>NZ_CP180489.1:5275000-5979461 GCF_047758505.1 Pseudomonas sp. CP4 | reverse complement strand
GAAGTCGCTGGAGAACGGCACGTTCAGCTTCAAGGGGTTTTACGTCAGGCGCATCTGGCGCTTGCAACCGGCCGTTGTTGCGCTGTTGGTTGTGACCTTGCTGGTTACCACACTGCTTTATCTGCCCGATGACTACGTCGACTTCCTGAAAAGCGAAAAGTACACCTCATTACTGATTTCCAACCAGTATTTTTCCAAGGTGACTTCTGGTTACGCCACGCCCGATGCCGCCAGTCTTCCGCTGTTGCACACCTGGTCGCTGGCGATCGAATGGCAGTGGTACCTGCTGCTACCGTTGGGTATCTGGCTGCTGCATCGCTATGTGGCGAAACGGGCTTTGAGCAGCGCAGTGCTGGGTTTGACCCTTGCAGCCACGGCGATGGCGCTGTACTTGTCGCAGGTCGCTCCCGACCTGAACTATTACTTTTTTACCGCGCGCATCTTCGAATTGATGATGGGGTCGTGCGCCGTCATGTTCAGCGCGGACAGGTTTCGCCTGAGTCGTGCCAGCGCTTCGCTCATTTGCGCGGTTGCACTGGTCACGATCGCCTATTGTGCGGTCCAGGACGATATCCTCAGCGGATTCCCCAACTATCATGCGGTCGCGGTATGCGTCGCCACGGCGCTGCTGCTGGTTCGCGGCATAGGTAATGTGAGCATCACCTCGGATGTCCTTGCATTCAAACCGCTGGTGTTCATTGGCACGCTTTCCTACTCGCTGTATCTGTGGCATTGGCCGATTCTGGCGGTGCTGGCCTACCTGGGCGTCGATCTGAGCCCAGCGGTGACAGTCAGCTATTTCGCCGCCACGTTCGCGATGGGCTACCTCTCCTTCTGGCTTATCGAAAACAGGTTTCGCAAGGTTCGGGCCGGATTCGGAAAGACCGTACTGCTGTTGATGCTGCTGCCCGCCATCGGCCTGTCTCTGCTTCACTCCGCCGGCAGGAATCATGACGGATGGCCGAACCGTTTTGGTGAAGATTCGATCGCGATGTTCAGCACGTTAAAGGCGTACGTACCGAGCCATCGTGAGGATTGCCTGGGTAACAGCGAAAAGGTTGATCCTGACTGCGTCCTGGGCGCTCCGCTGGCCGAGTCGCAGGCTTTGCTGATCGGAGATTCCTATTCGAATCACTATTGGGGATTTGTCGAGACGCTGGCCAAGGATGCCGGCCTGTCGGTTCTTGCCCAAGGTTATCCGGCCTGTCTGACCTTGCCCGGCATCTATCTCTACGACTGGTACAAGGCCAAAAACGCGCTTTATGAAAAGTGCCATACGGCTGCCCAACGCTATTACGACCTGATTGCGGACAGCCATTTCCAGTATGTGATCATCGGCCAGTTCTGGGAGGCGTACCTCACCGCGACGATTGTCACCAAGCCTGATGACCCACGCAGCCTGGAACTGACGCAGCAACGACTTGAGGTAGCGGTTCGCCAGGCACTGGACATCATCGTCGACTCGGGTGCCACGCCGATTGTGCTGATGAGTACATTGCCCATGCCCGCCAGAATCAACGAATGCCTGCTCAGACAGGTCAAGTTGCGCGGGATGCTCGGCAGCGCTGAACAAAGCCGTTCATGTGCTGCGGTGACATGGTCAGGCCTTGAGGATCCCTTCCTGACCAGACTTTTCGGCGAGCTGCAGGTTGAATATCCACAATTGATCGTCCTTGATCCAAAAAAAGTGCAATGCCAGGACGGTACGTGCCTGACCAGCGTCGATGGCGTGCCGGTGTACCGCGACATCGGCCACGTGTCCGATTACGCCTCGTACAAATTCGGTGAGCTGTACCTCGAGCACTTTGGCAATCCATTCAAGAGCAATCCAGGCGGCGACCACTAACGCCGGTCCATTTGCCATCTATGCTGCAACTGCCAGCATCTTTTGACGAGGTTCGCACGACCGAATGAGCGCGAGATGTTTCGAATAATGAGCATGCGCTCAATATTCAGCACAAAAACCACGTATCCTGCGCGCCCCGTTCACCTTCACGCCGCGAGGGCAGTTTGTCTAAAGGTATCGCTTTATCGGTTTCGGCCTCGGTGCTGTTTGCCGTCATGTATTACTACACGTCGCTGCTGACGCCTCTGAGCGGCGTGGAAATCTTCGGCTGGCGCATGCTCCTGACCGTGCCGTGCATGACCTTGTTCATGCTGGTGTCCGGGGAATGGCGGCGGGTGCTGGAGCTGTTCCGATTGATGGCGGCCAGGCCAAAACTGATCGCCGGGCTGCTGGTTTCGTCCGCCCTGCTCGGCGTACAGCTGTGGCTATTTATGTGGGCGCCGCTCAATGGCTACAGCCTGGATGTGTCGCTGGGCTATTTCCTGTTGCCACTGGCGATGGTGCTGACCGGGCGGATTGCCTACGGCGAGAGCCTGTCTTATCTGCAGAAAATCGCAGTGTTTTTCGCCAGCCTCGGCGTGGTGAACGAGTTGTATCAGGTTGGCGGCTTTTCTTGGGCGACACTGGTGGTCGTGGTCGGTTATCCGCTGTACTTCGTGCTGCGCAAATACCTGAAGACCGACAACCTGGGTGGCCTGTGGGTCGACATGACCCTGATGCTGCCCATCGCCTACTGGCTTGTGCAAGGTGGTGAACAAGGGCTGGCGGTGTTCGATCAATATCCGGGGCTGATGTGGCTGATTCCGCTGCTCGGCCTGATCAGTGCCTCGGCACTGGTGGTGTACATCATCGCCAGCCGCCTGTTGCCGTTCAGTCTGTTTGGTTTGTTGAGTTATGTGGAACCGGTGTTGTTGCTCGCGGTGGCGTTGTTGTTGGGGGAAAGCATCAAGCCGGGAGAATGGCTGACCTACATCCCCATCTGGCTGGCGGTGGTGGTGCTGGTTTTCGAGGGCTTCAAACACTTGACGCGCCAACGACGCTCTTGAATGCAACACAAGACAAATGTGGGAGCGAGCCTGCTCGCGAAGTCGTCAGACCAGTCAACATGACTGTTGAATGAAAGACCGCATTCGCGAGCAGGCTCGCTCCCACAGGTTTTGTATGAAGCAAAAAAATCCCGGCCCTGCATCTCTGCAGGCCGGGATTTTTTATTTCCGGTGCGAATTACTCGGTGGTCAGCACACCACGACGCACCTGGTCACGCTCGATCGATTCGAACAGCGCCTTGAAGTTGCCTTCGCCGAAACCATCGTCGCCTTTGCGCTGGATGAACTCGAAGAACACCGGGCCCATCAGGGTTTCCGAGAAAATCTGCAGCAGCAGACGCTTGTCGCCCTGCTCCGACGCGCCGTCGAGCAGGATACCGCGCGACTGCAACTGGTCAACCGGCTCGCCGTGATTCGGCAGGCGCCCTTCGAGCATTTCGTAGTAGGTGTCCGGTGGCGCGGTCATGAAGCGCATACCGATTTTCTTCAACTGATCCCAAGTTTTGATCAGGTCATCGGTGAGGAACGCAACGTGCTGGATGCCTTCGCCGTTGAACTGCATCAGGAACTCTTCGATCTGCCCGGCGCCCTTGGACGACTCTTCGTTGAGCGGGATGCGGATCATGCCGTCCGGTGCGGTCATGGCTTTGGACGTCAGGCCGGTGTATTCGCCCTTGATGTCGAAGTAACGGATTTCACGGAAGTTGAACAGCTTCTCGTAGAAGTTCGCCCAATAGGCCATGCGACCGCGATACACGTTGTGGGTCAGGTGGTCGATGATCTTCAGGCCGGCGCCGACCGGATTGCGATCAACGCCTTCGATAAATACGAAGTCGATATCGTAAATCGAGCTGCCTTCGCCGAAACGGTCGATCAGGTACAGCGGCGCGCCGCCAATGCCTTTGATCGCCGGCAGGCTCAGCTCCATCGGACCGGTTTCGATGTGGATCGGCTGAGCGCCGAGTTCGAGCGCGCGGGAATAGGCTTTCTGCGAATCCTTGACGCGGAACGCCATGCCGCAAACGGACGGACCGTGTTCGGCAGCGAAGTACGAGGCGACGCTGTTGGGTTCGTTGTTGAGGATCAGGTTGATCGCGCCCTGACGATACAGGTGCACGTTCTTGGAGCGGTGGGTCGCGACCTTGGTGAAGCCCATGATCTCGAAGATCGGTTCCAGGGTGCCGGGAGTCGGCGCTGCGAACTCGATGAACTCAAAGCCCATCAGGCCCATTGGATTTTCGTATAAATCTGCCATGGTGACGCCTCATCATTTCTTATCAATTAACCAGGGTTATTTGTCAGGAAAGTGATGTGCAAGGAGGCGCGCAGGAGATGCCACGCACGCTGCGGGCGAGGAAGTCTCCGTAGATCAGTTGAAACCCGAATATCTTCATTGTCGACCCAAAGCTCTTGCGGGCGAGGCTTCTGCTGCCAGAAGACGATTATTATTGTATGCGTAACCCGATTCTACACAGCGTAACCATGCCTGTCTGCCCTCTGTATAAAATCCCTTTTTGTGCGTACGGCACAAGAGCCATCTGCCATCTATTATCCCTCTGGCTCGATTGTTTACCGAGGGCCCGATTCCGAAGCCACAGGATGTATCCATGCCGCTGACTGCAAGATCCCGCCGCAAGCGCAGCACCCGCATCGTCGTCACCTTGCTCAGCGGTCTGCTGCCAATCGTGCTGGGCAGTGCGATCCTCTATATGCAGGCCGAACGCACTCTGGAGCAAAGCGCTGCGCAAACTGCCGAGCAAGCTTTACGCCAGTTCGAGCTGATGCTCGACAACACCGCCGAGGCGGCGCGAATCCTGTTGCCGTTAGCGGGGAAAGACTGTGAAGAAGTCAAACTGGCCTTGCGCGAACAGGTGACCCGTCGCCCTTTCGTGCGCTCGACCAATCTGGTCTGGGAGAACAATCTCTATTGCAGCTCACTGTTCGGCCAGTTCAAGGAAGCTGTCAATGCCGGGGACTACCACGAGGGCAAACTATGGCTGATGAATGGCAATCCGGTGACACCCGATACGGCATTGCTTATCTATCGTCTCAGCGACGGTCCTGGTGGCGCACTGACCACCCTTGATGGTTATCACCTGAGCAATATCCTGCGCCTGATCGGCCGCCAGACGTTACTGATGTTGCAAGTGGGCGATAACTGGCTGACCGCCGACGGCCAAGTTCACCAGGGGCCGCTGCCGGCATTGCCGGTAGCGCATAGCGTGCTGGAATCCGCGCGTTATGGCTTCAGCGTCTCGGCTGGTTACCACGAGGGTGAAACCTGGCGTTACATGGCGGCTGAGTATCCACCCCTGTTCAGCCTGTTGATTTTCTTCGGCGCAGTTTCCGGTGCCATTGGCCACTTCGTGCAGAAACGCTCAACCTCGCCCAGCCACGAAATGCTGCGCGCGCTGGAAGCCGGCGAGTTCATTGCGTACTTCCAACCGGTGGTTCACGCCGACACCAAGCGATGGTCCGGCGCCGAAGTACTGATGCGCTGGAATCATCCGAAAGAGGGGCTGGTGCGTCCGGATCTCTTCATTCCGTTTGCCGAGCACTCCGGGTTGATCGTGCCCATGACCCGCTCTCTGATGCAACAGACGGCCGTCCTGCTGGGCCCACAAACGGCAACCTTCGACAAACCGTTTCATATAGGCATCAACATCACTGCCAGCCATTGCCAGGACCTGGAGCTGGTTGAGGACTGTCGCGATCTTCTGGCAGCATTTGAGCCAGGCAGCGTGGAGCTGGTGCTGGAACTGACCGAGCGCGAGCTGATCGAGCCGAACGACATCACTTTGCAGCTCTTCGAGCAGTTGCACGCATTGGGTGTAAAAATCGCGATCGACGACTTCGGTACGGGGCACTCGAGCCTTGGTTATCTGCGCACCTTCAATGTCGACTTTCTGAAAATCGATCAGAGCTTCGTGGCCATGATCGGAATAGACGCGTTATCGAGGCATATTCTCGATTCCATCATCGAGCTGTCCGCGAAACTGGACTTGGGTATTGTTGCCGAAGGTGTCGAAACGCAGGCTCAGGCGGATTATCTGACCGAGCATAACGTTAAGTTTCTGCAGGGCTACTTGTACGGTAAACCGATGCCTGCCGCAGATTTCATCGACACATTATGTCAGCATTAAGTAGCTAGCACGGACCGCCGAACAGCCGCACCAAATTGATACAAATAGTCATTGTTGTTACATGGCGACAACATCAGGATTTACTCTTGTCGCATTAACTACTACAATTTTTTCAACCTGAGCCAGACTGGCAGGTGAGCCAATTATCACCGAGTCGCTTCCAGGCGACTGGCTTATAGCTTTGTTTGCGGTTGGTATCAGCCAAACACACTATTGGAGTAAAGATATTGTCCAGACTCGCTGAATTTCGCGCAGCTGAAAAGGCCCTTCAGGAACAGCTCAAACAGCTGGAATCGCTGAAGAATGATGCCGGGCTCAAGAAAGAAATCGAATTCGAAGAAAAGCTCCAGGGACTGATGAAAACCTATGGCAAAGGCCTGAAAGACATCATCGCCATCCTCGATCCAAACCCGGCGAAGTCCGGTATGCAGCAGTCCGCAGCGCCGAAGACCCGTCGCGCTCGCGTGGTCAAGGTTTACCAGAATCCGCACACTGGCGAGCTGATCGAAACCAAAGGTGGCAACCATCGCGGTCTGAAAGCCTGGAAAGAACAGTACGGTGCCTCCACCGTTGATTCGTGGTTGCGCGGTTAATCTGACGCCAACAAAAAAGCCCTGCTCGATGCAGGGCTTTTTTATTGACAATATTTAACAAATGAAATGATTTTCATCAAACAAGTTCGACATCTGTGTAACGTTGCTGAATCATCACACCTAAACATTTTGCTGCTTCATGTTGCGCCGAGCACGGGATCCAACTTTGTGCTTAATCCTTTCCGGCAATCAAGCAATCGCTAGTTAGTACGAACGTTTATAGTTTCAAGCTGTTGCGCGCCGCCTGTATGTCGTCGGCGCTTGCCTTATAAACGTCGGCCTGGCCGGCGTATGAAAGTACATAAGCCTTGTCTGTTTCCACGGCTACTACCAATGTTTGGGATAAAACGTGTCGACCGTTTTCGGTCACCGTGCAGGTTGTCTCCAAGCCAGTCAATGAAGCCAGTGCCGCCGGATGAATTCGGTTGCAGACGCTCTGATAGCCGCTACGAAAGAAATCCTTTTGGATGGATTTGCGCATCTCCTGCAGCACGCCTTGCAAATTGACCTGATGCCCCGCCTCTACTTGGGTCGTGGTCAACTCCATCACCATTACCTGATTACCGTCGGCATCGTGTTTCACCGCTCTTTGTCGCGAGACTGGCGGTGCGGTGTCCGGCAACGCCTCGATCTCCCAGCCCGCCGGCCAAGTGATGCTCGGTTCGGCCATGACAGGGAAAGCCACAGCCGACGACAAGGCAAAACAAACAAACACGGATTTAAACAGTCGGATCATTGCCGGACGCACTCGTAGACAGAAGGCAAAGTCTGAGCCCCGCCCTCGCGCAGGGCAAGCCCGCGTTGCATTTGGCGATGCCGGCCAGCATGCGTATCATTGCGCCCATTCACTCGCCCATTGTTATTGGAGGGCCCATGAGCCTCAACGAACTGAACACTTTTCCAGGCGTGACTGCCACGCCAGACAGCGCAACCCGCAACTTCGTGTTCAACCACACCATGCTGCGCGTGAAGGACATCACCAAGTCGCTGGATTTCTACACCCGTGTGCTGGGTTTCTCGCTGGTCGAGAAGCGTGATTTCCCGGAAGCCGAGTTCAGCCTGTACTTCCTCGCACTGGTCGATAAAGCGCAAATCCCGGCCGATGCCGCTGCGCGTACCGAGTGGATGAAGTCGATCCCCGGCATTCTCGAACTGACCCACAACCACGGCACCGAAAACGATGCCGACTTCGCCTATCACAACGGCAACACCGACCCGCGCGGCTTCGGCCACATCTGCATCTCTGTGCCGGATATCGTCGCTGCATGTGCACGCTTTGAAGAGTTGGGCTGTGATTTCCAGAAGCGTCTGACCGATGGCCGGATGAAGAGCCTGGCGTTCATCAAGGATCCGGATGGCTACTGGGTCGAAATCATTCAGCCTGCGCCGCTGTAACTGACGATATAAATCCATTGTGGGAGCGAGCCTGCTCGCGAAGGCGTCCGTTCAGCCAACGTATCGTTGAATGACAATCCGCTTTCGCGAGCAGGCTCACTCCTACACATGGATTTGTGCCAGGCATAAAAAAACCCATGATCGCTCATGGGTTTTTTCATTTCAGGCCTGAGGCTTACGCCGGTGCCGAAGTCCGGATCAAGTGATCGAACGCACTCAGCGAAGCCTTGGCGCCCTCGCCCACTGCGATCACGATCTGCTTGTACGGCACAGTCGTCACGTCACCTGCTGCGAAGATCCCCGGAATCGAAGTCTCGCCACGGTTGTCGACAATGATCTCGCCGCGCGGCGACAGCTCGATGGTGCCCTTCAGCCAATCGGTGTTCGGCAGCAGACCGATCTGTACGAAGATGCCTTCCAGCTCAACCGCGCGCAATTCCTCAGTCGTGCGGTCCTTGTAGCGCAGACCGTTGACCTTCTCGCCATTGCCGGTGACTTCAGTGGTTTGCGCACTGGTGATCACGGTGACGTTCGGCAGGCTGTGCAGCTTGCGCTGCAACACGGCGTCGGCACGCAGTTGTACGTCGAATTCCAGCAGCGTTACGTGCGACACGATACCGGCCAGATCGATGGCTGCTTCAACGCCGGAGTTACCGCCGCCGATCACCGCCACGCGCTTGCCCTTGAACAGCGGGCCATCGCAGTGCGGGCAATACGCCACGCCCTTGTTGCGGTACTCCTGCTCGCCCGGGACGTTCATTTCGCGCCAGCGTGCGCCGGTCGCAAGAATCACGCTTTTGGCTTTCAGGGTTGCGCCACTGGCGAAGTGGACTTCGTGCAGCTCGCCGTTCTTGCCCGGGATCAGCTTGTCGGCACGTTGCAGGTTCATGATGTCGACGTCGTACTGCTTGACGTGTTCTTCCAGCGCCGTGGCCAGTTTCGGCCCTTCGGTTTCCTGCACGGAAATGAAGTTCTCGATGGCCATGGTATCGAGCACCTGACCGCCAAAGCGTTCAGCCGCGACACCGGTGCGGATGCCTTTACGTGCGGCATAAATAGCCGCCGAAGCACCGGCCGGGCCACCACCAACGACCAGCACATCAAAGGCATCCTTGGCGCTGATCTTCTCGGCCTGACGCACGATGCCGCCGGTGTCGAGTTTGGCGAGAATTTCTTCCAGGCCCATGCGGCCCTGGCCGAAGTTTTCACCGTTCAGGTAGATGCTCGGTACGGCCATGATCTTGCGATCGTTGACTTCGTCCTGGAACAGCGCGCCGTCGATGGCGACGTGGCGAATGTTCGGGTTGAGCACGGCCATCAGGTTCAGCGCCTGGACGACGTCCGGGCAGTTCTGGCAAGACAGCGAGAAGTAAGTCTCGAAGGTGAATTCGCCTTTGAGCGAGCGAATCTGCTCTATCACTTCAGCACTGGCTTTCGATGGGTGGCCGCCGACTTGCAGCAGCGCCAGCACCAGCGAGGTGAATTCGTGGCCCATCGGGATGCCGGCAAAACGCAGGCTGATGTCGGCTCCGGGGCGATTGATCGAGAACGATGGCTTGCGGGCATCGTCACCGCTGTCGATCAAGGTAATCTGGCTCGAAAGACTGGCAACGTCTTTCAGCAGGTCCAACATTTCACGGGATTTCGCACCGTCGTCGAGGGATGCAACGATCTCGATCGGTTGGGTGACCCGTTCCAGGTACGATTTCAACTGGGCTTTAAGATTGGCGTCCAACATACGGGCGATTTCCTTTATTTGAGGCGAAAAAAAGCCCGAGCGAATCTCGCCCGGGCATTTTTATTGGGCGGTGCAGCTAACTTAAGAAGGTGCGGCGTGCCGCCCTGCGTTGCATGTCACAGACTTAGATCTTGCCGACCAGGTCCAGCGACGGAGCCAGAGTGGCCTCGCCTTCTTTCCACTTGGCCGGGCAAACTTCGCCTGGGTGTGCAGCGACGTACTGAGCAGCCTTGATTTTGCGCAGCAGCTCGGAAGCGTCACGGCCAACGCCGCCATCGTTCAGTTCAACGATTTTGATCTGGCCTTCAGGGTTGATCACGAAGGTGCCACGGTCAGCCAGACCAGCTTCTTCGATCAGCACGTCGAAGTTGCGCGAGATGACGTGGGTCGGGTCGCCGATCATGGTGTATTCGATTTTGCCGATGGCTGGCGAAGTGTTGTGCCAGGCAGCATGAGCAAAGTGGGTGTCGGTCGAAACGCTGTAGATTTCCACGCCCAGCTTCTTGAACTCAGCGTAGTTATCGGCCAGGTCTTCCAGCTCGGTTGGGCACACGAAGGTGAAGTCGGCTGGGTAGAAGAACACAACGGACCACTTGCCTTTCAAGTCAGCATCCGAGACTTGAACGAAGTCGCCGTTTTTGAACGCGGTAGCTTTGAACGGTTTTACTTGGCTGTTGATGATAGGCATCGATGACTCTCCGTCAGGGGTTATGAAGTTGATGGGTGAATCCTACCCACTCACTCGACGGAAGGCTCATTGGCAAACCTGATACTGCTGATTTGTTTTCGCTATTAGCTGGCTGTATTAATAGAAGAAAACGATCTCTACGGTTGATCCGGTTTATCCATAATCCGAGCCATTCCCTGGAATGGGCTGACCTCAACATAGCGCATGGCGGATTTCATGTCTTTCCAGCCGACGTAACTCATCAGCGATTTCAGATCCCAGCCGCTTTGATGCGCCCAAGTGGCAAAGCCACGCCGCAGCGAATGACTGGTGTAGTTCGCGGCGGCAATCCCGGCGCGCTGCAAGGCCTGGCGCAACAAGGGAATGATGCTGTTGGCGTGCAAGCCCTCCTCGCTCAGATTGCCCCAACGATCAATGCTGCGGAATACCGCGCCGCGTACCAGCGCCGCCTCCGTGATCCAGTCGATGTAAGCCTGCACCGGACACAGCTTGAGCAGCGCCGGGGCCTGATAGGTCTGCCCGAGGTTTTCCCGGTCGCCCTTGCTGCGCGGCAGATACAAAGTGATGCCCTTGCCAGCACTCGCCTGCACATGCTCGATCTGCAAACGACATAACTCATCGCTGCGAAAGCCGCGCCAGAAGCCCAGCAAAATCAGCGCGCGGTCCCGATAAGCCTTGAGCAAGGTCGGGCGATCCTGTTCTTGCCGCGCGGTGTGCGCTTCCTGCTCCAACCAATCGATCACGCGTTGCAAATCCTGCAGTTGCAACGGCTCGGCCTGTTTTTCCTGCGCCGGATGCAGGGCACGAATGCCCTTGAACACCTTGCGCACCACTGGCGCCTTGGTTGGATCGGCGAAGCCCTGACTGTTGTGCCACTGCGCCAGCGCGGACAGACGCAACTTCAGCGTATTGATCGACAACACCCCGGCGTGCTCCACCAGATAACGCGCGACGCTGTCCGCCGTGGCCGGCAGAAAGCCGCCCCACGACACCTCGAAGTGCTCAATGGCCATTCGATAGCTGCGACGGGTGTTGTCTCGGGTGGCGGCTTGCAGATATCGATCAATGTCACTCATGGGTGGTTTTCTCGGTGGCGTACGGGTTCAAACGCGCGGATGTGCATTTTGCCTCCTGACATTGGGTAATACCAGTATATCCCGCCTGTTTTATTTCAAATGTTTACCTATATTTTCAGAATGGTACACTGCGTACTTTAGTGGCATGTACCACAGTACGTAACCGTAGGAGTTCACATGGCCCGTGGCGGCATTACCAAAGCACTGGTGCAAATCGCGCGCACAGCGATCCTGGCTCGCGGCGAACACCCAAGCATCGATGCAGTACGCATCGAAATGGGCAACACCGGCTCGAAAACCACGATCCATCGCTATCTGAAAGAACTGGATGACGGCGCCCAACCAATAGAAGCGTCAGCAGAGCCGATCGATGACGAACTGACCGCACTCGTTTCTCGCCTCGCCCAGCGCCTGAAAGAACAGGCTCAGGAGCCCATCGAGCAAGCCCGCGAACAGTTCGAGGAGCAACGCGAAGCACTGGAAACCGAGCTGAAACAGGTTCGCCAGGCGCTGGAAAAACTCGAACACGACCACGACATTCAGGGCGCCGCCCTGCAACGCGAATCCGAAGCGCTGAGCAACACCCGCTCGATGCTGCAGACCGAACAGACGCGCAACGCCGGTCTCAACCAGGCATTGGCCGACTTTGAATTGCGCTTGCAGGACAAGGACGAGCAGATCCGCTCACTGGAAGAAAAACACCTGCACGCACGCGATGCGCTGGAGCATTACCGCAACGCGACCAAGGAACAGCGCGAGCAGGAACAGGCCCGACATGAGGGGCAAATCCAGCAGATCCAGGCCGAACTGCGTCAAGCGCAGCAGAGCGCGCTGGTGCGTCAGGATGAGATCACTCAGCTGCACCGCGACAACGAACGCCTGCTTACCGAAAACCGTGGCACCCAGCGCGAGCTGAACTTGTTGCAGGAACAGCTCAAGCAGAGCAATCAGCGTCAGGATCAATTGCTTGAGCAGGCGACGCGCATGGACAGCGAGCGCACCCTCCTCCAGGAACGTTTGCGCGTGGCGACGCTGGAAAGCCAGGCACTCAAGCAGAGCGTCGACGAGCAGACGCAGCTCAATCAGTCACTGGAAAAGGAATTGCTCAAAGCACAGGCGAGCCTTGAGGACAGCCAGCGTCTGGCGGCTACCGTTGCGGCAGCCCCAGATTCGGCCAAAGCGAAAGCCCCTTAAGCGCTGACCGGCGTGCGCATGGTGACGAACTCTTCGGCGGCCGTCGGGTGCACCCCGATGGTGTCGTCGAAGTCGCGCTTGGTCGCGCCGGCCTTCAAAGCGATCGCCAGACCTTGCACAATCTCGCCCGCGTCCGGGCCGACCATGTGGCAGCCAAGCACCTTGTCGGTCCTGGCGTCGACCACCAGCTTCATCAGGGTTTTCTCCTGACAGTCAGTCAGGGTCAGCTTCATTGGCCGGAAGCGACTTTCGAAGATCACCACTTCGTGACCACATTCGCGCGCTTCTTCTTCGCTCAAACCGACTGTGCCGATGTTCGGCAGGCTGAACACGGCGGTCGGGATCATCTTGTAATCCACCGGACGGTATTGCTCTGGCTTGAACAGGCGCCGCGCCACCGCCATGCCTTCAGCCAGTGCGACAGGGGTCAGTTGCACGCGGCCGATAACATCGCCCAGCGCCAGAATCGACGGTTCGGTGGTTTGATACTCGTCGTCGACCTTGATAAAGCCCTTGTCGTCGAGCTGAACATCGGTGTTTTCCAGGCCCAGATTGTCCAGCATCGGACGTCGACCGGTGGCGTAGAACACGCAATCGGCTTCGAGCACGCGACCATCCTTGAGCGTCGCTTTCAAGCTGCCGTCAGCCTGCTTGTCGATGCGTTCGATGTCGGCGTTGAATTGCAAATCGAGGCCACGCTTGGTCAATTCTTCCTGCAGATGCTTGCGCACCGACCCGTCGAAACCACGCAGGAACAGATCACCCCGATACAGCAGCGTGGTGTTGGCGCCGAGACCATGGAAAATCCCGGCGAACTCGACCGCGATATAACCGCCGCCAACCACCAGCACGCGCTTGGGCAGCTCTTTGAGGAAGAACGCCTCGTTTGAACCGATTGCGTGTTCGTGCCCTGGAATTTCAGGGATCTGCGGCCAGCCGCCGGTGGCGATCAGAATGTTCTTGGCCGTGTAGCGCTCGCCATTGACCTCAACCTCGTGCGGCCCGACGATTTTCGCGTGCGCCTCGTGCAGGGTCACGCCGCTGTTGACCAGCAGATTGCGATAAATACCGTTGAGGCGATTGATCTCGCGATCCTTGTTGGCGATCAACGTGGCCCAGTCGAAGTTGGCTTCGCCCAGGTTCCAGCCGAAACCGGACGCCTGTTCGAAGTCCTCGGCAAAATGCGCGCCGTACACCAGGAGTTTTTTCGGCACGCAGCCGACGTTGACGCAGGTGCCGCCCAGGTAACGGCTTTCTGCCACCGCCACTTTCGCCCCGAAACCGGCAGCAAATCGCGCAGCGCGCACACCGCCGGAACCGGCACCAATCACATAAAGATCAAAATCGTAGGCCATTTCTATCTCCTCGGCAGGCCATCAGCATACCCGCAGTCACCCATTGGGCAAGCACTGCCATCCATATAAGGGCGGAAAATGAAAAAGCCACCCGAAGGTGGCTTTCTTTTGCAGACGAGGCAGATGCTATTAGTAAGCCTTGCCAGTCTTGTAGAAGTTTTCGAAGCAGAAGTTGGTCGCGTCGATGTAGCCTTCAGCACCACCGCAGTCGAAACGCTTGCCCTTGAACTTGTAGGCCATCACGCAGCCGTTCTGGGCCTGCTTCATCAGGGCGTCGGTGATCTGGATCTCGCCGCCCTTGCCTGGCTCGGTCTGTTCGATGAGGTCGAAGATGTCCGGAGTCAGGATGTAGCGACCGATGATCGCCAGGTTCGACGGCGCATCTTCCGGCTTTGGCTTCTCGACCATGCTGTGCACGCGGTAGATGTCGTCGCGGATCATTTCGCCAGCGATCACGCCGTACTTGTTGGTTTCCTGCGGATCGACTTCCTGAATGGCTACGATCGAGCAACGGAACTGCTTGTACAGCTTGACCATCTGCGTCAGCACGCCGTCGCCATCGATGTTGACGCACAGGTCGTCCGCCAGGACCACGGCGAACGGTTCGTCACCGATCAGCGGACGGCCAGTCAGGATCGCATGGCCCAGACCTTTCATTTCGGTCTGACGGGTGTAGGAGAACGAGCACTCGTCCAGCAGCTTGCGGATACCGACGAGGTATTTTTCCTTGTCGGTGCCCTTGATCTGGTTTTCCAGCTCGTAGCTGATGTCGAAATGGTCTTCCAGAGCACGCTTGCCACGACCGGTAACGATGGAAATTTCCGTCAGGCCCGCGTCCAATGCTTCTTCAACGCCGTACTGGATCAGTGGCTTGTTTACCACCGGCAGCATTTCTTTAGGCATGGCTTTGGTCGCTGGGAGGAAGCGAGTGCCGTAACCGGCTGCTGGAAACAAGCATTTCTTGATCATATAAGTCCTTGAAAAGGCTGTGTGTACGAGTTTCGGGGCAGTCTAATCAGGCGGCGTGCGCCTTACAATGCCCCGCGCTGGCTAACCGATGCCAACATAGAGAAATATTCGCGCGGATAGTTCCTTGCGGTTTTTTCAGCGGCGAATTCAGCGTAGCTCAAGATCCGGGCAAACTGGATCACCATACGCTTATCGGCCCCCAATGCGAGCATTTGCCGCTATCATGGCGGCTTTGAACCAGCGAACGAGAAAGACCAGATGGCTGCGGTAAAAATCATCAACGGGTATGTGATCGACAAGAAAGACGGCAAGTGGACGCTGACCACCACCAACGGCGAACACATCGCCGGGCCTTTCGACAGCGAGCAGATGGCGACGGATGTCGCCTCGGTGTTCACCGATACACCTGCTTCTTCCAAGCGCCGTGGCAAGGGTCAGGACTGATCCTGTCAGCACTTGCGCCAAGCCCTGCCAGCACGCAGGGCTTTTTTGTGCCTTGTTGGCAAACAAGTGGCCAATCGCTATAACCTTTTCATCGCGGCGCTGTCAGAGCATCCAGTCCCCCACTTGAAGATCACGCAACCATGAACCTGAACAAACTGCAGCCGCTCTTCGCGGTACTGGTACTCAGCGGCTGTGCCACCTCGCAGCCGACCTATCTGAATAATGGCGAACAAGGTCTGAGCATCGACTGCTCGGGCGAAGCCAACTCCTGGGCCATGTGCTACGAAAAGGCCGACGCCTCTTGCGCAGGCACCGGTTATCGCATCGTCGGCACTGATGGCACACCGGCGCCCAAGGAAGATGATAAAACCCTGGGCGTTGACGTTGGCAATTACAAGACCCGCAACGTCGTGGTTGTCTGCAAGTAAGCCTTACATGTGGATTTCGGCGAATTTGATCCCGAGGCCACGGACGACCTCGATCAGATCGTCGAGCCGACTGAAGGACTCGACTTCATCATTGTCATCCACCAGGAAGTAACTGCGCCCTGCGCTCTTCTTGAAAAACACGATCCACTCACCGGGATTCGCCGGGTTCTGGATGACGTGGGTGGCAGAGATAAGGCCCTCTGCGTGGCGTTCGCGCACGTGCTCTCGCTTCATCGCAACTCCAAAAATGACGATGCCGTCACAGCAGGACTGTGACGGCATCAGGTGCTGATGTTCGCTAGTCTATCAGCCGGAAATGCAGGCGTTCGCGGCTTTCTGCACATCGTGAGGGCGAACCGGCACGTTGGACATGCGCTCATGCAGCTTGATGCTGCTACCGCCAGCGCGATCTTCGATATCAAACACGGCTGCCGGGCCTGAAGACAGTTTGCCCGGGACGATGACTCGTACTCCGTCCTTCTGCGGCTGCATCTGCAACGCGCCGCGACTGTCAGCGAGCTTGTCGGTCAGGCACTGCGCATACTCCTGGGGCTTTTTGCCGGAGATCACGCTCATGGTTGGCAGCGTCTCATTGATTTCGGAAACATTTGCGCAACCGGCCATCGCCAGAATCAACGGCACACACACCACACCCCACTTCATATGAATCCTCCGTTAAAGACCGTCCGACAGCACAAATGCTGCTTTTCTCCGGGGTCCTGTGCATTTAACCCGCCCGCCGTGGCGAAGTTCTGTTCAAAATTTGTCAAAGCAACGCCCGACGGCCAGATAATAACCCGTGCGGGCTGATAAACTGCGCTCATCGACAAGCTATCGTTTTGATTTAGTAGAAAAAGCCCTTCTGGAGGCGCCCATGAAATTCATTCACCAGCGCGAGCACCTCAACGAAGACGACATCGTCGTCATTCAATGCTCGCAGATGTGCAACATCCGTTTGATGAACGACGCCAACTTCCGCAGCTTCAAAAATGGCGGCCGTCACACCTATCACGGCGGCGCGTTCGATACCTTCCCGGCACGCATCACGGCCCCGAGCACCGGCTTCTGGAACATCACCATCGACACCGTCAACCGCCGCGCGATCAGCGTGACGCGCAAGCCGACGCTGACCCATTCAATCAAGATCATCCGTCGCTCCAGCACTAAACTGAGCTGAGACGCGCAGCCTATTCTGAAAGGGAAACACGACCGTGGCGCAAAAAACCAAATACGTGATCAAGTACAAACTGGACGGTGAACAGCGTTTCGAATTCGCCGAGCTGGAAACCGGCACTGACGAGGAAGCGAAAGCGGCGCTGAAGAAAATGCACGCTGACGAAGAACTCAGTGACATCAAGGTCAGCAAAGCGCTGTAACCGAACCATGCAACCGACCACGTTTGACCTGTTCGCCGACAACGAACCTGTACAGCAACCCCGCGCCGAGCAGATCGGCGAACAATCGTGGGTGCTGCGCGGATTCGCTTTGCCGCAGGTCGAGCAGCTGCTGACGGAGCTCGAGGCCATTCTTGCCGCCGCCCCGCTACGCCACATGGTCACGCCCGGCGGTTTCAGCATGTCGGTCGGCACCAGTAGCTGCGGGCAGTTGGGCTGGATCACCGATCGCAGCGGTTACCGCTATTCCAGCGTCGATCCACTCAGCGGTTTGGCGTGGCCGTCGATGCCGGCGTTATATGCCGGTCTGGCGTACGAAGCGGCTGAGCGCGCCGGTTTCAAGGATTTTCACGCCGATTCCTGCCTGATCAACCAATACGTTCCCGGCGCCAAGATGTCGCTGCATCAGGACAAGGACGAAAAGGGTTATGCCGCGCCCATCGTTTCGTTGTCGCTGGGTCTGCCGGCGATGTTTCTGTTTGGTGGCTTCGAGCGCAGCGATAAAAGCCAGCGCATCCCGCTGCTGCATGGCGACATGGTGGTCTGGGGCGGCGTGGATCGTCTGCGCTATCACGGCGTGCTGCCAATCAAACCCGGCCATCACCCGCTGTTGGGCGAGCGGCGCGTCAACATCACCTTCCGCGTTGCTGGCGATCAGTAAAAGTTTGACCGCAAGGCGCGGAGTGTCGCGAGTTACGATGCTGGTTAACCTGAATTAAACAGGTCAACGGATTCCCTCTCATGGACACGCTTTCGAACACATACAGCATTGAAGACGATCCACGCTGGGCCGCTGTGATGGCGCGCGATCCGCGTGCGGACGGGCAATTTGTCTACGCGGTGAAAACCACCGGCATTTACTGCACACCGAGCAGTCTTGCGCGTTTGCCGAAACCGCAGAATGTCGAGTTTTTCGATACCGCCGAATTGGCTGAAGCGGCGGGATATCGGCCAAGCAAACGCGCCAGTAAAGATCAGAGTGATGCGAAGCATGCAGTGCTCATTGCCGCAGCCTGTCGGCAGATCGAGGCGTCCGAGACGCTGCCGGCGCTCAACAGCCTCGCGGCGGGCGCTGGCCTGAGCCCTTTCCATTTCCACCGGCTATTCAAAGCCGCAACAGGCCTGACGCCCAAGGCTTACGCCACCGCGCAACGTTCGCGCAAGCTGCGTGCGCGCCTGGCGGACGGCGGTTCGGTGACCGATGCGCTGTATGACGCCGGTTTCAACTCCAACAGCCGCTTCTACGCATCAGCCGATCAACTGCTGGGCATGAAGCCCACCGACTACCGCGCCGCCGGGCAAAACAACGACATCCGCTTTGCCGTCGGGCAATGCTCGCTCGGGGCGATTCTGGTGGCGCAAAGCGAACGGGGAATTTGCGCGATTCTGCTGGGAGACGATCCGCATCAACTGGTCTGCGATCTGCAGGATCAGTTTCGCAAGGCCAACCTGATTGGCGCCGACAGCGAATTTGAACAGTTGATCGCCAGCGTCGTCGGCTTTGTCGAAGCGCCTGCGACGGGCCTGAACTTGCCACTGGATATACGCGGCACCGCGTTTCAGGAGCGCGTCTGGCAGGCGCTGCGTGAGATTCCCGCAGGCCGCACCGCCAGTTACGCCGAGATCGCGCAACGCATTGGCGCGCCGACTTCGATGCGTGCGGTGGCCCAGGCTTGCGGGGCCAACCGCCTGGCGGTGGCGATTCCCTGCCACCGCGTGGTGCGCAGCGATGGCAACCTTTCCGGCTACCGCTGGGGCGTCGAGCGCAAGCGCCAGTTGCTTGAGCGCGAACTCAACGATTGACGTCGACCACCACCCTGCCCCGCAGTTGCCCGGCGAGCAGTTTGGGCGCAGCCTCAAGGGCTTCGCTCAAACTGATTTCTTGACTGATCAGTTGCAATAAAGAGAAATCCAGATCCCTGGCCAGTCGGTCCCAGGCCTCGATACGGCGTGCTTTGGGCTGGGTCACGCTGTTGATTCCAGCCAGCGTCACGCCGCGCAGAATGAACGGCGCTACCGAGGCCGGGAAATCCATGCCTTGCGCCAACCCGCATGCCGCAACCACGCCTTCCGAACGCGTGCTGGCGCAAGCGTTGGCCAGTGTATGGCTGCCGACCGAATCGACCACCGCCGCCCAACGTTCCTTCGCCAATGGCTTGCCCGGTTCGGACAAGGTGGCGCGGTCAATGATTTCTGCGGCGCCCAATTGCTGCAGGTATTCATGCTCGGACACACGGCCCGTAGACGCCACCACCCGATATCCCAACTTGCTGAGCAAGGCGATGGCAAAGCTGCCAACCCCGCCGTTGGCGCCGGTGACCAGCACTTCGCCCTGATCAGGTGTCAGGCCATGACGCTCCAGCGCCAGAATGCACAGCATCGCCGTGTAGCCGGCCGTGCCGATGGCCATGGCTTGCGCCGGGGTGAAAGCTGCGGGCAGTGCAATCAGCCAGTCGCCATTGAGCCGGGCCTTTTGCGCCAGGCCGCCCCAATGGCTTTCGCCGACGCCCCAACCGTTGAGCAACACCCGATCGCCCGCCTTGAAATCCGCATGCAAGCTGGACTCGACAGTCCCCGCCAAATCGATCCCCGGCACCATGGGAAACTTGCGCACCACCGGGCTGCTGCCGGTGATCGCCAGGCCGTCTTTGAAATTCAGGGTGCTGTACGCGACGTTCACGCTGACGTTGCCTTCGGGCAGTTGCTGCTCATCGATTTGCTGCAGATTGGCGCGATAACCGCTGTCGTCTTTGTCGATCAGAATGGCGTTGAACATGACGGCCCCTCGAAGATGATTGGAAAAAACATGCCTTGAAATAGCACATCGCAACACATTGCCACACTCGACTTTGCGCTAACGGCTCAATCAGCCGGGTAAATCCACGGCGGGCGGCTATGCTTTTTCGACGGTTGTGTTTTCCCGGTTGCGCCTTGCAAACCGGTGTGTCGATGGAGCTGACGATGCCTTTCCTGAGCGTTTTACCCTCGTTGCTGATGTTATGTCTGCTGACACTTGGCAATGCCTGGGCAGCCGCACCGGCGGCAAAGCCGCACACGGCGCCAAGCGAGCCGACATGGCCGCAGGTGATCAGCAGCGGCAACAGCAAGCTGACGGTGTATCAGCCGCAGCTCGACAGTTGGGACGGCTACACGCTCAATGCCCGCGCGGCGGTCGAAGCCACGGCTGCCGATGGCAAGTCCACCTACGGCATCGTCCAGTTCAGCGCTCATACCCTCGTCGACAAGGCCACTCGCTGGGTCGCGCTCGATCAGTACAAAATCATCAAGGCCGATTTCCCCGCCGATGCGAAACAGGCCGAAACGTGGCTCGCCATCCTGAAAAAAGATGCCGAGAGCCGCAGGAAAACCATTTCACTGGATCAGCTGGAAGCAGCGGTTGGGGTGCTCAACGCTGAACAGAAAGCCGACAGCGCGCCCTTGGAAAACACGCCGCCGACCATCGTCAGTTCCGACCGTCCGGCAATCCTCGTATACATCGACGGCGAGGCGGCCTATCGGCCGGTTGAAGGAACGGAGCTGCAACGGGTGATCAACACGCGCCCACTGCTGCTCAAGGATGCCCAAGGCAAACATTACCTGCACGTATTCGACGGCTGGATGGTTGCCGATCAATTGGCCGGCGATTACACGCGTCTCGCTGCACCGCTGGCCAGTCTGGAAAAAGCCAAACAGGCCGCGATCAAGAGTCGCCAGGTGGACCTGCTCACCGGGCAAAGCGATCCGAAGGACAAGATTCCCAGCCTGGCCAAGCCGCCGCAGCCGAAAATCTTCATCGCCACCACGCCAACGGAACTGTTGGTGACCGACGGCGCCGCGCAATGGCAACCGATTCAGGGCACCAGCCTGTTGTACGTGAGCAACACCACCGGGCACATCTTCAAGGAAATCGGCGACCAGAGCAGTTACGTACTGATCTCCGGGCGCTGGTTCCGCGCCAGCGACATGAGCGGGCCATGGACCTTTGTCCCGGCAGACAAGCTGCCGGCCGACTTTGCCAATATTCCTGACGACAGCGCCAAAGAGAACGTCAAGGCCTCGGTAGCCGGCACGCCACAGGCACAGGAGGCGGCCATTGCGGCGACCATCCCGCAGACCTCGGCGATCAAGAAAAGCGCGGTGAAGATGACGGCGCCGCAATTTGACGGTGAGCCGCAGCTCGAAGCGATCAGCAATACGCCGCTGCAATACGTGGTCAACAGCGCCACTCCGATTATTCGAGTCGACAACGACAGTTGGTGGGCGGTGGAGAACGGCATCTGGTTCAGCGCCACCTCGCTGAACGGGCCGTGGAGCGTGGCCACCTCAGTGCCAGCGGTGATTTATTCGATTCCGCCCAGCTCGCCGATGCACTACCTCACGTACGTGAAGGTTTACGAATCCAGCGGCGATACCGTGGTGGTCGGCTACACGCCGGGCTATCAAGGCTCGACGCTGGACCCGGCGACTGGCGTTGTGGTGTACGGCACCGGTTATCCGTATACGCCGTGGGTCGGCAGTGTCTGGTACGGGCCGCCGGTGACTTATGGTTTCGGCGTCGCGATTCGTTACACGCCTTGGACTGGCTGGACCTTCGGCTTTGGATTCGGCTGGAGCTGGGGCGGCAGCACCGTCGCCATGGGCTGGGGTTGGGGCGCCTATCCGTGGTGGGGAAATTACGGCTGGGGCTACGCGTGGGGTCCGCGTCTGTACCCGGCGCCGCTGGCCTGGGGTGGCGTAGCCTACGGTTATCGCGGCGGCGCGGTGGCCTGGGGTCCGGGTGGCTGGGCCGGAACCACCGGCAATCTTTATCATCAGTGGGGTGATCGCGCGACGGTCAGCCGTTATGGCGCCGGCTACAACGCCTGGACCGGCAATCGCTGGGCCGGTCAGGTTGGCGCCTCGTACAACTCGCGTACCGGCATTGCCGCCGCCGGGCAACGTGGCGCGGTGCACAACGCCTACACCGGCAACTACGCTGCCGGGCGCAGCGGCGTGGCAGTCGGCCCGAACGGCGGCGCCATCGCCGGAGAACGGGTTAGCGCTGGCAACGTTCGCAACGGCACTCACGTCAGTGCCAATCGCGGCGCCGTTTACAACCCCAATACTGGCAACACCACGCAATACGGCGGTATCCATGGCCGCGACGGCGGCGCTGCGCGGGTCGGCGATAACGTTTACGCCGGGCGCGACGGCAACGTCTACAAGAAAACCGACAACGGCTGGCAGTCCGTGGCCGGCAGCGGTGCCAACCGGACCAGACCCGCGAACAACAATGCGCAATTGCAGAATCTCAACCGCGAATCCGCCGCACGTAATCTCGGCAATCAGCGCACGCACAACTTCAACCATTCTTCACAAATGATGAACCGTTCGTTTGGCGGTGGCGGAGGATTGCACCGACGCTGAAAAACTGCACGTAATGTTCAGAATTTCAGACTGGCTCCGCAGCCGGTTTTGCTGCTAAAAACCGAATGCCGTCCCTGCCCGTTTCATCGTTCGGAGAATCGCTATATGAGCCAGTGGCCAGACACGCGCATCCTTGATCTTCTCGGAATCGAACTGCCGATCATCCAGGGCCCGATGGCCGGCGCGACCAATTCTTCGATGGTGATCGCGGTGTGCAACGCTGGCGGCCTCGGTTCGATGCCGGCGGCGATGCTGAGCATTGAGCAGTTGCGCGAAGAACTGAAAACCATACGCCAGCACACCACCAAGCCATTCAACGTCAATTTCTTCTGCCACCAGCCACCGGCGCCTGATGAACAGCGCGCCCGTGAATGGAAAAACCTGCTCGAACCTTACTACCGCGAACTGGGCGCCGATTTCGAGGCACCGACGCCGGTGTCCAACCGTGCACCGTTCGACGAAGCCGCGTGCGCCGTGCTCGAAGAATTCCGGCCCGAAGTGGTGAGCTTTCATTTCGGGCTGCCGGAAAAATCTTTGCTCGATCGGGTCAAGGCAACCGGGGCGAAAATCCTTTCGTCTGCCACCACGGTCGAAGAAGCGATCTGGCTGGAGCAGCACGGCTGCGATGCGATCATTGCCATGGGTTATGAGGCCGGTGGCCATCGCGGGATGTTTCTCAGCGATGATCTGAGCACGCAGGTCGGCACCTTCGCCCTGGTGCCGCAGGTGGTCGACGCGGTGCAGGTGCCGGTGATTGCAGCCGGGGCAATCAGCGATGCCCGGGGTGTTGCAGCGGCGTTGATGCTCGGCGCCTCGGCGGTGCAAGTCGGCACGGCATATCTGTTCACGCCGGAAGCCAAAGTCAGCGCCTCACACCACAAGGCCCTGCGCACCGCCAAGGAAAGCCAGACCGCGATCACCAACATTTTTACCGGACGTCCGGCGCGGGGCATTGTCAATCGGGCGATGCGTGAGCTCGGCCCGATGTCAGCGCAGGCGCCGGCTTTTCCGTTGGCCGGCGGTGCGCTGATGCCTCTAAGGGCCAAGGATGACGCGGACTTTGCCAATCTTTGGGCCGGTCAGGCGTTTACGCTGGGCAAGGACATCGGCAGCGCTGAACTGACCCGGCAACTGGCCGAGGGCGCACTGGCGAAACTGCACCTTCGTTAAATTCATGGGGCGAGAGGATTTATTCCCTCGCCACTTGGCGGCGTATCGCTATATATTTCCGTATACAGCGATTGCGCCCGTGTATCGGCGTTATCCCAATCCAAGCACTTACCGCCGATCACGGAGCCTTTACATGACACTTGCTGCCACACGCTTGGCCCCTGTCTGCCTCGCCTCACTCCTCGCACTATTCAATATCGGCGCCGCGCAGGCTGACGAAGTACAAGTGGCGGTCGCCGCCAATTTCACCGCGCCAATCCAGGCCATCGCGGCCGACTTCGAAAAAGACACAGGCCACAAACTGGTCGCCGCTTACGGCGCAACCGGCCAGTTCTACACCCAGATCAAGAATGGCGCGCCCTTCGAAGTGTTCCTCGCGGCTGATGACACCACGCCAGAGAAACTCGAAAAGGAAGGTGAGACCGTCCAGGGGTCGCGCTTCACCTACGCCATCGGCACCCTGGCATTGTGGTCAGCGAAAGACGGCTATGTCGATGCGCAAGGCGAAGTACTGAAAACCAACCAATACCAGCACCTGTCCATCGCCAACCCGAAAGCCGCGCCGTACGGGCTCGCCGCCACTCAGGTGCTGGAAAAGCTCAAACTGACCGACGCTACCAAAGCGAAAATCGTCGAAGGCCAGAACATCACCCAGGCCTACCAGTTCGTCTCCACCGGCAACGCCGAATTGGGCTTTGTGGCGCTGTCGCAAATCTACAAGGACGGCAAAGTCAGCAGCGGTTCGGCGTGGATTGTCCCGGCCGCCCTGCATGATCCGATCAAGCAAGACGCGGTGATCTTGAACAAAGGCAAGGATAGCGCCGCTGCCAAGGCTTTGGTCGATTACCTCAAAGGCCCGAAAGCCGCGGCAGTGATCAAATCCTACGGGTATCAACTGTAAATGTCGCTGACCAGTGGCGACTTCGCCGCGATCTGGCTAACCCTGAAACTGGCGTCGCTGACCACCGCGATCCTGCTGATGATCGGTACGCCGATCGCGTTATGGCTGTCGCGCACCTCGTCTTGGTTACGCGGCCCGATTGGCGCCATCGTCGCCCTGCCGCTGGTGCTGCCGCCGACGGTGATCGGTTTTTATCTGCTGTTGGCACTGGGGCCGCACGGTTTTCTCGGTCAGTTCACTCAATGGTTGGGGCTGGGCACGCTGACGTTCAGTTTCACCGGGCTGGTCATCGGTTCGGTGATCTACTCCATGCCGTTCGTGGTGCAACCGCTGCAAAACGCTTTCTCGGCGATCGGCACGCGCCCGCTCGAAGTCGCGGCGACCTTGCGCGCCAATCCCTGGGATACGTTTTTCAGCGTCATCCTGCCACTGGCGCGCCCCGGCTTCATCACCGCAGCGATCCTCGGCTTCGCCCACACCGTGGGTGAATTCGGCGTGGTGCTGATGATCGGCGGCAACATTCCCGACAAGACCCGCGTGGTCTCGGTGCAGATCTACGACCATGTCGAAGCGCTGGAATATGCCCAGGCGCACTGGCTGTCCGCGGCGATGCTGGTGTTTTCGTTTCTGGTGTTGCTGGCGCTGTATTCCAGCCGCAAAACCCGCGCAGGCTGGAGCTAATCGATGATTGATGTACGCCTGAAGCGCACTTATCCGGGGTTCGAACTGGATGTCGATCTACAAGTGCCGGGCCGGGGCGTCACCGCGCTGTTTGGCGATTCAGGCTCCGGCAAGACCACCTGCCTGCGCTGCATCGCCGGGCTGGAGCGCGCAGAGCATGGTTTTGTGCAGATCAATGATGAGGTCTGGCAGGACAGCGCCAAGGGCATCTTCGTCCTGCCGCATAAACGTGCGCTTGGCTACGTGTTTCAGGAAGCCAGCCTGTTCCCGCATCTGTCGGTGCTGGCCAATCTGGAGTTTGGTCTCAAACGCATCGCCAAGTCGCAACGCCGGGTCGATATGAACCAAGCGACCGAACTGCTCGGCATCGGCCATTTGCTCGAACGTCATCCACAGCATCTGTCCGGCGGCGAACGGCAGCGTGTCGGCATTGCCCGTGCCCTGCTGACCAGCCCGAAACTGCTGCTGATGGACGAACCACTGGCGGCGCTCGACAGCCGGCGCAAAAGCGAAATCCTCCCGTACCTGCAACGCCTGCATGACGAACTGGATATTCCGCTGCTGTACGTCAGCCACGCCCAGGATGAAGTCGCGCGTCTGGCCGATCATCTGGTGTTGCTGCGTGATGGCAAAGCCCTCGCCAGCGGCCCGATCGGCGAGACCCTTGCGCGCCTGGATCTGCCTTTGGCGCTGGGCGATGACGCCGGGGTGATCATCGAAGGCCAAGTCAGCGCCTACGACGCCACCTATCAATTGATCAGCCTGCAACTGCCGGCTACCGAAATGAACATTCGCGTCACCCATGCGCCGATGGCCGTGGGCCAGGCCCTGCGCTGCAAAGTGCACGCGCGCGACATCAGCCTGGCGCTGAACAATGATGCAGCCAGCAGCATTCTCAATCGTCTGCCCGTTACGGTCATCAGCGAACAGGCGGCTGACAACAGTGCTCACGTGCTGATCCGCCTGGACGCGGGGGGCACGCCGCTGCTGGCGCGGATCACCCGCTACTCGCGTGACCAATTGGCCGTGCATCCAGGCCAGCGGCTGTGGGCGCAAATCAAGGCGGTGGCGGTGCTGGCGTAAATCATTCGGCACGACGGCCAGCGGCTGCGGTCAATGCAGTTACAGACTGCCGTATGACCGAAGGAAGCCGCCATGCCCGATACCGTGCTGACAGATGCTCTGCCCGCCGACCTGCATTACGTCGATGACACTCAGCCTGGTATCACCCGCAAGAAACTGCGCGGCAAATTCGTCTATTTCGAACCGTCGGGCCAGCGCATCACCGACCCGGACGAAATCAAACGCATCAACGCCCTTGCGGTACCACCGGCCTACACCGACGTGTGGATCTGCGCCGACCCGTGCGGTCATTTGCAGGCCACCGGCCGCGATGCACGCGGGCGCAAGCAATACCGTTATCACGAGCGCTGGCGTGAAGTGCGCGACGCCGACAAATACTCGCGCCTGCGCGACTTCGGCCTGGCCCTGCCCAAACTGCGGCGCCAGCTCGAGGCGCTGCTCGATAAGCCGGGCTTCAGTCGTGACAAGGTCATGGCGACGGTGATCACCTTGCTCGACGCCACGCTGATCCGCGTCGGCAATACCCAATACGCGCGAGACAATCGCTCCTATGGCTTGACGACGTTGCGCAGCCGGCATGTCGAGGTCAATGGCAGCGCGATCCTGTTCCAGTTCCGTGGCAAGAGCGGCATCGAGCACCAGATCACGGTCAAGGATCGGCGTCTGGCACGTATCATCAAGCGCTGCCTTGAAATTCCCGGGCAGAACCTGTTTCAGTATTTGGATGAACACGGCGAGCGGCACACCGTTACCTCTTCCGACGTCAACGCTTACCTGCAAAAGCTCACCGGCGCGGCGTTTACCGCCAAGGACTACCGCACCTGGGCGGGCAGCGCGTTGGCGTTGTCGGTGTTGCGCGAGTTGCAACATGAGTCGGAAACCGAAGCCAAGCGTCATGTGGTGGAAGCCGTGAAGAGCGTCGCCAAACAGCTGGGCAACACGCCGGCGGTGTGCCGCAAGTGCTACATTCACCCCGCCGTGCTCGAACACTTCATGCTCGGCGCCCTCGCCGAACTGCCCCGCCCGCGCGTGCGCAAAGGTCTGCGCGCCGAGGAAGTGGCGCTGGCGATGTTTCTCGAACGCATGTGCGAGGTGACCGAAGCTTCCTGATCGCCGATATCAGAAGCTCATCATGCGCCAAGCAACTGATCTGAGCCTGCCCCGACGCCTTCGCGAGCGAGCCCGCTCCCACATGAGGTTTGCGGGGCTGCCTTGAATTTGGGTTCCGCCGCGATACCTGTGGGAGTGAGCTTGCTCACGAAAGCGTCGAGGCAGGCGGATCATCTGTGTCTGACACATTGCCTTCGCGAGCAAGCTCGCTCCCACATGCGGTTTGCGGGGTGCCTTGCATTTGGGTCCCGCCGCGAAACCTGTGGGAGTGGGCTTGCTCACGAAAGCGTCGGGGCAGGCAGATCATCTGTGTCTGACACACTGCCTTCGCGGGCAAGCTCGCTCCCACATGAGGCTTGCGGGGTAGCTGGCATTTGGAGTCCGCCGCGAAACCTGTGGGAGTGGGCTTGCTCACGAAGGCGTCGGGGCAGGCAGATCATCTGTGTCTGACACACTGCCTTCGCGAGCAAGCCCGCTCCCACATGAGGCTTGCGGGGTAGCTGGCATTTGGAGTCCGCCGCGAAACCTGTGGGAGTGGGCTTGCTCACGAAAGCGTCGAGGCAGGCGAATGATCTGTGTCTGAAACACTGCCTTCGCGAGCAGGCTCGCCCCCACATGAGGTTTGCGGGGTGCCTTGAATTGGGGTTCCGCCGCGAAACCTGTGGGAGTGGGCTTGCGCACGAAAGCGGCAGGTCAGGCGGATTATTTGCGACTGACACACTGCCTTCGCGAGCAAGCCCGCTCCCACAAAGGATTTGTGGGTTGCCGGGGATGGCGGGTGTAACGCGAAACCTGTGGGAGTGAGCTTGCTCACGAAGGCGCCGGGGCAGGCGAATCATCTGTGTCTGACACGCTGCCTTCGCGAGCAAGCCCGCTCCCACATGAGGTTTGCGGGGGTGCCTTGCATTTGGGTTCCGCGCGAAACCTGTGGGAGTGGGCTTGCTCACGAAGGCGTCGGGGCAGGCAGATGATCTGTGTCTGACACGCTGCCTTCGCGAGCAAGCTCGCTCTCACATGGATTCCGCCGACGAGTTGAGTTGGCTATTTTTTGCACGATCGCACAAGGCTTCTATAGTTGATGTGACACGAATCAACTGCGGTGGCGCCATGGAAGACATTTTCGTCGTGAAGCGTTGCAACAAGATCGTCATTCACGGCCGCCGCGCCGGAGACAGCCAGCAGGAACCCGCCGAAGCATCGGCATGGTTTCGCATCTGCGACACACGCACCGCTGGCTTCATCGGCGACGGCTTTGACGAGCAAGCGGATGCTCAGCGCGAATGTCAGCGCCTCAACGCAGCGAGTTCTCAACTACCGGCCCGCCAGCACTCCGGCTGATGCCCGGCAACAGCGGGTCTATACTGAAACCAGCTGATGGAGCAGCACCCCAACGGCAGAACGCTCGCAACTTGCGGGCTTTTTGTTGCGGTTCAGCGGTTTCATTGAACGGAGGTGTTCCATGTCCGAAAAAGAGTCCATCACCACCCTCCTCACCCTGCTCGACGCCCGCCAGGCGCGCCTTGCAGCCGCCTGCAAAGAGATCGCCGACTGGGTCGACCATCAGGGCGGTCACCCGACGGCATTACGCATCCGCGATCGACTTCACGATATCGAAAAAGATGCGCCGCTGATTCGCGACACGCTCTCGACGCTCAAGCCGATTGACCGGCCGTTACCACGGTTCAGATAGGCGTCAGCGTAAAAGTCCTCTCTGCGTTGGCGCAGAGAGGACGGCAGTTATCGGTTTCCCGGCGCCTCAGTCACCCTTGCCCGTGCGCGTACCGCCGTGGCTGTGCTGTCCGCCGACGCGCGCCTTTTCCGCACGGTCGACTTTCACGTTGACTGAATTCCCGCCCTTCTTGCCGGCTTCCTTGATTTTTTGCGAATCCTCGGCGAATGGTTGGTCCTTGTGATGATGGGTCATGGTCCTGTCCTCCACAGAGTTGTAGTCACACTTCACAGACTCTAGATTGCACAAACTTCAGTTCAACTTCCCGCCGACAAATGGTTATGACTGCCAAGCGAAACGGCAATTAAATCCAGCCGCCGCTTTATGACCAACCCGACCTTTAAAACTTATACGAAGCGGCATGATAAACACCCGCCTGTATAAGTTTCATCACAAACATACCGTTCATCGGCCTAAGTAAAAATTTTCAAAACATTCTCCGCCGGCTCGTAATCGGAGTAGATGTCCGGTGCAACAATGGACACAACTAGCGAAACGTTTATTGATATCGGAGAGCTATCATGACTACAGGAAATAAAAATCCAGGTAACTTCGCGAACGATCGTGAGAAGGCGTCTGAAGCTGGCAAGAAAGGCGGCCAGGCATCGGGCGGCAACTTCGCCAATGACCGTGAGAAGGCATCCGAGGCTGGCCGCAAAGGTGGTCAAAACAGCCACGGTGGTGGTCGCAAGTCCTGAGTGAGCAGCACAAGGGCAGCCCTGCTGCCCTTTGAAATCGGCTGATGGAGCGCAATCATGAGAACGGTAACGGCTTCTGCACGAGGCGAAGTGCAACGAAACAAGGGGGCAGAAGTGTATCCCGAAGCAGCGCGCAGTTCGCAAGTGACGAGGTCGGATGTTTCGCCTGTGTCCCCTTGTGTTGAAAGACAGCAAATCAGTCCACGATACAGGGAAAGCGTTCAGCAGGAATGTTATGAACGCCGGGAACTTACTGTTAACGCAGAGAACTCCCGCACTGCGAATACACAACCTACTTATGAGCGCTCTTCTTAGCAGACCGGCCAAACTTGTAGTTACAAGACAAGCGAGACCCAAACAGCAAACCAATCAGCTAACTAGTCAGCACTTTGCGAATGACGACGGCACGCAGTTTGTGCATCCTTGATTCGCCAGTTGCTATATAGAGAAATGAGGAAGTTTGAAATGGCACAAGATAAACAAGGCGGCATGTCGGTAAACGAAGCAGGTAAAAAAGGTGGGGAAGCCACTTCAGCTTCGCACGACAAAGAGTTCTATCAGGAAATCGGCAGCAAGGGCGGCCAGAACAGCGGCGGCAACTTCAAGAACGATCCGGAACGGGCCGCTGAAGCCGGGAGCAAAGGTGGCCAGAACAGCGGTGGCAATTTTGCCAACGATCGGGACAGAGCGTCCGAAGCTGGCAGCAAGGGCGGTCAGAGCAGCGGCGGCAACTTCGCCAATGATCGGGAAAAAGCTTCTGAGGCTGGACGCAAGGGTGGTCAAAACAGCCATGGTGGCGGGCGCAACAGTTGATGCGCCAGGTGCGGGGGAGCGTGGCTCCCCCCGCCCACTTTCATTCAAGCGAAATTACAGCTATTGCTTAGGAGTCCTGACCAGCCGAGGGAATCGCCATGCCTGTTCACGTCATCAACTTCACCGGCCCGATCAACGCCTCGACCTGCGGTCAATTGATCGATAAAGCCTCGCTCGCCGTAAAGGAAGATGCACCCAGACTGATCGTCAACATCGCCACCATGGGCGGTGAATGCAGTTACGGTTTCACGATGTACAACTTCCTGTTGGCCCTGCCTATTCCCGTGCACACCCATAATCTGGGAACCGTCGAGTCGATGGGCAATATTGTCTTTCTGGCCGGCCAGCGCCGGACCGCCTGTACCCACAGCAAGTTTCTGTTTCACCCTTTCCATTGGCATCTGCAAGGATCGGTCGATCATTCGCGCATGTCGGAATACGCCATGAGCCTGGATTATGACCTGCACCTCTACGCGCAAATCGTCGCCGAACGCACGAGCAACGGGAAGAACGCGCTGGAAACCGAGAAATATCTGACGGCGGCTCCACGCATCATCAATCCGGAAGAAGCGTTGCATTCAGGTTTGATCACGGCGGTGGAGAACACCGAGGTCCATGCAGATTTCGTCTGCTCGTGCATCTATTCGTAAAAGTGCAACTCAATAACGCGTCCCCGTTGGCGCGTTTTTCCATGCATGCAATATGGCCTTCAGCGCTTGGGCAGGCGCGCTTCTCCACTGAAGAAACAACCTTGAACAAGTCGTGAGCCAATCATCCCGCCACCGGCAATTTCTCTGAATTATTCATTTCGCCAGCCCTCCCTCTATATAAGTCACCGGAGAAAATGTATGAGCGCAGCGGATCTGTACGTGATCGATTACCTGCTTCACGCAAAGACCAGGTCTTTCGTCATCCGCACAGCTAACAGGAACAATGCCGAAGCCTGGCAATGGGCAAGTTGCGATGCGGGCATTTCGCCGATTCCGCGTCCCGGCCGTCCTCCGTTGAAACGTTATTCCAAGCCAATGGCGGAACGCTTTGGTTTAACTGAAGTGCAGTGGCGGGTATCGGTTCCGCTGATCTGGGAGGAGGATCACGCAAAATGACTGAACACATTTTGAAATTCGGTTTCGGCCGATCCTGGGATGACGAGATGGCCGACAACGCCGCGATGTTCCGCGAAGCTGACTTGCTCGAAGAAGCGGCCTACAAACTCATCGAGGACGACACGGACAATCCTGAAGCCTGGGCTCGTTTCACCGAAGCCAAGGCCCTGGCCGACGCCAAGCGAACGGCGGCCTTTCAGGACTGGATGCGCATCAAACGTGCGATGAGCAAGCCCCGCTCGAAATAGCAGCCTGACGGGTCATGGCTTGAGGATCAGCAGCGGCTCGCCCTTTGGCACGATATAAGTCGCCAGTTCCGCCCCCTTGTCGCTGCCGATGTTTTTCGCGACATGCGCAACGCCCGCCGGAATGAACAACGAATCGCCGGCCTTGAGTGTCACTGGCGCTTGCCCTTCAAGCTGATACTCGAACGTGCCGCTGATGACATAGGCGACTTCCACGCCGGGATGAGCATGCCGAGGCGAGGTGACGCCAGCGTCGAAATCGATACGCGCCTGAATCACTTCGCGATTGTCAGCGCCGAGATCCTGGCGAACCAGATCGGTGCGGCTCAGACCTTTCTGCCAGCTCGTTGCCGGCGCATCCGCCGCATGGGCCAAGCCGGTAAGGGCGGCGAAGACAACGGCAGAAGCCAGAAACAGTGGACGGTACATGGTGATGCCCTCTTTATCGTGATGTTGGTGTGAGGGCTACTTTGGGCTCGGCATGTAGGGCGGATGTGTCTCGAAAGCTGGTTTTGGTGTTGCCATGTGTATCCGTTGAGGGTGGATACACGCTCATACAAACCTGTCACGTGCCGCAGTCAAAAGCCCCGGTCTGAAGGCGCTGATCCTTGTCGAGTCCGCCAGCCTGACCACGCACGGGCCATGCCGGGCGGGAATCTGTAAACTGGCGCGAATTTCATTCACTAGAACAAAGGTTGCCCATGGCCAATCAAGACATCACCTTCACCCCCGATCCGGACACCGATTCGATTTCCTCCGACGTCGCCACCTTCGGCGGGATCATGGTCTCGACGCAGATCCCGACCCGCGCCGATGGCAGCCTGGAACTCGGCGGTATCACCGAGCAAAGCGAGTGCACCCTGCAAGCGTTGAAAGTCGCACTGGAACGTGCAGGCAGTTCCATGGACCGCGTAATGCACCTGACCATCTACCTCACCGACATGGGCGATCGGGCGGCATTCAACGAAGTGTACAAACGCTACTTCGCCAAACCATGGCCGGTGCGCGCAGCGGTGGGGGTTGCGTCGCTGGCGGTTGAAGGGATGCGTGTGGAAGTGACGGCGATGGCGGCCAAGGGCTGATCGAATTTGCGATGTCACTCAATGATTTTCGGATGACACTCCGCTTTCGCGAGCAGGCTCGCTCCCACAGTGGATGTATTCCGGCCCGGAGCTAACCCTGTGGGAGCGAGCCTGCTCGCGAAGAGGCCGGCACATTCAACACAATAGCTTGCTGACCTTTGCCAATCGCCAGCCACCACCGGGCAGCACACACGTGCCCGCCGCGCGTTTCACGGGTAGAATGCGCCCCTTGCCCGTGACCGCCTGACTAAAAAAACTATGTCCTTGCCCAAGCATCACCTGGAATTGCTCAGCCCTGCCCGCGATGTCGCCATTGCCCGCGAGGCCATCCTGCATGGCGCCGACGCCGTGTACATCGGCGGCCCGAGCTTCGGTGCGCGCCACAACGCCTGCAACGAAGTCAGCGAAATCGCCGAACTGGTCGAATTCGCCCGCCGTTACCACGCGCGCATCTTCACCACTATCAATACCATCCTGCACGACAACGAACTGGAGCCGGCGCGCAAGCTGATCCATCAGTTGTATGACGCTGGCGTCGATGCGCTGATCGTCCAGGATCTGGGCGTGATGGAGCTGGATATTCCGCCGATCGAGCTGCACGCCTCGACCCAGACCGATATCCGCACGCTTGAGCGAGCGAAGTTCCTCGATCAGGCCGGTTTCTCGCAGCTGGTGCTGGCCCGCGAGCTGAACCTGCAGGAAATCCGCGCCATCGCCGATGAAACCGATGCGGCCATCGAGTTCTTCATCCACGGCGCGCTGTGCGTGGCCTTCTCCGGCCAGTGCAACATCTCCCACGCGCAAACCGGCCGCAGCGCCAACCGTGGCGACTGCTCCCAGGCCTGCCGCTTGCCCTACACCCTGAAAGATGAAAAGGGTGGCGTGATCGCCTACGAAAAACACCTGTTGTCGATGAAAGACAACAACCAGAGCGCCAACATCCGCGCACTGGTCGAGGCCGGCGTGCGTTCGTTCAAGATCGAAGGTCGCTACAAGGACATGGGCTATGTGAAGAACATCACGTCCTATTATCGCCAGCGGCTCGACGATGTGCTCGAAGACCGCCCGGACCTGGCCCGCGCTTCCAGCGGCCGTACCGTGCATTTCTTCCTGCCTGATCCGGAAAAGACCTTCCACCGTGGCAGCACCGATTACTTTGTCACCGATCGCAAGATCGACATCGGCGCCTTCGATTCGCCGACCTTCACCGGCCTGCCGGTCGGCACCGTGGAAAAAGTCGGCAAGCGTGACATGCAGGTGGTGACGCACGAGCCGCTGTCCAACGGTGATGGTCTGAACGTTCTGGTCAAACGCGAAGTGGTCGGTTTCCGCGCCAACATCGCCGAAGCCAAAGGCGAGTTCGAAGAAGACGGCGAGAAGCGCTACCGCTATCGCGTCGAGCCGAACGAAATGCCCGAGGGCCTGTTCAAGTTACGTCCGAACCACCCGTTGAATCGCAACCTCGATCACAACTGGCAGCAGGCGTTGCAGAAGACTTCTTCGGAACGTCGCGTGGCCCTGAGCTGGTTTGCCCGTCTGCGCGAAGAACAGCTGGAAGTGACCGCGACCAGCGAAGAAGGCATCAGCGCCAGCGTCACCCTCAACGGGCCGTTCGGTGTCGCCAACAAGCCAGAGCAAGCGCTGGAGCAACTGCGTGACCTGCTCGGCCAACTCGGCACCACGCAGTACCACGCCACTGACGTCAGACTTGATGCGCCGCAAGCGTTCTTCATTCCCAACTCGCAGCTCAAGTCCCTGCGCCGTGAAGTGATCGAAGCACTGACTGCAGCACGTGTCGCGGCGCATCCGCGTGGCAGCCGCAAGGCCGAAACCACGCCGCCGCCGGTGTATCCGGATTCGCACCTGACCTTCCTCGCCAACGTCTACAACCAGAAGGCGCGCGACTTCTACCACCGTCACGGCGTCAAGCTGATCGACGCAGCGTACGAAGCCCACGAAGAGCCGGGCGAAGTGCCGGTGATGATCACCAAGCACTGCCTGCGTTTCTCCTTCAACCTGTGCCCGAAACAGGCCAAAGGCGTGACCGGCGTTCGCACCAAGGTCGCGCCGATGCAGTTGATCCACGGCGATGAAGTGCTGACGCTGAAGTTCGATTGCAAGCCCTGCGAGATGCACATCATCGGCAAGATGAAAGGCCACATCCTCAATCTGCCGCAGCCGGGCAGCGTGGTCGGCCACATCAGCCCTGAAGACCTGATGAAAACCATCCCGCGCGCACCGCACTGAGTGACCGGCGTGTGCGGTGCTTCGGCATCGCGCACGCCTGCTTGGCTCAAGCGCGTAAATCGCAGGCATAAAAAAACGCCAACTTCTTGCGAAGTTGGCGTTTTTTCGTAGATGGCAGGGGCGGCTGGATTCGAACCAACGCATGGCAGGATCAAAACCTGCTGCCTTACCGCTTGGCGACGCCCCTGTAGCTCTGGTCAGCGGCTCCGTGAGGATCGCTGTGAGAACGGGGCGCAATTTATCAACATTCGTTTCGTTTGGGAAGCCCGTGATGAAATATTTTTTGTTTTAAAACAGCCACTTATTATTTTCGCGCGAAAACCTTGGGTTTGGCTGCCGTGTATCACAGTGTGTACGCTCCCCGCTGCCATACACACCCTTGCAAAAAACATGTTCGGCGACACAGAGCGGATACCTCGCCACGCTTCAATGCCTCCACGGTTTCAAGGGTTCATCTCGTCCCTTGACTACAGGCTCGCAAAGGAGACGTCAGCATGAAACAGGCTCTGCACACCTCAAAAATCACCCACGCGCTCGGCTTGTCGATGCTGGCGCTGTCGCTGCTCGGCGCGGTTGGCAGCGCTCAGGCGCAAACCACTGAACCGGCCGCCGCGAGCTATTCGGCGCCCTCACCTTTCGGCCCGCTGAAACACATCAAGGCCGGCGTACTTGATGTGGCCTACGCCGAAACCGGTCCTGCCGACGGTCCCGTGGTGATTCTGCTGCACGGCTGGCCCTACGACATTCACAGCTACGACGAAGTCGCGCCACTGCTCGCCGCCAAGGGTTACCGCGTGCTGATGCCATATGCGCGGGGTTACGGCGATACGCAGTTCCTCTCCAAAGACACCCTGCGCAACGGCCAGCCGGCGGCGCTGGCCAGCGACGTGATCGACTTCATGGATGCGCTGAAAATCAAACAAGCGGTGCTTGGCGGCTACGACTGGGGCGCGCGTTCGGCTGACATCGTCGCAGCGCTGTGGCCAGAGCGGGTCAAAGCGCTGGTGGCAGTCAGTGGCTACCTGATCGGCAATCAGGCCGCCGGGCAAAATCCGCTGCCGCCGAAAGCCGAATTGCAATGGTGGTACCAGTTCTACTTCGCCACCGAGCGCGGCCGCGCCGGCTATGAAAAGAACACCCACGACTTCGCCAAACTCATTTGGCAACTGGCTTCGCCGCAGTGGAAGTTTGATGACGCCACCTTCGACCGCAGTGCCAAGGCGTTGCAGAACCCCGATCACGTCGAGATCACTGTGTTCAACTACCGCTGGCGTCTGGGCCTGGTACAGGGCGAAGCGAAATATGCCGCGTTGGAAGAGAAGCTTGCGACTGCACCGTCGATCAGTGTGCCGACGATTACGTTGGAGGGCGATGCCAATGGCGCGCCGCATCCAAAGCCTGAGGATTATGCGAAGCGGTTTACCGGGAAATATGAGTTCAGGCTGATTGAGGGTGGGGTTGGGCATAATTTGCCGCAAGAGGCTCCGAAGGCATTTGCGCAGGCTGTGGTGGATGTGGATCGGTTTTAAGTACTTCAATTTTCCTAGCCTTAGCATGTACTAGGCACTATTGCATGCCGAGCTGGCTCATCAGACGCAAACACAAGTAACGAGGGAAGAGTCCTCCAGTCCCAATGCGCTTGACGGAAACATCACTAATAACTTCCGTTAGAGGCAATACTTATATAGCTGACAGTCCATATCAGAAAACAAGTTGTCGCGAAGCAATCAACATTATGTAGCTTTCTTAGAAATGCTTACTGCCCAAATCTCTCTATCAAATACCTAGCATGCGAGCAAATCTCAAACACCTTGCCGCGAAGGCGTTTGAGATGGGCTACCTTTTTATGTCAACGCCTTTTTAGCGCCAATTTTTTATTTAGCATTTCTAGGGCGGTACGCCAAGGTTGCAAGCGTCCAATCTATGCTTCCGTTCCCTATACCCTGTATACCAAACCCTCCGGAAGGAGTGGGTATACTGCCGGTCGCTTTGCAGACCGGCGCTTGCCAAGCTGGATGGCCCGCTTGCTGAGGTATATACCAATAAAAATATGACCCTGGTGGGTTTAACTGTTGAAAGCTAGCGCACACGGCGGTCCAATTAGCGTCATAGGAAAAAAAGTTTGCTCCCACACTATTTTTCCAAGCTGTAGCCTGCGCGTGCGATATTCTTTGTTGATTGCATACCAACTCATACACATTTCTACATATAACATCGTAATTTACCTCTCCGCTCTTGGCATCATGGACTTTGATCGTTGCCGTACCAATTCCAGTTGAAATAACTCGACCGGTTGCCGGGTCAACGGAAGCGACTGTGGAATTCGATGAGCTATATCGGTAGGGGCCCGTCCCCCCCTCTGCTTGTCGGATTTGAAACGACTTCGGATGTAAGTACACCGATTTCTGAAAGGGTGGTGCGTAGGGCGCTGACGCTGGGTAAAACTGAGGCCCATCAAGGACCATGTCGGTGGTATCTATTTCCAACGGGACAGATGCGTTGACAGTATAGGTCCGACTCTGGAAAGTCACCGCCTCCGCCTCCAACTGGCTCCCACCCAACCCAACCTTAAACTCCACAATCAACTCACTGCCATCCTTCAAATTCTGCAGAGTTGCGAGCGGAATCGTATGGGTGTAATAACCCTGACCAATCCACGTTTGGTTCGTCTGTGAACCAGGCGGCTGCCAAAACGTCTGGGTGTAAGCACTGTCGTTGCTGTTGGTGCCGCTGAGCCGCAGCCAGACGTACTGGCGCAGCGCAATGAGCGGCCAACTGTTCACACGTATGGTTGCGGCCCTTGTCAATTGACCTACATCCAGCTCCGGTCCCTGCCCCTCGTCGCCCGCTTCTTCAATGAAAGGCCGGCCCATTGCAGGGTCTTCATCCGCAATCGGCTGTACCGCCAGCAGCAACTCTTTGGAGTTCTTGGGCGAGTCATTTCGAATCACCGTGTAACACACCGTCACCGGCTTGTTCAGGTTGAACGCCACCACCGAGTTGGGGAGCGGAACTTCGCAGTCGCCCTCGGTGGTTACATCGACGGGTTCGGTGGTGTGACTACCGCCTCCCGGCGTACCTGTCCACGTCACGCTTAATTGGGTACCGACCATGTTGTCGTAGGCCGGGACGATCGCGCTCAACGCATCCTTGGCCTTGAGGGGAGCGAGGCTGTTGTCGTCGGCTTCCTTGATGCGAGGGGCGTTCAGCTCCACGGCGGTGCCGATCAGCAGCGGCTGCTTCACCGAGGCGGGCAATGGTTGCCCGCCTCGAGTCACGATGTAATACACCTCAATCCTCTGATCCTTGTTGAGATCGACGTATGTTTTCGCGACCGGAAATTCCACTTCCTTGCCGCCCCAATTGGCCGGGATCTGGAACCAGTCGGTGAAATCCAGCACACCGTCCCAGTGCACATCAATCCGGTCGGCGGTTTCCATGCTGTAATTGACCCGAATATAGGTGCCGTCGGGCGGCACCACTTCCGGATCCAGGGTATCGCCCTGGGCGTAATCGACCGTCGGTTTGGGTAACTGGGCACCGAGGCTTTTGACTTGCAGTGGTAATTGATTTGACGGCAGGGTTTCCCCACCGCTTTTGGTCAGGGTATAGCTGACGGTGACCGTGCCTCCTTGCAGCGGTGTAATGTAAATCAGCGGGATACGGCGCTCGATGCCATTGACCGCACCGCTGCCGGTCACTGGAATGGAGATGGTGTGCGGCAGGCTGGCGCCGCTGTCGGTTTTGCCGTCCCACAGCAGCAGGAGGGTGTCGCCGGCCTCGATCAGGTCATGCCTTTCGATGCGCACCAGAGCGCCTTCGGGTGGCAGGCTGGCCGGGTCCAGTACATTGCCGACAATCCCGGCGACAATCGGGGCCGGCAGTCGCTCGACCTGGCCGATGACCTCCACTGTGGTCCGTCGCGAGCGACGGGGGGTTCCGGTCAATGGGACGACCTCATAGCGCACCACGGCGTTGCCCTGTGCAATGGCTCGGACCTTGTCGTTAGGAATCTCGAAATCCAGCGGCCAACCGATGTCGCCGCTATCGACTTCCTTATCAAGCTCTACCTTCACTTCCAACCCTTCGGCGGTGTATCCGAGCCAGGTCAGGTACACCCGGTCACCAAGGTCCATGCGCTCGGTGTAGACCGGCGTTTGTACCCGGGCATCCTGATCGCCCAGCAGAGCCAGGTCGAGGGTGCCGCCGGGTGCATCCAGCACGCGCGGAGCAGCGAGCAGGTTTTCGCCGGCCTCGACATCGGTGGTGACATGCAGCGACCAGCGCGACCAGTTGTTGACCTCGTCTCGGATGTCATAGCGCACGATGACTCGGCCAGGGGCGGCGACCAGCGTGGCCTTTTCCACCCGAAATTCCACTGGCTTGCCGACTTCGGACGCGGTCAGCGGCGGGCGAGGCAGGCGCAGACCACCCCAATCGATCTGGATACGGTCGCCGACGGCCATGTTGTCGTAGACAGCGATGGTGCCAGTAACGCCGGGTTCGGCAATGGCATCGTCGATCAATTCCGGAATGCCCATGGGCGCACGTAAATTCTCGTTAATGTATTCCGTGCCGGCATCGTCCCCGGTGTTGCCGCCAGGCAGCAGGCGCTTGACCTTGACCGTGGCCGGCGGCGATGAATCGGTCTGCCCACCAATCGCGGCGGTAACGAAGTACTGAAAGGAATGCACACCGTCAGGGTGTTCGAGGATGTCCGCCGGGCTGACACTCAAGGTGATCACACCGGTGCTGAGGTGATCGGCGTTGACCGTGTCGCTGGCCACTGGCAGGCGCTGCCACTCCAAAACACAGAGGTCATTGAGCTGGACGGCGCCGGGCTGCAGAACAATCTGCACCTGCACCGGGCTGCTGGGATCGTTGAGGTCTTGCCAGCGCAGGCCGCCGTTGGCGATCGAGGTCGGGATGGAGGGTGGGTTGAGCGCCAGCGGTGAATTTTCGCCGAGCGCTGAGACATACAGTTCTTTGATGGTCACGATTCCATTCCTTGTGTGTCCAGTGCGGCGACATGCCTCACTGTTTGGGCACGCTAATAAAATTCCGGACACCAACTGTCACCCGGTTTCTTGACGTCGCAATTCACTCGTTTTTTGCGCGAGGTCGTCGACCCGCTTGCGTTGCTGACAATCATCGAGGCCTCAACGCTACCGCGGCTGCAAACAGCAAAGTGGTGCCGCGCAGGCACTGCGAATTCGAAGTAGCCGCGCGTGAGGTCTTCCCGCGTCATTACCGAAGGCGGCTGCGGGTTATAGGCCGCTTTCGGGACCGGATTGCCGCCGATGTCCAGCGTGTCGTAGCCGACAAAAAACAACTCAATGGCATCGCCCACTGCCGCATGGGTGTAATCGAGGGCGATCAGAACCGGGTTGTGCAAACCGGCAGGCCCTTCAATCAACTGATTGAGGCCGATGGCGCCGTTAACATTCAGAACCGGAAATTCGGGTTCGCCGATAAACCCGTCCCCCGGTAACTGACCCGAACCAATAACTTTCGCATTGGCAATGGCGGATTGGCCAATCGGCAGGCCACCTCGCTTCACTTCGTAGTAGGCGTGGACATCGCTGCCAGTAACGAACAAATTGTTTGGCACCTGCATGACACAACGCAGCAGTTGCCCACTGCCATCGGCCTCGATAATGCCGCTAAGCGGAAACGAATGGCCGGGTGGAGTGACGGTGACCAAGCCACTGATACTGTCATTCACCTGAAAGGTCGGTGATCGTGGATTGACGATGACCGACAGAGGCCTTCCCCCCAGCTCGTCGCGATCAATGATCTGCGCATCATCGGTTTCGTCATTGGGATTTTCACGAAAAATCGGCGCGTGAAACGCGATTCGCTCAAGGTCGACGTTAGCGACAATCGCAGCGGACTCCCGGCTGTTCTCAGTGGCGTTGTTCAGTTGCGAGATCACGGTATAGCGGATTTCGAACAGAGGGCTGTTACCCGCTTGTTCAAACATGGCTTGGGTCAGCGTAATGATGATCGGCGCACCCTGTTCTTCCGGGTTCAGCACGTAGGTAAAACGCCGACCGTTCAGCTTCAGCAGGATCTTGTCGTAGGCATGATCATGCGGGTAATCAAGCGTCAGCTGTACCCCGGTAGCGGCCTCCTCCCGGCCAATCTGCGGCGGGTTGCCCAGTTCAGGCGGGAGAGTGATTGCCAGAAAAGGATGGTCGCCAGTGCCCGGCACGTATTTACCGCCGGGTGGCTGATAGTGATAAAACGCCCAGGCGTGGATCGATGGACTGCTGTTGCCGCTGCTGCGCTTGACCAAGTAGTAGAAAACATTGATGCCTTCAACGAACAGCGACTCGGCAACGTCGAAGATGATGGGCTCATCAGGGACGTCAGGAACTATGACATCAACCAGCAGCGGGACTTCCTCATCCAGTGCCACTGTGTAAACCCATATCGATTCATACTCCCCTATCGGAGGGTCGATACGCGCCGAGGTCGCGCTGACCTGGGGAGCGTTATCCTTGAATGCAGTGTGGGACAGGCCTTCCAACGGGATTCCGTCTGGAACATCCGGCTCAACAATCACCGGGGAAATGCCCGCCTCGAACTTGATCGGGAAAAGGGATGAGTCTGAGTCGAACTCCGACATGGGGGCGTCCTTGTTTGCATTCGCTGAGCGTGCAATGCCTGGACGCTATTACCCCTTGGGGGTGTTGCGCTGTCTACTGTCAGAAATTACAGGTAGACGAGGTATTCCGACGGACGGTCGTTCAGCACCGAAAGCCCCTCACCCTAGCCCTCTCCCGGAGGGAGAGGGAACTGATTGGGGGATATTTGAGATTTACGCCGACCTGACAGGGCTGTATTGAATCCGAAATCGACTTCCATCTTTCAGGTCGATGTACAGCGCAAGACACCTCGGTCGGCTCCCTCTCCCTCTGGGAGAGGGCTGGGGTGAGGGCTTTCGAGGGCTACGCCGGCCTGAAGACTGAAATGACCTCAGATTGATTAATGGTCTATTTAACCAGCCGCTTCTCCTTCGAAGGCCGATAACCGAAGTACGAGCTATAGCACTTGCTGAAATGGCTCGGCGAGACAAAACCACACGCCACCAAGACTTCCACCTGTGACAGTTCGGTGTGTTGCAGCAGGCGTCGCGCCTCGGTGATGCGCAGTTCCAGGTAATAGCGCTGTGGCGTGGTGCCCAGTTGTTCCTTGAACAAACGCTCGAGCTGGCGTCGTGAGCGGCCGGCGTAGACCGCCAGCTGCTCCAGTTCCAGCGGTTCTTCCAGGTTGGCGTCCATCAGCTTGATCACTTCACGCAACGGCGCACTGACGCAGATGTTTTCATCCGGTTTGATCCGCCGGTAGCGCGACTCTTCGAAGGCGAGGATGTCTTCGATGCCCTCGACCAACGCTTTGCCATGCAAGCCCTTGATCCAGTCCAGCGCCATGTGAAACGCCCCGGACGGGCTGGAGGCGGTGAGGCGATCGCGATCAATGACGTAGGGTTCGCTGCTGACGTGGGTGCTCCTGGCGATTTCGGTGAGCGCCGGACGATGTTCCGGGTGGATCGAGCAGCGATAGCCATCGAGCAAACCGGCCCGGCCGAGAAACCACGATCCATTCCACAATCCGGCGAGGCTCACGCCCCGCTCCGCTGCCGACTTGAGCAAGCCGATGAATTCGTCGCTGGCGCGCAGCTCGGTGCGATAACCACCGCAGACCACCAGCAGATCCAGTTCGTAAAGCGCAGCAGAATCCAGACGCGCATCGGGGCGAATGACCAGCCCCAAATCGCTGATCACCTCGCCATCACCCAGGCCGAAAGTGCGCGACGAGAACAATCCCGGGCGTAACAGGTTGGTGGTGACTACCGTGTCCAGCGCCTGGGTGAAGGCCGGAAGCGAAAAATGTTCGAGCAAGAGAAAGCCGGTGCGGGTCACGCCGGTGTCATCGGTATTTTGTTCATTCAGATAGCGAAGGTTCTTGCCCTTCATGCCACCGCTGAATTGACGTCGTTCAATCAAGGTCGGGTCCATCGGTCGTTGTTATGCGGCGATAGTTGGCCGGTTCTGCGCAAGAGTCAATCATGGCCGTGACTGGCGCGTCACGATTGGCGCCGGCTGTGCCATCAGCTCTACGACCCAATCAATAAAAACCCGCAACTTCAGGCTCACATGCCGATTCGGCGGATAGGCCAGATAAAGCGGCATCGACTCAAGCTGCCAGCCTTCAAACAATTGCACCAACTCACCCCGCGCCACAGGGGCGTCAGACATATACGTTGGCAGCCACAGCACACCCATGCCGGCCAGCCCTGCCGCGAGATAGGCATTGCCGTCATCCACCGCCAGCACATGGTGCCCCTTGATCTGCAAGCGCTCGGTGCCGTTGTGCAATGTGTACGGAAGAGGTTTGCCGGTGCGCGCCCAGAGGAATGCAACGACGCGGTGATGGGAGTCTTGCAGTTCCAACGGGTGCTCAGGCGTACCTTCGCGAGCCAGATAAGCCGGCGCGGCAAATACGCCCAAGGGCAGATCGGCAAGCTTGCGCGCCATCAACGATTGATCGAGCAGCTCGCCACCGCGCACCACGCAATCGACGTTCTCATCGATGATGTCGACGATGCGGTCGCTCACGCCCATGTCGATCTGAATGTCCGGGTAGCGCGCATGAAATTCCGGTAAGGCCGGCACCAGGATCAGCCGCGCGAACGGGCTCGGCACGTCGATGCGCAAGCGTCCGCGCGGCCGTGCGGCGGCGCCGGGCAGGCTGGTTTCGGCGTCGTCCATGTCGGCCAGCAACTTGATCACCCGCTCGTAATACGCCGCACCATCGGCGGTAACGTTGACCTTGCGCGTGGTGCGGTTGAGCAACTTGACCCGCAGCCGCGCCTCCAGTTGTTGCACCAATTGCGTCACCGTGGTCTTGCTCATGTGCAAGGTTTCGGCAGCCTTGGTGAAACTGCCCGCCTCGACCACCCGGGCAAAGGCCTGCATTGCATCGAAACGGTCCATCCGCGCCCCTCGATTGTTTGGGGTTTACAAACAGTGAACGCCAAGCTTGCGCGTTTATCCGGCAGCTGCAAATACCTAAAGTCGCTCCATCAACCACTGATGGAGTCAGCACCATGTCTCAGCGCGATGTCGTTTTCCCACCTGCCCGCCATGCCCTGTACGAGCGTCACCGTTACTCGCCGGCAATTCGCTCCAACGGTTTTCTGTTTGTCTCCGGGCAAGTCGGCAGCCGCGAGGACGGTTCACCCGAGGCCGATTTGCCCGGTCAGGTGCGCACGGCGTTCAACAACCTCAACGCGATCCTCGCTGCGGCCGGTTGCAGCTTCGACGACGCGGTGGATGTCACTGTGTTCATGGTCGATCCGCACTCGACGTTCGAAACAATCTGGAGTGTGGTCCCAGAGTTCTGGGGCGAAGCGCCGTTCCCGACTGTCACCGCTGTCGGCGTGACCTGGCTGGCGGGTTTCGATTTCGAGATCAAGGTGATTGCGAAACTGCCCGAAGCGGCCTGACCGGCGCCGCACACAAACAGACACAACGCGCCAGCACGGAGGCTGGCCAATCTCCTCGCGAATGCGTATAACCTCGCCGTTTCGTCTACCCTGACGTGGCGCGCCGCTCTGTAGCGGCAGCCCTTCGAATGTTGACGCTTATGAAACGGAGAATTCTATGTTCAAGCGTACCCTCGCCCTCACCGCCGGTCTGGCGCTGTCCTTTTCTGCCCTGATGACGCAGGCCGCTGATGTCCTGCGCGTCAGCGCGATTCCCGACGAAGCTCCGACCGAGCTGCTGCGCAAGTTCGAACCGCTGGGTGCCTATCTTGAGCAGCAGTTGGGCATGAAGGTGCAGTTTGTGCCTGTCGCCGACTACCCGGCGGTGGTTGAAGCGCTGGCCACCGATCGCCTCGATATGGCCTGGCTCGGCGGTTTCACTTTTGTGCAGGCACGTTTGAAGACCGACGCCACCACGCCAGTGATCCCGCTGGTGCAGCGCGAGCAGGATGCGCAGTTCACCAGCAAATTCATCACCGCCGACCCGAACGTGAAAAGCCTCGCCGACCTCAAGGGCAAAACCTTCGCCTTCGGTTCGGTGTCGTCCACCTCCGGCAGCCTGATGCCGCGTTACTTCATGCTGAAAAACGACGGCATCAAGCCTGAAGGCTATTTCAGCCGCGTTGCCTATTCCGGCGCACATGACGCCACCGTTGCCTGGGTGCAGGCCGGTAAGGTCGATGCCGGTGTGTTGAACGCCAGTGTCTGGCAGAAACTGGTCGACGCTGGCAAGGTCGACACCAATAAGGTCAAGGTCTTCGCCACCACCCCGACCTACTTCGATTACAACTGGACCGTGCGCGGCACCCTTGATCCGAAGCTGGCCGCGAAAATCAAGAAAGCCTTCCTCGACCTCGATCCGGCCAACCCTGAGCAGAAGAAGATCCTCGATCTGCAGGCCGCCAGTCGCTTCATCGACACCAAGCCCGAGAACTACAAGGGCATCGAGGAAGCCGCCCGCGCCGCCGAACTGCTGAAATGACCCTACGCCTCACCCAGGGCAGCCTGCGCCATGCCAATGGCGTCGATGCCCTTCGCACTATCGACGTACAGATTGGCACTGGCGAACAGGTCGCGATCATCGGCCCGTCCGGCGCGGGCAAATCAAGCCTGCTCAATCTGCTGGCGACCGCGCTCAAGCCCAGCAGCGGCGAGATCGAAGTGCTCGGCGAACGTGCCTGGCACTTGTCGGCGCGCCAGCGGCAGCGCCTGCGTGCGCGCATCGGTCTGGTGCATCAGGCGCCACCGATTCCGCCGCGTCAGCGGGTGATTACGGCGGTGCTGGCCGGCAAGCTTGGCCAGTGGAGTCTGGGCAAAAGTCTGCTGAACCTGCTGCATCCGCTGGATGTGGCGGGGGCGCGCGCGGCGTTGGCGCGGTTGGATCTGGGCGATAAATTGTTCGCCCATTGCCAGCAGCTATCCGGCGGGCAACTGCAGCGCGTCGGCATTGCGCGGGTGCTGTATCAGGCGCCGGAAATATTGCTCGCCGACGAGCCGGTGTCAGCGATGGACCCGGTGCTCGCCGGCCACACATTGTCGATCCTGTCGCGCCATGCTCGCGAGCACAACGTCACACTGGTAGCGAGCCTGCACGCAGTGGATCTGGCGCTGGCGCACTTTCCACGGATCATCGGTTTGCGCGACGGGCAGATTCTTTTCGACTGCCGTTCTGACGAAGTCAGTCGCGACAAGCTCGATGCGTTGTACGCCAATGAACAACTGCAATCGCCTGCGCCAGCGGCCGCGCCTTTGATTGTGCAGATTCCGCGATGCTGAAAGCTGATTCACGGGACCCGGCGGCGTGGCCGCGATTGTCGCTGACGCTGCTGGCGCTTGCGCTGTTGTGGCCGGGCATTCAACTCAGCGAGCTGGACCTGGGCGTGTTGTTTCAGGCCGATAGCCAGAACGAAATGGGCCGTTTCGTTTCGGCATTCTGGCCCCCCGCGCATGATCAAGCGTTCCTGCAACTGCTGCTCAAAGCCACCCTGCAAACCTTGGCGATTGCCACGGCCGGCATGGCCCTGGCCCTGCTGCTGGCAGTGCCGGCCAGCCTGATCGCCAGTCGCGCGTTGTCGCTCTCGGCGGCGTCACGGGGCGGCGTGCCGAGCCTGCTTGGGCGGTTGCTGCGCTGGCCGGTTCGCGGCTTGCTGATCTTTTTGCGCAGCGTGCCGGAAATCGTTTGGGCGCTGTTGTTCGTCCGCGCGGTCGGCCTCGGCCCGGCGGCGGGTGTGTTAGCCATCGCCATCACCTACAGCGGCATGCTCGGCAAGGTCTACGCAGAAATTTTCGAATCCACCGACCAGCGTCCGGCGCACGCGTTGTTGCAGGCCGGCAGCGGTCGACTGGCGGCGTTCGCTTACGGCACGTTGCCGAATGTCGCCGCCGAATTGCTCTCGTACACGGTGTATCGCTGGGAGTGCGCGGTTCGTGCCTCGGTGGTAATGGGCTTTGTCGGCGCTGGTGGCCTGGGGCAACAGATTGACTTGTCGATCCGCATGTTCGCCGGCGGTGAAGTCGCCAGCATGTTGCTGACGTTCCTGCTGCTGGTGCTGTGCGCCGATCAACTCAGCCGTTTGCTGCGCTGGAGGCTGACATGAGGCGCCTGATCAATCTGCTGTTGCTCGCCGCCATTGCGCTCTCGGTAGTCGCGTCTTTCGCTTATCTGGAACTGGATCTGGCCGAACTGGGCAGCGCCAACAGCCTTAAGCAGATGGGCAGTTATGTGCAGCGCTTTCTCAGCCCTGACTTGAGCGCCAGTTACCTGAAAGCCATCGCCCACGGTTCGCTGGAAACCCTGGCCATGTCGGCCCTCGGCACCCTGCTCGCGGCATTGTTCGGCATCGTCCTGGCGCTGCCCGCCGCCGGGCGTTTCGGCTGGCCGCTGCAAAGTGCGGCGCGTCTGCTGCTCAACGGCTTGCGGGCGATTCCGGAACTGGTCTGGGCGGCGCTGATGGTGCTCGCCGCCGGCCTCGGCCCGAACGCAGGCACCCTCGCCCTCGCCCTGCACACCACTGGCGTACTCGGCCGACTGTTCGCCGAAGCGCTGGAAAACACCCCGCCGCAACCGGCCGAGGCGATCCGCTTGCAGGGCGGCAATCCGATTCTGGCGTTCTGCTACGGCACCCTGCCCAACCTCGCCCCGCAACTGCTTGCCTACTGCCTGTATCGCTGGGAAAACAACATCCGCATGGCCAGCGTGCTGGGTTTTGTCGGCGCTGGCGGGCTGGGGCAGATGCTGTATGTCAGTCTCAGTCTGTTCCAGGAAGCCCAGGCCAGCACGGTGATTCTGGCGATGCTGTTGCTCGTGTTTCTGGTTGACTGGCTGAGCGCCTGGAGCCGGCAGCGTTGGGTCAAAGCGTAGGCCGAGTGGATATCTGGCAAAAGCTGATTATGCTTCAGGAAACCTTGCAGCCCTGCGAGGCGGTCAGACTGTGCAAGCTTCACGCGAGAGCAACGGCGGCAGATGCCAACGGGCCAGAGTGCGACAGGCAGTAACGGGGGACTCCGGCCTACAACAATAAGCACGACGGAGAACACCCATGGCCACAATCGACACAGCATCCACCGGCACACCGCCCCGCAGCGGCGGCATCACCAGGGAGGAGCGCAAGGTCATCTTCGCTTCCTCGCTGGGCACGGTTTTCGAGTGGTACGACTTTTACCTCTACGGCTCACTGGCGGCGATCATCGCCAAGCACTTCTTTGCCGGCGTCAACGAAACCACCGCGTTCATCTTTGCCCTGCTGGCCTTCGCTGCCGGGTTCGCCGTGCGGCCGTTCGGCGCCATCGTCTTCGGGCGCCTGGGAGACATGATCGGGCGCAAACACACGTTTCTGATCACCATCGTGATCATGGGCGTGTCGACGGCAATCGTCGGTCTGCTGCCCGGCTACGCAACCATAGGCGTCGCCGCCCCGGTGATCCTGATTACCCTGCGCCTGCTCCAGGGGCTGGCGCTGGGCGGGGAATACGGCGGCGCCGCGACCTACGTGGCCGAACACGCGCCACGTAATCGCCGTGGCTTTTTCACCTCGTGGATTCAAACCACCGCCACTCTCGGTCTGTTCATGTCGCTGCTGGTGATCCTCGCCTGCCGCACAGCGCTGGGCACCGAAGCGTTTGAGGCGTGGGGCTGGCGGATTCCGTTTCTGCTGTCGATCATTCTGCTGGCCGTGTCGGTGTATATCCGCCTGCAACTGAGCGAGTCGCCGGTGTTCCAGAAAATGAAGGACGAAGGCAAGGCTTCGAAAGCGCCGCTGACCGAATCCTTCGCGCGCTGGGACAACCTCAAAGTGGTGATCATGTCCCTGCTCGGCGGCACCGCCGGGCAAGCGGTGGTCTGGTACACCGGGCAGTTCTATGCGCTGTTCTTCCTGTTGCAAACATTGAAGATCGATCCGCAGACCGCAAACCTGCTGATCGCCGGCTCGCTGCTGATCGGCACGCCGTTCTTCGTGATTTTCGGCAGCCTGTCCGATCGCATCGGGCGCAAGCCGATCATCATGGCCGGGTGCATTCTCGCAGCGCTGACGTACTTTCCGATCTTTCATGCGCTGACCCAGTACGGCAACCCGGACGTGTTCGTCGCCCAGGAAAAAAATCCGGTCAAGGTGATCGCCAGTCCCGAGCAGTGCTCGTTCCAGTTCGATCCGGTGGGCAAGGCCAAATTCACCAGTTCCTGCGACCTGGCCAAGACGCTGCTGGCGAAACGCGCGATCCCGTACGAGAACGTCGCCGCCGAACCGAACACGGTGGCGCAGGTGCGCATCGGTGACCGCGTCGTCGAGAGCTTCGAAGGCAGCGCCCTCCCCGCCGCCGACTTCAAGACCCGCAACGACGCCTTCACCGCCAACCTCGGCGCGGCGCTGAAAGAAGCCGGTTACCCGGAAAAAGCCGACCCGGCGAAAATCAATTATCCGATGATGCTGCTCCTGCTGACCGTGCTGGTGATCTACGTGACCATGGTGTATGGCCCGATCGCCGCGTGGCTGGTCGAGCTGTTCCCGACGCGCATCCGCTACACCTCGATGTCGCTGCCCTACCACATCGGCAACGGCTGGTTCGGCGGCTTCCTGCCCACCGTGGCCTTCGCCATGGTCGCCGCCACCGGCGATATCTACTACGGGCTGTGGTACCCGATCGTCATCGCAGTGGCGACGGCGATACTCGGCACCTTCTTCCTGCCGGAAACCAAGGATCGCGACATTCTCAAGGACTGAAATCGCTGTTGCGCCCTCTCCTGCGGGAGAGGGCCTCGCCGCTGAAAAATTTCGAACGTCTGCCGCCCCGCTGTCTCCAATGTGTACACCCACAGGAGGCCAGCGCCATGAACCCCAACGACGACAAAACCCCCAACGCCCCGCCCACCGATGCCAGCGGTAAACCGGTGAACGTGGTCGAACGCGATCTGCAGGACCGTGACGACAAAACCGAAGGCGTGGACAAGGTCATCACGCCGTCTTCCACTCGGGTCAAAGAGCAGGAAGCGGAAGAACTGCAGCGCAAGGTCGATGAGATCGAGCGCAAAGTGGCGGACGGTAACTGACTGCGGCGTGGCTGTGGCCGCGGCTTTGAGCGGCGGCTGTCAGCCCGATGACCCAAAGCTGATTTCCTACAGAATCGAACTACACCCCTCATCGACTTCACGTGCATCACAAGCGAAGCGCCTGACAGATTTGTATCGTCCGTTTGGGGGTGATGTCTCCCTCGTCCCGCCAGTGACGACAACGAGCCACATCCCCCTTAGACTGCTTCACATTGATCACGGAGGTCATTATGAGCGCTGAACTTTCACTTATCGTTTCAGACTTCGAAACCGAAGAAGAGGCTGCGGAATACGACCTTTGGTTTCGTGCGCAGGTCCAGGAAGCACTTGATGATCCGCATCCGGGCTTTCCTCACGATGAAGCTATGATACTGCTCGCCCAAATGCTCGAAGAGAGGCGCAGGAGCCGCCGCGCTGCTGGTTAGATGGAGCAACAAGGCTCTTGCTCAACTGGCTGACATCTGCGAATACATCGACCAATTCAACTCCACCGCTTCGATCTCTATGGAACGCAAGGCTGTAGCAGCGGCGGAAAAGCTTTAATCCATACCCTATGGTTTCCGATCTGGTCGAGTGCAAGGCACACGTGAGATGGTGATTCATCCTAACTATCTGCTGGTATATCAGGTGAATGGGGTCATCAAAATACTGACGGTACTTCACGCTCGACAAAAATATCCGCGATCCCCTCCACACTAAAAAAGGCGGCCAACCGGCCGCCCAAACGTACTGCACGAGAGTCCTCTACAACGTCAGCTGCCCACGCTCCTCCTCGGTCAGCTGCTGTTTCGCCTGTTCATCCAGCGCCCCGGCGCCCAGCACCTGCACCGGGCTGTCCGGGTTGTAACCGGCCGCCGGCGTGCGACTGGCGCCATCGCGCGACGGTGCCAGTTGCTCGTTGCCGAAACTGAGCACCTGCACAGTGAACACCGAGGCCTGGTTCTGCCGCGCCGCTGCCTGTTGCTGACGGGCGACGTCTTCCGCTGCTTGGGTAGCGGAGGATGCCGCCGAGCTCGCCGAGGTGATTGCGCCAGTGTTGACCGCTGACACCACCGGCACGCCAGTCGCTTTACCCTGCACGGAAATGTTCGCGGCGTTGACCACCGTCAGCGCGGCGATGTTGACGTTACCCGACACGCGAATCCCCGCTTCGCCGGCGTCGATGGTGCCCAGTGGCGCGATCAGGTCGATGTTGCCTGGCGCCACTTCGGCGATCGGGTTGAGCGTGGCGATACCGGCGCCGGTGCTCGGCACCGATGGCGACAGCGTGACGTTGCCCCAGCTGTCGTACACACGTTTTGGCGGCGTGTAGACCACGGTGGTTTTCGAGCCGCGACCGGCGTTGATGTCGCCCTCGGCGGACCAGCCGAGAATCGAGCCGCCGAACGTGGTCATGATCCGGCTCTGGCCGAGCAGAATGCTGCCTTGCGAGTACAGCTGAATGTCGCCCGAACCCTGAGTGATGATCCCCGCCGTCGACGGCGGCGCCGCGCCTTCGATGCCGAACACTTGACCACCACCTGGCGTAAGCATCTGGATGTCTCCGCCAAACAGCGTCTTGACCCCTGCTCCGCCGTACATCGTGATATCGCCGTCGTAGCGAAGCGGATTGCCGGCGACATCAGTGGTCGGAAACAGCGCCGCAATGGCGTTGCGACCGCGCAGGTAACTGCCGGTGCGCGGGCCGTCGGCATCGGTGTATTCCAGGCCACCGGCGCGCAATTCGGCGAAGTACACCTGGCGGGCGAAGATCGCCTGCTCGGTACTCGGCAGTGCGGCGAAGAACGCTTGCGCCTGTTCGTCGCTACCCTTGAAGCCATAACCCAGGCTCAGCCAGCTCTGCAGTTCTTCGACGTAGGTCTTGACCACTTTGCCCGGTTGCGCGCTAAGGGCCACAGCCGGATCCGCGACGTTTTGCGGGTTCAGATAACGCGCAATAAACCGTGAGTAATCCGGCCCCTGCGCGCCCGCACCCGCTTGCATCACGATGCTCGCACCGGGGCGCTGATCACCTGCCACGACAGGGCCGAGGCTGGTGATGCTGGCGCGATCTTCCATCAGGATATTACGCCCGGCATTGACGTCCAGAACACCCGGGCCGGCAATGTCGAAGCTGCTGTAGAGAATGTCTCGCCCGGCCGAAACCCGCGAAATGTCGCGTGCATCGTTATGCACGAACAGATTGCCGGTAGACGCGATCTGTTCGTTATTGCGACTCATGCCCCCAACGGGCGCAAACGTGGGTTGCCCCAAATGGGTACCGGACGCCACGATGTCACGCCCCGCCACCATCCACACCGGGCCTGCCGATTCATACCAGGTGCGCTTCGTGGTCGCGAACGCCAGCGTTTCGCCCGTGCGAATTCCTACCAGGTCACCGGTCAGTGCATAGAAGCGCGCCGGCCCCTGAACACTGCTCAACCCCGAGTAGCTATCGGGACCAAAGGCAAACAGTGGATAGCGCGAATTGGCTTGCGCCAGCACACCATCACTGCCGGCATTGGTCATGATCGGCCGTGCGGACTGGTTGTTGCCGTAGCCATTGAACGCGGGTGCAAACGGTGTGGCGAGCGCCGCCGGGCTGGCCCCTGACTGGTTGATGGCGTAGCCGCCGGCATAGATCGAATCCCCAGCGATCAGTTCAAGCTGCCCCGCGCTGGAAGGTGCCAACAGCAATGACCAGGCCAGAGCCGGCGCCGGGTTGCCTATGCCGTAGGCCGCTGATGGTCCCGCATAAATCGAGCCCTGGCGGGCCACGGCACGCAATATCGAAGGAAAGACGAAGCGGTCATCGGTGGGTGACCCGTTAAGCCCGGCGACGGGGTCCTGCCCGGTGGTTTCCATCAACTGGGTGCTGGGCGTCAGGTTGCCGCCGGCCGAGAACAAATCGATGGCCGTGTGATCGGTCCACAGCGAGAAACCACTCAAACCGCCGCCGGCATGGTAAACGCCATCCGCCGTGGTAAACGGTGTGGAGTTCTGCAATCGCACGCGGCCGGGATCGGCGGCGGCGCCCAAGACCAGATCGCCGCGGGTGTTGAGGCGCATGCCGGAGTCACCGGGAATCAGCACCAGCCCACCACTGGCATTACTGGCCGTCGAGTTGAACGGATCGAAGGCGCGCGTTTCCCGTGGGTCATGAAATAGCGCCGAGGCACCGTACTGCAGATTGATACCGCCCAACGCGGCGCCCGTCAGTTGCGCCGCACCGCGCAGGTTGATGAGCGCGCCCTGCAAGTCGTGCGTCGGCGTGCCGGTACCCGCCAGGCCGGCACGTGCCTGCAGAGACGGATTGAGGACACCGCCCAGACGAATATCCAGGTCTCCGCCACCGGTCAGTTGCAGGTTCCCGTCACTGTCCACGCGGCCCGTACTGCCGACAGCCACGATCAACCCCTGACTGCGAGGGTACGACGCATACCTGTCGTCGCCCATGGCCTTGAGCATGCCGGCATCCCCGCCAGCGCTCAGACTGATGTTGCCGCCGCCCAGCGTACCGAACCCGGTAAAGCCCACCAGATAAGGTCTGGTTTCCTCGCCCAGCGCTGGCAATGGCTGCGCAGCGTAGCTGCCGAAATTGATCCACCAGGCAGTCGGTACATCGTTGTTGCCGGTGCCCTGGCGCCAGAGCCAATTGCCCACCGCCACACTCGGCACCTGCTCCCGCGTACCGTCGCCCGTGGCGACCGAGCGACGGCCAAGCACGTCACCGGACACAGACCCGCCGGCATTGATCGTCAGGTTGCCGCCCATCTGCGGATACCAGGCCTGATAGAGGCTGGCACTGCCGCCATCGACCCATTTTTCGTAATCGCTGCCAGCGCTGCCCAATACCGAGCCATCAGCCGACAGCCTTCCGCGGGGCTGGTTATAACGCGCGTCGACGTCTGCCGATTGGGTGCCGGCGGTGTAGACGCCGAAAGGTGAAGCCATGCTCAGGTTACCGGCCGCTATCAAATCCAGGTCGCCGGTGCCAGTACGCAAAACGCTGAACATCTGCGTGTGGGCCTGGGCGCTCTTGCTCGGATTGTTTTCAATGCACAGTGCCGGGTCGATGGAGCACCAGAACAATTCGTCATCGTTCATTGGTGTGTAATCCGGCATGCCCATCCAGTTGCCAGGCGCCCACACACTGCGCGCCATGGGCGCGCAAGAACCGGGAGCGATATCACAGAGCACAAGGTATTCCTCGGGAACCGGTTCGTACGGTGTAAAGCCATACTCGTTATCCACCGCCCAGACCAGTTTGCCGGCGACCTCGATCATGTTCACACCATAGTGAGTGTCGGCCATCTGCAAGTTGCCGACGCTGGCCTGAGGTTTCACGCTACGGCTGTCGGCCGCGGTCAGATCGGCGCCTGCCACCATGCGCATCGACCACGACGCACTGCCCGCCGGCAGCATGCTGGCGATCGCCCAGTTACGACCTTGCTGGTTGCCATTGGCAGGACGCATGTCGAGGAATAGCGTGCCATCGGCGAGCTTCACGTTAGTCATGGAGGGGATCAGCGAACCCCGCAACAGCGCCAACGTTCCGTTCAACACAACACCCACCTTTTTATTGTCGGCGTCAACCGCACCCGGCAGCGGCACGCCTTTGGGCCAGAGCAGGGCCTGCAGTGCGGTGGCGTTGTTCAAGCGGATACCTGCACCCAAGCGACTGCCGGGCGGCAGGGTCACAGCGTTGTCGAGCAACGTACCGGCGGCATACATCAGGTTACCCGCCGCGTCATGCACATCGCCGGCCAGCACCGTGCCACCCTGTAACACGTAAGGTGCGGCCAAAGTGCTCTGAACCGGCAACACCGTGCCCGCAGCCAGTGTGGCGGCTTGAATCGGCAGGTCGTAATTCAAGGTGGCGCCGACCGGGAAGAGCGTCCCTTCGGCAAGGCTGACACCACTGCCCGGTACGATCAGGTCACCGCCGAACGGCTGTATCCCCGGCAACAGTTTCCAGCCAGCGTCGTCCACGGTTTCCGGCGGCGGTGCGAAACCGTCGTTGATGCTGCCGTAGATATCGAGGTTGCCACCGGCACGGATCAACAGGCTGCCCGCTTCCCCGCTGCCATACATCGAGGTCCGGCGAGTGTGCGGGTTGAGGCTGGCGTAACGGTAGCCGGACAAGTCGAGATCGCCCTGCACCACCAGATCGCCGTCAGCGGTTTTGCTGACGATTTCCACCCCCGGGCGCAGATGAAACGCATCGGCATAGGTCGCATTGTTGAGGCCGGCCAGTTTGCGTTGAAGCAGATCACTGTTACCCAGCGCCGCATCGATAAAGCCGCTGCTGTCTGAGTGAATGCGGTCCAGGTAAGCTTGATCGATCACTTGATACGGGCGACCGCTGGCCGCCGGATCGGTGCCATCGGCAGCATCACTGTAACTTCGCACGGCATTCAGCCCGATGGAGCGGGCACCTTGAATATCCAACGTACCGCTGGCATCCACCGCGATGTCACCGCCGCCCTGGCGCGGTGCATTCAGCTCCAGCGTCCCACGCAACACGTCATCGCGTTGTCCCGCCTGGTTTCCAGGCACTGCATCGGTGCCGTGACGCAGATCAATCCGTGCACCAGCGGCCAGCGTCAGCACGCCGTCACCTGAATTGAGTTCAACCATGGCGCGGTTCGGTGCGTCGATGATTTTGCCGTAGCTGTCGACGCGTAGTACGCGGCCATGGGCATCGAGCAGCGCGTTGCCCGTCAGGTTCAGACCGTTTTTGCCGGCAAGGCGAATGCTGCCGACCCGTTCACCACTGGCATCGATCACCCCGTCCACGGTCAGGTTGCCGTTGTCCACCGAGACATTGACTTCGCCCGCTTTGAGTTCGTTACCGATACGCAGATCGCCCTGCTTGAACTGGAAGCTTCGACTGCCCACTACCCCGCCGGCATTCAAGCGCAGGTTAAGGCTGGCAAAGGCCTGGCTCAAATCACCCGCCAGGCGCTGGGCGCGAATGTCCACGCCACCGGCCCTGTACGGCACCCACGTACCGCCCGCGTCGTAATAGCCACTGCTGCTGCCGACAATCTGCCCTTGCAGATCAACCTGTCCAGCGTCAGTGGCCAGCGCCACAACGTTCAATTGGCCGGCCTGATTGTTGACGGCGGACAGATCGATTCGCGAGCCCGCCAACTGACGAATATTGCCGTTGTTGCTCTGCAACGACACGTCGCCGCCCCAGCTGTATTTCTGCACATCATTGAACGGCAGAACCCGGCCCGCCATGTCCACCTGCGCGCCGCTGCCAAGCAGCAGATCATCCTCGGCATTGACCAGCAGCTTGCCGCTGGCGAGGACGATGCGACTGTCGAGCACAACACTGCGTGCCGTCAGGCTCAGTTGCGCACCGAGGGCATCCGCGGCAGCCGTTGTGGCGCTACCACTCAGAGTCAGGTTGTTGCCCGCCTTGAGTTCACTGACCGAGGCGGCCTCGCCGGTCAGCAATGGCGTGCGCAGATTGAGATTGCCGCCGCTGTAGCTGAACCCCTTGACCGCGTCATAAGCCCCTTGGGATTCGTACACCGCCAGACTGCCCTTGTGGTTGGCGGTGATGCGCTCGCTGGCGTTGAGGTTGACGTTGGCAAACCCCAGGGCCAGTCGGTTATTGCGATCCAGGCCATTGGGCTGCGGGTTCGGGCCATAACCCAATTCGATCCGCTGCGCCTGAATATCCAGCGTGCCGTGCCCGTTGCCGGCGCCGTCCTTGACCACCGTACCTGGGGCCTGAGTCGCCCCGTTCCAGATCAGATTGCGGGTGCGGATCGTCGCGACATCGTTGGCAGCGCCCGAGCCGTAGATGGCCGGGCTACCCAACACCAGATTCTGCAAACGGCTCTGGCCGGTCTGCGGATCAATGGTGTCGAGGGTCACGCTGCCGAAAAAGTTGAACGCATCGCGGGCCACCAGACTCAGGGTTTCCAGGGCGGGGGCGCCAGATTGCGTGTCGCCCTGCAACAGGCGATCCAGCACGTTCTGGTTAAGCGTCAGGCCCGCGGGTGTGCGGCCGCTGGCTGCGGCCAGTGCTTGCGCACTGCCGGCATTGACCACACCGACCGAAAGCCCGAGTTGGCGAGTGCCAAAGCGCACGCTTTCGCCCAGTTCGAAGTCTTTGTCAGTGGCGGCGATGATACTGCCGTTGGAGTACAGCAACGCCGCAGCGGTGCAATCGGCCGTCGGACAGTTGCCGATACGAATGCTCCCACCCCCGCCATCGGTGGGCGCAAGCACCGGCGTCCAGCCGTTGGACACCACCAGCAGGCTGGAGCGCCCCGGCTCGTAGACGAAACCGGCTGCGGCATCATACGGGACGTCACCTCGCCCCAAGGTATTGACGCCCGCTCCCGCATCGATGGTGATGCCGCCATTGGCGCTGTTACTGCTCAGCACAACCTCTGGCGCCGAGAGGATCGCGCCCTCGCGCAGACGAATCGCCGAGGTATTGCCGATCACCTTGATCGAGCCGCCCTCCGCACCGTAATACACGGTTGGGGTGCCACCGATGGTCAAACGTCCGGCATTCAAGCGGTTGAGGGTGTCGGCGTACAGCGATACACCGTCGAACCCTGGCGTTCGCGTATGCCCGGCACCGAGAATTTCAAACTCTGCGCCGGTATAACCGCCCTGCACGACCGCCGTACCAATGACCCCGCCGCTGGCAGGTTTGAACAGCACCTGCCCGTTGAAATCCAGGGCTGAGTCGTGCTCGCCGCCACTGACCATGCGCAGGTGCAGCGTGTTGCCGTCCAGCGGTGTGCGGGCGCGCGGCAGACCGCGGCGGGCAGCATCATTGAGCACAAATTGGCTGAACCCGGTTTCGTTGTACTGTGAATAGCGCCGCAGCACATCGGCAGACGTCACGATGACCTGGCTGGGCAAACTGTCGCGAATACCGGTGTTGGCAATCGACAGCTGTCCGGCCGTGGTCAACGAGCCATTGCGCAACTTCAACGCACTGTCCATCGGCCCCGCAATCGCTTGACCATTGATTTCGACCCGGAAGGCGCCCGGTAACAAGGCAAAGGTCGATGGCAACAAGGTGTAGGTGCCGGGTGCCAGTCCGGCAACGCCGGTCCCGAGGGTGATCTGCTGGCCGATACGCGGGTCGACCGCGCCGGCCTCGGCCAGCATCGGCGCATAGCGGCTCTGGTCACCGGCCACGATTGCATATACGGGGTTGCTGGCCAGCCCCGGCAAACTGAAGGTGCCATCGGTGGCATTGCGTACCAGCGGATTGAAACGCGCGTCGGTGGAGCCACCTCGTCCGGAGACAAAACCGGCACCGCGCAAATCGCCGCCGCCCGAAAGGTCGATCAGCGCCCCGGCCTGCACATTGGTGTATTGCGCATCAAGGATGACCCCGGAGGTCGCTCCGGCAATGCCATTCAACACTACCGACTTGCCGTTGTACCGATAGTCGATACCGTCGGTGGTTCCTCCATAGGGCATGACCAGTCCGGCGGCGCTGACTGAAGTCACGCTGCCCGGCAGAAGGTGAAGTTCACGGGTTTTGACGATGATGTCATCACCCAGGGATATCAGCCCCAAAGGCGCACGAATGACGCCGCCCTGCTCGATCTGTCCCGCACTGAGTGTCAGGCTGCCGAACACCGAGTAAGGCAAAGCGGTCGGCGCCGCCCCGTGATTGCCGATACGCAACGTATGCTCCGGCACCGATCCGGCCATACTTTGATAGCCCACTCGCACCTCAGCCGAGACGCCACTGGCCGGGTAGATCTGCGCAGCCCGCATGTGCATGTCACCCGCAGTCCACAGACGGCTGCGCTGCTGTTCATCGGTTGGCGCGAGGAAGCGCAGGTCGCCCTGGCTGTCGAGCGTGACCAGACCAAAGCCACGGCGGCTGACCGCCAACGCCGGTGCGGCCGATTGCACGATTGTCCCTTCGGTGCCGAATGAAAGCGAGTTGCCCACGTCCAGCAGGTTCGCGCTGGCGGTGAATTGCGCGCCGGACAACTGCGCTGTCGGATTGCTCATCACCCGCGGACGCACTTTGACTTCCGAGCTGAAATAGGTGCCCAGCCCTGACAGGCGCAGGTAAGGTGCGCTGAGGTTGACCCGGGCGCTGTCACTCGCCGACTCGGCCAATGAAAGAGAACCGGCGAACAGGCTCAGGCCCTGTCCCATGTGCAGGTCGACATCGCCGTCGAACGTCATCAGACCGTTGCTCAGCAGACTCACGCTGTCGAAGCCACCGCTCATAAGCTGATCGGCACTCAAGCGTGTACGCCCGTAGCGTAAAAGTGGCGAAGCCTCTCCCGCTCGCAGCGGCTGCGGCAGTGCCGGCGCAGGCCCTTGGGCAATGATCATTTCACGTGGCACGCGCACCGCATTGCTCAAGTTCGCGGAACCGTACGCCGGTGTATCCAGAGCGATCTCCAGACGCCCGCCCGCCGCACCCGCACCGCCAGCATTGGCCTGCAGACTGCCCTCGATGAACAGACCATTGTAGGAACTCAGGGTGATCCGTCCGCCATCGCTGGCCACACGAGCGGGGCCTTGCCCACCGCTATCGAGCACGGCTTGCGCACCGGACGCTTCCAGTCGCGCACCGTGGCGGATGATGACGAAAGCATCGGCAGCGGTCGCCGTGATTTTCTTCACATCAATCTCGCCACCGACAATGATCGAGCCACCCTTGCCAACCTGGCCGTAGACGCGGCCCAGCGCATCGACAGCGGTCGCTGCCCGACCGGCGACATCAATCAAGGCATGTTCACCGATCCAGATCGAACGGTTGTGCGGGGTCGGATCGGCCTCTTGCAAGGACGTCGCCACATCAATCGCGCCGAACTGCTGTTGACGGATATCGACAACACCGCCCCAGGCGTTGAGTTCACCCTCAAGCGTGATCTGGCCTGCCCCGCGCAAACCGATGCGCTGGCCGGGATCGACACTGATCCGTGAGCCTTCGCCAATCGACAACGGACTGCTGGCGGGATCAATCAAGCCAGCAAGCGTCGCGCCGGCCTGCAATGCGACAGAAGCGCCGGCCCTTTGCGTCAAGACGCCCTTGAGCGGGTCTTCCTGGAATAACGCGGGCGTCCATAGCTCCAGCGCAGCGCGCGGCGACATACCGGACACAATGGTCGAGGCGGATTCGCCAAATCGATAGACCGGCATCTGCACATCGATCGCACTTTGCGCGGCGACCTCCAGCCCCTTCAGACCGATGATTTTGTAAGCGCTGAACCCTGTGCTGAACAGCTCCGGCGTCAGGCGCAAGGTCTGTTCTTCGGACACTTCGCCGGCAGCGCCGATCCGCACCTTGCTGGCCTGCACGCTCAAGGTGCCGCCGCCGTTCACGCCATAGCCCTGCACCTCGCCATCGAGCTCCATGCGCGACAGGCCTGGCGCACTGTTGGCGCTGGATTCAAGCGTCACGTCGCCACCCTTGCCGCCACGCGTCTTGCCGTTGGCCAATACCGCACCGCCCGACGAAACATCGACCAGGCTGCCACTGGTCAGCAGAATGTCGCCGGTACTGCGGATCGACACCGTCCCGCCATTGAGGTACGCCAGGCCGCCCGCGTCGTCCGGGTTACTCGACAGGTTGCTCCACAGACCTCGTGTCTGCAATTGCACACCCTGCGCAACCGTCACTCGCGCTTGCTTGCCTGCTGAAACCTGCAGACTGGTGTCATCACGCCGATCGGTGGCGAGCTGGTTCAGAACGTTGCCCAATTGCAGGCTGCCGCCTTGCGCAATCAGATCGGCGTTGACCTGCACGTCAGGGCTGAACAGGGTGATGTTGCCACCGTGATCCACCGTCACGCCTTCATTGACTTCAATCGTGTTTTTTGCCGAGATCTTCAGCGCGCCCAGCGCGAAACCATTGAGCAGCCCGGCATCGAGGAACAGTTTGCCTGCGCGTTCTGCCGCGACCGCGTCGGTCAGCCCTGCGTTCGCTACGCTGGCATGCGCGCCCCCCACTTGCACCTGATCGAGCAACGGGTCGAGTTGATAGAGCAGGCCGGCACTGGCAGCGACATAAGCAGCATCGTAACTGCCAACCACCAACTGCCCTCGCCGCGCCCGGGCGGTCTGGGTCTGGGCATAGCCGTCCAGACCTGCCCGCGGTGCCTGGATTTGCCGTTCGCCCTGAAACACCTCGCCCAACAGCTGGCCTTCCAGCACGGCGTTGCCCGTGGCGATCACCAACTGGCCGGCATCCCGCCCAACGGTGTAACCCGCTTCCTGACGACGCGTCGGCGCGATCAGCGGGCTATAGAAATAATCCGTCTGGCCCCAGCGCTCGCTGTGACTTTCGTAACCTTTGTAAAGACCGTTGTAGAGAATATCGCCCGGCGCTCGCGACACTTCGTATAACCGCCCGTCCGCACCGCGCAGCCAGCTCTGGCGAATCTCGCCGCCCTGCACATCAAGCGTGCCGCCGGACACATTGATCAGCGAACCTCTTTCGCTGATCACGTCCTTTCCGGCAAACCGCACCTCACCGCCCTGCGCCATCCATTCACCAACGCCATGGCCCTGAGTGCCGAGGTATCCGCCGACCTCCAACAACCCACCGGCGGTGTACCAGCGGTCGGTGGCGTAACCGTTGGTGCCCGCCGGCACGAATACCAGCTCACGGACATCGACCCAGATGTCGTTACTGTTGAGCGCGCCGTTCTCGCGATTGACCGGCGCATCACGCTGCTCGTTGCCCTGGACGTTGATCTTGATGTTGTTGTTTGCCATCGCCACTTTGACGCCAAGGGCGCCGGACACGTCGATCACCGCCCCCTCGCGCAACAGACTGCGTCGCCCGGCGGCAACCGCCACCTGCCCACCGGTGGCAAGGGTGATCGAGCCGCTTTTGAATTCGACGGTGCCGCCGCTGCCGATGTCGATGCGTGACTGATCGCTGCGGATCCGGTTGTTGGCATTGACGCCGGTCAGCGCCGCCTCGCGCTGGCTGTCCAGGGCCGTGAGATCGCTGCTGTCGAGCAGAATCGCACTGACGCCATTTTCGCCCAGGGTCACACGGCCCTGGGCATCGCTGGCCGGATTGAGCAAATGCACGGTGCCGCGCGTCGCCACCGAAGTGCTCGCCAGCAGCACACCGTTTTGCACAACGTCGCGGCCAGTCAGGGTGATGTCGCCGGTGGATGCCTGGATCAGGCCGGTGTTGCTGACCTTGCCCGAGCTGTCAGCCTTGAAACCGGGAATGACTTCACTGCCGAAGGTGGTTGAATAGCCATTGCCATCGGTGCCCGAGCCCTTGCGGATATAGAAACGGTCCCCCGCACCCAGCACCGTCTGACCTTTGGCCGTACTGATCGAGCCGTCGTTCTGCACGTCCTGGCCAAGCAGCAAGGTATAGCCGCCGGCGTCGGTGGAGAGCGCAGGTTGATGCGTTTGTATGGCTGCGCCACGCTCCACCAGGACTTTGCCAGCAGCGTCGGTAAAGGTTGGCTGACTGCCGGTGCTGTCGAAATACAGACCCCGATCGCGAAATTGGGCATCGGTCATGTTCGCGGCTGCCGCTACCAGATTTCGCACATTGACCTGGCTGCCACCGCTGAAGACGATGCCGTTGCGGTTGATCAGCATCACCGTACCGTCCGCTTTGATCTGCCCCTGAATCTGGCTGGCCCGTGCGCTCGGATCGTTGACGCGATTGAGCACCGCCCAGTTGGCCTGCTGGGCAAATTCCACTGTGGTATTGCGGCCGACGTTGAACGTTTCCCAATTGAGAATCGCCTTGTCGGCGGTCTGCTCGATCTTCACCGTGGTCTTGCCGTCGGCCTGGGTTTGTTGCGGGCCTTTGGCGTTCATCCAGCCCTGGCTCAGGCTGTTATCGACCTTCAGGCCGCCCTCGCCCAATCCGTCCGGAACCACTTGCACACTGCCCAACGCGGCGGCACGTCCAGCGGCTTGTGCGGCCTGCTGAGCAGCAATCGCTGCCACGGTGTTATTGAGTGTCTGCAAAGAGCGCTGCAACTGCTGGCTGGCCCGTTGCTGCTGCGCCAGCGGTGGGGTCATCCCCGGCAGACCGCCCCCACCCGGACGCGACGCCGAAGCCTGCTGCGCTGCGCCCTTCGCGGCAAACCAGGTGGAACTGAACGCTGTCGCCGCCTCGGCACTGCCCGCCACCAGACACAAGGCGACGGCTTGCGCCAATGGCTTGAGCAGCCACTGTGCGGGATCGCCCGCGCCACGTTTGATCGGCCGGATACGGTTACTGTGACGGGAGGTGCGAGCAAGCATCACTACAGGTCCTTTTGGGTGGCAGGTCGGATCAGCCCTGCTGTTACGACATAGGCAGTTGGCGAGCCTCACGACCGAACGGATGTCACACAAACTTCATGATCGAGGAGTAAATCGGCAAAAAAAAACAGCAGCCCGAAGGCTGCTGCCGTTTCATTGCAGTTGAGACAAGGCTTACAAAGGACGACCAATGCCGTTGCAGGCGTTGGCGTTGTTGATGTCCAGGTTGTTGCCCGAGGTGTTGGTGATGAAGTTGGCGGTCACAGCGGTTTTCCAGTTGTTGGGAACCGGCGTGAAGCTGTGGGCGACGGTGGCGACGTTGTTGCCCGGGTTGCTGTAGTGGGTGGTCAGGAAGTTGCGCACGGCGGTGGCCACGGCTGCATCTTTGTAGCACTGGCCGAAGATGAAGTTGGTGTAAGCCACAATCGGGTAACCGCTTGCCGGGTTAGGCACGACCGGGGCCCAGCCAGCCGGGTTGGCAGGTGCGCTTGGCACCGGTGCAGTGCTCAGCGCCAGCGTCACGTTAGCGTTGGTTGGCTGGACGCCATTGACGCGGGCAACCACAGCGTTGCTGGTGGCGTTCACGCCGTCCGGACCCACATAGCCGATCGAACCGTCCACGGCGTTCACCGCAGTGGCCACATCAGCGGTGTTGGCTACGCCGACCCAAGTCGATGGCAGCGCGGAACCGGCCGGCAGACGAGCGTTGGTGAAGGTGGAGTTGACGGCGAATTTGCCTGGGCAAACGGCGTTCAGGTGGCGACTGAGGATTTCAGTGGTGCCACTGGACACGCTGCGGTAAACCACACGGATCGGCGTGCTGTCGGCGGTACCCAGCAGAGCGCCCCAAGTGGTGGCGGTGCCCGACAGCGCATCGCACAGTTGAGCGCTGGTCAGGTTAAGCGCGGTCTGACCGGATTTTTTGTACGGAATGGCAACCGAAGTGGCCACCGATGGCAGCTGGATCAGCGGGCCGTACGAAGCACCGAAGTTGGCGGTGTAGGTGCTCAGTTCCGCAGCGCTGAGGATCGAGTCGCTAGCGGCGAAGTGCACAGTACCGGTGGTGCTGAACTGGGCAGCGTTGTTGGTCAGGAAAGCGCTTTTGCCGACGCCGCTACCGGTCACGGCGTAGCTGAAGTTGGCAGGCAGGATGCTGTTGGCAGAACCTTTGTACAGCGCGGCAGGCAGCGAGGCGCCACCACCGGTTACGGCCATGGCCTGGGCGGAAGCCAGAGCGGCGACGGTCATTGAGGCGGCGATCAGAGTGCGCTTGAACATGAAGAATCTCCTTTTCAACTTGGTTTGGAACACAGGTTTCGGAAGGCTTGCATGACACCGGGAGGGTCCACCGTGGTGGAGCCGCAGGGAGAAATTCGCAGCTTCCGGTGACAGATAAAGGAAAAAACCTCGGGAGCTGCGGAGGGATTTTTGCGCGGATTTCTCGGGTGTTTGCGGTGGGTTGCGGCGCGTCTGGATCGCGGGTTTGGCTGAATCGGGCTGGAGCCGTTGGCGGGTGGTTGCAGATGACAGAATGGAGAACCCGAGGATGGGCGGATTGGGGCTCGGGTGGTAGGCAGACCGGTGAAAGTAATTTGGGTAATTTGTTGGCTGGAATGGCCCAATCGCTGGCAAGCCAGCTCCCACAGGAGTGCAGTGTTGTTAATGCAACCTGGGGTACAACACAAAAACCTGTGGGAGCTGGCTTGCCAGCGATGAGGCCCGACCTGACAACATCAAACCGGGCTATTGCACCAACTGGTTGATCTCAATAATCGGCAACAACACCGCCATCACAATCACCAGCACCACCGCGCCCATCACCACGATCATCAGTGGCTCGAGCAACGCGGTCATGCCCATCGCCCGTCGTTCGATATCCCGCGACAAGGTCTGCGCCGCGCGCTCGAGCATCGGCGGTAGCGAGCCGGTTTTCTCGCCGCTGGCGATCAAGTGAATCAGCACCGGCGGGAAGACATTCTCCACCCGCAGCGCGGCGGCGAGGTTGACGCCTTCGCGCACCTTCGCCGTGGCCTCGCTGACGCTGAGGCTCAAGCGGTCGTTGGACAGTGTCTGTCGCGCCGCTTCCAGCGCACGCAGCAACGGCACCCCGGCGCCGCCGAGGATCGCCAGCGTGGAGGCGAATCGCGCGGTGTTCAAACCGAGAATGAAACGCCCGAACAGCGGCAACTTCAGCACCCGGTGATGCCAGCTCAAGCGCGCCGCCGGATTGCGCAAATACAGACGCCAACTCCAGAACGCCCCGGCCATGAGCGCCGCACATAACCAACCCCACGCACGAATGAAATCACTGGCCGTGAGCATCGCCAGGGTCAGCCCCGGCAAATCCTGCCGCGCTTGAGAGAACGCGCTGACCACCTGCGGCACCACGTAACTGAGCAGGAAAATCACAATGCCGATCGACACCAGCCCGACCACGCCCGGATAGATGAACGCAGTGAGAATCTTGCCGCGCAGGTTGTTGCGTTCCTCGATGTAATCGGCCAGCCGTTCCATCACTTGGGCCAGATCGCCGGACTCTTCGCCAGCGGCAATCAGCGCGCGGTAAATCTCGGGGAAATCCCGTGGCCGCGACGCCAGCGATTCCGCCAGACGCATGCCGCTGCGTACATCGGCACGCACGGCGCTGAGGGTCTGGGCGATGTGCTTTTTTTCGGCCTGCTCGACCGTCGCGCTCAGCGCTGCTTCCAATGGCAGGCTGGCACCGAGCAGGCTCGCCAGTTGCCGCGTGGCCCAGGCGAGGTCGTTGTCGGAGAGTCTGGCGCTGAACAAACCGCCGCCACCGTGTCGGGCGACGTTGCTTTCCTCGTGCACCGACAACGCTGTCAATCCACGTCCGCGCAAGGCACTGAACGCCGCACTCTGACTGTCCGCCTCAAGGTGCCCGGACTCGATTTTCCCGGTGGCATCCGCCGCTTCAAAGCGATAGCGATTCATCAGGCGTCCCGTGTCACGCGAAGGATTTCTTCCGGTGCGGTGGCACCGCTGCGAATCCAGCGCTCACCGTCCTCACGCAGGCTGAACATCCCCGCTTTCGACGCCGCCGCGCGCAGGGCCTGCTCCCCTGCCCCTTGGTGAATCAGCGTGCGGATGTCGTCGTCGATGCAGAACAATTCGTGGATGCCGGTGCGGCCGCTGTAACCGGTGTGATTGCACGCCGCGCAACCGACCGGGCGCCAAGTGCCGGGCGTGGCCGGGTCCTCTTGTTTGCACTGATTGCACAGGCGCCGCACCAGGCGTTGCGCAAGGACGCCGAGCATGGATGACGCGAGCAGGAATGGCTCAACGCCCATGTCGATCAGGCGATTGACCGCCGACACCGCGTCGTTGGTGTGCAGCGTCGCCAGCACCAAATGCCCGGTGAGCGAGGCCTGCACGGCGATTTGCGCGGTCTCGAGATCGCGGATTTCGCCGATCATGATGATGTCCGGGTCCTGCCGCAGAATCGCCCGCAGCGCGAGGGCAAAGGTCATGTCGATCTTGGCGTTGACCTGAATCTGGCTGATCCCCGGCAAATCGTATTCCACCGGATCTTCCACGGTGAGGATATTGCTGGTGCTCGCATCCAGCCGCGCCAGCGCCGCGTAGAGGCTGGTGGTTTTGCCGCTACCAGTCGGCCCGGTGACCAGCACGATGCCGTGGGGCTGGCGGATCAGGTGATCGAGCTTTGCCAACACCTGCGCATCCATGCCCAAAGTTTCCAGATGCAAGCGCCCGGCCTGTTTGTCGAGCAGGCGCATCACCACCCGTTCGCCATGGCCGGTGGGCACCGTCGACACCCGAATATCGATCGGCCGCCCCGCTACGCGCAAGGCGATACGACCATCCTGCGGCAAGCGTTTTTCGGCGATGTCGAGCTGGGCCATGATCTTGATCCGCGACACCAGCGCACCGTGCAACGCCTTGCGCGGCGAGACCACGTCGCGCAGGGTGCCGTCGACGCGGTAGCGCACCACCGAATGGGTTTCGAACGGCTCGATATGAATGTCGCTGGCCTCATCGCGCGCGGCCTGAGTGAGCAAGGCGTTGATCATGCGGATCACCGGCGCGCCGTCCTGAGTGTCGAGCAGGTCGGTGATTTCCGGGATGTCCTGCATCAGCCGATCGAGATCGACTTCGTTCTCAGCGGCGCCAACCACCGCTGCCGCACTGCCGGTGTCGGCGTAAGCGCTGGCGAGCAAACCGTCGAGCTCGTCATCACGCACCCGCTCCACCTGCGTCGCACCGAACTGCCGACGCACCTCGCTGATCGACCAGCCAGGCGTTGACGGGCACACCGTCAGCACGCCATCGCACAAAAGAATCCGCTGCGCCTTGGCCCAGGCGTAAGGCAATGCACTCATCGTTCATCCTCCCCACAATTCGCCATAGCAATGCGGTCCCATGTGGCAATGAGATCCCAAGTGGCGAGGGGATTTATCCCCGTTGGGCTGCGAAGCAGACCCAAAACCTTAGAACCGGTTTCTCCAGGCAAATCGCGTGTACCGGTTTTACGACTGCTGCGCAGCCGAGCGGGGATAAATCCCCTCGCCACAATCATCATCTCAGTCAAAACCGAGTGCTCCCTTCGATCGGTACCGTGGCAATGGGATGCCCTGTGGCAATGGGATGCCCTGTAGCAATGGGAACCTCTGTGGTGAGGGGATTTATCCCCGTTGGGCTGCGCAGCAGACCCAAACCTTGAGAACCGGTTTCTATAGGCAAATCGCGTGTGCCGGTTTTACGACTGCTGCGCAGCCGAGCGGGGATAAATCCCCTCGCCACCGTCATCATCTCAGTCAAAACCGGGTGCTCCCTTCGATCGGTACCGTGGCAATGGGATGCCCTGTGGCAATGAGATCTCATGTGGCAATGGGATGCCCTGTAGCAATGGGAACCTCTGTGGCGAGGGGATTTATCCCCGTTGGGCTGCGAAGCAGACCCAAAACCTTAGAACCGGTTTCTCCAGGCAAATCGCGTGTACCGGTTTTACGACTGCTGCGCAGCCGAGCGGGGATGAATCCCCTCGCCACAATCATCATTCCAGTCAAAACCGGGTGCTCCCTTCGATCGGTACGGCTTTGATCGTGGCGCGTGGGCCTGATGTCGGCCCCGGTGCTGGCACGCCTTGCGCGGCGCTTGGCAGTTGCGGCGCCTGCATGTCGGGCATCGCCCAGCTGCGTTCAGGCTGCAAGCCGCCCTGGGCGCGGCGCATGAAGTCGTAGCGGTTGAGGGTGATGCTGCGCCCCGCTTCGCTGTCGCGGATGATGTAGGGGCGCAGGAACACCATCAGGTTGGTCTTGCTGATCGCCCGGCGTTCGTTGCGAAACAACGCGCCGATGCCCGGGATCGTCGACAGCCACGGCACCGCATCATTGCTCTGGCTGTAACCATCCTGAAGCAATCCGCCGAGGACCATGATCTGCCCGTCGTCAAGCAGAATGCTGGTGTCGATCGCCCGCTTATTGGTGACAATGCCGGCCGAGGTCACGCTGTTGGATGCACGCTCGTCGATGCTGCTGACTTCCTGATAGATATCCAGCTTCACCGTGCCGCCCTCGGAAATCTGCGGGCGGACGTTGAGCTTGAGACCGACCTCTTCGCGGGTCACGGTCTGGAACGGGTTGTTGCTGGTGCCCCCGCCGCCGGTGACGTAGCTGCCGCTGACAAACGGGATGGTCTGGCCGACAAAAATGCTCGCCGCTTCGTTGTCCAGGGTCAGCAGGTTTGGCGTCGACAGCACATTGGTGCCGCCCTTGCTCTTCAGCGCCCGGGCCAGCACTTTCAGGTCGAGGATCTTGCCGATGCCGGGGATGTCGACCGTGCCGTTGACGTAGCCGAGGTTCAAACCCTGTGGCAGTACGTCGATGCTGTTCCTGGCTCCCGTGTTGAGACCCGCGCCGCCCAGATTGGCGCCACCGATCACGCCTTTGCCGCCGAGATTACCGGTCTGCCATTGCACACCGAACTCGCTGGCATCGTCCTCGCCGACCTCGACGATCAGGCTCTCGATCACCACTTGCGCACGGCGCTGATCGAGCAGATCGATGACCTCACGCAAATTGCGATACAGCGGTTCCGGCGCAGAAATCAGCAGCGTGTTGGTGGTGGCGTCGGCCTGAATCGTCACCCCGCCAGCGCTGAAAGCAACGTTCTGTTCACTGCTCTGCGTACCGCCATTGCTGGCCCCGCCGCCACTGCCCTGAGCATAACTGCCGCCGGTTGCGCCGCTGCCAGTCGTCGTTGAAGTGCCAGTGCTCGGTGTGCTGCTCTGACCGTTCTGCCCGGCATTGCCGCCGGTGCTGCTACCCATTGCGCTGAGCACCGACCGCGCCGCGTCGCTGCTGCCGCTGTCACTCTCGCCGGTGAGCAAACCACGCAAGGCTTGCGCAAGTTTTGCAGCTTGGGCGTTGCGCAGATAAACCACGTGCAGATTGCTTGGATTGCTCTGCGCGTTGTCGAGTTTGTAGATCAGGTTGCGCGCCAACTCGGTACGCTCGGGGCTGCCGGCGCGGATGATGATGGTGTTCGAGCGCGGGTCGCCGATCACCGCGATTTTCTGCGTCGGATCATTGCCTGGCGCGTCAAGTAAGTCGGCCACCATCGGCGCGATATCGGCAGCGATGCCGTTCTGGATCTGCACCACATCGGTGTCGATCGCGCTCGGCGTGTCGATGCTCTCGATCAACTGCGCGACGCGGGTGAGGTTCTCGGCGTAATCGGTGATCACCACGGTGTTGTTGCCCGGATAAGCATTGATCGGATTGTTCGGCGAAACGATCGGGCGCAGCACCGGGATCAGGTTGACCGCGTTCTCGTATTGCAGACGAAACGTGCGGGTGAGCATGCCGTTGCCGGCCGGTTTGTCAGCGCTGTAGATCGGCCCGCCGAGCAGTTTCGCGTCGGCCTCGGGAACCACCTGCGCAACGCCGCCGACATCGACCACGCTGAAGCCTTGCATGCGCAACGCCGCGAGCAGCATGTCGTAGGCCTGCCGAGCCGGCACCTGACCTTCCGAGACCAAGGTCAGATTGCCCTTGACCCGTGGATCGACGAGAAACTGCTGCCCGGTGGCCCGCGACAGCGCACGCACCACCGCCTGAATATCCGCCTCGACAAAATTCAGCGTCACCGGTTGCTCGCCCAACGGATTGCGCGCGACCGAGTTGCTCGTCGCCGCAGCACCACCGCGCCCGCGCTGGCTGATGTTGTGCAACTGCTTCGGCACCGGCCGCGCCTGAGCCTGCGCCCGTTCGCGATCGGCCACCGCATCGCCGCTGCGCTGGGTGTTGGCCAGCGGCCGCCCGAGCTCGCTGTCGACCAACAGCGGCGGCTGATTCTGCGGCGTCGTGGTGCTGTTGCACGCGCTCAATGCCATCAGCAACAACGGCAGCGCCAGACGTGCCGGTTTGCAGCGTGACTCCTTCATGAAGCTTCCTTAGCGCCCTGCGCCTGATCCATGCGAACGGTGCCTGACAATGTGCCGGCGGTGACATCGGTCGAGGTTTCGCTTGCGCGCTGCAACTGCGCCTCGACCACCTGCAGAGAAAGTTGTGACGGCTGGCTGAGCAGCCAGTCGAGCAGCGCATCGGCCGGCGCGGCGTCGACATTCAACTGCCACGTACCGCCCTCCGCTGCTTGTAATTGGTAATGCCCGGCCAGCCCCGCCGCTTGCAGACTCTGCTCCAGCGACTGGCCAACGCTTTGCCCCTGAGGCCGCACGTTGACGCTGCGCAACAGCACTTCCAGCGCCTCGGTTTGCGCGCGCAACTTGGGCGTTTCGCTCTGCCAAAAAGTGATCCTGGCCAACGGCGGCTTGACCAGCGTCAGCCAGATCAGCAGACCGACAAGCACCAGCGCCATGCCGGCGACCATGCGTTTCTCACGCAGCGCCAACGGCTGCCAGCGCGCCTGCAACTGACTGCTGAAGCGCTGCCAACGCGTACGATAGATCGCCAGCGTCGCCCTACTCATCGTCTGCTCCGCTGTCGTCGTCTTCGTTGTTGTTGGCGCTGGATTCATCGCTCGGGCGCAGCGTCCAGCCTGCGTCATCGGCAGTGACGCTGATGCCGGCCTGGGCCAATGTGCTTTGCCAGCCCTTGTCGTTGCCGCCACGGTTCGCATCGCTTAGCAACGCCAGTTGCAAGGCGCCGTCGCGATAGGTCAGGCGCTCGACACTGCCAGCCATGAACGGCATGCCCGTGCCGGCCTGCAACACCAGCCGATTGAAGTTCTGCGCCGGGTCATCGACCGCGCCTTTTTGCCGCTGCTCCAGTTGCTGACGCGCCTGTTGCAGCGGGTTGAGAATCACCGTCAATTCAGGAAACGCCTGCTTCACCCGCTGACTCATCTGCGCCTTGAGCTGCTGGCCCTGCCGCGCTTCGCGAGCGGCGTACAGATTCAGGCCGACCACCCAGACTGACACGGCCAAAGCCACACACCCGACAGCGCGACCCCAGCCACGTTGCTCGCCGCCGGTTTGCTGCAGACCACCGTGCAAACCCCAACCGGGCAAGGGACCGATCCAGCGTTGTGTCGCGTCCGCTGCGAACGATGCCTCATCAACTTCGTCACCGAGCAACGGTTCAACCTGTGCGCTGTTCAAACTCTCGCGCCGGAGCAAATGACCGTCCGCCACACAAGCGACAACACCGGGCGCCATTGGCAGGCTATACGGCGCCGAATACAAACCGCGCAAACTCAACCCTGCCTGCTTGAGCACCGCAGCCAAGCGCTGCAAATGCTGCCGCGAAACCCAGGCAATCTGCACCTGCCCGCTCGCATCGCGAGGGCTATGGCCGATATGCATCTGGCTACTGTCGCCGAGCATCAACGCCTGCGCCGCGCACTGCACAGCGGCCGCCGTTTTGTTCGCGGGCAGCGGCGGCAGATCAATGCTGGCGAGCAGGCTGTCCGCCGGGTGCAGAAAACACAGCAGCGGCGGTTGTTTTGGCTGTTGCCCCAACTGACTCAAAGTGAGCCGTTCCTCACGACTGACCTGCCCCTGACGATCCAGCCAGGCGCAACTCACTTCGCTGTGCAACTCCAGCTCCGCCAGCGGCGGCAACGCGACGCGCAACTGGCTCATGCGCCCACCCGCGACCAGATCACCTGCGGCAGCCGATCCTCGCTGCGGTGCAGCAAAGCGTCGAGGCTGACCCGGCGCTGATCACGCCGCGCCTCACCGCGCAAACGAAACCAGTCACTGGTGATGCCGACCTTGACGCTGCTCACTTCCAGCTGCGGCATGCGCAAGCGGTTCACAAAATCCCCGCGGTTAATAAACCAGCGCCCGGCGTCACGCTCGGCAATCAACGCCGTCGCCCGCTCCAGCGAAAGCCCCGGCACATACGCCGCCAGCACCTGCGCCGTGGCGGTGTTACCGTTGATCCACGTCGTCGCCGGAATCACCGTCACGTACGGCGCCAGTTGGCCGATCAGCGCATCGGTCACGCCTTCGACGCTGCGCAAGTCATCGAGTGTGCGCAGCATCGGCATCTTCGGCGGTTGCGGTTTGTGATCGGCATCCGGCGACGTCGCGCGGCCGCTGTCGAAACCCGCTTTGCCCGTCGCACCAATCTGCGCATTGAGCAGATGCGGATAGCTCGCGATCACCCGCTGGCGAATGCGCTGGCCGACAACGGCGCTCACACCGATCAACTCGCACAACCGTTCGAACGCCTGCACCTGCGCCTCATCGATGCGCTCGTTGGCGACCAGATTGCGCAGGTTGAACTTGCCCTGCTCATCCTCCAGCCGCCCGGCAAAACCCGCCGCCAACAACGGCTGCGCCCAAGGCTGATCGCGCCGGGTCAACGGATCACGCAGGCGCGCATCCCACAGCAACTGTCGGCTGATCTCCAGACCACCCTGCGCCACCCAGCGCCCCTGCACCCGCTGCTGATCGGCCTCCAGCGCCCGGGTCGCCACGCTCTGGCGCGTCAACATCCCCGCCGCGATCACCGCCACCACGGCGGCGATCAACAACGCGCTGATAATCGCCATGCCCCGTTGCTTCGCCCCGTTGAGCGAACCTGTATTCACGGCCGGCCTTACAACTGCCAGGAACCGATATCGGCATTCACGCCATCGCCGTCAGGCTGGCCATCGGCGCCGAGGGAAAAGATATCGACCTCGCCATTCGCGCCCGGGTTGAGGTACTGATAAGGCCGGCCCCACGGGTCATTGGGCAAACGCTCCAGATACGAACGCCAGTTGCTGTTCTTCGCATCCGCCGGCCGCTCGACCAGCACCTTCAACCCCTGATTCATGTTCGGATACGTGCCGTGATCGAGGCGATACAACTTCAACGCCTGCATCAACCCACCAATATCCTGCTTCGCCGCCGTCGCCCGCGCCTGATCCGGCCGGTCAAGCACCTTGGGCACCACCATCGCCGCCAGAATCCCCAGAATCACCACCACCACCATGATCTCGATCAAGGTAAAACCCTGCTGCCCACGCGGCATGCGCGGCGACTGACTGAGCGTGTTCAAAGGTGCGATATCCATCTCGACATTCCCTGGCTTGACCTGATTTCGACGCGCAGTGTTGCAAGAAGATATGTCAGGGATGTTGAAAATCCTCGGGTGTTTCCGTCGTCAAGCCGTCAAGGACGGGGGTTAGCGTCGAGGGCTGGGTTTTGACTTTGGGCCATGTATGCGTGCGCGAACGCGAGAGGAAGGCTTCACCCTGATTGAAGTGCTGGTGGCACTGGCGATCATCGCCGTGGCCATGTCCGCCGCCGTGCGCGTCGCGGGGTTGATGACGCAGAGTAATGGGGTATTGCGCGATAGATCGATTGCGCTGATTGCTGCGCAGAGTCGGATGGCTGAGTTGCGCCTGGAGGGCCGATTGCCGAATGGGATGAAGGCTGTTGAATGTGATCAAGGACGGCTTATGTTGCGCTGCGAACAGGTGATCGCCAGCGCAGAGAATGGACGACTGCTCAGGATTGGAATCCAAGTATTTGATCGCAACCAGGATGCGCCGCCGTTGGCAAAACTAGAAACCCTGCTAACCCGCCCCCAGTAGCTGCCGAAGGCTCGGCCCGCGATCGGACGATCTTTTGATCTTCCCTCCCGCAAACAACATAAATCCCCTGTGGGAGCGAGCCTGCTCGCGAAGGCGCAGTATCAGGCACCGAAATGGTCACATGTGCCACCGCCAGCCATGCCGGCCAAGTTCCAAAAATTACAGCGCCCATGACGGTATCCAATCCGGCTTCAAAATCCGGTCGCTAGTATTCAAAAATAATGATGTGATTACGGTTGAGCCAAAAGTGTTGGCCTGAGAAAACAAACTAAGGACGGCAATGAGCAAATCTACAGTCCGTTTCGCACCTTGGGTCGGCGCCCATTACGAGCGCGGCATCCACGGTCTACGCATTCTCGTGGTCTGCGAATCTCACTATGGCGCCAAAGAACATGAACGCCCGACAGCCACACCCGAGGTATTGAAGGCCCTGGCCTTGGGTCAGAAACACTCTCAAGCGACAGCTAAGCTTCGGCAACATGCACATTTCACCAAAATCATGGTATCTATCCTGAATGCCAGGAAGCACTTTTCCAAAGCAGATAGGAGTGATTTTTGGCATAGCATTGCCTACTACAATTTCATCCAAGAGTTTTTACCCGCCATCCGCAAACCGCCATCGGCCGCAGCTTGGGAGAAAGGTGAGCAATCGTTTACTGAAGTCCTGGAGGTGCTGGCACCAGAGTTGATCGTCTGCTTCAGCAAACGAAACGGACGTCGAGTTACTGCGCTAGCGGGCGGTATACCTGTGGCAGTGGCTAATCACCCGTCTTCGCTGTTTGCTTACTCCACGGTCAATCCCATCATCGCTAAACAGATCAAGCAGGCATTGGCGCGCAAGGCGCAACTAGCAGATTTCGCCAGTACCAGCGTTCTGTATTCACGTTGGTGCGAGGCCACAGCTTCCGCCTTGCCTACACCAGGGAAACGTCTTTCGGATTCGGACAGGCTCGAGCTAATTGCGAAGCGTAGGGAATCGATGGCTGTGGCCGACGAAGCTGCACTGGCGTAGGTCAGCGCCATAAAAGCAGGGGAAAACAAGCTATGAGTATGAAACATGAACTTTGGTTGGAGCCTGATGGTTGCCAGACTTTCTGCCTGGCAGGAATTCACGGTGATGACGCGCGCAGTCTACTTTCACCAAACTCCCAGCTGATCTGGACAGTCGAAGCGGACAGTTACTTCGAGGCGATGACCAAATACTATTCCTTCATGGACTGGGGTGAATACCGGACAGACTTTCCCGAGCATGATCAGATGTCCTACGCAGAACACGGATGGGATGAGTAACGGGGCCGCGAGATAGGATCGCGAAGGCGCCAGCACGACAAATCGCCTATCTGGCGCCCCCGCACATCACATCACCCCGCCACCTCCAAATTATCCATCACCCGATTTACCGCCAGCTCCCCCAACATGATCAACTGCGCAACCCCCAACAACGCCCGCCGCTGCGGCGCCGGCAACAGACTGGAAATGTCCTGGGCAATCGTCTTCGCCGAAGCAAGCGTTTCACTCGCATCAGCCAGCAATTCTTCATTCTTGGTATCCGCCGTCACCGCATACATCCCACGCGCCTTGCGTGGCTGAGGCAGGAGATTGTTTGGCGACAGGTAATGATCGAGCGCACGGTCAGCGGCTTCGTGGAGTTTGTTGGAATCGAGGGATTCGTAGGGAGACGTGGGATCGGTCTCGGGCGGGTTGGGTGTTGGTTTGATCATGGTGAAGCTCCTTGATTATTGGAGCCGCCACGTTTCGCTGCGAAACGAAGAGAGGTGGCAGCTGTACGCAGGTTCGCAGACCGGGAATCAAGGAACCCGGCATACCCGAAGGTATCCCGCGCACAGCCGCCATAAAGCATCACTGCCAAAAATGACAACGAACTGGAGCGCTGTGCGCCTTGATTGACCCGGGCTGCGAAACCCGATCGCTGATTCGTCAGCGACCGCACCACAATAGAACCCGCCCCTAAGGCGCACAAGCCGGCGGATTCTGGCGTAGCTGTAGGCAAAGGCGCAAGGATATGTAGCCTAGGAGCGAGACTGGAGATGTCTTTTTAACGTTGGTGTTTATTGATTGCCCTTCCTTATCGTCCTGCCCTATGACTCGTTTCGGACAGCAGCGCGGAACAGAGCCGCCTATCGATTTCGATGCGCAGCGATTAGCACGGCTTCATCTCGTTACTAGTCGCAAACCTGGCATGTGAGGACGCGATACCGTCGCTACCTGAACCGTCTACCAAGACTTCACATGCTATTGCATGGAGGCAAGCATCCCCACGTGTTCACATACTCCCAGAGGAGACGACGCTCCAGGTATTTGATATATGCCGTCGTATACGGCTCCCCGAGAGCCACTGGGCAGGCTGATACCCAAAGATGGCCGGGCGTTGCGTCCGGCATATTCCGTTTAAAAGTGTGCCCACCTGAGTGACCGGGCTTCCCGTTGAAAGCGGAGGTATTAAACTCCCAAAGGCGACGGCCGAGGGTGCGCTGCGACGTCTCACCTATGTAGATGATCGCTTCATGATGCGCTCGATAACTGTCGGGCTTTGTATCGCTACAAGCGATGAAATACACCCCCGGCGAATCCTTTCCCGGCACCTCTCCACGATTCTCCCAAGAACGCCACTCGCAAAACCCCACTTCACCGTGCATGTTGATTCCTTTGCTTGAAAAAAATACCCAACCTGCCACTCCAAAACCGCAAACCCATTAGCTTGTAGGACCATTCAGACTGTCAGTCCTAAATAGATCCGTCTTCTTTCCTGTCCACATACCCCTAAAGAAACGGTCACCCTCACATCCCAAGCAACCCAGCTCGCCGCAAACGCGCCCCTGTTCCGTCTGGCCCTCTGATGTCCCGCGACTGAATTACCGGAAGTGGTCAGGATGACTATGCTGTTAACTCAGCTAGCTGAAAAACATAGTCGGACGATACCAATGTCGAGGTTGATCCAGAGGACGCAAGCCACCGATCTGACAGCAAATCACCCTGGTAAATAAAGCAACGGAGTGCAGATGAAAGTCATCGCTTTTTTAGCCATATATTTTGCAGGTGGGGTTGCCCTGTTTCCCTTTCTCGACCTAATGCGTCCCGTAGGTGTTCTCCTCGACCATTTCTATTCACAAATTTACCTGGGGTCCGACGCTGATGTAGCACAACGACTGAGCCTGGGCTTTATCTACGCAAGCCTGTTTCATTTGGTGTGGTCGGCTTTATTTTCTGAATCTGCTAAAAGATGGGCATCCAAGGTTAGCGTCAGAGACGTGTGCTATCTAGCTTTTCAGTGTCTGAGTCTTTTTTCCATCAGCCTGATAAGCCTCGGATTGGTTGGAATAACCAGCCAACACGTTCCCCGTACGGACTTTCATCAATATTTCACTTTTTTGGTGATCTGCATGCTTCTGGGTCTGTGGGCGTGGTCGCTCAAGGATTTTTTGGTGGCAGCATTTCATTGCACCGGAAGAAGAATCACAGGAACCACTAAATAAAAGCAGGCAATAATCCAAGGCAGTTTTACTAAGCTGGATTCATGGCAGTTTCAATTTTCAATGGCTAAGCGCTATGGCCGAAAGCAACCAACAAGGTAGGCAAGACTTTCCCGAAGGGATGGCACTGGGAGTCATCGTCCCCCGGAACCTCATATCCAGTATCCGAAATTTTTGTCGAGCTAAAATCCGCCGTATGAACCGTCAAATGAAGACTTCGATCCTCGTATTTTTCGCACTTTATTGCATGGGTATCAGCGCAGCGTTTGCCGATGACTCACAGGCGTCAGACGACAAGCGCGGGCTAGCAGGCATCGTCGTCGGTGAGCGTTTGGCTGCGGCCAAGTCCAAGCTCGTCAAACAAGGATGGAAGCCAACGCCGATGCACATCACCGACGGGTATGAATACAGTGGCGTGGAGAAGGAGCTGGCTACACGCAATTACTTCGAACTGGACACCTGCTCGTTTGATAGCTCGCGCTGCATCTTGTACTACTCGAAGAAAGGCGCTTGCCTGCGGGTCGATACCATCGGTGAGCAGTTCAACGACATGACGGTGACGCGATGGACCCGTGAATGTCCTGAAGCGGCTCAATAATCACGCAAAAATAAACCGACCCGCTCCCACAGGTTTCAGCGACGAACACAATATCCGGGACCAACGCAGAACCCTGTGGGAGCCAGCCTGCTGGCGAAAGCGGATTATCAGGCAGCACAAACAGTGCATCAGCCATCGCTGCCTGCCCTACTCCACATCAACCCGGCAATTCCAAATTATCTAGCGCCCGATTCACCGCCAGCTCCCCCAACATGATCAGTTGAGCAACCCCCAACAACGCCCGCCGCTGCGGTGCCGGCAACAGACTGGAAATGTCCTGAGCAATCGTCTTCGCCGAAGCAAGCGTTTCACTCGCATCAGCCAGCAGTTCTTCATTCTTGGTATCCGCCGTCACCGCATACATTCCACGCGCCTTACGCGGCGGAGGGAGGAGATTGTTTGGAGACAGGTAATGATCAAGCGCGCGATCAGCGGCTTCGTGGAGCTTGCTGGAATCGAGGGATTCGTAGGGAGACGTGGGATCGGTTTCGGGTGGGTTGGGCGTGGGTTTTGATCACGAGTGAACCATGGCACTTCGACAATCCGAAATTAGTTCATCCAGATAAGGGGATATTTTCTCCGCGTCTACGAAAGCTAGAGCCTGATTAGCGGCTTCCCGTAGAGGCTGCCATTCACATTGATCAAATATCGACCGATCATCGCAATGGATAGCCGACTCAGGCAAGGAACTGCACAAGTCCCAGACATGCTGCAGTCCACTCCGAACATCCTTTTGCATCGCGGCCCCACACACTGTTAGTGCTTCATGCAAAGGCAGCATTGTTTTCGACCAAACCTCACAGGCTGGGCAATCAGGAATCGTTTGTCGCTGCTCATCAGCATTCATAGCCAAGAAGGTAAGCCCCCGAATTGCCAAGCAAACAGCAAGAACTCGTCGGTACTCGCTCTGCCCGTACCAGTTCCAAATCGTAGTTGAAAACTCCATCACCAACTCCGCGAGGTCGGTTGACCATTCAAATATGAGTCCATCGAGTGAATTCCTTTAACGTTCTAAAGACAGCAACCGACCCACTATCATGAACTTCAGCGCCGGCCACAGAACCAGCGATCCACACCAACCCCCGCGGGAGCGAGCCTGCTCGCGAAGGCGCCAAAGCTTACTCCAATCAAGCCTTGGCCCCGTCTTCTAAATCACCCCGCCACCTCCAAATTATCCATCACCCGATTCACTGCCAACTCCCCCAGCATGATCAGTTGAGCAACCCCCAACAACGCCCGCCGCTGCGGTGCTGGCAGCAAACTGGAAATGTCCTGTGCAATCGTCTTCGCCGAAGCAAGCGTTTCACTCGCATCGGCCAGCAGTTCTTCATTCTTGGTATCCGCCGTCACCGCATACATCCCCCGCGCCTTACGTGGCGGCGGCAGGAGATTGTTTGGCGACAGGTAATGATCGAGAGCGCGGTCAGCGGCTTCGTGAAGTTTGTTGGAATCGAGGGATTCGTAGGGAGACGTGGGATCGGTTTCGGGCGGGTTGGGTGTTGGTTTGATCATGAGTGAATCTCCAAATCATAGAAAAGGAGCCATCATCTTTTCGCTACCAAACGAAGGGGGTGGTGGCCATACGAAGGTTGGTAGACCGGTGACTTGGAAAACCGGCGCGCCCGAAGACGCCCTGCGCATGGCCACCATAAAGACACAGCCCCAAAAAGGACTGAATCGGGTGACGCTATGCGCCAAGTCTAAGCCGGGCTACCAAACCCGATCGCTGATTCGTCAGCGACCCGACCACAATAAGACCCGCCTCTAAGGCGCACAAGCCAGCGGATTCTGGCGTAGCTGTAGGCAAAGGCGCAAGGATATGTAGCCTGAGAGCGTGACTGGAGATGTCTTTTTAAACATTTGTGTTTATGAGGCGCAATTGCGCCACGTTGGGCGGGACAGATGCGTCCCGTATCGGCCTATTGACCTGACTATACCCTTAAAAACGGCAGCTTTCGGCCGAAAGCGGACGTTTGCGAGTGGCCGCAACCGGTCAGAAGGAGACGCGCACTGAAGACCCTTCTGTAAGTTTATTCCTATGCGTCACTTTTCCAAAGGTGACCTCCCGATCAATCGGTAATCTCATCAAAGTAAGATCGGGTGGGGGCGTGCGTATTGTCCTTTCACGCATCAGCTCAGGTACGTGCTGAAGACATGGCAAATTGCCCTACCACAGGCTAAAGTCAAGAAAGTCGATCAAGAGCATACAGGCCAGAGAAGAAAATGCAGCCAGCAATTAAGTCATTATCGATTCGTATGCTTCATCATTACCTAGATATAGACCTTCAGTTTTCGGAAGGTTTAAACGTTATTTACGGAAAAAACGGTAAGGGAAAGACGACAGTCCTCCACATTATCGCCAATATCTTAGAGTTGGATTTTTCTCGTTTTTCGCACATTAAATTTCACTCAATCTCTGTTGCAAGTTTCAATGGCGATACGTTGGACTTGGCCCAAAGCGACGAAGGGTTGATTAGTGCTTGTTTCAATGAGAGATTAATTGGATTTTCAAATGAGATAAAGTATCCGATTCTGAGTGCAACGGAAGAGGAGATAATCAAAAGTGCATTTGGTGGTAGGCCTGTCTATTTACCGGCGTACAGATCTATACTTGAGAAAGTCAAATCTACTAGTAGTTCGTATGAGTCCGGCCGATCGTCTGATCACGATGCAATCAAGAGAAAAGAATTGTTCGAAATCACAAAGGAAAACCCATCCTTTGTACGCCACCGAGATGAGCAGCGCGCCAACATGGTTGCATTTAAAACCTTACAGTGCCGCGACTGGTTCGGGCCATTCGTTCCGATTATACGGTATCCAGGCCTCGCTGACGTAGTTGACAGTATTAGTGAAGAATTCAATGAAGCACAAATGAGCTCAAGCCAAGCTCAGAGTCAAATGTTGAACTCTATCTTTATTGGAGTGTTTAATTCTATTACATCAAAAGATGAGACTCCCAGCGATGGAGAGGTCGAACCTCTTCTTGAACGCGTAAAAACAGCACTTGACGACACACAAAACAGTGCAAGCCTTCACTCTGTTACTGCCTCTCAGCAACTGGCCCATGCCGTACGGCAAGCAAAATTCGCGGGAGATCAAGATAATAACGCCACCAAGCGAGTTTTAAAGCTTTATGCTGACATGCTTGAGCGTTTGAAGGATGAGAATCAAAGAGTTTTTAAAAAACTTCGTAGCTTTGAGAGCGCAGTGAATAAGTTTCTCGATGGAAAGCAACTTGAGATATCGCCTCATTTTGCGAGAAATCACAATAGGTGGCGCGAGTATGCATTTGTACGGACAGATAATAATAGTATTTATCCTTTAACAACATTATCTTCCGGGGAAAGGCAGATTTTGACAATGCTTTTCACTGCGAGCCGGATGAGTACAGCATCGACTGGCATTTTTCTGATCGACGAACCCGAATTGTCGCTGCATATTGACTGGCAACGGATTATCCTCGCCAACCTTGAGCAGCAAGCCGCTAATCGTCAAATCATAGCCTGCACTCATTCACCGGAAGTTGGTGCCGACCATCCCGATGCTGTCCAGATTTTCGCTCCGACGGTTAACAAATCTAATGCTTCCTCGGAAGATGATGAGTCTTATCTGGAAGATCTGTCATGAGCAGCTATTCCAGCGTTTCTGCTTACTTACTCGCAGTGAGGCTGCGCTCTAATAAAACGCTTTTAGTGGAGGGCGCAACCGATAAAAAAGTATTATCCCATTTCATCTTAAAGAAAAACCACTTAGACAACGTTTTTGCTAATTGCTGGATCGACGACGCCTCGTTGATTGATGATAAAGCCCTGGGACCTGTTGGAGCTCGCGAAAAAATAAAAAATATTGCAAGTAGGCGCCCTCCTGACAATTTCCGATGCTTAATTGATCGCGAATGGGACGGTTTAAATATCACAAGTCTTGAATATGATACCGCACTATTTCCCGAAAACACCTTTGTAACCCGAGGCCATTCGATTGAAAACTACTGGTTCACACCAGGATCTTTTATAAATTTTATCATCCACACTCATCCTACCAATGTAAGTGCAGAATATCTTAGAAAGATTGAGTCGCACTATATCGCTATTTTGCAGTTCTCAGCAGCTTACTCGCTCGCCTGTAAAAATTTGTCAATTGTAGCTCGAGCAAATGAGATGTTGTCGAGCGAAAATATCGCGCTAAATAATTCGACCTTTACCGCTAGTTCTTGCTTAGATAGCAAAATAGCGCTACGTGGTCACCAGTGCAATTTATTCGAAACTACTAATTCGTTGTTAGCACAGGCTAGGCAATTTGAACCTGACAAGCTTCAATGGATATGCCATGGTCACCTAGGAGAACAGGCAATTCGCGCATGTATCGGCAAGCTCGCTGAAACTGAAGGCTATGACGCTGCCACTATTGAATCAATTGTGTTTGGCTTCAAAATAGAAAAACTAAAGCTTGATTCAGAACATGTCACCACCCTTCCCGAGGGTAGTGCTACTCCACTGAACCAGGTATTGAATTGGATTCGCACTTAGAGGGCACTCTTCGCTGTTTCTAACGAACCTATATATATAAGCATTAAAGTGTCTGCAGAGTGCGCCACTAAAGCGGGCAGGAATCAATGATCGCTCTGGGTCGAAAGCTGTCATTCACGACTGCTTCTGAGCCAGAGCTGTCACGACAAGTGGCAGTCTGACCACAGCGATCGCCGGGCAACTTAGCGATAACTGGCGAGCACTTCGTTGCCAGTTGTGTTCTACCTAGTTAAAGAATTGGCATAACGACCGGTGTTTTATAGTTACGACCATAGCGCGCGTCCCATTTTGGGGCATACTACTTAAAATCTCTCAGACAGTTCCTGAAATGATCAAAAACGCCTCCGAAATGTTGACAGCTTTCATCGCCGCAGAGCGAGAGAAAGTCGACTCCATCGACATGCCACACATGCCTACACTAGGCAGTGCATACGAAGCAATTGCCAATGCAGGTATCGAAAACAGTTTCGTTCTACCACCCAATCTGGACTTGAGGGTTGTATCTGGCTTTATCAGCGGCATCCCTAACCAAATAGACGGCATGTTAGTTAGAGGAGAAGGGCAGCGTTATGGATTAACTGATCAGTACATATACCCTATTGAGCAAGTTTTGTGCGTGCTGGAGGTAAAGAAAACACTGAACAAGGCCGACCTCGTTGATGGAATTAGCCACCTAGCTGCAGTTCAGCGCCTTTTCGTGCAGAATTTCTCCGCTCGGTATGAGGCGGGAGAACATTTTGAGTTCGATTTAGCTCGAGAGTCATTTGAGAAAATTACTGGGCGCGCCGGCCCTCGTTCGAGTGCAGGCATAAGCGCTTTGTCCCCCGCAGAACAGCTGATATTCGGGATACTTGCGCGGCAGTTATACGCCCCAATTACGGTGCTTCTTGGGTTCGATGGTTACAGCACTGAACGGGGTCTTCGAGAAGCGATGTTGGACATTGTTGAGTCCAACGCGGGGCCGGATAGCAACGCATCTCCAGACATCCTGCCTTCATTGATTACTGCTGGCAGCTTTACTTTAGTTAAATGCACAGGTCGTCCTTATCTTGCATGCGGTGCGGAGGATGAGTGGGTAGTACTAGCATCCGCTAGGCATAATGTCGCGAGAATTCTTTTAGAATTTCTTTGGACCAAAATCTCGATGTTCTTCAATGTACGTATGCCATTCGGGCTTGACATGGATCATGAGAATCTCAAGGAACTGCTATTGGCCAAAGGCGTCATTCTGGATGGCAAAGTTTCACTTCACTTGCGCTCCGCATCCTTCTCTGAGAAATATTTACAACGGCCTGCTGTAACATTGTGGCAGCCGGCAAAGCTCAGCTCTGCAGCCGTATACTTAGCGGAGAGCGCAAGTTTTTTAGGTGGCTGCCTACAGCTTAATAAATCTCTTGGCGAGTATATTAAAAAAAACCACTGCATTGAGCTTGGTCAGGCTATCACAGAGCTTGTTAAAACTAACGTCTTCAGCATAAATGATGATCTTCTACAAGTTGTATCAAGTCGAGCTTTGATAGCCTCTTTCGATGATGGCACTGGTTACGCAGACCTTGACGGTGAACGACTACAGTCTTGGTGTGATGAACAAGGACTCGAACCGTACTACGTAAGATTTTTAATGCTAGATGAGTCTGGCCGGTAAAAAAATAACCCGAGGCAAGTGCAGTCGAATGGCCTCTATGGGTCGAAAGCGGCCGTTCATGAGCGTTCGCTTTTGGCCGATAGCTGCCCCAAGCGAAGGACTGCAATCGACCCATAACGCTCGGTTGATCCTGCGATGTTTTGCCATTGAACGATAGTTAAGTATTTTTATTGAGGATTTCTTCCAGTTTTTTGTAAGTGTTTAGCATGCCGTCCCCCATGGTTCTATGCTCCTGATTCGGCAGAGTCCTATTATTTATTACGAGACTTGTAAACATGCTTAGCTGGGAGGATAGTGCGTTTATTTTCGCCGACTCCAATAAGGCTTGTGCCTGTTCGCTCTGTGCTGCTGTCGACTTAGCAAGCTCATCCCTTGTGAGCTGAAGCTCCGTTCGCTGGAGCGCTAGCTCTTCGCTCTGAAGAAAGATTGCATATATCACTCCGGCGAATGCAAGCCCTGAAAACAGGGTATTGATGGCGCCAAACATATCGCCAAAAATCCCTCTATGCTCCCAGGTGGAGATAGAGAAAAATAGCAAAGACCCAAATACAACTTGAGCTATAATTACAGCTATAGATAAAACTATGAGGCCTTTATATTTTTTCATTTGCATTTTTCTTCTTTTAAAAAAGGGGACTGCGGACTTATTATTACGAAATGTATCCACCCCTCTTGCTCAAATTGTTAATTATGCATAAATACATTCAAGCCTCCACTAGATGACCCAGTGCTTTCATTCGCAATCTAACTGCTGTCAAGGACACTTTAAAATACCTACTAAGCGCTGCTGCGATCATCCGAAAATTAGTTAAATTGTCACTTTGCTCGTCAAGATATATAGTTCCGTGACCTCGGTTACGGATCCCATAACGCTTAACCAAAACACTCAGTACCATGTTGAATTCAGTTTGAGGCATAAGCAAACATGAGGCAAACATATTTGCCTGCCATTCAAGTCGCTCTACCTCTCCTTTCGGCACAGTAATAAACTGGCTTTGATCGATATCCTGAGCGTGAATGCTTTCGCGAGACATGTATCGTCCATGTTTAAGAAAATAGTGGCCCAACTCATGGGCAAGGGTGAATCTAGCCAAGTGCGATTGCTCGTCGAGAGTGAAGATCTTTATTTCCAGTGGATTGAAGGTAATACTGCCCAGAGCTGAGTGATTCTCCTCAAAAAAACGCACAATCAAACCATTACTATCCCTCTCATGAGAAATAACCTTATTCAAATCTACAAAGCCTTGATTATAGGAAATTGACTTTAGTACCTGTTCTGCCAAATCTTCAAGACTATCTTTTGAGACAAAGGGAACACGTAGTTTGGAGGTAGGTAGGGTCGTATGAATTAACCTCAGCTCCTCATCACTGAACGCAGCTTCAACATCGAGCCCTTTCCAGATGCCATCCCATCCATCTGTGTAGCCAGAAGGAGTAACGGCATAGGCGCTGTAGATAGTGGGTCGAAAGTCTTGATTTGTCAGCGCATATTCAATTTCCGCTCGCTTACGCGACTTTGTGCTTCGCGTTCCTGTTAGCAGCGCACGAGGAAGCTCCCATCGAAACTCGGATTGATCAAAATATCGCAGAAGCCCGAAGCCTTTGTTGCGCGCAATGTTGAACGTACCAGATTGAAACGCACTCATGGAGGCGAAAATCCCTTTCACGTTGAAGCCGGTAACCTGACTGACCTTGGCGGAGAATTCTTCGATATCGCACACAGGAACAGTACCGCTGTAGTTTTTGCACTCTATGATTACGATCATCGAAGGTTTTTCGAGACCAGGCAAAAACACCTCAATCGCGATATCGAAGATGATGGAATCTTCTCGATCGCGTGAGTAATAGCTTCTTTTTCTATAAATCTGACAATGCTCCGATCTACAAAAGAAGCGCCCTTCATGGATTTCACGAGTCAGGAACTGGAAAACCTGCTCTTCAAACTTGTCGCCCTTGGCGTAAGTGCTTAAATTTTCACGGTCCATATTTACGCAGCGACGCTGGTGGTTGGACGCTGAGAATAACCGAAAATGAGGAATAAATTTATCAGTTACTTGTGACGACGCATCGGCAAGCGTCCCATAGGAGATGCTTTTTGCCGGTAGGTGACATTGTTGGCAATCCGCTCATGGATACAAATAATGCGGCCCATTCGGGCTCGTCTTTTTGCAAAAACGCGCTAGCTGACAGCCAGCCAACCGCCACAAATGAATGGTTTCCCCCAACAAATCAAGGCCCCACCAACCTAGGCAACTCAACCCCCTCCCCCAACCTCTCCACCCCCAACCTCACCCTCTCCCCACCCCGCTCAATCACCACCCCATCCCCCTCAACCCCCACCAACTTCACCCCAACCCCAACCTTCTCCCCCACCAAAAAACTCCTCGGCGCGCCATCATTCAAACTCAATATCGCCACCGTCCCGCTCCCGCCCGCGATCACCCCGCTCACCTTGATATCCACCGGCGCAGTCTCATTGGAGAACCACTGCAACGCCGGGCTATCACTCCTCGCCGCAAGCACTTGCGGGGCGGCTGCGGGTGTGTGGGATTCCGCCGTGGTCAGCAGCAGCGACGACCATGTCGCGACGCCCACCAGGGCGGCGAGCAGGGCCAAGGCCTGGACGGTTTGCGCCGGGGTAATCCGTGCGGTGAGTTTCATGGGTTGTCGCTCCTTGTTGTCCCTGTTGCCAGCCTACGCGGCAATTCTCTCCGTTTTATTTCACATGCCTTACATGTTCGCCGGGCACGATGGGGTGGGACGCCAAGGAGCGCGTGGGTGATGAGCAGGCAGCAGGGTTTTACGTTGATCGAGTTGATGGTGGTGCTGGTGATTATTGGCATTGCCAGTGCGGCGATCAGTTTGAGTATCAGGCCCGATCCGTTGCAGTTGTTGCGCAAGGATGCCGAGCGGGTTGCGCAGTTGTTGCAGGTGGCGCAGGCGGAGGCTCGCGCGGATGGGCGGCCGATTGTGTGGGTGGCGGATGCCAAGGGGTTTCGCTTTGGGCGGCGTGGGGATGATGGCGAGGGGTTTGAGTCGTTCAAGGAGGATGCGCAGTTGCGCCCGCGTGCGTGGCAGAGCCCGAAGGTCGAGGTGCGTGTGGAGCCGCGGCAGACGGTGGTGCTGAATGCCGAGTGGATCAATCCGCCGTTGCGGCTGATTTTGTCGGATGGGGCCAATCGGCTGAGTGTGCTGCGCGATGGCAGTGGGCGGATCAGTATTCAATGAAGACTCAGCAAGGGTTCACTCTGATCGAGGTGATGGTCGCGATTCTGCTGATGGCGGTGGTGAGTCTGATTGCCTGGCGCGGGCTGGACAGTGTGACGCGGGCGGACAGTCATTTGCAGGCGAGCAGTGAGCAGAGCGATGGGTTGTTGCGGGTGTTGAATCAGTTGCAGCGCGATGTGGACATGCGCGCGGGGGTCGAGTTGAGCGAGCCGCGCAAGGTCGGGGCTGAGGATGAGGCGCCGACTGCGCCGCCGGCGGTGACGGTGCGCAGTAGTGATAGCAAGGGGTTTCGGCTGGACATTATTCGTAGCGCGGCGGATCAGCCGGGGGCGTTGCAGCGGGTTCGGTGGTGGGTCAAGGGGGATACGTTGTATCGGGCGGTGGCTGAGGCGCGCAGTCGCTATCCGTTGCCGGCGCCTGGGAATGGGGTTGCTGTGTTGAATGAGGTGAGTGATGTGCAGGTGCGGGTTTGGGAGGTGGACAAGGGCTGGCGGCAGTTGAGTGGCAATCGGCGGGAGGATCCGTTGGGATTGGAGATTCGTTTGAGTCGGCAGACGGCGCAGGGGGTTGAGCGGTATCGGCAGGTGATTGGGTTGTTGCAATAGCCGGGATCACCGCAGGGCTTTTGTAGGAGTGAGCCTGCTCGCGATTGCGGTGGGTCAGTCAATATTGTTGTTACTGGTAGACCGCTTTCGCGAGCAAGCTCGCTCCCACAATTGGGTTGGGGGCGGTCAGTTGCAGGTTGGGTGGCTGTTAGGCCGTCATCGCTGGCAAGCCAGCTCCCACAGGGATCGAGTGCGACCGGAAGATATTGGTCAGATGGTAGACCGCTTTCGCGAGCAGGCTCGCTCCCACAGCTGGGTTGGGGGCGGTCAGTTGCAGGTTGGGTGGCTGTTAGGCCGTCATCGCTGGCAAGCCAGCTCCCACAGGGATCGAGTGCGACCGGAAGATATTGGTCAGATGGTAGACCGCTTTCGCGAGCAAGCTCGCTCCCACAATTGGGTTGGGGGCGGTCAGCTGCAGGTTGGTTGGCTGTTAGGCCGTCATCGCTGGCAAGCCAGCTCCCACAGGGTTCGAGTGCGACCGGAAGATATTGGTCAGATGGTAGACCGCTTTCGCGAGCAGGCTCGCTCCCACAATTGGGTTGGGGGCGGTCAGTTGCAGGTTGGGTGGCTGTTAGGCCGTCATCGCTGGCAAGCCAGCTCCCACAGGGTTCGAGTGCGACCGGAAGATATTGGTCAGTTGGGTAACCGCTTTCGCGAGCAAGCTCGCTCCCACAGAAAGCAAGAGCAAGATCAAAAGATCGCAGCCTTCGGCAGCTCCTACATTTGGATTGCGCTGGGCTTTGGTTAGCTGAGCACTACGACGCCACCGGGCAGTTCGGTGCATTTGACGCCGTAGGCATCGCGGATCAGCAAGGCGACGCCGGCGAGTTGGTCGAGGTTGAAGCGGGCCTGGACGCGGCGTTGGCCGAGTTCGCGGTTGAGCAGCAGGAGCATGCCGGGGCGGTAGCGGTTGATTTCGTCGATCATCTGGCTGAGGGTGGCGCCGTTGAACACCAGCACTTGTTGGCGCCAGTTCATCACGGCGGCGGTGTCGACGGTTTGTACGTTGCCGATTTGCCGTGCGTCGTAGGTGACTTGCTGGCCCGCTTCCAGGCGCAGGTTGCGGCCGTCGATGGCGACGTCGACCGCGCCGTCGAGGCAGGTCACGCAGACTTGCTGGTCGGTGTTGCGCAGGTTGAAGCGCGCCTGACTGGCGCGCAACCACCCTGCCCCGGCCTGCATCGCCAGTGGCAGGCGTGCGGTTTGTACTTCGACTTCGCCGCTGACCAGTTCAAAACCCTGCACGCCGTTTTCGACGCTGCGCTGGTTGATGCGGGTCTGGGTGTTGAGTTCGAGGCTCACACCTTGCGCCGGTTCGACGCGGCGCTGCTGGCCGACTTCGGTGATGTAGTCGGCGCCCAGTCCTTCGAAGCCGCCGGGAATGGTGCCGCGCACCAGCAGGAACGCGGCGGACGCGGCAATCGCGCCGCCGAGAAATGCCCGTCGACCGAAGCTGCGTCGGCCCTGCAGCGCTTCGGCGGCCGGTTGCAGGCGATGCCATAGCCGCTTGGCTTCTTCGAAGGCCCGGGCATGTTCGCCGCTTCGCGCGCACCATTCGCGCAGGGCGCGGGCGTCGGCGACGGTGGCACGGCCCGAGGTCAGCAGGATCAGCCAGTCGTGGGCTTCGCTGTGCAGCAACTCGGTGGCCGAAGGCTCGGCGGGTTTCAGTCGAAAGATGTTCAAACGCGCAAATTCTCAACGGATTAATCGGGTCACTACTCGCTAGACGGTTTTCCGGCCCCGCGACCGAACCGCTGAAACACTTTTCTTTCCAGTTTCGCTGCGCAGAAGCCCAGCGCGGCTTTGATTTCCTTCTCGACCATGCGCGTGGAGATGCCGAAACGCTGAGAGATTTCCAGGTGCGGCGCCTCTTCCAGCCGCGCGGCGATGAAGATCCGCCGACGCCGTGCGGGCAATTCGTACAAGGCGCTGAGCAGGGCCTGCATCTCCTTTTGCCCGCCGACCACCCGCGCCGGGTCGAGGGCTTCGTCGCCCAGTTGCAGCAGTTCCTCGACTTCGGTGCCGGTGAGCAGCCGCGCATCGGCCTGACGGCGGTCGGCGGCTATGTTGAGTGCCATGCGATACAGATAGGCGTTGGGCTTGAGCAGGTTTGGCGGGGTCTCCATGCGATCGACCCGCAGCCAGGTTTCGTGCAGCACGTCGTTGGCCAGGTCCTCGGAACCGAGACGGCGGCGCAGGCGCACGCGAAAATCCTCGTAGGAGCTGAGGAACAACTGGCCCATCACGCTTTGTCCGGCGTCTTTCATCCCCCGGAAACTCCTTCCCATCTCGTGCATTCCATGCGTTTCCCTGACGACTCCGGTAACAACAGCAACGTGACCGGCTGGCGCAAGGCGCTGGGCGTCGGCCGATCGATTGTGAGGTTGCGAAAACTTTCCACCAGCGCGTTATCGCGCCGTACATCGCCGGTCGAAGTGACCAACCGGTTGTGCTGCACCACGCCGTCGCGCCCGACCCACACCTGCAACACCGCGCGATAACTGCCCGGCCGGGTCAGCGGCGAACGGCACAGCTTGCGCTCGATCGCCGCTTGCACCGCCGTCGCGTAACTGCGGTTGACCGCGACAGCGGCCGGCGTGGGTTTGTCCGTCGGCACTGGCAGGTCTTCCACCTGCGCCGCTTGCAGGGTGAACGCGTCGGCCCGGGCGTAGCGCGCCATCAACCCGGTGCCGCCGAGCAGATGGCGCAAGGCATCGGCGGCGGTGAATTCGCCATCCACGGCGAGGGAACGCCGACCCCGGCTCAACTGGCTGTCGACCAGCACCGCGACGCCAGTGGCGCGGCTGTATTGATCCAGCGCCCGGGCCAGCTCCTGCGCCGGGATGTGCAAGGTCATGCGCATGTCCGCCGCTGCCGGATCTGCGTTGGCCGCGTTGGCCAGCAGACCGAGCAGCCACCCCAGACCCGCGCGGCGCACAAGCGTCGCCGAGCGCTGAAGACTGATCCGCGAACTGCCTCGCTGCACGACTGGCGCACCCCTGAAAATCGCTATCCTGCGGGGCATTTATGACTCTGGTATGACGGGCGGTGCAAAAAAACCATCACGGGTTTTGCCCCGCGCTTGCACTAGACTCAAACCCAGAGCGGCCCAATCGGGCGGGCCAGGAGGCGGACATGAAAACGCGGTGGATGTGGGTCTTGCTGATGACGGTGGGCGCGGCGCAGGCGGAGGAGCCGCTGGGCTGTGTCGAGGTCACGGTCGGCGGTTACAAGGCGCCGAATTACGATTGCCTGAGCCAACAGATGGGCAACAATCCCGACGGCGCGGCGGCGGCGCAGAAAAACATGGAAGCGTTGAATGTGCCGGTGCACAAGCGCGCGCCGAATCAGGTCGGGCTGGCGACCCCGGCGGCGACGAGTACGCGGATGGGCAATACGTTTGGCACCTCGGTGAAACCGCAGCGGCCGGCGAATTGAATCGCACTGTGGGTGCTGAGGGGATTTAGCGCCTGTGGTGAGGGGATTTATCCCCGTTGGGTTGCGCAGCGGCCCCGAAGTCGCCTGACTCTGATCTGTCAGATAAACCGATTTCACCGTTTTGACGTCTGCTGCGCAGCCGAACGGGGATAAATCCCCTCGCCACAGGGATGGGTGCTTTTCAGTCACTTGGGGTCTGGCGGAAGCTGACGGCCAAGCGATTCCAGCTGTTGATCGTGCTGACCGCAACCGTCAAATCCACCAGTTCACCTTCATCGAATTGCTCGCGCGCCTGCTGGTAGACGTCATCGGGCACGTGGCTTTCGGCCAACAGCGTCACCGCCTCGGCCCAGGCCAGCGCCGCGCGTTCGCGGGGGTTGAAGAAGCTGCTGTCGCGCCACACCGCGATCGCATACAAGCGCCGATCACTCTCCCCCGCTCGCCGCGCGTCCACCGAGTGCATATCGGTGCAGAATGCGCAGCCGTTGAGTTGCGAAGCGCGGATCCTGATCAGTTGCAGCAGCGGCGCTTCGATGCTCAGGTTGGCGGTCAGCGCCTCCATGGCAAGCATCGCTTTCATCGCCTTGGGCGACGCGTTGTAGTAATCCAGACGCAGGGGCATGGCGCGGCTCTCGGCAGGCGGAATGATGAGTTCACGGTAAGGGCTGTGCAGGCTGTGTTACAGCCCCAATTCCACGAATTTCGGCTACACCACTGAACCTCGGCCAAACGCAATACCTGTGGGAGCGAGCTTGCTCGCGAAAGCGGTTTCCCAGACAAATATTCATCCACTGCACCACCGCTATCGCTGGCAAGCCAGCTCCCACAAGGTTTAACGTCGTTCACAAGATTCGTGCACGCCGCAAAAACTGTGGGAGCTGGCTTGCCAGCGATAGCGGAGTGTCAGACAACGAATCTGTTCAATGACCCACCGCTTTCGCGAGCAGGCTCGCTCCCACAGGGATTTACGCCAATTTGCGGTTTTTAGTCCACGCAACTACTGCCAAAAGCCCAACAACGCTAATCTGACCGACACTTCACTCAACACCCGGGAGCCTCGTCGGTATGGAACTTCATGTCGTGATCAACGGCCGCAAGGATCTTGCCGGTCAGTTGTATCAGCAGTTGCGCGCGGCGATTGAATCCGGGCGGTTGGCCGCAGGTACGCAGTTGCCGCCGAGCCGCTTGCTGGCCGAGCAATTGGGCATTTCGCGCAAGACCATTTCCGACACCTATGCGCAGCTGACTTACGAAAATTTCCTCACCGGGGTGATCGGCAAAGGCACCTACGTCAACGCCCGCCCTGCGCAGGTGCAGCGCAAGCAGAGCCACACCGAGCTGGCCAGTGCCGAGGTGATCGAGAGCTGGCGCAATCTGCCGGTGTTCCTCCGTCACCCGACGCTTGAAGGTTCGCTGCGCTACGACTTTATCGGTGGCGCCACCAGCAAGGGCCAGTTTCCGCAAGACGATTGGCGCCGCTGCGTCGCCCACGCGATGCGGCAGATGGCGCAGTCCAAAGGCTTCTACAGCGTTGCTGAAGGCCTACCGGCGCTGCGCAATGCTATCGCTCGGCACATCGCGTTTTCTCGCGGTATCAATTGTCAGGACGAAGACATCGTCGTATGCAACGGCGCACAGCAGGCGCTGGACCTGATTGCCCGCGTGCTGACCCGCCCCGGCAGTCTGGTGGCGATGGAAGATCCCGGCTACCCGCCCGCGCGCTTGTTGTTCGGCACGCACGGTGCCGAAGTAGTCGGGGTGCCGGTGGATGCCGAGGGTATTCAGGTCGAACAGATTCCCGATGGCACGCGGCTGATTTATGTGACGCCCTCGCACCAGTTTCCGCTGGGTATGGCGATGAGTCAGGCGCGCCGCGAGGCCCTGCTCGCCCGGGCCCATGAGCTCGGCGCGATCATCATCGAAGACGATTACGACAGTGAATTCCGCTACGAGGGCCGGCCCACCGATTCGCTGTACAACCTCGACCAGCGCGGCATCGTCGCCTACGTCGGCACCTTCTCGAAAACCCTGCTGCCAGAGCTGCGTCTGGGCTACGCGATCCTGCCGCCGTCGATTATCGAGGCGGTGATTCGCGCCAAACAGCTGACCGATCTGCACGCCTCGACCCTGCCGCAATGGGCGCTGGCCAAGTTCATCGCCGAGGGTTGCCTGCTCAAGCACATCCGCCGCTGCCACACGATCTACGCGCAACGCCGCGAACGCATTCTCGAGCGCATGGCCACCGACCTTGCACCTTGGCTGCAAGCCGTTCCAGCCAGTGCCGGGTTTCACATGGCAGTGTTCTGCAAGGTGCCGATCGATTTGCCGCTGGTCATCGAGCTGGCAAAAAAGGTCGAGGTCGGCCTGTATGCGATCAGTGGTTTCTACTACCAGCAGCCGGCGAAAGAAGGCCTGTATTTCGGCTTCGGCGCCATCGAGACCCTGGACATCGACATTGCTCTGGATCGCCTGCGTGACATCCTCGAACAGCTGTCATGAGCCGTTGGTATAAGGCTTTTACCGCCGATTGGTTATTGGTGATTCATGGCGGCAGGCCTATTCTGCACAGGCGTTATCCCTCAGTGAGCAGGATTCGTCCGGCCTGATTCAGGAGTGTGAGCAATGTCCAGCGAAGTGATCAATACGGTTGAGGTCAAGGCTGCAGCGGGCCGCTCGGAAGAGCTCGGCAAGCAATTGCAGAAGATCGTCGACACCCTGCGCGAAACTCCGGGCTGCGATTCCTACCTGGTCGACCGCTGCCCCGAAGACAGCCACCGCTGGACGGTCAGCGCGCGCTGGCAGTCGGAAGCGGCGATGCAGGCGCATTTCAACCGGCCCGAGGCGCAGGGGTTTATCGACCTGATCGACAGTCGGTTGGCCAATAGCGTGGATTTCAACAGCTTTCCCATCGTCTGAGCTGGCCTCTTCGCGAGCAAGCTCGCTCCCACAGGTTATTTGTTGTTCACAAGATGGGTGAGCAACCGCAGAACCTGTGGGAGCGAGCCTGCTCGCGAAGGCGATTTGCGCCACGCCGAAATCCTTCCGAGGCCAATTGGTCACCTGATCTTCGCGAATATTGGCCGTTTGAACCGGCCACATTGCGGCCTACTGTGAGCACACCCCAACCATCACAGGTAACCCGCCATGAAAGCCCTGCACCTCGTCGCCGCAGCCCTCGCCTTCACCCTCTCCGCCTCGGCAATGGCTCACGACCCATCCGAGAAAGTCACCGTGCTGCAGGAACAAGTGCTGAAAAACGCCCCCGGCAAGAAAGCCATGATGATCGAAGTCGACTACAAGCCCGGGCAATCCTCGATCGCCCACAAACACGAAGGTACGGCGATGGCTTACGTGCTCGATGGCGAAGTGATTTCCCAGGTCAAGGGCGAAAAAGCGATTACTTACAAGAAGGGCCAGTTCTGGTACGAGCCGGCTGGCTCGGAGCATCTGGTGTCGAAAAACGCCAGTTCGACCAAGCCGGCCAAATTGCTGGTGTTCATGGTGCTGGCCCCGGATGAGCAGGTGCTGATCCCGCTGGAAAACTGATGGCTGCGTGACCAGCCATAAACGAAAGGCGCAAATAGAGCATTTGCGCCTTTTTTATTGCGCTGAGGCATTACCTGGGAAGGCTTAAAGCCAATAAAACTAACGCCTAACAGGTTATTCAGCCAATGGTCAGGCCGCCAGGTTTACCCTGAATATCTGCCCAACCATCGGCCCTTCCACCCTCATCGACAGACCTTGTTTCACGGGAGAAACACCATGAAACCTGCGCTTCCCGCCCTGCTGGCCATCTCGGCTTTGCTGCTCTCTGCCTGTTCTGTTCCCACTGCCCGCAAGCCGTGTCATCCCTCGACACGCTGCTGCCGCACCCGACCGGTCGCAGCACTGCCACTTTGGTCAAGAGCGGTCCCGGCGTCTCGCTGGGGGTGATTTATAGCCCGGGTACCCAGGCCAATCGCCAATACCTTCGCGAATATCAGGCCAAGGCCGGCACCGGCTTCGGTCAGAGCCTGCTGGTGCAGCCGATTCACGACGCCTACGTCGCCAGCTCCAGCCCGGATCGCGCGGTTGAGTGGGTCAACGCTTCGCTGCAACGTCAGTTCGGTTCGGTGACGGTGTACCCAGACATGCAAAGCCTGCGCGCGGCGAGGCCTGATGTGGTGGCGATCGTCGATACCCACAGCCAATTGATCACCTCGCGCAGCTCGGATATCCGCGCAGATGTCAGTGCCGATTTTTACGATGGGCAGTTGAACTACATCGGCACCGCGAAGGGCTCGCAAGCGCGTGAACTGACGCCAGTATGGGCGGACTTCAAGCGCTCGGAAGAGATCGTGGCGGATATCAATCAGCAGGAAAAATTGCAGGTTGAGGCGTTACGGGAGTTTGATCGGTCGCTCAGTAATCTGGTTGTGCGGCCGGGGGAGAAAGTGTCGATGCTCGAGAGTAAACAACATCAAAAGTTGTATTGATGTAAGTGCCTCTTCGCGAGCAGGCTCGCTCCCACATTTTGGAATGCGATCAACTGTGGGAGCGAGCCTGCTCGCGAAGGCGCCAGACCAGGCACCACAAAAAACACAGGCATAAAAAAGCCCCGGCATCTCGCGATACAGGGGCCTTTTCATTCAGCCACTACTTACGCCAGTTCAAGCTCGGCATTCGCAGCAACCGCAGGCACGATTGCTTGCCCGCTCAATGCCAGATCCAGCAGTTCACGGTTGGCCACCGCGTACATGGCGTAGTCCGTACCGCTCGCAGCACGGATTTCCACCAGCATGGCGCGCCAGCGTTCGATCATGCTTTCGTGCTGGGCCATCCACAGTGCCAGGCGTGCTTCCACATCCTGGGAGCCGTCGCCCTGTTGCAGCACGGAAATGGTGATCGCCCGTTGCTGCCAGTCGACGTCATCACGGAACGCTTCACGGGCCAGGGCCTGCCAGTTGTTTTCCACCGGCAAGGCGCTGATCTGTTGCAGGTACCAGGTGATGTCCAGCGCAGAGCCCACGGCGAAGTAGGCCTTGGCCACTTCGGCCGGGTCCTGCCCGGTGACGTCGGCGGCTTCGATGATCGGCAGCAGCGTGTACAGGTGCGAAGTACCCGCAACCATACGCGCCAGCAACTCCGGCACACCGGCTTCGACGTACGCTTGATAGCGCGACTGCCAGTTCTCGCGGATTTCGCCGCTGAGCAGTTCGTCGAGTTTCAGACCCAGTTCTTTCAGGTGCGGACCGAAATGCGCGACGTCACGGGCAGCGTTCTGCTCATTGCGGCGAGCACGCAGGAACCAGCGCGTGGCGCGACGGCCCAGACGCATCAGCTCGTCCATCAGCTCCAGCTGTACGTCAGCGGAAACCTGATAGTCCAGCGCTTCGATCTGACGGAACCAGTGCGGGAGGTGGAAAATGTCGCGCACGATCACGTAAGCGCCCGCCACGTTCGCCGGGCTCATGCCAGTCGACTCTTTGAGTCGCTGCACGAAGGTGATGCCCATGTGGTTGACCAGATCGTTGGCGATCTGGGTGCTGACGATTTCGCGCTTCAGACGGTGGCGACGCATGGCTTCGGAGAACTTGCTGACCAGGGTCGGCGGGAACGCCGTTTCCATGTCGCGGGTCAGGTAGTCGTCGTCCGGCACCAGCGAGCCTAGCAGTTGCTCTTTGAGGTCGATCTTGCTGTAGGAGATCAGCACCGACAGCTCAGGACGGGTCAGGCCGTGGCCCTCAGCGACGCGCTCGGTCAGTTGCTCTTCGGTCGGCAGGAACTCGATGGCACGGTCCAGCTTGCCACGACCTTCCAGATCGCTCATCAGACGCTTGTACTCAGCGATGCGCGCGTAGGCACGGCGCGCCGCCAGGGACAGGGCCTGAGTCTGCTTGTAGTTGTTGCCCAGCACCAGATTGCCGACTTCGTCGGTCATGCTCGCCAGCAACTGGTTGCGTTGCTTGTCGGTCATGTCACCGGCCTGAACCACTTCGTTCAGCAGGATCTTGATGTTCACTTCGTGGTCGGAGCAGTCCACACCACCGGCGTTGTCGATGAAGTCGGTGTTGGAACCGCCACCATTCAAGCCGAATTCCACACGACCCAGTTGGGTCATGCCGAGGTTACCGCCCTCGCCCACGACTTTGCAGCGCAGCTCGTTGCCGTTGACGCGCAGCGCATCGTTGGCCTTGTCGCCGACATCGGCGTGGCTTTCGGTGCTGGCCTTGACGTAGGTGCCGATACCGCCGTTCCACAACAGATCCACCGGCGCCTTGAGCAAGGCATTGAGCAGTTCGGTCGGGGTCAGCTTGTCGGCCTTGATGTCGAAGCGTTCTTTCATCTGCGGCGAGATCGCGATGCTCTTCGCGCTGCGCGAGAAGATACCGCCACCTTCGGACATGATGCTGGTGTCGTAGTCGGTCCAGGCCGAACGCGGCAGGTCGAACAGACGCTGACGCTCGACGAAACTGGTCGCCGGGTTCGGGTTCGGGTCGATGAAGATGTGCATGTGGTTGAACGCAGCGACGAGTTGCAGCTTGTCGGACATCAACAGGCCGTTACCGAACACGTCGCCGGCCATGTCGCCGACGCCCACCACGGTGATGCTGTCTTCCTGAACATTGATGCCGCGCTCGCGGAAGTGGCGCTGTACGCCGACCCACGCGCCTTTGGCGGTGATGCCCATTTTCTTGTGGTCGTAACCGGCCGAACCACCGGACGCAAACGCGTCACCCAGCCAGAAGCCGTAGTCGATGGCGATGCCGTTGGCGATGTCGGAGAAGGTTGCAGTGCCCTTGTCCGCCGCGACCACCAGGTACGGGTCATCGTCGTCATGACGCACGACGTTGACCGGCGGCACCAGGGCGCCGTCCTTCAGGTTGTCGGTGATGTCCAACAGACCGGAAATGAAGATGCGGTAGCAGGCGATGCCCTCGGCCGCGATCTCGTCACGGCTGCCGCCCAGTGGCAGGCGACGCGGCAGGAAGCCGCCCTTCGCGCCCACTGGCACGATGACCGAGTTCTTCACTTGCTGGGCTTTCACCAGGCCGAGAACTTCGGTGCGGAAGTCTTCTTCACGATCGGACCAGCGCAGACCACCACGGGCAACGTTGCCGAAGCGCAGGTGCACGCCTTCGACGCGTGGCGAGTAGACGAAGATTTCAAACTTCGGCACTGGCTTCGGCAGCTCAGGGATCGCATGCGGGTTGAACTTGAAGCTGAAGTACGACTTGTTCTGGCCGTTGGCGTCAGTCTGATAGAAGTTGGTACGCAGGGTGGCTTTGATCAGGTCGAGGTAACGACGCAGGATGCGGTCTTCGTTGAGCACCTGAACATCGTCCAGTGCGGTCAGAATCGCTTGTTCCAGACGCAGTTGCTTGTCTTCCAGATCATCGCTGCCGAGCTTGCGTGCCAGGTAGAAACGGGTCTTGAACAACCGGGTCAGCTCGCGAGCAATGTCGGTGTGGTTGTTCAGAGTGCTGGCGATGTAACCCAGGTCGAAGCCCAGACGAATCTGCTTCAGGTAACGGGCGTAGGCACGCAGCAGTGCCACGTCGCGCCATGGCAGACCGGCGGTCAGCACCAGACGGTTGAACGCATCGTTCTCGGCATCGCCGCGCACGATGTGCACGAACGCGTCCTGCAGGGTGTCGTTGAGTTGCTGGATGTCGAGGTCCAGACCTTCAGCGGCGGTGAAAGCGAAATCGTGAATCCAGAACTCGCGGCCGTTGGTGTGGCGCAGGCGATACGGGAATTCACCCAGCACGCGCAGGCCGAGGTTTTCCAGAATCGGCAGGACGTCGGACAGCGCCAGCGGCGTGTCGGCGTGATACAGCTTGCAATGCAGCTCGCGCTGGCCGGAAACCTGACCGAGCGGCTGATAGAAGCTCATCACCAGCGGATTTTTTTCGTTGAGGCTCAGCAGGTGCTGCATGTCGACCACGGCCGAATGCGCGGCAAAACGCTCGCGGTAACCGGCCGGGAAGCCTTTCGGAAAGTCGGCCAGCACGTTGGTGCCGTGGGCTTCGCCGAAGCTTTCGACGGTCAGTGCAGCGTAGTCGTCCTGCCAGCTGCGGCAGGCCTGGACCACTTCTTTTTCCAGCAGCAGCGGGTCGATGTCGAGACGGTTCTTCGGATCGACGCGCAGAATCAGCTGCACGCGGGCCAGCACGGATTCCGAGAAGAAGGTCCAGAACTCGCAGTCGGAAGCCTTAAGGCGCTCCATCAGCACTTGCTGGATCTTCTGGCGGACTTCGGTGGAATAGATGTCGCGCGGCACGTAGGCCAGGCAGTAGCAGAAGCGACCGTACGGGTCTTTGCGCAGGAACACGCGGATCTTGTTGCGTTCCTGGATCTGCACGATCGACATCACGGTGGTGAAAAGTTCGTCGACCGGGGTCTGGAACAGGTCGTCACGCGGCAGCACTTCGAGGACCTGCGCCAGTTCCTTGCCCAGGTGAGCCTTGGACTGGAAGCCGGAGCGGCGCTCGATTTCTTCGACCTTGCGGCGGATGAACGGGATGACCCGCACGCTCTCGCCATACACCGACGAGGTGTACAGGCCCATAAAACGGTGTTCCTTGATGACTTTGCCGTCGGCGTCGATTTCACGGATCGACACGTAGTCCGGGTAGGCCGGACGGTGCACACGGCTCGGATGCGCGGCCTTGGCGAACGACAGCAGGGTCGGTTCGCGCAGGTAGGCAACGGCGTAATCTTCAATGCGCAGGTCTTCGTAGGTCAGGCCGGTGCGCAGCAGTTTGGTCAGGCCGAGGAAGGAGCTCTGGTCGTACTCGATGTGGCCACCATCGGCCTGATCGGTAACCACGAACTCTTCGTAGCCAAGGAAGGTGAAGTGGTTGCCCACCAGCCATTCCAGGAAGCTTTTGATTTCGTTCTTTTCGTCGGCATCGACCGGATAAGCGCTGTTGTCCAGCTGGGTGAGGATGTCCTGCACCTTGGCTTTCATCGGCTCGAAGTCAGCGACGGCGACGCGCACTTCACCGAGCACCTGCTCAAGCTCTTTGCTCAGCACATTCAGCTCGGCCGCGTTGGCGCAACGGTCGATTTCCAGATACATCAGCGATTCGTGCAGCACGCCTTCGCCGGTGCTGCCTTTTGGCAGGATTTCCAGCAATTCGCCCTTGCTGCCACGACGCACGCTGAGCACGGTGGTCTGCAGGGTGTGAATGCTGTAGCCGCGACGGTTCAGCTCGGTGCGCACCGAGTCGACCAGAAATGGCAGGTCGTGGTGCAGCACTTCGACCGCGGTGTGGGTCGACTGCCAGCCGTGGCGTTCGTAATCGGGGTTGTAGACACGCACTTGCGGTTGCGCGTGATCGAAGCGCTCAAGCAGGCGCCACGCAGAGAGAGTACAGCCAGCGAGGTCGGAGAGGCGACGTTGAGTCAGCTCGTCCAGGGAAATGATGCCGAAGAATTGTTCAGCGAACAGCGCCACTTGTGGCAGTGCCTGTTCACTGATGTGCTGCGCCAGTGCCGCTTGCAGTTGGTGCTGGAAGTCGGCTTTGCTGGCTGCGGTGAAGAACGCCATCTGTGGTACTCCGCTTAAGCTTGTTATTGATGGAAAGCGTCGCGTGCAACAGCCCTTTCGGGCCTCGTGTCGCCCTGTTCCTGATTCTCGGGCAGAGGAAACAGGGAGACAGGTGGGTGAAGCTGGACGGGACACTCAGGTCACATTCACCTTCCATGAATGAGCATCTGCAAAAGCGACTGCCAGCGCTGCCGACAATGCCTTTACGGGTGCTCATCCGTTGCGCAGCTTAATGGGTGCGACAATGTGTCTGCTTGCGGTGCTGCGACATATTCGGTCATTGGCACGTAAATGCAGGGTTTCGCCTGCATCAACACTAGCAGGCGTGGGCCGAAATGCAGGTTCAAAACCCCGGTTTCACGGGACTTTCGTGCCAGGTCGGTCGCCGAGGACGTTACATATCCGGAAACGAAAACGCCCAAGGCCCTGTTATCGACCCTGAGCGTGGCATCCGGTTCAGCGCCAGCGGTTGACGCGGATCAGTCGGGCAGTTCCTCAAAGGCTCTGAATTTGCTCACCGTGGCGCAGTCGTAGCACATCGTCTGCAGGATCTGCTTGTCCATGCTGGCGTCGATGTTGGTCGAATCGCATTCGCGGCAGAACAGCCGGAGGTGGCTAAGCAAGTCGCTGTCGAAGGCCACGGCGGAAAAGAATTGCGGGACCAGTTCGTCACGCCAGTACATGCCCGGCGATTTGGAAAATCCGGCGCCGCTGTCCTTGAGCACCACGTCGTAAAGCAAGCGTTGCAAGGCCGTTTGCGGCACCCGCGCGTCGCGATGGGCGTTCTTTCGCCAATTGCGCGCCAGCGCGTCCTGCGCCGTGCCGAGCATGTTGCGCGGGATGGTGTTGGAGGCATGGCTGCGTCCCTTGGAATTGCCGGTGGCGTAGAAGTGCGCGGCGTTCCTCACCGCGAGGCGGGCGAAGTAATACAACTGACTCACCGAGAAGTCCTGCAGCAACTGCCCGACCACCTCCTCGGCACGGGCTTCGGCCGTGAAGGCAAAATCCACTTCCGCGGCCAGCACACGAATGTATTGAATGGACGCTTCGCGGGCGAGACTGAAGACCAGCGAATAGATTTCGCTCTTCCAGGCGGCTTTGACGCTGCCCGACAACTCCTGATACAGCACCCGGTACAAATTCTCGCGGGTACTGCGCGTCACGCCGTCGAGCGTGACGCTGGGCAGCCAGCGCACCGCGCTGTACTCGCGGATATTGCAGCCCTCACTGCGATCGAAGGCGTTGATGTCGGAATCGGTGGAAACCGCCAGCACCCCGGCTTCGTGCAGGCCTTTGAGCAACTCTTCACGGGCCTCGAACGTCAGGGCGAGCAGCTCTTCTCTGGATGGCGCATTCAACGGCGCAATCCATTCAACGGTCGCGCCGTAACCATCATCCAGCAAGGCGAGCAACGTCAGCTTCTGCACGAACCCCAGATTGGCGTAAGGCACTGCGGGGCATCGCGCGCCATATCGAGCTTCCAATTCCAGGCGATCACGCGCGGCCCGGGCGGCAAGCTGCTGCTGGCGTAACTTGAAACACTCTGTGCAGCTGCACGTCGTCTGGCGGCCATGGGTGCCGGGAAGGCTTTGCTGGTGCTCACAGCGTACACATTTGAATGTACTGCGCAACGAAAGCGAAGTCCCTCTGGCGTGTCGGCGTATCCACATCGGCAGATTGCAGTAAGGACAGCTGAGGTCGGCACTGATAACCGGGGGCAGAACCTTGAGCAGACTGCGCACCGTTGCAGGGATCTGAAATTCCGCCATCAGCGCGGCAGTTTTTTCGCCGTCGAGATAGCGCTTGTAGATCTCCTCGATCTGTTCCTCGGCCAGGTGACGGATTTCTTCGGCGCGTTCGAAATATGGGCTCATCGAAAGAGGTCCTTTTTTTCATTGGGGTGGGCGCAGTCCTTTGCTGGGAGGGCAAAACTAACGGCAAAATGGTGGCTATCTCAAGCGAAACATCGCAACTTCGTGTAGAAAAATCGTCATCTGTAATCGCCCTACAGGGGCGTCGGATTTCCCCTTCTCGCTACTCGGAAGTGGGCGACGGAAATGTCCTGCTTTGCCACTTTTTTACCGATGCAGGCAGCGCAAACCGGTTGAGACTGGCAAAATCGCGCCTTCGAACAGATTCACCGCCGCCACTGCCCAGGAATTCCCCATGCAAATGACCACCGCCCTACTGATCGTCAACCCGTGCGACGACGAAGAAGACAACATGGCCATGCTGTGCTGCCACAGCGACAAGGGCGAGATGTTCCTGATGAGCCGTTATCCGGACGAGGATGAGCTGGAGATCACTCTCGATGGCGAGCCATCGACGCTCGACGGGGTGAAGGTCACGCTGAGCTCAAATCTGCTGAAGATCGAGATTGCTGCGGCGGATGCCGATGCGTTGAATGGCGATGATGTGCTGGAGATCAGTTTTAATCCGGATATGGTGGATATGGATGAGGTTGTTGAGACTTTGAAGAACATTCTAGATGGGACCGGGACCTTTATCAGCGAGGTTTGATGGGGCCTGGAAGGGCCCTATCGCTGGCAAGCCAGCTCCCACAGGGACCGATGCGCTGCACCAATCGCATGCACTGCGCCGAAACCTGTGGGAGCTGGCTTGCCAGCGATAGGGCCGGCACTGGCGCCGCTACAATTTCCTGCTTTGCGAAAGATCAAAAGATCGCAGCCTTCGGCAGCTCCTACAGGGGATCGCATTCCAACCGGGAAGCTGCCGAAACCCGCGATCTTTTGCTCTTTTGCACAAAATGCCGTTAGTCGCCGCCCCCCACGATGGATTAAAGTAACGCCCCCAGCCCCGGCGTTATCCGAACGCCCCGGCCACCCCCTTTCCAGGAACAGTCACCGATGGAACATCGTGAAGCGCTGCTGGCGCTGCGAACCTTTCTTTCAACGCAGATTCTCGGCCAGGAAAAACTCATCGAGCGCTTGCTCATCGCCCTGCTTGCCGACGGCCATATGCTGGTCGAGGGCGCTCCCGGTCTGGCCAAGACCAAAGCGATCAAAGAACTCGCCGAGGGCATCGAAGCCCAGTTCCATCGAATCCAGTTCACCCCCGACCTGCTGCCGGCCGACATCACCGGCACCGAAATCTACCGTCCGGAAACCGGCAGTTTCGTCTTCCAGCAGGGGCCGATCTTTCACAATCTGGTGCTGGCGGACGAAATCAACCGCGCGCCGGCCAAGGTGCAATCGGCCTTGCTCGAAGCGATGGCCGAGCGTCAGGTCAGTGTCGGCCGCAGCACCTATGAACTGTCGCCGCTGTTTCTGGTGATGGCCACGCAGAACCCGATCGAACAGGAAGGCACCTATCCGCTGCCGGAAGCCCAGCTCGACCGTTTCCTTATGCACGTCAAGATCGGCTTCCCCGACGCCGCTGTCGAACGGCGCATCCTCCAGCAGGCCCGTGGCGAGGCGCTGAACGGCGAGACCAAGCCCGAGCGCCGGGTCAGCCAGCAGGCGATCTTCGCCGCGCGCAAGGAAATCCTTGGTTTGTACATGGCCGACGCCGTGGAGGAATACCTGGTGCAACTGGTCATGGCCACGCGCAACCCGGCCAAGTTCGACCCGGAAATGGCCGAGTGGATCGCCTACGGCGCCAGTCCGCGCGGCTCGATCGCCCTCGATCGCTGCGCCCGCGCCCACGCCTGGCTGGCCGGTCGCGATTTCGTCAGCCCGGAAGACATTCAGGCCGTGCTGTTCGACGTGTTGCGCCACCGCATCATTCTGTCGTTCGAAGCCGAAGCCGCTGGCATCGATCAGGACCGCGTGGTGCAGCGGATTCTCGACGTCGTCGCCGTCGCTTGACCCCCATGAACGCCGCCCTGCCCTCCGAACCCGGTATCCGCATCAGCCTCGCCGAGCTGATCGAAATGCGTCACCGCGTGCGCGAGGTACAGTTGTTTTCCACGCCGAGCCAGCGCAGCCCGCTGATCGGTCTGCATCACTCGAAATTCCGTGGCCGTGGCGTCGACTTCGATCAGGTGCGGGTGTATCAGGCCGGAGACGACGTGCGCACCATCGACTGGCGCGTCACCGCGCGCACGCAAGAGCCGCACACCAAGCTGTTCCATGAAGAACGCGAGCGGCCGATTTTCATCATGGTCGAGCAAAGCACGCGGTTGTTTTTCGGCTCGGGGCTGATGTTCAAATCGGTGCTGGCGGCGCAAGTCGCGGCGTTGATCGGCTGGGCCGCGCTGGGGCACAACGACCGCGTCGGCGGGCTGGTGTTTGGCGATAACGAGCACTACGAAATCAAGCCTCGCCGGAGCAAGCAGAGCCTGCTGCAATTGCTCAACCGTCTGGTCAAGGTCAATCAATCGCTGCACAGCGAGCGCGAGCCGGATCGCGATGCCTTCGGCGTGGCCCTGCGCCGCGCCCGGGAAGTGCTGCGACCGGGCAGTCTGGCCATCGTCATTTGCGATGAACGCGCGTTGTCCGACAGCGCCGAGCAGCAGTTGAGTTTGCTGGCGCGGCATTGCGATCTGCTGATGTTGCCGCTGTCCGATCCGCTCGATCACGCCCTGCCCGCCGCCGGTCTGCTGCGCTTCGCCGAGCGCGGCGCGCAACTGGAAATCGACACGCTGAATTTCGACCTGCGCCAGACCTACCGCGCCCAGGCCGAAGCGCGCATCGCTCGCTGGGAATTGCTCGCACAAAAGCTGCGGGTGTTGCTGATGCCGTTGAGCACGCAGAGCGAAATGGTCGAGCAGATGCGCGAGTTCCTCAACCCGCAGCGTCCGGGGAAAGGTCGATGAACGGCCTCGACCAACTACAACCGCTGATCTCGCCGCCGCCGATCGCCTTCTGGCCGCCAGCACCGGGCTGGTGGCTGCTGCTTCTGCTGTTGCCGCTGCTGGGTTTTGCCGTGTGGAAGCTGCGCCGCTTCATTCCGATCAAGAAACGCCCGGTGGTGCGCGCCGAGCAGCCGCTGGACCCGGTACGCATCGCCGCGCTCGCCGAACTGGCGCAAATGCCCAAGCCTTACGACGGCGCACCGGCCGGCGCTTGGCTGCAACAACTCAACGGCCTGCTCAAACGCCTGTGCCGCAACCACTATCCGTACAGCCAGAGCCACACCCTCAACGGCCGCAAATGGCTGGCCTTCCTCGATAACCGCTGCCCGGCTGCCGGCCTGACGCGTTGGATGGTGCTGGTCGAAGGCGCGTACAAACCGGAATGCAAACTCGACGACAAAGCCATCGCCGGCCTGACCCAAGCGGTCGACACGTGGATTCGCAAACATGTTTGAGTTCGCCTGGCCGTGGATCTTCGTGCTATTGCCGCTGCCGTGGTTGATGCGTCTTGTCCTGCCGGTGGCCGACAGCGGCGAGCCGGCGTTGAAAGTCAGTTTCCTCGCCGACCTCGAAGGCCTCGCCCGCCGCCGCGCCCGCGCCAACTTGCCGGCCTGGCGACAGCAGGCGCCGTTTATCCTGTTGTGGCTGATCCTGCTGATCGCCGCCGCCCGCCCGCAATGGCTCGGCGAACCGCTGCCGATTGCCGCCAGCGGTCGCGATCTGCTGGTGGCGGTGGACGTGTCCGGTTCGATGGATTTTCCCGACATGCAGTGGCAGGACGAAGAAGTCAGTCGCCTGTCGCTGGTGCAGCACTTGCTCGGTGATTTCCTTGAAAGCCGCGACGGCGACCGCGTCGGTCTGATCCTGTTTGGCAGCCAGGCCTACCTGCAAGCACCGCTGACCTTCGACCGGCGCACCGTACGTGTGTGGCTCGACGAGGCGCGGATCGGCATCGCCGGCAAGAACACCGCGATCGGCGATGCCATCGGTCTGGCTCTGAAACGCTTGCGTCTGCGCCCGGCGCAAAGTCGCGTTCTGATCCTGGTCACCGACGGCGCCAACAACGGCGGCGAAATCAATCCGCTGACCGCCGCAAAACTGGCCGCCAGTGAAGGCGTCAGAATCTATCCGATCGGCATCGGCGCCAATCCCGAGGACAGCGGCTCGACCGGCCTGCTCGGGGTCAATCCGAGCCTCGATCTGGATGAGCCGGCACTCAAGGCCATCGCCGAAATCACCGGCGGCCAGTACTTCCGCGCCCACGACGGCAAAGAGCTGCAAGCGATCAAGGACACTCTCGATCAGCTCGAACCGGTGACCCAGCAACCGACTCAGGCACGCCCGGCGCAAGCCTTGTATCACTGGCCGCTGGCGTTGGCGCTATGGTTGAGCCTGTTGCTGGTCGTCCGCGAACTGTGGCCGGACAATCCGCTGCAACGCCTGTTCAGCAAACAACTGTATTTACAAAGTCCGCTGCCGGACTGGCGTCAGCGCTTGCAGCGTTTGCGTCTGCGGAGGCGCCGATGATTGCGCTCTGGCCGCACTGGTTCCGCCCTTGGTGGCTGTTGCTGTTGCCGCTGCTCGGCTGGCTGCTCTGGCAACTCTGGCACCGACAGAAACGCGCCGGTCGCTGGCAGATGATTCTGCCGCCGGCATTCCACGCTGCGCTGCTCAGTGGCGGCAGCGGTCGCCAGAGCAAACTGCCGTGGATCGCCCTTGGCGTGGCATGGTTGCTGACCATTCTGGCCTTGCTTGGGCCGAGCTGGGAGCGCGTCGAACAGACCAGCCAGAAACCCGCCGACCCGCTGGTAGTCGTGCTCGAACTGACCCCGGAGATGCTCGCCACCGACTCACCGCCAACACGCCTCGAACAAGCGCGGCGCAAGCTGTTCGACCTGTTGCAGGCACGCAGCGATGCGCAGACCGCCATCGTCGTTTATGCCGGCAGCGCGCACACCCTGGTGCCGCTGTCGGATGATCTGGCCACCAGTCGTAATCTGCTCGACGCGCTCAAGCCGTCGCTGATGCCGCAGAGCGGTCACCGCGCCGATCTGGCGGTGGACAAAGCACTGGCCTTGCTCAAGCAAGGTGCGCTGGGACAAGGACGGATTCTGCTGATCGGTTCGTCGCTCAATGAAGAAGAACGGCGCGGTATCCGCCGCGCGCTGAATGGCGAGTCGACGCAACTGCTGATGCTCGGCATCGGCACCGCCGAAGGTGCGCCGATTGCCCAGGAGGACGGCAGTTTCCTCAAGGACGAGCAAGGCGCGATCCGCGTGCCGCAACTCGACAGTCCGGGCCTGGCGACTTTCCTCAACAGCGTGGGCGGTGAGTATCACCCGGCGCGACTCGACGAAGCTGATCTCGGCGCCCTTGGCCTGCTCAACGGCCCGCGCAGCCTGCGCGACGACGGCCAGACCGTGCGCCTCGATACGTGGGCCGATCAGGGTTACTGGCTGCTGTTGCCGCTGCTGTTGCTGGCGGCGTGTGCCGGGCGCCGTGGCTGGCTGTTCTGCCTGCCGCTGCTGTGGTGCCTGCCGCAACCGAGCTACGCTTTCGACTTCGAAGACTTGTGGTTGCGCCCCGACCAGCAAGGTCTGCATCTGCTCAAGCAGAAGCGCCCGGCCGAAGCCGCGCAGCATTTTGAAGATCATCAGTGGCAAGGGGTGGCGTTGTACGAGGCCGGCGACTACAGTGGCGCCGCTCAGCGTTTTGCCGAGGGCAGCGATGCCCGCGCCCACTACAATCGTGGCAACGCTCTGGCGAAAAGTGGCGAGCTGGAAGCGGCGATTGATGCCTACGAACAGGCGCTCGAGCTGCAACCGGATCTGCGTCCGGCGCAGACCAACAAGGCGCTGGTGGAAAACCTGCTGAAGCAGAAAAACGCCCCGCCGCCGCCCGAACCGGACAACCAGCCAAACGAACAAAGTCTGCCCGGCGATGAGCCTTCGCCCACCACCGCGCCACCTCCGGCGGTGAGCAGTGAAACCCAGAGCGAGGCGCAACCGGCCGAGTCGGCCAGCGAACCGCCGCCGACCGCCCCGCCGCTGCCCGGCCCCAATGAAATCCCCGGCAGCAACGAGGAAGAGGAAACCGACACGGTGCCGACCCTGCGCCCGAGCGAGAACAACCTCGAAGGCGAGCAGCGTCAGGCACTCGAGCAATGGCTGGGCAAGATCCCGGACGACCCGGGTGAGCTGCTCAGGCGCAAATTCTGGTACGAACAGCAACAACATCAGGATCAGGAAAACATTCGATGACCCGCTTCACCGCTCTCTTGCTGCCCCTGCTGATCTGCACGGCCACCGCCCAGGCGGCCGAGCTGACCGCCAGCGTGGATCGCAGTCGCCTGAACTCCGGCGAGACGGTCGAGCTCACCCTCGAAACTGACGACGTCACCCAGTTCGGCAAGCCCGATCTGTCGGCACTGGAAGCGCTGTTCGAAGTGCGCGGCACGCGCCAGGTCAACCAGCTCAACACCCTCAACGGCGACAACCGCGCGACCACACGCTGGATCATCACCCTGCTGCCGAAAGAGAACGGCAGCGTCGTGATTCCGCCGCTGCAACTGGGCGAAGCACAGAGCCAGCCGATCACCGTGCAGGTGATCGCCAGCGACAACCGCGAAGACAACAACAGCCTCGATCCGGTGTTCATCGAAGCCAGCCTCGACCAGACCAGCGTTTACGTGCAGGCCCAGGCCATCCTGACCCTGCGCATCTATCATTCAGTCTCGCTGTACGACGACAGCAGCCTGAGCCCGCTGCAAATCGCCGATGCGCGCATCGAGCAGCTCGGCGACACGCGCACCTACGAGAAAGACATCAACGGTCTGCGCCACGGCGTGATCGAGATGCGCTACGCGATCTATCCGCAACACAGCGGCCTGCTGACGATCGCCCCGCAGACCTTCAGCGCCACGCTGGTCGATACCGCGCCATCGGCAGACGCCTCGGGGCCCAAGCCCGGCAAATTGATGCGCGTCAGCTCGGCGTCGATTCCGCTGACGGTCAAACCGAAACCGCTGACCTACCCGGTCGATGCGCCATGGTTGCCGGCGCGCAACCTCAGCCTCAGCGAAAGCTGGAGCCCGGAACCGGACCACACCCAGGTCGGCGATTCCCTGACCCGCAGCCTGACGCTAAAAGTCGAAGGCCTCGCCAGCTCGCAACTGCCAGCCCTTCCCGCCACCGACGTCAACGGCCTGCGCCGCTACCCCGACCAACCGGTGCTGAGCAACCAGAGCAGCGACCGCGGGATCATCGGCAGCCGCGAAGAACGCGAAGCACTGGTGCCAAGCCGCAGCGGCGCGATCGACCTGCCAACCGTCGACGTGGTCTGGTGGAACACCTTCGAAGACCACCTCGAACACAGCAGCCTGCCCGCGCGCACCCTGCAAGTGGCGAACAACCCCAGCCTGCAAATCGACACCCCGGCCGGCACCCTGCAACCGAGCACGCCCGACAACGACACCCTGTGGTGGTGGAAACTCAGCACCCTGATCCTCGCCTGCACCACCCTGCTCGGCTTCGGCCTCTGGTGGCGCGCCCGCTGGCAACCGGCAATCCACCGCGCCGCCCAAACCGGCCCGAGCCCGCGCACCCTGCTCGACGACATCAAACGCGCCAGCCAGGCCAACGACCCCCACGCCACCCGCCAGGCACTGGACGCCTGGGCGCGGCAACAGCCGGAGACACTGGCGGACATGGCCGCGCGGTTTGTACCGTTATCGGATGCGCTGGATGGGTTGAATGGTGCGCTGTACAGCGAGACCGGGCAGCACTGGCAGGGTGAGGATTTGTGGCGGGCGATCCGCACTATTCCCGCCGCCGAGCGCGTGCAGGATCCGGTAAGTGAGACTGGATTGCCGCCGCTTTATCCCAAGTGAAAAGTACAAGATCGCAGCCTTCGGCAGCTCCTACGGATTGTGTGTAGTAGCTGCCGAAGGCTGCGATCTTTGATCTCAGGTGAAAAGGCTGAGAAACATCGGATTCAATAACCAAATTTCGTTCGCACTTGTTCACATCGCGATACGAGAGCACGAAGGAATTCCATGGTTCGCCCCTTACAGCTGCATTTCCGTGAAGCTTCTCTACGAGCATGTAGATTTTTGAACTATTGAAATCGGTTTCGGCATCCCAATGTTCAAAACCATCTTTTTCAAAGGCAAGCTCTGCTTCCATATAGTTCCCGCCCCATTCGACGCCATAGCAGAACGCATCGTAGCCATGGACGATGCCGGCTTCGACCAACTGGAAAATCTCTTGGACAATCTTTATGTCTTCGGTAATCACTGTACAAACTCCAGAGCGGAGCGGAAATGGAGCTTCCTAAGAACCATGCATAGTCCTATTTATCCAAAACGCTCGGCAAATATACAACCGTCCCCCTAGCGGTTTTTCATGCACGGAAGAGTTCGACGTAAACAGCTTCAACCATGGCATCATCTTCTTCAAGATCGGGCACGTAAAATCTTAAGCCCATATCAATGATATTGAAGCCCGAATTATTGAAAGCCAATTTTTCTCCTTGCGCGATTAAAAACCTTTGAACCAGCAGCGTGTCTTCACCGACCAGTTTCTGGCTGTTCCAAACGAGTTGGCTCCACTTTAAAAACTCAACACCACTCACCATGAAGCTCTCATCGAAGTATAAATGCATGCCTAAATCATCATAAGCGTCAGTCGGTACTGAAGAATCCTCGGATTTGAAAAACTCCTCAAACCCACCACCGAGAGCCTTCCTCGTTTCATCTCGTGACATACCAGCATGAAGCAATCCCAGATCACCGCGGGCTAATAAATTGAAAATCATTGTCATCTCTTCCTAAAGTCGTCCGGATTTAAAGTCGAAGCATATTCCAACATCTGCTTAATCGCTACATCATACTTGGCACCAAACAACCTTCTGGACAAAAAGGGGACAGACCACGTTTTCGGAGTACGTCCCAAACGTGATCCATCCTTATTTACCCACTAACCTTCATAAGTTAAAGACCTTTGACCCCTCGAGATAGACCACGTTTATTTAAACGTGGTCTGCCCCATTATTCCTCCAAACGCCTCAGACCTCGTCTGCGTGAAAGGAAATGAGATTAAGAAGTCGCCTAAAATTTCAATCAAGTTCTCCAATCGAGATCACGGTCACTTTCAAGATCGGTCTTGTAACCGAAATACAGCCCTACTTCCAGCAACCTGACGGCTGACTTTCCTGAAATCTTGAAATCAAAACGCTCAAGTAAGGACACCATCAATTCGTATGCCAAACCATATTCGCTATCATCTTCCAACCATTCTCGAATATTGGATAATGTATCTTCATAAGCCAATATATCTGACGCAAAGAAGATCGCCATTTCGGGCTGAGATTCAAGCTCCTCCAAGAGCGCTGTGAGACTTTTTTCAACAAAGACATCATCCCTACTCATAATTTTGGATTCTTGAGTACATTCGCTGGACAGCCTGTTACAACACGATTAAGAACCGTATCATAAACAACTTTGATATCGAGCCTATCTCTTGTGGCATTGCCCACTACGTAACCTCTGTTATCTGGAAGCAAAAAATAGGACAGATTTATTTCCTAAAACGAATCTGTCCACTTTTAGCCTGACGCCCGCGCCCCTTATCAAAGACCCGATGTCGTCGCATTCTGCACCTATGGATAACTCACTGGTGGTAGCCCTGATAATCAAATCCTTCTGGAATATCCGGCCAGACTGGCTTGCGCAGCAGTGCATCCAAATCGTCGAAAATATCCCTGAAAAAATTGGCGAGATCCATGAAGTCCACACGTGAATTCATCAGCGCAACTTTCAACATGACATCGTCTGCATTTTCCTTGGCGGATGCCGCTCTGGACATATTGTAGAAAGCGTTTGCTAGCCTTTCCGCTAACTCGTCTTCCCAGTTCAGCTTGTAATCAGCTTCCCAACTGTCACCATCAAAATCACCGGCTTTATCTTTAACCAACTGGATGATCAGTTTCTTTACTGACTCGAAATCATTCATCTTTCAACTTTCTCTTGATCGGATAACTTTTAGCTGCGCTAGACAAATGGAACACTTCTACTTATCAGATATAGCTCCCACTTAAGAGAACATCTACTTCAGCGTTACTTTCAGGATGGCGCTGTAGGTATTTATCACAAGCTAGCCGAAGGTATTCCATGCAAACCTCTTCACTGACAACAATTGTGTCTGCATCGCTAGAGGGATACCCATAAGAAAACTCCACTCCTTCGAAATGACCCTCTTCAAATGAGCTATTTACATCAGGGAAGTTACAGTATGCTCCATCAACACTGAACCCCCAACGCCTAACAATATAGCCGGCTGCCTCGATGAAACGGCCATCATCATAAATCCTGTCAAAATACCCTTTGACAATCCAATAAGGGTCTGACTGGCGGTATGGCTGACCGAACAACTCCTTCATAACAACCTCACTTCATTGCCGGATCAGACACTGTCATTTCTTGAGTCTTCTGAATCGGAAACAATGTCCAACTCGTCCCACAGCATCGACAAGCCTATGCTTTCCATATAAGTCCCAAAATCCAGAAAATGCGCAACGCCGATCGCCTCAACTGAAAACCAGGTAGCGTCGCACTCTGGGCACATGAATAACTCTTTCCCAGTGGCCTTGACATGGGCACAGACAATGTAATCCTGCTGACATCTTGGGCAGATGATCATCTCTGGCTCCTGTTAGAGCACGACGCCGTTAAATGAATTTCGCGGCGCAGATTGATATATAAAGTGGTGATCAAGTCGTCGTCATCGTCAACGTAAAACCCCATACCCAACTCACCGACTTCAAATCCGTCATCGTCAATGACGGGATCAATACCGCGGCGACGAAACAAAGCCAACACGTCCGTGGATCTTTCGCCTACCAGCTTGTGGCCGTTCCAGGACACCGTGCTTCTTTCGAAAAACTCTACCCCTTTAACCATATCTCGTTCGTCATAGTAGACATGAAGGTCGAGCTGAGAATAAGCATCCGTAGTATTCAAGGAGTCAGCTGTTTTCCAGAACACTTCGAAACCGGCTCCCAGAATGTCATGCACTTGAGCTCTGAACAGTTTTCCATTCAGGGGGCCGACCAATCCGTATTCCGCAAATTGAAAAGTCCATTTGAAGCCTCTTGCTGGTGAACAATCCAGCTCCCACTCTTTCCCCGAAAGCATGTGGGCGCGCTCTATCATACTTCCTTGATATAGGAAGAAAAGTTTCCGCCACCTTGATCAATATGTAGTCGTTCGCATTTATTGCAGCGATAAACAGCAGTAGCACTCGCACCTATCTGCTGATAGAACTCTTCCTCAGACAACCAACGATCTGCCAAGGCAGCACCCAGCTCATCTATCTTTCGCTCGGCAACCATTGAAAACTCGGACTCGGACGTACCATGAGACAAATTGATTATCTGACCGCACACGCAGGAAAATTTAGGCATTGTATTGGTGGCTCAACTCAAGAAACGTAATTGCTCGCCCACGGTCTTGAGGCGAGCACATCAAGACAAAAATCTTTTTATCAGCGAGCGTTGGGAATGGGATCAATCATTGTTTCACCTGATAGAACGTAACCACCGGGCCGTAATCCTCATCCGAGTTCGACACCTCGACAGTGAATAATGTGTCCCGGAATTTCTCCTTCAACACCATTCGCCAGGCAAACCCGATCATCTCGCACAGCTGAAAAAATATTCTGGGCGATACACCATTTCCGTATTGGCCAAAAACATCATAAATCTTCACATAATTCATAAGCCGCTCAACCTCCGCCATGTCGCCAGCGGCAAGGTTCACGCAGCGCGCGAACGCTTCGTGTGAAAAATTTCGCTCGAGGAAAACGCCTCCCTCAGACACGATGAACGTCGGGAACAGCAACGTGGAAAACATCAATATCTGTTCCGGGTGGCATTGGTCATTGATATACGAATGAATATCCAGGCCTTCCTGATTCGACCACTGCTGCTTCCATGTGTCGAAGGGTTCTGTGTCGATAACCAAGGGTATACAGTTGATCACTTGCATTGCATTGGCTCCGCACCCGATCTTCCGCCGTCAGCCTTATCGAATAACGCTGAAGACTGGACGTAACGCTTGCGACTGAGATGACATCAATACGATGGCTCGATATTAGGTAGCCGCTGTATGGGCGTCAACGAGCGAATCGTCGAAATGCCCTGCGGCGTTCCGCTGGGACAAGCCCCACCGGCGCAATAATCTGTAAACTCTCCCCTCTTTCGCCGCCCTCATTTCATCTGCGGCCATCACCTCTTTTCTGTAGCGGAGTCCACCTTGCGTCTGTTCCACACCTCCGACTGGCACCTTGGGCAAAACCTGCACGGCCAGGAGCGCGATTTCGAGCACGCGTGTTTTCTCGAATGGCTGCTGCGCCAGTTGCACTTGGCGCAGCCGGATGTGCTGCTGATCGCCGGGGACATCTTCGATACGGTCAATCCGCCGGTCAAAGCTCAGGAACGCCTTTACGACTTCATCGTCAGCGCTCACGAACAGCAGCCGCTGCTGACCATCGTCATGATTGCCGGCAACCATGATTCCGGCTCACGGATCGAATTGCCCGCGCCGTTGATGCGGCGTTTGCGCACCCATGCGCTGGGTCGGGTGTTGTGGCTGGATGACGGGCAACTGGACGCCGAACGGCTGTTGCTGCCGTTGCCGGATAAAACCGGTGAAATCGCCGCGTGGTGTCTGGCGCTGCCGTTCTTGCGCCCGGCGGAAGTCACTGGCGCGCATCTGGGTGACAACTATCTGCGCGGCATCGGTCAGGTGCATGAATGGCTGATCGCGGCGGCGAATGCCAAGCGCCAGCCCGGTCAGGCGTTGATCGCTATCAGCCACGCGCACATGGCCGGGGGTTCGGTGTCGGAGGATTCCGAGCGCAGCCTGATCATCGGCAATGCCGAAGCGCTGCCCGCCAGCCTGTTCGGCGAAAGCATCAGTTACGTCGCCCTCGGCCATTTGCACAAGCCGCAGAAGGTCAACGGCGAGGAGCGCATCCGCTACAGCGGCTCGCCGATTCCGCTGTCGTTCTCCGAAATCGGTTATCAGCATCAGATTCTCGATGTGGTCCTGGACGGTGAAACTCTGGTCAGCGTCGAGCCGAAATTGATCCCGCGCTCGGTCAATCTGCAACGCATTGGCCCCGCGCCGCTGGCCGAGATCCTGCTGCAACTGGCCGACTTGCCGAGCATCGATCTGCTGGCCGAAACCCAGCGCCAGCCATGGCTGGAAGTGCGCGTGCGCCTGGATGAGCCGCAACCGGATCTGCGCCATCAAGTGGAAACCGCACTGCAAGGCAAAGCCGTGCGACTGGTGCGCATCGCCGCTGAATACGCCGGCAATCGTGGCGCCGATGGCAGCGATGACGGCAGCACGTTGATCGAACTCGACCAGCTCACCCCGCAGGAATTGTTCAGCCGCGCCTGGCTCGACAATTACGGCAGCGAGGTCGACGACCAGACGCTCAAGGACTTTGCCGAACTGCTGCAGGACGTGCAACTGGAGGGCGAGCAGCCATGAAGATTCTCGCCATTCGTTTGAAGAACCTGGCCTCGCTGGCCGGGCCGTTTGAGATTGATTTCACCGCTGAACCGCTGGCCAGCGCCGGCCTGTTCGCAATCACCGGCCCGACGGGCGCCGGCAAAAGTACCCTGCTCGATGCCTTGTGTCTGGCGCTGTTCGGCGCCGTGCCGCGCCTGAACAACACCGGTCGCGATGCCAAAGTCCCCGACGCTGACGGAGAGATCGCCACTGGCGACCCGCGCACCTTGCTGCGACGCGGCACCGGTGAAGGCTATGCCGAAGTGGATTTTGTCGGCGTCGATGGCCGCCGCTATCGCGCGCGCTGGGAAGCCAATCGTGCTCGCGAGAAGGCTGGCGGCAAACTCCAGGCCAGTCGGCAGAGCCTGCGCGATATCGATCAGGATCAACTGCTCGCCAGCCAGAAAGGCGAATACAAAACCCAGCTGGAAGCCGCGCTGGGCCTGAACTTTGAACAGTTCACTCGCGCTGTGCTGCTGGCGCAGAGTGAGTTCAGCGCGTTCCTCAAGGCTGACGATAACGACCGCAGTGAACTGCTGGAAAAACTCACCGACACCGCGCTGTACACCCGCCTCGGCCGCCGCGCCTTCGACAAGACCAAAGAGGCCCGCGAAGCGCACAAACTGTTGCAGGATCAGGCCACCGGCGTGACGCCGCTGGCACCGGAAGCCCGCGCCGAACTCGACGAGCGCTTCAACACCGCGCAGCAACAGATGAAGGCGCAACAGGCGCAGCTCAAACAGCTTGAGCAACAACACAGTTGGCTGAAGGATTTGCGTCTGTTGCAGGACGCGCAAAAAGCCGCCAGCGAACAACTGCAAAACGCGCAACAGCAATGGCAGGCACTGGCCGGCGAGCGAGTGAAACTGACGCGTCTGGAACAGCTTGGCCCGCAACGCCATCAGTTCGCGCGCAAGGCCGAGCTCGATGCGCTGCTCACGCCACTGGCGGCGCAGATTGGTGCACACACCCAACAACACGCGGCGCTGGGTGAACGCCAGACGCAACTGGAACAGAACCTCGACGCAGCCAAAGTCGCTCTGAGCGAAGCACAACATCGCCAGAGCGAAAACGCGCCGTTGCTGCGTCAGGCATTCGAAGAGCAAAGCACCCTCGCCCGCCTGATCAAGGACACCGCCAGCAGCGCCGAAGCCCGGCAAGCAGCCGAGCAAGCATTCAAGGACGGCCAAAGCGCAATTCAGGCCTTGCAGGAAAAACAGGCTGAGGTCGCCGAGCGTTTGCAACGCATCGCCAGCGAGCTTGAGCAGAGTGCGCATCTGGCGCCATTGAGCGATGCCTGGAGCGCCTATCGCGATCGTCTGCAACAGCTGATGCTGATCGGCAACCGCTTGAACAAGGGCCAGAGCGAACTGGCCTCCCTCGAACAGAACGCCGCGCGCAGTGCTGAGCAACTGGCCTCGCACAAACAGCAGCTGGAAGTGCTGTTCAAAGAGGCCGGCGCCGAGCCCGATGCGGTGGCCGAACAGATCGGCCTGCTCGGCACCTTGCTGCAGGACAACCGCAAACAGCTGCGCGCAATCGAAGACCTGTCGCGCTTGTGGGCGTCTCAGCAGGATCTCGACAAGCGCAGCGCCGAGTTGCAACAACGCCAGCTCGACGCGCAGCAGCAACGCGAACGCCTGACCCAGGACGGGGTGAAAACCAAGGCCGAACTGACCGTCGCCGAGCAGACCCTCAGCGTCACTCGCGAACTGCTCGAACGGCAGCGGCTGGCGCGCAGTGCCAGTGTCGAAGAGTTGCGCGCGCAGTTGCAGGACGATCAGCCGTGCCCGGTCTGCGGCAGCAACGAGCATCCCTATCATCAGCCCGAAGCGTTGCTGCAAAGCCTTGGCCGGCACGATGAAAGCGAGCAGGCCAGCGCCCAGCAAGTGGTCGATCAGCTCAAGGAAAAACTGATCGAACTGCGCGGCGAAGTCGGTGGCGTGATCGCACAACAGAAAGAGCTCCTCCAGCAACAGGAACAACTGGCGGCGCAGCAACAGGCCCTGGCGCCGAGCCTCGACGCGCATCCGCTGGCCGCGCAACTGTTCAATCAGGACGCCGACAAACGCGACGCTTGGCTCAGCCGCCAGACCGAGCAGTTGAACCAGAGCATCACTCAGGACGAACAACGGCAAAGCGCCCTGCTCACCTTGCAACAGGACGCCGCGCGCCTGTCGCAACAATTGCGTCAGGCCGAAGTGGCGCATCAGCAAGCGACGCAACAGCTGAGCCATCAGCAGCATGAACTCAACAGCGACCGTCAGCGCCTTGAAGAAGAACTCGCCGCGTTCGACCCGCTGTTGCCCGCCGACACGCTCGAGGCCTTGCGCCTTGAGCCGGCGGCAACGTTCATGCAGTTGGACCGGCAGATCGCCGAGCGTTTGGCCCAGCTCGAGCAGCAAAAGGAAGAACTGAGCGAACAGCAGCAACGGCAACAAACGCTGGAGAAAGAGCAGGATCGCCAGCAGCTGCGCACTCAGCAACTGCACAGCGCCGAGCAGCAATTCACGGCGTTGACCGAGCAACAGCAAAACTGTCAGGAAAAACTCGCGCAGTTACTGGGCGAGCACAGCAGCGCCGAGCATTGGCAGCAGCAACTGGAACACACGGTGGAACAGGCGCGCAGTGCCGAAACCAGCACCGCTGAGGAGCTGCAAAGCGTGCGCACACAGCTTGTGCAAATCGCTGCAGAACTCAAATCGCAGCAGGAACGCTTGCAGGCGATGGAAGCTGAAGACCAGGCGCTCGCCAACAAGATCGCCGAGTGGCGCGCCAGCCATCCGGAACTGGATGACGGCGGCCTGGAAGACTTGTTGAGCGTTGACGACGCCCAAGTCGCTGAGCTACGCCAGACCCTTCAGCACAACGAAAAAGCCATCGAACAGGCCCAGGTCTTGTTGCAGGAGCGCGATCAGCGACTGCTCGATCATCAGGCCCGGCAGGACGGCACTCTTGACGCCGAACAGCTCGACAGCGCCCTCGCCGAGCTGCAAAACGAGTTCTCCGTCAGCGAGCAGCACTGCGCCGAATTGCGCGCCGAACAGGTTGAAGACCAGCGCCGGCAGAACGCCAATCAGGCGCTGGCCCAGCAGATCGCCGAGGCCTACGCCGAGTACCAGCGCTGGGCGCGGCTCAGTGCCTTGATCGGCTCGGCGACCGGCGACACCTTCCGCAAGATCGCTCAGGCCTACAACCTCGACTTGCTCGTGCATCACGCCAACGCGCAGCTGCGCCAACTGGTCAAACGCTATCGCCTCAAACGCGGCGGCAGCATGCTCGGCCTGTTGGTGATGGACACGGAAATGGGCGACGAACTGCGCTCAGTGCATTCGCTTTCCGGCGGCGAGACGTTCCTCGTATCGCTGGCATTGGCGCTGGGTCTGGCGTCAATGGCGTCGAGCACGCTGAAAATCGAATCGCTGTTTATCGACGAAGGCTTTGGCAGCCTCGATCCGGAATCGCTGCAACTGGCCATGGACGCGCTCGATGGCTTGCAGGCGCAGGGGCGCAAGGTGGCGGTGATTTCCCACGTGCAGGAAATGCACGAACGCATCCCGGTGCAGATTCAGGTGCGGCGCCAGGGCAATGGTTTGAGCACGCTGGAGGTGAAATGAACACGCTGTATTCCTTCCGCCGCTGCCCTTACGCGATGCGTGCGCGAATGGCCCTGCGCTATGCGGGCGTGCCGGTGGAGATCGTTGAGGTCAGCCTCAAGAACAAGCCGGCGGAAATGCTCGCGCTCTCGCCCAAAGGCACGGTGCCGGTGCTGAATGCCGATGGCGTGGTGATTGATGAGAGTCTGCAGATCATGCGCTGGGCGTTGGCGAAGAATGATCCGGATGATTGGTTGCTGGCCGGGGATTCGTTCGCAGCGCTGTGGATGGAAAAACTGATAGAGGGTAATGATCAGATTTTCAAATCGGCATTGAATCGCTACAAGTACGCCGAGCGCTACCCTGAGCAGCCGATGGAGGCTTATCGAGCTGAAGGTGCGTTGTTTCTGCAGAAACTGGATGAGCTACTCGAAGGCCGCGCTTATTTGTTGGCCGATCATCCGAGCCTCGCCGACATCGCCCTGCTGCCCTTCGTGCGCCAGTTCGCTCATGTTGATCGCGAGTGGTTCGCGCAGACGCCTTATGTGCGCTTACAAGCCTGGTTACAGCGCTTGCTCGAATCCGAGCTGTTCACTTCAATCATGAAGAAGTAACCCGATTGATCGTTCCCACGCTCCGCGTGGGAATGCCTCAACGGACGCTCCGCGTTCGGCTTTGGAGGGACGCAGAGCGTCCGGGGCTGCATTCCCACGCAGAGCGTGGGAACGATCACTGTCTACGCCAGGGCGTTACACATGCCCAGTGCCATGCAATCCACTTCGAACGGTCCGAGGAAATCGACCGCCACCTTGACCGGCGGATTGCCGGCCATCAGCCCCAGCGTGTTGGCTCGTTCAATGTTGTGCGCGATGTTGTGGTTGGCCTCTATCGCCCGAGCCAAGCCGCCCACCGAGCCCTGGCCAAATCCCAACAGTGAAGCGCCGTTGGTCATCAGCGCAAGGCTGGCGATGACCCAGAGTCTGTAGCCTTTCATGCGCCGCCGACTCCTGCGAGTTCGGCCCGGTCAACCATTGCGCTTTGCGAGCGCAGTTCGAACTGGATGCCGGGGTGGGCGACGTCGATCGGAGCGTCGAAGCTGTGTTCCATCTGTGCGCCGATGCTGACGAACAGCACCACGGCCAGGTACAGACCGATGGCCAGGTAGGCGCCGCGTTTGGCGGAAGTGAGGATTGCGCTGGCCATGGTGTTCTCCGTGGGCAAAGGTTTCGATGGCCACAGAATCAATCAAAAAAGCCGGGGTAACCACTCAGGGTTTGCAATGGTGAACATCAGCTTCGTTGATTATTTAGCCGCTCTATTCCCTCGCTTGAAGAAACCTATGACCGAATGCCGCGCACCACTGATCGTTCCCACGCGCAAAGTAATGCCTCTTACTGATCGTACGATCGTTCCCACGCTCTGCGTGGGAATGCAGCCGGGGACGTTCCGCGTCCCATGGAACGCGGAGCGTCCCTAGAGGCATTCCCACGCAGAGCGTGGGAACGATCAAAAACTTAGCGCGTGGGAACAATCGGTGGTGTTGAGCGCGCGCAAAAAAGGGCCGTCGAAGGCTGCGATCTTTGACGTAAATCGCAGCCTTCGACAGCCCTTTTCAGGAGACGGGAATTTCAGGCTTGGGTTTTGTGATCCAGCGCGGCGTAGAAGTTGGCGCTTTGTTGCAGGTATTTCTGGGTGTAGCTCTGGGTGTGGGATTTTTTGCTGGCGATTTCGACGTTGGCACCGGCTGGCAATACCACGGTGGCAGAAATGGCGGAAGCGGCGATGACGGAGAAGAGATTGAAGTTCATGGCGGTAACCCTCGTGTTCGTTTGCTTGGTTTGCCCGGTCGGGCTGTGAAACAAACGTAACGCTCGAGGGTTACTCGCTTGAAATCTTTTGTAGCATTAGCCGATATCAGTGCAATTAATACAACGATGCAGGCCCCGCAGACCGGGGCCTGTGGCTTATTGTCGCACCAGGAATTTCAGATCGCTTGGCGCGTCGATCGGCAGTTTTTGCACGGTTTTGCCGAGCAGACCGGTCTTGGCATCGCGCTCAACGACGACAATCTGGTTGCTCTTCTGGTTGGCGATCAAGACGAATTTACCGCTCGGATCGAGAGCAAACTCGCGCGGGTGATCACCCTCGACCGAACGCTTTTGCAGCTCTTTGAGCTGACCGGTCGCTGGATCAATGCCGAACACTACGAGCTGATTGGCCGTGCCGCGATTGCTCACGTAGAGAAACTTCCCATCAGCCGAGGCATGCAGCGCCGCGCCGGCCTTGTCCGAGGTTGGCTGGCCCGCCGCCAGATCGACCAGTTGCGTCTGGGTCAGTACGCCGTCGTTGTAGTCAAACACCGCAACCTGCGCGCTCATCTCCATGGTCAGCCATGCGTGCTTGCCGTCAGCGCTGAACAGCAGATGACGCGGGCCACTACCGGCCGGCAAGGCTACCGAGGCGGTTTTCGCCGGGGTTAGCGGCAAGTGCGGGTTGGCCTTCGGGTCGTATTGATAGATGAACACCTTGTCCGCGCCCAAATCATTGGAGAACACGTAACGACCGTCCGGTGACGACACCGTCGAGTGCACGTGATTCGAGGCTTGGCGCTCAGGGTTGACCCGACTCGCCGGGTGCCCGCTCATCTGCACCACCGGTTTCAGCTGGCCGTCGGCATCGACCGGCAATACCGCCAGGGTGCCGCCCGGATCTTCCATCACCGAGTAGTTGCTGACGAACAGGTGTTTGGCGTCAGCGCTGAGGCTGGAGTGGGTCGGCTCGTTGCCCAGGCTCTGCACCTGATTGATCAGGCTTAGCGCGTGGGTCTTCGGGTCGATGGCGAAGCTGCTGACACGACCGACCGGGTCAGTCTGGCCCGGGCCGTTTTCGTTGACCACGAACAAGCGCTTCTGGTCTTTCGAGAGGGTCAGCCACGAAGGGTTTTCGGTCTTGACCACTTGCAGCGGCTTGGCGTCGATCTGGCCGGTGGCGCTGTCGAACTGCATGCGGTAGATGCCTTGGCTGGAACCGGCGGTGTACGAGCCGACCAGCAACTGCAAGGTGTCGGCAGAGGCGCTGGAAAGCCCCATCGCGCCGACGCTGCCGGCCATCAGCAAAGGCCAGAAGTTACGCATTTTCATTATTGTCATCCTCATCGTCGCTGCTGCTGACTACGTCGCCGAGGCACACCAGACGATGCTCGCCCGTGGTCTTGGTGTCGCTGGCGTAACCGACGATCAGCCAGCTCTGCAGCGTCTCATCGAACGTCGCCGCCGCGACCTGCGCCGGGGTGAATTCCCAGTGCTTGGCTTCACGGCCATCGATGCATTCGATGTGCAGGTTATCGTCCTCGTCGAGGGCGAATTCGAAGGCGTGCAGGCCATCGATTTCGACCATACCGCAGTGTTCGAGGGCGTTGAGAAGGGTTTGGGCAGTCATGGCAAACAGTCTTTCTAGGGGGGAAAGGGCCAATGATAGCCCATGGCGCCCTGCCCCTTGTGTAGGAGCTGCCGAAGGCTGCGATCTTTTGATCTGATCGTTCCCACGCTCCGCGTGGGAATGCCTCAAGGGACGCTCCGCGTTCCAGTGGGACGCAGAGCGTCCCGGGCTGCATTCCCACGCAGAGCGTGGGAACGATCAAGACACAGGAAATTACGGTGCTGGCTAGATCGCCTCTCGCGATGGCTTGCCATCCACCAGGCGCTGAATCCGCAGCGGGTTGGCGTTTTTCAGCGGTTCGGGCAGCAAGCTGTCCGGGTAGTTCTGGAAGCACACCGGACGCAGGAAGCGATCGATCGCCAGCGTGCCCACCGAGGTGCCGCGCGCATCGGACGTCGCCGGGTACGGCCCGCCATGCACCATCGAATCGCACACTTCGACACCGGTCGGATAACCGTTGAGCAGGATGCGCCCGACCTTCTGTTCCAGCAGTGGCGTCAGTTCGGCGAATTGCTCGAAGTCAGACGGCTCACCAATGATCGTCGCGGTCAATTGACCGTGCAGGCCGTGCAGCGCTGCGGTCAGTTGTGCCTGATCGGCCACTTCGACGATTACCGTGGTCGGGCCGAACACTTCTTCCTGCAGCACTTCGTCACCGTTGATCAACAGGCTGACATCAGCCTTGAACAGCTGCGGCTGCGCTTGGTTGCCCTGCTGCGGATTACCGGCCAGATGCTCGATGCCGCTGTGCGCGAGAAGCTTTTCCAGGCCTTTGCCATAGCTGCCGAGGGTGCCGGCGTTGAGCATGGTTTGCGCCGGTTGATCACCGATCGCAGCGGCGACCTGCTCTACAAACGCGCTGAACTGCGGCGAGCGAATACCGATGACCAGACCCGGGTTGGTGCAGAACTGACCGCAACCCTGCACCACCGAAGCGGTAAGGTCGCGCGCGACGGTTTCCGAGCGCGTGGCCAGTGCCTGGGGCAGGACGATGACCGGGTTGATGCTCGACATCTCGGCAAACACCGGGATCGGTTGCGGACGTGCAGCGGCCATGTCGCACAAAGCGCGACCGCCCTTCAGCGAGCCAGTGAAACCAACGGCCTGAATCGCCGGATGCTTGACCAGCCATTCGCCGACGCCGCCACCGTAGATCATGTTGAACACGCCGGCAGGCATGCCGGTTTTTTCCGCTGCACGAATGATCGCGTCGGCGACCAGTTCAGCGGTGGCCATGTGGCCGCTGTGCGCCTTGAACACCACCGGGCAACCGGCGGCCAGTGCTGCTGCGGTATCGCCACCGGCAGTGGAGAATGCCAGCGGGAAGTTGCTCGCACCAAACACCGCAACCGGGCCGAGGCCGATGCGGTATTGGCGCAGATCCGGACGTGGCAGCGGTTGGCGGTCCGGCAAGGCCAGATCGATGCGTGCGCCATAGAAATCACCGCGACGCAGGACTTTGGCGAACAGACGCATCTGCCCGCTGGTGCGACCGCGCTCGCCCTGAATGCGAGCGGCCGGCAGCGCGGTTTCGCGGCAGACCACGGCGACGAAATCGTCGCCAAGCGCATCGAGTTCATCGGCAACCGCGTCGAGGAACTGCGCGCGACGTTCGGCGCTGAGGCTGCGATACGTTGGGTAAGCCGCAGCGGCGGCCTTGGCGGCGGCGTCGACTTCTTCCGCCGTTGCCTGAATGAAATCGTGCGGCAGGGCCTCGCCAGTGCTGGCGTCGACCGAGTGCAGTTTGACGGTGCCGGCGGCGCTGCGCTGACCGCCGATGTAGTTGTGACCGAGAATCTGAGTCATGGGATCTCCTTAAAGGGTGCCGATGCTGTCCGGTTCAAAAGCCGCTTTGACCGGTGCGATACCGTTGACCAGCGGAGCGCCGAAGTCGCCCTGGCTGATTTCGAACGTGTCGCCCGGCTGGGTGCGGATGCCGTCGGCAAACGACAGGGTCGCAGTGCCGAAGAAGTGAATGTGCACGTCGCCCGGACGCAGGAACTGACTGTATTTGAAGTGGTGGTATTCGAGGTTCGCCAGGCTGTGGCACATGTTGGCCTCGCCGCTGAGGAACTCGTTCTGCCAGAGCACTTCGCCGTCACGCAGGATTCGGCTGGTGCCGGCAAGGTGTTGAGGCAATTCACCGGTGCGAAGTTCCGGACCATAACTGCAACTGCGCAATTTCGAGTGCGCCAGGTACAGGTAATTCTTGCGCTCCATGACGTGGTCGGAGAACTCGTTGCCTACCGCAAAACCGAGGCGATACGGCTTGCCGTCGTTGCCAATGATGTACAGGCCGGCCATCTCCGGCTCTTCGCCGGCATCTTCGGCGAACGGCGGCAGCGGGAACGGCTGCCCCGGACGCACGACGATGCTGCCGTCGCCCTTGTAGAACCACTCTGGTTGCACGCCGGCCTGCCCCGCCGCCGGTTTGCCACCCTCTACGCCCCATTTGAAAATGCGCATGGTGTCGGTCATCGCCGATTCATCGCCGGCCTGCTGGTGCATCTTGTCCCGCGCCGAGGCACTACCCAAATGGGTCAGGCCGGTACCGCTGACCAGCATGTGCGCCGGGTCCGGGTGATCGAGTGGCGGCAGGATGCGCAGGTCTTTGAGCAACTGCGCGTAGTCGTGGCTGGCGCCGAAGCCGAGGCTTTGCACTTGCTGCTCAAGGGAGCTGCCGGCTTCGATCGCGGACAGAGCCAGATCGCGCACACTCCGCGCGTCCTGCACTTCGCGGACCTGACCGTTGCCGACCACGCCGACACGGCGCTCACCGTTGGGTAATTCGAATTGAACCAGATGCATATGTCCTCTCCTTTATCCAAAATTCCGAAACACCGCAAAACCCTGTGGGAGCTGGCTTGCCAGCGATAGCAACCTGTCTGACACATCAATGTTGGATGTGCCGCCGTCATCGCTGGCAAGCCAGCTCCCACAGGGGTGGTAATTGATCCATAGGTGTCAGGTTCGGGTCGCGCCACGGGCGCTGGCGGCGAACTGGTCGACGGGCAGCACATGCTTGCGTTCCAGAACGCGATAAACGATGCCGGTGAGAATCAGTCCGAACACCATCACGCCCGAGAGGAAATACAGCCCCGAAGCCAGATTGCCGGTGTATTCCTTCAACGCGCCGATCACGAACGGCCCGATGTAGCCGCCGAGGTTGCCCACCGAGTTGATCAAGGCAATCCCCGCCGCCGCACTGGCGCCAGCAAAGAAACGCCCGGGCAAGGTCCAGAACACCGCTGTGCACGAGAACAACGCGAATGCCACCAGACACAGCGCCGCCAGTTGCGCCACCGGCAGCGACAGCCAGGCACTGAGGAACAGGCCCAGCGCACCGAGCACATAGAGCACCGCCAAGTGGCCGTAGCGATCATTCAAACGATCGGAGCTGCGCGGAATGATCAGCAGACCGATGATCCCGAAAATGTACGGCACGGAAGAAACGAAACCGGTGACCAGATCGCTGCCGCCGAACTGTTTGATCAGCGTCGGCAGCCACAGGCCGAGGCCATAAATGCTCAGGGTCACTGGCAGATAGAACAGCGCCAGCAGCAACACGCGTTTGTCTTTCAGCGCATGCAATGGATTGCCGTGGCGGGTCTGGCCGTACTCCTGCAGATCCTTTTTCAGCTCGCCGGTCAGCCAGTCTTTTTCCGCCTGATCCATCCACTTCACTTGCTGCGGGCCGTCCGGCAGCCAGCGCAGCACCGGCCATGTCAGCAGGATTGCCGGGGTGCCGATGACGATGAACAGCCACTGCCAGCCGTGCAGACCAAGGATGCCGTCCATGCCCAGCAAACCGCCGGACACGGGACCGGTGATCATCATCGCAATGGGTTGCGAGAGGATGAACAGGCCGAGGATCTTGCCGCGATGGCGCACCGGGAACCACTGGGTGATGTAGTACAGCACACCAGGGAAGAAGCCCGCCTCCGCCGCGCCGAGCAGAAAGCGCATCACATAGAAGCTGTGCGGCCCTTGCACGAAGGCCATGCCGATGGTGATCGCGCCCCAGGTGATCATGATCCGCGCGAACCAGCGCCGTGCGCCGAAGCGTTCGAGCATCAGGTTGCTGGGGATTTCGAGAAGAAAATAGCCGATGAAAAACAGCCCGGCGCCGAGGCCATAGGCGGCGTCGCCGATGCCAATGTCGGCGCCCATGTGCAGCTTGGCAAAGCCGACGGCGGAGCGATCCACATAGGCGATCAGGTACAGCAGGATCAGGAAGGGAATCAGTTTCAGTGTGATGCGCCGGACAAGCCGCAATTCCTGGCTCATGAGATCGGTCTCCGATTGTTGTTTTTATAGAACCTCGGGGGACGCCTCTCGCCGAAACAGCCAGGGCCATCCCTCCGTCAAAAACGACTATATAGTAATACTAATTACCCAACAACACTTCCAAAGCGCGGATTTTGAGCTTAGATTAAGCGTCAGCTCGCAAACAATAGTCTTACAATAAGAGAATCGATCATGTCTGATAAGAAACCCACCCTGCGCTCCGCCCAATGGTTTGGCACGGCCGACAAGAACGGCTTCATGTACCGCAGCTGGATGAAGAATCAGGGCATCGCCGACCATCAGTTCCACGGCAAGCCGATCATCGGCATCTGTAATACCTGGTCGGAACTGACTCCGTGCAACGCGCACTTCCGCCAGATCGCGGAGCACGTCAAACGCGGGGTGATCGAGGCCGGGGGTTTTCCGGTGGAATTCCCGGTGTTCTCCAATGGCGAATCGAACCTGCGCCCGACGGCCATGCTCACCCGCAACCTGGCGAGCATGGACGTTGAAGAAGCGATTCGCGGCAACCCGATCGATGGCGTAGTGCTGCTCACCGGTTGCGACAAAACCACTCCAGCACTGCTGATGGGCGCGGCCAGTTGCGACGTGCCGGCCATCGTCGTCACCGGCGGGCCGATGCTCAACGGCAAGCACAAAGGCAAGGACATCGGTTCCGGCACCGTGGTCTGGCAGCTCAGCGAACAGGTCAAGGCCGGCACCATCACCATCGATGACTTCCTCGCAGCCGAGGGCGGCATGTCGCGTTCGGCGGGCACCTGCAACACCATGGGCACCGCGTCGACCATGGCGTGCATGGCTGAAGCGCTGGGCACTTCGCTGCCGCACAACGCGGCGATTCCGGCTGTGGATGCACGCCGTTATGTGCTGGCGCACATGTCCGGCATGCGTGCGGTGGAAATGGTTCGCGAAGATTTGAAACTGTCGAAGATCCTCACCAAGGAAGCCTTCGAGAACGCCATTCGCGTCAACGCTGCCATCGGCGGTTCGACCAACGCCGTGATCCACTTGAAAGCCATCGCCGGGCGCATCGGCGTCGAGCTGGACCTGGACGACTGGACGCGCATCGGTCGCGGCATGCCGACCATCGTCGACCTGCAACCGTCCGGGCGTTTCCTGATGGAAGAGTTCTACTACGCCGGTGGCTTGCCAGCGGTACTGCGCCGCTTGGGTGAAGCCAATCTGATCCCCAACCCGAACGCGCTGACCGTCAATGGCAAGTCCATCGGCGAGAACACCAAGGACGCGCCGATCTACGGTGAAGACCAAGTGATCCGCACCCTCGACAATCCGATTCGCGCCGACGGCGGCATTTGCGTGTTGCGCGGCAATCTGGCGCCGCTGGGTGCGGTACTCAAGCCCTCCGCCGCCACTGCTGAACTGATGCAACATCGCGGGCGCGCGGTGGTGTTCGAGAACTTCGACATGTACAAGGCGCGGATCAACGATCCGGAGCTGGACGTCGATAAGGATTCGATTCTGGTGATGAAGAACTGCGGGCCGAAGGGTTATCCGGGCATGGCCGAAGTCGGCAACATGGGCCTGCCGGCCAAGCTGCTGGCAGAAGGCGTGACCGACATGGTGCGCATTTCTGACGCACGGATGAGCGGCACGGCGTATGGCACGGTGGTTCTGCACGTCGCGCCGGAAGCGGCAGCGGGCGGGCCTTTGGCGGCGGTGCAGGAAGGCGACTGGATCGAACTCGATTGCGCCAGCGGCCGTTTGCATCTGGACATTCCGGATGCTGAACTGGCCGCACGCATGGCTGATCTGCAAGCGCCGCAGCAGTTGTTGGTGGGCGGTTATCGTCAGTTGTACATCGACCACGTGCTGCAGGCAGATCAGGGTTGCGACTTTGACTTCCTGGTCGGTTGCCGTGGTGCCGAGGTTCCGCGTCACTCCCATTGACCCCCCCACTGATCGTTCCCACGCTCCGCGTAGGAATGCAGCCCGGGACGCTCCGCGTCCCTTTCAGAGCTGGAACGCGGAGCGTCCCTTGAGGCATTCCCACGCAGAGCGTGGGAACGATCATTGTCTACCTCAAGATTGTGCCGTGCCTGCTATGATGCGCGGCATCTCCATCGCTCAGGATCGCGCCACTCCCCATGGATTACCGCAAACCTTCCGACCGTAAAAGCATGCACTCGCGCATCGTCCAGGAACTGGGCATGCAGATCGTCTCCGGACGCTTTTTGCCCGACGACAAACTGCCCGCCGAAGCCCTGCTCTGCGAGGAGTACGCGGTCAGTCGGCCGGTGTTGCGCGAAGCGACTCGAGTGCTGGTGGCCAAGGGGTTGGTGTATTCCAAACCGCGCGTGGGCACGGTCGTCAAGGCGCGCCGCGAGTGGCACATGCTCGACCCGGACGTGCTGCACTGGCTGATGCAAAGCAGCCCGCAGAATGAATTCTTCAACGTGCTGACCAGTGTGCGCAGCATCATCGAACCGGCCGCCGCCGCCCTCGCCGCTCAGCATGCGACGGATGCCGACATCGCCGCGATCAACGAAGCCTACCAACGCATGGAAGCCGCGCCGACCCCGGAAGCGCTGTTGCAGCCGGACCTGGACTTCCACAGCCGCATTGCCGATGCCACGCACAACGACCTGCTGGCGAACCTGTGCAACATGTTGGCGGTAGCGATCGCCGAGGCGTTGAAGCATTCCAATCAACGGCCGAATCTGCATGAACTGGCGTTGCCCAGGCACAAGGCGATTCTGACGGCAATTGAAAATCGCGACGCGCTGGGTGCCAGGCATGCGACGCTGGTGCAGCTGGATGATGCGCGCAGTGCGTTGAGTGTGGTGCTGGGTGCTGAGCTCACTTAGAGCTGAAGATTGGCCTGTGGGAGCGAGCCTGCTCGCGAAAGCGGTCTGCCTGTGACATTTGTGCTGTCTGACACTCTGCCTTCGCGAGCAGGCTCGCTCCCACAGGGGAATCGGCGCCTGGTTCAAAAATAACAAAGCCGCAACCCCTCAAGGTTGCGGCTTTGTCGTTTCAGGCCTTCAGATCAGTGGGCAAACAACGAATTACCCTTCTGCCCCGCCAGTTTCTCCGGCTTGATCAGGAACTTCGCCAGCGCTGGCAACAGCCACAGCGCGCCGAACATGTTCCACAGCAGCATGAAGGTCAGCATCAGGCCCATGTCGGCCTGGAACTTGATCGCCGAGAAGATCCAGGTGCACACGCCGATCGCCAGGCACAGGCCGGTGAACAGCACCGCTTTACCGGTGGACTTCAGCGTCTGGTAATAGGCTTCCTGCAACGGCAGCCCGGCACGCAGGAAACTTTCCAGGCGGCTGTAGATGTAGATACCGTAGTCCACACCAATCCCCACGCCCAGCGCCACCACCGGCAGCGTCGCGACTTTCACGCCGATGCCCATGAACGCCATCAGCGCGTTGCCGAGTACCGAGGTCAGCACCAGCGGCAGGACGATGCACAGGGTTGCAGCCCAGGAGCGGAAGGTGATCATGCACATCACCGCCACGCAGATGTACACCAGAATCAGGATGGTCAACTCAGCCTGTTTGATGACTTCGTTGGTCGCTGCTTCGATCCCGGCGTTACCAGCAGCGAGGATGAATTCCAGGCCGTCCTTGTTGTTTTCCTTGGCGAATTCCTGCACCGCGTTCACCGCACGATCGAGGGTCTCAGCCTTGTGATCGTTGAGGAACACCAGCACCGGCGCCAGCGAGCAACTGTTGTTGTACAGGCCATCGGCACGGGCGATCGAGTTGTTCAGCACGTCCGGGTTGCGCGACAGGGTTTCCCATTTCAGGTTGCCCTCGTTCATGCCCTTGATCATCTGCTTGGACACGGTCACCAGCGAGATCGCCGACTGCACGCCCTCGGTGTTCTGCATCTTCCACATCAGCTGATCGATCGGCGCCATGGCTTCATAGCGCGAGCAGCCTTCGGCCTTGGTCTTGACCATCACCACCAGCACGTCGGAACTGGTCGAGTAATTGCTGATGATGAAGTTGTTGTCCTTGTTGTAGCGCGAGTCCGGACGCAGTTCCGGCGCGCCCTGGTCGAGGTCGCCGATCTTCAGGTTCTGGCTGTACCAGAGGCCGCCACCGAAGGCGATCAGCGCCAGCGCTACCGAAATCGGTGCGACTTTCGGGCTGGCGAAGTTCGACAGCAGGCGCCAGAACGGGTGCTCGCGGTTGGCGTCCTTCTTGCTCTTGGCAATCGCGCGTTTGCTGATGCCGACATAGGAAATCGCCACCGGCAGCAGGATCAGGTTGGTGAACACGATCACCGCAACGCCGATGGACGCGCCGATCGCCAGTTCACGGATCACGCCGATGTCGATGATCAGCAGGGTGATGAAGCCCACCGCATCGGCCAGAATCGCGATCATCCCCGGCAGGAACAACTGCCGGAAGGTGCGTCGTGCAGCGGTCAGGGCGTTATCGGCCTCGCTGGATTGCAGGGCGATACCGTTGATCTTCTGCACGCCGTGGGAAATACCGATGGCGAAAATCAGGAACGGCACCAGCATCGAATACGGGTCGAGCCCGAAGCCGAAGAAGTGCATCAAGCCGAGCTGCCAGACCACCGCCACCAGCGTCGTGCTCAACACCGCAATGGTGCTGCGCAGGCAGTTGGTGAACCACAGCAGCAGAATCAGGGTGATGACGAAGGCGACACCGAAGAACAGCACCACCATCACCAGACCGTCGATCAGGTCACCGACCTTCTTGGCGAAACCGACGATGTGGATCTTGATGTTGGGGTTCTGCGCTTCGAACTTGTTGCGGATCTTGTCTTCGAGTTCATGGGAGAACTGGCGATAGTCCAGCGCCAGCAACTTGCCCTGATCCTGCGGGTCCGGATAGGCCTCGAGCAGCGGGATGTCGACGATGCTCGACTTGAAGTCGTTGGCCACCAGACGTCCGACCTGGCCGGACTTGAGCACGTTGTTGCGCAGCAGATCGAGGCTGTCCTGGGAGCCGTTGTAGCTCTGCGGAATCACTTCACCGCCGGCGAAACCCTCTTCGGTCACTTCGGTCCAGCGTACGCTCGGGCTCCACAGCGATTTGAGGCCGGAACGATCGACGCCGGAAATGTAGAACACTTCGTCGTTGATCTGGCGCAGGGTCTCCATGTACTCCTTGGAGAAAATGTCGCCGTCGGTGGCTTCCACCGAAATACGCACGGTGTTGCCGAGGTTCGCCAGATCGTTGCGGTGTTCCATCATCTTTTCGATGAAGGGATGCTGCAGCGGGATCATTTTTTCAAAACTGGTCGACGGCCGGATCAGCGTGGCCTGCCAGAACAGGAAAATGCTCACCACCAGGCAGATCAGGATCACGGCCGGGCGGTTGTTGAAGATCAGGCGCTCGAGAACCGTCGCCTTTTCCTGCTGAGGAGTGATCAAGGAAGTCATAGCCCCGCCTTCTTGTTATTGGTCTCGGCACCGTTTGGCTGGGTGATGTGCAAACCACCCTGCCCGGTCAGAATCAGGTTGCCGTTGCCGGCGGCGGTGACCGACGACAGCGAAATGCGATCCGGGCGGTTGAACACGCTGAAGGTTTCGCCGTTGTCGCTGCTGCTGATCACCGAGCCGCCGTTGCCGACGATGACGATCGAGCCGTCTTCCAGAAGCGTGCCGCCGGACAGGCCGAACTCCAGCGCTCCGCGTGCGGCTTTGAGTTCGACCTGCTCCCAGTTGCTGCCGAAATCGGTGGAGCGATAAAGATTGCCGCGCAAGCCGTACGCCAGCAGGGTCTGCGCTTGCGCCGTGCCGATCACGCCGAACAGTGAACCTTCGTACGGGCCTTCGAGTTTTTCCCAGGTCTGGCCGTCATCGGCGGAGCGGAACATGCTGCCGGACTCACCGACGATGAACAGCCCGGCGTCTTTCACAGAGGCAATGGCGTTGAGGTGGAACTGGTCTTCGTTGTCGAGGCGATCACTGACGTCTTCCCAGTGCTTGCCGCCGTCGGTGGTCTCCAGCAGCGTGCCGTAGGCGCCCACGGCAAAGCCGCTGCTGGCGTCCTTGAACCAGACGTCGAGCAGCGGCGATTCGCGTGCGAGGTCTTCGAATTGTTTGGTCCAGGTCAGACCGCCGTCTGCGCTGGCGAGAATCTGCGCGTCGTGGCCCACGGCCCAACCGTTTTTGTCGTCGACGAAATACACGGCGGTGAGCAGTTGCCGGGTCGGCACCTTGGCCTGGGTCCAGGTCTTGCCCTGGTCATCGGAATAGACGATGTGCCCGCGATCGCCGACCGCGACCAGACGCGCGCCAGCGTGGACGACATCGAGAATGAGGCTTTTGGCGGCCTTGGCCGATTCGGTGGCATAGACCACGTCAGCCGGGGCCTCGGCGGCAATCACAGGTGCCGATAACGTGGCAAAGCCCAGCAGCGAGAGTGCTGTGGCCAGCAACGCGGTGTTGCGTAACGCCGGCGGGCGGCAACGACTCATAGACCTTCCCCTATTTATTATTGTTGGGCCATCGGGCCTTCAAGGGCGCCGCAAGGGTGCTCGGCTGGTGGCGTTTCGGAAGCATAGTCCTGAAACCCGCAATCCAGAGCCCCTTCGGAAGCTGGCTCATCCTATCGGGCTTTGCAAATGTCTGACAATCGGCGCCACGTTATCTTTTGTTAACCGAAAACGGCCTTCTGTAACGAAGAAATTCCCCTGTGGGAGCGAGCTTGCTCGCGAAAGCGCCGGATCAGTCAACATTTGAGTTGAATGACGCACCGCCTTCGCGAGCAAGCTCGCTCCCACAGGGGGTTGGTGGTGAGTGCGGGATTTGAATACATGACCATTCGCCGGGGTGATGAGGCAAATCTCATCAGAGGGACTTGCAGGATCGGTATTATGGTATACCATCAGACGCACAGACACTCTCAATCCCCCAACGGAGCAGCTCATGAGTTTCGAAATTCGCAAGATCGTCAGCTATGTCGAAGAAACCTTCATCGAAGGCGGCAAGGCTACTGACAAGCCGGTGACCATGGTCGGCCTCGCCGTGGTGATGAAGAACCCGTGGGTGGGCAACGGTTTTGTCGAAGACCTCAAGCCGCAGATCCGCGCCAATTGCTCCGACCTCGGCGCAATGATGGTCGAGCGTCTGGTCGGCATTATCGGCGGTGCCGAGAAGATCGAGGCTTACGGCAAAGCGGCGGTAGTCGGCGCTGATGGCGAGATCGAGCACGCGTCGGCGGTGATCCACACCCTGCGCTTCGGCAACCACTACCGCGAAGCGGTGAAAGCCAAGAGCTACCTGAGCTTCACCAACAAGCGCGGCGGTCCGGGCACTTCGATTCAGATCCCGATGATGCACAAGGACGACGAAGGCCTGCGTTCGCACTACATCACTCTGGAAATGCAGATCGAAGACGCGCCGCGTGCCGACGAAATCGTCGTCGTGCTGGGTTGCGCCGACGGTGGCCGCCTGCACCCGCGCATCGGTAACCGCTACATCGATCTGGAAGAACTGGCTGCCGAAAAAGCCCAGTAATCACAATAAAAAGGCATTGCAGGAGCGCTCCATGATTCGGCTCACCGCTGAACTCACCCCGGCTGGCACCAGTTACCTGGCGACCGGCCAAGGCCAGCCCGTGGTTTTGATCCACGGCGTGGGCCTGAATAAAGAAATGTGGGGCGGGCAGATTGTCGGCCTCGCCAGCCAGTACCAGGTGATCGCCTACGACATGCTCGGCCACGGCGCCAGCCCGCGCCCGGCCAGCGGCACCGACCTGCTCGGTTACGCCGATCAGTTGCTCGAGCTGCTCGATCACCTCAATCTGCCGCAGGCAGCGGTGATCGGTTTCTCCATGGGCGGCCTGGTCGCGCGGGCCTTTGCCTTGCATTACCCGGAGCGCCTGCAAAGCCTGGTGGTGTTGAACAGCGTGTTCAACCGCAGCGAAGAACAGCGTGCCGGCGTCATCGCTCGCACCGCGCAGGCTGCCGAACATGGCCCGGACGCCAATGCCGAAGCGGCGTTGTCCCGCTGGTTCAGCCGTGAATATCAGGCGGCCAACCCGGCGCAGATCGCTGCATTGCGCCAGACCTTGGCCAACAACGATCCGCAGGGCTACCTGACCACCTACGAATTGTTTGCCACCCAGGACATGTACCGCGCCGACGACCTGAGCAGTATTCAGGCGCCGACGCTGATCGCCACCGGCGAACTCGACCCCGGCTCGACCCCGGAAATGGCCGAGCAACTGGCCCGACGCATCCCCGCTGCGAAGGTTGCCGTGCTGCCCGAGCAACGGCATATGATGCCGGTAGAGTCGCCGCGTCTGGTCAACCAGATGCTGCTGGAATTTCTCCAATTCGCACACTCCCGACAAAACCATATAAAGGGGATCGTTGCATGACACTCGCACGCTTCCAGATGTGCATCGGCGGAGACTGGGTCGACGCCCTCTCCGGCAAGACCTTCGAAAGCCTCAACCCGGCCTCCGCGCAAGCCTGGGCGGAACTGCCCGACGCCGATGAAGCGGACGTCGAACGCGCCGTGCAAGCGGCGCAAACGGCCTTCGACAGCCCGGCGTGGCGCGGCCTCACCGCCACCGCGCGCGGTAAACTGCTGCGCCGTCTCGGTGATCTGATCGCAGAAAACAAGGAACACCTGGCGCAGCTGGAAAGCCGCGACAACGGCAAGCTGATCCGCGAGACCCGTGGCCAGGTCAGCTATCTGCCGGAGTTCTTCCACTACACCGCTGGCCTCGCTGACAAGCTTGAAGGCGGCACCCTGCCGCTGGACAAGCCTGACCTGTTTGCCTACACCGTGCACGAAGCCATGGGTGTGGTCGCCGCGATCATTCCGTGGAACAGCCCGCTGTACCTGACCGCGATCAAACTGGCCCCGGCCCTCGCCGCCGGCAACACGATTGTGATCAAGCCGTCCGAGCACGCCTCGGCGACCATTCTCGAGCTGGCACGCCTGGCCCTCGAAGCCGGAATTCCGCCGGGTGTGGTCAACGTCGTCACCGGTTACGGCCCGAGCACCGGCGCCGCCCTCACCCGCCATCCGCTGATCCGCAAGATCGCCTTCACCGGCGGCGCGGCCACGGCGCGGCATGTAGTGCGCAGCAGCGCCGAGAACTTCGCCAAGCTGTCGCTGGAACTGGGCGGCAAGTCGCCGAACATCATCTTCGCCGATGCCGATCTCGACAGCGCGATCAACGGCGCGATCGCGGGGATCTATGCGGCGTCCGGGCAGAGCTGCGTATCCGGTTCGCGCTTGCTGGTGCAGGACGAAATCTACGACGAGTTCGTCAATCGTCTGGTCGAGCGCGCCCAGCGCATCCGCATCGGCAACCCGCAGGAAGACCACAGTGAAATGGGCCCGATGGCCACTGCGCAGCAACTGGCGGTGGTCGAAGGACTGGTCGCCGATGCGATCGCCGAAGGCGCGCGCTTGCGCACCGGCGGCAAGCGTCCGAGCGATGTTGGCGAAGGCTGGTTCTACGAGCCGACGCTGTTCGAATGCGACCGCAATTCGATGAAGATCATGCAGGAAGAAGTCTTCGGCCCGGTGGCTTCGGTGATTCGTTTCAAAGACGAAGCCGAAGCGCTGGCGATCGCCAATGACTCACAGTTCGGCCTCGCCGCCGGCATCTGGACCCGCGACCTCGGTCGCGCCCATCGTCTGGCGCGCGATGTGCGCTCGGGGATTATCTGGGTCAACACTTACCGCGCGGTGTCGGCGATGGCGCCGATCGGCGGCTTCAAGAACAGTGGCTATGGACGCGAAAGCGGCATCGACTCGGTGCTGGCCTACACCGAACTGAAAACGGTGTGGATCAACCTCTCCCAGGCGCCAATGCCTGATCCGTTTGTGATGCGCTAGGAGTCCTGCGAAATGATCGAACCCGGCATTTACAAAGACGTCATGAGCTCGTTCCCGTCCGGCGTCACGGTGGTCACCACCCTCGACCCGGACGGCGGCATCGTCGGCATCACCGCCAGCGCGTTCAGCGCGCTGTCGATCGACCCGGCGCTGGTGCTGTTCTGCCCCAATTACGCGTCCGACACCTACCCGGTGCTGCGCGACAGCAAGAAATTCGCCATCCACTTGCTCTCCGCCGAGCAGACCGCCGAAGCCTACGCGTTCGCCGGCAAGGGCAAGGAAAAGGCCAAGGGCATCGAGTGGCACCTGAGCGATCTGGGCAACCCGATTCTGGCCAAGGCCACGGCGATCATCGAGTGCGAGTTGTGGCGTGAATACGACGGCGGCGATCACGCGATCATTGTCGGCGCAGTGAAGAACCTGATCCTGCCCGAGCAACCGGTGACGCCGATGATTTACCACAAGGGCAAGCTGGGTGCGTTGCCGCCCCTTGTTTGAGAACAATGCAAAACCCTGTGGGAGCTGGCTTGCCAGCGATGGCGACGGGACATTCAACATCAATGCTGACTGAACTACCGCTATCGCTGGCAAGCCAGCTCCCACAGGATTGAGGTGAGGCGAAAGAAATGAGTAACGAAAAGTATGAAAAAGGCCTGCAGATCCGCACGCAGGTGCTCGGCGCAGCCTACGTGCAGCGCTCGATAGAGAACGCCGACGATTTCACCCGTCCGCTGCAGGAAATGGTCACTGAATACTGCTGGGGCCATGTCTGGGGGCGTGAGGGTCTGTCGCTCAAGGAGCGCAGCATGATCAACCTGGCGATGATCTCGGCGCTCAACCGCCCGCATGAACTCAAGCTGCATGTGCGTGGCGCCTTGCGTAACGGCCTGAGTCGTGAGCAAATACGCGAAATTCTGCTTCAGGTCGGCATTTATTGCGGCGTTCCGGCGGCCGTGGACAGTTTCCGGCTGGCCCGTGAAGCCTTTGCCGAAGCCGACGCCGAGGCCTCCAGTTAACCCTCGGCTGTTTTGATGCCCGTCTGGCATGGACAGCCAAGCTCAAGAGCGGACCCCATGAAACGCCAGCCACTCGACGACAGCTTCAAGGTCAATCGCAACCCCGTTACCCTGCGCGAAATCGTGCTGGACAAACTGCGTAGCGCGATCATGAATTTCCAGCTCATGCCAGGGGACCGTCTGGTCGAACGCGACCTGTGCGATCGCCTCGGTGTCAGCCGCACTTCGGTGCGCGAAGCCTTGCGTCACCTCGAATCCGAAGGCCTGGTGGAATTCGCCGACGCCAAAGGCCCGCGCGTAGCCATCATCACCCTTGACGACGCTGTCGATATCTACGAACTGCGTTGCGTGCTCGAAGGCCTGATCGTCCAGCTGTTTACCCTGCGCGCCAAAGCCAAGGACATCAAAGCTTTGGAAAAAGCCCTTGATGACAACCGCAAGGCGCTCAAGGACGGCGAGCTGCAACAGGTGATCGACTCGGTGCAGGGTTTCTACGACGTGCTGCTCGAAGGCTCGGGCAACCATGTCGCCGCCACGCAATTGCGCCAGTTGCAGGCGCGCATCAGCTATCTGCGCGCGACCTCGGTCTCCCAGGAAAACCGACGCGGCGCGAGTAATCACGAGATGGAAAAAATGGTCGAGGCGATCAAGAGCGGTGATCCGCTGGCGGCGCATCAGGCGTGTGTTGATCACGTCCGCGCGGCGGCTGCCGTGGCCCTCGACTACCTCAAGCGCAAGCAGGAAGAAACCGGCGTCGCCGTCAAAGGCACTCCGGCGATCACCCTGCCGATCGCGCTGAAAGAACCCCGCATAGGTCAATGACATGTTCAGCCCGAGCTTTTGCCCGAAATGCGGTGGCCCTGACCTCGGTCAGCAGACGCCGCCGGGTGATACGCACGAGCGCCTGATGTGCCGCGGCTGCGGCTATATCCACTACGTCAATCCGAAGATCATTGCCGGCTGCATCATCGAGCAGGACGGCAAATACCTCCTGTGCCAACGGGCGATCCCACCACGCCCGGGCACCTGGACGCTGCCGGCCGGGTTCATGGAAAGCGGTGAAACCACCGAGCAGGCGGCGCTGCGCGAAGTCTGGGAAGAAAGCGGCGTGCGCGCGGAAATCGTCTCGCCGTATTCGATTTTCAGCGTGCCGAAGATCAGCGAGGTGTACATCATCTTCCGCGCCATCGCCCTCGAGATTACCGGGCAGTACGGGCCGGAGACCATGGATTACAAGTTCTTCGCCCCGGAAGAGATTCCGTGGGAGCAGATCTACTACCCGGCGATCCGGCAGATCCTCGAGCGCTATATCGAAGAGCGCCAAGCCGGGGTCTACGGGATTTACATGGGCAATGATGACAGCGGCAAGATTCATTTCATGCGCTAAAAATCACCTGCCCCCTGATCGTTCCCACGCTCCGCGTGGGAATGCCTCTACGGACGCTCCGCGTTCGGCTCTGGATGGGACGCAGAGCGTCCGGGGCTGCATTCCCACGCGGAGCGTGGGAACGATCAATGCGGCTAAATCGGGGCAACGCCCTCAACGATGATGATCTCCGCCCTCGCCCATTCCTCGCGATAACTCTTCGCCTCCTGATACGCCGCCGAGCGGTAGCACGCCACGGCTGTTTCGTAGCTTTCAAACTCGATGATCACCGTGCGCTGTGGCGTCTGCCGTCCTTCCAGCGCCTCGCTGCGCCCGCCTCTGGCGACAAACTTGCCGCCGAATGCGGCAATCGCCTGCGGAGTGCGCTGGGTGTATTGGCTGTAGTGCTCGGCATCGGCTATATCCACATGTGCAATCCAGTACGCCTTCATAGTGACCTCTTTGTTGATTTTGTATTATGGTATACCAATATATTTCCAACAAACCCTGAGAGTCCAGCATGGCCTTCAACAGCATCGAAGAAATCATCGAAGATTATCGCCTCGGCAAAATGGTCCTGCTGGTCGATGACGAAGACCGCGAGAACGAAGGCGACCTGCTGCTGGCCGCAGACCGCTGCACGCCGGAGGCTATCAGCTTCATGGCCCGCGAGGCACGTGGGCTGATCTGCCTGACCCTGACCGATGAACATTGTCAGCGCCTGGGTCTGGAGCAAATGGTGCCTGCCAACGGCAGTGTATTCAGCACTGCATTCACTGTGTCGATCGAAGCGGCAGTTGGCGTGACCACCGGCATTTCCGCGGCAGACCGGGCCTGCACCGTTGCCGCTGCCGTCGCGCCGAATGCCCGCGCCGAAGACCTGGTGCAGCCCGGCCACATCTTCCCGCTGCGCGCCAAGGAAGGTGGCGTGCTCACCCGCGCCGGGCACACCGAGGCCGGTTGCGATCTGGCGCGCCTGGCCGGTTTCACCCCGGCCTCGGTCATCGTTGAAGTCATGAACGACGACGGCACCATGGCCCGCCGTCCGGATCTGGAGCAGTTCGCGCGCAAGCATGGGATCAAGATCGGCACCATTGCTGATCTGATCCACTACCGCCTGAGCACCGAGCACACCATCGAACGCATCGGTGAACGAGAGCTGCCGACGGTGCATGGCACCTTCCGTTTGATCACTTTCGAAGATCGCATCGAGGGCGGCGTGCACATGGCGATGGTCATGGGCGACCTGCGTCGTGAAGAGCCGACACTGGTGCGCGTGCACGTGATCGATCCGCTGCGCGATCTGGTCGGTGCCGAGTACAGCGGGCCGACGAACTGGACGCTGTGGGCGGCGCTGCAACGGGTCGCGGCGGAAGGTCATGGGGTTGTGGTGGTGCTGGCCAACCATGAATCGTCGCGGGCGTTGCTGGAGCGCGTGCCGCAGCTGACACAGCCGCCACGGCAGTTCAGCCGTTCGCAGTCGCGGATCTATTCCGAGGTCGGGACGGGGGCGCAGATTCTGCAGAACCTTGGGGTGGGCAAGCTGCGCCACCTTGGCCCACCGCTGAAATATGCCGGGTTGACCGGGTATGACCTTGAGGTGGTTGAAAGCATTCCCTTCAGCGAATAACCCACTTGAAACAACATTCTCTGTGGGAGGGGGCTTGCTCCCGAAGGCGTCCTGTCAGCTGACATCAGTGTTGATTGACCCGACGCATTCGCGAGCAAGCCCGCTCCCACAAGGGATCCGCGCTTCAAACCAAATTCTGTCGAACGACAAAAAGCTTATCCGCCAGATAACCGGTAAGGCAAAGTGCTTGCACAAAGTTTGGAATACCATAATATGATATTCCATAGACCGGACGAACCGAAAAACCGTCCAGCTACTGCTCCCGACAGGCGGGCAACAACGCAAGGCCCGCTCAAAAACACAACAATGAGGGCGTGAACATGGTGTTGAACAAAGCTGCAACCGCGATCTTTTTCGCGGGACTGCTCAGCGTTACCGGCCAGGCTGCAATGGCTGCCGAAAGCGTGAATTTTGTCAGCTGGGGCGGTAGCACCCAGGATGCGCAGAAACAGGCCTGGGCCGATCCGTTCAGCAAGGCCAGCGGCATCACCGTCGTCCAAGACGGGCCGACCGACTACGGCAAACTCAAGGCCATGGTCGAAAGCGGCAACGTGCAGTGGGACGTGGTCGATGTCGAAGCCGATTTTGCCCTGCGCGCCGCTGCCGAAGGCCTGCTCGAACCCCTCGACTTCAAAGTGATCCAGCGCGACAAGATCGATCCGCGCTTCGTCAACGATCACGGTGTCGGTTCGTTCTTCTTCTCCTTTGTCCTCGGCTACAACGAAGGCAAGCTCGGCGCCAACAAGCCGCAGGACTGGAGCGCGCTGTTCGACACCAAGACCTACCCCGGCAAACGCGCCCTGTACAAATGGCCAAGCCCCGGCGTGCTCGAACTGGCGCTGCTGGCCGACGGCGTTGCGGCTGACAAGCTCTACCCGCTGGATCTTGATCGCGCCTTCAAGAAACTCGACACCATCAAGAAAGACATCGTCTGGTGGGGCGGCGGCGCGCAGTCGCAGCAACTGCTGGCATCCGGCGAAGCGAGCATGGGCCAGTTCTGGAACGGTCGCGTGCACGCCTTGCAGGAAGACGGCGCACCGGTGGGCGTGAGCTGGAAACAGAACCTGGTCATGGCCGACATTCTGGTCATTCCCAAAGGCTCGAAAAACAAGGACGCGGCGATGAAGTTCCTCGCCAATGCCAGCAGCGCCAAAGGCCAGGCCGACTTCTCCAACCTGACCGCCTACGCGCCGGTCAACCTCGACAGTGTGGAGCGTCTGGATTCGACGCTGGCCCCCAACCTGCCGACAGCTTACGCCAAGGATCAGATCACCCTTGATTTCGCTTACTGGGCCAAGAACGGTCCGGCTATCGCGACACGGTGGAACGAATGGCTGGTCAAATGAAAATCGCGGCCACTGCGCCTCGTCCTTCCACGGCCACCGGGAGCGCCCCTGGCGCTGCCGGTTCGGCTTTCAAGCAACGCTGGCGCGGCGCCGGCAACCTCGTCCCGGCGCTGCTGTTCCTCGGCCTGTTCTTTCTGGCGCCGTTGATTGGCCTGCTGCTGCGCGGTGTGCTGGAACCTGTGCCTGGCCTTGGCAACTACGAACAACTGTTCGCCAATTCGGCCTATGCGCGGGTGCTGCTCAACACCTTTTCGGTGGCCGGGCTGGTGACGTTGTTTAGTCTGCTGCTGGGCTTTCCGCTGGCCTGGGCGATCACCTTGGTGCCGCGCGGCTGGGGGCGCTGGATCCTCAACATCGTCCTGCTGTCGATGTGGACCAGCCTGCTCGCCCGCACTTATTCTTGGCTGGTGCTGCTGCAAGCCTCGGGCGTGATTAACAAGGCCTTGATGGCGATGGGCATCATCGATCAACCGCTGGAGATGGTGCACAACCTCACCGGCGTGGTGATCGGCATGAGTTACATCATGATCCCGTTCATCGTGCTGCCGTTGCAGGCGACCATGCAGGCTATCGACCCGATGATCCTGCAGGCCGGCTCGATCTGCGGCGCCAGTCCGTGGACCAACTTCTTCCGGGTGTTCCTGCCGCTGTGCCGGCCGGGCCTGGCCTCAGGGGGTTTGATGGTGTTCGTGATGTCGCTCGGTTACTACGTCACCCCCGCTTTGCTGGGCGGGGCGCAGAACATGATGCTGCCGGAGTTCATCATTCAGCAGGTGCAATCGTTCCTCAACTGGGGCCTGGCCAGTGCCGGCGCCGCGTTGTTGATCGCAATCACCTTGGTGCTGTTCTACTTCTACCTGAAGCTTCAACCGGAATCCCCGGTTGGCGCCAGTAACGCGAGGTAAGACGACATGCTCCTGACCCCCAATGCCATGAGCCGGCGCATGCGTTTCGGCCTCTACGCCACTACTGGACTGATCGGTCTGTTCCTGCTGTTGCCGATCGTGTTCATCGTGCTGCTGTCGTTCGGCTCCTCGCAGTGGCTGGTGTTCCCGCCACCGGGCTGGACGCTGAAATGGTACGGCCAGTTCTTCTCCAACCCCGACTGGATGAACGCCGCTGCCGCCAGCCTCAAGGTCGCCGTGCTGACCACGATCTGCGCCGTGGCCCTCGGTTTGCCGACCGCGTTTGCGCTGGTGCGCGGGCGCTTTCCCGGCCGCGAGATGCTCTACGGCCTGTTCACCCTGCCGATGATCGTGCCGCTGGTGATCATTGCCGTGGCGGTCTACGCGCTGTTTCTCAAGCTCGGCTACACCGGGACCATGTTCGCTTTCGTGGTCAGCCATGTGATCGTCGCGCTGCCGTTCACCATCATCTCGATCATCAACTCGCTGAAGCTGTTCGATCAGTCGATTGAAGACGCTGCAGTGATCTGCGGTGCCTCGCGCTTGCAAGCGGTGTTCAAGGTGACGTTCCCGGCGATACGCCCAGGCATGGTTGCCGGCGCCCTCTTCGCGTTCCTCGTTTCGTGGGACGAAGTGGTGCTCAGCGTGATGATGGCCAGCCCGACCCTGCAAACCCTTCCCGTGAAAATGTGGACCACCCTGCGCCAGGACCTGACCCCGGTGATCGCCGTCGCTTCGACGCTGCTGATCGGCCTGTCGGTATTGGTCATGGTGATCGCCGCCGCCCTGCGCCGGCGCAATGAAATCAGCGCCTGAGCGCCCAGGAGTACGACATGAGTGCCGTGATCAAAGACGCATCCCAGCAGAACGACAAACCCCTGGTCAGCCTGCGCAACCTGAACAAGCACTACGGCGATTTTGCTGCCGTCGACAACATCTCGCTGGACATCAAGGACGGTGAATTCCTCACCTTCCTCGGCTCCAGCGGCTCGGGCAAAAGCACCACGCTGTCGATGCTCGCCGGCTTTGAAACACCGAGCAGCGGCGAGATCCTCGTCAACGGCCAGTCGCTGGTCAATGTGCCGCCGCACAAGCGCGACATCGGCATGGTCTTCCAGCGCTATTCGCTGTTCCCGCATCTGTCGGTGCGTGACAACATCGCTTTCCCTTTGGCGATTCGCAAACTGGCGGCGGCCGAGCGCGACAAACGCGTCGACGCCATGCTGAAACTGGTGCAGCTGGAACAGTTCGCCCATCGCCGCCCTTCGCAACTCTCTGGTGGTCAGCAACAACGTGTCGCCATCGCCCGGGCGCTGGTTTACGAGCCGCGCATTCTGTTGATGGACGAACCACTCGGTGCGCTGGATAAAAAACTGCGCGAAGACCTGCAAGACGAACTGCGCCAACTGCACCGGCGCCTGGGCATCACCATCGTTTACGTGACGCACGACCAGGAAGAAGCCATGCGTCTGTCCCAGCGCATCGCAATTTTCAGCCACGGCAAGATTGTCGGGCTGGGCAGTGGTTATGACCTTTATCAAAATCCGCCGAATGCGTTCGTTGCGTCGTTTCTCGGCAACTCGAACTTCCTCAAGCTCAAGGCGCAGAGCAATGCAGCGGCGAGTTTCGAGGGGCAGTCATTGTCGATTCGGCTGACGGCTGGGTTGCACACTGATCAGGATGTTCTGCTGATGGTGCGGCCGGAAAAGGCTGTGGCGCTGAGTGTGCAGCAAGCGAGTGATGAGCCGCTCGCGGCGGGTTGGAATGAGGTGTCGGCGAATGTTGTGGAGGTGCTGTTTCTCGGTGAAAGCCAGACCTGCAGCGTGGTGACGGCGGGCGGGACGTCGATGACGGTGAAAGCGCTGTCGGCCGCCGGCATGCCACTCAAGGCTGGGGATCCGGTGCGGGTGCGCTGGGCGACGGCGGATGCGTGTGTTTATACCGAGTGGACTGAAAGCGACCTTAACAAAGCAGCGGGTGCTCACTAAAACTTCCAATCCAGTGAAATTCCCCGTGGGAGCGAGCTTGCTCGCGAAGAGGCCGTGTCAGTCACCATTAATGTTGAATGACGCACCGCATTCGCGAGCAAGCTCGCTCCCACAGGTTCGGTATTGTTCAATGAATCGGGGAATACCCTTCAACCTCATCCGGCCAAGCCGTCAGCACTTCAAACCCGCTCTCCGTCACCGCCACCATATGCTCCCACTGTGCCGACAACGAGCCATCCTTGGTCAGCACGGTCCAGCCATCCGGCATGTTCTTCACATGGCGCTTGCCGGCATTGAGCATCGGCTCCACGGTGAAAATCATCCCGGCCTTGAGCTTCAGCCCTTGATTGGGGAAGCCGTAATGCAGGATCTGCGGCTCATCGTGATAGACCTTGCCGATGCCGTGACCGCAGTACTCGCGCACTACACTGAAGCCCTCCGCCTCCGCCAGGCTCTGGATCGCATGACCGATATCCCCCAGCGTTGCGCCCGGTTTGACTGCGCGAATGCCCGCGCACATCGCATCGTAAGTGGTCTTGATCAAGTGCTGCGCCTCGGGGCTCGCCTCACCCACGACATACATGCGGCTGGTATCACCGAACCAGCCGTCCTTGATCACGGCGATGTCGAGGTTGACGATATCGCCATCCTTCAATGGCGTACCCGACGGAATCCCGTGGCACACCACGTCATTGACCGATGCGCAGACGGTTTTCGGAAAACCGTGATACCCGACGTTCGCCGGCACGGCTTTCTGCACATTGACGATGTAGTCGTTGCACAGCCGATCCAGTTCATCGGTGGTCACGCCGGCCTTCACATGCGGCACCAGCATCGCCAGCACTTCGGCGGCGAGTTTGCCGGCGGCGCGGGATTTTTCGATGTCGGCCGGCGTGTTGATTTTGATCTGGTTTCTCATGCGCTGACGGCTTCCTGAGTCAGTTGTTGCAGATCCAGTCCGCCGTTCTGTTCGGCGCGGATCAGCAGGCGGCAAATGGCGCTGTGGTCGAGGTTGGGATGCAGCTCGGCGAGCATGCCGATGCGCATCCAGTGCTCGGCCTGCGCGTTGATCGAGCGGCTGAGGGCGTTGCTGGAGATACGCAGGTTCTCGTGCATGTCCTCTGAAATCTTTACGATGCCCATATATGAATCCGATACGATGTGTATATGGATCGTATATTAATCAGTGCATACGGGAGATTGCAATGCCGACGACAAAATCGACGCTGTGGCAGATTCGCCTCCCCCTCCACCGCGCAAATCGACTACCATGCCGCCGCCGGTTTCCACACGGAATTAATAGGGAATCCGAAATGCTTGCACAGCATCAATCGGAACTGCCCCCGCAACTGTAGGTGCCGAGCCTGCTCCTTGACTGCCACTGGGTGAAACCCGGGAAGGCCGGAGCATGGCGACGACGCACCAGTCAGGAGACCTGCCGGCACAATGACGACTAACCGGCGGGGTGTCCGGGAAGGACATCGTGCCGTGCGCGTTTTCCCCGTGCCGGCCTTGCGCAGTTTCCACGACCGCGCCCGAGGTGTGTTTCCAACCGTACCCGCCCTCCCCGTACGGTTCCCCTGGAGACTGCCCCATGCTGCTGCCCCGCGTTGCTACCCTGCTCACCGGTCTGAGCCTCTGTGCCTTGGCGCAAGCGGCGCCGACTGCGTATCCGCTGACCATCGAAAACTGCGGCAGCAGCCTGACCTTTCAGCACGCGCCCGCGCGTACGGTGACCATCGGCCAGGCCGGTACGGAAATGCTTTATGCCTTGGGCCTGGGCGACAAAGTCGTCGGCACCTCGTTGTGGTTCAACGACGTGCTGGGCACATACAACGCGCAGAACGACAGGGTCGAGCGCCTCGCCGACAACGAGCCGAGTTTCGAAGCGGTGATCGGCAAACGTCCGGAGCTGGTTGCGGTGGAGCTGGAATGGATGGTCGGCCCGCAAGGCGCGGTCGGCACCCGCGAGCAGTTTCATGAACTAAAGATTCCGACCTATCTGCTGCCCTCCGATTGCGAAGCCAAGGACAACCTCGTCGGCTCGGACGGCACGCGGCTGGCGCCGTTTCGCATCGACAGCATCTACAAAGGCGTGAGCCAACTGGCAGCGATTTTCGATGTGCAGGCGCGTGGCGAACAGCTCAATGAGCAGCTCAAAGCCAGCCTCGCACAGTCGATCGCCACGGCGAAAAAAAAGCAACGCAAAGACGTCAGCGCCCTGGTCTGGTTCTCCAGCGCCGAAATGGACATCGAGCCATTCGTCGCCGGGCACAAAGGCGTTCCCGATTTCATGCTCAGCACCCTCGGCGTGCGCAACGTCGTCGAGTCGGATGAAGAATGGCCAACCGTCGGCTGGGAAACCATCGCCAAGGCCAAGCCGACATTTCTGGTGATCGCGCGCATGGATCGTCGGCGTTTCCCGGCGGACGACTATCAGAAGAAACTCGCCTTCCTGCGCAGCGATCCGGTGACGCGCAACATGGACGCGGTCAAGCACAATCGCATCATCATCCTTGACGCCATGGCCATGCAGGCCAGCCTGCGCACCTTCGATGGCCTCGCACAACTGGCCAGCGCCATCAACGGCTACGACCTGTCGCAATGAGCAGACGCCTGATCCGTTTGCTGCTGGTGCTGTTGACGCTGTCGGTTGCGCTGACCGGCGGCGTGGCCATTGGTGAGACTTCGATCGAGCCGAGCGTGGTGTTGCAGGTGCTGGCCAACAAGCTGTGGGGCGCCGGCTATGTGCTCGACCCGATCGACGAAGGCATTGTCTGGAACTATCGCCTGACACGCGCTTTGGTCGCAGCAGCTTGCGGTGCCGGTCTGGCGACCTGTGGCGTAATCCTGCAATCGCTGCTGCGCAATCCGTTGGCCGATCCGTATCTGCTGGGCATTTCTGCGGGGGCCTCGACCGGCGCGGTGATGGTCGCCCTGCTCGGCGTCGGCGCCGGGGCGATTTCATTGTCGGCGGGTGCCTTTGCCGGTGCGGTGACGGCGTTCGCGCTGGTGATCCTGTTGGCGCGGGTCAGCGGCTCGGCCAGCGGCACCGGGCAGATCATTCTCGCTGGGATCGCCGGCTCGCAATTGTTCAATGCCCTCACCGCGTTTCTGATCACCCGCTCGGCCAGTTCGGAACAGGCACGCGGCATCATGTTCTGGCTGCTCGGCAATCTTGGCGGTGTGCGCTGGCCGTCGGTGTGGCTGGCGGTGCCGGTGGCGCTGCTGGGTTTGGTGGTGTGCCTGTGGCATCGCCGGGCGCTGGATGCGTTCACCTTTGGCGCGGATTCGGCGGCATCCCTCGGCATTCCAGTGCGTCGCGTACAGATCCTGCTGATCGGCTGCGCAGCGCTGGTGACGGCGGTGATGGTGTCGATCGTCGGCTCGATCGGCTTTGTCGGCCTAGTGATTCCCCACGCAGCGCGGTTGTTGCTCGGCACGGGGCATGCGCGTCTGCTGCCCGCCAGTGCACTGGGCGGCGCGGTGTTTCTGATTGCCGCCGATGTGCTGTCGCGCACCCTGATCAAGGGGCAGGTGATTCCGGTCGGCGTGATCACCGCGCTGGTCGGCGCGCCGGTGTTCGCGCTGATTCTGGTAGGCCGGAGATCGGCGCGATGAACACGGTTCTGAGTTGTGCGGGTGTGGGCTTCAAAGTGCGCGGTGTCGAGTTGCTCAACGGTGTCAGCCTCGACGTTCAGCGCGGCGAGACCCTGGGCATTGTCGGGCCAAACGGTTCGGGGAAATCCACGTTGCTCAAATTGCTGGCCGGGCTGCGTGAACCGAGCGTGGGCCAAGTGCAACTCCACGGTCGGGTGCTGGGCAAGATGTCACGGCGCAGCATCGCGCAGACACTCGCGGTGGTTGAGCAACAGGCCGATACCGACGATGGCATTCGCGTGTTCGACGCGGTGGCGCTGGGCCGTACGCCGTGGTTATCGGCGCTGCAACCGTGGTCGCCCGCCGATGATGCGATCGTCGAGCAAGCGCTGGTCGACGTCGACGCCGTGCACCTGCGCAACCGCCTCTGGCGCAGCCTCTCCGGCGGCGAACGCCAACGCGTGCACATCGCCCGCGCTCTGGCACAACGCCCACAGATCCTGCTGCTCGACGAACCGGCCAACCACCTCGACATCCAGCATCAGTTGAGCATTCTGCAAGTGGTGCGCGCACTGCCGGTGACTACGCTGATCGCCTTGCACGATCTCAATCAGGCACTCAAGTGCGATCGCCTGGCGGTGCTGGAGCGCGGGCGTCTGGTGGCATTGGGCGAGCCGTTGCACGTGCTGACGCCGGAGCGGTTGCAGACGACTTTCGGAGTCAGGGCGCACTACCTGACGGACCCGTTCGATGGTGCGCCGATATTGCGTTTCCTTGCTTGATGCATGTGTAGCTGACAGACCGCCTTCGCGAGCAAGCCCGCTCCCACATGAGATTTGTGGAGTTGCCGGGATTCTTTAGTACAACCGAAATCCTGTGGGAGTGGGCTTGCTCACGAAGGTGGCAGGTCGGGCGATTTATTTGTGGCTGACAGACTGCTTTCGCGAGCAGGCTCGCTCCCACATTGGATTTGTGGGTTGCCGGGGATCGCGGGTGTAGCGCGAAATCCTGTGGGAGTGGGCTTGCTCACGAAGGTGGCAGGTCGGGCGATTTATTTGTGGCTGACAGACTGCTTTCGCGAGCAGGCTCGCTCCCACATTGGATTTGTGGGTTGCCGGGGATCGCGGGTGTAGCGCGAAATCCTGTGGGAGTGAGCTTGCTCACGAAGGCGGCAGGTCGGGCGATTTATTTGTGGCTGCCAGACCGCTTTCGCGAGCAGGCTCGCTCCCACATTGGATTTGTGGGTTGCCGGGGATCGCGGGTGTAGCGCGAAATTCTGTGGGAGTGGGCTTGCTCACGAAGGCGGCAGGTCGGGCGATTTATTTGTGGCTGCCAGACCGCTTTCGCGAGCAGGCTCGCTCCCACATTGGATTTGTGGGTTGCCGGGGATCGCGGGTGTAGCGCGAAATCCTGTGGGAGTGAGCTTGCTCACGAAGGCGGCAGGTCAGGCAATTTATTTGTGGCTGACAGACCGCTTTCGCGAGCAGGCTCGCTCCCACATTGGATTTGTGGGTTGCCGGGGATCGCGGGTGTAGCGCGAAATCCTGTGGGAGTGAGCTTGCTCACGAAGGCGGCAGGTCAGGCAATTTATTTGTGGCTGACAGACTGCTTTCGCGAGCAAGCTCGCTCCCACAGTGGACTTGTGGGTTGCCGGGGATCGCGGGTGTAGCGCGAAATCCTGTGGGAGTGGGCTTGCTCACGAAGGCGGCAGGCCGGGCGATTTATTTGTGGCTGACAGACTGCTTTCGCGAGCAGGCTCGCTCCCACATTGGTTTTGTGGGTCGCCGGGGATGGCGGTTGTAGCGCGAAATCCTGTGGGAGTGAGCTTGCTCACGAAGGTGGCAGGTCAGGCAATTTATCTTTGGCTGACAGACCGCTTTCGCGAGCAGGCTCGCTCCCACGGTGGATTTGTGGGTTGGCGCGGATGGCAGGTGTAGCGCGAAATTCTGTGGGAGTGGGCTTGCTCACGAAGGCGGCAGGTCGGGCGATTTATTTGTGGCTGACAGACCGCTTTCGCGAGCAAGCTCGCTCCCACAATGGATTTGTGGGTTGCCGGGAATCGGGGTGTAGCGCGAAATCCTGTGGGAGTGAGCTTGCTCACGAAGGCGGCAGGTCGGGCGATTTATTTGTGGCTGACAGACTGCTTTCGCGAGCAGGCTCGCTCCCACAGTGAATTTGTGGGTTGCCGGGGATCGCGGGTGTAGCGCGAAATCCTGTGGGAGTGGGCTTGCTCACGAAGGCGGCAGGTCAGGCGATTTATTTGTGGCTGACAGACCGCTTTCGCGAGCAAGCTCGCTCCCACATTGGTTTTGTGGGTTGCCGGGGATCGCGGGTGTAGCGCGAAATCCTGTGGGAGTGAGCTTGCTCACGAAGGCGGCAGGTCGGGCGATTTATTTGTGGCTGACAGACCGCTTTCGCGAGCAGGCTCGCTCCTACAGTGGATTTGTGGGTTGGCGCGGATGGCAGGTGTAGCGCGAAAACCTGTGGGAGTGAGCTTGCTCGCTCCCACAGGGGTTATGTATTCCAGGGCGGTAAGGGATCAGGCCCACTCTTTGCGCAGTTGTCGTGCGGCGTTGACCATGTGCACCAACGCCGCTTCGGTCTCTGGCCAGCCTCGGGTTTTCAACCCGCAATCCGGATTGACCCACAGCCGCTCGACCGGAATACGCTGCGCCGCCTTGCGCAGCAAGCCAACCATTTCCGTCACATCGGGAATCCGTGGCGAGTGAATATCGTAGACGCCCGGGCCAATGTCGTTCGGGTAGGCGAACGCTTCGAAAGCCTCAAGCAGTTCCATGTCCGAACGCGAGGTTTCGATGGTGATGACATCGGCGTCCATCGCCGCGATCGACTCGATCACATCGTTGAATTCGCTGTAGCACATGTGCGTGTGAATCTGCGTTTCGTCGCGCACGCCGGAGGCGCACAGGCGGAACGCTTCGCTTGCCCATTCCAGATACGCTGGCCACTGCGCCCGGCGTAACGGCAAGCCTTCGCGGAACGCCGCTTCGTCGATCTGCACGATTTTGATTCCTGCCGCTTCCAGATCATTCACTTCGTCACGAATGGCCAGCGCCAGTTGTCGAGCCTGCACCTCGCGGCTGACGTCTTCGCGGGCGAACGACCACATCAGCATGGTCACCGGGCCGGTCAGCATGCCTTTCATGACCTTGTCGGTGAGGCCCTGGGCATAGCGAATCCATTCGACCGTCATCGCTTGCGGGCGGCTGAGGTCGCCGAAGATTACCGCCGGTTTGACGCAGCGCGAACCGTAGCTCTGCACCCAGCCAAAACGGGTGAAGGCATAGCCGTCGAGTTGTTCGGCAAAGTATTCGACCATGTCGTTGCGCTCGGCTTCACCGTGCACCAGCACATCCAGGCCGAGGCGTTCTTGAATTTCTACAGCGTGGCGAATCTCCGTGTGCATCGCATCGGTGTAATCGGCGGCGCTGAGCTTGCCTTGCTTGTAGGCCTGACGCGCCAGTCGGATCGCCGCCGTTTGCGGAAACGAACCAATAGTGGTGGTCGGAAACAGCGGTAAATCGAGTTTGCCGCGCTGTTTGGCGATGCGCTGGGCAAACGGCGATTGGCGTTGCGCATCCCTGGCAGTGATCGCCGCAACCCGCGCTTGCACCGCCGGCTTGTGAATACGCGGCGAGGCGGCGCGGCTGGTTTGTACCGAGCGGCTTTGCGCCAGGGCGCGCAACACCTGCGGCGCTTCCGGCTCGCTGACCGCTTGAGCGAGCACGGCGACCTCTTCGCACTTCTGCACGGCAAATGCCAGCCAACTTTTCAGTTCGGCATCGAGCTGGTCTTCTCGGCCCAGATCAACCGGGCTGTGCAGCAACGAGCAGGACGGCGCCACCCACAAACGGTCACCCAGACGCTCATGGGCATGGCGCAGCGTCACCAGCGCGTTTTGCAGATCGCAGCGCCAGACGTTGCGGCCGTTGACCACACCCAGCGACAGCACTTTATAGGCCGGCAGACGATCCAGAATGGTCGGGTACTGATCCGGCGCGCGCACCAGATCGATGTGCAGGCCATCGACCGGCAGGTTCGCCGCCAGGCCGAGGTTTTCTTCCAGACCACCGAAGTACGTAGCAAGCAGTTTTTTCAGCGGGTCGCGCTGGATCTGGTTGTAGGCGCGCTCGAAGGCATTCTTCCAGTCCTGAGGCAGATCGAGCACCAGAATCGGCTCGTCGATCTGCACCCACTCCACGCCCAATGCTGCCAGTCGCGCGAAGATCTGGCCGTACAGCGGCAGCAGGCGATCAAGCAAATCGAGCTTGTCGAAATCGGTGCCTTTGGTTTTGCCCAGCCACAGATAGGTCAGCGGGCCGATGATCACCGGTTTGACGTTGTGCCCCAGTGCACGGGCCTCTTCAGTTTCTTCAAACAGCTGCTCCCAACCCAGCTGGAAGTGCTGGTCGACACTGAATTCCGGTACGAGGTAGTGATAGTTGGTGTCGAACCACTTGGTCATTTCCTGAGCATGGCCGTCGCCGCAGCAAGCATTGCTGACACCTCGGGCCATGCTGAACAGGGTTTGCAGCGTGGCTTTGCCGTCATGCGGGCGGAAGCGTTCGGGGATCACGCCGAACATCAGCGAGTGCGTGAGCACCTGGTCGTACCAAGCGAAATCGCCGACCGGCAGCAACTCGATGCCAGCGTTTTTCTGCAAGTTCCAATGGGCCTTGCGCAGCGCACGCCCGACGTCACGCAAGCCCGCCTCGTTCAGTTCTCCTTTCCAGAACGCCTCTTGCGCTTTCTTCAGTTCGCGGTCGCGACCGATGCGCGGAAATCCAAGGGAATGGGCCAGTGCCATGACAAAAAACTCCAGATGCTTATTCGATGGCAGCCATTGTCGGGATCCGATCCTAATGAAATAAACTCAATCTTTTCTGCTTCATCACAAGTTTTGCTCATGCACAGTGGCACGTGTAGGAGCTGCCGAAGGCTGCGATCTTCGGCCCGTAGGGGCGCTGAGCGTCCCCGGCTGCATTCCCACGCAGAGCGCGGGAACGATCGAAACCCGGGGACACAAATCAAGCTTTTGTCGCGACGAAGACGCCCTTTGAATACTCGATGACGCCTTGCTGTAAACACATCGGAACTCTTCCGGCAGCTTGCCGATTTCGTTCTATCGTTAGATCCAAATGGCTGGATTTTCCAGGGTTTAAAGGTTGCGAGAGAAGATGTCTGCGCCTAAGTTGCACGCGAGTCTTTTCCCCGCGATCGGAACGCGATCAACACCATAAAGAGGTGAAGAAATGTCGAAGGAATCACGCCCTGCCGTGCTTGGGCTGATAGGCAATACTCCGCTGGTTCAGGTCACCCGCTTCGATACCGGACCCTGTACGCTGTTTCTCAAACTCGAATCGCAGAACCCCGGCGGCTCGATCAAGGACCGTATCGGTCTGGCGATGATCGACGCTGCGGAACGTGACGGCCGCCTGCAACCGGGCGGCACGATTGTCGAGGCCACTGCCGGCAATACCGGTCTGGGTCTGGCCCTGGTCGGCCGGGCCAAAGGCTATCGTGTGGTGCTGGTGGTGCCGGACAAAATGTCCACCGAGAAAGTCCTGCACTTGAAGGCCATGGGCGCCGAAGTGCACATCACCCGCTCCGATGTCGGCAAGGGCCATCCCGAGTATTACCAGGACGTCGCGGCGCGTTTGGCCAAGGACATTCCCGGGGCGTTTTTCGCTGATCAGTTCAACAACCCGGCCAATCCGCTCGCCCACGAATGCAGCACCGCGCCGGAGATCTGGGCGCAGACCGAACATGATCTGGACGCCATCGTCGTTGGCGTCGGATCGGCCGGCACGCTGACCGGGCTGAGTCGCTTCTTCAAGCGCGTGCAGCCGAATCTGGAAATGGTGCTCGCCGATCCGATCGGCTCGGTGATGGCGCAATACAGCCGCGACGGCACCTTGCCGACGCCCGGTTCGTGGGCCGTCGAGGGCATCGGCGAAGACTTCATTCCGTCGATCACTGACCTGTCCAGCGTGCGTCACGCCTACTCGATCAGTGACGCGGAAAGCTTCGATCACGTGCGCCAGTTGCTCAAGGCCGAGGGCATTCTCGGCGGCTCATCGACCGGCACCCTGTTCGCTGCCGCGCTGCGTTATTGCCGCGAACAAACCGAGCCGAAACGCGTGGTCAGCTTTGTTTGCGACACCGGCACGCGCTACCTGTCGAAGGTCTACAACGATCAGTGGATGACCGACCAGGGCCTGTTGCAACGTAAGGGCTACGGCGATCTTCGCGACTTGATCGCACGGCGTTTCGAGGACGGCCGGGTGATCAGCGTCGGCCCGGACGACACACTGCTCACGGCGTTCCAGCGCATGCGTCTGGCGGACGTCTCGCAATTGCCGGTGCTGGTCGAAGGCAAGCAACTGGTGGGCGTGATCGATGAGTCCGACATCCTCCTCGGCGTGCACGAAGACGCCGCGCGCTTCAGCCAGTCGGTGTCCAGCGTGATGACTGACAAACTGCAAACCCTCGCCCCGGCTGCAACCCTGGCCGAACTGGAAGCGGTGCTCAGCCGTGGCCTCGTCGCGATCATCGCTGACGCGTCCGGCTTCCATGGCCTGATCACCCGCACCGATATGCTCAACCAATTACGGAGATCCCTTGCATGAGTCAGCACGACGATAAATCCCAAGGCTTTGCCACCCGGGTGATCCACGCCGGGCAACAGCCCGACCCGACCACCGGCGCACTGATGCCGCCGATCTACGCCAACTCCACCTATCTGCAAGACAGCCCCGGCGTGCACAAGGGTTTCGACTACGGCCGCTCGCATAACCCGACGCGCTTTGCCCTGGAACGCTGCGTAGCGGATCTTGAAGGCGGCACCCGCGCCTTCGCCTTCGCCTCGGGGCTGGCAGCGATTTCCACGGTATTGGAACTGCTGGATGCCGGCTCGCACATCGTTTCCGGCAATGACTTGTACGGCGGCACGTTCCGCCTGTTCGACAAGGTCCGTCAGCGCAGTGCCGGGCACCGTTTCAGCTTCGTCGACCTGACCGATCTGTCGGCGTTCGAAGCGTCGCTGCAGGACGACACGCGCATGGTCATGGTCGAGACCCCGACCAACCCGCTGCTGAGCCTGTCGGATCTGGCCGCCATCGCGCGCATCTGCCGCGCACGCGGGATCATCTGCGTCGCCGACAACACGTTCGCCAGCCCGTATATCCAGCGCCCACTGGAGCTGGGTTTCGACATCGTCCTGCACTCGACCACCAAATATCTGAACGGCCACTCCGACGTGATCGGCGGCATTGCCGTGGTCGGGCAGAACGCCGAGCTGGCGGAAAAACTTGGTTTTCTGCAGAACGCCGTCGGCGCGATTTCCGGGCCGTTCGATGCGTTCTTGACTCTGCGCGGAGTGAAAACCCTGGCTCTGCGCATGGAGCGTCATTGCAGCAACGCCCTGGATCTGGCGCAGTGGCTCGAGCAGCAACCGCAGGTCAAGCGCGTCCACTATCCGGGCCTCGAGTCGCACCCTCAGCATGAGCTGGCCAAGCGGCAGATGCGTGGTTTTGGCGGGATGATTTCTGTTGATCTGAACAGCGATCTGGCCGGTGCGCGGCGGTTTTTGGAGAACGTGAAGATCTTTGCGTTGGCGGAAAGTCTGGGCGGTGTGGAGAGCCTGATCGAGCACCCGGCGATCATGACCCACGCGACCATTCCGCCGGAAACCCGTGCGAAGCTGGGGATTGGCGACGGGCTGGTGCGGTTGTCGGTCGGAGTGGAAGACGTTGAAGACCTGCGCACCGACCTGGCCCAGGCATTGGCAAACATTTAACAAGCCCCACACAACGAAGCCCGCGCAATGCGGGCTTGTTTTTTTTCTGTCCGTCGATCTCCCCGCCGTGGCGGTTCTCGAGGCCGGTCCTATACTCAATCGGTTCGATCAGATTCATGTCGACACCCGCACGCCACTCGGTGTGCCCGTGCCTTTCGCCAACCAGGTAAACCCAGGCCAATGAGTCGTGGCGTCTATATGCATCGCGCGCGATTGATCGCTGTATGGCAGCCGGGTCGTGGAGAAAACCATGAAATACAAGTTGTTCTCAGGCGTGCTTCTTGCGGTAGCGGCCAGCGTCGTGGTGCCCAATGTCTGGGCGGCGCAACCGCAGGCAGTGGCTTCTGATGGGGCCGATAAGGTCGGCGCCGGGGCGGTGGCTTCTGACGGAGCCGATAAGGTCGGCGTCGGCGCGGTAGCTTCTGACGGCGCCGATAAGGTCGGGGCTGGCGCGGTAGCTTCTGACGGCGCCGATCATGTCGGGGCCGGCGCGGTGGCTTCTGACGGCGCCGATCATGTCGGCGCCGGTGCGGTAGCTTCTGACGGCGCCGATAAGGTCGGGGCTGGCGCGGTAGCTTCTGACGGCGCCGATAAGGTCGGGGCTGGCGCGGTGGCTTCTGATGGCGCCGATAAGGTCGGCGCCGGTGCGGTAGCTTCTGACGGAGCCGATAAGGTCGGCGCCGGTGCGGTGGCTTCCGACGGCGCCGATCATGTCGGAGCAGGTGCGGTGGCTTCTGACGGCGCCGATCATGTCGGAGCAGGTGCGGTGGCTTCTGACGGCGCCGACAAGGTCGGGGCTGGCGCGGTGGCTTCCGATGGCGCCGATAACGTCGGGGCCGGGGCTTTGGCGGCAGATGGCGCCGACCGTACCGGCGTGAACCGTGTGGCCTATTCTCGAGTCGGAGTCGGTTCTGATCGCGTGGCATCAGCGCTGATGACCGGCAGCTATTCCGACCAGTTCAATAGCCCGCAATAAACGCCCCGGTGTAACGGGCCGGTTCCCTCAGCCGCCCGTTCACATCGGCCTTTACAGCATTTGTTCAACCGCTTCGCCTTGTCGATCACGCAGGGCGCGCAACGTCGCGCGTAACTCGGCCGGCCGCACAGGCTTCGACAGAATCGCAATCTGCCGGTCATGCAAGGCTGCCTGAATCTTCTCGATTTCGTGCCCGGTGATGATCATCGCCGGCACTGCCCAGCCGCGCTGCCTGCGCACTGCGTCGATGCATTCGATGCCAGTGGCGTGGGTGCCGAGGTCATAGTCGGCGACGATGATGTCGCAGCCAGTCACCAGATCTTCAGCTGACAACTCGGCCTGAACCACACAGCCCCAGCGTTCAAGCAACGCTGAGGTTGCCAGCAGTACGTTGCGATCATCCTCGACCAGACACACCTTCAGCCCAGTCAACAAACCCACCTGCCGGGCTTCACCGTGAACGACCCGTGACTGCGGCGCCGCTACGATCGGCAACCCTGCAAGGGTCACAGCTGTGCCGCGCCCCAACTGTGAACGCAGAGCGACTTGCACATCGATCAGTTCACCCAGACGCTTGATGATCGACAGGCCCAGGCCGACACCCTCGACATCCTTGTCGCGAAGCTGCCGCACCCGATAAAACTCCTCGAAAACCTTGTGCAGGTGCTCTTCGGCAATACCATTGCCGCAGTCATAAACAACAATGGCCAGCCCTGCCCCGCGTTTGCGCACACCCATCAGCACCGGCCGCTGCGCGCCGTATTTGAAGCAATTGGAGAGCACGTTCTGCACCATGGTCGCCAGCAGCGCCGGGTCGGTTCTGACCCAGTGGGTACACGGTCGCAGCCGCAGCTCGACGCCCGCCCAACGTGCCGCTTCCTGATGTTGCTGGACAATGTCCGCGAGCCATTCACCGAGGTTCAGCGTTTGCATTTTCGCTTCGACCCGGCCGTTATCCAGGGTGTAGAGGTCGAGAATCGAGCGGAACAGTTGCGAAACATTGAGCAGTGAGCGGTCGATGTTGTCGACCAACCGCCGCTCGTCATCTCCCAAGCGCGACTCGCGCAAACAGGCGGTAAACAAGCCAATGGAGTGAATCGGCTGACGCAAATCATGACTGGCCTGCGCCAGAAACCGCGATTTTTCCAGATTCGCCGCCACCGCTTCTTCCGATGCCTTGCGTGTGCGCTCCAACAGCAAATGCGCATAGAACGGAATCACCGTGCTGGTAATCAGCAGCATCAGCACCATGAACGGCTGCGCCTGCCAATACGGCGTCAGGCGATAGACCACCAGCAGCGCCACCAGCGCAAGCCCGGTGGCAATTGCCAGGTAGCGCGAGCCGTAGCGCATGCCGTTGCCAAGGTTGACCCAGACCATCACCGCGTACAGCGGCAGCGCCGCTTCGCCGCCGATCACCAGCCCGAAACAGGTACCGGTGTAATCGTGGACCATGGCAAAAATCCGCCGCGCTGGATAATGCCCCGGCCAACGCGCAATGGCTTGGCGAAACACGATGGACGCCAGCAGGAACAGGCTGATGTAGGTGATGACCGGCAGGTAGGTCTCGAAGCGATGGCCCGGCAGAAAGACCAGTACGACCATGTAGACCACCGCGATGGCGGCGATGATGATGCGCAGATTGGCCTGGTCGAGTTCGGTGTTTTTCTCGAACTTCATGGGAAACGTCCTTGTGCAGCGATTGCAGTTTCGGAAGCAGCCTACAGGCAACCTTCGCGTCCAGTGCTAAGGTGCAGGCCTTGAATCACGCCTGACCCAGGGAGGGTCGCGTCATGACGTGCCGGATCATCATAGCCGACGATCACCCACTGTTTCGCGAAGCAATGCTGCGCACCGTGCAGCGCTTGCTGCCCGATGCGGATACCTGCGAGGCCGGCGACTTCGACGCTGTGCTCAAGTTACTGTCAGAGTGCAACGAGCCGGACACGCTGATGCTCGATCTGCGCTTTCCCGGGCTGACCTGCATCACTCAACTCGCCGACTTGCGAGGACGATTGCCGCGCACCACGCTGATCGTGGTGTCGATGGTCGACGACCAGGCGTTGATCAGTGAAGTCATGGCGGCGGGCATTGACGGTTTCATTGGCAAAAACATTGCGCCGGATGAAATCGGCCAGGCGATTCTGGCGATCCGTGAAGGTGAAGTGCTCGTGAAGTCGGCGCCGTCCGGCCTGTTGCCGCTGGAAACCGCGACGACGCTGACGCCGCGTCAGCAGGACGTGCTGCGTTTGATCGCCCAAGGCAAAACCAACAAGGAAATCGCCCGTGAACTGGATATTTCACCGTTCACGGTGCGCATCCATGTGTCTTCGTTGCTACGCACGCTGGACGTTCCTACGCGGGCGGCAGCGGCGGTCAAGTACTCGGGGCTGTGAAGCGTTTTTACGGGTCAACCTGCGCCATCAGATCCGGCACCGACTCCGGCCGTTTCGCATAGCGCTGGGCCAATACCGCGCAGACCATCAGTTGAATCTGATGGAACAGCATCAGCGGCAGAATCAACACGCCGATGGTGCTGCCGGCAAAGAGTACCTGCGCCATCGGCACGCCGGTGGCCAGGCTCTTTTTCGAACCGCAGAACAGGATGGTGATGCGGTCTTCCTGATTGAAGCCAAAGGCTTTGCCCAAAAAGGTCGAGGCCAGTAGAACCAGCGCCAGCAGAATGCAGCAGACCACCACCAGGCCGAGCAATTCGAACAACGGAATCTGCTGCCAGATGCCTTCGTTTACGGCTTCGCTGAATGCGCCGTACACCACCAGCAGAATCGAACCCTGATCAACGAATTTCAGCCAGTTCTTGTTGCGCCCGACCCACGCGCCGATCCAGCGCCGAGCAATTTGCCCGGCAATGAACGGCAGCAGCAACTGCGCACTGATTTTCACGATCGCATCAAGGGTCGAGCCGCCGTCGCCGTGAACGTTGAGCAGCAGCGTCACCAGCAGCGGTGTAAGGAAAATCCCAAATAGACTGGACGCCGCGGCACTGCAGATCGCCGCCGGAATATTACCCCGCGCCAGTGAGGTAAACGCGATGGCCGACTGCACGGTGGCCGGCAATGCGCACAGATAGAGCATGCCCATGTACAGCTGATCGCCAATCAGCGGTGACAACAGCGGTTTCAGCGCCAGGCCGAGGATCGGGAACAGTACGAAGGTCAGGCCAAACACCAACAGATGCAGACGCCAGTGGCCAGCGCCGGCGATGATCGATTCGCGCGACAGCTTGGCGCCGTGCAGGAAAAACAGCAGGGCGATGGCGATGTTGGTCAGCCAGCCGAAGCCGACGGCAACTTGGCCGCTGGCGGGCAGAAAACTGGCCAGCACAACCACAGCAATCAAAGTCAGGGTGAAGTTATCGGGTAAAAAACGTGGGCGCGTCATGAAATTCATCCGGGGGTTGCCAGTGCGTGCCGACGACTCTAACGTGACTGGCAATTACCGACTAACGCCGAAGAGCCGCAAGATGCCGCCTAAAGGACATAGTAAAAGCGTTCGCCGCAGTGTTCCCGGGCTGCCCAGCCTGCCGCGCCCGGTTTACGGACGCACCGAATCGCTGCCCAATCGCGCCCTCACCCGGCGTCATAGTCATCCGTGGGTGCAGTTGTCCTATGCGATTCAAGGCGTGCTCGAAGTGCAGACCAGCGCTGGCCGTTTCGTCGCGCCGCCGGAGCGTGCGGTGTGGATTCCGGCCGGTGTGCCGCACCGGGTGTTCAGCGCACCGCATACGGAAATGCGCAGCCTGTACATCGACAGCAGCGTCACCGGTTGGGCGGCTGAACATTGCCATGTGCTCGGCGTCAGCGATTTGCTCAGAGAGTTGATTCGCGCCTTCAGTCAGGTGCCAGTGGTGTACGACGAAAGCGGCCCTGACGGACGCTTGGCCCAGGTGATCCTTGATCAATTGGCCGACGCGCCGACCATCGACTTGATGCTGCCGCTCCCGCAAGACCCGCGCTTGAAGCAGATCTACCGAAGCCTTGAGCAACACCCCGAACAGCAGACCACGCTGAGCCACTGGAGCGAAAAATTCGGCGTCACTGAAAAGACCCTGACCCGCCTGTTTTTGCGCGACACCGGCCTGACCTTCCGCGCCTGGCGCCAACGCCTGCGCTTGTTTGGAGCACTGACGCCGCTGGAGAAAGGTGAGCGTGTGACTGACGTAGCGCTGGCCTGCGGATACGACTCGACCTCGGCGTTCATTGCGGCGTTTCGGCAGCAGTTTGGTGAAACGCCGGGGGAGTTTTTTCGATAGAACTGGACGAATCATATGCGCCAGCCTCGCTACACATCGCGGTTCCAGAGAACTTCATGAATCCAGATTCTCTGTAATTGGCTAGTAGCACAACCCCGAAGCATAGCCAACTGTCATATCTGACAGTTGTCCAACGCTTGATAATCGCGCAATGTTAATCATACGGGTGAAATTTATTGAATCCGCCCGCTACTTCAACGGCGCTAACTAGTTACATCAGGAGCAAATCATGACTGACTTCGAAAATTTGAAGGAGAACTTCGCCGAAAACAAAGCGGAGCCTATTGGCGACTGGATATTCAAAGCTGATATCTCGCCCGAGCTTTTTGAGGAAAAAGAGTTCAGCGCCACAGAATATATTTGTCAGTCTCTTTCCCCTCACAGCTTCAGCATTATCGGTAGAGCCAAATCGGGAACTAAATTCCTTTCTATCGTGCTTCCTCTGAATTCACCAAAGACAAAGACTGAATATGAAATCGGGAAGGGACATCCCGACGGTGCGCGCGCCTCACTTACACTTACCTCGGAAATCAAAAGCGCAATTAGCGGTAAAGTATCTGTCAAGCAAACCGAAGATATCGTCGATGCAGACTTTGCCTTCATCGTAAAAAATGAAGGTAAAGAACATAACGTTAAAGGAAGAGTTCACGTCAAGCCCACTGCTATCAGTTGATTGATTGCGCAGTCAGCTTTCGCAACATTCGAACCAGAATCAGACCGGCGACTCACAGCGAGAAAATTGATGTTTTTACGGCTCGCCGGTCTGGTTCATCCTTCTTCAGTGACTTTAAATCGTCCTTTGTTCGTTTTTCCAAATCTGGCGCAGGTCGCCTCAACCAGCCAAGTCCCCCAGTTCGATCTAATGCCGTCGCCGTAAGAATGTGGCGAGACGCCTGGGGAATTCTGTGGCCGACACTTCGTTTTTGCCGAACTGTCAGTCAGAAATAAACGATTTTTCTTTGCTCCAAATCCATCGCTAGCATGGCCCCGTCTGACTTTGATTGAGAACAGAAGATGATCCTTGTGGGAGCGAGCCTGCTCGCGAACGCGGTGGGTCAGCAACCTCAACTTCACTGTTCCATCGCATTCGCGAGCAGGCTCGCTCCCACAGGGGATGCGCTTGCCGTTGGATCAGCGATAACACTGCAAGTAACAAGACAGGGGAGCGTGTCATGCCTGCGACGAACATCAATATCGGCGAACCCTGGATGTGGGGCGCCTTCATCGTCTTCGTTCTGGCCATGCTGGCCCTGGACTTGTTTGTCTTCGGCGGGCGCAAGGCGCACCGAGTGTCGGTGCGGGAAGCGTCGGCCTGGGTGATTGCCTGGTGCCTGTTGGCACTGAGTTTTGCCGGGCTGCTCTGGTGGTATCTGCACGGCGAATTCGGCGGTGAAATCGCCCGGCAGAAAACCCTGGAATTCCTCACCGGCTATCTGATCGAGCAGTCGCTGTCGATCGACAATATGTTCGTCTTCGTGATGATCTTCAGCTATTTCGCCGTGCCGCCGGAATTACAGCGGCGGGTGCTGCTGTACGGCGTGCTGGGCGCGATTGTCATGCGCGCGATAATGATTTTTGCCGGTGTGTGGCTGGTGTCGCAGTTCGAATGGCTGCTGTATGCCTTCGGGGTGTTCCTGATCATCACGGGGATCAAAATGCTGGTGTTTGCCGACCAGCAACCGGATCTCGATAACAACCCGCTGTTGCGCTGGGTTCGCGGGCATATGCGCATCACCAGCGGCTTTCACGGCGAGAAGTTTTTCATCCTGCAGAACGGCGTGCGCTGGGCGACACCGATGTTTCTGGTGCTGGTGCTGATCGAGGCCAGCGACCTGATGTTCGCGGTCGACAGCATCCCGGCGATCTTCGCCGTGACCACCGACCCGTTCATTGTGTTTACCTCCAACATCTTCGCGATCATGGGCCTGCGCGCGCTGTATTTCCTGCTGGCAGACATGGCTGACCGTTTTCACCTGCTCAAGTATGGGCTGGCGATCGTGCTGGTATTTATTGGCGGCAAGATGGTTGTGATGCCATGGTTCCACATGCCGGTGGAATGGTCGCTGGCAGTGGTGGGCTCGGTGATTCTGGGGTCGGTGCTGTTGAGCCTGGCGACCAGCCGCGAGGCAGAACGCCGCACCAAATGACACAACCCAACCCACCTGTGGGAGCGAGCCTGCTCGCGAATACGCCGGATCATTCAACATAGGAGTTGAATGACACACCGCTTTCGCGAGCAGGCTCGCTCCCACATTTGAAGTGCGGTGCTCTTATTTATCGGATTTGATACTGGTCCACACCCGCGTGCGCACCCGCTCCATCTTCTGGGGCAACGGCTGCACCACATAAAGAGTTTTCAGCGCTTCGCTGGTCGGCGTCAGGTTGGGGTTATCGGTGATGTCCTTGTTGACCAGCGGCATCGAGTCCTTGTTGGCATTCGGGTAACCAAGGAAATCACTGATGGGTGCGATCACTTTCGGATCGAGCAAGTGGTTGAGGAATTCGTGAGCCTCGGCAACGTTCTTCGCGCTTTTCGGAATGGCGAACGTGTCGAACCAGATCGGCGCGCCCTCCTTCGGCAGACGCCAGTCGACCACCACACCGTTGCCCGCCTCTTTGGCGCGATTGCCGAACTGGTAGAAGCTGCCGGAATAACCGATCGCCACACAGATGTCGCCGTTGGCGATGTCGGTCATGTACTTGGCCGAGTTGAAGTAGGTCACGTATGGGCGAATCTTCATCATCAAGGCCTTGGCCTTTTCATAGTCCGCCGGGTTCTGGCTGTTCGGATCGAGGCCGAGGTAGTGCAGGGCCAGCGGCAGGATTTCCGACGGCGAGTCGAGCATCGCCACGCCGCAGGCCTTGAGCTTTTCCATGTTCTCGGGTTTGAACACCAGATCCCAACTGTCCACTGGCGCGTTATCGCCCAGGGCAGCCTTGACCTTGGCCGGGTTGAAGCCGATCAGCACGGTGCCATACATGTACGGCACGCCGTACTGGTTGCCGGGGTCGTTGGCATCGAGCAACTTGAGCAAGGCCGGATCCTGGTGCTGCCAGTTCGGCAGTTTCGACTTATCGAGTTTCTGGAACACGCCGGCCTTGATCTGGGTTTCGATGAACTGATTGGACGGCACCACCAGGTCGTAACCGGAGTTGCCGGTGAGCAGTTTGGCTTCCAGGGATTCGTTGGTGTCGAAGGTGTCCCAGGTCACTTTGATCTTGCTTTGCTCGGCGAACTCCTTGGGCACTGACGGCAGGATGTAATCCGCCCAGTTGTACACGCGCAGTTCGCGTTGCTCGGCCTGGACGGTGCTGGCCAGCAGCGTCAGGCCACACACGGTGGCGCCCAGAATGCGTTTGATCGTGACCATGGTTGTTTCCCCGAATGCGACGTGAGATCGATGGTTTTTATGTTCTGTACACGGCAGTGGCTGTAACGATAGCCAAGGGCAAAAAAGGTCGAGCCTGTTGTTATGGTTTCGATTCTTGCTGACAGCGTAGCGCGGTGACAGTAGGCGGCAGGCCAAAAGGGGATCGATATGGCCAATTTCCGTGACCGCTGAAATGCGCAAACAAAAATGCCCGGCGCTGGGCCGGGCATTGCTGGATTGCGGTTGCAGTCAGTCGGTATAGCCGAGTCTGGCCGCCCTGCTCTGCTGCACCTGACCGCGAGTTGCCAGGCAGTAATACAACGGCACGGTGACCACCAGGCCAACCAGCCACGACAGGTCGGCACCTTCGACGAGATTGGCGTACGGCCCGACGTACAGCGAGGTGTTGGCAAACGGCAGTTGCACGATGATGCCGATGAAGTAGGCAATGATCGCGTGCAGGTTGAAGCGCCCGTAGATGCCACCGTCGGCGCGGAAGATCGAGGCGATGTCGTAGTTGCCGCGCTTGATCAGGTAGAAGTCGATCAAGTTGATCGACGCCCACGGCACCAGCACCAGCAACAGCGCCAGAATCAGTCCGATGAATTCGGAAATGAAATCCGCCGAAGCACTGAGGGCGACCACACAGCACGCGGCCAGAATCACGCTCGACAGCACCACGCGCACTTTGATACTCGGCGTCCACTGGCTGGTGAACGTCTGAATCGAAGTGATGATCGACAACACCGCGCCATACAGATTGAGCGCGTTGTGGCTGATGATGTTGAGCAGAAACAGCACCATCAGAATCGGCCCCAGCCAACCGGTGGACTGCTTGACCGCTGCCATCGCTTCAGTGCCTTCCGGCGTGGCCAGTACGGCGACTGCGCCAAAGCTGAACGACAGAATCGTGCCCAGCGTCGCGCCCAGATACGTCGCCCAGAAGGGTTTGGCGATACCGATGTCTGCTGGCAGATAACGCGAATAGTCTGAAACATATGGCGAAAAGCTGATCTGCCAGATGATGCCCAGCGACACCGTCGCCAGCCAGCCGGACAGGTTGAAACTGCCGCGCGTCAGGAAGTCCGCCGGCAAGTCATGGGCGAAGATGTAGATGAAGCCTGCGAGCAATGCGCCGCCCATCACCCAGGTGCCGATGCGGTTGAGCGTATGGATGAAGTTGTAGCCGATCACACCGATCGCGGTGGCGGCGAGCGCGCCGATCAAAATGCTCAGCGGCGCTGGCACAGACGGCGCAATGCCGACGATGGATTTGCCGGCCAGCACGATGTTGGAAATGAAGAAGCCGATGTAGATGAGCGCCGCAAAGAACACGATCAGCAGTGCGCCATAACGACCGAACTGGCCGCGACTCTGGACCATTTGCGGAATGCCCATGCGCGGGCCCTGGGCCGAGGCCAGCGCGATCACCACGCCGCCGATCATGTGCCCCAGCGCAATCGCCAGCAGCCCCCAGAACAGATTGAGGTGGAACACCTGAACCACCATGGCGCCGGTGACGATGGGCAGTGGCGCGATGTTGGTGCTGAACCAAAGAGTGAACAGATCGCGGGCCTTCCCGTGGCGTTCCGCGAGTGGGACGTAATCGACCGTATGATTCTCGATCAACGGATCTTGCCGGGACATCTGGGACATATGCATGAACTCGAGTTTGTCTGTTTTTATCTTTGTATGAAGCCAAACCGGGAGGACTCTTGGGTCGCCCCTCAGATGCAGACCATATTATGGTATTCCAAACTTTGCACAAGCCTGATCCGCTGATTGTGTCGCCCTCTGATCCGCTATCCTCGCTGATCCCACCCCTGCACGGCTAGCTGAACGCCCCGTAAACATTGCCTTTCCGACGAAAGTGGCACGTTTATCGGTTCACCAGAAAAGCTCTTGCAAGATATGTATTACGGTATACCATCAGACCTACAAACCATAAAAACCGCGTCACACCACCCGAGGACCACCCAATGATCGATGCTGCCATTTACAAACAAGTCATGGGCTCGTTCCCGTCCGGCGTCACCGTCATCACCACGCTGGACGACGACGGCCAGATCGTCGGCCTGACCGCCAGCGCGTTCAGCTCACTGTCGATGGACCCGGCGCTGGTGCTGTTCTGCCCCAACTACAGCTCCGACTCCTATCCCGTGCTGATCAAGAACAAACGCTTTGCGATTCACCTGTTGTCCAGCGTGCAGCAAAGCGAGGCCTATGCCTTCGCCCGCAAAGGCAAGGACAAGGCGCAGGGCATCGAATGGACGTTGAGCGCACTGGGCAACCCGATCCTCGCCAATGCGACGGCGGTGATCGAGTGCGAGTTGTGGCGTGAATACGAAGGTGGCGACCACGCGATCATGGTCGGCGCGGTGAAGAACCTGATCGTCCCCGAGCAGGTGGCGGGACCGCTGGTGTACTGCCACGGCAAGATGGGTGCATTGCCGGTTGTGGCGTGATTTCACCAGATCCCGGATATCCCATGTGGGAGCGAGCCTGCTCGCGAAAGCGATGGGTCAGTTGTTACATTTTTGACTGATCTGACGCCTTCGCGAGCAGGCTCACTCCCACAGGTTTTGGTGTGCCTGGGCGACCGTGTCAGGTCCTAAACCGGCTCACCAGCTGATTCAACGTCTGCGACAACGCCGTCAGGTTCTGCGCGTCCTGGCGAGTCGAATCCGCCAGGCTCGCCACCAACTGCGCATCGCCATGAATCTGGCTGATGTGCCGATTGATGTCCTCGGCCACTTGATGCTGTTCCTCCGCCGCCGTGGCGATCTGCGTGTTCATGTCGCGGATCACGTCGACCGATTCACGGATCAATTCAAAACTCGCCCGCGCCTCGTTGATCGACACCACGGTTTCCTGCGAGACCTCGAGGCTGGCGTGCATCTGCTTGCCCATCTGATGGGTGCGCCGCGCCAGATTGCCGAGCAGCGCATCAATCTCACCGGTGGAATCCGAGGTGCGTTTGGCCAGCGCGCGAACTTCATCGGCGACCACGGCAAAGCCCCTGCCCTGCTCACCGGCGCGCGCCGCTTCAATAGCGGCGTTGAGCGCGAGCAGATTGGTCTGCTCGGCAATCGAGCGGATGGTGCCGAGGATCGACTGAATGTCGTTGCTGTCCTGCTCCAGTTGCTGCATCGACTCGGCGCTGTGGCCGATCTCCTGACTCAAGCGCCCGACGTTGCTGACCGCCGCGTCGATCTGCTGCTGCCCGGTGTGAGCCTGACGCTGACCGTTGTCTGCCGAATCGGCCGCCTGACTGCACGAGCGCGCAACCTCGTTGGAAGTGGCGACCATTTCGTGAAACGCCGTAGAAACCATGTCCACCGCCTCACGCTGACGCGAAGCGACGTCGGCCATTTCCGCCGAGACTTCGGTGGCGCTGCCAGAGCTGCTGTGAATCTGCCCCGCTGCCTGGCCGATGCGCTGAATCAACGTACGAATCGCTTCGAGAAACTGGTTGAACCAGCCCGCCAGTTGCGCGGTTTCGTCCTGCCCGCGTACTTCCAGTCGCGCAGTCAGATCGCCCTCGCCTTGAGCAATACCTTCGAGACCACTGGCGACACCACGAATCGGCTTGACCATCAGTCCGGCAAACCACGCGCCGGCCATTGCAAACAACAGTGCGCAAACCACAGCGATAGCGCCGATCAGCCAGGTCAAACGCGTCGCCCCCGCCATCACTTCGCTCGCCTTCACCAAGCCGACAAACCGCCAGCCCAACGCCTGCGACGGCCAGACCAGCGCCATGTAATCCTCGCCGGCCAATTGCACCTCTACCAGGCCTTTGCCCGCCTCGGCCAGTTGCTGATAACCGTCGCCGAGATCGCTGAGTTTCTTGAAGTTGTGCGCCGGATCGCTCGGGTCGACCAGCACGGTGTTGTTGGCTTCCATCAACATCAGATAACCGCTCTCACCGAGGCGGATCTGCTTGACCAGATCGGTCAATTGCTTGAGCGACACATCGATGTTGACCACGCCGGCATTGCTGCCCAACTGGTTGTTGAAACTGCGCACAGTGCTCACCAGCACCACGTCATCCGCCGCCCAATAATAGGCCTCGGTGCGCAGGGTTTTACCGGGGTTGGCCATCGCGGTTTTGTACCAGGGACGGGTGCGCGGATCGTAGTTCGCCAGTTGCGCATCGCCCGGCCAGAACAGATAACCGCCCTGCTCGGTGCCGAGTGACAGGTAGGTGTAAGCCGGATGCGCCTTGGCCAGACCGTCGAACAGCTTGAACAGCTGTTGATCCTGCGGCCCCATCGGCACTTGCGCGGCGTCGCTGCTCAGGTAGCGTTTGAGGCTGGTGTCGATGCTCTGCAGTTGCGGATGCTCGGCCAGGTAGGCAACGTTCTGGCTGATGCCCTCGAAAAACAGCTGCATCGCGTTTTCCACCTGGCGCACTTCGCGCCCGGTGCTGTCGGTAAAGGTGTCGCGCGCGCCCTCGCGGACATTGAGGATGATCAGCGCTGCCACCAGTAACACCGGCAGGCTGGCGATTACCGCAAACGCCAGAGTCAGTTTTTGTTTTATGTTCATTGCTTGCGCCTTCCTTGTTCGAAGTGTCGGTCAGAAATATTTTGCGGATATTCCGTATTATGGTATACCAATATTCAATCAACCGAACAGCCGTCCTCGAAGGCGTGCTTGAATGGTGAGAAGACTCGCGAGCGCACAGCGCTCACGTCAGTTCGACAGGCCCGCACACGACCGGCCAATTACAAAAGACTCGAGGTAGCGTCATGAAATTTTCCCTGTTCGTACACATGGAACGCTGGGACGAAAGCGTCAGCCACCGCCAACTGTTTGAAGACCTGACCGAACTGACGCTGATGGCCGAGGCTGGCGGTTTCAGCACCGTGTGGATCGGCGAACACCACGCCATGGAATACACCATTTCCCCAAGCCCGATGCCGCTGCTGGCCTACCTCGCAGCGAAAACCACCACCATCCACCTCGGCGCCGGCACCATCATCGCGCCGTTCTGGCACCCGCTACGCGTCGCCGGCGAATGCGCCCTGCTCGACGTAATCAGCAACGGCCGCATGGAAGTCGGTCTCGCGCGCGGCGCCTATCAGGTTGAATTCGACCGCATGGCCGGCGGCATGCCCGCCTCCAGCGGCGGCCAGGCCCTGCGCGAAATGGTCCCGGTGGTCCGCGCTCTGTGGCAAGGCGACTACGCCCACGACGGCGACATCTGGAAATTCCCCACCTCGACCAGCGTGCCGAAGCCGATCCAGAAGCCCAACCCACCCATGTGGATCGCCGCCCGCGACCCCGACTCGCACAACTTCGCCGTGGCCAACGGCTGCAACGTCATGGTCACGCCATTGATGAAAGGCGACGAAGAAGTCCTCGACCTGAAGAACAAATTCCAGACCGCACTGGACAACAACCCCGACGTACCGCGCCCGCAATTGATGGTGCTGCGCCACACCCACGTGCACACCGCTGATAACCCGGACGGCTGGAAAGTCGGAGCGAAAGCGATCTCACGTTTCTATCGCACTTTTGATGCGTGGTTTGGCAACAAGGAAACGCCGGTCAATGGCTTTCTTGCGCCGAGCCCGGAAGAGAAGTTTGCCGGACGTCCGGAGTTTGAACTGGAGAGCCTGCACAAGACCGCGATGATCGGCACGCCGGAAGAGATCATTCCGCGGATCAAGTACTACCAGGAACTGGGCGTGGATGAGTTCAGTTTCTGGTGTGACAACAGCTTGCCGCATGAAGAGAAGAAGAAATCGCTGGAGTTGTTTATCAAGCATGTGGTGCCGGCGTTTCGCTAGAGGCTCGTGCGTCCTTGAACAAGGCAAAAAGGGCGACTCCGCCAGGAGCTCGCCCTTTTTCATTTCTGTAATGTCGAGGTGAAATACTCATCGCGCAACGTACTACTCTCTCCTTCCGCCAAACCAGCACTTGCGTACAAGTGCCTTCCGCATTTTGCGCGGATAGTGGCCGTTGCCCATTCGGCATCCATTCTTGCCACACACGATCACAAGGAGTTTGCATGAGCACCTTCAAGACCCAAGACGGCACCGAGATCTATTACAAGGACTGGGGCAGCGGCAAGCCCGTGCTGTTCAGCCACGGCTGGCCGCTGGATGCGGACATGTGGGAATACCAGATGGAATATCTGAGCAGTCGCGGCTATCGCACCATCGCCTTCGACCGCCGTGGTTTCGGCCGCTCGGATCAGCCGTGGACCGGCTACGACTACGACACCTTTGCCGATGACATCGCCGGCTTGATCAACCATCTGGACCTGCGCGACGTGACCTTGGTCGGCTTCTCGATGGGCGGCGGCGACGTCAGCCGCTACATTGCCCGCCATGGCAGCGAGCGCGTTGCCGGCCTGGTATTGCTCGGTGCGGTCACGCCGCTGTTCGGCAAGAAAGCCGACTTCGCAGACGGCGTCGACAAATCGGTATTCGACGGCATCAAGGCCGGTCTGCTGAAGGATCGCGCGCAGTTCATCGCCGACTTCAACGCGCCGTTCTACGGCATCAATCAGGGCCAGAAAGTCTCTGACGGCGTGCTCACGCAAACCCTGAACATCGCGCTGCTGGCCTCGCTCAAGGGCACCGTCGACTGCGTCACCGCGTTCTCGGAAACAGACTTCCGTCCGGACATGGCCAAGATCGACGTGCCGACCCTGGTGATCCATGGCGACGGCGACCAGATCGTGCCGTTCGAAACCACCGGCAAGCAGGCCGCTGCGCAAATCAAAGGCGCCGAGTTGAAGGTTTACGCCGGCGCGCCGCACGGGTTCGCCGTGACCCATGCGCAGGCATTGAATGAGGATCTGCTGGCGTTCCTCAATCGTTGAAACGCTTACCGGGATGAGGCGTTTTTGCCTCATCCCGACTCTCCAGTGTTGTCGTCTCCCTCCGAAAGCCCCGAATTCAAAGGCCTCAGCTTGCCTGCATCAGTTTTTTATCTTCATATCCCAGCTTAATAATATTTTACCGATACCCCCCCTCTCCCTAGTCTGACCTCAAGCCAAACGGACAAGCCAACAGCGGCCCGAATCCAACTGCCTTGTTAGGAAGGATGTAGAGATGACCCCAGAAATAATAACAACAGACACGCTGATCGTCGGTGCCGGCCAAGCGGGTGTGGCGATGAGTGAGCACCTGAGCAAACTCGGCATTGCGCATCTGGTGCTGGAGCGCAATCGCATCGCCGAACGCTGGCGCACCGGACGCTGGGACTCGCTGGTAGCCAACGGTCCGGCGTGGCATGACCGTTTTCCCGGTCTGGAATTCGATGACGTCGACCCCGACGGTTTTGCCCCTAAGGAGCGAGTGGCCGATTACTTCGAAGCCTATGCGAAGAAATTCAATGCGCCGATCCGCACCGGCGTCGAAGTGAAAAGTGTGGTGCGTAACGTCGGTCGCCCGGGTTTCACAGTCGAAACCTCCGAAGGCGTGATCGAAGCTAGCCGAGTCGTCGCTGCAACCGGGCCGTTTCAGAAACCGGTGATCCCGGCGATTGCCCCGCATGACGAACGCCTGCTGCAGATCCACTCCGCTGACTATCGCAATCCGCAGCAACTGCCGGCAGGCGCGGTGCTAGTGGTCGGCGCAGGCTCTTCCGGGGTGCAGATTGCCGATGAGCTGCAACGTTCCGGCAAGCAGGTTTACTTGTCGGTGGGTGCCCACGATCGCCCGCCTCGCGCCTACCGCAACCGCGATTTCTGCTGGTGGCTGGGGGTGCTCGGCGAATGGGATCAAGCGGCAATGAAACCCGGCCGCGAACACGTGACCATCGCCGTCAGCGGCGCTCATGGCGGGCGCACCATCGACTTCCGCGGTCTGGCCCATCGCGGCATGACGTTGGTCGGGGTTACCGAATCCTTCAACGACGGTGTGGTGAGTTTCAAACAGGACCTGGTGGCCAATCTCCAGCGTGGCGATGAGAACTATCTGGCGCTGCTCGATGCTGCCGACGCCTACGTCGAACGCAACGGCCTCGACCTGCCGCAAGAGCCCGAGGCGCGGGAAATGTTTGCCGACCCCGAGTGCGTGAAAAACCCTTTGCGCGACTTGGATCTGCGCGAGGCCGGCGTCACGTCGATCATCTGGGCCACCGGGTTCGCCGTGGACTATTCCTGGCTGAAAGTCGCGGCACTGGATGCGCAAGGCAAGCCTGTGCATCAGCGCGGCGTGTCGAGCGAACCGGGAATTTATTTCCTCGGCCTGCCGTGGCAATCGCGGCGGGGTTCGTCGTTTATCTGGGGCGTGTGGCACGACGCCAAACATGTCGCTGATCACATCGCCACCCAACGCAAATACCTCGAATACCGCGATGCCGAGCAGCGTGAAGCGCAGCCGCATTCTTCTGCGCAAAGACAGTTCGTCGACGCTTGATTTCCTCTTATGCCCCGGTGCCGATTGCACCGGGCCACATCCTCGCTTCAGGAGCCGCCCATGAGCCAGCCAACCCACACGCGCATCCGCATGTTCAACACCAAAGACACCTACCCCAACCAGACCCTGGACAACGACTTGTGCCAGGCCGTACGCGCCGGCAACACGGTGTACGTGCGCGGCCAGGTCGGCACCGATTTCGATGGCAATCTGGTCGGCCTCGGTGATCCGCGCGCCCAGGCCGAGCAAGCCATGCGCAACGTCAAACAATTGCTCGAAGAAGCCGGCAGCGACATGAGCCATATCGTCAAGACCACCACCTATCTGATCGATCCGCGTTATCGCGAGGCGGTGTATCAGGAGGTCGGCAAATGGCTCAAGGGGGTGTTCCCGATTTCCACCGGGCTGGTGGTTTCGGCGCTGGGCCAGCCGCAGTGGCTGATGGAGATTGATGTGATTGCGGTGATTCCCGAGTAAGTCAGGAAAACCCAGTCGTGGCCTTCGCGAGCAGGCTCGCTCCCACAGGGGCATGTATTTCAAAGTGAGAGCGAGCCTGCTCGCGAAGGCGTCAGCCCAGACACACAAGGAGTTCAAAAGATGACCTTTTCCATCACCGCCCGCTGCCCCGACACTGGCCAGTTCGGTGTCGCCATCAGTTCCTCCAGCATCGCCGTCGGCGCCCGCTGCCCGTGGCTGTTGCCCGGTGTCGGCGCGGTGTCGAGCCAGAACATCACCCTGCCGTCGCTCGGTCCGGAAGTCCTCGCATTGCTCGAACAGGGCGTCGCCCCTGAAGCCGCGCTGGATCAGGTGCTCACGCGCAACGGCTATAGCCAGTATCGGCAGATCACCGCGATCAACCACCTCGGCCAGACCGCGCACTTCAGCGGCGCGCAAACCCTCGGCGTGCACAACGCCGTGACTGGTGAACAATGCGTCGCCGCCGGCAACATGCTCGCCGGGCGCGAAGTCATCGAGGCCATGGTCAGCGCGTTCGAGCACGGCGAAGGCCAGCTCGCCGAGCGCCTGCTCCAGGCTCTGCATGCGGCTCAAGCCCTCGGCGGCGAAGCCGGGCCGGTGCATTCGGCAGCGCTGCTGGTGGTCGGCGAACAGACCTGGCCCATCGTCAACCTGCGCGTGGACTGGGCCGATGAAAACCCGATCGGCCAGTTGCAAAGACTCTGGGACGCCTACCGTCCGCAGTTGCAGGACTACATCGACCGCGCCCTCGATCCGGCCAAGGCGCCCGGTTATGGCGTTGCCGGAGATGATCGATGAACAGCGTCGAGCTGCTCAGAACGCTAGTGAGCTTCGACACCACCAGCCGTGAATCGAATTTGCAGTTGATCGAATTCGTCCGCGATTACCTCGCCAGTCACGACGTAACCTGCGCGCTGATTTACAACGACGAGCGCAGCAAAGCCAACCTGTTCGCCAGCATCGGCCCGGTTGACCAACCGGGCATCGTGCTGTCCGGGCACACCGATGTGGTGCCGGTCGACGGCCAGCCCTGGACGCTATCGCCATTCGAACTCAGCGAGCGCGACGGCAAGCTGTTCGGCCGTGGCACGGCTGATATGAAAGGCTATATAGCCTGCGTGCTGGCGCTGGTACCGAGCCTGGTGGCAACGCCTTTGCGCCTGCCGGTGCATATCGCGCTGTCTTATGACGAGGAAGTCGGCTGCCTCGGCGTGCGCTCGTTGCTTGAGGTTTTGCAGCAGCGTCCGGTGAAACCGTTGCTGTGCATCATCGGCGAACCGACCGAGCTGAAACCGGTGCTCGGTCACAAAGGCAAACTGGCGATGCGCTGCGAGGTGCATGGCCACCCGTGCCATTCGGCCTATGCGCCGCTCGGGGTCAACGCCATCGAATACGCCGCCGAACTGATCGCCGAACTGGGGCGGCTCGGCCAGCAACTCAAGGCCCCCGAACATCACGATGCGCGATTCGATCCGCCGTTCAGTACCGTGCAAACCGGGCTGATCACTGGCGGCAAGGCGTTGAATATCGTCCCCGCCGACTGCCGCTTCGATTTCGAGATCCGCGCCCTGCCCTCGCAGGATCCGGCTCTGGTTGCCGACGCGCTGAAGGCTTACGCCGAACGCGAAGTGCTGCCACGCATGCGCGCTGTGAGTGCGCACAGCGACATTTGTTTCAGCGAACTGTCGGCGTATCCGGGCCTGGTCACCGACGCCCACAGCCAGGCCGCCGAGCTCATCGCGGCGTTCTGCGCTTCGAAGGAATTTGGCACCGTGGCGTTCGGTACCGAAGGCGGTCTGTTCGACGCCGTGGGCATCCCGACCGTGGTGTGTGGCCCCGGCAGCATGGATCAGGGCCATAAACCCGACGAGTTCGTCAGCCTTGATCAATTGAAAGCCTGTGACGAGATGCTGCAACGTCTGCTCGATTTCATCCGTTTGTAAACGTCGGCCCGGCGTTCAGGCGTACAGCCGGGCCAATTCCTCGCGGCAATGATCGACAAACAACTGCACCGGTTTGGTCAGTTGCACGCGCCGCAGCCACGCTGCCGACAAACCCGAGCCGGTAACGGTTTCGGCCAGTGGCACGCAGACGACTTTTTGCCCGTCGTAGGTGTAGTCGCTGAACGGCTTGGTCACCAGAATCGAAAAGCCGAAACCATTGGCGACCATGCCGCGCACCATCTCGATCGACGGTGAGCTGAAGACGATATTCGGCGTCAGGCCGCGCTCTTCAAAAATGCTCACGAAGTACGTCCGGCTCGGCACCACGTCGAGCAGGATCATCGGTTCCAGCACCAGATCATGCAGCGAGACTTTCGCCTGTTGCGCAAAACGATGATCAGCCGGCAACAACGCATACGGTTGCTGCGGTGGCATCAGCGACGAGGTTTCGATGGTGCTGTCGAGGTCGTGTTCGAAGAGCATCGCCACATCAATGCTGCCCGCGGTTAGCGCTTGCACCAGTTCCTGCTGTTCACCGTCGCGGATGCGGATCTCCACGCCCGGCCAGCGCTGCTTGAAGCCGGCGATCAGGCGCGGCAGATACAGCGGCGCAACGGTTTCGAAACAGCCGATATCGATCTGCCCGGCGACCACATCGTTGTCCGCCAGAGCGTTCTGCTCGAACTCGTGAGCCACCCGCAACAGCTCCAGCGCCTTGCGATAGAAGCGCGAACCGCTGGGCGTCAGTGACACGCCCTGCGCGTGATGGCGAATGAACAATTGCACACCGAAGCTCTCTTCCAGATGCTTGATCGCCGTGGACACTGACGGCTGCGCGATGTAGAGCTTGCGCGATGCTTCGGCGACGCTGCCGCAGTCGGCTGTGGTGACGAAGTATTTGAGCTGGCGCAGGTTGTAGGCAGCCATGGGGTACCTCCACAAAGATCAAAAGATCGCAGCCTTCGGCAGCTCCGACGCTGAGCGCGGCGCTGCAGATCGAGGCTTGAACATACCGGACGCCCGCCGCAGCCGGAGCATATTTTTTTTAAGGTCTGAAGCAACAAACTTACTAATTTATCTATCCCGGGGCTTTGCACATGATCACTTCAACAAGAAATGCGCCACCCGTGCCGGCGCTTACCGAAGTACGTCCACGTACTCATCCTTGCCTTGGAGTTCGACATGGCTACCCCCGCATCCACCTCCGCTCCGCTGATTGAAAAACACACCATAGGCTACGTGCCGCCCGAAGATCGCCACGGAAAGGTCCGCGATCTGTTCACCCTCTGGTTCGGCGGCAACATCGCGCCGTTGCCCATCGTCACCGGGGCGCTGGGCGTGCAATTGTTTCATCTGAATCTGGTCTGGGGCATCGTCGCGATTCTGGTCGGCCATCTGGTCGGCGGCGTGCTGATGGCGCTGCACTCGGCGCAAGGCCCGCAGATGGGCATCCCGCAAATGATCCAGAGCCGCGCGCAGTTTGGCTCGCTCGGTGCGCTGCTGGTGGTGCTGATCGCCGGAGTGATGTACATCGGTTTCTTCGCTTCCAATATCGTTCTCGCGGGCAAGTCATTGCATGGTGTGGTCGACAGCGTTCCGGTGCCGGTCGGTATCGTCATCGGCGCGCTGGGTTCCGGGATCATCGGCATCATCGGCTACCGCTTCATCCACGTGCTCAACCGCATCGGCACGTGGGTGCTGGGGATCGGCATCGCCGTGGGTTTCATCTACATCTTCACCCACATTCAGACTGACGACTTCCTCACCCGTGGCAGCTTCAATCTGTCCGGCTGGCTGGCCACGGTGTCGCTGGCGGCATTGTGGCAGATCGCATTCGCGCCGTACGTTTCCGACTACTCGCGCTATTTGCCCGCCGATGTAAAAGTGTCGTCGACGTTCTGGACGACTTATCTCGGTTCGGCGCTGGGTTCGAGCCTGTCGTTCGTGTTCGGTGCGGTGGCGGTGCTGGCCACGCCGGTGGGCATGGACACCATGGACGCGGTCAAACTGGCCACCGGCGCCATCGGCCCGCTGATGCTGGTGCTGTTTCTGCTCAGCGTGATCAGCCACAACGCCCTCAACCTCTACGGCGCGGTGCTGTCGCTGATCACCTTGGTGCAGACGTTCGCCTATCGCTGGATTCCGACGGCGAAAAGCCGCGCAGTGATTTCGATCATCGTCTTGCTGGCCTGCTGCTTCGCTGCGGTGGGCGCCTCAGCTGACTTCATCGGTCACTTCGTCGACATGGTGCTGGTGTTGCTGGTGGTGTTGGTGCCGTGGACGGCGATCAACCTGATCGACTTCTATGCGATCCACAAGGGCAAGTACGACATTCAGTCGATCTTCCAGGTCGACGGCGGCATCTACGGTCGCTATAACCCGCAGGCATTGCTGGCTTATGCGATCGGCATCGCCGTGCAGATCCCGTTCATGAACACGCCGCTGTACGTCGGCCCGGTGTCGGCGCACATCAACGGCGCCGACCTGTCCTGGCTGGTGGGTTTGCTGGTGACTTCGCCGCTGTATTTCTGGCTGGCCAATCGCGACAGCGCCTATCGTCGACGCATGACCGGCGGCAAGCTCGCGGGCAATCTCTGAGCGATGGAACACCATTGAACCAAGGCCCGCGCATTGCGGGCCCTGGACTTTGCGCTATGGTATTTTTCTGCGTCCGACACCCGGAGAAGGAAATTCCATGCTGCGAATACTCGGCAAAGCCTCATCGATCAATGTGCGCAAGGTGCTGTGGACCTGCGCCGAGCTGGACATTCCCTTCGAGCGCGAAGACTGGGGTTCGGGCTTCAGGTCGCCGAACGCGGCGGAGTTTCTCGCGCTCAATCCCTGCGCCATGGTGCCGGTGATCCAGGACGGTGATTTCACCTTGTGGGAATCAAACACGATCATTCGTTATCTGGCGACGCGTTACGGTGGCGCGCATTTGTATCCCGCTGAGCCTATCGCCCGGGCACGGGTCGATCAGTGGATCGACTGGCAGGCCTCGGAGCTGAATCGCTCGTGGTCGTACCCGCTGATGGCGCTGGTGCGCAAGTCGCCGGATTATCAGGACCACGACGCTTTGGCCGCCGGTTGCCGGGAATGGACGCGCAACATGGAAATCCTCGACCGCCAACTGGAGAAGACCGGCGCTTACGTCAGTGGCGAGCAGTTTTCCCTGGCGGATATTCCGATCGGGCTGTCGGTCAATCGCTGGTTCGAAACACCGCTCGACCATGCGGATTTTGCTGCGGTGCGCGCCTATTACGATCGCTTGAATCAGCGCGACGGTTATCGTTTGTACGGGCGCAATGGCACGCCATAAAGAGGCGCTCGATCAGCCTTGCTCACGCACCACGCCACGCTCCTCAAGCAAACGCACAAACATGCTCAGACTGCGCGACACCGTGCCTCGGCGCCACACCAGCCACGTGGTCAGATAGCGGAAATCTGCCGTCAGCGGCCAGACACTGACGGTCGCGCTGCCGGGCATGCTTTGCAGCATTTTGCGCGGCATCAGCGCCAGGCCGGCACCGGCGCTGACGCAGGCGAGCATGCCGTGGTAGGACTCCATCTCGAAGATCTTGCCCGGCACGGCAGCGTCAGTGCTGAACCATTTTTCAAAATGGTGACGGTAGGAGCAGTTGGAACGGAACGCGTAGATATTTTCGCCGTTAACGTCCGCCGCACGTTCGACCGGTGAATGATTGAGCGGCGCGATGATGACCATTTCCTCCTCGAACGCCGGCACGCCCTCCAGCGCCGGATGCAGCACCGGGCCGTCGACAAATGCTGCGGCCAGGCGCCCGGAGAGCACGCCGTCGATCATTGTGCCGGACGGCCCGGTGGACAGGTCGAGGTCGACTTTCGGATGCTGCTGGTTGTACGCCGCCAGCAGTTCCGGAATGCGCACTGCAGCAGTACTTTCCAACGAGCCCAACGGGAACGCGCCCTGGGGTTCCTCCCCCGCCACCGTGGCCCGGGCTTCTTGCACCAGATCGAGAATACGCCGCGTGTATTCGAGAAAACTCCACCCGGCCGGTGACAGGCGCAGACGGCTCTTCTCGCGGATAAACAGATCGACGCCGAGATCCTGCTCCAACTGTTTGATCCGCGTGGTCAGGTTCGACGGCACGCGATGGATCTGCGTAGCGGCGGCGCTGATGCTGCCGTGCTCGGCCACGGCCTTGAAGATTTCCAGTTGCACCAGATCCACAGTCATTCTCCAATCGTGAAAGAAACGATCTTTATTATTCAGTTTCCAGAAAACTAACGCCACCCTACTCTAGGCCCATCCGACGAACCTACAGGACAACGTCAATGAGCCAGATTTCCAGCCAGACCCACGCCATCTCGATCAACCCCGCCACCGGCGAGCAGATCGGTCATTACGCGTTCGAATCCGCCGCTGCCCTTGATGCAGCACTCACTCGCGCTGCCTTCGCTTTTGGCAAGTGGAAGCGCAAGCCACTACAGGATCGTTCGCGCCTGCTTACCGCCCTCGCCGGCGCGCTGCGTGAAACTGGCGAAGCCATGGCGACCATGATCACCCAGGAGATGGGCAAACCGATCGCCCAGGCCCGTGGCGAAATCGAGAAATGCGCCAAGCTCTGCGAGTGGTACGCCGAACACGGCCCGGCCATGCTCGACGCCGAAGCCACCCAGGTTGAAGGTGGCAAGGCGCGCATCGAGTACCGTCCTCTGGGGCCGATTCTGGCGGTGATGCCGTGGAATTTCCCGATCTGGCAAGTGCTGCGCGGCGCGGTGCCGACGCTGATCGCTGGCAACACTTACGTGCTCAAGCACGCGCCAAACGTGATGGGCAGCGCTTACCTGCTGCGCGATGCGTTTGTTCGCGCCGGCTTTCCAGATGGCGTGTTTGAAGTGATCAACGTCACACCGGAAGGCGTTTCCACCGCTATCGCCGATTCGCGGATCGCCGCCGTGACCCTCACCGGCAGCGTCCGCGCCGGCATGGCCATCGGTGCTCAGGCCGGTGCGGCGCTGAAGAAATGTGTGCTGGAGCTAGGCGGCTCCGATCCGTTCATTGTGCTTAATGACGCCGATCTGGATGAAGCCGTGCATGCGGCGGTTGTCGGTCGATATCAGAACTCCGGCCAGGTCTGCGCGGCTGCCAAGCGTCTGATTATCGAACAAGGCGTGGTTGAGGAATTCACTCGCAAGTTCGTTGAAGCGACACGTCAGTTGAAGATGGGCGATCCGCTCAACGCTGACACTTACATCGGGCCGATGGCGCGGTTCGATCTGCGTGATGAACTTGATCAACAAGTGCGCGACACCCTTGAAGAAGGCGCGACACTGTTGCTCGGTGGCGGCAAGGTCGAAGGATCGGGCAACTACTACGAGCCAACCGTATTGGCCGATGTCACCGACCGCATGACTTCGTTCAAGCAGGAGCTGTTCGGCCCGGTCGCCTCGATCATCACCGCCCGCGATTGCGCGCACGCCGTGGCTCTGGCCAACGACAGCGATTTTGGCCTGACTGCAACGATCTACACCGCCAACGTCGCGCTGGCCGAGCAACTGACCAGCGAGCTGGAAACCGGCGGCGTGTTCATCAACGGCTACTCCGCCAGCGACCCGCGCGTAACCTTCGGCGGCGTAAAGAAGAGCGGCTTTGGCCGTGAGCTGTCGCACTTTGGCGTACGGGAATTCTGCAACGCGCAGACCGTGTGGCTGGATCGCAAATAACCCAGACACAGCAGCAATTGTGGGAGCGGGCCTGCTCGCGAAAGCGTCCTGTCAGTCACCGAATGTGTTGCCTGACACACCCTCTTCGCGAGCAAGCCCGCTCCCACACATGAACCACCGCGGGTAGGTAAAGTGCGGCGCAACACATACCCAATGTGGGAGCGGGCTTGCCCGCGAAAGCATTTTGTCAGTCGTCAAATGCATTGCCTGACACGCCCTCTTCGCGAGCAAGCCCGCTCCCACACAGGAACCGCCGCTGGTAGTTAATTCACGGCGCAACACATATCCACTGTGGGAGCGGGCTTGCCCGCGAAAGCATTCTGTCAGTCACCGCTGCATCGACTGACACACCCTCTTCGCGAGCAAGCTCACTCCCACAAGCTCTGCTTCGATTTACAAATATTTCAACCAACTGATATCCCGGCGCCGCGCCTTGAGTGCCGAAAACCAGCGGACTGCCGGGAACAACACCACGGCAAGAACCATCGCCGCCAGCCACACCGCCGTCACCGTCGAAAAACCGAAATAGCTGCCCTGATTCAGGCCGAACAGCGTCACACCAATCAGGTACAACACCTTCAACACATACAAGTGCAGCAGATAGAAAAACATCGGCGCCGAGCCGAACACCGTCAGCCAGCCAATCCAGCGGCGACCCTGCACGCGCTCAAAGGCGAGCAGCAGCAACAGCCCCACGCTCACAGTCAACCCGATGAACAGCAGTGACGGCGGATATTTGGTGATATTGAAAAAGCTCATCAGTGTCTGCACCAGCGAATCGCTGATCGCCCACGGCTTTTCGCCGTAGCCGTTGATAAAACGCAGCACCACAAATCCCAGCAATCCACCGGCCCCGGCCATCAGCAAACGACGCTGGCGCACCGCCGCGTCCATGCCCCGAGCGAACCAAGGCCCAAGCGCGTACCCCAAACCGATCACACCGATCCACGGCAGCAGCGGATACGAGGTACGCAGGCGCAGGGTTTCGCTGATCTCGATCCAGCCGCGGTCATGCAGGATCGCCCAAGGCACATGCATCGCCGACTCGACCGGGAAATGCACCGCGTCCAGCAGATTGTGCCCGGCGATGATCGCTACGCTCAGCAGCAGCAACACCGCACGCGGCAACCAGACCAGCAGCGCCAGCGCGATCATGCTCAGGCCGATCGCCCAGATCACCTGCAGGTAGATCACGCTCGGCGGCAACTGGAACGTCCAGGCGAAGTTCACCAAGGTGAACTCCAGCGCCACGAGGAACAAACCGCGCTTGAACAGAAACGCGCTGACATCGGCTTTACCGGCGTATTTTTCGCCGTACAACCATGCCGACAAACCGGTCAGCAAGACGAATACCGGCGCACACAAATGCGCCAATGTGCGGCTGAAAAACAGCGCCGGCTCGGTGCTGGTGATGTCCATCGGATCGGAGACTTGGCGGTGCAGCAGGAAGGTTTCGCGTACATGATCAAGTAGCATGAACAGGATCACCAGGCCTCTGAGCGCATCAATGGAGAGCAGCCGGCCAGTCGTCAGTGGGGCAGAACGGGGAAGCGCTGGGGTCATGGATCTTTCGCAATCGAGAGGAATAACACCGGGCAGCCACAATGCCGCCCTCGAATTTTGCGTTACCTTATAACATCAAAAAAGCAAAACCCAAACATCCCGAGATTAAGGTTGCCCATCCACCCTAGCCTTCTATAGTGAACAGGTACGTCTTGCCCCTGAGCGTTGTCCATGATCAACACCCAACACCTGATCATCTGCGAGCACTGTGATTGCGTGTACGAGAAAGTCGTGCTCGCCAAACACCAGAAAACCCTGTGCGTGCGCTGCGGTGGCGTGCTGCAGCGTTTCAACGGCCTGACCATCGAGCAGCGTCTGGCATTGACGTTTACGGCGGCGATGCTGTGGCTGTTCGCCAATTTCTATCCGGTGATGAGCATCAGCCTCAAAGGCATGAAAAACAGCGCGACCCTGTGGGATTCGGTGCTCGCGCTGAGCCAGGGGCCGATCACCTTCATCGCGATGGTCGCTGCTATTGCGATCATCATCGCCCCGGCGTTTCAGCTAGTGTTGCTGGTCTGGGTGTTGAGTTTCGCCCTCGGCATGAGGCGGGCACCGGGGTTCAATCTGTGCATGCGCTGGCTGGAAACCCTGCGCCCGTGGAGCATGCTCGAAGTGTGTCTGCTGGGGGCGATGGTCGCGGTGTTCAAACTTGCCGGCCTGCTCGATGTGCTGCCGGGGATCGGCCTGTTCGCCCTGGCGGTGCTGAGCCTGATGATGATCCGCATTGCCGGCCGTGACATCCGCGAACTCTGGGACATTTTATGAAGCGTCCACCGACCGCCAGCGAGCTCAACCTGTGCCTGTGCCACAGCTGTGGCCTGGCCTGCGACATGACCGACGAGCCCCACCAATGCCCACGCTGCGATGCACCGCTGCATCGGCGCAAGACCAATTCACTGACGCGCACCTGGGCGTACATGCTCGCTGCACTGGTCTTCTATATCCCGGCCAATCTGCTGCCAGTGATGAATACGGTGATGCTCGGCAACGGCGCCGACAGCACGATCATGAGCGGCGTGCTGGAGTTCTGGGAGGCCGGAGCGTGGGACATTGCCCTGATCATTTTCATCGCCAGTATCGCGGTGCCGGGGGTCAAGTTCGTCGCCCTGACCTTGCTGCTGGTCACGGTGCAGCGAAACAGCGATTGGGCGCGCAAGGAGCGTTCGAAGTTGTACCGCTTCGTCGAGCTGATCGGCTATTGGTCGATGCTCGACGTGCTGGTAGTCGCGCTGGTCGCGGCGCTGGTGAAATTCCAGGCGCTGGGCGATATCGAGCCACGACCGGGCATCCTGTTCTTCGGCCTGGTCGTGGTGTTCACCATGCTCGCGGCGATGAGTTTCGACCCGCGCCTGATCTGGGACAAAGCCACCAGCGACACGGTCAGCGACGCAGCGCCTCCAGCAGCACCTGCAACGGATGGCGCAGCGCCTGATCCGACTGGCGCTTGACCTGGCTGCGGCAGGAATAGCCGGTCGCCAACGCCTCGCCCTGCTCCGCCGGAGCCTGCACCTGACGCGCCCACGATTGCTCGTAAATGACTGCCGAGGTCTGGCGGTTGCGTGCTTCGTGGCCATAAGTACCGGACATGCCGCAGCAACCGGTAGCCTGCGTGGCGAGCTTCAGACCGGCACGTCCGAAGACCTGTTCCCACTGGCGGGTCGCGGCCGGCGCGTTGGTTTTCTCCGTGCAATGGGCGAGCAGACGGAACGCTTTGGGTTGAGCCTCAGGCGTCCGTTCTGGCATGACCTTGAGTAACCATTCCTGCACCAGCGCCACTTCAGGACATTCATTCAGGCCCGGTACTTTCAGGTATTCCTGGCGATAGACCAGAGTCATCGCCGGATCCAGCCCCAGCAGCGGCACGCCGGTCTGCGCCAGCGCCTGCAACTGCTCAGTGTTACGCAACGCCGCGCGATTGAACGCCGAGAGAAAGCCCTGCACGTGCAGCGGCTTGCCGTTGGCGCTGAACGGCGCGAGATAGACCTGATAACCCAGGCGCGAAATCAGCTCGACCAGATCAGCCAGCAGCGGCGCTTCGAAGTAGCGGGTGAAGGCGTCCTGCACGATGACCACGCTGCGTTCGCGTTGCTCTGAGGTCAGTGCCGACAGCGTTGCAACCGTTGCTGGCTGCACCTGCCAACGGCGCATCGCCGCGTGAAAATCGAAACGGCTGAGCAACGGCACATCGACCATGCCACCGACCCGCGCCAGTGCGCCACGCACCCAGCCCGCGCCCATCAAGCCGTTGGACAGCGCCGGAATATGCGCCATGTATGGAATGGTGTATTCCAGCGAGGCAATCAGGTAATCCCGTGCCGGACGCAGATAACGACTGTGATATAGCTCGAGAAAACGCGAGCGGAATTCCGGCACGTTGACCTTCACCGGGCACTGCCCCGCGCAGGATTTACAGGCCAGACAACCGGCCATGGCGTCGTACACCTCATGAGAGAAGTCTGCCGACGGATCGCGGCTGTTGCGCCAGCGCTGCCACAGCGTGCTGAAAAACGCCGGTTTACGGATTGCGTCCGAGAGCACGTCAACGCCCGCCTCGCCCTGCAACCGCAGCCATTCGCGAATCAATGACGCGCGGCCCTTGGGCGACTGCGCGCGTTCGCGGGTGGCTTTCCACGACGGGCACATGGCGTCATCGGGGTCGAAGTTGTAGCAGGCGCCGTTACCGTTGCAGTGCATGGCCGCGCCGTAGCTTTGCCAGACTTTCTCGTCGATCTGCCGATCCAGCTCGCCGCGCAGGGTCACTTCATCGATTTTCAGCAGCGCTGCGCCGCTGTTCGCTGGCGTGGCGATTTTGCCCGGGTTGAACTGATTGAAAGGGTCGAACGCTGCTTTCAAGGCTTGCAGCGCCGGGTACAACTCGCCGAAGAATGCCGGCGCGTATTCCGAACGCAGGCCCTTGCCATGCTCGCCCCAGAGCAGGCCGCCGTAGCGCTGGGTCAGCGCCGCTACGCCATCGGACACCGGGCGTACCAGCGCCGCTTGCTGCGGGTCTTTCATGTCGAGGATCGGCCGAACGTGCAGCACGCCGGCGTCGACATGGCCGAACATGCCGTACTGCAAACCGTGGCTGTCGAGCAAATCGCGTAGCTCGGCGATGTATTCGGCCAAGTGCTGCGGCGGCACTGCGGTGTCTTCAACGAACGGCTGCGGGCGGGCTTCGCCGGCGACGTTGCCGAGCAGGCCCACCGCCCGTTTGCGCATACCGTAGACCTTGTTCACCGCTGCCTGACCAACCGCCAGCGTATGGCCCAGGCGCTCCACGGTGCGGTCGTTTTGCAGGTGTTCGAGGAACGCTTCGACGCGGCGTTGCAGGTCTTCGGGATCGTCACCGCAGAACTCGACCAGGTTGATGCCCAGCGTCGGCCGCTCAGCGTTTTCAGGAAAATATTCGGCAACGCCGTGCCAGACGATGTCCTGCATCGCCAACAGCAAGACCTTGGAGTCAACGGTTTCAATCGACAACGGCTTGAGCGCCATCAACGCCCGCGCATCACGCAAGGCATCCATGAACCCGGCATAGCGGATATTCACCAGCATCGTGTGTTTGGGAATCGGCAGCACGTTGAGCCGCGCTTCGACGACGAAGCCCAGCGAGCCTTCAGCGCCACAGAGCACGCTGTTGAGGTTGAAGCGCTGATCTGCCTCGCGCAGATGCGCCAGGTCATAACCGGTCAGGCAGCGGTTGAGATCGGGAAAGCGTGCTTTGATCAGCTCGCCCTGTTCATCAATGATCTGCCGCGCACAACGATAGACTTCGCCGACGCGATCATCGCGGGCGCACTGCGCTGCAAGCTCATCCGCGGCCAGCGGCAGGCCGTGCAGACACTCGCCGCCGCGCAGGATCATCTCAAGCTCCAGCACATGGTCGCGGGTCTTGCCGTAGGTGCAACTGCCCTGGCCGCTGGCGTCGGTGTTGATCATGCCGCCGACCGTGGCGCGGTTCGAGGTCGACAGTTCCGGGGCGAAAAACAGCCCGGCGGATTTCAGGGCGGCGTTGAGCTGGTCCTTGACCACACCGGCCTGCACCCGCACCCAGCGCTGTTCAACGTTGATTTCCAGAATGCGATTCATGTGCCGCGACAGGTCGACGACGATGCCGTCCGTCAGCGATTGGCCGTTGGTGCCGGTGCCACCGCCACGCGGGGTGATCACCACTTTCTCGTACGCTGGTTCGGCAATCAGCCGCGCCACACGTGCAACGTCTTCGGCGTCCAGCGGAAACACCGCCGCTTGCGGCAAGCGCTGATAGATCGAGTTGTCGCTCGCGAGCACCACGCGGCTGGCGTAATCAGCGCTGATTTCACCGCGAAAGCCGCTGTCTTTCAGGGCGGCGAGGAATTGTTGGTAATCGCCGGTCAAAGCTTTGGCAGGCGACAGCTGGGCAATCATCGGTCGGGTCATCTCGGTCAAATCGGGCTGTGTGGCGGTGAACAGTTGTGCGCAAGGAATGATTGCGTCAGGCTCCGCCATCTGATTGCGCCCATGTTCATTGCTGGCCAGCCATGGAACAAGCGTAATTTCGACCCGCTATCGATGAGTTTTACGAATGAATCCGCGCACCCTCACACCGTCCATGTCGCTGCTGCTGGCTTTCGAGGCCGCCGCTCGCCACGAGAGCTACACGCGCGCCGCCCATGAGCTGTCACTGACGCAGAGCGCGGTCAGCCGCCAGGTACAGATTCTCGAGAAGATGCTCGGCATGCGCCTGTTCAGTCGCGAGGGCCGGCAAGTGGTGCTGACCGATGTCGGGCGCATGTATCAGCGCGAGCTCACTGAAGCCCTCGGACAGATTCGCAGCGCAACCTTGCAGGCAATGGCGTTTGGTTCGGGCATCCATAGCCTGCGCCTGGCGACGCTGCCGACCTTCGGCTCGAAATGGCTGCTGCCACGGTTGAAGGATTTCTACACGGCGCACCCGGGCATGACCGTGCACTTGCATTCGCGGATCGAAACCATCGACTTCGATACCAGCGAAATCGACGCCGCCATCTGCGTCGGCGGCGGGGAGTGGCCAGGCCTGACCGCCCTGCCCCTGCACACCGAAGAACTGGTGGCGATTGCCAGCGCGCAGCTGTCGGCGACTGAACGCGACGAGGCCGAGCGGCACATTGCCGGGCAATTACTGCTCAACGTCAGCAGCAATGCCCAGGCATGGGCAGAATGGTTCAGCCATCACCAACTGCCGCATCGCAGCATGCGGATCGGGCCGAGCTTCGAAATGACCTCGCACTTGATTCAAGCGGTACGCGCCAATATCGGCGTGGGCCTGGTGCCGCGTATTCTGGTCGAAGAGGAATTGCTCAAGGGCGAATTGCTGCAACTGGGCGAACCGATTACCAGCCGGCGCAGCTATTACCTGGTGTACCCGCCGCGCAATGAGAATCTGCCTTCGTTGAAGGCGTTCAGGGATTGGCTGATTGATACCCTCTGAAGGATCGATTCGCGGCCATTCGCGAGCAGGCTCGCTCCCACAGGGAAATATATGCCAAGTGTGGGAGCGAGCCTGCTCGCGAAGAGGCCAGTCGCAACGACCTTAAAACCTCGGCTTGACCGCCCGCCAATCCGCCTTGTACCGCTGCATCTGCCGCACGTCATCGCGCTGGCGAATCCCGCACGTCAGGTACTGATCATGCAGCTTGGCCAGTTGCTCATGATCCAGCTCCAGCCCGAGCCCCGGCGCGCGGGTGATCTTCACGCAGCCATCGACAATCGGCAGCTTGCCGCCCTTGATCACTTCCTCGTCCGGCTCCTGCCACGGGTAGTGGGTGTCACAGGCGTAATCCAGATTCGGCACCGCTGCCGCGACGTGCGCCATGGCCATCAGGCTGATACCCAAGTGCGAATTGGAATGCATCGACACGCCGAGGCCGAACACGTCGCACATTTTCGCCAGCGTCTGCGTATCCCGCAGGCCACCCCAGTAATGGTGGTCGGCGAGGACGATCTGCACGCTGTTCTGCGCAACGCTGCGGCGGAACTCGTCGAAATCAGTGACCACCATATTGGTCGCCAAGGGCAGACCGGTGCGCTTGTGCAGTTCGGCCATGCCATCGAGGCCCGGGGTCGGGTCTTCGTAATACTGCAGATCATCGCCGAGCAGTTCGGCCATGCGAATCGCCGTCTCCAGCGACCAGTTGCCGTTCGGATCGATGCGCAGCGGCAATCCCGGGAAAGCTTTCTTCAGCGCCTTGATGCAAGCCACTTCATGCTCCGGCGGCAAGGTACCGGCCTTGAGCTTGATGCTCTTGAAACCGTAGGCTTCGATCATTCGCGCTGCCTGGGCGACGATCTGCTGCTCGTTCAGCGCCTCGCCCCAGTTGTCCGGTTTGTAGGGCGATTCGATATGTTCGGCGTATTTGAAAAACAGGTAAGCGCTGAACGGCACTTCATCGCGGATCGCGCCGCCGAGCAGGTCCACCAGCGGCACGTTCAGGTAGTGCGCTTGCAAATCGAGAAACGCTACTTCAAACGCCGAGTAGGCATTGCTCACCGCTTTGCTGGCGTGGGAGCCGGGGGCCAGTTCAGCGCCAGCGACGCTGGCGGGTTTATTCGCCGCGACGGTAGCCTGCACGATCGCGCGCAGTTGATTGAGGTTGAACGGATCGAGGCCGATCAACTGGCTCTGCAATTGTTGCTGGATCGCCAGCGCCGGGGCATCGCCGTAGCTTTCGCCGAGGCCGATGTAGCCGTTGTCACTCTCGATTTCGATGATCGAGCGCAGGGCAAAAGGTTCGTGGATGCCGCTGGCGTTGAGCAGTGGCGGATCGCGGAAGGCAATCGGGGTGACGCTGACACGGGTGATTTTCAAGATGACGCTCCTGACAGATCAACAATCGATTCAGTGGCTCGCGGCCGGACGAGCCGGCGCCACAACGGCGGCTTCGTCACTTGGCTTTGCCGGGGTTTGGCCTTTGGCGCCGGGCGCCGTGCGAGCGAAGAGGATCACTACGGCGGCGATCAGCGATGTCGCCGCCAGGCCATACAGGCCGCCCTCGATGGAGCCGGTGGTTTGTTCAAGAATGCCGAACGCGGTCGGCGCGACGAAGCCGCCAAGGTTGCCGATGGAGTTGATCAGCGCGATCACCGCCGCAGCGATGCGCGCATCCAGATAGCTTTGCGGAATCGGCCAGAACAGCGCCGCCGCCGCTTTGAAACCGATGGCGGCAAAGCAGATGGCGACGAAGGCAAACACCGGCCCGCCGGTGGTCGACATGAACATACCGATGGCGGCGATCACCAAGGTCAGCGCGACCCAGGCCTGCTGGAATTTCCATTTGCCGGCCATCGCTGCGAAGCCGTACATGGCGACAATCGAAATGATCCACGGAATCGAATTGAGCAGCCCGACCTGGAAATCACCGAGGTTGCCCATCTTCTTGATCATGCTCGGCAGCCAGAACGTCGCGCCGTAAATGGTCAGCGCGATGGAGAAATAGATGAAGCAGAACAGCGCGATCTGCCGGTCAGCCAGCAGCTTGAACATCGATGGTTTGGCGACTTGTACTGCTTCGCGAACGCGTTGTTCTTCGGCAATCGCCGCGACCAGCGCTTCGCGCTCTTCCTCGCTCAGCCACTTGGCTTGACGCGGGTGTGATTGCAGCCAGAACCAGACGAATGCGCACAACACCACCGACGCTGCGCCTTCGATCAGAAACATCCACTGCCAGCCGTGCATGCCCAGCCCGCTGATATGCAGGAGCGCACCGGACACCGGGCCGGAAATCACCGAGGCTATCGCCGAGCCGCTGAGAAACACCGCCATGGTTTTGCCGCGCTCGGACGCTGGCAGCCACTGGGTGAAGTAATAAATGATCCCCGGGAAGAACCCAGCCTCGGCCGCGCCCAGGATAAAGCGCAGTACGTAGAAGCTGGTTTCACCCTGAACGAAAGCCATGGCCATGGCTGCGGCGCCCCAGGTGAACATGATCCGGGTCAGCCAGACCCGCGCGCCGTAGCGCTGCAGCAGCATGTTCGACGGCACTTCGAACAGTGCGTAACCGATGAAAAACAATCCGGCGCCAAGTCCATACGCCGCTGCGCCAATACCCAGATCGGTCTCCAGATGGCTGCGCACGAAACCTATGTTGACCCGGTCGATGTAATTGACGATGAACATCACCACGAACAGCGGCAGCACGTGGCGTTTGACCTTGGCGGCGGCGCGGGCGAGCACCGTGATGTCCGGCGGACTCTGGAGGGTTTTCAAGGGGCGACTCCCGATCTTGTTTTTTTAGGGATGACTTGAAGCGATGAGCCGATCATGGACGCCGCGCATTGATCCCGTCTAATCTAAACTGGCACTCGATTGATACCCGGATTAGATCAATGTTCGAACTCACCCAGCTGCGCTGCTTTACCACGGTGGCCACCGAACTCAATTTCCGCCGCGCCGCCGAACGCTTGAACATGACCCAGCCACCGCTGAGCCGGCAGATTCAGCTGCTGGAGCATCACCTCGGCGTCGAGTTGTTCACCCGCAGCACCCGCACCGTTGCGCTGACGGCGGCGGGCCGGGCATTTTTTGTCGAAGCGCAGAATCTGCTGGAGCGCGCGCAGCAAGCGGCAGTCACCGCACGCCGGTTTGCAGAGGGCGACATTGGCTCGGTGAACATCGCGTTCGTCGGCAGCGCGGTGTATGAGTTTCTGCCAAAGGTGATCGCCGAAGCGCGGCTCAAACAGCCTCAGGTGAAAATCGATCTGGCAGAGATGAACACCTATCAGCAGCACGAAGCGTTGCGCGCTCGCCGTATCGACCTTGGCATTGCCCGAGCGCCATTGCAGGAACCCGGCTACGCCACTGAATGCCTGGTGCGCGAGCCGTTTGTGCTGGCAGTGCCAAGCGGGCATAGATTGGCAAATGCAGCTGAGGTGTCAGTGACTGACCTGGATAAACAGCCGTTCCTGATGTACTCCCATGAAGCCTATCCCCCGTTCAACGAACTGTTGACCGGCACGCTGCGCTCAGCGCGGGTGGCACCGGATTACGTGCAGTGGCTGGGCTCATCATTGACGATCCTGGCGTTGGTCAACGCCGGCATGGGTCTGGCGCTGGTACCGCGTTGCGCGACCAGCGTGGTGTTCAGGAATGTGGTATTTCGCGAGATCGATCTGGGCGAAGGGGTGCAGAGCGAGCTGCATCTGATCTGGCGAGAAAACAATGACAACCCGGCGTTCGCGATGTTGCTGGAGGCGATTCGCCGGGCGGTGGTGCAGGGTTGGGGCTGAAAATTATTGTGGCAACCTGTATTTGAGTGGCGGCGGAGCGCTCGGGGCTTTGATCAACGGCTCCTCCAGCGGCTTGCCGTCAGGCCCTGTGAACAGGCGTTCGTATTGCTTTGGCATTGGTCGCGGCGCTCTTGCAGTCGTCATGATGAACCCTCCGATACCGGGCTGAATTCAACCCACTTAACTTGCGCGGAATCTATCAGCAAAATTTCGGCACCAAAAGGCGTCGACTTGCCATCATCATTAACCCAACGTGGATTCTGCATCACGAACTGCCCGCAACTGGATGCGGACGGCCACTCCACAGGCCAGCCAAACACGCGCCTCTCGTCATGTAAATGCAGGGTTATGAACCGGTCGAACTGGGCGAAAGCGCAGAACCATTCACTTGGGAAAGAAGATTGTTTCGTGACGTTTCGCTTACGTAACCAACCGTGCAATTTGTCATTCGTCGCCAGATAACAGGCAAACAATCCCAGCATCAGCGAAAACACAAATGCCCAGAGCGTTTGCGCCCGATCATCCCATTTTCCTAATGAAAACCCCTTCGAGCCAATCCACAAACAGAGGCTGCCCACCGCCAACACCGCGCCCTGAATCACAAAACTGAATATCAGCGCCTGCACAATCTGACCAAATGTATCCGGCCGCTTGAACGCCGTGAGTGAATAAAAGATCCAGGTCGATAAAAACCCGGGGATGAGGTACTGCAACAGCGGAATGATTTCCTTGACCAGATCATCCATGATCCGAGGCTCCTTTCAGTCATGCCGATCCCGTCACGGGCCGACATCCAAAGCCTAGTCCACGATCCTGCTGCGCCTTGCGGACAACTGTCACAGCCCATTGCGAGCGAGCATCAGTAGACGTCATGCAAGAAAAAAGGCAGACACCGGAATTTCGGTGTCTGCCTTTTTGAGATCCGGGCGCCCGGTTACAGGCAGTCACGTACCGACTGGCGCAGGGCCCCGGACTTCGCCCAAGGCGGCCCCTGATAAAGGGACACTTTGCTGCCGTCCTTGTATTTGACGATATCGAGAATCTCATCCGCCGTGATAATGCTCGGCGCGGTAATCCGGTAGCCGTTGGAAATCGACGTCTGCGAAGTCTTGGCCACGTCCTTCTGCCACAACGGTAACAAACACGCGGCATATTCCTTGGGAGGCTTGTCACTGGTCTTGCTGAGGTTTGGCTCGCCCGGCACCAGCGATGCTGGTAACGAGCAACCCGTCAACAAGGCCAGGGTCAAAGTGCCAATCCATACGCGCATGCTGTTTACCTGTTCGGAAAAAACGTGAATGTACCGTTTAACCGTCGGCACATCCATCGTGGCATCCCGCCGTTACCGGCGTTTGGACAATTTTTTACATCCGTTCAGCCGGGCGTCAGATGACTCGGCCGCACCTTGAGAAATGCGACTACTCTTTTCTACCGAGAATGTTCTGGAGGTGATCATGCGGCTCAATGAATATGAACACGAACTTCAACGGGATTTGCAAAGCGTGGCATCGGACCTGAGATGGTCGGCAGTCGACCTCAAGCGCATCGCTGAGCAATTGCGCAAATCCGGTAACGAGGCCGACGCTCAGACTGTATTGCGGTCTTGCGAGATCCTGCAAAGCGACGAGGAAAGATTGCAGATTTATGCCAAGGAGGTAAAAGCCCGGACCATCAGCCGAACCAAGGTTCACTGAAGCACTTGAAGGCCTCAAACAAGAAGCCCCGGTCGAAACCGGGGCTCTTTCGTTACAACGGGTCAGCCGCCAATTTGGCTTTGCACTTGCCTGGAGCGTTTTTTGTAACCGGGAAGCGCAGCCGCGTAAGCCATCGCTTCCTCCCTGCTGGTGAATGACGCCAATCGGTCGCCCTGCGTGCAGACTCGCCATGGCCCGTTGTTCACGCTGAGGACGTCATAACCGTTCATGTGCAGCTTGTTCAGCATTGGAATGCTCATGAGCACCTCCTGTTTGCCAACGGTGTTTTCGGTGTACGGGCTTACCTTACACCCGCTCCCCGCTGCGGTGTAAACCGGATTCGCCCTGGCGCATGTCAATTCACTGGCACTTTTTGCTACGCAAATGGCTCCGAATCAAGAGGGAACCTTTAAATCCGCTTGCGGCTCGAATATTGCAGTTTGATTACAGATTTATGACACGCATCAACAGGGCAATCATGAAAGTACGCGCCACCGTCATTTGCGAGCAGGATCGCCATATCCTCCTGGTGCGCAAACCCCGCCATCACTGGTCATTACCCGGCGGCAAGGTCGAACCCGGGGAAACCCGTGCGGCGGCAGCCGTGCGCGAGTTGCAGGAGGAAACCGGGCTGAATGCAGAGGACGTCCTGTACCTGATGGATTTTCAGGCGGGCAGTACGCGGCATCATGTGTACGAGGCTTCGGTGGTCAACCTCGACGATGTGCGCCCCCAGAATGAAATCGTCGATTGCATCTGGTACCCGCTCGATGCCGTGCACAATCTTGAAACCAATGACGCGACGCGGCGCATCGTGCAGGCCTTTCAAAGGCGTTTATAACGATCAGCCGGCGAACGCCCGGCGACCCGCGCTGATTTCCGTTCGCAACTCACCAATGAAATTTGAAATATCGCGAATCGTGACCAATTGTTCGGGAGATACGCCATCAAGCAACAGTTCGACACGCCCGCTTCCCGGCTCGTACACCTTGATGCGCAATAAACCCTGCGCGGTTGGCGCGCAATCACATTTGTAGTTCGGGAAGCCTGACTCGACGATGCGACAAATATCGGCAATGGCAAGCATGGGCGGACGCCTCGCAGGCGGAGAATCGATCCACCGAGCATAGATGCAGGACGCGTTTATTGCCTGGTCCGCAAATGCCAAACCGATCACAGATTATCCACGCCACTCAATGCGCGTCGTGGTCCCAGATCCAGTTCCACATTCCGGGCAGATTCACCGGTTCCGCGCTTTGCTGAACCGTACGCGCCAGGGCAGCTTTTTCCAGAGCAGCCTGATCGTCGTAGAACGGCTTGTTTGCCAGTCTAACCCCGGTTGCCGCCGCGCTATCGAGCAGAATCTGCAGATATTCTCGGGTGTGGCGCGCCGTGTAGCGATTGAGATCATGGAACGTCACTACCACCGGAACCACACCATCCACCGTCGGCAATTGGCCAAGGGCAATGCGCTCACGCACTTGCGATAACTGCCGCAACATGTTCGCCCGACGCCGAGGGCTGGCGTTGAAGCCCCAGATCTTGCCGTCGTTGGCGCTCAAGTCCGTGAGCAAGACGTGCAAGCCGTGTTTTTGATAGGCCGCAAATGTGCGCTTGTCGTAGTTCCAGAACGGCGGGCGCAACAGCTTGGGCGGCGCTCCGGTAATAGCGGCGATGTCAGCGCTGCCATCGGTCAGCGATTGCTCCAGCTCTTGCGGCTCAAGCAAGCGATGATTGGTGTGCCAGTGAGTCGCGGTGTGAAAGGCGAGGATATGTCCCTCTACGTGCTCACGGCGCATGAGGCTGCGACCGATCTCGCTGTCACCCGCTCTGGATGCTCGGGTCTGCACGAAAAATACGGCTTTGATGTCTGCCTGCACCGGATTGCTCTTGAGGCTGTCGAGCACCGTGGCCGTGGGGTTCCACCACCCTGAAGCGCTGGGACCATCATCGAACGTCAGCAAAAAACGCACGGGCGGCTGGGTCTTCAGTCGCGTTTCGGTTTGCGCGGTCATTTCGATCGGCGCGGCAATGCAGCCGGCCAGACCGAACGCGATGAGCGCCGCACAGAGAAGTTTGCATCCGGATGTCATGTTTGCCCTGAGTCCGGCCGCAGCCGTCGTGTTGTCGAATGGCAAAACTCCCTCGCCCGTTACCCTCCCCGCGCTGCTATCGGCGAGCGCAGGTTGGATAAGGTACACAGGGTTTGGTTCCGGTGCCGGTTTTCAGTGCGTCAAGGCTTGTTGAAATGAGGTGTCGATGATCCCCGCCGTGGCCAACGGTGCCGGCAGTGCTTTGACTTTGAACAGAAAGTCCGCCGTGCTCTGCAAATCCGCTGCCGCCTGCTGATTCACCGGCCCGACGGTCATGTGCGCTTGGCGTAACCAATGGCGCGAGACCTGCTGGTCGAGGTTAGCCTTTTTCGCCCAGAGATCGGCGTATTCGTCGGTGTGGTTATCAACCCAGGCGCGCGCCTGTTTGAGACGTCCGAGAAAATCGGCAATCGCCGCGCGCTTGCTGTCGATGGAAGGCGTCGACGCAGCGATGGCGCTCAGCCCTGGCATCAGGTTTTTTGCGGTCAGAATCGGTCGAGCGCCAGAGAACACAATCTGTTGCGAGATATACGGTTCCCACACCGGAAAGGCATCGATACTGCCTTGCGGGAGAGCGGCGGCCGCGTCGATCGGCATCAGCTTGACGAAGTCGACGTAGTTTTCCGGCAGGCCGCCCTGCTCCAGCGCGCGCAAGGTCAGTTGCTGACTCCAGGCTCCGGGCCAATACGCGACCTTCTTACCTTTGAGATCGGCAATGGTCTTTACCGGCGAATCCTTTGGCACCAACAGAGCAATGGTGTCCGGATTCTGCCGCGACACGCCAATCAGTTTCACCGGTGCCTGTTTGGCAGCGAGAAACAGGAAGCCCGAGTCGCCGAGAAACCCCAGATCCAGCGAGCCGGTCTGCAACGCTTCAGCGAGCGGCGCGGCAGCCTGGAAGTGTTTCCAGTCGACTGAGTAAGGTGCGTCTTTCAACACGCCCGAGGCTTCAATCGAAGCGCGAATGTTGTAGTAATTTTGGTCGCCAACATGCAGAACCACAGGCTCTGTTGCGTGGGCGACTGGGGCCGTGAACAAGGCTACGGTCAGTGCACGGCGTAGGAAACGAGACAGCTTCATGGCGAGTCCTGCAAAGGGGATTTGCATAGACCATAACGCTCTTGATTTCTGTTTTTAAATTCTAATTTTGCATAACCTAAGCACGGTATTTGCGCGTCTTCGAAACAGATGTGCTGGCGCGACTAGACTGAAATTTCCTGGAGGAGATTTCAGTCATGTGCGGAAGACTCACGCAGTACCGTGGGATTCATGATTTCGTTGCGGTGTTGAGCATTCCCGATGCGTTGGTCAATCACGTGGGCGATGCGCCGCTGGATCGCTACAACGCAGCGCCCACCACTGCGCTGGCGGTTCTGCATCAGCACGAGCAGACCATCCATGCCGACGATCTGCGCTGGGGCTGGCGGCCGCATTGGGCGAAGGATCGTCCGCCCCCTATCAACGCTCGGGTAGAGAAGGTCGCCCACGGCGCGTTCTTTCGGGCAATCTGGCGCCAGCGGCTGATCGTGCCGGTCGATAATTGGTTTGAGTGGGTTGATAGCGGGGAAAAATCCCGACAGCCCTGGTTGATCCGTCGGGCGGATCAAGCACCGGTTTTCTGCGCAGGCATCGGCCAGTTCCCGGCGCCGGGAGTTTCGGCAAGGGAAGATGACGGTTTCGTCATCATCACCGCTGACAGCTTGGGCGGCCTGCTCGATATTCATGATCGCCGACCGGTGGTCTTCGATTCGGCGCGAGCTCGGGAATGGCTTGATCCTGCTACGCCAGTGGAACGAGCCGAGCAAATGCTGCTGTTCGAGGGTGAGCACAGTGATGCCTTCGAATGGTACAAGGTCGGCAAAGCGGTCGGTAATACGCGTAATCAAGGTGCGCAATTGATAGAACGGGTCGACTAAATAATTACTTTATCGCTGCGTTAATCAAGCGAGCCCTCCACTGAATCCCGCGCGTTACAAAAAGTGTTTCAATCGCGATACACCCCTCGTAAAACAGCCGTTTGAGCGAATCAACCGCCTGTCAGACATTTCGACTGTCATACATACATTTTCCCGCGCTGCGGATAGCATGCGCGCCGCCTTTCCGATTGGTATACCAATTGACCAAAGAGTCAAAGAAATCAGGAATCCATCAACAACTTTCAAGCCTTGCAGAGAAATAAGTGAGCGACGATTTTGCAATCAAACAGGTCAGCGGCCTGAAGTGTGTCCATCTGTCCAAGACAGAACGCCTGGAACTCGACTGTTTTATCGGCCATTACATCAAGACCCGAAACCTGCACAGCGTGCCCGACATCGAGCGCACCTTGCGCAGCACCCTTGAGGGTTATCCCGGCCATCCGCCGGTGATGGTCAATGAGCTCAATGCGTGGATCGATCGAACGTTGGGGTACCGAGCGACCTACCCGGACTTCACGCAGCTGGAAGACCTCTGAAACGCGAAAAGCCCCGCTGATGCGGGGCTTTTCACATGCGTTGTTCAAGGCTTCAAAGGCCGCTCCTGATCGCGGTCCGACAACTCGCGGCTGTCATCGTGCTTCCAGGTTTTTTCCTGCCGTTTTTGCCGCTCGATTTCTTCTTCAGTTGGCTCATCATCTTCCGCACGCGTTTGCTCGGTTGCCATGTGCACCTCACCTCAGAACAGTTGCTGTCGTTAAAGGGTAGAACACTTTTGCGCGCCCGAATTCACCAAGGAATTTTGTCCCGCGCGGCGTACCATAGCGCCATCCACCCTTACGTCAGGAAGACACCATGCTGTACCGAATCGCCGCCGACGGGCTGGTGCTGTTTCACTTGTGTTTCATCTTGTTCGTGCTGTTCGGCGGGCTGCTGGTGCTGCGCTGGCCACGGTTGATGTGGCTGCACTTGCCGGCGGCCGCATGGGGCGTGGCGGTTGAAGTGCTGCACCTGACCTGTCCATTGACCTACTGGGAAAACCTCATGCGCCACGCGGCCGGGCAGACCGAATACGCCGGTGGCTTTATCGAGCATTACATCTGGCCGATCATCTATCCGGCAGGTCTGACCCCGCAGATTCAATTGGCGCTTGGTAGCGTGGTGCTGGCGATCAACCTGATCGTCTATGCGCGATTGCTGCGCTCGTGGAAACTGCGTCGCGCCCGGCGCATTCCGTTTTAGCGCGAGGCCGGTTTCAACGTTTCCAGCCACTGCGGATCGAAGCGTGGCTGGTCTGGATCAAGGCCCTGCGTCAGCATTTGCGCCTTGTGCTGTTCGACTTCGTCACGCAGTTGTCCGTGATCGCTGGAGTTGCCGTCCAGTTCGTGCATCTGCAGCAATCCAAGGTGGTAGAAACGCAACACCTTCATCGCCGTCGGATCATTGTTATGCACCGCCCCTGTCACCTGGTGCATGACATTGGTGATGCTCATCAGGCTACGCTTGAGACGCCAGCTGTACACCGCCGGAGCCATCCAGGTCTGGTGCCAGAAACGCCCGCGCAACAGCGCTGCGGTCAGCAGAAATGCCACAAATACCCCGCCAACATTGAAGCGCAGATTATCCCCGTCGGGCTCTCCGAACACTGCCACCGCGACAGACGAAAACAGCATGGCCAACAGCAGAAACAGCACGGCGATGATGACCGTGCTGCGGCGGGTCTGCTGACGAAAGGTAGCGGGGTCCATCGGCTGAATCTCGAACATCAAAATGACTTCCCTGAGTGACAAAAGGCGCAACGGAAAAAACTCGCCGGCGCATTATCGCATCGCACCGGGTTTTAGCTATGCTGGGGCTCCTTTTCATCTTTTCAGCGTCCAACGGGGACATGGCGGTACAGCGCAGATCGTGCCATCTTCATTCATGGATACACACTATTCGGATGCCCTCCGCTGCGTTGCGGATGGCATCGTTTTAAGGATCACTGCATGACCCAACGACACGTAATCAATGCCTCGGTCAGCCCGAAAGGCAGTCTGGAAACCCTTTCTCAACGTGAAGTCCAGCAGCTGAGCGAAGCCGGATCCGGCAGCACCTACACCCTCTTCCGCCAGTGCGCCCTGGCCATCCTCAACACCGGCGCGCATGTCGACAATGCCAAGACCATCCTCGAAGCCTACAAGGACTTCGAAATCCGCATTCACCAACAGGATCGCGGTGTGCGCCTGGAGCTGCTGAACGCTCCGGCCGACGCGTTCGTCGACGGCGAGATGATCGCTAGCACCCGCGAGATGCTCTTCAGCGCCCTGCGCGACATTGTCTACACCGAGAACGAACTCGACAGCCAACGCATCGACCTGAGCAATTCCCAAGGCATCAGCGACTACGTGTTCCATCTGCTGCGCAACGCGCGCACCCTGCGCCCGGGCGTCGAGCCGAAAATCGTGGTGTGCTGGGGCGGTCACTCGATCAACACCGAAGAATACAAATACACCAAGAAAGTCGGCCATGAGCTGGGTCTGCGCAGCCTCGACATCTGCACCGGTTGCGGCCCCGGCGTAATGAAAGGCCCAATGAAAGGCGCAACCATCGCCCATGCCAAACAGCGCATCCATGGCGGTCGCTACCTTGGCCTGACCGAACCAGGCATCATCGCTGCCGAAGCGCCTAACCCTATCGTCAATGAGCTGGTGATCCTGCCGGACATCGAAAAGCGTCTGGAAGCCTTCGTTCGCGTTGGCCACGGCATCATCATTTTTCCGGGCGGCGCCGGTACTGCCGAAGAATTCCTCTACCTGCTCGGCATCCTCATGCACCCGGACAACGCAGGCCTTCCCTTCCCGGTCATCCTCACCGGACCGAAGCATGCCGCGCCGTATCTGGAACAGCTGGATGCGTTCGTCATCGCGACCCTCGGCGAAGCGGCGAAGCAGCATTACGAGATCATTATTGACGACCCGGCCGAAGTGGCGCGGCAGATGACTCAAGGGCTGAAAGCGGTGAAGCAGTTCCGTCGTGAGCGTAACGACGCGTTTCACTTCAACTGGCTGTTGAAAATCGATGAAGGCTTCCAGCGCCCATTCGACCCGACCCACGAAAACATGGCCAACCTGAAACTGCACCGCGACCAGCCACCGCATGAACTGGCGGCCAATCTGCGTCGGGCGTTTTCCGGAATCGTCGCCGGTAACGTCAAGGACAAAGGCATTCGTCTGATCGAAGAACACGGGCCGTATCAGATCCGCGGTGATGCGGCGATCATGCAGCCGCTTGATGCGCTGCTCAAAGCCTTCGTCGCCCAGCACCGGATGAAGTTGCCGGGTGGCGCGGCGTATGTGCCGTGCTACCAGGTCGTCGCATAATCTCAAGCCGTCACAAAAACCCAATGTGGGAGCTGGCTTGCCAGCGATAGCGGTCTTTCATTCAACAGAGACGTTGGATCAGATGACGCTTTCGCGAGCAAGCTCGCTCCCACAGGATTTATGGTGTGGCGCAAATTGTAGTCACAACCTCAATCCCCTTGTGGGAGCGAGCCTGCTCGCGAAGAAGCCCGAAAGAACACATCAATCTTTCGGGCTATCCACCAACCGCCGAGCCAACGCTTTGGCCTGCGCAGCGACGTCCGTCACTGCCGTGCTCTCCCACCACATCCCGCGCAACGGCGGGCCCATCGCAAACATCTGACTATTCACGCGCCCCTTGGCATCGACTACCGCACCGTCCACCGCTGCGATGCCTAATGCCAGAGGCCCCGGCTGCACCAGTCCCCGCGCCAGCAATTGCTGAGGCAACGGCCGAGCGACCCGCCGCCAGTCATATTCGATGCCGCTGGAGTTGATCAGCGCCGCACCGTTCACCACGCATGTTTCAGTTTCACCGCGAGGACGAATGCGAATGGCCACGGCATCGTCAGCGCGCGGCTCAAGCCCCTTGAACGACGCAGCGTGCACGCGCAAGCGCCCTTCCTTGTGCAACCGCTCGATCAACTCGGCGCTGAGCGGTGGCGAACGATGGTGATGACTTTCCCACCATGGCCGCACATGCCGTACGAATTGTCGACGCTGCACGTCAGTCGCCTGACTCCACAACCGCGCGATATGCGCGCGAACGGTATCGAGTGGTGCCTGCCAATCAATGCCTTGAGCTGTAGCGTCGCGGCAATGGCGCCGCAATTCGCGCACCAACTGGCGTGGCGTGCGGATGCTGTGATCTGCTGCCAGAAAATCCTCCCAGACCGGTGGCTGACGGCGCACATGCGGCAGCAACCCGTGCCGGGAAAACACCTCGATCGGACCGCGATGCCCGGCCTGTTCCAGCGACACCACGGCATCGACCATCGTCAGCCCAGAGCCGATGATCAGCACGGTGGATCGCGGGTCGAGTTCGCGCATTGCAGCCACATCCCAGGGATCGAGCGCGGCGGCGTTGAGGCCACTGGATTGTGTCTGCGGCGTGCGCGCGGCGGGAAACATGCCGGTAGCGAGCACCGCCTGCGATCCACGCAAAATCCCGCCATCGCTCAAGGTGAGCTGAACTGAACCGGAATCGATTTGCAGGTCGGCGACCTCAGCACAGACATGTTCAACGGTCGAACCTTGCCGCGCGCCCACCGCCCGAGCCTCGGCAAGACGCTGTTGCACATAGACGCCGAACAAACCGCGAGGCGGGAACAACTCACTGACTGGCACAGCCTGCTCAGCTGACTCCGGCCAGCCGCCAGCAGCTATGTGCGCGATCAACCACTGCGTCAGATCGTCAGGATTATCCGGGTCGACGCTCATGCGTGCCGCGTTGCCGTTCAGCGTGTGGCCCAGCTCGACGGCGCTGTAAGCCTCGCCCCGTCCCAGTTCAGCACGCGGCTCGATGATAACAATGCTCCGCTGCCCAGGCAGACGTAACAATTGCACCGCCAGCATCGTGCCGCTGAGGCCGCCACCGATGATCAGGATGTCCGCAGAGTGCTCCATTCAAATCACCACATTACGCACGAACCGCGCAGCCACATTGCCGTCGTTGCGGTAGGAATGCGGTTGATTGCTGGCGAACATGAAAAACTCTCCTTTATGGATGTGCTGCGGCTGATCGCCGAGCATCAGCGTCAAGCATCCCTCAAACACGTAAATCTGCTCGCTCCAGCCGTCGGCGTCCGGTTGCGACGGATAGACCTCACCCGGTTGCAGGCACCATTCCCATTGCTCGACTGCGCGGGTCGCAGACGCTTTGGACAGAAGCACGGCTCTGCTGCCCGGGATCGTGCCCACCCAGGCAACCTCGTTGATCCGGCTCGGGTCGCGCGCATCGTGGGCTTGAATCAGATCGCTGAAGGCCACGTCGAGGGCCTCGGCGACGCGGTCAAGCGTGGTCAGGCTGACATTCTTCTCGCCGGCTTCGATCGCCACCAGCATCCGTCGGCTGACCCCGGACTTTTCCGCCAGCGCAGTCTGGCTCATGTCCGCAGCATGGCGCAGACGTCGGACGTTCTGGCTGACGTGTTGCAGGACGGAGGCTCGCTGAGTTGAATCTTTGTGCACTATATTGCTCACTCGGTGGTATTGGGCAGTATACTGCGCAACGTTGGCGGCATTGTGCGGCCTCTCTTTTACAGTGCGCAAGGACATGATGTCGCTGAACAATTCCCCTTCCCGAATCCGCTTCTCCCGCTTCAGCAAAGCCGAGTGCGTCCTGGTGCTGATCACCATGATCTGGGGCGGCACGTTCCTGCTGGTGCAACACGCGATGACGGTCAGCGGGCCGATGTTTTTCGTCGGCCTGCGCTTTGCCGCAGCAGCGGCGATTGTTGCGATGTTCTCTTGGCGCCACCTGCGAGAGTTAACCCTGTTCGAAGTGAAGGCAGGGTCATTCATCGGTGTGGCGATCATGCTCGGTTACGGCTTGCAGACGGTCGGGCTGCAAAGCATTCCGAGTAGCCAATCGGCGTTCATTACCGCGCTGTACGTGCCGTTTGTACCTCTGCTGCAATGGCTGGTATTGGGACGACGCCCGGGGTTGATGCCGAGCATCGGGATCATGCTGGCGTTTACCGGATTGATGCTGTTGTCGGGTCCCTCGGGGGCGGCGTTGAATTTCAGCCCGGGAGAAATTGCGACATTGATCAGCGCCGTTGCGATTGCAGCCGAAATCATCCTGATCAGCACGTTCGCCGGACAGGTCGATGTGCGGCGAGTGACGGTGGTGCAACTGGCGGTGACGTCGGTGTTGTCGTTCCTGCTGGTGGTGCCGACCGGTGAAGTGATTCCGGAGTTTTCCTGGTTATTGCTGGCGACGGCTTTGGGCCTGGGCGCGGCGAGTGCGGCGATCCAGGTGGCGATGAACTGGGCGCAGAAGAGCGTTTCGCCGACTCGGGCGACGTTGATCTATGCCGGTGAGCCGGTATGGGCCGGAATCGTTGGTCGGATTGCCGGGGAGCGTTTGCCGGCGATTGCACTGGTGGGCGCGGGGTTGATCGTTGCGGCGGTGATTGTCAGTGAGTTGAAGACCAAGGGGAAGGCTGCCGAGGCAGAAGGTGAGTTGGAACGCGAAACGCAGGCGTGATCCGCGTTTTTTCAGTGGTAATGCAAACGCTTTCGCGAGCAGGCTCGCTCCCACATTGGAATGTATTTCAAAATGTTGGAGCGAGCCTGCTCGCGAAAGAGCCACAACATTGTTGTCCTTGAAACAACGCTAAACACAAAATTTGAGACTACTTTGTAGGATTCTGAGACATCCTCGCGTTTGGTGATCAGGGAGCTGGCACGTATGATGCTTCACAAACTTCCGCAGATTAGAAGCCTATGTCCCTGATAGTTCTACTGCTTCTGCCATTCATTGGCAGCTGTCTGGCAGCAGTGCTGCCGCACAATGCGCGTAATGCCGAATCCCTGCTGGCGGGGCTGGTCGCTTTGATCGGCACCGTCCAGGTCGCGATGCTGTACCCACAAATCGCCCACGGTGGCGTGATCCGCGAAGAATTCATGTGGTTGCCCAGCCTCGGGCTGAACTTCATTTTGCGCATGGACGGCTTCGCCTGGCTGTTCTCGATGCTGGTGCTGGGCATCGGCACACTCGTCTCTTTATATGCGCGTTATTACATGTCGCCGGACGATCCGGTGCCGCGCTTTTTCGCGTTTTTTCTGGCGTTCATGGGCGCCATGCTCGGTCTGGTGATCTCTGGCAACCTGATTCAGATCGTGTTTTTCTGGGAGCTGACCAGCCTCTTCTCGTTCCTGCTGATCGGCTACTGGCACCACCGAGCCGATGCGCGGCGCGGTGCTTATATGGCGTTGATGGTCACCGGGGCCGGCGGCTTATGCCTGTTGGCGGGGGTCATGATTCTCGGCCATGTCGTCGGCAGCTACGACCTCGACAAGGTCCTGGCCGCCGGCGATCTGATTCGCGCACATGCCCTCTACCCTGTTCTTTTGCCCCTCATCCTGATTGGCGCGCTGAGCAAAAGCGCGCAATTCCCGTTTCACTTCTGGCTGCCCCACGCAATGGCGGCGCCGACGCCCGTCTCGGCCTATCTGCACTCGGCCACCATGGTCAAGGCCGGGGTTTTCCTTTTGGCACGGCTGTGGCCGTCGCTGTCCGGCAGCGAAGAGTGGTTCTACATCGTCAGCGGAGCGGGCGCCTGTACGCTGTTGCTCGGCGCGTACTGCGCCATGTTCCAGAACGATCTCAAAGGTTTGCTGGCCTATTCGACCATCAGCCATCTGGGCCTGATCACTTTGCTCCTGGGCCTGAACAGCTCACTGGCGGCGGTGGCGGCGGTGTTTCACATCCTCAATCACGCGACGTTCAAAGCCTCGCTGTTCATGGCCGCCGGCATCATCGACCATGAAAGCGGCACCCGGGACATCCGCAAACTCAGTGGTCTGATCAAATTGATTCCCTATACGGCGACGCTGGCCATGGTCGCCAGTGCCTCGATGGCCGGCGTGCCGCTGCTCAACGGCTTCCTGTCGAAAGAGATGTTCTTCGCCGAAACCGTGTTCATCAACGCCACCGCGTGGGTCGAAACCAGTCTGCCGATCGTCGCGACCATCGCCGGCATGTTCAGCGTTGCTTACTCTCTGCGTTTCACCGTCGATGTTTTCTTCGGCCCCACCGCCACTGATCTGCCGCATACGCCGCACGAGCCGCCCCGCTGGATGCGTGCGCCGGTCGAGTTGCTGGTCTTCACCTGCCTTCTGGTGGGGATTTTCCCGGCGCAGATCGTCGGGCCATTGCTTGCCGCCGCGGCGCTGCCGGTTGTCGGCGGTGAGTTGCCGGAATACAGCCTCGCCATCTGGCACGGCCTGAACGCGCCGATGATCATGAGCCTGATCGCCATGTCCGGTGGCATCGTCCTGTATCTGCTGCTGCGCAAGCAGTTCAAGCGCGGCCGCTTCAAGTACCCGCCGCTGGTGGGTCGCTTCAATGGCAAGCGGCTGTTCGAGCGCAGTCTGGTAGTGATGATGCGCATCGCCCGGCGCGTCGAGCGGCGCCTGGGCACCAAGCGCTTGCAGATGCAGCTGTTTCTGATGGTGTCGGCCGCCGTGCTCGCCGGTCTGATCCCGATGCTGCACAGCAGCCTGAGCTGGGGTGACCGGCCGAAAATCCCCGGTTCGATTGTCTTCGTTACGCTGTGGCTGCTGGCGATTGCCTGCGCGCTTGGCGCCGCATGGCAGGCGAAGTATCACCGTCTCGCTGCCCTGACCATGGTCAGTGTCTGCGGCCTGATGACCTGCGTGACCTTCGTCTGGTTCTCCGCGCCGGACCTGGCACTGACGCAATTGGCGGTAGAAGTGGTAACCACGGTGTTGATCCTGCTCGGCCTGCGCTGGTTGCCGCGCCGCATCGAGGAAGTCTCGCCGCTGCCGAGCAGCCTGCGCAAGGCGCGTATTCGTCGTCTGCGCGACTTGCTCCTATCGATTGCGGTCGGTGCGGGCATGGCGTTGCTGTCCTACGCCATGCTCACCCGGCAGACGCCTAACCACATTTCCTCGTTCTACCTCAGCCGCGCCCTGCCCGAGGGCGGCGGTAGCAACGTGGTCAACGTGATGCTGGTGGACTTCCGTGGCTTCGACACCCTCGGCGAAATTACCGTATTGGTCGCCGTGGCGCTCACCGTGTTCGCCCTGCTGCGCCGCTTCCGTCCGCCGAAGGAAAGCCTGCAATTGCCAGCCCAGCAACGCCTGCTCGCGCCCGACGTGGTCACCGATCTGGTCAACCCACGTTCAGCCAGCGACACCGCGCTCGGTTTCATGATGGTGCCGGCGGTGCTGGTGCGCCTGCTGCTGCCTGTCGCGCTGGTGGTGTCGTGTTACCTGTTCATGCGCGGGCACAATCAGCCGGGCGGCGGTTTTGTCGCCGGGCTGGTGATGTCGGTCGCGTTCATTCTGCAATATATGGTTGCCGGCACGCAGTGGGTCGAGGCGCAAATGAGCCTGCGGCCATTACGCTGGATGGGTACCGGCCTGCTGTTCGCCACCGCCACCGGTCTCGGTGCGATGCTGGCTGGCTATCCGTTCCTGACCACCCACACCTGGCACATCAGCGTGCCATTGCTTGGCGATATCCATATCGCCAGTGCGCTGTTCTTCGACATCGGCGTGTACGCCGTGGTGGTCGGGTCGACGCTGCTGATCCTTACCGCCCTCGCCCACCAATCGGTGCGCGGCCACAAGACAGCATCGCTGCCCAAGTCCGTCGCCAGCAAAGGAGCCGTCTGATGGAAGAAGTCATCGCAATCGCCATCGGCATTCTCGCCGCGTCAGGGGTCTGGCTGATCTTGCGCCCGCGTACTTTTCAGGTGGTCATGGGCCTGTGCCTGTTGTCGTACGCGGTCAATTTGTTCATTTTCAGCATGGGCAGCCTGTTCATCGGCAAAGAGCCAGTGATCAAGGACGGCGTGACCCAGGATCTGCTGCACTACACCGACCCGCTGCCCCAGGCGCTGGTACTGACGGCGATCGTCATCAGCTTCGCCATGACCGCGCTGTTTCTCGTCGTATTGCTCGCCTCGCGCGGCTTGACCGGCACCGACCACGTCGACGGCCGGGAGCCTAAAGAATGACGGCAATGACTCACCTGATCGCCGCACCGATCCTGCTGCCGCTGCTGACGGCTGCGATCATGCTGATGCTCGGCGAAAAGCATCGGCCGCTGAAGGCGAAAATCAACTTGTTCTCCAGTCTGCTCGGCCTGTTCATTTCAGTGATGCTGCTGCAATGGACGCAGACCACCGGCGTACCCGGCTCCATCGGTGTATACCTGCCGGGCAACTGGCAGGCACCGTTCGGCATCGTTCTGGTGGTTGATCGCCTGTCGGCACTGATGCTGGTGCTGACCGGCATTATCGGCGTCAGCGCGTTGCTGTTTGCCATGGCCCGCTGGGACGGCGCCGGTTCAAGCTTTCACGCTCTGTTCCAGATCCAGCTGATGGGCCTGTATGGCGCGTTCCTGACGGCGGACCTGTTCAACCTGTTCGTGTTTTTCGAAGTATTGCTGGCCGCCTCCTACGGCCTGTTGCTGCATGGATCCGGCCGCGCGCGGGTGTCGTCGGGATTGCATTACATCTCGATAAACCTGCTGGCCTCGTCGTTGTTTCTCATAGGCGCGGCGCTGATCTACGGGGTAACCGGTACGCTGAACATGGCCGACCTGGCGATGAAGATTCCGCTGGTGCCGGAAGCTGATCGTGGCCTGCTGCATGCTGGCGCGGGGATTCTCGCGGTAGCGTTTCTGGCGAAGGCTGGCATGTGGCCGCTGAATTTCTGGCTGGTGCCGGCCTATTCCTCGGCCAGCGCGCCGGTGGCGGCGATGTTCGCGATCATGACCAAGGTCGGCGTCTACACCCTGCTGCGCCTGTGGACCCTGCTGTTTTCCGGCCAGGCCGGCGCTTCGGCATTTTTTGGCGGCGACTGGCTGATCTACGGCGGCATGGCGACCATGGCTTGCGCAGGGCTGGCGATTCTCGCCGCGCAGCGCCTGGAGCGCATGGCCAGCCTGAGCATTCTGGTGTCGGCCGGCATCCTGCTCTCGGCGATCGGCTTCGCCCAGCCGAACCTGATCGGCGCTGCATTGTTCTATCTGGTCAGCTCGACCCTGGCGCTGAGCGCATTGTTCATGCTCGCCGAACTGATCGAGCGCTCGCGTTCGGCCAACGAAATCCCGCTGGAAGACGAAAGCGAACTCTTGCCGCGTCCGCAGGAATCGCTGCAGCCACCCAAGGGCATCAACCTCGACGACGAACAAAAAGCCGTGGTCGGCCAGGTCATTCCGTGGACCATGGCGTTTCTCGGTTTGAGCTTCATTGCCTGCGCGCTGTTGATCATCGGCATGCCACCGCTGTCCGGGTTCATCGGCAAGCTCAGCCTGATCGGCGCTTTGCTCAACCCCCTGGGACTTGGCACCGAGGCGCCACTGTCTCCCGGCGCCTGGGGATTGCTGGCGCTGTTGATCCTGACCGGTCTGGCCTCGCTGATGGCCTTCTCGCGCCTGGGCATTCAGCGCTTCTGGACGCCGGAGGAGCGCCCCTCGCCATTGCTGCGCAAACTCGAATGCGCGCCAATTTTCCTGCTGCTCGGCCTGAGCATCGCCCTGACATTCAAGGCTGAACCGCTGCTGCGCTACACCCAGGCTACGGCCGACGCGCTGAACAATCCGCAGCAATATGTGCTGGCCGTGCTTGGCACTCGCGCCGTGCCGAGCCCTCAGGCGAGAGCCGACATGCTTGAGGTGCAGCCATGAAGCGACTGTTTCCGGCTCCGTGGTTATCGCTAGCCCTGTGGATTCTGTGGCTAACACTCAACCTGTCGGTCAGCCCGGGCAATCTGTTGCTCGGCGCCGCGCTGGGTTTCGCCGCGCCGCTGATGATGCGCAAGCTGCGACCAAAACGAGCGCGCATCCGCAACCCTATGGCCATTGTGCGTCTGTTCTTCCTGGTGGGCCGTGACGTGATCATGTCCAACCTCATCGTCGCCTGGGGCGTACTCAACGCCGGGCGTCGTCCACCCAACTCATGCTTTATCAAGGTGCCGCTCGATTTGCGCGATGCTCATGGTTTGGCTGCATTGGCGATGATCTGCACTGTGGTGCCCGGCACCGTATGGTCGGAGCTGGCGCTGGACCGCAGTGTTTTGCTACTGCATGTCTGGGATCTGCACGACGAAGCGCAGTTCATCGAGCACTTCAAAAGCACTTACGAGCGACCGTTGATGGAGATTTTCGAATGAGCCCATTGCTGTCGAATGCGATTCTGTTGACGCTGTTTCTGTACTGCGTAGCAATGGCACTGACCCTGGTGCGCCTGTTCAAAGGCCCTTCTGCTCAGGATCGGGTACTGGCGCTGGATTACCTGTACATAGTCGCCATGTTGATGATGCTGACCCTGGGTATTCGTTATGCCAGTGATACCTACTTCGAAGCGGCGCTGCTGATCGCGCTGTTCGGTTTCGTCGGCTCGTTTGCGCTGGCGAAATTCCTGCTGCGTGGCGAGGTGATCGAATGAATGCCGAATTGTCTTTATGGGTCGAGATTCCCGTGGCGGCCCTGCTGGTGCTCAGCGGTGTATTTACGCTGCTGGGCGCAACCGGATTGCTGCGCATGAAGGACTACTTCCAGCGCATGCATCCGCCGGCGCTGGCCTCGACGATCGGGGCCTGGTGCGTGGCGCTGGCATCGATCATCTGCTTTTCAGCACTGAAGTCCGGGCCGGTGGTGCATGCCTGGCTGATTCCGGTTTTGTTGGCGATCACCGTACCGGTAACCACGCTGCTGCTGGCGCGGGCGGCGTTGTTCCGCAAGCGCATGGCTGGGGATGATGTGCCGGCTGAGGTGAGCAGTCGTCAGACTGAAAGTGGTAACTGATGATTTTTCGGCGCCTGTGATGGCGCCATCGCTACAGTAGGAACGCGCCCTCCATTGTGGGAGCGAGCCTGCTCGCGAAAAGGCCAGTCGGGGCATCGCCAATTCCGGATCGGCTCAAACCCACGCTACTGCCAACAACCCCGCCCCCAGCAGCGCACACAACGGCGAATACACCCAGGTATCCAGCCGCGCAAATCGCGAATCCTTCACTTCCTTAAAGAACCCGACCAGATTCGAATCACCGATCGCCCGAGCAAACATCAGCAACGCGATCGCGCTGATCACCCATTGCAGCGTCTTGTGCTGAACCGCCGGCATGCCCCAGCCGACCCGCATACAAACCAGCACTGCGATCACCAGCAGCGCAACCGCGACCAACAAAGTCAGCCAGCCTGAAGGCTTGAACGCCGGGCGCACTGTGGCGACGAAGCCAGACACCGGCACTTGCGGCACCACCGCCGCAGCCGCCCATTGCCCACCCAACGCCCAATACACGTGCATCAGGCCGATTGCCGCGAACACCGTCACCAGCCATTGGGCCAACACAAAGGTCATGGTTGAAATCCTTCAAAGGGATTTGAACAAACCATCGTAGTCGGATTTTCTGCCTATGCACGACCGGTCGGCGGTACGGTGCCTTGAGCGCGTTATTTCAGATCAGCCGCCACCTTGTCAGCCACATCCTTGGGCAACCACGCTTGCCAGACATCCGGATGCGCCTTCATGAACGCCACCGCCGCTTCACGAGGCGCAGTGTGCTTGTCACTCATATCCGCCAGTGCCTTGTTCAGGGGCTCGATCGGAAAGTCGACTTTGCTGAAAAACTCGGCAATTTGCGGATTCTGCTTTTGAAACGGTGTGGATACGCCGATTGACAGCTTCGATGCCAGCGAGCGGGTCGGTTTTGGATTGGGATTATCGGCGTCTGTCAGCGTCTTCCACGCCTCGGCATCGAACGGCGGCTCTTCCAGCTGCACCAGTTTGAATTTGCCAAGCAGCGGCGTCGGCGACCAGTAGTAGAACAGCACTGGTTTGCCGCGACGAATCGAAGAGCTGATCTCGGCATCCAGCGCAGCGCCGGAACCGCTGCGGAAGTTGGTGTAGTCGTCCTGCAAGCCATACGCCGTGAGCTTTTGCTTGTTGACCACTTCCGACGTCCAGCCGATCGGGCTGTTCAGGAAACGCCCTTTGCCCGGGCTCTCCGGGTCCTTGAACACGTCCTTGTATTTCTTCAGGTCAGTGACACTGCGCAGATCCGGCGCCAGCGGCTTGATGCCTTTGGCCGGGTCGCCCTTGATCACGTATTCCGGCACCCACCAGCCTTCAGTGGCGCCCTTCACCGTATCGCCCAGACCGACAACCTTGCCTTCTGCCTCGGCCTTGACCCAGACCGGGCTGCGACCGGCCCACTCCTCGCCAATCACCTGAATGTCGTTATTGGCCAGTGCGGTTTCCAGGGTGATGGTAGTGCCCGGCAGCGTGTCGGTCGGCAGGCCATAGCCTTTCTCGACGATCACCCGCAGCACCTCGGTGATCAGACTGCCGCTTTCCCAGTTCAGGTCGGCAAAATGGATCGGCGCCTGTGCCGCTTGCAGCGATTGCGCTGACGTCAGCAAACCAAAGGTGGCCACGCTGGCGGCCAGTAACCGTCGAAATCCGTTCATGCATTGCACCTCGTGCTGTTCACAGCTATGGCAAGTCTGGCCTGACGGGAGCGCAAGCCTCTGAATAACTCAGTCAACTGACTTTAGCCGAGGTTCCTGCTTTTTCCGGCGTCTGCTGCGCACGAGGTTACGTTTCAGACTTTTCCTGCAGGCTTTGCAGCTCACGTCTGACCATGCTGGCGTAGGCCGCCGGTTGCAATGCATAGATCTGCGACGCCACCCAACTCAGCCAGACACCTTGCAGTTCGTGCTTGCGGGCGAACAATCGCTGCGCTTCTTCGCGTACGCTCTCAAGGTTTTGCGAATGGAAATCTGCGCGGCTCACTCGCTGGCCTTGAAGGTAACCAATTCGCCCTTGCGCCATTTCGCGGCTTTGGCGGTGACGGCTTTCAGAGTTTTGGTCAGGCCTTCCTGCAACTGCTCATTAGCGGCAAATACAGTGACGACGCTATGGCCTTCCTTGAACAGGATCGCGTGACCGTCGGCGGTGCTGACGAACGCGTAGTCGCCCAGGCCGTAGACCGTAAGTTTGATGTCGCGAAAACGGATGTCCATCTTGCCGCCTTCACGGCTGGGCAGAACCGATGCAATGAAATGATCGCCAACCTTGAGTTTGAGCCCAGGTTTGTCATCGACCACTAACGCACTTTCGGTGTCGATTTCGGCGATGTAAATGCCTTCGGCGTTTTGCTCGGTGATGTAAACAAAACGTGATTGGAATTGCTTGACCAGCTTTGCACGCAAATCACCGAGCACGAACAAAGCATGCATATCGAGGTTACTGACTGCCAAAGATACATCCCCACATTTGAAAACCGCGCAGCGCAAAACGCCCACGGCAAAGACACGGCCAGGCCGATGAAAACTGCAAAAACACTCAAAAACCCGAAGCGAGCGAAGCGCTCTTTAATCGCGAGGTTCGTAGCCTACTGGATTGTCATTAATGAAACCCGCTCCGAAATCGCCAAACCTTGAAGGAAAAAGCTTCAAGTGCGACTGGAGCAAATCTGACTACGAACTTTAGGGAAATTTCTCACGAAAAAAAGCACTTTTCCGACATATCGCTGGCGAAAAATTGCTTTAGATAAGCCCGGTCGTCAGCAGGTACTGGCGATTCTAGAGCAGCGATGCTCATTACGACTACCCGCAACGGCCGTTAAATCCCGGCCGACTGATGAAAAGGACTTCATATGTGCAATTTGACTCATTTCGCCACGTCGGCCGAGGCACACATCAGCACACCTGCGACGGTGCAGGTTGCCAACGTCAGCAATCTTCCGACATCTTCTAACAATCACCAGATCCCGCACTTTCAGGTAGTGCCAGCGGGCATCGCCTTCTTTCACATCAAGGAGATATCCACCGGGCGTGTCAGAGGTTTCCGCGGCAATCATAACGAAGCATGCGCTCTCGCCCGCTCGCTTGAATCAAAAATCGAACTCCGCGCCTCCGGCTGCCTCTGATAAGGGAAGTGAACGAACAAGCCGCAACGGCACCGACCCAGGAGTAGATATGGAACTGCCAACCGAGCTCAACCTGACCACCCTTTTCGACCAGTTGGGCCTGCCGTCCGATGAAGCGTCGATCAATGACTTTGTCGAAGCCCATCCGCTGGACTCTGAGACCAAACTGATCGATGCCGATTTCTGGACGCCCCAACAGGCGCAATTACTCAAAGAGTGGCTGCGTGCTGACGGGGAAGAAGCGCCGATTGTCGATGAGCTGAACGTACGTTTGCATCGCGGCAAGTAGAAGCGTTCAGTGCAGGCTATGGCCGGGCTCGATGTTCATTTGTTCGAGCCAGGCAGCCTTGCACTCCTCCGCCTCATCGCGACTGGCGAAAGCCGTGCCGCGTCGCTCACCATTGAGCAAAACCACCCAGCACACACTGCGCCCCATCGCGCGTAATCCTTCCGGAACGCCGCTGCCGATCATTACTGCCACGTCTACCCTGCACTGCATGTGCCCTCCGAAATAATTAGCTGCCTAACTAAGTCGCCAGGTTAAAGCTTTCTCTCCAGAGGAAACAGCAATTGCCGTGCACAGATTCATTGCGTCAACGGTAACAATCTCAGCGCGGATTCTCTGGTTTGTAACCCAGACGCAAACCGCCCCAGTGTCGGCCGTTGATCAAGATTGGCACCGATAAGTCATGCATCAGCTCACCGGTGTCGCGCGTGTAAGTCTGCAACAGCACCGGTTGCTGATGGCTGCCGCAGCGGATACCGGTGCGATCAGTGAATTTGCGTTTGGTGCGGTTGTTCACCGTGTCGACCTGCACATCGCCGGTCAATGGCTGGCTGAATGCCTGGTTATGCGTCGGTACATAGCCCTGCTGCGTGCAGGCGATCGCAAACACCAAACCTTCATGACGCGCTAGCAGAGGCTCTTGAATCGCCGGCAAGACCTGATCGGTGTATCGATCAAACCGGGTCTGAAATTTGGCGGGTTCGGTGCCCGGAATCGGTTCGTAGCTGCGATCAAACAAATCATCCAGGCTGATCCGCCCCTGCTCGACATCCGCCTCGAAGCGCGCCGCGATCTGACTCGCACCTTCGCGGGCCAGGTCATAGATTCGCTGGTGGTAGTCATCCAGACCCACTTCGGCCAGGCGCTCGCTGATGGTTTCCGCCTGCCCTTCCATCTGCACCGCTGCGTCGGCGAGGCGACGGGTTTGCTGATCGCTGATCGCCAGGTCGCTACGCATTTGCTCGATGGCATTGAACAATGCGTCGAGCTGCTCTCGATTGGTTTGCGCGCCACAGGCGATTTCACTGACCTGAGTTTCCACCCCGGCCGCGAGTCGCGCGATGTTCTCCAGATGCTGGCCGGTGTGTTCGACCTGTTCGACGCCGGTGTGCAGATCGCTCGACAACTCACGAATCTGCGCCACCACTTGCGCGGTGCGTTGCTGAATGTCAGCGACCATCCCACCGACCTCACCCGTGGCCGCCGCCGTACGCGCGGCCAGTCCGCGCACCTCGTCGGCGACCAAAGCGAAACCGCGACCATGCTCACCAGCCCGGGCTGCTTCAATCGCAGCGTTCAACGCCAACAGATTGGTCTGGCTGGCAATCGACTGAATCACCAGTGTCACCCGCTGAATGTCGTCACTGCGCACACTCAAGGCCTCGATCAATTCGCGACTGGCGTTGGCGCGTTGACTGAGTTGCTGCATGCGCGCAATCGAGTCGAGCAGTTCGCTGCGCCCCGCCGCGCTGCTGTGATGCGCTTGGCTGGCGGCATCCAGTGCGTCGCGACTGAGCTGTGAAGTCGCCTGTTCGGTGGCAATCATCACCTCGGCGTTGCGGACGATCTGCGCCGCCGCGTCGAGTTGCGATTCAAGTTTGCCTGCGAGCGCTTTGACCGAGAACGCCACTCCGGCCGCCGACAGTGCGTTGTGACTGGTGGTGTAGGAAAGATCGCGGGTCAGTGCGGACAATGCGCTCGCACTATCGACCGGGGCAGCAGCAGGAGCACTGCGCGAGCGCAGGCGCGGCAGCCAGACAATCAACACCGCCAGCGGCATGCCGATGTATAGCGACCACTCGGCCATAGCCATGCCGGCGAGCAACAGCATCAGGGCGATGCTCTGCAGGGTCGGCGCGATCCAGCGGTTTTTCGGCAAAAGCACTGGTGCAGGCAGCGCCGCAACCAGAGATCCATCTCTCGTCATCTTGATCACCCCACGTTTGTTCTCATTGTTGTGACTGCATTAAACGCCACTACAACGCCATTATCCATGGTCCGTTAGTCGTGGGGTCTGTGGCAGGTCAATGGAACGACGGGGAAATATCGCAGACGAGCAAAAACAAAGATCGCAGCCTTCAGCGACGCCCGAATTGGAGCTGCCGAAGGCTGCGATCTCTTCAAGGTGCCCTGTTGACGGGGTCACCCCACAGAATCAGGCCTGACGCTGGTGCTTGTCGATCTGCTCGTGACGCTCTTGAGCTTCGATGCAGTACTTGGTGGTCGGGCTGATCAGCAGGCGCTTCAGGCCGATGGCCTCACCGCTGTCGTCGCACCAGCCAAAGCTGTCATCCTTGATGCGCTCAAGGGCTTGTTCCAGTTGCGGCAGCATGCGCTGGTCGCGATCGATCGCGTTGACCAGCCAGGTGCGCTCTTCTTCAACCGAAGCCGCGTCCGCCGGGTCAGCCGGAGTGTCCAGGCTTTCGATGGCGATACGATTTTGCTCAATGCGCTCGTGGGTTTCGACTTTCATGTTCTGCAACAGCTCAGTGAAGAAAGCATGTTGCTCTGCATTCATGTAGTCATCTGCCGGCATGGCCAGCAACTTGTCCTTTGTCATTGATATCTCTATAAAAAACGTGCATTAAGGCGAATAAGGGAGCGTTTCGGCGAACCGTGTCGGCCGTCGAAAAGGCATCGTTTTATTGCAAACGCCACCCGGCACTCAATTTACGAGGGGCGGCAGTCTAAGGCCCGATCAAGACCTCAGCAACTGTAAATGCAGGGAATTTGTCCGACAGGACCTGGAAACTGCTCTGACACAGGCTTCACACGGCCATCGGAGTGCGTTTATAGCAAGAAATTCAGTCCAGCGGCTGTATATAGAAGACAAACGGCTAACCACACCCCGACGCACCGCGAAAACTTTTTATCGCAAGGTGCATCGTTTCACCCCGGCAGCTCCCGCACAGCCCTTCTATTATCAGGCCCACCGCGCGATCAACCTGCCTGAAGGACGTCTCTATGCCCCGCCTCGATCTGTCGGCCGCCGACGAGCTTTCCCTCGTCAGCCCCCCGATCACTGCCGAGCGCCTGTTGCAGACGATCAGCGAAGAATACGACGCCCTGCCGCGCCAGCTCAAACGCGTCGCCAGTTACATCAGCCAGCAGAGCGAGCGGATCATGGTCGACCGCATCAGCGACATCGCCCGCGAGTGCGAAGTGCATCCGTCAGCCATTGTGCGTTTCTCGCAGCGCTTCGGGTTCAGCGGCTCCAGCGAGATGCAGGCGCTGTCCCGCCAGGCCTGGGCGCACAAAACCACGCCGGCGCAAAATTATCAGCAGCGCACAGCCCCCTCTCGCCACTGGCGAAACTCGCTAACAGTGTATTGCTGGTCAATGAAGGCAGTGCTCTGGCATTTCGTTCGCTGAGTGCAACGCTGTGTTTATGTCAGGCGCTGTTTGTGGCGGTGGCCTGTCGGCTGGGCCTGGACATCGATGAGATTCACGAGCAGCCCGGATTCGACGACTGACAATTGCCTCTCGCTCCGCTAGGTTATGCGTTTCCCACCGGTTCGACTTGAAGGAACGCGTCATGAAACTGATCGGCATGCTCGACTCCCCTTACGTGCGCCGCGTAGCGATTTCCGCCAAATGCCTGGGCATTGACCTTGAACACGAGTCGGTCTCGGTGTTCCGCCATTTCGAGCGATTCCAACAGATCAACCCGGTGGTCAAGGCGCCGACGCTGATCCTCGATGACGGTCTGGTGCTGATGGACTCGACGCTGATTCTCGATTATCTCGAAAGCGCGTCCGGCAAAAGCCTGCTGCCGAAAGAATTGTCACAGCGCGCCCACGCCCTGCGTCTGATCGGCCTCAGCCTCGCCGCCTGCGAAAAAGCCGTGCAGCTCTACTACGAACGCAACCTGCGCCCGGCCGAGATTCAATATCAGCCGTGGGTCGAACGCGTCGAAGGCCAACTCGCCGCCGCGTTTACCGCGCTGGAAAAAGAACTTGAACACAGTGACTTGCCTGTCGACGGCTCCCTCGCCCAGACCGGCATCAGCCTGGCGGTTGCCTGGAGCTTCACCGAATTCGTCGTGCCCGATCAGATCGACGCAGCACGATTTGCGCGTATCGCCGAGTACACTGCCTACGCAGAAGGCACCGATGCGTTCATCAGCACCCCGATGACCTGACCATGAGCACCACCGACACCGCCGCCCCGGCGTTAAAGGAAATCTTCAACGCCGAGCGTTTGCAGCACATCGCTGACGAAATGAGCGCGGTGTACCCGGCGTTCAAGGCCAAGGCTTTTCTCGCGCACGCCAACCATGGACTGGCCGAGTTGTCGGTGATGCAACGCATGGCCCGCGTCGCCGAGAGCCTTCACGCCGTGCTGCCGCTGAAGTACGAAGATACGCTCGACGTCTTGCGAGAACTCGCGCCGCGCCTGAACAGCGGCTTCGTCAGCATGTGCCTGCCGCACTACGTGGCGATCTACGGCGGGCATACATTCGACACTTCAATGGATGCGCTGAAATACTTCACCACCTTCGGCTCCTCCGAATTCGCCATCCGTTACTTTTTGCGCAGCGACCTCGAACGCTCGCTGGAACGAATGCACGCCTGGACCCAGGACGAAAACCACCACGTTCGGCGCCTCGCCAGCGAAGGCAGCCGCCCTCGCCTGCCATGGTCGTTTCGCCTGGAAGCGGTGCAAGCCAATCCGAAATTGGCCGCCGGGATATTGGACCGGTTGAAGGCGGACGAGAGTTTGTACGTGCGCAAGTCCGTGGCCAACCATTTGAATGACGTGACGAAGGTGCATCCAGAGTGGGTGCTGGACACGATTGAAGGTTGGTCGCTGGAGAACAAGCACACCGCCTGGATTGCGAAGCATGCGTTGCGCAGTTTGATCAAGCAGGGCGATGTGCGCGCGTTGACAGTGATTGGCGCGGGGGCGAAGGCTGAGGTTGAGTTGCTGGATGTGAAGGTTGAGCCGGCCGTGGTGAGGCTGGGTGAGCCTATTACGTTGTCGCTTACGGTGAAGTCGATGGTAGCGCACGAGCAAAGGCTGGTGATTGATTATGCGATTGAGTATGTGAAGGCGAATGGCGGGGTTTCGAAGAAGGTTTTCAAGTTGAAGACGTTGGGCTTAGTGGGATTCAGGACTGAGGTGGTGCGGCGGAATCAGGTGATCAAGGATTTCACGACGCGCAAGCATTTCGCCGGGCGGCATGGGGTGCAGGTTATGGTTAATGGGGAGGTGTTGGGTGGTGCGGCGTTTGAGGTTTTGATTTGAGGCGTGAGTTGTTTAATCACCGAACGGACCGGTAGCGGATCAGTGCACTGGCAGCCGTGCTTCGCCATTGCGCGCGGCGGCACAATGGACGAATCACGGCTTCAGCGCTTACCAACTTCCGTATGGGATACCGAATTTTTCGATATAGCGCTTGGACTTTTCACTTATGGGATATGCGTAGCGTCCTTGATTCTTACCCTGACTCGGTCCTAAAGGCTCGATCTCCGCCTGGGCTCTGGCGACTTTTACAGGATGGTGGCATGAGTCTCTGACCCAGACTTGTACGACACCACCGGGGGCTAGGCCCAGATAGACCGATGAAATATAGGTACTCCGCTGCTCTGGTGTTTTCGCGCAGCGCTGCGCGACCGAAGTCCGCATCATTTGCCTGGCTTCTTCGGGTATATCCACCCAAGCCCGATAAGTTTGAGGCTCTACGATGGACTGCCAGCGAACAAAAATTCTTTTTGGGAGATCAGCGCCGACCACGGCTTTTGCGGACGCGCCCACTCCGTCCCAACCACGGGCCGATTCCGTGCCGTCTTCAGGTTGCCCGCCCGATGCCGACCCACCACCGGTACGCAGAAATGTTTTTCCCTTTATATCTTCCACAGCAGTGTCTTCAACCCAGACCTTCATGTAGTTGGGTTCGGTGAAACCGAGTTCCCACCATGGGGATTTAGGGTCGTTTTTTGCTGACAGCGGGTCGGCATTACAACCAGCCACAAAAAGCGTACACAGCAGTGCTGTAAATAACTTCATTACCAAAGCGTCCAGTCAGGTACGTGTGGGTGCTTTACTCGGATTGCATCTTCCGTGGGGGCGTTGATGTAAACAGCTCTGATGCCACTCCCATCTCTCCTGCCAAGCGGATGGTTCCAGTTGGCGGACGTGTGAATGTACTTGAGTTTGAGTATTTGCTCCTCCTCTGGCGTGGTGCTGTAGTCGCCGGAGACAAAACGATCACACATGGGCTGGAGTTCTTCAGGAACGGCGAAGTCAGGCGTCTCGGGAATGTCTTCGAGCCGAACGCCTTTGGCTCGGGCGAGTTGATGCATCACGCGCAGGCTCACTCTCGACAGTAATCCACTCACCGGACGCTTGAGTTGGACGGCCGCATAGACTCGCTTGACTCGAGGACTCAGTCGATCCTGAGGGCTGACCGGTAGCAGTAATGGCGGTGGCGTAACGATCTCGAGATTTTCGAGCGGCCAACCTTTGGCTAGCCACTGATTTCTCACATTGATCGCATCCTGGTAGATCGATGTGGTAGCGACGTCAGTATACGTACCGACCTCTAGCGTCTGCATTGGGCTAACGAGAACACACTCTTCAGCGTCCTCAAGGTAACCATCGCCCACATCCGAATGCGCACCCGGCAAGACGATTTCCGGATGATCCATCGCTACTCGATTGAGAGCAAAGTTGGCCCTGCATTCATCCCGCGCAGCCAACTGCACAACGTCGGTGAAATAACGTCGGTCGAGATAGAGTTTGACCCCCGTTGCGACTGCACTTTTTATGTTGCCAAGATTGGACCATCCAGCAATCGACGGTACCGTGTCGAACAACCCAATGAAGCCCACATTGATGTCGCTGTGATACTGATCAACAAAAGTCGAACTGAGAGCATTGGACATACTGCGGAGAATGTCGCCTAAAGGCCCTTGTTTGCCACGCACGATCTCGTTGGCGAAATGTCTGGCAGCTGCGGCACCGCGACTGAAGCCAAACGTGTCGAAAGTCAACGAAGCAATTTCACTACCGGGATTTTTGTCCAATACTTCAGTGATACGCTGTTCGATCACCGCAAAACAGGATTGGACTCGCCCTGCAACGCCGGTTTCACCACGTCCTGTACCAGCGCCGAATTTACTGTCTTCTTCACCTGAGCGGGTACCTATACCTTCAACGTAGACCATACCGAAAGCTCTCTTTCGTGGCCCTTCTCCCTCAGCGAGTCGTGTTGCCCCATACAGTTCGCTCAGCTTTTTTACATTGCTGACATCGTTACCATAACTACTGTCCGGGTCACTCATGTAAGGCTGGCAACTGGCAGGAATATCCTCAGGCGCAATCGGATACTGAGCACCACACAACAGCCCCGCAGCTGAGTTGTTCGCGTTGTTGCCCGTGCCATCAAAGAACACCCCAATCCTCAACGCAATCCCGATTTTCTCAGGTTCGCGCGCGGGCTCTTTACCGTGTTTCTCATACTCGGCCCAATGCTGGGCGTGGATGTCGACGGGTTTGGCTTCTTCGTAACGATAGTTTTTCGGCGGGTTTGGAACGTAGCCACTCAATCCTTGATTCCTTCTGATCCTTGAAGAACGGCCGGAAGGGTGACAGCCGGGAGGGGACGGTGCAAGCCGTGGCGGTGTGCCAGCCATGGGGCGTTAGTGCGCGAAGGCTCACTCCCAAAGGGGAATGAGCCTGGCTGGGGATGGCGGGTCAGATCGACCGCTGATTCACCCGCGCCATCAACTGTTCAGCGCTTTCCTTGCGCTCGGAATAGCGGTCCACCAGATGCGCCTGCTGCCCACGCAGCAGCACGGTGAATTTCACCAGTTCTTCCATCACATCCACCACACGGTCGTAGAACGGCGAAGGTTTCATCCGCCCGGTGTCGTCGAACTCCATATAGGCCTTCGGCACCGAGGATTGGTTGGGGATGGTGAACATGCGCATCCAGCGGCCGAGGACACGTAGTTGGTTGACCACGTTGAACGACTGCGAGCCGCCGCAGACCTGCATCACCGCCAGGGTTTTGCCTTGGGTCGGGCGTATAGCGCCGAGTTCCAGCGGGATCCAGTCGATCTGTGCTTTGAACACGGCGGACATCGCGCCGTGGCGTTCCGGCGAGCACCAGACCTGGCCTTCCGACCACATCACCAGATCGCGCAGTTCCTGGACCTTGGGATGGTCGACCGGGACGTCGTCAGGTAAGGGCAGACCGGATGGGTTGAAGATCCGCGTTTCGGCGCCGAAGTGCTCAAGCAGGCGTGCGGCCTCCTCGACCAGCAAACGGCTGAACGAGCGCTCGCGGGTCGAGCCGTAGAGCAGAAGGATGCGCGGTTTGTGTTCGCCGACATTCGATGGCTTGGCCGCGTCGAACAGACTTGCGTCGAAGTTGGGCAGCTGGTCTGACATGAAGCCTCCTTACAGCGTGCCGATGCGGTCGAGTTCGGCTTTCAGTTGCTCGCGACTGAGCGAGTGAAACGGCAGATCGAGAAAGGCCTGGCAGCGCTGGCCGATGCGCATCAAAGTGGCCTGGAAAGCCGCGTCGATTGACGCTTCGTCGCCCTGCACTTCGGACGGATCCTCCAGTCCCCAATGCGTTTTCAGTGCCAGACCGAAATACACCGGACAGGTTTCGCCGGCGGCTTTGTCGCAGACAGTGATGACGATATCCGGCGGGTTGGTTGCGAAGGCGTCGTTGCCTTTGCTGTGCAACCCGTCGATGGCGATACCGTGCTTTTGCAAAGTCGACAGGCTACGCGGCAGAACCTGGCCTTTGGAAAAACTGCCGGCACTCAACGCTTGGAAACCAGCGGGGGCCAGGTGATTGAACATGGCTTCGGAAAGAATGCTGCGGCAGCTGTTGGCCGTACACATGAACAGGACTCGCATCGTTGCGCTCCGTAAAAAGAGGAAGATTCAGCAGCAGGCGCGTTCGCGCACGGGACGGCCATCCATGTTTTGCAGGCGCGCGGCGTTGTCCTTGAGCCAATCGGCATTGGCCTTGACCGTCACCTGGAGTATTTCGCTGATCCATACCGGCAGCTCCGGGTTCAGGCGGTAATACACCCACTGGCCCTGACGGCGGTCGAGCAGCAAACCATTGCTGCGCAGTTGCGCGAGGTGGCGGCTGATTTTCGGCTGGCTGTCGCCCAGCGCGCACATCAGCTCGCAGACACAGAGCTCGCCTTGCTCGGCGATGAGCAAAATGGCGCGGACGCGGGTCTCGTCAGCGAGGCTTTTGAAGACTTCGGTGGGGGTGATCATGGTGATCGGCTCGCCATATGCGGGAAATCGAATATACGGGTATCCATATATTTATCAACCCGCGAAAGCAGCCACGGTGAATAACCCTGTGGGAGCGAGCCTGCTCGCGAAGGCGGTGGGTCAGGCGAGATTTGAGTATCAGATACACCGCTTTCGCGAGCAGGCTCGCTCCCACAGGGGGATTTGGATGCGGCAGGTTTAACCGCGTAAAAGCCCCTGCTCCGCCTCACACAACCCCACTACATAATCCCAGACCACCCGCAGCCGCACCGATTTGTGCAGCTCTCGCCGCGTGCTGATCCAGTAACTGCGCTCGATGCTTTCATCCGGCAACAGCGCCACCAGATCCGGGTCGGACGCGGCCATGTAACACGGCAGCACGGCGATGCCCAACCCCGAGCGCGCCGCTTCCTGTTGGGCAATGACGCTGGTGCTGTGAAACACCACGCGCGGGCTGCGGCAGAAGCTATTGAGGAACATCAGTTCCTGGCTGAACAGCAGATCATCCACGTAACCGATCCACGCATGTCGGCCGAGGTCTTCGCGGCTATGCAGCGGCGGCGATTTGTCGAGGTAACTCTGGCTGGCGTACAACGCAAGCCGATAGTCAGTGAGCTTGCGCGTGACCAGCATGTCGGCGGATGGACGCTCGAGGTGGATGCTGATTTCCGCTTCGCGGTTGAGAATACTGACGAAGCGCGGCACGGCGACCAGTTCCACCTCGAGGCCGGGGTAACGCTCAAACAAGCCGATCATGCGACTGGCGAGAAACTTGATGCCCAGCCCTTCGGTGACCCCCACACGGATCTTGCCCAGCGGCGCCGTGGACTGAGTGATTTCTTCCTGCGCCAGGAGCGCGACGTTTTCCATCGCTTCGGCGTGCTTGAGCAGCGCCTCCCCCGCCGGGGTCATTTCATAGCCTTGGGCGTGCTGGACGAACAGTGCGGTGCCGAGGCTTTTCTCGATCGATTCGATATGCCGCGCCACGGTCGCGTGGGTGGTATTGAGCCGGCGCGCGGCGGTGAGCAGGCGGCCGCTGCGTTGCAGTTCGAGAAAAAAGCGCAGGTCGTTCCAGTCGAACATGGCGGATCCTTGTCAGCTATCGTCACTTCGGGTTGTTTGAAAACGCACAGCGGCTGCGCAAAAACTAACATTCTTTTAACGAAAGCTAACAACTAGAGTGTCCGACAATAAAAACAAAAAGCGAGGTCAGGGCATGCAGACGTCCCTGGATGAATTCGACTACATCGTGGTCGGCGCCGGCCCTGCCGGTTGCTTGCTGGCCAACCGGCTCTCAGCGGATCCACAGCAACGGGTGTTGCTGCTCGAAGCCGGCGGACGCGACAACTACGCCTGGATTCATATTCCTGTGGGTTACCTGTTCTGCATCGGTAATCCGCGCACCGACTGGTGCTTCAAAACCGAACAACAACCGGGCCTCAATGGCCGCGCGCTGAGTTATCCGCGCGGCAAGGTGCTGGGCGGCTGTTCGTCGATCAACGGCATGATCTACATGCGCGGCCAGGCCGGCGACTATGACGGCTGGGCGGCCGCAGGCAATCCGGGCTGGGCCTGGAAGGATGTGCTGCCGCTGTTCAAACAGAGCGAAAACCACTTTGCCGGCGGCGCAGAGTTTCATGGTGATCAGGGCGAATGGCGAGTCGAGCAACAGCGCTTGTCGTGGCCGATTCTGGATGCCTTTCGCAGCGCTGCCGAGCAAAGCGGCATTGCCAGCATCAATGACTTCAACCAGGGCGACAACGAGGGCTGTGGTTACTTTCAGGTCAACCAGAAAGCCGGGGTGCGCTGGAACGCGGCCAAGGCATTTTTGAAACCGCTGCGAGGCCGGGCGAACCTGACTGTGCTGACCGGCGTAGAGGTTGATCGTGTGTTGCTGGAGGACGGCCGCGCGACGAAAGTCCGCGCGCAGCATGAAGGCCAGACCAGACAGTTCAAGGCGCGCAAGGAGATTGTTTTGTGCGCCGGCTCGGTCGGTTCACCGAGCATTCTGCAGCGCTCGGGAATCGGTCCGCGCCCGCTGCTCGAACGCTTGGGCATCGGCGTGATTCATGAGTTGCCGGGCGTCGGCAGCAACCTGCAGGATCACCTGCAACTGCGCCTTATCTACAAGCTGGAAAACGCCCGCACCCTGAACCAGATCGCCGGTAGCGTATGGGGCAAGATGGGCATGGGCCTGCGTTATCTGTACGACCGCAGCGGGCCGCTGTCGATGGCGCCGAGTCAGTTGGGCGCGTTCGCCCGATCCGGCCCGGAGCAAACTTCGGCGAACCTGCAATACCACGTGCAGCCGCTGTCGCTGGAGCGCTTTGGCGAGCCACTGCACAGCTTCCCGGCGTTCACCGCCTCGGTGTGCGACCTGCGCCCGCAGAGCCGTGGACGCATTGAAATACGCTCCGCCGATCCGCAAGCGGCACCGCTGATTCAGCCCAATTACCTCAGCCATCCAGAAGATCTGCGCGTCGCCGCCGATGCGATTCGCCTGACCCGGCGCATTGTCAGCGCCCCTGCCCTGCAAGCGTTCAAACCCGTCGAATACCTGCCAGGCGACAGCTTGCAAAGCGAAGAACAATTGCATGAAGCGGCGGCAAAGATCGGCACAACGATTTTCCATCCGGTCGGCACTTGCCGCATGGGCAACGACGGAGACGCGGTGGTCGATGCGCAGCTGCGCGTGCACGGCGTGCCGGGGTTGCGCGTTGCCGATGCGTCGGTCATGCCAAGAATTACCTCAGGCAATACGTGTTCGCCTACGCTGATGATTGCCGAGAAGGCGGCACAACTGATTTTGTCCAGATCGGCAGATATTTCCCCTGTGGGAGCGAGCCTGCTCGCGAATGCGGTAGCTCACTCAGCCTAGGAGTTGACTGACAAAAAGCTTTCGCGAGCAGGGTCGCTCCCACAGGAATCATCACCAGACTCAGGCATCGCGCTTCACCCGGACACGCAACACCAGTGGAACAACAAAAACAATCACTGTGAGGGATACCGATATGTCAGACCACGCTCAGCCCCTGGACGCTGCGGGCAGCGCCGAGACCAGCAACGCCACGCAGAAAGTCATCTTCGCCTCATCACTCGGGACGGTGTTCGAGTGGTATGACTTCTTCCTCTACGGCGCCCTCGCGGCGGTGATCAGCAAGCAGTTCTTCGCCGGGGTCAACGACACCACGGCTTTCATATTCGCGCTGATGGCGTTCGCCGCCGGCTTCATCGTACGACCATTCGGCGCATTGGTATTCGGTCGTCTGGGTGACATGATCGGGCGCAAATACACCTTTCTGGCGACGATCATTCTGATGGGCGTGGCGACGTTCTGCGTTGGCCTGCTGCCGACCTACGCCAGCATCGGCATCGCCGCGCCGATCATTCTGGTGGTGCTGCGCATGCTTCAGGGCTTGGCGCTCGGTGGCGAATACGGTGGTGCGGCGACTTACGTGGCCGAACACGCGCCGATCGGCAAACGCGGTTTCCACACCAGCTGGATTCAATCCACCGCGACCCTCGGCCTGTTGCTGTCGCTGCTGGTGGTGCTCGGTTGCCGCTACTTCACCGGCGACCAGTTTGAGGTGTGGGGCTGGCGCATTCCGTTCCTGCTGTCGATTGTGCTGCTGGGCATTTCCACCTGGATTCGCCTGAGCCTGCACGAGTCGCCGGCCTATCTGAAAATGAAGGAAGAAGGCAAAACCTCTAAGGCGCCGATTCGCGAATCCTTCGGCAAATGGGAGAACCTCAAAGTCGTGCTGATCGCCCTGTTCAGCATCAACGCCGGGCAAGCGGTGACCTTCTACGCCGCGCAATTCTATGTGCTGTTCTTCCTCACCCAGTTCCTGAAAATGGACCCGGCGGTGGCCAACAGTCTGCTGATCATCAGTGTGGTGATCGGCGCGCCGTTCTTCATCTTTTTCGGCTGGCTGTCGGACAAGGTTGGGCGCAAACCGGTGCTGATGCTCGGCCTGCTGCTGGCGACCGCGCTGTACTTTCCAATCTTCAAATCCTTGGCGCACTACGCCAACCCGGCGATCGATCAGGCCAGCCGTCAGGCGCCGATCACCGTGCTTGCCGACCCGGCCACTTGCACCTTCCAGTTCGATCCGGTGGGCAAGGCCAAATTCGACAGCCCGTGCGACAAGGTCAAGACCTTCCTGGTCAAGCAAGGCCTGCCTTATTCCAGCGTCGCCGCGCCTGCGGGCAGCGCCGTGCAAGTGAGTGTCGGCGATGTAAAACTCGACGGGTTTGATGAGGCGGCATTGCGCGGCGCGATCACTCTCGCCGGTTATCCGCAACAAGCTGATATGCAGCAGATCAACAAACCGATGATCGTTGCTCTGATCGTCGCACTGATCATCATTTCGGCCATGTGCTACGGCCCGCTGGCAGCGCTGATGGTCGAATTGTTCCCGACGCGCATCCGCTACACCTCGATGTCGCTGCCCTATCACATCGGCAACGGCTGGTTTGGCGGGTTCCTGCCGACGGTGTCGTTCGCGCTGGTGGTGTACACCGGGGACATTTTCTACGGGCTGTGGTATCCGGTGCTGATCACCGGGGTGAGCCTGGTGGTGGGGATGATCTGTCTGCGTGAGACGAAGAATATTGATCTGGACAAGAACTGAAAACCCGCTGACACAATGGCGAGGGAAGCGATTCTCTCGCCATTTTTTTTGGCTCAGGCGTCCGCCTTGATCACTTCGAATTTAACCTGGTCCGGATAAAACGCCACGTAGTCGCGGATCGGTGCGACGGAGACCTTCGGTTTTTCGTACGTCCACACAGCGTTGGCACCCTCATGTCCGGGCACTTGCAGGCTGAAATAGTTGGCGTCGCCCTTGTACGGGCAATAGCTGGTGTGGTCGGTGCGGGCGAAGTATTTTTCGTCGATGTCTTCGCGCGGGATGTAGTAGACCGGCGGGTAGTTGGCCTCATTGAGGATCAGCGCGTGGGAAGACGCGGCGACCTGGATGCCGTGGAATTTCACCAGCAGGCAGCCGCTGAGTTGTTCAACGCTGATCACGGGGCTGGGGCTTTTCATGGAGTTCTCCTGAAGACGGCGAAGAGACCGGTTCAGGTATAGCTGATGGATTCGCAGATCGAGTGGATTACGGCCGAACGGCTAAACCTCCTGCAACGTTTTATCTGTATATCCATACAGATAAAAGTTGCTCCTATCGCGAACTCCCGCCATCCTGTGGCCTCTCCACACACCAACCAGCGATGGTAGCTATGCGGCTGTACCTCTGTGAAAAACCTTCCCAGGCCAAAGACATTGCGGCCGTGCTCGGCGCCAGGCGTCGCGGCGATGGCTGCTGGCTGGGGACGGACGTCACAGTGACTTGGTGCATCGGCCACTTGCTCGAAACCGCGCCGCCGGACGCCTACGACGCGCGCTACAAACGCTGGGTGCTGGCCGATCTTCCGATCATTCCGGACAAGTGGAAAATGACCGTCAAGCCGCGCACTGCCAGTCAGTACAAAGCGGTCAAGCGCCTGCTCGGCGAGGCCAGCGAACTGATCATCGCCACCGACGCCGACCGTGAGGGCGAGATGATCGCCCGGGAACTGGTCGAGCACTGCCGCTATCGCGGGCCGATCCGCCGCTTGTGGCTGTCGGCGCTGGACGAGGCATCGATTCGCAAAGCACTGGCTGCGCTGAAGCCAGGAGCCGAAACTTTCAGTCTGTATCACTCGGCGTTGGGTCGTTCACGGGCCGATTGGCTGATCGGCATGAACATGAGTCGGTTGTTCACCTTGCTGGGCCGGCAGTCGGGTTACCAGGGCGTGTTGCCCGTGGGCCGGGTGCAGACGCCGACCCTGCGACTGGTGGTCGACCGCGACCGCAGCATCGCCGATTTCGTCCCCGTGCCCTTCTGGGCTATCGACGTGGATCTGCTGCACAACGGCACGGCATTTACCGCACAGTGGCGCGCACCGTCAGACGTTTGTGATGATCAGGATCGCTGCCTGAATCAGGCGTTGGCGCAGCAAGCGGCAGCGGCGATCAAGAACGCTGACAGCGCTCGAGTGATCAAGCTGAAAACCGAGCGCATTCGCGAAGTCGCGCCCCTGCCCTTCGATCTCGGCACCTTGCAGGAAGTCTGCTCGAAAAAGCTTGGCCTCGGCGCCCAGGAAACCCTCGACATCGCCCAGGCCCTTTACGAAACCTACAAAGTCATCACCTATCCGCGCAGTGATTGCGGCTTCTTGCCGCTCAGCCAGCACAGCGAGGCGCCGGCAATTCTCGCGGCGTTGCGTCAGGCCGATCCAAGCCTTGAAGCCTTGCAGGGTTTTCTCGAACCGCAGCGGCGCTCAAGGGCCTGGAATGACGCCAAGGTCAGCGCTCACCACGGCATCATTCCCACCATCGCCGCGAAAAACCTCGAACGTCTGACCGGCAAGCATCGCGCGGTGTACACGCTGATTCGCGCGCGCTACCTGGCGCAGTTCCTGCCCAATCACGAATATGATCGCACCCAGGCCGATTTCGATTGCAACGGACAGGCGTTGCGCGCGGTCGGAAAGCAGATTATCGAACCGGGCTGGAAGCGCGCATTGCCCGAGGCCCTGGCTCCGGCGAAAGGCCGCGAAGCACCGGCGCCGCAAACCTTGCCGACCCTCAGCCAAGGCGTCGAATGCGCTGTGGCGAAGGTGAATCTCAAGGATCTTTGGACGCAACCGCCCAAACCCTACACCGAAGGCGATCTGATCAAGGCAATGAAGAACGTTGCCAAACTGGTCGAGGATCCGCTGCTCAAACAGAAACTCAAAGACACCACCGGCATCGGCACCGAAGCCACTCGCGCGTCAATCATCCAGGGCTTGCTTGATCGCGGTTATCTGGTCAAGAACGGCAAGGCACTGGCGGCGACACCTGCGGCGTTCAGCCTGATCGATGCGGTGCCGCGCGCGATCGCCGATCCCGGCACCACGGCGATCTGGGAACAGGCGCTGGACATGGTGCAGAGCGGCGAGATGAGTCTGGAAGAATTCGTCACCAAACAGGCCGCGTGGATGAGCAAGCAGGTCAGCCGCTGCTCCGCCCTTAGCCTGACCATCAGCGGCCCGCTGCCTGCCGGCAAAACCGCAGCGCCGTGGAAGAAAAAGCGCAAGTCGACGGCCAGCAAAACCACCGGTACGCGCAAGCGCACGGCGCGTCCGGCGACTCGCTGAATCCTTCGCGGTTCCCTTGTACACGTTGTCGAAGAGGATCTTTTCTCATTCCAAAACAGCTTTGTCCGACAATATGTAGTGCTTGAAAATATTCACTACAAAACCGTTGACGGCATCGTTTTGCTTTTGCATGATGAAGACGTTCCCCGATCGGGAGCACTGGTAACACGCTTGAGCAAACTCGTCTGACCGCCGAGTTGTTTTTTCCGGATACACGCTGCCCACAAGGCAGATTGAAGAAGCTGACCTGGCCTGAACGTCCAGTACACGGACGAGAAGCGCTGGCGAAAATTCTCAAGACGCTTGTGGCCGACATTGGATATGTCGTCAAGGAGCCTCCCGGTTTTCGCTGCTTCTCCTCGTTGTGACGCTATTGCGTAGCAGTTATTCAACACGACTACATGCAACAGATGCATGACCCCGTACTTCATACGGGCGAGCGCTGACGTCCTGGTTTCGGTGCCAGGGATCAACTAACCGATGGGCTACCTGTATTAGCGAATCAACTTTGAAAGATCACCAGACTGGTCAAGGGGCATAACAATGAATCTGAACAATCAACCCACCATCGAAGAACTGGCGCGTATGTTCGCGGCGCAGAAAGACAGTCACGACAGCCATATTCTCTGGATCAGCAAATCGGGCCAGGTGCACATCGACTGCCTGTCGCCCCATGCTGGCGAAGAAGAATTCGACCGCAACCACCAGAACCTGCTGGCCCGCCTGAAGATGTACCGCCGCGGCCACGGTTATGTTGGCAAGAAGGCTGCGGCCGACAAGGACTTCATTGGCAGTGTGCTGCAGACGCTGAAGCAGGCGTGGGATTCGCTGCAGAACCAGAATGAAGTTCGGGTGATTGATCGGTTTTATTGAGTTGTAGATTATTTAACTGAAGGGTGTGCTGCCAATTTGGAGCAGGCCCTTTTTTACATCCCGAATTCAGCGCATACCCCTGTAGGAGTGAGCTTGCTCGCGATAGCGGTTATTCAGACACGTCTATCTAACTGACACACCGCTATCGCGAACAGGCTCACTCCTACAGAAATAGCGTTGCCTGGCACCTCTATAGTTCCAGCACCAGTTCCACAAACGCCAACGCCGCCGCGCTGTGATAATTATTCCTGCGCCGCAACAACGCCGCGCCACGCTGAGGCGCCTCCCCTTCGACCCGCAAGCGGCGCAACGCGCGGTCTTCACTGGCAATCGCCTCGGGCAACATAGTCGCCAGCGGCGCATGCCGCACCACTTCCAGCAACGTACTCACCGAATTCACCTCGATCCGCACCTGCGGTGTAATCCCGTGCTGACGAAAATACTCATCCACCGATAACCGCGTAATGAACCCCGGCGCCAGCAAGGCGAAATCCAGCGACGCAATTTCCGTCGGCGTCAGCACCGATCGGCTTCCATACAACGGATGCCCAGGCCCGACCATGATCCCCAGCGTCTCGGTAAACGCCGGTATGCATTCGATATCGGCATTGCGCACCGGCGTGAACGCGATCGCGACATCCAGCGAGTCATCCGCCAGCCCTGCCTCGATGTCGTCCATCGACAACTCGAAGATCTCCAGATGAATCCCGGGAAACCGCGCCCTGTAATCACGCACCAACGGCCCGACCAGATACGCCATGAACGTCGGCGTCATCGCCAGGCGCAGGGTGCCGCGCGACAAATCCTTCACGTCGTGCAACGCGCGCTGCCCCGCCTCCAGCTCCACCAGCACGCGCCGCGCGCATTCGATGTAAGCCGCACCGGCATCCGTCGGCTTCACCGTGCGTGAGGTGCGATCGAACAGGCTCACGCCGAGGGTTTCTTCCAGTTGCCTAATCTGCTGCGACAACGTCGGCTGCGACACATGCAGCGCTTCGGCGGCGCGGGTGAAGCCACCGTGATCGGCAACGGCGAGCAAATAACGCAAATGTCGCAACAGCATGAGGGCACCATCTATAGGCAGGGCTTATGCGAAGCATTGTATATCGGTCTTGGACGCTATGAATCGAACGGCGCAACATTGTTTCCACACAAGCAAGCCAACCCCTGAAAGGAGTGACACCATGCAACAGTCCCACGCCTACAACGACAACAGCCTGGCCCTGACCACCCGCGTTCTCGACGCCAAGGCGAAAAAAGATCTGTCGTGGCAGGATCTTGCTGACGGCACCGGCCTCAGCCTGGCTTATGTCACCGCCGCCCTGCTCGGCCAGCATCCTCTGCCGGAAAATGCTGCTCAAGTGGTCGGCGACAAGCTTGATCTGAGCGCCGATGACGTCGCCGCTCTGCAGATCATTCCTTTGCGCGGCAGCCTCAGCGGCGTGCCGACCGATCCGACCATCTACCGTTTTTACGAAATGATCCAGATCTACGGCACCACGCTGAAAGCGTTGGTTCACGAGCAGTTCGGTGACGGCATCATCAGTGCGATCAACTTCAAACTGGACATCAAGAAAGTCGAAGACCCGGAAGGCGGCTCCCGCGCCGTGGTGACCCTCGACGGCAAGTTCCTGCCGCTGCGCCCGTTCTGATGCGCCCGGCCCGCATCCTGCGTGCGGGCCATCTCATTTCTGTCACGAGGACACGCCCATGAAAGCCCTGATCGACGGCTTCCTGAAATTCCAGAACGAAGCCTTCCCGCAACGCAGCGAACTGTTCAAACATCTGGCCACGACTCAGCAACCCGGCACGCTGTTCATCACCTGCTCCGACAGCCGCGTGGTGCCTGAGCTACTGACCCAGCAAGAGCCCGGCGAACTGTTCGTGATCCGTAACGCCGGCAATATCGTGCCCTCCTACAGCCCGCATCCGGGCGGGGTCTCGGCGACAGTGGAGTATGCGGTGGCGGTACTGGGAGTGAGCGATATCGTGATTTGCGGCCACTCCGATTGCGGCGCAATGACGGCGATTGCCCAGTGCAAATGCATGGATCACCTGCCCGCCGTCAGCGGCTGGCTGCAGCATGCCGAGTCGGCGAAGGTGATGAACGAAGCGCGCGTGCATGGCAGCGACGCGGCGAAATTGAGTTCGATGGTGCGCGAGAACGTGATCGCGCAATTGGCGAATATCCAGACCCACCCGAGTGTGCGCCTGGCCCAGGAGCAAGGGCGGCTGAATCTGCATGGCTGGGTTTACGACATCGAGACCGGCTCGATCGACGCGCTCGCTTCCGATCGTCGCACCTTTGTGCCGCTGGTCGAGCAACCAACCACTTGCGCGATCAGCGCTAGGACATCCAGCGCAGCCTGACGCCCCGGCCGGTGATCGTTCCCACGCTCTGCGTGGGAACGATCAACAGATCAGCGTTTCACCGTGAGATCAATCTGGGTCATCCGGCTACGCACGGTAAACACGCCATCGCCGGAAAGAATCGCGCTGCGCGCAAACAGGCGCCCGCTCTCCCAATTGGAAAGGCCCAGTTCCGGCTTGTTCAACGCGTACTGGCCATCGACCCAACGAGTGATGCCGTTGCCTACAAACGGCGCATTCACAGCGTTGTAGAAGCGTTCCTGAACCGCCGCCGCCTCGCTGATCAACGACACGGTGAATTGCGGGCTGTAACGGTTGAACAGCGCAATCGCCTGGTCAAGATCGTCGACGATCATCAGGCTGACTTCCGGAGTCTCTTCCCATTCCCACTCGCGACCCAAGTCCGACTCCGGCAAGGATTCAGCCAGCGCTTCGGTCCGGTAACCCTCCGCGCGATAAACCTCGACCGTTGCGTTCTGCCATTCGCTTGGCAGGCAACTTTCACTGCCTTCGACGATGTGCAACTTGCAGCCTTGGCCGCGTGCCGTACCGGCGGCCTTTAACGCATCGAGAAACAGCGGCACCAGTTCGGCGGCGCGTTCGCGCTGAATCAGGCAGACGTTCAGGGTGTTGCAGACTTTGCGGTCCAGCGAGTTGCGCACCACCGCCGCGAAGCGCGTAGTGTCGGCGTCACGGTCGGCGATCAGCCACGCGCCGCCGGTGCCATGCAGGCTGACGGCCGTGCCGGCCTGCTGGGCGATGCTGCCCAGCTGACTGACCGCACGGCCCGAACCGCGCGCCACGGCCAATGACAAACGCCGGTCGGCGAACATCGCCCAACCGGCGGCGTGATTGACGCTTTCCACCAACGACACCGCACCAACCGGCAAGCCGGCTTCGGCCAGTGCCGGGTTCAAGGCGTGAGCGACGATGGCTTGCGCAGTGCCCAACGCATCGCTGCCGATGCGCAGCACGGCGGTGTTGCCGGTGCGCAACACCCCGGCGGCATCGGCAAATACGTTGGGTCGACCTTCAAAGACAAAGGCGACGATGCCCAGCGGCGAAACCACTTGCTCGACCTTCCAGCCGTCGTGCTCGACACTGCTGATCACCTTGCCCCGGGTCGGTGGCGCATCACGCCAGGCGCGCAGCCCGGCGATCATGTCGCAGCGCATGCGTTCATCGGCGAGCAAGCGTGTGGTCGAGCGACCGCGCGCCTTGGCCCGTTCGATGTCGGCGCGGTTGGCAGCTTCGATCTGCGTCCAGCATTCAGGACTTTCCAGGCGCTGAGCAAACAGATCGAAGAACCGGCTGATGGCTTCATCGGACACCGCCGACAACGCGGTGAATGCCGCAGCAGCACGCTCGATTGCCACCGAGGCGGCCTGTTGATCAGCCACGGGGATCAGCAACAACTCGCCACTGACCTGCTCGACCAGCAGATGGTCACCGGGCTGAAACCGCGCGGCCAGTTCGGGGCTGACCACGGTGACGCGGTTACCAGCGAAAGGGATCGGCGTGCCAGCGACTAGACGTTCGAGCGCAAGAGACATGAAGCGGATTCACCATGCAGAGGGCGGCCGGAAAATGTAGCGGATTACTGCCTGAAATACACCTCTTCAATCCACCGACCAACCCTGTGGGAGCTGGCTTGCCAGCGATAGCGGTGGTTCAGGCAAATTTATAGTGACTGACGGGGCCTCATCGCTGGCAAGCCAGCTCCCACAGGGTTTTGTGGTGTTTGGCTGATCGAGTCAGAACACCGACCAGCCAATCCGCGAGCTCAGCAACTCCAGCGCCGCCATTCCCGCCAGCGAATTACCCGCCGCATTCAACTCCGGCGACCACACACATACGCTGAACTGCCCCGGCACTACCGCAACGATGCCGCCGCCGACCCCGCTCTTGCCCGGCAGGCCGACGCGATAAGCGAAGTTGCCCGCCTCGTCATACAAACCGCTGGTAGCCATGATCGAGTTGACCTGCTGGGTCTGGCGGCGCGTCAGAATCTGCTCGCCGCTGTGCTTGCAGAACCCGTCATTGGCCAGAAAACAGAACGCCCGGGCCAGATCGATGCAATTCATCCGCAGCGCGCAGTGGCTGAAATAGCTGCGCAACACGGCTTCGACATCGTTGTGAAAGTTGCCGAACGACTGCATCAGATACGCCATCGCCGCATTGCGCGCGCGGTGCTGGTATTCGGAGTCGGCGACCTTGCCGTCAATCATGATCTGCGGGTTGCCGGACAGGCGCCGAACGAAGTCGCGCATCGACAGTGTCGGCGCGGCGAAGCGCGACTGGTTGATGTCGCAGATCACCAGCGCCCCGGCGTTGATGAACGGGTTACGCGGGCGGCCGCGCTCGAATTCCAATTGCACCAGCGAATTGAACGGCTGGCCGGACGGCTCATGGCCGAGTCGCTCCCAGATCGCTTCGCCGGAGTGATCGATGGCCTGCACCAGGCTGAATACCTTGGAAATACTTTGCACCGAGAACGGCGTTTCAGCGTCGCCGGCGCAATACATTTCACCATCGTTACTGTACACGGCGATGCCCAACTGGTTGGCCGGGACCGTGCCGAGGGCGGGAATATAGTCAGCGACCTTGCCCTGCCCGATCAGGGGCCGGACCGCGTCAAGGATCTCATTCAACAGCGCTTGCATGCCGGGTTCCGAAAGTCTCGCCCCATGGGGATCGCGGGGACACTGGGGCTAGACGCTGCGCCCGCCGGTCGCATCACACCGGCAAGCGCCAAGCAAAATGTTCTAGGCTGAAGCGGACCATTCAGACACGGGAGAGCACCATGCACCTCGAAGGCTCCTGCCATTGCGGCGAAGTCACGTTCAGCCTCGACAGCGCCCATCCTTATCCCTATCAACGCTGCTATTGTTCGATCTGCCGCAAGACCCAGGGCGGCGGCGGTTATGCGATCAATCTTGGCGGCAACGCGACCACTCTCAAGGTTCGCGGACGCAAAAACATCAGCATATATCACGCAAAAATGAAAGCCGACGGCGAGAAGCGCGCCCATCGCAGCAGCGCCGAGCGCCACTTTTGTTCGCTGTGCGGCAGCGGTTTGTGGCTGTTCAGCCCGGAGTGGCCAGAGCTGATTCATCCATTCGCCTCGGCGATCGACACGCCGCTGCCGGTGCCGTCGGAACACACGCACCTGATGCTCGGGTCAAAAGCGCCGTGGGTTGAGGTCGAGACGAAGCCGAAGGATCAGCAGTTTGATGAATATCCCGAAGAATCGATCGCCCAGTGGCATGAGCGACTCGGTCTGACCCGCTGAACACCGGCTCCTGTAGATACTCTGTTCACGGTCAAGCTTTTTGGACGTGTTTACCGCTAAAAAGCTTGGCCGTGTCGAAGTCTTCTCCGGCCTGCATGCAGGCCCATAGTCCGGTCAGGTATTTGCGCATGACTGCGACGATAGCTTGCATCTTCCTCTTTCCTCGGGCCACCAACGCTTCGTAAAACGCTTTCACGTTCGGGTCGCAACGTATGGCGGTCAGCGCAGGCATGTACATCGCTGAGCGCAAATAGGCATTGCCGCCCTTACTTATCCGGCCGGGTTTATCAATGCTGCTTCCTGATTGCGTGAGTCGGACATCGAGTCCGGCATGGCGGCTAACCTGCGCGGATTTAAGCGTCACCGGTAAGGTCGTCAGTTCAGCCAGCGCTGCAAATACTGAGATCTCACCCATGCCTGGAGCGGCAATCATGTGTCCAAACTGGGCGCTCAACATTGGGCAGTTGTCGATCAATGCCCGACCAGCGACACGGAAACGCTCGATTCGTTTGTCAAAGGCGTTGATGGCCTCTTCTTCATCCTCAATCAGCATCGGGAGTGTTGTTTGAGTAGCTTTTAGCGCATGCAGCTCGTTTTTGGCGCGGGTGCGGTGACCTGTCAAACGATTGATGTGGCGGCCGATAGCACGCAGCTCAAGCTGTATTGAAGTGGGCGGCGTCCACAACCTTGGGCTCATCCGTTCGCCGTATTCAGCTAATAATTGGGCATCGATTGCGTCCGTTTTGCTGTTTTTCAGCATCAGCTTTGCAAAGTTGTGAAAACTCTTCGGATTGATAACCGAGACTGGCAAACCCGCCGCAGCGAGCTCCATGGCCAAGTCCAGGTAGTAGATACCGGTGGCTTCCATCACCACAGATATCGGCTTGAGCTCAAGCAATTTGCCGACAGCAGCCTTGCGCCCCGCCGGCGTCTGGTCGATATTGCACTGACCTGCAAAGCGGCCGCCATTGCGCCAGCCCATCGCTGTAGTGCGAGATCCCACATCCAAACCGACGTGCATGTTCATGCTTTCAACTCCAAGAGAACTGAGTTAAAAATGCTTCCTGGTTCCCCTGACCTCGAACTTCATGCCACTGCAACCTTGTAATGCGAAGTCCGACTCGTCGGCTTCTCGATACTCTTCGTGGTGGGCAATGAGGCGGGGGGACCTCTCTACAGACAAGGTCAGGAGCAAGTCCTGCCTTAAGGAGCGATCGGTCTCCCCCAGAAACACATCTTCGTATGTCGCACCAGCGAGCTTAGATCTCATTCATGCTGGTGTCTGGGGAACATACAAGGAGTGAGCCTGCTCGCAATAGCGGTCGGTCAGCCCGCATAGATATTGACTCTCCCGGCCCCTTCGCGAGCAAGCTCGCTCCCACAGGGGATCACATTTCAAATGTGGGAGCGAGCTTGCTCGCGAAGGGGCCGGTATGATCAGTACCTTAATCCGGATGCGCCCAGGTCATCCTGAACAACGCCCCGCCCCACACCGAATCGCCAACTTCAACCTGCCCGCCATGAGACTGCGACACCCGTCGCACCAGCGCCAGGCCCAACCCGAAACCACCAGTGCGCCGATCACGGCTGGCATCGAGTCGCGAAAACGGTTCGAAGATTTTCTCCCGTCCGTCCAGCGGCACGCCCGGGCCGTCATCGCTGACCCGCACTTCATAGTCATCGCCGTTGCGCAGCAGCGACACCTCGACGCGCTGCTCGGCATAGCGAATGGCGTTGCGCAGGAGATTGATCACCGCCCGCGCCATGAAGCGCGGTTCGATGCTTACCGTGTCGACCTGGCAACCGGCGATCGACAACTGCACGCCCACAGCTTCGGCCTCAAGCGCCACACTTCCGACGACGCTGTCGAGCCAATCGGCTGCGTGAATATTCTCCCGTTTGATCACCGTCGCGCCATGCTCGAGGCTGGCGTAGGTCAGCAGCTCAGAGACCATTTCCTCCAGCTCACCGAGGTCGGCGTACATGTCGGCGATCAACTCGCGATTCTGGCCGGCGCCGGGCTGCTGTTTAAGCTGATCGAGTTCGAACGACAGCCGCGCGATCGGTGTGCGCAATTCGTGGGACACCGCGTTGGTCAGCTCCCGCTGATTGGCGATCAAGCCCTCGATGCGCGCCGCCATCAGATTGAAGTGCTCGGCCAGATCGCGGATGTTCGAGCGCCGCGACAATTGGATGCGCACCGACAGATCGTTGTCGCCGAAACGCTCGGCGGCCAGGCGCAGTTTTTCCAGATCGCGCCAGTGCGGGCGCACCCAGAAAAACAGCACGATGCCGATCAATACCGCCAACATCATGTACGCCGCGGTGATGTAGAACGGCATCAGGCTTGGCTCAGGCGGCAGCTTGATGCTGAGCAATTGCGAGCCGCCATCGATATTGCTGATGAACTGTGTGTAATCGTCGCGGATCACCAACAGGTTCTGCGCCAGTTCGGCCTTTTCCTGCGGCGTCAGGGCCAGTTGATCGGCGTCGACCAGACTGAGCGACAAACCGTAATGCGCGCGCAATGAATCGAGTTTCTGCTCACGCTCGGCACCCTGGCGGCCTTGCAAATGATCGACCAGTGACCACGCTTGGCCGCGCACGGCTTCACGGTTGTAATCCTGCGTCTGGCTGTCGAGCAACGCGTTGAAGGTGTGCTCGACCGCCTGCAAGGCCAGCACCAGACCCACCGTCATCACCAGAAACAGCCCGAGGAACAAGCGCAGCATCTACAGCTCCCACGCGAACGGATTGAACAGATAGCCCTTGCCCCACACGGTCTTGATGCAGACCGGCTCGCGAGGGTTGTCCTTGAGTTTGTTGCGCAACTTGCTGATGTAGACGTCGACGCTGCGGTTGAGCCCGTCGAAAGCGATGCCGCGCATGCGGTTGAGAATGTCGTCGCGGGAAAGAATTTTGCCCGCCGCGCTGGCCAGCAACCAGAGCAATTCGAACTCCATGGTGGTCAGTTCGACCAGCTCACCGGCCAGGCGCACTTCCCGGCAACTGCGGTCGATGCTCAATTGCCCGAACTCGAGAAAACTCACCACGCTGGTGTCCGGCGTCTGCCGCCGTTGCAACGCTCGCAGCCGCGCGAGTAGGACCGGCGGCTTGATCGGTTTGATCACGTAGTCGTCAGCGCCGGATTCCAGGCCGAGGATGTGATCGAGATCGTCTTCCTTGGCCGTGAGGATCACGATCGGCGTGTCCGACACGCTGCGGATTTCCCGGCAGACCTGCAAACCGCTCTGCCCCGGCAACATCAGATCGAGCACGACCATTTTCGGCTTGAATTCGAGAAACACCGCCACGGCCAGATCGCCGCGATGCGCCGTGCGTACCTCGTAGCCGTGTTGCTCTAGAAAGTGTGCGATCAGTGCAGCGAGACGCTCATCGTCTTCGACCAGCAGAACTTTGCCGAAACCCAGGTTATCCATAACAACCGTTGCCAAGCCAAACGTGGAGGGGCCGATATTATGCTGGCATTCATCGAACAGGCGATGACGGCGGACAGCAAAAACCGGCCACTTGGGCCGGTTTTCGGTGATGTTTCATACTCTTAAAAGTTTTTAACAAATTCAGGCGGGCACACCGCTGTGAAAGCGGAATTCCTCGTCCGGCGATTCGATCAGTTCCTGCTCGGCCGCACGGACGCGCTCGATCACTTCGGCGACATCCTTGGCATCACCATATTGATAGGCCAGTTTCAGATAGCCCTGAAAATGCCGCGCCTCGCTTTTCAGCAGACCGAAATAGAATTTGCCCAGTTCTTCATCCAGATGCGGCACCAGTGCTTCGAAGCGTTCGCAACTGCGTGCTTCGATGAACGCGCCGACCACCAGCGTATCCACCAGTTTCACCGGTTCGTGACTGCGCACCACTTTGCGCAGGCCCGAGGCGTAACGGCCGGCGTGCAGCTGACGCAGTTCGATCTTGCGCCGCTTCATGATGCGCATGACCTGCTCGTGGTGCACCAGTTCTTCCCGGGCCAGGCGCGACATCATGTTGATCAGGTCGACGTGAGCGTGGTACTTGGCAATCAGGCTCAGCGCCGTGCTGGCGGCCTTGAACTCACAGTTCTTGTGATCGATCAGCAGGGTTTCCTGATCGGCCAGTGCCGCCTGGACCCAGGCGTCGGGCGTGCGGCAGCCAAGGAATTCGTGGATTTCTGGAAGGATCATGGGGCTCACGGTAAAAGGTGTTCGAGCGAAGGGCGCCGATTATACCGGCCTGCCCGCAGACCACCAGCGGCGGCTGTTGATATGCATCAAGTCGCAGACGTTCGGGTAGCAACTATAGTTGTGCAACGCCGTGCCTTTTCTTTGCTGGAGACTCCGCTCATGCAAGCCATTCGCAGCATTCTGGTGGTCATCGAACCTGAACATGCGGAAAGCCTGGCGCTCAAGCGCGCCAAGCTGATCGCCGGTGTCACCCAGGCCCATCTGCATCTGCTGGTGTGCGACAAGAAGCATGACCACGCCGGCCTGCTCAGTGTGCTCAAGGCGGCATTGCTCGCCGAAGGCTACAGCGTGACCACCGAACAGGCGTGGAACGAGAGCCTGCACGAAACCATCATTGATGTGCAGCAGGCCGAGGGTTGCGGGCTGGTGATCAAACAGCACTTTCCCGACAGCTCATTGAAAAAAGCCTTGCTGACCCCGGCAGACTGGAAACTGCTGCGCCAATGCCCTACTCCAGTGCTGCTGGTGAAGACCGCTGGCTCATGGAAGGACAAAGTGATCCTGGCTGCAGTCGACGTTGGCAATGCCGACGGTGAGCACCGGCATTTGCACAGCACCATCATCGATCATGGCTATGACATCGCCAGCCTGGCCAAGGCGCATTTGCATGTGATTGCCGCGCATCCGTCGCCGATGCTGTCGGCGGCGGACCCGACGCTGCAACTGAGCGAAACCATCGCGGCGCGTTATCGCGAGCAATGTCGGGCGTTTCAGGCCGAATTCGATGTCGATGATGAACATCTGCACATCGAAGAAGGCCCGGCAGATGTATTGATCCCGTTCATGGCGCACAAGCTGCAGGCGGCGGTGACGGTGATTGGCACGGTGGCGCGCACCGGGGTGTCAGGCGCGTTGATCGGCAATACCGCTGAAGCGGTGCTGGATACGCTGGAAAGCGATGTGTTGGTGCTCAAGCCGCAGGAGGTTGAGGATCATCTGGTGGAATTGACGGCAAAACACTGAGGATTGCCATGCCTGACTGGCGCTTTCGCGAGCAGGCTCGCTCCCACATCTGGAATGCATTTCCCTGTGGGAGCGAGCCTGCTCGCGAAGCTTCTAGGCGCCGAAGGCGTCTTTCAGGAAGCCCGGGGCGATGTAGCGTTGATAATGCGCTTCCGACAGCAGGAAGAATTCCCGATCAATGGCATCGCGCAGTTCCGGCAGGTTCCAGTCGCGGAACTCCGGCAGCAATACCATACCGTACGCCTCAAGATTAATGATCACCCGCGCGCCCCGGGCAATCAGCTGATAGGCCCAGCAATATTCCGACTGATGCGGTACGAAGCGGATCTTGCGCTGTTCCAGTTGCTCGCGCAGGCGCGCCGGATCGAAGATCTCGACTTTGCTCGCCATCACTTGTGACAGCAATTGCTCCAGACGCAGCCACACCGCACGCTTTTCCTCCTCGTTGTACCCATTCCAATGGATCACTTCGTGGTGAAAACGCTTGCAGCCACGGCACACCAGGTCACCGTAAACGGTGGAGCAGAGGCCGACGCAGGGGGTCTTGATGGTCTGATTGGGCATAAATGGGCAGAACACTGAAACGCGGAACAGGCCGGCATGTTAGCCCTTTGTCGGGCATTGATCACCCCTCAAACAGCAAGGTCTCGCCAGCGCCGCAGGTTTGCTCCGGCCGCGCTGATTGCCACGAAAGTCCAATAGAGCGCGACTTACCTTTAAAATTTTTTTGCCGTAGAATCAGCCAGCCTTTTAAGGCGCCAATGTCCGTTAGAAGCTGTTTTCAAAGCGTCACGAGCACAGTCGTTCCTTCAGAGCGGTGTTGGCGAAGGGTTTTTCCAGCGGGGAAAAGCCTAACGCCAACCCTCATCAGCTCCCCGTTCTGCAGGCGTAAAACTTTGAAAGCAGCTTCTGTAAGGAATTGCCGGTAATTCTGGCCGAACGACCCACAACGTCGTGAGGCGCATGAGTACGGCAATTTCGGGATGAGCGTCCCGGACACCCATTTGGGACCACTGATGAGGGTAATAACTGTGCTTGAAGCCTACCGCAAACATATCGAAGAGCGTGCAGCCCTGGGTATCGTTCCCCAGCCGCTTAACGCCGAACAAACAGCAGGCCTGATCGAGCTGCTGAAGAACCCTCCGGCTGGCGAAGAAGCTTTCCTCGTTGACCTGATCACCAATCGCGTACCGCCTGGAGTGGACGAAGCCGCCTACGTCAAGGCCGGCTTCCTGTCTGCCCTGGCCAAGGGCGAAGCCACCTCCCCTCTGCTGGACAAGAAACGCGCTGTCGAACTGCTCGGCACCATGCAGGGCGGCTACAACATCGTCACCCTCGTTGAACTGCTGGACGACGCCGAGCTGGCGCCAGTCGCCGCCGAAGAACTCAAGCACACCCTGCTGATGTTCGACGCCTTCCACGATGTGGCTGAAAAAGCCAAGAACGGCAACGTTCACGCCAAGGCCGTGCTGCAATCCTGGGCTGACGGCGAGTGGTTCAAGAAGCGCCCGGTCCTGGCCGACAAGATCAGCCTGCGTGTATTCAAGGTCACCGGCGAAACCAACACCGACGACCTCTCCCCTGCGCCAGACGCCTGGTCGCGTCCTGACATCCCGCTGCACGCCCTGGCCATGCTGAAAATGGCCCGTGACGGCATCGTTCCGGACGAGCAAGGCAAGACCGGTCCGATGAAGCAGATCGAAGAAATGCGCGGCCAGGGTTTCCCGATCGCCTACGTCGGTGACGTGGTCGGTACCGGTTCCTCGCGTAAATCGGCTACCAACTCGGTGCTGTGGTTCTTCGGCGACGACATCCCATACGTGCCGAACAAGCGCGCTGGCGGTTTCTGCTTCGGCAGCAAGATCGCTCCGATCTTCTACAACACCATGGAAGATGCCGGCGCCCTGCCGATCGAGTTCGACGTATCGAACATGAACATGGGCGATGTGATCGACCTGTACCCGCACGCTGGCAAAGTCTGCAAGCACGGTACCGACGAAGTCATCACCACTTTCGAAATGAAAACCCCGGTGCTGCTGGACGAAGTCCGTGCCGGCGGTCGTATCCCGCTGATCATCGGCCGTGGCCTGACCGAGAAAGCTCGCGCCGAGCTGGGTCTGCCACCGTTCGACCTGTTCAAGAAGCCAGAAGCTCCGGCTGAAAGCACCAAGGGCTTCACCCTGGCGCAGAAAATGGTCGGCAAGGCTTGCGGTCTGGCAGAAGGCCAAGGCGTGCGTCCTGGCACCTACTGCGAACCGAAGATGACCACCGTGGGTTCTCAGGACACCACCGGTCCGATGACCCGTGACGAACTGAAAGACCTGGCGTGCCTGGGCTTCTCCGCTGATCTGGTGATGCAGTCGTTCTGCCACACCGCGGCTTATCCAAAGCCTATCGACGTGACCACCCACCACACCCTGCCTGACTTCATCATGACCCGCGGCGGCGTTTCCCTGCGTCCGGGTGACGGCATCATCCACTCGTGGCTGAACCGCATGCTGCTGCCGGACACCGTTGGTACCGGTGGTGACTCGCACACCCGTTTCCCGATGGGCATCTCGTTTCCGGCCGGTTCGGGTCTGGTTGCGTTCGCCGCTGCTACCGGCGTGATGCCGCTGGACATGCCGGAATCGATCCTGGTGCGCTTCAAGGGCAAGATGAAACCTGGCATCACCCTGCGTGACCTGGTTCATGCCATTCCGTACTTCGCCATCCAGAACGGTCTGCTGACCGTTGAGAAGAAAGGCAAGAAAAACGCCTTCTCCGGCCGCATCCTGGAAATCGAAGGCCTGGAAGGTCTGACCCTGGAGCAGGCGTTCGAACTGTCCGACGCCTCGGCCGAACGTTCGGCTGCCGGTTGCACCATCAAGCTGTCGAAAGAGTCGATCACCGAGTACCTGCAGTCCAACATCACCCTGCTGCGCTGGATGATCGGCGAAGGCTACGGCGATGCCCGCACTCTGGAACGCCGCGCTCAAGCGATGGAAGCCTGGATCGCCAACCCGGAACTGATGGAAGCCGATGCCGACGCCGAATACGCCGAAGTCATCGAAATCGATCTGGCCGAGATCAACGAGCCTGTGCTCTGCGCGCCAAACGATCCGGACGACGCCCGTCTGCTGTCCAGCGTTGCTGGCGAGAAGATCGACGAAGTGTTCATCGGTTCGTGCATGACCAACATCGGTCACTTCCGCGCTGCCGGTAAACTGCTGGATCAGGTCAAGGGTCAGCTGCCAACCCGTCTGTGGCTGTCGCCGCCGACCAAGATGGACGCTCACCAACTGACCGAAGAAGGCTACTACGGCATCTACGGCAAGGCTGGCGCACGCATGGAAATGCCAGGCTGCTCGCTGTGCATGGGTAACCAGGCACGCGTTGAGCCGAACAGCACCGTGGTCTCGACGTCGACCCGTAACTTCCCGAACCGTCTGGGCGACGGCGCGAACGTCTACCTGGCCTCGGCCGAGCTGGCGTCCGTTGCGTCGATCCTGGGTCGCCTGCCGACCGTCGAGGAGTACATGGAATACGCTGGCAAGATCGACAGCATGGCGGCCGATGTCTACCGCTACCTGTCCTTCGACCAGATCGCCGAGTTCCGTGAAGCGGCTGCGAACGCCAAGATCCCGGTCGTTCAAGCCTAACGCTGCAAGGTAATAAAAAACGCCGCCCATCGTGAGATGAGCGGCGTTTTTTTTGATCGTTCCCACGCTCCGCGTGGGAATGCAGCCCCGGACGCTCTGCGTCCCCAAGCGTGACGCAGAGCATCACAAGAGGCGTTCCCACGCAGAGCGTGGGAACGATCAGTCGTTACACAGACAGCTTGTAAACCAATGCCGAAATCGCTACCAGCCCAACTGCAGTAACAAACACGTTCGACGCCTGACCGCGATAACGCGCCATCGCTGGCACCTTGCGAATCGCATACATCGGCATCAGGAACAGAATCGCCGCAATCACCGGACCACCGATGGTTTCGATCATGCCGAGGATGCTCGGGTTCAGCGTCGCTACGATCCAGCAGATCACCAGCATCAACGCCGCCACGATGCGATCCAGCGCCTTGGCGCCCGGGCGTTTGCCGCTCTTGACGATCAAGCCCTTGAGGCCTTCGCTGGCCCCGATGTAATGGCCGAGGAACGACTTGGAGATCGCCACGAACGCAATCAACGGCGCCGCGAAGGCGATGGTCGGGTTGCTGAAGTGGTTGGCCAAGTACGACAGGATCGACAGGTTCTGATCTTTGGCCTCAGCCAGTTGCTCCGGCGACAGGGTTAGCACGCAGCTGAATACGAAGAACAGCACCATCAGCACCATCAGTGCGTGAGCGCGGGAGAGAATCTGCGCACTGCGCTCTTCGGCATGCACGCCGTAGCGGCGCTTCTGATCGACCGCAAACGCCGAGATGATCGGCGAATGGTTGAACGAAAACACCATCACCGGAATCGCCAGCCACAGCGTGTGCAACAGCGCTGACGGCGCCGGCACTTGCGAGGCAGTGGCGAGGATGCCGCCGTTCCAGTGCGGAATCAGGTACACGGCGAGGAACAGCAGCGCGACGATGAACGGATAGACCATCAGGCTCATGGCCTTGACGATTGCCTGCTCACCGCAACGCACGACGGCCAGCAGGCCAAGAATCAGCACGAACGACAGCAACGCGCGCGGTGGCGGCGTGATGTGCAGTTGATGTTCGAGGAAACTGGCGACCGTGTTGGTCAGGCCGACGCTGTAGATCAACAGGATCGGGAAGATGGCGAAGAAGTACAACAGCGTAATCAGGGCACCAGCCTTGATGCCGAAATGCTGCTCGACCACTTCGGTGATATCGGCGCCTTCGCGACCGGACAGCACAAAACGGGTCAGGCCACGGTGAGCGTAAAACGTCATCGGGAATGCCAGCAGCGCGAGGATTACGAGCGGCCAGAAGCCACCCAATCCTGCGTTGATCGGCAAAAACAGGGTGCCGGCGCCAATGGCCGTCCCAAACAGTCCCAGCATCCAGGTGGTGTCCTGGCGATTCCAGCTCGAAAGTTCAGCGGGTGCTGCTGCGTCGAAACGCTTTTCGAGGCTATTGGCCTGATCATTCATCCGGTCGGATCTCCGCTTTCCGGTCACTTGCCACTCGGTCAGGATGCGTCGGAAAAAACCGACAGACATGCTCCGGCCGAAACAGGGGCGCGATTCTCCGTGATAAATCAATGCAAGCAAAGACTTAGCTGAGGAATGGTTGTGCGGAGCAGATCCAAGGATGGTCGTTTATGGAAAAAACAAGGTCGTTCATGGATACGTCAGATGCCGCAAACGGATACGTTTTGCACCCACCCATGCGTCATCGAATGCGCCTAGAGCGATATGCCGAGCATGAAACCCAATAAAACGCAGTACAGCCCGAAGCCGAAAAGCAACCAGAGCTTGCCATTTTCGCGCTTGTCCCTATTGCGCACCGCTTCGTCATATTCTGCGAACTCTCGCTCAATTTGCTCCAGTCGTGCCTTACGGTCATATGTGCTCATACTGATTAACCTTTGAATAATGCGCCTGACGGTCGTGAAGCATGAAGATTCACAACTTGAAGAAAAACCCTGCCACTGCGGTGATTGCAGTTAAGACTCCACCAAACACTGCAATTGAATAGAGCTTTGTCTCCCTTGATAACTTTTTCTCTTCAGCCTGAAGCTTTTTCCATTCAGCCACGAGTTTCCTTGATTCGTTTTCCAGCCTGTCGAGCTCCAGATTTTCGCGATCGTTATGGAACATTTGCCCTCCTTGGCTGCTGGCGGATCGGGGTCAGCATTTGCATGCACATCGACGGCTATCGTCATGCCCTTATCATCAAACTGTTCCATTCACGCTGACCAGCAGACGCATCTGCCATTCCCGTAGGCAAAATCCGCGAGTCACGTAAGCCCGCTCATACAAGTAATCCGCGATATTCCAGACCGACTACCTGCCAGAACCCTGCCTTTGATCTAGTGTGAGAGAAGCCTTAACCCGAGGAGGCCCCATGCCACTGGTTCGCGTCGACATCCAGCAAAACCCCGACCCGACTTTCGCCAGGCGCATCGGCGAACAAATCTACGCCGCCCTGCGCAGCTGCATCGATGTGCCCGAGCACGACAATTTCCAGATTCTCAACGAGCACGACGGCCAGCACTTCGTATATGACCCGCAATATCTCGGCATCCAGCGCAGCGACGGCGTGGTGTTCATTCAAATCACCATCAGTGAAGGCCGCACTGTGGAGAAGAAACAATTGCTGTTCAAAACCATCGCCGAAAGCCTGCATGCGCACGTGGGGATACGCCCGGAGGATGTGTTCATCAATCTCGTGGAGGTGAAAAAAGAGAACTGGTCGTTCGGCAATGGCATTGCGCAATACGTCACCTGATTGGCCGTACGCCATGGGTGCTTGCTTGTTCCACGAACCCGTCCAGAATCAAAGCACCACTGCGTGAATGCAACGATTGCCAAGCCGCTGCGGATTCAGCACTCTGAGTCGACTTTCGCGACCCACCCGCCGCCCATCACAGGAGCCGCGCAATGCCCGCAACCGTTCTGGTACTGGTTGAAACGATCAATGACTATCTGCCGATTCTCGAACACCAGGGATTCCATCTGATCCTTGCACCAACGCCGGCCGAACGTGCGCAAGCCATCATCACCCATGGCAGTCGTATCGATGCCGTGCTGACTCGCGGCCCGCTGGGCCTGACCGCCCAAGAGATCAGCGCCCTGCCCGCCCTGAAAATCATCACGGTGATCGGCGCGGGCTATGAACAGGTCGACCTGCAAGCGGCCAGCGACCGCGGGATCACCGTCACCAATGGTGCCGGGGTCAACGCCTCCTCAGTTGCCGATCATGCGATGGCGCTGTTGCTGGCATTGGTCCGCGACATTCCGCGCTGTGATGCAGCGGTGCGCCGCGGTGAATGGCCGAAAATCATGCGCCCGTCACTGGCCGGCAAGCACCTGGGAATTCTTGGGCTGGGCGCGGTGGGCATGGCGATTGCCAAGCGCGCGGAATTGGGTTTCGACATGCAGATCAGCTACCACAACCGCCAGGTGCGCAGCGATGTGGCTTACGCGTTTTGCTCGACTCCGACCGATCTGGCGAGAGTTTCGGACTTTCTGGTGGTTGCCACGCCCGGTGGCATTACAACGCAGCATTTGGTCACCCGAACGGTGCTTGACGCGCTCGGACCGAATGGATTCATCGTCAATATCGCCAGAGCCAGCGTGATCGCTACGGCGGACCTGATTACCGCACTGGAGCAACGGCGCATCGCTGGTGCCGCACTGGACGTATTCGATCACGAACCGGAAGTGCCCGATGCCCTGAAAAGCCTCAGCAATGTTGTGCTGACTCCGCACGTAGCCGGGCTTTCCCCCGAGGCTACACAAGGCACGGTTGAGCTGGTGGGCAAAAATCTGATGGCATTTTTTTCCGGACAACCGGTGCTGACTCCCGTCGCGCTGCCACCGAAACTGATTAACCAGCGTGTGCATTAAGGCGCTCGGGATCCTCGGTCTGCAGCGTTCATCGCCCCCATTCTCAAAGTTGATCATCCAGCAACACGCTAACCTATAAGACCGACCCGCGCTTGTGAGCATTCGAGCGCGCCATTAGATTAGCCAATGATGTCTGGCCTCCAAAATAAGCAGAAGGGATAAGCATGGCGCTTACTGACCAGTCCACCCGGATCCGCGCGGGCGAAGAACTCGATGCCAGCCTGATCGATCCGTACCTCAAGGCGCACATCCCCGGCCTGACCGGCAGCCCGCAGATCAGCCAGTTCCCCGGCGGTGCGTCGAACCTGACCTATTTGCTGGAATACCCGGAACAAGAATTTGTCCTGCGCCGTCCGCCGTTCGGCCACAAGGCCAAATCCGCGCACGACATGGGCCGTGAATTCCGCATCCTCAACCAACTGCGCGACGGCTTCCCGTATTGCCCAAAGGCCTACGTGCACTGCACCGATGAAACGGTGATCGGCGCCGAGTTCTATGTGATGGAACGGGTCAAGGGCATCATCCTGCGCGCCGAGCTGCCACCGGAGCTGGGTCTCGATTCGGCGAAAACCGAAGCACTGTGCAAAAGCTTCATTGACCGTTTCGTTGAACTGCACCGCGTTGATTACAACGCCTGCGGACTTGGCGATCTGGGCAAGCCTGAAGGCTACGTCGCGCGGCAGATCAAAGGCTGGAGCGAGCGTTACGAAAAAGCCCTGACCCCGGACGCGCCGCACTGGGAAGCTGTGAAAGCCTGGCTTAACGACAAGATGCCGGCCGACCACCCGACCTCAAGCATCGTCCACAACGACTATCGCTTCGACAACGTCATCCTCGACCCGGCCAATCCGATGCAGATCATCGGCGTGCTCGACTGGGAACTGACCACCCTCGGCGATCCGCTGATGGATCTGGGCAACACCCTCGCCTATTGGATCGAAGCCGGCGACCCGGCACCGGTGCAACTGATGCGCCGCCAGCCAAGCCACGCGCCGGGCATGCTCACCCGCCGCGAATTCGTCGACTACTACGCCGAGCGCTCGGGCATCCGCATCGACAATTTCGACTTCTACTACACCTACGGCCTGTTCCGCCTGGCCGGCATCGTGCAGCAGATCTACTACCGCTTCTACCATGGCCAGACGCAGGACAAACGCTTCGCGCAGTTCATTCACATGAACAAACTGCTCGAGCAGATGAGCCTGCAGGTCATCCAGAAATCCAGCCTCTGATCCGGGCCAATAACAAGACCTTCAACAAGGGAACCCCATGTCCAAGACTCAGTTGTTCGACCTCGACGGCAAAATCGCTTTCGTCTCCGGCGCCAGCCGTGGCATCGGCGAAGCCATCGCCAAACTGCTGGCCCAGCAAGGTGCCCACGTGATCGTCTCAAGCCGCAAGCTCGAAGGCTGCCAGCACGTCGCCGACGCTATCACCGCCGCCGGCGGCAAGGCCACGGCCGTGGCCTGTCACATCGGTGAGATGGAGCAGATCAGCCAAGTGTTTGCCGGGATCAAGGAACAGTTCGGCCGCCTCGACATTCTGGTCAACAACGCCGCGACCAACCCGCAATTCTGCAACGTGCTCGACACCGATCTCGGTGCGTTCCAGAAGACCGTCGACGTGAACATTCGCGGCTACTTCTTCATGTCGGTCGAAGCCGGCAAGCTCATGCGCGAAAACGGTGGCGGCAGCATCATCAACGTCGCCTCGATCAACGGCATCTCTCCGGGGATTTTCCAAGGCATTTATTCGGTGACCAAAGCGGCGGTCATCAACATGACCAAGGTCTTCGCCAAGGAATGCGCGCAATTCGGCATCCGCTGCAACGCCCTGCTCCCCGGCCTGACAGACACCAAGTTCGCCTCGGCCCTGGTGAAAAACGACGCGATTCTGAAACAGGCGCTCACGCAGATTCCGCTCAAGCGCGTAGCCGACCCAAGCGAAATGGCTGGAGCAGTGTTGTACCTGGCCAGCGATGCGTCGAGCTACACCACTGGTGTGGCGCTGAATGTGGATGGCGGGTTCCTGTCCTGATTTTCAGGACGGATACCTGACCCTTGTGGGAGCGAGCCTGCTCGCGAAAGCGTTGGGTCAGTCAGCTATGTCTTGACTGATACCACGCCTTCGCGAGCAGGCTCGCTCCCACAGGGTCACTGCAGGATTCCAGGCCTCGTGCGATCGAGGAATCGCGAGTCTTATTGGGTTATGCAACGGGTAGTGGTGATGTGGCGCGTCACCTGCCCATCCACATACATATCCCCGGCAACCTCAGTATTCTCCAGCACCTCACACCGACGTTCCGGCGGTGGTGGCGGCGCGACAGGCGCAGGCGGTGGAGGACTGGCACAACCGGCCAACAACACTGCAAGAAAAGCCAACGGCAATACGCGTTTCCCAGGATTATTCATAGGGCGACCCGCGGTAAAGAGAGACAAACTCCCGCAACCCAACCGGCCGCGGAAGACCTGACCACTCGTTATTTATAGCTGAGCGCCTTGTTAGCGCCAGTGGATTGGGGAGATAGGCTGGGATTGGCTGTCGGTTTTGCGCGAATTTTCCGGCAGTGGGCTGGATTGAGATCATCGTTGCCGGCGAGGGCCTCATCGCGAGCAGGCTCGCTCCCACAGAAACGGAAGAAGCAAAGCTCATCCGCTCTTCACCACTCAAAACAATGAGCGTTAGCTCGAGTGCCCTTGATCTTGATCCACAGGCGACGTCGGAAGGCTGAGCGGAGGGATTGATCCGGGGGTGGGAGCGCAGCGACCGTACGACGCAGTCGTGCACAGCGGAAGGAGGTGCAGCGAAGCAAACCGTAGCCGCTGCGCCAGGATCGATCCCGGAGCGAAGGAACCCCGAGCCTCAGCGAGCGGGCCGAACGTCAGGGCGAAGACCTTTTGGTTACTTTGGGCTGGGCCGGCATTCCGGCGTTTGCCAAAAGTGACCCGCCGTAAGGGCGGAACCGTAACCAGTAGCACCCGCAGAAACGGATATACACCCACCCCCCCACAGCATGGCCGGCCCAAAGGCCGCCAAGACCAAAGCGCGTTAAGCCAAATCCGGATCCCGAGACGAGCGCAAAGAGTTGCTCTCAAGCTCATACCGCAACTCATCCACCAACGCCTCAACCGCCCCAGGCGTACGCAGCGAAGCCAGATCCAGACCGCTGATCACCAGATCCACCTGCCCCGAATCCCGGTGATACAACTTGACCGTCAGCGAATGGTCACCATCCACCGAACACTCACAAGACAGCGGCGCAAAACTGTGCTCGAGCCGAGCGCGCAACTGCGCAAGATTCATCATTGACGTCGTTCCTATGACTGTTTCAAAAGGGGCACGATCGCAGGCCCGAAATGGCCCACACCGCACCCCACCAGCCTAAGAACACAACGCCCTCGCCAATACATGAATTTGCACCCTTGTAACTAGTGCATTTGCACCCCTCAACGCTGGCCCTTGGTGCCCCACTCTCCCGAAAACAAGCCTCGCTCTCGAGCCCAGACAATCGCCTCGCTGCGGCTGTGCACATCAATTTTCGAATACACAGTGGCGACATGATTGCGCACAGTGTTCGGCGCCAATTTCAACCGCAGGGCAATCTCCTTATCCGCCAGACCTTCGCAGATCAAACCCAGTACATCGCGCTCACGCGCCGTCAGATCAGTGAACAAAGCGCTGGGCAGTTGCGGCGAGTTGATTTTCTTCACGTTGGCCAGCTTTTCGATCAACGTTCGGCTGAACCACGACGCATCCTTCATCACCTCTTCAATCGCCCCCACCAACTCAAGCTCAGTGCGCTTGCGCTCGGTCATGTCCATCAGCACCAGCAGATAACAGGAAACATCGTGAATATTTACGGTGTCAGCGGAAACTGCACACTCCAGCAACTCCTCATCCTTCTTGCGAACCGGCACGTCGACGCGATCCACCCGACCGTTCTTCGCCAGCGCCGATAACAGCCGCGTGCGCGCGCCGTCATCGTGGATGAAGCTCAATTGCGTCACGGTTTTCCCGAGTACGTCATCGCTGTCATAGGCCAAGGTATCGAGGAATGCCTGATTGACGTCGATGACCTCCTGCTTGTCAGCGGTGCAGATCAGAATCGGTACCGGTGTCAGACGAAACGCCTTTGCGAAGCGCTCCTCGCTCTGACGCAAGGCAACTTCCACGCGGCGCCGGGGCTCCATGTCGACAAAGGAGAACAGCATGCAATTCTCGTCATTGAGCAGCAGCGGCTGCCCGGCAACGATCACCTGCTTGCTGCCCCCATCCGGCAGACGCAATTCCGCCTGCATTTGCGGGATGGTCGCGACATCGCGCAAGCGCTGAACGGCCAGATCGCGCTGATCGGCCTGTTCGAAAATATCGATTTCATAGGCCGAAGTGCCGATCACTTGATCGCGGGTGTAGCCGGTCATTTCCAGAAAGCCCGGATTGACCTTGATGTAACGCAAATCGCTCAGACGACAGATCACTGCCGGCGCAGGGTTGGCATTGAAGGTTTTTTCGAAGCGCAACTCGGCGTTGGCCCAATCGGTGACGTCGCTCATGATCAGCACCAGCGACTCGGGCTGGCCGACGCGGTCGGTCAGCACCATGCTGCGCACGCTGTGCACCCAGATATGCTCGGGGTCGTCCACGGAGGAGACTTCGATCAGCACATCACTGAACGCCTCACAACGCGCCACGCGGCTGATCGGGTAGTTCTCGGGTGGCAAGACATGATTATTGCGGTAGCGCAGCGTAAAGCGCTTGGCATACTCGTCAGCGTTGGTGCCCAGATCACCGATGGTGCTGACACCGTGCATGGTCAGCGCCGCTTCGTTGGCCCAGAGAATGCTTTTGTCGAGCTCCAGCAGAATCACCCCGTCCGACAGCCCGGCGATGATCTGCTGCAACTGGCGACGGTTGGTTTCGGTAGTCAGGACTTCCTGGCTCATTGGATCTCCACACTGTGATGCGGCTAGGTGAAAAGTACGACCGCAGCGGCTCAGGATCGTGCGACACCCGGAAAACCAATGCCCGTTGCAGGAGCGAGCCTGCTCGCGAAGCGGTGAGTCGGTGGGCGTATTTGTCACTGATACACGGCTTTCGCGAGCAGACGTCGCGGCTAATCAGTGATGCTGAGTATCACCCGCTGCAGTATCAATACTGACAACCACTGACATCCCCGGCCTGAGCCGCTCTTCTTCCTGCTGATCCGGGTCAATCGTGATCCGTACCGGCACCCGCTGAGCAATCTTGACGAAGTTGCCGGTGGCGTTGTCGGCCTGCAGCAAGGCAAATTCCGACCCGGTGCCCGGCGAAATATGCTGCACATGGCCGGTGAATCTGCGGTGGTTCAAAGCGTCGACGGTGAAGCGCACCGGTTGCCCGACACGCACATTGGCCATCTGGGTTTCCTTCATGTTGGCGATCACCCATTTCTGATCCGGCACCAATGCCATCAACTGCGCGCCGGAGTTGACATAGGCGCCGAGGCGCACGCCGATCTGCCCGAGCTGGCCATCTCGCGGTGCAACAATCCGCGTGTTCGACAGATCGATCCGCGCCAGTTGCACCGCCGCTTCGGCACTGGCCACGGCGGCTTCCAGCGAGCCGCGATTGACGATCACCGTTTGCAGATCCTGGCGGGCGATTTCCAGATTGGCCTTGGCCTGCGCTACCGCCGCGGTGCTCTGCGCGTTGGCGGCGAGGGTCACGTCGAATTCACGTTTGGACACCGAGCCGTCACGCACCAGTTCCTGATTGCGCCGCAGATCAGCCTCGCTCTTGCGCAACTGCGCCTGGCTGTCGGCGAGCACTGCCTGACGCAATTTGATCGTCGCCTCGGCGCTGTTGCGCTGCTGCACGACATTGGCCAATCCGGCTTTCTGCACCGCCAGTTGTGCCAGCGACTGGTCGAGGCGTTGCTGATAAATGCGGTCGTCCAGACGCACCAGCAGGTCCCCAGCCTTGACGTACTGGAAGTCCTGCACCGGCACTTCGAACACATAGCCGCTGAGCTGCGGGCCGATGATCGTCACCTGCCCGCGGATCAAGGCGTTTTCGGTGGTTTCGACCGCACTGCTGAATGGCGGCAGTTGCCACGCATACAGCACGATCAGTACGCCGACGATGGCGATTGCGGCAAAGCCCAGTGAAGAAATGATCCGCACCCGCAGCGAACGCGGCGCAGTGTTGGGTGATGAGGGCGGCGCCTCCCCTTCAGGCGTGGCGGCGATGGCGTTGGTGGTTGTGGTGGTCGGTTCGGTCATGAAGAAGTGGCACCGCTGGGTGGTACGGAAGGTGTCGGTTCAATGGCTTTGGTGGTGCTCATCAGCCACAACGCGCGAATCGAAAGCCAGATCATGGTCAGGACGGCAATGACCGCGATCAGCATGAAGACATCGTTATAGGCCAGCACGTTCGCTTCGCGTGTCGCCGCATTGGCGAGGCTGCGAATGCCGGCCAGATTGCGCAGGCTCGGGTCGGCGAGCAAACCGCCGAACGCCGAGCCGCCGCTCTGCACTCGCGCAGCCACCAAGGGATCGGACATCACCAGATGATCGACGATGTGGCTGGAATGGTACTTCTCCCGCACGATCTGAAAGGTGCCAAGCAACGCCGCGCCGAGCAGTCCGCCGAGGTTGTTGCAGATCCCGAACAGCACGGAAAAACTCACCAGGTTGCGCGGATTGGTCAGCACGTTGCGCGTACCGAAGACCATGGTCGGGCCGAGAAAAAACGTGCTGCCGAACGCCAGCAGGAACTGGCTGAAATACATGTTTTCGGGGCGGGTCAGGTTGTTCGAGAAGCTGTCCATCACCGAACCGGTGGCCATCAGTGCCAGCGAGATGATCAACGGCATCAGCAGGTGTTTGGGGTCGATGGTCAACGCGCTGGTGGCAAGGCCGGCGATGCTGCCGATCAGCATCACCACATACAGACTGTGCAACTGCTCATAGCCCATGTTGAGGTTCTGCATGAACCCCACCGCGCCGGTGGATTGCTCCGAGGTGACCATGCGAATCAGGGTCACCGCCAGCGCCAGGCGAATCATCGTTCCGCTGCCGAGCCAGCGGGTCATCAGCATCGGGTTGCTGCGGTTGTGCTCGATGGCCAGGCCCATGATGATCAGCGCAATCGAGCATGCGAGAGCCACACCGATCCAGTCTGCTTCCAGCCACCAGTCGATCCGCCCGAGCGACAGCACCGCGCACAACAACGCCACACCGGTGGCGAGGATGGCGAAGGTCAGGAAGTCGAGTCTTTCAAAGGTCTTGAAGCGGTCGCCGGGTGGCAGTTTGAGCAGCAATACACAGCCAAGTGACAGCAGCGCCATGCCCAATTCGAATAGATAGAGGCCGCGCCATTCGGCAATCTGCAACAGGTCTTCGGAAAACAGCCGCGCCAGCGGTAACGCCAGTTGTGAAGTGCCGAGGCCGAGCACCAGCGCCTTCAGCCGCCACTTCGCCGGAAACGCCTGGACCATGTAATACAAGCCCAGCGAGCTCAGCGCTGCACCGACCATGCCGTGGGCAGCACGCACCGCCACCGCCGAATTCAGATCGTTGACGAACAAATGGCCGAAGGTCACCAGCGCATACAGCACCAGAAACACCTCGGTGAATGCGCGCAAGCCGAACTGCTGGCGAAACTTCACCAGCAGCAGGTTCATCGACACGTTGGTCATGACGTAAGCCGCCGGCAGCCAGGCCATCTCCGCCGTGGTCGCGCCGAGCGAACCTTGCAGATAAGGCAGGTTGGCAACCACCAGTGAATTCCCCAGCCCACCGGTCACCGCGACCAGCACACCGACCGCCGCGTATGCCAAGCGCTTGGGCGTGGAGTGCAATGGAGTCGAGGGGGATCCGGGCAGACTGGGTTTCTCGTGGGGTTGCCAGTTGCGCGGGGCGTATTTATCCATGGATCGGCCTGGTGCTGGGGGTGAGGAAGTTTGCCGCAATTTGACGGGCAATACACGACTCGACAGACACCAAGGAACCCTGTGGGAGCGAGCCTGCTCGCGAAAGCGCTGTGTCAGTCGACAACTTCATTGAAAGAAAGTCCGCATTCGCGAGCAGGCTCGCTCCCACAGGGTTCTGCGTCGCATGGGAGGTCATCGTATAACTTCCAGTTGACAAGCCCCGAAAATCTGGGAAATATTCGCATCGATGTTGTACGACGACGTATGACAAATAATAAAAACAACAAACGATTCAGGGAGCGTCACAGTGAGCCCACTCGCCCGCAATTCCGTCCGCCCTTCACGCTTTGCCCATTTCAAACCGCGTTCGACCCTGAGCCTGATCGGCTGCAGCAGCCTCGCCCTGGCGTTGCCGATGAGCGCCGATGCCGAAGGCTTTCTGGAAGACAGCAAAGCCACGCTGAACCTGCGCAACGCCTACTTCAACCGCAACTTCGTCAACCCGGCCAACCCGCAAGGCAAGGCTGAAGAGTGGACGCAGAACTTCATCCTCGACGCCAAATCCGGCTTCACCCAAGGCACCGTCGGCTTCGGTCTCGACATCCTTGGCCTGTACTCGCAGAAGCTCGATGGCGGCAAAGGTACCGGTGGCACGCAGTTGCTGCCGATCCATGATGACGGCCGCCCCGCCGACAACTTCGGCCGCCTCGGCGTGGCGCTGAAAGCCAAAGTCTCGAAGACCGAACTGAAGGTCGGCGAATGGATGCCGGTGCTGCCGATCCTGCGCTCTGACGACGGCCGTTCCCTGCCGCAGACCTTTCGCGGCGGCCAGATCACCTCCACCGAGATCAACGGTCTGACTGTTTACGGCGGCCAGTTCCGTGGCAACAGCCCGCGCAACGACGCGAGCATGGAAGACATGTCGATGAACGGCCGCGGTGCATTCACCTCCGATCGCTTCAACTTCGGCGGCGGCGAATACACCTTCAACGAAAAACGCACCATGGTCGGCGTGTGGTACGCCGAGCTCACTGACATCTATCAGCAGCAGTATTTCAACCTCAGCCACAGCCAGCCGATGGGCGACTGGACGCTGGGCGCCAACCTCGGTTTCTTCACCGGCAAGGAAGACGGCAGCGCCCAGGCCGGCGACCTCGACAACAAGACCGCGTTCGCCCTGCTCTCGGCCAAATATGGCGGCAACACCTTCTACGTCGGCCTGCAGAAACTCACCGGCGACGATGCGTGGATGCGCGTCAACGGCACCAGCGGCGGCACCCTGGCCAACGACAGTTACAACGCCAGTTATGACAACGCCAAAGAGCGCTCCTGGCAGGTGCGTCACGACTACAACTTCGTTGCGCTGGGCGTGCCTGGCCTGACCCTGATGAACCGCTACATCAGCGGCGATAACGTGCACACCGCCAGCACCAACGATGGCAAGGAATGGGGCCGCGAGTCGGAACTGGCCTACACCGTGCAGAGCGGCCCGCTGAAAAACCTCAACGTAAAATGGCGCAACGCGACCATTCGCCGGGACTTCAGCACCAACGAATTTGACGAGAACCGGATTTTTATCAGCTATCCGATTTCGTTGTTGTAACGGTTGGCGGTTTGCCCTGTGGGAGCGAGCCTGCTCGCGAAAGCGCCGGACCAGTCGATTTGTTCTGACTGGCACACCGCATTCGCGAGCAGGCTCGCTCCCACAAGGGGATTGCATTGCAAGTCAGGTATAGGGTGTTGAGAAAATGAATCGCCCCTTCCGTCATCTACACCAAAAGTCGCGTTGACAAGATCCGGAAACCCTACCGATACTTCAGCGCAGTCATACGACAACCTACAACAAACCTAATAACAATGTGTTCAGGGATTGCCATGACGTCTACATCTACCCCCCGCGCTCCTTTCAACCGCCTGCTGCTGACCGGTGCCGCCGGAGGCCTGGGCAAAGTCCTGCGCGAACGCCTGCGCCCTTACGCCAATGTGCTGCGCCTGTCCGACATCGCCGCCCTCGCCCCGGCCGTCGATGAACACGAAGAAGTCGTGCTCTGCGACCTCGCCGACAAGCAAGCCGTGCATCAACTGGTCGAAGGCGTCGATGCGATTTTGCATTTCGGCGGCGTTTCGGTTGAGCGGCCGTTCGAAGAAATCCTCGGCGCCAACATCAGCGGCGTGTTCCACATTTACGAAGCGGCCCGCAAGCACGGTGTGAAGCGAGTGATTTTCGCCAGCTCCAACCACGTGATCGGCTTCTACAAGCAGGACGAGAAAATCGACGCCACTTCTCCGCGCCGTCCTGACGGTTACTACGGTCTCTCCAAGTCTTACGGCGAAGACATGGCCAGTTTCTATTTCGATCGCTACGGCATCGAAACCGTCAGCATCCGCATCGGCTCCTCGTTCCCCGAGCCGCAGAACCGCCGGATGATGCACACCTGGCTGAGCTTCGACGATCTCACGCAACTGCTCGAACGCTCGCTGTACACACCGAACGTCGGCCACACCGTGGTCTACGGCATGTCCGCCAACAAAGACGTCTGGTGGGACAACCGCTACGCCAGCCACCTCGGCTTCGAAGCCAGGGACAGCTCGGAAGTGTTCCGCGACAAGGTCGAAGCGCAGCCGATGCCGGCCGACGATGATCCGGCGCGGATCTACCAGGGCGGCGCCTTTGTCGCAGCAGGCCCGTTTGGCGATTGATCGCTCGACTTGATCCCCCTCCAATAAAAACCACGGGAATGAGTATGCAAGCCGAATTGATCGTCGACGCCCGCAACGCGGTCGGTGAAAGCCCGGTCTGGGTGCCGCAGGAAAACGCGCTTTACTGGGTCGATATTCCCAACGGCGGGCTGCAACGCTGGAGCGCCGACACCGGGCATGTCGCCTCTTGGAAGGCCCCGGAAATGCTCGCCTGCATCACCCGCCACCGCAGTGGCGGCTGGGTCGCCGGCATGGAAAGCGGTTTCTTTCGCCTGCACCCGCACACCGACGGCAGCCTCGACAGCGAATTGCTCGCCACCGTCGAGCACAGCCGCCCTGACATGCGCCTCAACGACGGTCGCTGCGATCGCCAAGGGCGTTTCTGGGCGGGGAGCATGGTTTTGAACATGGGCCTGAACGCACCTGAAGGCCGACTCTATCGCTACAGCGCCGGGCAGACTGGCGTGATCGAAGCGCAGCTCGATGGCTTCATCGTGCCCAACGGCCTCGCTTTCAGCCCTGACGGCAAAACCATGTACCTGTCGGATTCGCACCCCAACGTTCAGCTGATCTGGGCCTTCGATTACGACACCGAGACCGGCACACCATCGAACCGGCGAATCTTCGTCGACATGAATCACTTCCCCGGCCGCCCTGACGGCGCCGCCGTGGATGCCGAAGGCTGCTATTGGATCTGCGGAAACGACGCCGGCCTGATTCACCGCTTTGCCCCGGATGGGCGGCTGGATTTCTCGCTGGAAGTGCCGGTGAAGAAACCGACCATGTGTGCCTTCGGCGGCAGCAATCTGGACACCCTGTTTGTCGCTTCGATTCGCCCCGGCGATGACCACGACCCGCAGTCCCTGGCCGGCGGCGTGTTCGCCCTTAAGCCCGGCGTCAAAGGCCTCGCCGAACCGCAATTCACCGATTCGCTTTAGACCCTCTGCTGCACCGCTGCGCCTTGAACACAAAAATAACAAGACTGGAGACTCACCCCCATGAACTTCAAACGCACCTTGCTCGCCGCTGCACTTCCACTGATGTTCACCTTTGCCGGTGCCGCTCAGGCGGAAATGAAACTCAAATTTGCCGACATTCACCCCGCAGGTTACCCAACCGTGGTAGCTGAAAAATCCATGGGCGATACCCTGACCAAGGAAACCAACGGCGAACTGACCTTTCAGTACTTCCCCGGCGGTGTGCTGGGTTCCGAAAAGGAAGTCATCGAGCAGATGCAGGTCGGCGCGGTACAACTGTCGCGGGTCAGCCTGGGCATCGTCGGCCCTGTGGTGCCGGATGTGAACGTGTTCAACATGCCGTTCATCTTCCGCGACCAGCAACATATGCGTAACGTCATCGATGGCCCGGTGGGCGACGAGATTCTCGACAAGATCACCAACTCCGAATTCGGCCTGGTGGCCCTGGCGTGGATGGACGGCGGCACGCGCAACATCTACACCAAGAAACCGGTGCGCAAGCTCGAAGACCTCAAGGGCATGAAGATCCGCGTACAAGGCAACCCGATGTTCATCGACATGATGAACGCCATGGGCGGTAACGGTATCGCCATGGACACCGGGGAAATCTTCAGCGCCCTGCAGACCGGCGTGATCGACGGCGCGGAAAACAACCCGCCGACCCTGCTCGAACACAACCACTTCCAGAATGCCAAGTTCTACAGCCTGACCGGTCACCTGATCCTGCCAGAACCGATCGTGATGTCGAAAATCACCTGGGAAAAACTGACCCCCGATCAACAGGAACTGGTGAAGAAAGCCGCCAAGGCTGCGCAGGCCGAAGAACGCGTGTTGTGGGACAAGAAGTCCGCCGCCAGTGAAGAAAAACTCAAGGCCGCTGGGGTCGAGTTCATCACCGTAGACAAAAAACCCTTCTACGACGCCACCGCTCCGGTACGGGAAAAGTACGGTGCGAAGTACGCCGACCTGATCAAAAAAATCGAAGCCGTTCAGTAACGCCCCCCGCTCCGTACTCATGAACAAGGCCCGGCGCGCCTGATGACTCAGGCGCGCCCGGTTACGGTGGAACCCGATGAAGAATCTGCTGCTGCGTATCAACGACAAGATCTACATGACGTGCATCTGGATCGCCGGCCTTTCCGTCCTGGCGATTTCCCTGATGATTCCCTGGGGCGTCTTCGCCCGCTATGTGCTCGGCACCGGCTCGAGCTGGCCAGAGCCGACGGCGATCCTGCTGATGATGGTCTTCACCTTCATCGGCGCCGCCGCCAGTTACCGCGCCGGTGCGCACATGGCCGTGGCCATGCTCACCGACCGCATGCCACCGCAGCTGAAATCCGCAGCGGCGATTTTTTCGCAACTGCTGATGGCGGCCATCTGCATCTTCATGACCATCTGGGGGACCAAGCTGTGCATGTCCACCTGGAACCAGTTCATGGCCGCCCTGCCCGATCTGCGCGTTGGCGTAACCTATCTGCCGATCCCCCTGGGCGGCCTGCTGACGCTGATTTTTGTCGTGGAAAAACTCTTGCTCGGTGACCAGAGCAAACGACGGGTCGTGCAGTTCGACCTGGTTGAAGAAAGTGAAGGTGCCGTTTAATGGACGCTCTGATCCTGCTGGGCAGTTTTATCGTATTGATCCTGATCGGCATGCCGGTCGCCTACGCGTTGGGCGCCGCTGCGCTGATCGGCGCTTGGTGGATCGACATTCCCTTCCAGGCGGTGATGATCCAGGTCGCCTCGGGGGTGAACAAATTCTCGCTGCTGGCCATTCCGTTCTTCGTCCTCGCCGGCGCGATCATGGCCGAGGGCGGCATGTCCCGGCGTTTGGTGGCGTGTGCCGGGGTGCTGGTAGGTTTCGTCCGTGGTGGTCTGTCGCTGGTCAACATTGTTGCCTCGACCTTCTTCGGCGCAATCTCCGGTTCGTCAGTGGCCGACACCGCGTCGGTGGGTTCGGTGCTGATTCCGGAGATGGAGCGCAAGGGTTATCCACGGGACTTCTCCACCGCCGTGACCGTCAGCGGTTCGGTGCAAGCCCTGCTGACCCCGCCAAGTCATAACTCAGTGCTCTACTCGCTGGCCGCCGGCGGTACCGTTTCGATCGCTTCGCTGTTCATGGCCGGCATCGTCCCGGGCCTGCTGATGAGCGCCTGCCTGATGGTGCTGTGCCTGATCTTCGCGAAAAAGCGCAACTACCCCAAGGGCGAAGTGATTCCGATGCGCCAGGCGCTGAAGATCGTCGGCGAAGCCCTGTGGGGCATGATGGCGATGGTGATCATCCTCGGCGGCATTCTCTCGGGTATTTTCACCGCCACTGAATCGGCGGCCATCGCCGTGCTGTGGTCATTCTTCGTGACCATGTTCATCTACCGCGACTACAAATGGAGCGAGTTGCCCAAGCTGATGCACCGCACGGTGCGCACCATCTCCATTGTGATGATCCTGATCGGTTTCGCCGCCAGCTTCGGCTACATCATGACCCTGATGCAGATTCCGGCGAAGATCACCACGCTGTTCCTGACCCTGTCGGACAACCGCTACGTGATCCTCATGTGCATCAACGTCATGCTGCTGTTGCTCGGCACGGTGATGGACATGGCGCCGCTGATCCTGATCCTCACGCCGATCCTGATGCCAGTGATCATGGGTATTGGCGTCGATCCGGTGCAGTTCGGCATGATCATGCTGGTCAACCTGGGGATCGGATTGATAACACCGCCCGTGGGGGCCGTGCTCTTCGTCGGCTCGGCGGTGGGCAAGGTCAGTATCGAAAGCACCGTAAAAGCGCTGCTGCCGTTCTATGGCGTGCTGTTCCTGGTGCTGCTGCTGGTGACCTACGTGCCGGCGATTTCGCTGTGGCTGCCGCACCTGGTGTTGTAACCGTCTGAAAAGATCGCAGCCTTCGACAGCTCCGCAGTCTCTTGTAGGAGCTGTCGAGTGCAACGAGGCTGCGATCTTCTGATCTTCACGCCCGCAACAACATGTACCCCGCCACCACCAGACAGACACTGGCAAACCCCACCTGCAACGCCCGCGCCGGCACCCGTGCGCAAAGCCTGCGGCCAATGATCATGCCGACAATGCTGGCAATGATGAACGCCGCACCCTGGCTGTCGATACGCACGCCCGCATGGAACGAGCCGATCACCCCGATCGCGGAAATCAGACTGATCACCATCAACGACGTGGCGACGATGCCGCGCATCTGCACATCGGTCAGTTGTTTGAACGCCGGCACGATCAAAAACCCGCCGCCGACGCCAAGCAAACCCGACACCACGCCAGTAACCGCTCCCAGTGCAGCCAGAGTGGCGGTGCATTTGGCGGTCCAGTCGAAGCGCCCGGTCTGCTCGTTGAGCATGCAGTTTTTCTGGCCCCAACTGGCGTGCCCGTGATCGCTCGGCCCCGCTTGCTGACGTTCCTTTCTGAACATTCGCCAGGCAACCAGCACCATCAGCAGACTGAACAGGATCATCAGAATCTTCTCCGGCAACTGATGCGCGAAATAGATCCCCAGCGGCGAAAACACCGCGCCCAGTGCCGCGATCAACAGCGCCGCGCGGTAACGCACCAGGCCGTGGCGCAAACCATCGATCGCCCCGACCGCTGCCGCGCTGCCGACCGCAAACAACGCCACAGGCGCCGCTTGCGTCATTGTCCAGCCGAGCCCGAGCACCAGCGCCGGCACCGCGAGGATCCCTCCGCCCGCGCCAGTCAGGCCGAGCACCACCCCCATCACCACGCCAAACAGACTTGCCAGCAACATAGGGTTTTCTCAATCGACCTTGGACAGGCGCGTCAACCACTCGCGGCCCTTGAGCATGCCATTCCAGTAGAACCACGGCAGCAGCGTCGCTTTCAGCCACCATGCCGAACGGCGGGGCACGGTCGGGTCCAGCGGGAAGGTCGGCAGCAGTTTGCCGCCATAGCCGAACTCGGCGAGGATCACCTTGCCCTTCTCCACCGTCAGCGGGCACGAGCCGTAGCCGTCGTACTTGAGCGGCAGTGGCAGTTGCTTGCGCGAGGCCAGCAGGTTCTGCGCAACGACGACAACCTGCTTGCGCACCGCCGCCGCCGTTTTCGCGTTGCTGGTGCCGCAGATATCGCCCAGTGCGAACACCTCGGGATAGCGCGGATGCTGCAGGCTGTGCGGATCGACTTCGCACCAACCGCCGGCATCGGCCAGCGGACTCTGTGCGATGAAATCCGGCGCGACTTGTGGCGGCACGACGTGCAGCAGATCAAAGGTTTTCGCGACCCGGCTGACATTGCCGTCGGCGTCCTTGACTTCAAACCACGCGGTTTCCGCCGGGCCGTCGACCTTGACCAGATTCGAGTTGAACGCCAGTTGCGCGTCGTACTGTTCGATGTACTTCATCAACGGCGGAACGAAGGTCGGCACGCCAAACAGCGCAGCGCCGGCCAGATTGAACTCAACGTTGATGTTGCGCAGTACTCCGGATTTGCGCCAATGGTCGCAAGACAGGTACAGGGCTTTTTGCGGCGCGCCGGCGCATTTGATCGGCATCGCCGGCTGGGTGAACAGCGCCCGGCCATCGCGCAGTTTCTGCACTTGATCCCAGGTGTACCGGGCGTGTTGATAGCTGTAGTTGGAGGTGACGCCGTGCTGGCCGAGGCTTTCCTGCAAGCCTTCGATTTTCTCCCAGGCCAGGCGCAGGCCGGGGCAGACGATCAGGTTCTGATAGCTGACGGTGCGCTGGTCGTCGAGGGTGAGTTGGTGGTGATCCGGATCGATGGCGCTGACGCTGGCCTGAATCCACGTTGCCTGACGCGGCATGACTTTGCTCATCGGTCTGACCGTGTCTTTCACGTCAAACGCGCCACCGCCGACCAGCGTCCACGCCGGTTGATAGTAATGCTCTGAACTCGGTTCGATTATGGTGATGTTGAGATGCGGGTCACGCTTGAGCAGGCTGGCGACAAAAGCGATGCCGGCCGTCCCCCCGCCGATGACCACGATGTCCGCACTGATGGATGGGCCCCAGTGTTGATCGTTCATTGCTTGTTCCTTTTGCTGCACGCAAGGATTTCAGTCTTCACACCCATAAAAAATGTGGGAGCGGGCTTGCTCGCGAAAGCGCCGTGTCAGACAAAGAATGTTCGACTGACACGCCGCTTTCGCGAGCAAGCCCGCTCCCACAATTGGCAGGTGTGAAGGCTGGCATTTATGACTGTTCCCAGCTCTTTAGCACCGCTCCGCAATACAGCCCCGAGAGGGTCTTCATCACCTGGATCACTTCGTGGCTGGCCAGGCCGTAGAAAATGTATTTGCCTTCGCGACGGGTCGCGACCAGCCCTTCGTCGCGGAGGATGCCGAGTTGCTGCGACAGCGTCGGCTGGCGTACACCGGTCATGGTTTCCAGCTCGCCGACGTTGCGTTCGCCTTGCGTCAGTTGGCAGAGAATCAACAGGCGATCCTCATTGGCCAGAGCCTTGAGCAGCGCGCAGGCTTTGGACGCCGAGGCGCGCAGTTGGGCGACTTCACATTCGGTCAGACTGGATTGCATTTGCACGAGGCCTTGAAGGTCACTTAAGCTGCGAACATTATGTTTTTACATAAAGTGTTGCAACCCGAAATTCCCCAACACAGGTTTTTGCCATGCCCGCCCTGATTGAAGCGTTTCTTGACCCCGCCTCCTCGACCTACAGCTACGTGGTCTATGAAGCCGACGGTGGCCAGTGCGCAATCGTCGACCCGGTGCTCGATTACGACGGTGCCGCCGGACGCACCGGCACGGCACAGGCGGACAAGATCATCGCCTTCGTACGTGCGCATCGCTTGCAAGTGCAATGGTTGCTGGAAACCCATGCACACGCCGATCACCTGTCCGCCGCGCCTTATCTGCGTCGTCAATTGGGCGGCAAGATCGCCATCGGCGAATCGATCAGTAAAGTGCAGAACGTGTTCAAGGCGCTGTTCAACCTTGAGCCGGAATTTCGCGTCGATGGCTCGCAGTTCGATCACCTGTTCGCGCCGGACGAGTCGTTCATGATCGGCAATCTCAAGGCCACCGCCCTGCACGTTCCCGGCCATACGCCGGCGGACATGGCCTACCTGATCGACGCCGAACAGATCCTCGTCGGCGACACGCTGTTCATGCCCGACGTCGGCACCGCGCGCTGCGATTTCCCCGGCGGCAATGCGCAGCAATTATTCAAGTCGATCCAGAAGCTGTTGGCGTTTCCGGCCAGCGTGAAGCTCTACGTCTGCCACGATTACCCGCCCGAGGGCCGCGCCTCGCACTGCCAGACCACCGTTGGCGAACAGCGCAAAAGCAACATCCACGTGCACGACGGAATCGATGAAGCGGCGTTCGTCGAAATGCGCACTCAGCGTGATGCCGGGCTGGGCATGCCGACGTTGTTGCTGCCGGCCATCCAAGTGAATGTGCGGGCGGGAAATCTGCCGGCAGCGGAAGACAATGGCGTGGTCTATCTGAAAATTCCGCTCAACAAACTCTGACAGACAATTCACAGCCAGCGCGCATCATCGCCCGCGTGTCACCAGTTTTCGATGGCAATCGGCCGGAGTCAGCAGCGCGCCGGCGGTCGAACGGACGACGATAGTCTCAACAGGCTCGGCCCGCTCATTGTCGAGTAACACCGAATGCTCCTCGCCTTGCGCGAACAGAAAGCGCTCGCCCCACTGACGCAGACTGACAACGATGGGAAACACCGCGCGGCCCGTGTCAGTGAGCACGTATTCCTTGTAGGCACTGCCGTCGGACGCCGGTTGAATCTCCAGCACACCGAGTTCGACCAGCCTTTTCAGTTTGGCCGAGAGGATGTTCTTCGCCAGCCCCAGCCGTTTCTGGAATTCGCTGAAACGGCGCACGTCATCGAATGCATCGCGAATAATCATCAAGGCCCAGCGATCGCCAATGGCCTCAAGGGTCCGCGCCACCGGGCATTCGCTCTGGGCCAAAAATTGCTGTCGGGCCATGTTGTTCCTGAACTGTGTCAGCTGCTGAATGTGGTTGCATTTAACAACCTGAATAGACAAAGATCAACGCCAAGGTTTCAATTCAAAACCACAATACGAGGACGCAAGGATGCCCTGCCCCACGCAAACCCTGGTCGATCCAGACGATGCGGCTCACACCTCGTCGGCTGGTTTGAGTCGCTTACACACTTTCCTTTTTGCGATTACCTGCGCCATGGCGGTGGCCAACGTTTACTTCGCCCAGCCGTTGCTCGAATCCATGGCCGTCAGCCTGGGCGTTTCGTCTGGTGCCATCGGCGTTGTAGTGACCGCCACCCAAGCCGGGTATGCCGTCGGCCTGTTGTTCATCGTGCCGCTGGGTGATTTGCTCGATCGCAAGAAGCTCATCATCAGCCAGTTGCTTTTGTCGGCGGTGGCGCTGTGCGCAGTCGGCTTCGCCGAAAGCTGGGGCATGCTGCTCGCAGCCATGGTGTTGGTAGGCTTGTTAGCGGTTGTCGTGCAAGTGGTGGTCGCCTGCACCGCCAGCCTGGCGAGCCCGGATCAGCGCGGTGCAGCCGTGGGCACCGTCACCAGCGGCGTGGTGCTTGGCATCCTGCTGGCGCGTTTCGTCTCCGGCGTAGTCGCCGACGTGGCGGGCTGGCGCAGCGTCTATTTCGTCTCGGCAATGATGATGATCGGCGTGGCGATCATGTTGTCGCGCACCCTGCCCGCTTCGGCGAAACCGCCCGCACAGGGCAACTACTGGCAATTGCTGCGTTCGGTCTTTCAGTTGTTTATGACTGAGCGCGTATTGCGGATCCGAGGCATGTTCGCGCTGCTCGTCTTTGCTGCATTCAGCGTGTTGTGGACGTCTATGGTGCTGCCGCTCAGCGCGCCGCCACTGTCGCTCTCGCATACGCAGATCGGCCTGTTCGGCCTGGCCGGGGTGGCGGGCGCACTTGCCGCCGCACGGGCCGGACGCCTTGCCGATCGCGGTTGGGGCAATCGCACTACCGGCATCGCCTTGGCACTGTTGACCCTGTCGTGGTTGCCCATCGCGTTTGTCGAGCGCTCGCTGTTGGCGATGGCTGTGGGCGTAGTCCTGCTCGACTTCGCCGTCCAGGCCGTGCAGGTCACCAATCAAAGTCTGATCTTTGCCGCACGACCCGATGCGCAAAGCCGACTGGTCGGTGCGTATATGTGTTTTTACTCGATGGGCAGTGGCCTGGGCGCGATCGCGGCGACGTACACCTATGCGCACTTTGGCTGGGTTGGCGTTTGTCTGCTGGGAGCGACTATCAGTGCTGCGGCTATGGTTTATTGGGCATGGCTGGAATGGACTGACGCGTGAGGCGCTGGCTGTTCACTATCGAAAGCCTTCGCGAGCAGGCTCGCTCCCACAGGATTTGCGAAAGGTGGAAGCGAGTCTGTTCGAAGAAAAGCGGCGCCGTGCGCCAATAACCCTGAGAACCTTACCGGGCTAATCTGCCTTCTTCTGCTGCATTTGCACCGATGCCTTGCTCTTGTCTTCGTCCTGGCTGGTCGCCTTGTTCGAATCGAAACAGCCATGCAACAGAAACATCGAGCAGAAGCCCAGGCATACACAGATTTTTTTCATGACGATCTCCTTAAACAGTGGTCAGGTTGCATCAATGCTCAGCCCTTGCTGTGCTCTGGCGACGAAGGCCCTTCCTTGACACCGCGCGGGCCGGCGACGCCCCACACGATCAGGCCGAGCACCGGGAACACGATCAGACCGATCGCCCAAGCGGCTTTGACGCCAACACTCTTGTTGCTGCGAAACACGCTGACAATCGCCCACAGGTCGACCAGCAGAATGATCACCGCCACGGCGATGGAAAAATAACTCGCTGCCTCGTTCATTTCGCAATCCTCCAATGACTGGTAAGCATTGGGCTACGCGGGATTTTCAGCGTTCAAAAAAATTGCCCGCGACCGGCGCCAAGGGTTCAGCCACCTTCCGGATCCTGGCGGATCACGGAAATCTTGCCGTTGCGCTCAATGATCGCGAATTTGATCTGGTCGATGGTTTCAATGCCTTGGCTGGAGCGCGCCGCCTCCATGACATCCGCCTCGACCAGGCGCGCATGACGCAGACGTCGATGCAGCAGCTTGCCGTTCTCGACGATGATTGTCGGCTCGCCATCGATCAATCGCGAGACCCACCCGGAACGCTGCTTGAGCAAGGAAAACCCAACGTCGATGGCGATCAGGGTGATGATCACCAGAAACGCATTGGTCAGGGAGAAATCGTCGCCCAGCAAGGCCTGCTGGGTGGCTTCACCGATGATCATCAGCAGCACGAAATCAAACGTCGTCAGCTCGGCCAGCGACCGCCGGCCGGCAATTTTGAACAGCACCATCAGTGCCAGATACATCGCGAGTGCGCGCAACACCGAGTCCATGGGTCACCTATGGATAAATGAATTGAGTGAGCCTGACTTCGCTCGAGCCCGGCGCGCGGATATGGCTGCGAAACAGGCCCAATCCGTCGCCGCGCAGGGTCAGGTAAAGCGTCGCCTGGCCCTGCGCGTCCGCCTGCAACCACAAGCGCATGCCCTGCGCTGAGCTGCGCATACGCACCGGCGCCGGCTGCATCGTTTCAATGCTGAAGCCATCGAGCAGCTCGCCGCCGATGTCCAGTTCGACAGTGGCTTCAGGCGTCGTGTGCACGCTGAGTTTCAATGGGTTGGTCGAGCCGTTGCGATGGAACATCTCGTATTCAACCTGGACTTTGCCGTCGTCGCTGCGGGCGTCCTGCGAACTGAGCACGCCACGGGAAAACAGGCCCAACAGGCCGAGCAGCATGCACGCAACCAGCAGATACCAACCGATGTGCTCAAAGCGCCAGACCTTCAACTGATAGGCCATGTCCTCCTGCACCGGGAATTGTCGGCTCTTTAAATCGGGATGCTCAGCGTCAGGCTTCATCGGCTCCACCGCCCTTCACCCTGCAAAGCGCGACGATGAAAAACCGCCATCTGCTGCAAGGCGAACTCAGAAGCGCGGGTCTGCACTTCGCTGCGCGAGCCGGGAAACCACTGCTGAGTGCTGAACAGAAAATGTCCGTCATCGAACTGGAACGCCCAGGCGAAACACACGGTTCCGGCTTTTATCCCATCCATGTCGTCGGGGCCGAGAATGCCGGTGGTGGCGACCGCGACGTTGGCGGTGCTGTCGCGCAGCGCGCCGATCGCCATTTCACTGGCGACTTCGACGCTGGTCAGGTTGAAGGTTTCCATGGTCGCCGGGCTGACGTGGAGCAAGCGCTGCTTGGCCTGCGGCGAGTAGACCACATAGCCGCATTCGATCAACTCGCCGCTGCCGGGCACTTCCGATAAAAGCATAACGATTTCTCCCGCCGTACAGGACTCAGCGGTGGTGATCATCAGTGAATGGTGACGCAGATATTCAATCGTTTCCTTGGCAATGGACATGGTGTGCTCTCGAAGCCTTTGTTGCCGGTTGACCATGCGTTGCGCTGATCATTCCGCTGGATCTGCTGAGCGTGCCAAAGGCCTTTTCCCGGAAAGTTTTCCGCCCCATTCGGTGCGATCACCTACCCTCATAGACTGTGCGATCCACTCGAGCCTGCCGCCCCCATGCGCTGTTCATCCAAGTCGTTGTTTTTGATTCTGTTGCTGCTGATGCCGGGCAGCGCTGCACTGTGGGCGGCCGACCTTGCGCCGCCGGCGAACTCAAGCGCAGCGCCGCTGCCGGTGATTTCGCAAAGCGATCTGCAAGCCCTGCAACAACGCCTCGACGGGCTCAAGCAGCAGATTTCGGCAGCGAACAATTACAACCAGCTCGAAGGCCCGCAGGACCGGGTGCAGGCGTTCATTCTCGATGTCGACCGGCTGTCGGCAGCGCTGTTGCCACAACAGGCGCAACTGGCGGTGCAGCTGGGCGTACTGGGCACGGCGCCCGATGCCGAGGTGGCCGCCGAGCAAGCCGATATCGTCGCGCAGCGGGCGACGCTGGCGGAGCAGAAAAGCAAGGTCGACGGCACGCTGAAAAGCCTCGCCGCACTGAAACAGAATGCCGCCGACCTGATCACGCAAATCGCCGGCATCCGCCGCACCCTGCTGGAAAGTGAACTGACCCTGAGCACCCGTAGCGTATTGAGTCCGCACTTCTGGGCGCCGCTGGTCAGTCCAAGCGAGGACGACCGCCAGCGGCTGCGCCTGTTCGTGGCACAGGTCGGTGACGTCTGGGCCACGGTCTGGGCGCCGGGCGATCGTTTCTTCACCTGCGTGCTGGTGCTGCTGGCCCTGCTGATCTGGACGTTCGGCAGGCGTCTGGCTGAGCGCGGGCTGACCTGGTTCTGCATTCATCGCGTGGCGGAGGGCCGACTGCGGCGCAGTGCCTTGGCCTTCGCGTCAGCCATCGCGACGTTCATAACCACCGCCATCGCCCTGAAACTGCTGTTCTACGCCTGTACCCGCCACGACGCCCTGCCGCCAGTGCTGGAGACGTTTTCCGAAGAGTTCGAAAAAGTCGTGTACGCCTGCGTGCTGATCACCGGGCTCAGCCGCGCATTGCTGTCGACCGAACATCCGTCGTGGCGCCTGCCGGCGATTGCCGATCCGGTGGCGATGGCGCTCAAGCCTTATCCGCGGATTCTTGCCTGCACCTTGCTGGTGCTGGTGACGCTGGTGCAAGTCGCCAATGCCACAGGCATGAGCAGCAATATCGTTATGGCGGGGCGCGGGGTGATTTCGCTGGTGGTACTGGCGATCATCGGCACGATGCTGTTGCGCGTCGGCAAAGTGCGCAAGGCGCTGGTCGCGGCCAATGATCCCTCGGCGACGAACAGCGTGTTCGCCGGGCTGATCTACAGCGTCGCCAGCCTCTCGATGTTTGCCTCGGCCATCGCCTTGCTGGCGGGATATGTATCGTTGGCGCGGTTCATCAGTTATGAGCTGGTGTGGGGCTATATCGTGTTGTCGGGGTTTTACTTGCTGATTCAGTTGGTCAAGGACGCCTGTGAGCACCTGTTTTCGCCGAAGCACGCGAGCGGCCAGGCGCTCAAGCAACTGCTGGGGATCAGTGATCGGCGCCTCGATCAGATTTCTATTCTGCTGTCCGGCTTCAGCCGCGCCGGATTGATGTTGATGGCGCTGATTTCATTGTTTGTCGGCGGCATCGGCACCACGTTCGGCCAACTGATCACCAATATCATGTCGACCCTCGGCGGCGCCGGTTTGCGCAAGCTGAACATCGTCCCGGCACACCTGCTCAATGCGCTATTGGCGCTGCTGATAGGCATCTGGCTGATCCGCGCATTGAGCCGCTGGCTCGATAACGAGTTCCTGCCCAAGACCGACATGGACCCAGGCATGTGCGCGTCGCTGAGCACATTGTTCTCCAATATCGGCTACGCCTTTGTGATTCTGCTGACACTGTCGTCGCTGGGTGTGCAGTGGACGAACCTGGCGTGGATCGTCAGTGCGCTGTCGGTGGGCATTGGCTTTGGTTTGCAGGAGATCGTCAAGAATTTCGTCTCCGGCCTGATCCTGCTCACCGAGCGCCCGGTGAAGGTCGGCGACCTGATCAGCATCAGCGGCGTCGAGGGCGACATTCGCCGCATCAACGTGCGCGCCACGGAAATCCAGCTCAGCGACCGCTCGATCGTGATCGTGCCCAACTCGCAGCTGATCTCGCAGAACCTGCGTAACGTTACCCTCGGCGGCAGTGCTCAGGGCGTGGCATCGCTGGAGCTGGTGTTTCCGCTGGATATCGATCCTGAGCAGGTCAAACAGCTGCTGCTGGATGCGTATCACGAGAACGAAACCATCCTCGATAAACCGGCGCCGTTCGTGCGTTTCAGCAAGTTGTCGCCGGACGGCATAACCCTCACGGTCACCGGTTATGTCGGTAGCCCGAGGATTGTCGGGCTGACCAAGAGCGATTTGTTGTTTGAAGTGTTGAAGCGGTTGGGCGCGGCGGGGATTGCGCTGGCGAAGCCGCCAGCGGCGTGATTCGGCTACCGCTTGCCCGAGTTGTCGACGCTGGCCGTACTGCTGCGTGGCGTCAGCTCGAACGGCAGAACGACATGCCTTTCTGACAGCGGCTGTTTTTCGATCAGGGCAATCAGCATCTCGACCGCTTTGGTCCCGAAGACTTCGGCCGGTTGCGAAATAGTAGTCAGCGGCGGATCGCAGTAGGCAGCCATGGGAATGTCGTCGAAACCGACCAGGGAAATGTCCTCGGGCACACGCAGTCCCGCTTGGCGGATGCGCTTGAGCGCACCGATGGCCATTTCATCGTTTTCACAGAACAGCGCGGTGGGTCTATTGACCATTGCCAGCATCCTTTCCGCTCCTGCGAAGCCGGCTTCAAGGGTGAAGTTGCCATGGCAAATCAGTGCCTCGTCAAAGGCGATTCCGGCCGCGAGTAATGCCGCTTCGTAGCCTGCCAGTCGATCGCGGGTCAGCGGGCTGTTTTTCGAGCCTTTGATCAGGCCGATGCGTCGGTGTCCCAATGCAATCAGGTGATCGGTCATGGCTTTGGCAGCGCCGACGTTGTCGAGGCTGATGGTCGGATAACGCCCGGCCTTAACCACTTCGCAAGCGTTGACGATGGGCGGCAAATCGGCTTCGACCGGGGCGCTTTCGAACGGATCGTAGGCGCGCAACTGGATCACCCCGTCGGCCTGATAGGCGTACACCAATTCGGCAAATTGCCGCTCCAGTTCTTCCCGGCCCTGGGTGTCGCAGAGCAGCAAACGATAGCCGGCGGCCTGCGCCGCTTGCTGCGCGCCGCTGATGACTCGGGCAAAAAAGGTGTTGGCGATGGTCGGCACCAGAATCACCAGATTGCCGGTACGCCGCGAGCGGAACTGCACGGCCATCAGATTCGGCCGATAGCCGGCCTGCTCCACGGCGGCCATGACGCGCTCACGGGTTGGCGCCAGGACGCGCTCGGGCGATTTCAACGTACGAGACACCGTCGCCACGGAAACGCCGGCCAGCCGAGCCACTTCGCGGATATTGGACAAAACCACCTCGTTGTTCATGCCGATCAGGCGCGGAGCTTACCGCAGGCGACGAGCGATCGAAACGCTGTCGATCATCCGTTGGCATTTGACACTCGGCTAATTCACGCCTAGATTTCGCCCACGATGTAACCGGTTACATCATTATCAATCTTGCATCAAGCTACCGAGACGACTGCCATGTACGCTGCCGCAAAAAAAATAAGAATGGGTTTCGTCGGCGGCGGTGAAGGCTCCTTCATCGCCCGTGCCCACCGGCAAGCCGCCGGCCTCGACGGACGCTTCGAACTGGTCTGTGGCGCGTTTAGCCGGGACTTGGAGAATAATCAGCGCACCGCTGCGGCCTTGGGTGTTGCTGCCGAGCGTTGTTATGACGACTGGCAAACCCTGCTCGCCCGCGAGGCCGCCCTGCCCGCCGAGCAGCGCATGCAACTGCTGGTCATCGTCACCCCCAATCATCTGCACGCACCGATTGCCCGCGAAGCGTTGAGTACCGGTTTTCATGTGTTCAGCGAGAAGCCCGCGGCGCTGAACCTCGCCGAGGTGCAGGCGCTGCGCTCGGTGGTCATCAACAGCCAGCGAATTTACGGGCTGGCGCACACCTACCTCGGTTACGCGATGGTCTGGCAGGCCCGCGAAATGGTCGTCAGCGGCGTGCTCGGGCGCGTGCGCAAAGTCCTCGTCGAATACCCGCAAGGCTGGCTCAGCACAGATGTCGCCGGGCAAGGCAACAAGCAGGCCGGCTGGCGCGACGACCCGGCGCAGTCCGGGATCGGCGGCTGCATCGGCGATATCGGCACTCATGCGTTTTCCCTGGCGGAGTTCGTTGCCGGCCAATCGATCCAGTTCATCAGCGCGATGCTCGGCTCGCATGTCGAGGGTCGGCAACTGGATGACGATGTGGCGATGCTATTCAAAATGAGCGACGGCGCCAGTGGTGTATTGCTTGCCAGCCAGGTCTGCGCCGGTGAAGAGAACCCGCTGAAGATTCGCGTCTACGGGGACAAGGGTGGGCTGGAATGGCGTCAGGAAGAGCCGGCCAGCCTGATTCATCGACCATTGGACGAGCCGATGCGCGTTCTGCGTTCCGGCGTCGGACAACCGTGGCTGTGCGCCGCCGCAACCCAGCGCATGCGCCTGCCCGCCGGGCATCCCGAAGGTTATCTGGAAGCCATGGCCAATCTGTACGGCGCCCTCGCCGAAGCGATTCTACAAGGCACTGAGGGACATCAAGCGCCGGGCGTTCCGGGCATTGAAACCGGCCTGCGCGGCATGGCGTTTATCGAAACCGCCATCGCCAATCATCTTGGCAACGAGAAGTGGAGCGAGATCCCCGGCCAACTGACAGGAGCCCCGAACAATGAACAGTAATCAGCAGAACGCCGCAGGTTTGAAAGGCCCCGGTATCTTCCTCGCGCAGTTCATCGCTGACGAAGCGCCTTTCGACTCGCTCGCCAACATCGCCGAATGGGCGGCCTCGCAAGGCTACAAAGCCATCCAGGTACCGACCCTCGGCACACGCTTCATCGATCTGCAGCGCGCCGCTGAGAGCCAGGATTACTGCGACGAGCTGATCGCTGTCTGCGCCCGCGCCGGCGTGGTAATCAGTGAGCTGTCGACGCACCTGCAAGGACAATTGGTCGCGGTGCATCCGGCGTTTGACAGCTTGTTCGACGACTTCGCCCCGCCAGTACTGCGCGGCAAGCCGCAGGAGCGCACCGAGTGGGCCATCGAACAGTTGAAACTGGCCGCCCGTGCCAGCCAGCGTTTGGGACTTACAGCCCACGCGACCTTCTCCGGCGCCCTGCTCTGGCCCTACGTCTACCCATGGCCGCAACGTCCGGCTGGCTTGGTCGAGCAAGGTTTCGCCGAACTGGGCAAGCGCTGGCTGCCGATTCTCGACTGCTTCGAAGAGTCAGGCGTTGATCTGTGCTACGAAATCCATCCCGGCGAAGACTTGCATGACGGCGCGTCGTTCGAACAGTTTCTCGAAGCGGTGAATCACCACCCTCGTGCCGCAATTCTGTATGACCCGAGTCATCTGCTGCTGCAGCAAATGGATTACCTCGGTTTCATCGACCGTTACCACCAACGCATCCGCATGTTCCACGTCAAGGATGCCGAGTTCCGCCCCGATGCGCGCTCCGGCGTCTATGGCGGCTATCAGGGCTGGGTCGAGCGTCCCGGGCGCTTTCGCTCGCTTGGCGATGGCCAGATCGATTTCAAATCAATCTTCAGCAAATTGTGCCAATACGACTTCAACGGCTGGGCCGTGCTGGAGTGGGAGTGCTGCCTGAAAGACTCCGCACAGGGCGCGGCGGAAGGCGCGGCGTTCATCGAGCGGCACATGATCCGCAAGACCGCCAAGGCTTTCGACGATTTCGCCGGGGTCAGCGCTGACGCCGCTTCCAACCGGCGCTTGCTCGGCCTGACTGACGACTGATTCATCCGCGTTACCGACATAAAAACAATACGGTGATCTGAAATGAACGTAATGAATGCGCGACTCAGCGTGATGATGTTTTTGCAGTTTTTCATCTGGGGTGGCTGGTTCGTCACCCTCGGTACTTTTCTCGCGACAACGCTGGCCGCCAGTGGTGGTCAGGTCGGCATGGCCTTCGCCACGCAGTCCTGGGGCGCGATTCTGGCACCGTTTGTCATTGGGCTGATCGCCGACCGTTTCTTCAATGCCGAACGTATTCTGGCGGTGCTGCATCTGCTCGGCGCGGTGTTGCTCTATCAGCTTTATCGCGCGGCGGATTTCAGCGCGTTCTATCCCTACGTGCTTGCCTACATGATGGTCTACATGCCGACACTGGCACTGGTCAACGCCGTGGCGTTCCGCCAGATCAAGAACCCGGCGCTGGAGTTTTCGCGGATTCGCGTGTGGGGCACGGTGGGCTGGATTGTCGCTGGCGTGGTGATCAGCTTCGTGTTCGCCTGGGATTCGCAGCAAAGCATCGCCGCCGGAGGCTTGCGCAATACGTTCCTGATGTCCGCCATCGCGTCGCTGCTGTTGGGGCTTTACAGCTTCAGTCTGCCGAACACTGCACCCCTGAAAACCACAGCCGGCGCATCAAGCCTCAAGCAGATGCTCGGCGTCGATGCGCTGGGTTTGCTCAAGGATCGCAGCTATTTGGTGTTCTTCCTTGCCTCGATCCTGATCTGCATTCCGCTGGCGTTCTATTACCAGAATGCCAATCCGTTTCTGGCCGAGATCGGCGTGACCAATCCGACGGCGAAAATGGCCATCGGTCAGGTGTCGGAAGTGCTGTTCATGTTGCTGTTGCCGCTGTTCATCCACCGCTTCGGCATCAAGATCGCGCTCCTGGTCGGCATGGCTGCCTGGGCGTTGCGCTACGTGCTGTTTGCCTTCGGCAATAACGACGATCAGGCATTCATGTTGCTGATCGGCATTGCCCTGCACGGCGTGTGCTATGACTTCTTCTTCGTGTCCGGGCAAATCTACACGGATGCCAAGGCACCGGAACGCTTCCGCAGCTCCGCGCAAGGTTTGATCACCTTGGCCACGTACGGGTTGGGCATGTTGATTGGGTTCTGGATTGCGGGACGGATTACTGACCACTTCACATCAAGTGCAGGCCATGACTGGCAAAGCATCTGGCTGTTCCCCGCCGGTTTTTCCGTGGTGGTATTGCTGTGCTTCTGGGCGACATTCAAGAGCCGCGATCGCGACAAGGCCGTGCTGCCGAGTGCGGTTTAGAGCAGAGTTGTAAAGCGTGAATAGAACGAATGCCGCCTGTGGTTGAGGCGGCATTCGTTATCGATGCTCATCGTTGCGCTCAAGCGGTGCGACGTTCGAGCAGACGGTCAGCGCCACCTTCGGCGACCCGATTGCCTTGCAGATGATCGGAACCGTCAGAAGCGACTGCATCGCTGAACAGTGGGTCAGTTTCGGTCGCAGCGACTGCATCGCTGAACAGCGGGTCGGTTTCGGTGGCGGCTACCGCGTCGCTGAACAAGCGGTCTGTTTGAGTGGCGGCCGCGACCGCATCACTGAACAGCGGGTCGGTTTCGGTGGCGGCGAAGGCATTCAGTGCAAAAACCGAGAAAGCGATACCGAGGATAGTCTGGCGTTTCATGATGATGTGCTCCGAGTTGCAGTGGTTGGGTATGGAGCCGATCTTACGCCGCACCATGGATATGAGAACTTCATTGACTTAATGGTTGTTATTGACGCAATCAATAGCTGGTCGAGCATGAGCCGCTATTGGATTGATCTTTATGCTATTGCTTACGTCACCAAGCGAAACGCCCTACAAAGTGGAAAGCATAAAACTGACAATCTCATTTTTGACAGTATTATTCACACAAAAAAAAGACCCGTATCAGTCGAAACCGAAACGGGTCTTTTCCCACTTAGACGACCTTATTTCAAGTCGTCAAAGTGATCTCGCAGGAACTCGTAAAAGCGCAAGGCTTTCAACAATCTCCATACAAGGCTCAGCGTACGCAGCAAAAGCTTCATACGTTTTGGCCTCCAGGGCTGGCGGCCAAACCTCCAGCAAACTTACCGGACCATGCGTGCCTTCAGCCTACATGTTGGTGTAGCTAGCGAGGCGGCCGGTTGAAATCCCTCCGAGACATCATTCCGGCGCGGGTGCGAATCCGCGTCAGAGGGCGTAAAACCTTTTGCGCCCCCAGCCAAACCTCACTGCTCTACCAACAAGATGAGCGCGGGCATCTTAACGCAGAAATCAGAAGAGAAAACCCGAGTAGCCAAGGTTATTCTGCGGCTACGACAGAACCTTTGTAAAATCGTATTTCTGACAATGTTTATTGACAGACCTGAATTCAGTTTCATGCGCTGGACGTTCCGAAAAAACCTCGCACACCACGCTAAACCTTCGTTGCACTGACGGGAGAAACTCAATACCATGCGCGGACATGTTGGTGTGGCTAGTGATGCACACGGCCTCGGCTCCAAACCGAGGCATGAAAAACCGCCCCGCGAAGGCGGTTTTTTTTCGTCTGCGTTTTCTGGTCCCATCCAAGGCACATTGCCTGACGCGATCCCCCCTGCGCACCTGCACAAATCTTCTAAACACTCTCCTCCTCCACGCGGTATTTTGGAAACGCCCCTGCTCAACCGCCCTATGGAGTCCTCCCATGGACAAACGCAACTGGATCTCTCTCTCCCAGGATGTCGATACCGGGATCGAGTCGATTCGTGCGCATTTCCGTGGGCATGCCTACGATCCACACTGGCATGACAGTTTTCTCGTCGGAGTGACCGAACAAGGCGTCCAGCAATTCAACTGCCGCCGGGTGCGTCATCGCAGTACGCCGGGGCACGTGTTTCTGCTCGAGCCGGGTGAAATCCACGACGGCCATGCGCCGACGGAGGATGGCTTTACCTACTCCATGCTGTATCTCGATCCGCACTGGCTGGAGCGCGAACTGCACGCGCTGTTCGAAGAGGCACCCGCCGACAGTCAGCCAGGCTTTGCCGACACCCTGAGCCACGACCCCCGACTGTCGACCGCGATAGTGCAGGCCTTCCATGCGCTGCACGACGGTGACTTGCGCATCGTCCGGCAGACTGCGCTGGATGGCCTGCTGGCGTCCCTCACCCGCCATCTCGACTGGCGCAAGCGTCAGGACTTCGATCCGCGCCTGCCACTGGTTGCGCAGGTCGCGCGGGACTATCTGCATGCCCACACCTATGAAGACATCGGCCTCGACGACCTTGCGCAAGCCTGTGGCGTCGATCGTTTTCGCCTGACCCGCGCCTTCAAAGCCGCTTTCGGTCTCGCTCCCCACGCCTACCTGATCCAACTGCGCCTGGCCAAGGCGCGGCAATTGCTCGCGCGCGGCGAGACGCCAGCGCAGGTGGCCAGCGTGCTTGGTTTCGCCGACCAGAGTCACCTCGGTCGCTGGTTCCGCCGCGCCTACCAACTGACCCCGGCGGACTACCGCAGACGCTGCTCAAATCTTCCAGACTGAGGCCTTCGCGCTGACGATCATGATGTCCTGTTTCGACATTCAGGAATTTGCACCATGGCGTCTTTACTGCCCTTTCTGCTGTTTGCTTTCGTTGCCTCGATCACCCCGGGGCCGACCAATATTCTGGTGCTGAGCCACAGTTCCCGGCGCGGATTGATTGCCACATTGCCGATCATTTTTGGCGCCTGTGCGGCGGCGGCGCTGATTGTGCTGGTGGTCGGGCTCGGTGCTGGCGAAACCCTGTTGCGCTTTCCGCGCGTGCAACAAGCGATGGCTTGGGGCGGTGTGCTCTGGCTGAGTTGGCTGGCGTGGCAGATCTTTCGCAGCCCGCCGCCATCGCTGGACCCGAATGCCGCGCAGGAACAAGGTTTGAGCGTATTCGGCGCGGCGCTGCTGCAACTGGTCAACCCTAAGGTGTGGATGATGGCTGTGGCCGTGGTCAGCGTATTTGTTGGCGGCGGCGACAAGACGCTGCGCCTGCTGGTGTTGTCGCTGGCGTTTCTGCTGGTATCGCTGCCGTGTATGACGCTCTGGGCATTGCTCGGCGTTGGCAGCGCACGCTTGCTCAGCTCACCGCAAGCGTTCAAACGAATGAACGCGGCGCTGGCCCTCCTTCTGCTGCTCTCGGCGTGGCTGGCCGTGTTGGTCTAAAGCCCGGTCGCCTGCCGGTATTCGCGTGGTGTAAACCCGGTCGAGGCCTTGAACTGACGGGTGAAAGCGCTGTGATCGGTGTAGCCGCATTGCAGCGCAACCTCGGTGATCGGCAAGTCGCTGTGCAGCAATCGATGCGCGTGTTCCAGGCGGACTTTCTGAATCATCTGCCGTGGTGTCAGGTGGAAAACGCGTTTGCAATAGCGCTCGAGTTGCGCCACGGAAATTCCGGCGATCCGCGTCAGTTCACTCAGCGGTACCCGCCGGTTGAAGTTACCGCGAATGTATTCATCGACCGCCGCCAAACGCTCGAACGCCGGATGGGTTTCACTGGCTGATTGCAGATCCACCGAGATCCCCACCAGGCCGATGATCGTCCCGTCACGGTTGTAGATCGGCCGCTTGTGGGTCAGGCACCAACCTGGTTCGCGACTGCCATACAGGTGCAGTTCGAGCTGATCCTCCAGCACAAATCCTTCCTCCAGCACCTTGCGATCCTGCTCGGTATAACCGGGGCCCAACTGCGCCGGGAACACCTGCGCACTGGTTTTGCCGAGCAACGGGCGCAAATCCTTCAAACCACAACGTTGCACCAGCGTGCGGTTGGCCAGCACATAGCGCGCTTGCAGGTCCTTGATGAAGATCGCCGCATTGGGGATCACATCGAGTATCGGCAACAGCTGCGCGGCACTGGCGACCATCTCTTCGAGGGTCTGCGCACGCAAGCCGTCAGTGCCCTGGCACAGGATCGAAAACGCTGACTGCATCAAAGACTTCCCCTCGAGCTGAACCACCATAAATGCCACTCGCGAGCAGATTGCAGCAACGTCGCGGCCCTGTCGAGGCCGCGCATTCATCACTGCCACTGTGCTGAATTCGTCATCGATCCCTGCGTAAAACATCAATCGCCGCCACTGCCGAGCGGTGCAAAGTCTGCTCGTCCCCGTGACACAACTGCCTATCCAATAACTCACAAGAAGGCGATGCCATGTCAGGCCAAGGCAAGTTCAAAAAACAGCTTTCATTGATCGACCTCACCTTTATCGGACTCGGCGCGATCTTCGGCTCCGGCTGGTTGTTCGCCGCCAGCCACGTCTCGGCGATTGCCGGTCCGGCGGGGATTTTTTCCTGGTTGCTGGGCGGTTTCGCCGTGTTGCTGCTGGGCATCGTCTACTGCGAACTGGGCGCGGCATTACCCCGTGCCGGCGGCGTGGTGCGCTACCCGGTTTATTCCCACGGCCCGCTGCTCGGCTACCTGATGGGCTTCATTACGCTGATTGCGTTTTCCAGTCTGGTGGCGATCGAAGTGGTCGCCTCGCGCCAATACGCGGCGGCGTGGTTTCCGGGCCTGACCAAGGCTGGCAGTGGCGATCCGACCATCCTCGGCTGGCTGGTGCAGTTCGGCCTGCTGTGCGTGTTTTTCCTGCTCAACTACCGCAGCGTGAAGACCTTCGCCAAGGCCAATAATCTGGTCAGCGTGTTCAAATTCATCGTGCCGTTGCTGGTGATCGGCGTGCTCTTCACCTTCTTCAAACCGGAGAATTTCCAGGTTCAGGGATTCGCCCCATTCGGACTGTCCGGCGTGGAAATGGCGGTCTCCGCTGGCGGGATCATCTTTGCCTATCTGGGCCTGACGCCGATCATTTCCGTGGCCAGCGAAGTAAAAAATCCACAGCGCACCATTCCCATCGCGCTGATTCTCTCGGTGCTGCTGTCGACCCTGATTTACGTGCTGCTGCAAATGGCCTTTCTCGGCAGCATCCCGACGGACATGCTCGCCAACGGCTGGGCCGGTATCAGCAAGGAATTCGCCCTGCCCTATCGCGACATCGCCCTGGCGCTCGGTGTGGGCTGGCTGGCGTATCTGGTGGTTGCCGATGCGGTGATCTCGCCGAGCGGCTGCGGCAACATCTACATGAACGCCACGCCGCGAGTGATCTACGGCTGGGCGCAGACCGGCACCTTCTTCAAGGTCTTCACCCACATCGATGAAAAGTCCGGCATCCCGCGTCCGGCGCTGTGGCTGACCTTCGCCCTGTCGGTGTTCTGGACCCTACCGTTTCCATCGTGGGAAGCGCTGATCAACGTGGTCTCCGCCGCGCTGGTGCTGAGCTATGCGGTGGCGCCAGTGTCGGTCGCGGCGCTGCGGCGCAATGCGCCGGACATGCCGCGCCCGTTCCGGGTCAAGAGCATGGGCCTGCTCGGGCCGGTGTCGTTCATCATCGCCGCGCTCATCGTCTACTGGTCGGGCTGGAACACCGTGTCTTGGCTGCTTGGCCTGCAGATTCTGATGTTTGTCATCTACCTGTTCTGCGGCCGCTTTGTGCCGACCGCACACCTGAGCCTGGCGCGTCAGGTGCGTTCATCGGCGTGGCTGATCGCCTTCTACGCGGTGACCATCGTGCTGTCGAAACTCGGCACCTTCGGTGGCCTGGGCATCCTCGCCCATCCGTTCGACACGATCGTCGTCGCCGCTTGCGCCACCGGCATTTACTACTGGGGCGCAGCGACCGGCGTGCCTGCCCATCTGCTGCGCCTGGACGACGAGAGCGAAAGCCCTGCGCCCTCGCCCACCGTCAACGCCCGCCCTGCCGGCGCCTACTGAAATCATACAACGGGATCTCTTCATGAAACGAGTACACGTCATTGATTCCCACACCGGCGGCGAACCGACGCGACTGGTGATGAGCGGCTTCCCCGAGTTGTCCGGCAACAGCATGGTCGAGAAACGCGACGCCCTGCGCAGCCAGCACGATCAGTGGCGCCGCGCCTGTCTGCTCGAACCGCGTGGCAACGATGTGCTGGTCGGCGCGCTGTATTGCCCGCCGGTCTCGCCGGACGCTACCTGCGGGGTGATCTTCTTCAACAACGCCGGATACCTGGGCATGTGCGGCCACGGCACCATCGGCCTGATCAACTCGTTGCAGCATCTGGGGAAAATCCAGCCGGGCGTGCACAGGATCGACACACCGGTGGGGCAAGTCAGCGCGACGCTGCACGACGATGGTTCGGTCACTCTGGGCAACGTGCCCGCTTACCGTTATCGCAAACAGGTGCCGGTGGACGTACCCGGTTTCGGTCGCGTTGTCGGCGATATCGCCTATGGCGGCAACTGGTTTTATCTGGTCTCCGAGCATGGCCAGACGTTGACCATGGACAACGTCGAGCACCTGACGGCCTACACCTGGGCGATGCTCAAGGCGCTGGAAGATCAAGGCATCTCTGGCGAAGACGGCGCGCTCATCGACCACATCGAACTGTTCGCCGACGACGACAACGCCGATAGCCGCAACTTCGTCATGTGCCCCGGCAAAGCCTATGACCGCTCGCCGTGCGGCACCGGCACCAGCGCCAAACTCGCCTGTCTGGCCGCCGACGACAAGCTGCAGCCCGGCGCGCTATGGGTTCAGGCGAGCATCACTGGCAGCCAGTTCGAAGGCCGCTTCGAATGGGAGGGCGAACGCATTCGCCCGTTCATCACCGGCCGCGCCTACATGACCGCCGACAGCACCTTGCTGATCGACGACACCGACCCGTTCGCGTGGGGCATCTGAGCCGTCACGCCGATTTTTCACCTCGAATCAAACGAAATGCCAAGGAGTTGAACCATGAGCGACAACATCTTCACCGGCTGCATGCCGGCCCTGATGACCCCGTGCACCGCCCAGCGCAAACCGGATTTCGAAGCGCTGGTGGCCAAGGGTCGCGAGCTGATCGATATCGGCATGAGCGCCGTGGTTTATTGCGGCTCAATGGGCGACTGGCCGCTGCTCACCGAAGCCGAGCGCCAGGAAGGCGTGGCGCGTCTGGTCGCCGCCGGGGTGCCGACCATCGTCGGCACTGGCGCAGTGAATACCCGTGAAGCAGTCTCCCACGCAGCGCATGCGGCGAAAGTCGGCGCGCAAGGCTTGATGGTCATCCCGCGCGTGCTCTCCCGTGGCGCCTCGGCGACGGCGCAAAAGGCGCACTTCGCCGCGATTCTGCAAGCCGCGCCGAACTTGCCGGCGGTGATCTACAACAGTCCCTACTACGGCTTCGCCACCCGCGCTGATCTGTTTTTCGAACTGCGCCGCGAATACCCGAACCTGATCGGCTTCAAGGAATTCGGCGGCGGCGCGGACCTGCGCTACGCAGCCGAGAACATCACCTCCAAGGATGACGACGTGACGCTGATGGTCGGCGTCGACACGCAGGTGGTGCACGGTTTCGTCAACTGCAACGCCACCGGCGCCATTACCGGCATCGGCAACGCCCTGCCCCGCGAAGTGCTGCAACTGGTGGCGCTGAGCAAGCAGGCCGCGCAAGGCGATGCCAAGGCCCGGCGTCAGGCGCGGGAGCTGGAGTCGGCGCTGGCGGTGCTGTCATCGTTCGACGAAGGTTGCGATCTGGTGCTGTATTACAAGCACCTGATGGTGCTCAACGGCGACAAGGAATACACCCTGCACTTCAATGAAACCGATGTGCTGAGCGACTCGCAACGGCGCTATGCCGAGAAGCAGTATTCGCTGTTCCGTCACTGGTACGAAAACTGGTCCGCCGAGCAGAACTTCGCCTGACTTCTACCTGCCGCGAGTCAAAACGATTCGCGGCAGGCCTCGCTCATTTCACAGGAAGACACTATGACTCTGACGGGCAACATGCTGATCGGCCAACAATCCGTGGCGGGTACGCGTCCGGCCTTTCGCGGGATCGATCCGGCGACCAACCAGGCACTTGAACCGCAGTTCGCCGGGGCGTCAGCCGAACAGGTGGAACAGGCCTGCGCTTTGGCTTGGGCGGCGCAAGACGCGTACCGCGAAACCAGCCTGAGCGCCCGTGCGGCATTTCTCGAAAGCATTGCCGAGCACATCGACAACCTTGGCGATGAACTGATCGAACGCGCCCACGCCGAAACCGGTTTGCCGCGCGCGCGCCTTGAGGGTGAACGCGGGCGCACCTGCCAGCAATTGCGCCTGTTCGCCCGCACGGTGCGCGCCGGTGAATGGCTGGACGTGCGCGTCGACCATGCGCAACCACAACGCCAGCCACTGCCGCGCTCCGACCTGCGGCAACGACAGATTGCCTTGGGGCCGGTCGCGGTGTTTGGTGCGAGCAACTTTCCGCTGGCATTTTCCGTGGCCGGTGGCGACACCGCTGCGGCGTTGGCGGCTGGTTGCCCGGTGATCGTCAAGGCGCACAGCGCGCATCCGGGCATCAGCGAACTGGTCGGCCGCGCAGTCGCGCAAGCGGTCAAAGCCTGCGCTCTGCCCGAGGGCGTGTTTTCCTTATTGTTCGATTCTGGCTACGAAGTCGGCATCGCACTGGTCAGCGACTGGCGCATCAAAGCCGCTGGTTTCACTGGCTCGCGCACTGGCGGTCTGGCCTTGATGAAAGCTGCGCAAGCGCGGCCCGAGCCGATCCCGGTGTATGCGGAAATGAGCTCGATCAACCCGGTTTTGCTGTTTCCCGCCGCGCTGGAAAATCGCGCGCAGGCGCTGGCCGAAGGGTTTGTCGCGTCGCTGACATTGGGCGCCGGGCAGTTCTGCACCAACCCGGGATTGTTGATTGCCCGCAAAGGCCCGGCGCTCGACGGGTTCCTCAGCGCGGTGGCTGAACTGATCCTGCGCAGCGCGGCGCAAACCATGCTCACGCCCGGCATTTTCGGCGCCTATCAAGCAGGCGTGGCGGCTCTGCAAGGCAATCCCCGTGCACGCGCGGTAGCGGTTGGCCAAGTCGGCAGCGGCGCGAATCAGTGTCAGACGCATGTCTTCAGCACCGAGGCGGCGAATTTTCTTGCCGATCAGCGTTTGCAAGCTGAGGTCTTCGGCGCTGCATCGCTGATCGTGCAATGCAGCACTGACGAGGAAATCCGTCAGGTCTGCGCACACCTCGAAGGCCAACTCACCGCGACCCTGCACATGGATGACGCAGACCTTGCAATGGCGCGTACGTTGCTGCCGACCCTGGAGCGCAAGGCCGGGCGCTTGCTGGTCAATGGCTGGCCGACCGGCGTGGAAGTCTGCGAGGCGATGGTGCATGGCGGGCCTTACCCGGCGACCTCGGATGCGCGCAGCACTTCGGTCGGCACTGCGGCGATCCTGCGTTTCCTGCGGCCGGTGTGCTATCAGGATTTCCCTGACAGCTTGCTGCCGACGGCGCTGCAACAGGCCAATCCGCTCAACCTTCGGCGCTTGCTCGATGGCCAACGGGAAGCGACACGCCATGACGAATAACCCTTCGCACGACATCGCCGTGGTCGGCGCCGGGATCATCGGCGTGGCTTGCGCACTGCGCCTGGCGCGCCAGGGTTTGCGCGTGGTGGTCATCGATCAGCAGGAACCGGGGCATGGCGCTTCGTTCGGCAATGCCGGACATCTGGCCACTGAGCAGGTATTTCCGATTGCAGACGTGTCGATCCTCAAGCGTTTGCCGGCCATGCTCATGGACCCGATGGGACCGCTGCGCCTGGACTGGAAATATCTGCCGAGGGCCCTGCCATGGTTCACCCGGCTGCTGCTGAATCTGCGGCCTGAGCCTTTTCAGAAAACCGTCGCCGGCTTGCGTGCGCTGAATGAAAGCAGTCTCGACGCGTGGCAGCGCTTGCTCAGCGATATCCAGCGCACCGATCTGCTCAAGGTTGACGGCTCGTTACTGGTCTTCGAAAAACCTGAATCCCGACAGGCCATCGAAGCGTTGCAGGCACGCCTGAAGCAGCAGCAAGTGCCGGTGGATTACTGGCCAACCGGCGCGATCCGCGAAACCGCGCCGCAGCTCAACGAGCAGATTCGTGGCGGACTATTTTTCCCACGCACTGGCCATTTCCTCGATCCCTATCGCGTAGTGTGTGCACTGGTCGAGGCGGCTCGCAGCAGCGGCGTGAGTTTTCTCCAGCAGCGGGTTCAGGGCGGCTACGTGCAGGAAAACGGCGTTTTACTAGTGACGGGCAACGGCGGTGTGACGGCCAGCCGCGTTTTACTGGCCTGCGGTGCACACTCGGCGAAACTTACCGCCGCGCTGACCGGCAAGCAGGTGCCGCTGGACACCGAACGCGGCTATCACCTGATGCTGCCGCATGAGCATGATCGCTTGCCCTTCCCCGTCACCTCGCTGGAACGCAAATTCATCATGACGCCAATGCGCGAAGGCCTGCGCCTGGCCGGCACAGTCGAGTTCGCCGGGCTGGAGCGGCCGGCGAACATGGCGCGCGCCTGGCAGTTGCAGCGTTTGAGCCAAGGTCTGTTTCGCAAGGACCTGAACGCTGATGGCGCAACTCCATGGATGGGCTTTCGCCCGTCGCTGCCGGATTCGCTGCCGGTGATCGATCAGGTGTGCGACGGCAAGGTGTTGCTCGCCTTCGGTCATCAACATCTGGGGTTGACCCAGGCGGCGGTGACGGCGGAGATGATCGGGCAAATGCTCTCAGGCGCGACCGTCGCGCTGCCCGACACCGAGCCCTATCGACTGGCGCGTTTCTAAGCGTGCTTCAGCGCATCGCCGTGATGCATGGCCAAATGGCCGGTCTTGTCGCTCTGGACCTCGTACTGCGGCGCGTCTTTCGAGGCCGGGCGGTGGCGGCCCATGAACTCGGTGTCGCGGGTGTGCACCTTGACCACTTTGCCGTGAATCTCGCCGGCCTCGGAATTCCAGCGCACCGCATCGCCGACCTTGAATGAACTGCTCATCATTGCGTCCTCGCTCTGGCTTGTTGGTTTATGGAGCTGCGCGCGTTGCAGAAATTCCGCATTTATGCGAGGCGACCGAAGGCAGGCAAAAAAATCGAACGGCGAAAATCACCCGCACCTCCAACTTGCACAAGCCATAGAAAACGGCCATTGCGAGGTGTCAGATGAACAACGATCAAGGCAAGCAAGGTGACGATCCGCTCCCAACCACGCCCGACCCGCTGAGTCCGGGGCGTACCGAGGTCGATCCGATGAAGGAACGCGGCATCGACGAACTGCCCGACAACGAAGGCGAAATCCCATTGGATGATGACGATGCGGGACTAGACCCGGAGCGCGTACGCCAAGAAACCGACAACGCCGAGATGGACGATCAACCCAATCCGCGTTGAACCTGGAAAGGCAGCCGTAACATTGCGGCTGCCTTGGGGTTCTGCGGTCAACGGCAGAATCAGGCAAGCATTGCACAGAAATGCACTACTTCACGCCCGACCCCACGCGCAACAATGGGCGTCCGAACCACCCCATGGAGGATGCTCACATGCTCGTACAAGCCTACGGCGCCCACGCTGGCGACAAACCCCTTGAGCCCATGCAGATCAACCGCCGCGCCCCGGCGGCGCACGACGTGCAGATCGATATCGCCTTCTGCGGCATCTGCCATTCCGACTTGCATCAGGTGCGCGCCGAATGGGCTGGCACGCAATTCCCTTGCGTGCCCGGCCATGAAATCGTCGGCCGCGTCTCGGCGGTCGGCGATCACGTCAAAGCCTACAAGGTCGGCGATCTGGTCGGTGTCGGTTGCATCGTCGACAGCTGCCAGCACTGCGATGACTGCGACTCCGGCCTGGAAAATTACTGCGACGGCATGATCGGCACCTACAATTTCCCGACCCCGGATGCTCCGGGCTGGACCCTCGGCGGCTATTCGCAAAACATCGTCGTGCACGAGCGCTACGTGTTGCGCATTCGTCATCCCGAAATGCAACTGGCCGCCGTCGCGCCGCTGCTCTGCGCTGGCATCACCACTTATTCGCCGCTGCGCCACTGGAACGCCGGCCCCGGCAAGAAAGTCGGCGTGGTCGGCATCGGTGGCCTCGGCCACATGGGCATCAAACTGGCCCACGCCATGGGCGCGCATGTCGTCGCATTCACTACTTCCGAATCCAAGCGTGAAGCGGCCAAGGCACTGGGCGCGGACGAAGTGGTGGTGTCGCGCAATGCCGAGGAAATGGCGGCACACGCCAAGAGCTTCGACTTCATCCTCAATACCGTCGCAGCGCCGCACGATCTCGACGCCTTCCTCGTGCTGCTCAAGCGCGATGGCGCGTTGACCCTGGTCGGTGCGCCTGCTTCGCCGCATCCATCGCCAAACGTGTTCAACCTGATCACCAAGCGGCGAACCATTGCCGGCTCAATGATCGGCGGCATTCCCGAGACTCAGGAGATGCTGGATTTCTGCGCCGAGCACGGCATCGTTTCCGACATCGAATTGATCCGTGCCGACCAGATCAATGAGTCCTACGAGCGCATGCTCAAGGGCGATGTGAAATACCGCTTCGTCATCGACAACGCAACCCTCGCCGGCTAAGCGCCAACGTCCATCGGCAGCGACATGCTGCCGATGGCTCGGGGAATCCATCGGCGCGATTTGACAGCGCCCACGTTGCTCGCCACAGTCGTACCCCTTTTTCCACCGTTGGGTGAACAGGGGTCGCCGTTGAACCAACAGACATTGTCCATGCGCCTTGAACGCGTCGCCGCCCATGTGCCAGTGGGGGCGCGACTGGCCGATATCGGCTCCGATCACGGTTACCTGCCGGTGGCCTTGCTGCGCCGCGGACTTATTACAGCGGCGGTGGCTGGCGAGGTGGCGTTGACGCCATTTCACGCGGCGCAACGCACCGTTAAGGACAACGACCTGCACGGCCAGATCAGCGTGCGCCTGGCCGATGGCCTGGCGGCAATCAAACCTGACGATGCGATCAGCGCCATCACCCTGTGCGGCATGGGTGGCGAAACCATTCGCGATATTTTCGACAGTGGTAAAGCCCATCTCAGTGGCCACGAACGCTTGATCCTGCAACCCAACGGCGGCGAGCAAGCGCTGCGCCAGTGGTTGATGGATAACGGCTACCGCATCGTTTGCGAAGAAGTGCTGCACGAAAACCGTTTCGACTATGAAATCATCGTTGCCGAGCGCGGCTTTGATCCGGTGACTTACGATGCCAGGGAACTGTTTTTCGGACCGCTGCATCTGCAGGCACGCTGCCCGGCATTTCTGCACAAATGGCAACGCAGGCTGAGGCAGCGGCAGAAGACGTTGGGGCAGTTTACGCGAGCGCAACAGGCGTTGCCGGAGGATAAAATTCTTGCGCTGAAGCAAGAGATGCAGTGGATCAGCGAATTGCTCGGGTGACTGTGCCGCCGTCTTCGCGAGCAGGCTCGCTCCCACAGGAAATTGCATTTCTCCTGAGGAAACACGGTCAACTGTGGGAGCGAGCCTGCTCGTGAAAGCGGTGGGTCAAGCTACAGAGCAACCAAGTTGGCCGCAGCCGTCGGAAAAACAAAAAGCCTGCTGTTAAAAGCAGGCTTTTTCGTGGGCCGTGAACTTACTTCTGCTGCGTCAGCGCCGAGTAGCTGTTCATCAGGTTGCGGTAGTTGGGAATGCGCTGCGACAGCAGATTGCCCAGGCCTTCGATGTCGTTGCGCCAGTCGCGGTGCAGCTCACAGGCTACCGAGAACCAGTTCATCATCTGCGCGCCGGCCTGAGTCATGCGGCTCCATGCGGCTTGCTGCACGGTGGTGTTGAAGGTGCCGGACGCATCGGTGACCACAAACACATCAAAGCCTTCTGCCAGCGCCGACAGGGTCGGGAACGCGACACACACATCCGTGACCACACCGGCAATGATGATCTGCTTGCGACCGGTGGCCTTGATCGCCTTGACGAAGTCTTCGTTGTCCCAAGCGTTGATCTGACCTGGGCGAGCGATGTACGGCGCGTCCGGGAACATCTCTTTCAGCTCCGGTACCAGCGGGCCGTTCGGGCCTTGTTCGAAGCTGGTGGTGAGGATCGTCGGCAGGTCAAAGAACTTGGCCAGATCCGCCAGCGCCAGCACGTTGTTCTTGAACTCGTTCGGCGAGAAGTCCTGCACCAGCGAGATCAAACCGGTCTGATGGTCAACCAGCAGCACGATAGCGTCGTCTTTGTTCAGGCGGTTGTAGGTTGGAGTGGTCATGGTGTGCGTCCCTTTTCAAGTTTGAAGTTTTGTTGTTGCGTTCAAGTTGGGTACAGATTACTGACGCACAGCAAAGGGATAAATCGGCTGAAAAGCGTTTCACCGTCCACCTGAACAGGACAATCGAAACCTGCCCCTGTAGGAGTGAGCCTGCTCGCGATAGCGTCAAGTCAGCCAACATATTCACCCGCTGAAATGACGCCATCGCGAGCAGGCTCACTCCTGCAAAAGCGCATCTTTTGGCTCGCCCCGATTCGATACACCACAGTACAAATGATGTACCTCAGCCCCCATTTATCAACTCGGCACAACTTCCTAAAGTCTCCTCCAACAGCCACCCGCCATTCCGACGGGCCAGCAACAGAGGAAATCATCATGAGCCCATCGAAAAAAGTAGTTGTCATCACCGGCGCCTCGCAAGGCATCGGCGCAGGTCTGGTCGAAGGCTTTCGCGCCCTTGGCCATCAAGTGGTCGCAACCTCGCGCTCGATCAAAGAATCCAGCGACCCGGATGTACTGACCGTCGCCGGCGACATTGCCGATCCGCAAACCGCCGAGCGCGTGATTCGCGCCGCTGTCGCCCGCTTCGGTCGCGTCGATACGCTGGTCAACAATGCCGGGATCTTTCTGGCCAAGCCGTTCACCGCTTACAGCCAGGCGGACTATGCCCAGGTCGTGGCGACCAACATGAGCGGCTTCTTCTACATCTCGCAACTGGCCATCGCCGAGATGGAAAAACACGGCAGCGGCCACGTCGTCAGCGTGACCACCAGCCTGGTCGATCATGCAATCGACGGCGTGCCTTCGGTATTGGCGTCGCTGACGAAGGGCGGCATCAACGCCGCGACCAAATCCCTGGCGATCGAGTACGCCAAGCGCGGCATTCGGGTCAACGCCGTGTCGCCGGGCATCATCAAAACGCCGATGCACGCCGAGGAAACCCATCAGGCGCTGGGCAGCCTGCACCCGGTCGGCCACATGGGGGAAATCGACGACATCGTGCAAGCGATCCTCTACCTCGACAGCGCGAACTTCGTCACTGGCGAGATCCTGCATGTCGACGGTGGCCAGAGCGCCGGCCATTGATCGAAACCCTGCAACGCCGCCGGTGGATACCGGCGGCGTCGTTGGTTGTGGTACACAGAGGATGAACGTCCGTCGATCCTCGGTGCGAGCCACAATGAAACGCCATTTTGAAGATTTGCAGTTAGGCAGTATCGAACTGTTCTGCCTGGCCGCCGAAGCCGGCAGCTTCACCGCCGCCGCGCAACTGGCCGGGGTCACGCCCGCTGCGGTGAGCCGGTCGATTCTGCGTCTGGAGCAACGCCTGGGTTCGCGACTGTTTGCCCGCACCACGCGCAGCATTCGCCTCACCGACGCCGGACGGAGCTTCTTCGAACAATGCAGCCAGGCGCTGACGCAACTGGTTGAAGCGCAGCAGGAAGTCATGGGCGCGCAGACTTCGCCATCGGGTCGACTGCGCATCAGCCTGCCAACCACCTACGGGCATCACCGCATCCTGCCGCTGCTACCGAAATTTCGCGCGTTGTACCCCGAGGTCACGGTCGACGTGCACTTGGGCAACCGCAATATCGACTTCGTTGAAGAGGGCTACGACCTGGCGATACGCGTGCGCGCGCAACCGGACTCGACCCTGATCGCGCGCTTGCTGGAAGACGCCGCCCTGGTGGTGGTCGCCGCCCCCGAATATCTGCATAGAGCCGGCACGCCGCAGACGCTGGACGATCTCATCGCGCATGAGTGCATCCAGTTCGAATTGCCCAGCAGCGGGCGGCGGATTTCCTGGCTGTTTCAGGAAAACGGCCGGGACCTGGAAGTGATTTCCGACGGTGGCTATTCCTGTTCCGACGATGTGCTCGGCGGTGTGACACTGGCCAAGCACGGCGCCGGGCTGTTTCAGACTTACCGCTTCATCGTCGAGCAGGAACTGGCGGATGGACGCCTGATTGAAGTGCTGCAACCGTACGCCGGACGTTCGCGCCCCTACACCCTGCTCTACCCGCACGGCCGCTATGTGCCGCAGCGGGTGCGGGCGTTTGTGGATTTTCTGTTGGGGTTTCGTGAGGAATGGGCGGGACCCCCGCGGTAATCAACCGGTCTGGCGCAGGCGGCTGAGTTCCTTCGACGGCGGGCAGCCGAACTGGCGGTTGTATTCGCGGCTGAACTGCGAAGCGCTTTCGTAGCCGACGCGGTAACAGGCGCTGGACACGTCCAGCCCTTCATTGATGATCAGCCGCCGCGCCTCTTGCAGGCGCAGCTGTTTTTGATATTGCAGCGGGCTCATCGCGGTGACGGCTTTGAAGCGGTGATGCAGCGCCGAATTGCTCAGATTGGCCACCTGCGCCAACGCGTCGATGCGCAATGGCTCGGTAAAATTCCTGTTCAGCCAGTCGATGGCGCGCGTGACCCGGTGGGTCTGCGAATCGCTGACGGCGATCTCATACAGCAGATGCCCGTGCTGGCCGCGCAGCAGGCGGTAATACAGCTCACGCAACACCATCGGTGCGAGCATGCCGATGTCGCGCGGGTTATCCAGCAGGCGCACCAGACGCAGCATGGTGTCGAGCAGGGTCACGTCGATCTTGTCGAGAAACATGCCGCGCCCGGTTTCCTGCGGCATGCCGGTCAGCGGCGACTCGGCAATCAGTTGCGTCAGTTGTGCCGGGTCGAAATCCAGCCGTACGCAAAAATACGGCGCCTCGGGCGAGGCTTCGATGACCCGTCCAGACACCGGCAACGTCACTGACACCACCAGATAATTCAGCGGGTCGTAGATGAAGCGTTCGTCACCCAGCCCGACTTCCTTGCGCCCCTGCACGATCAGGCACAGCGCCGGCCGATGCACGACGTGGATCAGCTCGGACGGTCCATCGAGACGGATCACGTGCAGCGGCGCAATCGCGGTTTCGTAGGTGCCCGGCGCATCGAAGCGCTGGGTGAGCAAGCGCACCAGCTCGGCGCGATACACCGCCGTGTCGTGGAGGATGGAAGCATCGTGGTTATCCATTCAAAGGGCCTCGAAAGCAGACGAAGGTCGGTCAACTGCGGAGGAAGATTAGCCAGTTTTACCCAGCGGCGACTAGATCAAAGATGCTGCAGATTTGCCTGATTCTGCGTCGCTTGGACCGGAGTTAAACCATGGACGCGCGATCGCGCGCGCCCATGGCTGTACCGTTATCAGCCCGCTGTTACCGTCATGCCGCCATCGGCCATGACCACCGAGCCGACCATGAAACTGGCGCGCTCGGAGGCCAGGAAGGTCACGATCTCGGCGATCTCTTCCGGCTGCGCCGCCCGACCGATTGGCGCCGCTTCGCCGTGCTGCGCGAGGAAGCCCGGGCCGTCCTCGACCACGTCATTGAGGATATTAGTCACCACATCGCCGACGCCGATGGCGTTGACGCGAATGCCGTGCTCGATGACTTCCAGGGCCAGCGTACGGGTCAGTTGTGCCAGCGCGCCTTTGGAAGCGGTGTAGGCGGCAATGGTCGGAAAGGCAAAGTACGACGCATAGGAAGCGATATTGACGATCGCGCCGGACTTGTTCGGGATCATCGCCTTGACCGCTTCGCGGCAGTGCAGGAAGGCGGCCGTGGCATTCACCGCCTGGATCTTTTCCCAGTCGTCGCGGCTCATGTCGATCACTGCTTTGTTGATAATGATCCCGGCGTTGTTGACCAGAATATCCAAGCGCCCGAACTGCTCGACGGCAAGGCCGACTGCGCGTTCGGCGGCGCCGTCCTTGGTGATGTCCGCCACCAGCGGCACCAGATCGGGACGAGCCAGTTCTTCGACAGCCGGGTTGAGGTCTTCGGCAATCACCTTGGCGCCGCGAGCGTGCAGCATCAGCGCAATCGCCTTGCCGATGCCACTGGCCGCGCCAGTGACCAGTGCAACTTTACCGGCGACTTCTTGTGGCAGGGTGTGGTTGAAATCAGTCATGGTTTTAACTCCTCGATAGCGAATCGGTGTTGCGCCTGATGGCGCGGTCGTAAACACGGCTTCACTGTCGCGCACTCTCCGCCGCCGGGCTTTCGGGCGATTGCCGGGACTGTCGGAGTTTTGCGCTGGAATTTCCTGCCCGCCCGCCCTAACCTGCAAAATCATTCACAGCCGAAGCTTTTGATGGAGCGTCCTGTGTCCTCTACCAGCCCCGCTACACCGACAATCAGCCAGCCCGCGCGCATCGCCGCCGAAGCCATGCCGGAGCATCTGCCCGGTGTTGCGGAAACGACCACGCCGCGGCCGCAGACCAAGGATGCGGTGGTGCAGCTCTTCCGCCATCAAACCCTGCTTGAGCCGATCCGCGTGCCGTGCGTGGCCGAACCGCTGCTGGTGCTGGTATTGGCCGGCACTGCCCGGGTCGAAGAACGTTCGTTGGGCGGAGAATGGCAGGCGAGCCAGGTCACGGCGGGCGATTTCTTCCTGACCAACACCCGCGAACCTTATGAAATGCGCTGGCAAACCGAAGGTTGCGAGGTCTTCGAAGTCATGCACCTCTACCTCGGTCTGGGCCTGATCGAACAAGCGGCGCGCGAAGCGTTCGGCGAACAGGCCGGTGCAGTGACGTTTGTCGATGTGTCCGGTGCGCGTGACGAGCAGGTCAGCTTCATCCTTGAGCAACTGCGCATCGAACTGACCGAACAGCGCCAGCCCAGTGCACTGCTGGTACACAGCCTGGCTCAGGCGTTGGCGATCCATTTGCTGCGGCACTATCTCGACCCGGACAGCAACCCGCGCCGCGACAACGCCCTGCCCGCCTACAAACTGCGCCGGGTGATCGAAGCCATGAATGCGAATCTGGCGGAGGATTTCAGCCTCAGTCATCTGGCCGCCATCGCCGGGCTGAGCGACTACCACTTCAGCCGCACCTTCAAGCGCGCCACCGGTTTATCGCCCTCGCAATACTTCATCCGCCTGCGCATGAGCCGCGCGCGTCATCTGTTGCTGGAGACCGCACGCAGCGTAATCGACATTGGCCTGGAGGTTGGCTATTCCAGCCCCAGCCACTTTTCCCAGGTGTTCCGCCGTGAAGTCGGCGTCACGCCTAGTGCCTACCGCGATGCGCCACGTGGGGCCTGAAACCTGTCGAAAAGCGATGCAGCAGAATTGGGCAAATCCCGTGGAGGAATCGATTAATAACCCATGAGCCCCAGCACTTAATCTTCTTCCAAGCCCACTCACGGGCACATTGAAGAGGACTACATCATGCTGAACATTCAAGACAAAGTGATCGTGATTACCGGCGCCAGCAGCGGCATCGGCGAAGCCACCGCACGCCTGCTCGCCGAACGTGGCGCCAAAGTGGTGTTGGGCGCACGGCGCACCGAGCGTCTGGCAGTGATTGCCGAAGAGATCAATAGCGCCGGTGGCCACGCGCAGTTCCGCGCACTGGACGTCACCGATCAGCAGGATGTGCAGCGCTTCGTCGATTTTGCCGTGGAGCATTACGGCCGTGTCGATGTGCTGGTCAACAACGCCGGGGTCATGCCGTTGTCGCGGCTGGACGCGCTGAAGGTCGATGAGTGGAACCGCATGATCGACGTCAACATCCGTGGCGTACTCCACGGCATCGCCGCCAGCCTGCCGTTGATGCAGCGCCAGCGCGCCGGGCAGATCATCAACATCGCCTCGATCGGCGCCTACGCCGTCAGCCCCACCGCAGCGGTGTACTGCGCGACCAAATACGCCGTACGGGCGATTTCCGAAGGCTTGCGCCAGGAAGTCGGCGGCGATATCCGCGTTACCGTCATCGCACCGGGCGTGACCGAATCGGAACTGGCCGACAGCATCTCCGATGAAGGTGGCCGCGCCGAGATGAAATCCTTCCGCAAAATCGCCATCCCCGCCGAAGCCATCGCCCGTGCAATTGCCTACGCCGTTGAACAACCGGCAGATGTCGACGTCAGCGAATTGATCGTACGTCCTACCGCCAGCCCCTACTGAGACCAGAAGTCAATCTGTGGGAACGAGCTTGCTCGCGAAAGCGGTGGATCAGTCGGCAAAGATGTTGGATTTGCCGCCGCCTTCGCGAGCAAGCCCGCTCCCACTGGGGGTTTGTGGCAGCACCAAACCAATGGTCAACGCAGAACATTGCAGGAGTGAGCTTGCTCGCGAAAGCGGTGGATCAGTCGGTAAAGAAGTTGGATGTGCCGCCGCCTTCGCGAGCAAGCTCGGTCTCAATGGGGATTTGTGGCGCCACCAAATCAATGGTCAGCACGAAAATTGTGGGAGCGAGCTTGCTCGCGAAAGCGGTGGATCAGTCAACACAGATATTGGATGTGCCGACGCCTTCGCGAGCAAGCCCGCTCCCACAGGGGGTTTGTGGCAGCACCAAACCAATGGTCAACACAGAGCATTGTGGGAGCGAGCTTGCTCGCGAAAGCGGTGGATCAGTCAACACAGATATTGGATGTGCCGACGCCTTCGCGAGCAAGCCCGCTCCCACAGGGGGTTTGTGGCAGCACCAAACCAATGGTCCACGCAGAACATTGCAGGAGTGAGCTTGCTCGCGAAAGCGGTGGATCAGTCGGCAAAGATGTTGGATTTGCCGCCGCCTTCGCGAGCAAGCCCGCTCCCACTGGGGGTTTGTGGCAGCACCAAACCAATGGTCAACGCAGCACATTGCAGGAGTGAGCTTGCTCGCGAAAGCGGTGGATCAGTCGGTAAAGATGTTGGATGTGCCGCCGTCTTCGCGAGCAAGCTCGCTCCCGCAGGGGGTTTGTGGCAGCACCAAACCAATGGTCAACGCAGAACATTGCAGGAGTGAGCCTGCTCGCGAAAGCGGTGAATCAGTCGGTAAAGATGTTGGATGTGCCGCCGTCTTCGCGAGCAAGCCCGCTCCCACAGGGGGTTTGTGGCAGCACCAAACCAATGGTCAACACAGAGCATTGTGGGAGCGAGCTTGCTCGCGAAAGCGGTGGATCAGTTGGCAAAGATGTTGGATGTGCCGCCGTCTTCGCGAGCAAGCCCGCTCCCACAAGGAATCGCGGTGCTGCTGACTACCGCGCTCCCGGCCCGATCAACATGCTTTCAATCTCGGCACCGGGCATCATCTGCTGTAAACCTTCGATGAGCTTGTCGCCGGCCTCGGTCAGCGCTTCCAGCGGCATGGCCGGCAGGCTTTCAAGGATGAACCACATGTGCTGCGCCTGCGCATCGAGGCGGGTTCGCACGCCTTGGCGCCAGTTCCAGCGCCGGCAGGTCACGCCCTGATCGTCGCGCCAGACCACTTCGCCAGCGTCCGGAAATTCATGCGCGGGCTGACCTTCTTTCATCGTATCGAACAGCTCGCTGCCATCAGCCACGACCAGACGCGGTGAACCGACGTAGGCCTCGGCATTTTCGCCGCCGACGGGAATCGCATATTCGAGGCTGATGGCGTTGTACAGATCGACCACCGGATCGATGCTCGGCAACTCGCCGTCGCGCAACACGCGTTTGCGCAGAGCCTCGGCGGAGCACGGCGTGCGCTGCGGCTTGGCGCCGAACTGGCGAAACACGTCCGCCCAGGCCTGCAAGTGCGCGGGCGCCCACTGCGGACCACCGGCGGCGACGACCTGACAGGCTTTGGCCAAGGCTTCACCGGCCACATAGGCCTGAGTAATCGGCGCCGCTTGCACGACAATACTCAGCGCTCTGAAGCCCGGCGCGAGTTGCGCAACAGCCGGATCGATTGACGGCACGACAGACAGCATCCCAGAATCCCCCTCATACCTGAATTTCAAACGATGCTAGCGATCAATGACCAAGAAAGTCAATATATCGACCGAAGCCGGCGCCGACGTCCAGACCGTGAGCGCCGCGGTTTCACGCACGCTCAAACAGGCGCGCAAACAACAGGGCATCACCCTGGACGAACTGTCCCGACGCTCCGGCGTGAGCAAAGGAATGGTGGTCGAGATCGAGAAAGGCTCGGCCAATCCGAGCATTGCGACCCTGTGCAAGATCGCCGCAGCGCTGGGCTTGTCCGTGGCCGACTTCGTCAATGTCGCCGACACTCCGACGGCGCACCTGATCGACAGCCACGACATCCCAACGCTGTGGAGCGGTGAGCTGGGTGGATCGGCGCGACTGCTGGCCGGCACCAGCGGCCCGAACATGCTCGAGTTGTGGCGCTGGGAACTGTTTCCCGGCGAGTCGTTTTCTTCCGCCGGACACCCGAATGGCACCACCGAGCTGTTTCATGTCGAGAAAGGCACGTTGCATCTCAAGGTTGGCGATGCCGAGCTGCTTGTCGGGCCTGGCTGTTCGGCGGTAGCGCGGACGGATGCGGCGCATGAGTACGCCAACCGTGGGCGGTCGAAACTGGTGTTCACCATGTCGGTAACTGAACTGCATCAGGGCGCTCGCGAGAGCCCCTCACTCTAGTTTCGGAGCAAGAGGCATCGATTCACAGCTCGCAATCAGCGTGACGGCGGATGCTCCGTCGAAACCGAGTTCGTCGCATCGACATCCGACATGTCTTCCTCAACCGGTGCCTCATCGTCCGGCCGCAACGGCACTTCTGGATTTCCACGCTTGGGATCGTGGCCGGTCTCGTTGTCGGTGGTGCGCGTCACGACTTGTTGCGAGTGGTTGCCCGGTGCGTTTTCATCAATGTCCATGTCGGTCTCCGATGTGATTCAGCGAGATGTACCTGAGCGTGTGAAATGCCCAAGCGTGACAAGTGCCCGGCACTGGACGAACGGCTTTCTGTAGAGAACGCAAAAAGCCTGCTTTCGAGGCAGGCTTTTGCTTTGGATTTGACGCTTACTTCTGCTGCGTCAACGCCGAGTAGCTGTTCATCAGGTTGCGGTAGTTGGGAATCCGCTGCGACAGCAGGTTGCCCAGGCCTTCGATGTCGTTGCGCCAGTCGCGGTGCAGCTCGCAGGCCACCGAGAACCAGTTCATCATCTGCGCGCCAGCCTGGGTCATGCGGCTCCACGCGGCTTGCTGCACGGTGGTGTTGAAGGTGCCGGAGGCATCGGTGACCACGAACACATCAAAACCTTCCGCCAGTGCCGACAGGGTCGGGAACGCTACACACACATCCGTCACGACACCGGCAATGATGATCTGCTTGCGCCCGGTGGCCTTGATTGCCTTGACGAAGTCTTCGTTGTCCCAGGCGTTGATCTGACCTGGGCGAGCGATGTACGGCGCGTCCGGGAACATCTCTTTCAGCTCCGGCACCAGCGGACCGTTCGGGCCTTGTTCGAAGCTGGTGGTGAGGATGGTTGGCAGGTCGAAGAACTTGGCCAGATCCGCCAGCGCCAGCACGTTGTTCTTGAACTCGTTCGGCGAGAAGTCCTGCACCAGCGAGATGAGACCGGTCTGATGGTCAACCAGCAGCACGATAGCGTCGTCTTTGTTCAGGCGGTTGTAGGTTGGAGTGGTCATGGTGTGCGTCCCTTTTCAAATTTTGAAGTTTGTTGTTGCGTTCAAGTTGGGTACAGATTACTGACGCACAGCAAAGGGATAAATCGGCTGAAAAGCGTTTCACCGTCCACTCAGACCGGACAATCCACTTCAGTTGTAAAACGGCTCGACCAACGCGCGGCTGCCAACAAAGAAACTGTCCGCCACCAGGCGCAACGGTTGCAGGTCGAGGTCGCTGGCCTTGTCGCCGATCAATTGCTGGAAGTGGCGATAGACCGCTGCGTACTCGCCCTCCTCAGACACGCTTTGGCGCTCGCCGTCGATGCTCAGCACCGCGCCGCCGTTGTCCAGGCGCAGGACGCCTTCGACGCAGCGAATTTCGATGCTCCACAGTTCGTCGTGGCCATGGTCGAAATCGAACTCGGCGCGTACGTCGAGCTGATGCGCATCAGACATTTTGATCGAGGCGGCAATCGGCGACTGGCAGTTGCTCGGCACGCGCAGCTCGGCGGCTTCGACAAACAGCGGCAGTGCCAGCAGGTGGGTGATGATCGACAAGGCGTTGATGCCCGGATCGAACACACCCAGGCCACCCGGTTGCCAGATCCACGCCTGGCCCGGATGCCATTTGCGCACGTCTTCCTTCCAGTCAATCTGTACGCTTTGCAGGGTGCGGCTGGCCAGCCAGTTGCGGGCGGCGGCGATGCCCGGTGCGTAGCGTGAATGCCAGGCGAACAGAGCACTGACGCCTTGTTCAGCGACCTGATCGACCAGGGCCATGGCCTCGCCCAACGTTGCACAGGGCGGTTTTTCCACCAGCACGTGCTTGCCGGCCGCCAACGCCTGTTGCACCAGGGTAAAACGCCCTTGCGGCGGCGTGCAGAAGGCAATCGCATCGACGGCCGGGCCGTTTTCAAGCAGTTCGCCCAGCGACTGGAAGTTTTCCACCCCGGCGCAAGGTTTGCCCTGGGTGGCGACCGCTACCAACTGGAACGCGGGGTTGGCGAGGATGGCGGGAACGTGTTGATCCTGGGCGATCTTGCCGTAGCCCACCAGGCCGAGACGAATCGGTTGCATTACAGACTCCTGTTGTTGTTTTGGTCTTTGCAGCGCAGCGGCAAGAGTACGTGTTTCTACGCCCGCCTCCAATCGTCATACTATTTAAATCGATTCTGATCACAACGAACGAATGGGCGTATCCGTCATTTCTTCTTACACCTTTTGTCGTCCGATCCCGCACCGCGCGGCGATCGGCAGCCGGCGATCAGCCTCAGTTTGCTATCATGCGGCGCTTTTACGGTTAACCCCCCGCCAGTCCTGCCGACTCGCGGGCTGCAAAAGGCGGTATTAGATGACGGCTTTGTTGACTCGCCGCAAGGTACTTGCGGGAATGGGCGTGCTCGGGCTCGGCCTGCTCGCCGGTTGCGATACCCGTGGCCAACTGTCGTACAAGTACGGCAAGGATCTGAGCGACAAGATCCTCGGACGCACCTTCAAGCTCAAGAACCCCGAAGGCGAGACCATGTCGCTGTCGAGCTTTCGCGGGATGATGCCGATGATCTTCTTCGGCTTCACCCAATGCCCGGCCGTTTGCCCCACTACTCTGGCCCGCGCCGCACAGATCAAAAAACTGATGGGCCGCGACGGCGATCGCCTGCAAGTGGTGTTCATCACCCTCGACCCCGAACGCGACACGCCGCAGATCCTCGACGCCTACGTCAAAGCCTTCGACCCGAGCTTCGTCGCGTTGTACGGCACGCTTGAGGAAACCAAGGCGACCGCCAAGGAATTCGACGTGTTTTACGAGAAAGTCCCGGCCGGCGACACCTACACCATCTCCCATACGTCCACCAGTTACGTCTACGACTCGCGTGGTGAGTTGCGCCTGGGCCTGTCCACTTCGCTGACAGCCCAAGAGTGCACGGAAGATTTGCTTACTGTTATGGAGGTCTGCTGATGCATCCCGTTCTGAATCACCTCAAACGCACCGTATGTGCACTGTCCCTGCTCGGCCTGGCCTTTCAGGCGTCGGCGCAGACCAAAGTCGACGATGCCTGGGTCCGTGCCACTGTGCCGACCCAGTCTGCCAGCGGCGCGTTCATGACCGTTACTGCCGACAGCGACAGCAAATTGCTCAGCGTTGCCTCGCCAGTGGCCAAGGACGTACAGATTCATGAAATGAGCATGAAGAACGACGTCATGACCATGGGCCCGGTGAAGTCGGTTGAGTTGCCTGCCGGCAAAGCCGTGAGCTTCGACCCGAACGGCTACCACGTCATGCTGATGGGCCTGACCGGTCAGTTGAAGGAAGGCGACAGCGTGCCGCTGACCCTGACCGTTGAAAACGCCAAGGGCGAGAAAGAAACCATTGAAGTCAAGGCACCGGTTCGCGCGCTGACCAACATGGGCGGCCATGATCACAGCAAGATGCATTGATCGCTGACAGAAAGACTCTTCGCCTGACAGAAAAACGGGGCGGCTTGATCGATGATCAGGCCGCCCCGTTTTTTATGGAAACGATGCTTTGACCGCATGGAAAATATCGGCGCCCCGCACATCCCGTGGACCTGCGTATGGCCGGTGATGGCCGCGATGTGGATCCTCGGTCTGCAAATCGCCCGGCGTCGCTATCAATGAGAAATCACCTCAAGGTTTCTGCGCGCCGAGCGCAAGTGGTCACAGGTCGATCTGGCGGAGCGCTTGAACGTCTCGCGCCAGACCGTTAACGCCATCGAAAATGAACGCTACGACCCGAGCCTGCCGCTGGCGTTTCAGATCGCGCGAACGTTTGGATTGCCGATTGAAAATATTTTTGAGGATGGGGAAGCAGAACCGTTCTGCCGTAAACAGTAGTGGCACTCCTTGATTTATTGCGTTTCTTGCTAAAGAACTGTCAACTTTTACAGTGTTGCATCAATACCATGCGCCCTATGCTGCGTATTCCCGGCAATGATTGCAGGGGTCTCATTGATCAGATGGAGCATTGCAAGATGACTGGCACCGTAGATTTTCCTTTTGACTTCGAAGGGTTGAATGCCGAGCAAACCGAGATTTCGCTATCCAAGATCAGCGACATCGGCGCGAAGATAACGCCGACGGCGAAAATGACCCGTCTCAAACTGGATTTCACTTTTGCCGACGGCAGCAGTCTGAGCACCGATATTTTTACTATCGCAAAGGTGACAGAAACTTACGGAATCGTCCCCCGCTGGGGTCTGGAGCGCAGCAAAAACAACTCGCTCACCTGTACGTTCCGCTGGTGGCCCGGCGACGAAGTTTTCCAAAGCGAATACAAGGTCGTTGCATGATGGTTCGGGACGGCTGTCCGGCAACGGACAGCCACTACTCAGCAGCATGAAGCGTGAACCAAGCTCGGCAGCGTAAGCCCAAAAGAGCCTGCCGCCCCCTCAACTCCCCGCACCACCATGCGCCTCTTCAAAGAAATAATCCTTCCAGCTCGCCGCTTTGTTCTTCAACACACCGAGTTCCTGCAGTTTCTCGGCATAGATGAACGTGCGTTGCGGTACGACGGTGAAGTCAATTTCCGGGTCTTTGACGATTTGCTCGACCAGGGCCAGCGGCAGTTTCGATTGCTCTACGCGGACGTAGGCCTGGGCGGCGGCGGGTTTGTCGGCTTTGATGATGTTCTCGGCTTCGGCCAGTGCGTCGTAGAACGCCTTGTAGGTTTTCGGGTTTTCGTCGTGAAATTTTTCTGTGGTGTAGAGCACGTTGAACGTCGCCGGGCCGCCGAGGATGTCGTAGGAACTCAGCACTTTGTGCACGTTCGGGTTTTGCAGAGCCTGGTATTGAAACGGTGGGCTGGAGAAATGTGAGTTGATCTCCGAGCCGCCAGCGATCAGCGCGGCGGTGGCGTCCGGGTGCGGCAGGCTGACCGAAATGTTGTCGAATTTCTTGAACTGGTCGTCGCCGAATTGCCTGGCGGTTTCAATCTGCAGCGTGCGCGACTGGAAACCTACGCCAGCCGCTGGCACGGCGATGCGATCCTTGTCGCTGAAGTCCTTGAGGGTTTTGATGTTCGGGTTGTTGGTCAGCAGGTAATTGGGCATCGAGCCGAGCGCGGCGATAGCCTTGACGTTCTGCTTGCCCTTGGTGCGATCCCACACGGTGAGCATCGGCGGCACGCCGGCCGAGACCACGTCCAGCGCTCCGGTGAGCAGCGCCTCGTTCATCGCCGTGGCGCCGGAAATGCTGTTCCAGTCGACCTTGATCTCCAGACCCTGGGCCTTACCGTGTTTCTCGATCAGGTGTTGATCGCGCACGACGTCGAGAATCAGATAACCGATGCCGAATTGCTGGGCGATGCTGATTTTGCCCTCGGCCCGTGCGCCGCTACTGAACAGCGCACCCGCTGTCAGGGTTGCGGCCAACAGAGTCAGCGCGGAACGTTTGAACGGTGTGGCCATGACAACCTCGCAGCATGGGGGTGGGCTGAAAGGGCTGATTTTATAGCTATAAAAAATAGAAATTAAATATCTTTATCGTATATCGATAGCACTGAGCGATTTGTCTTCTGCGGCTGGAATACCACGAGCACCGGACGAACCTACAACAGTCTGAAACAAAAAACTGCCTCCCCTGAAAAGCCGCAAAACGTCCAGAAGCCCCGCCCGGTCTAGGCACGCGGTCTTTCACGAATCGCCAGTCGCGGGTCAAAAAAACCGATCAGCGTTCCTACCCTTGGTATCATCGCCCACAGTTTCTTGACCCTTTCATGACACGCAGGCCTTTTTTTGTGAGCTCACTTTTTAACTGGCTACGGCGGCCGAATGCCCGCCTCCTTTCCCTGATCGTTCTGGTACTGATCGTGCCCGTGTGCCTGCGCGCGGCGTTGGGCTGGTCAACACCGCTGGGCTTTCTCTCGGACCTGGCCGTCGGCAGTCTGCTGGTCGTGGCACTGCATCGTCGCGCGTGGTGGCTGGCCTTGCCAGTGCTGGTGTTCTGGGCACTGTTGGCGATCGCCACGGCAGAACTGGTCAGCGCCGTCGGCCGCCTGCCGACGCCTTCGGATATTCACTACCTGATTGACCCGCAGTTCGTCGAGAATTCCACCGGCGGCGGACTTGCGCACCCTGCCCTGACCATTGCTTTGTTGGGCGCGCTGGTTTTCTGGCTGGTGACTCAGTTTGTTGGTCGCGGCTTGTCTCGCCCTGCTCTGCCTCGCTCTGTCTGGGTCGCGCCAATCGTGTTGTTCGCCGCACATTGGGGCACGCAAAACCTGTGGCCGAACGACGGCGATGCCTGGCGCCTGTACAACCTGCCGCATCAATTGCTCGCCAGCGAAGTCGCCGACCTGCAGATCCAGGCCGAAGAATGGCTGGACGGCGATATCGAAGAACCCACACCCGCGATGGCTGGACTCACCGACGTCGACCTCAATGGCCAGAAATTGCTCGCCGCGCCCGGCCAGGCGCGCAACGTGTTGATCATCGTGCTGGAGGGCATTCCCGGTGCCTACATTCGCGCCAACCGTGAGGCGATCGGCAGTCACTATCAAGAAGACCTGATGCCCAACCTGAGCCGCTGGGCCGAGCGCGGCATGAACACCCCGGATTACGTGCTGCACACCCACCAGACCATTCGCGGTCTGTACGCCATGCTCTGTGGTGACTACGACAAGCTCAACAATGGCACGCCCAAAGGCGTGGAAATGCTCACCCTCACCGAACGCAATCAGGCCTGCCTGCCGGCGCAGCTGCGCGAACACGGCTTCAGCACCCACTATTTACAGGGCGCCGGCCTGCGCTTCATGGCCAAAGACAAGATCATGCCGCACATCGGTTTTGATGCGACCCACGGTCTGGAATGGTTCAGCAACAGCAACTATCTGGAATTCCCCTGGGGCAAGGATGACAAGGCGTTTTTCGAAGGCGCGCTGGATTACGTCGGCCAACTGAAAAAGCACAAGCAGCCATGGATGCTCACGCTGCTGACGGTCGGCACCCACCAGCCCTACTCCGCACCGGAGGATTACCTGCAACGTTATGAAACGCCGAAGCAGGCCGCTGTCGGTTATCTGGACGATGCGCTGGATCATTTTCTCTCGGGGCTCGAGCGCCAGGGCGTTCTCAACGACACGCTGGTGGTGATCACCTCGGATGAATCCCACGGCATCGACGGTGTACGTCTGGCCTCGTCATGGGGTTTCAACCTGACGCTGGCGCCGGAACAGGCGCAACTGCCGCGGCTGAATGCCGGGGTTTATGGCCACGTCGATCTGAGCACCTCGATCCTCGACTATTTCGACCTGCCGGTGCCGACTGCGCTGAGCGGTCGGTCGTTGTTTCGCGACTACGATTCCGGGCGCGAAATCATGTCGTTCACCAATGGCAAACTGCGCTACCACAACGGTCAGGGCATCTTTTCTGAATGCGACCTGCCGCGCCGCTGCCGCTACTACCAAAGCGCCGGCTTCATCGCCGAAAGCGCCACTTACAAAGGCACCTACAGCGGCCATCCGGCCCGACAGATTGCCGCGCGCGCCGATGCCCTCGACCTGTCCCTGCTGCGCACGCCGCTCAACCATCGCTATCAGTTCGGCAGCAACAACATCATCCCACTGCAAGCACAGATCAAGGATGACTGGGCCGACAACCTGATCGGCGCGCAATACCTGGAAATGCCCAAAGGCTCGCACACCCGCGTGCGCCTGACCGTGCGCTCGGTTGATCCGCAGCAGGCGGCGTACATTCAGCTCAAGGCCAAGCAATTCGAACAGGACGTGCAACTGGGCCTGCCTACGGAAATGGTCGCCACGGCGGACCAGCCACTGGAGTTGGACTTCAGCTTTGAAAACCCGCAGCCGCGCAAGGCCTTCTCGTTTCATTTGCTGGGCTATGGCAATGGCGCGGTTGAAGTGTCGGACTTCAGCGTGATCACTGAACTGCCGGGGCAGGATGACATTCTTGATGACGTTCCTGATGACGAAACCGCGCAATCCAGCTAATCCCTGAAGGAGTTGCGGTGAAAGAGTTTGCCTATCGGCTTCCAACAGTCGGGCTATTAGCCGACTTGCCAACTCGGGTCTAGCCTTACCAGTCCGAAGTCGGCACGAGCCGGCCGCAGACCTGATAGGGATACGAACATGGCAAACGAATCGAAATGCCCGTTCAACCACGCCGCCGGCGGCGGTACAACGAACCGTGACTGGTGGCCGAATCAACTCAATCTGAAAATCCTCAGCCAGCACTCACCTAAGTCCGATCCGCTGGGCCAGGACTTCGACTACGCCAAAGCCTTCAAAAGCCTCGACTTTCAAGCCCTGAAACAAGACATCAAAGCGCTGATGACTGATTCTCAGGACTGGTGGCCGGCAGACTTCGGCCATTACGGCCCGTTGTTCGTGCGCATGGCCTGGCACAGCGCCGGGACCTATCGCACCGCCGATGGCCGTGGCGGCGCCGGCTCCGGTCAGCAACGCTTTGCGCCGCTCAACAGCTGGCCAGATAACGTCAGCCTCGACAAAGCCCGCCGCCTGCTGTGGCCGATCAAGCAGAAATACGGACGCAATATTTCCTGGGCCGACCTGATCGTGCTCACCGGCAACGTCGCGTTGGAGTCGATGGGCTTCAAGACCTTCGGTTTTTCCGGTGGCCGTGCCGATGTCTGGGAACCGGATGAAGATGTGTACTGGGGTTCGGAAACCGAATGGCTGGGCGGCGACAACCGTTACGGCAAGAGCAATGGTCCGGTGCAGGAGCCCGGCGACGGCACGCTGGTGGCTGAGCCCGATCTGCATGGCCGCGAAGAAAGCCGCACCGATCAGGGCGAACGCAATCTGGAAAATCCCCTCGCCGCCGTGCAGATGGGCCTGATCTATGTGAACCCGGAAGGCCCTGAAGGCAACCCGGACCCTGTGGCCTCGGCCAAGGACATCCGCGAAACCTTCGGTCGCATGGCCATGAACGATGAAGAAACCGTCGCGCTGATCGCCGGCGGCCATGCCTTCGGCAAGACCCACGGCGCCGGCCCTGCCGACAATGTCGGTCCAGAGCCGGAAGCGGCCGGTCTGGAGCAGCAAGGTCTGGGCTGGAAAAATGCCTTCGGCACCGGCAAAGGCGCCGACACCATCACCAGTGGCCTGGAAGTCACCTGGACCACGACGCCCACGCATTGGAGCAACAATTATCTGGAAAACCTGTTCGGCTTCGAATGGGAGCTGAGCAAAAGTCCGGCGGGCGCCAATCAGTGGCAACCGAAAAACGGCGCCGGTGCGGGCACCGTTCCCCACGCTCACGATCCGAACAAGAAGCTCTCGCCGACCATGCTGACCTCCGATCTGGCGCTGCGTTTCGATCCTGCCTATGAACAGATCTCCCGGCGCTTCCTGGCTAATCCTGATCAACTCGCCGACGCGTTCGCCCGCGCCTGGTACAAGCTGATCCATCGCGACATGGGTCCGCTCTCCCGCTACCTCGGCCCGGAATTGCCGAAAGAGGAATTGCTCTGGCAAGACCCGCTGCCCGACGTGACGCACGCGCTGATCGATGACAGCGACGCCACGGCGCTGAAAAACAAGGTGCTGGCTTCGGGATTGTCGGTGTCACAACTGGTCTCGACGGCGTGGGCGGCAGCGTCGACCTTTCGTGGCTCGGACAAGCGCGGCGGCGCCAACGGTGGTCGCTTGCGTCTGGCCCCGCAGAAGTTCTGGCAGGCCAACCAGCCCGAGCAATTGGACAAGGTGCTGAGCACGCTGGAAGGCATCCAGAACGAGTTCAACGGTTCGGCTGCCAATGGCAAGAAGATCTCGCTGGCAGACCTGATCGTCCTGGCCGGCAATGCCGGGGTGGAAAAAGCCGCGCAGAACGCCGGGCACTCAGTGTCGGTGCCGTTCTCACCGGGCCGCGTCGATGCTTCGCAGGAGCAAACCGATGTCGAATCGTTCGGCTTCCTCGAACCGATCGCCGATGGCTTCCGCAATTACAGCAAAGGCAAATACACGGTTGCGGCGGAAACACTGCTGATCGACAAGGCGCAGTTGCTGACTCTCACGGCACCGGAAATGACCGTGCTGTTGGGTGGTCTGCGGGTGTTGAACACCAACGTCGGGCAGACGCGGCATGGCGTGTTCACCGATAAAACCGATACGCTGAGCAATGACTTCTTCACCCACCTGCTGGACATGGGCGTGGAATGGACGCCGACGTCACGGGATGCCGATGAGTTCGAGGGACGTGACCGCAAGACCGGGGCGGCGAAATGGACGGCGACGCGAGTGGATCTGGTGTTCGGCTCAAATGCGCAATTGCGCGCCTTGGCCGAGGTGTATGCCAGCGCCGATGCGAAGACGCAGTTCGTCAATGATTTCGTCAAGGCATGGACGAAGGTGATGAATCTGGATCGGTTTGATCTGCGCAAATAGCTGTTTTTTGTGTCAATGAAAATGCCGCTCGTTGAGCGGCATTTTTTTTGTTGATCGTTCCCACGCGCAGCAAAGGAATGCAGCAAGGGACGCTCTGCGTCCCAAAGCCGACGCAGAGCGTCGGGAGAGGCATTCCCACGCAGAGCATGGGAACGATCAATCAAACGCCCAGGAGTTGATCGGCGTTACGCCAGGCTTTTGCTTACCACTTCATACACGTCGCTGGACAACGCTCCGGACGCCAGAATCCGCTCCAGCTCGGCCTTCATCAGTGCCTGGCGCGCGCTGTTGTATTTGCGCCAGCGGGTCAGCGGGGCCAGTTGGCGCGAGGCGATCTGCGGGTTGAAGCCGTTCAGTTCGATCACCAGATCGGCAAGGAAGCGATAACCGGAACCGTCCGCCGCGTGGAAGTTGATCAGGTTCTGCCCGGCGAACGCGCCGATCAATGCCCGCACCTTGTTCGGGTTCTTGATGTTGAACGCCGGGTGCTGCATCAACGCCTTCACCCGCTCCAAACCGCCCGGCAAGGTGCTGCCGGCCTGCACGCTGAACCACTGATCCATGACCAGCGGATTGTCCTTGAAGTGCTCGGCGAAGCTGGCCAAAGCCAAAGCCTTCTGCTCTTCGAACGGCGAATTGACCAGCACCGCCAGCGCAGTCAGGCGCTCGGTCATGTTGTCGGCGGTCTCGAACTGCTCCAGCGCCGCCGCCAGCACTTCCGGCTTGCCGCTGAGCATCAGGTACGACAGGGCAATGTTCTGCAAGGCGCGCCGGGCGAAGTGCTCGGCCTCGGCCACGTACGGAGTCTTTTTCGACAGATCGCGATTGGCCTGATAACGCAGCCACAGCGCTTCGAACAAGCCTTCGGCGAGTTGCTTGCGGGCGAACTCGCGAGCGACATGAATCGCCTCGACGTCAGCCACCTCGCTGATCTCAGTGAGATAGGCCTCCCCCGGCAGCGAGAGCATTTCGGCAACCATCGCCTGATCCAGCGAGTCGTCGGACAGCACCGTGCGCAGCGCCGACACCAGACGCGGATCGAGCTTCAGACTCTCGCCTTTCTGATGCTGGCCAATCAACTCTTGTAGCACTTGCACCGACAACTGCTGACCGGCATCCCAGCGGTTGAAGCCGTCGCTGTCGTGCTGCATCAGGAACATCAGTTGATCGCGGTTGTACGGGAAGCTCAGTTTCACCGGCGCCGAGAAGCCGCGCAGCAGCGATGGCAGCGGTTGCTCGTTAATGTCGACGAAAGTGAAGGTCTGCTCGGCTTCGGTCACCGAGATCACTCGGGCGGTGCCTTGCGCCGAGGCTTCACCGGCCAGACGCAGAGCAATTTCGTTGCCCTGGCTGTCGAGCAGGCCGAGCTCGACCGGAATCACGAATGGCAGTTTTTCTACTTTGTCCGGGGTCAGCGGGCAGCTCTGGCGGAAGGTCAGGCTGTAGGTTTTTGCGGCAGCGTCGTAGGACTCGCTGACGGCCAGACGCGGTGTGCCGGCCTGACTGTACCAGCGCTTGAACTGACTGAGGTCGACGCCATTGGCATCTTCCATGGCCTTGACGAAATCGTCACAGGTCACGGCCTGGCCGTCGTGGCGTTCGAAGTACAGATCGCTGCCCTTACGGAAGCCCTCGGCACCGAGCAAGGTGTGGATCATGCCGACCACTTCCGAGCCCTTTTCGTACACGGTCAGGGTGTAGAAGTTGGAAATCTCGATGAAGCTGTCCGGGCGCACGGCATGGGCCATCGGCCCGGCATCTTCGGCGAACTGGTGGGTACGCAGGTACGCCACGTCCTGAATGCGCTTGACCGTCGCCGAGTTCATGTCCGAGGAGAAACCGGCATCGCGGAACACCGTGAAACCTTCCTTGAGCGACAGCTGGAACCAGTCGCGGCAGGTCACGCGGTTGCCCGACCAGTTGTGGAAATATTCGTGGGCGACGATCGCCTCGACCCGCTGGTGCGCGGCGTCGGTGGCGGTTTCGGCGCGGGCCAGCACGGCGCTGGAGTTGAAGATGTTGAGGCCCTTGTTCTCCATCGCGCCCATGTTGAAATCGTTGACCGCGACGATCATGAAGATGTCCAGATCGTACTCGCGACCGTAGACCTCTTCGTCCCAGCGCATGGATTTCTTCAGGCTGTTCATCGCGTGCTGGCACTTGTCGATGTTTTCCGGCTCGACATAAATGCGCAGCGCGACGTTGCGCTGGCTCATGGTGGTGAAGGTGTCTTCGACGCACCACAGATCACCGGCGACCAGCGCGAACAGGTACGCCGGTTTCTTGAACGGGTCTTCCCAGGTCGCCCAGTGCCGGCCGTCTTCGCCGGGGCCGGAAGCGATCGGGTTACCGTTGGAGAGCAGTACCGGGTAGCTGTGCTGTTCGGCCACCACCGTGGTGGTGAACTTGCTCATCACGTCCGGGCGGTCGAGGTAATAGGTGATCTTGCGAAAGCCTTCGGCTTCGCACTGGGTGCAGAACATCGTGCCGGACTTGTACAGGCCTTCCAGCGCGGTATTGGTTTCCGGGTGGATGCGTACGCTGGTGTCGAGGGTGAAGGTTTCACTGGTCGGCTGCAGGGTCAGGTGACTGTCCGAGACTTGATAGTCAGCAGCGCTCAGCTCCCGGTCCGCCAGCGTTACCGAGAGCAGCTCCAGTTGCTGGCCGTCGAGCACCAGCGGCGGCAGGCCGGCGCCGCGCTCCGGGTTGCGGCGCATCACCAGTTGCGCGTGAACCAGGCTGTGGTCCTCGAACAACTCGAAGGTCAGGTGGGTTTCGTCAATCAGGTACTCGGGCGCCTGATAGTCCTTGAGGTAAATCATCTTCGGTTGTTCGGTGCGCATGCTGGAATCCTTATTGATGCACGGCAAGCTGATAGGCCGTGTATTTACGAATGTTGATCACGCCGGTGTCGAAGATCAGGTACTGGCCCTTGATCCCCAGCAGCGTGCCTTCGGCAATCGGGTTCTTGTCCAGGTTGAAGCTGACGATTTTCGCCGGGTATTGCTCGACGGGATAGCGGATTTCCAGCGGTTCTACATCGGCAATCGTCTGAATCGCCTGTAGGCCGAATCGCTCCTGCAAGCCTTGCAGGCCTTCGGCGCAGCTTTCGAACAATTGATCGCGCACCTGCGCCAGATCCACCGCTGCAGCATCGCCCTTGAGCAGGGCGCGCCAGTTGGTCTTGTCCGCCACCTGACTGCGGAACAGGTCCTCGACAAACCCCGATTGCTGGCGTGTGGATACGCGCATGATCGGCAGCGCCTGACTTGCACCCTGATCCAGCCAGCGGGTCGGCAGCTGCGTGGCACGGGTGATACCGACCTTGATCCCCGACGAGTTGGCCAGGTAGACCACATGATCAGTCATGCAGAACTGCTGGCCCCACACCGGATCACGGCAGGTGCCGGCGTCGAAGTGGCAACGCTCCGGACTCATGATGCACAGGTCGCACTGCGCCAGTTTGGTCATGCACGGGTAGCAATAACCCTGACTGAAACTGGTTTTGGTCCTGCGCCCGCAATGGGTGCAATGAATTGCTCCCAAAAATTCCAGACGCAGCGTGCTGCCGATCAACGGGTTGACCGGCACCTCGACGTCATCCAGACGAAACGCGTACTGCACGTTCGACCCGTCCAGACGCGCCGACATTTTGCTGATTGCACCGCGGCCAATCTCGATCAATGGATGGCATCCGACTTGAACAGGATGTTCGGCACTTCGATCGACTTCGACGCACATTCTTGCGGGCCCATGTAACCGGTGCGCTGGTCTTCAGGCAGGTTCTGGATTTCCCAGGCGATCATCGCCTGCAACGACAGCTCGCGCTGTTCGGCAGTGAGTTTGTTGCCGTCGGACCATTTACCGATCTCCACGGCCAGTTTCAGGCTTTCGTAGATGTCCGGGGTGATGTTGTTGATCATGTCGTTGAAAGAGGACATCAGGATCTCCGTGCTCTTTACTGAAACAAAAATGTTAGACGGCCAGTTTACGGCGGTTATACAAACCGCCCAACAAACCAGTGAGGCATCCGATGAGTAACCCGCTCAGGTGCGCGGCATTGGCGATCTGGCCGAAACCGATCAGCGAGATCAGCCCGGACATGCACACCACCAGCCACACCAGCATCATTACCAGCACGCCGCGCGGCAGGCGATAGGCCGGATTCGGTGCCAGCAGCTGGAAGATCCAGCAATGCCCGAGCAAGCCGTAAAGCACGCCGGACAGACCGCCGAACAGGCTCGGGCCGCTCCAGACGAACTGCGCGTAGTTGGACACCAGACTGAACAGCAGCGTCAGGCCAATCAGGTTGATGCTGCCCTGACGCGACTCGATGCGCCGCCCCAGTTCCCAGTACCACATGCCGTTCATGGCCAGATGGAGAATGCCGAAGTGGATCAGCATCGGCGTGACCAGCCGCCACCACTGCCCTGCCGCCAGACTGTCGGCCAGCGGCGTGAAGTGGATGTACTCGCCGATCACGCGGAAATCGAGGAAGGTCAGCCAGCGCAGTGTCTCGAGGTTTTCGCCGAGAAAGGTCAGGCCAGCGACGATCAGGCTCAACAGCAGAATGAACCCAGTGGCTTTGGCGTGTTTCAGCTGTTCGCCGAAGCCTGGCCGTTTGAAGGTCTGGCCTACAGGAATATCCAGTTGCTGTTCCGGGTCGCCAGCCGGGAAGCGCTCGTACAGCGAACGCACGTCCTCGCTGATTTCCTCCGGCGCCCACAACACCTGCTCGCCCGCCTCTTCGCTGACCCGATGGGGCACTTGCATGCGCTGCAACAGTTTGACGAAACCGCTCAAATCCACCGCCAACGGCAGGCGCAATACCGCTACCGCACTCATTGCAGCACCTCCGGCCGCTCGACATCGACCCAGACGAATTTTTGCGGATCCAGGCGCGTTTCCTGGTCCAGACGATAGGCCACCAGTTTGCCGTAGAGCACCGCGCTGTAATCCAGGCACGCGAGGTTCGGGCGGATCGGCGCCGGTTTGCCGCTGCGCCAGTAATGGCCGACGAACAGCAACGGCTCGTCGACGCCATAGCGCAGCAGGGAATTCTTCTCGGTCGAAGTCAGCGGCGTCTGCGCGACAGGTTCTGGCAACGCATCGGGCTGGAAGACGATGTCGCCGTAGGTTTTCGGGTCGTCTTCCCAGAATTTGGTGCGAAAGAATGAACGCACCAGACCGTCGCCGCTGGTCATGGTCAAGCCGCCCGGCAAACGCATGTCGGTGCCGCGCAGCAAGCGGTCGAACACAGTGCAGGCAAAACTGCCCGGAACCGCCGAGGCCTGGAGGAAGTGCTCATCGACGCAGCCATTAGGAAACAACGCTCGCAACGGCTCGATCAGTCCGGCATCCCAGCAGGCGTGGACGACGCGGAAACGACCGGCATCGACGAACAGCGGCAGTTCATAGAACCATTGCTGGAAGTCATGCCAGTCGCCGGGATGGTCTTCAAATTGAGTGAGGGTTTCCTGCAACAGCCGCGCGTGGCGCTTGGTGTGTTCGCGCACGAACTGCTTGCCGCTGCCCGGTGGTGCCGGGGTGACCCAGCCGAGCGCGTTGAATTCATGGTTGCCCATGATGCACAGCGCCTGACCCGCCTCGACCATGTCGTGGACGATGTGCAGCGCCTCGCGAATGCGCGGGCCGCGGTCGATGATGTCGCCGACGAACACCGCCATGCGTGAAGGATGGCGCCAGACCCCGGCCTGCTTGTGATAACCGAGACGGTCCAGCAAGTGTTCGAGGGTCAGAGCGCATCCGTGCACGTCACCGATCAGGTCGTAACTGCGCGCGGGATCGAGCATCAGTCGCCTCCGCCCCCCAGCTTGCTGCCCCAGCCAAGCTTGGTGCGGCACACCTCGTAGTAATTGTGATCGAGAGGATGAATCAGGCGCAGCTTCTGCGCTTTCTTGCTCACGGTAATGGTGTCGCCCGGTGCGCAGGTGAAATGGTTCTGGCCGTCGCAGGACACCTGCGGGTAGATCTGCATATCTTTGGACACGACGATTTTCAGCTCACTGTTGCCATCGACCACGATCGGCCGTCCCGACAAGGTATGGGGGTACATCGGCACAATCACAATAGCGTCGAGCTTGGGATGCATGATCGGCCCGCCGGCAGACAAGGCGTAGGCAGTGGAGCCGGTCGGCGTGGCGACGATCAGGCCGTCGGCCTTCTGGCTGCAGACAAACTGGCCATCGATGTACAGCTCGAACTCGATCATCCGCGTCGATTTGCCCGGGTGCAGCACCACGTCGTTGAGCGCATCGCCCTGCCCGATGGCCTCGCCATGGCGACGCACTTCGGCTTGCAGCAGGAAGCGGTTTTCCACCAGATAGTGGCCGTCGAGCACTTCGGCGACCTTGATTTCCAGCTCGTCCGGGCGAATATCGGTGAGGAAGCCGAGGCTGCCACGGTTGATGCCCAGCACCGGAATATTGTGTTTGGCCAGCGCCCGCGCGGCGCCGAGCAGGCTGCCGTCACCACCGACGACTATGACCATGTCGCAGACTTCGCCGAGCATCTTGCGCGACGAGGTTTGCAGGCCGTGGCCGGGCAGGACTTCAGCGATGGTGTCTTCGAGGATCACATGCAGGTGACGGTCGAGCAGAAAGCGTTTCAGTCGGCGGACGGTATCCAGCACCTGGGAACTGCCCAGGCGACCGATGATGCCGATATTACGAAATTGCTCCATGGGACCTCTGCGGACAATCGAAAACGCGAAAACCCGATTATGGGCGAAAGCGCCAGATAGACAAAATCCTTTCAGCCTCAAGGGCGGGCTCAGGTTTAAGGCTATGCTCGCAAGATGATCCTCTTTCCCGACCTGTTGCAGTTGCCTCATCAATTACGCCATCCCGAAGTGCGGGACCTGGCGTGGGTCATCCTCGCACCGCCGATGCTCGCCGCCACGCCGTGGCCGCAGCGCCATCCGCTGGCCGGCAGCGATTGGGTACATGACCCGCAGCGTCTCGAACACTGGCTGCGCCAGCTCGACCACGACAGTTACGGCCTGCTGCAATGGCTGGCGCAGGCGCGCACCCGGCGTCTGGGCCTGTATTACGAGCGTCTGTGGCAGTTCGCTGTGGAGCATGCGCCGGGCATCGAATTGATCGCCGCCAACCTGCCGATCCGCCGCGCCGGGCACACCCTCGGCGAACTCGACATGCTGCTGCGTGACCGCGACGGTGTGCATCACCTGGAATTGGCGATCAAGCTCTACCTTGGCCCGCAGGATGGCGATGGCCGCGATCCGGCGCAGTGGCTGGGGCCGGGTTGTCATGACCGGCTGGATCGCAAACTGGCGCATCTGGCCGAGCATCAATTGCCGATCTCGGCGCGCCCGGAGAGCCGCGAAGTGCTCGCCGCGCTGGATATCGAGACGTTCAGCGCGCAATTGTGGCTGGGCGGTTATCTACTCTATCCGTGGCCCGGGCAGGCCGATTCACCGCACGGCGCGCATCCGCAACATTTGCGTGGCAGTTGGCTGCATCAGAAAGACTGGCCGGCGTTTGTCGCGCAACGCCCGCCGGGCCGCTGGCAACCCCTGCCCCGCCACGCCTGGCTGGCGCCGGCGCATTATCCGGCGGATCAGGTCTGGGCGGATGAGCATCTGCGTTTGTGGCTCGAAGACCTGCCAGCGTTGGCCCCGGCGCAGTTGATGGTGCGCCTGACCGAGAATGCCCAGGGCGAATGGGAAGAGGCGGAGCGCCTGTTTCTGGTGGCGGATCTTTGGCCGAATGTCCCCGGCCAAACCTGAGATTTGTGGTGCCTGAACTGGCCCCTTCGCTGGCAAGCCAGCTCCCACAGGTTTCGCGGTGAATACAAATCCTGTGGGAGCTGGCTTGCCAGCGAAGGGGCCCACCCCGGTCTAAAGCGAAAGCCGCACCGCCAAAGCCGCCAACGTCACCAGCAACACCGGCACCGTCAGCACAATCCCGACGCGGAAGTAATAGCCCCAGCCAATGTGAATGCCCTTGCGCTCCAGCACATGCAGCCACAGCAAGGTCGCCAGACTGCCGATCGGAGTGATCTTCGGCCCCAGGTCGCTGCCGATGACGTTGGCGTAGATCATTGCTTCCTTGATCACCCCGCTGGCCTGGCTGGCATCGATCGACAGCAATCCGATCAGGACCGTCGGCAAATTGTTCATGATCGACGACAGCAACGCGGTCAGTACACCGGTGCCCATGGCCGCGCCCCACACGCCGTGGCCGGCGAACACGTCCAGCCAACCGGCGAGGTAACTGGTGAGCCCGGCATTGCGCAAGCCATACACCACCAGGTACATGCCCAGCGAGAAAATCACGATCTGCCACGGCGCCTCTTTCATGACCTTGCGCGTGGAGATCTTGTGGCCCCGCGCGGCAATGCCCAGCAGCAGCGCGGCGCACACTGCCGAGATCGCGCTGATCGGAATGCCCAGCGGCTCGAGGGCGAAGCAGCCGATCAAGAGGATCACCAGCACCACCCAACCGGCGTAGAACGTGGCCTTGTCGTGGATCGCGGTTTGCGGATTTTCCAATTGTTCCGGGTCGTAAGCCGCTGGAATATCGCGGCGAAAGAACCACATCAACATGCCCAACGTCGCCGCCACGCTGACGAAATTGACCGGCACCATCACCGCGGCATAGCGGTTGAAGCCGATGTGGAAAAAGTCCGCCGAAACGATGTTGACCAGGTTTGAAACCACCAGCGGCAGGCTCGCCGTGTCGGCAATGAACCCGGCACCCATGACAAAGGCCAGCGTCGCCGCTGGTGAGAACCGCAGCGCCAGCAGCATGGAAATCACGATGGGCGTAAGAATCAGTGCAGCACCGTCATTGGCGAATAGCGCCGAGACCAGCGCACCGAGCAGCACCATGAAGGCAAACAGCTTGCGCCCACTGCCCCGCCCCCAACGCGCCACGTGCAGCGCCGCCCAATTGAAGAAGCCAGCTTCGTCGAGCAACAGGCTGATGATGATGAGCGCTACGAAGGTGCCGGTCGCGTTCCAGATGATCTGCCAGACCAGCGGGATATCGGTGAGGTGGACGACGCCAAAGATCAACGCCAGCACAGCGCCCAGCGTTGCACTCCAGCCGACGCCGAGGCCTTTGGGTTGCCAGATGACGAGGGTGATGGTCAGCAGGAAAATCAGTGACGCAGCGAGCATTCGCAGAAGCCTTCAACTATCGAAAATGGATTGAAGATCAAAATGTGGGAGCGAGCTTGCTCGCGAAAGCGGTAGGTCAATCAGCAATTTTGCAACGGCTGACGACGCCTTCGCGAGCAAGCTCGCTCCCACAGGTTTTTGTGTACGCGGTTATTTCTTGTGTTGCTCGACGAACTGGCCGTACGCATCGATGAATTTCTGCAGGAACGGTTTCACCGAGTCGCTCAGCTTGCCCGCTTCATCAAACGCGTTGCCTGCACCGCCCAGATACGCTTCCGGCTGTTGCAGGCAGTGAATATCGAGGAAAACGAAGGTCTGGCGCAGGTGCTGGTTCGCGCCGAAGCCGCCGATGGCGCCTGGGGATACGCTGATCACCGCGCCAGGCTTGCCGCTCCACGCGCTCTGGCCATAAGGGCGCGAACCGACGTCGATGGCGTTCTTCAACGGCGCCGGGATCGAACGGTTGTATTCGGGGGTGACAAACAGCACCGCGTCGGATGACGCCACTTTCTGACGGAAAGTGCTGTAGGCTGCGGGCGGAGAATCGCCGTCGATGTCTTCGTTGTACAGCGGCAGTTCACCGATTTCGACAATCTCGAGCTTGAGATTGGCCGGTGCCAGTTCGGCGAGGGCCAGTGCAACTTTGCGATTGATCGATGCTTTACGCAGGCTACCGACCACTACGGCGACGTTGTAGACATTGCTCATGGAAGACTCTCGATGGTCCGTGGGAAGAGTCGCTAGTTATAGATGATCCAGTGACGCTTTCACCAGTGGTCATTGGTTTTTCCTGCGCGGGGAATATTTTTTTCCTGCAGGAAAACTTACCAAGCTTGATGACGGTCTACAAAGCCGCAAATCAAGCGTTTTATCTCCAGAGGTTCTAAGCAGATGGCAGCAGTACTCGTCGGTCAGTTTCATGCAAGAGATGCGGAAGGCCGCGTTTATTCCGTGCATGAATTCCAGGAATCGAACCCGTCTGCAGACGGATCCACTGGCTCGGAGCCCATTTACAGACTGGCCATTGGCGATCGGGTCAATAAGGTCAGTGACAGCGAGTTTCTCCTGGTTCAATCAGGCATTACCCTGATCCGTGAACCTGAGCCAACTGTCGCTCAATAACCCGGCGTTATGAGCAGAAGTCATGCGAGCGGACTTGGGGTAGGATTCAGCGTCTGACCCCACCTGCTGAACATGGACTTCACGCATGCGTTTACGCCACATCGAAGTGATTCAGGCGCTCTTGCAGACCGGTCACCTGGGCACCGCCGCCGAATGGCTGCAATTGCCGGTGACCGAGGTCGAAGAGCGTTTGCGCGAAGCCGAGAGTCAGCTGGGGTTCATGCTGTTTGCCAGCGTTCGCGGGCGTTTGCAATCGACCCCCGAAGCGCGCGCCCTGCAAGTGGAAATCGCGCACGTTTATGAGGCGCTGGAGCCAGTGCAGCGGCTGGCCAGCAGCCTCAAGCAGTACCTCGCCCCGCCCTTGCGCATCATCGGCACCCCGCCGCTGGCCCAGCAATTACTGCCACAAAGCCTTGCGACCCTGCGCCGACGCTTGCCCGACGCACCTTGCAGCCTGCTCAGCGCGCCGACTCGCGATATCGTCCGCAGCCTGTTATTGCGTGAAAGCGATCTGGGCCTGAGCCTGCACGACCCCGAACACCCCGATATCCACTGCCAATCGCTGGCCCAGGGCAAGCTGCAATTGCTCGCTCCTCACGGCTGGCTGCAACCCAAGCAGAAATACATATCCCTGGCAGACCTGGCCGGTCAGGCCATGGTCGGTCTCGAAGGTCAGGACCCGCTCAGCCCGGCGCTGGAAAACAAGCTCCAGGCCTTGCGTCCGGCGCCAAGCATTCAGACCCGTGTGCAGACCCATCAGATGATGCGCAGCATGGTCGAGGCCGGCGAAGGTCTGGCCATCGTCGACCCCTTCACCGCGTTGGGCGCTCGCACCAGTGGGCTTGACGCCTGCCCGCTCTCACCGGCAGTGCCGATCAACCTCTACGCGCTGACCTTCAAACATGCCACGCCGTCGGCGGCGATTCAGGCACTGCTGGCCATCGTCACGGAACAAGCCGAGGCGATGTTGTCGAGCTGAGTGGTTTTTCCAGCGGATTGTCGAACAGGCGATACCAGAACAGGGCGACCTCGGCGGTGTGCGCATCAATGCCGCGATAGCGCAACTGGTCGATGCCGCCGATCACATAACCGCAACGCTCATACAGACGACAGGCGCCGAGGTTGTTGTTCTGGGTTTCGAGCATGATGCCCGGCAGCTTTTTCTTGCGACTCCAGAACTGCGCCACATCAAGCAACGCCTTGGCCACGCCATGGCGCCGGGCCGGGGCATGCACCGCCAGTTCATCGATGTGGGCAAAGCCGTTCCAGTTGGTGCTGATCACCAGGTGGCCGACCGGCTCGTCGTCCAGATACGCCATGAAAATCGCGCTGTCGGGCGCGTTGTGAAAGGCGCTGAACTCTTCCGGATCGATGCCATAGCACTTGCGGTACGGCACGATCGGCGTCACCGGCCACTGCTCGACCGGTTTGCCGATCGCGGCAGCACCATAGGCGGCGACCTCGAAACTGAAGTCACTGCCCCAGATATACGGCGCGAAACCTTCATCGGCGACGCGCACCGACAACCCTGGGTATTTCGGATTCATGACCGGTTGCATACTGGGAAAAGTCCTCATTCCTTGACGCAGCCGACAGAGTCGACCTTGTTGTCGCGATGGATGATCGCCAGCGTGAATTTCAACTCTTTATACATGAGGCTCAGTGTCCTGAGGCGGCAGGTTTGCACCTGACCAGTGCACTCAGGGTAGTGGGTTGCAGCGAATGTGGCGAGAGTGGCAACTTGGCTCCATGTCGCCAAACGCAAAAAATCGCTGCCTTCCTGGTCCCTACTATGGAATGCAATCCCCGTAGGAGCTGCCGAAGGCTGCGATCTTTTGATCTTGATCTTCAGACCTGCGCATCAGCCTCGGCAATCTGCGTCCACAACGCCGGCGCCCCCGCCGATTTGGCGATGATCTCCAGCCGCACCAGATGCGCCGCCAGTTCTTCTTCGGTCGCACGGATGATGCGCGCTGGCTGGCGATCGACCGGCAGACGACGGATTTCCGTGGCTGAGTTGTCCGCGCCCTCGCCCGTACCATTGCCGTCGGAGGCGTTGCCGGCCAGCGACAGGCTGGTCTGGCCGCCGGTCATGGTCAGGTAGACGTCGGCAAGGATCTCCGAGTCGAGCAAGGCGCCGTGCAGTTCACGGCCGGAGTTGTCGACGCCGTAGCGCTTGCACAACGCATCGAGGCTGTTGCGCTGCCCCGGGTGACGTTCCCGGGCCATCATCAGGGTGTCGAGGATGGTGCAATGCTGGGTGATGTCGGCGCGATCGTGCTGGCCCATCAAAGCGAATTCGTTGTTGATGAAGCCAACGTCGAACGCCGCGTTATGGATGATCAGCTGCGCGCCTTTGATGAACTCGAAGAACTCGTCGGCAACTTCGGCAAAGCGCGGCTTGCCGACCAGGAATTCGTTGGTGATGCCGTGCACACCGATCGCACCCTCGTCGCTTTCGCGATCCGGTTGCAGATAAACGTGGAAATGCCGGCCCGTCAGGCGCCGACCGATCAGTTCGACGCAACCGATTTCAATGATCCGGTGACCATCGGTCACCGGCATGCCGGTGGTTTCGGTATCGAGTACAACGGATCTGGTGGCCATCAGTGCTCAGCTCTCAACGGGTCAATCGGGCAAAGGCGCGGATGTTAACACGCTGGACTCGAACCTTGTGGAGCGAGCCTGCTCGCGAACGGCCACGCCACGATTAGAAAGCGAAATCAGCTCTGCTTGTAACCGCGAACCTCATCCACCCCACGATTGGCCAACTGGTCAGCCCGCTCGTTACCGTGATGGCCAATGTGCCCGCGCACCCACTTCCAGGTGACTTTGTGCCGATTGACCTGCTCGTCCAGCTCTTTCCACAGATCGGCATTCTTCACCGGCTCTTTCGCGGCCGTCTTCCAGCCGCGCTTCTTCCAGTTGGCCATCCACTCGTTGATGCCTTTCATCACGTACTGCGAGTCGGTCACCAGCAGCACGTCGCAGGGGCGCTTGAGTGCTTCAAGGCCGCGGATCGCGCCGAGCAGTTCCATGCGGTTGTTGGTGGTGTTGGCCTCGCCGCCCCACAGTTCCTTTTCGACACCCTTGCACACCAGCAACGCGCCCCAGCCGCCGGGCCCGGGGTTGCCCTTGCAGGCGCCGTCGGTGAACAGTTCTACGGTGTCGACGCTTTCCACGCTTTCGCTCATGCCAGTCTTTCCAGAAAAATGCCTGTCCTGCCAATCACGGATCGACAATGACCGCGGCCGGGACAAGCCCGGCCACAAATAAAAGAGGGTTTACGGTTCGATGCGGCGGCGGTTGACCTTGGCCATCGGCAGCGGAATCAGCTTGCCCATCGGCTCGCGGCGTTCCTGGCGCAATGGCCGGAGCCCCACCACGATCTTGCGCGCCACCAATAAATAGAAGCCACCGCCGGACAGCTGCCAGTCACCGGCCTTGCGTTCCCAGCCAGCCAGACGGTGCTGCCACGTGGGCGACGCGAGCGGCGGACGATAGCACCCGAAGCGGCGTTTCTCCAGCGCAAAGCCGAGCAGATTGAGCCAGTCGGCGACCCGCGACGGCGAGATGCAGCGCGCCTTGCGCAGGGCATCATTGGCGAAGAAATGCCGCAGGCCCCAGGTGCTCCAGGGATTGATGCCGATGATCAGCAGATGCCCGCCGGGGCGCACGCTGCTCGCCGCTTCACGCAGCAAACCGTGGGGCGACAGGCAGAAATCCAGGCCATGCTGCATCACCACCACGTCGGCGGCATGCTCGCTCAACGGCCAGGCCTGCTCTTCGCAGACGATCTCGACCCCGGGCAACGGCGCGCCAAGACGCACGTTGCGCTGCACTTGCGGCGCCGCCGGCGGGGTTTCGGCGGACGGGCCGTAATGCACCAGATAACCGCCGAAGAACCGGCCGAGCTCGTCGTCGAGCATGCGCCGCTCTTCATCCAGCAGAAATTGCCCGAGCGGCCCCGACAGCCATTCGCGGGCGGCGCTGATCAATGCCAGCCAGTCGGGATCGGCCTGAGCGAACGCTTTATCGGTCATGTCATTCTCCAACGCGCCAGGAACTACTAAGATGCGCCAATGTTTTCCGCTTGGCGAATTCCGACGATGATACAGATCAGTGCCCTGCCCGCGTTCACCGACAACTACATCTGGTTGTTACAGGATCATCAGACCCAGCGCTGCGCGGTGGTCGATCCGGGCGATGCCGCCCCGGTGCAGGCGTGGCTCGAGGCCCATCCGGGCTGGGTGCTCAGCGATATTCTGATCACCCACCATCACCATGACCACGTCGGCGGTGTCGAGCGCCTGAAAGCGGCGACCGGCGCCAAGGTCTACGGCCCGGCCAGCGAAAGCATCCCGGCGCGCGACGTAGCGCTGAAAGACACCGACAGCGTCAGCGTGCTCGGCTGGGACTTCGCAGTCTACGCGGTGCCCGGTCACACTTTGGGACATATTGCTTATTACCACCATGGCCTGCTGTTCTGCGGCGATACCCTGTTCGCCGCCGGTTGCGGCCGGCTGTTCGAAGGTACGCCCGAGCAGATGTACCACTCGCTCAGCCGGCTCGCGGCTCTGCCGGAAGATACCCTGGTCTACTGCACCCATGAATACACCTTGAGCAATCTGAAGTTTGCCGCCGCCGTCGAGCCTGGCAATCGGCATGTTGCCGCCCGTCTGGAAAAGGTCACTCAGCAACGGCAGAACGGCGTGATGACCCTGCCGTCGACTCTGGCTCTGGAAAAGCTCACCAATCCGTTTTTACGCACTTCTGAAACATTGGTTACACAAAAAGTGGACGAACGGGAAGGCGATCAAAACCGGGCGCCGAGTGAGGTTTTTGCGGCTCTGCGGGCATGGAAAGACACGTTCTGACGACCGCGTCGGCAGGGGCAAAAATTCTCAATGGTTGACCGCAGGGGGTGCGCTTTCTAGAATCGCCCGACATTTTTGCCCGGAACTTACTTCCAGCCAATGTCGTCATCCATACGTAAGTCCGTCAATTCAGATGCTTTGACCCGCCTGGCGCAAGCCATCGCGGTGGCTGTGTCCGCCACGCTGGCGGGTTGCTCCAGCCACGCTCCGCAGACTGAAGCGACGCACACGCCGAACATTGCTGCGCGAGCCAAGCAGAAGCCGATCTGGCTGACAGAGAAGCCCACTCCCGTGGCGCCCCAGGACATCTGGGAACGCATGCGCCAGGGCTTTCAGTTGCAGGAAGGCCTTGGCGTCAATCCGCGCATCGAGCAACAACGCCTGTGGTTCGCCAGTAATCCCTCTTTTCTCGAGAATGCCGGCGAACGCGGCAGTCTCTACATTCATTACATCGTCGAACGCCTCGAAGAACGCAACATGCCGCTGGAACTGGCCCTGCTGCCAGTGATCGAGAGCGCCTACAACCCGATGGCCTACTCCCGCGCCGATGCGGTGGGCCTGTGGCAGTTCATTCCGTCCACCGGGCGTTACTTCAATCTGCGCCAGACCCGCTTCTACGACGGTCGTCGCGACATCACCGCCTCGACCACGGCAGCGATGGATTACCTGACTCGCCTGCACGACATGTTCAACGGCGACTGGCTGCTGGCTCTGGCGGCCTACAACGCCGGTGAAGGTACGGTCAGCCGGGCGATCGAGCGCAACGAAAAGCTCGGCCTGCCCACCGACTACTGGAATCTGCCGCTGCCGGCGGAAACCCAGGCCTACGTGCCGAAGTTGCTGGCACTGTCGCAAGTGGTGCTGGCGCCGGAAGCCTACGGCGTCAACCTCAACCCGATCGCCAACGAACCGTACTTCCAGGTTGTCGAAATCAACCAGCGCATGGACCTGTCCAAGGTCGCTGCGGTGGCCAATATCGATGAAGACGAACTGTTCCAGCTCAACCCGGCCTTCAAACAGCGCACCACTATCGACGGCCCGCAGCACTTGCTGGTGCCGACGTCCAAGGCGCAACTGCTGACCGCCAGTCTGCAGACCATGCGCCCGGACGAACTGATTAGCCCGCGCTCGCTGAAACCGGTGTTCGAAGGCGCCGATCCGTCGGAAGTGGCGCAGCTCAAACGTGCTTATCGGGTCAAGCGTGGCGACAACCTCGGCTCCATCGCCAAGGCCAACAAGGTCGAAGTCAAGGATCTGCAGCGCTGGAACAAGCTGACCGGCAAGAATCTCAAGGTCGGCCAGACCCTGGTCATGCAGGACAACACCAAGCGTGCCCCGGCGCGCAAGTCCGGCCGGGTCAACACCGTGGTCGCGGCGAATACCAAGAGCAAAGGCAAGGACGAGAGCAAGCAGCAGACCCAGTACAAGGTCAAGCGTGGCGACACCCTGTATGTGGTGGCCAAGCGCTTCAACGTCGAGATGCAACATCTAAAGCGCTGGAATCCGGGTGCGGGCAAGGCACTCAAGCCTGGGCAGATGCTCACGGTTTATCAGCCGCACTGATTGAAGAGCCCCTGAATTCAGGGGCTTTTTATTGCCGATTGCTTTGTGCCAGGCGGGAACACTGTGGCGAGGGGATTTATCCCCGCTGGGGCGCGCAGCGGCCCCGTTTTTTCTGCATCTTGAAGAAGGGGGACTGCTGCGCAGTCCAGCGGGGATAAATCCCCTCGCCACAGATAACCCCCCACCACAGAAACAAATCAGCTCAACATCGTGTACCGATTAACCCGGCATTAACCCGCATCTTTTTCCTGTCCAGACAAGCTGTTACTGTACGGCCCACAAAGCCCAAGCCGCTGGATCGGATCTGACTTGAAGCGTGCCCTCTCCCTGCTCCTGATCAGCCTGGCCTTGAGCTCACCCGCAAGCGCGACGATTACCGAAAGTCATGGTTATGCGCAGTTCGGCACGCTCAAGTACCCGGCCAGATTTACCCACTTCGACTGGGTCAACCCGCAAGCGCCCAAGGGCGGTACGTTGCGGGTGATGGCGTTCGGCACCTTCGATACGGTCAATCCGTACACCTTCAAGGGCACCAGCCCGGTCACCACCGCCAATTTTCTTCAGTACGGCATCAACGAGCTCAACGAGCCGCTGATGGTCGGTACCGGGCAGTACTCGCCGTCCGGCGACGAGCCGGCGTCGAGTTACGGTTTGATCGCGCAATCGGTGGAGTACAGCGAAGATCGCAGCTGGGTCGTCTTCAATCTGCGCCCCGAAGCGCGCTTTCACGACGGCGCGCCGATAACCGCCTACGACGTGGCGTTCTCCTATCGAACGCTGCTCAAGGACGGTCATCCGCTGTATCGCACGGCCCTGCAGGAAGTGCTGCGGGTCGACATCCTCAACAAACAGCGCATCCGTTTCGTGCTCAAGCGCTCGGGCAACCCGCTGTTGATCCTGCGCCTGGGCGAGCTGCCGGTACTGCCGCAGCATTACTGGAAAGACCGTGACTTCAAGGCCACCACCTTCGAGCCGCCGCTGGGCAGCGGGCCGTACCGCATCACGTCAGTCACGCCGGGGCGGCAGCTGATTTTCGAACGGGTCAAGGATTACTGGGGCAAGGACCTGCCGGTCAATCGCGGCAAGTACAATTTCGATCGCATGGAAGTCGAGTTCTACCGCGACAGCGATGTGGCCTTCGAAGCGTTCAAGGCCGGTGAGTTCGACATCTACATCGAGCATCAGGCGAAGAACTGGGTCAATGGTTACAACTTCCCCGCCGTACGGCGTGGCGATGTCATCAAGGCGCAGATCCCGCATCAGATCCCGACCCAGACTCAGGGCCTGTTCATGAACACCCGCCGCGCGACGTTCTCGGACGTAAAGACTCGCGAGGCGCTGGGCCTGATGTTCGACTTCGAATGGACCAACCGCGCGTTGTTCAGTGATGCGTATCAACGCACCACCAGTTACTACCCCAACAGCGAATTCACCGCCTCGGGCCTGCCGGTCGGGCATGAATGGCTGATGCTCAAGCCGTACAAGGATCAGCTCCCGGCCAGGCTGTTCACCGAGCCGTTCACCCTGCCGAAAACCGACGGCCGTGGCATTCCGCGCGAGACCATGCGCAAGGCCCTCGCCCTGCTTGCCGAAGCCGGCTGGAAACTCCACGGCCAGCGCTTGCAGAACGCTGATGGCCAACCGCTGCGCTTCGAACTGCTGCTGGTCAATCCGAGCCTGGAGCGTCTTTATCAGCCGTACATCGAGAACCTCAACAGCATCGGCATCGACGCGCGCCTGCGCACCGTCGATCGTGCGCAATACAAGCAGCGCCTCGATCAATTCGATTTCGACATGATCTCGATGACCCTTGGCCAGACCTTAAGCCCGGGCCTTGAGCAGTGGCAGTATTTCCACTCCAGCCAGGTGAACGTCAAGGGCAGCAAGAATTACGCGGGCATCGCCAATCCCGTGGTCGATCACCTGCTCGAACAGTTGCTCGCCGCGCGCACCCGCGACGAGCAGGTCGCCGCCGGCAAGGCACTCGACCGCGTGCTGCTCTGGCAGCACTACAGCATTCCCAACTGGTACCTCAATTATCACCGTCTGGCCTACCGCAACCGGTTGGCCTTTGTCACCACGCCGCCCTACACCCTGGGCCTGAGCGCATGGTGGCTGAAGTCTTCGGAGAAAGATCGATGAACGCTGTTCGCACCCTGCTCGTGCAGGCCGGCGGCTTGCTGTTCGCCGGGCTGGCCTGGGCCGCCCCGCAACACGCCGTGACCCTGTACAACGAGCCGCCGAAATACCCGGCCGACTTCAAGCATTTCGACTACGTGAATCCCGATGCGCCCAAGGGCGGCGTGTTTCGTCAGGCCGGGTTCGGTGGCTTCGACAGCCTCAACCCGTTCATCAACAAAGGCGTGCCGGCCGATGACATCGGCCAGATCTACGACACCCTGACCAAACACAGCCTCGACGAGCCGTTTACCGAATACGGCCTGATCGCCAGCAAAATCGAAAAAGCCGACGACAACAGTTGGGTGCGTTTCTACCTGCGCCCCGAGGCCCGCTTTCACGACGGCCACCCGGTGCGCGCCGAAGACGTGGTGTTCAGCTTCGAGACGTTGACCAAGGAAGGCTCGCCGATGTTTCGCGGCTACTACAACGACGTCGCCGAAGCCATCGCCGAAGACCCGTTGAAAGTCTTGTTCAAGTTCAAGCACAGCAACAACCGCGAGCTGCCGCTGATCCTCGGCCAGTTGCCGGTCCTGCCAAAACACTGGTGGGCCAGCCGCGACTTCAACAAGGGCAATCTGGAAATCCCATTGGGCAGCGGCCCGTACAAGGTCACCGAAGTGAAGGCCGGCCGTTCGGTACGTTACGAACGGGTCAAGGATTACTGGGGCAAGGACTTGCCGGTCAACCGTGGCTTCTACAACTTCGACACGATGACCACCGACTATTACCGCGACAACACCGTCGCCCTCGAAGCGCTGAAAGCCGGGCAGTTCGACTACTGGCTGGAGATGACTGCGAAGAACTGGGCCAGCGCCTATAACGTTCCGGCGGTCACCGAGGGCCGTTTGATCAAGGAACTGATCCCCAACAGCAACCCGACCGGCATGCAGGGCTTCGTCTTCAACCTGCGCCGCCCGGTGTTCCAGGATGTGCGCGTGCGTCAGGCGCTGGGGCTGCTGTTCGATTTCGAATGGACCAACAAGCAGTTGTTCAACGGCGCTTACGTGCGCACTCGCAGCTACTTCGAGAACTCGGAAATGGCCGCCACCGGCCTGCCCGACGCCGAGCAACGGAAGATCCTCGAACCGTTCCGCAGCAAACTGCCGGCCCAGGTGTTCAGCGAAGCCTTCGAAAATCCGCAGACCGACGCCAGCGGCATGATCCGCAACCAGCAGCGCGAGGCGTATCAACTGCTGCAAGAGGCCGGCTGGAAGATTGTCGATGACAAAATGGTCGACGCCACCGGCAAACCGGTGGTGATCGAATTCCTCCTCGCCCAGACTGAATTCGAACGCGTGCTGCTGCCATTCAAGCGCAACCTCAGCGACCTCGGCATTGATCTGGTGATCCGCCGCGTTGACGTCTCGCAGTACATCAACCGCGTGCGTTCGCGGGACTTCGACATGATGGTCGGCAGCTTCCCGCAGTCCAACTCGCCGGGCAACGAACAGCGCGAGTACTGGATGAGCGCCGCCGCCGACAAGCCGAGCAGTCGCAACAGCATGGGCCTGAAAGACCCGACCGTCGACCAACTGGTGGAAAGCCTGATCAACGCCGACTCGCGCAAAAGTCTGGTGGCCCACGCTCGCGCCTTGGACCGGGTGCTGCAATGGGGCTACTACGTGGTGCCGAACTGGCACATCAAGAGCTGGCGCGTGGCCTACTGGAACCACATCGGCCACCCGAAAACCTCGCCCAAGTACGACATCGGCATCAACACCTGGTGGGTCAAGCCTGACGCCAAGCCTGCCGTAGAAGTCGAAACCCAACTGCAAGCCGACCCTGCGGGCACGGAGTAATCAGATGCTGGCGTATATCTTTTGGCGACTGCTGCTGATCATCCCGACCCTGTTCGGCATCCTGCTGATCAACTTCGTGATCATCCAGGCCGCGCCCGGCGGGCCGGTCGAGCAGATGATCGCCAAGCTCGAAGGCTTCGAAGGCGCCACCAGCCGGATTGCCGGCGGCGGTGCCGAGGTGGCGGTGGCCGGCTCGTCCTATCGTGGCGCGCAGGGGCTGGACCCGGCGCTGATCAAGGAAATCGAGCACATGTACGGGTTCGACAAATCGGCCCCGGAACGCCTGTGGATCATGGTCAAGAACTACGCGCAGCTGGATTTCGGCGACAGTTTCTTCCGCGACGCCAAGGTCATCGACCTGATCAAGGAAAAGATGCCGGTGTCGATTTCGCTGGGGCTGTGGAGCACGCTGATCATGTACCTGGTGTCGATCCCGCTGGGCATCGCCAAGGCCACGCGGCACGGCAGCCACTTCGACGTATGGACCAGTTCGGCGATCATCGTCGGCTATGCGATCCCGGCGTTTCTGTTTGCGATCCTGCTGATCGTGGTATTTGCAGGCGGCAGTTATCTGGACTGGTTCCCCCTGCGCGGGCTGACTTCGAACAACTTCGATGAGCTGAGTTTCGGCGGCAAGATCCTCGATTACTTCTGGCATCTGGCATTACCAGTGACGGCGCTGGTGATTGGCAACTTCGCGACCATGACCTTGCTGACCAAGAACAGCTTCCTCGACGAGATCAACAAACAGTACGTGGTCACCGCCAAGGCCAAAGGCCTGACCCGCCATCGCGTGCTCTACGGCCACGTGTTCCGCAACGCCATGCTGCTGGTGATCGCCGGTTTCCCGTCGGCATTCATCGGCATTTTCTTCACCGGCTCGTTGCTGGTTGAAGTGATTTTCTCCCTCGACGGCCTCGGCCTGATGAGTTTCGAGGCGGCGATCAACCGCGATTACCCGGTGGTGTTCGGCACCCTGTTCATCTTCACCCTGCTCGGGCTGGTGGTGAAACTGATCGGCGACCTGACCTACACCTTTGTCGATCCGCGCATCGACTTTGCAAGCCGGGAGCATTGAGATGAACCTGTCCCCTCTCAACCGCCGACGCTTCGAACTGTTCAAGGCCAACAAGCGTGGCTGGTGGTCGCTGTGGCTGTTTCTTATCCTGTTTGGCCTGAGTCTGGGCGCCGAGCTGATTGCCAACGACAAGCCGCTGGTCGTGCATTACGACAACAACTGGTATTTCCCGGCGATCAAGCGCTACCCGGAAACCGCCTTCGGCGGCGAATTCCCGCTGGAAGCCAACTACAAGAGTCCGTACATCCGTGAGCTGCTCAAGGCCAAGGACGCGTGGATTCTGTGGGCGCCGATCCCCTACAGCTATCAGAGCATCAACTACGACCTGAAAGTCCCGGCCCCGGCGCCGCCCTCGGCGGACAACCTGCTGGGCACCGACGATCAGGGCCGCGACGTGTTGGCGCGGGTGATCTACGGCTTCCGCATTTCCGTGTTGTTTGCGCTGACCTTGACCGTGTTGAGCTCGATCATCGGCGTGATCGCCGGGGCGCTACAGGGTTTCTACGGCGGCTGGGTCGATCTGGCCGGGCAGCGTTTTCTCGAGATCTGGTCGGGGCTGCCGGTGCTGTATCTGTTGATCATCCTCGCCAGTTTCGTCCAGCCGAATTTCTGGTGGCTGCTGGGCATCATGCTGCTGTTCTCGTGGATGAGCCTGGTCGACGTGGTGCGCGCCGAGTTCCTGCGTGGCCGCAACCTCGAATACGTGCGCGCGGCCCGCGCGCTGGGCATGCAGAACGGCGCGATCATGTTCCGTCACATCCTGCCCAACGCCATGGTCTCGACCATGACCTTCATGCCGTTCATCCTCACCGGCGCCATCGGCACCCTGACTGCACTGGACTTCCTCGGTTTCGGCTTGCCGGCCGGCAGTCCGTCGCTGGGCGAACTGGTCGCGCAAGGCAAATCCAACCTGCAGGCGCCGTGGCTGGGCATGAGCGCGTTTGCCGTGCTGGCGCTGATGTTGAGTCTGCTGGTGTTTATCGGCGAGTCCGCTCGCGATGCCTTCGACCCGAGGAAGTGAAATGAATCAGGACAATCTGATCGAAGTGCGCGACCTCGCCGTCGAATTCGGTTTCGGCGAGCGCGTACACCGTGTGGTCGAAGGCGTGAGCTTCGACATCAAGCGCGGCGAGACCCTGGCGCTGGTCGGCGAATCGGGCTCGGGCAAATCGGTCACGGCGCATTCGATCCTGCGCCTGCTGCCCTACCCGATGGCGCGGCATCCGGCCGGCAGCATCAAGTACGCCGGGCAGAACCTGCTGGACTTGAGCGAGAAGACCATCCGTCACATCCGTGGCAACCGCATCGCCATGATCTTTCAGGAGCCGATGACCTCGTTGAATCCGCTGCACTCGATCGAAAAGCAGATCAATGAAGTGCTCGGCATCCACAAGGGTCTGAGCGGCAAAGTCGCGACCAAACGCACGCTGGAGTTGCTGGAAATGGTCGGCATTCCCGAGCCGCACAAGCGCCTCAAGGCCCTGCCCCATGAATTGTCCGGCGGCCAGCGGCAACGGGTGATGATCGCCATGGCCCTGGCCAACGAGCCGGAACTGCTGATCGCCGACGAACCGACCACGGCGCTGGACGTGACCGTTCAGCTGAAAATCCTCGATTTGCTCAAGGAACTTCAGGCTCGATTGGGCATGTCGCTGCTACTGATCAGTCACGATTTGAACCTGGTGCGAAGAATTGCGCATCGCGTATGTGTCATGCAGCGCGGTTGCATCGTCGAACAGGCATCGTGCGCAGAGCTGTTCCGTTCGCCGCAGCATCCGTACACTCGGGAATTGCTCGGCGCGGAGCCCAGCGGCGGCCCCGCGAGCAATGAGATTGGCGCGCCGCTGCTCGAAGTCGAGGACCTGAAAGTCTGGTTCCCGATCAAGAAAGGCCTGCTCAAGCGCACGGTGGATTACGTCAAGGCAGTGGACGGCATCAATTTCAGCCTGCCTCAGGGCCAGACCCTGGGGATCGTCGGCGAAAGTGGCTCCGGCAAATCCACCCTCGGTCTGGCGATTTTGCGTCTGATCGGCAGCAAAGGCGCGATCCGCTTTGAAGGCAAGCAGCTAGACTGCCTGACGCAGAGTGAGGTTCGCCCGCTGCGGCGGGAAATGCAGGTGGTGTTTCAGGACCCGTTTGGCAGCCTGAGCCCGCGCATGTGCGTCAACGACATCGTCGGCGAAGGCCTGCGGATACACAAGATGGGCACCGCAGCCGAACAGGAAGCGGCGATCATCGCGGCATTGAAGGAGGTAGGTCTGGATCCGGAAACCCGGCACCGCTACCCCCACGAATTTTCCGGTGGGCAACGGCAGCGAATCGCCATTGCCCGGGCCCTGGTGCTGAAACCGGCGCTGATCCTGCTGGACGAGCCGACTTCGGCGCTCGACCGCACGGTGCAGCGGCAAGTGGTGGAGCTGTTGCGTTCACTGCAAGCCAAGTACAACCTGACGTATTTGTTCATCAGCCATGACCTGGCTGTCGTCAAAGCGCTGAGCCACCAGCTGATGGTGGTCAAGCATGGCCAAGTGGTCGAACAGGGAGACGCGCAAAGTATTTTTGCCGCCCCCCAACATCCGTATACACAGCAGTTGCTGGAAGCCGCTTTTCTGGCACCAGCCACTGCGCAATAACCTGAAAGAGGAGCAACACATGGGTTTTCTCGCCGGTAAGCGCGTACTGATCGTCGGTGTCGCCAGCAAGCTGTCCATCGCATCCGGCATCGCTGCCGCCATGCATCGCGAGGGCGCTGAGCTTGCCTTCACTTATCAGAACGACAAACTCAAGGGTCGCGTCGAAGAGTTCGCACAAGGCTGGGGTTCGAGCCCTGAGCTGTGCTTCCCGTGCGACGTGGCCAGCGATGAAGAAATCGCCAAGGTCTTCGAAGAACTGAGCAAGAAGTGGGACGGCCTGGACTGCATCGTGCACTCCGTCGGCTTCGCCCCGGGCGACCAACTGGACGGCGACTTCACCGAAGCCACCACCCGTGAAGGTTTCCGCATCGCTCACGACATCAGCGCCTACAGCTTCGTGGCCCTGGCCAAGGCCGGTCGCGAAATGATGAAAGGCCGCAACGGCAGCCTGCTGACCCTGTCGTACCTGGGCGCCGAGCGCACCATGCCGAACTACAACGTGATGGGCATGGCCAAGGCTTCGCTGGAAGCCGGCGTCCGTTACCTGGCCGGTTCCCTGGGCCCGGACGGCACCCGCGTCAACTGCGTATCGGCGGGCCCGATCCGCACTCTGGCCGCTTCCGGCATCAAGAACTTCCGCAAGATGCTGGCCGCCAACGAAGCGCAGACTCCGCTGCGCCGCAACGTCACCATTGAAGAAGTCGGCAACGCCGGCGCCTTCCTGTGCTCCGACCTGGCGTCGGGCATCAGCGGTGAAATCATGTACGTCGACGGCGGCTTCAACACCACCGCGATGGGCAACATCGAAGAGTGATCTTCCTGTAGCCGATAGAAAACCCGCCAAATCCGGCGGGTTTTTTTATGCCTGCAGAAAAGCTCGCCCAACTACATATGTACCGCCAACCACCCTGCCCTGCCTTTGATACTCGGCGCTCGATGCTTAGCAGCCGCCAGGGAGGCGCAGATGGACGACACACCGGTACATGAACAGACGCTGATTCAGAATCTCATTGCAGAATTGACCGCCGTGCCGGTGGTCAGCGCCACCGCGCCAGAGCGAACGCTGGAGGTTCCCCGTGCATGCCGGCTGCGCGAGTGGATGGAGCTTTACTGGAGCGCCCTCGAACGTCCTGAATTTCTCGATTGGGCAAGTCGCTTTCACATCGATCTGGACACCCTGCAGATCAAGGGCGATACCCTGCAAGCGCAGATTCCCTCGAACGGCTCCAGCGACGTACGCACCTTTCGGCTGGAAGATGATTCCGGCTGGTGGCAGATGGCGCCGATGCTGCTGTCGATTTCCCAGCGCATTGACCCCGCCGGGTCAGGTCTACCCTATATCGGCGGCAAGTCCGCCAACCCGCTGTATCGCTTTCCACGGCAAGTGGTTCTGGCGTTCTACGGTTATCCGGAACCGCAAAACCAGATTCAGGCCCGAGTCCTCGTCGCCGAGTTGAAGAAAACCGGTCTGGCCGCCATTGATGAAAACGGCCAGACCACTTCAGCGCTCGTCAAGGAGCGCAACGCGCAACTGGAGGATTTACAGGCCATCGCCGAGCGAATCGACGAGGTGCTGCTGGCGAGCGATCCGTTCGAGCAGCGAGGCTTTCTCGACACGCCGGTAACACTCACTTCGGCTTCTGTTTCCGCTCCCGTCAGAGGGCCTCGCCTCAAACTGGGCGAACTCCTGCGTCGCTACGAGTTTGCTTTGCCAGAGGACGCCGAAGCAGCCAAAGCGCTGGCGCAACGCCTGCGACAACAGCGCTGGCCGCAATTGCCCTACGTCAGCGACTACGTGCAGACTGGCGCGCCCATCCGCCGCTATCGCGAAGACTTCGCTGATCTGGAAGACGCTCGGCACATCGTCAAGCGCCTGGAAGCACTGAGCTGGAACAAGCCACCGACGGCCAGGATCGATTACGAGGAATTCAGTGATCCGCATCCGGAGTCTGCACTGGCAGAATGGATCGCAGACGGCCAGAGTGACTTGCAACTACTCAGTTCCAACGCCGATTTTCAGAACCTTCTGCGGCAGCGCGGCTTACCCGCAGACAGTCAACTGCTGGTGACTGAATCCGGTCATGTAGGCACTGCCAGTGCGCAAGGCTGGGTCACGTTAACGGCACAGGTAGAAGGCCACGCGGACCTGAAGCTCTATCGCGACAAACTCAAAGTCAAGGCACGCAAAGCTGGCGGCGCCTTGCGCTCCAACGGGCGAGTCACGCTCGCGCAGATGCTGCGATTCTACGAGTTGCCGCTGCCGAGGACTGTTCAACAGGCCCTGTCCCTTGCCCACTGGAACAAGATCAATCTGCACATGCGCCCCGGGCACATGAACCAGTGGTACCTGCTAGGCCAGCCCGGCACCCGGACCGAGCGATTCAGCGCTGCGCAACGCCAGATCGTCATCGACACCACCCAATCGTTTTTGCCCAAGGACTCGGTACCGTTGATCGACTATCTGAGCGAAGGCGTCGATACCGACTTGCCGCTTGCAACGCTCAAGGCCAAGGCCGACTACCTGATCAGCTGTATCCTGATCACGCCACGCGCGCGCACATTGGGCAATCAACTGCTTGCAAAGCTCGCGCCGCCGGGCCAGAACAAGCGTCTGGTGGCGACCAACCGCGACCGCCTGTTGCTCGCTGCGTTGATTCTCAGTCTGGAGCCGAGCGCCGGCGAGGACCTGAACCGCATCATCGGCCAGCGTCTGGAGGACAGCGATTTCTGGGGCGAGCGTTACGATGAAGTACGACGTTTCATTGATCGGCAACCCGGTCTGGCACCGATCAAAAACAAGACCCTGGCGACCCATCTTCTGCTGTCGGCCATGGCGCCGGAATTCCTCACACGCGATATTCCGGCATTCATCGCTTACATGAGTTGCCTGCGCTGGGTCAGGTTGAAACAGGTCGTGCTTTACATTGAAAGTCGTTTCCCTGGTGTGGCCCGCCTGATGACGTTCGGACAACTCAGTGCCCTGACGAAAGGCCCGGCGCCTGCGGATTTTTACAAGTTTCTGCGCGGTGAAGCCTGCGCCTCGGTGATCGTTGACTGGGCGGTCGCCAGAGGATTGATCCAGCGTAATGCCGAATGCCCGGTCACGGTGTACGACGCCGCGACGCTGAAGCGCGCCGATCGGGTTTTTCGCAGTCACAATCGGTTGATGCGCGGCTTATACCATCGGGCCTTTCTGGCGTCTTTCCCCACGCCTGCAACAATCGCGCAGTCGGATCTGCGCAACGTGTTTGCTGATAATCCGTATCTGGAGGCCAAGGTACTGTCTCGCTCGGAATCACACGGACAAGCTTCTGCGCCGCTTTACTCGCTGAGCCAATTGCACGTGGCCGGCAAGCTCTCGGACGATATGAAGGCCTGGCAATCAAGCAGTGAACAGTTGTCGCTGACCACCATGAACGCGTCCTTTGCCCGATTGAACAACGTCGCGAGCCTGTTCAAAACCGCACTTGAGGCCCGCGTCGTGCAAATGAAAGAGGCCCATATTGCCCTGATCAAGGAGGCGATTTGCCGTCTGCCGCTGGCACAAAGGCTCGATATCGAAGAACACCGGCTGGAATTGCTTGCCCTGCGCTCTGCATCGCCCAGCGCGAGCACATCAACTGCCGACGCTGCCCCGTTTGCCATCCTCGCGCTGTTGCACGGAACCCCGACCCGAGTATTCGAAATTTTCACCTGCAGAAATGAAGTGGTTTTGCGCCGTGATGTCGACATCGCTGCACTTAAGCCATCGGCCGCGAAAGAACCGGCGAAAGCGCTGCCCTTCGACGCCGAAGCCTACCGGCATGGCACCGAGCCTCGCGCAAACGCTACCTGTAAAGCGTTTATCAGTCGCCTCGAAATTCAAGGGGAACCGTTGGAGGAACAAACGCGCACCGCCGTGCCTGACAGCTTTTCCTCCAACAAAGTCAACGCCATCGCCAGCACCGCCGTCCGGCATCTGTTCGACGCCCATGAAGCCCAAGCGCTGCGGGAAGCCCTGAAGGCGCCTGCACTCAAGGATGTTGAAGCCTGTCATGATAAATGGCTGGCGTTTTACCAGAAGCTGAGCCCGCCCAAGCGCTGAACCTCCGGGTGCACCATCGAATTCTGTAGGAGTGAGCCTGCTCGCGCTAGCGTTCTGTCTGTGACTGCGACACTGCCTGAACCACCGCTATCGCGAGCAGGCTCACCCCTACAAAGGATTCGCGCCAGGACTAGCAGCCTTTCAACGCCTGTTTGTGCGCATACATCGCGCCATCCGCATCGGCCAGCAGGCGGTCGACGGTTTCGTGTCGCGTGGGGTCGTATTCGATCTGGCCGACACTGAAGCGAATCGCATAACCGCGGTGCAACGTGGCGTTGCGCTCTTCAAGGATTTCCTTGAGCCGCGCCATGATCCGTGTGGTTTCGACGTGGCTGGAGCCGGTCAGCAACGCGACGAACTCATCGCCGCCCAAGCGCCCGACCACGTCGCTCTCGCGAAAGGCAATGCGCAACACATCGGCGAAGGTTTTCAGCGCACTGTCGCCCTCGGCATGCCCGTACAGATCGTTGATCTGCTTGAAATCGTTGAGGTCGAAAAACAGCAGCGTCGCCGGGCGATTCAGGCGCGCGCAAGCATCCAGTGCATGCTGGGCCAGTTGCTTGAAACCACGGCGATTGGACAACAGCGTAAGCTCATCCATGCTCGCCATTTGCACCGCCATCAGCTCCTGCTCGGCCATCTCGGCGAGGTCGCGCAGCAGCGCGCGCTCTTCGTCATCGAGATGGCGAGGCTTGGTATCGATCAGGCACAAGGTGCCCATTTTGTTGCCGTCGGGCACGGTCAGCGGATAACCGGCGTAAAAGCGGATATTCGGTGCGCCGGTGACCAGCGGATTGTCATGGAAGCGCACATCCTCCAGCGCATCGGGGACCAGCATCAGCTCGTTTTGCAAAATTGCATGGCCGCAGAAAGAGACGTCGCGCGACGTCTCGCTGACATCCAGCCCCACACAGGATTTGAACCACTGGCGATCCTTGTCGACCAGCGTGACCAGGGCGATCGGCACGTTGAACAAGCGCTTGGCCAGGCGCGTCAGGCGATCGAAGCGCTCTTCGGGGGCCGAGTCGAGGTTGAGGCCATGCAACACGTCAATACGTGCAGCTTCGTTGGCAGGTTTTCCGGGCACCAGCATGCGCACACTCCGTAGACAGTCATGCGTTCAGCGTAGCGCTAAATCGCCGAGGCTTCACATTTGCGCCACCGGGCACGGCCCGCCGGCATCGGCCCACAGCTTGAATTGCGCGACGAAAATGTCGTGCGGGACCGGTACCGGCGCGCGCCCTGCCCCGGGATTCCAGCCCCACAGCACCAGTTTGTCTTCGCTGACGTGTTTTAACAGGGCGGCGAAGTCGCGATCGCCGTTGCTTGCGCGATCCTTGATCATTGCGCAGAGCTGGTCCGAGGGCAGGCCGATCCAGGCCATTTTGTGCGCGGCTGGCGGCAGGCTCCAATGCGGCGCACCCGGTGGCGCGTGAGGGCCGTAACTGGCCGGCGGATTGCTTTCGGCGTGGCAGGTCGCGCAGGGCAAACCGGCGGCGCCCTTGCCGTCCATGCCGCGCACCACATTCATGGCGTGAGGGATGCCGGCGTCGAACTGCAACGGCGAATCGCCGGGAATGTGGCAGTTCTGGCAGCGCGGGCTCTGGAACACTTTCTGCACCGTGCCAAAGGCTTGCAACGCCTGCTGATCCTCAGCAAACAGGTCCGAGGCATAGCCTCCAAGACCGAGCAACACGACGGTGCCCAACACCAGATGTCGTTTCATCTCACACCCCCGACAGTTGCAGTGGCAGTTCGCGCAGGCGTTGCCCGGTCAGGGCAAACACCGCGTTGGCCACGGCCGGCGCGGTCGGCGGTACGCCGGGCTCACCAATGCCGCCGGGTTTTTCGCTGCTGGGGACGATATGCACTTCCACCACCGGCATTTCGTTGAGCCGCAGCACCTGGTAATCGTGATAGTTGGACTGCACGACGCCGCCGTCCTTGACGGTGAGTTTGCTGTGCAACGCCATGCCGAGGCCGAAGGTGATGCACGACTCCATCTGCGCGGCGATGCTCTGCGGGTTCACCGCAATGCCGCAGTCGACGGCGCAGACCACTCGATGCACGCGAATCGCCAGATTGTCCTGCGACACCTCGGCAACCTGCGCCACGTAGCTGCCGAATGACTCGTGTACCGCCACGCCGAGGGCATGCCCGTCCGGCAACGGCGCGCCCCAGTGGGCCTTCTCCACCGCCAGATTGAGCACGCCGAGATGGCGCGGGTGCGCCTTGAGCAGCGTGCGTCGGTATTCCACCGGATCCTTGCCCGCCGCCGTCGCCAGTTCATCGATCAGCGATTCCATGACGAACCCGGTATGGGTATGGCCCACCGAACGCAGCCACAGCACGTTGATGCCGGTCTGCGGCGAATGCAGGTCGACCTGATGATGAGGCAGATCCTTGATATACGGACTGTCGGCGACGCCCTCGACCGACGTCGCATCGATGCCGTTCTTGACCATCGCCGCCTCGAGCATCGTCCCGGTCATGATCGACTGCCCGACCAGCACATGCTGCCAACTCATCGGCAAGCCATCGGCGCCCAGCCCGACCTGCGCCTTGTGCAGGTACATCGAGCGGTAATAGCCGCCGCGAATGTCATCCTCGCGCGCCCAGACGGTTTTCACGGGCAGGCCCGCCGCTTTCGCTACCTGCACGGCTTCGGCGACGAAGTCCGAGGTCGGATTGGCGCGGCGACCGAAGCCACCACCGAGGAACTCGGTGTGAATTTCAACCTGCTCGGGTTTGAGCCCGGTGATCTTGCTGGCGACCATTTGGTCCAGCGTCTGAAATTGCGTGCCGGTCCAGATTTCACATTTGCCGGCGCTGATTTTCACCGTGCAGTTGAGCGGTTCCATCGGCGCGTGGGCCAGATACGGCACGCTGTATTCGACCTCGATTTTCTTCGTGGCCTTGGCGAAATTGGCTTTGGCGTCTCCAGCCTGCGTGGCCGAGGTGCCCGGAGTCGCTGCCAGTTTGCGGAAACTCTCCAGCAGTTTTTCACTGCTCATGTCGGCCAGTGGCCCAAGATCCCAGTCAACCTTCAGCGCATCACGGCCCAGCTTCGCCGCCCAGAAATGCTCGGCCACCACCGCTATCCCGCTGGGCACCTGCAGCACTTTGTGCACGCCGGGGATTGCCAGCGCTGCGGCGCCTTCGAAGGATTTCACCGTGGCACCGAACACCGGGGCGCGGGCGACCATCGCGGTCATCAGGCCTTCGAACTGCACGTCCATGCCGAATTTGGCGCGGCCGGTGATCTTTTCCGGGGTGTCGAGGCGCTTGGTCGGTTTGCCGATGACTTTCCAGTCCTTGGCTTCCTTGAAGGTGATGGTTTTCGGATCCGGCACCGGCAGTTGCCCGGCGGCATCGGCCAGTTCGCCGTAGGTCGCGCGTTGGTCCCCGGCGATGACCACGCCGGACTCAGTGCGAATCGTCGACGGCGCGACGTCGAAGCGTTTTGCTGCGGCCTCGACCAGCATCTGCCGGGCCGTCGCCCCGGCCAGTCGGTAGCGGTCGAATTCCATCCAGGTCGAGGTCGAGCCTCCGGTGATCTGCATGCCGCCGAACGCCGGCAAACCATAATCCGCCGCTGAGGCTGGCGAGTGCTCGACGCGGATTTTCGACCAGTCGGCGTCCAGTTCCTCGGCAATCAGCATGGTCAGGCCGGTCCAGATGCCCTGACCCATCTCCGAATGGCCGAGCAGCACGGTGACGCTGTTGTCCGCCGCGATCCGCAGGAACGCATTGGGTGCGAACGTCTTGTTTTCATTCTCTGCCGCGCGGGCGAAGCGATTGGCCCCGGGCACCACAAACGCCACCATCAGGCCGCCACCCAGCACGGCGCTGCCCTTGAGAAACCCGCGACGCGATACCGGACTGTTCATCGTCTATCTCCCAGAGATTGAATCAGCCGATGTCGGCGGCGCGTTTGACCGCTGCGCGAATGCGCGGATAGGTGCCGCAGCGGCAGATATTGCCGGAGAGCGCCTGATCGATATCGCTGTCGGTGGGCTTGGGAATTTTCGCCAGCAACGCGGCGGCGGACATGATCTGCCCGGACTGGCAGTAACCGCACTGCACCACATCGAGTTCGGCCCAGGCTTGCTGCACCGGGTGCGAGCCATCGCTGGACAAGCCTTCGATGGTAAGGATTTTCTGCCCGTGGGCGACGGCAGTGGCCGGGGTGATACACGAACGTAATGGCGCGCCGTCAACGTGCACGGTGCAGGCGCCGCACTGGGCCATGCCGCAACCGAACTTGGTCCCGGTCAGGTGCGCGACATCGCGCAGAACCCAGAGCAGCGGCATGTCGGCGGGGACATCGAGCTCCTGATCCTTGCCATTGATATTCAGGGTCAGCATCGGGTGATTTCCTCAGACTCACGGTGTGGCGAAGGGGCGTCGCTGTGGTCGCAAAAACCTACGGATGCCCGCGCTTATCCCTTTCAGCAAAGCCTAATTTGCGCAGCAAGCGAGACGTTGTGACCAGCGGTCATGCAGACCGCAGCTTTGCTCCTACAGTTGATAACGGCTCGCAGTGAGTCGTCGTACCTCTGCACTTTCGGTACGCGACACATCGCGTTTGACCTTCCTTTGAGTCAGGAGCATTACCCATGGGCTTTGTCACCACTCGAGACGGCGTCGACATCTTCTACAAGGACTGGGGCCCGCGCGACGCGCCGGTAATCCACTTCCACCACGGCTGGCCGCTCAGTTCGGATGACTGGGATGCGCAGATGCTGTTCTTTCTCGCGCAGGGCTTTCGGGTGATTGCTCATGATCGACGCGGGCATGGCCGCTCCAGCCAGGTCTGGGACGGCCATGACATGGATCACTACGCCGACGATGTGCTGGCCGTGGTCAATCATCTGGGTACGAGCAACGTTGTGCATGTCGGCCACTCCACCGGCGGCGGCGAAGTGATCCACTACATTGCCCGACATGGTCAGGACAAGGTCAGCAAAGCGGTATTGATCAGCGCCGTACCACCGCTGATGGTGCAGACCGAAAGCAATCCGGGCGGTTTGCCGAAATCGGTGTTCGATGGCTTTCAAGCGCAGTTGGCGGCGAATCGCGCGCAGTTCTATCGCGATGTGCCGAGCGGCCCCTTCTACGGCTACAACCGCCCCGGCGCCGAGCCCTCCGAGGGAATCATCGCCAACTGGTGGCGCCAAGGCATGATCGGCGGCGCCAAGGCGCATTACGACGGCATCGTCGCGTTCTCGCAGACCGACTTCACCGAAGACCTGAAAAAAGTCACCGTGCCGGTTCTGGTCATGCACGGCGAGGACGACCAGATCGTGCCCTACGCCAACTCCGGGCCGTTGTCAGCGAAACTGCTGCCCAACGGCACGCTGAAGTCGTATCCGGGCTTCCCGCATGGCATGCCAACGACGCAGGCTGAAACCATCAATGCGGATTTGCTGGCGTTTATTCGCGGGTAATCACCTCAAGAAGGATTACCGCGATATTGGCAAATACTGATCCCCTGTGGGAGCGGGCTTGCCCGCGAAGGCGTCTCTCCAGTCTAGTTAGCTGCGAATGACACTCCGCTTTCGCGAGCAAGCTCGCTCCCACAGCTGGTATCGGGTTTATCCGACACAGACTGGTCGGCGGGAAGGCCGCCATCGCTGGCAAGCCAGCTCCCACAGGGATCAGGGTAGATCCGCTATTCATTCGCATCTTTGAGATAGCTATCGCGAGCAAGCTCACTCCCACAGTTGGTAATGGGTTTATCCGACACAGACTGGTCGGCGGGAAGGCCGCCATCGCTGGCAAGCCAGCTCCCACAGGGATCAGGGTAGGCCCGTTATTCACTCGTATCTTTGAGATAGCTATCGCGAGCAGGCTCGCTCCCGCAGAAAAGCAAAGCAGCGCAGCTGCCCGCGGCACAGCCGCCCCACTCAACAATGAGCGCAAGCTCGAGTGCTCTTGATCTTGATCCACCGGCGACGTCGGAAGGCTGAGTGGAGGGATTGATCCGGGCGTGGGAGCGCAGCGACCGTCTGGCGCAGCCAGACACAGCGGAAGGAGGTGCAGCGAAGCAAACCGGAGCCGCTGCGCCCGGATCGATCCCGCAGCGAAGGAACCCGAGCCTGCGAGGGCCGAACGCAGGAGCAAGCCTTTTGGGTTACCTTTTTGGCGTTTGAAAAAGGTGACCCGCCGTAAGGGCGGAACCCTAAGCAGCCGTTACCGCAGCAACGGATATGTACTCGGTCAACCAGAACAAATCACCGCTCGACAAAAAGCCTTCGCGAGCAGGCTCACTCCTACAGAAATCGCAGGTGTGCTGAACGTTGAATCAATCCCCTATCCCTCTGCCCGCCCTTTGCCTTCACGATCCCCCGGTAGTGCCTGGCCAGCGGAAAATCCGGCAGCCAGGATTCGCGACGCACAGTCCAGCTCTCATAGGTGGGTTTCAACTGATCCGGCGCATCCAGCGCGCCGAGGTTCACCTCGACCTCATCACCACTGCGGTTGAACACCGACGAGCCACAGCGCGGGCAGAAATGTCGACCTTGATACTCGTGGGTTTCACCGCTAATGGTCACAGCGCCCTCAGGAAATATCGCCGAGGCATGAAACAGCGCGCCGTGGACCTTGCGACAGTCCAGGCAATGGCACAGTCCAACCCGGTAAGGCTCGCCAGAAACTTGAAAGCGCACAACGCCGCACAGGCATCCGCCGGCAAATATATTCATGGTTCAGCTCCATCGCGCCCGTGGTGTCACGTCCCCCAGAGCCTATAACAGTCGGGGCTGCAATGCAGGCGATGTTTCAGATGAAAGAACTCGATGTTGCCGCGCTGCAACAGGCATTCGCGGGCCAGAGCTAATACACTCAGACGCTGACCTGCCGGGACGATCACGATGAAACACGCCGCTGCGAAAAACCCCGAGAAAGCCCCGCGCTTCTGGCGCGACGACGCCCTGCCCTTCATCGAAGCGCGGGCCATCGCGGATGGGCGTGAGGTTTGTTATGCGCGGCATTCCCATGCGCACTTTTCCATCGGCGCAATCACCGCCGGGCGCAGTACTTATGTGCATGAACAGGCGCAGTACGAGGTGGCGGCCGGCACCGTGGTGCTGATGAATCCTGGCGATGTGCATGCGTGCAATCCGATCGATGATCAGCCGTGGTCGTATGTGATGTTGTATGTCGAAACGCCGTGGCTGACCGATTTGCAGCATCAGTTGGGGTTTGCCGCTGAGCTGGAGTTTCGGCGTTTTTCCGACACGCATCTGGCCGATGCCGAGTTGTTCGGCAAGTTGATGGGGTTATATGAAGTGTTGGTTGACGATCAGTTGGAGCCGCTGGCGAAACAGAGCGCGGCTGTGGAGTTTTTCAGTGATTTGCAGCTGCGTCTGAATCCTGCTGCTCAGCCGATACGTGAGCCTAACTTCAAGCTGGAACGTGCCGCTGATTTCATCCGGGGACATTGCACCGAAGTGCTTAGCCTCGAGGCGATCTGCGCAGCGGCGCAGCTGTCGCCGTCGTACCTGATTCGAGCGTTCAAGCAGCGTTACGGGATGACGCCCCATGCCTTCGTGGTCAACCAGCGCATCCAGTTCGCCCGCGAGCGCTTGCGCAGCGGGCGGTTGATTGCCGATGTGGCGCTAGAGGCTGGATTCGCCGATCAGGCGCATTTTCAGCGAGCGTTCAAACAGCATCTGGCGGCGACGCCGGGGCAGTATCGCGGCTGAGTTTTATCTGCCGTACATGCAAACCCCTGCACTCGTCAGCGCCTACAGAAAATCAGGTGATCAGGAGATAAAGCGCACTCACCGCCAGCAACAACGCCATCACCCGGTTGAACCAGCGCATCCCCGCCGCGTTGCTCAGATAGCCGCGCAAAAACGTCCCGGCATACGCCCAGCAGCCCACCGACAGATAGCAGATCACCAGATACACCGCCGCAAACTGCCAGACCAACCGTGCCTCGCCATCAGCGACAAACGCGCCCATGCCGGCCACGCACGCCAGCCAGGCCTTGGGGTTGAGCCATTGCATCACCGCGCCATAGAGCATCGACGGCGCGCGGCCGGACTCGCGGGTGTTCAGTTGGCCGTCATCGCTGGCCAGTTTCCAAGCCATGAACAACAGAAACGCCACCCCGGCCCATTGCACCACCCGCGTCATGAACGGCCACAGTTGCAGCACCTCATGCAGGCCCAGGCCCATCAGCACCAGCAACAGCACAAACCCCAACGTCGCCCCGGCGACATGCCGCTGGCTGGCGCGGAACCCGTACTGCGCGCCGGAACTCAAGGCGACAATATTGACCGGCCCGGGGGTGATGGAAGCGGCCAAGGCAAATGCCGCCATGGAAAGAATCAGACTCATTGCACACCTGCTTCGAATGAGGAACGAGGTGGCTACGGTAGCGGGCGCCGGGGGTGCGGTATTGAAGAAAATGCCCCTGAGGATGCGAATCCTCTGGCGAAAGCGGTGTGTCAATCAACCCAATGTTGGCTGGGCTGACGCCTTCGCGAGCAAGCCCGCTCCCACCGGGTTGTGTGTGAAATGCAATCTCGGGCCTACCGCAAAACCTGTGGGAGCGAGCTTGCTCGCGAAAGCGGTGTGTCAATCAACCCTATGTTGGCTGGGATGACGCCTTCGCGAGCAAGCCCGCTCCCACCGGGTTGTGTGTGAAATGCAATCTCGGGCCTACCGCAAAACCTGTGGGAGCGAGCTTGCTCGCGAAAGCGGTGTGTCAATCAACCCAATGTTGGCTGGGATGACGCCTTCGCGAGCAAGCCCGCTCCTACAGGGGCACTCAGGCCAGGCGCGGTACGGTGAAGCGGAATTCGCTGCCCTGCCCCGGCTCGCTCTCGGCGACGATCTGGCCGCCATGGGCTTCGACGATGCCTTGGGTGATGTACAAACCCAGGCCCGTGCCGGTCGGGTTGCCTTCTTTGACCGTCCAGTAACGATCAAACACATGCGGCAAGTGCTCTTTGGGAATGCCTTCGCCGCTGTCGCGCACGATGAAGACAATCTCATCGCCCACCGATTTGGCGTGTACGCCGACAGTGCCCATGCGTGGGGTGAACTTGATGGCGTTGCCGACCAGGTTCGACAGCACCTGAAACAGCCGCTCGGGGTCGGCATGGATGCGCAAATCAGGATCGGCCTGGAAGGAAATGCTGATGTCCTTGTCATGGGCCAGCGGCGACAGCAGCGACTGCGCCTCTTCGAAGATCAGCCCGACGTCCAGCGGTTGCGGTGTGATGGAATAGCGCCCGGCGTCGATTTTCGAAGTATCGAGCAGGTCCTCCAGCAGCGTATTCATCCGCGCCGTGGCCTGCTGCATGGTGTCGATCGCCGTAGAGATGCGCCGCGAAGTGTGCGCCCCCTCCGAGCTGAAGGCTTTCTGCATCATGCCGCAGAGCATCGAAATCACCGTCATCGGGTTACGCAGATCGTGGGAAACCACCGCCACCAGTTCATCCCGCGCTCGCACGGCCTCTTGCTCGCGACGGACCTGGCGGGCCAGATCATTTTCCAGTGCCGAACGGCGCAGATCGTTGGCGGCGAACAGATCGCCGTGGCTCCATTTGGTGGAGATCCCGGCCATCTCGACTTTCCAGATCTCGAACGAGGTACGCGGCCGCAGGCGCAGGCCGGCGTCGGAGTTTTCCAGGTCCAGTGGTTTGCGCGGGTCACCGCTCCAGTTGATGTTTTCCTTCACTTCCGGGCGGAACCACAGCACGCCGTTGTCCACCGGTTTGGGCAGGCTCAAGGCGAGCACACCGCTGGCCACCGCCTGATACTGCTCCGCCGGCGGATAAACGCTGGACAGATGATGGCTGGCAAACACCGGCTCGCCGCGCGCCTGCAGCCATTTGTGCAGCGCGCGAATTTCTTCCGGCTCAGGGCAGTTGCCGTAACGGTGCAATTGCTTGTCTTCGATGATTGCGATGCCACCGGCATTGACCAACGCCATCAACGTCGCCGGCTGCTGGGCGAGGCCGTCGAACACGTTCTGCGGCGAATCGACCATCGCCTGATTGAGCCGCGCCAGCGCCTCGACCTTCTCTTCACGCTGACGGGTCAGTTCAAGGGTTTCCATCGCACTGATCTGCAACGAGAGGACCTGGCCGATGGTCTGGCAGGCCATGCGCAATTCATGCGGCACGTGCAGCGGCTGGCGGTTGCCGCAGCTGATCAGGCCCCAGAGCTTGTCGCCCTTGAGCAGGGAAATGCTCATCGACGACAGCACGCCCATGTTTTTCATGTACTGGCAGTGAATCGGCGAGACGCTGCGCAGCGTGGCGAAACTGAGGTCCAGCGGTGTCTGCGTGTCCGGGCGCAACTTCGGCACCAGTGGCACCGGCTGATAATCGGCGTTGGGGATGATCCGCAGCCAATTGGTGCGATACAGCTCGCGCGCCTGCTCGGGAATGTCCGAGGCCGGGAAGAACAGGCCGTTGAACACTTCCATCGACGGATCGGAGGCTTCAGCGATGACCTGACCGTGGCCCTCCTCCTCGAAGCGATAGATCAGCACCCGGTCGTAACCGGTCATCGCCTGGATTTCCTTGACGCTGATGTCGTACAGGGCCTGCAGCGTGGTTGCCGCTTGCAGGCGCTGGAGCATGCGGCCCAGATGAGTCTTGACCCCGGCGACGTTGCGCGGCTGGAAATTCTGTACGTGGATCTCAAGCTCAAGAATCAGCACGCCCTGATGGCGATGCAGCAACCCTTCGAACGCGGTGCCGTTGAGCTCGAAACGCAGTGGCGCCGCTTCGGAGAATGTCGTCTGCTGCAGGGCTTCGAGCACTTGCGCGGCGTGCTCGGCGCCGATCAGGCTGTGCAGTGGCTGGCCGATCAGCGATTCGGGCGCACGGGCCAGCAGAGTTTCGACGTTGGCACTGACCTGAATGATCTGCAGCGCAGGCTCGGTCAGGGTCAGCAGCAAACCATGGGGCTGGATCGCGCCGGGAAAGCGGATCGGCTCGTCGGCACAGTTGGCCAGCAGTTCTTCAAAGGCTTGTTGGTCTTGCGGGTTCATGCCAGTACCTCCTGGCGCTCGAGCCACTGCTCGAAACAGCTGAATGTGGTTTGTGCTGCGCTGACCACGGCCGCGCGTTCGCTGGCCGCCATGGGCCGGTTGCTCAGGTATTCAATGAACTCGCGCCAGCGCCGCCCCGTGGCAGCGCCGTAGACATCGAGAAACGCGGCGCCGTTGTCGGCGTCCAGATTCAGCCGCGCGGCGATTTCCCGTCGCAGGATCTGCCCGCCGAGGGTCGCGCCTTCAAGCACGTACAGAACGCCAAGGCTGGCAGCGCTGGAGTCGATAACCGGCAGATCCTCACACAGTGGCAAATCATCAGCGGTTGCGCCCAACGCGCGCAGGTCGGCGCGCAGGGTTTGAGCCTTCAGACGCGGCGTCAGGTTGAAATCGTCCGGGACCGCACCACTGGCGAGCAACGCCTGTTCCAGCGGTTGATAGAAACCGTAATAGGCCTGCATCAAGCGCTCGAAAGCGGGGGTATCGAGGGTATCGGAGAAAAAAGGAAGGCGTTTTTCCAGTGCGATGTGCAGTTCGGCTGTGCCGGCCCGCAGATCCTGCAGCACCGGTGGCACATAAACCTCACGGGCCTTTGCTTGCATGTAGATCGCTCTTGGTGGGACCCGGCAGGGGCCATTCTGGGTGGGCTCGACGTGGGGAGGAATTTATCACGACAGACAGCGTTTCTGCCTGCCAGGGCGATTATTTCTGCCGAACCGCGACCCTATGACACGTTCAGAGTGGCGCCGGATCAAAAAAGTTCGACCCGCGCCACATCTGCCAATCTCAGGGCTTGAGATCGGGATCGCTGTCCAGATTCTTCTGCTGCACAGCGTCGATATTGCCCGGCGGGTTTTGCGCCGGGGCCTGATCGATGCCCGGTGGTGGCGTAAGTTGCAGCACTTCGCTGGTGTAGCGCCACTCCTCCATGACCTTGTCCGGGTGCTCGTTCAGGCGCGTGCCATAACTGGGCACGATCTGGCGCAGCTTGTCCTGCCACGGCGCCGAGGCCAGTTTGTCCTTGAACACCTTGCCCATCAGATCAAGCATGATCGGCGCGGCGGTCGAGGCCCCCGGCGACGCGCCGAGCAGCCCGGCAATGCTGCCGTCCTTGGAAGCGACCACTTCGGTACCGAGCTTGAGCACCCCGCCCTGCTGTTCATCCTTCTTGATGATCTGCACGCGCTGGCCGGCCTGCCACAGTCGCCACTCCTCTTTCTTCGCATGGGGGAAGTAGGTGCGCAGCGCCTCGAAACGGTCGTCATCGGACTGCATCAACTGGCCGGCGAGGTATTGCACCAGATCGAACTCGCGCACGCCGACCCGAACCATCGGCCAGAGATTGTGCAGGGTCGTACTGGCCGGCAGATCAAAATACGAACCCTCTTTCAAGAACTTGGTGGAGAACGTGGCGAACGGCCCAAACAGAATCACCCGTTTGCCATCGAGCACCCGCGTATCGAGGTGCGGCACCGACATCGGTGGCGCGCCGGTCGAAGCGATCCCATAGGCCTTGGCCATGTGCTGTTGCGCGACTTCGGGATTATCCGTGACCAGGAACGAACCACCCACCGGGAACCCGGCGTAGTCTTTCGCTTCCTCGATCCCGGACTTCTGCAGCAGCGGCAACGCCGCCCCACCCGCTCCGATAAACAGGAATTTCGCGTCGGTGGCGGCCGTGGTGCCGTCCTTGAGGTTCTTGTACTCAACGTGCCACGAGCCATCGTCGTTGCGCGTGATGTCGCGCACTTCCGTGGACAGCTTGAGGTTGAAGTTGTCGCGGCTTTGCAGATGGCTGACGAACTGCCGGGTGATCTCGCCGAAATTGACGTCGGTGCCGATCGGCGTCCAGGTGGCGGCGATCTTCTGCGTCGGATCGCGCCCCTCCATCATCAACGGCACCCATTGCTTGATCTGCTCCGGGTCTTCGGAATACTGCATCGGCCGGAACAAGGGGCTGGCCTGCAACGCCTCGTAGCGTTTCTTGAGGAAACGGATGTTGTCATCGCCCCAGACGAAACTCATGTGCGGCGTGGAGTTGATGAACGAACGCGGATTCTTCAGCACGCCGGTTTTCACCTGCCAGGCGAGGAACTGGCGGGTGATCTGGAACGCCTCGTTGATCTCGACAGCCTTGGTGATGTCGACCTTGCCGTCCTTCTCCGGCGTGTAGTTGAGTTCGGCGAGCGCCGAGTGGCCGGTGCCGGCGTTGTTCCAGCCGTTGGAGCTTTCCTCGGCGACCTGGTCCAGACGCTCGACCATTTCCATCGACCAGCCCGGCTCCAGTTCACTGAGCCAGACCGCCAGCGTCGAGCTCATGATGCCGCCGCCGACCAGCATCACGTCGACCCGTTTGGTTTGTTCGGCGTACGCCTGGCCAATGCCGACCGAGAGGGTCAAGGCGACCAGTGCGCATTTGCGCATCGGATGGTTCATAAAGGCCTCCTTCGGCTCTGTCGGCGCTAGTGCGAGTTTAGTCGGCGCTGTCGTTCTGCACGGACGGATCACCATTGGCCGGCACGCTGCTGTCGGGAACGGGTTTCGATGGGTTGTTCTCTTCGGCACCGGGATAACCCGGCAGACCGCGAGTATCGTCAGGTGTCATGACATCTTCGTTGTCGCGGCTCACATCCCAGTCGGTGGTGGCGTTCGGGTCTTCATCGCGCCCGGCGGTGCCGATGACGAAGCCGTCGTCGTTGGGATTGAGGGTTTCGTTGAGCGCTTTGTCGTTGCTGGACGGGTTGTTCATGTCTGCCTCCAGAGCACATTGGTAGGACCTTTTTTGAAAACCACGGGCCTTCCAAGTGCAATGGAAAAGACCAACGGTGCATTTCGCGGCGCTGGTCGCCTGGCGTGAACCACCGCTGCCGCGCGCGGTTCCCATGAGAAACAGTCGCTCGAGCAGCGCCATGACCAGCCCGCGATTTGGCATCGAAGAAGAATTTTTCCTGACCGACCTGCAGACCCTGCGCATGGTCGGCAGCCCTTCGCAGCCGGCCATCGAGGCATGTCGTGCGGCGCTGGGCGCGTGGTTTGCCACGGAGATGTTTCAGGGGCAGATAGAGGTGGCTTCGCCGGTGTTCAGCGACTTTGAGCATGCCGGCGATTTCTTGCGTGGCAGCCGTCAGGCCTTGCGCGCAGCGCTTGCGCCGTTTGGTCTGGGCGTGCTCAGCGCCGGCAGCCATCCGCTGGCTGACTGGCGAGAACAGATGCCGACCGAAGAAGAACATTTCCAGGACTTATTCGAACGCTACGGTCATGTCGCGCGGCGCAGCGTAGTGTCAGGTCTGCACGTGCACGTCGAGGTCGCGCAGCCGCTGGACCGCATCGCGGTGATGAATGAAGTGCTGCCGTGGACGCCGCTGCTGTTGGCATTGAGTTGTTCTTCGCCCCTCTGGAATGGCGTCGCCAGTGGTTTCATGAGTTATCGGCAGACGGCGTGTGACGAGTGGCCGCGCATGGGCATCCCGCCGCTGTTTGCCGATCAGCGCCATTACGATGAGCACGTGGCATTTCTCACGCGCATCGGTGCGATCACGCAGCCCGCCGAGTGCTGGTGGGGCGTGCGTCCGGCGGCGCGTTTTTCGACGCTCGAACTGCGTATGACAGACGCTTGCCCCAGGGTCGACGACGCGCTGACCCTGGCAGCGTTTTTCCGTGTACTGGTGGCCCACGCCAGCGCGCAGCGGCGCCCCGGATTGCTGTACGACCAGACCGCGCGTTCGATGCTGGAAGAAAATCGTTGGCGGGCCAAACGCTTGGGCACTCATGCGCGCTTTCTGGTCGAAGGCATCGACGGCGACTGTTCGATCGCGCAGTGGCTGGAGCTGGCCGAGCAGCGCTTTGCCGATACTGCGCAGGCCTTGGGCGCGGCGCAGTTGTTCGATCAGGCTCGCGCGATCATCGCCAGCGGCACCAGCGCCGATCGGCAACTGGCGCTGTTCGAGCAAGCATCTGAACAACCGCAAAACAACCGCTCGGCGCTGGCGCAAGTGAGCGAACTGTTGCTTCAGGAAACGTCTGGCTGAGCAATCTCGGACGCGCCCTTGAGTTCGACCTGATTACCGTCCGGGTCGAAACAGTACAACGACAGGCCGTAGCCCTCGGCGCCGAAACGTCTGGCGGCTTTTTCCACGGTCAGCCCGAATGATTGCAGATGAGCGCTGAGCGCGGCTTCGTCGAACGGCTCGATGCGCAGGCAGAAGTGATCGACGTTGCGCTTGTGCGTCTGCGCTGCGCCGCCGCCCTTGCGCCCGAGCTCGCCCGCCAGGTCGACCAGATCGATCATCGACGTGCCGGCCCGCAAATGCACCAGCCCTAACGGCTGGTTGTGCCTGACCACTTCGGCGCCGAACACTTTGCCGTAGAAATCGATGCTGCGTTGCAGGTCAGCAACGCGCAGGACGATATGGTCGATGTGCTGAATGGAAAACGGATGCATGGGCTGGCTTCCTTGAAAGCGGCGATCCGCTCATTGTGCGGCACCAGCAAAAAAATTCACTGTCGATTTTTCGGTGGAGCCATCGACAAAGCGGATTTACTCTCAGCCCATGAACATACCAGCCGCTGTCCTGCCGCCCCACGCCGAAATGGTTCGCGCCATGCTCGAGCGCGACACTGCCTATGAAGGCGTGTTCTTCACGGCCGTTAAAACCACCGGGATCTTTTGCCGCCCCAGTTGCACGGCGCGCAAGCCGAAACCGGAAAACGTCGAATTCTTCGCCCACGCCGACGAATGCCTGTGCGCCGGTTATCGCGCCTGCCTGCGCTGCAAACCGCTGGACGCGGCCGCCATCGCCCCGGATTGGGTGCAGCGCCTGCTCAACGCAGTGGACGCCGATCCGGAACGGCGCTGGAGCGATGCGCAATTGCTTGCTGAAGGCATCGAACCGCTGAAGCTGCGGCGCTGGTTCAAACAGCATTTCGGCATGACCTTCCATGCCTGGCTGCGCACCCGTCGCCTCGGCATGGCCTTGGGTGGAATCAGGCAAGGCACGTCGATCGATCACGCCGCGTTCGACTCCGGCTATGAATCGCTGAGCGGTTTTCGCGACGCGTTTCAGAAATCTTTCCACATCACCCCTGGCCGCGCCGCCAACAGTGAGCCGTTGCTGTTCACCCGCCTGACCACGCCGCTGGGGCCGATGATCGCCATGGCCGAACGTCGCGGACTGGTGCTGCTGGAGTTTCTCGATCGCCCGGCGCTGACCCGCGAGGTCGAAGCCCTGCAGAACCGTTATGGCTACGCCGTCGCGCCGGGGCACCACGCGCATTTGCAGCAGATCGAAGTGGAGCTGGCGGATTACTTCGCCGGCAAACTCACACAATTCAGCGTGGCACTGCATCTGCCCGGCAGCGCGTTCGCCCGCGAGGTCTGGGCGGCGCTGCTGCAAATCCCCTATGGCCACACCAGCACGTACGGCGCTATCGCCGCCGGGCTGGGCAAACCCGGCGCCAGCCGTGCAGTCGGCCTGGCCAATGGGCACAATCGTCTTTCGATCGTGGTGCCGTGCCACAGGGTGATTGGCGCGGACGGCTCGCTGACCGGCTATGGTGGCGGACAACCGCGCAAGGCGTTTCTGCTCAGGCTGGAGAACGCCGCACTGCAAATGACTCAACAATTGGCTTTTTGAAGCATGCAATCCATCAGGCAAAAAGGGATCTGGATGAGTACGACCGGTTCACGGCAGCATGGCTGACGGGTATGACCTGGCCAGCGCTTTTCTGGCCGCTACAGACGCTGACTGGCAGCGCCATATCCGCGCGGTTGGCCCGTGTCTGCATCAGCCACATCCGGCGCGCGATCCCTATGAGTCGCTGGTCCGCGCGATTGCCTATCAGCAACTGCACGCCAAGGCTGGCGATGCGATTCTCGGGCGTTTGGTGGGTTTGTTTCCCGGACAGGCGTTTCCGCGTCCGGAGCAGATTTTGGCTACTGATGTCGAGCGACTGCGTGCCTGCGGGTTTTCAGCGAGCAAGATCGCCACGATTCAGGGGATTGCCCAGGCGACGCTGGATGGCGTGGTGCCGGATTACCCGACTGCGCGGGCGATGGACGATGAAACGCTGATCGCACGCCTCACCAGTCTGCGCGGCGTCGGTCGCTGGACAGTGGAAATGCTGCTGATCTACAGCCTCGAACGCATGGACATCCTCCCCGCCGATGACTTTGGCGTGCGCGAGGGTTATCGACGTTTGAAAGGCCTGGAAATCCAGCCGACACGCAAAGAAATGATCGAAATCGGCCGAGCCTGGAGCCCGTATCGCACGGTGGCGGCGTGGTATTTGTGGCGGGTGGGCAGGGGCTAGGCATCAAACGGCGTCAACTCAACCATCTGCACTGAATTTGCTGCCCTATTCGTGAGCAAGCCCACTCCTACATTCAACTGGCGCAGGCGCGAAATCTTCCAACACCATCAATCCCCCTGTGGGAGCGGGCTTGCTCGCGAAAGCGTCAGGTCAGGCGACATCATTGCTGACCGTACCGCCGCCTTAGTGAGCAAGCCCACTCCCACATTCAACTGGCGCCAGACGCAAAATCTTCCCACACCATCAATCCCCCTGTGGGAGCGGGCTTGCTCGCGAAAGCGTCAGGTCAGGCAACATCACTGCTGACCGTACCGCCGCCTTCGTGAGCAAGCCCACTCCCACATTCAATTGGCGACAGGCGCAAAATCTTCCAACACCATCAATCCCCCTGTGGGAGCGGGCTTGCTCGCGAAAGCGTCAGGTCGGGCAACATCGCTGCTGACCGTACCGCCGCCTTCGTGAGCAAGCCCACTCCCACATTCAATTGGCGACAGGCGCAAAATCTTCCAACACCATCAATCCCCCTGTGGGAGCGGGCTTGCTCGCGAAAGCGTCAGGTCAGGCAGCATCACTGCTGACCGTACCGCCGCCTTCGTGAGCAAGCCCACTCCCACATTCAACTGGCGGCAGACGCAAAATCTTCCAACACCATCAATCCCCCTGTGGGAGCGGGCTTGCTCGCGAAGGCGTCGGGTCAGACAACATCGCTGCTTAATCCCCTCAGCAGGAGTCTGATACGCAGACACATCCTGCCAACAATCATCACATCCGGCTCTTCCAGCTCGGCTAGCCTTTCATTCCAATCAATCATGAACAAGGCAAAGGAATGCCCGAACGATATTCGTCTCACCGTCTCAGAATCGGCCGCTTTTGCGAACAGAACCGCATTTACCTGCTCACGGCCAACACCTTGCATCGCGAGCCGGTTTTCAAGAATCACGATCTCGGCAGATTAGTAGCTAACCAGTTCCAGCGAGCGCAAACAGAAGGTTTGGCCGATACGTTGGCCTGGGTGGTCATGCCGGATCATTTCCACTGGTTGGTCCAGTTGCAAAATGGAACACTGGGACAACTGATGTGCCAGACGAAGTCCCTGAGCACCAGAGCCATCAATGTGGCGAGCGGTCGAACAGGTAGCCTGTGGCAACAGGGTTTTCATGATCGTGCGCTACGGCAAGAAGAGAGTCTGGTGCAAATGGCCAGATATGTAGTGGCCAACCCGCTACGCGCGGGTCTGGTGCAAAAGCTTGATGATTACTCACTCTGGGATGCAATTTGGGTCAGCCGAACCCTACCGCCGCCTTCGTGAGCAAGCCCACTCCCACATTCGACTGGCGACAGGCGCAAAATCTTCCAACACCACAGATCCCCTGTGGGAGCGGGCTTGCTCGCGAAAGCGTCAGGTCGGGCAACATCGCTGCTGACCGTACCGCCGCCTTCGTGAGCAAGCCCACTCCCACATTCAATTGGCGACAGGCGCAAAATCTTCCAACACCATCAATCCCCCTGTGGGAGCGGGCTTGCTCGCGAAAGCGTCAGGTCGGGCAACATCGCTGCTGACCGTACCGCCGCCTTCGTGAGCAAGCCCACTCCCACATTCAACTGGCGCAGACGCAAAATCTTCCACCACCATCAATCCCCCTGTGGGAGCGGGCTTGCTCGCGAAAGCGTCAGGTCAGGCAACATCACTGTTGACCGTACCGCCGCCTTCGTGAGCAAGCCCACTCCCACATTCAACTGGCGGCAGACGCAAAATCTTCCAACACCATCAATCCCCCTGTGGGAGCGGGCTTGCTCGCGAAAGCGTCAGGTCAGGCAGCATCACTGCTGACCGTACCGCCGCCTTCGTGAGCAAGCCCACTCCCACATTCAACTGGCGGCAGACGCAAAATCTTCCAACACCATCAATCCCCCTGTGGGAGCGGGCTTGCTCGCGAAAGCGTCAGGTCAGGCAGCATCACTGCTGACCGTACCGCCGCCTTCGTGAGCAAGCCCACTCCCACATTCGACTGGCGACAGGCGCAAAATCTTCCAACACCATCAATCCCCCTGTGGGAGCGGGCTTGCTCGCGAAAGCGTCAGGTCGGGCAGCATCATTGCTGATGTATCGCTCCATACAACGTCAATGCGCCCGATCCAGCCCCACCAGCAATGCGCTGTCGCGACTGTAGATGTCTGGCGCGTAGCGTACATGGCCGGTGCTGTCGACTTGCGCCGTCCAGTAGGTCATCAGGATCGGCACCGGCGCCGACAAGCGAAATTCATGAGTCGTACCGCTTGCCAGCAACGTATCGGTGCGGGTCTTTTCGGCGGGGGACAGCAGCAGGTCGCGCAGTTGCAGCGGATGCTCGACGCGCACGCAACCGGAGCTGAACGCTCGCGGCCCCTTGTCGAACAGCGCTTTGCTCGGCGTGTCGTGCAGGTACACCGAGAACGGGTTGGGGAATCGAATGACCATCTGCCCCAGCGGATTGCGTGGACCGGCGTCCTGGCGCAAGAGGATATTGCCCGGGTTGTCCCAGTCGATGTCTGCGGCCGCCAGAGGCTGGCCGTTGGCGTCGAGCACTTGCAGGTTCTGGCGGCTGAGGAAGGTCTGGTCCTTGCGGATTTCCGGCAGCTTGTCTTCTTTCCAGATGGTCGGCGGCACGGTCCAGGTCGGGTTCAGTGTCAGGCGGGTGACGCGGGATTTGAGCAGTGGGGTCTGGCGTTCGGCGCGGCCGACCTGGGTGCGGGTCTGCCACACCGGTTGACCGCCCTGATACAGCGTCAGCTCAGCGGCCGCGACATTCACCACCAGCCCGCTGGGCTCCATGTCCTGGGCCATCCAGCGGAAACGTTCGAGATTGACGCGCAACTGATCGCGGCGGGTCAGCGGACTGATGTTCAGTTCGGCAATGGTGCCCGGCCCGACCACACCGTCAGCCTGTAACGAATGCGTGGCCTGAAAATGCTTCACTGCCTCCACCAGCACGTCATCGTAGGCATTTTCCGGCGGCACCAGCGCGTGTGCCAGATAGCCTTCGTTGTAGAGTCGTCGGGCCAGTTCCGGCACGCGCGGGTCTTCCATCGCCGGACGCAGCAACGGGCCGTTGCCCACCGGCTGCCATTGCGGCAAGGCTTGCAAGCGTTGCGCAGCATACAGCTGGCGCAGACTTTGATACTGCGGCAGATGCGGACGCGCCAGATCGAACGCCGCAGGAATGTCGTTCATGCCCGGCACGGCAATGCTGAGCAATTGCGCCTGACGGTCGGTCTGCGGACCGTCGACATGCCACAGCGGTTCGAAATGCGATTGCAACAGACGACCGTAATGCAGATCCTGCAAGGCCTGCAGATAGTTGCGGCTGATGTCGATGTCGGCGCACAGCTCACCATCCTGCGGCGGCGTTGTTGCCACGGCGTAGCGGTTCGGATTCAGGCCATCGTCGGCCAACAGCTGCAATTGCGCACGCAACGCCGGCAAGCGTGCCGGCTCCCCTGCCCATACCGGCATCCAGTCCTGCTGTTCATAGAACGCCTGCAATTGGCTCAAGGCCGGGGCGTTGAGGCGCGCGGCAATCGCCGGGCACGACTGCGCGAGACTGATCAACACCGCTTGCAACGGGCTGCGCGGTTCCACCGGCAATTGCGTCGCCGGTGTCGGCAGGGTTTCGAGCGGGGGCAGCGGCTCATCGGCGCAAGCGACAAACGGCGCAGCGAGCAAACAAATGCTCAAGTAGCATGCGTACTTTTTGAACAACTGCTTTACTCCAATCCATGGCCGTCCAGATGACGGCCAACCTTACATCAGGTGCGCTGAACAGTCAGGCTCGAACCGCGAGCCTGCGGGTATTGACTGGGAGTCAGGAGCCAAAGTGCCGTTTATGTAGCAAGTTGAGGACACTTTATAAAATGTTGACGTTTTTGCGCCGACTTCTGTTGAGCACCGCGACCGTTGTCGCCGTGACCAGCCCCGTATTTGCCGCCGGCAAGCCATCGCCGGTTCTCTACAACAGCCTCGCCCACGCCGCGCCGGAACTCAATCCCCAGGCGCTCAAAGGTGCATTGAACGCCATGCAATGCGCGGTCAACAACGGCGCGAAACCCTCGCGGCATCTGGCGATCATCGATTATTCGCAACCGTCCACCGAGCGCCGCCTGTGGATCTTCGACTTGAATAAAAAGAAGCTGGTGCTGCGCGATCTGGTCGCCCACGGCTCCAACTCCGGGGAGAACTTCGCCACGCAGTTTTCCAATCGCGAAGGCAGTTATCAGTCAAGTCTCGGCCTGTTCCGCACCCAGGAAAGCTACGAAGGCACCCACGGCTATTCACTGCGCATGGATGGGCTGGAACCGGGTTTCAATGATCTGGCCCGTGATCGCGCGATCGTGATTCATGCCGCCAGTTACGTGAACCCGCTGTGGAGCAAGCGTCAGGGCCGTATCGGCCGCAGTCAGGGTTGCCCCGCCGTGCGGCCGCAGATTGCCAAACAGGTGATCGATCGCCTGAAGAACGGCCAGTTCATGTTTTCCTGGTACCCGGATCAGCGCTGGTTGCAAAAGTCACCGTACCTGAACTGCCAGCCGCAGCAGGTGGCAAGCATTCTCAACACCCACGCCAGTTAACGCGCGTCGCCCCCGGCGGGTTTGTAGAACAGGAACCTGCCGGTCTGCGCGGTGTTGCGATAGGCCTTGGCCCAGCTCGGGCGCACGCCGCGATCGTGAAAATACAGGGCGCCGCGCGTGCGATCCTTGAGTTGACGGTTCAACGCCTTGCCAGCGATTTCCTTGGCCAGCGCGTATTCGGCATCCTCCTTGACCTGATCGGGCTTGCCGTCGCACCACCAGGAAAACTGGCAGTTGCCGGTTTCCGAGCCTTGCTTGACCACCGCACACACCGTGTCGGGAAAGCCATCGTGGCCGAGGCGATTCATCACCACGCTGGCGACGGCTTCCATTTCCGGGGTGTCCTTGCCCTTGGCTTCCCAATAGATACTGCGCGCCAGACAGGTCAGCGGATCGTCCAGCGGCGCGGCGCCTGCCGGGTCCACCGCTTGCGCTTCGGTGGGAGTGATGGCTTCGGATTTCGGCGCCGGCGCAGCGCTGACTTTATCCGCCGCTTTCTCCTCGAGTACCTCGGCTTTCTGTTCAGCTTTGGCCTCGATCGGCGCCTGCGTCCCGGCCCATGTCGCGCCGGTCAAAAAGATCCACAACAAACCGCCCGCCAAGCCTTTCGATCCCATGTCGGTTCTTCCGTCAGCGCCCGCGAAGGGCAGAGTGTTACGTCGGGGAGACGCCCGGTTTGCGGGGTCTTCGCAGAGTGTAGCGAGCAAATGCGCGGGCGTACCAGCGCAGAAAAAAATCCTCTGGAAAGAAAAAGGCATTCACTCATCGCAGGCCTTTCGCGCATCATGGGCGCATTCAGCTCAAGGGAGATTTCCATGCGCTTCATGCCGTCCGTTTTGCGTTGTGCCGCATTGTCGCTGGGTGTGGTGTTCGCCACCTCGGCGCTGGCCGGCGATGAACTGCAATTGATCGAGTCGATCAACAGCTATCGCAGCCAGCCGCAGCGTTGCGGCACACAGGCGTCGAACGAGTTGCCACCGCTGTCGGCCGATCCACGGCTGCGACTGCCTGCCAGCGGCGCGGTCGATTTGCAGCAGGCCATGACCAGCGCCCACTACCCGATGGTCAACGTGCAGGCGATTACCCTCAACGGCCCGCGAGATGCGGCGTCAGCAATGAAGGCGATTCAGGAAAGCTTCTGTCAGGTGGTGCTCGACCCGCAGTTTGTCGATATCGGCGTCAACCGCGTTGACCGCGACTGGCGCATCGTCCTCGCGCGGCCGTTGCTGACGGCGAAACTCGGCGATGCGCAAAGCGAAGGGCAAAAGCTGCTGGCGCAACTCAATACCGCGCGCGGCCAGGCGCGCCAGTGCGGCGGGCAGTCCTTCGCGGCGGCGGCACCGCTGGCGTGGAACGCCACGCTGGGCACTGTCGCTCAGGATCACAGCCGCGACATGGCCAACAACAATTATCTCGACCACAAGGACCGCGACGGCCGCACACCCGGCGACCGTGCCGAGCTGTCCGGCTACAGCGGGCAGCTGGTCGGTGAAAACATCGCTGCCGGGCAAGACACCGTCGGCAAGGTCGTTGACGGCTGGCTCGCCAGCCCCGGGCACTGCGCCAATCTGATGAACCCGCAATACCAGGAACTGGGCGCCGCCTATGCGACCGATCCGAAAAGCAACGCCGGTATTTACTGGACGGCAATGTTTGGCGCACCGTAAGGCATCATCGACGCCGTCAATCACTCGGTCAGCCAGAGTGATTGGACGGCATGGCGAGCGCAGCCTACCCTGCGCGATCTGCGCCCGCTGACGGCGTTCCACATCCACGAGGCGAGCCCATGACACAGCGTGAATTGATCGATGGTCACAACCGCCGCGTGGATTATCTGCGCCTGTCGGTTACCGACCGCTGCGATTTCCGCTGCGTGTATTGCATGGCCGAGGACATGCAGTTCCTGCCGCGCCAGCAGATTCTCACCCTCGAAGAGCTGTTTCAGGTGGCGCAAAGCTTCGTCGCCCTCGGCACGCGCAAGATCCGCCTGACCGGTGGCGAGCCGCTGATCCGCCCCGGTGTCGTGCAACTCTGCGAGCAGATCGCCGCCCTGCCCGGCCTGCGCGAACTGTGCCTGACCACCAACGGCTCGCAATTGGGCCGATTGGCCAAGCCGCTGTTCGACGCCGGGGTCAAGCGCCTCAACATCAGCCTCGACAGCCTCGATCCGCGCCGTTTCAAGGAACTGACGCGCACTGGTGATCTGGCGCAGGTCATCGACGGCATCGACGCTGCTCGTGCCGCCGGGTTCACCCGCACCAAACTCAATTGCGTGGTGATGCAGGGGCGCAACGACCACGAGATCAACGATCTGGTCAGTTTCGCCATCGAGCGTGAACTGGATATTTCCTTCATCGAAGAGATGCCGCTGGGCGCGATTGCTGAACACAGCCGCGCTGAGTCCTTCTACTCCAGCGCGCAAGTACGCGAGCGTATCGCCGAACGTTTTACCCTGATCGACTCGACCGAATCGACGCAAGGGCCGTCGCGCTACTGGCGCGTGGCCGAAGCACCGAACATTCGCCTGGGCTTCATTTCGCCGCACAGTCACAACTTCTGCGGCACCTGCAATCGCGTGCGCCTGACCGTCGAAGGTCGCCTGCTGCTGTGTCTGGGCAACGAGCACTCGATGGACCTCAAAGCCGTGTTACGCGCCCATCCGGGCCATCCGGAACGTCTGGAGAACGCGATCATCGAGGCGATGAAACTCAAACCGTATCGACACAACTTCGAAGTCAACGACGACGTGCAAGTGGTGCGTTTCATGAACATGACCGGCGGCTGACCAGCCCCCAGACGCGGACCGCGAGATGATCGTCAGACCGAAACCCAATCAGTTCGCCGTGCTGTTCACCCTCAAAGGCTCGATCGCCAAACGCATCGCTCTGCGCACCTTGATGGTCACGCTGCTGGCTGCAGTGATCGTGTTGATCGAAATCCTCGAGCCGAGTTACTTTGCCAAGGTCAACGCCACACCGTTCACCCTGCTCGGCCTGTCGCTGTCGATCTTCATGAGCTTTCGCAACAATGCCTGTTATGACCGCTGGTACGAGGCGCGCAAGGCCTGGGGCGAGGTACTGGTGCGGGTGCGTTCGGTGATGCGCGAAACCCAGGGCATTGCTGAAATCAGCCTGCGGGCGCCACTGTTGCGCAATCTCTGCGGTTTCGCCCACGCGTTGAACGCACGGCTACGTGGCGAAAACGAAGCGCGCGCCAGCGCCGACTGGCTAAGCCCGCCCATCGACACGGGGGCTCCGGACCACTGCGGACAGATTCTGCATCAAGTCGGGCGCCAGTGTTCGGAACTGGAAGCGAGCGGTGTGATCTCGGCGTGGCGCTATCAATTGCTGGCCAGTCACCTGACCAGCCTGACCCAGGCGCAGGCCGTCTGCGACCGCATCAAGACCACGCCGCTGCCCTTCCCTTACACCTTGCTGTTGCACCGCACGATTTACCTGTTCTGCATTCTGCTGCCGTTCGCCATGGCCGAATCCCTCGGCTGGCTGACACCGCTGTTCACGGCGATTGTCAGCTACACGTTTTTCGGCCTCGACGCGATTGCCGATGAGCTCGAAGACCCGTTCGGCCGCGATGAGAACGATCTGCCGACCGATGCACTCGTGCGCACCCTGGAGCGCGACGTGCTGTACGAACTGGGCGTCTCGCCATTGCCGCCCGCAGCGGAACCGGACGATTACGTACTGCGCTGAAGCGGGCCCGGCGTGTTCACTCTGAACCGAAGTGCTCGCGGAAACAGTTGAAATGCATTCTCCTGTGGGAGCGAGCCTGCTCGCGAAAAAGGCAACTCGGTCAATCAGCCCAAACGCCGGAAAGCGCCACCGACTAATCTTCCGTTTACACGCGCGCAAATTCCCCCTTACTATCCGGGCACACCGGTCGCCGGGTTCGCCCTGCTGCCGACGCTTTCCGCCAACGGAAACACGCGTTATGAGTACGTCACCACAACAACCGCAAAGGTTGCACGTCTCTGCTGTACGCGCCCATTGCAACAGGGGCCGCGTATGAACCGCATCGTCAATCTGCCCATGGCCCTGCGCCGTTCCAAGCTGCGTCACTCCGCACGCCCGCCGGATATCGCCGTTCCTGCCTGATCGCGAGCTTGATACCCGCGACAGTCAATTTTCCTTTTCGCTGATATCCCTGCCGGGACACTTACGCCTTTTTGTCGCGTCGTGTCCGGCCGAATCTGCGCGCCTGTGCGGCGCCATCGTGAGTGATTTGCCATGAAATTCGCAGCCATCGAAGACGCCCGCCTGTTCCTCGAACAGAACCCTGATATCGATATGATCGAGTTGTTCATCCTCGACGCCAACGGCGTGCCGCGCGGCAAGCTGTTGCACCGTGATGAACTGCTCGCCGTGTACGAAAGCGGCCGGCCATTGCCGAGCACCATCCTTGGCCTGACCGTACAAGGCGAGGACGTCGAGAACTCCGGGCTGGTGTGGGACGTCGGCGACATCGACTGCCGCGCCTATCCGCTGCAAGGCAGTCTGGTGCGCCTGCCGTGGCGGCAGATTCCGACGGCGGCGGTGCAGGTCAGCATGCACCCGACCGAGGGCATGCCGGCGAGCATCGCTGACCCTCGGCACCTGCTGATCAAGGTGATCGACGGGCTCAAGGCCGAAGGTTATCACCCGATCATGGCCTGCGAGCTGGAGTTCTATCTGCTCGACGCCAAACGCGATCACAACGGCCGCCCGCAACCGGCGCTGGACGCCGACGGCGGGCGACCGCGACACACGCAAGTCTACGGTTTACGCGAGCTGGAACAGATCGAGCCGTTCCTCGCCGACCTCTACAGCGCGTGCAAACTGCACGGCATTCCGGCGCGCACGGCGATTTCCGAATACGCCCCGGGGCAAGTGGAAATCACCCTTGAACACGGCGATGCGCTGGAGGCGATGGATCAGGCGGTGCGCTACAAACGTCTGGTCAAAGGCGTAGCGCAAAAGCACGGCATGCAGGCGACGTTCATGGCCAAGCCGTTCGATGATCTGGCCGGCACCGGCATGCACATGCACGTCAGCCTCGCCGACGCCGAGGGGCGTAACTTGTTCGCTTCTGAAGACCCGGCCGGCACGCCGCTGTTGCGCACGGCGATCGGCGGCATGCTCGCCTCTCTGCTGGATTCGCTGCTGCTGTTCTGCCCCAACGCCAACTCCTACCGGCGTTTCCAGGCCAACAGCTACGCACCACTGGCGCCGACCTGGGGCGTCGACAACCGCACTGTCAGCCTGCGCGTACCCGGCGGCCCGGCGCCGACACGACACATCGAACACCGCATCTGCGGCGCCGACGCCAACCCCTATCTGGCAGCGGCAGCGATCCTCGCCGGGATTCATCGCGGAATCCGCGAAGAGCTGGATCCGGGTGCGCCGGTCGAGGGCAATGGTTATGCCCAGGCGAAAGAATTGCTGCCGACCGATTGGCTGACGTCGTTGCAGGCGCTGGAAAATTCCCAGTGGGCACGAGAGGCTTTAGGGCAGGAATTCCTTGGGGTGTATCTGGCGGTAAAGCGTGCCGAGTATCGGCAGTTCATGGCGCAAGTGGGTGAGCAGGATTGGCGGTGGTACCTGACCGAGGCTTAACGATCCGACACCGAACCTATGGGAGCGAGCCTGCTCGCGAAGGCGTCATCACATTCAACATTTTGGGTGACTGACACACCGCTTTCGCGAGCAGGCTCGCTCCCACAGGGAATGCACTTCGAACCTGGAATTTTTTGTGGACCCTGACATGACCATTCGCTGCAATTCCTACTACACCGCCACCCTCAACCAGGACACCGACTACCCGACCCTGCAAGGCCGGCACAAGGTCGATGTGGTGATCATCGGCGGCGGTTTCACTGGCGTCGCCACTGCCGTCGAGCTGGCGGAAAACGGCCTGAAAGTCGCCATCGTCGAAAGCCACAAGATCGGCTGGGGCGCCACCGGCCGCAATGGCGGGCAGGTCACCGGCAGCCTCTCCGGCGACGGTGCGATGCGCAAACAGATGCGCGCGAAACTGGGCGATGACGTGGACGATTTCATCTGGCATCTGCGCTGGCGCGGACATGAAATCATCCAGCAACGCGTCGAGAAATATGGCATTGAGTGCGACCTCAAACACGGCCATTTGCACGCGGCGTACAAGCCGAGCCACATGACCGATCTGCGCAAGGATTACGACGAAGCTGTGCGTCGCGGATTGGGCGATGAGGTGAGCCTGCTCGACCGCAGCCAGGTCCGCGATCTGCTGCAAAGCGAGCTCTACCACGGCGCCATCAAGAACACCCGCAACATGCACCTGCACCCGCTCAACCTGTGCATTGGCGAAGCACGCGCAGCCGAAAGCCTGGGCACGCTGATCTTTGAAAACAGCGAAGTGCTGCAGATCATTCACGGCGACAACCCCGGCGTGCGCACCGCCCACGGCCAGATCGACGCCAGTCAGGTGATGCTCGCCGGCGATGTCTATCACAAGCTCGAACCGGGTCAGCTCAAGGGCAAGATATTCCCGGCCATGGGCGGCATCGTCACCACCGCGCCGCTGGGCGATCTGGCGAAACAGATCAACCCCGAAGACCTCGCCGTGTACGACTGCCGCTTCGTCCTCGATTACTACCGGCTCACCGCCGACGGCCGTTTGCTGTTCGGCGGCGGTGCCAACTACAGCGGCAAGGATTCGCGCGACATCGCGGCGGAACTGCGCCCGTGTATCGAGCGCACGTTCCCGGCGCTCAAAGGCGTGCCGATCGATTACCAGTGGAGTTGCGCGATGGGCATCGTCATCAATCGCATTCCCCAACTGGGCAAGCTCTCGGACAACGTCTGGTATTGCCAGGGCTACTCGGGACACGGCATCGCCACCACGCACATCATGGGCGAAATCATGAGCCGGGCGATCACTGGGCAAATGGAACAGTTCGACACCTTCGCCGCGTGCCAGCACATTCGCGTGCCAATGGGCGACCTGCTCGGCAACCCGTTGCTGGCGGCGGGGATGTGGTATTACCAGATGCTTGAGCGGTTGCGCTGAATTTACTGGCCCTATCGCTGGCAAGCCAGCTCCCACAGTGTCCGTGGCGTACCCAAAATTCATGTACACCGCAAAAACTGTGGGAGCTGGCTTGCCAGGGATGAGGCCATCAGTCCCACCACAAAATTTCAATCCGGCAACTGCTCCACCACAATCCCCAACCGCCGATAATCCTCCACACTCCCCGACCCCGGATGCCGCTCGGTAATCAACCTGTGCAGGCGCGTACACGGCGCCACCACAAACGGCTCTACCGCGCCCAGCTTGTCCGCCGTAGTCACTGCAATCACCTGCGTCGCACTGTCGAGCATCGCCTGTTTGATCGGCACTTCATCGAAATGCAGCGAGGTGATGCCGACCTCGGGATGAATCGCGCACACCCCGGTAATCGCCAAGTCCGCCTTGATCCCCGCCAGCAGCCGCAACGCTTCCTGACCGCTCGCCGACATCGAATGCGGATTCAATTGGCCACCCGCCAGAATCACTTTCACGCCTTTGTACTCGGACAAGGCAATCGCGGTCAGCGGTGACGCGGTCACGGCGGTAATGCGGATGTCGGCAGGTAATGCGCGCGCCACCTGCAACGTGGTCGAGCCGGAATCGAACAGCACAATCTGCCCGTCCTCGATGTGCTGCGCCGCCAATTGCGCCAAGCGCACCTTGACCTCGTCGGTCTCATCCAGGCGGGTGAAGTAATCCTTGCCGGAGTCCTTCGGTCGCGGCAGCGCGCCGCCATGCACCCGCTGCACCAGGCCGGCGCTGTCCAGTTCGGCGAGGTCGCGGCGGATAGTGTCCTCGGATACCGCGAAATGCTGGCTCAGCTCGGAGGCCATGACCTTGCCGTCACGTTCGAGCAGCAAAAGGATTTTCTGCCGACGCAGGGACGGCAATTCGGCGATGGAGTGGTCGTGCATGGTTATGCCTGTTTGTGCTTGTAGTTGCAGGTTTCGCCGACACTAGCGAAAGTCTCGGGCAAATACAAACGCAGCGGCTATCAATGCTTTCGATCATTGGAATCAACACGGCGAATTTTTTCTTTGCGCTGCGCCTGTTCACAATGGCACCACTCTCAAAAGCTCAGGAAGAACCGCCCATGAATCTCAATTTCGCCTTCGCCTGCATGATCGTCGTGTCGTTCGCGATTGCCTTGGGCCACGCCTGAACATGCATCAAACCGAGGCCAGCAATTGCTCGCGTAGCCATTTGTGCGCCGGATCCCGGTGCACCCGCTCGGCCCAGAACATCGCCATTTCATAGCCTGGCACCCGCAGCGGTGCATCGACCACTTGCAGCGCCGGATTGCCGCGCACCAGGCGTGACGGCAGCATCGCCACCAGATCGGTGCTCGCCAGCACCGACATCGCCATAAGAAAGTGCGGCACTGACAACACCACTTTCCGCGCCAATCCGACTTCTGCCAGCGCCTTGTCAGTCGCGCCAAAAAAGCCTCCGCCCTCCCGCGACACCAGCACATGTTCCAGCGCGCAGAACTGCTCGCGGCTGGGCGCTTGGGTCAATCGCGGGTGGCCGACGCGCCCGGCCAGCACATAACGCTCAGTGAACAATGGTCGTCGATGTAACTCCGGCGGCGCGTCTTCACTGATGTGCAAAGCCAGATCGAACACGCCCTGCTCGGCTTGCTTGACCATTTGCGCCGGCGTCAGGTCGACGATCGCCAGCCGCGTGCCCGGTGCCAGTTCGCGCAAATGGCTGAGCGCTGGCAGCACGACGGTGGATTCGCCGTAATCGGTCGCGGCGATTTTCCAACTGTGGGTTGCCTGCGCCGGGTCGAACACATCCGCTGGCGCCACCGCCCTTTCCAACGCCTCCAGCGCTTCACGCAACGGCTCGCGCAGCGCATCGGCGCGAGCGGTCGGGCGCATGCCTCGCGGGCCGGGCAGCAACAGCGGATCGTTGAAGATTTCGCGCAGTCTGGCCAAGTGCACGCTCACCGACGGCTGCGACAGATGCAGGCGCTGCGCCGCGCGGGTGACGTTGTGCTCGGCGAGTAACACGTCGAGGGTCAGCAACAGGTTGATATCCAGGCGTCTCAAATTATTCACGGCTATACCAGACATATCGGACATTCATTTCCAATATACCGGGCCAGCGCCGATCCTGCAGTCATCCACTCAAGGAGCACGCGACATGAACGTATTGCTGGTTTACGCCCACCCCGAATCGACCTCGCTGAACGGCTCGCTGCGCGACTTCACCGTCCAGCGCCTGCAAGGCGCCGGCCACACCGTGCAGGTCTCTGACCTCTACGCGATGAACTGGAAAGCCGTGCTCGACGCCGACGACGCACCGCAGCGCGACCCATCGCAACCCTTCCACGCCTCCCTCGACTCGAAACGCGGCTACGCCGAGGGCACCCAAGCCGCCGACATCGCCCGCGAGCAAGAGAAACTGCTCTGGGCCGACGCGCTGATCCTGCAATTCCCGATGTGGTGGTTCAGCATGCCGGCGATCCTCAAAGGCTGGTTCGACCGCGTCTACGCCTACGGCTTTGCCTATGGCGTCGGCGAACACTCCGACAGCCGCTGGGGCGAGCGCTACGGCGAAGGCAAGATGAAGGGCAAACGGGCGATGCTGGTGGTGACAACCGGCGGCTGGGAATCGCACTACAGCCCACGCGGCATCAACGGGCCGATGGACGATTTGCTGTTTCCGATTCAGCACGGGATTCTGTATTACCCAGGCTTTGATGTAGTGCCGCCGTTTGTGGTGTATCGCACCAGTCGGATGGATGAGGCACGGTATGCCGAGACCACCGCTGAACTGGGGTTGCGCCTGGATGAGCTGTGGAGTGCCCGGCCGATCGGGTTTCGGCAGCAGAATGGTGGGGAGTACGAGATTCCGGCGTTGACGTTGAAGGATGAGATTGCCCCGGGCCTGGAGGGCTTTTCGGCGCACTTACGCTGAGCCCAGCCCACTTGTCTGGCGAGGGAGCTGCGCACGGTCAAGCCCCCTCGCGCACCCGCCTGACCTGCACCAACAACGCCGGGGCAAAATGCAGCAGCACCATCCGGCTCAAGTGATGCGTCAGGATAAACACCACATTCAGCCCGCCACCAAACGCAACAATGGCAATCGTCTCGATCGCGCCCGGCATATATGCCAGCCACAGCGACAGCGGATCACTGCCCAGCCAGCGCGCAGCCCCTTCAGCAAACACCGCCGCGACGACGATCATCAGCCCGACGGAAACCAAAGCGGTGCGGCCATGTCGCGCCAGCTCTGCGATGCCGAGGCCCTGAAAACGCGAGCCGATGCGTACGCCGAGAATCAGTGCGGCGAGGTTCAAACTCCACTCCGGCAGGTGAAAGCCATGCAGCCATCCGGCCTTCACGAACACCGCAGTTATGATGATCGCGGTCAGCATGAACGGCGCAGGGACGCCGATCAGCAGCAGCAAACGCCCGAGCAACACGCTCAGCGCGATGGCAGCGAGTGCGGTCAGCGCCATGCCTGTTGTCAACGGATCGCTGACGACTTCAGCCACAGGTGCTTGCCCGGGAATCAGCAAACTCACCAACACGGTGATCAACAGCAGCCGCATCAGGTGCACGATGATAACTTTGCTCGAAGCCTTTTCCGATTCAAGCAAATCGAACACTGCGGCCAGTGCGCCGGGGTACACCGCCAGCAGTGCATCGGTGCGATTCCAGCCGGCGCCGCGTGTCAGCCACCAGCCGGCGAGTGCGATTTGAACGGCTAGGCAGATCAGCAACACGCCAAGGCTGGGCAACATTGTCGAGGCTGTTTTGCTGTCCCATGCTTCGAACATAAGGCCAGTGGCGATGCCCAGCGTGACCTGGATGTAGCCCAACCCGTAAGGGGTTGCCGGGGCGATGCCGGTTTTGCCGGCAAACAATGCAGTAACCGCAATCGAACCCAACAGCAAGCCGTGAGGCACGCCTTCAAACTGCAATAACGCGCCGAAAGCGGCGGCAATCAACAAGCACACAACGGATTTCATAGTTCGCCTTCCTGGCTATCCAACTGACACACCACCATTCCCCTGTGGGAGCGAGCCTGCTCGCGAAAGCGTCCTGCCAGTCACAGATGAATAACTGATCTATCGCCTTCGCGAGCAGGCTCGCTCCTACAAGAATCTAATACGTCTTACATACGCAAGCGTGCAATCGCCCGCCGGTATTTTTCGATACGCTCCAGATCTTCCCAACTCGGCGAGGCAATCCGCGAGATATCGCTGTTCTCTTCCAGATCCGCCAGCTTCACCACTCGCCCGATCGGGTTTTGCGCGGCGCGGTCGACAAAATCCTCGTAGGACTCGCCCGGCGCTTTGGTCACCGCCGCAATCGCCGCCAGCACCTCTTCGCTAAAACCTTCGCCACGCAAATCATCCAGACTCACCCCGCAATCCTCGACCACATCGTGCAGCGCGGCGACGATGCGCTCCTCCAGCGTGTGCATGCGTAACATGACTTTCAGCGGATGCAAAATGTACGGCGCCCCGCCCTTGTCCACCTGCCCGCTGTGGGCTGTGGCGGCAATGGCGATAGCGCGTTCGAGGGTTTGGGCCATGGGAGTCTCCGTGGTGTCAAAGGCCATAGCGGCCGCCAACGTGAATGTTGCGTTTGAGCCAGTTGCCGATCGCTCGCAGACGCCCTACAGGTTTCGCCGGATGAGCATGGTGCTGAAGAATCATCGACACCAGCGTCGCCTGATCCGCCTGCGGATTTGCATCGATCAACTCGGCGACCCACGCGCAATCGGCCTTGCGCAAGTGCGCGCGCCAGTCACCACACCAACCGTCCAGCTCATCCCGAGCCAAAAACCGCGCGCCGCCATGCTCCATATGCCCGCCGCCCATGGACTGCTCAAAGCAGAACGGCGTATCCGGTTTGCTCGGATCGATATGAAAAAGATAGATGTCGTGAAACGGATGCTGTGAAGCGGGGGCTATGTTGCGGCGGCCGATTTCAATCATGGCGACGGTCCAATCCTTGGGCGCTGAATGTTTCTGATTGTTGCGCAGTGTACGCGAAGATCGCGCAGCGCAAAGCCGATTGAACCTTGCCCGCCCTCGCCGCCTCGAAACCAGACAAGCGCCAAATCACCGATCAGACGCGGCGCCATTGGAGAGGAATTGCCGATGAAAACCCGACTGCTGCTCCTGATCGCCACGTTCGCCATCATTCCCACCTGCGTCATGGCTGAAGGCTGCGACGTGCAGACCCGATCCTCCAGCGCCTCGGTGCCGGCGGTGGAAACCCACAGCTGCTACGAATACGAAGGCATGCCCGTGGATTCCATCAACTGGTCATGCAGCAACGAAACCAAGGACACCCTCAACGCCACCAAGAAGAAAGTCGAACGCTGCGACGACCACTACCAGGCCACCTGCACCGCCCGTCTCACCCAGGAATCCCTGGCCAACCCGCACTCGACCAGCAAAGACAAAAGCGCCAAACCGCTGAACATGCCTGACAACGCCAAAGTCACGACGTATTACTACGACGGTGAGCATCTGGCACAGGCGAAGATTGATTGTGAAAACAGCGGCGGGAACTGGAAGGCTAAATAGCCTCGTTTATCGAGCATTGCCTGATAGAGAGCCCGGCTTGTTGCCGGGCTTGCAGCATGTGCAAACAGCCTCAGCCTTCACCAGCACCGCTGCTGGTGCCGCTGTCGTTCGATTGCTTCGAACCACTGGGCTTGGAACCTGAAGGTGTAGAGCCGTCATTATTGGTGGTGTTGCCCTGTGTGCCTTTGGGCACGGTGGCGCCATTGGAATGAATGTCTTCCGGCGCGCTCGGGTTGGTCTGGCTGTTGCCGTCGTTAGCGGTGGGTGCAGGGGTGTCGCTGGCGGCCGTTGCGTATAGCGAGGTGGCGGATACCAAGGTGGCTAGCGTCAGTGCTGCGAGGTTGACTGGGCGCATGTTGGCGGCTCCTTTGCGGGGGTAAGGTATGCATTGGAATCAGGCGAGCGGCGAAAATGCGGAGGGGCTGACGAACGGCGAAAATAAACTGACCCGACACCTCGGAAGAGGCATCGGGTCATCGAAAAAACAATTTCTGATACGCAGAAAAAAGCCCGGTTTGAAAGACCGGGCTCTCCAATACGACGTACCCATCAACCACCACCGCTGCCCCCACTGCTGCTACCAGACGGTTGACCCGCGGGGGTGGGTTTGGAAGCAGAAGGCACCGGCCCATTGTCGGTTTTGCCACCATCACCCCCTTGGGGCAGCGAATCGGCATCCGGGTCGGCATTGGTGGCTGGAGACGCCGGTTCACGAGTCTGGCTGGCGCCGTCGCTCGCCTTCGGGGTCGACGTGTCGCCAGCCGCTAGCGCATACGGCGCGCTGCCGAACAGCAACGCCGCTAGGGTAATCACCGCAATTTTATGGTTCAGCATGGTGGCTCTTCCGTTGCGTGTGGAGTTACAGCATTGGAAGCAGGTGCGCGGCGAACGTGCGATGCGTCGGACGAGTGGTTATCAGCCGCAGACATCGCGAAATTTCAAGATCTGAATACTTCGCAGGAAAACACCTGTGCGGCCTGCGTTCTGCTAAAAAATCCACCTCATTCAAACCAGGCGAAACGCGTGCCCTTCAAAAATTCGCCGGCGTATTCGCACTGATGATCTCAGCCTCATCCGCGCCAATATTCCGGAATTTATGCGGCAGCGTCGTCGGAAAGTAATACCCGTCCCCCGCACTCAACACACTCACCTGCCCGTCCACGGTCAATTCCACCGTGCCACGCGTGACCAAGCCGCACTCTTCGCCTTCGGCATGCACGATCGGCTCTTCGCCGGAGCTGGCGCCAGGGGCGTATTGCTCGCGCAGCAGGCGCATCTGGCGGCTGGGGACGGAGGCGCCGATGAGCAGCAGGCGCAGGCCGTGGCGGCCGAGGTCGGGTTGTTCGTTGGCGCGGAATACGTATTGATGTTCACGCGGGGGCTGGTCGAAGGTGAAGAAGTCGGCCAGGGACATCGGTATGCCTTCGAGCAGCTTTTTCAGCGAACTGACGGAGGGGCTGACGCGGTTCTGTTCGATCAGCGAGATGGTTGCGTTGGTCACGCCGCTACGCCGGGCGAGCTCGCGCTGGGAGAGTTTGTAGCTTTCGCGTACTAGTTTGAGTCGAGAACCCGTATCCATGACTGCCTTATGTAAAAGGGGCGATGGGGGTGGGTGGCGGGTGACGCGCAGGTTGCGCGGATCACGTTGCTCCCGTGTCCCGGAACCGTGAAAGGCGGCTATTAAATCACGTTTGCCGGTGTTGCTCAGCAGGTTCGATGGATGGTGATCGAAATGAGCTGGCTGGCGATTATTGCGGATAAATAAAAAACTTGTGAGAGCTGGCTTGCCAGCGATTGGATGGCACATTCAACATCCCTTTTGCTGAAAGACCGCAATCGCTGGCAAGCCAGCTCCCACAGGTTTTGTGTGCTGTTTAGGGAAAAACCGGCGGGGTCTTTTGGACCGCCGCCGGTGAGGTAAATCAGACGCCGAAACGGTCGCGCAGTGAGTAGTAGACGGCGCCCAAAGAGGTGAGCGGCGCCGAGAACGTGCGGCCGCCGAGCATCGGCATGTGCGGCAGCGAGGCGAAGGCGTTGAAGCGTTCGGCGTCGCCGCGGATCATTTCCGAGATCAGTTTGCCGGCCAGGTGCGAGCAAGTGACGCCGTGGCCGCTGTAGCCCTGCATGTAGTAGGCGTTCTTTTCGATACGGCCGAACTGCGGCATGCGCGACATGGTCAGCAGGAAATTGCCGGTCCAGCGGTAGTCGATCTTCACGTCCTTGAGCTGCGGAAAGGTCTTGAGGATCTTCGGCCGGATCAGTTGTTCGATATCGTCCGGCTCCCGCGCGCCGTAGACCACACCGCCGCCGTAAAGCAGGCGGTTGTCGGCAGTGAGGCGGTAGTAATCCAGCAAATAGTTGCAGTCCTCGACGCAGTAATTATTCGGGATCAGGCTGCGTGCCTGCTGTTCGGTCAGCGGTTCGGTGACGACGATCTGCGAGCCACACGGCATGCTTTTCGCGGTGACACGGTTGTCGAGACCTTGTGGCAGATAAGCGTTGCCAGCGATCAACAGGTATTTGGCACGGACCAGACCTTTAGCGGTGCGCACGGTGATCGGCTCGCCGTAGGTGATGTCCACCGCCGCCGATTGCTCGTAGATCTTGCCGCCCAAGCGCACGATGGCAGCGGCCTCCCCTAGCGCCAGATTCAACGGATGAACGTGGCCGCCCTGCATGTCCAGCAAGCCGCCAACGTAGGCGTCGGAACCCACTTCACGACGAATGTCCGCGGCATCGAGCATCTTCAGATTGCGGTTGCCGTAGCGTTCCCAGTTGCGCTTCTGCTCGGCCAGACCATTGAGTTGTTTCTTGTTCATCGCTGCGAAGATGCCGCCCGGGCGGTAGTCGCATTTGATGTCGTAATCCTTGATGCGCGAACGAATGATGTCGGCGCCTTCGAAGATCATGCTGCCGAGGATTTCTGCAGTCTTGTCGCCGTAGCGCTCTTCGATGACATCAACGTCGCGGCTATAAGAATTGACCAGTTGACCGCCATTGCGACCGCTGGCGCCGTAGCCGACTTTCGCCGCTTCCAGTACGGTGACTTTGTAGCCGGCTTCGCTGAGGAACAGCGCCGAGGACAGACCGGTGTAGCCGGCGCCGATGATGCAGACGTCGCAGTCCAGTGCTTCTTCGAGAACCGGGAAATCGATGACTTCGTTGCGCGTGGCCGCGTAGTAGCTGTTTACGTGTTGCTGTTTCATAGGTTTCTCCGAGGGCCGCCAACCAGGGGCGGCCGCCGCTGTAAAAGAATCAGAGCTTGATCCAGGTCGCTTTCAGTTCGGTGTACTTGTCGAACGCATGCAGCGATTTGTCGCGGCCGTTGCCCGATTGCTTGAAGCCACCGAACGGCGCGGTCATGTCGCCGCCGTCGTACTGGTTGACCCAGACGCTGCCGGCGCGCAGGCCGCGGGCGAAGGTGTGCGCCTTGCTGAGGTTGCTGGTCCACACCCCGGCGGCGAGGCCGAAGATGCTGTCGTTGGCGATCTGCAGGGCTTCTTCGGCAGTGTCGAAGGTGATCAGCGACAACACCGGGCCGAAGATTTCTTCCCTGGCAATGGTCATCGCGTTGGTCACGCCGTCGAAAATCGCTGGCTGCACGTAGAGGCCGCCGGTTTCTTCGAGGGTGCGTTGGCCGCCGACAATCAACTCGGCGCCCTGCTCGCGGCCAATGCTGATATAGCGCAGCACGTTGTCCAGTTGACGCTGGTCGACCACGGCGCCGACGGTGGTCGACGGATCCAGTGCGTGCCCCGGTTTCCACGCTTGCAGCGCTTCCACCAACAGCGGGATGAACTGCTCGCGGATCGAGCGCTCGACCAGCAGACGCGAGCCGGCAGTGCAGACTTCGCCCTGATTGAACGCGATGGCACCGGCCGCTGCCTGAGCTGCGGCGCGCAAGTCCGGTGCATCGGCGAACACCACGTTCGGGCTCTTGCCGCCGGCCTCGAGCCAGACGCGTTTCATGTTGCTCTGCCCGGCATAGATCATCAGCTGCTTGGCGATCGCCGTGGAGCCGGTGAACGCCAGCACATCGACGTCCATGTGCAACGCCAGTGCCTTGCCGACGGTGTGGCCGTAGCCCGGCAGCACGTTGAACACGCCTTTCGGAATCCCCGCCTCCAGCGCCAGTTGCGCGATGCGGATGGCGGTCAGCGGTGATTTTTCCGAAGGCTTGAGGATGAACGAGTTACCCGCCGCCAGCGCGGGAGCGAACTTCCAGCTGGCCATGATCAACGGGAAATTCCACGGCACGATCGCCGCGACCACACCGGACGGCTCGCGAGTGACGAGACCAAGTTGGTCGTGCGGGGTGGCAGCGACTTCGTCGTAGATCTTGTCGATGGCCTCGGCGCTCCAGCGGATCGCGTTGGCGGCCGCCGGGATATCGATGCTCATCGAGTCGCTGATCGGCTTGCCCATGTCGAGGGTCTCGAGCAGGGCCAGTTCTTCCTGGTGTTGCAGGATCAGATCGGCGAAGCGGATCAGCACGCGCTTACGCTCGGCGGGGGCTTTTTGCGCCCAGATACCAGAGTTGAAGGACTGGCGCGCGGCTTCGACGGCGAGGTTGGCGTCGGCTTCATCGGTGCTGGCGACGGCGGCAAGAAAGCGGCCGTCGACCGGGCTCAGGCATTCGAAGGTGTCGCCGCTGATGGCCGGGCGGTACTCACCGTTGATGAAAGCGCGAGATTCGATGGACAGAGACTGGAAGCGTTGTTCCCAGTCGTTGCGGGTTGTGGTCATTGTTTTGAGCTCGACAAGGGCAGATTGGGCGACGGCGGGCGATCGCCCACGCATCAAAAATTGATAACCCGATCCCTGTGGGAGCGAGCCTGCTCGCGAAAGCGTCGTGTCAGGCAACAATATTCTGAATGACATACCGCATTCGCGAGCAGGCTCGCTCCCACATTGGATCGGTGGTGTCTGTGATCACACCGTATGCAGATACCAGTTGTACTCAAGATCAGAAATCGAGTTCTCGAACTCGGCCAGCTCGCTTTCCTTGCACGCGACAAACACGTCGATGTACATCGGGTCGATGTAGCGCGCCATGACTTCGCTGTCGTCGAGCTCGCGCAGGGCGTCGCGCAGGTTGTTCGGCAGGCTCTGCTCGTTCTGCTCGTAGCTGTTGCCTTCTACCGGTGCGCCCGGCTCGATCTGATTGGTCAGACCGTGGTGAATGCCGGCCAGCACCGAAGCCATCAACAGGTACGGGTTGGCATCGGCACCGGCAACGCGGTGTTCGATGCGCACGGCGTCCGCTGAACCGGTCGGCACGCGCACGGCCACGGTGCGGTTGTCGATACCCCAGCTTGGCGAGTTCGGCACATAGAACTGCGCGCCGAAGCGGCGATACGAGTTGACGTTCGGGCAGAGGAACGCCATTTGCGCCGGCAGGGTTTCGAGCACACCGCCGATCGCGTGACGCAGTGCGGCGTTCTGCTCGGGATCCTCGCTGGCAAAGATGTTGTTGCCTTCTTTGTCCAGAATCGAAATGTGCACGTGCAAACCATTGCCGGCCTGGCCCGGATAAGGCTTGGCCATGAAAGTCGTGTCCATCTCGTGGTCGTAGGCGATGTTCTTCACCAGACGCTTGAGCAGCACCGCGTAATCGCAGGCCTTGATCGGGTCGGAGACGTGATGCAGGTTGACTTCGAACTGCGCCGGGGCGCTTTCCTTGACGATCGCATCAGCGGGGATGCCCTGCTCTTTCGCGCCTTCGAGGATGTCTTGCAGGCAGTCGACGTATTCGTCGAGGTCGTCGATCAGGTAGACCTGAGTCGACACCGGGCGCTTGCCGGATACCGGTGAACGCGGCGACTGCGGACGGCCATTCACGTTGTCCTGGTCGATCAGATAGAACTCGAGTTCGAACGCCGCGCAGATGGTCAGGCCGAGGTCGTCGAACTTGCGCACCACGTTGGCCAGCACTTCACGCGGGTCGGCGAAGAACGGCTGACCTTCGATTTCGTGCATGGTCATCAGCAGTTGTGCGGTCGGGCGTTTTTGCCACGGCTCGATGCTCAGGGTGCCGGGGATCGGGTAGCAGATGCGATCGGCATCGCCAATATCCAGGCCCAGACCGGTGCTTTCCACCGTCGAGCCGTTGATGTCCAGCGCGAACAGCGACGCCGGCAGGTTGATGCCTTTTTCGTACACCTTATGAAGACTGGTGCGTTCGATGCGCTTGCCGCGCACCACACCGTTCATATCCGCAATCAGAAGGTCGACGTACAAAACCTCAGGATATTTCTTAAGGAATGCGTTGGCTTCGTTGAGTTGAACGGTACGCAGAGGGACCGACATGATGCACCTATTTAGCTGTTAATTATTATGTTCACCACTGTGTTGCGCAGCCAGTCAATCCGAAAGGCAAAGTGAAGTCAATAGCGAACATCCTGCCCTGCAGCCTTTATTTTTCGGGCTTTTATTAACACTCTCGTGCCATATCCGCCGGCAAACCCCGGTAAACCTGAGCAATTTGATGAACGGCGTTTAGAATTTTTTACATGGCAGTTGTTAATTAAAATCAACGAGGCTAAGCTCCCGAAAAGCTCGTTCAAGTGACAGACTTCGAGGTGAATAAAAATGGCATTCAAGCCATTGATCGGCGTTACTGCGTGCGTCAAACGGATTGGCCTGCACCCCTATCACATCAGCGGCGACAAGTACGTACGTGCTGTCAGCGTTGGCGCTCAAGGGTTGCCGGTGGTCATTCCTTCCCTCGGCAATCTGACTGAAATCGATGACCTGCTCGGTCAGCTTGACGGTCTGTTGCTGACCGGCTCGCCGTCTAACGTGGAGCCCTTCCACTATCAAGGCCCGGCCAGTGCGCCCGGCACGGATCATGATCCAGCCCGCGACGCCACCACCCTTTCTTTATTGCGTGCAGCCATCGCTGCCGGCGTTCCGGTGCTAGGCATCTGCCGTGGCTTCCAGGAAATGAACGTGGCCTTCGGCGGCAGCCTGCATCAAAAGGTGCACGAGCTGCCCGGCATGCTCGATCACCGCGAGGCCGACAGCCCGGATGTGGCCGTGCAATACGCGCCGGCCCATGCGGTCAGCGTGATCGCTGGCGGCGTGTTCGAAGCGCTGGAGCTGCCCGACGAATTTCAGGTCAATTCGATTCACAGCCAAGGCATCGACCGCCTCGCTCCCGGCCTGCGCGCTGAAGCCGTGGCGCCGGATGGCCTGATCGAAGCGATCTCGGTCGAGCACAGTCCGACCCTCGCCCTCGGCGTGCAATGGCACCCGGAATGGCAGGTGCTGGACAACCCGAACTACCTGAAGATTTTCCAGGCGTTCGGCGAGGCTTGCCGGCAACGGGCGGCGAAGCGCAGTCAGCGCTGACGCAATCGCCAAATAAATAACGATTTACTGCCCCCACGGCTGGCGGGTGTGCGTTTGCACATCCGTCAGTCGTGAACCGCAACACCCGTGATAACAACAAGTACGACCCAGGCAGCCAGGACGGCGGCGCCGAACAAGCCGGACGGCAGGAGCAAGACCTTCAGATCAATGCAAAACCCTGTGGGAGCGAGCTTGCTCGCGAAAGCGGTGTGTCAGGTAACAACGATGTCGGCTGACACGACGTCTTCGCGAGCAAGCTCGCTCCCACAGGGGGATGTGATCCGACTGGGAATGCACCTGCAGGCTTGCAATCCACTTAAGCCCGGCCACGTTGGCCAGGCACACGAAACCTGTTGGGAGTTTCACATGGCAAACGCCTCCAGCACTTACCGCAAGGCACTCGAAGGTCATCAGCAACCGAAAAAGGTGCTGGTGAAAGTCGATCGTGTCACCAAGAAGTTCGACGAAACCGTGGCCGTGGACGATGTGTCCCTGGAGATCCATCAGGGCGAGATTTTCGCGCTGCTGGGCGGTTCCGGGTCGGGCAAATCGACGCTGCTGCGTATGCTCGCCGGTTTCGAGCGGCCGACCGAGGGGCGGATTCTGCTCGATGGCGTGGACATCACCGACATGCCGCCCTATGAGCGGCCGATCAACATGATGTTCCAGTCCTACGCGCTGTTCCCGCACATGACCGTGGCGCAGAACATCGCCTTCGGCCTCAAGCAGGACCGTTTGCCCGCCAGCGAAATCGATGCCCGCGTCGAAGAAATGCTGCGTCTGGTGCACATGACCCAATACGCCAAGCGCCGCCCGCACCAGTTGTCCGGCGGCCAGCGACAGCGCGTCGCCCTCGCCCGCTCGTTGGCCAAACGGCCAAAGCTGTTGCTACTCGACGAGCCGATGGGTGCGCTGGATAAAAAACTGCGTTCGCAGATGCAGCTGGAGTTGGTGGAGATCATCGAGCGCGTCGGCGTGACCTGCGTCATGGTCACCCACGATCAGGAAGAAGCCATGACCATGGCCCAGCGCATCGCGATCATGCACCTGGGCTGGATCGCGCAGATCGGCAGCCCGGTGGACATTTATGAGGCGCCGGTCAGCCGCATGGTCTGCGAATTCATCGGCAACGTGAACGCCTTTGACGGCACCGTGGTGGAAGACCTGGAAGGCCACGCGATCATTCACAGCCCCGACTTGCAGCAGAAGATCTATGTCGGTCACGGCGTCAGCACGTCGGTACAGGACAAGTCGATCACCTACGCCATCCGCCCGGAAAAAATGCTTGTCAGCACCACTCAACCGGAGTTCCGCTACAACTGGTCCGAAGGCAAGGTCCACGACATCGCCTACCTCGGCGGCCACTCGGTGTTCTACGTCGAGCTGCCCGGCGGCAAGATCGTCCAGTCGTTCATGGCCAACGCCGAACGCCGTGGCGCGCGGCCGACCTGGGACGACAAGGTCTACGTCTGGTGGGAAGACGACAGCGGCGTGGTGCTGCGCTCATGAGAACTTTCAATCAGCAATTCTTGCGCCTGGTGCCCAGCGGACGAAAACTGGTGATCGGCATTCCGTTCATCTGGCTGTTCCTGTTCTTCATGCTGCCGTTCTTTCTGGTGATGAAGATCAGCTTCTCGGAAGCCGCGCTGTCGATCCCGCCGTACTCGGAGATCTACACCTTCGCCGAACAGAAATTCCAGCTGCTGATGAACATCGGCAACTACACGCTGCTCGGTGAAGACGAGCTGTATCTGTCCGCATACCTCGGCTCGCTGAAGGTCGCGGCACTGAGCACGCTGATGTGCCTGGTGATCGGTTTCCCGATGGCCTACGCGATCACCAAGACCGGCAAGGAAACCCAAAACGTCCTGCTGCTGTTGATCATGATGCCAACCTGGACGGCGATTCTGATCCGCGTGTATGCGTGGATGGGCATCCTCAGCAACAACGGTCTGCTCAACGGGTTCCTGATGTGGACCGGGCTCACCGATCATCCGATCGAGATCCTCAACACCAACACTGCCGTCTATATCGGTGTGGTTTACGCGTATCTGCCGTTCATGGTGCTGCCGCTCTACGCCAACCTGGTCAAGCATGACAACAGCCTGCTGGAAGCCGCGCAGGATCTGGGCTCAAGTAACTTCAACAACTTCTGGAAGATCACCGTGCCACTGGCCAAGAACGGCATCATTGCCGGCTGCATGCTGGTGTTCATTCCGGTGGTCGGCGAGTTCGTGATTCCGGAACTGCTGGGTGGCCCGGAGACGCTGATGATCGGCCGCGTGCTGTGGCAAGAGTTCTTCAATAACCGCGACTGGCCGGTAGCGTCCGCGCTGGCAGTGGTCATGCTGTTGATCCTGATTGTGCCGATTCTGCTGTTCAACCGCAGCCAGGCCAAAGAGATGGAGGCACGGGGATGAAACGCTTCAACTTTTCCAGATTCATGCTGATCTTTGGCTTGATGTTCATTTATCTGCCGATGCTGATCCTGGTGATCTACTCGTTCAACGCCTCGAAACTGGTGACGGTGTGGGGCGGCTGGTCGATCAAGTGGTATGTCGGCCTGCTCGACAACACGCAACTGATGGGCTCGGTGGTGCGCTCGCTGGAAATCGCCTGCTACACCGCGATTGCCGCTGTGGCACTGGGCACCCTCGCCGCCTTCGTCCTGACGCGGGTGACGCGCTTCAAGGGCCGCACGCTGTTTGGCGGCCTGGTCACCGCGCCGCTGGTGATGCCTGAGGTGATCACCGGTCTGTCGCTGTTGCTGCTGTTTGTGGCGATGGCGCAACTGATCGGCTGGCCGCAGGAGCGCGGCATCGTCACCATCTGGATCGCCCACACCACCTTTTGTGCCGCTTATGTCGCGGTGGTAGTCTCCGCGCGCCTGCGGGAGCTGGATCTGTCGATTGAAGAAGCGGCAATGGATCTGGGCGCGAAGCCGTTCAAGGTGTTTTTCCTGATCACCATTCCGATGATCGCGCCGTCGCTGGCGGCGGGCGGGATGATGTCGTTCGCCTTGTCGCTGGATGATCTGGTGCTGGCGAGCTTCGTCTCCGGCCCGGGTTCGACAACCTTGCCGATGGAAGTGTTCTCGGCGGTGCGCCTGGGTGTGAAACCCGAGATCAACGCCGTGGCCAGTCTGATTCTGCTGGCAGTGTCGCTGGTGACCTTCCTAGTCTGGTACTTCGGTCGCAAGGCAGAAGCCAACCGCAAGCGGGCGATTCAGGAAGCGATGGATCAGACCGCAAACGAGTCGTGGCAACACCCAGCAGCGGCGACTGCCTGAGCAACACCGATGAACAACTGTGGCGAGGGGATTTATCCCCGTTGGGCTGCGAAGCGGTCCCTGCAGTTCTACCTGAAGACTCCGTATTCAGTTTTTGCGACTGCTTCGCAGCCGAGCGGGGATAAATCCCCTCGCCACAAGGTTCAAGTGCACCGAGCTTTTGTTTTGTTGAATAAAAAGAAGGGAGTTGTACCGATGAAAATGTTTGGCAGGACTCTGCTGACACTGTCCTTAATGGGCGCAATGGTCATGGGCGCCCAGGCCAACGACAAGGTGCTGCGTGTTTACAACTGGTCCGATTACATCGCGCCGGACACCGTGAAAAAATTCGAAGACGAAACCGGCATTCGCGTGACCTACGACGTCTTCGACAGTAACGAAACCCTGGAAGCGCGCCTGCTCGCCGGCAAATCCGGTTACGACATTGTCGTGCCGTCGAACAGTTTTCTGGCCAAACAGATCAAGGCCGGCGTCTATCAGCCGCTGGACAAATCGAAGCTGCCGAACTGGAAGAATCTCAACCCGGTGCTGCTGAAAAACGCCTCTGCCAGTGATCCCGACAACGCTCACGCGTTCCCGTACATGTGGGGCTCGATCGGCATCGGTTTCAATCCAGCCAAGGTCAAGGAAGTACTCGGCGCCAACGCCCCGACCAACTCCTGGGACCTGCTGTTCAAACCGGAGAATGCGGAAAAACTCAAAGCCTGTGGCATCAGTTTCCTCGATTCGCCGACCGAGATGCTCCCGGCCGCCCTGCACTACCTGGGCTATCCGGTGAACGACAAGGACAAGGCGCACATTGCCGAGGCCGAAGCGCTGTTCATGAAAATCCGCCCGTACGTGGCGTATTTCCATTCCTCGAAGTACATCTCCGATCTGGCCAACGGCAACATCTGCGTGGCGGTCGGTTACTCCGGCGACGTCCTGCAGGCCAAGGCGCGTGCGGTGGAATCGGGCAACAACGTGGTGATCGACTACAGCATTCCCAAGGAAGGCGCCGGCAGTTTCTACGACATGGTCGCCATCCCCCGTGATGCGGCGAACGTCGACAACGCCTACCTGTTCATGGACTTCCTGATGCGCCCGGACATCATCGCCGAAGTCACCAACAGCATCGGCTACAGCAACGCCAACGCAGCGGCCACGCCATTGGTGGACGAAGCGATTCGTAACGAACCGGGCTCGTATCCGTCGCAAGCGGTGATGGCAACCTTGTATGCGGTGCCGGATCAGCCGATTGCCACGCAGCGGATCATGACGCGCGGCTGGACGCGGGTGAAGCTCGGCAAGTGAGCCCACCAACACTCCTACAGTGGTCCGGTGTTATGGCAGCAAGATTGATCGTTCCCACGCTCCGCGTGGGAATGCAGCCCGGGACGCTCCGCGTCCCATTCGACGGCAGACGCAGAGCGTCCATTGACGCATTCCCACGCAGAGCGTGGGAACGATCTGCGCAACCCTTTCCGTTCACGCAGCGCCTTACCACCGCTGCCCCCTGCTCTGAACGGCCTCACCCGGCTCCCTCGGCTCGGGTGAAATTGCAGGCGCCTTCGGGCGCCTTTTTTTGTCCGTTCAGACCAGCGGCCAGTCCTGCACAACCCGATAGCGGCCCTTGTGTGATTCGAACAGGGCGAAGCGTTCAGCGCGCAGAAAGAACTCCGGCGGCGTACTCGCTTCTGGCTCCGGCGCGCGGTATTCACGGGCGAGGGTCAGGTGCGGGCGAAACTCATGGGTGGGCTCGTCAAAACCGAACGGCAACATTGCCTGCTCCAGCGCGTAGACCAGGCGCAACAACGCCGGCGGTGCCTGCTCGGGCGCCAGCGACAACACACCGGCGCGATGCCAGACCTGCAACCGATCCAGCGCAAGCTGCAACGCTTCGCCCGGAATACGCACACTGCCTGCGGCTTCACAAACGCCGTGGATCTGCGCCAGCGGCACCGCCCCAAGAAACAGCAAAGTCAGATGAAAGTTATCCGCCGGCACCGGTTTACCGCTGCGCAAGCCCAGTTCCGAACGCCACTGGGCGATGGCTTTGCGCTGCGCCGGCGGGCAATCCAAAGCGAAAAACAGCCGTTTCGACGGTTCATCCTTGCGCACCCCATCAATCATTGCCCTGCCCCCCTTTTTCGTCATCATCGAGCCGATTCAACACAGCCTGTTCTGACGACTCGTGACAGGAAGCTATAGTTCAAGGATTGCCAACAACCGGAGGCTGCCATGCGCGATATCCTCAGCAAAGAACCCTGGTGGGCCCGGCCACCAAATCCTGGACAGGACGAAAGCGAACTTGAATGGGGCTGGCTGGTGCATTACAACGAAGGCGAACCCCGCTTCGAATTCGTCCGCGAACGGCCAACCGACGAACAGATCCGCAACCGCAAGGGCTGTCGCATCACGCCGTCTCCCGAGTGACGCAAACCCGAGGTCGCCTGCCCGCAAAGCAGGCGACCCGGTTTCAGACCTGGGCCTGAGCCCCTTCGAACCACGCCAGTTTTTCGCGCAGCTGCACCACCTCGCCAACGATCACCAGTGTGGGCGCATGCACTTCATGCTCCGCCACCAGTCGCGGCAAGTCGGCCAGAGTGCCGGTGAAGACCCGCTGGTTGACCGTGGTGCCCTGCTGAATCAGTGCCGCCGGGGTATCCGCCGCACGACCATGCTTGATCAACTGCTCGCAGATGATCGGCAGGCCGACCAGGCCCATGTAGAACACCAGCGTCTGCGCCGGGGCGACAAGGTCAGCCCATGGCAGATCGGTAGAACCGTCCTTCAAGTGGCCAGTGACAAACCGCACGGATTGCGCGTGATCACGATGGGTCAACGGAATCCCGGCATACGCCGCGCAACCGCTGGCCGCCGTGATGCCTGGCACGACCTGGAATGGAATGCCGTGGGCTGCCAGTTCTTCGATCTCTTCGCCACCGCGGCCGAAGATGAACGGATCGCCGCCCTTCAACCGCACCACGCGCTTGCCGGCCTTGGCCAGATCGACCAGTTGCTGGTTGATCTGATCCTGCGGCACGGCGTGTTCGGAGCGACGCTTGCCGACATACACCCGCTCAGCGTCGCGACGGCACAATTCGAGAATCGCCGGCGCTACCAAGCGGTCATAGAGCACCACATCGGCTTGCTGCATCAGCCGCAGCGCGCGGAAGGTCAACAGATCCGGATCACCCGGACCGGCACCGACCAGATAAACCTCGCCCGTGGTGACCATGGGCTCGCCATCGACCTTGGCCTGCAACAGGCGCTCGGCTTCCGCGCCTTGCCCGGCCAGTTGGCGATCAGCGATCGGGCCCTGGAAAACGTCTTCCCAGAAGCCGCGACGCTGCTGCACATCCGGAAACAGGTTTTTTACCTGATGGCGGAAGCGCGCCGCGAGCCCGGCGAGCTGACCGTAAGTCGAAGGAATCCAGGTTTCAATCTTGGCGCGAATCAAGCGCGCCAATACCGGCGCATCGCCGCCGCTGGAGACTGCAATGATCAACGGCGAGCGGTCGACGATTGCCGGGAAGATCACGCTGCACAAGGCCGGCGCATCCACCACATTGACCGGCACGCAACGCCGGTGGGCATCGGTGGAGACTTGCGCGTTTAGCGTTTCGTCGTCGGTCGCGGCAATGATCAGCCCGCAACCGTCCAGATCCGTTTCGGCGTAACCGCGCAACAGGCATTCACCGCCGCTGGCAGCGACCAGTTCAGCCAGTTGCGTTTCAATTTCAGGTGCGACCACCCGCAGCAGCGCACCGGCATCGGCCAGCAGGCGGGATTTGCGCAAGGCAATTTCCCCCCCACCGACAACCAACACACGACTGCCGCGCAGGTTGTGAAACAGCGGCAGATATTTCATTTAGCCGATGACCTCAAGGCCACCCATGTACGGCTTGAGCACGTCCGGCACGCGGATCGAACCGTCGGCCTGCTGGTAGTTTTCCAGCACTGCCACCAGAGTACGACCGACCGCCAGGCCGGAACCGTTCAAGGTGTGCACCAGCTCAGGCTTGCCGGTTTCCGGGTTGCGGAAACGTGCCTGCATACGACGGGCCTGGAAGTCGCCGCAGTTGGAGCACGAGGAAATTTCGCGGTACTTGTCCTGGCTCGGAATCCACACTTCTAGGTCGTAGGTCTTGACCGCGCTGAAGCCCATGTCACCGGTGCACAGTGCCAGGGTGCGGTAAGGCAGACCGAGCAGTTGCAGGACTTTTTCGGCGTTGGCGGTCAGGCCTTCCAGCGCTTGCATCGATTGCGACGGCTCGACGATCTGGACCATTTCGACTTTGTCGAACTGGTGCTGACGAATCATGCCGCGCGTATCCCGGCCCGACGCACCGGCTTCGCTGCGGAAGCACGGGGTGTGGGCGACGAACTTGATCGGCAGCAGTTTCGAATCGACGATTTCGCCGGCAACAATGTTGGTCAGTGACACTTCGGCCGTCGGGATCAGGTACAGATCGGCTTCACCTTCGCGGGCGATCTTGAACAGGTCTTCCTCGAATTTCGGCAGCTGGCCAGTGCCTTGCAGCGCCGGGGCCTGGACCAGGTAAGGCGTGTAAGCCTCTTCGTAGCCATGCTCGTTGACGTGCAGGTTGATCATGAACTGCGCCAGCGCGCGGTGCAGGCGGGCGATCGGACCCCGCAGCAAGGCGAAACGTGCACCGGACAGCTTGGCGGCAGTTTCGAAATCCAGCCAGCCGAACTTCTCGCCGAGGGCGACGTGGTCTTTTACTTCGAAATCGAACTGGGTCGGCGTGCCCCAACGACGCACTTCGACGTTGTCGTCTTCGTCCTTGCCGACCGGAACCGACTCATGCGGCAGGTTGGGAATACCAAGCAGGATCGAATCCAGTTCGGTCTGGATCGCGTCCAGCTCGACCTTGCCAGCGCTCAGTTCGCCCGCCATGCGCTCGACATCTGCCATCAACGGCGCGATGTCTTCGCCACGCTGCTTGGCCTGGCCGATGGATTTGGAACGCGCATTACGCTCAGCCTGCAGTGCTTCGGTGCGGGTCTGGACGGTCTTGCGCTGTTCTTCCAGCGCTTCGATGCGCGCGGTGTCCAGGGCAAAGCCACGGGAAGCCAGGCGGTCCGCTACGTCCTGAAGGTTGCTACGTAACAGTTTGGAATCGAGCATGTCGGTTTCTCGTTATCAAAGTTTGGTCAGGGACAGGCCGGCCCACGTGGCGAGCAGCCCGCCGAATACGCTGAGTGCCGCATAGCCCAGGGCCAGCAACACCTGCCCGCTTTCCAGCAGGCGCACCGTATCCAGTGAAAAAGATGAAAAAGTCGTCAGCCCCCCGAGGAAGCCGACCATCAACCCGGCACGCACCTCGATCGGCACCTCCGGGCGTATCAAAAACAGGCCGTACAACACGCCGATCAACAGGCAGCCCACGATATTAACGGCCAGCGTCGCGGTATAGAAGTGCCGCGGCCAATTGGCGCTGACCCAATTACCCGTGGCGAAGCGCAACAATGTGCCGGCAACACCGCCGACCGACACTGCAAGGATCAATGGGACCACTATTTTCTCCGCTGCCGAGGGCTCAGACGATCGAGTTGCGCGAGGTGATTGAGCTTCTCGCCGATCTTCAACTCCAGGCCACGGGGCACTGGCTGATAGAACGCAATCGGCTCGAGTTCTTCCGGGAAATAGTCTTCCCCGGCGGCATAGGCGTCGGGCTCGTCATGGGCGTAGCGGTACTCGTCGCCATAACCCAATTGTTTCATCAGCTTGGTTGGCGCATTGCGCAGGTGCAGCGGCACTTCCAGCGAACCGTTTTCGGCAGCGGCACGCAGTGCGGTTTTGAAGCCCATGTACACCGCGTTGCTTTTCGGTGCACAGGCCAGATAAGTAATGGCTTGAGCGACAGCCAGTTCGCCTTCGGGGCTACCGAGCCGCTCCTGCACTTCCCACGCGGCCAGGCACAGGCTCAGCGCGCGCGGATCGGCGTTGCCGATGTCTTCGCTGGCCATGCGCACCACGCGCCGCGCCAGATACAGAGGATCACAGCCGCCGTCGATCATCCGCGCAAACCAGTACAGCGCGCCGTCGGGGTTGGAGCCGCGCACCGATTTGTGCAGCGCCGAGATCTGGTCGTAGAACGCCTCGCCGCCCTTGTCGAAACGTCGCCGGGTATCGCCGAGCAGGCTTTGCAGCAGCTCGGTGCCGATTTCGCTGTTGTCTTCAGCCAGATCGGAGGCATTCTCCAGCAGATTGAGCAGACGCCGGCCATCGCCATCAGCGGCGGACAGCAGCATCTGGAAACCCTCATCGCTCAGGGTCAGGTTACGCTTGCCCAAGCCGCGCTCTTCGGTGAGTGCGCGGTGCACCAGTTTACGCAGCGCCGCTTCGTCGAGGCTTTTCAACACGTACACACGGGCACGTGACAACAAGGCGTTGTTGAGTTCGAAAGATGGGTTTTCGGTGGTGGCGCCGATGAAGATCAGCGTGCCGTCTTCAACGTATGGCAGAAAGGCGTCCTGCTGCGACTTGTTGAAGCGGTGTACTTCGTCGACAAACAGGATCGTGCGTTTGCCGTACTGGCCGGCCTGCTGCTTGGCAATCTCGACGGCCTGGCGGATTTCCTTGACGCCGGCGAGCACCGCCGAGACCGTTTCGAAGTGCGCATCGGAGACTTCCGCGAGCAAGCGCGCCAGAGTGGTCTTGCCCACGCCCGGCGGCCCCCAGAAGATCATCGAATGCAGCGCGCCCTGCTCCAGCGCCTCGCGCAGAGGCTTGCCGCGAGCGAGCACGTGTTCCTGACCGACGTACTCATCCAGATTGGCCGCACGCAGACGCGCGGCCAAGGGTTGGGCAATCGGTGCACTGCGAAACAGATCCATCACGTAGCGTTGAAACCTCTGATTTTCTGAAATCTGCTGAAGAACCTGTGGTGAGGGGATTTATCCCCGTTGGGCTGCGAAGCGGCCCCAAAAGCGACGACTGCTGGGCAGCCGGACGGGGATAAATCCCCTCGCCACAATAGCCCCTCAATAGCAGGCCCTCACCACAAGGGCCGGTGTTTATTCCTGGATGACGTCGGCACCCTTTGGAATGTCGAACTTGAATTTCGACGCCGGCACCGCTTCGTTGGCCTTGACCCCGGTAAACAGGATATTCGTACGCTGGCCGACGCTGTCAATCAGTTGCATGTCATTGAGCAGGCCGTTGCGGAACGACAGGCGCAGGTTGTCGAACAGGGTGTCCTTGGTTTTTGGCTTGAGGATGAAGTCGATCACACCGCCCGCCTCTTTCGCACTGATGTCGAAGCTCTGACTGATCTTCGAGACATCGCCGGACAGCAGCAGCGCAGGGGTTTGGGTCAGACGCTCGTCGAGCTTCTTGATGGTGGCCTGCTCCAGGTCCGGGTCCCAAAGGGTGACTTTCTTGCCATCAGAGACCATGGTCTGCTCGGCTGGCGCGTTGGTGTGCCAGTAGAACAGGCCCGGACGCTGCAGAGTCATGTTGCCGGTGGTTTCCTGCAACTGGGTGCCGCCGCCGTCGAGGGTCAACTGCGAGAAGTTGGCCGACAGGGTTTTCGATGTTTCGAGCAATTGGGTCAAACGCGCCACGTCCTTTTCATCGGCGTGGGCCGTGAGTGTGGTCAGCGCCAGTATTGGCAACAGCATGCGGATAAGGCGCATGAGAGTCCTCTTGAATACTCGTGGGAGAGTGGCGGAACGTCATTGTCCCGCCTCTTGCTTGTGAATCAGTCGCGTACCGGGCCCGGGGCCAGAACTTCACGCGAACCGTTGGTGTTCATTGAGGTGACGACGCCGGCCATCTCCATCGCCTCGATCATCCGCGCAGCGCGGTTGTAACCGATCTTCAGCTTGCGCTGAACAGCGGAAATTGACGCGCGACGGCTTTCGAGGACGAACTGCACCGCTTCGTCATACAGCGCGTCGGCTTCCGGATCATCACCGTCGCCACCACCACTGCTGCCTTCAAAGCCGCTGCCCGCCTCTTCGACACCGTTGAGGATGTCGTCGTTGTATTCCGGCGCGCCGCGCAGCTTCCACGCTTCGACCACGCGGTGAACCTCATCGTCGGAGACGAATGCGCCGTGCACGCGGATCGGCAGACTGGTGCCCGGCGGCATGTAAAGCATGTCACCGTGACCGAGCAGTTGCTCGGCGCCACCCTGATCGATGATCGTCCGCGAGTCGATCTTGCTCGACACCTGGAACGCCATCCGAGTCGGGATGTTGGCCTTGATCAGACCGGTGATCACGTCCACCGAAGGGCGCTGGGTCGCGAGGATCAAGTGAATCCCCGCCGCACGCGCCTTCTGGGCGATACGGGCGATCAGTTCTTCAACCTTCTTGCCGACGATCATCATCATGTCGGCGAATTCGTCGACCACCACGACGATGGTCGGCAGTTTCTGCAGCAATGGCGCTTCGTCGTGAATGCTTTCGCGCTTGTACAGCGGATCGCTCAACGGCTCGCCGGCCTCCTGGGCTTCCTTGACCTTGGCGTTGAAGCCGGACAGGTTACGCACGCCCATCTTGGCCATCAGCTTGTAGCGACGCTCCATCTCGGCAACGCTCCAGCGCAAGGCGTTGGCCGCGTCCTTCATGTCGGTCACAACCGGGCAGAGCAGGTGCGGGATACCCTCGTAGATCGACAGTTCGAGCATTTTCGGGTCGATCATGATCAGCTTGGCGTCGTCCGGGCCGGACTTGAACAGGATTGACAGGATCATCGCGTTCACGCCCACCGATTTACCGGAACCGGTAGTACCGGCCACCAGCAAGTGCGGCATCTTCGCCAAGTCGGTGATGACCGGCTTGCCGCCGATATCGTGACCGAGCGCCAGGGTGACCGGCGATTTGAAGTTGTCGTACTCAGGCGTCGACAGCACCTCGGAGAAGCGCACGATCTGACGGTCTTCGTTGGGGATTTCGATACCGACAGTGGTCTTGCCCGGAATCACCTCGACCACCCGCACACTGGTCACTGCCAGCGATCGCGCCAAGTCCTTGGCCAGGTTGGCGATACGGCTGACCTTCACGCCGGCCGCCGGCTGAATTTCGTAACGGGTAATCACCGGACCCGGATGAATCGAATCCACCGTGACTTCGACGCCGAACTCCTTGAGCTTGATTTCCAGCAAGTGGCCGACCGCTGCCAGGGATTCAGGCGAATAGTTGAGCTGTTTCTTTTCCGCAGGATCAAGAATCGAAATCGGCGGCAAGGTGCCTTCCACGGCGCTGTCGACGAACAACGGCGCCTGCTTCTCTTTCTGCACGCGTTTGCTCGGCTCCGGCGCCTTGGCCGGTGCCGGCGCGATGACCGGCGGCACCTGCTTCTCGCGGTCGGACATGTGCTTGCTCAGCGCTTGCTCGCGCTCGATCAGGCGTTCCTTGACCTTGGCCTGTTCACGCTTGTCAGTGACAGTCGGTGCGACCACATCGTGGACGCGGTCATCGACTTCACGCAGTTGCGCCACCAGTTGCTTGCGCTCGGTGCGCGCCGACCACCAGCGATTGAGCGCGCCCTGGAACAGTTCGAACAGATCGAGGGTGATCTTGCCGGTGACGTCCATCACCTTGAACCACGACAAGTCGGTAAATACGGTGAGGCCGAACAGGAACAGCGCGATGAACAGAAGCGTGCTGCCCTGAATGTTCAGCGCATTCTTTGCCAGATCGCCAAGGCTTTCGCCCAGGGCACCGCCAGCGCCGGCAGGCAGGCCGGTCGCGGCATGGAAATGAATGTGCGCGAGAGCAGCACCGGAAAGCACCAAAAACACCAGACCGATCAGACGCCAGGAGAAAAGCCAGCCGCTCCACTGCCACGGTTCATGGCGTTGACGGAAAATCTGGTATGCCTTGACCGCCAGCAACAACGGAAAGATATAGGCGAAGTAACCGAGCACCATGAACAGGATATCGGCGCTGTACGAGCCGGCCGGGCCGCCGAAGTTCTGCACATCGTCGATCTTGCTGTTATGGCTCCAGCCGGGGTCGTCCTTGCCGTAAGTGAGCAAAGCCATCATCAGGAACAGGCACAAGGCGCCAATGGCGATCAATGCACCTTCCTTGAGCCGGTAGTGCAGTTGCTGGCGCCAGAGCGGAACGACTGTTTTGGGTGCTTCGGTGGTCTTCTTCAAAACGCTTCTTTTCCTGCGCCCGAGGCGCGTCCATCTATTGAATGACGATAAAAAACTGCCCAATCCAGGCAGGTAAAAAAGGTGAAAAGCTCAACTGAGACTACTTTTAACACTGTGCCACTGGTTTTATAAACACAGCCATAAACACTGTGCACAGCGAAAAGCCCGTCACAACCCGGCATTGTACGGGTTTGTGCGCCCGACGCCATGCTTGAGAGCAGAGCCTTGAGCATAGCCAAACGCATGCGAATTGCGTTGCAATTGGAGCATGCATTGTCTTTTGTGACAAAGGCTTATGACGTGTATTTGATGAACGTAGCGAGGCCGGCCGAATTCGCTGGACGGAATGCGTACAGGCATCGATACGGTGACGCTTACGACCACGGACGACACATCAAGTTGCAGCTCAATGCTCACTCCATCAAACATCGCTGCAGGACATTGACGGCGTTTCGCGGCAAACTCTTCCACGGGGTCTTTACGCTCCCCTGACCGCCCTCCCCTTCTGCAAGCCCGGATGCCATGCTGACTTGGTTACAACGTAATTCCCTGACCTTTCCGCCCCTGGAAAAAGCCATGCGCGAGCCGAACGGATTGCTCGCTGCCGGCGGCGATCTGTCCGCCGACCGCCTGATTCAGGCCTATCGCCATGGCTGCTTTCCCTGGTTCTCCGAAGGCCAACCCATTCTCTGGTGGTCGCCAGACCCTCGCACCGTGCTTTTCCCCGACGAACTGCACGTCTCGCGCAGTCTTGCCAAATTGCTGCGCAAGCAACGCTATCAAGTGACCTTCGATCAGGATTTCGACGCCGTCATCCGCGCCTGCGCTGCACCGCGTGATTACGCCGACGGCACCTGGATCACCGAGGCCATGCAGGATGCTTACGTAGAACTGCATCGACGCGGCTTCGCTCATTCGGTTGAGGTCTGGGACGATGGACAGCTGGTGGGCGGCCTGTACGGCCTGGCGATGGGCCAATTGTTTTTCGGCGAGTCGATGTTCAGCCGCGCCGACAACGCTTCAAAATACGGCTTCGCCACGCTGGTCCAGCATCTGAAAGCCGCCGGTTTTGTGCTGATCGATTGCCAGATGCCGACGGATCACCTGCACAGCCTCGGTGCGCGGTCGATTCCGCGCGACGAATTCGCCGACTATCTGCAGCGCCATCTCGATCAACCGAATTCGGCGACCTGGGTTTGCTGAGCGACTTTTGCGCAGGTGGCTTACACTTAATCCACCAGCTTATCCCGAGGGTTGATTCATGACCGAGTTGGCGCGATTGAAGTTCTATGCCACTCAGCCCCACTCTTGCAGTTATCTGCCCGAGGAGCAGGCCACGACGCTGTTTCTCGACCCGAGTCAGCCCATGGATGTGCACGTCTACGCAGATCTGTCGGAAATGGGCTTTCGTCGCAGCGGCGATCACCTGTACCGGCCGCATTGCCAGAATTGCAATGCGTGCGTGCCTGCGCGCATCCCTTCCGCTCAGTTCATCGCCAACCGTCAGCAGAAGCGTATCTTCAAACGCAACGCCGATCTGCAAGTGCAGCCGGTCAAGCCGCAATTCAGCGAAGAATATTTCGACCTGTACCAGCGCTACATCGAACAGCGGCACGCCGACGGCGACATGTACCCGCCGAGCCGGGACCAGTTTTCGACGTTCTTGGTGCGCGACCTGCCCTTCTCGCGCTTCTACGAGTTCCGACTCGACGGACGGCTGCTCGCGGTGGCGGTCACCGATCTGCTGCCTAACGGCTTGTCTGCGGTGTACACGTTCTACGAACCGAACGAAGAGCGCCGCAGCCTCGGTCGTTACGCGATCCTTTGGCAAATCGCCGAGAGCCAGCGTCTGGGTCTTGAGGCGGTGTATCTGGGGTACTGGATCAAGAACTGCAAAAAGATGAACTACAAGACGCAATATCGGCCCATCGAATTGCTGATCAATCAGCGCTGGGTCGTCCTGAACTGAACCTGCGGCCTAAACCCCTTGGCGTAAACACCATTTTTCGGGCACAATGCACGCCGCTTTTGCCTGGCGCAGTTGCACCGGGCCATTCATTGGATACCGAGGGCTTTACTGCATGTCGAAAGAAGACAGCTTCGAAATGGAAGGCACTGTCGTCGACACCCTGCCCAACACCATGTTTCGTGTGGAGTTGGAAAATGGGCACGTCGTAACCGCGCATATTTCCGGCAAGATGCGCAAGAACTACATTCGTATTCTTACCGGCGACAAAGTGCGCGTCGAGCTGACGCCCTATGATTTGAGCAAAGGGCGGATCACTTACCGCGCTCGTTAATCAAGTCAATACAGAACGCCCGGGTTATGCCGGGCGTTTTTGTGTCTGGGTTTTGAGGTTTTGGGGCTGGCGGTTTCGCACTTACAGCATGCAAATCAAAAGATCGCAGCCTTCGGCAGCTCCTACACAATGAGCATTCGCCCTGAGGTCGAGTGTCAGCTCGCCTGCTTTTGATCTTGATCCACGGGCGACTTCGGGAGGCTGAGCGGAGGGACTGATCCGGGCGTGGGAGCGCAGCGACCGTCTGGCGCAGCCAGACACAGCGGAAGGAGGTGCAGCGAAGCAAACCGTAGCCGCTGCGCCCGGATCAGTCCCGGAGCGAAGGAACCCGAGCCTGCGAGGGCCGAACGCAGGAGCAAGCGTTTTTTGCTTACTTTTTTTAGGCGTTTGTAAAAAAGTGAGTCGCCGTAAGGGCGAAACCCTAAGCAGCCGTAACCGCAGCAACGGATATACACCTAAAACCACTAAACAACGAGCAACAAAAAGGCGCCCGAAGGCGCCCTCTTGATCCACAGCCGTCAGGCCATCTCTGCCGTAGTTTCGAAGTCAAACGTCAACTCCCCGTCCTTGATGTCGATGTGCACCACACCGCCATGCTCGGCCAGTTCGCCAAACAGAATCTCCTCCGCCAACGGACGCTTGATCTTGTCCTGGATCAGACGCGCCATCGGACGTGCGCCCATCGCCGAATCGTAACCCCCGGCCGCCAGCCAGCTGCGCGCCGCATCGGTAACTTCGAGCAACACACGCTTGTCTTCCAGCTGCGCCTGAAGCTCGGTGAGGAACTTGTCCACCACGCTTTTGATGACCTCATGGCTGAGGCGACCAAACTGGATAATGGTGTCCAGGCGGTTGCGGAATTCCGGCGTGAAACTCTTCTTGATCACTTCCATCGCATCAGACGAGTGATCCTGATGGGTGAAACCGATCGAAGCCCGCGCGGCCGTTTCGGCACCGGCGTTGGTGGTCATGATCACGATCACGTTGCGGAAATCCGCCTTGCGCCCGTTGTTATCGGTCAGCGTACCGTGGTCCATGACCTGCAGCAGCAGGTTGAAGACTTCCGGATGCGCCTTCTCGATCTCATCGAGCAGCAATACGCAATGCGGCTGCTTGGTGATCGCTTCGGTCAACAGACCGCCCTGGTCGAAACCGACATAACCCGGAGGCGCACCGATCAGACGCGATACGGTATGACGCTCCATGTACTCGGACATGTCGAAACGCACCAGTTCAATACCCAGCGCTTTGGCCAACTGACGCGCAGCCTCGGTTTTACCGACACCGGTGGGCCCTGCGAACAGGAACGAACCGACCGGCTTGTCCGGCGACTTGAGCCCGGCCCGGGACAGCTTGATCGCGGTCGACAGCGAATCGATTGCCGCGTCCTGACCAAATACCGTCAGCTTCAGGTCACGCTCCAGATTACGCAGCAGCTCCTTGTCGGAACTGGTGACGTGCTTTGGGGGAATCCGCGCGATTTTCGCGACGATGTCTTCGACCTGTGGCACATCGATACGCTTGACGCGCATCTCCACCGGCTGCAGACGCTGGTAGGCGCCCGCCTCGTCTATCACGTCGATAGCCTTGTCCGGCATGTGCCGGTCATTGATATAGCGCGACGCCAGTTCGGCGGCGGCACGCAATGACTCATCGCTGTACTCGATGCTGTGATGCTGCTCGAAGCGCCCTTTCAGGCCACGCAGGATACCGATGGTGTCTTCCACCGACGGCTCTACGACATCGACCTTCTGGAAACGACGGGCCAAGGCGCGGTCCTTCTCGAAGATGCCGCGGAATTCCTGGAACGTGGTCGAACCGATGCAGCGAATGTCGCCAGACGACAGCAGCGGCTTGAGCAGGTTGGAGGCATCCATCACGCCACCCGACGCAGCGCCCGCACCGATGATGGTGTGGATCTCGTCGATGAACAGGATCGCTTGCGGACGTTTTTTCAGTTCATTGAGCAGTGCCTTGAAGCGCTTCTCGAAATCACCGCGATACTTGGTGCCCGCGAGCAGAGCGCCAAGATCGAGCGAATAAACAACCGCATTGGCCAGCAGATCCGGCACCTGATTGTCGACGATGCGCTTGGCCAGGCCTTCGGCAATCGCGGTTTTACCCACGCCTGCTTCACCGACCAGCAGCGGATTGTTCTTGCGCCGGCGCGCGAGAATCTGCGCGACACGCTCGACTTCCGATTCACGGCCGACCAGCGGATCGATGCGACCCTGGCGCGCAAGTTCGTTGAGGTTGCTGGCATAAGCATCCAGAGGATTGCCTGAAGAAGAAGACTCACCGCCCTCGTCGTCCTGCATATCTTGTTCACCTTCAGAGTGATCGCCATGCCCCGGCACTTTCGAAATGCCGTGGGCGATGTAGTTGACGACATCAATGCGCGCCACGCTCTGCTGTTTCAGCAGGAACACGGCCTGACTCTCTTGCTCACTGAAGATGGCGACCAGCACGTTGGCGCCGGTCACTTCGCGCTTGCCCGAGCTCTGTACGTGGAAAACAGCACGCTGCAGGACACGCTGGAAGCCCAGGGTTGGCTGGGTTTCGCGATCCTCGTCATGCACGGGGATCAATGGCGTGGTGGAGTCGATGAACTCCTGCAGATCATGCTTGAGTTTGTCGAGGTTTGCGCCGCAGGCACGCAAAACGGTGGCGGCAGCCTCATTATCCAATAGGGCCAGCAGGAGATGTTCGACGGTCATGAATTCATGACGCTTCGAACGAGCCTCCTTGAAGGCTAGATTGAGGGTGACTTCGAGCTCGCGGTTTAACATAGCTTCACCTCATACCCAAGTGGTCGGCGATTAACCGTCCTTCTCGATTTCACAGAGTAGCGGATGCTGGCTTTCCCTGGCGTACTGGTTGACCTGCATGGCCTTTGTCTCGGCGATGTCGCGGGTAAACACTCCACATACTGCCCGGCCTTCTGTATGGACGGCCAGCATGACCTTGGTCGCCAGCTCGCGATTCAGGTTAAAAAACACCTCGAGCACTTCGACGACGAAATCCATCGGTGTGTAGTCATCGTTGAACAAAACCACCTTGTACATCGGCGGCGCCTGTAACGCGGGCTTTGCTTCCTGAACAGCAACGCCTGCCGAATCGTCGTCGTGCTCCTGTGGAAGATCCTTTTGGAGAAGCGGGCGATCCTGATTGAATGTTAGTCGAATCTGGCTGATTGCATGCATGGAAAAAAAGGTTCGTCAGTTGTGCGAATACAGTGGTGGGGGCGGTTGCACACGTTTTCAACTACGACTGCCCGGTCACCTTGACTATCGGGAAAACGGTGTTACAACCAATAGAGCCCACAGTGGGTAAAAAAGATCCGCGGAGTCAATTCTTTTATCGAATTCGATTGCGGATGTCGTGGATGATACTCCAGCGATGGAGTCTGTTGCAGAGGGATTTGAGCATGGCTGTCGGCAAGGTGAAATGGTTCAACAATGCCAAGGGGTACGGCTTCATCATTGAGGATGACAAGTCGGAAGACCTGTTTGCGCATTACACGGCGATCAAGATGGATGGATATAAGACCCTTAAGGCCGGGCAAGCCGTGAAATTTGACATCATCCAAGGGCCAAAGGGCCTGCATGCAATCGAAATTCACAACATCGTCATTGCAGCGCCCGACCCGGCTGTCGGCGGTGCAGTCGGCGCCGCTGCTGCGGCCGCCGCTGCCACGGCCAAAGCGATGAGCTGACTGATTTCCACCTGAACATCAGCCACAAAAAAAACGCCTGAAAATTCAGGCGGTTTTTTTGGTTGTCCGCGTTTTACATATGCGAAATCAACGCATCGCCGAACCCCGAAGACGAAACCAGCTTGGCCCCATCCATCAAACGCTCGAAATCATAAGTAACAGTCTTCGCGCTGATCGCACCGTTGGTACCCTTGATGATCAGGTCCGCCGCTTCGGTCCAGCCCATATGACGCAACATCATCTCTGCCGAGAGAATCAGCGAGCCCGGGTTGACCTGGTCCTTGCCGGCATATTTTGGCGCGGTACCGTGGGTCGCTTCGAACATCGCCACGGTATCGGAGAGGTTGGCGCCCGGCGCAATACCGATACCACCGACTTCTGCCGCCAGGGCATCGGACAGATAGTCACCGTTGAGGTTGAGCGTAGCGATCACATCGTATTCGGACGGACGCAGCAGGATCTGCTGGAGCATGGCGTCGGCGATAGCGTCCTTGACCACAACGTTCTTGCCGGTTTTCGGGTTCTTGAACTGCATCCACGGACCGCCGTCGAGCAGGGTCGCGCCGAATTCTTCGGCCGCCACTTCATAGGCCCATTCCTTGAAGGCACCCTCGGTGAACTTCATGATGTTGCCTTTGTGCACGATGGTCAGCGAGTCGCGATCATTGTCGACCACGTATTGCAGGGCTTTACGCGCCAGACGCTTGGTCCCTTCGCGCGATACCGGCTTGACGCCGATGCCGCAGTTTTCGTCGAAACGGATCTTGGTGACGCCCATTTCTTCTTTAAGGAATTTGATGACCTTGGTGGCTTCCGGCGAACCGGCCTTCCACTCGATACCGGCGTAGATGTCTTCGGAGTTCTCGCGGAAAATGGTCATGTCGACGTCGCCGGGTTTTTTCACCGGGCTCGGCACGCCTTCGAACCAGCGCACCGGGCGCAGGCAGACGTACAGGTCGAGCTGCTGACGCAGGGCCACGTTCAGCGAGCGGATGCCGCCACCGACCGGGGTGGTCAGCGGGCCTTTGATGGAAACCACGTAATCCTTGACTGCGTCGAGGGTTTCCTGCGGCAGCCAGGTGTCCTGGTCATAAACCTGAGTGGCTTTTTCGCCGGCGTAGACTTCCATCCAGGAAATCTTGCGCTTGCCGCCGTAGGCCTTTTCAACAGCAGCATCGACAACCTTGATCATCACCGGACTGATGTCGACACCAATACCGTCACCTTCGATGAAGGGGATGATCGGGTTATCAGGAACATTGAGAGAATGGTCTGCATTGACAGTGATTTTGTCACCGACGGCTGGAACCTGAATCTTCTTGTAACCCATGCTGAACTCCATTGTTTGGATTGAACACCTGGCTTGCTTCGAGCGTAACCCAGTTGTATCAACACGCAAACCCTATGTTCCGCCGCCGTGTACATCTCGTTTCGTACAAGCCTGAAAGCAAAGGGAAAAGCGCCAAACTCCAGCATTCGTAACGAGTCCTTGCCCGATGCCGCCCTGCGACCTTTAGACCAATGGACGAGAATCGTTGCATATGAACCATCGGCAGATTGCCAGCTACCTATGTATAATGCCGCCCGCTGACCACAGGGTCACGACGGCTGGCCTCTCTAGCACGAGACTTTCCGCCTGATTGGTCGGGTTGTTACCGCAGCCTGACTGCTTGACGCTCTACTGATGCACCCAACATCACCGCGAAGAATCTCGACATTCGGTTCATGGATGACTTTGAACGAACGCGCTTACCCGGCGCCCCTCGAGTTTCTGCGCACGCTTTAGCAAAGAAGAGAGAGTTAATCCGAATATGCCCACCCGCTCGAAGATCATCTATACCTTCACCGACGAAGCTCCTGCCCTCGCCACCTATTCCCTGCTGCCGATCATCGAGGCTTACACCGCCTCGGCCGATATCGCCGTGGAAACCCGCGATATCTCTCTTGCAGCGCGCATCCTGGCAAGCTTCCCCGAGCAACTGGGCGACAAAGCCGTAGCCGACCACCTCGCCGAACTGGGCGACCTGGCCGTTACGCCTGAAGCCAACATCATCAAGCTGCCGAACATCAGTGCTTCGGTGCCGCAACTGCAAGCCGCGATCAAAGAGCTGCAGGCGCAGGGCTACAACCTGCCGGACTACCCGGAAACCGTGACCAGCGACGCCGACAAAGACGCCAAGGCGCGTTACGACAAGGTCAAGGGCAGCGCCGTGAACCCGGTTCTGCGTGAAGGCAACTCCGACCGCCGCGCTCCGCTGTCGGTGAAGAACTACGCACGCAAGCACCCGCACAAAATGGGCGCCTGGGCCAAAGACTCCAAGTCCCACGTTGCGCACATGAGCACCGGCGATTTCTACGGCAGCGAAAAAGCTGTCCTGATCGACGCCGCTGACGCTGTGAAGATCGAACTGATCGCCAAAGACGGTGCTGCCACCGTTCTGAAAGAAAAAACCACCGTTCAGGCTGGCGAGATCCTCGACTGCGCCGTGATGAGCAAAAACGCCCTGCGTGCGTTCATCGCTGCCGAAATCGAAAGTGCCAAGGCCCAGGGCGTGCTGCTCTCGGTGCACTTGAAAGCGACCATGATGAAGGTCTCCGACCCGATCATGTTCGGCCAGATCGTTGCCGAGTTCTATAAAGACGCACTGACCAAGCACGCTGACGTGCTGAACCAGATCGGCTTCAACCTGAACAACGGCATCGGCGATCTGTACGCGCGCATCAAGGCCCTCCCGGCCGAGCAGCAAGCGCAGATCGAAGCCGATATCGCCGCGGTCTACGCCGTTCGTCCGTCGCTGGCGATGGTCAACTCCGACAAGGGCATCACCAACCTGCACGTGCCGAGCGACGTCATCGTCGACGCCTCGATGCCAGCGATGATCCGTGACTCCGGCAAGATGTGGGGCACCGACGGCCAGCTGCACGACACCAAGGCGGTGATCCCGGATCGCTGCTACGCGACCATCTACCAGGCCGTGATCGAAGATTGCAAAGCCAACGGCGCTTTCGACCCGACCACCATGGGCAGCGTGCCGAACGTCGGTCTGATGGCGAAGAAAGCCGAAGAGTACGGTTCCCACGACAAGACTTTCCAGATCAAGGCAGACGGCGTTGTTCGCGTCACCGACAGCAAAGGCAAGCTGCTGATGGAGCAGGCTGTCGAAGCCGGCGATATCTTCCGCATGTGCCAGACCAAAGACGCGCCGATCCAGGACTGGGTCAAACTGGCCGTCAACCGTGCTCGCGCGAGCAGCACGCCGGCGATCTTCTGGCTCGACCCGATGCGCGCCCACGATGGCGTAGTGATCGAGAAGGTTCAGGCGTACCTGAAGGATCACGACACCAGCGGTCTGGACATCCAGATCATGGCGCCGGTCGATGCGATGAAGTACACCCTGCAGCGCACCCGCGAAGGCAAGGACACCATTTCGGTGACCGGCAACGTACTGCGCGACTACCTGACCGACCTGTTCCCGATCATGGAACTGGGCACCAGCGCCAAGATGCTGTCGATCGTGCCGCTGATGAACGGCGGTGGTCTGTTCGAAACCGGCGCTGGCGGTTCGGCGCCGAAGCACGTGCAGCAACTGGTTGAAGAGAACTTCCTGCGCTGGGATTCGCTGGGTGAATTCCTCGCCCTCGCCGCTTCCCTTGAGCATCTGGGCGTGAACTACAACAACCCGAAAGCGCTGGTGCTGTCGAAAACCCTGGACCAGGCCACCGGGCAGTTCCTCGACAACAACAAGTCGCCATCGCGTAAAGTCGGCAATATCGACAACCGCGGCAGCCACTTCTACCTGGCGATGTACTGGGCTCAGGCCCTGGCGGCCCAGACTGAAGACGCGGCACTGCAAGCGCAGTTCGCGACGCTGGCGAAAACCCTGACCGAGAACGAAGCAACCATCGTTGCCGAACTCAACGCCGTTCAGGGCAAGCCAGTCGACATCGGTGGTTACTACCACGCCGACGCCGAGCTGATCAGCAAGGCCATGCGCCCAAGCGCAACCTTCAACGCGGCGATCGCTGCGCTGGTTTAAGGTTGTAATGCGGTAAACAGACCCCGGCCTTGTGCCGGGGTTTGTGTTTCCGGGTTTTGTGATCACCACAAAACTTTGTGGGAGCTGGCTTGCCAGCGATGGCAGTTTATCATCCAGCATGGATGGTGACTGAACCACCGCTATCGCTGGCAAGCCAGCTCCCACAGGGATTGGGGTTTAACCAACAGATTGAGGAAGGTTTTATGGAATGGCTCCCCCACATCACCGTCGCCACCATCGTCGAGGACAACGGCCGTTTTCTGATGGTTGAAGAGCACAAGGGCGGGCGCAATGTGCTCAACCAGCCCGCCGGGCATCTCGATCCGGATGAAACCCTGATCGACGCGGCGATTCGCGAAACCCTCGAAGAAACCGGTTGGGACGTCGAACCCACCGGCGTGATCGGCATTTATCTGTATACCGCGCCGAGCAACGGCGTGACTTACCAGCGCATATGCTTCAGCGCCAAAGCCGTGCAGCATCACCCGGATTACCAACTCGACGACGGCATCGTCGGCGCCAAGTGGCTGACCCGCGACGAATTAGTCGCCCAGCGCGACAACTGGCGCAGCGAGCTGATCATCCGTTGCATCGACGATTATCTGGCCGGTCATCACTTCAGCCTCGAACTGATCCGCCCTTCTCTTTAGCCTTGCGGCCGCGAGCCTGATAGAATCGCGCCCTTTTCCAAGACACTCATTGAATCCCTATGCGTGATCCAGCCCCTTCTGACACATCCAAGAAGCGCGTCATTGTCGGCATGTCCGGCGGCGTGGACTCTTCCGTTTCCGCCCTTCTGCTGATCGAGCAGGGCTATGAAGTGGAAGGCCTGTTCATGAAGAACTGGGAAGAAGACGACGGAACGGAATACTGCACCGCCATGGACGACCTGGCGGATGCTCAGGCTGTCTGCGACAAGATTGGCATCAAGCTGCACACCGCCAACTTCGCGGCCGAGTACTGGGACAATGTGTTCGAGCACTTCCTCGCCGAATACAAGGCCGGACGCACACCAAACCCGGACATCCTGTGTAACCGCGAGATCAAGTTCAAAGCGTTCCTCGACTACGCGATGATGCTCGGCGCTGACCTGATCGCCACCGGCCACTACGTGCGCCGCCGCGACATCGATGGCCGCACCGAACTGCTCAAGGGCCTCGATCCGAACAAGGATCAGAGCTACTTCCTGCACGCCGTCGGCGGCGAACAGATCGCCAAGACCCTGTTCCCGGTCGGCGAGCTGGAAAAGCCTGAAGTCCGCGCGATTGCCGAGAAGTACGAACTGGCCACCGCCAAGAAGAAGGATTCCACCGGGATCTGCTTCATCGGCGAGCGCCGCTTCAGCGATTTCCTCAAGCAATACCTGCCGGCACAACCGGGTGAGATCAAGACCACCGAAGGCGAAGTCATCGGCCGTCACCACGGCTTGATGTACCACACCATCGGCCAGCGCCAGGGCCTCGGCATCGGCGGTTTGAAAGATGCCGGCGATGAGCCGTGGTACGTGCTGCGCAAGGATCTGGAAACCAACGAGCTGATCGTCGGCCAAGGCAACAACCATCCGTGGCTGTTCTCCAGCGCCCTGCTCGCGTCGGAAATCTACTGGGTCAACCCGATCGACCTGAGCCAACCGCTGCGCCTGACGGCGAAAGTGCGTTATCGCCAGAGCGATCAGGCCTGCACCCTGGAAAAAACCGCCAGCGGTTATCGCGCCGTGTTCGACGAACCGCAACGCGCGGTGACGCCGGGCCAGTCGGTCGTTTTCTATGACGGTGAAATCTGCCTCGGCGGCGGCGTGATCGAAGTAGCCGAGCCGTGGAGCGGCCAGGCATGAGCCCGACTCAGGAGCAACTGACAGCGCTGGGTGGTGTGTTTCTCGCCGCCGTGCTGGTCGACCGCATCGCCAAGACCGGCCAGACCAACGAGGCCGGCCTGAGCTGCATGCTCGGCAGCCTGCTGGTGCGTGATCCGAAAGACACGCTGGACGTGTACGGCGGCGATGACATCAATCTGCGCGAAGGCTATCGCGCGCTGATTGGCGCACTGGAGCGCGACCCGAGCACTCTGCAGCGCGAGCCATTGCGCTACGCCCTGTCGATGCTCGGCTTGGAGCGACAGCTGGCCAAGCGTGACGACATGCTCGAGACGATTGCCAAGCGCCTGCCGCAGATTCAGTCACAGGTGGAGCATTTTGGCCCGGCTCATGAAAACGTCGTCGCCGCTTGCGGTGCGTTGTATCAGGACACGTTGAGCACCCTGCGCCAACGCATTCAGGTGCACGGCGACATGCGCAACCTGCAGCAGCCGAGCAACGCCTCGAAGATCCGCGCCCTGCTGCTCGCGGGTATCCGTTCGGCGCGCCTGTGGCGTCAGCTCGGGGGTCATCGCTGGCAGTTGGTGATCAGCCGCCGCAAGTTACTCAAAGAGCTTTATCCGTTGATGCGCAGCGAGTAAACGCCGCGTCATGAAGGCTTTGTAGTCTGTAACGCGTAATACGCCGGTCAGTTGGCGACGGACCGGCGGATTTTTTCATGTATGATACGCGCCCCATTTCGTTGCCCGACTGTCCGAGAACACCCCATGCAGCTCTCTTCGCTCACTGCGGTTTCCCCTGTTGACGGCCGCTATGCCGGCAAAACCCAGGCCCTGCGCCCGATTTTCAGCGAGTACGGCCTGATCCGTGCCCGCGTTCTGGTTGAAGTGCGCTGGCTTCAGCGCCTGGCCGCCCACGCTGGTGTCCCTGAAGTACCGGCCTTCTCCGCCGAGGCCAACGCCGTTCTCAACGAACTGGCTGAAAACTTCTCGCTGGAGCACGCCGAGCGCGTCAAAGAGATCGAGCGCACCACCAACCACGACGTCAAAGCGATCGAATACCTGCTCAAAGAGCAGGCGGCCAAGCTGCCGGAGCTGGCCAAGGTCAGCGAATTCATCCACTTTGCCTGCACCAGCGAAGACATCAACAACCTGTCCCACGCCCTGATGCTGCGCGAAGGCCGTGACGACGTGATGCTGCCGCTGATGCGCCAGACTGCCAACGCCATCCGCGAACTGGCCATCCGTTTTGCCGACGTGCCAATGCTGTCGCGCACCCACGGTCAGCCAGCTTCGCCAACCACTTTGGGTAAAGAGCTGGCGAACGTGGTTTACCGTCTCGAGCGCCAGATCGCTCAGGTCGCTGCCGTACCGCTGCTGGGCAAGATCAACGGCGCCGTCGGCAACTACAACGCGCACCTGTCGGCCTACCCGCAGATCGACTGGGAAGCCAATGCCCGCGCCTTCATCGAAGACGAGCTGGGCCTGGGCTTCAACCCGTACACCACGCAGATCGAACCGCACGACTACATCGCCGAGCTGTTCGACGCCATTGCACGCTTCAACACCATCCTGATCGACTTCGACCGCGACATCTGGGGCTATATCTCCCTGGGTTATTTCAAGCAGCGCACGATCGCTGGCGAAATCGGTTCGTCGACCATGCCGCACAAGGTCAACCCGATCGACTTCGAAAACTCCGAAGGCAACTTGGGTATCGCCAACGCATTGTTCCAGCACCTGGCGAGCAAACTGCCGATTTCCCGCTGGCAGCGCGACCTCACCGACTCCACCGTACTGCGCAACCTCGGCGTCGGCTTCGCCCACAGTGTGATCGCCTACGAAGCCAGCCTCAAAGGCATCAGCAAACTCGAACTCAACGAGCAGAAGATTGCCGCTGACCTCGACGCTTGCTGGGAAGTCCTGGCCGAGCCGATCCAGACCGTGATGCGTCGCTACAACATCGAAAACCCGTACGAAAAGCTGAAAGAACTGACCCGTGGCAAGGGCATCAGCCCTGAAGCGCTGCAGACTTTCATCGATGGCCTGGACATGCCAGCGCAAGCCAAAGCCGAGCTCAAGCAACTGACCCCGGCCAACTACATCGGCAACGCTGTGGCACAAGCCAAACGCATCTGATCGACCGTTTGCCCCGTTTGAGACGCCCGGCCGCGCCGGGCGTTTTTATTCCCGTCTGAAAAGTGCTTTTTTTCAATAGGTTACATATGAATTCCGATATTCCTCTTCAACTTCTGGGCGGCCTCACTGCACGCGAGTTCCTGCGTGACTACTGGCAGAAAAAACCGCTGCTGATCCGTCAGGCAATTCCTGACTTCGAAAGCCCGATCGACGCCGACGAACTGGCCGGCCTGGCCCTGGAAGAAGAAGTCGAATCGCGCCTGGTCATCGAACACGGCGAGCGTCCCTGGGAACTGCGTCGCGGCCCGTTCGCCGAAGACGAGTTCAGCAAATTGCCAGAGAAAGAGTGGACCCTGCTGGTGCAGGCGGTTGATCAGTTCGTGCCGGAAGTCAGCGAACTGCTGGAAAACTTCCGCTTCCTGCCGAGCTGGCGCGTCGACGACGTGATGATCAGCTTCGCCGCCCCGGGTGGCAGCGTCGGTCCGCACTTCGACAACTACGACGTGTTCCTGCTGCAGGGCCACGGCAAGCGCAACTGGAAAATCGGCCAGATGTGCGATTCCGAGAGCCCGCTGCTGCAACATGCCGACCTGCGCATCCTTGCCGAATTCCACGAGACCGAAGAATGGGTGCTGGAGCCGGGGGACATGCTCTACCTGCCACCACGTCTGGCCCATTGCGGTGTCGCGGTCGACAACTGCATGACTTACTCGGTCGGTTTCCGCGCGCCAAGCGCCGCTGAAGTGCTGACCCACTTCACCGACTTCCTCAGCCAGTTCCTGACCGACGAAGAGCGCTACACCGATGCCGACGCCAAGCCGGCGGTCGATCCGCACCAGATTCAACACGATGCACTGGATCGCCTGAAAAGCCTGCTCGCCGAGCACATGAGCGACGAGCGCCTGCTGCTGACCTGGTTCGGCCAGTACATGACCGAGCCGCGCTACCCGGAACTGGTAGTCGGCCCGGAAGACGTCGAAGAAGAAGACTTCCTCGCCGCCCTGCAGGACGGCGCCGTACTGATTCGCAACCCGAGCGCACGTCTGGCCTGGTCGGAAGTCGACGACGATCTGCTGCTGTTCGCCAGCGGCCAGAGCCGTTACCTGCCGGGCAAGCTGCGCGAACTGCTGAAGCTGATCTGCGCCGCTGACGCCCTGCACGCCGACAACCTCGGTGAGTGGCTGAGCGATGAAGACGGCCGCAGCCTGCTCTGCGAGCTGGTCAAGCAAGGGAGCCTGGGGTTCGCTGATGAATAAAATTCGCGTTCGTGTCGCTGACTGGCAGAAGGATATCGCCGAGATCCGGCGCATTCGTGAAACGGTGTTCATCGCCGAACAATCGGTGCCACCCGAGCTTGAGTGGGACGCCGATGACGCGACTGCCGTGCATTTCCTGGCGTTCGAAGGCGACTTCCCGATCGGCACGGCCCGACTGCTGCCCGACGGCCACATCGGCCGGGTTTCGGTGCTCAAAGACTGGCGTGGCATGAAGGTCGGTGATGCGCTGATGCAAGCGGTGATTGCCGAAGCTGAAGCGCGCGGTTTGAAGCAACAGAAGCTCAGCGCTCAGGTGCAAGCCACGGCGTTCTACGAGCGCCTGGGTTTCAGTCTGGTCAGCGAGGAGTTTCTCGAGGCCGGGATTCCGCATGTCGACATGGTTCGGCATTCGGCCTGAGCCCCGCCCTGATCGCTCCCATGCTCTGCGTGGGAATGCCTCTCGGGACGCTCCGCGTCCCTTGCGGCATGTGACGCAGAGCGTCACTGGCTGCATTCCCACGCAGAGCGTGGGAACGATCACGCCCCGCCATCCACCGATGCCGGGGCGTTTTTCTATCTACGATTCAACTTGCCCCACCCCGGGCCGACAAACTGGCAATATCAAGCCTTTCGAACGCGGAGATAACGGACATGTCCCTACGCACCCTGCTCACCACCCTGCTGCTCGGCTGCAGTTTTTCGGTGCTGGCAGCCACAGAAATCGTCCCCCTCAAATACCACACCAGCGCTGACATGCTGCCGGTGGCGCAGGACTTCATCGGCCAGGACGGCCAGGTCAGCGCTTACGGCAACCAACTGATCGTCAAGGCCGAGCCGGGCAAAATTCAAGAGCTGAAGGATCTGCTGGCGCAACTCGATACCGCGCCCAAGCGCCTGCTGATCACCGTCGACACCAACGAAAACAATGGCCGTGGCGACGAAGGTTATTCAGTCAACGGCGCTCAACCGAACCAGACCCGGATCATCAGCCGCAGCACCACCAGCCGCAACGGTGGCGTTCAGCAAGTGCAGACCAGCGAAGGCACTCCTGCGCTGATTCAGGTTGGCCAGAGCGTGCCGATCACCAACACCCAAAGCGACTCCTACGGTGGCTACAGCAGCGAGACCCAATACCGCAACGTCACCCAGGGCTTCTACGTCACCGCCAGCGTCACCGGCGAGACCGTCCACCTGGCAATCAGTACCAACCGTGACCGCATGAGCCAGGAACGTCCCGATGTAGTGAACGTGCAAAGCACCGACACAACCGTCACCGGACGCCTCGGTGAGTGGATCACTCTGGCGGGCGTTAATAGCCAGACTCAGGCCGACAAACAGGGCCTGACCCGCAGCTACTCGACTCAAGGCCGCGATGACATGACCTTGCGGGTGAAAGTCGATACGCTGGACTAAAGCACCGAAAACTGACTGATTAGTCGTATTAGACGAAAGATGTAGTGCTTGAAAAAAAGCACTACAAAACGTTTGACGCGAAAAAAAAGCGAAGGCATGATGGCCTCGCTCCCGCTAATCAGAGGCCCTGGCAAGGGCCTTCGAAGCGCCGTTCGCACCTACCCCGCGAACCGCTTCGTGTCTGTACCGCCCACAAGGCGTGTTTGACGAGGTTGCCGACTGGAACGAAGTTGTCCCGAGGGACGGAAGCGTATTTAGGTAACCCGGCTTCACGCTGTTGTCCGTATAAAGGCCCACGACGCCCGCATGCGCCCCGCAGTCCGCCACTACCTGCTCACTTTCCCCTCGAGCCCATCGTTCATCCCGTCGCCTACCCCGCCGAATCCGACTTGACCACCTAAGCTTTTGGTCAGCGAGCGCAGGAATTTTCCACCGCAGAACAACTTTTCATAAAAGACGCGACGAGGTTTATCTCCATGGCACTGACACGCGAACAGCAAATTGCAGCCCTCGAAAAAGACTGGGCCGAGAACCCGCGCTGGAAAGGCGTGACTCGCACTTACTCCGCTGCCGACGTGGTCCGCCTGCGCGGTTCGGTTCAGCCTGAGCACACCTTCGCGAAGATGGGCGCCGAGAAGCTGTGGAACCTGGTCACCCAGGGTGCCAAGCCGTCCTTCCGTCCAGAGAAAGATTTCGTCAACTGCATGGGCGCCCTGACTGGCGGCCAGGCTGTTCAGCAGGTCAAGGCCGGTATCCAGGCGATCTACCTGTCCGGCTGGCAGGTGGCTGCGGACAACAACTCCGCAGAATCCATGTACCCGGACCAGTCGCTGTACCCGGTGGACTCGGTGCCAACCGTGGTCAAGCGCATCAACAACTCGTTCCGTCGCGCTGACCAGATCCAGTGGAAAGCCGGCAAGAACCCGGGCGATGAAGGCTACATCGACTACTTCGCGCCAATCGTGGCCGACGCTGAAGCCGGTTTCGGCGGCGTACTCAACGCCTACGAGCTGATGAAGAGCATGATCGAAGCCGGCGCCGCTGGCGTTCACTTCGAAGACCAACTGGCTTCGGTGAAGAAATGCGGTCACATGGGCGGCAAGGTTCTGGTGCCGACCCAGGAAGCTGTACAGAAGCTGACCGCTGCCCGTCTGGCCGCTGACGTGGCCGGTACGCCGACCATCATTCTGGCCCGCACCGACGCCAACGCGGCTGACCTGCTGACTTCCGACTGCGACCCGTACGATCAGCCGTTCGTGACCGGCGAGCGAACTCAAGAAGGTTTCTACAAGGTACGCGCCGGCCTGGATCAAGCGATCGCACGTGGCCTGGCTTACGCGCCGTACGCGGACCTGATCTGGTGCGAAACCGCCAAGCCGGATCTGGAAGAAGCCCGTCGCTTCGCTGAAGCGATCAAAAAGGAATACCCAGACCAGCTGCTGTCGTACAACTGCTCGCCTTCCTTCAATTGGAAGAAGAACCTGGACGACGCGACCATCGCCAAGTTCCAGCGCGAACTGTCCGCCATGGGCTACAAGCACCAGTTCATCACCCTGGCCGGCATTCACAACATGTGGCACAGCATGTTCAACCTGGCGCACGACTACGCCCGCAACGACATGACTGCCTACGTGAAGCTGCAAGAGCAGGAATTCGCTGACGCCGCCAAGGGCTACACCTTCGTTGCGCACCAGCAGGAAGTGGGCACTGGCTACTTCGACGACATGACCACCGTGATCCAGGGCGGCTCGTCCTCGGTGACCGCGCTGACCGGTTCGACCGAAGAAGAACAGTTCCACTGATAAGCTTCGCTGAGCAAACGGCCTTTGCGGATCGAATAAAAAGCTAACCGCAGAGCCGCAAGACTGACGCCCCGACTGGATCGGGGCGTTTTTTTTGCCTGAGACAATCTCCCAAACGCCACAACGCCCCTGTGGGAGCGAGCTTGCTCGCGAAGGCGTCATGTCAGTCACTATCCCTGTCGAATGATGAACCGCATTCGCGAGCAAGCTCGCTCCCACAGGGTCGGGGGTGATCGCGAATCAATACATTGATCCAGAGCGGTACATCCGTCAGAAATTTCCGCTAAAACGGTAGGCTTCGCTACTTGCAGTAACGCGCAAGTAAGACAACTTCCCAGCCACTCACTCGTTAAACAGTTACAAAACCACTCCAAACGATATCAATTATCATTTAGCGGCAACTATGTTCGTTACAAACCCTACAAAACATAATTGATGGAAACCCGGCTAATGCCCGCAACGCATGGGCCGCAGGGCTGCGGACAAGCGCTATGTCCTTAATCCGGTAAATAATTTCGCCTTTGGAATTTTACTTGCCGGGTGTTTAGCCATAAAATCAGCCCGATTGATTGCTGCGACATATCGTCACTGCCTTATTTCTTTATCAAGCTCAGAGACCTTTGCTCTCTGTTAAGGATTACCAGCATGCCCGAAGCGACAGGACTCATGGCCCACAACTGGGGCTTTGCCATTTTCCTTCTGGGTGTCGTCGGCCTGTGTGCCTTCATGCTTGGCGTCTCCAGCCTCCTCGGGTCAAAAGCCTGGGGTCGCAGCAAAAACGAACCGTTCGAGTCGGGCATGCTACCTACCGGTGGCGCCCGCTTGCGGCTCTCAGCCAAATTCTATCTGGTCGCGATGCTCTTCGTGATCTTCGATATCGAAGCCCTCTTTCTCTTTGCATGGTCTGTGTCCGTCCGCGAAAGCGGCTGGACCGGATTCGTCGAAGCTCTCGTTTTCATAGCAATTCTGTTGGCAGGTCTTGTCTACCTGTTCCGAGTGGGCGCCCTTGACTGGGCTCCGGAAGCTCGTCGCAAGCGGCAGGCGAAGCTGAAACAATGAGGCTTTGGCAATGCAATACAATCTCACCAGGATCGACCCCGATGCTCCTAACGAGCAGTATCCGATTGGCCAGCGGGAAACCGTTGCCGATCCGTTAGAAGATCAAGTCCACAAAAACATTTTCATGGGCAAGCTGGAAGACGTGCTGAGTGGCGCGGTCAACTGGGGACGTAAGAACTCCCTGTGGCCATACAACTTCGGTCTGTCGTGCTGCTACGTGGAAATGACCACCGCCTTCACGGCGCCCCACGACATCGCGCGCTTTGGCGCCGAAGTGATCCGGGCCTCGCCGCGTCAGGCCGACTTCATGGTTATCGCCGGTACCTGCTTCATCAAGATGGCGCCGATCATTCAGCGTCTCTACGAGCAAATGCTCGAACCGAAATGGGTTATTTCCATGGGTTCGTGCGCCAACTCCGGCGGCATGTACGACATCTACTCCGTGGTTCAAGGGGTGGACAAGTTCTTGCCCGTGGACGTCTACGTACCTGGCTGCCCGCCCCGTCCGGAAGCATTTCTGCAAGGCTTGATGCTGTTGCAGGAATCGATTGGACAGGAGCGTCGTCCGCTTTCCTGGGTCGTTGGTGATCAAGGCGTCTATCGCGCCGACATGCCATCGCAGAAGGAACAGCGCCGCGAACAGCGAATCGCAGTCACCAATCTGCGCAGCCCTGACGAAGTCTGATCCAGTTCTGTTCCAAGTAACGAGAAGCTGGCTTCATTCTTTACGTTGACCGAAAGCGAAAAAATAACCATGACTACAGGCAGTGCTCTGTACATCCCGCCTTACAAGGCAGACGACCAGGATGTGGTCGTCGAACTGAACAACCGTTTTGGCGCCGAAGCGTTCACCGCGCAGGCAACCCGCACCGGCATGCCGGTGCTGTGGGTGGCCCGCGCCAGACTGGTTGAAGTCCTGACTTTCCTGCGCAACCTGCCCAAGCCGTACGTCATGCTCTATGACCTGCACGGCGTGGACGAGCGTCTGCGCACCAAGCGTCAAGGGCTGCCGACCGGCGCCGATTTCACCGTGTTCTATCACCTCATGTCGCTGGAGCGTAATAGTGACGTGATGATCAAGGTGGCCTTGTCAGAAGGCGACCTCAGCATGCCTTCCGTCACCAGCATCTGGCCCAACGCCAACTGGTACGAGCGCGAAGTCTGGGACATGTTCGGCATCGACTTCAAAGGCCACCCGCACCTGTCGCGCATCATGATGCCGCCGACGTGGGAAGGTCACCCGCTGCGCAAGGACTTCCCGGCGCGCGCCACCGAATTCGACCCATACAGCCTCAACCTCGCCAAGCAGCAGCTGGAAGAGGAAGCCGCGCGTTTCCGTCCGGAAGACTGGGGCATGAAGCGTTCCGGTGCCAACGAGGACTACATGTTCCTCAACCTAGGCCCGAACCACCCTTCGGCGCACGGTGCGTTCCGCATCATTCTGCAGCTCGACGGCGAAGAGATCGTCGACTGCGTCCCGGACATCGGTTACCACCACCGTGGCGCCGAGAAGATGGGCGAGCGTCAGTCCTGGCACAGCTACATCCCGTACACCGACCGCATCGACTACCTCGGCGGCGTGATGAACAACCTGCCGTACGTGCTCTCGATCGAGAAGCTGGCCGGCATCAAGGTGCCGCAGAAGGTCGACGTCATCCGCATCATGATGGCCGAGTTCTTCCGGATCACCAGTCACCTGCTGTTCCTGGGTACTTACATCCAGGACGTCGGCGCCATGACCCCGGTGTTCTTCACTTTTACCGACCGCCAAAAGGCGTACACGGTAATCGAAGCGATTACCGGTTTCCGTCTGCACCCGGCCTGGTACCGCATCGGCGGCGTCGCCCACGACCTGCCGCGCGGCTGGGAAAAACTGGTCAAGGACTTCGTCGAGTGGATGCCCAAGCGTCTGGACGAATACACCAAGGCTGCCCTGCAGAACAGCATCCTCAAGGGTCGTACCATCGGCGTTGCTGCCTACAACACCAAAGAAGCCCTGGAATGGGGCGTCACCGGTGCCGGCCTGCGTTCGACCGGTTGCGATTTCGACCTGCGCAAGGCGCGTCCGTACTCGGGTTACGAGAACTTCGAATTCGAAGTGCCGCTGGCCGTCAACGGCGATGCCTACGACCGCTGCATGGTTCGCGTCGAAGAGATGCGCCAGAGCATCAAGATCATCGATCAATGCATGCGCAACATGCCGGAAGGCCCGTACAAGGCGGATCACCCGCTGACCACGCCGCCGCCCAAAGAGCGCACGCTGCAGCACATCGAAACCCTGATCACGCACTTCCTGCAGGTTTCGTGGGGCCCGGTCATGCCGGCCAACGAATCCTTCCAGATGATCGAAGCGACCAAGGGCATCAACAGTTATTACCTGACGAGCGACGGCGGCACCATGAGCTACCGTACCCGGATCCGTACTCCGAGCTTCCCGCATCTGCAGCAGATCCCTTCGGTGATCAAAGGCAGCATGGTCGCGGACTTGATTGCGTACCTGGGTAGTATCGACTTCGTTATGGCCGACGTGGACCGCTAAGCATGAACAGCACGCTTATCCAGACAGACCGTTTCACCTTGAGTGAAACCGAGCGCTCGGCCATCGAGCACGAGCTGCATCACTACGAAGACCCGCGCGCGGCGTCGATCGAAGCCCTGAAGATCGTCCAGAAAGAACGCGGCTGGGTGCCGGATGGCGCCCTCTACGCGATCGGCGAGATCCTCGGCATCCCGGCCAGCGACGTTGAAGGCGTGGCGACGTTTTACAGCCAGATTTTCCGTCAGCCGGTCGGCCGCCACATCATTCGCGTCTGCGACAGCATGGTCTGCTACATCGGTGGCCACGAGTCGGTGGTCAGCGAAATCCAGAACAATCTGGGCATTGGCCTGGGTCAGACCACCGCCGACGGTCGTTTCACCCTGCTGCCTGTCTGCTGCCTCGGCAACTGCGACAAGGCGCCGGCGCTGATGATCGACGACGACACCTTTGGCGACGTGCAGCCTGCTGGCGTGGCCAAACTGCTCGAGGGCTACGTATGACCCTGACATCTTTTGGTCCAGCCAACCGCATTCAGCGTTCGGCCGAGACTCACCCGCTGACCTGGCGTCTGCGCGATGACGGCGAAGCCGTGTGGCTCGACGAGTATCAGGCCAAGAACGGCTACGCCGCTGCGCGTAAAGCCTTCGCCGACATGGATCAGGACGCCATCGTCCAGACCGTGAAAGACGCCGGCCTCAAGGGTCGCGGCGGTGCAGGCTTCCCCACTGGTGTGAAGTGGGGCCTGATGCCCAAGGACGAATCCATCAACATCCGCTACCTGCTGTGCAACGCGGATGAAATGGAGCCGAACACCTGGAAAGACCGCATGCTTATGGAGCAACTGCCCCATCTGCTGATCGAAGGCATGCTGATCAGTGCCCGCGCGCTGAAAACCTACCGTGGCTACATCTTCCTGCGCGGCGAATACACCACCGCCGCCAAGCACCTCAACCGTGCCGTGGAAGAAGCCAAGGCGGCCGGCCTGCTGGGCAAGAACATTCTGGGCAGCGGTTTCGATTTCGAGCTGTTCGTCCACACCGGCGCCGGGCGTTACATCTGCGGTGAAGAAACCGCACTGATCAACTCCCTCGAAGGCCGCCGCGCCAACCCGCGCTCCAAGCCGCCCTTCCCTGCCGCCGTCGGCGTGTGGGGCAAGCCGACCTGCGTGAACAACGTCGAAACCCTGTGCAACGTGCCGGCGATCATCGCTGACGGCGTTGACTGGTACAAATCGTTGGCCCGCGAAGGTTCCGAAGACATGGGCACCAAGCTCATGGGCTTCTCCGGCAAGGTCAAGAACCCGGGCCTGTGGGAACTGCCATTCGGCATCACAGGTCGCGAACTGTTCGAAGACTATGCCGGCGGCATGCGCGACGGCTTCAAGCTCAAGGCCTGGCAGCCAGGCGGTGCCGGTACCGGTTTCCTCCTGCCCGAGCACCTCGACGCACAAATGTATGCCGGCGGCATCGCCAAAGTGGGCACCCGTATGGGTACCGGTCTGGCGATGGCGGTGGACGACAGCGTCAACATGGTCTCGCTGCTGCGCAACATGGAGCAGTTCTTCGCTCGCGAATCCTGCGGTTTCTGCACCCCGTGCCGCGATGGTCTGCCATGGAGCGTCAAGCTGCTGATGGCCATCGAACAGGGCAAGGGCCAGCCAGGCGACATCGAGACGCTGCTGGGCCTGGTCGGTTTCCTCGGCCCGGGCAAGACCTTCTGTGCTCACGCACCGGGAGCCGTGGAGCCATTGGGCAGCGCGATCAAATACTTCCGTCCAGAGTTCGAAGCCGGTATCGCGCCTGTCAGCGCCGCCGTCCCGCCTCTGGCAAGGCCGATCGTAATCGGCGCGTAAACGCTTAAAAAGGCGAAGGGTCCGTGCCCTTCGCCTTTCGTCCGATGACGCCCTTCGGGGCTGTTTGGATTCGGACGCATAACAAGATTCCATTAGCCACGCCCGCTGACACCGGGCCAACGAAGACCTTTGAACCATGGCCACTATCCACGTAGACGGCAAAGCGCTCGAAGTCGACGGGGCAGACAACCTGTTACAGGCATGTCTGTCGCTGGGCCTCGACATTCCATATTTCTGCTGGCACCCCGCGCTTGGTAGCGTCGGGGCCTGCCGCCAGTGCGCGGTCAAGCAGTACACCGACGAGAACGACACCCGTGGTCGCATCGTCATGTCCTGCATGACCCCGGCCACCGACAACACCTGGATCTCCATCGACGATGAAGAATCCAAGGCGTTCCGCGCCAGCGTTGTCGAATGGCTGATGACCAACCACCCGCACGACTGCCCGGTATGCGAGGAAGGCGGTCACTGCCACCTGCAAGACATGACGGTGATGACCGGCCACAACGAGCGCCGTTATCGCTTCAGCAAACGCACCCACCAGAACCAGCAACTTGGGCCGTTCATTTCCCACGAAATGAACCGCTGCATCGCTTGCTACCGCTGCGTGCGTTTCTATAAAGACTACGCCGGCGGCACTGACCTCGGTGTGTTCGGCGCCCACGACAACGTGTACTTCGGTCGCGTTGAGGACGGCACCCTCGAAAGCGAATTCTCCGGCAACCTCACCGAGGTTTGCCCGACCGGTGTGTTCACCGACAAGACTCACTCCGAGCGCTACAACCGCAAGTGGGACATGCAGTTCGCGCCGAGCATCTGCCATGGCTGCTCGAGCGGTTGCAACATCTCCCCGGGCGAGCGTTACGGTGAGCTGCGTCGCATCGAAAACCGTTTCAACGGTTCGGTGAACCAGTACTTCCTCTGCGACCGTGGCCGCTTCGGTTATGGCTACGTCAACCGCACCGACCGCCCACGTCAGCCGCTGCTGGCCGATGGCACCAAGCTCAGCCTCGACGCTGCGCTGGACAAAGCCGCCGACCTGCTGCGCGGACGCAACATCGTCGGCATCGGTTCGCCGCGCGCCAGTCTTGAAAGCAACTACGCGTTGCGCGAACTGGTCGGTGCCGAGCACTTCTATTCGGGTATCGAAGCCTCCGAGCTGGAGCGCATCCGTCTGGTCCTGCAAGTGCTGAACGACAGCCCGCTGCCAGTGCCGAACATGCGCGACATCGAAGATCATGACGCGATTTTCGTCCTCGGCGAAGACCTGACCCAGACCGCCGCGCGTATGGCGCTGGCCCTGCGTCAGTCGGTCAAGGGCAAGGCTGAAGACATGGCCGAAGCCATGCGCGTTCAGCCTTGGCTCGACGCGGCGGTGAAGAACATCGGTCAGCACGCGCTGAACCCACTGTTTATCGCCAGCCTCGCCGAAACCAAGCTCGACGACGTTGCCGAAGAGTGCGTACACGCCGCTCCAGATGACCTGGCACGCATCGGTTTCGCCGTGGCTCACGCGCTGGATGCCAGCGCTCCGGCCGTCGAAGGTCTGGACGCCGAAGCCCTGGAACTGGCGCAGCGCATCGCCGATGCCCTGCTCGCGGCCAAGCGTCCGCTGATCATCGCCGGTACTTCGCTGGGCTCCAAAGCCTTGATCGAAGCTGCCGCGAACATCGCCAAAGCCCTGAAGCTGCGCGAGAAGAACGGTTCGATCAGCCTGATCGTGCCGGAAGCCAACAGCCTCGGTCTGGCCATGCTCGGTGGCGAATCGGTCGACGCCGCGCTGCAAGCGGTCATCGATGGCAAGGCCGACGCGATCGTCGTGCTGGAAAACGACCTGTACACCCGCACCGCCAAAGCCAAGGTCGATGCTGCGCTGAACGCCGCGAAAGTGGTGATTGTTGCCGACCATCAGAAAACCGCCACCACCGATCGCGCGCACCTGGTGCTGCCTGCGGCGAGTTTCGCCGAGGGCGACGGTACGCTGGTCAGCCAGGAAGGCCGCGCCCAGCGCTTCTTCCAGGTTTTCGATCCGCAATACCTGGACGCGAGCATTCTGGTGCACGAAGGCTGGCGCTGGCTGCACGCCCTGCGCGCGACCCTGCTGAACCAGGCGATCGACTGGACGCAACTCGACCACGTCACCGCTGCCGTGGCTTCGAGCACCGCGCAACTGGCACGTATCGTCGATGCTGCACCGTCGGCTGCTTTCCGCATCAAGGGTCTGAAACTGGCCCGTGAGCCGCTGCGTTATTCCGGGCGCACCGCCATGCGCGCCGATATCAGCGTTCACGAACCACGCACCCCGCAAGACCAGGACACCGCCTTCGCCTTCTCCATGGAAGGTTACTCGGGCTCCGCCGAACCGCGTCAGCAGGTGCCATTCGCATGGTCGCCGGGCTGGAACTCGCCACAAGCGTGGAACAAGTTCCAGGACGAAGTCGGTGGTCACCTGCGCGCTGGCGATCCGGGCACCCGCCTGATCGAAAGCACTGGCGATTCGCTGAACTGGTTCGCTGCTGCGCCGCGTGCATTCAACCCGGCGCCGGGTACCTGGCAAGCCGTGCCGTTCTTCCACCTGTTCGGCAGCGAAGAAAACTCTTCGAAAGCCGCCCCGGTACAGGAACGCATTCCGGCACCTTACGTCGCGCTGGCGAAATCCGAAGCGGATCGCCTCGGCGTCAACGACGGTGCCCTGCTGAGCCTGAACGTCGCCGGTCAGACATTGCGTCTGCCGCTGCGCATCAATGAAGAACTGGGCGCCGGTCTGGTGGCATTGCCTGCGGGCATCGCCGGCATTCCACCGGCATTCGCCGGCGTGTCCGTCGACGGTCTGCAGGAGGCAGCGCAATGACCTGGTTCACCCCTGAAGTGATCGATGTGATCCTGACGGTCATCAAAGCCATCGTGATCCTGCTGGCCGTGGTGGTCGCAGGCGCGTTGCTGAGCTTTGTCGAACGTCGCCTGCTGGGCTGGTGGCAGGACCGTTACGGTCCGAACCGCGTTGGCCCGTTCGGCATGTTCCAGATCGCCGCCGACATGCTGAAGATGTTCTTCAAGGAAGACTGGACCCCGCCGTTTGCCGACAAGGTGATCTTCACCCTGGCGCCGGTGGTGGCCATGTCCGCCCTGCTGATTGCCTTTGCGATCATCCCGATCACCCCGACCTGGGGCGTGGCGGATCTGAACATCGGTCTGCTGTTCTTCTTCGCCATGGCCGGTCTGTCGGTGTACGCGGTGCTGTTCGCCGGCTGGTCGAGCAACAACAAGTTCGCCCTGCTCGGCAGCTTGCGTGCCTCGGCGCAGACCGTGTCCTACGAAGTGTTCATGGGCCTTGCGCTGATGGGCATCGTGGTGCAGGTCGGCTCGTTCAACATGCGCGACATTGTCGAATACCAGGCACAGAACCTGTGGTTCATCATTCCGCAGTTCTTCGGCTTCTGTACCTTCTTCATCGCGGGCGTCGCCGTGACTCACCGTCACCCGTTCGACCAGCCGGAAGCGGAACAGGAACTGGCCGACGGTTACCACATTGAATACGCCGGTATGAAATGGGGCATGTTCTTCGTCGGTGAATACATCGGCATCATCCTGATCTCGGCGCTGCTGGTCACCCTGTTCTTCGGTGGCTGGCACGGTCCGTTCGGCATCCTGCCGCAACTGTCCTTCGTCTGGTTCGCACTGAAGACCGCGTTCTTCATCATGCTGTTCATCCTGCTGCGCGCTTCCATCCCGCGTCCGCGTTATGACCAGGTGATGGATTTCAGCTGGAAATTCTGCCTGCCACTGACCCTGATCAATTTGCTGGTGACCGCTGCGGTTGTGTTGATGAACACGCCTGCGGTTGCGGTTCAGTGAGGATTTGACCCATGTTCAAATATATTGGCGACATCGTTAAGGGTACCGGTACCCAGTTGCGCAGCCTGGTCATGGTCTTCGGCCATGGCTTTCGCAAGCGCGACACCCTGCAATACCCAGAGGAGCAGGTCTACCTGCCGCCGCGTTACCGTGGCCGCATCGTCCTGACCCGCGACCCCGATGGCGAGGAACGCTGCGTAGCCTGCAACCTGTGCGCCGTGGCCTGCCCGGTGGGTTGCATCTCGCTGCAGAAAGCTGAAACCGAAGACGGTCGCTGGTACCCGGACTTCTTCCGGATCAACTTCTCGCGCTGCATTTTCTGCGGTCTCTGCGAGGAAGCCTGCCCGACCACCGCGATCCAGCTGACCCCGGATTTCGAGATGGCCGAGTTCAAACGTCAGGACCTGGTGTACGAGAAAGAAGATCTTTTGATCTCCGGCCCCGGCAAAAACCCTGATTACAACTTCTATCGTGTTGCAGGTATGGCAATCGCTGGCAAGCCGAAAGGCGCTGCGCAGAACGAAGCCGAACCGATCAACGTGAAGAGCTTGCTGCCTTAAGGAAGAACGATGGAATTCGCTTTCTATTTCGCATCGGGTATTGCTGTGGTGTCCACGCTGCGTGTGGTCACCAACACCAACCCCGTGCACGCCCTGCTCTACCTGATCATCTCGTTGATCGCCGTGGCCATGACTTTCTTCGCTCTCGGCGCGCCTTTCGCCGGTGTGCTGGAAGTGATCGCCTACGCCGGCGCCATCATGGTGCTGTTCGTGTTCGTGGTGATGATGCTCAACCTCGGTCCCGCCTCGGTGCAGCAGGAACGCACCTGGCTCAAGCCCGGCATCTGGGCGGGGCCGGTGATTCTTGCCGCGCTGCTGCTGGCCGAACTGCTGTATGTGCTGTTCGCTCACCAGAGCGGCCAGGCCATCGGCCACACCACCGTAGACGCGAAAGCCGTGGGCATCAGCCTGTTCGGCCCGTACCTGCTGGTGGTCGAACTCGCCTCGATGCTGCTGCTTGCTGCGGCCGTCACGGCGTTCCATTTGGGCCGTAACGAGGCGAAGGAGTAAGACATGCCTGCTATCCCTCTCGAACATGGACTGGCCGTCGCCGGCATCCTGTTCTGCCTTGGTCTGGTCGGCCTGATGGTCCGCCGCAACATTTTGTTCGTGTTGATGAGTCTGGAAGTGATGATGAACGCCTCTGCCCTGGCCTTCATCGTCGCGGGCGCCCGCTGGGCGCAGCCGGATGGACAGATCATGTTCATCCTGGTGATCAGCCTTGCCGCAGCCGAGGCCAGTATTGGTCTGGCGATCCTGCTGCAACTGTATCGCCGCTTCCACACGCTCGATATCGACGCTGCCAGTGAGATGCGCGGATGAACCTACTCTTTCTGACTTTCGTATTCCCTCTGATCGGGTTCCTGTTGCTGTCGTTCTCGCGCGGCCGCTTCTCGGAAAACCTCTCGGCACTGATCGGTGTCGGCTCGATCGGCCTGTCGGCCATCGTCACCGCTTACGTGATCTGGCAATTCAACGTCGCACCGCCGGAGGGTGGCGTGTACACCCAGGTGCTGTGGCGCTGGATGTCGGTGGAAGGTTTCCAGCCGAACTTCGCGCTGTACCTGGATGGCCTGTCGGTGACCATGCTCGGTGTGGTCGTCGGCGTCGGCTTCCTGATCCACCTGTTCGCGTCCTGGTACATGCGTGGTGAAGACGGTTACTCGCGCTTCTTCTCGTACACCAACCTGTTCATCGCCAGCATGCTGTTCCTGATCCTCGGCGATAACCTGCTGTTCATCTACTTCGGCTGGGAAGGCGTGGGCCTGTGCTCGTACCTGTTGATCGGTTTCTACTACAGCAACCGCAACAACGGTAACGCGGCACTCAAGGCGTTCATCGTCACCCGCATCGGCGACGTGTTCATGGCCATCGGCCTGTTCATCCTGTTCCAGCAACTGGGCACGCTGAACGTCCAGGAACTGCTGGTACGTGCGCCGGAGCACTTCAAGGTCGGCGACTTCTGGATCGTTCTGGCAACCCTGATGCTGCTCGGCGGTGCTGTCGGTAAATCGGCGCAACTGCCGCTGCAAACCTGGCTCGCGGATGCGATGGCCGGCCCTACCCCTGTTTCGGCACTGATCCACGCCGCGACCATGGTGACCGCCGGTGTCTACCTGATTGCCCGTACCCACGGTCTGTTTGCGCTGGCGCCGGACATCCTGCACCTCGTCGGCATCGTCGGTGGCGTGACCCTGGTACTGGCCGGTTTCGCCGCGCTGGTACAGACCGACATCAAACGTATCCTCGCCTACTCGACCATGAGCCAGATCGGCTACATGTTCCTGGCGCTGGGCGTTGGCGCCTGGGAAGGCGCGATCTTCCACCTGATGACCCACGCCTTCTTCAAGGCCCTGCTGTTCCTTGCTTCCGGTGCGGTGATCGTTGCCTGCCACCACGAGCAGAACATTTTCAAGATGGGCGGTCTGTGGAAGAAACTGCCACTGGCCTACGCCAGCTTCATCGTCGGTGGTGCCGCGCTGGCCGCTCTGCCACTGGTTACCGCAGGTTTCTACTCCAAGGACGAAATCCTCTGGGAAGCGTTCGCCAGCGGTAACCAGGGTCTGCTTTACGCAGGTCTGGTCGGTGCGTTCATGACGTCGCTGTACACCTTCCGCCTGATCTTCATCGCGTTCCACGGTGAAGCCAAGACCGAAGCCCACGCCGGCCACGGCATTGCTCACTGGCTGCCATTGTCGGTACTGATCGTGCTGTCGACTTTCGTCGGCGCGATGATCGTGCCACCGCTGCACGGCGTACTGCCGCAAAGCGTTGGCCATGCCGGTGGCGAAGCCAAGCACAGTCTGGAAATCGCCTCGGGCGCCATCGCCCTGGCCGGTATCCTGCTGGCAGCGCTGCTGTTCCTTGGCAAGCGTCGCTTCGTCACGGCAATCGCCAACAGCGGCATCGGCCGTTTCCTTTCGGCCTGGTGGTTCGCTGCCTGGGGCTTCGACTGGATCTACGACAAACTGTTCGTCAAGCCGTACCTTGCGATCAGCCATGTACTGCGCAAAGACCCGCTCGACCAGACCATCGGTCTGATCCCGCGTATGGCCAAGGGTGGTCACACTGCCCTGAGCCGCACCGAGACCGGTCAACTGCGTTGGTACGCTGCTTCGATGGCTGCTGGTGCCGTGCTGGTGATCGGCGCCATCGTGCTGGTAGCGGTCTGATATGAACCTTGCGAATTTGCGAAAGGAAACGAGCCCGTCATGATTCTGCCTTGGCTAATCCTGATCCCCTTCATCGGCGGCCTGCTGTGCTGGATGGGTGAGCGCTTCGGCGCTACCCTCCCGCGCTGGATTGCGCTGTTGACCATGACCCTGGAACTCGCACTCGGCCTCTGGCTGTGGGCCCACGGTGACTATTCATTCGCACCGGCGCCGGGCGCCGATCCGACCTGGGCGCTTGAGTTCAAGCATGTCTGGATCCAGCGTTTCGGCATCAACGTGCACCTGGCCCTCGACGGCCTGTCGCTGTTGATGATCCTGCTGACCGGCCTGCTGGGTATCCTCTCGGTACTTTGCTCGTGGAAAGAGATTCAACGTCACGTTGGCTTCTTCCACCTGAACCTGATGTGGATCCTGGGCGGCGTCGTTGGTGTGTTCCTCGCCCTCGACCTGTTCATGTTCTTCTTCTTCTGGGAAATGATGCTGGTGCCGATGTACTTCCTCATCGCGCTCTGGGGTCACAGTTCTTCGGACGGCAAGAAAACCCGGATCTACGCAGCGACCAAGTTCTTCATCTTCACTCAGGCGTCCGGCCTGATCATGCTGGTGGCGATCCTCGGTCTGGTGCTGGTCAACTTCAACAACACCGGCGTGATCACCTTCAACTACGCCGACCTGTTGAAAACCAAGATGTCGATGACCACCGAGTACATTCTGATGCTCGGCTTCTTCATCGCCTTCGCGGTCAAGCTGCCAGTGGTTCCGTTCCACTCCTGGCTGCCTGATGCTCACGCCCAGGCACCGACTGCCGGTTCCGTCGACCTCGCCGGTATCCTGCTGAAAACTGCGGCCTACGGTCTTCTGCGTTTCGCCCTGCCGCTGTTCCCGAACGCTTCGGCTGAGTTTGCGCCGATCGCCATGACCCTCGGTCTGATCGGGATTTTCTACGGCGCGTTCCTGGCGTTCGCCCAAACCGACATCAAGCGTCTGATTGCCTTCTCTTCCGTTTCCCACATGGGCTTCGTGTTGATCGGCATCTACTCCGGCAGCCAACTGGCGCTGCAAGGCGCAGTGATCCAGATGCTCGCGCACGGTCTGTCGGCAGCGGCACTGTTTATCCTCAGCGGTCAGTTGTACGAGCGTCTGCACACTCGTGACATGCGTGAGATGGGCGGTCTGTGGTCGCGTATCGCGTACCTGCCGGCGATCAGCCTGTTCTTCGCTGCGGCGTCGCTGGGCTTGCCGGGTACCGGCAACTTTGTCGGCGAATTCCTGATCCTGATCGGCTCGTTCGCCAGCGCTCCATGGGTCACGGCGATTGCTACTTCCGGTCTGGTGTTCGGTTCGGTCTACTCGCTGATCATGATCCACCGTGCCTACTTCGGCCCGTCGAAATCCGACGCGGTGCTGCACGGCATGGACGCGCGCGAACTGATCATGGTGCTCGGTCTGGCGGTGTTGCTGATTTACCTCGGCGTCTATCCGCAACCGTTCCTCGACACCTCTGCCGCCACCATGCATGGCGTGCAGCAGTGGCTCGGCACCGCCTTCTCTCAACTCGCTTCGGCCCGGTAAGAGCGCTATGGAATTCACGATTCAACACTTTATTGCGCTTGCGCCACTGTTGATCACCAGCCTCACCATTATCGTGGTGATGCTGGCAATCGCCTGGCGCCGCAACCACTCGCAGACCTTCCTGATTTCGGTGGCGGGTCTGAACCTGGCCCTGCTGTCGATCCTGCCTGCATTGAAAGTCGCGCCTCTGGCCGTGACCCCATTGCTGCAGATCGATGCCTTCGCCTGCCTGTACATGGCGATGATTCTGGTTGCCACCCTCGCCTGCGTCACCCTCGCCCACGCCTATCTGGGTGATGGCGGTTCGGGCTACCCGGGCAATCGCGAAGAACTGTACCTGCTGATCCTGATGGCCGCCGCCGGTGGTCTGGTACTGGTCAGCGCGCAGCACCTGGCGGGTTTGTTCATCGGTCTGGAACTGCTCTCGGTACCGGTCTATGGTCTGGTGGCTTACGCGTTCTTCAACAAGCGTTCGCTGGAAGCCGGCATCAAGTACATGGTGCTGTCGGCCGCGGGTTCCGCGTTCCTGCTGTTCGGTATGGCGCTGCTGTACGCAGACGCCGGTTCGCTGAGCTTCGTTGGCATCGGTCAGGCCTTGGCCGCGACCGGCCTGCCAAGCCCGCTGGCGCAACTGGGCCTGGGCATGATGCTGATCGGTCTGGCGTTCAAGCTGTCGCTGGTACCGTTCCACCTGTGGACGCCGGACGTTTACGAAGGTGCACCGGCTCCGGTGGCAGCGTTCCTCGCCACCGCTTCGAAGGTTGCAGTGTTTGCGGTGATGGTGCGTCTGTTCCAGCTCTCCCCCGCCGCCAGCAGCGGTGTGCTGAGCGACGTACTGAGCGTGATCGCGGTCGCCTCGATCCTGTTCGGTAACCTGCTGGCCCTGACCCAGAGCAACCTCAAGCGTCTGCTCGGTTACTCGTCCATTGCGCACTTCGGCTATCTGCTGATCGCGCTGGTGGCGAGCAAGGGTCTGGCGGTGGAAGCCATCGGCGTCTATCTGGTGACTTATGTGATCACCAGCCTCGGCGCGTTCGGCGTGATCACCCTGATGTCGTCGCCGTACAACGGCCGCGACGCCGACGCGCTGTACGAGTACCGCGGCCTGTTCTGGCGCCGTCCGTACCTGACCGCGGTGCTGACCGTGATGATGCTGTCCCTGGCCGGCATCCCGCTGACCGCCGGCTTCATCGGCAAGTTCTACATCATCGCCAGCGGCGTCGAAACGCGTCAGTGGTGGCTGGTCGGCGCACTGGTACTGGGCAGCGCCATCGGCGTCTTCTACTACCTGCGCGTGATGGTCACCCTGTACCTGATCGAGCCTAACCTGCGTCGCCACGACGCCCAACTGCACTGGGAACAGAAGGCAGGCGGCGTCATGCTGCTGGCCATCGCCCTGGTCGCATTCTTCCTGGGCGTGTACCCGCAGCCATTGCTGGTGCTGGTACAGCAGGCGGGTCTGGCGGGCTGATTGCTCGGCTGATCTGGCTGGAAATGAAAACGGCACCTTCGGGTGCCGTTTTTTGTTTGTAGCGAAAGTCAATATCGCCGGCGTTTGTGTAAGCGTCATCGCGGGCAAGCCCGCTCCCACAGGTGTGTGTGTCGCTCATAGCATCCGGGTGCATCGCACACCCTGCAGGAGTGAGCCTGCTCGCGATGGCGTCCTACAAGTCGATGGATATGCTAACCGACCCACCGCTTTCGCGAGCAGGCTCGCTCCTGCAGTCTCGTGTACTGCCTGGGTTCTGGATACAGCATGAAAGCGTTTTGTACGATATTTTACCGGCCCACTCGCATCCTCATACAAACTCCGAAAGCTCTCTCCTTAACCTCCGTTTCGTCCTACAGCCAACCCCGGAGAACAGTTCTAAGGTAGGCGCCCTGGCAGGTGGATATTGAATCGAGGCGGGTAATGAAACGAGATATCTTTTGTGAGTTGATGGAGGGTGTCGATGCTTTGGCTGCCCAGCGACAATGCAATGTTGCGCAACTGCCCTATCAGCGCAGGTCGACGGATAGGACGCTTGGCTGCACGGAGCATTGGCGCAACTTTGCAGCGCTGAAATATTCTGGCTATATTTATCCAGAATACAGAGGTGAGCTGATGATCATCGTTCCGCTGGCTGAGGCCAAAAACAATTTATCGAAACTCGTCGATGATGCCGCTGCTGGCCAAGTCATCACGATTGCCAAGCATGGCCGGGCGATGGCTCGTCTTGTTCCGATAGGGAGATCCAGCGCACAGCGCATTGGCGCGATGAAGGGCAAACTCGTACTGCCCCAGGATTTCGACTCACCTCTTTCCGACGAAATATTGGATGCATTTGAAGGCACGCAGGCATGAGGCTTCTGCTTGACACGCATATTCTGCTCTGGACGCTAAGTGATGATGCCAGACTGACCACCAAAGCCAGAAAAATCATTGAAAATGCAGCCGATATCTACGTCAGCGCGGCAACATTCTGGGAAATGGCGATCAAGGTCGGACTTGGACAGCTGAATGTCGACCTGGAAGAAATCCGTCAATATTGCATTGATAGCGGGTTTATCGAATTGCCAGTGAGCGCAGAACACGCGATTGCGGTGAAAGATCTTGAACACCATCACCGGGATCCGTTTGACCGCATTATTGTGGCCACAGCAATGACCGAGCCGATGAAGCTGCTCACGGCTGATCCTTTGGTGGCTCAGTACACCGATCTGGCCGTTCTGGTCTGACCCGGCGGTGGCAAGTCAGTCGACATCATTGTGTTTCACACATCGCTTTCGCGAGCAGGCTCGCTCCCACAATGGATAGGTCTGCTCAAAACATCCGATGACACCTTAGGTCCTGTGAGAGCGAGCCTGCTCGCGAAAGCGGCAGATCAGGCAGCAAAAAAACGGCACCTTCCGGTGCCGTTCGCTTCTACATTTCCAACATCACTTGCGCGCATCCGCCCACGATTTCAGCAGTTCGCTGTAGCTCACGGTCTCGCCCTTCGGCTTCTCGTTGGCCAGTTTCGGCTTCGGTGCGCCCGGTTGATCGAACCAGTATTGCGCATCGCGCTCCGGGTTCATTTTCGGTGCGCACACGGCCTGGGCCTTGGAGCGTTCGAGGCGGGTCATGATCGCGTCCTGATCCTTGGCCAAACCATCCAGCGCCTGTTGCGGAGTCTTCTCGCCGCTGGCCGCTTCGGCGATGTGGCTCCACCACAGTTGCGCCAGACGCGGATAGTCCGGCACGTTGGTCCCGGTCGGGGTCCATTGCACGCGGGCCGGGCTGCGGTAGAACTCGACCAGACCGCCGAGCTTCGGCGCCATATCGGTCATTGCCTGCGAGTTGATGTCCGACTCGCGAATCGGCGTCAGGCCGACGATGGTTTTCTTCAGCGATACGGTTTTCGAAGTAACGAACTGTGCGTACAGCCATGCCGCCAGTTTCTGCTTCTCAGGCGTGGACTTCATGAACGTCCACGAACCCACGTCCTGATAGCCGAGCTTCATGCCCTCCTCCCAATATGGCCCGCGCGGCGATGGTGCCATGCGCCATTTCGGCGTGCCGTCGGCGTTGACCACTGGCAGGCCCGGTTTGGTCATGTCGGCGGTGAACGCGGTGTACCAGAAAATTTGCTGGGCGATGTTGCCCTGCGACGGTACCGGGCCGGACTCGGAGAAGGTCATGCCGGCCGCTTCCGGTGGCGCGTATTTTTTTAGCCAGTCGACGTATTTGGTGGTGGCAAACACCGCCGCCGGGCCATTTGTGTCGCCGCCACGGGTCACGCTGGAGCCGACCGGATGGCAGTCCTCGACGCGAATGCCCCACTCGTCGACCGGCAAACCGTTGGGAATGCCCTTGTCGCCGCCACCGGCCATGGAGAACCAGGCATCGGTGAAGCGCCAGCCCAGCGACGGGTCCTTCTTGCCATAGTCCATGTGGCCGTAGACGCGTTTGCCGTCGATTTCCTTGACGTCTTCGCTGAAGAATTTGGCGATGTCTTCATAGGCCGACCAGTTCACCGGCACGCCCAGCTCGTAACCGTACTTTTCCTTGAACTTGGCTTTCAGATCGGCGCGTTCGAACCAATCGGCGCGGAACCAGTACAGGTTGGCGAATTGCTGGTCGGGCAGTTGATAGATCTTGCCGTCCGGCGCGGTGGTAAAAGAGATGCCGATGAAGTCCTTGATGTCGAGGGTCGGCGAGGTGAAGTTCTTGCCTTCGTTGGCCATCAGGTCGGTGATCGATTCGGTCTTGCCATAGCGAAAGTGCGTGCCGATCAGGTCCGAGTCGTTGACCCAGCCGTCATAGATATTCTTGTCCGACTGCATCACGGTCTGCATTTTCTCGACCACGTCGCCTTCCTGCAGCAAGTCGTGGGTGAGTTTGATCCCGGTGATTTCGCTGAAGGCCTTGGCCAGCACCTTCGACTCGTATTCGTGGGTGGTCAGGGTCTCGGAAACGACCTTGATGTCCATGCCGCGAAAGGGCTCGGCGGCCTTGATGAACCATTTCAGTTCTTCCAGCTGCTGTTCGGCCGTCAGGGTCGAGGGCTTGAACTCGCTGCCAATCCATTTTTTTGCAGCATCTTCGTAGGCGTCGGCCCAGGCAGATGCGCTCAAACCGCTGAGTGCCAGCATGGCTGCCAATGAAATGCTATGTCGCAGCTTATTGTTTTTATCGAACATAGAGACCTCCTGTTTAAGTTGTGGAGCCGCGTTGCCGAACGATTCGACTAGCCCCAACGCATCACAGCCAACAGCCACACCAGGGACAACGCGGACGCCACCCAGATGCTCCAGTCGGTGACGCCGATTACCAGCAAATGCAGGTAGGCGCTGCCGAGAAGACCGATAAACAAGCGATCGCCACGGGTCGTGGCAATCGGCAGAAACCCGCGCCGCAGAATGCTCGGCGAGCGCAATTCCCAGGTGGTCATGCCCACCAGAATCAGACCGATGCCGATGAAGAACGCGGCGGTCGGTGTCGTCCAGCTCATCCATTCCATCATCAGCTCCTCAGACTCGACCGAGGGCAAAGCCCTTGGCCACGTGGTTGCGTACAAACCAGATCACCAGCATGCCCGGCAGGATGGTCAACACCCCCGCCGCTGCCAGCACGCCCCAATCGATCCCCGACGCCGACACCGTGCGCGTCATCACCGCCGCAATCGGCTTGGCGTTGACCGAAGTCAGGGTGCGCGCCAGCAGCAGCTCGACCCAGGAAAACATGAAGCAGAAAAACGCCGTGACGCCGATACCGGAACCGATCAACGGGATGAAAATCTTCACGAAAAACTTGGGAAAACTGTAGCCGTCGATGTAAGCCGTTTCGTCGATCTCCTTGGGCACGCCAGACATGAAACCTTCGAGAATCCACACCGCCAGCGGCACGTTGAACAAGCAATGCGCCAGGGCCACGGCGATGTGCGTGTCGAACAGGCCGATCGACGAATACAACTGAAAGAACGGCAGCAAGAACACCGCCGGCGGCGCCATGCGGTTGGTCAGCAACCAGAAGAACAGGTGCTTGTCGCCGAGGAAACGATAGCGTGAAAACGCGTAAGCCGCTGGCAGCGCCACACTCAGGGAAATCACCGTGTTGAGGCTGACGTAATACAGCGAGTTGAGATAGCCGGTGTACCAGCTCGGATCAGTGAAGATCACCTTGTAGTTCGCCAGCGTGAAGTCCTGTGGGAAAAGCGTCAGGCCGCCGAGGATTTCGGTGTTGCTCTTGAACGACATGTTCAGCAGCCAGTAGATCGGCACCAGCAGGAACAGGATGTAGACCAGCAACGGAATCAGCTTTCTTTTGCTCATGGCCGGGCCTCAACGGTTGGCATCGGAGTGCGTCATGGCGGTATAGAACAGCCAGGACACCAACAGGATGATCAGGAAGTACACCAGCGAAAACGCCGCTGCCGGACCGAGGTCGAATTGCCCTACAGCCATCTGCGTCAACGTCTGACTCAAGAAGGTCGTGGCATTGCCCGGCCCGCCGCCGGTGAGCACGAACGGCTCGGTGTAGATCATGAAACTGTCCATGAAACGCAGCATCACCGCGATCAGCAGCACGCTTTTCAGCTTGGGCAATTGAATGTGGCGGAACACCGCCCACGCCGAGGCGCGATCAATGCGCGCGGCCTGGTAATACACGTCGGGAATCGCCCGCAGGCCGGAGAAACACAACAGCGCGACCAGAGAAGTCCAATGCCAGACGTCCATCACCAGCACCGTCACCCAGGCGTCCATGGTGTTGGCCGCGTAGTTGTAGCTGATGCCCATCGCGTTGAGGCTGGAACCGAGCAGGCCGATGTCGGCGCGGCCGAAAATCTGCCAGATGGTGCCGACCACGTTCCACGGAATCAGCAACGGAATCGCCAGAATGATCAGCACCACCGACGACCAGCGGCCCTTGGTCGGCATGGTCAGCGCGACAGCGATGCCCAACGGGATTTCGATCAGCAGCACGCACGCCGAATAGATGAACTGGCGCAGCAGCGAATCGTGCAGACGCGGATCGAGCAGCACCTGCTTGTACCAGTCGGCGCCGACGAAGTAGCGGCTGGACTGGTCGAAGATGTCCTGCACCGAATAGTTGACCACGGTCATCATCGGGATCACCGCACTGAACGCCACCAGCAGGAACACCGGCAACACCAGCCACCAGGCCTTGTTGTTCTGCACCTTGTTCATGGCTGCACCTCCTCGTCACTGGCTTCCAGGAGAAATTCATCGGCATAGACCATCAGCCATTGCGCCGGAAAACTGATGTACGCGGTGCCTTGCGGCACCGGTTTGTCTTCAGCCAGGCGCACCTTCAACGGCGCGCCGTCGAGGTTGAGCGTCATGATCTTGTAGGTGCCGAGGTCTTCGACGTGTACGACTTCGGCCTGCATCGCGTCGTCAAACGGCTCGTCCCACACATGAATGAACTCCGGGCGGATGCCGACCTTGAGATTTTTCCACTGGCCGTGCTCTATATGGCGCTGCAAGGCGTCGGACAACGGCAAGTGCGTCGAAGCGAAACCGACGCCACCGGGCTGCGGCTGCACCTCGATCAGATTCATCCCCGGGCTGCCGATGAAATAGCCGACAAAGGTGTGGCTCGGCCGCTCGAACAATTCCCGTGGCGTACCGAACTGGACGATCTGGCCGCCGTACATCACCGCGATCTTGTCGGCGAACGTCGAGGCCTCCAGTTGGTCGTGGGTGACGTAGACCATGGTGATGTTGAACTGCTCGTGGATCTGCTTGAGCTTGCGCCGCAGTTTCCACTTCAGGTGCGGGTCGATCACCGTCAGCGGCTCGTCGAAGAGGATTGCCGAGACGTCGTCGCGCACCAGCCCACGGCCCATGGAGACTTTCTGCTTTTCGTCGGCAGTGAGGTTGCGCGCTTTCTTGCTCAGCAGATTCTGCAAGTCGAGCACTTCGGCAATTTCCTGCACCTTGCTGTGCACTTTCGCCTCGGCCATGCCCTGGTTTCGCAGCGGGAAAGCGAGGTTGTCGAACACGGTCATGGTGTCGTAGACCACCGGGAACTGGAAAACCTGAGCGATGTTGCGCTTCTCAGGGGTCAGGTCGTTGACCGCTTTGCCGTCAAACAACACATGGCCTTGGGACGGGCTGAGCAGGCCGGAAATGATGTTGAGCAAGGTCGACTTGCCGCAACCGGACGGGCCGAGCAAAGCATAGGCGCCACCCTGCTCCCAGACGTGATCCATCTCGCGGATCGCATAATCCTCCGCGCCGCTCGGGGTTTTGCTGTAGCTGTGGGCGAGGTGTTGCAAACGGATTTCGGCCATCAGGCAACCCTCGCGACACGCCGGCCCGGTGCTTGCACCAGACGGCCCTGCGCATCGAAAACGAACAGTTTGTGGGTCGGGATATAGATGCGGATCGGCGCATCGACGTCGTACTCATGAACCCCGGGCAAGTGCAGCACCAACAGAAAGTGCTCGTTGCGTACATGCAGGAAGGTTTCCGAACCGCTGATCTCGGCGACCTCGACGGTCACCGCCAGTTCGAGATCATCATCGTTGCTCGGCACCAGCGAGATATGGCTGGGGCGCACGCCGAAGCGGAACTCGCCCTCGCCTACCGGGCGCAGATCGACGTTCAGCGGGAAGTGGACGAAATTGGCGAAGCTGACTTCGTTGCCGGCGATGCGTCCCGGCATCAGGTTGATCGGCGGCTCGGAGAACAATTCAGCGGCAAGCACCGATTGCGGCTGGTGATAGACCTCAGTCGACGGTCCGCTCTGGATCACCCGGCCTTCGTGCAGGATGGTGGTAGTGCCGCCGAGGGCGAGCGCTTCGTTGGGCTCGGTGGTGGCGTAGATGGCGATGGTGTGACGCGCCTTGAACAGCTCGCGCATTTCCTGGCGCAGCTCTTCGCGCAGCTTGTAGTCGAGATTGACCAGCGGCTCGTCGAAGAGGATCAGTTCAGCATCCTTGACCAGCGCGCGGGCCATGGCCGTGCGTTGCTGCTGTCCACCAGAGAGCTCCAGCGGATAGCGCTGCAAGAACTTCTCGATGCGCAGCATGCGTGCGGTTTCCTGCACCTTGCTGTGGATGATTTCTTTCGAGATGCCGGCCTGACGCAGTGGCGAGGCGATGTTCTCGAACACGGTCATGGTCGGGTAATTGATGAACTGCTGATAGACCATCGACACGTTGCGCAGCCGCACCGGGCGCTGGGTAACGTTGACGCCGTTCATCAGCACGCGGCCGCTGTCGGGCTTGTCGAGGCCGGCCATCAGGCGCATCAAGCTGGTCTTGCCGGACAGCGTGCGCCCGAGCAGAACGTTGAAGGATCCGGGTTCGAATTTCAGGCACGCATCGTCGATCCAGATCTGGCCCTCGACGGTACGGCTGACGTGCTCCAGGGTGAGTGACATGGCTCGGCCTTTGTTATTTTTGGAGTCAAGCGACCGGAGCAACAGAGCGACATTCGTGCCAGAAATGGCAAGTGGTTGATTTGTCTTGAGAAGCAGTGTTTACGGGGGCAAGCGGCGTTCACAGCTGAACACTTTTGAACAGTCGGGGTGATTGACAATGAACAATAGTGAACAACACTCTATGAACGCTTTTTGCCCGAGCTCATCAACGCCGAAGATCCAATGTGGGAGCGGGCTTGCTCGCGAATGCGCAGTATCAGTCACCGAATCAGTTGAATGACACACCGCATTCGCGAGCAAGCCCGCTCCCACAGTTGATCTGGGTTGTGTTCAGGATTTGGGCTCATAACAACAATAAAAATCGCTGCATCAGAGGCTGACCTGCCATGGCCGCACCTGCTTCGCCGCTGTCCCACGATGCGATCGTCCAGACCTCCTGGCAACGTTGCCGCGCGTTCGGCCTCGACCACCAGAGCACGCCTGCCTTCGATCAATTGCCCGCCGCCGGCATCGCGCGATTGCTCGACAGCCATCATTCGCTGGTGCAGACCACGCATCAGGAAGTCCTGCCCTACTACGAAAACATCCTCAGCAATTCCAACTGCCTGATCATGCTCGCCGACAATCAGGGCCAGGTGCTGACCTCGTGGGGCACGCAGCGCTTTATCGAGCCGAGTCTGGCCCGGGGTTTTCAGGCCGGGGCGAGCTGGATGGAGCGCAGCAGCGGCACCAATGCAATCGGCACCGCACTGGCCTGCGAGCAAGCGGTGCACATCGAACACGACGAACACTTTCTCAAGGCCAACCGCTTCATGACCGGCTCCGCCGCGCCGATTTTCGACGCCGAGCGCAAGGTCATCGCCGTCCTCGATGTCTCCAGCGACAGCTACCTGCCGCCCTCGCACACCCTGGGCATGGTCAAGATGATGAGCCAGACCGTGGAGAATCGGCTGATCCTCAACCTGTTCCATGGCCAGCATTTTCAACTGACCTTCAACACCGGGTTGAACAACCTCGACAGCCAATGGGCCGGGTTGCTGATTTTTGATGAGAGCGGTCAGGTGCTGTCGGCCAATCGTCGCGCGGACAATTTGCTGGGTGTGCGCTTGTCGCGGGTCAGTGTTGAAAGCCTGTTCAAGGTCTCTCTGCTGGAGCTGATCAATCAGCCGGACGGTTTGCCATTCGCCTTGCAGACCTCCGGGCGCAACCGCTTCCAATGTCTGTTGAAACGGCCGAAACAGGCGCCGGTTAAAGCCCGGGTGTTTGTCACGGAAGAAAAGCCCACGCCATCCAGCGCGATCAGCCTGAACAGCCTGCATTTCGGCGACAGCCGCGTGGAAAAAGCCGTGCGCCAAGCCGAACGCCTGCTTGAAAAAGACATTCCGCTGCTGATCCACGGTGAAACTGGAGTCGGCAAAGAAGTCTTCGTCAAAGCCTTGCACCAGGCCAGCTCTCGACAAAAACAGGCATTCATCGCAGTGAACTGCGCGGCGATCCCCGCTGAACTGGTCGAGTCGGAGTTGTTCGGTTACGAGAAAGGCGCGTTCACTGGGGCCAACCAGAAAGGCAGCATCGGCCTGATCCGCAAGGCCGACAAAGGCACGCTGTTTCTCGATGAGATCGGCGATATGCCTTTGCCGACTCAGGCGCGCTTGTTGCGGGTGTTGCAGGAGCGCTGCGTGCAGCCGGTAGGCAGCAGCGAGTTGTTCCCGGTTGATCTGCGCATTATCTCGGCGACCAACCGTTCGTTGCGCGAGCAAGTGCAATTGGGCCGGTTTAGGGAGGATTTGTATTACCGCATTGGTGGCCTGACGCTGGAGCTGCCGCCGTTACGCGAGCGCAGTGACAAGCAGGCGCTGTTCAAACGGTTGTGGGAGCAACATCGCGAGCCGACGCAATGGGCGGGACTGAGCCCTGAGGTGCTGGAGCTGTTTGCAAAGCACCCGTGGCCGGGGAATTTGCGGCAGGTCAGCAGCGTGATGCAGGTGGCGTTGGCCATGGCCGAGGAGCAACCGGTGCGGCCAGAGCATTTGCCGGATGATTTTTTTGTCGATCTGGAGATGGAGCCAGTGGAAACGGCGGCGCCGTTGGGACTGGATTTGAATGATGTTGAAGCGCTGAATCGCGAGTTGAAGGCGGCCGGGGGGAATATTTCGCACCTGGCGCGGCGGTTGGGGGTGAGCCGGAATACGCTTTACAAGAGGTTGCGGCAGGCTGAATGACAAGTTGTCTGGACGGGCCTCTTCGCGAGCAAGCCCGCTCCCACAGGGCATTTGTGTCGTGCATTGAAAATCGATCGTTCCCACGCTCTGCGTGGGAACGATCATCGTAGGGGCTTTGGGCCTCAGTCAGCCAGACGCCAGGTAGTCCCACCCTTGCCATCTTCCAGCACGACACCCATCGCCGTCAGCTGATCACGAATCCGGTCCGACTCGGCCCAGTCTTTCGCCGCCCGAGCTGCCAGGCGCGCCGCAATCAGCGCATCAACCTCAGCCGCATCGACCCGCCCTTCAGCGCCGGCCTGCAGGAAGTCATCCGCCTCCAACTGCAACACACCCAGCACGCTCGCCAGTTCTTTCAGACGTGCCGCCAGGCCCGCCGCTGCATCGAGATCGCTCTCGCGCAGGCGGTTGATCTCACGCACCATCTCGAACAGCACGGCGCAGGCTTCAGGGGTGCCGAAGTCGTCGTTCATCACCGTGGTGAAACGCTCGACGAACGCTTCGCCACCGGCCGGCGCCACGCTCGGCAGGCCTTTCAGCGCGTGGTAGAAACGCTCCAGTGCGCCCTTGGCGTCCTTGAGGTTGTCTTCCGAGTAGTTGATCGCGCTACGGTAGTGGCTCGACACCAGCAGGTAACGCACGACTTCCGGGTGGTACTTGTCGAGCACGTCGCGGATGGTGAAGAAGTTGTTCAACGACTTGGACATCTTCTCGCCATTGATGCGAATCATCCCGCAATGCATCCACGCGTTGGCGTAGGTCTTGCCGGTGGCCGCTTCGCTCTGGGCGATTTCGTTTTCGTGGTGCGGGAACTCCAGGTCGCTGCCGCCGCCATGAATATCGAAAGTCTCGCCGAGGCAGCAGGTCGACATCACCGAGCACTCGATGTGCCAGCCCGGACGCCCGGCGCCCCATGGCGATTCCCAGCTCGGCTCGCCCGGCTTGGCGGCTTTCCACAGGACGAAGTCGAGTGGGTCTTCCTTCGACTCGTCGACTTCGATACGTGCGCCGATGCGCAGGTCTTCGATTTTCTTGCGCGACAGCTTGCCGTAGCCCATGAATTTGGCGACGCGGTAGTACACGTCGCCATTGCCCGGTGCGTAGGCGTAGCCCTTGTCGATCAGGGTCTGGATCATCGCGTGCATGCCGGCGATGTGATCGGTGGCGCGCGGTTCCATGTCCGGCTTCTGGATGTTCAGGCGCGCTTCGTCTTCGTGCATCGCGGCGATCATGCGCTCGGTCAGCGCTTCGAACGATTCACCGTTCTCGCGGGCACGATTGATGATCTTGTCGTCGATGTCGGTGATGTTGCGCACGTAGGTCAGGTCATAACCGCTGAAGCGCAGCCAGCGCGTCACCAGGTCGAACGCGACCATGCTGCGGCCGTGGCCGAGGTGGCAGTAGTCGTACACGGTCATCCCGCAGACGTACATGCGCACCTTGTTGCCATCCAGCGGCTTGAAGACTTCTTTGCTCTTGGTGAGCGTGTTGTAGATCGTTAGCACGTTAGTTCCTTGACTCACTCACTGGCCCCACGAATCACGCAGGGTCACGGTACGGTTGAATACCGGCTGACCGGGTTTCGAGTCTTTCAGGTCCGCGACGAAATAGCCTTCGCGCTCGAACTGGAAACGGTCTTCCGGCTGTGCGTTGCCGAGCGATGGCTCGGCGCGACAGCCGGTCAGCACTTGCAGCGAGTCAGGGTTGATGTTGTCGAGGAAACTGGCGCTGTCTTCGGCCTTCTCCGGGTTCGGCGAACGGAACAGGCGATCGTACAGACGCACTTCGCACTCGACGCTGGCGGCGGCCGGCACCCAGTGGATCACGCCTTTGACCTTGCGCCCTTCCGGGTTCTTGCCGAGGGTGTCCGGGTCGTACGAGCAACGCAGTTCGACGATGTTGCCGTCGGCGTCCTTGATCGCTTCGTCGGCACGGATCACGTAGCTGCCGCGCAGACGCACTTCACCGGCCGGTTCCAGGCGCTTGTAGCCCTTCGGCGGCTCTTCCATGAAGTCTTCACGGTCGATGTAGATTTCCCGGGCAAACGGCAGCGCGCGCACGCCCATGTCTTCTTTCGGGTGGCGTGGCAGTTCGAGGTTTTCGACCTGGCCTTCCGGGTAGTTGGTGATGACCACTTTCAGCGGACGCAGCACGCACATGGCGCGCGGGGCGCTGTGGTCGAGGTCGTCACGGATGCTGAATTCGAGCATGCCGAAATCGACCACGCCGTCGGAACGGTTGGTGCCGATCATTTCGCAGAAGTTGCGGATCGATTTCGGCGTGTAGCCACGGCGGCGGAAGCCCGACAGCGTGGACATGCGCGGATCGTCCCAGCCATTGACGTGCTTCTCGTCAACCAGTTGTTTGAGCTTGCGCTTGCTGGTGATGGTGTAGTTCAGGTTCAGGCGGCTGAACTCGTACTGGCGCGGGTTCGCCGGCACCGGCAGGTTCTCCAGGAACCACTCGTACAGTGGACGATGGCTTTCGAACTCGAGGGTGCAGATCGAATGGGTGATGCCTTCGATGGCGTCCGACTGACCGTGGGTGAAGTCGTAGTTCGGGTAGATGCACCACTTGTCGCCGGTCTGGTGGTGATGAGCGTGGCGGATGCGATACATGATCGGGTCGCGCAGGTTCATGTTCGGCGAGGCCATGTCGATCTTCGCCCGCAGCACGCGCGCGCCGTCGGGGAATTCACCGGCCTTCATGCGCGCGAACAGGTCGAGGTTTTCCTCAACCGAACGGTCACGGAACGGGCTGTTCTTGCCCGGCTCGGTGAGGCTGCCACGGTATTCCTTGGCCTGCTCCGGGGTCAGGTCGTCGACGTAGGCCTTGCCGGCCTTGATCAGCTCGACCGCCCAGTCGTGCAACTGGTCGAAATACTGCGAGGCGTAGCGCACTTCACCGGACCATTCGAAGCCCAGCCATTTGACGTCGCTTTCGATGGCGTCGATGTATTCCTGATCTTCCTTGGCCGGGTTGGTGTCGTCGAAGCGCAGGTGCGTAACGCCGCCGAACTCCTGGGCCAGACCGAAGTTGACGCAGATCGACTTGGCATGGCCGATGTGCAGGTAGCCGTTTGGCTCCGGCGGGAAGCGAGTCACGATCTGGGTGTGCTTGCCCGAGTCCAGGTCTGCCTGGATGATCGGCCGCAGGAAGTTGACCGGCACGGCAGGGCCGGACTTGGCATTCGAGGTAGGGTCGATAGTGGGCTTGCTCATAGGATCCTTGACGTACAGGTGCGCGGCCGCGAAGAGGGGCCAGACAAAACAAAGCCGCTATCATAGCCGATGCTGTCAAGGGCCTGACAGAGCAGCCCCGATAAAGGCATGCATTTAATCGCAGGGATTTGAAAAACCGCCTCGAAATTCGCGCCTGTCACGCTAAACTGCGCACCTTGGCCGAAGCAGGCTGAACCGGTTGTGGTGCTCAATGTCCCAGAACCACGAATTCCCTATGAAGAGTAATGACCATGACTCAAGTCAAACTGACCACCAACCATGGCGACATCGTCATCGAACTGAACGCTGAAAAGGCGCCGATCACCGTTGCCAACTTCATCGAATACGTCAACGCCGGTCACTACACCAACACCGTGTTCCACCGCGTCATCGGCAACTTCATGATCCAGGGCGGCGGTTTCGAGCCTGGCATGAAAGAAAAGAAAGACAAGCGTCCAAGCATCCAGAACGAAGCGGACAACGGTCTTTCCAACGACAAATACACCGTCGCCATGGCCCGCACCATGGAGCCGCATTCGGCTTCGGCACAGTTCTTCATCAACGTCGCCGACAACACCTTCCTCAACCACAGCGGCAAGAACATGCAGGGTTGGGGCTACGCGGTATTCGGTAAAGTGACCGCCGGTACCGACGTTGTCGACAAAATCAAAGGCGTGTCGACCACTTCCAAGGCCGGCCACCAGGACGTACCCGCAGACGACGTGATCATCGAGAAAGCCGAGATCATCGCAGCGTGATATTGCTGATTTCAGACTTGCATCTGGAAGAGGAGCGCCCGGACATTACCCGGGCGTTTCTGGATTTGCTCGCCGGACGCGCCCGCTCGGCGAGTGCGTTGTACATCCTCGGCGACTTCTTCGAGGCGTGGATTGGCGACGACGCCATGACGCCCTTTCAGCGTTCCATCTGCCAGGCCCTGCGCGATTTGAGCGACAGCGGTACGGCGATTTTTCTCATGCACGGCAATCGCGACTTCATGCTCGGCAAGGCTTTCTGCAAACAGGCCGGCTGCACCTTGCTGAAGGATCCGAGTGTCGTGCAGTTCTACGGCGAGCCAGTGCTGCTGATGCACGGCGACAGCCTGTGCACCCGCGACGTTGGCTACATGAAGCTGCGCCGCTATCTGCGCAACCCGGTCACCCTGTTCATCCTCCGTCACCTGCCGCTGAGCAGCCGCCACAAACTGGCGCGCAAGCTACGCAGCGAAAGCCGTGCACAGACGCGGATGAAGGCCAATGACATCGTTGATGTCACCCCGGAAGAGATACCACGGGTGATGCAAGAATTCGCCGTGAAAACCCTCATCCACGGCCACACCCATCGCCCGGCGATTCACAAGTTGCAGCTGGGTGAGCAGGCGGCGAAGCGGATTGTGCTCGGGGATTGGGATCGCCAGGGTTGGGCGTTGCAGGTCGATGAGAGCGGGTATGCCTTGGCCCCGTTCGACTTCGCCCCGCCACCCGCCCTGCCCGCCCCGAGCGCCTAAGGATCACTGCTATCCCTGTGGGAGCGGGCTTGCCCGCGATGAGGCCATCACATTCAACATCTCTGTTGACTGAAAATCCGCCATCGCGGGCAAGCCCGCTCCCACAGGTTATGTGTTGCCTCAATGTCCGGACGCGGCTGGCCCGGCCTTCGCGGCAAACGGCGGCTTAGCCAGCCACACAATCAGAATCAACCCCATGAACCCCCAGCCCAGCAACGTGAAGTAATCCACGGTGGAGAGCATGTACGCCTGGCTGGTCAGAATCTGATCCATCTGCGCATATGCCGACTGACTCGCCCCACCCAACTGATTCAAGGTCTCGCGGGTGGCAGGCTCAAACGTGCTGATGCTTTCGCTCATATACGCATGATGCTGATCGGCCCGGCGAATCCAGATCCACGTGGTCAGCGAAGCCGCAAAGCTGCCGCCCAAGGTCCGCAGGAAGGTCGCCAGACCGGCCCCGTCGGCGATCTGGCTCGGCGGCAGATCCGACATCAGGATGCTCAACGTCGGCATGAAAAACAGCGCCACGCCGATGCCCATGAACAACTGCACCAGCGCGATGTGCTGGAAGTCGACTTCGTTGGTGAACTCGGCACGCATGAAGCAGCTCAGGCCGATCGCCAGAAACGCAATGCCGGCGAGCAGTCGCAGATCGAACTTGTGCGCATACTTGCCGACAAATGGCGATAGCAGCACCGGCAGAATCCCGATCGGCGCCACCGCCAGACCTGCCCAGGTCGCGGTGTAGCCCATTTGTGTCTGCAACCACTGCGGCAGGATCAGGTTGATACCGAAGAACCCGGCATAACCCAGCACCAGCACCAGCGTGCCGATGCGGAAGTTGCGATAGGCGAACAGGCGCAGGTTGACCACCGGATGGCGGTCGGTCATTTCCCAGATCACGAACACCGCCAGCGCGACCACGGAAATCGCCGCGCCGACAATGATGAAATTCGACTCGAACCAATCCAGGTCATTGCCCTTGTCGAGGATCACCTGCAACGCGCCGACACCGATGATCAACGTTATCAGACCGACGTAATCCATCGGCTGGCGACTGGTGACCACCGGCCGTTTCGCCAGTTGCGAACGGACCACCATCACCGCAAAAATGCCGATCGGCACGTTGATAAAGAAGATCCACGGCCAGCTGTAACTGTCGGTGATCCAGCCGCCGAGAATCGGCCCGGCGATGGGCGCGACCACGGTGACCATCGCCAGCAGCGCCAGGGCCATCCCGCGTTTCGCCGGCGGATACACCGCGATCAGCAGGGTCTGCGTCATCGGGTACAGCGGCCCGGCCACCAGGCCTTGCAGCACGCGAAAGCCGATCAGCTCGGGCATCGACGTCGAGATACCGCAGAGAAACGACGCCAGTACAAACAGCATCGTCGCCCACAGAAACAGTTTCACCTCGCCGAAGCGGCGGCTCAGCCAACCGGTCAGCGGCAGCGCAATCGCGTTGCTCACGGCGAACGAAGTGATCACCCAGGTGCCCTGCTCCGAACTCACCCCGAGGTTGCCGGAAATCGTCGGCAGCGCCACGTTGGCGATGGTCGTGTCGAGCACTTGCATGAACGTCGCCAGCGACAGGCCGATGGTGCTGAGCAACAGGCTGGGCGGCGTGAAAGAAGCGTTATTGCTCATGGTGGATCCTATGAAACCGGGTTGGCGCTGCGTACCGATGAACACCGCAACCCCTGTGGGAGCGAGCTTGCTCGCGAAGGCGGTGTAACAGACAAATCAACTGTGATTGACACTCCGCTTTCGCGAGCAAGCTCGCTCCCACAAGAGGAAGTGTCAAAATCTCGGATCAGCGCTGCGCGGTCTTGCCTGCTGCTGCGCTGTTGTCGTGAATCAACTGGGCAATCATCGCGTCCGCTTCAGCCAGTTGGCGCTCGTAGACGTTGGTGCTGAACGAGGCCTTTTGCGGCGGTTGCTGGGCCAGCACCGGGCCGCTTTGGTCGTGCAGATTGACCTCGACATTGGTCGACAGACCGACACGCAGCGGGTGCTTGGCCAGTTCTTCGGCATTGATGTGGATGCGCACCGGGACGCGCTGAACGATCTTGATCCAGTTACCGGTGGCGTTCTGCGCCGGCAGCAGAGCAAACGCGCTACCGGTACCGGCGCCGAGGCTGTCGACGGTGCCGCTGTATTTCACGTCGCTGCCGTAAATGTCGGCCTCGATATCCACTGGCTGACCGATGCGCATGTCACGCAGTTGGGTTTCCTTGAAGTTGGCGTCGATCCACAACTGATCCAGCGGAATCACCGCCATCAACGCGGTGCCCGGCTGCACACGCTGGCCGAGTTGCACGGTGCGCTTGGCGACGTAACCGGTGACCGGCGCGATCAAGGTGCTGCGCGCATTGGTCAGGTAGGCCTGACGCAGATCGGCAGCCGCCGACATCACGTCCGGGTGCGACGAGACCACGGTGTCGTCGACCAGGGCGCTGGTGGTTTTCAGTTGCTGCTTGGCGTTGGCCAGAGCGTTCTGCGCCGAGGTCAGGTCGTCGCGAGCGTGGGACAGTTCTTCCTGGGAAATCGCCCCGCCCTGCGCCAGATTCTTGCGCCGGTTGTAGTTGTCCTGCGCCTTCTGCACTTCGGCCTGTTGCGCATTGACCTGGGCTTTCATGCCGTCGACGTTGCTGTACAAACCACGCACCTGACGCACGGTGCGCGCCAGTTTCGCCTTGGCACTTTGCAGGCCGACTTCGGCGTCGTTGGGGTCGAAATTGACCAGCACCTGGCCTTCCTGGACCAGATCACCATCGTCGGCGCCGATGCTGACCACGGTGCCGGTGACCAGCGGGGTGATCTCTACGACGTTGCCGTTGACGTAAGCATCGTCGGTGCTTTCGTTAAAGCGCCCGATGAACTCGTGATAGGCCCAGACGCCGGCAATGGCGAGCAGGACGACCACGGCAAGCGCCAACAGCATCACCTTGCGTTTGCGCGGGTTGCCGGTGTCCGGGGTGTTGTCTTGAGCTTGGGTGTTTTCGGCAGTGGCCATGACAAATACCTTGAATTATGGGTGCGACGAGGCGGGGCTGGCGTTGGCTGCGTTCAGGTTTTCACCCTGAAAGCCGCCGCCCAGCGCTTGCATCAGTTGAATCGACAGGTCGATCTGCTCGGCATTGAGGGTCGCCAGCTGACGCTGGGCCTGGAGCAATTGCTGCTCGATGCTGAGCACGTCCAGGTAGTTGCCGATGCCGGAACCGTAACGCTGGACGACGGTGTTGTAAGAATCCTGAGCGATGTCGGTGGCGTGTTGCTGCGCACCGATCTGCCGGCCGATATCGCGCAGCTGATTGATGGTGTCGCCGACATCGCCGAGGGCTTTGACCAGACTCTTGTTGTACTGCGCCACCGCCAGATCGTAATCGGCGTCGCGGGCATCGAGGTTGGCGCGCAGGCGGCCGCCATCGAAGATCGGCACGGAAATGGTCGGGGCAATGTTGAAGAAGCGACTGGCCGAGCCGAACATCGCATCACCCAACAACGACTCGGCGCCGGCCGAAGCCGACAGGTTGAGGTTGGGATAGAAGCGGGTTTTCGCCGCATCGATGTCTTTGCTCGCCGCTTCGACGCGCCAGCGCGCCGCGACCAGATCCGGGCGGCGCCCGAGCAGTTCCGCCGGCAATACCGACGGCACTGCCACGGCGCTGGCCTGCAGGACTTTCGGTCGGGCGATCTCGTTGCCGCGATCCGGGCCTTTGCCGAGCAATACGGCCAAGGCGATTTTCGCGCTGTTCAAGCGTTTTTCCGCGTCGATCAGGCTCGCTTGAGAACTGGCTTCCAGACTCTGGGTTTGCTGGAACTGGTACTGGCTGTCGATCCCCGAACTCAAGCGGCGCTGGCTGAGATCAAGCATTTGCCGGGTGCGCTTGAGGTCTTCGCTGGCGAGGTCATAAACGATGTGCGCCTGACCGAGATCGCTGTAGGCGCGAGCGACGTCAGCGGCGAGTGTCAGCTGCGCGGCCTGACGGTCGACTTCAGCAGCACGGGCCTCGCCGAGTGCAGCTTCCCAGGCATCGCGCTGGCCGCCCCACAAGTCGAAGTTGTAATTGAAGCCGGCGCTGACATTGCGCACCGTCGCATAGGCACCGCCCTGCCCGCGCGGATCCTGGTCGCGTGCCAGACGCGAACGGCTGATGCCGGCGCTGGCGTCGAGGGTCGGATAACGCTCGGCATCGGCGGCATACGCGGCGGCACTGGCCTGATGGGCGCGGGCTGCGGCGATCTGCATGTCCGGGCTGTCGTGCAGGGCTTCACGGATCAGGCCGTCGAGCTGCGGATCGCCGAGGCCGCTCCACCAATCGCTTTTCGGCCACGCCGCCGGTGACAGCGTGACGCCGTCGAGAGACTGCGCTGTCTTCAGTTGCGCCGCGTCGAGCCGCTGGCCTTCAGTGTCGAGGCCGCTGTAATTGGCGCAACCGGCGAGGATCATCGCCGACAGCAGCAGCGTCAGGCTGCTGCGCAAGGTCTTAGCGCTCATTGTGGTCACCTAAGCGCTGGAGGGTGATCGGGTCACCGGCAGCCAGCAGGATTTTCTTGAGGATGTATTCCAGGTTTTTCAATTCCTCGCGGGAGATCGCGCCGGCCAGCTCATTCATCGCATCGGCACCGATCTGCGGCAGGCGATCGGTCAGTTGCTGGCCCTGTTCGGTCAGTTTCAGTTGCACCTGCCGGCGGTCGTCTTCGCTGCGTTGGCGAATCAGAAAAGCCTTCTGCTCGAGGCGATCGAGCATGCGCGTCATCGATCCGCTATCGAGCGACAGATGCCGGCACAGCTCAGCCGGGGTGTCGACGCCGAACTGGGCCATGATGATCAACACCTTGAACTGCGCGGCGGTAATGCCGTGGGGCTCCATGTGGGTATCGATGATCCGGTCCTTGAGCAGCGCGGCACGACCGAGCAACAAGCCTAGGTGGCAATGTTTGAATTCTTCCGGGGTGAAATGCTTCATGGGCTGACCTGATAACTGCCTAGGCAGTGAATGTATGTCGAGATGTTACTGCTTAGGCAGCGAATGTCAACGCAATAGTTAGGGGGCTTGGTAATTAGTTGACCAGTGGGCTGGGTTTTATTGCGTGGGCAACCGCATTCGCGAGCAGGCTCGCTCCCACAGGGAACGCATTGGTGCAGCGAAAACACATGCAGTGTGGGAGCGGGCTTGCTCGCGAAGGCGCCCTTTCATTCACCATCGATGGTGCGGCTGACGGCCTCATCGCGAGCAGGCTCACTCCTACAGGAAACGCATTTGCGCAGGGAAAACACAGGCATTGTGGGAGCGGGCTTGCTCGCGAAGGCGTCGTCTCATTCACCACCAATGGTGCGGCTGATGGCCTCATCGCGAGCAGGCTCGCTCCCACAGGGCACGCATTGCAAGTGGGGAGCGTCTGCGTCTTCTAGGAATCGCCTGATATTCAGGCTTGAGTGCCGTGGCTAACGTACGCCGCTCATCCGCCGACACGAAAAGCCCTCTTCATGAAGCGTTTCCAAATCCAGCGCTCGCTCCTGTTCTGTACCGCAGTCACCCTGCTTGCCTGCGCTTCGAATGCCATGGCTGGCAGCTGCGTGGCAGTCGATTCGAAACTCGACACCCTCAACTTTGGCGCCAGCCTGGCCAGTTCGACTCTGAACATTGCTGCCGACACACCCAATGGCACCGTGGTTTATCAGGACACCGTGCAGTCGGTCGGGCACATCTGGAGCTGCTCGAAGACGTCCATGTTCGGCTTTCTGATGAATCCGAAACTGGGCACCGCCAGCGGTACGGAAACTCTTTTTCCGTTAGGCAAAAGCGGGTTGTCCTACCGCATCTGGTTCACTGCACTGGACCGCTACCAATCAGCGCCGCAGGCCATTGCACCCAACACCAGCTATGGTTTCGGTGCAAATTCGGTGCGCCTGGAAATCGTCAAGACCGGCGCGCTGGCACCGAAAGTCAACATCGATGCAGGGTATCTGGGCAGCCTGCAGGACGATGATCTGATCCTGAAAAAACTCAACCTGATGAACCCTATCGTACTGAACGCCGCCTCCTGCGAGACACCTTCCGTGCCGGTGGCGATGGGCGACGATTATCAGCTTCATGAATTTCGCGAAGCCGGCGCCAAGCCGCGCACGGTGCGCTTCGATATTGCCCTGAACCAATGCCAGACCGGCATCAAGAAAGTCACCTATTCGCTCAAGGCCAACACACAGGTGATCGATGCGACCAAGGGCATCGTCGCACTGAATGCCGGCTCCACCGCCAAAGGCATCGGCCTGCAAGTGATGAATGAAGCGGGCCAGCCAATCGCTTTCGACACGATCTACCCGTTCGATGCTTTCACCACCACCGGGCTCAATTTCAAGATCCCGTTGTCAGCCGCGTATTACCGCCTGGGCAATGAAGAGCTCAGCGCCGGCAGCGCCAATACCGAAGTGACCTTCATCGTCAATTACCTGTGAAGTCTTTAAGAATCGTCTGATTTTCGTCCTGCCCGGGCGCCCCTACTGTGCCGGCATGCGATTGAAGAACTACCTCCATCAGATCAGCCCGGTGCTGTCCACGCCTCACGCTGCGCGACGCTTGTTGCGCATTTTCGCGTGGGTATTGCTGGTGGGCATCCTCGGCGGCGTGTACAGCTTCCTGCTGTTCACCTTCAATAACGAGATTTCTCAGCGGCGCAGCTACATGAGCAGCGCCATTGCCGAGGCGCACACTTTTTTCACCACCCGCGAGGCGCTGCTGGAAAGCCTGAGTTTGTCGGCGACCCGGCAGACCGCGTTAAGCGCGCCGCTGTCTGAAGAGGAAATTCGCCTGTTGCTCGGACAACCCTCGGGCAAGCAATGGAGTATCTGGCTGACCGAGCGCATGCGCGACTATCTGCAAGCACGCAAACTGAATCTGCTCTACGTCAGTAGCGGCGCCGAGGCGCAGGTCTGGCGCCTGTACAACACAACGCCGATGGCCGGCGACTTCCCCGGCGCGATGCTCGAGCGCCTGGAAACCCTCAAGCGTGACAACACCAGCGCCGTCAAGGAAATCTGGCTGACCCACAACGCGCAAGGGCACTCGCAGCTGTACATCTTTATTCGTCTGGATGATCGCGACCTCGATTCCGGCTGGCTCGGTCTGGAGATGGACGACCGTGAAGTCTCCAACGCATTGAGCGACCACAGCGCCGGCGAGTTCACCATGTTCAACTCGCAAGGCATGCCGCTCTTCAGCAACAGCCACAAGCCGCCGCCCGGGCAGGATCTGCCGCTGCTGCGCCAGCAGGATTTCTTCGGCTTCGTCGGCGACGGCTGGCTGCCCGAGCAATTGGTGTTGCGCAAACAGCTGAAATCGTCGGACTGGCAGTTGACCTACTCCATCGACTTGCTGGCCGTGCTGTGGGCATTGTGGCCACAGATGCTTGGCGCGCTGGTGTTCTGCGTGGCCAGTATCAGCCTGGTGTGGCTGTTGATTCGGCGCCTGGAGCATCGCTTCATCATGCCGACCCTGCAACGGATTCAAGCCTTGGTCGAAAGCGAGCTGTTCAGCCGCGACGTGATTCAGACCGCGCCAGTGGCGCTCTGCGTGTTACGCCGCAGCGACGCTCGAGTGGTGCTGGAAAACACGCTGGCGCAGCAATGGCTGGGCGCCTGCAGCGAACAACTCGGCCCCGGCTGGATCCGCGCAGCATTTGCAGAAAACGCGCCGTGCCTGACCGACTATTTCGAAACCGCCGACGGCCGCCACCTGTACCTGAGCTGCGCGCCGACCCGTTACAAGGGCGAGGACGTATTGCTTTGCGCTTTCAGCGACATCAGCGCGCGTCGCCAGATCGAAGCGGCGCTGGAGCAGGCGCGCCAGTCGGCCGATGCCGCCAACGAAGCGAAAACCCTGTTTCTGGCGACCATGAGCCACGAAATTCGCACGCCGCTGTATGGCGTGCTCGGCACTTTGGAGTTGCTCGCTCGCACCCGGCTCGACGCCCAGCAGAAAGGTTACTTGCGAGCAATCGAAGGCTCATCGGCGACCCTGCTGCAATTGATCTGCGACGTGCTCGATGTGTCGAAAATCGAGGCCGGGCAACTGGCGCTGGAACTCAGTGATTTTTCCGTCGTAGCGCTCGCGCAAGAAGCCGTTCAGGGCTACGCGGCAGCGGCACAGAGCAAGGGCTTGCAGCTGTACGCCTGCTTTGACCCGCAACTGCCCGACAGCCTGATCGGCGATGTCAGTCGTCTACGGCAGATTCTTAATAACCTGTTGAGCAACGCGGTCAAATTCACCGATTCCGGGCGCGTGGTATTGCGAGTCAAAGTGCTGACACGCGAAGGCGAACGCGTTTGCCTGCAATGGCAGGTCTCGGACACCGGGCGCGGGATCGCCCACGCGGATCAAGCCTGTATCTTCGAACCGTTCTACCAGACCCAAGGCAACAGCCATGAGGTGGCGGGCACCGGCCTGGGCCTGCCGATTTGCCTGCGCCTGACCCATCTGATGAATGGCACCCTGCGCATGGTCAGCGAGCCGGGGCTGGGCAGCAGTTTTTCCCTGACCTTGCCGCTGGAACAGCGCTCGGGTAATGCGCAGCCTGAAGGCAAGCCGAAGCTCGCGGCCGATACCGTTTACGTGGTGTCGCCGGTGCGCGAGCTGGCCGAAAGCCTCGCTGGCTGGCTGCGTCGCTGGGGCGCTCTGCCGCATATCGGCGCACCGGCCAGCCACGACGGTGGCGACGATGGCGTGTTGCTTGAGTTGTGGCCTGCGCCGATGGAACAGCGCAGCGAACTGCACTGGTCAGGGCCGCGTATTCTGGCGAGCGGCGATGGCGCGTGGGAGTCGCTGAGCAAAGGCGACGGCTGGCTCGTCAACCTGAACGATCTGGCCGCGATCCTCCAGGCCGTGCGTCAGGCGCAGGGCGGCAACGTCATCGACCATCAGTGCCCCGCGCAACCCCAGGCGCTGGCGCCGTTACACCTGCACATCCTCGTTGCCGAAGACAATGCGATCAACCAACTGATCCTGCGCGACCAATTGCAGGAACTGGGCTGCAAGGTGGCGCTCGCCAGCGATGGTGAAGAAGCCTTGTCGCTGTGGCAGGACGACAGCTTCGATGTCGTGCTGACTGACGTGAACATGCCGCGCCTCAACGGTTATGAGCTGGCCAAGGCTCTGCGCCACCTGGGCTGCGCCACGCCGATCATCGGCGCCACCGCCAACGCCCTGCGCGGCGAAGAGGCGTTGTGCCTGGCCGCCGGGATGAATCATTGCCTGATCAAACCTTTCACGTTGCGAGCCTTGTCGACCGTACTGGCTCCCTACCAACGAGTCGCCGATGAAGTCCTCTAGCCTGCTGATAGTCGAAGATCACCCGTTCCAGCATCTGTACTTGCAGAACCTGTTCAACGAACTGGGTGTGTTCGATCTGGAATTTGCCCGGGACGGCGAAGAAGCCTTGTGCCGTCTGAAGAACCGCGAGTTCGATCTGGTGCTCACCGATCTGCTGATGCCGGGCATGGACGGCGTGCAGTTCATTCAGGGCCTCGCCACGCAGAAATCGCGCCCGGCCCTGGCGATCATGAGCGCCGCCTCGCGGCGCATGCTGATGGGTGCGAGCCTGGTGGCGAGCAACCTGCAAGTGAAAGTCATCGGGCTGATTTCCAAACCGGTCAACAGCGCGGCATTGCGCTGCCTGATCGAACAGTTGCGGGCATTACGTCAGGATGCGCCTGTTGCCATGCATGCCGGTATCGATCGGAAAAGTCTTTTGCGTGCACTGGACAACGCTGAGCTGCAAGCATGGTTTCAACCCAAAAAGGCACTGGACAATGGCCGCATCGTTGCCGCCGAAGCACTGGTGCGCTGGGTTCACCCCGACCATGGCACGCTGTTGCCGGGGCTTTTTCTACCGGCGCTGATCGCCCACGACCTTGAAGAGCATCTGCTCTGGCGCATGCTCGAACAGTCCATCAACGCCCAAGCCATATGGCGCCAGCAAGGCTATGACATTCCGGTGTCGATCAACCTGCCCACGCACTTGCTCAACAGCCACGACCTGCCCGATCGCATCCTCGCGTTTGTCCTGCAACACGACGGGTTGCCAGCGCGGATCTGTTTCGAGCTGATGGAGTGCTCGGTGCCCGATGACATCAGCAATTTCTACGCCGGGGCCTGCCGCTTGCGGATCAAGGGCTTCGGCTTGTCCCAGGATGATTTCGGCAAAGGCTACAGCTCTTACATGAACCTGGTGTCGGCGCCTTTTACCGAACTGAAAATCGACCGCGCACTGGTTCAGGGTTGCAACAGCAACGCCGAACTGGCGCAAGCGCTGACCAGTATTGTCACGCTGGGTCGACAACTGGGCCTGACGGTAGTGGCCGAAGGCGTGGAAACCGCGCAAGAACTTGCTCTGTTGCGTAAGATCGACTGCACTCAGGTTCAGGGTTTCCTGATTTCCCACGCGGTGTCTTCGGAGCAGTTCCAGCAGTTGCTCAGCCACGACGGCCCGGCAAATGTCTGGTGACCCGCACAACGCAGTGGACAATCACCACTTGCCATCGAGGCCATCCATGTTCACTCGCGTAATCACTTTCACTGACCGGGCGTGTTGATGCCGCATCCCAATGCCTTGCTGGAAAAACTCGCCAGCAGCTCGCTGCGCCTGAACAAGGGTTTGCTGATCCTCGGCGCGCTGGTTTTGCTGTTGCTGGGCATCAGCTATCTCGGCGTCCAGCGCATGGTCGAGGAACAGCGCGATACGATGCAGTTCCACTTCGCCCGGCTGATGGAAAACATTCGCGAGCAGGAAGCGTTTCTCGGCGATATCTCACGGGCCAGCGACAAGGGCGAGTACTTTCCGGAAACCGTGGCGCCGCCGGTGATGCAAAAGCGTTTGCCCGAGGAAGGGCCGAACATCTATGAGGGCCGTGGCCTGCCGTTCTCGCTGCCGTTCAGCGTCAAGATCGATCCCGAGCGAATCGCCCCCAGCCAATACCCCAAAGTGTTTGCCCTCGGCAGCTATCTGGCGGCGTATTACAGCGCTTTCTGGGCGGCCTCGCATTACCAGTCGCCGCAGGTGATCCTGCTCAATGGGCCGGACAATTTCGATATCGCCGTGCCCGCTGCCGGCCGCTTGCGCGGTGCCGGGCAGACGCAGATCAGCACCTTCGTCGAGATCATGACCCAAAAGAATCTGCAACGGCGCGCGCAGACTTCGGCGCAAGTGCACTGGGTGCCCTACCCGTTCGCTGCGGTCGACAACGTTACCCCGAGCCTGCTCGCTTATGTGCGGATCAACCTGAGCAAACCGACGCTGGCCATCGAAGGGGCGAATTCCTGGATAGTGCTCGGTTCGCTGCTGAAGCTGTCACAGGTCAACAACATCGAGCGTTTGATGGAGTGGTCGATCTATGACGACTTCACCCTGATCACGCCCAGCGGCACGGTGTTGATCGGCGAGCTCAAGCCTGATCAGGTGCTCGATGAAGGCGCGAACCTGACCCGTGACGGTCTGGTGTTCAAGCTGAGCAGCCCCGGCGAACAGCACTGGACGGCGATCTATGTGATCAGTGTGCAGAGCTTTCTCGATTACGCGCTATGGCCATTGCTGTGCCTGTTGGGCCTGGTTCTGGCACTGCTCGGCTGCGGCCGCGCGCTGAATCGCTGGTACGCGCAACGGGTAATTTTGCCCGCCCGGATTGCCCACGCCAGCATCGCCGAAAGTGAAGCGTTCAGCCGTGCGCTCATCGATACCGCACCCACCGGTCTATGCGTGATCAGCCGTCGTGATCATCAGGTCTTGCTGGAAAACCAGCGCGCCCAGCAATGGCACGACACCGAGGAATTGATCAGCCTGCTCGAACAACAAGGCACGACTGGCCATGGCCACGCGGAACTTGAGATCGACCATCGGCATTTGCACCTGGCCTTCATCGCCACCCGCTATCAGGGCCAGGACGCGTGGCTGTGTGCGCTGCACGATGTCACCCGCCATGTCGAAGATGCAGCGGCACTGGAAATCGCCCGTCAGGCCGCCGATTCGGCCAATCAGGCCAAGAGCCGCTTTCTGGCGACCATGAGTCATGAAATCCGCACGCCGTTGTATGGCGTGCTCGGCACCCTGGAACTGCTCGGCCTGACCGATCTCGCGCCGCGTCAGCAGGCCTATCTGGAAACCATTCAGCGCTCGTCGGCCAGCCTGTTCAAACTGATCAGCGACGTGCTGGATGTGTCGAAGATCGAGGCCGGGCAGATGAACCTCGAGCGTCAGCCGTTCTGCCCGCTGGAGCTGACCGAAGATGTGGTGCGCAGCTACGGCGCGTTTGCCCGTGGCAAAGGCTTGCAATTGTATGCCTGCATCGATGCGACGTTGCCGGACCAACTGTTTGGCGATGCGCAGCGCATCCGCCAGATCCTCAATAATCTGCTGAGCAACGCGATCAAGTTCACCGATAACGGCCGTGTGGTCGTACGCGTTCAGGTGCTGCAAAACACTGACGGCCGCGCCGAGGTGCAGTGGCAGGTCAGCGATTCCGGCGTGGGCATTTCCCAGGCGCAGCAAGAGCAATTGTTCGACCCTTTCTATCAGGTCAACGAGGCCGACAGTCATGCTGGGGCGGGTCTCGGTCTGGCCATTTGCAAGTGGCTGTGCGAGTTGATGCATGGCGACCTCAACGTGGTCAGCGAACCTGGGCTCGGTAGCCGCTTCAACTTGCAACTGGCGCTGGATCGCGCGCCGGGCAGCCTCGCCGATTGCCCATCGTTCGAGGCCGGCAGTGCCGCCGTTTATGTGCGCGCCCCGGTCGCCGAACTGGCGCAGCATTTGCTCGGCTGGCTGCACCGCTTCGGTCTGGATTGCCGTCTGGTGACGCATGAGTTGCCGCCGTCCTCGGCGCTGCTGGTGGACCTTGCGCCGCTGGCCAACGCCACGGTTTTCGATGGCCCGCGAATCGCCGCAATACCGGGCGGCCCCAACCCGGCGCAAATCAGCGGCAGCGACTGGCAGGTCGATGCCGACGATGTCCGCGCGATTGACTGGGCGATTGCGCTGGCCCGACACGACGCCCATCAGCGCCGCGCTCCCTCGCCTCAGGAAAAGACCCGAGCGCTGAATCTGCGCGTGCTGGTGGCCGAGGACAACATGATCAACGCAGCGGTCATCAAGGAACAACTGGAGGCGCTGGGCTGCTCGGTGATCGTCGCCGCCAATGGCGAACAGGCCCTGGCGCAATGGGCACCGGGGCGCTTCGATCTGCTGCTGACCGACGTCAACATGCCAGTCATGAACGGCTACCAATTGACTTCAGCGCTGCGCGAACAGGGTGCGATGTTGCCAATCATCGGCGTCACCGCCAACGCCCTGCGCGAAGAAGGCGAACGCTGCGCCGCCGTGGGCATGAACGCGTGGCTGGTCAAACCGCTGAACCTGGCGACACTGCGCGCGCATTTGCAAAGCCACTGCCAGACCGTCATCGCGCCGCTCGCAGACCCCTTGCCGACGTTGTCGCCGAAGATGCGCGAGTTGTTTGTCTCGACGCTGCGCAAAGACATTCAAACAACGCTCGGCGCGCTGGAAGCAGCCGACGCCAACCGTGTCGCGCAGCAATTGCACAGCATGGCCGGGGCGCTGGGCGCGGTGCAGGTCGAGGCGCTGGCCCACGCGTTCGTTGAACTCGAATGCCGCCTGACCGGCATGGCCATGACCGCACCGCTGGCCGTCGAAGTGCGCCGACAACTGGCGCGGCTGACTGACCTGCTCGACGCCCTTGAATAATTTCACTCTGGATAAAGCACTCATGGAAACCTTCAACGTTGTCATCGCCGATGATCATCCCATCGTTTTGCTGGGGGTGCGGGAACTGGTCGAGCGCGACCGGCGCTTCCGCGTGGTTGGCGAAGCGGTGTGTTCCGATGGTTTGATCGAGCTGCTGAAGTCACAACCGGTAGACTTGTTGATCACCGATTTCAACATGCCCGGTGACTCGCCCTACGGTGACGGCCTGAAACTGGTGGAGTACGTGACCCGCCACTTTCCCGCAGTGCGCGTGCTGGTGCTGACCATGATTTCCAATCCGTTGATCCTCACCCGCCTGCAAGAGCTCGGCGTACTCGCAGTCATCCAGAAAAGCCAGTTGCACATTGAAATAGAAGTGGCGCTCAAAGCCATCGCCAAGGGCAAACGGGTACGCGGCCATCAACCGGCGCCGACTTCGGTACTGGACGATGGCGCCGATCTCGATGAACGCTTTTCCCGACTGTCGCCCAAGGAACATGAAATCCTGCGTTTGTTTGTTCAAGGGCAAGGCGTCAATGAAATTGCCCGAGGTCTGAATCGAAGTGCAAAAACCATCAGCACCCAGAAGATTTCGGCCATGCGCAAACTGGATGTCAGCAGTGATCAGGAGTTGCTGGCTTATTGCATCGAGCGCAACTTGTTCAATTGACTGACCGTTACCCCTTGCAACCTGGCGGCTTCTAGGGATCGTCTGATGTTGCAGGACCCGAGCGGATTTTATCGTGTTGTCTTTACCCACCAATGGAAAAGCAACATGAAAAAGCTGTCTCGCACGCTTCTCGCCCTGTCGATCTTCGCTGCCGGTAATGTTCTCGCGGCCGATCCGGTTGTGCCTACCAAGGCTGGCAGCGGCACCATCAACTTCACCGGCAATATCAACAACGATGCCTGCTCGATCGAAGGCGCCGGCAAGGAAAAAACCATTTCGGTAAACATGGGTGAAGTGTCGATCAAGGACATGGGCACCGCTACCGCGCCGAAAGGCAACGGCACCCTGAGCGTCGAGAACTTCGACATGAAGATCAACTGCAACGCCGGCACCAAGGTTGCCATGATTTTTGAACCAACCAAGGGCGGGTCGGGCATTGAAGCGGGTACCAAAGTCCTGAAACTGATCGAAGGTTTAGGTGCTGCCAAAGGTATCGGTATCGCATTGCTGGATGCCAACGGCGAGGTAATCGATTTGACTTCCCCGACCACCGCACGCATCGAAAACACCCTGCAGGACAGCAACACCACGCTGAAATTCTCGGCAGCCTACGTGACCACTGTCGATCCGAAACTGGCCGTTGCCGGCCGTGGCGACGCGACCCTGCCGTTCACCCTGCAATACGAATAAACCGCGAGCTTCATCGAGCACTGTGCGGGGCCGGACGGTCCCGCACTTTCTTTCACTCTGCGCGGTAATCGTTCATGTTCATACGTCCTTCCCTGTTCCTTTGCGTCGGCCTTCTGAGCCTGTTCGCCGTCAATCAGGCCATGGCCGGCATTTCCCTGAGCAGCACCCGGCTGATATTCGACGGCAAGCACAAAGAAGCTGGCATCACCGTGCGTAACAGCGGTGCCGACGTGTTGATTCAGTCGTGGGTCGATACCGACAGCGACGAGGCCTCTGTGCCCTTCGCCGTCACTCCGCCGCTGGTGCGCGTCAGCGACGGCGAGCAGCAGATTCTGCGGGTCATCTACGAAGGCACCGGTATGCCCAAAGACCGCGAATCGGTGGTGTGGCTGAACGTGCAAGAGATCCCGCAGTCAGCGAAGACCGCGAACACTCTGCAACTGGCGGTGCGCCAACGGATCAAGCTGTTCTTCCGCCCTGCCGGGCTGAAAAACAATGCCTATCAGGCACCGGCCGAAGTGACCTGGCGACTGACCGAGCGCGCCGGCAAGAGCGTGCTGGTAGTAAAAAATCCCGGCCTGTACCACGTGTCGATTGCCGACATCACCCTGCAATCCGGCACTACCAGCGAGCATCCATTCGACTCGATGATGATCGCCCCCGGTGAAGAAAAAGAGTTCGCTCTCAAACATCGTCACGCGGCCATCTCCCTGCGCCTGTCATTCAGCAGCATCAACGACTATGGCGCCCGCGATCGTTATGTCGCGCAACTTTCCAGCAGCGCCGAAGTGAGCGCCAGCCCGGATAAAGAATCGCCATAACTCGCGTGCCGCTTTTACAGCCGCACTTTCACTGTATTTCTCTTCGCTCCGTTAGTTCGTATCGGAGGTGATATAGGGTTCCTGCATGTTTTTACTCAAGCGCGATGGCCTGGCGCCGTTTTCGGTCGCCCTGGTCTTCAGCACAACCTGTCTGGCTGACGCCGAAGAACAATTCAATACCTCGTTTCTGCAAGGCGCGACGTCCGCCATCGACCTGCAATCGCTGCTCGCCGGCAGCCGCGTTCTGCCCGGCACTTATCGGGTCGATCTGTATGGCAACGATATGCTGGTGGGCCGGCGCGATATCGCCTTTCGCCGTCTCCCCGACAGTCACAAGGTCGAGGCCTGTCTGACCCTGGACATGCTCAAGCAACTGGGCGTGGATATTGGCAAGTTGCAGGCCAGCGGCAAGCTCGACGTCGCCGATGCGGATGCCTGCCTCGACCTGCCCGCGCTGATCGACCACGCCATCGTGCGCTATGACGTGCCGCGCCTGCGCTTGCTGGTCAGCGTGCCGCAGAGCGCGATGGAGCGCGGCCGCCGTGGTTATGTCGACCCCGCGCTGTGGGACGAAGGTGTACCGGCGGCGTTCATCAATTATCAGGTGAGCAGCAACCGCAACAGCAGCGACGCCAATACTACGATTGCCAATAACGTCGGCCTGCGCAACGGCATCAACCTCGGCGGCTGGCGCTTGCGCAACGAATCGAACTTCAACAGCAGCACCGGCCGGCCCAGCACGTTCAAGAGTAACCGCAGTTATCTGCAACATGACGTCACCGTGTTGAAAGGCCAGTTCAGTGCCGGCGACATTTTCTCCGACGCCGACCTGTTCGACAGCGTGCGCTATCGCGGCCTGAAACTGGCCTCCGACGATGGCATGCGCGCCGACAGCGAGCGCGGCTATGCGCCGGTGATTCGCGGCATCGCGCAATCGAGTGCCACCGTCGAGATTCGCCAGAACAACTACATTCTGTACACGGCCAACGTGCCGCCCGGGCCGTTCGAGATCAGCGATATCTACCCCAGCGGCTCCAATGGCGATCTGGAAATCACCGTGATCGAAGCCGATGGCCGGCGCCGGGTGACGGTGCAGGCGTTTTCCAGCCTGCCGATCATGGTGCGCGAAGGGCAACTGAAATACAGCGTCTCGGCGGGCCGCTACAACAGCAACAGCGATGACCAGCAGACGCCGGAGTTTGTCAGCAGCACCGTGGCTTATGGCGTCAGCAGTAACCTGTCGGCAATTGTCGGTACCCAGGCCACCGAGAATTTCCAGGCACTGTCGATCGGCGCCGGGCGCAATACGGCGATCGGCGCAATCTCGCTCGACCTGACCCACTCCAACAGCCGCACCTTTGGCCGCACCGTCAAGGGCAACAGCTTGCGCGCGTTGTACGCCAAGACCTTCACTGGGACTGACACCAACTTCACCCTCGCCGCCTATCGCTATTCGACCGAGGGCTATCGCACCTTGAGCGAACACGTCGAGGAGCTGAGCCGCGAGGGCGAGCAGCGCACCGGTAACTCAAAAACCCGCACCGATCTGACCGTCAACCAGAGCCTGGGGCGCAATCAGCAGTTCGGCAGCATCTACCTTAACGCCAGTGATCAGCGTTATTGGGGGCGCGGCGGTTCGCAGAGCCTGTCAGCCGGATACAGCAACTATTGGGGTGATGTCAGCTACAACCTCAGTGCCACTTACACCAAGGATGTCGGCAACTACGGCCCGGCGAACAACGACACGCTGTTCAACCTCTCAGTGTCGTTTCCGCTGGGCTCCAAGCCCCGCGCGCCGCGAGCGTTCGTTTCGGCCAGCACGCAGAAAGACGACAGCAGCACCCAGGTCGGCATCAATGGCTATCTGTCCGAAGACAGCGACACCTATTACTCGGTACAGGGCGGCAACAGTCGCATTGGCGGCAGTACGGGTTCGGCCAACCTCAGCACGCGAACCTCATTGATGGACATCAGTGCCGGTTACAGCCAGGGCCGTGGCTATAACTCACAGAATCTCAATGTCGCTGGTTCGATCGTCGGCCATGCTGGTGGCATCAACCTCGGGCAGACCGTTGGGGAGACGTTCGCGCTGGCCCAGGTCGAGGGTGTTGAAGGCGTGAAGATCGCCAGCTTTTCCGGGGCGAAAACCGCTGGCAATGGTTATGCGGTGGTCTCCAACGCACAACCGTATCGGGTCAACTGGATCAGCCTCGACACCCGCGATCTGGGCGGCGATTTCGAAATTGAAAACGCTACCCAGCAAGTGGTGCCGCGCCGTGGTGCGGTGGTGCTGGCGCGCTACGCGAGCAAGACCGGGCGCCGGGTGCAGTTTTCCCTGTTCGACGCACAGCACCAGCCGATTCCGTTCGGCGCCGCGCTGGAAGACGCCGCCGGCAAGCAACTGGCAATCTCCGACCCGAGCGGCAAGGCCCTGGCCCTGGTCGAGGACGACGCCGGCACTTTGACCATCAAGTGGCAAGGCCAGCGCTGTGAAGCGCCGTATGCACTGCCCGAGCGTGACAAGGCGCTGAACTACGAACGCGCCTCACTGGTGTGCCGCCCGGCGCAAATGCAGGAATGAGCTTGGGCGTCAGTCGCATCATCGATGTTGTCTGAAATGACGCCATCGCTGGCAAGCCAGCTCCCACAGGTTCTGAGGCGTACATGGATAGTGTGCACGACGCAGACCCTGTGGGAGCTGGCTTGCCAGCGATTGGAGCAACTCGGTTCGAGGACAGAAATTCGCCCTAGAAATCCCGCTTATAGAAAATATCCAGCGAGCTCGCCACGCCGCTCGCCGCTTCGACGTAGACCTTCTTGCTCAGCTTGTAGCGCAGGGCGATGGTGCTGGCCGGTTCGAAGACGCCGACGCCGTAGCGCAGGCTGAGTTTCTCTGAGATGTTGCCGCTGGCGACGACGCTGGTGTCGTTGCCGCTGCCCTGGGTGTCGAGCTGGAAATCTTCGATGCCCAGATCCTTGGCCAGGCCACTGGTGACTCCGGCGCTGCCCATTAACCCCAGGCCCAGTGCGGCCTGAGCGAGCATGTTGTTGTCTTCGCCATTGGTGCTCAGCGGACGACCCAGTACCAGGTACGACAGCGCCTGTTCCTGGCTCATCGCCGGTTCGGAGAATATCTGCGTGGTCGGTTGTTCGGCGCTGCCGCTCAGGCGAATACCGGCGATGACGTCGTCGGTCTGGCGGATCGCTTCGATGTCCAGATACGGCTGGTCGATGGGGCCGGCAAACAACAGGCGCGCACGCCGCACTGTCAGGCGCTGGCCGTAGGCGCGATAGCGGCCGTCGTTGAGCCAGAGTTCGCCACGGGTGTCCATGTTGTCGCCGATGTGCACCTGGCCTTGCAGATTGGCGGTCAGGCCGAAACCGGCGAAGCTCAACTTGTCCTGGCCGACGATCACGTCGATGTCCATTTTCATCGGAATCGGTGGTTTGCCCTCTTCGGTCTGCGCGCCAACGATGATGGTGTCGTCGGAGACTTTCACCGTTGATGGTGGCAGCTCGCGCACGGTGATTTCGCCTTTGGGCACCAGCACCTTGCCCGCAACTTTCAGCTCATCGCCGGCCATGGAAATTTTCAGGTCCGGAGCCATTTCCAGTTTGGCATAGGGCTCGACGCTGACTGGCAATTGCGTGCCCTTGAGCGCCAGATCAACCACCAGCGCCTGCCCCCAGGCGACGTTGCCGTTGAGGCTGCCCTTGCCAGTCTTGCCGCTGTTCCAGCCACCGTCCAGGCGCACCGATTCGCCGGCGATCGCCGCGGTCAGTTGCAGGTTCTGCAGCTCCATCGGCAGTTCGGCGCCGGACACTTCGCCGTCGCTGAGCTGCACGGTACCGTTGACCAACGGTGCCAGCAAACCACCGGAGATCGTGCCACTGCCGTTGAGGCGGCCAGTGAGTTTCTCAACCATCGGTACAAACGGCCGCGCCACCGACAGATCGAGGCCGGAGAGGCGGAACGAGCCGCTCAGCGGTTTGTTTTTCGGCAGCGGATTGAGCTGCGCCTGCACCATCAATTCGCCGAGTTTGCCACCGACAAAATTGAGCTCGGTGTCGACGCGCTTGGGCGTGAGCTTGCTGCTGAGCTTGAGCGTCTGGTAGGGGAAATCCAGCCAGCGATCCTTGTCACGCACGCGCAGGGTGCCGCCGCTGGCATCGACACTGACCACGCCGTTCGGGCCGCTCGCCGGCAAGTCCAGTTGCAGATCGGCGTTGAGCCGACCCTGCCAGGCGAAGTCTTTGGGCAGCCATTGCGCAAGGCTTTCGATCGGGAATTGCTTGAGGTGATAACGCAGCTTCGGCTCGGGCATCAGGCGCTGGTCCTCGCCACACAGGCTGGCGTTGCCGGACAGCCAGCAATGCGCGCCGAAATTGATCTGGCCGTCCGCAAGACGTTCCAGCTTGGCCGGGCTTTGCAGCCTCCAGTCCTGGCCACCGGCTTGAATGTCACCACTGGCCAAGCGACCGCGCCAGTTGCCTTTGTCGAGATTACCGTCCAGACCCAGGGCCAGTTTCAGCTTCGGTCCGATCAGGTCGAGGTTGAGTTTCTGGCTTTTGATATCGCCCTGAGCACTGGCGGTCAGGGTGCCCAACGAGGTATCGCCAGTCTGAATGCCGCTGCCTTTGAGATTGATCTTCGCCCGCTGCGCGCTGTCGAGCGTGGCGTCGAGGTTGAGGCTTTGCAGACGGTTGTCCTGAAAGGCCAGTTGCGAGCCCTGCAGATCGAGCTTGCCCTGCGGCGCCTTCAGCGTACCGGCGACGTTGATCTGACCGTTGACCTGCCCGCGCAATTGCGGCCACAGCTGGGCCAGACGCGGCAGTTTGATGTCAATCTGGCCGCCGAGTTTGTCCTGCAGGCTGCCCTTGCCGTTGATGCTGTTGTCGCCGAGACGGATTTGCAGGGCGTTGAGGTTCCACCGCTCGCCCGCGCCGTCCGCCTTGGCCTGCAGGATTGCCGGTTGGCCGCGCAGCTTGCCTTTGAGATCGAGGTCGGCGTTGAGGCTGAGCTGATCATTCTTCATCTCGCCTTTGCTCTTCAACGGCCCGGCCAGAGTGCCCGGCAGTTCCGCGACCCAGTACGCCGGGTTGAGCGCCGACAGGTCCAGCGCGGTATCCCAGGCGATGCCGTCGGCGAAGCGCACATTCACGTGCCCTTCGGCCTTGCCCTGCCCGGCCTGCATGACCAGTTGCGGCAAGGCGATCTGTTCGAGGCTGCCGCTGAACGGACTGCTCAAGGTGAACGCGCCGGCCGGGCCATCCAGCGCAGCGTCGAAATTACCGAGGTACTGGCCGTCGGTGTAGGACACTTCGCCAGTGAAAGTACGCAACGCGACTTGCGGCTCGTCGATTTCCGGATAGAGCCGATGCCACGGGAAGTCTTGCCAGTTGATGTTGGCCTGAGCGCTGAGGCCCTTGCTCCAGTCGACGTTGCCGGTGAGCTTGAGGCTTTGCTTGTCGTTGGCGTTGAGGTCGAGCCCGGCGATCTGCGCGCCAGTGGCGTCGACGTTGCCTTTGAGCAACAGCGCCACCGGCGATTTTTCGGCGGGCAACGTTGCGTTGCCGAGCAGTTGATAACCGTTTTTCAGGTCGCCTTCGCCCGTGAGCACCAGCTGATTGAATTGCAGAGTGTCCGGCAGATCGGCGCTCGGCTTGAACGCGTCGCTGGTGATACGCACCTTTGCTGGCAGGTTTTCCGCCAGCGCTTGCAACTCGCCGTTCAACTGGCCATCGAGGTAGCCACGGCTGTCGGCGTGCAGGTTGAGGGTTTTCAACAGATCGCCGTCGACTTTCAGCGCCAGGGTCCACGGCTCGCTGCCGGGCGCGGGCAAGGTCAGATCACCTTGAATTTTCAGCGGCCAGTTGCCGCTCGGTTGCAGCAGGCCGGACAGGTTCAGGCTGAGTTCGTCGCGCTGCAATTTCACGCTGTCGATCTGCAGGCCCTGAGCGGTCCAGTGCGCCGCCAGTTGCAAGCCCTTGAGCTGTTCGCTGCCGTTGAACAACAGGCTGCCGACCTCAACATCGCCCAGTTCGATGGCCACAGGCAATTGCAGGTCCGGCAGTTTGATCGGGCCGCTGTCGGTGGTTGCTTCGCTCGGCGGGAATTGCAGGATCACCTGCTCGGCCTTGAGCTGATCGATGCACAAGGCCATGCGCGTCAGGCACAGTGGCGACCAGGCGAAGATCGCCTTGTTCAGCTCGACACGGCTGGTGTCCTGCTGCCACACCAGGTGATCGGCGCTCCACTGCCCAGCGAGGCGACCATGGAAATTCTCCACGCTCAGGCCCGGCACCAGGCCCAACGCCCAACGACTGCCGGCCTGCGTGCCAAGCAGTGCGGCCAGGCTCAAGACGATCAACAAGACCAGCGCCAACAAAGTCAGCGCTGTTATTTTCGAACCACGCTTCACAGCTCAGGCCCCATGGAAAAGTGCAAGCGAAAGCCGCCGTCATCGTCCAGCGCCCGAGCGAGGTCGAGGCGGATCGGCCCGACCGGCGAGACCCAGCGCACACCCACACCGACCCCGGTCTTGAGGTCGGGCAGTTCGAGTTTGTTGAAAGAGTTGCCTTGGTCGACGAAGGTCGCCACACGCCATTTCTCGGCAATCGAATATTGATATTCGACGCTGCCGGCAATCATGTAGCGGCCACCGATGCGGTCGCCGTCAGAGTTTTTCGGCGACAGGCTCTGGTAGTCGTAACCGCGCACGCTCTGATCGCCACCGGCAAAGAAGCGCAGCGATGGCGGAATCGAGTTGTAGCCGTTGGTGGCGCTGCCGCCAACCTGCACGCGGCCGAGCAAGCGGTGCTTGTCGAACACCGTGGTCAGGCCCTTGACCAGCGCGGTGCCATATAAAAGGTTGTTGTCGGAGCCGAGACCTTCCTTGGCCACTTTGCTTTCGAAGCTCAAACGATAGCCGTTGCGCGGATCGATGCGGTTGTCGCTTTTGAGGTACGAATAACTGATGCCGGGCATCAGCAACGTGCTCAGGCCCGAGTCGTCGCCGAGTTCGTATTCCTCGCGCTGCCATTTCAGCGAGATCACCCGCTGCCAGCCGCTGGGCAACTTGCTGTGCCATTCCGGGCCGAAGGTCAGCAGCTTGCTGAGGGTGTCGGAGCCTTCGATGTCTTCGAATTGATAGCCGCCGGCCCAGCGCAATTTGTCGGTCAATGGCGGGTCGAGCGGAATGTCGTAGAACAGCCCGACGTTCTGTCGGGGCGCCGAGAGTTCAGCTTCCCAGCCGTAACTGTCGCCCTGCGGATTGACCCAGTGACGCGTCCAGTTGGCTTTGATGCGCGGGCCGACGTCGGTCGAGTAGCCAAGGCCCAGACCCATGGTGCGCGGCTTGCGCGTGTCGAGTTTGACCTCGACTGGAATGACATCATTTTTTGCCGCCGTCGGCGCCGCGTCGACGCGCACGCCTTCGAAATAGCCGCTCGATTGCAGGTCGCGATTGAGTTCGGCGATCAATTCGGAGTCGTAGGGTTCGCCCGCCTTGAACGGCACCATGCGTTGCAGCAGGTCTTCATCGAATGGCGTGTCGCCCTCGAAACTGACATTGCCCAACGCATAGCGCGGGCCGCTGTCGTAGATCAATTCGATGTCGGCCACGCCCGCGCGGGGATCGACCATGAGTTTCTGGCTGGTGAAATGGCCGCTGAAGTAACCGAAGCGCGAGGCCTGGTTCTGGATCACCCGTTTGGCGTCTTCGTAACGACCATGGTTAAGCACGGCGCCGGACTTGAGCAGGTCGCCTTTCGGTACGCGGAAGGATTTCAGCGAGGCCGCCGGGCCATCGACACGTACGGTGACGTTGCGCAGGCGGATCGGCTCGCCGGGATCGATGTTGAGCACCAGACGCGGTTTTTCCCCGCCCTTGACGTCGCTGTCGATTTGCGGCTGGTAGTAGCCCAGCGCCTGGGCCGCTTTGCGCGCCTGCTCTTCGGCACCGCGACTGAAGCGCAGCAAGGCTTCTTCGTCGCGATCGCCGAGGCTGCCGATATAGCCTTCTATATTGGCCTTGAGTTCATCGTTGGACGGCTTGATCCGTACATCCAATTCACTTTGCGCCAGCGCCGCGCAGCTGGATAACAGCATCAGCACGCCGCTGGTAAATCTTCGTGGAAACTTCATAGGCGCGGATGCTATCACGGGCTCGGGAGCCTGATAGAACAGGTAATTTGTGAAGAAGTTCGATCATTATCCCGTTGCTGTTTGTAACACCTGCGGATTGGCGTGGAAAAATACGTGTTCGCGCACCGGCCCGACGGCAACCTCGCCGATCTCCTGATAACCCTGCCTTTTATAGAATTCCAGGTAGCGCGGGTTGCCGGTGTCGAGCACCACCCCTTGCGAGGTTTCATCGACGGCGCACCAGTTGTGCACGGCAGTGAGCAACTGTTCGCCGTAGTGCTTGCCCTGAAACTGCGGGTGGACACCGAGTAACGGCAGCATGTGCACCGAATCACCGGGCACGCACGCGGCGACGGCAGCGTGATATTCCAGATAACGCCGGGTGCAGCGAAACCCGGTGCTGAGCACCATGCGCAAGCGCCAAGCCCAGCTTTCGGTAACGCCCAGGCGCCGTTGCGGAGGTGCGATCAGGGCGATGCCGATCAAGCGATCGTTGACCAGCAGGCCGATCGCCGGCAGGTCCTGAAGGAAATGCTGTTTGACCAGCTCGCGCACCGTCGCGCGCACGCGTTGTTCATAGCCCGGGCGTTCGGCTTCGAACAGGTAGCCGAAGGTCGGCTCGTGGCGATAGGCCTGATACAGCAACGAGCGGGCTTCGCGGGAATAGCCGCGGTCGAGCATGTGGATATCGGCGACGGCGAACTGGGTTTCAGGCATTGCAGTGATTCTCCCCGGTGGCGCGCTCGGTGGCAGGCGCGCTTGTTGGTACGAACCTTGGGCGGATGTGGTGGTTCACCTGACAGGTTAGACCAGCCTCGGATCTTCATCGACTGGGGCGGGCCTCATCGCTGGCAAGCCAGCTCCCACAGTGTCTGCGTCGTTCACAACATTTACATACACCACAGAAACCTGTGGGAGCTGGCTTGCCAGCGATGGGGCCGGGACAAGCGCTACAAATCCCACAGGCCAAAATGATTTGTCCCACACTGGCCCATCTCCCCCATGTCAGCTAGCATCGCCCTTTTGCCAGGACTGCCGACCATGAAGATTGTTTCCTTCAACATCAACGGACTGCGTGCCCGTCCGCATCAGCTGGCAGCGCTGATCGAAAAACATCAGCCCGACGTGATCGGCCTGCAGGAAACCAAGGTTCACGACGACCAGTTCCCCCTCGAAGACATTCGCGCCCTCGGCTACCACGTGCACTTCCATGGCCAGAAGGGCCATTACGGTGTCGCCCTGCTCTCGCGCAACGAACCGATCGCGATCCATAAAGGCTTCGCCACGGATGAAGAAGACGCGCAGCGGCGCTTTATCTGGGGCACTTTCGCTGATGCCAATGGCGTGCCGGTGACGATCATGAACGGCTATTTCCCACAGGGTGAAAGCCGCGACCACCCGACCAAATTCCCCGCCAAGCAGCGTTTCTACAGCGATCTGCAAGCACTGCTGGAAAGCCAGTTCCACAACGAACAGCCACTGGTGGTGATGGGTGATGTGAACATTTCCCCGGAAGACTGCGATATCGGCATCGGCCCGGACAACATGAAGCGCTGGCTGAAAACCGGCAAATGCAGCTTCCTGCCGGAAGAACGCGAGTGGATGGCGCGCCTGAAGAACTGGGGCCTGACCGACAGCTATCGGCACCTCAACCCCGAGGTGACCGACATGTTCAGCTGGTTCGACTACCGCAGCCGTGGTTTCGAAGATGAGCCCAAGCGTGGCCTGCGCATCGATGTGATTCTGGCGTCCCATGGCCTGCTGCCACGGGTCAGGGATGCCGGGGTGGACTACGAACTGCGCGGCATGGAAAAGCCTTCGGACCATGCGCCGATCTGGCTTGAGCTGGCCTGATCCGCGAGTTGCCTGAGATCCCTGTGGGAGCGAGCTTGCTCGCGAAGGCGGAGTGTCAGTAATCAGATATGTTGCTGATACGCCGCCTTCGCGAGCAAGCTCACTCCCACAATTGATATTTACACCCTTCAATCCCTGTCATATTTCGGTCACGCGCCTGACTTAATCTCCCCGGCAATCCCCTTGGCTTGATTCGGTGCCGGCATGACCCTGCGTGTTCTCTGCGTTTTCCTGTTGAGTGGCTGGCTGTCGGTGTCCGCCGCCGCCCTGCCGATCCCCGAAAACGGCCCGGCATTACGCATTCAGGGCTCCAACACCATCGGCGCCGAACTTGGTCCGGCGCTGGTCGAAGGCCTGTTGCAGGAACAGGGCCTGCTGAAAATCCACCGCGAAACCCCGGATACCGCCAACGAGCAACGCATCGTCGGCCAGACCGCACAAGGCCAGCGCGTAATCATCGAAGTCGCCGCCCACGGTTCCAGCACCGGCTTCACTGCGCTGAAAAACGCCAGCGCCGATCTGGCCGCCTCTTCCCGCGAGATCAAGGACAGCGAACTGCTTGCCCTGCAAGCCCTCGGGGATCTGAAAAGCCCGGCGGCCGAGCAAGTCATTGCCATCGACGGCCTGGCGATCATCCTCAACCCGGCCAATCCATTGCAGCAGCTGGACACCGAGCAATTGGCGCGGATTTTTGCCGGCGAAGTGAAAACCTGGGAAGAGCTCGGTAGCCGTGGCGGCGCCATCCATTTATATGCGCGGGATGATCAGTCCGGGACGTACGACACGTTCAAGGAGCTGGTCCTGAGCCGGCGTGGGAAAAGTCTCAGCAACACAGCGAAACGTTTCGAATCCAGCGAGCAATTGTCCGACGCGGTCAGCGCGGATCCGCAAGGTATCGGTTTTATCGGCTTGCCTTACGTGCGTCAGGCCAAAGCCGTGGCGATTGCCGATGGCGCCTCGCAAGCGATGCTGCCGCTGAACAGTCTGATCGCCACCGAAGACTATCCGCTGTCGCGACGTTTGTTCTTTTATCTGCCGCCGGACAGCCGCAATCCGTGGGTGCAGGCGTTAGCCGCGTTCGCGCAGAGCCACCAGGGTCAGGCGATCGTTGCCGCCAGTGGTTTTGTCAGCCAGACCGTGCAAGCCATGAGCGTGGCGCCGAATGCGCTGATGCCCGAGGGTTACCAATCCCTCAGCCGACATGCCCAGCGTCTGACAGTGAATTTCCGGTTTGCCGAGGGCAGCGCCAGTCTGGACAACAAGGCGCGGCAGGATCTGGCGCGGGTGCTCGACTATATAAAGCGCAATGGCAAGACCGAACGGGCAGTGACGCTGGTGGGGTTTGGCGATTTGAAGGATGACCCGGCGCGGGCCGATCTGCTGTCGAAGCTGCGAGCGATGGCGGTGCGGCGCGAGCTGGTCAAAGACGGTGTGGTCATGCGCGAGGTGCGTGGCTTTGGTGCGCTGATGCCGGTGGCGACCAACAGCGCGGATGAAGGGCGGATCAAGAATCGGCGGGTTGAGGTTTGGGTGTATTGATCCTGACGCCTGATCGTTCCCACGCTCCGCGTGGGAACGCATCCCGTGACGCTACGCGTCACAGTGGACGCAGAGCGTCCATGGCGGAACTCCCACGCAGAGCGTGGGAACGATCAGACTGGGGGGAATGCGAATGAGGCAACTCGGTGTTACTGGCCGCTACGCATCATCTCCTTCGGCACATACTTGCCGATCTCGAACTTGCCGATCGCCGCGCGGTGCACTTCGTCCGGGCCGTCGGCCAGACGCAGGGTGCGCTGCATCGCATACATATAGGCCAGCGGGAAATCGTTCGACACCCCTGCCCCGCCGTGCATCTGGATAGCGCGGTCGATCACCCGCAGGGCGACGTTTGGCGCCACAACCTTGATCTGCGCGATCTCGCTCTTCGCCACTTTGTTGCCGACGGTGTCCATCATGTACGCCGCTTTCAACGTCAGCAGACGCGCCATGTCGATCTCCATCCGCGAGTCGGCGATCTTGTCGATGTTGCCACCCAGACGCGCCAGCGGTTTGCCGAACGCGGTGCGGCTCACCGAGCGTTTGCACATCAGTTCCAGCGCACGTTCGGCCATGCCGATCGAACGCATGCAGTGGTGAATCCGCCCTGGGCCAAGGCGACCCTGGGCGATTTCGAAGCCGCGTCCTTCACCCAGCAGGACGTTTTCGTACGGCACGCGCACGTTGTCGAACAGCACTTCGGCGTGACCGTGCGGTGCGTCGTCGTAACCGAACACCGGCAGCGGACGGACAATCTTCACGCCGGGGGTATCGACCGGCACGAGGATCATCGAGTGCTGAGCGTGACGCGGTGCGTCGGGGTTGCTCAGGCCCATGAAGATCAGGATCTTGCAGCGCGGATCGCAGGCGCCGGAGGTCCACCATTTCTTGCCGTTGATCACCCACTGATCGCCATCGCGCACAGCACGGGCGGCCATGTTGGTCGCATCGGAAGACGCCACGTCGGGCTCGGTCATGGCGAACGCCGAACGGATCTCGCCGCGCAGCAGCGGTTCGAGCCAACGCTGTTTCTGTTCTTCGTTGGCGTAGCGCACCAGCACTTCCATGTTGCCGGTGTCCGGCGCCGAGCAGTTGAACGGCTCCGGCCCCAGCAGGGAACGGCCCATGATTTCCGCCAGCGGCGCGTATTCAAGGTTAGTCAGGCCAGCGCCCAGCTCGGACTCAGGCAGAAACAAATTCCACAGGCCTTCAGCCTTGGCCTTGGCCTTGAGCTCTTCCATGATCGCGGTCGGCTGCCAGCGGTCGCCCTCGGCGACCTGGCGTTCGAACACCGCCTCGGCCGGGTAAACGTAAGTGTCCATGAACGCAGTCACGCGCTCACGCAGTTCCTGAACCTTGGGCGAATAAGCGAAATCCATGGGTAGTTACCTTCTCGGGCAGAGGTTGTTCAAGTCATGCAATCGATGCTAGAACAGCACTCATAATTTACCTAGCCTATTCTCGGCGTGTATAAACATTCATCACCGATATATGATCGGCTGATTGTCAGCCCCAAAACACTTGCACTTAATAACAAGAGAAGCCGCGTTATGAATCTGAGCAAGGTCGACCTCAACCTTTTCATCGTCTTCGACGCGATCTACACCGAAGCCAACCTGACCCGCGCCGGGCAGATTGTCGGGATCACCCAGCCGGCGGTGTCCAACGCCCTGGCGCGGTTGCGCGAAACCTTCAACGACCCGCTCTTCGTGCGTACCGCCCAGGGCATGGTTCCCACGCCGATGGCGCAGAACATCATCGGCCCGGTGCGCAACGCCCTGTCGCTGCTGCGCGTGTCGGTGCAGGAAAGCCGCATATTCAACCCGGCGCAGGCGGTGAAGACTTACCGCATCAGCATGACCGACCTGACCGAAGCGATCATTCTGCCGCCATTGTTCCAGCGCCTGCGCCGCCTGGCGCCAACGGTGATCATCGAAAGCTTTCTGTCCAAGCGCCGGGAAACCACCAAGGAACTCGCGGCCGGGCGTCTGGATTTCGCTGTGGATGCGCCGCTCAACACCGACCCGCAGGTGCGCCACGTCAAGCTGATGGACGACCGTTACGTCTGCGCCATGCGCAAAGGCCATCCGATGGCGGGCAAGGAAAAACTCAGCCTCGATGATTATCTTTCGCTGACCCACATCCATATTTCCAGTCGCCGCAGCGGGTTGGGCTATGTCGATCTGGCGCTGGGCAAAATGGGCATCCAGCGCAAGATCGCCCTGCGCTCGCAGCACTATCTGATGGCCTCGCAAGTGATGCAGCAGACCGACATGGTCATGACCGTGCCGGAACGCTTCGCCCGCCGTCATGACCTGCAATCGTTCAACTTGCCGGTGAATGATGTGCCGTCGGTGGAAACGCATTTGTACTGGCACGAAAGCACCGACCAGGACCCGGCCAACCGCTGGATGCGCGAGCAGATGATCGAGTTGTGCCAGCAGGTGACGGCGCAGGAGAAGAAGCTGGAGAAGGTTTAAGACACGACACCGTGTCACCGTTCTTCGCGAGCAAGCTCGCTCCCACAGGGTTTTCTGTCGAACACAAATCCTGTGTTCACACACATCCACTGTGGGAGCGAGCTTGCTCGCGAAGGGGCCTGTACAGACAACCACAACCATCCTTCTTGACGTAAACGTAAACCACCGATTAGCTTAGCGCCATGCCCCTTTTCCGAGCGCTTTCATGAGCAGTCAGACCTACAGCATTTCCGACCTCGCCCGCGAGCTGGACATCACCACCCGGGCGATCCGCTTTTATGAAGAGCAAGGCCTGCTCAGCCCCGAGCGTCGTGGCCAGGAACGCATCTATTCGCCGCGCGACAAGGTCACCCTCAAGCTGATCCTGCGCGGCAAGCGCATCGGTTTTTCCCTGGCTGAATGCCGCGAGCTGATCGAACTCTACGACCCGTCCGGCGGCAACACCAAGCAGCTCAACAGCATGCTGGCGAAAATCAGCGAACGCCGCGAACAGCTCGAGCAGCAATTGCTCGATATCGAACAGATGAAGCTCGAGCTGGATACGGCCGAAGAGCGCTGCGTGCAGGCATTGGAGCAGACGCTCAAGAGCCAGCAAATAGCCCAGTAGTCTGCCAATACACCTTTCCCTGTGGGAGCGGGCTTGCCCGCGATGGCGTCGGGTCAGTCAACATCATTGCAGGATGTTCCGGCCTCATCGCGGGCAAGCCCGCTCCCACAGGGATCACCACGAATCCACGAAGCAGGTCCCGCCCATGTCCCTCCCCTCCCAAGTACGCCTGATCGAAGTCGGCCCGCGCGATGGCCTGCAGAACGAAGCCCAGCCGATCAGCGTCGCTGACAAGGTGCAACTGGTCGATGCCCTGAGCACTGCAGGTCTGGGCTATATCGAAGTCGGCAGTTTCGTTTCGCCCAAGTGGGTGCCGCAGATGGCCGGCTCCGCCGAGGTGTTTGCGCAGATCCAGCGTAAGCCCGGCGTGACCTACGGCGCGCTGGCGCCGAACCTGCGCGGCTTTGAAGACGCGCTCGCCGCCGGGGTCAAGGAAGTCGCGGTGTTCGCAGCGGCGTCCGAGGCGTTCTCGCAGCGCAACATCAACTGCTCGATCAGCGAAAGCCTGGCGCGCTTTGCGCCGATCATGGAAGCGGCGAAACAACACGGCGTTACCGTGCGCGGTTACGTGTCCTGTGTGCTGGGCTGCCCGTATGAAGGCACCGTTGCGCCGGAGCAAGTGGCAATGGTCGCGCGCGAACTGTACGCGATGGGCTGCTACGAAGTGTCGCTGGGCGACACCATCGGCACCGGCACGGCGGGCGCGACCCGGCGCCTGTTCGAGGTGGTCTCGGCGCAGGTGCCACGGGACAGACTCGCCGGGCATTTCCATGACACCTATGGCCAGGCCATGGCCAACATCTACGCCAGCCTGCTCGAAGGCATTGCGGTGTTCGACAGCTCTATCGCCGGCCTCGGCGGCTGCCCGTACGCCAAAGGCGCGAGCGGTAACGTTGCCACCGAGGACGTGGTGTACCTGCTCAACGGCCTGGGGATCGAGACCGGCATCGACCTGGACGCCTTGATTATCGCGGGCCAGCAGATCAGCGCAGTGCTCGGCCGGCCCAGCGGCTCGCGGGTGGCCAAGGCGCGCAGCGCCCAGTGAGGTGTTACCGCTGCGTCAGTGATGTGGGCAAAAGCGAGTAACACGGAAACAAATTGTCTGGCTTTGCCCGGAGCTGAAAAAACCCTAAAACCCTAACCGACTGATTTATAAAGCTTTTTAAAAGTTGGCACGACACCTGCTATCTCTATCGCATAACAAGAATAAAAAGCCGCAAACCAATAAAAACAAGACGAAACGACTCTGACATAACAAGAACAACACGGCAGAGACGCAGCTAACAGATTTTTTTGGAGAAGGTGTGCTTTTCAGGGTGCTCTCAGGAGTGACCCGCAACCGGGCAGAGAACAATAAAACTACCTTCAGGTAGCTCCCGAATCGGTTGGATCGTTAAACGAGAAAGCAGATCAGCGCTCAAAAAAATACGTTTGCTCTTGACCCCGGATGGGGGTCGCCAAAAAGCTGTACAGGGCCACGGTTGCCAAAAACAACAACAGACCGACCCTCAATAATAAAAAGAGCACGCAACGACAAATTAAAGGGGAGCTTCGGCTCCCCTTTGTGCTTTCTGCGATTCCTGAATTCCCCCAATCCCTGTGGGAGCTGGCTTGCCAGCGATTGCGGTAGAACATTCAACATTGATGCTGGCTGACCTGACGCCATCGCTGGCAAGCCAGCTCCCACAGGGTTTAGGTTACCGCTCGGTTATTTTCAGCTCCTCGATACTGATCTCCCGCATTCTGAATTTCTGGATCTTGCCCGTCACCGTCATCGGAAACGCGTCGACGAACTTGAAGTAGCGCGGTGTCTTGAAGTGGGCGATGCGTTCCTTGCACCAGGTTTGCAGCTCCAGCTCCGAGGCACTATGGCCGGGGTGGAATTTGATCCAGGCGACGATTTCCTCACCGTAGCGCGAGCACGGAATGCCGATTACCTGCACGTCCGCCACCGCCGGATGGGTGAAGAAGAACTCCTCCAGCTCACGGGGGTAAACGTTCTCGCCGCCACGAATGATCATGTCCTTGTTACGCCCGGCGATGTTGACGTAACCCTCCTCGTTCATGCTCGCCAGATCGCCGGTGTGCATCCATCCCGCCTCGTCGATGGCTTCGGCGGTGGCCTGCGGATTGTTCCAGTAACCGAGCATCACGCTGTAACCGCGCGTGCACAATTCGCCGATGGTGCCGCGCGGCACGAGGTGGCCAGCGGCGTCGATGATCTTGCTTTCCAGTTGCGGCTGGGTGCGCCCGACCGTGGTGACGCGCAGCTCCAGCTCATCCGCTGGCCCGGTCTGCAGCGACACCGGGCTGGTTTCGGTCATGCCGTAGGCGATCTGCACTTCGCTCATGTGCATTTCATTGATCACACGGCGCATGACCTCAATCGGACAGGTGGCGCCGGCCATGATTCCGGTGCGCAGGCTCGACAGGTCGAAGGTCTGCCGCTGCGGCTGATCGAGCATGGCGATGAACATGGTCGGCACACCGTACAGCGCCGTGGCCTGTTCTTCGGCTACCGCTTGCAGGGTCAGCGCCGGATCGAAGGCGTCATTGGGGTAAATCATCGTGCTGGCGTGGGTGACACAACCGAGGTTGCCCATGACCATGCCGAAGCAGTGATACAGCGGCACCGGAATCACCAGACGATCGGCAGCCGTCAGGCCGAGGCTTTCGCCGACCATGTATCCGTTGTTGAGAATGTTGTAGTGACTGAGGGTCGCGCCCTTGGGAAAACCGGTGGTGCCGGAGGTGTACTGGATGTTCACCGGTTGATCGAAATGCAGGCTGGCACTGCGTTCACGCATTTGATCGGGCGAGACGCTGACCGCCAGATCGCTGAGCTGCGACCACGGCAGAAAACCGGGCGGCGGATTGGCATCGAGGCTGATCATGCCGCGCAGCTCCGGCAGGCGTTCGCTGCGCAGGTGACCGATGGCGTGCTCGGCCAATTCTGGCGCCAGGCTCTGGAGCATTGCGTGGTAATTCGAGGTCTTGAACGCTCCGGCACAGACCAGCCATTGACAGCCGGATTGCTTGAGCACGTACTCGAGTTCGGAGCTGCGATAGGCGGGATTGATGTTGACCAGGATCACGCCGATCTTCGCCGTGGCGAACTGGGTGATGCACCACTGCGCGCAGTTCGGCGCCCAGATGCCGAGGCGATCGCCGGTCTGCAAACCCAGTGCGAGCAAGGCTCTGGCCTGCTCATCCACCGCTTCAGCCAATTGCCGCCAGGAGTAACGCAACTGCTGATGGCGCACCACCAGCGCCTCGCCGTCCGGGTGTTGTGCGACAGTCTGATCGAAACGCTGACCGATGGTCATCGCCAGCAAAGCCTTGTCCTGAGAACCACGGCTGTAGCTACGCTGCCGGTTTGCGCTGGGTTGATCCATGATGACCCCTATTGTCTTTATTTATGGGTAACGACGGTCCTGTAGGCCTTCGCCTGCTCGCGATAGCGTCGTGTCAGCAAACGCAAATATTGACTGACACACTGCTATCGCGAGCAGGCTCACTCCTACAGAAAGCTCTCCGTTTTCAATCCTGAACTGCCCTTACTCTCGCCCAAGTTGACGCTTACGTAAAGCCGATTGACAGTCGGTCTCTGGAAGCTTTACGTTAACGTAAAGCTGAGCGCCGACTCGTCGTGCGCTGCACCCGATAAAAAAGCCAAAAGGTGACCCATGAGCTATCCATCCCTGAATTTCGCCCTCGGTGAAACCATCGACATGCTGCGCGATCAGGTGCAGTCTTTCGTCGCCGATCAGATCGCCCCGCGTGCCGCGCAGATCGACCACGACAACCTGTTCCCCGCCGACATGTGGCGCAAATTCGGTGACATGGGCCTGCTCGGCATCACTGTGCCGGAAGAATACGGCGGCGCCGGTCTGGGTTATCTGGCGCATGTGGTGGCGATGGAAGAAATCAGCCGTGGCTCGGCGTCGGTGGCGTTGTCCTATGGCGCGCACTCCAACCTTTGCGTCAACCAGATCAACCGCAACGGCAATCACGAACAGAAAAGCAAATACCTGCCGAAACTGATCAGCGGCGAGCACGTTGGCGCCTTGGCGATGAGCGAGCCTAACGCCGGTTCCGACGTGGTTTCGATGAAACTGCGCGCCGACAAACGCGGCGATCACTTCGTCCTCAACGGCAGCAAAACCTGGATCACCAACGGCCCTGACGCCAATACCTACGTGATCTACGCCAAGACCGACCTGGAAAAAGGCCCGCACGGCATCACCGCGTTCATCGTCGAGCGTGACTGGAAAGGCTTCAGCCGCAGCAACAAGTTCGACAAGCTCGGCATGCGCGGCTCCAACACCTGCGAGCTGTTTTTCGATGACGTCGAAGTGCCGGAAGAGAACATCCTTGGTGTGCTCAACGGTGGCGTGAAAGTGCTGATGAGCGGCCTCGATTACGAACGCGTGGTGCTCTCCGGCGGCCCGACCGGGATCATGCAGTCGTGCATGGACCTGATCGTGCCGTACATCCACGACCGCAAGCAGTTCGGTCAGAGCATCGGCGAGTTCCAGCTGATCCAGGGCAAAGTCGCCGACATGTATACCCAGCTCAACGCCAGCCGCGCTTATCTGTACGCGGTGGCCCAGGCCTGCGAGCGCGGCGAAACCACGCGCAAGGACGCGGCCGGGGTGATTCTCTACACCGCCGAGCGCGCCACGCAAATGGCCCTCGACGCGATCCAGATTCTCGGCGGCAATGGCTACATCAACGAATTCCCCGCCGGCCGCCTGCTGCGCGACGCCAAGCTCTACGAAATCGGTGCCGGCACCAGCGAGATCCGGCGCATGCTGATCGGCCGTGAACTGTTCAACGAGACGAAATGAATTTCGGCAGCTGCAAGCCGCAAGCTTCAAGCTGCAAGAGAACCGCGCTCTTGCCCCGACTTGCCGCTTGTAGCTAGAAGCTGCTTACGGAGTAAGCCCCATGATTCTGCACACTCAGCTCAACCCGCGTTCAGCGGAGTTCGCCGCCAACAGCGCGGCGATGCTCAAACAGGTCGACGCGCTGCACACCCTCCTCGCCCAAGTGGCGCAGGGCGGCGGTGCCAAAGCCCAGGAGCGTCACACCTCGCGCGGTAAATTGCTGCCGCGCGAGCGCATCAATCGCCTGCTCGACCCCGGCTCGCCGTTTCTCGAAATCAGCCAACTCGCCGCCCATGCGGTTTACGGCGAAGACGTCCCGGCCGCCGGGGTGATTGCCGGGATCGGTCGCGTCGAAGGCGTTGAATGCATGATCGTCGCCAACGATGCGACGGTGAAAGGTGGCTCGTATTACCCGCTCACCGTGAAAAAACACCTGCGTGCGCAGACCATCGCCCAGCAGAATCGCCTGCCGTGCATTTATCTGGTGGATTCCGGTGGTGCCAACCTGCCGCGTCAGGACGAAGTGTTTCCGGATCGCGAGCACTTCGGGCGGATATTTTTCAACCAGGCCAACATGAGCGCCATGGGCATCCCGCAGATCGCCGTGGTCATGGGCTCGTGCACCGCCGGCGGCGCGTACGTGCCGGCGATGGCGGACGAAGCGATCATGGTGCGCAACCAGGCGACGATTTTCCTCGCCGGCCCGCCGCTGGTGAAAGCCGCGACCGGTGAAGTGGTCAGCGCCGAAGACCTCGGCGGTGCCGATGTGCATTGCAAGACTTCTGGCGTGGCCGACCATTACGCCGAGAACGATGAACATGCCCTCGCCCTCGCCCGCCGCAGCGTCGCCAACCTCAACTGGCGCAAGCTCGGCGAGGTGCAGCAACGCACGCCGATCGCGCCGCTGTACGCCAGCGACGAGTTGTACGGCGTGGTTCCGGCTGACGCCAAGCAGCCATTCGATGTGCGCGAAGTAATTGCGCGGCTGGTCGACGGCTCGGTGTTCGATGAATTCAAAGCGCTCTTCGGCACCACGCTGGTCTGCGGTTTCGCGCACCTGCACGGCTACCCGATCGCGATTCTGGCGAACAATGGCATCCTCTTCGCCGAAGCCGCGCAGAAAGGCGCGCACTTCATCGAACTGGCCTGCCAGCGCGGCATCCCGCTGTTGTTTCTGCAGAACATCACCGGTTTCATGGTCGGCCAGAAATACGAGGCCGGCGGCATCGCCAAACACGGCGCGAAACTGGTGACCGCGGTGGCCTGCGCCAAAGTGCCGAAATTCACCGTGATCATTGGCGGCAGTTTCGGTGCCGGCAACTACGGCATGTGTGGTCGTGCTTACGATCCGCGTTTTCTGTGGATGTGGCCGAACGCGCGAATTGGCGTGATGGGTGCCGAACAGGCCGCCGGTGTGCTGGTGCAGGTCAAACGCGAACAGGCCGAACGCAGCGGTCAGGCGTTCAGCGCCGAGCAGGAAAGCGAGATCAAGCAGCCGATTCTCGATCAGTACGAAGAACAGGGTCACCCCTATTACTCCAGCGCGCGGTTGTGGGACGACGGCGTTATCGACCCGGCGCAGACCCGCGATGTGCTGGCCCTGGCCTTGTCCGCGTCGCTGAACGCGCCAATCGAACCGAGCCGCTTCGGCGTGTTCCGGATGTGATGGGGAGAATCTGATGAACGACTTCAATACCCTCGAACTGCTAACCGATCCACGCGGTTTCGCGACGCTGTGGCTCAACCGCGCCGAGAAAAACAACGCCTTCAATGCCGAGATGATCCGCGAGCTGATCTTGGCCATCGACAAGGTCGCGAGCGACTCGAGCCTGCGTTTCCTGCTGCTGCGCGGGCGTGGCAAGCATTTCAGCGCCGGCGCAGACCTGGCGTGGATGCAGCAATCGGCGGAACTCGATTACCACACCAACCTCGATGACGCCCGCGAACTCGCCGAGCTAATGTACAACCTCGCCAAACTGAAAATCCCCACGCTGGCCGTGGTTCAGGGCGCGGCGTTCGGTGGTGCGCTGGGCCTGATCAGTTGCTGTGACATGGCGATCGGCGCCGATGACGCGCAGTTCTGCCTGTCGGAAGTGCGCATCGGCCTGGCGCCGGCGGTGATCAGCCCGTTCGTGGTGCAGGCAATCGGTGAAAGGGCGGCGCGGCGTTATGCACTGACGGCCGAGCGCTTCGGCGGGCAGAGGGCGCGGGAGATCGGTTTATTGTCGGAAAGCTATCCCGCCACTGAACTGGAGCAACAGGTCGAACAGTGGATCGACAACCTGTTGCTCAACAGCCCCGCCGCCATGCGCGCCAGCAAAGATCTGCTGCGTGAAGTCGGCAACGGCGCGCTGACCCCGGCCCTGCGCCGTTACACCGAAAATGCCATCGCGCGGATTCGCGTCAGCCCTGAAGGCCAGGAAGGCTTGCGCGCCTTCCTGCAGAAACGCCCACCGAACTGGCAAGCCGCATCCACCAAGGAGTCGCGTTGATGAGCGCACCTGTGATTACCACCCTGCTGGTGGCCAACCGCGGCGAAATCGCCTGCCGGGTGATGCGCACCGCGAAGGCCTTGGGCCTGACTACCGTCGCCGTGCACAGCGCCACCGACCGCGATGCGCGGCACAGCCGTGAGGCCGATATTCGTGTTGATCTGGGCGGCAGCAAGGCCGCTGAGAGTTATCTGCAAATCGACAAATTGATCGCCGCCGCCAAGGCCAGCGGTGCCCAGGCGATTCATCCCGGCTACGGCTTTCTCTCGGAAAACGCCGGATTTGCCCGCGCCATCGAAGGCGCCGGACTGATCTTCCTCGGCCCGCCCGCCTCGGCCATCGATGCGATGGGCAGCAAATCCGCCGCCAAAGCGCTGATGGAAAAGGCTGGCGTGCCACTGGTGCCGGGCTATCACGGCGAAGCGCAGGACCTCGACACCTTCCGCGAAGCCTGCGAACGCATCGGTTATCCGGTGCTGCTCAAGGCCACGGCCGGCGGCGGTGGTAAAGGCATGAAAGTGGTCGAGGATGTCAGCCAATTGGCCGAAGCCCTCGCCTCGGCGCAGCGCGAAGCGCAATCGTCATTTGGCGACTCGCGGATGCTGGTGGAAAAGTATTTGCTCAAGCCACGTCATGTGGAGATTCAGGTGTTCGCCGATCAGCACGGCAACTGCCTGTACCTCAACGAGCGCGACTGCTCGATCCAGCGTCGGCACCAGAAAGTCGTCGAAGAAGCCCCGGCGCCGGGCCTGACGCCCGAGTTGCGCCGGGCAATGGGCGAAGCGGCTGTGCGTTCGGCGCAGGCGATCGGTTATGTCGGCGCCGGCACCGTGGAGTTTTTGCTGGATGCGCGCGGCGAGTTTTTCTTCATGGAGATGAACACGCGGCTGCAAGTCGAGCACCCGGTAACAGAAGCAATCACCGGGCTCGATCTGGTCGCCTGGCAGATCCGCGTCGCCCGTGGGGAAGCGCTGCCGATTACCCAAGCGCAGGTGCCGCTCAACGGTCATGCGATTGAAGTGCGCTTGTATGCCGAAGATCCGGCGAATGATTTCCTCCCGGCCACCGGGCGTCTGCACTTGTACCGCGAATCGGCGCAAGGGCCAGGGCGGCGGGTCGACAGCGGCGTTGAGGAAGGTGACGAGATATCGCCGTTCTACGACCCGATGCTCGGCAAACTGATTGCCTGGGGCGAAGATCGCGAACAGGCACGCTTGCGTCTGTTGAACATGCTCGGCGAGTTTGCTATTGGCGGGCTGAAGACCAACATCAATTTCCTGCGCCGGATCATCGCGCATCCGGCATTTGCGGCGGCAGAGCTGGATACCGGGTTTATCCCGCGCTATCAGGAGCAATTGCTGCCTGCACCAGGCACATTGAGCGATGAGTTCTGGCGGGCGGCGGCGCAGGCGTTTGCGCAGAGTTTGCCCAAGCGTGCGCGGGCAGATGATCCCGCCTCGCCTTGGTCTTGCGGCAGTGGTCTGCGGACAGGCTTGCCGGCAGAAATCACTTTACATCTGAGTTGCGAGGGGCAGGATCGCGCACTGACATTGGGAGCGGCGGCCCACGCCAGACTGCTGGGCGAAGCGCTGGTCGTCGAGCATGACGGCGTGCGCCGCACATTGCGGGCGATTCATCAGGGTGGCGCGTTGTACCTGGAATGGGAAGGCGAGTTGCGGCGCATCGAAGCGTTCGATCCGATCAGTGCCGTTGAAGCCAGCCACAGCCATCAGGGCGGTCTGACCGCACCAATGAACGGCAGCATCGTGCGTGTGTTGGTCGAAGTGGGCCAATCGGTCGAGGCCGGGGCGCAACTGGTGGTGCTCGAAGCCATGAAGATGGAACACAGCATCCGCGCGCCGCACGCCGGGGTGGTCAAAGCGCTGTTTTGCCAGGAAGGCGATATGGTCAGTGAAGGCAGCGCTTTGGTGGAGCTGGAAGAAGAGTGAAATGAAAGGATCGATCCTGGCCTTGAGCGAGGATCGATCCGTTCAATAACGCGCCGTCGCCTGAACCACCACGCCGATAATCCGGCATTCATCGGTGAGCAGGGTTTTCGGCCAGGTTGGATTGAGCGGCACCAGGTAACGCTGGCCGGCCTGCTCGTCAAGTTTGCGGAAAATCGCTTCTTCGCTGTCCGGCCACTGGGCGATCACCAGTTTGCCAGGCACCGCCTCCAGCTCCGGGTCGACCAGAATCAGCATGCCCTCGGCAATGCTCTGGCCGCTGGGCGCGGTCATCGAATCCCCCGTCACCGTCAGCCAGAACGCGGCACCGCCACGAGCGTGGTAATCCGTGAGTTCGAAGCGCTGCTTCGCTGATGCTCCGGGATAGCTCGCCGCAGCGTCGCGCACTTCGCACGGTGCACGCCAATCGCAAACCGGGTAACGGAAGTACGGGTTGTACTTCTGCGCCAGCGGCATTTCGTCTTCCGGCGTCGGCTGCGGTTCGCGGATCACCAGCACGACTTCGAGGAAGTCCATTCCCAGCGCCTTGAGCACGCGATTCATTTCGGTAACACCGGGTTCGCGACGCTTGTTCAGCCAATGACCGATCCCGCCCTGGGACATGCCGACGCGCTCTCCGAGCTCTGTTTGAGTGACTTTGAGTTCACTCATCTTGGCCTTGACCAACTCAATCCATTTATCCATGTGCCGCACCTTACGCGGACGTCTTCGACCAGCAAAACACATATTGTAGTATTTAAATTCTCGTCACAAATACAGGCGGTACTATCCTAGGGAAACGGACTTTCAAATGAACATGGAGTGCCTTCTCATGATGAACATCAGCAGCAAAGACCTGCCCGATCTGCAAATCGACACCAGCTTCACCTCGCCTCAAGGTAACGCCGCGGCACAGCGAGCGCTGGACTACTACTTGAAACCGACTGTTTCGAAATCCGAGACGGACGAACGTTTTTTCGATGTCAAAAACCATCTCAGTGGCGAGGAAGCACTGGTGCACGCCTCGGACTTGTTGCGATGTGCAGCCGCTACAGCGTTCAAGGCGGCAGAAAACCTGCAAGGCACGAATCGCGACCTGGCCTTCTCGGTGGTGCACATGGTGGATATGGCGCGGGCGATGGTCGACCATTCGATCGACAACGACGAAGTCACGGCGGACAAGGTACGGGCGGACAGGAAAGAATTTTCCCATCGCGCAGATAAAAACGTTTGACTTGCAAATGATAATGATTATTATTGCAAGCAGCTGGTCGCGAGATCAGTCGATGGACCAGAGACCTTAGGTCGGTCTTCTGGACTATCTCCTCATCAGGCTAATCACGGTTTTTGACCCGGCTTTTTGCCGGGTCTTTTTTTGCCCGTTTTTCGGGCTTGTGTCTTCAGGCTAATGAAGTCTTTGGGTGCTGCAAATTCGATGGCGCGGATAATATCAAATGAATATCGATTGGCAAGCCAGACCAGGCTCCATCGGGCCTAACTAATGGCGATCAGCACTTGAGAATCAATCGCACAGCCTCTAAGCTGCTGGCGCGTCACGGAAGACGCCCCCCGCTCCACCCGCAATTCCCCTCGGTTTCACCCCAGCCTGCGTGTAAAGTACCGGTCATAAAAATCCTGCTCAGGAAGCGATTATGACCGTGGCCAAATCTTCGTTCGACATCAGCGCCAATTTCGACAGCGGCAACATCCAAGTCATCGACATCAGCAACCCGCTCAATCCGGTTCTGGCCATCCGTCCGGACACCCGCAGCGCTCATTTTCAGTGGTTCCACTTCAAAGCCAGCGGCCTGCATGTGCATCAGGAACACTGGTTTCGCCTGGTCAATGCCAGCCAGTCCTCCTACAACAAAGCCTGGACCGGCTATCAGGCAGTCGCTTCCTACGACCACGTCAACTGGTTCCGCATCCCCACCAGCTTCGAAGGCGACAGCCTGCGCTTCTGCCTCGAAGCCGAACAGACTCATGCCTGGTTCGCCTACTTCGAACCCTACAGCCGCGGCCGTCACGACTGGCTCATCGAGCAGGCGCTGAGCAAGGCTGGCACCGAATTGCTGGCGACCGGCAAAAGTGTCGAAGGCCGTGACATTCAATTGCTGCGCAAAGGCAGTGGCGCCGAAGGCCAGCGCAAGATCTGGATCATTGCCCAGCAGCACCCGGGCGAGCACATGGCGGAATGGTTCATGGAAGGCGTGATCGAGCGTCTGGAACGCCATGACGACCCGATTCTGAACAAACTGCTGGCCAGCGCCGATCTGTATCTGGTACCGAACATGAATCCGGACGGCGCCTTCCACGGCCACCTGCGCACCAACGCCATGGGCCAGGATTTGAACCGCGCCTGGCAGAACGCCAGTCAGGACATCAGCCCCGAAGTGCTGTTCGTCCAGCAGCAGATGGAAAAGTATGGCGTCGATGCGTTTATCGACGTACACGGCGACGAGGAAATACCCCACGTCTTCACCGCCGGCTGTGAAGGTAATCCCGGCTTCACACCGCGCATCGAAAAGCTTGAAGAGCATTTCCGCAGCCACCTCAAGCACACCACCAAAGATTTCCAGACCACCTACGGCTACACCCGCGACGAACCGGGACAGGCCAACATGACGCTGGCCTGCAACAGCGTCGGACAGAAATACGACTGCCTGTCGCTGACCCTGGAGATGCCGTTCAAGGACCACGACGACCACCCGGACAAGCTCACCGGCTGGTCGGGCAAACGTTCGAAGCAATTGGGCAAGGATGTGCTGACCTCCCTCGCCGAAATGGTCGACACCCTGCGCTGATCCCCTCCCCTGTAACAACAAAAGATCGCAGCCGGCCTGCGATCTTTTGCTTTAACCGGTCAGCCGCGATCGCGCCCGCGCAACATGCTGTCGAGGACTTCGTCACGACGCACCCAGCCATGAAACAGCGCCGCCGCCAGGTGCAGCAGCACCGTCAGAAACAGCAGATACGCCAGATAGCCGTGCGACTTGCGCAGCACCGCAAACAGTTGCGCATCGGCCGGCACAATCGACGGCAGATGCAGCGACGCCGAGAGCATCACCGGCTCGCCCGACGCACTGATCATCGCCCAGCCGAGCAGTGGCAACACCAGCATCAACGCATACAACAAGACATGGGAAGCCTTGGCTGCCAACACCTGCCAGCCCGGCAGATCATCCGGCAACCGTGGCTGACGCGTAGTGAACCGTACCAGCAGACGCACAATCACCAGCGCCAGAATCGCGATGCCCAGTGGCTTGTGCAGATGAATCAGCCATTCATGGCGAGACGACACCGAAGTGACCATGCCCGCGCCGATAAACAGCATGGCGATGATCATCAGCGCCATCAGCCAGTGCAGCAGGCGCGCCAGCAAAACGAAATGAGTCGGTTGCTTGTTCATGGACGAGCCTCCTGTTTGGCGGCGGGCAACTGGCTGACTTCGCTGGTGCGACGCAGGTAGGAATCGGCGTAACCGGCAGAACGCGCGGCCAGCAGTGGATCTTCCGAGCCTTGAATTCCGGCCGGCAATACCAGCGGGTCGTAGTTGATGTCGCGGCATTCACCACTGAGCTGCGGCTGGGTTTTCTCCAGCACCAGAGTCCCGGCGTTCAGCACTTTTCGATTTGCGGGCCAAGTCTTGCTGGCATCGTTGACCGGGTCGTCGGCGTTGGCCAGGGTGATGTTCAACTGGAAGCGCAAAGGTGCGGCGGCCAGGCGTTGCACCAGATCCTTCTCGAGAAAGTCTGCGCCTTCAGGGGCGGTGGCACCCGCCGCGTCCTGCGCCAATGGCGTCATGCTCCAGCGCACCGCCTGTTTCTTGCCGTTGCCATCGACCAGATAGAACGCGTTGATGCTGTTATAGGTCTCCGTGGCGTAACTGGCCGAAGGCTTGGCGGTCTTCACCCACGTCAGAAACGGCACGGCTTCCGGGTGTGCGGCGAAAAACGCCGGCACCTTCGTTGGATCGGGCTTGCCGGTGGCCGGATCAGGCGACTGCGCCTGCTGCAATTGATAGAACGCCTCGGGCGTGCCGACCGGGAACACCGGCATGCTGTTCATCCCAGTGCGCCATTGCTGCCCGTCAGCCTGAGTGAAACGCAGAGCCAGACTGCGGATCGGCACGGCACTGTCCGGCGCATAGGGATTACCGGCCGGCAAGGCAAAACGCCCCACCACCGGCGTCTGCGGCAGGTTGAACACTTGTGCCGTAGAGAATGCCCGCGCCTCGCCGCTGCTTTCGAAATGGCCGATCACGCAGACACCCTTGGCGTGATTGCGGCGGAAACCGGGATGCACGCCGTTGTTCTTTTCCAGCACATCGACCAACGCTTTTGGCGTCAGTCGTTGTGGGTCAATGTTGCCATGCACGTAGGCAAACGCCCCGGCCACAGCGGCGACGATTACGCCAATGGCGCCCAGACGCAAGATCAGGCTCGCGGCGCTCAGTGGCGGGCGCGCAGGCCTGCCCGGCGGTGCCGCGTTAGGGGACGAGCGATCAACCATGAATATCTCCAGGCCATCGGCCACAAGTGGAAAGAGTCAGCAAGACGCACCCCGTCCGGGTTTATTCCGCGGCGCGGTATTTATTTTTGCGCACGGGGAATAACCTGCACTGACGGGCGTCTTCCTAGTCCACAGCGTAGCGACCAGCAGAAATTCATGAGCGAATTCGACGAACAGTTGAGAGAAATCATTCCCAGATTGCGCCGCTTCGCCGTGTCCTTGACGCGCAACAGCAGCAGCGCCGACGATCTGGTCCAGGCCAGCCTCGAACGGGCACTCTCGGCGTGGGGTGAAAAACGTGCCGAAGGCGACTTGCGCGCCTGGCTGTTCGCGATCCTCTATCGGCAATTTCTCGATGCGCACCGTCGCTCGCGGCGCTATGCGCGCATGCTGGAATTTTTCACCGGTCGTGACGATGCCGAACCCTCGGTGGAACGCACCGTGATTGCCCAGTCGACCCTGCAAGCCTTCGAACGCCTGCCCACCGAACAGCGCGCTTTGCTGCTGATGGTCTCGGTGGAAGGCCTGTCCTATAAAGAGGTCGCCGAGATCCTCGGCGCCCCGATCGGCACCGTGATGTCGCGCCTGTCCCGCGCCCGCCAGGCCTTGCGCCAACTCAGCGACGGCGAAATCAGCAGCCCTTCCTTGCGGATACTCAAATGATCAGCCTGCCTCCCAGCGAACGCGATTTGCACGCCTACGTCGACCACCAGCTCAGCGACGCCGATCGGCGCGTGCTCGAGACCTGGCTGGCCAGCCATCCTGAAGAAGCGGCGCAGGTGCGCGCCTGGCAGCGGGACGCCCAGCAATTGCGCGCAGCGTTGAGTGGCGCCTTGCAGCAACCGGCCAATCCGGCGCTCGACCCAATGATGATTCGCCAGCGTCGCCGCCAGCAGTCACGTCGGCATCTGGCCAGCGCGGCGGTGTTGCTGATCGCCGTCAGCATCGGCGGTTTCAGTGGCTGGCAGGCGCGGGAAATGACCCTGGTGCGCCCTGCGCAATTGCCGATGACTGACGCGTTGCAAGCCTATCGACTGATCGCCCAGCAAGGCGTGCTGCCCGCCGATTACAAGGTCGACAGCGACGGCGACATGCAGCGTTGGCTCGACCGTTACTTCAGCGACGCCAGGCGTTTGCCCGATCTCAAGGCAGCGGGATTCGAGCCGGTCAGCGGGCGCTTGCTCAGCACCGATGAAGGCCCGGCGGCAATGGTGATGTATGAGGATGGCAGCGGTCACAAGGTCAGTTTCTACCTGCGTCCGCCAGGACCGAAAAACACCCTGCTGCCGCGCGGTTCGCGCAGCGATGGCGATCTGCAAGCCGATTACTGGTCAGGGCCGGGGTACAACTATGCGGTGGTCAGCCCGACCGACTCGCCAGCGGCGCAGTTCCTCAAGCAATCGCCACCGTTCTGAGACGATCTCCTGTAGGAGTGAGCCTGCTCGCGATAGCGTTTTTTCAGACACTGATGATGTGACTGATTAGCCGCTATCGCGAGCAGGCTCACTCCTACAGTGGACCGTGTACGCCGTGATATTTCATGTAGCCAACGCCCGAGCTCTGGTTACACTTGGGCCACCGCGCTCCCGCTGGAGCCGATCCAATCAACCAGGAGCCTGTCCCGCGTGTCCGCCCGAACGCCGAAACGATCACGTCTGAGCCAACGCTGGCCGATCTTGCGTCGCCTGTTCGGCAAAAGCCTGCCCGCCAGCGCCGGGCACGATGCGCATGCCGCAGCCATCCGCGATTACTTCCGCAACAAGGCCAAGAGCCAGGGCTACACCCTCAGCCGCAGCCAGCAGCAAGTCATCGATTGCATGGCGCAGCAGGCCAGCGTGCTGCTCGGCGACAGCGGCCACACACCGCCGAGTCTGTACCTGTACGGCGCCGTCGGGCGCGGCAAGAGCTGGTTGCTAGACGGTTTCTTCCAGGCGCTGCCGATCACGCGTAAACGCCGCCTGCATTTCCATCAATTCTTCGCTCGGTTGCACGACGGCATGTTCCGTCATCGCCAGCAGGAAGACGCACTGGAAATCACCTTGGACGAGTTGCTGGAAGATTGTCAGGTACTGTGTTTCGACGAGTTTCATGTGCACGACATCGGCGACGCGATGCTCATCACGCGGCTGTTCAAGGCCCTGTTCAAACGGCGGATCATGCTGCTGGTGACCTCCAACTACGCGCCTGAAGGCCTGCTGCCCAATCCGCTGTATCACGCGCGCTTCAAGCCGGTGATCGAGCTGATCAATACACGCATGCAGGTGATGGAAGTCGGCGGCGCCCACGACTACCGCACGCTCAACCGTCAACACACGCATCAAGTGTTCACCCAAGGTCATTACGTGTGGCCGGCGACATCAGCTCAGCGCTTGGCCCTGAATCTGCCGGCAGCCGACGCGCCTGCTCTTGCCCTCGAGGTTGGCAAGCGCCAGCTTCGAGCACGCTTGTGCGAGGGCCGAAGAGTCGCGTTCACCTTCAACGACTTGTGTGAACAACCAACGGCGGTGATGGACTATCTGCAGCTGTGCCAGCGCTTCGATCAGTGGATCATCGATGACCTGCCGCAGCTCGGGGAGTGTCCGATCGCCGTGCAGCAGCGCTTCATCAATCTCATCGACGTGCTTTACGACCAGGACAAACACCTGACGCTGCTGGGCCAACTACCGCTGGGCCAAAGTCTTGAAGGAAACGCCATCGACCTGGCACGCACGCGCAGCCGGTTGGGGCAATTGCAGGAAATCCACGCCCCCGCCTGATATGCCGCACCTTGTGGAAGCGAACCCTGTGGGAGCGAGCCTGCTCGCGAAAGCGGTGTATCAGTTACATAAATTCTGACTGACATACCGCTTTCGCGAGCAGGCTCGCTCCCACAGGTCCCGAGCCAACTTCAATACCAGATAAACCAGACATTGCTTTACCGCTATCATGTCGCCCATCCTCAGCGCCCCCGCGTCGCTCCACCGATCAATAGCGAAACCAGACATGCACACCCTTGCTCAACTGCGCGCCGGCGAGCTGTCGGGCATTACCCGCCTCGACCTGTCTTGCGGCCTGACCGAATTCCCGAACGAAATTTTCCAACTCGCCGACACGCTGGAAGTGCTCAACCTCAGCGGCAACGCGCTGAGCAGCCTGCCCGACGACCTGCATCGCCTGACCCGCCTGCGCGTGCTGTTCTGCTCCGACAACCAGTTCACCGAGCTGCCGGCCTGCCTCGGCCAGTGCACCGCGCTGACCATGGTCGGCTTCAAGGCCAATCGCATCGTCACGGTGCCCGGTGCCGCCCTGCCGCCGCAGCTGCGCTGGCTGATCCTCACCGATAACCGCATCGAGAACCTGCCGAGGGAGCTGGGTGAACGCCCCGCTTTGCAGAAACTCATGCTCGCCGGTAATCGCCTGCGCTCGCTGCCAGAATCTATGCGCGATTGTCATCGATTGGAATTGCTCCGTATCGCCGCCAACCAGCTCAACGAGCTGCCACAGTGGCTGCTGACCTTGCCGAGCCTGACCTGGCTCGCCTACGCCGGCAATCCGCTGGAAACCGAAGCCGATGCCGTCGCACTGGAAGCCACACCACTGATCGACTGGTCGGCGCTGCGCCTGGAACAACAACTGGGCGAAGGCGCTTCCGGGGTGATTTCCCGGGCGGTCTGGCAGCGTGACGATGGCTCGGCGCAGGCGGTTGCGGTGAAGTTGTACAAAGGCGAAATGACCAGCGACGGCTCGCCGTTGCATGAGATGAACGCTTGCATCACCGCAGGCCTGCACCCGAACCTGATCCGCGTCGAAGGGCGCATCAGCGGCCATCCCGATGAACAGCAGGGGCTGGTGATGCAACTGATTGATCCGAGCTTCGGCAATCTCGCCGGCTTGCCGAGCCTGGACTCGTGCTCGCGGGATGTTTATGCCGAAGATCGCCGGTTCTCCGCCGAGGTTGCCCTGCGCGTCGCCCAAGGCATCGCCTCAGCGGCCGAGCACCTGCACCGCCAAGGTATCACCCACGGCGACCTCTATGGCCACAACATCCTGTTGAATGATCGCGGCGATTGTCTGCTGGGGGATTTCGGCGCGGCCTCGTTTCACGCCACCCGCGATGATGTGCAAACACGCGCATTGCAGCGCTTGGAGGTACGTGCGTTCGGTGTGTTGCTTGGGGAAGTGTTGGCGCGTGTCGACTCGGGGTTGAGTACAGAGCGGCGCCTGGCATTGGAAGCGCTGGAGCAGCGCTGCTGTCAGGCGGATGTCTTGGGACGCCCGGCATTCAGCGAAGTCAGTGAAATTCTGCAAAACCTTTGACCGCTGCGCGGCATTCGCGAGCAGGCTCGCTCCCACATTAGACATGCATTCCAATGTGGGAGCGAGCCTGCTCGCGAAAAGGCTTACCGGCGCGACAGATCAGCCAGCCAGACCGACAAACATGTCCTGCACGTCATCATGGTTGTCGAGGCCTTCGAGGAACGCTTCGACTTCAGCCATTTGCTCGTCGCTCAGGCCGCTGACCGGATTTTTCGGCTGGTAGCCAAGCTTGGCCGAAAGCACGGTGAAGCCTTGTTCCGGCAGCGCTTTCTGCACGGCGTCGAGGTCAGTCGGATCGGTGAGGAACAGCGTCGCGCCCTCTTCACCCGGTTCGAAATCCTGGGCACCGGCTTCGATCGCCGCCATCTCCGGATCGGCGTCCGGGGTGTCCGGCGAAGCTTCGATCATGCCGACGTGGTTGAACATCCACGCCACCGAACCGGAAGCGCCCAACTGGCCCTTGCGGAACGCCACACGGATTTCCGCGACGGTGCGGTTGATGTTGTCGGTGACGCATTCAACGATCAGCGGCACCTGATGCGGGGCAAATCCTTCGTAGGTCACGCGATGGTATTGCACGGTTTCACCCAGCAGACCGGCGCCTTTCTTGATCGCGCGATCGAGGGTTTCTTTTGGCATCGAGGCTTTCTTCGCCTGTTCGACCACCAGACGCAGGTGTGCGTTGGTGGCGGTATCGGCACCGTTGCGTGCAGCAATGGTGATTTCCTTCACCAGTTTGCCGAAGATCTTCCCTTTGGCGTTGGCTGCCGCTTCTTTGTGTTTAACCTTCCACTGTGCGCCCATTACTCACTCTCTTGATCTGTGGCGCCGAGACATCTATTGGCCGACGCGTGGCGGCAAGTTTATACGGCCTAAAGTCGGCAATCACCCAAAAAAACAGTCAGCGGAATCGACATCTTCACCAAAGCATGTAGGGGGATTCTGAAAAGCGCCTTTGACATGACCATTCAGCCTGACGGTTTCGTACCCTTGAAACCCCGTATCGCCTGACAGGGCCTGCTCGAATGCTCAATGACAAGGAAAGTCCGTTCACCCTTACGCTGACCGACAGCGAATTGCGCCTGCCGGTCGTGCGTTTTCGCGGCGAGGAGGCGTTGAACCAGCCCTACCGTTTCGACATCGAACTGCTCGGCCTCGCCCCCGCCATCGCCCCTGGCTCCTTTTTGCACAGGCCGGCCTTTCTGCGGCTGAGTGAACAGCACGGTTTCCACGGCGTCATTGCCAGCGCCAGTTGCGAACATCGCGGCACGCATCGGGTGGGCTATCGGCTGATTCTGGTGCCGCATCTGCAACAACTGGCGCAAGCGCCTGAACGACGTGTGTTTACTCGCCTCAATGCGCCGCAAATCATTCAGCAATTGCTTGAAGAGCATGCCTTGCCGGCGCACAGCTACCGCATTGACATGAGCGTCGGCCATTACCCGCCGCGGGCGTTTTGCATTCAATACGACGAAAGCGATCTGGCGCTGCTGCAGCGGCTCTGTGAAGAAGAAGGCATCCACTATCACTTCGAACATGGGCCAGACGGCCATGTTGTGGTGTTCGCCGACGACAGCCTGAGCCTGCCACAGGAACCGGTCGAAATCCCTTTCAACGCGGATGAGCACCCGCCCACGCCCTGCGTCAGCGCGCTCTATCAACAGCACCGCGCAGCGCCGGTGCCGATGCTCCATGCGGTACGCAATCGCGGCCAGCCTGCCTGCATTGATGAAGCCGCCAACGAAGCCTCGGCAGGGTTGCAAACGCCGGCGCGATCAATTGAACGCCTGTATGCCGAACAACGCAGCCGGCGCCATTTGCAACGCCAACGCTGCCAGCTGCGCTCGATTCACGGGCGCAGCGATTGCAGCGACTTGCTCAGTGGCCGATTGCTGTTGGTGACCGAGCACCCAATTCATCACTTCAACGAACAATGGCTGATCAGCGCCGTACGCCACCACGGACAGCACCCTTCGATTCTTGACCCGGGCGCAACGGTTCATCGCTATCACAACGATTTCACTGCACAGCCCTGGTCGAGTGACTTTCGCCCAGCACTCAAACAGCCGCGTCCGAATGTGGCCGGTTACCACCTGGCGCGGGTAGCGGGTGCGCCGGGGCAGCCAGCGCAAGTAGATGAAAACGGCTGCCTCGCCGTGATCCTGTGGCCCGCTGACAATCAGTACGGCAACGACAGTGACGCCCTCTGGCTGCCAATCGCCCTGAGCCGGTTGAACGGCCCCGTCGCCGTCGACGATTTACCCAGTGCCGGCAGCGAAGTGTGGGTCAGCTTTCTCGACAGCGATCCGGACCGACCGATCTTGTGCCTCGGCCACCCACGCCAGCCACCGGCCCGCGAGGCAGAGCCCGCGCGCGACAGCCTGCTGCTCGACTGGCTGATCAACCGCGCCGAACACTAGAGCACAGACAAAAGATCGCAGCCTTCGGCAGCTCCCGCATTCATCGCGCCAGGCGCAGAATCCACGTGGGAGCGAGCCTGCTCGCGAAGAGGGCGCCTCGGTATTCAGGCTGGCGCCAAATCAAAAAACGCCTGAATCAAGCGCAACTCGCGTCGGCGCTCCATGCAGCCGATCATGTGCCGGTTCACCAGCCCTTCCCCGACAATCGGGATCGCCACCACGCGCGGGTCATGACTGACCTCCATCGATGACACCACACCCACCCCCAACTCGGCCGCAACCGCTTCGGTCACGGCCTCGCGACTGTCCAGCTCCAGCAACACCCGTGGCTGAATCGAAGCCTGCGCACACGCTTGATCAAAAGTGCGCCGGGTAATCGAACTCGGCTCGCGCAGAACCATGATCACTTGGTCCAGCTCCTTGAGTTTCACTTCACCGGAGCGATTCGCCCAGCGATGCCCCACTGGCACCAACGCGCAGATCCGCGACTCGCTCAGTGCTTGCAGATGCAGGCCTTTGCGCGGCTCGACCTCGGTCAGCACCGCGACATCGGCGTGTTCCGACAACAGCGCCGCCAGGGTTTCCTGCGCGTTGCCCAGACGCAGGTTGACGGTGATGCCCGGATAGCGTGCGCGCAGGCTCGCCAGCATCGGCATGACCATGTGCGGCCCATCCGCCGCCACCTCCAGACGCCCGGTCAATAACTGCCGATTTGCTTCGAGCAAGGTCTGCGCTTCTTCGGCCAGGCCGAACATGGCGCGGGTGATCGCCGCCAGTTTAGTGCCCTCCTCGGTCAGTTCCACCCGTCGCGCGGTGCGCCGCAACAAGGTGATCTGGTAGTGCTCCTCCAGCGCCTTGATGTGTCCGGTGACTGCCGGCTGGCTGATGAACAACCGTGCAGCCGCGCGGGTGAAGCTGCCTTCGCGGGCCACGGCATCGAAAGCGCGAAGCTGAAACAGGTTCATGGATAACTCTCACTGATGGCTGGCATAACAATAAACAATTTGATTGATGCAACGGCGAATTGCAACGTAGGGCCCGTAGCTTCATCCCCCAGCGTTTTCGCAAGGACACATGAATGAGTACCGCCGCACCGATTCTGCTCACTCCCGGCCCGTTGACCACCTCGGCCCGCACCCGTCAGGCAATGATGCTCGATTGGGGCTCGTGGGATGACCGCTTCAACCAGTTGACCGCCAGCGTTTGCGAGCAATTGCTGGCCATCCTCAACGGCGCCGCCAGCCACCACTGCGTACCGTTACAAGGCAGCGGCACTTTTGCCGTAGAGGCGGCGATCGGCACGCTGGTGCCGCGTGATGGCAAAATTCTTGTGCTGATCAACGGCGCTTACGGCAAGCGGCTGGCGAAGATCTGCGAAGTCCTCGGGCGCTCGTTCAGCACGTTCGAAACCGCCGAAGACGAACCGACCAGCGCCGCCGACGTCGAGCGCTTGCTGCGCGCCGATGCTGACCTCACCCACGTGGCGCTGATTCACTGCGAAACCAGTACCGGCATCCTCAATCCGCTGGCACAAATCGCCGAGGTCGTGGCGCAACACGGCAAACGCCTGATCATTGATGCCATGAGCTCTTTCGGCGCATTGCCCGTAGACGCGCAAAAAGTACCGTTCGAGGCGCTGATCGCCGCCTCCGGTAAATGCCTGGAAGGCGTACCGGGGATGGGGTTCGTCTTCGCCCACAAGGAATCCCTGGCCGCCGCTGTCGGCAATTCGCACTCGCTGGCGATGGACCTGTACGACCAGCACGCCTACATGCAGAAGACCGGGCAATGGCGCTTCACCCCGCCCACCCATGTGGTCGCGGCACTGCACGAAGCATTACTGCAATACAGCGAAGAAGGCGGTCTGCCGGCGCGGCATGCGCGGTATGCGGCGAACTGTCAGGCGCTGATGGAAGAGATGAACAAAATCGGTTTGCGCAGCTTTCTGCCAGCGGCGATCCAGGCGCCGATCATCGCCACTTTCCATGCGCCGCAGGATCCGCGTTACCAGTTCAAGGACTTCTACGAGCGGGTCAAAGCCAAGGGTTACATCCTCTACCCCGGCAAACTGACCCAGGTCGAAACCTTCCGCGTCGGCTGCATTGGCCACGTCTCCCCGGACCAAATGCGCCAGGCCGTGGCAGCGGTGGGTGAAGTGCTGCGCGAGATGGAAGTGCTAGACATCTGAGCGCCCCACGGTTCCTGTGGGAGCGGGCTTGCCCGCGATAGCGGTCTGACATTCAGCATGGATGTCGACTGAAAGGGCCTCATCGCGGGCAAGCCCGCTCCCACAGGATCGCCAAATTCGAATAGTTCTTTTTCACAGGAATTGATTGCCATGAACTACACCAACCCAAACAAGCTGCAAGCCGCGATCCTCGACTGGGCCGGTACCGTGGTCGATTTCGGCTCGTTTGCGCCGACACAGATTTTTGTCGAAGCCTTCGCCGAATTCGACGTACGGGTATCGATCGAAGAAGCCCGGGGGCCGATGGGCATGGGCAAGTGGGACCACATCCGCACCCTCTGTGATCAGCCGCAGGTGGCCGAGCGTTATCGCCAGGTGTTCGGTCGCACGCCGACCGATGACGACGTCACCGCGATTTACAACCGTTTCATGCCGTTGCAGATCGAAAAAATCGCCGAGCACTCGGCACTGATTCCCGGCGCGCTGGACGCCATCGCCCAACTGCGCGAGCAAGGGATCAAGATCGGTTCCTGCTCCGGGTACCCGAAAGCGGTGATGGACAAAGTCGTCGAACTCGCCGCCAGCAACGGCTACGTCGCCGACCACGTGGTCGCCACCGACGAAGTGCCAAACGGTCGTCCATGGCCGGCGCAAGCGTTGGCCAACGTGATCGCTCTGGGTATCGACGATGTTGCAGCGTGCGTGAAGATCGACGACACCGTGCCGGGCATTCTCGAAGGTCGCCGGGCTGGCATGTGGACGGTTGCGCTGATTTGCTCGGGCAACGCGCTGGGTCTGGACTATGAAGGTTTCCGCGCGTTGGGCAGCGACGAACTGGCCAGCGAACGCCAGCGCATCCACGCGCTGTTTGAAAGTTCGCGCCCGCATTACATGATCGACACTATCAGCGATTTGCCGCAAGTAATCGTCGACATCAACAAGCGTCTGGCCAACGGGCAGATGCCGCAGAACCCCTGAGCCTGTCTAAAAGAAAACACCGCTGTTCGAAGTTCCCAGCGGTGTTTTTTTGTTTTACATATTACAAATACAAACTAAGGTTTTGAAACTTACTCCGTAACAAGGTTACCTTCCGCATCATAAACCAGACCCTCTGGGGTTTTAACGCGGCCATCAGGCAACCGTTCGGTACCGTCTTCCCAGACAATACGCCCATCCGGATATTCGATTGTATTGTCCGCCCAAATAATCAGCCCGCTTGGGTGTTCAACCCGGCCATCTTCATGCTGGATGATTCCTTCGGGTAGCGAAGTCGAACCGTCAGTATCGGCGGTTGCTCTGGCGGCCTGGATCAATGCGATCAACGCCACCGGGTCGATATTGATGTTGATTGTCGGCCATGGCACAGGCGGTCGCTTCGATTCGGTTGGCGCCGTCGGTGCAACCGGGGCGGTCGGTGCTACTGGTTTGGGCGGCACAACCGGCTTGGTCGGTGCCTCTGGCCTCGGCGGCACAACCGGTTTGGTCGGTGCCACTGGCCTGGTCGGCACAACCGGCTTGGTCGGTGCCACTGGCCTGGTCGGCACAACTGGCTTGGTCGGTGCCACTGGCCTGGTCGGCACAACTGGCTTGGTCGGTGCAACCGGCTTTGTTGGCGCAACCGGTTTGGCAGGAACTACCGGCTTCGGCTGGGTGATAGACGGACGAGGTTTGGGGATCGGACTTTTCATATTAATACTCTGATTAACAAATTAGCATTCATCTTTAATAACAAGCTAAAGACCCGGACCAACAGTAATCGCGAACAACAACACACTCAAACCAAAATAAAGCACAAGATATAAACAACATGAAGTTACGCTACAGCAAAATAAACAGAAGAATGACTTTAAAGTAATCAGTCAATTCACTCCGCACTCTTTGCACTTTTTTCATTGCAAAAAAAACAGCGAGCGCTGCGGGCAAAAACATCTCGACAGGTTTACAGTGAAAGCAGTGCCGTGATGACGGCCATTGCATTCCGATCCAGAGGAAAAATCTCATGCCGTGGACAAGCTCAGAATCGCGTTACAGCACTGTTTCGGTTCTGCTGCACTGGCTGATGCTGGTGCTGTTGGTGCTGGTTTACGCCAGCATGGAATTGCGCGGTTTCTTCCCCAAAGGCAGCGGCGGCCGCGCGTTGATCCGCGAAATGCACTATTTGCTCGGCCTTACTGTGTTCGTACTGGTGTGGTTTCGCTTGCTCGCGCGCAGCCTCGGCCCTGCGCCGAAAATCTTCCCCGCATCCCCCGCCTGGCAGACCTTGGCGGCGCGGCTGATGCATTGGGCGTTGTACCTGTTCATGCTGTGCATGCCGATATTGGGCTGGCTGATCACCAGCGCCGAGGGCCATCAGGTCATGTTCTATGGCTTCGATTTGCCGCTGTTGGTAGGTGAAGACAAGGCCTTCGCCAAACAAGTCGAAGGCTGGCATGTGCTGATCGCCACGATTGGCTATTGGCTGATCGGCTTGCATGCGCTGGCGGGTATTTATCACCATTACGTGGTGCGCGATAACACGCTGTTGCGGATGATGCCCAAGCGCGGCTGAGCGTCAGGGCGTTGCGGCAAATCCGCGCCGCCCTTGCAGGCCGCCCGTGTGAACGAAAACCACTCGAGTGCCAGCAGCGAATCCGCCTGACTCGACAAGCTGCTTGAGCGCCAGCAAGGCCTTGCCGGTGTACAACGGTTCCAAAGGGACGCCACTGACCTGCTCGGTCTGTTCGATGAACGTCAGCAACGCCTGGTCAACCTTGGCGAAGCCACCCCGGCTGGCGTCGATCAGTCGATAGCTCGCCACGGGCGCGGTGGCATGTCCAAGGATCGACTCGATGTTCGGCCCCACGCCGTGATCATCCGGCACCGCCAGTGCGCCATACAGTGAGCGCTTGCCACTGTCAGCCAGCGCCAGCCCGGCCAGTGTCGTGCCGGTGCCACAGGCCAGCCACCAGGCGTCAAAATCATCCCAGCCCAGCTTGGCCAATTGTTCGTCGACCTGCTGCATGATCGCAGCGCAACCCAGCGCGCCGGCCAATCCACCACCGCCCTCTGGCACCGCATGCAACGTCGGATATCGCTCCTGCCACGGCGTCCAGAATCCCGCCTCGTGCCGCGCGCGATAGCCGGCATAACCCAGCCAGTGCAACTGCATGCCGAACGCGTGCAGATCCTCCACCGTCGACGTGTCCTGCGGATGCCCGCGCAGCAGCCCCACGGTTTTGAACCCCAGCCGCTTGCCTGCCGCCGCCAGCGCGTGCAGGTGATTGGAATGTGCACCGCCGAGACTGATGATGCCTTCGGCGCCGGCGCGCTCGGCGGTTTTGAGATGTTCGACGAGTTTGAACCACTTGTTGCCGCTGATCAGCGGGTCGATCTGGTCCAGGCGCAGGATCGCGACTTCGACGCCGGCACTTTCCAGCCAATCAAGACGGAGCGGTTGGAGGGGGGCCTGGGGTAACCAGTTGGCGGGAGGCAAAAGCATGGGCACTGTGCAATCTGGAAAAGACCACATACTAGTAGGAGCTGCCGCAGGCTGCGATCTTTTGATCTTGCTGTTGAAATCAGGATCAACAGATCGCAGCCTGCGGCAGCTCCTGCAGAATGTGCTTACAACTCAGCTGCCAGGCGCGCCCCCTGGTTGATCGCGCGCTTGGCATCGAGCTCCGCCGCAACATCCGCGCCGCCGATCAAGTGCACGTTCTGCCCGGCTTCGACCAAGCCATCGTGCAACTCACGCAGCGGATCCTGCCCGGCGCAAATCACGATGTTGTCCACCGCCAGCAGCTGCGGCTCGCCAGTTTCGCCGATGCGGATATGCAAGCCCTGGTCATCGATGCTCAGGTATTCGACGCTATTCAGCATCTGCACCTGCTTGTTCTTCAGACCGGTGCGGTGAATCCAGCCGGTGGTTTTGCCCAGACCGTCGCCGACCTTGGTTTTCTTGCGCTGCAGCAGAAACACCTCACGGGCCGGTGCATGCGGTGCCGCCTGGATACCGGCCACACCACCCCGCGCTTCCAGCTGCGTGTCGATGCCCCACTCTTTCCAGAACGCTGCGCGATCCAGACTGGTGGCTACACCTTGATGAACGAGGAATTCCGAGACATCGAAACCGATCCCGCCTGCACCGATCACCGCGACGCGCTTGCCGACCGGTTTGCGCTCGAGAATCACGTCCAGATAACTCAGCACCTTGGCATTCTCGACGCCGGGAATCGCCGGCACGCGCGGGGCGATACCAGTGGCGAGGATGATTTCGTCGTAGCCGCCCTCAACCAGTTTCGCCACATCGACGCGGGTGTTCAGGCATACCTCGACATTCGTCGTTTGCAGCTTGCGGTTGAAGTAGCGCAGGGTTTCGAAAAACTCTTCCTTGCCCGGCACGCGCTTGGCAATGTTGAACTGGCCGCCGATCTCGCTGGCCGAATCGAACAGCGTCACCTGATGACCGCGCTCGGCGGCCACGGTGGCGGCGGACAACCCGGCAGGGCCGGCACCGACCACGGCGATTTTCTTGATCTGCTGCACCGGCAGGTAATTGAGTTCGGTTTCGTGGCAGGCACGCGGGTTGACCAGGCAACTGGTCAGCTTGCCGCCAAAGGTGTGGTCGAGGCACGCCTGGTTGCAGCCGATGCAGGTGTTGATTTCGTCGGCACGGCCTGCGGCGGCCTTGTTGACGAAGTCCGGATCGGCGAGGAATGGTCGGGCCATGGAGACCATGTCGGCATCGCCTTCGGCAAGAATCTGCTCGGCAATTTCCGGGGTATTGATGCGGTTGGTGGTGATCAGCGGAATACTCACCGAACCACGCAACTTGGCCGTGACCTTACTGAACGCTGCACGCGGAACCTTGGTGGCGATGGTCGGGATCCGCGCTTCGTGCCAGCCGATACCGGTGTTGATGATGGTCGCGCCAGCCTGTCCGATGGCCTTGGCCAGCGTGACGATTTCGTCCCAGGTGCTGCCACCTTCGACCAGGTCGAGCATCGACAGGCGGAAGATGATGATGAAATTCGGCCCGACCGCTTCGCGTACGCGGCGGACGATTTCCACCGGCAGGCGCATGCGGTTTTCGTAACTGCCGCCCCAGCGGTCGGTGCGGTGGTTGGTGTGGGCGGCGAGGAACTGGTTAATGAAATAACCTTCCGAACCCATGATCTCGACGCCGTCGTATTCGGCGGACTGCGCCAGCACCGAGCAGGTGACGAAATCACTGATCTGCTTTTCAATGCCCTCTTCATCCAGCTCTTTGGGCTTGAACGGGTTGATCGGCGCCTGAATCGCGCTCGGCGCTACCTGTTTCGGGCTGTAGGCATAACGGCCGGCGTGGAGAATCTGCATGCAGATCTTGCCGCCCGCCTCATGCACCGCGCGGGTGACGATGCGGTGCTTGAGCGCCTCTTCTTCAGTGGTGAGCTTGGCCGCACCGGAATACACGCCGCCCTCGTCATTCGGGCCAATACCGCCGGTCACCATCAGGCCGACACCGCCACGGGCACGTTCGGCGAAGTACGCCGCCATGCGTTCGAAGCCACCCGGCTTTTCTTCCAGGCCCGTGTGCATCGAGCCCATCAGCGTGCGGTTGCGCAGCGTGGTGAATCCCAGGTCCAGCGGGGCCAGCAAATGCGGGTAATGAGCGGCGGTCATCGGTAACTCCACAACGAGCGATCACGGAAAATTGCGGGAGCTCTGCGTCCCCCGTCAGTCATGTTCGACAGACTAAGAGTCGTACCGCTGTCACTCAATGACCGTAACTGACAAGTTATTGATCCAAATGCGCAGCGCCCCTTGGCAATCCGGGCCATGGGCCCTACCCTAGGCGCCACACTCTGTACCCGGCTGTTGTTGGTTTTCATGCGCAAACTTCTGTATCTGTTTTTCTCCATGGCCCTCGTTGCCGCCCTGACCACCTACGCCATGTGGGCGGCAGACCGTCCGGCGGGGCATTACCTGTCGGACCTGCGCATCAAGCTCGCCGTCGATCACGGCACGCCCGGCGACCGTGGCAACCTGCTCGGCATTCAGCCCGAACTGTTCCCCACCGATTACCAAAGCTCCGCACGCCTGCACCGCAAACTCGCGGCATACCTGCAGCAGGCCCGCGATCAAGGCTTGCTCAACGAAAAAACCGTGGTGGTTTTGCCCGAGCACGTCGGTACGTGGCTGATGATCAGCGGCGAGAAAGACGAGCTCTATCAGGCACCGACGCTGGCTGAGGCGATGAACTGGCTGGCGGCGAGCAATCCGCTGCTGTTCGCCCGCGCGTGGCTGCGGGCCAAGGGCGAGCAACGCCTGGACGATGCTTATCTGCGGATGAAATCGAAAGCCATTGCCAAGGATTATCAGGCGCTGTTCGGCGGTCTGGCCAAGGAGTTTCAGGTCACCCTGGTCGCCGGCTCCATTGTGCTGCCAGAGCCGAGTATCCGTGATGGCCAGCTCAAGCCTGGCAGCGGCGCGCTGTTCAACAGCAGTGTGGTATTCGGCCGCGACGGTTTGCCGCTGGGGCAGCCGCAACGGCAGATGCACCCGATCTTTGATCAGCAGGGTGTGATTGAGGCCGAAGACAAGCACTCCATTCAGGTCGTCGACACCCCGGCCGGACGCCTCGGCATCCTGATCGGCAGTGACAGCTGGTATCCCTCCAACTACCGCACACTCGATGACCAAGGCGCGCAACTGGTGGCCGTACCGGCGCAGGTTATTGGCCAAGGCGCGTGGGACAAGCCATGGCGCGGTTACAAAGGTTCGAGCACGCCGGGGTCAGTCAGCCTCAAGCCCGGCGACCTCAGTGAAGGACAGGCCTGGCATCGACTGACCCTTACCGCACAACCACCGAGCAGCCGCGCGGTTGCCGGCGTCAGTGTGTTCATGCGCGGGCAATTCTGGGACAAGCCGAGCACCGGCAGAAGCTTCCTCAGCAGCAACGGTCAGCAGTTCGCCGATGGCGAGGCCCGTGGTGCGCGCTTGCTGAACGTTTGGCTGTAATCCATGAAGCCGCAGCCGATGCGCCTCGGGGATCTGTCGGTGGGTTTCGTCCACAGTCTGGCCGATGCCGTGCGCAGCCACGACGTCGATCCGCTGCCTCTGCTTGAGCAATACGGCCTCGATACCGCGCGGCTGGCCGAGGCCGGGGCACGCTTATCGATCCCGCGTTACATGCGCTTGGGCCATGCGGCGATTCAACTCACCGGCGATCCCGCTCTGGGCCTGCGCATGGGCCGCATGATCCGCTTGAATCAGGCTGGGCTGGCCGGCATCACCGCCGCGCAAGCACCCACCGTGCGCGAAGCGGCCCGTTGCCTGACGCGTTTCGAACCGCTCTACGGCTCGAACTACCGAGGGCAATCCACTTTCCATGAAGACGCCAGCGGCGCCTGGCTGCGCTTCTACTCGATCAGCCCGTACAACGCTTATAACCGCTTCGTGGTCGACTCGATCCTCGCCGGCTGGCTGCATCAGTTGTCGAGCCTGTGCGGCGAAACGTTGCGCGCCGAGCGGATCGAAATCGAATTCGAAGCGCCGGATTATCGCGACGCCTACGCCGCGCTCGGCGACTGCCCGATCCAGTTCCGCGCCGAGCACAACCAACTGCGCCTGAGCCTGAGCAGTCTCGCCCTGCGCAACCCTGAACATTGTCCGGGCACTTGGCGGCATCTGCTGCAACTGTGTGAGCGGGAGCTGGACCAAATGACCCGCACCCGCAGCCTGCGCGAGCGCATCACTCAACTGCTCGGCCCGCTGCTCAATGGAGGCCGCGAACCGGATCTTGAAGAAGTCGCGGCACGCCTGAAACTGCCGACATGGACCTTGCGACGCAAACTCGCCGAGGAAGGCACGCAGTTCCGCGCAATCCTCAATGACACTCGCCGGGACCTGGCGATGACTTACATCCGCGACACCGAATTGGCGTTCGGTGAGATCGCCTATCTTCTGGGCTTTGCCTCAGCCGAAGCCTTCCAGCGCGCTTTCAAGCGCTGGAGCGGGCAGACGCCCGGCGAATCTCGACGAAATTACCGCTCGGGAGCCTGACGCTCAGAGCTCTGTGGCGTCGTCAGCCGGCTCTGGCTGATCCAGCTCATAGGCCTGGTATTCGAGCAGTTCTTCCTGATACTCATCCATCGTATAAATCCCCCAAACCGCTCGCTATGAAAATGGCCTGATCAATCGACCTGTGCCCCGAGCATAAAGTGCCCGTGTGAAGGAAAAGTGAAACGCCGCCTTCATGAATAAAACGTAGCAGGTGGTTGGGGATTTATCGCGGCGCTGATGTCGCAGGTATGTAACCAGATCTTATGCCCACCCGAAAACCACTATGGGAGCGAGCCTGCTCGCGAAGGCGGTGTGTCAGTCTGATCATCTGTCGACTGACACTACGCATTCGCGAGCAGGCTCGCTCCCACAGGGTTTCGCTGAGTTTTTTATTGGCCCGACGCAGGCATCGCCGGAATCGGCTCGGACGGTGGCGGAATATCCGGGTTGGTCGGTGGCGTGATGGTTTCGCTGGCCGGCGCTGGCTCTTCTGCGGGCGCAGGCGCTGGCGTGATCGGCGCCGACTCCGCGGGTGGCACGACCGGCTCGGAACTCACTGGCGCGGTGTCGACAGGCGCCGGTGCAGGCTCGGCAGCTGGCGCAGGAGCCGGTTCCGCCGCAGGTGTCGGCACCAGTGGCGCAGCAGCCGGAGCAGGCGTCACCTTCGGCTCAGGCACACCGAGGTCGGTTTTCGGTTTTTCTTCGATGTGTGCAGCCTTCTTCGCATCGGCGGGCAGGAACTGCTCCACCAGTGTGAAGAACCGCTCGTAGAACTTCTGCGCAGTGACGGTCTCACTGGCGACCTTGACCATCGAATCATCCGAGGAGCCGATCGGCATCGACACCGAGCCCAGCACACCAACCCCGAGGCTGGCCGAATTGTTGGTCTTCTTCAGCGCATAACGGTCCTGGAGGGCGTTGGCGAACACCGTCGCGTGATGCCCGGCGCTGCCATCTTCGGCACAGACCACGTTGAAGCTGATCTCGAGATGGGTCTCGCCGGTCTGCTGGAAGCTCTTGTGACCGCTGACCAGTTTCGGATCACTGCTGGTAATGATGTAGCCCTGACTGAGCAACGCGCGACGGGCCGCTTCGCAGCTGGCGGTATCAGTCACCGGGTAATTGCGCGAAAAGGTGCCGGAGTCATCGAAGTTCTCATGCTCATAGATCGGCTTGTCCTTCGAACAACCGGCCACCGCAGTCAACAAAAGCGCCAGCCCGACAACACGCATGGGAGTGGAAATCAACATTGAACATCCTGAAGGAAAACAGTCCGGGGCGTATTGTGCAACAGATCGCCGCCCCATGGCGCATGGAATAGTGTCAAGAATCGGTTACAACTTTACCGGTCATGACCGCCAGGAAAAAGCCGCGTGGACAAATGATCGATCAACGCGCGCAATTTCGCTGTCGCCTGTCGACTCGACGGCCATAACATCCAGAACCTACCGGCGTGTTCTAAACGCCACGGGACGGTGTACATCCAAGAATCAGGTCGGCTATCAGGCCGCCTTCGCGAGCAGGCTCGCTCCCACAGAAAAGCAAACGCGAGCGCATCCGCTCTTCACCACTCAATACAATGAGCGCAAGCTCGAGTGCTCTTGATCTTGATCCACCGGCGACGTCGGAAGGCTGAGCGGAGGGATTGATCCGGGCGTGGGAGCGCAGCGACCGTCTGGCGCAGCCAGACACAGCGGAAGGAGGTGCAGCGAAGCAAACCGTAGCCGCTGCGCCCGGATCAGTCCCGCAGCGAAGGAACCCGAGCCTGCGAGGGCCGAACGCAGGAGCTAGCGTTTTTTGCTTACTTTTTTAGGCGCTTGTAAAAAAGTAAGTCGCCGTAAGGGCGAAACCGCCAGCCGCAACACCGCAAAAAACGGATATTCACCCAAAACCCAACAGCATGGCCGGCCCAACGGCCGCCACGCCCAAAAAACAAAAAAGCCCCGACCAACAGGCCGGGGCTCCTTCAAACGCCAGTCAAAAGATCAAAACCGCTCGATCTTCGCCTCAGCTTCCAACTGCTTGCGATACGCCGCAAAGTCCTGCTGCCCTTCACGGGAGGCGAGGAAACGACGATATTGCGCCTTCTCTTCATCCGTCGGTGCAGCCGCTTCATTGACGCCATTCAGACGCACGATCATCAGACTGCCATCCGGCAACGTAACGCTGGAGAACGTCGGCTTGTCCTTGGCAGCCGGTTTCGGCATACGGAACAACGCCTGCAGCACGGCCGGATCAACCCCTTCCTGACCACGAGTAGCCGCTTCGGTGGTTTTCCAGTTCTGACCATCAACCGCCTTGTCCAGCGGCGCCTTGCCGTCACGCAGATCGGCGATCAGCTTCTCGGCACGGGTCTTGGCCTCGGCACTGGCATGTTCCTTGGTCAGCTGAGTACGGATCGCCGCATTCACGCTTTCCAGCGGCAGCTGCGCAGGCTTCAGGTGCTCCTTGGAGCGCAGCACAATCACGGTTTCCGGATCCAGCTCGATGGCGGTGCTGTTGGCACCCTCGTCAATGACTTCCGGGCTGAATGCAGCAGTGACCACGGCACGGTTGGCGGCAACACCTTCGCCACCTTCACGGCCGAACGGCTTGGACGTGTGCACGGTCAATTTCAGGTCCGCTGCTGGCTGTGCCAGGTCAGAGGCTTCGAACGCCGAGTCTTCCAGTTGCTTGGTCGCCTCAACAAAACGCTGCTCGACCTGAGCGGCTTTCAGCTCGCGGGTCAGCTTGTCTTTCAGGCTGGCCAGGGTCGGTACTTCGGGCGCTTCCACGCCCAGCAGCTTGATCAGGTGATAACCGAAGTCGGTACGAATCGGCTCGGACACCTGGTCTTTCGACAAGGCGTACAGCGCTTTTTCGAAAGCCGGGTCGTAAACGCCAGGACCGGCATAACCCAGGTCACCACCATTGTTGGCGGAACCCGGATCCTGCGAGAACTCTTTGGCCAGCGCTTCGAATTTTTCGCCCTTGGCCAGACGCGCCTGGACTTCTTCGATCTTCGCCTTGGCCTGCGCTTCGCTGGTCTTGTCGTTCACTTCGATGAGGATGTGCGCGGCACGACGCTGTTCCGACAGGTTGGCGATCTCTTTCTGATACGCCGCCTGCAGGTCTTCATCCTTGACCGCGACCTGATCGAAGAACGACGATTTCTTGAGCTCGACGTAATCGATGATCACCTGATCCGGCGTCATGAATTCCTTGGCGTGCTCGTCGTAGTAAGCCTTGACCTCGTCATCGGTCAGCTTGACCGCAGCCGGGTCGGCCTTGACGTTCAGAGTGGCGAAATCACGGGTCTGTTTTTCCAGACGGGCGAATGCCAGCACTTCGGCGTCGGTGACGAAACCGCTGCCTGCAACACCGGCGCGCAACTGGCCGATCAACATTTCCTGAGCCAGCATCTGGCGGAACTGCATGCGGCTGTAACCCAGTTGACGGATCACCTGGTCGAAACGCTCGGAGCTGAACTTGCCGTCAACCTGGAATTCAGGCGTTTGCAGAATCACCTGATCCAGCGCGGCTTCGGAGAAAGAGAATTTCGCCTGTTCGGCGCCTTGCAGCAGCAACTTGCGGTCGATCAGGCCTTTGAGAGCCGATTCGCGCAGCATTTTTTCGTCGAGCAAGGAAGCATCGAAGTCCTTGCCCAGCTGTTGCATCAGCTGACGGCGTTGCATGTCAACGGCCTGGCTCAGCTCGTTCTGGCTGATTTCGTCACCGTTGACCTTGGCCGCCTCGTTCTTGTGAGTCGTGGCCTGGAAAATGGCATCGAAACCGGTCAGAGCCATCAGTGCAACGATGACTCCGATAATTGTCTTGGCAATCCAGCCTTGTGAATTGTCCCTGATATTCTGCAGCATGCGTCCCCCAGAAACGGTTGAACTTCAATTTAGGCAACCGTGGAGCGTGGGTAGAATCCGGATAGAAGAAAGGCGCATCCGAGGATGCGCCTTCTCGTAACTGGCGGAGCGGACAGGGCTCGAACCCTCGATCCCGGCGTTACAGGTGCCTGTTCCAGCCACCTGCTCTACCGCTCCGCTGCCAAGTCAGGCTTGACCCCGACCCGGATGGGTAAAAACCTGAAAACTCAGTTAACAGCTTCTTTCAGTGCTTTACCGGCTTTGAAACCTGGCTTCTTGGCAGCCGGGATTTCCAGAGTCTTGCCGGTTTGCGGGTTACGACCGGTACGAGCCGGACGGTCAGTCACGGAGAAAGTACCGAAACCAACCAGAACAACGGAGTCGCCAGCCTTCAGAGCGCCAGTGACGGATTCGATTACAGCGTCCAGCGCACGGCCAGCAGCAGCTTTCGGGATATCAGCGGATGCAGCGATAGCATCAATCAGTTCCGACTTGTTCACTCTAAGTCCCCTTATATCTATTTTGAGATGTTTCTAAGTTTTTTGGTGAAAGCAAAAACGAGTGCTGAATGGCCTACAGACACTTAAGAGCCGCTTTATAACAAGGGCTCTAAAATGCTGTCAAGGAAAGCCCCCCAGGCTAAAACGTATTAATGCGTGCTAATTCTTTCCTTGGCATCAGACTCGCGTTTTTCGTCCTTGGCAACTATCTCCGGAGCCACATCCGGCAAGGGCTCCGGCGCGTATTGCAGCGCAATTTGCAGGACCTCGTCAATCCATTTAACCGGTTTGATCTGCAGATCCTGCTTGATATTGTCAGGAATCTCCTTCAGATCGCGGACGTTTTCTTCCGGGATAATCACAATCTTGATTCCGCCGCGATGTGCCGCCAGCAGTTTTTCTTTCAAACCGCCGATCGCCAGCACTTGCCCACGCAGCGTGATCTCACCGGTCATGGCGACATCGGCGCGTACCGGAATGCCGGTCAACGCCGAGACCAGCGCCGTGCACATGCCTACGCCAGCGCTAGGGCCGTCTTTCGGGGTCGCCCCTTCCGGCATGTGAATGTGGGTGTCGCGCTTCTCGTGGAAGTCCAGCGGAATGCCCAGACTCTTGGCGCGGCTGCGCACCACGGTTTGTGCGGCAGTGATCGATTCGACCATTACATCACCGAGCGAACCGGTCTTGATCAGTTGTCCTTTACCCGGAATCACTGCAGCTTCGATGGTCAGCAATTCACCGCCGACCTGAGTCCACGCCAGGCCCGTCACCTGACCCACTTGATCCTGCTGCTCGGCCAGGCCGTAGCGGAACTTGCGCACGCCGAGGAAATGCTCGAGCAGATCAGCTGTCACTTTCACCGAGAAGCGTTTTTCGAGGGCATGCTCTTTGACCGCCTTGCGGCAGACCTTGGCAATCTGCCGCTCGAGGCCACGCACGCCCGCTTCACGGGTGTAGTAACGGATGATGTCGCGGATCGCTTCCTCGTCGAACTCCAGCTCGCCCTTCTTCAGACCATTGGCGGCGATCTGTTTAGGCGACAGATATTTCACGGCGATGTTGATCTTCTCGTCTTCGGTGTAACCCGGCAGACGGATGACTTCCATCCGGTCCAGCAGCGCTGGCGGAATGTTCATCGAGTTCGACGTGCACAGGAACATCACATCGGAGAGGTCGTAATCGACTTCGAGATAGTGATCATTGAAGTTGTGGTTTTGCTCAGGGTCGAGCACTTCCAGCAACGCCGACGCCGGATCGCCACGCATGTCGCTGCCCATCTTGTCGATTTCATCGAGCAGAAACAGCGGGTTGCGTACGCCCACTTTTGTCATCTTTTGAATCAATCTTCCCGGCATCGAACCGATGTAGGTCCGGCGGTGACCACGGATTTCCGCTTCATCACGCACGCCGCCCAAGGCCATACGCACGAATTTACGGTTGGTTGCGTGGGCAATCGATTCCGCCAGCGAGGTCTTACCCACGCCAGGAGGACCGACCAGGCACAACACCGGGCCACGAATTTTCTTCACGCGCTTCTGCACGGCGAGGTATTCAAGGATGCGCTCCTTGACCTCTTCGAGACCATAGTGATCGGCGTCGAGAATATCTTCTGCACGGGCCAGATCGAGGCGGACTTTGCTTTGCGCCTTCCACGGCACCTGCACCAGCCAGTCGATGTACGAGCGCACTACGGTGGCTTCAGCGGACATCGGCGACATTTGCTTGAGCTTGTTCAGCTCGGCAGTGGCTTTGGCCAGTGCATCCTTTGGCAGGCCGGCAGCATCGATGCGCTTTTTCAGCTCTTCGATTTCATTGTGACCTTCGTCACCGTCGCCGAGCTCTTTCTGAATGGCCTTCATCTGCTCATTCAGGTAGTACTCGCGCTGGCTGCGCTCCATTTGCTTTTTCACGCGACCGCGAATGCGTTTCTCGACCTGCAGCAAGTCAATCTCGGCATCCAGCAGTGCCAGCACGTGCTCGACACGGGCCGACAGATCGACGATTTCGAGGATTTCCTGCTTCTGCTCGATTTTCAGCGCCATGTGCGCGGCCATGGTGTCGACCAGACGACCGGGCTCATCGATGCTGTTGAGCGACGACAGGACTTCCGCCGGAACCTTCTTGCCCAGCTGAACGTATTGCTCGAACTGCGACAGCAGCGTGCGCACGAAGACTTCCGACTCGCGCTCGGCGGCGTCGACTTCTTCGATCAGAGAAACTTCGGCGCGGCAGTGGCCATCGATTTCGCTGAAGCGTTCGACGGTGCCACGCTGCTCGCCTTCGACCAGAACCTTGACGGTGCCATCAGGCAGCTTCAGCAGCTGCAGAACCGTGGCAATCGTACCTACGCGATAGAGAGCGTCTTCACCGGGATCATCGTCAGCCGGGTTTCTCTGGGCCAGCAGCAAGATCTGCTTGTCACCCGTCATCGCTGCCTCGAGGGCTTCGATGGATTTCTCGCGCCCCACGAACAGCGGGATAACCATGTGCGGATAAACCACGACATCACGCAATGGCAGGAGAGGCAATTCGATGGTTGTCTTCATGATTTCGCCTCTACGGCGGCCGTATGGCCGTAATCAGATGGAATTAAGCTTGAAACCAAGATGGGGGCTGCCTCGAAAAAAAACAAGCGCAAAGCGCAGGCAAAAAACGACTTAAAAAAAAAAGAGGCCCGAAGGCCCCTTCTTTGTTGCGGCGCGGTGGACGCTTATGCGTCCGGCGCTGCCTTGGCCGTCGGCTCACTGTTTTCGTAGATGTACAGTGGCTTGGACTTGCCTTCGATGACGCTTTCATCGATCACGACTTTGCTCACCTCGGACTGCGAGGGGATTTCATACATCGTGTCGAGCAGCACACCTTCGAGAATCGAGCGCAGGCCACGGGCACCGGTTTTACGTTCCAGTGCACGCTTGGCGACCGATTTCAGCGCGTCGGAACGGAATTCCAGATCCACGCCTTCCATCTCGAACAGCTTGGCATACTGTTTGGTCAGAGCATTTTTCGGCTCGGTGAGGATTTGCATCAGCGCAGCCTCGTCGAGCTCGTCCAGTGTCGCCAGGACCGGCAGACGACCGACGAATTCCGGGATCAGACCGAACTTGACCAGATCGTCAGGCTCGACTTCACGAAGGGATTCACCGACTTTCTTGCCCTCTTCCTTGCTGCGCACTTCGGCGTTGAAGCCGATGCCGCCTTTGGTGGAACGGTTCTGAATGACCTTTTCCAGGCCGGAGAACGCACCACCGCAGATGAACAGGATGTTACGGGTGTCGACCTGCAGGAATTCCTGCTGCGGATGCTTGCGGCCACCTTGCGGCGGTACCGAAGCGACCGTGCCTTCGATCAACTTGAGCAAGGCCTGCTGCACGCCCTCACCGGAAACATCGCGGGTGATCGACGGGTTGTCGGACTTGCGGGAAATCTTGTCGATTTCGTCGATGTAGACAATACCCATCTGGGCTTTCTCTACGTCGTAATCGCACTTCTGCAGCAGCTTCTGAATGATGTTCTCGACATCCTCACCCACGTAACCGGCCTCGGTGAGGGTGGTTGCGTCGGCAATGGTGAACGGAACGTTCAGCAAGCGGGCCAGTGTTTCGGCCAGCAGGGTTTTACCGGAGCCTGTCGGGCCGATCAGCAGGATGTTGCTCTTGCCGAGTTCGACGTCGTCAGCCTTCTTGTCACGCTGGTTCAGACGCTTGTAGTGGTTGTACACCGCTACGGCCAGAACCTTTTTCGCACGCTCCTGACCAATGACGTACTGGTCAAGGATGCCGCTGATTTCTTTAGGCGAAGGCAATTTATGCGCGCTGCTTTCGGCCTGTGCTTCCTGCACCTCCTCGCGGATGATGTCATTGCACAGGTCGACGCACTCGTCGCAGATAAAGACCGAGGGGCCGGCAATCAATTTGCGCACTTCATGCTGGCTTTTGCCACAGAAGGAGCAATAGAGCAGCTTGCCGTTGTCCTCGCCGTTGCGGGTGTCAGTCATTCGTTCGATCCAAATCCGATAGGCTTGCAACACAAGATGAAGGCTATTGCGGGCTTTTTCAAGCCCGCCGCTGATCGGACATGCCGATCAGGCCTGTTTTGCGCTGCTTATATTAAGCTGGACGCTGGTTGATCACTTCGTCGATCAGGCCGTATTCCTTCGCAGCTTCGGCACTCATGAAGTTGTCGCGATTGGTATCGCGCTCGATTTCTTCCAGAGTACGGCCGCTGTGCTTGGCCATCAGCATGTTCAGACGCTCGCGGATGAAGAGGATTTCCTTGGCATGGATTTCGATATCCGATGCCTGGCCCTGGAAACCACCCAGTGGCTGGTGAATCATCACACGCGAGTTCGGCAGGCAGAAACGCTTGCCCGGTGCACCTGCGGTGAGCAGGAATGCACCCATGCTGCAGGCCTGACCGATGCAGGTGGTCGACACGTTCGGCTTGATGAACTGCATGGTGTCGTAGATCGACATGCCTGCAGTCACCGAACCGCCCGGCGAGTTGATGTACAGATGGATGTCCTTGTCCGGGTTTTCCGCTTCAAGGAACAGCAGCTGCGCACAGATCAGGTTGGCCATGTAGTCCTCTACCGGGCCCACCAGAAAGATCACTCGCTCCTTGAGCAGGCGCGAGTAGATGTCGTAGGCGCGTTCGCCACGAGCGGACTGCTCGACAACCATCGGGACCAGGCCGCCGGCGGCCTGGATATCAGAGTTCTGCTGAATATAAGAATTACGGAACATGCTCTGCAGTCGCTCCCAAATAGTTATGTCTTGAATACGCATAAGCCAGCTCGAGAGCTGGCTTATGGTGTGCACTTCTAACGCAAAATCAATCAGTCGGCTGCTGGAGCTTCTACCGGCTTGACTGCTTCTTCGTAGGAGACCGATTTGTCGGTCACACTAGCTTTCTGCAGAACAGTATCCACAACTTGTTCTTCCAGCACAACCGAACGCACTTCGTTCAGTTGCTGCTCGTTTTTGTAGTACCACGACACGACCTGCTCTGGCTCCTGGTAAGCGGAAGCCATTTCCTGAATCATTTCGCGAACGCGAGCTTCGTCAGGCTTGAGGTCGAACTGCTTGACCACTTCGGCAACGATCAGACCCAGCACGACGCGGCGCTTGGCTTGCTCTTCGAACAGCTCGGCTGGCAGTTGGTCTGGCTTGATGTTGCCGCCGAACTGCTGAACAGCCTGCACGCGCAGACGGTCAACTTCGTTGGACAGCAGAGCCTTTGGCACTTCGATCGGGTTGGTGGCCAGCAGACCGTCCATTACCTGATTCTTGACCTTGGATTTGATCGCCTGACGCAGTTCACGCTCCATGTTCTTGCGAACTTCGGTGCGGAAACCGTCGATGCCGCTTTCCTTGATGCCGAATTGAGCGAAGAATTCTTCGTTCAGCTCAGGCAGCTTAGGCTCGGACACAGTGTTGACGGTCACGGTGAACTCGGCGGTTTTGCCAGCCAGGTCCAGGTTCTGATAGTCCTCAGGGAAGGTCAGGTTCAGAACGCGCTCTTCGCCAGCTTTAGCACCAACCAGGCCTTCTTCGAAGCCCGGGATCATGCGGCCGGAACCCAGTACCAGCTGAGTGCCCTTGGCGGAACCGCCAGCGAATACTTCGCCGTCAACCTTGCCAACGAAATCGATGTTCAGTTGGTCTTCGTTCTGGGCAGCACGGTCGGCCACTTCGAAACGGGTGTTCTGCTTGCGCAGGATGTCGAGCATCTTGTCCAGGTCAGCGTCAGCCACTTCAGCGCTCAGACGCTCAACGGTGATGCCTTCAAAGCCAGCAACGGTGAACTCCGGGAAGACTTCGAACACAGCAACGTATTCCAGATCCTTGCCCGCTTCGAGCGACTTTGGCTCGATCGAAGGCGAACCGGCAGGGTTGAGCTTCTGCTCGACCACAGCCTCGTAGAAGGAAGACTGGATGACGTCGCCTACCGCTTCCTGACGCGCATCAGCACCGAAACGGCGCTTGATTTCGCTCATTGGCACTTTGCCTGGACGGAAGCCAGCAATTTTGGCCTTTTGGGCAGTCTGCTGCAGACGCTTGTTGACCTGAGTCTCGATGCGCTCTGCCGGCACGGTGACGCTCATGCGGCGCTCGAGAGCAGTAGTATTTTCAACAGAAACTTGCATGGATATTCCTCGTTGCACAGACGTTAGCCGGCCGTTTCCGACCCCGAAATCAAGGGCATGCATTCTAGTGGGTCAAACTCAAGAAGTCACCCTACTGGAAACGGGTAAAAAAACAGCAGGCAATTTATAGGGAGCGCCGCACGAATGCCGCGCACTCCACTGGCGAATACAAGCGATCAGGTCAGGGCCCTGTTTCAACGCCTCTATATATAGAAGCAACTATCAAATCCGCCCTGACTGCCATTCCAGCAAAACCGGAACGACGAGCAGTTCAGCGTCATCGGATCGTTTAAATGCGATGAAGTGCCCTGCCCTGCGACCTGAAACCGACCAGGTCGATTTTGAAAACCGCTAAAACAAAAAAGGCGCCAGACTGTTAAATCTGGCGCCTTTCGAAATATGGGGTGGACGATGGGGATCGAACCCACGACAACGGGAGTCACAATCCCGTGCTCTACCAACTGAGCTACGCCCACCATATTGCGTAACAAAAAAGCCAAACAACTTCTTTGTCAAAACCTCATCAGGCCCGAGGCACAGATAAAGCTTTATTTGGTGCGGATGAAGAGACTCGAACTCTTACGCCTCGCGGCGCTGGAACCTAAATCCAGTGTGTCTACCAATTCCACCACATCCGCGGATGAAGCTTTTAAAGCAAAGGCGCCAGACTGTTAAATCTGGCGCCTTTCGAAATATGGGGTGGACGATGGGGATCGAACCCACGACAACGGGAGTCACAATCCCGTGCTCTACCAACTGAGCTACGCCCACCATATCGCGCTACTTGTGCCAAAGCTGCCTAATGGCGCACCCGGCAGGACTCGAACCTGCGACCATCCGCTTAGAAGGCGGATGCTCTATCCAGCTGAGCTACGGGCGCCTTGTTAATCTGTACTCTTAAAGGACTACAAACTAAGTGCTTTCCAGTGTCGCAGAACCTTGATTCCGCTTCACCTTCTTAACCAGTGCTAGGCTGTGCCCGACAAGTGCGACGAATAGTATAGAGGGCTCCAAAGGTCGTCAAATCCTTTTTGAAAAAAATTCATTTAATTAAAGGAGTTAGAGGAATTTGCTGACCAAGCGCCTTTGCCCTCACCGCTCGGCATGCGAGAATGCGTTCTCATTTTTTCCCCTCTCGATGGTTAATCACGCGCAATGACTGCACAACTAATCGACGGCAAATCGATCGCCGCCAGCCTGCGCCAGCAGATCGCCCAACGAGTTGCCGAGCGTCGCCAGCAAGGCCTGCGCACCCCCGGCCTCGCGGTGATCCTGGTCGGCAGCGATCCTGCCTCTCAGGTTTATGTCTCGCACAAGCGTAAAGACTGTGAAGAGGTAGGCTTCCTCTCTCAAGCCTACGACCTGCCCTCCGACACCACTCAGGACGCCCTGACCGACCTGATCGATCGCCTCAATGACGATCCGGTCATCGACGGCGTTCTCCTGCAGCTGCCTCTGCCAGAACATCTCGACGCGTCCAAATTGCTGGAACGCATTCGCCCGGACAAAGACGTCGACGGGTTCCACCCGTACAACGTCGGCCGCCTGGCCCAGCGCATCCCGCTGCTGCGTCCGTGCACCCCGAAAGGCATCATGACCTTGCTGGAAAGCACTGGCGCTGATCTTTACGGCATGGACGCGGTGGTCGTTGGTGCCTCGAATATCGTCGGTCGCCCGATGGCCATGGAGTTGTTGCTGGCCGGCTGCACCGTCACTGTCACTCACCGCTTCACCAAGGATCTGGCGGGCCACGTCGGCCGTGCTGATCTGGTGGTCGTCGCCGCCGGCAAGCCGGGCCTGGTCAAGGGCGAGTGGATCAAGGAAGGCGCGATCGTGATCGACGTCGGCATCAACCGTCAGGACGACGGCAAACTGGTCGGTGACGTCGTCTACGAAACCGCCCTGCCCCGCGCCGGCTGGATTACGCCAGTACCAGGCGGCGTTGGCCCGATGACCCGCGCCTGCCTGCTGGAAAACACGCTCTACGCCGCAGAAACCCTGCACGTCTGATCGAATTTTTCCGCTGCACCAGAACCCCGCCTCGTGCGGGGTTTTTCATGTCTGAGAAAAAACTTCAACCGTTCGCCGGAAACCGCTCTTTTTACAGGCCTTTTCACGGGATTTTCAGGTCTTACAAACAACCATCGACAGTTCTTCAGCCATACTCCTAAAATGCGCCGGTTTTAAGAAATAACCCGTTACAAACTAACGGTATATCCAACCTTTCAGAGTTCGCCCGCGTGAAAATTTGTCTCTCGATTCTGAGCCTGTTGTTTGCTGTTACAGGCACATTCATCACGCCAACGATCAACGCTGCGGAAACCACCGCTGTCCCACGTGACGCTTCGACTTTGAAGATCGCGTCCGGCAGCGCCCTGCTCATGGATATGCAGACCAATAAAGTCATCTATTCCAGCAACCCTGACGTGATCGTGCCGATCGCTTCCGTCAGCAAGCTGATGACTGGCCTGGTGGTGGTGGAAGCTCGACAGAACATGGACGAATGGATCGATGTCGACATCAGGAACACCCCGGAAATGAAGGGTGTGTTTTCCCGAGTCAAACTCAAGAGTGAGTTGCCGCGCCGGGAGATGCTGCTGATCGCCTTGATGTCCTCGGAAAACCGCGCTGCCGCCAGCCTCGCCCATCACTATCCGGGCGGCTACGCTGCTTTTATCGCGGCCATGAACGCCAAGGCCAAGGCGCTGGGCATGACCAGCACGCACTTCGTCGAGCCTACCGGTTTGTCCGAGCGCAACGTTTCCACCGCCCGCGATCTGAGCAAATTACTGGTGGCCGCGCACAAGCAACCGCTTCTGGTGCAACTGACCACCACCAAGGAAAAGACCGTGGCGTTCCGCAAGCCTAACTACACCTTGGGCTTTCGCAATACCGATCATTTGGTCAACAAGGCTGATTGGGATATCAAGATCACCAAGACCGGTTTCACCAACCCGGCCGGCCATTGCCTGGTGTTGGTGACGAAGATGGGCAACCGTCCGGTCGCGCTGGTGATTCTCGACGCCTTTGGCAAGTACACGCATTTTGCCGATGCCAGCCGTATCCGCAGCTGGGTGGAAACCGGACGCAGCGCCACTGTTCCCGCGGTGGCGCAGCAATATAAAGCCGACAAGAACCTCAAGAGCCGTCAGAGCGGCGTGGTCGAAGCGGCCAAGTAGGTCCAGCGGTCATGAAAAAGCCCCGAATCTTCGGGGCTTTTTTTCGTCTGCGCATCAGTCGTTGGGCAGCGGCATTTTGTCGTCATCGGGGATGCCATCGCCCGAGCTCGGCTCTGGCGAAACGTCCGGTGTCAGCACGTTGGGCCGCGCCAGTGGATCGCGCATCGGGCTGTCCGAATCCAGCACCGGATCAACTTCCGGCTCCGGCGTGGTCGGTACGCTCTCAGGTTTGTGGTCATCAAAACTGGAATCGGTACTCATACGCACCTCACATCAAGGTTTCAGATCGCCCAACGGGTCGTAGGGCTTGGCCGGCTTCTTGGGATCTTCACCGCGCTCGATATCCAGTGGCGCCTTCGCCGGCCCGACCGGATCGACTTGCGGATCGTCAAGGTCGGGCGAATCCGGGTCGAATCCCAGATCATCGCCGGAGGAATGTTCGGACGAATGCGGACCTTTCGGGGTTGGGGAATCTGCCATGTTGCCTCCTTGATTCACCCGCGAAGCACGGGCATTAATCTTCAGAGGCTCGCCGGGCGCAGTCGTGCCCGGCAGATGACGAACGGAGGTCTATTGCGCCGCAAGGGCCTTTCGCGCTTGCGCCGCAGCGTTTTCTTCACCGGCCTGCGCCAGGTCATCGGCGGCTTTCAGCCAACGGGAGCGATCGACGTCTGCCGGGATCTGCGACGGTTTCTGAATCAGGATCGCCCAGCCACCGGCCTTGTCGAACGCCGACTCGAAGCTGCCAAAATCCATCAACTGCCGACGATTCATGCCGGCGCGCAGCAGGACCTTCTGTTTATTGCGGTCGTAGCCGGACAGGATCGCGTAACGCGGCTCGGCCCAGAATGCCGAACCTTCACTGAAACGCACCATGACTGGATAGCCGGCCGCAACCTGGGTCAGCAACGCTGGCAGGTTGCTGTCGAGCGGATAGACGACCAGGCCATATTCGCGGGCAAGGCTCTGCATGTTCTGCTGCAGCTTGTCCTCAGCGCCCGGCAAGTGCAGCGGCTTCTCCAGTAATCCCGGAGTGATGACGATGCCTTGTTGCGACAGCAGGCTGGCCAGCACCTGTGGCCCACTCTGGTTGGCTTCGCCGCGATAGAAAGTGCCGCTGAGCTCAACCCGCTCCGGCAAGCGTTTGACTTGCGGCGCCACATTGCCTGCACATCCGCTCAGCGCCGCCACACAAACGGCGACCAGCAGCGCCCCACTCACTCGAGAAAATACCCGCACCATCGTCACTCTCATCCAGACGCCGGTCATCGTGTTCCGGCAACGCCAGCGATCATAGAGCCGCACCCGCCCGCGGTATAGCCTTAAACCGCAGACTCTGCGATTGCATAGAGCAAACTGATTGGTCGCTAACGACCTTTGGTCAATAGCTTGAAACACCCCATTGACTAGACTGTCACTCAAATAGAGCGAATTGCGAAAAGCAGGCGCCCGATGCAGGGCGAAGAGGAGGCACCAATGAGCCTGACCATGACCATCGTGATGTTGATAGCCGGCTGGCTGGCCGTGGCGACTGCCATGTTGTGGGGTGTGCTGCGGATTTCGCGGCGGCATCATCATCCGGTGCAGACGATGCCGGTTGAGAAGACAGAAAAGCATGCCGTGCGACACGTTACTGCGCATTGAAGATCAAAAGCGCCCTCACCTAGCCCTCTCCCGGAGGGAGAGGGAACTGACTGGGGTTGTTCTTTTGAGTTACGCAGACCTGAAATATCCAGCCGAACTCAGCATTTGAAAAGCCCAAAAATCGGCTCCCTCTTCCTCGGGAGAGGACTGGGGTGAGGAGCTGGTTTTCAAACACACCGCCAATATCAAAGTGAAAAAAAACCGCCTGGACTCAACCAGCCCAGACGGTTTTTTGTGTTCTCAGCAATTACGCCTGCTGAGCAACCTTCTTCTGCTTCGCCCGGCGCGACATCATGTTCAACACTTCGATACCCGCCGAGAATGCCATGGCCGCGTACACATAGCCTTTCGGTACGTGGGCGCCGAAGCCTTCGGCGATCAGCGTCATGCCGATCATGATCAGGAAGCCCAGCGCCAGCATGACCACGGTCGGGTTGTCGCTGATGAACTTGGCCAGCGGATCAGCCGCGAGCAGCATCACCAGCACCGACACTACTACCGCGATGATCATGATCGGCAAGTGTTCGGTCATGCCGACAGCCGTAATGATGCTGTCGATCGAGAACACCATGTCGAGCATCAGGATCTGACCGATAGCCGCAGCAAAACCCAGCGTTACGGTAGAAGCCGCAGTCTTCGGATCTTCTGGCGACGGGTCCATGCTGTGATGGATCTCGGTCGTGGCTTTCCACACCAGGAACAGACCACCGGCAATGAGGATCATGTCCTTCCAGGAGAACGCCTGGCCAAGGATCTCGATCACAGGCTCGGTCAACTGCACGATGAACGCGATGGTGCTCAACAACGCCAGACGCAGAATCAGGGCCATGCCGATACCGATACGGCGCGCCTTCTGCCGATGCTGTTCGGGCAGTTTGTTGGTCAGGATCGAGATAAAGATCAGGTTATCGATGCCGAGCACGATTTCCATCACCACCAGTGTGGCCAAAGCAACCCAGGCGGTCGGGCTGGCGGCGAGTTCTAACAGATATTCCATGGGTCAGTCCTGACTCTGTGTAAGACGGTTCAGATGGTCTTGGAGGAAGATTCGGATTCTTCCGCCTGTTTTTCCGGTGTTTCTTTCTTCTGGATCAAGCCACCGGTGGCATCGCTGAGCGCTTGCTCGGCGGCCTTGTGGGTGTCGTCGATCGCTTGCTTGGCGGTTTCAGCCGCCGCGCCCATCAATTGCTGGGCGCTTTTTTCTGCCTGATCGCAACCGGCCAGAACCAGTAAAGACGCAAACATCACTGCGGGAAATGTGTATTTCATAAGGTTTCCTTCGAATGAACAGACAGGCGCGCACACCGGCCGTCGATGGCTGGGCATTCTAGGGAGATGGACAGTTCAGGAAAATTCGTATTTTTAGCGGCTATACTTCGGTTTTCACGAAGCGACGATCAACATGCTCAACTACCGCCAACTGCATTACTTCTGGGTCGTGGCCAAGACCGGCAGCATTGTCCGCGCCTGCGAGCAACTGAACCTGACACCGCAGACCATCAGCGGGCAGATCTCCCTGCTCGAACAAACCTTTAACGTGGAACTGTTTCGTCGTGTCGGCCGCCAGCTGGAGCTCACCGAAGCCGGGCGCCAGGCCCTGCCCTACGCCGAGCAGATGTTTCAACTGGGCGGCGAGCTGGAGCTGATGCTGCGAGCGCAGCCCAACGAGCAGCAGATCCTCTTTCGCGTCGGCGTCGCCGACGTGGTGCCCAAATCGATTGTTTATCGCCTGATCGCGCCGACCATGGAGTTGAGCGAGCCGCTGCGCATCACCTGCCGCGAAGACAAGCTCGAGCGCCTGCTCGCCGATCTGGCCATTCAGCGTCTGGATCTGGTGATTTCCGACAGCCCGATGCCTTCGCATCTGGACATCAAAGGCTACAGCCAGAAGCTCGGTGAATGCGGGATCAGTTTTTTCGCCACCGCCGAACTCGCCGCGCAGTATGGCCAGGATTTCCCGCGCAGTCTGCATGGCGCGCCGCTGCTGATTCCCGGCGCGGAAACCGTGGTGCGCAGCCGTTTGCAGCGCTGGTTCGCCGAACAGCAGATCCAGCCGCAGATTGTCGGCGAATTCGATGACAGTGCTTTGATGCAGGCCTTCGGCCAATCCGGCAGCGGGATCTTTATCGGCCCGAGCGTGATTGCCGAGGAAGTGAAGCGCCAGTACGGCGTCGAGTTGATCGGCCAGACCGACGCGGTGAGCGAGTCGTTCTATGCGATTTCGGTGGAGCGCAAAGTCAAGCACCCTGGCATCGTAGCGATTACCGAGGGTGCCCGACGCGAGTTGTTTACCGGGTTATGAAGCGCAGACTTCACGCGGCTTCAGCGTCATCAGCACCATGGCGAGGAACACCGACAGCAAAATGAAGCCGGCAGCGGCAAAGCCCAGAAAGCCCAGCCCGGCACTGTCGATCACCCGGCCGCCGACTATCGCGCCCAGGCCGATACCGAGATTGGCTCCGGCGATGTTCAGCGACGCGGCAAACGCAGGCGCTTGCGGCGCAGCCTTCATCAGGCGCACATGGCTGACCAGGAACAACGCCGCCTGGGTTACACCCCAGATGCCCATCGCCACCGCCAGACCCACCGGCGAATGAATGTTTGGCACCAGCGAGACCATGCCGGCGATCATGAACGCGCAGAACAACACCGACGCCCCCAGCGGATGCCGATCCACCGCTCGCCCGCCGAGCGAGTTGCCGATCAGCCCGACGGCGCCAAACGCCATCAGGCACCAGCCGACCACGGTGCCGTTGAAACCGGCAAGTCGTTCGAGGATGTCAGCAAGGTAGGTGTAAGCGGTGAACATGCCGCTGAACACCAGAATCGACAACAAGATATGGCCGAGCATCAGCGGGCTGCGCAGGATCTTGAACTGCGAACGGAAGCTGACCTGATGCTGGTGCAGACTGGTTTTCGGCAGGTAGACAAACAGCAGCAGGGCTTTGGCAAACGCAATCAGCGCGAGAATGCCGAATGCGCTGCGCCAGCCGAATGCGTCGGAAATCAGCGTGCCGACCGGTATGCCAAACACCGTGGCGCAGACGATACCGAAGCCGATCTTGGCGATGGCGCGGCCGGCGAAATCCGGGCCGACGATGTCGACGGCGGTTTCACTGGCCAAGGCCCAGAACACCGGCAAACCCAACGCCGGAATCAACCGCGCAATGGCCATCACCCAAATGTTCGGCGCCAACGCCGCCACGGTATTGGCCAGACCGAACATGATCAGGATGCTGATAAACAATTTGCGCCGCTCGAAACGGGCGAAATAAGCGGTCAGGAGCGGGCCGAACAGCGCCACGGTAAAGGCGAACAAGGTCACCAGCAGCCCGGCTTGCGGGATGCTGACTTCGAGGTCTCGGGCAATCGCCGGCAACAGGCCGACAATGACGAATTCCGTGGTCAGCACCGTGAACCCGGCAGCGGACAACAGAAGAATAGGCAACAGCATGCGCAACTCCAGCAAAACGACGACACCAGCGATGACCCGGAGGCCCGCTGGCAGAACTTGAAAATGAGGATGGCGAAGCTTAACAGACTGTGCCGGCACTGAGTTGCCCAAAACTGCCGATCTGCCGGGCCGATTCGGTGGCAGATCGTCACAGGCCTGAAGGTTCACGCCTACGCTGTGATAAAGTCCGCGCCCTGAAAATCGTACAGCTGTTCAACGTGCCGTTTGGCGGCGTTGATGTCACTTCGACAGGCGTTTCGTGACTGCCCACGACGCTTCGCACCCTATAAAAAACAGAGATGCCGCTATGACCGCTTCATCCCCTTCGTTACTGCAACGCCTGAAACGCCTGAGTCTGGTGACCCAGATCGTCATTGGTCTGATCGCTGGTATTGCCCTGGCCCTGATTGCACCTGAGCTGGCGAAGTCCACTGCGTTCATCGGCAAGGTGTTTGTCTCGGCGTTGAAAGCCGTGGCGCCGATTCTGGTGTTCGTGCTGGTGATGGCTTCGATCGCCAACCACAAGCACGGTCAGGAAACCCACATCCGCCCGATCCTGTTCCTTTATTTGCTGGGCACATTCAGCGCTGCGGTGGTGGCCGTGGTCGCCAGCATGGCCTTCCCGTCGAATTTGGTGTTGTCCACCGAGAACGTGGCCGTGACTGCGCCCGGCGGCATCGGCGAAGTGCTGCAAAGCCTGTTGCTGAGCGTCGTCGACAACCCGGTCAGCGCGCTGATGAATGCCAATTTCATCGGCATTCTGGCCTGGGCAATCGGCATGGGCATCGCCATTCGCCACGCCGGCGATACCACTCGCGAAGTGCTCGGTGACTTGTCCAACGGCGTTACCGTGATCGTCCGTGTGGTGATTCGCTTCGCGCCGCTGGGCATCTTCGGCCTGGTCGCGTCGACACTGGCCACCTCCGGTTTCGGCGCGCTGCTCGGCTACGCGCACCTGCTGGCGGTGCTGCTGGGCTGCATGCTGTTCGTTGCGCTGGTGATGAACCCGCTGATCGTGTTCTGGAAGCTGCGCCGCAACCCGTATCCATTGACGCTGATGTGCCTGCGCGAAAGTGGCATCACCGCGTTCTTCACCCGCAGTTCGGCGGCGAACATTCCGGTCAACCTGGAATTGAGCAAACGCCTGGGCCTGCACGAAGACACCTACTCGGTATCGATCCCGCTCGGCGCGACCATCAACATGGCCGGTGCGGCGATCACCATTACCGTACTGGCCTTGGCGGCGGTGCACACTTTGGGCATCGCCGTGGACATCCCGACCGCTATCCTGCTCAGCGTCGTCGCCGCGATTTGCGCCTGTGGCGCTTCGGGTGTGGCCGGTGGTTCGCTGCTGCTGATTCCACTGGCGTGCAGCCTGTTCGGCATCCCGAGCGAGATCGCCATGCAGGTCGTGGCGGTGGGCTTCATTATCGGTGTGCTGCAGGATTCGGCGGAGACCGCGCTGAACTCGTCGACAGACGTGCTGTTTACCGCGGCGGCTTGCCTGGGCGAGGAAGAGAAGGCTCAGCGTACGGCGTAACCGCCTTACCTTGTGGGAGCGAGCCTGCTCGCGAAAGGGGCGAGACCTTCAGCATAAATAGCGCCTGATACGCCGCATTCGCGAGCAGGCTCGCTCCCACAGAAAAACAAAAGCCCGCCAAGGCGCGAACCTTGGCGGGCTTTTTCGTATCGGGGTGTTTAGAACGCGCCCATGTAATCGCGCTTGCCCACTTCAACGCCGTTATGACGCAGCAGCGCGTAGGTGGTGGTGACGTGGAAGAAGAACTGCGGCAAGCCGTAAGTCAGCAGATACGCCTGACCACTGAAGCGCTTCTCTTTCGGCGTGCCCGGACGGGTGACGATTTCGATGCCTTCCTTGCCATCGATCTGCTCTGGCTTGATCTCGCCAATGAAGGCCAGAACCTTGGCGATCAGCGCTTGCAGTTCGGCGAAGGTGGTTTCAGTGTCGTCGTACTTCGGCAGTTCGACTTCGGCCAGACGTGCCGACACGCCTTTGGCGAAGTCCACGGCGATCTGCACCTGACGCACCAGCGGGAACATGTCCGGGTACAGGCGCGCTTGCAGGAAGACGCTCTGGTCGATGTTTTTCGCGCTGGCGTGGGCTTCAGCCTTTTTCAGCACATCGCTCAGGGCGTTGAGCATTTGTTGAAAAACCGGGACGGATGCGGCGTACAGTGAAATGGTCATGGCAGTCTCATGTGATGGCTGGGTAATACGTGGTGGCGATTATAGCCATGCTTGATGAGCACACGGCTTGCCTTTTGTTTGGCAAGGATTAGGCTAGGCGGCTTCGACTGCAGAGGGAACGCGCGATGAGCAACGAACAAGAATCCACCTCCGAACAGCCACGGCTCAATGCCACGGAAATCCGCATTCTCGGTGCGCTGATCGAAAAACAGGCCACCAGCCCGGAAACCTATCCGCTGACCCTCAACGCGCTGGTGCTGGCCTGCAATCAGAAAACCAGCCGCGAACCTGTGATGAACCTCAATCAAGGCCAGGTCGGCCAGAGCCTGCGCGCGCTGGAGGGTCGTGGCTTTACCCGACTGGTCATGGGCAGCCGTGCCGACCGCTGGGAGCACAAGGTCGACAAGGCGCTGGAACTGGTGCCGGCACAGGTGATTCTGACGGGTTTGATGTTTCTGCGCGGTCCGCAGACCGTCAACGAACTGCTGACCCGCAGCGGGCGCATGCACGAGTTCGAAGACGCCGAGCAGGTCGTGCATCAGCTTGAACGCCTGATCGCCCGCGGTCTGGCGGTATTGATTCCGCGTCAGGCCGGGCAGCGTGAGGACCGTTATACCCATGCCCTCGGCGATCCGGCGGATATCGAAGCGATCCTGACGGCGCGGCAAAATCCTGGGGAGCGATCGAGCGGTGGCGTTTCACTGGAGCGTATCGAAGAGCTGGAAGCACGGATCGCAGCACTGGAAGAACGCCTGGCCCGCCTCGAATAATTACCACAGAGCCAATGTGGGAGCGAGCCTGCTCGCGAAAGCGTCGAATCAGTCAACGAACATGGCGACTGACCCACCGCCTTCGCGAGCAGGCTCGCTCCCACAGGGTCTGCGCCATATTCAGCTGCCCGCTCTATTCCCCATCCCAATAATCCACGCCATCCACCTGCCGCGCGACAGCGACAAAACCCGAGGCATTGCCCTCGGCATCCACCGTGAAATGATCCATCACCGCATACTTGTTCGAATCCGGATACTCGCAGATCTCCGGCTGCTGCTGAGTGCTCACCGCCAGATAACGCAGCTCATCCGCGCTGGTATTGATGATCTGATGTGCCTTCTCCGGTCCGCCGGGTGGGCAGGCGATCACATCACCGGCGCGGATCGGAAAGCGCTCGTCTCCCAACCGCACCTCGCCCTCCCCGGCCACCACGTAGAACATTTCCTCGTTGACCCGATGGCTGTGGAATGGACTGCCGCGCATGCCCGGCGGCAGCGCATAGAGGCGATAACCGAGTTTCTGCGCACCCAGTTGCTGACCGATCCGCGCGATACGCTGCTGATAACGCCCGGCGGTATCGCCTTGCGGCGCGAGGGCTTCGGGTAGGGCTTCGAGTTCGACCTCGTTGAGGTTGAGGATGGGCGGATGCATGGGCGGCCTCGTTTAAGGTTTTTGTGGTGGGCTGGTCTGTGCGTGCCGGCGAGGATTATAGATAGTGATCGAGAACCGCAGCGCGGCCTTCGCGAGCAGGCTCGCTCCCACATTCAATCGCATTCCAGCTCAACCTGTGGGAGCGAGCCTGCTCGCGAAGAGGCCCGCCACGCCACTTCAAACCCGATCAGCTACGCGCAAACGCCACCGCCGCCGCAAACTGCGCCTCATTCGGCCGCACCCCGGTGTACAGCACAAACTGCTCGAGCGCCTGAATCGCGATCACCTCAAGCCCGGTGATCACTCGCTTGCCCTCGGCCCGCGCACGCACGATCAGCGGTGTTTCCGACGGAATCGCCACCACGTCGAATACAGTCTCAGCCGCTTTGATCACTTCAGGCTCGAACGCCAGTTGCCCCGCCTCCGGCCCGCCGTCCATGCCTACCGGGGTGACATTGATCAGCATCTGCGGGCGCTCGTCACCCAGCTCGGCCTGCCAGCGATAACCCAGCGAATCCGCCAGGGCGCGGCCGGCGCGTTCGTTACGGGCGACAATCAAACCGTTCTTGTACCCACCATCGCGCAGGGCGCTGGCCACCGCTTTGGCCATGCCGCCGCTGCCACGCAGGGCGAAGGTCGAATCTTTCGGCACCGCGTGGCTTTCCAGCAATTGCGCGACGGCGATGTAATCGGTGTTGTAGGCCTTGAGGTGGCCGCCAGTGTTGACGATGGTGTTGATCGACTGGATCGCCGCCGCCGACGCATCCAGCTCATCGACCAGCGCAATGCAGGCCTCCTTGAACGGCATCGACACGCCGCAGCCGCGAATGCCCAGTGCCCGGATGCCGCCGACCGCGCCGGTCAGGTCCTGGCTGCTGAATGCCTTGTAATAGAAATTCAGGCCCAGCTGTTCATACAAATGGTTGTGAAAACGCAGACCGAAATTCCCCGGCCGCCCCGACAGGGACATGCACAGTTGGGTGTCTTTGTTCGGGTTCATCTGCATGAAACTTCTCCTTCAAACGCACTTTCGGATGGACGGGATTGGCCAGCCCACCGGGTTCTGGATCATCATTCAGGCTTGTTTGTGGCGCCGCGCAGCCGGGTAAAGAAGCCGCTACAGACCTTACACAAAATTTACCCAGCGGCTGTGCTGAATTTCGCAAATTTGCTGTCTTAGCTGTATCCCCGCGACAACTGTGGGCCTGGTTCAGGCCCAGCCGCCGGGTCGAAGAACCGAGGACTTATCATGATTCGTAAACTTCCCATCATGGCTTTGTTGATTGGCGCACTTGCCGTCACCGGCCAGGCTGAAGCGGGTGGTGGCCATGGCTGGCAGGGCCCTGCAGTGTTTGGCGCGATCGTCGGCTCGGCCATCATCGGCTCGGCACTGATCAACCAGGATCGGCCGGTGTACGTGCAGCAGCAGCCGGTTTATGTTCAGCCGCAACCGGTCTACGTGCAGCAACCGCCACCACCGGTCTATTACCAACCGGCGCCGGTGTATGTGCAGCAACCGGTTTACGTACAGCCGGCCCCGGTCTATTACGGCCCGCCTCGCGGTTATTACGGTCGGCCCCACGGCTATTACGGCGGCCCACACGGTTACTACGGTGGTCCACGCTGGTAAGCGCAACACAGAGCCCTGCTTTCGAGCGGGGCTTTTCTATGACCGCTGGTCGGCGAAGGTCTGAAAAAATCGCGCCGAGGTCGCTGTGAGGACAGTGTGAGCAGCTAAAGTCGGCACGATGGAATCGACCGTTGCGCTTTTTTTCATCAAACGGTCACCACTTTGTCATGACGGAACCGCAATCTGAATCCGTCCGTAAACAACAGATCGATAACAACAAGGACGACTGTATGCCCACCCAAAACCCGCACCGCATCGTTGGTCTGTGCACCTCGAGCAAGGTCTACAGCGCGCTCACCGAGCTCAAGCACCTGGAAGGCCATCGCTGCGCCAAGCTGCTGTCCCTGCTCGCCGAAAACCTTGTGCACAAGGGCCTGCTCAATGAACGCGAAGTCATGCACATGCTCGATCAAGTGGTGGAATGACGCCAGACCTCACTGGCATCAATGACCACTATCGAAAGCGTTGATTGTCCGTCGTGCCGGCAAATCCCTAAGGTAGCCCCATCAGTTTGATGGAGGGTTTTCCCATGGCACAGGTTCAAATCATGTCGGTGATCGGCAGCGCAGTTCCCGCTTCGCTGCGTGCATCCGGTTTGCTCGCTTGCTGGTATCTGGTGCGCGATGGCGAGCCGATCAGCGGCCCGCTCACCTCCTTGCCAGCAGCACAGGCCTTGTCGCAACAAGTCGCCAGCAACACGTTTCATGCCTAAGGCAGCTGCACCTTGGGCTTGGTCTCGACGAACAGCGCCCAGCTCGACAGGAACAATGCGGCAATCAGCGGCCCGATCACAAAGCCGTTGAGGCCGAAGACCGCGAGGCCGCCCAGGGTCGACACCAGAATCAGGTAATCGGGCATTTTCGTGTCCTTGCCCACCAGAATCGGGCGCAGCACGTTATCGACCAGGCCGATCACGAATACGCCGAACAAGCCCAACACCACACCCTGCCAGATCATCCCGCTGAGCAGGAAGTACACCGCCACCGGCGCCCAGACAATCCCAGCGCCCACTGCTGGCAACAGCGACAGAAACGCCATCAGCACCGCCCACAGCAGGGCGCTGGGAATGTCGAGAAACCAGAAGATCAGCCCGCCCAGCGCACCCTGGGTCACGGCCACTACCACGTTGCCCTTGACCGTCGCGCGCACCACGCGGTTGAACTTCAATTGCAGGCGACGCTTGTGATTTTCCTCCAGTGGCACGGCGGTGCGCATCTTGCGCGCCAGCTCGGGGCCGTCTCGCAGAAAGAAAAACAGCAGATACAGCATGATGAAAAAGCTCACCACGAATTCAAACGTGCCCTGGCCGAAACTGAACGCCTGAGTCGCCAGCACCTGGCTGCCCTGCATCGCCGTTTTGACGATTTTCTCGCGCAGGCTGTCGAGTTCGCCCATGCCGAAGCGGTCGAGCAAGTGCTGAAAGTACGGCGGCAGGCTGTGCTTGAACTGCGCCAGATAGGCGGCGATGTCCAACTCACCGCTTTCGATGTTCTTGTAAACCGTCGCGCCTTCCTGCACCAGCAGGATGCTGACGATGATCACTGGCAGAATCGCGATCACCAGGCACAGGCTCAAGGTGCACAGCGAGGTCACGTTGCGTGGCCAGCCGAATTTCAGCTGCACCTTGCGCTGCACCGGCGCAAACAGAATGCCGAGGATCACAGCCCAGAACACCGCACCGTAAAACGGCAGCAGAATCCAGATAAAGGCCACCGTGACCAGCACCAGCAGCACTGTCAGGGATTTGAATTGCAGACTCTTTTCGTTCATATCCGGTCCATGTCAGTCAGGCGTCACGCACGCCCGCCCCACTTAGTCAGCCGCCGCGCGCGCGAGTGCCATGTTTATTCATGGAGCATAGATCCAGATCAATAAACCCTCGCAACAGCTGCCCTACCCTGCGCGGCTTTTGCGACCGACAGCCAAATGCAGACTCTCATTGCCCCCGAGCTTCTCGCCCCCGCCGGCACCCTGAAAAACATGCGTTACGCCTTCGCCTACGGCGCCGATGCGGTCTACGCCGGCCAGCCGCGCTACAGCCTGCGGGTGCGCAACAACGAATTCGACCACGCCAACCTGGCGCTGGGCATTCGAGAGGCGCAGGCGCAGGGCAAGCGCTTCTACGTGGTGGTCAACATCGCCCCGCACAACGCCAAACTGAAGACGTTCCTCAAGGACCTGGCGCCGGTGATCGAGATGGCCCCGGATGCGCTGATCATGTCCGATCCGGGCCTGATCATGCTGGTGCGCCGGCATTATCCGCAGATGCCGATTCACCTGTCGGTGCAGGCCAATACGGTGAATTGGGCGAGCGTCGAGTTCTGGCAGCAACAGGGGCTGAGCCGGATCATTCTGTCGCGCGAACTGTCCCTGGAAGAAATCGGTGAAATCCGCGAGCAGGTGCCAGGCATGGAGCTGGAAGTATTCGTGCATGGCGCGCTGTGCATGGCCTATTCCGGGCGCTGCCTGCTGTCCGGTTACATGAACAAACGCGATGCCAATCAGGGCACCTGCACCAACGCCTGCCGCTGGAAATACACGGCGCAGGAAGCCACGCAAAACCAGCTCGGCGAGATCGTCCAGACCTTTCAACCCGAGCCCACGCTAGGCCTCGGCGCACCGACCGACCAGGTCTTTCTGTTGCAGGAAACCAACCGGCCCGAGGCATTGATGCCAGCCTTCGAAGACGAACACGGCACCTACATCATGAACGCCAAGGACCTGCGCGCCGTGCAGCATGTCGAGCGGCTGACGCGCATGGGCGTGCATTCGCTGAAGATCGAGGGCCGGACCAAATCGCACTTCTACTGCGCACGCACCACGCAGGTGTATCGCCGGGCGATTGATGATGCGGTGGCCGGGCGCGCGTTTGATCGCAGCCTGATGCTGGATCTGGAGTCGCTGGCCCAGCGCGGCTACACCGAAGGATTTCTGCGCCGCCATGTGCATGACGAATATCAGAACTACCAGCACGGCAGTTCCGTGTCGGAGCGTCAGCAGTTCGTTGGCGAGCTGACCGGCGAGCGCCGGGATCGCCTGGCCGAGGTGAAAGTGAAGAATCGTTTTGCCGTAGGCGATCATCTGGAACTGATGACGCCCAAGGGCAATTTCCATTTTGATCTGCATGAGTTGCAGAGTGTCAGCGGCCAAACGATCAAAGTGGCGCCGGGGGACGGGCATACGGTGTACGTGCCGATACCGGACGCGGTGGACTTGCGCTTTGGGTTGTTGATGCGGGATTTGCGAGTTGGTTGACTGGCGATCCTGTCTGGCAATCGCAGCATGGCCGTGATTTGCTGGTGAAGCCGATGCCGTCTTCGCGAGCAGGCTCGCTCCCACAGTGAATGACAAAAACTCCCTGTGGGAGCGAGCCTGCTCGCGAAGAGGCCGGCGAACTCAGCAAAAAACACCAGACCTCAGCACCTATCATCCGACAACGATCACTGTCGCAACCTTGCGTCGGCAAACTCCTCCCGCAACATCCCCACAAACGCCTCCCGCGCGGGATGCACGCCTGCATTCTCATGCCAGTAAAACAAATTCTCGATCGCCGTCAGTTCGGCAAATTCATGACCCACGCAGCCCGCACCTTTGGCGTACTGCTCGAACACGCCCTTGGGCACCAGCGCCACCCCGGCACCGGCGCTGACGCAGCCGACAATCGCTCCGTAACTGGCCAGACTGACAATCGGCAGCGCCTGCCCCTGACGCAGCAACCAATGCTCAAGTGCCGCGCGGTAAGGGCACCCCTGCGGCCACATGAATACGGTTTTGTCTTGCAGATCCGCGATGTCACGCACCGGTCCGAATGACGTCGAAGCGATCAGCAATAACTCCTCGCGATACATCGGCGTACGTTTGAGCTGCGCACGTTCGACATCCACCGCCACGATCGCGCCATCGAGACGATGGTTGACAGTGTCGTCGAGCAACTGGCTCCAGGTTCCGGTGGTCAGTTCCAGTGCGACTTGCGGGTAGCGCTTGTGGAATTTCGCCAGCAGGCGCGGCAAGCGCCCGGTCGCCGAGGACTCGATCGCGCCAATACGCAGCGGTCCGGACGGCTCGGCGGCAGGGTCGAGCGCGCGTTTGGCTTCGACGGTCAGCGCCAGAATCTTTTCCGCATAAACCAGAAAGGTCTGCCCCGCCGGGCTGATGCGCAGTCCGCGCCCCTCGCGCAAGAACAGCGCCACGCCCAACTCGGCCTCCAGCGCTTTGATCCGCGCAGTGATGTTCGACGGCACGCAGAACAACTTTTCGGCGGCCCGGGCAATGCTGCCGACCTCGGCCACAGTCTTGAACATGCGGATTTGCGCCAGCTCCATAATCATCACTCTGAGTGAACAGTCAGCGCAGTATAAGTCAGTTGTGACGAATGATCGGGCGCCCGGATACTCGGCGCATCCACTGCCTTGGTGCCTCGATCATGACTTCAACTTCTAACTGCAAAATTATCCTGGCCATGGCGTTTGTCATCGGCTGCTGGGGCTATTCGCCTACTGGCATTCACATCGGCTTGCAAGGGTATGAGCCCGGACATCTGGCCTTGCTGCGTTTTCTGCTGGCCTCGCTGTTGATGGCGCTGATCGCCATCGTCAAGGGCATTCGCTTGCCGCAGTGGCGCGATGTGCCGTTGCTGTTTGCCTTGGGCTTCTTTGCCGTCAGCCTGCATCACGTCGCCCTGAACATCGGCCAGCAAAACATCAGTGCCGGGGCTTCCAGCGTGCTGGCGCAATCGAGCCCGTTGTTCAGCACGCTGCTGGCGCGATTCGTCTTCAAGGACTGCGTCAGCATCTGGCGCTGGGGTTGCGTGTTATTGGGATTTGTCGGTGTGGTGATCGTAGTCAGCGGCGACAAGGGCATGGGCGCTATCAATGCCCATGGCTTGCTGATTTTGTTGGCGGCGCTTTCCTGGAGCATCTATTTCGCCCTGCAAAAGCATCATGCGCGGCGGTATGACGGTTTCAGCCTGGGCTGCTACGCGGTATGGTCGGGGACGTTGCTGTTGCTGATTTATCTGCCGGGGCTGGCTGACGCCGAGATGCAGGCGCCGGCGCGTGCGCAGTGGGCGGTGCTGATGTTGGGGGTGTTTCCCAGCGCTCTGGCGTATCTGGCCTGGGGCTTCGTGCTCAAGCATGTGGATTTGAGTCGGGCGACGATGACTTTGTATCTGATACCGCCGACGGCCATGGGAATCGCGTCGTGGGGATTGGGGGAACGGCCGACGTTGATGGTACTGATGGGGGCGGTGGTGGTGTTGATCAGTGTGTTGGCGTTGAATCTGGAGCGTGGGCCTGGGGTCGTTCGGGCAGTTGAGACCAAGGCGTGAATCTGCTGTGAATCCGATGCCGTCTTCGCGAGCAGGCTCGCTCCCACAGTGGATGACGCAAATTCCCTGTGGGAGCCTGCTCGCGAAAAATCCAGACCTCAGCGCATATCATCCGACAACGGTGTCGGCTCATCCGCCGGCGGTACATCGTCGTCATCCGGCGGATCCTTCCAGTCGTCCGGACGGTCGGCATCGCTCAGTGGATCGCGCCCCGGGTCCATCCCCGGCGGCGCATCGTGATCGCTCAGCGTCGGCTCGTCGGTGCCGGATACGGGGCGGGTCTGGTCGGTGGGCGCCATGCCACCGGGAACAAGTGCGTCATCAGCCATGCTGCACCTCACAATACAGGCCCGGATTATCCAGGACGTATTACTTGGAAGCGCGGGTGTCGAGGGCGTGCGGTAGATCAGACCAGCGGCATCAGCCCTGGGCGATAAAGCGATCGCGACTGTTGGTCAGGTGCAGCCACATGGCGGCGCGGGCGGCATCGGCGTCCTGACGCTTGATCGCATTCAGAATCGCCTCGTGTTCCAGATTCGCCAAGTGTCCGAGCTTGCTCAGATCCGCCGCGCCGCGTTCGGCGGCATTCAGCCGATTGCGCGGGATCATCGCGTTGCCCAAGTGCTGCATGATCTCGCTGAAACAAGCGTTGCCGGTGGCCTCGGCGATCAATAGATGAAAACGCCGATCGGCCTCCACGCAACTGTCGTTGTTGGCCAGCAGCCGTTGATAGTCATCCAGCGCCTGACGCATTTGCTGCAACTGCTGCTCACTGCGTCGCTGCGCGGCCAACGCCGCCGCTTGCGTCTCCAGACCCATGCGCAATTCGAGGATGCTGCGCACACCAAGCGCCGTGTCGACATTCAGGCGCAGGCCCTGCTCCGCTGCGCGCTCGATCACGAAGGTACCGATGCCGTGGCGCGTCTCGACCAGCCCCGAGGCCTGCAACTTGGAAATCGCCTCGCGCACCACCGTGCGGCTGACCCCGTGTTCCTGAACGATGGAATTCTCCGACGGCAGTTTGTCACCGGGCGACAGTTGTCCGAGCAGGATGCTCTGGGTGAGTTTTTCCACCAGGTCATGAGCGAGGTTGTGTGTGCGTTTGCGCGCGGGGGCGTCGAGGTCTTCTTGCATGGTAGGTTCCGGAGATCGGGGCTTGCCGATCGTAGCACTGCGGGATGACGGTTGAGATTGATTTTAGCGGTTAAGAGCCCAACAACTTGTATGACAACACTCAATTGACTCAGGTCTGTTATGCGGCCTGCCTACGCGCATCCCCAGCCATAAGTCCAAAGGGGCGCCCCATCATGCTTGCCGATCGCCCAATAAATACGGCGTAGAATCCAGGTTTCGTATAAAAATCCGAACGCTCATAAGAATTTAATCACCTCCGCCCACTTGTAGGACAAAAAAGCTAGGTTGTATGATGTCTATCAACAACGCAGCACCCAGACCTACCCGCATAAAAATAATCAGTGGGAGAAACATCAGTGAAAACCTCCATCTCGGGGATGCAGGAAAGCGTCGATCCGACGCTCGCCTCAGCCATCTCCAAAGTCAAACGCCATGTCCTGCCGCTTTTCGTGATCATGTTCATCGTCAATTACATTGACCGGGTGAACATCGGTTTCGTCCGCACGCACATGGAAACCGATCTGGGCATTGGTGCTGCCGCCTATGGCTTCGGCGCCGGGCTGTTCTTTATCGGTTACGCGCTGTTCGAAGTGCCTTCGAACATGCTTCTGCAAAAAGTCGGCGCACGCATCTGGCTGACCCGCATCATGTTCACCTGGGGCATAGTCGCCGCCTGCATGGCGTTCATCCAGAACGAAACCCACTTCTACATTTTGCGTTTCCTGCTCGGTGTCGCCGAGGCCGGATTCTTTCCCGGGGTGATCTATTACTTCACCCGTTGGCTGCCAGGCGTCGAGCGTGGCAAGGCGATCGCGATCTTTCTCAGCGGCTCGGCCGTGGCCTCGCTGATCTCCGGTCCGCTGTCCGGCCTGCTACTGCAGATCAATGGCCTGGGCATGCACGGCTGGCAGTGGATGTACTTCATCGAGGGGATGTTCTCGGTGTGCCTGTGCGTCTTTGTCTGGTTCTGGCTGGATGCAAAACCCCACGACGCAAAATGGCTGAGCCGCGCCGAACAGGATGCGCTGGTCAGCGCCATCGACGACGAGCAAAAGGCCCGCGAAGCCGCGACGCCGATCCGGCCGTCGCTGGGCAAACTGCTCAAGGACCGGCAGATCATTCTGTTCTGCCTGATCTACTTCTTCATTCAGCTGACCATTTACGCGGCGACCTTCTGGCTGCCGAGCATCATCAAGAAGATGGGCGAACTCAGCGACGTGCAGGTCGGCCTGTTCAATTCGATTCCATGGTTGCTGTCGATCGTCGGCATGTACGCCTTCGCCTCGCTGTCGGCGAAGTGGAAGCATCAGCAAGCGTGGGTCGCCACGGCGCTGCTGATCGCCGCAGCCGGCATGTTCATGTCCACCACGGGCGGGCCGATCTTTGCCTTCGTCGCGATCTGCTTTGCGGCACTGGGTTTCAAATCCGCCTCGTCGCTGTTCTGGCCGATTCCCCAGGCTTATCTGGACGCTCGTATCGCGGCGGCAGTGATCGCGCTGATCAACTCGGTGGGCAACCTCGGCGGCTTCGTCGCGCCGACCACCTTCGGCCTGCTGGAGCAACACACCGGCTCGATCCAGGGCGGCCTCTATGGTCTGGCCGCGACCTCGATCATCGCCGCAATCATCGTCTTCGCCGCGCGCACCACGCCGAAACCCGCTGCTGAAAAAGCTGTGGCCGACGCCGCACCGAAACACGCCTGACTTCGTCTCGACAAGGAAAACAATAATGACTGTTCACGATACCGCCAAAGCTCCGATCATCACCGACATGCAGGTCATTCCGGTGGCCGGTCACGACGGCATGCTGCTTAACCTGAGCGGCGCCCACGGGCCGTTTTTCACCCGCAACATCGTCATCCTCAAGGACAACGCCGGCCACACCGGCGTCGGCGAAGTGCCCGGTGGCGAGCGCATTCGCCAGACCCTGGAAGACGCGCGCAATCTGGTGGTCGGCAGCCCCATCGGCACCTACCAGAAGATTCTCAACCAGGTGCGCCAGACCTTCGCCGACCGCGATGCCGGCGGCCGTGGTCTGCAGACGTTCGACCTGCGCATCACCATTCACGCGGTCACCGGCCTGGAAGCCGCCCTCCTCGACCTGCTCGGCCAACATCTGGACGTGCCGGTGGCGGCGCTGCTCGGTGAAGGCCAGCAACGCGACGAAGTGAAGATGCTCGGTTATCTGTTTTACGTTGGCGATCAACACGAAACCGATCTGGCCTATCGCAGCGAACCGGATGCCGACAACGACTGGTTCCGTGTCCGCCACGAGAGAGCCATGACCGCCGAAGCAGTGGTGCGCCTGGCCGAGGCCGCGCACGCCAAGTACGGTTTCAAGGATTTCAAACTCAAGGGCGGCGTGCTCAGTGGCGATGCCGAAATCGAAGCGGTGACGGCACTGGCCGAGCGCTTCCCAGACGCGCGGATTACCCTCGATCCGAACGGCGCCTGGTCACTGAAAGAGGCGATCCGTTTGTGCCGCGATCAGCATCACGTGCTCGCCTACGCCGAAGACCCGTGCGGTGCCGAAAACGGTTATTCCGGGCGCGAAGTCATGGCTGAATTCCGCCGCGCCACCGGGCTGAAAACCGCGACCAACATGATCGCCACCGACTGGCGTGAAATGGGCCACGCGATTCAGTTGCAGTCAGTGGACATCCCGCTGGCCGACCCGCACTTCTGGACCATGCAGGGTTCGGTACGCGTCGCGCAGATGTGCCATGAGTGGGGCCTGACCTGGGGCTCGCATTCCAACAACCACTTCGATATTTCCCTGGCCATGTTCACCCACGTCGCCGCCGCCGCACCGGGCGAGATCACCGCCATCGACACCCACTGGATCTGGCAGGACGGCCAGCGCCTGACCAAGGCACCGCTGCAGATTGTCGATGGTCTCGTGCAGGTGCCGAAAAAACCCGGGCTGGGCGTGGAGCTGGACATGGATCAAGTGGCCAAGGCCCACGAACTGTACAAAGGCATGGGCCTCGGCGCGCGGGATGACAGCGTCGCGATGCAGTTCCTGATTCCGGGGTGGAAATTCGATAACAAGCGGCCGTGTCTGGTGCGGTGAGAAAAATCGAGGATTAAAGCCCGGCCCTGTAATTCAACTGATAAACCTGTGGGAGCTGGCTTGCCAGCGATAGCGGTGGGTCAGCCAGCATCAATGTTGGCCATTGCGACCCCATCGCTGGCAAGCCAGCTCCCACAGGGAATGAGGTGAATCAGGCAGAAACTTGCAGCAACCACGCCTTGAACGCTTTCATCGCCACCGTTTCCGCTCGCGATTGCAACCGCGTCAGCCAGTAACTGCCGGTGGTGATCTCAATCGCAAACGGCTGGCAAATCGCATCTGCTGCCAGTTGCCGGGCGAACATCAGCGGCGGCGCCAACGCCACGCCGCCGCCCTGCAATGCCGCTTCCATCATTGCCAGCGACGAATCGAACACGATGCTTTGCGGTGGCGCGGCCTGCGTCGCCAGTCCCGCTGCGTGAAACCACTCCGGCCATTCATCGGTGCGATAGGAACGCAGCAAGGTCTGCTGCAACAGGTCCGCCGGCGAGTGCAGTTGCCGGGCAATCTCCGGCACGCACAACACCGACAATGGCGCATCGAGCAAGCGTGTCGCCTCAATGCCATGCCAGGCGCCAGCACCGAAACGAATGGCGTAATCCAGTCCTTCCGCCGCCACATCCACCCGGTTGTTATTCGTCGAGAGGCGTAAATCGATCAGCGGATATTTCCCGCGAAAGTCCGCCAGCCTCGGCAACAGCCAACCCACGGCAAACGTGCCCACCGCGCCGACCGTCAACATGTCGCGATACTGCCCACCGGCCAGACGCTCGAGCATCTGCGCAATATGATCGAATGAGGTGCTGAGTACCGGCAGCAAGGTTTCGCCTTCACTGGTCAGCATCAGCCCACGGGGCAGGCGTTTGAACAGGGTCAGGTTGAGTTGCGCTTCCAGGCTTTTGACCTGATGGCTCACCGCCGCTTGCGTCACACAAAGCTCGACGGCAGCACGGGTGAAGCTCAGGTGGCGCGCCGAGGCTTCAAACGCGCGCAGAGCGTTGAGCGGCAGTTGCGGTCGAATCATGCGTTGCCTCAAATTTTTCTAATGGCTCGTGCGAGTTTTCATCGTTTGTCGAGGGGCGACGAAGTGCCTAAATTGGCCGCGCTGATCGGCCGTCCGATGAAAAATCACCCGCAGTGTAGCGGGATACAACAATCGACACTCATGGAGAGTGATTCACTCATGCGTTTCTTAAAACCGAGCAAGGCCTTTTTCTATAGTGCTTTCGCACTGTTCTTCGGCAGCGTTGCCTGTCATGCCGCAACGCCGACGGATGCGCAATTGCAGGCAATGGTCAGCCAAGCCGTGACCCCGGTGATGCAACAAAACAACATTCCGGGGCTGACCGTGGCGATCACTCTGAACGGCCAGGCGCATTACTTTAACTACGGAGTCGCCGCGAAAGACACCGGAAAAAAGGTCAGCGAAAACACCCTGTTCGAAGTCGGCTCGGTGAGTAAAACCTTCACCGCCACCCTCGCCGGTTACGCCCAGGCCACAGGCAAACTCGACCTGTCGAGCAAGGCCAGCCATCTCTGGCCTGAGCTCAAGGGCAGCGCCTTCGACAATATCAGCGTGCTGCAACTGGGCACCTACAGTGCTGGGGGTCTGCCGTTGCAATTCCCCGCTGAGGCGGATTCTTCCGACAAGATGCTCGGCTATTACCAACAATGGAAACCGCAGTTTCCCGCCGGCAGCCATCGCCTGTATTCCAACCCGAGCCTGGGCCTGTTCGGCTACCTGACGGCGAAAAGCCTCGGCCAGCCCTTCGAGCAGGCCATGACGCAAACCCTGCTGCCGAAACTCGGCTTGCAGCACACCTTCCTCAGCGTGCCGGCAGCGCAGTCGAAGCTTTACGCCCAAGGCTACGACAGCGCCGACCAACCGGTACGCGTCAGCCCCGGCGCCCTCGACGCCGAAGCCTACGGCATCAAAACCAGCGCCGCCGACCTGCTGCGCTACGTTCAGGCACAGCTGAAACCGGCCAGCCTCGCGCCGGATCTGCACCAAGCCATCGCCAACACCCACATCGGTTATTACCGCGTCGGCGACATGACCCAAGGCCTGGGCTGGGAGCGCTACACCTACCCGATCAGTCTGGAAAAACTGCAGAACGGCAACTCGACCCCAATGGCCATGGAGCCGCACAAAGTCGAGTGGCTGACTCCACCGCAAACTGAACCGGCCAATGTGCTGTTCAACAAAACCGGTTCTACACGAGGCTTTGGCGCGTATGTAGCGTTTGTGCCGTCGCGGGACATGGGCATCGTGATTCTTGCCAACAAAAACTACCCGAACGTCGAACGGGTGAAGATTGCGCACGCGGTTTTTGCGGCGTTGGCGGATTAAAAAGCGAAAGATCGCAGCCTGCGGCAGCTTCTACAGGATCGGGTTTTCACTCGGTTGATGATGGAGCTGCCGCAGGCTGCCACGACTTTCGATTAGCGGACGACTTGTGGGAGCGAGCCTGCTCGCGAATGCGCTCGATCAGTCACCTTTCAGCGCCTGAAAAACCGCTTTCGCGAGCAGGCTCGCTCCCACATTTGGTCTCTGCATCTCACAAAAAAATGTGGGAGCTGGTTTGCCATCTCCCACAGGGATTCTGCTTCAGTCAGTCAACGCGCAATCAATCATCCGGCATCTGCGGCGGCTTGCTCGGTTTCGCCGGTTTGCTCGGCTTGCTGCCCTTCGCGCCTTTCGCCGGTTCCGGTTCGGTGGTGGCAGGCGTTTGTGCGGCGGCCGCAGCGGCGGCTTCTTTTTCGGCCATGGGCATGGCGTCGATGGTTTCGAAGATTTTCGCCAGGCTCAATGCCTTGGCTTCATCACCCGAGGCGGAGAGCTTGGTTTCGCCGTCCTTGCCCACCAGGAACACTTTCGGATAAGCCCCCGCGCCGAGCTTCAGCGAGCGCAGCAGGGCCATGGTGTCCTGCTGGCCCATGTCCTTGCCGTCGAGCTGGCCGGACATGCTGAGAATGGTGTAGACCTTGATGTTGCGGTCGGTGACGCCCTTTTTGTTGGCCGGGTCTTCCAGTGCCTTTTTCAGGCTCAGCCACACCGGGTCGACGGTGCTTTGCGCAATCACGATCAGCGGGCGGGCGCGGCCCACGTCCCCGGCCAGGGGTGAATCGCTGTCGGCGGCGAACAGGGGGCCGGCGATTGCCAGCAAGAGGGTCAGGGTCAGGGACCTGATGAGCATGCGCATCTCCTTTTGATATCCACGCACTACTGATTGCGCATCGTGGCGATTGTTCCGGCGGCGTCTGGCAAAAAGGCATTGCCCTGTCAGAAGCTTAGGTCAGGGAGAACTTTGCGCAACATGGCGCGAGCGATCATCGGCACATCCCTACAGCCGCTGCATTGGAAGTGTTTTCTCCAGGCCGACTCAGAACGCCAACTTGTAACCAATCAACACCAGCATCGTCGCCAGGCACGGGCGCAGGACTTCGTCGGAGATGCGACCGGTCAGGTGGCTGCCGAGCCAGATGCCGGGCAGCGAGCCCATCAGCAGGAAACCCAGCACGCCCCAATCCATGTTGCCCATGCTGGCGTGGCCGAGGCCGGCGACGAGGGTCAGTGGTACGGCGTGGGCGATTTCGGTGCCGACCAGGCGGCGGGTTGGCAGTAGCGGGTAGAGGATGAACAAGGCGACGGTGCCGAGTGCGCCGGCGCCGATCGAGGTCAGCGCGACCATGGTGCCGAGGATCAGACCGGTGATCACCGTCATGATATTCAGGCGCGAACCGCTCGGGTTGTAGTTGCCACCCGCGCGTTTGTGGGCGAATTCGAGCAAGCGTTTCTTGAAGAAGATTGCCAGGGCGGTGGCGAACAGGACGAAGCCGAGCGCCTGTTTGATGATGGCGTTCATCGCGTCCGGCGCGGTGTGCAGGGTGCTGAGGAACCACAGGGTCATGGCCACCGCCGGCACACTGCCGAGGGTCAGCCAACCGGTAATCGCCCAGTCGATGTTCTTGTTTTTTCTGTGAACGAGGACGCCGCTGGATTTAGTGATGGCGGCATACAGCAGGTCAGTCCCCACTGCCGTCGCCGGGTTGATGCCGAACCACAGCAGGATCGGCGTCATCAACGAACCGCCGCCGACACCGGTCATGCCGACGATGAACCCTACTACCAGCCCGGCAATCACCAGGCCGAAATTTGCCAATTCCATTCAAGCGTCCAAAAAACGACAGGAAAAATCTGGCCCGCAGCATAGCGATTTTTCTTATAACCACATATATCGATGCGGTCTATCGTTATGCCATATCGAACTCACCGTAGATCCCTGTGGGAGCTTTGCGCTACAGCTCACTGCACCGGCAAGAAATTCAGGAACAGCAGACTCTGCGCGTAATTCAGGCCGATCCTGCGATAGCGCTCATCGAGCATCTGCGTGAGCAGATCCAGGCGCGCGACGATTTTGCTGAATTCGGTGGCGAAGCTGAGGTTGCTGCCCTCCTCCGAGATTTCGTTGGAGAACAGCAATGGCTGACCTTCCTTGTTCTGCCGTTGCGACAAAATCCACATGGCTTTTTCGATGTTGCGCGCGGCGTTGTGCACGAACGTCGGGTTGATCGCGTCGGTCATGTAGAACTCGGTGCGATTGCCGTGGGCGGTAACCAGCATGCTACCGATCGCGTAGATGAACGCGCCGACGCGGTCGCCGAGGAACTCCGGGCTCATCGCATAGCTCAGCGCCGCCAGGTCCTTGCGCCCGCCCAGCACGGGCAACGGTTGCTGCTGCTCGACGGCGAGACGCACCTGTTTCACGGCGGCGTTGACGGTGAGGAAGCCGGATTTGCGCAGCTCTTCCGGGTTGCGCAAATAGAGCTTGCCCATCAGCCGGTAAAGGCTGTCGAGGTTGTCGCGCATCGCCAGGGTGGCCATGCGGTCGACGCTGGTCTGCAGAAATTCCTGCGGCTGCCCTTCACGTATCTGATTGAAAAATCCATTGCCGTTCTGGTGGCTGCAGCCGCTGAGCAACAGCGACAACAGGCAGGCCAGCAGCAGGCACGGGCGGCGGTGAGCGGCGGTGATCAGGGCAAAAACACTCGGCATGAAGTCTCGGACAGGCACATTCCTGTGCGGCGGGAGTCACCGCATCCTGGCCATGCATAGAGCCACCGATTGCGAAAAAGTGCAGTGCCTGGGGTGTTTACCGACCTTCGGTGATTTTCGGTCCGGCAATTAGTCGGACTTTATACTTGCCAACACCGGTAAATCCGCTATAAATCTTCTCTCTCTACTCAAATAGCATGACTAGTGACAGGTAGGCGCAGCCTTCGGCAGCTCCTACGGTCAATACGAAAACAACAACAAAAAGGAAGGTCAACCATGCTTCAATCCCGTCACCTGCTCTCCGGCCTCGGACTGTCCCTGATGATCGCTACCCTTTCCGCCAACGCGGCGGGCCTGACCGCCGAACATAAAGCCTTCGGCAAGACCAATGACGGCACGCCCGTTGAACAGTACATCCTGCGCAACAGCCACGGCATGCAAGCCACTGTCATCACCTACGGCGCGACCCTGCAAGCGCTGAAAGTTGCCGACAAGCACGGCAAGTTCGACGACGTGGTGCTGGGTTTCGATGATGTGCAGGGCTACCAGAAAGGCACCGCGTACTTCGGCGCGACCATCGGCCGCTTCGGCAACCGTTTGGCCGAAGGCGCTTTCGAACTTGATGGCAAGCGCTATCAAGTGCCGCAGAACGACAAATCCAACGCCTTGCACGGCGGCCCCGAAGGTTTCGACAAGAAAGTCTGGAAGGCCAAGGAAACCAAGGACAAGGATTCGGTGGGCGTAACCCTGACCTACCTGTCGGCCGACGGCGAGATGGGCTTCCCGGGCAATCTGACCACCGAAGTCACCTATCGCCTGACCGACAACAACGAACTGCGCATCGACTACAAGGCCAGCACCGACAAGCCGACCGTGCTCAACCTGACCAACCACAGCTACTTCAACCTGGCCGGCGCCGGCAATGGCGACATTCTCAAGCAAGTCGCCATGATCAACTCCAGCCATTACACGCCGGTCACCGCGAAACTGATCCCGACCGGAGAGCTGGCGCCTGTGGCCGGCACGCCGATGGACTTCAGCAAACCGACGGCGATCGGCACGCACATCAAGGCTGATCATCCGCAGCTGAAATTCGCCGAGCCGAAACAGGGCGGCTTCGATTTCAACTGGGCGCTGGACACCAAGGGCGATGTCAGCAAGCTCGCCACCGAAGTCAGCGACCCGCAATCCGGGCGTGTCCTGCAATTGTTCACCACCGAGCCGGGCGTGCAGTTCTACACCAGCAACTTCCTCGACGGCACGGTCAAGGGCAAGGGCGGCAAGGTCTATCCGCACTGGGGCGCGTTCACCCTCGAGACCCAGCACTATCCGGATTCGCCGAACCAGCCGGACTTCCCGAGCACGCGGCTTGATCCGGGGCAGACTTATGCTCACAGCGTGGTCCTCAAGTTCTCCGCCAAGTAAGGCCCACGCCGCATGATAGTTCCCACGCTCTGCGTGGGAATGCAGCCCGGGACGCTCCGCGTCCCTTTCAGAGCTGGAACGCGGAGCGTCCCTTGATGCATTCCCACGCGGAGCGTGGGAACGATCTCGTAGGAGCTGCGGACCGCTGCGATCTTTTTTGCTTTTTGAACCCCAACGCTATTCTGCTGCCCACTAAAGACACCCATTCTTTCAGGCAGGAGGTTTGAATGCGTACCCTTGAGTTGGCCCGTGTGCAGGTTCCCGTAATGGGTCAGGGCACCTGGCGCATGGGCGAGGATCGTTCGGCGCACAGCCGTGAAGTGGCGGCGCTGCGCACCGGCATCGAGCTGGGCATGAGCCTGATCGACACCGCAGAGATGTATGCCGAGGGCGGTGCCGAAACGGTGGTCGGCGAAGCCATCGCCGGTCTGCGCGACAAGGTCTTTCTGGTCAGCAAGGTCTACCCGCACAACGCTAGCCGCCAAGGCATCCCGCAAGCCTGCGAGCGCAGTTTGCGTCGGCTCGGTACCGACTACATCGATCTGTATCTGCTGCACTGGCGTGGTCAGTATCCGCTGGAGGAAACCGTCGAAGCCTTCGAACGCCTGCGCGAGGACGGCAAAATCGGCCGTTGGGGCGTGTCGAATTTCGATGTCGACGATCTCGAAGAACTGTCCAGCTCGGCCTGCGCCACCAATCAGGTGCTGTACAACCTCGAGGAGCGCGGCATCGAATTCGATTTGCTGCCGTGGTGCCAGCATCAGCGCCTGCCGCTGATGGCTTACTGTCCGATCGGCCAGGGCGGCGCGATGCTCGCCGAGCCGGTTCTGCAGGACATTGCCAGGCGCTACAACGCTACCCCGGCGCAGATTTCACTGGCGTGGCTCCTGCGTCAGGACGGCGTGATTGCGATTCCCAAGGCTGTGCGCCCGGAGCATGTGCAACTCAATGCCGAGGCGGCGCAGTTGCAACTGGACGCCGGGGATCTGGCGGCGCTGGACAAAGTGTTCCCGGCGCCTCAACGCAAGCAGCGGCTGGCGATGGTTTGAGCTGCCGACTGCGAGGGCTTCGCCATGAGAAGCACAGATCTGCACGACCCGTACAACCTGCAACGTTTTGTCCAGGCACAGGACCCGGTGTTCGAACGGGTCCAGCGTGAACTCGAAACGGGCCACAAGCGCAGCCACTGGATGTGGTTCGTCTTTCCGCAGTTCGCCGGACTGGGCGGCAGCGAAATGGCCCGACGCTTTGCGATTGGTTCAGCCGAGGAAGCCCAGGCCTACTTGGCCGACGAACTGCTCGGGGCGCGGCTGCGTACCTGCACACAGCTGGTCCTGAATGTGTCGCAGCGCTCGATTGCTGAAATTTTCGGCCATCCCGACGACCTCAAATTTCATTCTTCGATGACCCTTTACGCCCAGTTCAGCGCCGAGGACAGTCTGTTCCATCAGGCGCTGGAGCGTTATTTCCACGGCATTCTCGATGCGTGGACGCTGCAATTGCTCGACTCAAAACAGGCCCAATTGCCCACCGATCAGGGTTGAGAAGTCGTCATCGACAAACGGCAGAATCGCATCCGCCACCGGTTGCAGCTGGCGGGTGATGTAGTGGTCGTAGTCGATGGCGGCGCGGCGTACCTCCAGCGGCTCCGGGCCGGCCAGGGTGATGACGTAGCTGATCCAGCCGCCGTTCTGATACTGCCGGGGCCGCCCCTGCTCGGCGTTGTAGTCATCGGCCAGCCGCGCCGCGCGGACGTGCGGCGGCACGTTGCGTTCGTAATCGTCGAGGGTACGGCGCAGGCGCTTGCGATAGATCAGCCGATCATCGAACTCGCCAGCGAGGGTCTTGCGCACGTAGTCGCGGACGTATTCCTGATACGGCTTGCGCTGGAAAATCCGCTCATACAGCTCTTGCTGAAACTGCCGGGCCAGCAGCGACCAGTCGGTGCGCACGGTTTCCAGGCCTTTGTAGACCATTTCTTCGCTGCCATCGGCGCGGGCGACGAGTCCGGCGTAGCGCTTCTTGCTGCCCTCCTCCGCGCCGCGAATCGTCGGCATCAGAAAACGCTTGTAGTGAATCTCGAACTGCAATTCCAACGCGCTGTCCAGCCCGTATTCCTCGCGCACATGCGCGCGCCACCAATCGTTGACGTGCTTGACCAGCGCATGGCCGATTTGCGCTGCTTCTTCCTGACCGTGCAGGCTGCGCAGCCAGACAAAGGTTGAATCGGTGTCGCCGTAAATCACCGCGTGGCCCTGCTCTTCGATCAACTGGCGAGTGCGCAGCATGATTTCGTGGCCGCGCAAGGTGATCGACGAGGCCAGCCGGGTATCGAAAAACCGGCAACCGCTGGAGCCGAGCACGCCATAGAAGGCGTTCATGATGATTTTCAGCGCCTGAGACAGCGGCGCGTTGTGCTCGCGTTTGGCGGTCTCGCGCCCTTCGGCCACCCGCGCCACGATGGACGGCAGACAATGCCGGGTGCGCGAGAAGCGTGCGCCACGAAACCCCGCTACCGAGTCAGCGTCGTCCGGGTGTTGCAGGCCCTCGATCAAGCCCACCGGGTCGATCAGAAAGGTGCGGATGATCGACGGGTAGAGGCTTTTGTAATCGAGCACCAACACCGATTCGTACAAACCGGGACGCGAATCCATAACGAAACCGCCGGGGCTGGCCTGGGGTGGATTAGTGCCCAGATTGGGCGCAACGAAGCCCTGACGGTGCATCAACGGCATGTACAAATGGGTGAACGCGGCGACCGAACCACCGCTGCGGTCGGCCGGCAAACCAGTGACGCTGGCCCGTTCAAGCAAAAACGTCAGCAGTTCGGTCTTGGCGAAGATCCGCGTGACCAGTTCGCAGTCCTTGAGGTTGTATTTGGCCAGCGCCGGTTTGTCTTCGGCGAACATCCGGTTGATCTCGTCCATGCGCTGGTACGGATTGTTGATCGCCTTGCCTTCGCCGAGCAGGGTCTGCGCGACGTTTTCCAGGCTGAACGAGGGGAAACTCCAGGTCGCCGAACGCAACGACTCGATGCCATCGATGATCAGCCGCCCCGCGGCCGAGGCGAAATAGTGATTACGGCTGCCGTGCTCGCGCCATTGCATTTCTTCGCCGCCACGGCCGATTTTCAGCGGCACGCCGAGGCGTCGCGCGTGTTCGTGAAGGATGCGCAAATCGAACTGCACAACGTTCCAGCCAATGATCGCGTCAGGGTCGTGGCGGGCGAACCAATCGTTGAGTTTCTTCAGAATGAGCGTGCGTGAATCGCAGTATTCGAGGTCGAAATCGACAATGCTGGCGTCGCCGTTCGGCGCGCCGAGCATGTACACCTGGCGCTCGCCGCAGCCTTCCAGCGCAATCGAATACAGCTCGCCGTTTTCGGTGGTCTCGATGTCGAGCGAGACCAGACGCAGTTTCGGCCGGTAGCCGGGATCAGGTTTCAACTGGGCGTTGACCAATACGCCGTCAGCACCCGGCGTACCGCCGAACAGCACGGGCGCGGTGATGAAGCGCTCCATCAGATAGCGTTCCGGCGGGCGCACGTCGGCTTCAAAGACGTCGACGCCGGCGCGGTTGAGCGCGGCTTCGAGACGCATCAACTGGCCGTGCTGCTGGCAATACAGACCGAGCACCGGACGATGCTGAAAATCCAGCAGCGCCAACGGTCGCAGTTCCACATTCTTTTCATCGTGCAACAGCCGCTCGGCCGCTTCTCGCTGTGCGGCGGGAATAAACGCGACCGACGGCTGATGCGCCAGACGCACACGGCGCGGCCCGGCGTCAGTCGCCAGCCAGAACTCGACTTCGGTGCCGGCCGGCGTATCGCGCCAATGCCGGGTCAGGACGAAGCCCTGCTGTAAATCCACCACTGCGACCTCAACGTTTCAATCAGAACGCCATTCTACGCAGCATTTGTGGCGAGGGATTTATCTGTGGCGAGGGGATTTATCCCCGCTGGCCGCGAAGCGGCCCCGCTTTTAATGAAAGGGCCTGCTGCGCAGGCCAACGGGGATGAATCCCCTAACCACAGATGCTTCATTTACCGATACAAAGAAGTTTTTTCCGGCAAATGGCGTTTTTTGCACGCTAACTGCCGCTTTGCCACCTTGCCCTGCGCGGCTACGTCTACGATGCTTGATGAACAACGACAACACCTGAGTAACCGCCATGAAGACCGTCGCCCAACTGCTCAAGCTCAAAGATCAGAAAAATCAGGAAGTGCACCAGATCAAACCCGATCACATGGTGCTCGAAGCGCTGATGAAGATGGCCGAGAAAAACGTCGGCGCCTTGCTGGTGGTCGAAGACGACAAAGTGGTCGGCATCATCAGCGAGCGCGACTATGCACGCAAACTGGTGCTGCACGGGCGCTCTTCGGTCGGTACGCCAGTGCGCGACATCATGGTCAAGGACGTGATTACCGTGGACACCCGGCAAACCGTCGATACTTGCCTTGGGATCATGTCGGACAGACGCCTGCGCCACTTGCCGGTGGTCGAAGACGGCCAGTTGATTGGCCTGCTGTCGATCGGCGACCTGGTGAAGGAAGCGATTGCCGAACAGGCCGAGCTGATCAAACAGCTGGAGCAGTATATTCGCGGGGAGTAAATTCCGGTCTTCCGCTCATACTTGACCCTGTGGAAGCGGGCTTGCTCGCGAATGCGGTGGGTCAGTCAATACATCATTGGCTGACCCACCGCATTCGCGAGCAAGCCCGCTCCCACAGGGGATCCATTGTCAGCCCTGAGACGGCCAATGCCGCTCAAACACCGGTGCCAGTACCGGGTGCCGGTCGATCCTTTGCAGCCACGCATAGAAGCCCGGGCGGGTCTGGCGCAGATGTTCGCGGCTGCCGCCCCAGCGGCTCACCACGGCCGCCAGCACATCCAGCGCGCCGGGCGTTTCGTCATCCAGATACAGCTCGCCGGCAAACTGATCGGCAAACACCTCCCAACTGAAGTGCAAGCGCTGGCGGGCGCCGGCGATCAGGTTTTGCCGTGCGCTCTCGTCGGGCGTGCTCAGCCAGCGCTCGGGGTAATCGATGATGCCGACCGCCGCATAGCAATTGCTGACGATATAGGCGAGACCGCGAATCGCCTGATCACGATCGGCAGCCTTGCTCGGCAACAGGCCGGACTTGGGAAAAGTCAGGCCCAGGTGAATCAGGATCGCCGCACTTTCGGTCATGGCGCTGCCGTCCGGCAGTTGCAAGGTCGGTATCTGTTTCAGCGGATTGAGTTTGCCCAACGCCTCGTCGGCTTCGGCGCTGGCTTCGGTATCAATGAAGCGGTAAGCGATCTGGCACAACTCCAGCGCTGCCTCGATGGCAGCCGCGCCGGAATTCTTGTGCCCGTAGAGCTGGTACATGTCCGATTCCCCCGATAAGGCCTCTGCACAGGGTAGATGGCTGTGGCTCGGGTGTAAAAGTCTCCGACGTAACCCATGTAGGAGTGAGCCTGCTCGCGATAGGGCTATTCCAGTGACATGGATTTGGTTGACACGCCGCCATCGCGAGCAGGCTCACGCCTACAAGGAATTGGGGTGGGTCATTGAAATATTTTTCATGACCACTGCATCCAATCGCCTCCGCCAGGGGTAGTCCCTGTAACAGCCCACTCTGGTGCTGTCAGCGCTCTACCCTTTTCGGAGAATCATCGGATGAATATCACCCAGCTGATTGGCTTCACCGGTTTGCTCGCTTTCACCACGACCACCTTCGCCCAGAGCAGTTATCCCGACGCGATCAAGGTGCCGGACGGGCACATGATTGCCCTGGAAACCACCGGGGTTGGCGAGATCACCTACGAATGCCGCGACAAACCCAATATGGCCGGGCAGACCGAGTGGACCTTTGTCGGCCCGAAAGCGGTGCTCAATGATCGCAGCGGCAAACAGGTCGGCACCTATTTCGGCCCGCCAGCGACCTGGCAAGCCAAGGACGGTTCGAAAGTCACCGGCACACAATTGGCCGTGGCCCCGTCGAGCCCGGGCAACCTGCCCTATCAACTGGTCAAGGCCAATCCGGCCGAGGGCAAAGGCGCGATGACCGGGGTCAGCTATATCCAGCGCGTTGCGCTAAAGGGCGGCGTGGCGCCGGGCAGTGAGTGCACCATGGCGAACAAGGGCAAGCAGGAAGTGGTGAAGTACCAGGCGGATTATATTTTCTGGGCGGCGAACTGATATCCGGAAGCAGTGCACAATCCTGTGGGAGCGAGCCTGCTCGCGAAGACGGAGTGTCAGTCGCCTTATTACTTTCTGACCCACCGCCTTCGCGAGCAGGCTCGCTCCCACAGGGAACAACGCGTCTGGATGTTTGGGAAATGTGAGCTAGATTGCACGCCATGCCTTTAGCCGAATCCGTTTTCGATTACGAAGCCCGCCTCGCTGCCTGTGCCCGGGGGGAGCGCGTGGCTTTGCGCGATTTGTATGTGCAGGAAGGCCCGCGCCTGCTCGGCGTGGCCAAGCGGCTGGTGCGCGATACGGCGCTGGCGGAGGACATTGTGCATGAGGCGTTTATCAAGATCTGGAACGGCGCGGCCGGGTTCGACCCGGCACGCGGTTCGGCGCGGGGCTGGATGTTCAGCGTGACCCGGCACCTGGCTTTGAATCAGTTACGCAAGCAAAGTCGGGAAACGCCGTTCAGCGAAGAACATGAGTCAGCGGCGCCTGATGAGGCGGTCGATGTTCACTCGGCACGCATTCATCGCTGCCTCGAGCAACTGGAACCGCAGCGGCGCAGCTGCATCCTCCACGCTTACGTCGACGGTTACAGCCACGCGCAGATTTCCGCGCGCCTCGACACGCCGCTGGGCACGGTCAAGGCGTGGATCAAGCGCAGCCTCAATGCTTTGCGGGAGTGCATGGGATGACCGGCGAATCAGCGCAGGAACGGGATGAACTGGCCGGCGAATATGTGCTCGGTACCTTGTCGTTCGAGCAGCGCAGCGAGGTGCAACGGCGCCTGGCAAACGATCCCGAATTGCGCGCGGCGGTGGATGCCTGGGAGCGGCGCCTGCTGGAGCTGACCGATCTGGCCGAACCTCAGCAACCGTCGGCGCAGCTATGGCCTCGCATCGAACGCAGTCTCGAACGGCTGACGGTGAAGAAACCGCTGACCTCGTGGTGGAACCTGCTGCCGCTGTGGCGCGGTTTGAGTGCGGCCGGGCTGGCGGCGACGTTGATCCTCGGCACCATGCTGCTGACCCAGACAGCACCGAAACCGAGTTATCTGGTGGTGCTGGTAGCGCCGCAGGACAAGGCCCCGGGCTGGGTGATTCAGGCGAGCAATGCGCGGGAGATCCAGTTGATTCCGCTGGGCGTGGTCGAGGTGCCGGCGGACAAGGCGCTGGAGTTCTGGACCAAGGCTGACGGCTGGTCGGGGCCGGTGTCATTGGGCTTGGTCAAGCCAGGGCAGGCTTTGTCGGTGCCGCTGGACAAGCTGCCGCCGTTGCAACCGAACCAGCTGTTTGAGCTGACCCTGGAAGGCGCCAATGGCTCACCGATCGGCAAACCGACCGGGCCGATTCAGGCGATCGGGCGTGCGGTGAAGGTGCTCTGAGGCTCTGCTACGCGGTTGTCCGCAACCATCATCAACGTCGATGTTCACCATCACGGCAATGAAGTTCTCATAAAAAATTCCGGGCGTAACATCAGCTCCATACCAACCAACAACACCCCGGAGCACACCATCATGAAACGCCAGACTCTCCTCAGCATTGCTTTCTCGGTTTTCGCCGTTAACGCTTTCGCCGCTACCCCGGCGCACACCATGATCGCCGAAGGCGGCTCGGACAAACTGATCGAAAGCCGTCTGGCTGAAGGTGGTTCGGATCGTCTGATCGAACGCCGTGTTGCCGAAGGTGGCGCTGATCGCCTGATCGAACGCCGCGTTGCCGAAGGTGGCGCTGATCGCCTGATCGAACGCCGCGTTGCCGAAGGTGGCGCTGATCGCCTGATCGAACGCCGCGTTGCCGAAGGTGGCGCTGATCGCCTGATCGAACGCCGTGTTGCCGAAGGTGGCGCTGATCGCCTGATCGAACGCCGTGTTGCCGAAGGTGGCTCGGATCGTCTGATCGAACGTCGCGTTGCTGAAGGTGGTTCGGATCGTCTGATCGAACGCCGTGTTGCCTGAATGCACGGCTTCAAGCGCAACACCGCAGAGAAACCCGGCTCCCGCAGCCGGGTTTTTTATGTCTGTTTGTTTTATCCGGCTCTGGCCATGCAGCGCTTGTAACGCTCGTCCACGCGCTTGGCGAACCAGGCGGTGGTGAGTTTGCGGGTGATCTTCGGACTCTGCAGCACAATCCCCGGCAATACCGCGCGCGGTAACGTTTTGCCTTCGGCCCGCTCCGCCAGTTCGAACACGCGCTGATAGAGTTTGGTCTCCTCGAATTCCAGGGTCTTGCCCTTCTCCAGTTGATCGCGAATCGTCGGGTTGCGCATGCCCAGCGACTTGCCGAGGGTGCGCACCGCCAGTTCAGTGCTGCCGGGCATGATCGAGTCGTAGCGAATCAGGTCACCGTCCAGAGTCAGCGGGATACCGGAAGCGCGGCTGACCGCATTCTGAAACGCGGCATTGCGGCTGGCGTACCAGCCGGCGTTGAAATCGGCGAAGCGATACAGCGGCTCGCGGTAATTCACCGGGTAGCCGAGTAAGTGGGCGATGCCGAAATACATGCCGCCGCGCCGACTGAACACTTCACGGCGGATCGTGCCGTCCACCGGGTACGGGTAATCCTTGGCGTGCTCCTCGGCAAATTCGATGCTGACCTGCATCGGCCCACCGGTGTGCACCGGGTTGAAGCCACCGAACAGCGTGCGGCCCATCGGAACCATGCCGATGAAGTCATCGAAAATCGCGCTCAGCTCCTTTTCACTGCGCGCCGCATTCAGGCGTTCGCTGTAGGTCTTGCCGTTGGGCGAGCGCACTTGCAGAGCGCCGCTGACCAACAGGCTGGGGATGTGCACCTTGGCGGCGCGGCGGTCGATCTCGTCGCGGGCGATCTTGCCCAGACCGGGCACCGTCGGGTCGGCCTGGAAAGTCGATTCCTGCTCGGCCACGGCGAGTACCGAACACAGATTCTGCGTGGTGGTGTTGATGCCTTGCGCGGCGAACGCGGCGTAGATGTCCGTGGCCCAGCCCTGACGGTCGGCAGTTTTCGCCGGCAACAGCCGAACAATTTCAGCCTTCACTTCAGCCGGCGGGCGCGGCGCCGGTTCGTTGCTGCGCTGGCTGGCGCAACCGGCGAGCAGCAGCAAAGCGCCGAGAGTAATGAGTAATCGCATGTTGCTCCATCCAATCAAATTAGCCAGACCACCATACACAACCCGCGTAGGAGCTGCCGCAGGCTGCGATCTTTTGGTCTTGAGATTGACCTTGATCTGCAAAAAGCAAGATCAAAAGATCGCAGCCTTCGGCAGCTCCTACGGATGACAAACTGATTGCAAAACGTTACTGCGAAACCCTATCATTCGCGCCTGGAGTCGCATTAGCGCAAGGAGTTCCGCGCCGCCCTTATTTTTTCATTGGCCGTTCGCCTCCAGGTATCCGACATGCCCGCTTCAGCTCGACTCGGCGCTCCATTTCGCCCGACTTTGCTTGCCCTGCTGTGCTCCCTGACTGTCACCGCCCACGCCGCTGAAGACAACAGCAAAGCGCTGGTGCTCGACGACGTCAACGTCAATGCCCAGGCCCCTGCGCCCAACGCCCTGCCCCCGGTCTACGCTGGCGGTCAGGTCGCGCGCGGCGGTCAGCTGGGCGTGCTCGGCAATCAAGACATGATGGACGTGCCGTTCAGCGCAGCGTCCTACACCGAGCAGCTGATCCAGGACCAGCAGGCGGAAAACGTCGCCGACGTGCTGCTCAACGATTCTTCCGTGCGCCAGGCCTCGGGCTTCTCCAACCAGGCGCAGGTCTTCATGATTCGCGGCCTGCCGCTCAATGGCGACGATATTTCCTATAACGGCCTCTACGGCGTATTGCCCCGGCAGATCATTTCCACCGATGCGCTGGAGCGCGTGGAAGTGTTCAAAGGCCCCAACGCCTTCATCAACGGCGTGACCCCGACCGGTTCCGGCATCGGCGGCGGCGTCAACCTGCAACCCAAGCGCGCCGGCGACGTGCCGCTGCGCCGTTACACCACCGACATCAACAGCGAAGGCCGCATCGGTCATCACTTCGATATCGGCCAGCGTTTCGGCGAAGACAACCGCTTCGGCGCGCGGGTCAACCTGTCGCAGCGCGAAGGCGACACCGGCATTGATCACGAGAACCAGCGCTCGAAACTGTTCGCCATCGGTTTGGATTACCGCGGCGACGCGCTGCGGGTTTCCGGTGACTTTGCCTATCAGAAGGAGCGCGTCAACGGTGGCCGCAGCTCGGTCAACCTCGGCACCGCCACGCACATCCCGGACGCGCCATCGGCGGACACCAACTACGCGCCGAAATGGGGTTATACCGATATCGAAGACACCTTCGGCATGCTCCGCGCCGAATACGACCTCAACGACAACTGGACCGCCTACGCCGCCGGTGGCGCCAAGCACACCCGTGAAGTCGGGCGCTACAACTCGACCACGCTGGTCGGCAACAGCGGCGCCTCGTTCACCACCGGCTCGTTCGTCCCACATGACGAGGACAACACCAGCGTCATGGCCGGTCTCAACGGCAAGTTCAACACCGGCCCGGTCAGCCACAAGCTGAATTTCGGCCTGACCGGGATCTGGGCTGAGCAGCGCAGTGCCTATGACTTCGACCTGACCCGCTACTCCAACAATATCTATCACCCGATCACCCCTCCGGCACCGGTCGGTAACTTCGCCGGTGGCGATCTCAACGATCCAGGCATCGTCGGCAAGACCTTCAACCGCAGCGTGGCGATCTCCGACACCCTCGGGTTCTTCGACGATCGCCTGCTGGTCACCGCTGGTCTGCGTCGTCAGCAACTGGTGGTGCAGGGTTACAGCTACGCCAGCTACGGCAGCGGACCGCGCTCGTCGAGCTACGACGAGTCGATCACCACGCCGGTGTACGGCATCGTGTTCAAGCCGTGGGAGCATGTGTCGTTCTACGCCAACCACATCGAAGGTCTGGCCCAGGGACCGACCTCGCCGACCAGCTCCGGCGGTTTCCGCGTGACCAATGGCAACGAGGTTTACGCACCGAAGCGCTCCAAGCAGACCGAGCTGGGCGTGAAAGTCGACATGGGCACCTACGGCGCGAGTCTGGGTGTTTACCGCATCGAACAACCAAGCGACGGCTACTGCGAAATCAACAGCGCCACCACTTGCACCTACGTGCGTGAAGGCGAGCAGATCAACAAAGGCGTGGAAATGAACGTGTTCGGCGAGCCGATCGACGGCCTGCGCCTGATCAGCGGCCTGACTCTGATGGACACCGAACTGAAAAACACCCTCAACGGCGCCAACGACGGCAACCACGCCATCGGCGTGCCGACCTTCCAGTTCAACGCTGGCGTGGATTGGGACGTGCCGGGCCTGCAAGGCGTTGCGCTGAATGCGCGGATGCTGCGCACCGGCGGGCAATACGCCGATGCCGCGAACAACCTCAGCCTGCCAACGTGGAACCGCTTCGACGCGGGCGCGCGTTATGCGTTCAAGGTGTCGGAGAAGGACGTGACCGTGCGGTTCGGCGTTGAAAACGTGGCGAACAAGAAGTACTGGGAATCGGCTCAGGGCGGCTACCTGACCCAGGGCGAACCGCGAGTGGCGAAGTTGTCGGGGACGATCGACTTCTAAGCGTCATCGCGTCGTAAAAAAGGCCCCGCAGCTTCACAGTTGCGGGGCCTTTCTGGTTTTTGTGGTGCTTGATCCGGCTTCTTCGCGAGCAGGCTCGCTCCCACACTGGAATGCGTTCCCTGTGGGAGCGAGCCTGCTCGCGAAGAGGCCGGAACTGGCGACCTGATCCATACTTGCTGCACAGCCACAAGAGGACAGCCCCATGAACCGCAGCGACGTGCTGATCATCGGCGCCGGCCCGACCGGTCTGGTCCTCGCCCTGTGGCTGAGCAAACTCGGCGTGCGCGTGCGCATCATCGACAAGACCTCGGCACCCGGCACCACTTCCCGCGCGCTGGCGGTGCAGGCACGCACCCTCGAGCTCTACCGCCAACTCGACCTCACCGACACCATCGTGCGTCGCGGCCATCAGGTTGCGGCGGCGAATTTCTGGGTCAACGGCAAAGCGGTCGCGCAGTTGCCGCTCAAGCGCATCGGCGAAGGCTTGACGCCCTACGCCTTCGTCGAAATTTTCCCGCAGGACGAGCACGAACGGCTGCTGCTCGAGCGTCTGGAAGACTACGGCGTCAGCGTCGAGCGCAATACCGCGCTGGACAGCTTCGAAGAAACCGGCGACACCCTCACCGCTCATCTGCGCCTGCCCGATGGCCGCCAGGAAGTCTGTCAGGCCTGTTATCTGGCCGGTTGCGACGGTGCGCGTTCGGTGGTGCGCAAAACCCTCGACACCGACTTTCCCGGCGGTACCTATCAGCAGATTTTCTACGTCGCCGACGTCACGGCCAGCGGCCCGGCGCTGAATGGCGAGCTGCATCTGGACCTCGACGAAGCGGATTTTCTCGCGGTGTTCCCGCTGGCCGGCGCAGGCCGTGCGCGGTTGATCGGCACGGTGCGTGATGAACGCGCCGAGCGCGCCGACACCCTGCAATTTTCCGACGTCAGCAGCCGCGCCATTGAACACCTGAAAGTGCATATCGAAGACGTCCACTGGTTCTCCACCTACCGCGTGCATCACCGGGTGGCGGAGCACTTTCGCAGCGGTCGGGCGTTTCTGCTAGGCGATGCCGCCCACGTACACAGTCCGGCCGGTGGCCAGGGTATGAACACCGGCATCGGCGATGCGATCAATCTGGCGTGGAAACTCGCCGCCGTGCTCAGTGGTGGTGCCGAACCGAGGCTGCTCGACACCTACGAAACCGAGCGCATCGCCTTCGCTCGCCGCCTGGTGTCCACCACCGACAAGGTGTTCAGTTTCGTCACCGCCGAGGGGCGCATGGCCGACCTGCTACGGATGCGTGTGGCGCCGTTTCTGATACCGAAAATGGCCTCGTTCGAAGCCAGCCGCGAGTTCCTGTTTCGCACGGTCTCGCAGGTCACCCTAAACTATCGCGGCATGCCGCTGAGCCAGGGCGAAGCGGGCCACGTGCACGGCGGTGACCGCTTGCCGTGGGCGCATGATGGCGAGGGAGATAACTTCGAGCCGCTACGGCAGCCGTGCTGGCAGGTGCATGTCTACGGCGACACCAGCGACGAAATGATCGCCTGGTGCAATGAACATCACTTGCCGCTGCATGTGTTCGACTGGCGACCGGCGTTTGAAACGGCGGGATTGGGGCGCAACGGGTTTTATCTGTTGCGGCCGGATACTTATGTGGCGGTGGCGGATAACAGTGCCGATCCAAAGGTGATCGAACGCTACTTCCGCGATCACGGCATCCGCCCGTTCTTCAACTGACAAACCACCCTTCAACTGTGGGAGCGGGCTTGCTCGCGAAGGCGGTGTGTCAGTGCCAGATGCGCTGCCTGACAGTCCGAATTCGCGAGCAAGCCCGCTCCCACAGTTGCATTTGCAGCGTTGATTAAATTCCCGCCAGTGCCAGATCCATCGCAAAGTAAGTGAAGATCAGATCCGCCCCGGCACGCTTGATTGCGCCAAGGCTTTCGCGCACCACGCGATCTTCATCGATCGCCCCGGCCTGGGCGCCGAACTTGATCATCGCGTACTCGCCGCTGACCTGATATGCCGCCAATGGCAGGTTCGAAGCCTGGCGAATGTCGCGGATGATATCGAGGTACGCGCCAGCCGGCTTGACCATCAGCGCATCGGCGCCTTCCTGCTCATCGAGCAGCGATTCGCGCAGGGCTTCGCGGCGATTCATCGGGTTCATCTGATAGCTTTTGCGATCGCCCTTGAGCGCGCTGCCGCCGGCCTCGCGGAACGGGCCATACAGCGCCGAGGCGAATTTGGTCGAATAGGCCATGATCGGAATCTGCGTGAAGCCGGCGGCGTCCAGCGCCTGGCGAATCGCGCGCACCTGGCCGTCCATTGCTGCCGACGGTGCGATCACGTCAGCCCCGGCGCGGGCGGCGGCCACGGCTTGCTTGCCGAGGTTGAACAGAGTCTGGTCGTTGTCGACTTCGTGGTTGTGCATCACGCCGCAATGGCCATGATCGGTGTACTCGCAGAAGCAGGTGTCGGACATCACGATCATGTCCGGCACGGCGTCCTTGGCAATGCGCGACATGCGCGACACCAGCCCGTCTTCGCGCCAGGTGTCGCTGCCGTTGGCATCCAGATGATGGGACACGCCAAAGGTCATCACCGACTTGATGCCGGCACGGGCATAGCGCTCGATTTCACTGGCCAGTTTGCGCTCGGGAATGCGCTGCACGCCGGGCATGCTGGTGATCGGCACGAAGTCGTCGATGTCTTCCTCGACGAAAATCGGCAGGACCAGATCGTTGAGGCTGAATTCGGTTTCCTGGAACAGACTGCGCAGGCTCGCATTGCGGCGCAGGCGGCGGGGACGTGCTTCGGGGAACTGACTGGACATGGGGCCTTTCCTGAAAACAGCGGATGAGACGAAAGTCGTAGGGGGCGAAGCTTATGCCTTGCGGCGGGTGCGGGACAAACCTGGATCAATCAAGAGAGCGTTACCGGGTACGCAATAATCTCTTTGCAGCAACATAAATCCCTGTGGGAGCGGGCTTGCTCGCGAAAGCAGTGGGTCAGCAACAGATGCGTCAACTGACGGGATGCTTTCGCGAGCAAGCCCGCTCCCGCAGGGGGATGTGTGTTGTCAGGAGGGGATGGTCAGGCCGCGGATTACGGCTGGGCGGGCGAGGAATTTCTCCAGCACGCGCGTGACATTCGGGAAGTTCTCAATGCCCACCAGATCTCCGGCTTCATAAAACCCGATCAAGTTACGCACCCACGGGAACGTGGCGATGTCGGCGATGGTGTAGCGCTCGCCCATGATCCAGTCGCGGCCTTCGAGGCGGGTGTTGAGTACGTTCAACAGACGTTTGCTCTCCTCGACATAACGATCACGCGGGCGCTTGTCCTCGTAATCCTTGCCGGCGAATTTGTTGAAGAAACCGAGCTGGCCGAACATCGGGCCGATGCCGCCCATCTGCCACATCAGCCATTGGATGGTCTCGTAGCGCAGCGCGCCTTCCTGAGCGAGCAACTGGCCGCTCTTGTCGGCGAGATAAATAAGGATCGCGCCGGATTCGAACAGCGGCAGCGGCTGGTCTTCCGGGCCATGCGGATCGAGGATCGCCGGAATCTTGTTGTTCGGATTGAGCGAGAGAAACTCTGCCGAGGTCTGGTCGTTGGTGTCGAAACCGACGCGGTGCGGCTCGTACGGCAGGCCGATCTCTTCGAGCATGATCGACACTTTGACGCCGTTGGGGGTCGGCAGGGAGTAGAGCTGAATCCAGTCCGGGTACTGCGCCGGCCATTTCTGAGTAATCGGGAATGCAGACAGATCGGTCATTGGAAGCATCCAGTCACAAATTGAAAACCGATCATAAAGTAGGCCTGCCGCCGCGCCTACACGAACCGTAACATCCTGTCGCTAACCTGCCCGCATGCCCGCAAAGGTTGCCGTTAGAGTGCTGCGCACTGGCCCGGATCGAACCAAACGGGCATTACAGGACTCTGAGCTATGCCTTTCTCGCAGAGGAAGCTGTTCACGACAGGGAAACACCCGGTGCTGGGAGCCCGCGGTGCCAAGGTTTGTCAGCCTTAACCGATTTTGCTGAAGAACCCTCGAATTGATGACGAACCTGATGAGTTTCGCCAAACGCTTCAAACATCGCGCGTACGTGGCCCTGCCCTCCCTGCTGGCAGTCAGTGCGCTGTTTCTTTCCCTCGAATCCAGCGAAAGCCGCGCACAACCGGCGGACGGCACGCAGACGCTGGTGTTCCTGCGCCACGCGGAAAAGCCCGAAGGCGGCCTCGGCCAGCTCAACTGCCAGGGCCTGAACCGCGCCATCGACCTGTCGACCCTGCTGCCGGAAAAATTCGGCAAGGCCGACTATGTGTTCGCCGCCAACCCGACGCGCAATGTCGAGGAAGGCGAACTGGACAATTCCTACAGCTACATTCGTCCGCTGATGACCATCAGCCCGGCCGCGATCAAACTTGGCCTGCCGGTGAACATCGAGTTCTCCGCCAACGACACCAGCGATCTGGCCCGCGAGCTGCTGGACGAGAAGTACCACAACTCGACGATCTACACCGCCTGGTCTCACGGCTACCTGCCGGAGCTGATCAACAAGGTCGCCGGCAATGCGGTGGGCGAGCGGCAGAAAATTACCGATGACTGGGCCGGCGATGACTTCGACTCGCTGTATGTGCTGACCCTGAAGTGGCACAACGGCAAGGCCAGTCTGCAGAGTCATAGCTACAAACAGGGGCTGGATAACGGCAAGGACACTTGCCCGACCTGAGTTCTGTATTGCCTGACCCGGCCCTATCGCTGGCAAGCCAGCTCCCACAGGTATGAGGGTGTGTATGAATTACCTGTACACCCACAATACCTGTGGGAGCGGGCTTGCCCGCGATGGGGCCAGCGATAATGCCTTCAAACCCTCTGGCTCACCCTCGCGCGCAAATACTCGATCACCGCCCCCCGCTCTCCGGCAAACTCAATCCGTCCGCCCTTCTTCTCGCGCTGGAACACATACATCGGGTCGTAATACTCGCGCAGCAAACCCTCGATCCAGCCGCGATGCAGCTCCACCGCACCGCTGCGGCCCTGCTCGGCCAGCGCCTGCTCCATCAACACCAGCATCCGCGAATGGCGCTCACCGCCGAGGCGTTTCTGTACGTTGTTGAGGCTTTCCAGCAGACGTTCGGAAAACAAGGCAAAACCGTTTTCGCCGTGCAGCGAGGCGAACTCCGCCGATAGATCGATGACGTAATCACGCAGGATCCGTTCGACACGATCCTCGAAACGATCTTCCAGCCAGACCATCGGGTACTGTTGCATGCCCTGATACAGCGGCAACGGCAAGGCGCAACTGCCGACCACACGGCTCTCGTCTTCGAGCACAAACTGCTCGATCCCGGCATCGCGTTTCTTCAGAAAGTCGATGGCCAGGCGATTCTCGAAATCGATGTTCGACGGCTGCCCGGTGGCACGTTTGCCGAAACTGGAGCCGCGATGGTTGGCGTGGCCTTCCAGATCGACACCGTTGCGCAATTGCACCAGCACTTCGGTCTTGCCGGTGCCGGTCATGCCGCCGAGCAAAACAAAATCACACTGCGCGATGGCCTGCTCAAGGGCATCGATCAAAAAACTGCGCATCGCCTTGTAGCCGCCGCCGACGCGCGGATAGTCGATGCCCGCCTCGTCGCGCAACCACTGCTGGGTGATCTGCGAGCGCAAGCCACCACGGAAACAATACAGATAACCATCGGGATGGGCCCGGGCAAAATCGGCCCAGGCCTGGATGCGCTCGGCCTTGACTGCGCCAGACACCAGTTGATGGCCCAGCTCGATTGCCGCCTGCTGGCCATGCTGCTTGTAGCAGGTGCCGATCTTCTGCCGCTCCAGATCGTTCATCAGCGGCAGATTGACCACGCCGGGGAACGCGCCTTTGTGAAACTCGACCGGCGCGCGGGCATCCATCATTGGTCGGTCGTTGAGGAAAATGTCGCGGTAGTCGGTGCAGTCGCGGAGCATCAAATCACCTCGACCGCGTTCGTCTGTCGCTCGACCAGTTCGCCGATCGGCGCAAGGTTCAGGCCCAGTTCGGCGGCGACGCCGAGGAACTCGTCATTGCCTTCAGGCGTGACCGCAATCAGCAGACCGCCGCTGGTCTGCGGATCGCACAGCACGCGTTTGTGCAACTCCTGCACGCGGCCGACCTTGCTCGAATAGCTGTCGAAGTTGCGCAGCGTACCGCCCGGCACGCAGCCCTGATCGAGGTAGTACTCGACGCTGTCCAGACGCGGCACGCGGTCATAGGCGATGCGCGCGGTCAACTGGCTGCCATCGGCCATTTCCACCAAGTGTCCGAGCAGGCCGAAACCGGTGACGTCGGTCATCGCGGTGACGCCGGCGAGTTTGCCGAAACGGCTGCCAGGCTTGTTCAGGGTGCACATCCAGTCACGGGCGACACCGACATCGGCGGCGCGCAACTTGCCCTTCTTTTCGGCGGTGGTGAGGATGCCGATGCCCAACGGTTTTGTCAGGTACAACAGGCAACCGGCGGTAGCGGTGTCGTTGCGTTTCATGTGGCGCTTTTCCACCAGACCGGTGACGGCGAGGCCGAAGATCGGCTCCGGCGCATCGATCGAATGCCCGCCCGCCAACGGAATGCCCGCCGCGTCGCACACCGAGCGACCGCCACGAATCACTTCCCGCGCCACTTCCGGCGCCAGCACATTCACCGGCCAGCCGAGGATCGCGATCGCCATCAACGGATCGCCGCCCATCGCATAGATGTCGCTGATCGCGTTGGTTGCGGCGATGCGGCCGAAGTCGAACGGGTCATCGACAATCGGCATGAAAAAATCGGTGGTCGACACCACCCCGCGCTCGGCATCGATCGCATACACCGCCGCGTCATCGCGCGATGCATTGCCGACCCAGAGTTTCGGATCGAGGTTCTGTGCGCCGCTGCCGGCGAGGATCACTTCCAGCACCTGTGGGGAAATCTTGCAGCCACAACCGGCGCCATGGCTGTATTGGGTCAGACGAATCGGCTCGCTCATGGGAGAGTCTCTGGCAATGAATGGGGCGGATTCTAGCAGAGCGCGAGCGCGCAGATTTTTGTGCTGACCGAGCGGCCCCCTTCGCGAGCAGGCTCGCTCCCACATTTGTACGGTGGTCTCCTGTGAGAGCTAGCCCGCTCGCGAAAGCAATCGAACCTGCCTGCACCGTCCAGTCAGCCCCGCCTGCCAACCTCAGCGAAAATCTGCGTAATCGGCCGAGGCGGCTGGCGCTTGTGCATCCGCCGCACTTGTTCGCTTAGTCGCAACAGCTCTTCACTGGGCTTGGCCCATTGCTCTTTCGGCAATGGCTCGGACCATGCGCGCATGACTTCCGGCAGCGCCTGCTTGCCGATTCTTTCCAGACGGCGCACTTCCCATTCGACCAAGCGATTGGGAATCGTCCATAAAGTCATGACGTGATACAGGTACCAAAAAAATCCCGACAACCGCGAGCGCCGGCCTTCACGGATCTGCTGATGCATCCGCGCGCGGGCATTGCGGAAAGTGTGCAGGCCTTCGTGGGGCGGGTCGTCCGGGCCTTGCAGATCCTGCAGATCCCGAATCGATTTGAGGTCGTTGACTTCGTACTCCATGTAACCGCGAATCGCTTCCCAATGGCTGATCGCGAGCTCCAGGCCGGCGCATTGGAATTCGAGGCTGGTGAGGGTTTCGCCGTGGCGAAAACCGATGCCCATGCCGTATTGGCGATGGATGCCGAACTGGGTGGAGCCCTTGGCTTCGATGATCCACGCGGAAAGCGATTCCCATGGGATGAAGACTGGTTCGGTGGCGCCTTCGGGCATGAAGCAGACTTAGCGGCGTTGGCGGTTGAAGCGGGTTGGGATGAGGGAGAGGCGTTTTTTGTGAGCGTGGTGCCAGACGCCGAGGCCAATAAGAAGGATCAAGGGGCCGCAAATTGATTGGTTCTCGTAACCCGCTTCGAACACACCAACCATTGATTCCCAAATGGCCCCGTTTCCATAGCCAAAAATAATGCCTGGTAACCCTGTAACTAAAGGAAATAAAACGATGATCATAAAGGCGCCTGCGGTTGGCGCGCCGAGAATTACCTGCCACGAAAATACCTCTGGGAGTCCAAGCCCAAAGTCCATGTATGCTTCGTTTAATTCCCCAATGTGAGGCCCATAAGGCGGTATTGCTGTAGGTAATGGCAACGGTGCGAGATAGGTAATTCTTCCGCTTGGGAACGGCTCTACATCGTCCGGTCTTCTAATCACCTCACTTTGCGCATCAACAAGAGGCTCATTGTGATTATTCAGCATGGTCAGCCCATTCGAGGTATTGAGTTTCTACCAGCAGTACCGGAGGGTTTTCCTTGACCGACCCGGTAGCAACAACTGAAAAATGGCCACCACCCCGAGGGTCTCCCACCTCGGCCAAGATCAACCGAAACATCCGCATCCAGCGCGCTCCCCTGTGGGAGCGAGCCTGCTCGCGAAAGCGGAGTGTCAGTCGCCGACTGTTTAACTGATCCACCGTCATCGCGAGCAGGCTCGCTCCCACAGGGATTTGCGTGAGTCAGGGCAGTAAGATGATCTTGTCGCCACCGCCATTATTGACCTCTTCATAGCGCGCCAGCCCTTCAGCCAGCGGCACCTCCACCAGACCCTGCGGCAGTGGCAAGCGGTCCTCATCGAAGAACCGCCCGAACTGCTCGAGCATCGCCGCGCACGCCTCGACGCCATACAACAACGAGTTGATCCCGACCACCGAGCCGCCCTTGCGATACAGCGCCAGCGCCGGCAATTGCACGTGGCCGTCGACCGGCGCGGCGATGATGGCGATGCGGCCGAAGGTGGCCAGTGCCGCCACCGAGGCCGGCAGCCAGAAACCGGTGGTGTCGAAGATCACATCTGCGCCGCCGCGATACACCGCGTTGACCTGGGCACCGAGGTCTTCTGGCTTATCCAGCTGAATCGTTTGATAGCCCTGCTGCTGCAAATCAGCCACCTGCTCGGGCCGGCGCGCCGCCGCCAGCAATTGCGCGCCGCGCACCTTTGCCAGGGCCAAAGCCGCGGTTGCCACTGCCCCGCCGCCGATCACCAGCAAGCGCGTATCGGCGCTGACCAGGCTGCGTTCCAGCGCATCCCACGCCGTGGTGTACGGCACGCCGAGACTGGCCGCTTGGGCGAAACTCAAATGTGCCGGTTTGTGCGCCACGCCAGTGGCCGGCAGTTTGACAAATTGTGCATGAGCGCCGTCGGCGAAGAAGCCCAGCTCGCGCCCGGTGCCCCAGACTTCCTGACCGATCATTGCTTGCGGCCCCTCGACCACCACACCGGCAAAATCCCGCCCCGGAATCCGCGGCAGCGTGGTGTAGGGAAAGCGCCCGAGGACGTTTTTCACATCGCTGGGATTGAGGCCGGCAGCCTTGATCTGTACCAGCACTTCATTGGCGCCGGGCATCGGGGTTGGAACGTCGACGAAACGCAGGGAAGACAGGTCGCCGGTCTGATCGAATTGCAACGCTTTCATGGGCACATCCACCGAAAAGAAAAAGGGAAATTCAGGACAGCCAGCCAGCGACCAGTTGCCGGCCCAGCGGCCACAACTGTTCACCGGCCAACATGCCGAGCAGACCGACCAACGCGATCGCCGGTGGTGCGGGAGATCGGAAATCGAGCGCGCCATAGAGCAGGCCGACGCCCAGGCCGATGGCCAGAGAAATGAGGTAGTTCATGGAGGAACTCCGCCGCGATAAGTGATGGGCAGAGTCTAGGGAAACGGGCGGAGCGGTATCGGCCAAGGACTTCTGAATTTCGGACAAAAACCCCAATTCACAAAGAACCTTGTGAGAGCTGGCTTGCCAGCGATAGCGGTGGGTCAGTCAACATATCCGTTGAATGCCAAGCCGCCATCGCTGGCAAGCCAGCTCCCACAGGGATCTCACAAATCAGACATTTGTCCTACACGGCAAATTGCGAAGGCGCCACCCCCAGCTCCCGGCGAAACATGTCGCTGAAGCTGCTCGGTGAATAACCCAGATCGCGAGCAATGGCGCTCACCGCCACGCCCTGAATCAAGGACGCCACCGCTGTGGCCAACTGCACCTGCCGTCGCCACTCGGCGAAGCCCATGCCGAGGCTGTCCTTGAACAACCGCGCCAGGGTGCGCACGCTGGCCCCGGCGTTCTGCGCATGCTGCTCGAACGGGATCTCCAGCGACGGCGCGGCCATCACGGCTTGACACAGATTCATCAGACGCCGGTCGGACTCGTCCGGCAGCGGAATCTTCAGTTGCGAACGCCTTGCCCGGTGCAGCTCCAGCAACGCCAGCCCGACCAGCGCCTCGTAATACTCAGCCTCGCCGGCATCTCCCTGCGCCACCAGCCCGACGATCAACTCGCGCAGCAAACCGCCGACCTCGATCACTTGCACCGTCGCATCCAGCGTCGCCGCCAGCGCCGGGCGCAGGTAGATATTGCGCATCTGCAAGTCCGACACTACCCGGATCCCGTGCGGCACCCCCGGCGGCAACCACACCGCGCGTTGCGGCGGCACCACCAGCGCTTCGTGCGGGGTTTCCACCCACATCACCCCGCTCATCGCATAGAGCAACTGCCCCCAGACGTGCTCGTGCGGCTCAATGAACAAGCCACGCGGGTAGGTCCGCGCCAGCGGTTGCACGGGCACATCGGTATCGGTCAGATCAGGGGGCGCGGCGAGGGCCATGGCGAGCGTTCACAGGGGGTTGGCGAAGCCGCCATGGTAACCAGCACGCCCGGCCCTCGCCAACGATAGATACCGTCGGACAATCCAACTGAATTTTCTCGGCACAGCGCGATCCGTTTATTACCACAGGGAGGAATACGGGCTTTATGAACAACGCAAAACTTTACGTCATCAACTACACACTGCATGGCACCCCCAAGTCGTTCATTATCCGCTCGGACAAAATGGACAACGCCGAAGCCTGGCACTGGGCAAGCTGCGACGCGGGCGTGGGTCGCATCCCGCGCTTCGGCCGCGAGAAAGTGCAAAAGACCAGCAAACCGATGGCAGAAAAATTCGGCCTGGAAAACGTCACCTGGCGCCAGACCAACTGACCCCACCGCCTTTACCGCAGGCTTGGCAATCGACAGGGGGAATCGACCGATGACCGACACATATCACCCGGCCCGACTGGACTACGGCCTGACCACCTTCTTCGGCCAGATCACCAAAACGGTGAATTGCGCAGTCGCACTGGAAACGGTCGCGGATGACCCTTATCGCTTCACCTTGTGCGTCCAGGCACCGGTACCGGAAGACCTCGACCAGGCGAAGATTGTGGTGGTCAAAGTCGAAGGGCGAACATTGCAAGGTACGGTGAAGCACTTTGAGCGAAGGGATGACGAAAGTCTGAAAATGGAAGTGGAGCCTGATTAGGCTCCACTTTTTTTTGCCGTGATTATTTCGGATGGGCGCAACCGCAACCCTTCATCGCACACTCTTCACCGCCCTTGTGGTGATGAGCGCAAGCCTCGCAGCAATAGTGTTTACCGTGTACAGCGTAAGAATGATCGCCTTCTTTGATCGTGCAGTTGCAGCCCGGGCAGTCGCATTTTTTGTCGGACATGGGACAGACTCCTTGCGTGGTGGTTGTCTGAAGCTTGCGAGCAAGCCATAAGGGACAGTGTAGAAGGTGGTGTTGCAGGCTGGCCAACTGTTGAGAGATTGGGCGACGCAGAAATGGCTTTCGCGAGCAGGCTCGCTCCCACAGGGGTTCACCGCACAAAGCAATGAGCGTTAGCTCAAGTAGCTTTTGATCTTGATCTCAGAGCCCGTCGGCAGGCTGAGCGGAGGGCAACACCCGCAGCACCGGATATGTACTCAAAAATCACTGCGCCTGCCGCGAACTCCGATACATGAATACCAACGCCACCGCCAGACACACCATCGCCAGCATCCGGCTCGAAGACAAGCCGATCGCCGGATTCCCCAACCAGCCAAAATTGTCGATCAACATCCCCATCCCCAACTGCCCGACAATCACCGCCACCGTCGCCACAGCCGTCCCGACCACAGGCACCGCACCCACCATCACCATCATGTACACCACGCCGAACAGCGCCCCGGTCAACTGCCACTTCGGCACCTCAAGCAGACTCACCGCCTGCGCCGGTTCGAAAAACAGAATCAACAACCCGGTCACCACCGTGCCCACCGCAAAGGTCAGCAAACTGGAGCGCAGCACACCCACCGTCTCACCCAAACGCCCATTGATCGCGGCCTGCACACTCAACACCGCACCGGCCAATACCACCACCGCCAACAAAATCACCAGACCCATCACTCACCCCCGCGCAATCAGAACCAAAGCCACCACAATCAAGCCCAACGCCAGCCAGCGCTCGCCGTTGACCTTCTTGCGCGTCGCGCCGAACCAGCCGAAATGGTCGATCAGCACACTCTTGCCGACCTGCCCGGACAAAATCGCAATCATCGTCATGGCAATGCCGATGTGCGGCGTCGCGAGCGTCAGCACCACCACGTAGATCGGCCCGAGAAAACCGCCGATCAACTGCCAGCGCGGCAGTTCGGTCAGCGCGGGACCTTTTTGCGGACCGGCAAACAGCAGGAGCAAAAACAGAATCGCCGAACCCACGCCGAAGATGCTCAACGTCGCCCACAAATGCCCGACCTGCTCACCCAGCGGCCCGAGCAACCCGGCCTCGACCGACAAGCCCATGCCGGCAAGGATCACCAGCGGCAGCAACAGCAGACGCAACATCGATTTTTTCACCGGTGCGGCGACCAATCCCTCATCCAACGACTGCATACCTGACCTTCCACGCTCAAAAACAATGGCGCGGATTATCGGCTGGCGCCGCTGTGCGATAAATGGGAGCATCCGGACAACACTTTTGCGCAACACGCACAGCGAGACACGGCATGCACGGGCTCAACGAACTCGGATTCAAAGCGCTACGGCTGTTTGTGGCGGTCCTCGACCACGGCAGTTTTTCCGAAGTCGCCCGCCGCGAAGGCGTTGCGCCCTCCTCGATTTCGCGGCAGATCCAGTTGATGGAACAGGCGCTGAACCAGCAATTGCTCTACCGCCACACTCGCGCCGTCACCCCGACCGAAGCCGGGCGCACGCTCGGCCACCATGCGCGGCTGCTATTGGCGCAACTGGAAGAAGCCGAACAGGCGCTGCAGGAACAGCAAAGCGAACCCACCGGACTGGTGCGCATCAATGCCCCGGTGGTGTTCGGCCAACGCCATCTGACGCCCTGGCTGGGCGAGCTCTGCGCGCGCTATCCGAAGCTGCAATTGGATATCCAGCAAACCGACCATTACGTCGACCCGCTACAGGAAGGCGCCGACCTGCTGTTTCGCATCGGCGCGCTGCACGATTCGAGCATGCAGGCACGCATTCTCGCGCCGCACCGCTTTCAGGTCGCCGCCAGCCCGGCCTATCTCAAACGCTACGGCACACCGCAGCATCCCGACCAACTCGCGCAACATCAGTGCCTGGCCTACAAAGGCGCGGCCGGTCAGCAGCGCTGGTTTTTCCGCGGTGATGGCGAGGACTGGACGCCGTACACGGTCAGAGGCCCGATCACCGGCAACCACGCCGACACCCTCACCCAGGCTGCTCAGCAAGGGCTGGGGCTGGTGATGTTTCCGTCGTGGCTGATTGGCGAAGCGGTACGCGAGGGCACGCTGGTGCCGGTACTGGGGGGGTATCAGGTGTCGAACAGTCTGGAACCGCAGCAGATCGCGGTGCTGTGGCCCGGGAGCCGGCGGCTGTCGGTGAAGGTAAGGACGGTGATCGATTTCTTCATCGAATGCTTCGGTGAAATCCCGTATTGGGACCAGACTTGAAGGCTACAGAAACTCAAATGTGGGAGCGGGCTTGCTCGCGAATGCGGTGTGCCATGCAACCCATTGGGGGTCTGACACAACGCATTCGCGAGCAAGCCCGCTCCCACAATGGATTATCGTGAATCTTCAGATACGGAACTGCCCGACCAGCTTGCCCAACCGCTGCCCCAGCTCCGCCAGACTGCGCGAGGTCTGCGCGCCCAGTTGCGTTTCATCGGCGACGCTGTCCACCGCCACCGCAATCTGATGCACGCTGCGGTTGATTTCTTCGGCCACGGCCGTCTGCTCTTCCGCTGCGCTGGCGATCTGCGCGTTCATCGAGTTGATCGTGGCGATCAACTGCGCCATGGCATCCAGCGATGCACCGGCCTGATTGGCTTGCTGCGAAGTACCATCGCCAGCCTCGCTGGAACGGCGCATGGCCTCAACTGCCTGCTGCGTGCCGGCCTGCAAGCGGTCGATCATGCCCTGGATTTCCTGAGTGCTGATCTGCGTGCGGCTGGCCAGTGCGCGTACCTCGTCCGCAACCACCGCAAAGCCACGACCGGCCTCACCGGCGCGTGCCGCTTCGATCGCGGCGTTGAGCGCCAGCAGGTTGGTCTGCTCGGCAATCGAACGGATCACCCCAAGCACGCCAACGATCGAACTGACGTCCTGCTGCAGGCTGTCCAGCGACACGCCGCTGTTGCGGATGTCGTCGACCAATGCATGAATCTGCTTGATGCTGCCCGCGACCACTCGCTTGGCGCTTTGGCCTTCTTCGTCGGTCTGCTGCGCGGCGACGGCGGCGTTTTGCGCGCTCTTCGCCACTTCCTGGGCGGCGGCGGACATTTCGTTGATCGCCGTGGCGACCTGATCGGTTTCGTGGCGTTGACGCTCCATCGCCTGATCGGAACGCTGCGCCTGTTCCGAGACCTGGGTGACCAGCCCGGTGAGTTGCGTGGTCATCTCGGTGATCTGCCGCACCAGGCCGTGGATCTTGTCGACGAAGCGGTTGAACGAGCCGGCCAGTTCGCCGAGTTCGTCCTGGCTGGTGATGTTCAGGCGCCGGGTCAGGTCGCCCTCGCCAGCGGCGATGTCGTCGAGGTTGGCTTTCATCAGGGTCAGCGGGCGCAGAATGGTGTTGGCCAGCAGCATGCCCGCCGCCGCGATCACCAACAGCACCAGCACCGCAACACCGACAATGCTCAGCACCAAGCCTTGCACGCGCTCCTGCACCTGCGCCTCGACCTGCGCCACTTGCGCTTCGATGCCGTCGAGGTTGACCGAAGTACCCACCGCCATGTCCCACTTCGGCAGGTATTCGGTGTAGCCGAGTTTCGGCACCAGCACCTTGGCGTTGCCCGGCAGCGGCGAGCTGTATTGCAGATAGTGGGTGCCGTCCTTGGCCACTTTGACCAGGCCGAGGTTGACGTAGACGCCGTTCGGATCGCGGTTGTCCTTGAAGCTTTTGCCCACGCCGTCGGGGTCGTTGGCCTTGAACAGGCGTACGGTCTCTGAGTCGTAGCCGAAGAAGTAACCGTCCTTGCCGTAGCGGATGCCCGAGAGCAGTTTGATTGCCTGGGCGCGCGCCGCGTCGTCGCCCGGTGCGGCGGCGTCATACAGCGGTTTGATCGTGGTCATGGCCACGGCAACGTAACTTTGCAGGGTGGCCTTGGCGTCGCTGAGCAGCCGCTCGCGGGTCTGTTCGACCTCCTTGCGCGCCTGTTCCTGGAGGATGAACAGCGTGGTCACGCTGATGACCAGCGCAAAGAGCAGCACCGGCAGAACGGCAAGGGACAGGACTTTAGCCTTGAGACTCAGGCGCATCGGGGGACTCACTCTTTTGATTTTGTTGGCGTGGTTAAAGGCTTTAACGGCACGCCGGAGCAAAAGTTGAATCTTGAAACATCGCTCCCACAGGGGTTGGTGGGGCGTTTAGAGAACCATCGCCGCGACCCAGCCAAACACCAGCAGCGGCAGGTTGTAGTGCAGGAAAGTCGGTACGACGGTGTCCCAAATGTGGTGATGCTGGCCATCGATGTTCAAACCCGAGGTCGGGCCGAGGGTCGAGTCCGAGGCCGGCGATCCGGCATCGCCCAGCGCACCGGCCGTACCGACGATGCAGACGATGGCGATCGGGCTGAAGCCCAGTTGCATGCACAGCGGCACGAAGATCGCCGCCAGAATCGGCACGGTGGAAAACGACGAGCCGATGCCCATGGTCACCAGCAAGCCCACCAGCAGCATCAACAAGGCACCCACGCCTTTGCTGTGATTGATCCACGCCGCCGACGATTCGACCAGCGTCTGCACCTGCCCGGTGGCCTTCATGACTTCGGCAAAGCCTGAGGCGGCGATCATGATGAAGCCGATCATCGCCATCATTTTCATGCCTTCGGTGAACAGGTCATCGGTCTCGCGCCATTTGACGATGCCGGAGAACGAGAAAATCAGGAACCCGACCAGCGCGCCGATAATCATCGAGTCCAGCAGCAACTGCACCACGAATGCCGAAGCGATGGCCACACCGGCGATCATCAGGCTCAACGGGTTGTACTGCACCGCCGTCTGCTCGACCTGTTCGATTTTGGCCAAGTCATAAACGCGCTTCTTGCGATAGCTGATGAACGCCATCGCCAGGCCGAAGACCATGCCCAGCGCCGGAATGCCCATGGCGTGGGTGACATTGATGCCGCTGATGTCGACGCCGCTGCGGGCGACGTTGGCCAGCAGGATTTCGTTGAGGAAAATGTTGCCGAAGCCCACCGGCAGGAACATGTACGGGGTGATCAGGCCGAAGGTCATGACACAGGCGATCAAACGGCGATCGAGTTGCAGCTTGGTCAGTACATATAGAAGTGGCGGCACCAGCAGCGGAATGAATGCGATGTGGATCGGCAGGATGTTCTGCGAAGCAATCGCCACCACCCACAGCAGGCCGATCAGCAGCCATTTGACGTTACCGCCGCCGGTTGCATGCTGCCGATCCACCATGGCCAGGGCCTTGTCGGCCAGCGCATGAGCCAGGCCGGATTTGGCAATCGCTACGGCGAAAGCGCCGAGCAAAGCGTAGGACAACGCCACTGTCGCGCCGCCGCCCAGGCCGCTGTTGAAGGCCTTGAGTGTTGCGTCGATGCCCAGACCACCGGTCAGGCCACCGACCAGCGCCCCGACGATCAGCGCGATCACCACATGCACGCGCGACAGGCTGAGGATCAGCATGACGCCGACGGCTGCTATGACTGCATTCATTTCACTACCTCAAAAAACACTGCGGGTGAAAACACACCGCCAGACAGGATGAGTCCGCCCCGGGTTGGCCGGCGGATTTGCAAAGAGGGTCTTATTAGAGGGCGCGCACTGTGCCGCAGAGTGACGGCGGTGTCAAAGCCCCGTGGCGAGGGGATTTATCCCCGTTGGGTGGCGAAGCCGCCCCCGGCAAACTTCAAATCAACCCTATACGCAGGTGTCACGACTGCTTCGCAGCCGAACGGGGATAAATCCCCTCGCCACAGGACCACAGGACCACAGGCCCCGCATGCGGCAATCGGTCATATTGCGCTCACGACATAAAGAAAGCCGAAACGCGGCCGCTACAGTGCAAAGTCTCAGATATTTATCGGATAAGGATATTTCCATGTCGCTCAGACAACTTTCCATCCAATGGAAAATCACCCTGCTCGCCGGCCTCTGCCTGGCCGGTATCGTGACCCTGTTGGTCGGTCTTTCGCTGTATCGCATGGAACACAGCTCGGCGCTGGTCAAGGCCTCGAGCATGGAGATGCTCACCGAGTCGGCGCAGGCGCGGATTGAATCGCAAGGTGAAGTGCAGGCCGCCGGCATTCGCCAGCAATTCATGGACGCCTATCAATACGGCCACGGTTTCTCGCGGCAGGTGCTGTTTTTGCGTGAGCAGGCCGAGAAGCGCTTCCTCGATGCTTTCGACCTGCGCGAGGACATGACCCGTCAGGTCAAATCCGCGCTGCAAGCCAACCCGGACCTGCTTGGCCTGTCGCTGGTGTTCGAAGCCAATGCACTGGACGGCAAGGACGAACTGTTCGCCGACCAGGCTGAGCTGGGCAGCAACGACAAGGGCCGCTTTGCCCTTTACTGGTCGCAGCCGACCCCGGGCAAAGTCACCTCGATGGCGCTGCCGGAAAGCGACATGAGCGACGCCAGCACCGGCCCCAGCGGTCAGGCCGCCAACGCCTGGTTCACCTGCCCGCGCACCACGCTCAAACCGTGCGTGATCGAGCCGTACTTCTACGTCATCGACGGCCAGAAAGTGCTGATGACCAGCATCGTCTTCCCGCTGCAGGTCAACGGCAAAGTCATCGCCTCGCTGTCGGTCGACATCAACCTCAACAGCCTGCAAGCGATCAGCCAGAACGCCAGCCGCAAGCTGTATGACGGCCAGACCGCCGTCAGTATCGTCAGCCCCGCCGGCCTGCTCGCCGGCTACAGCCCGGATGCCGGCAAACTCAGCCAGCGTCTGGATGCGGTGGATCAGGCCAGCGGCAGCGAGTTGCTGCGTCTGCTCGCCGCGAGCCCTGGCGTAAGCAGCCTGCACAGCAATGGCCAGTTGAAGGTGCTGTCGCCGTTCCAGCCAATTCCCGGTGGACCGGCGTGGGGCGTGCTGCTTGATGTGCCGGAGAAGGTCCTGGTCAGCCGCGCCGAAGCGCTCAAGCAGCAACTGGATGCGAGCAACACTTCGGGCACGCTGATCGAACTGAGCCTCGGCCTGCTCGCCGCGCTGATCGGTTTGCTGCTGGTGTGGCTGATGGCGCGCAGCGTGACCAGACCGATTCTCGGCGTGGCGCACATGCTTGAAGACATCGCCAGCGGCGAAGGCGACCTGACCCGGCGTCTGGCCTATGACAAACAGGACGAGCTCGGCCAGTTGGCCGGTTGGTTCAACAAGTTCCTCGACAAGCTGCAACCGGTTATCGCCGAGGTGAAACGCTCGGTGCAGGATGCGCGCAACACCGCTGACCAGTCTTCGGCCATCGCCACCCAGACCAGCGCCGGCATGGAGCAGCAATACCGCCAGGTCGATCAGGTCGCCACCGCGTCCCACGAAATGAGCGCCACCGCCCAAGACGTGGCGCGCAGTGCCGCGCAAGCCGCCGAGGCCGCCAAGGACGCCGACCGCGCCACCCGTCAGGGCCTGACCGTGATCGACCGCACCACCGCAAGCATCGACACCCTCGCCGCCGATATGAGCGCCGCGATGGTTCAGGTCGAAGGGCTGGCTGCGAACAGCGAGAAGATCGGCACGGTGCTGGAAACCATCCGCGCCATCGCCGAGCAGACCAACCTGCTCGCACTCAACGCCGCCATCGAAGCCGCCCGCGCCGGTGAAGCCGGACGCGGCTTTGCCGTGGTTGCCGACGAAGTGCGCAACCTTGCGCGCCGCACTCAGGAGTCGGTGGAGGAAACCCGCCAGGTCATCGAGCAATTGCAGAACGGCACGCAGGAAGTGGTGGGCTCGATGGGCAACAGCCATCGTCAGGCTCAGGGCAGTGTCGAGCAGGTTGGCCAGGCCGTGACCGCGCTGCGGCAGATCGGCGATGCAGTGACCGTGATCAGCGACATGAACCTGCAAATCGCCAGCGCTGCCGAAGAGCAGAGCGCGGTGGCCGAGGAGATCAACAACAACGTGGCGACAATACGCGATGTGACGGAGTCGCTGTCCGGACAGGCGAATGAATCGGCGCGGGTGAGCCAGTCGCTCAACAGCCTGGCGAATCAGCAGCAGCGGTTGATGGATCAGTTTCGGGTCTAGAATCCACCGCAAAACCCAATGTGGGAGCGAGCCTGCTCGCGAAAGCGTCGTATCAGTCAGCGAACATTTGTTTGACAGATTGCATTCGCGAGCAGGCTCGCTCCCACAGGGGATGTAGGGTGTTTTGGCAATTAGCGCTTAGGTAGTTCAATCACCACTTTCAATCCGCCCCACTCGCTTTCTCCCAGCACCAGCAAGCCACCCCACGTATCGACAATATCGCGCACGATCCCCAATCCCAACCCATGCCCATGGGTCTGCTCATCCAGCCGCGTGCCACGGCTGAACACCTGAGTGCGCTGCTCTTCGGGAATCCCCGGGCCGTCATCTTCCACGCTCAGGGCAAAGCCGTCAGACCGTTCGATGACACTCAAGCGCACTTCGGCATCGGCCCATTTGCAGGCGTTGTCGAGCAGGTTGCCGAGCAGTTCGAGCAAGTCCTCGCGGTCCCACGGCAGCTGCAGCCCGGGCGGTGCGACGTAGCTCAAGGCCAGGTGCTCGCCATGAATCATGTTCAGCGTCGCCAGCAACCCCGGCAGCTCGGCATCACAATCGAACAACGCGCCGGGCAGCGCATCCCCGGATAACCGCGCCCGATTGAGTTCACGATTGAGGCGCTGCTGCACCTGCTCGAGTTGATCCTTGAGAATCCTGCGCAGCTCGGGATGGTCATCGAGCTTGTCGCTGGAGGCCAGACTCAGCAGCACCGCCAAAGGTGTTTTCAACGCGTGGCCGAGGTTGCCAAGGGCATTGCGCGAACGCTTGAGGCTGTCTTCGGTGTGGGCAAGCAGATGGTTGATCTGCGCCACCAGCGGCTCCAGCTCTACCGGCACCTGGTCGTCGAGTTGTGAACGCTGGCCCTGTTGCAACTGGGCGATCTGTTCGCGCGCGCGTTCCAGCGGTTTCAGCGCGCGGCGCACAGTTAGGCGTTGCAGGAACAGGATCAACAGCAACGCCGCCAGCCCAAGGCCGAGGCCGATCTGACGCATGCGCTGAAAACTGTCGCTGACCGGCGTGTAATCCTGGGCGACGCTGATCGAGATCGACTGACCCAGGCGTCGATAGTCCGAGCGCAATATCAGCAAGCGTTGCCCGCCCGGGCCCAGTTGCAGGTTGCTGTGCAGCCCCGGGTGGGGCAGCAGCGGCAGCTCCTGATCCCACAGCGAGCGCGAACGCCAGTGGCTGTCGGAGAAATCGATACGAAAGTAGTGCCCGGAAAACGGCCGCTGATAGGCCGGCGACAGATGCCGCTCATCCAGTTGCAAACCTTGTGGGCCGCGCACCAGCGCCACCAGCAGGCTTTCGCTGTCGTTGCGCAGGCCGGCTTCGAGGTAGCGCTGCAAACCGACTTCGAACAACCACAGGCTGGTTTGCGCCAGTACCAGACCGACGACCACCATCACACTGATCAAACCCAGGCTCAAACGGCGCTGGATTGACCTCATGAAGCTTGCCCGCCGAACAGGTAACCCTGACCACGACGGGTTTCGATCACGCTTTTGCCGAGCTTGCGCCGCAGGTGATTGACGTGAACTTCGAGGACATTGGAGTCACGCTCGGTTTCACCGTCGTAGAGGTGTTCGGCGAGGTGGCTTTTCGAGAGGATCTGTTCGGGGTGCAGCATGAAATAGCGCAGCAGACGGAATTCAGCGGCAGTCAGCTGGATATCGGCGCCGTCGCGAACCACGCATTGACGGCCTTCGTCCAGATGCAGGCCGGCGGCTTGCAGGGTCGGCTGGTTGGACTGGCCCTTGGAGCGGCGCAACAGCGACTGAATGCGCAGGTACAGCTCTTCCGGGTGAAACGGTTTGGTCAGGTAATCGTCAGCGCCAGCCTTCAGACCTTCAATGCGCTCGGCCCAGGAATCACGCGCGGTGAGGATCAGCACCGGAATCGCCAGACCGGCGGCGCGCCACTGCGCCAGCACGTCCAGCCCCGGCACGCCGGGCAGGCCGAGGTCGAGGATGATCAGGTCATAGGGCTCGCTGCTGCCCTGATACACCGCGTCCCGGCCATCGGCCAGCCAATCCACCGCGTAGCCTTGGCGCTGCAGGCCGGCGAGCAATTCGTCGGCCAGCGGTACGTGGTCTTCCACCAGAAGCAAACGCATCGATCAATCTTCCTTGTCTTTGACTAACTCGCCGGTATCGGCCTTCAGGTGCAGCTCGCGCGCCACGCCTTCGACCGTCAGCAATTCGACTTCGTAAATGTACACGTCGTGTTTTTCTTCCAGCTCGACTTCCAGCAGCTTGGCGCCGGGGTAGCGATCCATGGCCTGCTGCAGCACTTGCTCCAGCGGCAGGATCACACCCTCGCGACGCAGGGTCAGGGCCTCGTCCTGATCGAGGTCGCGGGCCATGGCCGTACTGCACAACAACACCAGCGCCAGCGCCGTGAGGCGGGTGGCGCGACTATTCAGCTTCATTACGTATCCTGATGATCCCTGAGCACTTCACCATCGACCGCGTTCAACTCCAGATCCCACTTCAGCCCTTTCGGGTCGCGCAGTTCGATCTGGTAAATGAACTTGCCGTACTCTTCCTCCAGCTCGGTTTCGGTGATCTCCGAACCGGGGTGTTTTTCCAGGGCGATGGCGTTGAGCTTCTCGAAGGAGACGATAGTACCAGCGTCGCGCAAACGAAGCGCTTCGTCAGGTCCGAGATCGCGCGCCAGCGCGGTATTGGCGCCAAGGCCGAGGATCGAGGCAGTGGTCAGGGCAGTCAGGGTTTTCATGGATGTCTCCGAATTCTTATAGGTTGCTACGGTGGGCACCTTAGCGGGGTCAACTTAACTGAAACTGAATGGCCATCATTGTGCCCTTTCCGCTGGACCACAGACTGATGGATAACTCTGTGGGAGCGGGCTTGCCCGCGAAGGCGGCGGCACAGCTTGCATCTCTGTGACTGAAAGGACGCTATCGCGGGCAAGCCCGCTCCCACAGGGTTATGCGGTGTGCTTATAATCGCCAGCTTGCTAACGATCGAGACCGGTATGACCGCCATCCACATCAAGTTTCCCGCCCTCACCCTCAAGGCCGGCCCGCGGGCCATGGCGCGGATTCGTGCGCAGGGATTGAATGCTGCAGACGTCGGCACCCTGCCCGGTGCGGCCGGTGGGCCAAAGGCGTTGGGGATTCAGGGGCTTGATCTGGCATTGTTCGGCGAGTGGCTGCCGAGTGCGCCGCGTGAGCGTTCGCTGATCGGCGCCTCGGTGGGTTCCTGGCGCTTCGCCAGCGCCTGCCTGCCAGACGCAGCCGAGGGCATTCGCCGCCTCGGCCAGCTGTACGCCGAGCAGAATTTCAACAAAGGCGTGACCATGGCCGAGATCAGCCGGAGCTCGCAGCGCATGCTCAATGATCTGCTCGATGGCCGCGATGCGAGCATCCTCGAAAACCGCGATTACCGCCTGAACATCATGGTGGTGAAAAGCCAGGGCCGTCTCGCCGAAGACCATCGCGGGCGCCTCGGTCTCGCGTTGGGCTCGGTAATCGCCGACAACCTGCGCGGCCGTGCACGGCTGTCGCGGCACTTCGAACGGCTGATCATCCACGATCCGCGTCTGGCGCCGCCGCTTGATGCCTTGACCGATTTCCCCTCGCGCTTCGTTGCGCTCAATACCGGCAACCTGCGCCAGGCGCTGCTCGCTTCAGGATCGATCCCAATGGTCATGGAAGGCGTGCGCGACTTGCCCGGCGCCGGCGCAGGTACGTTCCGCGACGGCGGCTTGCTCGACTACCACCTCGACCTGCCCTACAGCGGCGACGGTATCGTGCTCTATCCGCACTTCACCGATCGAGTGATTCCCGGCTGGTTCGACAAGACGCTGCCATGGCGCCGCGCTTCGGTGCAGCGTTTGCAGGATGTGCTGCTGGTCGCGCCGTCGAAGGAATATCTGGCCCGCCTGCCCTACGGCAAACTGCCCGATCGTAATGACTTCAAACGCTTCATGGGCGATGCGCCGAGCCGGCAGAAATACTGGCACGCGGCGATGGAAGAGAGCCGCCGACTGGGCGACGAATTCCTCGAACTGACGGCCAGCGGTCGCCTCGCCGAGCGCTTGCTGACCCTTTAGTCAGCACGGCCAAAGACAAGCTGATAAACTCGCCGCCTGCCCGAATCGCTGCGGCGAACGCCATCTGAACAGAGCCGAAAATACCGTGGAAATCTTCAAAGAGTTTACTTTCGAATCCGCCCACCGCCTGCCGCACGTCCCGGACGGCCACAAGTGCGGACGCCTGCACGGTCACTCGTTCAAGGTCGCGCTGCACCTGAGCGGCGACCTCGATCCGCACACTGGCTGGATTCGCGATTTCTCCGAGATCAAAGCGATTTTCAAGCCGCTGTATGAGCGTCTCGACCACAACTACCTGAACGACATTCCCGGCCTGGAAAACCCGACCAGCGAAGTGCTGGCCAAATTCATCTGGAATGAGATGAAGCCATTGCTGCCGGAACTCAGCGCGATCCGCATTCATGAGACGTGCACCAGCGGCTGCATCTATCGCGGGGAATAACGCCTCCCCCTCAAATACCCCTGTGGGAGCAAGCCTGCTCGCGAAAGCGGTGGGTCAGCCGACATTGATATCGACTGACACGCCCTCGTCGCGAGCAGGCTCGCTCCTACAGTGGGACAGCGTTGATCCACAGAAACAGCCTTTACGGCTGTTTTTTTATGCCTATGCTTTCCGTTCTCCCGCCAAGAGGACAGGCCCATGACGGACTGGCTGCTGGATCAGGTGTTTGATTTCAACGGGCATCAAGTGCGTTATGCCGTGCGCGGTGACGGTCCGCCGCTGGTGTTCGTTCATGGCACGCCGTTTTCGTCTTACGTGTGGCACCGCATCGCCCCGCACTTTTTCGCCACGCACCGAGTGCACTTTTTCGATCTGCTCGGTTACGGACAGTCTGCGCAGCCAGACGCCGACGTCTCCCTCGGCGTGCAGAACGAACTCCTGACGCAACTGCTTGATCACTGGAATCTGCAAACTCCGGACGTGGTCGCTCATGATTTCGGCGGCGCCACGGTGTTGCGCGCGCACCTGCTCAATGGCAAGGATTACCGCAGCCTGACCCTGATCGACCCGGTCGCCTTGACGCCGTGGGGTTCGGCATTCGTGCAGCATGTGCGTCAACACGAAGCCGCGTTCAGCGGCTTGCCCGATTACATCCAGCGCGCCATCGTGCCGACCTATATTCGCGGCGCGATTCACCGTGAGATTGCCGATGATGAACTGGCGCCGTATGTGCGGCCTTGGCTGGGCGATCCGGGGCAAGCGGCGTTCTACCGGCAGATCGCGCAGATGGACGAGCGCTTTACTCGTGAAGCCGAAAGCCTGTACCCGACGATTCGCTGTCCGGTGCAGATTCTCTGGGGCGAAGAGGATCAGTGGATTCCCATCGAACGTGGCCGCGCCTTACAGCAGATGATTCCCGGAGCGCAATTTCACGCCATCGCCAATGCCGGCCACCTCGTCCAGGAAGACGCACCCGAAGCCATCGTCGCCGCCCTGCTGCGTTTTCTCTAAGCCAACAGCATGCCTTTTCCTTGTGGGAGCGAGCCTGCTCGCGAAGGCATCGTATCAATCCATCTTTCGGTGACTGACACCCCGCATTCGCGAGCAGGCTCGCTCCCACAGGAGTCCGGCGCCAAGTCTGAATTATCTGCAATGCACATAACAGGCTCGCTCCCTGACTGGGCCATGGTGTGTTCGGGTGCACCGTTTTCGCGCCTGACTTCGCCGTGTCGTCTATACATACCCGGCGCGGCGCCGCTTGGCACGACCGCTGCAACCCTTCTGTGTCTTCCCCCTTCCAGCAAGGACTGCCCCATGACGCAGAACGCCTCCGGCAACGATTACCCGCTCAGTGAAGTCCCCATGCACGCGCGCAAAGGCCTGGCCTCGACGGCGATGGTGTTACTGGGCTTCACGTTTTTCACCGCGACCATGTTTGCCGGCGGCAAGCTGGGGGTCGCGTTCGGTTTTGCCGAAATGATGGCGGTGATCATCGTCGGCAACCTGCTGCTCGGTCTGTACGCGGCAGGCTTGGGTTACATCGCCTTCAAGAGCGGCCTCAATTCGGTGCTGATGGGCCGCTTCTGTTTTGGCGAAGTCGGCAGCAAGCTCAGCGACCTGATCCTCGGTTTCACCCAGATCGGCTGGTACGCCTGGGGCACGGCGACGGCAGCGGTGGTGATCGGCAAGTATTTCAAACTCGATGAAACCACCGTGCTGGTCCTGATGGTGCTGTTCGGTCTGGGTTTCTGCGCTACGGCGTACATCGGTTATCGCGGACTGGAGATTCTCTCGTACATCGCGGTGCCGGCGATGCTGTTGCTGCTGATGCTGTCGATGTGGGCAGCGACCGTGAAAGTCGGCGGCTTCGAAGGCTTGCTCAGCGTGGTGCCGAGCGGTTCGCTGGACTGGTCGACAGCGATCACTCTGGTGTTCGGCACCTTCGTCAGCGGCGCAACGCAAGCCACCAACTGGACGCGATTTTCGCGCTCGGCAAAGGTGGCGGTGCTGGCCAGCCTGATCGGTTTTTTCATCGGCAACGGCCTGATGGTACTGATCGGCGCGTATGGCGCGATCGTCTATCAGCAACCGGATGTGGTCGAAGTGCTGCTGTTGCAAGGTTTCGCCATGGCCGCGATGGCCATGCTGCTGCTGAACATCTGGAGCACCCAGGACAACACCATCTACAACTTCGCCGTCGCCGGCTGCAACCTGCTGCGGACCGGTCGGCGCAGAACCGTGACCCTCGGTGGCGCGGTGATCGGCACCCTGCTCGCCCTGCTCGGCATGTACGACATGCTGGTGCCGTATCTGATTCTGCTCGGCACGGTGATTCCGCCGATTGGCGGGGTGATCATGGCTGACTTTTTCTATCGCTGGCGCGGCCACTATCCGCGTCTGGCCGACGCACGGTTGCCGGCGTTCAACTGGCCGGGGCTCGGGGCCTACGGCATCGGCACCATCGCCGCGTTCAGCTCGCCCTGGGTCGCGCCGCTGGTAGGCATTGCCGCTGCCGCGCTAACGTATGTCATCGTCACCGGTGTGCTCGGCGCCCGTCGCGTCAGCGCACCACTACAAGACCTATAAAAAGGATTCGCCTGATGCACATCATCAACGCCCGCCTGCGCAACCAGGACGGCCTGCACGAATTGCACCTCGAAGACGGCCTGATCCACAGCATCGCCCGTCAGACCGAAGCGCCGACCCTCGGCGCGGATGACCTCGATGCCGGCGGCAATCTGGTAGTGCCGCCCTTCGTCGAACCGCACATCCACCTCGACGCTACCCTCACCGCCGGCGAGCCGCGCTGGAACATGAGCGGCACGCTGTTCGAGGGCATCGAATGCTGGGGCGAGCGCAAAGTCACCATCACCGAAGAAGACACCAAGACCCGCGCCAAGAAGACCATTCAGGCCCTGGCCGCCCACGGCATTCAGCACGTGCGCACTCACGTCGACGTCACCGACCCGCAACTCACCGCGCTCAAAGCGATGCTCGAAGTGCGCGAGGAAAGCCGTCACTTGATCGACCTGCAAATCGTCGCGTTCCCGCAGGAAGGCATCGAGTCGTTCCGCAACGGGCGCGAGCTGATGGAAGAGGCGATCCGCATGGGCGCCGATGTGGTCGGCGGCATTCCGCATTTCGAATACACCCGCGATCAGGGCGTCAGCTCGGTGAAGTTTCTGATGGACCTGGCGGAGCGCACCGGCTGCCTGGTCGATGTGCACTGCGACGAGACCGACGATCCGCATTCACGCTTCCTTGAAGTGCTCGCCGAAGAAGCGCGCAGCCGCGACATGGGCGCCCGCGTCACCGCCAGCCACACCACGGCGATGGGTTCATACGACAACGCCTACTGCGCCAAACTGTTCCGCCTGCTCGGCCATTCCGGAATCAGTTTCGTTTCCTGCCCGACCGAAAGCATTCACTTGCAAGGACGCTTCGACAACTTCCCGAAACGCCGGGGCGTGACCCGCGTCAACGAACTGCTCGAAGCCGGCATGAATGTTTGTTTCGGTCAGGACTCGATCGTCGACCCGTGGTACCCGCTGGGTAACGGCAACATCCTGCGCGTGCTTGAAGCCGGTCTGCATATCTGCCACATGCTCGGTTATCGCAACCTGCAAAGCGCGCTGGATCTGGTCACCGACAACAGCGCCCAGGCCATGCACCTGGGCGAACGCTACGGACTGGAACAGGGCCGCCCGGCGAACCTGCTGATTCTCTCAGCGGACAGCGATTACGAAGTGATCCGCAGCCAAGGCCTGCCGCTGTATTCGATTCGCGGCGGCAAGGTGCTGATGAAGCGGCAGATGCCGGTGGTGGAGTTCAATTGAGATTGCGCTGGGGCTGATGGTCTCATCGCTGGCAAGCCAGGCTCCCACAGGTTTTGTGTTGAGCACATGATTGGGCCCTCACGCAAAACCTGTGGGAGCCTGGCTTGCCAGCGATGGCGTCGGCCGAATCAACCCGCCAACCGCGCCGTGCCAAACAATCTGACGCGCAACAACTCCCCTTCCGAAACCTCAAGCAAAACCGGTGCGGTGCCGCCGGGCATGACCACCCGCACTTCCCCCGCCTCGACCCAACCCACCCGCCACGCTGCACACGCTACCGCACTGGCGCTGGTGCCGGAAGACGCCGTTGGACCTTCGCCACGCTCGAATACCCGCGCAGCGATTTTCTGCGGCGACGCCAGCGCGGCCCATTGCAGATTGACGCCCGCCGGGCACGGATTGCCGGCACCGGTGGGCATGGCATAGGCAATTGCCGTCAGCCGTTCGTTCAGGGGCGATTCACCCATCTGTTCGTTGCTCGGCAAAGCGCTTGCATCGCTGAGCAGCGTTACACAGTGCGGATTGCCGATACGGACGAATTGGCTGTGGGTCCAAGCGGGATCGAGCTGTGCCAGGGGCTGGACATGGCTGACGTCGCGATTGTTGAACTGCTGAACGGCCTGCGCCCCCACAGCCTCCGGGCCAAATGTGGGCTGGCCGAGGTCGAGCCAGAAACCGCGCACGCCCTCGACTTCGGCCGGTTTTACCGAGGTTTCCAGCGCTTCGCCCTTGTCATGATGCACGCACAGCATGGCGCCCTGCTCCGGCAGCAAGCCTTGCTCGGTCAATGCCTGAGAAAAAATCGTCAGGCCGTTGCCACTGCGTTCGGCGAGGCTGCCGTCGGTGTTGACGATCAGCACATCGAACGGCGCCGCTGTCTGGAATGGGCCGATCAGCAGGCCATCGCTGCGGTGAGGTTTGCTGTTGGCCGGGCGTTGGCCTTCGGGCCAGTGGCAGCACAAAGCGATGGCGGCCTCGCTCCATTGCTGCCCAGAGGCGGCGCACTCGGTGGCGCTTGTCGGCAAAGCGATTCCGGCCTCGCGCAAGGCTTGGGGTGAGACCACGGCGTAGATATTGCCGCGTGCGTCGTAGAAGCTCGTCATTGCCAACCGTTTACCTTCGTATGGATGAACGCCACTCTAATGATTAATACACACCCTGTGGGAGCGGGCTCGCTCGCGAAGGCGGTGTGCCAGTCAAAAATTCCTGGCCTGACATACCGCCTTCGCGAGCAAGCCCGCTCCCACAGGGTAGGATGTCCACCGGTATGCCCCGAAAGGCCTGAGATCGAACCTCAACGTCGTCAGAATGTCACTCGGGATGCCGTTGTTTTTTTGCCAAGGATCGATATGACCAGCCTCACCCCCCAAGACACCTTCGTCCCCGGACGTCTGCAACAGATGTCCACCCGCGTCGCTTTTTTCATCGCCGGCCTCGGCATTGCCGCGTGGGCACCGCTGGTGCCATATGCCAAGGCCCGGGCCGGGCTGGATGAGGGCACGCTGGGGTTATTGCTGTTGTGCCTGGGCGTCGGCTCGATTCTGGCGATGCCGCTGGCGGGGATTCTCGCCACGCGCTTCGGCTGCCGACGCGTGGCCACCGGCGGTACCTTTCTGATCTGCGCGGCGCTGCCGTTGTTGGCGACGGTGTCGTCGATCCCGGCGCTGATCGCCACGCTGTTCATGTTCGGTGCCGGCCTCGGCACGGTGGATTCGACGGTGAACCTGCAAGCAGTGATCGTCGAGCGCGCCAGCGGCAAGCACATGATGTCGGGGTTCCACGGTTTGTTCAGTCTCGGCGGCATCGTCGGCGCGGCGGGCGTCAGCGCCCTGCTCGGCCTCGGCCTGACGCCGCTGGCGGCGATGCTGGTGGTGGTCGTGGTGCTGATCGGCGCCTTGCTCAAATGCGTGCCGCACATGTTGCCCTACGGCAGCGAAAGCTCCGGCCCGGCGTTCGCCATTCCCCATGGCATCGTGCTGTTTATCGGCGGCATGTGCTTCATCGTGTTCCTCACCGAAGGCGCCGCGCTGGACTGGAGCGCAGTGTTCCTCGCGCAGGAACGCGGGATCGACACGGCATACGCGGGCCTGGGCTACGCAGCGTTTGCCCTGACCATGACCGTGGGCCGCCTGCTCGGTGACCGCATCGTGCGCAAGCTGGGTGCGACGCGAATCATTCTGTTCGGTGGGCTGTTAGCGGCGGCGGGGTTGTTTCTCGCCACCTTCGCACCGAGCTGGCAAGCGGCGCTGCTCGGGTATGCGCTGGTCGGCGCCGGTTGCTCGAACATCGTGCCGGTGCTGTACACGGCGGTGGGCAAGCAAACGGTGATGCCGGAAAGCATCGCGGTGCCGGCGATTACCACCCTCGGTTATGCCGGTATTCTCGCCGGGCCAGCGGTGATCGGTTTTGTCGCGCATGCCAGCAGTCTGAGCTTTGCCTTTGGATTGATGGCGGTTTTGCTGGTGGCTGTGGCGATCGGTGGGAAGACATTGAAGGTCTGAACATCAGTGCGACACCTGTCAGGTTTGACAGTAGACAAGCCTGAGCCTCATGAATCATGTTGATTTCTCCCCTCCACCGGAAAGGAAATCCACCGTGAATATGAGAATGGGATGTGCCGTTGCAGTCATTGCTCTTCTCCAGGGATGTCTCTCTGTCAGTCGATACGACTGGGGCGAAGGCACAGTCAACTTTGCTCCCGCTCAGCGACTGGCCAATGCAAACGGGCAATATGCGCATTGGCAAGCCATTGGCCGCGTCGAAGTTGAAGGCGGCATGACCTGCTCCGGCACACTCATTGATACCCGCGGACCGGGTACGCTGTCGCACCCGGCCTATGTACTGACCTCTGGGCACTGCACACACCCGGAGGTCGGCAACAACGAGATCGTCGTCAATGAACCTGCGAAGGGTCGGGTGACATTCAATTATTTTTTCGACACTCAACCGCAAAATCGCTCTTATGCTGTGAATCGGATTGCCTGGAGCACGCTGCGGGGTCAAGACATCTCTATCATTGAACTTGCTCCGTCTCTGGAACAACTGGTCAGAGACGGTATCGAGCCTTTGAAACTGGCAGATGAGCCACTGGCCACCGAAGAAAACATTCTCATCACGGGCGCGCCCATCGACGGTTTCATTCAGCGAATGGCATGCAGACAAGAACACCCGGCGTCTGTCATCGAAGGTCCATGGCGATGGATCGGCCAATCGAGCAACCGCTGCCTGGGTGTCGTCAGTGGGTTATCCGGCTCGCCGGTGCTTGCGCGCTATACCAATGAAATCGTGGGTGTGCTGGGCACTACAACCCACGGAAGTGGGCGCAATCGTTGTAAAGAAGGCGCTCCCTGCGAAGTCGTTGCCGGACAGGTCGACAAGCGTATAGATACCAACTATGCCTCGACGACCCAGGGCCTGGGCGCTTGTTTCACCAAAGGACAATTTGACCCGCGCCCGGGTGAGTGCCCCCTGGGAGCGGCATGGTCTTTTCCAAGAGCATCGCAAGATAGCGATTACATCAAGGTCGAGCGTGACGAGCACGGACAGATATTGCCATGGCAGTGGGTGCAAAACTTCTCAGTGAGCGCCCCGTTCTATCGCTATCGCTATACGCGCACTCTGGATGAATGTCAGTCACTTGCAGGGTACAGCCAAATACAAACCGCTCGACCTGATTCGGAAAATGAGTTGAGTCATGAACTCAAAGAAGGTGCGGGACTGTATTTTTTTTGCCTGATCGGTCAACAGCGGCCTACGGACGCGCCAAAACAGTCGGAAGGGAAGACCGCCAGCGTCTATTGGCGGTGGTTGCTGGAAGCGCCAGCGCCATTGGCGCCGACCTATAAAGTTGAGTGGGTGAATGGCGATGACTACGATATCAGGGTTTTTCCGGCTCTACCGGATCTGGATCCTTTTCGGTTTCAGTACAAGTCTGGTCAGCCGGAGCATATCGATTGCCATGACGAGCGTGGATTCCAACGTGTGTCTGGCTCCACAGGCGTGTTCCATGTCTCCCTCGCAAATGGCCGGCAGAGCATCTGCCTCAAAGGTGCAGATCTGGTGGGCAATCCCGGCCCGGTTATCAATTTCCTGATACCTCAATAGCTGAGAACGGCTATTGCTGAACCCCTGCGCACCAGTCCAGCAATAGCCGAAGGCTTAGAAACCGACGCTCGCCTGCACAAAGAACGTGCGCGGCGCGCCGACATACATCCCCGAGTTGTTGTCGCTGGAACGGGTGAAGTACTGCTTGTCGAAGACGTTCTTCACCCCGGCACCGAGCTTGAGGTTCGACACCTGCGGGCCGAAGTCATAGCCGCCGCGCACGTTCCAGGTCACGTAACCCGGGATGTCGCCGTACTGCCCGTCCGCCGTGCCTTCGGTGATGTAATTGCCATTGAAGCTGCCATCCGCATTCACACCAGTGCCCGGCGAGCGCTGTTTCGATTGGGCGAAGCCGTCGATGTTGTATGTCCAGCGATTGATGTCGTAACGCAAACCGACCGTGGCCACCTGCCGAGAATAGAACGGCAGATCGCGGCCCTTGAAGCCGGGGATCTCGCCTTCATAAGTGGCGCGGGTGTAGGTGAAACCGGCGTTGGCGGTCAGGCCATCGAGGCGCGGGTCGAGGGCCGCCATGTCGTAATGCACCGACGCTTCGATGCCCTGGTGCTTGGTCGCGCCGAGGTTGGTCCAGCCGACGTCATTGCTGATGTATTGCAGCTCGTCATCGAAGTCGATGTAGAACAGCGTCACCTCTCCGCCCCAGACATCATCGTTGTAGCGCGTGCCGATCTCGTAGGTCTTGGCCTTTTCCGGCTCCAGCCCGTTGGCAGTGCTGTCACCGGAACCGCCCTGACCGAGCTGGAAATATTGCAGGCTGCCGAACGAAGTCTCGTAATTGGCAAACAGCTTCCACGCATCGGACAGGTGATACATCACGCTCAGCGCCGGCAGCGGTTCGTTGCTTTCGATGCTGCGGTTTTTCTCCTGGACCGGCCGGCCGGCGGTGTCGAGTACGGCGCGGTCGTGCCAGTCGGTGCTGATGTGTTCGAAACGAATGCCCGGGGTGATGGTCCAGTTGCCGACGTCGATCTTGTTGTCGACATACACCGAGTTGGCCTCGGTGCCACCGGTGCGATCCTGGAATACATGGCCGTCGGAAGTCGGCGTGACCACCGGCTGATTGTTGACCAGCGCCAGACGACTCGATTCTTCGTGCATGGCCTCTTTCAGATAGCGATAACCGACGCTGACTTCCTGGGTGGTCGGGCCGACATCGAACACCCGCGACACGCGCGGCTCGATGCCGAGGGTGTAGTAGGAACGCGGGTACGAGCTGAGGGTGCGCTGATCGCGCGCGGCGATGGTGCTGCCGCGAAAGCTGTCGGTGTAATAGGTGAGGATTTCCGCCTGAGTGCGCTCGTCGATCTGGCGAATCCACTTGAACGACACATCCTTGCGCCGGCCTGTGAACTGGTCGTAGTCACGCACCGACTCGTACGGCTTGTCGTCGTACTGGCGCTGGGTCAGACCGCCGGGCATGTCGGCGCTGGCGTCGTAGTAGTGGAAATTAAGACTGAAATCGTCCTGATCGGTCGGTGCCCAATGGGTCTTGAGCAGCACGTCGTCGATGTCGTTGCCGTTGTTGCGCTCGCGATAGCCGTGACCGTTGACACCCGAGTACAACAGCGCGACGCCCATGCCGTTGTCGGCGGTGCCACCGAGGAACGCGGTGTCGATGTGTTTCCAGCCACCGTACTGCGTGGTCTCCAGCGTTGTGCCGATTTCACCGGTGGGTTTTTCCGGGATCGCCCGGGTCACGAAGTTGATCACGCCGCCAACGTTCTGCGGCCCGTAGCGCACGGAACCGGCGCCACGCACGACGTCGATGCTGTCGAGATTGCCCGACGAAATCGGCGCCATCGACAGTTGCGGCTGACCGTATGGGGCGAACGCCGCTGGCACGCCATCGATCAAAACAGTCGAGCGTGGCGACAGGCGCGACGTCAGACCGCGCACGCCCACGTTAAGGGAAATATCACTGCCGCCGGTGCCGTTGGAATCCTGCACCTGCACGCCCGGCACGCGCTTGAGCAAGTCGCTGACGTTCATCGCGCCCTGCTCGACCATCGCTTCGCGGCGAATCACCGTGCGCGCGCCCGGGTGGTTTTGCACCACCGCCGCGTCAGCGTCACCGAGCCAGTCGCCGACCACTTTGATATCGGTCACGCCGAGCTCCAGTGGGCCGTTGCTGGCTGCGGAAGTCGCGGCGGGGGCGAGCGTCACCGAGCCTTCGTTGATCTGATAATCGAGGCCGCTGCCCTGCAACAGCTGACTCAAGGCCTGTTCCGGCGAGAGGTCGCCATCGACCGCAGGCGCCTGTTTGCCGGCCACCAGCTCGGGGCTGAAAAACACCTGCAGCGAGGTTTGCTGGCCCAGTTCGCTCAAGGCCTGGCCCAGCGGTTGCGCGCGGATATGAATGGCTTCAGCGGCAAACGCCGACGGCATCGCTGCGCTGACCGCCAGCGCGAGAGCCAATGGCAGCCAAGGGAATTTTTTATTGTGGTGGGTGGTGATGTTCACGTCGTACGGAGTCCTGTGGATCGCAAGAGTGTGCGGCTGTTAATGCAAACCAGTTGCAGTTGAACAGGAAGACGATGAACGGGGAAAAAACCTGAATGCTATCTGGAAATTATTTCCTGACTGCCGTCGGCAAGGGTGCGCACGGCCACCGGCAGGATGTTCGGCAAGGCTTTGAGCAAGGCGTCGGTGTCATCGGATTTGAACACGCTGGTCAGGCGCAGGCTGGCCACGCCCGGTTGTGAAACGATCAACGGCTTATCCCGATAACGCGACACTTCAGCCGCCACTTCGCCGAGGCTGGCGTTGTTGAACACCAGTTTGCCGTTGCGCCACGCAGTCAGCTGCGCCGGGTTGACCGCGTAGGCCGGCAGGACTTTGCCTTGCGCATCGACCGACGTGCCGAGACCTGCGGTGAGGTTGATGAATTCGTGGTCCGGCGCAGCACTTGCCTGTACTTTCACCGTGCCCTGCTCCACCGCCACGCGGGTGTGCGTGGCATCGCGGCGCACATCGAAACGCGTGCCGGTGACCGTGACCTTGCCGCTGCCGGCCTCGACAATAAACGGACGCGAGGCGTCGTGTGCAACGCTGAACATCGCCTCGCCGGCGCTCAATTCGATGACACGTCGATCCTGCTCGTAGCGCACCTGCAAGCGGCTGCGACTGTTCAGATCGATCACCGAGCCATCGGGTAACGCCACATGTCTGCGCTCGCCCAGCGCCGTAACGAACTCGGCGCGGTAGCCACTCGGATTATTCAGTCCACTGAACAGGCCAAGCCCCAGCGCCACGGCCAGAACACCCGCGGCCACGGCATAACGCAGCAATGGCCGGCGCTCGCGGCGAGTTGGCGGTGTTTCAGCAAGCGCTTTGAGGCGCGAAGTCGGCAGCAGATCAGCCGCCGTCCACAGGCCTTGCAGCAATTGGAATTCTTTGCGGTGTTGCGGATGCTCGTTCAGCCAGGCGTCGAAGCGCCGCCGTTGCTCGACGCTGACATTCGGTTCCTGCAAACGCACGAACCAGGCCGCCGCCTCGTCACGCACCGCCGTTTTCCCACAGGCGCAATCACCCGTTTCCATCATGGAATGTCCTGTCCGACTGAGAATGAAAAGGCGCGAGCGCTCATGATTGAAATCCATCCAGCCGCTCACGCAGATGACGCAGGGTGCGGATCATATACTTTTCGACCATATTCTTGGACAGCCCCAGGCGTTCGGCGATTTCTGCCTGCGTCAGCCCTTCGATCTTCTGCCAGACGAAGATCTTGCGACAGTTGAGCGGTAATTCGCTGAGCGCGCGTTCGATGGAATCGGCCAGCTGGATCGCGTGCATGTAATGCTCCGGATCGCCCGCCGACGACGCACTGTCATCGACCGCTTCCCACTCCATGGTGCCGCGCCGGTCCTCACGCCGATAACCATCGACGGCGATATTGCGCGCCGTCTGGTGCAGATAAGCGCGCGGCTGCTGCACCGCCGCCGAATCCGCCTCGAGCACCCGCACAAAGGTGTCGTGCGCCAGATCCTCGGCCTGCGCGCGATTGCGCAGGCGCCGAGTCCAGGTGCCGATCAACTCTTCGTAATGCTCGAAAAAGCCGGATCTGCGGGAGCGCATGGAGATGGGCGACGTGGTGAGGAAAGGGCGTGAATAGTAATTGTTATTATTAAGTTGAAGCAACGGGTTCCGGTGCCATTGATCTCCCAATTCCACCGGTACCCTCAGTCGAGAACGCTTACGTTACCGCGACGACTGTCTCCCGGATACGGTCAGCGGATGCCTCCAGCATCTGTTCGTCAAGAGCGATCATCACTACTCCGTTATGGGTCGCTACAACCATGCGGGCCATTGCGGTGAAGCAGATCCCGCGGATCGGTGAATGGATATTGATTTGAAACAGGGCATTCAATTCGCCGTCCCAGAATCGGACAACACCGTCCTCACCCCCTGATGCCAAGAGTGGCGATGGTCTGGCATCGCAGAATGCCAAGACTTGAATGCGCCCATTGAGGTGAGTGCCCGACTGGCAGGCCAGACGTACGCCGCTTGGGTAATGCCACAATGCAATTCGACCTGAATCGGTGCCGGCAGCGATCAACTCGCCATCCGCGCTTTGCGCCAGAGAAAGTACTGCAGATATGCTGCTACCCGGAATGCGCCAAGTATCAAAAAGCGAAAGCCTGGGCTTTTCAGAGGGTGGAACCGGATGCTGCGCAACCATGATCTGCGAATACTTGCTGGCGAATACAATTCGTGCTCCAGCATCACCGGCATGACAAACAAGACTCATGATGGGCTTGTCTTCTTCGCCGTAGCTGAGCTGATAGTTCCACTTGGCTCCAAACTCATTGCGAAGCGTATTGATTTCCAGTTTTGAACGCAGGCTCCAGATGCGCACGGCGCTCACGTTGGCTTCACTCACCGAAGCCACGACCATCGGTTCGTCGTCGATCCAGGCGACTTGCACCTGTGTCACATCATCGCCTGCCTGAATCACCGCCGAGATGTCTGGTTGACCTCCTGCCGGGACCAGCCAGATAACTCCCCGGATGGCGACGACCAGCAGCAGTTTTCCTTCATCTACATAACCGGTTATGGCATGGATTCGTTGATTCGGGATGATTTCACACGTCCAAGTCAGGTTGCCGCTCATCTCATCGATCGCTACGACCTCTCCCGCAGCGGTGCCAAAATAAATCGTGTTGGCAGCGTCGGAGTCCATGAACATGCATTTGACGTGGCCTGGAAAAAACTGTCGTTCCTGTAGCGCGCGCGTCTGCGATCGCGCGTCCTTCAAGCTCCACATATTGACTGAGCCCGCATTGCTGCTCAGGTAGAAATGACTTGTGTCCAGGTTGAAGCAGTCGGTACGGAATTGCTCCGTCCAGTAGCCATCGGTACGCGTGACCGATGTCGAGGTCGAAGAGATTTCGACAGGATTGGTGACTTCAATGATCTGGTTTTCAATTGCCCCGTCTTCAGCCAGCAGATAAAGAATAGGTGATGCCTGCGACTCGCCCAGCCAGGCCACTCTTTTATCCTCTGGAGCGCAATAGACAGGAATCATTTCTTCCGACAGGACTTGCCAAATTCGAGGCGCCCGGAAAAAGTCATTGGTTACCGCATACGTAGCGCCACCCACCGTGCGCAGGCGGATTGATGAAATACATTCGCTTTCGATCGTGGCAGGTATCTGCCACAGAAACTCCAGATCGAGCGTCCACATTTTCAGGGTTCTGGCACATCGCGCACCATCAAAGAAACTATCGCCCGCTGACAGAATTCGAAGGCCGTCGAACGCAAGAACAACCGCGACATCCAGAATCCGGGCGCGCGAAGCAGCGACTCTGAGATGAAGCAGGCCGAGGTCAGTCAAATCCCAGACCCGGAGGTCACTTTCCAGCTCAGCTCTGTCATCCAGGCGGGTACGCGCAAGCTTTCGCTCGTGAGCACTCACACACAGAAAACGATCGCCTTCCCGGCACACCGTCAACGCAGTGATGCGACCGTCCTGCTCAACGAAAGGGACATGAATATCGCGTTTGCTTCGAAGATTCGTTGTCGCCAGCCAACCCTCACCTCCGCTCGCAACCAATACTTCACCGCCTGGCGTTGCGATGATTGCCAAGTGTGAAACGAAGCTACCCACCATGGGCTGCCAAGCCGCCAACTGCCTGCCATTGTCGAGTTGAAAGACTTCAACCAATCCATCCTCGCGCCCGACCAGTGCCACCGAAGTACCGTCGCCCCACTGACCGAGACTCAATGCGGTCACTCGTGAATCTCGCGAAACCAGCACGGTATTGCCTTCAGGCGGATTCCAGGTCGCCCAGACTGGCATCCAGTGAAAATGCCCATCGTCTGGCAAGGGCACTGATTTATCAATGCCGCTCTGCTGGGATGCCAGTGACAGGTAGGATCGGCGCTCTGCTTCGGGTAACTCCCGCAAAGCCCCAAAGACTCGCAAATAGGCCTGAACCATCGGCTGAGCGATGGACGACTGAGGGTTGAGATAACGGCGCAAAATAGCCGGATCGCTGACCACCAAAAATGCCGGATCGTCGAGGAGTGCCTGCAACATGCCCGCCTTGACTGCGAAGCTTGCGGCATGACGCTTCAGGTAAGGATGCGCACGCAGCCAGTCGTGACGCCCCTCGGTATTTGCAGGTACACACGCCAGCAATGCTTCCCACAAGTGGCGTGACAGGGCCGGGGCCTGGCCATCACTCTCGAGCAGATGCTCTGCCAACTGCTCATGGTAAAGCCGATAAACCGAACGATCGCCTTCCATGGACTCCACGATGAAGGGCGCAGCATACTTGCGCACGGCAATGATATTCGCGTCGGTGATCGTCTGACCGCTCAAGGCGCTAGCAACTGAACGCCATATATCGGCCCACGGCAATCCCTCACCTTCGGCGAACGCCAAAGCCAGCAAAACCGCGCGGGCGGTGGCGATATCCAGCCCCTCTTTCTCCTCTTCCAGGGGAGCCAGATACTGATTGAATGCGTCCGTCAACTCGGTTGATAGATGATCCATCCAGCCAGGGCGGCTGGTGTCGACCATTTTGCCCATCTTGAACAGCCTGAGTGCGACGGTATGTGCCACCAGAAATACGTTCTTCGCACGCTGCGCCACAGCCTCGGCCACCTTTCGAGCGATTTCCGGATGCTTGCGATAAGGCGTGAAGCATCGGGGCTCTTCGCTGGCCAATAGCCGTCGCTCGACGTACAACGCAACCTCGCCGGGCTCTGTATTCAGCGAATGCTCCAGATTGACTTCCACAGTATCTGGCCCAAGCCCCTCGAAACGTTGTTGCAATGAAGTCGCGTCGGGCCGCGTACCCACTAACAGGAAGACATGCTTGAATGTCGCCAATGGCAACAACAGCTGCTGCAAAATAGTCTGGCTGTCGGCAGCTTCGTCAAGAGCATCAATGACAATCACCGTTTTTCTGCCGCGTTTTTCCAGTGATTCAAGCATCGATGGCAGATCACGATCCGACAGACCCAGCTTGTTCGCGATCTCGTTCAATACCTCGCTCAACAGTTTGTGCCGGGCATGTATGGCGACATCGACAATGCCTTCAGGTAGTACGTCAGCAGCGTCGAATGAAGATCCATCAACCGCGAGTACCTGATCGCGAAAACGCGGCTCAGACAACGAAACGATGCGCCCCAACAATGCTGATTTCCCTGTCCCCGGGCCACCGGTAACTACCAGTGCACGCCCATGAGTATCGACCTGTGAGAGCCATTCGCCTATTTGTCGCAGCGCGCGATGACGGCCAGTGAAATAGCTCCCGCCCCACCCACCTTCGAGCCCTCCGGATTTGGGTAACCAGTGTTCATCAAACACTCGCTGCCTGGCCAGATCCAGGCCTGGGTCAATATAGGGGCGGTATTGGGGATTGGGGAACAACAGGCAACGACCTTTCAGATTCGCTCCCGCCAATTGCGCTTCCTGCTTGGGAAAGCGTTCAGCGAGATATTCTCTGATCGCCTCCATGACTTCGTCCATGGCCAGGTAGCGCTGAGTAGCACCACCGAACTGGCAGTCGGGATTGGCCAACGCTTTGGCCAACGCCTTGCTCAAGGCCCCCTCATCCGCCTCATCTCGCGATCGTGTGGCCGCGATGACGTAGGCCGGATTCAATGAGGGCCGCTGCCTGGTCAGATCGGCCGCCATTCTGAGAAAATCGCCCGCTCCCGTGCCGGCGTAACAGACATCAAGGATCAAAAGAACCTGCGATGCTCTGGCCTTGATCAGAATCTCTGCCAGATCGACGACTTTTACCGCCAGCGCTGGGTGATCCTCAGCCGCCTGCTTTGACCCTCGGGACAATAGATAGAGTTGGTTGTCACTTTCACCATGCCCCGTGTAATAGAGCACCAGCAAATCGTTTTCAGTGCAGTCTGCACAAGCGTCGAAAATCAGATCCTGCAGTTCCCGGGGATCCAGATCAAGTTGTGCCGGTACGACCTCATAGTTCAATGCACCGAAGGCCGACTTGATTGTTTCAACCTCGTCCGGAACCTGCGAAAGCGTCGCATGGTTATCAAATTCACCGGTGCCAGTGGCAAGCAGACGACGTCGGTAAATATCAGATAGCGGCTGCAATGGCATCTCCCGCCTCCCGGGTCGTGAGGTAACGGTTCGCATCGTGGACTTTCATGCCATTGGCAACGCTCACATCAACTATCCGCGGCATGAACAAGGGCTCGAGTTTTTTCGTCAGGGCCACTACATCACCGCTGTCTGAAATATTGGTCCAGTGCTGCACATTGCCTGGCCACGCACCAAGCTCGCGTTGCGGTGCGGGTTGCAGGGCATCGAAAATCAGATTGCGGATGCCCAGTGGCGAACCCATTGTAATGAAGTGCCGGACGGGCCACTGGGGGTTAGCGCACAACGCCTCGTAGGCAACCACTGAGCCCAAGGAATGGGCGACGATCACCCGCGTATCGTCATCCACCCACTTTTCGACGCTGGCACGAGCGGCCTGACGGATTGAATCGTCATGGAAGTACCGATGGACCTGCTTCAAATCACTGATCATCATTTTTTCCAGCTGACCGGAAAAAAATTTTGATCGTGTCAACGCGTTGAGACCTCGCTGGACGAACGTCACCAGACCTGCTTTTGTGATCTCGTCAGGTGCGCGAACCGCGGGATCGATTCTGGCCGCCTCTTCCCACCATGCCTTGAGCAGTTGCGCCTCCCAGACATCGACATCCTGCGCGCCAAAGGGCGGTATGGCACCCTTACCCTTTGGGCGAAACAAGTCCCCATAGAAGGCACATTTGAAGGTCACTTCGTCAGGTAACTCTCGTCCGGCACGTGCGAGACCATCCTTGAGCGCCGGCAGCCATTGGTCGCTTAACGTATTTTCACCGCCAAACTGATGCCCGATGCCGTGCACACCAATAATCGTTGCCATTGTTCACCCCTTGTCTTTTTACGCTCAGCACTCAAAGTCCTGAAGCCATCCATGGAAACCCGAACGCGACTAGTGGCAGTTGGGCATTAACGACATCTTACTGGCTTTACTCGCGCGCGGTCACCGGCGCTGATATTTTTCTCGTCCAACCGATTGCAATGCAAAACGCCTGCTACAGCGCTTACCTTTCTTGAACAATTGCCTTGACCGGTTTTACCGTCAACAGCAAGGCGACGGTGCTGCAGGCTATGAGGCTTTCACCGAGAGCCTGAAACCAACCAGCAAGCATCAGCCCTGCGCCTATCAGCAAGTAATACATCAAACCCAGCAACGCACCGGCCGTCCCCAGCCGATCGGCGTAATCCACCAGCGCCAGGCCGAGAACGTTGGGGATGGCCATGCCGAATGCCAGCACGATCAACAGCATCGGCAACACGAACGCGGCGCTGTCCTGCAACAGCCAGACGCCAATGCCACCGGCCAGTCCGCACACCGCTGCAAGCCGGATCAATTGCATTGCCGCATACCCGGCCTGCAACAGACGCTTGTTGAACCACGCACCAAAACCCGACCCCAGCGCAAGCAACGCGCCGCTGTAGCCGAACCAACTCTCGCTCAAGCCCAGACGCTGAAACATGAACGGCGCAAGACTGTAGTAACTGAACAGCGCAACGTTGAAGGAAGCGATCCATAGCGCCGAGCGCCAGATTCCCAAGTCGCGCAGCATGCGCCAGAGAGTTTCGACAAGACTGATATCGGGCGTCTGTCGAGGGCGGGATTCCACCAGACCTAACAAACTCCACAGCCACAGCAGACCTGCGAGCACTAACAGCGCGCCCAGCACCCCGCGATAACCGAACACCTGAACCAGACTGGCACCGCTGAACAAACCAATCGCCGGGCTCGCCGCCAGCGCGATGCCGACCAGTGAGAAGACCTGCGCCAGTTCGGCACCCTTGAAGCGATCACGCAATACGGTTTGCGTAACCACCGAAGCCACCGCCGCGCCGAACGCCGCCACGCCCTGCACCAACAGCAAGCCGTTGAAACTGCTGACCCGCAGGCCGACCAACATCGCCCCTGCATAAAGCGCCAATCCGGCCAACATGACCGGACGCCTCCCGAAGCGATCACACGCGCGGCCCCACACCACTACGCCAAATGCGAACGCGAGAAAATACACTGACAGCGTCTGCGCTGCCGCTTGCGGGCCGACAGCGAAAGCTCGACCGATATCACCCAAGGCCGGGCTGTACAGCGTCTGCGCGATTTGCGGAAACATCAACAGCGCAATCGCCAGCGCCAGCAAACTCCGTTTGTTCATCTCAATGACTCCTCTACGACAGCAGAGAAGTTTAAAAACCTGCGCTTGGCGTATTATCCAGATCACGCCAACTTATCATTGGAATCGGACAAACCCATGGCCTGGCTCGATGCCCATTCGACGTTTGACGCAGACAGTTTTGCCGCTCCGGTCATCGGCCTCGCCTCGACCCTGGCTGACCACGACTCAGGCATGCACCTTCATCAGCGCGGGCAATTGCTGTACACGCGGCGAGGCTGCATACGGATTACCCTGGCGCAACAGTTGTGCCTGTTGCCGCCGTCGCGGGCAGCATGGATTCCGGCCGGGGTCAGGCATCGTGCGGTGATGCAGCAGAGTGTCGATTACCGCTCGATCTACTTGATTGCCAATCTGTGTGATGAGCTGCCGCAACAGGTTTGCGTCATCGAAGTCAGCCCTTTGCTGCGTGCGGTGCTCGAGCCTATGGCTACGGCAGCTTTCGACACTGACTGGCAAACAGGCAAATTCGCTCACCTGCTCGGGCTGTGCCTGAGTGAAATCAATGACGCAGTGCAGCAACCGATGCTGCTGCCATTGCCACAAGACAAACGCTTGACTCCACTACTGGCGATGCCCGAACGCCTGCCCCCTGCACTGCATGTGCTGGAACAACAGACCGGCGCCAGCAGCCGCACCATCGGCCGGATCTTCCAGCGCGAGACCGGCATGAGTTATCAGCAATGGCGTCAGCAGTGGCGGTTGATGCGCGCCATCGAACTGCTCGTCACCGGAAGAAGACTGGGTTACTGCGCCTTCGAGCTGGGCTTTGCCAGCGACAGCGCGTTTATCGCCTTCTTCAAATCCATCACCGGCAGCACGCCCGGCCAATGGTCAGGTAAGCAACTGACGATTGACCAAAGAAATAATTTGCCACCAAATATTACTCGCGTCATATTACGACTGTAATAACGCCTCGTTTCCTCAGGTACAGACGCCATGACCAGCATGCCCTCCCCCGATCCCGTTCCGGTCAAGACCAGACCTGCGCTGCGCAAACTCCTGTTGATCGCGGGCGCCCCGTTGCTCGCACTGATCCTGGGCGGCTTGTACGCCATGCATTGGTGGGGCACCGGGCGCTTTCTCGTGGAGACTGACGATGCCTACATCGGAGGCAACGTTACGGTGATCGGACCGAAAGTGGCCGGTTACATCGACGAGGTGCTGGTCAGCGACAACCAGTCGGTAAGGGCCGGCGATGTGTTGATCCGTCTCGATGCGCGCGACTACCGCGCCAATCTCGCCAAGGCCGAAGGCGCGGTGGCCGCCGAAGAAGCGTTGCTGGCCAACCTCGACGCCACCGAACAACTGCAGCACGCCGTGATCGGTCAGGCCCGAGCCGGCATTGATGCGGCAAGCGCGGAGACGGCACGCTCACGGGACGACAACACACGCTACAAGCGGCTGGTGAGCAGCAATGCGGTGTCGGTGGAAAGTGCGCAGCGTGCCGACGCCACTTTCAAAACCGCCCAAGCCCTCAGCGCCCGCGCCCAGGCCGAACTGCTCGCCGCGCAACGGCAACTGGCGGTGATCGAAACCCAGAAACAACAGGCCCGCGCTGCCCTTCAGCAAGCCCGCGCCGAACGCGATCTGGCCCAGTTGAACCTCGGCTACACCGAACTGCGTGCGCCGGTCGACGGGGTGATCGGCAATCGCCGCGCCAGGGTCGGCGCCTATGCCCAGGCCGGTTCTCAGCAACTGTCGGTGGTGCCGGCCAGCGGTCTGTGGGTCGATGCCAATTTCAAGGAAGATCAACTGGCGCGGATGAAACCCGGGCAACGGGTGCGCATCCGCGCCGACGTGCTGACAGGCCAGGAATTCCACGGCCATCTCGATAGCCTCGCCCCCGCCACGGGCTCGCTGTTCAGCGTGTTGCCGCCGGAAAACGCCACCGGCAACTTCACCAAAATCGTCCAGCGCGTGCCGGTAAGAATTGTCCTGGACCCTGCCGACGGTGTGCTCGGCCATTTACGCCCCGGCCTGTCGGTGACCGCTGAAGTCGACACCCGCGCCGAGCCTGAAACCGCCGCCATAGCCGTTGCGCCATGAGCACCCGCCTCGCCGCTCCTGCGCAACCCTTCAACGCAGCGGACATGAGCACGGCGACCAAAGTGTTCGCCTTCGCGACGATGTGCATCGGCATGTTCATCGCCCTGCTGGATATCCAGATTGTTTCGGCGTCGCTGCGCGATATCGGCGGTGGCTTGTCCGCCGGTACCGACGAAACCGCGTGGGTGCAGACCAGCTACCTGATCGCCGAAATCATTGTGATTCCGTTGTCGGGATGGCTATCGCGGGTGTTTTCCACGCGCTGGCTGTTCTGCGCATCGGCGGTCGGTTTTACCCTCGCCAGTCTGCTTTGCGGCCTGGCCTGGAATATCCAGAGCATGATTGCCTTTCGCGCGCTGCAAGGCTTTCTCGGCGGCTCGATGATTCCGCTGGTGTTCACCACTGCGTTCTTTTTCTTCACGGGCAAGCAACGGGTGATTGCCGCCGCGACCATCGGCGCGGTGGCTTCGCTGGCGCCCACGCTGGGACCAGTGATCGGCGGCTGGATCACTGACCTTTCGTCGTGGCACTGGCTGTTCTACATCAACCTGGTGCCGGGGATTTTCGTCGCGGTAGCGGTGCCGATGCTGGTCAAGATCGATCAGCCGGAACTGTCGCTGCTCAAGGGCGCGGATTACCTGAGCATGGTGTTTCTCGCGCTGTTTCTCGGCTGTCTGGAATACACCCTCGAAGAAGGTCCGCGCTGGAACTGGTTCAGTGACCAGACAATCCTCACTACCGCGTGGATCAGCGGACTCGCCGGGTTGGCCTTCATCGGTCGCACGCTGCACGTGGCCAATCCGATCGTCGATCTGCGTGCGTTGAAGGATCGCAATTTCGCCCTCGGCTGCTTCTTTTCCTTCGTCACCGGCATTGGCCTGTTCGCAACGATTTACCTGACGCCGCTGTTTCTCGGGCGCGTGCGCGGCTACAGCGCGCTGGACATTGGCATGGCGGTTTTCTCCACCGGAGTGTTCCAGATCCTGGCGATTCCGCTGTATGCCTTTCTGGCCAATCGCGTTGATCTGCGCTGGATCATGATGCTCGGCCTCGGCCTGTTTGCCTTGTCGATGTGGGAGTTCAGCCCGATCACTCACGACTGGGGCGCCGGAGAGTTGATGCTGCCGCAAGCGTTGCGCGGAATCGCCCAGCAACTGGCCGTGCCACCGGCGGTGACGCTGACTTTGGGGGGACTGGCACCGGCGCGGCTCAAGCACGCGTCAGGGTTATTCAACTTGATGCGCAACCTCGGTGGTGCGATTGGCATCGCTGCCTGCGCGACGATTCTCAATGACCGCACCAACCTGCATTTCACCCGGTTGGCCGAGCATCTGAACAGCAGCAATGAAGCGATGAATCAGTGGCTGTCGCAGGTCGGCGGCAACTTCGCCAACCTCGGCCAGAGCGGCGATGTCGGCGTCACCGCCAGCCTCCGGCAGCTGTGGCTGGTGACGTATCGCGAGGCGCAGACGCAGACTTATGGCGATACGTTTTTGATGATCATGGTCTGCTTCATCATCGCCACGGCGATGGTGCCCTTGATGCGCAAGGTGCAGCCACCGGCGGCGCCGAGTTCACAAGCACATTGAAGATTCCCTTGTAGGAGTGAGCCTGCTCGCGATAGCGGTCTGTCAGATAGCAAACATGGTGACTGACCTACCGCTATCGCGAGCAGGCTCACTCCTACAGGGGATGTGCGTGGGACTTAAGCCTGGGGCAGTTTGCGGAAGCCCACCGCCAGGCGATTCCAGCCGTTGATGGTGTTGATCGCCACGGTCAGGTCAACCAGTTCCTTGGGCGAAAACTGCGCAGCGACTACCTCGTAATCTTCGTCGGGCGCGTGGGTCAGGCTCAGTTGCGTCAGCGACTCGGTCCACAGCAGTGCCGCACGTTCGCGCTCGCTGAAGAACGGCGCTTCCCGCCATGCTGTCACGGCGAACAGGCGACGCGGGGTTTCGCCGTCCTTGATCGCGTCGGCGGTGTGCATGTCGATGCAGAATGCGCAGCCGTTGATCTGTGAAGAGCGCAGCTTGACCAGTTCGATCAGGCTCTTTTCCAGCGGCAGTTTCGAGACGGCATTTTCCAGCGCCATCATCGCCTTCATGGCATCAGGGGAAGCGGTGTAGAAATCGGCACGAGGTTGCATGGTGGACTCCGGGGTAGCGATTGAATGTGTGGCTACGTTAGTCCCCGGGGGTGGTTCGGCAAATAGCCAATATTGCAGAAGAACGGTAGGCCACTTGGCGCGGCGATTGACCGCTCGTCACTCGACTGGCACCAAGGCTTGGGCGTGCGAGACCAATATCAGGTAATCCCCTTTATCAGGAGACGTACCATGATGACGCGCAAATTCACTTCGTTATTGTTGGCCGGTCTGCTCGCTACGGCATCCGCCGCCAGCTTCGCTGCCAATGACAGCACCGATGCGACGGGCACCAAGTCCGGCGGCGCCAGCAGCTCGACCATGCCGCCAGACAACACCCCGGGCTCGCCATCGGGTGGCAGCGGTTCTGGCGGAACCAATAACGGCACCGGCACTGGTTCGGGCATGGGCACCGGCACGGGCACGGGCACGGGCACGGGCACCAATGGCGGCGCCAGCGGTTCGGGTTCCGGCGCGGGTGGTGGCACCGGTTCGGCCGGCGGCGGTACAGGTGGCGCGGGCGGTGGCACGGGCGGCTGAACGAACAAGAGCCATCCCAGATAGTCTTGAGTCCGTCACGGACCAATGTGGGAGCGAGCCTGCTCGCGAAAGCGGTGTATCAGTCAAAAAACAGGGTGACTGACATGCCCTCTTCGCGAGCAGGCTCGCTCCCACTTCTGATTTATGTTGATTGAAAGAATCAGCGATCCGACCGCATCAGTTCGGCAAAACCTTCTTCCGACGCATACACCGCCGCGCGATTGCGCCCGGCATTTTTCGCCTGATACAACGCCGCGTCCGCGCGCTGGATAAACACCTGCGGGCTGTCGTTGCCGTGCGGAATAAACGCATAACAGCCCAGGCTCACGGTGAGATAGCCGGTCGGCGAGCCACTGTGGATGATGTGCTTGTCGATCACGCTGCGCCGAATCTGCCCGGCAATCGCCAGCGCACCGTTGATGTCGGTGTCCGGCAACAGCACGGCGAATTCCTCACCGCCGTAACGCACCGCCAGATCCGACTTGCGCTGGCAGCAGGTCTTCACCACTTGCGCCACTTGTGCGAGACACTGATCGCCGGCGACATGACCATACGCGTCGTTGTAGCGCTTGAAGAAATCGATATCGAGCATGATCAGGCTGACCGGGCTGACCTGGCGCGCGCCACGGGCAAATTCGATATCCAGCGAACGCTCGAACAAGCGTCGATTGGCCAGCCCGGTGAGGCTGTCGTGGGTGGCGATCTGTTCCAGCGCCAGCTGAGCCCTGCGTAGATTTTTCTCGATACGCTCGCCGTCGCGCACCTGATGAATGAATACCCAGCCGAACAGACCAATGCCCAAAACAACCAGCGCGACGATCACGCTGGACTGAAATGCGCGGTCGTGCCAGCCCCGCAAAATCGTGTCTTGCGAAGTCGCGGCAGAGACCACCAGCGGATATGAGGCAAGCTGCCGATAGCCATACAATCGTGTCACGCCATCGACCACGGAATTGAGCATCGCCGTGCCCGCGTTAGCGTTGGGCAGCAGGGTTTGATAGATCTCGCCGTGGGCCACCGAGCTATTGATCAGCGCTTCGTCAAAGGGGCGTCGGGCCAACAAGGTGCCGTCGGTCAGCGCCAGAAACATGATGCCGCTGTCATCAAGGCTGAAGCTTTTGAAGAACTGATCGAAGTACGACATGCGGATGCCAGCCATCAGCACGCCCTGAAAGTTGCCGAGCTGGTCGTTGACGCGTCTGGAAATCGGAATGATCCACTCGCCGTTTTCGCGGCTGCGAATCGCCTGGCCGATGTGCGCAACCGTCGAAGCATTCTGCTGATGGAACTTGAAATATTCGCGATCGGCCACGCCATTGCCACGGGGTAGATTGGGGAACGACGTAATGACCCACTGCCCTTCGCGATCGAAAAGAAAGATGCCGTGCAACTGATCCAGTTGCTGCGCGCGGCGGGCAAAGATCCGCTGCAACCGAGGTCGCTGCGCCGTCCCGTAACCATCGTCCTGAATCCAGTCGACGAGGCTGGTCATCACCAGGTCCGCCGCCCGCACAGTGTCCTCGGCCTGCTGCGCCATGGCCCGGGTCAGGTTGCCCGAAGCCATCTTCGCCACCGCCAGATCCTGACGCCGTGACTGCTCCAGTTGCAGGTACAGCAGACCGCACAGGCACAGGCTCACCGCAACGATAAACAGCACCGCCGCTTTGCGCAGTGGCAGGCGCTTGAGCGTGCCGGGGGCCTGATGCGGATCGTGAATGGAGAGTGGCAAAAGCATGTCCTGGGCAGGTACGGCAGGGGCGCGAGCCCGAAACCCTTGTGTTCGTGAGCGTAGCCCACCGGGATGCACGGGGCAAACGCCCGCTTCCCGCCCAGTTATCGGCGCGTCGCGAGTTTGGATGATCGCTTTTCATCGATTTATTTACGATTGCTTCTTTATCGCTAATCAGTTGTGCAGGGCCAGGCGCCGCATCGCACTGGTGAGATGCGCGCGGGCACTTCGTGCATCGCCTTCACGCATTTGTTCATAGGTGCGCTGCGCAATCGCATGGGGCACCGGTTTCAATTCGCGCTGAGTGGCCATCGCCAGCAGTTGCACCTGCGCGGCGCGCTCCAGGTAATACAGATCGTCCCAGGCTTCGGCAATGGTCGGCGCCGCGACAATCACACCATGGTTTTTCAGAAAGAGAATGTCGGCGTCGCCCATGACGCTGGCGATGCGGTCGCCTTCGGATGCGTCCAACGCAAGGCCGTTGTAATCCTCGTCCACCGCTGTGCGCCCGTAAAACTTCAGCGCGCTCTGCCCCAGCCACACCAGCGGCGGGCCTTGCAACAGGCACAACGCCGTGGCGTGGGGCATGTGCGTATGGAACGCAACTTTTACCCGTGGCAGTTGTTTGTGCAGGCGCGCGTGGATGTAGAACGCAGTTGCTTCGGGCTCGCCATCGCCAGCGACCACATTGCCGGCGAAGTCACAGACCAGCAGATTCTGCGCGGTCACTTCCGAAAAAGCGTAGCCGTATGGATTGACCAGAAACAGATCATTATGCCCCGGCAGCATCGCCGAAAAGTGATTGCAGATGCCCTCCTCCAGACCATGCAATGCGGCCAGTTGAAAGCACGCAGCAAGTTCGTTGCGGGCGGTGATGATCGCCTCGGTTTCCAGGTGCAGCGTTGCGCTGGGTCTGGCTTTGCCAGTGCCGCTCAAGATATGAGCCATGGCAATTCTCCTTAGGTCCAGCCGAGGGATTTGAGCAGCGGCAGCACTTGATCGAGGCTGGGCAGGATCGCGTCGGGGCGATAGTCCGGCAACAACTGACGACCCGTGCCGCGATCGATCCACACGCAACGAAAGCCCATGTCGCGCGCCGCTGTGTGATCGAGCATCGGGCTGGCGCAGATGTGCACCACCTCATCGCGGGTGACGCCCAATTGCTCATGAGCGTAGTCGAACAGCCGTGGCGCCGGTTTGTAGGCACCGGCCTGTTGCGCGGTGATTACACGGTCGATATGGCCACCGAGTTGCGCGACGTTGCCGGCAATGATGTCGTCGTCGGTGTTTGAGACGATGCACAGCTTGAAGCCCATGGCTTTGAGCTGCGCGAGGGTGTCGACCACTTCGGCAAAGGGCGGCATGTTCGGGATCGCGGCCGGCAGGCGTTGACTGTCCTCGGGCTGGCTCGGCAAGCCCAATTCTTCCAGCGCCAGTTGCAGGCCGAGCGTGCTCAGTTCACGAAAGGAACGGTGCGGCGGCGTTTGCTCGAGACGATGCTCGTGACGGTCGTAGACTTCGATCAACTTATCGGCGTCCACTGCGTGCTGGCGCTTGTCGCTGAGCATTTTCTTGACCACGGCTTTCAGTCCTTCATCCCACTGAATGAGGGTGCCGTAGCAATCGAAGGTCAGCCAGTGCGGGTGCGGCGTGTTGTGTAAGGTCATCGGTCGATTCCTCCAGAGTAAGGACTTCAGCTTATGAGCGTGCGGTGATAGTGTGAAATTAAATAAACACGCGATCGTCATTCGCAAAACAACTATCAGGAATACCGCCATGCTGGATCTGGAATTGCTGAAAACCTTTGTCTGCGTGGTCGATGAAGGCAGCTTCACCCGTGCTGCCGAGCGTGTGCACCGCACGCAATCGACGGTCAGCCAGCAGGTGCGCAAACTCGAAGATCTGGTCGGCCACCCGCTACTCCTGCGCGACCGCACCGGAGTGCACGTCGCGGTCACCGAACACGGCGAACTGCTGATGCACTACGCGCGCCGGTTGCTGGCGCTGTCCGCCGAAGCCACGCAAGCGCTGGCCAGCGACGTCGACCTGGAAGTGCTGCGCATCGGCATGCCGGAAGACTTCGACGCCCGGCGCATGGCGCTGATCCTCGCCGGCTTCACCCGCAGCCATCCGCAGGCGCGCCTGGAAACCATCAGCGGCATGAGCCTCGACCTGCGCCAACGCCTCGACGCCGGCGACATCGACATTGCGCTGATCAAACGCGAACCCGACAGCGGCCCGGCCTGGGCCACCTGGCCGGAGCGGCTGGTGTGGGTCAAAGGCGCTGAGGTCGACACCCGCGACGGTGTGCTGCCGCTGGCGCTGTTTCCCCAAGGCTGCCTGTACCGGCAACGGGCGATTCGCCTGCTCGATGTAGCGCAGCGACCGTGGCGAGTGGCGTTCGGCAGCCACAGCCTGACCGGGATCCAAGCGGCGGTGGCGTCCGGGTTGGGGGTTTCGGTGCTGCCGGTTTCGGCGGTATTGCCGGAGCATGAGGTGTGTATGGACCTTCCTGAGTTGGCGCCGACGGAACTGGCGTTGGTTAGTCGTGAAGGAGCGTTGAGCGTGTTGCAGCGGGGGCTGGTGGAGTTTTTGCGTGGGGAATTGGGCGTGGATGCGGGGGGATTTGCCTGAATCCCCCCGGGGTTGTTTATTCGGGTTTGTTGACTTCGCGGAGCAGGTCGGCGGTGGGGATGTTCATGGTGTTTGGGTAGTAGCGTGGGTCGTATTCATATTTCCAAATCCTCAGGCCAAAAAAAACAGGCGCTCACGGGAGCGCCTGTTTTTTTTGGCTCATTACGGATGGCTTACCGTACCGGCGGCACCCGAATATCCCCCGCCCGACACTGAGTTTTCACCCCTTTGCCACACGCGCCGAACTGCAAATCCTTGTTCATGCACACGCGCACTTCCGACAGCTGCGGCCCGCTGCAAACCACCGCAATTCCGTCCTCGGGAATACCCGGATTGGCCTTGCGAAACAGATCGACAATCTCCTGAGCTTCGAAGTAGTACGAGGTCGAGCCGAACGGCTGTAACGCCTGCGGAATCTTCACTGCGCCGAGAGCCTGATCTGACTTGTCGAGATAGCCCATTGCGCCGAGACCGCTGCAGGTACCGTGCTTGGACCATTCGTGATCAAGGAGTTTTTTCGTCGGGTACATCGTGAGGCCCTTGCTGGTTTCTGCCGCCGACAGTCTGGTCAGCGGCGGGCAGGATTGCGGCCAACCGCCCTTGGCGTATTGCGGCCACAAACCGTGCAGGACAAAACCATAACCCTTGCCCGTGCACTGCGCGTCGTCCTTGTGCGTCAGACAAAAAGTCGGCGACCAGGACAGCGCCAGCAGGTAGTAGTCGAACACTCCCGCTACCGATTCCGCCTGGGCTTTGTTCGATGACGACTGACGCGCCGAACTCATGCCAATGCTACCGGCTGTCAGCGCGATCATTGCCAGAATTGTAAACAGCTTTTTCATTAACCCGTTCCTTGGGACGCCTGCGTCCGTGGTTTTCGTTGTTGGCCAGGCTTGGCCAGTGCTGATTTCGACACGCTTGTATTGCAAGCGCATGACGCAAGGCAAGGCCCTGCGCCGTGCAAAGGTCTACGCTGAACAGGCAGACATCCAACAAGGGAACCGACATGAGTAAAGCAGACGAACTCGCCGCCAGACTCAAGCAGACCCGGCACACACAGGCTGACGACATCACCTGCGCTGCGCTTGAGATCGATTGCTGGCCTGCTCAGGTGTACGACTTGTACCACCGTATCGAGGCCTGGCTGCAACCGGTCACCGAAGTAGGACTGAAGATTCGGCGAAATCCTACGCACGTTTGCGAAAGTTCACCGGACGGCGAAAGCCATGACTACGCCATCGACCAATTGGTGATCGAGGCCAACCATCACAGCCTGACGTTCGATCCGATTGCGCGGTTTACCGAGGACGGTTGCGGACGTGTCGAGATCAAGGTGCCGGGACGCGATCAGTCCTTGCTGCGCACGGTTGACGAGCATGGCGAAAGTCACTGGTGGTTGCAGACCATCGAAACCGGCCAGGAGCTGGATGCGATTGCGCTGACCGAAAACAATCTGCTGCAAGTGGTGCAGCAAGGGCTGGGTCTGTAACGGATCAGCCCTGACGCGCGACGCCGGACTGGATCAACGGTGAGAACGTGGTTAACTTCAAGCACGTCCTTTCCGTCCACCCCAGAGAAAAGTCCGACAGATGCCAACGACAAAAACCACAATCCTGCTCGGTGCATTGCTCGCGTTGCCTTTCACCGTTCAGGCCGCCGAGCCGACCACCCACCTCGACAGCATCCAGCAACAAGGCCTGTTACGCGTCTGCACCACCGGCGACTACAAGCCCTACACCTTCAAGCGCAGCGACGGCGACTTCGAAGGCATCGACATCAGCATGGCCCGCTCACTGGCCGACAGCCTCGGCGTCAAGGTGCAATGGGTGCAGACCACTTGGAAAACCTTGATGCCCGACATGCAGGCCGGCAAATGCGACATCGGCATGGGCGGCATCTCGGTCACACTCGAGCGGCAGAAAAAAGCCTACTTCAGCAACACCCTCGACACCGACGGCAAAATCCCGCTGGTGCGCTGCGCCGACCAGTCGAAATACCAGACCATCGACCAGATCAACCAGCCCAACGTGCGCCTGGTGGAACCGGCCGGCGGCACCAACGAAGCCTTCGTCCACGCCTTCCTGCCCAAAGCGCAACTGGCCCTGCACGACAACGTGACGATCTTCCAGCAACTGCTCGACAACAAAGCCGACGTGATGATCACCGACGCCTCGGAAGCGCTGTATCAGCAGAAACTCAAACCCGGCTTGTGCGCGGTGAATCCGCATCAGTACATGCAATACGGTGAGAAAGCGTACTTGCTGCCGCGCGATGACATCAGCTGGAAACTGTATGTCGATCAGTGGCTGCATTTGAGCAAGGTCACTGGCAAGTATCAGCAGACGTTGAGCGAGTGGATTGCGGTGCCGGGGCAGTAATGGTTATCGTCGTGCAGCATGGCGGAGCTTTAATGATTGAGGCTGCTGCCGATGCTGTTGCCGCCGTACTTCAGTGTGTTGGTGTTATGGCTTTCCGGCGATGCGCAATCGCCGGAGAAGCAAGTGCCTGCAAGAGCCCCCTCAAGGGAAAACCGTACCGATCCTTGACCGGTCTTCTGACCACCAAATCCCGGTGACTATGCCGGTGATGTCATCAACTTTCACCTGCCCCATGAATCGACTGTCATTGCTGCTATCGCGGTTATCGCCGAGCAGATAGACATGATTCTTTTCGACCAGCGTTGGCGCAGTTTGCATATAACGACGGTTCTTCACCCGCTCTCGCGGAGCAAAGAACAGTCCAAGGTTTTTACCATTGAGAATGACCTCCCCGTCGACTATCGACAAGGTATCGCCCCCCACAGCCGCAACGCGTTTGACCGCTTCGGTACCGTTGTAGCGATAGACCACGATATCTCCCACCTGCGGCGAGCCGATGCGCAGGTTTGTGACGATGTAATCGCCGATAGACAGAGTCGGAACCATCGAGCCGGAGGGAATGAAGTAAGTTTTGAATCCCAACGTTGCAGTTCTCAACGGCCCCAGCAATACAAGCGTGATCACGATAAGAGTTGCCACGTAAAGCACATGGAATCGAATGCCAGGGCTAGTCACCGAAGTGTCGTTTCTGCGCGCCAGCATCGCCGCCACAGTCGCAGAACCCAGTTTCACTAGTACGGCGAACACGACGCCAGCATATAGCCCTATCGGAGTAGTCGTTAATCCGCAAACCCCCATCAGGACAACGCCGATATAAAGCAGAGCTGCAATGCGCACCGCCCATTTGACCTGACCGACGTAGACCAGCCCCCAGCCGGCCACCAGACAGGACATGACTAACGCTTGCAGTGGGCGCTTTGGCGAGGTGGCTTCCATGACGGACTGATCCTGAAAAAAAACGGATGCTACTTAATTGCCATTACTCAGTCCAGTTGTCCAACGGGCATAGGCGTCGGTGCAGCGTTAAACAAGATCCGCCAATCAGCCGGAGCGTTCGCGTCCGGCCTGAGCACATAACGCCGCTGTACGGATCTTTGCCGTTCCGTAATCCTGATAAACTCTTGCGCCTTCGCCTTCTTGATTCCAGATTCCTCACATGTCCCTACAACCCGCCCCACTCTCCCGCCGTTTTTCCGTCGCGCCCATGATGGATTGGACGGACCGCCACTGCCGGTACTTCCTGCGCCTCCTGTCCAAGCACGCCCTGCTCTACACCGAAATGGTCACCACTGGCGCGTTGCTCAACGGCGATCACGAACGTTTCCTCCGTCACCACGAAGCCGAACACCCGCTCGCGTTGCAGTTGGGCGGTAGCGTTCCGCTTGATCTCGCGGCCTGCGCACGTATGGCGCAAGAGCACGGCTACGACGAAGTGAACTTGAACGTTGGCTGCCCGAGCGATCGTGTGCAGAACAACATGATCGGCGCGTGCCTGATGGGGCATCCGCAGTTGGTGGCTGATTGTGTGAAGGCGATGCGCGATGCGGTGTCGATTCCGGTGACGGTGAAGCACCGGATCGGCATCAATGGGCGCGACAGTTATGCCCAGTTGTGCGATTTCGTCGGTACGGTGCGGGATGCCGGGTGCACGAGTTTTACCGTGCATGCGCGGATTGCGATTCTCGAGGGGTTGTCTCCGAAGGAGAATCGCGACATTCCGCCGTTGCGCTATGACGTCGCGGCGCAGTTGAAGGCGGATTTTCCGGAATTGGAGATTGTGCTGAACGGCGGGATCAAGACCATGGAAGCCTGCCATGAGCATCTGCAGACGTTCGACGGTGTGATGCTCGGGCGTGAGGCTTATCACAATCCATATTTGCTGGCGGAGGTCGATCAGCAACTGTTCGGCAGTACCGCACCGGTGATCAGTCGGGCTGAGGCGTTGGCGCAGTTGCGTCCTTATATAGCCGAGCATTTGCTGGCCGGTGGTGCGATGCATCACATCACGCGGCATGTGTTGGGCCTGGGCACGGGGTTCCCGGGCGCGCGGAAATTCCGTCAGTTGTTGTCGGTGGATATTCACAAGGCCAAGGATCCGCTGGCGTTGCTGGATCAGGCGGCTGAGTTGCTTGAAGGTCGTTGATTGATGGTTTGAGTGTGCGGGCGGCGCATGAGCGTTGCCCGGTATTTTGATGTACTGACAGGATGTCTCTCGGTTATGCCCGCGTTTAAACGTGCTCTATTCAATCGCTTCACCCTCCTCGCTTTATGCTCGACGGTTTCCTCGAGCGTCTTTGCCGACTGCAATTTTGCACGAGGGTGTGGTGAAGGGAGCGGTAGCCCTTTTGAGTCGACGCAAATGTCTGGCTTTCTGGTGTTCACCGCGACGATGGTGTCGGTCGATGGAACCTTGGACGTATCCGGCCTAAAAAAACGTGTTTACTCGGCTGAGGAAATCGAAGCCGCGCGGTACTTCCTGGCCAGCGACGGCATGCTGCAAGCCGCGTATTTCACCTCGGCCTTGCAGCGCTTTCGTCAGGAGTCGTCGGATTCGACGTTAAACGATCTCGCCGTGGCGGCGTTGATCAGCGCGCAGTGATCAAGCGGCCGCAGCCGCGGTCCAGTTGACCCAGCCAAACAGCCAGGTTGCCAGAATCAACAAACCAAAACCGATCCGGTACCACGCGAACGCGGCGTAGCTGTGGTTGGCGATAAATTTGAGCAGGCCACGCACGGCGATCATGGCGAAGATGAATGCGGTGACGAAGCCGAGGGCGAAGACTGGCAGGTCGTTGGGTTGGAACAGGTCGCGGTATTTGTAGCCGGAATAAACGGCGGCGCCGACCATGGTCGGCATGGCGAGGAAGAACGAGAACTCGGTGGCGGCTTTGCGCGAAAGGCCGAAGAGCAGACCGCCGATGATGGTCGAGCCGGAACGCGAGGTGCCGGGAATCATCGCCAGGCATTGTACGAAACCGACCTTCAACGCGTGAGACCAGCGCATGTCGTCGACATGTTCGACGCTGACTACATGGCTGCGCTGTTCGGCCCACAACATGACGATGCCGCCAACAACCAGGGCCACCGCAACGGTGATCGGGTTGAACAGGTATTCATGAATCGCGTCGGCGAATAACACGCCGAGGATAACGGCCGGGAAAAACGCGATCAGCAGATTGAGGGTGAAACGTTGCGCGTTGCGCTCGGTGGGCAGGCCTTTGACGATTTCGAAGATCTTCGGACGAAACTCCCAGACCACAGCAAGAATGGCCCCCAGTTGAATAATGATGTTGAACGCCATCGCGCGTTCGCCGCCAAACTCGAGCAGGTCGGCGACAATAATCTGGTGACCGGTACTTGAAATGGGCAAGAACTCGGTCAAGCCTTCTACCGCGCCTAATATCAACACCTGGAAAACGGTCCAGAAATCCATTAATCCTCCGTCAGAGCACTCAGGGTGAGCGACCGGTTCAATAACACTCAGGGGTTGAGTATCTGAAGTATGCATACAGCGATTCGCCGATCCGGAAGAATAGGGTTTATGCAGAGTTAGACTCAAGGACTGTTAGTAATCGTCGGCCGACGAACTAAACGGAAAAAATTTACATCTATTACAACAAATATTTCAGTTCAGATATGAAGTGTGATCAACCTCACACATTGTTGACATGGCCAATCAATGGCAAAAGGACATAGACAAAGCCATCGCCACAAGCTCAAAATAGTGGCACCATTGCATATAGCCATCACCTGCGCATTAGTTCACAAGCCCGAGAAAATCAACTAAAAGCCTGAAAAGCTTAGTTATTGTTAGAAAACTCGGGAGACACGTCTAAAATCCGCGCAAATGTTACCAATTGTCAGTCACAGATGAGAACCGGTGCTTTAACATCCCGATGTCAGCACCTAATTCGAGTCAACGCATGATGCTCTCAGGGAACTTGGCGACTAGAAGTCCGCGCCCGACAAATGATGAATCCGGTGTTCTTGCTCTGGGTCGTACAATGGGTGTGGCTGATCATTTCAGATCGCTGATCGCAAAGCACGTGCAGCCCGATATGACCCTGGAAACAGGTGCTTTCACGAGTTCATATAAACAGCGCGGCTACATAGGTTCCTATCGCGCCATTTTCGTCATCATCGATAATCCACAAGCTATCGAAGAAAATCTGGCCTTGGTGCAGACCCTGCGCGATGACAACTTGAAGCCACTTATTTGCGCTGTCGTTACCGGCCGCGGTGCCGTCAACAAGATCAAATATTTCCTCGCCGGGGCGGATGCCTGTATCAAGCTGAACACATTGAGCGATGACAGCGAAGACTTGCTGGCGGAATTCTTCAACAGCGAAGACTGGCAACGAGATATCAACCTCACGCTTGATCCGACGCGGATCTGCCTGATGGACAGTCGGCGCAAACTGGATATCTCTTTCGCCGAAATGAAGATCCTCGAGGCCTTTGCGCACACAGGCAATCACATTCTGAGTCATGATGAAATCGCCAGCATCATGGGCCTCAACGCCAATTTCTACGACCCTCGGGCACTGGAAAAATCAATCAGTCGCTTGCGTGGAAAAATCAAGGACATGTATGGTACAAACGCGATTCAGAGCATCCGCGGCTACGGCTATCGCCTGATGCGGGGCCTGATATCGACTGCCTGAGTCTCGGGCAGTCTTCCCTTTTGCATACGTACGAAGGATCGTCTGATGCAGCCATATCGTTTCAATAGCGCCTCATACTTATTAAAACTCAAGCACTTGAATGAGCACGGCATCACGCCACATAACAATAAAACTCCATAACATAGCAGCAGATCGAGTGGAATTTATCGATGGCCATTTTCGGCCAGAACCCTGCCTACGATTACTTCCGAGGAAGTCATTGCTCGCCTGCCGATTTATCTTTTAGCCAATTTTGGTGTGTATTTAGGAGAGAGACATGGAAACGAGTACAACCCTCCCCAGAAAATATTTTGTTGTTGTGACGCACAGCACAACGTCGCAACGTGAACTGGAAAGCATCTTGTCCAGTGAGCGTTTCAATTCGTTTGGCACGTCGCAGGCACAAATGTTTGTTGAAGGTGTTGCTTCGCCCTCTTCCGCCCCGATGGTCATGGAGTTCAGTTACCCAAGCCTCAGCCGAAAGAATGTTGCGCGCAGTATCGAACATGATACCCAACGCATACTGGCCACTCTTGAAAATGAATGGCGAGCCGCGCAAACAGACAATCCGTTTCAAAGCTTCCCGACCCGCAGTGCAGAACGCGCTCATATCTCCAATGTCACCGAGAGCACTGAGCCTTGCAGTGACACCTGGCATCTTGACGATGAACAAGGCGTGCTGCTCAAGGACAATGTTGCGATCAGCCTGACTGGTCTGGAAACCGCTCTGGTCAGAAAAATGCTGAGCCATGATGAGCGTGTGGTCAGTCGCGATGACTTGATCATCAGTATTGGCCGGGAACCCGAGCAATACCGTGGCCTGGAAATGTGCCTGAGTCGATTGCAGGATAAATTCAAGAGCGCAAGTAATGGCGAGCGATTGTTCCGAGCCGTAAGAAATCGCGGATATTGCCTGATCCAGGAAGTCGTCGCTTAATCACAAGCGACACACAAACCGAGACAAACAGATATAAAGTGCGACTACAACAACAAGAAGAGCACTCTGTTTGGTTTACCCTCCCTGATTCGATAAAAGCTCCCTGCCTCCACCCTTCAACAGTAACAAATACGCCCTCGCTTTTTCATCCCCCTCTCTACGACCTTTTCTAACAGCCATCTATTTAATTATTAAAAAGTTGGCACTGTGCCATCTTGTTAGAACTCGTCAGACACCATTCCGGACAATAACTTAGTCTATTGGCTGACGACAGTTCGGCTCTCGATGTTGTTACCTCAAGACACTCGCTAAAACAAAAACAATAAGTCTGCATAACAACTCGGCTTTCAACTGTTGAAACCTGAATGGACGTCTTTTGGGGATATCGTATGGATCTTTCTCTCAGTATTAATCGAAGCACGGGCCTCAAGGGACTGACCTTTTGGGGCCAATGGGCGCTGGCACAGGCTTTCGTCGTGACGCTGCTGTTCATTCTTGCTGAACAGCACACCGGCACCGTCGCGTTCTACTACCGAATGTGCGCCACCCTCGCCGTCCTGGCCTCGGTGCCCGCTTACACATTCACGGGTGTTTATCGCAAACGCGACAACTACCTGACTGGCCTCGGCCGCCTGTTCATGGGCTGGTCGATGACCATGGCCGCGCTGGCGTGCATTGCGTTTGTCTGTCAGGCCGATGAGCTGTTTTCCCGTCAGGTGATCTTGAGTTGGGCGGTATACGGCTTCCTCGGTCAGGCATTCCTCTACGCGCCGTTGCACGCGTTTTCCAAGTACTACCAGCGCTCGCGTAAAAGCGAACACCGGACGCTGATTGTCGGCACTGGCGAACTGGCGTTGGGCCTGGCGAAGAAACTCAGCCAACTGGAAAACCTGCCGCTGATTGGCCTGGTCAGCAACGGTGACAAACCAGTCCTCGCTTCCGACGCACCGCGTGTCGTCGGCGCTCAGGACGAGTTGCTCGAACTGATCGAAGCCCACGACATCCGCCGCTTGTACATCACCCTGCCGCTGTGCGAAGCCGCGAAAATCGAAGCGATGTATGTCGATTTGCTCGGTGCCAACGTCGACGTGGTGTGGGTACCGGATTTGAACAGCCTGACCTTGCTCAACCATTCGGTGAAAGTCGTGGATGGCCTGCCGGCGATCTACTTGAACGAAAGCCCGCTGACCAGCCGCCCGACCGCTGCCCTGAGCAAGAGTCTGGTTGAGAAAACCGTGGCATTCCTGGCGATCATCGCGCTCAGTCCGCTGCTGTTGATCATCGCTCTGGCGGTAAAACTCAACTCGCCCGGCCCGGTGTTTTTCAAGCAGGACCGCCATGGCTGGAACGGCAAGGTGATCAAGGTCTGGAAATTCCGTTCGATGCGTGTCCACGATGACCGCGAAGTGAAGCAGGCCAGCCGCAATGACTCGCGTATCACCGCAGTAGGTCGTTTTATCCGCCGCACTTCGCTCGATGAGTTGCCGCAACTGTTCAACGTGTTGCAGGGGCACATGGCGCTGGTGGGGCCACGGCCGCATGCGGTGGCGCACAACAATTACTACTCGGGCAAGATCCTCGCTTACATGGCGCGTCACCGAATCAAACCGGGCATCACTGGCCTGGCACAGATCAGCGGCTGCCGCGGTGAGACCGACACCATCGACAAGATGCAGAAGCGTGTCGAGATTGACCTGCAGTACATCAACAGCTGGTCGTTGTGGCTGGATCTGAAGATCCTCGTGAAGACGCCGTTTACGTTGTTGTCGAAGGATATCTACTGAGGTTCAGCGCTCAGATCACAAGGGGACGAAAGTCCCCTTTTTTGTGAGCGGGATTTGGGTAACCAGTATCGACTACAGGTGCGCCCCCGTGGGAGCGAGCCTGCTCCCGAAAGCGGTGTGTCAGGCGATGAGATGTTGGATGTGTCGGCGCCTTCGCGAGCAGGCTCGCGAAAGCGTTGTGTCAGGCACTGGAGATGTTGGATGTGCCGGACCATTCGCGAGCAGGCTCGCTCCAACGGGAATTAGGGTTTGGGTCGAAAATTGTGGTGTAACACAACCCCCGGTGGGAGTGGGCTTGCTCACGAAAGCGGTAGGTCAGGCGATGAATATGTTGGATGTGCCGGCGCCTTCGCGGGCAAGCCCGCTCCCACAGGGATTCGGGTTATGGCCGGGATGTGTGGCGTGGTGCCGATTTACTGTGGGAGTGAGCTTGCTCACGAAAGCGCTGAGTCAGGCGATGGCGATGCTGGAGGTGCTGGCGCATTCGCGGGCAAGCCCGCTCCCACAGGGATTCGGGTTATGGCCGGGATGTGTGGCGTGGTGCCGATTTACTGTGGGAGTGAGCCTGCTCACGAAAGCGCTGAGTCAGGCGATGGCGATGCTGGAGGTGCTGGCGCATTCGCGAGCAAGCTCGCTCCCACAGGGATTCGGGTTATGGCCGGAATGTTTGGCGTGGTGCCGATTTACTGTGGGAGTGGACTTGCTCACGAAAGCGCTGAGTCAGGCGATGGCGATGCTGGAGGTGCTGGCGCCTTCGCGAGCAGGCTCGCTCCCACAGGGATTCGGGTTATGGCCGGAATGTTTGGCGTGGTGCCGATTTACTGTGGGAGTGGGCTTGCTCACGAAAGCGCTGAGTCAGGCGATGAAGATGTTGGATGTGCCGGCGCCTTCGCGGGCAAGCCCGCTCCCACAGGGGGTTGGGTTATGGCCGGGATGTGTGGCGTGGTGCCGATTTACTGTGGGAGTGGGCTTGCTCACGAAAGCGCTGAGTCAGGCGATGAAGATGTTGGATGTGCCGGCGCCTTCGCGGGCAAGCCCGCTCCCACAGGGGGTTGGGTTATGGCCGGGATGTGTGGCGTGACGCAGGCTCACTCCTACACAGGATTTGTTTCGGCTCGGGAGACCAGCGCTTACTCGGTAATCTTTTCGAAGTTGCGATAGAACATGTCCCCTTCCCGGCTATCGGTCATTGAGTGCAGTTGATAGCTGCGGCTCAGTCTGGCGCCGCCATCTCGGGTCAGTGGTGCCCAGACCAAGTTGGCACGGCGCATGGTCGACATGCTCATCATTTCGTCGAACGGGATCGACAGGTACAGGCCCTTGTCGAAACTACCTTCGCCATATTCCGCGCTGCTGGCCGTGGTGATAGTCGCCCAGGCACCGACGCGCACACCGTTGAAAAACTCGCGCGAGATGTCCACGGTGGTGCCCCAGTCTCCGGCCAGATAGCGACCGACACTGACCGCCGCCAGCGTGTCGAACGGCAGGTCGGTATAGCCGGTGATATGCCCGGTCACTACCGAGTAATCGCGCAAGGCAAAACCCTGATCGAAATCACGTTGGCGCACCCAGTTCAGATCCGCGCCCAGCGACCAGCGCTCGCCGGTCGGGCGGAACAACACTTCCGCGCCGACACCGGCAAACATCGATTCCAGGTAACCGCCGTACACCATGCCATACAGATCCTTGTCTAACTGCTCGGCATGGCTGAGCTGAAACAACGGCATGGTCGTGTTTGACGTGGTCAGGTACTGGCGCAAATCCGTGCGCACGCGGGGCAATCCGCTCGGCGCGTCGTAGACGAATTTGTCGAAGTTGTTGACCAGGTTGGCGCTGAGCAAACCGCTCCACCAGGTGTTGCGGTTGAAGCGGTATTCCGCGTCGGCGTCAGCACTGAACTGATAGAGCAAACCATCCGGGCCGCCGACGTTCTGCTTGAAGCCCAATCCTACGCCGTAACTGAAATGCTGCGGCGCTTCGCTGTAGAGGGTTTTCTCGTTGTGCGGCATCGCCGGGTTGATTTCGGTGGTGCGGTGCAGCGCCTCCAACGGCTCTTCGTTGTTGATCACTTCGCGGAAGGTCTGGCGCGGCAGGCTGGTTTCTTCCAGCGGCAAGTCATAACGCTTGTTGACCACGGTGAACCAGTCGATGTCGTCGTTGACGCTGTTGTCGAGAATCCGGCTCGCGCGGCCAACGGCTTTGGACGAATGGAAATACCGCTGCTGCTCGCCATAGACGATCAGTTCGGAATCGCGCTGGCTGATGCGCTCGACCTTGTACCCGGCATTCTGCTGCAAACGCCGCGACACATCGGCCCAGTTGACCTGTTCCATCGAGGTCGTCGGCGCCTTCGCCGGCAGCGGTTCGGGAGTCGGATCGTAAGTCTTGGCCGGCGCTTTGCGGCTGACGAAATTGGTGTGAAAGGTCACGCCGAACATCGCCGTATTGCCGCGTTCCCACGCGGCGCTGAGATCGATCGAATCGGTCACCTTGAACACCGCGCCAAGGTTGATCGGCGAGTCCTGTTTGATCTCGTTGTCCTTCGGCTCGTTCTTGTAGTCGTTGCCTTCGAATTCAAGCTTCAGACTGAGGCGGTCCCAAGGCGTCTGGTAGCTCACGCCGCCGAACAGCGAAGGCTTGCCGCGGAAGTACGCACCGGAGTTGACGTCACCGGTGCCTTCCAGCGCCGGTCGGGTATCGAAGCGATTGCTGACGTAGCCCAGCGGGTTGTCGAAGTCGCCGCGATTACCGATGTAGCCCCAGGCGATGCCAGCACTGAAATCGAAATTGTCGAAGCGCTTGTTGGCGACGAAGAATTCGCTGGAGAACAAACCGGTACCACCGATATCTCGGAAGCCCAGCGCCACTTCTGGCGCCCAGTGGCTTTCCTGCCACAGGCGCACTTTGGCGTCGACCGCCTTGTCCTTGTAGCTTTGACTGCCGCTGAGGGCCTCCGAGCCGTACGGCCGGTTGGTGATCGCGGTGTAGCGGAACGAACCTTCGAGCCAGTCCAGCGGTTGCAACGACACGCTGTAACGGCTGTACGGATCGGTGCGGTTGGCATTGACGCTCAGCTCGCCGGCCGGGGCCATGCGTGCGGTCGGCGTCTGCAACAGACCGGCGCCACCGAAGTCATTCTGGGTGATGCGCGGCTCGGCGTGAGCCAGACCGCAGGGCAATAACAACACAGCTGCAAAACGTAACTTCAACGAACCACCTCGGCCAGCTGCGTGGCAATGAATTCGGCCAACTGCTGATTCAGTTCAGGAAGAGGCGGATCTAGATCATCATTTTTAATCGGCACCAGAATCCTGCTGCCGGCCACCGGAAACTGCCCGCTCTCGCGATTCCAGTGCGCGATGCCGACGCGCCGCGACACGCCGTTGGGCTGGATCAACCACAGGTAATCGGCCTCGGCATCGTCGAGAATCGAGCAGCCTTCGAGATATTCGCGGGCCTCCTGCAATGGCTGGTACGGCAAGTGGCACGGCTCGGTGACTGCGCCCAACACCTGCACTTCATCAACCCGTTTCGGATAGATCAGCCGATCGCCGTCATCCAAACGAATGTTGCGCGCGAAGCCGACTTCCACGGCCACCGGATCTAGGTCAGCGATCTGCCGGCCGGTCACCGGCATCTGTCGAACCTCTTCAGCAACGCGCTGCGCCAGTGCCGCGCGACTAGGCCGATCAAACAGCGTCGCCATGCGTTGCAGCACCTCGAGATCGAACAGCACGCCGACCTTGAGCCGCGTCTGTTCCGCGACCAGCGACTGGCGCAACAAGCCGCCTGCCAGCCAGTAGCCTTCGGCATTCGGCACGGCTTCGCTGATCACATCGAGCAGGCGCCCGCCCGGCGGCAATGCGATCGGACCGGGATTGGCGACGTCGCCGGACACGGTGACGGCGGCCTGACACGCCCCAGAGATCAGCAAAAGACCCGCCGCGATAAGGCCCAGGCGCTTCACGGCAGATGCCTGCGGTCAGGAGTCAATTGCACCAGCTTGACGCGCAATTGCGAGGTCAGTTGTTGCTCGCTCTGCAGAATGAAACCGTCCCGCGGGTCGACCCAGTAACGATTGGTTGCGCTGAGGCCGATGGCTGGGGCGTCGATCTGTTCATCGACGCGCAGCACCGAGTAAGCCTTGTCGAGAATCTCCAGGGTCTCGGTGGAACGGCGCGAAAAGCGGCTGTTGACGATCACGCCGACTTCCTGGCCCTTGTACAGATCAATCCAGCGCCGTGTGGTGAAACCGTCGGCGACGTGATGCAGGCCTTGCTTGAACGGCGAATCATCGGCCAGCCGCGTGCCATCCAGATCACCTTGCAGGCCGAGGCCGATGCTGCGCACGGCGAGGCCATCGCGCAGCAGCAAAACCTGTTTGCCGGAGGCGACCCAGAACTGTAGATCTTCGCGCTCGCGCACCAGCGCCAGCACGCCTGAGCCGGACGGCGTAGTCAGTTTGAGTTGCGGGTAATTGACCCCGGCGACTTCGGCCGCCGAAACGTCAACCTCGTCGGGGCCGACGACGGCGGCCTTGAGGTTGTTCAGCGATGCACTCATTAGCGGATTGCAGCCGCACAGCAACGAGGCCGCCATCAGGCAGACGCCCACTTTCAATAGATTCACAGTCGGGCGGCCTTATTTGCTGTTGTTGCTGTATTCGCTCCAGTTCTTCGCTGCCGAAGCCCCGGTGCCGACAATCGACGCCGACGGCACCAACTGGCTGATGAAACGGTTCCAGCGAGTGACGTTGGCCGGGCCGACGTAGACGACATCCTGCGGCCGCACCTGGAAGTGCGAGGCCAGCGCCATGGCGGTCGGCGATTCGGCTTCGAGCTGATAGATCTTCGCCGGCTCGACGTCGAGATTTTCCACGCCGCGAATCACGTACACCGCGTTACCGTTGGAACTGGTCTGACTCAGGCCACCGACCGAACCGAGCACGTCGGACAGGTTCATGGTTGCGGTCTTGAAGCTCAGCGCGCGCGGCTGGTTGACTTCGCCCATGACGTAGATGCGCTTGTTGTCGTTGTACGGCAGATACAGCTGATCGCCGCCCTTGAGGTAGACGTTCTGCAGTTCGGAATCCTGCTGATTGAGCGAGTCGAGATTGAGCGGATAGACCCGCCCGTTGCGCGTCAGCAGCAGGCCCGACAAGTCAGCATTGTTGGTGTCGATACCAGCGGAACCGAGGGCTTCGACCACGCTCAGCGGATTGGTCGAAATCGCTTGCGGACCGGCTTTCGTAACGGCGCCGGTGACCACGACTTTCTGGCTGGCGAAGCGCAGCACCGCGACATCGACCTGCGGCTCGGCGATGAATGCCGATAAGCGCTGTTCGATGTCCGCGCGCAGTTGCTGGATGGTCCGGCCGGCGGCCTGGACTTCCTTGATGAACGGGTAATACAGCGTGCCATCGGAGCGCACCAGACGGCCGTTGGCATCGATCTGTTGTTGCGCGCCGGACGGCGCGGTCAGCTCCGGGTGATCCCAGACGGTGATGTACAGCACGTCGTTGTTGCCGATGCGATATTCCGCCGGCGTCACCAGCAGCTCCGCCGGCAGCGACTCACGCTTCTGCGTGGCGCGGTTCATGGCGATCAGCTTCGGGGTGATCGGAATCAGCTCGACCCGACTGCTTTCGCTGGCACCCTGGCGGGTGATATCGCTGGTGCTCAGGTACTGGCCGGGGGAAAACATGCAACCTTGCAAAGCGAGACTTGCCAACATTAAAAGATAAACACTACGAGTCATAATGGCACTACGCTATTCAAGGGCGAATCCAAAAAACAAAGTCACCCGACTTGCGTCGGGCGACTCTGTACTGCACTAACAAATGTTCCTGTTAGTTATGCGTGCCGGTTGTACCGGTGGTACCCGTCGTACCGGTGGTACCACCGTTGGCACTGCCACCGCTGTTGGACGCCGCTACAGCACTGGCAACCATTGCAGTACTGGCCGCGGGCGCTTGCGAAGCCGCCACACTGCCACCTACATTGGTTACCGCTGTCAACGGCGCTTCAGCGGCGGCAGCCCAGTTGCTCAACATCGTCAACAGGGCAACTGCCATCACTTTTTTCATAACAACTCCTTTCTAACATTCGAACTGTTAAAAAACAGGTCTGTGTCAGAGCTGGTAGCTTTCAAGTCCGCAAAGAGCGCGAACAAGATCCGTTGTTCTTTCACAGCGCTACGCAACTGCTAAAGTCGAACGGCAGGTTTATATCTACGGATTTGCAAATGGCATTGCCAGTGTAATTTCCCGACGTTATCTAACAACCTGACTGAAACTAACATCGGACTAAATGGCCATCATCGCGAATAACCATTGGGATGATTCGATTGCCAGCGCCAAGTATCGGCGACCATGTCCTGCAAGTTGCGCGTGGCTTTCCAGCCGAGTTCTTTCGCCGCTTTCGAAGCATCGGCGAAACTCTCGGCGATATCACCGGCGCGGCGCGGCATCATCCGGTACGGCACCGGCCGCCCGCACGCCTGTTCGAAGGCATGCAGCACTTGCAGCACGCTGTAGCCATCGCCGGTGCCGAGGTTCCAGGTGTGAATGCCGGTGCGCTCGCTGATCGACTGCAACGCTTTCAAATGCCCGTCCGCCAGATCGACGACATGAATGTAATCGCGCACGCCGGTGCCATCGGCGGTCGGGTAATCGTTACCGAAGATCGACAGCTCGCGCAGGCTGCCGACCGCAACCTGGCTGATATACGGCACCAGATTGTTCGGGATGCCGTTGGGGTCTTCGCCCATGTGCCCGCTGGCGTGGGCGCCGATCGGGTTGAAGTAGCGCAGCAGCGCGATGCTCCAGCGCGGCTCGGCGAGGCTCAGGTCACGCAGCACGTTCTCGACGATCAACTTGGACTGGCCGTAGGGATTGGTCGGATTGCCCGTCGGAAAATCCTCGCGAATCGGCATTTCTTCAGGCTCGCCGTACACCGTCGCCGAGGAACTGAACACCAGCCGGAACACCCCCGCCGCTGCCATCGCCTGACACAGGGTGATGCTGCCGCCGACGTTGGTTTCGTAGTATTCGAGCGGCTTGCGCACACTCTCGCCCACGGCTTTGAGCCCGGCGAAATGCAGCACGGCGTCGATCTGATGCTCGCGGAAAATCCGGTCGAGCAACGGCCGATCGCAGACATCGCCGCGAATCATCCATGCACTTTTGCCGCAAATGGCTTCAACGGCGTGAAGTGCTGCGTCGCTGCTGTTACAAAGATTATCCAGAACGACAACTTCATAACCTGCTTCAAGCAATGCAAGTGTGGTATGCGAGCCGATATAGCCGGCGCCACCCGTTACCAGAATCTTCATAGCGCGGTCCGTCATTGAATAAATACCCGGTAGCGTGTCAAGCCATGCCTGGTGGAGATGCGGAGCAATTCACACAAACAGGGCGACAACAACCTAAAACAAATTTAGTTCAACCACTGGCAATAATTATTTTTGCCGGTCAAACTGTTTGACGGGTACTTATTAGCACTCCCTGGATACTTATCACTATCGACAGATACCGACTAAAAATAACTTATAACCAAGTAGTCGACATCTCATAACATTAGCGCTTTTTAACAGCTCAACTAATTGCCAGCAACAACCTGACTCGGGTATTAAAGTAAGCCTTCAATAATCATTGAAACTTGCCGCCACTTTGTGGCGCGCAACCGTCGCCTGTGTTCCATGACTGTCCAGGATACTTTTATGATTCGTAAATGTTTGTTCCCCGCTGCCGGCTACGGCACGCGTTTCTTGCCGGCGACCAAAGCCATGCCGAAAGAGATGCTGCCGATCGTCAACAAGCCGTTGATCGAATACGCCGTTGAAGAAGCCCGGGACGCCGGCCTGCAACACATGGCCATCGTCACCGGCCGGGGCAAGCGCGCGCTGGAAGACCACTTCGACATCAGCTACGAACTCGAGCACCAGATTCGCGGCACCGAGAAAGAGAAATTCCTCGCCGGCACCCGCGAGCTGATCGACACCTGCACTTTTTCCTACACCCGTCAGGTGGAAATGAAAGGTCTGGGCCACGCCATTCTCAGTGGCCGCCCGTTGATCGGCGATGAGCCGTTTGCCGTGGTGCTGGCCGACGACCTGTGTCTGAACCTCGAAGGCGACGGTGTGCTGTCGCAGATGATCCAGCTGTACAAGAAGTTTCGCTGCTCGATCGTCGCTATCCAGGAAGTCCCCGCGGACCAGACTCACAAGTACGGGGTGATTGCCGGTGAGCTGATTTCCGAGGGCATCTACCGGGTCAACAACATGGTGGAGAAACCGGCGCCGCAGGACGCGCCGTCGAACCTGGCGATCATCGGGCGCTACATCCTCACCCCGGACATCTTCGACCTGATCGCCGACACCGAACCGGGCAAGGGCGGCGAAATCCAGATCACCGACGCACTGATGAAACAAGCGCAGAACGGCTGCGTGCTGGCCTACAAATTCAAAGGCCTGCGCTTTGATTGCGGCGATGCCGAGGGTTACTTGCAAGCGACGAATTTCTGCTACGACAACGTGTACCTCAAGGGCCGCTGAGACGACTCCCCACCACCAGAGGCAGGCAACCATGAATATTGCACAACATTCGACAAAGATTGAACGTGAGGTGGGCAACCTCGGGGTGATGAGCTGGTTGTCGCGCCATCAACCGCTGCCCAGCGCCAACGAGACCTGGCTGGGCACGATTCTGCTGGTGGAGCGAATCGGCGTGTTCCCTGCGTCCGGCGATATTCGCCGACCGATGCGCGATCCCTATCCGCTGCTCGCGCACCTGAAAGCGTTGTATGGCGAACAGGCGCTGGAAATGGATGACCGCGATGGCCTGAAGGTGATCTTCAGCGACTGGCGTTTTCGCGTGCGCATCTGCTGCAACGACCCGGCGATCATCATCAACGTCGAGACGCGCTGTGATGCGCGGTTGATGCCGCGCAAGCTTGACGAACTGCTGGGGCTCATCGACGCCTTCAAGCGCGACGCCTGATCACCCGGGCTTCACGCCGATCCATTGTGGGAGCGAGCCTGCTCACGAAAGCGGCGGCACAGTCAGCATTGATCGTTCCCACGCTCCGCGTGGGAATGCATCCAGTGACGCTCTGCGTCACGCTGCGGAGGGACGCGGAGCGTCCCGGGCGGCATTCCCACGCGGAGCGTGGGAACGATCATGGTGGCGAGTCGTCGCAACCGGTACTCGTACCCGTTATCCAGCCATAAAAATAATCGGCAATCACCTTCCCGCCCGTGGCCGGTAACGGATGAATCTTGTCCGGGCCGATCATCGCGCTGGCGTAGCGTTTGATGTCGGGGCCGAATGCGCATTGCAGGTTGGCAAAACCCAGATGCTGTTCACGCGCCCACGGTTCGAGCACCTGCGCATAGGCCGACATCGGATAAGCGCTGGAGCGCGTGGTGTCCTGACGCATGATCAGGTTGATGCTCGCCGCTGGCTGGATCTCGCGCAGCATGCTCACCAGGCCCTGAACGTTTTGCAGGTACTGCGCAGGCTTGACGCCGAAGCCCTGATCGTTGCCGCCGAGCATGATCAGGTAAACGTCGGCCGGGATCTTCGCCACCACAGCTTTCCATTGCGTCTGCCACTGTGGATCCGTGTGATAAAAATCGGCCGATGCCGCGCCGGAGGCTGCCAGTTTCGACACTCGCACGCCTTGCTGAGCGTTGCCCAGCCACAGGCCGAACAGTGTCGGCGCGCCCTTCACCACTTCCAGTTTGAATGACCAGTCTGCGGCTGATGGAGCGCTGGGTAGCGCGACTTCCTGAACGCCTGAGCCTGCGAGCTGCAACGGTTGCCAGTCTTGCGCGGGCGACCAGCGATAGCGCAGCTCGTCGGCTTCGCCGCTGCCCAGATACAACAGTTTCGCCTGAGTCACCGCGGTATCGATGCGCGGCGAAGGACTGGCATCCACTTGCAACCACGCGCCCGGTTTGCCGCTGATCGTGCGACTGTCCGGGCTGGCCTGGCCCAGCTCGGAAACCTTCCAGCCGCCGCCGAAGTATTTGTCGCTGCTGCGGGTGTATTTGAAATGCGTGCCGCCCAGCGCCGCGCCGTGGTTGAAACCAACGTAACCGGGGCCGGCGAAACCCACCTCGGCGGCCACTCGCTGCACCAGTTTGTTCAGGTAGAAATCCTGCCCGGCGGTGTAGCTGTCGCCAATCACCGAAACCGCCAGCACCTTGCCGGCCTTGCCCTCGCGCCACTGCGCAAAGCGCTGGCGGGCGTCGTCTACCTGAACCACCGACGCTGCTACGGGTTGAGCGTCATCCACTGCCAGCATGCAAAATTTCCTTCATCTGTAATAACCCTTCCCGAGCAGGCTCGGTCCCACGGGGTTTATGGTCCTCCGCCAAATCTCTGCACATCGAAACACCTGTGGGAGCTGGCTTGCCAGCGATGGCGGTGGGTCAGTCAATATGACTGCGTCTGACCTGCCCCAATCGCTGGCAAGCCAGCTCCCACAGGGATTGTGTGATTTTGCAGCGAGCCTGCTCGCGAAGCTGTCAGCTGTTCTGCGTCTGCACCACCGGAGCCACAATCACCGGCGCTTTCTCCTTCGCCGCCCGCTCGCCAAGGAACAGCACCGAGGTGAAATCGAACCGGCTGAACACCATCGCCAACAGCACCGGCCCGAGCAATCCACAACTCAGACCACCAAGCACCAGCAAGCTCTCATCCTTCACGCCGAGGCGCCCGAGGACAAAGCGCGAGGTCGCTGCGAAGAGCACATGAAACAGAAAAATCGCATAGGAATACCCGCCGAGCCAGGTCAGCGCTTTCGAGCGCATGTCACTCGACAGCAACGCGATGCAAGACACGCACCCCACGGCCAAACCAATCAGGCTGCGGCGATCGACAATCAGCTCACGATCAATCGCCGCGACGTACAGCAGCGTCAGCGAGATCAGCACAAACAACAGCGGCCCGATCACTTTGAAACGCTGCTTGAAAACATCGACATTTTCCTGACCGATCATCCCCGCGACGAAAAACGGCAGCAGGTAGATCGCGCCGTTGATACCGAACGCATCCAGCGGCAACGGCGGCAGCAGGAACAACACCGCGGCAAACGCAAACAAGCCATACAGCCGCGTCGCCGAACGCAGCAGGCCGCGCCATTCCAGCAGGCCGACGAAGATGAAAATGCTGAACACCGCCTGCAGAAACCAAAAGTGGTTGATCGGCACCCAGAACGACAACAACGCATCGATCACGCCGACGTCCTTGTTCACTCCCGGCCCTACCGCTTGCAACACTGAAAACGGCACGCCGACGCAGAACAGTGGCACGATCAACCGGCGCACCTTGCCGGCGAAGAAGGCGGAAAAGTCATTGCCGCGAATCTTGTAGATCGAATAGATGTAGCCGGAGATGAACGTGAACAGCGGCATGCGCACATACACCATCGAGTCGGCGATGACCCGGAACGGCGAGCCGATGTCGATCTTCAAGCCGCCGCCCAGCGGGCCGATGACGTGATAGAGCACCAGCAGCAGGCACGCCAGGCCGCGCAGGGTTTCGATCTCCAGGGATTTTTTCTTGCTCGACATAGAGCACCTGCCTTAAGTGAGAATTCTTGATTCGACCTGCACCGGTTTGTTCGCGCGCAGCATCAAGCCCAGGCCGACGAACAACACCGGCACGACCATCGAGAAGTGGCGGGCGAAGGAGCCGAAGTCCGGCTCGAACAAGCCCTGCACCAACAGAAACGCCAGCGGAATCGCGATCAGTTCCTTGGGTTTGGTCTGGATCGGCGCGCCCTTGTAGTCGGTCGAAGTGATGACTTTGAACAGCAGCAGCGCGGTCATGATCATCAGCGCAACGAAGATCACCTGCCCCGGCCCGGACAGCAAAATCAGCTCAACCGGGAACGACAGGCGGAAGAAAATGATCATCGAATCCAGTGCCTGGGAGACGAAGTCACTGCCGCTGAGCCACGAGACGATCAGCGACTTCGAGCCCTCCTCGCCCGCCGTGCGCAGCTCGTTGTTGCTCGCCCGGATCGACGACACCGGGAAGCCCAGCGCCAGCTGAATGGCCATGGCCACCGCCAGATAAAACAGGAACAGCATCAGAAAGAAGGTAAATCGCGAGACGTACTTTTTCATGACGCAGACGCCGACCCACGACAGCGAAAACAGAATCCAGTACGGCCGGATCAGCACGCCGTAAATCACCGCCGAAAGAAAAAAACCGCCGCGATATTTGCGCGTCAATGCGCTGAGCAGAATGCTCAACACCGCCACCGACACGATGATTTCCTTGGTCAGGTTCTCGAGGAAGAACGAGCGCACGATGCCCCACAGGCACAGGGTGCCGAAAATGGTCAGCGGCATGCGCCGAAACACCACCACCGGAATCGCCGTGAGAAAGAAATTGCAGAACATGCCGTAGGCCCAGGCATTGGTCAGGTTGATCCCGGTGGGCCGCAGCAGGAACGCCGAACATTCGTAGGACGAGCGATCCGGCGAGAACGGGTTCCAGAAATTGCAGTTGTCGGCGCGCGCATACGACGACCACAAGGTCATCGCATCCGGACCCGGATCACGCGGCACCAGCAACGGCATCGCCACTGACAGAAACAGCCCGGTGAACAGGATCAGGAAGGAAATCGACGAATCGAATTTGCGCCCACGAAACTCGATGCGCGGCAGTTTCAGGCCCATGACAGCGCAGCCTTTTTCGCGCCGCTGACACGGGTCAACACCGCGATCACGCCAAGCTGCACGACAATGGCGAAGACGTTGCCCCACGCCGCGCCATAGATCGAGTAATGCTTGATCAGCACATAGCTGACCGGCACTGAAATCAGCAGGCAGAGCGCCGCGCTGGCCAGCGACACCCGGCTGTTTTTCGAAGCAATCAAACCGCCCCAGACGATGTCGCCGATCGCCCGCAAGGCGAAGGAAAAAATCAGCACCGCGAGGAGCGCGTTATCCGGACGCGGCACGCTGCTGGCGACGTAATCGAGCAGCACATTGAAAAACACGTAGATCGCCACAGCCACAACGGCGGAGACCACCAGCGAGCGCATCACCCATTTGTTGACGAACAGTTGCCTGACCGTGAACGCCTGCTGGTCAGCCTGAAAACGCTTGGCCAACACCGGGATGCCGACCACCGCCACCACCGCATACGACAACGCCTGCAAAGTGTTGGCCGCCGACCACGCGTACACGTATTTGCCGAGGCTGGCGTAAGGCTCGAGGTCGATGATCAGAAAGCGCTCGGCGTACTGACTCAGCGCGATCAGACCGGTGCCGAGATAGAACGGCAACCCGGCCTTCCACACCGTCGCGGTGTCCAGCGGCGCGGCTTCGCGGCCCTTGTGCACGTTCACCACGATCAAATAACCGGCGATGATCACCAGCACGTTGGCGGCGACCCACAGCCACAACACACTGGCGATGCCCGCGACCCAGCCGAGCACCATGCCGCCCACCGCCAACACCGCCCACAGGCCGGTCTTGATGAAGAACAGCAGAGCACCGGCGGTGGCTTTCTGCGCGGAAAACACGAAGGAATTGATTTCGAACGACAGGTGCTCGGTGAGCAGCACCAGGGTCACGCAAAGGATCAGCGTGACGGTCGCTTCCACCGATTGGAACAGCGAATAGATCAGTACCGTCAGTACCGACAGCAACAGCCCCACCGCCAGATACAGCAGCAGAACCTTGTCGACCACCCGCCGCGAACTGCCGCCGACGCTGATCAGCCGGTTTATTTCGGAACTGAAGCCGACGCTGTAGAACTTCGAAGCGATCAACGACGCCGCGACCACCACACCATAAAAGCCCAGCGCCTCGTAACCGAGGTAATGGGTGATGGCCAACACCAGCAAGAACTTCGCGCCCAAGGCTCCGCCGCGAAGCAACAGCCGAAATATCATCGAACGACACCCTTGATGATTTCGTCCATGGCCACGGTTTTCGCTTCGATTTCGCGGCAAGTGTCGGTCAGGCGCTTGCCGAAATCCGCCAAGGCATTGGGCGCGTAAACAGTGTTGATGATGGTGTCGACGTCGATATCGCCGCCGTTGATCACCCAGTCCTCGACGCCCATGTCCTGATAGGCGCCAAAGCCTTTGCGCTCGTAGCTGATGTGATACGCCGGCACGCCGGAGAGCAGCGATTCGATGGCGCCGTGCAGACGCACCGAGATCACCAGGTCCGGTTGGTACTTGGCAATGGTTGCCTTCAGCGACAGCAGGTCTTCGTTGATGCCCAGCTCGCGGTAGAACGCGCCGTCATCGTTGCCACGTACGGCGCTTTGCACGGCGCAGACCACTTTACTTTTGTTCTTCAGACGCTGCAGCAGCAGTTTCAGATTGGCCACGTAGGCGACCTTCTTCTCTTTGCTCCACTCCGGCGGCTTGCGCAGCACCACGCAGACTGTCGCCGGCGAGGCGGCGCAGCGGGTGAACTTCGGTTGCTGCAGAATCTTGCTTGCCAGCGACTGCACGGCCAGATCCGGCGCGCGGTAGACGTTTTCGCAAGCATCAAAAATCGCCGAGGAACGGTTGTCACGCACGAACACCGCATCGGCGCTGGCGTAGTGCTCGACAATCTTGCTGCTCTCGCCGTGGAACGGGCCGATGCTCTGCGGCAGGTACACCGACGGCACTTGGCTGAGGATCGCGGTTTCCAGTTGCTTGGCGTGGCCAAGCTTAAGCTTGATGTGCTCGAAGGCGCTTTTCGAGCGCATGTAACCGCCGCCGACACCGACGATCAGATCGGTTTTCTTCAGCAGATCGGCGAGCCCGGCGTAGGACTGATTGAGAAACACCGCTTGCTTGACCCGCCCCAGACCCTTGGCCGCCATCACCGGCGCATCGAAACGCGGGTGCGGCAGATAGTTGAACGACTCAGGGTCGGACGCCACGACACTGATCGCGGTGTCCTCACCGAAGTTACGCTGCACCAGAGCAATGGCCAGATCGACGAGCAGACCGTCACCGGAGTTGGACGCACTGTAGCCATGCAAAATCGTTACGTTCATAAGCTTGAGTTCTACTTAATAAGTGGGAGCGTGATACAGGTCGTAGGTCTGGCGGATCATCAACGCGGCGCTGAAGCGTTCGCGGACAATGCTCCGGCCTTCATTGCCAAGGTCGAGCAGGCGCGGCTTCTGGATGATCGTCAACACGTCGGCCAGCGCCTGGTGATCGCCGGACGGAAAGACGTAGCCAGACACTTCGTTGGTGACCAGTTCCGGCAGCGAGGTGCAGTTGCTGGCAATCACCGGCAGCCCCATGGCCATGCCTTCCAGCGGCACCATGGCAAAGCCTTCCCAGCGACTCGGTACGATCAGCGCATCGGCTTTCTGATACAGCGCCTGCACTTCACTCGGGGTCACCCAGGGCAGGTACTCGACCGAATCCATCGGCGGGCACTCGACAGAGTCTTCGTTGACCGCACTGCCAACCACCGTCAGTTTGAGGTCGTTGCGATTGACCTTGGCGTAGGCCTTGAGCAGCACGTCGAAGCCTTTCTGGTAATCCAGACGCCCGACGAACAGCAGATGAATCGGCTCGGCGCCAGCGCTTTTCGGCGCGTCATCCTTGTGATGAATGCCGTTGTAGATCAGCTTCATGCGCTTGCGCTCGATACCGAAACGCGCGGCTTTATCCAACTCGTACTGGCTGACGCAGATGATCACGTCGGTGACTTTCTGCAGCACCCGCTCGATCCACGCATAGACCTTCTGCTTGGTCGGCGAGCTTTCCATCAGGAATGAAAACGCATGGGGGCAGTAGACGATTTTCGGCTTGCGCCATGGTCGCAACAGCACGCACACAACACGGCCGATCACGCCGGAAAAGGTGCTGTGCAAATGCACGACGTCGGGTTTTTCCTTGAGCAGCACCTGGCTCAGACGCCAGGCGAAACGCAGCAGCGACGGCACGTTGCGGCCGCTGCGCGGGAAGGTGCGCACCTGTTGGGGGGCGATACCGTGCAGCTCTTTGGCCTGATCCTCGGGCACCAGATAGACCAGTTGATAATTCGCCGCGTCATCTTCGGGGGATGCCGAGATCGTGCGGATCACCGTCGCCACGCCACCTTTGATCGTCTCTGCCACGTGCAGTATTTTTTTCACAACTCACCCACTTCAAACAGGAAAGAACAATCGGCAACCATCAGGATTTGTCGGACGCGTATTCGTAGTTGTAATAGCCAGTGCCGCCGTAATAGCTGGCCGCACGCTTCTCGACGCCGTTGAACACCGCGCCTTTCAACTCGATGCCGTTCTGGGCGAAGCGGCGAATGGTCAGTTCGATCTCTTTGGCCGGGTTCACCCCGAAGCGGGTGACAATCAGGCTGATCCCAGCCTCGCGACCGACGATGGCGGCATCGGTCACCGCCAGCAGCGGCGGCGTGTCGATGATCACCAGGTCGTAGCGCTCGCTGAGTTGCGCAAGCAGCTCACGGAAGTTGGCGTGCATCAGCAATTCGGAAGGATTGGGCGGCACTTGCCCCCGGCTGATGAAATGCAGGTTGTCGACTTCGACTTTGTTGATCGCCTGCTCAAGGGTGCAGCGCTTGACCAGCAGGTCGGACAAACCATTGCTGATCGGCGTGTTGAGGGTTTTGTGCAGGTGCCCTTTGCGCATATCGGCATCGATCAGCACCACGCGCTGGCCGCTGAGGGCCATGACCGCCGCAAGGTTGGACGAAACGAAGGTCTTGCCGACCTGCGGGCTCGGGCCGGAAATCATGATGCGGTTGTTGGTCGAGTCGAGCCCGGCAAAGTGCAGGCAGGTGCGCAGGCTGCGGATCGATTCGATCGACAGATCGGTCGGGTTGCGCAGCGCCAACAGATATGCTGGTTTGTCGACGCCATCGCGGGCGCGGCCCTTTTTGTTGTCCTCTTCCTCCTGCAAGGCGCTGTAGGGAATCGACGCATACACCGGCAGGCCCAACTGCTCGATGCCTTCCGGGCCTTCGAGGCCTCGGCTCAGGGATTTGCGCAACAGCACCAGCGCCACGCCGACAAACGCGCCGAGTAATGTCGCGATCAGCACAATCAGCGCTTTCTTCGGTTTGATCGGGCTGGTCAGGTCGACATCAGCGGTATCGATCAAACGCACATTGCCAACGGCCCCGGCGCGGACGATGTCCAGTTCCTGAGATTTGTTAAGCAACTGCGTGTAGATCTGCGAAGCCACCTCGACGTCGCGGGTCAGGTTGAGCAGTTCCTGCTGAGTAGCCGGCAAGTCCTGAACCTTGCCTTCGAGGGATTTCTGCTGTTGGGTCAGCTCGCCGATCTGCGTCATCAAGGCGCGATAGGCCGGGTGCTGTTTGGTGAACTTGCGATCAAGCTCGGCCTGCTGCATTTTCAGTTCGGAGATGCGCGTTTCCAGCGCTACCGACTGGCCCAGCACCGACTGGGTTTCCAGCGAGATATTCACGGTCTTGCCGTGGGTCTGGTAGGCATTCAGGGCGTCGCTGGCCTTGGCCAGATCACGCTTGACCTGGGGCAACTGGCTTTGCAGGAAGGCCAGGCTTTGCGCGGCTTCCGCCGAAGTGCGGCGCACGTTTTGCTCGACGTAGAGCGAGGCGATCTTGTTGAGGATCTTCACCGCCTCGGCCGCGTCGGAGCTGGCCAGCGCCAGACGAATGATCCCCGACTCCTTGCCCTGTTCGGAGATATCCAGCGCGTCCTGATAGCCCTGAATGGTCACGATGCGTGGATTGCGCACCACTTGAAAACGCGTGCCGGGGTTGGCTGCCAGTTGCGCGATCTGCCCTTCTACACCGTCGTTGGCAAACGCTTCGCCAGCCACACCTTCGGCGAGCAGATTGTCGTTTTCATCGAACAGCTCAAAGCGCTGCTGCTCGCCGGCGATCAGGGTGAGTTTCTTGCCGAGCAGATCTTTCGGCAATTCCAGCCGAGAGAACTCCAAGCGCTCACCGCCCCAGGCATAACTGGTCAAACCGAAGCGCGGCGGCGCGACGCTGGTCTCGCTGTCACCGCGATAGCGCCGCGAAAGGAAGCCGCCGATCAACGGGAACGTGTTGGGGGTGACGTCGATATCCAGGCGCAGGTCGTCAACGGTTTTGCCGATCACCGCGCGGGATTTGATGATGCCGATTTCGGTCACCGACGGCGATTGCCCGCCGAGCATGCTGTTGAGGTCGGAGAAACCGAGCATGTCGTTCTTTTTCGGTTCGACCTGCACCAGCGCGTTCGCCAGGTACACCGGCGTCGCCAGCACCGCATAGGCGACGCCGGTGACCATGAAGGCACCGGTCAGCGCGCCGATCAGCCACTTCTGGTCGATCAGGCTGCCGAAGATGCCGAGCAGATCAATACTGTCTTGATCATTGTCGCGGGTGCCGATTACGGACGGTAACTGCATAAGTCTGTTCTTACCATTTACTGTTCTGAAGAAGATTCATCAATGCCCGAGACGCTTCGCCCATGAACTAACCGCATCTTCAATCAATGCGTGGGCATGAATAAACGCGGCTTTGCCTTGACGATACGGATCATGTATTTCGCGCTCGCTCTGCCATTTACCGAGCAGAAACACTTTGCCTCTGGCGTGTGAGGCAATCTTCAGCACTTGATTAATGTGGGCCTTTTCCATGACGAGGATCAGGTCCGAGTCATTGACGATATCCGACGTCAACTGCCGCGCCTTGAAGGCCTCGGCACAATGCCCGTGTTCTTCGAGAACCTGCCGCGCTGAGGCCTCGACCCCCTCGCCCACGCGCGCGGACAGGCCAGCGGAGGACACCGTGATGGCGGCAGGGGCCAGCGCGTTGCGCAGCAGCAGTTCAGCCGTCGGACTTCGGCATATATTGCCCACGCAGACAACGAGGATCTTTTTGAACAAGTCTTGCATTCCTGTGTAATATCAAACAGCCAACATGTCGTGAAAGTTAATGAACCCTCACGACTTTCCTGCACTCAGAAATAGCTTCGCCCTGTTAGTACAGGAACATTAAGTACCACAGCGTTTTAAGCCGCCCCAACCACAATTAGCGGACTAAAAATAACTGTGATTTTCAGTTGCTGTTTTCCTGACAAAAAATAACATTCACGCACTTAGTGCCATCACCGTTATCGGAAATTGAGTAACGGGATACCTATTCGTAGTTGTCATTCTCTTCAGGAGAGCAGACATGAAAACAGCACAGCGCAATAAACTCGCCGCCCTCGCCCTGATGGCGCTCGGTGCTACCAGCCAGGTTCACGCCAGCGAGCTGTTCCCCAACCTTCCAGCGAAAACCATCGGCGTTCAGGTGAAGATCCAGAGCTTCACCGCTGCCGATGCCGCGCAAATCAAGACAGCAGGCTTCAGCTTTGTGCGCTTCGGCGTGTGGAGCGACAGCCTCACCGCCAAGACTTATCAAAAACAGGTCAGCGACGCCTTCGCCGCCGCCGCTTCCGCCGGGCTTCCGGTGCTGCTGACAGTGCGCGCAATCAAGGCACTGCCGGCCACTTCGCCCGAGGAACTGAACGCCGCCGGCGGTAAGTTCGCCAACGCCGTGACCGGGCTGGAAAAATCCTGGAGTTCGCAATTGGTGGCGATCGAAATCTGGAACGAACCCGACCTGGAAACCTATTGGCCGACGCGCAATTTCGACACCACTTTCGTGCCGTTCATGGCTGGCATGTGCAAGGCCTTCGAAGGCCAGCCGCAGACGACACCACGGGTCGGCTTCGGCTTCGCTCGGCCGCCAAGCGCAGGCTCGGCTTCGACGGTGGCGATGAAAAGTATCGTCAGCGATTACCCCAAATGCCTGAAAGCCGTTTCCTATCATCCTTATGGCATGACCGCCACGCAGATCAGCAACGCGCAGACGTTCATCCAGCAGAATTTCAATCTGCCGGGGGTGATCAGTGAATGGGGGATTTCGGCCCTCGCCTCAAACGGCGGGCCTGAGGGACAAGCGACCAAGATCAACGCGTTTATCGCTGACGTTAAACGTCTGAATATCCCGCTGACTTCTATCTATGAATGGAGGAACAGTGATACCGGCAGCAATGATCGTGAGAAGAACTTCGGCTTTCTCACCTCCGACGGCCAGCCAAAACCGGCACGCTTGTCCGTGGAAGGTTTGTTGAACGCCGAGTAGGTCGTGGGCAACCGGTCTGTTCACAGGTCGGTTGCTTTGAACCTGTGGGCTGTTTTGGCATCGTATTCAGCGACACCGCGCCCCACCTTTCAAACAATCGTTTTCAGGTTGTTGCCGCAGGGGCCATCGATCCACGAATGCACCCTTGAGTGCCTGTCAGCGCTCGGGTAATGTCTTCAGACCCATAGGATAGAGCACGCCCATGACTTCCAAGCTGGAACAACTCAAACAGTTCACCACCGTGGTTGCCGACACCGGCGACTTCGAAGCGATCGCCCGAGTCAAACCGACCGATGCCACCACCAACCCTTCCCTGCTGCTCAAGGCTTCGGCCATTCACGGCTACGCCGAACTGCTGAACGATTGCGTTCGCGACTGCAAGGGCGATGTCGGCCTGGCCAGCGATCGTTTCGGCGTCGCAGTGGGTAAAGAGATCCTCAACGTGGTTCCGGGCCGCATCTCCACCGAAGTGGATGCGCGCCTGTCCTTCGACCAGGATGCGATTCTCAAGCGTGCGCATCGTCTGATCGAGCTGTACGACAAGGCTGGCGTCAGCCGCGACCGCGTGTTGATCAAGATCGCCTCGACCTGGGAAGGCATTCGCGCTGCCGAGATCCTCGAGAAGGAAGGCATCCAGACCAACCTGACCCTGCTGTTCTCCTTCGCCCAGGCCGCCGCCTGCGCCGATGCCGGGGTGTTCCTGATCTCGCCGTTCGTGGGCCGCATCTACGACTGGTACAAGAAGGCCAACGGCAACGACTACACCGGCGCCGATGATCCTGGCGTGCAGTCGGTGACGCGCATCTACAACTACTACAAGGCCAATGACTACAAGACCGTGGTCATGGGCGCGAGCTTCCGCAACATCAACCAGATCGAACAACTGGCCGGCTGCGATCGCCTGACCATCAGTCCGGAACTGCTGGAGAAGCTGGCCGCCGACACCGGCAAGCTGGAACGCAAACTGGCGCCGGGCAATGCCGGCGAAGCGCGTCTGAGCCTCAACGAAGCGCAATTCCGCTGGTTGTCCAACGAAGACGCGATGGCCACCGAGAAACTGGCTGAAGGCATCCGTCAGTTCGCCCGCGACCAGGAGAAGCTGGAAGCGTTGCTGCAGGCCAAGCTGTGATTTGAGTTTGTAGAACGCAAAAAGGGCGAACCTGTGAGGGTTCGCCCTTTTTTATGGTAAGTGCTGATCAAAATGTGGGAGCGAGCCTGCTCGCGAAGAGCCCGGCCCATGCTTCCTCAATTCACTGGATCAATGCCGCTCCAGCGCATTCACCAGATCATGAAACGCTTCCCGATTGGAATCGTTCAGGCCCATGAGAATCTTGTGCGCTTCCAGCACTTTGATTCGCACTACTTCCTCCGACTGATCCTGATCCGGCAGATCGTCCAGGCACTCCGGGCACGGCACCGGATGATTGACGATGTTGAACACCTGCTCAAAGCCCATCGATTGCAGCAGACGGGTGATGTCTTCGTGGGTGGTGACAACCGTCGGCAACAGGCCGACCTTCTGCCGCGACAGGATCGACAGTTTGGCCAACAGGCCCAACGTCGTGCTGTCGATGCTGCGGGTTTCGGTCAAATCGATCACGATCGCGTTGAAATTCAACGCGGTGAAGATTTTCTCAATAGTCGCATCCAACGCCGAACACAGGGTCAGGCGAACTTCACCGACGAACTTCAGGACAAAGGTGCCGTCCTGCTCGGCGAACTGGATTCTACCGGTACTCATTGAAGATTCCTGCTCAACACCAACAGGGCGATATCATCCGGCATCTCCCCTAGCGTGGCCAAACCAAACACTTGCCGCAGACCATCCAGGCTGCCGCCCGCTGACTTCACCCGTTCAGGCAAAGCAGCCTCTTTTTCTTTGAGCGTTGCTTCTGGCAAAAGGTCCAGAATGCCATCAGACATCAGCGTCAGGCTGAACGTCGGCGCCAGCTCAAGCACGTGGTCTTCGTAAGTGGCTTCATTGAACAGCCCCACCGGCAGGCCACGACCTTCGAGATAACGAACACTGTCAGGCGTGTACAACACAGGCAAAGGCAGATGGCCGCCAATGCTATAGGTCAACAAACCGGTCTCCTCGTCGATGACTCCACCGACCATTGTGACGTGTTTACCCAGCTTACAACTGATCAGCCCCCGGTTGATATGACCGAGCACTTCCGAAGGTTTGAACTCCGGCAAGGTACCGCTGCGTTTCGATTCGAAGAGCAAACGCGTGGTCATGAACTTCAACAGCACGGTGACGAAGGCTGATGACGCGCCATGCCCGGAAACATCCGCCAGGTAAAACGCGACCCGGCGCTCGTCGACGCGGAAATAGTCGACAAAATCACCCGACAGGTACAACGACGGGATGATCTGGTGGGCAAAGTGGAATTCGTCGATGCTCCACGGGCTTTCCGGCAGCATGTTCATCTGCACCTGGCGACCGGCGTTCTGGTCCTCCTGGAGCAGGTTCAGGCTGGCTTCGAGCTCGCGGTTGGCCTTCTCCAGCTTCTCGCGGTAACGCTGGTTTTCCAGCAGCAGCCGCGCTCGATCCAGGGCCCGACGCACAGAATGCTCGAGCACAGCCAGATCTTCGAGAGGCTTGATCAGGTAATCCGCCGCGCCCAGGCGCAGGGCCTCGACCGCGTCGTTCATCACCCCGGCACCCGAGACGACGATAACTGGCGTCTCTGGCGAGCGCTCGGTGACCTGACGGATCAGTTCGAGACCGCCCATCTGTGGCATGCGCAGATCGCAGATGACCAGATCGGGCTCGTCTTGCTCGAATACCTGAAGACCCTGTTGACCGTTGCCGGCCTGCAGGACGCTGAAACCACTGTCTTCCAGATAGGCCGCGAGGCTCGCGCGCACTACCTCGTCATCATCGATTATCAGCAGCGTGGCACTGGTTTTTGGCATGTGGGCAAACGGCGCCAGAATTAGGTTGGCGTAGTGAGCGGGGCAACGGCCCTGCGCAGACTACTGGATTCGCTTTCTAGCCTCTCTGCTGCAGCACTTTCAAGCATTCGCCTGGCGCGCGGTTTTAAACAGAGGTGCCCTTCTAAGGCGCAGACGGTACTCCCATCCGCAGAGCGTTTCAAGCATGCGCCGATTGTCGCTTGACGACTTTGTTTGTCAAATCACCGGGAGTTATAAGAACCGCTCCAAGCGTAACCCGATGGAAGGTAGCGACGGTCACTGGCGATGCCCTGCCGCGCACAAAAAAGGCGACCCGAGGGGTCGCCTTTCTGTCACCGGTCGAAATCAGAAATCGTCTTCGACCTGACCGTCCTTCACCTTGAACTCGCGGTTCTGCAGGTAAGCGTTGCGGATGAAGGTGTATTTGTCGCCGCTGATCAGCTTCTCGCTCGACAGCAGGCTGGCGCGGGTGTCGACGATGTTCAGGCCGAAGATCGAGTTACGTGTCGGCACATGGTCGATGTAGCGGTACGCGCCGGTGAAGCTGTCGACGTATTTCGACGGTGCGTCACGCAGGGTGCTCGGCCCCATCAGCGGCAGCATCACGTATGGGCCGCTGCCCACGCCCCAATAGCCGAGCGTCTGACCAAAGTCTTCGTCGCTGCGGTTCAAGCCCATCTTGGTGCCGACGTCGAAGAAGCCGAGCAGACCGAAGGTGGTGTTGAAAATCAGTCGGGCAGTATCAACGCCAGCGGCAGCGGGTTTGGCCTGGAGAACGTTGTTCGCCAGGTTGGTGACGTCGCCGACGTTGCGGAACATATTATGGATGCCGTCTTCAACGAATTGCGGAGTGATGAACTCATAACCCTGCGCCAATGGCTTCAGCGCGTAGGTGTCAACGAAGTCGTTGAACTGGAAAATCGGCCGGTTGACGCTTTCCCAAGGGTCTTCTTCGGTGGCCGCCTGGGTGGCGAACGGCGCCAGCAACAGGCTGGCACAAACACTTAGCTGAGTGAGCGAAGGGCTCCAGCGCATAGAAAAACTCCTTGGATTTGATACTGGCGCGGACGCTCGGCCCGTGCGTTGAGGCCGCTAGTATAAGCGTAAACGGCGATTTGGGCAGTGCGCCGCAGCAAGGATATGCAGGAAGTTTCCTACGCCGACTTTCACAGGGCTGTCATGCAACTGTCACCCGCGCGCCCTAGCCTTGAGCGTTATTTCAGGGACGTTGCCATGACACACGCCGAAACCTTGCCCGTCGCCGCGCCCCGCCTGACGGCCGTACTGTTCGGCCTCAGCGGCTGCCTGGTGGATTTCGGTGCACGGGCCGCGCAGCAGACCCTCGCCCAGACGCAACACACCGAAGCCACCCCTGGCGCACTCGATAGCCTGAAAAGCTTGCAGCGTCAGCAGATTCCCTGCGCATGGCTGGATGAGTTACCCCCTGCCCTCGCTCAGTCACTGGCCGCCTCGCTGCCGGACTGGATCAAGCCGACGCAACATTCAGCAACAATGAATCCGTGGCCGGCGCCCAATGCGTGCTGGCAAGCCTTGATGGATCTGAACATCGACCGACTCGATGGCTGCGTGCTGGTCAGCGGTGAGCCGCGCCTGTTGCAGGCTGGCCTGAATGCCGGGTTGTGGACGATTGGGCTGGCATCCTGTGGCTCGCTGTGCGGCCTGAGCCCGAGCGAGTGGCAGGCTCTGTCGCAAAAGGAGCGCGAACAGTTGCGCGGCAAGGCAACCGTGCAGCTGTTCAGCCTGGGCGTGCATTCGGTGATCGATCATCTCGGTGAACTCGACGCCTGTCTCGCCGATATCAGCCTGCGCCGCGCCAAAGGCGAAAAGCCCTGATCGACGTCATGCAGGTTTACCCAGAGTGGATTAATCTAAAGGTCAGCCATAGACCTTTGGCGCGCGGCTGCGGTCAATGCCAGTGCCTATTGATAAAAGGAAACCACCATGCCCGCCCAAGAACTGCAAAAACAGCTCGATACCCTGCGCGAGCAGCTGGAACACAATCCACCGCTGTCGGAAGCCGAGCGTGAGGATCTGCATGCGCTGATGGCGCAGATCGAATCGGAAATCCAGCTGGAAACTGCCACGCAGGACGCGAGCATCGCCGACGGCGTGAACCTGGCGGTCGAGCGCTTCGAAGTCGAACACCCGGCAATCGCCGGCACCCTGCGCAACATCATGAATACGCTGGGCAGCATGGGCATCTGACGCCCGCCGCACAAAAAAGCCCTGCCAGCGATGGCAGGGCTTTTTCATTTGCAAAATGTGCATGCAAGCCCTTGTGGGAGCGAGCCTGCTCGCGAAGGCGTCGTGTCAGTCGACATCATCGTTGAATGACACACCGCATTCGCGAGCAGGCTCGCTCCCACATTGGATATCGCACATTCCGGATCTTATTGACGTACGAGGCGATGATTCGGCAGCTGTACGCTTTCGGTACTGCGATACGGGTTGATATCCAACCCGCCGCGCCGAACATAGCGCGCAAATACCGTCAGTTTCTCCGGCTTCAGCAACCGCTGCAGATCAAGAAAAATCCGCTCAACGCATTGCTCATGGAAATCCGAGTGCTGGCGGAAGCTGACGATGTATTCCAGCAGGCTGGCGTGATCCAGCGCGGCGCCGCGGTATTCCACCACGACGCTGCCCCAGTCCGGCTGGCTGGTCACCGGGCAGTTGGATTTGAGCAGATGGCTGTGCACGCTCTCCTCGACCACGCGCGAATCATCGCAACGCAGCAGTTCCGGACGCGGGTGCTCGTAGTTGCTGACGCTGATATCCAGATCGTCGATGCACACGCCCGGCAACGCCACCACGCCTTCGGCTTCGACGTCCTTCAGACTGCGAACGCGAACGCCCACCGGTTTGCCGGCAGCGGCGGACAGATCCTTGACCAGCGTCGCTTCCAATGTGCTGACGTCGGCGAATGGCGTCTGGTTCAGCGAGTTCAGGTACAGCTTGAACGACTTCGACTCGATGATGTTCGGCGAGTCCGCCGGTATGCTGAATTCGGCGATCGCCACCACCGGTTTGCCCGAGGGCAGCAGCCACGACAGCTCGAAGCAGTTCCAGAAATCCACGCCTTTATACGGCAGGGTTTCGGCGCTCAGGCCCAGCTCGGCCCATTTCGCGGTGCGCGGAATCGGGAACAGCAGGGACGGCGTGTAGGTGGCGATGTATTCGCTGGATTTGCCCAGCGGCGAATGTTCGGCTGCGGGATGCATGGCGGAAACCTGACTGAAGAATCAGCGGATTCTACCAGCCTTTGCCCGCGCCTTTGAGTGCTTACTGACTGACAGTCAGTTTGCCGACCATGCCGGCCTGATAATGCCCGGGGATATTGCAGGCAAACTCGAGCGCCGTGGCGTTGCTGAAGGTCCAGGTCAACTCGGCGGTTTTGCCCGGCTCGACCAGCACGCTGTTGGGATCGTCGTGCTTCATCCCATGGCCCATCGCTGCGTGATCCCTGCCCGCCATGTCGTGGGACATTTCTTTCATGCCGGTAGGCGTGAGCATGCCGCTCTGCTGCATCTGCAACATTTCCTGCTGGTGGCTGGCATGCATCGCCGCATCACCGAGGTTGAATTCGTGCAGCAACTGGCCTTTATTCACCAGCACAAAGCGAACCGTCTCACCGGTCTTGACCTGTATGATTTTCGGATCGAAGTTCATGTCGCCCATGACGATTTCGATAGTCCGCGTGGCTAGGCTCGCGGCTGCCGGCTTGCCGAACGCGAAGGCGTGCGCCGGGGTCGCCGAAACAGACGAACTCAATGCCAGCAGACAGGCAGCTAACGTCAGGGATGTACGAAAAAACATGGTCACGCTCCAACAAGAGAAGGTTCAGCCTGTGGGAAACTCTAACCACGCCGCGCTGGCATCGACCTGACAGGCAGATTACAACTTTGTCAGCTTGGTGCTTATCGCCGGATCTCACGGTATAACGCCCTCGCCCTTCTACATACCATCCCCGCCCGAGTCGCCCATGAAACTGTTGATCGTCGAAGACCAAGCGAAAACCGGCCAATACCTGCGCCAGGGTTTGACCGAGGCCGGGTTCAATACCGAGCTGGTGGCTGACGGCATCAGTGGCCAGCAATTGGCGTTGAGCGGCGAGTACGCGCTGTTGATCCTCGATGTGATGCTGCCCGGGCGCAGTGGCTGGCAGATTCTGCAAGCGGTGCGCAGCGCCGGCCTCGCCACGCCGGTACTTTTTCTTACTGCCAAAGACGCCGTGGAGGACAGGGTTCACGGCCTCGAATTGGGCGCCGACGATTATCTGGTCAAGCCATTCGCCTTCTCCGAATTGCTCGCGCGGGTGCGCAGCCTGTTGCGGCGCGGCAGCGCAGTCGCTCAGGAAACCAGCCTGCAACTGGCCGATCTGCGCCTGGACCTGATCCGCCGCCGCGTCGAACGCAACGGCCAGCGCATCGACTTGACCGCCAAGGAATTCGCCCTGCTGGAAATGCTCCTGCGCCGTCAGGGTGAGGTCCTGCCCAAATCGCTGATCGCCTCGCAGGTTTGGGACATGAATTTTGACAGCGACACCAATGTCATCGAAGTGGCGATCCGCCGCTTGCGCCTGAAGATCGACGATGACTTTCCCAACAAGTTGATCCACACCGTGCGCGGCATGGGCTACGTGCTCGAAGAGCGTTCGCTGTGATGCGTGGTTTGTCCTTGAGCACGCGCCTGGCCCTGTTGTTTGCCGCCTGCACCACGGTGGTCTCGCTGTTCGCCGGGGTGCTGTTCGACCGCGCCAGCGAGGCGCACTTCATCGAACTTGATCAGCAACAACTGGAGACGAAACTGATCGGCCTGCGCCGCGCCTTACAGGATCTCCAACCTGCCCAGCGCGAGGCGCGGCTGGCCGATGAACTCAGCCGTCAGGCCGATCTGTCGTTGCGCATCACCAGTGGCGACGGCCGGCACTGGTACGACAGCTCGGTGCAGATTCCGAAGAATCTGCCGCTGCAAACCGGCCTGTCGACGATCAGCCATGACGGCACCGATTACCGCGTACTGCGCGCCCCACTCTATCCGGACACAGCGGATTCGCCGCAACTGACGCTGCTGCTGGACATCACCCATCACCAGCATTTCCTTGCGCGCATGCAGCATCTGATCTGGCTGACCGTCAGCCTGTCAGCGCTGGCTACCGCCCTGCTCGGTGCCTGGGCCGCGCGCAGTGGTCTGCGCCCGTTGCGCCGAATGAGCGCCGTGGCTCGTGGGATTTCCGCGCAATCGCTGAATGCCCGACTGCCTGAAGGGAAGATGCCGCCAGAACTTGCCGAAATGGCCTACAGCTTCAACGCCATGCTCGCACGCCTCGACGACTCGTTTCAGCGCCTCTCGGCGTTCTCCGCCGACATTGCCCATGAGCTGCGCACACCGTTGTCGAATCTGCTGACCCACACCCAGGTCACCCTCTCCCGCCCACGGGCACTGGAGGACTACCGCGAAGCGCTGCACAGCAACCTCGAAGAACTGCAATGGATGGCGCAACTGGTCAACGACATGCTCTACCTGGCCAAGGCTGACCACGGCTTGCTGATGCCCAAGCGCGAACCGCTGGAACTGGCGGAGGAGGCCGACATGTTGCTGGAGTTTTTTGCGCCGTTGGCGGAAGACGCTGGCGTTAGCCTCATCCGTGAGGGGGCAGCGCGTATCGAAGGTGATCGCGGCATGTTGCGCCGGGCCTTGTCGAATCTGCTGGATAACGCGCTGCGGTTCGCCCCGGCTGAGGGTTATGTCCGGCTGAGCATTGTCGAGCAGCCGCAGGCCGTACGCGTTTGTGTCGAGAACAGTGGCGAGGGGATTTCCGCGCAATTACTGCCACGTCTGTTCGACCGCTTCTATCGAGCGGATCCGGCGCGGCAGGAAGGCAGCAGTGAGCATGCGGGGTTAGGTCTGGCGATCACCCAGTCGATCGTGCGGGCACATGGTGGGACGATTCATTGCGAATCTGAGGCGGGTTGGACGCGGTTTGTAATCGAGTTGCCTCGGACCTGATCGTTCCCACGCTCTGCGTGGGAACGAGCATGGAGTCGCTTACGAATATCTCAAGGCATGCGCCGGTTCGATCTTCGCCGCTCGCCACGCCGGGTACACCGTCGCCAAAAAGCTCAGAATGAACCCCGCCGAGCAGATCAACAGCACATCCCCACCTTGCAGTTCCGAGGGCAGATTGCTGACGAAATACACGTCCGAACTGAAGATATGCTGGCCGGTCACGCGCTCGACCCAGCCCACGATCTGACTGACATTCAGCGCGGCAATCACGCCCAGTACGCCGCCAATAATGGTGCCGACAATACCGATCACCGTGCCCTGCACCATGAAGATCGCCATGATTTGGCGTGGCGTGGCGCCGATCGTGCGCAGGATAGCGATGTCGGCGCCCTTGTCGTTCACCACCATGATCAGCGTCGCGATGATGTTGAACGCCGCCACCGCGACGATCATCAGCAACAGCAGGCCGATCATGGTTTTTTCCATCTTCATCGCGCTGAACAGGCTGCCTTGGGTGTGGGTCCAGTCGTCAGCCTTGAAGGCTGCACCGAGGCCACCGGCAATGTCCGCAGACACCTTCGGCGCGGCGTACAGATCCTTGACCGCCAGGCGCACGCTCTGCACCTGATTCGGCTGCCAGTGCTGCATGGTCGCAGCATCGGCGACATGGATCAGGCCCATCGAGCCGTCCAGCTCGGCACCGACCTTGAACACGCCCACCACATTCAGGCGCTGCATGCGCGGGGTTATACCGCCCGGCGCGGTGCTGACTTCGGGAACGATCAGGGTGATCTTGTCGCCGACATTAAGGCGGAAACGTCGCGCGGTGATCTCACCGATCACCACACCGAATTCGCCCGGTTTCAAGGCATCCAGACGACCCTGGACGATGTGCTGGGCAACGATCGACACCTTGCCTTCCTGGGCCGGATCGACGCCGCTGATCTGGATCGGCTGCATCGAGCCCTTGTAGGACAGCATGCCTTCCATTTCGGTGAATGGCACGGCGGCTGTCACTTCGGGATTTTTCATCGCGGCAGCGGCCACCGGCTGCCAGTCGTCGATCGGCTTAACGCCAACGATGGTCGCATGGGGCACCATGCCGAGGATGCGCGAGCTCATTTCGCGCTGGAAGCCATTCATCACCGACAGCACCACGATCATTGCCAGCACGCCGAGGGCGAGGCCGATCATCGAGGTCATCGAAATGAACGAAACAAAGCGATTGCGGCGCTTGGCGCGGGTATAGCGCGTGCCGATAAAGATCGATAACGGTCTGAACATTCGCTGGGGCACCGTATAGAAATAAAAGACCCGGCGCCGTTACGGGCGCCGGGTTTCAGCCAGTCAGATGGGAGTGAGGCAACCTTCCTGCAACTGCAGAACGCGGTCCATCTGGCGAGCCAGGTTCATGTCGTGCGTCACCACCAGGAACGCCGTGCGCATCGAAGTGCTCAGCTCCAGCATCAGGTCCTGAATGCCTTCGGCGGTGTGCAGATCGAGGTTGCCGGTCGGCTCATCAAGCATCACCAGCCCCGGGTTGTTGACCAGGGCGCGGGCGATGGCGACGCGCTGACGTTCGCCACCGGACAGCTCGGCCGGTTTGTGTTCCAGACGATGGCCGAGACCGACGCGCTCCAGCAATGCCGTGGCACGCTGGCGCGCCTCCGGGATGGCGGTCTTGCCGATCAACAGTGGCATGCAGACGTTTTCCAGCGCGGTGAATTCCGGCAGCAAATGGTGAAACTGGTAAACGAAACCGAGGGCGCGGTTGCGCAGCAGGCCACGCTTCTTCTCGCTCAATGCCGACAGCTCTTCGCCGTCGAGCCAGACGCTGCCCTTGCTCGGCGTATCGAGACCGCCGAGCAGGTTGAGCAAGGTACTTTTGCCGGAACCGGATTTACCCACGATTGCCACACGCTCGCCCGGGTGCAACTCCAGTTGCAGCCCGGCCAGCACTTGTACCGACTCAGGACCTTCCTCGTAGGATTTGCCCAGGTTACGGCAGCTCAGAATTGCTTGTTCACTCATGCCCGACTCACTCATAACGTAACGCCTCCGCCGGCTGGGTGCGCGCGGCACGCCAGGCGGGATACAGGGTGGCGAGGAAACTCAGGACCAACGCAGCGGCGCAGACCATGACGACGTCCTGGCTCTGTACCTGCGAAGGAAGATAATCAATGAAATACACGTCAGCATTAAGGAACTTGTGGCCGATCAGCCCTTCAAGCGCCGAAATGGCCGCACTGACATTCAGCGCCGCGAGAATCCCGACTACTGCGCCAATGGCCGTGCCGACCACCCCGATCACCGTGCCCTGCACCATGAACGTGCGCATGATCGTGCCCGGGGTCGCGCCGAGGGTACGCAGAATGGCGATGTCGCCCTTCTTGTCGTTCACCACCATCACCAGCGTGGAAATGATGTTAAACGCGGCGACCGCGACGATCAGCAGCAACAGCAAGCCGATCATGGCTTTTTCCATGCGGATCGCTTGATACAGGTTGCCGTGGGTGCGGGTCCAGTCGCGGGCGTAGTAACGATCTTCGCCGAGCTGCTGGGCAATATTCCACGCCTCGCGCGGGGCCTGGAACAGGTCGTCGAACTTCAGACGCAGGCCCTGCACCTGATCGGCTTTCCAGCGGTGCATTTTCGCCAGATCCTGCAGATTGGTCACGCCGAGGTAGCCGTCGAGCTCACCGGCGCCGACATGGAAAATCCCGACCACGGTGAAGCGCTTCATGCGCGGGAACATCCCGGCCGGGGTCACGCTGACTTCGGGCGCAACGAAAGTGACCTTGTCGCCGATGCCGACGCCAAGCTTGGTCGCCGCCTTGTCGCCGATAACAATGCCGAAGCTGCCCGGTGTCAGGTCGTCGAGTCTGCCCTGCTTCATGAAGTTGTCGATGATCGACACATTGCGCTCGAGCGCAGGATCAATGGCATTGAGCAACACCTTGGAAACCTGACCGTTGTTGGTCAGCAGGCCCTGCATCTGGGTGAACGGCGCCACCGCCGTCACCTGCCGGTTCTGCCTGACCTTGTCGGCCAGGCTCTGCCAGTCATTGATCGGCTCGCCGGTCTCGAGAGTAGCGTGGGGCACCATGCCCAGCACGCGGGTGCGCATCTCATGATCGAAGCCGTTCATCACCGACAGCACGACGATCATCACGACCACGCCAAGGGCGAGCCCGATCATCGAAGTCAGGGAAATGAATGACACAAAATGATTGCGACGCTTTGCACGGGTATAACGCGTGCCGATAAATACGAAGAGAGGTCTGAACATGTCGGGGCTTGTTCGGAGGGAAAAGGAACGTCCTTGTGGCGGGGGTCGAAAACCAGCTTTACACTCAGACCACCGCCGCTACCATGGGTTCGCCATGTCGACATTAGATGAAGAAGATCGCCGCGAATACTACCGTATCGAGGACACGATCGCACTGGAAATTCGGCCCCTGTCCGCTCCCGAAGCCGCAGGCCAGGAAGTGTTGCAGGATGCTTCCCCACTCTTCAACCTGCTCAGCGAACTGCACCTGAGCGAATTCGAGTCGCAGCACCTGTTGCGGCAGATCAGCGAGCGCGACCGCGCGATCGCGGCGTTCCTCAAATCGCAGAACAAACGCATCGACCTGCTCAGCCAGGTGATCGCCCTGACCGTGCTCGGCCACATCGGCGAGCCGCAGCCAGTGATCATCTCCGAGGGCGGGATCGACTTTCAGTACCCGACCCCGATTGCCACCGGCGCGCACCTGTCGGTGAAACTGGTGCTGATGCCGCAGGCGCTTGGCCTGCTGCTGCGCGCCCGGGTCACCCATTGCGATCCCAAGGGCGATGGCTATGACGTCGGCACCGAGTTCGAGTGTCCGACCGATGCCCAGCGTCAATTGCTTGCACGCTACATCTTGCAAAAGCAGGCTCAGGAACGCCGTCTGGCCCGCGAACAGAACGAATCTGGCATTTAACTTTAAGGAAGCACCGTGACCCTCATCTACGGCCACCGCGGCGCCAAGGGCGAAGCACCGGAAAACACCCTGAGCAGCTTTCAGGAATGCCTCAAGCACGGCGTGCGCCGCTGCGAACTGGATCTGCACCTGTCCAAGGACGGCGAGCTGATGGTCATTCATGACCCGACGCTCAAGCGCACCACCGAGCGTCGCGGCAAAGTCGTCGAGCACACCGCCGCCGAACTGGTCACCTACGACGCGCGCAAGGGTGGCCCGGGCTGGATCAAGCCGTGCCCGATTCCGACGCTAGAAGAGTTGTTCGAGAAATGTGATTTCGAGCACTGGCAGTTGGAAGTCAAAAGCGCCTCACGCACCCGCGCGGCGACCACTGTGCTGGCGATTCGCGAAATGGCTCAGCGCCACGGTCTGCTCGACAAGGTGACGATCACTTCGAGTTCGCGGGAAGTCTTGAAGGCAGCGCTGGACCTGGTGCCGGACGTGTCGCGTGGCCTGGTGGCCGAGTACGCCTGGCTCGATCCATTGAAGGTTGCGGCCAGTTACGGTTGCGAGATTCTCGCCTTGAACTGGACGCTGTGTACGCCGGAACGCCTGCAGAAGGCGCAGCGTCAGGGCCTGCATGTGTCGGTGTGGACCGTCAACGAGCCTGCACTGATGCGCAGACTCGCCGACTTCGGCGTTGACAGCCTGATTACAGACTTTCCCGGTTTGGCCACTGCCACCCTTGAGAATTGCTGAAATCGGTCTCCCCGGCCGGCTCAGGCCACCGGCCGGAGCCCGTCAAAAAAGCCGGTTGAGGCCGTCGTACGCCGCTACCCGATAGGCTTCGGCCATGGTCGGGTAGTTGAACGTGGTGTTGACGAAATACTTCAGGGTGTTCAGCTCGCCCGGCTGGTTCATGATCGCCTGACCGATGTGAACGATCTCCGACGCCTGATAACCGAAGCAGTGCACGCCGAGCACTTCCAGCGTTTCGCGGTGGAAGAGAATCTTCAGCATACCCTGCGGCTCACCGGCAATCTGCGCCCGCGCCATGCTCTTGAAGAAGGCCTTGCCGACTTCGTACGGCACTTTCGCCTGGGTCAGCTCCTGCTCGTTCTTGCCGATCGAGCTGATCTCCGGAATGGTGTAGATGCCGGTCGGCACATCATTGACGAAGCGCCAACTGCCATTGTCGACGATGCTGCCAGCGGCGGAACGACCCTGGTCGTGGGCGGCACTGGCCAGGCTTGGCCAGCCGATCACGTCACCGGCGCCGTAGATGTTCTCTATGCAGGTGCGGTAGTTCTGGTCGACTTCGATCTGGCCGCGGCTGTTGACCTTGACCCCGATGTTTTCCAGACCCAGCGTGTCGGTGTTGCCGGTACGGCCGTTGCACCAGAGCAAGGCGTCGGCCTTGATCTTCTTGCCGGATTTAAGATGCAGGATCACACCGTTGTCCACGCCTTCGACGCGGTCGTACTCTTCGTTATGACGCACGGTGATGTTGTTGTTGCTGAAGTGGTAGCTCAACGCCTGGGAAATTTCCGAGTCGAGGAAGCTCAGCAACTGGCCACGGTTGTCGACCAGTTCGACCAGCACACCCAGACCACTGAAGATCGACGCGTATTCGCAACCGATCACACCAGCGCCGTAAACGATCAGTTTGCGCGGGGTATGGCCGAGGCTGAGGATGGTGTCGCTATCGTAGATACGCGGGTGGTGGAAATCGATGTCCGCCGGGCGATACGGACGCGAACCGGTGGCGATGATGATGTGCTTGGCCACCAGTTTTTCCACCACGCCGTTGCCGCAGACCACTTCGATGGTTTGCTCGTCGGCGAAGCTGCCGGTGCCGAAGAACACGTCGACGCGGTTACGAGCGTAGTAGCCGGTGCGCGATGCGACTTGTTTGGAAATGACTTTTTCGGCGCTTTTCAACACGTCCGGAAAGGAGAACCAGCGTGGCTCGCCGATCGCGCGGAACATCGGGTTGGTGTTGAACTGCATGATCTGCCGCACCGAGTGACGCAGTGCCTTGGACGGGATGGTGCCGAGGTGGGTGCAGTTGCCGCCGACCTGACGACGGCTGTCGACCATCGCGACCTTGCGCCCCGCTTTGGCGGCGTTCATTGCCGCGCCTTCTCCCGCCGGGCCGGAACCCAGTACCACCACGTCGTAGTTGTAGACAGCCATGCGTACTCCTCAGAACAGGCCGCGGTGCCAGCAGCACCGGCGGCTAAATCACGCCGAACGGCGGCGCGAAGGAACAATTGGGGGCCAGTAGAGAACCCGGACACAGTCTATAGAAGCGTCAACGCCGCGCACATTAACCCTTGGTCGCGTCGTAGGCTACTTTTGCCTGCACTACAACGCCAGCTTTCGTCTTGTCTTCGGTCAGTTTTTTTCACCGACAAGCTGCGTAAATGCCTGACTGCTGCGGGTGACGAAACCTGTATCGGCACGCAGGACAAAGAATGCAGCAATGTCATGCTCTTGGGCATAGTCCCGCGCCCTTTCCGGCCCAAGAATCAGCAACAGCGTCGATAGTCCATCGGCCATCAACGCTGAAGGATGAATCACTGTGACTGACGCCAGGTCGTGTAGGACAGGTCGCCCGCTGCGTGCATCGAAAGTGTGGGAATAACGCCGCCCGTTCTGCAGAAAATAGTGGCGATAGTCACCGGAGGTGGATACGCCGTAGCCATCGACAGCAATGACGCGCTCGGCCACTTGCTGGTCATCGCGAGGCTCTTCGAGAGCGATGCGCCATGCTGAGCCATCCGGCTTTTTGCCACGGGCTTTGAGTTCGCCCGTGGCTTCGACCAGATAATTGTCGATGCCCATGCCCTGCAATCTGGCAGCGATGGCATCCACGGCGTAACCGGCGGCAATACTGTTGAAGTCGACTTCGACGGCGGCGTCCTTGCACAACCGCTCGCCATCGATGCGCAGGTGCTGATGGCCGACCCGCTGCATGACCTCGGCCACAGCGGCCGCATCAGGGATCTTTTCTTCGCGTCCTTGCGGACCGAATCCCCAGAGGTCCAGCAGCGGTTCCACGGTCAGGTCGTAGGAGCCTTCGCTTTGCGTTGAAAGCTGTTCGCCGATGCGGACCAATTCGAGCACCGGTGTCGGCATGGATTGGCAGCTGTCGGCAGGCAAGGCGTTGAAACGCTGGATGGCGGAGTCACTGCGGTAAGTCGACATCTGTTGATCGACGTCGCCGAGGATGCGCTCCACTTCACCGCGCACTTGCGCAGGATCGGCAACATCGGCGTGGCGCACGTACTTGACCGACCAGGTGCTGCCCATGGTCGAGCCGCCGACCTGTTCCAGGGAATCGCCGTTGCCGCAGCCAACCAAAGCCGCCGCCAAGACCACAAGCCCCCACCAGCGTCCAGTTAACAATTCTTCATCTCCCCGCAAAACCACGGCGGCCATTATGAACTACAAGCGCCCGCTCGCTTCCCCATGGCTGCAACGCCTTTATACAAATTGAACAGTGAGTACCTCCCATGTCCTCCACCACGGGCAAAGGCAAAGCGATCTTTCGCGTTGTCAGCGGCAACTTCCTCGAAATGTTCGACTTCATGGTCTACGGCTTCTACGCCACGGCTATCGCCAAAACCTTCTTCCCCACCGACAGCGCGTTTGCTTCGCTGATGCTGTCATTGGCGACCTTCGGCGCCGGTTTCCTGATGCGTCCGCTGGGGGCGATTTTCCTCGGTGCCTATATCGACCGCCATGGTCGACGCAAAGGGTTGATCATCACTTTAGCGATGATGGCCGCCGGTACGGTGCTGATTGCCTGCGTGCCCGGCTACGCGACGCTCGGTGTCGCCGCGCCGCTGCTGGTGTTGTTCGGCCGTCTGTTGCAAGGCTTCTCGGCCGGCGTGGAGCTGGGCGGCGTGTCGGTTTATCTGGCGGAAATTTCTACACCCGGTCGTAAAGGTTTCTTTGTCAGCTGGCAGTCGGCCAGCCAACAGGCTGCGGTAGTCTTCGCCGGCCTGCTCGGCGTTTGCCTCAACCACTGGCTGAGTCCGGAGCAGATGGGCGAATGGGGCTGGCGCGTGCCATTCCTGATCGGCTGCATGATCGTGCCGGTAATTTTTTTCATCCGTCGCTCGCTGGAAGAAACCCCGGAGTTCCAGGCGCGCACCCACCGCCCTACCCTCGGCGAGATCATCCGCTCGATCGGCCAGAACTTCGGCATCGTCATCGCCGGCATGGCGCTGGTGGTGATGACCACGGTGTCGTTCTACCTGATCACCGCCTACACACCGACGTTCGGCAAGGCCGAGCTGCACCTGTCTGACCTCGATGCGCTGCTGGTGACCGTATGCATCGGCTTGTCGAACTTCTTCTGGCTGCCGGTGATGGCCGCGGTATCCGACAAGATCGGGAGAAAACCCCTGCTGCTGGCAGCGACGATTCTGGCGATCCTCACGGCGTATCCGGCACTGTCGTGGCTGGTGGCGAATCCGAGCTTCAGCCATTTGCTGATTGTCGAATTGTGGCTGTCGTTCCTCTATGGCTCGTACAACGGCGCGATGGTGGTGGCGCTGACCGAGATCATGCCGGTGGAAGTGCGCACGACCGGTTTCTCGCTGGCCTACAGCCTGGCGACGGCGACGTTCGGCGGCTTTACGCCGGCGGCGTGTACCTATCTGATTCATGTGCTGGACAACAAGGCAGCGCCGGGGATCTGGCTCAGTGGCGCGGCGGTACTGGGGTTGATTGCGACACTGGTGTTGTTCCGTGGCAATCGGCATGAGCTGCGTACTGCGCAGGCCTCGATCATCGGCGGCGCCAGATAAGACGCTATCGCTGGCAAGCCAGCTCCCACAGGGACTTCGGGTGTGAACACAATTATGCAACCTCCCAAAAATCTGTGGGAGCTGGCTTGCCAGCGATGAGGCCGGCACAGGCAATAGAGATTGATCCAGCCACACAAACAAAAACGCCCCGACCTAAGTCGGGGCGTTTTCATTTGCAACGAGTGCTTAGCGCGGGAACGCGGGCGGATTCACATCAGCCATGTCTTCCATCACGCGAACCACCTGGCAGCTGTAGCCGAACTCGTTGTCGTACCAGACGTACAGAACGACGCGGTTGTCCTGCACGATGGTCGCTTCAGCATCGACCACACCGGCGTGACGCGAACCGACGAAGTCGGTCGACACCACTTCCTGAGAATTGACGAAGTCGATCTGCTTGTGCAGCTCGGAGTGCAGCGCCATGTAGCGCAGGTACTCGTTCATCTCTTCACGGGTGGCGGCTTTCTCAAGGTTGAGGTTGAGAATGGCCATCGACACGTTTGGCGTCGGAACGCGGATCGCGTTACCGGTCAGCTTGCCGGCCAGCTCAGGCAGAGCCTTGGCAGCAGCGGTGGCGGCACCGGTCTCGGTGATCACCATGTTCAGCGCGGCGCTGCGGCCACGGCGATCGCCCTTGTGGAAGTTGTCGATCAGGTTCTGGTCGTTGGTGTACGAGTGAACGGTTTCGACGTGACCGTTGATGATGCCGAACTTGTCGTTGACCGCTTTGAGCACCGGCACGATGGCGTTGGTGGTGCAGGAAGCAGCCGAGACGATCTTGTCGTCAGCGGTGATTTCACCGTGGTTGATGCCGTGAACGATGTTCTTCAGCTTGCCCTTGCCAGGCGCGGTCAGAACAACGCGGTCGATGCCCGGGCACGCCAGGTGCTGACCCAGGCCATCGGCGTCACGCCATACACCGGTGTTGTCCACCAGCAGCGCGTCTTTGATGCCGTACTGGGTGTAATCCACCTCGGTCGGGTTCTTCGCGTAGATCACCTGGATCAGGTTACCGTTGGCGGTGATGGTGTTGTTTTCTTCGTCGATGGTAATGGTGCCGTTGAACGAACCGTGCACCGAATCGCGACGCAGCAGGCTGGCGCGCTTGGTCAGGTCGTTCTCGGCGCCTTTGCGCACGACGATGGCGCGCAGACGCAGGCCGTCGCCACCACCGGTTTTCTCGATCAGGATGCGCGCCAGCAGACGGCCGATACGACCGAAGCCGTAAAGAACAACGTCGGTGCCTTTGCGGGCCGAAGCGTTCTGCTGGCCAACCACGTCAGCCATCTCTTCACGCACGAACTGCTCGGCGCTGCGGCCGTTGCCTTCATTGCGGAATTTGAACGCCAGCTTGCCCAGATCCACCGACGCCGCGCCGAGCTTGAGCTCGCTCATGGCCTTGAGCAGTGGGAATGTTTCGTGGACGGAGAGTTCGCTGTCGTCCGAAGAACGGTGGCGAGCAAAGCGGTGAGCTTTGAGAATCGCGATGACAGACTGGTTGATCAGGCTGCGGCCATAGATCGAGCTAACCACGTTGTTATTGCGGTAGAGCTGACCGATAAGCGGGATCATCGCTTCTGCGAGTGCTTCACGGTCGATCCATTCACCAAGACACTGGTCGGGCTTCTGAGTCACGGTAACCTTCCACATGTAGGGGCAGAAAAAAGGGGCTACATTATGCCGCCGACAAGCCCTTTCAGCAATGCGCGCTTGTCGCGCAATCGGTAACAAATTCCGGTTCAAAAAATTTACGCCTTTCTCCAGCCCAGTAAAACCGGGGCTTTCAGCGCAGTCAATTTTTCGACGACTGTTAGACGATGTCTGTAACCCTCCGTAACACCACCCGGTTTCGGCACTACATAACCATGAAAAAAGTGCTCGTTTTTATGGTTACCACTACATTTCGTCCAAACCGTGAAGATAGACGCAGTCTACAACTGACAGGCGGCACCGGAGGCCGCTACAATTACCGACTTTGTCGCAACGCCTGGAGCTCAACCTTCCGTGCCTGTTCTGCGTCTACCGCTACTCCCTGCCGAAGCAGGTAAACAGCACTGGGGCAATCTGCCCGGTGCCGCCCTCAGCCTGGCGATTGCCGAGGCTGCCAGCGCTGCCAAGCGCTTTACCCTGCTGCTGACCGCCGACAGCCAAAGCGCCGAACGGCTGGAACAGGAGCTGAGTTTCTTCGCCCCGGATTTGCCCGTACTGCATTTCCCCGACTGGGAAACCCTGCCCTACGACCTGTTCTCGCCGCACCAGGACATCATCTCCCAGCGCATCGCCAGCCTGTATCGCCTGCCGGAACTGGCCCACGGCGTGCTGGTGGTTCCGATCACCACCGCTTTGCATCGCTTGGCGCCGACCAAATTCCTCCTCGGCAGCAGCCTGGTGCTGGACATCGGCCAGAAGCTCGACGTCGAACAGATGCGCGCGCGGCTCGAAGCCAGCGGCTATCGCTATGTCGACACGGTGTACGAGCACGGCGAGTTCACCGTACGCGGCGCGCTGATCGACCTGTTCCCCATGGGCAGCAAACTACCGTATCGCATCGACCTGTTCGACGACGAAATCGAAACCCTGCGCACCTTCGATCCGGAAACCCAGCGTTCGATCGACAAGGTCGAGTCGGTCAAGCTGCTGCCGGCCCGCGAGTTTCCATTGCAGAAAGACGCAGTCACTCGCTTCAAGGCGCGTTTCCGTGAGCGCTTTGACGTCGATTTTCGCCGCTGCCCGATCTTTCAGGATTTGAGCAGCGGTATCACCCCGGCCGGTATCGAGTACTACCTGCCGCTGTTCTTCGACGAAACTTCGACGCTGTTCGATTACCTGCCTCAGGACACACAAGTGTTTTCGCTGCCGGGCATCGAGCAAGCGGCGGAAAACTTCTGGAACGACGTGCGCAATCGTTACGAAGAACGCCGCGTCGATCCTTCGCGTCCTTTATTGCCACCGGCCGAACTGTTCCTGCCGGTGGAAGATTGCTTCGCGCGCCTGAAGAATTGGCCGCGAGTCGTCGCCAGTCAGCAAGACGTTGAAAGCGGCGTCGGCCGTGAGCGCTTCCCGGCCCATGCGCTGCCGGACCTGGCCATCGAAGCCAAGGCCACGCAACCGCTGGCGGCGCTGGCCGGCTTCCTCGAAGAATTCCCCGGTCGCGTGCTGTTCACCGCCGAATCGGCGGGTCGTCGCGAAGTCCTGCTGGAACTGTTGGAACGCCTGAAGTTGCGGCCGAAAACCGTCGACAGCTGGCCAGACTTCGTTGCCAGCAAGGATCGTCTGGCGATCACCATCGCCCCGCTCGACGAAGGTCTACTGCTCGACGACCCGGCGCTGGCGCTGGTAGCGGAAAGTCCGCTGTTCGGCCAACGGGTCATGCAACGTCGCCGCCGCGAGAAGCGCAGCGACGTCAGCAACGATGCGGTGATCAAGAACCTCACCGAACTGCGCGAAGGCGCGCCGGTGGTGCATATTGACCACGGCGTCGGGCGCTACCTGGGCCTGACGATTCTGGAAATCGACAATCAGGCCGCCGAATTCCTCACCCTCGAATACGCCGAGAACGCCAAGCTCTACGTGCCGGTGGCCAACCTGCACCTGATCGCACGTTACACCGGCAGCGACGATTCGCTCGCGCCGCTGCACCGCCTCGGTTCGGAAACCTGGCAGAAAGCCAAGCGCAAAGCCGCCGAACAGGTGCGTGACGTCGCCGCCGAATTGCTCGACATTTATGCCCGTCGCGCCGCCCGCGAAGGTTATGCCTTCGCCGATCCGAAGGCCGATTACGCCACCTTCAGCGCCGGTTTCCCGTTCGAAGAAACACCCGATCAGCAAGCGACCATCGAGGCCGTGCGCGAAGACATGCTCGCGCCGAAACCGATGGATCGCCTGGTCTGCGGCGACGTCGGCTTCGGCAAGACCGAAGTGGCCATGCGCGCCGCGTTCATCGCCGTGCACGGCGGTCGTCAGGTGGCGATTCTGGTGCCGACCACCCTGCTCGCCCAGCAGCACTACAACAGTTTCCGCGACCGCTTCGCCGACTGGCCGGTGACGGTCGAAGTGATGAGTCGCTTCAAGTCGGCCAAGGAAGTCAACGCGGCGATCGCCGATCTGGCGGAAGGCAAGATCGACATCGTCATCGGCACGCACAAGCTGCTGTCCGACGACGTGAAGATCAAAAACCTCGGGCTGGTGATCATCGATGAAGAACACCGCTTTGGCGTGCGCCAGAAAGAGCAGCTCAAGGCCCTGCGCAGCGAAGTCGACATTCTGACTCTGACCGCGACGCCGATTCCGCGCACGCTGAACATGGCGGTGTCGGGCATGCGCGACCTGTCGATCATCGCCACGCCGCCAGCGCGACGCCTGTCGGTTCGCACCTTCGTAATGGAACAGAACAAGAGCACGGTCAAGGAAGCCCTGCTGCGTGAATTGCTGCGTGGCGGTCAGGTTTACTACCTGCACAACGATGTGAAGACCATCGAGAAATGCGCCGCCGACCTCGCCGAACTGGTGCCGGAAGCGCGCATCGGTATCGGCCACGGGCAGATGCGCGAACGCGAACTCGAACAGGTGATGAGCGACTTCTACCACAAGCGCTTCAATGTGCTGATCGCCTCGACCATCATCGAGACCGGCATCGACGTGCCGAGCGCCAACACCATCATCATCGAGCGCGCCGACAAGTTCGGCCTGGCCCAACTGCACCAGTTGCGCGGTCGTGTCGGCCGCAGTCACCACCAGGCTTACGCCTACCTGCTGACGCCGCCGCGCCAGCAGATCACCTCGGACGCGGAAAAGCGTCTGGAAGCGATCGCCAATACCCAGGACCTCGGCGCCGGTTTCGTGCTGGCGACCAACGACCTGGAAATCCGTGGCGCCGGCGAACTGCTCGGCGACGGTCAGAGCGGGCAGATTCAGGCCGTCGGTTTCACCCTGTACATGGAAATGCTCGAGCGCGCAGTGAAGTCGATCCGCAAGGGCGAGCAGCCGAACCTCGATCAACCGCTTGGTGGCGGCCCGGAAGTCAATCTGCGGGTGCCGGCGCTGATTCCGGAAGATTATCTGCCGGATGTGCATGCGCGGTTGATTCTGTATAAACGCATCGCTTCGGCCACCGACGAGGAAGGCCTCAAGGATCTGCAGGTAGAGATGATCGACCGCTTCGGCCTGTTGCCGGAGCCGACCAAGAACCTGGTGCGGATCACCGCTTTGAAATTGCAGGCGGAAAAGCTCGGCATCAAGAAAGTCGACGGCGGGCCGCAAGGCGGGCGTATCGAGTTCGAAGCGCAGACGCCGGTTGACCCGATGACCCTGATCAAGCTGATCCAGACGCAGCCCAAGCGCTACAAGTTCGAAGGCGCGACGATGTTTAAATTCCAGGTGCCGATGGAGCGCCCGGAAGAACGTTTCAATACTGTCGAGGCGCTGTTTGAGCGTCTCATCCCGAAATCCGCTTGAAGGACGCCCGATGCGCCTGTTCCGCTCTCTGACTTTGTTGCTTGCACTTGCAGCACCGACGGCGTTTGCCGATGACACGTATCAGGTCGAAATGATCCTGGTGCGCCAGAATGCTGTCCCGGCCATCGTCAGCCGCGCCGCCCCGGAAGACTGGGCCGCAGGCGCCCAGCGTCTGGGCAGCGACAGCCAGCGCACCCCAGCGCTGAATGATGTGGTGAGCAAACTCACCGCCAGCGGCGAGTACACCGTGCTGATGCACAAGGCCTGGCAGCAGAGCCTCGGCGAAGCGCCGGCGAAAGTCGCGGTGAGCGAAGGTCAGGAGCAGTTCGACCAGTTCCCGATCGAGGGCACGCTGGAAATGAAACTCGGCCGCTTCACCGACGTGACCGCCGATTTCTGGGTCAATCAGATCGACGCCAATGGCCTGGTCACTGCCAGTGAGCGCCTGCGTCAGGACAGCCACACAAAGAACGGCCAGCTCAATTACCTCGACAACGGCCACCTGGCCCTGCTGATCAAGATCACTTCCCTGACCGCGCCAGCGCCTCGCGAAGCGCCTGAAGTCGTGCCGGACTGATCGAAGTCCTTATGCCGCCGCCCCTGAGCAAACCGTTGGCCCCGTCGTGGGTCAGCCGATTCAAAGAACAGAGTCTGGAGCGCGGCCGCCGCTACGCTTTGGAGAATCGGGTGCGCATCGCCCAGGTCGGCGATGCGACCATCACCGCCAGTTGCGAAGGTTCTGGCGGTAGCGTTTACCGGCAGACCATCCATTTGCGCGAATCAGCCAAAGCGACGCTGTTGCTGGTTGACGCCACCTGCACCTGCCCGGTGCGCAGCAACTGCAAACACTGCGCGGCGGTGCTGCTGAAAATCCAGGAAACCCTCGACTACCCCGCCGCCGCGAAAGACGCCGAGCTGCTGGAGAAACTCCAGGCCGTGCTGGAAAACCGCAGCCCGAAAGCGCCACCGCAAGTGCTGGTGGACAATGTGCAGCCGGTGCCGCGCCTGTGGCTGGCGAGCGTCGAGTTCAGCGCCTTCGAGCCGCGCAACGGCAAGATGCAACGCTACATTCAGCACCGCGCGGCGCTGTCGTTCAGCTATCTGGACGAATACGTCAGCGGGCAAAAGCACAGCGACATCCTGATCCGTCAGGAAGCCCAGACCCTCCGCATAAAACGGCATCCGGATGTCGAACAGTCCTACCGCGAACAGTTACGCATCCTCGGTTTCCGCATCGCCACGCGGCAGAGCAAAGCCCTGCCGGAAAGCGCCGGCGAACTGTACGAGATGGTCAACGATAGCGCCTGGCTGACCTTCACTCTGAATGACTTGCCGAAGTTGCGCAGCCAGGGCTGGGAGTTACAGATCGATGAAGAATTCGGCTTCGACCTGACTGCCGTCGATGACTGGTACGCCACGGTCGAGCAGGCGCCGGAGCGCGACTGGTTCGATCTGGAACTGGGCATCATCGTCAACGGCGAGCGCCTGAGCCTGCTGCCGATCCTGCTCAATCTGATGCGCTCGCACACCGAGATTCTCAACCCGGAGCGCCTCGCCCGCCGTCGCGATGACGAGCTGATTCTGGTCAACATTCCGCAACGCACCAGTGAGCACGGGCCGTTGCAGGTTGCTTTGCCGCTCGGTCGCTTGAAGCCGGTATTGATGACGCTGGGCGAGTTCTATTTGCAGGAGCCGGGCGAAACCACCTTGCGTCTGAGCAAGGCTGACGCCACCCGGCTCAATTCGCTGGAAGGCCTGCCGCTGTTGTGGGAAGGCGGCGAGCAGATGCGCACCTTCGCCCAGCGCCTGCGCGACATCCGCGATTTCAGCGCCGAAGCGCCGCAAGGCTTGAACGCGACGCTGCGCCCGTATCAGCTTGAAGGCTTGAGCTGGATGCAATCGCTGCGGCAACTGGAGGTCGGCGGCATTCTCGCGGACGACATGGGCCTGGGTAAAACCCTACAGACCCTGGCGCATATTCTCAGCGAGAAGAACGCCGGACGCCTCGATCGTCCGTGCATGGTAGTGATGCCGACCAGCCTGATTCCGAACTGGCTCGACGAGGCGGCGCACTTCACCCCGCAGTTGAAAGTGCTCGCGCTATATGGCGCCGCGCGCAAGAAACACTTCGACAATCTGGCCGATTTCGACCTGATCCTCACCACCTACGCCCTGCTGCCAAAAGACGTCGAACGCTTGGCCAAACAGCCGCTGCACGTTTTAGTGCTCGACGAAGCGCAGTACATCAAGAATCCCAACAGCAAAGCCGCCCAGGCCGCGCGCGAGCTGAATGCGCGCCAGCGCCTGTGCCTCAGCGGCACGCCGCTGGAAAACCACTTGGGCGAGCTATGGTCGCTGTTCCACTTCCTGTTGCCGGGCTGGCTCGGCGACGTGAAAAGTTTCAATGCCGATTACCGCGTGCCGATCGAAAAGCGCGGTAGCGAAGTCAGACTGCAGCACCTCAACGGTCGGATAAAACCGTTTCTGCTGCGCCGCACCAAAGAGCAGGTCGCCACGGAGCTGCCGCCGAAAACCGAAATCATCCATTGGGTCGAACTCAACGAAGCGCAGCGCGACGTGTACGAGACCATGCGTCTGGCGATGGACAAGAAAGTCCGTGATGAGATCACTCGCAAAGGCGTGGCACGCAGCCAGATCATTATTCTCGAAGCGTTGCTCAAGCTGCGCCAGGTCTGCTGCGACCTGCGCTTGGTCAACGACGCCACCCTGCCTGCGCGCGGCAGCACATCGGGCAAGCTCGACAGCCTGATGGAAATGCTTGAGGAACTGTTCGAGGAAGGCCGGCGGATTCTGCTGTTTTCGCAGTTCACCTCGATGCTGACATTGATCGAAGAGGAGTTGAAAAAACGCAAGATTGCTTACGCCCTCCTCACTGGCCAGACCCGTGACCGGCGCACGCCGGTGAAGGAATTCCAGAGCGGCACGCGTCAGATCTTTCTGATCAGCCTGAAGGCCGGTGGCGTCGGTTTGAACCTGACCGAAGCCGATACGGTGATTCACTACGACCCGTGGTGGAACCCGGCAACCGAGAATCAGGCGACGGACCGCGCCTATCGCATCGGTCAGGAAAAACCGGTGTTCGTCTACAAAATGATTGCCCGGGGCACGGTGGAAGAGAAAATTCAGCACCTGCAAAAGGAAAAGTCTGACCTGGCAGCGGGCGTGCTGGATGGGCGCAAGGCCGGGGACTGGAAGTTGCAGAGCGATGATATTGAAGCGCTGTTTGCGCCGTTGCCGGACAAGATCGACAAGCGCTGAAATCGGCGTCGCTGGTTAGATAGCTATCGCTGGCAAGCCAGCTCCCACAAGGTTATGACCTGTACCGAAGATTGTGTTTCAACTCGATACCTGTGGGAGCTGGCTTGCCAGCGATGGGGTCATCCAATATTGCGCAGTCACTCAGGGCTCAACCCTTGGAAGCCGGCAACGGCGCAAACAGCGCCTCGATATCACCCTGCTCCAGTTTGAATCCACCGGTCGTGCCCCCCTCCAATACCGCCCCGGCCAGCGCCGCTTTCTCCTGCTGCAACGCCTGGATCTTCTCTTCGACGGTGCCTTTGGCAATCAACTTGTAGACGAACACCGGATTGTTCTGCCCGATCCGATACGCCCGATCAGTCGCCTGATTCTCCACCGCCGGGTTCCACCACGGATCGAAGTGAATCACCGTGTCCGCCGCCGTCAGGTTCAGACCAGTGCCCCCGGCCTTAAGGCTGATCAGGAACAACGGCACCTTGCCGCTCTGAAAATCCTTCACCGGCGTGCGCCGATCGGTGGTGTCGCCGGTCAGCAACGAGTAGCCAAGCCCGCGTTGCTGCAACTCCTGCTCGATCAGCGCCAGCATCGAGGTGAACTGGGAAAACAGCAGAATGCGCCGACCTTCGCCGAGCAGTTCTTCGAGCATCTCCATCAGGCTGATCAACTTGCCGCTGCCCGAGCGCAACGCCTTCGCCGTGAGCGGCATGTTGACCAGGCGCAGATCGCAGCAGACCTGACGTAGCTTGAGCAGCGCATCGAGGATGATGATCTGACTGCGCGCCACGCCACTGCGGGCGATTTCGTCGCGGACCTTTTTGTCCATCGCCACACGCACCGTCTCATAGACGTCGCGCTGACCATCGCTGAGTTCGACCCAGTGGATGATTTCGGTTTTCGGCGGCAACTCGGTGGCGACCTGATCCTTCTTGCGCCGCAGCAAAAACGGCTTGATGCGCGCGGTCAGGTGCTGCATGCGCTGCACATTGCCGTGCTTCTCGATCGGCGTGCGGTAATCGCGGTTAAAGGATTTGCTGTCGCCGAGCCAGCCGGGCATGAGGAAATGGAACTGCGACCACAGCTCACCGAGGTGGTTTTCCAGCGGCGTACCGCTCAGACACAAGCGCTGACGGGCCTGTAAGTCACGCGCGGACTGGGCGGCTTTGCTCAGCGGGTTCTTGATGTTCTGCGCTTCGTCGAGAATCAGCACGCTCCACGACTGCGGCTGCAACGTCTCCAGGTCCCTGGGCAGCAATGCGTAAGTGGTCAGCACCAAGTCGTATTCGGCGAGATTGGCGAAGTCTTTTTGCCGCCCGGTGCCGTGCAGCGCCAGGACTTTCAACTGCGGCGTGAATCGCTCGGCCTCGTCGAGCCAGTTGGGAATCAGGCTGGTCGGCATCACCGCCAGTGCCGGACAGTCCAGACGCCCGGCGTGTTTTTCCGTGAGCAGATGCGCCAGGGTCTGCAGGGTTTTACCCAGGCCCATGTCATCGCCCAGAATGCCGCCGACCTCTAGCTCGCGCAGCGTCTGCATCCAGTTCAGGCCTTCGAGCTGATACGGGCGCAGCTGCGCATTGAGGCCGGCCGGCGCAGCAACGTGGGCGTGACTGGAATTCTGCAGACGCTTGGCAAAAGTGCGCAGGCGTTCGCCGCCCTGCCAATCCAGCGGCACACCATCGAGCATGCTCAGACGCGCGGCGTCTGGAGCGGTCAAGCGCAGCGCATCGCCCTGATGACCGCCGAGATACAACTCACCCAGCGTCGCCATCAACGGTTTGACCCGACTGAGCGGCAACGCGACTTTGGCGCCCGCCGGTTCGCCAAAACCGCTGGGCTTGAGCTCGATCAGGAGCTTTTCGTCATCGCTGCGCTGCGCCAGATTGACCGGGTCGAGCAAGCGCGGCTGAGTGCGCAACAGGTGCAGAAGGATCGGCAGCAAGCTGTAGCGCTCGCCATTGACGACGATGCCCAACTGCAGATCAAACCACTGATGCGTGGCCTCTTCCTCAACCTCGGCGTACCACTGCTCAACCGGTTGTACATCGAAATGGAAACCGGGACTGATCTCGATTTTCCAATCTGCGGCGCGCAGCGTGGCCAGCCCTTCGTGCATGAACCCGAGCCAGGCGGAATCATCCGGCAAGGTAAACATCTCGCCGGGACGATCCATTGCACTCTTGCGCGTGGCTTTCTTGAAGCCATGTTTTTGCAGGTTCTGGCGCAGCTTCTTTTCCAGCGCCGGTTGACGCTGAATGCGCTGGGTTTCGCTGCCGTTGAGGATCATCACTTCCGGGTTGCGATCCACCACCGGATGACCGTTGTAGGTAAACAGCAGAGCGGCACGGTGCTCCAGCACGTATTCCCAGCGTGAGCGCTCTCGACCACTGACCAGGGTCAGTTGCGGCTGCGGCAGCACGTCATCGATGATCCGTTCGGTGAGCTTGTGTGGTGGCGCAATATTGGTAGCCGCGCTCATGCGATGGCTGAACTGCATAGCCTGACGCGCCGGAATGTCTGGCGCCAGGGTCAAATGGCAGGCGAGCTTTTCTTCCAGCTCAGTGAACAGCGGGCCAACCTGGCGCTGCTGGCGATCAAGATAATAAAGCGGCTCCAGCGCCAGCACGGTTTCCTGCGCGGCTTCGGCACTGCTCCATTGCGCGCGGAATCCGCCGTCAGCCTGCTCGGCCCAAGAGAACTGACCCACGCGTTTCGCCCCCGGTGTCAGCGCTCGCAGGTCTTCGAAGTCGAGGAACAGCCGCGAGGTGCGCAGGAGCATGTCCAGCAATTCGGCGCCACTGCTGCCTTCCAGCGGATAGCCGCTGTAATAGGCGTGATGGGAATGCATGGCGACCAACAGCCGGGCGATGCGCAGATCCAGCTCGGACAGGTAGCCGGGCTGGCGCATGAGCATTTCCGCGAGCGAGTACATCGGTTTGACTTCGCGTAACTCGCCGCTCTTGAGCTGGTAGACCTTGAAAATATCCAGCAGCCACTTGCCGTTCGCAGACGTCGGTTTGAGCTTGTAAAACAGACGCGTGCCTGCGGTTTGCGCACTTTCTTCAGCGGGCTTGGCCGGCACGGGAATTGTCGAAAGCCAATGCTCGAGCGCTCGTCCCAACGGGGTCTGTGCGTCACTTCCAGACGCATCCTCGCCAGTGCCCAGCAGGTGATAGAGCACCGCTGCGCTGTGCTTGCAGTCGATTGCAACAGGACAGCTGCACAGGCAACGCAGGTTTATCGATCCCAGCCGATCTTCGGACAGATAAATGCTTTGCTCATACGCCTGAAGTTGCGAACCGACGCAGAGTGCCTCGATCTTCCTGTCATCGATCTCGAGGATCTCGACCCGATCATCGGCGGCATAAGCCCGGGCCTTGACCAACGCCTTGCTACTGAATGCGTGGGTCCATGTCAGCCCTTTGAGCCGCTCGATGAAAATGCTCATGGACAGTCCTTAGCTGGCCAGCACCCGGGCCAACGTTGATTTCACCTTGCCCATGCCGTCGTGCAGGGCCTGCTCGATTTCGGCCATGGTGATGACTTCTGTGGTCTTGCCTGCTGCAGGATTGACTACCAAGGCGAGACAGGCGTAATCCAGATCCAGCTCACGGGCCAGCGCGGCTTCCGGCATGCCGGTCATGCCGACGATGTCGCAGCCGTCACGTTCCAGTCGCACGATTTCGGCCACCGTTTCCAGCCGCGGCCCCTGGGTGCAGGCGTAGACGCCTTGATCGCTGTATTCGCAGCCTTCGGCGGCCACTGCGGCAATCAGTTGCTGACGCAACGGCTCGCTGTAGGGAAAGCTGAAATCGATATGAGTGACGTGTTCCAGATCATCAGCAAAGTAGGTGTGCTCGCGCCCGCTGGTGTAGTCAACGACTTGATGCGGCACGCAGAAATGCCCGGTGCCCATCGCCGGATGAATCCCGCCCACCGCATTCACGGCGATGATCGCTTCGGCACCGGCCTGCTTCAGCGCCCACAGGTTGGCGCGGTAGTTGACCTTGTGCGGCGGGAACCGATGCGGGTGACCGTGACGGGCGAGGAACAGCACTTCCTTGCCGGCGTACTCACCAATCTGCACCTCGGCCGAAGGCGCGCCGTACGGGGTGTCGACTGCCAGCGACTGGCGAATGCTCAGGCCTTCGAGCTGAGTCAGGCCAGTGCCACCGATGATTGCGTAAACGGTCATAACGAAAAATCCTTAATCGATCAGTTGAGCGTCTTTGAGCGCGCCGAGGGCGGTGAGCCAACGCGGGTCCTGACGATAGTCGGTGCTGGCGAAGGCCTGACCGCGCATCTTCGCGATGCGCGCGGAAGGCTTGATCTTCATACGCTGGGCGGCACTCAACGCCAGCTCGGCTGCCGCGCGGTCGTTGCACACCAGACCCATGTCGCAACCGGCACTCAGCGCGGCTTCGATGCGGCTGGCGGCGTCGCCGACCACGTGGGCGCCGGCCATCGACAGATCATCGCTGAAGATCACGCCCTCAAACTGCAATTCGCCGCGCAGGATGTCTTGCAGCCAGCGTCGGGAGAAACCGGCGGGCTGCGAGTCGACTTGCGGATAGATGACGTGGGCCGGCATGACGGCGGCCAGTTGTTTGCTGAGTTTGGCGAAGGGCACCAGGTCGTTGGCGCGGATCTCGTCGAGACTGCGCTCGTCGTTCGGGATCGCCACGTGGGAGTCCGCTTCCGCCCAGCCGTGGCCTGGGAAATGTTTGCCGGTGGCGGCCATGCCGGCGCTGTTCATGCCGCGAATGAATGCACCGGCGAGCAAGGCTGCGCGTTCGGGATCGCCTTCGAATGAACGGGTACCGACCACAGCGCTGCGCTGATAGTCCAGGTCCAGCACCGGGGCGAAACTCAGGTCGAGCCCGACTGCCAGCACTTCGGTGGCCATGATCCAGCCGCATTGCTCGGCGAGATACTCTGCATTCGGGTTATCGACGATGGCGCGCATGGCCGGCAGACGGACGAAACCCTGACGCAAGCGCTGCACGCGCCCGCCCTCCTGATCTACCGCCAGCAAAAGATCCGGGCGAATCGCGCGGATCGCGGCGCTGAGTTCGCGCACCTGGCGTGGATGCTCGATATTGCGGGCGAAAATGATCAGGCCGCCCACTTCGGGCTGACGCAACAATTGGCGATCTTCGGCCGTCAGCCAGGTACCGGCGACGTCCACCATCAACGAGCCTTGCAGGCCAGCAGTCATAGAGATTCCTTGAAAACGAAAAACCCGATCTGCTTGCATTCGCTACCGTGGGCAATGCCCGGACGGTCAGCAGAATTCATGCAGATCGGGTTCAGTACGAGAGTCGGCATGGCCGGCTAGCTTAGCGGATACCAGCTGCCGCGCCCACCCGTGCGCGGTCAAACCTTGGCGGCGACCGGCATGGATTTGCTGCGCGGACGCAATTGCGCACTGGCCATGGCTGTATCGGTGACGCCGGTTTCGGCGCGCATGCCGGCAGCGAGGAACGGCACCATCAGGCGCATCACTTGTTCGATGGAGGTATTGACGCCGAAATCGGTCTCGGCAATCGCACGCAAGGCCTTGATCCCGGACATGCTGAACGCAGCGGCGCCAAGCATGAAGTGCACGCGCCAGAACAACTCGATCGGCGGAATGCGTGGAGCCGCTTCATTGACCAGCAGCATGTAGCGGCGGAAGACCTTGCCGTACATGTCTTCCAGATAACGCCGCAAGTGGCCTTGGCTCTGGCTGAACGCGAGGCCGAGCAAGCGCATGAAGATCGACAGATCGTTACCGCTGCGAGGCTGCACGACGAGCGCTTGCTCAACGAGTATTTCCAGCAGCTCTTCGAGGGTCGGCTTGTTTTCCGGCTTGGCCTGACGGCGCTCCAGCTCCTTGTCAAGGCTGGCGCAGAACGGTCCAAGGAAACGCGAAAACACCGCCTGGATCAGCGCCTTCTTCGAGCCGAAGTGATAATTCACTGCAGCCAGATTGACGCCAGCCTTGCTGGTGATCAAACGCAATGAGGTTTCAGCGAATCCTTTCTCCGCGAACAACTGCTCGGCAGCATCAAGAATGCGTTCAACGGTTTCCGACTGGGCCATGGCTACTCCGCCTGACAAACACTTGTTTGAAACATACGTTTCAGCCTGTGCCTTGTCAAGCCTGCCGGTTCGTTTTGGGAATGGTCGGTCAGATATTTAACCACATAAGGCGCCAGCATTAATAAACACCCTTCGCGACCGCTCGGCGGGCAGCAAAAAAACGGCCATTGCCAAGATCGCTTCACTGTATATAATCCCAGTCACTGTATAAAAAGACAGAGCGATCAATATGCTAAAGCTGACGCCACGCCAAGCCGAGATTCTGGCCTTTATCAAACGTTGCCTCGAAGACAACGGCTATCCGCCGACCCGTGCGGAAATCGCTCAGGAACTGGGTTTCAAATCGCCAAATGCGGCGGAAGAACACCTCAAGGCCCTGGCCCGCAAGGGCGCGATCGAGATGACCCCGGGCGCTTCCCGCGGCATCCGTATTCCCGGCTTCGAAGCCAAGGCCGACGATTCAACATTGCCGATCATTGGCCGAGTGGCTGCCGGCGCGCCAATCCTTGCCCAGCAGCACATCGAAGAATCCTGCAACATCAACCCGACCTTCTTCCATCCCCGCGCCGACTATCTGTTGCGTGTGCACGGCATGAGCATGAAGGACATTGGCATCTTCGACGGCGACTTGCTGGCAGTTCACACTACTCGCGAAGCCCGTAACGGCCAGGTTGTGGTTGCACGTATCGGCGACGAGGTGACGGTCAAACGCTTCAAGCGTGAAGGCAGCAAAGTCTGGCTCATCGCCGAAAACCCCGAGTTCGCCCCTATCGAAGTCGACCTGAAAGATCAGGAACTGGTGATCGAAGGCTTGAGTGTCGGCGTCATTCGCCGCTAAAGGAGGCTCCATGCAGTTCCCACACACACCTCAGCAAACACAACTGCCTTTGTTTGAAGCGTTTCTGGCGCAGCCGATAGCGCCGATCCTCAAAGACGTGGTCGAGCGTGACTGGAATGCCAAACCTGACGCTTTCAGTGAGCTGTCACTGCGCGGTGCAGCCGGGAACTGCCTGAACCTGCTCGCGCCGATCCTGCGTGAACTCAGCGAGGATCAGGATGCTCGCTGGCTGACGCTGATCGCACCGCCCGCCAGCCTGACGCAATCATGGCTACGCGATGCTGGCCTGAACCGCGAGCGCATTCTGCTACTGCAACCGCGCGGCGCTCAAAGTGCCCAGCAGCTGGCGTGTGAAGCGTTGCGCCTGGGTCGCAGCCACACCGTGGTGACCTGGCTCAATCCGCTGAATGCAAATTCTCGGCAACAACTGATCAGCGCCGCGCGTACGGGCGAAGCTCAGAGTCTGAATATTCGTTTGGGTTGATTGATGGTAGTGCGCGCTGTGTGAAGCGCAGGGCTTCTCCAGGGACAGAGAAGCCGATCTGTAGCGCAAGCGACCGAGAAAAGGCCAAGGCGAGGATCAATGAAGAACCCGCGGCCCCTCATCCTTATCAAACTCACCTTCAACCATACGACCTGCCATCTGCACGCCGACGCTCAACATTGCTTTGGCAATTTCAACGTGCTGGCCTTGCAGGAACGCTTTGGCATCCTCGGAGAAATCCAGCGTCACCAGAGAACCTTCGTCCTCAGCCCTGCGCAGTTCGATTCGGCCGTCTGGTAACTCGACAATTTCTAGAAAGGACGTTGGCATAAAGGTCTGTTCTCCACGAAAGGCAGCGATTATATAGACATCATTCGAGCTTCGCTCAGGATCTTGACCAGCAGCATGTTTCAGATTGCCACTGCGCCAAACTGCCTCAGCACTCGTTCAAGCCTTCTCGGAAACGGATGGCCAAGCCCTTGAGGTTCTGCCGCCAGCTCTCCAGCTCTTCTCGATTCAATTCTTCTGGCGCTTGTTCTTCATCAAGGTTAACCGCTTGAATCAGCGGTTGTGTCACGTCGCCTTTCGGCTTGTGTGGCACCCTCGGCGGCTGAAACAGTGCTGCGTGCGCCGCCAGCAGTTTCGCCAGCCAGGTTTCCGGATTACCGGCGAGCTCGACCATTTCGGCCAGCTCCGGGATCGCTATCGATTCCAGCACCTCGCGATTCAACAACTCCTCTGCCCGCGGCGAATTGGCCTGCGGTAGACGATAGAAGCCAGCAATCTCATGGCACAAACCCAGCAGTGCGCCGTAGAGGTGGAACAACGCCGATTCACGCCCGGCCTGGATCAGCGCCAGAGAATTCATCGCCCGCCCTTCTTCAGCACGCGCCAGAGCTTCGAGTGACAGACCGGCGAAATAGATCTTCTGGTTGGTGCGGGTATAGAGTTCGTGGGCCATGACGGCAGCCTCCACAACGAAATAATTGCTTCACACAGGCCCGGCAGTGTCATGGATCAGCCGATGCCAGCGCAAGCACAAAACAAAAAGGCCGCATGAAATCCCGAAGGTTTCATGCGGCCTTTTCGCTGTTCAGACTAACGCTTACTCAGCCTTCGCCTTTGCGCTGCGCTTGTCTTCAACTGTCCACTTGCCACCGTCGTAATACGCCTTCCAACCCGTAGGCTTGCCGTCGACTTCGGTCTGCACGTATTGCTCCTTGGTCTTGCGGCTGTAGCGGATAACCGCTGGCAGACCGTCGGGATCCTTCTGCGGAGCTTCGCACAAGAAGTGGTACTTCGGATCGATCTCGTCCTTGTGCGGCAGAATCTCGATCACCAGCGGGGCACGGGTCTCGCGGTTTTTCGGGAATTGGCTGGCCGCGAGAAACAGACCGGAGGCACCGTCACGCAGGATGTAGGTGTCGTTGACCTTTTCGCATTTCAGCTCGGGCATCTTCACCGGGTCCATCTTCGGCGGCGCCGCATCACCGCTCTTCAGCAGCTTACGGGTGTTTTTGCACTCCGGGTTGGTGCAACCGAAGAACTTGCCGAAACGGCCGGTCTTGAGCTGCATTTCGCTGCCGCACTTGTCGCATTCCAGACTCGGACCTTCATAGCCCTTGATGCGATAGCTGCCCTCTTCAATTTCGTAGCCGGCACAGTCCGGGTTGTTGCCGCAGATGTGCAACTTGCGCTTTTCGTCCAGCAGGTAGGCGTCCATCGCCGTGCTGCAGATCGGGCAGCGATGCTTGCCACGCAGTACCAGCGATTCCGACTCACCCTCGTCGTCCGCGGCGATTTCATCGCCCGGCACCAGGTTGACCGTGGCCTTGCAACGCTCTTTCGGCGGCAGGCTGTAGCCCGAGCAGCCGAGGAACACGCCAGTCGAGGCGGTACGAATCTGCATCGGACGACCGCAGGTGGTGCACGGAATGTCGGTCATGACCGGCTGGTTGGCGCGCATGCCGCTGTCAGGATTTTCCGCTACTTCGAGCTTCTTCTTGAAGTCGCCGTAGAACTCGTCCAGCACGTTTTTCCAGTCGCGCTCGCCCTGCGCCACGTCATCGAGGTTCTCTTCCATGCCGGCGGTGAAGCCGTAGTCCATGAGGTTGGAGAAGCTCTCGGACAGACGTTCGGTGACGATGTCACCCATCTTTTCCGAGTAGAAACGACGGTTGTGCAGGGTCACATAACCGCGATCCTGAATGGTCGAAATGATCGCTGCGTAAGTCGAGGGACGACCGATGCCACGTTTTTCCATTTCCTTGACCAGGCTGGCTTCGGAGTAACGCGCCGGTGGCTTGGTAAAGTGTTGCGACGGATCGAGCTTGATCAGCTTCATCACGTCGCCCTGGGCCATGTCCGGCAGCACGTCATCGTCGCCAGGCTTGGCAATCTGCGGCATCACGCGGGTGTAACCGTCGAACTTGAGGATACGGCCCTTCGCGCGCAGCTCGAAGTCGCCAGCGCCGACGCTGACGGTGGTCGACAGGTATTGCGCCGGCAGCATCTGGCAGGCGAGGAACTGGCGCCAGATCAGCTCGTACAGACGCTCGGCATCACGCTCCATGCCCGCCAGCTTGCTCGGCGTGGTATTGGCGTCGGACGGACGAATCGCTTCGTGAGCCTCTTGCGCGCCTTCCTTGCTGCTGTAGACGTTCGGCGTTTCCGGCAGGTACTTCTTGCCGAATTCGTCTTCGATGTACGTGCGCGCCATCGCCACGGCGTCGGCCGAGAGATTGGTCGAGTCGGTACGCATGTAAGTGATGTAGCCGGCTTCGTACAGACGCTGGGCCATCATCATGGTTTTCTTCACACCGAAACCGAGGCGGTTGCTCGCAGCCTGCTGCAAGGTCGACGTAATGAACGGCGCCGACGGCTTGCTGCTGGTCGGCTTGTCTTCGCGCTTGACGATGCTGTAGCTGGAAGACTTGAGCTTCTCCAGCGCGGCCATGGCCTGGGCTTCGTTCAGCGGCTTGAAGGCTTCGCCTTTTTCGCGAGCCACTTCGAAACGCACGGTCGAGCCTTTGGCAGTGCCGAGATCAGCGTGCACTTCCCAGTATTCTTCCGGAATGAACGCACGGATTTCTCGCTCACGCTCGACCACCAGCTTCACGGCAACCGATTGCACGCGACCGGCAGACAGGCCGCGGGCGATTTTGGCCCACAGCAACGGCGACACCATGTATCCAACCACGCGATCGAGGAAGCGACGCGCCTGCTGGGCGTTGACACGATCAATGTCCAGCTCGCCCGGCTCGGAGAAGGCTTCCTGAATCGCCTTCTTGGTGATTTCGTTGAACACCACGCGCTTGTAGCGGCTGTCGTCACCACCGATGGCTTCGCGCAGGTGCCAGGCAATGGCTTCCCCCTCGCGATCCAAGTCGGTTGCGAGATAGATGGTGTCAGCATCCTTGGCGAGCCGGCGTAGCTCTTCAATGACTTTCTCTTTGCCGGGAAGGATCTCGTACTTGGCCTTCCAGCCGTGTTCGGGATCGACGCCCATACGCGAGACCAGCTGCTTGCGCGCTTTGTCTTTCGGCGAGAGCACCGGACCTTCGCCCGCAGCAGCCTTGCCGCGCTTGGCGGCTGGCTCTTTGCTGGCGCTAGCCGAACCGCTGGTGGGCAGGTCTCGGATATGGCCGATACTCGACTTCACCACGTATTGGTTACCCAGATACTTGTTGATGGTCTTGGCCTTAGCCGGGGATTCCACAATGACCAGCGATTTGCCCATGGATCAGAAAATTCCTGAATTCTAGAAGTGAAAGGCGGTTGGCGCCTGACGCGGCACCGCTATATATAGTTGATACAAGGTGAGGTCAAGCGCAGGGTTGTCTGCGCAGCCGCCTCAAACCTTGTCGAAAACGCTCGGTTCGGCTTGCACCAAAGCAAAGCGCGGCACCTGCTCGCCGTCAACCTCGACCGACTCGACGAACATGCTCAAAGGGCGCACCCAAAAGCCGTAATCGCCATACAGGGCTTGGTAAAAGACCACTTCTTCTTCGGTTTCGGAATGCCGCGCAACACTGAATACACGGTATTGCGGACCTTTGTAATGTTGGTAGAGCCCAGGTTGTATCGGCATGCTTCGGCCCTCACTGAAATCTTTTCAAAAATAAATAAAAAACCCAAAAACAAAAACCGGGGCACTGGGCCCCGGCTTCCATCGACGAGACGCTTAAACGCGTTCGAAGACGGTGGAGATGCCTTGGCCGAGACCAATGCACATAGTGGCCACCCCGAAGGTGCCGCTATTCTGCTTCATCACGTTCAACAGGGTGCCGGAAATACGTGCACCGGAGCAACCGAACGGGTGACCCAGGGCGATCGCACCGCCGTGCAGGTTAACCTTCTCGTTCATCTTGTCGAGCACTTTCAGATCTTTCAGCACTGGCAAGGCCTGTGCGGCGAAAGCTTCGTTGAGCTCGAAGAAGTCGATATCGTTGATGCCAAGGCCCGCACGCTTCAGGGCTTTTTGTGTCGCCGGCACTGGACCATAGCCCATGATCGCCGGGTCCACACCCGCCACTGCCATCGAACGGATCACTGCCATAGGCTGGATACCCAGGTCCTGTGCACGCTGCGCCGACATCACGATCATGCACGAAGCACCGTCAGTGATCTGCGACGAAGTACCGGCAGTCACGGTGCCGCCCTTCGGATTGAATGCCGGCTTGAGCGCCGCCAGACTTTCCAGGGTGGTTTCCGGACGAATGGTTTCGTCGTAGTCGTACAGTTTCAGGAAACCGTTCTCGTCGTAACCCTGCATCGGGATGATTTCGTCTTTGAACTTGCCTTCCACGGTTGCCTTGTGAGCCAACTGGTGGGAACGCACGCCAAAGGCATCCTGTTGCTCGCGGGTGATGCCGTGCATCTTGCCGAGCATTTCAGCGGTCAGGCCCATCATGCCCGAGGCTTTCGCCGCGTACAGCGACATGTGCGGGTTCGGATCGACACCGTGCATCATGCTCACGTGGCCCATGTGCTCGACGCCGCCGACCACGAACACGTCACCGTTGCCGGTCATGATCGCTTGCGCAGCGGTGTGCAGCGCGCTCATCGACGAGCCACACAGGCGGCTGACGGTCTGGCCGGCCGACGTGTGCGGAATCTGGGTCATCAGCGACGCCATGCGTGCGATGTTCCAGCCCTGCTCCAGGGTCTGGTTGACGCAGCCCCAGATCACGTCCTCGACTTCCGCCGGGTCGACCTTGCTGTTGCGTTCCAGCAGTTTGCTTATCAGGTGCGCCGACATGTCTTCGGCGCGGGTGTTGCGGTGCATGCCGCCCTTGGAGCGGCCCATCGGAGTACGACCGAAGTCGACAATCACGACGTCTCTAGGATTCAAGCTCATAAGTTCACTCTCACTCTAGTTGGGGGCGCTTAACCGAAGAAGCTCTGGCCGTTTTTGGCCATTTCGCGCAGCTTCGCGGTCGGGTGGTACAGCGCGCCCAAATCAGCGTACTGGTCAGCCAGGGCAACGAACTCGGCGACACCGATGGAATCGATGTAGCGCAGCGCACCGCCACGGAATGGAGGGAAACCGATACCGTAAACCAGACCCATGTCGGCTTCGGCGGCGGTTTCAACGATGCCGTCTTCCAGGCAACGCACGGTTTCCAGGCACAGCGGGATCATCATCCAGTTGATGATGTCTTCGTCAGTGACTTCGCGCTGCTCGTAAACGATCGGCTTGAGCACTTCGAGTACCGACGGATCGGCGACTTTCTTCTGCTTGCCTTTCTTGTCGGCCTCGTAGGCGTAGAAGCCTTTGCCGTTCTTCTGGCCCAGGCGCTTGGCTTCGTACAGCACGTCGATGGCCGAGCGACGATCATCCTTCATGCGGTCCGGGAAACCTTCAGCCATCACGTCACGACCGTGGTGACCGGTGTCGATGCCGACCACGTCCATCAGGTACGCAGGCCCCATCGGCCAGCCGAATTTTTCCATGACTTTGTCGATGCGGACGAAGTCGACACCGGCGCTGACCAGTTTGGCGAAACCGCCGAAGTACGGGAACAGCACGCGGTTGACCAGGAAGCCCGGGCAGTCATTGACGACAATCGGGTTCTTGCCCATTTTCTTCGCATAGGCGACGGTGGTGGCGATGGCCAGTTCGCTGGACTTCTCGCCACGGATCACTTCCACCAGCGGCATCATGTGCACCGGGTTGAAGAAGTGCATGCCGACAAAGTTTTCCGGACGCTTGAGGGCCTTGGCCAGCAGGCTGATGGAAATAGTCGAGGTGTTGGACGCGAGGATAGTGTCCTCTTTGACCTGGCCTTCAACTTCAGCCAGTACGGCTTGCTTGACCTTCGGGTTCTCGACGACAGCTTCGACCACCAGATCGACGTGACCGAAGTCGCCGTAGGACAGGGTCGGACGAATGCCGTTGAGCACTTCCGCCATTTTCGCTGCGGTCATGCGGCCTTTATCAACGCGGCCAACCAGCAGCTTGGCGGCTTCGGCCAGACCCTGCTCGATACCGTGTTCGTTGATGTCCTTCATCAGGATCGGCGTACCTTTGGAAGCCGACTGATAGGCGATACCGCCGCCCATGATGCCGGCGCCCAGTACGGCAGCCTGCTTCACGTCTTTGGCGATTTCGTCGTAGGCCTTGGCCTTTTTCTTCAGTTCCTGATCGTTCAGGAACAGGCCGATCAGGCTCTGCGCAGCAGAGGTCTTGGCCAGTTTGACGAAGCCTGCAGCTTCCACTTCCAGAGCTTTGTCGCGACCGAAGTTCGCGGCTTTCTGGATGGTCTTGATCGCTTCAACCGGCGCCGGGTAGTTCGGCCCAGCCTGGCCAGCTACAAACCCTTTGGCGGTTTCGAAAGCCATCATCTGCTCAATGGCGTTCAACTTGAGTTTTTCAAGTTTCGGCTGACGCTTGGCCTTGTAATCGAACTCGCCGGAGATGGCGCGCTTGATCAACTCGAGGGCAGCTTCCTGCAGTTTCTCGGGAGCAACCACTGCGTCGACGGCGCTGACTTTCAGCGCGTCTTCAGGACGGTTTTCCTTACCGGCGGCAATCCACTCGATGGCATTATCAACACCGATCAAGCGTGGCAGACGTACGGTGCCGCCGAAGCCTGGGTAGATGCCCAGTTTGACTTCCGGCAGACCGATCTTGGCCTTGGTGGACATGACGCGATAGTCGGCCGCCAGGCACATTTCCAGACCGCCACCGAGGGCGATGCCGTTGATGGCCGCGACGGTTGGCACGTTGAGGTCTTCGAAATCGCTGAAGATCTTGTTGGCTTCGAGATTGCCAGCAACCAGCTCGGCATCCGGCAGCTTGAAGTTGTCGACAAATTCGGTGATGTCGGCGCCGACGATGAATACGTCCTTGCCGCTGCTGACGATCACGCCCTTGATCGAAGCATCTGCCTTGATGGTGTCTACAGCCTGACGCAATTCGTTCAGGGTTAGACGGTTGAACTTGTTGACGGACTCACCCTTGAGGTCGAATTTCAATTCGACGATGCCACTTTCAAGAGCTTTAACCGTGATGGCTTTACCTTCGTAAATCATCAACTGATCTCCACGATATGGAAGCTGAACAGTACACGTCGGACGCAGGCATATGGCTCAGAAGGACGCTTTGTTCGTCGATGCTGACACCGTCCGCCTGGCACACCCGCCAACGCGATAGTCGGGATTCTGTAGGAGCAGTCTGTAAGACAAACGCTCAATTCATACGCCCGTTTGATTCGGGTACGTCACCTTCACGGAATTTCTGACAATTGTCAATCGCCCTAAATTCGGGCTGAAATGCGACTTTGCAGTCATTTCTGCACCAGGATGAGCAGCAACACCCGTCTCGATGTTGAGCCATTCATAGAATCAATAGTTAGAAAAGTCGCCCTAATTTCCGCCGAGCCCTGTTCAGAAGGCTACGCTGGGTGGACTGCGAGGAAATTTGCCGGGGCGATCAAAGCGCCTGCCGCAAAAAAAGATTACCGGCCTGCCTGGCCAACCCGCCCGACGAATCATGTCGGGCTTTTTATTGGGCGTCTGCCGGACGTTCTACACCGTTGCAGTGAGAAAAATCGCCGTCTCACGCCAGCGCTTTCAGCGTCGCGTCGATATCCTGCAGAACCGTCGCCTCGCCCTTCTCACCCCAGTACAAGGCGATCATCTGCTTGTCCGCTTCGATCTTGAAAACATTGCCCGGCAATTTTTCGAAATAATCAAGGAGCGCCCGGTCATCGCAGACTTCCTGCCATTGATTGACCCACACGCCCGGAGTTTTCTGCCAATAGGTCCAGCATGCCGGCTGGCTGCCACGCCGGGGCCGGTGGTACTGGGCGCAGGGATTCGGCGGCTCCGGCAGCAGCCAGTGCGGCCACTCCTGCGGCGCCAGTTGCATGGCCAGGCCGATGCGTCGCGCCTCCATGCGCAGCGCCATGCGCCCGCTCTGCGCGCGCGATGGGCGCAACCATGCCAGTGGACTTAAAACTACCAGCAGGATTGACACCACCAGCCAGACCGTCATATCTGTACTCCCGATTTTTGATGAGCCCATTGTGTCACTTGCGAACCAATGCGCTTGAAACCAGCCATACTTACCAATATCGAACCCTCAGGAGGAGCACCTCATGCCCTACCACCACATACTGGTCGCCGTAGATCTGACCGAAGAGTGCGACCCTGTGATCCACCGCGCGCGTGAGCTGTCGGCGAGCAACGCTGCCAAGTTGTCGCTGGTGCATATCGTTGAACCAATGGCCATGGCCTTCGGTGGCGACGTGCCAATGGACCTGTCACAACTGCAACAACAGCAGTTCGATCAGGCCAAGGAACGCCTTGAAAAACTCAAATTGAAATACCCCGAGTTCAAAGACGCCGATTGCCATCTGACCTACGGCCAGCCCCGCCAGGAAATCCATCATTTCGCCAAGGAACAGCAATGCGATCTGATCGTCGTCGGTAGCCATGGCCGTCATGGCCTGGCACTGCTGCTCGGCTCGACCGCGAATGATGTGCTGCACGGTGCGCCATGCGATGTACTGGCGGTGCACCTGGTCAAACGCTGATCTGTCTTGCACTTTGTGGAAGCGAGCCTGCTCGCGAATACGTCGGCACATTCAATATGAGGCTGCCTGACACACCGCTTTCGCGAGCAGGCTCGCTCCCACAGGTGACGTGCTCCCGCCTGTAGATCGCATGACATATGAAAAGCCCGGCGCTCATTACTGAGCGCCGGGCTTTTTACCTCAGGAGCAATCAGGCATCCAGCTCGGCCCAACGCTCCACCAACGCATCCAGCTCGGCCTGCAATTGCTCCAGCGAAGCAATCACTTTGGCCGTTTCCGCCGGCGGACGCTGGTAGAAACCGGCTTCAGCCATTTCCGCTTCAACCGCGGCGATCTGCTGCTCCTTGGCGTCGATGTCGCCCGGCAAGGCTTCCAGCTCGCGCTGCAGCTTGTAGCTCAGTTTCTTCTTGGCAACCGGAGCAGCAGCCGCAGGCGCAGCCACCGGAGCCGGCTCAGCGGTAACCACCGCCGAATTCAGGTCAGCCTTGCCCGACTTGCTTTCAGTCACGCCCAGCAGACGCGGCGAGCCGCCCTGACGGATCCAGTCCTGATAACCGCCGACGTATTCACGAACCTTGCCTTCACCTTCGAAGACCAGGGTGCTGGTCACCACGTTATCGAGGAATGCCCGGTCGTGGCTGACCATCAGCACGGTGCCGTTGAAGGTCAGCAGCACCTCTTCGAGCAGCTCGAGGGTTTCCACGTCCAGGTCGTTGGTCGGTTCGTCGAGTACCAGCAGGTTCGCCGGCTTGCTGAACAGCTTCGCCAGCAACAGACGCGCACGCTCGCCACCGGACAACGCCTTGACCGGCGTGCGTGCACGCTGCGGGCTGAACAGGAAGTCGCCGAGATAGCTCAGCACATGGCGGCTCTGCCCGTCGATGTCGATAAAGTCGCGACCTTCGGCGACGTTGTCGATCACGGTTTTTTCCAGATCCAGCTGATGGCGCAATTGGTCGAAGTAGGCGACGTCGATGCGCGTGCCCTCTTCCACTTTGCCGCTGGTCGGTTGCAGACCGCTGAGCATTAGCTTCAACAGTGTGGTCTTGCCGGTACCGTTGGCGCCGAGCAGACCGATACGGTCGCCGCGCTGCAGGACCATTGAGAAATCCTTGATCAGGAAAGGCCCGCCCGGATGCGCGAAGCTGACGTTCTCCAGCACCATCACCTGTTTGCCGGACTTGTCCGCGGTTTCCAGCTGGATGTTGGCTTTGCCGGTACGCTCGCGACGCTCACTGCGCTCAACGCGCAGGGCTTTCAGGGCGCGCACGCGACCTTCGTTACGGGTGCGCCGGGCCTTGATGCCCTGACGGATCCACACTTCTTCCTGAGCAAGACGCTTGTCGAACAGCGCGTTGGCGGTTTCTTCAGCGGCCAGCGCAGCTTCTTTGTGCACGAGGAAACTGGCGTAGTCGCCGTTCCAGTCGATCAGGCCGCCGCGATCCAGTTCGAGGATACGCGTGGCGAGGTTTTGCAGGAAGGAACGGTCGTGCGTGATGAACAACACGGCCCCCTGGAAATCCTTCAGCGCTTCTTCGAGCCAGGCAATCGCGCCGATGTCCAGGTGGTTGGTCGGTTCGTCGAGCAGCAGCAGATCCGGTTCGGACACCAGCGCCTGCGCCAGCAGCACGCGACGACGCCAGCCGCCGGACAACTCGGCGAGGGTCTTGTCGGCCGGCAATTGCAGGCGGCTCAGGGTGCTGTCGACCAACGTCTGCAAGCGCCAGCCGTCACGGGCTTCGAGGTCGTGCTGAACGTGCATCAGCTTGTCCAGATCAGCGTCGGTGACGATGTTCTGGCTCAGGTGATGGTATTCGGCGAGCAACGCGCCTACGCCGTCGAGGCCCTCAGCCACCACGTCGAATACCGTCCGGTCGTCGGCCACTGGCAATTCTTGCGGCAATTCGCCGATTTTCAGACCGGGTGCACGCCACACCGAACCGTCATCGGGCTTCTGGTCGCCCTTGACCAGTTTCATCATGCTGGACTTGCCAGTGCCGTTGCGGCCGATGATGCACACCCGCTCACCACGGGCGATCTGCCAGGACACCTTGTCCAACAACGGCATAGCGCCGAACGCAAGGGACACATCGCTGAATTTGAGCAGGGTCATGAGCTTCTCCAAAAACCGGGCGCGCATTCTACCTGACTTGAGGCTTCAGCAGGCCGGCAATTTGTCTGTCGAAGCACTCTGCACAACATTTGTTGCGAACTTGTGCAGCGAGGCGCGCAAAGCTTTCGCCGCTTGCTGGCAAAAGGCTAAGCTACAGGCAATTCAGTGCGGATCCCGATCGGCACTTGTCATGATTTTCTCTGCCCGGATGTCTCATGCGCAGTCGCCTTTTCAGTGTTTTGTCCTGCTTGTTTCTTACCGCCACTGCCGCTCAATCCGTCCAGGCGGTGGACCTTTCCACCCAACGCCAGTATTACGATGAAGCCAAGCGCGCCTTGGCCAAAGGTGATACCGGCCCATATTTGCGCTACAGCCAGGCGCTTGCCGATTATCCGCTGGAACCCTATCTGGCTTACGACGAACTGACCGCGCGCCTGAAGACCGCGAGCAACGCGGAAATCGAGAAATTCCTCGCCGAACACGGTGACCTGCCGCAAGCCAACTGGATGAAACTGCGCTGGTTGCGCTGGCTCGCCGACCGCGGCGACTGGGCGACCTTCGCCAAGTATTACGACCCGAAACTGAATTTCACCGAACTGGACTGCCTCAACGCGCAGTACCAGATCAGCCATGACAAGAAGGCCGAAGGCTATGCCAACGCGGAAAAGCTCTGGCTGACCGGCAAATCGCAACCGGCTGCGTGTGACGCCCTGTTCGGCATCTGGGCCGCCGATGGCCAGCTCACCGAGCAGAAACGCTGGGAGCGTACCAAACTTGCCGCACAGGCGCGCAACTACCCGCTGGCCAACAGCCTGATCAACGGCCTGACCACCCTGGCCCCGCGCGGTCGCTTGCTGGTCGACGTGGCGCAGAAACCCGAACTGCTCAACCAGCCGTCGCGCTTCACTCCGGCCGACGAGCCGATGTCCGACGTGGTCAGCCTCGGCTTGCGCCGCCTCGCTCGGCAGGACCCGGACAAGGCCATGGCGCTGCTCGACGGTTACGCCAGCAGCATGCATTTCTCTCGCGATGAAAAAGTCGCGATCGCCCGCGAGATCGGCTTGACCCTCGCCCGGCGTTTCGACAGCCGCGCGCTCGACGTAATGACCAAATACGATCCGGAACTGCGCGACAACACCGTCTCGGAATGGCGCCTGCGCCTGCTGCTGCGTCTGGCACGCTGGAATGATGCCTACGAGCTGACCAAACGCCTGCCGCAAGACCTCGCCACCACCAACCGTTGGCGCTACTGGCAGGCGCGCAGCCTGGAACTGGCCCAGCCACAAAACCCGCAAGCGCTGACCCTGTACAAGAATCTGGCGCGGGAACGAGACTTCTACGGCTTCCTCGCCGCAGACCGTTCACAATCGCCTTACTCGCTGAACAACAAGCCGCTGGTGCTCAGCCAGGCGCTGATCAACAAGGTCCGTAACACCCCCGGCGTGCGCCGCGCGCTGGAGTTTCATGCACGCGGGCAGATCGTCGACGGGCGTCGCGAGTGGTATCACGTCAGCCGTCATTTCAACCGCGATGAAATGGTCGCCCAGGCCAAACTGGCCTACGACCTGAAATGGTACTTCCCGGCGATCCGCACCATCAGTCAGGCGCAATACTGGGACGACCTGGATATCCGCTTCCCGATGGCGCACCGCGATACCCTCGTGCGTGAAGCCAAGGTCCGCGGCCTGCATTCGAGCTGGGTGTTCGCCATCACTCGGCAGGAAAGTGCCTTCATGGACGACGCGCGCTCCGGCGTCGGCGCCAGCGGTCTGATGCAGTTGATGCCCGGCACCGCCAAGGAAACCGCGCGCAAGTTCAGCATTCCACTGGCCTCGCCGCAGCAAGTGCTCGATCCGGACAAGAACATCCAGCTCGGCGCCGCTTATCTCAGCCAGGTGCACAGCCAGTTCAACGGTAACCGCGTGCTCGCCTCCGCCGCTTACAACGCCGGCCCCGGCCGCGTGCGTCAGTGGCTGCGCGGCGCCGATCACCTCAGTTTCGACGTCTGGGTGGAAAGCATCCCGTTCGACGAAACCCGCCAGTATGTGCAGAACGTGTTGTCGTACTCGGTGATCTACGGCCAGAAGCTCAACTCACCCCAACCGCTGGTGGATTGGCATGAGCGGTATTTTGATGATCAATGAGCAGGCAGTGACCGCATGAGAGTGAAAAATGCCCGTATTGTGAGATACGGGCATTTTTTTATGGATCATTCCCAGTCGGTTACTGGATGGGTTAATCAGGCTGACCATCATTGAACTGCAACGCCGCCAGCCGCGCGTACAGCGGATTGCTGGCGATCAATTGCTGATGTGTCCCCACCGCTACCAGCTTGCCTTGATCCATCACCGCAATTCGATCAGCGTTCTTCACCGTGGCCAGCCTGTGGGCAATCACCAGTGTCGTGCGGTTTTCCATCAGCGTTGGCAGGGCCTGCTGGATCAGATGCTCGCTCTGGGCGTCGAGGGCACTGGTGGCTTCGTCCAGCAGCAGGATCGGCGCGTCCACCAGCAAGGCGCGGGCGATGGCCAGACGCTGGCGCTGACCGCCGGACAATCCGAGGCCGCCGTCGCCGAGGTGAGTCTGATAGCCGTCCGGCATTTGTTCGATGAAGTCATGGGCGTGGGCAATTCGCGCAGCTTCCTTGACCTGCGCGAGCGTGGCCGTCGGGCAGCCGTAGCGAATGTTCTCTTCCACACTGCCGAAAAACAATGCAGGAGTTTGCGAGACCAGCGCGAAACAGCGGCGCAGGTCCAGCGGGTCAAGACTGGTCAGTGGCACGCCATCGAGGAGAATCTGCCCCTCACGCGGATCGTAGAAGCGCAGCAACAGGTCGTAGACCGTAGATTTGCCCGCGCCTGACGGCCCCACCAATGCCAGGGTTTCGCCTGCTCTAACCGCCAGATTCAAGCCATCGACTGCGTAGCTTTCCGGACGCGAGGGGTAGGAAAAGCGCACGTCGCGCAATTCAAGCTCACCTTTGACTCGGGCTGGCAACGCTACCAGTCCCGTCGTCGGGGGCTGGATGATGTTTTCCGAGCGCAGTAATTCTGCGATGCGTTCTGCTGCGCCCGCAGCACGCTGCAGTTCGCCGATCACTTCGCTCAGCGTGCCGAACGCGCTGCCGACAATCAGGCTATAGAAAACGAATGCCGCCAGCTCCCCAGCCGATATCCGCCCCGCCATTACATCCATGCCGCCGACCCACAACATCACCGCCACCGCGCCCAGCACGAGCACGATCACTAGAGTGATCAACCACGCCCTCTGGAAGATCCTTTTACGCGCCGTTTCGAACGCCTGCTCGACGGTCGAAGCGAAACGCTGCTCGTCCTGTACCTGATGGTTGTAGGCCTGCACGGTTTTGATCTGACCAAGGGTTTCCGATACGTAGCTGCCGATATCGGCGATGCGGTCCTGGCTCTGGCGCGACAGATTGCGCACGCGGCGGCCGAAGATCAGGATCGGCGCGATCACCAGCGGTAACGCAATCACAACAATGCTGGTGAGTTTGGGATTGGTGATGAAGAGCAACACCACACCGCCGATGACCATCAGCAGATTGCGCAGGAACAGCGACAGCGACGAGCCGATCACCGACTGCAGAAGCGTGGTGTCGGCGGTCAGGCGCGACTGGATTTCTGAGCTGCGGTTGTCCTCATAAAAGCCCGGATGCAGATACACCAAGTGATTGAACACTTGCCGGCGAATGTCGGCGACCACGCGCTCGCCAATCCATGAAACAAGATAGAACCTTGCAAAAGTGCCCAGCGCCAACCCGAGCACCAGCAGCATGAAGATACCGATGGACTGATTGAGCAGATGTGGCGACCGGGTCATGAAACCCTGATCGACCAGCAACTTGATGCCCTGCCCCATCGACAACGTAATGCCGGCTGTGACGATCAACGCGAGCAGCGCGCCGAAAGCATGCCAGCGGTACGGCAGGAGAAAATGACTGGTCAGGCGCAGGGCGCGCCGGTGTCGGGAAGAAAGCATCGAGATCATGGAATTCACGTCTGCGCAGATGAATCGGGCCAGCCTACAGACTCAGATGGGGTGGAACTCTGTAAATCACAATGAGTCAGGTTAAATATGCCCGGGATGTCCGGATGCTAGAAACGATTGGTCTAAGGTTGCGGTTGAGACGAATCGTCATTTCTGTTTGAGTAGAGATGCCGCCCCGCCGACAGACCGCAGGGAGTTGTCACAGCCTGGTCACGTGGCGGTTTTACCTTAGGCACACAACCTGATGAGGAGACAGGCCATGTCCTTGCAACACAGCAGCGAAGACAAGATTGAAGTGATCCGCACCCAACCCGACCAGTCTCTGGGTTGCTCGATTATCGATGAGCAGGGCCGCGAGGTACCGATCACTGAAGACATGATCCAGAACGCCTGCCGCGAACTGGAAAAGCGATTGGTCAAGCCTGCCGAACAAGAGTGATATAGCCACCGTCTTCCTGACCCGGTCCTGAGTGGCCGGGTTTTTTGTATCTGTAATTTAGCTGTGTATCGTGTCGGAGCTGCCGAAGGCTGCGATCTTTTGATCTTCAAAAAGCAAGATCAAGAGATCGCAGCCTCGTTTCACTCGACAGCTCCTACAGGACACGGGTTGCCCCCAGCGCCTCAACCATCTGCCGCAACACCAGCGCATCACCTTCAATCCGCACCTTCAGGCCTTCGATCTCGCGTCGCACCGGGTACTGCTTGCGCAGCACGTCAAACGCCGCACGCTGTTCAGCGACATTTCCCACCAGGCTGCGGCGAAAATCCGCATCATCGCGGCGCGGGTCGTACACGCCCCGGCACAGCATCGCCAGCGCCCACGCCGGGTCGCTGTCACCGTGCAAGGAAACTTCCGACAACCAGGTTGCTGGCAGCAGATCGCTGAGCTGAATCGCCGCAGGTTGACCGCTGAAAGCGCAGTAGGCCTGATAGATTTGCGCGGTGCCGCGTTGCTTGCCATCGAGGCTGTAACCGGCGATGTGTGGCGTGGCCAATACGCAGAGCTCCGCCAGCGCAGGGTCAACTTCCGGCTCTTTTTCCCAGACGTCGAGCACTGCCTGCAGGTCCTCGCGCTCCAGCAGCACCTCACGCAGCGCAACGTTATCCACCACAGGGCCGCGCGCCGCATTGATCAGCCATGCACCCTGCTTGAGTTGCTGCAGACGCTGTTGATCGAACAGGTGCCAGGTTGCAGAGTCGCCGCTGCGGGTCAATGGCGTATGCAGACTGATCACGTCGCACTGCTCGATGATCTGTTCAAGGCTGACATAATCGCCGCCCTCGGCGGCCTGACGCGGCGGATCGCAAACCCTGACGTTCCAGCCCAAGCCCTTCAGGACCTTGATCAAGCGCCTCCCCACTTCACCGGCGCCGACAACGCCGTAAGTGCGCTGACTCAGATCAACCCCTTCGATTTCGGCCAGTGTCATCAGACTGCCCAGTACGTAATCGACCACGCCCCGGGCATTGCACCCCGGCGCGCTCGACCAGCAGATCCCGGCCTCGTTGAAGTAATCCAGATCCAGATGATCGGTGCCAATGGTGCAGGTGCCGACAAAGCGCACCTTGCTGCCCTCGAGCAGCGCACGATTGACGTTGGTCACCGAGCGCACCAGCAGCACATCGGCCTGCTCGACCGTCGTGCGGTCGATGGAGCGGCCCGGGACTCGGCGGATGTCGCCGAAACCGGCAAAAAAAGCATCGAGCAGCGGGATATTTTCGTCGGCAACAATCAGCATGGCGGGCTCCTTGGGCGGATCGGCAGTTTAGGTGCAGACGCGTCGATCGGCCAGCAGGGTTTGCGCTTACAAATACGCAACAGAGGATTTTTCCTGACCGAGGCGTCAGCGGCGTAGAATGCGTCGCTTTGCGTATCAACACTATCCGGACGCTTTGCCTGTGAACCCTGTAACTGACCAACCTGTCGCCGTCTCCCTGACCCGCCCAGCGCGGATTCGTCTGGAGCTGAAAAATCTGCTCGCCCTGGCGTTGCCGATCATCATCGCGCAACTGGCGACCACCGCCATGGGCTTCGTCGATGCGGTGATGGCCGGGCGCGTCGGGCCCAAGGATCTGGCGGCAGTGGCACTGGGCAACTCGATCTGGGTCCCGGTGTTTCTATTGATGACCGGCACACTATTGGCCACCACGCCAAAAGTCGCTCAACGTTTCGGCGCCGGCAAGCACAGCGAAATCGGCCCGATCGTGCGGCAGGCGCTGTGGCTGGCATTGGTGGTCGGCTTGATCGCTACCTCGATGCTGATCGCTGCCGAACCGGTGCTGCACCTGATGAAGGTCGATCCCGAATTGATCGGCCCGTGCATGCAATACCTGCACGGCATCGCCAGCGGCTTGCCGGCGGTGGCCTTTTATCACGTGCTGCGCTGCACCAGCGACGGCATCGGTCGCACCCGCCCGGCCATGGTGCTGGGCCTGTGCGGTCTGGCGCTGAACATTCCCCTGAACTACATCTTCATCTATGGCCACTTCGGCGTGCCCGCCATGGGCGGCGTCGGCTGCGGCTGGGCCACGGCGATCGTGATGTGGGTGATGGCGCTGGGCCTGGCCGGTTACGAACGCTGGGCGCCAGCCTATCGCTCAAGCGAACTGTTCAGCCGCTTCGACTGGCCGCAGTGGGCGGTGATCAAGCGTCTGCTGTCGATTGGTTTACCGATCGGCATCGCGGTGTTTGCCGAGTCGAGCATTTTCGCCGTGATTGCACTGCTGATCGGCAGCCTCGGGGCGACGGTGGTGGCCGGGCATCAGATCGCGCTGAACGTCAGCTCGCTGGTGTTCATGATTCCCTATTCGCTGGGCATGGCGGTCACCGTGCGCGTCGGCCAGGCGCTGGGCCGCGAGGAACCCCGTGAGGCGCGTTTCGCTGCAGGTGTCGGCATGGGCACCGCACTGGCCTACGCCTGCCTGTCGGCGAGCCTGATGCTGGCTCTGCGCGAGCCGATTGCGGCGATCTATACCGCTGATCCGACGGTGATTCACATTGCGGCCATGCTGATCGTCTATTCGGCGCTGTTCCAGTTTTCCGATGCGATTCAGGTGACTGCAGCCGGCGCGCTGCGTGGTTATCAGGACACGCGGGTGACGATGATCCTGACTCTGTTCGCCTACTGGGGTATTGGTTTGCCGGTCGGTTACGCGCTGGGCCTGACCGATTGGCTCGGCGAGTCACGGGGCCCGAGCGGGTTGTGGCAGGGTCTGATTGTCGGTTTGAGCTGCGCGGCGCTGATGCTGTCAATCCGGCTGATACGCAGTGCGCGCAAGCGAATCCGGATCAGTCGTTCGGCGGGTTGATCACCCATAAAAAAAGACCTGCATTTGCAGGTCTTTTTTTTGCCCAGATTCAGGACTTCTTGCGAATCCAGTAAAGATAGGTACCGGCCTCTTCATGCTGGCTGACCAGTTCATGGTCAAGAAACACGCAGAACTTGGGGATATCGCGCTTGGTCGAGGGATCCGTGGCGATCACCTTGAGCAGGCCGCCGGGCGCCAGATCGCGGATGTGCTGGTGCAACATCATCACCGGCTCCGGGCAATTGAGACCGGTGGCGTCGAGGGTGCCGTCGACCGGGGTGTTGATCATTTCACTCATGGCTTACTCCAGAAACTGGCCGGCATTGTCGCGTATTGCTTGGGATATCGTCCAACCCATGTGGCAGCGAGCCTGCTCGCGAATGCGGTGCTTCATCCAACATTGATGTCGGCTGACAAGACGCTTTCGCGAGCAGGCTCGCTCCCACAAGAGTTCGCTCTGCTTCAGCGGGACTTGGGCTTTCTGCTGTCGTGCCGGCGCAGATGGCAAGTCACCTCCTCACGATCGTGATACAGCTGCTTGCAGCCGATATCAACCTTGATCCCCCGTGCCTTGAATCCATCGGCAATGCGCTCGAGCAGCCGCTTCACTTCGGCATAACGCTGCTTCATCGGCAACTTCAGGTTGACCACCGCCTCGCGGCAATGTCCCTCGCCAATCCACTCTTCCAGCATCGCGGCGTTGCGCGCCGGTTTCTCGACGATGTCGCAAACCATCCAGTCCACCGGCTGCTTGGGCTTGAAGGTAAATCCGTCCGCCATCAGATGCTGGACCAGCCCGGTTTCCATCAGGCTTTCAGCCATCGGGCCGTTGTCGATCGCCGTCACCAGCATGCCACGGTTGACCAGTTGCCAAGTCCAGCCCCCCGGCGCGGCGCCGAGGTCGACACCGGTCATATCGCTGTGCAGGCGATCTTCCCACTGATCACGCGGAATGAAGTGGTGCCATGCCTCTTCCAGCTTCAGGGTCGAACGGCTTGGCGCTTCGCGGGGAAACTTCAGGCGTGGAATGCCCATCGGCCACATCGCCGAATTGCCGGCATCGGCCAGGCCGAGAAAAACTTCGCGGCCGCTTTTGAAAGTCAGCAACAAACGCGGCTTGCTGGCGTCCTCCACCAGTTTGCCAGCGGCGATCAGTGCCTTGCGCAGCGGGCCTTCGAACTTCTTGCAGAAGTTCGACAGCTCCTTGCCGTCATTGGTATCGACCACTTCCAGCCACAGACTGCCGCACACCGGGAAATCGGCCATCTGCGCGAGAATCACGCTGATCCGATCGTTTTCCGGCAGATCGATGAAAAAGCCGCGCGCCCACTGCCGCGGGAAGATCAGTTCGGCGAAACGCTGCCCGCGCATCAGGCGTTCGGCACCGTCTGCTTCGGTGCAGACAAACTCGGCGCAGGCCGCAGCCGTTTTGGCTTTGGCGTAACCGGCGACATTGAGACGGGCGGCAAGGTCGGAAATCTCCGAACAGACTTCGCCTTCGAAGCCGGGCCGGCAATGCATGAATAGGGTGTTCATTCTTACTCCTGGGCAGCGGTCGATCATTCGACGGCTGCGCGATGCTCAAGCCTTGCGTTGCCGCAATGCCTGTCACGAAAACCGGCGCATGATAGCCGAAGTCGGAACCTTGGTTCCGTCCATAGAGTCCAGTTATTAGCCAGCTACTCAAAACAGGGCTAGGTTTAATGCTCTGCCCGTCCCCTCAGTCCGTAGCCGTGCGGACTCAAAGGAGTGATCGTAATGCCGTCCCTCGATAGTCTGAAGTCACTGAAAACCCTACAAGTCGACGCCACGACCTACCACTATTTCAGCCTGCCGGAAGCCGCCAAGAGCCTGGGCGACCTCGACAAGCTGCCGATGTCGTTGAAGGTGCTGTTGGAAAACCTGCTGCGCTGGGAAGACGAAAAAACCGTCACCGGCGCCGACCTCAAAGCCATCGCCGCCTGGCTCAAGGAGCGCCGCTCCGATCGAGAAATCCAGTACCGCCCTGCCCGTGTATTGATGCAGGATTTTACCGGCGTTCCCGCCGTGGTCGATCTCGCCGCCATGCGTGCGGCAATGGCCAAGGCCGGCGGCGATCCGCAGCGGATCAACCCGTTGTCGCCGGTGGATCTGGTGATCGACCACTCGGTAATGGTCGACAGGTTTGGCAGCGCCAGTGCGTTTGAACAGAACGTCGACATCGAAATGCAACGCAACGGCGAGCGCTATGCCTTCCTGCGCTGGGGCCAGAGTGCGTTCGATAACTTCAGCGTGGTACCGCCGGGCACCGGCATCTGCCACCAGGTCAATCTCGAATACCTCGGCCGCACCGTGTGGACCAAAGACGAGGATGGCCGCACCTACGCCTTCCCCGACACGCTGGTCGGCACCGACTCCCACACCACCATGATCAACGGTCTCGGCGTGCTCGGCTGGGGCGTTGGCGGGATCGAAGCGGAAGCGGCGATGCTCGGACAACCGGTGTCGATGCTGATTCCCGAAGTGATCGGCTTCAAACTCACCGGCAAGCTCAAGGAAGGCATCACCGCTACCGATCTGGTGCTGACCGTGACGCAGATGCTGCGCAAGAAAGGCGTGGTCGGCAAATTCGTCGAATTCTATGGCGACGGTCTCGCCGATCTGCCACTGGCCGACCGTGCAACGATCGCCAACATGGCTCCAGAGTACGGAGCGACATGCGGTTTCTTCCCGGTCGATGATGTCACGCTGGAATACCTCCGCTTGTCTGGCCGGCCGCCGGAAGTAGTGAAATTGGTCGAGGCGTACACCAAGGCTCAAGGCCTGTGGCGTCTGCCGGGTCAGGAGCCAGTGTTCACCGACAGCCTGGCGCTGGACATGGGCAGCGTCGAAGCCAGTCTGGCCGGGCCGAAACGTCCGCAGGATCGCGTCTCGCTGCCGAACGTCGCGCAAGCCTTCAGTGATTTCATCGACCTGCAATTCAAACCCACCAGCAAGGAAGAAGGACGCCTGGAAAGCGAGGGCGGTGGCGGCGTCGCCGTGGGCAACGCCGATCTGGTCGGCGAAGCGGACTACGAATACGATGGCAAGACCTATCGCCTGAAAAACGGTGCTGTGGTCATCGCCGCGATCACTTCCTGCACCAACACTTCCAACCCGAGCGTGATGATGGCGGCCGGGTTGCTGGCGAAGAAAGCCGTGGAGAAAGGTCTGACGCGCAAGCCTTGGGTGAAGAGTTCATTGGCGCCGGGTTCGAAAGTCGTCACCGACTACTACAAGGCTGCCGGACTGACGCAGTACCTCGATCAACTCGGTTTTTCGCTGGTCGGCTATGGCTGCACCACCTGCATCGGCAACTCCGGGCCACTGCCGGAGCCAATCGAGAAAGCCATTCAGAAAGCCGATCTGACCGTCGCATCGGTACTGTCCGGCAACCGCAACTTCGAAGGTCGCGTGCACCCGCTGGTGAAAACCAACTGGCTGGCCTCGCCACCGCTGGTTGTCGCCTACGCATTGGCCGGCAGTGTGCGCACCGATATCAGCAGCGAACCGCTGGGCGAGGATCAACAGGGCAATCCGGTGTATCTGCGCGATATCTGGCCGAGCAGCCGGGAGATCGCCGAAGCGGTTAATCAGGTCAACACAGCAATGTTCCACAAGGAATACGCCGAAGTGTTTGCCGGCGACGAGCAATGGCAAGCCATCGAGGTGCCGCAAGCGGCGACTTACGTGTGGCAGGACGATTCGACCTACATCCAGCATCCACCTTTCTTCGACAATATCTCCGGTCCTCTGCCGGAGGTGAACGACGTCAAAGGCGCGCGGGTATTGGCTTTGCTCGGTGATTCGGTAACCACAGACCACATCTCCCCCGCCGGCAATATCAAGGTCGACAGCCCCGCTGGGCGTTATCTGCAGGAGAAAGGTGTCGAGCCGCGCGACTTCAACTCCTACGGTTCACGTCGTGGCAACCATGAAGTGATGATGCGCGGAACGTTTGCCAACATCCGAATTCGCAATGAAATGCTCGGGGGCGAGGAAGGTGGCAACACAATTTACATCCCCACCGGGGAAAAAATGGCGATTTACGATGCAGCCATGAAATATCAAGCGTCGGGCACGCCTCTGGTGGTGATTGCCGGCCAGGAATATGGCACCGGATCAAGCCGTGACTGGGCGGCCAAGGGTACCAATCTGCTCGGCGTCAAAGCGGTGATCGCAGAAAGCTTCGAGCGTATTCACCGCTCCAATCTGGTCGGGATGGGCGTCCTGCCGTTGCAGTTCAAGCTTGATCAGAATCGCAAGAGTCTCAACCTGACCGGCAAAGAGACGTTCGAGATTTTGGGATTGACCGGCGTTGAGCTGACGCCGCGAATGAACCTGCCGTTGGTGATTACTCACGAGGATGGGCGTCAGGAAAAGATCGAAGTTCTGTGCCGCATTGATACGCTGAATGAGGTCGAGTACTTCAAATCCGGCGGGATCCTGCATTATGTGTTGCGGCAGTTGATTGCTTCGTAACGGGGTGACATTCGCGAAGGCTGCGATCTCTTTGACTTGGGTTTATAAGAGCAAGATCAAAAGATCGCAGCCTTCGGCAGCCCCTACGTACAGGCGAAAAAAAACCCGCCGAAGCGGGTTTTTCCCAAGACCATTATCGACTCCCTGTCGGCAGCGATCCCTGCAATGGTCGATCGTCCATGATCCTGAAACACTCCCTGTGTCCCAGTTGATGTGTGTAGATTACCCAGTGGATCCAATCAGCAATAGTCGTAAAAGCTACCAACTCGTGTAAGACATTCGCCATACAAACACTTCCGAAAACCCTTAGATGGGTCAGGCACTTCCGCTTTCACGGGCCTTGGCGCTTTCGGCGAGAAACTGTTCAAGCCTGCTCAGCTGCTCCTCCCAGCCGCGACTGTCCATGTAATACGCCTCTTTCTGACGGATATCAGGGATGTACGCGAAGCCGGATTCCGAGACCTTGAGTAGAGTGCCGTCTTCGAAGTCCTGCAATTCGAACTTGACCAGTGTGGTCGGCTCTTGTGAATAGTCGATCTTCGGGTTGACCGCATACGGGTGCCAGCGAAAAGAAAACAACTGCTGCGGCTCGACCCGCTCGATCAGCACATTCCACAAGACGTGTTCATAACCGGGGTAAGTGACCTGGCCCTGCGTCCACTCGCCGGCAATGAAACGCCGGCCCTCGAGCGCCACGCCAAACCACTGGCCAAACGCCTCCGCATCGACCAATGCGCGCCAGACGTGGGAACGCGACGCCTTGAGCGTGATCTTGCGTTCGAAACTGTTAGGTACTGGTTTCATACGTCACCTCCTGTTCTGAACACTAGGCTTGTATGACCACATGTCCAATGCGAAGTTGTATCCAGGCGCTGCAGACATCGATTCGAGCGGACACATCCTGCCGTAGTTTGCGCTCTGTGATCGGCGCCGCTTGACCTGTTATCTTTCCAGCGAATCCGCAGAAACAAGGACGAATCATGCAGCCCTCACTTGCCGATCGATACCGCGGCGCCCTCCTCGGCCTGGCTTGCGGCGATGCGGTCGGCACAACAGTTGAGTTCCAGCCGCGAGGATCATTCCAGCCGCTGAGCGACATGGTCGGCGGCGGCCCGTTCCAGCTTAAGCCAGGGCAGTGGACCGATGACACTTCAATGGCACTTTGTCTAGCCGAGAGCCTGCTGCGCAAAAACGGTTTTGACGCGGCCGATCAAATGGGCCGCTACCTCAATTGGTGGAAATGGGGGTACCTGAGTTCCACCGGTGAATGTTTCGACATCGGCATGACCGTCAGCCAAGCGCTGGAACAGTATCAGCGAACCGGGGAGCCTTTCGCAGGCTCGACTGACCCGTTAACTGCCGGCAACGGATCGCTGATGCGATTGGCGCCCGTCGTGCTGTTCTATTTTCCTGATTTCCGACAGATCCAGACCTCCGCTGCCGATTGCTCGCGCACAACACATGCCGCGCCGGAGGCAATCGAGTGCTGCCAATTGCTGGCTGATCTGATCACTAGAGCGCTTGAGGGTGCGGAGAAAACACAGCTTCGCCGGTCGCCATTGTTAGAGCTTTCCCAGCCAAAGGTGGTTGCTATCGCGCAGGGCGATTACCTCGATAAAACGGAAAACGAAATCAAAGGCAGCGGCTATAGCGTGCAATCACTGGAAGCTGCCTTGTGGTGTTTCCATCGAACGCAGACCTACGCTGACGCGGTATTGAAAGCAGCCAATCTCGGAGATGATGCGGATACTACAGCGGCTATCGTGGGTCAGTTGGCCGGCGCTTACTATGGCGTTCGCGCGATTCCTGAGCACTGGCTGGAGCAGCTGCATGAAGGCGAGGAAATCGCAGCCATGGCGGATCGCTTGCTGGAAGCTTCCAGGTCACGCACCTGACCATCGTTAACTGTTTTGCTCCTTCCACTTGATACAGCGAGAACCTCATGTCAAAGCATCTGCTTCTGGCCTTCGCGCCCTTTTTGTTTTTCCCTTTCGCTCATGCCGCCGATGATTGTGCGAACGCCAGCGATCAGGCGACGATGAATCAATGCGCGGGGCAAGCGTTCAAAGCGGCAGACAAGGAATTGAACGCGGTTTACCAGCAGATCACCGCACGCTTGAAAGACAATCCAGACGGCAAGAAGCTGTTGGTGGGCGCACAGCGGGCATGGATTGGATTTCGGGACTCGGAATGTAAATTTTCGGCATCAGGAGTGGCGGGCGGGAGTGTTTATCCATTGATTTACAGCGATTGCCTGACCAGCATGACCAAGACGCGTGTCGAGGCGCTCAAGCAATATTTGAAATGTGAGGAAGGTGACATGAGTTGCCCGGTTCCTGGGGCGTAAGCGCAGGCTCAGCTAGCGTGAGCCTGCGCTGCGGAGCCACCATGCGTCAGACGTGCGGATCACCCGGTGCTTTACTCGGCGCAGCATATTGGGGCTTCAGGTGGCCATCCTGATCGAGTAACCAGGCATCCATGATCTGCCGGACCACTGGCCCTGCCACTCGGCCCCCTGCCTCGCCATTCTCGATCATTACCGAGATGGCGATCTTTGGATGCTCTGCCGGTGCGAATCCAACAAACAAAGCGTTGTCACGGTGACGCTCGAGGGTTTTTTCGCGGTTGTAGCGTTCCCCCTGCTTGATCGCCACCACTTGCGCCGTACCACTCTTGCCGGCGATGCGGTATTGCGCCCCCGCAGCGGCCGCACGGGCAATGCCTCGAGCATCGTGCATGACCATCTGCATACCGTGGTTGACCTGCTCCCAATCGCGCGGGTCCTTGAGCAAGATGTTCGGCATCGGGTGCTCGTCGACCGGCGCTACGCCGTCGACCGATTTGGCCAGGTGCGGCCGATTCCATATTCCTTTGTTGGCAATCAGTGCAGTAGCTTGGGCCAATTGCAGCGGCGTGACCTGCATGTAGCCTTGGCCGATGCCAAGAATAACGGTTTCACCGGGATACCAGGCCTGTCGCCGCGTTGCGCGTTTCCAGGCTTGCGACGGCATCAGACCGGGAGACTCTTCAAACATGTCCAGCGAGACTTTTTCACCGAGGCCAAACATCGCCATGTAATCATGCAGACGATCGATGCCGAGCTTGTGCGCCAAGTCGTAGAAGTAAGTGTCGTTGGAGCGCATGATCGCCGCGTCCATGTCCACCCAGCCGTCACCGCTGTGGTTCCAGTTGCGGTACTTGTGGTCGAAGTCCGGCAGTTGGTAGTAGCCGGGATCGAAGACGCGGGTTTGTGGGGTCACGACGCCGGCGTCCAGGCCTGCGATAGCGACTTCTGGTTTGATCGTCGAGCCTGGGGCGTACAGGCCGCGCAATACTCGGTTGAACAGCGGCCGGTCAATGGAATCCCGCAGCGCCGAGTATTCCTTTGAGCTGATACCCGTGACGAACAGATTCGGATCGAAGCTGGGATTGCTGACCATGGCCAGCACTTCTCCGGTGGATGGATCAAGAGCAACCACGGATCCACGGCGATCACCCAACGCGGCTTCGGCGGCTTCCTGCAATTTCACGTCGAGGCTCAGAACGATGTTTTTCCCGGGCACCGGATCGGTGTGCTTGAGCACCCGCAGCACTCGGCCTTGAGCATTGGTTTCGACTTCTTCGTAACCGACATGGCCATGCAGCTGCGCTTCATAAAAACGCTCGATACCGGTTTTACCGATCGACTGCGTACCTCGGTATTCCACGGAGTCGAGAGTTTTCGATTCTTTTTCGTTGATCCGTCCGACATAACCGATCGAATGGGCGAAATGTGCGCCGAGGGGATAGTGCCGGACAAACTGCGGTTCGACATCAAGTCCCGGTAAGCGAAATTCGTTAACCGCCAGGACGGCAATCTGCTCTTCCGTCAGCTCATAAAATAAGGTGACCGGTGTGAACGGATGCCGGGATTGCTTCATCGCCTTGTCGAATACCGTGCGGTCTTCGGCAGGCAGGTGCAGCAAGTTGATGACTTCGTCCAGCTCCTGATTGACGTCAGTTGCGCGCTCACGGGTGATGGTCAGGTTGTAGCTGGGGCGATTGTCGGCGAGCAACACACCGTTGCGGTCATAGATCAATCCGCGCGTTGGCGGGATCGGCAGGACATGGACACGGTTGTTTTCGGAGATGGTCGAGTGGTAGTCGAACTCTACGACCTGAAGGATGTACAGGCGCACCACCAGAGCACAGCTGATGGCGAAGACGAACAGAGCACAGGCAATCAATCGTTTATTGACCAGGCGCGTTTCTTTTTCATGATCCTTTATCGGGATTGGTTCAGGCATTTCTACAGCAACTCTTTGGCATAAATGAGTGCCGATCCGTGGCCAAACTTCAGTCCGTTAAAAAACGAGCTGCACCATACCAAAACCGGCCGTCCACTTCAGGATGAATTTACCCGATGGCAGCCTGAAAAACTTTCTCGCAGGCAAAACAAAACCCCAACTGCTTTCGCAATTGGGGTTTCGGAATTTAATCTTGACGATGACCTACTCTCACATGGGGAAACCCCACACTACCATCGGCGATGCATCGTTTCACTGCTGAGTTCGGGATGGGATCAGGTGGTTCCAACGCTCTATGGTCGTCAAGAAATTCGGGTACTGACTCGTGACCAGATGGCCTCGTTTCAGCAAATTGGGTATGTGACAGCTAGGTGTTTGTGCGCTTCGAACTTTCGGTTCGTTTCGTCTTCACACACCGCAATCTGGCGCCTTCTCAGGTCAGCAAATTGCTTGGGTGTTATATGGTCAAGCCTCACGGGCAATTAGTATTGGTTAGCTCAACGCCTCACAGCGCTTACACACCCAACCTATCAACGTCGTAGTCTTCGACGGCCCTTCAGGGAACTCAAGGTTCCAGTGAGATCTCATCTTGAGGCAAGTTTCCCGCTTAGATGCTTTCAGCGGTTATCTTTCCCGAACATAGCTACCCGGCAATGCCACTGGCGTGACAACCGGAACACCAGAGGTTCGTCCACTCCGGTCCTCTCGTACTAGGAGCAGCCCCTCTCAAATCTCAAACGTCCACGGCAGATAGGGACCGAACTGTCTCACGACGTTCTAAACCCAGCTCGCGTACCACTTTAAATGGCGAACAGCCATACCCTTGGGACCGGCTTCAGCCCCAGGATGTGATGAGCCGACATCGAGGTGCCAAACACCGCCGTCGATATGAACTCTTGGGCGGTATCAGCCTGTTATCCCCGGAGTACCTTTTATCCGTTGAGCGATGGCCCTTCCATACAGAACCACCGGATCACTAAGACCTACTTTCGTACCTGCTCGACGTGTCTGTCTCGCAGTCAAGCGCGCTTTTGCCTTTATACTCTACGACCGATTTCCGACCGGTCTGAGCGCACCTTCGTACTCCTCCGTTACTCTTTAGGAGGAGACCGCCCCAGTCAAACTACCCACCATACACTGTCCTCGATCCGGATAACGGACCTGAGTTAGAACCTCAAAGTTGCCAGGGTGGTATTTCAAGGATGGCTCCACGCGAACTGGCGTCCACGCTTCAAAGCCTCCCACCTATCCTACACAAGCAAATTCAAAGTCCAGTGCAAAGCTATAGTAAAGGTTCACGGGGTCTTTCCGTCTAGCCGCGGATACACTGCATCTTCACAGCGATTTCAATTTCACTGAGTCTCGGGTGGAGACAGCGCCGCCATCGTTACGCCATTCGTGCAGGTCGGAACTTACCCGACAAGGAATTTCGCTACCTTAGGACCGTTATAGTTACGGCCGCCGTTTACCGGGGCTTCGATCAAGAGCTTCGCGTTAGCTAACCCCATCAATTAACCTTCCGGCACCGGGCAGGCGTCACACCCTATACGTCCACTTTCGTGTTTGCAGAGTGCTGTGTTTTTAATAAACAGTCGCAGCGGCCTGGTATCTTCGACCGGCATGAGCTTACGGAGCAAGTCCTTCACCCTCACCGGCGCACCTTCTCCCGAAGTTACGGTGCCATTTTGCCTAGTTCCTTCACCCGAGTTCTCTCAAGCGCCTTGGTATTCTCTACCCAACCACCTGTGTCGGTTTGGGGTACGGTTCCTGGTTACCTGAAGCTTAGAAGCTTTTCTTGGAAGCATGGCATCAACCACTTCGTCACCCAAAGGGTAACTCGTCATCAGCTCTCGGCCTTAAGATCCCGGATTTACCTAAGATCTCAGCCTACCACCTTAAACTTGGACAACCAACGCCAAGCTGGCCTAGCCTTCTCCGTCCCTCCATCGCAATAACCAGAAGTACAGGAATATTAACCTGTTTTCCATCGACTACGCTTTTCAGCCTCGCCTTAGGGACCGACTAACCCTGCGTCGATTAACGTTGCGCAGGAAACCTTGGTCTTTCGGCGTGGGTGTTTTTCACACCCATTGTCGTTACTCATGTCAGCATTCGCACTTCTGATACCTCCAGCAAGCTTCTCAACTCACCTTCACAGGCTTACAGAACGCTCCTCTACCGCATCATCCGAAGATGATACCCGTAGCTTCGGTGTATGGTTTGAGCCCCGTTACATCTTCCGCGCAGGCCGACTCGACTAGTGAGCTATTACGCTTTCTTTAAAGGGTGGCTGCTTCTAAGCCAACCTCCTAGCTGTCTAAGCCTTCCCACATCGTTTCCCACTTAACCATAACTTTGGGACCTTAGCTGACGGTCTGGGTTGTTTCCCTTTTCACGACGGACGTTAGCACCCGCCGTGTGTCTCCCATGCTCGGCACTTGTAGGTATTCGGAGTTTGCATCGGTTTGGTAAGTCGGGATGACCCCCTAGCCGAAACAGTGCTCTACCCCCTACAGTGATACATGAGGCGCTACCTAAATAGCTTTCGAGGAGAACCAGCTATCTCCGAGCTTGATTAGCCTT
>NZ_CP180489.1:3175000-5270000 GCF_047758505.1 Pseudomonas sp. CP4 | reverse complement strand
CCAGCTTTGCTGAAGACGACAGATCCACTCTTCAGCCTGCTCACGCACCTGCACATCGGCACGGGCAATCTCCGCGCCCAATGTCGGCAGCGCGCAACCGACCTCGGGTTGTTCGACGTGGGCCATGCTCAGGTAATGCTTCAGACAACGCTCCAGTCGCTGCCGATCCGCACCGCCCTGCCCGCCAAGACGCTCAAGACTCTCGCTCAACTCCCGCTCGACGATGGCTGCGAACAAGGCATCCTTGGATGAAAAGTGGCTGTAGAAGGCCGCACCACTCAAACCGATGGCTTTCATCAGGCCATCCACGCCCACTGTGGAAAACCCCGATTTTTTCGCCGACAGCGCGCTGCTTTGCAGCAACCGTTCGCGGGTTTCCGATTTGTGTCCGGCCGAATAACGCATGTCATCTCCTGAAATAGCTCGCCTTGACGCTGCCCGAATCCTAGCATAACGTTCGTTAACTAAACGATCGTTAACCCAAAGGGATTCACCCATGAATAACAAGAAGGTCGTGCTGGTTGTCGGGGCCGGGGATGCCACGGGCGGAGCGATTGCCAAGCGTTTTGCCAGTGAAGGTTTCATTGCCTGCGTGACCCGGCGCAGCGCCGAAAAACTTCAGCCACTGGTTGACGCAATCATCGCTGAGGGCGGTGAGGCTCATGGTTTCGCCTGCGATGCACGTAAGGAAGAAGACGTCATCGCGCTGATTGAAGACATCGAAACCCGAGTCGGCCCGATTGAGGCCTTTGTCTTCAACATCGGTGCCAACGTGCCCTGCAGCATTCTCGAAGAAACCGCACGCAAATATTTCAAGATCTGGGAGATGGCCTGCTTCTCCGGCTTTCTCAATGCCCGTGAAGTGGCCAAGCGCATGGTGACCCGGCAGCGCGGCACGATTCTGTTCACCGGTGCCACTGCCGGATTGCGCGGTGCTTCAGGGTTCGCCGCTTTCGCTGGAGCCAAACATGGCATTCGCGCATTGGCACAAAGCATGGCGAGAGAGTTGGGGCCGATGAACATTCATGTCGCCCACATTGTGGTTGATGGTGCGATCGACACCGATTTCATCCGTAACAGCTTTCCTGAGAAATACGCGACCAAGGATCAGGACGGCATTCTCAAGCCAGAGCACATTGCCGAAAACTACTGGTATCTGCACAGTCAGCCTCGGGATGCCTGGACCTTCGAGCTGGACCTGCGCCCATGGAATGAACGCTGGTAAGCCCTCTCCCGGATTACAACAACAAGAGCGCAACTTGATCATGACGAAAACCGTGGAATTCTATTTCGACCTTGGCAGCCCCGCCACCTATCTGGCGTACACCCAACTGCCGAAGATTTGCGCTGATACCCAAAGCGAATTGACCTACATTCCAATGCTGTTGGGAGGGGTGTTCAAAGCCACTGGCAACGCTTCGCCAGCAATGATTCCGGCCAAGGGTCGCTACATGTTTCTGGACCTGGATCGCTTCGCCAAACGCTATGGCGTCCAGCTCAGACTCAATCCGCACTTTCCGATCAATACGCTGACATTGATGCGTGCCGTCACCGGCATCCAACTACATCAGCCGCAACGCTTCGCCGAGTTCGTCGATTGCCTGTTCAAGGCGCTTTGGGTCGAAGGCCGTAACCTCAACGATCCGCAAACCGTTGCCGCCGTGCTGACTGAAAACGGCTTCGATCCCCAAGAGATAATCGCGCTGACCAACGATGAATCAGTAAAAGCCGCACTCAAGGAAAACACCGAAGCCGCGATCAAGCGCGGCGTTTTCGGTGCCCCCAGCATGTTCATTGGCGATCAGTTGTTCTTCGGTCAGGATCGACTCGACTTCGTGGAAGAGGCATTGCGCCAGGACTGAAGCCAAGCCCCAAGGCACCGCGAGCGGTGCCTTGGGTAAATCGATCAAATGGCCACAGTGCGCTCGTTCAACCAGCTCAACGCCGCGCCATCCAGCAATGGACTCAGTCGCTCACGCACTTCGCGGTGGTAGTCGTTCAGCCACTGCTTTTCTTCGTGGGTCAACAGGTCAGCAATCAGGCAGCGGGTATCGATCGGGCACAGCGTCAGGGTTTCGAACTTGAGGAAGTCGCCGAATTCGCTGCTGCCGGCCTCGCGGTTCATCGCCAGGTTCTCGATGCGCACGCCCCAGCGGCCCGGGCGATAAGTGCCGGGTTCGATCGAGGTAATCATCCCCGGCTGCATCGCCGTCTGCGGTGCCGGTGCCGCTTGATAAGCGATCACTTGCGGACCTTCGTGAACATTGAGGAAATAGCCCACGCCATGACCGGTGCCGTGACCGTAGTCGACGTTGTCAGCCCAGATCGGCGCACGGGCGATGGCATCGAGCAGAGGTGACAGAATGCCTTTCGGGAATCGTGCCCGCGACAGCGCAATCACGCCTTTCAACACGCGCGTGCAATCCTGTTTCTGCTCCTGGGTCGGCGTACCCACCGGGACCATGCGCGTGATGTCTGTGGTACCGCCGAGGTATTGACCACCGGAATCGATGAGCAACAGACCATCACCCTGGATCAGCGCATGCTCCTCTTCTGTAGCGTGATAGTGCGGCATCGCGCCATTGGCGTTGAACGCGGCAATCGTGTTGAAGCTCAGCGAAACGTAATCGGGACGCCGCTCACGGGCAGCGGTAAGTTTCTCGTCGATGGTCAGCTCGGTGATGCGCTCGCGCCCCCACGCCGATTCCAGCCAGGCAAAGAATTCGCACAACGCCGCGCCATCCTGCTCCATCGCTTTGCGGATGTGCTGAGCGTCGGCTTCGCTTTTCTGCGATTTGGCCAGCGTGGTCGGGTTCAGGCCTTCGACCAGTTTCACGCCACTGTCCAGGTGATCCAGCAAACCTGTGGTCACTCGCGCCGGATCGACCAGCAGGCTCGCGCCACTCGGCACAGCACGCAATGCATCGGCCACTTCGCTGTAGTCACGCAGCGTCACGCCATCCTGTTCGAGCACGCCGCGCAGATCGGCATCGACCTTGCTCAGGGCGACGAACAGCGTGGCCTGTTGCTGATTGATCAAGGCGAACGAAACAAACACCGGATTGAACGAAACATCACCGCCACGCAGGTTGAACAGCCAAGCGATGTCGTCGAGGGTGGCGATGAAATGCCAATCGGCGCCACGCTCTTGCAAGGTTTCGCGCAATTTCGCCAGTTTCTCGCCACGGCTGACGGTCGCTTGTGGCGGCAGATGCTGATAGATCGGCGCGTTCGGCAGGCTCGGGCGATCACGCCAGACTTCCTGCAACAGGTCGGTATCGGTGCGCAGGCGAGCACCGCGTGCCTCAAGCTTGCTGCTCAGTGTGCGCGCCGAAGCCACCGCCATTACTGCACCATCCACTGCAACCACGCCGCCCTCGGGTGTTTGCTCCGCCAGCCAGTCCAGCGGGCTCGGTTGCCCCGGTTGCAGCTTGACCAGTTCGATGCCGCTGCCGTTGAGCTCTTTCGTCGCCTGTTCCCAGTAACGACTGTCGGCCCACACACCGGCGAAATCCGCAGTGACGATCAACGTACCGACCGAGCCGTGGAAACCCGACAGCCATTGCCGGCCCTGCCAGTAACCCGGCAGGTATTCCGAAAGATGCGGGTCGGCGGACGGCACCAGCAGCGCATGGATGCCTTCGCGGCGCATCAGTTCACGGGTATGCGCCAGGCGCTGAGGCACCGATCCTTCGGTCAAGGTGTGGGAACTCATCATGTCTCCTGCTAATCGCGTCATCGTTATTGTTCGTAGCCGATAATTTTCAGCTGTTTAGAGGCCTGTTGCCCAAAATGCCGGGGCACTGGCGCAGGCGGTTGTGATCAGGTCAACGGCCTTGTCGACATCCTCAACGGTGGTAAACCGCCCGAGGCTCAAGCGAATGGTGCGCCCCGCCAGCCGCGCATCGTGTCCGAGCGCGAGCAGCACGTGGGACGGCGCATTACTTGCGGAATTACACGCCGACGTCGCGGAAAACGCGATCGAATGGCTCAATGCGGCGCTGTTGAACTCGCCCTCGCTGAAGGTCAGGCTCAGGGTGTGCGGAATACGTTGCGAGGCACTGCCATTGAGGCGCACGCCGGGCAACTTCAAAAGCTGTTCGAGCAAGCGTTCGCGCAAAGCGATGATGGATTTTTTCTCTTCATCGAATGCGTCGGCGGCCAAAGCGAAAGCAGCGCCCATCCCGGCAATCTGATGAGTCGCCAGGGTTCCGGAGCGCAGGCCACCTTCATGACCGCCACCATGGATTTGCGCCTGCAGGCGTTGCTGCGCGAGCGGGCCCACATACAGGGCGCCGATGCCCTTGGGACCGTAGAGTTTGTGTGCGGAAAACGACATCAGATCCACCGGCCAGCGGCTCAGATCGATCGCGACTTTGCCCGCGCCTTGCGCCGCATCCACATGAAACAACGCCTGCCGACTGCGCACCACTTCGCCAATCGCCTCGACATCGTTGACCGTGCCCAACTCGTTGTTGACCAGCATCAGCGACACGAGAAAGGTGTCGTCACGCATGGCTTCGCGGACCGCTTGCGGCGTGATCAAGCCTTCTGCGTCCGGCACCAGATAGGTCACGGCAATGCCTGAATCCTGCAATTGCCGGGCGGTGTCGAGGATCGCCTTGTGTTCAATCTGGCTTGTAATGATGTGCCCGCCGGCAACGCCACGAGCCTGGGCGACGCCTTTGAGCGCGAGGTTGTTGGATTCGGTGGCACCGGAGGTCCAGACAATCTGCTCAGGCTGCGCGCCGACCAGATCGGCGACTTGCCGGCGCGCCTGCTCGACCGTCTGCCGGGCCTGCTGGCCGAAAGCGTGGGAGCTGGACGCCGGGTTACCGAAGTTACCGTGAAAACCCAGACATTCGATCATCACCTGGATGACCCGCTCGTCCACCGGGGTGGTGGCGGCGTAATCGAAATACAACGGACGTGTGTTCATAAAGGACTCGCAGAGCGTGTTCCGGGATCAGGAGGCTCGTGTCTACAAACGACGATGCACAGCCTCGTGAGCTGTGCATGGGTTCGAGAGCGTCATCAATACCTGATCGGATGCCGTTAAAGAAGTAGGGCTTCATTAAAAGTGCGTAGGAACGCTCCTGAAACCGAGCTTAACAGGCATCGGGCCGGCGATTGAAGCAATGCGTCAATGAAAGCTTTCGAGAAGTAACGGATACAGCGAGATCACCAACAGCGCCGCCATGCCCCAATTGAACACGCGCAACCAGCGCGGATCCTTGAGCACATTGCGCAACAGCGTGCCGCACGCCGCCCACAGGCCGACACTGGGCAGATTGATGATGGCGAATACCGCCGCGATGATCACGACGTTGTAGAAATAACCCTGCATCGGCGTATAGGTGCTGATGGCACCGATGGCCATGATCCACGCCTTGGGGTTGACCCATTGGAACGCCGCGGCGCCCAGATAGCTGATCGGTTTCGCCTCGCCGACGGCACTGTCACCGACCGGGCCGGAGTGGGCGATCTTCCACGCCAGATAGAGCAAATACGCCGCGCCGACATAGCGCAGCACCGTATACAGAATCGGATAGGCCTGAAACACCGCGCCAAGGCCGAAGCCCACCGCGACCACCAATAGAAAGAAGCCGCAGCTGATGCCGAGCATGTGCGGAATGGTGCGATTGAAGCCAAAGTTCACGCCGGACGCCAGCAACATGGTGTTGTTCGGCCCCGGTGTGATCGAGGTAACAAGGGCAAACAGGGCAAAGCCCAACAGCAGATCAAGCGAGAGGTTCATCGAGGCAGTCCATCCAGGGTCATTCAGCTGTTGACCCTATCCCACACGGCCCGGCAAACCCACGGACAGTTAGGGAAAACTTCAAGCAGTACAGTTTGCTTTCAGCTTGGACGACCGTGCAGCTGTATGGCACGTTCGGCGCTCATCTCACCCTGCTGATCGAAGCCGAAGGTCTTCTGCGGCTGGTCGAGCAATTGGGCTTTTTTCGCGTGGTATTCGTCGAACGACAAACCGCTGCGGTTCAGCGCTTCCAGCGCCAGTTCGCGGGATTCTTCTGCGGTGTAAGGGCGCAGCTCGGGCGAAACATGGCCGGCACAACCGGCGAGTACGGAAACAGCGAGCATCAGCGAAACAGTCAGTAAACGGTTCATGGGAGCGTCCTGGCGAGCAATGTGGGGTCGATGGAGAAAGGCTACGCCCGGGCACGCTCGCGCAGAAATCAACGCTCTCAATAGTGGCTATCAGCTTTGCGCTAATACTGGCTAAACCGGCAGACGGCAATGCAGCGCATCGTCGTGACTGCGGGCAATGCTGCTGTGCACCTGGAATGAATTGAAGGTCACGGTTTTCGCCCGATGGGTGCGGATCAACTGCCAGAAATCCTCCTCGCCGCTTTCGAAACTGCGAAATGCCGCCTCCCCCGCTTCGCGACTTTGCCACTGCAAAAAGCTCAGCACGCGGCGCCCGTCGTCGCTGGCCTGCACGCTGGCGCTGATAAACCCGTCGTAACGCTGGGCCAGCCCCTCGGTCTGCGTGGCCAGTGCCGAGACCAGCGCCGCTTGCTGACGGGGTTCGATTTCGAATTCGATCAATTGGGTAAAACTGCGATTGCTCATGGAAAGCCCCCATTTATTGAAGCGAGCCTTGCGACCCGAAGAGCTGAAGGGTAAAACCTCTAGTTAAGTCAAGGTCAAGAGTATTTTCCGCATGATCAGCAAGGAGCAGGTGCACAAGCCTCTAACCGTGGGCGAGGTTGCGGCGCGCAGTGGCGTCGCGGTCACCGCGCTGCATTTTTACGAAGCCAAAGGGTTGATCAAGAGTGAACGCAACGCCGGCAATCAGCGCCGTTATCCGCGCGCCGTCCTGCGCCGGGTGGCGTTGATCAAAGTCGCGCAACGGCTGGGGATACCGCTGGCGGAGATCGGCGAAGCGCTGAAAATCCTGCCGCAGGATCGCGCGCCGTCGGCGGCGGACTGGAAAATGCTCTCTGAACAATGGCAGCGCGAGCTCGACGAACGGATCAGGCAAATGACGCTGATGCGCGATCAGCTGACCGGGTGCATCGGCTGCGGCTGTCTGTCCATGGAAGCGTGTCCGCTGCGCAATAAAGGCGACATGCTCGGTGACCAAGGGCCAGGCCCGCACTTTCGCGATGAATGATGAGCGCGGCTCGTCGGCGCAAATTCCGCGCAGTAAGGACGGTTCTATAGTGATTGCTCCGGGCAAATCCGGCGTAACCACATTTGTTGAAAACAAAACAGGGAGAACGTCATGAGCGTCAAACCCATTCCCGAGGGGTATCACAGCATTACCCCGTATCTCGGCATCCAACAGGCCGCCGAGGCCATCGAGTTCTACAAGAAAGCCTTCAATGCCAGCGAAGTCATGCGCCTGACCATGCCCGACGGCAACATCGGCCATGCCGAACTGCGCATCGGCGACGGCGCGATCATGCTCGGCACGCCTTGCGATCAAGGACCGCTGAGCAATCCGCAGCAAGCGGTCTCGATCGGCTTGCATCTCTACGTCACCGATGTCGACCAATCCTTTCAACAAGCGCTGGATGCCGGGGCGCAAAGCGTCTCCGAGGTCAAAGACCAGTTTTACGGTGACCGCAGCGGCACGTTGAGAGATCCGTTCGGCCATCTGTGGTTTCTCGCCACGCGCAAAGAGGATTTGAGCGAAGAGCAGATTCGCCAGCGAGCGATGGAGATGTTCAACCAAGGCTGAGGGCTTGTTGCCTCGGATCAACCGGCAAAATATGCACTGCCGATGTAATTGCGAAACATTTGCTTTCATATCCGCTTTCGGGATTTTCTTCGCTCATCCGTCTTATAGGAATGCAGGCCGTTCGCGTAGGCAAAAGCCACGAGCGGCCTCCCGGGGAGTTCCGTGCTGCGAAGCCCGTAGCCCGGCCCCTTCCACCGCAATCAAGACGCGCAATCATGTCGAAGAAATCCCGTTCCAAACTGTGGTTCCTGGTGCATAGCTGGCTGGCGTTGCCGATCTGGTTCTTTGTATTGATCGTCTGTGTCACCGGCACGCTGGCGGTGGTCAGCCAGGAGATTGTCTGGCTGGCCAACCCGCAAATGCGCGCCAGTCAGCCGTCGGACGATGCGCCGCGACTGAGCTACGACCAGATTCTCGCCGCGATCAAACAAGCCGAGCCGCAAACCCTGGTGCAGAGCATCAATCGCCCCGACGAGTCGCACTTTGCCCTCGACGTCGAAGTCAGCTACCCCGACGGGCGCTCGTTGACGGTGTATGTCAATCCGTACACGGGGGTCATTCAGGGCACCGCGCCGGCCTTCGATTTCAAGGCCTTTACCCGCGCCCTGCATGGCTGGTGGCTGGTGCCGTTCACCAATGGCTACAGCTGGGGCTGGTATCTGGTGTCGCTGCTCGGCGTGCCGATGCTGGTGTCGCTGATTACCGGGCTGGTGGTCTACAAACGCTTCTGGAAAGGTTTTTTGCGCCCGACCCTGCGCGTACGCCATGGCGCGCGGATTTTCTGGGGCGACTTTCATCGCCTGTGCGGCATCTGGTCGATCTGGTTCATCGCGGTGATCTCCATCACCGGCATCTGGTTCCTGATCAAGGCGATCCTGTTCGATAACCAGATTTCGATTTCCAGCGAGCCGATCATTCCGGCGATGTCCCGCGAAAGTGTGCCGATTTCGGCCGCCGGCACCCCGCCGCCGCGCATCAGCCTGGACCGCGCCATCGAAATCGCTCAGCAGAAGATTCCGGGGCTGGAAGCCAGCTACGTCAACCTGCCGGGCAATGCCTACTCGCACATGAGCGTCAGCGGCCGTGGCTGGTATCCGCTGATGTATCAGACCGCGACACTCAACCCCTACAACGGCGAATTGGCTTCCTCACGCTTGCTGTCCGACCGCTCCTCGCTGGAATTCGTCACCGAATCCATGCGTCCGCTGCATACCGGCGACTTCGGTGGGATCTGGATCAAGTTGATCTGGTTCTTCTTCGGTCTGTTGCTGACCATGATGATCCTCAGCGGCCTGCTGATCTGGACCAAGCGCACCGCGTTGGCCACCGCCAATGCGCTGAAACGCGAGGACAAGAAAAACCGCATCAAGGCACAACCGGCGCTGCGCCGTGAACCTTCGGAGGCCAGCCTGTGAACAAAGCCATCTCGGTCACACCGCCCTCGCGCCTGTCGCGTTTCTGGCACAAGTGGCGCTTCCATATCAACGTCCTGCTGTTGCTGATCCCGCTGGGTTTCATGCCGAAGTACTTTGCCGATGCCTCGCTGTTTCGCGGCGACAGTGGCCTGGGTCAACGGGAAATTGGCACGGTTCAGGTCGGCCCATGGAGCCTGCGCCTGGCCGAGTTACGCGAAGAGGCACCGCACCTGAGCGGACCGGCCGGCTATATGAAGGACTTCACTGCCGCCGTCTGTGACACCTGCGTCGATCAGGTCAAGGCGACTTACCTGCGCATCGGCAAACCGCGCAGCCTGCGCGCCGCCGGCACGATCTTCTTCGGTACGCCTTATCGCATGGGCACGCAAATGCCGATCCCGGCAAAGACCAAACCTGACGCCGAGCTGTGGATCACCATGGAAGGCTGGGACGGCAGCATGCACCAAGCCGCGATTCCTCTGAGCCAAGCCTCCCCCGCCACGGTTGCGTGGCTGAACAGACAAGGAGCCAAACCATGACTCGCTCACCCCTTCATACCCGTTTGCTCGCTAGCGCTGCGCTGCTGCTGAGCGCGGCTTTCAGCGCCAGCGCACTGGCGCACAACCCGATGTGCGAATGCAAAGCCATCGATGCCGAACAGATCAAATGCACCGGCGGTTTCTCCGATGGCAGCGGTGCGCCGGGGGTGACCCTCGATGTGATCGGCTACGACGAAACCATTCTGGTGCCGGGCAAATTAGGCGATGACTCGACGCTGACGTTCAAGAAGCCCGGCAGCGAGTTCTATGTGCTGTTCGACGCCGGCCCCGGCCACGTCGTGGAAATCGACCAGGCGGATATCGAAGCCCCATGAGTACCCCGACGACGCAAGTGGTACGCCCGGCCGGCGCCGGCCATGAAACCCTCAACGTGCTGCTGTTGTGCCTGCTGATCCTCGCGGTCGCCGGCTCGGTGGTGGCGTGGCGCGGGGTTTCTCATGAAGCGGAGCCGGTTGCCAGTAACCAGTACGACGCCCGCCGCGATCTCAGCGCCGCCGAGCAAGGCATCTATGCCGACCTGCGAGTGACCCTCGACGAAATCCGCTTGCTGCGCGAAGAGCAACAAGCCCTGCCGACGCCACAGATGCTGGCCGACGAAGGTTTTGCGCCGTTCGCGCAGGATGCCAGTTCGGTCAGCCGTGGCGGTCATGCGTGGCAGATGCTCGCCGACCGTGCCTATTTCGGCCGTAGTGCAACGCCTGATGTCGCCGGCTCGTTTCTGATGCGTGTCGGCACTGACGACAACGCGACGCCGGACATCTGGCTCAACCGCGGCGCCGATCCCGCGCCTGCTGCGGATCTGTCTGACGCCGCGCTGTCCGCCGCTGGCTGGAAACAGATCGTCGCGCAATTCGATGCCGGGGTTACCCGCGAACATCGCCATTGATTCCTCGCCTTTATCCGAGAGAAGACTGCTTGCCCATGTCCATTTCATCTCCTCGCCGTCCCTTGTTACGCCTGTTTCTGCTTGGCCTGTGCGCCTGCCTGCTGAGCCCGTTGGCCAGCGCCGAGCAAGGCAAACGCCTGCGTATCGGCATCACTCTGCATCCGTATTACAGCTACGTCGCCAACATCGTCGGCGACAAGGCCGAAGTGGTGCCGCTGATTCCTGCGGGCTTCAATCCGCACGCCTACGAACCGCGCGCCGAAGACATCAAGCGCATCAGCGGACTGGACGTGGTCGTGCTCAACGGCGTCGGCCATGACGACTTCGCCGACCGGATGATCGCCGCCAGCGAAACACCCAACGTCAAAACCATCGAAGCCAACGAGAACGTTCCGCTGCTGGCGGCCACCGGTGTCGCTGCGCGCGGCGCCGGCAAAGTGGTCAATCCGCACACGTTCCTGTCGATCAGCGCTTCCATCGCCCAGGTCAACAACATTGCCCGCGAACTGGGCAAGCTCGATCCGGACAACGCCAAGACCTACACCCAGAACGCCCGCGCCTATGGCAAACGCCTGCGGCAGATGCGCGCCGAGGCGTTGGCCAAACTGACCCAGGCACCGAATGCCGAACTGCGCGTGGCCACGGTGCACGCAGCTTACGACTATCTGTTGCGTGAATTCGGTCTGGAAGTGACAGCCGTGGTCGAGCCCGCCCACGGCATCGAGCCAAGCCCGAGCCAGCTGAAAAAAACCATCGATCAATTACGCGAACTCGACGTGAAAGTGATCTTCTCCGAGATGGATTTCCCTTCCAGCTACGTCGACACCATCCAGCGCGAATCCGGGGTGAAGCTGTACCCGCTGTCGCACATTTCCTACGGCGAATACACCGCCGACAAGTATGAAAAGGAAATGACCGGCAACCTCAACACCGTGGTTCGGGCGATTCAGGAGTCGGGGGCATGACGTCGAAAGAAACCTTGATCGCCGATCACGCTGAACCCCCTGTGGGAGCGAGCCTGCTCGCGAAGGCGCCGGATCAGCCAACATCTTCGTTGAATGACACACCGCATTCGCGAGCAGGCTCACTCCCACAGGGAAAAAACGGGCCGGCGCTGGAGTTTGCGGGTATCAGCCTGACCTTGGGGCGTACGACGATTCTCGACAAGGTCAGCTTCCAGGTGCAGCCCGGCAGCGTGCATGCGCTGGTCGGCCCCAACGGCGGTGGCAAGAGTTCGCTGATCAAGACCCTGCTCGGGCAGATGCCGCATCAGGGCCAGCTCAGTCTGCACTGGCCCGGCGAGCCCGGCACCATTGGTTACGTCCCGCAGGCGCTGGAGTTCGATCGCGGCTTGCCGATGACCGTCGACGATTTCATGGCGGCAATGTGTCAACGCCGCCCGGCCTTCCTCGGTTTGAGCAAACACTACGCCGGCGCCATCGGCGCGGCGCTGGAGCGCGTCGGCATGGAGGACAAGCGCAAGCGGCGCATGGGCGCGCTGTCCGGTGGTGAGCGGCAGCGGGTACTGCTCGCGCAGGGCTTGATCCCGGCACCGCAATTGCTGGTGCTCGACGAGCCGATGTCGGCCCTCGATGAGGCCGGGATTCAGGTGTTCGAACGTCTGCTGACTGACTGGCGCGCGGCGGGCATCACGGTGTTGTGGATCGAACATGATCTGGAAGCGGTGGGTCGGCTGGCCGATCGGGTCACCGGTCTCAACCGCCGCGTGCTGTTCGATGCCACACCGCAACAAGCACTGACTCCGGAGCGTCTGCTGACGCTGTTTTCCACCCATCCACGGAGCGCGGTCTGATGAGTTACGAAGCCTTTCGTTTGATGGTCCAGGGCTGGGCGTCTTCCGGTTATCTGCCGGAAGCGCTGGCCTACGGCTTTGTCGTCAACGCCCTGCTCGCCGGCCTGCTGATCGGCCCGGTGCTGGGCGGGCTCGGCACGCTGGTGGTGGTCAAGCGCTTTGCATTCTTTTCCGAAGCAGTCGGCCATGCCGCGTTGACCGGTGTCGCCATCGGCATTCTGCTCGGCGAACCCTACACCGGCCCCTACGGCAGCCTGTTCGGTTACTGCCTGCTGTTCGGCATCCTGCTCAATTACCTGCGCAACCGCACCGGTCTGGCACCGGATACGCTGATCGGCGTGTTTCTCTCGGTGTCGCTGGCACTGGGCGCAAGCCTGCTGCTGATTCTCGCCGGCAAGATCAACGTGCACATTCTGGAAAACGTGCTGTTCGGTTCGGTACTGACCGTCAACGGCAATGATCTGGCGGTGCTGGCCATCGTCGGTTCGCTGGTCATGGCCCTCGCCCTGCCGCTGTACAACCGCATCATGCTCGCCAGTTTCAATCCGCAATTGGCAGCGGTGCGTGGCGTAGCGGTGAAGACCCTGGATTACCTGTTCGTGATTCTGGTGACCTTGATCACCGTTGCGGCAGTGAAGGTGATCGGCGCAATTCTGGTCGGTGCCTTGCTGGTGATTCCGGCGGCGGCGGCGCGTTTGCTCAGCCAGTCGCTCAAAGGTTTTTTCTGGTGCTCGGTGCTGATCGCCACTGTCAGTACGCTGTGCGGGATACTTGCGCCAATCGTGTTCGACCTGCCGATTCCATCCGGCGCCGCGATCATTCTGGTCGCCGGCATCGCTTTCGCCCTCGCCGCCATTGCGCGCGGCGTCGTCCCCAGCCTGAAAGGGAACCTTGGATAAATGGCTTTTTCACTGCGTAACCTGACTCTGGCCATGGCCCTGTGTGGCGTGGTCTGCACCCCGCTGCTGGCGGCTGAAAGTGCGAAACCCTTGCGCGTTCTGGCCTCGTTACCGATCACCTATGGATTGGGCGAAGCATTGCTCAAGGGTACCGACGTCAAACTCGAACGTGCAGCGCCGGCCAACCTTCCGGGTAGCCGTCAGACTGCGTATTTCACCGGCCGTGGCGCGCCGGCGCTGAGCAAACTGGCTACCGACGCGGATGCGGTAATCGGTCTGCGTTCGCTGTGGGCCGATGATCCGCTGTACCCAATCGCGCGGCGCAGCAACATCCGTATCGTCGAAGTCGACGCTGCGCGCCCGGTCGACGGCGCCCTGCCCGGCATCGCCGTGCAGCCGGGCCTGCAGGTTGATGGCCTGAACAGTCAGCCATGGCTGGCGAGCAACAACATGGGACGCATGGCCGATGTGATGGCGGCGGACCTGGTGCGCCTGGCACCGAGCGCCAAGCCTGCGATCGAGGCCAACCTGGCGGCGTTGAAACAGCGCCTGCTGAAACTCAGCGCCGACACCGAAGCGCGCTTGGCCGAAGCGGACAACCTGAGCGTGATGAGCTTGAGCGATCACTTCGGCTATCTGATTGGCAGCCTCAATCTCGAACTGGCCGGACAGGACGCGCGTCCTGATGCCGAGTGGACGCCAGATGAGTTGAAGAAGCTGACGGCGACGCTCAAGGACAACGACGTGGCGGTGGTCCTGCACCATCGCCAGCCAGCGGAGCCGGTGAAAGCGGCGATTGCCGAATCCGGCAGCCGCCTGGTGGTGTTGAGTACCGATGCGGCGGATCCGCTGGCGGAGCTGGAGGGGAATGTGGATGTGTTGCTCAAGGGGTTGAGCGGAGCGTAGTTTGAGTAAATCCGCGTCATCGTTCATCGCTGGCAAGCCAGCTCCCACAAAGTTTTTTGGCGAACACACATTTGTGATCAACCACAATACCTGTGGGAGCTGGCTTGCCAGCGATGAGACTGTGCAGGCAATACAAATTCAAGGCATGAAAAACCCCGCTGACCATCACTGGTCCAGCGGGTTTCTTTTGCCCGATCGCTTATTGCGCCGCGACTTGTGCATCCATCTTCTGGCGCAGGCTCAACGGGCGCATGTCGGTCCAGACTTCTTCGATGTAGGCCAGGCATTCCTTTTTCAGGCCGCTCTTGCCAACGGTACGCCAGCCTTCCGGCACGGCTTTGTAATCGGGCCAGATCGAGTATTGCTCTTCGTGGTTGACCACGACCTGAAAGAGGATGTCCTCGCGGTCGAATACTGACGTCATGCTGGTTCTCCATCGATGTAAGGTTGGCTGCACAACGGATGCAGCCGGGGTATGTAGAAAGAACGTTCGCCGCGCGAAAAAATTTACAACGCGGCGGTGGCAGCGGCCAATGCACGACCGAAGATCTCGGCCACCCGATCGATTTCCGCGGCAGTGATCACCAGCGGCGGCAGGAAGCGCACCACCGCACCATGCCGACCGCCCAGCTCCAGAATCAGGCCACGCTTGAGGCATTCACGCTGCACCAGCGGCGCCAGACGCGCATACGCTGGCGGATGACCGAGCGCGTCGGGCGCGCCGTTCGGGTCCACCAGTTCAACGCCGAGCATCAGGCCGCGACCACGAATATCGCCCAACTGCGGGAAGTCGCGTTGCAGGATGTGCAGATGCTCCCTGAGTCGATCACCCATGGCGGCGGCGTGCTCGCAAACCTTGTGCTCGACCAGATAGCGCATCACCGCTGAACCGGCGGCCATGGCCATCTGATTGCCGCGGAACGTGCCTGCATGGGCGCCCGGTTGCCAGGTGTCGAGCCAGTCGCGGTAAACCACTACCGCCAATGGCAGGCTGCCACCGATGGCCTTGGACAGTACAACCACATCCGGAACAATGCCCGCGTGTTCAAAGGCGAACATCTTGCCGGTACGAGCGAAACCGCTCTGGATCTCATCGACAATCAGCGCCACACCAGCCTTCTCGGTGATTCGGCGCAAACCGCGCAACCATTCGATATCAGCTGGAATCACTCCGCCCTCGCCCTGCACCGCCTCGACGATCACCGCCGCCGGCAATTGCACCCCGGCCTCGGGATCGTTGAGCAGATTTTCCAGATAGCTCAGATTGGCTTTGATTCCGGCCGCGCCACCTAGGCCAAACGGGCAACGGTAATCGTAGGGAAACGGCATGAACTGCACGCCGTTGCTGAGCAAGGCACCCATTGGTTTTTTCGGCCCGAGGCTGCCCATCAGGCTCAACGCCCCCTGACTCATGCCGTGATAACCGCCGGAAAACGACAGCACCGTGCTGCGGCCGGTAGCCGTGCGCACCAGTTTCAGCGCTGCTTCCACGGCGTCGGTGCCGGTCGGGCCGCAGAACTGGATTTTTGCCTGCGCCGCCAGTTCCTTCGGCAGCAGTCCGAACAGGTCCTGGACGAATTGATCCTTGACCGGCGTGGTCAGGTCAAGGGTGTGCAGCGGCAACTCATCGGCCAGCACTTGCTGGATCGCCTCGATTACCACCGGGTGGTTATGCCCCAGCGCCAGCGTGCCGGCCCCGGCGAGGCAGTCGATGAATGTACGCCCTTCAACATCCTCGACATACAAGCCCCTGGCACGCTTGAGCGCCAGCGGAATGCGCCGCGGATAGCTGCGGGCGTTTGACTCCTGCTGGCTCTGGCGCGCCAGCAACGGTGATTCGTGGAATTCATACAACGTCTCCGCTGGCGCCGAGGCGACCCGGGCCGACGGCTCTTCGATAAGACTGGTGGCGACTGACATCTCTCGACCCCTCAATTCGCTATGGATAGTGACCAGAACAGCACACCGACAGGTGCGCGTTCCGGTCGGGGCGCACTTGCAGGTTTCCTGTTCTGGAAACGCTTCAGCGCGGTGCGGATTTACACCCTTGATCGAGTTGTCCGGCCGGTGAGGACAAAGGTTTGCGCAGCGGCACGGATTGCAGGCCGTTGCAGAGACCGGGTAGCGCTGCCTGTTGGTAACCCAGGTGCCGATAGAACGCCTCGGCGGTGCGGGTGCTGTTGAGGTGCACATGCTGCACACCACGAATGCGCAACCAGCCCTCGAGAGTCTGCATCAGCGCCCGGCCGACACCGCGGCGGAAGGATTCAGGCTGGACGTAACACAACAGGATTTCGCCACTGACCCGGACCATGCCGACACCAACCGGTTTGTCATCAAGCAAAGCGATGCAGAGATAGACGTGTGGGTCGGCGAGCCGGCTACTGATGAAATCGGCGGAGGAGCGGTTGAGCCAGTCACTGACGAGAAGTGGATGATTGCGGTGATCGAGTGCACATCCGATACGGATCGAGCGCTCGACAATGCGGTTGATGATGCCGGTATCGGCCAGGATGGCCGGACGTATGCAGACGGGTGCTTCCATGGCGCCGTTCCCTCAATCCATTGAGTCAAAGCTGGGTTGACCTTAGCCCCGCCACTGGCGGATAGCGAACGCCAAGAAGTTACATTTGATGTGCCAGAACATGCTTTTTTTTGTGGGAGCGAGCCTGCTCGCTCCCACAGGGGATCTGAGGTGAGATCAGTGGGTTTGCAACGGCATGGTCAGTTCGACCCGCAAGCCATCCGGGCGGCTGTCGAAATGCAAGGCGCAGTCACAGCGCTGCACAATCGCTTGGACAATCGCCAGACCCAGCCCACAGCCGGTGCTTTGCCCGTTGCGCCAGAAGCGCTGAGTCAGATGTTGTATGTCGTCAGGCGCGATGCCCGGGCCATGGTCGCGCACCACAAACCGCACGCGCTTGCCGATGTTTTCCAGATTGACCTCGACCGCACACTCTTCAGGCGTATGGCGCAGAGCGTTGTCGAGCAGGTTGCGCAGGGCAGCAATCGCCAGTACCGCAGGCATTTGCAGCGGCGCGGCGGACAGGTCATCCGGCACATGCAGTTTGATCCGCAGTCGCTCACCGCCGGTGGCGTCCTGGATCGCCAGTCGGGCCACTTGCTCGGCACTGCATTGCGAACCGTCATCGAACGACAGACTGCCCTCGACCCGTGCCAGCAACAGCAACTGTTCAAGGGTGCGGTGTAGGCGATCGGCGCCCTCCTCGGCGCGAGCCAACGACTGATCACGGGCGCTGCCATCGGTCATGCGCGCCACTTGCAGGTGGGTCTTGATCGCCGTCAGCGGGCTGCGCAATTCATGTGCGGCGTCACCGGTCAGGCGGCGTTCACGCTCGATGGTCTTGCCAATGCGCTGGAACAATTGATTCTGGGTTTCCAGCAACGGCTTCAATTCGCTGGGAAACGCTTGCAGCTGCAATGGCTCAAGGGAATCGGCATTGCGTCGCATCAGCGCTTCGCGCAGGCGATTCAGTGGCGCCAGGCCCTGACCGATGCCTAGCCACAACAGGCACAGACAACCCAGCAAGGCGACGCCAACCGGTACCGAAGCGGCGAGCAGAATCGACATGTTCAAGGCTTCGCGCTCGATCTGCCGGTCTGCCGTCGTGATGCGCACATCGCCGCGGGCCAGGGTAAAACTGCGCCACGGCGCGCCGTCGATCATCTGATCGTGGAAGCCCATTTTCTCGGCTTCCAGCGCTTGCTCGGGGTTGTTGTGGCTTCGCGCGAGAATCTCGCCGCGCAATGAGCTGACCTGACAGGCCATGCCGCCGGGAATGTTCAGCTGTTCAGCACTGAAGTGGGTGCCCTCGCCTTTGCTCGGCAGCGTCGGCAATTGCTCGAGCAGGCCGGCGACCATGCGCGCCGAGGCAACCAGACGCTGATCGAGAGAAAACATCATCTGATTGCGCAAATCGCTGAGCATCCACGCCGCCGCCAGTGCCCAGATCAGCGCGAAGGCGGCGCCGAGCGTCAGGCTCAGGCGCAGGCGCAGACTCATCACTTGCCTTGCTCTGCGCCATCGGCAGGCCCGAGGCGATAGCCCAGACCGCGCACGGTTTCGACGATGCCTTTACCAAGCTTGCTGCGCAGATGATGGATATGCACGTTCAGTGCGTTGCTTTCCAGTTCGTCGTTGAAACCGTAGACGCTGTCCTTCAGTTGCTCGGTGGACAGCACCCGTCCGCGATTGTGCAGCAGTGCCTGCAACAGTGACTGCTCGCGGCGCGACAAATCCACCGGTTGCCCGGCCAGGCGGGTTTCCCGGCTGCTCGGGTCGTAGGTGAGCGCGCCGTGCTCGATCAGATTGACGCTGCGCCCGGCCACTCGGCGCAACAAGGTTTGCAGCCGAGCGAACAGTTCGCGCAGGTCGAAAGGCTTGAGCAGGTAGTCGTCAGCGCCGGCCTGCAAGCCGTCGACACGATCAGTTACTGAATCGCGAGCGGTGAGAATCAACACGGGGATTTCCAGGCCGCTCTGGCGCAATTGCTGCAGCAACTTGAGGCCGTCTTCGTCGGGCAGGCCGAGGTCGAGCACCATCACGTCGAATTCCGCGACCTTGAGCATCGCCCGCGCCTTCGACGCAGTGTTGACGTGCTCGACGGTCAGGCCCTGTGCCGTGAGACCGGCAACGATACCGCTGGCGATCAGTTCGTCGTCTTCGCAAACCAGTACGTGCATGGGGGCTCCGTGGATAAAAACGCGAGTGAAACAGGCGAAGATTAAGGCGCAATTATGGCGCTACATGTCGGGGTTCGGGAAGCTGCACGAAAACAAGGTGGGTTATCGCGTATCAGCGGCGAATGCGAGGCCCAGCCTCACAATTCTTTTTTTGCTGTTTACCCATCCAGAAACAATTCCGGACTGTATCGAAAACATGACTTCATTTAGTTTCTGCCTGCCGCTTCAAATCCACTTTTAAACGGAATTTAAAACATGAGCAACTTGAATAACTTCGTCGCCATAGACTGGCGCTCCGGCCCCGATCGAATTTATTTCTTTTTCAAGGACACCGACACTTATTCGCGCTTTGATATTGGCGACAATAGCGTATCGGAAAATTATCCAGCCTCAACTGCTGGCAGCTGGGATACTTTCGACCCCTATATAAAGGACCTGCGCTTCGGCTTGACCACCACTTCGTTTGGCTGGAATGCCGGCAGTGACGAGGATATTGCCTGGTTGTTCTTTTATCAGGGAACAACGCCGATGGTCTGCAAATATGACCAGGACAACGATAAGGTGGCTGCTTTCTACAAGGTCGCTGACTCTATCTGGAAGCCGATCCTTCCTTATTTCGACAAGATTATCGCCGGCACCTGGTTTCAACTTACCGGCCACCCCTTCCTGTTCCGGTTTATCCTTGATGACGGACACTATCTCTCTTTCAACTACAAGGCCAAGACCCTTACGCGCAACCGCTTCGGCGAATATCAACTAGGCGCGCTGAAACCCTATAAAGACCGAATTATCACTGCGGCACAGAATGACCGGACATTCGCGGACAGCTACTGGTACATCTTCCTCACCAACAATCAGTATTTGACCTACAACATTCAATCCGACCGACTGGTTTCCGGCCCCACAACAATCAATGACGACAATTGGCCCGGCCTGCTGCGTGGCTGATTGGTCAATCCCGGCGAGGCTAGTAGGATAGGGTTAATTATCGGTTAATCGCCGCCGCCCATCCTGCACCCCACTTGCACAGGGACAAGGCTCCTCCATGCGTCATTTTTTTCTTCTGTTTGCTCTGCTGATTTCCGGTCTGGCTCAGGCCGGAAACAATCCGTTCGAGTCCAAGCCGGACTTTTTACCCGTCGACAAGGCATTCGTACTGACTTCCGAGCGTCTGGATTCAGGCGAAACCCAGCTGTTCTGGCAGATCACCGACGGCTACTACCTCTATCAAAAACGTTTGAAATTCGACGGACTGGCCGCCGATCAGCAGCCGGTGCTGCCTGAAGGCGAATCCCACAGCGATGAGTTCTTCGGCGAGCAGCCGGTCTATCGGCAAGGGCTGGAAGTGAAGATCCCGGCGGCGGCCAGTGGTCAGATCAAGGTCAGTTATCAGGGCTGCGCCGATGCCGGTCTGTGCTACCCACCGCAAACCCGGGTGATCGATCTGGGCGGCAAAGCCGCAGCAACAACGGGCGCTGAAGCGCCGGATCAGGTCTTGGCCAGCAGCCTGCAACAACGGGCGCTGGGCTGGAGCCTGTTGGTGTTCTTCGGTCTTGGTCTGCTGTTGGCGTTCACGCCGTGTTCGCTGCCGATGCTGCCGATTCTGGCCGGCATGATTGTCGGCAGTGGTGCCACGCCTCGGCGCGGGTTTGCCTTGGCAAGCAGCTACGTGATCTGCATGGCGCTGGTCTATGCGGCGATGGGTGTGATTGCAGCGCTGCTCGGTGCAAACCTGCAGGCGTGGTTGCAGAACCCTTGGCTGCTCGGTGCGTTTGCAACGATTTTCGTGGTGCTGGCATTGCCGATGTTCGGCTTCTTCGAGCTGCAACTGCCGGTGGCACTGCGTGATCGACTTGAACATGCGTCGCGCAGCCGCAGCGGCGGCAGCCTGATCGGCGCCGGTGTGCTGGGCGCATTGTCCGGTCTGTTGGTCGGGCCGTGCATGACCGCGCCACTGGCCGGTGCGCTGCTGTACATCGCGCAAAGCGGTAACGCCTTGCACGGTGGTCTGATCCTGTTTGCGCTGGGCATCGGCATCGGTGTGCCGCTGTTGCTGCTGGTCACCGTCGGCAACCGCTTCCTGCCGAAACCCGGCGCATGGATGAATCTGCTCAAGGGCATATTCGGCTTCCTCTTTCTCGCAACCGCATTGCTGATGCTGCGTCCGGTGCTGGATTCGTCGTTGTGGCTGGGTCTGTGTGGCGCGCTGCTGGTGATTGCGGCTTACAGCGCCTGGAAACAATCCGCAGGGTTTGGCCGCGTCGCGCAGATGTTTGGCGCCCTGTCCCTGTTGCTCGGTTTGTGGGGCAGCGTGTTGGTGATCGGTGCGGCGGGCGGCAGCGATGATCCGTATCAGCCGTTGCAGGTCTACAGCGTCGGCCGTGTCGCCAGCGCAGCGCCGACAGGTCACGATGCCTTCACGACGATCAAGGAGCCGGCCGTTCTACAACGTGAACTCGACGCGGCCAAGGCTCAGGGCCAGTGGGTACTGCTCGATTACTACGCCGATTGGTGTGTGTCGTGCAAGGTCATGGAGAAGAAGGTATTCGGCGAGGCCAAAGTCATGCAGGCATTGAGTGATGTGCGCCTGCTGCGCCTGGATGTGACCGCCGACAACGCCGCCAGCCGCGACCTGCTCAGTCGCTACAAAGTGCCGGGGCCGCCGACGTTCATCTGGATCGGCGCTGACGGCGAAGAACGCCGCAGCCAGCGCATCACTGGTGAGGTCGATGCCGACACCTTCCTGCAACGCTGGTCCACTACCCGAGACGCCAACTGATGCTGACGTTCACCCTCGGCACTTTCGCCATCGCGCTCAACCACCTGCTGCTGATCAGTGCTTTGGCGCTGGCGACGTTTGTCGGCTGGCGGGTGGCCAAGCGCGGAGGCGATAACCCCGAGTCGGCGCTGTTCAGCCTGTTCTTGCTGGGCATGCTTGCGGCGCGCATTGCGTTTGTCGCTCTGTACTGGTCGCACTATCGCAATGACCCGTGGCAGATCATCGATCTGCGCGACGGTGGTTTCCTCGCCTGGCCCGGGGTGATCGTTCTGTTGTTGGCGGCGTTGTATCGCGGCTGGCGGCGCCCCGGACTGCGACGCCCGCTGGGCTTCGGCGTGGTCAGTGGCGTAGCGTTCTGGCTGCTTGCCACCCTGTCGCTGAACATCTATGAACAGGGTACGCGGCTGCCGGATATTTCCCTGCGCAACGCCGCCGGGGAAAAGATCAAGCTCAGTGACTATCAGGGCGGCCCGCTGGTGATCAACCTGTGGGCGACCTGGTGCCCGCCGTGCCGGCGAGAAATGCCGGTGCTGGAAAACGCCCAACAGCAGCGACCGGACCTGACCTTCCTGTTCGTCAATCAGGCCGAAAGCATGCAAAGCGTGGCGACATTTCTGGAAACCCAGGGCCTGAGCCTGAACAACGTGCTGTTCGACCGCAATGGCCGTCTCGGTCAGGCCGTGGGTTCCATGGCGTTACCGACTACGCTGTTCTATAGCCCGGACGGTCGCTTGCTGACCAGTCATCTCGGTGAACTGTCGAACGCCAGCCTCGCCCGCGCCCTGGAAACCTTCGACACTTCACCTTCAAGCCCGAATCAGGCCGTTGCCCCGGCCAACTCTGCAAGGAAACTGCCATGCCCCGCCTCCGCCACCTGCTGACGCTGACCCTGGGCACTGCCCTGCTGCACTTGCCGTCGGTGCAGGCTGCTGAAGAACTGCCCGCGGCGATCAAAAAGATTGAAGCCAAGGGCGCGAAAATCGTCGGCCAGTTCGACGCCCCCGATGGCCTGCGCGGGTACGCCGCGCAATACCAGAATCGCGGCATGGCGCTGTACCTGACCCCGGACGGCAAACACGTCGTGGTGGGCAATCTGTACGATGCCGACGGCAAGGACCTGAGCAGCGAACCTTTGCAAAAACTCGTCTACGCGCCGATGTCCAAGGAAGTCTGGGCCAAGTTCGAGGCTAGCAACTGGATTCAGGACGGCAACAAGGACGCGCCGCGCACGGTGTACCTGTTCAGCGACCCGAACTGCCCATACTGCAACATGTTCTGGGAACAGGCACGGCCATGGGTCAAGGCGGGCAAGGTGCAGTTGCGCCACATCATGGTCGGCATCATCCGCGAAGACAGCCCTGGCAAGTCAGCCGCGCTGCTGGCAGCGAAAGACCCGGCCAAGGCCCTGGAAGATCATGAAAAAGCCGGCAAGGGCAGCGCGCTGAAGGCCTTGAAAGACATCCCGGTCGCCGTGCAAACCAAACTCGCGACCAACATGCAGTTGATGGAAGACCTCGAACTGCAGGCCACCCCGGCGATTTTCTACCTGGACGACAAAGGCGAACTGCAACAACAGCAAGGCGCGCCTTCGCCGGACAAGTTGGTGAAGATTCTCGGGCCGAAATAGCCTTCACAAGCACTGACCGGTGCGGGTTGATCAGTACTCACACCGTTCGATAATGTCCTGCAAGTGCTCAGTCTTTCCCTGTTCCGTGAGAAAGGTTGTCACCTCAGCGCACCACGCTTGGTCTGAGGGAATACCGGCCCAAGCGTGCGTCCCCGCCCAATGCCAGGGACGGTCGTCAAACGTATTGATCAGCGCTTGATTGAATGTGTGAACGTTGAACTTGGGATTTTTCGCATTCTGCAATAACAACGAACCGAACACGCGCTGTTGCGTTGCATCGCATGGTTTGATTTGCTGGGCTTTGGTCGAGCTCAGGACAATGAAATCAGGTTTGACACCTTCATCGAGCGCGGCCTGCAATCTGTAATGTCCATCGATGATCACGTAAGAACACAGCCCACCCACATACCAGAGCAGGACCGGCGGCAAGCTGCCCTCCCTGGCTTTTTTGCGCCACCATTTGAGGCGACCTGCCAAAGGGTCCACCGTGTGCAGACCGATCAAGTGCCCCAAATCCCAATCAAGCCAATGCACGGTGTGCGGTTGCACATTGTCGAGAATGCCCTCGCCGCGCGCGTACCAGTTGGGCAAATGACTGGACGCATCGGCCGGGGTGGAAAAATACCAGCCATCCCGACCTGCGACGGGTTTGTATCGGCTAACTGCTGGCAATAAAGGGCGCGCCACCCAGTGGCCGGGATAGAGAAAGTCCGCCTGATTGTTCATCAACTGGTTGATGAAATAGCGACACCAGCGCGGGAAGCGCTCTTGGACGGGTAATTCAAAGTGCTCCTGTACGTCAACCGAACCGATGGGTGGCACGGATGGCGATTCGAGTTGAACGGGCCGCGGATTGCGAACCAGCCAAGCACCGTAATATGAGGTGGCAATGGTCGCCCAGAAGAGTGGGCTTTCATTGAGCATCAACTTCATCCGCCCGTTGTTGCCACTTTGCAGATGAAGCGGCGGTTTGCTTGATTTCGATCGGTTGACCTCAATACTCAATCCAACCCACTTGTCCTCGAGATCCTTGAGGTCACGCCACCAGAACTGTTGCACGTCGTTCCCTTATCAAATGCTTTTATAGATGAATTTCACACTCGCGATTGTATTGTGCCCTGAGAGGCCCTTTCGCGAGCAGGCTCGCTCCCACGGTTGACTGCATTCCCTCAGCAAGAATGCGATTAACTGTGGGAGCGAGCCTGCTCGCGAATGAAGCTCACTCGGTCTTGCGGTTGCGCTCGGCCAGAAACGCCAGCAGCGCCTCAGTGACAAACTCGTGATTCTCCAGATTGGAGATATGCCCCGCCTTCGGTACCAGCACACACGGGCAACCAATCAATTCAGCCATTTCCCGGGCTTCGGAGGGTGGTCGCGGTTTGTCCTGATCGCCGCACAGCACCAGTGTCGACGCCGGGTTCAGCTCGCCCAGGCGTGGCAACAGATCGTCGCGGCCAAACGTGATGCGTCCCATCGGTACAATGCTGTCGCGCAGACGCTCGGGCGAGTAGCCCTGCAGTTTTGCGCGGAAGTCCTGATACAGCGCCGACTGCGGGTCGATGCCCGGGCGGAAGAAGATCGGCACGACGATGTCGAGCAGTTGTTCGGAGATGGTCCCGCTGTCTTCGATCTGCTTGAACAGCGAGAAGTAATACTGCCGGGTCGGTTCCGGCTCGACGCCGACGTAGGTGTCCATCAGCACCAGACCGTTGAGACGTTGCGGTGCGGACAATGCCAAACGCGCGCCCCACATGCCGCCGACCGAAAGCCCGACCAGAGTGACGCGGTCGATGTCCAGATGATCAAGCAAGGCCTGCGCCTGTCGGGCAATGTCATCCAGCGATGTGGTGTCTTCGGGTAACTTGCCGGACTCGCCATGCCCCCAAAGATCCAGGGCCAGGACGCGATAGTGCGCAGTCAGTGCGGCAATCTGCGGCGCCCACATCGCTTGATCCCAGAGATAACTGCCAGCCAGCAACACGGCCGGGCCGGTGCCTTGTTCAATGTAGTGCAGTGCTTGTCCGTCAACCGTGAAAAAGGGCATCGACCACCTCCGCGAGAAAAAACAGAACCGGCAGCCTGAGCTGCCGGTTGTTGATCGTCAAGGATGGAAATGTACGGCAATGTACAGACGCCATTCGCGAGCAGGCTCGCTCCCACAGAGGTTTTGTAAACACCACAGATCCTGTGTGGGAGCGAGCCTGCTCGCGAAGAGGCCGGCCCAGGCGCTGAAGAACTACAACCCCTCCAGCTCCGCCATCAGATCATTCAACCGATCAACTTTCTCCTCTGTAATGTCACTGGCCGCCAGTCCATCAATGTATTCGGCCAGTTCCTCCACCGTGCTGCATTCGAACATCGCGCGCAGCGGCACGTTGCGTTGCAGGGCTTTTTGTACCCGCGATGCAATTTGCGTAGCCAGCAGCGAATGCCCGCCCAGTTCGAAGAAATTGTCGCGCACGCCGACCTTTTCCACTTTCAGCACCTCAGCCCAGATATCAGCCAGGGTCTGCTCCAGTGGATTGCGCGGCGCCAGATAATCCGCACTCTGCAACTGACCGATTTCCAGTGCCGGCAAGGCTTTGCGGTCGAGTTTGCCGTTGGCACTGAGTGGCATTTGCTCCAGCCATAGCCAGTGCAGCGGGACCATGTATTCCGGCAGTTCGGCGCGCAGGCGCTGCTTGATCCGTTCCAGGCGCTCGCCCGGATTGAGCGCTGCATCGGCTGCGACCAGGTAGCCCACCAGATGCTTGCCGTTGACGCCTTCCTGCACACCCACCGCAGCGTCGCGCACTTGCGGTTGTTCGTGCAGGCGCGCTTCGATTTCACCGAGCTCGATGCGGTAACCGCGAATCTTCACTTGATGATCGACGCGGCCGACGTATTCCAGCACGCCGTCGGTGCGGCGCCGAGCCAGATCCCCGGTGCGGTACAGGCGTTCGCCCGGCGCGCCGAACGGGTTCGGCACAAACACCGGCGCGGTGCGCAGCGGATCACTGACATAGCCGCGACCGACGCCGGTACCAGCCACGCATAATTCGCCCACCGCACCGAGCGGCACCAGATCCAGCGCGCCATCGACCAGGTACAGCGAGTTATTGTCGGTCGGCGTGCCGATCGGCAAATAGCTGCCGCGCGTCGACGCCATGTCGACGCGGAAGAACGCCACGTCATCCGAGCATTCCGCCGGGCCGTAAGCATTGACCAGACCAATGTCCGGGTAACGCAGCAGCCATTGATGGGCCAGTTCCGGCGGCATCGCTTCACCGGTCGGCAACATCCAGCGCAAGCCGTCGAGGCTCATGTGATCAGCGGCGAGCATGCCCTGAATCAGCGACGGCACACTTTCCAGCACGGTGATGCCCTGCGCCTGTACATGCGCCAGCAGACCTTGCGGATCGTGGGCAATCGCATTCGGTACGATGTCGACCCGCGCGCCGAACAACGGCGCGGCAAGGAACTGCCAGACGGAAATGTCGAAGCTTTGCGAGGCGGTCTGCCCGATCACATCGGCCTCGCTCAAGTCGAGATAAGGACGTTTGCTCAACTGGTTGTTGAGCATGCCGCGCTGCTCGACCATCACGCCTTTAGGCAGCCCGGTCGAACCCGAGGTGTAGATCACATAGGCGAGATTGTCCGGGCCACTGTGGATGCCAGGATTGTGCGTCGCTGCGGCCGACGCCTGGACCTCTTCCCACACCAACAAGCGCGGACGATTCGAACAGCCAAATTCCTCGAGCAGGGTTTGCGCCTGTTCGCGGCAGGCTGCGCTGCACACCAGCAACGGCGTGCGGCTGAGCTCGATGATGCGGCTCAGGCGCTGGCTCGGCAGGCCCGGATCCAGCGGCAGATAACCAGCGCCGGCCTTGAAGCTGCCGATGATCATGCCGAGCAGGTCGAGATTACGCTCGGCCAGCAGCGCCACCGGTTGATCCATGCGCACACCGGCAGCGACCAGAGCATGGCCGAGGCGGTTAGCGTTGTGGTTCAGTTCGGCATAGCTCAATTGCTGATCGAGGCAACTGGCGGCAATGCGCTGCGGTTGCGCCGCGACCTGCGCTTCGAACAGCGCCACGTAGCTCTGCTCCAGCGGGTAGTCGTGACCACTCTGGTTACAACCGTGCAGGAGGAAATCGCGCTCTTCGTCGCCCAGCAGCGGCAAATCGGCCATGTCGCCATGGAAGCCATCGACCAGCGCCAGCAACAGGCGCTTGAACTCAGCGAGCATGCGCTCGACCGTCGACTCGTCGAAATAACGCTGGTCATACGACAAATGCAGGCCAAGGTCATCGCCCGGGTAGCACACCGCCGTCAGCGGGAAGTTGGTGTGGGTACGGCCGGAATCCGAGGTCGCATTCAAACTCTGCGCACGGTCGAGCACCGAGACTTCCACCGGAGCGTTTTCGAAGACGAAGAGGCTGTCGAACAGCGGCTGGCCTTTGGGCAATTCGCTCTGTTCCTGGATGTTCACCAGCGGCAGGTATTCGTACTCGCGCAGTTGCATGTTGCTGTCGAGCAATGCGCTCAGCCACTGACGCACGCTGCTGCGCTGACCGTCCTCGGGCATCTTCACCCTCAGGGCAATGCTGTTGATGAACAGACCAACAGTGCGCTGCATTTCCGGCATCTCCACCGGGCGCCCGGCCACGGTGACGCCGAAGAGCACGTCGCGATCGCCGCTCAGGCGCCGCAGGACTAACGCCCACGCCGCTTGGGCGAAAGTATTGACGGTCAGTTGATGAGCCTGCGCCAGTTCCCGCAGCCGTGCACCGTCCTCAACATTGAGGCGGGTGTAACGATCACCAACGATCATGCCGCCACTTTCGCCGGCGTGTTCGCGCAGGAACGGCCGGTCGCTCGGGATCGGCGTGGTGCGCTCGAAGCCTTGCAGATTCTGCCGCCACCACTGCCGCGCCTCGGCCAGGCTCTGGCGTTGCAGCCAGCCGATGTAGTCGCGATAACGCGGCGGCACGCTCAACTGTGCTTCGCGTCCTTCACCGAGGGCGGCGTAAATCTCGAAGAAGTCGTTCATCAGCAGCGAACGGCACCAGGCGTCGATGAGGATGTGGTGGTTGCTCATCATGAACCAGTAGCGCGCCGCGCCGACCTTGATCAGGCGCAGGTGGAATGGCGCCTGATTGAGCAGATCAAAACCGGCCTCGCGCTCGATTCTCAGCAGCGCTTGCAGCTGTGGTTCCTGCTCGTTTTCGGCAACGGCGCTCCAGTCCAGATACTCGATCGGCGTACGTCCCGGCGTATGAATCACTTGCAGCATGTCTTCGCCAACGTTCCAGCAGAACGAAGCGCGCAAAGCTTCATGACGGGCGACCACCGCTTGCCAGGCCTGGGCGAAACGCTCGGGGTCGAGCTCGCTGTTGATGCGATAACGATCCTGCATGTAGTACAGACCGGTGCCCGGCTCGAGCAAGGTGTGCAGCAACATGCCTTCCTGCATCGGCGTCAGCGGATAGACATCTTCGATGTGCGCGGCCGGCACCGGCAAGGCGTCGAGTTGTGCCTGAGTTAGTCTCGCCAGCGGGAAGTCCGACGGCGTCAGGCCGCCGGCTTCGTCTTGCAGACAATGGGCGATCAGGCTTTGCAACTCGCCGAGGTAAGCGGCGGCCAGATCGTTAATGGTTTGCGCCTCGTAACGCTCGGCACTGAAAGTCCAGCGCAGCAGCAGTTCACCACCGTAAACCTGACTGTCGACACTCAGCTCGGTGGGCAACGGCGCCTGCGGATCGTGGGCGGCACCGACCGCCTCATCCAGCGGACGGAACAGCGCATCGCTGCCGAAGCTCTGGTCGAACTGGCCGAGGTAATTGAAAGTGACCGGCGCCTGCGGCAGCGCGGCCATGCTTTGGCGGCAGCCTTCATCGGCGAGATAACGCAGCACGCCATAACCGAGACCTTTGTGCGGCACGGCGCGCAATTGCTCTTTGATCGCTTTGATTGAAGCGCCCTGCCCGGCGGCTTCTTCGACATCATGCGGGGTCAGGCGCAGCGGGTAAGCGCTGGTGAACCAACCGACGGTCCGGGTCAGGTCGATCTCGTCGAACAGGGTTTCGCGACCGTGGCCTTCCAGTTGAATCAGAGCAGAAGGCTGACCGCTCCAGCGGCACAGCACACGGGCCAGCGCGGTCAGCAGCAGGTCGTTGACCTGGGTGCGGTAAGCGCTCGGCGCCTGTTGCAACAACTGTCGGGTGCGCTCGGCGTCGAGGCGCACGCTGACGGTTTGCGCATGGCGATTCTGCCTGCCGCCCTGCGGGTTTTCGCAAGGCATATCAGCGCTCGGCCCGGCCAGTTGCGCCTGCCACCAGCTCAATTCCTCACGCAGCGATTCGCTGCCGGCGTAAGCCTGCAAACGCGCGGCCCAGTCCTTGAAGGCGCTGGTTTTCGCCGGCAGTTTCAGCGGCTGCGCAGCGTCGAGCTGGCGATAGGCGGTTTGCAGATCATCCAGCAAAACGCGCCAGGAAACGCCGTCGACCACCAAGTGGTGGATGGCGATGAACAGGCGCTGCTGACCACCCGCAACATCGACCAGCACTGCGCGCAGTAATGGGCCGTTGTGCAGATGCAGACTGCGTTGCGCGTCGGCGAACAGAGATTCGCACCGATCCAGCGAATCGACGCTGACTTGCCAGAGCACATCCTCATTCGTCAGCGCTTGATGCGTCGCTTGCCATGCATCATCGGTTTCAGTGAAACGCAGACGCAGCGCATCGTGCTGCTCGATCACGGCCAGCAAAGCTTGCTGCAATCGTTGCGGCTCGAGGCGCGCAGTCGGTTCCAGCAACAGCGCCTGATTCCAGTGCTGGCGCTGGGGAATGTCCGTATCAAAGAACCAGTGCTGAATCGGCGTCAGACGCGACTCGCCGACCACCAGGCCTTGCTCGGCTGTCACTTGCTGGGTGCGACTGGCAACGGCGGCGAGCGTCTGCACAGTCTGATGCTGGAACAGGTCGCGCGGGCTGAAGTGGATGCCCTGCTGACGCGCGCGGCTGACCACTTGAATCGACAGAATCGAGTCGCCGCCGAGTTCGAAGAAGTTGTCGTTGAGGCCGACCTGCCTGACGTTGAGCACATCGCACCAGATCTGCGCCAGGGTCTGCTCCAGCTCATTGCTTGGCGCGACATAGTCCTGACGATTGAGCTGCGGATCCGGCGCCGGCAAGGCGCGACGGTCGAGTTTGCCGTTGGCGGTGAGTGGCATGCTTGCCAGCAGCATCAGGTGGGTCGGCACCATGTAGTCCGGCAGTTGCGCCTTGAGGTGCGACTTGAGCGCTTCGCGCAGTTCAGCCTGTTGCGCTTCGCTCTGGTCGGCGACCTCCGTAACGAGGTAACCCACCAACTGCTTGCCACTCGGCGCATCCAGCGCCAGCACCACTGCTTCGCGGATCGAAGGGTGATCGAGCAGGCGCGTTTCGATCTCGCCCAGTTCGATGCGGAAACCGCGGATTTTCACTTGATGGTCGATCCGCCCCAGATACTCGACCAGACCATCGGCACGCTGGCGCACCAAGTCGCCGGTGCGGTACATGCGTCCGCCATCAGCGGCAAACGGGTCAGCGACAAAACGCTCGGCGCTGATGCCCGGGCGGTCGTGATAGGCCTGAGCCAGACCGGCGCCGCCGACAAACAATTCACCAGTCGCGCCTTGCGGCACCAAGGCCAGATCGGCGTCGAGAATGTAGGCGACTCGCGCCCCGATCACACTGCCGATCGGCACACTGCCGGCGCCCTCTTCCAGTACCTGCGGCGCCAGACTGGCCAGCGGCATGACCACGGTTTCAGTCGGGCCGTAGGCGTTGAAGAACAGCGCTGGCTGGAACGCCGCGCGGATGCGCTGCAGATGCTCGCCAGTCAGCGCTTCACCGCCGGTGATGATCATGCGCACCGGCAGGACGTCATTCTGCGTGGCAAGGAACTGCGCCAACTGGCTGCCGTAGCTCGGCGTGAAGCCGAGGACGTTGATCCGATGCCTGCGAATCAAGCCGCAGATTTCTTCCGCGTCCCACTGCCCTTGCGCCCGCAGCACCACCTGCGCACCGCTGAACAGCGGCACCAGCAAACGTTCGGTGGCGGCGTCGAAGTTGATCGAATAGAAATGCAGTTCACAGTCGTCCGGGCGCATGCCGAAGCGTTCGATCACGGCCTGACAGTGCATGGCAATTTCGCCGTGGGAGACCACCACGCCTTTCGGTTTGCCGGTCGAGCCCGAGGTGTAAATCAAGTAGGCCTGATGTTGCGGCAGGCTGATAAACGGCAACTCGCTGGCCGGGAAGCTGGCCAACGCTGCACTGTCATCTTCCAGGCACCAGCGCGCCACGCTTGGCGGCAACTCACCGAGGGCTTCGAACATCGCCCGATCGCTGAGTAGCAAGCCGATACGACTGTCTTCGATCATGTAGTGCAAACGATCCAGCGGGTATTCCGGATCCAGCGGCACATAAGCGCCGCCCGCCTTGAGAATCGCCAGCAGGCCGATCACCATTTCCAGCGAACGCTCCAGCGCCAGACCGACCCGCACTTGCGGGCCGACGCCGCGCTCACGCAGCGCCCAGGCCAGACGATTGGCCCGGGCATCGAGTTCGGCGTAGCTCAGGGTCTGCCCGGCGAAGGTCAGCGCCGGCGCGTCTTTGCGCGCCAGTGCCTGTTCGGCAAACAGATGATGGATGCACTGGTCGAGACGATGTTCGCCCGGCTCGACGCCAAGGCTGTCGAGCAGGTGCTGTTGCTCGGTGTTGTCGAGCAACGGCAGTTCGCTGAGGCGTTGCTGCGGATCAGCGATCAACGCTTCAAGCAGGTTGCGCCAATGCCTGGCCATGCGTTCGATGGTCGGTTCGTCGAACAGATCGGTGCTGTAAGTCAGGCAGCAGCCGAGGCGATGGTCGAGGTCGGTGACTTCCAGATTGAGATCGAACTTGGTCGCCCGCGCATCGTTGGCCAGATACTCGACTGTCATCCCAGCGAGCGTGCGGCTCTGCTGGAATTCCCAGCGCTGCACGTTGCACATCACCTGGAACAGCGGGTTGTAAGCCGCGCTGCGTGGCGGCTGCAAGGCTTCGACCAGATGATCGAACGGCAGATCCTGATGGGACTGGCCTTCGATCACGGTGTGGCGCACCTGCTCGAACAGTTCGCCGACCGACATCTGCTCATCGAGCTGGCAACGCAGCACCTGGGTGTTGAGAAACGCACCGATCAGCCCTTCGCTTTCCGGGCGGATGCGGTTGGCCACCGGCGCGCCGATGCGCAGGTCGGTCTGGCCGCTGTAGCGGTAGAGCAATGTGGCGAGCGCGGCGGTCATGGTCATGAACAGGGTCAGACCGTTTTGCGCATTGAACGCCCGCACCCGCGCAGCGAGATCGTCGCTCAGATCGAAACGGAACAGCTCGCCCTGATGGCTCTGCACCGGTGGACGCGGACGGTCGCCGGGCAGTTCCAGCAGCGGATGTTCGCGACCGAGTTGCGCGGTCCAGTAATCGAGCTGGCGCTGGCGCTCGCCGGACTCCAGCCACTGACGCTGCCAGACGCTGTAGTCGAGGTATTGCACCGGCAGCGGCGCGAGCGGTGATTCGCGCTCATCGACGAACGCTTCGTACAGCGCACTGAGTTCACGGGCAAAGATGTCCATTGCCCAGCCTTCGGTGACGATGTGGTGCAAGGTCAGGACGAAGTAATGCTCGTGCTCAGCGGTCTTGACCAGACAGGCACGCAGCAACGGACCAGTTTCCAGATCGAACGGCTGGTGCGCTTCTGCGTCAGCCAGTTGTTGCACTTGTTGCTCGCGCAGCTGCGCCGGCAGGCTGGAAAAATCCTTCCAGCCCATGCGCACACCGGTCTCGGCATGCACCTGTTGGCGGGCGACGCCATCGACACTTGGGAATGTGGTGCGCAAGGTTTCGTGGCGCAGGATCAGCGCCTGCAACGCGGCCTCGAAATGCTCGACATGCAGCACGCCGCGCAAGCGCGCCATACCGCCGACGTTGTACGCCGGGCTGTCCGGTTCCATCTGCCAGAGGAACCACATGCGCTGTTGCGAATAGGACAACGGCACCGCTTGGCTGCGGTCGATTTTTGCAATCGGCAACTGTTGATTGGTGCGACCGCTGACCTGGATCAGGCGAATCTGTTCGGCGTAATCGCCCAGTTCGCTGTGCTCGAACAAGGTGCGCAGCGGCAGCTCCACGTCACAGGCCTGACGTGTGCGTGAAATGATTTGCGTGGCCAGCAGCGAGTGACCGCCGAGGGCGAAGAAATCATCACGCAGGCCGACCTGGCTCAGGCCGAGCACCTCGCGCCAGATGCCGGCGATCTGTTGCTCCAGCTCAGTGACCGGTTCGATGTGTTCACGCACTTGCCATTGCGGCTCGGGCAAGGCGCGGCGGTCGAGTTTGCCGCTGGGGCTGAGCGGCATCGCGTCGAGGCGCAGCAGTTGCGCCGGGACCATGTAATCCGGCAGCTCAGCGGCCAAAGCGTTCTTCAGCCGAGCGATTTGTTGGTCGGCATTTTCCTGCGTATCGCTCGCCGTGAAGTAGCCGATCAGTTGCCCACCGGCAGCGGTTTCGCGCACCAGTACCACGGCCTGGGCGACGCCATTTTGCGCCAGCAGTCGCGCCTGGATTTCTTCCGGCTCAACGCGAAAGCCACGCAGCTTGACCTGCTGATCGAGACGGCCGAGGTATTCGATCACGCCATCCGAGGACCAACGCGCACGGTCGCCGGTGCGGTACAAACGGGCGCCCTGCTCGCCCAGTGGATCGACGACAAAACGCTCGGCGGTCAACGCTGGACGACCAAGGTAACCGCGAGCCAGACCAAGACCGCTGATGCACAGTTCACCCGCGACACCCGCCGGCACTGGATTGAGATCGGCATCAAGGATGCGGCAGACCACATTGCCCAGCGGCCGGCCAATCGGTGAGCGCTCGCCATCGGCAGTTGTGCAGTGCCAATGGGTGACGTTGATCGCGGTTTCCGTCGGCCCGTAGCGGTTGTGTAACTGCACCGCTGGCAATTGCGCCAGTACCCGGTTGCGCAACTCGGCGGGCAAGGCTTCACCGCCGGAAAACACCCGGCGCAGGCTGGTGCACTCGGCACTCAGCGGCTCGTCGATGAACAGCGCCAGCAGCGGCGGCACGAAGTGCAGCGTGGTCACGCCGTGCTTCTGGATCAGTTGCGCAATGCGATGCGGGTCACGGTGCTCGCCGGGGGCGGCAAGCAGCAGACGCGCGCCAGTGATCAGCGGCCAGAAGCATTCCCACACCGAGACGTCGAAACTGATCGGCGCTTTTTGCATCAGCACGTCGGTTTCGTCGAGGCGGTAAGTGTCCTGCATCCATTGCAGGCGCTCGGCCAGCGCGGCGTGGGTGTTGCCGACGCCTTTCGGTTGCCCGGTGGAACCCGAGGTGTAAATCACGTAGGCGAGGTTATCGCCGTGCAGTCGCAGGCCCGGTGCCTGGCTCGGCCATTTATCCAGGTGCAGCGCATCCATGGCGATCACGCTGACACCGTCGCTGGCCGGCAAACGCTCGAGCAATTGCGTCTGGGTCAGGAGCAATTCAACGCCGCTGTCACTGAGCATGTAGGCGAGGCGTTCGGCCGGATAATCTGGATCAAGCGGCACATAGGCGCCGCCGGCCTTGATGATCGCCAGCAGACCGATCAGCAGTTGCGGCGAACGCTCGGCGGCAATGGCCACGCACACGTCCGGGCCAACGCCTTTGTCGCGCAGGTAATGGGCGAGGCGGTTGGCTTGCGCGTGCAGCTCGGCAAAATCCAGACTACCGCCGTCCCACACCAGCGCGGTGCGTTGCGGGGTGTTGCGCAATTGTTGCTCGAGCAGTTCCGGCAGCCAGTGTTGCGCCGGGGTGCACGGAGCAACGCTCCAGTCCTTCTGCTGACTCTGCTCGCTGGCGGTCAGCAAGCACAGATCGCCGATGGCCTGCTTTGGCTGTTCGCAGACCTCGCTGAGCAGATTATGGAAATGCTCGGCCAGACGCTCGATGGTCGTGGCATCGAACAGTTCGCTGGCGTAGTCGAACGCCAAGCTCAGACGCCCGTTGCGATCCTCTTCGCTGTGCAATTGCAGATCGAACTTGGCCTCGCGGCTGTGCCACGGCAGTTCTTCGGCGAGCAGACCCGGCAGGCGCTTGAGTGCACTGAGGTCGCGCTGCTGATGGTTGAACATGACCTGGAACAGTCCCTGTTCGCGGGCCTGCGGGAAAGCTTCGAGCAGTTGTTCGAAGGGCAGATCCTGATGTGCCTGGGCGCCGAGTGCGGCTTGGCGGGTCTGGTTCAGCAACTCGGCAAATGTCAGGCGCGAATCGATTTGCGCACGCAACACCTGGGTATTGATGAAGAAGCCGATCAGGCTTTGGGTTTCCAGGCGCGGACGGTTGGCGTTGGGCACGCCGATGCGAATGTCGCGCTGACCGCTGTAGCGGTGCAGCAAACTTTGCAAGGCAGCGAGCAGAAGCATGAACGGCGTGGCTTCGTGGGCCTGCGCAGTCTGACGGATCGCCTCGCTGAGTTTGCTACTCAAGCGCACGCTGTAGCGTGCGGCGCTGTGGTTGTGTCTGGCCGAGCGCGGGTGATCGGTGGCCAGTTCCAGTGGCGGATGCTCTTCGCCCAACTGCGCTTTCCAGTACGCCAGTTGCCGCTCGCCCTCGCCTTGCGCCAGCCATTGCCGCTGCCAGTTGCCGTAATCGGCGTATTGCGTGGGCAGCGCTGCCAGCGTCGCCGTTGCACCTTGGGTAGCGGCGGCATAGAGACGCGAGAATTCGTCGAGCAGGATATTCAGCGACCAGCCGTCAGCGATGATGTGGTGCAGGGTCACCAGCAGTTGATGTTCTTCGTCATCGAGACGCACCAGTGTCACCGCCAGCAACAGGCCTTTTTCCAGATCGAACCGAGTGCGCGCCTCGTCTTCGCGAATCTGCTCGGCACGGGCTTCACGCTCGGGCGCTGGCAGGTCGCTGATGTCGACCAGTTGCAGGTTGAATTCGGCAGCGGCAAGCACTTGCTGCAATGCCACGCCGTCGCGCTCGAAGAAACGTGTGCGCAAGGATTCGTGGCGTTCGATCAGTTGCTGGAAGCTGTTGCGCAAGGCGTCTTCGTCGAGTTCACCACGCAGGCGCAGGCCGCCGGGAATGTTGTAGGCGCTGCTCTGTGGATCGAGTTGCCAAGTGATCCACAGACGGTTTTGTGCCAGCGACTGCGGCATCGGCTCGCTGCGCGACAAGGTGCTGATCGGACCTTGAGCGCTGCCGCCGTCCTGTTTTAGCTGCGCCACAGCGGCGGCGAAGGCAGACAGGGTTGGCGCTTCGAACAGCAGGCGCAGGCTCAGCTCGACACCGAGTGCTTCGCGAACCCGCGCCACTACTTGCGTGGCAGCGATCGAGTTGCCGCCGAGCAGAAAGAAATGGTCGTCGCCACTGACCTGCTTGACGTTGAGTTGCTCGGCCCAGATTTGCCCGATCAACGCTTCAAGGTCCGAAGTGCTGCTGGTCGCGTTTTCCGTTGCGGCTGTGATCGAAGGGAACAGCGCGTAACTGTCGAGGCTGCCATCAGCCAGACGATTGCGGCACGCCGAGCGCTGCAGTTTGCCGCTGGAGGTTTTCGGCAACGCGCCCGGATTGAGCAGCACCACCACGCTTGGCGCCTCCTGATACGCCTCGGCCACGGCTTGGCGAATGGCTTTGATCAGCGCATCTGGCGCAAGGATTTTCTGCACGCTGCGGCTTATTTCCGCAGCGATGCCGATGCCCTCTTCGCCGTCGTGAGTGACCGCGAACGCCGCCACGCGGCCCTTGCGCACCACTTCGACTTCGCGCTCGACAGTCTGCTCGATGTCCTGCGGGTAGAGGTTATGGCCACGGACGATGAGCATGTCTTTCAGGCGCCCGGTGACGAACAGTTCGCCGTCACGGATAAAACCCAGGTCGCCGGTGCGCAACCAGGTGCGGCCGGCGTGCTGGACAAAAGTCTTGGCGCTGGCTTCGGGGTTGCGCCAGTAACCGTGGGCGATGCTCGGGCCGGCGGCCAAGACTTCGCCGACAGCGTTATCGGCGAGTTCTTCGAGGGTATTCGGTTCGACGATCAGCACCGCGTGCTCAGGCTGGCTGATGCCGCAGCTCATGATCGCGCTGCCATCGCCCGGCTCGGCGCGGTTTTGCGCCAGCGCCTGATCGTCCACGCGCAGCGCCGGGATGCCGGTGCCGCGCGGTGTGCCAGCGACAAACAGGGTCGCCTCGGCCAGACCGTACGAGGCCATGAAACTGTTGTCGCTGAAACCGCAAGCAGCGAATTTTTCCGCGAAGCGCTCGAGGGTATCGAGACGGATCGGCTCGGAGCCGGAATAGGCCACGCGCCAACGGCTCAGATCGAGGCGCTCAAGGGCCGACTCGCTGACCCGTTCACTGCACAAGCGGTAGGCGAAATCCGGCCCGCCGCTGATGGTGCCGCCGTATTCGGCGATCGCTTCCAGCCAGCGCAATGGCCGGCCGAGGAAGTAGGCCGGCGACATCAGAATGCACGGCACGCCGCTGAAAATCGGCTGCAACAGACCGCCGATCAGCCCCATGTCGTGGTACAGCGGCAACCAACTGACGATGACATCGTCCGGATTAACGTCGATGCCGAAACCATGACGGATCAGCAGTTCATTGGCGACCAGGTTGCCATGGCTGACCTGCACACCCTTGGGCAACGCGGTGGAGCCGGAGGTGTATTGCAGGAAGGCGATGTGCTCGGCTGGCAGGCTCGGTTCAACCCACTGTTCGGCCAGTGCGCTGTCGAGGGTGTCGACACACAACAGCGGCGGTGCGCCGTCGATTTGCTGCAAGGCATCGCGCAGATCGGCGCTGGTCAGCAACAGCTTGGGCTCGGCGTCGGCGATGATCGACAGCAAACGCTCCTGGTGATGACGACGCGCGGACTCCGGCGGATAGGCCGGCACCGCGATCACACCGGCATACAGGCAGCCGAAAAACGCCGCGACGTAATCCGCGCCACTGGGAAACAGCAACACCGCACGCTCACCGAAACCGGCCTCGGCCTGCAACGCGGCGGCAATGGTGCGCGCCCTTTGATCCAGTTCGCGATAGCTGAGCACCACAGCCTGATCGGCGTTTTCGGCGAGAAAACGCAAGGCCAGTCGGTCCGGCGTCAGGGCCGCGCGACGCTTGAGGGCATGGACCAGGGTGCTGGGGAGTTCGAACGCGTCGGTCATGAGGTTTCCTGCCTGAATTCGGCTTGCAAGTGGAATCGGGTAGCTGCGTCACACCTGTCGAGAGGCGTGCGGGGCGCGGTCTGTGCCGACCGCGCGAGGCATCGAAATGCGCTGGGGCCGGGGATCTGCACCCGGCACCATTCACCAATGAGAACGGATGACCTGGGGAAATAATTAGTCGGCAGGCGCGACGTCCAGCAGGGCTGGGGTGCGGCGGCGTGTCGCAGTTCGCAAAACACATCGCCTTACAGCAATACCTCTCTTTCTCATTTGACAATCATTATCATTCAACATAATTTGTCGCTCGATGTGTAGGACGGCGCCATCCCCCGAGGCCCTCCCACTAACCTATTGGCAGCAAGGTGATTTCCATGACGGAACAAGTATCCACAAGCAGGTGCGATTCACCGCTACTTCAGGCATTCGTCGACAATCGACTGATTCTGGTCAAGATTGCAGCGCGCATTACCGGCTGCAGGTCTCGCGCCGAAGACGTGGTGCAGGATGCGTTTTTCCGACTGCAATCGGCGCCGCCGATCACGTCGTCGATCAAGGCTCAGCTGAGCTACCTGTTCCAGATCGTGCGCAACCTCGCCATCGATCATTACCGCAAGCAGGCGCTCGAACAGAAATACTCAGGCCCGGAAGAGGAAGGCTTGAACGTGGTGATTCAGGGCGCTTCGCCGGAAACTTCGCACATCAACTTCTCAACCCTCGAACACATCGCCGATGCGCTGACCGAGCTGCCCAGCCGCACCCGTTATGCCTTCGAGATGTACCGCTTGCACGGCGTACCGCAGAAAGACATCGCCAAGGAACTGGGCGTATCGCCCACCCTGGTCAACTTCATGATTCGTGATGCGCTGGTGCACTGCCGCAAGGTCTCGGGCAATCGGCGGGATGCGGTGATCGCGGGTCGTCGTTAGGATCCGGATTTTGCGTCAAGCCATTCGCGAGCAGGCTCGCTCCCACAGGGTTTGAACAACAACACAAATCCAGTGGGAGCGAGCCTGCTCGCGAAAGCGGCCTCAGACTCAACGCAATACCGAGGCCGAACGCATCAGGCCAAGCTGCACCGATCAAAAAACCGCTCCCGCCCCAGAATCATCAGCGCCGCGCGCTTGTGCGGAAAATCGAATTCCTTCTCGCAGTGAAAACATTGGTTGTGCATATGCCCGATCATCTTCGCGTTGTCGGCACGCGGCTCGGCAACCACGCGCTGGGTGCGCGGATCATCGAGAAACAGGTAATGCACCAGCGCCGATAACCAGCTCGCGACTTTGTGCGGGCCGCGATGACTTTCCTCACCGACCAGCATGTGAATGCCACGGTCGTAATCGCCGGCATCGTAGAACGGCGCGATGCGATCTTCCTTGGCCCAGTAGGCTTCGAAATAGGCGAACGGCTGATCATCGAAACAGCCGATCAGCGTCAGCGTGTGCGGATCGGCATCGAGCTTGTTGAGGTACTCGCGATGCTGCTCAAGGCTGCCCTCCTCCTGCCAGAAACTCGCCACGCGCGGGCTGTTCTGCCAGCGATTGAAGCGCGACAGATCTTCTTCGATTTCCAGCGTACGCAAGGAAACCCATGCGCCAAGCCGCGCATCGAAACGCCGATAGACTTCACCGCGCGGTTTCACCGGTCGCAGCGGGTGGCGCTTGCCCTGGCTGATGACCATTTGCTGCGGATAGCTGCCGGTCAGTGAAGTGCCCAGCCACGGCTGCGGCAGTTGCCAGAACAGCGTGCGCTCGCAGCGATATTCGCCGGCGACATCGGTATTAATCAGCAAACCGCTGAGCAACGCCTCGGTCGGCGGCTGATCGAGTTGCCAGGTCAATTGCTGACACGCCGGATCGCGGGCGAACAACCAATAGCAGGCGGCCCACAAGGCCTGCCCGGGCGGCAGGGCAAAACGCTCATCGAGCTGGATCGGGCCTTTGCCCTCGCGGTCCAGGCGCAGCCGAATCAACGGTTGCCCGTCCAGCCTCAGGCTCAGTCGGCTCTCGGTAGCATCAGCGTTTAATTGACTGCCTGAGGGCAACGCCAAAGCAGTCAGGTCGTTCAGATGGGACATGGGTCGGGCTCACGTAATCGTCGACAGTTCAACGAAGTGACGTGAGCCGGGAAGGGAAATTTAAGCGCGGGACGAAAACAGCGCTTCAGTGATGCGGCACCGGCACCACGGCAATCCTGTACGGCTCGAAAATCTTCAATAACTCGCCGTTGTCGCGCAAACGCTGCAACAGATTGCCGAAGGCTTCGCCGCTGATCGGAGCGCTTGGCCGCAGAATCGCGTAATGGTGATAGATCTGATCGGTACGCTGGGAGGCCAGAAGCGCATCGCGGACCTTTTCGTTGCGCAGCAGGTAGTCGAACAGATAGGAACGCGTCACCAGGGCAATGTCGGCGCGCCCGCGCAGCACCATCAGCAGGTTGCTGTCATGGGAATAGGTCAGCGTGGCGTTGTAGTTTTTCGCGAGGTATTTCGGGTCGGCGTTGAAGTTGGCGAATTCGTAGTGATAGCCGCTGAACAGCGCCAAGCGCTTGCCTGAGAGGCTGGAAAAGTAGTTCTGCTGGCGGCCATCCTCGCGCTGGGCGACGAAAATCTCGGCGTCTTCCAAGCCCATGTCGACGTCATCGTGAGGAATGTCCTTCCAGCCCCATTCAGGGTTTTCAAAGATCGCCATGTCGATACGGCCCTGCTTGAAATCCCCGAAACGGCGCGGGATCGACGTCGGCACCAGGACGAACTGATACTCGCTCTGTGAGCGGTTCAGCGCCTCGACCAATTGCGGCAACAGGCCGGTGTCGGCGCCGTTTTCCGGGCGAATCGTATAGGGCGGGAAATGCGCGGCGCCGACCCGGACCAATTGCGCTGACTGAGCGGGCAATACCCATAACGCAGCCAGCGCAGCGAGCATCAGCCCGGCGGCTGTCCGAATTGGCGAAGACTTCAAAACACCCCACTCCCCGAAAAAAATAGCGATCAATGCATTCAAGCTAGGCGGTTTCGCCGAGTTAGCCAGTTTCCCGCCCGAACCAGACGGCTATTCAACGTGCTTCGAGGACCAGAATCAGCGCTTCGTCGGCGAGTTGATCGAGACTCAAACTGCCGCCAGCACGGAACCAGGTGGTGGTCCAGGACAGTGCGCCGGTGAGGAAACGTCGGGTAATAAAAACGTCGCCGCGAATGTAGCCGGCGTCCTTGGCCTCGCCCAGAACCTGCAGCCAGATGTCTTCGTAAACGTCACGCAAAGCCAGGACTTTAGCCTGGCCATCTTCGGACAACGAGCGCCATTCGTACACCAGCACCGCCATCGCTTCGCCGCTGCCGCCCATGATCGACTGCAACTCGCAACGAATCAGCGCCAGCACCTTGTCGCGCACGTCGCTTGCCTCGGCCAGGGCTGCGCGCATCAACGCGGTGTTGTAGCGGATGGTCTCCTCCATCACTGCGCGAAGGATTTCATCCTTGCTTTTGAAGTGATGAAAAATACTGCCCGACTGAATGCCCACAGCGCTGGCCAGATCACGCACCGTGGTGCGCTCGTAGCCTTTGTTGCGAAACAGGTGAGCCGCCACTTGCAGCAATTTGCCACGGGCGCTGTCCGGGTCGGTCAACTGGCCTTGCTCGACCAGTTCGCGCATGACCCGCAGGGCTTTTTGCTCGTCCACCCGTTCTCTCCTACAGTCGATCAGTGTGTTGCCCCCTGTAACCGCAGGGTTGCGCGCAATTTAAGCCGCGCGCGGGCACCAAGCAAGCGCTTGGGCAGAAGAATGTTTCTCCTGTTTACAAACCAAGCGCTTGCTTGGTAGCCTCCAAACACTTCTGTCGCAGGGCCCTGAGTCGGAGATAAAAATGCCAAACACCGTGCGTATCGGCTGCGCCAGTGCCTTCTGGGGCGACACCTCCACCGCTGCCGCCCAGCTTGTCACGGGGGGAAACCTCGACTATCTGGTGTTCGATTACCTCGCCGAGATCACCCTGTCGCTGATGGCAGGCGCGCGCCTGAAAGACCCGCAGGCCGGGTTCGCCAGCGACTTCGTTGAAGTGCTGGCGCCGCTGCTGACGCAACTGGCTGAACAGAAGATCCGCGTGATCAGCAACGCCGGCGGGGTCAATCCGCAGGCTTGCGCGGCGGCCCTGCAAGCGGCCTGCGACCAGGCTGGGGTCCCGCTGAAGATTGCCGTATTGCTCGGCGATGACCTGCAAGGACAGCTCAAAAACCCCGCCGATATCCGCGAAATGTTCAGCGGCGCTCCACTGCCGCGAATGTGCGTATCGACCAACGCTTACCTCGGCGCGCCAGGAATTGTCGAAGCGTTGCGCCTGGGTGCCGACATCGTCATCACTGGCCGGGTGGTCGACAGCGCCGTGGTCAGCGCGGCGCTGGTCCATGAATTCGGCTGGTCGTGGCACGACTACGACAAACTCGCCCAGGCCGCGCTGGCCGGACACATCATCGAATGCGGCGCGCAGTGCACCGGCGGTAATTTCACCGACTGGCGCGAGGTGCCGGATTACGAGCACATCGGTTTTCCGATCGTCGAGGTCAGCGCCGACGGCCAGTTCCTCGTCAGCAAACCCGAAGGCTCCGGCGGCCTGGTCACGCCGCTGACCGTCGGCGAGCAGATGCTCTACGAAATCGGCGATCCGCAGGCCTATCTGTTACCCGATGTGATCTGCGATTTCACTCAGGTCAAACTTCAGCAACAAGGCATAAATATCGTGCAGGTGCACGGTGCCAAAGGCCTGCCGCCCAGCGATAAATACAAGGTCAGCGCCACGTACCCGGACGGTTTTCGCTGTACGGCGAGTTGCCTGATGGCCGGCATCGACGCGGTAGACAAGGCGCGGCGTGTCAGTCAGGCGATCATCGACAAGACCGCCGAGATGTTCAGCCTGCGCGGCTGGGCGCCCTATAGCGAAACCCATGTCGAACTGCTCGGCAGCGAAGCCACCTACGGCCCCCACGGCCAACGCCGCGACAGCCGTGAAGTGGTGATCAAGATCGCCGTGCGCCATCCTGACAAACGCGCGCTGGTGCTGTTTTCCAAAGAGATCGCCCAGGCCGCGACCGGTATGGCGCCGGGTCTGACCGGCATTGTCGGCGGACGTCCGACCGTGTACCCAGTCATCCGCTTGTTCTCGTTCCTCGTCGATAAAAGCGCCTGCGCCCTGCAAATCGACATGGCCGGTGAGCGCCATCCGTGCGCCCTGCCCGACCCGGTGGCCCTCGACAGCGCAGATTTGCCGATCGCCCATCAGCCATCCAAACCCCAGGGCCGCGCCGATGCCAGTGTGCCGCTGGTGAAACTGGCGGTGGCGCGCTCCGGCGACAAGGGCAACCACAGCAACATCGGCGTGATGCCGCGCCATCCCGATTACCTGCCGTGGATCGCCGAAGCGCTGACCACTTCGGTGGTGGTCGACTGGATGCGTCACGTCCTCGATCCACTTCTCGGGCGTGTCGAACGCTGGTATCTGCCCGGCAGCCACAGCCTCAACTTTCTCTTGGAAAACGCCCTCGGCGGTGGCGGTGTCGCCAGTCTGCGCATCGATCCGCAGGGCAAGGCCTTCGCTCAACAACTATTGGAAATCCAGATTCCGGTGCCGCAGAGCATCGCCGAACAGCTCGACTAGAGGATGGTGTGCATGGCTTACGCGTCGATTTTTCGCGCCGATCTGTTCAGCGGCCAGAACCTGATTGTCACCGGCGGCGGGAGCGGCATCGGTCGCTGCACCGCCCATGAACTGGCGGCCCTTGGCGCCAATGTGCTGCTGGTCGGGCGCAAGCCGGAAAAACTCGAAAAGGTCGCCGCCGAAATCGCCGAGGACGGCGGCCGCGCGCACTGGAAGGCCTGCGATATCCGCGATGAAGAAGCGGTCAAACAATTGGTCAAAGAGCTGATCGTCGAACACGGGCCGATCCACGGTCTGGTCAACAATGCCGGCGGCCAGTATCCGTCGCCCTTGGCCTCGATCAATCAGAAGGGTTTTGAAACCGTGCTGCGCACCAATCTGGTCGGCGGTTTCCTCATGGCCCGGGAAGTGTTCAACCAGTCGATGAGCAAACACGGCGGCAGCATCGTCAACATGCTCGCCGACATGTGGGGCGGCATGCCCGGCATGGGCCACTCGGGCGCGGCGCGTTCGGGCATGGACAACTTCACCAAGACTGCCGCGTTCGAGTGGGGTTATGCCGGAGTGCGGGTCAACGCCGTGGCGCCGGGCTGGATCGCCTCCAGTGGCATGGACACTTACGAAGGCGCGTTCAAAGCGGTGATCCCGACCCTGCGCGAGCACGTGCCGCTCAAGCGTATCGGCACCGAATCGGAAGTCAGTGCGGCGATCGTGTTTCTGCTCAGCCCGGCGGCAGCGTTCATCAGTGGCACCACAGTGAAAATCGACGGCGCCGCCAGCCTCGGCAGTCGCGCCTGGCCGCTGCACAAGGCCAGCCACAGCGAATCGTTCAATGGTTTTCACCGCGCCTATTTACCAGAAGTGTTGCGTCCCGACGCGCTCAAGGACAAGGAATAAGCCATGGCGCAGATCCAGTCGCAACTCGACCCGCACAGCGAAGCGTTCGCGCGCAACCGCGCGGCCATGCTTGCCGCCATCGAGCAGGTGCAGCAGCTTGAACAGAACCTGCTGAACAAGGCCGCCGAAGCCAAAGACAAATTCAGCAAACGCGGGCAACTGTTGCCCCGCGAGCGCCTGAATCTGTTACTCGACCCCGGCGCGCCGTTCCTCGAACTGGCCAGCCTCGCCGGCTACAAGTTGCATGACGACAAGGACGGCAGTTCGGCCGGTGGCGGGCTGATTGCCGGCATCGGTTATGTCTGCGGCATCCGCGCGATGGTGGTCGCCAACAACAGCGCAATCAAGGGCGGCACGATCTCGCCGAGCGGCCTGAAAAAATCCCTGCGCCTGCAACAGATCGCCCGGGAAAACAAACTGCCGATGATCACCCTCGCCGAAAGCGGCGGCGCCAACCTCAACTACGCGGCGGAGATTTTTGTCGAAGGCGCGCGCAGTTTCGCCAACCAGGCGCGCATGTCAGCGATGGGTTTGCCGCAGATCACCGTGGTGCACGGCTCGGCCACGGCGGGCGGCGCCTATCAACCGGGCTTGTCGGATTACGTGGTGGTGGTGCGCGGCAAGGCCAAGCTGTTTCTCGCTGGCCCACCGTTGCTCAAAGCCGCGACCGGCGAAGTGGCCACCGATGAAGAACTCGGTGGCGCCGAGATGCACGCGCAGGTCGCCGGCACTGCCGAATATCTCGCTGAAAACGATGCTGACGGCATCCGTCAGGTCCGCGACATCATGCGCATGCTGCCGTGGAACGAACAGCTGCCCTGGCTGCCGGAGCCGCAATACAAGGAACCGCTCTACCCCATCGACGAACTGCTGGGGCTGATCCCCGACGATGCGAAAAAGCCCTACGACGTGCGCGAAATCATCGCGAGGATCGCCGATGAGTCGGACTTTCTCGAATTCAAAGGCGAGTTCGATCAGCAAACCCTTTGCGGCCAACTGAAAATCCAGGGCCGCGCCTGCGGCTTCATCGGCAACAACGGCCCGATCACCCCGCAAGGTGCGAGCAAGGCGGCGCAGTTCATCCAGCTGTGCGACCAGAGCCAGACGCCGCTGCTGTTTTTCCACAACACCACGGGGTTCATGGTCGGCACCGAATCGGAGCAGCAAGGCGTGATCAAGCACGGCTCGAAACTGATCCAGGCGGTGGCCAATGCACGGGTGCCTAAACTGACCATCGTCGTCGGCGGTTCCTACGGCGCCGGCAATTATGCGATGTGCGGACGCGGGCTCGATCCGCGCTTCATCTTCGCCTGGCCCAACAGCCGAACGGCAGTGATGGGTGGCGCGCAGGCCGGCAAGGTCTTGCGCATCGTCACTGAGGCCAAACAGCTGAAGGACGGCATCGAGCCCGATCCGAAAATGCTCGACATGCTCGAACAGATGACCGCGCAGAAACTCGACAGCCAATCCACCGCCCTGTACGGCAGCGCCAACCTGTGGGACGACGGCCTGATCGACCCGCGCGACACCCGCACCCTGCTTGGCTACTTGCTGGATATCTGCCACGAAGCCGACCGGCGTACGCTGCAACCCAACAGCTTCGGCGTCAGCCGCTTCTGACCGCCACGGATCCTACGGAGAACAACAACAATGATCTTCACCCCGGAACACGAAGCCCTGCGCCGCACCGTCCGCCAGTTCGTCACGCACGAGATCAACCCGCACGTCGAAGAATGGGAAAAGGCCGGGCGCTTTCCGATCCACGAGATTTTCCGCAAGGCCGGCGAGCTGGGCCTGCTGGGCATTTCCAAGCCGGAAAAATTCGGCGGCATGGGCCTCGACTACAGCTATTCGATTGTCGCCGCCGAAGAGTTCGGCACCATTCATTGCGGCGGGATTCCGATGTCGATCGGCGTACAGACCGACATGTGCACCCCGGCCCTCGCCCGCTTCGGCTCCGATGAACTGCGCGAAGAGTTCCTCCGGCCGGCGATCACGGGCGAGCAGGTCGGCTGCATCGGCGTTTCCGAAGTCGGCGCCGGCTCCGATGTTGCCGGGCTGAAAACCACGGCGCGCAAGGACGGCGACGACTACGTGATCAACGGCAGCAAAATGTGGATCACCAACTCGCCGAGCGCCGATTTCATCTGCCTGCTGGCCAACACGTCGGACGACAAGCCGCACATCAACAAGTCGCTGATCATGGTGCCGATGACCACCCCGGGCATCAGCCTCAGCTCGCACCTGGACAAACTCGGCATGCGCAGCTCGGAAACCGCGCAGGTGTTCTTCGACAACGTGCGCGTGCCGCAGCGCAATCGCATCGGCCACGAAGGCGCCGGGTTCATGATGCAGATGCTGCAGTTCCAGGAGGAACGCCTGTTCGGCGCGGCGAACATGATCAAGGGCCTGGAATATTGCATCGACAGCACCATCGAGTACTGCAAGGAGCGCAAGACCTTCGGCAACGCGCTGATCGACAACCAGGTGATTCACTTCCGCCTGGCCGAATTGCAGACCGAAATCGAATGCCTGCGCGCGCTGGTCTATCAGGCCACCGAGCAGTACATCAAAGGTCAGGACGTCACCCGACTGGCGTCGATGGCCAAGCTCAAGGCCGGACGCCTCGGCCGTGAAGTCAGCGACAGCTGCCTGCAATATTGGGGCGGCATGGGCTTCATGTGGGACAACCCGGTGGCCCGCGCCTATCGCGATGTGCGTCTGGTGTCGATTGGCGGCGGCGCCGACGAAATCATGCTGGGCATCATCTGCAAACTGATGGGCATCCTGCCCGGGAAAAAGAAATGAGCCGCCTGCCCGATTGCCAGACGCTGTTGCTGGAACTGCATGGCGGCGTGCTGCACATCACCCTCAACCGCCCGGACAGCCGCAACGCGATGAGCCTGCAAATGGTCGCCGAACTGCGCGCAGTGCTGGCGGCGATACGCGATGACCGCACAGTGCGGGCCTTGGTGCTCAGCGGTGCCGGCGGGCATTTTTGCGCCGGCGGCGACATCAAGGACATGGCCAATGCACGGGCTCAGGGGGCGGAGGCTTACCGTGAGTTGAACCGGGCGTTCGGTGCGTTACTGGAACAAGCCCAACACACACCACAAGTGCTGATCACTGTGCTGCAAGGCGCCGTCCTCGGCGGCGGCTTCGGTCTGGCCTGCGTCAGCGATATCGCCCTGGCCGATCACCAGGCGCAGTTCGGTTTGCCGGAAACCAGCCTCGGCCTGATCCCGGCGCAAATCGCACCGTTTGTGGTGCAACGGATCGGCTTGACCGAAACCCGCCGGCTCGCGCTGACGGCGGCGCGTTTCGATGGCGCTGAGGCGCAGCGAGTAGGGCTGGTGCATTTCGTTGAACAGGATGCGCAAGCGTTGGCCGAGCGACTGGATGAGGTGTTGCAACAGGTGCTGCGCTGCGCACCGGAAGCGAATGCGGTGACGAAAAAGTTGTTGCTGGCGAGTGCCGGACAGCCGTCGAGTGACTTGCTTGATGAGGCGGCGCAGTGGTTCAGCGCGGCGGTGACCGGAGACGAAGGAATCGAGGGGACCATGGCTTTTATGCAGAAACGTAACCCTCGGTGGGTCAGCTAAAAGCTTCGCGAGCAAGCCCGCTCCCACACGGATTCTCATTTGCTCAAATAACCTGTGGGAGCTGGCTTGCCAGCGATGCGGCCATCCCATTCACCGCTATCATCTCAGGAACCCCACCATGCCCACCCTCCACAAAATCCTGATCGCCAACCGCGGTGAAATCGCCTGCCGCATCCAGCGCACGGCGCAGGCGCTGGGTTATCGCACCGTCGCCGTTTTCAGCGACGCCGACGCCGATGCGCTACACGTGCAAATGGCCGACCAAGCCGTGCGTATCGGCCCGGCGCCGGTGCAGCAGTCCTACCTCAACATTGCGGCGATCCTCGACGCCGCCTGCCGCAGCGGCGCCGATGCCATTCATCCCGGCTACGGCTTCCTCTCGGAAAACGCCGATTTCGCCCGCGCCTGCGCCGAAGCCGGGCTGATTTTCATCGGCCCCAGCGTCGAAGCGATCGAACTGATGGGCAGCAAGCGCCTGTCGAAAATCGCCATGCTTGACGCGGGCGTGCCGTGCATCGCCGGCTATCAAGGCGCAGCGCAGGACGACGCGACCTTGCTGGCCGAGGCCGAGCGCATCGGCTATCCGCTGATGATCAAGGCCAGTGCCGGTGGTGGTGGACGTGGCATGCGCCTGGTGCACGAGGCCAGCGAACTGGCGGCGCAACTGCGCACCGCGCGCTCCGAAGCAATGAACGGTTTCGGTAGCGACGAGTTGATTCTCGAGCGGGCAGTGATCGAACCGCGTCACGTCGAAGTGCAACTGTTCGGCGACCAGCACGGCCATCTGGTCTATCTCGGCGAACGCGATTGCTCGATCCAGCGCCGCCATCAGAAAGTCGTCGAAGAAGCACCGTGCCCGGTGATGACCGCCGAGCTGCGTCAGGCCATGGGCGAGGCGGCGCTCAAGGCCGGGCGTGCGGTGAATTATGTCGGCGCCGGCACCGTGGAGTTCCTGCTCGACGCGCGCGGGCAGTTCTACTTCCTGGAGATGAACACCCGACTGCAGGTCGAACACCCGGTAACGGAAATGATCACTGGGCAAGACCTCGTCGCCTGGCAGTTGCTGGTCGCCGAAGGCCAGCCGCTACCGCTGACCCAAGAGCAGATCCGCCTCGACGGTCACGCCATGGAAGTGCGCCTCTACGCTGAAGATCCGGCAGCGGATTTTCTCCCGCAAACCGGCCGCGTTGTGGCATGGCAGCCAGCGCTGGCGCACGGTGCGCGGATTGATCACGGCCTGCTTGAAGGTCAGTCGGTCAGCCCGTTCTACGATCCGATGCTGGGCAAACTGATCGCCCACGGCGCCACTCGTGAAGAGGCGCGGCGCAAGCTGTTGCGTGCGGTGCAGGACACCGTGCTGCTTGGCGTGCAGAGCAATCAGCGCTTGCTCGAAGGCCTGCTGCAACATCCGCAATTCATCAGCGGCGACTTCAGCACAGCGTTCATCCAGCAACACTTTTCCAGCCACGCCAGTCTCAACGCTCATGTGCCGACGGCGAAGCAACTGGCGATCGCCGTGGTGTTGTTTTATCAGGCCAGCGCCCTGCCCCATCGCGCCCCGCTGCATGGCTGGCGCAACCACGCCAGTGTGCCGCTGCACTATCGACTCGGCAGGGACGAACAGGACTGGACGCTGTCGATGCTGGCGCGCAGATCCGGTGAATATGTCGTGCAGGTCGGCGAACGCACGCTGGAGTTGAAAATCATCGAGCACACCACCCAGTCGGTGACCATGGAGGTCGACGGCCTGCGCCAGCGCCATGCCTATCGTCTGCACGATGGGCAGCTGTGGCTGTTCACTCATCCGGGCAGCCTGCGCCTGGAGGATCGAACTCATGCGCCGATCGGCAGTCAGACGAGCGTCGCCTCCGGCACCCTGAAAGCACCGATGGACGGTGCCATTGTCGACGTGCTGGTCAGCGAAGGCAGTACGGTCAGCAAGGGTCAATTACTGGTGGTACTGGAGGCAATGAAAATGGAGCATCCGTTGAAGGCCGGCATCGATGGCGTGCTCAAACGGGTGCAAGTGAAGGTCGGCGATCAGGTAAAAAATCGTCAGGTTCTGTTGCAGGTCGAGTAGTCGCCCGGGCACAAGTGCGGGGTTTGACTACGCTCTGATAAATCAGAACGCGGAAATCAGGAACCCTGCGATGCCCCATTGGCTGGTCATAGATCTGGAAGCCACCACAGACGAAGGTGGCTGGCCGGTCACGGAAATGGAAATTATCGAGATCGGTGCGACCCTGGTCGACCGCGCCGGGCGCGAGCAGGATCATTTCCAGCGCTTCGTCAAACCGACCCGCCGTCCATTGCTGACGTCGTTCTGTCGGGAGCTGACGCACATCACCCAGGCCAACATCGATTCGGCGCAGCCGCTGAGCGAGGTCTGGCCAGCCTTTGAGCGCTGGCTGGCGCAGCATCAGGCTCGCCTTGAAGGCTGGGCCAGTTGGGGCGGTTACGATCGCCAGCAGTTACTGCAGGAGTGGCAGCGCCTGAACATCGACAGCGGCCTGAGCAAAGTCCCGCACATGAACCTCAAACAACGCTTCGCCAAGGCCCGCCGCCTGGAACGACCGCTGGGGCTCAATGGCGCGTTGCAACTGGCGGGCATGCAGTTCAACGGCCAACAACATCGCGCGCTGGAAGATGCCCGCAATACCGCACGGTTATTGCCGCTGGTGCTGCCGCTTTAGACGCGTGACGGCACGAAAAGCCTTGTGCATACTGGCCGCCCCCTTTTAAGCCCTTTTCGAGGAATCCGCCCATGTTTAAAGTCAACGAGTACTTCGACGGCACCGTCAAGTCGATCGCCTTTGGCACCGCTGAAGGTTCGGCGACCATTGGCGTCATGGCCCCGGGCGAATACGAATTCGGCACCAGCCAGCGCGAGATCATGCACGTGGTGTCCGGCGCGCTGAGCGTCAAACTGCCAGACAGCAGCGACTGGGAAACCTTCGCCGCTGGCAGCCAGTTCAACGTCCCGGCCAACAGCAAGTTCCAGCTGAAGGTCGCCGTCGATACCGCTTACCTGTGCGAATACCGCGGCTGATCCCGCCGGTTTCACAGCGCAAAAAAATGCCCGCGTCCAAAAGACCCGGGCATTTTTCGTTGCAGCGACAACCTATTCGAGAATTTCCACCGGCATGCCGACTTCCAGGCGGCCGTTGCCGTCATTGACCAGATTCTGCCCGAACATCGCGCCGTCAGCGGTGCTGCGGTGTTTCTGCAGCGTCGCGAACGGCTCGCGATCAGGGCTGCGCTCACCGGTTTGCGGGTCGACGGTGGTCATGATGCAACGCGCGCACGGCTTGACCACGCGGAATTCGATGTCGCCGATGCGAAGACGCTTCCAGTTGTCCTCGGCGTAAGGGGCGCTGCCCTCGATGACCAGATTCGGACGGAAGCGCAGCATTTCCAGCTCTCGCCCTACCGTTTCCGAGAGCGCCTGCCGCGAGGCTTCGCCGATCAGCAGCAATGGATAACCGTCGGCGAACGCCACTTGATCGTCGTCCTTGCCGAAACCCGACTGCGTGGTGCGTGCCCGCTCGAGCGGCATTTGCACCAGACGCGTGGGCTTGCCGAGGAAGTCGCTGACGAAACGCGCGGCTTGATCACCGGCGTCCGGCACCCGCAGGGTGTCGCGCCAGATCGTCACACCGCGCAGCTCGCCGTCTGCATCAGGCAAAGGAATTTCGATCGAGCCGTGCTCCGGAGCGCTCAGGGTCAGACCGCCGCTGGCATTGCACAAGGCCGACAACTGACTCATCTTCGCTTCGGCACGCTGGGTCAGAAAGCGCCCGCTGGCCTCGTCCACCAGCATCCAGCGGCGGTCGCCTGCCAGGCCCAGCTTGTCCAGCTCGATGCTTTGCAGGAGTTCGCCCTTGCCGGATTTCAACGGGTAACGATAAAGCGCGCTCAGACGCAGCATGGCCAGCTTCCTTGATGGAAAAACGCCACCCTATACGAGCTTCAATACCGAATCAAAGCCGTCTGGGGTTTAAACACAATCCCCGTGGGAGCGAGCCTGCTCGCGAACAGGCCGGCACATTCGCCATCAATGTCTCCGACCCTGCGCTTTCGCGAGCAGGCTCGCTCCCACAGGAAGCAAGATGTGCGTGTTTCAGGCCGGCACGGCGTCGAGCATCAGACGCTGGCGCACCACGTCGACCAGTTTGTCCGGCTGGAATTTGGAGAGGAAGTTGTCGCAACCGACCTTCTTCACCATCGAGTCGTTGAAGCTGCCCGACAACGAGGTGTGCAGCACGACATACAACCCACGCAGGCGCGGATCGTTGCGGATTTCCGTGGTCAGGCGATAGCCATCCATTTCCGGCATTTCCGCGTCGGTGAAAATCATCAGCAGTTTGTCAGTCATGTGCACGCCGGTATCGGCCCAGGCCTTGAGCATGTTCAAGGCTTTCAGACCGTCACTGGCAATGTGCATTTTCACCCCGAGCTGGCCGAGGGTATCGCGCAATTGCGAAAGCGCTACGTTGGAGTCGTCCACCAGCAGCACTTCGCGGCCACGGGCGCGCTCGAGTACCGGGTCGTCGAGTTTCTCGCGTGAAACCTTGGCGTTGTAAGGGACGATTTCAGCGAGGACTTTCTCTACGTCGATGATCTCGACCAGTTGATCGTCGACCTTGCTGATCGCGGTCAGATAATGCTGGCGGCCGGCACTGGTCGGCGGCGGCAGAATGGCTTCCCAGTTCATGTTGACGATGCGGTCGACGCCGCCGACGAGGAAGGCCTGCACCGAACGGTTGTACTCGGTGACGATGATCGTGCTGTTCGGGCCCGGCACCAGTGGGCGCATGCCGATTGCCTGGGACAGGTCGATCACCGGCAATGTCTGACCGCGCAGGTTGACCACGCCGCAGACAAAGGGATGACGCTGCGGCATCAGGGTCAGCTTCGGCAGTTGCAGTACTTCCTGAACCTTGAACACGTTGATCGCGAACAACTGGCGTCCGGCCAGGCGAAACATGAGGATTTCCAGGCGATTCTCACCCACCAGTTGCGTGCGTTGGTCTACCGTGTCGAGAATGCCGGCCATCAATGACTCCTGGGCTTGTTCTGATGAATTCACTATGGGGGTTTATCGGCTGCATTCAGCTAATCTTGATTGCTGTAAAGCCCGTAAGTAAAAATGCCACAAACGACCATTGATGTCACACTGACATCATGCTTTACTGGCATTCGTGATTTCATCTGCTAGATTCATTGCGGCGCGACCTCGGTTTGCACGTTAGGTTCCCGCGCCTAAGGGATTCCCCTAGGATCAATCAGGCCCAACCTGATATTCGCCATTTCCAATAGCCATTACTGTGACGCCATTCTCATTGCATGAACGGAGTCAGGCTATTGTGTGCGATCGCAATTCAGTGGCAACCCACCCTCTGGAACCTCTCGGCCCGTGTACTTGCACGACCGGGCGCGATCTGCCGACGATCCACGATCGTCGCCACACCCGGCCATCCGTCAACCAACACGACGTGGTGGATATAAACATGCCAATCGACCGCAAAGACTGGGCGCAACGCTTCCCCGAATTTCTGGTCGAGGCCGAATCGCTTCTCGCCAAGTCCGAAGAATGCCTGAACCATCTGCAATTGATCAGCAATGACAAGGATGCCATCGACTGTATGCTCGGCACTCTGCTGAAGTTGGCAGGCCGCGCCGAAGCGTTGGCACTGGAAGCAATCTCCGAGTTTTCCCTGCATATCTATAGTCTGCTGAATCTGACGCAGGATCATGTCGACCTGCACGACCAGGCGCTTGATGCATTACGAGACTGTTTCACCTTGATGGCATGGCAACTGGAGCTGGTGGATCACAAGACCGGACAGCTGAGCCTTGATGAAAGCGAGCAAACAGCTTTGCTGGAAGCGTTCGCCGCGCAAATGGGTCAGGACACATTTGAGCCGAAGACGATGAGCAAACGTTTGCTGCCACCCTCCCCAGCAGCGCGGCAGGCTTGATAAGACAGGCCGCGATATTGTCGTAATTGAATAGTTCATACCTGCCAGCGACAACCCGGATCAAATAATCAGCCCGACCAACGGCTAATTTCCAAGTGCCGCCATCAGGGTTTTCCCTGTGTCACCCAGCGACACTTCCCGGCCCGTCAAAGTGGCCGAACTACAACAATTCCAGCTTTTTCCAATATGGAACTTACGTCCACAAACCGATACTTCCTGACTGAATGGACATATATAGCAACCGCGACCGACGGTATGTTAAGTGGTATTATGCCGCCGGCTAGTTGCCTGCCGTTAATGGCACACTGACTCCAGCCTTTGCTCAGCAATGTTATTGCCAGTCAATGATTGCTCAACAAATGCAGTTTGAATCAGTAACATAATTGACAGTATTTTCACACAGAGATCCGCCAGCCACCGGCCGGTCTGCCCGCAGCGAACATCCATTGGCTCCATCCGTTATGTACGCCAGTTTCAAGTCACTCACCACATGGCCGCCTTCGCGGGAAAATGCCCGGCGCTTCACACTCGTCATGTGTGTTCTGGCGACCCTTGGCAGTCTGTTGGCTTATCTTTTCTCCGCGCACATTCCGCTGGGGTTGTTGGCTCTCGACGTCGCCGCCACCGCTTGCGTCTGGGTGCAATATCGCTTGTCGCGCAAGTCGATCAAGTTTCAGCCGCAAGAACTGGCTGACCGCCTGTTGCAAGTGCAGGAAAACGAGCGCCACCGCCTCAGCCGTGAATTGCACGACGATATCGGCCAGTTGCTTACCGCCGCCAAGCTGCAAAGTGACTGGCTCAAACGTCGCCTGCCGGAAGAACTGCAGGAGCAGTGCACGGTACTTTGCGACACGCTGGATGAAACCCTGAACAAAGTGCGTGACGTCTCGGCCATTCTCAATCCGCGCCAATTGACCAGCCTGGGCCTTGAAGCCAGCCTGCGTGCACATTTGCTCAAGACACTCGCCAACACGCCGGTGAACTGGAGCCTCGACTGTCAGCAACGACTCAATGGCATTCCCGAGGAAATGGCCGTCGCGGCGTTTCGCATCGCCCAGGAAGCCGTAACCAACATCCTGCGGCACGCACAGGCGAAAAACCTGTTGATTCAGGTACAGCGTCTGCCGCAAGGTCTGACTTTGTTGATCAGCGATGACGGTCTCGGTTTCACCCCGGCAGCCGATCCGGCCAGAGAAGGCCAACGCGGCATGGCCGGAATGGCCGAGCGTATCGAACAGTTGGGCGGCACATTGAGTGTTATAAGCGAGCCGGGCAAAGGCACAAGAATCGAAGCACTTTTCCCATGGGCGCCTCGGTCGCTCGAACGGGCCAGTACGAATAAGGTTATGCGTTGACTTGTAACTTACTTCTGGTGGATGACCACTCGCTGATCAGAGCCGGCGTGCGCGCTCTGGTACTGGATATTCCCGGTTACGCGGTAATCGGCGAAGCCAGTGATGGTTCGCAATTGCTTGAAATGGTCGAGCAATTGAGCCCCGATATCGTATTGCTGGACATCTCGATGAGAGAAACCGGTGGCCTGGAAGCGCTGCAACGCCTCAAGCGCGTGCGCCCGCAGAGCAAGGTTCTGATCCTGTCGATGCACACCGATCCGGCGCTGATCATGCAGGCGCTGGAGTCCGGCGCCCATGGTTATCTGCTCAAGGACACAACGGCCACTGAGCTTGAGCACGCGCTGGAGGCCCTGCGCAACAACGAACGCTACCTCAGCCCGGCCATTGCTCATACCGTGATCAATCAGGCGCTGACCCGTAGCCAGAAAAGCCAGCCGGACATCGCCGATTCGCACAATCTGACGGCGCGCCAGTTAGAGATCCTCAGGCTGATCGTACGAGGCAAGTCCACACGGGAAATCGCCAACGGTCTGGGCCTGAGCGTCAAGACCGTTGAAACCCATCGCGCGCAGATCATGAAGCGCCTGCAAATCTACGACGTGGCGGGTCTGGTGCTGTTCGCCGTGCGTGAGCAGATCATCAGCCTTGATGACTGATTGACGGCTGTTGGCCCAATAACGGCGAGTCCTTTGGCAAGTGCACCTGCAACGCGGCAGGTTTGGCGACAAAACGCAGACTGTCGCCTTCCAGCGGCTCGCCATCGAGATTGATGCTCAACCCTTCGGCAACCTTGATCTCGACCCACGGCAAGCGAGCCCGCACAAACATGCTGTCGAGACCGAAGCCCTCGCTCAGCAGATTCTTCAGCGTCCCGACCAGCTCCTGCGGTGCCGGCAGAATGCTGATATCCAGCAAACCATCGTCGACTCGCGCCTCGGGGCACAGCACATGGCCGCCACCCGCCTGCCTTCCGTTGCCGATTCCCAGCGCGAGCAGTTCACCCTGCCAATGAAAATCCGGCCCCTGCAACTCACCGTAAGCGGCATGCAGCTCACTGAACCGGGTCAGGCCGGTGAACAGGTACGCAGCGCCACCCAAGACTTTTTTCAGGTCTTCCGACGTATTGGCGGTGACCTGACTGCCAAATCCACCCGTCGCCATGTTCAGGAAAATCTGCCCGCCCACTTCGCCCAGATCGATATCCGAAGGCTCGACGTCGAGCAAATCCAGCGCCTGCGCCGGCTCCAGCGAAATGCCGGCGGCGCGGGAAAAATCGTTGGCAGTGCCCAGCGGTAGCAGGACAAGACTGGCTTTTTGCGGATGCTGCGCCAGCGCTTCGGCAATATCGCGCAAGGTACCGTCGCCGCCGCCTGCAATGATTTTCGTGTAACCCGCTGCCAGCGCCTCTTCGACCAGACGCTGGGCGTCGCCGGCCTCCCAGGTCACCCGGACAGCCAGCTCCCAGCCTTGCTCGCGCCTGGCTTCGACGGCGGCGCGGACATCCTCGTTGAGTGCCTGTTTGCCATGCAGGATCAGCAGTGCCCGGCGTTCACTCATAACGTCACTCCAAGAATTGAAATCGATTGAAACATCTTGACCACTGTGCGCCTTAAAAAAGCCACGGAGATGGCAATTAATTCCTCTTCCAACAACCAGCGTCCTACACAGCGGTATTTTTTCTTACGAAACAAGAGGAATCGGCTTAATTGACCCCGCCCGCCCCTTGGGTCACCGTGTGCCGGCAGCATCAACTTTCAACCCAACAACACAAGGATGTGCAGGTAATGAACGGATACCCCGCGATTCATTTCCATGAATCGAGCAATGGAAAAACCAGCAAGCGTGCAGTTGCTACGATCAGCGAGTATTTCCATGCGCAACCATGAAACCAAGGCACCGGTGAGCCCGGTCGCCGCTCTCGCCGAAAGCCGTACCAGCAAAAAACCAGAATTCTGTAACAGCGCCAAGACCAGTGGAGAGTTTGATATGGAGCCCCGCGTCAGCGAGCTGGAAACCCACTTCAAATACATGCGCCGCGACATGGATGAAGTACTCAATGATGTGCGGACGATAAAACATCGTCTGGCGTATTCGGCGGGTGCAACCGCTGTCATCCTCGGACTGCTGGGATGGGTGGCCAACAGCCGATTCGACCAGTTGGTGTCACTCATCAGCAACTGACCGAATCAATTGTTGCACGCGCCGTGCTTACCAGCCGACGCGTGCATGGGCAAGACGGGTTACCCCAGCAGGTCACTGAGGGGAATGAAGCTCACTTCATCGCCCTCGCTCAGCGTGCGGCCTTCCCGGACTTCGACCAATCCGTCGGCCCACGCTGCGCTGCGCAACACCCCCGAGCTCTGGTTGCGATAAATGATTGCCCGCCCTTGGTCGATACGTCCGCGCAAATACTCGCGACGATTTCCGGCCACCGGCCAGACAAAGCCTGCGGGCACTGCAAACTTGAGCGGCTCGACGGCTTGCACGCCCAGGCGTCGCAACAGATAAGGGCGCGTGAGCAAGGCGAACGTCACCAGCGTCGACGCGGGATTTCCGGGCAGGCCGATCACCGGCACGTTGCGGAAATGACCAAACGTCAACGGTTTCCCCGGTTTGATGGCCAGCTTCCACAAGGCCAGTTCGCCTTCTTCACGCAAGGCAATGCCAAGAAAATCCGCTTCACCGACCGAGACACCGCCGGTGGACAGAATCAGATCGACATTCTGCAGCTCGCCCAGCCGGGCCCGCGTGGCGGGAAGATCGTCCGGGAGGATTCCGCCATCGATGACTTCACAACCCAGACGCTGCAGCCAACTGCACAAAAGCACCCGGTTGCTGTTGTAGATCTGGCCCGGACCCAACGCCTGACCGGGTTCAACCAGCTCGTCTCCGGTGGACAGAACCGCCACGCGCGGCTTACGCACGACGTTGAGGCCGGCGCAGCCCAATGATGCAGCCAGGCCCTGCTCGATCGGCCCCAATCGGGTGCCTGCCTGCAGGACCAGTTCACCGACCGTGGTTTCCTGGCCCTGCGGACGAATGTTCTGTCCGGCTTTCAACGGCTCGAGGAAGCGCACTCTTGCGTCGGCCTGAACGTCGGCGTTTTCCTGCATCTCGACACAGTCGGCGCCGGGCGGCAGCGGCGCCCCGGTAAAGATGCGAGCGCAAGTGCCTGGCTCCAAGGGTTGCGGCGACTGCCCGGCAAAGACTTTTTGGCTAACCGGCAACGGCTCACCCTTCCAGTCAGCCAGATTCAAGGCATAGCCGTCCATGGCACTGTTGGGCCACGGCGGCAGGTCCAGCGTCGAGATCAGATCTTCAGCCAGCACCCGCCCTTCGACTTGAGCCAGCGGCAAGTGCTCGCGCTCGACAATCCGCGAAGCATCGGCCATTGCCAGCAAGCGCTCGAGCGCCGTTTCGACGGGCAGCAAACTGCCGCTCTTGCCCGGCTTACCCACGGGATTCACAAGGTGCCGCCTGCTTCAGATGCGTGACGAAGTTGCACGGACGATGACGAGCGTCCAGTTGCTCTGCGAGGATGCCATCCCAGCCGGTGCGTACCGCATTGGTCGAACCCGGCAGGCAGCACACCAGCGTGCCGTTGGCCAGACCTGCCAGGGCACGGGACTGCACGGTGGAAGTGCCGATATCGGCGACAGAGATCTGGCGGAACAGCTCGCCGAATCCGTCGACCTGTTTGTCGAGCAGGCACGCCACCGCTTCCGGTGTGCTGTCACGCCCGGTGAAGCCGGTGCCGCCAGTGATCAACACAACCTGAACCACATCGTCGGCAATCCAGTTGGCGACTTGCGCGCGAATTTTATACAGATCATCTTTAAGCAAAACGCGCTCGGCCAGCGCGTGGCCGGCCGCGATCAAGCGATCGACGAAGACCTGGCCGGAAGTATCGGTTTCCAGCGTCCGGGTGTCGCTGACAGTCAGCACCGCAATATTGAGCGGCACGAAAGGTACATCAGCCTTGGCTTTCATAGGCTCTTCCAGTTGTAGGGGAAACAGCCCGGTGTTATATCACAGCGACTCATTTTTCTGCCGCCCCTCCGGAGAGTCGTCATGCCGTTGAACAGCCTATTGCCACCCTGCTCCGTCCTGCTTTTGGCCGGTGGACGCGGCCAGCGCATGGGCAGCCAGGACAAGGGGCTCATCGAATGGCAGGGCGAACCTTTGATCGCGCATTTGCAGCGCAAGGTGCGGCCGCTGACCGACGATCTCATTATCTCGTGTAACCGCAATCGCGAGCGCTATGCCGCTTTTGCCGATCAACTGGTCATGGATGACGAGGGCGACTTTCCGGGCCCATTGGCCGGTATTCGTGCAGGGCTGAAAGCGGCGCGTCATGCGCATTTGCTGGTGTCGCCGTGTGATGTGCCGCGAATCGACAAGGCCTTGCTCGAGGACATGCTGACGACTGCCAATCAGCAACGTGAAAAACCTTTAATGCTGCGCCATGGCGAGCACTGGGAACCACTGCTGTGCGTGATCCCCGTGGCGCTGTTGCCCGCATTCGAAGCCGCCTGGAATGCAAGCGAACGCAGCCCCGGCCGAGTGATGCGCAGTCTCGACGCCGTCGCATTGCAATGCCCTGACAACGACCCGCGACTGGCCAACCTCAACACCCCCGAATTGTTACATCTGCACAACACTGTGTCAGACTGACACTATCCAAGGAACTCTCGCGCCTTGTTTACGTCTCAAGCTCAGTAACCAGAAGATTTCCCATTCGGAGACACACTCATGACTCAACGGACCCTCGCCACTTTCATGCTCGCACTGGGCCTGGCAACCCTCGCCGGTTGCTCCTCGCCGACAGTGATCACCTTGAATGACGGTCGCGAAATCCAGGCCGTCGACACCCCGAAATACGATGATGATTCGGGCTTCTACGAGTTCCAGCAGCTGGACGGCAAAGAAACCCGCATCAACAAGGATCAGGTTCGTACCGTTAAAGAGCTGTAAGGCTGCGGATCGATACCGGATACAGAAAAGCCCGCATTGTCATGCGGGCTTTTTCATGGGCGCTCGAAAAACGGGTTCAGCTTCACCACTGCAAAGTGATTTGACTCTCGAACTCTCGCGCCTCGCCCGTCACCGGATCCACGAAGCGCAGCCCTTGCGCGAGCAGCTTCAACGGATTGGCGTAGTCGTCCACGACATCTTTCAACACGGTCGGATAAAACGGATCGTTGCAGATACTCGCGCCCAAAGCCGTCATGTGCACACGCAGCTGATGCTTCTTGCCGGTCACGGGAAACAGGCCATAGCGCCACAGATCGCCATTTTTCTCGCGGACCTCCACTGCCGTTTCGGTATTGCTGACCCCAGGCCCTTCCTGCATGCGGAAGAATGGCTCGCCATCGACTAACCGGCTCTTGTGCACCAACGGGAAATTTAGCTCAGGCAGCGCCGGGGCAATCGCTTCGTAGCGCTTGTCGATCTGCCGCGTCGGGAACAACGACTGATAGGCGGAACGGGTTTGCGGATTCGCCGAGAAGATCACCAACCCTGCGGTGTGCCGATCGATGCGGTGCAGCGGCACCAGATGCGGATTGTCCAGCCGATGGATGAGACGCCGCAGCAGGGTTTGTTCGACATATTCCCCGGCCGGGGTGACTGGCAGAAAGTGAGGTTTGTCGGCCACCACCAAGTGTTCATCGGCATAGAGAATCGACTCGAGCACCGGGATCGGCTTTTCGTCCGGCACCTCACGAAAGTAATGAATGCGCAGCCCTTCCTTGTACGGCAAGTCCAGGGCAATTGGCTGGCCCTGCGCATCCAGCACCCGTCCGCGAGCAATCCGGTCGAGCCACTGTTCGCGGCCGATGGCACTGAAGTGCTCGCAGAGACAATCGAGTACCGTCAGCCAGGGACCGGGCGGCAAATACAAGGTGCTGGCCTGATTGTGCGCAGCGGAAAATACGGGGCTGGTCATACGAAACAGAAATCCTCAATGCAGGCCGGCATTATCCAACAGTGAGGCAAAGCGACCTAGCGCAGTTTGATCAGGCTGGAATCGATTTGAGGGCCGCCGCTTCGGTGAACTCCTTCAGCCAGCGCAACACATCGACCGCTTCCCAACGCCCCGGGTCGTACAAGGCATACAGCAACCCCTGATAACCCACCACATCCAGCTGCTTGTGATAACCAGCGCGTTGAAAAAGGGCTTCGATTTCGGCAAAGCAGGTATTGAAATGCAGCTTGTTGAATGGCGTCTTGCCTTCCGTGACCAGCCCGTCCAGGCGCAATTCGAGGACCGCCTCGCGCACCACGTCGACCGACATCCGGTTAACGCTGCTCTTCAACTGTTCGACATTGACCACGGTTCATCCCTCTGACTCGATTGCTGTATGAACATACAGTAACCGAAGAAGCCAGCGAGTGCCAACGCAAGGATGGGTTGCCGCGACCAGCGGAGGCATCAAGGCACAACCTCGTCAACCTAAAAACGCCACCACCTGGTCGGCACTGAAAGGCCAGTCCAGCTCCGCGCCGGTGTCGATGCGTCGCAGTACCGGAATGCGCAAGCTGTACTTTTCGAACCACGATTCGTCTTCGGCAATGTCCACCAGTTCCACCAGCAGACCGTGCTCGACGAAGGGCATCAGCTCGGCTTCGGCAACTTCACACAGGTGGCACCCAAGGGTGCCGAACAGCTGACATTCTGGAGGCATGACGGCGTTACCGGAAAAACAAGTGAGCCCATTCTAGGACGGCCCCGAATACTCGTCGACCCACCGCCGCCCGAAGGACATAACCCTGCCGGCGCAAAATCCTGACGCAAATCATTCAGCGCAGATTGCAAATGCGTCATCCTCGCGGACTTTTTGCCTCTACGCTTCAGAGGCCAACGCCCTGACAGCGGAGTGTCCCGTGTTTGCAAATCTGTTGATCATCCTCGCCTCATCCCTGGTGGTGATTGCCCTGTTCCGGCACCTGCGACTGCCGCCGGTGCTCGGTTACCTGTGCGTGGGATTACTGGTCGGGCCGAACGCATTCGACTGGGTCAATGAGAGCGAACATCTGCCAGATGTCGCCGAACTGGGCGTGGTGTTTCTGCTGTTTTCCCTGGGCCTGGAGTTCTCCCTGTCGAAGATGATTGCGCTGCGTCAGGTGGTGTTTCGCCTCGGCAGTCAGCAAGTGCTGATCAGCACAGCGCTGCTCGGCACACTGTTGGTGGGGTTGGGAATGCCGCTGACGCCGGCGCTGTTGCTCGGTGCCGGTTTATCGCTTTCATCCACGGCGATCGTGACCAAGGAGCTGGGCAGTCTTGGCGAAGTGTTCAGCAGCCACGGCCAGAACGCCGTCGGAGTACTGCTGTTTCAGGATGTGGTCGCGGTATTGCTGCTGACACTGGTTCCGGTGTTCGCCGGCACCAGCGAGCAGTCCTGGTATTGGGCCTTGCCGCTGACGCTGGGCAAAACCGTGGTGCTGTTCTTCGGCCTGCTGCTCGCCAGTCGCTGGTTATTGCCACGGCTGTTTCATGAGGTGGCGGCCTCGCGCTCGCCCGAGCTCTTCGTGCTGCTGGCGCTGGTGATCGTGCTGCTGACTGCCTGGCTCACGCACTTGTTGGGCCTGTCGCCTGCCCTCGGCGCTTTCCTTGCCGGCATGTTGCTCGGGGAAAGCCATTACCGGCACCAGATCGAAGCTGACATCCGGCCCTTTCGCGACATTCTGCTCGGCGTGTTCTTCGTCAGCATCGGCATGCTGATCGACCTGCAATTGTTCGTCAGTCACAGCCTGTTGATCATCGGCCTGACGCTGGGCCTGATGCTGATCAAGGGCATCGTGGTCGCGCTGCTGGTGAAGTGGCGCGGCAGTGACAGCGAAACCGCATGGCGCAGTGGTCTGGCCTTGGCGCAGGGCGGCGAATTCTGCTTTGCGCTGATGGCGCAGATGCAGCAGAACAGCCTGTTGCCGGCCGAACCGGGCGCCCTGCTGCTCGCGGCGACGTTCTGCTCGATGCTGCTCACTCCACTGCTTTTGCGTGCGGCGCCGCGCATTGCCGCCGTGCTGCACCGCAAGCCTAATCAGGAGGCGCAGATCGAACAGATCAGCGCGCTCAACGCCGACCTCGATCAGCATGTGGTGATCTGCGGCTACGGTCGCGTCGGCCAGTCCATCGGCCGCTTCATGGGCAACGCCGGGCAAGCCTATGTTGCGCTGGACAACGATCCGGTGCGGGTGCAGGAAGCCGCATCCGCGCAAAGCGACGTGCATTACGGCGACTCGGCGCGTGGCGATCTGCTGACTGCCGTCGGCCTGTTGCGCGCCAGGCTATTGGTGATTGCCGTGGACCAAAGCGACGTGGCCTTGCGCATTCTGCGTGAAGCCCGCCGCCTCAACCAACAGGTACCGATTCTGGTGCGCACCCGTGACGACAGCCAATCGGCCGAGTTACGAGCCGCCGGCGCCACCGAGGTGGTGCCGGAGCTTCTGGAGTCGAGCCTGATGCTCGCTTCACACGCGCTGATCATGCTTGGTCTGCCCGCGCATCAGGTGCAGGAGAAAGTCGATCAGGTGCGCATCAACCGCTATCGCCTCCTCCACGGCTTCTACCCCGGAGCCAATGATGAGGAAATCTAGTCCTGACTCACCGCGCCGATCTTGTGCAGCGACAGGTCGGCGCCGTAATACTCTTGTTCCTGACTCAGGCGCAGCCCATGCAATGCCTTGATCGCGCCGTAAACAACGAAGCCGCCAACCAGCGCCACCGCGACGCCGAGCGCAGTGCCGATCATCTGGCTGATCAGGCTGACGCCGCCCAGGCCACCCAGCGCGGTCTGGCCGAAGATGCCGCAGGCAATCCCGCCCCACACGCCACACAAGCCATGCAATGGCCAGACGCCCAGCACATCGTCGATGCGCCATTTGACTTGAGCAGCGGTAAAGCACCAGACAAACAAGGCTCCGGCGACCGCGCCTGTCACCAGCGCACCGACTGGATGCATCAGATCGGATCCCGCGCAGATCGCCACCAGACCGGCCAACGGGCCGTTGTGCAGAAAGCCCGGGTCATTGCGCCCGACGATCAACGCCGCGACGGTACCACCGACCATGGCCATCAACGAGTTCACCGCGACCAGGCCACTGACACCTTGCAGTGTCTGCGCGCTCATCACGTTGAAGCCGAACCAGCCGACAATCAGGATCCACGAACCCAGTGCCAGAAACGGAATGCTCGACGGCGCAAACGCGACCAGGCGTCCATCGCGATAGCGGCCATTGCGCGGGCCGAGCAGCAGAACAGCGGCCAACGCCAGCCAACCGCCCACGGCATGCACCACCACCGAGCCGGCGAAATCATGGAATGCCGCGCCAAACTGCGCCGTCAGCCAGCCTTGCAAGCCGAAGTTGCCGTTCCAGATCAGCCCTTCGAAAAACGGATAGATAAACGCCACGATCAGCGCCGTCGCGCACAACTGCGGGACGAAACGCGCGCGTTCGGCAATGCCGCCGGAAATGATCGCCGGGATCGCGGCAGCGAAGGTCAGCAGAAAGAAAAACTTCACCAGTCCATAGCCATGGTCAGCCGTGAGCACCGCTGCCGGTTGCATGAAGGTGACGCCATAGGAGATCCAATAGCCTATAAAGAAATAGGCCAGGGTCGAGACGGCAAAGTCGCTGAGGATTTTCGCCAGTGCATTGACCTGGTTCTTCTGCCGGACCGTGCCGACCTCCAGAAAGGCGAATCCGGCGTGCATCGCCAGTACCATCACCGCACCGATCAGGATGAACAATGTATTGGAGCTGTGAACCAGCGAGTCCACAGCGCTTTGCAGATTTTCCATGAGGAGGCAGACCCAAGGCTAAAAGGCACCAAAGCGGTTCATGCGGGCATTTCATGCACCAAATTACGACTCATCAGTCATACAACCGCAGGGTTGATGAACTGATTTGGCGCATATATCGATGCCCGATCACAAACGGCTAGCAAATGAATTAGAGTTTTTCTGCTCGGACGCCCGGCAACAGCGCACACACACCGAGCTACGCACCACGACACAGCAAAAGTTGTACCAGGCATTTGTACTGAACCTTCGCGCAAGGCTCATACTCGAACGCTTCAAAGCCACCTACGGAGATCCACCAATGGCCAGCATCAAGGCAAAGACTGCTCAAGAAATCCTGATGAACGACTTCCAGACTCTGGTCGCCGACACCGAACGCTTGCTCGAGCACACCAAGACCCTCGCTGGCGATCAGGCCGATGAGCTGCGCGCCCAGATTCATGACAGCCTGCTGCGCGCCCGGGAAACCCTGAAAGTGACTGAAGACACGCTGCGCGAACGCGGTCAGGCGGCGGTCACCGCCACTGAAGATTATGTGTCGGCCAACCCATGGCAGTCGGTGGGCATCGCTGCCGGCGTCGGCTTTCTGATCGGCCTGCTGGCCACTCGGCGCTGATCATGTCGATCGGTGAATCCGGCCCGACTGCGGGCACCGCCTCTTCCACGCGTCGTCTCGGCGCCGCCGTTCTGGGCCTGCTGCACAGCCATGTCGAGTTGTTTGGCATCGAATTGCAGGAGCAGAAATCACGCACCGTCAGCCTGCTGCTGTTCGCCGGTCTGGCGCTGGTGTTTGCCCTGCTGTTGCTGGTAGGTCTGTCGACGCTGGTGATGATCATTTTCTGGGACACCTACCGTTTGCCAGCGATCATCGGCCTGTGCGTTTTCTATACGCTGGCCTCGATCTTCTGCGGTCTGCGCCTCAAGGCCGCAATTTTCGATGAGTCCTCGCCTTTCCACGGCACGCTCGAAGAGCTGGCCAACGACCGGGAGCGCCTGTTGCCATGAGCCTGCCTGAACTTCCACACAACAGCTCGCGTCGGGAAATGCGCAAGGCACTGATCCGCCTGCGCATGGAAATGCATCGTCAGGAAATCCGCCACGAAACCGCGCAAGTCCTGCAACCCTTGCAGCGCATGCGCGGCATGAAGCAGAACGTGCAGGACGGTTTCGGCATCAAGCATGCGCCGTTGTGGGGCGTGGCGGCGGTGACGCTGCTGGGTTTCCTCACCGGCAAAGGCTCGAAACGCGGCAGTGGTGGCGGCTTGACGCGACTGCTGCGTCTGGGCACGACGCTTGGGCCGCTGATCAGACTGGTCATGCACAGCTCGGGCAAACGCTGAGCCGACTTCTCTGGCTACAATCTTGCAATAGCGCCGGGATGAACCCTCTTATCGGAGGGTTCAATTCCGCGTGCCTATCCGGCAAACGCGGCCAACGAACAATAAGATTAAGGACCTGCCGTGATCGAGGGGCAACCGCTCGCCTGCTTTCAGCCTTTTATCGACACCGCCACCGGGCGCATTGCCGGCGTTGAAGCACTGGGTCGCTTGCGCCAGAGCGATGGTCAACTGACCTCGGTCGGGCCATTGTTCGCCGATCCGCGGACCCCGGCGACCGCCCTGCGCCGTCTCGATCGGCAGATCCGTGACCACGCGCTCAGTTGTCTGCATGAAGCCCCGGCGGACTGGTTTCTCAGCCTGAACATGTCGCCACGCTGGATCAGCCGCCTGCGCGCCGACCAAGCGCTGCCCAGTCTCAAGCAACTGGCGCGGCATGACGTTGACCCGCGGCGCATCGTTTTCGAGATCACCGAGTTGGGCGGTAACAGCGAACGCCTGGCCCAGGTGGTGGCGCGCTACCGCGAGGCTGGCGCAAGAATCGCCATCGACGATTTCGGCGCCGGCTATTCGCAACTGGATCGGGTGCTGGCCCTGCAACCGGACATTCTCAAGCTCGACATGCGTCTGTTTCAGGCAGCGGCCCTCGGCGGCCCGAGCAGTGACGTGGTCAAAGCGCTTGCGCAGATGGCCGAAAAAACCGGCTGCTGGATCATCGCAGAAGGCGTCGAAACCGAGGCGCAGCTGAATTTCGCGCTGGAATGCGGCTCACGCTACGTACAGGGATTTCTCTTCGCCGGGGCGCAGGAAGCGTTCTTCGCCACGGATGCTTTCGTCGCGCATTTCGCTCGTTTGCGACAGCGCTACGTGATGCAGAAACTCAGCGAGCGCGGGCGGCTGATGCAGATGCGTCAGCAACTCGGCGAGTTGATGGCGATTCTGCAGCAATGGGCGCAAGCCCGCGCACCGCTCAGCGCACTGCCACAACTTCAGGCCTTCCCTTGGCTACTGCGCTTTTACCAATGCGATCGCCACGGCACCCAGCTGACACCCAACCTGGAATGGCGTCAGGGCGGCTGGTTCGCTGATGATCGCTACCTGGGGCACAACTGGTCGTGGCGACCGTACTTCTATCACCTGCTCGCCGAAGGCTGGGAAGAGCGCCGCCTGACCCTGTCCAACACCTATCGCGATGCTACCAGTAACCAATATTGCCTGACTGCCGGACAGTTCTTCGATAACGGTGAGCGACTGTTGTTGATCGATATCGATGCGGCAGGCCTGTAGTTCTGCTTGCAGGCGCCGGGCCGAACCGGGAAGCTAGGGCGATCAGTCACCAGACGGAGAGATTCAGCCTTGGATTGGCCTACCCTGCTCAACCGCGAACGCCTCGGCAAGCCGCTGCACAGCCCGCAAGAACTCGGCCGCAGCCCTTTTCACAAAGACCATGACCGCATCATTTTCTCCGGTGCCTTCCGCCGTCTCGGGCGCAAGACTCAAGTGCACCCGGTCACCAGCAACGATCACATTCACACCCGCCTGACCCACTCGCTGGAAGTCAGCTGCGTCGGCCGTTCGCTGGGCATGCGTGTCGGTGAAACCTTGCGCAGCGCGCTGCCAGACTGGTGCGACCCGGCCGACCTCGGCATGGTCGTGCAATCGGCCTGCCTGGCGCATGACATCGGCAACCCGCCATTCGGCCATTCCGGCGAAGACGCCATCCGCCACTGGTTCCAACAAGCCGCCGGGCGCGGCTGGCTCGATGGCATGAGCGACGCCGAGCGCGGTGACTTCCTCAATTTCGAAGGCAACGCTCAGGGCTTTCGCGTGCTGACGCAGCTGGAATATCACCAGTTCGATGGCGGCACGCGTCTGACCTACGCGACCCTGGGCACCTATCTGAAGTACCCGTGGACCGCGCGCCACGCCGACTCTCTCGGCTACAAGAAACACAAATTCGGTTGCTACCAGAGCGAACTGCCGTTGCTCGAACAGATCGCCCACAAGCTCGGCCTGCCGCAGCTCGAAGACCAGCGCTGGGCACGCCATCCACTGGTGTATCTGATGGAGGCCGCCGATGACATCTGCTACGCGTTGATCGATCTGGAAGACGGTCTCGAGATGGAGCTGCTCGACTACGCCGAAGTCGAATCGCTGCTGCTGGGCCTGGTCGGTGACGACTTGCCGGAAACCTATCGCCAGCTCGGCCCGCAGGATTCCCGCCGACGCAAACTGGCGATCCTGCGCGGCAAGGCCATCGAGCACCTGACCAACGCGGCAGCGCGGGCATTTGTCGAACAGCAGGACGCCCTGCTCGCGGGTACGCTGCACGGCGATCTGGTCGAACACATGCACGGGCCGGCCAAGCGCTGCGTGTTGAATGCCAAGGACATCGCGCGCAAGAAGATCTTCCAGGACAAACGCAAGACGCTGCATGAGATCGGCGCCTATACCACGCTGGAGATTCTGCTCAATTCGTTCTGCGGCGCCGCACTGGAACAACACAACGGCCGCACGCCGTCGTTCAAGAGTCGGCGCATCCTCGATCTGCTCGGCAACAACGCGCCCGATCCGCAGGGCTCGCTGCACAGCTCGTTTCTGCGCATGATCGATTTCATCGCCGGCATGACCGACAGTTACGCCAGCGACATGGCGCTGGAAATGACCGGACGTTCAAGTCACTGATCGCGCTGTATCTGGCCTGCTGCTGATCGGGCCGGCCAAATACAGTGACGTTCTCCGGCCCGACTGCACCAAACCTCAAACATTGTGGTTTCTCTCGCTGAATGCAGTCGGGCTATCGTCAAGTCATCAGATAAAACAAACAGCGTGGGTTAAACACAACTTTAAACACATGCAAATAATGGAGATCGATATTAACCAAGGAACCAGATTTCGCTAAAAGCCAGCAACGACCGCGCACTTCCTTACGTCAAACCTAATTTCAACGTAGTCCGATTCTTCATTATGCGTAGGATTAATCCGATAGCGTAGTCGAGCCCCCGGCAGTCCATGCGAGTGTTCATTCAACTGAGCTAAGGTGCGCGCTTTATTCATGCTTGCATGGGACTCTATTTATGAACTCCGTTTTTATTGTGGACGATCACCCGGTCATCCGTCTCGCCGTGCGAATGTTGCTGGAACATGAAGGCTACAAGGTCGTCGGTGAGACCGATAACGGAGTTGATGCCATGCAAATGGTCCGTGAATGCATGCCCGACCTGGTCATTCTCGATATCAGCATCCCCAAGCTGGACGGCCTGGAAGTACTGGCGCGTTTCAATAGTATGGGATCGAATTTCAAGATCCTTATTCTGACGGCACAGTGTCCTACGCTGTTCGGCATCCGTTGCATGCAATCGGGAGCATCGGGCTATGTCTGTAAACAGGAAGACTTGAGCGAACTGGTCAGCGCAATTAAAGCGGTACTGTCCGGTTACAACTATTTCCCCAGCCAGGCGCTCAATCCGGTTCGCAGCGACGATATCAGGTACGCCGAGCTGGAGTTATTCAAAGCCGTCAACGACCGCGAATTAATGGTGTTGCAGTTATTTGCCCAGGGACGTACCAACAAGGAAATCGCCAAGGGCATGTTTCTGAGCAACAAGACCGTGAGCACCTACAAAAAGCGCCTGATGCAAAAACTCAAGGCCAGGTCCCTTGTAGAACTTATCGAAATGGCCAAACGCAACGCACTCGTGTGAGACCCCGCATGCCCAGCCGTCTGAAGGACTATCTAATCGCCTTGAGCGCAGGTCTGTGCCTGAGCGCCAATGCGTCTGCCATGCCGGGCGAATCAGTGGAATACGCCTTGCTCAGCCGGGCGACCGCAGCCGTTCCGGTTGCCTTGCAGCCGGTCCAACGGCAGTGGCTGCAGACGCGCAAAGAATTGATCCTGGGAACGTCTGCACCTGACTATCCGCCGTTCGACATGACCGTCAGCGGCAAGGAGTACGAGGGACTGACCGCCGACTACGCAGGGATTATCGGCAAGGCCACTGGCTTGCCGATTCGGGTGCAACGCTTTGCCTCACGCGACGCCGCAATCAGCGCATTGATCAATGGCCAGGTCGACGTGCTCGGCACAGCAAATGGATACGAAGCAGGTAATGCCAACCTGGCCCTCTCCATTCCCTATGCAGTCGATCAGCCGGTGCTGGTGACGCGCGAGGACGAAACCCGCTCACTGACTGAAGGCCTGGCCGGCCTGCGCTTGAGCATGGTCTATCACTATCTGCCGCTGCCCGAGATCAGAGCGATGTATCCCAAGGCGCTGATCACCTGTTACCCGTCCTACCAGAACGCAATCAACGCGGTTGCCTTTGATCAGGCCGACGTGTTTCTCGGCGACACCCTCTCCACCCATTACATGATCAACAAGGGCTATCTCAACAACGTGCGCATGGCCAATTTCGGCAAGCAGGAAGCCCAGGGCTTCAGCTTCGCGGTACGGCGCAGCAATCCGCACCTGTTGAGCGTGATCGACACGGTGCTCGAGGCAGTCCCGGGCACTCAGCGTGACGACATTGCCAAACGCTGGAGCGCCGGCAGCGACCTGCTGCTGACGGACAGGAAACTCCAGCTGACGGAGCGCGAGGAAAGCTGGCTCAAACAACATCCGGTGGTCAACGTTGTCGTCAATGAAGCTTACGCACCGCTGACGTTCTTCGACAGTGCAGGCAACTTTCGCGGCATCAGCGCCGATCTGCTCGAGCTGATTCGCTTGCGTACCGGGTTGCGTTTCAATATTCAACGCAGTCGCAATGACGCAGAAATGATCAAGCAAATCGACAACCACAAAGCCGATCTGATTGCCGCCCTGCTGCCCAGCGCCGAACGTGAAAAAAAACTGCAGTTCAGTCGCCCGTATCTGGAAAACTCCTATGTACTGCTCACCCGCAAAAGCGCCGATGGTCCGACCAACCTGGCGCAGCTGAAAGGCAAGCGGTTGGCCATCGCTCAGGGCAACCCGCTGATCGACAACCTGCGCCAGGAACATCCCGGCATTGAGCTGATCGAAACACCTGACACGTTCAGTGCCGTGTCGATGCTTGCCGAAAACCATGTCGAGGGTGCAGTGAATTCGTTGGTGATTGCCAACTACTTCATCTCTTCGCGCATCTTTGACCGGCCATTGCAGATCACCACCACGATCGGCACCGGCCAGGCCGCTTTTTCGCTGGCGACCGCCCGGGACAACACTGAACTGGCCTCGATCATCAACAAGGCACTATTGAGCATCGCCCCCGAAGAACTCGGCGTTATCAACGGTCGCTGGCGCGGGTATTCCACTGCCTCGCAGAACATCTGGCAAAACTACCAGCGCCTGTTCTATCAAGTGGTCGCCGCCGCTGCCCTGGTACTGCTGTTGCTGTTGACCTGGAATGCCTACATGCGTCATCAGATCAAACAGCGCCAGGCCGCCGAACGTGCATTGAGCGACCAACTGGAATTCATGCGCTCGCTGGTCAATGGCACACCGCATCCGATCTATGTCCGTGACCGACAGGGTCTTCTGCAAAGTTGCAACGACAGTTATCTCGAAGCGTTCAATGCCCGGCGCGAGGACATCATTGGCAAAGGTGTCATGCAGGGCACGCTGAGCAATGCGTTCGAAGCCCAGGCATTCCATGCCGATTACCAGAGAGTCATCGCCGAAGGCACTCCGTTGATACTTGACCGGCCGCTGCATATCGGCAACCGACGCCTGACCATCTATCACTGGATACTTCCCTATCGCGACTCCAGCGGCGCGGTCCAGGGCATCATCGGCGGCTGGATCGACATCAGCGAACGCCGCCAATTGTTCGATGAGCTGCGCGCGGCCAAGGAGCGGGCGGACGAGGCGAATCGGGCCAAGAGTACATTTCTGGCGACCATGAGCCATGAAATACGCACGCCGATGAATGCCGTGATCGGGATGCTCGAACTGACCCTCAGACGCATTGATCCGCACCATCCTGATCGCGCGTCGATCGACACGGCCTACCATTCGGCCAAGGACCTGTTGGGCTTGATCGGCGACATTCTCGACATAGCGCGCATCGAATCCGGGCGCCTTGGCCTGTGTCCAGAATGGATCAATCTGGTCGACACGGTCAATTCCGTTGCGCGCATCTTCGACGGTCTTGCCCGACAGAAGAATCTCGCCTTGCAAACTGTCTTCAACCCCCGGGATCCGGCCGTAGATGTGCACCTGGACCCACTGCGCTTCAAACAAGTGCTGTCCAACCTGGTCAGCAATGCCATCAAATTCACCGAACACGGGCACGTGCGGATTACCCTGGAAATGCTCACATCGGACGCCCCCGGACGCACCTTGATGCAATTGACCGTGCAGGACAGCGGAACCGGTATCAGTGCCGAGGACCAACAGCGTCTGTTCGAACCTTTCGCACAGGCGGAAAACGGCAGCCGGCAAGCCAAAAACGGCGCGGGGCTTGGACTGGTCATCAGTCGGAACCTGTGCGAAATGATGGGCGGGCAACTGCAGTTGAGCAGCCAGCCCGGCATCGGCACTCAAGTCTGCGTGTCGCTGCCACTGGACAGCCAGCCGGCGAAAATCAATCCGCAGAAAGGCGAACCGTTGATCAAGACCGCAACAACCCCATTACACGTACTGGTCGTCGACGACCATCCCGCCAATCGCCTGCTGATGTGCCAGCAACTGGAATTCCTCGGTCATCGCTTCAGCCTCGCCGAGGACGGCTGCCGCGGTCTCGAACTCTGGAAGTCAGGGCATTTCGATCTGGTGATTGTCGACTGCAACATGCCTTTGATGAACGGCTATGAGATGACTCGCGCGATTCGCCAACTGGAACTGCACAACCGCCGGCCGCCGTGCACCGTGCTGGGCTTCACCGCCAATGCACAGCCTGAAGAAATCCAGCGCTGCAAGCTTGCCGGCATGAACGATTGCCTGTTCAAGCCCTTGAGCCTGACCCTGCTCGGGCAGTGGATCGATGAAATCACACCGACCTTCCCCGCGCCGGTATTCGACCTGCAAAGTCTGAGCGTGCTGACGGGCGGCAACCCGGCGCAGACACGTCGCATGCTCGCGGAACTGCTTAAAAGCAGCCGTCTCGACCGCGAGGAACTGCTCACTCTGTCACCCGAAGATGATCGCGAAGCATTGGCCGTGGTTGCGCACAAGATCAAGGGCGCGGCACGCATCGCCCAGGCCTCGCGGTTGATCGAATGTTGCGATGCCCTCGAGGAGGCTTGCCAGCAAGCCCTCGCATCGCAGGAGATTGCCCGCCACTGGGCGGCCACCAGTCAGGCAATGCTCGAACTGGAACAGGCCCTGCAGAATCAATTGACCCTGGCCGATCAAGGCACATTGAGCGAGTCTTAACTATGCTTTGGCGCTGAGCAGTGAGTTAAACATTCATGGAGAGCCTGCAATGCACAGCCCACTGCGCCCCGAGCAACGCCGGTTGCCGCTGCACGTGCACATCAGCGTCATGTTCACCTTTCTCTTGTTGCTCACGGGCGTGGTGCTGGGCCTGTTCAATTACCACCAGACCACGCAAATCATCCTGTCAAGCAGCGAGAAACTGTTCGATCGCATCGAACAGGACGTACGCAACGACTTGCAGGCGACTTATCAGCCGATCCGCAACCTGCTGAGCCTGCTGGCAGAGACCCCGGCCGCCGACACTGGCAATTTCGAGCAGCGCCTGTCTTTGCTCAAGCCCTTCAGCCAGTCACTCAGCGACAACCCGGCACTGGCGTCGCTGTATCTGGGTTATGCCAGTGGCGACTTCTTCATGGTGCGGGCACTGCGCTCCGCGGCGATCAAAGCACAGTTGCAGGCGCCGGACGCAGCGGCATACCAGGTCTGGAGCATCGAACACGACCCGCAAGGCGCCGTACGCTCGCAATCACTGTTCTTTGATCAGGCTCTGTCTCTGATCATTCGGCGCGAGCATCCCGAAGACGTGTACGATCCGCGCAGCCGAAACTGGTTCAGCGAGGCCCTGCAGCAGGCCGGGCAGATCACCACCGAGCCTTACGTATTTTTTTCCACCCATAACGTCGGCACCACCCTGGCCCGACGCGCCGGCGAGCATGCCGTGATCGGTGCCGACCTGACGCTGGCCGCGTTGTCGACGACGCTGAACAAACATCGGGTCACCGCGTCGACCGAAATCGCCTTGTACGATGCCGATGGCAATGCCGTGGCTTATCCCGACAGCAGTCGCCTGATCGTCGATGACCGCACCGCGCGGCTCGCCAGAGCGGCCGATCTCAGCCCGGAGTTGAGCGCGCTGCTGAGCACTGAAAACAACGGCAAGCGCCTGCAGGTCAACGGTCGACAGTGGATTGTTGCGCGCACGAGCATTCAGGAAGGCGGACCGAAAGGTCTGCAATTGGCGCTGCTGGTGCCGGAAGACGAATTACTGGTGGATGCATTCCGCATGCGCTGGCAAGCCGCGCTGATTACCCTGACCATCCTCTTGCTGTGCCTGCCATTGGGCTGGGTGATTTCGCGGATTCTGGTCAAGCCGCTGCACGCCTTGGTCAAGGAAGCCGATGCGATCCGCAGCTTCGACTTCAATTTTCCGCTGGCGAGACGCTCCCTCGTACTGGAAGTCGATCAATTGAGCCTGTCAATGGCGCGGATGAAGGAAACCCTGGGGAGCTTCTTCCGGATCACCGACAGCCTGTGCGCCGAAACACGTTTTGCCCCGCTGCTCGAGCGCGTGCTGTTCGAAACCGTACAGATCGCCCAGGCGCAGGCCGGTCTGATCTACCTGCGCGAAGCCGACGGTGCGCGCATGGAACCTTATGGTCTGAACATCAACGGCGTGCCCCAGGCACTGGAGGCGTTCGACATTCAGGGGCGTGACCTGCACAAGAACACCGGGCCGGCCTGGTTCGAACAACTGGTCAGCGCGAACAATGTGGTCAGCCACCTGGGCTTCGATCAGGCGGGCGACTTGCAGAAAATCCTGCTGGCCATGGAATCGCCGCGCATTCATCTGATCGGTATCCGCCTGCACAACCAGCATGACGAAACCATCGGCCTGCTGATTTTGCTGGTCAATGACAGCGGCGCGCCGAGCGATCTGGAAAAGCTGCGGCCCGACCGCATCGCGTTTTTGCAAGCCGTCTCGGGCGCGGCGGCGGTCAGCATTGAAAGCCAGCGCCTGCAGGCGCGGCAAAAACAGTTGCTGGACGCGTTCATCCAACTGCTCGCCAGCGCAATCGACGCCAAGAGTCCGTACACCGGCGGCCATTGCCAGCGCGTGCCGGAGCTGACGCTGATGCTCGCCCAGGCTGCCGCCGCCAGCCAGGAACCGGCCTTCAGCGCCTATCAACCGAGCGAAGATGAATGGGAGGCGCTGCACATCGCCGCGTGGCTGCACGATTGCGGCAAGGTCACGACGCCGGAGTACGTGGTCGACAAAGCCACCAAACTCGAGACCATCCACGACCGCATCCACGAGATCCGCACCCGCTTCGAAGTGCTCAAGCGTGACGTGTGGATCAACTACTGGCAGACGCTGGCGGCAGGCGCAGACGAAGCTGCGCTGGCCCGCTCGCGCGACCATGAGTTGCTGACGCTGGATGAGGATTTTGCCTTTGTCGCCCGCTGCAATCTCGGTGGCGAGGCCATGGCCGAGGCCGATCTGCAACGCCTTGAGCAGATTGCCAAGCGCACCTGGATGCGCACACTCGATGATCGCCTCGGTGTGTCCTGGGAGGAAAACGGCCGTCAGGCAAAAACGCCGGCGCCGGCGTTGCCCGTCAGCGAAAGGCTGCTCGCCGACAAACCCGAGCACCTGATCGAACGCAACCAGAACGAACTGATCCCGGAAGACAACCCCTGGGGCTTCAAGCTCGATGTGCCCACCTACAAATACAACCGCGGTGAGCTGTACAACCTGAAGATCAACCGTGGCACGCTGACCCGCGAAGAGCGCTACATCATCAATCACCACATGGTGCAGACGATCATGATGCTCAGCCACCTGCCCTTCCCCGGCCACCTGGACAGCATTGCCGAAATCGCCGGCGGCCATCACGAAAAAATGGATGGCACCGGCTACCCGAAACGGTTGAAACGCGAGGACATGAGCCTGCCGGCCAGAATGATGGCGATTGCCGATATTTTCGAAGCGCTGACAGCGGCCGATCGGCCTTACAAGAAAGCCAAGACGCTGAGCGAGGCGCTGGGGATCATGGCGACCATGTGCCGTGAAGCGCACATCGATGCGCCACTGTTTGGCCTGTTCATCAACGAGGGGGTGTACATGCAGTACGCGACGCGGTTTCTCGATCCAGCGCAAATCGACAGCGTGGACACGGCCAGCCTGCTGCACAAGGCTGGCCTCAGCGGTTGATCAGCAGTCGGTCAGGCGCAGGAAAATCGCCGCCAGCTGCTCGATGCCGGCCTGATCTTCGGCGCCGAAACGCGCCAGCTTCGGGCTGTCGAGGTCGAGCACGCCGATCAGGCGACCGTCCTTGACCAACGGCACAACCAGTTCGCTGTTGGACGCGCTGTCGCAGGCGATGTGGCCGGGGAATGCATGCACATCCTCGACGCGCTGGGTCTGCAGACTGGCAGCAGCGGCGCCACATACGCCACGGCCGAACGGGATGCGCACGCAAGCGATCTGGCCCTGAAACGGGCCGAGCACCAGTTCTTCGTTGCGATTGAGGTAGAAACCGGCCCAGTTCAGATCATCGAGCTGGTTGAACAGGAACGCGGAAAACTGCGCGGCATTGGCGATGAAATCGCGCTCGTCCGCCAGCAGCGATTCCAGTTGCGCGGCCAACATACCGTAGCCTTCAAGGCCCCGGCCGCTGTGTTGCAAATCAATCATGCCTTGTGCTCCAGCAATTTCAGTCCCACCCAGTAGCGGGCGAATTGATACGCGCAACGTCCGTTGCGATTACCGCGGCCGGTGGCCCAGCGCACGGCGAGAATGTCCAGTGCTTCGTCGCGCTCCCAGCTCAGGCCGGCCTTGGCAGCCAACTGGCCGATCCAGTGCTCGACGACATTGAGGAAATGTTCTTGGGTAAACGGGTAGAACGACAGCCACAGGCCGAAACGGTCAGACAAGGCAATCTTGTCTTCCACCGCTTCGCTCGGGTGCAATTCGCCATCGACGCGCTTCCAGTTTTCGTTGTCGCTTTCCTTTTCCGGCACCAGGTGGCGGCGGTTGGAAGTGGCGTACAGCAAGACGTTGTCGGGGGCCTGCTCGAGCGAACCATCGAGCACGCTTTTCAGCACGCGGTAGTCACCTTCGCCGGATTCGAACGACAAGTCATCGCAGAACAGCACGAAACGTTGCGGCAATTTGGCGACTTGCTCGACCACTCGTGGCAAGTCCGCCAGATGATCGCGCTCGATTTCGATCAGACGCAGGCCCGCGCCAGCGTGTTCGGCAAGCAACGCACGCACCAGCGAGGACTTGCCGGTACCGCGCGAGCCCCAGAGCAAGGCGTGGTTGGCCGGCATGCCATCAAGAAATTGTTGTGTGTTGCGCCCCAACTGCTCCAGCTGACGGTCGACGCCGATCAGGTCCGACAGGCGCATGTCGAGGCTGACTTCCAGCGGCAGCAGATAACCGCTGCGCCCGTCACGCTGCCAGCGCGCCGCCAGGCAAGTGTTCCAGTCAATCACAGGACGCGGTGCCGGCAACAGCGGTTCGATTCGCGCCAGAACCGACTCGGCGCGTTCAAGAAAAGCATTCAATCGTGAATCCACGTCTTCTCCTCGGGCACTTTCACAGTGATGATGACGATCCAGCGACCCTGCACAGATAGAATTGCCCGAGCAAGCCTTGTTACAAGGCGATTCGGGAACCTCGGTATCCATACATGATCGACTATGCTTGAGCAGCGAAGGGAAACGGAAGTGGTTCAACACCCCATGGATATCAAATTCACCCACCGGCTGTCTTACAAGCAAGCCAGGCTTACCGTGCTGGTCGGGTTCATTCTGGGCACCCTGCTCAGTCTGCTGCAGATCGGCATCGATTATGCCAGCGAAGACGCGTCCATCAACCGTGAAATCCTCGCGCTGCTGGAAATCAGCCACAATCCGGCCTCGCGCATCGCCTATAACATCGACGCCGAACTGGCGCAGGAACTCACCCTGGGCCTGCTGCGCTCGCCCGCGATCATCGCCGCGCAACTGATCGACAACAACGATACCGTGCTGGCCAACGTCAAACGCCCGGAGCTGCAGAGCAACTACCGGCTGATCAGCGACTTCCTGTTCGGCGCCAAGCGTCATTTCGAAGACCGCCTGTACCTTGACCACTTGCCCAACGAATCCCTCGGCGTCCTCAAACTGGAAGTCGACACTTACGCTTTCGGCAGCCGTTTTCTAAAGCGTGCAGAAGTTACTCTGCTCAACGGTTTCGCCCGCAGCCTGCTGCTGACCGGGATCCTCCTGGCGCTGTTCTACGTGATGCTGACCAAGCCGCTGGTGCGGGTCATCCGTGAACTCAGCGGCCGTGATCCACGCAGCGCCGAGCCGACCACGCTCGAGTGCCCCGCCGGCCACGGCAACGATGAAATCGGCGTACTGGTCAAAGTTGCCAACCAGCAATTCGAGAACATCGCCACCGAAATCCAGCAACGGCGCACAGCGGAAAACCGCCTGACCGAATACCTCGCGCAACTGGAAGACATCGTCTCGGCGCGCACCGCCGAGCTCAAGGCCATCAATACCCGCCTCAGCCAATCCAACGAAGAACTCGAAGCGGCGCGCCGCACTGCGTTGGACATGGCCGAAGCACGTTCGGCGTTTCTGGCCAACATGAGCCATGAAATCCGCACGCCACTCAACGGGTTGCTGGGGATGATCGCGCTGTCGCTGGACGGCCCGCTGAACGCCGAGCAGCAGCAACAACTGTCGATTGCCCACGATTCGGGCAAGGTGCTGGTGGAGCTGCTCAACGATATTCTCGATCTGTCGAAATTCGACGCCGGGCAACTGGAGCTGGAAAACATCCCGTTCGATCTCGGTTCGTTGATCGAAGATACCGCCAACCTGCTTTCGCAGAATGCCGCACCGAGCGTCGAATTGACCTGCCTGATCGAGCCGAACTTTCCGGCGCTGGTGCTGGGCGACCCGACGCGAGTTCGGCAGATTGTCAGCAACCTGTTGTCGAATGCGCTGAAATTCACCCGCTTCGGTCGGGTCGATGTGCGTTTGTCAGCTCACAAGGATGGCGTGCGCATCGAAGTCTGCGACACCGGCATCGGCATCGCCCAGGAAGCCCAGGTGAAAATCTTCCAGCCGTTTACTCAGGCCGGTGCTGGTATCACCCGGCAATACGGCGGCACCGGGTTGGGTCTGGCGCTGACGTACAACCTCTGCGAAGCGATGCAGGGTCGTCTGACCATCAGTTCCGAAAGCGGCTTCGGCAGCCAGTTCTGTGCCGAGCTGCCACTGCCCTCTCACACCCGCGCGCTGGTACCGGAGCCGTTACGCGGCAAGGTTCTGGCGATCACCGCTGCCAGCAGCGGTCTGGCGGAGTTGCTGAAAAGCTTGTTGCCGGTTTGGGGGCTGGAGTACATGCAACGCACCATCGACGATTCGCGGCTGGGCCTCAATCCCGACGTGGTGATCACCGATTGCCCGGAATGCCTGTTCGGTTTGCGCCCGAGCATCACTGCGCCGATCTTGCTGGTGACGGCTTACGGCAGTTTTCTGCCCAGCGAAGAAGCCGCCGCCCTCGCCCCGCTGCAACAGCAAGCCCGGCCGCTGGCGCGTAATGCGCTGCACCAGCATCTGCGGCGGATTCTGCAACCGGATGTCGGCACCCTCAGTGAATCGCAAGCGGACGCCTCGCCGTCCGCGCGTCGCGGCAAGGTGCTGCTGGTCGAGGACAACCCCGTCAACCAGTTGGTCGCCAAAGGCATGCTCGGCAAGCTTGGCTGCGACGTGGTGGTGGCCGGCCATGGTGCCGAGGCGCTGGATCAGCTGGAATTCACCGATTTCGATCTGGTGCTGATGGATTGCAACATGCCGGTGATGGATGGCTATGAAGCCAGTCGGCAGATTCGCCAGAGCGGGCGCTGGCCGAATCTGCCGATTGTCGCGCTGACTGCCAATGCGATGTCCGAGGAACGCGAACGTTGCCGCGCGGCCGGCATGAGCGACTATCTGGCGAAACCGTTTCGCCGCGAAGAACTCGCGGCGTTGCTCGATCAATGGATGCCGACTACGACAGCGCTTTGATCTGCCCGAGCAAGTGATCAAGGCCGGCGCGCAAGTCGTTGAGCCGGTCGAGATCAACGCCGCTGTCGCACAGCAGCCGCGCTTTCAGCGGCCCGACCTGCTCACGCAACGCCCGTCCGGCAGACGTCAGGCTCAAATGAACCTCGCGTTCATCACGTGCCGAACGTCGGCGCTGGACCAGATCAATCTGCTCCAGACGCTTGAGCAACGGCGTCAACGTGCCCGAGTCCAGCGCCAGACGCTCGCCCAGAGCTTTCACCGTCGGTTGCTCCGGTGCCGCGTCCTGCCATTCCCACAACACCAGCATCGCCAGGTACTGCGGATAAGTCAGGCCCAACTGATCGAGCATCGGCTTGTAGGCGCGAATCACCGCCCGTGAGGCCGCGTACAGCTTGAAGCACAACTGGCTGTCGAGCTTCAGCGAGTCACCCGGCTGGTTCATTTGAGCAGAGCTTCGATCTCGCCGCTCAAGTCCTGCGGCTTGGTCGTCGGCGCGAAACGCTTGACCATCTGGCCGTCCTTGCCGATCAGGAACTTGGTGAAGTTCCACTTGATGCCTTGCGAACCGAGCACGCCGGGAGCGCGTTTCTTCAACTGCACGAACAGCGGATGAGCATCGGCGCCGTTGACGTCTATCTTTTTGAACAGCGGGAAGCTGACGCCGAAATTCAATTCGCAGAACTCGCTGATGGCGCCCTCGTTGCCCGGTTCCTGCTTGCCGAACTGGTTGCAAGGAAAGCCCAGCACCACCAGCCCTTGGTCCTTGTAGGTCTGCCAGAGCTCTTCGAGGCCCTTGTATTGCGGAGTGAAGCCACACTTGCTCGCCGTGTTGACCACCAACACGGCTTTGCCGGCGTAGTCAGCCAAGGTTTTTTGTTCACCCTTGATGGTGATGCAAGGGATATTCAGCAGGTTGTCGCTCATGGGTCGGCTCCGCAATTATCAGGAAGGCGCAAACATAACGAGCAATTGAATTGTGTGCAATTCAATTAACCGAAACAAAGGCGACACAACCTGTCGCCTTGTTCGTTACTCGCGGGGCTTGAGATCCAGGCACACCGAGTTGATGCAATAACGCAGGCCGGTCGGCGGCGGGCCATCCGGGAACACATGACCCAAGTGCGCATCACAGCGCGCGCACTTCACTTCAGTGCGGATCATGCCGTGGCTGGTGTCACGAATTTCGGTCATCGCGCTTTCGCCAATCGGCGCATAGAAGCTCGGCCAGCCGCAGCCAGAGTCGAATTTGGTCTTGGAATCGAACAGCGGCTCGTTGCAGCAGACGCAGTGGTAGACACCGTCGGTCTTGGTGTCGTTGTATTTGCCCGAGAACGGGCGCTCGGTGGCACTCAGACGGCAGACGTTGTACTGCTCGGGGTCGAGCATGGCCTTCCACTCTTCCAGGGTTTTCTGCAACTTTTCCATCATCACACCTCAGCGGCTGAAAAAGCCCGATCTGTACCTTTTCCACGGATCGGGCGGCACGTATGATTGCGCCTCGTCACGCGCCAGTCTGGCAGCCAGACCGGGCGCATTCAAACGGATTCTGAGCACAAAAGCGCCAGACCTCCGCCTGTGCGAAGACGCAGCAATCCCAGTACGGTTGTCCATTTGCCGCCTGGATCGTTCATTTTCGGGATCACATCGCCATGCAGTTCAGCAAATCGAACAAGCTCGCCAACGTCTGCTACGACATTCGCGGCCCGGTGCTCAAGCACGCCAAACGACTGGAAGAGGAAGGCCAGCGCATCCTCAAGCTGAACATCGGCAACCCGGCGCCGTTTGGTTTCGAAGCGCCGGACGAAATCCTTCAGGACGTGATCCGCAACCTCCCCACCGCGCAAGGCTACAGCGATTCCAAAGGCCTGTTCAGCGCGCGCAAGGCGGTGATGCAGTACTACCAGCAGAAGCAGGTCGAAGGTGTCGGCATCGAAGACATCTACCTGGGCAACGGTGTGTCCGAGCTGATCGTGATGTCGCTGCAGGCACTGCTCAACAACGGCGACGAAGTGCTGGTGCCAGCCCCGGACTATCCGCTGTGGACCGCTGCCGTCAGCCTCGCCGGCGGTAACGCCGTGCACTACCTGTGCGACGAAGGCGCCGACTGGTTCCCGGATCTGGCTGACATCAAGGCCAAGATCACCCCGAACACCAAGGCCATGGTGATCATCAACCCGAACAACCCGACCGGTGCGGTGTACTCGAAGGAAGTGCTGCTGGGCATGCTGGAAATCGCCCGTGCGCACAACCTGGTGGTGTTCTCCGATGAGATCTACGACAAGATTCTGTATGACGATGCCGTGCACATCTGCACCGCGTCGCTGGCACCGGACCTGCTCTGCCTGACCTTCAACGGCTTGTCCAAATCCTACCGCGTGGCCGGTTTCCGCTCCGGCTGGATCGCCATCTCCGGGCCGAAACACAACGCGCAGAGCTACATCGAAGGCATCGACATGCTGGCCAACATGCGCCTGTGCGCCAACGTGCCGAGCCAGCACGCGATCCAGACCGCGCTGGGCGGTTATCAGAGCATCAACGACCTGGTGCTGCCGCAAGGTCGCCTGCTGGAACAGCGCAACCGCACCTGGGAATTGCTCAACGACATTCCCGGGGTCAGCTGCGTCAAGCCAATGGGCGCGCTGTACGCCTTCCCGAAGATCGACCCGAAGGTCTGCCCGATCCACAACGACGAAAAGTTCGTCCTCGACCTACTGCTTTCCGAGAAGCTGCTGGTGGTGCAGGGCACGGCATTCAACTGGCCGTGGCCGGATCACTTCCGTGTGGTCACCCTGCCCCGCGTCGATGACCTGGAAATGGCCATCGGCCGTATCGGTAACTTCCTCAAGTCCTACCGCCAGTAATAGGCCATTAGTGCGCAACGGATTGCCCGTTGCGCGCTGTCTGATTCAGCAACACATCTTTGTCCCGCACCTTTGCAGCCCTTCTACACTTGCGATGCGAGCCGTAAAGGCCTGTCCGACCTAATGCGCGCGGGGCGAAAGGGTGTGTCAGCTGTATCGGAATTGAGGGTGGGAATTTTCTTTCCCCTCAGGAAACTGCTGTAGGACACAGTTTGAAATAGTCACTCGGTTGAATAGCCCGGTGCCGCACCTTATATACCCCGCAGTACGCTACATCTTTAGCTTGAGGAGAGTTCTACAACCATGATGCGCATCCTGCTGTTTTTGGCCACTAACCTGGCGGTCGTGCTGATAGCCAGCATCACCCTGAGCCTGTTCGGCTTCAACGGGTTCATGGCGGCCAACGGGGTCGACCTCGACCTCAGTCAGCTGCTGGTTTTCTGTGCGGTCTTTGGTTTCGCCGGCTCGTTGTTCTCGCTGTTCATCTCCAAGTGGATGGCCAAGATGAGCACCGGCACGCAAATCATCAGCCAGCCACGCACCCGTCATGAGCAATGGCTGCTGCAAACGGTCGAGCAACTGTCGCGCGAAGCCGGGATCAAGATGCCTGAGGTCGGGATTTTCCCGGCCTACGAAGCGAATGCCTTCGCTACCGGCTGGAACAAGAACGACGCGCTGGTCGCGGTCAGCCAAGGCCTGCTCGAGCGTTTCTCGCCCGATGAGGTGAAAGCCGTACTGGCCCACGAAATCGGTCACGTCGCCAACGGTGACATGGTCACGCTGGCGCTGATCCAGGGCGTGGTGAACACCTTTGTGATGTTCTTCGCGCGGATCATCGGCAACTTCGTCGACAAGGTCATCTTCAAGAACGAAGAAGGCCAGGGCATTGCCTATTACGTGGCGACCATCTTCGCCGAACTGGTGCTGGGCATCCTCGCCAGCGCAATCGTCATGTGGTTCTCGCGCAAGCGCGAATTCCGCGCCGACGAAGCCGGCGCCCGCCTGGCCGGTACCAGCGCGATGATCGGCGCACTGCAACGTCTGCGTGCCGAACAGGGCCTGCCGGTGCACATGCCCGACACCCTGAACGCCTTCGGCATCAACGGTGGCATCAAGCAGGGCTTCGCCCGCATGTTCATGAGCCACCCGCCGCTGGAAGAGCGTATTGACGCATTGCGTCGTCGCGGTTGATTTGATCGAAGTGAAAAAGAAGGCCCGCAGTGATGCGGGCCTTTTTTGCATCTTCAGATCATGCGTTGTCAGCAAAGTCCCATTCGCTAGCAGGCTCGCTCCCACCTTTGGAATGCGTTCCCCTGTGGGAGCGAGCCTGCTCGCGAAGACGCCGGTGCTGCTAACAGAAAACTATCTGGAAGAAACCCGATAGACCCGCTCCACCAACCACTCAACCCCGCCCTCCAGAAACTTCGGGCTCTCAGCCAGAATATCCCGCTCTTGCAGGTTCTCCACCTTCCAACCCTGGCCCAGCAAGCGCTGCACCTCATCATCATTCACCGCAAACGGCGGCCCCGGAATCTGCGTCTGATCGTAATCCAGGGTAATCACCAGCCCTTTCACCCTCGGCGCCAGCAACTGCTGCAGATGCGCCGTGTAGCGCTCGCGCATCGCTTCCGGCAAGGCAATCAGCGCGGCACGGTCATACAACGCCGTGCAACCGGCAACATCCTCTGCGGTCAGCGCGAAGAAATCCCCGCACCACAGTTCGATGGCATCACTGCGATACACCTTGAATGCGCCCTGCTCGCTGATCTGCGGTTCAATCTTGTGCTCAACGAAAAAATCCTCGACGGCCCTTTCCGACAGCTCCACTCCAAGCACCTGATGTCCCTGCCCGGCGAGCCAGAGCAGATCCAGACTTTTCCCGCACAGCGGCACCAGCACGCGCGCTGACGGTGCAATCGCCAGCTCCGGCCAATAGCGCTGCAAATACGGGTTTGCCTCAAACTGGTGAAAGCCGATCTGGTTCGAATCCCATTTCTTGTACCAAAATTCTGGCTGCATGGATCACTCCCGAAAAACCGATGAAAAACCGCAGAAACTTATATTAGATTCAGATCGATGATCTGGCTGAAGATGGCTCATCTTAATCGTTCAGGAGCCCGTCCATGTTGCCCAGCCTGTTTATCTCCCACGGCTCGCCGATGCTGGCGCTGGAACCCGGTGCCAGCGGCCCCGCACTGGCGCGACTGGCCACCGAACTGCCGCGCCCCAAAGCCATCGTCATCATCTCGGCGCACTGGGAAAGCCAGGAACTGCTGGTCAGCAGCCATCCGCACCCGGACACCTGGCACGACTTCGGCGGTTTCCCCCGAGCGCTGTTTGAAGTGCAGTACCCGGCCCCGGGTAATTCGCAACTGGCCGCAGAGGTGGCTGAGCTGCTGAACGCCAATGACCTGCCAGCGCGGCTCGATCCGCAGCGACCGTTCGATCATGGTGTTTGGGTGCCGCTGGCGTTGATGTATCCGCAAGCCGACATTCCGGTGGTGCAAGTCTCGCTGCCGAGTCGTGGCGGGCCGGCGTTGCAGACGCGGGTTGGCCGTGCGCTGGCGAGCCTGCGCGAAAAAGACATCTTGTTGATCGGCTCCGGCAGCATCACCCATAACCTGCGGGAGCTGGACTGGCATGCCGGGCCGGAAAGCATTGAACCGTGGGCGCGGGATTTTCGTGACTGGATGATCGACAAGCTGGCGGCCGACGATGAAACGGCACTGCATGATTATCGCCAGCAGGCGCCGAATGCCGTGCGCAGCCATCCGAGTGATGAGCATCTGTTGCCGTTGTATTTTGCTCGCGGTGCCGGCGGGGGGTTCAGCGTGGCGCACAAGGGATTCACGATGGGTGCGCTGGGTATGGATATTTATCGTTTCGGTTGAAGCATTCGCGAGCAGGCTCGCTCCCACAGGAGCCAAAAAAAAGGCAAAAAAAATCCCCGAACCAGTCGGGGATTTTTTATGTGCGATCAATCAGCCCAAGGGCGGATCAATCTTCGCGGTAGCGACGCAGCTTGAGCTGCTTACCGGCCACGCGAGTGTCCTTCAGTTTGGTCAGGAGCTTTTCCAGACCTTCTTCCGGCAGCTCGACGAGGCTGAAGCTGTCACGCACCTGGATGCGACCGATCGCTTCACGGGCCAGACCGCCTTCGTTGAGGATGGCGCCCAGCAGGTTTTTCGCAGCGATACCGTCACGCGCACCCAGCGCGGTACGGCAACGAGCACGGCCTTCGCCCAACGGCATTGGCGCGCGACGCTCGCGGTCACCACGATCAGGGCGATCACCGGAACGCTCAGGACGGTCGCCACGCGGTGCGTTGTTCGGCACCAGTGGACGTTCCTTCTCGATCGCCGCCAGGTTCAGTGCTTGACCGTTGGTAGCCTTGCGCAGCAGCGCAGCGGCCAGTGCACGTGGGGTGCAACCGATGTCAGCGGTCAGGCGATCAAGCAGCTCGCCGTGGGTCGATTCGGCATCACCCACCAGCGGCGACAGGCTGTTGGTCAGTTTCTTGATGCGCGCATCGAGAACAGCCTGAGCGTCCGGCAGACGTACTTCGGCAACCTTCTGCCCGGTTACACGCTCGATCACTTGCAGCATGCGGCGCTCACGCGGAGTCACCAGCAGCAGCGCACGACCTTCGCGACCGGCACGGCCGGTACGGCCGATACGGTGCACGTAGGACTCTGGGTCGTACGGCATGTCAACGTTGAATACGTGAGTGATACGCGGAACGTCGAGACCACGGGCAGCAACGTCGGTGGCGACAACGATGTCCAGACGGCCATCTTTGAGCGAGTCGATCACGCGCTCACGCTGGTTCTGGGCGATGTCACCGTTCAACGCGGCGGCTTTGTAGCCTTTGGCGTCGAGGGCGCTGGCCAGGTCCAGGGTCGCTTGCTTGGTGCGCACGAACATGATCAGGGCGTCGAAGTCTTCGACTTCCAGCAGGCTGAGTACGGCCGAGGTTTTCTGGTCAGCGTGAACCAACAGGTGAGCCTGTTCGATCGCGGTAACGGTCTGGGTCTTGGTCTGGATCTTCACGTGTTGCGGATCGCGAAGGTGGCGTTCGGCAATGGCGCGGATCGACTGCGGCAGGGTCGCCGAGAACAAAACAGTCTGGCGGGTCGCTGGCAGAGCCTTGAAGATGACTTCCAGGTCATCCATGAAGCCCAGCTTCAACATTTCGTCGGCTTCGTCGAGAACCAGATGGTTCACGGTCGACAGGACTTTCTCGTCGCGACGCAGGTGGTCGCACAGACGACCCGGAGTGGCGACAACGATCTGTGCGCCATTACGGATTGCCTTGAGTTGCGGGCCCATCGGCGCGCCGCCGTAAACGGCCACGACGGTGACGCCTGGCATTTGCTTGGCGTAGGTTTCAAAAGCGGTTGCTACTTGCAGCGCCAACTCTCGGGTTGGCGCCAGGATCAGGGCTTGCGGTTCGCGCTTGGCAGGATCGATGCGGTGCAGAATAGGCAGTGCGAACGCGGCGGTTTTACCGGTACCGGTTTGCGCCTGGCCAATCATGTCCTGGCCGGCCATGATGATCGGGATCGATTGCTGCTGAATCGCCGAAGGCTCTTCGTAGCCGGTCGCTGCGACGGCTGCAAGAATATTCGGGTTGAGATTAAAAGCGGCGAATCCGCCGGTTTCCTGGGTCATGGGTCTGCCTCTAAGTGCATCCGCAAAGACCCATGCTCCAAAGCTGCGCATGCCGTGTTGAGACTCAAGAGTCGCCCTGGCAGCTTTGTCGGCGGGGATTTGCGAAAACGAATGAATGAAGATGAATCGTCAAGGAAGAGCCCGCAGTGCGGACGTGCAGCCGAAGCTGACTTCGGGAAATTGCGCTACCTAAACGCGGCCCGGTTAAAGGCCGGCGCGCACTATACCGGATTTTGCCCAAAAAGGGAGCTTTTTTTATCGCCACAATCCGTGTGTCACCGCCGTGTAACGGGCTTTTGCGGATAATCGTGCAACGGTCTATTTTGCAAAGGCCCGGCCCTGCGGGCGATGCCGCTAAAACGATTCACCGACCTGCGGCAAAGCGCCGCGCCTTCGCCCTTCCCCCTTGAGGATTTAGCCATGAATCAGCCCTGCGCCGGCCGCGTCAGCCGAGAACGTCGTGGCCACGTGCACTTGATCGGCCTCGATCGGGCGGCCAAGCGCAACGCTTTCGATATCGACCTGCTCAATGATCTGAGCCTGGCCTACGGCGAATTCGAAGCTGACCGAGAAGCGCGAGTGGCGGTGGTGTTTGGCCACGGCGAACACTTCACCGCCGGGCTCGATCTGGTCAACGCCAGTGCAGCACTGGCCGAAGGCTGGCAGGTTCCAAGCGGCGGGTGCGATCCCTGGGGTGTTTTCGTCGGCCCACGGGTGAGCAAACCGGTCATCGTCGCCGCGCAGGGTTACTGCCTGACCATCGGCATCGAGCTGATGCTGGCGGCGGACATCAACCTGTGCGCGAGCAATACCCGCTTCGCGCAGATGGAAGTGCAGCGTGGGATCTTTCCTTTCGGTGGTGCGACTTTACGTTTCCAGCAGATCGCCGGCTGGGGCAATGCGATGCGCTGGTTGCTCACTGGCGATGAGTTCGATGCCCACGATGCGTTGCATCTGGGCTTGGTCCAGGAAGTGATGGCCAGCGAAGACTTGCTGCCCCGAGCGATCGAACTGGCCGAACGGATTGCCCGGCAGGCGCCGCTGGGCGTGCAGGCGACCTTGATGTCAGCGAGACAGGCGCGTTATGAGGGTGAGACAGCGGCGGCGCAGGCGTTACCGGCGCTGGTGAAGAAGTTGCTCGCCACTGAGGATGCCCGGGAGGGGGTGCGGTCGTTGGTGGAACGGCGGCCTGGGGTTTTCAAAGGGATCTGAAAGATGTTGTGACTATCAGGACGCCTTCGCGGGCAAGCCCGCTCCCACAATAACCGAGTCGTCCACACGTTTTACGTACGGCGCGAATCCTGTGGGAGCTGGCTTGCCAGCGAAGGGGGCGGTACTGCCGGCTCAGGTCGCCGGGCGAATCGCGTTGATCAACGATTGCAACGAATACCCCAACCGCGGCGCCAGCGCTTCGGCCCGTTGGGTCAGCGCCTGCATGTCCAGTGCCTGATCGAGATCGGCCGGGACAATCAGAATCACGTTGCCCTCCTTCACCGGCAATTCCCAGTAGTGCCGGTGATAGAGGCCACGCAACAACGCCGCGCCCAGCGGTTTGCCGTCGTCGGTGGCCCACTGGTTGATCACCAGCCAGCCGCCCGGATTCAAGCGCTTCTGACAGTCGCCAAGAAAACTCCAGGCCAGATGCCCGACACCGGGGCCGACGTCGGTATAGAGGTCGACGAAAATCAGATCCGCCGGCTCGGCAGTCGGCAGCAATTCCAGCGCATCGCCGACGCGGATGTACAAACGCGGATCATCGTCCAGGCCGAGATATTCGATGGCCAGACGCGGCACGTCCGGGCGCAGTTCGATGGCTTCGACGTCTTCCAGCGGCAGAAACTTCAGGCAAGCCTGGGTCAGCGTGCCCGCCCCCAAACCGAGAAACAGTGCGCTCTCCGGCTGCTCGTGGCACAGCGCGCCGATCAGCATGGCGCGGGTATAGTCGTACTCCAGCCAGCTCGGATCGGCGGTGAACACGCAGCTCTGCTCGATCGCATCGCCGAACTCGAGAAAGCGGTAATCGGCCACTTCCAGCACGCGAATCACGCCGAACTCATCCTGTACTTCGGCGAGCAGATGCTCGACGCGCTCCTCAGTCATTTCGTCTCCTGATGGTCACCGGGCGCGGTGACGCGATGGCACCGCTGTGGCGCCGTGGCAAAGCGGCGATTGTCGGCGATGGGGCGGGAGCAGGTCACGCACTAATTGCTGCTAACATGGCGCTCCCCTGCGTACGAACTTCGAGACCGTGATGAGCCAACCGTGGAGCCCTGACAGCTGGCGCGCCCTGCCGATCCAGCAACAACCGCAATACCCCGACGCCGCGCACCTGCGCCAGGTCGAGCAGACCCTGGCCAGCTATCCGCCGCTGGTGTTCGCCGGCGAAGCGCGCGAACTGCGCCGCCAGTTTGCCGAAGTCACCCAGGGCCGCGCGTTCCTGTTGCAGGGCGGCGATTGCGCGGAAAGCTTCGCCGAATTCTCCGCCGCGAAGATCCGCGACACCTTTAAAGTGTTGCTGCAAATGGCAATCGTCATGACCTTCGCCGCTGGCTGCCCGGTGGTCAAGGTCGGGCGCATGGCCGGCCAGTTCGCCAAGCCGCGTTCGGCCAACGACGAAACCATCGGCGGCGTGACCCTGCCGGCCTACCGTGGCGACATCGTCAACGGCATCGGCTTCGACGTAAAGAGCCGCGTGCCGGATCCGGAGCGTTTGCTGCAGTCCTATCATCAGTCCACGGCGACCCTGAACCTGTTGCGCGCTTTCGCTCAGGGCGGTTTTGCCGACCTGCATCAGGTGCACAAGTGGAACCTGGATTTCATCGCCAACTCGGCGCTGGCCGAGAAGTACAGCCACCTTGCCGACCGCATCGATGAAACGCTGGCATTCATGCGCGCCTGCGGCATGGACAGCTCGCCGCAACTGCGCGAAACCAGCTTCTTCACCGCCCACGAAGCGTTGCTGCTGAACTACGAAGAAGCCTTCGTGCGCCGCGACAGCCTGACCAACGATTACTACGATTGCTCGGCGCACATGCTGTGGATCGGCGACCGCACCCGCCAGCTCGACGGCGCGCACGTCGAATTCCTGCGCGGGGTGAACAACCCGATCGGGGTCAAAGTGGGTCCGAGCATGAATCCCGATGATCTGATTCGCCTGATCGACGTGCTCAACCCGGACAACGATCCGGGCCGCTTGAACCTGATCGCGCGGATGGGCGCGAACAAGGTCGGCGATCATCTGCCGGCACTGATCCGCGCGGTCCAGCGCGAAGGCAAGCAGGTGCTGTGGAGCTCCGACCCGATGCACGGCAACACCATCAAGGCCAGCAGCGGCTACAAGACCCGTGACTTCGCGCAGATTCTTGGCGAGGTGAAGCAGTTCTTCCAGGTGCACGAAGCGGAAGGCAGTTATGCCGGCGGCATTCACATCGAGATGACCGGGCAGAACGTCACCGAGTGCATCGGCGGCGCACGTCCGATTACCGAGGATGGCTTGTCCGACCGTTATCACACCCACTGCGATCCGCGGATGAATGCCGATCAGTCGCTGGAATTGGCGTTTTTGATTGCCGAGACCCTGAAGCAAGTCCGGCGCTAGACCGAGTCGCCATCTTCGCGAGCAAGCTCGCTCCCACACAGGACCTGTGGCCTACACAAAACCAATGTGGGAGCGAGCTTGCTCGCGAAGGGGCCAGCTCAGATACCCTCAACCTGCGCGAACGCGACTCTGAGCCGAGCCGCACTCTCGCGCTGACAATTCAACTGCACCCGCTCAAGCCCCAGCCAACCCGCCATCCGCCGCAAATTCAGCGCCAGCGCCGACATCCCCTCTTCATCCAGCCCCGGCTCTTCCTCGTGAACCGCATGCACCGCCAACTGCCCTGCCGCCCGTTCGGCACGCAGATCAACCCGCGCGGCGATCCGCTCGTTGTGCAAAAACGGCAGCACGTAATAGCCGTAAACCCGCTTGGGCTGCGGTGTGTAGATTTCCAGACGATAGCGAAAATCGAACAGGCGCTCGGTGCGGCTGCGCTCCCAGATCAGCGAATCGAACGGCGACAGCAGCGCGCTGGCAATGACCTTGCGCGGCACTTTGGGCTCCGGCAGGCAATAGGCGATCTGCCGCCAGTCGGCGACTTCGCACATCTGCAATTGCCCAGCCTCAACCAACTCAGCCAGACGCGGCCGCGCATCCGCAGGGCTCAGGCGGAAATAATCGCGCAGGTCTTTTTCCGTACCAACGCCTAATGCTTGCGCCGCATGCAAGAGCAAACCGCGTTGCGCCTCGGCCTCATCCGGTTGGGGCTGCTGCAGAATCGCTGCCGGAATCACTCGCTCGGGCAAATCGTACAAGCGCTCGAAACCGCGTCGCCCCGCTACTGTGACCTCACCGGCGGCGAACAACCATTCCAGCGCATGTTTCTCGGCACTCCAGTCCCACCATGGCCCGGCCTTGTCTTCGCGGGTTGACAGACTGCCGGCCCCCAGCGCGCCCCGCTCCTCCACCGCAGTCAGCACGCGGCGGATGGTTTCCTGCTGTTCGCGACCAAACTTTGCCAGTTGCTGATAGATGTCTTCGCCACGCTTGGCGCGTTGCATGCGCCAACCCAGCAACGGGTACATCGACATCGGTAACAGCGACGCTTCGTGGCCCCAATATTCGAACAGCGTGCGCCGACGCCCCGAACTCCAGGCAGCCTGGTCGAGCAAGTCGGAAGGATAGGAACCGAGACGGGAAAACAGCGGCAGGTAGTGCGAGCGCACCACGGCATTGACGGAATCGATTTGCAGCAGGCCCAGCCGTTCGATCAGCCGGTTGAGATGACTGGCATTGACGGTCGGCAGCTGGCGCCCGTTGAACCCTTGGGCGGCCAGCGCCAGACGTCGCGCCTGTTTGAGGGAAAAGGACACTGTCGCGGGCATTTATTCCTCCATGTCTGCTCGCAACCTACCTCACCTGAAAGGGGTTTGTGTAGCGATAGCCTCATCATTTATGCATCGGGTCGTCCCAGAACGGCCGCACGGTTTCGTGCTCGACATCGGCGCGGCTGATGCCGATGTCCTTCAGCGCCTCATCGCTCAGACCGGCGAGCATTTCCCGTTCACGATGCAGCTCATACCAACGGCTGAATTTGTGCAGCAGATCGGACACGATATGGCCATGGCCGGACAGCTGTTCTTCGCTTGCATACTCTCTTTGACCTTTCATCGTCTTGCCTCCTTTTGTGGATGGCTCAAGTCTCGCGCCGGCGCTAAGATCAATCCAACGAATGTTTCTGATGGCATGCATCACGGAGATTCATCAATTGTCCGCCTACCCCAGTATCGATACCGATGTCTTGCGCACCTTCGTCGCGATTGCCGATCAGGGCGGTTTCACCCGTGCGGGCGAGATGGTCAACCGCACCCAGTCGGCGGTGAGCATGCAGATGAAACGCCTGGAAGAGGATGTGTTGCAGCGCCAGCTGTTCGAGCGCGATGGACGTCAGGTGCGGCTGACAGCTGAAGGCCAGGTGCTGCTCGGTTACGCGCGGCGCATCCTCAAACTGCACAGTGAGGTGTTCAACACCCTGCGCGAGCCGCACATGGTCGGCACCGTGCGCATCGGTACTCCGGATGATTACGTGATGCGTTTTCTGCCGGGGATCCTGTCGCGCTTTGCGCAGTTCTATCCGCTGATCCAGATCGAGGTGCATTGCGAGTCAAGCAAACAGCTGCTGCAACGCACCGATCTGGACTTGTCGATCGTCACCCGTGAACCGGGCAACGAGATTGGCCAGTTGCTGCGCAAGGAGCGTTTTGTCTGGGCCGAGGCGCAGAATTTCAGCGCCCACGAACAGACGCCGCTGCCCCTGGCGATGTTCAACAGTGATTGTTTCTGCCGTTTGTGGGCGTGCAATGCGCTGGACGCGATGGGCCGCGATTACCGCATTGCCTACAACAGCAGCAGCCTGTCGGCGCTGATGGCCGTGGTCAGCGCAGGGCTAGCGATCACCGCGCAACTGGAAAGCCTGATCACCCCGGACATGCGCATCCTTGGCGCCGCCGAAGATCTGCCGCTGTTGCCCGAGGCGAGCATCATGCTGATCCGCAATCTGAACAACCCGTCGCCGATCACCGAGTGCCTGGCCGAGCACATCGTCGAGGGCTTCAAACTTTAAACGCGAGCATCACCGCACACAGCACCAGGAACCCGCAGAACAGCCCACGCAGAATTTTTTCCGGCATGGCGTGGGCCACTTTCACGCCCCAACTGATGCTGAGCAGACCTCCGACCGCCAGAGGCAGGCCGATCATCCAATCGACTTCGTGGTGCACCGCGTAAGTCACCAGCGTTACGCCAGTGCTCGGCAGGGCCAGCGCCAGCGACAATCCTTGAGCAACCACTTGGCTGGTGCCGAACAGGCTGGTCAGCACTGGCGTGGCGACCACTGCGCCGCCGACGCCGAACAAGCCGCCCATGGTTCCCGACGCGGCGCCGAGCACGCCCAGCCACGGCCACGAATAGCGCATCTCGGCAGTCGGCGCTGGGCGCGGACCGAACATCTTCAACAGGTTGTAGGCCGATAGCGCCACCAGAAAGGCGACAAAACCGATGCGCATGGTCTGCGCGTCGATGCCCACCGCCCAGATCGAACCAAGCCAGGCAAAGCAGAAACCCATCACTGCCAGCGGCAGCGCATGGCGCAACTCGATGCGATTGCGCTGGTGATAACGCCACAGCGCGAGCATCACGTTCGGTACCACCATCACCAACGCCGTGCCTTGGGCGATCTGCTGATCAAGCCCAAACCACACGCCAAGCAACGGAATCGCAATCAAGCCACCGCCAATGCCAAAGATCCCGCCCAATGTGCCAAGGGCAGCGCCGAACAGCAGGTACAACAGAAAATCCATCACAACGGTAATCCTCTAACGACAGGTGGCCAATGCTACGCATTCACGCCTAGCAGGGAAACGCACAGCAACGCACAATGGCTATGCCGATTCTGCACAAGCGTGATTTCCCATGAATCCCAACCAATTGACCGATCAGCTTGGTCTGTTTCTCGATGTGCTGGAGAGTGGCAGCTTTTCTGCCGCTTCGCGCCGTCATCCGCTGACACCTTCTGCCGTGGCGCGGCGCATCGACAGCCTGGAAAGTGCCGTCGGCAGCCAGCTGTTCGTGCGTAGCACCCATGCCGTGCTACCGACTTCGGCCGGACTGGCCTTTGCCGAACGAGCGCGACGGATCATCGCCGAGTTGCAACTGGCACGCGCCGAGGCGGTGTCGTTGAGTAGCGCACCGGAAGGGCTAATCCGCATCGATGCGCCAGCAGCCTTCGGGCGGCGGCATCTGGCACCGGTGATTGCCGACTTTCTCTTGCTGTACCCTGGACTGGATGTGCAGATGCACCTGATCGACAGCTTCAGCGACATGGCCGGCAGCAGCCTGGGCAAGGTCGATCTGGTGCTGCGTACCGGGCAGTTGGCCGATTCGCGCCTGGTTGCCACGCCACTGGCGAGTATGGTCCGCGTCGCCTGCGCCAGCCCTGACTACCTCAAGCAGCGCGGCGTGCCCGAGTCCCCAGTGCAATTGAGCGAACACGACGGGCTCGACTGGGAAGGCCTTGCTCCGCCCTTCGCCTGGAAATTCGAAGTCGACGGGCAAATGCAACTGCACCGGCCATCGCGGGTGCGCCTGAGCGCCAACAATGCCGAAGCCCTGGCGTGTGGCGCGGCGGCGGGTCTGGGCGTCGCACACCTGCCGACCTGGCTGGCCAGCGACTACTTGCTGCGTGGCGAACTGGTGCCGCTGTTTTGTGAAAATGGCCTGCCGCCGCCGGAGTCCACCGGCATCTACGCGCTGCGCATGGAACAGCAGGTCCATTCGCGCAGTCGTTTGTTGCTGGAATACCTCAAAACCCGCTTCAGCCCGGTGCCGCCGTGGGATCTTGCGCTGCAACGACAATTCGCCCGGCACTGACGCCGGGCATATTTATCTGGCGCATTAAAGATTCGAGCGCTAGATTAAAAAACGATCAACGATCAAGGCTTTGACATGACTTCCGAACGCGACAACTGCGACGACCTGCTGCTCGACAATCAGGCATGCTTCGCCCTGCACTCGACCTCGCTGATGATGACCAAGGTCTACAAGCCGCTGTTGCAGGCGCTGGGCCTGACCTATCCGCAATATCTGGCGATGATGGTGTTGTGGGAGAAGGACGGTCTGACTGTCGGAGAAATCAGCGCACGCCTGCTGACCGATCCGGGATCGCTGACGCCATTGCTCAAACGCCTGGAAGCCGAAGGCCTGCTCAGCCGCACCCGCAGTCGCGAAGATGAGCGGGTGGTGATTGTCGAGCTGACCGCAGCGGGCCGCGCCTTGCGCGTCAAGGCGCAGACCGTGCCACAGTGCATTCTTGGCGCCAGTGGTTTCACCCTTGAACGTCTGCAGAAGTTGCAGGCCGAGCTGCAAGCGCTGCGCGGACATCTGCAAGACAGCCTGACCTGATCCTCATTTCCGAGCACAACACTGTCCCTGTGGGAGCGGGCTTGCCCGCGATGGAACCTGTCAGCCGACATCATTTTGACTGACACTCCGTCTTCGCGGGCAAGCCCGCTCCCACACTAATTTTCAACGCCAACAAAAAATATTTTCCACGCCTGAATTTCCTCGCCAAGCGCTCTAGATCAAGCCTTACATTCCCCTTCCATCGGTCGCCCTCAAGCAAAACGCGCTTCTTTCCGAAAATTTATCTTGCGCGCTAAACATTAGCGCTATACATTCTCTTCACACCTACTTAGCGCGCAAACAATTAGCGCACAAAACCACAACCAATGAGGCTCACACCATGCAAACTCTCTACACCGCAATCGCAACTTCCACTGGCGGCCGTGACGGTCGTGCAATCTCTAGCGACAACGTACTCGACGTCAAACTGGCCACCCCGAAAGAACTCGGCGGTGCTGGCGGCGCGGCGACCAACCCTGAGCAACTGTTCGCTGCCGGTTACTCGGCCTGCTTCATCGGCGCACTGAAATTCGTAGCCAGCCAGACCAAGCGCAAGATTCCTGACGACGCGTCGATTACCGCCCATGTCGGCATCGGCCAGATCCCTGGCGGTTTCGGTCTGGACATCGATTTGCACATCAGCCTGCCGGGTCTGGAACAAGCCGACGCGCAGTCGCTGGTCGACGCCGCTCACCAGGTCTGCCCGTACTCCAACGCCACCCGTGGCAACGTCGATGTGCGCCTGCACGTAACCGTGTAATCACTCAAGCCCCCGGCCCGAACAAGGAAAAATGAACATGAACACTTTCAGCAAAGTCTTGACCGGTACCCTTCTCGCCCTCTCGGTACACAGCGCTTTCGCCGGTGATGTCGAACACAACACCCAGGCATTTCTCGATGCGCTGAATGCCGGCAGCGGCAAGCCGATTGAGCAGTTGTCGCCCAAGGATGCCCGCGCCGTGCTGGTCGGCGCGCAGTCCGGGGTCAAACTGACGCTGCCCAAAGCCGATGTCAGCGAGAAAACGGTGCAGGTCGATGGTCAACCGCTGAGCCTGACCATTGTCCGGCCGGCCGGGGTCAAGGGTGAGCTGCCGGTGTTCATGTTCTTCCACGGCGGCGGCTGGGTGCTGGGGGACTTCCCGACTCACGAACGTCTGGTGCGCGATCTGGTGGTCGGTTCGGGAGCGGCGGCGGTGTTCGTCAATTACACCCCTTCACCGGAAGCGCATTACCCGGTGGCGATCAACCAGGCCTACGCTGCGACCAAGTGGGTGGCGGAACATGGTAAAGAGATCAATGTCGACGGCAAGCGCCTGGCCGTGGCCGGCAACAGCGTCGGCGGCAACATGGCCGCAGTGGTTGCGCTGATGGCCAAGGACAAGGGCACCCCGGCGATCAAATTCCAGGTGCTGCTGTGGCCGGTGACCGATGCCAACTTCGACACCGGTTCGTACAACCAGTACGCCGAAGGGCACTTCCTCACCCGCAACATGATGAAGTGGTTCTGGGACAACTACACCACCGACGCCAGGCAGCGCAACGAGATCTACGCTTCACCGCTGCGCGCTACTACCGCACAGCTCAAAGGGCTGCCGCCTGCACTGGTGCAGACTGCCAGCGCCGACGTGCTGCGTGATGAAGGTGAAGCTTACGCACGCAAACTCGACGAGGCCGGGGTTCCGGTAACGTCGGTGCGCTACAACGGCATGATTCACGATTACGGTTTGCTCAACGTGGTCAGCCAGGTACCGGCGGTGCGTTCGGCGATGTTGCAGGCGTCTGAAGAACTGAAGCAACACTTGAAGTAACCACCGTCCCATTGTGGGAGCGAGTGTTTCTTACAGGCACAAAAAAACCCGACTCAATGGTCGGGTTTTTTCTTTCCGCAAAAAGCAGTGCTTATTTCGCACGGCCTTTGTAGGAACCGCCTTCGCGGGTATCGATCTCGATCATGTCGCCGATTTCGATGAAGTCGGCAACCGACAGCTCGGTACCGTTCTTCAGTTTGGCAGGCTTCATTACCTTGCCGGAAGTGTCACCGCGAGCGGAGCCTTCGGTGTAGTCAACCTGACGCACGATGGTGGTCGGCAGTTCTACGGAAACCAGACGCTCTTCGAAGAACACGGCTTCGCATACGTCGGTCATGCCTTCTTCAACGAAAGGCAGAACGCTTTCGATGTCTTCGGCGTTCAGCTCGTACATGGTGTAGTCAGTGGTGTCCATGAACGTGTAAGTGTCACCGCTGATGAACGACAGAGTGGCTTCTTTACGATCCAGGATCACGTCGTCCAGTTTGTCGTCCGCACCGTAAACGGTTTCGGTCTTGTAACCGGTCAGCAGGTTCTTCAGCTTGGTCTTCATGATCGCGCTGTTACGGCCCGACTTGGTGAATTCAGCTTTCTGAACCAGCCAAGGATCGTTGTCGATACGGATCACGGTACCGGGTTTGAGTTCTTTACCAGTTTTCATTGCGAATATCCGAATTTGGATGGGATTTACAAAAATCTAGGCCGCGTATCATATCCAATTTAGGTAAAACTGTACCAGCGCCGTGGCAAGATCCGCCTGCAAGGCCTGTTCCAGACACCATGCTTCGGCGTTTTTCTCGAGTTCCGGCCAATGATTCCGCACCGCCAGCCAGTGCTCGCCGATCGGTTGCCCGGCGCTCCACGCTCGCCACAGACCGTTCATCGCCTGCGCCGCGGCGGGCGAAAGGCCGTGAGTGTAGAGCGCGAGAAAAGCATCGAGCTTGTCCAGATGGATGTCATCGTCCTGCTGATAGATGTGCCAGAGCATCGGCCGCCCCGCCCATTGCGCGCGAACGAATGAGTCTTCACCGCGCACCGCGTTGAAATCGCAGCACCACAGCAGATGGTCGTACTGATCCTGACGGACAAACGGCAGCACTTGCACGGTCAGTGAATCGCGCACGTGAATCGCGCCGACCGTCAGGGTTTCCACGTCCAGCCAGCGCGCCACATCGCCGAGAATCCGCCCTTCCGGCACCAGCAGGTGAGTCGGCTGCGCGTCGGTCGCCAGCACATCAAGCCAACTGGCCAACCCGGGGTTTTCATAAGCGAACAGCGAGATCAATTGCGCGTCGGGCGCAGGATCAATGCCCAGGCCTTGCAGGAAATGTCGCTGCGCCGGCCGATCCTGCTGAAACTGCCAACGCTGTTCGAGCAGTCCGCGCTCACGCAGCAAGCCACCGGTGCCCGGCTTGAAACCTGGAAAGAAAAAGAACTTCTGCACCGATTTGTATTTCACCGACGGCAAGCCGTGGCAGCCGGTAACCCAGTCTTCGGCGCTGAGATAATCGAGGTTGAGCCACAGCGGCGGCGTTTCCCGCGCAGCCATGCTGTCCATGTAATCAGTGGGCAACTGACAGGCGAAGGCGGCGATGACTACGTCGGCCGCCTCGGCGTGCAGCCATTCGCTCGGCCACTGACGCACCTCGACACCCTGCTGCCACTGCTGCGCAAGATCGATATCGATCTCTGGGCAAATGCGCTCGAACGCGCGCAGATCATCCACCCACAGGCGCACCGGCAAGGCATGCTCGGCCACCAGCTGCCGGGCCAGGCGCCAGGTCACGCCGATGTCACCGAAGTTATCGACCACGGTGCAGAAAATATCCCAGCGCGGTTTCGCTTCAGGCATGCCGTTCTCCCGTTGGCAAAAAACCTCGATTGTCCGCATAAATGCGTTCGCGCAGAAGAGCCGACGGCGATTAATCTTCGTGCGACAATCGCCGCTTGCCCGCAACCATCCGCCAGGAGGCCGCCATGCCCTACCGTCCCAATCCCCGTCGTCCCTTGCCTGTTCAGCTTAGCGCGCTGCATCTGACCGGCAGCATTGCCCTGGGCCTGTGGCTGGGCTTCCTCGCCATTGCGCTGACCTGCTGGCTGCTTTCGCGCTTTATCTTTGCCGAGCAACTGGCCCCTGTCGCGCAAGCGGTGCAGCAGCGCGTTAATCCCCCGGCTGTGGCGCCCGTGCAGGTTCAGCCGGACATTCCGCCGCAAAGTCCGCTGTTCCAACAGTACGAAGAAAACTTGCGCAAGAATGAACAGCAAGCCCGACTGGATCAGGCGCGCGCCAATTCGCGCAATGCGTCCAATCCGAAATGCCAGTTCTGGCTGCAGCAGGACCAGACCGCGCCGACCGAAAAGAGCCGCGCCAACGTTTTGCAATTCTGCGATTGATCATGAACAAACACAGCGTCCATCAATTGATTCTCGACAAGCTGCGCATCGACCTCGACATCGCCGAGCGCGCCGCGCAAACCGCTTACGAAACCGCGACCCACGAAGAAAACATCGCCGAAAACAAGTACGACACGCTGGGGCTGGAAGCGTCGTATCTGGCGGCGGGTCAGGCGAAACGGGTCGAGGAGATTCGTCAGTCACTGGCGCTGTGCCAGAACCTGACGTTGCGTGCCTACGATGAAAATCGCGGCATCGAAGTCGGCGCCCTGCTCGGTCTAGAGGACGAAAAGGGTCGCGAGCAATGGCTGTTTCTGGCGCCGGATGCGGCAGGGCTGAAAGTCGACGTGGTCGGTCAGCCGGTCACCGTCATCACCCCGCGCTCGCCGCTGGGCAAAAGTCTGCTGGGCAAGTTCGAGGGCGATGAGGTGGACATTCTGGTGGCGGGCACCCGGCAACAGTTCGCTGTCACCGAGGTGCTCTGAAGCGGGTGCTTAGTGAACGGGCAGTTCGACACCGTCGAACAGCTCTTCCAGCTCTTGCTTGTTGTGGCATTGAATGGCCTTGGCCATGACTTCACGGGTCAGGTGCGGCGCGAATTTCTCGATGAAGTCGCACATGAAGCCACGCAGGAAAGTGCCGCGACGGAAACCGATCTTGGTGATGCTCGACTCGAACAGCTCGCTGGCATCCAGCACCACCAGGTCGTTATCGAGTTTGGTATCGACGGCCATTTTAGCGACGATGCCTACGCCCAGACCCAGGCGCACGTAGGTTTTGATCACGTCGGCGTCAGCAGCGGTGAACACCACTTTCGGCGTCAGGCCGCGATGGCTGAAGGCTTCGTCGAGCTTGGAGCGGCCGGTGAAACCGAACACGTAAGTAACGATCGGGTATTCGGCCAGCGCTTCGAGGGTCAGCTTCGGCAGCTTGGTCAGCGGGTGGCCGTGGGGTACGACCACGCAGCGGTTCCAGCGGTAGCACGGCATCATCACCAGATCACCGAACAGCTCCAGCGCTTCAGTGGCAATGGCGAAATCGACGGTGCCGTCAGCGGCCATTTCGGCGATCTGCATCGGCGAGCCCTGATGCATGTGCAGGGCCACGTCCGGGTATTGCTTGATGAAATTGCTGATCACCGGTGGCAGCGCATAACGCGCCTGGGTGTGGGTGGTAGCGATCGACAGGGTGCCCTTTTTCTCGTTGGAGAATTCCTGGGCAATCTGCTTGATGCTTTCAACCTTGCGCAGGATTTCACCGGCGGTGGTGATGATGCGCTCGCCGGCTGGAGTAACGCGGGTCAGGTGCTTGCCGCTGCGGGCGAAGACTTCGACGCCCAGTTCATCTTCCAGCAGGCGGATCTGTTTACTGATACCCGGTTGCGAGGTGTACAGGCTTTGGGCGGTAGCGGAAACGTTGAGGTCGTGGTGCGCCACTTCCCAGATGTAGCGCAGTTGTTGAAGCTTCATATCAATCCCTCAAAGCAGGTAGACGCCACGGGCATCAGCGACGGTATATAACTATATTAATGGTTCGGAGAATAAATCTAGAACTTTTTTATCAAAACGCCATTATTCCTGCTTCAGCGATCCTCACGCCGCCGGCGCTCCATCAAAGGCACCAGATAAACCGGCACCTTGGCCAATTGCAGAACCCGCGCCGCCGTGCGCCCTAACGGCGTTTCCGCACCGACACCATGGCTGTGACTGCCGACGATCAGCAGATCGACCGAGAGCTTGTGCACCTGTTCGAGAATCACCTGCGACGGATCGCCCTGCAGCACGCGCACCGCGCGAATGCGCTGCAGGTCCTGTTCGCCGTCGTCCCCCAGTTCCTCACGAAAGCTGTCGAGCACCCGTTGTTCGATATTGGCGATGACTGTTTTCAGACCCTGGCTATGAAATTCGTTCAATGCCTGTTCGTCGAGATAGCTCTGCAACACCGACTCGGCAAACAGGCCCATGGGCTCCACCGCGTGCACTACATACAGATCGGCATTGAAGGTGCGCGCCAATGCCAGGGCATGCTGCATCACGAACGGTGCGTACAGACCGAGGTCGGTGGCATACAGCATTGAGCGAATCATCGGGACCTCCTCGCAAGCCAACGATGGCGGAGATTGATTCAGCTTAGCAGTGCCTTGGCGAGTACGACGTGCGACGCAACGTCCTGTATGAAAAGGCTCTAGATCGACGGTTCGTTGCTGATGCCATGGGGCACGTGGCCCGTCGCGACCACTTCGCGGGCCAGTTCGCAATGGCCGGTCTGGTCATCGAAGAACACGTCAGCGGCGAAGGCTTCGAGGAACGCCGATTTGGTCAGGCCACCGAGAAACAGCGATTCATCGAGACGAATATCCCATTCGCGCAAGGTACGGATGACCCGCTCATGGGCCGGTGCCGAACGCGCAGTGACCAGCGCCGTGCGGATCGGGCAATCGTCATCGGGAAACTCGCGCTGCAACAGATTCAGCGCGGCGAGGAAGCCTTTGAACGGCCCGCCACGCAATGGCTCGCGCGCCGATTCGCGTTCCTTGGCCTGAAACGCTTCCAGGCCGCCGGACTGATAAACGCGCTCGGACTCGTCGGAAAAAATCACCGCGTCACCGTCAAAGGCGATGCGCAATTCATCACTGGCGGCGCGGCTGGCGCCACCGGAGAGAATCGTTGCAGCGGCGAACCCGGCGTCCAGCGCCGCACGCACGTCTTCGGCGTGGGTCGAGAGAAACAGGTCGCAGCCAAACGCCTTCAGATACGGATAAGGACTGCGCCCGCCGACGAACGCCGCCCGGGAAATCGCCAGCCCATAGTGATGAATCGAGTTGAACACGCGCAGCCCGGTGTCGGCGCTGTTGCGCGAAACCAGGATGACCTCGACTCGCGCGCGGCCGAGGCGACTGTTCAAGCTCAGGAGTTTTTCCACCAGCGGGAACGCATCGCCCGGCGCGAGGATTTCGTCTTCATGCTCGATCTGATATTGCCGATAGACTTCGACGCCGCTCGACAGGTAGACCTTGTGGCTTTCGCTCAGGTCGAACAAGGCGCGCGAGGAAATCGCCAGCACCAGTTTGTCATCGATGTTATTGGCCATGCCTTCCCCCAGAACAACCGACTCAGGTATTGCGTCGGTCAATAAAACCCAAATGACGATACAACGCCTCGATGCGCGGCAACTCGCACCCCGCCGCTTTCGCCGCCGCCAGTGGCCGGGCGTAGATCGCTTCCAGTTCCAGCGGGCGTTTGTGTGCAAAGTCGTGGTACATGCTCGGCCAATAGTCGGGCATTTTTTCCGTCATGGTGAACAGGTACTCGGCATAACCGGGCGGGATTTCGTATCCGCTGGCCTTGGCACCCTGCACCACTTCGGCCATCAATGCCTGGATCGACAGGCGGCTGTCGGCATCGGCCATCAACGCTTCCGTTCCAGCGCTGAGCAATACCGAGAGTCCGTTGTAGGGAATATTCCACACCAGTTTCTGCCAGCGCGCCTGATGCAGGTTGGCCATAGCCTGCGAATCAATGCCGGCGGCACGGAACAGCCCGGCGCCCTCCTCGACAATCGCCATGCGTGCCACTTCATTGATGGCCGAGCCGCTGTGATAACCGACATTGACCGCGCCAAGGGCCTGATGGATGACCTGTCCCGGCCCTTCGCGATGCACGCAGATCAGGCACAGACCACCGAGCAGATGCAGCGAATCCGGCAACAGTGGCCGCAGGCTGTCTTCGACATCCAGACCGTTTTGCAGCAACAGCACTTTGGCGTCAGGTTTGGCGGCCTGAATGATCGCTGGCGCCAGCCCGGCGTTGCTGGTGGTTTTGGTGCCGACCAGCAGCCAGTCACAGGGCGGCATGTCTTCGGCAGCGCAATAGGCATTCGCCGGATGCAGCGTCATCGGGCCATGCACCGCACTGTTGATCTGCAGACCGCGCTCTGCCACGGCGGAAAATTCGCTGCGCAATAAAAAGTGCACGTCGAAGCCGGCGCGCGCCAGCATCACACCGTAGAACCCGCCGATTGCACCGGTGCCGATAATCCCCACCACCGGTTTACTGACTGTCTCGCTCATGGCAACTCCTCTGCAATTCGACCCAGCGCCTGCGCCACTGCCTGGCTGAGTTCATCAACCGTCAGGCGAGCGTGCACCGCACCAAAGAACTCGCCGTCGCGCACTACAAACAGCGCCGGCAGATGAAACACCTGATAACGCTCGACCAGGCCGCCGTTGTTGCCGGCGTCGATCCAGCACAGCCGATCGATCGCCAGCGGCATGCCCGGCAACACCTCACGGGCATAGCGACAACTGGCGCAGCCGAGGCTGGTGAAGATAACCAGAGAAACCCCGCGCATCGCCAGCAGCCGCTGGTCGGCGTCGAAGTCGGTCAGCTCGGATTCGACCACTATACTGGGGGAAACAATGTCAGATGGCCGACACAGGGAGTCTGTGCTCATGGGACGTTTCATTCCTCATCCGGACGAAGTGCCGGTTGAATTGACGTTACTCAAGCCTGAATGCATTTCCAGACAACAGCTGCACACTATCAGCCTCGGCGGCATCGCTTGCAATTACCACCGCGCGTGGCGTCATGGCACTGCGTTGCAAGTGCGCATGCCGACGCTCAATGCCGACTTCTGTTGCCCGGGCTATGTGGCCTGGTGTCTGCGCCGCAAAAAAGGCTATCTGGTGGGCATCGCCTTCACTGACGAACAGACCCTGTTCAGCGCGCGAATGGGTGAGCAGGTGTGTCAGATCGAACGCTATTCGCGCATGCAGGACAGCCACGACGACCTGCAGGATATTCAGGCGCTGGCCCTGCAATGGGTCGAAGAGCATGCCGAAGAGTTCTCCCACGACAACCTGCGCAAGGCTTTTGCGCAGCCAGCGCTGGACTAAAGCACGGTTTGCCCATTGTCGAGCAGCGTCTGACGCGCTAAGGTTCGGCTCCCCCGACGCGCTAAATCTGCTGTGCTCCGCCGCGCGGGGATCGCTGGCGGCCGGCACCCGTGACCTGACGAGTAAACGATGGCTGATTTACCGATCAACGACCTAAACGTCGCCTCTAACGAGACCCTGATCACTCCCGATCAGCTCAAGCGTGATATCCCCCTGAGCGACGCTGCCCTGCGCACCGTTACCAAGGGCCGCGAAGTCATTCGCAATATTCTCGATGGCACCGACCACCGTCTGTTCGTCGTGATCGGCCCGTGCTCGATTCACGACATCAAGGCTGCCCACGAATACGCCGATCGCCTCAAGGTGCTCGCCGAGGAAGTCTCCGACACCCTGTATCTGGTCATGCGTGTGTATTTCGAGAAGCCGCGTACCACTGTCGGCTGGAAAGGTCTGATCAACGATCCGTACCTGGACGACTCGTTCAAGATCCAGGACGGTCTGCACATCGGTCGTCAGTTGCTGCTCGACCTGGCCGAGAAAGGCCTGCCGACCGCGACCGAAGCCCTCGATCCGATCTCCCCGCAGTATCTGCAGGACCTGATCAGCTGGTCGGCCATCGGCGCGCGTACCACCGAATCGCAGACTCACCGCGAAATGGCTTCCGGCCTGTCTTCGGCCGTCGGCTTCAAGAACGGCACCGACGGCGGCCTGACCGTGGCGATCAACGCCTTGCAGTCGGTGTCCAGCCCGCACCGTTTCCTCGGCATCAACCAGGAAGGTGGCGTGTCGATCGTCACCACCAAAGGCAACGCCTACGGTCACGTGGTGCTGCGTGGCGGTAACGGCAAGCCGAACTATGATTCGGTCAGCGTGGCCCTGTGCGAGCAGGCGCTGAACAAGGCGAAGATCAAGCCGAACATCATGGTCGATTGCAGCCACGCCAACTCCAACAAGGACCCGGCCCTGCAACCGCTGGTGATGGAAAACGTCGCCAACCAGATCCTCGAAGGTAACCAGTCGATCATCGGCCTGATGGTTGAAAGCCATTTGAACTGGGGCTGCCAGGCGATTCCGAAAGACCTCGCCGACCTGCAATACGGCGTGTCGATCACCGACGCCTGCATCGATTGGTCCGCTACCGAAAACACCTTGCGCAGCATGCACGCCAAGCTCAAGGACGTGTTGCCGAAACGTCAGCGCACCTAAGTTGCGTTTTGCGCGCATAAAAAAACGCCGGACATTGTCCGGCGTTTTTGTGTGTGCGGTTCAGATCTTCGCGGCGCGACGCTGATGGCGTTCCATGTAGCGCTCAACGTAGGAGCACGACGGAATCACCGTGTAGCCCATTTCTTCGGCGTATTGCAGCGCGCGTTCAGTCAGCGCTGCGGCAATGCCACGGCCGCGCAGGGCATTGGGCACGAAGGTGCGGTAGATATCCAGGGTCTGCTTGCCCAGATCCATGTAGGTCAGGTAAGCACGATGACCGTCCACAGTGGTCTCGAATTGATGACCAGCCTGGTCATGGTGGATGGACAACGCCTCGCTCATCACTACTCCTCGCGGGTCTTGGATTGTGACCCCTACCTTACCGATGTTTTCCCGGCGAAGGAACATCTACGCCACCCCGTGCCTGATGGACACCGAGAAGAGCCACACCGATCTCGCGCAATCTGACACCTGCTGAATAGTAGGCACCATTGGCGAAAATGCTCAAGGTACGCTCGTCATCGGACGGTTTGCGTTCAAGGCTTCGATGCTCGCAGGTTCGGTCGCAAGACAATCTTTGCGTGCCGCTTGCCTGTACATTGCCGGGAATGTTGAGACTTAAGACGTGCAACCTTTTTTAAAGTCACCTGAACATCAACAAAGATACGCGAAGCGCTTCGCAGAACCTGAACAAAAGTGTGGACGAATTCATTTAGAAAGACTTTAGCCGAAGTGACAAAAACAGCATCCGAGCACGGGAACTTTTTCCGTTTGAGTCGCTCACGCCGGGGCTTGCAGCTGGATATTTTTTATACAGCGCAGTTAAAAGTTGCTCGAAAAAGAATCAACGCCTACAATTTTTTTTGCTTCTTGCGCTACGTCAGTTTACTTACTACAAGTAATGGGTAGTATGTACGCCGGCTATTTCCTCAATCGTGAGGAGACAGCCACTTAATTTGAAAGTCCTTGAAGGGGAACACGATGAACAACGTTCTGAAATTCTCTGCTCTGGCTCTGGCCGCAGTTCTGGCTACCGGTTGCAGCAGCGCATCGAAAGAAACCGAAGCACGTCTGACCGCTACTGAAGACGCAGCTGCTCGCTCCCAGGCTCGTGCAGACGAAGCTTACCGTAAAGCTGATGAAGCTCTGGCTGCTGCTCAAAAAGCACAACAGACTGCTGACGAAGCTAACGAGCGTGCTCTGCGCATGCTGGAAAAAGCTAGCCGCAAGTAATAATCCCTCGGGATTGTTATCGAGCCGATCCGGTTTTCCGGGTCGGCTTTTTTGTGCCCGACTCTTTTCTCCGGGCAATAAAAAACCCGCCGACGCTGCTCGCATCGGCGGGTTTCCTGTCAGCGCTTATTGCTGCAGATCGATCGGCGCACTGCTGACCATCGGCGCCGAAGCATTCGGCACGGCGATCTCTACCGGCAGGCCGTCTTCGGCCGCGACCACATCACGCACCACATCCCAGTTCATGCGCAGGTTGCTGGTGATGTCTTCACGCTTGAGCATCGCGTTGATCACCGCCGTGTGCTTGTCGACCACCGACGGGTTGCCCTTGTCGTCGAGCGGCGTGTGCGCTTCCAGATAGACCTTGCCGCCGCTGCGACCGAACTTGTACGGGTCGTTGATGATGCGCACCGAGGTGCCCACCGGGACCATGCCGGCCATTTCCAGCACGTTGTTGTTGAACATGCGGAAGCAGCCATGGCTGGTGCGCATGCCGATGCCGAACTTCTTGTTCGAACCGTGGATCAGGTAGCCCGGTGTGCCGAGGGTGAACTTGAACGGGCCCAGCGGGTTATCAGGACCGGCCGGCACCACATTCGGCAGCGGATCACCGTCAGCGGCGTGTTCGGCCTTGATTGAGGCCGGAGGCGTCCAGGTCGGGTTCGGTGTCTTGGCGATGATCGAAGTGTGCGCGATCGGCGAACCCCAACCTTCACGGCCGATGCCCAACGGGAAGGTGTACACCACGTCGCGGCCTTTCGGATAGTAATAGAGACGGTATTCGGCGAGGTTGATGACGATGCCTTCACGCGGGCCCGGCGGTAGGATGAAGCGCGTCGGCAGAACGATCTCGGTACCGGCGCCCGGCAGCCAGGCATCGATGCCCGGGTTGGCCGCAACCATTTCCGAATAACCCAGATCATAGGTGGTGCCCAGGTCGGCGAAGGTGTCTTCGTACTTGGCTTTGATCACCTGCACCTGGCCGACGATGTCCTCGCCGGGTGGTGGCAGGGGAAGCTCCAATGCAGCAACGGGACCGGCCACACACAGGGCGGCAAGTGACAGGCAGCGGGTGACGGCAGGAAAGCGCGGCAACATCCGGAAAATCCTTCGCATGATCATCAAGGGTATAAGGGCGCGATTGTACACCGCGGCTTGGGGATTCGGGAGGCCACGCAGTTGCAGGCGACAGAGTGCTTTCAAGGTGGGAGCGAGCCTGCTCGCGAAAGCAGTGTGTCAGCGACCATAAATGTCGATTGATGAAACCCCTTCGCGAGCAGGCTCGCTCCCACACTTTGATCTTGAGCGCTCAGAGCTCGAATCGCAGCTCGGGCCAGATCGGCGACGTACCGCGCTTCTGCGATTCGAGAATCGCCCGGCACAGCGAGCACAGGCGCTGATCCTGAAACACCCGCCGATCGACATTCGACCAGCGCGGTTGCGCCGGCAGCAGACTGCCGCAGAGCGTGCGGTCAGCCGAGCCACCGAGTTCCAACTGACGCGTCACCAGATGCACCCGCACTTCCTGGCAGGCGAACAGGTCCAGCTGCTCGTCAGGCTCGATCAGTTGGTAGGCAAACAGGGACCAGGCAGGACGCGGCATCGGGGGCTCCAAATTAGGGGGCGCCACATTAGCCGAAAGCCTGCCACTAGAAAAGCCTCATAACAGCGGTTTTAGCGTCGGCCAGACATTTTCCAGCAACTTGCCCTGAGCCCCGGCAACCGGGTGCAGACCATCCGCCTGCATCAGGTCCGGATGGCCGCCGACGCCTTCGAGAAAAAACGGCACCAGCGGGATGTTTTTCTCGTCGGCAAGCTTGCCGTAAACCTCGGCGAACGAATCGGTGTAGCGCTTGCCATAATTGGGTGGCAACTGCATGCCGAGCAGCAGCACTTTCGCGCCGCTCTGCCGCGAGCTGTCGATCATCGAGGCAAGATTTTGTTGCAATTGCGTTGGCGGCATCCCGCGCAGGCCGTCATTGCCACCCAGCTCGAGGATCACCAACTCCGGCTTATGCTCTGCAAGCAGCGCCGGCAGCCGCGCCTTGCCTCCGGCGCTGGTGTCGCCACTGATCGAGGCGTTGACCACTTTATCGTCGAAACCCTCCTGTTTGAGCCGCTGCTCGAGCAGCGACACCCACCCCAGACGGGTATCCAGGCCGAAACCGGCGCTGATACTATCGCCAACGATCAGGACAGTACCCGCCGCTGCGTTCTGGGCCATGCACATCAAGGCCAGGCCAGCACTCAAAAACCATACACGCATCGGATTCTCCATGGGCGCAAGCATTCTCACCGCGAAGAACCTCAGCAAAGTGGTCCCTAGCGCGGAAGGTGAACTGACTATCCTGCACGAACTCAGCCTGGAACTGAACAAGGGCGACAGCCTGGCCATCGTCGGCGCGTCCGGTTCCGGCAAATCCACCCTCCTCGGCCTGCTCGCCGGCCTCGACCTGCCCAGCAGCGGCGAAGTCACCCTCGCCGGCCAGGGCCTGAGCAATCTCGACGAAGACCAGCGCGCACGAATCCGCGCCGAGCACGTCGGGTTTGTCTTCCAGTCGTTCCAGTTGCTCGACAGCCTCAATGCGCTGGAAAACGTCATGCTGCCGCTTGAACTCGACGGCCGCAAAGATGCCCGCGAGCGCGCCACGCAATTGCTCCAGCGCGTCGGTCTCGGCCAGCGCCTGACCCACTCGCCGCGCCAGCTCTCCGGCGGTGAACAGCAACGTGTCGCCATCGCCCGCGCCTTCGCCGCCGAACCGGATGTGCTGTTCGCCGACGAGCCGACCGGCAACCTCGACAGCCACACTGGCGAGCGCATCAGCGACTTGCTGTTCGAATTGAACAAGGAACGCGGCACCACCCTGGTGCTAGTGACCCACGACGAACGCCTGGCTCATCGCTGCCGGCGCCTGATCCGTCTTGAAGCCGGGCTGCTGGTCGCCCCTCTGGAGCCTTGATGGCACGTCTGCCGCTGTTGCGTCTGTTCAGCCTTGCCCTGCGCCAGCTCATGCGCGATGCCCGCGCCGGTGAGCTGCGCGTGTTGTTCTTTGCGTTAGTGGTGGCCGTCGCGGCGAGCACCGCGATCGGCTACTTCGGCGCCCGTCTCAACGGCGCGATGATGCTGCGCGCTACCGAGTTTCTCGGTGCCGATCTGGTGCTGGAAGGCAGCTCGCCGGCCCGCGAGGAGCAAATCCGCAGCGGCACCGAACTGCGCCTGAATCATGCGCAAGTGGTGGAGTTCTCCAGCGTCATTGCCACCGACAATGGCATTCAGCTGTCGAGCATCAAAGCCGTCGACCGTGCCTATCCGCTACGTGGGGAGCTGAAAAGCGCGCCCGCACCCTTTGCCCAGGAAGAAGTCGGCGGTGAACCGCAACCCGGTGAAGCCTGGGTCGAGGCACGTCTGTTGACCGCACTGGATCTGAAAATCGGCGACAGCATCGACGTCGGCGTGAAGACCTTAAAGCTGACCCGCGTGCTGACCTACGAGCCGGATCGCGCCGGCAACTTCTACAGCCTGACGCCACGGGTGCTGATCAATATTGACGACCTCGCCGCCACCGGCGTGGTGCAACCGGGCAGCCGGGTGAGTTATCGCGAACTGTGGCGCGGCGAACCGCAGGCGCTGGAGACCTATCGCGAGTTGATCAAACCGGGGCTGGCTGCGAACCAGAGAATTCAGGATGCCCGTGACGGTAACCGGCAAATTGGCGGTGCGCTGGGCAAGGCTGAGCGCTATCTGAACATGGCCAGCCTGGTTGCGGTGTTGCTGGCTGGTGTAGCAGTGGCGTTATCGGCGAACCGTTTCGCCAGCCGGCGTTTCGATGCCAGTGCCTTGCTGCGCTGCCTCGGCTTGTCGCGCCGGGAAACCATGGTGCTGTTCAGCCTGCAACTGACTGTGCTTGGACTGGTCGCGGCGGTCAGCGGCGCCCTGCTCGGCTGGCTGGCGCAACTGGGGCTGTTCGCCCTGCTGCATGATTTGTTGCCGAATGATGTACCACCGGGCGGCCTGTTTCCGGCGATAGCCGGAATTGGCACCGGGCTGGTGGCGCTGGCCGGTTTTGCCTTGCCGCCATTGGCTGCACTGGGTCGCGTGCCACCGCTGCGGGTGTTGCGCCGCGACATGCTGCCGATCCCCTCGAGTACATGGATGGTCTACGGCGCGGCGCTGGGTGCGCTGGGCCTGATCATGTGGCGCCTGAGTCTCGACCTGTTATTGACCTTCGCGCTGCTCGGCGGTGGCGTGGTCGCCGCGCTGGTGCTGGGTGGCCTGCTCTTGTTGCTGCTGCAAAGCCTGCGCCGCATGCTCGCCCGCGCCTCGTTGCCTTGGCGTCTGGGCCTTGGCCAGTTGTTGCGGCATCCATTGGCGGCGGCCGGGCAGTCACTGGCGTTCGGTCTGATCCTGCTGTCGATGGCGCTGATCGCACTGCTGCGCGGCGAACTGCTCGACACCTGGCAAAACCAGCTACCGAAAAACGCGCCGAACTACTTCGCGCTGAACATCCTGCCGGCGGACAAACAGGCTTTCGCCGATCACTTGATCAAGGTGTCTGCGCAAGCGGCGCCACTGTATCCGGTAGTGCCAGGAAGACTGATCAGCATCAATGGCGAGCCGGTGCAGCAAATCGTCAGCAAGGACTCGGCCGGTGACCGCGCCATCCAGCGTGACCTGAGCCTGACCTGGGCGGCGGATCTGCCGGCCGGCAACAAGCTCACCGCCGGCTCATGGTGGAGCGGCCAGCCGTCCGACGACGTGCCGGGGGTTTCGGTGGAAGGCAAGGTGGCCGAAAGCCTGAAACTCAAACTCGGCGATCACATGGTGTTCAGTGTCGGCGGGGTCAATCGGGAAGCGAAGGTCACCAGCCTGCGCGAGATCAACTGGGACAATTTCCAGCCGAACTTCTTCATGATCTTCCAGCCTGGCACCCTGAAGGATCTGCCGGCGACCTACCTGACCAGTTTCTATCTGGCGCCGGGGCACGATCAGCAGATCGTCGAGCTGTCGCGGGCCTTTCCGGCGGTGACCATCCTGCAGGTCGAAGCGTTGCTCGAACAACTGCGCAGCATCCTCGCTCAGGTCACCCTGGCGGTGGAATATGTGCTGTTGTTTGTTCTCGCTGCGGGGATGGCGGTGCTGTTCTCCGGTCTGCAAGCGACGCTGGATGAACGCATCCGCCAGGGTGCGCTGTTGCGCGCGCTGGGCGCCGAGCGGCAGTTGCTGATCAAGGCGCGGCGTATCGAGTTCGGTTTGTTGGGTGCGGTCAGCGGTCTGCTCGCGGCGATCGGTTCGGAGGTGGTCAGTCTGGTGCTGTACCGCTTCGCTTTTGATCTGCCATGGCATCCGCATCCATGGCTGCTGGTGCTACCGGTGATTGGCGCCGCGCTGATCGGTGGTGCCGGCGTGTTCGGCACCCGTCGGGCGTTGAACGCCAGCCCGCTGACAGTGTTGCGCGAGGGTTGATAGACTCACGCGGTCTTAATCACAAGAAGTCGCCATGAGCCGTTATCGCCCTCCCCGCACCGCCGGCACCGCGCTGATCACCCCTGAAGGTGAAGCGCGGATGCGCGCCGAATTCCATGAGTTGTGGCATGTGCGTCGCCCGCAGGTCACGCAGGCGGTGAGTGAAGCGGCCGCGCAGGGCGATCGCTCGGAAAACGCCGAGTACACCTACGGCAAGAAGATGCTGCGCGAAATCGACAGCCGTGTGCGCTTTCTCACCAAACGCCTGGAAGCGCTCAAGGTGGTCAGCGAAAAACCCAGCGATCCGAACAAGGTCTATTTCGGCGCCTGGGTGACCATCGAAGACGAAGACGGCAAGCAATCGCGCTACCGCATCGTCGGCCCCGATGAACTGGACCTTAAACAGGGTTTGATCAGCATCGACTCGCCGCTGGCCCGCGCCTTGATTGGCAAGGCACTGGACGCGGAAGTGCGGGTGCAGACGCCGACCGGCGAGCAGTTCGTTTACATCGTTGCGATTGAATACCCGTAAGACTGATCAGCGCCGAGTGATCAGGCCCTGCCGCGCTACGCGGGTCAGTTGCTTGATCATTTCCGGGGCGTCTTCTGCGCTTGGCGCCTGAATCACCGCCAGATCAAAGCTGTCAGCGGCGAAACGCGCCAGTGACTCGCCATCGTCGACAAACTGGATCAGGAACGCGGCAGGACCGCCGCTGCGACGTGGCCAGCCATCGAGATAACGCAACAGCGTCGGCTGGTGTTTGCCGCCAAGAAGGATTTTCGGGTTGCGCTGGGTGACATGTGCCGTGATCGGCGCGGGACGTGCTGGAGGGCGTAGTGCGTTCATCGTGTCGTGTCTCTGCCTCAAAAGTCTGCATGGCAGGTGAGAGGCAACACCGAACCAGCGCTTTAGCGGTATTTCGAAGCCCTGTTCCGGCTTCTGACGGTAACTGTAGAAGTCACCTGGCGCCCCGCAAGTAGCTGTTTAAATCGGCGCATGGGCAACATCCTAGAGAACGTGACCGACCAGTGTCAAGAATCCCCCACAACAAAAAAAGGCCCGCGCAATGCGGGCCTTTGCCTTGAGCCAGAGCCTTCAACCGGCGATGGCGCGATCCGCCGAGAGCTTGCCGGCACCTTCGATCAGTACCGCGATGCTGCCGGCCAGCAGAGCCAGAGCAAACTCATAACCGTTGTTGGCCATGAACAGACCGTTGCCGATGTGCACCGAGAAGATCGCCACCAGCGAGAGGAACGCCAGACCGAGTGCCGCCGGGCGCACCAGCAGGCCGATGATCAGCGCCAGACCGGCGAAGAACTCGGTACCGCCAGCCAGCGAGGCCATCAGATAGCCCGGGGTCAGGCCGATGCTTTCCATCCATTGCGCGGTGCCGGCCAGGCCGTAACCACCGAACAGACCAAAGAGTTTCTGCGAACCGTGGGCGGCGAAGATCACGCCGACAGCAATGCGCAGGACAGTCAGGCCGTAACCGGCGCGGGTGAACAGAACCTTGTTGATCAGAGAGCTCATGGTGCATTCCTTGTTGTGCAGAAGTGTTTGTGTGTTTGGGTTGGTCGCTATATTAATCAGTTTATTTCATGTTTAAAGCGCAAAAAATTCGCCATAACAATCGAATTATTAGATTATTTCCGTGTGACCACTTTCTGCTGCCGGGGCTCGAGTGACTCGCGCTCCCGGTCGAATGCCAGGTAATACTTGTTCACGCTATTAACATAGCTGACGGCGCCCATCCCCACCTGCTCCATGGCAATGCGCTCTACCTGGAAGAACCACTGGTTGGGATTGAGGCCGCGGCGGCGGGCTTCGGCGCGCATGCCCTGCACGCGCTCGGGGCCGATGTTGTACGCGGCGAGGGTGAAGGCCATGCGCTCACGCTCGTTGAGTTTCGGGCTGCTGAAGAACTTGCGGCGGATCATCGCCAGGTACTTGGCGCCGGCCTGCACATTCGCATCGAGATTCTGGATATTGCTCACGCCGACCCGCTGCGCGGCGGACGGGGTGATCTGCATCAGCCCGGTCGGGCCGCTGCCGCTGCGAGCGTTGGGCTGCAGACGCGATTCCTTGAACCCCAGCGCCGCCAGATTAAGCCAGTCCATGTTCTGCGCATCGGCGTGCTTCTGCAGGGTCGGACGGAGTTTTTCCAGGCGCTGGCGATCGGCTTTGGCCAGCGGATTGTGCACCTGATACAAGCGTCGATAGATGCGCAGAAACGCGGCGTCTTCATCCGACGGTTTCTTGTAACCGGTGAGAAAGCGATCGATGCTCGCGCGCAACATTGAAGCGTCGCGGCGCACAAACCAGTGCTCCTCGCCCGGCTCGCCGAGGCTCAGCTGCCGGTCGAGGCGCAGCTTCGGCAGGATCTTGCCCCAGCGCTCGGCAATCGGTTGCTCGACGATGGTCAGGTGGAAAATCCCGCCCTGGACCATTTCCAGCACGTCCTCCACGGCCAACGTTGGATCGACCCATTCGATATTGATCGGCGCCAGTTTGTGCAGCGCCAGTTTCTGGTTGAGCTGACTGACCACCTCCCCCGCTGCACTGCCGGTGGGCAGCGCCAGGGTTTTGCCGGACAGTTGCTCGACCTTGGTGTAACGGCGCTGGCCTTTGATGCCGACCAGCACCAGCGGTACGTTGCTGGCAATCGGCTCACTGCTGGCGACCGCATAGCCCGAGGGCAGATCGAGCAATTCACCGGGCGCGACCATATCGCCTTCGCCGCGCTGCAAGGCGCCGAGCAATTGATCCTTGGCTTTGGGAATGATCTTGAGGGTGACTTCCTGGCCGTCACGAGCATGGCCATTAAGGTATTGCTCGAAAGCGCGCAGTCGGTGGTACTCGACACCGATGGCCTGACCCTGGACTTCGCCGGAGCTGTTGCGGCTCTGATTGACCAACACCCGCAACACGCGGCTGCTGCGAATATCGGAGAGATCGCGAACCTTGCTCGCCGGCACGGCTTGCAGCGGCCCGGGCAGGCGCGCGACCGCCGTCATCGGCAGCAGCAACGCAGCACACAACAGCAGCAGAACCGAGGGACGATGCATCCACTCTCCGAAAAGAATACGGGGCGATTCGTCGCAAAAGAGACGGCATCACCGACGAAAACAGAGCGCTTTGAGCGCTGATAAAGTGCGAGAGACTGGCACAGTGATGGCATTGCCGCCACCCCGGAGTCCTTCGCGGCCTCAACAGACAGCCATAAGTCTTTGTAGTTCTTGGCTTTTCTTATAAATCTACAGCTCTGATATGCTTTCCGGCCTTCGGCCCGAGGTAGCACCATGCAACTCATCGATATCGGCGTCAACCTGACCAACCCCAGTTTCGCCGACAAACACCAGGCCGTGCTCGACCGCGCCTACGCCGCCGGCGTCTGCCAACTGGTGCTGACCGGCACCAGCGTCGATGGCAGCGAGCAGGCGCTGGAACTGTGCCAGCAACTGGATGAAAGTGGCCAACGGCTGTTCGCCACCGCCGGTATCCACCCGCATTCGGCCAGCGACTGGAACGTTGACAGTGCTCGTCGCCTGCGCAGTCTGTTGAACGAATCCAGCGTCGTCGCGGTAGGTGAATGCGGGCTGGATTTCAACCGCGACTTCTCCCCGCGCCCGCAGCAGGAAAAGGTTCTCGAAGAACATCTGGCGCTGGCCGTCGACCTGCAATTGCCGGTGTTCCTGCACGAGCGCGATGCCAGCCAGCGCCTGCTGGAGATCCTCAAGGACTTCCGCGATCAACTGCCGGCGGCGGTGGTGCACTGCTTCACTGGCGAGCAGAAAGCCCTGTTCAGCTACCTCGATCTGGATCTGCACATCGGCATTACCGGCTGGATCTGCGATGAGCGCCGAGGCACGCATCTGCATCCGCTGGTGAAAGAGATCAAGCCGGGACGGCTGATGCTGGAAAGCGACGCACCGTATCTGCTCCCGCGCACGTTGCGGCCGAAGCCGAAAAACGGCCGTAACGAGCCGGCGTATCTAACCGAAGTGCTGCGAGAGGTGGCGTTGCACCGTGGCGAGACCGAGGAAGCGCTGGCCGCGCATAGCACCGCGTGTGCCCGGGCGTTCTTTAAACTCCCCATTCTCCCCTGACTGCACACCTCCCCTGTGGGAGCGAGCCTGCTCGCGAAGGCGGTGGATCAGCTACAAATGGGCTGAATGACGCAGCGCTTTCGCGAGCAGGCTCGCTCCCAAATAGATCTCGGCATCTGTTGATTCATATCAAAACTCCCGAATCTGCATAGCGGCACAATAATGGCACCTTGCCAAAACTGTTTCCGCTATCAGAGAAGACCTCCATGGGTGCCTGGCTTAGCAACATCTCGCTGAAATACAAATTCTGGGCGGTCAACGCGGTCGCCTTTGTCACCACCCTGCTGCTCGTACTGTACGCCGTACATCTCGAACAACAGGCCCGCAGCCACGCCGCGCAGGTGTCCGCGCAGGCGCAGGCGCAGTTGCTCAAGGCCTGGCCGCTCGGGCAACCGTTGCCCAAGTCCGCTCAAGTGCTGACCTTCAAGCGCGGTGAAGCGCCGCGTCTCAATGATCAACCGCTGCTGGAAATCAGCGGCAGCAACGGCTGGAACGCCATCAATGAAATGCCGCTGTTCGGCGACAACCCGTTGATCGGCGCCGAGGTGTTCAGCCGGGCCGACGGCGAGCAAGTGGCGGTCATCGCCTGCGCGCCGAGCCTGAGCCAGGTGTTCAGCGAGCGTTTCGCCAACTATGCACTGGCGGTCTTCATCCTGATGCTGGCGATGCTCGGTGCTTCGCAACTGCTGATCCGCTTTTTGCTCAGCCAGCTCAACACGTTGAAAGACGTGATGCTGCACGTTGAAAAAACCGGCGACCTCTCTGCTCGCGTGCCGCTGGTGGGCAAGGACGAAGTCGGGCAAATGGCCAATGCGTTCAATGCCATGCAGGCCGGTTATCAACGCGTCGTAACCACAGTTGCCAACACCGCACGACAACTGGATGACGGGGCTGCGCGGCTGGCCTCGAGCATGAATGATGTGCGCCAAGGCATGCTCGGCCAGCAAAGCGAAACCGACCAGGCTGCCACCGCGATCAACGAAATGACCGCCACCGTTTATCACATCGCGCAACACGCCGGCGCTACTCGTGACCTGTCGAAAACCGCCGACGGCCTCGCCGGTAGCGGCCAGCAGGTGGTGGCGCGGGTGCAGCAGTCGATTGCCGGGCTGTCCAGCGGCGTGCAGCAGACGGCAGAAATGATTCAACGGCTGGCCGAGGACAGTCAGAAGATCAACGGCGTGGTCAGTGTGATTCACAGCATCGCCGAACAGACCAATCTGCTCGCGCTCAACGCGGCGATCGAAGCGGCCCGCGCCGGGGAGATGGGGCGCGGCTTTGCCGTGGTCGCCGATGAAGTACGCAACCTCGCCAAGCGCGTGCAGGCGTCCACGGACGAGATCACCGGCATGATCGCCGCGTTGCAGGCCGGCACCCGCGATGCGGTGGATTTCATGCAGGAGAGTTCGTTTAAGGCCGACGACTGCGTGCAGCAGGCCCAGGAGGCTGGCGCGGCGCTGGCGGAAATCACCGGGGCGGTGGCGCAGATGCGCGAAAGCAACACGCAAATTGCCGTGGCGGCGGAACAGCAGAGTCAGGTTGCCGAGGAGATGAACCGGGCGGTGGTGAGTATTCGTGACGTGACCGAGAACACTGTGCAGCAGACCGTGGATTCGGCGACGACCAGTAATGAGCTGGCGACGCTGGCCGGGGAGTTGAACAAGGCGATAGGTCAGTTGAAACTCTAATGGCCTCTTCGCGGGCAAGCCCGCTCCCACAGGCATTTTCGACAATCAACAATTGTGCGTACACCGAGCACACTGTGGGAGCGGGCTTGCCCGGGATGCCGTCCGCTCAGGCGACATCAGATTTTGCCATTGCCGCTATCAGCTCAATAGCCAACCTTGATTCGCCGCCCTCCGCGACCGGGCCTATTCTTCAAGCATGTGTTCAACATGGATCGAGGAGTAGCAAACATGGGCAAACGTCACCCCAACCTTCCCGCGTGGCAATGGCGCGCCTACCCGGGCAATCACCAGCATCCGGCCAATCTGGTCCTGCACCTGATTGCCGTGCCGCTGTTCATTGTGGCGTTTCTGTTGATCGTGTCGGGGGTGTTCAGCTTGAGTCTGGCCAGCGTCGCCATCGGTGTGATCGGGATTGTCGCGGCGCTGGGTCTGCAGCGCCACGGCCACAGCCTGGAAGCGCAAGCCTCCGAGCCGTTCAGTGATCGCAAAGACGCCGTGTCACGTTTGCTGGTCGAGCAGTTTCTGACCTTTCCGCGGTTCTTTCTCAGCGGTGGCTGGTGGCGCGCCTGGCGTGAGCGCCACCGTCGGCATTGAGTCAGGCGAAGATCGTTACGGTCTGCCGGCTCATGGCAATCAGCTCCCCTTTCGCACTCCACAGCTTCGCGGCGACATGGCCGTAACCGTCGGCTGCGTATTCGATATCGGCCAGGTATTGGCACCAATCCAGCGTGCTCAAGTCGTGTAACGGCTGCACGAATTCGATGGTCCAGGTCAGCGTGCTGCCCGGTGCCGGTTTCTTCAGATACGGCAACAGCGCCGGTGGCCAGGCATCCACCAGCGCCAGCAGATGCGCCTCGTTGACCGGCTCCTCTTTGACATCCCCACGCAACCGCACCCAGCCGCCCATCAAGCGCGATGGCGTGCCGGAGAACGGAATCCCGCCGACGCTCCAGCGCATCGCCAGATGGCGCATGAATTCCGGGGTCACGCCTTTGATGTAGGGCAGCTCCTGGCATTCGTCCCAGTGTTTCATGGTGGGCGCCGGGTAGGCTTCGACGGCGACTTCCGAAGGCCGCGAGGCGCCGAAGCTGCCCTGAATGATCGTCACCACTTGGCCGTTTTGCATGGCGCGGCCCAACACCTGGCTGACGGCTTTGCCTTCACGCAGCACGTCGACTTCGAAACTCACCGGCACCTCCGGCTCGACCGGGCCGACAAAGGTAATCGCCAGCGAACGCACCGGGCGCTCCGTCGGCACCCTGGTACGCATGACTTCAAATTGCAGCGCAGCCACCAGCCCGCCAAAACTGGCCCGGCCCTGCCCCCATTCGGCGGGGATGGTCACTTCAGGTTGTTGGCGGACAGCATCGAGCAGATCGCAAAAGCGCATGGCAACCTCGGAAAACGAAAAAGGGATGCGCGGATCTTAACCAGCGCAGGGCGGCGGCGCAGCGTCTATTCCGGTCAAATGGGCTGACAGATAGGCCTTGCGCCAATATCCGTCACGCCGAAATCCCATGTAGGAGTGAGCCTGCTCGCGATAGCGATTTATCTGACAATGAATTGTCGACTGACAGACCGCTATCGCGAGCAGGCTCACTCCTACAAGGGGGATGCGGCGATATCAGGATTTGAAACACGTCGTGCTGAGCTTCTCCAGCACTCGATCGGCCTTCAGCTCTGCCTTGATCAACCCTGCCTGCCAGGTGGCCACGCACGGTTGCAGATCGGCCTCCTGCTCGGCGCGCGCCAGCCATTGCCAGCAATCGTGCCAGTCGCCCAGTGCGCCTTGCGCGGATTTCAGGCGTTTGTAAGCCGGTTTCGGCAAGCGATCCAGCTCGGGATAGGCTTCGATGCCATAGCGCACGCGCTTGATCAGCAGGCGCAGACGATGGCGGTCATGGGCGGGATCGTGCAGCGCCGCGTCGAGCTTCTGCCATTGTTTGCCCAAGCGTTTTTCAATGCGTTTATCCAGATCCTTGAGCAAGCCCTGACGCTGGGACGCGCGCAAAAAGCGTGGAAAAGCGTCAAGAATCATCAGCAGCGAAGCCAATTCCGCACTCGCCGCCAGCGACGGATACGCCTCGGCCATCTGCGCCAGACGCCGCTGCGCAGCCGCAGGTTGGTCATGCTCAAGCAGATACGCCGCCAGCACTTCGCGATCACGCCACGGCGTGGTCAGCTCGCCCACCGCCGAAGCCGCCGCCTCCAGTTGCTCGACACCCGGCAAGCCGCGCAACGGCCGCAACAGACTGCGCAAGCGTCGCACCGTAGTGCGCAAATCATGCAACGCCTCCGGATCAGTGCGCGCAGTCAAGCGCGCCTGACAGGCCAGCAGCCGCACATCCAGGCTCAACACATGAGCCACCAAGCGATCGATCATGGGGGTCTACTCCGTAGACAGCTTCAAGTTGCAAGCTGCAAGCTTCAAGCTGAATGGGGTCGCTTTGAGCTTGCAGCTTGAAACTTGCAGCTGCTTTTTTATCTTCCTGCGCGGGATTCGCGAATGTAGAAACGGGCTTTCTCGGCTTTCTTGCTGCAGCCTTCGAAGCCTTCGAATTGTTGCTGGGTCTTGGCGGCGGTCAGCAGCGACAGCGCTTTGGAATAGCTGACGGTGCCGGCGAAGCCTTCGGCCTTGGCCAGGTCCAGTTCGTGCCAGGCCGCGTCGAGTTGGCTGCCGCAGCTGTCGCGGTACGCGGTTTTGCCGGCGCAACCGGCCAGAACCAGAGCCATCAACGGTACACAGATCCAGGCTTTCATCACTCACACCTCAAGGTAGGTCAACAGTCGTGCAGGTAAGACGGTCAAGCGGCGAAAAAGTGCCTCGCTGACCGGTCAAACCACGTGGCGCAGAGCATAGCGCGCAAGCGTGCGCCGCGAACGAAAAACGACGTCACCGCTTCGCGCAACGACCTTGGCGATTGAGCCGCTTGGCCGATGCGTGCATTGTGCAGGCTTGTCCGGAGGAAGTTTGATGAAAAAGCGTGTCGCACTGGTGCTGGGCTCCGGTGGCGCCCGGGGCTATGCCCATATCGGCGTTATCGAAGAAATTGAAAAACGCGGCTACGACATCGCCTGCATTGCCGGTTGTTCGATGGGCGCGGTGGTCGGCGGGATCTATGCCGCCGGCAAACTGGATGAGTACCGGCGCTGGATCGAAAGCCTTGATTACCTCGACGTGCTGCGCCTGGTCGATGTGAGTTTCCGTCTCGGCGCGATTCGCGGTGAAAAGGTCTTCGGGCAGATCCGCAAGATCGTCGGCGAGATCAATATCGAGGACCTGCGCATCCCCTACACCGCCGTCGCCGCCGATCTGACCAACCAGCAGGAAATCTGGTTTCAGGAAGGCTGCCTGCACCAGGCCATGCGCGCCTCTGCGGCGATTCCCAGCCTGTTTACCCCGGTGATGCAGGGCAACCGCATGCTGGTCGACGGCGGCATTCTCAATCCGTTGCCGATCGTTCCGGTGGTGTCGAGTCACTGCGATCTGATCATCGCGGTCAACCTCAACGCCACCAACCAGCGGCAGTACAAGTTGCCGGTGATCGAGCGGCCAGCAGCGTTTCGTTCGCGCTTCGACAGTCTGATCAAATCCATGGGTTCGAAGTTGCCGTTCCGCCGTAAACAGGCCGAGCAATTGTTGAAGCTCGAACAGGAAGCCCTGCGCGCAGAGGCGGCGGAGATCAATCCGTGGCTTGAGGGCGTCGAGCCGGAAAGCCAGCAACCGGCCGCCGCCCCGGAACGCGAGGGCGCGCCGAAATCCGCTACCGGTTCGTTCATCATCGATAACGTCGGGCCGGCGTCGCTGCTGGATCTGATCAACCAGAGTTTCGAGGTGATGCAGACCTCACTGGCGCAGTACAAGATTGCCGGGTATCCGCCGGACATCCTGATCAACGTGCCGAAGCGGGTGTGCCGGTTTTTCGAGTTCTACAAGGCGCCGGAATTGATCGCGCTGGGTCGGGAAATTGCCAGTGACACGCTGGATCGGTATGAGCAGGAGCAGGGTTGAAATCCTGAAAGTCCTTCAGTGTTTATTCTGGCCTCTTCGCGAGCAAGCTCGCTCCCACAGGGGAATGCATTCCAAATGTGGGAGCGAGCTTGCTCGCGAAGGCGCCGGATCGGCCACTACAAAGCTACAGGCTGTTTTCACTCAACAACCGATACCCAACCCCCGCCTCAGTCACGATAAACCGTGGCCGGGTCGGGTCATCCGCCAGTTTCTGGCGCAGATGCCCGACCACGATGCGCAGGTAATGACTGTCCTCGGTGTGCGTCGGCCCCCAGATATCCTTGAGCAATTGCTGCTGGGTGATCACCCGCCCCGGATGCCGCGCCAGTTGCGCGAGCACCGCATACTCCTTGCGGGTCAGGGCGACTTCGGCGCCATCGAGCAGCACGCGCCGATAAGCCAGATCCACGGTCAACGGGCCAAAACTCAGCGCCGCCGGTTGCGCCTCCCCCGCCGGAGCCTGACGCAATAACGCGCGAACCCGTGCGAGAAATTCCTGGATGCCGAACGGTTTAGTCACGTAATCGTTCGCGCCGCCATCCAGCGCTTCGACCTTCTGCCCTTCACTGGCGCGCACAGACAACACCAGCACGGGCGTGGTCGCCCACTCGCGCAACTCGCGCAGCACCTGCTGACCGTCCATGTCCGGCAGGCCGAGGTCGAGCACCACCAGGTCCGGTTTGCTCAGCGCGGCTTGCGCCAGGCCTTCGGCACCGGTGCCGGCCTCGAGCACTTTATAGCCCTGTGAAGCGAGGCTGATGCGCAGGAATTTGCGGATCTGCGGTTCGTCATCAATGACCAAAATGGTCGCGGTCTGGCTCATGAATTCACATCAACACAAAAGAGTGGCAAGAGAGTAGCGCAGTCGACTTCATGCTTCACCGTCCATGCCCGGCTGCGCCTGCAATGGCAGGTACAAGGTGATGCAGGTGCCACGCCCGTCGATGCCGTCAGCCACGGAAATATGCCCACCGTGGGCGCCGACCATCCCCTGACAGATCGCCAGTCCCAACCCTGTGCCCTGCCCGCCGCGATCACCGCGCGCGGCGGTGTAGAACATATCGAAAATCTTCGCTCGGTCCTCTTCGGGAATCCCCGGGCCTTCATCGCTGACCGCAAAGAAAATCTCCTGCTCATCGGCACCGGCACGCAGTTGCAGGCGACCGTGGCTGGGCGAAAAGCGCGCGGCGTTTTCCAGCACGTTAACCAGCGCCTGCTCGATCAACGCCGCGTGCACATACAGCAGCGGCAACTCGGCCGGCACCTCGGTGCTGACGTGTAGCGGCGCCAGCACCGCGCGCAGGCGATTGAGCGAACTGCCGACGATATCGGCTGGCGAAACCCAGTCCCGCGCCAGCTTCAGGGCGCCGTGGCCGAGGCGGGTCATGTCGAGCAGGTTCTGGATGTAGCGGTCGAGGCGTTCGGCCTCATCGCGGGTGCCTTCGAGCAGTTCGCAGCGATCCTCCAGCGGAATCGCTTCGCCGAGGGCCAACAGGCTGTCGATGCTGCCGCGCATGGCCGTCAGCGGCGTTCGTAAATCGTGGGACACCGAGGCGAGCAAGGCGCTGCGCAATTGTTCGGTTTCGCCGTGCAGGCGCGCCGCTTCGAGGTCATCGGCCAATTGCGCACGGGCCAGGGCTTGCGCCAGCGGCTGGCTGAGCGCAGTGAGCAAGCGCCGACGCTGACCGCTCAAACTCTGGCCTTCCCTGGCGCAAACACCGAGCAACGCCAGCGGCCCGTCCTCGACCGACAACGGCCACCACCACCAACGCCCCAGCGGCAAGGTGCCGGTGCCCTTGCCCGCCGGTTGATCGTGTTGCCAGGCCCAATCGGCGGCGGCGCGTTCGGCCTCGGTGAATTGCAGCGGTCCGCCGGTTTCGACCTTCCAGCCGCCCTGCCCGTCGCGGTTGAGCAGGCACAATTGCAAATCGCTCCAGCCTTCGAGGTGTTGCGCAGCGGCGCTGACTACGGCTTGGCGATCGGTCGCGGCGGTGAGTTTGCGCGACAGGTCGAGCAGTTCGCTGGTTTCTTCCTGGGTATCGCGCAAGGCCTGCAATTGTCGCCGCTGCCGTGCTGCGAGATTGCCGGTGAGCGCCGCCATCAACAGGAAAAACAGCAGCGTCAGCACGTCTTCTTCGCGCTGGATGCTGAACGAGAAATTCGGTGGGATGAACAGAAAATCGTAGGTGAGAAACGACAGCGCCGCACAGGCCAGCGCCGGGCCGAGGCTACTGCGCACCGCCACCAGCAACACCGCCGCGAGAAACACCAGCGAGATGTTCGGCAGCGGCAACACGCTCGACACCGCCCAGGCCAACGCGCTGGCCAACAACGTCGCCACCAGCGCCAGCGCGTAATCGAACCACACCAGCGTCACTGGATTGCGCGGGCGCGGTTGATGCTGTTCGTGGTCACTGTCGAGGACGTTGATTTCCAGACCGTGCGCCTGACGCAGCAGGCGCGCCGCCAGGCCTCCGCCGAACAAGCGACGGCGCAAGCGTGGCCGCGACTGACCGACCAAGAGCAGACTGGCGCGGCGTTCGCCAGCGTGCTGAATCAGGGTTTTCGCCACTTCGCCGGCCCGCAACAGCACCACTTCGCCGCCGAGACGTTCGGCCAGTTGCTGGGCGCTTTGCAGACGCAAGCGTGATTGCTCATCCCGAGCGCTGCCGTTGTCGACATGCACCAGACTCCACGGCAGATGCCGGCGCTGGGCGACGCGACTGGCGTGACGCACCAGCCGTTCGGCCTGCGCATCACCATCGACGCCGACCAGCAAACGCCCGCGCACAGCCGGCGCGGCCTGACCGAGTTGGCGATAGCCTTGGGCGAGATCGTTGTCGACCTGCGCGGCAGCGGTCTGCATTGCCAGTTCACGCAGGGCGGTAAGGTTGGTCTGGGTGAAAAAAGCGTCGATGGCGGCGCGGGCCTGCTCCGGTACGTAGACCTTGCCTTCGCGCAGACGCTCGAGCAATTCACGCGGCGGCAGGTCGATCAGCAGCAGCTCGAAAGCTTCCTGCAAGACCCAGTCCGGCAGGGTTTCGCGCACCTGCACGCCGGTGATGCCGCGCACCTGATCGTTGAGGCTCTCTAGGTGCTGGACGTTGACCGTGGTGAACACGTCGATGCCGGCGGCGAGCAGTTCCTGAATGTCTTGCCAGCGCTTGGCGTGGCGGCTGCCGGGGGCGTTGCTGTGAGCCAGTTCATCGACCAGCACAAGCTTCGGCTTGGCCGCGAGCAAGCCGTCGAGGTCCATTTCTTCGAGCAGCACGCCACGGTATTCGCTGCGCACCAACGGTTGCTGCGGCAAGCCGCCGAGCAAGGCTTCGGTTTCGGCGCGGCCATGGGTTTCGACCACGCCGGCGAGAACCTTCACGCCTTGGCGCAGTTGCGTGTGCGCGGCCTGGAGCATGGCGTAGGTCTTGCCGACCCCGGGCGCCGCCCCGAGAAAAACCTTGAGCCGGCCACGGCCAGCGCGGGGCAGGTCTGCTAACAATGCGTCGGCGCGGCCAGAGTCGCTCATGCTGGGGATGCTCTCTTTCTTCTGAAATTTATGCGGTGATTGTCAGGGCGCCTTCGCGAGCAGGCTCGCTCCCACATGGATATGCATTCCAAAGGTGGGAGCGAGCCTGCTCGCGAATGGCCGCGCCGCCGATTACAGGTTTTGCAGTGCCAGGTTCAGCTCCAGCACATTCACCACCGGCGGCCCCACCAGCGGTTGTTCGATGTGCTGGTCGAGCAATTGCTGCAAAGTCGATACCGGCAGGTTGCGCGCCGCCGCGACACGCGCCAGTTGATAGGCAATCGCTGCCGGTGGCAAGTGCGGATCGAGGCCGCTGGCGGAGGTGGTCAGCAAGGCCAATGGCACCGGCCCCTGCCCAGCGACTTGTTGTTTTTGCGCGTCTTCGATCACGCGGGTCGCCAGGGCCGGATTGCTCGGCGCGAGGTTGCTGGCGCCGCTGGCGACCGTGGCAAAAGCCCCGGCGGATGGCCGTGGGTGGAACCAGTTGTCACCGCTGAAATCCTGGGCAATCAGCGACGAGCCGCGGACTTTGCCGTCGGCGTCATGGATCAGGCTGCCGTTGGCCTGAGCCGGGAAGGCGACCTGGGCGATGCCGGTGACCGCGAGTGGATAGGCGACGCCGGTGATCAGGGTCATCAGCGCCAACAGGGTCAGGGCCGGGCGTAGGGTTGTGGACATTGCAGAATCCTCGATTCAGAAAACAGTACTGTGTTGAGTCAGATAAGCAGTGGCGCATTCTTCGCGAGCAGGCTCGCTCCCACAGGGGAATGCAGTTTCAGGTGGGAGCGAGCCTGCTCGCGAAAGCGTTACACCAGATGCAACGCCGTGAGCAGCATGTCGATCACCTTGATCCCCACGAACGGCACGACAATCCCGCCGACGCCATAGATCAGCAGATTGCGCCGCAGCAACGCCGCCGCACTCGCTGCCTGCACACGCACGCCGCGCAATGCCAGCGGAATCAGCACAACGATGATCAGCGCGTTGAAGACGATGGCCGAGAGAATCGCGCTCTGCGGACTGCTCAGATGCATGATGTTCAGCACGCCCAGCTGCGGGTAAATCGAGGCGAACAGCGCCGGCAGAATCGCGAAGTATTTGGCGATGTCGTTGGCGATGGAAAAGGTCGTCAGCGCGCCACGGGTCACCAGCAATTCCTTGCCGATCTGCACCACGTCGAGCAGCTTGGTCGGGTCGCTGTCGAGGTCGACCATGTTCGCCGCTTCGCGTGCCGCTTGCGTGCCATCGTTCATGGCCATGCCGACGTCTGCCTGGGCCAGCGCCGGGGCGTCGTTGGCGCCGTCGCCGCACATGGCGACCAGGCGACCGTCGTTCTGCTCGTGACGAATGCGCGCGAGTTTCTTCTCCGGCGTGGCTTCGGCGAGCACATCGTCGACGCCGGCTTCAGCGGCGATCGCAGCAGCGGTCAGCGGGTTGTCGCCGGTGACCATCACCGTGCGAATCCCCAGTTTGCGCAGCTCGGCAAAACGCTCGCGGATGCCTGGCTTGACCACGTCCTTGAGATGGATCGCGCCAAGCAATTTGCCGTCAGCACAGACCAGCAACGGCGTGCCACCGCTCTGGGCAATCTTGTCGATTTCCCGCGCCAGCGCCGGGGCCAGATCGCTACGTTGCTGACCGAGAAAAGCCAGCAGCGAATCCACTGCACCCTTGCGATACACGCGGCCCTGATAATCGACGCCGGACAAGCGGGTTTCCGCGCTGAACGGCACGGCGGTCAGGGTTTCCGCGGCCGGCTCCGGTTGTGGATGCAGACCACGGAGGAACTCGACGATCGACTTGCCTTCAGCAGTTTCGTCGCCCAGCGAGGCGAACAGCGCGCCTTCGGCCAGCTCACGGCCGGTCACACCCGGCGCGGCATACACCGCGCTGCAGCGACGGTTGCCGAAGGTGATGGTGCCGGTCTTGTCGAGCAACAGCACGTGCACATCACCCGCCGCCTCCACCGCACGGCCGGACTTGGCGATCACGTTGAGTCGCACCAGCCGATCCATCCCGGCGATACCGATGGCCGACAGCAGACCGCCGATGGTGGTCGGAATCAGCGTGACCAATAACGCGACGAGGAACACCAGCGGCAGGCTGCCATTGGCAAAATGCGCGAACGGTTGCAGGGTGACGACCACCAGCAGAAAGATCAGGGTCAGGCCGATCAGCAGGATGTCCAGCGCCACTTCGTTCGGGGTCTTCTGCCGTTTGGCGCCTTCGACCAGGGCGATCATCCGGTCGAGGGTCGATTCACCAGGGTTGGTGGTGATCTTCACCAGCAGCCAGTCGGACACCAATCGCGTGTTGCCGGTGACGGCCGAGCGGTCGCCGCCGGACTCGCGGATCACCGGCGCCGATTCACCGGTGATCGCCGCTTCGTTGACCGCCGCGATGCCTTCGATGACTTCGCCGTCACCGGGGATCATTTCCCCAGCTTCGATACGCACCACGTCGCCCTTGCGCAGGTTGGCAGCCGGCACGATCTTGAAGCTGCCATCGGCTTGGCGGCAGCGGGCGCTGAGGCCTTCGCTGCCGGCCTTGAGGCTGTCGGCGCGGGCCTTGCCACGACCTTCGGCCAGGGCCTCGGCGAAGTTGGCGAACAGCACGGTGAACCACAGCCACAGAGCGATTTGCGCGGCGACGAAGGTCGGCACGTGGGCATCCGGGATGAAGCACAGCACAGTGGTGAAAATCGCCGTCAGTTCGACCACCAGCATCACCGGCGAACGCGCCAGTTGTCGTGGGTCGAGCTTGACGAAGGCTTGCACCAGCGCCGGACGCCACAGGGCCGAGATCGCGGTTTTGGCGTGTTCCGGCGCTTTGACGGCGGCGGGTTTGATTGCAGGCATATTCATGATGGATTCCTTAGAAGCCCATACTTAAATGTTCGGCGATAGGACCGAGCGCCAGCGTCGGCAGGAACGTCAGGCCGCCCACCAGCAAAATGGTCACGGTCAACAGGGTCACGAACAGCGGGCCGTGAGTCGGAAAACTGTTCTGGCCGACCGGTGCGCTTTTCTTCATCGCCAGGCTACCGGCCAGTGCCAGCACGGGCAGGATGTAGCCGAAGCGGCCGATCAACATGCCCAGACCGAGCATCAGGTTGTGGAACGGCGTGTTCGCGCTCAGGCCACCGAATGCCGAGCCGTTGTTGGCGCTCGCCGAGGTGTAGGCATAGAGCAACTGACTGAAACCATGCGGGCCGGGGTTGCTGATGGTTGCCGCAGCGCTGGGAACCGTGGCGGCAATGGCGCCGAGCACCAGCACGCCGACCGGCATCACCAGCAGCGTCACCACCAGCAACTGCACTTCGCGGGCCTGGAGTTTCTTGCCGAGGTATTCCGGCGTACGACCGATCATCAGGCCGGCGAGGAACACCGCGATCAGCACGTTGAGCAACATGCCGTAGAGCCCGGCGCCGACCCCGCCGAAGATCACTTCGCCGACCATCATGTTGACCAGCGCGACCATGCCGCTCAGCGGGTTGAGGCTATCGTGCATGCCGTTCACCGAGCCGTTCGAAGCCGCCGTGGTAGTCACCGACCACAGCACCGTCGCGGTGGTACCGAAGCGCGCTTCCTTGCCTTCCAGCGGTGCAGTCTGCTCAACGGCGGCGTTGTTCAGGGTCGGATTCGGCTGATACTCAGCCCACAACGACGTCGCACCGCCGATCAGGAACAACGCCAACATGCAGGCGATGATCGCGCGGCTCTGACGCAGATCCTTGACGTAGTGGCCGAAGGTGAACACCAGTGCCACCGGGATCAGGATGATCGAAGCGACTTCGAACAGGTTGCTCCACGCGGTGGGGTTCTCGAACGGATGCGCCGAGTTGACGCCGAAGAAACCGCCACCGTTGGTGCCCAGTTGTTTGATCGCAATCTGACTGGCGGCCGGGCCGAGCGGGATCACCTGATCGACGCCTTGCAGGGTCACGGCATTTACATACTGGGCGAAGGTTTGCGGCACGCCCTGCCAGACCAGATACAGCGCCAGCAACAGGCACAGCGGCAGCAGGCCGTAGAGGGTGGCGCGAGTCATGTCGACCCAGAAATTCCCCAGGGTTTTCGTCGATTTGCGCCCGATGCCACGGCACAACGCGACCAGCACGGCGAGGCCAGTGGCGGCGCTGACGAAGTTCTGCACAGTGAGGCCGACCATCTGACTCAGATAGCTGAGGGTCGCTTCGCCGCTGTAGGACTGCCAGTTGGTGTTGGTCATGAAGCTGACCGCGGTGTTAAACGCCTGGGTCCATTCCTGGCCCGGCAGGTTTTGCGGGTTCAGCGGCAGGTGATCCTGGAACAGCAGAATCGCAAACAGGAGCAGGAAACCGGCAAGGTTGAAGGCCAGCAATGCCAGCGTGTATTTCTGCCAGCTCTGCTCCGCCTGCGCATCGACCCCGGCAAGACGATAGCAACCGCGCTCGACCGGGCCGAGAATCGGCGTCAGCCAAGTGCGCTGGCCTTCCATCACCTTGTAATAGAAGCGCCCAAGGAACGGCGCTGGCAGCAAGACCAGCGCAAAAAACCCGAGGATCAGCCAATAGTCATAACTGTGCATAGCCGCTCCTAGTTCCGGTCCGCGCGCAACAGCGCAACCAACAGATAAATGAACAGCCCCACTGCCAACAGCAGTGACACCCCGTCCAGAACGCTCATGGAAGATCTCCGTGTAACGGCGTATTGCCGTGTGTGCAGCGATTGTCGGGAAGGAGGCTGTAAAGGAACGAGAGCGAGGGGTGTGGCGGGGCATAAAGAAAGCGTAAAGAGTGGGTTTATGCCGGCGTTACAGCAGGTTTTGCAGCGTCAGGGCGGGCCTCATCGCGGGCAAGCCCGACTCCCACCGGTTATGCGCTGGAATCAAATTCAGCGGACGACGCAGAAACCTGTGGGAGCGGGCTTGCTCGCGAAGACGGCATAACAGACTCCGCTGCTCCCAACTGGCGCACAAAACCCACACATTCAGCGCCAATCATCCCCGCTGCGACAGCTTTGAACTCATTACGACTTGTTTCAGCGTAATGGCACGTCCACTGCACATGCCCTCTCCCGAGCTTTCCAACCATTGCGGGAGCAAGCGCATGAACACACAACTCAAACCCACGCTGGGCACGTTGCACCTGTGGGGCATTGCCGTGGGGCTGGTGATTTCCGGGGAATATTTCGGCTGGAGTTACGGCTGGGGCGTGGCCGGTACGCTGGGATTTCTGGTGACTTCATTCATGGTCGCGACCATGTACACCTGCTTTATCTTCAGCTTTACCGAACTGACCACCGCGATTCCCCACGCCGGCGGGCCGTTTGCCTACAGCCGCCGCGCGTTTGGCGAAAAAGGCGGATTGATCGCCGGACTGGCCACACTGATCGAATTCGTCTTCGCCCCGCCAGCGATTGCTCTGGCGATAGGCGCTTACTTGAATGTGCAATTTCCGGCACTGGACCCGAAACACGCGGCGGTCGGCGCGTACATCGTGTTCATGGGCCTGAACATTCTCGGAGTGAAACTGGCCGCGACGTTCGAGCTGATCGTCTGCGTGCTGGCGGTGGCTGAGTTGCTGGTGTTCATGGGCGTGGTCGCGCCGGCGTTCAGCTTCAGCAACTTTGCACTGAATGGCTGGGCCGGTTCTGACGTCTTCGGCGCGCCGGCGATTGCCGGGATGTTCGCGGCGATTCCCTTCGCGATCTGGTTCTTCCTCGCCATCGAAGGCGCCGCCATGGCCGCCGAAGAAGCCAAGGACCCGAAACGCACGATCCCGAAAGCCTACATCAGCGGCATCCTGACCCTGGTGCTGCTGGCCATGGGCGTGATGTTCTTCGCGGGCGGTGTAGGCGACTGGCGCACCTTGGCCAACATCAACGATCCGTTACCACAAGCGATGAAAACCGTGGTCGGCGACAACTCCGGTTGGCTGCACATGCTGGTCTGGATCGGTCTGTTCGGCCTGGTCGCCAGTTTTCACGGCATCATCCTCGGCTACTCACGACAATTCTTCGCCCTCGCCCGCGCCGGTTACCTGCCTGCCTCATTGGCAAAACTGTCGCGCTTTCAGACCCCACACCGGGCAATCATCGCTGGCGGCCTCATCGGCATCGCGGCGATCTACAGCGACGGCCTGATCAACCTCGGCGGCATGACACTCACCGCAGCGATGATCACCATGGCCGTGTTCGGCGCGATCGTGATGTACATCATGAGCATGCTCAGCCTGTTCAAACTGCGTAAATCGGAACCGAATCTGGAACGTACTTTCCGCGCGCCGTGCTATCCGCTGGTTCCGATGATTGCGCTGATACTGGCGGTGGTTTGCCTGGTAGCGATGGCGTGGTTCAACACACTGATCGGGCTGATTTTCCTCGGTTTCATGGCGGTGGGGTTCTGCTACTTCATGCTGACCGGGCAACTGCGCGCCGATGCGCCGGCGGATGCGATGTTGACCGGTTTGTGACGCCGTTCGGGTGTGCCGGGCATTAGCGGCCTAGAATGGAACCACTGCGAAGTCGTTTCGCTCAAAGGTGGTATGCAGCATCGCACGGCGAAGTCCTCGCCCGTCGAGCTGCCCTTAAGGAGAGCCGTTATGCCCTGGTATGCCTGGTTGATTCTGGTCGTTGCGATCGGCTCGATTGTTGGCGGATTGATGATGTTGCGCGACACCGCCAACAAGGTCGAACTGACCGATGAAGAACGCAAGCGCGTCGCACAGCGCAATGCCGAAGCGGACGCCAAGGACGCACAGGACCGCTGACACCAACCCCGCCGCCATGGCGGGGTTTGTTTTTCCAGCGCAATCGGACTTACCCGCCGGCTGTTTAGATTTTGGAAGTACAGTCACCATTTAATCTTCCGTGGTTAAGATGGCAGCATCGTCGCGGAGAGCTCCACATGCGTTACTCGCCAGATCACAAAGCCCAGACCCATCAGCGCATCATCAAGGAAGCCTCGGCGCGCTTTCGCAAGGACGGCATCGGCGCCACCGGCCTGCAGCCTTTGATGAAAGCCCTAGGCTTGACACATGGCGGTTTCTACTCGCACTTCAAATCCAAAGAAGAACTGGTCGAAAAAGCCATGCAAGAGGCCGGCGAGCAAGTCGCGGGCCTATGCGAAGAAATCTTCGCGCAGGAAAACCCTTTGCAAGTATTCATCGACACCTACCTGTCAGAGTGGCATCAGACCTCGCCTCAAGAGGGCTGCCCGCTGCTGACCATTTCCTCGGAACTGGGCCTGCGCGGCCAGCCAAGCCCCACCAGTGACGAAGTCCTCAACGCTCGCCTCGAACAAATTCAAGGCACGCTCGAAGGCGAGAACAGCGCCGATCGCAGCATTGTCATCATGGCGACCCTGGCCGGCGCACTGCTGCTGTCACGCAGCGTCGCGAATGCCGACTTCGCTCAGCGCATCCTCGACGTCACCCGCGAACATCTCAAGCAATCGAGCGATTAACCTTCCCAGCGCTTGAACAGCACGCTCGCGTTGACCCCGCCAAAACCGAAGCCGTTGGACAAGGCATATTCGATCGCCATCGACCGTGCCTCGCCATGGACAATGTCCACACCTTTGCTCGCCGGATCCGGGTTTTCGAAGTTGAGCGTCGGCGGCACCATCTGGTCACGAATCGCCAGCAGCGTGAAAATCGCCTCCAGCCCACCCGCAGCGCCAAGCAAATGACCGGTGGCGGATTTGGTTGAAGTCACGGCGATCTTGTCCTGCGTACCAAACACAGCCTTTATCGCCGCCAACTCGCCCAAATCGCCGACCGGCGTCGACGTCGCATGTGCGTTGAGATGCTGCACCTGCTCCGGCGTCACACCGCCCTGAGCCAGTGCCAATTGCATCGCCCGCCGCGCGCCGCTGCCGTCTTCCGGCCCGGCGGTCAGGTGATAGGCATCGGCGGTGGTGCCGTAGCCGACCAGTTCGGCCAACGGTTTCGCACCGCGTGCCAGTGCATGCTCCAGCGACTCGATGACCAATAGACCGGCGCCCTCGCCCATCACGAAACCATCGCGCCCACTGTCGAAGGGACGCGAAGCTTTTTCCGGGGTGTCGTTGTAGCCGCTGGACAGCGCCCGCGCCGCCGCGAAACCGGCGAGACTGACGCGATCGATCGAAGCTTCAGCACCGCCACATACAGCGATGTCCGCCTCACCTGCGCGAATCAACCGCGCCGCATCGCCGATCGCCTGAACCCCGGCGGCACATGCGGTAACCGGTGCGCCCAACGGCCCTTTGAGGCCATGCTGGATCGACACATGACCGGCCGCGAGATTGACCAGAAACGATGGGATGGTGAACGGCGACAAACGCCGCGGGCCACGGCTGTCGGTGGTACGCACGGCATCGGCAATGGCACCGAAACCACCGACGCCCGAGCCGATGATTGTTGCGGTCCGCTCCTGGCTTTCAGCGTCCGCCGGATGCCAGCCTGCCTGCTCCAGCGCCTGCCGCGCCGCTTCCATGGCGAACATGATGAAGCGATCCATCTTCTTCTGTTCCTTGGGCGGCGTCGCACGATCCGGATCAAACCCGGCCTCGGCATCCTCCTCCACCGTCGGCACGCTGCCGCCGACCCGGGTCGGCAGATCAGCCACAACCGCGTCTGGCAGGTTGCGCAACCCGGAACGACCGGCCAGCAAACGCTGCCAGACGATTTCAACATCACTGCCCAAGGGTGAAACCAGGCCCATGCCCGTAACGACGACTCGACGTTGGTTCATATTGTGGTGACCCCTTATCAATTCAAAATTCGACGTGCATCGGTGTACTGCGATTCAGCTGCTGAATCAGTCCCGAGCGAAATTATTATAGGCATAATGAAGGCGCAATATGATACCCGTAATTTTCAGCGTTCAGGCATCGACCAGATCGGCACCCAATAAAAAGGCCGGTCAATGACCGGCCTCTCGGCGTTGAACTGTCAGCTTAGTTCACTTCCAGCTTTTCACGATTTCGATCTAGAATCGCCTTACCAATCCCCTTCACCTCCAGCAACTCATCCACCGACGCGAACGGACCATTTGTATCCCGATACGCAACAATCGCCTGCGCTTTCGCCTCTCCCACACCCGCCAACTCCTTTTGCAACGTTGCCGCATCCGCGCCGTTGAGATCGACCTTGGTAGTCTGGGAAGGCGCCGCTGCATCCATCAGCAAAGGCGCCTTCGGCGTCGGCGAAGGCGCTTCAGGTGCCGCAATCGCGGCGATCGAGGCACTGGTGAGGAAAGCAAAGATCAGCGAGTAGAAATAACCGGTACGCATAAGTGACGCTCCATCATCGTTTTAGAAAGCAGCTTTTCCCAAGCTGCTCTTCAAACGTAGGCCATGATGGTGCGAAGTCAAAAATGCGAGCGTTACAGGATGTGAAACAATCAAGGCTCGAGACGACGTTGCTGGTAGATCCAGTCAACGATCTCGCCATCGGGGGTGTAGCCGCTGACCGTTTCACGCAGGAGCTGGCGGACACGGATGTAGTCATCTCTCTCGACGGCTTTGAGCAATTCGCTCAGCCGCGCTTTCAACACATCCCAAGACAAATGGTCTTCGTTGGCACTCATGATCATCGGATGTGGGGTTGCGGCGACGTTGTCGCCAATCAGCAACTCTTCGTAGAGCTTTTCGCCAGGACGCAACCCTGTGAATTCGATGGAGACGTCGCCTTGCGGGTTGCGGTCGGAGCGGATACTCAGACCCGAGAGGTGAATCATTTTCTCGGCAAGCTCGACGATCTTCACCGGCTCGCCCATGTCCAGCACGAACACATCGCCGCCTTGTCCCATCGAGCCAGCCTGAATCACCAATTGGGCCGCCTCGGGGATGGTCATGAAATAGCGGGTTATTTTCGGATGGGTCACCGTCAGAGGACCACCAGATTTGATTTGGCTGTGGAACAACGGGATCACTGAACCGGAAGACCCCAGCACATTGCCGAATCGCACCATGGTGAAGCGGGTTTTGTTGACCCGTGAAACGTTGGCCTTGTCACCAAACAGGACTGGAGCGATCTCGTGGCTCAACGCTTGCAGAACCAGTTCGGCGAGGCGTTTGGTACTGCCCATCACATTGGTCGGGCGAACGGCCTTGTCGGTAGAAATCAACACGAAATTGGCCACACCTGACTGCAGGGCTGCCTGCGCGGTATTCAAGGTGCCGATCACGTTATTCAGCACACCTTCGGCAATGTTGTGCTCGACCATCGGTACGTGTTTGTAAGCCGCTGCGTGATAAACCGTGTCGACCTGCCAGGTTTTCATCACATCCAGCAACTTGTCCGGATGGCGAATGGAACCGAGGATGGGCAACAGACGCACCTTGACCGACTCCCTGCACCCACGCTGCTCCAGTTCGGACAAAATGCTATAGAGATTGAATTCACTGTGATCGAACAGCAGTAGTGTGGTCGGGCCCAAGGCAAAAATCTGCCGGCACAGCTCTGAGCCGATCGAGCCACCAGCACCGGTCACCATGACGACTTTGCCCCTGATGCAGCGTTGCAGCAGGTCCGGTTGCGCTGGCACGGCGTCGCGCCCCAGCAAGTCAGCGATGTCGACTTCCTGAATGTCTTCGACTTTCACCCTTCCGCTGGCCAGATCGGTGAAATTCGGCACGCTGCGGATATGCAGAGGAAAACCCTCGAGCAGGTTGAGAATCTCCCGCCGTCTGGCCCGGGTGGAGGATGGCAGGGCCAGCAGGATTTCCTGGGCGCCGGTAACGTCGATCATTTCCTGAATGTGCTTGGGCTTGTAGACATGCAGACCCGAGATCGATCGGTCAGCGATACTGGCGTCATCGTCAATGAAAGCCACCGGGCGCATGACCTTGCCCATGCGCAACGCGGCAACCAGCTGATTGCCGGCGACGCCGGCGCCGTAAATGGCAACCTTCGTCAAGCCGTTATCACGATTGGTGAAGGGCACATGTTGCGCTGCAGTAAACCAGTCCCCCATGAAGTATTGGCGCATACACAAGCGCAGTCCGCCAATGATGACCAGACTCAACCACCAGTAATTGAAAATGATCGAACGCGGTACCACGGCCTCGTGGTTGCTGTACCAGTACACGACAACGGCCAGGATCAGCGAAGAAAGACTTACCGCCTTGATAATGGCAATCAGCGCGTCATTGCCGAAATACCGCATGACAGCCCGGTACATGCCGAAGCGAATGAAAAGGGGGATAGCGACGACGGGGGCGCAGACAAACAGCCAGACATGCACTCTGAATGGGTTATACATGTCGTCGATGCCCAGGCGGACGATGAACGCCAGCCACAGGGCTGCCCAGACCAGGACGATGTCCGTTGCCACCTGAATCAGGCGTTTGCGTCGCCTCGGCAATGCGACGAGCCGCTCCCGAACCTTGTCCATCAACTCTTCAAACACTCAGTTTTCTCCCTTCAACTGCTGTATTCCTCTGCTGAACTGCTGGCATGCACTGTAAACCCAAATGACAGAGCCGTGACGCGGTGGCCTTTCAGTTCTTTTCCAGTTCGCCGGCGCGATATGCGATTGCAAGCCACAGCAGAGGAGCATAGGCGACAATAACGCCCAGGCTCCCGTCCAGTCCGAAATGCGTAACGGCCACGGCAATCGGCAACAACCAGAACATATTGATCACGGCAACGGTAATAGTGACGGGCAGATGACTGCCAAACCGACGAGAGGCATATTGATAGGCGTGACTGCGATGCGCCTCATAAACTTTATCGCCGCGCAGCAAGCGCCGAAACAGCGTGAATGTCGCATCGACAATAAACACGCCGAGCAGTATCAGCCAGCCCCATAGCAGCTCGGCACTCTGCCATGCCGCCTGCAGCGACAAGCCTCCCAGCACGATACCGAGAAATCCGCTGCCGGCATCGCCCATGAAGATTCGAGCGGGCGGAAAATTCCAGAACAGAAAACCGCCGACGCACACCGCCAGCAGCAGCGGCGCCCAGACCACTTGCGGCCAACCACCCAGCCAGCCAAGCAGACAGGCGCCGAGGCATACGCAAATGGCCTCGACACTGGCGATACCGTCAATACCGTCCATGAAGTTGTACAGATTGAGCAGCCAGACAAGATAAAACACCGCCAGCACATGACCGACAACACCCAGGTCGACCACCACGCCCCAGAACTGCAGGGCAGGGAATCCGCCCATCCACCAGAGCAACCAGGTCGCCGCGGCAAAATGCCCCAGCAATCGCCAGCGTGCAGCGATGTGTCCATGGTCATCCATGAACCCAACCACGGCGACCAGCGCCCCCGCCCCGGCGATAGCGATAAACGGCGCGAACGCAATCAAATCCCGCCACAGCAGATACACCAGCGCCAACAAGAACGTCAGAACAATCGCCACCCCGCCACCACGCGGGGTTGGCACCGAATGCGAGCTTCGCGCATTGGGAATATCCATAAGGCTTCTTGCCAGAGCGTAATGACGCAAAGCCCAGGTCAGTGTCAGGGAGAGAAGCGCAATGATCGCGATGAACCATCCGTAATTCATTTTTGGCGAGTATCCAGAAAATGCTGCGCCGTCAGGTTCAAGGCGCGATCAAGGGCCACCGGAGGCACCCAGTTCAATAGTTGGCGGTTTTTGCTGATATCGACCTGCAAAGAACCGAAGAGTCTTTGCGACAGCGCTTCACGGCCCAGCAATCTGGCCACACCGCTCATGAAACCGACAGAGACCGGCAACAGCCGGGCCGGTCTGCCAAGCGCGGTGCCGAGCCTGCGCAACAGCTGAGTGGTCGAGACATCTTCACCATCACTGGCCAGAAACACCTGATTTGCAGCTGCCGGGTGCTCGGCGCAGGTCAGCACCAGATCGATCAGATTATCGAGCGCCACCAGGCTGCGCCGATTGTCGACGGCACCGAACGGCAGTGGCACGCCGCGATATAGCCAGCGCATCATGCTGAGGAAATTGGCTTTGACGCTCGGGCCGTAGACCAGCACCGGGCGGATGATGACCACGTCCATGCCGGTGCCCGCGGCCAAAGACAGCAACGCCTGTTCGGCTTCGTGTTTGGAGATGCCGTATGGATCGACCGGCGCAGGTAGGTCATCGGCCGTGTACACGTGCCCGGGCGCAGTGCCCTCCCCGTTGACCTTGATCGAACTGACGAAGATGAAACGCCGCACTCCGGCCGCCGCGGCTTGCCGAGCGAGATCCAGAGTGCCTTGCACATTGGCTAGACGGAACGCTGCCAGCGGATCGGCGTCCACCTCGTTCATGATATGAACCCGCGCCGCGGTATGGATGACGCAATCGACGCCCTGCATTGCCTCCGATAGATCCTGCCCGCGGCCAAGACCGGACCACTGGACCGCATGCATGCGAGGATCCATAGCCGTTTCGGCGCGGCGCAGAGGGGCCACGACATGGCAGTCCGCTGACGCAAGCAATCGGCCGATCAATGCCCGGCCCACAAAACCGCTGCCACCCGTTACCAGAAATGTCTTGGTGCTCATGGGCGACCCTTGGAAGAAATGGATACTGCACACACACTGCAGCGACGCTGTTGCAAGTGACGGAACCGCGCTTCTGGCGCGACGCCAGGAAAATCCGATCGGCTACCGCACGAGGCGGGCAGTTTATTGAATCGACGACTTCATAGCCACTTCTGTGGCGATAGCAGTCCTGCAAGCTGCATCTACCGCAAAGCCAAACACTGGCGCTAATTGCACTTTGCTGTTGGAGCGGGCTCAGGGTACGGATAGAATCCGTGCGGAAAAGTGATCGGAGCGCTCGCAGCTACAGGATTTCAGCTCCGCCATCACGTCAAATCTCGGCTAACACCGGCCAAAATCAAGATAGCAGACGCCTTTTGCTTCGAAATGGAGAGCACCCATGCAACAGATCAACAACCTCGCAGCGAAGATCGACAAGTTCAAGTCGCAGATTAACGCTTCGGTGCAGCGCGTGGTCGACAGCGGTTGGGTGGTATTAGGGCCGGAAGTCAAACGCTTTGAAACAGCATTCGCTGAGTATCTGCAGGCTGGCCATTGCATCAGCGTCGCCAATGGAACCGACGCCATCGAGCTGGCGCTCAAGGCACTCGGTGTCGCTGAAGGCGATCAGGTCGCTACAGTGGCCAATGCCGGCATGTACACCACCACATCGGTACTGGCCATCGGCGCAACTCCGCTGTTCATGGATGTCGACCTGGACACTCATGTGGTCACCTTGGCGAGCGTCGAGCAAGCGATCGAAGCCGGGGCCAAAGCCGTTGTCGTTACCCACCTGTACGGTCTCGCAGTGCCGGACATCAAGGCCATCGCGGCGTGCTGCGCGACGCACAAGGTTGCTCTGCTGGAAGATTGCGCCCAGGCTCATGGCGCCGAGCGCGATGGTCAACGCGTGGGTACCTTCGGGGACGCTTCCAGTTTCAGCTTCTATCCAACGAAGAATCTCGGAGCCCTGGGCGACGGCGGCGCTGTCGTGACCAATTCGGCTGCAATTGCCCAGCGTGTTGCGCAATTGCGCCAATACGGGTGGTCATCCAAGTATTGCGTGGAGCTCGCAGGCGCCCGCAACAGTCGCCTCGATGAAATGCAGGCGGCCATCCTGTCCGAATTTCTGCCGCACCTTGATGAGGGCAATGCGCGCCGCCGCGAAATCGCCCAGCGCTACCGCACCGAGATTCGCCACGGTGACATCAACCACTCGCCAGACACGGGCCTGGCCTCGGTTGCCCACCTGTACGTGATCAAGTCGCCGAAACGTGACGCTCTGCAAAAACACCTGCGTGAAGCGCAGATCGCCTCAGACGTGCACTACCCGATCCCCGACTACAAGCAGCCGGTATTCGGCCAACAGTTCGCCGGTCTCAACCTGGTCAACACCGAGCAACTGGCTTCGGTCATCCTCACGCTGCCTTGCTATCCGGAAATGACCGACGCCGAAGTCAGCAACGTGATTGCAGCCGCCAATGGATGGACTGCATGAGATATTCCGTCATCGTTCCAGTCTATAAAAACGCTGATTCGATTCCCCGGCTGATCCAGGCTCTGAACGACATGAACACCACACTCGAGAATCAGCTCGAGGTGGTGTTTGTGGTGGATGGCAGCCCTGATGACTCGTTCCTGTTGCTCAAACAGGCTTTGGGTAGCATGAAATTTTCTGCACAACTGCTCGCGCACTCGCGCAACTTCGGGTCGTTCCCTGCCATTCGCACCGGCCTGATGGCTGCCAAGGGTGATTATTTCGGAGTGATGGCCGCCGATCTGCAAGAGCCGCCAGAACTCTTGATCAGTTTTTTCAAGTCGCTGTCCAACGATGAATGCGACGTTGCCATCGGTACGCGCAATGCCCGCCAGGATCCGTTCTCCAGCCGGATGGCGTCGTCGATCTTCTGGGGCCTGTATCGCCGCCTGGTGGTGCACGACATGCCTGCAGGAGGGGTCGACATCTTCGGCTGCAACAAGGCGTTTCGCGAGCAGTTGCTGCAGCTGAACGAGTCGCGCTCGTCGCTGATTGCGCTTATTTTCTGGCTCGGCTTTCGGCGCAAGTTCATCGAATACGAACGGCAGACACGCCTGGAAGGCAAATCGGCGTGGACCTTCAAGAAGAAGCTCGAGTACATGATGGACAGTGTGTTCGCGTTTACCGATTACCCGATCAGACTGCTCACACGCATGGGCGCCATGGGCTCGCTCATTTCGCTGTTCATCGGCTTTATGGTGATCATTGCGAAATTGTCTGGAGCTATCGAGGTGCCAGGGTATGCCGCCACCATGCTGGTGGTGCTCTTGTTGGGCACACTCAATCTGCTCGGCCTGGGGCTCGTGGGCACCTATGCCTGGCGCGCCTACGAAAACAGCAAGCAGCGTCCGCTTGCCATCGTCTGCATGAAACTCGACAACAAGGAACATTCCAATGACTGAGCCGTTCATCCACGCCAGCGCCGATGTAAAGAGTTCGAAGATCGGCAAGAACACACGCATCTGGCAATACGTTGTGGTCTTCCCGGACGCGGTGATTGGTGACGACGTCAACGTCTGCTCGCACTCGCTAATTGAAAATGACGTGGTGATTGGTGATCGCACTACCATCAAGTCCGGTGTTTACGTGTGGGACGGCTTGCGGATCGGCTCCGACGTATTCATCGGCCCGAACGCCACGTTCACCAACGACAAATTCCCACGCTCCAAGGTATATCCGGAGACGTTTTCGCAGACGGTCATCCAGGACGGCGCCTCGATTGGCGGCGGCGCGGTCATTCTGCCCGGCGTCACCATCGGTACCGGCGCAATGGTGGGTGCAGGTGCGGTCGTTACCAAATCCGTACCTCCGTACGCCATCGTGACCGGCTCTCCGGCCCGTATAACAGGCTACGTGGAAAACTCCGCTTCCAGTGATGCCACCAAGACTCCTGCTGTCAAAACCCAGGAGCAGGATGATGCGGTAGTGCGTATCGGCGTCGGCGATGTCACCACCCACCGCTTCAAATACATTGCGGACATGCGCGGCGACCTCTCCGTAGGTGAGTTCCACAAGGAAATCCCGTTTACCCCCAAACGTTATTTTCTCGTGTTCAATGTTCCGAGCCAGAAAACCCGCGGCGAGCATGCCCACCACAAGTGCCACCAGTTCCTGATTTGCGTCAAAGGCAGCTGCGCAGTGGTGGTAGATGACGGCACCAACCGTGCCGAAGTGTTGCTCGACGCTCCGAACAAAGGCATCTATCTGCCGCCACTGACCTGGGGTATCCAGTACAAATATTCCGAAGATGCGGTACTGCTGGTGTTCACCTCGGACTATTACGAAGCTGACGATTACATCCGTGATTATTCAGAGTTCACCAAGCTGACTGCCAAAAAAAGCGCGCCGTGACCACACTGAAAAACAATCCGCAAGTTCGCCGCTGGATCAGCTTCCTGATCGGCGGCGGGCTCAATACCGGAATAACCTACTGCCTCTATCTGTTGCTCAGCTATGTGATCAACTACCAGATAGCCTATGCGATCGCCTATGTTGCCGGAATAGTCTTTGCCTACTTCTTCAACTCGAAAGTCGTGTTCAAGGTCGAGCACTCGGTGATCGGCATGCTTGTTTATCCGACCATTTATCTCGTGCAGTACGTACTCGGCGCAGTGTTACTCAATGTGCTGGTCGAGCACTTGAATATGCACAAGGCTGTCGCACCGATTCTGGTCATATTACTTCTCCTACCCTCAAGTTACCTTCTAAACAAAGTCGTTCTTAAGGCAACTCATAAAACCAAGCCCGCGAAGGATTAACAGGCGCCCCATGACAACTACGAAACCGGCATTGCCTGCGATGCCTATTCATCCCTATAGCAGGTCGATGCTATGGCTCGCCCACTTGGCTCCGGCACTGCTGACCGTTGTGCTCATATGGCTGCCCTTCGGATTTTTGCTGACCGGGCTTATTGAGGAATGGGGTGTTATCGGCCTCTTCAGTAGAGCGGGACTGTTTTTCGTAACAGACATTTCAAGCCCCCTGCCTGCTCATGCCTTGCGACCCTTGACGGTATTTCCCCATGCGGTCGCTTATTTTCTTGACCCGAATAGTTTCAATTTCTGGCACATATTGCTGATGGTCGCACTGACGATCAAAGGCGCCTCATTGAGTTTGCTTACCACTCGGGTGACAGGCTCCATCAAATGGGGAATGTTCGCCAGCATTCTGGTCATTATTTACCCAGCCGACACGATGCAGCTCTCGTTCCGGGCGATCCACATCAATTGGGCATTGAGCCTGGTATTGATTGGCAGCGTCTTGCTGCTCGCAGCAACCGACCAGAACAGCAAACTCCGCGGGACACTCCTGAGCTTGGCTGCTGGCTTCCTGCTGGCTTGTGCCAGTGCAATGTATGAAGCCTCCCTGCTGCTCGTTGCCATTCCGTTTATGGTCGCGTTCGCACAGACGGGATTCAAGCGATTGTTTTCAAACCTGAAAGACAATTGCCTTTACTACGTGATCTGGGTTTCCGGCGCCCTGACATATATTGTTTATGTCATTCATACCGCGCCGCTGGTAAAAAGCTATCAAAGCGTGCTGGCTGGCGGCAGCGCACTGACGACGCTGATGACGTACTATCCCAACCTGTTCAAAGTGGGCTTGTTTCGCAGTATCTTCGGCGGCTGGATCGATGCACTGCGCATCACCCGCATCGAGATAATCAGTTATTGGTATCTGGTAGTTGCGACTGCAGTACTGATGGGACTGATTTATATCTTCTTGAAGAGATCGGTAAAAACCGTCGCATTCGAAGAAAAAAGCGCTGACTTTGCAATCGTTTTACGGCTCGCCTTAATCGGCCTCGCCCTCATTTGCATCGGCTACGCTCCGTTTCTGCTGTCGCCTCCGCATATGGCGATCAGCCAACGGACCTTTTTATTCGCTACACCAGGCGCCGTACTGTTCGCAGTTTCAATGCTCTGGGCTTTGAGCAAAGCATCCAAAGCACTGACCTCGGCAGGATTCGCCGCGCTCATCTTCACTGGCCTCGCCTTCCAGCTGTTCCAGTTTCACCATTACATTGAAATTTCCAGGCAACAACAGCTCGCGCTCAGGGACATTGTTCAAAATTTCGACGGCAACGCTGCTGATAAGACCCTGTTGATACTCGACTACAACAATCAGCTCAATCATGTCTGGATGTTCTTGAATCCTGACTTGGCAAACGTTCTTACTTACATTTATGGCAAACCCGTCAACGACATCCAGGTTTGCTATATGCCCAGCCGCGAATGGCAAGCGCCAACACCTTCGGTGCAACGCAAGGGCACTTGCGAAGAGGGCAAAGATGACTGGACATTCAATTTTCCGTCGCCTGTTACTGGCCCAGGCATGGAGTTGGCACCTGCCACCCCGAGCATGAAGCTCTCCAAGTCGAAAGTGGTCACGGTGGTGGTCGGGGACAGAAAGCCGAACGCGGAAAATGGTTTATCGGCATCCTACCGCACGGAGCTGGAATCGGGCGATACGCCGACCAGCCTGCGCTACCGTGGAATTACCGAAACCAAACCGTGGTTTGATTTTTTCAAATTTCGCGACCAATTGGCCAAAGACGAGTACTTCTGGGGCTTTGGCAACTGGTGGAATCTCGACCTTCCTACGGCTGGCTCTGGATGGCGCGACGCAGATTGGGAACCTCGCCGGTTCAATCACATTGCTACGGCCTGGATGAATGCACCGCAAGCGTCACTTTACTTTGATATCGAGCCGAAAAACGCGCCTTACGTACTGAGCGGTTTTTTCGACGCGTTCCCGAACGAGGCGAGCCGCAGCAACATGAAGTTCAGAATTAACGGCTCAGAGATTCCTGTTGAATGGAGCGAGGTTGGAAAGTTCACCGGGGCAGTGGACCCTAAACTCTTGAAAACGGGACGCAATGTACTCGAGTTCGAGACGGTCCCCAACCATGATTACTACGGTTATTCTGCGCGGCTGGACTGGGTCAAGATCGCACCTGAATAACCCTGCCCCCCCCGCATCCTTGCCAGTTGAAAATGCAGATGCGGGGTTTATTCGAATTTATTTCACGTCGAGCCAGCAAACTCTTCGCTGAAACGGAGCAACAACATGGATGCGATGAAAATCGATACCCGCCCCCCGTCAGAGCAATCGGCAATGTACACCTTCAGACTAAGCGAAAGGTTCGTCGCCTTCGCACTGGCCACGCTACTGATGTTTATGGCCCAGCTTTACATCAACCCACAGACATTTCTGGGGGATGCCTATAACTATTGGGATCTGAGCTCAAAAATCTGGGATTTTTCGTTTCCAAAATCTTTGCGCGGTTACTTTTATCCATTGCTGCTCTCGCCAGCGAGGATATTCTTCGACGCCTATCCTGAAACGGGATACCTGGCTGTCCATCTGATCCAGGCACTGGCCTTCTCCTACTCACTGTGCATTTCGCTGCCATACGTGTTCAGCAAGGTCATCGGGGGCAAAATCACCCTGCCACGCCGCCTGTTGGTGCCTGCGCTGGTAGCCATTTTCTTCCCGCCGCTGATTGCTTACACACTTAGCGACCTTCCCGCTTTCTGCCTGATCATTGGCGCGCTGGCCCTGATTCTCAAAGCAAGCGAGCAAAAGAGTGTCGCAAGAGCAATCGTCCTTATGATCGTGGCAGGGGTACTGGCATACGGGGCATACAATACTCGAACAATCTATCTGTTCACTCTCATTGCCTTGCTGCCGGCTATTCCCCTGCTCGCGCTTAAAAATCAATGCCTGCGTAAAAAAATACTGTTATTGGCATTCTTCGTCATCGGCTCGGCGATCGCAGCCATTCCTCAGTCTTTGATAAACAAAAAGCACCTGAATTCTGCAACACCCTTGGTTGTCGCGAGCGTCAACGACGCTTCACTCTTCGCAAGTCAGCTTAAATGGGGAATTACCCTGCAGCGTTATGAAACAGGCCACGACACAGAGACCGGTGCAATCTTTCCTATCTTCTATCTCGATCCGATAGGAGTGCGATTAACTGAAGAATTAAAGTTTAAAGGTACTGTTCCAACACTACCGTGGTATTTCCAACTGCTCCTCTCGGAACCGGTTTCATTTCTCAAGATATACACTAAGCATTTTGTGAACGGGCTGGATGTTCGTGACTATGACACCTATACGAAAGTTCGCTCCAAGGAAAATGACATTCGCTCGGCGACCAGTATCGCGATCGCTCTGTTTGGCCTGATCTGCTTATTCCTTTTAGTGATTCAAAAATCGGACAACCGGGCGCAAGGCTTATATCGCATTGGCTGGCTGGCGGTTATTGTGTTGCCGGTATTCGCAATTCTTCCGGGCGCCATTGAGACCAGGTTTTTCTTGCCTCTGCATGTGATGGCTTACTGTGCGATTGCGTTCGGAGTTTCAAAACAGTGCGCACGGGCGACTTCGGCAAAAGTCCTGATTCCTTTGGGCATTTTGTTTGTGGTCGCCGTACCTATCGCGTTCATGATTGCAAAAGCTGCGATATCCAACCCGGTTTTTCAATTGAATTGAGAGTCGGATGTCAGTGTAAGGGCGTCGTGCGAGACGCCCTTGTATGCAGATTGAGACGACGCGCTCACGATCACTGTACGGAAGACTCCACGGCGCTTGTGCGAAGCTCTCGGACCTCAGGGTTTTCGCAGCAAGCGCCGATAGATTGCCGCGTACGCTGAAACCATGGATCGCGCAGAAAACACCTCAGAGTATCGACGCTGCGCATTCTCACCGAAGGCCTGAGCGCGCTCAGGAGCGTTCGACAACGTCAACATTGCGCTGGCAAGGGCACCGGAGTCTCTAGGCGGAACCACAAGTCCGGTCTCACCAGCAATGTTGATGAAGGTAGTACCCGAGCCGATTTCACAGGAAATGAGCGGTTTGCCGTACATCGCCGCCTCGAGCAGCGAAATGCCAAATGACTCCGAACGCAAGTGTGATGGAAACACAAAGGCATAACACAGCGTCAACAGCGCAGCCTTGTCCTCATCACCCAAGCCTCCCAGAAAATGCACATTGGCAAGGCCGAGCCGCGCAGCCTGCTCTTTTAGTTCGGACTCCTGATGCCCGCCCCCGAGGATCACCACTGGCAAACCGCTGATCTTTGCCGCATCCAGCAAGTAATCGAGCCCCTTGTAATATCGCAAGGCACCGACGAACAGGAAGAACTTAGAACCCACCCTGCTCCGCCAGAAATCAAGCCTGGTTTCGGGGACGACCGGATAGGTAGCCCTGTCCAACCCATAAGGAATGATTTCGACCTTGTCGCGGAACCGTGACAGCACCGGACTGCTTTGTGCGTAGTTAGGTGAAGACGCCACGATACAATCCACGCTGGAGAGAAAGCGATTCATCAGTGGCTGATACAACTTGAGCAGTGTCTTTTGCTTGACGATATCGGAGTGATAACTGAGTACCGAGGGTTTGCCATGCCGAGTCGCAAAATGGACCAGGTCCATATAAGGCCAGGGGAAGTGGTAATGCACCACATCAGCCTCTTTGGCCAATTGCGAAAAATCCTTGAACGCGGACAGAGAGAATCCCGTCGAGGCAACATGCATATCCAGCCTCGAGCGATGGGTCAGGTGATTACCCACTGTTTCATTACGAGCAGCGCCCCGTTCACTGAGGTACAGCACTTCCGAGCAAAACCCGTGTTCCGCGCCGCCTTGGGCTATCTGGAAAATGACCTGCTCGATCCCGCCCATCGTTTCCGGGTAATAGGTTTTGAAGAAGTGCAGAACCTTGATCATTTGGCGTCGATAACCTTTTGGTAGACCTGCAGGGTTTCTCGAGCACAACGCTCCCAGGAAAAGCCTTGCGCGTGCTTCATTCCCTTGATGACGGCGGCATCGCGCCAACACTGATCGGTCAGCCCGCGCTCGATAAGACCGGTCAGCGCTTCTACGTCCAGCGCGGCGCACATCAGCGCAGCATCACCCGCCACCTCGGGCAGCGAGGAGCTATTGGAGCAGACCACCGGCACCCCGGAGCTCATGGCTTCCAGAACCGGTAGACCGAAACCTTCATAAAGCGACGGAAACGCGAACAGACGTGCGCCGGCAAACAGCAGGGGCAAGTCTGCGCTGGGAACGAATCCGAGATAATGCGCCCAGCCTTCACGCCTGGCGCTTTCGAGCTTCTCGTGAATCGCGTCGTTGCGCCAACCGTGATACCCGGTAAGGATCAACGGCCAACGGGTTCGCAATGCAAGGGGCAATCGACCATAGGCGGCGAGCAACGTCTCGATGTTCTTGCGTGGCTCGATCGTACCGACAAAAAGCGTGTAGCCATCGGGCTTCAAGCCATGGCGTGCAAGCACATCGCGAAGCTCATGCGGCGCGCGAGGAAAGAACTCCGGAGAGCTGGCCAGCGGCACAGTATGGATTCGTTCGATGGGCCATGAAAAATAGCTGGCCAGTTCCTGTCGCGTGAATTCCGAATCAGTGATCAAAGCATCGGCCCTGACCAGTGTGGTTTTCAGCTCTTTTTGCAGATAACGGACTAACTGCGGCGCGTGACAATGCGCCCAGGTGAAGGGCGACAGATCGTGAAACGTTGCCACGCTGCGCCCGGCAAAAGGCGGCAGATAATAATTGGGGCTGTGGTAGAGAAAATCCCCATGCCCTTTCAGGGCAGCCTTGCGCAACATCGGCATCAACAGCCGATAAGCTTCCACTGCCAAAAAGTTCTTCTGCACCGCACGCTTCAAGCCGTAACCACTGCCGGACTCATTGGAAGCTGTGGGAAGTTCAGGCAGAAAACGTCGACCGGCAAAAAATTGCAGGTCGGTAATTTCGGGACTTTGCTGAAGTCTCAGCGCAAGTTCATAGGTATAGCGACCGATGCCAGTCAGCGGAAAGCGGATCGGCTCAACTGAAAGAACTAGCTTCATTTATTCCGCCGCAAGCATCCAGCTCAGAGTTTCTTCCAGTCTTGGCGTATCCCAGCCCTGAACCAGCTCACAAAGACGGGTATTGTCGCCGCAGAGAATTTTGACTTCGTTGGCTCGGACGAACGCCGGGTTCACTTCGACTGCAAGCTGATGCCCCGTGATAGCCGAACACATGTCGATCACTTCACGCAGGGAATGACTCTTGCCCGAACTCACATTGACCGTCTGGCCAACAGGCCGCGCCTCGATCAAACCGCGATAAGCCTTGACCACTGCACGCACATCACTGAAGTCGCGAGATACATCGAGATTGCCCAGCTCGATCTTGTCCGCACGTTGCCGGAAATGAGCGACGATCTTCGGCAGCAGAAAGCTCTCGGCCTGGCCGACACCGGTGTAATTGAAAGGACGCGTCACCACTATCGGCAAGCGGTTATGCCAAAGACTGGCCATGTATTCCATGGCCAGTTTGCTGACTGCGTAATCGTTGGCCGGCGCTGGCGGTGTGGTTTCACTGAGCAGCCCCGCCGAAGCATTGCCATAAACATTGGCACTGCTTGCCAGCAGCACGCAGTCCGGCACCTTGCCACAAGCTGCGACGGCTTCCAGCAGGTGACGGGTGCCGATGAGATTGACGCGGTAGAACGTATCGGCGGCACCGTGAGCCACAAAGGCGAGTGCAGCCAGATGAATTACCACGTCGGGTTGAATAGTTGCCAGTAACTCGCGCAAGGCAGAACCGTCAGCCAGATCAACCTGATAATAGCCAGGTTCATCCGACGGTTGTGTACCCATCCCTATCACTTCATAGCCACCGGCCTTGAGCTCAGCAGCCATGTACCGCCCGGTGAAACCTTGAATACCTGTGATCAACGCGCGCTTACCGGCAATACTCATCAGAACGAAAACCCTTTCTCATTTCGACGCAGATCCGCCTCGACCATCATGCGGCACAGCTCTTCAAGCGTGGTTTTTGGCTCCCAGCCCAGCGCCGCTTTGGCTTTGGCAGGGTTGCCGATCAACAGCTCGACTTCGGTAGGACGGTAGAATTTCGGGTTGATCGTGACCAACACCTTGCCAGTCGCCAGGTCTGTGCCCTTCTCGTCTTCAGCCGCACCGCTCCAGGCCAGATCGATCCCGACAGCCTTGAAGGCCATGGTGACGAAATCGCGCACGGTTTCGGTACGGTTGGTCGCAAGTACAAAAGTATCCGGCTCGTCTGCCTGCAGCATGCGCCACATGCCTTCGACGTACTCTTTCGCAAAGCCCCAGTCACGCTTGGCGTCCAGATTGCCGAGTTCCATCTTGTCGAGCAGGCCCAGCTTGATCTTCGCCACAGAGTCGGTGATCTTGCGGGTAACGAACTCGCGTCCGCGCAGTGGCGACTCGTGGTTGAACAAAATGCCGCTGGTGGCAAAGATGTTGTAGGACTCGCGGTAGTTGATGGTCATCCAGTGCGCGTACAGTTTGGCAACGCCGTAAGGACTGCGCGGGTAGAAAGGTGTGCTTTCGATCTGGGGGATCGCCTGCACCTTGCCGAACATCTCGGAAGTCGATGCCTGGTAGAAACGCACTTTCGGATTGACGATCCGGATCGCTTCCAGAAGGTTCACACACCCCATGCCGGTAATGTCACCGGTAGTCAGAGGCTGATCGAATGACACGCCAACGAAACTCTGGGCTGCAAGGTTGTAAACCTCAGTCGCTTCAGTGGTCTGAAGCAGACGGATGCTGGCCGACAGATCGGTCAGGTCGTACTCGACCAGATGCAGATTGGGATGCTTTTCAATACCCAGCTCCTCAATGCGCCAGAAGTTGACAGAACTGGTTCGACGGTAGGTGCCGTACACCGTATAACCCTTTTCCAGCAGCAGTTCCGCCAGATAGGCGCCGTCTTGCCCAGTAATGCCGGTAACGATAGCTTTCATGCGAATCCTCTAAACTCCATTAGAGAGCCTTTGCAGGCTCCGTTGTGTCATGTGCGCCCATTGAGCTCTAAGTCGAAGAGCCATGAAATCTTGCAGATCATACAGAATGCGGCTCGGAACGACGATACCAAAGCTGTTCGCCAGGCGTAACAGGATCATTATGCCAGCAGCCCATGACCTTCCTCCGCGTGTCGAGGATTGCATTCTGCCCGATCCCTGCCACGCCTACACGGATATATAAATCAAGAAGTTGCTGCTACTGATCGAAATCCTCCAGCTCGTGCGACAGGCAATAAAGAAATAACTCAGAAAGAGTGACACTCCCCGCACCCAAGCCTAAAATGGCGTGTTTTTTTGATCAACAATCTGGTGCTATTAATGCGCAATGGTTCAGTAAGTATCGCCGTGTCGGACATCATCGCCGCGACGAGACGGTACGCTTTAGTAGGGATGCTAGGCTGGCAGGACGTTCGCCAGCGCTATAGAAGGTCGGCACTCGGACCGTTCTGGCTGACTATCAGCATGGGCGTCATGATCGCCACCATCGGTGTGGTTTTCGGTCAGATTTTCAATTCTCCGATTCAGGAATTCCTGCCTTTTCTCGCGATCGGCATGATTCTCTGGAGCTTCATGTCCACGGTGATCACCGAAGGCTGCACCGGGTTCATTGCCGCCGAAGGCATCATCAAGCAATTACCGATCCCCCTGTTTGCCCACATCATGCGCATGATCTGGCGCAACATCCTGATTCTGGGTCACAACATCGTGATCTTTCCACTGGTACTGCTGGCCGTCGGCAAACCGCTGACCTGGTTGGCCCTGATCAGCATTCCGGGTTTTTTCCTGGCACTGCTCAACTTGACCTGGATCGCCCTTCTGCTGGGCATTCTGTGTGCGCGCTACCGTGATCTGCCCCAGATTGTCGGAAGTTTGTTGCAAGTCGTGTTTTACCTCACGCCAATCATGTGGATGCCAAGCTTGCTGCCGCAACGGGCAGGTCTGTACCTGCTCGATCTGAACCCGGCCTACCATGTCATGTCGGTGGTTCGATCCCCGCTGATCGGGCAGTTGCCCACCGCTACCAACTGGTGGGTTTCCCTGGGCATGGCCGTCGTCGGCTGGGCTTTCGCGCTCGTGGTTTACGGCCGTTACAAGCGCCGCATCGCATACTGGCTCTGAGAAGAACGACTAATGTCCTTGATCGAATTCAAAAATGTCTGTGTAGATTTTCCGATCTATAACGCGAACGGACGCTCGCTGAAAAAGCGTCTGATGCAAGTGGCTACCGGCGGTCAGTTAGGTGCGGATCAACAGGGCCGAGTGATTGTCAGAGCTCTGGAAGACCTGACGTTCACGCTCCGCGACGGGGATCGGGTCGGCCTCCTTGGACACAACGGCGCCGGCAAGAGCACCCTGCTGCGCTTGCTCAGCAGCGTGTACGAACCTTCCTCCGGCACCGCCGTGATCAAGGGAGAAATCGGCTCGTTGATCGACATATCACTGGGTACGGATCCGGAAGCGACCGGCCGGGAAAACATTTTTCTGCGCGGCGGCATTCTTGGCATGACCAAGTCGGAGATCGCCGAAAAGCTCGACGAGATCATCGAATTCTCCGAGCTTGGTGATTTTGTCGACATGCCGATCCGCACTTATTCGTCAGGGATGCACTTGCGTCTGGCGTTTGCGGTTTCGACGACGATAAAACCGGAAATCCTGTTGATGGACGAATGGCTTTCGGTGGGCGATGAAGGCTTCAAGCACAAAGCCGAAATCCGCATGAACGAGCTGGTGAAATCGACCAATATCCTGGTGATTGCCAGCCACTCGCGCGAACTCGTCATGCACACCTGTAATCGAGTGCTGTGGCTGGAGCACGGGAAAATAAAAATGGATGGCGACCCGGCGACGGTCACCGCAGCTTATTTCGGAGCTTGAGGCAGATGAACAGCATTAAGCGCAACGGCGTGGATATACAGGTGGCTTTCACGCTGGCCTCCAGCCGCCTGCACGCCAAGAACCTCATTGAAACGGGGGCTGATGTCCCGGCGGAGGTTGTCGCGACCAAGCCAGGCATGAAACTGATCGTACGCCACTATACGAAACAGGCGCTTGTGCGTATTGCGCATCGCCTTGTCAGAGCGGCCCGACCGGTCACCCGTCCACTATTGTTCCGCCTGCGCAACTACTTCACCTCCACCCTCCGCCAGGAAATGCTGGAAGAGTTCACCAAGCTGCAGAAAATTCAGTACCAGCAGCACCAGCAGATCGTTCTCGAATTTCAGCGCCTGGCGAACTCGGCGAAGATCCAGGCCCGTCTGTCGCAAAAAATCTTTTCCGGCCAGCACTCGCTGGAAAGTCTGCAACAACAACTGGACCGTATCGAACAGAAATGTCCGGGCGTCGACCGTCAACCGGCTGTCGATTCGCCTCAGGGCGAGGCCACGGCCGCTCCTCGACAAGCCAGAGGTGAAGGTGCATGAAAAGTGAAGTGATCGTCGTCGGTGCCGGCGGGCACGCCAAGGTATGTATCGAATTGCTGCGAGCCCAAGGCGATAGCGTCGCTTACTGCGTAGGTAATCCGGACAGTCCGGATACCTGCCTGGGGGTTCCCGTACTTAAAAATGACGAACACCTCGCGGCGCTTCGCAATGATGGCTACGAAAAGGCATTCATCGCGATCGGCTCCAATTCGGTGCGAAACAAGCTGGCCGCAAAGGCGACCCAGCTGGGGTTTGGCCTGGTCAATGCGATCAGTCCGGCAGCAGTGGTATCACCTTCAGCTAATTTGGGGAGGGGAATCGCCGTCATGGCCGGCGCCGTTATCAATGCCGAGGCGAAAATTTCGGACCTGTGCATCGTCAATACCGGCGCCACTATCGATCACGATTGCGTGATTGGCGAGGCGGTCCATATCGCTCCGCAATGCGCGCTGGCGGGCAATGTGCATGTGGGCAAGCTCAGCTTTATCGGTGTCGGCAGCAAAATCATCCCCGAGGTTCATATTGGTGAGTCGGTGATGGTAGGTGCCGGCAGCGTCGTCATTTCGAACATCGGGTCGGCAACCACAGTCGTAGGCGTGCCAGCCAAAGTTCTACATAAAATTTGAAGGAACAAGCATGAATCGTATTTCTGTTGCACAACCGAAGCTTGCCGGAAACGAACGTAAGTATGTGCTGGATTGCCTGGATACCAACTGGATTTCCTCGAACGGCAAATACATCGGCGCCTTCGAAGAAAGCTTCGCAGCATTCTGCGGCGTCAAGCACGCGATCGCGACCAACAACGGCACCACTGCACTGCACCTGGCATTGGTCGTGCTCGACCTGCAACCGGGCGATGAAGTCATCATTCCGACAGTGACCTACATTGCCACCGCCAATGCCGTGCGCTACTGCGGAGCGACGCCTGTATTGGTGGACGTTTGCGCCGATACGATGAACATCGATCCGCAGACCATCGAAAGCAAGATCACCGCGAAGACCAAAGGCATCATCCCGGTGCACCTGTACGGTCACCCTGCGCAAATGGATGTCGTCAACGAAATCGCCCGCAAACACAACCTGTGGGTGGTGGAAGACGCGGCCGAAGCCCATGGCGCCGAGGTCAAGGGCAGCAAGGTTGGCAGCCTCGGCACGTGCGCAACCTTCAGTTTTTTTGGCAACAAGATCGTCACCACTGGTGAAGGCGGCATGATTACCACCAACGATGATGAGCTGGCGGCGAAACTGCGCCTGTTCCGTGGTCAGGGCATGGACCCGAAGCGTCGTTACTGGTTTCCAGTGGTCGGCTACAACTACCGCATGACCAACATTCAGGCAGCGATCGGTCTGGCGCAGATGGAAAACATTGATACTGCCCTGGCCGATCGTGATCGGCTCGCTGGCTGGTATAACGAAGCGCTGGCCGACCTGGCTGGCAAAATCGTGTTGCCGACCGAGGCCTCCTGGGCCAAACAGGTTTTCTGGATGTACAACATCTTCCTGAGCGATGGCGACGAGCACAAACGTGACGAAGTCATGCAAAAGCTTGATGCCATGGGTATCGAAACCCGCCCGGTCTTCTACCCGATGCACGTGCTGCCACCGTACAAGGAGGACAGTACCTACCCTGTTGCAGACTTGTGGTCGGGACGGGGCATCAATTTGCCGACGCATCAGGACCTGACTCAGGATGACATCATCAGAATTGCAGCCAGCCTGCGTGAGGTCCTGGCCGACTGATGAAAATCGCCCTTTGCTCCACATTCGTGCCCTTCATCAGAGGGGGCGGAAGGAATATCGTCGACTGGCTGGCCTCCACGCTGACGGCAGCCGGCCATCAGGTCGAAGTCGTCTACTTGCCCGAACTGGATGCGCCGGATCTGTTGTTTCAACAGATGATGGCGTTGCGTTGGGTCGATCTGCAGAGCGCTGACCGGGTGATATGTTTCCGGCCACAGTCGCACCTGATTCCCCATCCGCACAAGATCCTCTGGTTCATCCATCACATTCGTGCGTTCTACGATATGTGGGACAGCCCGTACCGCGATTTCCCGGACAATGCCAAGCATCGCGCAATTCGCGATGCGCTGGTGGATGCCGATACCCGAGCCCTGGGCGAAGCAAAGGCGATCTTCACCAATTCGAAGGTCGTATCCAAGCGACTCAAGACCTACAACGACTTCGATAGCGAGGTGCTTTACCCTCCGGTCTTCGAATCGGAGCGTTTTTTTTGCGCTGGCTACAACGATGAAATCGCTTACATCTGCCGCCTCGAACATCACAAGCGCCAACACCTGCTGATCGACGCACTGAACTATACGACGACGCCGGTCCGCCTGCGGTTGCTGGGAACGGGCGCGGGTCCAGACTACGGCATCGCCCTGCGCGAAAAAATCGAAGAGTACGGCCTTTCGGACCGAGTGACCCTGGATGATCGCTGGATCACTGAAGAAGAAAAGGTCGCGCAGCTGTCAGTTTGCCTGGCTGCCGCCTACCTTCCGGTTGATGAAGACTCCTACGGCTACCCCAGCCTCGAAGCCAGTCACGCGGAAAAACCGATCCTAACCACTACCGACTCGGGTGGCGTTCTGGAATTGGTTCAGGATGGCTATAACGGCTATATCGCCGAGCCGACTCCAGAGTCTCTGGCCGCTGCGATGGACAAACTCTACCGGGATCGAAGTCTGACCGAAGCCATGGGCAAGAATGCCCGGCAGCGCCTGGTTGACTTGAAAATTTCCTGGTCACATGTGCTGGAGCGTCTGTTGGCATGAAAGTCCTGATTGTGAACAACATGGCTCCGTTCATCTGGGGCGGCGCCGAAGAACTGGCGGTCAATCTGCAAAGAAACCTGCTCATGGCCGGTCACGACGCCGAAGTCATGCGCATCCCGGCTCAGTGGGAACCGGCATCGCGCATCCCCTCCCAGATGTTGCTGACCCGCACGCTGGAAATCTTCAATACCGATCACGTCATCGCCTTGAAATTCCCGGCGTACCTGGTTCGCCACCACCGCAAATCACTGTGGCTGCTGCACCAGTATCGTCAGGCCTACGACCTTTACGACGTCGGCCAGACCAACCTGCCGGCAGACAAGAGCGGCAGCGACATTCGCAACGCCATTATCAACGCGGACAACGAAACTTTCGCGGAGAGCCGCAGCATCTACACCAACTCCGAAGTGACCAGACAGCGGTTGTTCAAATACAACGGCTTCGACTCGCAGGTGTTGTTGCCGCCCGTAAACGATCCTGAAGCATTCACCGGCGGTGAATATGACGATTACATATTTGCCGGCGGACGCGTCAACGGCATGAAGCGTCAGCACTTGCTGTTGCGAGCACTTGCCAAAGCCGACAAACGGGTCAAGCTGGTCATTGCCGGGCCTCCCGAGTCGCACGCCGACACGCTGCAATTGCATTCGATCATCAATGAGTTTGGCCTGCATGACCGCGTCAAACTTGACCTTGGATTCCTGCCTCGCTCCACCTACGTCAATTATGTCAATCGTGCACTCGCGGTTGCTTACATTCCGTTCGATGAAGACTCCCTGGGTTACGTCGCGATGGAAGCCGCCACTGCGCGCAAAGCACTGATCACGACGACGGACAGCGGTGGCATCCTGGGCCTGGTCAATCCGCAGGAGTCCGGATGGCGGGCAGAACCCACTGCAGAAAGTCTGGCAGAAGCGATGAATGCGGCATTTGAAAGCAAAACCCGAACCATCGAGTACGGCGAAGGCGCGGAGGCGCTGTGGAACACCCTGGGCATCAACTGGCCCGAGACCATAGAGGCGCTACTTAAATGAAACTGGTCATTTTTACCCCCGGCGTCAAATCCTCCGCCATCGGAAGGATGACTCGTCTCGTGGTTCGCGCTCTGCTCAGTCAGCAGCATCACATTGTGCTGGTGCGCACTGAAAGCCCGCATGTTCTCGACAAAGAGGCTCATGACTTCGGTTGCACCGTCATTGCCTGGACGGATGAAGAGCGGGTTGGCACCGAAGTGGCGGACGCTGACTGCCTCGTCTACCAGATCGGCGACAACTACGAGTTTCACGAAGGTGGCGTAGCCTGGCTTCACAAAGCCCCGGGCATCGTCTGCCTGCATGACTTCTTCCTCGGCCATCTTTTCTGGGGTTGGGCGCAGCAACGGCGCGATGAGGCCCATCACATCCTGACGCAGTGGTACGGACGCAGAATCGCCAGCGACTACTTCAACGTCAGCGACAGTACGACCTTCATCAACTCGACGCGAGAAACCGCACCGCTGACCGAATGGATCAGTTCGATGGCCACCGGCGTGATTACCCATAGCAACTGGGGCTGCAAGCGGGTAATGGCCGCGTGCGCGGGTCCGGTTTTTGTGACGCCGCTGGCCTACGACGCTCCCGGGGCTGTCGCCGGGCAACCGGTACAAAATGACAATCGCAAGTTGCGGTTGTTGACCATCGGCCACGTCAACCCCAACAAACGGGTGGAAAGTTGCATCAAGGCCATTGCCAGCAACGCCTCACTTCGAAAGAACGTGAGTTACCGTCTGGTGGGGGCGATTCTTCCGGATGTCGAACGGAAATTGTCCGAAATGGCCGCCAAAGCCGGGGTCGAGCTGATTATTTCCAACGAAGTCGATGACGCCGCGTTGTCAGAGGCCATTCGCGAAGCTGACGTTATCAGTTGCCTGCGCTGGCCCAGTCTCGAAGCGGCTTCGGCCTCTGCGATTGAAGCGATGCTGTACGGTAAAGCCACCATCGTTACCGACACCGGCTTTTACAGCGAACTGCCCGATCAGTACGTATTGAAGGTATCGCCTGAAAGGGAAATAGAAGATCTGAAGAAGATCCTTCTATCACTGCGCAGCAGCCCCTCCGCGGCGATCGATATCGGCAAGCAGGCGCAAACGTGGGCACAGGAGACATTCACGGCCGAGAACTACGCCCACAAACTTGTGCAGGCGGTGCCTGTCGCGCTTCGGGCGAAGGTCATCATTTCAGCGGTCGACCATTTTGCGACCATCATCGAGAAATGGTCAGCAAGCCCCGAATTGCTCGGTACGCCCGAGATTCTCAAGTCGCTGAATCTGTTCAACACCAATACGATTGCCTGAATACCAGCATGCGGTGGATCGACCCTGATCCACCGCATGCTGTAATCGTTACTTCAGGCTATCGAAAACAAACTGCGCCGTCTCTTTCCAGGCAACGGGTTTGTAATCACGTTTGATCGCCGCTTCCTTGGCCGCCAGCGCCAGCGGATCGAACGCATACTTGTGCAGTTCAGCCACCCAAGCCGACACATCCCATGGCTCCAGGTAATCCAGCAGCTGCCCGCCTACTTCCGGAATCGAAGCCGCATTGGAGGCCAGGCAGTACTTGCCGGCAGCCAGACTTTCGGCAACAGGCAGTCCCCACCCTTCATACAATGACGGGAACGCAGTCATCATGCAGTTGCGGTACAAGTGCATGAGGTCTGAGTCCGACACGTTATTGAGAATGCGTATGTAATCCTGAGTTCTCGGATCAAGCGAGATGTCCGATAACAAGTCACCCACGCCCCAACCCGGCATTCCGACAAAGACCAGTTTAGGCAGATCCTGAACACCGCTATCGATCAGGCGGGTATAGGCGCGGTAAAGCACTTCATGGTTCTTGCGGCGCTCGATCGTGGAAACGAACAGGACGAAACGCTCTTTCAACAATGTTTCGACGTCAGGGCTGACGGCGTCGCTCAACTCGTGAGATAGCTGGCAGCCCAACTTGACCACCGCCGTTTCAGGAACCGGCGCACCCAATTCATCGAGCAACGCGATCAGATCCTTGCGCGTGCATTCGGAAATGCACAGGATCTTGTCCGCGCACCAAGCGACGTCAGCAAAGTAATTGGCAAACTTGGCCGCAACATCACCCACACACAAATGTGGCAGCCTCACCGGAATCACGTCGTAGCAGAAGAGAATGACGCGCAAACCGACCTGCTTCTTCAACTCATAGAGATGCACAAGGTCTTTATTGTCCCAGTCCAGCCCCACCGATATGTAGCTGTCACCTTTGGCAAAGGGATGGCCGCCACTGTGCACTTTGCGTGACGCAGGATTGAATACATGGCTGCGCTGGGCCGGTTTGAAAAAAGCCCGTGCGGCCGAAATCAAATGGCGGCCGCCGATCACCGCTTCCACGATGGAGGTACGGCGCAGCTGGAAAAACTGATAGATACGCCCGCTCAACTTGGGAGGCAGGCGGTTCAGTACCTTGGTCGCCTTTTCTTTCAGGCGCGCCTCTATCGAACGTTTATTGGTAGTGCCGGCAATTGCCCGGCCTGGCGCTGCCGCGTGAACCCCGGAAATTCTCTTCAGGGTTTTTGCCACGTCGGTCGCATCGATCGCGCTGTATCCGGTGGCATGACTGAAGAAGCAGAACTTCACCTCTTCCCCCGCCGCGATCAGTTCGAGCGCATGGGCCGCAGCCTCGGCCTCGGTACGAATAATGCCTACGGCTGGCCGACGCCAGCCAAGAATGGTTGTTACATCAAACCAGGTGGTCATGCTTGCGCCTTCTGAACGATAACGTCTGCCGCTGTACGCGGAATTGATTCCAGACTCCGAGCCCACGTCAATGGCTCACGCGATGCTCTGTCCGGGCCGTCACCACTGATCATCGCAGGCCCGGTGAGACGCGCGCGGATTGCCGCATGAAACTCGTGGGGCGTACGCGCAACACTGATCTCGGGAAGCAGAAGATGCTGTTCGAAACCACGAAATGCCGCTTCGGTGCCGATGACGTACTTGCCAGAGTAAATGGCTTCTGCGGTTTTGATATTCGAGCCGCCACCGTGAGGGATCGGTAACAGAAATGCGTGCGCAAGTGTCTTGACGGCGTCCAGATCTTCGTCCGGCAGCATGTACAGCAGTTGCAGGCGCGACAGGTTCAGTTGTCCCCAGCGACTGTCGCGAAGTGTGGTTTCGAGGTGCTCACATACACTGCCGACCACCACCAGTTTGCTGTCCGGAGGAATGCACGCCAGAGAACTGCCGAGGCATTCATTGAAACCCTTGAAATTGGGCGGATGGGCACTGGCAACATAGAGAATCCAGGGCGACTGCGGCAGCCGCTCTTTCCAACTGGCGAGCAACTCCGCCCTGGCCGACCATGGCGCGATACCGTTGGACGCCAGCAGCGGTCTTTTCGCGCCCCAGACCTTGAGAATATCGAAATCGGCCTGGGTTACCGCCACGGCAATATCTGCTTCCAGCGTTGCCTTGCGCTCGAGCGTCTCGATGTCGGCGATCACCGATTCGGCGCCCTTGATGCCATAGCTGTCGAGAATCTCCTGCTTCAGCGGAGCTTCGATGTTCTGCGAGCCGTAGATGAGGCACGCATTGGCGTATTGCGGCATCTGGCGGATCTTCAGCACCAGCGGCCATAGCCATGGCTGCTCGACATGAATGACGTCGATCACTGGCGGCAGTTTCTTGAGAATGTCAGCGAAACCGCCCTGCTCCGACGCTGCGAATTCCCCGGACAGCAAATCGTTGATCAGTGGCACATACGTGCCCTTGTATTTCCTGAAGTCGCTGCCAGCCGGAAAGCTGACATCGTTGGCACCCAGGGTAGATGGCGGATAACCTTCCGGCTCATATACAGCCAGATGAGTTACATCCCAACCATTTTCGCGAAAGGTCTTGGCGATGTTGGCGACCCGGACCTGTCCGCCGTGACGGGGACTGGCAATCGGGTACGTGCTTAGCAATAAAACCGTTTTCAAAATGGCAACCTATAGAAATGATATTTCGCAACCCGCGCCCGCATCGCTGTGCTTCGCTCACCCAAGCACGGGCGCCGCTGAATACCAGACGGGCGAAGCTTCAAGCACCCTTGATCAACAACTCGATCTGTTTCAGACGCGCCCACATCAATGCCTGATCGCCACGGGTTTCGACGTTCAGGCGCAACAGCGGCTCGGTGTTGGAGCCGCGCAGGTTGAAGCGCCAGTCGGCAAACGACACGCTGATGCCGTCAGTCCTGTCGAGCGCGGGATTGAGCGGCAGGAAATGCTCCAGGACTTTGTGCAGCATCGCCGGCACATCTTCAACGCGATAGTTGATCTCGCCGGTGCATGGATAAGCGTCAATACGCTCGTCGACCAGTTGCGCCAGGCTCTTGCCAGTGCTGGACATCAGGGCCGTGACCAACAACCACGGGATCATCCCGCTGTCACAATAGGCGAAATCACGGAAATAGTGGTGGGCGCTCATTTCGCCGCCATAAATGGCGTCCTCGATACGCATGCGCTCTTTGATAAATGCATGCCCCGTCTTGCACAACACCGGCACGCCGCCCGCTTGCTCGACCTGCTCGATGGTGTTCCAGGTCAGTCGCGGGTCATGAATGATCTTGCTGCCCGGGTGTTGCTTGAGCAACATTTCCGCCAACAGCCCGACCAGGTAATAACCTTCGATAAACCGGCCGGTTTCGTCGAAAAAGAAACACCGGTCAAAATCCCCATCCCACGCCAGCCCGACATCGCAGCCATTTTCAAGCAATGCCTGGCGCGTCAGCTCGCGATTTTCCGGCAACAGAGGGTTGGGCACGCCATTGGGGAAGTGACCGTCCGGCTCGGCATTGATCAGCGTCCATTCGAATGGCAACTTGCCCATCAACTCCTGCAGGACCGGCCCGGCAGCACCGTTGCCAGGGTCTGCAAGGATCTTCAGCGGCTTGAGGTTCGCCACGTTGATGTAAGTCAGCAAGTGGTCGATGTAACGGCTTTTATCGAACGCCTCACGCACATTACCTACGGCTTCCGCCAACGCGCCAAGGTCACCACTCTCTACCCGATCACGGATGGCGTTCAGCCCGGTGTCACCGCTGATGGGACGTGATTGCGACTTGACGAGTTTCATCCCGTTATAGCCTTTGGGATTGTGACTCGCCGTGATCATTACGCCACCATCGGCATTGAAGGCACTGGTGGCGAAATAGACTTCTTCAGTTCCGCACAGGCCGATGTCGATGACATCGGCACCTGCCTCTCTCAGTCCACGGGCCATCGCCTCGGCCAGCATCGGACTTTCCAGTCGCATATCGCGCCCCAGCACGATGCTTTTGGCTTGCAACTCAACGACCATGGCCCGGCCGATCCGGTAAGCGACATCCTCATTCAGATCGACCGGTACTTCACCACGGATGTCATAAGCCTTAAAGCAGCGGGTCTTGATAGGGGTATGCATTTCGATCTCTTGCCTGGGAATCCGAGACAGCCGCCGGAAAATGCCGCAGCTGTGAATCATCGATAGGGAGTGAAGTCGCGCAATGTCACATGCAAATAAGCCCGACCGGTAAAAAATCGCCGGTCAGGCCTATGGCTGCCACCGCGCTGTTATTTGTCGACGCGGCCGTAATTGTCTTCAAAGCGGACGATATCGTCTTCACCCAGATAATCGCCGCTTTGCACCTCGATCAGCACCAGGTCAATGACGCCCGGGTTCATCAGGCGATGCTGGTGACCGGCACGGATGAACGTCGACTCGTTGGTGTTGAGCATCAGTTCCTGCTGGTCGTTGACCACGACCGCCATCCCGCTGACGACGATCCAGTGTTCACTGCGGTGATGATGCATCTGCAGCGACAGCGACGCTTTGGGCTTTACTACAATTCGCTTGATCTTGAAGCGTTCGCCATTTTCCAGGGTGGTATAGGTACCCCATGGACGGTGGACCGTACGGTGCAGCAAATGCACGGTGTGGCTGCACGCCTTGAGCTGATTGACGATGTGTTTCACGTCTTGAGCGTGATCTTTATGAGCAATCATCACCGCATCAGGCGTGTCGATGACCAACAGGTCTTCCACACCGACCAGCGCAGTCAGACGCCCCTCGCTGTTCACATAATTATTGCGCGAGCCATGGGACAACACTTCGCCTTCAAAGCGGTTGCCGTTTTCATCCGGCGCAGTCAGTTCGCTCACCGCGTTCCATGAACCGATGTCACTCCAGCCAATGTCGCACGGTATGGTCGCGACTTTCTGGGAACGCTCCATCAATGCATAGTCGATGGAGATATCCGGCACCTGCGCAAAGCTTTCGCTGTCCAGCGCCAGGCAACGATATTTGTTGGAGGACGATAGGCGAGACACCTCGATGGTCTTTGCAACCGCCTCGACAACGTCGGGGGCGTGCAGCCGAAGCTCTTCCAGAACGGTGCCTACACGGAAACAGAACATGCCCGAGTTCCAGAAATAGTTGCCAGCACTGACGTAGTTCTGTGCAGTCTCCAGATCAGGTTTCTCGACAAACCGGGCGACCTTCAACCCGCCCTTGAGCGGTGCCTCTTTCTGCGCTTCGATATAACCGAAACCGGTTTCCGGATAGGTCGGCTGAATGCCAAACGTAACCAGCCAGCCTTCACTGGCCAGCGCCACAGCATCGGACACCGCCGCGGCAAAGGCTTTTTCGTCCTGGATCAAATGATCGGCGGCGAGCACCAGCATATGTGCATCGGGACCATGGGTGGCTTCCAGTTGCAAGGCCGCTGCGGCCACTGCCGCCGCCGTGTTTCGCCCAAAGGGCTCGAGAATGAAGCCTTGCGCGTGCCTGGCCGTGTTGACGACGCCGTATTCATCTTCAGTTTTGAACAGCAACTCGCGATTGGTCACGGTGAGGACTTCCACCACACCGTCCAGCCGTGAGGCGCGCAAGAACGTCTTCTGGATCAGATTCTGACCATCCGGCAACTCCATGAAGGGTTTTGGATGGGCTTCACGGGATACAGGCCACAACCGGCTGCCCACTCCGCCAGACAAAATTACGGGAATCAGTTCCATGCTCAAAGTCCTTAACCCTCTCTCCTGCAAATGATATCCAGGAAAGCAGTCTCAATAATGATTGCAGTCGAACTGCACCGAACCCAGTGCAGAATCCTTGCCCCGCCTCTCGGCCTCAAGACGACAGGGCTGATGACACATACGCCCTCGCGAGCGCCGAATACGTTGCGTGATTGTCTGCCATTCTACAGCGCCAGCCCCCTTGATGATTCGACAGAATGCAACGAACGGTGGTCGGCAAGCAGCGCCCGTCAACGCGCGGGTTGATCCAGCAACTTTTGCAGATACTGCCCGTATCCGGTTTTCTTCAGGCGCTGCGCCTGAGCTTCGACCTGCTCATCGGTAATCCAGCCGTTGTGGTAGGCGATTTCCTCCAGGCACGCTACTTTGAGCCCCTGACGATGCTCGATGGTGTGGACGAAATGCCCGGCTTCCAGCAGCGAGTCATGTGTACCGGTATCCAGCCAGGCAAAGCCGCGCCCCAACATTTCGACGTTCAGGGTTTTCTGTTCCAGATACGCACGATTGATGTCGGTAATTTCCAGCTCGCCTCGTTCCGACGGCTTGATGTTCTTGGCGATTTCGACGACCTGGTTATCGTAGAAGTACAACCCGGTCACGGCGTAGTTGGATTTCGGCTTCAGTGGCTTTTCTTCGATGCTCAGCGCGCAGCCATTGGCATCGAATTCCACCACCCCGAAACGCTCCGGGTCGGACACGTGATAGCCGAACACTGTCGCGCCTGAGGCCTGAGCGTTGGCAGAGCGAAGGTTTTCGGTGAAGTACTGACCGTAAAAGATATTGTCGCCGAGAATCAGGCAGCAAGGGTCGCTACCGATAAACGATTCGCCGATGATGAACGCCTGCGCAAGGCCGTCCGGGCTCGGCTGTTCGGCATAACTCAACTCGATGCCATACAGACTGCCGTCGCCCAGCAACTTGCGGAAATTGGGCAAGTCTTCAGGGGTCGAAATGATCAGGATTTCTCGTATGCCCGCGAGCATGAGCACAGACAACGGATAGAAAATCATCGGTTTGTCGTAGATAGGCAACAGCTGCTTGGACACCCCCAGCGTGACCGGATGCAAACGTGTCCCGGAGCCACCAGCGAGAATGATGCCTTTACGATTGGTCTTGATCATTTATTCAGAATTTCCCTGAGCATTCGGGTTACACCACTTTGCCAATCCGGCAAGTGTAGAGAAAAAGTAGCGCGCAGCTTTTGAGTATCCAGACGCGAGTTCAGCGGTCGATGTGCGGGCGTCGGATAGGCAGCGCTTTCGACTGGCTCGATAGCCTTCACGGCGAGTAATTCACCATTGGCTTGAGCGAAGGCGATCACTTGGTTTGCGTAGCCATGCCAGGACACTTCACCAGCGGCTGCCAAGTGGTACAACCCCGCCAGTTCGGGCCGTTGCAGGGCCTGGCGAAGCGCCTGAGCCGTTACGTCGGCAATCAGATCTGCACCGGTAGGCGCACCAATCTGATCCGCGACCACGCTCAACGTTTCGCGATCCTTGGCCAACCGCAGCATCGTCTTCGCGAAGTTGTTACCGCGAGCACCATAAACCCAACTGGTACGGAAGATCAGGTGCTTGCAACCCGATGCAGTGATTGCCTGCTCGCCGGCGAGTTTGCTGAATCCATAATGGTTCACCGGCGCAACGGCATCCGTTTCCCGCCACGCGGCAGTGCCCTGGCCATTGAAAACGTAATCGGTTGAATAATGAACCAGCCAGGCATCCGAGGCGACGGCTTCTTCAGCCATAACACCCGCTGCAATGCCGTTTACACGGTCAGCCAAGTCGGTTTCCGATTCGGCTTTATCAACCGCAGTGTAAGCAGCAGCGTTAACGATAACGTCGGGCTGCACCTGCCGAATCGTCGTGCGAAGAGCCTCGGGATTCGACAGATCGCCATTCAATCCACCGGCCTGATGGCGATCAAGCGCAATCAACTCCCCAAGCGGAGCCAGAGAGCGTTGCAGCTCCCAGCCCACCTGACCGTTCTTGCCCAGCAGCAGGATTTTCATGCGTTGTTCGAGCGATCCGTGTAGTTCTGATCGATCCACTGCTGATAGCTGCCGCTCTTCACGTGCTCAACCCAATCAGCGTTGCTCAAGTACCACTCGACAGTCTTGCGAATTCCGGTCTCGAAGGTCTCTTCAGGCGCCCAACCCAATTCCCGCTGGATCTTGCTGGCATCGATGGCATAGCGCTGATCATGCCCAGGTCGGTCCTGCACATAGGTAATCAGGCTGGCATGGGGACGATGGGCCGAATCAGGCCGCAATTCATCGAGCAACGAACACAGGGTATGCACCACTTCGATGTTCTGTTTTTCGTTGTGTCCGCCAATGTTGTAGGTCTCACCGATGACGCCTTCGGTGACGACTTTGTACAACGCACGAGCATGATCTTCGACATACAACCAATCGCGAACCTGATCGCCTTTGCCGTACACCGGCAGCGGCTTGCCTTCAAGTGCGTTGAGAATGATCAGCGGGATCAGCTTCTCAGGGAAGTGACATGGGCCATAGTTGTTCGAACAGTTGGTAACCAGCGTAGGCAAGCCATAAGTGCGTGCCCAGGCCCGAACCAGATGATCAGAGCTGGCCTTGCTCGCCGAGTAGGGTGAGCTTGGCTGATAAGGCGTGGTTTCGGTGAAGAGGTCTTCCGGACCTTCGAGATCTCCGTAAACCTCGTCGGTCGAAATGTGATGGAAGCGGAAATTCGCTTTGCGTGCATCATCCAACGCAGCCCAGTAATGGCGCGCGGCTTCGAGCAGCGTGTAAGTACCGATGATATTGGTCTGGATGAAGTCGGAAGGTCCCGATATAGAGCGATCAACGTGGGATTCTGCGGCCAGATGCATGATTGCATCCGGTTGATGTTCACGCAGAACGCGGTCGATCTGGTCACGATCACAGATATCGACCCGCTCGAACGCATAACGGGAATTCTGACTGACTTCCGCCAATGACTCCAGATTGCCGGCGTACGTGAGTTTATCGACGTTAACGACTGCATCGGAAGTCTTGGAGATGATATGACGGATGACTGCCGAGCCAATGAAGCCGGCACCGCCGGTAACTAGAATTTTCACGCGAAGCGATACCCTTGAGCTGCGGACAGCGCTGCCAGCGAGCGCGGTCTAATCCATGAATGCAGAAGCCACTATCAGTCGGCATCCGTCAGAGTCAGTCTGAATCGACATGCAGAAGGCACGATCGAACAAGGGACGCATTTTACAGCTTAATGATGGTTTTACTAATGGATAAAGGCACGCCGAGACGCAATTTCGACAGATGCCGTGCGCCTGCCGCTTTCAGACCATTGGCTTGCGCGCGGCTCTGGATGAACGCCCCAGAAACCAGCCCAATACCGGGCCAATCAGCATGCCAATCAGCAGCGCCAACACTGCAACCACCGAGACTGGCAACTGCGGGCCGGAAAAACCCAGAAACAAAAGCGCAACCGATTGTTGGTTCTCCAGCACAAATGCCAGAACAATCAGAACCATCAGCAGAAGAAAAACGCCAAGCAGTATGCGTTTCAGGTTACGCATTCACGCCCCCTTGAATTTGAATAGCGAAGATCAAGCGCCCTCCTCCTCTTCCTCATTTACCCGATCACGCAATTCTTTACCCGGCTTGAAATGCGGAACGAATTTACCGTCCAGACTGACGGACTGGCCGGTCTTGGGATTGCGACCTACACGAGGCGCGCGATAGTGCAGGGAGAAGCTGCCGAAACCACGGATCTCAATACGATCACCGGTGGCGAGGCACTGAGACATTTGTTCAAGCATGGTCTTGATGGCCAGCTCCACATCCTTGGATGAGAGTAGCCCTTGATGGGTGACAATTCGTTCGATCAACTCCGACTTCGTCATATTTTTCCCTTCTTTTTCAAGCAGCTAGATCAGCGCTTGAAAGGTTTTAGCATGCCCGGAAGATTTTGAACAGCCCAGGGATTGACATATCTTTCCCGGGGTCAAAATGCCCATTTTCAGGGCATCCCATTGGCGAGTCGGATCGCTGCGCACCTAACGACACATCACCAGCATGGTCCGGGTTACGAAGCCTGCCGGATTGAAGCCGAACGGATATTGGTCGTCATCTTCGGCATCATCAGACCGGGTTATGACCTTGTAGCCCTTGCCCTTGCACTCCTTCGCTGCGCGCTTCTGGCACTTTTCCCAACCGGAGCCCAGCCCCGAGCAGTCGACCTCGATACCACTGACGCCGCGCACCGCATGGGTTTTCGCGCTGGTGGTGCACCCTGCCAGCGCCAGGACCATTGCAGCAACAAGTAACTTGTTCATCCACTTCCTTATGCCAGGCAAGCCTGACGACTAACGCTCAAGACCAAGCTTAGTCGCGAATAGGCGATTGATCCGATTAAAGAAACAGACCCGCAGGCGTCGGCATTGGTTTCATGCACGGACGTACAAAGACCAAATCGCAGACACAAAAAAGGGCGACCGAAGTCGCCCTTTTTAATGATCAAGCAGAACTCAGTTCTGTTTGGCCATTGCTTGACGCAGCAGTGCCGCCATAGTGGTATCAGCTGCTTCGCCTTCCGGAGCTGCTTTCAGGCTCTGGATGGCTTCTTTCTCTTCAGCATCGTCTTTCGACTTGATCGAGAGCTGGATTACGCGGCTCTTGCGATCAACACTGATGATCTTGGCTTCAACTTCCTGGCCTTCTTTCAGAACGTTGCGCGCGTCTTCAACGCGGTCACGGCTGATTTCGGAGGCTTTCAGGGTAGCTTCGATGTCGTCGGCCAGAACGATGATGGCGCCTTTGGCGTCAACTTCTTTCACGGTACCGGTCACGATAGCGCCCTTGTCGTTAACCGAGACGTACTCGGAGAACGGATCGCTTTCCAGCTGCTTGATGCCCAGGGAGATGCGCTCGCGCTCTGGGTCAACCGACAGGATGACAGTGTCCAGCTCGTCGCCCTTCTTGAAACGACGTACGGCTTCTTCGCCCACTTCGTTCCAGGAGATGTCGGACAGGTGAACCAGACCGTCGATGCCGCCGTCCAGACCAATGAAGATACCGAAATCGGTGATCGACTTGATGGTGCCGGAGATCTTGTCGCCCTTGTTGAACTGGCCAGAGAAGTCTTCCCATGGGTTCGACTTGCACTGCTTGATGCCCAGGGAGATACGACGACGCTCTTCGTCGATGTCCAGAACCATGACTTCCACTTCGTCGCCGACTTGTACGACTTTCGAAGGGTGGATGTTCTTGTTGGTCCAGTCCATTTCCGAAACGTGTACCAGACCTTCAACGCCTTCTTCCAGCTCAGCGAAGCAGCCGTAGTCGGTCAGGTTGGTTACACGAGCGGTAACGCGAGTGCCTTCTGGGTAACGGGCTTTGATAGCAACCCATGGATCTTCGCCCAGTTGCTTCAGGCCCAGGGAAACACGGTTGCGTTCGCGATCGTATTTCAGAACCTTGACGTCGATTTCGTCACCAACGTTGACGATCTCGGAAGGATGCTTGATGCGCTTCCAGGCCATGTCGGTGATGTGCAGCAGGCCGTCCACGCCACCCAGATCGACGAATGCGCCGTAATCGGTGAGGTTTTTGACGATACCTTTGACTTGCTGGCCTTCCTGCAGGGATTCCAGCAGAGCTTCACGCTCGGCGGAGTTCTCGGCTTCGAGGACGCTGCGACGGGAAACGACAACGTTGTTGCGCTTCTGGTCCAGCTTGATGACCTTGAATTCCAGCTCTTTGCCTTCCAGGTGCGTGGTGTCGCGCACTGGACGGACGTCAACCAGGGAACCTGGCAGGAACGCACGGATGCCGTTAACGTCGACAGTGAAGCCGCCTTTAACCTTACCGTTGATAACGCCCTTGACCACTTCCTCGGCTGCGAAGGCTGCTTCCAGAACGATCCAGCATTCAGCGCGCTTGGCTTTTTCACGGGACAGCTTGGTCTCGCCAAAGCCGTCTTCAACCGAATCCAGAGCAACGTGAACTTCATCACCAACGTTGATGTTCAGTTCGCCAGCATCGTTGTAGAACTGCTCAAGCGGGATGAGTGCTTCAGACTTCAGACCAGCGTGAACGGTTACCCAGCGAGCCTGGTAATCGATATCAACGATAACACCGGTGATGATGGAGCCTGCCTGAAGGTTCAGGGTTTTCAGGCTTTCTTCAAAGAGTTCCGCAAAGCTTTCGCTCATTTTAATTCCTGTAGATGAGGGCGAAGTAAACGCCCATCTCCACACCCCAGACGGTGTGGGTTAGTTTCATTTAAAAGAAGCACCGCAGGACTATGACTGGTCCCCTGCGACCTTCTTGGTCACCCGGCGATATCGCGAATGGCGATCTCGCTCATGATGCGTTCAAGCACCTGATCGATGGAAAGCTCCGTTGAATCCAGCTGAATCGCGTCGGCCGCCGGCTTGAGCGGGGCTACTGCGCGCTGGGTGTCACGCTCATCGCGTGCACGGATCTCATCTAGCAGACTCGACAGACTAACACCCTCGACTTTGCCCTTCAACTGCAAATATCGACGGCGCGCCCGCTCCTCGGCACTGGCGGTGAGGAAAATCTTCAGCGGTGCATCCGGAAACACCACCGTACCCATGTCGCGACCGTCGGCCACCAGGCCCGGCGCTTCCTGGAAAGCACGCTGGCGCTGCAGCAGCGCCTCGCGCACGGCGGGCAGCGCAGCCACTTGCGAGGCGCCGGAACCGACGCTTTCGGTACGGATGACATCGCTGACTTCGTCGCCTTCCAGAATGATCCGCTGCAGCTGACCTTCGGTCGCGGCGATGAACTGCACATCCAGATGAGCGGCCAATGTCTTCAGCAGCTCTTCATTGGTCAGGTCGACGCCATGGTTGTGCGCAGCGAACGCGAGCAAGCGATAAAGCGCACCGGAATCCAGCAGGTTCCAGCCCAGACGCTTGGCCAGAATCCCGGCGACCGTGCCTTTGCCGGAGCCGCTTGGCCCATCGATGGTGATGACCGGTGCAATGTTTTTCACGACTGAGCCTCTTGTGCCACACGAATGCCGACTTGCCCGCACAGCGCGAGGAAATTGGGGAACGAGGTCGCGACGTTGGCGCAATCGTGGATGCGGATCGGTGCGGTAGCGCGCAACGAAGCGACGCTGAAGGCCATGGCAATACGGTGGTCGCCGTGACCGTGCACTTCACCGCCGCCGATCTGGCCGCCGTCGATGATGATACCGTCCGGGGTCGGCTCGCACTTGACGCCCAGCGCCAGCAAGCCGTCCGCCATGACCTGAATCCGGTCGGACTCCTTGACCCGCAGCTCTTCGGCGCCGGTCAGCACGGTACGCCCTTCGGCGCATGCAGCAGCAACGAACAGTACCGGGAATTCGTCGATCGCCAGTGGGACCAGTTCTTCCGGAATCTCGATACCCTTGAGTCTAGCTGCCCGCACGCGCAAGTCAGCCACTGGCTCGCCACCGACTTCGCGCTGGTTTTCCAGCGTGATATCGGCGCCCATCAGCCGCAGGATATCGATCACGCCAGTACGGGTCGGGTTGATACCGACGTGCTCGAGCACCAGTTCGGAACCCTCGGCGATCGAGGCCGCAACGAGGAAGAACGCCGATGACGAGATATCGCCCGGCACTTCGATGTGAGTTGCAGTGAGCTTGCCGCCGGATTCGACCGAAGCCGTGGCACCGTCGACGCTGACCGGGTAGCCGAAGCCACGCAGCATGCGCTCGGTGTGGTCGCGCGTCGGTGCCGGCTCGGTGACGGTGGTCTTGCCTTCGGCATACAGACCGGCAAGCAGCAGGCAGGATTTCACCTGCGCGCTGGCCATCGGCATGGTGTAAGTCAGGCCCTTGAGCTTGTGCCCGCCACGAATGGTCATTGGTGGACGACCTTCAGCAGCAGTTTCGATCACGGCGCCCATTTCCCGCAGCGGATTGGCCACACGATTCATCGGGCGCTTGGACAGCGAAGCGTCGCCGGTCAGGGTGCTGTCGAAGTTCTGCGCCGCCAGCAGGCCGGAGAGCAGACGCATCGAGGTGCCGGAGTTGCCCAGATAGATCGGGCCCGGCGCCGGTTTCAGGCCGTGCAGGCCGACACCATGGATAGTCACGCGGCCGTGGTGCGGGCCTTCGATGACCACACCCATGTCGCGAAACGCCTGCAAGGTCGCCAGGGCGTCTTCGCCCTCAAGGAAGCCTTCGACTTCGGTGACGCCTTCGGCCAGCGAGCCGAGCATGATCGAACGGTGGGAAATCGATTTGTCACCCGGTACGCGAATCCGACCGGACAGGCGGCCACCAGGTTGAACCAGGAAGATCAGATCGTTGGAATTCATAGCGTCCACATAGGCCCTGCGGGCCAGGATTTTACTGAAATGCTCGCGGGCAACCCGGGCGCGCGTGAAAACGCCCAACAATTGGTGCCCATCCCCTGCATCGACCGCGTCGCGCAAGGCGTCGAGGTCGCTGCGAAATGTATCGAGTGTGCGCAGGACAGCCTCGCGGTTGGCGAGGAAGATGTCGTGCCACATCACCGGGTCGCTTCCGGCGATTCTTGTGAAATCGCGAAAACCACCGGCAGCGTAACGGAAGATCTCCAGATTTTCATTGCGCTTGGCCAATGAATCGACCAGACCGAAGGCCAGCAGGTGCGGTAGATGGCTGGTCGCGGCCAGCACTTCGTCGTGACGCTCGACCTGCATGTGCTCGACATCGGCACCCAGTTCGCGCCACAGGCGATCGACCACCGCCAGCGCGGCAGGATCGGTCTGCTCGAGCGGCGTCAGGATCACCTTGTGCCGGCGGAACAGCTCGGCATTCGAGGCCTCCACCCCGCTCTGCTCGGAACCGGCAATCGGGTGCCCCGGGACGAAACGCGCCGGCATGCCGCCGAACGCTTCGGTCGCCGCGCGCACCACGTTGCCTTTGGCGCTGCCGACATCCGTAAGAATCGCTTGCCCCAGATCCATGACAGCCAGACGCGCGAGCAGCTTTTCCATGGCCAGAATCGGCACCGCCAGCTGAATCACATCGGCACCGACGCAAGCCGCCGCCAAATCATCTTCGCAGCGATCGACCACACCCAATTCGACCGCGAGCTTGCGCGATTGCGGATCCAGATCGACGCCGACCACTTCACGGCACAGGCCTCTTTCACGCAAGCCTTTGGCAAACGAACCACCGATCAACCCCAGACCGACCACCACAAGGCGACCGATCATAGGTGCAGCAGGTTGCAGCGCAGTGACATCAACCACGAGCCAGAACCTTGCGCAGCGCCTCAAGGAAACGGCTGTTTTCCGCTGGCAGACCGATGGTCACCCGCAGGTGGTTCGGCATGCCGTAATTGGCCACCGGACGCACGATCACGCCTTCGCGCAGCAAGCCCTGGAAAACCGGAGCCGCGACCTGGCCGAGATCGACGCAGATGAAGTTGCCTTTGGACTCGATCCAGCCCAGCCCCAACTCACGGAAACCCGCCTGCAACTGCTGCATGCCGGTTTCGTTGAGCTGGCGGCTTTGCGCCAGATATTCCTCGTCCTTCAACGCCGCACACGCCGCCGCCAATGCGAGGCTGTTGACGTTGAATGGCTGACGAACGCGGTTCAGCACGTCCGCCACCACAGGCGTCGACAAGCCATAACCGACGCGCAGCGCGGCCAGGCCATAGGCCTTGGAGAAGGTGCGCGACACCAGCAGGTTCGGGTATGCGGCGAGGAAATCGAGACCGTCCGGCAAATCGCTGCCTTCGGCGTACTCGATGTAAGCCTCGTCGAGGACTACCAGCACATGCTCGGGAACGTCCTGCAGGAATTCGTCCAGCGCTTCGGCGCCGAACCAGGTGCCGGTCGGGTTGTTCGGGTTGGCGATAAACACCACGCGGGTGTTGGCATCGATGGCCGCAAGCATCGCCGGCAGGTCATGGCCCCAATCCTTGGCCGGAACGACTTTGGCTTGTGCGCCGACCGCTTGAGTCGCGATCGGATAGACGGCGAAAGCGTGCTCGCTGAACACCGCATTCAGGCCTGGGGCCAGATAGGCACGGGCTACCAGCTCAAGAATGTCGTTGGAGCCATTGCCCAGGGTGACCTGATTCAGCTCGACGCGACACTGCTCGGCCAGCAGTGATTTCAGGGCGAAACCATTGCCGTCCGGGTAGCGGGTCAGCTCGGCCAGCTCTTCGCGAATTGCCGCCAGCGCCTTTGGGCTGGCGCCCAATGGGTTTTCGTTACTCGCCAGTTTGACGATTTTTGCCGGATCCAGATCCAGCTCGCGCGCCAGTTCGTCCACAGGCTTGCCCGGAACGTACGGCGAAAGTTGTTGCACGCCCGGCTGTGCCAGAGCGAGGAAGTTGCCACTCATTTGCTACCGCCCCTTAGAGAACTGCTTTCGGGTAGGAACCCAGCACTTTGAGTGCTACTGCTTCCTGACTGATCTTTTCCAGCACACCTTTGATTAACGGATCACGGTGGTGGCCGATGAAGTCGATGAAGAACACGTAAGTCCATTTGCCGCTGCGCGACGGACGGGTTTCGATGCGGGTCAGGTCGATGCCATTGTCATGGAACGGCACCAGCAGCTCATGAAGCGCGCCGGGCTTGTTGCTCATCGACACGATGATCGAGGTCTTGTCGTCACCGGTTGGCGGCACTTCCTGGTTACCGATCATCAGGAAGCGCGTCGAGTTGTCCGGGCGATCTTCGATTTTCTCGGCAAGACGCGTCAGGCCGTACAGCCCCGCCGCCATATCGCCAGCGATCGCTGCCGAATTCCACTCACCCTTGACCCGCTTGGCCGCTTCGGCATTGCTCGACACCGCGACGCGCTCGACATTCGGGTAATGCGCGTCCAGCCACTTGCGGCACTGGGCCAGCGACTGCGCGTGGGAATAGATGCGGCTGATGCTGTCGGTCTTGGTGTTTTCGCCGACCAGCAGATGGTGGTGGATGCGCAGCTCGACTTCGCCACAGATCACCATGTCGTGTTCGAGGAAGCTGTCCAGCGTGTGGTTGACCGCGCCTTCGGTGGAGTTTTCCACCGGCACCACGCCGAAGTTCACCGCACCGGCGGCGACTTCACGGAACACTTCGTCGATCGCCGCCATCGGCTTGCTGATCACCGCGTGGCCGAAGTGCTTCATCGCCGCCGCTTGGGTGAAGGTGCCTTCAGGGCCGAGATAGGCCACTTTCAGCGGCTGCTCCAGCGCCAGGCACGACGACATGATTTCGCGAAACAGCCGCGCCATTTCTTCGTTGCCCAGCGGCCCCTGATTGCGCTCCATCACGCGTTTGAGCACCTGAGCTTCGCGCTCGGGACGATAGAACACCGGCACTTCGCCTTCGGCCAGCGAGGCCATCTTCACGCGGGCGACTTCCTGGGCGCAACGCGCACGCTCACTGATCAGCTCGAGGACCTTGGTGTCCAGAGCGTCGATGCGAACGCGCAGTGCCTTGAGTTCTTGCTCGGACATCAGCCGTGTTCCTTCTCGAATTCCGCCATGTACGCCACCAGCGCGTTGACCGCAGTGATGTCGACGGCGTTGTAGATGGAGGCGCGCATGCCGCCCACCGAACGGTGACCCTTGAGGTTGAGCAGGCCGCGCTCGTCGGCACCGGCGAGGAACGGCTTGTCCAGACGATCGTCAGCCAGACGGAACGGCACGTTCATCCACGAGCGATCCGACTTGTTGATCGGGTTGCTGTAGAGGCCGCTGGCGTCGATGAAGTCGTACAGGGTGCGCTGCTTGACGTCGTTGAGCCTGGCGATCGCTTCGACGCCACCCTGCTCTTTCAGCCATTGGAACACCAGACCGGACAAGTACCAGGCCAGCGTCGGCGGGGTGTTGTACATCGAACCGTTATCAGCTGCGACCTTGTAATTGAGCATGGTCGGGCACAGCGAGCGGGCCTTGCCGAGCAGGTCTTCGCGGATGATGTTGACGACGATGCCGCTCGGGCCGATGTTCTTCTGCGCGCCGGCGTAGATCATGCCGAAACCCGAAACGTCGACCGGGCGCGAGAGGATGTCCGAAGACATGTCGGCGACCAGCGGCACGTCACCGGTTTGCGGGATCCACTGGAATTCCAGACCGCCGATGGTTTCGTTCGGCGCGTAGTGAACGTACGCGGCGTCTTTCGACAGGTTCCACTCGTTCTGGCCTGGGATGGCGAAATAGTCGTAAGGCTTGGCAGTGGCAGCAACGTTGACGTGGCCATAGCGCGAGGCTTCTTCGATGGCTTTCTGCGACCAGATACCGGTGTCGATGTAGTCGGCCGAGCCGCCTTCAGGCAACAGGTTCAGCGGGATCTGCGCGAACTGCTGGCTGGCGCCGCCCTGCAAAAACAGCACTTTGTAGTTCGACGGGATATTCAGCAGGTCACGCAGATCCTGCTCGGCCTGGGTGGCGATAGACACGAACTCATCGCTGCGATGGCTCATTTCCATGACCGACAGACCCTTGCCGTGCCAATCAAGGAGTTCACCCTGGGCGCGCTGCAGGACAGCTTCAGGCAGCGCCGCCGGACCGGCGCAGAAGTTATAGGCTCGCTTGCTCACATCCAATCTCGCTCTGATTTGGTGGTCACTTGAATCTTCTGGTTTGCGGCTGATCGTTCCCACGCTCCGCGTGGGAATGCATCCAATGACGCTCTGCGTCATGGGACGCGGAGCGTCCCCAGCGGCATTCCCACGCAGAGCGTGGGAACGATCATCCGCAGTGTTGCAAATTTTCATACCGGACAAATAACAAGGGGGCGAATTCTCATCCGCCCCCTCGTTTGTCCGCTTATTCCTGCGGTTCTTCGTCTGCTGCGGCGTCGAGTTGCTGGTCTTCACCCGCTTCGTCGATGCCGACGCCGCCTGCGATTTCCTCGCCCTCTTCACCTTCGAGCTCTTCGCCTTCGATTTCCGAAGGCTCCTGAACCCGCTCCAGCCCGACCAGGGTTTCATCCTTGGCCAGCTTGATCAGCGTCACACCTTGGGTGTTACGACCCAGGCTCGACACTTCGTCGACACGGGTACGCACCAGGGTGCCCTGATCGGAAATCAGCATGATTTCTTCGCCGTCGAGCACCTGCACTGCGCCGACCAGACGGCCGTTACGCTCGTTGCTGACCATGGCAATCACGCCCTGACCGCCACGCTTGTACTCAGGGAACTCGGTGATCGCGGTGCGCTTGCCATAACCACGCTCGGAAGCGGTGAGGATCTGGCTGCCTTCTTCCGGGATAAGCATGGAAATCAGCTTCTGCCCTTCCGGCAGACGCATGCCGCGCACGCCGCGAGCGGTACGGCCCATGGCACGCACGTCGGACTCTTTGAAGCGGGTGACCTTGCCGCCGTCGGAGAACAACATTACTTCGCGCTCACCATCAGTGATGGCCGCAGAGATCAGCACGTCGCCTTCGTCCAGCTCCAGCGCGATCAGACCGACGCTGCGCTGACGGCTGAAGGATTCCAGCGGGGTCTTCTTCACGGTGCCGTTGGCGGTGGCCATGAAGATGTAGTGACCTTCGGTGTATTCCTCGACCGGCAGCATGGTGGTGATGTATTCACCGTCATCCAGCGGCAGCAGATTGACCAGCGGACGACCACGGGCCGCGCGGGAGGCTTCCGGAATCTCGTAGGTCTTGAGCCAGTACACCTTGCCCTTGCTGGAGAACAGCAGCAGCGTGGTGTGGCTGTTGGCAACCAACAGGTGAGCGATGTAGTCCTCGTCCTTGACGCCGGTAGCCGATTTGCCTTTGCCGCCACGACGCTGAGCCTGGTACGCAGCCAGCGGTTGGGTCTTGGCGTAGCCACCGTGGGAAATGGTCACGACGCGCTCTTCTTCCGGGATCATGTCGCCCAGGGTCAGATCGAGACGGGCATCGAGAATTTCGGTGCGGCGCACATCGCCGTATTCGGCGCGGATCACTTCCAGCTCTTCGCGGATCACTTCCATCAGGCGCACAGCGCTGTTGAGGATGCGGATCAGCTCGCCGATCTGGTTGAGGATCTCTTGATACTCGGCCAGCAGCTTCTCGTGCTCCAGACCGGTCAGACGGTGCAGGCGCAGCTCGAGAATGGCTTGGGCCTGTTCTGGCGAGAGGAAGTACTTGCCTTCGCGCAGGCCGTATTGCGGATCAAGGTTTTCCGGACGGCACGAATCAGCACCGGCACGTTCAACCATCGCCACCACGGCAGAGGATTCCCAAGGCGTGCTGATCAGCGCTTCCTTGGCTTCCGACGGCGTTGGCGAGGCCTTGATCAGGGCGATCACCGGGTCGATGTTCGACAGGGCAACGGCCTGACCTTCGAGAATATGCCCACGCTCGCGCGCCTTGCGCAGTTCGAACACGGTACGACGGGTAACCACTTCGCGACGGTGACGGACGAAGGCTTCCAGCAGATCCTTGAGGTTGAGGATGCGCGGGCGGCCGTCGATCAGCGCGACGATGTTGATACCGAACACCGATTGCAGCTGGGTCTGGGCGTAGAGGTTGTTGAGGATCACCTCAGGCACTTCGCCGCGACGCAGCTCGATCACGACGCGCATGCCGTCCTTGTCGGACTCATCGCGCAGCTCGGTGATGCCTTCGAGCTTCTTCTCTTTGACCAGCTCGGCGATCTTCTCGATCAGACGCGCCTTGTTCAGCTGGTAAGGCAGCTCGGTGATGACGATCTGCTGACGGCCACCGACCTTGTCGATGTCTTCGATGATCGAGCGGGCACGCATGTAAATGCGCCCGCGACCGGTGCGGTAGGCTTCGATGATGCCGGCGCGACCGTTGATGATCGCAGCCGTCGGGAAGTCCGGACCCGGAATGTATTGCATCAGCTCATCGACGGTCAGCTCGGGGTTGTCGATGAGGGCCAGGCAACCGTCGATGACTTCACCGAGGTTGTGCGGCGGAATGTTGGTCGCCATGCCCACGGCGATACCGCTGGAACCGTTGACCAAGAGGTTTGGTACGCGGGTCGGCATGACTGCCGGGATCAGTTCGGTGCCGTCGTAGTTCGGCACCCAGTCCACAGTTTCCTTGTGCAGGTCAGCCAGCAGCTCGTGCGCCAGCTTGGTCATGCGCACTTCGGTGTATCGCATGGCCGCGGCGTTGTCGCCGTCGACCGAACCGAAGTTGCCCTGGCCGTCGACCAGCAGGTAGCGCAGGGAGAAAGGCTGGGCCATACGAACGATGGTGTCGTACACGGCAGTGTCACCGTGCGGGTGATACTTACCGATCACGTCGCCGACGACACGGGCAGATTTCTTGTACGGCTTGTTGTAGTCGTTGCCCAGCTCGCTCATCGCGAACAGTACGCGACGGTGCACGGGCTTGAGGCCATCGCGCGCATCCGGCAGTGCACGGCCGACGATCACGCTCATTGCGTAGTCGAGGTAGGACTGTTTCAGCTCGTCTTCGATATTGACCGGGAGGATTTCTTTGGCCAGTTCGCCCATGAGAAGCCTGATTCCTTTTTCTGGTGAAACTTCGTCATATCCATGTGGGAGCAACGAAGCTCGTCGGGGCCGGCCGAGTGCCATGCGCCGACTTACGACAAATCAACATTTGGATCGCGGATTTGCGCAGTAAAGACAGCTCCGTGGAGCCGCCTCGGAAAACGCCGGATGTTATCACAAAGGCCGCCACGCACCTATCCCCCAGATGCGCATGGAGCATAGTTAGTTGACCGATGACAGGCTTGAGGGGGACGAGAGAGGCTCAGAGCTTCTTTGAATGTGAAATCGGGGGCAGATTTACAGTTGTTTATTGACATTCAGGCCCTCATCGCTGGCAAGCCAGCTCCCACAGGTTCAATGCCGGGCACAAAACCTGTGGGAGCTGGCTTGCCAGCGATGGGGCCCGCTCAGACGCTACAGCCCTTCAATGCAGGCGCTTGCGGCACATCAGCTGGGCCATTTTCGCGGTGTCCGGGCGTTCGACGATGCCTTTCTCGGTGACGATCGCGTCGATCAGATCCGCCGGAGTGACATCAAATACCGGGTTGAACGCTTCAACATCGGCACCGACGCGTTTGCCGCCAACTTCGAGCAGTTCGGCGCCATCACGCTCTTCGATCGGGATGTCATCGCCGCTGGCGAGGTTCATGTCGATGGTCGAACTCGGCGCCACCACCATGAAACGCACGCCGTGGTGCATGGCGTTCACCGCCAGTTGATAGGTGCCGATCTTGTTCGCCACGTCGCCATTGGCGGTGATGCGGTCAGCGCCGACGATCACCCAGGTCACGCCTTTGGTTTTCATGATGTGCGCGGCGGCGGAGTCAGCGTTAAGGGTCACCGGGATGCCTTCGTTGGCCAGCTCCCACGCGGTCAGGCGCGAGCCCTGCAGCCATGGCCGGGTTTCGTCGGCGTAAACGCGTTCGACCATGCCCTCTATATAAGCAGCGCGGATCACCCCCAGCGCAGTACCGAACCCGCCAGTGGCCAGCGCGCCGGTGTTGCAGTGGGTCAGGATGGCTTGAGCGTTGCCCTGATGCTTGCGAATCAGGTCGACGCCAAGCTGCGCCATGGTCAGGTTGGCCTCGCGGTCGCTTTCGTGAATGGCGACGGCTTCGGCTTCCAGCGCCGCCAGCGGATCGGCGTTGCTTTTCAAACGATCCAGGCGATCGTGCATGCGCCCCAGCGCCCAGAACAGATTGACCGCAGTAGGACGCGAATCCGCCAGCAGGGCAAAATCCTCTTCCAGCGCCGCGTACCAGTCGCCGCCTTCGGCAATCCGCGCCCGCGCTGCGAGGACGATGCCATAGGCCGCGCTGATACCGATGGCCGGCGCGCCACGCACAACCATCGAGCGAATCGCCTCGGCCACGCCGGCGGCGCTGGTGTAGGCGATCCAGGTTTCCTCGAACGGCAAAATACGCTGATCCAGCAGGTGCAGCGCGCCATCACGCCAATCGATGGCCTTCACTTTCTCCGCAGCCAACAGTCGATCGCGCATCCCACACCCCGCACTCATGAACAAAAGCCGCCGATTATAGCGATCCCCCCGCGAAGACGCTCGGGTATACTTCGCCATCCTTTACAAAAGCACTGGAACCGACCCTCGATGCCGAAACCTGCCATTGCGCTCGACCTGTTATTGCTGCCGACCTGGCTGGTCCCCGTCGAACCCGCAGGGGTGGTGCTCAAGGAGCACGGCTTGGGCATCCGCGACGGTTGCATCGTGTTTATCGGCCCGCGCGCCGAAGCGTTGAAGTGTAACGCGACAGAAATCCGTGAACTGCCGGACGTTCTGTTGGCGCCGGGACTGATCAACGCCCACGGCCACGCGGCGATGACGCTGTTCCGTGGCCTGGCTGACGATCTGCCATTAATGACCTGGCTGGAAAACCACATCTGGCCGGCCGAAGGCAAATGGGTCGATGAGGACTTCGTCCGCGACGGCACCGACCTGGCCATTGCCGAGCAGATCAAGGGCGGCATCAGCTGTTTTTCCGACATGTATTTCTACCCCAAGGTCGCCAGCGAGCGTGTGCACAACAGCGGCATTCGCGCACAGATCGCCATACCGATCCTCGATTTCCCCATCCCCGGCGCCAGCAGTGCCGACGAAGCCATTCGTCAGGGCGTCGAATTGTTTGGCGACCTCAAGCATCACGAGCGCATCAAGATTACTTTCGGCCCTCACGCACCGTACACCGTCGGCGACGGAAACCTTGAGAAAATCAGGGTGATTGCCGAGGAGCTGGACGCGGCAATCCACATGCACGTCCACGAAACTGCCTTTGAGGTGCAACAGGCCGTCGAGCAAACCGGCGAACGGCCACTGGCACGCCTCGGCCGCCTGGGCCTGCTCGGCCCGCGCTTCCAGGCCGTGCACATGACCCAGATCAGCGATGACGACCTCGCGCTGCTGGTAGAAAGCAACAGCAGCGTGATCCACTGCCCGGAATCCAATCTGAAACTGGCCAGCGGCTTCTGCCCGGTCGAACGTTTGTGGCAGGCTGGAGTGAACGTCGCCGTCGGTACCGATGGTGCGGCGAGCAACAATGATCTCGACCTGCTCGGCGAAACCCGCACCGCTGCCCTGCTGGCCAAAGCCGTCGCCGGTTCCGCCACCGCGCTGGACGCCCACCGCGCCTTGCGCATGGCCACCCTCAATGGCGCCCGTGCACTGGGGATCGAGGCGCAGGTCGGCTCGCTGGAGCTCGGCAAGGCCGCCGACATCGTCGCTTTCGACCTGTCCGGTCTAGCGCAACAACCGGTGTATGACCCGGTATCGCAGCTGATCTACGCCGCCGGGCGCGATTGCGTGAAACACCTGTGGGTCGCCGGCAAGCAACTGCTCGACGACCGGCGCTTGACCCGCATGGACGAACAACAGCTGGGCGCAACCGCCCGCCACTGGGGCCAGCGCATCAGCGGCCACACCGAATCGTAAACACCGCGGCGCAATATCCGCGGCTACAGCCCTTTTCAGGTTTTTCGAGGAATTGAACATGAGCAACGTCGACCACGCCGAAATCGCCAAATTCGAGGCCCTGGCCCATCGCTGGTGGGACCGCGAGAGCGAATTCAAGCCGCTGCACGACATCAACCCGTTGCGGGTCAACTGGATCGACGAGCGGGTCAATCTGGCCGGCAAGAAAGTCCTCGACGTCGGTTGCGGCGGCGGCATCCTCAGCGAAGCCATGGCCCAGCGCGGCGCCACGGTGATGGGTATCGACATGGGCGAAGCGCCGCTGGCGGTCGCGCAACTGCATCAACTCGAGTCCGGAGTCAGCGTCGAGTACCGCCAGATCACCGCCGAAGCCCTCGCCGAAGAGATGCCCGAGCAGTTCGACGTGGTCACCTGCCTGGAAATGCTCGAGCACGTGCCGGATCCGTCCTCGGTAATCCGCGCCTGCTTCCGCATGGTCAAGCCGGGCGGCCAGGTGTTCTTCTCGACCATCAACCGCAACCCGAAGGCCTATCTGTTCGCGATCATCGGCGCCGAATACGTCATGAAGCTGCTGCCGCGCGGCACCCACGACTTCAAGAAATTCATCCGCCCGTCCGAGCTCGGCGCGTGGAGCCGCATGGCCGGCCTGACCGTCAAGGACATCATCGGCCTGACCTACAACCCGCTGACCAAGCACTACAAGCTGGCCAACGACGTTGATGTCAACTACATGATCCAGACCCTGCGCGAGGAATAAGCCGATGGCCATCAGAGCGGTACTTTTCGACATGGACGGCACCCTGCTCGACACCGCGCCGGACTTCATCGCCATCTGCCAGGCGATGCGCGCCGATCGCGGTCTGCCACCGATCAACGACAAGCACATCCGCGACGAGATTTCCGGCGGGGCCAAGGCCATGGTCGCAGTGACGTTCTCGATGGACCCGGAATCGCCGGGCTTCGAAGAACTTCGTCTGGAGTTCCTGGAGCGCTATCTGGTCGGTTGCGCCGTGCACAGCAAACTGTTCGACGGCATGGCCGAACTGCTCGTTGACATCGAAAAGGCCAACCTGATCTGGGGCGTGGTCACCAACAAACCGCTGCGCTTCGCCGAGCCGATCATGCAACGTCTGGGGCTGGCCGAGCGTTCGGCGCTGCTGATCTGCCCGGATCATGTGAAGAACAGCAAGCCGGATCCGGAGCCTTTGATCCTCGCCTGCAACATGCTTGATCTGGATCCGTCGACCGTACTGTTTATCGGCGATGATCTGCGCGATATCGAATCCGGCCGCGATGCCGGCACCAAGACCGCTGCGGTCACTTACGGCTACATCCACCCGGATGACAACCCACGGCATTGGGGCGCAGACGTGGTGGTGGATCACCCGCTGGAGTTGCGCAAGGTACTCGACAGCGCGCTGTGCAGCTGCTGACCTGACTGCGCCAAGCTCCCTGTGTGGCAAGGGGATTTATCCCCGCTGGGCTGTGCAGCTGCCGACCTGACTGTTGCAAGCTCCCTGTGTGGCGAGGGCATTTATCCCCGCTGGGCTCGAAGCGGCCCCCGCTCTGATCCAGGCAATGTGACACACAGGTTTTGCGACGGCTTCGCCGCCGAACGGGGATAAACCCCCTCGCCACAGGGGTGAAGCAGGTCTTCATGAAATGGACTATGAGGTTTTTATGTTTGATTACACCGCTCGCCCTGAATTGCTCAAGGACCGGGTCATTCTGGTCACCGGTGCCGGCCGTGGCATCGGCGCGGCTGCGGCGAAAACCTATGCAGCCCACGGCGCCACCGTGCTGCTGCTGGGCAAGACCGAAGCCAATCTGACCGAGGTCTATGACGCAATCGAAGCAGCGGGCCACCCGCAACCGGCGGTGATCCCGTTCAACCTCGAGACCGCCCTGCCCCATCAGTACGATGAGCTGGCAGCGATGATCGAAACCGAGTTCGGCCACCTCGATGGCCTGCTGCACAACGCTTCGATCATCGGACCGCGCACGCCGATCGAACAACTGTCCGGCGAAAACTTCATGCGCGTCATGCAGGTCAACGTTAACGCGATGTTCATGCTGACCAGCACCCTGCTGCCGTTGCTCAAGCTATCCCAGGATGCTTCGGTGGTGTTCACCTCGAGCAGCGTCGGACGCAAGGGTCGCGCGTACTGGGGCGCTTACGGTGTGTCGAAATTTGCCACCGAGGGCCTGATGCAAACCCTGGCCGATGAAGTGGAAGGCGTTGCGCCGTTACGCTCCAACAGCATCAACCCGGGCGGCACCCGCACGAGCATGCGCGCGCAGGCGTATCCGGGGGAAAACCCGCTGAACAACCCGACACCGGAAGAGATCATGCCGGTGTATCTGTACCTGATGGGCCCCGACAGCGCGGGCGTCAATGGCCAGGCTTTCAACGCCCAATAACGCCATACGTCGCATTTGTTGCCGCGGCAGAATGCTGTCGCGGCAAGCCATTGCCGCTTGAAACCGTCACAAAGCTGCCAATAACCCAGCGCGACAATTCCACGGTTGCCAGCAAGTCATTGATTCGAAAAGCTTTAAATAAAATCGAACCGAATGGCACGGGTTTCGCTCTAAATTCCCTCAAAACATGCCGTGTGATGGCCATGGGGCAACGCCGATTTCGATAGCTGACTGATCGTCTTGCGGCAGACTAAACTTACGCCAAACGTCCTACGGGACTGATGGATCAGTACGACGCGCAGCCCATAGCCGCTCTCACCCAGCCTGTAAGACAGACTTACTGCTTAGGGGCTCACGCCATATGAAATCTCCTTCCCAGACCCATGCAATTGACTTCGACAGTGCCAAATTGCAGCGCCTGGGCTTCGGTCAACTACCGGCGCTGATCGAGCGCCCGACCAGCCTGGCGCAACTGCGTCAGCAAATGAGCCTGCAACTGCAAACCAGCCTTGAGCCACAGCGCATCCTTGGCCTGTTCTTTCGCGAAATCCAGCGCCTGGTGCCGCTGGACGCCCTCAGCTATGTGCATAAGGCCAGCGACCTGCGCCTGGAGTTCGGCGCGCGCGGTCATCATTCGGTCAGCTACACCCTGAGCCACGAAGGTGAGCACATGGGCGAACTGATCTTCCGTCGCAATCAGCGTTTCAACGACAAGGAACAGGGCGGACTCGAGTCGCTGCTGTCCTGCTTGTTGTATCCGATGCGCAACGCCCTGCTCTATCGCGCTGCAACCCAAAGTGCTTTGCGCGATCCATTGACCGGCGCCGGCAACCGCGTTGCCATGGAGCAGACCTTGCAGCGCGAGATCGACATGTCGCGCCGCCATGTGCAGCCGCTGTCGGTGCTGATGCTCGACATCGACCACTTCAAACGGGTCAACGATGACCACGGGCATGGCGCCGGTGATGAGGTGCTCAGAGCCATTGCCGCGTCGATCAAGGCGCAACTGCGCAACGTCGACATGGTGTTCCGTTATGGCGGCGAAGAGTTTCTGATCCTGCTGTCCAACACCGGTCGCGAGGCGGCAGCGATGGTCGGCGAGCGTTTGCGCCAGGCGACGCAGTCGGAGGAATACTTTGCCGATGGCCAGTTGATCGAGATCACCGTGAGCCTGGGATGCTCGACGTTGTTGCCGGGCGAGTCGGCGGACAGCTTGCTGCGTCGGGCCGACAGTGCGCTCTATGTCGCAAAGCGCGAAGGGCGTAACCGGCTGGCGATGGCCGGCTAAAAATCATTGTGGGAGCGAGCCTGCTCGCGAAGAGGGAGTGTCAGACAACGAGTCGTTGAATGACCCACCACTTTCGCGAGCAGGCTCGCTCCCACAGTTCGATCAGCTTTCGGTTACGGTCCTGCGCTCGCGGTTGACCAGCAAGCGCTCCGAAGTTTCAAGCTGCATGCACCGTTCCAGGAACAGGTACATGTAGTCGTAGCTCTTGCAGATCGCCTGACGCAGCTCTGCCTGCAAAGCCTTGCTCGGGTTCATGCCGGCCAGGGTGCAGATGATTTCCAGCGCTTCCCACGGGTGGGCATCATCGTACTGGGCATGCATCTTCAACCACTTCATCGCGCGTTTGCGATCTTCCTCTGGAAACGCCGCCGCGTAGACCCCGGTCGAGCAGACCACCGCTGACCACTCCCCGGTCGCGCCCTCGATCGCATAGTTGGTCGCGGCAATTGCCACGATCAGCGAATCTGCCGAGCTGGTATGCCAGCACCAGTGACTCAGGGCGTGCAGCTCCGGCGGCACTTGCTGGGCCTGAAGATCTTCGAGGCTGACGCCATGGGCGCGGCTCCAGTGCATCCAATAGTCGGCATGGTTGAGTTCGACGCGGATATTGCGCATCAACCAGCGCCGCGCCATGTCCTCGCCGGGATGGCGGGCGAAGCGGGTCTTGGTGAGGTTCTGCGCCATGTACAAGGCAAACTGCTCGACTACCGGCCAGCCCCCGATCAGGTACTGGCGCATGGTTTTCGCGCTGAGTTTGTTGTCGCGCATGCGCTGATAAAGTTCATGCTCGACAACCCGGCGCTTGCTCTCGCTGCAATCCTTGATGAGCTGTTGCGCCCAGGCAGGATAACTTGCAGCTTCCATGAGGGGTCCGGTTCGGTTGAATGTGTCGATCACTGTTCGGCTCCTTTTGAGTTGTGATGGCAAGGATCGGCGAGAGACTTCAACGGAACGTGCCAGGCGCTTTGAACAACAACGGCTGCGGTCTGGCAGGGCGACTTTGCAAACTGTCACAGGTAAACAACTGCGGACGCTCGATAACATATCCCTGAGCGTAATCCACACCTATTTCAAGCAACGCCTGTTCGATCTGGTTAGTTTCAACAAACTCGGCAATTGTCTGCTTACCCATAACATGGCCGATGTGATTGATCACTTCGACCATTGCCCGATTAATCGGGTCGTCCAGCATGTCCTTTACGAAACTCCCGTCGATCTTCAGGAAGTCTACAGGCAAATGTTTCAAGTAAGCGAATGAAGACATTCCGGCACAAAAGTCATCCAGGGAAAAGTGACAACCTAAGCCTTTGAGTTCATTGATAAAACGAATTGCACTGCCAAGATTTGCGATTGCACTGGTTTCAGTAATTTCAAAACAAATCATTTCAGGCGGTATAGCGTAGTTAACAAACTGTTCCCGCAGGAAGTGCAAAAAAGCGTCATCTCCGATAGTAATGCCTGACAGATTAATCGCACACATCGCTAAAGGAAGTTCATGTTCCTGTTCAATGCACTGAGCAATAACCTTGAAAACATTTTCAACTACCCAGCGATCCAACTGGGTCATCAGACCATATCGCTCCGCCGCCGGGATAAAGCTGTCAGGCAGAATCATCCGCCCCGATTCATCATGTAAACGCAGGAGGATCTCGATGTGCCCGGCCTGGCCAGCTTGCGGCTTGAGCGGCGCGATCTGTTGGGCATACAGGCAAAAACGGTTTTCCTCCAGCGCCATGTGCAGGCGCTGCACCCAGGCCATTTCACCGAAACGCATGGACAGTTCTGAATCGTCGGCGTGATAGACCTGCACGCGATTGCGGCCCTTTTCCTTGGCCATGTAGCAAGCCATGTCCGCCGCGCGCAACGAGGCTTCGAGGGTGGTCGGATTTTGTGCGACATGCACCAGGCCGATACTGACGGTGGTCAGGAATGGCCGCCCTTTCCAGACAAAATGCAGGTTCTGCACCGTCTGGCGCAGGCTCTCGGCAATCTTCTCCGCCACCTCTGGCGGGCAGTTCTGAAGCAGAATGCCGAACTCGTCGCCACCCAGCCGCGCCAGCGTGTCGCCCTCACGCAGGCCCGATTGCAACAGCGTGCAGATATGCCGCAACAGCTCATCGCCTGCCGCATGGCCACAGGTGTCGTTGACCAGTTTGAACTGATCCAGATCGAGGAACATCAGCGCATGCCGCCCGGGCTGGCGCGTCAGGTTGTGCAAGGCCTGCTCGAGGCGATATTCGAATTCGCGACGGTTGGCCAGCCCGGTCAGCGCATCGTGGGTCGCTTGCCAGGACAGATTGGCGATGTATTGCCGCTCCTGGGTCATGTCGTGCAACACCAGCACCGTGCCGCTGACATTGCCGGCGTTGCGGATCGGCGCACCGACCAGGGTCACCGACAACGTGCTGCCATCCAGACGCTGAATCAGCTTGGAATGTTCGCTGCCGCCGCTGAGCTGGCCGCTGAGAATGTGCTCGATCAAGGTCAGCCCTTCGGTCTGGGCGTTCTCGTCAAGCAGGTTGAACAGCGCCGACAACGGCAGGCCCGCCGCCTGCTCGGCCTTCCAGTGGGTCATGACCTCGGCGGCCGGGTTCATGTAATCGATCGCGCCGTTGACGTCGGTGGTGATCACGCCATCGCCAATCGACTGTAGCGTAATGTGCGCGCGATCCTTCTCCAGCTGCAGTGCCTGGGCAAATTCATGGCGTTGCTTGAGCAGTTTATGTGTGCGCCACAGCGCCAGCACGATCAGACCCAGCGCGGTGGCCAGATTGGTGAACAGCAGCAGGCGCATGATCACCCGCGAGCCTTCGCCCAAGGCATCGCTGAAGGCTTTCGCGGCTGGAGTTACTGCATCGTTGATGGCGAAGATCTGTACTTTCCAGCGCTGCACATCGCCGGGGCTGGCCTGGTTCTGCGCAATGCCCTGATGCATCTCCTGCGCGACTTCGTGCAGCCGGTCGAGGTAGGCATCGCCGATTGTCCAGCGATCGATCGCGGTTTCCAGATAACTGAAATGGCGAAAATTGAGATACAGCCAGATCAGGCTGGCGACGTCGTCCGGGTGATTACCCCCCTTGAGAATGCCTTCGCGCGCCGCTTGCAGATCCGGCGGCTGACGATCCAGCGCCAGGCGCAGCTCGTGTCCGCCCTGGGGCACGGCGATTGCCGACATGTATTTGCGGTAGATCGCCTCGTCACGACTGTCGGCGTAGAGGTTCAGGTAATAGATGGCGTCCTTCTGGCCTTTCGACCACAGGCTTTCGCCGGCCACGTAGCCACGCACGGCCGAAAGCACGTAAAGGCTCACGCCCCCCAGTAATGCCTGGAACACCACGACAGCAATAAAGGGCCAGACGATACCCAACAACCGTGGTGTTCCCAGAGTCTGCTTTTGCTTCATGAGAGTCCTTGCATGAGCACTGCCCGCTCGCCTTCCGGGCGAATTCGCTATGACGAGACTAGGTGGGGTTCTCGTTCAAGGCAAGGCGCGGCTGTACACCGCGCGCAGAACCTCTGACAGGCCGGCAAGGGTTTCGATCAGTGCTGTTGCAGGTTGCCGTAGAGCTTGGCGTACAGACCGCCGTCGGCGATCAGTTGGCGATGGTCGCCGTCCTCGGCGATTTGCCCGCCGTCGAACACCAGCACGCGGTCCGCCTGTTTCACCGCCGACAGGCGATGGGCAATGATCAGCGTGGTGCGGCCATGGAGAAACTTCGCCATTGCTTGATGCAGGTTGTACTCGGTGGCGGCATCGAGGGCCGAAGTGGCTTCGTCGAGAATGACTACTTTCGGCTCGGCGAGAATCATCCGCGCAATCGCCAGACGCTGGCGCTGGCCGCCGGACAGACGCACGCCGGAGCGCCCGACGATGCTGTCGAGGCCGTTGGGCAGCGCGCGAATGGTCGCGGCCATTTGCGCGATTTCCAGCGCCTGCCAGCAGGCTTCGTCGCTGCGCATGCGACCCATGGTCAGGTTGGCGCGCACGCTGTCGTTGAACAGCGCGGGATGCTGCAACACCACAGCGACGTTTTCGCGCACTGTCTCCAGTCCGATCTCCTGCTGGGTCGATCCACCGAAGCGAATGGTCCCGGCTGCTGGCGTGTACAGGCCCAACAGCAATTGCACCAAGGTACTTTTACCGCCGCCGCTGGCCCCGACGATCGCGACTTTTTCACCGGGCAGGATCGACAGGTTCATCTGATCCAGCACCAGTTCGTCGCCATAACCGAAGCTCAGGCCTTGCACCTCGATGCCGACGGTTTCGCGGCCCTTGAACGGATCGACGCCGCCGGGATACTGCGGCTCGTCGGCGCGGGCCAGCAATTCATTGATCCGCGCCAGCGCGCCACCCGCTGCGTAGTAGGCATATTGCAGATTGAGCAGCTGTTCGACCGGGCCGATCATGAACCACAGGTAACTGAACACCGCGAGCATCTGCCCGATCGACAGGTCGGAAAACAGCACGGTGAGCATCGCCGCCGCGCGGAAGATGTCGATGCCGAACTGGAACAGCAACCCACTGGCGCGATTCGACGCGTCGGTTTTCCACTGCGAATTGACCGCGTAATTGCGCACTTCCTGCGCGCGCAAACCGAGGCGCCCGAGGAAATAGCCCTGACGGTTGCCGGCGCGCACTTCCTGAATCGCATCGAGGGTTTCACTCAGCGCCTGAGTGAAGCGCGAGGTGCTGTCGTTCTCGAGCTTCTTCAGGTGCTTGACGCGTTTGCCCAACTGCACCGTGGCGTAGATCACCAACGGGTTGAACAGCAGAATCAGCAGCGCCAGCTTCCAGTGCATCCACACGAGGATGCTGGCGGTGCCGACCAGCGTCAGCATGGCGACGAGGAAGCGGCTGAGGGTTTCGCCGACGAATTTGTCGAGGGTATCCAGATCGGTGACCAGGTGCGTGGTCACCGTGCCGCTGCCGAGGCTTTCGTACTCGCCGAGGGAAATGCGCTTGAGCCGTTCGATCAGGCGCACGCGAATGCGGTAGACGATGTCCTTGGCCAGCCGCGCGAACAGCCGCGACTGCAACACGCCAAAACACAGGGCGCTGCAACGCAAGGTCAGGGTCACCACCAGCATCAGGCCGATATAACCCGCCGCCTGCTGCCACATGCCCGGCAGAAAATGATTCATCACTTTCAGCGCGGCATCGCCGTGGCCGAGCAGGACCTCGTCGACCAGCAATGGCAGCAGCAACGGGATCGGCACGCTGCACAGCGTCGCCAGCACGGCCACGCCGTTGGCGATCCACAGGGATTTCTTGTGATGCAGTGCCAGACGCCGGACTTCAGCCCAGCTCAGCCGGTCGACACGCTCTACGGCTGGCGTGTCATCGGCGCGGTCAGACACAGGCCGCGCGCTCCAGCCAGCGGCCGAGCAACGGCGACAGCTCGCTGAGCGGTTGATAGCCGTTGGTCAGCAGCGCCAGTTGCCCGTTGCGCTCGGCCAGCAGGGTCGGGAAACCGGCGATGCCCAGATCCTGAACCCAAGTGAAGTCGGCCTGGGTCGCCTTGTGCTGATCGGCATGATCGAACAACGCTGCGAATTCGATACGCGGCACACCGGCCTGCTCCGCCAGTTCGACCAGCACGCTGGCCTGGGTGACATCGCGTCCTTCGGCGTAAAACGCCTGCTGGATCAGCCCGACCAGTGTCCACGCGCAATCCGGCGCCAGACTGCGCGCGGTGACGATAGCGCGACAGGCAGGCTCAGTGTCATAGACAAAGCCGTCGGGCAACGCACCGTCGAGCTTGAACGGCTGGCCGGTGGCTTCGGTGACCGCCTGCCAGTGCTCAAGAATGTAGCGCCGCGTGGTCGGCTCCAGCGCCGACCCGCTGCCGGTACGCAAGCCGCCGACCACCAGATGCAGCTCGACCCCGGCTGCCTGCGCCTGCTCGACCAGTGCCTTGGCCACCGGAGCAAACCCCCAGCACCATGAACACATCGGATCCATCACATAGAGCAGGCGCGCAGACATGGTTAAGCCTCGGTGGATGCTTGCTTATAGTTGTAGCCGATCGGGTGCGGCTGGTTGCGCGCCTTGGCCAGTTCGATCTGCTTTTGCCGATCGATGGCGCTGCGCCGGGTCTTCTCGCTGAGCTTGTCCCAGCAATGCGGGCAACTGATGCCGGCGACGTAGTGCTCGGAGGCGCGATCTTCAACGCTGACCGGCGTGCGGCAGGCGTGACATTGATCGTAGTCGCCTTCCGTCAGGTCGTGGCGCACGGTCACGCGGTTGTCGAAGACGAAGCAATCGCCGCGCCACTTGGTTTCTTCCTGCGGCACCTCTTCGAGGTACTTCAGGATGCCGCCCTTGAGGTGGTAGACCTCTTCGAAACCTTCGCCGAGCATATAGCTCGAGGCTTTCTCGCAGCGAATGCCGCCAGTGCAGAACATCGCGACCTTCTTGTGCACGGCCGGGTCGAAGTGTTCTTTGATGTAGTCGGGAAACTCGCGAAAACTGGTGGTTTTCGGATCGATGGCACCTTCGAAGGTGCCGATCGACACTTCGTAATCGTTGCGCGTGTCGATCAGCAGCACTTCCGGGTCGCTGATCAGCGCGTTCCAGTCCTGCGGCTCAACGTAAGTGCCGACCTTCTTGTTCGGGTCAACGCCTTCGACGCCGAGGGTGACGATCTCTTTCTTCAGCTTGACCTTGGTGCGATAGAACGGCTGCTCATCGCAGTACGATTCCTTGTGATCGATGTCGACCATGCGTGGATCGTTCTTGAGCCAGGCGAGCAGGCCGTCGATGCCTTCACGGCTGCCGGAAACCGTGCCGTTGATGCCTTCTTCGGCGATCAGCAGAGTGCCTTTGATGCCGTTGTCGACCATCGCTTGCAGCAGTGGCTCGCGCAGGTCAACGTAATCTTCGAGGGTGACGAACTTGTACAGTGCCGCCACGACAATCGGTTGTGTCATGGGTATTTCTCCAGGTGGCTACCCTCGCAAAGGGTGAACCGGATTCAAAAAAAACGCGCCGGCTAAGCGGCGCGTCGGGATTGTAGCAGAGGAGCAGCTTCAAGCTTCAAGCTTCAAGCGGCAAGCAGTACGTCGCTGCTTTTGATTCTGCTTGCAGCTTGCAGCTTGCAGCTTACTGCTGCTTTCCGCCTGCACAAGTCGGCGACGCCGGGGCGCCGTCGATCTCTGCCCATTCCTGCGGGGTGTAGGTGTGCAGCGCCAACGCATGGAATTCGCCCATCAGCTCGCCGAGTGTGCCGTAGACTTTCTGGTGCCGCTTGACCCGGTTCAGGCCTTCGAACTGCGCACTGACCACCACCGCCTTGTAGTGGGTCTGTAACCCACGGCTGTGCATGTGGCTTTCGTCCAGCACTTGCAGGTGCTCAGGCTGTAACAGGGCCAGCGTCGATTCGATGCGTTGTTGCATGGTCATCACGAACTCCGCTTACTTCTTCTTGGCCGGCGCAGCAGCGCCTTTCGGGTCCAGCTCTTTGGTCATGTCGTCGAGCAGCTTGTTGACCACCGGCACTGCGCTTTCCAGTTTGCCCTGGGTCATCTGCGCCGACTGCTGGGTCAGCTGCGGCATTTTTTCGAGGACTTTCTTGCCCAGTGGCGACTGGTAGAAAGCCACCAGATCTTTCAGCTCGGATTCGCTGAAGTTGCTGGTGTAGAGCTTGACCATGTCCGGTTTCAGCTTGTTCCAGCCGATGGCCTGATCCAGTGCGGCGTTGGCCTTGGCCTGGTAGGTTTCGAGCACGGCTTTCTTCGACTCAGGGGCTTTGGTCTGTTCAAAGCGCTGGGCGAACATTTGCTGCACTTGCATGTACACCGGGGTGCCCAGCTTGTCAGCGTGAGCCAGCGTCAGGAAAGCTTCGGCACTGGCGTTGTGGCTGGCGGTATCGGCAAGCACCTGGCCGCTGGCGCAAACCAGTGCAACCGCGGTACAGATGGCGCGAAGACGAGTCATCGAGTTTCCTTTAAGCAAAGCGAGGTCGAACCCCAAGGGCGACCATTCTGCGCCTAACAATCGCTGCGGCTCAACCCCCGGGCCTTGCCGCGCTTGATTGGCGGGGTTTTGCGGTCAACAATCGAGTCGATGGAACCACCCGGGCCGACGCCGGCCTAAATTGCGCCAACAGACCAACAGGAGTGTGCACGATGAGCCGTATCGAAACCGACAGCCTGGGCCAGATCGAGGTCCCGGACGACGCTTACTGGGGTGCTCAGACGCAACGCTCGCTGATCAACTTCGCCATTGGTCAGGAACGCATGCCGCTACCGGTGCTGCACGCCCTGGCGCTGATCAAGAAAGCCGCCGCGCGGGTCAACGACCGCAATGGCGACCTGCCCGCCGACATCGCTCGCCTGATCGAACAGGCCGCCGATGAAGTCCTCGCCGGCGAGCATGACGAGCAGTTCCCGCTGGTGGTCTGGCAGACCGGCAGCGGCACCCAGAGCAACATGAACGTCAACGAAGTGATCGCCGGTCGCGCCAACGAGCTGGCCGGCAACCCGCGCGGCGGCAAGTCGCCGGTGCACCCCAACGATCACGTCAACCGCTCGCAAAGTTCCAACGACTGCTTCCCCACTGCCATGAGCATTGCCACCGCCAAAGCGGTGCAGGAACAACTGCTGCCGGCGATTGCCGAGTTGTCCGGTGGCCTCGCTGAACTGGCGGCGCGGCACATGAAACTGGTGAAGACCGGGCGCACGCACATGATGGACGCGACGCCGATCACCTTCGGCCAGGAGCTGTCCGGCTTCATCGCGCAACTGGATTACGCCGAGCGCGCGATTCGCGCGGCGTTGCCGGCGGTCTGCGAGCTGGCTCAGGGTGGCACCGCAGTCGGCACCGGGCTGAATTCACCGCACGGCTTCGGTGAGGCGATTGCCGCCGAACTTGCTGCGCTGTCCGGTTTGCCATTCGTCACCGCGCCGAACAAGTTTGCCGCGCTGGCCGGCCATGAGCCGCTGGTGACCCTGTCCGGCGCGCTGAAAACCCTCGCCGTGGCGCTGATGAAAATCGCCAACGACTTGCGTCTGCTGGGCTCAGGTCCTCGCGCAGGTTTCGCTGAAGTGAAGCTGCCGGCCAACGAACCCGGCAGCTCGATCATGCCCGGCAAGGTCAACCCGACCCAGTGCGAAGCGCTGTCGATGCTCGCCTGTCAGGTGCTCGGCAACGACGTGGCGATCGGTATCGCCGCCAGCCAAGGACACTTGCAGTTGAACGTGTTCAAACCGGTGATCATCCACAACCTGCTGCAATCGATCCGTTTGCTCGGCGATGGCTGCAGCAACTTCCAGCAGCACTGCATCGCCGGGCTCGAACCTGATGCCGAGGCCATGGCCCAGCACCTGGAACGCGGGCTGATGCTGGTGACCGCGCTGAACCCGCACATCGGTTATGACAAGTCGGCGGAGATCGCCAAGAAGGCCTACAGCGAGGGGCTGACCTTGCGTGAGGCGGCGCTGCAGCTGGGTTATCTGACCGATGAAGAGTTCGATGCCTGGGTGCGGCCGGAGAACATGATCGAGGCCGGGGCCAAGGGCTGAAATCTTCAGTGCCTGGAAGTCAGCCTTCGCGAGCAAGCTCGCTCCCACAGTGGACTGCATTCTCATGCTGGGAATGCGCAAAAATGTGGGAGCGAGCTTGCTCGCGAATGCGGCCGGCGCGGTTCAACTGGCTGCCATCTTCATCCGACGCGCCTTCAATCCTGCAATCATCGACGGCCCCAACGCCACCAGCGCCGAACCCAGCACCACCAGCACCGCCCCGCCATAGCCCAGCGCATTGATTTGCTCGGCATGCACGTACTCCGGCCAGATCCGCGCCGCAATCGCCACCGCAACAAACGTCACCAGCGGCGTGATCGCCAGCGTCGCGCTGACCCGCGATGCTTCCCAGTGCGCCAGTGCTTCGGCGAATGCGCCGTAGGCGATCAAGGTGTTCATGCAGCACGCCAGCAGCAGCCAGCCCTGCAACGGGCTCAGGCTCAGCGCTTCCAGCGGATGCACCCACGGCGTCAGCAACAGCCCGCAGAACAGATAGATCACCATCATCACCTGCAACGAATTCCACACCGTGAGCAATTGCTTCTGGCCCAGCGCATAGAAGGTCCAGACCGTCGACGCCAGCAGCACCAACAGCACGCCAGCGGTGTAATCGGACAGCGAGGTCAGCAGCTCGGCCAGGCGCTGATTGAAGAACAGACCAAAGCCGATCAGCAGCACCAGCAAGCCGATGCCCTGACCAATACTGAAGCGTTCCTTGAACACGAAGAGACTGGCGATCAGCAGCATGATCGGGCCCATCTGCACCACCAATTGCGCGGTGCCGGGGCTGAGCAGGTTGAGGCCCATCAGGTACAGCACGTAATTGCCGACCAGACCCAGCACGGCCATCAGCACCAGCCAGCCGCCCTTGGGTCCGAGCACCTTTCGACTTGGCAGGCGCTTGACCGACGCCAGATAGATGAACAGGCAACTACCGGACACCATCAGGCGAAACCAGGTCACCGTGACCGGGTCCATCACCTGCAATACCTGTTTGAGCTTGATCGGCAGGATGCCCCACAAAAATGCGGTCAACAGCGCCAGGAACAGTCCGTACACCCAGCGCCCCGATGAAATGTGCATGCGAACCCCAAAAGCCTGCTGACAAGAACAGCCATTCTAGGCGCCCGACCGAGCACAACACAGGGACAGTTACCGGCAGGCCGCGAATGAGACTGTGCAGGTCGCAGCAATAAACCGGCGCATCGCCGTTGATCGGCCGGGCAGGCATGCCAAGTGCTTCAGGCATAAGCTGACTGCAGACTTTTCAACGCATTGATCAGGGAGACCGACATGTACGCCATGCGCGCCGAGGACAGCGCCCCCGCCACCCGTTTTCGCAGCGACCGCGTGTGTCGGGTCAATGGCGAGCTGTATTTCAGCACCCGGGAAAATACCCTTGAGGGGCCGTTTGACGGTCAGGTGATCGAGCGGGAAATTCAGGCTTATATAGCGCGGATGCAGCGGCAGGGTTCCAAGGGCTAACCGTGTTGATCCCATCGCTGGCAAGCCAGCTCCCACAGGATCTTTGACATATACAAAACCTGTGGGAGCTGGCTTGCCAGCGATGGCGATCTGACCGACGACAACGAACGGAGGATTTAGCGCACCGCCTCAAACAACCCGCTCGCCCCCATCCCGCCACCCACGCACATGGTGACGATGCCGTAGCGCAAATCGCGCCGCTGCAATTCCCGAATCAGGTGCCCGACCTGGCGCGAGCCGGTCATGCCGAACGGGTGACCGATGGAGATCGAGCCGCCATTGACGTTGTACTTGTCGTTGTCGATTTCCAGCCGATCTCGGCTATACAGGCACTGCGAAGCGAACGCCTCGTTCAACTCCCACAGATCGATATCCGCCACTTGCAGGCCCTTGGCCTTAAGCAGTTTCGGCACCGAGAACACCGGGCCGATGCCCATTTCGTCCGGCTCGCAACCGGCCACAGTGAAGCCACGGAAGAACGCTTTCGGCTTGAGTCCGAGTTCCAGCGCCTTGTCCAGGCTCATCACCAAGGTCATCGAGGCACCGTCGGACAGCTGCGATGAATTGCCCGCCGTCACCGAACCGTCGTCGGCGAACACCGGCTTCAGTCCGGCAAGGCTTTCGTAGGTGGTGTCCGGGCGGTTGCAGTCGTCGCGCTCGACCACGCCATCGACAATCTGCACCTCGCCACTGTTCTTGTCTTCGACGCGGTATTTCACCGCCATCGGCACGATTTCATCGTCGAACAGACCGGCGGCCTGGGCCTGAGCGGTGCGCAGCTGGCTTTGCAGCGCATAGCGATCCTGGGCCTCGCGGCTGACGCCATAACGCCGGGCGACCACTTCGGCGGTCTGGCCCATGGTGTAGTAGATGCCGGGGGTCTGTTGCTTGAGCAACGGGTTGATCAGGTGATCGGTGTTGACGCTTTTCAGGGTCAGGCTGATCGACTCGACGCCGCCTGCAACGATGATGTCGCTGCAACCGGAGGCGATCTGGTTGGCAGCAATCGCAATCGCCTGCAAACCCGACGAGCAGAAGCGGTTGAGGGTCATGCCGGCGGTGCCGGTGCCCAGGCGCGAGAGCACCGCGACGTTGCGGCCAATGTTGTAGCCCTGCGCGCCTTCGTTAGAGCCGGCACCGACGATGCAGTCCTCGACACTGGCCGGGTCGATATCGTTGCGGGTCAGCAGCGCATTGACGCAGTGGGCCGCCATGTCATCGGGGCGGGTCTGGTTGAACTTGCCGCGAAAGGATTTGGCCAGGCCGGTCCGCACGCTGTCGACGATCACCACTTCACGCATGGCATACCTCATTGTTGTTGTCGGTTGAGAGTGGACCTGAGCATAAGTCCACCTTCTTGCCGACCGCGAGGATCATTCACCCGGCGTATGCGCGGCCATCGCTTCAGTCCTTGTGCTTTTTGGCCTTCTTGTCGGATTTCTCGAAGGCGTCTTCCAGCGCGCGGTTGATGGTGCGCAACACTTTCACCCGTGCCCAGCGCTTGTCGTTGGCCTCGACCAGCGTCCACGGCGCAATCTCGGTGCTGGTGCGGTCGACCATGTCGCCCACGGCTGCACGATAAGCGTCCCATTTTTCCCGATTGCGCCAGTCGTCTTCGGTGATCTTGAAGCGCTTGAAGGAAATCTCTTCGCGCTCCTGGAAGCGCTCCATCTGCGTATCCTTGTCGATGGCCAGCCAGAACTTGACCACGATCACGCCGGCGTCGGCCAATTGCTCTTCGAAGTCATTGATCTCGCCGTAGGCGCGCAGCCAGTCGGCCTGGGTGCAGAAACCTTCGACCCGCTCAACCAACACCCGCCCATACCAGGAGCGGTCGAACACAGTAAATTTGCCCCGCGCCGGAATGTGCCGCCAGAACCGCCACAGGTACGGTTGCGCGCGTTCTTCTTCGGTTGGTGCGGCGATCGGGACGATGCTGTACTGACGCGGGTCGAGCGCCGCTGCCACGCGGCGAATCGCACCGCCCTTGCCCGCCGCGTCGTTACCCTCGAATACCGCGACCAGCGCATGGCGACGCATGCGTTTGTCGCGCATCAGCCCGGACAGGCGCGCCTGCTCGGTGATCAGTTGTTCTTCATAGTCTTTCTTGTCTAGACGCTGGATCAGGTCAAGGCTGTCGAGCAGGTTCAACTGATCGACCGGCGTGCCCAGCGGCGCGGCACTGACTTCGTGGGGATTGACGTCGGCGCGCTTGAGCGCACTTTGCAGGCCTTCGAGGAGAATCTTGCCCACCGCCAGGCTGCGGTAATTGGCATCGACGCCTTCGATGACATGCCACGGCGCGTAATCGCGACTGGTACGGCGCAGCACGCGCTCGCCGTATTTGACGAACTTGTCGTAGGTCTGCGACTGCTGCCAGTCCAGCGGGCTGATGCGCCAGCTGTGCAGTGGGTCGTCGGCCAGCGATTTGAGCCGCGCTTTCATTTGCTTCTTGGACAGGTGAAACCAGAACTTGAAGATCAGCGCGCCTTCATCGCAGAGCATTTTTTCCAGACGCTCGGCGCCGGCGATGGCCTGATCCAGACGCGGATCCTTGAACAGACCGTGCACCCGGCCCTGCAGCATCTGGCTGTACCAGTTGCCGAAGAAAATCCCCATTCGGCCCTTGGCCGGCAGCATGCGCCAGTAGCGCCAGGCCGGTGGCCGTGCCAGTTCTTCATCGGTTTGCTGGTCGAAGGTGCGCACTTCGATCAGGCGCGGATCCATCCATTCATTGAGCAGCTTGACCGTCTCGCCCTTGCCCGCCCCTTCGATGCCGTTGATCAGGATGATTACCGGGAAGCGCTTCTGCTGCTGCAACTCGAACTGGGCTTCAAGCAAGGCTTCGCGCAGCGCAGGGACCGCCGCCTCATAAGTGTCTTTGTCGATGGCGTGACCGATTTCAGCGGATTCGAACATGGGACGGCTCCTTCCAGGGTTCAGCAAGACTAGCGGATTGGGCACGGACGCGGCGCATAAATTCCCATGAACTCAGGACGGGAGGAGAACTTTGTGTGAGGGGATTTATCGTTGACTGGCTGTGCAGCAGGCGTAAATCCGGGAAGTGTGGTTTGGATCGGGAAAACGGGGTGGATGGTTTTGGGACTGCTTCGCAGTCCAGCGGGGATGAATCCCCTCGCCACAGGGTTCTTTTCACCGCGAGCCTTGTGCTGGATCAGGTAGTACCGGCGCGATCGGCTAGAATGGCCGCCTTGTGTTTGCCGAGCCTGCCATGAAAGCCGAAATGCCCCACGCCCAACTCGACTGGGACGACCAGGGACGCCCACGTTCGCGGGTGTTCGATGACGTGTATTTTTCCGACCAGTCGGGGCTGGAAGAAACCCGTTACGTGTTTCTCGAGCAGAACCGTCTGGCCGAGCGTTTCGCTGCACTGCCCGCCGATGGGCGCCTGATCATTGGCGAAACCGGCTTCGGCACCGGGCTGAATTTTCTCTGCACCTGGCAGTTGTTCGAACAGCACGCGGTGGCCGGCGCACGCATGCATTTTGTCAGCGTGGAAAAGTACCCGCTGGCGCCAGCGGATCTGCAACGGGCCCTGGCACTTTGGCCGGAACTCAAGCCGTTGGCCGATCAGTTACTCAAGCACTACGTAGCGATTCATCAAGGTTTTCAGCGCATCACTCTGGCCGAAGGCCGGGTGACGCTGACCTTGCTGATCGGCGATGCGCTGGAGCAACTGCCACAACTCGATGCGCAGGTCGATGCATGGTTTCTCGACGGTTTCGCTCCGGCGAAAAATCCGGACATGTGGACCGCTGAGCTGTTCGTCGAACTGGCGCGTCTGGCCGCACCGGGATCGACCATCAGCACCTTCACCAGCACCGGCTGGGTCCGCCGTCTGCTCAACGCTGCCGGGTTCAAGATGAAGCGCACGCCGGGCATCGGCCACAAGTGGGAAATCCTGCGTGGCGAATTTCTTGGCTGGCCCGCCGAGGTGGCGGCGCCGATACCGGCGAAACCCTGGTTCGCCCGCCCTGCTCCACTCAACGGCGAGCGCCGGGCGCTGGTGATCGGTGCCGGCCTGGCCGGCTGCGCGACAGCATCGAGCCTGGCGGCGCGCGGCTGGCAGGTGAGTCTGCTGGAGCGGCATGCGACGGTGGCGCAAGAAGCTTCGGGCAACCCGCAAGGCGTGCTCTATCTCAAGCTGTCCGCCCATGGCACGGCGTTGTCGCAATTGATCCTCAGCGGCTTCGGTTACACCCGGCGTCTGCTGGAAACGCTGCAGCGCGGCAGCGACTGGGATGACTGCGGGGTGCTGCAACTGGCGTTCAATGCCAAGGAAGCCGAGCGCCACGCGCAACTGGCGCAGGCATTCCCGGAAGATCTGCTGCATTGGCTGGAACAACCTGAAGCCCAGGCCCGCGCCGGTGTCGGCGTGGCCCACGGCGGCTTGTTCTACCCCGAAGGCGGCTGGGTGCATCCGCCAGCGCTGTGTCAGGCCCAGGCAATGCATGCCAACATTGATTTGCTCAGCCATCACGAAGCTTTGGAACTGCGCAAAGTCGCAGACCTGTGGCAAGCCTTCGACGGCGAACGACTGCTCGCCAGTGCGCCGGTGGTGATCCTGGCCGGAGCCGCCGAAATCAAACGTTTTGCCCAGAGTGCCGAACTGCCGCTCAAGCGCATTCGCGGGCAGATCACACGTCTGGCTGAGACTGCAGAAAGTCATGCGCTGGCCACGGTGGTGTGCGCCGAGGGCTATGTCGCCCCGGCACGACTGGGCGAGCATACGCTGGGCGCCAGTTTCGACTTCAACAGCGACGATCTGACGCCCACGACAGCCGAGCACCAAGGCAATCTGGAAATGCTCGAAGAGATTTCCAACGATCTGCTCACCCGTCTGAACATCAGCGAGCAGCCAGTCGAGAACCTTGAAGGCCGCGCCGCCTTCCGTTGCACCAGCCCGGATTATCTGCCGATCGTCGGCCCGCTCGCCGACCGCACAGCCTTCCTCCAGAGCTACGCAGCGTTGAGCAAGGACGCCCGCCAAGTGCCGGACATCGCTTGCCCATGGCTCGACGGACTCTACGTCAACAGCGGCCACGGTTCTCGCGGGCTGATCACCGCGCCGCTGTCCGGCGAATTGCTCGCCGCGTGGCTGGGCAACGAGCCGCTGCCGTTGCCGCGCAGCGTAGCCGAAGCCTGCCATCCCAACCGTTTCGCCTTACGGCAGTTGATTCGCGGCAAGTAGGTTTCACTCGTCGGGCATTACACAGAGGCCGAGGTCCATCAGGCGTATCGACTCTTCGGTCAGACGCTTGATTACGGCTTGTTGTGCCTCATCGCGCTCGAGCCTGATGGCATCCATCTGGCTCAGGTAATCGGCGGAGGGCAGCGTTTCGGCCTGTTCGAATACAGCATCGATGCGCGGTGCGTAGAGCGCATCGATGGGCGAGAATTTCCGCGCGAACGTGCGCTGCAGATAGTCTGTCCAGAACCCTTGCCGCTGCATGAATTTCAGCCATTCGGGCGACAGCTCCGCCGTCATGATCCGGTTCTTGGCCGTCTCCAGATCGGCAGCCGTCACGCCCCCCTGTTCGGCGAATTGCATCCGTCGCGGCTGCCCGGGTAAGTCGAGCGCCTCGGCGAGTCCGGTGCGATAGGCCAGATTGACCTCCAGTGCGTCAGCCTTCGGATGTTTGCGCACATGTTCAAGCGCAAGGTCGCCGAGCTTTTCCAGGCGAAACAGGCGTTTTCCCAGTTCCAATAGCGGTTTGGCAGTGACCGGCCGGCCGCCGGCGATATTACTGACCCGATCAACTTCGACCGCCACTTCCAGATGACTGAAGTTCATCGCCGCGCTGTCCGTGCAGTTGATCGGATTGGCGGCGAGGTTGAGCACTTGATCGCACAGCACCGGGTCACGCTGCGCCGCCTCAAGCACAGCCCAGACGCGCCGGCGCATGTCGGCACTGCCCTGCGTCGCATCAGCGGTATCGCCCAGTTCCGACAACAAGTGAAACAAGGCCTCGCCGCGCTCATCGTCCTTGAAAGCGGTCCAGATCCGTTCACGCTCGGCGGCCTGCGCTGGGGGATTGTCGATCATCCACAGCGAACGGGCCTTCTGTTCGTCCAGCCGAGCGATATCGTCCTGCAGGTAGCCCATGCCGACACCGATGTTGTTGCGGTAGTTTTCAAGGTGAGTCTCGCTGGCCGCAGACAACGGATTGAAGCGCAGATTCAGCGCCTGACTGAATCGACGCGACACCTCGAACAGCCAGTCGGGCAGATCCTTGATCTGGTTGTTGCGCAGGTCCATCCACTCGGCAGACGGAAGATTTTTGAGGCCGACCGGCATTTCCCTAAGTCCCGTTTCGCGCAGCAGCAATCGGCGCAAATCGCGCATGGCACTGACGTCCGGCGTCGCGCCCAGAGGATTGCCATTGAGATTGAGGTAGTGCAGCGTGGTCATGCGTTTGAGCTTGGCCAGCGTCGGCTCCGTCAGCTGCAGCTGATTGTTTGCCAGGCTCAGCCGCTGGAGATTGGGCATGTACGACAGCATTTCCGGCAAGCGTGTAACGCTGTTGTTGTCCAGTTCCAGCGACTCGAGCTGTTTGAAGGATTTGAGAAAGTGCGCGACGTCGTCGTTCTGGGCCATGTTCTTCATCGATAGCTGCTGGATGTGATCAAAGCTCACCCCCGGCGGCAGTGTCGGCAGCTTGCCGACGCGCATGCCATCAAGGTTGAGCGTGCAGAGGGATTTGCCCTGTTCGTCAGGCACCCAGTGAAACCGGCGAAAACCCTCCTCGATCAGTTCTGCGGTCATTTTTCGGCTGTGGCGCGCTTCTGCCAGGTCACCCCCCAAGGCCTTCAGGCCCAGCGCGTCCTCGCTCCAGACAAACAAAGCGTCACGCAGGGTTTTCAGTTCCTGCTGCAGCGCTTTGACCCGGGTCGCGCGGCTCAGCGGATCCGCGCCGAGGCCATCGATCAGTTGGCTGGCCTGGGTTTCACTCAGGCGCGGGTACAGCCTGCGCACTTTGCGCAGCAGCCCGCGCGGATGCTTGTTTGCAGGGGCTTGATCACCTTGCACGCATGCCGGTTCCTCGATCCTCGCGGCCTTAGCGTTGCGTAACGTGCGAGCCGTGACCTGGCGTTCCTGCAAGGCGGCATCAAGCAGCTTGCTGCGCAATTGCCGGGTGTTCGCGGCAAAACCCGGCAGCGTGCGCTGACGCTGCGGCAGTGCCTTGAAAATGGCCGTGAACAACGCTTCAGGCCCCATGGCCACCTTGCCAAGGGACTTTCCCTCGTCGCTGAACGCTTCATAACCGGCGGCAGATTTCACCAGTGTGCAGGTGTTTTCCGCGCTGGCCGCCGTGTCGCCGACCTCTTCCAGAACCGGCCCCGCCAGGGTGTTTTCGCGCAGCTGCAGACGCCATTGCGTATCCCAGCCGTTCAGGCGCGGCAGCAAGCGGATGGCCAGCGCATCAGTGTCAACGTTGGCCAGACGCGGCCAATGAAAACCCGCCAGAGCGTGATCGAGGCGCACCTCCTCAATGCCGGCCCTGGCCCGCTGCGCAAGGCGCAACGGCACCCGTCCGGTCGATCGCAGGTGCTGGCGCTCGACACTGGTGGCGCGGTCGACCAAGCGTTGCCCATGACGCGCCGAAAGGTCAGTGAACACCTGGCGTAATTTCACCAGTTCGCCCGCCTCGCTCTGGTCGTAACGCTGGTACATGCGCTTGAAGGCCGCGCGATGATCCGCAGTGAGTGCCGCGGCCAGCTTTTTTGCCAGCGCCGATGCCTGCGTGGATTTCGCCACCTTGGCGCCAAGCATCTCTTTGACTTCGTGCTGGTCAAGGCCATCGATGACCGTTTGCAGCAATTGACCCCGGGACAACTGCTCGCGCGTAACCTCGACACTGAGGGTGTCGTCGAGCAAGCGCGTCGCAGGATAGGTTGCTTCGATGGCTTTTTCGGCGCTGGTCACCGCGATATAACGGTCAGTCGGCCAGCCCGGCAACGTCGGCAAAGCGTGCAACTGCTCCTCGACAGGCTGGCCGGAATGGTACTCGCCGCTGTGCAATTCGATTGTCAGCTCGCGCAATTGCCGGATCAGGCGCACACGCTCCACGGTGTCGCGCAAGCGCACCGGCAGCTTCAGGTTGTCATTGAAGGTTTGCAACAGCGCCTCGTGCGAGGTGTCGCTGAGCCGGCGCATCATGTCCAGATCATCATCGACGAACTCGCTGAGTTGTGGATCGATGCGCTTGAGCGTGTAGGCCGAGCTGCTCCATTCTTCCGGCGCCTCGTTGGGAACCTGCCAGCCGCCCTCGACATGCCGGACCAATTGTGGGGCATAGGCGTTTGCACGTTGCGCGTGTTCGAGGTGCCAGGTCTTGCCGTCGGCGTCGTACTTGCCCGCAAGCAGCCGATGGTCGACACGGCCTATGGTCTTGACCCCGATCCGGTAGAACTCCTCGGAGCCCGCATCGATGGTGAAACCGGCTGGAAGCGCGTGCTCATAATGGCTGAGTTCCGGCTTCCACAAGCGAGGTCTTGCGGCGTGATCGAGAATCGCAGCGAATTGTCCGAAAAACTCGGGATGGCTGCGCAGCAGCTTGCCGCCCAGGGCACCGATTGCTTTTTGCCCACCGGCGAAGACGCCCATGAGCGCAATGTTCTCGACGACACTGAGCACATGCGACAGGGCTTGCTGATGGTCACCGCGTTGCCAGTCTTCGACGCCCTCGAACACCTCGCCAAGCAATTGGCCCACTGCGACGCCCATCATCAACTGCCCGAGTACCGGCACGAACAGCCCTGCCACAGAAGCCAGGGTCACTCCCGACTCGAGCCAGTCCTGCAGGCGTTTGCGACGCGCTTCTTCATCGATATCCGCGGTCGGCACCGCCAGTTTGCGCGCATCGATCTGGCGCTTGCCGACATGACTCAGCAGCATGAAATCGAACAGTGATACATCGATCGACAGCTGTTTGATAACGGCCACCTCACCCTTGTCGGTGAACGCCGTGAGGAAATCGGCCTTGTCATCTTCATCCAGACTGCGAGCGAAGTATTCCCGGTAGTCCGTCGTCTGCAGTTGTTGCGTAAGGTAGAGCTTGAAGGCCGCCAGATTGGGGTACTCGTACAGGGCTCGTGCGGGCTCGCCAGGCATGTACACCAGGCAGCCGTCCTCGGGATGGTGCTCCAGGGAACGTGCGCTGAAAACCACGACGCCCCAGACACAGCTGTCGAATATTTCAATGCCCTGCATGACCATTGGGTCCTCGCCGTAGCGCAGGGTTTGCGGCGACGCCACGCCATCGGCCTCGATCAGATCCTTGACCATGCGCAGCCCGGATGAGGTGATGTCACCTTTGAGCCAGGCCTGCTCGGCATCCAGTCGCAACAGATGCTTTTTCATCGCGACGATGTCGCGGGTCATGGCACTGCTGGCCACGACGTTCCCGCCATCGTCCACAAGGCCGAAGGTTTTCTGCAAATGCAGCTGGTATTGCTTGCCCAGATCCAGCTCGCGGCACAACGTGGCGAACGCCGCCGGAGTCAGATCCTTGACCCCGCCGGGCGCACTCTGGACGCGCACCACACTGCCTGAGGGGAACGCATCTGCCTGTTCTTCATCCTCGGTGAAATTCTGCATCGCCGCCTGCAGCAGGGTCTGCGTGGCATGTTTGATCACTTCGACGCCGGACTCATCGGCAGTGACCGCCTCACAACCGCAGTCGACACCGGGCAGGCTCAGCAGATCCCGCTCGACGTCATAGACCGCCGGCCATTTTTTCTTCAGCGCGGCGGTCAGCTCGCGGATGCAGAAAGGCTGCAACGATTCGAGGCGGCTGAAGTCCTTCTCGACCTTCAGTTGCAGGGTATGCAGATCTCTGACGGTCTGATCGAGCACCGCGAGGGTCGCAGGCGAGGCCGTAAGCAAATGCGGCGGCAGATTTTTCTGCAGGGCTTGGGCAATATCGAGGTCGCCGGTAGCCTCAAGCAATGTGCCGAGAATCGTGGCTTGAGTCGTTGGGATGTTGTTTTCTTTGGAAGGCATGGCAATAGTCCTTTATTGCGGGAGGCCTGTGACCTTAGCGATGCCTGAGGCAAATTGATAATTCAAAAAGCTCGGGGAAATCCCGGCAACCAAACAGGATTTGCGACCGTTAAAACAGCCCGCTACCACCCAGTAGCTCAGAGTCGGTTGTCCACGCTCCTTGCGCTTGGATAACCGCCGCACCTTGGCGCAGACGGCTTGCTTATAACTTATCGATCTAAAACTCCGCCTACCGTGACAGGTCAGTTTCTGAGTACCCGCACTTTTCGCGCGGTACGGCTTGACCTTCCCCAACGGAAAAACCGGTAAGGACTTTATGTGCGGATTAGCTGGCGAGTTACGTTTTGATCAACAACCTGCAGACCTTGCAGCGATCGAGAGAATCACCCATCACCTGGCCCCTCGCGGCCCTGACGCGTGGGGCTTCCATGCCCAAGGGCCGATTGCCCTGGGCCATCGACGCCTGAAGATCATGGACCTGTCGGACGGTTCGGCACAGCCGATGATCGACAGCCAACTGGGCCTGTCCCTGGCTTTCAATGGCGCGATCTACAACTTCCCGGAATTGCGCGCAGAGCTTGAAGCGCTGGGCTATGCCTTCTATTCCGGCGGCGACACCGAAGTGCTGCTCAAGGGTTATCACGCCTGGGGCGAGGCGCTGCTGCCGAAGCTCAACGGCATGTTCGCCTTCGCCATTTGGGAGCGCGATGCCAAGCGCCTGTTCATCGCCCGTGACCGTCTCGGCGTGAAGCCGCTGTACCTGTCGCGCACTGGCCAACGCCTGCGCTTTGCCTCGGCACTGCCGGCGCTGCTCAAGGGTGGCGACATCAACCCGATTCTTGATCCGGTGGCGCTCAACCATTACCTGAATTTCCATGCGGTGGTGCCTGCGCCACGCACCTTGCTGGCCGGTATCGAAAAATTGCCGCCCGCCACCTGGATGCGCGTTGAGGCCGATGGCCGCACCGAGCAGAAAACCTGGTGGACCCTGCCCTACGGCCCGAATGAAGACGAGAAAAACCTCAATCTGGAAGACTGGGTCGATCGCGTCCTCGACAGCACCCGCGAAGCGGTGGCGATTCGTCAGCGTGCGGCAGTGGATGTCGGCGTGTTGCTGTCTGGCGGTGTCGACTCGAGCATGCTGGTCGGCCTGTTGCGTGAAGTCGGTGTAGAGAACCTGTCGACCTTCTCCATTGGTTTCCAGGATGCCGGCGGCGAGCGCGGCGACGAGTTCCAGTATTCGGACCTGATCGCCAAGCACTACGGCACCCGCCACCATCAGTTGCGCATCGACGAGAAAGAAATCATCGAGCAACTGCCTGCTGCGTTCCGGGCGATGAGCGAGCCGATGGTCAGCCATGACTGCATCGCGTTCTATCTGTTGTCGCGGGAAGTGGCCAAGCACTGCAAAGTGGTGCAGAGCGGCCAGGGCGCGGACGAGTTGTTTGCCGGTTATCACTGGTATCCGCAGGTCGACGGCGCGGCCGATCCATACGCGGCCTACCGCGATGCATTCTTCGACCGCAGCTATGACGATTACGCGGCAACGGTTCAGCCGAAATGGCTGGTCGATCACGACGCAGCGGGCGACTTCGTCAAAGCGCATTTTGCCCAGCCTGGCGCTGATGCCGCGGTGGACAAAGCCTTGCGTCTGGACAGCACGGTGATGCTGGTCGATGACCCGGTCAAACGTGTCGACAACATGACCATGGCCTGGGGCCTGGAAGCGCGTACGCCGTTCCTCGACTATCGGCTGGTCGAACTGTCGGCGCGAGTACCGGGCAAATTCAAACTGCCCGACGGCGGCAAACAAGTGCTGAAAGAAGCTGCGCGCCGGGTCATTCCAAGCGAAGTGATCGACCGCAAGAAAGGCTATTTCCCGGTGCCGGGCCTCAAGCACTTGCAAGGCGATACTCTGAACTGGGTGCGCGAACTGCTGCTGGATCCGAGCCAGGATCGCGGCCTGTTCAACCCGACCATGCTCGACAAGCTTCTGACTGACCCGCAAGGCCAGCTGACCCCGTTGCGCGGTTCGAAACTGTGGCAACTGGCGGCCCTGAACCTGTGGCTCAGTGAACAAGGAATCTGATTGATGAAACCCCATGCCACGTCCATCAACCAACGCCTGTTGCGTGGTCAGGCCCCCTCGTATGAACGTTTGCAGGCGCGCCTGGCCGAAGACGGCAGCGAGCCTGCCAGCGCGCCGATTGCCGTGCACTGCGGCTGGGGCCGGCTGCTGATCGGGCACACCTTTCCAGACCCGGCGTCGCTGGCGCAGGAGCTGCTCAACGAACAGCCCGGCGAGCGTGACATCGCGCTATACGTTGCCGCACCGCAGCAGATTCTTGGCCTGGAGCCGACGCAGCTGTTTCTCGATCCATCCGACACCCTGCGCCTGTGGTTCAGCGATTATCGGCAGGCCACGCGGGTGTTTCGCGGCTTCCGCATTCGTCGCGCGCAGAGTGAAACCGACTGGCAAGGGATCAACCGCTTGTACCAGGCGCGCGGCATGTTGCCGATAGATCCGGAGCTGCTCACTCCGCATCATCAGGGCGGTCCGGTGTACTGGCTGGCGGAAGACGAGGATAGCGGCGCGGTGATCGGCAGTGTCATGGGCCTCAACCATCAAAAAGCTTTCAACGATCCGGAACACGGCAGCAGCCTGTGGTGCCTGGCGGTCGACCCGCATTGCTCGCGCCCCGGCGTCGGCGAAGTGCTGGTGCGACATCTGGTCGAGCACTTCATGAGCCGTGGCCTGGCTTATCTGGATCTGTCGGTGCTGCACGACAACCGTCAGGCGAAAAACCTCTACGCCAAACTCGGTTTCCGCAACCTGCCGACCTTCGCCATCAAGCGCAAGAACGGGATCAATCAGCCGCTGTTTCTCGGCCCGGGGCCGGAGGCGAATTTCAACCCTTACGCACGGATCATCGTCGAAGAAGCGCATCGACGCGGTATCGACGTGCAAGTGGATGACGCCGACGCCGGGCTGTTCACCCTCAGCCATGGTGGCCGTCGCGTGCGCTGCCGCGAGTCGCTCAGCGACCTGACCAGCGCCATCAGCATGACCTTGTGCCAGGACAAAAGCCTGACCCACAAGGTGCTCAAGGCCGCCGGCCTGAAACTGCCGGCACAGCAACTGGCGGGCAATGCCGACGACAACCTGGCCTTCCTCGATGAACACCAGCGGGTGGTGGTCAAACCGCTCGACGGTGAACAGGGCCAAGGCGTCGCGGTGGATTTACGCACCATCGAAGAGGTGCAGAAGGCCATCGAAACCGCCAAGCAGTTCGACAGTCGCGTGTTACTGGAGAGCTTCCACGAAGGTCTCGATCTGCGCATTGTGGTGATCGGTTTCGAAGTGGTCGCAGCTGCTATTCGCAAGCCCGCCGAAGTGGTCGGTGATGGCCAGCATTCCATCGGCGCGCTGATCGAAGCGCAGAGCCGCCGCCGGCAAGCGGCCACCAGCGGCGAGAGCAAGATCCCGCTGGACCACGAAACCCAACGTACGCTGCACGCTGCCGGCTATGACTACAGCAGCATCCTGCCGGCCGGCGAGCATCTGTTCGTGCGGCGCACGGCTAACCTGCACACCGGCGGTACGCTGGAAGACGTGACCGACATTCTTCATCCGACCCTGGTCGACGCGGCAGTGCGCGCGGCGCGGGCGCTGGATATACCGATGGTCGGCCTCGATCTGATGGTGCCGGCGGCGGATCAGCCCGACTACGTGTTCATCGAAGCCAACGAACGCGCCGGCCTCGCCAACCATGAACCGCAGCCGACGGCGGAGCGCTTTGTCGATCTGTTGTTTCCGCATAGTCAGCCGGCTGTCTGAACCTTTCCTGATCGTTCCCACGCTCTGCGTGGGAACGCCTCATCGGACGCTCCGCGTCCATTCGAGGGACGCAGAGCGTCCCGGGCTGCATTCCCACGCAGAGCGTGGGAACGATCAGTGCTCAACCCATCAGGAGTTTCCATGACCATGACCACACAAATCCCTGAACCGGATCTGGCTTACCTGCAAAAAGTCCTGCTGGAGATGCTCGCCATTCCCAGCCCTACCGGGTTCACCGACACCATCGTGCGCTATGTCGCCGAGCGTCTCGAAGAGCTGGGTATTCCGTTTGAAATGACCCGACGCGGCACCATTCGCGCGACGTTGAAGGGCAAAAAAAGCAGCCCCGACCGCGCCGTATCGGCGCACCTGGACACCATCGGCGCCGCGGTGCGTGCGGTGAAGGACAATGGTCGCCTGACCCTCGCCCCGGTCGGTTGCTGGTCGAGCCGCTTTGCCGAGGGCAGCCGGGTCAGCCTGTTTACCGACACTGGCGTGATTCGCGGCAGCGTGTTGCCGCTGATGGCTTCCGGGCATGCGTTCAATACCCAGGTCGATGAAATGCCGATCAGTTGGGACCATGTCGAACTGCGGCTGGACGCCTACTGCGCGACCAAAGCCGATTGCGAATCGCTGGGCATTCATGTCGGTGACGTGGTGGCGTTCGATCCGCTGCCGGAGTTCACCGAAAGCGGCCATATCAGTGCGCGCCACCTCGACGACAAGGCCGGCGTGGCCGCACTGCTCGCCGCACTGAAGGCGATTGTCGACAGTGGCCAGGAGCTGAACATCGATTGCCATCCACTGTTCACCATTACCGAGGAAACCGGCAGCGGTGCGGCGGCAGCATTGCCGTGGGATGTCAGCGAGTTCGTCGGCATCGACATTGCGCCGGTCGCGCCGGGCCAGCATTCCAGTGAACACGCGGTGAGCGTGGCGATGCAGGACTCTGGCGGGCCGTACGACTATCACTTGTCGCGGCATTTGCTGCGTCTGGCCGGCGAGAACGAATTGCCGGTGCGCCGTGACATGTTCCGCTATTACTTCAGCGATGCGCATTCGGCGGTCACCGCCGGCCACGACATCCGCACTGCCCTGCTCGCCTTCGGCTGCGATGCCACGCACGGCTACGAACGCACGCACATCGACAGCCTGGCGGCGCTCAGCCGTTTGCTCGGCGCGTACATCCTCAGCCCGCCAGTCTTCGCCAGCGATGCGGCGCCGGCCAATGCGTCTCTGGATCGCTTCAGCCATCAGATCGAGCATGACACGCAGATGGAAAGCGAAACCCGCGTGCCGCCGGTAGACAGTCTGGTGGGGCAGCGTTCTGACAGTTGAGCCTTCGGTGAACAGATGACCGCCTTCGCGAGCAGGCTCGCTCCCACAGGGATCGCATTTCAAATGTGGGAGCGAGCCTGCTCGCGAATGGGCCGACAAGTCCAATACAGAACTGGCAGGCAAAACCCAATCCCCGTAGCATCCCGACATTGATTTGACCGAGGTGCCCATGCTCATTCCACACGACGCGCTTGAAGTCGACACCCTCACCCGCCTGATCGAGGATTTCGTCACCCGCGACGGTACTGACAACGGCGATGACACCCCGCTGGAAACCCGCGTATTGCGCGTGCGCCAGGCATTGACCAAAGGCCAGGCACTGATCGTGTTCGACCCGGAAAGCGAACAGTGCCAGCTGATGCTCAAGCACGACGTACCCAAGCATCTGTTCGACTGAAACCGTCAGCCAGCCTTCGCGGCGGCCTCCTTGCGCTTGATCCGGTCATAGACCTCGGCGCGGTGCACATGGACTTTCTTCGGCGCCTCGACGCCGAAGCGCACGCTGGAGCCATTGACCGACAGAACACGCAGGGTGATGTCGTCACCGATTGAAATCAACTCACCGACCACACGGCTGAGTACAAGCATGGGATTCATCCTTCAGGACTGGCAAACCCTGAAGATGCGCGGCTTACAGCGTCTTCACAATCCACGACGAGCAAATCAGTCTTGCCCTACAGTCGCCCACGCCCACAGCTGTCAGACGCTTCGCACAAAAGCCTCAGGCGGCGGAAAAGCGCGGCCCGAACAGAATGATGCTGGCACCGACCACGCACAGGGCCATGCCAATCCAGTCCGAACCCAGCGGACGCACCCGCTCGACCATCGCTAGCCAGCCAATCGAAGCAACGATGTAGATCCCTCCATATGCTGCATAGGCGCGCCCGGCGTAGGCCGCTTCAACACGGGTCAGCAACAGCGCGAACAGGGTCAGGCTGAGCAACGCGGGAATCACCCACAACGCACTCTTGCCTTGGCGCAGCCACATGTAGAAAGCAAAACAGCCGGCGATTTCAAACAGCGCCGCAAGGAAGAACCACAGGTAATTGAGCATGAACGCGTCTCGACAGGGTGACCATGGCGGTCACCCTAACCACGCGGCCAGCAACGAACAAGATCAAGCGTTGTTTTGTCTGGCCTTGGCGCGCATTTTCTCGGCCATTGAGGTCATCTCGTTGTAGAGCAATTGCGGGTTCTTCTGTTTGAGCGCCCAGGCCATGCGCCCTTGTTCGTGAGGCAGAATCATGAACTCGCCGGCGGCGACTTGCTGATAGATGTAGTCAGCGATATCCGCCGCACTGATCGGCGAACTTTCCAGCAACTTGCCGACCTGCGCTTTCATTGCCGGGGTCGGGCCACGGAAAGAATCCAGCAAGTTGGTCTGGAAGAATGATGGGCAGACGACATGCACCGCCACTTCCTGCTGCGCCAGTTCAATCAGCAGACTTTCCGACAAGGCCACCACGCCAGCCTTGGCCACGTTGTAGTTGCTCATCGCCGGGCCCTGCATCAGCGCGGCCATAGAGGCGATGTTGATGATCTTGCCCTTGCTCTGTTCCAGCAATGGCAGGAACGCCTTGCAGCCTTTGACCACGCCCATCAGATTGATCGCGATCTGCCAGTCCCAGTCTTCCAGCGACAGTTCGCTGAAGAACCCGCCCGAGGCGACGCCAGCATTGTTGACGATGATGTCGATGCCGCCGAGTTTTTCTTCACAAGCCTGGGCGAACGCGGTGAGCTGGCTGTAATCGCGCACGTCGCAGCGCTGGATGAAGCCGTCACCGCCCGCCTCGCGCACCAGCTTCAGGGTTTCCTGCAGGCCGGGTTCACTGACGTCGGACAAGGCCAGCCGCCAGCCTTCACGGGCCCAGCGCAGCGCGATTTCGCGACCCAGGCCTGAGCCTGCACCAGTGATCATCATGCGATTTTGCATAGCGGACAGCCTTGTTGTTCCGGGAGAGATGCGCCGAGTGTAGCGAAGGATCCAGCGCCACCCACGCTCCATCCAGTTGCTGAATGGAGGATCAAAAGATTCCAGCCGTCCTTGTTTTCCGGTTGGTCTCATGTAAGAGCTGACGAGTGCAACGAGGCTGCGATCTTTTTGCTGGAAAGGAAATAACAGAGCAATCCAAATACATTAAAAAAACATTGAATTATTTTTCACTGGCGCAAGTCGGAACATGTAAGCCGGCTGGAATTTAGTTGCTCTCCAGCTGCCCACTGAGCATCAAGACTCTTCCAGACTCTGAACAAGGAAATCACCCATGGGCACAATTCTAATCATCATCCTGATCCTGTTGCTGATCGGTGGTCTGCCGGTCTTCCCGCACTCCAGAAGTTGGGGTTATGGCCCGTCGGGCATTATCGGCGTGGTGTTGGTCGTGCTGCTGGTGCTGTTGTTACTCGGCAAGATATGACGATTTGAAGCTGTAAAAAAAGAGGCCCTTGTTCAAGGGCCTCTTTTTTATTGCGTGGACTTTAACCAGGCATCAGTCCGGCGTGCCGTGAATCACACCGGCGGTGTTATCGAGCAGGCTCTTGGTCGCGGTTTGCAGGAACGCTTCAAGTTTGAGTTTGAGTTCGGCAGTGCGCGGCGCGTCCGGCACAACTTCGGCGTGCGGATTGGCACCGAGCTGGTATTGCCAGATTTTCGGGCCCATGTCCTTGTCACGCGGCAACACCAGAATCTGCTCGGCGGTAACGATGGCGGTGGTCTGCTCGCTGCCCGATGGCTTGATCACACCGAAACCGGTATCGCCCTGCGGCAGGTTGAGCAGGTCACGGCCCCAGCACTGGTGACGCACTTCACCACCAAGACGGCCCATAATGGTCGGCACGATGTCGATCTGCGTACCCACGGTATGGTCACGGGTACCGAACTTCTGCTGAATGCCTGGAGCAATCATCAGCATCGGCACGTTGAAGCGACCCAGGTCCATTTCGGTGATCTGGCGCTCGTTGCCGAAGCCGTGGTCGCCGACGATGACGAACAGGGTTTCGTTGAAGTACTTCTCTTTGCGCGCCTTCTCGAAGAACTGGCCGAGTGCCCAGTCGGAGTAGCGCATGGCGGTCAAGTGTTCGTTGAGGCTGCCACGGTCAGTGACGCGCTCGACCGGCAACGGTGTCGGCAAGGCGTACGGGGTGTGGTTGGACAGTGTTTGCAGCAATGCGTAGAACGGCTTGCCGTTTTCCCGCGCCTTCAGTTCCTGCAGGCCACGATCAAACATGTCCTGGTCGGAAACGCCCCAGGTCGGATCGGAGAACACCGGATTGACGAAGTCATTGCGGCCAACGAAGTTGGTCATGCCCTGGTTGCTGAAGAAGCCCGACTGGTTGTCCCAGGCGAAATCGCCGTTGTAGACGTACACGTCGTCGTAGTCGCGAGCACTGAGCACCTGCGGCAGACCGGACAGTTTGTGACTGCCCTCCGGAGTCTGCATCAGGTATTCGAAACCTGGCAGGTTAGGGAAGCAGGCCATGGTCGCAAACATGCCCTGGTGGGTGTGGGTGCCGTTGGAGAAGAAACGGTCGAACAGCAGACCTTCCTTCGACAGCTTGTCCAGGTACGGAGTGATGTTGCCCGGCGCGCCCAAGGCACCGACCGAATGACCGGCCATGCTTTCCATGAGAATCACGACGACGTTCTTGATCGGCAGGGTCTTGTCGGCTGGCGGCGTGTAATCACGGCGCACGGCGGCAATATCGGCGTCGACCAGTTTGTCGTCCGGCATGAGCAGCATCTCACGGACAATTTTCTGCGCCTGCTCCTGCGGCAGCGTGGCTTTCCAGATATTGTCGCGATCTTCGCCCATGCGGGACTTGGCGGCCTCGATCAGCGACAGCGTGGCATTGAGACCGAGCTGGTTGGCAAAGTTGGAATCAGTGGTGTACACGTCGCCCCAGCGCATCGGCGGGCCTTGACGCAGGGTGCCGCGGGCGGCAATCACGCAGATCAACAGGCAAACCACGAACACCGCCAGACGGGTGTACCACGGTGCGACTTGACGGGAGCTGACGCTGCCGCCGCTGAACGGTCCGCGCGGGCGAGTGGCACGATCGGCGCCTTTGAACGCCAGGGTCAGAATCACTGTGCCGATCACCCACGCCAGCAGGTAGCGCACCACCGGAAAACCGTACCAGAGCATGCTCATTACGGTTTTCGGGTCTTCCTTCACGTACTGGAACACCAGACCGTTGAGGCGCTGGTGAAACTCGCGGTAGAAGTCCATTTCCATCAGGCCGAGGAACAGCGCGATGCTCGAGGCGACGGTCAGCCACAGGCGGAAGAAACCGCGCGCGGCCATGGCCCGGGCACTGAACAGCGCCAGCACCAGCGGAATGCACAGGTACACCACCAGGCGCAGGTCGAAACGCAGACCGTTGACGAACGCTTCGAGGAAGGTCGCGGCCGGAGTGTCGAGGATCATTTCGCGGTTGTAGACCAGCAGCGCGAGGCGCAGCGCGGAAAACATGACCATCATGACCAATGCGCACAGCAGCGTGTAGGCCAGATGCGATTTGACGGTCGGTTGCAGCAGGCGAGCAGAAGATCGCTGCTGATTCAGGGCGTCCGGGTTTGCCATGTCGTTTTAGGACCCATTGGAAGTTGAAGTTGCAAAAATACAGCGGCGCCAGGCCCTCTATTGGTCATTCCAGACCCCGGGGCGTGCGCAGTGCGCAAATGTTGCACGATCGTTCACACCATTGCCATTGATTACTGCCCTGCTCTTGAAGACTTTCATTCAAAGGGCTGCTGCGCTATGGCAGGCAACAAGTGCGGGCGAATTGTCTTTAAGACTTTGTGAAAATTTCGTGCAACGCATATTTGGAAATACAATTTAGAGACAAAACAAAACGCCCCGAACCGTTCGGGGCGTTTTGTTTAGAGCGCGAAAATTATTTCTCGGCGCGTTCTTTCAGCGCTTTCAAGGTATTGAATGGCGCATCGACAACAAACTTGTTGGCAACCATCGCCGGCACGCTGCCGCCTGGCTCGGTGTGCACTTGATAAGTCACTTCGACCTGATCGCCTTTTGGCACGAACTTCCAGAAGCCTTTGACCTGCTGGACCCGCACGAAACCTTTTTCTTCCGGCAGATAGGTCGGTACGCCTTCAAGATTCCGGGTCAGGCTGCCGTCGGCGCCTTCAACGGTGGTGATCTTCAGCACCGAATCACGCGGGGTCACCGGCCACGGCGTGTTGAATTGCGAATAGGTCCAGCTCAGATCGCCTTCGTGCTTGAGCAGTTTCTGGCTCTTGCATTCGTGAATCCACGCGCAGGCGCCGGAGACGTCTTCCTGCAAGGCGCGCAGTTTGGCAACGGTGGTTTTCATCAGCGCGACGCCTTGGTAGGACTTGTAGTCCGAACCGGGTATTTCGCTCAGGGAAACCTTGATGCCGTCTTCATTCTTGGCGACTTTCCAGTCTTCCGCCTGGGCGACCGAAGTGACGAGCACGGCGGTCAGACCACACAAAACAGCGATACGGTGCAGCGAACCCATAGTGTTATTCCTTATTGTTGAAGTTCCGTTGGTGAACACATCACGCCGCCGTCATCTGCTCCCACCAGCCGATCAATCTGATCGCTTCTTCGGAGCTACTGCCGCAGACCTCGACATCCGCAGCGAAGCCCGAGCAGACAGCTGGGCGCTCCGGACGGCCGAAAATGCTGCACAGGTTATCGACCGACAGTTGCACGCAACGTTCGCCGGCGGGTTTGCCATCGGGCATGCCCGGGATCGGCGAACTGATGGAGGGGGCAATGCAGCAAGCGCCACAGCCTTCACGGCATTTCATGACGAACAGATCCTCGCGACGGGCGATGTGTAAAGAGACGCGAACAGAGTAACCGCTAAAACGGCTGTTTCAAATTGCTGCAAGCGGGTTTTCAACGATAAGTAAAAGTGACCGGGCAGTCTCCGACGAAGCGTCTGGTCTGCGCGTCGCAGATGCCCGGATCTATTGTTTGAATTCGAAATCCAGCGCCGCACCTTCCACATCGCGGCGCGCTTCGTTGCGCAGTTGCAACTGCATTTCGTTGCTGAGCAAACGGCCGTTGAGCTGGAAGCCGTTATCTTTCTCGCCAAACATCTGCGGCAGGATGGCCTCGCGTTTGGGCAGCTCCACGGTGCCCCGTGGCTTCAACTCTTCAACCATATCCTTGGGCAGGCTGAGGTCGAGTTTTGCCGGCGGCAATTTGGTCTTGGCCACTTCGCTGGCGGGTTTCGATTTCGAAGCAACCGGGCGGCGCTTCTTCACCGTGGCGTTTTTTTTGGCTTGGGCTTTTTTTGCCGGAGCCGCGGTTTTGGTGGCTTTGTTCGTGGTACTGGTCGCTGCCGGTTTTTCCTGGGCTGCGGCCGCCAGGACACCCGGCGCCTGGCCGATCATCAGCAAACCCAGCAGTACCCACGCGGCAGGAACAATCGCTTTCATGGACCCAACGAACTAACGGCAGAGGGCCACATGCTCGCCTGTTGTGCGTCACATGACAAGCATCACCGCCCTCTTCGTTCAGAATCCGCCAGCGGTTTCCTGACACAGTTGGGTGGCCAACAGACCCAGCGTCATCAGCGCCCGCTCCGCCTCGCGGTTCCACGGAATGCCGCAGTTCAGGCGGATACAGTGGTTGAACTGCTCGGTGTTACTGAAGATCAGCCCCGGCGCGATGCTAATGCCTTGTTGCAACGCGCGGACATGCAATTCCTGGGTGTTGACCCGCCCCGGCAAGCTCACCCACAGGATGAAACCGCCCGTAGGTCGGGACATTTGCGTGCCTTCAGGGAAGTGCTGCTGCACCGCCAGCTGGAACGCGCTGAGGTTTTTTCGGTATTCCTGACGGATGTAGCGTAAATGCCGGTCATAACCGCCGTTTTCCAGATAGGCCGCTATCGCCATCTGCGTGACGCTGCACGCTGAATGGGTACTGAAGGTTTGCAGGCGCTGGATTTCCTGTTGGTACTTGCCGGCGATCATCCAGCCGATGCGCACACCGGGCGACAGGGTTTTGGAGAAGCTCGAGCAGTAGATCACTCGATCCAGTCGATCGTAGGCCTTCAGCGCTTTGGTGCGGCCCTGCTCGAACATCAGTTCCCCGTAGATATCGTCTTCGACAATCTGGATATCGAAATCCGAGGCCAGGCGCAGCAACTGTTTCTGCCGCTCTTCCGGCATGGTGCCGCCGAGGGGATTGCTCAGGCGCGTGGTCAGCACCAACGCCTTGATCGACCATTGATTGGCGGCCAGCTGCAAGGCTTCCAGACTCATGCCGGTAGCGGGGTCGCTGGGGATTTCGATGACTTTCAGGCCAAGCAGATCGGCCAGTTGCAGCAGGCCGTAATAGGTTGGCGATTCGGCAGCGATCAGATCGCCCGGCCGGGTCAGCACACGCAACGACATCTGCAAGGCGTCGACACAGCCGTGGGTGATCACTACTTCCGACGGGTCCACCACCACGCCAGCGTCACGCATGCGAATCGCCACTTGCCGACGCAGCGGTTCAAAACCGGGGCTGAACATGTAGCTGAACGCCCGTGGGCTGTGAAACCGGGTCACCTTGGCCAACTGCTGATGCAGCGCACGCACCGGCAGATAATCGACACTCGGGACCGCAGCGCCCAGCGGAAACACGCCTTCCCGGCGGGACTCCACCAATACCTGTTGAATGATGCTGCTGCGCGTCACCAGCCCCGGCCGTTCGACCCGGGCAATGTCAGGCGTCGGCGCGGTCAGCGCGGGGGTCTGGTGTACGTAATAACCCGACTGCGGCCGGGCACGGATCAGGCCCTGATCTTCAAGGTTGGCATAGGCCTGCAACACCGTCGCATGACTGACGTTGAGCTGCGAGCTCATCTTGCGCACCGAAGGCACGCGCTCCCCGGGTTGATAGACACCCCGGCGGATGTCTTCGGCCAGTTGCTGAGCAATACGTTGGTAGAGCAAGAGATTGGTCATGACGCAGCACTCGATTTCACGGGCGTTTTATTCTTGTCTGAAACAATACCGGAACAGTTTAGAAGTGTACTGGGACAGTTGCCAGATTACTCGACCATACAGTGCGGTGTCTGCCCCCGACTGTACCGATTTGCCAGCCAATAGACAGACGTAAAAAAGCCCGGCACTGCATGACAGGCCGGGCTTTGCAGGAGCTGTGTAGGAGCTGACGAGTGAAACGAGGCTGCGATCTTTTGATCTTGTTTTTAAATTCAACATCAAAAAATCGCAGCCTTCGGCAGCTCCTTGTATGTTCCCCAGACACCAGCATGAATGAGATCTAAGCTCGCTGGTGCGACATACGAAGATGTGTTTCTGGGGGAGACCGATCGCTCCTTAAGGCAGGACTTGCTCCTGACCTTGTCTGTAGAGAGGTCCCCCCGCCTCATTGCCCACCACGAAGAGTATCGAGAAGCCGACGAGTCGGACTTCGCATTACAAGGTTGCAGTGGCATGAAGTTCGAGGTCAGGGGAACCAGGAAGCATTTTTAACTCAGTTCTCTTGGAGTTGAAAGCATGAACATGCACGTCGGTTTGGATGTGGGATCTCGCACTACAGCGATGGGCTGGCGCAATGGCGGCCGCTTTGCAGGTCAGTGCAATATCGACCAGACGCCGGCGGGGCGCAAGGCTGCTGTCGGCAAATTGCTTGAGCTCAAGCCGATATCTGTGGTGATGGAAGCCACCGGTATCTACTACCTGGACTTGGCCATGGAGCTCGCTGCGGCGGGTTTGCCAGTCTCGGTTATCAATCCGAAGAGTTTTCACAACTTTGCAAAGCTGATGCTGAAAAACAGCAAAACGGACGCAATCGATGCCCAATTATTAGCTGAATACGGCGAACGGATGAGCCCAAGGTTGTGGACGCCGCCCACTTCAATACAGCTTGAGCTGCGTGCTATCGGCCGCCACATCAATCGTTTGACAGGTCACCGCACCCGCGCCAAAAACGAGCTGCATGCGCTAAAAGCTACTCAAACAACACTCCCGATGCTGATTGAGGATGAAGAAGAGGCCATCAACGCCTTTGACAAACGAATCGAGCGTTTCCGTGTCGCTGGTCGGGCATTGATCGACAACTGCCCAATGTTGAGCGCCCAGTTTGGACACATGATTGCCGCTCCAGGCATGGGTGAGATCTCAGTATTTGCAGCGCTGGCTGAACTGACGACCTTACCGGTGACGCTTAAATCCGCGCAGGTTAGCCGCCATGCCGGACTCGATGTCCGACTCACGCAATCAGGAAGCAGCATTGATAAACCCGGCCGGATAAGTAAGGGCGGCAATGCCTATTTGCGCTCAGCGATGTACATGCCTGCGCTGACCGCCATACGTTGCGACCCGAACGTGAAAGCGTTTTACGAAGCGTTGGTGGCCCGAGGAAAGAGGAAGATGCAAGCTATCGTCGCAGTCATGCGCAAATACCTGACCGGACTATGGGCCTGCATGCAGGCCGGAGAAGACTTCGACACGGCCAAGCTTTTTAGCGGTAAACACGTCCAAAAAGCTTGACCGTGAACAGAGTATCTACAGGGTTTTGCGTTGCTTAGCGGGCGGCGCCGAGCTGGCCCTTTTCGTCGGAAAACACGATTTCCACACGGCGATTCTGCGCCCTACCGCGCTCGGAGGCGTTGGCATCGACCGGAAACTGATCACCGTAACCTTCGACCTGGATGCGCTTTTCGTCGATCCCCAGATCGACCAGCACGTCAGCCACCGATTGCGCGCGGTCGCGGGACAGTTTGAGGTTTTCCTGTTTCCCACCAGTGCTGTCGGTGTAACCCTCGATGCGCACCACGCGCTTGGGATTGAGCTGCAGGAACTGAACGATCTTCAGCACGACCCGGTTGGCCGAGTTTTTCAGTTCCGCTTCGCCAGTGTCGAACAACACATCGCCGAGGGTCATCACCAGACCGCGATCAGTCTGCGTGGTCGCCAGCGCGACGATCTGTTCCTCCAGCCACTTGCCTTGTTGCTGCACGCTGAGCAGTTTCGATTCGCGCAGGGCCAGTTGCAGGCGCTGCCGCTCCAGTTCGAGCTTGGCCGCTTGCTCCTCGTTGAGTACCTGATTGGTGTGCTCGCGGGCGATTTCGCTGTAGCGCTGGCTCAGGTAGGCGTAATGCACCACGTCGGCACCGCTGCCCCAATAGGTCGACAGCCGATCGGCGCGGGCCAGGGATTCGCCAGCGCGGATCACGTCTTTCGGCGCGATGCGCAGCACATTGGAATCTTCCTTGACCTTCTGGAAATCAGCGCCGGCCTGTTGCAGCGCCGCCTCGCTGTGCTGGCCGGCGCAGCCGTAGAGGCTGGCGCAACCGGCAAGAAGCAGAATGCCGAGAGCGTTGGACTTGAGGCTCATTGCGCTTCCCCCAGTTGCAGCTGCTTGCGCAGGCGGACAATGCGGGTATTGAGCACATTCAGTTGCTCTTGGCTTTTTTTCGTCAGCACCTTGGCTTCAGCCAGACGCGCATCCAGTTCGGCCTGCTCGGCCCGCATGCGCGCGTTGCGATAGGACTCGTCCGCCATGTTGCCTTTGGCGCGGTTGTACTTGGTTTCGGCCAGTTGCATTTCCGGCACGTCGTCAGCGGTGGCGCCAACGGCCTTGGCCTGCACGATGGCTTGTTCGGTCAAACGCATTTGTTCACTGGGTGCCGGATCGGTTGCGCACCCGGCCAGGGCCAGAACGGCCACAGCCGCGAAAAGAGGTCGAATACTCACTAAGAATCCCTACTGTTTTGGGGCACTGACAGGTCGTGGCGGCTGTTGCTGTTGCGCCTTCCAGCGCTCGAGGTTGCGTTGCAGCGCGGCTTCCGTCAGTCCGGACGCGGGCAATTCTGTCATCTTTTTGGCGAGCTGTCCGCGCAACCACGGATCGTTGCAGGCCGAGTTATGCGAAACCGCGAGGAACAGACCCGGCCGGTCGATGGGTTGTTCGAACGCCAGCAGATCGCTGGTCATGCCCAATGTCTGCGCGGCGGCCAGGCCTGAGTAGCGCCCGGCGAGGACATATTCCACCTCGCCCAAAAGAAGTTTCTGTAGTGCCTGGGTAAGGTTGGCTGTCCGCGTCAGGGTCAGATTCTGCTCGGCGAAAGTGCCGAATGCCTGGGTCATCCGAGATTTTTCCGACACCGCGCCGGCGTGCCCTTTAAGGTCGCCGGCCTCGGCATAGGTCAGCGTCGAGCCTTTGCGCGTCCACACCAGATAGTCGTTTTCCAGCAGTGGCGGATGAATGAAGTCGAAGTTTTCCAGCTCGGTCACGGTCAGCGGTGCGTCGGCCAGCATGTCCATGCGCCCGCTGCGCACTTCATCGAGGGCCTGCGAGCGTTTGCCGGCGTAGAGCAGGTCGACTTTGATGCCCAGATCCTTGGCCACTTGCTGCAACAGATCGGCACTGGCGCCGATCAGGCGCTTGGGGTTTTGCGGGTCCTGCCACAGGTACGGCGGCGCATCCGGGCTGCCGGTGACAACCAGGCGCTCGCACTTGCCCGCGGCCATGGCCAAACCGGGCAACAGCATCAATCCCAATAACCATCCGCAGCGCAGATCCATGGCAAAACACTCCCCACTCAAATCCGAGACAAAAAAAAGCCCGACCAACAGGCCGGGCTCTTTATAAGTGAAGCCGCCGGATTAGACCAGCTTCTCCAGCTCAGGTACTGCTTCGAACAGATCCGCCACAAGACCGTAATCGGCCACCTGGAAGATCGGCGCTTCTTCGTCCTTGTTGATCGCAACGATCACCTTGGAGTCTTTCATGCCGGCCAAATGCTGGATCGCGCCGGAGATGCCGACGGCGATGTACAGCTGTGGCGCAACGATCTTGCCGGTCTGACCGACCTGCATGTCGTTCGGTACGAAACCTGCGTCGACCGCAGCGCGCGAAGCGCCAACAGCCGCGCCGAGCTTGTCGGCCAGCGCGTACAGGTGCTTGAAGTTGTCACCGTTCTGCATGCCGCGACCGCCGGAAACGACGATCTTGGCAGCGGTCAGCTCAGGACGATCGGACTTGGCCAGCTCTTCGCTGACGAAGCTCGAAGTACCGGCGTCGTGAGCAGCGCCAACGGCTTCAACGGCAGCCGAACCACCTTCAGCAGCCACCGGATCGAAACCGGTGGCACGCACGGTGATCACTTTGATCGCGGCGGTCGATTGCACGGTAGCGATGGCGTTACCGGCATAGATCGGACGCTTGAAGGTGTCAGCGCTTTCAACCGAGATGATCTCGGAGATCTGGTCAACGTCCAGCGCAGCAGCAACGCGCGGCAGGATGTTTTTGCCGTTGGAAGTGGCGGCAGCGAGGATGTGGCTGTAGCCAGCGCCCAGCTCTGCAACCAGCGGAGCTACGTTCTCTGGCAGCTGATGCGCGTAGGCGGCGTTGTCAGCATTCAGGACTTTGCTCACGCCAGCGATTTTAGCCGCGGCTTCGGCCACCGGGCCAGCGCCCTGACCTGCAACCAGAACGTGAATGTCGCCGCCGATTTTGGCAGCCGCAGCCACGGTGTTCAGTGTGGCCGGGGCCAGCACTTTGTTGTCGTGTTCAGCAATAACCAAGATAGTCATTTAGATTACCTTCGCTTCGTTCTTGAGTTTTTCAACCAGTTCAGCCACCGACTTGACCTTGATACCCGCGCTGCGTGCAGCCGGCGCTTCGACTTTCAGGGTCTTGTTGGTGGAGGCGGTGGAAACGCCCAAAGCGTCCGGAGTCAGCACTTCGAGAGGCTTCTTCTTGGCTTTCATGATGTTTGGCAGGGACGCGTAGCGCGGCTCGTTCAAACGCAGGTCGGTGGTGACGATTGCAGGCAGTTTCAGCGAAACGGTCTGCGCGCCGCCGTCGATTTCGCGGGTCACGGCTACGCTGTCGCCGGAGACTTCGACTTTCGAGGCGAAGGTGCCCTGACCGTAGCCGCTCAGTGCCGCGAGCATCTGGCCGGTCTGGTTGTTATCGCTGTCGATCGCCTGTTTGCCAAGGATCACCAGCTGCGGCTGTTCCTTGTCAACGACAGCCTTGAGCAGCTTGGCCACGGCCAGCGAGGTCAGGTCTTCAGCGGATTCGACGAGGATGGCGCGGTCGGCACCCAGAGCCAGTGCGGTACGCAGCTGCTCCTGAGCGGTGGTCGGGCCGATGGAGACGACGACGATTTCAGTCGCAACGCCCTTCTCTTTCAGGCGTACGGCTTCTTCCACGGCGATTTCGCAGAATGGGTTCATCGACATCTTGACGTTGGCGAGGTCGACGCCGGAATTGTCCGCCTTGACGCGGACCTTGACGTTGTAATCCACAACGCGTTTGACAGCTACAAGAACCTTCATGGATTCCTCGTTACTCTCCGGTGAAAAGAAAGTCGCCTAGGCGAACCTGGCGGATGATGCTCATCGGGCGACAAGGGCACCTCTAAAAACGCCGGCTTGAATGTGAGGTGATTCACTTCGCGAAGGGAGTTGACCGTTCGTCAGGGGTGACTGCCGGGTCATTCATTCTCACGCTGTGTAAACTGCGCGCCGGACTTGCGCTGCGCATCACCGTCTACTGCCTGTGCCCTGTCTTTAGAGGTGCTCTTGAAACCGCCAGTCTGCCTACGGCGAGCGCAAAACCGCCCGTATCTTGACCGGAACGCCCATTCTGGTCAATACGCCAAAATGCCCTGTCATAAGCCGCGCTTCTTTGATTTATCAGGGCTGGAGGCGATTCAAACAAACGTTTGTATTGGACGCTCGGAGTGGTGTAGATATAATGCGCCGCCTAGAGAGAAAGGTGGATTCGCCAATATTCCCTTTGACGTTAACGTAAAGGCAATACGGATGCGAGATCAAACCTCCATATTAGAAAAAAAACTGTTGAGCCTTGAGTAGGAGATAGCCTGTGGAACGCGAATACATGGAATTCGACGTCGTCATCGTCGGTGCCGGCCCCGCTGGTCTGTCCGCCGCCTGCCGCTTGAAGCAGAAGGCCGCTGACGCCGGTAAGGAAATCAGCGTCTGCGTGGTCGAAAAAGGCTCCGAAGTCGGCGCACATATCCTCTCCGGTGCGGTATTCGAACCCCGCGCTCTGAACGAACTGTTCCCGGACTGGAAAGAGCTCGGCGCGCCGCTGAACACGCCCGTCACACGCGATGACATTTTCGTGCTGAAAAATGCCGACAGTGCGCAGAAGATCCCTGACTTCTTTGTGCCCAAGACCATGCACAACGAAGGCAACTACATTATCTCCCTCGGCAACCTGTGCCGCTGGCTGGCTCAGCAGGCTGAAAACCTCGGTGTTGAAATCTACCCGGGCTTCGCCGCTCAGGAAGCGCTGATCGATGAAAACGGCGTGGTGCGCGGGATCATCACCGGTGATCTGGGCGTCGACCGTGAAGGCCATCCGAAAGAAGGCCTGTACACCCCGGGCATGGAACTGCGTGGCAAATACACGTTGTTCGCCGAAGGCTGCCGTGGCCACATCGGCAAGCAACTGATCAAGCGCTACAACCTCGACAGCGATGCCGACGTTCAGCATTACGGCATCGGCCTCAAGGAAATCTGGGAAATCGACCCCGCCAAGCATCAGCCAGGCCTGGTGGTGCACACCGCCGGCTGGCCGCTGGACATCATGGGCACCGAAAACACCGGCGGCTCGTTCCTCTATCACCTGGAAAACAATCAGGTGGTGGTCGGTCTGATCGTCGACCTGTCCTACAGCAACACTTACCTGTCGCCGTTCGATGAGTTCCAGCGCCTCAAGCATCACCCGTTGCTCAAGCAATACCTGGAAGGCGGCAAGCGCGTCAGCTACGGCGCCCGCGCCATCGCCAAGGGCGGCCTGAATTCGCTGCCGAAAATGGTCTTCAAGGGCGGCGCGCTGATCGGTTGCGACCTCGGCACCCTGAACTTCGCCAAGATCAAAGGCAGCCACACGGCGATGAAGTCCGGCATGCTCGCGGCGGAATCGGTAGCCGATGCGCTGTTCGCCGAGCAGGATTGCACCGTCGAATTGACCACTTACGTCGACGCGTTCAAGAACAGCTGGCTGCACGAAGAACTGTTCGCCAGCCGCAACTTCGGCGCGGCGATTCACAAGTACGGCGCGATCATCGGCGGTGGTTTCAACTGGCTGGACCAGAACATTTTCGGCGGCAAACTGCCGTTCACCCTGCGCGACACCAAGCCGGATTACGCCTGCCTCAAGCTCGCGGCCGACTGCAAGAAGATCGACTACCCGAAACCCGACGGCAAACTGAGTTTCGACAAACTCAGCTCGGTGTTCATCTCCGGTACCAACCACGAAGAAGAGCAGCCGTGCCACTTGAAGCTGACCGATCCGAGCATCCCGATCAGCAAAAACCTGCCGCTGTACGACGAACCGGCGCAGCGCTACTGCCCGGCCGGCGTATACGAAGTGATCACCAAGGAAGACGGCGAGAAACGCTTCCAGATCAACGCCCAGAACTGCGTGCACTGCAAGACCTGTGACATCAAGGACCCTGCGCAGAACATCACCTGGGTGGCGCCGGAAGGTGCCGGCGGCCCGACTTACCCGAATATGTAAGTCGAAACGCTGAACAACAAGGCTCCCGAAATGGGGGCCTTTTTGTTGCCCACAATTCCTCTGCCACCACAAAACAACTGTGGGAGCGAGCCTGCTCGCGAAAGCGGTGTGTCATATAAAGATGATGTCGACTGATCCAGCGCCTTCGCGAGCAGGCTCGCTCCCACAGGGGATTATCGGCAGATCAGGCAGCGCGCTCGTCCCCCGGGCTACGTTCGAAGTAACGCTTGTACTCGCGGCTGAATTGCGACGTGCTCTGATACCCGACCCGATGCGCCACCTGCGCCACGCCAAGCCCCTCCGCCACCAGCAACGTCTGCGCCTTCAACAAGCGCAAACGCTTCAGATACTGCACCGGCGACAACAATGTGCTGCGTTTGAAATGCTCATGAAAGGTCGACACGCTCATGTTCGCGCAACCGGCCAAGGTCTCGACATTCAGCGGCTCGGTGTAATGCGCATGCAGATGGCTGATCGATGCCGCGACCCGGGCGAATTGCCCTTGTTGCTCAACCAGCGCACGCAACACATCCGCTTGCGGCCCGCGCAGCGCGACGAACAATAACTCACGCACCCGCGCCGGGCCGAGAATCTGGCATTCCAGCGGATCGTGCAGACAGCTGAGCAGCCGTTCGACGCAACCGCGCATGCCATCGTCGAGCACCACCGAGGTCATCGACTCCGGCGTCTGCGCCGGAATATGCCGCCCCGGCGCCAGCCCCATGGCCAGCACCAGTTCGCCGAGCAGGACGCGATCGATCGCCACCGACACACCGAGCAATGGCGCATCGGGCAAGGCAAAGGTTTCGCATTCGAACGGCACCGGCAGCGCCTGGATCAGGTAATGCCCGGCGCCATATTCCATGGTGCGTGGGCCGAGAAACGCCAGTTTGCTGCCTTGGGCGATAATCATCAGGCTCGGCTCGTAGATATGCGGGCCACGGGCGACGTCGCAGCTGGCGCGCAAGATCTGCACACCGGGCAGGCCGGTCTGGCTGTAGCCATCGCGCAGCGCCAGCGGTTCGATCAACGAAACCAGCCGGGCATTGGCATCAAGATGACGGGTCAACTGCATCAAATAGGTCTTCGTAAAATTCACGGAAAAAGGGATGAAAACATCATCGCAGATCCGCTGGCCAATGCGATCGCCGAAACCCGCATGCCGGAGGATTAGGCATGAGTCCCGGAGAAATCGTCATGGCCGCACCCGCCTCTGGCACCCAGAATTCACCGCCTCACTTGTCACTGTTTTTGCGAGGTCACCCATGTACACCGCCATCGGCTATGCCGCCCAATCGGCCACCACGCCCCTCGCCCCGATGAAATTCGAACGCCGCAGCCCGCGCGCCGACGACGTGGCGATCGAAATTCTCTACTGCGGCGTCTGCCATTCCGACATCCATCAGGCACGCAACGAATGGGGCATCGCCGTTTATCCGCTGATGCCTGGCCATGAGATCGTCGGAAAAGTCACCGCTGTCGGTGCGAATGTCACCCGTCACAAGGTAGGCGATCTGGTCGGCGTCGGCTGCATGGTCGATTCCTGCCGCAGCTGCGAAGCCTGCCAGGCGAACCTCGAGCAATATTGCCTCGAAGGCCCGACCATGACTTACGCCACCCCGGACCGGGTCGATGGCAGCAACACCATGGGCGGCTATTCCGACAGCATCGTGGTCAGCGAACACTTCGTTGTGCGCATTCCGGAACGTCTGGCTCTGGCCAGCGCCGCACCGATTCTCTGCGCCGGCATCACCACCTACTCGCCGCTCAAGCATTACGGCGTCAAGGCCGGTGACAAGGTCGGGATTCTCGGTATGGGGGGCCTCGGCCACATGGGCATCAAGTTCGCCAAGGCCATGGGCGCGGAAGTCACACTGTTCACCCGCTCGGCGAGCAAGGCTGAAGAAGGTCGCCGTCAGGGCGCCGACCATGTGATCGTCTCCACCGATGCAGAGCAAATGAAGGCCGCTGCCGGCTACTTCGACTTCCTGCTCGACACCATCCCGGTGCAGCACGATCTGAACCCGTACCTCGACACGCTGCGTTTCGACGGCGTGCACATTCTGGTCGGCCTGATCGAGCCGGTGAACCCACCCGTCCACGCCGGCAATCTGGTGATGAGCCGCCGCGTTCTGGCCGGTTCCTTGATCGGTGGTATCGCGGAGACCCAGGAAGTGCTGGATTTCTGCGCCGAGCACAACATCACCTGCGACATCGAAATGCTCGACATCCGCAATATCAATGAAGCCTACGCGCGGATGATTGCCGGTGACGTGAAATACCGTTTCGTCATCGATATGGCGACGCTGAAGGCTTAAACCTTCAAGGCTTACACCTTCAAGCCTAGCTCCGCCGACAGCCGGGTTGTGACCCCTTTGAGCAGGGGGATCAACTCGGCCATTTTTTCCAGCGGCATGTACGGCACGGTGCTGGCGATACTGATTGCCGCGACAATGCCCTTGCTCGCATCACGAATCGGCGCCGCCACGCAGCGGATCGACGGTTCGTTGTCTTCCAGATCGAACGCATAACCACCGGCGACATACTCGCCCATGCGCTGCTCAAGCTGTTCCCACGACTGCTGGGGATGCTGCGGCCAGAACTGACTTTTGCCACCTGCCGGCAGGCTGATGTCGTACAGCCGCCGCCAATCCTGCGGCGAGTCATCGAGCATCAAGGCCTTGCCGATCCCGGTGCGCACCAGCGGCATGCGATGGCCGACCCGCGAGCGCATTTCCGGGCCGTTGCGTCCTGGATTCTTCAGCAGGTACAGCACTTCGTCGCCTTCGCGGATTCCGAGGTGCACGGTATCGCCGGTCATTGCCGACAACTCGTCCAGATACGGCCCGGCCAACGTCACCAGCGGCAACTCTTCGCGGGCCTGAAAGCCCAGTTCGATCAGTTTCGGCCCGAGCAGATAACCGATTTGCGGCACCACGCGCAGATAACGCTCGTCGACCAGGCAACTGGCCAGACGATGGGTGGTACTGCGCGTGGTGCCGATCAGCCGGGCGATCTCCTTGAGATCACGCGCGCCACTGGCCACCGCCTGCACCACACCGAGGCCGCGCAGCAGCGTCTGGGTGCCGGTGGGCGCGGCGTCCTTGGTTTTTTCCGGAGCGTCTTCCTGCATATCCAGCCTTTTACCGTTGAGCGAAGGAACGGGCGGCATTATGGTCGCCCGAGACTGAGCACTACAACTCGATACGCTCGACCTTGCCCACCAGCAGCACGTAGGACAAGGCACCGACCAGCGCGAGCACGGCGATGTAGGTAATCGCCGGAGCGAACGAATCGCCGCTGGCGAGGAAGCCGATCACGATCGGAGTAGCAATCGCCGAGAGGTTGCCGATGAAGTTGAATACGCCACCGGTCAGGCCGAGCAAACGCGCCGGCGCCAGTGTCGACACCAGTGACCAGGTGATCGACGCCAGTCCGTTGCCGAAAAATGCCAGCGCGAGGAAGGCAATCACCAGCGGCGTCGAATCGACAAAGTTGGCGCCGATGATCGAAGTCGAAATCAGCAGCCCGCCGATGATCGGCAACTTGCGCGCGAAGCCCACGGTATAGCCACGGCGGATCAGGAAGTCGGAAAAGAATCCCGAGCACAACACGCCGACGAACGCGGCAAGAAACGGCAGGGACGCGAGCAGGCCGGACTTGATGAAGTCCATGCCGCGATATTTCACCAGATAGGTCGGGAACCAGGTGAGGAAAAACCACAGCGTTGAGTTCAGGCAGAACTGGCCGAGGTAGATGCCCCACAACTTGCGTTTGCTGAGGACGATGCCCAGATCGGTCCAGCTGAATTTGGCTTTGACCTTGGCCGCCTCGGCCTGGATATCCACCAGCCCGCCGCCTTCACGAATCAGGTCGATTTCCGCCTGATTGGTGCCTTTGAAATCGCGTGGCTCGCGATACACCGCGTACCAGATCACTGCCCAGAGAATGCCCACCGCGCCGGTGGCGACGAACACCATGTGCCAGCCGAATTCATGTTGCAGCCACGCCAGCACCGGGGTCAGGAAGGCCAGACCGACAAACTGCCCGGAGGTGTAGAAACCGATCGCCGTGGCGCGTTCGCGCTCAGGAAACCAGGTCGTCACCACGCGACTGTTGATCGGATAGGCCGGCGCTTCCAGCGCACCGACGGCCATGCGCAGCACGAACAGGGCAATGAAGCTGCTGACGAAACCGAGCATCACTGTGGCCACCGACCACAGCAACAGCGCGACACTGTAAAGAATCCGTGGCGGCACGCGATCGACCAGCCAGCCGCCGGGGATCTGCATTGCGGCGTAAGTCCAGCCGAAGGCGGAGAAGATCAGACCGACATGAACCGGGTCGATGCCCAGTTCACTGGTCAGCGCCGGCGCGGCAATCGACAGATTGCTGCGGTCGAGGTAGTTGATGACCACGGTGATGAACAGCAACACCATGATGAAAAACCGCTTGCGGCTGGGCGTGACTAAAGACGCCTGCCCGGAGAGGGTGTGCGTTTGCATGAGAGATGCCTCTTTTTATGTTTGTTGAGGTCATGACGCAGATCTCCTCTCCCTGGAGGTCAAAAACTGACTGATCGTTCCCACGCTCCGCGTGGGAATGCAGCCCGGGACGCTCCGCGTCCCAGCAGCGGACGCAGAGCGTCCATTGAGGCATTCCCACGCAGAGCGTGGGAACGATCTGATGCTAGCGAGTCAGAGACTCACCACTCGGCAAAGCTGCCATCGGCATGACGCCAGATCGGGTTGCGCCAGCGGTGGCCGACGGCCGCACGCTCGATGACGTATTCCTCGTTGATCTCGATACCCAGCCCCGGGCCGTTCGGGATTTTGACGAAGCCTTGGTCGTAGTCGAACACCCGTGGATCCTTCACATAGTCGAGCAAGTCGTTGCTTTCGTTGTAATGGATGCCCAGGCTCTGCTCCTGGATAAACGCGTTGTAACAAGCCGCGTCCAGTTGCAAACACGCCGCCAGCGCGATCGGTCCCAGCGGGCAGTGCAGCGCCAGCGCGACGTCGTAGGCTTCGGCCATGTTGGCGATCTTGCGGGTTTCAGTGATACCGCCAGCGTGAGAGGCATCCGGCTGGATAATGTCGACGTAGCCTTCGCTCAACACCCGTTTAAAGTCCCAACGCGAGAACAGCCGTTCGCCGAGGGCAATCGGCGTGCTGGTCAGCGGCGCCAGTTCTTTCAGCGCTTCATAGTTTTCACTGAGCACCGGTTCTTCGATGAACATCAGTTTGTACGGGTCGAGCTCCTTCATCAGCACCTTGGCCATCGGCTTGTGCACGCGGCCATGGAAGTCGACGCCGATGCCGACGTTCGGCCCGACCGCGTCACGCACGGCGGCGACGTTGGCCAAGGCGAGATCGACTTTCTCGAAGGTGTCAAGGAACTGCAGCTCTTCGGTACCGTTCATTTTCACCGCCGTGAAACCACGGCTCACCGCCTCTTTTGCCGCACGCGCGGTGTCGGCCGGACGGTCGCCGCCGATCCACGAGTACACACGAATCTTGTCGCGCACTTGGCCACCGAGCAGATCGCTGACCGATACGCCGAGGGCCTTGCCCTTGATGTCCCAAAGTGCCTGGTCGATACCGGCGAGCGCGCTCATGTGGATCGCGCCGCCACGGTAGAAACCGCCGCGATAGAGCACGGTCCAGATGTCTTCGATATTGCGTGGGTCTTTGCCGATCAGGTAGTCGGACAATTCTTCCACCGCAGCCGCTACGGTATGCGCGCGCCCTTCGACCACAGGCTCGCCCCAACCGGTGACGCCCTCGTCGGTTTCGACCTTGAGGAAGCACCAGCGCGGCGGAACGATGAAGGTCGTGAGTTTGGTAATTTTCATCTGCTTGTCTCTCTTGTTCGGATGCAGCGCACGCGGCGCCAAAAGTCTTAACGCAGGGCTTCCCAGGCAGCCACGTACGCCTTGGCATTGACCGCCACCTGCTCGGGCGTCATGCCCGGTTTGAACAGGCCGGAACCGAGGCCAAAACCTTTCACTCCAGCATCAATAAAGGCCTGCATGTTGTCCGGTGTAATGCCACCGACCGGCGCCAGCACCGTGCCGGCCGGCAACACCGCGAGCCAGGCTTTGACGACGGCCGGGCTCATCTGCTCGGCCGGGAACAGCTTGAGAATGTCCGCACCCTCGGCCAATGCGGCGAAGGCTTCGGTCGGCGTGGCCACGCCGGGCGACAGGTACAGCCCCGCCGCTTTCGCCGCGCGCAACACCTTGGCATCGCTGTGCGGCATGACGATCACTTGGCCGCCAGCCGCTTTGACCTGCTCGACCTGCTCGGGGGTGAGCACCGTGCCGGCACCGATCAGGCAATCGTCAGGCAGCGCGTCGCGCAGGATGCGGATACTTTCGTACGGCGATGGGGAATTGAGCGGTACTTCGATGACACGAAATCCGGCGGAATACAGGACTTCTCCGACAGCCGCCGCTTCCTGCGGTTGCAGGCCACGCAGAATCGCGATCAGACCGTTTTGTGCCAGTGCTTGCTTGAGCATGTCAGGCCTCCAGTCAGGGTTAACGGGATGAGGAATCGATCAGTCCGGCGGCGCGCGCCAGGTGCCACAGGCCACGCTCGGTCGCCTGCTCGGCCAGCGTCACCTGAGCAAAGCCGCAGGCGTCGAGGGCGCGGTGATAACGCGTGCACAGTTGCGCATTACCGATGAGCACGATCGCTGGAAGGTTCGATTGATTGCGCCGGCGCCGCTGCACATTGGCAAGCGCTGCCAGCTCATGGCCGATCATCAGGCCGGAGAGATAATCCGCCTGAGCGGTCGGGCTCAGTTCACCGGTCAGGCCGAGGGTGCGGGCGCTGAACAAGGTCGAGAGCACACCGAGCTCGGCATCCGCCGACAGCGCGATTTGCACGCCGCGGTCGAACGCTTGCGCATCGAACGTCGCGCTCGGCTGCTGGGTACGGCCAAGAATGCTGTGCTCGCTGAGTACGGCGAAGACTTCGCCGGTCATGAACGTGTCGAAATGTGTGATGCGGCCATCGACCACTTCTACCCATTTCGAGTGGCTGCCGGGCAGGCCGATCAGCAGATCGTTACCCGCTTCGGCCGGAAGACTTTGCAGCACGCCGAGGACTTGGGTTTCTTCGCCCCGCATCACATTGGGCAGTCGCGAACGCTGGATCACGCCCGGGACGATACGCACCGGATTGCCGCGCAGACTGATAACGGTTTGTAGGGAATTTCCGAGATGGGCGACGTCGGCCGGCGTCTCGCAGTAAGCCGCTTCGCGCCAGCCCTGCGCACTGCCGACCATGCCGCAAGCGATCACCGGCAGATCCGGCTGCGCATCGAGCCAGTCACCGCAGGCCTCGTCAAAGGCCAATTCAAAACCGTCGGCGCATTCACGGCCGTGAATCACTCGTGGAGTCTTGGGCAACTGCATGATCCCGGAAGACAGCGCACGCTGTTCCAGCACCACACCGTTTGCCGCGAGTTTGTAAGCACGTAATGAGGTCGTCCCCCAATCGAGCGCGATCAATTGCGCCTGCATCGCTTCACCTGTTTTGTTTTTGGCAGTGAGTGCGACGGACTATAAACCCGAGGGACGGGAAATCTCAATATATAAATGTCTATCCCATATTATGGGATACGACGATCACCAAGCTAGAGGCCTTTCCGGACGAAAAGACTCAATTCCGATTAATAGCACGTGCCAAGTCAGTCGTAGGCACGCGCATGATTTCGGAAAAATACGTTTTGTAAGTAGTCGTGTGAGTTCGGAACACACAAGAAATGAAAGGTTTAGTCGCGATCCAACGACCGAGCTCTGGTCCGCCGGGGAAAAATTCGGCCCCCTTTTCTCCGGTGGACTCTCTAAATATGACTTCGGCCTTGTAATCGTTTGGTGCGCCCTTTTCGTCGCGCTCAACGAGACCAAAACCGGAGCGTCTTATCGTATGCGCCACAGAAAAGTCCAGATCATCGTCCACCGCACATACCAACCCTTGGCTGATATGGGATTTGAACAACTCGAGAATTTGCACATCGGAGTGAAAACGAATCTGATAAATCCCGGTATCTTCCAGTTCCTCGACTCCGGAATAAACCAGCCTTGCTATCGGCTTGCCATGATTCATTGAACATGCGGAGCAAGCGACTAATAAAAACATCAAGACAAATCGGGACACATCTTACTCCTTGAATAGATTCAATACTGACTCGTTGAAAATCTGACGAGCAGTCTTGCCATTATTCAATGGCCGCAGATACATGATATTGGCATCCGCATGGTTCACGTCTACCTGTCCCATCACATTTGGTCCGGTAGTGATTTCCCACTGTTCACCGAAGCTTGCAACTGTATCTGAAACGTTTCTTACTTTTGGTGCGGCGCGAATATTGACCCAGTACTGGGCCTTGGGCTTGGGCGGCAACCTGTAGATATTGGAAATGCCCCAAACCATCACTCCCTCGCCGACAGGATCGATGGTCATTAACATTCTTACCGTATAGCCTTTTTCTGTGAGAACAGATGAGAGGTGGGCGCCATTCCAACCTCCCAAGCTATGGCCAATGATATACACAGCGGTAGAACAGTCAGGGATTCTAGCCAGCACTTTTTCGGACAGATCTTTATCACTGATGAAATCATTATACCCAAGGGGCCATGATTCAAATTTCCCTGCAGGAAACTTCAGAGCCTTGGCATCTCTCAGAAATATTTCGCGTACTGCATCGACGTTATTATTAGGACCGCTGAAATAATAGCTTTCCTGATCTCCAGCACCGCCAATAAAGAATACAACGAAGTTTCTCAAAGATATCGCCACCTGCTTATTGGACTGGTCGGTCTTGCAGGTAAGTATGTGTGCTTTCACTTCCCTTTTCGCGTGGGGTGTTTCACTCGGTGCGCTGACTTCGGACATCACCCATCACTCCACAAATAATTTAATGGTTTCTGCCACGTGCGAGCTGACCATATGCGTGAATCCGTTTGCATCGGTTACACCGTGTTCCTCACTTCCGTCGCCTCGTTGAATGGTGTAGGCGTGATAAGGCACTGGCTGTCCAGTCGCTTCATTCGTCACTTGCAACCTGTCAGTGAAATGCACCGGCATCGGCAACAGCCCGCTAAACGCAGCCCCACCCCCACTCTGGCCGATGATCACCGTTCCCGAGCCACCGATCACGACATTGCCATGCCCACCAGTGCTATCGAGCATCGCGGCGTTCAGGCCGTTGATGAAAACAGTGCCGGAGACCGCTCCGGTAATAGGGCTGCCACACGCTGATTTATCGGTCATGCGGGCAGCAGCGAGGCCGTCGAAGAACACGTCCGGCGAGCCGGAGACAATCGGGTTGGTGCCGTGACCTGGCAATGGGCAAGCAGTCGGGTCGGTGACGCGTGCTGCGGGTTTACCACTCAATTCAAAGCTCCTTGCTTAAGGGGTGCCGGGGATGGCTGATAGATGTCGATGTCGGTCGCGGCAAAGCGCCAGCGATTGTCGACAGGGTCGAACAGAGCATGACAATGCTCACGGCTGTCAGGTGATGTCGCGGTTTGCACGGCACGCCAGGCTTCGTCGGCTTGCCATTTCAGGTCGGCAGACGTTGCGTCATCCAGTTCGTTGAGCCAGGCGTTGTAGTTGCGCAGCTGATTGCGCTCATAAGTCGATTGCAGCACGTCGCCCATTTGCACGCCGAAATCCAAATGATGCCCAGTGGTCCAACGCCCTACTTCGGAGTAGACGTGCCAGCCCATCGGGATCAACGCACCGTTTTTCAACAGAGAATGGCCGGCGAGAGCGACGAAGCCGCAACAGATGTGCAGCATCAGCCAGCCTTGATGGGCGTCGATAATCGCTGTGGGATCAAAGGTTCTCAGCGCTATCACGCGGTAGTCGCCAAGGTCGGAACTGCGCGTCATCAACTCGGCATCAAGCCGCGACACGAAAGCCCGTATAGCCACGCCGCCAGTGCGCTGGGCCATGCAGAGAATTTCGACAGCCTGTCGATTCGGGTCGTCAGAAGAGCCGGTAGTTTTCACCAGACCATACAGACGCATAGACGCCTGCAGTCCGCTCATAGCTGGTCACTCATTGACGCAGCGAGGGCTCCACAGGCGCGGAGAAATTTTGCCAGATGCATTGCAAGTGTCGTCCGTGAGCGCGCAAAAATGGCGCACAGAATGCCGGACTAGAGCGGTGGCGACAACTGAATCAGCAGTAGATTGCCATCATTGTGCTCAGCCCTCGGCAAATTCGCGCAACACCTTGCCATCCATGCGATACCGCACCCACTCCTCCTGCGGTTGTGCGCCGAGGGATTTGTAGAATTCGATGGCCGGGGTGTTCCATTCCAGCACGCTCCATTCGAAGCGGCCGCAGTCGTTGGCGCAGGCGATTTTTGCCAGGTGGCGCAGCAGGGTTTTGCCGGCGCCGCCGCCGCGTTGTTCGGGGGTGATGTAGAGGTCTTCGAGGTACAGGCAGTTGCTGCCCAGCCAGGTCGAATAACTGAAGAAGAACACCGCGAAGCCGATCGGCAAGCCGTCGCGCAGGCAGATCAGGCCGTGGGCGGTGGCGCCTTCGCCGAACAGGCTGCGTTCGATGTCGGCGACGCTGGCGATGACTTCGTGACGGGCCTTTTCGAAATCGGCGAGTTCGGTGATGAAGGCGAGGATCTGCGGTGCATCGCTGGGGGTCGCCGGGCGGATTTCGATCGTCATGGACGGGCCTTGTGTGCAAATTAAAGCGCCATACTAAGGCGCGCAGCGGCGCTCGTCACATGGCAAAACGGGATTAATGTACAGTCATTGCCAACACCGCGGGACTGTGTGGGAGCGAGCTTGCTCGCGAAAGCGGTGGATCAGGCGCTATCTGTTTCCCCTGACCGGACGCCTTCGCGAGCAAGCTCGCTCCCACAGGTACCAAGCCAACCTGAAAGGAATCTGATGAGCCTTAATGCATTCGTGCCGATGACGACCCTTGCGGCGCAGTTGCTGCCCCACGCACTCGAACCCTCGGACGACGGCGCCCACGACCTCGCCCATTTGCAGCGGGTCTGGCACACCGCACGCACCCTGCATGCAACCGAAGGCGGCGATCTCGAGGTTTTGCTCGCAGCGGTGTTGTTGCACGACTGCGTAGCGGTCGAAAAAAACTCCCCGCTACGCTCGCAGGCTTCGCGTCTGGCAGCGGACAAAGCTTCGTCCGTTCTGAAGGAGATGGACTGGCCTCGCGAAAAAATCATCAGCGTCGCCCACGCCATCGAAGCCCACAGCTTCTCCGCCAACATCGCCCCGCTGACCCTCGAAGCGAAAATCGTCCAGGACGCCGACCGCCTCGACTCGCTGGGCATGCTCGGCGTCGCCCGCACCTTCTACGTGGCCGGACGCATGGGCTCGGCCCTGTACGACCCGCAGGATCCCGAAGCGCTTGAGCGTGAGTACGACGACACGCGTTTTTGCCTCGATCATTTCCAGACCAAACTGCTGCACATCGCCGAGGGTTTTCAGACCGCCACCGGCCAGCGCCTGGCGTGGGTTCGACATCAACACTTGAAGGATTTCATGGAGCAGTTCAAGGAAGAAATCGGCATCGTCTGATCCTTTACTCCGGCAAAGCGCGATCCTGACTTCAGCAACCTCACACCTGACGCGCACGTGCGCCGTGATAAACAGACAAGGTTAATTCCCCCGCTCAAGGAAGCGCGCCATGTCCCATGTAACACCCAAGGTGTCAGGCAAACTGTTCGGTCTGTTCTGTCTCGCCAGTTATCTGCTGTCGCTGTCATATGGCACGACGTTTTTGCTGGCGCTATTGATCGGTGCGCGCGGCGGCAATGAACATGACGCGGGCACGGTGATTTCGGCGGCGATGCTCAGTACCTTTGTTGCCGTACTGGGCTGTGGTCATCTGGCGGATCTGCTCGGCGCGGCGCGCTCGATTGGCGTGTTCGCCCTGTTGCTGGTGGCGGCGAGTCTGGGCTTTGCGATGACATCGGGGTTCGGTTACGGGCTGCTGTTTTTCGGTTTGCTGCTGGGATTGGGTTGGGGAGTGTTCTACACCCTGGGGCCGATCATCGTTGCCAATCTGGTGGTCCCGGCTCAGCGCGCGAAATATTTCGCTTTGCTGTCCGGCAGCATGATGAGCGGGATCGGCAGCGGACCATTGTTCGGAAGGGCGGCCAGTGCACTGGATTTACCGCTCGCTTCAGCCTTTTATCTGGCTGCGCTGGCGAGCTTCGTCGGCGCGCTGCTGTTCTGGCGACTCGCTCCGAGACTGACCCCATCGCAAACCACCACAGCGAAAATCACTTGGCGCGCGACCACTCAAGTCTTCAGCTCTCAGGCCTTGCTGCCGATCATCATGGTCGGTCTGGGCGGTTGTGTGTTTGGCGGGTTGTCGAGTTTCCAGACCAGCTACGCCGCCGTGCGAGCGCTGGATTATTCGTGGTTTTTCGTGGGATTCATGGGCGCGGCGATCAGCAGCCGGATGTTGATCGCAGGCTACGTGATCAAGCGCGATCCGTTACGCGCCTCGTGCCTGCTGTCGGGTGTGATGCTCGCGTCGGTCATGCTGTTCGCGTTCGGCGTCAACGGCGGCCTCAGCTATCTGCTGGCGGCGGTCATGCTCGGCGTCGGTTACGGGCTGACCTACTCGGTGATTAACGGCCTCGCCGCCAACGAAGCACCTGATGGCACCACTTCCCAAGCACTGCTGCTGTTCAGTCTCGCATACTTTATCGGGGTGTTCGGTTTCCCGTTGCTCGCCGGCAAACTCATCGTCGAGCAAGGCATGGCGTCATTGCTGCTGACGTTGTTGGGTGTGGCGCTGGCGAACTGGTTGATCACTATCGGTCGCCTGCTATGGCGCCGATTCACTGCAAAAAACCCAAGGCCGACGCCGACCGTTCGTCGATCCTCAGGCACCAATCCGTCATAAGGGCTGACCAACCCAGTGTAAGGATTCCAATCACTGGAGAAGCCCTATGATCCCGTCAAGGTTGACCGCTTTAGTCTTTAGCGCCCTGCTCTGCCCTGCGGTGTTCGCCGCCTCGTCCACGGCAGCGGGCACTGGCCCTACCGATCCGACCCCGCCACGCGCGCCCGCTATCAACAGCGCCCCCGGAATGAACACCGATGGTTCCGGCGTGCCGTTGATCAATCAGCCACCCGCCACTGGCACCGATCCGCGTACTCAGGGCAGCGATCCGGGGCGCCAGGGCGGCATGAATACACCTGATTCTCCTGCTACTTCCCCTGACAACGCCGGCCCGGGTGTCGGTTCGAAAACCACCACAGGTGGCTCCGGTTCCGAAGGTGCCGGTCAGTAGTTCGCCGACGCGAGCGCCCTATTCACTCCCATGAAGAGGTAACCATGAACGTCGACAAAGACCTGGAAAAAGAAGTCCTCACCCGCCTGCTGCACGCGCATCCCAACGGCTTGGGCAAGGAGGTGCTGGACAATTACCGGGGCGAGAAAGTCGTGGCCAGCGCCCTCGCCGCCCTGCAGGATCGCGGGCTGATTCATCATGGTCATGTGACCTTGAGCGAAGCGGGCGAACACTCGCTGAACCTGCCGATCAAGCTCAGTTCTGCCGGCGTCGAAGCGGCGCGCAAACTGGATCTGCAGTAGTGCCACGCCGCTCGCCGTCGAAGCGGCGAGCGGCCGGATCCGCAACTTGAGGAGAAATCCCATGCCTCGTGGAAGCAAAGACAAATACACCAGTGAACAGAAGCGTAAAGCCGAACACATCGAAGACAGCTACGAGAAAAAGGGCGTGTCGAAAGATGAGGCTGAGGCTCGCGCTTGGGCGACGGTGAACAAGCAGTCCGGTGGCGGCGAGAAGTCCGGTGGCTCGGGGCGCAAGAAGCCTGCGAGTGCCAAGTCGGAAGATCGCAAAGAGTCATCGCGCCGCGCGGTGGCGAGTCGCAAGGGCCATTCGCGCAACAGCGAAACTTCCAAGGACACGCAGACTGTCGATAGCCTGATGAAGGAAGCCCGAGCGAAGAACATTCCGGGGCGCTCGTCGATGCGCAAGCAGGAGTTGATCGAGGCGTTGCGCAAGGCGGGCTAGGTCCAGATCTTTCAGCGTATGTGATGGCCCTATCGCGAGCAGGCTCACTACTACAGTTGGAATGCGTTCCCCTGTAGGAGTGAGCCTGCTCGCGAAAGCCATTTATCAGTCACCGCAAGACGCGCGGATAAAAGCATCCACCTCCGCCGTTCCCGGCGATGTCGCCGGCCCCCAGCGCGTCACCGCCAGTGCCGCCGCCGCATTGGCCCGCCGCGCCGCTTCCGGTGCCTCCAGCCCCTGCGCCAATCCGGCCACAAACACCCCGGCATGCGCATCACCAGCGCCATTACTGTCCACTGCTTTCACAGCAAACCCCGGCACCTGTCGACGCTCGCCACGCTGTTGAATCCAGCAACCCTGCGGTCCATCGCGCACCACCATCAGCACTTTTTCCGGTAGCAGTTCCACGAGCCGATCCATTGCCAAGCCAATCTCATCAGCGCCGGCAAAGCGCAGCGCCTCGACACTGTTGCTGGTCCACACATCAATGCGCGGCAGCAACGCCTGCATCATTGGCGCATCGGGCGACTCCACCAACGGCCCCGGGTCGAACACCACATTGACCGCCGCCGGCAGCGCCAGCGTCCAGTCGAGCAACGCCTGCGCCTTGCCCTCGTGCAGCAGGCTGTAGCCGCTGAGATAAACGTAATCGCCAGGCTCGGCAGCCACGCTGTTCAAATCGTCCTCGGTCACCTCGCCTTCGGCGCCGATGTAGGAAATGAAACTGCGTTCAGCTGAGGCATCGGTCAGCGCCACGCACAAACCAGTGTCGCGCTCGGCCGGTTCGCGGATGCCGATGCCGATACCTTCCGCCTGCATCGCTTGGCGCGCCAGGTCACCGAAACGCCCCGTGCCATGGCGACCGAGGTAGACCACCGGCAGACCGTTACGCACCGCAGCGGCCATCACGTTGAAACCGCCGCCGGCTTCGAACCCCGCCGACTGCGCCAGCACGTCGCCGCCAATCTGCGGCAGTTTTTCCACGGCCATGACCAGGTCGATAATGACCTGGCCGGTGTGCAACATCTTAGGCATGAGCATTCTCGGGTTGCGCGGCGCGACGATCTTTCGCGCCGCCCAGTATCAGGTAAAGGCCACCAGCGACGACGAAGGTCACGATCCAGCCGAGGCCGTTGTGGCCTAGCCAGGAGTCGGAGAGAAAGCCCTTGAACCAGACATTTTCTGCCGTGGTGCCGATGGTGGTGAAGCTGAAACCGAGGACGATGGCGATCGCCCAGGCGCCAAACGCGCGCCACTCGATGCCACCGCGATACCAGTAGGCGCTGCTCGGGCTGACGTCGAGCAGGTCGTTGGGGCTGTAGTAGTGACGGTGAATCAGGTCGACCACGAAGATCCCAACCCACGCAGTGATCGGCACCGCCAGCAGGGAAATGAAGGTAATGAACGGACCGTAGAAACTGTCGGCGATCAGCATGAAGTAGATCGAGCCGGCGAAGATCGCGACGATGTCGACCACCACCGCATAGACGCGTTTGACCTTCAGGCCCAGTGTCAGCGTGGTCAGGCCAGCGGAGTACACCGACAGGTTGTTCGACAGCAGCAGGCCACCGAACGCGGTGATCAGGTACGGCACGGCCATCCACGTCGGCAGCATGTCGCGGATTGCCACGATCGGGTCAGTCGCCGACGCCAGGTCATTGTTGCCCACCGACAACAAGCCGCCGAGAGTGATCAGCAGCACCAGCGGAATGCCCGCGCCGAACGCCGCCGACGCCACCAGGCGCACAGCCTTGACGCTGCGATGCTGATAGCGCGACATGTCGGCACCAGCGTTGGCCCAACCGATGCCGGTGCCAGCGGCCATGGTGCCGATGCCGATGATCATTGCGCTCAGCGGTGCTGGCGTGGCGTTGAATACCGCACTCCAGTCGATGGTCGCGCAGAGAAAACCGCCGACGAGAATGTTCAGCGCACCGAACACGTACGTCGCCCACTTCTGGATCACCAGCAGGGTCGCGTGGCCGAGGCCGGACACCGACAAGGTCAGCAGGACGAAGATGGCGATAAAGATCAGCGTCAGTATCGGCGCACTTTTCGCCTCGACCGGCGAGCCGAACAGGATCGAACACAGCGACAGCAGCACGAAGGCTGCGGTAGTGGTGTTGACGGTTTCCCAACCCAGACGCGACATCAGCGAAACCAGCGTCGGGCCGATGTTGCCGCGCACGCCGAAAATTGCCCGGGACAGCGTCAGGCTCGGCGCGCGGCCACGTCGCCCGGCAATCGAGATGATCCCGACCACCGCAAACGAACCGGCAGCACCGAGAATCGCGACGATGATCGCCTGCCAGATCGCCAACCCGCGAAACGCCACCAGCGTGGCGCCCAGCGGCAGGCCGAGGATGGAAATATTGGCCGCAAACCAGACCCAGAACAGCTGCAACGGATGACCGTTGCACTCGGCTTCCGGCACCGGCTCGATGCCCCGGGTTTCCAATTGCCCGACGCTTTGCCCGGCGGTTGATGAACTCATGAAGATGCTCCTGTTTGCCTTTTTTGTGGTTGTGGCAATGATGCAAAACGACAAGACAATTGGCCTTCCGAGGCCTGTCTGTGCGATCCATTGCTGTGTGAATTCTTTAGAAATGCGCCGCCCCTTTCGCGAGCAGGCTCGCTCCCACAAGGGAATGCATTCCAATTGTGGGAGCGAGCCTGCTCGCGAAGAGGCCAGCCAGTCAACGCAAGGCCAACAGCCCCTGTACCAACGGCTCAAGCTGCAGATGATTAACAGCTTTCACCGTCTCGATCATCGGCTCCGGCCAGCACTCAAGCCCCAGGCAGGCCCCGAGCATGGCGCCGAGAATCGCCGCGATGGTATCCGTGTCGCCACCGAGGCTGGCGGCCATGCACAACGCCTCGAATGCCGTCATCTCACCGATGGCCACTTGTTGGGCCAGTGCGAATGAAACCACCACCGACTCCTGCGACGCCACCGATGTACCGATCACGTCGTAGAGCAGATCCGCCAGCAGTGCTTTGTCACTGTCGACGCTGATACTGCGCGCCCAACTGATGCGCGACGCCATGCGCCCGCCAGCGACCCAGTGCCCGTGGGCTTCAGCCTGCTGGGCGATCTGCTGGCCGAGGTTCAGCGCCTCGCCCAGATCAACGCCGTTGATGCCAGCGGAGACCACCGCCGCCACCGCCGCCGCACTGGAAATTCCCAGCGTGGTGTTATGCGTCACTTGGCACGCTTGCACGACCGCCGCAATGAAGCGCTGCGGATCGGCCACGTTCGCAGCAATCCCCACCGGGGTGATGCGCATGGCTGCGCCATTGGTGGTGCCGTAGCGCCCGGCTTCTTCCGGGGAGTGCCCGGCGAGGATCATTTCAATGGCGCGTTTGGTCGAGGGGCCGAGCAAGTCCTGCGAGCCTTTGGCCTGCATCTCGGCTTCCCATTCGATCAAGCGCTGAGCGAGGACCGCCGGCTCAATGCGGCCTTGGCCTTCGACCAGCAATTCACCGACCAGAATCGCCTGCTCGGTGTCATCGGTGATCGAGCCTTTGGGCATGTTCGCGGCGATCGGTTGTAAGGGACCTGCATCTTGCAGATCAGTGATCTGGCCGAAGCGCGCTTTGATCGTTTCGCGGTTGAGCGACTGCGTCGGCATGCCCAACGCATCACCCAGGGCCAGACCATAGAAAGCGCCAAGCGCACGATTGAGCGCGGTCATTTCGATTCTCCGAATTGCAGGTGCAGACGAAAGTGCACCGGGTCGAGCAGGCTTTCGACCTGTTCCATGAAACGGTTCTGCCGGTCGTAAGTAGTGCGCAGGGCTTTGAGAAACACCGTGCCGACCGGGCGACCGAGCAGCTCGGCGTCTTCGGCATTCAGCGGCTCGGCGCCGATCCACTGATCGCCGCGCTCGCCGATGTAGCCGTAGGCGGCCAGGGTGATAGTCAGGGAATTGTCGATCAAACCGACGCGAGGCAGGCTTTCCAGGCCGCCGTTGGCCGGCATCAAGGATCGTTCCAGAGACACCAGCGTACCGTCGGTGGCGCGCCGGCGACGGTCGAGGGTGATGAATTGATCGGTGCCAAAACGCACCAGCAGATCCGGGCGGGTCACGGCTTCGAGGCGCAACACTTCGGTATTGATCAGCGCCCCGCTGTCGGCCAGCGCCTGCGCCCAGCCGCTGCGCTGATCCAGGGCGACACCGTCGAAGGTGACGATGGAGCCGACACCGCTCTGCGTGGCGATGTATTTACGCCGCTTCAGTTCGGCTAGCGCCTCACGCAAGGTGCCACGGCTGACCTGGAATTCTTGAGCCAACTGGTGTTCGCCGGGCAACAGAAAGCCGTCCTCCATGAGGCCGCTTTCGATGCGTCGGACGAGTTCGTCGACCACCCTTTGTTTCTTGTCGAATCGTACCTGTCTAATCATGTACAAATTGATAACCGAAACGGTCGCTGACGAGCAAGAATTATTTAAGGGAGATGACAAAAGGCAGGAATGGCGCGATCAACTGTGGGAGCGAGCCTGCTCGCGAAGGCGGGATCCCTGACACATCAGTGCTGGATGTGCCAATGCCTTCGCGAGCAGGCTCGTTCCCACAGGGAAGTGCTTGTGTCAGCGTTGTTTCAAGCGGTCGATGACCACGGCCAGCAAAAGAATCGAACCGCGAATCACATACTGATAAAACGTATCGATGTTCTTCAGGTTCATCGCATTCTCGATGATCGCCAGAATCAACACCCCGGCAATCACATGGCGGATCATGCCGATACCGCCACTCAGCGAAACCCCGCCCAATACGCAGGCAGAAATCACCGTCAGTTCAAAACCCTGACCAATCATCGGCTGCCCGGAAGTCATCCGCGACGCCAGAATCACACCCGCCAGCGCACCGATCACACCGTGCACGGCGAAGATGATGATCTTGGTCCGGTCAACGTTGACGCCCGCCAGCAGCGCCGCTTCCTGGTTGCCACCGATGGCCATGGTGTTGCGCCCGTAGGTGGTGTAGTTCAACAGCCAGCCGAAGAACAGGAAGCATACGATGGTGATCAGGATCGGCACCGGCACGCCGAACAACTGGCCGTTACCGAACACGAAGAAGGATTCCTGCGACACACCGACCGCTTTACCGTTGGCGAAAATATAGGCCAGGCCGCGCACGATCTGCATGGTCGCCAGCGTCGTGATCAAGGCATTGACGCGCAATTTGGCAATCACGATGCCGTTGATCAAACCAACGATCAGGCCCATCACCAGTGCCGCGCTGACGCCGAGAAATACGCTATTGGTGTCACGCATCACCACCGCCGCGACGACGCCGGCACAGGCGATCACCGAACCGACCGAGAGGTCGAAGTGCCCGGATGCCAGGCAATACAGCATGGTGCACGCGGCAATGCCGGTGGTGGAAATCGCCAGGCCCAGACCGCGCATGTTCAGTGGTGAGAGGAAGTTGTCGATCAGCAGTGTGCAGGCGACAAAGATGCCGATCGCCGCCAGCAGCATGACCCAGTCATCGAGGAAGCGCCGCAAGTCCAACGGTTTGCGCTCGGTCGGCAGGGTTTCGTTTTGCGTAGTCATCATAGTCACCTCTCAGTTCGCCACGCCGTCAGCGCGGTGGCGTGGCAAAGCCAGTTGCAGCAGGTTGGATTCATTGGCCTGGTCGCGGCTGACTTCGCCGCGCAGAGCGCCTTCACACAGCACCAGGATGCGGTCGGAAATGCCCATCACTTCCATCAGGTCGCTGGACACCACGATCACCGAAATGCCGTCAGCGGCGAGGTTATGGATGATCTGGTAGATCTCGGCCTTGGCGCCGATGTCGATGCCACGGGTCGGTTCGTCGAGCAGCAGGACTTTCATCGGCATCGACAGCCAGCGGCCGAGGATGGCCTTCTGTTGATTGCCGCCGGAGAGAAATTTGATCTGCTGGCCGGCGTGCGGGGTTTTCACTTTCAGGGCTTTGATCTGCTTGTCGGCGTTACCCTTTTCCCACAGACCGCGAATCAGGCAGCCGAGCCCGGAATGCGCACCACGGGCACTGATGTTGATGTTCTCGGCGACGCTGGCCAAGGGGATGATGCCTTCCTTCTTGCGATCTTCCGGGCACAGCAGAATGCCGGCGGCAATCGCGTCACGCGGCGAGCGCAGTTTCAGCTCATGACCGCGCAGTTCGAGGCGTCCGGCGGTGTTGCGCTCCAGCCCACTGAGCAGGCGGAACAGCTCGGTGCGCCCTGCCCCGACCAGCCCGAACAGGCCAAGGATTTCGCCTTTGTGCGCTTCGAAACTGATCGGCTCGCGCAGGCCCGGGCCGAGCAGGCCGTCGACTTTCAACGCCACGGCGCCACGCGGGCGATGGCGGTAATCGTAGATGTCCTGAATGTCGCGACCGACCATGCAGGTCACCAGTTGATCGTGGGTCAACTGGCTCATGTCATCGAAGGTGCGCACGTAGCGGCCGTCCTTGAACACGGTGACGGCGTCGCAGATACGGAAGACTTCTTCCATGCGATGGGACACGTAGAGCACCACTTTGCCTTCGTCGCGCAGGCGACCGATGATCGCCATCAAGCGATCGATCTCGCGCGCCGAGAGGCTACTGGTCGGTTCGTCGAAAGCGATGACGTGGGCGCCGCGCGACAGCGCTTTGGCGATTTCCACCAACTGCCGCTGGCCCAGTGACAAGCGGCCGACCTTGGTTTGCGGATCGATTTCGTCGGCCAGGCCTTTCAGGCAATTCAAGGCTTTCTGGCGCAGCTCACCGCGATTGATCAAGCCGAAACTGGCCGGCAGATGGCCGAGAAACAGGTTTTCGGCCACGGTCATTTCCGGGACCAGATGCAGTTCCTGGTGAATCACCGCGACGCCGCTGCCGATGCTGTCGGCAGTCGACTTGAACGCCATCGCCTGCTCGCCGATCTGCAGTTCGCCGCTACTCGGAATGTAGGCGCCACCGAGAATCTTGAGCAGGGTCGATTTGCCCGCACCGTTCTCGCCCATCAAGGCATGAACCTGACCGGGGTGGGCGACGAAGCTGATGCCGTCGAGCGCTTTTACGCCGGGAAAGGTCTTGCCGATCCCGTTGAAGCGCAGGCTGCCGCTGGCGCCGTATTGTTCTTGTGTCTGTACTTGCGCGTGCATAAAGCCACCTCTTCACACCGAAAAACGGCCCGGCTGCCCGGGCCGTCGCTGCCTCAGTTCCACAAGCCGATTTTTTCCAGCTCTTGCTTGAAGTTTTCGCGGGTGATCAGGGTGACGTCATCCATGGCGGTGTACTTCGGCGGCTCTTTGCCGGCGGTGATCCACTCGTACATCATCTCGGCGGTCTTGTAGCCTTCGATGTGCGGGCTAGGCAGCATCGAACCGAAGAAGCCGCTGTTAGGCTTTTTCAACTCGCCGATGGCGTCGGTGCCGTTGATGCCGATGCCGATCACGTTGCTCGCGGCAAAACCGGCCGCTTCGGTGGCGCGCACGCCGCCGAGCACGGTGTTGTCGTTCATGCCGCCGATGATCAGGTTTTTCGCCGCACTCGGCAGTTTCACCAGCGCCGAGTTGGTGGCGTCCATGCTGCCCGGCACGTCGAGGGTTTTCAGTGCGGCGAAGAGGATGTGGTCGTCCGGCATGCCGGCCTTCTTCAGGGCATCGACCGAACCATCGGTGCGCTTTTTGCCGGTGTCGAGTTCGTTGTAGGTGTTGACCACCGCGTAGGTGTCTTTCCAGTCCCAGTTACGCTTCTTCGCTTCGGCAGCCATGGCAGCGCCCTGTTTCTGGCCGACTTCAAATGCGGCCATGCCCAGGTACGGCACGTCTTCCATGAATTTGCCATTGGCGTCGACAAAACGGTCGTCGACGGCAATCACTTTCAGGTCGTTGATCTTGGCTTTGGCCATGATGGCCGGGCCGAGGGACACGTCCGGCGGGCAGATCACAAAACCCTTGGCGCCGTTGGCGGCCAGACTGTCGATCGCCGAGAGGGTCTTCTCGCCATCCGGCACAGCGATCTTGATCAGTTCAAAGCCTTTGTCCTTGGCAGCTTTTTCGGCAAAAGCCCATTCGGTCTGGAACCACGGTTCTTCGGCCTGTTTGACCAGAAAACCGATCTTCACTGCGTCGGCGGCAAGCAGCGCACTGCTCAGGCTGAACGCAGTGACCGCCAGGGCAGTGCTGCAGAGGGTACGAATCCCGAAACGACGTTTCATCAGATGACTCCTTGTTATTTTTTTTGAGCAAGGTTTGAAAAGCGTTGAAGCGTGTTCTCAGTGAAGCTGGTTGAAAATAGTCATATCGTATGATGATTGGATTTCAAGCGTAGTTCAGCGCTGGAGATCCGTTTTGTTCAGTCGTGGTACATCACCGAGCGACCACCATCGATGGTGATGCACGAAGCGTTGATAAACGGTGCCTCATCGCTGGCCAGAAACACTGCGGTCATTGCCACTTCGATCGGCTGGCCGATGCGCTTGGGCGGATGCAGATCAAAGGCGCGCTGCCGCTCGGCGTGGGGATCGGCAAAGCCGTTCCAGTAATCGACGTTCAGTTGCGTTTCGATGTAGCCCGGCGCGATGGCGTTGACGCGAATACCCTTGGCCGCGTATTCGATGCCGAGTGCACGGGTCAGGCCGAGCAAGCCGTGCTTGGCCACCGGGTACGGGAAGCAGCCTGGAATGATGTGGCTGGAATGGGTCGAGGCGATGTTGATGATGCTGCCCACGCCCTGTTCGATCATCTGCGGCAGCACCGCTTTGCAGCCATACCAGGCGCCGTCCAGATCGATGGCGAAGCAGCGGTGCCAGTCTTCTTCAGTCATCTGCAAAGGATCGCGGAACACATTGACCCCGGCGCAGTTGACCAGCACATCGATGCGGCCATGCAATTCCATGGCGCGTCGGGCCAGGGCATGCAGATCCTGCTGATTCGATACGTCGACCTTGAGCGCCTGCACGTCATGGCCCTGATCGCGCCAGTGCGCGGCGACCTGCTCGACCTTGTCGGCCTGGATGTCGCTGATGAGTAATTTGGCCTGCTGCGAGGCGAAGGCGGCGACGATGGCTTCACCGATACCCTGAGCTGCCCCGGTCAATAGCACGACCTTGTCTTTCAGGCGCTCGCCTTTAGGCGGAGCCGGCACTGGCGGCAATGTCAGCGCTTCAGCCATGTCTCAAGCCTCCTGCACGCAGGCGCAAAAAAACCGGACATCGGTGGATGTCCGGTTCTGACGGCTCGGGAAAACAAACAGGCAAGCGTCGCCGACGGCATCAAGCCGTGGCGAAAGGCGGATCCCGCTTGCGCGGGCGACAAGAATTCGCTGCATCACTTCACCTGTTTTGTTCTTTTTAAGTGTGAGTGCGTGTTACTGCTGGAGCCGACTATAAACCCGACCGCCAAATAATCTCAATATATAATTTTGCATCCCATATTTTGGGATTTAACCAGCAAAACGCGTACAGACTTTTCCTGCAACATCAACGCGCATGTTCAGCACCGCACCATCCAGTGGATGATTCAGCGGACTCTTGGCGCTGGTGATGAACAGGGTTTTCAGGTCTTCGCCACCAAACACGCAACTGGTCGGGCGACTGACCGGCAGATCGATTTTGCGATCCACCTGCCCGTCCGGCGTCAGGCGCAGCAGGCAACTGCCGTCCCAGCGTGCATTCCACACGTAGCCTTCGGCGTCCATCGCCGAGCCATCGGGGCCGCCATTCTGATCGGACGAGTAAAACACCTGCGGTGCATCAAGACTGCCGTCGGTGCGGATGAAATATCGATTGAGCGTGCTGTCCAGACTTTCACCAAACAGCAGCGTGGTGCCGTCATCGCTCCACAACAAAGTGTTGGGGATGCCCAGACCGAGCAGCAGCGGTGTCACGCGTTGATCGGGATCGATACGGAACAGGCCACCGGAACGGCGCACCAGCGGCAGATCCTCGCCATGCTCGCCGATGTTGTTTTGCATGGTGCCCAACCACAACCGGCCCAAGGCATCGCAACGGGCTTCGTTGGGGCGGTTGCCCGGTTGCGGGTCGGCGACGCAGAACAGCGTCAACCGTGGCTCGAGGCCCGGTGAATCGAGATCCAGTCGATAGACACCGCTGCTGAGCGTGACCAGCGCATCTCCGCTGGCGCAGGGAATGAAGGCGGAGATGTGCTCGGGCATCTGCCAGATCTGCACGTTCTGACCGATCAGGCGCAACGCTTGTTTGCCAGCGATATCGACCCAGTACAACGCCTGGGTCGGCGCATCCCAGAACGGGCCTTCGCCGAGTTGCGCGCGGTGTTGGGTCAGGGCGGTGCAGGTCATCTGGAATCCTTCATGTTCTTGTTGTGCGCATTGTAGAAGTGAGCCTGCTCGTGATAGCGGTGGTTCAGTGCCATGATGTCGGCTGATACACCGCTATCGCGAACAGGCTCACTCCTTCAGGGGATCTCGGTGTTCAGCTGGCTTTTCGGTCGGCCATGACTTTCGGGTAAAAGCGTTTTATCGCCAGGTCGGCGTTGTCGATCAAGGTCATGCACGCCCACACGCCACGGGTCGAATCGCGCGCGGCGATGGCGTCGGCCATGTCTTTATGGATCGGCAAGGTGCGGCGCAGTTCATCGGGGTCGGCGGCGGAGACTTCGAACGACACCGCCAGCAACGCGCCGAGGGCCGGGACCATTTGTTCGATGAACTGATTATGGCTGGCGGCCAGGATGCATTCGTGGAAGGCCTGGTCGGCACGGTTGTAGTCGATGCCGCTGTCGACGGCACGTTCCAGTGCGTTGAAGGCCAGTTGCACCGCTTCGATCTGCTCCGGCGTCGCCCGCTCACAGGCCCAGCGCACCGCCATCGGCTCAATGGTGCGGCGCAAATCCAGCAGGTCATCGACGAAGTTTTCCGGCAAGCCGTTGCGCGACAGCCAACCCACTACCTGCGGATCGAACAGATTCCAGCGCCGCACCGGCAACACTCGCGTGCCAACCTTCGGCCCGACTTCGAGCATGCCTTTGGCGACGAGGGTTTTGATGGCTTCGCGAATCACCGTGCGGCTGACGCCAAGCTGCTCGCCCAGATCCGCCTCGACCTTGATGGTCTGCCCCGGCTTGACCTGACCGGCAGCAATCCAGCTGCCCAGCCAGTCAACGGTCGACGCATGAAAGCTGCTGGACATGTACACCTCAAGGCGAATCGCGATGGGTGCCTACGCTAATCATCATACAATTAACAGTCAATCGGATTTTTTTCAGCTTGAACAAACCATTGTGGGAGCGAGCCTGCTCGCGAAAGCGTCGTGCCAGTCAACAATGATTGCGACTGATACACCGCGTTCGCGAGCAGGCTCGCTCCCACGAAAGTGATGTGTTTTAAGGTTCGAGACCGATGCGGAAGAACTCGCCGCCACTCCACACGCCCAACCAGCGCTGACCATCGAGCTCGCGGCTCACCGCCAGTTCCACCAACTGGTAAAACACATTGCGGTGAATCAGCGCTTCAAGGTTACTGCGCACATGCACATAAGGCGCAGGCTCCTGGGTCTCAGGATTGATCTCGACGCGGATCGGATGTTCAGCCCCCGCCTCGATGGTTTCCTCGACGTTGCTGGTAAAGCGCAAGACCTGCGCCTCGCCCTCGCCTTCCACTTCCACCGCAACCGCCACAAACGGCGCGTCATCGACCTTGATCCCGACCTTCTCGACCGGGGTGATCAGGAAGTAATCATCGCCGTCGCGGCGGATGATGGTGGAGAACAGTTTGACCATCGGCTTGCGCCCGATCGGTGTGCCCAGGTAATACCAGGTGCCGTCACGGGCGATGCGCATGTCGATGTCGCCGCAGAAATCCGGGTTCCACAAATGCACCGGTGGCAGGCCTTTGGTCTTGGGGATCTGCCCCAGCAGGTCATTGGCTGTTTGCGGGTCACTCATGGCGTACTCCTTGATTACTGGTCGCCGATCCCCAGCAGGCTGCGTGCGTATTGCGCCAGCGGCGGACCGATGAGGTCTTCGGGTTTGGAGTCATGGAACGTCAGTAAACCGCCACGACTCTTGATCCGTGCAGTATCAATCAAATACTGGGTGCTGGTCTCGATCAACATGATCTGAATCACGCCGCCGTCGATACCGAGGCGATCCACCGCCTCTTGATCCAGCCACTCGTCGGAGTTGCCGATGCGGTCGTCAGCCTTGGCGAAACGTGTGTAGAGCAGGTAATGCGCGCCGGCATCACGGGCTTCGCCCATGGCTTGATCGAGGCCTTCCGGCGCACGGGCGCGGCGGACCATCGGGAAGTATTCGACAAAGCCCTTGAAGGCTTCTTCGGCGACCACGTTCGGCCGTGGATAGGAACCACCCGGCGGCGCGAACGCGCCCTGGGCGATGAAGATGAACGAGTCCGGCTGAATGCGGATATTGTTCACCCGGCGGCTGTCGCTGTGGTCCAGAAGCCCCGCATCGCTCATGTGATAGCGAGTGCCTTCGGCCATATCGCTGACATTCATGCAGCCGCCAAGCGCCAAAACGGCCAGCAGCAAAACCAGGCTACGCATCCTATTCCTCCAGAAGCCGGTGTCGGAAAACCGGCGAATGGCCGTTGGATGCAGCTTTTGCGCCAGCTCGGCAAATTCAGTGATAGAGGCATTCGCGAGCAAGCTCGCTCCCACGATTGAAATGCATTCCAAATGTGGGAGCGAGCCTGTCGCGGAGGCGGTCGATCAGCCGCCAATGATCTTCATGACAGTAGCACCACCGGAGAACGCCACCTCCTGCTTGTCACTCAACGCCTTGACCAGCAACCGTTGCAGCGCCGGCAACGCCTGATGGCGCGGCTTGTCGAGCAGATCGCCGACATAGTGGCGGTTGCTCGACGACAAACAGCCATGCAGCCAACCGGTAGACGACAGGCGCAAGCGCGAGCACGTGCGGCAGAACGGTACGCTTTCGTTGGCGATCACCCCGAAATTGCCGCGACCGGGAATCGCGTAGCGTACCGCTGTGGCATCAACCGGTGCGTCGGTCTGGGCGTATTCATAACGTTCGCCGATCAGGCCGAGCAACTGCTCAAGGCTGACGAACTGCTGCAGGAATGCGTTGGAATCTTTGGCCAGATGGCCCATGCGCATCAGCTCGATGAAGCGCAGTTCAAAGCCGCGCTCCAGACAGTAGTCGAGCAGCGGCATGACCTGAGCGAGGTTTTGCCCGCGCAACGGCACCATGTTGACCTTGATCTTCATCCCGGCGGCGGCAGCCTGATCCATGCCATCAAGCACGCTGGCCAGGTCGCCGCCACGGGCGATGCTGCGAAAAGCAGCGGCATCAAGGGTATCGAGGGAAACGTTGATCCGGCGCAGACCGGCATCGACCAGCAGCGGCAGTTTTTTCGCGAGGAGTTGACCGTTGGTGGTCAAGCTGATGTCGTCGAGGCCCATATGGCCGACGGCAGTCATGAACGATTCGAGTTTGGGGCTGACCAGTGGCTCGCCGCCGGTGATGCGCAGGCGCTCGATACCGGCCGCTTCGATCAGGTATTCGACGCCGCGCGCCATGGCTTCGGCCGACAGTTCATCCTGCGCAGCGACCAACCGCTTGCCGTTGGGCACGCAGTAGGTACAGGCGTAATTGCAGGCAGAGGTCAGGCTGATGCGCAGATTGCGAAAACGCCTGCCTTGACGGTCAACGATCATGAAACACTCCGGCGAAAGAAAGTCGTGCGAGCAAAACTTGACTGAGAAATCAGGTTTTAGCAAGCCCTATGCCTGAGTATATTCCTGTGCTATTGCGCCATGTTGCGAAAACACGGCGCAATCAGTCCGCTGAATGGCTTATGTGCTCGGCGTTTCCGGGTCGCGCTTGCGCTTGTTGCCCATGCGCACGCCGATGTCCATCAGGAACTGGAAGAAGCCTTCCTGATCTTCCAGCACATTGCTCCAGAATGGCGAGTGATACAGCGCCACCGCGCCGTGCACCAGCGCCCAGGATGCGCAGTAGTGGAAGTACGGCGGCACGTCTTCGAGCTTGCCTTCGCTGATGCGACCCTTGATCAACAGCGTCAGGCGTTCGAAGTTCGAGGCACGGATCTTGTGCAGCTCCTCGACCATCTCCGGCACCTGATTGCCCTTGACCACTTTCTCTTCGAGGCGGTCGAACAGGCGATAGCGCTGCGGGTCGCGCATGCGGAATTCGAAGTAGGCGCGGGACAGTGCTTCCTTGTCCTTGTCGACATCAGCGGAATGCAGCAGCTCGTTCAGATCGCGCTCGTAGTCGAGCATCAGGCGCAAGTAGATCTCGGCCTTGGATTTGAAGTGCTTGTAGATCGTGCCTTTGCCGATACCCACGGCATCAGCAATCATCTCGACGGTGACACTGTCTTCACCCTGGTCGAGGAACAGCTTGAGCGCGGTATCGAGAATTTCCTGCTCGCGGCGACGAAATTCACGGACCTTACGAGGTTCTTTATGCATAAGAAAAAGGTCTGAAGGGTCAAAATTCGAAGCCGCGTATTATGCCTAACTTGCGCAAAAAAGCACGGTTCATCGACCAAATCTGTGTTTCTTGTTCATTTCGAGAACGATTGGAGTGCAATGAGAACTCAATTGAAGCGAACGTATTCCAAATTTGTTTAAAAACCCCGACCGGCTCACTGGACTGCACGCCAGACTGATCAATACTTGAACTGTCGGGCGACATCTCCCCCAAGTGTCGCGCCGGTAAAGGTACCAACGGACCGCGTGCCTTTGTTTTACTCCTAATGGTCTTAACCCGGATTCACCCCCCAGAACCCGGGTTTTTTTTGCCTGCGATTTGGCCTGCCGTCACAGGGCAGATTTAACACTCGCCAGCGGGAACAATCTCTTGAAGTTTTCCGTGGTCTGCTCGGCAAAGCGCTCGTAGTTTTCACCGCGCAACATCGCCAGAAACTCCGCGACTTCGCGCACGTACTGCGGCAGGTTCGGCTTGCCGCGATACGGGATCGGCGCGAGGTACGGCGAGTCGGTTTCCACCAGCAGGCGATCGGCCGGCACTTTGCTCGCCACGTCACGCAAGGCGTCGGCATTGCGGAACGTGACGATGCCCGAGAGGGAAATGTAATAACCCATGTCCAGCGCCGCTTTGGCCATGTCCCAGTCTTCAGTGAAGCAATGCAACACACCGGCCTGTGGCAACGCCGCTTCGCGCAGCAGTTCGAGGGTGTCGGCACGGGCGCCACGGGTGTGGATGATCACCGGTTTGCCGGTCTGCTGCGCCGCTTGCAGGTGCAGGCGAAACGATTCCTGCTGCAGCTCGGCGGCCTCCGGCTCGTAGTGATAATCGAGGCCGGTTTCGCCGATCGCCACCACTTTCGGGTGATTGAGTTCGTGCAGCAGCCAGTCCAGCGCTGGCGCCGCGCCCGGCTGCACATCCAGCGGATGCACACCGACCGAACAATCGACATCGTCATAACGTTCAGCGAGGGCTTTGACGTCGGCGGCGTTGTCGGCGCTGACGCCGATGCACAGAAAGTGTCCGACCCCACGCTCGCGGGCCGCAGCGAGTGCGGCATCCAGCGAGCCGTCATGGGCGGCGAGGTCGAGACGATCAAGGTGACAATGGGAATCTACGAGCATAAAAGGGACTGCAACTTACATCGTATGAGTGGGACGGTCGGATTTCAGCGCTCCGGCCAGATGAGTTTCGATGCGACTGCGCGCAGTGTCGTCGCCGTCGTTGAACTGCACGCCGACACCGGCGGCGCGATTGCCTTGTGCACCTTTGGGGGTGATCCAGGCGACTTTGCCGGCGACGGGAATTTTTTCCGCTTCATCCATCAGGTGCAACAGCATGAACACCTCGTCGCCCAACCGGTAGCTTTTGTTGGTCGGGATGAACAGACCACCATTCTTGATGAACGGCATGTAGGCGGCGTAAAGCACCGACTTGTCCTTGATGGTCAGGGACAAGATGCCGTTACGTGGCCCCGGGCTGACAGGCTCAATCATGTTCACCTCCACTGCTGATCTTCAGAGTCTAGGTACACATTCTTATCTTTGACCAGGCAATCCCACCCATTGCACCAACAATGCTTCCAGCAACAGGGCCGGATTGAGGTTGGCCTTGCTCAACACTTTCTGCCGTTGGGCGAGAATCCAGTCCTGAATTTCCAGCACTTTGCCCTGCGCGCTTTTTTGCGCCAGGTATTGCACAACCTTGCGCATATCGGCCAGGCCGAGGCCCGCTTCGTCCTGAGTCAGTTGATAGCGCAGGATCAGGCTCGACCAGTCGCAGAACCAGTCGAACAGGCGCAGCATCGGAATGCTCTTCCACTCCTCGGCCAGTTGCGTCGGCGACTGCTGGCCCTTGAGCAACTTCTTCACGCCTTCGACCACTTGCGCGCGCTGTTCACGTACACCCTGGGATTGCAGGCTGACCGCCATCAACGGCGAACCGGCGGCCAGCGTCAGCAGTTCGACGCGCTCCTCTTCGGAACATTCCGGCAACGCTTGCTCCAGCCATTGCAGACTCATTGCTTCGCCCGGCAGCGGGCAGGCCTGCTGCACGCAACGGCTCTTGATGGTTGGCAACAAACGGCTCGGCTGGTGGCTGACCAATAGCAGAACCGTATCGCCCGACGGTTCTTCAAGACTTTTGAGCAAGGCGTTGGCAGCGTTGATGTTCATCGACTCGACCGGCTCGATCAGCACCACTTTGCGCCCGCCAAGCTGCGCGGTCTGCACGACGAAACTGACCAGATCACGAACCTGATCGACCTTGATCGCCTTGTCCGCCTCTTCCGGCTCCAGAATGTAATTGTCCGGATGACTGCCGGCCTTGAGCAGCAAGCAGGATTTGCACTCGCCACATGCCTCAGGCGTAGGGCGCTGACACAGCAGGCTGGCCATCAAGCGTTCAGCGAGTGCGCGCTTGCCGATCCCGGCCGGACCGTGCAGCAGATACGCATGGGCATGCTGACTGCGTCCGGCCAGTTGCTGCCAGAGACTGTCCTGCCATGGATAGGCCTCAGCCACGGGCCAGCTCCAACAAGTTCGGAATCAGGGTATCCAGCGATTGTTGAACCTTGGCCAGTGGCTGACCGGCATCAATGCGCACATAGCGCGAAGGATCGGCTTCGGCGCGCTTCAGAAACGCATTGCGCACAGCCTCGAAAAAAGCCCGGCCTTCCAATTCGAAACGGTCCAGTCGACCACGGGCACTGGCGCGGGCCAGACCGATTTCCACGGGCAGGTCGAAAATCAAGGTCAGATCGGGCCGCAAGTCGCCCTGCACGAACGTTTCCAGGGTGGCGATGCGTTCCAGCGACAAACCACGACCGCCGCCCTGATAGGCGTACGTCGAATCAGTGAAGCGATCACACAACACCACCGCGCCACGAGCGAGCGCCGGGCGAATCACCTCAGCCAGATGCTGCGCGCGGGCGGCGAACACCAGCAACAGCTCGGCGTCCGGGTGCATCACTTCGTCGGCCGGGGTCAGCAACACGTCACGAATCCGCTCGGCCAGCGGCGTACCGCCAGGCTCACGGGTGAGCAGCACTTCGATACCGGCGGCGCGCAGGCGCTCGGCGAGGTATTCGCGATTGGTGCTCTTGCCCGCGCCTTCCGGGCCTTCCAGGGTAATAAACAAGCCAGTCACAGGCAGTCCTTCATCAAAGTCATTGCGCGTTCTGCGGTGCAGCGGCGTCCGGTTCTTGGGCTGGCGCCGGATCTTGCGGCGGCGCTTTCGATGGCACTTCGGGCAGCACCTCGGGCGCGATATTCGGCGAGGCCGCCGGAATGGCCTCATCGGTGGCCGGCGCGGTTACTGGTGCCGGGCTGGAACGGTAATCGGCACGGCGCTTGAGCTGGTATTCGCGCACTGCGTTGTTGTGTGCATCCAGATCATCGGAAAACACATGGCTGCCATCGCCACGGGCGACGAAATACAGGCTGCTGCCTTCCACCGGGTTGAGCGCAGCGTGAATCGCTTCGCGCCCGACCATCGCAATCGGCGTCGGCGGCAAACCGGGAATCACGTAAGTGTTATAGGGCGTTGGTTCTTTCAGATGCGCGCGGGTCAGTTTGCCGGTGTAGCGGTCGCCGAGGCCATAAATCACCGTCGGGTCGGTCTGCAACTGCATGCCCAGCGCCATGCGCCGTACGAACACTCCGGCAATCTGGCCGCGTTCCTGCGGAACGCCGGTCTCTTTCTCGACCAGCGAGGCCATGATCAGCGCTTGATAAGGTTCGCTGTAAGGCACATCGGCAGAACGCTGCGCCCACTCTTTGGCGAGCACCTCATCGAGACGATCAAAGGCTTTCTTCAACAGCTCTGCATCGGACATGCCGCGCACGAAGCGATAGGTATCCGGGAAAAACCGACCTTCAGGGAACAAGCCTTTGTGGCCAATCTTCGCCATGACGTCGCTGTCGCTCAGACCATTGAGTGTCTGCTCGAGCTTGTCGTCCTTGGCCAGCGCGGCGCGCACCTGATGGAAAGTCCAGCCTTCGACCAGGGTCAGGCTGTACTGAACCACGTCGCCGCGCTTCCACGAATCGATCAGACCGTTGACGGTCATGCCCGGCTGCATGCGGTACTCGCCGCTGTGAATCGGCGTGCCGGCAAGATTGAAGCGCCAGTAGACGCGCAGCCAGAACGCGTCCTTGATGACGCCATCGGTTTCGAGTTCAAGGAAGGTACGGGTCGGGGTAGAGCCTTTCGGCACATCCAGCAGTTGTTCCTGCGGGATGTTCAGGGGCTGTTCCAGCGCCGAATGAATTTTCCAGGCGCTGGCGCCCAACAGCAGCCCTGCCAGAACCAGTCCGGTTTCCAGCAGCAGCAAAAGTTTACGTCTCACGAATCAGGCATCCAGTAGCGCGCGGGCAATGGTTTGCAGTTTACGGGTGAGCGGGCCAACCGGCCAGCTCAGTGCAGCACAGGCGCGTACCGGCCAGACGCCATAAACGCTGTTGCAGACAAACACTTCATCAGCCCATTGCAGCTGTTCGAGGCTGATATCGGCGATTTGCGTGGGGATGGCCAGCGACTCGGCCTGAAACAAAATTTCCGCGCGCATCACCCCAGCGACGCCGCAGCGCTTCAAGTCAGGGGTAATCAAGCCACCGTCGCGCACCAGAAAAATATTGCTGAACACGCCTTCGACGACGCGCCCGGCCTGATCAAGCATCAAGCCTTCGGCATGTTCGCTGTCCTGCCATTCGGCGCGGGCGAGTACCTGTTCCAATCGATTCAGATGTTTGAGCCCGGCGAGCAAAGGTTGCGTGGACAAGCGGGTATTGCAGGGAAACAGGCGGATGCCATGCTCGGCGTGAGCAGCAGGATAAGCGGCCGGCGGGTTGCCTTGCAGAATGCGTCGGGCCTGTGCCGCAGGATCGGGCGCATAACCGCGCAAACCGTCGCCACGTGTGAGGATGAGCTTGAGCACGCCCTCGCCCAGCGCTGCCGCATAGCTGAGCAGCTCATGGCAAATCAGCTCAAGATCGGTCGCGATGGCCAGACGCACGCAGCCATCAGCCAGACGCGCCAGGTGCCGATCCAGCAGGACCGGCTGACCATTGCGCACGGCGATGGTCTCGAAAAGACCATCGCCGTAAGCCAGGCCGCGATCTTTCAGCGACAGCGCGTCAGCCGGTTGACCGTCGACCCAGCAGTCCATCAGCCGGCGAACCGGCGGAACGCCAGGGTGCCGTTGGTGCCGCCAAAACCGAAGGAGTTGGACAGCACGACATCGATGTCCATGTTGCGCGCGGTGTGCGCGACGAAATCGAGATCGCAGCCTTCGTCCGGCTCATCGAGGTTGATGGTCGGCGGCGCCACCTGGCTGTTGATGGCCAGCACGCTGAAGATCGCCTCGACCGCACCCGCCGCACCCAACAGGTGACCGGTCATCGACTTGGTCGAGCTGACCGCCAGCTTGTAGGCGTGATCGCCGAACACCGACTTGATCGCGTTGGCTTCGGCAAGGTCGCCGGCCGGGGTCGAAGTGCCGTGGGCGTTGATGTACTGCACTTGATCGACATTGATCTTCGCGTCGCGCAACGCATTGGTGATGCAGCGCGCGGCACCTGCGCCGTCGGCGGGTGGCGAGGTCATGTGGAACGCATCGCCGCTGGTGCCGAAACCGATCAGCTCGGCGTAGATCGTCGCACCACGGGCCTTGGCGTGTTCAAGCTCTTCGAGAACCAGCGCACCGGCACCGTCGGACAGAACAAAGCCGTCACGGCCCTTGTCCCATGGACGGCTGGCGCGGGTCGGCTCGTCGTTGCGCGTCGACAGCGCACGGGATGCGCCGAAGCCGCCCATGCCCAGACCGCAGGCGGCCATTTCCGCACCGCCGGCAATCATCACGTCGGCTTCGTCGTACATGATGTTGCGCGCCGCCATGCCGATGCAGTGCGTACCGGTGGTGCATGCGGTGGCGATGGCGTAGTTGGGTCCCTGTGCGCCCAGATGGATCGACAGGAAGCCGGAAATCATATTGATGATCGAGCCAGGCACAAAGAACGGAGAGATCCGTCGCGGACCGGTCTCGTGCAGGGTGCGGCTGGTCTCTTCGATGTTGGTCAGACCGCCAATCCCCGAACCCATGGCCACGCCAATGCGTTCACGGTTGGCATCGGTAACTTCCAGACCGGCGTTGCGCACGGCTTGAAAGCCTGCGGCGAGGCCGTACTGAATGAACAGGTCGAGCTTGCGCGCTTCCTTGACCGACAGGTATTCCTCGACATTGAAGCCTTTGACCGAGCCGCCGAAGCGAGTCGAATAGGCAGAAAGGTCGGTGTGTTCGATCAGACCAATGCCACTGCGGCCAGCCAGAATGCCCTGCCAACTGCTCGGCACATCCGTGCCCAGTGGCGACAACATACCCATACCGGTGACTACGACGCGTCTACGCGACACAGCACTCTCCTTTTTCAAATGACGACTTTGCATCAGGCCTAAAGAAAAAACCGCACGCCATGATGGCAGTGCGGTTTTTCCATGACAGCAAGCAACGATTACAAACTATTACGCCTGGTGGCTGGTAACGTAGTCGATTGCAGCTTGTACAGTAGTGATCTTTTCAGCTTCTTCGTCAGGGATTTCGGTCTCGAATTCCTCTTCCAGAGCCATCACCAGCTCAACGGTGTCAAGGGAGTCGGCACCCAGGTCTTCTACGAAGGAAGCGGTGTTGACCACTTCTTCTTCTTTAACACCCAGTTGCTCGGCAACGATTTTCTTGACGCGCTCTTCGATGGTGCTCATACCTTGTTTTCACTCCTAATGGACAAATTCAGGCAGCTGGCCAGTGGGTAAGTGTATAGAAAGCCTTTTCAGTTTTTCAACTGAAAGCTTCACTCCTCAAACCCTGCGGCCCTCTGCCTATAAATAGATTGCAGCTTTATAACGGATTTTAGACAGCTCGTATGACATTTTTTTGAAGCAATCCGTCACATTTTACTTACATGTACATCCCACCGTTCACCGGGATTGTAGCCCCGGTAACGTATGCCGCACCGTCAGATGCAAGAAAAGCGACCACGGACGCGATCTCTTGAGCTTGTCCCAGACGACCCAGCGGAATCTGCGTCTGCAAGGCTTCACGCTGTGCTTCAGGCAGTTCGCGGGTCATATCGGTGTCGATGAACCCTGGGGTTACCGAGTTGACCGTAATCGAACGCGAACCGACTTCACGCGCCATCGCCCGGCTGAAACCTTCCAGACCGGCCTTGGCGGCTGCATAGTTTACTTGGCCGGCGTTGCCCATGGCACCCACCACCGAGCCAATACTGATAATTCGACCCCAGCGCGCCTTGGTCATGCCACGCAAAACGCCCTTGGACAGGCGATACAGACTGTTCAGGTTGGTATCGATCACGTCGTACCACTCGTCGTCTTTCATGCGCATCATCAGGTTATCGCGGGTGATGCCGGCATTATTGACCAGAATCGCCACCGGCGCACCGAACTGCTCCTGAATGCCCGCCAGTACGGCGCTGACCGATTCGTCGCTGGTGACATTGAGTTCGAAACCGGCGCCCTGGATACCGTTTTCCTTCAGGGTCGCGGCAATGCGCTCGGCGCCCGATGCGGAGGTCGCGGTGCCGACAACAATGGCGCCCTGACGACCCAATTCCAGCGCGATGGCCTGGCCGATACCGCGGCTTGCACCGGTGACCAGTGCAACTTTACCTTGCAGACTCATGCAAGTTTCTCCTGATTCAGGCCTGCGCTGCGCGAGCGGCAGCGAAGGCGTCTGGGGTATTGAGGTTGGAAGTCGAAACGCCTTCGGCGCAACGCTTGTTCAGGCCAGCGAGGACTTTGCCCGGGCCGCATTCGACCAGATTGGTCGCGCCCTTGGCGGCTAAAGTCTGCACCGACTCAACCCAGCGCACTGGCTTGTAGAGCTGTTCGAGCAGATCGCGCTTGAGGGTTTCCAGATCGGCTGGCACTTGTGCGCTGACGTTCTGCACCACCGGAATCTGCGGCGCCTGCCAGTCGATAGCGGCGATGGATTCAGCGAAACGCTCGGCAGCCGGACGCATCAGCTCGCAGTGCGACGGCACGCTCACCGGCAACGGCATGGCGCGTTTGGCACCACGGGCCTTGCAGCCCTCGATGGCGCGCTCGACGGCTGCCTTGGCACCGGCGATCACCACTTGGCCCGGCGAGTTGAAATTCACCGCGCTGACGACTTCACCTTGCGCCGCTTCGGCGCAGGCAGCCAGCACGTCGGCATCTTCCAGGCCGAGGATCGCGGCCATGCCGCCCTGCCCGGCCGGCACCGCTTCCTGCATCAACTGACCACGGCGCTCAACGAGCTTGACCGCGTCAGCCAGGCTCAGGCTGCCAGCGGCAACCAGCGCACTGTATTCACCCAGGCTATGGCCGGCGACGAATGCCGGACGCACGCCGCCTTCGGCCAGCCACAGACGCCACAGGGCGATCGACGCGGTCAGAATGGCCGGTTGGGTTTTGTCGGTTTGGTTGAGCAGCTCTTCCGGGCCCTGCTGGGTCAGTGCCCACAGGTCGTAGCCCAGCGCAGCAGAGGCTTCTTGAAAGGTTTCGAGGATCAGCGGATGTTGCGCGCCCAGCTCGGCCAGCATGCCGAGGGACTGCGAACCCTGTCCTGGAAAGACGAATGCGAGGGAAGCAGACATGTAACAAGCCCCTAATGATCTTGTCGTCGGAAAATAACGCCCCGTTGGGGACGCCAGAAACTGACAGTTTGGATGGCCCTTTGAACCGGGCGGTCACATTTAAGCATTGTCCGACGAAAACGCCTAAGACAACAGTTCCTCCAGACGGCCGTGGAGACGCTCGGGCAGGTTCTCCTGAATTTCGATCAGCGCCCGCTGAATCGCACTCTGAAAGCCCTGCACGCCGGCCGATCCGTGGCTTTTCACGACGATACCCTGCAAACCGAGAAAGCTTGCGCCATTATGTCGCGCCGGGGCCAGGTCGGCCTGCAGACGTTTCATCAACGGCAGCGCGAGAGCGCCGACCGCACGAGAGGCCATGTTTTTCTTGAACAAGGCCTCGATGCGCGCAGCAATCATCGTCGCCAGACCTTCGCTGGATTTCAGCAGGATGTTGCCGACGAAGCCGTCACACACCACTACGTCTGCCTCACCGCGATACAAGCCGTCGCCTTCGATAAAACCGATGTAGTTGATCCCGCGCGCAGCCTGCAACAGCGTGGCGGCCAGTTTGACCTGCTGATTGCCCTTGATGTCTTCAGTGCCGATGTTCAGCAGCGCCACACGCGGACGGGCGATACCCAGGGTCTGCGCGGCCACTGAACCCATCACGGCGAACTGCAACAGGTGCTCGGCACTGCAATCGACGTTGGCGCCCAGATCGAGCAGCTGGCAATAACCGGTCTGCGTCGGAATCGCCGCGACCATGGCCGGACGATCAATGCCGGGCAATGTTTTCAGCACGAATCGCGACAAGGCCATCAACGCGCCGGTATTGCCGGCACTGACACAGGCCTGCACCTTGCCATCGCGCAGCAGCTCGAGGGCGACACGCATCGACGAATCCGGCTTGCCACGCAGGGCCTGAGCGGGTTTTTCGTCCATGGTGATGACTTCGCTGGCCGCAACAATCGTCAGGCGCGCGCGATCGGCAGCCGACTGGCCGTGGATCAGTTCTTCAAGAAGGGAGGGTTGACCGACAAGGGTCAGGTGCAGCGAGGGTGTAGCGGACAGGCAAGCGAGACTGGCCTGAACAATGCTGCGGGGACCGAAGTCCCCGCCCATTGCGTCAATCGCGATGACTTGAGCAGACAAGTGATTACTCGTCAGCGCCCTTGTCGATCACTTTACGGCCACGGTATACGCCTTCTGGCGATACGTGGTGACGCAGGTGAACTTCACCAGTGGTTTTTTCTACAGACAGGGTGCTAGCCTCGAGAGCGTCGTGCGAACGGCGCATGTCACGGGCAGAGCGGGATTTTTTGTTCTGCTGAACAGCCATAATTGATTAACTCCTAAACGTTTGGGTCACGCTTTAACTGCGCCAATACACTGAACGGGTTGGACCGCGTTACCTCGTCCTCGCTCGGTTCGGGCTCATCTGCTCCCGCCGGCTGCTGGCATTCTTCCGGATGATGAGCAGGCACAATGGGCAAGGCGAGCAGAAGCTCCTCCTCGATCAGTGACTGCAGATCCAATGGATCTTCGCCCAGTTCCAGCACGTCATAACCTTTCGGCAACGACTGGGTATTCGCACCCTCCTTCACCACCGCGTAACTGCATTCGCTGTGGATCGGCAGGGTGACCAGCTCAAGACAACGCTGGCAAACCATTTTGACTTCGGTGTCGATAAAGCTGTGGATGACCACAGACTTACGTTCATCTCGTTCAAAAACGAATTTGGCCTGCACCGTACCGACATCGTCGGAAAGCGGGTCGCAGAGTCTCTTCAAATCGGCCAGCAGCAGTTCACCTTGAAGGGTGGTGCCACGGTCAGCCAATTTGCGCGGGTCAACGTGAGGTGGAATCGGGTCATTCAACATAGGCGCAGCATTATAGGGATGCACCCACCCATGTCAAAGGAAATTGTGCCCTGTCCGTCACTTGCGCGCCTCCGCTAGAATCCGCACCTGCCTCAGGAGACGTCCATGCTGCCTTTATTACTCGCTTCAAGCTCGACTTATCGCCGCGAATTGCTCGCCCGCCTGCACTTGCCGTTCGTCTGCGGCTCGCCGGACATCGACGAAAGTCACCGCCCGGGCGAATCCGCGATCGATCTGGTCAAACGTCTCGCTGAAGAAAAAGCCCGCGCCCTGGCGGACAGCCACCCTGCTCATCTGATCATTGGCTCGGATCAGGTCGCCGTCCTGGGCGAACAGATCATTGGCAAGCCGCACACCTTCGAAAAGGCCCGCGCGCAATTGATGGCGGCCAGCGGCGCGAGTGTGACCTTTCTCACCGGCCTGGCCCTGTTCAACAGCCAGACCGGGGAATGCCAGGTCGACTGCGTGCCGTTCACCGTGCACATGCGTCAATTGGATCAGGCGCGAATCGAGCGCTATTTGCGCATTGAGCAGCCGTACGACTGCGCCGGCAGCTTCAAGGCCGAAGGACTGGGCGTGAGCCTGTTTCAATCGACCGAAGGCCCGGACGCCACTAGCCTGATCGGCCTGCCGCTGATTCGCCTGATCGATATGTTGTTGGTCGAGGGTGTGCAAATCCCTTGAAAGCAAAAGATCGCAGCCTTCGGCAGCTCCTACACCGATCCGTGCAAGAGCCTCCGCAGACTGCGATCTTTTGATCTTGAGCTGTCTTACCGCAACGACGGCCCGTGGAAACCCATCCACATCGCCAACTGCTCGGCTACGCTGGCGCCGAGCTTCTTCGAGAAGCGATCGAACGGCGATTCCTGCACAGTGAAGTCCACCAACTCCTTCTCGCCAATCACATCACGCGCCACCGAACTGGCACTGCCCAAGCCATCGATCAGGCCCAGCGGCAGCGCCTGCTCACCCGACCAGACCAGTCCGGAAAACAGCTCTGGATGCTCCTTGTCCTTCAGGCGATCGCCACGACCCTGCTTGACGCTGTTGATGAACTGCTTGTGCGTGGTGTCGAGCACGCTTTGCCAGAATGCGGTTTCTTCAGGCTTTTGCGGCTGGAACGGATCAAGGAATGCCTTGTGCTCGCCCGAGGTGTAGGTGCGACGCTCAACCCCGAGTTTTTCCATGGTGCCGACAAAACCGTAACCCGCTGCTGTCACGCCGATTGAGCCGACCAGACTGGCCTTGTCGGCGTAGATCTGATCCGCCGCGCTGGCGATGTAATAGGCGCCCGAAGCACCCAGATCGGAAATCACTGCGTAGAGCTTGATCTCCGGGTGCAAAGCTCGCAGACGCTTGATCTCGTCATAGACATAGCCAGACTGCACCGGACTGCCGCCCGGACTGTTGATGCGCAGGACCACGCCCTTGACCTTCTTGTCTTCGAACGCCGCGCGCAAGCTGCCAACGATATTGTCGGCGCTGGCTGGCTCCTTGTCGGCAATGACGCCGTCGATCTCGATCAACGCCGTGTAGTTCGGGCCGCGGGTGGCGCTTTTTTCCATGTCCATCAGCGGCGTGAACAGCAGCAGCGCAACAAACAGATAAACAAACGTCAGCAGCTTGAAGAAAATCCCCCAGCGCCGCGAACGGCGTTGTTCCTCTACACCGGCCAGCAAAGTCTTTTCCAACAGCTTCCAGCTTTTCGCGTCACCGTCGGCGGCACTTGCCTTGTCCGGTGCTTTCCATTCGTCGGTCATGCCATCCACCCCAACAAAAACCTGTTAAGCCCGCTGACCCAGCCAGGCGTGCAATTCAGAAAAACGGTCAATCGACAGGCGCGGCTCGAACTGTTGCAGGGACTCGATCGATTGCGCGCCATAACTGACCGCCACCGAATCCATCCCCGCGTTGCGCGCCATCAGCAGATCGAACGACGAATCACCGACCATCAACGCCTGCTCCGGGCGTACGCCGCAGTGGCTGACAATCTGCTCAAGCATCAGAGGGTGCGGCTTGCTGGCAGTTTCATCGGCCGCGCGGGTGATATCGAAATAATCTTCCCATCCGTTGGCCTTGAGCACACGATCCAGTCCGCGCCGGTTCTTGCCCGTCGCAACCGCCAAGTGATAACCCTGCTCGCGAAACGATGCCATCGACTCGACCACACCTTCGAACAACGGCGAAGGCACAGCTTCGGCAGCGATGTAGTGATCGGCGTAATACTCGCGAAACGCGAGCAATTCTGCGTCGCTGATCTCGGGGTATAGCGTGCGAATCGCTTCCGGCAAGCCGAGACCGATGATGCCTTTGACGGCGAAGTCATCGCGCAACTCGAAACCGGAACGCCCGGAGGCCGAGTGCATGGCCTCGACGATGCGATGGATGGAATCGGCGAGGGTGCCGTCCCAGTCGAAAATCAGCAGTTTGTAATCAGATGGGCGCACTCAATCGCTCCACGGTTTTGGCCCACATTTCATCGACGGGCGCTTGCAAATTCAGCTTGCCACCGTCAGGCAGCGGCACCGTCAGCATGTAAGCGTGCAGGAACAGGCGCTTACCACCCAGATCTCGGATTTCCTTCGTGAAATCCTCGTCGCCATACTTACTGTCACCGGCGATGCAATGGCCAGCATGCAAGGTGTGCACGCGAATCTGGTGGGTACGACCGGTAACCGGCTTAGCTTCGACCATGGTGGCAAAATCACCGAAGCGGCGCAGCACCTTGAACATCGTCAGGGCTTCTTTGCCTTCATCGTTGACTTCGACCATGCGCTCGCCGGAACGCAGATTGCTCTTGAGCAACGGTGCGCGAACCTGCTTGATCGAGGTTGCCCAGTTGCCACGGACCAGTGCCATGTAACGCTTGTCGACGCCATCGCCGCGCAGTTGCTCGTGCAGGTGGCGCAACATGCTGCGCTTCTTGGCGATCATCAGCAGGCCGGAGGTGTCACGGTCGAGACGGTGAACCAGCTCCAACTCCTTGGCATCGGGACGCAACTGACGAAAGGCTTCGATCACGCCGAAGTTCAGCCCGCTGCCGCCATGAACCGCAATGCCGGCGGGCTTGTTGATCACGATCAGGGCTTTGTCTTCGAAGACGATCGAGGCTTCCAGGCGCTGCAACAGCCCCTGGGCCAGCGGCACCGGCTCGTCACGCTCAGGCACGCGAACCGGCGGCACGCGCACGATATCGCCGGCCTGCAGCTTGTATTCGGGCTTGATCCGACCTTTGTTCACGCGCACTTCGCCTTTGCGCAAAATGCGGTAAATCAAGGTCTTGGGCACGCCTTTGAGCCGGGCGAGGAGAAAGTTGTCGATTCGTTGGCCGGCATACTCCGGCGAGACTTCAAGCAGTTGAACGCCTGGAGTCGAAGGGGCAGTAGTTGTCATGCCGCGGATGATAACAATTTTTATGGAATTGAAGCACTTAATCATTGCTGCTATAGTCGCGAACGCCGCCAAAAGCGGCCTGGACAGCGGAACCACGGTCAAAGACCGGCCCTGACCAACGCAATTCACCAGGGCGCGAGGCCGTCCTACGGGGCTTTCGCTACGTAACGGTGGAGTTTGTGGTTGTAACGAGCGCAGGTGACATGAGGCCTGAATTACACCGCCGAGCAGAGTTCTCACTCGCCCGGCAGGCGACATTCGAGGCCAGTTCACAAAGTGCAGTCGACTGCGAATGACCCCGAGCGATTGCTTCGGAAACATCGCCTGAATTAGCCATGATGCGTGATCTCCCCTTTCGGAGCTCACGGTAAATGCCAACCCGCTGCGGATTCTGCGCGCGGCAGCACCCGAATTATCAGGGATACGTGTAGGGTGGAGATGCACAACCGCCGGACTGTGTAGCAACAAGCTTTGATCAAGACGCTTCATCTCGTCCACAGCCGCTGGTTGATTCCTCCTCCTGACTGAGTGCTTAAGTAGCCACAGCAAGCAGGACGCGTACGTCGCGGTATCGGCCCAATTGGCCGCACATCGCTGGACACGGGAATGGCCAACCACTCCCGACGCACCTGACACCGACCGTGAGAAGTCGTGTGTGCCGAACGCCGTTTCCGGCAGCCCGGAAACCGACGGTACTACATGAAAAGAATGCTGATTAACGCAACTCAACCCGAAGAGTTGCGTGTTGCACTGGTAGACGGCCAGCGCCTCTACGACCTGGATATCGAATCCGGTGCACGCGAGCAGAAGAAGGCCAACATCTATAAAGGCCGCATCACTCGCATCGAACCAAGCCTTGAGGCTGCCTTTGTCGATTTCGGCTCCGAGCGCCACGGCTTCCTGCCCCTCAAAGAAATCTCCCGCGAATACTTCAAGAAAGCCCCCGAAGGCCGCGTCAACATCAAGGACGTCCTGAGCGAAGGCCAGGAAGTCATCGTTCAGGTCGAGAAAGAAGAACGTGGCAACAAGGGCGCCGCCCTGACCACCTTCATCAGCCTCGCCGGTCGTTACCTCGTACTGATGCCGAACAACCCGCGTGCCGGCGGCATCTCCCGTCGCATCGAAGGCGAAGAGCGCAACGAACTGCGTGAAGCGCTGAATGGTCTGGTTGCTCCGGCCGATATGGGCCTGATCGTGCGCACTGCAGGCCTGGGCCGCAGCAGCGAAGAAATGCAGTGGGACCTCGACTACCTGCTGCAACTGTGGACCGCCATCAAAGAAGCCTCGCTGGATCGTTCCGCGCCTTTCCTGATCTATCAGGAAAGCAACGTGATCATCCGCGCCATCCGCGATTACCTGCGCCAGGACATCGGCGAAGTGCTGATCGACAGCGTTGAAGCCCAGGACGAAGCCCTGACCTTCATCCGTCAGGTGATGCCGCAGTACGCCAGCAAGATCAAGCTGTACGAAGACAGCGTGCCGCTGTTCAACCGTTTCCAGATCGAAAGCCAGATCGAGACCGCATTCCAGCGCGTCGTTGAACTGCCTTCCGGCGGCTCCATCGTCATCGATCCGACCGAAGCCCTGGTGTCCATCGACATCAACTCGGCGCGCGCCACCAAAGGCAGCGACATCGAAGAAACCGCCCTGCAGACCAACCTTGAAGCCGCCGAAGAAATCGCCCGTCAGTTGCGCCTGCGCGACATCGGCGGCCTGATCGTCATCGACTTCATCGACATGACCCCGGCCAAGAACCAGCGCGCCGTGGAAGAGAAAGTCCGCGAATGCCTGGAAGCTGACCGCGCCCGTGTGCAGATCGGTCGCATCTCGCGTTTCGGCCTGCTGGAAATGTCCCGTCAGCGCCTGCGTCCATCGCTGGGCGAAAGCAGCGGCATCGTCTGCCCGCGTTGCAACGGCACCGGCATCATCCGTGACGTTGAATCGCTGTCGCTGGCCATCCTGCGCCTGATCGAAGAAGAAGCCCTGAAAGACCGCACCGCCGAAGTTCGCGCGCAAGTGCCGATCCCGGTCGCTGCGTTCCTGCTCAACGAAAAACGCAACTCGATCACCAAGATCGAACTGCGCACCCGTGCCCGTATCGTCATTCTGCCGAACGATCACCTCGAAACGCCGCACTTCGAAGTGCAGCGTCTGCGTGACGACAGCCCGGAAGCTGCGACCAACCAGTCCAGCTACGAAATCGCTGCCGCCGCTGCCGAAGTCGAAGAAGTCCAGCCAGCTGCTGCGACCCGCACTCTGGTTCGCCAGGAAGCTGCAGTGAAAACGGCGCCGGCCCGTGCCAACGCACCGGTGCCGACCGAAGTTGCACCTGCCGCGCCTGCTCCGGCACCGGTTGCCGCACCTGAGCCAAGCCTGTTCAAGGGGCTGGTGAAGTCGCTGGTCAGCCTGTTCGCCACCAAGGAAGAGCCAGCCGCACCGGTCGCTGTTGCGAAACCGGCTGCCACCGAGCGTCCTGCCCGCAACGAAGAGCGCCGCAACGGTCGTCAGCAGAGCCGCAACCGTAACGGTCGCCGCGATGAAGAACGCAAGCCGCGCGAAGAGCGTGCGCCACGTGAAGAACGCGCCCCACGCGAGCCGCGCGAAGAGCGTCAGCCACGTGAAGCCCGTGAGCCGCGTGAAACTCGCAGCGAAACGCCGGTAGCCCGCGAAGAGCGCGCACCACGTGCCCCGCGTGAAGAACGTGCACCGCGCGCACCGCGTGAAGATCGCAAGCCGCGCGGCGAGCGTGAAGAGCGCGTGCGTGAACTGCGCGAGCCACTGGACGCCGCGCCAGTCGCAGCCGCTGCAGCCGCTGCAGCCGTGACCGCTGAAGAGCGTCCGGCCCGTCAGCCACGCGAAGAACGCGCTCCGCGTCCGCCGCGTGAAGAGCGTCAACCGCGTTCCGAGCAGGCCGCTGCTGCCGTCGCTGAAGAAGAAGTGAACAGCAACAACGAAGAGCAACTGCCGGAAGACGGTCAGGACAACGCCGAAGGCGATCGTCCACGTCGTCGCTCCCGTGGCCAGCGTCGTCGCAGCAACCGTCGCGAGCGTCAACGTGACGCCAATGGCAATGTGATCGAAGGTTCGGAAGAGTCCGAGTCCGCTGAAAACGCTGGCGAGCCAAGCACTGCCGATCTGGCCGCTGGCCTGGCCGTCACCACTGCCGTTGCCAGCAGCACCATCAGCGCTCCGGCAGAAGCCCAAGCTCACGAGCAGGCTGAACGCGCCACTGCCGCCACACTGGAAACTGCTCCAGTCGAAGCGCCGGTTGTCGAAGCCACCACTGCTGTAGAAGTGACTGCTGCACCGGAAATCGAAGTCGCTCCGGTCCGCGAAGCTCAGCCTCAGGCTGAAGCAACTGCCGAACCGGAAGCTGTCGTCGAAGCACCAGCGGCCGTCACTGAGCCAGCGGTAGAAACCGTCAGCGAAAACGTGACCAAAACCGTGCGTGAAGTCCGCGAAGAGCAGACTGCGTTCAACTGGGTTGCCGAGCCAGCTGTGACCGAAGTTCCAGCGCCAGTCGCTGAAGCCGAAGTGCCGCAAGCCATGGTTTCCGAGCCAGTAGTTGCAGCAGCAGAGCCAGCGCCGACACCAGCGGTTGAAACTCCGGTTGCCGAAGCTCAGGTTGAAGAAGCACCCGCCGCAGTCGAAGCGCCAGCGCCAGTGGTTGAAGCGCCGGCTCCGGTCAGCGCCCTGACGCCAAACGGCCGCGCACCAAACGACCCGCGTGAAGTGCGCCGTCGCAAGCGTGAAGCCGAGCGTCTGCAGAAGGAAGCCGAACTGGCTGCCGCTGCGGCTCCGGTTGCTGCCGAACCAGCCCCTGCAGCTGAAGTGATCGAGGCAGCTCCTGCCCCGATCGCTGAAGAAGCATCGGTTGAAGCGGTGATCGCTGAAGCGCCACGCTCCGTTCAGGACGCGGTAGAGCAGCGTGAAGAAGCTCAGGAAAAAGAGCACGAGCCTAAACCACTCGTGTAATTCCTGAAGCCGTTAAAAAGCCCCGCCTGGTGAAAGCCTGGCGGGGCTTTTTACTGCCTGCAATCCAGGCCGCACCGATGTTCATTGTAGGAGTGAGCCTGCTCGCGATAGCGGTGTGTGAGTCAGCACACATTTAGCTGAACGACCGCTATCGCGAGCAGGCTCACTCCTACAGGGGATTTGTGCATGGCTCAGGAATGAGGAAATACCAGAGATTCAGGCACATCGATATCCCACAACACGCCAGGATCATCCACCGCCACTTCCACCACCCGTCCCTGCGCAAACAACGGCCGTGCGCCACGATCGCCGGTCAGCGCCTGCAATTGCGCGCCAAACGAACGACCAAACCCCACCGGATGGCCAAATTCGCCATCCAGCACCGGCACGCTCACCGCGTCATCAGCCATCGCCGCGAGCACTCGCTCGATACTCGAAGGCAAGATAAACGGCATATCGCCGAGCACAATCAACCAGCCATCAGCGTCCGGGCAAGCAGCAACACCGGCGGCAATGCTGTCGCCCATGCCGGTCGATTCGATCGACACCACGTCGCAGCCATAAGCCTGGGCCATGCGCATCGCCTGCGGTCGAGCCTCGGTGGTGACCAGCACGCGCTTGTCGAGACTGGCCGGCAGGTTCACCAGCACCTGCTCGATGACCGAGCGCACGGCGCCGTCACGCCCGGTACAGTCAGCGAGCAATTTGTCTTTGTCGGGGCCGGCAATCTGGCGAAAGCGATTGCCCTCGCCCGCCGCCAGCACAATCACTGCGATGGATTGGCTCATGCACCCTCCAGCGGTTTTTTCTGTTTAAGCTCCACACCGTTCTTGATCGCGACAATTTCCGCCAGCAAGGACAAGGCGATCTCTGCCGGCGAATGACTGCCGATGTGCAAGCCGATCGGCCCATGCAAGCGATCAATCGACACTTGCGACAAGCCTAGCTGAGCGAGGTTTTCCCTGCGCTTCAGGCTGTTGACCCGCGAACCGAGCGCGCCGACGTAGAACGCCGGCGAGTCGAGCGCAGTGAGCAAAGCCATGTCATCCAGGCGCGGGTCGTGAGTCAGGGCGACAATCGCCGTGCGTTCGTCGGTCTGGATGTTCAACACCGCCTCGTCCGGCATACCGGGAACGAAACGGCCATGCTGCTCTTCCCAGCCGTAAACGAATTCGGTGCGCGGATCGCAGATCAGCACTTCAAAATCCAGCAGCCGCGCCATGTCGGCAACGTAGCGCGACAACTGCCCGGCACCGATCAGCAACAAGCGCCAGCGCGGGCCGTAAATCGCCCGCAGAGTCTTGCCGTCGAACACCAGCGAATCGGACTTGCTCGCCGCAGCCAGCCGCACCTCGCCGGTTTCGATGTTCAGTTCTCGGGCGACGATTTCATGGTTTTCGCAACGCTGAAGCAGCTCGGCGACCCACGCCGGGTCACCGACGCGCTCTTCGGTCAGGCGCAGGGTGCCGCCGCAAGGCAGACCGAAACGCGCAGCCTCCTCGCGGGTCACGCCGTAAGTAATCATCTGCACCGGCGGGCCGTCAGTGGCGATGCGACCGTCATGCAGTCGCGCGATCAAGTCATCTTCGACACAGCCGCCTGACACCGAACCGATCACCACACCATCCTCGCGCAAGGCGAGCATGGCGCCGGGCGAGCGCGGCGCGGTGCCCCAGGTCTGCACCACGCTGAACAGCACCACCCGCTGCCCGGCACGGCGCCACTCGAGGACGCTGCGCAGGACGTTGAGATCGACGCTGTCCATTACGCTTGCGCCTTCTGCCAGCCTTGCAACTGATACCGCACCGGCAGATTGCGGATGCGCTTGCCGGTGGCGGCGAAGATCGCATTGCACAGCGCCGGGGCAATCGGCGGCACACCCGGCTCACCGACGCCACCCAACGGCACGTCACCTGGAGGCGTGACCAGATGCACCGCAACTTCCTTGGGCGCCAGCGACATGCGCGCGACCTCGTACATATGGAAGTTGTCCTGCTGGACCTTGCCGTCCTTGAAGCTGATTTCGCCGAGTACAGCGTTGCCCAGGCCCATGACGCACGCGCCTTCGAACTGCGAACGGATGCGCTCAGGGTTGATCTGCGGCCCGCAGTCGACGGCGATGTCGGCCTTGTGCACGATCAGCGAACCGTCGTCCTTGACCTCGACTTCGATCACTGCCGCCACATAGGTGACGAAGCTGTAATGCACCGCCAGACCGAGCCCACGGCCCTTTGGCAGCTTGCGCCCCCAACCGGCGGCCTTGGCGGCAGTTTCCAGCACCGTGCGCATGCGCCCGGTGTCGATCGGATAACGCTCGGGCGATTCCCCGTAGTTCCACTCCTCGCTCAAGGTGCGTGGATCGATCTGCCGATCCGGGCCGAGCAATTTGATCTGGTACTTGAGCGGATCTTCACCGGCCTTGTGCGCCAGTTCGTCGACGAAGCTCTGAATCGCGAAGCCGTGGGGAATGTTCGACACTGAGCGATACCAGCCGACCCGCGTGTGCACCTTGGCTTCGGGGTTTTCCAGGCGCACGTTGGGAATTGCGTAGGCCATGTTGGTAAAGCCCATGCCCAACTCGAACGCGGCCTCGTGGTTCATGTCCGGCGCAAACAACGCAGTGATGCTCGGCGCCACGGTGCGATGCAGCCACCCGGACGGTAGGCCGTTCTTGTCGATGCCGGCCTTCAGATATTCCGCCGACACCGTGTGGAAATACGAATTGTGGATGTCGTCTTCGCGGGTCCACTGCACCCGTACAGCCTTGCCCGGGAACTCCTTGGCGAGAATTGCCGCTTCAACGACGAAGTCCGGTTTCGACTTGCGCCCGAAACCACCGCCCAGCAATGTCACATTGAAGGTGACTTTCTCGAACGGCACGCCAAGACGCTCGGCGATGCGCTCACGGGTGACCTGCGGTGCCTGGCTCGGCGCCCAAGCCTCGCAGACGCCGTCCTTGTAACGGGCGATAGCAACCATCGGTTCCATCGGTGCCTGCGCCAGGTGCGGCAGGTAATACGAGGCTTCGAGAGTGCTGGCGGCGCCGCTCAAGGCCTTGTCGATGTCACCGGTGTTGCGCACCACTTTGCCGGCCTTCAGCGACGCGGCTTCAAGCTCTTTGCGATAGGCAATCGAGTCATAACTGGCGTTCGGGCCATCGTCCCACTCGATCTTCAGCGCCTCGCGGCCCTTGATCGCCGCCCAAGTGTTGCTGGCCACAACCGCGACGCCGCCCAGTGGCTGGAACTCCGACGGCAACGGCCGACCTTCAATCTGCATGACTTTTAGCACGCCGGGGACTTTCAGCGCGGCGCTGTCATCGAGGCTTTTCACCTTGCCGCCATACACTGCCGGACGAGCGATGGTGGCGTAGAGCATGCCGTCGAAATGCACGTCGGCGCCGTACACTGCGCGGCCATTGACGATATCGGCACCGTCGATGGCCTTGCTGCCTTCCTTGCCGATGTAGCGAAATTCCGACGGCTGCTTGAGACGCAGGCTGTCACGCGCCGGTACTGCCAGCGCACTGGCGGCAGCGGCGAGTTCGCCGTAGCCCAGTTCGCGGCCGGACGGTTTGTGGATGACCTTGTGCAGTTGCGCATGGCATTCGCCAACCGGCACTTTCCACTGCGCAGCGGCGGCCTGTTCAAGCATGGTCCGCGCGGCGGCGCCGCAACGACGCATCGGCTCGTACCAGTGACGCATGCTGCGCGAACCATCGGTGTCCTGGTTGCCGAAGCGCACTTCGTCACCCGGCGCCTGCTGCACTTTGACCTGCGCCCAATCGGCCTCAAGCTCATCGGCAACGACCATGCTCAGGCTGGTGCGCACGCCCTGACCCATTTCCGAACGGTTACACACCACGGTGACGCTGCCATCGGCAGCAATGCTCACGTAGACCTTGGGATCGTCGATCCAGCCATTGGGCATGCCATCGGCGCCAAACTTCTTCGCGTCATCGGCCAGCGCATCCTGCCAGCCCCAGCTCGCGGCGAGGACCAGCGCGCTGGTGGCGCCGACGCCTTTGAGAAACCCACGGCGGCTGAGGTTGCTCAGGGCGAAATCATTCGGGACGCGGCTCATGCCTTCACCCCCTTCAGTTGGGTGGAGGCCTGGCGGATCGCGGTCTTGATCCGGTTGTAGGTGCCGCAGCGGCAGATGTTGCCGACCATGGCTTCTTCGATCTGCTCGTCGCTCGGGTTGGGGTTGGTTTTCAGCAGAGCGGTGGCCGACATGATCTGCCCGCCCTGGCAATAACCGCATTGAGCCACAGCGCTGTCGAGCCAGGCTTGCTGCACGACCTTGCCGACCGGGTCGGCATGGAGATTGTCGATGGTGGTGACGTTCTGGCCGATCACCGAGCCGATCGGCGTGATGCAACTGCGTGCCGGCAAGCCGTCGATATGGATGGTGCAGGCGCCGCACAGGCCCATGCCGCAACCGAATTTGGTGCCGTTGTATCCGGCGACGTCACGAATCGCCCACAACAGCGGCATGTCTTCAGTGACATCGAGAGAGTGGTCTTGACCGTTGAGTTTCAGGGTAATCATGGGCACGCCCGCATATTTTTTAGTGGTTATGGGTAACATCTTAGCGGCAAGCTTCGAGCTGCAAGCTACAAGTGAAGGCGTGTCTGATTCGCTTGCAGCTTGCAGCTCGCAACCGCGTCTTGGGTGGAGCAAATGATTGGTATCGTTAGCTGGCTAAGTTAACCCAGCATTAACAAAAAAGCCCTGCTTAAACAGGGCTTTTTAGCGGCAAGCTTCTAGCTACAAGCTGCAAGTAGAAGCGGCTTGGCGCTCATGACGCAGTGTAGCTTGCCGCTTGAAGCTTGAAGCTTGCAGCTGCCTCAATACCGATTGGGCTCCATTTCCAGTTCGACATGAAACCGTTCGGCGATGTCTTTCTGGATACGCTGCGCCAGGTCGAGCAGTTGCAGGCCGGTCGCCGTGCCGTAGTTGACCAGCACCAATGCCTGCAACTTGTGCACGCCGGCATCGCCGTCGCGAAAACCTTTCCAGCCTGCGCGTTCGATCAGCCAGCCAGCGGCCAGTTTCATCTGTCCGTCCGCTTGCGGGTAAGCCACCAGATCCGGGTGCTGCGCTTTGATCTGCGTGACCACAGCGGCGGACACCAGCGGATTCTTGAAAAAGCTGCCGGCATTGCCGAGCACCGCCGGGTCCGGCAGTTTTTCGCTGCGGATGCTGCAGATGGCGCGGCTGACGTCGCTGGGCGTCGGCTGTTCGATGCCCAGCTCGCTCAGGCGTTGACGCACCGGGCCGTATTCCAGATGCAGGTGCGCTGCGCGATCAAGCGTGAAGCGCACCCGCAGGATCAGCCAACGTCCCGGCTGTTGCTTGAACAGGCTGTCGCGGTAGCCGAAGTTGCATTGCTCCAGGCTGAAATCCCGCAACTCGCCGCTCTCGCGATCCAGCGCGGTCAGGCCGGCAAACACGTCCTTGATCTCGACACCATAGGCACCGATGTTCTGCATCGGCGCGGCGCCGACGGTGCCGGGAATCAGGCTGAGATTTTCCAGCCCGGCAAAACCCTGGGCCAGCGTTTGCTGCACGAACGGGTGCCACGGTTCGCCCGCTTCCGCCTCGACCACCACGCGACTGCCATCGTCGCTAAGCACGCGGATGCCGCGCGTAGCCATGCGCAACACCAACGCCTGAATATCCGCCGTCAGCAGCAAATTGCTGCCGCCGCCGATCACCAGCAACGGCACGTCATGGGAAGCGGCATAGTCCAGCGCTTCGCGGACATCGTCATCACTGTGGGCTTCGGCAAACAGCTGCGCGCGCACATCGACGCCAAACGTATTGAAGGCCTGCAAAGATACTTGCGGTTGCAACTGCAAACTCATAAACGGCCCTTCACTTCGATCAGCAACTGGTCGCAGGCCGTTTCGATCAGATCGAGCACCTGCTCGAAACCCTGATCGCCGTCGTAATACGGGTCCGGCACTTCATCGAGCAGCCCGGCATAACGACGCAAAAACAGATCCAACTCGGCTCTGCCGGTGGACGGCTGCAGGGCCTTGAGGTTGCGCAGATTGCTGTTATCCATGGCGAGAATCAGGTCGTAGCTGGCGAAATCGGCTCGGCTGACCTGTTGCGCGCGTTGCGTCGACAGGTCATAACCGCGCAGTTTCGCCGCCGCCTGGCTGCGCTTGTCCGGCGGGTTGCCAACGTGCCAGTCACCGGTGCCCGCGGAGGCCACTTCGACCACATCGGCCAGCCCGGCTTCACGCAACTTGTGGCGCAACACGCCTTCAGCGGTGGGCGAACGGCAGATGTTGCCCAGACACACAAACAGAACGCGCATCAGGCCCCCAGCAGGCGACGAACCCGCTCAAGGTCTTCAACGGTGTCGACACCGGTCGGCGGCGCGATCAGCGCGTCGGCAACATGGATGCGCACGCCATGCCACAAGGCACGCAGTTGTTCGAGGGATTCGGTGTTTTCCAGCCAGCATGGGCCCCAGTTGACGAAATCCTGAAGGAACCCGGCGCGATAGGCATAGATGCCGATGTGACGGCGATAGGGCACGCCTTGCGGCAGTTGCTCACGGCTCTTGGCAAACGCATCGCGAGCCCACGGCAAGGTCGCGCGGCTGAAGGTCAGCGCGAGGCCGTTGATGTCGCTGGCGACCTTGACCACGTTGGGGTTGAACAGGGTTTCCACGTCTTCGATCGGCTCGGCCAGCGTGGCCATGCGCGCTTCAGTATGGGCAGCCAGGTTGGCGGCGACCTGATCGATCACGCTTGGCGGAATCAGCGGCTCATCGCCCTGAACGTTGACCACGATCGCATCAGGCGCAAGACCGAGTTTCGCTGCGACTTCGGCCAGACGGTCAGTACCGGAATTGTGATCTTCCCGGGTCAGCACCACTTCGGCGCCAAAGCTTTTGCACGCCTCGACGATGCGCGCGTCATCGGTAGCCACCACGACGCGGGTCGCGCTGCTTTTGCTCGCCTGTTCCCAGACATGCTGGATCATTGGCTTGCCGGCGATATCCAGCAACGGCTTGCCCGGCAGACGGGTCGAGGCGAATCGCGACGGAATGACAACGGTGAAGGCTGTGGTCATTTATCCAGACGCTCGTCGGTGGTCAGGGTGCGCGCTTCGCTTTCCAGCATCACCGGGATGCCGTCGCGGATCGGGTACGCCAGGCCGGCGCCCTTGCTGATCAGTTCGGTCTTGTCGGCGCTGAGCTTCAGCGGGCCTTTGCACACGGGGCAAGCGAGGATGTCGAGCAGTTTGGTGTCCATGAACATTCCCAGAAATAAAAGAGTTAAGGCAGCAGACGATCCGGCAACAGGCGCATCAGCTGAGTATCGAACCAGGCCAAAAAGGCTGGCGACGGCACGGCATCGACCGCCAGATACCACCAATCGGCAGCGGCAAAGGCACGGCACTTCACCGCGTCCTTTTCGGTCATCACCAACGGCAATGACGGGGTGAAATTCAACGCCTGCAGGCTGTACTCGGCGTGGTCGGCAAAAGCATGCGGAACCGGGCGCCAGTCTAGCGCTTCAAGGGTATTGAAGAAACGTTGCGGATTGCCGATGCCGGCCACCGCATGCAGCGCTTGCCCGGGCGGAAAATGCTCGAGCGACTGACGTTCGCCGCTGCGCAAATTGACCAGCGCCGTAGGTTGCAGGCGAAAGGCGAAACCATCGTCGCGATCAACAAGGGCGCCGTTGAACAGCACGCCATCGACGCTTTGCAAGCGCTCGACCGGCTCCCGCAACGGCCCGGCCGGTAGACAGCGCTGGTTGCCCAGCCCCCGGGCCGCGTCGATCAGCACCAGTTCCAGATCCCGCGCCAGACGATAATGCTGCATGCCGTCGTCAGACAGAATCAGGTCCAGTGGCTCACTGGCAATCAAGGCTTTGACGGCGGCGCTTCGATCGGGATCGATCATCAGCGGCACGCCGGTGCGCTGGACGATCAGCAACGGCTCGTCACCGGCAATCTCGGCGCTGTGCTCGGCCTCAACCCGCCATGGCAATTGCGGCGGCTTGGCGCCGTAACCGCGACTGACAACTCCAACGCGCAGTCCACGGCGTCGGCAATGTTCGATCAGCCAGAGAATCATCGGCGTCTTGCCGGTACCGCCAACGGTGATATTGCCGACGACGATCAACGGCACCGGCGATTGGTAGATTTCACCTTCGCCGTCGAGAAAGCGCTGACGCTTGTTGATCACCACGCGGCGATACAGCATTTCCAGCGGCCGCAGCAGCGTCAGGGCCGGATGCCCCTGATACCACGCGGCGAGCAGGCGATCAGACAGGCTCATCAGGATTTCGGCGCCGCCTCGACCGTGGTCATGCGCAGATGGCTGAAACCGAGCTTGCCGGCCGCGTCCATGGCGGTGATCACCGATTGATGCTGGGCCTTGCCGTCGGCACTGATCGACAACGGCATGCTGGTGTCGCCATTGGATTCTTTCTGCATGGCTTCCATCAGCGTCGGCAGGTCATTCTTCGGCAGAATCTTGTTGTTCACCGAGAACACGCCTTCGGCACTGATCGCGACGTCCAGCTGTTTGACCTGCTGATCTTCGGCAGGCGAACCGCTCACCGCTTCCGGCAGATCCACGCGCAACTGGGTTTCGCGGGTGAAGGTGGTAGTGACCACGAAAAACAGCAGCAGGATAAACACCACGTCGATCAGCGACGCGAGGTTGATGTCTACGGTTTCCCGGGGCTTGCGACGGAATTTCACGCTTTGCCCTCGGCCAGATCGACATCACGGTCGCCCTGCACCACTTCCACCAGTTTGATTGCTTCCTGCTCCATGCCGACCACCAGCTCGTCGATGCGGCGTTGCAGGAAGCGGTGGAAGAACACCGCTGGAATCCCGACCATCAGGCCCGCTGCGGTAGTGATCAGCGCTTTGGAAATACCGCCGGCCAGTACCGAAGCATTGGTAGTCATGCCGGACCCGGTGAAGGCACTGAAAATGTCGATCATGCCCAGCACTGTGCCGAGCAGGCCGAGCAGCGGCGCCATGGCGGCGATGGTGCCGAGGGCGTTGATGTAGCGTTCGAGTTCATGAATGACCCGCGCGGCGGCCTCTTCGATGCACTCTTTCATGATCTCGCGACCATGCTTGGAATTGGCCAGGCCTGCGGCGAGGATTTCCCCCAGCGGAGAGTTGGCGCGCAGTTCCTTGAGTTTTTCCTTGTTGAGCTGCTTGTCCTTAATCCAGACCCAGACCTGACCCAGCAGATGCTCGGGGGTGACGCGACTGGCGCGCAGTGTCCACAGGCGCTCGGCGACGATCGCCATGGCCGCGATGGAACTCAGAATGATCGGCAACATCATCCAGCCGCCGGATTTGACCAATTCCCACACAGTGACAGTCCCCTCGAAAAAGTGCGCCACTTTACCATACCGATTCGCGATTAAGAGTCGCCGCCCCGACGACCGTGAGGTGGCACCCATGCTGGCACGGATCAACGGCCAGCCACCGGTGGATCGCGCCAGAAACGCCGCTGTTGACGCATCGTCCACGGCGGCTTGAAGCTGCCCAGTAGCAGATGAATGGCACCGTGCTCGGCGCTGTCGTAGATGCGCAGACCTTGCTTGCGGTATCGCGCCAGCACGGTTGGATGCGGATGACCGAAGGAGTTGCCGTGGCCACGGGAGATCAGCACCGCTTCGGGCTGCAAGGCTTTGAGCAGGGCCATCGATGATGAACTGCGGCTGCCGTGATGGGGCGATTGCAGCCACTGCGTCGGCACGGCCAGCGGGCTGTCGAGCAGAACGCGCTCGGCGCGAATGTCGATATCGCCGGTGAGCAGCAGGCGTTCGCCGTTGGCCTCGATCTGCAAGACACAGGAGCGCTGGTTGCTGTCATCGGCCGCCGACCACTGCCAGAGCTGAAACTGCACGCCATCCCAGTGCCATTGTTCGCCACTGGCGCAGGCTTCGGCGTTCAGCTCCGGCGGCAGGTTTGGCGCATCGCCACTGACGACACGGTGCACATTCAATCCACGCATAACCGCCCTGGCGCCGCCAGCGTGATCGGCGTCGGCATGGCTGAGCAGCATCAGGTCGAGCGCTTGCACATTGAGTTTGCGTAACGCTGGCAGCACCACCCGCTCGCCGAGATCAAAATCGCCGAAACGCGGCCCGGCGTCGTAGAGCAACGTGTGATGGCGGGTGCGAACAAGGATGGCCAGGCCCTGGCCAACATCGAGTTGCCAGACATCGGCTCGGCCTTCCTCCATCCGCTCTCGGGGCGGCAACACCAGAAGCAACAGCAGCGGCCAGCCAAACGGGCGCAACGGCACGCCACGGGGCAACAGCAATAACAACGCGCCAAGGCTGCCCAGGACCAACGCCCACCATGGAATGGCGGCGGGTATCCACGCCGGCCATTGCCCGGCAATCAGCGCCAGCCCGATAAACAGCCAGTCGATCAAACCACCGGCCAGCCACAGCAGCCCTTCGCCAACATAAGGCACGGGCAGCAATAGCGTGCCGAGCAACGCCGGCGGCAACACCACGAGGCTGACCCACGGTACCGCCAGCAGATTGGCTACAGGCCCGCTGACGCTGATCGGCAAGCTCAGCGCCAGCAACACCGGACACAAGCCGATCGCGATCAGCCACTGCGCGCGGGTCCAGGTCTGCCACCACCGCCAAGCGCCCAGCCGCCCGCCGAAAGTGAAGATCAACACTGCCACCGCCGCGAAGGACAGCCAGAAGCCGGGACGCAAGCTGGCCAGCGGATCAAGCAGCAGCACGCCATTGAATGCCAGCAGCAACGGCCACCATGCGCCGAGATGGCGAAAACGCAGGCGCCACAGCAGCACCAGCGCCACCATCACGCAGGCGCGCTGCACCGGCACATCGAAACCGGCGAGCAAGCCGTAACCCAGCGCCGCCGCGAATGCCAGACCACAGGCCCACGGCAACCATGGCCAGCGCAACGGCCAGACTCCGAACCGCGCCAGCCCGGCGACCAGCATATACATCACCGCCGCCAGCAAACCGATGTGCTGGCCGGAGATCACCAGCAAATGCACGGTGCCGGTATCTTGCAGCACCTGCCAATCCTCGCGACTGAGGCCTGAACCGTCGCCAAGCACCAGCGCCGCCAGCGCCCCCTCTCGCCCTTGCGCATCCACGGCCAGCAGGCGCTGCCGAACACCGTCGCGCCAGGCATGCCGGGCCTCAGCCAGACGCTGGCCATCCTTGATCGTCCCGGTTGCACCGATGCGCTGTGCCAGCAGCCACGCGTCGTAATCGAAGGCGTCCGGATTGAGCAAGCCACCCGGGCGCTTCAACTTCACGGCCAGGCGCCAACGCTCACCACTATTGACCGGCGGCCCGGCATACCAGGCCAGGCGCAGCAGCGATGGAAGTTTCTCGTGCCGTGAGTGCGCATCGGCCAGCTCGAAACGCACCACACCGTCGCCGTGCTGCGGCAAGCCGACCACACGCCCTTCGAGCCAACGGGTTTCGCCGTCCAGACTCGGTGGCAAGCGGTCATTCAGCGCCCACTGCGCGCTAACGCAGGCCCAGGTAAAGCCAAACAGCAAACATGCCAATGGATAGCTGCGAAACGGCAGCAGCATCAGCGCCACCACTGGCAGCACTACCAGCAAGCCGACCGGCGGCAAGGCCGGCAAAAAAACCGGGGCCAGCAGACCGACTGCCAGCGCCATCATCCCTGTGCGCATATGCCCGTCCTTGAGAGTTCCCTCCTTAGGCATAGCGGGTCTGCGGCACCACCGTCGTCAACAATTGTCACAAAGTCTGAATGGGCGGTTCGTAGAATCCAGACATACTTGCCGCCTTAACCGACCGAGAAGCCTTATGCCCCGGCGCTTATTCAAACGCTACATGCCCGACCCGACGAGCATCAGGGAACACAAATCCTTACGCTTTCTCGGCACGTTGCTGCATGACCCGAACCTCTGGCACCTCAATCGCCACTCGGTCGCCCGGGCGATGGCGGTCGGTTTGTTTGCGGCATTCCTGCCGATCCCGGCACAGATGCTGGTGGCGGCGGCATTGGCGGTGATGGTGCGCGGCAATATGCCGATCGCGGTGAGTCTGGTCTGGCTGACCAATCCGATCACCATGCCGGCGGTGTTTTTCTGCACCTACCAGGCCGGGGCGTTCCTGATGGATGTGCCGGCGCGGCATCTGCCGGACGAGCTGACCTGGGAATGGATCAGCGGCGAATTGTCGACATTGTGGCAGCCGTTTTTGCTCGGCTCGGTGGTCGTCGGTCTGGTGCTGGGCGTCCTCGCCTACTTTCTGGTGATGCTGTACTGGCGCTGGTGGGTGGCGCGGCAATGGCGGCGGCGCAAGCAAAGTCGGCAGAAATGAATGCAAAACGGCCTCCGCGATGGGAGGCCGTTTTTTGTTGTGACTGGGCTGGCCCCTTCGCGAGCAGGCTCGCTTCCACAGAGAACATCATTCCAATGTGGGAGCGAGCCTGCTCGCGAAGAAAGCGACGCGGTCGGGATCAGGTACGCATCCCGCGCCCGCTTACCAGCAACCGCGCACAGCCGAGATACAGCACCACAGTCGCCACCAGCATGAAGGTAATGGCGATGCCGATGCGGATATCCGAGACACCCAGGATGCCGTAGCGGAAGGCGTTGACCATGTGCAGCACCGGGTTGGCCAGCGACACGGTCTGCCAGAACGGTGGCAGCAATGTGATCGAATAGAACACGCCACCCAGGTAAGTCAGCGGGGTCAGCACAAAGGTCGGAATGATCGAAATATCATCGAAGTTGCGCGCAAACACCGCGTTGATGAAGCCCAGCAGCGAGAAGATTGTCGCGGTCAGCACCACCACCAGGATGGTCACGCCGAGGTGATGCACCTGCAAATCGGTGAAGAACAGCGACAGGATCGTCACGATCAGACCCACCGCCAGACCGCGCAATACCCCACCAATGGTGAAGCCGATCAGGATCGTGTGCGGTGACACCGGCGACACCATCAGCTCTTCGATCGAGCGCTGGAACTTGCTGCCGAAAAAGCTCGAGACCACGTTGCCATAGGAGTTGGTGATCACTGACATCATGATCAGGCCCGGCACAATGTACTCCATGTAGGTGAAGCCACCCATGTCGCCGATCTGTCGGCCGATCAGGTTGCCGAAGATCACGAAGTACAGAACCATGGTGATCGCCGGCGGCAGCAACGTCTGCGGCCAGATCCGCATGAAGCGTTTGACCTCGCGGTAGACGATGGTTTGCAGGGCGACGAGGTTGGGACCGAACTCGGAACTCATACCGCCACCTTCGACAGATTTTTCTCCACCAGGGACACGAACAACTCCTCAAGGCGATTGGTTTTGTTGCGCAGGCTCAGCACTTCGATGTTCTGCTGCGCCAACTGGGTGAACAGCGCCGTGATGCCCATGGATTTGTCGACCTGCACTTCCAGGGTGTGGCCGTCGAGCAAGCGGGCCGGGTAGCCGAGCAATTGCGGCGCAACGTGCAAGTCGTGTTTCAGGTCGAGCAAAAAGGTTTCCACGTGCAACTGGCCCAGCAACTGTTTCATGCTGGTGTTTTCGACGATGGTGCCGTGGTCGATGATGCCGATGTTGCGGCACAGCTGCTCGGCCTCTTCCAGGTAATGCGTGGTCAGGATTATGGTGATGCCTTTCTGGTTCAGCTCGGTGAGGAAGGTCCACATCGAACGGCGCAGCTCGATGTCGACGCCCGCAGTCGGTTCATCAAGAATAAGCAGACGCGGTTCGTGCACCAGTGCACGAGCGATCATCAAACGACGTTTCATGCCGCCGGACAGCGAACGCGACGGCACATCGCGCTTGTCCCACAGGCCCAGCTGGGTCAGGTACTGCTCGGCGCGTTCCTTGGCGACTTTCGCCGGAATGCCGTAGTAACCGGCCTGGGTCACGACGATGTCGAAGGTCTTTTCGAACTGGTTGAAGTTGAATTCCTGCGGCACCACGCCGATCGAGCGCTTGAGCGCCGCCGGGTTCTTGTCCAGGTCATTGCCGAAAATATTCACGGTACCGCTGGTCTTGTTGACCAGGGTCGAGAGGATGCCAATGGTGGTGGATTTGCCGGCACCGTTAGGGCCGAGCAAGGCGAAAAAGTCACCTTCGGCGACGTCCAGATCGATACCACTCAAGGCCTGGAACCCGTTGCCGTAGGTTTTGGTTAGCTGCCGGATGGACAGAGCGGAACTCATATCGGATTTACGCACCAAGAAGGAAGGAAAGGAATAGATAAGGGCGGACGGCGAGGGAAACAACCGCGGCGCACGTTCGCAATGGTGCTTGCCGCCGCCGCACAAGTACAGTCAAGTGTGTCGATAGTAATTATCAAGTCAACGCGGTCATGACCGCCTTCTGATAGGCCGCACGCTGCTTCAAACGTTCATACCAGGCTTGCAGATGCGGTTGCGGAGCGCGCTCGATGGGCATTTCGAACCAGGCATAAATGAAGCTGCCCAGCGGGATGTCGCCCATGCCGATATCATTGCCGGAGAGATAAGGCTGGCTGATCAAGGCATGATCGGCCATGTTCAGCAATTCATCACATTCCTTGATCGCGGCGTTGATCGCCTTCCAGTCCTGCTTCTCGGCAGGCGTGCGCAGCACACCCCAGAACACCGTGCGAAACGGCCCGGCGAAACTGGAAGTGGTCCAGTCCATCCACTTGTCCGCTGCGGCGCGGGCTTGCGCATCCGCCGGATACCAGGCGCTGTCCGGGGCGTGTTTGGCCAGCAGATAGCGAACGATGGCGTTGGACTCCCACAGCACGAAACCGTCATCCTCGATCACCGGCACCCGGCCATTCGGGTTCATCGCGCGGTACTCGGGCGTGTCGACCACACCGAACGCGCCGCCGGCATCGATGGCCTCGTACGCCAGGCCCAGCTCTTCGGCAGCCCACAAGGGCTTTCTGACGTTCGATGAATTTTTCCGTCCCCAGATCTTCAGCATGACCGCCTCTTTGCAAGTGAGTGGACGGCCAGCATACGCCGGATCAGGTGCGACTCAAATCGCTCTGCATGTCGCCCAGCAGCACCGGCAACTGCTCACTGAACAGATGCGGATAGCACTTTTGCAGGTGCTCGAAGAAGAAGGCTTCCGGCACATCGGTGAACTGGCCGTGATCGAGCAGATACTCCATCAACTGCGCGCCGTCACGGTTGAACGGATGGAAAACGCTATCGTTGACCCCGTCGAACTCCAGCGCTGCGACGTTGAACAACTCGCACAGTTGCTGGTTGAACGCTGGCGTCGCCTTGACCCAGCGGCCGTCGAGAAACAACTCGGTGTAGCCATGCATGGCGAACACATCGCTTTTCAGCAACTCAAGCAGACGCGGCGTCGACAGATGATTGCGTACGTCGGCCAGACCGATGCGCGCCGGGATCCCGCAATGCCGCGCGCAACCGGCGAGCAGGGTGGCTTTCGGCACGCAATAGCTCTCCCCCGCTGCCAGTGCGTAACTGCCGCACAGGGTTTGCGGATCACGGCTGAAGGTGTACGGGTTGTAGCGCACCGCCTCGCGCACAGCGTAATAAAGACTGATCGCCTGCTCGCGCGGATCATTACTGGCACTGCGATGCCGCTCGGCGAACTCCACCACCGCCGGGTGGTCACTATCGATGAAGCGGCCGGGGCTCAGATACTCGTGCATGACGGCAATCTCCTGGGTAAGCCACGAGTCTAGCGACAGCCTGAGCACAGAGATAACGACGTTTCGGCCAAACCTGAAAGCAAAGCTGCGCAGCAACGAACGATTTCCCACACGTGTTGCCCACCGAACCTACGAAAACCATCCGGGGTTTCCCACGATTTCAATCACCATGCTCTGACCGCCCTTATTTGCAGATGCCGTCTAAGCTCTGGAGGGTCGATTTGCCTTGGTTCACGGAGGACTGAATATGCTGTTGTTGTGGATACTGGTTTTGATCGTCGGCGTGGCGTATCTCGCCCATCGACGCATCGCCCCGCTGCCCGCGTTGGGCATCGTTGCGGCCTATCTGGTTGCCATGGGGATTTTCAGTCACGCGCCGGGCTGGCTGCTCTTTGTCTTTTGGGTATTGCTGGCTGTGGTCGCCGCGCCGTTGTTGCTGCCTGACCTGCGCCGCAAGCACTTCACCGCGCCGCTGTTCAACTGGTTCCAGAAAACCCTGCCACCAATGTCGCAGACCGAGCGCGATGCGATCGACGCCGGCACCGTGTGGTGGGACGGCGAGCTGTTCAGCGGCCGTCCGGACTGGGACAAATTGCTGTCCTATCCAAAAGTGCAACTGAGCGAAGAGGAACAGGCCTTCATCGACGGCCCGACCGAAGAACTCTGCGCAATGGTCAGCGACTGGCAGATCGGCCAGTCAATGGACCTGCCGCCCGAGGCTTGGACGCACATCAAGGAACACGGCTTTTTCGCCCTGATCATTCCCAAGGAATACGGCGGCAAAGGCTTCTCCGCGTACGCTCACTCCCAAGTGGCAATGAAACTGGCGACACGTAGCGGCGACCTCGCCTCGACCGTGATGGTGCCCAATTCCCTCGGCCCGGCTGAGCTGCTGCTGCATTACGGCACCGACGAACAACGCAATCACTACCTGCCGCGCCTGGCCCGTGGCGACGATATTCCATGCTTCGCCCTCACCGGCCCGCTGGCCGGTTCCGACGCCGGCGCGATGCCCGACACCGGGATCATCTGCAAAGGCCAGTGGGAAGGACAGGAAGTTATCGGCCTGCGCCTGAACTGGGAAAAGCGCTACATCACCCTCGGCCCGGTCGCGACTCTGCTTGGCCTGGCATTCAAGGCTTATGACCCGGATCATCTGCTTGGTGAGGAAGAGGACCTCGGCATCAGTCTGGCGCTGATCCCCACCGATACCGCAGGTGTGGAAATCGGTCGTCGTCACCTGCCGCTGGGCGCCGCGTTCATGAACGGGCCGAACTCCGGCAAGGACGTGTTCATTCCACTGGACTACCTCATCGGTGGTCAGGAAATGCTCGGCAAAGGCTGGATGATGCTGATGAACTGCCTGTCGGTCGGGCGTTCGATCTCGCTGCCAGCAGTGGGCACTGGCGCGGCCAAGTTCACCAGTCTGGTCACAGGCCAGTACGCGCAAATTCGTGAACAATTCAACGTACCGCTCTCCGCTTTCGAAGGCATTCAGGAAGCCATGGCGCGTATTGGCGGCAACGCGTGGATGATGGACGCCGCACGGATGCTCACCGCCAATGCGGTGGATCTCGGCGAAAAACCATCGGTGCTCTCGGCGATCCTCAAATATCACCTCACCGAACGCGGCCGCGAATGCATCAGCCACGCCATGGATGTGCACGGCGGCAAAGCCATCATCATGGGGCCGAACAACTACCTCGGCCGCAGCTGGAACGGCGCGCCGATCTTCATCACCGTCGAAGGCGCGAACATCCTGTCGCGCAACCTGATGATCTTCGGTCAGGGCGCGATCCGCTGCCATCCGTTCGTACTCAAGGAAATGGCTCTGGCGGGTCGCGAGGACAAGGATCAGGCGCTCAAGGAATTCGACGGTCTGCTGCTCAAACACATCGGCTTCGCCGTCAGCAACGCGGCCAGCACACTGGTGCTGAACCTTGGCCTGGGTCATTTCGAACATGCGCCGGGTGACAGGATCAGTCAGGGCTACTTCCGCGCGCTGAACCGTCAGGCCGCCGCATTCGCCATGCTCGCCGACTTCAGCATGATGCTCCTGGGCGGCGAACTGAAGCGCCGCGAACGCCTGTCGGCACGCCTCGGCGATGTGCTGAGCAACCTGTATCTGGCCTCTGCCGCGCTCAAGCGGTATCACGACCTGGATTCGCCGGCGTACATGGAGCCGCTGTTCCGCTGGGCCATGGAAGAAAGCCTCGGCCAGTCGGAGCGTGCGCTGGATGAACTGCTGAGCAACTTCCCGAACAAGGTATTCGGCTGCCTGCTGCGGGTCATCGTCTTCCCGTTCGGGCGCCGTCACAAAGGTCCATCGGACAAACTCGGCGCTGAAGTCGCTGCGGTCATCGGTCGCGCCAAAGGCGATCCGGCACTGGAAGAATTGCTCGCCGGCTGCTACCGCCCGCAATCGGCGGACGATGCCGTAGGCGCCCTGCAACACGCCAGTGACCTGCTCAACGCCGCGCAACCGCTGCACAAGAAACTGCACACCGCGTTGAAAAGCGGCCAGGTGAAACCGGCCGCCGGCGAACACGCCATCGATGCCGCGCTGGAAGCCGGCGTACTGCAAGCCGTCGAAGCGCAAAACCTGCGCGACGCCGAAGCGGCCCGCCGCAAGGTCATCGACGTCGATGATTTCGACAAAGAGGAACTGACCCAGGCAGCGGGCAAAGTCCGCTGATCCCGGTTTATGTGAAAAAACGGCGCGAGGGCTTTATACTCCCGCGCCCGTTTTGCTCTTGAGGACTTATCTCGTGTCCAACGTCGTTGCCGATCATCTCGTGTTGCTCGACCACCTGCGCAGTATCCTGGTCGCCGTAGGTGAGGCCGAACAAGTGCCCGAAGAAAGCCATGCCCTGTTCCTCGAGCGCTTCGACGAACTGCTGGCCTCCCTGCCAATCGACCCTATCGAAAGCCAATACCTGGGCCAGGACATCCTCACCCAAGTCATCAGCCGCTACCCGCAAATCGCCCACCTGATCCCACGCGACCTGCTGTGGTTCTTCGCCGGCGACTGCCTGCATTACCTCTCCGACGAAGAAATCGACCTCTACCAGGCCCTCGAAGAACGCCGCTACGAAGCCGAACAGAACGACGAACCGTTCGACTGGAACCAGGAAAAACAACTGCTGGCCATGTCCGCACAGGACAGCAAGCACTGATATTCGAACACTACTGAAAAGGCCCGCATGGAGATTCCATGCGGGCCTTTTTTTCAAGATCAAAAGCCCCTCTCCCGGAGGGAGAGGGCTAGGGTGAGGTGTTTGTACGAGGTACGTCGACCTGAATTACCGAGTCGAATGAGATTTCGAAAAGCCAAAAAATCGGCTCCCTCTCCTTGGGAAAAGGGCTGGGGTGAGGGAAAAATCCACTACAAAACCAAAGCCAGACACCTCCCGCTCCTAACCACTCAAAACAATGAGCGCAAGCTCGAGTACCGCTTTTGATCTTGATCCACCGGCGACGTCGGAAGGCTGAGTGGAGGGATTGATCCGGGCGTGGGAGCGCAGCGACCGTACGACGCAGTCGTACACAGCGGAAGGAGGTGCAGCGAAGCAAACCGTAGCCGCTGCGCCCGGATCAGTCCCGCAGCGAAGGAACCCGAGCCTGCGAGGGCCGAACGCAGGAGCTAGCGTTTTGGTTACTTTTTGGCGTCTGAAAAAGTGACTCGCCGTAAGGGCGAAACCGCCAGAAGCAACAACCGAAGCAACGGATATTCACCCAAACCACCAGAGCCTGGTCGGCCCAAAGGCCGCCAAGCCCCCCCAAAAAACCTCAAAGCAACCCCTCACTCTCCGGCAGCTCATACGCCACAGCCAAATTGCCCCCGCCCACCGACTTCCCGGGCCTACCCAACGTCGGCTCCTTCTGCAAACACTCCACCAGATAATCAATAAACACCCGCAACTTCGGCGGCAAATACCGCGTCGGCGAATGCAGCAACCACAACCCACCATGATAGGAAGCCAGAAACGTCCAGTCCGGCAGCACCTGCACAATCAACTTCTGCTCCAACGCGTAACGCGCCGTGAAATACGGCAGACTGCCAATCCCGATGTGCTGCAACACCGCCCCCAACCGCACCCCCGTGTGATTGGCGGCATAGCGCCCACGCACACCGACCGTGACCGCCTTGCTGCCCTTCTTGAATTTCCAGCGCGCATCGCTCGGCGTTTCGCCCAGATAAATACAACTGTGATTGAGCAAATCGTGAGGATGCGTCGGCGTGCCGTGTTCGGCCAGGTATTGCGGCGTGGCGCAAAGCAAATGATCGATGGTCAGCAACTGCCGCCCGACCAGACCGGCCGGTGGACGATCAGTGATGCGAATCGCCAGATCGACATGATCATCGATCAAGTCGACCTGCCGATCTTCCAGCAACAACTCGACGTCGACCTTGGGATAGCGGCGCAGAAACTCCGGCATGTGCGGATGAATCACAAAGCGCCCCACCGCTTTCGGCACGCTGACCCGTACCAGACCTTCGGCTTCGTGGGTGAACTGGCCGCTGATTTCCATCACCGATCTGGCCGCGCTGACCATTTCCTGGCAACGCTTGAACACCTCCTCACCGCCATCGCTCAAGCGCAGTTTGCGCGTGGTGCGTTGCAGCAAGCGCGTGGCCAACGCCTTTTCCAAGCGGGAAATACTGCGACTGACCGCCGAGGGTGAGGAACCCATCTGCCGCGCCGCTTCAGAGAAGCTGCCGGTCTCGACAACCTTGACGAAAATCGCCATTTCACCCAGCAGCGGCAGCGGAAGATTGATGCTCACGACGCACAAGTCCTTTGATGTTCGAACGGATTATCACGTTATTGCACGATTCATATAATAAAAACAGAACTTCGATCAGGGCATGGAATATGACGCTTCGCCTGTTTTTTCACAGTGATGACCTCAAGGCGAATGTCGAAGTCCTCGACTGCACACCCCACGAGAACGAATTCGCCATAGTGCTGCGCGCGACCCTGTTTCACCCCCAGGGCGGCGGTCAGCCTTGCGACACCGGCTGGATTGGTGAAAGCCGGGTGTCGCGAGTCGTGCAGGAAGCGGAGCGCATTGTGCATTTCGTCGACCGCCCGCTGCCGCTGGGCATGACCGCTATCCGCATCGATGAAGAGCGCCGCCGCTTCAACACACGCATGCACTCGGCCGGGCACCTGATCGGTCATTTCATTCAGGCCATGGGCTGGATGCCGATCAAGGCACACCACTGGCCGGACGAAGGCCGGGTGCAATTCAAACCGGGCGATGGCGCAGAAGAAGTCGATGCACCCATCGTGCAAACCGGCATCGAGCAGTGGATCGAGCACGATCTGCCGCGCCTGACCTCGCTGCGCGAGGGCGCGCGGGAAATCAGTTTTGGTGAACTGCCAGCCTATGGCTGCGGTGGCACCCACGTACGCAGCCTGAAGGATCTGGGCACAGTCACGATCGCGTCGCTTTCGCAGAAGAAAGGCACGCTGTCCGTCCACTACAGCGTGGATTGAGCATTTCGGACGTTGCCATCGCGCAGCGTCCGACGCCGGGGAACCGCACTCGCCGGTTCCGTTGACTATCGATAGATGGACCTAAAACAAATGATGCTAGACGTCGAGCGTCTCGATGAGACGTGCATAAAAAAACTGGCCAACGAAGAAGTCCTCGCCATCCGCGTCAAACGCTTTCTCCCCGAGCCGCTGGCGATCGAAATTGGCGACAAGATCCTCGCCCCGGGCTTTGAGGGCTACATCAACGCACCGAGCATCGGCCGCATCGGCATGGCCTTCTACGAGGCGGAAAACCAGCCGCTGCTGATCGAGGATTACTTCGAACGCGCCACCCGCAACATCGCCGAACTGCGCCAGCGCTGCGCGCCCTACTCCTCGCCGATCGACACCCTGCGCTGCATGCTCGACGAATCCTGGCCCGCCGGCGCACATCTGGAAAACCTCTACGGGCGCAAGATGTATGTCGGCTTGTCGCGAGTGGTCAAACCCGGCGTGTGCTTTCTTGCTCATCACGACATCTTCGCCAAAGACGCCCCGGACAGTTTTCAGGCGCGCAGCCTCGAGGCGCAATTTGCCTGCAACGTCTACCTGAACATGCCCACCGAGGGTGGCGCCTTGCAGATGTGGAATGACCACATCACCCCGGATCAATTCGACGAAATGCGCGGCGACAGTTATGGCATCGAGCCGTCCCTGCTGGGGCCGCCCGCCCTCGAAGTACGACCGCAGCCCGGCGATTTCATCATGTTCAATTCGCGGCGCATGCACTCGGTAACCCCGGGCGTGGCCGACCCGCGTTTGAGCCTGTCGTTCTTTGTCGGCTATCGCGGCAACGCTTCCCCTCTGACTTTCTGGAGCTGACATGCTTTCCAATTACCTGGGCGAGTTTCTCGCATTGGCCACCATCCACTTTCTCGCCGTGGTAGCACCCGGCCCGGACTTCGCCGTGACCATCCGCCAAAGCGTGAGCTTCGGCCGGCTCGTCGGTATCTGCACTGCGCTGGGCATCGGCGCGGGGATTTCCGTGCACGTGCTGTATACCCTGCTCGGCGTCGGCGCCCTGATGCACACCACGCCGTGGCTGCTCACCGTCGCCAAAGTGGTCGGCGGGGCGTACATCCTCTATCTGGGCGTCAGCCTGATTCGCAGCAAACCGAAGAGCAGCGTCGAAGGCGAAAAAACCGCCGATGAGCCGCTGGTTGAACAGTCACTGTTCAAGGCATTCAGCACCGGTTTTCTCACCAATGCGACCAATCCCAAGGCCACGCTGTTTTTCCTGGCAATTTTCACCACGATCATCAGCGCCAGCACGCCGCTGCAGATTCAGGCGCTCTATGGACTGTGGATGTGCTTCGTCAACGCGTTGTGGTTCGTCATCGTCGCGCTGTTTTTCTCCAGCAACAAAGTGCGCCTGCTGTTCATGCGCCTCGGACACTGGTTCGAGCGCAGCATGGGCGTCATCCTGATTCTGTTTGCCGGACGCCTGATGCTGTCGATGTAGGCCCCATAAAAAGTCCCGGCGCAGCTGCCGGGACAGTTTCATTTGTGCGTCTCTTTTGCATTTCTGTGCGACAGATCAAGTTTGAGACTCCCTCTCCCAGCGCTCGCAGTGTTAGGTTTACAAAATGTTTCCGTCGCAAGCGTCAGAAATAACTTCCCAATCCTTTGCAAAGGAATGCCTGTTCCATGGTCTTTTCCCTGAAAAAACTGGCCGCTGCCACGCTCGTCATGGCCAGCCTCACCGCGTTTACCAGCGCCGCACAAGCAAACATCACTGCCGAGCAAAGCGCAGCGATCCTGAAATCCTTCGACGGCAAGAGCTTGACGGATTTCCGCAGCTTCCTTGGCAGCCTGGCGAAAAGCGATCTGGCCAAGACGGATAAACTCAACCCGTCCATCAGCGCCTTCCTCGACAACAAGACCTTGAACGACGAGCAGCAGAACGAAATTCACCGCCTGCTCGGCATTTACACCCGAGTGAAATACGGCAAGGCCGCGCTGGAAACCCTGCGCCAACTCGTTGAAATTCCAACCTTCCGCAAGGATGGCGTGGAGCAACACGACAACCCGGAATTCATCAAGATTGCCGGCGAGATCCAGAAACTCGCCGAATCCTTCGGTTTGAAATTCCGCAATATCGATAACCGCGTCTACGAAATCTCTCTGGACGGCAAAGGCGACGAAGTCGTTGGCATTCATGCCCACGCCGATGTGGTGCCGGTGACGCCGGAAAACTGGGTGTTGAAAGATGGCACCAAACTCGACCCGTTCAAAGTCACGCTGATTGGCGATCGCATGTACGGTCGCGGCACCGAGGATGACAAGAACGCTATCGTCGTCGCGCTGTACGCCATGAAAGTGATCAAGGACGAGAAGCTGCCTCTGGCGCGCAACTTCAAACTGCTGGTCGACACCACCGAAGAAACCAGCGGCGACGCTATTCCTTATTACTTCGAGCGCAACCCGACGCCAACCTACAACATGGCGCTGGACGGCGGTTATCCCGTGGTAATCGCCGAAAAAGGTTACGGCACTGTCATGGCCAGCTTTGCCAAACGCAAAGGTGAAGGCAACGGTGCGGAAATCGTTTCGATGACTGGCGGCAAAGCGACCAACCAGATCCCATCAGCTTCGGTGGTCACGCTGGTAACCGACAAGCCAGCCGAGCTCGCCACCAGTCTGCAAAAAGCCGGCGACGCTTATGCCAAGGCCAACGGCGGCGATTTTGAAGTCGCGGCAAAGGTTGATGGCGAAGACGTCAAACTGACCGTGACGGGAGTTTCTGCGCACTCCTCCGAACCAGAGTCCGGCGTCAACCCGGTCGCGCGGATGCTGAGCTTCATCAACAGCCTGGACGGCAAAGTCGCGCTCAAGCACAACCAGTTCACCGACGCCGCACGTTATGCCGATGAAAACTGGGGCCTGGATTATCTGGGCAAAAAACTTGGCGTGGGCTTCTCCGACTCGTTCATGGGTCCGCTGACCACCTCGCTGACCTACGTCGGCGAAGATGACAAAGCCTTCAAGCTGGCGGTAAACCTGCGCGTACCGAAGGGCAAGTCCCCGGAAAAGCTCAAGGCTGAGATCGCTGAGAAGCTGGATGCCTGGAGCAAGAAGACTCATGTTGCCGTGGCGTTCGATTACTCCGTGGCTGAACCGATGTATCGCAACCCCGAGGGTGAGTGGGTCAAGGCGCTGCTTGCCGTGGCCAGCGAAAACCTAGGCATGAAGTCGGAATTCGGTACTTCCGCTGGCGCGACGTCGGTTCACGAGTTGCCGAACGGCGTGCAATTCGGCCTGGCGCGACCTGAAGCCAAATACACCGGCCACACCGATGGCGAGTTCAAGACCGTCGACCAGTTCCTGCTGGATCTGCAGATCGTCACGGAAATGATGGGCCGTGTCGGGCAATTGCCGAAGCTGTAAAGCTCTGCCTGAGCCCGATCATTGATAACCGGGCTCAAAATAAAAAAGGACCTGTGAAAAGGTCCTTTTTTATGGCCGCCACAAAATGCGCACAAACAAAAACGCCGATCATCACTGATCGGCGTTTTTGTGAAATTGGAGCGGGAAACGAGACTCGAACTCGCGACCCCGACCTTGGCAAGGTCGTGCTCTACCAACTGAGCTATTCCCGCAAATGGCGTCCCCTAGGGGACTCGAACCCCTGTTACCGCCGTGAAAGGGCGGTGTCCTAGGCCACTAGACGAAGGGGACACGCTACCCGGAACACATGGTGTGTGTTTCGGTGTCCAGATCCGCATCCGAAGACTTGGTTCTGGTTTCACTCAGCACCGCCCGAAAGCGCTGCTGTTTAAAATTGGAGCGGGAAACGAGACTCGAACTCGCGACCCCGACCTTGGCAAGGTCGTGCTCTACCAACTGAGCTATTCCCGCATTGGCGTCCCCTAGGGGACTCGAACCCCTGTTACCGCCGTGAAAGGGCGGTGTCCTAGGCCACTAGACGAAGGGGACACACTACAACATTCACTCCCTGCCGCGTTTCGCTGTGTGCTTTACGCTGCAAGTGGCGCGCATTCTATGGATGGATTGAGGGGTCGTCAACCCCCTGATATAAATTTATTTAAATCAATGACTTCGACCTGGATTACGGGCCGCGTAGGGCTTTTCCGTCGTCCGAAACCTGACGCCTATATTCCGCCACTCGCCAAGACGTTATAGTCACCGCACAGTGATGGCAATCTGCACATCCAGCGCCAGCATTCATCTATACAGCCGGCGGCCGATACAGATTGCAGCAGCCGATCAAACCCGTCGAGCGGCGCTAGGCGCCTAAATGCCCAGCCACTACACTCGCATGCGAACCCTATAAAGAGGTCTTACCGGTGACACCACTCATGATCACCCTGCTAGTCGTAGCCGGGATCGCAATTCTGATCGCCATTGGCTACATGAACCATGTGGTGGAAAACAACAAACTGGAGAAGGCCCGCACCAAAGTCGAACTCAACGACCGCCTGCGCCGCTGCGGCGAACTGACCGAAACCTTCCCTGGCCAGTTCATGACCCCAGCGCTCAAGCTGCTGCTGACCCGCCTGGAACTCAACGTCTGCCAGCGCCTGCTCAATCTGGAAAAGACCAGCGCAACCACCAAGGCCCGCATCACCGAACTCAGCGCACTTGTAGCCCAGGGCGAATCGATCCCGGTGAACAACCCGCCCGCGCCGATCCTGACCGAGGCCAAAGCCAAAGACGTGCGCTTCCTTCTCGAAGCCTTGCACGGCCAGATCACCCGCGCCGCACACGACGGCTTCCTGCCACCGAACGAAGCCAAGCAATGGATTCGCGAAGTGCGCCACATCCTCGTGCTGCTGCACATCGAATTCTTCAACAACCTCGGCCAACAGTCCCTGCAACAAAACCAACCCGGCCAGGCCCGCCTCGCCTTCGAACGCGGCGTGCAATATCTGCGCAAGCAGCAGGACCCGCAGATGTATGCCGAGCAACTGCAATACCTGGAAAAACTCCTCGCCCGAGCCAACGCCCAGGTCATGGACAAGATTGCCCCGGTGGAAGGTGAAGAAAACCAACTGACCGCCGGTTTGAAGGATGTCGAAGCGGATGCGGACTGGAAGAAGAAAGTGATTTACGACTGAGTCGGGGATGCTGGTAAAGAAGCCACCTTCATGGGTGGCTTTTTTGTGGGTGACTTGAAAGAGAACGTGAATTGAAGACCGCTTTCGCGAGCAGGCTCGCTCCCACATTGGGAAGCAGTGTTCTCAGGTAAAAATCGGTCGGCTGGCAGGCCGCCTTCGGTGGCAAGCCAGCTCCCACAGGACAGCAAAAGCAAAACCGGGCCATACCCACGCGGCGAAGCCGAGAACCTGGTCGGCCCAAAGGCCGCCAAGGGCTCAAAGCCGAAAATGCCCGACCATCGAGCGCAACTCCCCACCCAACTGCGCCAGCTCAACACTCGAAGCCGCATTCCCGCGCATGGCCACGGAAGAGTGATCCGCACTCGCACGAATCTGCGTAACACTGCGATTGATCTCCTCCGCCACCGAACTCTGCTCCTCCGCCGCCGCGGCAATCTGCTGATTCATCTGCTGAATCAACGACACCGCCGCCGCAATACTCCCCAACGCACTCTCGGTCTGCAACGCATCGCTGACCGCCAGCTTCACCAGCTCGCCACTGCTGCGAATCTGCTGCACCGACGACTGCGCCGCCGCGCGCAGGGCACTGACCAGGCGCTCGATCTCCTCGGTCGATTGCTGCGTACGCCGTGCCAGTGCACGCACTTCATCAGCCACCACCGCAAATCCCCTGCCCTGCTCGCCAGCCCGCGCCGCTTCGATCGCCGCGTTCAGGGCCAGCAGATTGGTCTGCTCGGCCACGCTCTTGATCACCTCCAGCACCGTGCCGATATTCTGAATCTCGGCACTGAGGCTTTCGATGCTGGAACTGGCCGAGGTCGCCGAGTCCGCCAACTGCTCGATCCGCGCCATGCTCTGGCGCACCACCTGCTGGCCGCTCTCGACTTTGTCATCCGCCGTCTGCGCCGCCAGCGCCGCTTCTTCGGCATTGCGCGCGACGTCATGTACCGTGGCGGTCATCTGGTTCATGGCCGTGGCGACCTGCTCGGTTTCCTCCTTCTGGCTGTTGACCTCCAGATTGGTCTGCTCGGTCACCGCCGACAGCGATTGTGCGGAGCCGGCCAGTCGCTCGATACCGGCCTGCAAGCCACTGACAATCGTGCCCAGGCCAGCAGCCATCTGCTGCATCGCCAACATCAGCTGCCCCATTTCATCGCGGCGCGTCACCTCGACCTTCGCCGTCAGGTCACCCGCAGCAATCTGCTGCGCCACGCGAATCACACTGCGCAGCGGCGCAACGATCAGACGCGTGATCACCCACGCAGCGAGCAATCCGACCAACAAGGCCAGGGCGGAAGAGCCAATGATCAACACCGTGTTCTTTTTCAGCTCCGCCTGCATCGCAGCATCTTCGGCGACATAGGCCTGATTGACCCGGTCCACCACTTGCGCCGCGCGCTGATGCAGTTGGTCATGAACCGTTTTTTCTTGCGCCAGCAAACCGGTGTATTCGGCGAGTTTTTCGTTGAATCCAGCGATATGTCCCGAGACTTCATTGAGCACGGTCAGATAGCCCTCGTCCTTGACCGTGGTTTTCAGCGCCTCGGCCTGCTCCTGTGCTTGCGCCGCCTGCTCGATGTTGCCTTGACCGGCATTGTCGGCATCGCCCTTGCGGCTCTGATCCAGACGCACGCGCGCTTCGTTCATCGCCTGCAACATCAGTCGCGAGACCTGACTGACCTGATTGGCCTGTTCGATGAACTGGGCGCCGTCCTTGCCCTCGGTGTCTTTCAATGTGTAGGCGCCATCATCGGCGAGCCCGGCCTGCAACACATCGAGGTTATTGGCCACGCTGGACACCGACCAACTGGCCATTTCCAACGCAAGAGCCTTGGCCTGACTCAGCGAGACAAACTCATCGAATGCCTTGCGATACGCGCCCAGCGCTTGCTCGACATCGTTCATCACCGGCACATTGGCCGGCGTTTGCGCCCTGAGCTCACCGGCGAGGACAACCAACCCATCGACGCCTTCACGCAAGGCATCGGCAGTTTTCGGATTGCCACGCAGCGCGTACTCCTGCTCGAGCAGGCGCACATTCAGCAACCCGCTGTTGAGCGCGGACATCTGCTTCAATCCGTCGAAACGCAGACTGATCGTTTGCAGGGACCAGACGCCAATCGCCGCGACCAGTGCAGTCAACAGCAAAACCAGCACAAATCCGATACCCAGTTTTTTCGCCATACCGAGGTTGGCAAAACGTCCTTGCACGGCCGAAATCATTGCGCGTAGTCCCCTGCCAAAGTCTGTTGCCGAAGATTCGCAACGGGCCCGAACCAGCACAAGTCTCGGGCGTCGGAATAATGGCAAAAAGCTACGCCCGCGTCGTTTTCAGAATGCTGGAGGTCGATCCGCGCAGGTATTGCGAAGAAACTGCCGGGCCCGTGGGTCACAGGCACAAGCCACATTGATGCGATGCCAATCGCCCGCCTCGCCGCTGGGACTGAAGGCATCTGCTGCCGATAACTCCAGCCCGCAATGCTGAGCCTGGCTGCGCACCAATGCTTGATCCTTCAATCGTGCCCGCGCCCAGATGAACAGTCCGCCAACCGGCTTGCCGAACACTTCCCACTCGGCATCTTCCAGGGCCTGCAAGGCCGCTGCGCGATCGGCATTCAAGCGCTGGCGCTGACGTTGTACCAGTTTGCGATAGGCGCCGGTCGCCATCAGCCTCGCCAGCACCGCCTCAGCCAGTCTCGAACAGCCCATGCCGCTGATCATCTTGACCTCGGCCAGGCGCGTCAGCAGGTGGCTGTCTGCCAGAACAAAGCCGACGCGCAACGAACTGCTCAGTGTCTTGGAAAAGCTGCCCACGTAAATGACCCGGCCCTCATGATCCAGCGCCGCCAGCCGCGTACCGTTGCCGGTGTGCAGGTCAGCGTAGACATCATCCTCAATCACCTGCAAATCGTAGCGCTTGCTCAACTGCACAATGCGCTGGGCCACGGCGGGCGTCAGGCAACTGCCGGTGGGATTGTGATGATGACTGCCGATGAACAGGGCGCCGGGACGAAACTGACGAAGTACCGATTCAAGCATTTCGACATCTGGCCCGTTCGATGTACGGCGCACTTCGAGCATCCGTATGCCGTGCATGCGCAAGAGGTCAAACAACGGTGCATGACCGGGCGTTTCCACCACCACACAATCGCCGGCCTTGAACAGGGTGCGGACAATCAGGTCCAGCGCATGACTGGCACCGCTGGTACTCATCAGCCGGCTGCTGCAGGCAGCAATATTCAGCACTTTGAGGCGCCTGACAATTTGCTCGCGCAGCGCTGGCAGGCCCAGCGGCGAGCTGTAATTGAACAGGCTGTCCATATCGGTGCGCGCGACCTCACGCAACGCGTAGCTGAGGTCGTCGGGCTCGCGCCAGCTCGACGGCAAGCTGCCCTGCCCCAGTTTCAAGCGACCGCTCGCAGCACTGATCTCACTGCACCAGGCATGGCGCCCCTCGAACCCGGCGAGTTCCGGATCTGCATCGCGCAGCGTCGGCGGCGCCGCAACGATAAAGCCGGAGCCCTGACGCGTGGTCAGGACACCCTGCGACACCAGGCGCTCGCAGGCCTCGACCACGCACGACTGGCTGAGCAGATTACCGCGGGCGATTTGCCGCACAGAGGGCAACCGCGTTGCAGGCGGGACGCCGCTTTGCACAATCCAGTCCGTCAGACCGTCGACAACCTGCTGCACGACCGGCACCATTGCCTGTCGGTCAATTCTCAGTTCCATGAGCTCGCAAACTCCTGTCCGTTTTGCTGACAGCAGTAAATCACAGCCGCGCCGTCGAAGCTGTGCGACAAACGCGTCAAATGCAGCTGTTCTAACTCTTTGATACACATTGTTTAACGGCATTCACGCCGCAGAGCGCGAGGCACAAAAAAACCCGCGCGAAGGCGGGTTCGTTGGATGAGGGCGAATGTCAAAACGCGGTCACACCGCCGTCCACCGCCAGAGAGTGCCCGGTTGTGAATGCCGCGCCATCGCTGCACAGATACAGCACAGCACTGGCGATTTCTTCGACCTTGCCGATGCGTCCGACCGGGTGCATGGCGTTGGCGAATTCGCCCTTCTTCGGGTCGGCTTCGTAGGCGCGGCGGAACATGTCTGTATCGATTACCGCCGGGCACACAGCGTTGACGCGGATTTTCTTCTTCGCGTATTCGATCGCTGCCGACTTGGTCAGGCCGATCACCGCATGTTTCGACGCCGCGTAGATGCTCATCTTCGGCGCTGCACCCAGCCCGGCCACCGACGCCGTGTTGACGATCGCACCACCGCCTTGGGCCAGCAGCAGCGGCAACTGATACTTCATGCACAGCCAGACGCCTTTGACGTTGACGCCCATGATCGCGTCGAACTCGTCCAAAGAACCGTCGGCGAGTTTGCCTTTCTCGATTTCGATCCCGGCGTTGTTGAAGGCGTAGTCGAGACGCCCGTAGGTAGTGATCACCTCATCCATCAGATTTTTTACATCGCTTTCCAGCGTCACATCGCAGCGCACGAAGGACGCTTCGCCACCGGCGGTACGAATCAGCGCCACCGTGCCTTCGCCTCCAGCCGCGTCAAGGTCAGCCACCACCACTTTCAGGCCTTCGGCGGCAAACGCCAGGGCTGTCGCGCGACCGATGCCGTAGGCGGCTCCCGTGATTACAACCACCTGACCGGAAAATGTCATGCTCATGGAGATGTCCTCGAATGCAAAAACTGGAGATGTTGCGTCGCAGCATAGCCAAGGGCGGCGAAAGCGCGTCAGCACTATGCAATCGCTGTTTACCGGCGCATGCGCTGCAGTGATGAAACCCGCCGCGTAACCATCACTGCACTGGATCGTCTCGCATTCGCCGTATCAGCCAACCTTGCGACATCGCCGTTGAAGAGCTATCAACAAGGCTTCCTTCCATTCGAGTGCCTGTCATGACCAACCAGACCAATCGCCAGTTCCTGCTCGCCAAACGCCCGGTGGGCGCCGCGACTCGCGAAACTTTCACTTATCAGGAAGTACCGGTCGGCGAGCCACAGGCGGGACAGATTCTGGTGAAAAACGAATACCTGTCCCTCGACCCCGCCATGCGCGGTTGGATGAACGAAGGCAAGTCCTACATCCCGCCGGTCGGTCTCGGTGAGGTCATGCGCGCACTGGGCGTGGGAAAAGTCATCGCTTCGAACCATCCTGGCTTCGCCGTCGGCGATTACGTTAACGGCGCCCTCGGTGTGCAGGATTATTTCCTCGGCGAGCCGCGCGGTTTCTATAAGGTCGACCCGAAACTCGCGCCATTGCCACGCTATCTGTCTGCACTGGGCATGACCGGCATGACCGCCTACTTCGCCCTGCTCGATGTCGGCGCACCGAAAGCCGGTGACACCGTGGTGCTGTCCGGCGCGGCCGGTGCGGTGGGCAGCGTGGCCGGGCAGATCGCCAAAATCAAAGGCTGCCGCGTCGTCGGCATCGCCGGCGGGGCCGACAAGTGCAAATTCCTCATCGACGAATTGGGTTTTGACGGCGCCATCGATTACAAGGCCGAAGACGTCGTGGCCGGTCTGAAGCGCGAATGCCCGAAAGGCGTGGACGTGTACTTCGATAACGTCGGTGGCGACATTCTCGACGCGGTGCTGAGCCGCTTGAACATGAAGGCGCGCGTGGTGATCTGCGGCGCGATCAGCCAGTACAACAATAAAGAAGCGGTCAAAGGCCCGGCCAATTACCTGTCACTGCTGGTCAATCGCGCGCGCATGGAAGGTTTTGTGGTGATGGACTACGCCGCGCAGTTCGCCAGCGCCGCCCAGGAGATGGCCGGCTGGATGGCCAACGGGCAGCTCAAGAGCAAGGAAGATGTGGTTGAAGGACTGGAGACGTTCCCGGAGACGCTGATGAAACTGTTCAACGGCGAAAACTTTGGCAAATTAGTGTTGAAGGTTTAAGGCAAGCCTGAAACCAATGTGGGAGCGAGCCTGCTCGCGAAAGCGGTGGATCAGTCGGTAATGATGCCGACTGACACTCCCTCTTCGCGAGCAGGCTCGCTCCCACAGTCGGATCTTCAATAGTTTCAGGCGATTTCGGCTACCACCGCCGCCAACGCCTGCGCCGGATCTGCCGCCTGGCTGATCGGACGGCCGATCACCAGGTAATCGGAACCGGCATCCAGCGCCTGACGTGGGGTCAGAATGCGCCGTTGATCATCATGCGCGCTGCCCGCCGGGCGAATCCCCGGGGTCACCAGTTGCAGCGACGGGTGCGCGGTTTTCAGCGCCGACGCTTCCAGCGCCGAACACACCAGACCGTCCATCCCGGCCTTCTCGGCCAGCGCCGCCAGACGCAGCACTTGTTCCTGCGGCTCGATATCCAGGCCGATACCGGCCAGATCCTCGCGCTCCATGCTGGTCAGCACGGTCACACCAATCAACAACGGTTGCGGACCACTGCGCTTGTCCAGCACTTCACGGCAGGCCGCCATCATGCGCAGGCCACCGGAGCAGTGTACGTTGACCATCCACACGCCCATCTCGGCAGCGGCTTTCACGGCCATTGCGGTGGTGTTGGGAATGTCGTGGAATTTCAGGTCCAGAAACACTTCAAAACCCTTGTCACGCAGGGTGCCGACGATTTCCGCCGCGCAGCTGGTGAACAGTTCCTTGCCCACTTTGACCCGGCACAGTTTCGGGTCCAACTGGTCGGCCAGCTTCAGTGCGGCGTCACGGGTGGGGAAATCCAGGGCGACGATGATAGGAGTCTGGCAGGCGGACATGGATGGGCTCTCAGGCTGGTCGAAAACGGCGCGCATTGTAGCGGAACCGGCGGCGGCGCGGCACCCGATGATCGGTAAATCGTCGCGCCGACCGTGATCAGCTTAGCCGGCGCGGCCAATGTGTCGACTCCGATACACAGCCGACACGCCCGCAACACGCACCGAGGTTAGCCTCGCCGGCGCAACACGTCCTTACAACAGCACTTCCCGCCTCCCGGCTGGACGCCTATGCTGAAACCACCTCTGGTAGTGAACAGCCCCATGCCAAACGCCCCGACAACCGTGACGGATGAAAGCAAAGACGACAAGCGCTGGAGCATCCGCGCGCTGATCGTCGACGACGACGTGCCGATCCGCGAGCTGATGATCGATTACCTCGCCCGTTTCAACATTCACGCCAGCGGCGTCACCGACGGCGCGGCGATGCGCCAGGCGCTGCAGGGCGAACATTTCGACGTCATCGTCCTCGACCTGATGCTGCCCGGCGAAGACGGTCTGTCGCTGTGTCGCTGGCTGCGCGCCGAATCGGACATCCCGATCCTGATGCTCACCGCCCGCTGCGAACCCACCGACCGCATCATCGGCCTGGAACTGGGCGCCGACGATTACATGGCCAAACCGTTCGAACCACGCGAACTGGTCGCCCGCATCCAGACTATCCTGCGCCGCGTGCGCGACGACCGCACTGACCAGCGCGCGAACCTTCGCTTCGACAACTGGCGCCTCAACAGCGTCCTGCGCCAAGTGGTCGCCGACAACGGCCTGGTAGTGCCCTTGTCCAACGCCGAATTCCGCCTGCTCTGGGTCTTTCTCGAACGCCCGCGCCGCGTGCTCAGCCGCGAACAATTGCTCGACGCCGCTCGCGGTCGCTCGATCGAAGCCTTCGACCGCAGCATCGACCTGCTGGTCTCGCGCTTGCGGCAAAAACTCGGCGACGATCCGAAAGCCCCGCAACTGATCAAGACCGTACGCGGCGAGGGTTACCTGTTCGACGCGCGGGACATCGGCTGATGAAGGCGCGCTTCGACACGCTGTTCGGGCGTCTGTTTGGCGTGCTGTTCGTGGCGATTGTCCTGGCGCACTTGCTGGCCTTCGCCTGGTTCAGACTCTACGGCCCTCCTCCGCCCCCACCGCCGCCAGAACTCTCAACGAATATCGACGGCCAACCGCCCATGCACGATCCTGCTTACCCTCCGAGGCAAGCACGGCCCTGGTTCGGTGGCCCGGTGGTGCCGCTGACCTTTCAATTCATCACGCTGATGATTGCTGCCTGGTACGGTGCGAAACTGCTCAGCCGGCCAATCCAGCGCCTGAGCGACGCCGCCGAACGCCTGAGCGAAGACCTCGACAGCGCCCCCCTCGACGAATCCGGCCCGCGCGAAGCCCGTCAAGCGGCGCACACCTTCAACCTCATGCAACGGCGCATCCGCGAACAGGTCCAGCAACGCGCGCGCATGCTCGGCGCCGTCTCCCACGACCTGCGCACGCCACTGTCACGGCTGAAACTGCGCCTGGAAAACATCAGCGACGACAAGCTGCAAAACCAGATGCGCCAAGATCTGGACGACATGATCAGCATGCTCGACGCCACCCTCACCTATCTGCACGAACAACGCACCAGCGAAGCCTTGCAACTGCTCGACGTGCAAGCGCTGGTCGAATCGCTCTGCGAGAACGCCCAGGACCAGGGCGCCGATGTACAGGTCAGCGGCGGCTGCACGCCCTTGCCGGTGCAACCGATGGCACTGCGTTCGTGCATCAACAACCTGCTGGACAACGCCCTGCGTTACGCCGGACAGGCAAGGATTGAACTGCTGGAACAGCGCGAAGAACTGCTGATTCGGGTAATTGATCACGGGCCGGGCATTGCTGAAGACCAACGGGAAGCCGTGTTTGAACCGTTCTACCGACTGGAAGGCTCGCGTAATCGCAACTCCGGCGGCGTGGGGTTGGGCATGACCATTGCCCGGGAAGCGGCGCAACGGTTGGGTGGGCGGTTGGATCTGGAAGAAACGCCGGGTGGCGGGCTGACTGCCATTGTTCGGTTGCCACGGGGCTGAGGCTCAGCCGACTTGAAGTGTGAGCGAGCCTGCTCGCGAAAGCGTCTGATGATTCAATGCCTTGGTTGAATGTATCGGCCTCTTCGCGAGCAGGCTCGCTCCCACAATGAAACTGAGTGTATTCGGCAGATATTGGTTGGATGTGGAGGCGCTATCGCTGGCAAGCCAGCTCCCACAGGGATCGAGTGGTTTCAGAGAGAGATGGGCTGGCTGCCAGGCCGCCTTCGCGAGCAGGCTCGCTCCCACAAAAGCAAAAGCAAAAGCAAAGCAGCGCAGCTGCCCGCGGCGAAGCCGCCCCGCTCAACAATGAGCGCAAGCTCGAGTGCTCTTGATCTTGATCCACCGGCGACGTCGGAAGGCTGAGTGGAGGGATTGATCCGGGGGTGGGAGCGCAGCGACCGTCTGGCGCAGCCAGACACAGCGGAAGGAGGTGCAGCGAAGCAAACCGTAGCCGCTGCGCCCGGATCAGTCCCGGAGCGAGGGAACCCGAGCCTGCGAGGGCCGAACGCAGGAGCTAGCGTTTTTTGCTTACTTTTTTAGGCGCTTGTAAAAAAGTAAGTCGCCGTCAGGCGAAACCGCCAGCCGCCGCAGCGAAACATTCGGATATTCACACCAGACAAACCCAAGCATGGTCGGCCCAAAGGCCGCCAAGCCCCCCCTAGACCCGAGCCTGACTCTTACTCCAATCCGTCAACAAACTATAAGCCACCGCCAACAACGTAGGCCCAATAAACAACCCAATAAAGCCAAAGGCAATCAACCCGCCAAACACCCCGAGCAACACAATCACCAACGGCAAATTCCCGCCACGACTTATCAGGTAAGGCTTGAGCACGTTATCTACGCCACTGATGATGAACGTCCCCCAGATCCCGAGAAAAACCGCCATTCCGTATTCGCCCTTCCACGCCAGCCAGGCCGTGGCCGGCACCCACACCAGCGGCGGCCCCATCGGAATCAGACTGAGCAGAAAGGTGACGATCCCCAGCACCAGCGCCCCCGGCACCCCGGCGATCAGGAACCCGATCAACGCCAGCACTGCCTGGGCTGCCGCCGTACCAATCACACCGTTGACCACCCGCTGCACAGTACCCGCCACCAGCTCGATGTAATAACCGGCACGATCGCCAATCAGGCGCTGCAGCAGACTGTGCACAAACGCCGCCAGTCGCGGCCCGTCACGGTAGAAAAAGAACACGAACACCAGACTCAGCGTCAGCTCGAGAATCCCGCCGCCGATCTGCGCACTGCGCGCCAGCAGCCAGTTGCCGACCTGGCCCAGATACGGCTTGATCGAGACCATCAGCGCCGCGCCCTGCTGATCGATGCTGTCCCACATCGCCACTAGCCGCTCACCGACCAGAGGCACGCTGCCAAGCCAGGTCGGCGCTTCCGGCAAACCGTCGACCTGCACGTCCTTGATGAATGCCGTGGCATCGCGCACATGATCGGCAAGATTGAAACCCAGCCACACCAGCGGCGCCGCCACCAGCAACATCCAGCCCAGCGTCAGGATCAACGCAGCCAGCGATTCGCGGCCATTGAGCGCGCGGGTCAACAGACGCATCAGCGGCCAACTGGCGAACGCCAGCACCGCGCCCCAGAACAGCGCCGACCAGAACGGCGCCATCACCCACAGGCTGGCACCAAACAACACCAGCAGCAGAATCTGCACCAGCAGGCGATCGTTATTGAGCATGGAAAATCCCGGCAAAGTCAGTCAGCGAAAGAGTAGGCGAACACTGCGTGCGTGCTCGCCCGGCACAGCTTATCGCAACAGGTCGATGCGCAGGCCAGAGCCGTCGAGATTGCCGGTTTCCATCCGCGCCGCGCGCACACCCTGAGTGATCAGCGCCTGGCGCCACGCTTCGGCCTTGGCCCCGGAAACCGTGACCCGCAAGGTCGTGTCGAGATTCAGGCCACGGGAAATCAGGCGCAGCCAGGTGGCATCCGGCTCATCGACCAGTTTCGGGAAATCCAGCTCGCCAGTGCTCTTCAATTGACGCAGCAAGGTCGCCGAGGTCGGCAGCAACTCGCCCAACGGCGCAACCGCCTCGAATTGCTCGACATGCAGATAGGCTTTGCGATTGCCGCGAGTGATGCTGTAGAGCGCCACCAGCGTGTTGTCCTTTGGCGCCGCCAGCCTGAGCAACAGATAGGCCTGTTGCTCGTCAGCGCCATACAGTTTGGCGTTGCCGAACACTTCGTTGGCCCACAGGCTGCTTTCGCCGCAGTCACGTGCCTGACACCAGAACAGCAACTCGGCATCCTGCTGTTGCAGGGCTTCGCGGGCGGCGGTAAAGGCTTCGGTGGCGGAATGTTCCGGCGGCAACTCGTAGGTCACCGAGGTGGTCTGGCCGCGAGCGGTGATCTGGCCGTCGAAGCGCAACTGGCCGCTGATCTTGCGAATCGAGCCCAGCGGGTAGATGCGCTCCAGCTCGGCCGCCGGGCGATAGTCGACGATCTGTGCGTCGGCCAGACGCGGCACGATTTGCAGATCCTGGCTGCCCGGCACATCGGCAGCGAAGGACAAGGAGCTGAAGCAGCACAGCGCGAAAAGACTGAGTGACCGCATAGTCAGGCTCACCGGACGGTCATGGCTGGGCGGGTCGGGGTCGCAGCAGTATAGAAATCCATCGAGTTTGTCTCCCATTTCAACCCGCCCAGCCTCGGCAGTTGCCCGCAGCAAGTCAAGGCATGGCGAAGAAGCGATTGAAACAGTCTGCTACAAGACCTGCGCCAGCCTCGTCATTCAGGTGCAGATGATGCCCGCCCGGCAACTGTTTGTGACTGAAGGGTAGACGCTGCAGCAACTCAGGATGCCTGGCCAGCATGCCATCCGCCGCGACTACCAGATGCGCCGGGCAACTGACGCGCGAGGCAAACGCCATTGCCTGTTCTTCCGTCAGGCGCAGCGGCGATGGCAGGGTCAGGCGATTGTCGGTACGCCAGGTGTAACCGCCGGGCACCGGCATCAAGCCGCGCTGGGCCAACAGCTCAGCAGCTTCGCGACTGACCGCCACCAGGCCTTTCATCCGCGCCTCAATGGCTCGATCGAGGGTGGTATAGACCGGTTTGCGCTTTTCGCGCAAATCGAGTTGCGCCTGCAGGGCCATGCCCATGCGCTCGGCGGCGTTCTCACCTTTGTCTGTCGGAGGAATCACTCCATCGATGAGCGCCAGATGGCTGATGCGCTCCGGCAGCGAACCGGCCAGCACCATCGAGACAATCGCGCCCATCGAATGCCCGAGCAAACCGAAACGCTTCCAGCCCAATTGCTCAGCCACTTGCAAAACATCATGTGCGTAGTCCCAAAGGGCATAACCGGCACCGCTCGGCCGATGCCCGGAATGGCCGTGGCCAGCCATGTCCAGGGCAACGATGCGCAAGCCGTTGAGCCTTGGCGCCAGCCGCGCGAAGCTGTTGGCGTTGTCGAGCCAGCCGTGCAATGCGATCACCGGCAAGCCGTCCTCGGGGCCGAACAGGTGCGCGGCCAACTCGATGTGCGGCAGATTCAGGCGCACTTCTTCGCAGGTCGCGCTCATGCGCAATCCTTGTTCTGCCGCTGTTCCCAGCGCATGAACAGGCTCTTGAGCAGTCGCGCCGTATCTTGCGGGCGCTCCAGCGGAAACATGTGCCCGCCGGGCATGCTCAGTGCCTCACCTTGCGGCAGTCGCGAGACGAAACGCGTGTGATGACGCATCACCACGCGGCTCTTGTGCCCGCGCACCATGGCCAGCGGCACCTGCAACTGGCGGGTGCGCCCCGGACTGGTGTGCGGCACGCCGCGATAAATACTGATTTCGGTGGCCGGGTCAAAACGCAGACGCAGCTTGTCGTCGACCTGATGCAAACCGTGTTGCAGGTAGGCATCGAAGCATTCCGGATCGAAGCCGCGAAACAGGGTTTTGCCGGAAAAATAACTGCGGGCGCTGTCGAGATCGGCGAATTCTTCACGGCGCCCAAGGGTGCGCCCGGCCGGAGTCAGCTTATCGATGAAACCAAAGCGTTTGGCCGCACGAATCACCCACTGATCAGTGCGGGTCAAGACTGGCGAGTCGAGCATCACCACACCGCGATACAACTCTGGACTACGCAACGCCGCGTGCAAATGCAGCAGACCACCAAAGGAATGGCCAACGCCCCATACCGGCTGTTCCTGCTGCTCGAGATGATGGATCAGTTCATCGACGAGGTTGTACCAATTGTCGTCCGCCGGAAAACGCGGGTCATGGGCGTGCTGCTCCAGATGCGCGACCCGGTACTCCGGCGCCAGCGCCGCGAACAACTTGCCGTAGGTCCCCGAAGGGAAGCCATTGGCGTGGGCGAAAAAGATCGGTTGCGACATGCGGGCAAATCCATGAGCGGGAAACGTGCGTTGATTGTCCGCAAGACCCGGCGCCGCAGCAATGACCATAACTGCCAGAAATGGTGGTGGAGACGCTTCGCAAGCAAAAGACCACAACACCGAAGGCTGCGATCTTTTGATCTTCAACCTGTCAACGCAGCGGCGGCTGCTCTCCCAGCGGCACCACCGCCATGGTCAGGCGCGATACGCAACTGGCCTTGCCTTCGTCGCTGGTCAGGCGGATGTCCCATACGTGCGTGGTGCGGCCGATATGGATCGGCGTGGCCACCGCTGTCACCCGCCCGCTACGCAAACCGCGCAGGTGGTTGGCGTTGATCTCCAGGCCGACGCAATAGAACTTGCTGGCATCGATGCACAGATAACTGGCCATCGAGCCGACGGTTTCCGCCAGCACCACCGACGCGCCGCCATGCAGCAGGCCGTAAGGCTGGTGGGTGCGGTGGTCGATGACCATGCTCGCCGTCAGCGACTGTTCATCGAAGGCTTCGAAGCGAATATCCAGCACTTCGCCGATGGTGTTCTTCTGGATCGCGTTCAACTGTTCGATGTCGGGAGTAGTACGCCACAAGCTCATCGCAGACTTCCTTTGTTGTTGTAATCGATGCCTAATCCTGCCACAGCACCGCCTCGCTGCGCGCGCTCCATTCTTCGAAGCGCGGCCCGTAGCGATCCTCGATGACGTTGCGTTTGATTTTCAGGGTCGGTGTGAGGAAGCCGTTGTCCACCGCCCAACTGTCCTTGACTACGACCAGCCGGTGCAGGCGTTCGTGCTTGTCGAGGGCGGCGTTGACCTCCCCCAGCAGCTTTTCCAGGCTCGCGTGCAGGCTGGCACGAGGCTCTTGCTGATTGACCGTCGACAGCACGCACAAGCCCAGCGGCGCCCTTAGGCCATCGCCGACCACGCACACTTGCTCGATGCGCGAATGCACAGCAAGACGGTTTTCGATCGGCGCCGGGGCGACATATTTGCCTTTACTGGTCTTGAAGATTTCCTTGAGTCGCCCGGTCAGGCGCAGGCGCCCTTCGCTGTCCTGCTCGCCCTTGTCGCCCGTGCGCAGAAAGCCGTCTGCGGTAAGCGTCTCGGCGGTTTTCTGCGGTTCCTTGAAATAGCCGAGCATGTTGGCCTGGCTGCGCACCTGCACTTCGCCGGACTCATCGATGCGCACCTCGACTTCCGGGCATGGCTGGCCGATCCAGCCCTGCTTGTACTGCCCCGGCAAGCAGATATGCGAATAACCGCAGCCCTCGGTCATGCCATAGACCTCCAGCACATCGAGGCCGAGTTTCTGATACCAGGCGAGCAAGGTCTGCGGTACCGGCGCGGCGCCGGACAATGCCACGCGCAAGGCGTCCAGCCCAAGCCCGGCGAGCACTTTGCGCCCGACCCGTTTACCGATGAAGGGCAGCCCGAGGAGAAAATCCAGACGCTTTGCCGGAATCTTGCCATACACGCCCATCTGGAATTTGGTCCAGATACGCGGCACGCCAAACATCGCCGTCGGCCGCGCGCGCTGCAGATCGGTGATGAACGTCTCGAGGCTTTCGGCAAAGAACACTGTCTGCCCGGTATAGATCGACGCCAATTCGACAAACATGCGTTCCGCAACGTGGCACAGCGGCAGATACGACAGCAGCCGATCGTTCTCGTTGAGCCCGAACAGCTGCGTGCCGCGACTGGTGGCGAAACCGAGATTGGCGAAACTGTGCATCACGCCTTTGGGCAGACCGGTGGTACCAGAGGTATAGATGATCGTCGCCAGTTGCTCGGCGGCGGGGCGTGGATCGTCCTGGATTGGCGAACAGCTTTGCAGGTCCGCCCAGCTGTAATCGAACTCCCCCGGCGGATGTAGCGGCAGGCTGATGGTCGGCAAACCCGTCGGCACGCCTTGCGCCATGCCTGACCAGTCATCGAGCTTGCCGATGAACGCCAGTGCGCTTTCCGAGTGAATCAGCACCTGCGCCACGGACTCGGCGGTGAGATTGGGGTACAGCGGCACGGACACATGCCCGGCCATCCAGATCGCCAGATCGGCGATGATCCAGTGCGCGCAGTTTTTCGAGATCAAGGCGATGTGGCTGCCGGGCGGCAACTCGCGCGCGCGCAACCAGTGTGCAGCGCAGCGGGCCTGATGGCCGACATCGGCCCACGTCAGCGTCTCGACCTGACCACCGCCGATGGGCTGCACCAGAAAGCGCTGGCGCGGGTGCCGGGCTTCCCGTTCGTAGAACACGTCCAGCGGCAAACGGAAGGCGGCAGACATGCGACTCGCTCCTGTTTTTTTGGTCTGGAGCAAGCGTAGTCAACCAAGCAAGTGCTTGGTTGGAATTTTCAAACAAATAATTTCTTGGGGTGACAGAAACAAATGTGGGAGCGAGCCTGCTCGCGAATGCAGTGTGTCGGCCCCAAAAAGGGTAATGACACGCCGCCTTCGCGAGCAGGCTCGCTCCCACAGGGATATGGCGTTAAGGGTGCTTGAGGCTATTGAGCTTCATCGAGCCAATCAGCAGTTCACTGTGCTCAAGCTCCGCCAGCCCCGCCGTACTGACCCGCTCCGGCGGATGCCCGGCGCCGTGCTGCAAATAGCTGAGCAGGTTGCCCACCAACGGGTTGTGGCTGACCAGCAACACATTGCTCACCGATACCAGTTGCTCGGCAACCTTGTCCGGATCGCTCTCCGGCGTCAGCCATTCGACCGTGCGAATCTCCGGCTCGAACCCCAGCGCCTCGCGGACAATCTGCGCGGTTTGCTGAGCGCGTACATAAGGGCTGGCATAAATCGCCGTCAGCGGCTGCCCGATCAGATGCGCCGCGCTGCTGAGGACTTCCTTACGGCCGTGCTCGGTCAACTCGCGTTCGGAATCGATTTTCGAGCCGTGAGGCACCGCCTCACCATGACGCAATACCCAGAGTTTCATAGTTTGGGCTCCTCATCGCGCACCGGATGCGCGGCCGGGGCGACGGTGTGCGGCGCTTCCCCTTCCGGGGTGCGCGGCGCCGGCCAGTCGGCGAACGGCCAGGGCTTCTGGTCACTGTGAAACGTGCCGAAGCGGCCGATCTGCGCGAGGAACTGGCTGAGGCTGTCGCCAAAATTCATCAGGCTGGCGCTCGGTGCGCCGTAGATCAGGCGGTAGATCAGTTGCACCAGGACCACCGCGCCGAGGATGAATTGCGCGACTTGCCAGACCAGCAGATAAACGATCATCCACAACACCCGCAGGAGAATGGATTCGTACTGGGTTTCGCTTTTCGGATCGTTCATGGCTTGCTTCCTGTCCGTGTAACAGCTGAATCAGTTGAAACCGCTGGTGGAAATAAAGTCGACGTCGGTTTTCGGCTCGGCACGCATCAATAGACCGATCACCTGCTCCAGCGTGCGTCCTTCGAACAGGATCGCGTGCAGCCCGGCGACCAGCGGCATGTACACGCCGACTTCCTGGGACTTGGCCTTGAGCACCTTGAGGGTGTTGACCCCTTCAGCGACCTCACCGAGACGCGATACCGCTTCGTCGAGGCTCAAGCCCTGACCGAGGGCGAAACCGACCTGATAGTTGCGGCTTTTCGGTGAAGAGCAGGTGACGATCAGATCGCCAACCCCGGCCAGACCAAGGAAGGTCATCGGGTTGGCGCCCTGATTCACGGCGAAGCGGGTCATCTCGGCCAAGGCGCGAGTGATCAGCATGCTCTTGGTGTTCTCGCCCATTTCCAGCGCCACCGCCATGCCGGCGATGATTGCGTAAACGTTTTTCAACGCACCGCCCAGCTCGACACCGAAACGGTCGGCGCTGGCGTAAACGCGGAAGGTGCGCCCGTGCAGCGCGGCTTGCACCGCTTTGCACAGTTCCTCGTCTTCACTGGCGACCACCGTGGCGGTCAATGCGTGTTCGGCGATTTCCCGCGCCAGGTTCGGCCCGGACAACACGCCGATGCGTGCCTGCGGGGCGATCTCTTCGAGGATCTGGCTCATCAGCTTGAAGGTCTGCGCTTCGATGCCTTTGGTCAGGCTGACCAGCATCTTGCCGCTCAAACGCTCGGCGTGGGCGGCGAGTACCGTGCGCAAGGCGCTGGACGGCAGCGCGACAAAGCACAGATCGCAGGCGTCGAGGGTGGCTTGCAGGTCGGTGACGGCGGTCACGCCCGGCATAATCTTGATGCCTTTGAGGTAACGCGGGTTTTCGCGATTGACCCGGATGGCCTCGGCCTGCTCGGGGTCACGCATCCACTGAAGGACTTGATGGCCGTTCTCGGCCAGCAGATTGGCCACGGCGGTACCAAAACTTCCGCCTCCCAGGACCGCAATCGGGCGCTGTTCAGTCATATGCAATCCGTTAATCCATACCAGTGGCGATGCCGGGCATTATACGGGGCGCCCCGGTGGCGGCCAGCCCCAGCAACAATTACCGACATTTGTAGGAAGAAGACCAATAAAACCTAGGAAAATGCCTGTAACGTCACTGGAAAAGTCGCGGCCCTCGGTTAACATGCGCGCCAATTCCTTTCTCTGCAGGCTGTGTCGTGTTTTCTGGCCCTCCTCCCCCGCGCTCGCCCCTGCTACTGGCGCTGCTGTTCAGCCCGCTGGTACTGGCGGACGACCTGTTCGTCGACAGCCAGACGCTGCCGCCGGTGCTGACGGCCACGCGGCTGAAGCAGACGCCGGCGGAAGTGCCCGGGAGCATGACCGTGCTCGACAACGAATTGATCAACGCCAGCGGTGCCCGCGATATCAGCGAACTGCTGCGGCTGGTGCCCGGAATGATGGTCGGCAGCATCAATGGCAATCAGCCGGCGGTGAATTACCACGGCACGAATGCCAGCGAAGCGCGGCGCATGCAGGTGTTGATCGATGGCCGCTCGGTGTATCGCGCCGGCCTGGCGACGGTGGACTGGAGCGATATTCCGGTAGCGATGGAAGACATTGACCGGATCGAGGTGTTTCGCGGCCCGAACACGGTCAGCTACGGCGCCAACGCGCTGATGGCGGTGATCAACATCATCACCCGCCACCCGGCCGACAGCCACGGCACGCGCCTGAAAATCACCCGCGGTCAGCGTGGCATCAACGACTTTTATGCCAGCCAGGGCACCGGGTGGGATGGCGGTGATCTGCGCCTGTCGCTGTCCGGCCAAGAAGACGACGGTTTCGACAGCGACCGCAACGGCGCCGATTATCGCGACAGTCGACGCTTGAATCGTCTGAGCCTGGCGGTCAGCCACGACCTCAATGAAGGGCAAAGCCTCGACTGGCAGCTCAACGCCAAGGACGGCAGCAATCAGCGACCTTATACCTACCGCCCGGTGTTCTCGGGGATTACCGACGCCGGGAACAATTCCGACGTGGTGGCCAAGGATTACGCCGGTTCGGTGCGCTGGAACCTCGATATCAACCCCGAACACAGCCTTTATGTACAAGGTTCGGCGCAGCACTGGGATCGCCAGCAAGTCTGGCGCGCTTGCGATGCCGAGGTGTCGTTCAGCCCCGAGCTGGCGCAGCTGTGGCAGCTCAACCCGAATTACACCGAGCGGCTGGCGCGCAACATCAACCAGTTCACCGGCCCCGGCGCGGCGCCCGGCACGCCGCAGGAAATGGCGCTGGCCAATCAAGTGCTTGAGCAATGGCGCAACGGCGCCAGCCAGACCCTATGCGGCGACATCGACCAGAGCGCCCGCGAATCGCGCTACGACCTCGAACTGCAGGACACCCTCAGTCTGTCCGACAGCCTGCGTCTGGTCAGCGGCCTCAACTACCGCTACGACCGCGCCGACTCCGAGACCTATTTCAACGGCACCCTCGACGACACCACCTGGCGCGCCTTCGGTCAACTGGAATGGCGCGCCACCGAGCACTGGCTGCTGCAGGGCGGTGCGATGTTCGAAGACACGCAACTGATCGGCAGTTCGCTGACCCCGCGCTTCGCGGTCAACTACCTGATCAACCCGCGTCACGGTCTGCGTGCGGTGTACTCGGAGGCGATCCGTTCGCCGGACATGTTCGAGAATAACGTCAACTGGAGCTATCAGGTCAGCAACCTGCGGCCCTCGGCGTACGGCCAGTCGTCGGCGCGTTATTTCGTCAAGACCCGTGGCCCCGGCGATCTCGATCAGGAGCACATGCGCTCGCGTGAATTGGGCTACAACGGTTATTTCGGCGAACTCGGTCTGGCGGTGGACGTGAAGCTGTTCTACGACGAAATCACCGGGATGATCAGCGAGCCGCTGCGCAACAACCAATACATCGCCAGCAACGCCAACAGCTCGCGCTTTCGCGGCACCGAAACGCAACTCGACTGGCGCCTCGGCAGCGCCGACCGCTTGCGTTTGACCTACGCCTTCGTCGACGCCGAGGCGAGCAATCCGCTGGACCAGCAGTACACCTCACGCCACAGCGGTTCCGCCGGTTGGCTGCGCAACTGGGGGCATGGCTGGAACAGCGCCCTCTTCTATTACGGCGACAACGCGCTCAACGGCTATCGCTTCGAACGCGTCGACACGCGCATCGCCAAACGTATCGCCATTGGCAAAGCTCAGCTGCAATTGGCCGGGGTGCTGCAACAGCGCCTCGATCATCAGCCGAACACATTCGTCGACAATAATTACGATGAACGCCGGGTGATGTATTTCAGCGCCGAGCTGGAGTTCTAGGATGCGCAACGGCCCGTCACGGAAGACGCCAACCCTTGGCCACTGGCTGGCCGGGCTCTGCCTATTCTTGACCGCGTGGCTGCACGGTGTCGCGGTGCAGGCGGCGGATATTCTGTTGACCGGCGCCGAGGAAAGCCCCGGCGTGCAAGCTTTTGTTCAGGCACTGAGTGAACTGCGCCCGACTGACAACGTGCGGTTTCAGCCGCTGGCCAGTTTGCCGGCTCCGGGCAAACTGCCGGCCAGCCTGCGCTTGATCCTGCTCGATCTGCCCAGCCTCGACTGGCGCCTGCAGGACTCGCAAGGCCCGTCGACGCTGGTGTTGCGCATCAGTCGCTTGCAGGCACGCCAGCGTTTCGCTGACTCGCATCCGGCGCGCCTGAGCCTGTTGTGGAGCGATCCGCCGCTAAGCCGACAATTGCAACTGATCCGACGGATTCTGCCGCAGGCCCGACGCGTCGGCGTGTTGTTCGATGAGCATGGCGAGTTCCTTCTCGACGAATTGCGTGCGGCTGCGCGGCCGTTGAATCTGGACATCGTCAGCCAGCGCTGGGACAACACCCACGACAGCCGTCCGCTGCAAGCGGTGCTGAAAAACAGCGACGTATTGCTCGGCCTCGACGATCCCGACCTGTACAACTCGCAAACGGCGAAAAACCTTTTGCTCAGCAGCTACTCGCGGCAGGTTGCGCTGATCGGCCCCAACATTGCCTTCGTTCGCGCGGGCAGCCTCGCCAGCACGTACAGCGACCAGAGTGACTGGCTGGCGATTCTCGATCATTTGCTCGACCAGCCGACCAGTGCCTGGCCACGAACGCTTTATCCCGCTCGTTTCAAAGTCTCAAGTAATGCGCAGGTGGCTCGTTCCTTAGGCATCGAACCGCTGAATGAAGCATCTGTCGCCAGTGCCTTGGCCGAAGGAGAGCGCCGCCCATGAGTTTTCGTCGCCGTTGGGACATCAACACCCGCACGCAGCTGATCAGCCTCGGGCCGGCGCTGTTGCTGACGTTGCTGTTGATCAGCTTCTTCACCTTCGTGCGCATTCAGGATTTGCGCCAGGAGCTGAACCACACCGGCCAGTTGATCGCCAACCAACTGGCCCCGGCCACCGAATACGGGGTGATCTCCGGCAACAACGAAGTCCTGGAAAGCCTGCTCAAGGCGACACTGGCCACGCCCAATGTGCGCTTTCTCGAAGTGCAGGACAGCGCCAACCGGATTGTGGTGTACGTCGAACAACCGGCCGACAGCCACAGCCGCCCGCATCAGGTCGAAGTATTCCAGGCGCCGGTGCGTTTGCAGCGGATCGCCTTGCACAATGATTTTTTCCAGGACGGCAAGGTCAGCAACAGCGCCGCCGGCGAGGATTATCTCGGGCGAGTGATCGTCGGCCTGTCCAACGATGCTTTCAGTCAGCGCCAGCAGGAGATCCTGTTCAAGGCCGGGATTCTCGCGCTGTTCGCCCTGCTCTTCACTTTTGTCGTGGCGCGGCGCCTGGCCGGCAGCCTGTCGCAACCGATCCGTGACATTGGCAACGCTGTCAAAGCGATCCAGGAAGGCGACTACAAAACCCCGTTGCCGATTGTCGATGACACTGAATTGGGTGCGCTGTCGCAGCACATCAATAACCTCGCCCAAGCGCTGGAGCAGGCCAGCCGCGAACAGCAGCAGGCGATGGCGCAATTGATCCAGACCCGCGAAGAAGCGGAAAAGGCCAACAACGCCAAGTCGGATTTTCTGGCGATGATGAGCCACGAACTGCGCACGCCCATGAACGGTGTGCTGGGCATGTTGCAGTTGCTTGAAACCACCGAGATGACCGACGAGCAGGCGGAATACGCGGCGCTCGCGTCGGAGTCGACCGAGCATTTGCTCAAGGTCATCAACGACATTCTCGACTTCTCGCGAATCGAGCGTTCGGAGCTGGAGCTTGAGCACATTCCGTTCAACCTCGCCGAGTTGATCGGCGCCTGCGCGCAGTCGTTCCAGCACAGCGCGGTGCAGCGAGGCCTGGCGCTGAATCTGCGCATCCCCGATGACATGCGTGGCTTGCAGGTTCAGGGTGATCCGACGCGGATCCGGCAGATTCTGGTCAATCTGGTCGGCAATGCCTTGAAATTTACCGAGCAGGGCCGGGTCAGCATCGAGGCGCAATGGCAGTCGCTGGATCATGAACTGCTGTGGTTCACCTGCTCGGTGCGCGACAGCGGCATCGGCATTTCATCGCAGAGCCTGGAGCTGATGTTCAATGCCTTCCAGCAGGCCGACAGTTCGATTTCCCGTCGTTACGGCGGCACCGGTCTCGGTCTGCCGATCGCGCGGACCCTGGCCGAACGCATGGGCGGTACCTTGCGCGCGCAGAGCGAAGAAGGTCGTGGCTCGGTTTTCACCCTGGAAATCCCGTTGGCGCTCTATAAGCAGGCAATGCCCGCACTGGCCGCGCCACGTGCGTTGAACGGCAGCGGTCAGGGCGAAGGACGCCATGTGTTGCTGGTCGAAGACAATCCGGTCAACCAGACCGTGATCGAAGCGATGCTGCGCAGCCTCGGCTTTGCCGTCAGCGTGGCGACCGATGGCGCGCAGGCAGTGCGCAGTGCCGAGGGCGGCGAATTCGAAGTGATTCTGATGGACTGCCGGCTGCCGATCATCGACGGCTACGAGGCCACGCGGCAGATCCGCGACCTGCCCGGCCGCCGCGATGTGCCGATCATCGCACTGACCGCCAACGCCTTGCAGGGCGATCGCGAAACCTGTCTCGCGGCGGGGATGAACGATTACCTGGCCAAGCCGTTCAAACGCAATGACCTGCAGCAGATTTTGCAGCGCTGGGTGTCGTAGTGTGGGCCTTTCGACCATCTGCGACTGGCGTGAAAAGCGAAAGTGCGGCAGTCTTAGGCACCCGAACGAGCCCCAAAAGGGGCTTGATTAAAAATTTCAGTGCACAAGTGTACATTCATGTCCTTGGTGCTGTGACTTTCACCACAACGCAATAGTCTATGAGTAGGCTGCCGGTTCGAGGCATGAACGCCTTGAACGGTCGGGAAGATCTGCCCCACCTGCCGCATGGGATTATTGAGGAGCTCGCATGACCAAACAAAACGCCTTTACTCGGGAAGACCTGCTGCGCTGCAGTCGCGGTGAGCTGTTCGGCCCAGGTAACGCGCAACTGCCCGCCCCGAACATGCTGATGGTGGATCGCATCACCCATATCAGCGAAGAAGGCGGCAAGTACGGCAAAGGTGAATTGGTCGCCGAGCTGGATATCAACCCTGATCTGTGGTTCTTCGCCTGCCATTTCGAAGGCGATCCGGTGATGCCGGGCTGCCTGGGTCTGGATGCCATGTGGCAACTGGTCGGTTTCTTCCTGGGCTGGCAAGGCCTGCCGGGCCGCGGCCGTGCGCTGGGTTCGGGCGAGGTGAAATTCTTCGGTCAGGTGCTGCCGACCGCCAAGAAAGTCACTTACAACATTCATATCAAACGCGTCCTCAAGGGCAAGCTGAACATGGCCATCGCCGATGGTTCGGTCAGTGTCGACGGACGCGAAATCTACACCGCCGAAGGCCTGCGCGTCGGCGTGTTCACCTCCACTGACAACTTCTAAGGGTTATTCGCATGCGCCGCGTCGTTATCACTGGTCTGGGCATCGTTTCGTGCCTGGGCAATGACAAAGAGACCGTCTCCGCTAACCTGCGTGCAAGCCGCCCTGGCATCCGGTTCAACCCGGAATATGCTGAAATGGGTCTGCGTAGCCAGGTTTCCGGCTCCATCGACCTCAACCTTGAAGAGCTGATCGATCGCAAGATCTATCGCTTCGTCGGCCATGCAGCGGCTTACGCCTACCTGGCCATGAAAGACGCGATCACTGACTCCGGTCTGACCGAAGAGCAGGTGTCCAACCCGCGCACCGGTCTGATCGCCGGCTCCGGCGGTGCTTCCACGCTGAACCAGATGGAAGCGCTGGACATCCTCCGCGAGAAAGGCGTGAAGCGCGTTGGCCCGTACCGTGTAACGCGGACCATGAGCAGCACCGTTTCCGCTTGCCTGGCCACACCGTTCAAGATCAAGGGCCTGAACTATTCCATCGCATCTGCCTGCGCCACCAGTGCTCACTGCATCGGTACCGCCATGGAGCAGATCCAGATGGGCAAGCAGGACATCGTCTTCGCCGGTGGTGGTGAAGAAGAGCACTGGAGCCAGTCGTTCCTGTTTGACGCGATGGGCGCCCTGTCCAGCAAGCGCAACGACACCCCGGAACAAGCTTCCCGCGCCTACGACAAGGATCGCGATGGTTTCGTCATCGCTGGCGGCGGCGGCATGGTTGTCGTCGAAGAGCTGGAACACGCTCTGGCCCGTGGCGCGAAGATCTACGCCGAGATCGTTGGCTACGGCGCAACGTCCGACGGCTACGACATGGTTGCCCCGAGCGGCGAAGGCGCGATCCGCTGCATGCAGCAGGCGCTGGCCACCGTCGACACCCCGATCGATTACCTGAACACCCACGGCACTTCGACTCCGGTCGGCGACGTCGCGGAAATGAAAGGTGTGCGTGAAGTGTTCGGCGACAAGGCTCCGGCAATCAGCTCGACCAAGAGCCTGTCCGGTCACTCCTTGGGCGCCGCCGGCGTGCACGAAGCGATCTACTGCATGCTGATGATGGAAGGCAACTTCATCGCCGGCTCCGCCAACATCGACGAGCTCGACCCGGAAGTGGCCGATCTGCCGGTGCTGACCAAGACCCGCGAAAACGCCACCATCAACACCGTGATGAGCAACAGCTTCGGCTTCGGCGGCACCAACGCCACGCTGGTGCTGAAGCGCTGGGAAGGCAAGTAATTCCCCGCTGCTGAGCCACACATGAAAACGCCCCGACTGGTTCGGGGCGTTTTTTTTCGTCTGCAGAAAATAGCAGGTACACCGCAAAACCTGTGGGAGCGAGCCTGCTCGCGAATGCGATATTGATCGTTCCCACGCTCTGCGTGGGAATGCAGCCCGTGACGCTCCGCGTCACTGGACGCGGAGCGTCCCCAGAGGCATTCCCACGCGGAGCGTGGGAACGATCAAAGACAGGGATCCAGAGCGTTCTGGAGATGAAACTTCTGTCATGAAACTTACTACCCTGCGACCGAATGTCGCGGTTTACGTGGCCTGCAGCACTGTTGCGAAATGCGCAACAACACCTTGCGCCAATTGGCGGTTTACTTAGCTGACTAACAAATCCTATAACAGAGTCCTGCACATGCCTTGCTGCAGAAACCTGAAAAAATTGGAGCTAGCAGATGACTGTAAAAGTAACTGAACGCGACGATTCACAAATGTCCCACGAAGGCCTGGCCGCCGGCATCCGTATCTGGGATGTGCATCAACAAGATTTGCTGGTCGGTATGTTCCACAACGAGATCGATGCCCACAACTACAAGGCCGAACTGGAAGTGCAGGAACAGCAACGAGAACTGAAGTCCGCCTGAGGCAACCACAGCATTGAAAACGACAAACCCCGCCATGAGCGGGGTTCGTCGTTGCTACAGCCGTAGATTTACCACATCAGATCGTCAGGGATCTGGTACGCCGCGTACGGATCGTCCTCAGCGTTGACCTCTTCGGTCTGCACGTTGAGCTGGACGATGCGCTGCGGGTCGCGCTCCTGGATCTTCAGCGCCGCTTCACGGGGAATCACTTCATAGCCGCCGTTGTGGTGCACGATCGCCAGCGAACCGCTGCTGAGCTTGTTGCGCATCAGCGTGTTGACCGAGATGCGCTTGACCTTCTTGTCGTCGACAAAGTTGTAGTAGTCCTCGGTGGTCAGCTTGGGCAGACGCGAGACTTCAATCAACTGCTTGACCTGCGCGGCGCGGGCCTTGGCCTCGGCCTTCTCCTGCTGCTGACGATTCAGCTCCTGGTCGCGCTTGACCTTCTCGGCCATGGCTTCCTGGGCAGCGCGCTGCTGCGAATCGTCCAGCTCGGCCTGGCCTTTGTGGGCCAGGCGCTGTTGCTTCTGCTTGTCTTTGCTGACCTGTTTGGCCTGCTTTTGGTTGACCAGGCCTGCTTTGAGCAACTGGTCGCGAAGGGAAAGGCTCATCAATGCTTACTCACTTGGGCAACGGCTCAGCCGCAGCTGGGCTCATTCTTTTCCTGGCGTTTGGCTTCACCCCAAAGGGCGTCCAACTCTTCGAGGGTGCAATCTTCCATGGGACGGTGGGTGTCGCGCAATGCCTGTTCGATAAAACGGAAACGTCTTTCAAACTTGCCATTGGCGCCGCGCAAGGCGGTTTCCGGATCGACCTTCAGATGCCGGGCCAGATTGACCACGGAAAACAGCAGGTCGCCGATCTCGTCGGCCACGGCTACCGGGTCATTTTCCGACATCGCCTCGAGCACTTCATCGAGCTCTTCGCGCACCTTGTCGAGCACTGGCAAAGCGTCCGGCCAGTCGAAACCGACCTGCCCGGCGCGCTTCTGCAACTTGGCCGAGCGCGACAGTGCCGGCAAGGTGGCCGGCACATCGTCGAGCAGGGACAACTGCTCGGGCGCCGATGCTTTCTCGGCGCGCTCTTCGGCCTTGATTTCTTCCCAGCGCTGCTTGACCTGCTCTTCGCTCAAGCGCGGCACGTCGAGCGGCGCGTAGAGATCGCCAGTGGGGAATACGTGGGCATGACGGCGGATCAGTTTGCGCGTGATGCTGTCGATCACCCCGGCGAATTCGAACCGCCCTTCTTCCTTGGCCAACTGGCTGTAATACACCACCTGAAACAGCAGATCGCCTAACTCGCCCTGCAAATGGTCGAGATCGCCACGCTCGATGGCATCCGCCACTTCATAGGCTTCTTCGAGAGTGTGCGGGACGATGGTCGCATAGGTTTGCTTGATGTCCCAAGGACAGCCGAACTGCGGATCACGCAGACGGGACATCAGATGAAGAAGATCTTCAAGCAGATACAATTTTCAACTCTCCCCACATTGATCGTTCCCACGCTCTGCGTGGGAATGCAGCCCGTGACGCTCCGCGTCACTGGACGCAGAGCGTCCCTTGAGGCATTCCCACGCAGAGCGTGGGAACGATCATCAGAGTCATCTTCACGGGGTACGGTTACGCCGCGTTTCGATGATGTTCGGCAATTGCGAAATCCGCCCCAGCAGCCGCCCGAGCGCATCCAGACCGGGGATCTCGATGGTCAGCGACATCAGCGCAGTGTTGTCTTCCTTGTTCGAGCGGGTGTTGACCGCCAGAACGTTGATGCGCTCGTTGAGCAGGACCTGCGAGACGTCACGCAGCAGCCCGGAACGATCGTAGGCGCGGATGATGATGTCCACCGGATAGGTGAGCACCGGCACTGGCCCCCAGCTGACCTGAATGATCCGCTCCGGCTCGCGCCCGCCCAGCTGCAGTACCGAGGCGCAGTCCTGACGGTGAATGCTCACGCCACGGCCCTGGGTGATGTAACCGACGATCGCATCGCCCGGCAGCGGCTGGCAGCAGCCGGCCATCTGCGTCATCAGGTTGCCGACGCCCTGGATCTGAATATCGCCGCGCTTGCCCGGTTTGTAACCGGTGGCCTTGCGCGGGATCAGTTCCAGTTGCTCGTTGCCGCGCTCCGGTTCGACCAGTTGCTGCGCAAGGTTGACTAGATGCGCCTGACGCAGGTCGCCGGCGCCGAGGGCAGCGAACATGTCTTCGGCGGTTTTCATGTTGGCCTTTTCGGCCAGCTTGTCGAAATCCACCGCGGGCAGCCCGAGGCGAGTGAGTTCGCGCTCGATCAGGGTTTTACCGGCCGCAACGTTCTGATCACGAGCCTGCAACTTGAACCAGTGAACGATCTTCGCCCGCGCCCGCGAGGTGGTCACGTAACCGAGGTTCGGGTTCAGCCAGTCGCGGCTCGGCGTGCCGTGCTTGCTGGTGATGATCTCGACCTGCTCGCCGGTCTGCAGGCTGTAGTTCAGCGGGACGATGCGGCCGTTGATCTTCGCGCCCCGGCAGTTGTGGCCGATCTCGGTGTGCACGCGATAGGCAAAATCCAGCGGCGTCGCGCCTTTCGGCAAGTCGATGGCGTGACCGTCGGGAGTGAAGATGTAGACCCGGTCGGGCTCGATGTCGACGCGCAGTTGTTCGGCCAGACCGCCGATATCACCGAGTTCTTCGTGCCATTCGAGGACCTGACGCAGCCAGGAAATTTTCTCTTCGTAATGGTTCGAGCCGGATTTGACGTCGGTGCCCTTGTAGCGCCAATGCGCGCAGACGCCGAGTTCGGCTTCTTCGTGCATCGAATGGGTACGGATCTGCACCTCGAGGACCTTGCCTTCCGGGCCGATCACCGCCGTGTGCAGCGAGCGGTAGCCGTTCTCTTTCGGGTTGGCGATGTAGTCGTCGAATTCTTTCGGGATGTGCCGCCATAGAGTGTGGACGATACCCAGCGCGGTGTAGCAGTCGCGCATTTCCGGCACCAGCACGCGCACCGCGCGAACGTCGTAGATCTGGCTGAACTCCAGACCCTTGCGCTGCATTTTGCGCCAGATCGAGTAGATGTGTTTGGCCCGGCCGCTGATGTCGGCGTCGACGCCGGTGGCCTGCAGTTCGTCCTTGAGCTGGGTCATCACGTCGCTGATGAAACGCTCGCGATCCAGCCGCCGCTCATGCAGCAACTTGGCGATCTGCTTGTATTGATCGGGTTCGAGATAGCGGAAGGACAAGTCCTCCAGCTCCCATTTGATGTGACCGATGCCGAGGCGATGGGCCAGCGGTGCGTAGATGTCGAAGACTTCGCGAGCAACGCGGTTGCGCTTTTCATCGTCGGCGGTTTTCACGGCACGGATGGCGCAGGTGCGTTCGGCCAGTTTGATCAGCGCAACGCGCACGTCATCGACCATGGCCACAAGCATCTTGCGCAGGTTCTCGACCTGCCCTTGCGTGCCCATGACCATCGACTGCCGTGGGCTGAGGCTGGCGCTGATGGCCGCCATGCGCTGCACGCCGTCGATCAGCTTGGCCACTACCGGACCGAAGCGCTGGCCGACTGCTGCCAGTTCAATCTGGCCCTCACGCACGCCGCGATACAACACGGCGGCGACCAGCGAATCCTGATCGAGCTTGAGGTCGGCGAGGATCTCGGCGATCTCCAGGCCCGTGCTGAAACTGCCGGAGCCTTCGGCCCACAGGTTCTTCTTCGCATTGGACTGCTGTTCGGCCTCGCGGGCGAACTCGCAGGCCTCTTTCAAGGCCTCGCGATCCAGTGCCAGATCGACACTGACCGCGTGATCGAGCCAGGCCTCGAGATTGATACTGCCGTCGGTGTTGATCGGCTGGTGTGCTCTCACCTGTACCATGCTGCTTTACCTTCCCTACGACGCAGATTCAATGCGTCAAATCGCTGATCCTCAGTGTCCGTTCGCGCTCGCGGGGCTCAGGCGAGCGCTGCGCGGACAGATCAGGCGGATTCAGACGAGCCGTCCTGGCTCGCTTCAAATAACGCCATGGCCTCGACATGTGCCGTCTGAGGAAACATATCGAGAATCCCGGCACGTTTTAACCGGTAGCCCTGCTTGATCAATTCCTGCGTGTCGCGCGCCAGCGTGGCCGGGTTGCACGACACATATACCAACCGCCTGGCACCCAGGGTCGCGAGCTTGCGCACCACCTCGAAAGCACCGTCACGCGGTGGGTCCAAGAGTACCGCAGAAAAGCCGTTTCCGATCCACTGGGCATCGGTCAAAGGCTGGGATAAATCGGCTTGAAAAAACTTTGTGTTATGCAAATTGTTACTGACGGCGTTGGCAGCGGCCCGCTCGACCATGGTCTGCACGCCCTCCACCGCCACCACTTCACGGACGCTTTTGGCCAGCGGTAGCGCGAAGTTGCCCAGCCCGCAAAACAGGTCAAGCACACGTTCGTCAGCCGTTGGCTTCAGCCAGTCCAGCGCCTGGGCGATCATCGCTTCGTTGACCCCGGCGTTGACCTGAACGAAGTCACCTGGCCGATAAGCCAGCTCGAGATTCCACTCTTCCAGGCGATAACCGAGGCTCTGACCGGCCTCGACCGGTTGCGGTTCACCTTCGCCATGCAGCCACAATTGCGCCTCATGAAACTGGCAGAAATCCTTGAGAATCGTCAGATCCGCTTCGGACAACGGCGACATGTGCCGCAGCAATACCGCCAGCGACGAACCACTGAACAACTCGACATGGCCCAGCGCCTGCGGTTTGCTCAGGCGCCGCAGCATCTCCGGCAAACGGGTCATGACCGGTTGCAAGGGTTGTACCAGCACCGGGCATTCGCTGATCGCGACGATGTCCTGACTGCCGGCAGCGCGAAAACCCACTTCGAGCTTCTTCGCTTTCATGTCCCAGCGCACGGCGATCCGCGCGCGCCGACGGTAACCGAATTCCGGGCCGGTCAGCGGCGCTGCCCACTCTTCAGGTTCGACACCGGCCACCCGCGACAATTGCTCGGCGAGCATGCGCTGCTTCAGGGCGAGTTGTTCAGCGTGGGGCAAGTGCTGAACGCTGCAACCGCCACAGCGGCCGAAGTGTGGGCATGCTGCCGGGCGACGCAATTCGCTGGCAGTGAAGACGCGCTCGGTGCGTGCTTCGACCACTTTGCCGTGGGCGCCGAGCACCCGCGCTTCGACCTCTTCACCGGCGAGGGCGCCGAGGACGAACCAGGTTTTGCCTTCGAAAAACGCGATACCGCGACCGTCATTGGCCAGGCGCTCGATACTCAAGCGCTGCTTTTTGCCGGTCGGGATCTGTGGCGCCTTGCTGCCGCCGGTGGGCTGGAAGCGCAGGCCTCTTTCGTGTTTGGCCATCAGTTGGGCGCGTCGAAAATGCCGGTCGACAGGTAACGGTCGCCACGGTCGCAGATGATCGCGACGATCACCGCGTTTTCAACTTCTTTGGACAAGCGCAGCATCGCCGCCACCGCACCGCCGGAGGACACGCCGCAGAAGATGCCTTCTTCGCGGGCCAGGCGCCGGGTGACGTCCTCGGCCTCGCTCTGCGCCATGTCGACGATGCGATCGACGCGGTCAGCCTGATAGATCTTCGGCAGGTATTCCTGCGGCCAGCGGCGGATGCCGGGAATGGCCGAGCCTTCCATCGGTTGCAGGCCGACGATCTGCACGCTGTCGCTCTGCTCTTTGAGGTAGCGCGACACGCCCATGATGGTGCCGGTGGTGCCCATCGAACTGACGAAATGGGTGATGCTGCCCTGGGTCTGACGCCAGATTTCCGGGCCGGTGGTGGTGTAGTGCGCTTCGGGGTTGTCGCCATTGGCGAACTGGTCGAGCACCTTGCCACGGCCTTCGGCTTCCATACGCTGGGCCAGATCGCGGGCGCCTTCCATGCCCTCTTCCTGAGTCACCAGGATCAGCTCGGCGCCATACGCGGTCATCGCCGCTTTGCGCTCGGCGCTGGAGTTGTCCGGCATGATCAGGATCATCTTGTAACCCTTGATCGCAGCGGCCATCGCCAGCGCGATACCGGTATTGCCGGAGGTCGCCTCGATCAGCGTATCGCCGGGATTGATCTGCCCGCGCAACTCGGCGCGAGTGATCATCGACAACGCCGGGCGGTCCTTGACCGAACCCGCCGGGTTGTTCCCTTCGAGCTTGAGCAAAAGGGTGTTGCTGGTGGCGCCGGGCAGGCGCTGCAAACGCACCAGCGGCGTGTTGCCGACGCAATCGGCGATGGTTGGGTACTGCAAGGTCATGGCGTATTCGCAATCCAGACGTGCGGGGGCGCCTATCATACCGGCAAACCCGCGCAGGCCATATCACGCAAAGTGCGGTGCTTATGGTTTATGGGAATAAGCAAATAAAAGTCGCGCCAGTGGTGCGACTTTTATTTGCGCAACACTCAGTTCTCGTGGTGATGCTTGGAATTCGCGAGCAGGCTCGCTCCGACAGGATTTAGTGTCAGCAGTGATGACACTATTAACGGTAGATCACACAGCCTGCGGCGGACCGAGCTCCATTGTGGGAGCGAGCCTGCTCGCGAAGGCGTCCGCATGGGCGACACCATCATCCGCCCGCAAGCGCAAATTCAGTCGCAGCCCCGCCCCGGCATTTTCCGCCCAGAGCATCCCGCCCTGGCGCTGCACAGCGTTGCGGGCAATGCTCAAGCCCAGGCCAAACCCGCCATCCCCCGGCCTCGATCCATCCAATCGAATGAACGGCGAAAAGATCCGCTGCAGATCTTCGTCAGCCACGCCGCCGCCCTGATCCTCCAGCCACAAATGCCAATACTCGCCATCGCGCCGTGCATCGAGCCGCACAATCCCGCCCTCGGGCGAGTGACGAATGGCGTTGCGCAGGATGTTTTCCAGCGCTTGCGCCAGGGCATTGAGGTTGCCGCGCACCCAGCACGATGCTTCGACCGAGCATTGCAGTTGCAGACTCGGCCAGCCGCTTTCATAACAGGCGTTGTCGGTGAGCATTTCCCACAGCGCCTGAATCTGGATCGCTTCATCCGGCAACGGCGAGCGGTCGGTGTCGAGCCAGGCCAGTTGCAGGGTGTCTTCAACCAGCCGTTGCATGCCATCGACTTCGTGGCCGATGCGCTCGCGCAATGGCGCCAGGCTCTGTTCGCTTTCGCTGGCCACGCGCAGGCGGCTCAGCGGCGTGCGCAGTTCGTGGGACAAGTCACGCAATAACTGCTGCTGCAAGGCGACTGTGGTTTGCAGGCGCTCGGACATAGAGTCGAAGGCCCGCGCCAGCTCACCGAGTTCATCCGGGCGCTGGGTGATACCGCTCGACAGGCGCACATTCAATTGATCGGCACGCCAGGCATTGGCCTGTTCGCGCAGGTTGTTCAGCGGCACCACCAACAGGCGATACAGACCGACGCAGAGCAACAGAGTGAACAACCCGGGAATTACGCCGTTGGTGATCACTCGCCAGAACACCCGGTATTTGCCTGGCACAAAACGCTCGGGCAATTCGATGACCAGAATGCCCGCCGCCGGATCCTGGGGGAACGGTACCCGCAGCCAGGGTCGGCCCTTCTTGTGGATCGGCCAGTCGAGGCCGCGCAAAAAGGTCAGGTGCTGCACCTCCGCCGCGTTCAAGGGCTGGCTGCTCAGCGACTGCAAATCAGCGCCGATCACCCCGACCCAACTGGCCTCGCGCAATTCCATGCTCTGCAACCAGTCATCGACGCCATTGCGCCCGCCGCGCTGCCACGCCTGTTCGGCTTGCGCGGCATAACGGCTGAGGGTGCTGCGCGCGTCACTGGAGAGGAACTGGTTGCGCTCCTCCATGTAGCGACCCCACGACCAGCTCAACCAGATCATCAGCAGACAGAACGCCACCAACAGGCACGCCAGTTTCCAGAACAGCGAATGCCGCCCCGGCAGTTCAGACAGTTTCATCGGCGGCACTCAAAACGTAGCCCTTGCCCCACACCGTACGCACTTCGCGCTCGGTGTAACCGATGGCTTTGAGTTTGCGGCGGATCTGGCTGATGTGCATATCGAGGCTGCGGTCGTGCGCGGCATAGCCGCGTTGCAATACGTGCTGATAAAGGAAGGCTTTGCTCAGCACTTCTTCGTTGTTGCGGTGCAGGGTTTCCAGCAGACGGAATTCGCTGCGGGTCAGCCCGGCGGCTTGCTGGCGGAAGAACACGTCGCAGTTATCATCGTCGAAACGCAGGGTGCCGCTGACGACCGCAGGGGCGACAGCGGGCGGGCGCCGATCCAGCGCAACCCGGCGCAGGATCGCTTCGATGCGCACATGCAGCTCGGCCATGCTGAACGGCTTGGGCAGATAGTCATCGGCGCCGAGGCGGAAACCGCTGATGCGATCAGCCTCGGCACCCAGCGCCGACATCAGCAACACCGGCGTCGAATGGCTCTGCCGCAATTGCGTCAACAACTGCAGACCATCGAGCCCCGGCAGCAGAATATCCATCAGCACCACGTCGAAAGGCTGGCGCTGGGCGATGTTCAGACCTTCCTGGCCGTTCTGGCACCAGGTCACCTGAAAACCGCTGCGGCCCAGATGCTCGTGCACATACGCGCCGAGGACCGGATCGTCTTCAATGGAAAGGATGCGTGGCTGGCCAACGGAAACAGGAGTCATGAGTATCTGCAAGTAATTCTCAGTTGGCGGATTATTCAAGATTGTCCGACAGCGGGCAACACAAGCTTGGCCTGTCGGACGAACGAGTGCCTGGGCGGCGCCTGCATTTTCCGCAAGATTGCCCGCCTGCAAATCGCTACACTGCGCCCATGTCGCGTGCCGGATGCACGCATGTGTCAACAGATCAGCGGGATGCGGGAGATAGGCGTGCTCAAGAAACTGGGAATCAAAGGTCGCGTGCTGTTGCTGACCTTGTTGCCGACCAGCCTGATGGCGCTGGTGCTGGGTGGCTATTTCACCTGGACGCAGCAGACCGACCTGCAGAGCCAATTGATGCAGCGCGGCGAAATGATCGCCGAGCAACTGGCCCCGCTGGTCGCACCGGCGATGGGCCACGGTGACGCCGACCTGCTTGAACGCATCGCCACCCAGTCCCTTGAACAACCCGACGTGCGCGCCGTGACCTTCCTCGCGGCGGACCGCTCGCCTCTGGCCCACGCCGGCCCGACCATGCTCAATGAGGCACCGAGCGGCGACAGCGCGCTGCTGCAACGACGCAGCGGCAATGACGCGACGCGCTACCTGATGCCAGTGTTCGGCAAGCACCGCAACCTCGCCGGTGAAATCATTCCCGAAGAATCCGAACGGCTGCTCGGCTGGGTCGAGCTGGAGCTGTCGCACAACGGCATGTTGCTGCGCGGCTATCGCAGCCTGTTCGCCAGCCTGCTGCTGATCGCCGCCGGACTGGCCGGTGCCGCCCTACTCGCGTTGCGCATGGGCCGCACCATCAATCGTCCGCTGAGCCAGATCAAACAAGCGGTCGCCCAGCTCAAGGACGGTCATCTGGAAACCCGCTTGCCGCCCCTCGGCAGCCAGGAACTGGACGAACTGGCCTCGGGCATCAACCGCATGGCCGGCACCCTGCAGAACGCTCGCGAAGAATTGCAACACAGCGTCGATCAGGCCACCGAAGACGTGCGGCAGAATCTGGAAACCATCGAGATCCAGAACATCGAACTGGACCTGGCGCGCAAAGAGGCGCTGGAAGCCAGCCGGATCAAATCCGAATTCCTCGCCAACATGAGCCACGAGATCCGCACGCCGCTTAATGGCATTCTCGGCTTCACCCACCTGTTGCAGAAAAGCGAATTGACCCCGCGCCAGCTCGACTATCTGGGCACCATCGAAAAGTCCGCCGACAGCCTGTTGGGAATCATCAACGAGATTCTCGACTTCTCGAAAATCGAGGCCGGCAAACTGGTGCTCGATCACATTCCGTTCAACCTGCGTGATCTGTTGCAAGACACCCTGACCATTCTCGCCCCGGCGGCGCACGCCAAGCAGCTCGAACTGGTCAGTCTGGTCTATCGCGATACGCCGCTGTCGCTGGTCGGCGATCCGCTGCGCCTGAAGCAGATCCTCACCAATCTGGTCAGCAACGCGATCAAGTTCACCCGCGAAGGCACTATCGTCGCCCGGGCGATGCTCGAAGAAGAACATGAAGACAGCGTGCAGTTGCGCATCAGCATTCAGGACACGGGCATCGGCCTGTCGAGTCAGGATGTTCGCGCGCTGTTCCAGGCCTTCAGTCAGGCCGACAATTCACTGTCACGTCAGCCCGGCGGCACCGGTCTGGGGCTGGTGATATCCAAACGACTGATAGAACAGATGGGCGGCGAGATCGGCGTCGACAGTACGCCGGGCGAAGGTTCGGAATTCTGGATCAGCCTCAGTCTGCCGAAGACTCGCGACGATGCCGAGGACCTGCCCGCGGCGCCACTGCTCGGGCGCCGCGTGGCGGTGCTGGAAAATCACGAACTGGCGCGTCAGGCCTTGCAGCATCAACTGGAAGACTGCGGCCTCGACGTCACTCCGTTCAACACCCTGGAAAGCCTGAGCAATGGCGTTACCGGCGCGCATCAGACCGATCAGGCGATTGATCTGGCGGTGATCGGCATCACCAGCAACGACATGCTCCCGGAACGCTTGAACCAGCACATCTGGGACCTCGAACACCTCGGCTGCAAAGTGCTGGTGCTGTGCCCGACCACCGAGCAGACGCTGTTCCATTTGTCGGTGCCCAACCCGCACAGCCAGCTTCAGGCCAAACCGGCGTGTACGCGCAAATTGCGCCGGGCCTTGGCCGATCTGGTCAATCCGCGCCAGACCCGCAACGAACCGGGCGAACCGCTGTCGAGCCGTGCGCCGCGCGTGCTGTGTGTCGACGACAACCCGGCCAATCTGTTGCTGGTGCAAACCCTGCTCGAAGACATGGGCGCCCGCGTACTCGCAGTGGAAAGCGGTTACGCGGCAGTCAAAGCGGTGCAGAGCGAATCTTTCGATCTGGTGTTGATGGACGTGCAGATGCCGGGCATGGACGGTCGCCAGACCACCGAAACCATTCGCCAGTGGGAAAGCGAGCGGCATTGCACGCCGCTGCCGATTGTTGCGCTCACTGCCCACGCCATGGCCAACGAAAAACGCGCGCTGCTGCAAAGCGGCATGGACGACTACCTGACCAAACCGATCAGCGAGCGGCAACTGGCACAAGTGGTGTTGAAGTGGACCGGACTGGCCCTGCGCAATCAGGCGCCGGAGCGCAGCGGCGACAGCGCGGCGAGTCAGCAGGAACTGCCAGTGCTTGATCACGAGGAAGGCTTGCGCCTGGCGGCGGGCAAGGCCGATCTGGCGGCGGACATGCTGGCCATGCTGCTGGCGTCGCTGGAAGCCGACCGCGAAGCGATTCGCGCCGCGCGTGACAGTCACGACCAGAATGCTCTGCTCGAACGCGTGCACAGGTTGCACGGCGCAACCCGTTATTGCGGCGTGCCACAACTGCGCGCCGCCTGCCAGCGCAGCGAAACCCTGCTCAAGCAGGACGATCCGAAAGCCGCCGCCGCACTGGATGAACTGGAGCGTTCGATCAATCGACTTGCGGCGCAGGCGCGCATCAGCGTCTGATCCACGGCAAGGCACGGCGCGCGCAAAGCGCTACAGTTGTCGCGGGCCATTGCGGCCCGCGTCGATGTTCCAGGAGGATTCATGCGCACGATCATTTTCAGCAGCCAGACCTACGACCGCGACAGCTTCCTCGCCGCCGACTGCCCGGCCGGGCTTGAACTGCACTTTCAAGCGGCGCGACTGAGCCTCGATACGGCGGCGTTGGCCGAACAGCACGAAGTGGTCTGCGCGTTCATCAATGACGACCTCAGCGCCCCGGTGCTGGAACGCCTTGCTGCTGGTGGCACGCGGCTGATTGCCTTGCGTTCGGCGGGTTACAACCATGTCGACCTGCCGGCGGCGAAACGCCTCGGCCTGGCCGTGGTGCGCGTGCCGGCCTACTCCCCGCACGCCGTGGCCGAACATGCGGTGGCGCTGATCCTCGCCCTCAATCGTCGCTTGCACCGTGCCTACAACCGCACCCGCGAAGGCGATTTCAGCCTGCATGGCCTGACCGGTTTCGATCTGGTTGGCAAGACCGTCGGCATCGTCGGCACCGGGCAGATCGGCGCAACGTTCGCAAAAATCATGCATGGCTTCGGCTGTGATTTGCTGGCTTACGATCCGTATCCCAATCCCGACGTGCTGGCGTTGGGCGCACGTTACCTGAGCCTGCCGGAGTTGCTCGCAGAGTCGCGGATCATCAGCCTGCATTGCCCGCTCAACGAGCAAAGCAAACACCTGATCAATCGCCAGTCATTGGCGCGCATGCAACCGGGGGCGATGCTGATCAATACCGGGCGCGGTGGTCTGGTGGACACGCCGGCACTGATCGACGCGCTGAAGGACGGCCAACTCGGGTATCTGGGGCTGGATGTTTATGAGGAAGAAGCCCAGCTGTTTTTCGAGGACCGCTCCGACCTGCCGTTGCAGGACGATGTGCTGGCGCGGCTGCTGACGTTTCCCAACGTGATCATCACCGCGCATCAGGCGTTCCTGACGCGCGAGGCGCTGGGCGCGATCGCCGCAACCACCCTGCACAACATCGCGACCTGGGCGGCGGGGGCGCCGCAGAACCTGGTCGAGGGTTGAATCGTCTACTTGGGCAACGAAGACGCCAGGATCAGCAAGCCCAGCCAGCCGAAACCGAGCAGACGCTGCTTGCTGGAGTGGCCGCTGCGCAGCAGGAACCAGACAAAAAACGCTGGTAACAGAAACACCATGATTTTCAGCCAGCCTTCCACCGGACGGCTGCCATCGGCGTTGAGCGGTTGTGGTGCCTGGCGTGCCTGTTCCGCAGCCTGCTGACGACGGCGACGCCCTGCTGCCGCCGGCATCACTTTGGGCAGCGGCTCGGCCACTGGTGGCGCAACCGCCTCGGGCACAGCCTTGTTGCGAGGCAAGCTGCCGAAGGAAATCGTCGAGGTCTGCGCCGCTGCCGCAGTGGATTGCGCCTGCATGGCGGCGTGTTCGGCCATCGGCGCGCCGCAGTGAATGCACACCAGCGCTTCGGAACTGATGCTCCGCTTGCATTCATAACATTCGATCAGCGCCATGTTCCGTTCCTTCAGATTCGGGGGCCGGCAGTTTGCCATGACTGTGCTCTCATTTGAACCGGATCGAAGGTCGCACGCGCGCATCATTCTGCAATCGAGCCCGTGCTAGCATGTCGCGCATATTTGGAGGACCCATGGTCGAACACGATTTCCGCTACACCCTGATGAACCCGCAACACACCCTCACCGAATGCCGCGCCCTCGTTCCGGGCCGCTATCAGGTGACCGGCAACGGTGGCTCGATCCGTATTGGCGATGCCCTGCTGGTCACGCTCAAAGGCAGCAAGGATTTGTCCATGCGCCTGACCGTCGACACCGTCCGCCACCTGATCAACCCGCCAGGCCAATGGACCGCAATGACCACTGGCCCGGTGTTTGGCGAACTGGCGATTCACACCTGGCAGGTCAACTGCGACAGCTGCGCGAAAGAGCTGAGCTTTGAATTTGCCGTGGATGCCAAGCTGGGCAAGACCGCCGAGAAACCCGCCGCCACCGCGCGCATCGCCGAGCTCGGCTGGAAAGCCGTGGGCGACAAGCACCTGTGCCCGAAATGCCAGGAGCCTGCGTGATGAAACGGCTTGCCCTGACCGCACTGATCGGTGTCGGCCTGGTTGGTTGTGCCGCAGAGCCGGTGCAACTGCAGCACAACCGCAGCTACATCCTGGAATGGATCGGCGAGCGGCCACTGATGGATTACAGCCATCTGACTGTGACCCTCGGCGATGACGGCCGCGCTTATGGCAACGGTGGCTGCAACCATTGGTTCGCGCCTTATACGCAGGACGGCGACAAGCTGACCTTTGGCAAGATCGGCAAGACCCGCAAACTCTGCGCCCCGGCGCTGATGGAGCAGGAACAACGGTTCTTGCAGGCGCTGGAAAAAATCGAGCGCTGGGACATTTCGCCGATCGAGCAGGTGCGCTTCTGGCCGGCTGAAGGCAAGCCATTGCGCTGGTGGCTGGAAGAGGGCTGAGCCCCTTCTGTGCCCGCAGGGGACCTGTGGCGAGGGGATTCATCCCCGTTGGGCTGCGTAGCAGCCCTGAGTTTGCAGTTCGCCTGGAACTGCGCATGGGGAAGCTTCGCGACCCAACGGGGATGAATCCGCCACAGGTTACTTGTTCCGCAACGCCTCCAGCTTCGCCATGACCCCTGCCGCCGTCTGCTCGCCCAGCAATTGTTCACGCACCTTGCCCTTGTCATCGATGATGAACGTCACCGGCAGCGCTTCACTGCGCGGCAGGTCGAACAGCTCGGCCGGATCCTGCGCCAGCACGGTGAACTTGATGCCGAGTTTTTCACTCGCCTCTTTCAATTCCGCGCCCTGCACGTTGTCGAAGTTGACCCCGAACACCCCGACATTCTTGCTCTTGAGTTCATCAGCCAAATGATTCAGCTCAGGAATTTCCGTGCGGCACGGGCCACACCACTCGGCCCAGTAATTGAGCACCACCCATTGTTTGTCCAGACGTTCGGACGCAACCTTCTGGCCGTTCTGGTCGATGCCGTAATCATTGCCGCAGCCCCCCAGAATCAACGCCCCGAGAATCGTCAATGCCGCTGCCAATCGCCGTGTCATGTCGTGTTCCTTGTGAAAATTCGAAAGCGCCTGCGACCCATCGCCTCTGACGGTTCTGGATTGCGCGCCGCACAGTTAGAATAGCCGCCACTTTACGCCAGAAGCGACCCGCCATGACCGATCTGACGCTTTATCACAATCCGCGCTGTTCGAAATCCCGCGGCGCGCTGGAACTGCTCGAAGCCCGCGGCTTGACTCCGACTGTCGTGCGCTACCTGGAAACGCCGCTCAGCGCCGCGCAGATCAAGGCCTTGCTCGGCAAACTCGGGATCAGTGCGCGGCAGTTGTTGCGCAGCGGTGAAGATGAATACAAGACCCTGAACCTGGCGGACGCCAGCCTCAGCGAACAGCACCTGATCGACGCCATCGCTGCGCACCCGAAACTCATGGAGCGGCCGATTCTCGAAGTCGGTGACAAGGCCGTCATCGGTCGCCCGCCGGAAAACGTGCTGGAGTTGTTGCCATGAGCACGCCGTACATTCTGGTTCTCTATTACAGCCGCAACGGTTCGACCAACGAGATGGCCCGGCAGATCGCCCGTGGCATCGAGCAGGCCGGAATGGAAGCGCGTTTGCGCACAGTGCCGGCGATTTCCACCGAATGCGAAGCGGTGGCCGCGGAGATTCCCGATGAGGGCGCGCTCTACGCCAGCCTCGATGATCTGAAAAACTGCGCCGGCCTCGCCTTGGGCAGTCCGACGCGTTTCGGCAACATGGCCGCGCCGCTCAAGTACTTCCTCGACGGCACCAGCAACCTCTGGCTGACTGGCGCGCTGGTCGGCAAACCGGCCGGTGTGTTCACCTCCACCGCCAGCCTGCACGGCGGTCAGGAAACCACGCTGTTGTCGATGATGCTGCCGCTGTTGCATCACGGCATGTTGATCACCGGCCTGCCCTACAGCGAATCGGCCCTGCTCGAAACCGAAGGTGGCGGCACGCCTTACGGCGCCAGCCATCACGCCGGTGCCGATGGCAAGAGTGGCCTGGATCAACACGAAGTGGCGCTGTGTCGAGCGCTCGGTCTGCGTCTGGCGAAAACCGCGCAGAAACTGGTGAGCTGATGGCGAAGAAGCCCAAAGTCCTGCCCTCGGTGGCGTGGCTTGAGCCACGGGTCAAGGCGATGCGCGTGCTCAGCCTGCTGAGCTTTTTCGCCCTCGCCGGTTTGCTGGCGGCTTATTACCTGCTGTTCGCCGACCTGCATGGCGCGCGACCGTGGGTGATTCTGCTGGTCGAGCTGATCCCGTGGCTGGTCCTCGCCCCGGCGATGATCATGGGCAGCGCCCGTGGTCATTCGTGGATGTGTTTTGTGGTGAACCTGTATTTCATCAAAGGCGCACTGGCGGCGTACGATCCCAACCGGCAGCTGTTCGGCCTGCTGGAAATGGCCGCGAGCCTGGCGTTGTTCTGCTCGGCGCTGCTGTATGTACGCTGGCGCTATCAGTTGAATCGCAAATTGGCGGGCGAAGGCGAGATCAGCGTCGCCTGACCAAGCGCTTTCGCGAGCAGGCTCGCTCCCACATGATCGTTCCCACGCTCCGCGTGGGAATGCATCCCGTGACGCTCTGCGTCACAGTGGACGCGGAGCGTCCATGGCGGCATTCCCACGCGGAGCATGGGAACGATCGGATTGACTCAATGGTTGACGGTATAGGCGAGCATCATCGAAATCTGGCTCATCGGCCGGCCGCCGCTCTGTTCGTGCCACTGGTTGAAGGCGTTCTGCACCGTTGCCAGATCACGCTGGCTGGTCGGCACTTTGTCGACGATCTTCTGCGCATTCAGCGCCGCGACCACGTCGTAGCTGGGCACGAACGTGTCCTTGCCGACCATGCGCAAAAAGCGTGGCGCCGACAGCCCGCCGAGTTGGTGGCCGTGTTTCTTCAGGTATGTCCACAGGCCGACGATATCGGTCACCGGCCAGTCGGCGATCAGCGCGCCAAAGCTGCCCTTGTCCTTTTCCACATCAAGAATGAACTGCGCATTGCGCGGCACGCTTTTCAGCTTGCCGAGGTGGCGAATGATCCGCGCGTCCTGCATCAGGCGCTCAAGGTGCTCGGCGCTCATCAGCACGACTTTTTCCGGATCGAACTTGAAGAACACTTCTTCGAACGCCGGCCACTTGGCGTCGACCAGGCTGTGCTTGAGCCCGGCGCGAAAAACCCGCAGGGCCATGGTCGAGAGGTAGCGGTCGTCGCGGATCTTGCGCAGTTGAGCGGGGGTCTTGGGAACGGGCAGATGGGCTTCCAGTTCAGCCGCCGAACCAAAACGGTTCAGACAGTATTCGTGCAGCCACTTGTAATCGCGCATGCCCTCTCCTGAGGTTTGGAAATGAATAACACATGCAGAAGCTGTCCCCTCAACCACAGGGCCTGCTTCTACAGGATGTGTTTACAGATTGACGACATTGACGAAACGCGAAGCCGCGGTTTCGTCGATCTTCAGGCTGGTGAAGTCGAACAGGTTGCGGTCGGCCAGTTGCGACGGCACCACGTTCTGCAGGCTGCGGAAAATCGATTCGGTACGGCCCGGGGTCTTGCGGTCCCAGTCCTGGAGCATTTCCTTGACCACCTGGCGCTGCAGGTTTTCCTGCGAGCCGCAGAGGTTGCACGGGATGATCGGGAATTGCTTGAAGTCCGAGTAGGCCTGAATGTCCTTCTCGTTGCAGTACGCCAGCGGACGAATCACCACGTTGCGGCCATCGTCGGCGCGCAGTTTCGGCGGCATCGCTTTCAGGGTGCCGTTGAAGAACATGTTGAGGAAGAACGTTTCGACGATGTCGTCGCGGTGGTGACCGAGGGCCATTTTCGTCGCGCCGATTTCGTCAGCGAAGGTGTACAGCGTGCCGCGACGCAGGCGCGAGCACAGCGAGCAGGTGGTCTTGCCTTCCGGCACCAGTTCCTTGACTACCGAGTAAGTGTCCTTCTCGACGATGTGATACTCAATGCCCAGTTCTTTCAGGTAGGCCGGCAGCACGTGCTCGGGAAAGCCCGGCTGTTTCTGGTCCATGTTCACCGCAACGATGTCGAACTTGATCGGTGCAACCTTCTGCAGGTGCATCAGCACGTCGAGCATGGTGTAGCTGTCCTTGCCCCCGGACAGGCAGACCATGACCTTGTCGCCGTCTTCGATCATGTTGAAATCGGCGACCGCTTCGCCGGCCAGGCGGCGCAGGCGCTTTTGCAGTTTGTTCTGGTTGACCGTAAGAGTGCCCATGACGCGAAATCCGTGAGGTGTGACGAAAGGCCGGCATTTTACGCAAAAACCCCAGTAGCGCGAAGCATCTGTGGCGAGGGGATTTATCCCCGCTGGGTTGCGAAGCAGCCCTGAAACCCGGGAACTCGTATCGCCTGACACTGCTCGGTGAATGGCGTGGCGACTGCTGCGCAGCCGAACGGGGATGAATCCCCTCGCCACAAAAGTGTTTCGACCTCAAAAATGCCTTCCCCGCAAGACCCCGAGGCGATTACCTGCAATGTTTACAGCGCGATTTGCTCTAAGCCCGGCATACCGGTGCGCTGGAGTCCTTCCTATACTGCGACATAAGGTCGCACACGTCTTTAGACCTGTATTTGCTCGGCCACCTTGGCCCGTAGGCGCTCCGTTGGGGGGCGATGGCAATGACAAGAGGAGTGAATGGCATGATCCATCACGTAGTGGGACTGTTTACCCACCCCGATCAGGAATGGAAAGAGATCCGTGGCGACCAAGAGGAAAGCATCAGCCACATGTACTTGACGCACACGCTGATCCTGGCGGCGATCCCTGCGGTCTCGGCGTTCATCGGCACGACCCAGGTGGGCTGGGTGATCGGCAATCGCGCGCCGGTGATGCTCACGTTCGAAAGCGCCTTGTGGATGACCATCATGTCGTACCTGGCCATGCTCGGCGGGGTCGCGGTGATGGGCGCCTTCGTGCACTGGATGGCGCGCACCTACGACGCCAACCCGAGCCTGGCCCGTTGCGTGGCGTTTGCCACTTACACCGCAACACCGTTATTCGTGGGTGGACTGGCCGCTTTGTACCCGCACATGTGGCTGGGGATGATCGTCGGCACGGCGGCCATCTGCTACACGGTGTATCTGTTGTATGTCGGCCTGCCGACGTTCATGAACATTCCTTCAGATGAAGGTTTCCTGTTTTCCAGCTCAGTGCTTGCCGTCGGCCTGGTGGTGCTGGTGGCGATCATGGCATTCACCGTGATTGTCTGGGGCCTGGGTGTCGGCCCGGTCTATACCAACTGACCTGTTTCCTCCCTGAGAAAAACAACATCTGCCAATACAGGCCGCCGCAAGGCGGCCTTCTCGTTGGGCGACGACCATTCGGCAGGTCGGCGATTCGCAAGTCGCCGGGGTTGCGGCATACTCGGCGTCTCTGGAGATCCATCAAGCATGCCCGAGCAACTCAATACCCGCGTCGAAGATTGTTACCAACTCGCTGAATCCTTTTTCAAACGCTCCTTCAAACGCCCCGTGGTCAGTCTCAAGCTGCGCGGGCAGAAAGCCGGTGTCGCGCATCTGCACGAGAACCTGCTGCGCTTCAACCCACAGCTGTACCGGGAAAACACCGAGCACTTCCTCAAGCAGACCGTGGCCCACGAAGTTGCGCACCTGATCGCGCATCAACTGTTCGGCGACCGCATCCAGCCCCATGGCGAGGAGTGGCAACTGATCATGCGCGGCGTCTACGAATTGCCGCCGGACCGCTGCCACACCTATGAAATCAAGCGGCGCAGCGTGACCCGCTATATCTACAAATGCCCGTGTCCCGACAGTGATTTCCCGTTTACCGCCCAGCGTCATGGCCTGGTGCGGCAAGGGCGGCGGTATCTGTGCCGGCGCTGCCGCAGTACGCTGGTGTTCAGTGGTGAAATGCGGGTGGAATGACAGTTTTGTAGAGTATCGGCGGGCCCCTTCGCGAGCAGGCTCGCTCCCACAGGGGAATGCATTTCAATGTGGGAGCGAGCCTGCTCGCGAAGGCGGCGGCATGAGCGCTACAGAATCACCCTGGCCGAACGCAACTCGGCGATCCGCTCAGCACTCAACCCTAACTCCCCCAACACCTCGTCCGTATGCTGCCCCAACCCCGCGCCAACATGCCTTGGCTCCGGCAACGCCTCAGAAAATTTCAACGGACAAGCCATCTGCGCCTGCGTCGTGCCATCGCCGCGCGGCACTTGTGTCATCAACTCCCGCGCCTGTAGCTGCGGATGGCGCACCGCCTCACCTAGACTCAATACCGGCTCCACACACGCATCGACGCCGGCAAACAACTCACACAACTCAGCAAAATCATGTCGCTCGAATTCGATCCGCAACGCCTCCTTCAGTGCCTGTCGCTGCTCAGGCCTGGGCGACAATCCTTGCGCCGCCAGTTCCGGCCGGCCCAGCGCCGTGCACAGTTGCCGCATGAACGCCGGTTCCAGACTGCCCACCGACATCCAGCGCCCATCCCGGGTGCGGTAATAATCGTAGAAGCTGCCGCCATTGAGCATCTGGTCTTCCCAACCCGGTTCCGCGCCACAGCCCAGATATCCCGCGCCGGCCATGGCGTTCAGGCTGAACGCGCAATCGGTCATGCTCACATCCAGATGGGTGCCCTGCCCGGTTTGCTGACGGGCAATCACCGCTGCCAGCAGGCCGATCACGCCGTGTAGTGAGCCGCCCGCCACGTCCGCCACCTGCATGCCCAGCGGCAACGGCCCGCTGTCGGCGCGTCCGGTGTAGCTGGCGAGTCCCGCCAGGGCCAGATAGTTGATGTCATGCCCGGCGCGCTCCTTGTACGGCCCGGTCTGGCCGTAACCGCTGATCGACACATAAATCAGCTTTGGGTTGATCGCCTTCAATGCCTCATAACCCAGGCCCAGACGCTCCATCACCCCGGGGCGAAACTGCTCGAGGACGATGTCGTATTCGCCCAGCAGTTGCTTGATGATCTGCAGCGCTTCGGGCTGTTTCAGATCCAGCGCCAGACTGCGCTTGTTGCGGTTCAGATAAGCGTGGCTGGCTGATACCCCGCCATCATGCGGTGGCAACACCCGCAGCAGATCCATGCGGGTTGGCGATTCGATGCGCAGCACCTCGGCGCCCATGTCTGCCAGCAGCAACGAGGCGAACGGCCCCGGCAGCAAGGTCGAGAAATCGAGAATCTTCAGTGAGGCCAGCGGTGCGGACATGGGCAAACTCCTTGGGCGATGCACTCAGCCTAGGCAGCCATTGTCGATGCGGCAATCACCGCAAATGTCAGCAGGTGTGACCGTTGCGCTCAAATCCCGGGCAAGAAAAAACCCGCCGAAGCGGGTTTTCTCTACAAGCGATGCTTACTTCACATTGCTCGGGGTTGGGCCTTCAGCCACACCCAGGTCGTCTTCTTCACGCTCGTCGGAGATGCCGCGACCGCCGGAAGCCAGCTCGGCTTGCAGTTGATCGGTGTCCAGCTCCTTGACCCACTTGGCCACGACGATGGTCGCAACAGCGTTACCGACCAGGTTGGTCAGTGCGCGGGCTTCAGACATGAAGCGGTCGATACCGAGGATCAGCGCCAGACCGGCCACCGGCAGGTGACCTACCGCCGACAGTGTCGCGGCCAGCACGATGAAGCCCGAACCGGTCACACCCGCCGCGCCTTTGGAGGACAGCAGCAGTACCAGCAGCAGAGTGATCTGGTGGGTGATGTCCATGTGCGTATCGGTCGCCTGGGCGATGAACACGGCGGCCATGGTCAGGTAGATCGAAGTACCGTCGAGGTTGAACGAGTAACCGGTCGGGATCACCAGACCAACTACCGATTTCTTCGCGCCCAGACGCTCCATCTTGATCAGCATGCGTGGCAGTGCCGATTCCGACGAGGACGTACCCAGTACGATCAACAGTTCTTCACGGATGTAACGCACCAGCTTGAACACGCTGAAACCGTGAGCCCGGCAGATCGCACCCAGCACCAGCACGACGAACAGAACGCAGGTGATGTAGAAGCAGATCATCAACTGGCCCAGTTGCACCAGCGAGCCGACACCGTAGGCACCGATGGTGAACGCCATGGCACCGAACGCACCCAGCGGCGCCAGTTTCATGATCATGTTGATGATGTTGAACATCACGTGGGCGAAGCGATCGATCATGTCCAGCAGCGGGCGACCGTACGAACCCAGGCGATGCAGGGCGTAGCCGAAGATCACCGAGAACATCAGCACTTGCAGGATGTCACCGGTGGCGAACGCGCCGACGATGGTGTTCGGGATCACGTTGAGGAGGAAGCCGACAATGCTCTGGTCTTTACTGGCCGTCACGTAGGTGGCGATTTTCGAGGCGTCGAGGGTGGTGACGTCGATGTGCATGCCGGCGCCCGGTTGCACAACGTTGACCACGACCAGACCGATCAGCAGGGCAATGGTGGAAACGATTTCGAAATACAGCAGCGCGTAGCCGCCGGTCTTGCCTACCGATTTCATGTTCTGCATGCCGGCGATGCCGCTGACAACAGTACAGAAGATGATCGGGGCGATGACCATTTTGATCAGCTTGATGAAGCCGTCACCCAGTGGCTTGAGGGCCACACCGGTCTGCGGATAGAAGTGACCGAGCAGGATGCCGATGGCGATGGCAACGATCACCTGGAAATACAGGGATTTGTACAGTGGCTGACGAGTCGTCATTGCAGGTTTCCTCAAGCGTCCAGCGGCAACATCCATCTGTCGAGCGCCGAACCTTAATTGCGAACCCTCCTGCACTGGAGGGATTTGTTGTTGGAACGGCATCCTCCCGGGCGGAAGAAGTGCACGCTTCTGTCGCTTGTATCGCAAACGTCGTGCCAGATTGGTGCGAATGGCAGCAAGCCTTTTGATATCAGGGCCTGCGGGATTTTCCTGTCACCAATCAGTGACTTGAGGCATGGCGGATTTCCGCCAACTGAGCGTCCAGCGTCCTGCAATTTGGCGGAAATCCGCCTTGTGACGTTGCCGGCCCGCCATTACGATCGGTGCCTGAACAAGGATTGCCGCTTATGCGCGAACGCACCATCGCCAGCCATTTCGCCCGTGCCGCTCTTGGCGGCGCACGCCGGCGCGGCCTGGATTATTCAGGCCTGTTACAGCAAATGGGGATCAGCCCGGAGTTGCTCGACGAGCCCCGCGCGCGGATTGCCCCTGAGCAGTTCACCCGGCTGATTCAAGGGTTGTGGCTGGCGCTGGACGACGAATACCTGGGTTTCGGTAACGCCCCGAGCAAGCCCGGCAGCTTCGCCATGATGTGCCACGCCTCGATTCACTGCCGCAACCTGGAGAAGGCTCTGCAACGTGGCTTGTTGTTTTACAGCCTGTTCCCCGACGCCCCGCGCCTGGCCCTGCGCCGCGAAGACGAATGGGTGCGTTTGAGCCTCGACGATGCGCAGTGGTGGGACCCGGATCATTTTCTCAGCGAGAGTTTGTTGGTGATCTGGCATCGCCTCGGCAGTTGGCTGATCGGCCAGCGCATTCGCCTCGAGCAGGCGACTTTCAGCTATCCGCGCCCCGAGCACGGCGGCGAATACGACTTGCTGTTCCCCTGCCCGCTGACCTTTGATGCCGAGCAGAGCAGCCTGCTGTTTCACAGTCGCTACCTGGCCATGCCGCTGTTGCAGGACGAACGCACGCTCAAACATTTCCTCGAACGCTCCCCCGCCGACCTGCTCTCACGCCCGGACGACGGCGACAGCCTGAGCAGTCGCCTGCGCCGCTTGCTCAGCCGCGACGCGGCACATTGGCCGGATCTGGAAGCCGTCGCCGCGCATCTGCATATCAGCCCGCAAACCTTGCGGCGGCATTTGCGTGAGGAAGGCACGAGTTTTCAGGAGCTCAAGGATCAGCTGCGGCGGGATATCGCCATCTATCATCTGGGCCGCGCGGAGCTGTCGTTGCAACAGATTGCCGAGCAGCTCGGGTTCTCTGAGCCTTCGGCGTTTCACCGGGCATTCAAGAAATGGACGGGGCTGACACCGGGGGCTTATCGGGCGCAGGAGTTGTGAAGTCAGACGCCTTCGCGAGCAGGCTCGCTGCCACAGGGGAATGCGTTTCAAGGTGGGAGCGAGCCTGCTCGCGAAGAGGCCGGCACGGCCAACCTTCACATCGCCGGAAAATGAATCCTGAACGCCGCCCCGCCCATCGGCGAATCGCCCAAAGCCAAACGGGCGTTGTAGCTTTCGATGATGTCCTTGACCACCGCTAGCCCGATCCCCTGCCCCGGATGCTGGGCGTCCAGACGCTCGCCGCGTTCGAGAATCCGCGCACGCTGATCGAGCGGTACACCCGGCCCGTCATCTTCTACGCACAATTCGATCCCGGCCAGTGACTCGCGCACGCTGACCCGCACTTCACCAAGGCACAGGCGGTAGGCGTTTTCCAACAGGTTGCCGAGCATTTCCAGCAAAGCGCCCTGTTCGATCGGCACGTAGCAATGTTCCGGCAGATCAAAGGTTACGCGCACGTGTTTGTCGCGGTAGACCTTGTCCAGCGTATCGCAGAGGCTTTTGAGCACCGGTTGCAGGCGCACCTGATGGCGCACCAGGCCGCTTTTGCGCAGGCTGGCCCGTTGCAGTTGGTAGCTGATCTGCTGGCTCATGCGTTCGATCTGGCTTTGCAGGACCCAAGCCTGGTCGCGGTCTTCCGGGCGCTGCGCCATGTCTTCGCTGACACCTTGCAGCACCGCCAAGGGGGTTTTCAGGCTGTGGGCGAGGTCGTCGAGGGAGTCGCGGTAGCGGCTGCGCTGCTGGCGTTCGCTGAGCAGCAGGCGGTTGAGCGAGCCGGTCAGGCGCAGCAGTTCACGCGGGTGTTTTTCCGTGAGGCTTTCGCGAGTGCCGCCTTCGATTTCGTCGAGTTCCTGGCTCAAGCGGCGCAAGGCCTTGAGGCCCCAGGTCAGGCCGATCCATAGCAGCGCCAGCAAAACCAGCAATGCCGCGCCGAAGCCCAGATAGAGGTTTTCGCGCAGGCCTTCGAGAGTGGTTTCGTATTCGCGCACCGGTTGCAGGGCGACGATGCTGAACGCTGCGCTTTTGCCGCCGAGCAATTTGACTTCGACGTCGTAGACGAAGAACTCCTGACCGCTGGCTTCCCGGATCCGCGCGAACTCGTTGCCGAGGCCGTCGTAACGCGGTTTGTAGTTGATCTGTTCTTCCTGGGTGGCTTTCGAACGCCACACCAGCTTGCCGTCGCGGTCGTAGATATAGCCGAGCAAGCGGAAATCGGTAAGGTTGAAGCGCTCATCCGGCAATTGCGAGGGCATCACCAAATGGCCGTTTTCCACCCGTGCGGCGGAGATCAATGTGGTGACGTCGGAGGCCAGACGTTGCTCGATCGAGTCCTGCAAGGCAAGGCTGAAGGCGCCCTGCATCGCCGGCAACAAGGCAAGCATGAACAACACCGCCAACGTGGTGGCGGCGAGCATCAAGCGAACGCGAAGGGAACGGATCAAGTGCAGCGCTCATTGAACAGGTAGCCGAGGCCGCGCACGGTGTCGATCGGCTTGAACCCGGCCGGGCCTTCGAGTTTGCGCCGCAGACGGCCGACCAGCACTTCGATGACATTCGGATCGCGCTCGTCATCGTCCGGATAGAGCTGCTCCATCAAGCGATCCTTGGGCACCACTTGCTGATGATGGCGCATGAGGTATTCGAGGATGCGGTACTCGTAGGCGGTCAGCGCCAGCGGCTGCTCATCAAGGCTCGCCTGTTTGCGATTGAGGTCGAGCAGCAACGGCCCGGCAACGATGGTCGACTGGGTGAAGCCGCTGGAACGGCGCAGCAATGCGTTCAGGCGTGCATCGAGCTCTTCGAACTGGAACGGCTTGACCACGTAATCGTCGGCACCGGCGGCGAGCCCTTCGACCTTGTCCTGCCAATTGCCGCGCGCGGTGAGGATCAGGATCGGAAAGGTCTTGCCGCCCGAGCGCAACTGGCGGATCAGGTCCAGGCCGCCCATGCCCGGCAGGCCGAGATCGATCACTGCCAGATCGAAGTTGTACTGTCCGGTCTGGTACAGCGCCTCCTCGGCATTGGCCACGGACTCGACCACATGACCGCTCTCCGTCAGGCGGGTTTGCAGGTGATGACGCAACAGCGCCTCATCTTCGACGACCAACAGTTTCATGTCCTTCTCCCCATCACCTGAACACTCCAGTCAAAACCTGTGGGATCGAGCCTGCTCGCGAATGCGGTCATTCAGTCAACGATGATGTTGAATGAAACATCGCTTTCGCGAGCAGGCTCGCTCCCACACTTCAATCGGCGGCAACCGCTTAGAAATAGTAGTTGGCCGACAGGTAGGTCTGCGCGCTGCTGGTCAAGTCCAGCGAGCCCTGTTTGCTGCCGCCGCTCTCTTTCATTTCGGTGCTGGCGTTGCTGCGCAGGTAACGGTAACCGAGTTCCACCGACGTGTTCTGCGAAACCTGCTGCAACACACCGACCTGACCACCGATGGCGTAACCGATGTCGCTGTCACGGCTGAAGCCTGGCGAATCCTGCGTCAGCTTGGTCAGACCGGCGGTGGCGCCACCGAACAGTTTGGTGCTGCCGCCCACCGGGTAGAACAGGTCATAGCTGCCGAGCAGATTTTCCTGGCGCAGTTTAACGCCATTGTGCGAGCCGGAAACGTTGTCGTAGGTGGCGTAGTAGCGGCCCTGGCTGTTTTGCTGACCGAGGCGCATGCCGTAGGTGTTGTTGCCGTCGATGGCCCCGGTGGCGTTGGGGTGGCCAAGGTTATTGTTCAGCGCGTGGGACTTGTCGATCTTGTCGCTGGTCTGGCCGAACGTCAGGCCGGCGAAGTTGCTGGTGTCGTCGGCATTGGCCGCGATGCTGGAGCCTAACAGGGTAAAAGCCAGCAGCAGTTTGTTGATACGAGTCATGGGTATTTCCTCTTTCACAGTGCTGTTTGGGTATGGCGCAAGGTTACTCAGCCGCCCCTGTACGGCCCCTGAACCGTCTCTGAACCAGACCTGAACCAGATCGACTAGGCTGTTCTGACCACTTTCAATAAGGAGACCCGACCATGCGCCTGTTCCTCGCCCTGACTTTGCTGGCGGTCAGCAGCCTCACCCAGGCTGCGATCAAGACTGCAGAAATCCCCTATCAAAGCGCCGACGGCAGCCAACTGATCGGTTACTACGCCTATGACGACGCGATCAAAGGCCCCCGCCCCGGCGTTGTCGTGGTCCACGAATGGTGGGGGTTGAACGATTACGCCAAGCGCCGCGCGCGGGATCTCGCCGAACTCGGCTACAGCGCGCTGGCCATCGACATGTACGGCGAAGGCAAGAACACCGAGCACCCGAAAGACGCCATGGCCTTCATGCAGGCAGCGACCAAGGACGCCGATGCTGCCGGTAAACGCTTCGCCGCCGGGCTCGATCTGCTGAAGAAGCAACCGCAGACCGACCCGAACAAAATCGCCGCCATCGGCTATTGCTTCGGTGGCGGCGTGGTGCTGAATGCGGCGCGTCAGGGTGTGCCGCTGGCCGGTGTGGTGAGTTTCCATGGCGCGCTGGCAACCAAGACCCCGGCGACTCCGGGCAGCGTCAAGGCGAAAATCCTCGTCGAGCACGGTGCGCTGGACAGCATGGTCACTCAGGACAACGTCACCGCGTTCAAGTCGGAGATGGACAAGGCCGGGGCGGACTACCAGTTCGTCAGTCTGGATGGCGCCAAGCATGGTTTCAGCAACCCGGATGCCGATCGCCTGAGCCATGGCGAGCATGGCGGGCCGGACATTGGTTACAACAAGGCGGCGGACGAGAAGTCGTGGGCGGATATGCAGGCGTTCTTCAAGAAGATTTTCGGTTGAGTCAGTAACGACCGAGGCGTGGCTTTCGCGAGCAGGTTCGCTCCCACACCGGATATCTGTCGCACAGAAGATCCCCTGTGGGAGCGAGCCTGCTCGCGAAGGCTTCACCGCCGATCTCGACCTCGCCCCGACTAACCGGCAAAATGCCCGCCATGCATATCACCCTCGCCCTGCCCGCCTGCTGCACTGCCCTCGACAGCCATTGGCCGTTGCCAACGGTGCTTGCCGATACCGTGCTGCTCAGTACCCACTTCGATCCGGCACAGTTGCTCGGCGATGACTTCCATCGCAGCGCTGTACTCGCGCCGCCAAGCATCCAGCGCTCGGTGGCCAAGCGTCAGGCCGAGTTTCTCGCCGGGCGCATCTGCGCCCGTGCCGCGCTGCACCAACTCGAAGGCCTGAATATCGTTCCGCCGATCGGCGAAGACCGCGCCCCGGTGTGGCCAGCGCACATTTGCGGTTCGATCACCCACAGCACCGGCCGCGCCGCAGCGATTGTCGCCAACAAGCAGCACTGGCGCGGCCTGGGCATGGATCTGGAAAACCTGTTGAGCCACGAGCGCGCCGAACGCCTGGCCGGGGAGATTCTCACCCCAGCGGAACTGCAGCGCATGGCAGCGGGATCTGAGGATCAGTTGGCGTTACTGGTGACCCTGACGTTTTCGGTCAAAGAAAGTCTGTTCAAAGCGCTGTACCCGATCGTGCAGCAGCGTTTTTATTTCGAGCATGCAGAAGTGTTGGAGTGGACTGAGGCGGGTCAGGTCAGGCTGCGCTTGTTGACTGATTTGTCCGGCGAATGGCGCAACGGATCGGAGCTGGAGGCGCAGTTTGCAGTGCAGGATGGGCAGTTGTTGAGTCTGGTCAGCATTCCTGCCTGAGGATTTGCATTGTCGGCAATGGCGCTATCGCGAGCAGGCTCACTCCCACAGGGGATTGCATTTCAAATGTGGGAGCGAGCCTGCTCGCGAAGGCGGTATCCCGTATCTCAGCGGCGCTCCTGATTCCTCGGCCAACTCAGACTGAAACACGCCCCACCCAGACTCTTGCTCTTGCCAATGATCGCGCGGCCGTCGTGCCAGTGAATTATCCGCCGCACAATCGACAGCCCCAGCCCATGCCCGCCCGACGCCCGCGTGCGGCTATCGTCGAGGCGCAGAAACGGCGTGAAGATCCGCTCCCATGCCACCTCCGGCACTCCCGGCCCGTCATCCTCGACGTCGATCCGGCAACGCAACTGGCCGACCTGATAACTCACCGTCACCTGCGAGTGCGCATGGCGCATCGCGTTGCCCACCAGATTCTGCAGCGCCCGATGCAAATAACGCGGTTCAGCCTCGACCCAGGCGCCGTCATTGTCGGCCGATGACAAACACAAACCGCGCTGCACCGTGACCTCGGCGCGCAGTGGCGCCAATTCTTCGATCACCTCATTGACCAGCGCATCCAGGTCGATGCGCTGGAAGGTCAGCGCCGGCGAGCCCTGTTCCAGCCGCGCGTAGGTGAGCATTTCGTCGACCAGCTTATCGAGGTCCTCGATGTCGTGATCCATGCCTTCGCGGTATTTCTCCAGCGCCTGCGGGGTGGTCGCCGTACCGATCATTTCCAGACCGAAACGCAGCCGCGCCACCGGCGTGCGCAATTCATGGGACACCGCGCGTACCAGTTCACGCTGGATCGCCAGCAGTTGCTGCAAGTGCTCGGCCATGCCATTGAACGCCGCCGCCAGACGCCCGACCGAGTCGGCACCGCGTGCAGGTACGCGGGTTTCCAGGCTGCCCTTGGCGATGCGCGTGGCCGCTGCTTCGAGGCCGCGCAAACGCCGCTCAAGCTGACGCACCAGCAGATAAACGATGAGACCGATGAGGGTCAGGCCCAGCGCGGCAATCAATACCAGCCATTCCGGCGGGTACGGATTCATCTGATACAGCGGGCCGATTTCCAGCACCCACGGCGTACCGACCATGCCGGCGAAGACGCGAATCGAATCGCCGCCCTTGCCCAGCGCCATCACCGTATCGCCCTCGGCCACGCGGCGGCTCTGGTCTTCGTCCATGTCGGCGTCATTTACCGTGACCAGACGCAGATCGAAGCCGAAGCCCTTTTCCTGCTTTATCTGCGCCAGACGTTTGGGCTGTTCGCCGACCGGTACTCGCACCAGTTCATCGGCGAGCAAATAAATGGTCGCCCGGGCCAGTTGCTCGCTGATCTGCTGTACCTCTCCTACCAGTACAAGCTGCTCTTTTTCGCTGACCAGTCGATAGACCTTGGCCGCGTGGGGTCCGGTCTGCTCGACCAGCGCTTGACCGCGCAGCACACGGGTGCGCTGGGCCAGATCGAGGTCGCTTTCAGAGAATTTCTTCAGCGTCAGCGGGATGCCGAGCAGCCGCTCCCACACCAGCAACGCGCGATGGCGTTCGGTCTGGTTCATCGGTTGCAGGTTGTCGGCCATCAGCGAGAAAGTGCCGTGCGCCAGGCGTTCGCGATATTGCTCGCTGCGCACCTGATTGAGCAGGTTCAGTGCCAGCACGCCGAGCACCGCCACCAGAATCAGCGCGGCGCACATGCCGCCGTAGATGCGCAGGAAGATCGAATTCACAGCGCCAGGTCTGCGCAGGCTTCCGGGACGAACAGATAGCCTTTGCTGCGGATGGTCTTGATCAGGCGCGGATGGTCGGGGTCGTCGCCGATTTTCGGACGGATGCGTGAGATGCGCACGTCGATCGAGCGGTCCTGGCCGTCATAGCCGATGCCGCGCAATGCGGTGAAGATTTCTTCGCGCGAAAGAATCCGCCCGGCGTTGGAGACCAGCAGCCAGAGCAGGTCGAACTCGGCGCTGGTCAGCTCGATGCCGTTGTCGCTCAGCCAGGCTTCACGCAACGCGTTGTCGACCACCAGCGGGCCGAATTGCAGGCGACGGGATTTTTCCGCGGCCGGTTCCGGTGTGTCACTGCGTCGCAGCAACGCCTGGATCCGCGCCAGCAACAAACGCGGGCGCACCGGTTTGCAGACATAGTCGTCGGCACCAAGGTCGAGGCCGTGGATCTGATCAGCGTCATCGGTGCGCGCGGTGAGCATCAGGATCGGCCCGTCGTACTGGCTGCGCACCTTGCGGCAGATGCTCAGGCCATCCTCGCCGGGCAGCATCAGATCGAGGATCACCAGATCCGGCTGCTCCCTGATGATCCGCGCCGCCGCCAGCGCACCGTTGCCTTCGATCTCCACGCGCAGGCCATTGGCTTGCAGGTAGTCACGGGTGAGCTCGGCCAGTCGCTGGTCATCCTCGACAATCAATACCTGCCAGGTTTGTTGCTCCACCGGTGACCTCTGTTTGCTGTTTTTATTAAAAGAAGAAAGACAATCGCCTGACACGGACAAAACCTGTGGGAGCGAGCCTGCTCGCGAAAGCGTCAGTTGCTCCAACCTGAATGCTCAGTGGTCAACCGATTCGCGAGCAGGCTCGCTCCCACAATCCTGCGTGTACCTCCCGATCATCTGTCATGTTTCAGGAGGATAAAAATGCCCATGCAGCCAGCGATTGTATAAACGCCGGCCACCCGGAAAACAAGTCGGTAAATGCGTTCGGACAAGGCGGAATTCTGTGATAGGGTTCGCGCCCTTAAAAAACCGCTGTAACGTTTTTCCAGGCAAAAAAACAGTGACAAACGGTCTGGCTCAGCAGGTTCGCGGCCTACACGCGTTTTCCCTGTTTCTTACACAAATTACGCACAGGCTTATCCACAGGTAGTACGTTGCAATCCCCCCCTGAAACGCATTATCTTGTAGCACCGCGAAAACGCAGACCCTACATATAGGGTTTTCGTCTAAATCGCCCAACCACATTTCAGACCTGAAACTCAAGCGCTTTATGGCGAGTTTCCGGTTGAACGAACGAGTTTTTTCAAGCCCAAACCGCACTGGCGGATGGCACCGTTTTATTTGGTCCGAAACGGACAAAACGGTATGGGTGTTGCAGTCATGACTGTCACCCGCGAAGGAATCCGGTGGCGAGCTTCGGCTGGCTACCAAAACTTCGGCAAGGATGCGGCGTTGCAGCCTTTTTCCTACTGTTCCGAAGTTTGTAATGCCGACGCCCGTCGGTTGCAGTGCTTCGGTACAGAACGGTGAGCACCATGACGGTGCCAAACAAACATAGAGAATGTGGAGACCACCCCCCATGCAAACCGACACAACTCGCGAGAACCCGCAGGGCACCTTGCCGCAGGCCGCCGATTCGACTTCGGATCTGGCAGCCACCGCGCCTGGCCAGCTGCGCGTGATCAAGCGTAATGGCACTGTCGTTCCTTACACCGATGACAAGATCACCGTCGCTATCACCAAAGCGTTCCTCGCAGTTGAAGGCGGCACCGCTGCCGCCTCGTCGCGAATCCACGACACCGTTGCGCGCCTGACCGAACAGGTCACCGCGACCTTCAAGCGTCGCATGCCATCGGGCGGCACCATCCACATCGAAGAAATCCAGGACCAGGTCGAACTGGCCCTGATGCGTGCCGGCGAGCAGAAAGTCGCTCGCGACTACGTGATCTACCGTGACGGCCGTTCGAAAGAACGCGCTGCCCACGCCCCGGCCGAAGCAGCCGTCAACGCGCACCCGTCGATCCGCATCACCCGCGCCGACGGTAGCCTGGCGCCGCTGGACATGGGCCGTCTGAACACCATCGTCACCGAGGCCTGCGAAGGCCTGGAAGAAGTCGACGGCGACCTGATCCAGCGCGAAACCCTGAAGAACCTGTACGACGGCGTCGCCCTGACCGACGTCAACACCGCACTGGTGATGACCGCCCGCACCCTGGTCGAGCGTGAGCCGAACTACTCGTTCGTCACCGCCCGCCTGCTGATGGACACCCTGCGTGCCGAAGGCCTGAACTTCCTCGAAGTCGCCGAAAGCGCCACCCATCACGAAATGGCCGACCTGTACGCCAAGGCCCTGCCGGCCTACATCGCCAAGGGTATCGAGTTCGAACTGCTGAACCCTGTGCTGGCCACCTTCGACCTGGAAAAACTGGGCAAGGCGATCAACCACGAGCGCGATCAGCAATTCACCTACCTGGGCCTGCAGACCCTGTACGACCGCTACTTCATCCACAAGGATGGCGTGCGTTTCGAACTGCCGCAGATCTTCTTCATGCGCGTGGCCATGGGTCTTGCGATCGAAGAGAAGCAGAAAGAAGACCGTGCGATCGAGTTCTACAACCTGCTGTCCTCGTTCGACTACATGGCTTCGACCCCGACCCTGTTCAACGCCGGTACCCTGCGTCCACAGCTGTCGAGCTGCTACCTGACCACTGTGCCGGATGACCTGTCGGGCATCTATCACGCGATCCACGACAACGCCATGCTGTCGAAATTTGCCGGCGGCCTGGGCAACGACTGGACGCCTGTTCGTGCGCTGGGTTCGTACATCAAGGGCACCAACGGCAAGTCGCAAGGCGTGGTGCCGTTCCTCAAAGTGGTGAACGACACCGCTGTGGCCGTGAACCAGGGTGGCAAGCGCAAAGGCGCGGTGTGTGCCTACCTGGAAACCTGGCACATGGACATCGAAGAGTTCATCGAGCTGCGCAAGAACACCGGTGACGATCGTCGTCGTACCCACGACATGAACACCGCCAACTGGATCCCTGACCTGTTCATGAAGCGTGTCTTCGATGACGGCAAGTGGACCCTGTTCTCGCCGTCCGAAGTACCGGACCTGCACGACCTGACCGGTAAAGCCTTCGAAGAGCGCTACGAGTACTACGAAGCGCTGACCGAGTACCCGGGCAAGGTCAAGCTGTTCAAGACCATCCAGGCCAAAGACCTGTGGCGCAAAATGCTGTCCATGCTCTTCGAAACCGGCCACCCATGGCTGACTTTCAAAGACCCGTGCAACCTGCGCAGCCCGCAGCAGCACGTCGGCGTGGTGCACAGCTCGAACCTGTGCACCGAGATCACCTTGAACACCAACAAGGACGAAATCGCCGTTTGCAACCTGGGCTCGATCAACCTGCCGAACCATATCGTCGACGGCAAGCTCGATACCGCCAAGCTGCAACGCACCGTGAACACCGCTGTGCGCATGCTCGATAACGTGATCGACATCAACTACTACTCGGTGCCGCAAGCGAAAAACTCCAACTTCCGCCACCGTCCGGTCGGTCTGGGCATCATGGGCTTCCAGGACGCTCTGTACCTGCAGCACATTGCCTACGGCTCCGACGCTGCCGTCGAGTTCGCCGACAAGTCGATGGAAGCGGTCAGCTACTACGCGATCCAGGCTTCCTGCGACCTGGCCGACGAGCGCGGCGCCTACGAGACGTTCAACGGCTCGCTGTGGTCCAAAGGCATCCTGCCGCTGGATTCGCAACAGATCCTGATCGAACAGCGTGGCGAGAAGTACATCGACGTCGACCTGAAGGAAACCCTCGACTGGGCACCGGTTCGCGCCCGTGTACAGAAAGGCATCCGTAACTCGAACATCATGGCCATCGCACCGACCGCGACCATCGCCAACATCACTGGCGTCTCGCAGTCGATCGAACCGACCTATCAGAACCTGTACGTGAAATCGAACCTGTCGGGCGAATTCACCGTGATCAACCCTTACCTGGTTCGCGATCTGAAAGCTCGCGGTCTGTGGGACTCGGTGATGATCAACGACCTGAAGTACTACGACGGTTCGGTGCAGCAGATCGAGCGCATCCCGCAAGAGCTCAAAGAGCTCTACGCGACCGCGTTCGAAGTGGACACCAAGTGGATCGTTGACGCCGCCAGCCGTCGTCAGAAGTGGATCGACCAGGCCCAGTCGCTGAACCTGTACATCGCCGGCGCATCGGGCAAGAAGCTCGACGTGACCTACCGCATGGCCTGGTACCGTGGCCTGAAAACCACTTACTACCTCCGTGCCCTGGCCGCGACCAGCACCGAGAAGTCGACCATCAACACCGGCAAGCTGAACGCTGTTTCCAGCGGCGGCAACCACGGCGACGATTCGGTCCTGGCCGCTCCGGCAGGTCCGGCACCCGTGCCAAAGGCCTGCGCGATTGACGAGCCGGATTGCGAAGCTTGCCAATAAGCTGAGCTGATTTCAGGCGTTGCGAGACGCCTGGAATCTCGTGGCAAACAAAACCCCCGACAGACTTCTGGTTTGTTGGGGGTTTTGTTTTTTGGCGGCCTTTGGGCCGACCGGGCTCTTGAGGTTTTGGGTGTATATCCGTTGCTGCGGGTGTTGCCGCTGGCGGTTTCGCTCTTACAGCGAGTCACCTTATTCAGACGCCGGAGTGCCGACCCAGCAAAAAGGAATCAAAAGGCTTTGCCCCGGCGTACGGCGCTCGCTGAGGCAAAACATCAAGAGCCCCTCACCCTAGCCCTCTCCCGGAGGGAGAGGGAACTGACCGAGGTGTTTAATCGAAGTACGCCGACCTGAGATACCGAGTCGAATGCAGGTTTTAAACACCACACAAATCGGCCCCCTCTCCCTCGGGAGAGGGCTGGGCGGGCGGCGTTCCGATGAGGGGCGAATCCAACACAGATCCAAAGCAGACCCCACGATTTTCACCACTCAAAACGATGAGCGCAAGCTCGAGTACCGCTTTTGATCTTGATCCACCGGCGACGTCGGAAGGCTGAGTGGAGGGATTGATCCGGGCGTGGGAGCGCAGCGACCGTCTGGCGCAGCCAGACACAGCGGAAGGAGGTGCAGCGAAGCAAACCGTAGCCGCTGCGCCCGGATCGATCCCGCAGCGAAGGGACCCGAGCCTGCGAGGGCCGAACGCAGGAGCAAAGCGTTTTGGTTACTTTTGGGCGTCTGCAAAAGTGACCCGCTGTAAGAGCGGAACCGCCAGCCGCAACACCCGCAAAAACGGATATACCCCCAAAACCCCAAGAACCTGGTCGGCCCAGAGGCCGCCAAGACCAAAAAAAAGCCCCTCAAAACGAGGGGCCCAAAAAACCAGCTCAGAAACCCGAATCAGGTCATCTGAATAATGGTCTGCATAATCGTGCTCTGCGTCGAAATGGTCTTGGCGTTCGCCTGATAGTTGCTCTGGCCTTTGATCAGATCAACCAGCTCATTGGTCAGGTTAACGTTCGATTCTTCCAGCGAGTTGGACACCACCGAACCCAGCGTACCGGTCTCAGGCGCATCGTAGCCCGGAATACCCGAAGCAAACGTCTCTTTCCAGCTGGTGCCACCGATCGCCTGCAGGCCCTGTTCGTTGGTGAAGCTCGCCAGTGCAACCTGTCCGATGGCCTTGCTCTGGTTGTTGCTGAAGTTGGCGAACAAGGTACCGGTACCGTCGATGGTCAGGTTGGTGATCTGGCCAGTCGCGTAACCATCCTGAGTAGGAATCGTGCGCGAGGTGTCGGCGTTGTACTGAGTGGTCTTGGCCATCGAGATGGTCACACCCGCCGGGTTTGCCGCCGCGCCGTTAGCCTTCCAGACACCATCGGTCACAGTGCCTGGCACCCAGCCCTTGAGTGTCAGGTCGCTGCTGATGATGGCCGGGCCACCCAGCGGATCTGGCGTGCTGACCTGGGTCAGCTTGCCGGTCGCGTCAAAGGACAGCGTCGAGGCTACAGGCGCGGTGGTCTTCGGATCGCTGCCGGTCGCATCCGGGTTACGACCGTCCACCAGGGTGTAGACCTTCCAGGTGTTGGCGCCGGTTTTCACCATGTATTGATCCATGGTGTGCTGGTTGCCCTGGCTGTCATAGATCGGGGTGCTGAACGACTTGGTGTAGGTCGCAGTGTTGGTAGGGTCGAATTTGCCTGCCGCGACCGTATCGTCGATCACCGCAGCGGTCGAGTTCAGATTGATGGTCGAAGCCACCGCCGAAGTCGACTTCGGGGCCAGGTTCGAGGTATCGATCTTGAGGTCGGTCAAGACGCCGTTAATAATCTTGCCGTTGGCATCCACACCGTAACCCTGCAAACGCGAGGTGTAGTCGGTGTTGGTGATGTAGCCGGCGTTATCGACCTTGAACGTACCGGCACGGGTGTAAGACACCGAGCCGTTGTTGTTCATGGTGAAAAAGCCAGAGCCGTTAATGCCCATATCCAGCACGTTGCCAGTGTTGTTGATGTCACCCTGGGTGAACTGCTGGGACACGTTGGCCAGGCGTACGCCGTTACCGATCACTTTGCTGCCGCTGCCCAGACGAGTCGCCGAATAGACGTCTTCGAATTCTGCGCGCGAGGATTTGAACCCGGCGGTGGCGACGTTGGCGATGTTGTTGCCGGTTACGTCGAGTTGTTTGTTGGCGGCATAGAGACCGCTAAGGCCGATGTTAAAAGACATGTTCCACTCCTTCGTGCCGGGTTAGTCGGCTCTATATACCAATGGTTTGTACTTTGGACAGGGCAACGGTGCCCTTGCCGGCCAGGTTGAGCATCAGCTCGCCACCGGTCTGGCTGATCGTCACGCTGTTGACGGTTGCTGGCAGGTAGGTCGCCAGGTCGGTCGCCGCGCCGTTGATCGGTGCGCTGGCCTTGAACGTGTAAGTACCGACCGGAACCACGGTGCCGGCGGTGTCCTTGCCGTCCCACGTGAAACTGGCAGCACCCGCAGCGCGGCTGCCCAGGTCGATGGTGCGCACGGCTTTGCCGTCCTTGTCGGTGATGGTCACGGTGCCGCCGGCAATCGACGAAGGCACGGAGACCGAACCGGTCAGGCCTTTGCTCGGGTCATCGAGCTGCGCGGTGTTGGTCTGCACGATCACGTTGCGACCGACCAGCGACGAGGCTTGCAGCGCCTGCGACGAGTTGTAGTTGCCGGCAAGGCCACTGACTGTGGAGTTCAGCGTGGTGATGCCTTCAAGGCTGCTGAACTGCGCCAGTTGCGCCACGAAAGCGCTGTTGTCCTGCGGGTCGAGCGGGTTCTGGTTTTTCAGCTGGGTGACCAGCAATTGCAGGAACGCATCCTTGCCCAGCGCCTGGCCGCCGGTGGCACTGTTGGTCGCCGAGGCGATGCCGCCCGACGTGGTGCTACTCGTCTTGGACGAGTTGGCCAGGATGTCTTTCATGCTCAGGGTGCTGGTGGTGTCCGTAACGCTCATGGCATTCGTCCCTTATTACTGACCGAGGGTCAGTACCTTCTGCATCATGGTCTTGGCGGTGTTCATCATTTCCGCGTTGGTCTGGAACGAGCGGCTGGCGGAAATCATGTCAGCCATTTCTTCCACCACGTTGACGTTCGGGTAGTAGACGTAACCCTTGGCGTCAGCGGCCGGGTGGTTCGGCTCGTAGCGCGCCTCGAGGTTGCTCTGGTCTTCGACAACGCCGAGCACCTGCACACCCTGCCCGGCCGCGTCCTGGTTCTGGAACAACGAACTGCTGCCGCCGGCCTGGCCGCCCTGGAACATGGTGGCGAACACCGGGTGACGGGCGCGGTAGGTCTGGTCGATGCTCGAGGAGACGGTTTCGGCGTTGGCGATGTTCGAGGCCACGGTGTTCAGACGTGTGGTCTGCGCGCTCATGCCGCTGCCGGCAATGTTGAAAACGCTGGACAGGGACATGGATTATTCTCCGCGCAGGGCTGACACCAGCCCTTTGAATTTGCTGTTGAGCAAGGTGAAGCTGGCCTGGAAACCGACGGCGTTTTCCGCGTAGTTGGACTGTTCCAGTTGAGCGTCGACGGTGTTCTGGTCGATCGAAGGCTGCATCGGCGTGCGATACATCAGCGACTCGTCGCCGTTGCCCAGCCCTTCAGCCTCGATGTGCCGGCTGTTGGTCATGTTCAGGGCAAAGTGGCCGCCGGTCTTGGTTTTCTCGGTCTGTGCTTCGAGCACTTTGGAGAAATCCAGATCCCGCGCCTTGTAGTTCGGGGTGTCGGCGTTGGCGATGTTATTGGCCAGTACTTCGGCACGCTGGGCGCGGAAGCCCAATGCCTTTTCGTGAATGCCCAGCGCTTTGTCGAAGCTGATGCTCATGTCGGGAACCTTCAGGTGACCGGTTTTTCGTATCTGAGCTTTAGCAAGCGCCGTGCCAAATGAACAAAGCCCCGTATTCCGGGGCCTTGCGCCGAACAGGCAAAGCGGCAATGCCAGAAAAGCGGCAATCGATTACCGCCGGATGCCGCTTTTCTGCCGCTTGGCTGCCTCTATCGCCGGCGAAAAACTGTGGGAGCGAGCTTGCTCGCGAAGGCGGAGTGCCAGCCAATGCAAATGCAGAATGTGACGGCCTCTTCGCGAGCAAGCTCGCTCCCACAGGGATTGTTGGTGTTAAGAGAATTTCTTCGGACATAAAAAAACGGGAGGCCTTTGCGGGCTTCCCGTTTTTTGTATGAGCGCAAACCGCTTATTTCGCCTTGTAGATAATCCCCGGGCTGCACTGAACCATCTGGTAATGATCCGGCAATCCGTTCAGCGCCTCGGACGCGCCAAGGAACAGATACCCGCCCGGCTTCAACGTGCTGTGAATGCGCAAAAGGATGTCTTTCTTCACTTCGGCAGAGAAGTAGATCAGCACGTTGCGGCAGAACACGATGTCGAACTTGCCCAGCGCTGCGTAGCTGTCGAGCAGGTTGAAGGAGCGGAATTCCACTCGGCTCTTGATCGGCGCCTTGACCACCCAGCGCCCCGGCCCTTTCGGGTCGAAGTAGCGTTGCAGGCGTTCCGGCGACAGACCGCGACCGATCGCCAGGCTGTCGTACTCACCGGTCTTGCAGTTGTTGAGCATCAGGCCCGACAGATCGGTGGCAACAATCTGCACGCCCATCTTCAACTGGCCCAGGTTGCTGCGCTCGAACTCGTCGATCGACATCGACAGCGAGTACGGTTCCTGCCCCGACGAGCAGGCCGCCGACCAGATCCGCAGACGCTGGTTGGGGCTGGCCTTGATCGCTTCCGGCAGTACCTTGTTCTTCAAGACTTCAAACGGATAGGTGTCGCGAAACCACAGGGTTTCGTTGGTCGTCATGGCATCGACCACCTGCTCGCGCAAACCGCTGCGCGGCTGGGTCTGGATGCGCTGTACCAGCTCACCCAGGGACTTGATGCCTTGCTGCTCCATCAGTTTGTTGAGACGGCTCGAGACCAGATACTGCTTGTTTTCACCGAGCAGAATGCCACAGGCTTTTTCCAGGAAGACCCGGAACTGTTCGAAATCCAAATTACCCGTAGACAATGATGCCGCCTCTTAAATCGTGTTGAACGCCAAGGGCAAAACGCCCCTAGCTGATATCTGCTGCTTTGATCCGGTCGACTACCCGGGATGCGAGGTCATCAGGACGGAATTTGGCCAGAAAGTCATCAGCACCGACTTTCTTCACCATCGCCTGATTGAATACCCCCGACAACGAAGTATGCAGGATGATATGGAGCTTTTGCATGCGTGCGTCGCCGCGGATTTCCGCCGTCAGGGTGTACCCGTCCATCTCCGGCATCTCGATGTCGGAAATCATCATCAGGAACTCTTCTTCCGGCTTCTTGCCCTCGTCGACCAGCTTGCGCAGGTAATCCAGCGCCTGCTTGCCGTCGTTCAGCGCCACCACTTCGACACCGATGGTCTGCAGACAACGCGTGACCTGCTTGCGCGCCACCGACGAGTCATCGACCGTCAGCACCCGCAGCGACAATGCCTTCGTCTGCGTCTCGACATCGACCACGCCCACCGAAATGGCTTCCGGCGTCGGCGCCACTTCGGCCAGCACCTTCTCGACATCGATGATTTCGACCAGCTGGTTGTCGACCCGAGTCACAGCGGTCAGGTAGTGATCGCGGCCGGTTCCCTTGGGCGGCGGATGGATCTCTTCCCAGTTCATGTTGACGATGCGCTCCACCGAGCGGACCAGGAAACCCTGGGTCTTGGTGTTGTACTCCGTGATGATCACGAACGGGCTGTTCTTGTCTTTCAACGCACCGGAGCCCGTTGCCATTGCCAGATCCAGGATCGGAATGGTCGCTCCCCGTATATTCGCTACCCCGCACACGACAGGACTGGATTTGGGCATCAACGTCAGGGACGGGCATTGCAACACTTCCCGTACCTTGAACACGTTGATCCCATAGAGCTGCGGCCCGTCGAGACGGAACAACAGCAGCTCGAGGCGATTCTGCCCTACCAGTTGCGTGCGCTGGTTCACCGAATCCATTACACCAGCCATGCCCAGACTCCTACATCAACGCCAAGTGTTGTTGCGACGCACATTCATTGCTAAACGGCACGGCGCTTGCTTTTTAACTCGTATGAACGCTCAAACGACATTTTCCCGACGCCTGACATCTACCCTTCGCAAAGGGCTTTGCGCGGTGTCCGCCGTTTGCTGCTTGCTTGCTGGCAGTCCTGCCCATGCAGATGCGGTTACCTTGCCTGATATGCTTATCGGCGTGACTCAGGGCTTTCTTGAATTCACCGTAGAAGACTATTTGGCTTCCAGTCAAACCGAAGGCCGCTACGAAATCGAAGTCAACCAGCTCGACCCGCGCATGCGCATGCCGATGTGCGACAAGGAATTGACAGCCACGCTGGAGAGCCCGGCGCGCCCGCTGGGGCGCGTTACGGTGAAGGTCCGCTGCGAAGGCACTTCGCCCTGGACAGTGTTCGTGCCCGCTCAAGTCCGCCTGTTTCGCGAGATCGTGACTACCACTCGTCCGCTGAAACGCGCCGGTATCATCGAGCCGCAGGACGTGACGTTGCGCGAGCGCGATGTCAGCACGATCAATCAGGGTTTCCTCACCTCCGTCGACGAAGCGATCGGGCAGAAATTGACCCGACCAACGGTAGCCGATCAGGTCATCACGCAGGTGCATCTGGAGCAGGCCGAAGTCGTGCGCAAGGGTGACCAGGTGGTGATCACAGCGCGCAGCGGCACCCTCGCCGTACGCATGCCGGGGGAAGCACTCTCCAATGGCGGGATGAAAGAACAGATTCGCGTAAAAAACCTTAATTCTCAAAGAGTTATCAAGGCGCAGGTGATTGCGCCGGGACAGGTCGAAGTGGCCATGTAAAAGCCTCGCGGAGAAAACTGGCGCCGATCCCGTCGCTTCCCTAAACTGTGCCGCAGCAGGTCTCGCAGCGGCGCATGCAAGCTTATGGTTGATTGGGCCTAAAGTTTTTCAGGGGATAGCCGAAAACATGGCAAGCGTCCAAATTCCCAGAGGTTTTTTATCATGGTTATCGATTTCAACCGATTGAACAGTTCCTCGTCACTTACCGGCAATACACGTACCAGCAACGCCAGGGAAAGCGCTGAAAACAGCCCCTCCGCGCCGCTGAATACCCAGGCCGAACCGGCCAGTGCCGCCAAAAGCGGGGAATCGGTACACCTCAGCAATGAGGCTCAACAGTTGCAGAAGGTCACTGACAAGCTGCGCGATCAGCCTGCTGTCGACAAAGCCCGTGTGGCCGAGTTGAAAGCCGCGATTGCCGATGGCAGCTATAAAGTCGACAGCAACCGTGTAGCCAGCAAACTGCTCAACTTCGAAGCCCAGCGCTAGGCTTTTGCCGGCGCCAGGCTTTTGGACGCTTAAACCCCAAGGCCAGCCATGCACGACACTAACTTATTGCAACTGATCAACGACGACTTTGCTCCAGCGCAACAATTGCTGGAGTTATTGCAAACCGAATCCCTCGCTTTGCATGGTCGCGACATGCCGTTGCTGGAAGAAATTCTGGCGACCAAGCAAGCGTTGATCATTCTGCTCGAGCAGCATGGCCGCAAGCGCAGCGAAATCCTCGCCAGCCTCAACCTGCCGACCGATCGCACAGGTCTTGAGCAACTGGCCAGCCAGTCGAGCATTGGCGACCAGTTGCTGGCCCAGGGCGACGCCCTGACCGCGCTGATCGCCCAATGCCAGGCGGCCAACGTCAAGAACGGTCAGTCGATCCAGATCCAGCAGGCGACTACGGCCAACCAGCTGAAGATCCTCACCGGCGGTGAGCCGCCAGCGCTGTACGACGCCAGCGGGACTTTTGCCAAACCGGTCAAACCGCGAACGCTCAGCCAGGCATGAGCCAATCGCTGGCCCTGCCCTATCCACCTGCGCAAGATGCTGGCAAAATACTGGCCGGCCGTAGTCTTATTTTGTCTGGAGATTGAAGAACCGTGTCCAACACCCTAAGCGCGGATGATGCTCCGCAGCCTCCGAAGGTGCTCACCACGCCACTGGAAATCTCCAGCAACCTGCGCCAGCTGCAAGACAGCCACGATCCGCTGATCATCACTTTCCATGAACGCAGCCAGCGCTTTCAGAGTTACCTGATCAAGGTCGACCGCGAAACCGCAACGATCGCGCTGGACGAAATGATCCCACGCGATGGCGAGCGCTTTCTGCAGGCGGGCGAACCGTTCAAGGTCGAAGGCTTTCATGACGGCGTGCGCATCGCCTGGGAATGCAACGGCACGCTGAACATCGAAGAATCCGACGGCGACCGCTTCTATACCGGCGAGCTGCCGAGCGAAGTGGTCTATCACCAGCGCCGCAACGCCTTCCGCGCTGCGTTGAAACTCACCGATCTGGTCAGCGTTGAACTGGGCGGCGAAAAGCTCAAGACGCCGTTGCACGGCAAGCTGCTGGATATCTCCGCCACTGGCTGCAAATTCCGCTTCGAAGGCGACATCACTGATCGCCTGCAACTGGGCCAGGTCTATGACCGCCTGATCGCCCCGCCGCTGTTCGGCAATCAGCCAACATCAGTCGAACTGCGCTACCTGCACTTCGAAGAAAAACTCAACATCACCTTCGCCGGCCTGCGCTTTCACAACATCAGTGGCCAGGCTGCGCGCAACGTCGAGCGGTTTGTTTACCAGCTGCAGCGTGAAGCACGACGTTTCGACAAAGACGATCTCTGAGTCGTAGCGATCAATAAAAAGGGCAGTCCTGTGCGGGTCTGCCCTTTTTTATGCGCGGATGTTTATCTTCGGTTCAGGGCCTGCCACCGCTGATATCCGGCGCAGGCTTATCGTCATTGCCGCTGTCCGGTACGGTTTCAACGACTGCTTCCGGCTGCGCTTCGGGCTCAGGCTCAGGAGTGACCGGCGCCGGGTCCTGCACCATCTGCTCCTGCACCACCTGCTCATCGACACGCGGGTCAAGCGCTGCCACCAGCGGCGAGCTCGACATGCTGTCCGGCATCGCCACGTGATGCAGCGGTGCGTCGTCGACCTGGTGCAGGTTGGTCACTGCTTTCGGACGGATCCGCCAGACCAGCACCAGCGCGAAGAAGCTGAAGAACGCATACAGGCTCTGACTGCCGAGAAACTTCATCAGCACGCCCGCCAACAGCGGCCCGATGCTTGCGCCAACGCCGTAAGTCACCAGCAGCATGGCGGTCAGCGACACCCGGCGATCGCCTTCGACGTGGTCATTGGAGAACGCCACCGCCAGCGGATACAGGCAGAACTGCACCAGCGAACAGAAGAAGCCGACGACGAACAGCACCTCAAGCGGTACCTGCGGCATGATCGCCAATGGCAACGCCGCCACCGCCAGAAACCCGGCAAAGCAGCGAATCAGCAGCGCACGGTCATAACGGTCGGACAACCAGCCCAACGGCCACTGCACCAGCAAACCGGCAAAAATGCAGCTACCCATGAACAGACCGACCTGCTCGGTTGACAGCCCCTGCTGCGAGGCATACAGCGGCGCCAGACCATAAAACGAACCGATGATCAGACCGGCGCCGAGCACCGTGCTCAGCGATTGCGGCACGCGCTTGATAAAGAAGCGCGGCTCCATCGGCGCCGGGTGCAGGGGCGCCGGGTGAATCCGTCGGGTCAGCGTTACCGGCACCAGACACAGAGCAAAGCACAGCGCCACCAGCATCAGCAGTTCCAGCCCGAGGCCGGGGTGCATGACCAGAATCAGCTGGCCCAGTACCAGGCCCAGATACGAGGCGATCATGTAGCCACTGAATACCAGCCCGCGCTGATTGGCGTCGGCCTGCTCATTGAGCCAGCTCTCGATCACCATGTACTGGCACATCATGCCCAGACCAACGATTGTCCGCAGCACCAGCCACGCCGGCAGCCAGTCCACCAGCCCATGGCCGAGCACCGCCGCGCCGACGATCCCGGCACACGCCGAGTAGGCACGGATATGCCCGACCCGGGCAATCAGGCGATGGCCGATCTTGCCGCCCAGCACCAGACCGAAATAGTTGGCCGCCATCAGCGCACCGACCCACAGACCGTCGACGTTGTCGGCGGCCAGTCGCAAAGCCAGATAAGTAGAAAGAAGGCCTGAGCCGATCAACATCATCAGCGAGGCGAAATACAGTGCTCGAAAGGATTTCCAGATTTGGCGCATCGGCGTTCCGAGCGGCTCCTTGCAGTAAATACCGGGCGGTCAGAACGACTGCCCGGCAGCAGCGATACGTCAGGCCTGGGCGGCCAGTACACGGCGCTCCCAGGGGGTGATTTCATCAAAGAAGCTGGTCAACTCCATGGTCTTCGAAGCGATGTAGCCTTCGATGAACTCCGACCCGAACAGTTCCCTCGCCAACTGGCTACGTTTCAGACGCTCAAGCGCGGCGTGCAAGGTACACGGCAAGGCCAGACTATCCGGCACGGCGAATTCACCCTGGATCGCCGCGCTCGGTTCCAGCTCTTGTTCGATGCCGTGCAAACCCGCGGCCAGACTGGCGGCGATGGCCAGATACGGATTGGCATCGGCGCCCGGCAAACGGTTTTCGACCCGACGGGCGACCGGCGAGCTGGCGGGAATACGCAAGCCGGCGGCGCGATTGTCATGGGACCAACAGGCGTTGTTCGGCGACGCGTACGGATGACACAGGCGCTGATAGGAATTCACATTGGGCGCGAACAGCGCGGTGAAGTCGGCCAACCCTGCCTGCTGCCCGCCGATGAAGTGGCGGAACATCGCTGTCGGCTCACCGTTCGAGTCGGTAAAGACATTCTTGCCGCTGCCGATCTCAACGATGCTCTGGTGAATATGCATCGAGCTGCCCGGCGTATGCGCCAGCGGTTTGGCCATGCACACCACGCTCAGGCCATGCTTGAGCGCGACTTCCTTGAGCAGGTGCTTGAACAGAAACGTCTGATCGGCCAGCAGCAGCGGATCGCCGTGCAGCAGATTGATCTCGAACTGGCTGACGCCCATTTCATGCATGAAGGTGTCACGCGACAGGCCAAGGGCGGCCATGTATTTATACACTTCGCTGAAGAACGGCCGCAGACCGTTGTTGGAACTGACGCTGAACGCTGACTGGCCATCCTCGCGGCGACCGTCGAGGCCTACCGGCGGACGGAACGGCTGAGTCGGATCGGTATTGGGTGCGAAGACAAAAAATTCCAGTTCGGTCGCCACCACCGGCGCCAGACCGTGCGCGGCATAACGGGCGATGACCGCTTTGAGCTGGCCACGGGTCGAGAGGCTGGAGCTCTCCCCGCTCAGTTCGTCGGCGTCGCAAATCGCCATGGCGCGCGGCTCGTCGCTCCACGGCAAACGATGAATCTGCGCAGGATCGGCGACCAGCGCCAGATCGCCGTCGTCACTGCCGTAAAACCGCGCCGGCGGATAGCCGCCCATGATGCATTGCAGCAGCACACCCCGCGCCAACTGCAAACGCCGCCCCTCAAGGAAACCCTCGGCGGTCATCACCTTGCCCCGTGGCACCCCGTTCAGATCCGGGGTGACACATTCAATCTCATCAATGCCGGTCAATCGCTGCGCGAGTGAACCCTGGCCATCGGTTGTCATGACGCAATCCTTGTTGTTGTGCGAGCCGCGAACGGCGACCCGGACAAAATAGGCTGCGGCTGTTCGGAATATCAAGCAGCGTCAAACAAAAAGCCTGTCATGGCAGATAGAGGCTGAACACCCCACCACCCAACGGCCCGCCGTTGCTGATTTCGGTGCGCCCTTCCACACCGTTGCGCTGGTGCAGCGCGGCGATGCGATTGGCGAAATACAGTCCCAGCCCAGTGCTGCCGCTGCTGTGATTGATGCCCTGGACATAATCGGCCTGACGCTCGAGCATCTGCGCCGGATAGCCGTCGCCATCGTCATTGATGCTCAGCACCAGTTGCCCGGCTTCGTCGCTGACGGTGATCAGCAGCGACTCGCGGGCGTAACGGATCGCATTGTTGATGCAGTTGCCGAGCACCGAAGCGATCAGCTCGCGATCGAAGAAACCCAGCGGGCTCAACGGATCGACTTCATAAGTGGCGATGATGCCGCGACTGGCAAACACTTCCTGATGCGCGGCCAGTTGCGCCTCGATGAAATCGTCGAGTTCGTGATACGCCGGCTGCAGCGGCAACTGATTGACGCCGAGTTTGTACAGCCCGAGTAACTGCACCAGCATGCCGTTGAGGTGGGCGAACTCGAAGTCGATCACGCCCTGCTCCGAGCCGTCGCGCAGCTCTTTCGGCAAACGCGCCAGCCACTGGCTGTGCGCCTGCATCAGCATGGCCAGGGAGTTCTTCATGTCGTGAACGGTGGAGGCAATCACCGTGGAAAAATCCAGCGCCGGATCAATTGGGTTCATTCGCCAAACGCCTTGCTTTTCAGCTTCTGATAACGCGCAAACCGCGCGTCGGTGTCGGGCATCAGGCCCACCAGTTTCAGGCAGGCCCGACATTCTTCCAGCTCCGCCGACGGCACACTGGTGTCGGTGCCATGCAACAGCGACTGGGCCAGGTTCAGCGCAATACTGATGTTTTTCGGTTGCAGCTTGAGCGCCTTGCGGAACACCTCGCGGGCCTCGACCAGATTGCCGGTCTTGTACACACGCACGCCCTGACGGTTGAGATCGGCCGCAGCGTTGCTCGAGCTGAGAATGGTCGGATCGTCAGTGAGCTTGGCAATGTCTTTCATCACCGCCGGATCATCACCGTAGATCTCCGCGCAGCTCTTGAGCATCGAAGTGCCCGCCTCGGCCTGACCGAGCATTTGCAACTGCTTGGCCACCAACAGCGCCGCCTCGGGGCTCATGAATTGTTCCATGCCATCGAGGCGCATCAGTGCTTGTTCGGTGAGCTTATCGGCGGTTTCGGCGTCGTTGAGCAACAGGCTGGTAGCTTTCATCAACCGCGCGCGAATCTGCAGGCCTGGATCGCTCGGGTTCTCTTTGGCTACGGCGCTGAGTGTGGTGTTGATCTCCAGCCGCGTGCGCGTGTCGAGACCGCGATCGCTGCCCTTGCTGATCAGCGCGTGCGCCAGGCCGAGGTTGCTCTCCGGGTCCTTGAAACGCGACTGCGCGCCCTGCGCCACTGCCTGGCGATAAGCACGCGAGGCGGTTTCGAAATCTTCGTTGGCCATCGCCAGTTTGCCGAGCAAGGCCTGACGACGCACCGCCAGCGGCGACAGGCGAATCGCTTCTTCCAGCACTCGCTGCGCGCCTTTGCTGTCGCCTTCGGCCACCAGCACATCAGCCATGCCGTCATACAGCGCCGGCATCATCGGGAAGACTTTCAGGGCTTTTTCATAAACTTCTTTGGCCTGCGAGACCTGCCCGCGTTTGAACAGCAACTTGCCCAATCCAGCGAAGGCCCATGGCAATGGGCGGTCGGCAATGATGCCGTCGTAGAGTCGCTCCAGCGCTTCGTTCTGGTTCATGTCGCGCAGGGCGTCGGCGCGGTAACGCAGGCACAGCGGCGAATAGCGGATGTCCTGTTTGCACAGGGCAATACAGGCATTGAGCACCTCGACCGGCTTACCGCGATCAAGGGCTTGCAGAATCGGTTTGAGCAACGTCTTGCGTTGTTCCAGACGCTCAAGGCGCTGGGCCAGTCCGGAACGGTTGAACGGCTTGGTCAGGTACGCATCCGGCTCATGCTCCAGCGCACTGAGCACCATCGCCTGACTGGTTTCGGCGGTGACCATGACGAAAACGGCTTCGTGGCTGATGAGCTTTTCCGACATCAGGTCTTCGAGCACCTGCTGGCCGTTCTTCTTGCCGTCGCCGAGGTGGAAGTCCTGAAGAATGAAATCGTAGGACTTCTGCGAGCACATCTTCAGCGCCTGCTCGCCAGTGTCGGCAGTATCGACATCCTTGACGCCGAGCTCACGCAACATCGAACGCACGGAACTGCGGAAATCGGAAAAATCATCGACGATCAGAAAGCTTTTTTGGTGATACGACGACATCGAGGATTTCCAGGCAATTGAAGAAAACGAACCGAGGCGATTTCAGGCGCGCAGATGATAGCTGGAGGCCATGCGCCATCAAGCGATTTCGCTGGAGTCTGAACTCACCGTTCGGGTTATCGGCCAAAAGTGCCGGGGCCTGAGGGTGGTGCTTCAAGAATGTTGCTTCGAGTATTACTCTGCGCGCCTGCTCAAGGATTTCCATAAGGACTGAATCGTGTACATCAAGGGACGCTACATCCTGTCGGCCTTTTTGCTGCTGTTTATCCAGCCAATGAGTGCGGCGGCAATGGACTGCACCAAAGCGGCGAACGACGTGGAAAACACGATTTGTGCGAACAAAACGCTGTATGAGCTGGACGCCCAGATGGGCACGCTTTATCGCCAACTGATGACAGCTGCCGCAGCGGCGCAACCTGAACTCAAGCGCACCCAGCGCGCCTGGCTGAAAAGCCGCAACACCTGCGCAGACGATGTCGCTTGCCTGGATGGCAGCTACCGCCAGCGCCTGCACGCGTTGCAGGCACAATGGACGCAAGCCGCAATGTGGCAGCCGGACGCCGTGGACCTTCAGGCGATGAACGATCTGCAGGACAGCATTCGTGCCGAGAACAAAAGCCATCCGGAGTTTGCGCTGGAACATGCCTTGGCCGCGCGGGCTTTCGATGCATCCGAGACATCGTTCGCAGGCGATCCAGTCGACGACAGTTACGGCGAGCAAACCACTTTCCCCAAGTCGCGCCCCAAAGGCGTGAGCGAGGACGAATGGAAAGCATTGAACGCCTCACGCATTGAAGGCGCCGCCGAGACCGGACGGACTTCCTACGCACTGCTGGATCTGGACGATGATGGCCAACGCGACCTTATCGTCGACACATACGCAGGCGGCACTGGCCTGTTCACCTACGTGGAAACCTGGCACCGAACGGGCGAGCGGTTTGTCAAAAGATCGGTCGAGCCGGAAAGTTCGCTGTTCTACACCAACGACCGTGGCGCCAATCAGGCAGTCAGCTGGATCAGGCTTCACGACAGAATTTATGCCGCCTATCGAAACAGCGCCTATGGTGTCGATAATCTGTACCTGCTCAATCCGCTGAAGATCAACCGTCAGGTACCGACGGTGTCCGTGCGTTACGCTTACTCCCTGCAAGTGCCAACCACGCAACATAAAGAAGACGACACCAGCACGTATGAGCTCGAAGCGGATTTGCACGCGGCACTCGACCACGCCATCACTCAAGCGATGAAAGCCGCCCCCGACTCAACCAATAACTCGCCCCTTTGCCCAATTCCTCCCACGGGTACCGGAGACGACGATTACTACAGCTACGGCCCAACGTACTATGCCATCGAAAAGATCACCGACCTGCCGGTGATGATTGGCGGCGAATGCTACATCGGGGCGCTGGTCAACTGGTTCGGCAGCTACAGCGAAAAGGCTGGGTTATTCGCCCAACTGGCCGTGCGCAAGCCGGGCGTCGAGGCCAGCGGGACTAGCTACGAAGTCTACGGCCGCCGGCATGTTACCGAGGTCAGCGGGAGCCTTGGCAAAGTCGAAATCAACGACGACTGACCACCGATCATCACACCGGCAAAATAATCGGCACGGTTGCCAATCGCCGGAGGTCAAAGACACAGACAGCACATTTGTCCTTCAAAAATGCAGGCAGATCCGCAAATGAGGTTTATTCTGCACAATTACCTGCGCCCCCGGACGTCCGCGATACGCTTGTACCGCCACAAAAAAAGGCCGAAGTGATGACCTCGAAAACCCCTGCCTCGCCCTCTGCGCCCGAGCGCAAGGATGTGACCCCCAGCCACCTGAATTTCCCGGTGGTGGGCATCGGCGCCTCGGCGGGCGGCCTGCAAGCGATCAAGCTGTTTTTCGAGCATATGCCGAAGGACAGTGGCATGGCGTTCGTGATCATTCTGCATCTGTCGCCCGATCACCAAAGCATCGCCGACCAGATCATTCAGGAATCGACGCGCATGCCGGTGCTGCAAGTGACGCAGCCGGTGCCGATCGAAAAGAACTGTGTGTACGTGATCTCGCCAGCGCATTCGCTGTCGCTGAACGACGGTTATCTGCGGGTCAGCACGGCCGGTTCGCCGCAGGCGCGCCACACGGCCATCGACCTGTTCTTTCGCGATCTGGCCGATGTGCACCGTGAGCGGGCGTTCTGCGTGGTGTTGTCAGGCACCGGTTCCGATGGTGCGGTGGGTTTGTCGCGAATCAAGGAACAGGGCGGCGTGACGCTGGTGCAAGTGCCGGAAGACGCCGAGTTCGACGGCATGCCGCGCGCCGCCATCGAGACGCGCATGGTCGATCTGGTGCTGCCAGTGGTCGAGATGCCGCAGAAACTGATGGAGCTCTGGCGCAACTCCCAGAACATCAAATTACCCAGCGCCAATGATCCCGACTTGAAAGCCTTGAAGCCTGCAAACGAACACGAGGCGTCGATCGCCGAACAACGCCTGCATGAAATCCTGTTGTACCTGCGCAGCAGCACCGGTCACGATTTCAAACACTACAAGCGCGCCACCGTGCTGCGCCGCATCGAGCGGCGCATGCAGGTCACCAGCCAGTCTGACCTCAGCGCTTACTACAACTACCTGCAAAATACCCCGGAAGAAGCCAAGGCCTTGCTCGGCGACATGCTGATCGGCGTGACCAACTTCTTCCGTGACCGCGAAGCCTTCGAAGCCATTGAGCGCGATGTGCTGCCGCAACTGGTGCAATCGGTTGCCGACTCGTCGGAAAAAGAAGAACTGCGCATCTGGTCTGCCGGTTGCTCGACCGGCGAGGAAGCCTACAGCCTGGCGATCCTGCTCGACGATCAGATGCAGGTACAAAGCAGCAAGGCCAACCTGCAAGTGTTCGCCACCGATATCGACGAACGTGCGATCACCACCGGCCGCGCCGGCACCTACCCGCAAGCCATCGTTACCGACGTACCGCCAACCCGCTTGCGACATTATTTCGTCAAGGACAATGAGCATTACCGGATTCGCAAGGAAATCCGCGAGAAAGTTCTGTTCGCCAAGCACAGCCTGTTGTCCGACCCGCCGTTCTCGCAGATCGACCTGATCGTTTGCCGCAATCTGCTGATTTACCTGGATCGCGAGGTGCAGCGGGAAATCCTGCAGATGTTCCACTTTGCCCTGCGACCGGGCGGTTTCCTGTTTCTCGGCACCTCTGAAAGCGCCGATGCCTGCCATGAATTGTTCGCGCCAGTGGACAAGCGCAACCGCATCTTCCGCGCCAAGACCGGTACCCCGAACAGCCGCCGCACCCCGACCATGCCACGTGGCGGTTACATGCGCACCAGCGTTTCCCGACCGCCATCGAAAGCCATCGAGCCCGTCAAGCTGTCGTTTGCCGATATCCACCGCCGCGCCATAGAACGCTTCGCCCCGCCGAGCATCATCGTAGACACCAATGCCGATATTCTTCACATGAGCGAAGCCGCCGGGCGTTTCCTGCGGCATGTCGGCGGCGAGCTGTCACGCAACTTGCTGACGCTGATCCTGCCGGAACTGCGCCTGGAAATTCGCACGACACTGTTCCAGGTGCAGCAAAGCAACCTCACTGTGTGCTCGCGTGAAGTGCTGCTCAAGCGCGAGGAGCGCCAGTACCGCATCACGCTGATTGCGCAGCCGTACAAGGACGACGACTTCGACAGCGAGTGCGTGCTGGTGACCTTCGATGAAACGGAGATCGACGCGCACGAGCAGGCGCTGACCACGGTGCTGCAGACTGAAAGCCAAGTGCTCTCGAACCTGGAACGTGAGCTGCAACGCACCAAATTGCATTTGCAGGACACCATCGAACAGTCGGAAATCTCCAGCGAAGAGCTCAAGGCTTCCAACGAGGAGATGCAGGCGATCAACGAAGAATTGCGCTCGGCCACCGAAGAGCTCGAGACCAGCAAGGAAGAGTTGCAGTCGATCAATGAAGAGCTGTTGACGGTCAATTACGAGCTGAAGACCAAAGTCGAGGAAACCGACAAGATCAACGATTATCTGACCAACCTGATCGCTTCAACTGACATTGCTACGGTGTTCGTCGATCGCAGCATGCGCATCAAATGGTTCACGCCGCGCGCCACCGACATCTTCAGCATGCTGCCGGTAGACACCGGCCGTTCGCTGCTGGATATCACCCATCGCTTGAATTACCCGGACATGGCCCAGGACGCTGCGCAGGTATTTGAATCGCTGAATATGATCGAACGCGAGGTTAACAGCACCGATAATCGCTGGTACATCGCCCGGCTATTGCCTTATCGCTCCAGCGAAGACCATATCGACGGCACGGTGCTGACCTTCATCGACATCAGCAAGCGCCGCGAAGCCGAGGAAGAGCTGCGCCTGGGCGAAGAACGCATGCGCCTGGTCGCCGAAAGCACCCGCGATTACGCAATCATCATTCTCGACGAGATGGGCGTGATCACCAGTTGGAACAAGGGTGCCGAGCTGATCTTCGGCCACACCAAGAGCGAGGCCGAGGGGCAGTTTTACGATTTCATTTTTACCGGTGAAGACCGCAACGCCGGTATGGCCGAAAACGAACTGGCGACGGCTCGTCAGCACGGACGCGCTCAGGACGAGCGCTGGCACATACGCAAGGATGGCAGCCGGTTTTTCTGCAGCGGCGAAGTCACGTTGCTCAGCGGCGATCACCTGCAGGGTTATGTGAAAATCGCTCGCGATCTGACCGGGCATAAACGCGCGCAGGACGAGCAAAGCCAGGAACTGGCCCAGACACGCAACACGGTGTCGTTGCGCGACGAATTCTTTGCGGTCATGTCCCACGAACTCAAGCATCCCTTGAATCTGATTCAGCTCAACGCCGAACTGCTGCGTCGCCTGCCGATGATCCGTACTGCCGGCCCGGCGACCAAAGCGGTCAATACCATCTGCGATGCGGTCAACAGCCAGGCGCGGATCATCGACGACTTGCTCGACGTGGCTCGCGTACGCACCGGCAAGCTCAAGCTGCAACTGGCCCGCGTCGACCTGAGCGCTGTGCTGCGTGACATCCACACGGTCGTGCTGAATGAACAGCATGCAACGCACATCGACCTGCAACTGCCCGAAGAGTCGCTGTTCATCCATGCCGATCCAACCCGCGTCGAGCAGATCATCTGGAACCTGGTGAACAACGCGCTGAAATTCACCCCACCGACCGGACGCATCGAATTGATTGCCAGCAAGAGTGGGCAAATGGCTCAACTCAACGTCAAGGACAACGGCGTCGGCATCGCAGCGGAAAACCTCGAACACGTGTTCGACCTGTTTGGCCAAGCGGAAAAACAGCACACCAATCATCAACGCGAAGGGCTCGGCATTGGCTTGTCGCTGGTACGGCAACTGACCGAGGCGCAACACGGCACCGTACGGGTTGCCTCACCAGGGCTGGGCGCCGGATGTACGTTCACCGTATGCCTGCCGCTAGCCACCGAAACCGTGGAAACCTCCGAGCAGCCGCCGGCAGAACCGGAATCGGGCAAGCTGGTGGGCTTGAGCATTCTGCTGGTCGATGACTCGCCGCAAGTGCTGGAGACCTTGAAAATGCTGCTCGAAATGGAAGATGCCGAAGTGACCGCGTTCGACCATCCCGTGGCAGCGCTGAAAGCTGCCGAGGGTACGCGCTTCGATCTGATCATTTCCGACCTTGGCATGCCGGTCATGAGCGGGTACGAACTGATGGCTGCACTGCGCAAGCTGCCGCTGGTGAAAAACGTCCCGGCGATCGCCCTCACCGGTTATGGCACTCAGAGCGACATGCAGAAGTCCCGTGAAGCCGGGTTCGATCAGCATCTGGGCAAACCGGTGGCGTACGACGACCTGATTGAAACCATCGAGGCGTTGCGCCGCTCAGAGTTGCTGTAACGGCGCTCAGCACAAATAAGCGCGTTGCACGCAGACCCGATGATCGATCGCCTGCTGCAAACGCGCCTTGCTCTCGGCCCAGAGGCCAGGATCGACGCGCGTGCGGCGCATCAACTCAAGCACGACGGCTTTGGCTTCCAGGTATTCCGACCAGGCGTCGGCAGCCTTGAGCTTGAGCCGCTCGGTTTCGCTCATGTCCATCCGGCGCAGGGCCAGCGCCAATGGGTCGGTGACCACCGGACTCAAGACGCACTGAACGCGGTGCGGTGAAATGAACCCCTGGTAGTCGAGCAAGATCTCCCGCACGCGCCGGGTCCCCCACTTCAAGGCCACCTCGCAGGATTGCGAGGTTTCACGATCGTGAAACTCCTCACTGAGCGCCCGCCCGTCCTCCAGGTAAACCCCGACAAACACCTGTGTCACGCCGCTTGTGTTGATCCGCGCCTGCACTTCGATCTGCAAGCCGTCGCTCAAGACTTCTTCATGGCTGTGCAGCGCTAAACGGCTGTTGCTCCAAAACCAATACTGGGCACCCCGACGTCTCACCATGGCTCTCCTCCCCCGCGAGTCGGAAATTAAGGCACAGATTCGGCGGATCGCCAGGACAACTCGTCAGCTGACACCAACGCAAAAAGCCCCGTCGCACGGATAGATGCGACGGGGCTTTTCGGTGTTGAAGAGGTGGTGTCCCAGGCGGGGTTCGAACCTGCAACCTTCCCCTTAGGAGGGGGATGCTCTATCCAATTGAGCTACTGAGACACTGAGACACTGATTGACGCGCGCTGGACGCGGCACGACAGACGGCGTGCATGTTAACGGCCAGCCCCTGTTTTGTCATGTCGTCCGTAGGGCTTTTTAAGTGTAGGCAAGCGCCCTGAAAGATTGCGGGAACTTTTACCGGGCAAATTGCACTGCGCGAAAATGCAGTCATTGCAGATTGCAATCAGCGCTTCCCGAAAAACCTTACCAAACCCTTGTTTTTAAAGGACTTATCAGCCGTTACACTGTTGGCACGGCGACTGCTATGCCTGTTCTATCAAAAAGAACAATTTGGAGCGTCGTGCCATGAACAGCACCCTCTTGCTTGCAAACGCAGCGGCTCTGGCTTTCTTGCTCGGATCACATTTTTTTCCCAAGGCTGACATTGAGCAGCCAGTAGCGCAGCGCATGCCGCATTACCTGCAGGTGCAGAAAGCGCCGCAGTGGGCAGTGTTGAGTGAACGCAGCGACGCTTCTACGCAAATGGTCAGCGAGCCTGAGCAAGCCTCGGCGCCGACCACCGAACGTCTGGTTTTTTGAAATATCTTCAGGAGTAGAACATGTCCAAATCGGCGACAGGATTTCTCATCCTCGCTTTACTGAGTGGCGTTACCCACCTGGCGCTGTTCGAGGAGACGGAAGTCACCTTGCCTCTGGTTGGCTGTGGCGTATTTGCAGTGCTGTTTGTGTTGGCGCTGATCGCCGGTCGCAAGATCAAGTTCGATCCGGTCCTGCGTTGAGTTGAACCCATTCCAGTAACGCGGCGACAGCGATGGCAAGGTCGGCAGAATTATCGATCTGGTGAACGGGGCTGTCGCTGGATCTTCGGTCTTTGAACAACGCGTTGCGAGCCAGCCTCGCATCGATCTGCTCAGGGGTTTCCCGGCCACGCTTGAGCAAGCGCTCACGCAGAACCTCGTCTGTGACGGTCAACAGGATCGGCACAAGGGTCGGATAAACCTCCGTCGCCTGGCGCAGGTTCGCTCTCGAACCATTCACCAGCACATGCCGCCCGCCTCGCAACCATTCATCCATTTCTTTGGTAATACCGTAAGACAGGCCGTTGGCTTGCCAGGCCAAGGAAAAGGCCCCGGCGCGCTGTCGCCGGTCGAACTCTTCAGGCGTCACGCCAATTGCATCTTCGCCAACGGACTCCGCTGATCGGGTAATCACCCGGCGCATTACTTCACAGTTCAACGCTCGCAATGGCTCACGCGATGCCTCGATCAGGCTGTCCTTGCCCGAACCGGACGGCCCCATCAGGTAAAAAAGCTTGCCATCCATCCTGTAAACGCCCTCCAACGGGTCCTGCCTCTAGTAAATCGGCAAATTGCCACTATCCTGTACACATAGGGATTCAGAATAGCGAGCCGCATAGCATGCACGTTCCGAGGTCTTCGGACATCAACAGATGTGCATTCGAAAGCGGGCAGCGATACGGATGAATGGAAAGTTTTCCAACCAGTCCGCATTTCTGACAACTGGTGCTGGCATTACGCCTTTACCCGGCTCAATATTTGTCACAGAATTGACGCCAATGATCTGGCAATTTTGAGGCATGATGCCGGCCTCTTAACAATTCAGGTTGAACCAATTGGTCCGGATGCTTGTCCTACCACACATCCTGCGGCCAATCCCGAGAACCGCTCCCCTGAACTAACCGGTTAAATATATGCGCCCATTGAAACAGGCAATTTATTCCAGCCGTACGGCTGACAAGTTTGTCGTACGTCTGCCAGACGGAATGCGTGAACGCATTGCCGAGGTGGCTCGCAATCATCATCGCAGCATGAACTCCGAGATCATTGCGCGCCTTGAGCAGAGTCTTATTCAGGAAGGCGCACTGGGCGAAGAGCTGAGCATGCGCCTGGACAGCCCGGAGCTGTCGCTGCACGAGCGCGAGCTGTTGCAACGCTTCCGTCAGCTGTCGCACCGTCAGCAGAACGCCCTTGTGTCGCTGATCGCCCACGACGCCGAGATGGCCGCAGACGCGTCCTGAGCTATACCGAACATATTGAAGCCAGCATGATTGCTGGCTTTTTTTTGCCTCGGTTTTCGAGATTTCGCAGGCGCAAAAAAAGCCCGTCAATTTGACGGGCTTTTCATTCACTACAGATCAGAGCAGGAAGATTGTCGCCAGCCCGAGGAAGATGAAGAACCCCCCGCTGTCGGTCATTGCAGTGATCATGACGCTGGCGCCCATCGCCGGATCGCGGCCCATTTTGGCCAGCGTCATCGGGATCAACACGCCCATCAATGCCGCCAGTAACAGATTGAGCGTCATTGCTGCCGTCATCACTACGCCAAGCGACCAACTGCCGTAAAGCATGTACGCGACCACGCCGATTACCCCGCCCCAGACCAGACCGTTGATCAAACCAACCGCCAGCTCTTTGCGCATCAATCGCGAGGTGTTGCCGGTGCTGACCTGATCCAGCGCCATGGCGCGCACGATCATGGTGATGGTCTGGTTGCCGGAGTTGCCGCCGATACCGGCGACGATCGGCATGAGTGCCGCCAGCGCCACCAGTTTCTCGATCGAGCCCTCAAACAGACCGATCACCCGCGATGCCACAAATGCAGTGATCAGGTTCACCGCCAGCCATGCCCAACGGTTGCGCAGGGATTTCCACACCGAGGCGAAGATGTCTTCCTCTTCGCGCAGACCGGCCATGTTGAGGACTTCGCTTTCGCTTTCCTCACGAATCAGGTCGACCATTTCGTCGATGGTCAGACGGCCGATCAGTTTGCCGTTCTTGTCGACCACCGGCGCCGAGATCAAGTCGTAACGCTCGAATGCCTGAGCAGCGTCGTAGGCGTCTTCATCCGGGTGGAAACTCACCGGATCGCTGGCCATTACTTCGGCGACCTGTTTTTCCGGATCGTTGACCAGCAGACGCTTGATCGGCAACACGCCCTTGAGCACGCCGTCGTAATCGACCACGAACAGTTTGTCGGTGTGACCAGGAAGCTCTTTGAGGCGACGTAGATAACGCAGAACCACTTCAAGGCTGACGTCCTCACGGATCGTCACCATCTCGAAGTCCATCAGCGCACCGACCTGATCCTCGTCGTAGGAAAGAGCCGAGCGCACGCGTTCGCGCTGCTGGTTATCCAGACTCTCCATCAGCTCATGGACAACGTCTCGCGGCAGCTCGGAGGCCAGGTCAGCGAGTTCGTCGGCGTCCATGTCCTTGGCCGCAGCCAGGAGCTCGTGATCGTCCATGTCGGCGATCAGCGTTTCACGGACGGAATCGGATACTTCGAGAAGAATGTCGCCGTCGCGGTCGGCCTTGACCAGTTGCCAGAGCGTCAGACGATCGTCCAGCGGCAAGGCTTCGAGAATGTAGGCGACGTCGGCGGAGTGCAGGTCATCGAGCTTGCGTTGCAGCTCGACGAGATTTTGCCGGTGAACCAGGTTTTCCACGCGGTCGTGGTGCGGACCTTCCTGGCGATGAGTCAGGTCTTCTACGACACGCTGGCGCTGCAGCAACTCGACGACCTGAGCCAGGCGGTCCTGCAGGCTTTCCTGTGTTTTCTTTACTTCGATTTCGGACATAGGCGAACTCCACTCCCAGCAGCGGGGCACGCCGGGAGGATCAATCAGTCAATTCATGATTGGTGAAACGGTTTACTGAACAACTACTGGGTAAGTCCATGGAGGTATTCCATAAGCCCCGGCGGGGCTGACGGGCGCAATGATACACGCCCGACGGTTTAAAACGTTGAAAAAATCACGGCTGAAACAAGCGCTTGCGAAACAAACCTGAGCGCTTGCGTGATCCGTGCAAATGCGACGACTCATCTTGAAAAGAAAACACACCGGCATTGCAAAAAGCAGCGACTACCCTTCAGCGTAGATCGTCACGGAGGACATCGAATGCCATCAAAACCCGCGCTTTTTCTATTGACCGCCCTGCTCCCCGTCATCTCATCCAAAGCCGCCACGCTTCATCGTTGCGAAGCCGCTGACGGCAGCGTCACCTTCACATCGATGAGCTGCGCAATGGGTGAGCAACTCTCGGTTCAGGAGGTTCATCCCTATTCTCCCGGCTGGGTCGCAATCATGCCGGAGTTCAATCACGAAGCTGTGACAGGCATGAACGACCGCGGCCGCGAACCGGGCATCGTCGGCGGCGCCGAACACAAATGTGGAAACCAGATCGATAACAGGCAGCGGCGCGAAGCAATCATCAACCGGCGGGTGATTGCCGGCATGAGCCAGCGGGACGTCGAAAGCGCACTGGGCAAGCCGGACAAGATCAACACGCGCACATCGACCACGAGCTATCGTTACGACCTCAAGCGAGGCCGCAGTGCTCAAATTGATTTTGATGAAAGGGGCTGCGTGAAGGGAAAAGCCAAATCCCGGATAGCAAAAAGCCCGCGTTAAACGCGGGCTTCTTGGTATATGGTGCACTCGACAGGATTCGAACCTGTGACCGCTCGGTTCGTAGCCGAGTACTCTATCCAGCTGAGCTACGAGTGCATTTTGTGTTTTTAAACCAGACCACAACTGGCTGTAACCGAGTTACTCACCTTACAGCAAATAACTCTTAAATGGTGCACTCGACAGGATTCGAACCTGTGACCGCTCGGTTCGTAGCCGAGTACTCTATCCAGCTGAGCTACGAGTGCATTTGTTGCCGCGCATTATAGGCCGTCTAATCTCTATGTCAAACACTTTTTCTAGTAATTTCAACAACTTACAGGAAAAGCCAGATTACGACGTACTAAGCAAATAATGGCGGAGAACGGGGGATTCGAACCCCCGACACCCTTTTGAGGTGTACTCCCTTAGCAGGGGAGCGCCTTCGGCCACTCGGCCAGCTCTCCGCAACACGGGGCGTATATTAACCAGCTTCTTCCCCGTTTGCAAACATAAAAATCGATAAAAATTAATGGCTTGGTTCTTCGTCCTTCTCTTTCTTTATACGCAGGTAAATTTCCTCACGGTGCACCGCAACCTCTTTCGGAGCGTTGACGCCGATACGCACCTGGTTTCCTTTGACGCCGAGCACGGTCACGGTGATTTCGCCGTCACCGATAATCAGGCTTTCCGCGCACCGACGAGTCAGAATCAGCATACCTTTCTCCTTACGCCATTCATTTCAGGGACAACAGTCTGCAAAAAAAAGGCACCCGACCTACAACCGCAGCGATCGTAGCCCTACATGCCTGAGTATTGACCAGCGCGAGCAAAAGAACAGTTCCGGGGCTCGCGCCATTCAAAAATAAAGGGCGCGGTCAGACCGCGCCCTTCACTGAAGCGGATTACTCGCCCTGACGGGCCGGAGCATCCAGTTCGAAAGCCGTGTGCAGCGCGCGCACGGCCAGTTCCAGGTATTTCTCTTCGATCACTACGGAAACCTTGATTTCCGAAGTCGAGATCATCTGGATGTTGATGCTTTCTTTCGCCAGGGATTCGAACATGCGGCTGGCCACGCCTGCGTGGGAACGCATGCCGACGCCGACGATCGAGACCTTGGCAATCTTGGTGTCGCCAACAACTTCACGGGCACCGATCTCGCGAGCGGTGTTTTCCAGCACGGTCTGTGCGGCCTGGTAGTCGTTGCGGTGCACGGTGAAGGTAAAGTCGGTGGTGTTATCGTGCGCGACGTTCTGCACGATCATGTCGACTTCGATGTTCGCGGCACTGATCGGGCCGAGAATCTTGAACGCCACACCCGGGGTGTCTGGCACGCCACGGATGGTCAGCTTGGCTTCATCGCGATTGAAAGCGATGCCGGAAATGATCGGCTGTTCCATGGTTTCCTCTTCATCAATAGTAATGAGGGTGCCCGGACCCTCCTTGAAGCTGTGCAGTACGCGCAGCGGAACGTTGTACTTGCCGGCGAATTCCACCGCACGGATCTGCAGTACCTTGGAACCAAGGCTGGCCATTTCCAGCATTTCTTCGAAGGTGATCTTGTCCAGACGCTGAGCGACCGGCACCACACGCGGGTCGGTGGTGTAGACACCGTCGACGTCGGTGTAGATCTGGCATTCATCGGCCTTCAAGGCAGCTGCCAGTGCCACGCCAGTGGTATCGGAACCGCCGCGACCGAGGGTGGTGATGTTGCCGTGCTCATCGACGCCCTGGAAACCGGCGACAACCACCACGCGACCGGCCTTCAGATCACCGCGAATCTTCTGGTCATCAATCTGCAAGATACGCGCTTTATTGTGTGCGCTGTCAGTCAGGATCCGCACCTGATTACCGGTGTACGACACCGCCGGCACACCGCGTTTGATCAGCGCCATGGCCAACAGGGCAATCGTCACCTGTTCACCGGTGGACACGATCACGTCCAGCTCGCGCGGAACCGGTTGTGCCTCACCACTGATTTGCTTGGCCAGATCGATCAGACGGTTGGTTTCGCCGCTCATTGCAGACAGCACAACCACCAGGTCATCGCCGGCATCGCGGAATTTCTTAACCTTGTCGGCGACCTGCTCGATTCTCTCGACAGTGCCGACCGAGGTGCCTCCAAATTTCTGTACGATCAAAGCCATTTCAAAGCCGCCTCTGCCCATGAAGGGCGCCCAATAATCTTTCGAACAGTCGCCGGGCCCGCCACTAGACTGCGGGCCCGGCGAGCCGTCTTATAAAGCCTGCTCGACGAATGGAACGGTCAGCGCCAGTGCGCCATCCAACGCAGCGGCATCGACACCGCCGCCCTGCGCCATGTCCGGACGACCACCGCCCTTCCCGCCCACTGCCGCAGCAGCCTGTTTCATCAAATCACCGGCTTTGAGTTGGCCAGTCAGGTCCTTGGTTACGCCTGCAACCAGTACGACCTTTTCCTCATGGACACCGCCGAGCAGGATCACTGCGCGGCCGAGTTTGTTTTTCAGCTGATCGACCAGCGCCAGCAGCGCCTTGCCATCCTGACCGTCCAGACGGGCGGCCAGCACCTTCACATCCTTGACGTCCACCGCCGAGGCCGACAGATCGTCGCCCGCAGCGCTGGCTGCCCTGGCCTGCAACTGCTCGAGTTGTTTCTCCAGCAGACGGTTGCGCTCCAGTACCGCCGAGAGCTTGTCGATCAGGTTGTCGCGGCTGCCCTTGACCAGGCTGGCCGCTTCCTTGAGTTGTTCTTCCGCCGCGTTCAAGTAGGCCAGCGCCGCAGCACCGGTGACTGCCTCGATACGACGCACGCCCGATGCCACACCGCCTTCGCTAATGATTTTCAGCAGGCCGATGTCGCCGGTACGGTTGGCGTGGATACCGCCGCACAGTTCGACCGAGAAGTCGCCCATGCTCAGCACGCGCACGCTGTCGCCGTACTTCTCGCCGAACAGCGCCATGGCGCCTTTGTTCTTTGCGGTTTCGATATCGGTTTCTTCGGTTTCAACGGCGGAGTTCTTGCGAATCTCGGCGTTGACGATGTCTTCCAGCTGCTTGATCTGTTCTGGCTTGATCGCTTCGAAGTGGCTGAAGTCGAAACGCAAGCGCTGACTGTCGACCAACGAACCTTTCTGCTGCACATGCTCACCGAGCACCTGACGCAGCGCGGCGTGCAGCAAGTGCGTAGCCGAGTGGTTCAGCGCAGTGGCGTGACGCACTTCGGCGTCGACGTGGGTTTCCACCGGCGCGCCAATGGTCAGGCTGCCCGAGGCCAGCACACCGTGGTGCAGGAATGCGCCGCCGGTCTTGGTGGTGTCACGCACATCAAAGCGGCTGTTGCCGGCCTGAATGAAACCGCAGTCGCCGATCTGGCCACCGGATTCGGCGTAGAAAGGCGTCTGATTGAGCACGATCACGCCTTCCTGACCTTCGCTCAGCACGTCGACCGACTGACCATCCTTATAGATGGCAACGATTTTCGCCGAGCCGCTGGTGGCGGCGTAACCGGTGAATTCGGTGGCCACGTCAACCTTGACCAGAGTGTTGTAGTCCAGACCGAACGAGCTGGCCGATCGTGCACGCACACGCTGGGCTTCCATCTCGCGCTCGAAGCCGACTTCGTCGACGGTCAGGCCGCGTTCGCGAGCGATGTCGGCGGTCAGGTCCATCGGGAAACCGTAGGTGTCGTAGAGTTTGAACACCACGTCGCCCGGCACCACGGTGCCTTTGAGCTCGGCCAGATCCTGCTCGAGGATTTTCAGGCCGTGCTCCAGGGTCTTGGAGAACTGCTCTTCTTCGGCCTTGAGCACGCGCTCGATATTGCTTTGCTGCTTCTGCAGTTCCGGGAAGGCTTCGCCCATCTCGGCGACCAGCGCCGCGACGATCTTGTAGAAGAAGCTGCCGGTGGCGCCGAGCTTGTTGCCGTGACGGCAGGCGCGACGGATGATCCGGCGCAGCACGTAACCGCGACCTTCGTTGGACGGCAGCACGCCATCGGCGATCAGGAAGCCGCAGGAACGGATGTGGTCGGAGACGACTTTGAGCGACGACTGATCGCCGTTTTCGCAGCCGATCGCTTCAGCCGAAGCCTTCAGCAGGTTCTTGAACAGGTCGATGTCGTAGTTGGAATTGACGTGCTGCATCACCGCACTGATCCGCTCCAGGCCCATGCCGGTGTCCACCGACGGCGCTGGCAACGGATGCAACACGCCATCGGCGGTGCGGTTGAACTGCATGAACACGTTGTTCCAGATTTCGATGTAGCGGTCGCCATCTTCTTCCGGCGAGCCCGGCGGGCCGCCCCAGATGTGCTCGCCGTGATCGTAGAAAATCTCGGTGCACGGGCCGCACGGGCCGGTATCGCCCATGGTCCAGAAGTTGTCGGACGCGTACGGTGCGCCCTTGTTGTCGCCGATGCGGATCATGCGCTCGGCTGGCACACCGATTTTCTGTGTCCAGATGTCATACGCTTCGTCGTCGGTGGCGTAGACGGTGACCCAGAGCTTTTCCTTCGGCAGCTTCAGCACGCCAGTGAGGAAGGTCCAGGCGAAGGTGATCGCGTCGTGCTTGAAGTAGTCGCCGAAGCTGAAGTTGCCGAGCATTTCGAAGAACGTGTGGTGACGCGCGGTATAACCGACGTTTTCCAGGTCACTGTTCTTGCCGCCGGCGCGCACGCATTTCTGGCTGCTGGTGGCACGGGTGTACGCACGTTTTTCCTGGCCCAGGAAGCAGTCCTTGAACTGGTTCATCCCCGCGTTGGTGAACAGCAGGGTTGGGTCGTTGCCCGGAATCAAAGAGCTGGAGGCTACACGGGTGTGGCCTTGCTCTTCGAAGAAGCGAAGGAAGGCTTCACGGATTTCTGCGCTTTTCATTAGGTTCTTCCACGGAGGCTGCGGCCAAAGGCCTGTTCGAAACGTCGTGAGACGAAGCGACGGCAAAGGGCCGCATTATATCGGCCCTGCGCGCGGGGTACAGCGTGTTTATACGATAGAAACGGTCAATTGGACGGCTAACGCTGTCACTTGCGTGAAAACTCGACGAATGTCGCGATCACTTGCTCGATTTGCGCCCGGCTAACGTCCATGTGCGTAACCATGCGCAAGCGCGCAGCGGCGCTGAGCCTGATCCCGCGTTCGCCGGCAAAGGCCTTGAGTGCTTGGGCTCTGTCGCCCATTTGCACATAAACCATGTTGGTTTGCACGGGTTCGACGACGAAACCGGCCTCACGCAGACCGTCGGCGAGCAACTGCGCGTTGTCATGGTCATCCGCCAGCCGTTCGACGTGATGATCCAGTGCGTACAAGCCAGCCGCCGCGAGCAACCCGGCCTGACGCATGCCGCCGCCGACCATTTTGCGCAAACGCCGCGCCTTGTCGATCAACTGTTCGGATCCGCACAGCACCGAGCCGACCGGCGCGCCGAGGCCTTTGGACAGGCACACCGACACCGAATCGAAATGCTGGGTGATCTCCCGGGCATCGACGCCGAGCTTGACCGCCGCGTTGTACAGCCGCGCGCCATCCAGGTGCAATTGCAGGCCATGCTCCTGAGTAAAGCGTCGGGCGCGCGCCAGATACTCAAGCGGCAGCACTTTGCCCTGCATGGTGTTTTCCAGCGTCAGCAAACGGCTACGGGCGAAATGGAAATCGTCAGGTTTGATCGCGGCGGCGACCTGATCCAGATCCAGCGAACCGTCGGCCTGCACTTCCAGCGGCTGCGGCTGGATCGAACCAAGCACCGCCGCCCCGCCACCTTCGTACTTATAGGTGTGCGCCTGCTGACCAACGATGTACTCGTCACCACGCTCGCAGTGCGCCATCAGGCCGAGCAGGTTGCTCATGGTCCCGGTCGGCACGAACAACGCGGCGGCAAAGCCCAGGCGTTTGGCCAGTTCGGCTTCGAGGCGATTGACCGTCGGATCTTCACCGTACACATCGTCTCCGGTGTCCGCTGCAGTCATCGCCTCGAGCATGGCGGGAGTCGGTTGGGTGACGGTGTCGCTGCGAAGATCGATAACACTCATGAACCTGGCCTCTGGTCAGCAGGGGAAATCCCGTTGTGAAGTAGGATTACTGCGGTCATCGCGCAGATTAATCAACCCTTGAAAGCGGAAAAATCCCATTCTTCGCTCGAGAAGACAAAGCCCCTGTAGGAGCGAGCCTGCTCGCGAAAGCGGAGTTACAGTCAGCATATTCGTTGAATGTGAAGCCGCTTTCGCGAGCGGGCTCGCTCCCACAGTGTCATGTGCATGGCCGGGAAATATGTGTTACAAACTTGCCGCCGCCTATGGGCGGCGAAAACGTTCTCAGGGCGGGGTGCAATTCCCCACCGGCGGTAATTGCGCGCAACGCGCATAGCCCGCGAGCGCTTGGCGTTGCACACGACTTGAGTCGGGTGCGTCGGCAAGGTCAGCAGACCCGGTGTGATTCCGGGGCCGACGGTCATAGTCCGGATGAAGAGAGAACGGGATCGACGCCAAAGGGCCGTCCGCGTGCATTCGTGCCTGCGTTCGCACCCTTGCATCCCTTTCGATTCATAACGCCCTGTTTTTCACACAAACAGGAGTCAGAACATGCAACCCACCGCTATCGACAGCAAAAGCAAACACCCACAGGGCGAGCGCGTCGCGCTTATCCAGGCCTGCTGGCACAAGGAAATCGTCGACCAGAGCCGTAAAGGCTTCATCGCCGAAATGCTGGTGCAGGGTTATCAGGAATCGGACATCGATTTCTTCGAAGTCGGCGGCGCTTTTGAGATGCCGCTGCACGCCAAGCTGCTGGCCAAATCTGGCCGTTACGCCGGCATCGTCGCCGCCGCCCTGGTGGTGGACGGCGGCATTTATCGCCACGAGTTCGTCGCGCAATCGGTGGTCAGCGGCCTGATGCAGGTGCAACTGGAAACCGAAGTGCCGGTGTTCTCGGTGTCGCTGACCCCGCATCACTTCCATTCGGGCGAAGAGCATCAGAAGTTCTTCTTCGAGCATTTTGTGCACAAGGGCCAGGAAGCAGCGCGGACTTGCGCGGATACGTTGCTGAAGATTCGTGCATTGCGTCGAACCGAGCCGCGTGCTGTAGCGGTCTGATTCTCACATGATCGTTCCCACGCTCTGCGTGGGAATGCCTCAATGGACGCTCTGCGTCCGCTGTTGGGACGCGGAGCGTCCCGGGCTGCATTCCCACGCGGAGCGTGGGAACGATCACACACGGAATGCGGTGAAGTCAGGCAAGGTTTTCGTCTGTGGCCGGCACGATCAGGATGCCGGCGCGCAGGCCGTTCTTGACCTTGGGGTTGGGGAAGATGATCCGTGCGCCCTGCTCTTCGATCACCCAGCGGGTATTGGCCAGGTCTTCGGCCAGCACATAGCCCGGCTCCAGCTCGGAAAAGTTCTCGATGTCCTGAGGCAGATTCAGGCGGAACGCATCGCTGTGCTTGATGATTTCCCGCGCGACGCTGAACAGTTGCAAACCGTCCAGCCCTTGCTCGGCGATTTCCGGCTCGGTGCCTTCGATGATCTGCTTCAGGCGGGTTTCCAGCAGCGACACGTTGACACCGTCGTTCTGCCCGAACGGTCGCGCCTTGCCCAATTCCAGGGTAAAAGCCTCGGCGTCGAGCTTGTCGTAGGTGTACGAGCTGAACACGATCGACGGCTTGTTCTGCAACAGCACCGCTTCCATGCCGGCCGCACGTAGCCGGGCCAACTCACGACGGGAATGCTGGCGCCCTTCCTTCCACGGGTACAAGGCGAACTGTTCGATCTTCGACCCACGAATCGCGGTGTGCAGGTCGTAGTGCAGACGCTGGCGATCGGGCTTGCTGAAAAAACTCGCCGCCAGCCGTTCCAGCTCACAGGCGCGCAACGCTTCCGAGCCGCTGCTTTGTTCGTGGCGGCCGTTGAACAGCCGGTTGACGTCCTGCTCGACGAAACGCTCACCCTTGCGGATGGCTTCCGGGTTGCCGAACAGGAACAGAATGCGTGCGCGCGGCTTGAGATCGCCGCGTGCGATGTCGTGCAGCAGCCGATCGAGCAACTCGATCGGTGCGGTTTCATTACCGTGGATGCCTGCCGACAGCAGCAGGTCCAGGCCATTGTCGCGCGCTTCCGGGGGCCGTACTTCCAGCGCCCCTTCGCTCAACCAGCGCATGCGCACGCCTTCGACAGTCAGTTGAGTCTTCTCCGCCGGTTCACGGCCGGCGAGGGTCAGTTCAAGCAGTTTGCCGAGGGCGAGCATAGAGCGGTTTCCTTAATGGTCGTGGTTGCAATCCGGGCCGTGTACGTGATCCTCGTCAGCGCCGAGGTCAGCCGGTTCCATTTCCAGTTGCAGACTTACCAGATTAGTCGCCAATGGGCGCAGCAGCAGGTTGGCGTACTCTTCGTCACCTTCCTCGACGTCGACGCCGATCAGCAGCTGGCCACGGCCGTCCTGCTGAATCCACAGCTCTTTGCCTTGCCACATGACCGCAACGCGGGTGCACGAGGTTTGCAATTGCGTGCCGTCGGTGTCTTCAAGGATCAGCTGCAGGGAATCGCTCATGTTTTTACTCTCTTGGGGTGACACGCCGCGCGCCACGTTCAGGCAGCGCGCCGGCGATCAATTGATCTGGAAGGGATAAACCGCGCCCAGTTTAAGGATTTGCGTCAGTTCATCCAGTGCCGTCCGGCATTCAAGCAGCAACTGCGGGTCCGCCAGGTCGGTTTCGCTCAGGCGGTCGCGGTAGTGCTTTTCAACCCATGCGGTCAACGAACCGTACAACGGGGCCGTCATGATAACCCCTGGGTTGACCGCCGCCAGTTCGGTTTCATTCAGCGCCACACGCAGACGCAGGCACGCCGGGCCACCGCCGTTCTGCATGCTCTGCTTGAGATCGAAGACCTTCACTTCGCGGATCATGCCACCCGAGCTGGTCAGGCTTTGCAGATAAGCCCAGACACGTTCGTTGGCCTGGCATTCCTGCGGCACGATCAGCAGCATCGAACCATCGGCACGCGACAGCAACTGGCTGTTGAACAGGTAGGAACGCACCGCATCATCGACGCTGACCGCCGAACGCGGCACACACACCGACTGGAAGTTGCCGCCGACCTTGGCCAGTTTGCCTTGCAGTTCGGCGAGCATCTTGTCGGTCTCGAGGAACGCGTCCTCGTGATAGAACAGCACCTCCCCATTGCCCACGGCGATCACGTCGTTGTGGAACACACCCTGATCGATGACATTGGGGTTTTGCTGGGCGTAGACCACGCCTTCGTCACGCAGACCGTGCAGACGCGCGACGGCTTGCGAGGCTTCGAGGGTCTGGCGCGCCGGGTATTTCTGCGGTGCCGGGAAACGATTGTCGAAGGCGCTGCGGCCGAATACGAAAAACTCGACACCGGCTTCACCGTACTCACGGCAGAAACGCGTGTGGTTGGCCGCGCCTTCATCACCGAACTGCGCCACTGCCGGCAAAGCGGCGTGATGGGCGAAGTGCTGTTGATTGGCGAACATCGCACCGAGCACGCGGCTGGTGGTCGGGTGCTCGATGCTGCGGTGATATTTGCAATTGAGGTTGGCGGCGGTGAAGTGCACGCGGCCGTCAGCGGTATCGGCGCTCGGGCTGACCGTCGCGGCATTGGCTACCCACATGCTTGAGGCCGAGCAACTGGCAACCAGCAGCGGCATCGCCTCTTTGGCGGCGCGCTCGATCACTTGTGCGTCAGTGCCGCTGAAGCCCAGACGACGCAGCGCGGCCACGTCGGGACGTTCTTGCGGAGCGAGCACGCCTTGCTGAAAGCCCATGTCCATCAGCGCTTTCATCTTGGCCAGACCTTGCAGCGCCGCTTCCTTCGGATTCGAGGATTGCTGACTGTTGCTCTGCGAGGCGACGTTGCCGTAGGACAGACCACCGTAGTTATGGGTCGGCCCCACTAGACCGTCAAAATTGACTTCATAGGATTTCATCAGCGAGGCTCCACGAGAATCTGTTGTTATAGGCATCGAGTAACAATTAGGTAAGACCGCGGTGCGGCCATCGCTGGCAAGCCAGCTCCCACATTGACCGCGTCGTACACAAAATGTGTGGACGTCTCTGACCCTGTGGGAGCTGGCTTGCCAGCAATTGGGCGCTACGCCATTTTCACGCCGGGTGTCAGCGAGGCAGGCAACACCAGGCTCGGGGTTTCCAGCGATGCCACCGGGTAAGCGCAGTAATCCGCTGCGTAGTAGGCACTGGCGCGGTGGTTGCCCGAGGCGCCGACGCCGCCGAACGGCGCGCTGCTCGCGGCGCCGGTCAGCTGTTTGTTCCAGTTGACGATGCCGGCGCGGCTTTCCAGCCAGAACTGCTGGTAACGCGCTTCGGAATCGGAGAGCAAACCGGCGGCCAGCCCGTAAGCGGTGTTGTTGGCTTCAGTGATCGCCGCAGCGAAATCGGCGTAGCGGATCACTTGCAGCAACGGCCCGAACAGTTCTTCGTCCGGACGCTCGGCCACGGCCGTCACATCGGCAATCCCCGGAGTCAGCAAGGCCGATTGCGCCTGTGGCTGAGTCATTTCCAGCAGCGCCACCGCGCCGTTGGCCAGCAGTTGCTCCTGCGCATCCATCAGCGCCTTCGCCGCGCCAAGGGAAATCACCGAGCCCATGAACGGCGCCGGTTGCTGATCGAACGCACCGACTTCAATGGTCGAACTGACTTCCACCAGACGCTTGAGCAGGCTGTCGCCCCACGCGCCTTGCGGCACCAGCAAACGGCGGGCGCAGGTGCAGCGCTGGCCGGCGGAAATGAATGCCGACTGAATGATCGTGTACACCGCCGCGTCCAGATCGGCGACCTGATCGACCACCAGCGGGTTGTTGCCGCCCATCTCCAGCGCAAGAATCTTGTCCGGGCGCCCGGCGAATTGCTGATGCAGGTGATTGCCGGTGCGGCTGGAGCCGGTGAAGAACAGACCGTCGATACCCGGGTTCGCCGCCAGAGCAATACCGGTTTCGCGGGCGCCCTGCAGCAGGTTCAAAACGCCCGCCGGCAGACCGGCTTCGATCCAGCACTTGACCGTCAGCTCGGCGACTTTCGGCGTCAGTTCGCTGGGCTTGAACAGCACGCTGTTACCGGCCAGCAGCGCCGGGACGATATGACCGTTAGGCAGGTGACCGGGGAAGTTGTAAGGGCCGAACACCGCGACCACGCCGTGCGGCTTGTGGCGCAATACGGCCGTGGCGTCGCCCAATGGGCCGCTCTTCTCGCCGGTCCGCTCACGGTAGCTCTGCACCGAAATCGCGATCTTGTTGACCATGCTGGTCACTTCAGTCGCGGCTTCCCACAGTGGTTTGCCGGTTTCTTCGCCGATGGTGCGAGCCAGTTCGTCAGCGTGGTTTTTCAACGCAGCAGCAAAAGCTTCGAGAACGCTGATGCGCTCCTCGAGGGTGCGACGTGCCCACTGAGGAAACGCCTGACGAGCAGCCTGCACCGCCGATTCGACCTGCGCGGCAGTGGCGCCCTCGCCCGCCCACAGCACTTGCTGGGTCACCGGGTTCAAAGATTGAAAGGCTTCGCCCTGACCGGCCAGCCACTCACCTGCGATGTATAGCGAATTCATTATTTCGACTCCCGTGCAGCGGACAACGCCACGGCGCGAACCTGATCGCCGGCGCTGAGTTGAAGACGTTTCGCGGTCTGCGGATCGACCACCAGGGTGCCCGCAGCCAGGCGCGCTGGTGCAGCCGTAATGCGGCAATCCTCGCGTTTGCGGTTGTGGATGATGAACGGCGTGGCGTCATCGCCCGGCGTGCCGACGGCCAGCACCAGCGCTTCGCTGTCACGCACCGCGCGGATCTTGCTGGTTTCGCATTCGATGGCCGGGCCGGCGTCGAAGATATCGACGTAACCCTGATAGCTGAAGCCTTCGCTCTTGAGCATCGCCAGTGCCGGCTCGGTGTCCGGGTGCACCTGGCCGATGACGTTGCGCGCGTCCGGCGAAAGGAAGCAGGTGTACAGCGGGAATTTCGGCATCAGTTCGGCGATGAACGCCTTGTTGCCGACGCCGGTCAGGTAATCGGCCTGGCTGAATTCCATCTTGAAGAAATGGCGGCCGAGGCTTTCCCAGAAGGGCGAGCGCCCGGCGTCATCGGACACGCCGCGCATCTCGGCGATGATCTTGTTGCCGAACAGCTCCGGGAACTCGGCGATGAACAGCATGCGCGCCTTGGACAGCATGCGGCCGTTGAGACCGTTGCGGTAATCGGCGTGCAGGAACAGCGAGCACAGCTCGGAATTGCCGGTCAGGTCGTTGGCCAGAAACAGCGTCGGAATCTCTCGGTAGATGTTCAGCTCTTGCGAAGCGCTGACCGTCAGACCGACACGGAAGTTGTACCAGGGCTCACGCAGGCCGACCGCACCGGCGATGGCGGAAATCCCCACCACACGGCCGTCATCGTCTTCGAGCACGAACAGATAGTCGGCATCACCGCGCCCGGCTTCGCCGCGAAAGGTCTTCTCGGCCCAGCCGACCCGGTGGGTCAGGCGCTCTTCGTTGGCCGGCAAGGTAGTCAGGCCGGTGCCGGTGCTGCGGGCCAGGTCGATCAGCGCGGATAAATCGCTGCTGCGTACGGGACGAACAATCATGCTATCTCCTCAAACGGGCCGCTCGCGCCACCCGTGAAACTCGCTAAGGCGTTAAACCGCCACCAGGCGCACGCTGGCACCTTCACCGACGCCCAGGGCTTCGGCCGCTTCCATATCCAGCGTCACCGGTTTGCCCGGCGCGTAGTCCAGCTCGAGCAACACCGCGCGGTAATCCTGCAACTGCGCGTTGGCCACCAGATACTGGCGCCCGGCGCCTTTGACCGGCTCGCCGATCTTCACCGGCACCACGCGGCTCTGGGCGATCGAACGGATCCCGGAAACCCGCGCATGCAGGGTCGGGCCACCGTCGAAGATGTCGATGTAGTGATCGGTCTCGAAGCCTTCGCGCATCAGGATGTCGAAGGTGATCTGCGCCCGTGGATGCACCTGGCCCATCGCCTCTTGGGCGGAGTCCGGCAGCAACGGCACGTAGATCGGGTAATGCGGCATCAGCTCGGCGAGGAAGGTGCGGCTTTTCAGCCCGCACAGACGCTCGGCCTCGGCGTAGTTGAGGTCGAAGAAATTACGCCCGATCGCATCCCAGAACGGCGAGTCGCCATTCTCGTCGCTGTAACCGACGATCTCGGTCACCACCGAATCGGCAAAACGCTCCGGGTGGCTGGCGACGAACAGCAGACGGCCACGGGAATTGAGCTCGGCCCACGGCGAACCGACCAGCTCGCGCTGCACGTAGAAACTGGTCAGCAAGCTGTTGCCGGTCAGGTCGTGGCACTGCGAGAGCACGTGGATCTTGTTGTGGATCTTCAGCTCGCGGGAGGCGTGGACGAAGGTCTCGTTGCGGAAGCTGTAGAACGGCTCCGAGTAGCCGGCGGACGCGACGATGGCCGAGCAGCCGACCAGTTTTCCGGTGCTCGAGTCTTCAAGGACAAAGAAGTAACTCTCTTCACCGTTGAAGCTCACTTCGGCGGCAAACGAAGCTTCGCTCGCGGCGATCTTGTCGCTCAGACGTTCCACGTCATCCGGCAAGGAAGTGACACCAATCGGGCTATCCGCAGCCAGACGCTGTACCTCGCCCAGATCAGCCATTTGCGCGGGGCGCATCACCAGCATGGTGTCACTCCTTTCTCTCAATATTCACAGAAAAAAACACCGGACCTTGTAGGAGTGAGCCTGTGTGGCGAGGGGATTTATCCCCGTTGGGCTGCGTAGTGGCCCCTTTTCTGGGGGTGCTTCGCGCCCCAACGGGGATAAATCCCCTCACCACAGGGCTCACTCCGACAGTCGAATCTGTCCGATGTAAAAAATTGGCTTCGGCGCCCGAAAACCTCCAGGCGCTGAAAGGTCCATCAGGCTTGCGTCAACTTCGCCGCGGCGCGTTCGAAGCGGTCGAGACCGGCATCGATATCGGCGTCTTCCACCACCAGGCTCGGGGCGAAACGGATCACGTCGGGGCCGGCCTGGAGAATCATCAGGCCTTCCTGTTCGGCGGCGTTGAAGATGTCCTTGGCCTTGCCTTTCCAGGCTTCGCTCAGCACGCAACCGATCAGCAGACCGAGACCACGCACCTGAGTGAACAGGCCGTATTTCTCGCCGATCTGTTGCAGGCGGGTCTTGAACTTGTCGTGCTTGGCGTTCACGCCGTTCAACACTTCAGGGGTGTTGACCACGTCGATCACCGCTTCGGCGACGGCGCAGGCCAGCGGGTTGCCGCCGTAAGTGGTGCCGTGGGTGCCGACGACCAGATGTTTGGCCAGCGCTTCGGTGGTCATCATCGCCGCGATCGGGAAACCGCCGCCCAGGCTCTTGGCGCTGGTGAGGATGTCCGGGGTCACGCCGTAATGCTGGTAGGCGAACAGCTTGCCGCTGCGGCCCATGCCGGTCTGCACTTCGTCGAACACCAGCAATGCGTTGTTGGCGTCGCACAGCTCGCGGGCACCTTGCAGGTAGGCCAACTCGGCCGGCAGCACGCCGCCCTCACCCTGGATCGGCTCGAGCACGACCGCGCAGGTCTTCTCGGACACCGCGGCTTTCAGCGCGGCCAGATCGTTGTACGGAACGTGGGTAATGCCGGTGATCTTCGGGCCGAAACCGTCGGAATACTTCGACTGGCCACCGACGTTGACGGTGAACAGGGTACGGCCGTGGAAGCTGTTCAGTGCGGCGATGATTTCGTATTTCTCAGTGCCGAAACGGTCGAATGCGACGCGACGGGCCAGCTTGAATGCGGCCTCATTGGCTTCGGCGCCGGAGTTGCAGAAGAACACGCGCTCGGCAAACGTGGCGTCGATCAGCTTGTGCGCCAGGCGCAGCGCCGGTTCGTTGGTGAACACGTTGGACACGTGCCACAGCTTGTTCGCCTGTTCGGTCAACGCACCGACCAGCGCCGGATGCGCGTGGCCCAGGACGTTGACGGCAATCCCGCCGGCGAAGTCGATCAGCTCGCGGCCGGCCTGATCCCAGACCCGGGAACCGGCGCCACGCACCGGAATGAAAGCGGCAGGCGCGTAGTTGGGAACCATTACCTGGTCGAAATCGGCGCGTTGTACCGCAGCGTGCTCAACGGACATCGGAGTCTCCTGAAGAGGAACACCCGCCTGGAACTGGCGAGCGATGAGGGGATTGTAAGGACAGTTGGGTGCCCGGCCTTGTCGCCAAGCGACAACTTCTTATAGCGCAAACCCCGGATTTTCCCGGGTTTACGGCAATGCGACATATAGCGTCGCAAAGGCGCAGTTTACCGGGCGCGGCCGATTTGCGGCAGGCCGCGCAGAATACCAAGTCAGCCTCGCCGCAGAGAGATAAATATGTACCGCACGGTGGGCGCTTGTTGCTGATTTGCTGAGGGTTCTTCTCAACGCCAAGGAATGCTCATGCACCTGTCTGATGGCCACTCACCGACAACCTTTAGCAAGACGCCCGAACCACAACATCCGGACGAGCACTATCAACCGCTGAAAAACGCGATTCCCCAATGGCTCGGCAACACCTCGGCCTCCCGCCGCGAGGCACTGAAAAACAGCCCGCCTCTAGTGCCTGAGGCGCTCAAGTCCGCTCCCGCCGAGCAACACGCCGTGATGAAGAAACTCACTGCGACCACTCTCACCGCGCAGAGCGAGGTAGACAAAAGCCTGGAACATCTGCAGGACGCCGCCGCTTTCGCCGAGCCTCTGCTCAAAGCGGAACTGAAAAACTGCTTCAACCTCGACGTGGATGTCAGAAACACCTATGTGCGCTTGTATATTCCGGTGACGACACCATGGTTTGCCATCAGCACCGGCGCCCGCGTCTGGACGGTGTCGTTGCTGGACGCCGCACTGCATAACTTCGAAGACCGTGAAACCTACGAAAACGCTTTCGAAGCCGCATCGACCTACACCACCGCACCATCGGCCAGCGGGCAGTTCGAGCCACTGCCGGACATCAAGGCCAGACTGAGCATCCCGGCGTTTACCCAACTGTGCCGCCGACTGGATATCGGTGCGCAGTACAAGGCCAGCCTGGAAAAAAATCTCGGTTACTCCGACCCTGCGCTCGCCTCGAGCCTGCGCGCCAAACTGGACGCCAGCGAGAAGGCCGCGATGAAAGCCGCGCTGCAGTGGGCGCGGATGCACCGTGACGTGTCGGAAAATCATTTCCGCCTGGTCGACGCCATGCTCGACGGCATGACGGGCTTTACATCAACGGTGCACCGGTGCTGTGTCATGACGTGACGATGCTCTGCGCACCACTCACCGGCATCGTCGTGTTCGCTGCGGATCTGTACCAGACGCGCAATGTCGCACGCGTCGTGGCCTATGTACCGAATGATCCCGAGCATCCGTTCAAGGAATATGCGTCCCCGGCTGAAATGCTCGTCGAGCTGACGCGCCAGTTGCGCTCAAAAGAGTACCAGCAGTTCTTCAGCCGCTTCGTCAATCACGAACAGCGCGGCTACTTCTTCAGCACAATCAACAGCCGCCTGAGCGCAATCAAATGGCATCCCCACGAGCCCGGCAGCGCCCTGCCCGCGTGGCGCGAGGCGCCCGTGGAACGGCCTGACCTGCAAACCACGCTGGTGCCGTTTTACGATGGCCTGTGGCAACACCTGCACCAGGCCAAACTGAACAAGGTCTTCAACGATGCCCGGGTCATCGCCGTCCCGACGGCCTGGGTCGATCAACGCGCACGCTGGGCCTTCTGGGATTCGGTGGTCAATATCCTTTCCAGCATCGCCCAGACCGCAGCCCTGATTGTCGCGCCATTCGTGCCGGTACTGGGCGAAGCAATGATGGCGTATATGGCTTACCAGATGCTCGACGAAACCTTCGAAGGCATCGTCGAATGGGCACAGGGTCGCAACACCGAAGCCATCGGGCACCTGATGGACACCGTCGAATCGATGATTCAGCTGGGCCTGTTCGCGGTGGGCGGTGCGATTGGCGCAGCCGAGTTTCGCAAGGTGCTGCCTGCAGACGTGTTGGCGTTCATCGACCGTTTCAAACCGGTGAAACTGGCCAAAGGCGAAACCCGCTACTGGCAGCCCGATCTTGAGCGCTACAAGCACCCGCTGCGTCCGCCCGTCGACTCGCGACCCGACGCACTGGGCCTGCACGCCCATCAGGGCAAGCAACTTCTGCCGCTCGACGATGCGCATTTTTCCCTGAAGCCCGCCGAGGAGCCCGGGCAGTACCGCATCGAACACCCCACCCGGCCCGACGCCTACCAGCCTGCAGTCCGCCACAACGGTGAGGGCGCCTGGCACACAGAGCTCGAACAACCGCTCGAATGGGACGGCGAAACCGCACTGCGCCGCATCGGCCCTTCGGTGGAGAGCTTTTCGCCGGCCGAGCGGGAAACCATTCTGCAGGTCAGCGGCACCAGCGAAGACGCCTTGCGCAAGATGCACGTCAATCGGGAAAAGCTCCCGCCGCTGCTGGCCGACAGCATTCAGCGCTTCAAGATCGACCAGCAGCTGCAGCGCTTCGTCGATCAGATGGACAGCGAAACGTCTGAAGATTTCTTGCGTGCCGATCCGGTCACCCAGTTGCAACTGCTGACCGACCATGGCCGTTGGCCGAGCAACAGGCGGCTGCGTCTGGTTGATCGCAACGGCGAACTGCTCTGGCAATCCTCCGCAGACGAAAGCTTGCCCCTGACCGAGTTGAGGCAGGATCGGCTGATCGGTGGCGACCTGCTCAAATCCTTGCTCTCCGCCCTCGACGAAGAACAAATCAAGGCGCTGCTTGACGAACCCTTTGCGCTGACCCCACCACTGGATGTCCGCAGCCAGACCCTGCGCAAGCAATTGGCCGGCCTTGCGAAAACCCACAAAAGCGCGCTGTTCGAGTCGCGCTATCAGGCGCTGCAGGGTATCGACGATCCACTGGCCCAACCGCTCAAGGCCCAGGCACCCGAGCTGCCGGCCAGCGTCACCCGCGAACTGCTCGACACCGCTACCGGCGACGAAATGTTGCAGCTGGATCAGGGCCAGGTTCCGCCGCGTCAGCAGGAGCTGCTGCAACTGGCGCGCCAGGAAGTGCGCGTCACCCGCGCCTACGAAGGACTGCAGCTCGGCTCGGTGAGCAATGCCGATTCCGATTCCCTCGCCCTGCACAGCCTGAAACTGCTGCCAGGCTGGAGCGGCGACGTGCGCATCGAAATCCGCCACGGCCGCTACGACGGCCCGGTCCTCGATAGCATCGGAAGCGAAGAGGCTCCCGAGCAGAAAGTCCTCGTGCGCAACGATGATGGTCAATATCAACCTTACGACGATCGCGGCCAGGCACTGCATTCGCTCAGTGACTTCTACTCCAGCCTGCTCTATGCGCTGCCGGACAGTGAACGCCAGAGCCTCGCCCTGCAAATCGGTGAGGGCCAGACACTGAAAACCGCGGTTCGCGAACACACGCTGGAACGCAGCGAGCTGCGGCAGGTGCTGTCGGAGAATCCGATCAAGCCACCGATGACCGACACATTACGGATCCTGGGGACGGAGGGTTACCCGCGTCTTCCCCCTCCAATCGTCGTGACAGGCGAGACCATTGACGCCCTTGAGCACGACATAAGAACACTCTATCCAAGGATGTCGGCCGCGGAATCAAGCCGACTCGCACAACGCCTGCGCGCCAATCCTCTGGGCTGGCGCGCGGAAATGGTCCGTCTGCAAACCGACTACCTGCAATTGCAGAACGAGCTTCAGGTCTGGGCCAACAACCCGCCCGCCCGGCACCCTCTGACAGGCAGCGCGCTCACGTCAATCGAGCGGCAAGCCGAAATTCGCAACCGACGTTTATTCAGGGAACAACTGCTGCAGGGCTGGCGACGGGAGAATGTCGTCGGGATCGATGCGCAGGGTGCCGCCTCGGGCCACGCCATGTTGCTGACTCTCCGCATCATGGGTGACTTGCCGGTGATGTCGGCCGATTTCAGCCATATCACCTGGCTGGCGATCGATGGCAACACCATGACCGGTTCTTTCGACAGCTTTTTGCAGTCGTTCCAGCGGTTGCAGAGACTGGATGCGTACAATCTCAACCTGCCGAGCCTGCCTCAGTCGCTCACCTCGATGCCGGCGCTTCGCGAATTGCGCATGCGTGATTGCCGGATCAGCCTGACCACCACCACGCAATCGGTGCTCGCGTCGCTACCACAACTCACCCTGCTGGACCTGCAAGGCAACTCGCTGGGCCTGCCTCCCGACCTGCACACGATGCCTTCGCTGCGCTACGTCAACTTGTCCAATACCGGGCTCTACGCCGTGCCGGATGACCTGCTCGATCACCCGCGATTGATCTCCGCGCAGTTCGACGGCAACCGGATCACGAGCATTCCCGAGCGGTTCTTCAACCTCGCCAGCTCCCTCAGCGATGGCTACACCTTTGCCGACAATCCATTGTCGACGGCATCAAGGGAACGGGTGAAAAACTATTACAACCACACCGGCAAATACTTCGGTGTCCGCCCCGAGACGCAAGACCTGCAACGCACCATGAACCTGTTTCCCAATATTGACGCCGAGCAGGCTACTGAGGTGTTGTACCGGTTGCCCGGGAACTGGGCCGAGGGACGGGCACAGTTGTCACGCTGGGAGGCAGAGCTGAGACAACTCAATCTCGAACTGGAGCGGTGGGTCGAACAGGCTTCCGTGACTCCATCTGGATCGGACGAGCCGTTGAGCCCTGAAGCACAGACCCGCGAGACCAATGCAAGGCGCTCCTTCGCCCGGCAAATTCAGTTGTTCTGGCGCACCCGGACCGGGTTCGGCCGCGCTGACGAGCTGAGGGCGCATGCCGAGTTCAGCGGCGCCATGCCCGTCCTCAGCGCCAATTTCGCCCATGTGTCGCGATTGAACCTGAGCGGCAACAGCAACCTCTCCGCCATCGCTCCTTTCGTGGAACACTTCCCCAACCTGACTACCCTGCGTCTGGACAGCTTCGCACTGGATACACCGACGCTGGCCGGAATCAGCCTGCCCGGTCTGACCGAACTGGAGCTGAAAAACTGCGGCGTGGTTCTGACCCCCGAAAACGAGGCAGCCCTGATGTCCATGAACGGCCTGCGCAGGCTGGACCTGGGCGACAACCCGCTGGGGACATTTCCCGATCTGAATCTGCTGCCTGAACTGAGATACATCGACCTGTCCAACAGCGGTCTCACTGTACTCCCCGATGGGCTGGCCACTCATCCGAAGCTGCCCATTGCGGTGCTGACCGGCAACCGCATCACCGACCTCCCCGACGCCCTGTTCGAGATCCCGGGGGCTCGCAGCGACGGCATTTATCTTTCCGACAACCCGTTCTCGGCCACGACACGCGACAAGATCAAAGCCTATTACCGCCTCCATCAGAACGATTTTGATGTGCGCGCCGATGATCAGGACATTGCCCTTGCCCGACAACTGTTTACCGGGCTGGATCAGCAACAGGCCAGCGATATGATTTACGACCTGCCAGGCGACCTGGCGGACAGTCGCATGCAGCTTGATCAATGGCGCGCAGAGCTGGAGCAGATGCAGCTCGATCTCGCGCAATGGACAGAGCAAATCACCGCCACTCACCCGGTTACCGGGCAGGTGCTGTCGGCCGATGAATTACAGACGCAAACGGCGGCGCGAACGGCGTTCAAAGAAGCATTGGAAGCGTTTTGGCGACAGCGGTCGAACGAGACTGCAGCGCGAAGCGAGTTTTTTGCCGCCGACCTGAAGTTTTTTGGCGACATGCCACGGCTGTCGGCGGATTTCAGCCACGTTGCAAGTCTGAAGCTCAACGCAAACGCTGCAATCAGTAACATCGGCACGTTCATCGAACGCTTCCCCAACCTGCAGGCTCTGGAGCTCAAAGCCGTTGCCCTGAACGATATACCAGCATTTGTGGCGGACCTGCACACGCTCAAGGAACTGCGCCTGAGTCATTGCGCCGTGAAGCTCACACCTGCCGGACAGGAAGTACTCAATTCCTTGCCCACGCTCAAGCTTTTGGATCTGAGTAATAACCCGCTGGCCATGGCGCCCGATCTGCGCACCATGCCGGCGCTGGTGGATGTCTTTCTGATGAATGCCGGCCTGACCGTCCTGCCCGAAGGCATTGTCGATCACCCGGTTCTGCAGTACGCGTACCTCAATGACAACCTCATCACAGAGTTGCCGGAGACTCTATTCGCCGCGAATCCACAACGCCTCGATGGCTTGTATCTGAACGACAACCCGCTGTCCCTCGCTACCCGTGAGCGAATCAAGCGCTACCATGCCAGCCACGCACACGACTTTGGGGTGAGCCCCGCGCCGGCGGACATCGCCTTGGCGCGAAAGCTTTTCCCGGGACTGAACGACTTGGCGGCCAGCGACATGATCTACCGTCTGCCCGGCACCTTGCAGGCCGGCACGGCGCAGTTGCTTCGCTGGGAAGCGGAACTCGCCCGAATGATCGCCGACCTCAATACATGGCGTGACCAAATCCCGGCCAATGATCCGTCCACAGGACAATTCTGGACGGCCGAGCAAAGAGTGGCGCAATTGGACGCCAGACAAGAATTCGCCAAGCGACTGGAACGACTGTGGCGCGGCCGACGAACCGGAAACTTGGCGTTACGCCTGGACAGGTTTGAAACGAGCGCTAAGTTTGCCGGCGAATTACCGCCGTTGAACGCTGATTTCGGCCACATTACGCATTTGCAAATTGATGGTAATCCGGGGCTGAGCGTGCCTGACGGCTTTCTGCGCAGCTTCAACGGATTAAGCGGGCTGGAACTCAAAGACTTCAACCTTGGCCGGATCCCGCAGGCTCTGCAGAGCACACCGTCGCTGGAAACCCTGATGCTGAGCAAATGCCGGATCACGCTCGATGCGGCGGGGCAAGCGATCTTGTCCACGCTGGGCCGTTTGAAGGCGCTGGACCTGTTCGGCAACACTCTGGAGGCCACCCCGGACGTATCAGCGCTGACGGATCTGAGATTTCTCGACCTGATCCGGACCGGAATCGACTCTGTGCCCGCAGGGCTTGAGCGACTGCCACAGTTGAACGCTGCGTTATTGAACGACAACAACATTGCCGAGCTGCCCGGCGACCTCGTTCCTTACGCCGGGCATGGCATTGACGTAGGCGCCAATCCGCTGTCAGCGGCGTCCAGAGAACGCATCAAGGCAACGTTTCAAATGACCGCAGACAACTTTGGCGTCTGGGCCGAACCGGCCGACCTCAACCTGATGCAATCGCTGTACCCCTCGTTGACCGGCCTGGAAGCCAACGACTTGTTGTACCGTCTGCCGGGCACACTGGCGGACGGACGTGTCGAACTGGCGCGCCGACAGACGGAGATGACGCGCCTGCTCACGCGACTCGATACCTGGTGCAACGAGACTGCGCACCATCCGGTTTTGCGTACACCGCTGACCGGCGAAGCGGCGCGGCGGGAATCAGTCAGCCGAAAACGCTTTAAGGAAAATCTGGAGGCGCGCCTGCGCCGCTATCCGAAATCGCCAAAGGACAACGCGTTCGTCTGCGATCTGGCCTTCTCGGGAGAGTTGCCGCCATTGGCCGGACGCTTCGACTACATCGAACAGCTGGAACTGACCAGCACCTCCGCTTCGCCTCCCGGCGTCAATCGCCTGGTGGAGCTTTTTCCGAAGCTGAGCGTGGTCGACATCCGCAATTACCCGCTGAGGGAAGTCCCGCCGGCAATTACCGGACTGGATGCACTGACGACCCTGAGTTTGCCCGACTGCCGCCTGACGCTGCCCCAGCAAACTGCAGATGCCATCGCCGGAATGCAAAACCTCGTCTCTCTGGACCTGGGCGACAATCCGCTGGGCAACGTTCCTGCGCTGAGCAAACTGGCCAATCTGCAGATACTGCGTCTGAACAATATCGGCCTGCGCGCAACGCCCAAAGGACTGTTCGATCTGCCAGGACTGAAGTCAGTGAACCTGGCGGATAACGTCATCAGCGAGTTGGGGAGTCAGTTTCCATCGACTCCCGGCGACGTGGCGACGCACTACAACTTCAGCGGCAACCCACTGAACCCGCGAAGTCTGCAACGCCTTGAGGCTTACAACCGCGCACGGCAAATGCGTCTGCTTGAAGAGCAGGCCGGTCAGGTCAACCTGAATCCATCGCCCGATGACAGTGACGGGTCGGAGATCTCCGTCGGCGTGGAGTTCAACCGCGACAGTTAAGCCGCGATCAGCCGCGCTCTGGCGGCACTGACGACAATTCGAACGGGCTGCTGCTGCGCCGCTGGTTGCGATCTTCCCGCGGCGTGGCACCGAAGAAATTGCGGTAGGCGCTGGAGAAATGCGGCCCCGAGGAGAAGCCACAGGACAGGCCGATCTGGATGATCGACTTGCTGGTCTGCATCAACATCTGCCGGGCCTTGTTCAGGCGCAATTCCAGGTAGTACTGGCTCGGCACGCGGTTGAGGTACTGCTTGAAGATCCGCTCCAGCTGCCGACGGGATACGCACACATGCTGGGCGATTTCGTCGGTGGTCAGCGGCTCTTCGATGTTGGCTTCCATCAGCAACACCGCTTGGGTCAGTTTCGGATGGCTGGAGCCGAGGCGATTCTGCAACGGAATGCGCTGACGCTCACCGCCCTCGCGAATGCGCTCGACCACCAGCTCTTCCGACACCGCACCGGCCAGTTCCGCACCGTGATCACGGGCCAATACTGCCAGCAGCAGATCGAGCACCGACATGCCACCGCAAGCGGTCAGACGATCGCGATCCCAGTCGAACAGATGACTGGTGGCAATGACTTTGGGGAAGCGCTCGGCAAAATCGTCCTGCCAGCGCCAGTGCACGGCGGCGCGATAACCGTCGAGCAGACCGAGCTGGGCCAGTGGATAGACACCAGCCGAGAGACCACCGATCACGCAACCGGCGCGCACCACTTGCTTTAGCGCACTGCTCAGCGCCGGTGCCAAAGTGGTGGGCGGCTCATCAGCGAGCAGGAACAGTTTCTGGAAATTCTCGAGCTTGCCGGCCCAGGGCTCGCCGGGCAGTTGCCAGGCACCTTCGGTCTGCGGTTCGGCCTGCAAGAACGTGAGTTCGTAAACCACGTCCGGGTGCACCCGCTGCGCAACACGCAAGGCCTCCTCCGCCAGCGCCAGCGTCAACGCTTTAGTGCTGGGCCAAATCAGGAAACCAATTCGATGGGCAGTCATGGGCGGGCAATCCGAAACGAACAACGGTGATGAAGGCATGGGCCAATGCTAGCCCGGAAATGAACACAAATCCTGAAACCGGTGAAGATCAGAATGTGGGAGCGAGCCTGCTCGCGAAGGCGGTGTACCAGTCAACATAATTGCTGGCTGTTCTACCGCTTTCGCGAGCAGGCTCGCTCCCACAGGGGATCTGAGCCAGCCAGAAGATCGCGAAGCATGACCTAATCTGGTGCACAACGGCAGTCCTGTTTTATTTCAGGCTGCCCGACAGGAACTGCTGCAAGCGCTCCGACTGCGGGTTGACCAGCACTTCGCGCGGGTTGCCGCTTTCTTCGACGACGCCTTTGTGCAGGAACACCAACTGGTTCGACACTTCACGGGCGAAGCCCATTTCGTGAGTCACCACAACCATGGTGCGACCTTCCTGCGCCAGCGCCTGCATGACTTTCAGCACGTCGCCGACCAGCTCCGGGTCGAGGGCCGAGGTCGGTTCGTCGAACAGCATCACTTCCGGCTCCATCGCCAGCGCACGGGCAATCGCCACACGCTGCTGCTCGCCGCCGGACATATGCCCAGGGAATGCATCCTTACGATGGGCCACGCCAACCTTGTTCAGGTAGTGCTCGGCTTTCTCGCGGGCTTCGGCCTTGGATACGCCGAGCACGTGCACCGGCGCTTCCATGATGTTTTCCAGTGCGGTCATGTGCGACCACAGGTTGAAATGCTGGAACACCATCGACAGGCGCGAACGCATGCGCTGCAGCTGCTTGGGGTCAGCCGCTTTCAGCGCGCCGTCCTTGTTCGCCACCAGTTTCAGCTCTTCGTTGTTGAGCAGAATCTTGCCGGCGTGCGGCTGCTCGAGCAGGTTGATGCAGCGCAGGAAAGTACTTTTGCCGGAGCCACTGGAGCCGATGATGCTGATCACATCGCCGGCGGCGGCTTTCAGGGACACGCCCTTGAGCACTTCGTGACTGCCATAGCGTTTATGCAGGTCTTGGACTTCAAGTTTGTACATGCGGTCGGTTCTCACAAAAACAGTCAGTCAGTCGTTGAGCAAGCGCCCGTGACGCAGCGCTTCGCGCCCCGCCACCTTGGCCAGCCAGAAACCGGGTTGGGCATAGCGCAGCCGTTCAATGGCAAACAGCACCCCGGACGTACCAGCACATACCGTGCTGACCCGATCGGACACAGGGTCGATCACTTGAAAAATCTCGTCGCCCGCCTCGACCCATTCGCCGGGCTTGCGGGAAAAACTCACCACACCGGGGTGCGGCGCAAACAGCAATTCAGTGCCTTCGAACGGCATGCCTTCGCACGGTTCGAAGGCCGGGTTCGGCCACTCGCCAGTGATCAGGCCCTGCTCGGCGAGAAACGCGAGAATGCCTTCGGCGTAAGCCTCGGCTTCGACGCGGCCGGTGTCGGCCTGCCCGCCCAGCTCGATGGTCGTCGCCAGGCATGCCAACGGAATCTGCGCGTCGGGGAACTGCCGCGACAGGCGCAGCCACGGCAACGAGCAGGCTTCGTCGAAGGAGCTGCCGCCGGAATCTTCCGCGAGCAAACCGACCTTGACGTTCAGGTGCGCCGACAATGAACGCCACTGCGGCCAGTGCTGCGGCAGCGCATACATGTGCAGCGCGGCTTCGGCATCGCAGTGCAGATCCAGAACCACGTCGGCGGTGCAGGCGTGGCTGAGCAGCACACGCTGCATGCCTTGCAACTGGCTGCTCGCTTCGGGCAATCCGGCCAGGTGGTCGGCCATTGCCTGACGGATGAGGCGCACGTTGGCATGCGGATCATCGCCGAGCCTGTCGCCCAGTGCCGCCGCTACCGGCGCGCTGAGCTCGACGAAGTCACGGTTGAAATTCTTGCCGCTGCCCGCCTCGAAACGGCCCTGGAAATTGCCTTGCAGCAATTGCCCGAGACCCAGAGGATTGGCCACCGGCACCAGCTCGATCACACCGTTGAGCAAGCCCTGGGCTTCGAGTTCGCCGAGGCGCTTTTTCAGCTCCCAGGCGGTGCGCATGCCCGGCAGTTCGTCGGCGTGCAGGCTGGCCTGGATGTAGGCCTTGCGCTCGCCGCTACCGAAACGGAAAACCGAGACTTTGCGCTCGCTGCCCAGGTGGCTCCACGGCAATACGTGGTCGATGCGTTGCATATCAGTGCTTCCGTGGCGCGAGGTAGCTCAACCAGCGACGCTCGGCCAGTTTGAACAGCTTGACCAGAATGAAGGTCAGGCACAGGTAGAACACGCCAGCAGTGATGTACGCCTCGAACGGCAGGTAGAACTGCGCGTTGACGGTTCGTGCCGCGCCAGTAATGTCGATCAGGGTCACGATCGACGCCAGACTGGTGGTCTGCAGCATCATGATCACTTCGTTGCTGTACTGCGGCAGCGCGCGGCGCAGGGCCGACGGCAGCAGAATGCGCTTGTACAGTTTGAAGCGCGACATGCCCATGGCCTTGGCCGCTTCGATCTCACCGTTCGGCGTGGCCTTGAGGCTGCCGGCGATGATTTCTGCGGTGTAGGCGCTGGTGTTGATCGCAAAAGCCAGACACGCACAGAACGTCGCGCTCGACAGCCACGGCCACAGGAAGCTTTCGCGCACCGCTTCGAACTGGGCCAGACCGTAGTAGATCAGGAACAGCTGAACCAGCATCGGCGTGCCACGGATCACGTAGGTGTACAGCCACGCGGCGCCGTTGACGAGCGGGTTTTTCGAGACGCGCATCAGCCCCAGCGGCAACGCCGCGAGCAAGCCGAAGAACAGCGACAGCGCGAGCAGTTTGAGGGTGGTCAGCAGGCCGCCGAAGTACAGCGGCAGTGCCTCCCAGATGACGTTGTAGTCGAAGATCATAGATCAGCCGCCCTTACGCCTACCGAGTAGCGCTTCTCAAGGTGACGCAATGCCAGCAACGAGACACTGGTGATTACCAGGTACATCGCCGCCACCGCGAGGAAGAAGGTGAAAGGCTCGCGCGTGGCATCCGCCGCCTGCTTGGCCTTGAACATCATGTCTTGCAGACCGACCACGGAAATCAGCGCGGTGGCCTTGGTCAGTACCAGCCAGTTGTTGGTGAAGCCGGGAATTGCCAGGCGAATCATCTGCGGCACCATCACCCGGAAGAACACCTGAAAACTGCTCATGCCGTACGCCATGCCTGCTTCGGCCTGGCCCTTGGGGATCGCCATGAACGCACCCCGGAACGTCTCCGAAAGGTACGCACCGAAGATGAAACCGAGGGTACCGATACCGGCGGCCAAAGGATTCAGATCGATGTAGTCGTCATAGCCAAGCATTGGCGCAACGCGGTTGAGCAGGTCCTGACCGCCGTAGAAGATCAGCAGGATCAGCACCAGATCGGGAATGCCGCGGATCACCGTCGAATACAGGTCGCCCAGCCACGCCAGCCAGCGCACTGGCGACAGGCGCAACGCGACACCGATCAGCCCGAGAACGATGGCCAGAGCCATGGACGACAAGGCGAGCTGAAGCGTCAGCCATGCGCCATCGAGGATGACAGCCCCGTAGCCTTTCAACATGATTCAGGTCCTCGAAAGTTGGGATGAAAAAATGGCGCAAACCGCAGAGATTCTGTTGCTTGCGCCATTTCGGACTTGTCGCAGAGACGTCTTACTTGCCGTAGATATCGAAGGCGAAGTACTTGTCCTGGATTGCTTTGTATTTGCCGTTTTCGCGGATGGCCGCGATGGCCGTGTTGATCTTGTCTTTCAGGGCGTCGCCCTTGCGCACCGCGATACCTACGCCGTCGCCGAAGTATTTGACGTCGGTGAAGGCCGGGCCAACGAATGCGAAGCCTTTGCCGGCGTCGGTTTTCAGGAAACCGTCGTCGAGCAGGGTAGCGTCAGCCACGGTACCGTCCAGGCGACCGGCAGCCACGTCGAGGTAGATTTCGTTCTGCGAGCCGTACGGCTTGATCTCGGCGCCCAGTGGAGCGAGAACTTCGCGGGCGAAACGCTCGTGGATCGAGCCACGCTGTACGCCGATGTTCTTGCCTTTCAGCTCAGCCAGACCCTCGCTGACCTGAGTGCCGGCCTTCATGACCAGACGCGCCGGGGTGTTGTAGTACTTGTTGGTGAAGTCGACCGACTTCTTGCGATCTTCGGTGATCGACATCGACGACAGGATCGCGTCGATCTTGCGCACTTTGAGAGCCGGGATCAGACCGTCGAACTCTTGCTCGACCCACACGCACTTGACCTTCATTTCTTCGCACAGCGCGTTGCCGATGTCGTAGTCGAAACCGACGATGCTGCCGTCCGGAGCTTTCGAAGCGAATGGAGGGTACGCCGCTTCGATGCCGATCTTCACAGGTTTTTCGTCAGCGACGGCATTCAGCGACAGCACGGACAGTGCCAGGGCGCCAAGCAGCACAAGTTTCTTCATCTTGGGACTCCATCGGTAAAGGGCAAAAACGGCAGAGTGAGCGACAGCCCAATATGCGAATGGGTGAATCGGAAATCGGTTGCGCATCGGCGGGAAATTTCCCATTGAAACCGCAGGCGATTTCAACGTCGGCCACGATGAGCGAGTGATCGGCATTCTAACGACAGGCCCGAAGCCGATATTTCTTCAATGCGACAACTAATTACAGATGCACCGAGAAAGCGGTTTGAGCTCATTGACAGCTCTGCAATTTCATGCAAGAGCGAAAGACAGTGAACCGATACATATTGCAAGTTGCGGGCCCATTATTCGCAAACCCTTCTAATCCGGCAAGCGCAGCGTTGTGTCTTATTTTTCAGCGGGGCTTATGAGGCTCTAAAACGGGGCATCGCGTTTCCCATCGCCCCGGTTTGGCGCGGGCGGTTACACATTGGGTCGTGGCGGGTAACAGCGGGAAAGGCCTGACGGTGCAGGTCGATAATTATTGGTTGGGGTGTTGCGGTTTCCTACAGGTGACTACTGCGGTGTCTGACAGATCGCCTTCGCTGGCAAGCCAGCTCCCACAGGGATTCGTGCTGCAACCGAAATCTTCAATACACCACAAAACCTGTGGGAGCTGGCTTGTCAGCGATAAGGCCAGCCCTACCAGCACAAAATCTGCAGACACAAAAAAGCCCTGTCCGGCGAACACCGAACAGGGCTTTTCAGCACATCAAACCGCTACTTAAGCAACATTCATGGTCTTGTGCGTATCAATCAAATGCTGCACCACACCCGGATCCGCCAGGGTCGAGATGTCGCCCAGCCCATCGTATTCCGCCGTGGCGATCTTGCGCAGGATGCGGCGCATGATCTTGCCCGAACGCGTCTTCGGCAGCCCCGGCGCCCACTGGATCACGTCCGGCGAAGCAATCGGGCCGATTTCCTTGCGCACCCAGTTCTTCAACTCCAGACGCAATTGCTCGGTCGGCTCCTCGCCGTTCTTCAAGGTCACATAGACATAGATGCCCTGCCCCTTGATGTCATGCGGCACACCCACCACCGCAGCTTCGGCCACCTTCGGATGCGCGACCATCGCGCTTTCGATCTCGGCGGTGCCCATGCGGTGCCCGGAGACGTTGAGCACGTCGTCCACGCGCCCGGTGATCCAGTAGTAACCGTCGGCATCGCGACGCGCGCCGTCACCGGTGAAGTACATGCCACGGAAGGTCTTGAAGTAGGTATCGACGAAACGATCGTGATCGCCGTACAGCGTACGCGCCTGACCCGGCCACGAATCGAGGATCACCAGATTGCCTTCGGCTTCGCCCTCGATGATGTTACCGAGGTTATCCACCAGCGCCGGCACCACTCCGAAGAACGGCCGCGCCGCTGAACCCGGCTTCAGCGCATGCGCGCCCGGCAGCGGGCTCATCATGTTGCCGCCGGTTTCCGTCTGCCACCAGGTGTCGACGATCGGGCAACGCGACTTGCCGACATTCTTGTAGTACCAGTCCCACGCTTCCGGGTTGATCGGCTCACCGACCGAACCGAGCAGACGCAGGCTGCTGCCATCGGCACCTTCAACCGCCGCCTGACCGGAAGCCATCATCGCGCGGATCGCGGTCGGCGCGGTGTAGAGGATGTTGACCTTGTGCTTGTCGACGATCTTCGCCACCCGAGTAATGTCCGGATAGTTCGGCACGCCTTCGAACAGCAGCGTGGTCGCGCCATTGGCCAGCGGGCCGTAGACGATGTAGCTGTGGCCGGTGACCCAGCCGACGTCGGCGGTGCACCAGTAGATTTCGCCCGGACGGTAGTCGAACACGCGCTCATGGGTCATCGCTGCATACAGCAGATAGCCGCCAGTGGTGTGCTGCACGCCTTTCGGCTTGCCGGTGGAGCCGGAGGTATAAAGGATGAACAGCGCTTCTTCGGCGCCCATCTCTTTCGGCGCACACACGGTGCCCGCGACTTTCATCAGGTCTTCGTACCAGATGTCGCGATGCTGGTTCCACTTGATGTCGCCACCGGTGCGCTTGCAGACGATGACTTTCTGGATGCTGCTGGTTTCCGGGTTGGTCAGGGCGTCGTCGACGTTGGCCTTGAGGGAAATCTTCTTGCCGGCACGGATGCCTTCGTCAGCGGTGATCACCACTTTCGAACGGCAATCGATGATGCGACCGGCCAGGGCTTCCGGCGAGAAACCGCCGAACACCACCGAGTGAATCGCGCCGATCCGGGTGCAGGCCAGCATGGCGACCACGGCTTCGGGGATCATCGGCATGTAAATGGTCACCACGTCGCCACGGTGCACGTCCTGACCGCGCAGGGCGTTGGCCAGTTTGCACACTTGCTCGTGCAGTTCGCGGTAGGTGATGTTGCGGCTTTCGGAAGGATCGTCGCCTTCCCAGATGATCGCGACTTGGTCGCCGCGCTCGGCCAGATGGCGGTCGAGGCAGTTGTAGGAAACGTTCAGCGTGCCGTCGGCAAACCACTTGATGTCGACATGGTGATCGTCGAACGACGTCTGCTTCACCGTGGTGAAAGGCTTGATCCAGTCCAGACGCTTGGCTTGCTCGCGCCAGAAGCCGTCAGGGTTGACGACCGACTGCTGGTACATGGCTTTGTAGGTCGCCTCGTCAGTCAGCGTGTTTGCCAGAACCTCGGGACGAACGGGATACAGAGAAGCCGCACTCATCTTTCCTACCTCGGTGTAATAGTTGTTTTTGTATGACCCCGTTGTAGCCGGGTGGGGCCCATAGAACCATTCGACGATGGTAGTAACAAGCCCCTACAAAATGTCCGCATTCCATGTGGGAGCTGGCTTGCCAGCGATGCAGTCAACGCGGTCCGTCAGGCAAACCACATCCGGCCAGACACCAAGACCTGAATCGATTGTTACCAAATCTATCAAAAGTGTTTATCAAAACCGCCCCTGTTTACCGACACACCACCGCCCTAAAATTCACCTCGCCAACAAGGCAACCGCGATTAACAACGTTACAGCCCCCACGAAGGCCGTTAATCCAGCTCTCCAAGTAACGCATCAACTACTCAAGCTCCACACGCAACCCTAAAAAGGTTGCGTGACCCCACTCGACCTCAAAAAGGTGAATTAGAAATGAAAGCTTTATTGGTTCTGGCCCTCAGCAGTCTGTGCGCAACCGCCATGGCAGACGAGGTCCCGACTGATGTCGCACAGCAACAACCGGTCATCGAGGAATACACTTACTCCACCCATCTGGATGTCGCCAAAGTTGTTTCGATGAGCGAGGTTCCGAATGTCTGCGAAGTAGTGCCGGCAACAATGGAATACGACGACCACAAAGGCCAACGCCACATCCTGCGCTACAGCATCATGGGCAACGGCTGCACGAACTGAATCAGACTGCACCGAATCGGATCGCTCAACGCTGCATTGAGGGTCGATTCCAGCCCGGCTCCGGTCGGGCTCAGTTGTGTCTGGAGCCGCGAAAAAGGCTTGCAAAACACTAGATATAGTGAAAAACGCACTTTTCTGGCTATTTTTTAAACAAAAAAACACCTGCCAAAAAATTAACGAAAAAAAATCTGCCAGGGTCGACTCCGCGCAAAGCCCTGTAATCCCTCGGTCGGACCGAAATCATCGCCCTCCTCGGCCTCACATGAGCCGATTCGCCGCACCACGCCGGTAAAAATTTCCCTATAATGCCGCCCTATACGGGTCAGCAATATTCCCTTACAGGGAGCAAAAGCCATTCTGAAGCCCCGCAACAGTGCCCGACGCTGATTGCGCCCATCAGAGGCTCTCGGAACCCGTCAAAATTTCTGTTTATTTGCCTGCGTGCAGCGCTGCAAAAAACGACATCCAACGCGGCTTTGGCCGTGTGAAAAACCAACCCATCAGGTTTCACACGGGCACAAGCCCTCACGCAGGAGACGACACGTCATGCTGAGCTGGGACGAATTCGATAAAGAAGACAGTGAAGTCGCAACCGTGAAAGGCGCCAACGCCGGCCACGCAAGCGAAGCCAACATGGACCGCCTCGACAACGCTGGCGGCGCCGCCGCGCTGGAAGCCCGCGCCGTCACCGCCGACGACTCGGCCGCCGTGGCCCGCGCCAAGGCTGCACTGAACTCCCTCGACGTCGCCGAAGGCCTCGCCGAACTCGAAGGCGCCTCCGCCCGTGTCGCCGTTGACGAAAAGCGCATGATCAACTGCCGCGCCGACCTCAACCAACTCGTACCATTCAAGTACGACTGGGCTTGGCAGAAGTACCTGGACGGTTGCGCAAACCACTGGATGCCGCAAGAAGTCAACATGACCGCCGACATCGCCCTCTGGAAAAACCCGGAAGGCCTGACCGACGACGAGCGCCGCATCGTCATGCGCAACCTCGGTTTCTTCTCCACCGCCGACTCTCTGGTTGCCAACAACCTGGTCCTGGCCGTGTACCGCCTGATCACCAACCCGGAATGCCGCCAGTACATCCTGCGCCAGGCTTTCGAAGAGGCGATCCACACCCACGCCTACCAGTACTGCATCGAATCGCTGGCCATGGATGAAGGCGAAATCTTCAACATGTACCACGAGATCCCATCGGTCGCGAAAAAAGCAGCCTGGGGCCTGAAGTACACCCGCTCGATCTCCGATCCAAAGTTCGAAACCGGCACCCCAGACACCGATAAAGAGTTGCTGCGCAACCTGATCGCCTACTACTGCGTTCTGGAAGGCATCTTCTTCTACTGCGGCTTCACCCAAATCCTCTCCATGGGCCGCCGCAACAAAATGACCGGCGTCGCCGAGCAGTTCCAATACATCCTGCGCGACGAATCCATGCACCTGAACTTCGGCATCGACGTGATCAACCAGATCAAAATCGAAAACCCACATTTGTGGGATGCCGAGATGAAAGAAGAAGCGACCCAGATGATTCTTCAGGGCACGCAGCTGGAGATCGAATACGCACGTGACACCATGCCTCGCGGCGTACTGGGCATGAACGCGGCGATGATGGAGGACTACCTGAAGTTCATCGCTAACCGTCGTTTGTCGCAGATTGGTTTGAAGGAAGAGTATCCAGGGACGACTAACCCGTTCCCTTGGATGAGCGAGATTATGGACTTGAAGAAAGAGAAGAATTTCTTTGAGACTCGCGTGATCGAATACCAAACTGGTGGTGCGTTGAGCTGGGATTGATGATGGCGTTGAGCCATGCTATAACAGCAAAAGCCTAAAGGATGCTTAGCTGAATAAATTAAAGCCCCGCAAGTGCGGGGCTTTTTTATAGGAAATTAAAATGCATACGCCAATACTACTGGATTATCACGCTATTCATGGCACCTCGAAAATCAGAAGCTTCTACATCGATGAAAACTTATACATCTCGTTAGAAGATGTTGTTTTGACTCTAGCAAAAACAAATACAGCTATAAACGAACAAGGTAAAACTGGTCTAGGACAGTTAGTAAAAGCTCAACGCGATGTACTGGACAGCGACGAATACAAACACTTCCCAGTTATCGACGATTTATCTGCGCAACCGAGAACAGAGGTTTTTATTACAGAACCCGGTTTATACCGAATAATCTCTCGCGACAGCACTCCAGCCAGTAAATCATTCCAAAGATGGATATTTCACGAAGTAATACCGGCAGTAAGGAAGTACGGGACATACCCCGCACCAGTTAAACAGGGCAGCTCAGAGATAATGTCTCTAGCCCAAACCCTCGCACAGCATACCAATCTACTTATAAAAGAAATCGAAGAGCGAGAAAAACTCGCCAACGAAACCCGTTTACGCTTTGAAGAAACCGAGCGACAACTCGAAGAAATAAATCAGAAAATCGAGACAATTACGCTTCCAAGTGATAACTCCGACCTTATAGATGTGCAAAACTACTGCTCGGACAGGTCTATAATTATTGACCTGCAACATCTGAGAGCCATGTGCGCAAAACTGTGCTTGGAACAGGGCATAACTTATAACAAGAAGAAAAACCCAGAATCCCACATGGATTGTCTGTACCCTCCATTACTAATAAATGAAGCCATAAAACTTATTCGGAGCTGATGATGAGCGAGCTAATGCAGTCAGAACTACCGCTAGAATTGCCCTCGGCTTCTTTCGCGGAGATCGACGGGATACAAATGGGCGTTTTGAACGACACTACCCCTTATCTCACCGAAAGAGGCTTAGCTAGGCTCTGCGGAGTAAACCCTAAAACGATCAGTGACTTAGCTAACAATTGGCACGATGAAGTATTCAAGCCCAGAGGAAAAAGAATTAAACAGCTATTGATTCAGCAAAATTTCACAGCTGAACGAATAGTTATTAAAACAGAGCAAAACGGCCAAAAAATCAGCGCCTACCCAGACACAGTCTGCATGGCAATCCTAGAATATTACGCATTTGACTCAGATAATACCGACAACCAGATAGCGCAAAGAAACTTTAGGCTGCTAGCCCGCAGAACCCTGCGGGCCTTTATCTACGAAGGAGTTGGATTCTCACCCGAGTCACTTAAACTAGACTCATGGCGCCACTACCACGACAGAATCTTACTAAACAAACTGCCTGCAGGTTTCTTTAGTGTTTTCAGAGAAATTGCAGACATCGTTGTATCTGCAATTGAGTCAGGACTGATCATTGACACACATACTGTTCCAGACATCAGTGTTGGGCAGATGTGGGCCAGACACTGGGCTTCAGAAAATCTCGAAGCAGTCCATGGTGAGAGAAAAAAATTCCCTCATGAATACCCAGACTACTTCCCTCAATCAGCAGCAAAAACCGAAGCAAATATATATCCACTGAGCGCTCTGGGCGATTTCAGAATCTGGCTAGAAAAGATATATTTACCTCAAAAATTCCCTGCATATTTACAGAAAAAAATAGCGCAAGGCCTTATTCCCCAGGGCACCGCTGGCGCACTTCTTATGTCTCTAAAAAAATAAACCAAACCGAAAACAATCTAGGCGATATCAATACATCGCCTAGATTTACAGACAATTCCCACATAAAAAAGCACACAACCTTATTGACGCGAAAACCTATCGCACCTAAGGTACACATAGGTGCCTAAGAAACACCCAACGTAGAAGCTGACTTATTTACACATTACGATCTATATTCCATCAAGAATATATATGTTTAATGCGTAAACAATAATGCTTGTTGGGATATTCTTAATTCCTCTACGTTGGGTTACGGCTCTTTTAACTTAAACGTAGAGGTAAGGATATGTTTACAAAAAAATGGCTGCTGCCTCCCACTACCTCGGAGGACGACCTTGCTGAACCAATCATTCCCACGACTTTTAAACGCCACGGCCTCTATCTGCACGGCCTTTTGGTTGAAAACCAACCATGGTTTTGCGCCCGCGACATCGGTCGTTTGATGGGTGTGCATCTCAGCGAACGCATGGTCAACAAGCTAGACAAGGATCAACGTCGCGTCCTGTCGATTGAGTATTTCCGGAAACCCGAAAAGCAATTGATGCTCAGTGAATCCGGCGTCTATGCGCTGCTGGTTTATCACTACGTTCCGGGCAATCGGTTGCTGCGTGAGTGGCTAACTCATCAGGTAGTGCCGGCCTTACGCGATGCAGAACACTCGGGGCATTCAGATCGGCCGATGTTGAGTTTGTTGGATTGGCCGGAGATGTCTTTGAGTCTGCTGCATTGGCAGAACGAAGATTGGATTCGGCTGCGGGACATGCCTTATCTGTTGAGCGATCAGACACCACGAAAAGCGATGGCGACTAAGCCTTGGTGGCGAAGGGTCGCTCAGGCGTTTCAGGCGTCGAAGCATTCGATGGGTTGAGCGATGCTCTTGTAGGAATGCACGCAAGATCCGTCGCTATTTTTTGTAGGAATTTTCGTAGACATCTGTGATGGCCACTCAGTATCGTCCGAGGGTTTTCAACCCTCGGCGATTTTATGGATACGGAAAAAGAAAATAGTGGCTGGTCGGATGAGGAGCTTGAAGCTTCGGTTGATGGCTATCTCGATATTCAGACTCGCTACCCAAATGAACAAAAATTCAATAAGTCCTTGGAGCATAAGCGTCTGCAGAACGGCGTACTCGCCGGGCGAAACACCAAGTCGATTGACTATCGACTGCAGAACATTACCGCTCTGTTCGAAGATCTTGGGCTGAAAACGATCTCTAGCTACAAACCAAAGGTGAATCTCGGTTCGGGGATTACCGCGCGCCTGATCAAAATCCTAGAATCTAAAGGCCTCATTACGCTGGATTCCGGTACACCTTCCACGCAAGAAGAATCATCACTTCGAAATGTACAACGAGCGAAACAACGTGATTTTGTGAGTGAGCCAGAGGGTGTGCAGATACCTCAGCAAATCGTCAGGACAACCAAAACCTACGCCCGCACATCCAAAGTCAAAGATTGGATTCTGTTCAACGCCAAGGGTGTCTGTGAGGGATGTGGACAACCAGGTCCGTTTGAAATGAATGGAGAACCTTACCTTGAGGTTCACCACGTTAAGCATTTGTCGGACAACGGGACGGACTTCAAGACCAACACCGTAGCGCTATGCCCAAACTGTCATCGACGCTGCCACCATTCTGACGACAGAGAGGCTTTCACTGCTTGGCTGTATGACAACGTTGGAAGACTCGAAAAGGAATAGTCGCGGTTCATCTGACTAACCGTATTTGCTGTTCTTGGGACTGCTTCGCAGCCCAGCGGGTGCAAGCTCCCTCGCCACAGGGTGATGCGTGGCCTGCAATGTCGGTGTGAATATTGAAATCTGGTTGATGCCGAAAATCGCCAGCACGCTGGCTCCCACATATTCCGCATCATCCTGAAAACAATCAGTGCAACCCGCGCCACCTCCCGCTATTAATACCCCTCCCCCCACTCAAGGATCCGAGCCCCGCCATGAAATTCGATCTCGCCTACTGCCTCAGCCTCGACGACAAGTTGTCGATCTATGACGTTCGCGATCTCAATTTCGATGAGACGGTGGCGTTTGACTCGGCGAAGGAGCACTTCCAGTGCCCCAACGATGCCTGTCGTTCGGCGTTCGAGGCGTCCAACGAGTTGGGTACGTTCAACGCCAAGAACGTGAATTACGTGCGCACGCCGCACTTCAAGAATCTGCCCACTACGCAGCATGTGGCGGGTTGTCCGTACGTGAGTTTGAAGGCGTCGGCGTCGGGCGTTGAGACGGCGGATGGTGAGGTGGATGACGGGCGTGAGGAACACTTCCCTTCGGAGTTGTTGCTGACCCGCCGTGAGTATGTGCGCAAGCCTATCGCGCCAACGGGGGTGGCGGATGTGTTGCGGGATGACCCGGTGCGGGCGGCGGCGGACGGTGGTAAAGAGTCAGCGAGTCGTGAGTCGGCGCCGGACAAGACCAGTGTGTTTGCGCATCCGGTGGAGTGTTTTGTTTCCAACTTCGCGGACAAGGAGTTGCTTAAGCGGATGCCGTTGAAGGTCGGCGAGCATTCGGCGCCGTACAGTTCGTTCTTCAAGAAGATCGAGTATCTGACGGACAACAAGGGGCTGATTTACTGGGGGCGGATCAAGAAGATCGAGGACTTTCACAGTGCCAGTTTTCGTATCGATTTCGAAGACAAGGTCTGGTTCAAGAAACCCGAGGACAGTAAGAAGAAGCCGTATCCGGTCAGCGTTTATCTGAACAAGAAGCTGATCGACAACTACCGCAAGCGCAAGGCGTTTCTGGAGGAGATCAAGCACGCGGTGGATAGCGACAAGGCGTTGTTCTGTTTTTTCTATGGGGTGACGCCGGAGTTGAAGCAGGTGCCGGGCAAGAAGAACCCCGAAAAGCCTTTCGAGGTCTTCAATGCCAATATCGAGAACCTGGATCACTTCATTATTCGTGAAGCGCCGGGTCTGGAGTGACGGTTAGCCCTGGGGCAGTTGCAGTTTGGCGGCGCCGGGGTGTTGTTTGATCAGCGAGTACGGCAGGATCGACCAGTCGGGTGAATCGCAAGAGCGTTGCACGCGAGCGAAATAGGCGCCGAGGTACAAGCCCTTCTCGGTGAAGTACCAAGGTGAAGTGCCCCAGATGCTCTCATCCTGGAAGTTGCAGTCGTCATCTCCCGTCGGTTTCTTCATTTCTGTGGGGTACAGGGCGGTGAATTGCTTGATTACCCAAGGTACCAACTCTTTGCTTACGTACTGATAGCGCGCGTTACTTTCGTCCTTGCTCAGAGGTTCGTCGCCCAAGCTATCGCGTTCGGCATGTAAAAGTGGGTTGCCCTCACCGACCCACAGCACATCTTCGAGGGACAGCGGGTGGCCGGTTTTGACGTCAATGTTGAGCGGTGAATCGCCGAAGTCTGGGTGCGCGCCGCCGCAGTAATAGCTGGTCGAGATATTCAGGCTGACCACGGCTGGCGAGATCATTTTCGGTTGCGCCTGTTGCATAAATTCGACGTTTTCGCCGCCCTGCAGCTGGCAGCCGTGGTAACTGATGACCTCATTCCAGAGTCGTCCAAGCAACTGCTGGTTAACCCGTTGCTGATCATCTTTCGACAATCCGGACTCCACGCTGAACAGTGAAATCTTTGTCTCAGGCTCTGTCCACCATTGCAGGTGGTAGCCCATGAAGTTTTCTTTCTTCGCCGGTTTCAGTTTAAGTCCCTGCAGGCGCAAATACTCGTAAGGCTCGCTGTAGGGCAAAGCGGCAATGAACGGCAAAGTTGATGAGGTGGGGGCGGTAAGTCTGGCCTCGATGAGTTTCACTGGCAGCTTCTTGCCCTGCGGACTTTTCCATTCGCCCTGCCAGCCGCTGCCGGTTTCTTCCAGTTCCAACGTTGACAGCGGCTTGTCGTCACCATAGCGATTATTGCCCTCGGTCAACGTCAGCGTGCTGTTCTGCAACGCGCCACTGAGCGGCAAATCACGATGGTATTTTTCGTAGAAGTACCGACCGGTTACTTCGTCCTGCTGCGTGATGTTGAGCTCTACGACGATCGGCATTTTGCCCAACGTGCCGGTGAACACGCGTCGGCCATCATCGGCGTGGACACTTGGAATCAGCGAGAACAGCACAGCAGCGCATGGCGCCAGGCGTATCAGTCCCTTGAGCATTGATCGTTCCTTGAAAGAGTCAGAGGTCGCGCCGGCAATTGAGGGCCGGCGCGGATAAATTCTCGGCGATTATGGCGGGGTTGTGGTCGGGAATCGAGGGGCTGCGCAGGAAAGTAAACGCCACGTCAAGGCAGTTGCAGTGCAACCCCGCCCGGATGTTGTTTGACGATTGTGTACGGCAGAACGCTCCAGTCGACGAATCCGCAGACCGCCGCGACGTGGGGAAATGATGGCTCGAGCTTGATGCCCAGTTCCGTGAAGTGCCAACCAGGAAATTGCCAGGGATAACTCTCGTCGTAGTTGCAGTCGTTTTCGCCTTCGGGGGTAACTGTCATTTCACTGGAGTAGAGTTTCAGCAACTGCGCGACCAGCCAGGGTGCCAGTTCCTCACTGCGGTAGTTAGACCAGGAATCAGACGAGCCGGACGCCTCCCCGCCGAAGTCGCCCTCTCGTTGGAAATGCAATGGCTTGCCCCGCCCCACCCACAAAACATCATCAAGGGTCAGGAGTCTGCCTGTTTTAGTGTCGAAGTTGAGCGCATCCTGGCTTTGATCCGGATAGGCACCGCCGCAGAAATAATCTGATGAAATCAGAACACTCATCACTGTTGACGACATCCACAGCGGTTGGCTCGACTGCGCGTAACTGCCTGAACATCCATAAGACGACAATACCTCGCTCCACAAACGCGCCATCAATTGTTGGTTGATGCGTCGACGCTCTTCAGGGGAATAACCCGAGACCACTTCGAACAGAGAAGTGCCTGTCTTCGGCTCGCTCCACCACTGCAGCGTGTAGCCCATGAAGGTGTCGATGTTGCCTTTTTTGAGTGTAACGCCCTGCAGCCGCAGGTACTCATAAGGGTACTTGTCGTGAAGTGTGGTGAAAAAGGGCAAGGCATCATCCGGTACATCGGGGATGACGGCTGGCTGTAACTTGATCTTCAGGCTTTTCCCAGCGGTGCTCGTCCAATCGCCATACCAACCATCAGTTGTCGGCTGCAGACGCAAGGTCGGGCGTGAGTCTTCCATCCGCGAGCCTTCCTCCAGCACAAGCGTTTCCCCGTCCAGAGAACCGTCGAGTGGTAGATCCTTGCGGTACTTCTTGTAAAAGTAACGTCCCTCTCCGGTACGAGGATTTATTTCGAGGACGATAGACGATTTACCCAACGTGCCGGTGAACAACTGCGCGCCGGTCTCGGCCCAAGTTGCCGTCGCTACAAAAGAACCCGTTAGAAAAAAAACAGCAAAAATACGTAACAGTCCGCGGTACATCATTTCATCCCTGGATAAACGAGCAGCTGCCTGCGAAAGTAGCTGCGGATTATGGCGAGCTTGCGCGCTGGAATCGAGCGCCGTCGCGCTCAGCTCAAGCACATGCTGATCATCACCACCATAAGTAAACCGATGTACACGCGCGCATGCACCCGATCCGGTATCCGCCCAATCCATCGCGCAGCCAATCTGATCCCCAGCAACGAGCCAACCGTCAGCAGCGCAAACGCCAGCACATCGACATACCCGATATACCAAACGCCCAAATCACCCCCGGTGAAACCGGCCAGCGCCATGTACGTCAACGTCCCGGCCAACGCCACCGGCACGCTGAGCGGATTGGCCATGGACGTCGCTTGCGACATGCTCAGCCCGCAACGGCGCAGCAGCGGCACGGTCATGACGCTTCCTCCTACGCCGAGAAACGTCGCGATGGCGCCGATGCCTACACCGCCGGCGGATGTTTCCGTCGTGGTAAGTCGCCGCGGGATTGTCGTTTGGGACTGTGTGAGAAATCCTCGGCGCAGCAGGCAATCGACGATGGTCACGCCCAGATAGGTGATGAAGGCGTAGCGGATCACTTGGCCGCTGACCCACATCGCAGCGATGGCACCGACGACCGCGCCCACGCCGATAAACCCGCCCAATGGCCAGAGGTAGTCCCGGAGCAGATTGCCCGCGCGCTGGTGTTTGCGCGTGGCGATGAGGGCGTTGACGATCATCACGCAGGTCGAGGTGGCCACGGCGATGTGCATGGCCGATTGCGCGATGGGGTCGTCGGCTGCGTGGCTGGCGGTGAGCATGCGATAGAGCAGCGGCACGATGACGAAGCCGCCGCCGAAACCGAAGAGCACGGCGCTGATGCCGGTGAGGCAGCCGAACAATGTAAGCAGGAGGTAGAACATGGTGAGCGTCCAGAACTGGGAGCCGTGACATTAGTGCGGCAGGCATTGGCCGGCTTCAGCAGTTGGGCCAATAATGTTCGCGTTTACGCCAATCGCTGGAACTCGCCTGATGCGCAATATTTCGATCAATCAGCTTGATGACACGCCTCGCCCGGTCGTGGCCATCGGTACCGATTATTCCCACGGCCACCTACTCCCGTTTCATACGCATCGACGTGGGCAATTGCTCTACGGCGCCACTGGTGTAATGCGGGTCAGTACTCAGAGCGGCAACTGGGTGGTGCCGCCGCAGCGTGCAGTGTGGATTCCGCCGGGAGTCGCCCACGAAGTATTGATGCTAGGGGTGAGCACGCGCAGCCTCTACATCGAACCGTGCACGGTGGATTTGGGCCCGAAGTGCCAAGTGCTCAACGTGTCGGCGCTGCTGCGGCATTTGCTCATGGAGGCGGTGGACGTGCCGCTGATGTACGACCAGGCCGGACGCGACGGTGTGCTGATCAACTTGCTGTTGCATGAACTGACACGCAGTGCCCCCCTTCCCCTACACATTCCTATGCCCGTCGAAGGAAAGCTCCTCAGTCTATGTCAGACCTTTCTGAACATGCCCAACACCCATCAATCCCCGCAGCATTGGGCGGACCAGTTACACATAAGCTTGCGTACCTTTAACAGATTGTTTCGGCAGCAGACCGGGCTCAGCTTTCGTCAGTGGCGCCAGCAGGCGTGCGTCGTGCAGGCGTTGGCACGGTTGGCGGCGGGGGAAGCGGTGACGCGGATTGCTCTGGACTTCGGCTACGAGAGCCCGGCGGCGTTTTCGACGATGTTTCGGCGTGTGCTGGGACAGGCACCGTCCGTCTGGTTGGAGCCGACGAACTAGGCAAATTCGAAAAATGCGTTTGATCCCGGCCGAAAACAACTGTACAAAAACACAGTACATTTTCAATCAGCACTTTTGAGCCCGGAGCACGCCATGGCCTCTCTTGCGATGAACCACGTCCTCGAACGCATTGCCCTTTTCCAGTTCACCCCGACCCACTGCGTCCAGGCCCGCGCCATGCTGGGCTGGAGTGTTGAACAACTGTCGCGCGAGGCCGAAGTTGCAGTCGCGGATATCCAGCGGTTCGAAGCGCAGCAGGACGTGGCGGACGCCGCAAGACTGGCACTGGCTTATCGGTTTGAAGCGCAGGGGTTGGTGTTCTTCCCGGGGTTTGCACCGGGGCGCGGTGTCAGGGCGCAGGGGATGGCGGGGGAATCGGTGGGGCGTGGGGATTTTGCGATGGCTGACTGAAACGGCAATTTGATAATTATTCCAAAATAGGTATATTTCGCATGAGTGCAAGGAAGCCGCTTATGTGGATCTGCAGTAGTAAAAAAGATCTCAAGCAGATGCCCACAGAGGTACAAGACGTTTTTGGTCACGCACTGGATCTGGCTCAATGTGGCCTGAAGTATTCAGATGCAAAACCAATGAAAGGGTTCGGAGGCGCAGGTGTCCTGGAGTTGATAGAAGACTTCGACACCGACACCTACCGCGCCATTTATACGGTTCGTTTTGGCAGTGCAATTTACGTTTTGCACTGCTTTCAGAAAAAGTCGAAAAGCGGGATTAGAACCGCCCAGTCGGACATTGATCTGATCAGAAACAGACTTCGAGCCGCCCAGGAACATGCGAAAGGATCAGAAAACCATGGAGATTGAAGTAGGTAGCGGAAACGTCTATCACGATCTGGACTTACCCAATGCAAGTGAAATGCAGGTGAAGTCGCAGCTCGCAGCGAAAATTGGCGCAATCATTAAGGCGCGTCATCTCACTCAGATTCAGGCGTCAGAAATCTTGGGACTATCACAACCCAAGCTTTCCGAAATGTTGCGTGGCAAATTTCGCGGAATCAGTGAGGCCAAAATGATGGAATGCCTTTCACGTCTCGGACGAGATGTGCAAATTGTAGTCAAATCGGCCCCCCGATCACGGAAAGAGGGCCGTATTGAGGTGGTATTCGCTTGAGGCGAACGCGTCAGGCGTTCTGCACTAGCGCCTCCCCCTCCTCTTCAACCGCCATCCACCACGCACTCCCCCGTTGTGGATGCGCAAGGTTGAACGCCTCCCCCATCCGCGGTGTGGTAATCGCAATACTGCGTTCCCATGCAAGCGCAAGGATGCGATCAAAAGGTTCGTGCCAGGCGTGCATGGCCAGGTCGAAGGTGCCGTTGTGGATCGGGAAGAGCCAGCGGCCCTTGAGGTCGATGTGGGCTTGCAGGGTTTCTTCCGGTTGCATGTGCACGTGGGGCCATTCGACGTTGTAGGCGCCGGTTTCCATCAGGGTCAGGTCGAACGGGCCGTATTGTTCGCCGATGCGTTTGAAGCCGTCGAAGTAACCGCTGTCGCCGCTGAAGAAGATTCGTGTGTCGGCGTCGATCATCACCCATGACGCCCACAGGGTGCTGTTGCCGTCGAACAGGCCACGGCCGGAGAAGTGCTGCGATGGGGTGGCGATGAAGCGGATACCGGCGATTTCGGTGCCCTGCCACCAGTCGTACTGGCGCACCTTGCTGGCGTCGATGCCCCATTTGATAAGGGTGTCGCCCACGCCCAGCGGAGTCAGGAAGTAAGTGGTTTTGGCGGCGAGTTTGAGCACCGCTTCGTAGTCGAGATGGTCGTAATGATTGTGCGAGAGGATCACCGCTTCGATCGGTGGCAGCTCGTCAATGCTGATCGGTGGTTGGTGGAAGCGTTTCGGGCCAGCCCATTGCACAGGCGAGGCGCGCTCGGCGAAGACCGGGTCGGTGATCCAGAATTTGTCGCGCATCTTCAACAAAAGCGTCGAGTGTCCCAAGCGGTAAACGCTGTGATTGGGCGCTGCGAGCAGATCTTCACGGGTCAGCGGCTGTACAGGAATGGCGGCGCTCGGACGGGTGTCGCGCGGTTTGTGAAAAATCATGTTCCACATGATCCGCAGCATTTTGCGCAGGCCTTCGCGCTGAACCGGCGCATGATTGCGAAACAGCCCTTGATCCTGGCGCGAGGCTTCAGGCGTGGGTGTGTTGTCCGGGAGAGAGACTGGATTGGCCATGACTGAACGACTCCGAAAAACCGTGTACTGCACGGTATTCCACGGGAAATGAAAATGGCCAGGCTGCACGCAAAGGCCAAACGCTCTGGTTTGTAAGGTGCGAGGATTAACGCAACATTACACTGAGCGGTGTAGTTTCTAGGTTGCATCAAAGCCGGCGCCAAGTAAACTGCCGAGTGTAATTTCCTCCCTTCTCTGCTGAAGCCCGCTCATGACCGCTCCACAACGCCTCACCGATCGCAAACGCGAAGCCATCATCCAGGCGGCGATCGCCGAATTCCGTGCCCACGGGTTCGAAATCACCAGCATGGACAAGATCGCCGCCACGGCGGGGGTGTCGAAGCGGACGGTGTACAACCACTTCCCGAGCAAGGAAGAACTGTTCGCCGAGATCCTTAATCAGCTGTGGGCGCGGATCATTGCCGAGCCATCGGTGAGCTACGACCGCGAGCGACCGCTGCATGAGCAGCTGCGCCTGATGCTGCGAGAAAAAGTGCAGATGATGGCTGACGAGAATTTTCTCACCCTCGCCCGGGTGGCGATTGCCGCGACCATTCATTCCCCTGAACGTGCGCAGAACATGATCGAGCGCATGGGCGAGCGCGAGGAAGGCCTGACCGTCTGGATACGCGCGGCGCAAGCCGACGGACGGCTCAAGCCGGTGGATCCAGAGTTTGCCGCGCATCAAGTGCAGGGGTTGCTCAAGGCATTCGCGTTCTGGCCGCAGATCTCGCTGGGTCGCGCGGCCCTTGATCCAGACGCGCAGAATGCAGTTGCCGAGTCGGCGCTGGAGATGTTCCTGGCACTGTATCAGCGGTGAATCACCGACAGCGTCGAGCCGTGTACAACTAATTTCACAAAAAGTTATACAAACTCGCGAAAAATTCCTTTCTTGTACAACTTTATTAAGTTTTGTATAAGTAGCCATCTGCCAGTAACGGAACGCTGGCATTGAGCAGCCACCACCGAATGCCGTCTGTGCATTTCGGTCTGCCGGCGCAGGAATAGGGACTGAATCCTTTTGATTTTTCCCACTCCCGAGTATCGCAAGCATGTTTTTCAACCGCCACAAAGCCGCCCTCGAAGATCTGCAACACACCGTTTTTGACCAAGCTGCAATGCTCGAAGCGATCAACCGTTCGATGGCGGTGATCGAATTCGATCTTGATGGCGTGGTGTTACGTGCCAATGACAACTTCCTCAAGACCATGGGTTACACGGCTGCGCAGGCGATCGGCCAGCCACACCGGCATTTCTGCACACCAGAGTTCGGGCGCAGTGCCCAGTACACAGAGTTGTGGTCGCGCCTGAAAAACGGTCAGTTCCAGTCCGGCACCTTTGAACGGGTCGACAGCAAAGGCCAGCCGATCTGGCTCGAGGCCAGTTACAACCCGATCAAGGATGCGTCGGGACGGGTGATCAAAGTGGTGAAGTACGCCATGGATGTCACCGCCAAGGTGCAGCAGGAGAACGAGGCCAACGCCAAGCTGCAGGCGATCGATCGCGCGATGGCGGTGATCGAGTTCGATCTCGACGGCAACATTCTTACCGCCAACCAGAATTTTCTTACCCGGATGGGTTACAACCTCGCGGAGCTCAAGGGCCAGCATCACCGGTTGTTCTGCACCCCGGCGCTGGTCAACAGCAGTGCCTATCAGGATTTCTGGCGGCGCCTGAATCAGGGCGAGTTCTTCCACGGGCAGTTCGAGCGTGTGGATAAACGCGGCCAGATCATCTGGCTGGAGGCCAACTACAACCCGGTCTACGACGCTTCGGGTCGCTTGTACAAAGTCGTGAAGTTCGCATCCGACGTCACCGCCCGCGTCGAACAACACGAGCAGGACGCGCGCAGCGCCAGCACCGCTTATCACATCTCGGTGGCGACGCGAAAAGTCGCCGAGCAAGGTACGCAGGTGATTCAACAGGCTGCCAGCGAAATGCGCGAAATCGCCGAGGACATCAGCCAGTCTTCAACTCTGATCGCGCAACTGGGCGAACGCTCTGAACAGATCACGGCCATCGTCAACACCATCCGCGCGATCGCCGATCAGACCAACCTGCTCGCCCTCAACGCCGCCATCGAAGCGGCGCGCGCCGGTGAACAGGGTCGCGGTTTTGCCGTGGTGGCCGATGAGGTCCGGCAACTGGCGGCGCGCACCAGCGGCTCCACAGCGGAAATTTCCACCATGATCAGTCTGATCCAGAGCGAAACACGGCAGGCGATCAAGAGCATGCAAGGCACCCGCGACCGCGCCGCAGAAGGCGTGGAATTGGCCAATCAGGCCGGGACGGTGATTCTGCAGATTCGCGACGGCGCCAGCGAGGCAGTGGATGCGGTGAGCATGTTTGCCAATGAGCGGGTGCCGGGGTGATCGGGACTGACATGAGCGCGTGACTGGATCGCAATTGCGGCTGGCGGTGAACCGAGGAGTGGCCTTCGCGAGCAGGCTCGCTTCCACAGGGATTTTGTGAACGCCACAGATCCAATGTGGGAGCGAGCCTGCTCGCGAAAAGGCGCGCAACCCCACCGCAAAACCTCAACCGCGCACCAGACTCCGCACCGCCACAATCTCCGGCACCTCAACCTTGCTCATGTAAACCCGCAACGGTTCGGTGATGTTGATGCGGTCGTCGATGTGTTGATCGATCAGCAACTGAATCAACTCGCGCCTGAGCGTCATGGTGGTGTCCGACGCCTTCGCCCAGACGAATTCACTGGCCGGGATGATGCCGTCGTCGGCCACGTCCATGCCGAATGAATCTTCGCTGAAGCGCACGATGTACTGGCCGGTCTTGCGGTTGAGGCCGACCAAGCCTTTGAGATCGTCGGCGGCCTGGCAGATGAGTTGGGAGGTGATGCGCATGGTAAACCTCACGAAAGATGATTGATGGTTTACACGCAGGGCAATGTAGCGGCGCGCCCTCTGCCGGGGCGTCAGCCGAGGGCAAGCGTACTGCAAACAGCGCCACAAAAGTGCAGGAAATTTCCGTTTTGCGCGGTTTATGTCGGTCTGGCGATAGCCCTGCGGCGCGTCAATTGTTAAAAGGTACGTCTCGAAAAAAACCTGCGAAAGGAACTCGACCATGCCTGCCACTTTTACCCGAAGCGCTCTGGTGCTGAGTCTGTTGTTCGGCCTCGGTCAGGCGCACGCCGCCAGCCATCCCGAGCCCAAGGCAATCGCTGCCGCCCATGGCATTCCGCATCCGGCAGTGATCGCCCACCGTGGCGCGTCGTTCGATGCCCCGGAATCCACCGCTGCGGCCTACAAACTGGCCCGTGACCTCGGCGCCGATTACCTGGAAATGGATTTGCAACGCAGCAAGGACGGCGTGCTCTTCGCCCTGCACGACGACAACCTGCAACGCACCACCGACGTCGCCAGCAAATTCCCCGAGCGCAAGGACAGTCCGGCCACCGCGTTCACCATGGCCGAACTGAAAACCCTCGATGCCGGCAGCTGGTTCAACACCAAATACCCTGACCGCGCACGCCCCTCCTACGCCGGGCTGAAAATTCTCACCCTCGATGAAATCATCGACATCGCCCGTGCCAACCCGCAGCACAAGCCGGGCCTGTACATCGAAACCAAAGAGCCGCAGCTGTTTCCCGGCATCGAACATGACCTCAAGGAAAAACTTCAGGATCGCGGTTGGCTGAGCCCGGCCGGTTCGAAACTGGCGAAAAGTGCGCTCGGCGTCGGTCAGGGCAAAGGCAAGGTAATGCTGCAAACCTTCGATAAAAACAGCCTGCAACTGCTGGAAAAGGAAATGCCGCAAGTGCCGAAGATCCTGCTGTTGTGGGTCGGCGAAGGCAGCATCGAGCCGAAATCCGCCGTGACGTTTGCCGCGTCCGGTGAGAAAGACAAAAACGTGTTCTACGGCAAGCAGGAACCCAAGTCAGAAGCTGAATTCAAGCAGTGGGTCGACTACGCCAAAGCTCAGGGCGCAATCGGCACCGGCCCTTCGGCGAAGCTGACTCATGGTGGAGATCAGAGCTACTCCGACCTGGTGCAACCGTGGATGAATCAGTACACCCACGATCAGGGCATGCTGGTGCACGTTTATACGGTCGACGAGCCGGTGGACTACGAGAAAGTCATGGCGGCGGGGGTTGATGGCATCTTTACCAACCGCGCCAGTGAATTGTTGAAGTTTTATAAGCGTCCGGTTGTTGGCAGTGTTGATGAGGTTTTGAAGAAGAACGGTTTCTGACTGGTTATCGAGTCGCCTGCTTCGCGAGCAGGCTCGCTCCCACAAAAGAGCAGTTTTATCGCGAAGCAGAGATTTAAGGGTGAGTTAAGTTGCGCTGGTTAATCTGAACCCACTTACACAGATCAACCACTTCAACGCACTGCCAAGGAATGAACCGATGAAAACTTTGACTGCCCTGTTTACCGCCGCTGCCCTGACCCTCACCGCTGGCCTGGCTCAGGCTGATGTTCGCATCGACCAAGTGCCGCAACTGGTCAAGGACGGCAAGATCAAGTCGCTGGAATCGATGAACGCCGAAGCACTGAAATTGCACCCGGGCGCAACGATTACCGACACCGACCTGGATAACCACTTCAACGGTTATGAGTATGAAGTTGAACTTAAAACCGCTGATGGGAAAGAGTTCGACGTGGACTTTGATGCCACCACCGGTAAAGTGCTGAGCAACAAGCAAGACACTTGATAGACCGCTGTTAAAGAGCCGCACGATTGAAAGATCGTGCGGCTTTTTCATGCCTGCCGTAAAACATGTGGGAGCGAGCCTGCTCGCGAAAGCGGAGTGTCAGCGACATCAATGTTGACTGTTCCACCGTTATCGCGAGCAGGCGAGGACCTACGAAAGTTGCCGGACGCTTGAACTCGCAATCAAGCACTCAACCGCGCCGTCACCTCATTCAACTGGCCCGACAACCCATGCAGGTTCTGACTGGCACTTTCGGTGCGCTGCACGTTGTCCAGGTTGGTACTGGCGATCGCCGTGATTTCAGTCAGGTTGCGCGAGATATCTTCGGCCACCGACGTCTGTTCTTCTGCTGCCGTGGCGATCTGCCGGTTCATGTCGCGAATCGCCTCCACCGCCAAGGTGATGCGCTCCAGCATCGCGCCAGCCTGGGTCACTTGCTCGACACTTTCATCACTGCGTGCCTGGCCGCTCTCGATAGCCTGCGCGGCATCAACCGCGCCGGTCTGCACGTTCTGAATGATCTGGTTGATCTCGATGATCGACTCCGCCGTGCGCTGCGCGAGGTTGCGCACCTCGTCGGCGACGACGGCAAAACCGCGTCCGGCCTCACCCGCGCGTGCCGCTTCGATGGCCGCGTTGAGGGCCAGCAGGTTGGTCTGCTCGGCGATGCCACGAATCACTTCCAGCACCTTGCCGATACGACCGCTGTCGGTTTCCAGGCGACGAATCACCGTGGCGGTGTTGGCAATTTCACCGCGCATCTGGGTGATCGAGTGAATGGTGGTCTGCATGACCTTTTCACCCTGCTGCGCCGACTGATCGGCATCGTCGGCAGCACGCGCGGCATCGGCGGCGTGACGGGCCACTTCCTGTGCCGTGGCAGACATTTCGTTCATCGCCGTGGCTACCTGATCGGTGCGGCTGAATTGCTCGCTGGTGCCGCCGGCCATGGTCGTGGCAATGGCATTCAACTCACCGCTGGCGCTGTCCAGATTGCTCGCGCTGTGCTGCAACCGAGTGAAGGTGTCCGCGAGAAAATCGCGCAAGGTGTTCGCAGCAGCAGCGAGGTTGCCCAGCTCATCGCGACGCTCGCTCACTACGCGCTCGGCCAACTGGCCACGGCTCAAGCGAGTGACGTAATCGATGAGGTTGCGGATCGGCTCGATCAGGTTGCGGCTGACCAGCCACAGGCTCAGCAGACCGATCAGCAAGCCTGACGCGAGCATCACCAACAGGCCTAGCCACACGGTGCGATCAGCGCTGGCACTGATCAATGCCGATTGCGCGGTGCCCTGCTCGCGCAGCTCGGCGACCAACGCGCTCATCTGTTCACTGGTGGCGCGGTCGACGCCTTTGACCGCAGCGTCGCCGGCGCTCGGATCACCACCGGCAGCCACGTAGGCATCGCGGCCCTTCTGGTAGGCAGCACCTAACTGGCGATGCTCTTCGCGCAAGCGTTCGATACGTGATTTGAGATTGGCCTCGATACCCTTCTGGCCGGCCAATTCACCGAGAATGTTTTGCACGTCGCGCTGGCGATCCTCGAACTGGCTCCAGTATTTCGCCAGATCTGCCGGTTGCTTGCCGCGTAGCAAGACGTTTTTCCACTCCTGCACCTGCACTTTGAATTGCAGGTTGGCTTCATCGATCAGTTGCGAAGTGTGCAACGGGCCAGCAATCAACTGGCTGTAGCTTTGCACGCCGTTGGAGAGGAAATGGAAACAGGCCAGCGCGATCAACAGCATCGCCAGCAGACTGCCGCTCAGCAGGGCGAGAATTTGCGCTCTCAGGGATTTTTGCAGCATTGCAAGGTACTCGAAGCAGGGATGAGGCACGCCCGGGCGGACGTGAGAAATGGCCGGACTTCCCTGTCGTCGCACCGTGGCAAAACGCCAATGGCGCGCAACCTAACTCACCTGAGATCGGCGCGCCAGAGCCTTCCTTGAGAAACTTCCGACAGCCGGCAAGACATTGATTTGACGTCATTTTGCTGTCACAAAACGGTCACGTGAGCTTGCGATGATGCCGCTCAGGTGAACCTGAAAATCCTGCCCCAGACATCCTCCTCGCAGCGAGCCGCCATGAACCACAGCCTCGATATCAGTCATCGCGACCCGGACCTGTTTGGTTTGCTCTACGGCTTTCGCTTTCTGCCCGGTGAGCGTGGTCGGGAAATCGATTCGGCGACGGCTTTGCGCTGTTTGCAGGACGACAGTGACAGCGGCGAATTCCTCTGGCTGCACTTGAACCTGGCCCACGCCGCGTGCGAGCGCTGGATGAAAAATCATCTGCAATTGCCCGATGAGTTTTTCGAAGCGCTGCACGAAGGTTCGCGTTCGACGCGCATCGAGCATGTCGATTCGGCGCTGCTGGCGGTGGTCAACGATGTGGTGTTCAACCTCAGCAGCATGGTCTCCTCCGACGTGTCGACGCTGTGGGTCTGCGTGCGCAGCAAACTCATCGTCAGCGCGCGCCTGCAACCGCTGCACTCCGTGGACAAGTTGCGCTCGTCGGTGAAGGCCGGCGAGTGCTTTCGCTCGCCCTCGGAATTGCTCGTGCACCTGCTGCGCGATCAGGGCGAAGTGCTGACGCAGATCGTGCGCAAGACCAGCCTGAGTGTCGATCAGGTCGAAGACGAATTGCTCTCTTCGCGTCTGTCGACCAACCGCGCCGAACTCGGCGCCAATCGCCGCGTGCTGGTGCGGCTGCAACGGCTCCTGGCGCTGGAGCCGGGTTCGCTGCTGCGCCTGCTCAATCGTCCGCCGCCGTGGTTGCAGAAGGAGGACGTCAAGGAGTTGCGCAAATCCACCGAGGAGTTTGCGCTGATCATCAACGACCTCACCGCCCTCGGCGAACGCATCAAACTGTTGCAGGAAGAAATCGCCGCCAACCTCAACGAACAGAGCAACCGCACGCTGTTCACCCTGACGGTGGTGACGGTGCTGGCCTTGCCGATCAACATCATCGCCGGTTTTTTCGGCATGAATGTGGGGGGTGTGCCGCTGTCGCAGGATCCCCATGGGTTTTGGGTGCTGGTTGCGTTGGTGGCGACATTCACCGTGATTGCCGGACGCTGGGCGTTTCGCAAGCGTGGGGATTATTGAGCTCTTGCCATGATCGTTCCCACGCTCTGCGTGGGAATGCATCAGGTGACACTCTGCGTCACTGGGACGCGGAGCGTCCCTGGCGGCATTCCCACGCGGGAGCGTGGGAACGATCATGGTCAGACTAATAAGACAAACACTGACCTGCCGCAGTCTCTCCGTAACATTCTGCAACGATCATGGACGACATTCCTTCCCTCGCTCAGGATTGTCCGCCATGGCTACGCCTTCACTGACCGCCAGCCCTGCGTCCGCCGCCAGCGGCAGGCCGGCGCTCGACAAGAAACCCGGTCCGTTCACCTATGTGATCTTTTTCGCCGTGCTGGCCATGGGCATGCTGTTTACCGCCTATAGCCTTATGCACGACATGCACGAACTCGGCACGGTCGTCACCACGTGGACGCCGTTTCTGCTGCTCGGCGTGGCGCTGCTGATTGCGCTGGGTTTCGAGTTCGTCAACGGTTTCCATGACACCGCCAATGCCGTCGCGACGGTGATCTATACCCACTCGCTGCCGCCGAATGTCGCGGTGGTCTGGTCGGGCTTCTTCAATTTTCTCGGCGTGCTGCTGTCGAGCGGTGCGGTGGCGTTCGGCATCATCGCGCTACTGCCGGTGGAGTTGATTCTGCAGGTCGGCTCGTCTGCCGGTTTTGCGATGATCTTCGCCCTGTTGATCGCGGCGATCCTGTGGAACCTCGGCACTTGGTGGCTGGGTTTGCCGGCCTCCTCTTCGCACACGTTGATCGGCTCGATCATCGGCGTCGGCGTGGCCAATGCCTTGATGCACGGCCGCGATGGCACCAGCGGTGTCGACTGGGCACAGGCAACCAAAATCGGTTATGCGCTGCTGCTGTCGCCGCTGGTGGGTTTCGGTTGCGCTGCGTTGTTGCTCCTGGCGTTGCGCGCGTTCGTCAAGAATCGCGCGCTGTACAAAGCGCCCGAAGGCAATGCCCCGCCGCCGTGGTGGATTCGCGGTTTGCTCATCGCCACCTGCACCGGCGTGTCGTTCGCTCACGGCTCCAACGACGGTCAGAAAGGCATGGGCCTGATCATGCTGATTCTGGTCGGCACACTGCCGATGGCCTACGCGTTGAACCGCACCATGCCGGAAGAACAATCGCTGCAATTCGCCGCCGTGGCGCAAGTTACCCAGCAAGCGCTGGTGAAAAGCGCGCCAATGCCGGCACCTGCCGATCCGCGTCCGGTCCTTTCCGATTACGTGCGCAGCAAGGAACCGACGCCGCAACTGATCCCCGCCCTCGCCGCCCTGACCGGGCACATCGGCGAGGAAGTCAGAGGCTACGGATCGCTGGCGAAAGTCCCGGCCGAAGCCATGGGCAACGTGCGCAACGACATGTACCTGGCCAGCGAAAGCATTCGCCTGATGGACAAGAACAAGGTCGGCAACTTTGATGCCGACACCAGCAGCAAATTGCAGCTGTTCAAACAACAGATCGACAACGCCACGCGGTTCATTCCGCTGTGGGTGAAGATCGCCGTGGCGATCGCACTGGGGCTCGGCACCATGGTCGGCTGGAAGCGTATTGTCGTGACCGTCGGCGAGAAGATCGGCAAGACGCACCTGACCTACGCCCAGGGTGCCTCGGCAGAAACCGTGGCGATGCTGACCATCGGCGCGGCGGACATGTTCGGCTTGCCGGTGTCGACGACCCATGTGTTGTCATCGGGCGTGGCCGGGACCATGGTGGCCAATGGTGCAGGATTGCAGATGCGCACGATCCGCAATCTGCTGATGGCCTGGGTGTTGACCCTGCCAGCGGCCATTTTGCTGTCGGGCAGCCTGTATTGGCTGTTCACCCAAATCTTCTGACCCTACACAGATCCCCCTGAGCTGCCGAAGCTGCGATCTTTTGCTCTTGTTTTTACAAATCAAAGCCAAAAGATCGCAGCCTTCGGCAGCTCCTGCACAGGGTTGCATTCCGAAGTCAGAGCGTCGAACGAACCACATCGCCGAGCCAGTCCATGAACACCCGCACCCGCAGCGGCAAATGCCGTTGTCGGGCATACAACAATGAAATCGCCATCGGCGGTGCGGTGTATTGCGGCAGTACGGTCAACAGTTCGCCATTTTCCAGATGCGGCTGCATGCCGGTACGCGGTACTTGCGTCAGGCCGAAGCCGCCCAGACACGCCGCTTCATAGGCATCGGTGCTGTTGACCGTGACACTGCCGGCCATCGCCACACGCCGCACCTCGCCGCCGTCCTCATAGACGAACCCTTCCGAACGCGAGCCCAGCACGCCGACGTAATGCACCAGCCGATGCTGCGCCAGATCTTCCAGGGTCTGCGGCACGCCGTAGCGTTGCAGATAAGCGGGACTGGCGCAGTTGACCATCGGGAAGTCGCCGAGATGCCGGGCGACCACCGACTGATCCGGCTGCGCGCCGATGCGCAACACACAGTCGAAGCCTTCGCCGAGCAGATCGACGCGGCGATCGGTGCTGCTGATTTCCATCTGCAGATTCGGATGGCGATCCATGAATTCCGGCAGGCGCGGCATGATCAGCCGTCGCGCGAGAATGTTCGGCATGTCGACCCGGATGCGCCCGGTCAGCGACGCCTCGTCCTGACGAAACAGCCCTTCAATTTCATCCATGTGCGAGAGCAAATCCTTGCTGCGCTCATACAGCACCAGTCCATCCTGCGTGGCCTGCACCTTGCGCGTGGTGCGCTGCAACAGCCGCGTACCGAGCAAGGCTTCGAGTGCCTGCACTTGCTCGGACACGGTGGAGCGCGGCAGGCCGAGGCTTTCACCGGCGAGGGTGAAACTCGACAGTTCGCTGACCCGGACGAACGTCCGCAGCAGTTCCAGTTTGTTCATGGCAAGCCTTGTGATTGTTCGGCTGAACCGACCAGTGATTCCGCTTTTGCTGTGTTTATCACCTTAGGGCGGATAAATAAACTTCTTCCATCCCCACTCAATGCAATCGAGGAAGTCAGCATGAATCGCAAAATCGCACTGATCACTGGCGCCAGTCGTGGCCTGGGCCGCAGCGCCGCCCTGCACCTCGCCGCGCAAGGCATCGACATTATCGGCACCTACAACAGCCGCGCCGACGAGGCCCAAGTGCTGATCACTGAGTTGCAGGCACTTGGCGCGAAAGCGGCGATGTTGCAACTGGACGTCGGCCGCAGCGAAAACTTCGCCGCGTTTGCCGAGCAGGTTGAACAGGTATTGGGGCAAACCTTTGAGCGTCAGCGCTTTGATTTCCTGATCAACAATGCCGGGATTGGCGTGTACGCGCTATTCAGCGAAACCACGCCGGAGCAGTTCGATCTGCTGATGAACGTGCAGTTCAAAGGACCGTTCTTCCTGACTCAGCAACTGCTGCCGCTGATCAACGACGGTGGGCGCATCGTCAATATCTCCAGCGGCCTCACCCGCTTCAGCCTACCGGGGTACGGCGCTTATGCGGCAATGAAAGGTGCAATGGAAGTGCTGACCCGTTATCAGGCGAAGGAGCTGGGCGCGCGGCAGATTGGTGTGAACATTCTGGCGCCGGGTGCGATTGAAACCGATTTTGGCGGCGGCACAGTGCGCGACAACAACGCTGTCAACGCGATGGTCGCCGGCAACACCGCGCTGGGTCGCGTCGGGCAGCCGGATGACATTGGCGGTGCATTGGCGCTGCTGCTGTCGCCGGGTGGACAGTGGATCAATGGCCAGCGGGTCGAGGCGTCTGGCGGCATGTTCCTCTGACCTCAACCAACAGACTGTTTGTGGCGAGGGGATTTATCCCAGCTGGGCTGCGGAGCGGCCCCAAAATCGGGTCTGCTACGCAGCCCAACGGGGATAAATCCCCTCGCCACAGGTTTATCTCAGCTTTCATATGCGCGGCGGGCCATGAAGCGCTCGCGCAGCACGTCATAACCCCAGTGGTAGACATAGGTGTACGGCAGGAAAAACAGCAGCACGCCAATGTCGAGCAACAACGCCTGCCACAGGCTGACCGACAGCCACCAGGCAATCAGCGGCACGCCCATCACGATCAGCCCACCTTCGAACAACAACGCATGCACCACCCGCACCCAGGCGTTGTGCGGCAGATTCATCCGCGCCAGCGCACGGTCGAAAAAACGGTTGAACACTACGTTCCACGCCAGCGCCAACAGCGCGATCAACACGGTCACCGCGCCCATGTCGAGCAGCGGCTTTTGCATGATCCAGGCGAGCAGCGGCGTACAGATGAGGATGGCGAGAAATTCGAAACCGATAGCCTGGAAGACGCGTTCGGTGATGGACTTATGGGCAGTCATGGCCTGACTCCTTGTTTGACGATGGTTGCCATGATCCAACTGAATGCCGATACTTCATAACCAATAACCATCGATCAAGGCGATAGTTCATGGCTTCGCAGGAAGTGCTGTTGGCGTTTGTCCAGGCAGCGACGCAAGGCTCATTTTCCGCAGCGGCGCGCAAATTGGGCCGCAGTCAGTCGACCATTAGCGCGGCAGTGGCAAGCCTGGAGATCGATCTGGACCTGCAGCTGTTCGACCGCAGCAGCCGCAAGCCCACGCTCACCCCCGCCGGCCACGTCATGCTGCAAAAAGCCGAGGCGATTCTGGCCGCGACCAGTCGCCTGGAAATGAGCGCTCGGCAATTGGCGCAAGGTGTGGAGCCGAAGCTGACGGTCGCTATTTCCGATACCTATCAGTCCTATCGTTTCGAGGCGGCACTGGTGGGTTTCGAGCAGCGTTACCCGGAGCTTGAGCTGGAATGCCTGATTGCCGAATGCGATGACCTGATCGAACTGGTCCAGCGCGGCCGGGCGCATCTGGCCTTCGCGGAAATGCAGGACAACTACCCGCCGGATCTGGTGACCTCGACTGTGGCCGAGCGCACGGAGATTGCCCTGTTCGTCAGCCGCGAGCATCCGTTGGCCAAGCTTGAGCATGTCGATCAGCAGATCCTCGAGCTACATCGTGAGTTGCGTCTGGCGACCATCGTCAATCCGTATGACAGTCGCGGCAAAGGCCGGGTGTGGTCGGCGCCGAGTTATCTGATGTTGCTGGAGATGGCTGAAAAAGGCTTTGGCTGGGCACCGCTGCCGAGGTGGCTGGTGCAGCGTTATGCCGCTGATTTGCTGATGGAGCTGGACGTGAGGGGCTGGCCGAAACCGGTGTTCGTCGATGCCTTGTGGTCACGCCTGTATCCGCCGGGGCCGGCGGGGAGCTGGTTGCTCAGCAAGATGCTGGAATAAGCGGTGCTGCCATTCGCGAGCAGGCTCGCTCCCACAATTGAAACGCGCTCACCTGTGGGAGCGAGCCTTCCAAAAGAGGAATGCAACCACCTGTGGGAGCGAGCCTGCTCGCGAAAGGGCCAGCCGCACCGACGCAGCTTCCAGATCAACCCAGTCCCCTCAGTCGCCCCTCGATAAACCGCCGCTCCGGCGCCTGCCGCGTCAACTCCAGCGCCCGCTGGTACGCCGCCCGCGCCTGCTCCACCCGGCCCAACTGCCGGCAAAACTCCGCTCGCGCCGAATGGGCCAAGTGGTAATCCTGCAACTCGCCACGCGCCAAAATCCCTTCAACCAACAACAACCCGGCCAACGCTCCATCCCGTTTGGCCAGCGCCACCGCCCGGTTCAGCTCGATCACCGGCGACGGCACCGCGCGCAGCAACACGTCATACAGACCGACAATCTGCTCCCAGTCGGTTTCCGCTGCCGATGGCGCTTCGGCATGCACCGCTGCAATCGCCGCTTGCAGGCAATACGGCCCGAACCGCCGGGTAGTCAGCGCGCGCTCCACCAGCGTGCAGCCTTCCGTCATCAACCCGGCGTCCCACAACGAGCGATCCTGATCGTCGAGCAACACCAGTTCACCGCTCGGTGAGGTGCGTGCCGGCCGGCGTGATTCATGCAGCAGCATCAGCGCCAGCAGACCCATGACTTCCGGCTCCGGCAGCAACTCCATCAACAAACGCCCCAGCCGAATCGCTTCGCGCGTCAGATCCTCGCGGGTCAGCTCAGCGCCGACCGAAGCCGAATAGCCTTCGTTGAACACCAGATAAATCACCCGCAACACGCTGTCGAGGCGCTCGGGTAATTCATTCAGCGTGGGCACTTGGTAAGGGATTTTCGCGTCGCGGATCTTGGCTTTGGCGCGGACGATGCGCTGGGCAATCGCCGCCGGCGCCGAGAGAAAAGCGCGGGCGATTTCCTCGGTGGTGAGGTCGCAGACTTCGCGCAAGGTCAGCGGCACCTGCGCATCTGCGGCCAGCGCCGGGTGGCAGCAGGTAAAGATCAGCCGCAAGCGATCGTCTTCCACGTCTTCGCCGCTCCAGTCAGCCTGTTCCAGCTCATCGAGTTGCGCCAGCAGAAACGGTTGCGACGCCTTGAACCGCGCGCGCCGACGCAACACATCGATGGCTTTGAAGCGTCCGGTCGAGACCAGCCAGGTGCGCGGGTTGTCCGGCACGCCATCGCGCTGCCAGCGTTCGACCGCGACGAAGAAGGCCTCGTGCAAGGCTTCTTCGGCGAGGTCGAAATCACCGAGCAGGCGGATCAGCGTCGCCAGAATCCGCCGCGAATCCTCGCGGTAGACCTGCTCGACCCGCGCCCTGACGTCAGACATTCAACTGCCGCACCGGACGTACCTCAACGCTGCCAACCCGGGCTGCCGGAATGTTGCCGGCGACCTGAATCGCTTCGTTGAGATCCTTGGCATCGATCAGGTAGAAACCGGCCAGTTGCTCCTTGGTTTCAGCGAAAGGCCCGTCGGTGATCGACACCTTGCCGTTGCGCATGCGTACCGTGGTGGCGGTCTCCACCGATTCCAGCGCTTCGGCAGCGATCATCCGCCCGCTGCCCTGAATCGACTCGGCGTAGGCCCAGCATTCGGCGTCCTCCGGGCTGTCCGGCGAGGTGTGCAGCAGACGTTCATCGCTGTAGACCAGGCATAGGTATTTCATGGCGATCTCCTGATTCGAACGGATCAACTATGGCTGAAGATCAGGGAGTCACATCGAACAGCGTCGCGCCGCTCATCGGATCGAACGGTGCCGACCAATGCTCGTGCGCGATCTTCCACGCCCCGCCGATCTGCCGATAGCACGCGGTGGCGCGCATCCAGCAGCTCTGGGTTTCGCCCTTGTCGTTGGTGCCGCCACAATTGGCTACCCAGTGGGCGAAGGCGATGTTGTCGGCGCTCTCGATGGCGATTTCGTGGAACTCGAAAACGTGCGGGCCGGGGCACATTTCCATGCACTCGACCCAGTGCGCGCGGTAGGCCGCTTTGCCTTTGAATTGCAGCGCCTTGATTGCATCGAACGAGACGATGTCGTCGGCGTACAGGGCCATGACTTTCTCGACGTCCTTGGCCATTACCGCTTCGCGGTAGGTGTTGATCAGGGTCTGGATTTCGCTTTGTGCGCTCATGGTGTTCTCCGTGGTTTTTGTTGTGAAGACACCCTTAGTCGTTTGCCCAATGCGCGGATCGACAAGGCAAACAAAAAAATTTCGCTGACGACAATCTCGCTAGAATCCGAGGCTCACTCCTTGTAGGAAAAAGGAAATTCCCTTGTCATCCCAACTCGTGCCGTACGACAGCCTCAGCCCTTTGCAGCGTGAGCAAGTCGCGGCGATTGAAATCCACCCCGAGCAGATCAAGTTCTCCGGTGATATCCACGGTGCCCTGCACACCCTGCTGTCGAAACCCGGCCCCGGCGTCAAGGGTTTCGCCCTGCTGGCGGACGACGTGCCGGTGGCATTTCTGCTGCTCAAGCGCCCGCCGGTATTGCCCGCCTGGGCCGACGAGCACAGCGCCACGTTGCATGCGCTGCAGGTCGATCGGCGTGCGCAGGGCAAGGGCTACGGCAAGGCTTGCCTGCAAGCGCTCCCCGCAGTCGCGCGCGAGGCGTGGCCGGAGATCAAGGGACTGGAATTGTCGGTGGACGCCGACAATGAGGCGGCGATTGCGCTGTATGCCAGACATGGCTATGTCGACAGCGGCGAAGCGTACAAGGGCCGGATTGGGTACGAGCGGCGGATGGGCCTGTTCTTCTGAGTATCCCCTGATCGTTCCCACGCTCCGCGTGGGAACGATCAGGCAGTTTCGATAGGTGTTGGCTTCAGAGGGTCAGGATCATCTCGTGCCACGCCATGCCGCCGTGGTCGGACTCGGACGGTTTGATGTAGGCAAAACCGAACCCGGCATACAGCGCAATGTGTTGCTCTTTGCACATCAAGTGAATCGTCGCTTTCTGCATCCCGCGCATGCGCTCGATGAATTCGGCGAGCAGGCGCTTGGCCAGGCCCTGCCCTTGGTAATCCGGGTGTACCACCACCGACATGATCACCACGTTCGGGCCTTTCGGGTCGTGGCCGATCAGTTCCTTGAAGGCCTCGTCGGACATCTGCACGTCGAACGCCGCGCCGGAATTGATGAAACCGGCGACCACGCCGTCGACCTCGGCGACGATAAAGCCGTCCGGCCAAGTGGCGATGCGCGTGGCGATCTTCTCGCGAGTTGCGGCTTCGTCGCCTTCGTAGGCGACGGTTTCGATGGCGTAGCAGCGGTCCAGGTCGGCAGCGCTGACGTTGCGGATCACGGTGTTCATGGCAGCTCAAAAATCTATGGAAACAAGGCCCGCCAGCATAAAGCACAACCACCGGGGCGGACATGCTCCGCCTCGATTGTTACGCCGCTCACGCCTTGATCGGCAGCCAGATTTCCAGGGTGCCGGTATTGAGTTTCGGGTTGTAATCCTCGCTGTAGCGCTCGAATTCCGGGGCGTCCGCCGCTTCGTAAGCGGACTGCGGCAGCCAGGTGTTCCAGATGTACTGGAAGGTGTCGGGGAGTTGCGTCAGTGGCCCTTTGTGCTCGAACACCGCATATTGCTGCGGCTGGATTTCAACCCAGCGGTACTTTTCCGGCAGCTCATCGAGCTTGTCGATCTGCACGCCGGCGATGTATTCGAAACCGCCCTCGCCGTCCGCGTTGCAGCAAACGCCGTAGGTCACTTCGTTGACTTGCGCGGGGATTTTTCCCAAGTGCGGGATCAGTTTTTCCCACAACGCGGGAATGTTTTCGGTGGTTTGCTGAGTGAATCGCCCGCCGAAGCCGGCAATCAGCAGAAATTGCCCATGTTCGAAGCGAGGTTCGGCTATTTCGACGCGTTTCTGTTCATCCATGACGCGACTCCTCAGAACGGAAAAGTGGGTTCGGCTGGGAGTATAGAAAGCCCGACCCGTTTCGCACGTTTACAGCGAATGCAACTGCTCGACGGCGCCCGAGCCGACAAACTCGTTGTAGCCGGAAACGATCACGTACACCGCGAAATAGCAGAAGATCGCCGCCGATGCCAGATAAGAGTAGCGCAAAAGCTTGTCGCCCAGCAGCTTGCCGCCATGGCTCGCCGCGAAGCACAGACCGGCCGACCACACCAGCCCGGCGCAGAGGAAACCGCCGAGAAACAGCGCCGAACTCAACGGGCCGCCACCACCGGACCGGGCAATCAACGTGCCGCCAACCGCAGCAAACCACAGAATCGCACTGGGCGACGACATGGCGAGGAAGATGCCGCGAAAGAATTCCTTGCGATGCGAGTTCTGCCCCACTTCCGCCGTTTCCGCCAGCAGCGCTTCGTGGTGAATCGCCGAGTAAATCATCTTCGCCGCGAAATAGATCAGCAGCGCCGAACCGCCAATCCATAGCACCCATCGCACGGTTTCGTACTGCAGCAGGACGGTCATGCCGGCCAAGGCCAGCACCGCATAGATCAGATCGCCGACGCAGGTGCCCAGGCCCAGTGCGAAGCCCTGAAAGTAGCCGCGCTGCATGGCCAGGGTGATCATCGCGATGTTGGCCACGCCGATATCCAGGCACAGCGAAAGGCTCAGCAAGAAGCCGCTGGTGAATTCCATTGACCGATTTTCCTTGAAAAAAATGTTTACAAGCGCGCTGGACAGTATGCCATCACTGCCCTTATCTTCCGCCACAGGTCACCGCAGTGACCAGCGTCGCTCGGACGGTTCCGGGCGCTTACGTTATCCGAGGCAACAATGGCCGAACAAGGTTCGCCGCGCCGCTTTGCGCGCATAGATCGACTCCCCCCTTACGTTTTCAACATCACCGCCGAGCTGAAAATGGCCGCTCGCCGCCGTGGTGAAGACATCATCGACCTGAGCATGGGCAATCCCGACGGCGCCACGCCGCCGCACATTGTCGAAAAACTGGTGCAGGTCGCCCAACGTGAGGACACCCACGGTTACTCGACGTCCAAAGGCATACCGCGCCTGCGCCGGGCAATTTCCAACTGGTACAAGCAGCGCTACGAAGTCGATATCGACCCGGAAAGCGAAGCCATTGTCACCATCGGTTCCAAGGAAGGCCTGGCGCATTTGATGCTGGCCACCCTGGATCAGGGCGACACGGTGCTGGTGCCGAACCCGAGCTACCCGATCCACATCTACGGCGCGGTGATTGCCGGCGCTCAAGTGCGTTCGGTGCCGCTGGTGCCGGGGGTGGATTTCTTCGATGAGCTGGAGCGGGCGATTCGCGGTTCGATCCCCAAGCCGAAAATGATGATCCTCGGCTTCCCGTCGAACCCGACCGCGCAGTGCGTGGAGCTGGATTTCTTCGAACGGGTGATCGCCCTCGCCAAGCAGTACGACGTTCTGGTGGTGCACGATCTGGCTTACGCCGACATCGTTTACGACGGCTGGAAAGCCCCGTCGATCATGCAGGTGCCGGGGGCCAAGGACATTGCGGTGGAGTTTTTCACCCTGTCCAAGAGCTACAACATGGCCGGCTGGCGCATCGGTTTCATGGTCGGCAACCCGGAACTGGTCAGCGCCCTGGCGCGGATCAAGAGCTATCACGACTACGGCACTTTCACGCCGCTGCAAGTGGCGGCGATTGCCGCGCTGGAAGGCGATCAACAGTGCGTGCGCGACATCGCCGAGCAGTATCGCCAGCGTCGTAACGTGCTGGTGAAGGGTCTGCATGAGCTGGGCTGGATGGTCGAGAATCCAAAGGCCTCGATGTACGTCTGGGCGAAGATTCCCCAGGCCTATGCGCATCTGGGTTCGCTGGAGTTTGCCAAGAAACTGCTGGCCGAAGCCAAGGTCTGCGTCTCGCCGGGTGTGGGTTTCGGTGAGTACGGCGACGATCACGTGCGCTTTGCCCTGATCGAAAACCAGGATCGCATTCGCCAGGCCGTGCGCGGGATTCGCGGGATGTTCCGCGCGGATGGGTTAGTCGCAAAAACTGGCGGCTGACACTAATCCCTGTGGGAGCGAGCTTGCTCGCGAAGGCGTCGTGTCAGCCACATCAATACTGACTGAACCACCGCTTTCGCGAGCAAGCTCGCTCCCACAAGGGTTTTGTGCTCAGGCTTGATATCTCCACCCACAAAAAAACCGCATCGCTGCGGTTTTTTTGTGCCTGCAAAACGCCGTTTAAACGAACAGCGACAACAGCAGGATAAAGCCCAGGCCCACTACCGACAGAATGGTTTCCATCGCGGTCCAGGTCTTGAAGGTTTCGGCCACGGTCATGTTGAAGTACTGCTTGACCAGCCAGAAACCGGCGTCGTTGACGTGGGACAGAATCAGCGAGCCGGCGCCGGTGGCCAGCACCAGCAGCTCACGGTTGACGCCCGGAATCATCCCGACAACCGGCACCACAATGCCAGCGCCAGTGATGGTCGCCACAGTCGCCGAACCGGTTGCAATGCGGATCACCGCCGCCACCAGCCAGGCCAGCAGGATCGGCGAGATCTGCGCGCTGACCGCCATGTGGCCGATCACGTCACCCACTCCGCTGGTCACCAGCATCTGCTTGAAGCCGCCGCCGGCACCGATGATCAGAATGATCGCAGCGGTAGGCGCCAGGCTTGCGTCGAGCCATTTGAGCATCTGTTGCGAACCGATGCCCTGCTTGTAACCGAAGGTGTACAGCGACAGCAGCAACGCCAGCAGCAGTGCGGAGATCGGGTGACCGATCATGTCCATCCAGATACGGAAGAAATGACCGTCCGGCAGTGCCACGTCAGCAAAGGTTTTCAGCAACATCAGGAACACCGGCAGCAGCACGGTGACCAGGGTGATGCTGAAGCTCGGCAGGTTGGCCGAATCGTTTTCACGGGCCAGTTGATCGACCAGTTCCTGATTCGGGTGACCGGGAATGTGCTTGGCAATGAAGGTACCGAAGATCGGACCGGCGATGATTGCCGTAGGCAGTGCGACGATCAGACCGTAGAGAATGGTCTTGCCGATATCAGCGCCGAATACGCCGATGGCCAGCAGCGGGCCCGGGTGCGGCGGCACCAGACCGTGCACCGCAGAGAGGCCGGCGAGCAGCGGGATACCGATCTTGATGATCGACACACCGGTACGACGGGCGACGATGAACACCAGCGGAATCAGGAGCACGAAGCCGATTTCGAAGAACAGCGGAATGCCCACCAGGAACGCGGCGAACATCATTGCCCACTGGACTTTGTCCTTGCCGAAGGCGCGAATCAGCGTCTGGGCGATCTGATCGGCGCCGCCGGATTCGGCCATCATCTTGCCGAGCATGGTGCCCAGGGCGAGGATGATGCCGACGAAACCGAGCACGCCACCAAAGCCGTCCTGGAACGCCTTGATGATGGTGTTGATCGGCATGCCGGAAGTCAGGCCGAGGAAGGCGGCGGCGATGGTCAGGGCGATGAACGGGTGAATCTTGAATTTGGTGATCAGGATAATCAGGCCGATTACCGTGACCACCGCATCGAGCAGCAGGAACGTCTCGTGGGACATGCCAAACATGGGGGGTGTCTCCTGGATTGTTGTTGTTATTAAAGCGGGTTGAACAGAAGTCGGGAGGACAGCGCTGTCTTTTTCAACATACTCATACCGCCTGTTTCAGACCGTTGGCCTGCCACCAGACGTGAGCCTGCAGGGCCAGCTCTTCGACGCTGTGAATCGAGGCATTGAGCGGCAGGGTCAGCGGCTCGCCCTTGGGCGATTCGAGGGTGGCGAACTGGCTTTCGATCAATGTCGCCGGCATGAAGTGGCCCGGGCGGTGCGATACACGCTCGGCGGCGACTTCCGGGGTCAGTTCAAGAAACACGAAACCGAGGCCCGGCAAGGCGCTGCGCAGGCGTTCGCGGTAACTGTGTTTAAGGGCCGAGCAGGTCAACACCGGGCGCTGGCCTTGGGCGTCGACGCGACGCAGTTCATCGCACAGGCTGTCGAGCCACCCGGCGCGGTCTTCGTCGTTCAGGGGGATCCCCGCGCTCATCTTTTCGATGTTCGCGGCCGGATGAAAAGTATCGCCTTCAATGGCAGTGGCGCCGCTCAAATGGCACAGGGCCTGGCTGACGCACGTCTTGCCGCAACCGGCAACGCCCATGATGACCAGGGCGGTGATGGGATGACTCATATAACACCTCAGCGCGCAGACAGCGCTACCTTTGCTAGCTATGACTCTAGTGCACAGGCAGAAGTTGCCGACGCCTTCTTGTCGTTTTTTTGGGTTGCAGCAGGTTCGTTCCCGACGCCAAAGCGCGCAGATCAGGCAGGATCGCGCTCACGCATTTGCAGCTGCATCAGGACAGCGCTACCTTAGTGCCTTGATTTTTGTTTGGCAAGCCGCCCGATGACCTCCCCCAAGAACGATAAAAATACCCGCACCACCGGCCGTCCGACCCTCAATGAAGTAGCCCGCCTGGCCGGCGTCAGCCCGATCACCGCCTCCCGCGCCCTGCGCGGGGTGAGCACAGTGGCCACCGAACTGGTGGAAAAAGTGCAGAAAGCCGCGCTCGAACTCAACTACGTCGTCAACCCGGCCGCCCGCGCGCTGGCCTCGGCGCAGAGCCATTCGGTTGTCGTGCTGGTGCCGTCGTTGTCCAACCTGCTGTTCATCGACACGCTGGAAGCCATTCATCGGGTGCTGACGCCCAAAGGCTTCGAAGTACTGATCGGCAATTTCCACTACTCGCGCGATGAAGAAGAAAACCTCCTGCGCAACTACATGGCCTATCAGCCACGCGGGTTTCTGCTGACCGGTTTTGATCGCACGGAAAGTTCGCGACGAATGATTGAAGTCAGCAACATTCCCTGCGTGTACATGATGGAGCTGGACAGCGCCGCCGGGGTCAATTGCGTGGGCTTTTCGCAATTGAGCGCGGGTGAAACTGCCGCCGAACACCTGCTATCTCGCGGGCGCAAGCGCTTGGCCTACATTGGCGCGCAGCTGGATCAGCGCACCTTGTTGCGCGGAGAGGGCTTCCGCAAAGCATTGCAGAAGGCGGGCCGCTACGACCCGGATCTGGAAGTGCTGACGCCACGTGCTTCATCGGTGGGCTTGGGCGGAGAGTTGTTTTTGCAGTTGCTGGCGGCGCATCCGGACGTCGATGCGATCTTTTTTGGTAACGATGACCTTGCCCAGGGCGCGCTGCTGGAAGCGTTGCGTAACGGCATCAAAATTCCCGAGCAGGTGGCGATCCTCGGTTTCAATGATTTGCCGATGTCCGAACACATGGTCCCGCGCCTGAGCAGCATCAACACCCCGCGTGAGGCGATCGGCCGACGCGCGGCGGAGCAGATGCTGACGTTGATGGCGGGCAACAAAGTGGCGCGGCCGGTTGAGGATATGGGGTTTGAGCTGAAGGTGCGCGAGAGTACCTGACCCTTCACAAATGCTGAGTTGCAACACAACCCTTGTGGGAGCGAGCCTGCTCGCGAAAGCGGTGGGTCAGTCAGCATAGATGCAGCTGACACGACGCCTTCGCGAGCAGGCCCGCTCCCACAGGGGATCTCTACCCAGTTCAATGGCTGAGCAGGTCCACCAGGGCCTGCGCGCCCTTCTGCAAGGGCTGGCTCTTGAGCCACACCGCGTGCACCGGCAGCACCAGGCCATTTTCGATGTTGCGAAAATTCAGCCGTTTCAAGCGCCCGGCCTCGAGCCACGGCTGCACCACCGACAGCGGGAAATTACCCCAGCCCAATCCCGCTTCGACCATTTCCATTGCCGTCTCAAGATTGTCCGTGCGCCAGTAGGATTCAGCCACCAACGGCCGCGTCTCGCTGATCGGCAAGTCGCGGCTGGCGACGATGATCTGGCGCACGCGCACCAGGTCTTCGAGAAACACATCGCGCCCTTGCAGCAACGGACTGTCCGCCGCCAGCGTGGCGATCATGCGTTCGCTGCCGACGAACTGAAAACGCTCCAGCGCATTCACGCTCAAGCCAGCGAAGGCCAGGCACACGCTGATCCGGCCACTGTGCAACATCGCCAGCACATCATCCTGTGGCGCAGTCAGCACTTCGATGTCGAGCAACGGATGCCGCTCGGCAATCACCTTGATCGCTGCCAGCAAGCGGCGTCGATCAATGTCCGCAACCACGCCGACCGACAATCGGCTTTCCAGCCCCAGCGACAACTCCACCGCGTGCACTTGCAGCTGCTTGAGCTGCTCGGCGATCAGTCGCGCGTGCGGCACCAGCGACTGCGCGATCGCCGTGGGTTGCGGCTCGCGATGGCTACGGTCGAACAACGGGTAACCAAGTTCCGCTTCAAGATTGGCGATGCCCATGCTCACCGCCGACGGCACCTTGCCCAATTGCCGCGCGGCAGCGGAGAACGAGCCGCGTTCGATCACCGCGAGAAACAACTCAATGCTGTCGCTACTGAAATTCAAATGCCCCACCTATCAACAAAACTGAAAGCTACCAACTTTTTCTGTCAGGCCTATTGAAGCTATCTTTCGCCGCCTTCGCCAGCCCTGCTGGTCAACATTCGGCAAGAAAGAGGCAAATCTGCATGCAAGGCGTGAAACGCAAACTGGTCTACGTGTCGCTCTACGAGGTGATCGGCATGACCTTCTCGGCCCTCGGTCTGGCGTTGTTGTCGGGTACATCGCCGGGCAGCACCGGGCCGCTGGCGGTGATCATCACCAGCATCGCCGTGACCTGGAATTTCATCTACACCTCGCTGTTCGAACGCTGGGAAAGTCGCCAGGTCTCGCGCACCCGCACAGTGAAACGGCGCATCGCCCATGCGGTCGGCTTTCAATTGACGCTGATCGTGTTTCTGATTCCGCTGATCGCCTGGTGGATGAACATCAGTCTGGTGCAGGCATTCCTGCTTGATCTGGCCCTGATCGTCTTCATCCCGTGCTACACATTCATGTTCAACTGGCTGTTCGACCGGATCTTCGGCCTGCCGAACTCGGCGCTGCCGGATTCTGCCGCTGCGGCATAAATCGCTAATTCGTAAGCAGATATTGCGAGAAATTAGCGGTTCAACCTGTTAAACCACCGACATTCACAATCCGCAAACACCGATAGCAGGCTAAGCTTTTCCATCAATAAAAAATGGATCAGCTTATGACTGCTCACGCTCCCGCCGCCGCGCCTGGTGATGGCATCGACCCGGTACGCGCCGCCGAAATTTCCGCCCGCATCGATCGGCTGCCCGCCGTCGCCACCCTCTGGCGTTTGGTGGCGCTGCTGTCGATCGGCGGATTTTTCGAACTCTACGATCTGTTCCAGACCGCCTACATCAGTCCTGGGCTGATTCGCGACGGCTTGTTCGCCACGGGCAAGCAAGGCGTGTTCGGTTTCTCTGATCAGGCGGCGTTTGCCTCGGCGACGTTCCTCGGCCTGTTCCTCGGCGCCAGCCTGCTCAGTCCGCTGGCGGATCGTTTCGGTCGCCGGGCGATCTTTACCTTCGCGCTGATCTGGTACACGGCGGCGACAGTGCTGATGGGCATTCAGACTTCGGCGCTGGGCATCATCGGTATGCGTTTTCTGGTCGGCATCGGCCTCGGTATCGAGCTGGTGACCATCGACGCTTATCTCTCGGAACTGGTGCCCAAACGCATGCGCAGCTCGGCGTTTGCCTTTGCGTTTTTCGTGCAGTTTCTCTCGGTGCCGGCGGTGGCTTTGATGTCATGGTGGCTGGTGCCGCAAGCGCCATTCGGCGTGTCCGGCTGGCGTTGGGTGGTTTTGGCCAGCGCAGTGTTTGCGCTGTTCATCTGGTGGCTGCGCAAGCGCTTGCCGGAATCGCCGCGCTGGCTGGCGCAGCATGGTCGCTTCGATGAGGCCAACCGCATTCTCGATGACCTCGAAGCGCGCTGCGCCAAGGACCACGGCAAAGCGCTCGATATGCCAGAACCGGTGCCGGTCGATGTCGAAGGCAAGGGCCGTTTCGCTGATATCTGGCAGCCGCCCTACCGGCGTCGCGCATTGATGCTGATCGTCTTCCATATCTTTCAGGCGATCGGCTTCTTCGGTTTCGGCAACTGGTTGCCGGCGCTGCTTTCGGGCCAAGGCGTGAGCGTCACCCACAGTCTGATGTACGCCTTCATCATCACCCTCGCCTACCCGCTCGGGCCGTTGCTGTTTGTGAAGTTCGCCAACCGCTTCGAAAACAAATGGCAGATTGTCGGTTCGGCCCTTGGCGCGATGACCTTCGGCACCCTGTTCGCCCTGCAGACCAGCGCGTTCGGGCTGATTTTCTGCGGCGTGATGATCACCTTCTGCAACGCCTGGCTGAGCTTCAGTTATCACTCCTACCAGAGCGAACTGTTCCCCACCAACATCCGCGCCCGCGCGGTCGGGTTCTGCTATTCGTTCAGTCGCTTGTCGACCGTGTTCAGCAGTCTGCTGATCGGCATGTTCCTGGATAATTTCGGCACGCCGGGCGTGTTGGCTTTCATTGTTTGCAGCATGCTGATCGTGATGTTGACAATCGGTGGCTTTGGTCCGCGCACGCGAAATCTGGCGCTGGAAAACATTGCTCATCGTTGAGGTGGTACCGGTCATCCTATGCCGCCTGACGCCAGCAGATGACCGCTGCAAAAGCTGATTTAAGATTGAGCTTTTGCCTGTGCGGCATGGCATCAAAGGTCGATAGCGGCTTCTAACCACTCGTCGGATCAGGGCGCTGACCTGTCAGGTTTGACAGTATCGAAACAAGGTAAAGCACTGTTCACTGCACCTGTGCAGGAAATCGATTCCTGCACATCAGTCGAACAGGAGTTCATCATGAGCACGACAGGCAAACTTTCCGTCATACGTTCTATCGACTCGACAGAAGTAGAGAATTGGACAACAGATTTCGTCACTATGGAACTGGGTGCCTTTGCTGCATCAACGAAAGGCCGCCCTCCAAGCGTTACCATTTTTTATGGCGAAGCGTTAGAGGATAAATTCCATAACCTTAATTTGGATCCTGCTACTGGGACAAAGCTGGAATACGTCTCTGCGGAAGGAAAAACTTTCAGCGCAACCGGAACCGTCAAGGTTACGGTCAGTGGGTATCAGTCCCAACAGGTAGGTGAGATCGATGCAATTCTCACTGACACAGACGGTCGGAACTTCCAACTGAAAGGCACTTACGACGGTAAAAAACCTCTTTAACAAGCATCTCGGCAGTCTTGAAAAAAAGGGTCGTGAATCGACCCTTTTTATTCTTAATTGAGTTGCAACGTCTCATTGAACTGGCTGATCGCATCCACCACATGCCGCGAGCCCTGCTGAATCTCCAGAATCACCTCACCCGCCTCGTTCGCCAGTTCTACGCCGAGCCCGGTTCGGCTCAGGCTCGACTGCATGCTGGATACCGCGCTCAGCGACAGGTCATGGTTCTTGCGCACCACGTCGACGATTTCCACCGTCGCCTGACTGGTCCGTGCGGCGAGGCTGCGCACCTCATCGGCAACCACCGCGAAACCGCGTCCATGTTCACCGGCCCGCGCCGCTTCGATCGCTGCGTTGAGCGCCAGCAAATTAGTCTGATCGGCAATGCCGCGAATGGTCTGGACGATGCTGCCGATGATGTCCGACTGTTTGCTTACCGCATCGATGCTCACCGCCGCTTCGTTCAGATCGCGGGAAATGTCCTGGATGATCTGCACGGTTTGCTGCACCACTTGTGAGCCTTTCTGCGCGCATGCGTCGTTTTGTACCGAGGTGCTGTGGGCCGATTCCGCGGCGTTTTGCAGGGTGGTCATCTGTTTGGTGATGTCACTGGCGAACTTGACCACTTTGTACAAGCGGCCCTTGGCGTCGAACAGCGGGTTATACGAAGCCTCCAGATAAACCATCTGCCCGGACTTGTTCTTGCGCTCGAAACGGTGCGAGTGATATTCGCCGCGATTGAGTGAAGCCCAGAACGCCTTGTATTGCGCGGATTCAGCTTCGGCGCGGTGACAGAACAGGCTGTGGTGCTGGCCGACAATTTCAGGGTGCGCGTACTGCATGGTCTGCAGGAAGTTGTCGTTAGCGCGGATGACATGGCCTTCGGGAGTGAACTCGATCACCGCCATGGAACGACCGATCGCCGCCAGCATGGCTTCTTCTTCATGTTCTTTGTTGATGCGCGCGGTGATGTCCGCCGCGACTTTGATCACACTTCTGACCTGTTTGTCGGGCCCGAACACCGGCATGTAACTGGCTTCAAGCCAGATCTCCCGGCCGCTCTTGTTCAGGCGCAGAAAAGTGCCGCTGAGCGGTTCACCACGAGCCAGGTCGCGCCACAACTTCGCGTAGTCCTCGCTGCGATAAAAGCTTTCTTCACAGAAAATCCGATGGTGTTTGCCGCGCACTTCTTCGGCGCTGTAGCCCATGGTCTTGCAGAAGTTCTCGTTGGCGTCGAGAACGATGCCGTCCGGAGTGAACTCGATCATCGCCATCGAGCGGCTGATCGCTTCGATTTTCGCGTTGGCCTCGGTCAGCGCACAGCTGAAACGCTCGATTTCCCGCAGGTCAGCCTTGTGATGTAGGTTGAACATGGTCGTATCACCTTCCGCGCGTTCTTTTGATTTGATGAAAGTTCAGGTCTTGCAAGATCCATCACTACGTTCCACAGAACAGGCACACGCCGTCCTCCACAGGAGGAAGTTGTCAGGTGATAAATGATGATCAATCGGAGGGTTCGTGCAGCGACGCTCTGATCAAGACATCCTTTTCTTGATAGCCCGCATGCGGGCCAGCCCTAACGCGTAGAAGAACTTCCATTTAGGTGACGCTCCTTGTTGGTTCAGTGTCGGTGCCTTGGGTTGCGCACTCTGGCAGCATGAATCACGGACCAGCCTGTGCCGTCGGCGCGCTTGGCATGACGGTCGACATGGTTAGTTACCTGCAACTATAGCCAGCCCGACGTCGGGCGCAAGGCCATTAGTCGGCCAGTATCTGGCATTTTTTGCACAAGAAACGGTTCAGCGCGAAGAGATTGGTGACCAAGGCAGACGCTTTCGCGAGCAGGCTCGAACGCATTCCAAATGTGGGAGCGGGCTTGCTCGCGAAGACGTCATGAGAAGCACCGCAAAAACATCAGAAAAGAACTACAAACTCCCATTCACCTTGGCCGCCACCTCCCCCGGCACCCAAACCGTCCACACCTGCGGCTGATCACGCAAAAACGCCTCGGCCACCGCCCTCGGCCGCAGACGTTTCTCACTCATCCCCGCCAATGTCTGGTTAAGCAGATCAATCGGCAGATCGACTTTTTCAAAGAACGCGACCAACTCCGGGTACTGCGCCTTGAACGGTGCCGACACGCCGATCGCTAGGCTCGCCGGCATCGAACGCGTGCCCTTCGGATTCGGATTATTGGCGTCGGCCAGGGTCTTCCACGCCTCGGCGTCAAACGGCGGCTCTTCGAGTTTCACCAGTTTGAAACGCCCGAGCAGCGGCGTCGGCGACCAGTAATAGAACAGCACCGGTTTGCCGCGTTTGAACGACGACCCCACCTCGGCATCCAGCGCCGCGCCAGAACCGGTGCGGAAGTTGACGAAGCTGTCAGTCAAGCCATATGCCTTGAGCTTCTGGCTGTTGACGATTTCCGAAGTCCAGCCGGTCGGGCTGTTGAGAAAGCGTCCACGGCCCGGGTCTTCCGGATCGCGGAAGACATCCTTGTAGCGCGGCAGGTCGGCGACCGATTTCAGCTCCGGCGCCAGCGCCTGGATCCCGCGCTCGGGGTCACCCTTGATCACATATTCCGGCACCCACCAGCCTTCGGTAGCACCTTTGACCGTGTCGCCGAGGCCGAATACCTTGCCCTCGGCGGCAGCCTTGACCCACGCCGGACTGCGCCCCGCCCACTCTTCGCCGATCACCTGAATATCGTTTTTTGCCAACGCCGCCTCCAGGCTGACGGTGCTACCGGGCATCGTATCGGTCGGATAGCCGTAGCCTTTTTCAACGATCAGGCGAAGCACTTCGGTGATGAAGCTGCCGCTCTCCCACGTGATATCGCCGAAGTGGATGGGTGCGGTTTTCTCCGCCGCAGAAACAGCGCCGACGCTCAGGCTAAGCGCCAGCAGCGTGCGGCCGAGCAGGGTTTTGATCGATCTCATGCGGACCTCTTTTCTTCCAGGAATTGATTGGCGCTGTGGCGATCGCACAGCGCTTGGGAACGCGCCATGTACACGCTGACTGAACGTTGCGAGATGCCCAGTTCGGCAGCGATTTGCGGGTAGGTCAGGCCATCGATACGCGCCAGCAGGAAGGTCGAACGAACCTTGCTCGGCAAGCGATGCAAGCTGAGGTCAAGGCGTTCGAGGGACTGCGAGAACTGTGCGAGGTCTTCAGGCGAAGCGGCGACGTCAGGGTCGGACTGCTCGAGATGGCGACGCTGCAGATCCGCACGGCGCCAGTGCTGATAGAGCAGACGCTGCGCAATCGTCGTCAGCAGGGCGCGAGGTTCGCGAATGGCCGTCAGCGACGGGGCTTCGAGCAAACGGGCGAAGGTTTCGCCGGCGATGTCTTCAGCGCCGGACACGTCACGCAGGTGTCGACGCAGGTAATGGCAGAGCCAGCGATGGTGTGCACGGAACAGGCGTTCCACGGTGTCACGATGGGCATGATCGGTCCCGGACATAAGGGCTCCTGGGCTAGGGTCGCTGAATGTCCGGTGTTCCGGTGGCGCGATCGTAGCAAGGCGCCTTATGCGTTAATAATATTTAAATCTTATTTTTATATTCGATTAGTGAATTAGCGCAGCAGACCGTAGCCTTGCGCTTCAGCGTCTCGCTGGTAATCGAGCAACACGTCATAGTCGCTTTCCGTTGCCGGCTGAATGTCAGCCAAACCCAAGGTTTGCACAACACCAGGCAATTCATGCAAAGAGTCATTCATCACTTGGAGCAGCCGTCCGACCTGCGCGTCGCTGGCTCCGGCAGCGGTAATGAACGGCAGTGTCGGACTCAACGCACTGCGCGCAACCACGCGCAAATCGCAGACTTCGTCCGGCGCGTGGCGGGCGATATAAGCAAATGTGACGCTATCGATCGCGGCCAAGTCGGCGAGGTTTTCGCGCAGCCAGCGCAGGCTCTCGCGGTGACCGCCACTGATGCCGACACGGGCGAAAAACCGGCCGTTTTCCTGCAGGGGCGCCAGACGCTGGCGCAACAGGTTCATGCCGCTGTTGGAATCTTCGCTGTTGATCACGCCCCGGCTGTGACGAAAGTCGCCAAGCGCGTAGCGCGGGTCAGCGGCGCGGCCAAGGATCAGGCTGCAATGCTCGCCGCCACTGGCGTCAGGCAGTTCATAGCGCGGCCGGCCGATGACGCGCACCCGGCCACGCAACGCGGTCATCAGCGGATAGCCGCAGGTCTGGGTGAGCAGCAGATCGGGTGATAACCACAGTTCGGGCAGTGTCAGGTTTGTCGCATCGAGACGGCTGTGGCCCAGGTGTTCAACGATGCGCGCCAGCCACTGCTCGTTGGCCACGCGGACGGGCTCGGGAGCTGGGTACATCAGTAGTTCGGCGTGGTGTTGGGTCATCGAAGCTTTTCCAGTGAAATACCCTGTGGGAGCGAGCCTGCTCGCGAAGGCTTTGTCCCATTAAGAATCATTTTGGACTGATACACCGCTTTCGCGAGCAGGCTCGCTCCCACAGGGTTTTGTGGCGTGTCAGGATTAATGAAATGGATGCTCTGGGCTGTCGATCGCTCTTAAGCCATTGCGCCGCCAAAACTGCCCATAACCGCGCAAGACAAACCCGCCGCTGCGCGCGATCCAGCGTTCCCGGTGCATCCGGTAAACCCTGGGCAAGTCGTACCACGCCAGCCCCGGCAAGTCGTGATGCACCAGATGGAAATTCAAATTGAGAAACAGCCAGCGCCATGGCCAGCCGGCTTCGTTGAGCACGGTGCGCTGCTCGGGATGTACATGCGGTCGATGCTCGTGAAACGAACGAATCATCGCGATCGACAGCGCCGGCACGCTGATCAGGAACAGGTAATGCCACACCGGCAGAATGCTGAAGCGAGCAACGAAACCCAGCATCGGCAGAGTGACGCAACCGTGGGTCAGCCACATCCGCCAGGCTTGTGGATCAGCGTTTCTCAAGCGCTGCAGCTCTTCCAGTGCTAACGCCGTCAACGCCAGTGGCGCACCGATCACAAAGCGGCCCAGCAACGTCTTGTTCAGCTGGTGCAGGCTGCGCTCGAACATCGAACCGCCCTGCCAGTTCGCAGAGGTCAGGTAGCGACTTTCCGGATCGACACCGGGCACCGTCAGATCGTCGTCACGGTGATGGCGCAAGTGGCTGTCGCGATACAGCGTGTACGGATACCACACGGCAAAAGGCGCGTAGCCGAGGATTTTATTGACGAGGGTTGAGCGGGTCGGATGGCCGTGGAGCAGTTCATGCTGCAGCGACAACCACAACACCAGCAGCGGAATCAGCAGCAACGTGCTCAAGCCGCGTCCCAGCCAGGCGCTGTTGAGGAGGATGGCGAACCAGCCGGCGTACACACCGATCAGCAACAGCCAGGTCGGCCATTCGCTGCGGGCGGTGAAGCGCTGGCGCAGGGTCTCGATCTGCTGGCGATGCTCGGCATCGAAGTAAAAAGCCATGGCGTTGCTCGGAACGGGAATCGTCCCCTTCTGTGCAACGAGGCGGTGGAATCTTGCAGATTATTTTCTTGATGGCGTGGAAGCCCGAGGGACGGGCTTCCGAAGGGTTGATCAATGGCCGAAAATGTCGACTTTCCTGGCTTTCTTCTCGGCGCGTTTTTCAATCGCAGTCTTGGCCGGTTTCTTCTTCGCGGCTTTCTTTGAATCCATACCTTTGGACATGATCGGTACTCCACTCACAGGGATGTGAGATCAGGTATACACCTATCCCGAGCCGCGCGTTCTTTTATAATCGGCGCTTTTCGAACCGACAGTCCGAACCATGTCCGACATCCACTACAGCCAGCTCGACGAATCGTTGTGGCCGCTGATGAACAAGTTCTACCGCAGCCACCAATCGTCGATGAAAGCCGTGCGCGAGGCGCAGCTGTGGGTCGCAAGGCGCGGCGAGATTGTAGCGGCGCTGTGCCTGCGTCCGGTATCGGGCGGACATTGGCTGACGGGGTTGTTTGTCGATCCGCAGTGTCGTGAGCAGGGCGTCGCTGCGCAGTTGATGGCCGCGGCGGTTGCTCAGGTGAACGAGCCGGTGTGGCTGTTCTGCCATCCGGATCTGCGCGGGTTTTATGAGCGGCGCGGCTTCAGGTTCGACCCCGCGTTGCCGCAGGCAATGGCCGAGCGGTTGAGGCGGTATGCGCGGAGCAAGCCGATGATTGCGATGGGGCTCAATCCTGCAGCCTGACGCAATTCCCCTGTAGGAGCGAGCCTGCTCGCGAATGCGGTGTGTCAGCGCCGAATCTGGTTCTGATACTCCGCATTCGCGAGCAGGCTCGCTCCCACAGGGATTGATGGTGTTCTGACAATCAGTCGTCAGCGTTGGGATCAAGGTCCGGGAACAGCACTTCGGTAAAGCCGAACTTGCTGAAATCGGTAATCCGCGACGGATACAGCCGACCGATCAGGTGATCGCATTCATGCTGCACCACTCGCGCATGAAACCCCGAGGCCACGCGCACGATCGGCTCGCCCTTCGGATCGAAGCCTTCGTAGCGAATCTGCTGATAGCGATCCACCGCGCCGCGCAGGCCCGGCACCGACAGGCAGCCTTCGAAACCCTCTTCCATCAACGGATTCAACGGCGTGATCAGCGGGTTGATCAGGATCGTCTGCGGCACTGCTTCAGCATCCGGGTAACGCTCGCTGTGTTCGAAGCCGAAGATCACCAGTTGCAGGTCGACGCCGATCTGCGGCGCCGCGAGGCCAACGCCGCCGACGCTTTCCATGGTCTGGAACATGTCGTCGATCAGTTGCCAAAGCTCGGCGCTGTTGAACATTTCCGGCGGTACCGGCGGGGCGATGCGCAGCAGGCGCTCATCACCCATTTTCAGAATTTCACGAATCATGGTCGCGCTTCATCAGTGTCCGGCTTGAGCGAATGATCGCGGCCCAGGCCCGAGACGTGTTGTTTGGTGGATTCGTCGGGCTCGCCAGGGGCTTTTTCGCCCTTGTCCTTGCCTTCGGCGGACATGTGCTCGATCACCGCATTCATTTCCGCGCCGAGCAACAGCACCGCGGCGGAGATATAGAAATACAGCAAGAGCACGATGATCGCCCCGATGCTGCCATACATCGCATTGTAGTTGGCGAAGGTTTTCACGTAGAAGGCAAACCCCAACGAGGCGAGGATCCACACCACTACCGCCAGCACCGAACCTGGCGTGATGAAGCGGAAGTCCTGTTTGACGTCGGGCATCACGTAATAGATCAGCGCCACCGCGACCATCATCAGAATCACGATCACCGGCCAGCGCGCAATCGTCCACACCGTGACGATGAAGTCTTCCAGCCCCACTTGTGCGGCAATCCAGCCCATCACCTGCGGCCCGAGCACCATCAGCGCGGCGGCAATCAGCAGCATGCCGGCGATGCCGACGGTGTAGACGATCGACAAGGGGAAACGCTTCCAGATCGGCCGGCCTTCGACCACGTCGTAAGCGGCGTTCATTGCGCTCATCATCAGGCGCACGCCGGCGGATGCGGTGTACAGGGCGATCACGATACCGATGGACAGCAGGCCACCCTTGGATTGCTGTAACTGGTCGATCACCGGGTTGACCTGTTCCAGCGCCTGCGGCGGCAGGACCAGTTCGGATTGCAGGCGCAGCCAGGAGAAAAAGTCCGGCAGGTGCAGGAAACCGATCAGGGCGATCAGGAAGAGAATGAACGGAAACAGCGAGAACAGCATCTGGTAGGCCAGTGCCGAGGCGTAGGTCGACATTTCGTCATCGACGAACTCAGTGACCGTGCGCACCATCACCCGGTGCAGGGGCAGACCTTTCATGTCCGGAAATATCATTCGCGTCTCCTTGCGCCGCAAAAGGTTGAAGTCGTGGCGACTCAGGGGCCGTTATTTACCTCAAGGTAGCCTGTTTGACGAGCCTTTGGCGGATGACCGCAGGGTTCTGATACAGAAACGGCCATCCTTGGATGGCCGCTCGTGTGATTCGTTCAAGGCTCGCTTACGCCTTGTCGACGCCCTTTTTCACAGCGTCCTTGGCGTTGCCGACCGCTTGCTGGGCTTCGCCTTTTTTCTCTTGAACCTTGCCTTCCGCACGCATCTTGTCGTTGTCAGTAGCTTTGCCGACGCCTTGCTTGATATTGCCGACGGCTTCGTTGGCCATGCCTTTTACTTTATCGCCTGTGCTACTCATGGTGTTTCTCCGTGAAGCATAAAGGGAAGAAAAGTCATTACGTAACGATTGACCGGTTCGCTTTGCGCCAAGTTTCATTTATTTTCCCGGCATTTCGTCGTGGCACGCAGGTTGCGCTTTATGTTTGCCGGCGTAGCCCCGAGAATGCTCAGCCTACGGGCGTCGCGCCCGGCACACCGATTCGCAGGAATGTCATGAAGCTCAATAAAACCCAGGCCATCGCCCGTCGCAACCAGGAACTGGGCGGCGCCGTGCTCGGCACCAACAACTGCCACTTCGCCGAACTGAACCGTAACCGCAACATCTGGTGGTTCGACCTGCCGGTGTCGCGTCTGGCCATCGGTCAGTACGAGTGGATTCACTTGCTGCTGCACACCCCGGCCACCGATGAGTTGCTGCACCTGAAAGTGCCCACGGTGTTCCTGCGCGAAAAGCTCGAAGGCCTGGTGATTCGCAACGAAGGCAAACGCAAGGCGGCGCTGAGCCTGGAATTGAGTGCGGACAAGGATTCGTACCTGCAGGACATGCGACCGGCGGGGACCAATGTGAATTTTGCGCCGTTTCGTCAGTAGGATTTGCACTTGATCGTTTCCACGCTCTGCGTGGGAATGCATCTCGGGACGCTCTGCGTCCCTGCAGTGCTGGACGCGGAGCGTCCGGGACGGCATTCCCACGCGGAGCGTGGGAACGATCAGTTCACCAACAAAAAGCCCCGCATCTGCGGGGCTTTTTGTTTAAGCGGCGCTCTTGGCCTTGATCTTCTTCAGCTCTTCATCCCGCAATTCGCGGCGCAGGATCTTGCCGACGTTGGTGGTCGGCAGCGCATCGCGGAACTCCACCGAACGCGGCACTTTGTAGCCGGTGACGTTGGCGCGCATGTGGTCCATGACCTGCTCTTTGGTCAGGGTCACGCCCGGTTTGGCAACGATGAAAATCTTGATCGCCTCACCCGACTTCTCGTCCGGCACGCCAATCGCCGCGCACTGCAACACGCCCGGCAAAGTCGCCAGCACGTCTTCCAGCTCGTTCGGATAAACGTTGAAGCCAGACACCAGAATCATGTCTTTCTTGCGATCAACGATGCGCATGTAGCCGTCCGGCTGGATCAGCGCGATGTCACCGGTTTTCAGCCAGCCGTCGCTGTCGAGCATTTCATCGGTGGCTTCCTGACGCTGCCAGTAGCCCTTCATCACTTGCGGGCCCTTGACGCAGAGCTCGCCGATTTCGCCCAGCGGCTGCTCGACACCGGCATCGTCGATGACTTTGCACAGGGTCGATGGCACCGGAATGCCGATGGTGCCGATCTGGATGTGCTGGATCGGGTTGACCGTCGCCACCGGGCTGGTTTCGGTCATGCCGTAACCTTCGCAGATGGCGCAACCGGTCACGGCTTTCCAGCGCTCCGCCGCTGCCAGTTGCAGGGCCATGCCACCGGACAGGGTGACTTTCAGCGCGGAGAAATCCAGCTTGCGGAAACCTTCGTTATTGCACAGCGCCACGAACAGCGTGTTCAGGCCGACGAAACCGCTGAACTTCCACTTCGACAGTTCCTTGACCATCGCCGGCAGGTCGCGCGGGTTGCTGATCAGGATGTTGTGGTTGCCGATCAGCATCATCGCCATGCAGTGAAAGGTGAACGCATAGATGTGATACAGCGGCAGCGGCGTGATCAGGATCTCGCAGCCTTCGTTGAGGTTGGAGCCCATCAGCGCCTTGCATTGCAGCATGTTGGCGACCAGGTTGCGGTGGGTAAGCATCGCGCCCTTGGCCACGCCGGTGGTGCCGCCGGTGTATTGCAGCACGGCGACATCGCCGCTGTCCGGGTTGGCTTCGGCCACTGGCTGGCCGTGGCCCTTGCTCAGGACGTCGTTGAACTTGATGGCCTTGGGCAAGTGATAGGCCGGAACCATTTTCTTCACGTACTTGATGACGCTGTTGATCAGCAGGCGCTTGATCGGCGGCAGCAGGTCGGCGACTTCGGTGACGATGATGTGCTTGACCCCGGTCTTCGGCACCACGGCTTCGGCCAGGTGCGCCATGTTCGCCAGGCACACCAGGGCTTTGGCGCCGGAGTCGTTGAATTGGTGTTCCATTTCCCGCGCGGTGTACAGCGGGTTGGTGTTGACCACAATCAGCCCGGCGCGAATGGCACCGAAGACCGCGACCGGATACTGCAGGACGTTAGGCAGTTGCACGGCGATTCGATCACCGGGCTGCAAGTCGGTATGCTGTTGCAAATACGCGGCAAAGGCCCCGGACAGCTCGTACAGCTCACCGTAGGTGATTGTCTTGCCCAGGTTGCTGAAAGCCGGTTTGTTGGCGAAGCGTTGGCAGGATTGCTTCAACACTGCCTGAATGTTCGGATACTCGTCTGGATTGATCTCGGCTGCGATTCCAGCCGGGTACTTATCCTTCCAAAAGTCTTCGATCATGGAAGCCCACTCCTCAGCAACGCGAATTCTTCACCGCATTTGATGCGATTATTATTGGTGTGTGTTTTGTATTGGTGAATCCGGCGTTTTACAGGCCGAGAAGTCACAAAGCGCGCCGAGAGTAGCAGCTTTGCCAAGGGTCGACCAGAGCCAAACGTGGGCCCTACAGTCATATTGATGACTTAAGACTTGCCAGCGGTCATTTTAGAGCAAAAATCCTATAACCCCCCAAAACCCCCGAATTCAGCGGGCACAAAAGATTCGCGAGCAGGCTCGCCCCCAACAGAAAGCATCGATACCTGTGGGAGCGAGCCTGCTCGCGAATGTCACAAGCGCAGCGGTTCAGGCCTAGGCGATATCCCGCAATTCGCGCCGCAGAATTTTCCCTACCGGCGTCATTGGCAACGACTCACGCAACACGATGTGCTTCGGCACCTTGTAGGCGGTGAAATTCTCTTTGCAGTACGCCTTCAGCTCTTCCAGGCTGACGCCGGTTTCCCGCGCCACGACAAACAGCTTCACCGCCTCCCCCGAACGCTCGTCCGGCACACCGATCACCGCGCAGTTGGCGACGTTCGGGTGGGCCATGACCACGTCTTCGATTTCGTTGGGGTACACGTTGAAGCCAGAGACGATGATCATGTCCTTCTTGCGATCGACGATGCGCACGAAACCGTCCGGGTCGATCACGGCGATATCGCCGGACTTGAACCAGCCCTCGGCATCCAGCACTTCGGCGGTGGCTTCGGGCTTGTTCCAGTAGCCCTTCATGATCTGCGGACCTTTGATGCACAGCTCGCCGCGCTCGCCCAGCGGCTGCTCGACGCCGTCATCGTTGATGATTTTCACCAGCGTGCCTGGTACCGGCAGGCCGACGGTGCCCAGGCGCGACTGGTCGCCGTAAGGATTGGTGCACGCCACTGGCGAGGTTTCGGTCAGGCCGTAGCCTTCGGTGATGCGGCAACCGGTCATCTGTTCCCAGCGCTCGGCGGTGGCCTTGACCAGCGCAGTGCCGCCGGAGTTGGTCAGCTTCAGACTGGAGAAGTCCAGAGTCTTGAAATCGGGATGGTCCATCAACGCGACGAACAAAGTGTTCAAACCCAGCAGTGCCGAGAAGCGCCAGTTTTTCAGTTCCTTGATGAAGCCGGCGATGTCACGCGGATTGGAGATCAACACGTTGTGGTTGCCCGAGACCATCATGCACATGCAATTCGCGGTGAAGGCATAGATGTGGTACAGCGGCAGCGGCGCGATCATCACCTCCTGGCCTTCGCGCAACAGCGGCTGACCGTCCGGGCCGAGTTGAGCCAGGCAGGCGCGCACCTGCTGCATGTTCGCGACAAGATTGCCGTGGGTGAGCATCGCGCCCTTCGCCAGGCCAGTGGTGCCGCCGGTGTATTGCAGCACGGCGATGTCATCGAGGCCGACGTTCAGCGGTTTGATACCCAGGCCGCGGCCCATGCGCAGCGCGCTTTTGAACGAGGTCGCTTGAGGCAACGAATACTCGGGGACCAGTTTCTTCACTTTGCTGACCACGGTGTTGACCAGCCAGCCTTTGGCGGTGGGCATCAGGTCGCCCATCTTCGCTTCGATCAGGTATTGAATGTCGGTGTCGGGCAGCACTTCCTGGACTTTCTGCCCGAACAGGTTCAGGTAGACCAGCGCACGCGCGCCGGAATCCTTGAACTGGTGGCGCATCTCCCGCGGCGTGTACAGCGGGTTGGTGTTGACCACGATCAGCCCGGCGCGCAGGGCGCCGAACACGGCAATCGGATAATGCAGAACGTTGGGCATCTGCACCGCAATGCGATCCCCCGGCACCAGATCGGTATGGGCCTGCAGGTAACCGGCGAACGCCGCGCTCTGGCGCTCGAGTTCGGCGTAGGTCAGGGTGATGCCCATGCTGCTGAACGCCGGGCGGTCAGCGAATTTCTTGCAGGAACGCTCAAACACTTCAATGACCGACTTGAACTCGCCCATGTCGATGTCCAGCGGTACGCCGGCCGGGCGTTTGTCATTCCAGAAATCAGGTTGCATTGTTCTTGTCCTCTTTACCTGAGCCGATCCGGGAGCCGCTTTCTGTCGTTTCTGCTTCGTCCATGGAAGGTGAAAAGCACAAAGCGGAGCTTCACGGACACTAGCAGCTATGGCCATTGAGGCAAATATGAGGCAAGCCCTCATTGATCCCGTGAATCTTCCTGCCGTGGCGTGAGCTGATCAGACGCGCTATACACTGTGGCGATGCTGAGCAAAGGAATCGCCATGACCCACGACACCTTCTGGCTGGACGCGAGTGACCGCAGCCGCCTGTACGTCAACCGCTGGCTGCCGGCCACGCCTTTGAAAGCGGTGATTCTCGTCGCCCATGGCATGGCCGAACACAGCGCTCGATACGCCCGCCTCGCCGACACGTTTTGCGACAAAGACTATGGCGTCTACGCCCCGGATCTGCGCGGCCATGGTCGCACCGCCGACAACGGCACCCTTGGCCATTTCGCCGATGACGATGGCTGGTGCAAGGTGGTTGGCGATCTGGCCAGCCTCAATCAGCACATCGGCCAGCAACATCCCGGCGTGCCGATCATCCTGCTCGGCCACAGCATGGGCAGCTACATCGCCCAGGCCTATCTGCTGCACCACAGCGCCAGTCTGCACGGGGCGATTCTCAGCGGTTCGAATTTCCAGCCAGTTGCGCTGTATCGCGCCGCCCGGCAAATTGCCCGGCTGGAAAAACTGCGGCAGGGCGGCAAGGGCCGCAGTGCATTGATCGAATGGCTGTCGTTCGGCTCGTTCAACAATAAATTGAAACCGGTGCGCACCCGTTTTGACTGGCTGAGCCGCGATCCGGTCGAGGTCGACAAGTACACCGCCGACCCGTTGTGCGGCTTTCGCTGCACCAATCAGCTGTGGATCGATCTGCTCGGCGGCTTGCAGCAAATCAGCAAAGCGTCCAATCTCGCGCAGATCGATCCAGGCCTGCCGCTGCTGGTAATCGGCGGCGAATGTGATCCGGTGAGCGAGGGCAAGCGTCTGACTGATCTGGCCAATGCCTTGCGCAGGGCCGGCAGCCAGTACCTTCAACTGACGATCTACCCACAGGCCCGGCACGAACTGTTCAATGAAAGCAATCGCGACGAAGTGACCGCCGATGTGCTCGCCTGGATCGACCAGGCCCTGAGCCGCCGGCGCCCACAGCGCAGCGAATAATTTTTTGTGGATTCACTGAAATCCGTCACAGGAAACGAAACCGATGACCCAGGTTACCAACATCCCTTACGAAGCCCTTGAAGTCGGCCAGACCGCCAGCTACAGCAAGACTGTCGAAGAGCGCGACATTCAGCTGTTTGCTGCGATGTCGGGCGACCACAACCCGGTGCACCTGGACGCCGAATTCGCCGCCGCCAGCATGTTCAAGGAGCGCATTGCTCACGGTATGTTCAGCGGTGCGCTGATCAGCGCCGCCGTTGCCTGCGAGCTGCCTGGGCCGGGCACCATTTATATCGGTCAGCAGATGAGCTTTCAGAAGCCAGTGAAGATCGGCGACACGCTGACCGTGCGCCTGGAGATTCTGGAGAAACTGCCGAAATTCCGCGTGCGCATTGCCACGCGCGTATTCAATCAGCGTGATGAGTTGGTAGTGGATGGCGAGGCGGAAATTCTCGCGCCGCGCAAACAGCAGACGGTGACGTTGCCGACATTGCCGGCGATCAGTATCGGTTGATCGAAAAGATCGCAGCCTTCGGCAGCTCCTACTTTGCAATGCATCCCTGTAGATACCGTCTTGAGCCTCACCGGGCAAGCGCAAGTTTCGGGTCATATGGCAGTCCAGACTTGAGCACTCCGTAAACGAAGTGCAGCAGCTTGCGCATTGCTGCGCAGATGATCTGCTTGGGGGCCTTGCCGTTGGCCTCCAGGCGTTCTTTCATCGCCTTGATCGCCTTATTGTGTTTCAGCGCCACCATGCCAGGCATGTAGAGGCCTGCACGCAGCCGTGCCGACCCTACTCTTGAGATCAGGGTATGACCTTTGAGCTTTCCTGATTCCTGCAGCTTTGGATTGAGCCCTGCAGCAGCGACCAGTTGGCGAGGATCACTGTATTTGCGCAAGTCACCCAGTTCGGCCAGCAATCGTTCAAGCGTTTTTTGTCCGATGCCGTCGATGGTGACGATGAGATCCCGCATCTGACGCATATCCGGGTCGTCATCGATGTGTTTTTTGATCGCCTTGTGCGTTTCTACGATCTCTTTTTCAATATGGCGCAGAACGGAGTTGATCGAGTCTTTGACCTTTTCGTCGGAAACGTCCAGACGATTAAGCTCCATTTGTTCCATTTCCTGAAGGTCATCCAAGCGGCGCACCATTGCTTTCAACTGGCGGTATTTCAGCGGCTCAGGCGCCCATGGGTGAAGTTTTTGATCTTTTTCCCGGGCAAAGTCGGCGATCAGTTTGGCATCACTTTTATCAGTCTTGATGCGGCGCAGTTCGCTGTCAGCGTACGCTTTGGTCGTAGCCGGGTTCACGACGCAGACCCGGAAGCCTTTGTTGTAAACGAACTCCGCGAGTTCCAAGTGGTAAACGCTCGTGGCTTCCATCACGATCAGGGCCGAACGCTCGGCGTTTTTTTCTAGCCACGCCTCAAACTCTTTAAAGCCCTTTGGATCGTTGGCCAGCTTGGCCTTGGTTTTGTGCTTGCCGTTGGGCTGGTGTGTAGCGATATCAAAGGTGTTCTTTGCGATGTCGACGCCAACGAAACCGGACATGATCGTTTCTCCACTTGTTCCCTGTTGCGATCATCACGTCACTCTGTCCAACCTTGCGAATGCGGGCTCTCGCCGCAGGCGGGCCCAAGATACCGTGCGAACTGTACGAGTGAGTGTGGAGGGCTGGAGCACGATCTACGTCACAGGCAAAAAGCCTAAGGAGCTGCGCGGCTTCCAAGTCCCTCCCTCGATGATCAGTCGAGAACTATCGCTCCTGACGGAGCGTTAGTCGAGATACAAGGAGCTGCCGCAGGCTGCGATCTTTTGCTTTCCAGACGAGCATAAAAAAACGCCAGACATGCTGGCGTTTTTTTTTCAGCCGGCTAACTCTTACGAGTTCGCACGAGCCTGGTTACGCAGGGCTTTCACCTGGTCGTGGTTGCGTTGTACGCCGTGGTACTGACGCTCAACCAGATCCTTGATGCCCACCAGATTGTGCTTGTTGATCTTCTCGATCGCTTCACGATAAGCCTTCAGCGCATGGTCTTCACCGCGCTCGGCTTCGTTCAGCACAGCCTCTTCGTCTTTACCGGTGAACATGGATTTCACGTCTACCCAACGACGGTGCAGATCACCGGCAACGCTGGTCGAAGTTTCCGGATCACCGCCCAGCGAACGCACTTGGGCCTGCAGCTCGGCTGCTGCGGTAGCGCAATCGGCGGAACGCTGTACGAACAAGGTTTTCAGTTCCGGGTGCTTGATGTCTTCGGCGCAAGTCTTGAACCCTTCCTGACCGTCCTTGCAGGTTTCAATCAGGTCGTTGAGTACAGAGATGGCTTCTTTATTCATGTCGGTCATTTTTCAATTCCTTGCGATGGGTTGAAGATGCAAGGAATATTGCAGCGTGCGTGCCAGCTTCGCTTCAAGCAATAAGTCCTTTAATTTCAATAAGTTATAAAAGATTGAACCATCTGTATGCTGGTTTTTTGCATGATCTGTCATTTGGCCTGCATGCAGAATGCCTGTATTTTCCAGGCTGTTATGTGAATGAATGAAGCGTGCTGATGAATCCGGAAAAACTCGAACTGCTGATCACCCGCGAGATGCCTTTCGGCAAGTACAAAGGGCGGATCATTGCCGACCTGCCTGGCCCCTATCTGAACTGGTTCGCCCGTGAAGGCTTTCCCCACGGCGAACTCGGTGGCCTGCTGGCGCTGATGCAGGAGATCGACCACAACGGCCTGTCCGACCTGCTCGAGCCGTTACGCGCCAAACACGGCAAACCCGCCCCGCGCCACTGACGCGCCCTCCTTTCTTGAGCCTTGCCGACCATGCCTGACAACACCCGCCGCGCCCGTGACGAAGCCTTCTGGCAGACATTCGCCGACCGATACGATGTTCAGCCCGGCCCGGTCAATCTGGAGAACGGTTACTTCGGACGCATGTCGCGCACGGTGATCGAGGAGTACCAGCGCAACATTGAGCTGATCAATACCAGCAACTCGGTTTATGCGCGCCAGCGCTTCGAACAGCACGACAACCTTGAGATCCGCGCGCAACTGGCCGAGCTGATTGGAGTGCGCGCGCAAAGCGTAGCCCTGACGCGCAACGCCACCGACGGCCTGCAATCGCTGATCCGCAATTACAATCGCCTGCAACCGGGCGATCAGGTGCTGATCTGCGACCTCGAGTACGACACGGTCAAAGGCGCCATGCGCTGGCTGGCGAAACACCGTGGCGTTGAGGTCATCGAGATTACCCACCACCATCCCGCCAGTTTCGACAGCCTGCTGGAAAGCTACCGCGAAGCTTTCACCCGCCACCCGAAGCTCAAACTGATGGCGCTGACCCATGTCACCCATCGCACCGGTCTGGTCATGCCGGTGCAGGCCATCGCCGCATTGGCCAAAGAGCATGGCGTCGACATCATCCTCGACGGTGCCCACGCCCTCGGCCAGATCGAATTCGATCTGCAAGCCTTGGGCATCGCGTTCGCCGGTTACAACCTGCACAAGTGGATCGGCGCGCCTCTGACGCTTGGCTTCATTTACATCGCCCCGCAGCGCCTGGCCGACATCGATCCGGACATGGGCGAGATGCATTATCCGGCCACCGACATTCGCGCGCGCACCTCGTACAGCACGCCGAACATCCCGGCGCTGATGACCTTGCCGCTGGTGTTCGAAGAACACGACGCCCTCGGCGGTGCGGCCGCCAAAAGCGCACGCCTGAATTACCTGCGCAACCTGTGGGTCAGCGCCGTGCGGCACCTGCCGGGCATCGAGGTGCTGACGCCTGAGGACCCGCAACTGTATTGCGCGATCACCGCGCTGCGTTTCACCCGGCATGCCGATCAACAAGTCATGGCCGAACGCTTGCTCAGCGAATTCAACCTGTTCACCGTGGTGCGCACCGGCGCCGCGTGCGGGCCTTGTATCCGCATCACCCCGGGGCTGACCACCACAGCGGGCGAGATGGAGCAGTTGGTCCACGCATTGAACCAGCTGCGCTAGAACGGCACACCGGAGTTTTTTTCGTAGCCTTCAAGACCCAGCTGCGACGACACGGCGAAGGTATCGATGCCGAGGGTCTGGCAGGCGAAGGCACCGTCTTCGAGTTCTCCGCCGGCAATTGGCTGCAACATCAGTCGCAAAGCGTCTTTGGCGGGAGCTACACAGCCGCAGCGGCCGGGCAAGTGCAAAGTACCGGCCCAGGCCTCATGGTGAGACTGCGCACCTGCTTCGTCGCCGGGAATGAATACGTTCAGGTTCAGGCAAGAACTGCCGGGCGCCGGTTGATCCGGATAGACACTGGTGAAACGGACGATGCCGTGGCTGTCGGTCGATTGACTGCCGCCCAGGCTGATGTCGCCATCGACACGCTGTTGGATGCGCACCAGCGCGCCGATGACCGGCTCGCTGGTCATCGCATCGACCAGCAACAGACGCAGGATCAGCGGCAGACCTTCGACACCCTGACTGATATTGCGCACCTCGGGCTGGGCTGCAGGCCGATCGGCGCGACCAGGGAATGGCGGCTTCGGTTGATAAGGAAATTGTGGCGTAGGGGTCAGAGACTGAAGGTCGTCCATGAAGCGTTCTCTCTTCCATAAGATGAACGCAGGTTAACCCCGTGATAAAGCCAGCGTGCGGTAACTATGTATCGCGGCGTGTACAGGCACTTTTTTCAGCGCAAAAAAAAGGTGCGCCGACCAAGCGCACCATAAAGCCGTAAAGCACACAACGAAGTGTCAGGTAACAATCAGTCCAGCAGCGCCAGGGCCTCGGCGGTGCATTCCTGAATGCGGGCCCAGTCGCCGTTCTTGATCCACTCCGGATCAAGCATCCAGCTACCGCCCACGCACATGACGTTTTTCAGCGCCATGTAGCTCTTGATATTGGCCGGGCCGACGCCACCAGTCGGGCAGAATTTCACTTCGCCGAACGGGCCGCCAAGGGCCTTGATTGCCGCCACGCCACCGCTGACTTCCGCCGGGAACAGCTTGAAGCGGCGATAGCCCAGACCATAGCCTTCCATGATCCCCGAGGCGTTGCTGATGCCTGGCAACAGCGGAATCGGGCTGTCGACGCTGGCTTCGAGCAGGTCGCGGGTGATGCCCGGGGTGACGATGAATTGCGAGCCTGCCGCTTCCGCCGCTGCGAGCATGTTGCGATCGAGCACGGTGCCGGCACCGGTCATCAATTCCGGACGCTGTTCACGCAGGATCTGAATCGCCTTGAGGCCGAACTGCGAACGCAGGGTCACTTCCAGCGCGGTCAGGCCACCGGCGGCGAGCGCGTCGGCCAGCGGCAGCACATCCTGTTCACGGGCGATGGTGATCACTGGCAGGATCCGCGCCTTGGCGCAGAGACTGTCGATCAGGGCAACTTTGTCCGCCATGGAAACGGTCGGGGATGGGGTTGTCATAGCGGCTGTTCCTTGGCTCATGGGCACCAGTAAATCTCTAACGTAGGTTGCAGAAACGCGCGCACCGGCATGGCCGCGACGTCGTCGGATGCCAGCGCGGCATTCAGGGTGGTCAGTTTCGACTGACCGGAAATCGACAGGATCTTGTGCTTAGCCGAGGCCAGCAGCGCGCGGCTCATGGTCAGGCGCTGCCGCGGCACGCTGGGCGCCAGCATCGGCCAGCAACGGCGCGTGCCGTCGGCCTGCAACGCCTCAGTCAGGTTCGGGCTGTCGGGGAACAGCGACGCGGTGTGGCCGTCATCGCCCATGCCCAGCACCAGTACGTCGATCGGCGGCAACTCGGCGAGCAAACGGTCAGCCTGCTCGGCGGCCTGCTCAACGTTGGCTGCCGCGCTGTAGAGACTGAGAAATTGCGCCTTGGCTGCCGGGCCCTTAAGCAGGTATTGCTTGAGCAGGCCGGCATTGCTGTCGGCGTGCTCGACCGGCACCCAGCGCTCGTCGGCAAGGGTCACGACGACTTTCGACCAGTCCAGCTCCTGCTTGGCCAGGTGCTGGAAAAACGCTACCGGGCTGCGCCCGCCGGACACCACCAGTACCGCGTTGCCGCGCGCCGCAATGGCGTCGCTCAGTTGCTTGGCAACGTTCAGCGCCAGGCCTTCGGCGAGCAGCACCGGGCTGTTGAATTCGCGGGCAGTCACGCCCGCCGGCAGTTGCACATCAGATATCGCCATACCACGACCTCCCGTCCCGCGTGATCAAAGCAATGGAGCTCATCGGCCCCCACGACCCGGCCGCATACGGCTTGGGCGCGTCACCGGATTTCTTCCACCCGGCGATCAGCTGGTCACACCACTTCCACGCGGCTTCGATTTCATCTTTACGGACAAACAGGTTCTGATTGCCGTTCATCACTTCCAGCAACAACCGCTCGTAGGCATCGGGGATCCGCGCGCTACGCCAGGTGTCGGAGAAATTCAGTTGCAGCGGCCCGCTGCGCAGTTGCATGCCCTTGTCCAGGCCCTGTTCCTTGGTCATCACGCGCAAGGAAATGCCTTCGTCCGGTTGCAGGCGGATGATCAGTTTGTTGCTGATCTGCAGGCGCTGCTCCGGGGCGAAGATGTAGTGCGACGGTTCCTTGAAGTGGATGACGATCTGCGACAGCTTCTGCGGCATACGCTTGCCGGTACGCAGGTAGAACGGCACACCGGCCCAGCGCCAGTTGCGGATGTCGGCACGCAGGGCGACGAAGGTTTCGGTGTCGCTCTGGGTGTTGGAATTCGGTTCTTCGAGGTAACCCGGAACGGATTTGCCTTCGCTGTGGCCGGCGATGTACTGGCCGCGCACCACTTGCGTGGTCAGGCCTTCCGGGCTGATCGGCGCCAGCGCCTTGAGCACTTTTACCTTTTCGTCACGGATGCTGTCGGCGGACAGGTCGGCCGGCGGGTCCATGGCAATCAGGCAGAGCAGCTGCAACAGGTGATTCTGGATCATGTCGCGCAGTTGGCCGGCCTTGTCGAAATAGCCCCAACGGCCTTCGATGCCGACCTTCTCGGCGACGGTGATTTCCACGTGGGAAATGTAGTTCTGGTTCCACTGGGTTTCGAACAGGCTGTTGGCGAAACGCAGGGCGATCAGGTTCTGAACGGTCTCTTTGCCCAGATAGTGGTCGATGCGGTAGGTGCGGTCTTCCGGGAAAAACTGCGCGACGGCGTCGTTGACCTTGCGCGACGACTCCAGGTCAGAGCCGATCGGCTTTTCCAGCACCACTCGAGTATTTTCGGCCAGACCGACTTTCTCCAGGTTCTCGCAGATTGCGCCGTACACCGCTGCCGGGGTGGCGAAGTACGCGATCATGCGCTGACTGCTGCCGGCCAGTTCCGCCAGCGCCACGTAATCTTCAGCCTTGAGGAAATCGACATGCAGATAGGTCAGGCGCGCGAGAAAGCGCTCAGCCACGGTTTCGTTCAGCTCTTTGCCGACGTAACGGCGCAATTCGGCGGCGATGAACGCCATGTGCTGCTGCTCGCTGCCGGGCTCACGGGCCAGCGCGATGATGCGCGTGTCCTCATGCAGCAGATCGGCACCGTCAAGGTGATACAGGGCAGGAAACAGCTTGCGCAGGGCCAGATCGCCAAGCGCGCCGAACAAGGCAAAGGTGCACGGTTCAACCGTAATGGAAGGCATGATGTTTGTTCTTTTATCAAGTTAAGCTACAAATACCTTTTTTCAAGGCATCACTCAAGGGAAAATGTAGTAATAACCACAACATTTTCGCAGAATACTCAATCCGAGTGGTGGTCGCCCGGACGCATCAGTAGGATAGGCCACCGTCACGGGCCATATCAAAGGCCCAATTTGCATAGCCCGACGCAACTCTGCGTCGGTGAATCAGGAATTCCATATGGACCGCGTGCGAAATTTACTGGAACAGATCCAGAGTCGCCTTGAAGAGCTGAACAAGGCCGAACGTAAGGTCGCCGAGGTGATCCTGCTCAACCCGCAGCAGGCCACCCGCTTCAGCATCGCCGCCCTCGCCCAGGCCGCTTCGGTGAGCGAGCCGACGGTCAACCGTTTCTGCCGTTCGTTCGGTGTCAGCGGTTACCCCGAGCTCAAGCTGCAATTGGCGCAGAGCCTGGCCAGTGGCGCGGCGTATGTCAGCCGTGCGGTTGAAGCCGATGACAATCCCGAGGCCTACACGCAGAAGATTTTCGGCAGCGCCATCGCCTCGCTGGACAGCGCGTGTCAGGCACTCGACCCGAACCTGATCAGCCGCGCCGTCGACCTGCTGATCCAGGCCCGGCAGATCCATTTCTTCGGCCTCGGCGCTTCAGCCCCGGTGGCGCTCGATGCGCAGCACAAGTTCTTCCGCTTCAACCTTGCGGTCACCGCGCATGCCGATGTGCTGATGCAGCGGATGATTGCTTCGGTGGCGCACACCGGTGAGCTGTTCGTGATCATTTCCTACACCGGCCGCACCCGCGAGCTGGTGGAAGTGGCACGGATCGCTCGGGAGAACGGTGCTTCAGTGCTGGGCCTGACGGCGGAGAATTCGCCGCTGGCCAAGGCGAGTACCTTGAGCCTGAATATTCCGTTGCCAGAAGACACCGACATTTATATGCCGATGACCTCGCGGATCATTCAGTTGACGGTGCTGGATGTGCTGGCAACGGGAATGACCCTGCGCCGTGGCGTGGACTTCCAGCCGCATCTGCGCAAGATCAAAGAGAGCCTGAATGCCAGCCGGTATCCGGTTGGGGATGAGTTCAACTGATCTCTGTCGGCTGATCGTTCCCACGCAGAGCGTGGGAACGATCAAGCCGCCGCCCACGCCTGCAAACTCAAATGCGCCTTCTCCCCCGGCGCCAGGTGCAGACTGTCGGTGCCACCCGCCGCCGCTTCCACGCAGACAAATTCGGAAATCTCGTCCCAGCTCACCCCCAGCAACGGCCGCGCGCCGGGATGCCAGACGACGGTGTCGCCGCTGTCACCAGTATCGATGCACAACTCGCGTTGCCAAGCGTGATCCTTGAGCTGCAATTCGCCGTCATGCTGGAACACTCGCTGACAACCACCATCGACGCGCAACTCGCCTTCCTGCTGGCAAACCTGACGATTCAACTGATCATAACCCTGCGCACCTTCGAGGCCAGACAGCGCTATCTCGCCGACATCGCCAATACGCCAGTAAGCGTGCAAAGCCTGGCTCAACTGGCACGGCATGTCGTCTTGATGCTCGGTACTCAGGCGTAATTCCATGCGTTCGCCCAAATGCGCGTGCAGGTCGACCTGCCAATCGCACAGCTGCAATTGCCAGTGCAGGCGCACGCCGTCTTCGGCGCTGCTGCTGTCGAGCAACTTCCAGTCGAGCAATCGCGCCCAACCGTGCGACGGCCACGCATTTTCGCTTGGATGACGGCCATACCAAGGCCAGCACACCGGCACGCCACCACGAATCGCGCCGACATGCGGCCACTTCGCTGCGCACCACAACCACGGTTTCTGCCCACGCGGTTGAAAGTGCAGCAACTGCGCACCCTGGCGACTGAAGACCGCCTGACACAGCGGATGATCGATCACCAACACGTCGCGCATCTGATAGCGCTCCCAGGCGAACACCGGTCGCTCGCGCAGGGATTTGAAGAAGCGTTGCAGCGGATGCTCATGCATTGGCCACGATTCCGAATTCAACTTTCATGGGGTGCGCAGACCCTCCAAAAAAAAGCGGACAGCCTGGGCTGTCCGCAAATATGCGCACATAGAGAGGAGCTTATCGCAGACGCGTCAGAACGTTGACTGAATTTTCAGGCCAGCGACCAAAGCGTTATCGACTTCATCCACACCGCCCGGATGGGTGATGTATTGCAGGTTGGGACGCACGGTCAGCCAGTTGGTGACGTGGAAGCCGTAGTTGAGTTCGTAGTTGTATTCGGTCTCACGAATCGGCGAGAACGCGGCGTTGTCGTAGTCGGAAACACCGTTGGAGGCGTTCAGCAGTTCAGCGTTGCGCTTGACGTCCTTGTTGACGTGGATACGCGCTGCGCCAATACCGATGTCATCTTTCGGACGGGCATCGAACGGGCCTTTGTAGACAAACATCACCGACTGGTAGTTGTCGATGAAGTTGGTGTCCTTGTCGTGGAAGGTCGCGTTGGCGGCGATGTTCAGACCGCGAGTCGCATCACCGTTGTGGCTGGTGAGTTGCTGCTGCGCGACGAACCAGTAACCGCTTTTGCTGTTGTGCGATTTGTAGGCGTCACCGGTGGTCGCCGCGTCGAAACCGTTGACGTCTTCGCGAACGTCGTCGGCATCGGCCGTGCTCTTGTAGTAACCGACGCGGTATTCGCCCGGCAGGCTGTTGACCTTCGGCGACCAGACCAATTCAACCGGCAGAACAGTACCCTTGGTGCCACTGCCGCTGAGCTTGAAGCCGTTGCCGTGTTCCAGCTGCGACGGGTTCTGGTTGTACGCACCGATCTGCGCGTAGAGCTCGTCGTTGATGTTGTACTTCACGCGGATCGCGGCCTGGCTGACTGGCCAGTTGTACCAGATGTTGGTTGCCCAGTTACCCACTTGCGAACCGCAGAACGCGAGGTTCTGGAAATCGCACGGGAAGGTGTTGAAGTCTTCGCCTTCGCCGAAATAACCGGCCTTGACGTCGAGCTTGTTGTCGAAGAACTGGTGCTGGATCCACAACTGGGTCAAACGCACCATATGGCCACGGCCGTAGACTTCCTGCGAGGAGCTGAGGGTGCCGGCACGTGGATCACCAACGCGGTCGTTGGAGATGTTGTAGCCGTTACGGTTGGTCAGCTGGATCTTCGCTTGCGTGTTGTCCCAGCCCCACAGTTTCTGCAGATCGAGGGCCACGCCGAGGCCAAACTGGTCGCTGTAGCGGCCGGTCTTGTCGTCGTCATAACCACCGTGCAGGTTGGCGCCCATCTCGCCAACGTAGTCGGCCTTGATGTCGATACCCTGCTCAATCAGCTTGGTGCGCTCGCCGCCCCAGTCGCCGGTCATCCACTTGGAGTCGGAGCTGAACGCATCCGCCGCCATCGCATTACCGGCCAGCACCAGTGCAGCTGCCGCAGAAACCTGGCAGATCAACCGGGCATTGACGTGTTTCTTTTTCATCCCTACATCCTCGTCTTTATTGTTATTAACTGTTTTTATCTAACGCGGTTTACATAAAGTGCAGTGCTCGACAGGCCGGACACCGCGTGCTCCTTATAGGAGTGAACCCTGTGGCGAGGGGATTTATCCCCGATGGGCTGCGTAGCAGACCCCGCTTTTATGGGGCCGCTGCGCGACCCAACGGGGATAAATCCCCTCGCCACAAAAGCTCGCTCCCACATTTGTTCCTCAGCGCCCCTTGAACTGGGCGACGTTCGCAGACCGCGCATCGGTCTGCGGTTGGCCGGCAGTGCCGAGGCGCTCACCGGTGTTGGCATCAAACAACAACACTTTCGACGGATCGAACTGCAGCGTCAGGCTTTCGCCCACCTGCGGTGCCACGTCCGGCGCCAGTCGGCAGCAGACCTTGGTGTCATTCAGGTTGACGAATACCAGCGTGTCCGGGCCGGTCGGTTCCGTGACCTGCACTTCAGCGCGGATGCTCGGCAGACCATTGCCCTCGCCGTTCGCCAGACAGATCTGCTCCGGGCGCAGGCCGAGGATCACTTCGCGGTCTTCAAGCCCGGCGTCCTGCATGCTCATCGGCAATTCACAACGCGCCTGGCCGCTGTCGAGCAGCGCCAGCAGACGACCGTCCTTGCGCTGCAAACGCAGGGGGATGAAGTTCATCGGCGGCGAACCGATGAAGCTCGCCACGAACAGGTTCGCCGGATCGTTATAGATGTCTTTCGGCGTACCGAACTGCTGAATGATGCCGTCCTTCATCACCGCGACTTTATCGCCCAGGGTCATCGCTTCGATCTGGTCGTGGGTCACGTAGACCGTGGTGGTTTTCAGGCGCTGGTGCATCAGTTTCATTTCGGTGCGCATCTCGACGCGCAGCTTGGCGTCGAGGTTGGACAGCGGTTCGTCGAACAGGTAGATCTTCGGCCGCCGCGCCAGAGCACGGCCCATCGCCACGCGCTGTTGCTGACCACCGGAGAGCTGGCCCGGCTTGCGATTGAGCAGGTGTTCGATCTGCAACAGCTTGGCCACGCGGGCGACTTCTTCGTCGATCGCTGCCTGCGGCATCTTGCGGATCTTCAGGCCGAACTCGATGTTCTCGCGCACGCTCATGGTCGGATACAGCGCGTAGGACTGGAACACCATGGCAATGTCGCGATCCTTGGGGCTCATGCCGCTGACGTCCTGGTCACCGATCATGATCGCGCCGCCGGTGATGGTTTCCAGCCCGGCGATGCAGTTCATCAAGGTCGATTTACCGCAGCCCGACGGGCCGACAAGGATCAGGAATTCACCGTCCTTGATCGACAGTTCGATGTTCTTCAGGGTGTCCGGCAGGCCGGCCCCGTAGGTCTTGTTTACGTTGCGAAGTTCAAGCGTAGCCATGATTACCCCTTGACCGCGCCGGCCGTCAGCCCGCGCACGAAATACTTGCCTGCGACCACATAGACCAGCAGGGTCGGCAGGCCGGCGATCATCGCCGCTGCCATATCCACGTTGTATTCCTTGGCGCCGGTGCTGGTGTTGACCAGGTTATTGAGCGCCACGGTGATCGGTTGCGAATCACCGCTGGAGAACACCACCCCGAAGAGAAAGTCGTTCCAGATCTGGGTGAACTGCCAGATCAGGCAGACCATGATGATCGGCGTCGACATCGGCAGAATGATGCGGCGGAAAATCGTGAAGAACCCCGCGCCATCCAGACGCGCAGCCTTGACCAGCGCATCGGGAATGCTCACATAGTAGTTGCGGAAGAACAGCGTGGTGAACGCCAGACCGTAGACCACGTGCACGAACACCAGGCCGGTGGTGGTGCTTGCCAGGCCCATCTTGCCGAGGGTGAACGAGGCCGGCAGCAGCACGGTCTGGAACGGCAGGAAGCAGCCGAACAGCAGCAGACCGAAGAACAACTGCGAACCACGGAAGCGCCACATCGACAGCACATAACCGTTCAATGCACCGATGGCGGTGGAGATGATTACCGCCGGTACGGTGATTTTGATCGAGTTCCAGAAGTAGCCGTCAACCGTGGCCCAGGCCTTGACCCAGCCGATGCCGCTGACCACGGTCGGCCAGCTCAACAGGTTGCCGGTGCTGATGTCTTCCGGGGTCTTGAAGCTGGTCAGCAACATGACCACCAGCGGCACCAGATAGAGGAACACCGCGAGGATCAGCACCGCGTAGATCGCGATGCGGCTCAAGCTGATGGCGGGTTTGGCAGCGAGACTAGTCATTACGCTTGGTCCTCAGCTCGGAGTACAGGTAAGGCACGATGATCGCGAGGATCGCACCGAGCATCAGAATCGCACTGGCCGAGCCCATGCCCATCTGGCCGCGACTGAAGGTGAAGGAATACATGAACATCGCTGGCAGGTCGGAGGAATAACCCGGGCCGCCGGCGGTCATTGCCGCAACGAGGTCGAAGCTCTTGATCGCGATGTGCGCCAGGATCATCACCGCACTGAAGAACACCGGACGCAGGCTTGGCAGCACGACTTTCCAGTAGATGCGCGGCATGCTCGCGCCGTCGATCTGCGCCGCGCGGATGATCGATTGATCGACGCCACGCAGGCCGGCGAGGAACATCGCCATGATGAAGCCCGAGGCTTGCCACACAGCGGCGATCACCAGGCAGTACACCACGCGATCGGGGTCGATCAGCCAGTCCAGACGGAAGCCTTCCCAGCCCCAGTCACGCAACAATTTGTCCAGGCCCATGCCCGGGTTGAGCAGCCATTTCCACGCGGTACCGGTGACGATCATCGAGAGCGCCATCGGGTACAGATAAATGGTGCGGATGAAGCCTTCGCGACGGATGCGCTGGTCGAGGAATACCGCCAGCAACACGCCGATCACCAGGGTGATGCCGATGAACATACCGCCGAACACGGCGAGGTTCTTGCTCGCCACCCACCAGCGATCGTTGTCGAACAACCGCGCGTATTGCGCCAGGCCGGCCCACTTGTAGTTGGGCAGGAAGGTCGAGGTGGTGAACGACAGAATGAACGTCCACAGGATGTAGCCATAGAAGCCCACCAGCACGATGAACATGCTCGGCGCCAGCACCAGTTTTGGCAGCCAGCGTTGCAATGCATCGAACGGCGAGGCCTTGCTGAACACAGCAACAGAACTCATGAGCAAATCCAGAAAAGAAAGAGAAGAACAGCTGCAAGCTGCAAGCTACAAGACCAGCAGCGCGCAAGCCTTTAACTTGCAGCTTGAAGCTTGAAGCTTGCAGCTCGCCGTCAAGGCGCCTATTTGGCCGACTGAACCGCCGCGCCGAGTTTCTTCGCCGCATCGGCCGGGTCGGCTTTCGGGTCGTTGATGTAGTTGGTGACTACGTCAAAGAACGCGCCTTGCACGGCCAGCGTGGTCGCCATGTTGTGCGCCATGCTTGGTTGCAGGCCGCCGGACTTGGCGTCCGCGAGGAAGTCCTTGGCAGCGGTCTGTGCGCAGGAGTCGAAGCCGAGCTTGTCCATGTTGTTCAACATGTCGTTGCGCACCGGGATCGAGCCTTTGTTGATGCTGAAGACTTTCTGGAAGTTCTCACCCAGCACGACTTTGGCGATGTCCTGCTGACCGGCCGCCGTGCCGGCGTCCTTCTGCTTGAACACGGCCAGCGAGTCGATGTTGTAGGTGAACGCCTTGTCGGTGCCCGGGAACGCTACGCACTCGTAATCCTTGCCGGCGACTTTCTTGGCGGCGGTCCATTCGGACTTGGCCCAGTCACCCATGATCTGCATGCCGGCCTTGCCGTTGATGACCTTGGCCGCTTCGAGGTTCCAGTCCTGGCCTTTGCCGTCCGCGTCCATGTAGGTCGCGACTTTCTTCAGCTCAGTGAGCGCCTTGACCATTTCCGGGCCGGTCAGCGCTTTGTTGTCGAGGTCGACCAGGGCTTTCTTGTAGCCGTCCACGCCCATGACCGAGAGCACCACCGCTTCGAACACGGTGCTGTCCTGCCAAGGCTGACCGCCGTGGGCCAGCGGAATGAAGCCCGCGGCTTTCAGCTTGTCGCCGGCGGCGTAGAACTCTTCGAGGGTGGTTGGATTCTTGGTGATGCCGGCTTTCTTGAAGACTTCCGGGTTGATCCACAGCCAGTTCACACGGTGAATGTTCACCGGCACGGCCACGTAATCACCGTCGTACTTCACGGTGTCGGAGACTTTCTTGTCGAGCAGGCTGTCCCATTTTTCCGACTTGGCGACATCTTTCAAAACGTCGGTGTCGAGCAGACCGGTCGATGCCCATTCCTGGATGTCCGGGCCTTTGATCTGCGCGACGCCAGGCGGGTTGCCGGCAACGGCGCGGCTCTTCAGTACGGTCATGGCAGTCGCACCGCCACCCCCGGCGACAGCGCCGTCTTTCCAGGTGAAACCGTCTTTTTCGACTTGGGCCTTGAGCACATCAACAGCGGCTTTTTCGCCACCGGAAGTCCACCAGTGCACGACTTCGACCGAACCTTTGGAGTCGGCAGCGGAGACACTGAGCGGCAGGATTGCGAGCGGGAACAGGGAGGCGACAGAAATGACAGTAGCGAGGCGAGAAATCGCATTCATTCGAAATGTACCTTTCTTGTTGTTATGCATTGCAAGTCTGGTGCTTGCGCTGCACGGAGTTTAAACAGAGCGTTTCGCTTCGCAGGTAACGAAGGGACGCGTAAATGTCACGACATGGTTACACAGGAACAGGCCGCGACAACTGCGCCAAAGCCGTGGCCATGCTTGGCGCCAGCGGTAATCGTGGAATCAGCACAGCCTGCCAGGCGTGATACAGATCGGGCTTGCCCGGCCAGATATCGGCACTCGGCACATTCTGCGGATTGAGTTCGTGATGCCAGCTGCCGTTGCAGCGGTCGATGAAATTCGTCTCGCAGAATTCCCAGAACAGTCGGTACCAGGTTTCGTATTGCGCGTCGCCGGTGCGCTTGAGCAAAGCGCTGGCGGCGGCGCTGGCTTCGGCATGCGTCCAGTGCAGGCGATGGCGAACCACGGCTTGGTTATTCCAGTCGAGGGTGTAGACGATGCCCGGCGCGCCATCGACATCCCATCCGTGGCGGCAATTGTTTTCGAAGAGTTTTTGCGCATCCACGGCCAGCCAGCCGGGCGTGAGCATGCCGGCTTGCACCCGTGCGGCCTCAAGGTGCAGGAGCAAGCGCGCCCATTCGAAACCGTGGCCCGGCGTGGTGCCGTAAGGACGGAAACCGTCAGCGGGGTTGTCGTGGTTGTATTCGCGCAGCGGTTGCCAGTCGCGATCGAAGTGTTCGATGACCATGTAATCGTTGGCCGCAGCGTGACCATGAATCACTCGCTCGACGATGCGCTGGGCGCGCACCAGCCAGCGCGGGTCTTCAGTGACATCAGCCAGCGCAAGGAACGCTTCGGTCGCGTGCATGTTGCTGTTGGCGCCGCGATAGGCTTCCTCTTCGCTCCAGTCGCGATTGAAGAATTCGCGCATGGCGCCCTCTTCTTCGCTCCAGAAATAAGTGTCGATGATGTCGATCGCGTCATCGAGCAAAGCCTGGGCACCGGGCCGTTGCGCGACTACGGCAGAGCTGGCGGCCAGCGCGACGAAGGCGTGCAGGTAGGCGTTCTTGCCGGTGTTGTCGTCGCGGTGTTCGGCAACTGCAAACCAGCCGCCGTGTAACGCATCACGCAATGGCCCGCGCAACGCGGCGATACCGTGGTCGACCAGTTCGGCAAACCCCGGCAGGCCCTGAATGTGGGCCATGGCGAAGCTGTGGGTCATGCGCGCGGTGTTCATGGTTTCGGCTTGCGCGTGCGCCGGCAAACGGCCGCGCTCGTCAAGGTTGCCGAAACCTTCGGGCAACTTCGCCGCCTTGGCGAAATCCAGCAGACGCAGGCCTTCGGCAGCGAGCCATTGCTGGTGGGCAGGAGCGTTCAGCCAACTGCTGAAGTCTGGGTGAAAGGTGTCCATCGCGTGACCCTTTTTTGTTGTTAGGACTGCGGGCAGTCTAAACAACGGGCCGGGGCGGGCTTGTAACGAAGGGGACGGGGTTTGTCACGGGCCTGTGACATTTGGATTGATGCGGCTTCGCGAGCAGGCTCGCTCCCACATTCAACTATGTTTCTGCAGGTGGAATGCAGTCACTGTGGGAGCGACGGTGCGACGATTCGACCTGCTCGCGAAGAACGATAACGCGGTCTGACTAATCAACACTGCGCGGCAACTGCAACGTCACCCGCAACCCGCCCTCACGCAGATTCTGCAGCGTCACCTCGCCGCCATGGCTGTGGGCAATATTGCGCGCAATGCCCAGACCCAGTCCGTAGCCCTGCTGTTGCCCCGCCAAACGGAAGTGCGGTTCGAACACTTGCTCCAACCGCTGCTGCGGTACGCCCGGCCCTTCATCGTCGACGTGCAGAACAAACGCGCTGTCATCGTCATCGATGTGCAGATGCGCGTTCTGCCCGTATTTCAAGGCGTTGTCGATCAGGTTGCCGATGCAGCGCTTGAGCGCCAGCGGTTTGCCCGGGTACGCCGACAGCGCGCGGCCATGTTGAGTGACGCGGCCATTGCCGTTCGGCGCCAGGTAAGGCTCGACCAGACAATCGAGCACATGATTGAGATCCACCGGCTCGATGTTCTCGTGGATGTCGGTGTCCTTGACGCATTGCAGCGCGCCTTTGACCAGCAGCTCCAGCTCATCCAGATCGCGGCCGAACTTGGCTTGCAGCTGTTCATCTTCGAGCAGTTCGACGCGCAAGCGCAGGCGCGTGATCGGCGTGCGCAGGTCGTGGGAAATCGCGCTGAACAACTGGCTGCGTTCGGTCAGATAGCGGCTGATGCGTTCGCGCATGGTGTTGAACGCGCGGCCGACTTCGACCACTTCACTGCCACCACCCTCCGCCACCGGCTCGACGTCGGCGCCCAGCGACAGATCCCGCGCCGCCCGCGCCAGGCGCTTGAGCGGCCGGCTCTGCCAGTGCACCAGCAGGCCGATGAACAACAACAGAAAGCCGCTGGTGAGGACGATAAACCACACCTGCTGCGCTGGCAGGCCTTGCTCTTCGAGACTGGTGTAGGGCTCGGGCAGCAACGAGGCGATGTACAGCCACTCGCCCGGCGCCATCTGAATTTGCGTGACCAGCACCGGCGGATTCACCGGCTCCAGGGTCAGCGCGTAATGCGCCCAGGAGCGCGGCAGCTCATCAAGTTTCAGCCCGGCGTTGAAAATCCGCAGGTCTTCGGGGCTGACGAAGGTCACCGAAATGTCCGTGTCATGACCGAGGGACTGGCGCAGCACTTCGTCCACTGCTTGCATCACCGCAGCCTTGCGCGGCGTCACCGGCAGCACGTCCATGCCCAGCGGCTTGTCATTGAGCGTCACGACAAATCGGGTACCGCCCATGCTGCGCAATTGATCGAGCACCAGCGGCCGATAGGCCACCGGCAAGGAACGGAAATAGCTGACGCTGGCGGTCATCGAATGCGCCAGGCTGCGGGCACTGGTGACCAGGCCTTCGAGCTGGGTGGCGCGCAGTTGCGAGACCCAGATCACGCTCGACAGCGTCTGCGCGAACAGCACCGCCAGCAGGGTCAGCAGCAACATTCGCCCGAGCAGTGAGCGCGGCACCGGCACGCGGCTGGCGAACTTGCGCAGCGTCTCAGTGAGCATTGCCGGCAACCACATTGGCTGCCAACTGATAACCGCTGCCGCGCACGGTGCGGATCAGCCGTGGCGGTTTCTCGGTGTCGCGCAGGCGTTGGCGCAAACGGCTGACGGCCATGTCGACGATGCGATCGAGCGGCATCAGATCGCGGCCACGGGTGGCGTTGCCGATGGTGTCGCGGTCGAGGATTTGCTGCGGGTGGTCGAGGAACAGTTTCAGCAAAGCAAAATCGGCGCCGGAAAGAATCACTTCCTCGCCGTCGGTGTGGAACAGCCGATGACTGACCGTGTCCAGGCGCCAGTCGTCGAAAGCCAACACTTCACTGCCGCTGCGTTCGTGGGCGAACTGTGCCCGGCGCAGCAGGGCCTTGATCCGCGCTTGCAGTTCGCGCGGGCTGAACGGCTTGCCGAGATAGTCATCGGCGCCAAGCTCCAGACCGATCACCCGGTCGGCTTCGTCGGAACTGGCGGTCAGCATGATGATCGGCACCTGCGCCTGACGCGGATGCTGGCGCACCCAGCGGCACAGGCTGAAACCGTCTTCGTCGGGCAGCATGACATCGAGGATCACCAGATCGCTCGGCGCCTCGTTGAGGGCCTGACGAAAACCGGCACCATCGGCGGTGGCCCGCACCTGAAACCCGGCGCGGGTCAGGTAGGTTTCCAGCAACTCGCGTATTTCCTGGTCGTCATCGACCAACAATATCGACTTGTTGACTGAGCTCACTTCGAAGGCATCCTTGTTGTTGGAGTTGGGGCGGATTATGCCTGATGAAGCCTCGAATTTTGTTGTCGATCGTTCCCACGCTCCGCGTGGGAATGCCTCAAGGGACGCTCCGCGTCCAGTGACTCGGAGCGTCACGGGCTGCATTCCCACGCGGAGCGTGGGAACGATCTCTATGCAGGTAGTGCTTGATCCAGGGCCACGCCAGCGCCGACAAGGCCGGAATACGGCGCCGTGACCAGCCAGACCGGGATGCCTTTGAAGTAATCGCTCATGCAACCCTTGTCGGCGAAGCAGCGGGCAAAGCCGCTTTCGAGGAAGAAATCGGCGAACCGAGGAATCACCCCGCCAACGATAAACACGCCGCCGCGCGCGCCGGTGGTGAGCACGTTGTTGCCGGCGACGCGACCGAGCCAGCAGCAGAATTGCTCGAGCACTTCCAAAGCAATCGGATCACCGGCAAGGCCGGCGGCGGTGATCGCTTCCGGCGTCTCAAGCTTCGGCTCATGACCATCCACCGCGCAGATTGCCCGGTAAAGGCGCGGCAGGCCGCCGCCACTCAACGCAGTTTCGGCGCTGACATGGCCGATCTCGTTGTAGATGTGCTGCCACAGCTGCGTTTCCCGCGGGCTGCTCAGCGGCAGGTCGACGTGGCCGCCCTCGCCCGGCAACGCGGCAAAGCGCCCTTCGCCGAGATCGAGCAAAGTGCCAACACCGAGGCCAGTGCCCGGGCCGATCACCACCGCCGGGCGCAACGGCTCCGGCGTGCCTTCGCAGACCACGCGGAATTCGTCCGGCTGCAAACGGGTCATGCCCAGCGCCATCGCCGAGAAATCATTGGTCAGCAACAACTGCTCGACCTGCAAGGTCTTGCAGAACGCGCTGCGGCTGAGCCGCCAGTGATTGTTGGTGAACTTGAATTCATCGCCGCTTACCGGACCTGCCACCGACAGGCACACCGAGCCGATCGAACCCGGTGCCAGGCCGAGCCCGCTCAGGTACAGGCCGATCGCCTTTTCCGGGCTGGCAAAGTCGGCCGTGGCCAGCACCTGAACCGATTGCAGTTGCTGGTTTTGCCACAACGCGAATCGCGCGTTGGTGCCTCCGATGTCACCGACCAAAGCCAGTTTCAATTAAGCGTCTCCAGGGCAGAAGTGAAGGCGCTGGCGCCCTGCTCCGCCGAGCTGAAGGCCATGCGCATGAAGCCAAACAGCTCGCGTCCGCTGCCAATGTTGTTGCCCAACAGGCCCTTGGCAGGTTCGCGCGCTGCAAATTCGGCGGCGTCGACCTTCAGTTCCAAGGTGCCTTTGACGCCATCGACGCGGATGATATCGCCCTCTTGCACGCGCGCCAAAGCGCCACCGACATAAGCTTCCGGGCTGACGTGAATCGCTGCGGGGATTTTCCCCGACGCGCCGGACATGCGCCCGTCGGTCACCAGCGCGACTTTGAAGCCGCGATCCTGCAATACGCCGAGGAACGGCGTCATCTTGTGCAGCTCGGGCATGCCGTTGGAACGCGGGCCCTGGAAGCGCATCACCGCGACAAAATCCTTCTCCAGCAGACCGGCCTTGAATGCGTCCGCCAGGTCCTGCTGATCCTGGAAGACCATCGCCGGTGCTTCGACGATCTGGTTCTCCAGCGCAACGGCGGAAACCTTCATCACCCCGCGACCGAGATTGCCTTCCATCACCCGCAAGCCGCCCTCTTGCGAGAACGCACGGGACACCGGACGTAAGATGTTTTCGTCGAGGCTGTCGGTCGGCCCTTCGCGCCAGACCAGCTCGCCGTTATCGAGGAACGGCTCTTTGGTGTACTGGCTCAGGCCGTGGCCGAGCACGGTGTTGACGTCTTCGTGCAGCAGGCCGGCGCCAAGCAGTTCGCGGATCAGGAACGACATGCCGCCCGCGGCCTGGAAGTGGTTGATGTCGGCTTTACCGTTCGGGTAAACGTGGCTCAGGGTCGGCACGACTTCGGAGAGGTCGGCCATGTCCTGCCAGGTCAGTTGGATGCCTGCGGCCATGGCGATGGCCGGCATGTGCAGGGTGTGGTTGGTCGAACCGCCAGTGGCGTGCAGGGCAACGATGGAGTTGACCAGCGCCTTCTCGTCGACGATTTCGCCGATCGGCATGAAATTGCCGTTCTGCTTGGTCAGGCGCGTGACCTGATGCGCGGCTTCACGGGTCAGCGCGTCACGCAACGGTGTGTTCGGGTTGACGAAGGACGCGCCCGGGAGGTGCAGGCCCATGACTTCCATCAGCAACTGGTTGGTGTTGGCGGTGCCGTAGAACGTGCAGGTGCCTGGGCTGTGGTAGGACTTCATCTCCGATTCCAGCAGCTCTTCGCGGGTGGCCTTGCCTTCGGCGTACTTCTGGCGGACGTCGGCTTTTTCCTTGTTGGAAATCCCCGAAACCATCGGCCCGCCCGGGACGAAGATCGTTGGCAGATGACCGAAGCGCAAGGAGCCCATCATCAGGCCCGGGACGATCTTGTCGCAGATGCCGAGCATCAGCGCGCCGTCAAACATGTTGTGCGACAGCGCCACGGCGGTGGACATGGCGATCACTTCGCGGCTCGGCAGGCTGAGCTCCATGCCCGGCTCGCCCTGGGTCACGCCATCGCACATGGCCGGAGTGCCGCCGGCGAACTGGCCGACCGAGCCGATTTCGCGCAGGGCATTCTTGATCTGTTGCGGGAAAACTTCGTACGGCTGGTGCGCCGAAAGCATGTCGTTATACGAAGACACAATGGCGATGTTTGCCGAGTTCATCATCCGCAGGCTGTGCTTGTCTTCAGTGCCGCAACCGGCCACGCCGTGGGCGAAGTTGGCGCATTGCAGCTTGCCGCGCATCGGGCCGTCGGTGGCGGCGCCGCGAATCAATGCAAGGTAAGCCTGACGCGTGGCGCGGCTGCGGGCAATAAGCCGTTCGGTGACCTCAAGAACGCGGGGATGCATGTGTAGAACTCCAGGCTAACGGATGTGGCGACCTGATTGTCTATGCTGATCAAACGCCGTTGTTGTTGGAATGACAGACGGCTTTTTTGACCATTCGGACCAGTTGATTCAGGTCACTCGTTGTAGATAAAACAAAATATTGCCACTAAAAAGGCTTGTTTTCTATTTTTATGCGAATAATCTTGTAATTCCAACAACAAAACGACGGCGGCGCTGTTCCATGACTCTTCGAATTGCAATCAATGGTTTCGGCCGCATCGGCCGTAATGTCCTGCGCGCACTGTATACCCAAGGCTATCGTCAAGACCTGCAGATCGTCGCGATCAACGATCTGGGTGACAGTTCGATCAATGCCCATCTGCTCAAATACGACACCGTCCACGGCACTTTCGACGCCGACGTGGCGCACGATAACGAAAGCCTGACGGTCAATGGCGACCGCATCGCAGTCAGCGCCATTCGCAACCCGGCCGACCTGCCGTGGGCCGCAGAAAAAATCGACGTAGTGTTCGAATGCACCGGTCTGTTCACCGACCGTGCCAAAGCCGCCGCGCATATCAGCGCCGGCGCCCGCAAGGTGATCATCTCGGCCCCGGCCAAAGGCGCCGACGCCACTGTGGTTTATGGCGTCAACCACGACATTCTGCGTCAGTCGCACCAGATCATTTCCAACGCTTCGTGCACCACCAACTGCCTCGCGCCAGTGGCGCAGGTGCTGCATCGCGAGTTGGGCATCGAAAGCGGCCTGATGACCACCATCCACGCCTACACCAACGACCAGAACCTCACCGACGTCTATCACAGCGACCCGTACCGTGCCCGCTCGGCCACGCAGAACATGATCCCGAGCAAGACCGGCGCAGCCGAAGCGGTAGGCCTGGTGCTGCCGGAACTGGCCGGCAAACTGACCGGCATGGCTGTGCGCGTACCGGTGATCAATGTGTCGCTGGTCGACCTCACCGTGCAACTGAAGAAAGAAGCCAGTGCCGACGAAGTCAACGCCCTGCTGAAAGCGGCCAGCCAGCATTCGAAGATTCTCGGTTACAACACCTTGCCGCTGGTTTCCAGCGACTTCAACCACAACCCGCTGTCGTCGATCTTCGACGCCAACCACACCAAGGTCAGCGGCAAGTTGCTGAAAGTGCTGGCCTGGTACGACAACGAATGGGGCTTCTCCAACCGCATGCTGGATAACTGCCTGGCATTGTGTAACGCCGAATAATCCCAGCCGGCCCCAAACCCTGTGGGAGCGAACTTGCTCGCGAAAGCGGTTCCTCAGTCGACATTCAAGCGCCTGACACTCCGTCTTCGCGAGCAAGCTCGCTCCCACAGGGGTTTCTGATTTCAAATTGAAATCAACGCTTGACCATTCATCTGGATGATAAGCATTATCATTCGCTCGAAATGGATCAGGTCCTCCCGTGAGTCAATCGCGCTTCAACCACGTCTTCCTCGCCCAGCGCACTTCCCTGCTGCGCACGCTGGAACGGATGGTCAACAATCACAGCACCGCTGAAGACCTGTTGCAGGAGACCTACCTGCGCGTGACCCGGGCGTTGAGCGAACGGGCCATCGATCACCTTGAACCCTTTGTCTTCCAGACCGCGCGCAATCTGGCGCTGGATCATTTGCGTGCGCGCAAGATTCATGCGCGGACCATGGTCGACGACGTGCCGCAAGATGTGGTGCAGAGCATCGCCGCGCCAGCCAGCAGCGCCGAAGACGCCGCCCACGCCGAACAATTGCTGGAGCGTTTGAACGTGAGCCTCAGCCAACTCAGCCCGCGTCAGCAGCAGATCTTCATCCTCAGCCGTTTGCACGGCCACAGCTATCAGGAAATCGCTGATGAACTTGATGTTTCGCTGAGCACCGTGCAGAAGGAACTGAAACTGATCATGTCGATCTGCATCGGCGTTGCCGAACGACATAACGGCAGCGGCAAGTTTTGAGCTGCAAGCTACAAGCAAAAACAAAAAGCAGTATTGCATCCGGCTTGCAGCTTGCAGCTTGAAGCTAGAAACTGCTTCGCCAGAAGCCCTGAGGAAACACCGTGACGGACACCCACCGCTCGCCTTCGCCCGATTCGGCGCGGGACGCTGCAGCTGCAATGGACCAGGCGCTGGACTGGCTCATCGTGCTCGGCAGCCCGGATGAGGAACAGACTCGGCAATTTCATGCCTGGCTGGCGGCGGATCCTTTGAATGCGGCGGCATTCGCCAAGGCCCAGGCGATCTGGGATGGCCCGCAAGTCGCGCTGTGCGCCGAGGCTCTGGCAGCAAAACCGGTAAAAATCACTTTTCTCAAACGCTTGCGCCCGCACTGGAAACCGCTGGCTACCGCTGCGGTGCTGATCCTCGGGCTGTTCAGTTTCAGCAACCTGCCGATGCGCATTCAAGCGGATCACCTCACCGTGGTCGGCGAGCGTCAGCGCTTGCAACTGGAAGACGGCTCGAAGGTTCTGCTCAACACCAATTCGGCATTCTCCAGCACTATCAATGATCAGCAGCGCGTGGCCCGTTTGTTTCAGGGCGAGGCGTTTTTCGAGATCGCCAGCGGGCGCAATCAGCCGCTGGAGATAGACGCAGGCCCGGTGCAGGCCAGCGTGCACGACACCGCATTTGCCGTGCGTTACCTCGACGGGGTCGCACAAGTGAACGTGCAGCGTGGCGATGTCGATCTGCGCGCCACCCACAATGATGCCCGTGTGCGCCTGCGTGCCGGGGAAAGCATTCGCATCGGCCCTAACGGCTTCGACCGCCCGGCCAAGCTCGACGCCAATGCCGACCTGGCCTGGGTTGAAGGCCGTCTGGTGTTCGAGAACTGCCCGCTCAATCAGGTGCTGGCCGAGCTGCGCCGCTACTATCCGGGCTGGATTATCAACAACAACGAGCAATTGGCCGACGTCGCCGTCACTGGCAATTACCGTCTCGACCAGCCGCTGGACGTGGTCCGCTCCCTCGCCCACATCACCTCGGCGCGCCTGCAGGAATTCCCTGCGCTGGTGATCCTGAACTGAATGAGAATTATTTTTACTCGATAGCCAGCGACAGTACGTCTCGTTATAGCCAATGCAATTGATTCGCATCTGACCATGCCAATCAGCACCTATAAAGATTCGTGCGACACGGAGCGCTATCGATGTCCTCACGCCTTACCCGCCAGACTGCTTCCCCTTCCCGCGTCCTCTCGCTGCTGACGGCGGCCATCCTCATGGCTGGCACCGCACCGCTGCTGGCGGCCACCGAGCAACCGGCGCGCAACATGGGCGATTACTCGTTCGCCATCAACCAGCAACCGCTGGTTTCGGCACTCAATGCCTTTACCGCCGTGACCGGTTGGCAGGTCGGCCTGCCGGCCGAGTTGGGGCAGAACGTTTCGTCGCCGGGAGTGCGCGGTTCGCTGCCGCCGGAGAAAGCCCTCGAGCGCCTGTTGGTGGGGACCAACCTGAGCTTTCGCAAGCTGAGCAACAACAATGTCGTGCTGGAAAAACGCAACAGCAGCGGCACGCTCAATCTCGATCAGGTGACCATCAGCGCCACTCGCCAGGAACAGTCGGTCAACAGGGTGCCCTCGACGGTCAGCGTGCAGGACCGCCAAGCGCTTGACCGCAACAACGTCAACACCATCAAGGATCTGGTGCGCTACGAACCGGGCGTTTCCGTTGGCGGTGCCGGCCAGCGTGGCGGCATCAGTGGCTACAACATTCGCGGTATCGACGGCGACCGCATCCTGACCCAGGTCGATGGCGTGGAAATCCCCAACGGCTTCTTCAACGGCCCCTACGCCAAGAGCCAGCGCAACTACGTCGACCCGGAAATCGTCAAACGCGTGGAAATCCTGCGTGGGCCGGCCTCGGTGCTGTACGGCAGCAACGCCATTGGTGGCGCGGTCAGTTACTACACGCTGGACGCCGACGACATCATCAAACCGGGCAAGGACGTCGGCGCGCGCCTGAAAAGCGGTTACAGCTCCGCTGATGACAGCTGGCTGAAATCCGCCACCGTCGCCGGCCGCAGCGGTGAGTTCGACGGCTTGCTGCATTACAGCCAGCGCGACGGACACGAAACCGAGTCCTTCGGCGGCAACAACGGCACCGGCCTTGCGCGCACCGCCGCCAACCCGGAAGACGTGCGCGCGACCAACGTCCTGGCCAAGCTCGGCTGGAACTACAACGACGATTCGCGCCTGGGCCTGACCTACGAAAAGTACAAGGACGATCGCGACACCGACCAGAAAAGTGCCTACGGCGGCCCGTATTTCAACGGCGCGCCGACCATTCCGAGCAGCATCCTGCCCGGCGGCATGTACCAGTGGCGCACCGGTAACGACACCATCACCCGCGAGCGTTTCGGCATCGAACATTCGTTCGCCCTCGACAGCCTGCTGGCCGATAACGTCAAGTGGAGCCTCAATCACCAGATCGCCAAGACCGACCAAAGCACCGAAGAGTTCTACTACCCGATCACTCGTAAGGTGCTGCGTACCCGCGACACGATCTACGAGGAAAAACAGTGGGTATTCGACGCGCAACTGGACAAGGCCTTCGCCATCGGTGACACCGATCATCTGCTGACCTACGGCACCACGATCAAGCAACAGAAGGTCACCGGTTCACGCAGCGGCGACGGCACATGCCTGGCGGTCGGTCGCGGCTGCACGGCGATTGGCGCGACCAGTGCGGCGGACGTGCTGGCCAAGGCCAGCGATTTCCCCGATCCAACCATCAACACCTACAGCCTGTTCGCTCAGGATCAGATCAGCTGGAACGACTGGACCTTCCTGCCGGGCCTGCGCTACGACTACACCCAGCTCAAGCCGCACATTACCGAGGAATTCCTCAACACCGTGAACGCCGACGGCCAGGGCACGGTCAGCGACAAGAACAAGACCTGGCACAAAGTCTCGCCGAAATTCGGCCTGACCTATGCGCTGACGGAACACTACACCTGGTACGGGCAATATGCCGAAGGCTTCCGCACCCCGACGGCGAAAGCGCTGTACGGGCGTTTCGAGAACAACACCAGCGGCTACACCGTCGCGCCCAACTCCGACCTTGAGCCGGAAAAAAGCAAAGGTTTCGAAACCGGCCTGCGCGGCAATTTCGAGCAGGGCTCGTTCGACGTCGCGGTGTTCTATAACAAGTACCGCGACTTCATCAACGAGGACGCGGTCAAGCCGGGCGACGATCAGTTGACGTTCCAGAGCAACAACATCAAGCGCGCCACGATCAAGGGCGCGGAGGTCAAAGGACGCTTGAACCTGGATGCGTTCGGTGCGCCGCAAGGTCTGTATACCCAGGGTTCGATCGCCTACGCCTACGGTCGCAACAACGACAACGGCGAACCGATCAACAGCGTTAATCCACTTACCGGGGTCTTCGGTCTCGGTTACGACCAGGACACCTATGGCGGCCTGCTGAGCTGGACGGTGGTGAAGAAAAAGGATCGCGTCGACGACAGCAACTTCAAGTCGCCGGACGGCGTGAGCAGCCAGTTCAAGACCCCGGGCTTTGGCATTCTCGATTTGGCCGGCTATTACAAAGTCAGCGACGACGTCACGGTCAGCGGCGGCGTCTACAACCTGACCGACAAGAAATACTGGCTGTGGGATGACGTGCGCGGATACGACAGCGTCGGCGAAGCCTCGGTGACGCAACCGGCCAACCTCGATCGCCTGACCCAGCCGGGACGCAACTTCGCGATCAATCTGATCTGGGACATCTGATCCGCTCCGGCCTCACTGCGCGCGTTATCGCTGCGCAGTGAGGTTTTTTTACTGTCCGGCGCCCACCCGTACGTCTTGTTATCAAGCGCCTCATTTATCAAGGACACCCCCATGACTGCCTCGGAAAAAGCCCTGCGTTCGCAACGCCTGAACCAGATCACCCATGAGCCGCACAGCAAGCTCGATGCGCTGGTCAAGGCCCACGCACCGTTCGAAACCCGCGCCAGCTTCGCCCGTTTCGTCGTTGCGCAATACCTGTTCCAGGCGGAACTGGTTGAGCTGTACAACGATGCCGAGCTGACCGCGATCGTCCCGGATCTGCCGGCCCGTTGCCGCGCCGAAGCCGCCAAGGCTGACCTCGCCGACCTCGACACCGAAGTCCCCGCGCCGGTGGCCGGCGCGCTGAAAAATCCGAGCAAGGCGCGGGCGCTGGGCTGGATCTTTGTGTCGGAGGGTTCGAAGCTCGGCGCGGCATTCCTGATCAAGCGCGCGGTGGCGCTCGATCTGAGCGAAACCTTTGGTGCCCGGCATTTGGCCGAGCCGCAAGGTGGCCGGGCCGAAGGCTGGAAGAGCTTTGTGCGCACGCTGGATGCGTTGCCGTTCACGGCAGCGGAAGAGGCTGAAGTTGAGCAAGGTGCACTGGATGCGTTCAACCGCTTTACCGTGCTGCTGGAACGGGCTTATACCGTCGAAGCCGAAGTAGCCTGAAGCAACTCTTATCGCTTGTGGGAGCGAGCCTGCTCGCGAAGACGGCAGCACATTCAACATCAATGTGCCTGATCAACCGCTTTCGCGAGCAGGCTCGCTCCCACAGGGCTCACCACAAATCTGTAAGATCCCCGTTCCGCTTCTGAAGCCGCCGCTGAGCCATGCCCGCACCCGCCACCTCGAAACTCGCCCGTCTGCTGTTCGGCCTGTTGGCCTATGTCAGCCTCGGCATTGGCCTGATCGCCATCGTCGTGCCCGGTCTGCCGACCACCGAGTTCATCCTCCTTGCCGCATGGGCCGCGACCCGCAGTTCGCCGCGCTTGAGTGCCTGGCTAGAAAATCACCGGCTGTTCGGGCCGCTCCTCAGTAACTGGCGCAACGGCAGGATCATCGCGCGCAAGGCCAAACTCAGCGCCACCGTCAGCATGCTGCTGTGCGCCACTTTGATGCTGGTGATGCTCGATCACGGCTGGCCGATCTATCTGGCGATTGCCGGCATGGCCATGGGCAATCTGTGGATATGGTCGCGCCCGGAAATGCCCGCCACAGTCGCGAAACATTCCTGTAATTAACGCCTTTTCAGCACTTTCCCCTGCGCAAACGTTTAGCGGCGACCGTCCGTCGGCAAGCGACTCATGCCGTCTCGCTCGACGCCGATGAGGATTGAATGGCGCTGAATGGATTTGGCAAACCGGGCCTCAGGCCCAGCCACCTGTTTCTTTCCATTCGCGAGACCGCCTCATGTTCGACTCTCTGTCCATTCGCCTGAAAATCGTCCTGCTCTCCGGCCTGTGCCTGCTCGGAGTGGTGGCGCTGATTGTCAGCATGAACATCTACCAGACCAACCAGAACGACGCACTGGTCAGTCAATCCAGCAACCAGTTGCTCACCGCCAGTGTGCAAAACCTGCTGCAGGCCAAGGCTGCCGAGCAAGCGGTGCGGGTGCAGAAAACCTTTGGCGAAAGCCTGCTGGTGGTCACCGCCCTCGCCGACCAGATCAAGGATCTGCGGACAATGGCGGCCAAGCGTTCGCTCGAAGCCGGCGCCGTGCGTGAAGAGTTGAACCAGAGTCTGAAGACCGCCTTCGAGCGCAACGACAAAGTGCTGGGCATCTGGCTGGCTTTCGAGCCCAACGGCCTCGACGGCAAGGACAGCGAATTCGCCAACGACGCCGCGCGGCAATCCAACGAAGCCGGGCGCTTCGCCTCGTACTGGAGCCGTGCCGCCGGCGCCGCGCTGAATACGATCATGGTCGAAGATGACCTGACCAAAACCACTCTCAGCGTCAGCGGCACGCCGTACAACAGTTGGTACACCTGCCCTCGCGACAACAAGCGCACCTGCCTGCTCGACCCGTATGCCGACACCGTCGGTGGCAAGGAAATGCTCATGACGACCATTTCCGTGCCCGTGATGGTCGACGGCAAAGCGATCGGTGTGGTCGGTGTCGACATCGCGCTCGACGCCCTGCAAGCCGCCGCCGTCGACTCGCAGCGCAGCCTGTTCAACAACGCCGGGCACATGCTGATCGTTTCCGGCAGCGGCGTGCTCGCGGCCGACAGCGCTGACGCAACGCGGGTCGGCAAAAAAATCAACGACGCCCTCGGCGCTGACGGCCAAGATGTATTGCAACTGGTCGGCAGCGGTACGGCGAAAATCCTCGAACAGGGCGACCTGATTCGCGCGGTTTACCCGGTTGATCCGATCGGCAATTCGCGCGCCTGGGGCGTGGTCATTGACCTGCCCGAGCATGTGCTGCTGGCCGATTCGGTAAAGCTGCAAGCGGTACTGGATGACGCACAACAAACCGGCGTGATCACTGCGCTGCTGGTGGCGGGCGTGGCCGGTCTGGTCGGCCTGCTGCTGATCTGGCTCACCGCTTCCGGCGTCACCCGTCCGATCAACAGCGTCGCCGACATGCTGAAGAACATCGCCAGCGGCGAAGGCGATCTGACCCAGCGCCTGAACTACAGCAAGAAAGACGAACTGGGCGAACTGGTGAACTGGTTCAACCGCTTCCTCGACAAGCTGCAGCCGACCATCGCGCAGATCAAACAAAGCATCACCGAAGCGCGCGGCACGGCTGACCAGTCTTCGGAAATTGCCCGCCAGACCAGCGAAGGCATGCAGGTGCAGTTCCGCGAAATCGATCAGGTCGCCACCGCGTCCAACGAAATGAGCGCCACCGCCCACGACGTCGCCAACAGCGCCTCGAACGCCGCCAACGCGGCCAAGGGTGCCGATCAGTCGGCGAAGGACGGCATGGCGATCATCGAGCGCAGCACCCGCGACATCAATCAACTGGCCGATGAGGTCAGCAAAGCGGTGACCGAAGTCGAAGCGCTGGCGGTCAACAGCGAGCAGATCGGTTCGGTGCTGGAAGTGATTCGCAGCATCGCCGAACAGACCAACCTGCTGGCGCTCAACGCCGCCATCGAAGCCGCCCGCGCCGGCGAAAGCGGTCGCGGTTTTGCCGTGGTTGCCGATGAGGTGCGCAACCTCGCCAAGCGCACGCAGGACTCGGTGGAGGAAATCCGCATCGTCATCGAGCGCATCCAGACCGGCACCCGTGGCGTGGTCGCGACCATGCACTCAAGCCAGACCCAGGCGCACAACAACGCCGGGCAGATTCGTCAGGCCGTTGATGCACTGGGCAAGATCAGCGACGCGGTGACGGTGATCAGCGACATGAACCTGCAGATCGCCAGCGCCGCCGAAGAGCAAAGCGCCGTGGCCGAAGAGGTCAACCGCAACGTCTCGGCAATTCGCACCGTGACCGAAACCCTGACCGAACAGGCCACGGAATCGGCAGCGATCAGCAGCCAGCTCAACAGCCTGGCGAGCCAGCAGATGAAATTGATGGATCAGTTCCGCGTCTAGCCGCAAGAGCGGGAACAACAAAAATCCCTGTGGGAGCTGGCTTGCCAGCGATGGCGGCAGGTCAGTTGACCATTCTGTGGCTGACACACCGCTATCGCTGGCAAGCCAGCTCCCACAGGGGTAAGTGTTCACCCTGTGGTTTCACCAAAACCGCGATTCTTTTGCACTATCATCCCCTCTCGTTCCGGAGGGCCTTCGATGACTGATCTGCTCACGTCCATCCAAACCGCACTCGGCTTGCCGCGCACGCCGATCCCCTTCCACGGTGACGGCGCGTTGCCCTCGGCGTTCGCCGTCACCGATCTGGCCTGCGCCAGCATCGCCGTTGCCGGGCAAGCGCTCAGCGAATTGCTTCACCAGCAAACCGGGCACTTGCCTGCGGTTGCAGTCGACCGACGTCTGGCCTCGTTCTGGTTCTCCACCTCGCTGCGCCCGATCGGCTGGCAAGTGCCGCCCTTATGGGACGCGATCGCCGGCGACTATGCGACCCGGGATGGCTGGATCCGTCTGCACACCAACGCCCCGCACCACCGCGCCGCCGCCGAACGCGTGCTGGGGGTCTGCGCCGACCGCGCGGCGATGGCGGCGAAAGTTGCGCAGTGGGGCAGCACGGATCTTGAACAGGCGGTGGTCGAGGCCAAGGGTTGCGCCGCCGAAATGCGCAGTTGGGCGCAATGGCAGCAACACCCGCAAGGGCGTGCGGTGAATGCCGAACCGCTGGTGCATTTCACAGAACAAACGGATGGCAAAACCCTGGCGTGGCAAGGCTCGGCCGCACGACCTCTGGCCGGAATCAAGGTGCTGGATCTGACCCGCGTCCTCGCCGGCCCCACCGCCAGCCGCTTTCTCGCCGGGCTGGGCGCCAACGTGCTGCGCATCGATCCACCGAGCTGGAACGAACCCGGCGTGGTTCCGGAAATGACCGTGGGCAAACGCTGCGCGCGGCTGGATCTGCAAGTGCCAGCGGATCGCGCAGTGTTCGAAGGTTTGCTGCAGGACGCCGACATTCTCTTGCATGGCTATCGCGCCGATGCGCTGGAACATCTCGGTTTTGGTGGTGAACGCCGTCGGCAACTGGCACCGGGGCTGATCGACGTCTGCCTCAACGCCTACGGCTGGAGCGGCCCCTGGCAGAACCGCCGCGGCTTCGACAGCCTGGTGCAGATGAGCAGCGGCATCGCCGAGGCCGGACAGCGCTGGAAGCACAGCGATAAACCGACGCCGCTACCGGTGCAGGCGCTGGATCATGCCACCGGGTATCTGCTGGCGGCGAGTGCGATCAGATTGCTGACGGAGCGTCTGGCCAACGGTCGCGGGGGTTCGGCGCGGTTGTCGCTGGCGCGGACGGCGAAGCTGTTGGTCGAGCATGGACCGGGGATACTTGATTCGCTGCGGGCCGAAGATGCGCTGGATCAGGATGCGGCGATTGAACAGACTGCATGGGGCCCGGCGCGGCGATTGCGCGTGCCGGTGCAGATCAGCGGGACGGGGGTGCGGTGGGATTGGCCGGCAACTGATCTGGGTTCGCATCGGGCGCAGTGGTGATTTTAAGGCCGCCTTCGCGAGCAAGCTCGCTCCCACAGGGTGCTGTGTCGTGCACAAAACCCATGTGGGAGCGAGCTTGCTCGCGAAGGGGCCTGACCTGCCAAAGCAAATCCGCCTACAAACTCAACACCCCGCTATACAACCCATAAGCCGCCAACCCCGCGCCAATCACCACGCAGGCAAAAATCCCCTTCTCCACCGTGGTAAACACCGGCTGCCCCTGTTCACGCTTGGCCTTGGCAAACAGAATCACCCCAGGGGCATACAACAGCGCCGACAGCAGCAGATATTTCACCCCACCGGCATACAACAGCCACACCGCGTAAACCAGTGCGATGCCGCCGATCAGCAGATCCTTGGTGCGCTCGGCCGAGGCGTGTTCGTAGGTTTCGCCGCGCCCGCTGAGCAGCACCGCGTAGGCCGCCGACCACAAATACGGCACCAGAATCATCGACGAGGCCAGGTAAATCAGGCTGGTATACGTGCCCGCCGAGAACAGCGTGATCAGCAGGAAAATCTGAATCATCGCGTTGGTCAACCACAGCGCATTGACCGGCACGTGATTGTTGTTTTCCTTCTTGAGGAACGCCGGCATGGTCTTGTCCTTGGCCGTGGCGAAGAGGATCTCCGCGCAGAGCAAGGCCCAGGACAACAATGCACCGAGCAGGGAAATCGCCAGCCCGACACTGATCAGCAACGCGCCCCATGGTCCGACGATGTGCTCCAGCACCGCCGCCAGGGAAGGGTTCTGCAGATTGGCCAGTTCCGGCTGGCTCATGATCCCCAGCGACAGCACGTTGACCAGCACCAGCAGCGCCAGCACGCCGAGAAAACCGATCACCGTGGCGCGGCCGACATCGCTGCGTTTCTCCGCGCGGGCGGAGTAGACGCTGGCGCCTTCGATGCCGATGAACACGAACACGGTGACCAGCATCATGTTGCGCACCTGATCCATCACCCCGCCGAAGTTGGGGTTGCTGCGGCCCCAGATGTCACGGGTAAAGATGTCAGCCTTGAACGCCACCGCAGCGATGACGATGAACATGATAAGCGGCACCACCTTGGCCACGGTGGTCAACTGGTTGATCAGCGCCGCCTCCTTGATTCCGCGCATCACCAGAAAATGCACCGCCCACAACAGCACCGAGGCGCAGCCGATGGCGATTGGCGTGTTGCCCTGGCCGAACACCGGAAAGAAATAGCCGAGTGTGCTGAACAGCAAGACGAAATAGCCGACGTTGCCCAGCCACGCACTGATCCAGTAACCCCAGGCCGATGAGAACCCCATGTAATCGCCAAACCCGGCCTTGGCGTACGCGTAGACGCCGGAGTCCAGCTCCGGTTTGCGGTTGGCCAGGGTCTGAAAGACGAAGGCCAGGGTCAGCATGCCGATCGCGGTGATGCCCCAACCGATCAGAATCGCCCCGGCATCGGCGCGTGCCGCCATGTTCTGCGGCAAAGAGAAAATCCCCCCGCCGATCATCGACCCCACTACCAGCGCGATCAACGCACCAAGGCGCAGCTTTTGCGTCGGTTGCGACATGCAGATCTCCTTGAAAAAGCCGCTGTTGTTTATTTGTAACAACAGCTGACTAAAAAGCTAAGAGTAGATGACGTTTATCAGGTAATGCCCGGCTGCGCACTCTTATATATAGCTGATAACGATAACGCGTAGCACGTTAAGTCAGTTTTGTGCGCTGATCCTGATAATTCAATTCTGTGCTGAAAACAGATGACGGACATTTGCCAAACGCGGAAAAGCAACTAGCGTCATAGTTCGAAAGCATTAATAGCTATTCCCAATTGCGTTAGCGAAACGGCTCTGGCACGGGCCTTTCAGACCGCAGATTTATGCCCGCAACGGGTGGATAAGTCATTCATTAACAATGGAATGTGACCATGCACTGATCTAAGTCAGCTGTTCGAACAGACAACAGTACTAGGCTGTGAGCTCTCCTTTCCTGCAATGGAGTCATGCAAATGTCTGAAGCGCCCGGAAAACTAAGACTCGGTGCACTGGTTGCACTGGTAGTCGGTTCAATGATTGGCGGCGGGATATTTTCGTTGCCTCAAAACATGGCCGCCAGCGCCGACGTCGGTGCCGTGCTGATCGGCTGGGCCATCACCGCGGTCGGCATGCTCACCCTCGCTTTCGTCTTTCAGACCCTCGCCAATCGCAAGCCTGACCTGGATGGCGGTGTCTACGCTTACGCCAAGGCCGGATTCGGCGACTACATGGGTTTCTCCTCGGCCTGGGGCTACTGGATCAGCGCCTGGCTGGGCAACGTCGGTTACTTCGTTCTGCTGTTCAGTACCCTCGGTTACTTCTTCCCGATCTTCGGCGAAGGCAATACGCCGGCGGCGGTGATCGGCGCATCGTTGTTGCTGTGGGGCGTGCATTTCCTCGTGCTGCGGGGGATCAAGGAAGCAGCGTTCATCAACCTGGTGACCACCGTCGCCAAGGTCGTGCCACTGCTGCTGTTCGTGCTGATCGCGATCTTCGCGTTCAGACTGGACATCTTCACCGCCGACATCTGGGGCGTGAAAAACCCCGACCTGGGCAGCGTGATGAATCAGGTGCGCAACATGATGCTGGTCACCGTCTGGGTGTTCATCGGCATCGAAGGCGCAAGCATCTTCTCCGCCCGCGCCGAGAAACGCTCGGACGTCGGCAAGGCCACCGTGATCGGCTTCATTACCGTGCTGCTGTTTCTGGTGCTGGTCAACGTGCTGTCGCTGGGCATCATGACCCAACCGGAACTGGCGAAACTGCAGAACCCGTCGATGGCCGCCGTGCTTGAACACGTGGTCGGGCACTGGGGCGCGGTGTTGATCAGCGTCGGCTTGATCATTTCGCTGCTCGGCGCCCTGCTGTCGTGGGTGCTGCTGTGTGCCGAGATCATGTTCGCCGCCGCCAAAGACCACACCATGCCGGAGTTTCTGCGCAAGGAAAACGCCAACCACGTGCCGGTCAACGCCCTGTGGCTGACCAACGCGATGGTGCAGATCTTCCTCATCATCACGCTGTTTTCGGCCAGCACTTATCTGTCACTGATCTACCTCGCCACCTCGATGATTCTGGTGCCGTACCTGTGGTCGGCGGCCTATGCCCTGCTGCTGGCGGTGCGCGGCGAGAGCTACGAAGGCTTTGCCGCCGAGCGGCGCAAGGATCTGATCATCGGCGGTATCGCCCTGATCTATGCGGTGTGGTTGTTGTATGCCGGCGGGGTCAAGTACCTGCTGCTGTCGGCCCTGCTCTATGCGCCCGGCGCGATCCTGTTCGCCAAGGCCAAGCTGGAACTCAAACAACCGGTTTTCACCAACGTCGAGAAGCTGATTTTCGCCGCAGTGGTCGTGGGCGCCGTGGTGGCGGCCTACGGTCTCTACGATGGCTTCCTGACGCTGTAACCCCTGATTGATTGTCATCTGGAGGAACACAGAAATGACCACGGAAAAAGTGAAGTACGGCGTCCACTCCGAAGCCGGGAAACTGCGTAAAGTCATGGTTTGCTCCCCAGGTCTGGCCCATCAGCGGCTGACCCCGAACAACTGCGATGAACTGCTGTTCGACGACGTGCTGTGGGTGGCGCAGGCCAAGCGCGATCACTTCGACTTCGTCACCAAGATGCGCGAACGCGGCATCGACGTGCTGGAAATGCACAATCTGCTGACCGACATCGTCGCCATCCCCGAAGCGCTGGACTGGATCCTCGAACGCAAGGTGACGGCCGACTCGGTGGGCCTGGGCCTGATCAGCGAAGTGAAATCCTGGCTGAAAAGCCTCGAGCCACGGCACATCGCCGAATTCCTGATCGGCGGCGTCTCGGCCGATGATCTGCCGGACAGCTTCGGTGGCAAGACCATCCAGATGTTCCGCGACTTCCTCGGCCACTCCAGCTTCATCCTGCCGCCGCTGCCCAACACCCAGTTCACCCGTGACACCACCTGCTGGATCTACGGTGGCGTAACGCTGAACCCGATGTACTGGCCGGCGCGCCGTCAGGAAACCCTGCTGACCACCGCCATCTACAAATTCCATCCGCAATTCACCAACGCCGACTTCGAGATCTGGTACGGCGACCCGGACAAGGATCACGGCAACTCCACCCTTGAGGGCGGCGACGTCATGCCGATCGGCAATGGCGTGGTGCTGATCGGCATGGGCGAGCGTTCATCGCGTCAGGCCATCGGCCAACTGGCGCTGAACCTGTTCAACAACAAAGCGGTGGAAAAAGTCATCGTCGCCGGCCTGCCCAAATCCCGCGCGGCAATGCACCTGGACACCGTGTTCAGCTTCTGCGACCGCGACCTGGTGACGATCTTCCCGGAAGTGGTCAACCAGATTGTTGCCTTCACCCTTCGCCCTGACGAAAGCAAACAGGGCGGCATCGACATCCGCCGGGAAGAAGGCAGCTTCCTCGACACCGTCGCTGCGGCGCTCAACCTGCCGAAACTTCGCGTGGTGGAAACCGGCGGCAACAGCTTCGCCGCCGAACGCGAGCAATGGGACGACGGCAATAACGTGGTGGCGATGGAACCGGGGGTGGTCATCGGCTACGACCGCAACACCTACACCAACACCCTGCTGCGCAAGGCTGGCGTGGAGGTCATCACCATCAGCGCCGGCGAACTCGGTCGCGGCCGTGGCGGCGGCCACTGCATGACCTGCCCGATCATCCGCGACCCGATCGATTACTAAACGACCGTCTCCCGGGCCGCACTTATCCCGTAGCGGCCGGGCCGATTACCGAATCCAAGGAGAATCATCATGGCGTTTAACATTCATAACCGTAACCTGCTCAGCCTTGAACACCACACCCCACGTGAGCTGCGTTACCTGCTCGACCTGTCCCGCGATCTGAAACGCGCGAAATACACCGGCACCGAGCAACAGCACCTGAAGGGCAACAACATCGCCCTGATTTTCGAGAAAACTTCGACCCGTACCCGTTGCGCGTTCGAAGTGGCGGCCTATGACCAGGGCGCCAACGTCACCTACATCGACCCGAACTCCTCGCAGATCGGCCACAAGGAAAGCATGAAGGACACCGCCCGCGTGCTGGGGCGCATGTACGACGCCATCGAGTACCGTGGCTTCAAACAGGAAATCGTCGAAGAGCTGGCGAAGTTTGCCGGCGTGCCGGTGTTCAACGGTTTGACCGATGAATATCACCCGACCCAGATGATCGCCGACGTGTTGACCATGCGTGAACACGCCGACAAGCCGATCCACGAAATCAGCTACGCCTACCTGGGCGATGCGCGCAACAACATGGGCAACTCGCTGCTACTGATCGGCGCCAAGCTCGGCATGGACGTGCGCATCTGCGCGCCGAAAGCCTTGTGGCCGCATGATGATCTGGTCGAGCGCTGCAAGAAATACGGCGAAGAAAGCGGTGCGCGCATCACCCTCACTGAAGACCCGAAAGCGGCGGTGAAAGGCGTCGACTTCATTCACACCGACGTCTGGGTATCGATGGGTGAACCGGTGGAAGCCTGGGCCGAGCGCATCCAGCAACTGCTGCCGTATCAGGTCAACGCCGACCTGATGAAAGCCACCGGCAACCCGCGCACCAAGTTCATGCACTGCCTGCCGGCGTTCCACAACAGCGACACCAAGGTCGGCAAACAGATCGCCGAGCAGTATCCGCACCTGAAAAACGGCATCGAAGTGACCGACGACGTGTTCGAGTCGCCGGCCTGCATCGCCTTCGAGCAAGCGGAAAACCGTATGCACACCATCAAGGCGATTCTGGTCTCGACCCTGGCTGATCTCTAACTGATCGACCCGGTCCCTGTGGGAGCTGGCTTGCCAGCGATGGCGGTGTGTCAGCCGACATAAACACTGACTGATACACCGTCATCGCGGGCAAGCCCGGCTCCCACAGGGATCGCATTCGTCCTGCACGAACTCACTGTTTTCTAGAAGGACATGCACCATGCGTATCGTCGTAGCCCTGGGCGGTAACGCCCTGCTCCGCCGTGGTGAGCCGATGACCGCTGACAACCAGCGCGCCAACATCCGCATCGCCACCGAGCAAATCGCCAAGATCCATCCCGGCAACCAACTGGTCATCGCCCACGGCAATGGCCCGCAAGTCGGTCTGCTGTCGCTGCAAGCGGCGGCCTACACCTCTGTCACCCCCTACCCGCTGGACGTGCTCGGCGCTGAAACCGAAGGCATGATCGGCTACATCATCGAACAAGAACTGGGCAACCTGCTCGACTTCGAAGTGCCGTTCGCCACCCTGCTCACCCAGGTCGAAGTCGACGCCAACGACCCGGCCTTCAAGAACCCGACCAAGCCGATCGGCCCGGTGTACGAGAAAGCCGAAGCGGAAAAACTCGCCGCCGAAAAAGGCTGGGCGATTGCAGCCGATGGCGACAAATTCCGCCGCGTCGTCGCCAGTCCACGGCCGAAACGCATCTTCGAAATCCGCCCGATCAAGTGGCTGCTGGACAAAGGCAGCATCGTCATCTGCGCCGGTGGCGGCGGCATCCCGACCATGTATGACGAGCAGCGCAACCTGAAGGGCATCGAGGCGGTGATCGACAAGGATCTGTGTTCTTCGCTGCTTGCCGAGCAACTTGAAGCCGACCTGCTGGTGATCGCCACCGATGTCAACGCGGCGTTCATCGACTACGGCAAGCCGACGCAGAAAGCCATCGCCGAAGCCCATCCGGACGAACTTGAGCGCCTCGGGTTCGCCGCCGGCTCGATGGGGCCGAAGGTGCAGGCAGCCTGCGAATTCGCGCGCCATACTGGCAAGGTTGCGGTGATCGGTTCGCTGGCCGATATCGAAGCCATCGTCCAGGGCACCGCCGGTACGCGGGTCTGCACGGCGAAGCCGGGGATCAGTTACCGATAACAATAAAACGCAGGGGCAGACTCAATGCCTGCCCCGCGCCCCTGCCTTGAAAGGAGTAGCTCAATGGCCCAATTCGAACCCGGTCATCTGCATATCGAGCGGCACGCGTTGACCGACGATGACGTCAATTACAACGTGCATCTGGACTATGAAGTGTTTACCGACCCGCAGAAAGGCAAAGGGATTCAGTTCACCCTGCACGGCAGCATGCAGGGCAAGGACGTGAAGGAGGTGTTTTTCCTGCCCAAGGAAGAGGCCTACAACTTCGCCCGTGATGTCACACGAATCGCAGAGAAATACGGCATCCCCAAGACCCACAGCCAGATCGGCTCGGTGCACAAGCATTACGACCTGATGTTTGAAGACATTCGACAGAAGTTGAATATGCATTCGGGGGATCCGGTCAATCCCGAGCATTTCGAATAATCCGAATCCACCACAACCTCCTGTGGGAGCGGGCTTGCTCGCGAAGGCGGTGTATCAGTAACGAAAATATCGACTGACACACCGCCTTGCGAGCAAGCCCGCTCCCACAGGGCATTATGTTGTGACGAAAGTCGCCGCAAATTTCATCATTAGCCCGCCCCAAGGCATACTTGCCCCCCTCCGCCCTGCAGATCACTGAACCGCCCCATGCGTATCCACGTCAGCTTCATCGACCGCGTCGGCATCACCCAGGAAGTCCTGGCTATCCTCGGTGGGCGCAATCTCAATCTGGATGCGGTGGAGATGATTCCGCCCAACGTTTACATCGACGCGCCGACCCTTAGCCCGCAAGTGCTCGAAGAACTCAAGGATGCGCTGTTTCGCGTGCTCGGCGTAATAGCGGTGACGGTCGTCGATATCCTCCCCGGCCAGCGCCGGCACTTGCAGCTCGATGCTCTGCTCGCGGCGATGACCGACCCGGTGCTGGCCCTCGACAGCGCCGGCAAGGTGCTGCTGGCCAACCCGGCGTTGATCGCGTTGTACGGTCGCGAACCGGCCGGCGAAAGCGTCTCGGCGCTGTTCAACGATCCCGGTCTGCTCGACACGCTGCTGGAAAACGGCTTTCGCCTGCCGCTGCGCGAGATCACCGTCAACGGCCAGACCCTGCTGCTCGACGCCACGCCGATCACCGACGCCGGCGCCCTGCTGACCCTGTATCAACCAAATCGCATCGGCGAACAACTCTCGGCACTGCACCACGACCATGCCGAAGGCTTCGACGCGCTGCTCGGCGAGTCTCCGGCGATCCGCACACTCAAGGCCCGCGCGCAACGGGTCGCCGCCCTTGATGCACCGTTGTTGATTCAAGGCGAAACCGGGACCGGTAAAGAACTCGTCGCCCGCGCTTGCCATGCCATCAGTGCACGGCACAGCGCTCCGTTTCTCGCCCTCAACTGCGCGGCGCTGCCGGAAAACCTCGCCGAGAGCGAACTGTTCGGCTACGCCCCCGGCGCTTTCACCGGCGCGGCGCGTGGCGGTAAACCGGGGCTGATGGAGCTGGCCAACCAGGGCACGGTATTTCTCGATGAAATCGGCGAGATGTCGCCGTACTTGCAGGCCAAACTCCTGCGTTTTCTCAATGACGGCAGCTTCCGCCGCGTCGGTGGTGATCGTGAAGTGAAGGTCAACGTGCGCATCCTCAGCGCGACCCACCGCGATCTGGAGAAAATGGTCAGCGAAGGCCTGTTCCGCGAAGACCTGTTCTATCGCCTGAACGTGCTCAACGTCGAAGTGCCGCCGCTGCGTGAACGCGGTCAGGACATTCTGCTGCTGGCGCGCTACTTCATGCAGCAGGCCTGCGCGCAGATCCAGCGCCCGGTCTGTCGTCTGGCGCCGGGGACTTATCCGGCGCTGCTCGGCAATCGCTGGCCGGGCAACGTGCGGCAATTGCAGAACGTGATTTTCCGCGCGGCGGCGATTTGCGAGAGCAGCCTGGTCGATATCGGCGACCTCGACATCGCCGGCACTTCAATGGCGCGCCAGGCCGACAGCGACGTCGACAGCCTCGAACAAGCGGTCGAATCGTTCGAGAGAGAACTGCTGGAAAAGCTCTACGTCAGCTACCCCTCAACCCGACAGTTGGCGAGCCGCTTGCAAACCTCGCACACAGCCATCGCCCATCGTCTGCGCAAATACGGCATTCCCAATAAACCCTGACTCACCGCGCATCCCTTTTGCAGGAAATTACCCATGTGGGAGCGAGCCTGCTCGCGAAAGCGGTCTATCAGCAAAGTGGCTGGCGCTTGACACAACGTCTTCGCGAGCAGGCTCGCTCCCACAGGATTTATGGCGGATTCGAAATCCGTCCAAAAACGACCTCCACCTGTACTGAAAGCGCTACAGCGGAACGATATCGATACACCCGCCTGTGACCAGCGCTGCGCAACGCTTTGATCCCGTTAAGCTTTTCTTCCCGCCCCAAGCTGTAGCGATTTCGCTACAGGCGCGACCTACCGACAACCACCTAAAAACTCCAAGCCATTGATTTATATAGATAAATCAACCTTGGCCGCATTCTTGCTACCCGCCTCCTCATCTATAAAGGGCTTCCCCGCCCCAAGCTTTCCACCGCGTCCGCCAGACGAGTCTGGCCCCTGAGGAGTTTCCATGAGCGAGTTGCGTTTTACTGAAGATCACGAATGGCTGCGCACCGAAGCCGACGGCAGTGTCACCGTCGGCATCACCGCATTCGCGCAGAACGCCCTGGGCGACGTGGTGTTCGTGCAACTGCCTGAGCTGCAGGCTTACGAAAAAGGCGCTGAAGCCGCCACCGTGGAATCGGTAAAAGCCGCCAGCGGCGTATACATGCCGCTCGATGGCGACGTGCTGGAAGTCAACCCGGCACTGCAAGACGCTCCTGAGCTGGTCAACGAAGATCCGCTGGGCGAAGGCTGGTTCTTCCGCTTTCAGCCAAGCGACGCCGCCGCTGTCGGCAAACTGCTCGATCAGGATGCTTACGACCGTCTGATCAAAGCCCAAGCCGAAGCCTGAGGAATTAAGCCATGACCGCCATCAATCTCGGCACCGCCAACGAATTCATCGCCCGTCACATCGGCCCGCGCGCCGGTGACGAGCAAGCCATGCTCAACAGCCTCGGCTTCGACTCGCTCGAAGCGCTGAGCGCCAGGGTCATCCCGGAAAGCATCAAGGGCACCAGCGTGCTGGGCATGGACGACGGCCTCAGCGAAGCCGACACTCTGGCGATGATCAAATCCATCGCCGGCAAGAATCAGTTGTTCAAGACCTACATCGGCCAGGGCTACTACAACTGCCACACGCCGTCGCCGATCCTGCGCAACCTGCTGGAAAACCCGGCCTGGTACACCGCTTACACCCCGTACCAGCCAGAAATTTCCCAGGGCCGTCTCGAAGCGCTACTGAACTTCCAGACCATGATCAGCGACCTCACCGGCCTGCCGATCGCCAACGCCTCCTTGCTCGACGAAGCCACCGCCGCTGCCGAAGCCATGACCTTCTGCAAGCGCCTGAGCAAGAACAAGGGCAGCCACCAGTTCTTCGCCTCGATCCACAGCCACCCGCAAACCCTCGACGTGCTGCGCACCCGTGCCGAGCCGCTCGGTATTGACGTGGTCGTGGGCGATGAGCGCGAACTGACTGACGTCACGCCGTTCTTCGGCGCGCTGCTGCAATACCCGGCGAGCAACGGTGATGTGTTCGACTACCGCGAGCTGACCGAGCGCTTCCACGCCGCCAATGCTCTGGTGGCGGTGGCCGCTGATCTGCTGGCCCTGACGCTGCTGACCGCTCCGGGCGAGTTCGGCGCTGACGTCGCCATCGGTTCGGCACAACGCTTCGGCGTGCCGCTGGGTTTCGGTGGCCCGCACGCTGCTTACTTCTCCACCAAAGATGCGTTCAAGCGCGACATGCCGGGTCGTCTGGTCGGTGTCTCGGTTGACCGTTTCGGCAAGCCGGCCCTGCGTCTGGCGATGCAGACCCGCGAGCAACACATCCGCCGCGAGAAGGCCACGTCGAACATCTGCACCGCCCAAGTGCTGCTGGCCAACATCGCCAGCATGTACGCCGTTTATCACGGCCCGAAAGGCCTGACCCAGATCGCCAACCGCGTGCATCACCTGACCGCGATCCTGGCCAAGGGCCTGACCGCGCTGGGCGCGCAAGTCGAGCAAACCAGTTTCTTCGACACCCTGACCGTCGCCACCGGCGCACACACTGCCGCGCTACACGATAAGGCGCACGCCCAGCAGATCAACCTGCGCGTGATCGACGCCGGACGTCTGGGCCTGTCGGTCGACGAAACCACCACTCGGGCTGATATCGAAACCCTGTGGGGCCTGTTCGCCGACGGCAAGACCCTGCCGGATTTCGCTGCGCTGGCCGCCTCGGTGCAGAGCACCATCCCTGCTGCGCTGCTGCGTCAGTCGCCGATCCTCAGCCACCCGGTGTTCAACCGTTATCACTCGGAAACCGAGCTGATGCGCTACCTGCGCAAACTGGCGGACAAGGACCTGGCGCTGGATCGCACCATGATCCCGCTGGGCTCGTGCACCATGAAACTCAACGCCGCCAGCGAAATGATCCCGGTGACCTGGGCCGAATTCGGTGCCCTGCACCCGTTCGCCCCGGCCGCACAAAGCGCCGGTTACCAGCAACTGACCGATGAGCTGGAAGCAATGCTCTGCGCCGCCACCGGTTACGACGCGATCTCGCTGCAACCGAACGCCGGTTCGCAAGGTGAATACGCAGGTCTCCTGGCGATCCGCGCCTACCACCAGAGCCGTGGCGACGAGCGCCGCGACATCTGCCTGATCCCGTCGTCGGCCCACGGCACCAACCCGGCCACGGCACAAATGGCCGGCATGCGCGTCGTCGTAACGGCGTGCGATGCCCGTGGCAACGTCGACATTGAAGATCTGCGCGCCAAAGCCATCGAGCACCGCGAACACCTCGCGGCGCTGATGATCACCTATCCGTCGACCCACGGTGTGTTCGAAGAAGGCATCCGCGAAATCTGCGCGATCATTCACGACAACGGCGGCCAGGTGTATATCGACGGCGCCAACATGAATGCGATGGTCGGCCTCTGCGCACCGGGCAAGTTCGGCGGCGACGTCTCGCACCTGAACCTGCACAAAACCTTCTGCATCCCGCACGGCGGTGGCGGCCCGGGCGTCGGCCCGATTGGCGTCAAATCGCACCTGACCCCGTTCCTGCCGGGCCATGGCCAGATGGAACGCAAGGAAGGCGCGGTCTGCGCGGCACCGTTCGGCAGCGCGAGCATTCTGCCGATCACCTGGATGTACATCCGCATGATGGGTGGCGCCGGTCTGAAGCGCGCTTCGCAACTGGCGATCCTCAATGCCAACTACATCGCCCGTCGTCTCGAAGAGCACTACCCAGTGCTGTATTCGGGCAGCAATGGTCTGGTGGCGCACGAATGCATCCTCGACCTGCGTCCGCTGAAAGACAGCAGCGGCATCAGCGTCGATGACGTCGCCAAACGCCTGATCGACTTCGGCTTCCACGCGCCGACCATGTCGTTCCCGGTCGCTGGCACGTTGATGATCGAGCCGACCGAAAGCGAATCCAAGGAAGAGCTGGACCGCTTCTGCGACGCGATGATCCGCATCCGCGAAGAAATCCGCGCAGTGGAAAACGGCACCCTAGACAAGGAAGACAACCCACTGAAAAACGCCCCGCACACCGCAGCGGAACTGGTTGGCGAATGGACCCACCCGTACAGCCGCGAGCAGGCCGTGTACCCGGTCGCGTCGCTGATCGAAGGCAAATACTGGCCGCCGGTCGGACGCGTCGACAACGTCTTCGGCGATCGCAACCTGGTGTGCGCCTGCCCGTCGATCGAAAGCTACGCTTAAGAGCGGCAGCTGCAAGTTTCTAGCTGCAAGCTGCAAGTAAGGGCTGATCTGCTTTTAACTTGCGGCTTGTGTCTTGCTGCATGCACTGAGGCCTTATAGAAGCCGCAAGGAAAAACCCGATCCGCTTTTACTTGCAGCTTGCAGCTTGAAGCTAGCAACTGCTCCGCAGGAGCCCCCATGTCGTTAAGCGTGTTCGACCTGTTCAAGATTGGCATCGGCCCCTCCAGCTCCCACACCGTCGGCCCGATGCGGGCGGCGGCGCGGTTCGTCGAAGGTTTGCGCCGTGAAAACCTGCTGACCGCCACTGCCGGCGTGCGCGTCGAGCTGTACGGTTCGCTCGGCGCCACCGGCAAGGGACATGGCAGCGACAAGGCCGTGTTGCTCGGCCTCGAAGGCGAGCACCCGGACACCGTCGACACTGAAACTGTCGCGGCGCGCCTGCAGGAGATTCGCGGCAACGGCCGACTGAATTTGCTGGGCGAGCACAGCATCGCCTTCAACGAGAAAGAGCATCTGGCCATGATTCGCAAACCGTTGGCCTACCACCCCAACGGCATGATCTTTCGCGCCTTCGATGCGGCGGGGCTGCAGGTTCGCAGCCGTGAGTACTACTCGGTGGGCGGTGGTTTTGTCGTCGATGAGGATGCGGCCGGTGCCGACCGCATCGTCGAAGATGCCACGCCACTGACCTTCCCGTTCAAAAGTGCCAAGGACTTGCTTGGCCATTGCAGCACCTACGGTTTGTCGATCAGCCAGGTGATGCTGACCAACGAAAGCGCCTGGCGCCCGGAAGCAGAGACTCGCGCCGGGCTGCTGAAGATCTGGCAGGTCATGCAGGATTGCGTCGCCGCAGGATGCCGCAACGAAGGTATTTTGCCCGGTGGCCTGAAAGTGAAACGTCGGGCCGCAGCGCTGCATCGGCAGCTGTGTAAAAACCCGGAATCAGCATTGCGTGACCCGCTGTCCGTGCTCGACTGGGTCAACCTTTATGCACTGGCGGTCAACGAAGAAAACGCCAACGGCGGGCGCGTGGTTACTGCGCCCACCAATGGCGCGGCGGGCATCATTCCGGCGGTGCTGCATTACTACATGCGTTTTATCCCCGGGGCGAATGACGACGGCGTCGTGCGCTTTCTGCTGACCGCTGCCGCAATCGGCATTCTCTACAAGGAAAACGCTTCGATCTCCGGCGCCGAAGTCGGTTGTCAGGGTGAAGTCGGCGTGGCCTGTTCGATGGCGGCCGGCGCCTTGTGCGAAGTGCTTGGCGGCAGCGTGCAGCAAGTCGAGAACGCTGCGGAAATCGGCATGGAACATAACCTCGGCCTGACCTGCGACCCGATTGGCGGCCTGGTGCAGGTGCCGTGCATCGAGCGCAACGCGATGGGCTCGGTGAAAGCGATCAACGCGGTGCGCATGGCCATGCGTGGCGACGGTCAGCATTTCGTCTCCCTCGACAAAGTCATCCGCACCATGCGCCAGACCGGCGCCGACATGAAAAGCAAATACAAGGAAACCGCTCGCGGCGGTTTGGCGGTCAACATTATCGAATGCTAATTAGCCCCCTCTCCCTGCGGGAGAGGATTGGTATGAATCAAGGAGTCCCGCATGACCACCGAACAACTCTCGAAAACCCCGCTGCACGCACTGCACCTCGAACTCGGCGCACGCATGGTGCCGTTCGCCGGCTACGACATGCCCGTGCAATACCCGCTCGGCGTGATGAAAGAACACCAGCACACCCGCGAACAGGCGGGGCTGTTCGACGTCTCCCACATGGGCCAGATTCGCCTGACCGGTGCCAATGCGGCCAAAGCCCTGGAAGCCCTGGTGCCGGTGGACATCATCGACCTGCCGGTGGGCATGCAGCGTTATGCGATGTTCACCAACGAAAGCGGCGGCATCCTCGATGACCTGATGGTCGCCAATCTGGGCAATGACGAGCTGTTCCTGGTGGTCAACGCCGCGTGCAAGGATCAGGATCTCGCGCATCTGCAAAAACACATCGGCGATCAGTGCACCATTACGGCGCTGTTCGAAGAGCGCGCCCTGCTCGCCCTGCAAGGTCCGGCAGCCGTCACCGTGCTGGCGCGTCTTGCGCCGGACGTGGCGAAGATGACTTTCATGCAGTTCAACCGTGTGTCGTTGCTGGGCGTGGACTGCTTTGTCAGCCGTTCGGGCTACACCGGTGAAGACGGTTTCGAAATCTCCGTCCCGGCCGCCGAAGCGGAAAAACTCGCCCGCGCCCTGCTCGCCCAACCAGAGGTCCAGGCCATTGGCCTCGGCGCCCGTGATTCGCTGCGTCTGGAAGCCGGCCTGTGCCTGTACGGCCATGACATGAACACCGAGACCACACCAATTGAAGCCAGCCTGCTCTGGGCGATCTCCAAGCCACGCCGCGCTGACGGCGCGCGGGCCGGCGGTTTCCCGGGCGCAGAGCCGATCTTCGCGCAGCAACAAAAAGGTGTCGCACGCAAACGCGTCGGCCTGCTGCCCCAGGAACGCACCCCCGTGCGTGAAGGCGCAGAAATCGTCAACGAGACCGGCGAGATCATCGGTAGCGTCTGCAGCGGTGGCTTCGGTCCGACCTTGGGAGGACCATTGGCGATGGGTTACCTCGACAGCGCCTACGTTGCTCTCGACACTCCGGTGTGGGCCATCGTCCGTGGGAAAAAGGTGCAAATGCTTGTAAGCAAAATGCCATTTGTTCCACAACGCTACTATCGCGGCTGATCGACTGTTTCTATAAGTAACGCGATTGCGTTATACGTGCACTAATGTGTAACGCAATCGCCATAAAACAGTGCGTTTTTTAACATTCGTTTCGAATATGAACGTTGCTTATAACGTTTGCGGAAAATAGAGCCGGACAATCGTCTAAGACACAACTAGTTAACTGACGAACTGCCATGAAGGGCAGTAAAACCGGGGCCTTCGCAGGGCTTGTTTTTTCTCCCGTAGTTGGCGTAGAGTTTGTCCACTGTGTTTGCATGGGTCAGCTTGGAATCGTGACCTGGGCAGTAGCCTACAAGTTAGCTACATCCCGCTCGACGTCTTCTTACTCCTTGCAACCAGCTCCAGTACTCTTTCATGTGAAAGGGGCTGTCATCAATTTATGCGTCAAAGGAAATAAGAAATGTCCACACGTCAGAGCGGTACCGTCAAGTGGTTTAACGACGAGAAAGGTTTTGGTTTTATCACTCCAGAAAGCGGTCCGGATCTGTTCGTACATTTCCGCGCCATTCAGGGTAACGGCTTCAAAAGCCTGAAAGAAGGCCAGAAAGTGACTTTCGTTGCTGTGCAAGGCCAGAAAGGCATGCAGGCTGACGAAGTACAAGCAGAAGCCTGATCTGCTGATACGAAAAAGCCCCTGATATTGATATCAGGGGCTTTTTTGTGCGCGCTAATCCGTAAACTGGCGCTTCCATTCACGCCTAGAGGCTGCCATGCCGAAACACCTGCTCACGCCGCAAGGGGACTTTCCTCCCGCTGCTCTTGGTCGTCGTCTGGCGGCGATGTTCTACGACTTCCTGCTGTGTACTGCCCTGCTGATCGTCACTGGATTTATTTACAAGTTGATTCAGGCCGCGATCATTGGCGAACAACGTCTGCGGGCGATGACCGATGCCGGCCAGCTCGATGGCGATCCGCTCTATTCCACGGTGCTGCTGCTGGTGTTGTTCGGCTTCTTCGCCAAGTTCTGGACCCACGGTGGGCAGACGCTCGGTATGCAGGTGTGGGGCATTCGCGTGCAGAACAACGACGGCACGGCCATCAGCCTGTGGCAGGCGCTGCTGCGCTTTATGGTGTCGATCGCGTCGTGGTTGTGTATCGGACTGGGGTTCTTCTGGTCGCTGTTCGACAAGCAGAAACGCACCTGGCATGACATCTACTCGGATACCCGCGTGGTGCGGATCCCGAAGAAGAGCAAATAATTCCATACTCAAGAGCCGGCCTGTGGTGAGGGGATTTATCCCCGTCCGGCTGCGTAGCAGTCGTAAAGAAGCACACGCGGTATCCCTGATATGCCGCGGTGTTTGATTTAGGGCGGCTTCGCCACCCAACGGGGATAAATCCCCTCACCACAGGGCTCACTTCTACAAGGGAGTACTCAGGCGTTACCGGCCAACTTCATCCGCGCTGCCTGGGTGAAGTCCAGCATGCGCTTCAACGGACGAATCGCCTGGGGAATCAGCGCCGGATCGACAAAGATCTCGTTGGTGCCTTCCTTCAAGCTCTTGAGGGTGCGCTCAAGGGTGTTCATGGCCATCCACGGGCAATGCGCGCAACTGCGGCAAGCCGCGCCGTTACCGGCAGTAGGCGCTTCGATGAAGACCTTGTCCGGGCACAGCTGCTGCATCTTGTAGAAGATGCCACGGTCGGTGGCGACGATCAGGGTCTTGTTCGGCAGGCTTTGCGCGGCGGCGATCAACTGACTGGTGGAACCGACGGCGTCCGCCAGCTCGATCACCGAAGTCGGCGACTCGGGATGCACCAGAATCGCCGCGTCCGGGTACAACGCTTTCATGTCTTCGAGCTGCTTGGACTTGAACTCTTCATGAACGATGCAGGCACCGTCCCAAAGCAGCATGTCGGCACCGGTCTTGCGCTGAATGTAAGTGCCCAGGTGCTTGTCCGGACCCCAGATGATCGTCTCGCCGTTATCCATCAGGCTTTCGACAATTTCCAGTGCACAGCTCGATGTCACCACCCAGTCAGCCCGAGCCTTAACGGCGGCGGAGGTGTTGGCGTAAACCACCACGGTGCGTTCCGGATGCTGATCGCAGAACGCCGAGAACTCGTCGACCGGGCAACCCAGGTCCAGCGAGCAGGTCGCCTCCAGGGTTGGCATCAGCACGCGTTTTTCCGGGTTGAGAATTTTTGCCGTCTCGCCCATGAATTTCACGCCGGCGACCACCACGGTCTTGGCCGGGTGAGCATTGCCGAAGCGGGCCATTTCCAGGGAGTCGGAAACACAGCCGCCGGTTTCTTCGGCCAGGGCCTGAATCACCGGATCGCAATAGAAGTGAGCCACGAGCACCGCGTCCTGAGCCTTGAGCTCGGCAGCGATGGCGGAACGGTAATAAGCCTCCTCCTCTGCCGTCAGCGGTTTAGGCTGCTTGGCGTCGAGGTGGGCTTGAACCAGAAGGCGTTCGGAAATCTGCGTCATGTTCGCAAGACCTGCAGGCGCATTCGCGCGAAAGTCGAGTATACACCCGGCTCCGGACCGCTAGAGGGTACCGCCGGGAGAGTGAGTATCATCAGGCACGGGACAGCGTTGAAGCTGCGCAAGGCTACAGAATATCCCGTTGATACAAAAGATGATTCTGACCTGTGTCAGGTGTGGCCGCGCTGAAAAATCGAACGCCCGAATCGCAGGCAAAAAAAAACCCGGAAATCCTCACTTTCGTGGGCCTTCCGGATTTTCTAAACCGCCAAATATGGTGGGTCGTGTGGGATTCGAACCTACGACCAATTGGTTAAAAGCCAACTGCTCTACCAACTGAGCTAACGACCCGCTGTGTGGTGGCGCGTATAATACTGATTTTTAAGGACTATTCAACACCTTTTTTGAAAAAATCAAAAATAAGGGGTTGGATCGTCCACACCAGCTGCCGCGAAGCCTTCTGCACGCAGGCGGCAGCTGTCGCATTTGCCGCAGGCGCGGCCGTCATCATCGGCCTGATAGCAGGAAACGGTCAGGCCATAATCCACGCCGAGCTTCACCCCAGCCTGGACGATCTGCGCCTTGCTGAGGTTTTGCAGTGGCGCCTGAATGCGGAAGCCATTGCCTTCCACGCCCGCTTTGGTGGCCAGGTTGGCCATGCGCTCGAACGATTCGATGAACTCGGGACGGCAGTCCGGGTAGCCGGAATAATCCACCGCGTTGACGCCGATGAAGATGTCGCGAGCGCCGAGCACTTCGGCCCAACCCAATGCCAGCGACAGGAACACGGTGTTGCGCGCCGGTACGTAAGTCACCGGAATGCCTTCACCGAGCTCTTCCGGGATGTCGATGCTGGTGTCGGTCAGCGCCGAGCCGCCCTTGCCATTGAGGTTCAGCCCGATGACCTTGTGCTCGACCACACCCAGATCGCGAGCCACGCGGGCGGCAGCGTGCAATTCGGCATGCGAACGCTGGCCGTAATCGAAACTCATGGTGTAGCAGGCGTAGCCTTCGGCGCGAGCCATCGCCACCACGGTGGCCGAGTCGAGGCCGCCGGACAGCAGGATGACTGCACGTTTTTCGGTAGTGTTCAGTTGTTCAGTCATCTCAGCGCCCCGGCTCGTCGTTCCAAAGATATTTATGCAGCTGCAATTGCAGGCGTACCGGCAGATTGTCCGCCACCACCCAATCTGCCAACTCGCGGGCATTGAGATCGTGGTGACTTGGCGAAAACAGCACTTCGCCGGCGCGCTGATCGAGACCGTACTGGATCAGCTTGGAAACCGCCCAGTCATAGTCTTCCCGCGAGCAGATGACAAACTTCACCTGATCGTTGCGGGTCAGCAGTTCGATGTTCTCATAACGGTTGCGGTGGGCCTCCTTCGAGCCCGGCGTTTTCAGATCGACGACGCGACTGACACGCGGATCGACAGCCGAAACGTCAAGGGCGCCGCTGGTTTCCAGCGACACCTCGTAGCCGGCATCACACAACCGCTCAAGCAAAGGAATGGCGTTTGGCTGAGCCAATGGCTCACCGCCGGTGACACAAACGTAGCGCGGACGATATCCAGCCACTTGCTCAAGGATGTCGTCGAGGGTGCGGACAGTGCCGCCGCTGAACGCATAAGCGCTGTCGCAGTACTGGCAACGCAACGGGCAACCGGTCAGGCGCACGAAAACCGTGGGCAGCCCGGCAGTCCGAGTTTCACCCTGCAACGAGTAGAAAACTTCGGTGATTCTCAATGTGTCTTGCATAGTCGCCACGGGCGTAACAGCTAAACAGGCTGTCCGCCTCCGTCAGGCACTTCAGGCAATCCCGCCAACGCGTAGACCGCAAGAAGCGTGTTTCAGAAAAAGGGCGTGAATTCTAACGAAAAAACCCGCGACAAGCGCGGGTTTCTTCAAAACACGAATGAACCGGCTTACATGCGCTGCAGATCACGCTGGGCCAATTGCGCGGCGGACGTGCCCGGATATTGGGACACCACCTGCTGCAGAATGCCTTTGACCTTGTCGGTGTGACCGAGGCGGCGTTCTACGTCAGCCAGCTTGTACAGCGAATCCGGCACCTTGTTGTGCTTGGGATACAGTTGCGAAACCTTGGCAAAGGCCTGACCTGCACCTTGCAGATCACCCTTTGCCAGGTTCACTTCGCCCAACCAGTACTGGGCGTTGCCCGCGTACTGGCTGTTCGGGTATTTACGCAGGAAAGCGGCGAAGGCCTGGCTGGCCTTGTCGAAATCCTTGGCTTTGATCAGGTCGAAAGCGGCATCGTAATACAGCTTTTCCTTGGCCGGATCAGCCGGTTCGCTACCCGCAGCAGGGGCTTGGGCGGCCGCAGCAGCACCCGCGCCTGCGGCAGCACCGGCAGCAGCACTTGCGTCGCTACCGGCAGAAGAATTCTCGGGAGTCGCGGCTGGTGCAACGCCGGATCCTATGCGCCGATCAAGATCCTGGTATCGCTCCAGGGATTCCTGCTTCATGCGCGCAACCTGATTCTGCAGTTCTTCGATCACGCCTTGCTGGCGCGAGATCTGATCCTGCATCTGTTGCAATTGGTTGAACAGCATGCCTTGTGCCGAGGCAGGGGCCGAAGCCGCTCCCCCGGCATAGGCGCCGTTCGTACCGTAACCCGCAGGCGGATAACTGCTCCCGCTATTGTTATAACCGGAGTTGTCATCGACCACAGGAACCGCAGCCCACGCCGCAAGCGGCGCGAGGCTGAGAGCCAGAACAGTTACAGCACGACGGCACGTTCGCATATCGAATTACTTACGCAGTTCGACGCGACGGTTCTGGGCCCAGGACTGCTCGTCGTTGCCGGTAGCAACTGGACGCTCTTCGCCGTAGGAAACCAGTTCCAGCTGAGCTGGGGAAACACCTTGCAGTACCAGGTAGCGCTGAACGGCTTTCGCACGACGCTCGCCCAGTGCCATGTTGTACTCACGAGTACCACGTTCGTCGGTGTTGCCTTCCAGAACAACGCGAGCGCCGTTTGCTTTCAGGTCTTTGGCGTGAACGTCCAGAGCGCGCATGGCTTCTGGCTTCAGGTCCGAGCTGTCGTATTCGAAGTAGAAGGTGGTGATTGCGCGCAGAGCAGCTTCTTCGCTCAGGGAGCCGTCAACGGCACCAGTGTTTGCGCCGTAACCAGCGTTTGGATCAACAGCGCCTTCACCGGCGTTGTCGCCGCCTTTGGACGAGCAACCTACAGCTACAGCCATGGCCAGAGCCAGCGCAGCAAATTTACCAAACTTCAGCATTTCCATCGTGAAACTCCTAATGAACCCCAGTGTGTTAAGTAAAACGTGTAGCGCCCGCTCACTTCAGGTAAGGGGACCAGGACGGTTCTCTGACTTCGCCTTGAGCGGTAGGAAGCGGGAGCCTCACGCGCCCATTAATGGACACGAGCATCAAGACTCCCCGGCCCTGTTGGCGGGTGGCGTAGATTACCATGGTGCCGTTGGGCGCAACAGTAGGTGACTCGTCCAGAGTGCTATCAGTGAGGATCTTTACACTACCCCGCTGCAGATCCTGAGCTGCCACCTTGAAATTGGTGAAGCCATCCTGACGATGGATCATCACCAAAGTCTTTTCATCAGCCGAAAGTTTCGGGTTGGCGTTGTAGTTGCCCACGAACGTCACACGCTCGGCACCACCGCCACTGACGCTGGTTTTATAGATTTGCGGCTTGCCGCCACGGTCCGAGGTGAAATAGATGGTCGAGCCATCCTTGCCCCAGAACGGTTCGGTATTGATGCCCTGGCCATTGGTTACGCGGCTGATCTGACGCGAACCGAGGTTCATCACGTAGATGTCCGGGTTACCGTCTTTCGACAGCACGAACGCCAGGCGATTGCCATCCGGCGACCAGGCTGGCGCGCCGTTGAGGCCTTCGAAGTTGGTGATCTGCTCACGGCGACCGGTGTCGATGTTCTGCATGAAGATGCGCGGGCGCTTCTGCTCGAACGACACGTATGCGATACGCTTGCCATCCGGTGCAAAACGCGGCGATAGAATCGGCTCGCGCGATTGCAGCAGAGTCACTGCGCGGGCGCCGTCATAGTCGGAGCGCTGCAGGGTGTAGCGCGTGTTCTTCTCGGAGAAACGCTCGGCCGTTACGTACAGCAAACGTGTCGAGAAGGCACCGTCAATACCGGTCAGCTTTTGGAAAGACTGATCAGAGATGAAGTGCGCCATGTCTCGAATCTGGTCCGTCGTACCGGAAACACTGCCGTCAGCCACTTTCTGTTCGGTGGCGACGTTGAACAGTGCCCACTGCACCTGCAAGCGACCGCCCGCGGGCGCGATGCTGCCGACCATCATGTACTGAGCACCCACTGCCTTCCAGTCACGGAAAATGATTTCGCTCGGCTGGCTTGGCTGGCTGATCATGTTGGCTTTTGGAATCGGCGAGTAATAGCCCGAGTTGCGCAAATCGTTACCGATGATTTCCGCCATGTCGTCAGGCAGCACCGCGCCGCCTTGCATACCGAACGGAACGACGGCGATCGGAGTAGCCCGATCGCTGCCGCTGGTGACCAGAATGTTCTTTTCATCTGCCACCGCGATCCCTGCCATGCAGCAGATCACGACCAGCATTCCTCGAAGAAGGTTTCTCACAAGGCTAGATCCTCAGGTGTGAATGTCATCTTGAATGAACGATACGGAGCGAAATCGCTCGGCTTCATTCCCTGCATTTCTGTCAAACGTCCAATATTCTTCACTGCCGCGACTGCCGAAGCATCGAACGGACCATCACCACTGGACTTGGCAACGCTGACCGAAGTCACCGTACCGTCCGGCAACATGCCGATCTGCAGCACGACCGTCATGCCTTTGCGTGCCGAAGGAGGACGAGCCCAGCCTTCTGCTGCACGAGCGCGAATCAGGTCATCGAAACTGCCGGCGACTTCGTCACCCTGCTCATCGGCCAAGGCTTGCTGGCGCTGCGGCGTGTCGGAAAGCAGATCTGCCAGGGCCTGAGCCTTTTTGTCTTCGGCAGATTTGCGTGCCGCTTCCTGCGCTTTCTTTTTCGCAGCATCGGCAGCAGCTTTCTTCTTCGCGTCTTCGGCGACTTTCTTCTTCGCCTCTTCAGCTTCAGCTTTTTTCTTGGCGTCTTCGGCGGCTTTCTTTTTCGCGTCTTCGACGATCTTCTTCTTGGCTTCTTCGGCAGCGGCTTTCTTCGCCTCTTCCTCGGCAGCCTTTTTCGCTTCGTCTTCGGCCTTCTTCTTGGCTATATCAGCCAATTGTTTCTCTTCGGCCTTTTTCGCTTCGGCTTTCTTCGCGTCGTCGGCTTTTTTGGCTTCATCCGCCTTTTTCGCTTCGTCCGCTTTTTTCGACTCGTCGGCCTTCTTGGCTTCCTCGGCCTTTTGAGCCGCTTCCTCTTTCTTTTGTTCCGCCGCCTTCACCGCTTCCTGCTCGATCTTTTTCTGTTCCATCTGTTCGACTTCGGTCTGGCGCGCAGCGGATTTCTTCGCCTCACCCGCAATCTTCTGATTGGTCTGGGTGGTCGCCTGACTTTTCGATTTCAATTGGTACAGAGTCGCCTGGACGATCGGCTTGGCCGGCGGCAGTTCAGGCGTGAAGGCAAAACTGACGAACAGCATGCCGAACACCAGCACGTGCAGGACAATTGCCAGGACACTAGGCCAGAAGTAGCTTTCCGAGGCGGACGGCTCTCGCTGTTGCTGCATCAGGGGGCCTCGGTAATCAGACCAACGTTACCGACCCCGGCTTTCTGCAACCCGCCCATGGCGCCCATGACGGCGCCGTAGTCGACAGTCTTGTCGCCGCGAATGAATACCTGGGTGCGTTTGCCGCCCTCGGTGCCGGCGCGAATGATCTTGGTCACCGCGTCAGTCATTTGCGGCAGGGTCATGGCCCTGTCCTGTTGCTTCTCGGTGTCGACTTCGCTGCCAAGGTTCCAGTAGTAGGTCTTGTCAGCCTTGATCGAAATGGTCAGGACCTGGGTGTTGTTGTCCTGCGGCAAGGCTTCGCTGGAAACCTTGGGCAGATCAACTTTCACGCCCTGATTGAGCATCGGCGCGGTCACCATGAAGATGACCAGCAGCACCAACATCACGTCGATGTAGGGCACCACGTTCATCTCGGCGACCGGCTTGCGCTTTTTGCGAGCTCGAGCGATTAAAGCCATCGGGAAATACCTGCTTATTCTTCGCTGGTGTGCACTTTGCGGTGCAGGATCGCCTGGAATTCATCGGCGAAGGTGTAGTAGCGGCCCAGCAAGGTTTCGCTGCGCGCAGCAAAACGGTTGTAAGCGATGACCGCTGGGATCGCAGCGAACAGGCCGATCGCCGTGGCGATCAGCGCTTCGGCGATACCCGGAGCTACGGTGGCGAGGGTCGCCTGCTGAGCACTGGCCAGACCGCGGAAAGAGTTCATGATCCCCCACACGGTACCGAACAGGCCGATGTACGGACTGACCGAACCAACAGTGGCGAGGAACGGCAGGCTCTGCTCGAGTTTCTCTTCTTCGCGGGAGATGGCCACGCGCATGGCACGAGCGACACCTTCCATCACCGCTTCAGGATCGACGCCTGGCTGCTGACGCAGACGGGAGAATTCCTTGAAACCGGCACGGAAGATCTGCTCCACGCCCGAATCCGGATCAGGGTTGCTGCCGGCCTGACGGTACAGTTTGGACAGGTCGATACCCGACCAGAAGCGCTCCTCGAAGCTCTCCAGGGCGCGTCGACCGGCACGCAGCAAATTGCTGCGCTGAAAGATCATGACCCATGAGGTCACCGATGCGGCCACCAGGGTCAACATTACCAACTGCACCACGATGCTGGCATTGCTGACCAGGCTCCACATGGAGGAATGGTCGACGACGTTAGCTTCCACGCTTTATCTCCTGCTTTGAGTGTGTACCCGGGCCGACCGCGTCGGCGAAGGCCGCACGCAGGTCTTCGGGAAGGGCCCGGGGTTTCAAACTGTCGGTGCGCACGCAGGCCACCAAAAACTGCCCTTCGCAGAGCAGCACATTATCCGTGGCCCGCCTGACCTGCTGTTTGAAGCGCAGGCTGGCACGGTTCAATTCGGTTACATCAGCGCTTACCAGCAGTTCGTCGTCCAGTCGCGCCGGCGCGTGGTAGCGCGCTTCGCTGGAATGCACGACGAACAACAGGTCCTCTCCGGCAAGCGCAGATTGGGCAAAACCCAGTTCCCGCAGCCGCTCGGTTCGAGCCCGTTCCATAAACTTGAGGTAATTAACGTAATACACGATGCCGCCCGCATCGGTGTCCTCGTAATAAACGCGACAACGATGTGCGAACGGCTCAAGCCCGTTTTGCGCGCGCATACTCTAGTGCTTACTCCTCAGGTTGCCAATCCGGCCAGACAACTGTTTTTCGTGGTTTCAAAGCTTTAACGCAAAAGTACCGTCGTCTGACAGTACAAACCCTGAATAAATCACCAGCAAATGTGTATCAATCGTCGACGGCGTCGAGAAACTCGTCTGCCACGGGCATCTCGCCCATCCGTGACGGAACATTCAAACCGAAATGCAGATAGGCATGGCGCGTCACCACCCTGCCCCGTGGCGTGCGCATGATATAGCCCTGCTGGATCAGATACGGCTCGAGCACGTCTTCAATGGTGTGGCGCTCTTCACTGATCGCCGCCGCCAGACTGTCGATCCCCACCGGACCGCCGTCGAACTTCTCGATCATGGTCAGCAGCAGGCGCCGATCCTGGTGATCGAAACCGTGTTCGTCGACATCCAGCAGGTTCAGCGCCAGATCCGCCACCGCTTTGGTGATATGACCCTTGGCGCGGACCTCGGCGAAGTCGCGTACTCGGCGCAGCAGACGGTTGGCAATTCGCGGGGTGCCACGGGCGCGACGGGCGATCTCGAACGAACCTTCCGGGTCCAGCGGCAGACCCAGAATGGCCGCTGAACGGCTGACGATTGTTGCCAGATCCGCCGTGCTGTAGAACTCCAGGCGCTGGACGATACCGAAGCGATCACGCAACGGGTTGGTCAGCATGCCGGCGCGGGTGGTGGCGCCGACCAGGGTGAACGGCGGCAGATCAAGTTTGATCGAACGCGCCGCCGGCCCTTCGCCGATCATGATGTCGAGCTGGAAATCTTCCATCGCCGGATACAGCACTTCTTCAACGATCGGCGACAGACGATGAATTTCGTCGATGAACAGCACGTCGTGCGGCTCGAGATTGGTCAGCAACGCGGCCAGATCACCCGGACGTTCCAGCACTGGTCCGGAGGTGCTCTTGATCGACACGCCCATTTCCTGGGCAATGATGTTGGCCAGCGTGGTCTTGCCCAGCCCCGGCGGGCCGAAGATCAAAGTGTGATCAAGGGATTCGCTACGGCCCCGGGCAGCCTGGATAAACAGTTCCATCTGCTCGCGCACGGTTGGCTGGCCAATGTAATCGGCCAGGCTGACCGGGCGGATGGCCCGATCCTGGACTTCTTCGCGCTCGCGCGGGCTGTGCGCGGCGGCGATCAGACGATCAGCTTCAATCACTTAAATCATTCCCTTCAGAGCGCGGCGGATCAGATCTTCGCTGCTCAGATTCTTGTCTTTGATCGCGGAAATCGCCTTGCTCGCTTCCTGCGGCTTGTACCCCAGCGAGATCAGCGCACTGACCGCATCAGTCTCGGCGCTGTTGACCGGCGCCGGCCCATCGGGCTGATTCGGCACCAGCGCGAACATCGCCGGCGACGTTTCCCAAGCCTTGAAGCGGTCTTTCAATTCGACCAGCAGGCGCTCGGCGGTCTTCTTGCCGACTCCCGGCACCTTGGTCAGCGCCGAGGTGTCCTGGGACTGTACGCAGCGCACCAGTTCATCGACTTCCAGGCTTGACATCAATGCCAGCGCCAGTTTCGGCCCTACGCCGTTGAGACGAATCAGTTCGCGAAAAAAGTCTCGCTCACGCTTGCCGGCAAAGCCATAGAGCAATTGCGCATCTTCGCGTACGACCAAATGGGTGTGCAGGGTCAGCGGTTCACCGACCGACGGCAACCGATAAAGGGTGGTCATCGGCACTTCCACCTCATAGCCGAGGCCATTCACATCGAGAATCAGGTGCGGCGGCTGTTTCTCAGCCAAGGTGCCGCGCAAGCGTCCAATCACGTTTTGAATCCTTGAGCGCTGGCCAGCCGTGGGCTGGCGACGATTGAAGGTGGCTTGCGCGCCGGCAACACAGGCACCAGAGAGCCACTTTCAGGAAAATTGATGCTGATGCTATCAGAGACGCAGGCGCCCGCCACGACTGCGTGCGGTTCCCAGACCGTGCGGCAGCAGGCTTGAGCGTGTATGCGCATGGCAAATGGCGATAGCGAGGGCGTCGGAGGCGTCGATTTGCGGCTTGCTGGTCAATTTGAGCATGTGCATGACCATCATCTGCACCTGCTCTTTATTGGCCGCGCCCGTGCCGACCACGGCCTGTTTGACTTGAGTAGCGGTGTATTCGGCGATTTCCAGACACTCTTCGGCGCCGGCGACGATGGCCGCGCCGCGCGCCTGACCGAGCTTCAGCGCCGAGTCGGCGTTTTTCGCCATGAACACCTTTTCGATGCCCATGGTCACCGGGCCGTAGGTCTTGATTATTTCGCGCACGCCGCGATAGACGATTTGCAGACGCTCATGCAGTTCGCCGGACCCGGTGCGAATGCAGCCCGAAGCCACATAGATGCAGCCGCCGCGCCCGGTATCGCGAACGATCCCGTAACCGGTGATGCGCGAACCGGGGTCGATACCAAGAATTAAAGTCATAACGCCTGCAGATTCATAAAACGATTTACCTGACAGCCAATAGCAAATGTGGGAGCGAGCCTGCTCGCGAAGGCGGTATGTCAGCAGATACAGGTGCTGAATGACACACCGCTTTCGCGAGCAGGCTCGCTCCCACAGGGAAGACTAGTCGCTTATCAGCCAAGCTGAGCGGCGACGTCTTCCGGGATGTCCGCGTTGGAGTAGACGTTCTGCACGTCATCCAGATCCTCAAGCATGTCGATCAGCTTGAGGACCTTCTCCGCCCCTTCCAGATCCAGCTCGGCGCTGGTGGTCGGCTGCATGACGATTTCCGCATCATCGCCCTTGAACCCGGCCGCTTCCAGCGCGTTGCGCACCGCATAGAAACCGGTGAACGAGGTAAACACGTCGATCGAACCGTCTTCATGGGTGACCACGTCATCGGCATCCGCTTCCAGCGCCGCTTCGGTCAGTGCGTCTTCATCGACGCCCGGGGCGAAGCTGATCTGGCCCTTGCGCTCAAACAGATACGCCACCGAACCGTCGGTGCCGAGGTTGCCGCCACACTTGCTGAACGCATGACGCACGGCTGCGGCGGTACGGTTGCGGTTATCGGTCATGCACTCGACCATGACCGCGACGCCGCCAGGGCCGTAACCCTCGTAGGTCAGCTCTTCAACGTTGTCCGCTTCGGTGGCACCGGCACCGCGCGCGACGGCGCGGTCGATGATGTCGCGACTCATGTTCGCGCTCAACGCCTTGTCCAGGGCCAGGCGCAAACGCGGGTTGGAACCCGGATCACCGCCACCCTGACGGGCCGCAACGGTCAGTTCACGGATCCACTTGGTGAAGATCTTGCCCCTCTTGGCATCCTGACGTTCTTTGCGGTGCTTGATGTTTGCCCACTTGGAATGACCTGCCATAACTTGCTCCGAATGCTCTTTGAAACCTTGCCCGCCCTGCTGGTGCAGCGGCCGGCAATTGAAAAATTCGACCTGAGAAAGAAAAAAGGCGCATCCGAAGATGCGCCTTCAGGCCCGTCTTACTCAGCCTTTGGCGTTTCGCGCAGGCGAATGTGCAGCTCGCGCAACGCCTTGGCATCCACTACGCCCGGAGCCTGCGTCATCACGTCGGCAGCACTCTGGGTTTTCGGGAAGGCGATCACTTCACGGATCGACTGGGCGCCGGTCATCAGCATCACCAGACGGTCCAGACCGAAGGCCAGGCCACCGTGCGGCGGTGCACCGTACTTCAGCGCGTCGAGCAGGAAGCCGAACTTCTCTTCCTGTTCCGCTTCGTTGATGCCCAGCAGGCGGAATACCGCTTGCTGCATTTCCTTGCGGTGAATACGGATCGAACCGCCGCCCAGCTCGGTGCCGTTCAACACCATGTCGTACGCACGGGACAGTGCGCCGGCCGGGTTGGCTTCGAGTTCCTGTGGGGTGCACTTCGGTGCGGTGAACGGGTGGTGCAGCGCCGAGAAGCTACCGTCGTCGTTCTCTTCGAACATCGGGAAGTCAACGACCCACATTGGGGCCCACTCGCAGGTCAGCAGCTTGAGGTCGTGACCGAGCTTGATCCGCAGCGCGCCCAAGGCTTCGCTGACGATCTTGGCCTTGTCGGCACCGAAGAACACGATATCGCCATCGACTGCGCCAACGCGATCGAGGATCACGTTGAGCTTGTCTTCAGGAATGTTCTTCACGATCGGCGATTGCAGACCTTCAACACCGGCAGCACGCTCGTTGACCTTGATGTACGCCAGGCCCTTGGCACCGTAGATGCCGACGAACTTGGTGTAATCGTCGATCTGCTTGCGCGGCATGCTCGCCCCGCCTGGAACGCGCAGTGCGGCGATGCGGCACTTCGGATCGTTGGCCGGGCCGCTGAACACCTTGAATTCAACTTCTTTGAGCTGGTCGGCAACGTCAACCAGTTCGAGTGGAATACGCAGGTCCGGCTTGTCCGAACCGTAGCGGCGCATGGCTTCTTCGAAAGTCATGTGCGGGAATTCGCCGAATTCCAGATTCAGCACTTCCTTGAACAGGTTGCGGATCATCTGCTCGGTCAGGCCCATGATCTCTTTTTCATCGAGGAAACTGGTCTCGATGTCGATCTGGGTGAATTCCGGCTGACGGTCGGCACGCAGGTCTTCGTCACGGAAGCATTTGGCGATCTGGTAGTAACGGTCGAAGCCGGCCACCATCAGCAGTTGCTTGAACAGCTGCGGCGATTGCGGCAGGGCGAAGAACGAACCGGCGTGGGTACGGCTCGGCACCAGATAGTCCCGCGCACCTTCCGGGGTGGCCCGGGTCAGGATCGGAGTTTCGACATCGAGGAAACCGTTTTCGTCGAGGAAGCGGCGGATGCTGGTGGTCATGCGCGAACGCAGACGCAGCTTCTCGGCCATCTCCGGACGACGCAGGTCGAGGAAGCGATAGCGCAGGCGGGTTTCTTCGCCGACGTCGGAGAACTCGTTGAGCGGGAACGGCGGGGTTTCCGACTCGTTCAGCACTTCCAGTTCATAACCCAGCACTTCGATCATGCCCGAGGCCATGTTGGCGTTGGTCGCACCGGCCGGACGCAGACGCACCTTGCCGGTGATTTTCACAACGTATTCGCTGCGCACGCGATCGGCGGCGGCGAAGCTCTCGGCACGATCCGGATCGAACACCACCTGGGCCAGACCATCACGATCACGGATGTCGAGGAAAATCACCCCGCCGTGATCGCGGCGACGGTGAACCCATCCGCAAAGGGTAATTTCCTGGCCTTCCAGGCTTTCGTTCAGTTGGCCGCAATAGTGGCTGCGCATCATGGTGTGGTTCGCTTCTCGTAATTCGAAATTCGGTGGAGTAACTGTCGCCTTCAAGCAAGGCGGCCACTCACGCGTGTCGTTCGTTCAGGGTTTGAACCCTAGTCAGCTTTGTCGCCACCGGCCAGATTCTTCTTGGCTCCGGTCTTGAAATCGGTCTCGTACCAACCGTTGCCGCTGAGGCGAAAACCCGGCATGGACAGCTGCTTCTTCAGTTCGGGCGCCTGGCAGGCAGGGCAGTCGACCAACGGTGCGTCGCTGATCTTCTGAATGGCTTCCAACTGATGACCACAGGAAGCACATTGGTAATCGTACATTGGCATGGGGGTGTCTCGGCGATCAGATTGCTGCCGCGCGCAGGGCTTTGCGGCGAAAGCGCGGGATTATATCGATTAAATGCGGGCTGTGCAGCCGTAACACTGCACAGCCCACAACCTCATTGCAACCGCCGTTTCAGCGCGAAACGGCGGGTGCGAGTTCTTTGATCCCGTTCATGACACAAACCACCCGTACCAGCGCACTGAAATTCTTCACCCCGCCGTGACGCAGATGCACCTCACGGTCGACATGGGACAACAGTGTGCTGATCGAACAATGATTGGCCTCGGCCATGCCGCCGAGGATGTTCCAGTAGACCTGCTCGAGTCGCAGGCAGGTCGCAAATCCGTTGAGGCGAATCGATCGCGATAACGGCCGGATCAGATTCATGTCGAACTCGCTGACAAACGGATCGACTTTTATAACGTGCCGCGAAGCCGACATCCTGTCGCTTCGCCTGTCTCCTTCTACCATAGCGTTGACACTCCTTTGCCATGACTGCTGATTTATAAGGCAACATCCTGCGCCTTCATAAAAACCCAGTGACAAAGTTATCGCCATACGACTTGTTGACCAGCCTCGTAGGATAAGCCAACGACAATAGTAAGAGTCTGGACAGCGTGCGGACGACCTCAAGCCGTCCGCAGCGGCCGGGTCACTCCTCGAGCAGCGCGCGCAGCATCCACGCGGTTTTTTCGTGCACCTGCATGCGCTGAGTCAACAGGTCAGCGGTCGGCTCGTCGCTGACCTTGTCCAGCAGCGGGAAGATACCGCGTGCGGTACGGGTCACCGCTTCCTGGCCCTCGACCAACTGCTTGATCATGTCTTCGGCGCTCGGCACACCGACTTCTTCCTTAATAGAAGAAAGACGCGCGTAGGTCGCGTAGGCGCCCGGTGCCGGGAAGCCCAACGCACGGATACGCTCGGCGATTGAGTCGACGGCCAACGCCAGTTCGTTGTACTGCTCCTCGAACATCAAATGCAGCGTGCGGAACATCGGGCCGGTGACGTTCCAGTGAAAGTTATGGGTTTTCAGATACAGCACGTAGGTGTCCGACAGCAGTCGCGACAGCCCTTCGACGATGGATTTGCGGTCTTCTTCGCTGATACCGATATCAATGGCCATGCTTACCCCCTAACAATGAGTGAATTCATCCAGCAGGTTCGCCCCCACTTTAGCAAGGCAAGCGCCGGCTCGCAGCTATGAATCGGTGACCTGACTGCGACAAATCGACCGCTTCTCTGCCGCTGGCCGGGCTGATTTGAGTAGCCGCAGGCTTTGCTGTTAAATAGGCAGTGTGTCGCCATGCCCTATTTTCCGGGGTGTTGCGCATAGGCTGATGCCGTGTACGTGTCCACCGCCTCTTATTTTGTCCTGAAGCGAACCGTGCGCCTTCAGCTCTTCCTTGTGAGCCGTCATAACGTGAGCCAATCAAAATGTTGAAAATCGTCCACCTGCTAATGGGCGCAGCAGCCTTGCTGCTGTCGTTCATACCCAGCCTGAAAGCCGAAGCCGTTCCTTACCTGCAACAGCCCGATGCACTTTACCTGGCCTTTTTCGGCCTGCTGAACCTGGTCATCGCTCCAGTGATTCCTTACTGGAACAAAGGCCCGCGCCAGCATCTGCAAAATCTGGTCAGCGCCCTTCTGGTACTGACCGTCGTCCTGCAAACCTTGACCCTGATCGCGCCGATGCCGGTTATCGCTGGCCAGCCGGCCGTATTGTTCAGCCTGGTCATTGCGCTGGTTGCCGTGCTGCTGCACCTGGCCATCAGCTTCTACAAATCGTCACCGGCCGCTGCGCCGACTACCTATGACATGAGCAATCGCGATACCGGCACCGTGAAGTGGTTCAACACTTCCAAGGGTTTCGGTTTTATCTCCCGGGATTCCGGTGACGATATTTTCGTGCACTTTCGCGCCATTCGTGGCGAAGGCCATCGCGTCCTGGTCGAAGGCCAGCGCGTCGAGTTCTCGGTGATGAACCGCGACAAAGGCCTGCAAGCCGAGGACGTGATCGCCGCCCTGCCGCGTCGCTGATCCAAAGCAAAAAAAACCGCGAACAGCCTGGCTGCTCGCGGTTTTTTTATGCCTGCCGAATGGCTCAGTAATGTGGCGGCGGCGCGTCTTCTTCAAAGGCACCGAACTGCCCGACCATTTCTTCGTGACGCTTGATCAGCGCTTCCATCTGCAATTGCAGGCGCTCGATGACTTTCTGCTGGGCCACCAGCACATCGTTCAATGCCTGAATGGTGTCATCCTGAAAGGCCAGACGGCTTTCCAGATCGGTTACGCGCTCTTCAAGGCTCATGACTCAGCCCTCCACAAAGGTGAATTCTTCAGTCAGCACCAGACGCAAGCGCTCGCGAATGGCTGCTACCTGTTCCGCGCTGTACGGCTTGGCCGGATGCCTGCCCCAGACCGGCGCCGGCCACGCAGCATCATCGCGTTTGCGCACGATGACATGCATGTGCAGTTGACTGACAACGTTACCCAGTGTTGCGACGTTCAGCTTGTCAGCGTCGAACGAATCCTTGAGCAACTCGGCCAGCGTGGTGGTTTCCTGCCAGAGCAGCTGCTGATCGGCGACATCCAACTGAAACAACTCGCTTATATCCTCGCGGCGAGGCACCAGGATGAACCACGGGTAATTGCTGTCGTTGGACAGCAACAGCCGGCACAACGGAAAGTCACCGATGACCAGGGTGTCCTGTTGAAGTCGTGAATCCAAAGCAAACACTGTACGTACTCCCGGCTGATCCTATGACTCAGCTTAGCGGCGGCTCCAAAGAGGCGACGCGCCAAGCGACAGGACGGCAGCATACCTGCGAATGCAGCGGCCTTCACGCTGCCCCGGCAGTTAATCCCCAGCCGCTTCGACATGAGACATCTGTCCGCGCCGCGCACCAACTTAGGCCATGACATGAGCCTTGACGTGAAGAGTCGCATGAAATTCCTTGATCTAGCGAGCCTCGACTCTCTGACGGACAGACTACCCTCAGGCCCACCGTCGATTTTTTTGCACCAAAACTGCACAACCCGTCTACGCTCACTGGGTCGGGCATCCGCCAAATACTCAGTACGGGGTGAACCGGTAACGTTTTTTGCTGTCTCGCGCACCTTTGGTGCGTTGCAACACCATTGGGCAAACCACGTCAAGCGTGTGACAAAACAAGCCCGAGGCCCCGTTTTCACAAGGTTTTCACATATGCGGGCGCGCTACAGAAAAATAACCGCGACATTTTTGCGGTTTGTGCACGCTTGTTGCATTCATAACGTTATGGACTATAGGCGTGCCAGCGGCAGTGGTCGCCTGAAGCCAATAAAAACAGTGGCAGGGTTGCCCGATGGAGATTCAAGTGTTTTGCCAGGGACTCTTTTGTAGCGATGCCAAGAGGTCCGGAAACAGCGATAAAGTTGTCAGTCCGGCTGCATCGGTACTGTGAATTTGCGACATCCAGCGCTCCTTTTGCGACAACGCCGTAAAGAAGCTGAAAGGTTGGTTTCGCAAGTATCGCCAACATTGTCGGCGTGATATAAGTTTGCGCCGACACAAAAAGAAAGAGCCGCCCAGATAATAAAACAGGTGGGACGGCAGTACTCTTCTAAAACCAAAGGAGCAAATCACGATGCGCGTGATGAAGTGGAGCATGATCGCACTGGCAGTTGCTGCAGCAGCCAGTTCCCAGTTGGCTACGGCCGCCCCGTTCGTAGATGACCAGGCAGAAGCCAAAGGTTTTGTTGAAGGTGCGAAACTCACCGAAACGTTGAAGAACTACTACTTCAACCGTGACAACAAGAATGGTGGCCGCGACCAGAAAGACTGGACCCAGGGTTTCCTCGGCAACTTCACCTCCGGTTATACCCAGGGCACCGTGGGTGTAGGTATTGATGCCTACGGCTATCTGGCCTTGAAACTGGATGGCGGTGACGGTACTTCCGGTACTGGCAACATGAGCCGTAGCGATACCGTCAAGGCCAACGGCTACGCTCGTGACGTCAACGACAGTCAGGGCAAGGCAGGCGCTTCCATCAAGTTCCGCGTTTCCAAGACCGAACTGAAATTCGGCGACATGCAGCCAAGCACTTCCCCAGTGTTTGCTGTCGGCGGTTCGCGCATCCTTCCGCAAACTGCCACTGGCTTCCAGTTGCAGAGCAGCGAAGTGAAAGACCTGGATCTCGAAGCCGGTCACTTCTACTCCGGCTCCAGCCAGGACAAGAACGCCCGTGATGGCGGCCTCTACGCTACCTATGCCGGTGTTGAGGCGAACAACATCGACTACTTCGGTGGCAAATACTCGATCACTGACAACCTCAGTGCATCGCTGTACGGCGCGAAGCTGGAAGACATCTGGAACCAGTACTACGCCAACGTGAACCTCACCACTCCATTCGGTGGTGATACTTCGCTGAACACCGACTTCAACATCTATCGCACCACCGACACCGGTAGTGCCGAAGCGGGCGACATCAGCAACACCACGTTCTCGCTGGCAACCGCTTTGTCGTTCCTCAAAGCGCACACCTTCACCCTGGCCTTCCAGAAGGTCAACGGCGACACCCCGTTCGACTACATCGGCGTGGGCAAGAACAACCGTGGTGGCGACTCGATCTTCCTGGCCAACTCGATCCAGTACTCTGACTTCAACGGTGCAGGCGAAAAATCCGTTCAAGCCCGTTACGACCTGAAAATGGCTGAGTACGGCGTGCCTGGCCTGAGCTTCATGGTTCGTTACGTCAAAGGTTGGGACATTGATGGCACCAATACTCCAGCAGGCAGCGCTTATGCCGGTCTGTATGGTGAAGATGGCAAACACCACGAAACCAACTTTGAAGCCAAGTACGTTGTTCAAAGCGGCCCGGCGAAAGACCTGTCCTTCCGCATTCGTCAAGCTTGGCACGTGGCCAACGCCGACGAAGGTGAAGGCGATGTCAAAGAGTTCCGCCTGATCACCGAGTACCCGCTGAACATCTTGTAATTGTCAGTGGTTAGTTTTAAAGCATGAAAAAAGGCCCATCTTCCGATGGGCCTTTTTTATTTCATCTGTATTGACAGACCGGCTAATAATTACTTAGCTAGCAACCTATCATTGCGCCGCCGATTCCTGCACTACACGTATAACTCGCTGCGGAAATGGAATATCAATCCCGGCAGCCTTCAAACGATCACGCGCCTGTTCATTAAACATGAACATCACATCCCAATAGTCTGCGGTTTTAACCCAGACGCGCAGGGACACCGTGATCGAACTGTCACCCAGCGTCGAAATCACCGCTTGCGGTTCCGGATCCTGCATGACGCGGGCATCCTTGGCCAGATCCAGCAGCACCTGCCGAGCTTTCTGCAGATCCGCCTCGTAATCCACGCCCACATCGAATACCACTTTGCGGGTTGGCTGACGGTTGGTGTTGATAATGATGCCGTTCGACAGGTTGCCGTTTGGCACGATGATGGTCTTGTTGTCGCCGGTGCGCAGCACGGTGTGGAAGATCTGGATGCTGTCGACAGTGCCCGCCACGCCTTGGGCTTCGATCCAGTCACCGATACGGAACGGACGGAACAGCAAAATCAGCACGCCGCCGGCGAAGTTGGCCAGGCTGCCTTGCAAGGCCAGACCGATTGCCAGACCCGCAGCACCGATGGCCGCGACAAAGGACGTGGTTTCGACGCCGATCATCGACGCGACGCTGACAATCAGCAGTACCTTGAGAATGATGTTGGCCAGGCTGCTGATGAAGCCTTGCAAGGCCAGGTCAGCATTGCGCAGCGCCAGCAGACCGCCGAGTTTTTGCGTGACCTTGTTGATCAGCCACCAGCCGATCGCCAGGGTAATCACTGCCAGCAGTACGCGGCTGCCGTATTCCATGATCATCGGGATCCACGCCTGGGACGCCTTGACCAAGTGGTCCACTTCCGCATTCAAATCCATGTTCCATCTCCTGATTTCCGGCTTCCCGGGTGTATTCAAAACAACAAAACAACTGTGGGAGCGAGCCTGCTCGCGAAAGCGGTGTGTCAGTCAACTCTTCGCTGAATGAAACACCGCATTCGCGAGCAGGCTCGCTCCCACATAGCCTTCAGACCAAGCTTAGTCGCGGAAGTTGTTGAACTGCAGCGGCATGCCGAATTCCTTGGCACGCAGGGCCGCGATGGCTTCCTGCAGGTCGTCGCGCTTCTTGCCGGTGACACGCACCTGCTCGCCCTGAATGGCGGCCTGGACCTTGAGCTTGGCTTCCTTGATGTGGCCGACGATCTTCTTCGCCAGCTCTTTGTCGATGCCTTCCTTGAGGATGGCGTCCTGCTTCATCAGCTTGCCGGAAGCGTACGCATCCTTGACCTCGAGGCACTGTACGTCGATCTTGCGCTTGGTCAGCGCGAGCTTGAGGATTTCGATCATCGCTTCGAGCTGGAAAGCGGCTTCGGCGGTGAGGCTGACGGTCAAATCTTTTTCCTTGAACTCGAAGCTGCCTTTGCCTTTCAGGTCATAACGACGATCGAGTTCCTTCACGGCGTTCTCGACCGCGTTGGTGAGTTCGTGTTTGTCCAGTTCGGATACCACGTCGAACGACGGCATGTAATCTCTCCAATAAAAAAGGCGCGCTCGATGTGGATGGAGCGCGCTTGGCTTGCGGTTAAAATCGGGCTCATTATAACGGGTCTTTTCCTACCGATACGGCGAGCCGCACATGCCTGCAAGCAATCGAGCAAAAAACTGATGTCGACCACCTGGCACGTACTTGGCGCCGGCAGCCTTGGCACGCTCTGGGCAACACGTCTGGCCCGCGCCGGCTTGCCTGTGCGACTGATCCTGCGTGATGCGGCACGCTTGCAAAGCTACGAGGCAATGGGCGGATTAACCCTGGTAGAAAACGGACAAGCTCACACCTATGCAGTTCCCGGCGAAACCCCGGACAGCCCCGAGCCCATTCGCCGATTGCTGGTCGCGTGCAAGGCCTATGACGCCGAAGAGGCCGTCGCCCGCCTCGCTTCACGTCTCGCTCCGGATGCCGAACTGATCCTGCTGCAAAACGGCCTTGGCAGTCAGGACGCCGTCGCCGCGCGGGTGCCACAGGCGCGCTGCATCAGCGCCTCCAGCACCGAGGGCGCGTTCCGTGACGGCGATTGGCGCGTGGTGTTCGCCGGTCACGGGTTCAACTGGCTGGGCGATGGCGCGAATCCGCTGGCGCCAGTCTGGCTGGACGATCTGCAAGCGGCGAACATTCCCCATGAATGGAACGCTGACATCCTCACTCGGCTGTGGCGCAAACTGGCGCTGAACTGCGCGATCAATCCGCTGACCGTGCTCCACGATTGCCGCAACGGCGGGCTGAGCGAGCATCACTGCGAAGTCGCCACACTCTGCGCCGAACTGACGGAACTGCTTGAACGCTGCGGCCAGCCGGCTGCGGCGGACAATCTGCAAGTGGAAGTCGAACGAGTGATCCACGCCACCGCCGCCAATTATTCCTCGATGTATCAGGACGTCGCCAACCAGCGCCGCACCGAGATCAGCTATCTGTTGGGCCACGCATGTAAAGTCGCCGAGCGCCATCAGTTGCATCTGCCGCATCTGCACCAGTTGCAGCAACGTCTGATCGCTCATCTGCACAAGCGTGGATTGCCCAGCGACTGAGCAGCCGCTAGGCTGACGACTTGTTCCCCTGCTGCGATAAACCTGATGCCATTGCGCCAGCGCCTTGAAAACCTGCCGGTCGGCCAGAAACTGCTGGCCGCCCTGCTGGTGTTGTTGACCACGGTTCTGCTGGTCGCCAACCTGACCTTTATCAGCGCCGCCTATTACATTTCCCAGGAAAGCATGGCGCCACAGGCCCTGCAGACCATTGGCCGACTGATTGCCAATCCGAGTCTGGTCAGCGATGCGCTGGAATCACCGCGCAGCGCCGAACGTCTGCTCAAGGAGCTCGACAGTTATTCACCGTTGCGCGCCGCTGCCCTGTACGACGGCAAGGGTGAACGTCTGGCGCAGGTGCAGCGCGGCGACAAACTTCACTTGCCGGAGCGCTATCGGCATGTCGAAGCCTGGCAGCTTACCGAGTTTCGCAGCAATCAACTGATCACCCTGCCCCGTCCCGGTGCGGCGCCGGGACATCTGTTGCTGGTCGCCAGTAGCGAGCTGCCGATGGCGTTCTACACCGGCACCCTGACCGCCAGCCTCGGCATCCTGATTTTCAGTGTGTTGTTGTGGCTGGTGATTGCCCGGCAGATCAAACGTCTGATTACCCGCCCCATTCATCAACTTGAGGAATTGTCGCGGCAGGTCACCCGCGAAGAGAACTACGCCCTGCGCGCCGCGCGCGGCAATCACGACGAAATCGGCAGTCTGGCCGAGGCGTTCAACACCATGCTTTCGCGCATCGAAGCCCGCGAGCAGCAACTCAAACGCGCCCGCGACGACTCGCAGGCTGCCTACGATCAGGCGCAGGGGCTGGCCGAGGAAACCCGTCACACCAACCGCAAACTGGAGCTGGAAGTCCAGGTGCGCAGCAAGATCGAGAAGAAGCTCACCGGCTTCCAGAACTACCTCAACAGCATCATCGACTCGATGCCGTCCGCGCTGATCGCCCTCGACGAGCAACTCTACGTCACCCAGTGGAACCAGGAGGCCAGCGCGCTCTCCGGCACCCGCTTGGACGAGGCGCTGAACCAGCCGATCTTCCTCGCCTTCGAGCCGCTCAAGCCGTTCTTGCCGCAGCTCAAGGCTACCGTTGAGCAGCACACCGTGGCCAAAGTCGACCGGGTGACCTGGTTCAAGGACGATGAACCCAAACACTATGCGCTGACGTTTTATCCGCTGATGGGCGGGGCCGGGCGTGGCGTGGTGATCCGTATCGACGACATCACCCAGCGTCTGTCGCTGGAAGAAATGATGGTGCAGTCGGAGAAGATGCTCTCGGTCGGTGGACTTGCGGCCGGCATGGCCCATGAAATCAACAACCCGCTCGGCGCGATCCTGCACAACGTGCAGAACATTCGTCGGCGTCTGTCGGCGGATCTGCCGAAGAACATCGAGACTGCCGAACAACTGGGCATCGAACTGGACACGGTGAACCGCTACCTGCAAGGCCGCGAAGTCCCGCAATTGCTCGACGGCATTCAACAGGCCGGCGCCCGCGCGGCGAAAATCGTCACGCACATGCTCAGCTTCAGCCGCCGCAGCACCCGGCAAATGGCGCCGTGCGATCTACCGGCGCTGATCGACCAAGCCGTGGAAATCGCCGGCAACGATTTCGATCTGGCCATCGGTTTCGACTTCAAGGGCCAGGCGATCATCCGCCAGTTCGACCCAGCCCTCGGGCCCGTGCCGGGCACCGCCAACGAGCTGGAACAGGTGTTGCTCAATCTGCTGAAGAACGCCGCCCAGGCCATTCACCAGCGTGAAGACGACAGCGAGCCGGGCCGGATCATCTTGCGCACAAGACTCAATCCGCCATGGGCCGAGATTCAGGTCGAAGACAATGGCATCGGTATGAGCGAGAGCGTGCGCAAGCGTACCTTCGAGCCGTTCTTCACCACCAAGGAAATCGGCCAGGGCACGGGGCTTGGTCTGTCGGTGTCGTACTTCATCATCACCAACAACCACAAGGGCCAGATGGAAGTGCAGTCGGCGCCCGGCCAGGGCACTTGCTTCACCCTGCGTTTGCCGCTGGCGCAACCGGCGCCATTGACCACCGAAACCAATTCATTACCGAGGTAACCCATGGGCTTTCGCTTGTCGAAGATCTACACCCGCACCGGCGACAAAGGCGAGACCGGCCTCGGTGACGGCCGCCGCGTCCCCAAGGATCACCCGCGCATCGAGGCGATCGGCGAGGTCGATACGCTGAACAGTCAGGTCGGCGTGCTGCTAGCCGGTTTGCTCGCCGAGCGCGCAGTGCATCCGGGGCTGAATGAAATCATCGACGTGCTGGCGCCGTGTCAGCATCGCCTGTTCGACCTCGGCGGTGAACTGGCGATGCCGGAATACCAGGCGTTGAACGAGGCTGAAATCGAGCGGCTGGAAGCGGCGATCGATGTATGGAATGAAGAGCTGGGGCCGCTGGAGAACTTCATCTTGCCGGGCGGTTCGATGCTGATTGCCCAGGCGCATGTCTGCCGCAGTCTGGCGCGCGGTGCCGAGCGCCGCTGTCAGCATTTGAACTCGGTTGAGCCATTGGCCGGGGTTGGCCTGGCGTATATCAATCGGTTGTCGGATTTGCTGTTTGTTGTGGCGCGGTTGATTGCGCGGCGACAGGGGGTTGCGGAAATTCTCTGGCAGCCGGCTGCGAAACCTGAAGGTAAGTAGCGCCTGTCAGGGCGCCTTCGCGAGCAGGCTCGCTCCCACATTTGACTGCATTCTGACTGGAGAAATGCAATCCACTGTGGGAGCGAGCCTGCTCGCGAAGAGGTCGGTAGCCCTTACACTGGATCCGGCCAGAACGCCCGAATTCCCGCCACACCCTGAGCCCCAACTCCCCAGGCCTTTTCGCGCTCCGCCGGCCCTACCCCACCGAGCAGAAACACCGGTTTACTGAAACCGTCAATCAACGCCTGTGCCTGCTCCCACCCCAACGGCTGTGCATCCGGGTGCGTCAGCGTCGGCTGCACCGGTGACAGGGTGACGAAGTCGACGCCCATCTGCTCGGCCAGCGCCAGCTCTTCGGCGTTATGGCACGATGCCGCGAGCCAGCGTTCGGCCGGCAACGGACGTCCTGCCGCTGCGTATTTACGCAGCTGGGCAGCGGTGATGTGCCAACCGGCCGAGGGGAAATCGCCAAGCCATTCGAACGGCCCTTTGATTATCAACTGTGCCTTGCCCGCGCACAGGCCCACGGCATCCACCGCCAGATCGCGGTATTTCGGGTCGTAGCCGTTGGGTGCGCGCAGCTGGATCAATTTGATGCCGCCGGCGATCGCCTTCTGGATGCCGCGCAACAGTGCTGGGCCTTCGAGATCTTCCGGAGTGATCAGGTATTCGGCAGGCAAGCGCGCTGCCGCGACGATCGGCTGATTGGCCGCCGGGAACTCGTAGTTGATCAACTCCCTGGCAGGGACCCAAGCCAAAGGCTGGCCTTCAGCGCCGTGGGGTTCACCGCTGAACGCCGAGACTTCCCAGACATCCAGCAACACCTGTTTGTCCGGATAATTGTGGCGAACCTTGATCAGCGGACGGGCAGCGGCAACGACGATGCCCAGCTCTTCGTGCAGCTCGCGAGCGAGTGCCGATTCGACCGACTCGTCAGCCTCGACCTTGCCACCGGGAAATTCCCACAAGCCGCCCTGGTGTTGAGTGTCAGCGCGGCGAGCGATGAGGATTTTGCCGGCGCCGTCACGAATGACGGCAGCGGCGACGTGGACGCGTTTCACGGGTTCAATTCCTCCAGTCCAGCCTTTTGCCACGCCTTGAAGGCGGGCCATTGGTAGACGGTTTCAACATAAGCTTCGTCGACTGCCGGCAACTTCACCTGATAGGTGCGCAGGCGCACGGCGATCGGCGCGAAAAAGGCATCGGCGAGACTGACACGACCGAACAGGTATCGGCCCTCTTCCGTGGCTGCCGCACGACACTCAGCCCATAGCGCGAGCATGCGTTCGATATCGACCTTCACCTCTGGCGGCACCGGGTTCAGTGGTGCGTCCTGGCTCAGGTTGAACGGCATGTGATTGCGCATGGCGAAGAAGCCGCTGTGCATTTGTGCGCAGGCCGAGCGGGCCTGGGCGCGGGCGAAGGTATCGCTCGGCCAGAGTTGCTCGGACGGAAACTGCTCAGCGAGGTATTCAGCAATGGCCAGCGAATCGGCGATGGTGCCACGGGTGGTTTGCAGCAGCGGCACCTTGCCGGTAGGCGAATGCTTGAGCAGGCGCTCGCGGGTGTCGGGCTTGCCGAGCTTGATCAGCTCTTCGCTGTAGGGTGCGCCGGTCAGGTCCAGCGCCAGTGCCGCACGCAGGGACCAGGAGGAAAGCAGTTTGTCGCCGATGATCAGGTGCAGGGACATGGTGTGGCGCCTTTTCGTCAGGGAAACAATCCAGAATGTCTGGCGTCTGGTCGTCCGTCATCGCGGGCAAGCCCGCTCCCACAGGTTTTGGTGGTGGACACGGCATTTGTGAACGACCGCAATCACTGTGGGAGCGGGCTTGCCCGCGAAGAGGCCGGCAGCCCACTCCCACACCTTGAATCAAGTACGGTATTCAGCGTTGATCTTCACGTACTCATGCGACAGGTCGGTGGTCCAGATGGTTTCGCTGCAATCACCGCGACCCAGTTCGATGCGAATGGTGATTTCTTCCTGCTGCATCACTGCCGAGCCCTGGGCTTCAGTGTAGGTCGCGGCGCGGGCGCCACGGCTGGCGATGCACACGTCACCGAGGAACACGTCGATCTTGCTCACGTCCAGATCCGGCACACCGGCACGGCCCACGGCGGCCAAAATGCGGCCCCAGTTCGGGTCGGAGGCGAACAGCGCGGTCTTGATCAGCGGCGAATGGGCCACGGTGTAGCCGACGTCCAGGCATTCCTGATGATTGCCGCCGCCATTCACTTCGACGGTGACAAACTTGGTCGCGCCTTCGCCGTCGCGCACGATGGCCTGGGCCACGTCCATGCACACTTCAAACACCGCCTGCTTCAACTTGGCGAACAGCTCGCCTTCAGCGCGGGTGATTTCCGGCAACGCGGCTTTGCCAGTGGCGATCAGCATGCAACAGTCGTTGGTCGAAGTGTCGCCGTCGATGGTGATGCGGTTAAACGACTTGTTCGCGCCGTCGAGCATCAGATTGTGCAGCACCTCGCGGGAGACTTTGGCGTCGGTGGCGATGTAACCCAGCATGGTCGCCATGTTCGGCCGAATCATGCCGGCGCCTTTGCTGATGCCGGTGACAGTGATGGTCACGCCGTCATGCTCGAACTGGCGGCTGGCGCCCTTCGGCAGGGTGTCGGTGGTCATGATCCCGGTGGCGGCGGCTTCCCAGTTGTTCTCCGACAGGTCATCCAGCGCGGCTTGCAGTGCGCCTTCGATCTTCTCGACCGGCAGCGGCTCGCCGATCACGCCAGTGGAGTAAGGCAGAATCTGGCTGGCATCGACGCCGGTCAGCTCGGCCAACTTAGCGGTGGTGCGCTCGGCCGCGGCCAAGCCCGGTTCGCCGGTGCCGGCGTTGGCGTTGCCGGTGTTGGTCAGCAAGTAACGCACGGCATTGTGCACGCGCTTTTTCGCCAGGATCACCGGTGCGGCGCAGAACGCGTTCAGGGTGAACACCCCAGCCACGGTCGAACCTTCAGCACAGCGCATCACCACCACATCCTTGCGCCCCGGGCGCTTGATGCCGGCCGAGGCGATACCGAGTTCAAAACCGGCAACCGGGTGCAACGTTGGCAAAGGACCAAGACCAACAGCCATGAATGCGCTCCTTACTCAATGATGTCAGCACCGCCACGGGAAAGGACGGTGGGATAAATGGCAAAACGCCGCGACGGCAGGAGCCGGTCGCGGCGCGGGTGTTCAGCGATTGAAACGGGTTTTACTGGATCTGCCCGTGGCAATGCTTGTATTTCTTGCCCGAACCGCAGTAGCACAGCTCGTTGCGGCCCAGCTTCTGCTCGTTGCGAACCGGGGCAGTGGCGGTGGCGAGGGCCACATCGACCTCTTCACCCAACGCTTCCGGCTGATCCAGCCCAGGCGCTTCGGCGTGTTCGAACTGCATGCGCGCCGCCAGTGCTTCGGCTTCCTGACGCAGGCGTTGCTCCTCGGCTTCCGGATCTTCGCGGCGTACCTGAACGTGCGAGAGCACGCGGATCGAATCGCGCTTGATCGAATCGAGCAGCTCGGAGAACAGCGTGAAGGATTCGCGCTTGTACTCCTGCTTCGGGTTCTTCTGCGCATAGCCACGCAGGTGAATGCCGTGACGCAGGTGATCCATGGTCGACAGGTGGTCTTTCCACAAGTCGTCGAGTACGCGCAGGACGATCTGCTTCTCGAACGAGCGCAGCGCCTCGGCACCGGCCTGGTCTTCTTTCTCGTTGTACGCCGCCATCAGCTCGGCCATGAGCTTCTCGCGCAGGGTTTCTTCGTACAGGTGATCGTCTTCGTCGAGCCACTGCTGGATCGGCAATTTCACGCCGAAATCGCTTTCGATCGACGCTTCCAGACCGGCGACGTCCCACTGCTCTGGCAGCGATTGCGGCGGAATGTGTGCGCTGACGGTAGCGTTGAGCACGTCCTGACGGAAGTCGGCGATGGTCTCACCGATGTTGTCGGCGGCCAGCAACGTGTTACGCATGTGATAGATCACTTTACGCTGTTCGTTGTTGACGTCGTCGAACTCGAGCAGTTGCTTGCGGATGTCGAAGTTGCGGCCTTCAACCTTGCGCTGCGCCTTCTCGATCGCGTTGGTCACCATGCGGTGTTCGATCGCTTCGCCCGGCTGCATGCCCAGGGCTTTCATGAAGTTCTTCACCCGATCAGAAGCGAAGATGCGCATCAGGCTGTCTTCCAGCGACAGGTAGAAGCGGCTCGAACCGGCATCGCCCTGACGGCCGGCACGGCCACGCAGCTGGTTGTCGATACGACGCGACTCGTGACGCTCGGAAGCGATTACCTGCAGGCCGCCGGACTCCAGCACTTGCTGGTGACGCTTCTGCCAGTCGGCCTTGATCTGTGCAATCTGCTCAGGGGTCGGGTTTTCCAGCGAAGCGACTTCCACTTCCCAGTTGCCGCCCAACAGGATGTCGGTACCACGACCGGCCATGTTGGTGGCGATGGTCAGCGCACCCGGACGACCGGCCTGCGCGATGATTTCGGCTTCTTTTTCGTGGAACTTGGCGTTGAGAACCTTGTGTTCGATGCCTTCTTTGACGAGCAATGCGGACATGTGCTCGGAGGTCTCGATGGTCGCGGTACCCACCAGCACCGGACGACCGGCCGCCATGCTTTCCTTGATGTCGGCCACGATCGCCGCGTATTTCTCTTCGGCGGTGAGGAACACCAGGTCGTTGTAGTCCTTACGCGCCAACGGTTTGTTCGGCGGGATGACCATGACTTCCAGACCGTAGATCTGGTGGAATTCGAACGCTTCGGTGTCGGCGGTACCGGTCATGCCGGACAGCTTGGTGTACAGACGGAAGTAGTTCTGGAACGTAGTCGAGGCCAGGGTCTGGCTCTCGGCCTGAATGTTCAGACCTTCCTTGGCTTCGATGGCCTGGTGCAGGCCTTCGGACAGGCGACGACCCGGCATGGTACGACCGGTGTGTTCGTCGACCAGTACGACCTGGCCGTCCTGAACGATGTATTCGATGTTGCGGTTGAACAGTTTGTGCGCACGCAGACCGGCATAGACGTGGGTCAGCAGGCCGAGGTTGTGCGCCGAGTACAGGCTCTCGCCTTCGGCCAGCAGGCCGACGCGGGTGAGCATTTCTTCGATGAACTGGTGACCGGCTTCGTTGAGTTCGACCTGACGGGTCTTTTCGTCAACGGTGTAGTGGCCGGCCTTGGTGACCTGGCCTTCGACTTCCTCGACGTGCAGTTCCAGCTGCGGGATCAGTTTGTTGATCTCCGTGTACAGCTTGGAGCTGTCCTCGGCCTGACCGGAAATGATCAGCGGGGTACGCGCTTCGTCGATGAGGATGGAGTCGACTTCGTCGATCACGGCAAAGTTGAGTTCACGCTGGAATTTTTCATCCATGCTGAACGCCATGTTGTCGCGCAGGTAGTCGAAACCGAATTCGTTGTTGGTGCCGTAGGTGATGTCGGCGGCGTAGGCGGCACGCTTCTCTTCCGGCGGCTGGAACGGCGTCACGACGCCGACGGTCAGGCCGAGGAATTCATACAGCGGGCGCATCCAGTTGGCGTCGCGGCGGGCCAGGTAGTCGTTCACGGTCACAACGTGCACGCCTTTGCCGGACAACGCGTTGAGGTAAACACCCAGGGTGGCCACGAGGGTCTTGCCCTCACCGGTACGCATTTCGGCAATCTTGCCTTCGTGCAGGGTCATGCCGCCGACGAGTTGCACGTCGAAGTGGCGCATGCCCATCACGCGCTTGCCGGCCTCGCGGGCTACGGCGAAGGCTTCCGGCAACAGCTTGTCGAGGGTTTCCCCTTTGGCGATACGGGCCTTGAACTCGGCGGTCTTGGCGCGCAATTGATCGTCCGAAAGGGCCACCATTTGCTCTTCGAAGGCATTGACGAGCTGCACCGTCTTGAGCATGCGTTTGACTTCACGCTCGTTCTTGCTTCCAAAAAGTTTCTTTAACAAAGGCGCAAACATATCGGCAGGATCTTCCACACTAAAGGGATGGAGGGCGGCCCCGTGAGTCGCCCGTGCAGCCCTCATGGCCGCATGCGAACGAGCATTCTACCCGGAAACGGTGGTGAGGAAAGTGGCGATGTTCCACGATGCTGGCACTGCGCTTTGACGGGGCTCACTTAAAATAGGGGCGTTTTGCTCAACTTCAACCCGTCGGGGAAAGAAGTCAGGCGTTGATTTAATGAGCAATGAGCAAAGCAGGGACAAAAGCAATGGGCCAGAGGTTCCACAGCTTTCTGCTAACATGGCGCCTCTGTTACTTCAGGTGTTCGATCATGGCGTTTCGCCCTCTCACGGCCAGAGCCCCCGCCGTTCTGCTCCGCGAAGCCAAACCGCTGAAAGCCATCCTCGGCCATGCCCAGCGTCTGGAGCATTTGCAGCGCCTGCTCGAAAGCCAGCTGCAACCGGCCGCCCGCGAGCATTGCCGGGTAGCCAAGTGGCGCGAAGGCGAGCTGTCGCTGGTGGTCACTGACGGCCATTGGGCGACGCGACTGCGCTATCAGCAGAAACGCCTGCAACGACAACTGCAATTGTTCGAAGAGTTCGCCAACCTGTCGCGGATCAAATTCAGCGTGCGCCCGCCAATCGTCCAGCATCGGGCGGTCGGGCACACGATGGATTTGTCGAGCAGTGCGGCAGAGACGATTCAATCAACGGCTGACGGGATCAGCGATCCGGGATTGCGCGCGGCGCTGGAGCGGCTGGCGGCGCATGCCAAAAGCAAGACCTGACTGTGCACACGATTCCCATGTGGGAGCGAGCCTGCTCGCGAAGAGGCCATGTCAGCCGACATTGATGTTGAATGACACACCGCTTTCGCGAGCAGGCTCGCTCCCACAGGTTTGATCTCCGGCAATTCCTGGATCAGCGGCGCTTGCTGCCTCCGAGCAGAGACCCCATCAACCCCCGCACCAATTGCTTGCCAAGGTTATTGGCCGCCTGGCGCATTGCTGATTTCAGCGCCTGCCCTGCTGCCGTACCGAGGAATTCTCCCGCCCGATCGGCGAGGCTCGGCTCTTCGGCCGCCGGTTTGCCCGCTGGTGTTTCAGCCTCCGGCGCCAGCCCTTTGCGTCCCATCAAAATCTCATAGGCCGACTCGCGATCGATCGGCTTGTCATAACGGCCCTTGAACGGCGAGCCGGCGATCAGCACGGTGCGCTCGGTTGCAGTCAGCGGGCCGATCCGCGATTGCGGCGGCGCCACTAGCACGCGCTGGACCATTTCCGGCGTGCCCTTCTCCGTGAGCGTTCCTACCAGCGCCTCGCCGATCCCCAGTTCAGTCAACACCGACAGGCTGTCGAATGCCGGATTCGGGCGAAAACCATCGGCCACGGCGCGCAGGGATTTCTGTTCTTTGGCGGTGAACGCACGCAGACCGTGTTGAATGCGCAAGCCCAACTGCGCCAGCACGTCATCCGGCAGGTCCGCTGGCGACTGGGTGACGAAATACACGCCCACACCTTTGGAACGGATCAGGCGCACCACTTGTTCTAGCCGTTCCTGCAACGCCTTGGGCGTGTCGCCGAACAGCAAGTGCGCCTCGTCGAAAAACAGCGCCAGCAGCGGTTTGTCAGCATCGCCTCGCTCGGGCAGTTGCTCGAACAACTCGGCCAGCAACCACAGCAGGAACGTTGCGTAAACCTTCGGCGCTTCGTGCACCAGCCGACTGGCGTCGAGCAGATGGATGCGTCCACGGCCGTCAGCGCCCGGTTGCAGAATATCCTCAAGTTGCAGCGCCGGCTCGCCGAACAGGGCTTCGGCGCCCTGTTGTTCCAGCGTCGCCAAACGGCGCAGCAGCGCCTGGCTGGAACCGGTGGTCATCAGCGCCGCGTCTTCGCCGAGCAACTGCGGATTGTCCTTGAGGTGATTGAGCAGCGCTTTCAGATCCTTGAGATCCAGCAGGAGCAGACCTTCGCGATCCGCCACTTTGAAAGCCGCGTACAGCGCCGACTGCTGGCTGTCGGTCAGCTCGAGCAGGCTGCCGATCAGCAGCGGGCCCATTTCGCTCAACGTGGTGCGCAGCGGATGACCGGACTCACCGTGAATGTCCCACAGCGTCACGGGATAAGCCTGGGGGGTGTGACCGAGCCACGGCATGCCGGCAATGCGCTCGGCCACTTTGCCCTGCGGGTTGCCGGCAGCACCGAGGCCGCAGAGGTCGCCCTTGATGTCGGCGGCGAACACCGCCACACCGGCGTCGCTGAACGCTTCGGCCAGACGCTGCAATGTCACGGTTTTACCGGTGCCGGTGGCGCCGGCGATCAGCCCGTGGCGGTTGGCCAGGCGCATGGCCTGAGCGATGGGTTGCGCGGCCGGATCAGCGCCGATAACGAGTTGCGAAGAGTCAGGCATTTTCTCACCCAATGGTTAATCTTTGATGACACATGGCCGATACATCAATTGGACAGACCCGTCAGAAAACAGGGTCAGACATTTCCCTAAGGAGAGCCGGAAATATCAGTTTTTCAACCTTGCCCATAGTGCGCGTCTCTATCAAAGCACGCCCAGGACATTAAGACCTTAGCGGAACCCCAAGCCATGAACAAAAACCTGCGCTTCAGCCATAAGATTTTGCTTGCCGCCGCCCTCATCGTCATTGCCGCTTTCGCCTCGTTCACGCTGTACAACGATTGGCTGCAGCGCAATGCGATCCGCGATGACCTGAACAATTACCTCAATGAAATGGGCGAGGTCACCGCCGGCAATATCCAGACCTGGCTCAGCGGGCGCATTCTGCTGATTGAAAACGCCGCGCAGAACATCGCCATCAATCCGGAACCTGCCACGGTCGCCAGCCTGCTCGAACAGAAAAGCCTGACCTCGACGTTCATGGCCACCTATCTGGGCGATGCCACTGGCCACTTCACCATCCGCCCGGATGTGAAAATGCCGGACGGTTTCGATCCGCGCGTACGCCCTTGGTATAAAGGTGCCGAAAGCAGCAGCACCTCGACCCTGACCGAACCCTACATCGATGCGGCCACCGGCCAGTTGATCATTTCCATCGCCACCGCGTCGAAAAAGGCCGGGCAGAGTGTTGGCGTGGTCGGCGGCGACCTGAGCCTGCAATCACTGGTCGATACCCTCGCCGCGCGGGATTTCGACGGCATGGGCTATGTGTTTCTGGTCAGCGCCGACGGCAAGATCCTCGTCCACCCGGACAAGGCTCTGGTGATGAAGTCGCTCAAAGAAGCCTACCCGCAGGACACCCCGCGCATCAGCAGTGATTTCAGCGAAGTGACGGTTGATGGCAAAACCCGCATCGTCACTTTCGCCCCGATCAAAGGCCTGCCGTCGGTGAACTGGTACATCGGTCTGTCGATCGATAAAGACCAGGCCTACGCGATGCTCAGCGAATTCCGCACCTCAGCGGTAATCGCGACCGTTATTGCCGTGGCGATCATCATCGCCCTGCTCGGTATGCTCATCCGCCTGCTGATCCAGCCGCTGCACGTGATGACCCGCGCCATGGAAGACATCGCTGACGGCGAAGGCGATCTGACCAAACGCCTGAACATCATCAATAACGATGAATTCGGCATCCTCGGCACCGCGTTCAACCGCTTCGTCGAGCGCATTCACGGTTCGATCCGCGAAGTGTCCTCAGCTACCGGCCAGGTCAACGAGGTCGCCCTGCGCGTGGTCGCAGCTTCGAACTCGTCGATGTACAACTCCGACCAGCAAGCCTCGCGCACCAGCAGCGTTGCCGCCGCGATCAATCAGCTCGGCGCCGCCGCCCAGGAAATTGCCCGCAACGCCGCGCAAGCCTCGAACCAGGCCAGCGACGCTCGGGGTCTGGCCGAGGACGGCCAGCAAGTGGTCGAGCGCAGCATCAAGGCGATGAACCAACTGTCGAGCATGCTCAGCGCATCGAGCACCAATATCGAGTCGCTGAACAGCAAGACTGTCAACATCGGCCAGATTCTCGAAGTGATCACCAGCATTTCCCAGCAAACCAACTTGTTGGCGCTGAACGCCGCGATCGAAGCCGCACGCGCCGGTGAGGCCGGTCGTGGTTTTGCCGTGGTGGCCGATGAAGTGCGCAACCTCGCGCACCGCACGCAGGAATCGGCGCAACAGGTGCAGACCATGATCGAGGAGCTGCAGGTCGGCGCTCGGGAATCGGTGAGCACCATGAGCGACAGCCAGCGCCACAGTCAGGACAGCGTGGAGATCGCCAACCTTGCCGGCGAACGCCTGAACAGCGTGACCCTGCGCATCGGTGAGATCGACGGGATGAACCAGTCGGTGGCGACCGCGACTGAAGAGCAGACTGCTGTGGTCGAGTCGATCAATGTCGATATTACTGAGATCAACACGCTGAACCAGGAAGGCGTGGAGAACCTGCAAGCGACCTTGCGCGCGTGCTCGGATCTGGAGCAGCAGGCTTCGCGCCTCAAGCAACTGGTGGGCAGCTTCAGGATTTAAGCTGCGGCGACTGGCCACTTCGCGAGCAGGCTCGCTCCCACAGGGAAAATGCATTCCATTGTGGGAGCGAGCCTGCTCGCGAATATCTACCTTTCAACAAAACCCGACTGACACCCCACCGCGCAATCCCGACCGAACATCTATTCTGGATAACGGTCAACCAAGGGAGAACAACACAGCGGAGGGTTGCTCACCGTGCATATCGCCGACATCACCATGTTCTACGCCCCGGCCAGCGGAGGCGTGCGTACTTATCTGGATGCCAAACACCGTCGCCTCGGCGACCGCAGCGGTATTCGTCATAGCCTGCTGATCCCCGGCGCGCGGCTGGGTGAACATGACGGCATTTACACGGTTCCAGCACCTGCCCTGCCCTTCGGCAAAGGCTATCGCTTCCCGCTGCGCCTGGCGCCTTGGCGAAACGTCCTGCAGGATTTGCAGCCGGATCTGATCGAAGTCGGCGACCCTTACCTCACCGCGTGGGCGGCGCTGGATGCCCGGCGGCAGCTGGATGTGCCGGTGATCGGCTTTTATCACTCCGATCTGCCGCTGCTGGTGGGCAATCGCATGGGCCATTGGGTCACGCCGAATGTCGAGGCTTACGTGACTCGTCTGTACGGCAATTTTGATCGTGTGCTCGCACCGAGTCAGGTCATGGCTGACAAGCTCACCGGGCTCGGCGTGCGCAATGTCCATGTGCAACCGCTGGGTGTGGATCTGCATACCTTTCATCCTGACGCCCGAGACCCCGGCCTGCGTGCCGAGCTGGGGATTGCCGAAGACACTCGCTTGCTGATCTTCGCCGGGCGCGGTTCCAAGGAGAAAAACCTGCCGGTGCTGCTCAAGTGCATGCAGCGCCTCGGCCCGCGCTATCACTTGCTGTTGGTCGGCTCGTCGATGCCCGCTGCGGTGCCGGACAACGTCAGCGTCATCGACGAATTCTGCCCGGCGCCAAAAGTCGCGCGACTGATGGCCAGCGCCGATGCGCTGCTGCATGCCGGCGACCAGGAAACCTTCGGACTGGTCATCCTCGAAGCCATGGCCTGTGGCATTCCGGTGGTGGCGGTGGCGGCCGGTGCGTTTGAAGAGATCGTTAACGATTCCTGCGGCTTGCTTTGTGCACCGAATAACCCGCAAGCCATGGCCAATGCCGTGCGCGAACTGTTCAGTCGTGGCTGTGAGCGCCTCGGTCGCCAGGCGCGCCAGCATGTCGAACGCCATTACGCCTGGGACACGGTGGTCGATAGCCTGCTCAGCCACTACCATGCGGTGCTCGGTCATACGCTGCCACGGGTGGCCAATGGTTGAGAACATGAAAGCGGTGTGCCTGGTATTGCACGACGTGGCGCCCTCGACGTGGGCGGATTACCAGCCCTTCGTCGACGCCGTCGATGCCTTGGGCAATGTGCCGATCACGTGGCTGGTGGTGCCGGACTTCCATCGCCATGATGCGCTTGATGCCAACCCGGCATTTCGCCGAGTGCTCGATGCCCGGGTCGCTCGGGGCGATGAACTGGCGCTGCACGGTTATTACCACGACGACCAGGAACCCATGACGAACACCCCGCGCGACTGGTTCATGCGCCGGGTCTACACCCATGAAGGCGAGTTCTATCGCCTGTCCCGCGAAACCGCCCTGGCCCGCCTGCACGCCGGCCTTGAAATCTTTCAGCGTTACGACTGGCCATTGCATGGCTTCGTTGCCCCGGCCTGGCTGATGAGCGACGGCACCCGTCAAGCCTTGCGCGAATTGCCACTCAGCTACACCAGCGATCCACAGCATCTTTATCGCTTGCCCGACTTCAGCGCCATAGATGCTCCGGGACTGGTATGGAGTGCGCGCAGTGCCTGGCGTCGCGGCTTGTCGAAAATCGTCAGCGACCAGCGTGAACAGCGTTGGCGCGAGGCGCCGGTGATTCGCCTGGGCCTGCATCCGGTGGACATGCGCCACCGTTTCTCGCGCGATTACTGGCTACACACCTTGCAACGCCTGCTGGCAGACGGACGCGTGCCCCTGACCAAGATCGACTGGCTTGCCCGCCAGCACGGTCAGCTGGAACGCGCAGCATGAAGCGCAGCCTGTTGTTGCTGATCGGCCTGCTCGCGGCGGTGCTGATTCCGGTGCTGCTCGGCGGCGGGGAAACCTGGTCACGCCTGCGCAGCTTTCCGCTGAACTGGCTGTTGATCATGTTCGGCATGATTCTGCTGTGCTGGGGGATCAATACCCTGCGCCTGCGATTGTTGCTCGGCGATCAGCGTGACAAGGTCGCGCCCTTGAAAAGCCTCGGTGTGGTGATGGCGGCCGAGTTCGCTTACTGCGCCACGCCCGGCGGCAGTGGCGGGCCGCTGACGATCATGGCCTTGCTGGCGCGCTGCGGCGTACGTCCGGCGCGAGGCAGTGCGGTATTTGCCATGGATCAGCTCAGCGATCTGCTGTTCTTTCTCTGCGCGCTGAGCGCAATTCTGATTTACGCGCTGTTCCAGCACTTAAGCGATCGGCTCGAGTGGCTGCTGACAGTCAGCGCAGTGTCGCTGTTCGGCGGCTTGGTCAGTTGCGTGTTGATTGCACGCTTTCACCGGGCGTTGATTCGTCTGAGCGGCCGGCTGTTGGCAGGTATGAACGTCACGGCGCGTACGCGTCGCCGCTGGGCGCGCAAATTGCTGCACTTTCTCGCGGCGTTTACCGATACCTTGAAACTGCCCTGGCAGACGCTGATCCAGGTGTTCGCCCTGACCTGCGTACACTGGTTGTTGCGCTATAGCGTGCTGTATCTGGCGCTACGCGGGCTCGGTGCCGACTTGCAGTGGGCCTGGAGTTTTCTGGTGCAGATGCTATCGCTGGGCGCCGGTCAATTCAGCCTGTTGCCCGGTGGCGCGGGGGCCGCAGAATTGACGTCTGCAGCGCTGCTGACGCCAATGGTGGGCAAATCCACCGCAGCGGCGGCGATTCTGATCTGGCGGGTAGTGACTTATTACTTCTATCTGCTGGTTGGTGGCCCGGTGTTCGTGTTGATGCTGGGCAAGCCGTTGCTCAAGAAGCTGATGAAAGTGCATCAAGCTTGAAAGATCGCAGCCTTCGGCAGCTCCTACATTGAAACGCGACTCTCTCTGAGCTGCCGAAGGCTGCGATCTTTTCAGGCATTACCGGTTTCATCGTCCGACTCTGGTTTCACCTGTTCCCACAACTCGGCGGCACCGGGAAACTCGGTGCCGTCCTCGGGGCTCATGTCATCCGGGTCGTAACGACTCAGGCAACCCTCACCGAGAGTGGCGGGCGCTATTGAAGTAGCTTTGTCCAGTGGGTCGCTCATGGCTGTTCCTCGGGCGCAAATGACAAGGGCCTGAGCGATTCAACGCCCAGGCCCCTGGTTTTTCAAGCGTGGCGTGCTCGATCAGAACACAACAGTCTTGTTGCCGTGCACCAGCACGCGGTCTTCGAGGTGATACCGCAGGCCGCGGGCCAGCACCATCTTCTCGACATCACGGCCGAAACGCACCATGTCTTCGATGCTGTCGCTGTGGCTGACACGCACCACGTCCTGCTCGATGATCGGGCCGGCGTCCAGCTCTTCGGTGACGTAATGGCAGGTCGCACCGATCAGCTTCACGCCACGCAGGGACGCCTGGTGATACGGTTTGGCGCCGACAAACGAAGGCAGGAAGCTGTGGTGAATGTTGATGACTTTGTGCGCATATTCGCGGCACATGTCTGGCGGCAGGATCTGCATGTAGCGCGCCAGCACTACTACTTCAGCGTCGTGCTGTTTCACCAGACGCGATACTTCGTCGAATGCCGGCTGCTTGTCCTGCGGATTGACCGGCACGTGGTAGTACGGGATGCCATGCCATTCGACCATGCTGCGCAGGTCGTCGTGGTTGGAAATTACGCAGGAGATTTCGCAGTCCAGTTCGTCGCTGTGCCAGCGGTGCAGCAGGTCGGCCAGGCAGTGGGATTCGCGGCTGGCCATCAGCACCACGCGTTTTTTCTGCTCGGTGTCGGTGATGCGCCAGTCCATCGAGAACTCTTCGGCGATCGGTGCGAACTTCTCGCGCAACTCCTCGATACCGAACGGCAGCGAATCGGCACGGATTTCGTGACGCATGAAGAACCAGCCCACTTGATTGTCAGAGTGGTGGCTCGCTTCGGTGATCCAGCCGTTATGAGAGGCCAGAAAATTACTGACTTTGGCAACGATGCCAACGCGGTCCGGGCAAGATATCACCAGCCGAAAAGTGCGCATGAGGGGGAAACTCCAGAACTTCACAAAGGCCGCCATTCTAGCGACTGTGCAGGAAAACTGCAGTACGCATGCGCGCCGGGTGGGACGAAGCCCGGCGAAACGACTTTCTGACGGTGATCTTCGTCAACGCCGTGACGCTTTGCCGAGGCTTTTGTCAGACAACTGTAAATATCTGTGCTGACTCCATCACATTATTTAACGGAACATTCAATTGACGGCTAATTTCCTGTAACTCATTTAAATAAAAAGCCGATCTAAATGTTTACTTGATGAAACAGCCTGACTATTATTGCGGCACTGTCCCCTGTCATTCAGCATTCTACAAAAGGTAGTACTCATGTCCTTGATCAACGAATATCGCGCCACCGAAGAAGCCATCAAAGAGCTGCAAGCCCGTCTGAAGAACCTGTCCGAAGACGACAAACTGCAAGCCGAACTGGAATTCGAAGGCAAACTGCGCACGCTGATGGGTGAATACTCCAAGTCGCTGCGTGACATCATCGCGCTGCTGGATCCGGAAGCCAAATCCAAGGCGCCACGTGGCGGCGCAGTAAAAACTACCGGCACCAAGCGTGCACGCAAAGTTAAGCAATACAAAAACCCGCACAACGGTGAAGTCATCGAAACCAAAGGTGGCAACCACAAGACTCTGAAAGAGTGGAAAGCCAAGTGGGGCGGTGACGTGGTTGAAGGCTGGGCGACCCTGCTGGGCTAAGCCGCGACGCTTTCGCCGAGCGATCCGCGAACAAAAAAACGCCAGCTTGAGCTGGCGTTTTTTTATGCCCGCAAATTAATTCCGGGTATGTTCGATTTCAAAGATTCAAACGTTTGCGTAATGCCTGGACATAGTTCTGCCAGTCATTGAGTACCTCGCGCTGCAGGGGCGTCGCACTAAGCGACCATTGCTCGGCCGCTTCTGTAAAAGACTGCACGGTATTCGGCGCGCCGGCCTCGGGTTGCGTAAGACGCTGCTGACAAAACAATCTCCAGCGCTCTTGTTCCGCCACATCCAGGGTGTCTGGAAAGTTGCGTGCTCGATATCGAAAAAGTAATTCAGGCAAACGTTCATCATCGAAAGGCCATGCCTCTTGCGCCAATTGCGCAGGATCAGCCGCTCGAACTTGTTCGCATAGACGCCGATCACGATCACCGATAAATCCGTCGTACAACTGTTGCTCGGGATCTTCGCTGGGAGTGAAATCTTCGCTGGTATAAATCGCTGCGATTTTATCTTTCCAGACTTGTTGTGCGTCAGTTAGTCGCATGACCCGTTCATCATAAAGCGCCATATCCAGCCCAAGGCGTTGCTGATCTTCTGCGCGCAATACCTTCAGCGGCGCTACCACCGGGCAACGATTGATGTGAATGAGCTTGAGCGGCACCGGCAGTTCACCTTCGGCCAACTCATCGCGGCGGGTGTACAAGCGCTGGCGCAGCGTTTGCGCGTCGAGCTCCAGCAGCCCCTGCGGATCGAGATGCAAGTCACAGACGATCAAGGCGTTGCGGTTCTTCGGGTGCCAGGCCAGCGGCAGGACCACGCCGACATAACTGCGCGCCGCCGAGAAACGTCCGGACACATGCACCACTGGCTGCAACAGGCGGATCTGATCCATGACCTTTTGCTTGCTGCGCAGCTGGAACAGCCACTCGTAGAGTTTGGGTTGTTTCTCGCGAATCAGCCGCGCCAGGGCGATGGTGGCGCGCACATCCGACAGTGCCTCGTGGGCATGCCCGTGATCGATATTGTTGGCCGCCGTGAGGCGTTCAAGCTTGAGGGACACCCGGCCCGTGTCATCGGTCGGCCAGACCAGACCCTCCGGGCGCAACGCGTAAGCGGCGCGCACCACATCAATCAGATCCCAGCGACTGTTGCCACCCTGCCATTCACGGGCGTAGGGGTCGAAGAAGTTGCGATAGAGGCTGTAGCGGGTCATCTCATCGTCGAAACGCAAGGTGTTGTAACCGGCGCCGCAGGTACCCCGTGCGGCCAGTTGCGCATGCACGCGAGTCATGAAATCGGCTTCGCTCAGGCCTTTCTCGGCGAGCTGGCCAGGGGTGATGCCGGTGATCGCACAGGCCGCCGGATGCGGGAGGATGTCTTCGCTGGGCTGGCAATAGAGGTTGACCGGCTCATCGATTTCGTTGAGCGCATGGTCGGTGCGGATCCCGGCCACTTGCAGCGGCCGGTCGTTGCGCGGATTGATGCCAGTGGTTTCGTAGTCGTACCAGAAGATTGAAGTCACGGGCGCATCCTGAACAGAAGATCGGCGAAGTCTAGGCGCTCAGCCGACTCCGGAGCCAGTCTCCTGTCCTCCGAACAGCATTTTTTCCAATTTCCTACAGCTTAAAGGTACTCGAACTGTGGGAGCGAGCTTGCTCGCGAAGGGGCCAGCACATTCAACATTGAGGCTGCCTGTCACTGCGCCTTCGCGAGCAAGCTCGCTCCCACAAGGGCCAGTATCGTCAGCCTCTACGGAGTGGTTACACGCTGTGCAATACATAGTGATGTCGTTTCCCCCCGAGAGGCTGCTAGCATCAGGCGCACTTGCATCCCGGACAGGCGAACATCAGGTAGCCCATGCTCGAACCCACAGCACCGCCAAGGAAAGCACCGCTGGATACGCGGCATCAGGTCGAAACGCCGGAAGGCATCGATCTGCCGTTGCGCCCTGCCGGGTTGATGGTGCGCGCCGTGGCATTTGCCATCGATCTAGGGATCCGCGGCCTGATTCTGGGCGTGCTGTTTATCGCACTGGCATTTCTCGGCCAGCTCGGCATGGGCCTCGGCTCTTTGCTGCTGTTTGCCATCAGTTGGTGGTACATGGTGCTGTTCGAGGTACTGCGTCAGGGCCGCTCGCCGGGTAAACAGTGGATGGGCTTGCGCGTCGTGCACGACGACGGCACGCCGATCGGCTGGTCGGCCTCGTTGCTGCGCAACCTGCTGCGTTTCGTCGATCTGCTGCCGTTCGGCTATTTCCTTGGTGCGCTCAGTTGCCTGCAGCACCCGACCTTCAAACGCCTCGGCGATCTTGCCGCCGGCACGCTGGTGGTTTACAGCGAGCGACCGCTGAGCCGTCCGCAATTGCCTGACGCCGAACCTCGTCGCTGCCCCTTTGCGCTCACGCTCAGCGAACAACGCGCGGTGCTCGGTTTCGCCGAACGTCAGGCGCACCTGTCGCCGGCCCGGGTCAATGAGCTGGCGGCATTGCTGGCTCAGCCGCTGCACATTTCTGCGCACAAAGCGGTATCCGAACTCAACGGCATTGCGCGCGGTCTGTTGGGGCCGACGCCATGAAGCAGAGCCTGTTCGAAACCCGCCACAAGGCTGAATGGGAGCGCTTCGCCGTGGCGCTCGAACACCTCGAACACGGCAAGGACACTTCGCAAGTGGCCGCTTTCCCCAAGGCCTATCGACGCCTCTGCCAACATCTGGCCCTGGCCCAGGCGCGCGGCTACAGCAGTTTTCTCATCGACTCATTGCAGCAGCAAGTGCTGCGCGGTCATCAACAGCTGTATCGGCATCGCAGTCGCCTGGGTACGCAAATCATCAGTTTTATTCTCGCCGACTTCCCGCGACTGGTGCGTGAAGAGTGGCGCTTCGTCGCGGTCGCCAGCCTGCTGTTCTTCGGCAGCCTGATCGGTTTCGCGCTGCTGGTTTACCTGTTCCCGGAACTGATCTACAACCTGATCCCGGCCGAACAGGTGCGCGAGATGCAAGGCATGTACGACCCTGTCGGCGGCCACCTCGGCCGCTCCGCGGAACGGGCAGCCAGCGAAGACTGGGTGATGTTCGGCTATTACGTCATGCACAACATCGGCATTGCCTTTCAGACCTTCGCCAGCGGTTTGCTGATGGGCGTGGGCAGCGGTTTTTTCCTGCTCTACAACGGCATGATCATCGGCGCGGTGGCCGGACACCTCAGCGAAATCGGTTTTGGCCAGACCTTCTGGTCGTTCGTGATCGCTCACGGTGCATTCGAACTGACCGCCATCGCTCTCGCCGGTGCAGCGGGCCTGAAGCTGGGCTGGGCGCTGATTGCACCGGGGCGCCTGACGCGCAGCGAGGCACTGCGCCTGGCTGGGCGCAAAAGTGTAATGCTGGTGTGCGGGGTCATGCTGTTCTTGCTCATCGCTGCATTCATCGAGGCTTACTGGTCGTCGAAAACCAGCGTCACGCCGCTGACCAAATACGCCGTCGGCGCCGCGCTGTGGCTGGCCGTTGCGGTGTATCTGCTGTTTGCCGGAAGGACCCGCCATGCGCCTGAGTGACGCCAGTGTGGTGATTCGACCGCGCACGACCTGGGAAGCCATGGACCTGGGCGTGTTGATGAGCCAACAGCACCGCCGGTTATTAATGACCAGTTGGGCGATCGTCACCCTGCCGCTGTTCGCCCTGCTCAGCCTGTTGCTGTGGGATTCGCCATCGCTGGCGGTGTTGATTTTCTGGTGGCTGAAACCGGCCTATGAACGCCTGCCGTTGTACATCCTTTCCAAAGCGCTGTTCGGCGAAACGCCAACACTCAAGCAAGCCTTGCGTGAATGGCCGCGCCTGCTCAAACCGCAATTGCTGGCCAGTCTGACCTGGCGCCGGCTGAGCCTGAGCCGCAGCTTTGTGCTGCCGGTGACGCAACTCGAAGGTCTCGACGGCGAGGCCAGGCAACAACGGCTGCAGGTGCTGCTGCAACGTAACGGCGGCGCCGCGCAATGGTTGACGATTATTGGCGTGCATCTGGAAACCGCGCTGTGGATCGGCTTGATGCTGCTGTTCTATATGTTGCTGCCGCAGCAGATCGAAACCGATTGGGACTGGCAGTCACTGCTGCTCGCCGCCGATCAGGACTGGCGCTGGCTGGAACATCTGACCAACGCTTTCTATGCGCTGATTCTGGTGCTCTGGGAGCCGGTGTATGTCGCCTGCGGTTTCAGCCTGTACCTGAACCGCCGCACACAACTGGAAGCCTGGGATATCGAGCTGGTTTTCCGCCGTTTGCGCCAGCGCTTGAACAACGGCGTGCTCGGGATGTTGCTGGCGGCGTGTCTGCTGCTGCCGAATCTGCAACCGGCATGGGCCAGCGATGCGCCGGATGCTCCAAGGTTGCTCAATCAGCCGCTGACCAGTCAGGCCTCGCGTGACAGCATCCAGTCGCTGCTTGAGCAACCGCCGTTCAAGAACAAGGAAAGCGTCACCCGCTATCGCTTCGGCGACGACCCGGCAAAACCCGCCGAGAACCAGCAACCGGGTGAGGCACCGCAGTGGCTGAAAACCCTGCTCGACTGGCTCGACGGTCGGCACCTCGATACCCTCGCCGGCGTGATTGAAGTGCTGCTGTGGGGCGCGCTGATAGCCGCGCTGGGCTGGCTTATCTGGCGTTATCGCGAATTCCTCGGGGCTTTCGTCAGCCGCCGCCCGAACCTGCCAACGCGCCGCAAACCAGCGGCGCCGTCACAAGTCTTCGGCCTTGATCTGAACCGTGAAACCCTGCCGAATGACATCGCCGCCAGCGCCGAACAGTTGTGGCTGAGCGAACCTCGCGCCGCGCTGGGCCTGCTCTATCGCGGCCTGCTGAGCCATCTGTTGCATGATTTTGACCTGACGCTGAAAGCCGCCGACACGGAAAACCAGATCCTCAAACGCATTGAGCAATTACAACGCCCGGACCTGCTCGCCTACAGCCGCAACCTCACTGCTCACTGGCAGAACATGGCCTACGGGCATCGGGTTCCAGCCGCGCATCTGCAAGCAGAACTGTGCAACGGCTGGCGTGAATTGTTCAGCAAAGGATCCGGGCATTGAACCGGCGCATCGGCTGGTTGTCGGGTGCGCTGGCGCTTCTGCTGCTTGGCGGTTTGAGCCTGTTCCTCTATCTCAAGGCCCAGCCGTATCAGGAAACCATTGATCACGGCCCCTCGCCTGCCGCGCAAGCCAATCCTTACTTGGCGGCGGAAATGTTCCTGCGCGAGCGCGGCCTCTCGGTCAATCACGCCGAGACCCTGGCGGTGCTGCCGCAGATCGATCCGCATAGCCACACTTTGCTTTTGTTTGGCGAGCGCGCGCGGATGACGCCGCGTGAAGTCGATCAAGTGCTGAACTGGACTCGCGCCGGCGGGCGGCTGGTGTTTGTTGCCGAGTCGCTGTGGGATGCGCAAACCCGGCAAAGTAATGATCTGCTGCTCGACCGGGTGCAACTGCAGCAATCGCTGAGCAAGGATCTGAAAGATCCTCCGGAAGCAGTGGAAAAGGACCGCTTCCCGAAACTGACCAAGCTGTACCTGGAAGACGAAGATGCGCCGGCCTACGCCGGGTTCGACACCGACTTCCACCTCGACGACCCCAACAATGTCGCGCAAGCCTGGGCCAACAGCGCCAAAGCCACGCACATGATGCAACGGGTGTACGGCCTCGGCACAGTCACCGTGGTCACCGATGCCGAGCTGTGGAAAACCCCGACCATCGGCCAATACGATAACGCCTGGCTGCTTTGGTACCTGAGCGCCGACACCGACGTCACGCTGATTTACAACACGGCGCACGACGGTTTGTGGTCGTTGCTCTGGCACTATTTCCCGCAGGCCATCGTCGCCCTGCTCGCTTTGATCGGCCTGTGGCTGTGGCAGGCCGGCGTGCGTCACGGCCCGGTGCAAATGCCGGCGCCAGCGGGCCGCCGACAGTTGCTCGAACATTTGCGCGCCAGCGCCGATTTCCTCTTGCGGCATAACGGCCAGCAGGCGCTGCTGCAAGCCTTGCAACAAGACATCCTGCGCCGCGCCCGCCGCCGCCATCCCGGTTTCGATCAATTGAATGTGGCCGAGCAATGGCTGGCGTTATCGCGCCTGACCCGGCAACCCACCCGCGCCATCAGCCAGGCCCTGAGCCCACGACCGAAGCAGCGATTGTCCAGCGCCGAATTCAGCCGTCAGGTCGCTCATCTGCAAACCTTGAGGAACGCGTTATGACTGAACAGATCGAGCCCGGCAGCGCGACGCACGCCGCCCAGCAACGCCAGCGTGCCAGCCAGTTGGCGCAGGCGGTACGCAACGAATTGAACAAGGCCTTGATCGGCCAGGAGGCGGTGATCGACGATGTCCTGACCGCACTGATCGCCGGCGGCCACGTGCTGCTCGAAGGCGTGCCCGGCCTGGGCAAGACCTTGCTGGTGCGGGCACTGGCGCGATGCTTCGGCGGCGAGTTCGCGCGCATCCAGTTCACCCCGGATTTGATGCCCAGCGACGTCACCGGTCACGCCGTGTACGACCTGCAGACCGAACAGTTCAAGCTGCGCAAAGGCCCGCTGTTCACCAACCTGTTGCTGGCCGATGAGATCAACCGCGCCCCGGCGAAAACCCAGGCAGCGTTGCTCGAAGCCATGCAGGAACGCCAGGTGACACTCGAAGGTCGCGCCCTGCCCATCGCGCAACCGTTCATGGTGCTGGCGACGCAGAACCCGATCGAACAGGAAGGCACTTATCCACTGCCGGAAGCCGAACTCGACCGCTTCATGCTCAAGGTGCGCATGGATTATCCCGACGCCGATCAGGAGTTGAACATGGTCCGTCAGGTCTGTCGTTCGACCCGCGCCGACATGCTCGATGTGCAACCGCTGCGCACGGTGTTGCAGGCCAAGGACGTGCAAGCCTTGCAACGCATTGCGAGTGACTTGCCGCTGGACGATCAGGTCCTCGACTATGCCGTACGCCTGGCGCGCAGTACGCGCACCTGGCCGGGGCTGACCCTCGGCGCCGGACCACGCGCCTCGATTGCACTGGTGCGTTGTGCCCGTGCCCGGGCGTTATTGCGCGGCGGCGAGTTTGTCATTCCGGATGACATCAAAGCCTGCGCGCTGGCGGTGCTGCGCCATCGCGTGCGCATCGCGCCGGAGCTGGACATCGAAGGCCTGCAGGTCGATCAGGTGCTTGCGCAATTGCTCGACCAAGTGCCGGCGCCGCGCCTGTGAAACCCTCGCGACTGCTGCTGATCTGGCTGGGCCTGCTGCTGGGCGTGAGCATTGTGCTCGGCGCGTTGCAAGCATTGCAGATCGACATTCCGTCCAGCCTGATTTCGATCAATTGGGGCTTGCTCCTGGCGCTGTGGGCCTTGGCAGTTATTGACGCGCTGCGCCTCAGACGAGTGCCCTCGCCACGCATCAAGCGGCAGATGCCCGGCAGCCTGGCACTGGGGCGTTGGGCAGAGGTGCAACTGGACATTGCGCATGACTTCGCCGCGCCACTGACTATTGATCTCTTCGACCACGTACCCGACGGCCTAGCGTTTGAACATCTGCCGATGCCTGTCGAACTTCAACCCGGCCATGTCAGCCAGATCACTTACCGTTTGCGCCCGACCAGACGCGGGCATTTCCGCTTTGAACAGTGCGAAGTCAACCTGCCGAGTCCCTTGGGCTTATGGTCAGGCAAACGCCTGATCGAGGTCGCCGACCAGACCCGCGTCTACCCCGACTTCGCCCGGCTCTACGGTGGTGAGCTGTTGGCGGTGGACAACTGGCTCAGCCAACTCGGCGTGCGCCAGCGGCAACGTCGCGGTCAGGGCCTGGAATTTCACCAACTGCGCGAATTCCGTGAAGGCGACAGCCTGCGCCAGATCGACTGGAAAGCCACGGCGCGCCAACGCACGCCGATTGCCCGGGAGTACGAAGATGAACGCGATCAACAGATCATCTTTCTGCTCGATTGCGGCCGGCAGATGCGCAGTCAGGACGGTGAACTGTCGCACTTCGACCACGCGCTCAATGCCTGTCTGTTGCTCGCTTATGTTGCGCTGCGACAGGGGGATGCGGTGGGGCTGAGTACCTTTGCCGGTGATCAGCCGCGCCATGTGAAACCAGTCAAAGGCAGCGGCCAGCTGAACATCTTGATCAACGCCGTGTATGACCTCGAACCTACGCGACGCCCTGCCGATTATCAGGCTGCGGCCAACCGGATCCTGGCTCGACAAAAGCGCCGGGCGCTGGTGGTGCTGGTGACCAATCTCCGGCATGAGGATGATGATTTGCTCACCGCCGCCAAGCGTCTGGGCCAGCAGCATCGAGTGCTGGTGGTGAGTTTGACGGAGGAAAAACTCGACAGCGTTCGACACACGCCGGTTCAGGGGTTGGGGGATGCTCTGACTTATTGCGGGACGGTGGAATATCTGAATGGGCTGGCGCAACTGCACGAGCACTTGAACAGGCAAGAGACTGCATTCGTGCTCGCTCGACCTAACGAGTTGGGTCCAGAAATGGTCAATCTCTATCAGGCCTGGAAAAAAACAGGAAATTTTATATAACCATCAGCCTCTGATGATTAAACAGGAGGCTGATGATACGAATCCCAATCAAACCGTCGTGTTGTTATAACGGTTAAAGATCCGTAATTTAGCCTCCCTTTCGTTGTACTCACCGTTCGAATTAGTTACCCCGTAATCCGAGCCGTCATTGACGATCACCTGTACCCGGCTCGCAGGTGCTTTCAGATATACGGACGTGGCACGAACATGTGAAACGTAATATGGCGTCCACTCCGGCCATTGCGCATGCTCAACACGCCAATGTTTTGCTTCTACCAGATTATGCGCCAGGAACATCTGGCACGGCTCTGAAACCCAATCGTCTACCGCTAACCCCAAAAAAAATTCGCCATTATTGCTGGTGCTTCGGCAATCCAGAATCCATTTGATCCCTTCCGGCTCCAACGACTGACCGCTCCCCAACGAAGGCTTAACCGTAACCCCGAGTCCTGTACCGGTCATCATCAGTTGGATGTTCTTGTTCAGTAATCGACTACCCGGTTTCGGCAGCACAGTGAATGTATGCTCCGCACCATGACATGGATAAGCGCTTGCCCCCAAGTTCAGCGAAAACTCGTCGAACTTGATCTCCAGTTCCTGCATAAAGTTGAGCACCGCCCCTGGAATAGTCGGCGAAAAAGGCATCCCATCATACTTGGGCATTTCATAATGCAATTCGAATGACCCCGTCGATTCCGGAGTAGCCGAGAGGCGCCACGTCAACGAAGTCAGCCCTTCCGCCATCTCCACCAACTCTTCAAAGGGAGGATCACACATCAGTCCAACTTGCTCCTGATTCGGCTCACAACACAACTTTAGCAATGCATCTGGATCGCCGATCATGTAGCTGTATTCAAAGTCCAGCTTCAGCTCAAAGGACTTTCCTGCCGCCATATTCAGGCGCAGGTCTTCCCATCTCACAGGTACTCCATTCAAGGAGGGTCTGAAATTCTGCAGCCAGGTTTGAGAATTAATCGTAGAGTTGGACATGTGACACTCCTTTAACCTCGTTGTTTTGCTAAGCCAGCCAACCAGGCCACCCCTGAGTTGCAGACTTAACGGGCGACTCAAAAGCAATACCTGAATGGCATCGAAGCTCACAGCTGTTAATAAAAAACGGTTTTTTCATTAGCGACAAAGACACCAGTCATTTTCATGACATTGAGAATCAAACCAGGCTTCCGTCATAAGGATTTCGAGTCTCCATGACAATGGATTTATTGCTCGCCAGAACAACTTTCTCATCGGTATCCGTATTAACTTAAAAAGGAGTGGCCACAATCTAACTTCAACCGCAAATCATGTTCTGCTCCATGACAGGGATAGACCTTCCCTCCGAGCAACACGGGGAAGGTTCTGGGCCGGATTTATGTTCCAAGGCGATAAGGGCGTCTGTGTCGCCGATTAGCCAGCTGTATTCATAATCGAGGGCCAGCGTGCAGGACTCTCCTCTGATCAGATCAAGCTTTACATCCGCCCAACTCACTCGCTGCCCATTAACGAATGGCATGAATTCTTGTAACCAGGTAGAAGATAGAGTTGAATCATTGAAATCAGACATTTGCAGGCACCACGGTAAATTCAAGAACCTGAGCTTCCCAGCCGACGGATCCGCCTGCTATGGAAGCTGTCAACCACCCACGTCTCACACCGGGCAATCTGAAGTGCACCGATGCTTTTCCATCGGCGTCCGTCACAGTCGGCGCAAGCGCTCTGTCGGGGTATTCCCATTCCACCTCGACACCGATCAAAGGTTCTCCGGTCAATGCTGATCCCACTGTGACCACGGCTGAAACCAGCTCCCCCACCTGGCCATTCGGTTTGGGACTGCTGAACGCCTGTATCTTGCGTGGCTCATGCAGAAAACAGGGCAACGAAATCGACTCCGAGTACAGCGCATCCCCCGCCCTCGCCGCCAACGACGACGCGCCAGTAGTGGTGGGCACAAAAGCAATGCTCGCCACCCCGTGATAGTTGGTAGTGGTGATCCGCTCACCGAAATCCGGATGGCTCCAGACCACTGTTTTGCCGCGCATCGCCTTGTTCCCGTCATTCGAGACCAGCGTAATCTGCTCGGATACGGTGTCACCCCAGAACAGTGTCCGAAGAACTCGTGAGCGCTCGGCGATGGTCATCATTTGCGAGCCTTCGCCCACCGAGACGGCATGAATCGGCGACAGACTTGCCAGATCTTCGGCTGCGCAATAAAAACCGAAGCTACCGTTGTTCTCGTCGCCAACGCTGAAGTCGTACACAAGGCCGGAATCGCTGAAGGGTTTCGGGACACCCAATAGGGAGTCAAGACCGCGGATGCCAAATGCAGATGGCCCTCTGTCGGCAATACCCAGGCTCAGATTGCGCTCGAATAACTGACTTCCCTCGTCGGCATTCACTTCGATCCGGTAATCAAGCAAGCGACGTGCGAACAGGACTTTTTCACCAAAGGGCGCTGGCTCTCCACCGTCAACGCTGATCGTGAGGCCCTTCCAGGGATCGCTGGCCAATGCCCTGACCTTCATCGAGCGCTGTTCAGAAGAACCGTTGTAGGGGCTGATGATCGCTGCGGTTATTTGCTGCTCGCCGGCGCGTGCGGGCACATGGGCATGACCGCTCCAGCCCTCGTCATCGGTTGCCTCGACCTGCTCGTAGAGCCCCGTCCACTGCACAGGAATTTGTCCGACGCCAAGCCCTGAGAATGCCGATATCACTTGTGCCCACAAACATAGCGGTTCTTCACCCACCACCGGAGTCACCGTGGTCTCGTGCCATTGCGCAATTCGCAGCTTGTTGTGCGCCAGCTCCATGGGTTTGCCCTCGGACGAAAGGGTCAGTTGCGGCAGCGACACGGTTAATTGGAACTTCCCGGGCCGGGCGCTACGGGAGAAATCCAGCGACCAGACGAAACCACCGTCAGTCAATTTCTGCGTCGAGTCCAACGCTGGAAATACTTTTGCGTCCAGTTCCTCTGCCGAGGTCTCCGACCATACCAACGCGATATCCAGTCCGATGAGTGGACTCAAGCCCTGGGGCAGGACCTTGAAGTCGTGCACCGCTGCGAGACATGGATATAAAGGCTGTACATCCAGCGCGGCGCGGATCTGGTCGAGCATCAGGCTCATTTCCAGATTCAGATCCTGCTGGAACAGCCGTCCCGTCAGTTCACGATCAGGCTCGCCGCCCTCGATGTGCAGCTTTAATTGAAAAAGACTACTGACGTTACTGTCGGCGGCATTCAGCGTCCATTTCAGGCCTTGTTCGGTGAGGGGTTTGCGCACGCCCAATTCGGAAATCTGCATTCCGATCCCAGGATCGGCGTCGCGCCAGTGCAGACTGACGTTTCGACCCAGCCAATCATCGGTAAGCGGAAGAATCTGCAGCTCATGTTGCTGCCCGCGATGGCAGAGCAGGCCAAGGGTGTTGCGCTCGACCTCGACACCATCAAGCAAAATCTGCACCCTGCTATTCCAGGGGCTGGTCGCGATCGCATTGACCTTGAATGACCAAGGAACGGATGGCGCTTGGGGATGCGCCCTGACGCTGACATTGACGGTGGTTTCCTGCACCTCCAACGGCTTGCACCACGCCCCCGCCCAGCCGTCGCTGCCTGAGGTCGTATGGACGGTTTGGCCCCCCGGCATGCTCCATTCGACCTGCGCGCCGATGACGCCGTTTATATCGCCGCTGTCGGTGCGATGAATCACCTGCAGACGCAGCAGTGCGCTTTCGTTTTCATCCAGCACTGGCGTCTTGTCGGGTTCGCGTACGTCGCCGATCTCGACTTTGTTGCGTGCCAGGAACATGCGTTTTATCGGTGACGGTTTCAGTAACTTGGAGCACACCAGAAACAGACCGAACTGGCCATCGACCTTGTCTTGCGCAGCAAGCGACCACCGCAGGCTGCTCGCTGGTTCTTGCCATTCACCCAGTGCCGGCTCGACAACCACCCCCAGTTCAATGGCAGGATCACCGGACCACTGCAGCGCAATCGAAGAATCTCGCAACGGGCTGCCGGCCGGTATCGATAGATCAAGGACATGCATCGATCCTCGATTCGGGTAGCCGTCCGCCGGCCATTCCCTCATATCACCGTTTTCGAAACACACCACGTGTTGCCAAGGGCTCTCACCAAGAACCTTGACCGCAAAGTCCTGCGTGGCCACCCCTGTGATGTCATAAAGACTTTCAACCGAAGCCTGTATCACCACATCGCCCACATGCTCGAGGGTGGGCGAATAATCGATATACGCCCAACCCTGCTGATCGGTAACGCAGGCGCCAATGACGTCACCGGCGATCGACCAGTTTACAGTTCGCCCGCCAACGCCCCGAGCGGTGTAAGGCGACACCACTTTCACCCCCAGGGAAACACTTTCGCCGAGCAGCGGGTAATAAGCAGCCTCTCGCGTTTCCTGAAACACCAGACGGTGATGTCCTAAAGACACCTGCATCGCATAGGGCTCGGCGGTGTACTGATTGATCAGGTTCAATGTAAATACATAGTCTTGCGCATCGTCCAGAAGCGGGCAGGTGATGACCCATCCATCGGTCAGTGGCTGGTTGGTTTCCCAGCGGGGCTCAGCAGTGACTGCTCCCATGGGATTGTTCACAATGGCCAGTGCGGCCTGAGTGCCGAGCCACGGACTATCATCCGCCAGGCGGAACCGGAGCCGGTGATCGTTGAGGAACTCGGAGCCCAGGCACAGATAAAGCGGAGCGCCGGCCGCGCGGGCATGTTCATCCAGGATGATGCTCTGCACTTGCGGGTCCTCAAGTTCCAATTGCAGGTCAATGCAGGTGATGCAGACTTTTTCCCGTGAGGAAGGGGCGTTTTTCGGACTGCTTATCTCGATTCGTAAAACATCGCCCGCAACAAACGATGCCATCAGCGGTTCACGGAAAAGGTTCGGTTTCAAATCCAGCGGGAGCCCGGCGTTGAGACGGATCTGGTCCTGTTCGCGGTCGCGGGCGTTGCCGGACGGGAGCTCGAAGTGCTCGACCCGGACGCCATTTTTGTACACCGACAGCCAGCCCGGCTCCGTGTGTCGGGTTTCCCAAAGGAAACTCAGGACATAACGCGCATTGTCAGCCGATGACCTGGGCAAGGTGATGTCCTGCCACGCTTTGCCTTCGTTACGCGCAGCCAGAAAGGATTGATCCTTGCCCAGATAAGGCTCGGACTCCTTATCGACGCGCCCCTGCTTCTGCCACTGTTTCAAGCCCTGGAGAAACTCGCCGTCGTTCACCAGATTCTCGCGTGCATGAATGATCGCTTCAGGCATGACCGCGCCCTCCCTTGCCTGCTGCTTCGGCGTTTTCTTCCGCTTCAATCACCAGATCCATGACTTTTTGGGTAAACGTCGGGTCGCCGGCTCTGGCTGTGTAGTGGATCTCGAAAATGATGTCAGTCAGGCTGGCAAGCTGTTCCGCCTGGCGAGCCCGGTCAAACCAGGGGCAATACAACGAGAAGCTGCCGATCAGGCCTGTGAACTGGAAAGGCCGCAGCAGGCCCTCCTCGGGTTTCACCGCGGACGTACCGTCATCAGCGACGGCCAGCGAAATCGCGATCTGCTGACCGCTGCGCACGTTATGCACAACATCGGCAGGCGCTACACCCGCCGTCGGATCGAGAAGGTACTGTACCGATCGCACCGTCGCCTCGGTGGCCGTCATGTTGCTGATCTGCGTCAGAATCATTCGCGTGTTTTCGAATGGCCCGGCGACGACCGGCAGCGTGACCGCCACCGAACTGATCTGACGGCAGTAGTGCCCCGGATAATCACGATCGAAGAGCAACTGCGTGAGTCTGAATTCCAGTGACCCGGTATCGCATAGCTGCTTCAGCGCGTGCGCCCAGTTGTCGATACCGGGTTGACGGTCACTAACGTCATCACACAACGAGCGCAACGAGATGGTCCTCACAAATTGCAGCTTCAGCTCGGTGCGCTGCACATACTCACGCTCGAGCAGCAGTAGGTAATTGCGCAGATGATTGGCGGCGGTCAGTCCATGATATTGGTCATGCAACACCTGGGGCGGCGGGGTTACTGCGTAATTGCCCGTTTCCGCGCTCAGTGACGCCTGTGCGCTGAGGCACAGGCTGACCACCGCATCGTAGGCCTGATAGTGCAACGCCTTGAGCTGGCCGAGCATCCAGTTGAACAGCTCGGCATTGGTCGCACGTTTTTTCAGGAAGTTGTACATCGTCACCGCCTGACCGTTCGCCCTGAGCGTCTGTGCGAGGTTGATCCGGGCAGCGGCCACAGCATGATTCTGCGCTACGATTTGCGCGTCGATTGCGCGTATCTCCGCCAGTGCCTGATCACGTTGCAGTGCCCAGTCATTGCGTCGCCGGCGATAGGTTTCGTTGGTGCCTTGTTTGTCGGCATCCGCCTGCGCGCCGATCGACAAAATATTGAATATGTCGGCAGAGGCAAACAGTAATTGCTCAGGCAGCGCGCCCCCATTGGACATGCCGAAAATCTTCGGCAGCGCTGCGACCGCTCCGCCCGCCGTTCTGAGCGCAGAAGACTGCATCGCCAGTTCCTTGGAGCGTTGCAGGTTGGACATGACTGCGTACTCGGCGTCCGATACGTTTTCTTCGTAGCGTGTCGCATACGCTTGAGCAAGCTCGACGGCTTTTTGCCGATTTTCGGTAAGCGATACGACTACCGCCTCCATCTGGGCAATGGTCTGCTCTTGCACAGTCAGCGCGTAATTGCCCAGCTCGACGAGATGGCTTTGCTGCAGTTCCTCTTGTTCAGCGCGATCACGGCGCTCCAGCACGTTGAGTATCTCTGCGGCAAACTGCTGCATGGTTTCCACCGCCCGCAAGGCGAGCTCGAAGGCTACCCGCCAATAGAAAGCGATGACCCGTGTCTGCCCCATCGACCGCGGTCTGCCATTGCTGCCGGCTGCCCGGTCACGCAGCAGCTGGTTGGGATCAGCCGGCGGGCTGAACAACGGTATGTCCAGCGGACGACCGTCAATGGTCAGATTGTTTTGCAGATTGAACAGGCGCTTGCGCGGCGCCTCGATCCAACCGACCAACACCTGATTGATCGGAATTTTGAAAGGGCCGCAGGCCAACAGGCCCAGCTGTGGTGCGACATCGGAGCCGGCGGAAATATCGGCCAGACTGAACTGAAATTCGCTTTCAAACTTTTCCAGATCCGGGCGTTTGCTGCATTCTTCCAGCAACGCCCCCAACGTGATCGCCTGCCAACGGCTGACGGTACTCCCCGAGGGTGGCTTGCCCATAAAAAAACCGGCCTGTACGTAACGCAGATGGGCAGCGGCAAGACTTTCGCGAGTCAACTGGCGGTAATACCAGTCTCCCCATGCCATCAGGTTTTTCACGTATTCGACGAATACTACAAGCCTGTAATGTTTCGGCTCGGAATAGGCGATGGCATCCGGATCCAGCGGCGCAAGGCTCTCGGCGCCAGAGCTTCCTGGACCGGTCAACGGACGGCAACGCCAGTAGGCTGGACGGGGATTGGGCACCGTGTCGGGGTCGGCAGGAGCGTGGGGAGCGAACAGATAATGCAGCCATTGCTGCGCATCGCTGAACCGATCCTCATCGCGCAGTCGTGTTGCCACGAGATGTACCGCGTGGAAAAACAGTTCCCAGAAGAACAGTCCATTGGCACCGTCAAAAGGCCCGTTGGGTTCTTCGAATGCAGGAAAGCCTGTAGGACCCGGTTCTTTCAGGTGCTGCGTTTGCCAATCCAGAACCGCGTCCGGAGAAATATTGGCGCGCTGCACCAGTTCGGGGCCGAACAGGGAATTGAGCCGCACATACTTGAGGGCGTAGTCCCCGCCCAGGTTGAGGTCGAGAAACTGCGCCGCGTCGACGGTGTTTTTCAACAGGGTTGGCGGGATGAAGTCCGTCAGGTCGACGATGCTCAGATGGAATTTTTTCGTGCCGTATCCCGCTGTGTCAGTGCCCAGCGAGAAACTCGTGGGGTTTGGCCATGAGCCTTTTGCCCGCGTAAATTTTCCCAGTGGCATTGTCCAGTTGCCTGCGGTGTTCTGCGCGGTCTCGACAGGCAGCGGATCACCAGCCGTCGGATTCCCGAGGATTTTCAGCCTCATCACCACGTCCTTGCCATCCAGTGGGGTCGGGCGGCATAGACCATCGACGGTCAGCACATCGTTATCACCCACTCGCAACGCGAAGACATTCAGATCCAGATACGGCGTCATGCTGCCGGCCGGAGCATCTTCGCTGACGATGGTGACCTGACTGCCGAGTGGGTGCTGAACTGTCTCGGCAGTGAGGAAGCGGTCGTCCCGGGCAGACTTCAGCCAGGCGCCTGAATCCGTGACAGGGCGCATCAGTACATCGAATACAGCGAGGTGGTTGAATGGCTTGGGCTCTGGCTCGCCCTTTTCCCGGCCACCATTCTCATCAACTGGTACTTCCATCACCGTCCCCGTCAGCAGCACCCCCAGCTTGCCTTTGGGGTGTTGATGGTCGGTCGAGACCGTGGCGATCAGCCGGACCGGGTCGGGTCTCGTCACTGGGTTGGCGTGTTCTGAACTGTGCAGGCTCAGCGGTGCCGACCACTGGCCGTTCTCGGTCATGAACGCCAGGTTGATGTCCAGCTTGTGGGGGATGAAGTCTTCTGCGGTTTTGCCGGTGACTTTGTCACGCCACTGTGCCCAGACCACGCAAAGCCGGCCGTTCCAGATCAGCGGGCGCATGTCCAGGACACCGTTCACCGCTGGAATATCGACCGCTTGCCATTCATCCCAGGCCGCCGGATTGACCGCGCGACTGCTCTTGAGCAGTTCGACGCGAACCTTGCGTACGTAGTACTGGTACGGAGGGACGCGTTCTCTGCCGATGAAGCAATAAACAGAGTCGGCAGGCTCGAGGCCGTCCATGTAGCCACTGATCACATCAAGATTGCAGATCCGCTCGAAGGCTTGCAGATAGTTGCGCAGCGCAATCAGAACCGAATCGGCACTGAGGCGGGTCTGGTTGAGATCGTTTTCGAGAACCCTGAACAGGCTGGTTTTGCGTTGACGCACATAGGCGTTGATATAGCTGGAAGGATGAGTCTGGATCAATTGCGCTGCGGCCCATTCGGAATAGGTTCTGTCCAGCTTCCAACGCTCAAGCAGTTCGGGGTTGAAGGTGTGATTTTGGTAACCTGGCTCAAGTTTGTGCAGTGCCGCATCGATGAACTGCTGAGCGCAACTGGTCGCCTCTGCCACATAGGAGGTTTCTACGGCCAGGGTGTTCTGCACGTCGGTGCGAAACAACTCCGACAGATCCGCCTCTGTCTTGAGGAAATCATGCCCGGATTTGCGCGCGAGTGCGCCGATGCAAAAATCGATCAATGCCGAGCGGTGTTTCTCCAGCAACGTGCCAGTGACATGCGAGTTCATCGTCCTCTCTCCTTGGAATATGGCTTGAGTTCAAATGTGTGAAAAAGCGATACCCTCAGGAAGCCGGCTCGTTATCTGCGAACGTGATGGAGTCGAAATAGGCTGTATTGCCGCTATCCGTGCTTTTCACGATGATTTCGAACGTGCCGCCGGTATGACTGGAGACGACTACCTGTGAGCGGCCTTGCTCATCGGTAACGCCATGATCCGGTTCAATGATCGCGACCCCTTTGCCGGGCGCTTGCAATCTCCAGCTCCACTCAACCTTGCGTTTTTTGCCGGGATTGCCGTAGTCATCCAGCAACTGAATGCTGAATGCGACAGTCTGGCCGATCCGGACACTGCCAGGCGGCAGCTGTGATGTCTTCTCAGGCGTCATGGAGGTCAGGTCCACGACAATATCAACGGGGTCTGCGGGTCTCGGCTTGAACAGCGCAGGCCAGAAGAGCGGTGTTTCTCTGCCCGGCAACGCCCCCGGCGTGAAGGTCGCGGTGAGTTCACCCTGTAGATTGGTGTCGTTGCTGACGATATCGCCCAGGGTCGTTTGCCAGTTCAGGCGAAGGCCACTGATCGGCTTGTTATCGGCGTCGGTGACAGTAACGGTATAGACGGCTTTTTCACCGGGTTTGTTGGCGATGACCGTGGCAGGGCTCAATGTCCAGACCACGTTGACCAGTTGATCGAGATCGCCCGCCCGCGGAATAACGGGAACCAGCGGTTCGTCGCTGAGCCAGGCGAACTCGGCAGCCGCTTCATAGGCATTGCCGACGTCTTCTTCCGGCAGCTTGCCGATCAGGAGAATGGTCTTGGCATCCATACCACTCTCTGCAGACAGCCTGCGCAAGCGCATCAGAACGTCCAGCTGAGCGAGATTTTTCAGCACCTTGGTCGTCGGCACTATGTGCAGGAGACATTCATGCACGTCTTGCACACTCCAGCCCAAAAAGAGCGCCAGCCTGATTTCCGCTGCCTTTTGCGCCAGCGTCAGTGCATCACCGCTGAGACCTTCACGCAGCTCATTGACCTCTTGAAAATAATCCAGCAAGTCCTGCTCAGGCTGCTCGCTCATGGCGATCGCCTGGGTCATCACCGTCAGGTAGTAAAGTGTGGACAACGAAAAATCTTCCGGCGGATGGCCGATCCAGGCCTGAGCTCCATAGGCCAGATAGTCCTCCAGCAGATTCGCGCTCAAGTCGAGCTGTGTGACGATTTCACTGAAGCGGCGCACTTGGGCAAGAACTCCAAGCAGTTCAGGGGGACTTTCAGTGCGTGCGCGACGCGGCTGTTCGGCTTCGGTCATCGGCAGGTCTTTTATCTGACGCAATAACCCGGCCACCGTCGCGCCAGCCCAATTGAGCGTTGGCAGGACTTTCTCGGCTTCAATATTGGCGTAAACGGCAAGGGTTTCCTGGACAATCGATGACTGCGCCTCGCTGGCCTGATTGAAGACTGTCAGCATGATCGCGAGTGTCGTTTCAAGTTCTGCGGGGGGCAGGTCGCCGAGAGCGGTCCTGATCGCCCAGCGAAGTTTGTTCAGGACAAAGAGGCGGTATTGCTCGGCCGTCCCCCAGGGGGCCAGCAGCAGACCATCATCATCAATCAGGGGCTGCAGACCTGCGGCCTCGATCGACAGCAATTGCACCCAGCTGTCGACCCTTGCAGCTGGCACGCCCGCCATCATCAGGGCGCTCTCGGAAAATAGCGCTGCGGGCAGCAGGCCGCGAACCTGTCCAAAAAACTGCAAGTCGCGATCCGTTGCTTGGCTCACCGGCAACAAAGGCGAGACGTGCTGCAACATCCAAAGCACCGGCAGATCGCTTTGACGGCACCACTGGACACAGGTGTGCATGGCTTCGATCAGGTGCAAGACATCCGGACCTTCCCCAGCGGGATCGATGCTCGGTTCTCCCGCCAGACCGTCAAGCCACGCTTTCCCTCCGAGCAGGCTCAACAGCGAAATCGCTTCTACGGGGGCGATCCCGAACATTCGCGCCAGTGCCACCAGTCGATAGAAGCTCGAAATGACTGCCCTGCTGCGCGACAACTTTGGATCGGGCGTATAGGCGCTGGCCACGGCGAGAGCCAGATAGGCGTAGGTCTGAAGGCTGATACCCAGTGCACTGCACAATTGACTGATCGTCAGGTCGACAATACCCGGCGCGGGCATCCAGTCAAAGCCTTCCCCGTCAAGTATAAAAGGGGCCCTGTGACTTCCTTGACTATTGAAGATCCGGTCGAACTGCGAGAGTGCTTCGCCGCGACCATAGATCGCCAATTGGTCGACGAACACGGCGAAATCCGCCGCAGAACAGTTGTAATGCTTGCGCAACCGCTGGAACAGGCCCAGACCATGAACGACGTTTTCGGAAATCGCCCACTTCTCGTTTCCCGCGCCGCGACGCTCGGCGTTGATCAAGGCAGCCACGACGTCATCCACTTCGCCACTGGGCATCTCAAACCACTTGTCCAGGCGTAACTTGCGGTTGATCCGGTCGAAACCGTGCAGGCCCTGAGCGGTGTAGGGTGCCAGGTAGATTCGCGCGTATTGGCTGCTACTCGCGACGAAGCCGATACCGGGATGCTTCCCGCCATTGATATAAACCGATCCGTAGCGACCGCTTTCGGATTTGTCGTCGTCGACGGTGTCGTACTTGATGTTTGGCGAGCGCTCCGACTCGAAAGCGCCTACCGACAAGAGACACGTTAGCTCTGGCGTGTTGAGCTCTGTCCGTTCGCAAAAAAACTTGACCTGATTGAGGTTGCCTACATCTATGCCTTCGGCCCCGAAGTTGTCCAGATAAAATTGCGGAGAGGTTCCACCGTCAAGCGGGATGAAAGGCTCTGTCAGAAGCTCGCGCTGGTAGGGCCCCAGGCCCGTGTCGAGGGCCCATGCCGCCCCGGATCCGGCGATCCAGTCATCCGAACGCAGGAAACCCGGGGCCAGCAAATCGGTAGCCCGCACAAAATCACCTGCCAACAGCTCATGGGAACGCACCACTTCTTCGATGGTGCTCCAGGGCTTGTAGTAGGGCAGACCAATGGGATAACGCGCGGCAATCATTGCCTCCTGCTGATCCTCTATCGGTATGTACGAGTCGATGAAAGCCTGCAGGATCGATGTACTGACTTCGACCGAAGACACGCGCTGGTGCGTCGACTGCTCGTCGATCATCAGGCGCTTCAGGTCAGCTCGCCGATCATGCAATGGCTTGATTGCGGGGTCGCCTGCAACCTCGATCTCATCAACGAACTGGTACAGGTTCACCAGATACGCCTGCAGCGAATCAATAGCCTCGGGCGAACCCACAGGACACATCTGTTCAAACCTGGGTGCAAACAGACGCTCCAGATTGGGACCGTCGACAATGGAAAGCAGCCCACTAAAAGGCTCGGCTGGCGCCTCGGGGCTCCCGCGCTGGGTGTGCTCGATGTACTGGCGCAAGATATAGGTGGCCATAGAGCGCAGTGGCCGGATGATTTTTTGCGCATCAACGGGACTTAGGCCATATCGGCTGATCAAGCCCTCGGCGTTGTGTTTAACCAGAGGGAAAATCGAGCTGTCCTGGAGGTCGGCACGCAGCTTTGCCAGGCCGGTATCGTCAGCGAACGCTGGCGCACCGAATATCTGGTCGAGCAATTGCTGAGCGGGACGAAGCGTATCTGCCATGATCGGTATCCTTGGGTATGACGGCGCTGAACCACTTCGCCAATTGTCCGGAGCGACGTCGGATTGACTGCAATTAAGCGCTCATGGCTGCCGATTGTCGCCTGTCAGAACTGACAGGTTTATCTACCGTTCATCGGCTTCTACCGACGCTGTTTCGCTGGCGCGTCTCCAGCGTCAACCTCGAAACGAGAACTCAGCACGCGCTCTGATACCGTTTCTCCTTCGTCATCAGTGAGCGTCTGGTGAAACCAGTACCAAGTGCCACCTGCCGGCAGCGATTGTCCTGACTGGCCCTGCCATTGCCCTCCGTCCACTGGAACGTGCTCGAGCCAGACCACCTCAGGATTGAACCAGCTCACCAGATGGCCGACGCCAGGGCGACCATGTCCTCGGAACCAAGGGTTGCGATCAACCTGGCGCCCCGGTTGCGGCGCCTCGATGACTGGCAGATAAGTGCCCACCGCCAGCTGCTGCAGGGTCGGCTCAGATTGAAACTCTGCGGATGAAGCAATCACCTGCAACGCGTGATTGCCGCCTGCAACACTCAGGTTCATCAGCATCGACCAGGTGCGATTGTCCGCAACCACGGCCTCTCCCCGGGCATCGCCCAGTGTCGCCAGTACTTTGTCGCCGGGTATGCCAAAACCGCACACCCACACTCGCCTTCCTACATGATCGTCGGCGGTTGGGGTCTCGATGGCGGGAGCATTCGGGACAACCCTGTAGCTTCGTATCGGGCTCTCTTCGGACCGGGTCCCCGCGAACGATTGCCGGGCCCACAGTTGATGGTGACCCGTCGACTGTTTCAACTCCGAGTACCAGGAGCCATCAGGCTGGACCTCGATATCGGTAGCCAGTTGCACGTTCGCATCCACGTCCCATATTTCAACCCAGGCGCCGCGCCAACCGGTGCCCTCAATCCTGCCATCGCGCGTCATCGTGCCGTCCTGCTTCGGAACGGTAATCTGCGGGGCGAGTAGCGCTACCGTGAAGGAACGCGGATCACTGGGCTCGGATTTCTGCTCCTCCAGCGTTTGCCGCGCATCAATGCTGTACCCACGCCGCGGCAGATCGGTCAGGCTGATCGACCAGGGGCCATCTGCGGTCAAGTCCAGTTGCCCCAGTACATTGCCATATTGCGCATCGCGCAATTGCATTGAGGCGCCGGCCATGCCGTTGCCGCCGGTCACAATCAGATCCGCTGCAACCACGGCACCTTCCAGCGGTGTGGCGATCTGCGGTTTCAGCATGTTCCGTCTGACGGTGAAGTCTTTTCTGACCGGGCCCGACTCCTGTTCGGCAGCAAACTGGGTGACGCTGATGGTGTAATTCCCAGGAGCAAAACCACCGGGTTTTTCGTACCGCCATTTATTCCCGTCTGTTTCAGCCACGTAGCGGCCTTCGCCGTTGAAGGCCAGGAGGACCTTTGCCCCCTGCCAGCAGGTGCCGGTAAATATTGGCGACTGGCCGTTTTCTTGTGGATCGTTCAGGCCTGGCGCCTGAGGCGGGATGGAAAACACATACTCGAGGTGCGCAGGCGAATCTACATCCCCAATGGATTGGTATATGAAGATTCGCTGATCTTTCGTCGGCCCCAGCTCCTTTGGAGTAGCGCTGGACCACCGCTCATTCCGCACAGCGGCATCAGGAGCAAATTCCGAGCCGTCAGGATATGTAAACCGGACAGTCGCACCTGGGTAGCCCTTGCCGCTGAACACCGGACGATAGGCAGGGGTATGAGTAACTTCGCTGACCTGTGGCAGCGAGTGTCTGACTTCAAATTGACAAGCATGCGAGTCGATCCAGTCACTGGCGTTATCGGCGATCTGCTGCACAACCTCGACTGAATAATTGCCCACTCCCCAGCCTGTTGCTGTTACGACCCAGGACCCATCTTTTTGCACGTTGACGATGGGAGGCGTGTTCGGTGGCGTGGTGCCAGGGAAACTTTTGACGATGAACCGGATCCGCGTCACGAGTTTCGGGTTGTAGTGGCCGGCGCCGGAGAACTGCACTGTCTGTGCGGCTGGAAATTCGTAGTGTGGTATTTCCAGCGCAGGAGGACGAATGCTAAAGGCGTGGGCCTTGAATGCCCCGGACGAGAGACCTTGGAGCGTTTGTTTCACGACAAGAGAGAGCGGACCCGGTGGCAAGCCTTTCAACTTGACGAGCCAATGAGTGTCTGTCAGCGCCTCACTTGTACCTAACCGGAAGTTGCTCAGATCCTCAAAAACTTCTACCTTGGCGCCGGGCAACCCATTATCGCCTTCAAGATCGAAAGCCGCGTCTTGCACAACTTCGGAATCAATGGCGGGAAAACCCAACATCCTCAAGGCTACTTCGTTTGAGTAAGTGCTGGAGTGACCGGCCGATACGTTTTTTGCTCTGACAAAAAAAACACCGGAGGGGACGAATATCCCTGACTTAAGGGGAAGCTCCCAGGTGTCCGTGTTGGAATTGTCGCTAATGGTCAACGGAACATTATTATTGCGCGCGTCCTGTACCGAAATTTCGGATTCCTTGTTACGAGTTCCCTTGAACACCAACTGAGAGTGATTCACCAAGGCATTTGCCGAGGGTGAGGTTATTGCACTGTGCACTGTTCGAATCGTGACGGAACTGGAGAGAATCGATCTCTCAGAACCTATATGCTGGATCGCATAAAAAGACGTAATGTCCGAGGGCAATGTAATAAACGCAGCCCATTTACCGCCCCCTGTCGCAATCGCGGTGCCCAACGCGACTGAATAAGGACCCCGCAACCCTGACAGATAGATAATACCGCCAGGCAGATGACCGTCGCCCTCAACATTGAAAGGCATACTGACCAGTTCATCTGTTTTCGGCGATGTTATGACAGGTGGCGGTGCGGGAATAATTTTTTGATTCCAGCCCTCCCCAGGCTTAACATCGTTATTAGTTCCGTCATAATCAACACGCATTTGCAGATAAACTTCTACACCATAGTCTCCAAGTGGCACGCTCAGGTGAATTACGTAATTATGCCACTGCGTGTCCTGGTTCATCTTGTCCGGTGAGTTTATGCGTTGATATCCACCCGCTTTGAGCGCCAAATCAATATTGGCGCGATACCAGTTACCATATCGGGTAGTCATTTTGTACATTAAGGTCCTTACATAAATCCACCCATTTTCAAACCTGTATTGACACTTCAGTTCGGTTGTCAATCCAGGCACGCGCGGGTGAGTCTGATGAAGGGTAGTGGTGACAGTGTTGGTCCAGAATACATCGGAATATTGTTTCCCCTCGGCCACACCTGCGAAGGAAGCCTTATCAGCGAGAGATTTGGCCGTTAAGCGGTTGGTGTGAGCTTGATTCTCGCTCTCCTGCTCATTCCCGCTCTTGGATTTTCCAATCTCGTCGTCCATTTCAGTGCTCCTGCGCAAGTAGGCAAACTTGCACTGAAGCTACGGGACTGCGGAATGAGCGACCACTGTCAATTCTGACAGTCAACAAGACCTTATTGGCATTAAAAACGTCCTGACAATAGCGAAACAATTATTCAACCGGCGGGCGCACGCTCGATACCTGGCTACCTGGACTCAGGGGAATCTAATCAAGCCGATGCCGGCAGCGGTTGAAAACTGAAGTAGCGCTGCAACGCCAACACCAGTTGGCCAAATTCCGCCGGCGCGCGGCGCAGGATGAAACCGGCGTCGTAATGCAACGGGGTGGCGTCTTCATGGCACCACACGCAGCAGGCGCTGAAATCGATCACTTGCTGGCTGCTATCGCGGGCGGGGACTTTGAGACGTAACTGGAAATCCACCCCAACCATCATCGGCAACTGGCTGATCAGCATCAGCCCGTCCGCCGACACATTGCCGAGAAAGCCGACAGGTTTGTCGGTGACGCTGTTGAAGACTCTGAGGTAATACGGCAATTGGTGCCGTTCGATCCGGCGGTCGGTAAACATGATGTGCTGTTCGCCATGCAGGGCTCCGCAAGGAGCCGCACCTGTGCTTCGGAACGAACCTGTGCGGCAGGCCCGCTCTCCCCGCTTCCGGTGTGACGCTCGCATAGCGCCGTCACCTTTACCACGGCCAGTCGCAGGTGTTGCGCCGCCGTCGAGACAAGGCTCGCAAGCGGTTTCCTTGACTATAGCGGAGCTTGTACAGAGGGCCAGATTTTGTACGACAACGCCGTCAGAAGCGTGTCGGCCGCACCACCGCAGCGGCGCTGCGTGTCGGGTAATGGCCCAGGCTCTGCAGGGTTTCCAGACGTGCGCGGGCGCGGTAGGCGTATTCGCTGTTCGGGTATGAGGCGATGATGAACTGGTAGGTCTGCACCGCGTCGATGTACAGCTTCTGCCGTTCCAGGCACTGGCCACGCATCATCGACACTTCCGGCCACACATACGGGCGGGCGCGGCTGGCGCGTTCGACCTTGGACAGCTCGAGCATGACCTGCTCGCAATTGCCACGTTCATAGGCGCTGTAGGCGTTGTTCAAATGATGGTTCATCGACCAACGGGTGCAACCGGTCGCGGCGAGGACGCTGAGGGCAAGGGCGGCAATGGGCAACAATCGCATGGGGGTTCTCCTGTCTTGTGCTCTGTATCGACCCCTGGTCGGAAATCTTCAGGCGCGCTGAGCGCAAAGTTGCCGCGTTCAATAAAGAAAACGATAAGTAGTGCATTCGAACAATGACTACACCCTTCGAGCATAGTAGCCTCTGCCTGCGCTTGAACTCAGGAGTCTTTGCATGTCCGTCCGTCGTACCAAAATCGTCGCTACCCTTGGCCCGGCCAGTAACTCGCCGGAAGTTCTCGAACAGTTGATTCTGGCTGGTCTGGACGTTGCCCGTCTGAACTTCTCCCACGGCACCCCCGACGAGCACAAGGCTCGCGCGAAACTGGTGCGTGACCTCGCTGCCAAGCACGGCCGCTTCGTCGCCCTGCTCGGCGACCTGCAAGGCCCTAAAATCCGTATCGCCAAATTCGCCAACAAGAAGATCGAGCTGAAGATCGGTGACAAGTTCACCTTCTCCACCAGCCATCCGTTGACCGAAGGCAACCAGCAGGTGGTCGGCATCGACTACCCGGATCTGGTCAAGGACTGCGGCCTAGGCGACGAGTTGCTGCTCGACGACGGCCGCGTGGTGATGCGTGTTGAAACCGCCACCGCCACCGAACTGCATTGCGTCGTGACCATCGGCGGCCCGCTGTCCGACCACAAAGGCATCAACCGTCGCGGTGGTGGTCTGACCGCGCCGGCCCTGACCGAAAAAGACAAGGCCGACATCAAGCTCGCCGCCGAAATGGAAGTCGACTACCTCGCGGTGTCCTTCCCGCGTGACGCCGCCGACATGGAATACGCCCGTCAACTGCGCGACGAGGCCGGCGGCACTGCCTGGCTGGTGGCGAAGATCGAACGCGCCGAAGCCGTGGCCGACGACGAAACCCTCGACGGCCTGATCAAGGCCTCCGATGCGGTGATGGTGGCCCGTGGCGACCTCGGTGTGGAAATCGGCGACGCCGAACTGGTGGGCATCCAGAAGAAAATCATTCTGCACGCACGTCGCCACAACAAGGCCGTGATCGTCGCGACGCAGATGATGGAGTCGATGATCCAGAATCCGATGCCGACGCGCGCCGAAGTGTCCGACGTGGCCAACGCCGTGCTCGACTACACCGACGCCGTCATGCTCTCGGCCGAATCCGCCGCCGGTCTGTACCCACTGGAAGCCGTACAGGCCATGGCGCGCATCTGCGTCGGCGCCGAGAAACACCCGACTGGCAAGACCTCCAGCCACCGTATCGGCAAGGAATTCAGCCGCTGCGACGAGAGCATTGCGCTGGCGACCATGTACACCGCCAACCACTTCCCGGGCGTCAAAGCGATCATCGCGCTGACTGAAAGCGGCTTCACCCCGCTGATCATGTCGCGTATCCGCTCCTCGGTGCCGATCTACGCGTTCACTCCGCACCGCGAAGCCCAGGCCCGCGCGGCGATGTTCCGTGGCGTCTACACCATCCCGTTCGACCCGGCCTCGCTGGAACCGCACGAAGTCAGCCAGAAAGCTATCGATGAGCTGACCAAGCGCGGCGTCGTGGAAAAAGGCGACTGGGTCATCCTGACCAAGGGCGACAGCTACCACACCACCGGTGGCACCAATGGCATGAAGATCCTGCATGTCGGCGACCCCCAGGTCTGAGTGACCGGCAGCTGAAACGCAAAAGCCCCGCCAGGTGAATGGCGGGGCTTTTTTTGCTTAGATTCAACAGATAATTTGTCTGGTAAGGCCCTTTCGCAAGCAGGCTCGCTCCCACATTTGAAATGCAATCTCCTGTGGGAGCGAGCCTGCTCGCGAAGGCGTCTCAAGATTCAGCGAAAAAACCCACTCAACGCCGCCACTGCCTCCGGCGAACGCAGGCGCTGGGTGAACAACGCGCCCTCCTCCTCGATCACCTTGCGCAACAACTCGCGATCCGGCGCTCGCATCAGGTGTTTGCTGATTTGCACTGCCTTGGCCGGCAATTCATCAAACCGCAGCGCCATTTCCCTTGCTTTGCTCAACGCAGCCGCGCCACTGTCCAGCACTTCGGTGGCAATCCCCCACTGCGCAGCCTGTTCACCGCTGAAGCTTTCACCCAGCAACAACAACTCTGCCGCTTTTGCCTGCCCAAGCAAACGCGGCAGGATCAGACTGGAGCCAAACTCCGGGCATAAACCAAGATTGACGAACGGCATACGCAAGCGCGCATCGCGGCTGACATAGACCAGATCGCAATGCAGCAACAGTGTCGTGCCAATCCCCACCGCGGCACCGGCCACGGCGGCGATCACCGGTTTGCGGCATTCGAGCAGATTGAGCATGAAGTGAAACACCGGACTGTCGAGATCGCTCGGCGGTTGCTCGATGAAATCGGCAATGTCATTGCCTGCCGTGAAGCACTCGGCGCTGCCAGTGATCAGCACGGCATTGATTTGCGGGTCGCTGTCGACCTGTTTCAATGCTTCGGCGAGGCGGCTGTACATAGCCCGGGTCAAGGCGTTTTTCTTGTCCGGGCGGTTGAAGCGCAGGGTCAGCACACCGCGTTCGCGTTCCAGCAGGATGGCTTCGGTCATGGCGTGTCTCGCGTCTGAGATATCAGCGCTCAACCACGGCTCACAAACACGTCGGCCAGCAGTTGATTGCGCGGCAATCCGGCCAGGTACAGACGCTTGGCGAAGGCGTCGACGCTGGTCGTCGAGCCGCAGACTAAGGCCAGGGTCTTCCGGGAAACAAGGCGCAGTTGCGCCAAAGCGGCGGCCGACTCGGCCGCTGTCCACAGCTCGACACTGAGGTTTTCCCGCTGCGCGGCCAGTGCGGCAAGGGGTTTGGCCAGATAGTGCTCGCGTTCGTCATGGGCCAGGTGAATGACGCGGATGGCGCCTTGGTGATCCTGGCGCAAGGCTTCACGAAGCACGCCGAACAGCGGGCCTAAACCGGTGCCGGCGGCCAGCAGCCAGAGCGGTCGGGCGTGCCAGTCCGCATCGTAATGCAAGGCACCGCCGCGCAGTTCGCCGAGACGGATCGCGTCGCCGATCTGCAGCTTGCGTGCGGCATCGATGAATTCGCCGGGCTGGCGGCAATCGAGGTGAAACTCGAGAAAGCGATCTTCTTGCGGCAGGCTTGCCAATGAATACGGACGGGCGACATGGCCGATCCACAACACCAGATGCTGGCCGGCGCTGTAACGCAGTGGCCGCTGCGGGACCAGACGCAGACGCAAAACGTTGTCGCTGAGCCAGTCCAGCGCCTCGACGACGGCCGGGCGACCGTCGGCAATGGGATCGAAGGTGTGCACCTGCAGATCTTCATTCACCTGACATTGGCAGGCCAGCCGCCAGCCTTGCAGGCGTTGCTCGGCGCTCAGCGCATCCGGACGATTATCCGTGGGTGCGCCTTGAACGCATTGCACCAGACAGGCATGGCAACTGCCGGCGCGGCAGCTGTAGGGCACGGCGACGCCGTTGTGGTTGAGCGCATCGAGCAGGTTGCTGCCCGCCGCGACCGTCCACTGCCGATCACCGACCCGCAATTCAGGCATCGACGTTCTCCCACGCGGCGGCACAGCGATTGCGCCCGTCGCGCTTGGCCCGGTACAGCGCCTGATCGGCACGCTGCAACGCCTCATCCAGATCATCGCCAACGGCCAACAGGGTCATGCCCGCCGACAGGCTCAGGTTGCGCACTTGCAGGCCCATCAATTCCACCTCGCTGAAGGCGATGCGCAAACGCTCGCAACACGCGGTCAGGCGTTCGGCGTCACAGTCAGGCACCAGCACAACGAATTCTTCGCCACCATAACGCGCCAGCACGTCACCGTCGCGCAGGCACGCTTGCGCCACCCCGGCAAACGCTTGCAATACCTGATCGCCGGCAGCGTGGCCGTGCAGGTCGTTGATGCGTTTGAAGTGGTCCAGATCGATCAGCGCCAGGCCGTGCATCACGTCGCTGTCCAGCGCGTTCAGCTCGCGCGAGGCAATGCGCAGGAAGTGTCGGCGATTGAACAGCCCGGTCAGCTCATCGGTGGCCACCAGATCTTCGAGCTGGCGCATCATCCCGCGCAGGGTGTCCTGATGCGCCTGCAAGGCAAAGCGGCGCTGGCGCTGACGTTGTCGGGAAACCTGGACAAAGCGTGCATAGAGCACCAGCCACGCCAGCACCATCGCCAGAATGCACACCTGCAACGCCGCGAGCGCAGGTTCGGCCAAGCGGAAGTGGTAAGCGTCCCACAGGGTAATGGCGCAGAAACTGAAAAACACCAGCAGCGCACAGCGGATGAACACGCGTCGGGTGAGATGGAACAGACCGAACAACAGGATCAGCACGTAGAACACCAGAAAAGCGCCGCGTGCCTCGTCGACATGGGCGATCAGCCACGTCTGCCAGCCCAGGCCCATCAGCACTTGCGCTTCGGTCAGGCTGGGGTCGGCGAAGCGCTGGTTGCGCCCGCTCCAGAACAGCCCGAAGAGGGTCGCCTGGCTGATGACCACCAGGGCGCTGCCGATGGCCACGCCACTGAGCGATTGCTGATAATGCCCGGTGAAAAACGCCAGCCACAGCAGCAGCAAAGCCAATCCGTAGGTGGCCGCAGCGAGGGCGAAGCGTTTGAGCAAAAGGCGTTGAATGGCGTTATGGGTCAATCGTTGACTCACCGTGCGATAGGAGGCTGACCGAGTGTCCTACTCTACAGACCGGATGCCACTTTAGAGGCCCGGTCGCTAAATGACCACCGATTTTCGGGCCGGGAAAATGACGTCAAAAGTGTGGCCCGCCTGGCCCAGACGGGCAGCTACAAGTCGCGAGCTTCAAGCGGCAAGCTCAAGCTGTCCGCGTATTGCCTTGACTTGCCGCTCAATGCTTGAAGCTTGCAGCTGGCGCAATGAATGACTGCTGGCACGTGTACGCCCAACCGAGCCGCGGTATACTGCCGCGCCTTTTTAGCGTCGCGCCACAAAGGGACAGCTACAAGCCGCAAGCCTGAAGCGGCAAGCTCAAGCTGTCCGCGTAATGCTTTAACTTGCCGCTCGAAGCTAAAAGCTTGTAGCTGCCCCATCGTGTTTTAGAGGAGCGCGACTCATGACCGTGATCAAGCAAGATGACCTGATTCAGAGCGTTGCCGACGCCCTGCAGTTCATTTCCTATTACCACCCCGTGGATTTCATCCAGGCGATGCACGAAGCCTACCTGCGCGAAGAATCGCCAGCGGCCCGTGATTCGATGGCGCAGATCCTGATCAACTCGCGCATGTGCGCCACCGGCCACCGTCCGATCTGCCAGGACACCGGTATCGTCACCGTGTTCGTCCGTGTCGGCATGGACGTGCGCTGGGACGGCGCCACCATGGGCCTGGACGACATGATCAACGAAGGCGTGCGTCGCGCCTACAACCTGCCGGAAAACGTCCTGCGTGCCTCGATCCTCGCCGACCCGGCGGGTGCGCGCAAGAACACCAAGGACAACACCCCGGCCGTGATTCACTACTCCATCGTCCCGGGCAACACCGTGGAAGTGGACGTGGCGGCCAAGGGCGGCGGTTCCGAGAACAAGTCGAAAATGGCCATGCTCAACCCGTCCGACTCGATCGTCGACTGGGTATTGAAGACCGTGCCGACCATGGGCGCCGGCTGGTGCCCGCCGGGGATGCTCGGCATCGGCATCGGCGGCACCGCCGAGAAAGCTGCGGTAATGGCCAAGGAAGTGTTGATGGAATCCATCGACATCCACGAGCTCAAGGCCCGTGGCCCGCAGAACCGCATCGAAGAAATGCGCCTGGAGCTGTTCGAGAAGGTCAACCAGTTGGGCATCGGCGCCCAGGGCCTCGGTGGCCTGACCACCGTGCTCGACGTGAAGATCATGGATTACCCGACCCACGCCGCTTCCCTGCCGGTGTGCATGATCCCCAACTGCGCCGCCACCCGTCACGCGCACTTCGTGCTCGACGGTTCCGGCCCGGCCTCGCTGGAAGCGCCACCGCTGGACGCCTACCCGGAAATCGTCTGGGAAGCCGGCCCGTCGGCACGTCGCGTCAACCTCGACACCCTGACCCCGGAAGACGTGCAGAGCTGGAAGCCGGGTGAAACCGTATTGCTTAACGGCAAGATGCTCACCGGTCGCGACGCTGCGCACAAGCGCATGGTCGAGATGCTCAACAAGGGTGAAACCCTGCCAGTCGACCTCAAGGGTCGCTTCATCTACTACGTCGGCCCGGTTGATCCGGTCGGTGACGAAGTGGTTGGCCCGGCGGGCCCGACCACCGCAACGCGGATGGACAAATTCACTCGTCAGATCCTCGAGCAGACCGGTCTGTTGGGCATGATCGGCAAATCCGAGCGCGGCCCGACCGCGATCGAAGCGATCAAGGACAACAAAGCCGTGTACCTGATGGCTGTCGGCGGCGCCGCCTACCTGGTTGCGCAAGCGATCAAGAAGTCCAAGGTGCTCGCATTTGCCGAGCTGGGCATGGAAGCGATCTACGAATTCGAGGTCAAGGACATGCCGGTCACCGTCGCGGTGGACAGCAAAGGCGAATCCGTACACATCACCGGCCCGGCGATCTGGCAACAGAAGATCAGCGAAAGTCTGGCGGTTGAAGTGCAGTAAGTTTTTCGCCACATCGAAACGGCCGGTGCATCTGCAAAGATGCCCGGCCGTTTTTTTTTTGGTTGATACCGATCGCGATAACCAACCCGCCAATGCACAGAAAATGATCTTGCGCACCTGTCAGATCTGACAGGTTCATTTTTCCACCATTCTTGCTAGCGTCATTCCATGAACGCCCACTTCCCGCGAATGGAATCGACATGCCCGATCAAGACCTGAGCATCACCGCTCCCTCCATCGCCAAAAGCTCGTCGATTGCGACTATCGGCAAGAGCTGGAGCGCGGTAGGTCCGACGGGCACAGCCGGGGTTGAACTGCCGATCCCGACCGCTGGCCGTGGCTATGACCCGCACATGCTCCTGTCATCCAGCAGCCAGAGTGGTAACAGCCCGTTTGGCCTTGGCTGGAATCTGGCCGGGCTGAGCCAGATCAGCCGACGTACCAACAAGGGCGTACCGCGCTACACCGAGCACGACGAAATCATCGGCCATGACGGCGAAGTATGGATGCCGGAGCTGGATGACGATGGCAACCTGAAGTCACGCAGCGAAACGACCTACCGCGACCGGCCCATTCCGGCGCATACGGTGGTGTCTTATCGGGCGCGGATCGAAAGTGATTTTTCCCTGCGCGAATGCTGGCATCCGGCCGACGGCGGAGCGCCCTTCTGGCTGGTGCACGGCGCCGATGGCACATTGCATGTCTACGGCAAAACCGCCGCTTCACGCCGCGCCGACCCCGCCGACCCTTTGCGCGTCAGCAGCTGGCTGCTGTGCGAAAGCATGAACGCGCATGGCGAACACATCTGCTACGAATACAAGGCAGACGATCAGCCGGACGAACAGGACGCGATTCACGATTACCGCGCCCAGCGTTATCTGCGACGGGTGTGTCATGGCAATGCCACGGCGAGCGACCGCCTTTACAGCTGGGACTTCGACAGGCCGACGGATTTGGCGTGGCATTTTCAACTGCTGTTCGATTATGGCGAGCGCAGCGACTCACTGACGCAGATCCCGACCTACGATGAAGAAACCCGGTGGCGGGTACGACAGGACCGGTTTTCAACCTATGGTCAGGGTTTTGAACTGGGCACACGCAGACTTTGCCAGCAGGTGCTGATGTTTCATCATTTCCCTAAGGGTCTGGCGACAGAAGCGAAGCTCGCACGTCGATTGCTGCTGGAATACCGGCCGATCCAGAACATCGCACAGTGGGCTTACAGCCAGATCAGCGCAGCGCACTATCAGGCCTTCGATACTGAAGGCAATGTCGAGCATTCACCGCCGGTAGAGTTCGAGTACGCCCCCTTCGAAATCAGCAAAACGCCTGCGCCCCTGCTGGAAAACCAGAACCAACCGGGCATCGAAGACGGCGGGTTTTACCAATGCGTCGATCTGTATGGCGAAGGGGTGCCGGGGTGTCTCTGCCGCTACGACAACGCCTGGTATTACCGTGAACCGCTGCGCGCGGCGCCCGGTACCGAGCTGATCGGATACGGCCCGTGGACCTTGCTGGACAGAATTCCGCTCGCGAATCGAAACCGCGCCGTGGCGCAACTGCTCGACCTGACCGGTGACGGGCGTCTGGACCTGATCATCGCACGGTTGGGTTACTGCGGGTTTCATGCGCTGAATGCGCAGCGGCAATTCGAACTGTTCAGCGCGTTCGACAAGTTTCCCAGAGAGCACCAGGATCTGTCTTTGACCATGGGGGATTTCAGCGGGGACGGGCTGATGTCAGCGGCGAGCATCAGCCCCGACCGCGTGCGCCTCTATGCCAGCCTGCGGGAAAAAGGCTTCGCCGCCGCACAGGAAATACCCCATGAATATGATGACGACCGTTTGCCGGTCTTCAGCAACTCGCCCACAGAGCTGGTGTTGCTGGGCAACCTGCTCGGCAGCGATATGCCGGAACTGTGCCGTATCCGCCATGACGAGGTCCGCTGCTGGCCGAATTTCGGCCACGGCAAATTCGGCAAAGGACGCAAGATCAGCGCCCTGCCCTTCACCTATGAAGAATTCGACGCTTCGCGAGTGCGCCTCGCCGACCTCGACGGTTCTGGCGCGCCGGCGCTGATCTATCTGAAATCCGACACATTCGAGATCTATCTCAACCGTGGCGGCAACGGTCTGGAGCAAATTCCTGTCAGCGTGCCGTGGCCGGAAGGGGTGCGTTACGACCGTTTGTGCCAGGTCAGCTTTGCCGATCTGCAGGGGCTGGGTTGCGCCAGCCTGATTCTGACGGTACCGCATATGAAGCCGAGGCACTGGCGCTACGATTTCGTTGCGAACAAACCTTATCTGTTGACCAGCAGCAATAACAATATGGGCTGCTGCTCCAGCGTGACTTATCGCAGCTCGGCACAGGAGTGGCTGGATGAAAAGGCCCGTGTCCTGACACTGGGGCGCGCCCCGGTGTGTCATTTGCCGTTTCCGCTGGCCGTGGTGAAAAAGCAGGAGCAGCACGATGAGATCACCAACGTCCGGTTGACCCAGTTATTTGAATGGCGAGAGGGATTTTACGACGGCAGGGAACGCGAATTTCGCGGTTTCGGCTACTTGCAACAACTCGACTGCGAAAGGGCCACGGAGCCTGCACAGCCTGGCTTCAGCGAGCCGGCGCAGACCCGCATCTGGTTTCACAACGGGCAAGACATGAATCGCCCACGCGACGATTACTTCAGCGCGGATGTGGACGCTTACCCACTGGGCGAAACCCTGTTCAGTCGTTACCACCCCAAAGGTGAAATCGATGAACCCATTACCCCGGAGGATGCCTATAGTCGCTATCGCATCGCCCAGGCACTGGTCGGCTCGGTGGCCCGTACGGAAACCTATGCCTACCAGGCCGATGCCCGGCCACCCGACGACCTCCAACTTTACTCGGTTCAAGAGACACGCTATCTGGTGCGCGAAGTGCAGCCGCAGGGGCAATATGCCGCGGCCGTTCTGCTGCCGCTGCAGGTGGAAACCATCAGTTATCAGTACGATGGTTTTATCAATGACCCGCTATGCCGCCACGATGTGACTCTGCGCTGGGACGCTTTTGCTGCCGTGACCCATGCACTCTCGGTGAGCTACGCGCGACGGCTGACGGCGGACAGTCCGCCACCCTTCACCGAGGACCACCTGAATCAATGGTGGTGCGACGCCCATGACGACGCGCAGCAATGGTTTTACATCAGTGAAACCCGTGCGCGCCTGATCAACCTGACCGGGCCGCAGCAGTGGCGATTGGGCCTGCCTTATCAGGAACGGAGCAATGCGCTGAAATTGCGCAAAGGTACCTTGCCCACAGGGCTGAACCCCGCTCAGGTGTCTTTCGAAACGCTGCGAGCGCATCAGGATTCAACACAGTGGAATAACGAACGGGTCCTGACGTCGCAATCTGTCCAGCGCTATGTGGATATAGAAGGCCTGGAGCTGGAGGACGGCGTCGCCGGTTTCGAAGCCTTGCGATTTTCTTTGGAGCTGGCGCTGCTGGACAAGACCGCGCTGGACGCTTACAGCATGGTGCCGGAGTTCGATATCACTAAAGCCCTGGAGGACATTGGCTACAAAGACATGCAGCCGATGTTCGAGGCAATGCCCAACGCAGACAAAAACCTCTGGTCGGCGCGGTTCAACTTCGCGCGATATGGCAACCTTCAGGCGTTCTACAAAGTCCTTGAGTTCAACGAAACGCAAAGCCATGGCGTGACCAAAGCCGAATACGATCAACACTACCTGACGGTCGTTCGCATGGAGCTGCCTGACGGTTGTATTACTCGCGTGGCGGAGTTCGATTACCACGCACTCAAACCCAAGCGACTCATTGACGCCAATGAAAATATCGAAGAAGTCATCTACGAACCGTCAGGTCAGCCGCTGGTCACCAGCTTCTACGGCACGGAAAACGGTAAAGACGCCGGATTCCATGAGCTGACCGGCTGGACAAAACCGGACACCAGTGCGGAATACGCCATCGAGAATCCATATTTAACCGTACAAAAAGCAGCGAGTACCCTGCACAAGAACCTGTTCAGCTGGATGGGCCGGATCCCCGCCTCCACCCTTCAAACCCGATCGATCAGGCAAGGCGACCTGTTGCCCGGCGGACACATACGCGCCAGCGCACGGCAGCGCCTGGCCGAAGGCAAAGACCTGACACCCGACGATCAACTGTTGCTCAACGCTATCGATGCTGCTTATCGCGAGCCCGTGCACACCGTGATGCTCAGCGCTGACCGCTACCCCGACGACCCCGACGTGCAGGTCCAGATTGTCAAAACCTGCGTCGACGGCTTCGGTCGTATTCTGCAAACCCTGCAAGAGGTTGACCCGGGGCTGGCCTACACCGTAGACGAAAACGGTGAGTTGCTTATCGAGGAGGGCGAGCAAATGGCGCAAAGGCGCTGGCGCATCAGCGAACGCGTCGAGTACAACAACAAGGGTTTGCCGATACGCCAGTACCGGCCGTTCTTCGCCAATACGCACCGGTACGTCAATCAATCAGTGCGCAAACTCGGACTGTTCGACCAACTGTTTTATGACGCGCTGGGGCGTCTGATCAAACTGATCAACGCCAAAGAAGACTTCGCCAGAACGACTTGCCATCCCTGGTTCACCATCAGCGAGGACTTCAACGACACTGCCGAAGAGGTGGTGCATTCGAGAGAGTCAGGCGCATGACCGCCTCGTTGCATTGGCGCACGCCGGCCCTGGCGGTGATTGACGGCCGAGGCTTGCCGATCCGTCAGGTCGCTTATTTGCGCTCGGCCGCAAATGGCGCAGCCAGCGCTATCGTGACCGCTCAGGAGCACGATGTGGCCGGGCGTCTGGTGCCGCAGCACGATCCGCGATTGCCGGTTGCCAACGCCACCACCGTCTACACGCTTAACGGCGATGCGCTATTCACCGACAGCGTTGATGGCGGATGGCGCCTGATATTGCCGGGGCTGGCCAGTGAACCACGACAGCGTTGGGGCGCACGCGGCCATCACTGGCAATCGACCTTCGACAATCAAATGCGCGTGGTCAGATTGCAGGTCACTGGAAACGGTGAGGACCAGACCGACACCTTCACCTATGCCGGTGGTGAGGTCAGCGCCAGCCACAACCTGCGCGGCCAGTTGATCGAGCAAACCGACAGTTCAGGGTCGCTGGGAATATCCAGCCATGCCCTCGTCGGCCCGTCATTGATCGAAACCCGCACATTTCATGACGACGCAGCATTCACCAGCCGGCAGGTATTCAGCCCGCTGGGCGCCCTGCTGGAGCAGATCGATGCCGGCGGACATCGCCGACAATTTTGCTATGGCCTTGCGGGACAGCTGCGGCGGGTGGATCTGTGGATCGATGGCCAAGTGCGCAAACCGGTATTGCTGGACACACACTACAACGCCAGTGACCAGATCATCGAGCAAGTGGCCGGCAACGGGGTACGCAGCCATTGGACCTACGACCGCGCCGATGGACGCTTGCGTACCCTGACCAGTCAGCCCCCGGAGAAGTCCCGCCTGCAGGACCTGGAATATTTCTACGACCGTGTCGGCAATGTCACCCGCATCGAGGATCACGCCTTCACGCCGTCGTGGTTCGCCAACCAGCGGGTCGACGGCCATCGCGAATTCGGCTACGACACGCTGTACCGCCTGATTCGCGCCACCGGCTACGACGATGCGCCGCCTTCGCAAATTCCTGGCTTGCCGGCTCCGAGCGATCCGAAAAACCGCCTCAATTACAGCCAGACCTACAGCTACGACAACGGCGGTAACCTGCTCAAGTTGACCCATGTACGTGAGGGCAACACCTATACGCGGCAAATGTTCGTCGATTCCCACAGCAATCGTGCTGCGCGCTGGAAACCGGGTGATGCGGATCCGGACTTCGACGCCTTGTTTGACCTTCACGGCAATCAGCGAAATCTCCAGCATGGGCCGGCGTTGCAGTGGAATGCCCGGGACGAGTTGCAAAGGGTAAACCTGCTTTCCCACGAAAACGGCGATAGCGACGCCGAGTACTATCGCTACAGCCAAGGTCAGCGGGTCTTCAAGTGTCACGAGTGGTTTACTCAAAACAGGCGACATTTCCATCAGGTCCGCTACCTGCCGGGCCTTGAAATTCGCAGCAAAGACAATGGCGAACAACTGCACATCGTCAGCGCGGGCGATGCACGTTGCCTGCATTGGGTAACAACGCCCCCCACTACTAATGACCAACTGCGCTACAGCCTGCAAGATCATCTGGGTTCGTGCGTGATGGAGCTGGATGAAGACGTGACAGTCACCAGCGAAGAAGGCTATTACCCGTTCGGCGAAACCGCCTGGATGAAGCCGGAATCGGAAACCGAGTACCGCTTCATTCGTTACTCCGGCAAGGAAATGGATGTCAGCGGTTTGTATTATTACGGCGCCCGCTATTACGCGCCGTGGCTGCAACGCTGGGTCAGCGCAGATCCGGCGGGGGATGTGGATGGACTCAATCTGTATGGTTTCGTCGGCAACAATCCGATCCTGTTCATCGATAACGACGGTAATAAAAAAGACATACCGCAAGATGTCAGGGAGGACATCGTGACCTACACGAAAGTCCTGGACAACTTGGGCAAGGAGTTACAAATGCTCAATCGTCAACTGAACGGAATGTTCAGCGCTGCCGACATTTCCAAACGCATGGCCATAAACACAACCTTCAACATCAGTAAAGGTGCTGCCACCACGGCAGCAGGAAAAGCAGGCAGTGCAATCGGGACGGCAATACTGCCCATAGGCGGGACAATAATCGGTGGGATTATCGCCTCAAAAGTCGCCGGCGCGGCAATGGACAAATTTGGCGAACTTACCACCGCTTCTACTCCTGTCCTGCCCGCTGTCGGAAAACTGAACCCGAACAGCATTCACAGCAACGCCACTACAGGCTTTTTTACCCCCCTGAAATATTTGAAAAAAACACTCAGATCATATGATCCGAGGACTTCCGAGGGACAAAACAAACTGATCGAAACAGCCACTGAGAAAACGCTCAGCCAAATTGCAGGGGTACCTGCTGCAAGCGACATGATGGCCATTGTTCACTCAGGGCTGGACACAGCGACAGCGCTGGCCGGTTTGAGAGATATCGAAATTGATGACCTCGAAACAGCGCTGGTTTCAATTACCGACATGCTTGAACAGGACCAGAGCGACATCAATGCAGCTTTCAGCGAAATCGGCGTCAACGAATTTTATGACCAAGGTGTAGCGGGCTCATTCGGTTTTGTCCTGGATCTTGCAAAAGGTAGCGTCGGAACCCAGGACTCCAACGCAATCAGTCGCAATCGGATCGAGAAGGAGATCGCCGTACGGATGGCTGAAGCAAGGCGCGGTATCGAGCTGCTTGGCAGATATCGCCAATATACCGGCCAAAAGGCGGCATAAAAAAGTTTGCATACTTTCTGGCACGTTTATCTTCGCTCTGCGGCTGGATAAATCCTGAGCACATTGGCCATGAACAGATCAACGCATTTCCATACCCCCAGTGTGCAGGTCAGAGATCCTCGGACGTTGATTGTCAGGCAGGTTGACTATCTGCGTGCAACGACGAGTGGAAAGGTTGAACGCCTGATCACCTGCCAGACTCATGACGCTGCCGCACGCCTGGTCGCGAAACGGGATCCGCGCTTATCTGAACCCAATCTCACCACCCTCTACTCGCTTAACGGCGATCCGTTGAAAATCGACAGTGTCGACAGTGGCTGGCGCCTGGTACTGCCGGGACTGGCCGGGGAGCCTCGGCAGCGCTGGGACGAGCGCGGCCACTGCTGGCAATCGACCTTTGACGAGCAACTGCGCGTGGTGCAGCTAGAGCTCACCGGAAACGGCGATAGTCAGCTCGATACTTTCACCTATGCCCCTGGCTCGGCTAAACCAGACTCCAACCTGCGCGGGCAGTTGATCCGACAGACAGATTCTTCAGGTTCGCTGGACATCACCAGTTATGCCCTCACCGGGCAACTGCTGGTGGAAAAGCGGACCTTTCATGATGACGCAGCGTTCACCAGCCATCAGGTGTTCAGCCCACTCGGCGCTGTGCTGGAACAGATCGATGCCGGCGGACACCGCAGAGCATCTCGTTACGGACTTGCCGGGCAGCTCAAACAAGTGGAGCTGGAGGTCAAGACGAAAGTCATGCAGGTGTTGCTGGACGTGCAGTACAACGCCAACGATCAGATCATCTCGCAGCTGGACGGTAACGAAGTGCTCAGCCAGTGGACGTATGACCCGGCAGATGGTCGCCTGCGCACACGGACAAGTCAGAAACCCGATCAGCCGAGGTTGCAGGATCTGGAATATTTCTACGACCGCGTCGGCAATATCACCCGGATCGAAGACCACGCCTTCGAGCCCGTCTGGTTCGCCAATCAGCGGGTCGACGGGCACCGTGAATTCAGCTACGACTCCTTGTACCGGTTGATCCGCGCCACCGGCCATGACGATGCCCTGCCCCCGGACATCCCCGGCCTGCCGCAACCGCCTGACGAACGAAACCGCCTCAACTACACCCAGACGTATACCTATGACGATGGCGGCAACCTGACCGAGTTGCGTCATCAGCGCGACGGCAATAGTCGTACCCGAACGCTGTGCATCGACGACAAAAGCAACCGCGGCGTGCGCTGGGAAACAGGCGACGAGCCGCCGGACTTCGGCGCCTGGTTCGACCCGCACGGCAATCAACGCAGGCTGCACCACGGTCCGTCATTGCACTGGAACGGCCGCGACGAGCTTGAACATATCGATCTGGTCCTGCGCAAAGACAGCGCCAACGACGCTGAACACTACCGATACAGCCAAGGCGTGCGGGTGTTCAAGCGTCACGAAACCTTCGCTCCCGGTGCCAATCACTTCCATCAGGTGCGTTATCTGCCCGGCCTGGAAATCCGCACCAGAGACAACGGCGAAGAACTGCATATCATCAGCCTCGGCAACGCGCGCTGTCTGCATTGGGTAACGACTCCACCTGTCGCCAACAACCAACTGCGCTACACCCTCCAGGACCATCTCGGCTCTTGCGTGATGGAGCTTGATGAAAAGGCTGACGTCACCAGCGCAGAGGGCTATTACCCGTTCGGCGAAACAGCATGGATGAAGCCGGAATCGGAAACCGTGTATCGCTTCATCCGTTACTCCGGCAAGGAGATGGATGTCAGCGGTCTGTATTACTACGGCGCCCGTTATTACGCGCCGTGGTTGCAGCGCTGGGTCAGCGCCGATCCGGCCGGGGATGTGGATGGGTTGAATCTCTATGCGATGGTGTCGAACAATCCGCTGCTCTATGTCGACACGTCAGGCTACTTGAAATCTATAGCAAACAGCCTGCGCGGACTGGTAGGCATGACGAAAAACGTCAGCGATTCGATCAGTCAACTGCATGAGTTCGCCACCAAGTTCGACGCACTCATCCCTGAAGGCGCAGCGATCGACGATGCGCGTGAAAACCTGACATTTGGAAAATTCATTTTTTCCCGCTATGGGCTGAGATCGATTTACAAAGGCGGCAGATTTGGCGCAACGGTCGGCACGCCAGTGGGTGGCGTTATCGGTGGTCTGCTCGGCTTGCCGGCTGGCGCGGCGGTCGGTGCACTGGGTGGCGGTTTTATAGGGGGCCTCGTGGGCGGCGTGATAGGCGCCATCGCCATTCCGGTCATGCGGTATTACTTTTTCAAAAAGGGTCTGAAGCTCACTGAAGTCATGCATACCGAAGAACTGAACGATGGCGCCCAAGCGATCAGCGACGCCGTGCAGTCCGGAGCAGACCTTGCGCAGAAGGTGATGGATGGAGCGAGCGATCTGGCGGATGACGCCAGCACACTGCTCAACGGTATCAAACGCTTCAACGAAACCCTCAGCAGCTATCCGCAACGTCTTCAGGACATGTTCTACAACCAGTTGGACGTGCTGTCTGGCGAAAAACAACGGGAAATCATGAAGCTGGTGAGGAGCGGTATTGATCCGTTCGAGGCGATCGACCAGGCATTGGAAACGGCAAAGCAGCTGGTTGAAGAGCCCAGCGAAGCCGACGGCGTAACCGACCGCTTGCAACAATTGGAACAGTCGATCGCTGCCGAACCGAGAACCAGGCCCGTTGCCAAACCGCGGTCGAACCTTGTGCATCGACGTCAGGTCCGGGAGACAGCTGTTTAGCAGACACGGCCGGCGTGTACAGCACGCCGGGCCACCTCGGCCCATGCTATCGTGCCCGCCCGTTCTGCCGACCCAGCACCGAGCATGTTGCCGACTTCCCGTACCCTGCGTCTGTCGTTGTACACCCTGCTGATCATCGCCGGCACAGTCGTGGCCGCGACGCTCGCCATGCGCCATGCCGAGCGTCAGGCGCTGGAAGAAGACGCCGCCCGCGCCAATCAGCAACTGGGGCTGTACGCCAACTCATTGCACACCCTGATCGATCGCTATCGCGCGCTGCCCGCCGTGCTGGCGCTGGACCCGCAATTGCGTTCGGCGCTGACCGGGCCGGTCGATACTGCGCAGCAAGCGGCATTGAATCTGAAGCTGGAAAAGATCAACGGTGCGGCGCAGTCCTCGACCCTTGAACTGCTCGATCGCACCGGTCTGGCCGTGGCCGCCAGCAACTGGCGCTTGCCCAGCAGTTACGTCGGGCACAACTACGGTTTTCGTCCTTACTTCAGCCAGACCCGCACCCAAGGCACCGGGCGTTTTTACGCGGTAGGCGTGACCAGTGGGATTCCCGGTTATTTCCTTTCCAGCGCAGTGCTCGGGGACAACGACGAGTTCCTCGGTGCAATGGTGGTCAAACTGGAATTCCCGGAGCTGGAACGCGAATGGAGCCAGGGCAGCGATACGCTGCTGGTCAGTGATGCGCGCGGGATCATCTTCATCGCCAATCAACCGGGCTGGCGTTATCGCGCCTTGCGACCGTTGGGCGCCAGCGATCTGGCCGAAATCAAAACCACCCGTCAGTACGACAAGCAATCACTGGTGCCGCTGACCCATTTGCCGTTACGGCGCTTCGATGACAACAGCGACTTGCGCCGGGTCGAAGGCCCGGACGGCACTGCAGACTATCTTTGGGAGTCGCTACCACTGACCACCGAAGGCTGGACCCTGCACCTGCTGCGCCGTCCGCAAGTCGCCTTCGAAGATTTGCGCAATGCCGCGCTGGCCGCCGCCGGTGTGTGGCTGGCGCTGGTGTTTCTGTTGCTGTTTCTCAATCAGCGCTGGCGGCTGGCCAAGGTCCGTCAGCGCAATCGCGAAGAACTCGAGCGTCTGGTCGAGGAGCGCACCCGCGACTTGCGCACCGCGCAGGAAGGTCTGGTGCAGTCGGCCAAACTCGCTGCGCTGGGGCAGATGTCTGCCGCGCTGGCCCACGAAATCAATCAACCGCTGACCGCCCAGCGCATGCAACTGGCAACCTTGCGCCTGCTGCTCGAACATGGCCGCGTCGATGACGCCTACAAAGCGCTGAAACCGGTAGACGACATGCTCACGCGCATGGCCGCCCTCACCGGCCATCTCAAGACGTTCGCGCGCAAGAGTCCGAGCGGTTTGCGCGAACGTCTGGATCTGGCGACCGTGGTCGACCAATCATTGCAACTGCTCGATGCGCGCCTGCGTGACGAGCAGGTCAGTCTGGTGTTGCACCTGGCGCGTCCGGCGTGGGTGCGCGGTGATGCGATTCGTCTGGAACAGGTGTTGATCAATCTGCTGCGCAATGCGCTGGACGCGATGCAGGGCAAAGCCTGCAAGCGCCTGGAAATTCGTCTCGAGGCGGACGAGCAATTGTGGCGGCTCAGCGTCAGCGACAACGGCGGCGGCATTGCCGAGGAACATCTGGGTCAGGTGTTCGATCCGTTCTTCACCACCAAACCGGTGGGCGATGGTCTGGGCCTGGGGCTGGCAGTATCCTTCGCCATCGTGCATGAATCCGGCGGCCGCCTGAGCGCCGAGAATGGCGACCACGGCGCGGTGTTCAGCCTGACCCTGCCAATCGATCTGGAGGCACACATCTGATGCTCAATTCGGTAATGGTGGTCGACGACGAAAGCAGCATTCGCAACGCCGTCGAACAGTGGCTGAGCCTGTCGGGGTTCGAAGTGCAGCTGTTCAGCCGCGCCGAAGAATGCCTCGCCGCGCTCCCGGAACATTTTGCCGGGGTGATCCTCAGCGACGTGCGCATGCCCGGCATGGACGGCTTGCAACTGCTCGCCGAAGTGCAAAAGCGCGACGCCGATCTGCCGGTGATTCTGCTCACCGGCCATGGCGACGTGCCGATGGCGGTCGAAGCCATGCGCGACGGCGCCTACGACTTTCTGGAAAAACCGTTCAGCCCGGAAACCCTGCTCGGCAGCCTGCGCCGGGCGCTGGACAAACGCCGCCTGGTCCTGGAAAACCGCGCCCTGCACGAACTGGCCGACAACCGCGCGAAGCTCGATGCGACGTTGCTGGGCGTATCTCGAGGCTTGCAGACGTTGCGTCGGCAGGTGCTGGATCTGGCGACGTTGCCGGTCAACGTGCTGATTCGTGGCGAAACCGGCAGCGGCAAGGAACTGGTCGCGCGTTGCCTGCATGATTTCGGCCCGCGCGCCGGCAAACCGTTCGTGGCGCTGAACTGCGCGGCGATTCCGGAGCAACTGTTCGAGGCCGAGCTGTTCGGCCATGAGAGCGGTGCGTTTACCGGCGCTTCCGGCAAGCGCATCGGCAAGCTGGAATACGCCGATGGCGGCACGCTGTTTCTCGACGAGATTGAAAGCATGCCGCTGGCCCAGCAGGTGAAACTGCTGCGGGTCTTGCAGGAGCAAAAGCTTGAACGGCTGGGTTCGAACCAGAGCATACGGGTCGACTTGCGTATCGTCGCGGCGACCAAACCGGACCTGCTCGACGAAGCCCGCGCCGGGCGCTTTCGTGAAGACTTGGCGTATCGCCTGAACGTCGCCGAACTGCGCCTGCCGCCGCTGCGCGATCGCCGGGAAGACATTCCGTTGCTGTTCGAAACCTTTGCCCAGAACGCCGCGCAACGTTTGGGCCGAACGTTTCCACCGCTGACAGGCGCGCAATTAAGCCATCTGCTCAGCCATGACTGGCCGGGCAATGTGCGCGAACTGGCCAACGTCGCCGAACGTCAGGTGTTGGGCCTGGATGAGCCGGTGGCGGCGATTGATCCGGGCCAGTCGCTGGCGGCGCAGCAGGAAGCCTTCGAAGCACAATGCCTGCGCGCGGCGCTGACCCGGCACAAAGGTGATGTCAAAGCCGTGCTCGAAGAACTGCAACTGCCGCGCCGCACGTTCAATGAAAAAATGCAGCGGCATGGGTTGAGTCGGGAGATGTTTCTGGCGGAGTGAGGCAGAGATTGATCGTTCCCACGCTCCGCGTGGGAATGCAGCCCGGGACGCTCTGCGTCCCCTGCGAAGCCGAACGCGGAGCGTCCGTTGAGGCATTCCCACGCAGAGCGTGGGAACGATCACACCCACAAGAACACCTCGGTCAGTCACCTCTCCCTCTGAGAGAGGGCTAGGGTGAGGGGCTTTTGATCTTCACGCGATAAGCGGAAATCCGCTCACGCAGCCCAATCAGTCGGCACAAAACCGCTCACTCCTCCCCGCCACCCCCTCTAGTCCGGCGCTCCGCCCCTTGGCACACCTCCTGCTATAGCCCTGGCAGGCTGCGTTCCGACGCGCTCCACAAAAACAATTAAACGAAGGATCCTTCAATGGATAACTCCAACGCCCTGCCCCTTGGGTCGGCTGCCGTGCCGGCCAAACCGAGAACCACCGCCAGCCGGATCAAATCGATCTTCAGCGGCTCTGTCGGCAACATGGTCGAGTGGTACGACTGGTATGTCTACGCCGCCTTCTCCCTGTACTTCGCCAAGACCTTCTTCCCCGCCGGTTCCACCACTGCGCAACTGATGAACACCGCAGCGATCTTCGCCGTGGGCTTCCTGATGCGCCCGATCGGTGGCTGGCTGATGGGCATGTACGCCGACAAGGTCGGGCGCAAGAAAGCGCTGATGGCCTCGGTGTACCTGATGTGCTTCGGCTCGCTGCTGATCGCCCTGAGCCCGAACTATGAAACCATCGGCATCGGCGCGCCGATCCTGCTGGTGTTCGCCCGCCTGCTGCAAGGCCTGTCGGTTGGCGGCGAATACGGCACCTCGGCGACTTATCTGTCGGAGATGGCGACCAAGGAACGTCGCGGCTTCTTCTCCAGCTTCCAGTACGTAACGCTGATCTCCGGCCAGCTCATCGCCCTCGGCGTATTGATCGTGCTGCAAAACATGCTGACCACCGAACAGCTGTACGCGTGGGGCTGGCGTATCCCGTTCGCCATCGGCGCGCTGTGTGCAGTGGTGGCGCTGTATCTGCGTCGCGGCATGGAAGAAACCGAGTCATTCACCAAGAAAGAGAAGTCCAAGGAAAGCGCGATGCGCACCTTGATGCGCCATCCGAAAGAGCTGTTGACCGTGGTCGGCCTGACCATGGGCGGCACCCTGGCGTTCTACACGTACACCACCTACATGCAGAAATACCTGGTGAACACGGTCGGCATGAGCATCTCCGACTCGACCACCATTTCCGCCGCCACGCTGTTCCTGTTCATGTGCCTGCAACCGATCATCGGTGGCCTGTCGGACAAGATCGGCCGGCGCCCGATCCTGATCGCGTTTGGCGTGCTCGGTACGATCTTCACCGTGCCGATCCTGATGACCCTGCACACCATCCAGACCTGGTGGGGCGCGTTCTTCCTGATCATGGCGGCGCTGATCATCGTCAGCGGCTACACCTCGATCAACGCGGTAGTAAAAGCCGAACTGTTCCCGACCGAAATCCGCGCCCTGGGCGTCGGCCTGCCGTACGCACTGACCGTGTCGATCTTCGGCGGCACCGCCGAATACATCGCACTGTGGTTCAAGAGCATCGGCATGGAAACCGGCTACTACTGGTACGTCACCGCGTGCATTGCCGTGTCGTTGCTGGTGTACATCACCATGAAAGACACCCAGAAGCATTCGCGGATCGTGACTGACTGATCGGTTTTTTTCAGCCACTGCAACGGTGGCTGTGAGGGCCCCTTCGCGAGCAAGCTCGCTCCCACAATGGTCGGTGGTGCTCACATATTCTGTGGGCACCCCATTGCCCTGTGGGAGCGAGCTTGCTCGCGAATGAGGGCGACGCGGAATCAAGTCAACTCGGCAACCTGCGGCTTGCCAAAGCGCTTCTGCGCATACGAAGCGCCAACGATCATCACCAGCAGAATCCCCGCCAGCACCGCCGACGAGCCAATGGTGCCGAAATCCAGCCCGCCCTTTTCGTGGGGCTTGGTCATCAAATCGCCCAACGTCGCGCCGAAGGGCCGGGTCAGCACAAACGCCACCCAGAACAGCAGCACTGGCGAAATCTTCGTGAAGTATTTGAGCAGCACGACCGCCGCAATCGTCGAGCCGATCAGCAACGCGCCGCCGGCAAAACCCAGACCCGAATCATCGGCCAGGTAATCACCCAGAGCGGTACCCAAAGTGTTGGAAAACAGAATCGCCATCCAGTAGAACATCTCACCACGGAACGTTTGCACCTTGCTGACATTGAGCGAATCGCCGCTCAGACGCCACGCGACAAAGATCGCCAGGAGAATCGCGATGAGGATCGTCGAACCGGTGGCATAACCCAGCCCGAGGGTGCGATCCATGAAGTCCGACATCGTCGTGCCGGCGGTGCTGGTCGACAGAATTACCAGCCAGTACAGCAGCGGTTTGTAAGTCCTGGCCATCAACTGAGTGATTAACGTCATCACGAACACACTGATCAGAATCAGCGAACTCATCGCGTAACCGACGTTGAGGGTCATCGACAGCAAATCGCCTGCGGTCTCCCCCAGGGTTGTCGCGCAGATTTTCATGACCCAGAAGGCCAGGGTGATTTGAGGCAATTTATTCATCGCGGGAACGCTCCAGTTTGTGACGGCCGGTTATTGATTTTCTGGCCGTGTGCAGACTGGCGTTACGCGGGTGAAAAAGCGGTCGGAGAAGGATGAAAAAATTGTCACCCGGAAAAAAGGTCATTCATCACTGATGAATGCTGCCCGTTCATGGTCAAAATCAAAAGATCGCAGCCTCGGCAGTTTCTACAGGGGTGATTTGCGTCCGGCTGGAAATATGCGCGGTGTCCTTGCACTATGGCTGCATCCGAATGCAGCCCAGGAATCCGCTCCCCATGTCCGATGACATCCATTTCTACGAACCCGCCAACGGCCATGGCCTGCCTCACGATCCGTTCAACGCCATCGTCGGCCCGCGGCCCATCGGCTGGATTTCCTCGCAGGATGCCGAAGGCCGGCTCAATCTCGCGCCGTACAGTTTCTTCAACGCCTTCAACTACGTGCCGCCGATCATTGGTTTTTCCAGCGTCGGGCGCAAAGACAGTCTGAACAACATCGAACAGACCGGCGAATTCGTCTGGAACCTCGCCACACGCCCGTTGGCCGAGCAGATGAACCAGAGCTGCGCGATGGTCGCGCCTGAGGTCAACGAGTTTGAACTGGCGGGGCTGACCACCGTGGCATCAAAGGTGATTTCTGTACCTCGGGTCGCCGAAAGCCCGGTGTCCTTCGAGTGCAAAGTCACGCAGATAATCCAGCTGCAACGCGCCGATGGCGAAACCGTACCGAGCTGGCTGATCCTCGGTGAGGTGGTTGCGGTGCACATCGCCAAATGGCTGCTGAAGGACGGCATCTACGACACCGCCGCCGCACAACCGATTCTGCGCGGCGGCGGTCCGGCGGATTATTTCCAGCTGGGGCCTGAGGCTCTGTTCAAGATGTGGCGCCCCGGGGCGCAGAAATAATTACCAGATCAGCTCGGCGTCATCAGTGACGCCCTTGAGCTTGTCCAGCTCATTGATTGCCGCTTCATCGGCAGCGATGGCGCCGGGAAACACCTGCTCATCGAGCAATTTGTGAAAGCGTGGTGCGCCGCCATCGACCAGGGCCTTGACCGCGATGGCCGCGTAATAACCCTTGTTACCGCCCAGCTCAACGGGGACGACTGCGGAGACTGCTTCGAAGCGTTCAAACTCTTTACGTGCCATGTCGCGGATCCTGGCTCAATCAAATAAGCCGGACATTAAACCCTCAACCGGCGAGTTTGTGTATCGGCGCCGAACATTGACCGAGGGCCTGCGCGGCAGATACGTCCCTGAAAGTGTGGAAGTCGAGGCTGTTGACCACCAGGTCCTGGACCAGCTCGGCGAAGACTTCCATCGACGGACTGTTGAAATACGCAGTCATCATTTGCTGGCTGCTCCAGTAACCGCTGACCAGCCACAGGTCGGCGTCGCACTGCGATTGTTGCAACGAGAAACTCAGGCAACCGGGCGCCGCGCGCGAGACTTCGATCAATGCGCTCAGGCGCACGCCGAGTTCCGCTGAACGCCCGGCCTGGGCGCGAACGAAGGCCATATGACTGACAGGCATCTGCTTGGACATGATCAACCCTCCATGAAATCGCGTGGCAGCCGGGGGACGGGCTGCGACTGGAGCAAAGATTAAGGGCCGGGGCCGCCGCGCCGTTAGTCGATTCCTGCCTTCGCGTTGCACAATCCTGCGAGACTTGCCAAAACCCCAGCGCCACCGCTGCCCTGTAGAAGCCGCCGAAGGCTGCGATCTTTTGATCTGAAAAACAAAAATCAAAAGATCGCAGCCTTCGGCAGCTCCTACGGTCGGGCGTCTCGGCGACGTTCGGGAACGGCGCGGTGCAGAATCAGGCAAGCATTTGGCAGAATGTGTCTACCGCCGTTGCTTGCACAAACATATGCTCTGCTGCATTCCCCCCTCACTTGCCGAGGATGCCCTGCATGACGTCATTTGATCGTTTTCAAGCCGAACCCAGCGCCGACATGGAAAAGCAGCGTGCGGAGCTGGCGGCGATCATCCGCCGCAACACCAGCGACGATGGCAGCTACCAGACCGCCATCGGTTCGCTGGTGATGTCGCGCCACACCAAATCCCATGATTTCGCCCCGGTGCTCGCGCAGCCGGCGCTGTGCATCATGGCGCAGGGGCGAAAAGAGGTGCGCCTGGCCGACGAGTTCTTCAATTACGACCCGCTGAATTATCTGGTGGTGTCGGTTTCGATGCCGCTCAGCGGGCGCGTGGTCAACGTCTCGCCAGAGGAACCGATCCTCGCCGTGCGCCTCGACATTGATCCGACCGAAATCACCGCGCTGATCGCCGACGCCGGCCCGATGGGCGTACCGACACGGCCGACCGGACGTGGGCTGTACGTGGAAAAAATCGACAGCGCCATGCTCGACGCGGTGCTGCGTCTGGCGCGGCTGCTCGACGCGCCGAAAGACATCGCCATGCTTGCGCCGCTGATTCGCCGGGAGATTCTCTACCGCTTGCTGCGCAGCCCGCAGGGTCATCGTTTGTATGAGATTGCGATTGCCAACAGCCAGAGCCATCGCATCAGCCAGGCGATCAAATGGCTCAACGGCAATTTCGAACAGCCGCTGCGCATCGATGATCTGGCCCGGGAAGTGAACCTTAGCGTGTCGACGCTGCATCATCGTTTCAAGGCGATGACGGCGATGAGTCCGTTGCAGTACCAGAAGCAACTGCGCCTGCAAGAAGCGCGACGGCTGATGTTGACCGAAGGGCTGGAAGCCTCGGCGGCGGGGTATCGCGTGGGGTATGAAAGTCCGTCGCAATTCAGCCGTGAGTACAGCCGCCTGTTTGGCGCGCCGCCGTTGCGGGATCTGGCGCGGCTGCGGCTTTCTGTCTGATCCGGAATCTGAAGTGGGGCTTATGGCGCTTTCGCGAGCAGGCTCGCTCCCACAGGGAAATGCATTCCAATGTGGGAGCGAGCCTGCTCGCGAAGGGGTCAGTCCAGGCGCTACATATCTATGATCAGACCGCGCGGATCACATGCTTGATCTCCAAAAACGCCGCCAACCCCCAAGGCCCCAGCTCACGACCGACACTGCTCTGCTTGTAACCACCCCACGCTGCCTGCGGGAAAATCACCTGCGGAGCATTGATCCACACCAGCCCCGCCTGCAAGGCATTGGCCAGGCGATCCGCCGCTGTGGCATCGCGCGTCACCACACTCGCGACCAGGCCGAACTGCGTGTCATTGGCCAAGGCAATCGCTTCAGCCTCGCTGCCGAAACTGCGAACACACACCACCGGGCCGAAAATCTCTTCACGCCATAACGCGCTGTCCAGCGGTACGTCGGTGAACACCGTCGGTTGCAGAAAATAACCGCGCGGCAAATGCGCCGGACGATTGCCGCCACAGAGCAAACGCGCCCCCGCACTCAGGCCGCGATCGATATGCCCAAGCACCCGCTGGTACTGTGCCTGATTGACCAGCGCGCCCATCTCCACATCCGCATCAAACGGATCAGCGACTCGGATCGCCTCTGCGCGTGTTTGCAGACGCTGGAGAAACTCATCCATCAATTCCTCAGCGACGAGCACGCGACTGGTGGCCGAGCACATCTGCCCGGCGTTGAAGAACGCGCCGCCACAGGCCAGTTCCACCGCCAGTTGCAGATCGGCATCCGCCAGCACCAGCAAAGACGATTTGCCACCCAGCTCCAGGCTCACACCCTTGACGGTTTCGGCAGCGCGTTGCATCACCTGCACGCCCACCGCATTGCTGCCAGTAAAGGAGATCTTGGCGATGCGCGGATCGGCCGACAACGGCGCGCCCACCGCCAGACCGGTGCCGCAGACCAGGTTGAACACGCCGTCGGGCAATCCGGATTCAGCGATGATCGCCGCCAGTTCCAGCTCCGGCAGCGGTGTCACCTCAGAAGGTTTCAGCACCACGCAGCAACCGGCGGCCAGCGCTGGCGCCAGTTTCCACGCGGTGGTGACCATGGGGAAATTCCACGGCACGATCAGCCCGACCACGCCGCACGGCTCACGTCGCAAGCGTGCGCTGAAATCTTCGCTGGGCAGCGGCACATTACTGTCCTGACCGACGTCGAGGCCTTCGGCGAGCTCGGCGTAATAGTCGAAAGTAGCGATCACGTCATCGACATCGATGGCCGCTTCGAACTGCGGTTTGCCATTGTTGCTCGACTGCAGGTTCATCAAGTGATCACGACCGTTGCGCACGCCGTTGGCGATGTTGCGCAGGATCACAGCGCGCTCGGCGCCGGTGGTTTTCGACCAGTGTTTGAACGCCTCGGTCGCCGCGCTGATCGCTTGATCGACGGCGTGTTCGTCACCGCCGTTGACGGTGGTCAGCAGCGCTTCGGTAGCGGGGTTGATCACCCGTAGATGTTCGCCCCCCGCCGACCACTGACCGTTGATGTAGAGCCCGTCGAGTGTGGTTGGAAAACTGATCATTGGGCCACCGCCTGCATCCACTGGTTCTGGTCGATTTCAATCAGCGTCGGGCCTTGCCGGTCCGTCGCTTTACGTAGCGCTGCGCGCAAATCGTCGATGCTGCTGATGGCTTGCGCGGCGCAACCGAGGCCCTTGGCCACGGCGACGAAGTCCGGGGTGTAGATGTCCACGCCGACCGGTTCGATGGCGCGATTGACCATGTACTTTTTGATCTCCTCGTAACCCTGGTTATTCCACAGCAGCACGATCACCGGCACCCGCGCTTCGACGGCGCTGGCCAGTTCCGGCAGCGTGAACTGCAAGCCGCCGTCGCCGATCAGGCACACCACGGGCGGGCGCGCGCCGTTATCGAGTTGGCCGCCGAGCCACGCACCAATCGCCGCTGGCAACGCATAGCCGAGGGTGCCGTAACCGGTGGATGCGTTGAACCAGCGACGTGGACGCTCGGGGTTGAAGGTAAGGTTGCCGGTGTACACCGGTTGCGTGGAATCGCCGACGAACACCGCTTCGGGCAATTCGTGCAGTACGGTTTCAAGGAAACGCGTCTGCGCCAGCGTCGGCGCGTCCCAGCTCGCGGCCAGTTCATTGCGCAAACGCGCGGCCCGTACCTGGCCCCAATCATTGCGGCGTTCGGCCAGCGGTTTCTGCGTCAGGGTGCTGAGCAAGGCTTGCGCGGCGTTGCGCGAATCAGCGACCAGTGCGACATGCGGCGGATAGTTGCGCACGGTCTGATCGGCATCGATGTCGATGCGCAGCAGCTTGCCGGGAATCTCGAAGCCGCCGGCGAAAGTGACGTCGTAATCGGTCTCGGCCAGCTCGGTGCCAATCGCCAGCACCACGTCAGCTTCAGCGACCAGTGCGCGGGTGGCGACCAGACTTTGCGTCGAACCGATCAACAGCGGATGGCTGGTTGGCAGCATGCCTTTGGCGTTGATGGTCAGCGCCACTGGAGCGTCGAGCAATTCGGCGATTCGCGTCAGCTCCGGTGCCGCGTCGATAGCACCGCCGCCGGCGAGAATCAGTGGACGTTGCGCGGTGGCGAGCCGTTCGCCCATGCGGGCCACGGCAGCCGGTGCGGCGCCGGCGCGGTCGATATTCACCGGCACGCTGGCGAGCAACTCATCGGCCTCTTCCACCAGTACGTCCAGCGGAATTTCGATGTGCACCGGACGCGGTCGCCCGGCCTGGAACAGCGCGAAGGCGCGAGCAAGCACCACCGGCAGTTCGGCAGCGGACATCAGCGTGTGCGAGAACGCTGCGACGCCGCCGACCAGTGCGCTCTGGTTCGGCAGCTCATGCAACTTGCCGCGCCCACCACCCAACTGACTCCGCGACTGCACGCTGGAGATCACCAGCATCGGAATCGAATCGGCGTAAGCCTGGCCCATGGCCGTGGTGATATTGGTCATGCCCGGGCCGGTGATGATGAAGCACACACCGGGTTTGCCGCTGGTGCGCGCGTAGCCATCGGCCATGAACCCGGCGCCCTGTTCGTGGCGAGGCGTGACGTGCTTGATGCTCGAACGGGCGAGGCCTCGGTACAGCTCAACGGTGTGCACACCGGGAATGCCGAACACCTGCTCGACCCCGTAATTTTCCAACAGCCTGACCAGTACTTCGCCGCACGTTGCCATGTTGAGTGCCCTTTTTGTTCGGTGAAACGCAGATCCCCTGTGGGAGCGGGCTTGCTCGCGAAAGCGGTGTGTCAAACAGCGACGAGATAACTGACCCACCGCATTCGCGAGCAAGCCCGCTCCCACAAGGTCTGCACATGGGGCCATTGGAACGGCGCACACCTAGCGGCAACAATCGATTAATAGTCATACTAGCCATGTCCTCACGTCATACCTCGGATCGCCATGAAACGCCTGCCTCCCCTGCCCGCTCTGCATACGTTCTGGATCACCGCGCAATGCTGCAATTTCACTCGCGCCGCCGAGCAGTTGCACATCACTCAGGGCGCGGTGAGCCGGCAGATCGCCGGGTTGGAAGAACAGCTTGGCTATCCGTTGTTCATTCGTTTGGCACGAGGGCTGGCGCTGACGGCCGAAGGACGCGAATGGCTACCGCAGGTGGAGAAGGTCTTCGGGCTGATCAGCGAGGCGACCGAGCAGATCGGCCGGACGCGGCAAACCTTGCAACTCAAGGCGCCGAGCTGCGTGATGCGCTGGCTGCTGCCGCGTCTGCTGCAATGGCAGAAGGAACGCCCGGACGTGCCGGTGAAACTGACGGCCTCGCTGCAACACGGTGTGGATTTTCAGCGCGAGCCATTCGATGCCGCGGTGATCTACGGCCCGCCGCCGGACCATTCGCCAGGCGCGCTGCATCTGTTCGACGAGCAACTGACACCGGTCTGCTCGCCGCAATTGCTCAAAGGGTCCCCGGCGCTGAATTCACCCAAGGATTTGCAGAATCATCTGTTGTTGCACCCGACCCACGACATTCAGGACTGGTCGGTATGGCTCGATGCGGCGGGTTTGCAACTGGGCAACCTGAGCAGCGGCCAGCATTTCGAAACGCTGGATCAGGCGATGTCGATGGCCTCCCATGGCACGGGCGTGGCGATCGGAGACTGGTCGCTGATTGGCGATGATCTGAACGCAGGACGGCTGGTGATGCCGTTTGCGTTGAAGGTGAAGACGGGGTTGGCGTATTACGTGGTGGTGCCGCAGGACGCGGAACCTTGCGCGCCTCTTCAGCAACTGATGGACTGGTTGGTCGAACAGGCCTGGTCTCGCTGAAAATCTGCACTCACCTGTGGGAGCGAGCCTGCTCGCGAATGCGGTCGTTCATTGAGCATGAATGTTGACTGATATGCCGCCTTCGCGAGCAGGCTCGCTCCCACATTGAAACTTTGCCCGGCCTTAGTAACCGACGGTATAACGCTGCCGCGAATGCTTCGGCGTTTCCACTTCGTCGATCAGCGCAATCGCGTAGTCGGCAAAGGTGATCCAGCTACGCCCTTCGGCACTGACCAACAGGTGATCCTTGCCGACGCGATACTGGCCGCTGCGTTCACCCTCGACAAACTCCGCCGACGGCGACAGGAAAGTCCAGTCCAGTTCCTGCTCTTGACGCAGCGCTTCCAGAAACGCCGCCCCTGCGCTCGCCTCGGCTTTGTATTCAGCCGGGAAACCGGCGCTGTCGATCACCCGCGTATCGTCCGGCAGCAACAGCGAACCGGCGCCGCCGACCACCAGCAAGCGCTTCACGCCCGCCTGCTTCACCGGTCCGACAATCGCCGAGGCCGGGACGGTGGCGAAATGCGCTGCGCTGATCACCACGTCGTGACCGGCCACCGCCGCTTGTAGCGCCGCCGAATCCAGTACGTCGAGACTCTTGCTGACGACACCGGCACGGCTGCCGATCTTCGAGGTATCGCGGGCGATGGCGGTGACGCTGTGGCCGCGACGCAGGGCTTCTTCCAGCAGTTGGCTACCGGCACGGCCGGTGGCACCAATGATTGCGATCTTGCTCATGACATTCTCCAGTTGGCTTGAAAATGCTGCGTGTTCAGGTTCGGCTTACCACTTCATCTCGCCCTTGGCGACTTTTGCGCTGAGCTCCAGCGAACTTTCTTCGCCGAGTTGCGGGTAGCGCTTTTTCATCGCCGCGATCAGTGCATCGGAGTCTTTGGCCTTGGCGGTTTCGGCATCGAAGGCCTTGATGTAATCAGCGGTGAATTTCACGCTGGCCAGCGAGCGGCTGCTGTCGCCCAGGTAATGGCCGGGCACCACGGTTTGCGGTTTCAGGCTTTCGATGGTGTGCAGAGTGTGCAGCCAATCGGCGTGGGATTGCGCGGTCTGGGTGTCGGCCATCCACACATGAATGTTCTCGGCAACCACTACGCCACCGACCACTGCTTTGAGCGACGGGATCCATACGAAGCTGCGATCCGGCTGCTTGCCATCGAGGCCGAGCACCCGCAACTGCTTGCCTTCGAGGGTCAGGCTGTCGCCCTTGAGCACTTCAGGGACAATGGTTTTCGCCGGAACGTCGGCGCCCATTTTCGGCCCCCAATAGGCCAGTTTGCCGTCGACGGTGTGCTTGATGTGATCGACGGTCGGCTGCGAAGCCAGCACTTTCGCCTGCGGGAATGCTTGGGTCAGGGTGTCGAGGCCAAAATAGTAATCCGGGTCGCCGTGGCTGATGTAGATGGTGGTCAACTGCTTGCCGCTGGCGCGGATCTTCTCCACCACCTGCTCGGCCTGGGATTTGCCGAATTGCGCGTCGACCAGAATCGCTTCTTTCTCACCGCTGACCAGCACCGAGCTGACCGGGAAAATCGCCTGAGTGCCCGGATTGTAGACATCGAGGCTCAGCTCGGCAGCGGATGCATGGGCGGCAAAGCCGAAAAATGTTGCGGCGAGCAGAACGCGTTTGAAAGGGGTGAAGCCGATCATTTGTTGCTCCGAGTTTCGAATGCCAGTCTGGCGATGCAACAGAGCTTAGTTGCCAGACTCAGTACAAAAAATGCGATGCTTGGACATAGTTTGTTTCTGAAAGCGGGCAAATCATGGATCGGCTTCAAGCAATGCGGGTATTTGTCACGGTGGTCGATTTGGGCAGTCAGTCGGCAGCGGCCGATCACCTCGACCTGTCGCGGCCGGTGGTGTCGCGCTATCTGGCGGAGCTGGAAGACTGGGTCGGCGCGCGGCTGATGCACCGCACCACGCGCAAACTGAGCCTGACCGCCGCCGGCAGTGAAATCCTCCCGCGTTGTCGGCAAATGATCGAGCTGTCGCAGGACATGCAGGCCGCCGTCAGCGAACCCCATGACGCGCCGCGCGGACTGCTGCGGATCAGTGTCAGCACCTCGTTTGGCCAGGCGCAACTGGCCGATGCGGTCGCGGCATACGTCAAGCTTTACCCAGGCGTGAGTATCGATCTGCAGATGCTCGACCGCACGGTGAATCTGGTCGATGAACGCATCGATCTGGCGATTCGCACCAGCAACGATCTAGATCCGAATCTGATCGCCCGACGCCTGACCGTGTGTCGCTCGGTGGTCTGCGCAGCGCCGGCTTATCTGCTTGAGCATCCGGCGCCGCAGACGGTTGAGGATTTGAGCCGACACAACTGCCTGACCCATTCCTATTTCGGCAAGAGCCTGTGGCATTTCGAGGAGGATGGCGAACCGGTATCGGTGCCGGTACAGGGCAATATCAGCGCCAACGAGGCCAGCACGCTCCTGCGCGCAACCCTGGCGGGCGCGGGCGTGGCGATGCTGCCGACCTACCAGGCTGGCGTGCATATTCACAACGGCGAACTGCTGCGTTTGCTGCCACACGCAGAACCGCGCCAGATGAATATCTACGCGGTGTACGCCTCACGCAAACACATGCCCGCGGCACTGCGCAGCATGCTCGACTTTCTGGTGCAGCGCTTTCCCGAAAATCCCGCGTGGGATGAAGCTGCGAGCTTCAAGCCACAAGCGCCAAGCTGACCGCGTCGTGACAGCTTGCCGCTTGCCGCTTGCCGCTTAAAGCTTGCAGCTGCGCCTGCCTGACCTATGCTCAAAGTAATACCGCAAGGTAGACGTTCAGAGGTCGCACGCCATGAACATCAAAACAAAAAGATACGCCGCCATTTTCATCACCTGCGCCGCGACGCTGGCGCTGTACGGCACCGCTGCCTGGCGGGTCGAGCAGTTGCGCCAGCTTCCGCGCGAGTATGCGAGCTGCAACTACGAGCGGTGTATTCCGCACAATGCCACGCTGAACGCATTGCGCTGATAGACCTGCGCTGGAATGCAACCCTGTGGGAGCGAGCTTGCTCGCGAAAGCGGTGGGTCAGTCAGCCTGTTTGTTGGATGACACTCCGCCTTCGCGAGCAAGCTCGCCCCCACAGGTGTTGGGTGGTGCTTTTAAGGTTGTTGCTCGGCCTTCAAGCGGTCGCGGAATGCCTTTGGCGAAATTCCCACGCGGCGACGGAACAGGCGCGTGAAGTTGGTCGGATCGGAAAATCCCAACAATTCCGACATCTCATAAATCGTCATGCTGGTGTAGGTCAGCAGCCGCTTGGCTTCCAGCAATTGGCGCTCGTGCATGATCTGCAACGCCGGTTGTCCGGCCAGTTCACGGCAGGTGCCGTTGAGGTGCGACACGGAGATGCCCAGTCGATGGGCGAGGTCCTCGACCTTGACGTGCTGGCGGTAAGTCTCTTCCACCAATTGAATGAAACCGTTGAGGTATTCGCGCTGGCGTTGCGGCCGTTGGCTGGCCTTGTGGCGGACGATTGCCTGGCGGCTGACCCAGACCATGATCACACTGACCAGCGAATGCATGAGCATTTCCCGCGCCGGTTGATGGCCGTTGTACTCGGCCTGCAACGCTGAAAACAGGCTGTTCAGATAATCGCCATCCTTGCCGGCCGGGTAGTTTTCCGCGCGGGCCAAGGCGTGTACCGAGCCGCCCAGCTGCGCCTGCAAATGATTGATCAGTGGCGTGGCCAGGGTAACGATGAAGCCTTCAACATCCTCGGAAAATCGAAAGCCATGCACCGACAACGGTGGCAGCACCTGAATCGCCGGGGTCTCGAGCTGCGTGCGCTGGCCTTCGATTTCAAGCTCTGCCTGACCTTTGAAAACGAACAGCAGCTGGCACAGATCCGCGTGGCGGTGAGGTTTGATTTCCCATTGGTGTTCGCGACTGCGCGAGGAAATGGTTTCACAGTGCAGCAAGTCCGGGGTCGGCCAGTCCAGGCTTTCACCGTAGAGCTTGAACACCGGAATCGAAGGCAGGGCAGGCTTGTTCATACTTCAATCCAGGCCTCGGGTTTATGGGCGATAATCGCACCGATTGGCAGAATGTACAGGTATCGGCTCAGTTTTCACCTTCAATTGACAGACCCGCAAGGGAAAAATGCAAGCACTCGATCCATAAAATCATTCACGGCGATTGCTGCGTGAAGCTTGCGAGTCATAAAAACAATGAAAACCCTGAAAACCCAAGTCGCCATTATCGGCGCCGGTCCTTCCGGACTGCTCCTCGGCCAGTTGCTGCACAACGCTGGCATCGACACGCTTATCCTCGAACGCCAGACGCCCGATTATATTCTCGGGCGTATCCGCGCCGGCGTGCTTGAACAAGGCATGGTAGAGCTGCTGCGTCAGGCCGGCGTCGGCCAGCGAATGGACGCCGAAGGCCTAGTTCATGGCGGCTTCGATCTGGCGCTGGATGGGCGTCAGGTGCACATCGACCTGCACGCACTGACCGGCGGCAAAACCGTAATGGTCTACGGCCAGACCGAAGTCACCCGCGACCTGATGGCCGCTCGTCGGGAGGCCGGCGCGCCAACAATTTATCAAGCGAGCAATGTCCTTCCCCACGGCGTGAAAAGCGACGAAGCGTTTGTCACCTTCGAAAAGGACGGTGAAAGCTGGCGCGTCGATTGCGATTACATCGCCGGTTGCGATGGCTTCCATGGCGTTGCCCGGCAGTCGATTCCTGCCGATTGCCTGAAGATCTTCGAGCGGGTCTACCCGTTCGGCTGGCTGGGCATTCTCGCCGACACGCCGCCGGTCCACGACGAACTGGTCTACGCCCGCCACGAGCGCGGCTTCGCCTTGTGCAGCATGCGTTCGGCCACGCGCACTCGCTATTACCTGCAAGTGCCGGCGGATGAAAACGTCGATGACTGGAGCGACCAGCGTTTCTGGGATGAGCTGAAAAAACGCCTGCCGATTGCTCTAGCGGAAAAACTGGTGACCGGCCCATCGATCGAAAAAAGCATCGCGCCGCTGCGCAGTTTTGTCGTCGAGCCGATGCAGTACGGGCGCATGTTTCTCGTCGGCGACGCCGCCCATATCGTCCCGCCCACTGGCGCCAAAGGCTTGAATCTGGCCGCCAGCGATGTCAGCACGCTATTCAATATCCTGCTCAAGGTCTATCGCGAAGATCGCACCGATCTGCTGGAAAAATACTCGGAGATCTGCCTGCGCCGGGTGTGGAAAGCCGAACGGTTTTCCTGGTGGATGACGTCGATGCTGCATCGCTTTGACGAGCACGATGAGTTCAGCCAACGCATCAGCGCCTCGGAACTGGACTACTTCGTCAGCTCGCAAGCCGGGCAAAAAACCATTGCAGAAAATTACGTCGGGCTTCCGTACGAGGCTATCGAATAGCTTCCTACCGACTTACACTGCGAGCATCCACCCGCGCGCGATGGCCGCGCGGGTCCATCACTGCCCGCAGGTTTTCCGTGACCACTCTCAATCAGCCTGAAACGCCCAAACCGGCCATTCGCAGCGTGCTGGTCGCCTTGATGATGGCGATCTTCCTCGGTGCACTGGACCAGACCATCGTCGCCGTGTCGATGCCGGCGATCTCCGCGCAATTCAAGGATGTCAGCCTGCTGGCCTGGGTGATTTCCGGTTACATGGTGGCGATGACCGTGGCGGTGCCGATCTACGGCAAGCTCGGCGACCTGTACGGGCGACGCAAACTGATGCTGTTCGGCATGGGCCTGTTCACCCTCGCCTCGCTGTTCTGCGGGATGGCGCAAAGCATGGAACAACTGGTGCTGGCACGGATCCTTCAGGGCATCGGCGCCGGCGGCATGATCTCGGTGAGCCAGGCGATCATCGGCGACATCGTCCCGCCACGTGAACGCGGGCGCTATCAGGGTTACTTCAGCAGCATGTACGCGGTGGCCAGCGTCGCCGGCCCGGTGGTTGGCGGCTACATGACCGAATACCTGTCGTGGCGCTGGGTGTTTCTGATCAACCTGCCGCTGGGGCTTGGCGCCTGGTGGGTGGCACGGCGCAACCTGCGCGGCTTGCCGATTCCGCAGCGCAAACCGGTGATCGATTACCTTGGCACGGTGCTGATGATCATCGGCCTCACGGCGTTGCTGCTCGGCATCACTGCAGTCGGCCAGGGCCATTCATGGCGCAGCAGCGAAGTACTTGGCCTGTTCGCCTGCGCCGTGGTGGTATTGGCGCTGTTTGTCTGGCACGAGCGCCGGGCACGCGAGCCATTGTTGCCGATGCACCTGTTCGCCAACCGCAATGCCCTGCTGTGCTGGTGCACGATTTTCTTCACCAGTTTCCAGGCCATCTCGCTGATCGTGTTGATGCCGCTGCGCTTCCAAAGCGTCACCGGCGCGGGCGCCGACAGCGCCGCGTTGCACTTGCTGCCTCTGGCCATGGGCTTGCCGATCGGCGCCTATTTCGCCGGCCGTCGCACCTCGATCACCGGACGCTACAAACCGCAGATTCTCACCGGCGCGATCCTGATGCCGATTTCGATTCTCGGCATGGCCTTCAGTCCACCACAAGCGACGCTGCTCAGCGGTTTGTTCATGTTGCTCAGCGGCATCGCTGGCGGCATGCAGTTCCCGACCTCGCTGGTCGGCACGCAAAACTCGGTGGAACAACGCGACATCGGCGTCGCCACCAGCACCACGAATCTGTTCCGCTCACTGGGCGGCGCGGTGGGCGTGGCGTTGATGTCGGCGCTGTTGCTGGCGTTGTTGCACGATTCCAGTTTCGCCCACTTGGCGAGCAACTCGCTGATCAGCGAGGGGCATTCGGGCAACGTCCTGCTCGATGGCCTGAACGCAGCACCCGGTGAAGCGCAGAACGCCTTGCGCGCGGAGCTGCTGGTGACCTTCCGCCATTTGCTCTGGGTCAGCACAGCGGTATCGCTGCTGGGGCTGGCAGCGGCGATTGCCATGCCGAACAACCTGCTGCGCGGACGGGAGCACGGCGCGAAATAAGCCTTTTGCGCTGATCGTTCCCACGCTCTGCGTGGGAATGCCTCAACGGACGCTCTGCGTTCGGCCTTGGATGGGACGCAGAGCGTCCCGGGCTGCATTCCCACGCGGAGCGTGGGAACGATCGTCGCGCGCTCAAGGGCTGTAGTAACCCACCGCGACGAGGAAATGCCCGACCTTTTTCAGGTACGCATGCTTGTCTTCGATCTTGCCGGTCACCGGGTTTTTCCAGCGGTATTCATATTCGCCTTCATCCTGCTTGCCGATCAGCGCCAGAATCGGCTCGCCCACCGGTTTGCCTTCCGGGTCCTTGACCTTGCCGAAATCAGTGTTGATCAAGCGCAGGTTGGTGCCGTGGGCGACATACCGCTGATTGTTCAGATCGACCACAAATACATACAGGTCATCCTGCAGATATCCACCCTTGAGCGAGTTGATCGCTACCAACGTGCCCTTCTCGTCCTTGGTCAGATCCGTCGCGGCTTTGTCGAGCAAGGCCTTGGCCTGCTCCGCCGAGGCCCGTGGCAGGTAGTAACCCACGGCAAGAATGCGCTGGCCGACACGCTGATAGAACACATGCTTGCGCTCGACCTTGCCGTCGGCCCAGTTCTGCCAGCGGTATTCGGCCTGCTGGATGCCGTTGCCTTCCGGCACTTTCAGCGCATCCTTGAACGCCTTCTGCAGATCCGGGCCGAGCACCTCGCTGACATCACGGCCGATCAGCGCCGATGACGGCCCGCCACTGGCAAGCATGACGCCTTTGGTGTCGAGGACAAACACGTAGCGATCCTTGTCGACGAACTCACCCTGGCGGCTGAAGGCGGCAAACGCCTTGTCGCCATTGTCGTGGTAATAGGCCAAGGCTTTTTCCAGCAGGGCAATGGCGGCCTGGCTGTCATCCTTGGCGGCGCTGGCGGCGCTGGCCTGGCCGAAGCCGGCCAACAGGATCAGGCCGAGCCAGGCCACTTTATGCAAAAACCCCATAGCGCATCCCTCGTTCTTTTTGGTGTTTCAAGAGCGTAGACGGCTTGCGGTCATGTAGAGATATTCAGAGCGTTTCTGAACATTGCGCCGTGAGGCTGACAAGCAATGCTCGCCAGCCTCGGTCAGCGCCTACGGGCGGGAATTGATCTGTTGCTGCAGGTTCTGGATCTGCGCCTGCAAGGTATTGAGGTTGCGGGTCATCTGCGCGCGAAACGCATCGAACTCGGCAGTATTGCCGCCACCCTGTGGCGCTGCCGGGCGGTTGTCCTGCTGACTTTTCAGCACGACGATGTCCTGCTCCAGACGATCGATCGCCGCGCTCGGGTTGCCCTGCTTCTTCAGCGCGGCGATATCGGCGCCGAGGCTTTTGAACTGGGCATCGAAAGCTTTCAACTGGGCATCGACCTTGCTGGTATCGGCCGGCGTGCTTTTGATTGTCGCCAGTTCAGCACTCAGGGCTTTGACCTGCGCCTGCAATTGGGTATTGGCGTTCTGTTGTTCGGTGGTCTGCGCGGTCATCTGCGCCAGCCGCTTGTCCAGCTCGCTGGCCTGCCCGGCCACGCCTTGCTGCTGCTTGCTCTGGTCGAGCAGCTTGCCTTCGAGTTGTTTGATCTGCAGCTTCAGCGCTTCGCTGTCGCTGCTGACGTTGCTCTGACTGGCGACAACTTTGCCGGAAATATCCTGCAGACGCCCCGCCGCTTCTTCGCTGATCCGCGCGAAGCTTTCCTGGGTAGCGACCAGTTGCTGCTCCATCAACGAAATCTGCTGGAAGCTCCACCAGGCCAGACCGATGAAGGCGAAAAACAACGCGCCAACCAGTGCCCACAGCGGCCCGGTGCTGGCGGCCTTGACCTTGACCACTGGCGCCGTGCGCGAATGCACAGAGGTGCGGGGGCTGGGCGCGATGTCATCGTCATCGAACGGATCGGCGCGCAGGCTTGGCACGTTGTCGAAATCGTCGTCGTGGGCATCGTTTCGCATGGACATTGAGGCAACCTTTGGCAAACGCGGTGATGGCTAAATGCTGCGAAGTATAACCGCCGCAGCCGCAGGCATTGACCCTCAACCCGCAAGGCGGTTCATTGCCGCCCGGCCGAATCGTTTCAACGGATGTCCTGAGCTTTCCACCACGCACAGAACTCATCGAGGGCAGCCCACACGCTGACTTGCGGATCGTAGTCGAGATAATGCCGGGCGCGGCTGATGTCGAGGGTGAAATTTTTTTTCATGACCTGCATGCCCAGGCGCGACAGGGTCGGCTCCGGACGTCCGGGCCAGAGCTTGCACGCGCCCTCGTTGAGCGCCGCGACGCTGTAGGCCAGACCGTACGATCGGTATCTACGCACCTGATCGACGTCCATCCGGCGCATCACGTAGTTGACCACGTCCCACAACGGCACCGGCGCACCGTTGCTGATGTTGTAGGCCTTGCCCAGCGCCGAACCTTGTGCCAACAGGCTGCTGAGCAAGGCTTCGTTGAGGTTCTGCACGCTGGTGAAATCGACTTTGTTCAAGCCGTTGCCGATGATCGCCAGACGACCCTTGCGCTGCATCTTCAACAGGCGCGGGAAGATGCTCATGTCGCCGGCACCGGTGACGAAACGCGGGCGCAGGGCGATGGTTTCCAGACCGAATTCCTGAGCGCCGAAGACCTTTTGCTCGGCCAGATACTTGGTCGCGGCGTAGGGATGCTTGAAGCGTTTGGGCACTTGCTCTTCGGTCAGACCGAGATGGTCGCGGCCATCGAAATAGATCGACGGCGACGACAGATGCACCAGCCGCCGCACCCGCTGCTTGAGGCAGGCTTCGACGACGTTTTCGGTGACTTCGACGTTGCCCTGATGAAAGTCCTGATAACGCCCCCACACGCCGACCGCACCAGCACAATGCACCACCGCTTCGACGTCGCGGCACAGATCGTGCACCAGATCGGCGTCGGTCAGATCGCCCGGCACAAACTCGGCACCGCGGCGCACCAGATGCTCGACACTCTCGGCCCGGCGACCGTTGACCCGCACTTCAAGGCCCTGCTCCAGAGCGAAACGCGCAAAGCGCCCGCCAATAAAGCCGCTGGCGCCGGTAACCAAAATCTTCATCAAAAACTCCACGAATACAGCTGCAAGCTACAGGCCATCAGCTGCAAGTAAAAACGGTGCGCAAACGCCTTGCTTGCCGCTTGCAGCTTGACGCTCGCAGCTGCCTCTAAGCCACTAGCCATTGCTTTGAGGAGCGCAGCAGTTGTTCGGTCAGTAGATTGAGCAACTGGCCGCCATTGCGCCAATGATGCCAGTACAGCGGCACGTCGATCGGTTTATCTGGCAGCAATTCGCGCAGCTCGCCGCGTTGCAACTGCTCGCGCACCTGCAGTTCCGGCACCAGGCCCCAGCCGAGGCCGGCTTCGGTCAGGCGAATGAAGCCTTCAGAAGACGGACATAAGTGATGTTCAAACGCGCCGTCGACGCCCAACAGCGCCAGGTAGCGATGCTGGAGGAAATCGTCCGGGCCGAACACCAACGCCGGGGTGCGCGGCAACTGTTCGGCGCGCACGCCATCGGGAAAATGCCGAGCGATGAATGCGGGGCTGGCCAAGGCGCGATAGCGCATGGCGCCGAGCAATACGCTGCGTGCGCCAGCCACCGGGCGCTCGCTGGCGCACAGGCACGCGGCCACTTCACCGGCACGCATGCGCTTGAGGCCGACGGTCTGGTCTTCGACGATCAGGTCGAGCAACAAATGCTGCTCGGCGCAGAAATCGCCGACGGCCTCGGCCCACCACGTGGCGAGGCTATCGGCGTTAAGGGCGATGCGCAGGCGATCAGGCAGGCCTTCTTCATCCAGCGCTGGCACCGCCGACTGCAAGTCGCGCTCGAGCAAACGCACCTGCTGCACATGGTTGAGCAAACGTCGGCCGATTTCCGTCGGCGCTGGAGGTGTCTCACGCACCAGCACGGGTTGGCCGACCCGCGCCTCGAGCAATTTGATGCGTTGGGAGATCGCCGACTGCGACAGACCAAGGGCCTGTGCAGCGCGATCAAATCCGGCCTGTTCGACCACAGCAGCCAGCGCGGAAAGCAATTTATAGTCGAACATCAGTTTTCCTAATGGGCGATCAGCACTATTGGTTTTTCTTATACAGCCTTACACCGGAGAATAGCCAGCAAGCACTCTCTTTCAAGGACATCTCCCATGTGGCAAAGCTATGTAAACGGCCTGCTGGTGGCGTTCGGCCTGATCATGGCGATCGGCACGCAGAACGCTTTTGTATTGGCCCAGAGCCTGCGCCGTGAACACCATTTGCCGGTGGCGGCATTGTGCGTGGTGTGTGACGCGATTCTGGTCGCGGCCGGAGTGTTCGGCCTGGCGACGATTCTGGCGCAGAACCCGACCCTGTTGGCGATCGCCCGTTGGGGCGGCGCGACGTTTCTGATCTGGTACGGCAGCCAGGCGCTGCGCCGGGCCTGTTCGAAGCAGAGCCTTGAACAAGGCGAGAACCAGACCGTGCGCTCGCTGCGCGCAGTGATGCTCAGCGCTCTGGCGGTGACCTTGCTCAACCCCCACGTTTATCTCGATACGGTCTTGCTGATCGGCTCGCTGGGCGCGCAGCAATCAGTGCCAGGCGCTTATGTAGTCGGCGCGGCGAGTGCCTCGCTGCTGTGGTTTTTCACCCTGGCCCTCGGCGCCGCGTGGCTGGCGCCGTGGCTGGCCCGCCCGAGTACCTGGCGCATTCTCGATCTGGTCGTGGCGTTGATGATGTTTGCGGTCGCCGCACAACTGATCATCGCCGGGTGATTAATTGCCAAAGGCTCTGGAACCTCTATCCCACACAGTTGTTGCGTGGTTAAGGCGCGACCCCGGTGCTATGATCCGAACCCTGCGCCGCAAAGAGTAAAAACTCGCCGGTGCATTTCCGGCCGCCCGTGATCGGCCTTGCGCTCACCGCAACAGACCTGATTAGGAGAATCATCATGGCTTTCGAATTGCCGCCGCTGCCTTACGCACACGATGCCCTGCAGCCGCACATCTCCAAGGAAACCCTGGAGTTCCACCACGACAAGCACCACAACACCTACGTCGTGAACCTGAACAACCTGGTGCCAGGCACCGAGTTTGAAGGCAAGACCCTGGAAGAAATCGTCAAGACTTCTTCGGGCGGCATCTTCAACAACGCCGCTCAGGTCTGGAACCACACCTTCTACTGGAACTGCCTGGCGCCAAACGCCGGCGGTCAGCCAACCGGCGCACTGGCAGATGCCATCAACGCAGCGTTCGGTTCGTTCGACAAGTTCAAGGAAGAGTTCAGCAAAACCTCGATCGGCACCTTCGGTTCCGGCTGGGGCTGGCTGGTGAAAAAGGCTGACGGTTCCCTGGCCCTGGCCAGCACCATCGGCGCCGGCAACCCGCTGACCAGCGGCGACACCCCGCTGCTGACCTGCGACGTCTGGGAACACGCTTACTACATCGACTACCGCAACCTGCGTCCGAAGTACGTTGAAGCGTTCTGGAACCTGGTCAACTGGAAGTTCGTGGCCGAGCAGTTCGAAGGCAAGACCTTCACTGCTTAAGCTGCACGTCAGTCCAGAAACCCGGCTTCGGCCGGGTTTTTTTATGCCCGGCGCATGGCGTTTGTCGCACGGCAAAAGCAGCTTCGCGCCGTTTGCCGCCGGCCTGCAGCCGACTACCATCAGAGACAGGAAAAAATCTTTGACCCGGTGCTCAAGTTGCGGGCGACTGCAACCGACACAGTAATTCAGAGCTATTACTCAAATGACCACATGGCGGCCAGGATACCGGCGAATTTTCCCGTGCCTGATTGTCCCTTTGACGGCCAACCCGGGATTGCCAATACTCATGGCAACTTGACGCTATCCGCACGGAACAAGGAATACCTCTTTGAAGCTGGAACTCAAGAACAGCTTGTCGGTGAAGTTGCTCCGGGTCGTGCTCCTGTCGGCATTGATCGTAGGCGTAGTCTTGAGCTGCGCGCAGATTGTCTTCGATGCCTACAAGACCCGTCAGGCGGTTGCCGGCGATGCCGAGCGCATCCTCGACATGTTCCGCGATCCGTCGACCCAGGCTGTCTACAGTCTGGATCGGGAAATGGGCATGCAGGTGATCGAAGGGCTGTTCCAGGACGACGCCGTGCGCCAGGCCTCCATTGGCCACCCCAACGAAGCGATGCTGGCGCAGAAATCCCGCGAGTTGCAGCACTCCAACAGCCGTTGGCTGACCGATCTGATTCTCGGTCAGGAACGCACCTTCACCACGCAACTGGTCGGTCGCGGGCCCTACAGCGAATACTACGGCGACCTGAGCATCACCCTCGACACCGCCACTTATGGCGAAGGTTTCATCGTCAGCTCGGTGATCATTTTCATCTCCGGCGTGCTGCGCGCGCTGGCGTTGGGGCTGGTGCTGTATCTGGTCTATCACTGGTTGCTGACCAAGCCGCTGTCGCGAATCATCGAGCACCTCACCGAGATCAATCCGGATCGTCCCAGCGAGCACAAGATCCCGCAGATCAAGGGCCACGAAAAAAACGAACTGGGCCTGTGGATCAACACCGCCAACCAGTTGCTCGAGTCCATCGAACGCAATACCCATCTGCGCCACGAAGCGGAAAACAGCCTGCTGCGCATGGCGCAGTACGACTTCCTCACCGGGCTGCCGAACCGCCAGCAATTGCAGCAGCAACTGGACAAGATTCTTGTCGATGCAGGCAAGTTGCAGCGCCGCGTCGCCGTGTTGTGCGTCGGCCTGGATGATTTCAAAGGCATCAACGAACAATTCAGCTACCAGACCGGCGATCAACTGCTGCTGGCCCTGGCCGATCGTTTACGTGCCCACAGCGGCCGCCTCGGCGCCCTCGCCCGCTTGGGCGGCGACCAGTTCGCCCTGGTGCAGGCCGACATTGAACAGCCTTACGAAGCCGCGGAACTGGCGCAGAGCATTCTTGATGATCTGGAGGCGCCCTTCGCCCTCGACGATCAGGAAATCCGCCTGCGCGCGACCATCGGCATCACCCTGTTTCCGGAGGACGGCGACAGTACCGAGAAGCTGTTGCAGAAAGCCGAGCAGACCATGACCCTGGCCAAGACCCGCTCGCGCAATCGCTATCAGTTCTACATCGCCAGCGTCGACAGCGAGATGCGCCGTCGTCGCGAGCTGGAAAAAGACCTGCGTGACGCGCTGATCCGCGACCAGTTCTACCTGGTCTACCAACCACAGATCAGCTATCGCGATCACCGCGTGGTCGGCGTCGAAGCGCTGATTCGCTGGCAACATCCGGAACACGGTCTGGTGCCGCCGGACCTGTTCATTCCGCTGGCCGAACAGAACGGCACGATCATCGCCATCGGTGAGTGGGTGCTCGATCAGGCCTGCAAGCAATTGCGCGAGTGGCACGATCAGGGTTTCGTCGATCTGCGCATGGCGGTCAATCTGTCCACCGTGCAACTGCACCACGCCGAGCTGCCACGGGTGGTCAACAATCTGCTGCAGATGTACCGCTTGCCGCCGCGCAGTCTGGAACTGGAAGTCACCGAAACCGGCCTGATGGAAGACATCACCACCGCCGCCCAGCATCTGCTCAGCCTGCGCCGCTCCGGTGCGCTGATTGCGATCGACGACTTCGGCACCGGCTATTCATCCCTCAGTTATCTGAAAAGCCTGCCGCTGGACAAGATCAAGATCGACAAGAGCTTCGTTCAGGACCTGCTCGATGACGATGACGACGCGACCATCGTTCGCGCGATCATTCAACTGGGCAAAAGCCTGGGCATGCAGGTGATTGCCGAGGGCGTGGAAACCGCCGAGCAGGAAACCTACATCATTTCCGAGGGTTGCCACGAAGGTCAGGGCTACCACTACAGCAAACCGCTGCCGGCGCGGGAGCTGGGGATTTACCTCAAGCAGGCGCAGCGCAGTAACGCGGCTATTTTATAAGCTCAAAACATCGCAGCCTCAAAGATCAAAACATCGCAGCCTCGTTGCACTCGTCAGCTCCTACAGTGAAACGAGGCTGCGATCTTTGGATCCTGACGCGCAAATAAGAAATATTTCCAGCCACGCCTTTACACATAATGCGAAAGATTTGCATTATGTCGCAGTTTTGCGCGCCCCCGGCGCCAGTCCACTCAACTACCGAAGCAGGATGTTCGCCATGATTCGTATGCCTCTGGCTACCGCCAGTCTGCTGGCCATCGCTATTTCCCTCGCCGGTTGCGGCGAAGGCAAGGACAAAGAAAAAGCCTCCGAGATGACTCCGGCGTCCAGCAGCGCTGCTCCAGCCCCGGCGCCTGCCGCTGCACCTGCGCCTGCTGCCGGTAAAGTTGACGATGCCGCCGCCAAGGCTGTGGTCGCGCACTATGCGGACATGGTCTTCGCCGTTTACAGCGATGCCGAATCCACCGCGAAAACCCTGCAAACCGCCGTCGACGCGTTCCTCGCCAAGCCGAACGCCGACACCCTGAAAGCCGCCAAGGCTGCCTGGGTCGCCGCACGCGTGCCATACCTGCAGAGCGAAGTGTTCCGCTTTGGCAACACCATCATTGATGACTGGGAAGGTCAGGTTAACGCCTGGCCGCTGGACGAAGGCCTGATTGACTACGTCGACAAATCCTACGAGCACGCACTGGGTAACCCGGGCGCCACCGCCAACATCATCGCCAACACCGAAGTGCAGGTCGGCGAAGACAAGGTCGACGTGAAAGAGATCACCCCGGAAAAACTTGCCAGCCTCAACGAGCTGGGCGGTTCCGAGGCCAACGTCGCCACCGGCTACCACGCGATCGAATTCCTGCTCTGGGGCCAGGATCTGAACGGCACCGGCCCGGGCGCTGGCAACCGTCCGGCCTCGGACTACCTGGAAGGCGCCGGCGCCACCGGCGGTCACAACGAGCGTCGTCGTGCCTACCTGAAAGCCGTGACTCAACTGCTGGTCAGCGATCTGGAAGAAATGGTCGGCAACTGGAAGCCGAACGTGGCCGACAACTACCGCGCTACCCTGGAAGCCGAGCCAGGCGAAACCGGCCTGCGTAAAATGCTCTTCGGCATGGGCAGCCTGTCCCTGGGTGAACTGGCCGGCGAGCGCATGAAGGTTTCCCTGGAGGCCAACTCCCCTGAAGACGAGCAGGATTGCTTCAGCGACAACACCCACTACTCGCACTTCTACGACGCCAAAGGCGTGCGTAACGTTTACCTGGGCGAGTACACCCGTGTTGACGGCACCAAGCTGACCGGCGCCAGCCTGTCGTCGCTGGTAGCCAAGGCCGACCCGGCTGCCGACACCGCGCTGAAAGCCGATCTGGCCGCGACCGAAGCGAAGATTCAGGTCATGGTCGATCACGCCAACAAGGGTGAGCACTACGATCAACTGATCGCCGCCGGCAACACCGCTGGCAACCAGGTGGTTCGCGACGCCATCGCCGCGCTGGTCAAACAGACCGGTTCGATCGAAGCCGCTGCGGGCAAACTGGGCATCAGCGACCTGAACCCGGACAACGCCGATCACGAGTTCTGATCACCGCGTGTGCTGCAAAAAAGGCGACCCTCGGGTCGCCTTTTTCATCTCTGCCTTTTGTATTAATGCTGGTGGCCCCATCGCTGGCAAGCCAGCTCCCACAGGGAACGGTGGCGTACACAGATTTTGCAAACACTGCAAAAACCTGTGGGAGCTGGCTTGCCAGCGATAGGGGCGGCACGGTCTCAAGTGAAACTCTGCCGCAAATCAAGCAAACGATAATTCCTCTTATTCAAACTCCCCCGCCCTGTTAGACTTTGCGCCTTTGTTTTCGCCCGTTTGCAGGATGTCTGATGCCGTCGTTGCCGCTTCGCTTGTCCGCACTGTTGCTGGCCCTGAGCCTGAGTGCCTGCGATGACGCCCCGCGTTTCACCAAGGCCGAGCCGGGTGAAGCGCGTTCGGGCGGTGCGGCGACTGTGCGCAAGAGCGATCAGAACGCCTTCTCCCTGCCATCGGCCAACCTGCCGCCCTCGCGGCGCGTGGATTTCAGTGTCGGCAACAGCTTCTTTCGCAGCCCGTGGGTGATCGCGCCCTCGACCACCACGGCGCGCGACGGCCTCGGACCGTTGTTCAATACCAACGCCTGCCAGAACTGCCACATCAAGGACGGTCGCGGTCATCCGCCGGCAGCTGATGCGAGCAATGCGGTGTCGATGCTGGTGCGCCTGTCGATTCCCGATGCGCCGCCCTACGCTAAAATCGTCGAACAGCTCGGCGTGGTGCCGGAGCCGGTGTATGGCGGGCAGTTCCAGGACATGGCCGTGCCCGGCGTCGCCCCGGAAGGCAAGGTGCGCGTCGACTACACCCCGGTGCCGGTACGGTTCAAGGACGGCACCGAGGTCGAGTTACGCAAACCGACCCTGCAGATCACTCAACTCGGCTACGGCCCGATGCACCCGGACACGCGGTTTTCCGCGCGGGTGGCGCCGCCGATGATTGGCTTGGGCTTGCTCGAAGCGATCCCTGAAGAAGCGATCCTCGCCAACGCTACCACCCAGGCGAAAGAGAACAACGGCATCAATGGCCGGCCCAACCGTGTCTGGGATGACCAGTTGCAGAAAACCGTCATCGGCCGGTTCGGCTGGAAAGCCGGGCAACCGAATCTCAATCAGCAGAATGTTCACGCGTTCTCGGGTGACATGGGCCTGACCACCAGCCTGCGGCCGTTCGACGATTGCACCGAGGCGCAAACCGCCTGCAAACAGGCGCCGAACGGCAATGGCCCGGACGGCGAGCCGGAAGTCAGCGACAACATTCTGCGTCTGGTGCTGTTCTACAGCCGCAACCTGGCAGTGCCGGCGCGCCGTGGCGTCAACGAACCACAGGTGCTGGCCGGCAAGAATCTGTTTTTCCAGGCTGGATGCCAGTCGTGCCACACACCGAAATACACCACCGCCGCCGATGCCGCCGAACCGGAATTGGCCAATCAGGTGATTCGTCCGTACAGCGACTTGCTGCTGCATGACATGGGCGAAGGCCTGGCGGACAACCGCACGGAATTCCAGGCCTCCGGCCGCGACTGGCGCACCCCGCCGCTGTGGGGGATCGGCCTGACGCAAGCGGTCAGTGGCCACACGCAGTTTTTGCACGACGGCCGCGCACGCAACCTGCTCGAAGCGGTGCTCTGGCATGGCGGCGAAGCGACGGCGGCGCAGCAACAGGTTTTGTCTTTCAATGCCGAGCAGCGCGCTGCGTTGCTGGCGTTTCTGAACTCACTTTAAATACTGAAAAAACATCGGGAGCCCGACATGTTCCGTCCCAAGTTACTGTTCACCAGCCTTGCCGCGCTCGCCCTCGGCGCCTGTTCGCCGCAGGACCCGCAAGCGGTCACCTCGGCGGCGATCGCCAAATCGGTGATCCTGCCGACCTACACCCGTTGGGTCGAAGCCGACCGGCAACTGGCGGTCAGCGCCCTCGCCTACTGCCAGGGCAAGGAAAGCCTGGAAACCGCCCGTGCCGATTTTCTCCACGCGCAGAAAGCCTGGGCCGAACTGCAACCACTGCTGATCGGTCCGCTGGCCGAGGGCAATCGTTCGTGGCAAGTGCAATTCTGGCCGGACAAGAAAAATCTGGTTGGCCGTCAGGTCGAGCAACTGGTCGTCGCCCAGCCGCAGATCGATGCCGCTGCCCTGGCCAAATCCAGTGTCGTGGTGCAGGGCCTGTCGGCTTACGAATACATCCTCTTCGACGCCAAGCCTGACGTCGCCAACGATGCGCAAAAAGCCAAATACTGCCCGCTGCTGATCGCCATCGGCGAACGCCAGAAGCAACTGGCCGAGGAAATCCTGCAGGGCTGGAACAACACCGACGGCATGCTCGCGCAAATGAGCAAGTTCCCCAACCAGCGCTACGCCGATTCCCACGAAGCGATCGCCGATCTGCTGCGCGTCCAAGTGACGGCACTGGATACTCTGAAGAAAAAACTCGGCACGCCAATGGGCCGTCAGAGCAAAGGCGTGCCGCAGCCGTTCCAGGCTGATGCATGGCGCAGCCAGTCGTCGCTGACGGCGCTGGAAGCCAGCCTCGCGGCGGCGAAAACCGTCTGGGAAGGCGTCGACAACAAAGGCCTGCGCGGTCTGCTGCCGGCCGAGCAGAAACCCTTGGCGGACAAGATCGATGCCGCCTATGCCGCTTCGCTCAAACTGTTCGACAGCACCCAGCGCTCGCTGGGCGAAATGCTCGAAGACGACGCCGGTCGCCAGCAACTCAACGATATCTACGACAGCCTCAACGTCGTCCATCGCCTGCATGAAGGCGAACTGGCCAAGGCGCTGGGCATCCAACTGGGCTTCAATGCCAACGACGGTGACTGATGAGGGCGAGTGCCATGCTGCGACGTCAGGTTCTGACTTTAGGTAGTGCACTGCTGGGAGCAGTGTCGCTGGGCGGCTGGACGCTGTTCAAACGCAAGGATCAGAGCCCGCTGCTGCTGTCGGCGCGCGACGATACTGACGGCAAGCATTACGCCGTCGGCTATCGGCTCGACGGTACGCGGCTATTCGCCACTCACGTCGGCCAGCGTTGTCACGACATCATCAACCACCCCACGCAGCCGCTGGCGTTGTTCGTTGCACGGCGTCCGGGTACCGAGAGTTACCTGATCGACCTGCGCGACGGCAAGCTGCTGCAGACCGTGACCTCGCAGCCGAACCGGCACTTCTACGGCCATGCCGTGGTGCACAAGGACGGCGAATACCTGTATGCGACCGAGAACGACACGAGCGATCCCGGCCGTGGCCTGCTCGGTGTGTACAAGTTCGAGGGCGAACGGCTGGTGCACACGGGCGAGATTTCCACCCATGGCCTCGGCCCGCATCAGGTGTCGTGGATGCCCGACGGCGAGACGCTGGTGGTGGCCAACGGCGGGATTCGCACCGAGGCGGAAAGCCGCGTCGACATGAACCTCAACGCCATGGAGCCGAGCCTGGTATTGATGCAGCGCGACGGCACGTTGCTGAGCAAGGAAACCCTCGCCCAGCAGATGAACAGCGTGCGCCACCTGGGCATCGCCAGTGACGGCACCATCGTCGCCGGCCAGCAATTCATGGGGCCGTCCCACGAGCGCTCGGAGCTGCTGGCGATCAAGCGCCCCGGGCAAGCGTTCGTGGCGTTCCCGGTAGCGGAAGATCAGTTGCAGGCGATGGGTCACTACACCGCCAGTGTTGCGGTGCACAGCGATCTGCGTCTGGTCGCGTTGACGGCGCCGCGCGGCAATCGTTTCTTTATCTGGGATCTGGACAGCGGCGAACTGCGCCTCGATGCGCCTTTGCCGGATTGCGCTGGCGTCGGAGCGGTGAAGGATGGCTTTGTCGTGACCTCGGGTCAGGGCCGTTGCCGCTATTACGATTGCCGTCAGGAACCGTTGCTGGCCAAACCGCTGGAATTGCCGGCGGGGCTCTGGGACAACCATCTGCACTTGATGGCCTGATACCCCCCTTTTTTGAGATGGCCCCCATCCTGTGGCGAGGGGATTTATCCCCGTTGGGTGGCGCAGCCGCCCTTAAAACTGCAATTGCGGTATGACTGAAGGATTCAGGGGGCCGCTTCGCAGCCCAACGAGGATAAATCCCCTCGCCACAGGACTGGTGTTCCGATCGCCCTCCTGTTCTACCCTGTAATAACTGCCAGTTGGAATCCCCACCTGACTCGGAGTAATGTGCCCGCCTGTCTCATGATTTATCCAAGGAACTGGACTTATGCTGCGTCGCCGCATGCTGATCATGTTGGGTGTTGTTTTGCTGCTCGTCCTGGTGCTGGGCGGATACAAAGCCTTTTCGATCTACTCGATGATCCAGGGCTTTTCCAAACCGAAACCACCCATCAGCGTCGCCGTAGCCACCGCCGGCGAACAGCCATGGCAGATGCGCCTGCCCACTGTCGGTTCGCTCAAGACGCTGCAAGGCGTCGACCTGAGTCTGGAAGTTGCCGGCACCGTCACTGAACTCAAATTCGAATCCGGACAGAAGGTCAAGGCCGGCCAGCCATTGCTGCAACTCGACAGCGCCGTGGAAAGCGCCCTGCTGGAAACCGCCCGCGCCGATCTCGGCCTGGCGCAGCTTGATTTCGGCCGTGGCGCGCAGCTGGTCGACAGCCGCGCGATCTCCAAAGGCGAGTACGACCGCCTCTCCGCCGTACTGCAAAAGAACAAGGCCACGGTCAATCAGCTCAACGCGTCGTTGGCGAAAAAGCGCATCCTCGCGCCGTTCAGCGGCACCATCGGCATCCGCCAGGTCGACGTCGGCGACTACCTCGCCAGCGGTAGCAAAATCGCCACGTTGCAAGACTTGAGCAGCCTCTACGCCGACTTCTTCGTGCCGGAACAAGCGGTGCCGAAACTCGCCATCGGCCAGCCCGTGCAGTTCACCGTCGCCGCGTATCCGGGGCAGAACTTTACTGGCAAGATCAGCGCGATCAACCCGATCGTCGAAAGCACCACGCGCAACATCCTTGTCCGCGCCACCCTGGCCAACCCCGACGGCAAGCTGTTGCCGGGGATGTTCGCCAGCCTTGAGGTGCTGCTGCCCGATCCGCAGAAACACATCGTGGTGCCGGAAAGCGCGATCACCTACACGCTGTACGGCAACTCGGTGTACGTGGTCGGGCAGAAGAAGGCCGAGGACGGCAGCGTCACCAAGGATGATAAAGGCCAACCGCTGCTGATCGCCGAACGTCGTTTTGTCGAGACCGGTGAGCGCCGCGATGGCCTGGTGATGATCAACAAGGGCGTGCAGAGCGGCGAACAAGTGGTGACGGCGGGCCAGATCAAACTGGACAACGGTGCCCACATCGCCATCAGCGACGACAAGACCCTCGGCGAGCAGAACAGTCCGCCTCGCGCCGACTGATCAAGGAATTCCCATGGCTTTTACCGACCCGTTCATCCGCCGCCCGGTGCTCGCCACCGTGGTCAGCCTGCTGATAGTGCTGCTGGGCTTCCAGGCCTGGAGCAAGCTGCCGCTGCGCCAGTACCCGCAAATGGAAAACGCCCTGATCACGGTGACCACGGCGTACCCCGGGGCCAACGCGGAAACCATTCAGGGCTATATCACTCAGCCGATGCAGCAGAGTCTGGCCAGCGCCGAAGGCATCGACTACATGACCTCGGTCAGCCGGCAGAACTTCTCGGTGATTTCCATCTATGCGCGCATCGGTGCCAACACCGACCGCTTGTTCACCGAACTGTTGGCCAAGGCCAACGAGGTGAAGAACAAGCTGCCGCAGGATGCCGAAGACCCGGTGCTGAGCAAGGAATCCGCCGACGCTTCGGCGCTGATGTACATCAGCTTCTTCAGCAAGGACCTGAGCAACCCCCAGATCACCGACTACCTGTCGCGGGTCATTCAGCCAAAACTGGCGACGCTGCCAGGCATGGCCGAAGCGGAGATCCTCGGCAACCAGGTGTTCGCCATGCGCCTGTGGCTCGACCCGGTGAAACTCGCCGGCTTCGGCCTCAGCGCCGCCGACGTGACCGCTGCGGTGCGCCAGTACAACTTCCTCTCCGCCGCTGGCGAAGTAAAGGGCGAGTACACCGTCACCAGCATCAACGCCAACACCGAATTGAAATCCGCCGAGGCCTTCGCGGCGATTCCGCTCAAGGTCGACGGTGACAGCCGCGTGCTGCTGCGCGACGTCGCGCGGGTGGAAATGGGCGCGGAAAACTACAACTCGATCAGCTCGTTCGGCGGCACGCCATCGGTGTACATCGGCGTCAAGGCCACCCCCGGCGCCAACCCGCTGGACGTGATCAGGGAAGTGCGCAAGCTGATGCCCGAGCTGGAAGCGCAACTGCCGCCGAACCTGAAAAGCGAAATCGCCTACGACGCCACGCTGTTCATCCAGGCCTCGATCGACGAGGTGGTGAAAACCCTGTTCGAAGCGGTGTTGATCGTTATCGTCGTGGTGTTCCTGTTCCTCGGCGCGCTGCGTTCGGTGGTAATCCCGGTGGTGACCATTCCGCTGTCGATGATCGGCGTGATGTTCTTCATGCAGATGATGGGTTACTCGATGAACCTGCTGACCCTGCTGGCGATGGTGCTCGCCATCGGACTGGTCGTGGACGATGCGATTGTCGTGGTGGAGAACATTCACCGCCACATCGAGGAAGGCAAGACACCGTTCGAAGCCGCGCTGGAAGGCGCGCGGGAAATTGCCATGCCGGTGGTGTCGATGACCATCACCTTGGCGGCGGTGTATGCACCGATCGGTTTTCTCACCGGGCTGACCGGGGCGTTGTTCAAGGAGTTTGCGCTGACCCTGGCCGGGGCGGTGGTGATTTCCGGCGTCGTTGCCCTGACCTTGTCGCCGATGATGTGCGCGTTTCTGCTGCGCCACGAAGAGAATCCCAGCGGCCTGGCCCATCGTCTCGACCGAGTCTTTGAAGGCCTCAAACGCCGTTATCAAAGCATGTTGCACGGCACGCTCAATACCCGGCCGGTGGTGCTGGTGTTTGCAGTGATCGTGCTGTGCCTGATTCCGGTGTTTCTCAAGTTCACCAAGTCGGAACTGGCACCGGACGAGGATCAGGGCATCATTTTCATGATGGCCAGCGCGCCGCAGCCGACCAACCTCGACTACCTGAGCACCTACACCGACGAATTCATCACCATCTTCAAAGAGTTCCCGGAGTACTACTCATCGTTCCAGATCAACGGCTACAACGGCGTACAGGCCGGTATAGGCGGCTTCCTGCTCAAACCATGGAACGAGCGCGACCGCACGCAGATGGAAATCCTCCCCGAGGTGCAGAGCAAGCTGGAGAGCATTCCGGGCTTGCAGATCTTCGGTTTTAATCTGCCCTCCCTGCCCGGTACCGGTGAAGGTCTGCCCTTCGAATTCGTGATCAATACGGCCAATGATTACGAGCTGCTGCTGCAAGTCGCCGAGCGCATCGAGAAACGCGCCATGGAGTCGGGCAAATTCGCTTTTGTCGATCTCGATCTGGCGTTCGACAAGCCGGAAGTGGTGGTCGATATCGACCGCGACAAGGCTGCGCAGATGGGCGTTTCGATGCTTGATCTTGGCGGCACGCTGGCGACCTTGCTCGGCGAGGCGGAAATCAACCGCTTCACCATCGACGGCCGCAGCTACAAGGTGATCGCCCAGGTCGAACGGGCCTACCGCGATAACCCGGACTGGCTGAACAACTACTACGTGAAAAATACTCAGGGCGAATTGCTGCCACTGTCGACGCTGATCAAGGTCAGTGATCGCGCGCGACCACGACAGCTCAATCAGTTCCAGCAACTCAATGCGGCGAAGATTTCCGGATTCCCGCTGGTGAGCATGGGCGAAGCCATCGACACCGTGCTGCAGATTGCCCGCGAAGAAGCCCCGGCCGGGTTTGCCTTCGACTACGGCGGTGCCTCGCGGCAGTACGTGCAGGAAGGCAGCGCGTTGTGGGTAACTTTTGCCCTGGCGCTGGCGATCATCTTTCTGGTGCTGGCCGCGCAGTTCGAGAGCTTCCGCGATCCGCTGGTGATTCTGGTGACGGTGCCGCTTTCGATCTGCGGCGCGCTGATTCCGTTGTTTCTCGGCTGGTCGAGCATGAACATTTACACCCAGGTCGGGCTGGTGACGCTGATCGGCCTGATCAGCAAGCACGGCATCCTGATCGTCGAGTTCGCCAACCAGTTGCGCAAGGACAAGGGCCTGAGCGCCCGTGAAGCGGTGGAGGAAGCGGCAGCAATTCGCTTGCGCCCGGTGCTGATGACCACGGCGGCGATGGTGTTCGGCATGGTGCCGCTGATTCTGGCGACGGGCGCGGGAGCGGTGAGCCGCTTTGACATCGGCCTGGTGATTGCCACAGGGATGTCGATTGGCACGTTGTTTACATTGTTCGTGCTGCCGTGCGTTTACACCTTTCTGGCGAAACCGGATCCCACGTAATAAAGAGATCCAATGTGGGAGCGAGCTTGCTCGCGAAAGCGGTATGTCAGTTGGAAAAGATGTTGTATGACACGACGCCTTCGCGAGCAAGCTCGCTCCCACAGGTAAGGTGTGAACCGATAAAGCCGGGTGCAAAAAAAGGCCTCGCAACTGCGAGGCCTTTTATTTGGGCTTGAATCGTGTCAACTGGCTGGCCTCATTCCCTGGGACAGCCCGAACATGAACAACAGCAAATCATGATCGGGCTGGGTCGCCACGGAGGCTTTCGCCACCCGTGGAACCGAACAATGAGCGTCGTTCCCGGACGCCCCTATGACCTGCATGCGCGGCTGCTCCCAGGCAGCCACCGCCAGTGAAGCAACTGCCAAGGCCCCGACCAGGAACAAACCTCGTGCAATTTCGAGTTTCATCGCTATAAACCTTTGATAGCGCTGCCAAACGCCGTCTCATAAAAGTAGACGAGTTTTTTCCAGTCGGCATCGCGGAACGACGAATGGCGACGCAGTTGCTTCATGTCATGCTGCGCAGCGCGATAGGCGGTCAGGCGCTGGCGGCATTTCTCCAGATCGATCAACGCCACTTCAACCTGCGCCGCTTCGCCTTCACCGGTCACGCGCACGAAAACGTGCTTGATGTAAATGCAGCTGTGCTGCCAGCGGCCCTTGTGCATGCGCGCGAGGTTTTCGGCGAGGTCCTTGAGCACGCGCTCGTAAACCACATCGCCACATTGATCGCGACCACCAGCAGCGGCCAGCCAGTGCTCCAGTTCCTGAAAGCCATCGAGTGATTTGGTGACGAGCAGTGCGCGCCACTTGTATTGCGGATCCGGTTGCGCGCCGCAAAAGACGATCTGCGGAACCCGCACACCGAGTTTGCTCACGCCGGTCAGCGCATCGAGTTCACGCAATACGGTCGGGCGACCGAACGGGTGCAACCAGCTGCGATAGATGTGCCCGGTCTGGCGCTTGGCGTACAGCAACTGGCCGTCACGGCCGACGATGCGCTGTACCCCGCTTTCACCACCGCGGCGCACGTTGGGTTCTTCCACCCATTCGCCACGCTGGGCCCAGTAATAATCGAAACCATCTTGCGAAGCGAGATCCGCTCCAACCGCTGCTTGCACTGCCATCCTCTACCTCTTGCGTAATACGTAAACCCGCCACATCGCATAGAGCGGTATAAAGTCCAGTTGTTCCTGAATGCGGAAACCCGCCTGTTCAAATTCTTTTTCGATCGTCGCCGCCGGAATCAGAAAGCGATTCTGGTAATCACGATTCGGCCGGTCCAGCTCGGCGCGCTTGCGCTTCCACGCCTTGAAGTTGCCATCGACCCACAATGAAACAATCACGCTGTCGCGGGTGACCCGCTCGAATTCGCGCAGGATCACCTTACGGTGCTCGGCTTCACCGATATGGTGAAGCAGACGCATGCAGAAGATGCTATCGACCGCATTATCCGGCAAGGCAATATCGAACGCCGAGGTGTGCAGCGGTTGTACGCGCTTGACCACATCGGCCGGCTGGCCTTGCAGCGCGGTCTTGATCATCGACTCGGAGTTGTCCGCACCGATGATTACCCGATTGGGCTTTTCCGCGAGCATCGGCCAGAAACGCCCTGCGCCGCAGGGCAGATCCAGCACCAGTCCGGGATCCCCCGCCAGCGCCAGGGCCTTGCGCCCCAATTGCTCGTCGCGCCAGTGCGACAGGCGGCGGCCAAGGCTCTCCTGGTGCTTGCGCAGGTAGCGTTGTGCGTGTTGGTCGTCGTACTTTTCGGAAAAATCGAGCTTGATCGGGCCGGCCATCATCTGGACTCCTGAGTTCTGATGACGTCACCTTAGGCAGCGACGTGTCAGCGTCAGGTCATCCAATTGTGAAAATTCTGTCAGGTAAATCGGCAAAGTATTACAACGTTATACAGGATTTAGACAGGTGGGCGGGAGTAGCCTCGAGCCACTATTTACTGGCATTCACGCCAAGATCTACCTCGAATCGGCAGCCATTGGGGTCCATTGTGCTCAGGCTGACCGTCCAGCCCTGGTTTTCGCAGATGCGCTGCACCAGCGATAAACCGAGGCCGAGACCCTCGCCACGTTTCTCGCTGCCGCGCACAAAGGGCTCGAACATCGCCTCGCGTTTCTCCTCGGGAATACCCACCCCCGAATCCTCGACGACAAATCCGTTGGCAGTGAGGGTCAGGCGAATGAAGCCCTGCTCGGTGTAATGCAGAGCATTGCGCAGCAAGTTGCCCATCACCGCGTTCAGCAAGGTCGCGTTGAAACGCGTGTCAGGTGGGTTACCCGTCTCGAACAACAGCGTCAGGCCCTTGCGCTCGATCGGTTCGCGCCACAGGCACAGCAGGCTGTCGGCTACTTGCGTCAGGTTCTGCTGCGGCGCCGCCCCGGCTTCTTCGTTCTGTGCGCGCGCCAGCATCAGGAAGGTCTGCACCAGTTCGCGCATCTCTTCGCTGGCCCGGGCAATGCGCTGGACCTGGGCGCGGCCACGCTGATCGATCCCGGGGTTTTCCAGCAGCAATTCGCAGGAACTGGCCAAGACCATCAGCGGCGTGCGCAACTCGTGGCTGACATCGCTGGTGAACAGCCTTTCGCGGGTCAGCGCCTGACGCAGACGCCCCAGCGTGGCGTCGAATGCCACCGCCAGTTCACCGACTTCATCCGCCGCGTAATCCGGCGCCAGGGGTGGCGCCAAGCCGAGCAACTGGTCGCGATGGCGAACCTGCCGGGCCAGGCGAACCACCGGCGCCATCACTTTGCGCGCGAGCACCCAGCCAAGAAACACCGCCAGCGCCAGGCTGAGCACGAAACCCACCAGCACCACGGCAAACAGCACGCGCTCGCGCTCTTCGAAATCGCTTTGATCCTGCAGCAAGACATAACGCCGGCCATCTACCACTTCAACCATGGCGTGATAGGACAGCTGCTCGCGAAACACTTCATGGAAACCGGCATCGAGGTGACGCAGATCCTTGGGCAGTTCGAAGTCTCCCGGCCCACCGCTGAAATAGAACAGCTGGTCAGGCTCGGGGCGATGGCTCCAGTCGGAGACGTTGTCCATCAACAGCAAACGTTGCAGGTCGCCGCCCAGCCCTGCGGAAATCAGCTTCTCCTCCACCAGGTGCACCGTGGCGACGATGCCCATGGCGAAGGCGCCGGCCACCAGCGCACTCATCAGCGCAAAGGCGATGATGATCCGCTGGGAAAGACTTTGCTTAAACTCCATCTCGCCCCTCAGCCAAGCGATAACCGACACCGTGCACGGTATGCAGCAGTGGCTTGGCGAATGGCTTGTCGATCACCTGGCGCAACTGGTGAACATGGCTGCGCAGGCTGTCGCTGTCGGGGCAGTCGTCGCCCCACAGTGCTTCTTCGAGAATCTCCCGGCGCAGCACGTGCGGGCTCTTCTGCATCAACACCGCGAGCAGCTTGAGGCCCACCGGGTTGAGCTTGAGCAACTTGCCTTCGCGGGTGACTTCCAGGGTATCGAGGTCGTAACTCAGGTCGCCGACCTGCAACGCACGGCGGCCGCCGCCCTGGGCACGACGCATGACCGCTTCGACGCGCGCGGCCAGTTCGGACAAAGCGAACGGTTTGATCAGGTAATCGTCGGCGCCGGACTTGAAGCCCTGCAGGCGGTCGTCGAGTTGATCACGGGCGGTGAGCATGATCACCGGCGTGTCACGCCGGGCGTCTTCACGCAGGCGTTTGCACAAGGTGTAGCCATCGATGCCAGGCAACATGATGTCGAGCACGATCAGGTCGTAATGCTCGGTCGCCGCCAGATGCAGACCGGACAGACCATCCTGGGCGCAATCGACGGTATAGCCTTTCATGCCCAGGTAATCGGCCAGATTGGCCAGGATGTCACGGTTGTCTTCGACCAGCAGAATTCGCATGGACATCTCCTCCGAACGGGGTAACGGCCGTCTTGGCCCGCGCAGCTTACGGCCAAGTGTGGCTCAGGGCTAGGGGCGTTTTTCGATAAATCTGCGCCGTGCGCGCTGCGACGATTTTTTCACTTTCGGTTAACAAATCGCCGACGCCTGCGCGCGCAGACTCCGCGCGATTGCGCTCTCCCTTTCTTTTCATCGACCAAGGAATCTGCCCATGGTGTCGACCTCTGCCCTTCCCGCTTCGAGGCCACTGAACTGGTGGCTGTGTCTGGGCATCCCAGCGGTGGCGGCGATCATTCTGCTGTTGCTGGAACTGACCGATCTGGACATGGTTCTGGCGCAAATGTTCTACGACCCGGTCGCCGGCGATTTCATCGGGCGCCACAGCTATTTCCTTGAAGACATCCTGCATGACCGGGCGAAACAGGTGGTCATCGGCTTTTCGGTGTTCGCCATTCTCGGTTTCATCGGTGCGTTTTTCATCGAACGGCTGAAACCGTTCAAGCGCGAACTGGGCTGTCTGGTGCTGTCGCTGGGGCTGGCGACTTCGTTTGTTACGCCAGTCAAAGCCGTCACCGCCGTGCAATGCCCGTGGAGCCTGGAGCAATTCGGCGGCCACGAGACCTACAGCAAACTGATGGAGCATCGCCCCGCCACTGACAAGCCGGGACGTTGCTGGCCGGGTGGCCATGCGGCGACCGGGTTTACCCTGTTTGCGTTGTTCTTCGTGTTGCGCGACCGTCGTCCGCGACTCGCACGACAGGCGTTTGTGTTTGCCTTTGCGCTGGGCTCGGTGTTCTCGATCAGCCGCATGATGCAGGGCGCGCACTTCTTTTCGCACAACGTGTGGACGGCTATTTTCTGCTGGCTGATTTGTCTGGGGGCTTATTACTGGGTGCTGTATCGCCCGGCGAGCAAGGCTGCAACGGTTGTCAAAGCACGCCCCGTCAGCGCTTGATCGAACGCCATCGCTGGCAAGCCAGCTCCCACAGGGACTGAAAGTGTTCAGACACTCTGTGCCTGACCTTGGATTCCTGTGGGAGCTGGCTTGCCAGCGATGGCCACACCTCGGTCTGTAGCCCGCCCAAATTCGGGCAATAAAAAACCCCGCCTGCTTTCACAGGCGGGGTTTTTTCGTTACAGGGGTAAGGCTGGCTTACATCATGCCGCCCATGCCACCCATGCCGCCCATGTCTGGCATACCGCCGCCAGCTGCACCTTCTTTCTTCGGTGCGTCAGCAACAGCTGCTTCGGTGGTCAGGATCAGACCGCCGATGGAGGCTGCAGCTTGCAGAGCCGAACGGGTTACCTTGGTAGGGTCCAGGATGCCCATTTCGATCATGTCGCCGTATTCGCCGGAAGCAGCGTTGTAACCGAAGTTACCTTTGCCGTTCTTCACTTCGTTGACGACTACGCTTGGCTCGTCACCGGAGTTGGCAGCGATCTGACGCAGCGGCGCTTCAACAGCGCGACGCAGCACAGCGATACCGACGTTCTGGTCAGCGTTGTCGCCGGTCAGCTCGGTCAGTGCTTCCAGAGCACGGATCAGCGCCACGCCACCGCCAGGTACCACGCCTTCTTCAACGGCTGCGCGGGTTGCGTGCAGGGCGTCTTCAACGCGGGCTTTCTTCTCTTTCATTTCAACTTCGGAACCAGCGCCAACCTTGATCACTGCAACGCCGCCGGACAGCTTGGCCAGACGCTCTTGCAGTTTTTCACGGTCGTAGTCCGAGGAAGTTTCGGCAACCTGGGCACGGATCTGAGCGATACGGCCTTCGATGTCAGCCTGTACGCCAGCACCGTCAACGATGATGGTGTTTTCCTTGGACAGGGTCACGCGCTTGGCGTTACCCAGGTGCTCCAGGGTGGTGCTTTCCAGGCTCAGACCGATCTCTTCGGAGATAACGGTACCGCCGGTCAGAACAGCGATGTCCTGCAGCATGGCCTTGCGACGGTCGCCGAAGCCCGGTGCCTTGACGGCAGCGACTTTGACGATGCCACGCATGTTGTTCACCACCAGAGTCGCCAGGGCTTCGCCTTCAACGTCTTCGGCCACGATCAGCAGTGGGCGGCCGGCTTTGGCAACGGCTTCCAGCACTGGCAGCATTTCGCGGATGTTCGAGATCTTCTTGTCGACCAGCAGGATCAGCGGGCCGTCGAGCTCGGCAACCATGGTGTCTGGCTTGTTGACGAAGTATGGCGACAGGTAGCCACGGTCGAACTGCATGCCTTCTACAACCGACAGTTCGTTTTCCAGGCCCGAGCCTTCTTCAACGGTGATCACGCCTTCTTTACCGACTTTTTCCATGGCTTCGGCAATGATGTCGCCGATGGAGTTGTCGGAGTTGGCCGAGATAGTGCCGACCTGAGCGATGGCTTTGAAATCAGCGCATGGCTTGGACAGGGCTTTGAGCTCTTTGACAATGGCGATGGTCGCCTTGTCGATGCCGCGCTTGAGGTCCATCGGGTTCATGCCGGCAGCGACGGCTTTCAGGCCTTCGTTGACGATCGACTGAGCCAGAACGGTAGCGGTGGTAGTACCGTCACCAGCGTCATCGTTGGCACGGGAGGCAACGTCTTTGACCAGCTGCGCGCCCATGTTTTCGAAGCGATCTTCGAGTTCGATTTCTTTGGCGACGGAAACGCCGTCCTTGGTGATGGTCGGAGCGCCGAAGCTCTTCTCGAGGATCACGTTACGGCCTTTCGGGCCCAGGGTCGCTTTTACCGCGTCAGCCAGAACGTTGACGCCTTTGAGCATCTTGGAGCGGGCGGCATCGCCGAACTTAACTTCTTTAGCAGCCATGATCGATATTCCTTAAATACTTTGTAGTAACGGGAAAATGAACGGGGATATCAGCCTTCGATAACCGCGAGAATTTCGTTCTCGCTCATTACCAGCAGGTCTTCGCCATCGACTTTCACAGTGTTGCTGCCGGAGTAAGGACCGAACACAACCTTGTCGCCTTCCTTCACGGACAGTGCACGCACTTCACCGTTTTCCAGAGCTTTGCCCGGGCCTACAGCGAGAATCACACCGTGGTTGGCCTTTTCAGCAGCCGAACCTGGCAGGACGATACCGCCAGCGGTTTTCTTTTCTTCTTCGCTGCGACGGATGACGACGCGGTCATGCAGAGGACGAAGCTTCATTGTCGATCTCTCCTAATTGTGGTTTTCATCGGCCGGTGTAGTCCCGGCGGGTTTAACGAATCCGGCCTGCGCCGGTTGCGGTCCGTCGAGCGAACCGCGCAAGTCTGTCCGGTTTGAATACCGGAAACCTTTCGGTGACCGATACATAGGGGCGCACAAGCCGATTACAAGGGCTGGCGGAAAAAATTTTTCATCGCCACGCAGTAAAAAAACGCCATAAACGAGCACGGCACCCGCAGGTGCCGTGTCGATGCTGTGTTACTTGTTGTCGCGATGTTCGAACTCGCCTTCGATCACATTCGGCTCTCGACCCAGCGGTTCGCGCGGGGCCGGGCCGCCACGGGGTTGCAGGTCGTCGGCGAAGGCACGCTGGCGCATCGCCTGGTCTTCGGCGCGCTGGCGCATCTTGTTCGCCAGCAGACGACGGGTGATCGGCAACAGCATCACCAGACCGACCACGTCACTGATGAAGCCGGGAATGATCAACAGGCCTCCGGCCAGCGCCAGCATCAGGCCTTCGAGCATGGTCTGTGCGGGCAATTCGCCGCGGTTCAGGCTTTCCCGGGCACGCAATGCGGTGGCCAGACCGGCGACGCGCAGGACGAACACACCGAACATCGAGCCGAGAATGATCAGCAGCAGGGCCGGGAAGAACCCGATAGAGCCTGCCACTTTGACGAATACGAACAGCTCCAGCACTGGAAACAGCAGAAAGAGCAACAGAAAAGGGCGCATCAAAGTTTCCTCAACGCAAGAAATGCCTTGCAGTAAGCATTAGATGACGTCGCCCTTGCGTGAATTCAAGCTTAACTTTGCGCTTTTTTCGGCCAGGACTGGGCGTGAGCCAGAGAAACCAAGGCCTCGCGCACTTGTGTCGGCGTATTACATGACGCTGCAAAGGGAAGCCAATAGACCGCCTGACCGATGCGCAGGTGCATGCCTTCGCTGTCAATCCCGGCCAGTTGCGCCGGCACGCTGTTGGGCAGGCCGGCGAGCTCGACGTAATGGGCGATGGCCTTGGCGTGATCGCTGTTCATGTGCTCGACCATGTTGATTTCCGCCTTGCCGGCGAACGGGTTGGCCAGGGTCAGATCGTCGATCCAGTGGATCGCGCCAAATCCGCCGATGTAGCGATGGCGCACCGGATTGAGCACCCAGAAATCGAAATCGTGGGCCTGGTGATAATTCTGCGAATCCGGAAAGTAGCGGTAATAACGCTCGGCGGCGGCCTCGATGGCTGCCGGGTCTTCGAGCTTCTGCGCTTCGGCCAGATACGTCAGGCGCCCGACCGCCTGCACATCGTCGGCCTCGCGCTCGCCCACCAGCATCGAGCACTTCGGATCTTTGTGCAGGTTATGTGTGTGCTGGGCGATGCGGCTGATCAGGATCAGCGGCCGGCCCTGCGCGTCCAGGCAATACGGCACCACGGAGCCGAACGGAAAACCGGGCATCGATTTCGAGTGGGTCGACAGCACTCCACGGTATTCCTTGAGAAGCAATTCTAGGGCATTCTTCGCCACTTCAACGCTCAATTTGTGACTCCTTAAATGGGTTCCGCCTAGAAAACGGACAGGCGCGCAGCGAAAAGTAACCGGCACGCACCGGGCAAATGTTGCTCTGCAATCTGGCCCGGGCCGGTGCCGATCGAGCGTTGCCGACAACAAAAACAACTCAGACCTGCCAGCGGGACATGCGAATGCAACTCAACGACAAAGTAATCATTATCACCGGCGGTTGCCAGGGTTTGGGCCGTTCCATGGCCGAGTATTTCGCCGGCAAGGGCGCCAAGCTGGCCCTGGTTGATCTGAATCAGGAAAAACTCGACGACGCCGTGGCCGCCTGTAAAGCCAAAGGCGTCGAAGCCCGCAGCTACCTGTGCAACGTCGCCAATGAAGAACAGGTCGAGCACATGGTCGCGCAAGTGGCCGAAGACTTCGGTGCCATCCACGGCCTGATCAACAACGCCGGAATCCTGCGCGATGGTCTGCTGCTGAAGGTCAAGGACGGCGAAATGACCAAGATGAGCCTGGCCCAGTGGCAGGCGGTGATCGACGTCAACCTGACCGGCGTGTTCCTCTGCACCCGTGAGGTGGCGGCGAAGATGGTCGAGCTGAAGAACAACGGCGCGATCATCAACATTTCGTCGATCTCCCGCGCGGGCAACGTCGGCCAGACCAACTATTCCGCAGCCAAGGCTGGCGTCGCAGCCGCAACCGTGACCTGGGCGAAGGAACTGGCGCGTTACGGCATTCGCGTCGCGGGCATTGCGCCGGGCTTCATCGAAACCGAGATGACTTTGGGCATGAAACCAGAAGCGCTGGAGAAAATGACGTCAGGGATACCGCTCAAGCGCATGGGCAAGCCGGAGGAGATCGCCCATTCGGCGGCGTATATCTTCGAGAACGACTACTACACCGGACGGATTCTGGAGATGGATGGCGGCTTGCGCATCTGACTGTCACCCTGAAACAAATGTGGGAGCGAGCCTGCTCGCGAATGCGGTGTGTCATTCAACCCATTGGTTGTCTGATCTACCGCTTTCGCGAGCAGGCTCGCTCCCACAGGTTTTTCAGCGCCGCTGATGGATCAATCGTCGCTGATGGTGATATTCGGCATCGCCGGTGTCGCCGCTTCCTGCAGCACAATACGAGCGCCGACGTGGCGGGCCAGTTCCTGGTAGACCATGGCGATCTGGCTGTCCGGTTCGGCAATCACGGTCGGCTTGCCGCCATCGGCCTGTTCGCGGATCAGCATCGACAGCGGCAGCGATGCCAGCAGTTCCACGCCATATTGAGTGGCAAGCTTCTCGCCACCGCCCTCACCGAACAGATGCTCGGCATGCCCGCAGTTCGAGCAGATGTGCACGGCCATGTTTTCCACCACGCCCAGCACCGGAATGTTGACCTTGCGGAACATTTCCACGCCTTTGCGTGCGTCGAGCAGCGCCAGGTCCTGTGGCGTGGTGACGATCACCGCGCCCGCCACCGGGACTTTCTGTGCCAGGGTCAGCTGGATGTCGCCGGTGCCTGGCGGCATGTCGATGACCAGATAATCCAGATCGCCCCACGCGGTTTGCGTGACCAGTTGCAGCAGCGCGCCGGAGACCATCGGCCCGCGCCAGACCATCGGCGTGTTGTCGTCGGTCAGGAACGCCATCGACATCACTTCGACACCGTGGGCCTTGAGCGGCACAAACCATTTCTGGTCCTTGACCTCTGGGCGGGTGCGCTCGGGAATACCGAACATGATGCCCTGGCTCGGGCCGTAGATATCGGCGTCGAGAATCCCCACTTTGGCGCCTTCGCGGGCCAGTGCGAGCGCGAGGTTGGCAGCGGTGGTCGACTTGCCCACGCCGCCCTTGCCTGAAGCTACGGCAACCACGTTCTTGACGTTGGCCAGCCCCGGAATCTGCGCCTGGGCCTTGTGTGCGGCGATCACGCTGTTGACCTCGACGCGGGCAATGACCACGCCGTCGAGGTTTTCGATGGCCAGTTGCAGCAATTGCGCCCAACCACTCTTGAACAGACCGGCGGCGTAGCCGATTTCCAGCTGCACATTGACGCGGTCACCGATGATCTCGATGTTTTTCACGCAACCGGCGCTGACCGGGTCCTGGTTCAGGTAAGGGTCGGTGTATTGGCTGAGGACGGCTTCCACCGCTGCGCGAGTGACGGCGCTCATGGGCAACTCCGATAACGAGACTGGAAAAGATGGCGGCTATCGTACCCCTTCTGTCCTCCGGACGGCATGCCCGGCAACGATTTGCAGGGGTGAAATATCTTGCCCGGCGCTTTATAGTGGCCGACCTCCGTTTCATCAAGTAGCGAAGCCCCATGTCCGAGCCACGCAAGATCCTCGTCACCAGCGCCCTGCCCTACGCCAACGGTTCGATCCACCTTGGCCATATGCTGGAATACATCCAGACCGATATGTGGGTGCGCTTCCAGAAGCATCGCGGCAACCAATGCATTTATGTCTGCGCCGACGACGCCCACGGTTCGGCGATCATGCTGCGCGCGGAAAAGGAAGGCATCACCCCAGAGCAACTGATCGCCAACGTACAGGCTGAACACAGCGCCGACTTTGCCGACTTCCTGGTTGATTTCGACAACTTCCACTCCACTCACGCCGAAGAAAACCGTGAGCTGTCGAGCCAGATCTACCTCAAGCTGCGTGACGCCGGGCACATCGCCCAGCGTTCGATCACGCAGTATTTCGACCCGGAAAAGAAAATGTTCCTGGCCGACCGCTTCATCAAGGGCACCTGCCCGAAATGCGGCACCGAAGACCAGTACGGCGACAACTGCGAAAAATGCGGCGCGACCTACGCCCCGACTGACCTGAAGGATCCGAAGTCGGCGATCTCCGGCGCCACTCCGGTGCTCAAGGATTCCCAGCACTTCTTCTTCAAGCTGCCGGACTTCCAGGACATGCTTCAGACCTGGACACGCAGCGGCACCCTGCAAGACGCCGTGGCCAACAAGATCGCCGAATGGCTGGACGCCGGCCTGCAGCAGTGGGACATCTCCCGCGATGCGCCGTACTTCGGCTTCGAGATTCCGGGCGAACCGGGCAAGTACTTCTACGTGTGGCTGGATGCGCCGATCGGCTACATGGCCAGCTTCAAGAACCTCTGCAACCGCACGCCGGAGCTGGATTTCGATGCGTTCTGGGGCAAGGACTCCACTGCCGAGCTGTACCACTTCATCGGCAAGGACATCGTCAACTTCCACGCGCTGTTCTGGCCAGCCATGCTCGAAGGCGCCGGCTACCGCAAGCCGACCGGCATCAACGTGCACGGCTACCTGACCGTCAACGGCCAGAAGATGTCGAAGTCGCGCGGCACGTTCATCAAGGCCCGCACTTATCTCGATCACCTGTCGCCGGAATACCTGCGCTACTACTACGCGGCCAAGCTCGGCCGTGGCGTCGATGACCTCGACCTGAACCTCGAAGACTTCGTACAGAAGGTCAACTCTGACCTGGTCGGCAAAGTGGTCAACATCGCCAGCCGTTGCGCCGGATTTATCCACAAGGGTAACGGCGGCCTGCTGGTCGACAACAATGCCGCGCCGGAGCTGACCGAGGCCTTCCTCGCCGCCGCGCCGAGCATTGCCGACGCTTATGAAGCCCGCGACTTCGCCCGCGCCATGCGTGAAACCATGGCCCTGGCTGACCGCGCCAACGCGTGGATTGCCGACAAGGCCCCGTGGTCGTTGAACAAGCAGGAAGGCAAGCAGGATGAAGTCCAGGCGATCTGCGCCACCGGCATCAACCTGTTCCGCCAGTTGGTGATCTTCCTCAAACCGGTGCTGCCGCTGCTGGCCGCCGATGCCGAGGCGTTCCTCAACGTCGCGCCGCTGACCTGGAATGACCACACCACGTTGCTGGCCAACCATCAGTTGAACGAATTCAAACCGTTGATGACCCGCATCGACCCGGTAAAAGTCCAAGCCATGACCGACGCCTCGAAAGAAGACCTGACCGCCAGCCAGACCGACACTGGCGCCGCCGCCCCTGCGGGCAACGGCGAACTGGCGAAGGATCCGCTGTCGCCGGAAATCGACTTCGACGCCTTTGCTGCCATCGACCTGCGCGTCGCCTTGATCGTCAAGGCCGAACACGTCGAAGGCGCGGACAAGCTGCTGCGCCTGACGCTCGACATCGGTGACGAGCAACGCAACGTGTTCTCCGGGATCAAAAGCGCGTATCCGGACCCGTCCAAGCTCGACGGTCGCCTGACCATGATGATCGCCAACCTCAAGCCACGGAAAATGAAGTTCGGTATCTCCGAAGGCATGGTGATGGCAGCCGGTCCCGGCGGTGAAGAGATTTACCTGCTGAGCCCGGACAGCGGCGCCAAGCCGGGTCAGCGCATCAAGTAAGACGTTGCCGTAAAACGATCCCACCGACGTGCTCTGCATGGCGGTGGGATTTTTCATATCTGGCCCGATAGTGCCTACCCTTGAGAGACACCCGCCCGTTTCGCTGGCAGAACCATGACCGAACTCGTGTTAACGCTGATCAGTGCTGCGCTGCTCAACAACTTCGTGTTGCACTGGCCGCTGGGCGTCGCTCCGCTGCTGGCGGGTAGCCGACGCCAAGTGCATGCGCTGGGATTGGCGACGCTGTGCCTGATGGTGCTTGTTGGCGTCATTGGTCAGGCGATCTGGCATGGGTTGCTGGTGCCGTTGCAGCTTGAAGCGCTGCGCGTGTTTGTGTTTTTGCCGCTGAGCGTGTTGCTGATCACGCCGCTGCTGAAACTGCTGGCGCGCGGGCTGCCAGACTGGCCGTTCGATGGATTGTGGCCGCTGCTGCTCGGCAATGCCGGCGTACTCGGACTGGCGTTGATCAACGCACAAAACGATCAAGGCCTGCTGCATGCGACAGCCTTGAGCGTTGGCGCAGGGTTGGGCTTCTGGCTGGTGCTGAGCGTATTCTGCGATCTGCGCCAGCGCACGGCCGACAACGATATTCCTCTGCCCTTTCGCGGCTTGCCGGTCGATCTGATCAGCGCCGGACTGATTGCAGTGATTTTTCTCGGATTCAGTGGATTGATCAAAACATGAGTCTGCTTCAACGCATCGATGCCCTGCTGCCGCAGACCCAGTGCGGCAAGTGCGGCCATCCCGGATGCAAACCGTATGCACAAGGCATCGTTGACGGCGAGCCGATCAACAAGTGCCCGCCCGGCGGCGAGGAAACCATCGCTGCCCTGGCCGAGCTGTTGAAAATACCGGTGCTGGAACTGGACATCAGCCGTGGCCCGGCACCGCCGCAGGTCGCCTTCATCCGCGAGGCCGAATGCATCGGTTGCACCAAGTGCATCCAGGCCTGCCCGGTTGATGCCATTGTTGGCGCGGCAAAGCTGATGCACACCGTGCTGATCGACGAATGCACCGGTTGTGATCTGTGCGTCGCGCCGTGCCCGGTCGACTGCATTGAAATGCATCCGCTGCCTGCTGACACCATTCCAGTGGTTGGTGGTCTCGCATTCAATCTCGAAGAACAGCGTGCCCGCGCCGAAAAGCGTGACCACGCGCGCCAGCGTTTCGAGCGACGCAACCAGCGCTTGCTGCGCGAAGAACAGCAAAAGCAGGCCGAACGCGAGGCGCGAGCCCAGCGTGCGGCACAACCGCAAGTGTCGACCGCCGACCCGGTGCAGGCTGCACTTGAGCGGGTGCGCGCACAAAAAGCCGCTAACGCCGATGCGGCGCTGAAGAAGGCCAAGGTCGATGTGGCGATGAGTCGGGCTCAGTTGCATAAATCGCTGAAAGCTTTCGGCCATCCGCCGACGTTCGAGCAGCAGTCGCAACTGATCGTCCTGCAGCAACAATTCGAAGCCGCCGAGCAAGCGCTGGCAAAGCTGGAAAGCAGCCAACCGGTTATGCCCGTCACCCCTGCCCCGAGCAACGACGCAGAGCTGAAACGGGCGAAGATTCAACTGGCCATGCGCCGCGCCGAGCTGAAAAAGGCTCAGGCGGCAGAGGCTGCGCCGGAGCAGATCGCAACACTGGAGCAAGCCGTGGCTGACGCCGAGCGCCAGGTGCAAGACCATGCCACCCCTTGAGGCAGCGGACGATCGCCTGCAACAGGCGATGAATACCGTGCTGCTCGCGGCGCTGCCGGGGCTGCTCGCTTTGTTCTGGCTGTATGGCTGGGGCGTGTTGATCAATTTGCTGTTGGCGGTTGTCAGTGCTTTGCTCGTCGAAGCGAGCGTCGCCCGTCTGCGTCGGCAATCGGTACAAACGGCACTGCGTGATGGCAGCGCGCTGGTCAGTGCAATGTTGCTGGCCGTTGCGCTGCCGGCCTATTGCCCTTGGTGGCTGACGGTCACCGCGACCGTTTCAGGCTTGTTATTCGGCAAGCACCTGTATGGCGGCGTCGGCAAAAACCCGTTCAACCCGGCGATGCTTGGCTTTGTCCTGAGCATGGTGCTGTTTCCGCATGTGATGACGCATTGGCCCGGTCATGGCCTCGATTTCCTCTCGGCATTGCAACAGGTTTTCAACCCGGCTCCAGCACCGGACGCTTGGGCGCAGGCCACGGCACTGGACAGTCTGCGCATCAATAAAAGCCTGACCATCGATGAGCTGTTCGCCAGCAACCCGGCCTTCGGCCGCTTCGGCGGGCGCGGTGTGGAATGGGTGAATCTGGCGTTTCTGCTCGGCGGCCTGCTGCTGTTGCAGCGGCGGATCTTTTCCTGGCACGCACCGGTGGGGATGCTCGCCAGCCTGTTCGTCATCAGCCTGTTGTGCTGGAACGGATCGGGGTCGGATTCCCATGGTTCGCCGCTGTTTCATCTGCTCAGCGGCGCGACCATGCTCGGTGCATTTTTTATCGTGACCGAACCTGTGTCCGGCGCGAAAAGCGCCCTCGCCCGCCTGTTGTTCGGCATTGGCGTCGGCTTGCTCACCTATCTGATTCGCACTTGGGGTGGTTACCCGGACGGCGTCGCGTTTGCGGTGTTGCTGATGAATCTGCTGGTGCCGACGCTGGAGCGCTTCGCCGCCAGCCGCCAGCCTGCGGTGAACGCGTGAACCGCTCAGCCAGTGTCATGGCGGTTGTGCTGCTGGCGCTCGGCGGCGTCAGCGCGACGTACCTGCTGCAGCGCAGCAGCGCACTGCAAATTGCCGCCGAACAGCACTTGCTCGACAGCCGCAAAGTGCTCGATGTGATTCCTGCCAATTACTACGACAATCAGCCGCTGAAGCAACCGCTGACGCTCGCCGCCACAGCACGGCCCCATAGCACGCTGTCGGGCGGCTACCGCGCGACCCGCTCCGGGCAAACCGTGGCGGTGCTGTTGCGCAGTCGCAGCGAAGGTTACGCGGGGACTTTGGAACTGCTGATTGCCATTGATGCAAATGGCAAACTTCTGGGCGTAAAAACCCTTGAGCAGCGCGAAACGCCGGGATTGGGTGGTCACATCGGTGAATGGCCGAGTACCTGGCTGCAGAATTTCACGGGTAAATCTGTCAGTGAACCAACAGACGCCGGTTGGGCGCTGAAAAAGGATCAGGGGCAGTTTGATCAAATCGCTGGCGCGACCATAACCTCCCGTGCCGCCATCAACGCGATCCATGACGCACTGCGTTACTTCGATGAGCATCGGGCGCTGCTGTTGAGGACTGACCCATGAAACGCACGGTGAGTTTACTGATGCTGGTGCCGCTACTGGGCGCCACCCAAACATTGAACGCTGCGTTGGGCATGATCTTGATGCTCAGCGTGGTAATCGGCCTGTTTGCCGTGTGTATGGCGTCGCTGCGCAATCACTTGGCGAGCACAAGCGTTTTGCTGGCCAGCCTGGTAGTCGCAGCAACCTTGACCAGTTGCGCGGATCTTTCGGCGCAACGCTGGTTTCTACCGTGGCGCCAGACCTCGGAGGTTTATATAGGGCTCATTGCCTTGCAATGCGTAGCGCTCGAATGCAGTGGTTTCCTTCGCGCGCCGATGACCAAGTGCCTCAAACGCTGCGTGATGTTCGGTACGCTCATGCTGGTGATCGGCGGTCTGCGCGAAATCATCGGCCATGGCACCCTTGGCCGAGGATTATCGACGCATTGGCCAGGTCTGGTTTTATTCCCCGAGGGATTGCATCTGTTTACGCTGGTTCCCGGCGCTTTGGTTTTATCGGGTTTGCTTCTCGCCGTACATCAGGCGTGGACACGCCGTCACTCTGTCATCAAGGAAACGCATCGCCCATGAATGCTGCAAAACGTCTTGAGATATTTCGCCGACTGCACGAAGACAATCCCGAGCCGAAAACCGAACTGGCCTACTCTTCGCCGTTCGAGCTGCTGATTGCGGTGATTCTTTCGGCGCAGTCCACCGATGTCGGCGTCAACAAGGCCACCGCCAGACTCTTTCCCGTCGCCAACACCCCCGCCGCGATTCATGCGCTGGGCGTCGAAGGGCTGTCCGAGTACATCAAGACCATCGGCCTGTACAACAGCAAGGCGAAAAACGTCATCGAAACCTGCCGTTTGCTGGTTGAACGCCACGGCGGCGAAGTTCCGCAGACCCGGGAAGAGCTGGAAGCATTGCCCGGCGTCGGACGCAAGACCGCGAACGTGGTGCTCAATACCGCTTTCCGTCAATTGACCATGGCCGTCGACACGCACATTTTTCGCGTCAGCAATCGCACCGGCATCGCGCCGGGGAAAAATGTGGTGGAAGTTGAAATGAAACTGATGAAGTTTGTACCGAAAGAATTCCTGCTCGACTCCCATCACTGGCTGATTTTGCATGGCCGCTATGTTTGCCTGGCGCGCAAACCGCGCTGCGGTAGCTGCCGCATTGAAGATCTGTGCGAATACAAACATAAAACTTCTGACGATTGAGCCGTCATCGGTTTTTCGTATCCATCGATTGAAAAAATCTTTTTTACCCGCCGCAGTAATGTCGATATAAGGAGCGCCAAAGGCAGTCTTAGCCGGGAGTTGACTTCATGAGTACCGACAAAGAGCAACTGGATGTAGAAGAAGATTTTATTGCCGTCGAGGCCGATGAGGTCGAACCGGTGGTTGAGGTGGCGAAGACCAACCTCAGCAAGCGTCGCACAATCGACAACCTGCTTGAGGAGCGCCGACTGCAAAGGCAATTGGCCGATTACGACTTTGATCTGTGATACCTGAAGGCCTCCCGAAGCGGAGGCTTTTCATTTTCTGCGACAACCAAGCTTGATCGGCCCATGACGGTCTCAGTTGTCGAATCGTTCATACCAGGCCATTGCGCTGCGCCAACTCGATCAGATCAACCAGAGACCGCGCATTGAGTTTCAGCAACAGACGAGTCTTGTAAGTGCTCACGGTCTTGTTGCTCAAGAACATGCCATCAGCGATTTCCTTGTTGGTCTTGCCGCGCGCCAGCTGCTGCAACACCATCATTTCCCGCCCGGACAGACGATCGACCATGTCCGCTTCACTCGCATTGCCCAGACTGGTTCGCACGGTATGCAGGGCCTGATTGGGGAAATAGCTGTAGCCGGATAGAACTGCCTTGATCGCACTCAGCAATTCGGTCAGATCTTGCTGTTTGCATACATATCCCGCAGCGCCTGACTGCATGCAGCGCATGGAAAAATGTCCGGGAGCCTGGGAGGTCAGCACCAGAACTTTGACCGGCATGGCGGTGGACGTCAGGCGCGCAATAACTTCCAGCCCGTCGAGTTTGGGTATCCCGATATCCAGAATGACAAGATCCGGCATTTGTTCGCGAGCAATTTGTAGTGCATCAACGCCATTATCCGTTTCTGCAATGACTTCGTAGCCATGCCGTTCCATCAGCATACGTACCGCAAGTCGAATGACGGGATGGTCATCCACGATCAGCACTTTATTCATGGGCAAGTCCAGTTTTCGCTGTTCGAATTTTTAGAACACGCACGATATCCCAGTCACTTGCTGTAGCGCATAGCAACTTTTACACGCACTTGCATCGAGAGACATTCCCTACAGGTATTGAGGATAATTCCCACAAATAGACCCCGCCATACCCAGCCTAATCGTACTGCTTGCTTCAAGACCGCATCGATTTTGCGGATAAACGCCTACGCGTCCTACGCCGCGCCGAAGTCATACGTAATGCCATCTTCCCCCGAATTGTCGTGCTGATTGCCGATTAGACATATGACGTTACGAAGCGACAGCACCGCAAGTTCGACACACCCTCAGCCAGTCTATAAAACTTGAAACAACACCCAGAAACTTTAATGATCGCTTTTGCTATATATAGAAACAGTCAATACCCAACACACAACATAGAACTTAATCATGCTCAAGATAAAGAACAAGATAACCAACCCAATGACAGTTATCGCCATATTTGCCATTCTTTCGGAAACATCCGCGGCGGTCTCGCTGCCGTTTCTGGATAATAAGGATCGGGAAATCTATGTGTGGTTTCTGATCAGTTTTCCCTTTTACTTGTTATTTCTTTTTTTCATCACGCTCAACTTCAATCACCGCTCCCTCTACTCACCCTCGGATTTCGGCAAAGACAAAAGCTTCCTCAAGGCGACTGGACATCCGGAACGCGAGAGCGAACGAAAAGTACCGTTGCGTAAAACCGATGAACCGTGCGCTTTCGAGATAACCAGCTGTGTGGTATCCAGCAACACTGCGGGGGGCGGATTTCAGCGTCCCTGCAGGATCCATAACGCGCCCGACCCTCCGCTCGACATGGCAAGCCAGGCCAGCCCGGTGGTCCAGACCATCAAGCTGTCACCACTGATAAGCGAACTGAACATTATCGACGCCAGAGATGTTGACGCGTCCAGAGAATTCGATGCGATTCTCGAAACTCTCCGGAGCGGTGGGAAAAAAAAACCGCGTGTTCTGGTTTTCCTGTCGAATCATGTTTCGGACTCTCCGGCACATACCGCGCTGCAACAGCTCAAACAGGCGAAGAAAAGCTCAGGCACAGCGCTGTGTGTCGTTTACAACCTGTGCACGCAGACAGTCACCTTGCTGGGGCGAACAAGCTGACGGGACGACCCGCCAACAGGCAGACAAGAGAAACGGCTTGATGAACCACACAAAAATTCCGAAAAAAAAGGCGGCCCTGAACAGGCCGCCTTTTTTATTGCGCGTCGATCTGAACCGCTCAGAACAACTTGCGACCCTTGTTGGCAGCAATCCGCATGCGCAGCGCGTTGAGCTTGATGAAGCCCGCCGCGTCCGCCTGGTTGTAAGCACCGCCGTCTTCTTCAAAAGTGGCGATGTTGGCGTCGAACAGCGAATCGTCGGACTTGCGGCCGGTGACGATGACGTTGCCCTTGTACAGTTTCAGGCGCACAACACCGTTCACGTTGACCTGCGAAGCGTCGATCATCTGTTGCAGCATCAGACGCTCAGGGCTCCACCAGTAACCGGTGTAGATCAGGCTGGCGTACTTGGGCATCAGCTCGTCTTTGAGGTGAGCGACTTCGCGATCCAGAGTGATCGACTCGATGGCGCGGTGAGCGCGCAGCATGATGGTGCCGCCCGGGGTCTCGTAGCAGCCACGGGACTTCATGCCGACATAACGGTTTTCGACGATGTCGAGACGACCGATACCGTGCTCGCCGCCGATCTTGTTCAGCGTCGCCAGAACGGTGGCCGGAGTCATCTCGACGCCGTCCACCGCGACGATGTCGCCGTTGCGGTAAGTCAGTTCCAGGTATTGCGGGGTGTCGGGAGCCTTCTCCGGGGAGACGGTCCAGCGCCACATGTCTTCTTCGTGCTCGGTCCAGGTGTCTTCCAGCACACCGCCCTCATAGGAGACGTGCAGCAGGTTGGCGTCCATCGAGTACGGGGATTTTTTCTTGCCGTGGCGCTCGATCGGGATCGCGTGCTTCTCGGCGTAGTCCATCAGCTTCTCGCGGGACAGCAGGTCCCACTCGCGCCAAGGGGCGATCACTTTCACGCCCGGCTTGAGCGCGTAGGCGCCCAGTTCGAAACGTACCTGGTCGTTGCCCTTGCCGGTGGCGCCATGGGAAATGGCGTCGGCGCCGGTTTCGTTGGCGATTTCGATCAAACGCTTGGCGATCAGCGGACGGGCGATGGAAGTACCCAGCAGGTACTCGCCTTCGTAAACGGTGTTGGCGCGGAACATCGGGAACACGAAATCACGCACGAACTCTTCGCGCAGGTCGTCGATGTAGATTTCTTTGACGCCCATGGCCTGAGCCTTGGCGCGGGCCGGTTCGACCTCTTCGCCTTGACCGAGATCGGCGGTGAAGGTCACCACTTCACAGTTATAAGTATCCTGCAGCCACTTGAGGATCACCGAAGTGTCCAGGCCGCCGGAATACGCCAGAACGACCTTGTTTACGTCCGCCATGCCATCACTCCACGGGGTTCTACGGAAAGCCGGGGAGTCTACCGCTCAAACGCGATAATTTACAGAGGCGCGACAGCTTAAGACGACAAAGCGACAGAATCTGTCGAGAGCGCGACGATGACCGGCGAGTCAGGAAGTCGCTGCGGCCGTGGCCGGCGTACTCGCTTGCGGCGCCGGAGCCGGGGCGGTAATCGGTGCGACGCGCGCCAGTTTTACGTTGACCCGCCGGTTCTTCGCACGATTGGCCTTGCTGGTGTTCGGCACGATCGGATACTGCTCGCCGTGGAAACGCACGGTGATCTGCGACTCCTGGATGCCGTTGGCCTTGAAGAAATCGACCACCGCCAGCGCCCGGCGCCGCGACAGTTCGCGGTTGGTCAGGCGATTGCCACTATTGTCGGAGTGGCCATCGAGTTCGATGTGGTTCACCGTCGGATCGGCCTTCATGTACTCGAGCATCACTTGCAGCTTGGCCTTGGCGGCCGGGTCCAGCTCAACGCCCTCGCCGGGAAAGCCGATCTGCGATTGCTTGATCTGGTCGAAATTTTGCGGCAGCAATTTCGCCACACAGCTTTGATAATCGTTGAACGCTTTGCTGAACTTGACCGGCAACAGACGCACTTCCGAGACCCGGCCATCGCCAGACGCGCGGCGCACTACCGGGCTGCGTCCGTCCAGCAGACCGCTCATCAATCCACCAGCCTGCGATTGCGAGCTGTTGAACAACACATTGCCGCTGCCCAGCCGCACAGAGCCCAGATTGATATCGCCACGCCCCGGCTGCCATGGTGCAGCGGCGGCGAGCAAGGTCGCCGAACCGCCGCCGAGCATGGCGTTGTAGGCGTTCAGCCGAAAGATCGCCTGCTCTCCGGCCTTGCGCACGAACTCGCCCGAGCCGAAATCGGTGATCGGTTGCGTCAGGCGGCACTCGAACTGGTCGCCGGCGACCGTCCACTCAATGTTCTCCAGACGGGTCTGGTAGGTCAGCGCCATCGCGGGAAGGCTGGCAAACACACTGAGCAGGGCTAAATAACGCTGGCGCACGGGAGGCTCCATTGGCTTGTGAAACACAAACACCGATTCACACAATGTTTACGGCATACCTTCGGGATATCGGACGCTTGTGGCAAAACTTGATAGCGGGTGCCTGCAAGAGTCTTTTCCGGTAGCATTCGCCTCAGTTTGACCCGCCTGGAATCCCCTCATGTCCGACCGCCTGACCCTGCTGCGTCCCGACGACTGGCACATTCATCTTCGCGATGGTGCCGTGTTGACCAATACCGTTGCCGATGTGGCCCGCACCTTCGGGCGCGCGATCATCATGCCGAACCTGGTACCGCCGGTGCGCAACGCCGCTGAAGCCGACGGCTATCGTCAGCGCATTCTCGCTGCCCGCCCGGCCGGCAGTCAGTTCGAGCCGTTGATGGTGCTGTACCTCACCGACCGCACCCAACCGGAAGAAATTCGTCAGGCCAAGGCCAGCGGTTTCGTCTACGCCGCCAAGCTGTATCCGGCCGGCGCGACCACCAACTCCGATTCCGGCGTGACCAGCATCGACAAGATCTTTCCGGCGCTCGAGGCCATGGCCGACGTCGGCATGCCGCTGTTGATCCACGGTGAAGTTACCCGTGGCGACGTCGATGTGTTCGACCGCGAAAAGATTTTCATCGATGAACACATGCGTCGCGTGGTCGAGCGTTTCCCGACGCTGAAAGTGGTGTTCGAACACATCACCACTGGCGACGCCGTGCAGTTCGTCAACGAGGCTTCGGCCAACGTCGGCGCGACCATCACTGCGCATCACCTGCTGTACAACCGCAACCACATGCTGGTCGGCGGGATTCGGCCGCACTTCTATTGCCTGCCGATCCTCAAGCGCAACACCCATCAGGAAGCGTTGCTCGATGCCGCTACCAGTGGCAGCGCCAAATTCTTCCTCGGCACCGACTCGGCGCCTCATGCCCAGCACGCCAAGGAAGCCGCCTGCGGTTGCGCCGGTTGCTACACCGCTTACGCCGCCATCGAGATGTATGCCGAAGCGTTCGAACAGCGTAACGCGCTGGACCAGCTCGAAGCCTTCGCCAGCCTCAATGGCCCGCGTTTCTACGGCCTGCCGGCTAACACCGATCGCATCACCCTGGTCCGTGAAGAATGGACCGCCCCGACCAGCCTGCCCTTTGGCGAGCTGACCGTTATCCCGCTGCGCGCCGGTGAAAAACTGCGCTGGCGCCTGCTGGAGGAACACGCGTGAGTGAAGAGCATTTCGACGACGAACTGGACGGTCAAAATGGCGGCGGCGGTTCCCGGCATCCGATGGCAGCACGTTTTCGCGGCTACCTGCCGGTTGTCGTCGACGTAGAAACCGGTGGCTTCAACGCAGCCACCGATGCCTTGCTGGAGATTGCCGCGACCACCATCGCCATGGATGAAAAGGGTTTCGTCTACCCGGATCACACCTACTTCTTCCGCGTCGAGCCATTTGAAGGTGCCAACGTCGAAGCGGCAGCCCTGGAATTTACCGGGATCAAGCTCGATCACCCGCTGCGCATGGCCGTCAGCGAAGAAACCGCGCTGACCGACATCTTCCGTGGCATCCGCAAGGCGCTGAAAGCCAACGGCTGCAAACGGGCGATTCTGGTCGGGCACAACAGCAGTTTCGACCTGGGTTTCCTCAACGCAGCCGTCGCGCGGCTGGACATGAAGCGCAACCCGTTCCACCCGTTCTCCAGCTTCGACACCGCGACGCTGGCCGGTCTGGCGTACGGTCAGACCGTGCTGGCGAAAGCCTGTCAGGCCGCCGGCATCGATTTCGACGGTCGTGAAGCGCACTCGGCGCGTTACGACACCGAAAAGACCGCTGAGCTGTTCTGCGGCATCGTCAATCGCTGGAAGCAGATGGGCGGCTGGGAAGACTTCGACGACTGATCCTTGGCGAGCAAATCCTGCGCATGAAAAAACCGGCCACGTGGGCCGGTTTTTTTGTACCTCGACGTTGCGCCTTACAGGGCTGCAGCGTTCTCGGTCAGGTAAGCCGCAACGCCTTCTGGCGAAGCGTTCATGCCTTTGTCGCCTTTCTTCCAGTTGGCCGGGCAGACTTCGCCATGCTCTTCGTGGAATTGCAGTGCGTCGACCAGACGGATCAGCTCTTCCATGTTACGGCCCAGCGGCAGGTCGTTGATGATCTGCGAGCGAACCACGCCTTTGTCGTCGATCAGGAACGCGCCACGGAACGCCACGCCGCCTTCGGATTCAACGTCGTATGCCTTGGCGATGTCGTGCTTCATGTCGGCAGCCATGGTGTATTTCACCTGGCCGATGCCGCCATTGTTGACCGGGGTGTTGCGCCAGGCGTTGTGGGTGAAATGCGAGTCGATCGACACAGCGATCACTTCAACGTTGCGTGCCTTGAAGTCAGCCATGCGGTTGTCCAGAGCGATCAGCTCGGACGGGCAGACGAAGGTGAAGTCCAGCGGGTAGAAGAACACCAGGCCGTATTTGCCTTTGATGGCCGAGGACAGGGTGAAGCTGTCAACGATCTCGCCATTGCCGAGTACGGCCGGGACGGTGAAGTCTGGGGCTTGTTTGCCTACGAGTACGCTCATTGATATCTCCTGGTGTAAAAACTTGAAGTTCAGGGTCCGCGCCAGCCTGTCACCCTCAGGCGACAGCCCTGTGACACGAACCCTCTTCGCAAGGGAGGACCATCATACACTGCGTGTTTGGCCTGTCCGTAGCGGATTTTCCCTGTTCGGTTGTCCACTGCGTATTCATGGGGTCAGACGAGCATTTGGAAAATACCGTTCGTCAGTCGCTGGGAAATTGGCTGCGAAGCGTTCCGAAAGCACTTTGACAATCATTCTCGTTAACATTAAGATCCATCGCAATTGAGTCACAACCAGCGACGGTTCTTACTTATGTATGTTTGCCTCTGCACTGGCGTCACCGACGGACAGATCCGCGAAGCGATCTATGAAGGTTGCTGCAGCTATAAAGAAGTTCGCCAGGCCACCGGCGTCGCCAGCCAGTGCGGCAAATGCGCCTGCCTTGCCAAGGAAGTGGTTCGCGAAACCCTGACCAAGCTGCAAACCGCCCAGGCCGCGATCCCCTACCCGGTAGAATTTACTGCCGCTTGATGCCCCCATTTTAAAGAACCGGACTTCGCGTCCGGTTTTTTTATGCCTGAAAATCAATTGCTTAGCGTCCAGACGCGGAACACAAACATTCTTATTCCGATTAATTTTCATTTATTATTCAATAACTTAGGTTTGACACTTATAACTGCCAAGCTCAAACTCCGCCTTATATACAGTTAATACAGGGCAGGACTCCGATCATGAAAGGCGACATTACAGTCATCCAGCATCTCAACAAGATCCTCGCCAATGAGCTGGTCGCGATCAATCAGTACTTTCTGCATGCGCGCATGTACGAAGATTGGGGTCTGAACAAGCTCGGCAAGCACGAATACAAAGAATCCATCGACGAGATGAAACACGCGGACAAGCTGATCAAGCGCATCCTGTTCCTTGAAGGCCTGCCGAATGTGCAGGACCTGGGCAAGCTGCACATCGGCGAGCACACCCGCGAAATGCTCGAGTGCGACCTGCGCATCGAAAAGACCGGCCATGCCGATCTGAAAGCCGCCATCGCTCATTGCGAGACCGTTGCCGACTTTGGCAGCCGTGAACTGCTCGAAGACATTCTCGAATCGGAAGAAGAACACATCGACTGGCTGGAAACCCAGCTCGGCCTGATCGACAAGATCGGCCTGGAAAACTATCTGCAATCGCAGATGGGCGAAGAGTAGGAGCTGTCGAGTGAAACGAGGCTGCGATCTTTATCGATTTCAGCCTTAATACTCAGTCAACTCGTATAACCAACAAAAAGCCCCGCCCTCTTTCGAGGTGCGGGGCTTTTTGTTGGCCGAAGATCAAAAGATCGCAGCCTCGTTTCACTCGACAGCTCCTACAGAAGAAGCAGAAGTCGCATGAAACCGATGTGGGAGCGGGCTTGCTCGCGAAGACGTCGTGTCAGTCACCATCACAGCAAACTGAGAGACTGCTCTCGCGAGCAAGCTCGCTCCCACATAAAGCCTGATCAGGCTTCGGACTTGTTCGCCGCTGCCGCTTCGACAGCCGCCTTGATGGTGCTTTGCAGCGAACCGTCTGCAGCCATCTCGGTCATGATGTCGCTGCCGCCGACCAGTTCACCGCCGACCCACAGTTGCGGGAAAGTCGGCCAGTTGGCGTACTTCGGCAGGTTGGCGCGAATTTCCGGGTTCTGCAGGATGTCCACGTACGCGAACTTTTCACCACAGGCCATCACAGCCTGCGCAGCTTTTGCGGAGAAGCCGCACTGCGGGGCATTCGGCGAGCCTTTCATGTAAAGCAGAATGGTGTTGTTGGCAATCTGCTCTTTAATCGTTTCGATGATATCCATGGAGCACCTCGGCTGAACTTTCCGACTCAGAGGTCGGCACGGTGGCGCATTGTAACGGAATCCCGAGCGCCATGCTCGGTCTCCCCGACAGACCCGCTCAAGCCGCCGCCACCGTCACCGGCACGCCATTCAACGCCGCGTTGCCCGACAGTTCGTCGAGCTGGCACTCGTCGGTCAGGTCGTTGGCGCTCGACCCCGGCTGGCCGCTGGCAATCGCCATCTGCACGCCCGGGCGCGCGTGGCCCCACCCGTGGGGCAGGCTGACCACGCCTTTCATCATGTCGAGGCTGGCGAGCACTTCCACTTCAATCTGCCCGACCCGCGAGCTCACGCGAACCCGTTGCCCGTCGGCCAGACCACGGCTGGCCAGGTCATCCGGGTGCATCAGCAACTGATGCCGCGGCTTGCCCTTCACCAGTCGATGAAAATTGTGCATCCACGAATTGTTGCTGCGTACATGGCGACGGCCGATCATCAACAATTCATCAGCAGCCGGCGCCTGCAATGCGGCGAAGCGCGCGAGGTCGGCGAGAATTTCCGGCGGTGCGGCCTGGATACGCTGATTCGGCGTTTTCAGACGTGACGGCAGGTTCGGTTTCAACGCACCCAGATCGATGCCGTGGGGATGATCGTGCAGGGTCGCCAGCGACAGCTTGTGCTCGGACGCATCGCCGTAGCGGCCCATGCGCAGGCCCATGTCGATCATCTTCGCGGGCGGCATCGTCGGTTTCAGCTCCTTGCCGGTTTTCTCGGCGAAGGCTTTGGCTAGCCCGACAAAGATCTCCCAATCATGCAAAGCCCCCTCGGGCTTGCCGAGGATCGCGCGATTGAAGCGGGTCACGTTACGCACCGCGAACAGATTGAAAGTGGTGTCGTAGTGATCGTTTTCCAGCGCCGAAGTCGACGGCAGGATCAGATCGGCATAACGCGTGGTTTCGTTGATGTACAGGTCGATGCTGAGCATGAAGTCGAGGCCGTCCAGCGCCTGTTCCAGTTGCCGGCCGTTGGGTGTCGACAACACCGGGTTGCCGGCCACGGTGATCAGCGCGCGGATCTGCCCCTCGCCCTCCGTGAGCACTTCTTCAGCGAGCGCCGAAACCGGCAACTCGCCGCCGTATTCAGGACGCCCGGAAACCCGGCTCTGCCATTTGTTGAAATGCCCGCCCGAGGTCGACGCCACCAGATCCACAGCGGGTTCGGTGCACAAAGCACCGCCGACGCGGTCGAGGTTGCCGGTGACCAAATTGATCAACTGCACCACCCAGTGACAGAGGGTGCCGAAGGCCTGCGTCGAAACGCCCATGCGCCCGTAGCAGACCGCACTCGGCGCAGCAGCGAAGTCGCGCGCCAGTTGGCGGATCTGCTCGGCCGGCACCGCGCACAACGGGCTCATGGCTTCGGCACTGAACGATGCCACGGCGTTGCACACCTCATCCAGGCCATCGACCGGCAAATGACTGTCGCGGGTCAGGCCTTCGCTGAACAGCGTATTGAGCATGCCGAACAACAGCGCCGCATCGCCACCGGGGCGAACGAACACATGCTGATCGGCCATCGCTGCGGTTTCGCTGCGGCGCGGATCGACCACCACCACTTTGCCGCCGCGCGCCTGAATCGCCTTCAGACGCTTCTCGACATCCGGCACGGTCATGATGCTGCCGTTCGACGCCAACGGATTGCCACCGAGGATCAGCATGAAATCGGTGTGATCAATGTCCGGAATCGGCAGCAGCAAACCGTGGCCATACATCAGATAGCTGCTGAGGTGGTGCGGCAGTTGATCGACCGACGTTGCCGAGTAGCGATTGCGGGTTTTCAGCAACCCCAGGAAGTAATTGCTGTGGGTCATCAGGCCGTAGTTGTGCACGCTCGGATTGCCCTGATACACCGCAACGGCGTTCTGCCCGTGACGTTCCTGAATCGTCGCCAGTTTCTCGGCCACCAGCGCGAACGCCTCGTCCCATTCGATCGGCAGCCATTCGCTACCGACGCGGCGCATTGGCTGGCGCAGGCGGTCGGGATCGTTCTGAATATCTTGCAGGGCCACGGCTTTTGGGCAGATATGACCACGACTGAAAGTGTCGAGGGCATCACCCTTGATCGAAGTGATCGCAACGTTGCCATCGGTTTCCGTGGTTTCGATGGTCAGGCCGCAAATGGCTTCGCACAGGTGGCATGCACGGTGGTGAAGAGTCTTGGTCATGGCCAGTCTCTATCTTGTTCGGAGGCAGGCAATCACGCCCGCGGGAACAAAACTATGGCCCGTGCGCGGAGGCGGCGCCAGCGACGTTCGTCTTGTGAATCGACGGTTATCAGGACAGCCGATAAACCGCCCGCATCAATTCGGCGGCAACTGCGGCGGCGCAGCCAGCTGGATTTCCTGGATGGTTTCGATCTGCTCATGGGCGACGTGCACGCCGGTGAGTTCGCCGATCAGACGCCAATGCTCATCAAGCCCGGCGCTGATAGTGGCCATGCGATCGATCATGTGTCGACCGGCGGATTTGACCACTTCGTCGTCACTGCGCAGCAACTCGAAAGACATCGACGTAACTGACGCGGTGAGATGGGTCAGGGAGCGAGCCGTGTGGCCCAGCAGTTCCATTAACAGTTGTTCTTTCGATTCCATGCGGAGGCTTCCTGCGTCGCTCGAAACTTATTTATAACCCAGCACTTTGCTTTAGCAAATGTTTCAGTCTGATCATCCGACCAAGCGAAACCTTGGCGCAGCGGTCGTAACCCGAGCAAGCCGAACTGATGCCGTCGCGGCGCATTGCCAAGCGCGGCGGGGCCAGTGTACAAAGACTCTCGCTGCTGCAATCAACTCGGCTTCAACAGGCGCGATCGAATTATTCGGTCCGCTGTCCGATCCCGCAGAAACCGTAGCCTATTGGCGTAACGCGACATTTAGTGTCAATATCGCGCCTCCCCCTATTTCGTCGCCCCGTGCGGCTTACGCCGCAGGTCTCGCCCGTTGTTCCGTTAAACAAGGCTTTGAGCATCTGCGGTCTGTAGCAAAAAGGTAGTCAATGATGAGCGCAAGGCACTTTCTCTCCCTGATGGATTGCACGCCCGAAGAGCTGGTCAGCGTGATCCGTCGAGGCGTTGAGCTCAAGGACCTGCGTAACCGCGGCGTACTGTTCGAGCCATTGAAAAACCGCGTGCTGGGGATGATCTTCGAGAAATCCTCGACCCGTACCCGGATCTCTTTCGAGGCCGGCATGATCCAGCTCGGCGGCCAGGCGATCTTCCTGTCCCCGCGCGACACCCAACTGGGCCGTGGCGAGCCGATCAGCGACTGCGCCATCGTCATGTCGAGCATGCTCGATGCGGTGATGATCCGCACCTTCGCCCACAGCACCCTCACCGAATTCGCCGCCAACTCACGCGTGCCGGTGATCAACGGCCTGTCCGATGATCTGCACCCGTGCCAGTTGCTCGCCGACATGCAGACCTTTCTTGAACACCGTGGCTCGATCCAGGGCAAGACCGTGGCCTGGATCGGCGACGGCAACAACATGTGCAACAGCTATATAGAAGCGGCGATTCAGTTCGACTTCCAGCTGCGCGTGGCCTGCCCGGAAGGTTACGAGCCGAATCCCGAGTTTGTCGCCAGAGCTGGCGATCGCGTGACCATCGTCCGCGATCCGCAGGATGCCGTGCGTGGCGCGCATCTGGTCAGCACCGACGTCTGGACTTCGATGGGCCAGGAAGAGGAAACTGCCAAGCGCCTCAAGCTGTTCGCGCCGTTCCAGGTCAACCGTGCCCTACTCGACCTCGCTGCCGAGGACGTGCTGTTCATGCACTGCCTGCCGGCGCACCGTGGCGAAGAAATCAGTCTCGACCTGCTCGATGACCCGCGCTCCGTCGCCTGGGATCAGGCAGAAAACCGTCTCCACGCACAGAAGGCCCTGCTCGAGTTCCTCGTCGAACCGGCATATCACCACGCATGAGCCATGAATTACTGCTGAACCTGCGCAACCTCGCTTGCGGCTATCAAGATCAACGCGTGGTGCAGAACCTCAATCTGCACCTCAATGCCGGCGACATCGGCTGCCTGCTCGGCTCGTCGGGCTGCGGCAAGACCACCACCCTGCGCGCCATCGCCGGTTTCGAACCGGTGCATGAAGGCGAAATCACCCTCGGTGGCGAAACCCTCTCCAGCGCCGGTTTCACCCTGGCGCCGGAGAAACGCCGGATCGGCATGGTGTTCCAGGACTACGCGCTGTTCCCGCACATGAGCGTGGCCGACAACATCGCCTTCGGCATCCGCAAGCACCCGAACAAGGCGCGCGTGGTCGAGGAACTGCTGGAACTGGTCAACCTGAAAAACCTCGGCAAGCGCTTCCCCCACGAGTTGTCCGGTGGTCAGCAACAGCGCGTCGCCCTCGCTCGTGCCCTGGCGCCGGAGCCGCAACTGCTGTTGCTCGACGAGCCGTTCTCCAACCTCGATGGCGAGCTGCGCCGCAAGCTCAGCCATGAGGTGCGCGACATCCTCAAGGCCCGTGGCACCAGTGCAATTCTGGTCACCCACGATCAGGAAGAAGCTTTCGCCGTCAGCGATCACGTTGGCGTGTTCAAGGAAGGTCGGCTGGAACAGTGGGACACGCCCTACAACCTCTACCACGAACCGGCAACGCCGTATGTCGCCAGTTTCATCGGTCAGGGTTACTTCATTCGCGGCCAGCTCGTCAGTCCGGAGTCGGTGCAGACTGAGTTGGGTGAACTGCGCGGTAATCGCGCCTACACCTGGCCGATTGGCGGTGCGGTGGATGTGCTGCTGCGTCCGGATGACATTGTTTACGCGCCGGACAGCGCATTGCAGGCGCAGATTGTCGGCAAGACATTCCTCGGCGCGGCGACCTTGTATCGCCTGCAACTGCCGACTGGCGCGCAGCTGGAATCGATCTTCCCCAGCCATGCCGATCATCTGGTCGGCGCGCAGGTCGGGATTCGCGTAGCGGCGGATCACCTGGTGCTGTTCCAGGCTTCGGGGAGCACTGCGGCACAGATTCCGGCGGTGGAAAACGGCGTCCGTCGATTCAGCACCAGCCTCTGATCCGCAAAATTGTGGGAGCGAGCCTGCTCGCGAATGCGGTGTTTCAGTCGCCGAAGATGTTGACTGAAAGAGCGCTTTCGCGAGCAGGCTCGCTCCCACAGTTGGTATTGCCTCAGCCTAAAAACAGGGTACCGCTGGCCACCAGCGTCGCATTGCCGCCAATCTTCACTCGCTCCCCTTCCAACCGACAGAACAACTCCCCGCCCCGCGCCGAGCGCTGGCACGCGGTCAGGTTCGATTTGCCCAGACGCTTGGCCCAGTACGGAATCAGGCTGCAATGGGTCGAACCGGTCACCGGGTCTTCATCGATGCCGATCGCCGGGGCGAAATAGCGCGAGACGAAGTCATGCTGATTGCCACGCGCAGTGACAATCGCGCCCAGCCACGGCAGTTTCGCCAGCGCCGCCATGTCGGGTTTGCAGTCGAGTACGGCCTGTTCCGAATCCAGCACCACGAACAGCTCGTTGGAGCCGAGTACATCAACCGCCTCGACACCGAGCGCCCGCTCGACATCCAGCGTCACGCCGATTTCCGACGGCACAATGGTCGGGAAATCCAGCCACAAGCGGTCGCCTTCACGGCTGACACTCAGCGGCCCGGACTTGCAGGTGAAGTCGATACGCTCGGCACTTTCCTTATGGATTTCGAACAGTACGAACGCGCTGGCCAACGTCGCATGCCCGCACAGCGGCACTTCAGTGGTCGGGGTGAACCAGCGGATATGCCAGGCCTGGCCTTCGCGCACCAGAAACGCGGTTTCCGCCAGGTTGTGCTCGGCGGCGATTTTCTGCATCAAGTCATCGGCCAGCCAGCTGTCGAGCCGATAGACCATCGCCGGATTGCCACTAAACGGCCGATCACTGAACGCGTCGACCTGATGAAACGCAAGCTGCATGATTTTCTCCCTGAATTGGTCAACCGAGCATGCATTGGCGGGCCGGATCAGTGCCAGTGACAGAATCTGATTTTTTTCTTCATACAGCCGATTTTGAAACTACGCGCGGCCGATATCAGCAAACTTCGCCTGGGTGTACTCGGCCAGAACCGCCGGTGCCAATTCCACTTCCAGTCCTCGCCGCCCGGCACTTACATAAATAGTGGCGAACCCCTGAGCGGAATTGTCGATGAAGGTGCGCAGGCGTTTCTTCTGCCCGAGCGGGCTGATGCCGCCCAACAAGTAACCGGTTGAACGTTGCGCGGCAGCCGGGTCGGCCATTTCGGCTTTCTTCACTCCGGCGGCATGGGCCAGCCCTTTGAGGTCGAGCGTTCCGACGACCGGCACCACGGCCACCAGCAGTTCGCCTTTTTCACTGGCGGCCAGCAAGGTTTTGAACACCTGCGCCGGTTCAAGCCCAAGCTTCTCCGCTGCCTCCAGCCCGTAGGACGCGGCCTTCGGATCATGTTCGTAACTGTGCACGCGATGTTCGGCACGAACTTTTTTCAACAAGTCCAACGCTGGGGTCATGGCAGCTCCGGGTTCGGCAATCTTTGAAAAAGCTGCGGCCGATTCTAGGTCATCGTTGGGCAAAAGGCTCTATTCCAAGCCGCAAATCCCGTGGCTTTGCGCTGTATTCAAGCTGATCGCCGCGCTGATCATTCACACGGCGAATAGTTTTATTGTGACCGACGGTTCACTTTCGACCTTTGACAGGTTTGTTTCTTGTCTATATTTTTTCGAATCTGAATAATGTAAGAATCATGCTCCGCGCAGTACCCAGCAGTAACCCGGGAACCGAATGGGGATTCCGACCCGGTGAAGATCGCGTCCTGCTCCGTTGGCAAGGCGCTACACAAGAAAAAGAACCGAGGTTTTCAATGACAGCTGCTTTACCGCAACCATCGCTTTCCGGCCAATGCATGGCCGAATTCCTGGGCACTGCCCTTTTGATCTTCTTCGGCACCGGTTGTGTCGCCGCGCTCAAAGTCGCGGGCGCCAGCTTCGGCCTGTGGGAAATCAGCATCATCTGGGGCGTCGGCGTGAGCATGGCGATCTACCTCACCGCCGGGGTTTCCGGCGCGCACCTGAACCCGGCCGTAAGCATCGCTCTGGCAATCTTCGCTGACTTCGAAAAGCGCAAATTGCCGTTCTACATCCTTTCGCAGATCGCCGGCGCCTTCTGCGGCGCGTTGCTGGTTTACACGCTCTACAGCAATCTGTTCTTCGATTACGAACAAACCCACCAGATGGTTCGCGGCTCGGCTGCCAGCCTCGAACTGGCGTCGGTGTTCTCGACCTACCCGAACCCGGTGCTGTCGACGGCCCAGGCATTTCTGGTCGAGATGATCATCACCGCGATCCTGATGGGCGTGATCATGGCCCTGACCGATGACAACAACGGCCTGCCACGCGGCCCGATGGCGCCGCTGCTGATTGGTCTGCTGATTGCCGTGATCGGCAGTGCGATGGGTCCGCTGACCGGTTTCGCGATGAACCCGGCGCGTGACTTCGGTCCGAAACTGATGACTTTCTTTACCGGTTGGGGTGAAATTTCCTTCACTGGCGGTCGAGATATTCCGTATTTCCTGATTCCGATTTTTGCACCGATTGTCGGTGCCTGCCTCGGCGCTGCCGGGTATCGCGGGCTTATCGCCCGTCACCTGACCGGCGCCACACCTGCTACAAAGGATGCAGAACCGGCCATTGACGGCAAACCAAGAACTTCTTGAAACAGTCGGCGCCGGCTCCTGCCCATCCGAGCCGGCGCCACGGCCCACTCTCCCTTATTTCGTCCAAGGCAATCGACATGACCGACATTCAGAACAAGAACTACATCATTGCCCTTGATCAGGGTACGACCAGCTCCCGCGCGATCATTTTCGACCGCGATGCGAACGTGGTCTGCACCGCGCAGCGCGAATTCGTTCAGCACTACCCGCAGGCCGGTTGGGTCGAGCACGACCCGATGGAAATCTTCGCCACCCAGAGCGCAGTGATGGTTGAGGCACTGGCCCAGGCCGGCCTGCATCATGACCAGGTCGCCGCCATCGGTATCACCAACCAGCGTGAAACCACCGTGGTCTGGGACAAGACCACCGGCCGGCCGGTGTACAACGCTATCGTCTGGCAGTGCCGCCGCAGCACCGAGATCTGCCAGCAGCTCAAACGCGATGGCCACGAAGACTACATCCGCGACACCACCGGTCTGGTCACCGACCCGTACTTCTCCGGCACCAAGCTGAAGTGGATTCTCGACAACGTCGAAGGCAGCCGCGAGCGTGCGCGCAACGGCGAGCTGCTGTTCGGCACCGTCGATAGCTGGCTGATCTGGAAATTCACCGGCGGCAAGGTGCACGTCACCGACTACACCAACGCCTCGCGCACCATGCTTTTCAATATCCATTCGCTGGAATGGGATTCGAAGATGCTGGAGATCCTCGACATCCCGCGCGAGATGCTCCCGGAAGTCAAAGCCTCCTCGGAAATCTACGGTCGCACCAAGAGCGGCATCGCCATCGGCGGTATCGCCGGCGACCAGCAGGCAGCACTGTTCGGCCAGATGTGTGTCGAGCCAGGCCAGGCGAAAAACACTTACGGCACCGGTTGCTTCCTGCTGATGAACACCGGCGACAAAGCGGTGAAATCCCAGCACGGCATGCTCACCACCATCGCTTGCGGCCCACGCGGCGAAGTTGCCTATGCACTCGAAGGTGCAGTATTCAACGGCGGCTCTACCGTGCAATGGCTGCGCGATGAACTGAAAATCGTCAACGACGCCCACGACACCGAATACTTCGCCAACAAGGTCAAGGACAGCAATGGCGTGTACCTGGTGCCGGCGTTCACCGGCCTCGGCGCACCGTACTGGGACCCGTATGCCCGTGGCGCGCTGTTCGGCCTGACGCGCGGCGTGCGCGTCGATCACATCATCCGCGCCGCGCTGGAGTCGATCGCCTACCAGACCCGCGACGTACTCGACGCCATGCAACAGGATTCCGGCGAACGCCTCAAAGCCCTGCGCGTGGACGGCGGTGCGGTGGCGAACAACTTCCTCATGCAGTTCCAGGCCGACATCCTCGGCACCCAGGTCGAACGCCCGCAAATGCGCGAAACCACCGCACTGGGCGCGGCTTATCTGGCCGGTCTGGCTTGCGGCTTCTGGGGCAGCCTGGAAGAACTGCGCGGCAAAGCAGTGATCGAGCGCGAGTTCGAACCGAGCCTTGACGAAACCGAGAAAGAGAAACTCTACAAAGGCTGGAAAAAAGCCGTCAGCCGCACCCGCGACTGGGCACGTGAGGACGCTGAATAAGCCAGCCTTGAGTTACACATAGGCATCTAACTGGTCGGGAGCGGATTCCTGCGGCATCATGGGCAAATTTTGCACGGCAGCCCAAAGGAAGCCCCATGAATCTGCCTCCCCGTCAGCAGCAAATCCTCGAACTGGTCCGCGAACGCGGCTATGTGAGCATCGAGGAAATGGCCACGCTGTTCGTTGTCACCCCGCAAACCATCCGCCGTGACATCAACCAGCTCGCGGAAGCCAATCTGCTGCGTCGCTACCACGGCGGCGCCGCTTACGATTCCAGTGTCGAAAACACCGCGTATGCGATGCGCGCCGATCAGATGCGCGACGAAAAGCAACGCATCGGCGAAGCCATCGCCGCGCAGATCCCCGATCACGCCTCGCTGTTCATCAATATCGGTACCACCACCGAATCGATCGCTCGCGCCCTGCTCAATCACAGCCACTTGAAAATCATCACCAACAACCTGCACGTCGCCTCGATGCTCAGCGCCAAGGATGATTTCGATGTGCTGCTGACCGGCGGTAACGTGCGCCGTGACGGCGGTGTCGTCGGTCAGGCGAGTGTGGATTTCATCAATCAGTTCAAGGTCGATTTCGCCTTGGTCGGGATCAGCGGGATTGATGAGGACGGCAGCCTGCTCGACTTCGATTATCAGGAAGTTCGCGTTTCCCAAGCGATCATTGCCAACGCGCGGCAGGTGATTCTGGCGGCGGACTCAAGCAAGTTCGGGCGTAACGCGATGATTCGACTGGGGCCGATCAGCCTGATCGATTGCCTGGTCACTGATCAGCAACCGGTGCCGGCGCTGGCGCAGTTGCTGAGCCAGCACAAGATTCGCCTCGAAGTCGTTTAATCTCTCGCTTGGTCGTTCCCACGCTCGCGTGGGAATGCAGCCCGGGACGCTCTGCGTCCCCCCATCAAGAAGCCGACGCGGAGCGTCGATGGATGCATCCCCACGCAGAGCGTGGGAACGATCTGCACAACAACACCTCTTCTGCGCCGTCTCGCGCATATCATGTTCGATAATTTTCCTTTCTTCGCCCTTCGATGAGTTTTTTCAATCGAAGGCGACTGGCTGCGCGCGTGTTTATGGGCTACCATTTTCGCAAATGAACATTAATGTTCGATTTCCAAGACATAAAACCAAAAGAACCGAGGCCAGCCGATGTCCACCTCTACCTTGCGTACGCCCCCTCTCTCCGAGATCTATGACGTTGCCGTGATTGGCGGCGGGATCAATGGCGTGGGGATCGCAGCGGATGCCGCCGGTCGCGGTCTTTCGGTGTTCCTTTGCGAAAAAGATGACCTGGCCAGCCACACCTCGTCGGCCAGCAGCAAGCTGATCCACGGTGGCCTGCGCTATCTGGAGCATTACGAATTCCGTCTGGTGCGCGAAGCGCTGGCCGAGCGCGAAGTGCTGCTGGCGAAAGCGCCGCACATCGTCAAGCCGATGCGTTTCGTCCTGCCGCACCGCCCGCACCTGCGTCCAGCGTGGATGATTCGTGCCGGCCTGTTCCTGTATGACAACCTCGGCAAGCGCGAGAAGCTGCCAGGTTCGAAAAGCCTGAAGTTCGGTGCCGACAGCGCGCTGAAAAGCGAAATCAAGAAAGGCTTCGAATACTCCGACTGCTGGGTCGATGACGCCCGCCTTGTGGTGCTGAACGCCATGGCTGCCCGCGAAAAAGGTGCGCATGTGCACACCCAGACGCGTTGCGTCAGCGCACGTCGCACCAAAGGCCTGTGGCATCTGCATCTGGAGCGTGCCGACGGCAGCCTGTTTTCGATCACTGCCAAAGCTCTGGTGAACGCCGCCGGCCCATGGGTGGCCAAGTTCATCCGTGACGACCTGAAGATGGAATCGCCGTATGGCATTCGCCTGATTCAGGGCAGCCACATCATCGTGCCGAAGCTGTACGAAGGCGAGCATGCGCACATTCTGCAAAATGAAGATCAGCGCATCGTTTTCACTATTCCGTACCTGAACCACTTCACGCTGATCGGCACTACCGACCGCGAATACACCGGCGACCCGGCGAAAGTGGCGATCACCGAAGACGAAACCGATTACGTGCTGAAAGTGGTCAACGCGCATTTCAAGAAGCAGCTGAGCCGTGAAGACATTATTCACAGCTACTCGGGCGTTCGGCCGCTGTGCAACGACGAATCCGACAACCCGTCTGCGGTCACCCGCGATTACACCCTGGCGCTGTCGGGCAGCGCCGAAGAAGCCCCACTGCTGTCGGTGTTCGGCGGCAAGCTGACCACTTACCGCAAGCTGGCCGAGTCGGCGATGGCGCAGTTGATGCCGTTCTTCACCCAGATGCGCCCGAGCTGGACCGCCACCGCTACCCTGCCCGGCGGTGAAGACATGACCACGCCAGAGGCGCTAAGCGCGCGGATCCGCGACAAATTCGACTTCGTGCCGACTGAAATCGCCCGGCGCTGGGCCGTCACCTACGGCAGCCGCACCTGGCGCATGCTCGAAGGCGTGGAATCCCTGGCCGACATGGGTGAGCACATCGGCGGCGGGCTCTACACCCGCGAAGTCGACTACCTGTGCGGCGAAGAGTGGGCGACCACGGCGCACGATATTCTGTGGCGTCGCACCAAGCTTGGCCTGTTCACCACGGCGGAGGAGCAGCAGAAGCTCGCGACGTACTTGGGCAAGGTTGAGCTGAATCGGAAGATCGAGGCGGCTTGATCTCAACGTTCAAATGAAAGCCCCTGAATCGAGAGATTCAGGGGCTTTTTGTTGCGTCCAGTGAGGGGCTTTTGATTTCAACGCCCCAAATGTGCAAGCAGGAAATCGATAAACACCCGGGATTTGTGCGGCAGGTGCGGCGTATCAGGAAATACCAGACTGATCGGCTGCAAGGGCAGCGAGTATCCAGGCAATACGCGGACTAGACGCCCACTGACAATATCGGCCTCTATCATCCACGCTGGCAGCACCGACACGCCCATCGACGACAAGGTCATAGCACGAATCGCCGTCGAGGAGTTTGACTGGAAATGACCGGCGCCATTGATTTCGGCCGCCTCCCCCACACCATCGCGTAAAACCCACTGCGTCGGCGTTAGCAAATTGCTGTTGGCGATCCACGGCGCAGCACTGAGATCCAGCGGTGTTTTTACCGGATAGCGGGCCAGAAATCCTTCAGTGGCCACCAGTACGATTTCATAGTCCGCCAGCTTCCGGCTCTTGAAAGCCGAGTCCGCCAGGTTGCCCAGGCGAATCACCAGATCCAACCGTTCGGCGAGCAGATCATTCAGCGAAGAGTTGAAGTCGTAGCACAGGCGGATGTCCGGATAGCGCTCGGCGAACAGCGGAATCAGCGGCAGGATGAATCGCTCGCCGTATTCACTGGTGGAACTGATCCGCAACGTTCCCGATACGCGGTTCGTGCCGTGCATGACCCGGTCAAAAGCTGTGTCGATATCGGCCACGATGGCTTTGAATTCGTTGTAAAAGCTTTGCCCGGCCTCGGTAAGAGCCACAGTACGACTGTTGCGCAACAACAGAGTCGTCGACAGCGCCGCTTCCAAGGCTTTGATGTGCAGACTGACCATGGCCCGGCTGAGGTTCAGATGGTTCGCAGCCTTGGTGAATGAACCCAGTTCGACGATCGCCAGAAACGTCTGCACCCGATTCAAGTGAGTGTGCAGAGCGCCCTGAATCACCGTTCAATCCCTTCAAACATTGTGTTCAGCCCCATTGCATCGACGCGCGGAGTCTATCGTCCCTATGCTCGACGACAAAGGGGAAACAGCATGAGTTACCGCTACAAAGTCGCGTCGGTGTTTCTGCTCGGCTTCTTCATCGACTGCATCAACATTTTCATGTCGGCCGTGGCTCTGCCCAGTCTGTCGGCAACCTTGCACGTCAGCAGCTCAGCGGTGGCGTGGGTCGGCAATGCTTACATTCTCGGTCTTACGCTGATCGTTCCTGTGAGCACCTGGCTGGCCGCACGCTTCGGCAGCCGGGAAATCCTTACGGCCTCGATGTTGCTGTTCGCAGCAGCGGTATGTCTGTGCGGCCAGGCCGACAGTTTCCATGAACTGGTGATCTGGCGCTTCGTCCAGGGCATCGGTGGCGGCTTGTTGATCCCGGTCGGTCAGGCGCTGACGTTCAATCTTTTTCATGGCGAGCAACGGGCGAAAATATCCACGCTGATAATGGCCGTCGCTCTGATCGCACCAGCGATCTCACCCACCGTCGGCGGGCTCATTGTCGACAGCAGTTCGTGGCGTTGGGTGTTTTACAGCAACATCCCGTTTTCGCTGATCGCCGCCGGGCTGTCCTGGTTATGGATCAGGGAAAGCAAACCCGCCGAGCTTCAGCGTCCGGACATCAAAGGCCTGCTGCTAATCAGCGCAGCACTCGCGAGCCTGTTGATGGGCATGTCGCTGTACGGTGGCGATTATCCTCCGCTGGCAGCGCTGGGTTTTCCCATGGCCGGCCTGATATTCGTCGCCTTTTATCTGCTGCACTACCGCCGTTGCACCAACGCAATCATCGAGTTGAGTTTGCTCAGAAGCAAAAAACTCAGCACCTCGATTTTCATTTATTACGCGATTCCCGGTGTGTTCACCGGGGTCAATCTGATGAGCATTTTCTTTCTGCAGAACACGCTGCACTTCAGCGCCCGGCTGACCGGAATGTTCATGATCCTCTACGCCACCGGGGCATTCATCGCGATGACTATTGGCGGCCGGGTCTACAACCGGGTCGGCGCCAAGCGCCTGTTTACCCTCGGCATGCTGTTGCACAGCGCCGGCATCGCCACGCTGGTGCTGGTCGATGTGCCAGGTGATCTGTGGCTCATCGTCAGCGCCTACAGCCTGATGGGCATCGGCGGCGGTATCGGGGCGAATACCGCGCAAACCACCTCACTGATGGACTTTGCTGGTGGCGATACACACAAGGCCAGTGTCATCTGGAACATCAATCGCCAAGTGTCCTTCAGCCTCGGCGCCGCACTATTTCTGATGATTTTCAATGTACTGCTCGAGCCATTCGGCCCTCCGCATGCCTATCACGCAACTTTCGCTATTGCAGCGTTGGTCGGCCTGTTGCCGCTGTTGCTGATGAATCAACTGAACCCCGAAAAGGAATGTCCATGACGTACGACCCGATCGACCAAGCCGAACACAGCGTTCACCACGTCCACGAGCTGATCCTTCAGGTATTCAACAATGCCGACGGCAACGGTGCCGCGAGCATCGAGCCGTTAATGCAGGCATTCGCCGACAACTTCAGCATGATCGGCATTTCGGCGATTCCTTTGAATCGCTCCGAGGTCGAGCAACTGTTCAGGGAGGCGGTCGGCGCCAGGGCCGGACTGGAGATTGAAATCAGCGATCTGCATACGGTCTGGCAGCAGAACGAGACACTTGCCTTGAGCTACGTCGAAACCCATCGGTTGAACGGCACGGAACATCAACGCGTGTCGGTGGCGATCCTGCGCACACAGACAGATGGGGTGAAGTGGCTGTATTTGCACGAAACGCCCTTGAGTCGCGAAACCTGAAATAGCCCTCACAACGCGTTCGGTTTTCCGAACGAGACTCTATGGTCGATTCGGTAAACCGGATCAGCCGTCCACAAAAATACCATCACAAAAGTTTAATAACGTTATAAATCAATTAGTTAACCATCGCCGCCTGCTCTGGCACGACTCATGCTCTACACTCTCTCGACGAATGCCCGCTGAGCCAACACTTCAGGAGCCGTCAGGCATTCGAAGCACAAAAGGGCCGACAAACTGGCTCCATAAAAAAAACAATGTCGAGGAAAATTTGATGCGCATCGTTCCCCATATCCTGGGCGCAGCCATTGCTGCCGCTCTGATCAGCACGCCAGTTTTCGCCGCCGAACTCACCGGCACCCTGAAGAAAATCAACGATTCGGGCACCATCACGCTCGCTCACCGCGACAGCTCAATTCCGTTTTCCTACATTGCAGATGCTTCTGGCAAACCAGTGGGCTATTCCCACGACATTCAGGTGGCGATCGTTGAAGCCCTGAAAAAAGACCTGAACAAGCCAGACCTGCAGGTCAAGTACAACCTGGTGACCTCGCAAACCCGTATTCCGCTGATCCAGAACGGCACCGCGGATATCGAGTGTGGTTCCACCACCAACAACACCGAACGCGCCCAGCAGGTCGACTTCACCGTCAACATCTTCGAAATCGGCACCCGTCTGCTGGTCAAGAAAGACAAGGAAGGCAAGCCGTCCTATAACGACTTCGCCGACCTCAAAGGCAAGAACGTCGTGACCACCGCCGGCACCACGTCCGAGCGCATCATCAAAGCGATGAACGCCGACAAGCAGATGGGCATGAACATTATCTCCGCCAAAGACCACGGCGAATCCTTCAACATGCTCGAAAGCGGCCGCGCCGTGGCCTTCATGATGGACGACGCCCTGCTGGCCGGTGAAGAAGCCAAGGCCAAGAAGCCGACTGACTGGGTCATCACCGGCACGCCGCAGTCTTTCGAAGCCTATGCCTGCATGGTTCGCAAAGGCGACGCGCCGTTCAAGAAGGCGGTCGATGACGCCATTGTCGGCCTGTACAAGTCGGGCGAGATCAACAAGATCTACGCCAAGTGGTTCGAAAGCCCGATCCCGCCAAAAGGCCTGAACCTGAACTTCCCGATGAGCGACAAGGTGAAGGAGCTGATCGCCAATCCAAGCGACAAGCCGGCGCCTGACGTAAAAATCTGATTCCTGACTAACCTTATCGTCTGAGGGAGCGACCTCCCTCAGACGTCTGTTACTGCCTGCTGGCTTTGCTGTGGAACACTCGACCTGGCGGTTTTCGAGCCGATCGCGTGTGTCCGGCGTTCCGCGTCGGACGGGAAAGGAACTTCCCCAAGCGGGTGCTTGTACATCGATCGATTTCGAGGGGAGACCCTAATGAATTACAACTGGGACTGGGGCGTGTTCTTCAAGTCCACTGGCGTTGGCAGCGAGACTTATCTCGACTGGTACATCGCCGGCCTGGGCTGGACCATCGGCATCGCTGTCGTGGCGTGGATCATCGCTTTGCTGCTGGGCTCCATTCTGGGGGTCATGCGCACTGTGCCAAACCGCATCGTAGCCGGCATCGCAACCTGCTACGTGGAACTGTTTCGCAACGTGCCGCTGCTGGTTCAGCTTTTCATCTGGTACTTCCTGGTACCCGACCTGCTGCCGCAGAACCTGCAGGACTGGTACAAGCAAGACCTCAACCCGACCACCTCGGCATACCTGAGCGTCGTCGTGTGCCTGGGTCTGTTCACCGCTGCCCGTGTTTGCGAACAGGTGCGCACCGGTATCCAGGCGCTGCCACGCGGCCAGGAATCCGCTGCCCGCGCGATGGGTTTCAAGCTGCCGCAGATCTACTGGAACGTGCTGCTGCCGCAGGCGTACCGGATCATCATTCCGCCGCTCACCTCGGAATTCCTCAACGTCTTCAAGAACTCCTCCGTGGCGTCCCTGATCGGCTTGATGGAACTGCTGGCACAAACCAAACAGACCGCCGAGTTCTCGGCCAACCTGTTTGAAGCCTTCACCTTGGCCACGCTGATCTACTTCACCCTGAACATGAGCCTGATGTTGCTGATGCGCATGGTCGAGAAGAAAGTCGCGGTGCCCGGCCTGATCTCCGTGGGGGGTAAATAATGGACTTCGATTTCAGCGGCATCATCCCCGCGATCCCGGGCCTGTGGAACGGCATGGTCATGACCTTGCAGTTGATGGTCATGGGCGTGATCGGCGGCATCGTGCTCGGCACGATCCTGGCGCTGATGCGCCTGTCGTCAAGCAAACTGCTGTCGAACATTGCCGGCGCGTACGTCAACTATTTCCGTTCGATCCCGCTGCTGCTGGTGATCACCTGGTTCTACCTCGCGGTGCCGTTCGTGTTGCGCTGGATCACCGGCGAAGACACGCCGATCGGTGCATTCACCTCGTGCGTCGTGGCTTTCATGATGTTCGAAGCGGCGTATTTCTGTGAAATCGTCCGGGCCGGCGTGCAGTCGATTCCCAAAGGCCAGATGGCCGCCGCGCAAGCGATGGGCATGACCTACGGCCAGACCATGCGTCTGATCATCCTGCCCCAGGCGTTCCGCAAGATGACGCCGTTGCTGCTGCAACAGAGCATCATCCTGTTCCAGGACACTTCGCTGGTCTACACCGTGGGCCTGGTCGACTTCCTCAACTCCGCGCGCTCGAACGGCGACATTATCGGCCGTTCCAACGAGTTCCTGATCTTCGCCGGTGTCGTCTACTTCATCATCAGCTTTTCCGCCTCGCTGCTGGTCAAGCGTCTGCAAAAAAGGTTCGCCGTATGATTTCTATCAAGAACATCAACAAGTGGTATGGGGACTTCCAGGTGCTGACTGATTGCAGCACCGAGGTCAAGAAAGGCGAAGTGATCGTGGTCTGCGGCCCGTCGGGCTCGGGCAAGTCGACGCTGATCAAGTGCGTCAACGCGCTGGAGCCGTTCCAGAAAGGCGACATCGTCGTCGACGGCACCTCGATTGCCGACCCGAAGACCAACCTGCCGAAACTGCGCTCGCGCGTCGGCATGGTGTTCCAGCACTTCGAACTGTTCCCGCACCTGACCATCACCGAAAACCTGACCATCGCGCAGATCAAGGTGTTGGGCCGCAGCAAGGAAGAGGCGACCAAAAAAGGTCTGCAACTGCTGGAGCGCGTCGGCCTCTCGGCACACGCTCACAAGCATCCGGGGCAATTGTCCGGCGGTCAGCAACAGCGTGTGGCGATTGCCCGTGCGCTGGCGATGGACCCGATCGTCATGCTGTTCGACGAACCGACCTCGGCGCTCGACCCGGAAATGGTCAACGAAGTGCTCGACGTGATGGTGCAACTCGCCCACGAAGGCATGACCATGATGTGCGTGACCCACGAAATGGGCTTCGCCCGCAAAGTGGCAGACCGGGTGATCTTCATGGACGCCGGCAAGATCATCGAAGACTGCCCGAAAGAGGAATTCTTCGGCGACATCAGCGCCCGCTCCGAACGCGCGCAGCACTTCCTCGAGAAAATCCTGCAGCACTAAAAAACCGCTCCCCAACTGTGGGAGCGGGCTTGCTCGCGAAGAGGCCGGCACTTTCAACCTCATCATCGACTGATGCACCGCTTTCGCGAGCAAGCCCGCTCCCACACTGGATCAATGCTGATCCTGAGATTTGTGTTGTGGTTGACCCAAGGCATCTGTGATGAAATGCGACCCCACTCTTTATCGCGCTGCAAAGCCATCACTTGCCGTGAAGCCCCGTCTGATCCGTCATCTGTTCCTGCCGCCGCTGATCATCGCCCTGATGGTCGGACTGGGTTTCATCGGCTTTTGGACCAGTGAACACTTCGGCATCCGCAGCCTCGGCGAGAACGGCCAGCGTCAGCTGGAACTGCACGCCCGCGCGGTCGAAAGCGAAATCAGCAAATACACCTACCTGCCCAGCCTGCTGGAACTCGAAACGAGTGTGCCGCAGCTGCTGGCCGACCCGACCCCGGAGCACCGGCAGACGGTCAACGATTACCTTGAAGGCCTGAACCGCCGCAGCCGCAGCCGGGCCATCTACGTAATGGACACCACCGGGCGGGTCATGGCCACCAGCAACTGGCGCGATGTCGACAGTTATCTGGGTGAAGACCTGTCCTTCCGCGCCTATTTCCAGGACGCCGTGCGCGGCCAGCCCGGACGCTTTTACGGCATCGGCAGCACCAATGGCGAACCCGGTTACTACCTGGCCCACGGCCTCGAAGAGCACGGCAAGATCATCGGTGTCGCGGTGGTGAAAGTGCGTCTGGAAGCCATGGAAGAACGTTGGCAGCGGGCGCGTCTGGAAGCGTTCGTCAGCGATGAGAACGGCATCATCATTCTCTCCAGCGATCCGGCCAGGCGGCTGAAATCGGTGATTCCGCTCAGCGACGAGGTCAAGGAAAAACTTGCCCGCAGCCTGCAGTACTACTGGTTCCCGCTCAACGAACTGCAACCGCTGGCCCGTGAGACCCTGGCCGAGGGCGTGGAGAAACTGACCTTCCCGGCCAACAGCGAATTGCAGCCCGACGAAGACGACATCAGTTATCTGGCGCAAACCCGGCTCCTGAGCGACACGCCGTGGAATTTCACCCTGCTCACACCATTGCAGGACCTGCGCCGCGAAGCGATCAACCAAGGCATTCTGGTGGCCGTGGCGTTTGCCCTGTTCGCCTTCCTGCTGATCGCCTGGAATGAACGGCGCAAAGTCCTCGCCACCCGCCTCGCCGCGCGCGAAGCGTTGCAGGAAGCCAACAGCCAACTGGAGCGTCGGATTACCGAACGCACCGCCGATTTGCGCGCCAGCAACGAACGGTTGAAGAGTCAGATCCGCGAGCGCCGCCAGGCCGAGGAGACCTTGCGCCGCGCCCAGGACGAACTGGTACAGGCCGGCAAACTCGCCGCCATCGGCCAGATGTCGACCAGCATCGCCCACGAATTGAACCAGCCGCTGGCGGCCATGCGCACGCTGTCGGGCAACACCGTGCGTTTTCTCGAGCGCGGCCAGCTCGACGTCGCCAGCACCAACCTCAAGACCATCAACGACCTGATCGACCGCATGGGCCGGATCACCGCCAGCCTGCGTTCGTTTGCCCGACGTGGCGATAACAAGGGCCAGGCCAGTCTCGGCAAAGCCGTCGACGCCGCCTTGCAAGTGCTCGGCGCGCGCGTGGAAAACGCCGCGCTGCAGATTCACCGGCAGTTTGCCGATGTGCAGTTGCTGATCGATCAGACCCGTCTCGAACAGATCCTCGTCAACCTGATCGGCAACGCCCTCGACGCCATGCAGGCGCAACCGCAGCCGCAGCTGTGGCTGGAGGGTGAAGAATTCAACGGCAAGTATCGCTTGCGGGTGCGCGACAATGGCCACGGCATTGACGCCGAAGCGCGCAAGCATCTGTTCGAACCGTTCTTCACCACCAAACCCGGCGAGCAAGGCCTGGGTCTGGGCCTGACCCTGTCCGCCAGCCTCGCCGCCGCCACTGGCGGGCATCTGGGTGTCGAACACCCGGCCGGCGGTGGCACCACTTTTGTCCTCAGTTTACCGTTGGTAAGCCCTCTTTCTGCCGAGCCAATATGAACCCTGAACTCAGTGTGCTGATTGTCGAAGACGACCCCCATGTGCTGCTCGGCTGCCAACAGGCGCTGACTCTCGAAGACATCCCCTGCATCGGTGTCGGCAGTGCCGAAGAAGCGCTGGCGCAGGTTGGCGACAACTTTGCCGGCATCGTCATCAGCGACATCCGCCTGCCGGGCATCGATGGCCTGGAATTGCTCACCCGCCTCAAGCAGCGCGATCGCAGCCTGCCGGTGGTGCTGATCACCGGCCACGGCGATATCTCCATGGCCGTCGGCGCGATGCAGAAAGGCGCCTACGATTTCATGGAAAAACCGTTCTCGCCGGAGCGTCTGGTGGACGTCGCGCGGCGTGCGCTGGAGCAACGCAGCCTCGCCCGCGAAGTGTCATCGTTGCGTCGGCAACTGGCTGAACGCGATTCCCTTGAAGGGCGGATCATCGGTCGCTCGCCGGCGATGCAGAACCTGCGCGAACTGATTGCCAACGTCGCCGACACGTCGGCCAACGTCTTGATCGAAGGCGAGACCGGCACCGGCAAGGAACTGGTCGCCCGTTGCCTGCACGATTTCAGTCGGCGCCACAGCAAACAGTTCGTCGCGCTGAACTGCGGCGGCCTGCCGGAAAATCTGTTTGAAAGTGAAATCTTCGGCCACGAAGCCAACGCCTTCACCGGCGCCGGCAAACGGCGGATCGGCAAGATCGAACACGCCGACGGCGGCACGCTGTTCCTCGACGAAGTGGAAAGCATGCCGCTGCCGTTGCAGATCAAATTGCTGCGCGTGTTGCAGGAACGCACCCTCGAACGACTCGGCTCGAACCAGAGCGTGGCAGTGGATTGCCGGGTGATCGCGGCGACCAAATCCGACCTTGACGAAGCGAGCAAGGCCGGCGAGTTTCGCAGCGACTTGTACTACCGCCTCAACGTCGTGACCCTGGAATTGCCACCGCTGCGCGAACGCCGCGAAGACATCCTGCAACTGTTCGAACACTTCACCCAGCAGTCGGCGCTGCGCTTTGATCGCGCACTGCCGGAGCTGGATAACCAGACCCTGTCGAACCTGATGAGCCACGACTGGCCGGGCAACGTGCGCGAACTGCGCAATGTCGCCGAACGCTTCGCCCTCGGCCTGCCGGCCTTCAAAAAGTCGGGGGCCAGCGCCGGCCAAGGTCTGGCGTTTGCCGAAGCGGTGGAAGCGTTCGAGCGCAATTTGCTGGTCGACGCCTTGCAACGCAGCGGCGGCAACCTGACCCAGGCCAGCCAGGAACTGGGCATGGCCAAGACCACGCTGTTCGACAAAGTCAAAAAGTACGGGCTGAGCCACTGATGGATCTGATTCTCAAAGCCGCGATAGGCGCCGCAGTGGTGCTGATCCTCGCGGCATTGTCGAAGACCAGAAACTATTACATCGCCGGCTTGGTGCCGCTGTTTCCGACCTTTGCCCTGATTGCGCACTACATCGTTGGCAAGGGCCGTTCGGTCGACGACCTGAAGACCACAATCGTGTTCGGCATGTGGTCGATCATTCCTTACTTCGTGTATCTGGCGACGTTGTACGTGATGGTCGACCGCATGCGTCTGGAAGCGTCGCTGGCGGTGGCGGCAGTGGCGTGGTTGATGGCGGCGACGGTGCTGGTCAGCGTGTGGGTTCGGCTGCAGGCCTGAACCCATGCGCATCAGGTCCTAGCGACCGTACACTCTGGCCAGTTGCGCGGACGACAAGGCATCCTCGAACGGCACCGGCACTGACTTCACCGCACCGTAGAGATTGCGGTAGCGCCAGTAGCTGCCGTTCTGCGCCAGTTGATAACCGCGTTCGACCACGCGCTGGCCGTCGAGCACGTAACGCAGGGTTTCCTGCGCGGCGGGCGGTGGCGTCGGTTGCATCAGGTCGGCGCTCAACACGCGGATGGATTCGTCAATGCATTCATCCAGCACAGCGGTGACCTGGGCCAGGTCGAGGCCGCCGTCATCAATGCATTGCTTGCCGCAGCGACGAATCGGCTGACTGGCCACTTCGATGCGCATGCGGTAAAGCGGCGAGCCGGCGATATCCTGTAATTGCACCTGATTGACCAGCACGAAACTGCCGCGATCAGGCGTCAGCATCAGCTTCGGTTCGATCAGCAACCGTGCCGTGACCGCACCTGTCCCCTGCTTGAATCCGGACACCTGCGACGCCGCCTGAAAGCGCTGTTGCAAGCGCTCCTGCAAGGGCACGCCGGCAAGCAGGTCGGCCAGCGGCCGCGATTCGTTCAGCGCCGCTTTTTCGGCATCGCGCTGCAACGTACCGGAGCCCATCTGCGTATTGATCAGGCTGGCCACCAGCACGCCCGCCAGCCCGGCGCCTGCGCCAGAGCTGGAGACCAGTGTGTGGCTGGAATTCGCCGCGTTCAGCGCCGCCTTGCTGTCGATCACCGTGCTGGCGCCGACAAACTCCGCCGGCAGTTGCACGTCCACCTTCAGCCCGTGCGCCTGCACATAGCTCATGGCGGCCTGATCTTTGAAACCGGCCTCGGGTGCCGGTTTCTGCGCACAGCCAGGCAACGCCAGCAGCGAGATCGCCGCGATGGTCAGCGCCAGACGTTTCATTGCGCGAACGGGGCGATCATTTGCTGACGGCTGTTATCCATCGCTTGATAGAACGCGTTGGACAGGTTGGTGTAGGACGGCTCGTCCCATTCACCCTGCGCGGCTTGCACAGCGGCGAATGGCTGGTACCACAGGAGTTTGTTGTCCGACAGATCGATCACCATGCCCTGGCCGCCAACCTGGGCCATCGGCACGCTGGTGGGCACGATGCTGTAGTAGCTGCGCGTGGCACCGGTGGCGTAAATCGACACCAGCAACAGGCGATCGATGCCGTGGGCGACCTTCATCGGCGTCATGTCCTTGGTCATGTAGCCCTCGCGGAAATCGACTTCCTTGAAGGTCTTCAGATCCACCTTCTCATCGATGCGCTTGGCCTTGTAGCCCTTGGCCTGCAATTTGGCGACGATGGCGTCGGGCAAGGTTTCCAGGTCACGTACCTGCCAGGTCTCGACGTTGGCGCTGAGCTTGCTGTTGACGCCGGCATTGATGGCGTAATCGAGGATGCCCTGATTGCCGGTCAGTGCCAGCACAGGCGACGGTACGACGGTAATGGCTACACCGATGGTCGGCTCTTTGGCGTCCCAGAATTGTTTGTCCAGCGGCACCGGCGGTTGCACATGGGCACAGCCGGTGAGGGTCAGTACGGCGAGCAGGGCCAGTGCGGCCCATTGACGTGTAGCGCGAAAAATCATGGATCAAGTCCCTATGTCTGAAAACGTTCCTGCGCCTTATCGGCAACAACGCGGCAAACAATAGTGGCACATTGATATTTTTTTGGCGACAGGATGCTGGCGCTCTTACAGCAAATTGTTCCGCACGGCTGGATCAACCTGCGCCCAATGCGAAGTGTCCTCGCGATGCGCCTGCAAATACGGGAGCACCGCCGCCAGCAACGGCTCCTTGAACGCTTCCTGAAAGCGATGCGCCAGTCCCGGAATCAGTTTCAACTGACTGCCCTGAATGTGCGCCGCCAGATGTACGCCGTGCATCACCGGCAACAACGGATCAGCCGTGCCATGCACCACCAGCGTCGGTACGCGCAGTTGATTGAGCAAAGCCACGCGACTGGGTTCGGCAAGGATCGCCATGATCTGGCGCTTGACGCCTTCGGGGTTGAACGCGCGATCGTAGGACGCCGCCGCCTGTTGCAGCAAGACCTGACGATCATCGGTCACCGCCGGGCTGCCTAGTGCCGCGAGCAGATCGGCCTGTTGCTCCAGCGCCACTTCGCGGTTCGGCGCGCCACGGCGCGAGAGCAATTGCACCAAGGCCGCACTTGGTGCCGGCAGGCCTTCAGCACCGGAAGTGGTCATGATCAACGTCAGGCTTTCCACCCGCTGCGGCGCCATCGCCGCCATGTGCTGGGCGATCATCCCGCCCATGCTCGCGCCGAGCACGTGGAATTGCTCAACCTTCAGCGCCGTCATCAAACCCAGCGCATCGTCGGCCATGTCAGTCAGGCTGTACGGTGCCGAAACCGGCAGACCGAGCTTGTAACGCAGCACTTCGAAAGTCAGATTGGCTTCGACCGGCGCCTGCCGCCAGGTCGACAGGCCGACGTCGCGGTTGTCATAGCGGATCACCCGGAACCCCTGCTGGCACAGCGCGACCACCACTTCGTCCGGCCAGTGAATCAACTGCCCACCCAGGCCCATGACCAGCAACAGCGCCGGGTCCGACGCGCGGCCGATACTCTGATAGGCAAGACTGACCTGCGCCAGCTCGGCGTGCTCGGTCGGCACGTTGACGTCACAGCGCCCGACTGCCCACGAGCCGGCCCCGAACAAAAGCGCGGCCAACGCGGCCGCGACTGAAAACAATCTCTTGAACATGAAAAACACCAAAACGCAGCACCCCAGTAGAGCGCGAGTCTGATGAAGTTCGTGCGAGCGCGCTGCCACACTTCGATGACAGTTTAATGAAGAGTGCCGAGCGGTCGGCTGTGGACTGTCCTGCCCGACCTGGACCGACAGATCGACAAAGCGCACCACATGAGACAAACTCAACTTCCACGCATTCGTCACAAGTTTTTTTCATGGAGCCCGCCGGTGCTTGAAATCCGACATCTGAAAACCCTGCATGCCCTGCGCGAGGCCGACAGCCTGGTGGACGCCGCCGACCGTTTGCATCTGACGCAGTCAGCACTGTCGCACCAATTCAAAGAGCTGGAAGAGCGCATGGGCATGCAGTTGTTCGTGCGCAAGACCAAACCGGTGCGCTTCACCAGCGCCGGTCTGCGTCTGCTGCAACTGGCCGACGCCACCCTGCCGCTGTTGCGCGCCGCTGAACGGGACATCGGTCGTCTGGCCGGTGGCACCGCCGGGCGTCTGCACATGGCGATCGAATGCCACAGCTGCTTCCAGTGGTTGATGCCGACCATTGACCAGTTCCGCGATGCCTGGCCGGAAGTCGAGCTGGACCTGGCTTCGGGTTTCGCTTTCGCCCCGCTGCCAGCACTGGCCCGTGGCGATCTGGATCTGGTGGTGACTTCCGATCCGCTGGACATCGCCGGCATCACTTACGTGCCGCTGTTCACTTACGAAGCCATGCTCGCGGTGGCCAACCAGCATGCACTGGCGAGCAAGCCGTATATCGTTCCTGAAGATTTGTTGACGGAAACGCTGATCACCTACCCGGTAGAGCGCGATCGCCTGGACATTTTTACCCGCTTTCTCGAGCCCGCGGACATTGAACCGGCGCAGGTGCGCACTTCCGAGCTGACGGTGATGATGATGCAGTTGGTCGCCAGCGGCCGTGGCGTCTGCGGCATGCCGCACTGGGCGCTGCATGAATACAGCTCGCGCGGCTATGTGAAGGGCAAACGGCTGGGGGAGAAAGGCTTGTTCGCGACGCTGTATGCGGCAATTCGCACCGACATGCTCGATGCGCCGTACATGCGCGATTTCCTCCTGACGGCGAAGGACACTTCGTTCTCGACCCTCGATGGTGTCAGCGCCGTTCGCTGATCTCCTGTGCAGGAGATCCCCCTGTGGGAGCGAGCCTGCTCGCGAAAGCGGTGGATGATTCAGCGATGATGTCGGCTGGACAGACGCCTTCGCGAGCAGGCTCGCTCCCACAAGGATTGTCGTGGTGGGTCAGAGCTGGCGCCACATGTGGATCTTGTCGAAGTAGTCTTCGCCCACCCGCACGGCCAGTGGTTCGAGACCGTACTGAATGAAGCCGCAACGCTGATACAGCTGAAATGCTGCGTCGTTGCCGGCGGTGACAGTGAGCTGGACAAGCCTCAGCGCAGGATGCTTTTGCGCTTCAACCAAGGCCGCCTGCACCAGATCAAAGCCCAGCCCCTGCCGACGAAAATCCGCCGAGACATACATACCGAACAGCGTCGCCTTGTGTCGCGCTTTCTCGCGCGGCTCGAAAGCCACGCCGACGATCCCGGCCAATGTCCCGGCTTCGAATGCCCCCAACACCGCATCGAGCTTGCTGGTCAGCCGCGCTTCCCACCAGCTCAACGGCATCACCGCGCGTTCGCGCACGCTGGAGGTGAACGCCTGCGGATGCCGGTCGTAGGCTTCGAGCATCAGCTCGCGGTAAGCCAGGGCATGGCTGGCATCCAGCCGTTCGATCCACATGTCAGGCGGTCCGCCGCTGTTCGAGCATCAGCCGAACGGCAAGGCTGCCGAGGACCAGGCCCATGAAATACCGCTGCAGCGCCAGCCAGGTCGGGTTGCGCACAAACCACGAGGCAATGCCTGCGGCGAACAGCGCGATCAACAGATTGACGCTGAAACTGACGCTGATCTGGGTCAGGCCGAGAATGATGCTCTGGGTGAAAACCGAGCCATGTTCCGGGCTGATGAATTGCGGAAAAACCGACAGATAGAACACGGCGATTTTCGGGTTCAGCGCACTGGTGAGAAAGCCCATGGTGATCAGTTTGCGCGACGAGTCCGGCGGCAATTGCTGAGCTTCGAACGGCGAACGTGCGCCGGGTTTCAGCGCTTGCCAGGCCAGCCACAGCAGGTACAACGTGCCGGCCCATTTCAACACTTCATAAGCCATCGGCACGGCGAGAAACACCGCCGTCAGACCGGCCGCTGCCGCGAACATATGCACGAAGAACCCGCCGACCACGCCAAGCAACGAAGTCACCCCCGCGCGACGTCCCTGACAGATCGAACGCGAGATCAGGTAGATCATGTTCGGCCCCGGCGTCAGCACCATCAGCAGTGCGGCGGCGGCGAATATCAGCAAGTCTTGCAGCGGGATCATGGCAAAGTCCTTTGCGGAAATGATCAGGCGAGTGCAGTCAGTGAACGGCGATAAAACGGCAGGATGTGCTCGCGTGTCAATGGCGCCAGCTCGAGCGCCGGATCAGTGGCCGGATCGACCCAGATGACCTCTTCGATTTCCGCCGCCGGGCAGACGTCAGTGTCGATGGTCAGTTGAAAGATTTCCGCATGGACGATGAAGCCTGGTTCGTTGGCGGCGGGGGCGGAGAAGCTGTTGAGGAAAATCGCCTGCGCCGGGTCGATCTCCAGCCCGAGTTCTTCTTCCAGCTCTCGGGCCAACGCGTGCACTGGCAATTCGTGGGCTTCGATCTTGCCACCCGGTTGCATGAAGGCGGTGGTGCCGCGCTTGCGCACCAGGAGGGTCTGGCCTTGGGCGTTGAGCAGCAGCGCGGCGGCGATATGAATGGTCGACATAAAGGAATCCCCTGGCGCAAAAGCGCCAAGGATCCCATGCCCGTCAGAGGGAAGCCAAGCCGCGAGGCTCAGGTCGCTTCCTGAAAATCCAGTTCCGGCGGCTGACGGCGGAAACCGCCCGTCAACACGGCAAGGTAAACCACGCCAATCGCCAACCAGCTCAGTCCCAACCACACCGCCAGATGATCAAGACTGACCATCAGCCACAGGTCGGCGATCAGACCGATCAACGGACAGAGCAAAAACAGCAGCAACTCGCGCGGGCCTTTTTTCTCGCCGCCGATCCAGTAGTGAAAGATCACCGACAGGTTAACCAGGCTGAATGCCAGGAACGCGCCGAAGTTGATGAACGAGGTCGAGGTGGTGACGTCGAGTTTCAGCGCCAGCAAGGCCACCGCCGCGCACAGGAGAATGCTGTTGACCGGCGTGCCGAAGCGCACGTGCAAGGTGCCGAAAAACGACTTCGGCAAAACCCCGTCGCGGCCCATGGCAAACAGCAGGCGCGAACCGCTGGCCTGGGCCGACAGCCCCGAGGCGAACTGACCGACGATCAGGCCGATGAGAAAGATCGACACGAACAGATCGCCGCCAATGTTGCGCGCGATTTCATAGGCAGCCGAATCGACGCTGTCGAACTGGAACGACGGATGGGCGATCTGCACAAAGTGCGAGACGCCGACGAAGATCAGGCCGCCGATCAAAGTGATCAGCATGATCGCCCGGGGAATGGTGCGGCGCGGGTCGCGGGTCTCTTCGGTCAGGGTACTGACCGCGTCAAAGCCGAGGAAGGAATAGCAGGCGATCGCGGCGCCGCTCATGATCAGCGGCATCTGCATGTCGCCGTTGAAGAACGGTTTGATCGACCACAGCGGCGTACTCGCATCGCCGCCGATGTAGTGCACGCATAGCGCAACGAAGGCGATCAACACGAGGAACTGCACCAGCATCAGCAAGGCGTTGATACCGTTAGCCAGTTTCAGCCCGACGATGTTGATCGCACTGGTGATGCCGATGAACGCCAGCACCCAGATCCACTGCGGGATCGACGGGAACGCCGAGGCCAGATAAGCCGCGCCGATCAACCAGATCGCCATTGGCAGAAACAGGTAATCGAGCAACACCGCCCAGCCGGCAATGAAACCGAGTTTCGGGCTGATTGCCTTGCGCACGTAGCTGTAGGCCGAGCCCGCCACCGGGAAAGCGGCGGCCATGCGTCCGTAACTCATCGCGGTGAAGAACATTGCCACCAGCGCCGCCAGGTAGGCCGCAGGCACCATGCCGGCGGTGGACTGGGCGAGGATGCCGAAAGTGCCGAGGACAATGATCGGCGTCATGTAGGCGATGCCGAACAGCACCACCGACCCTAGCGAAAGGGTGCGTTGCAAACGAGCCATGGGCGTCTTACTCCGAATGTTATTGGATTTATGGCAGAGCCGGGTTCGGCGAAAATTTCGGGTGTGGCTTAGTAGTTTTTTGTTGTTTGAGCGGGCCTCTTCGCGGGCAAGCCCGCTCCCACAGTGTCGGTGGTGAACACAGATTTTTTGCTCGTAGCAAATCCCCTGTGGGAGCGAGCCTGCTCGCGAAAGCGTCAGCCCGAGCGGCACAGCATTCGGATCACCGCACAGGAATCAGCAGCTCTCGCAATCCACAAGCCTGCTGCTCCACCACCTCCCCCGGCAACTTCAAACGCTGATCATCCAGATAGCGATAATCCTTGCGCGCGATTTCCAGTTGCGCGAAATCCAGCTCGACCCTGAACTGCTCTTCTTCGCGCCCAGCCTCGAACAGCAGCGCACCCAGCGGATCGACCAACGCACTGCCACCGGCAAACACCAGACCGTCATCCCCCGCGTCAACGCGATTGACCATCAGCGCAAACGCCTGGTTTTCCTGGGCACGAGCCATGATCGCGGTGCGGTGGGTCGGGCCGTACGGGTCCATATTGCCGTTGGTGACGATGAGCAACTCCACGCCCAGTTGCGCCAGGGCTCGGGCGGTTTCCGGGAACTCGATGTCGTAGCAGATCAATAGGCCGACGCGTACGCCGTTCCATACGCAGGTGGCGTAGCGGTCGCCGGCTTCGAACACGCCGCGATCCGAAGCCCACAGATGGGTCTTGCGGTACTTCAGAGCGATGCCTTCGGGGGTAATCAGCAGCGTCGTGTTGTAGAAGCGGCCGTTGTCGTTCTCGGCCATGCCGATCACCACGGCGATGTTCTTCTCACGCGCTGCAGCGAGCACCGTGCTGACGGTCGGGCCGTCTAGCGGTTCGGCGACCTGGGTCACGGTTTTGGCGTTGGGGAAGCCCATCAGGTGGGTTTCCGGGAACACGATCATCTGCGTGTCGGCCGCGCAGGCAGCAATCGCCGCCAGTGCGCGTTCCAGGTTGTAAGCCGTGTCGTTGTCACGGCCCGCCAATTGGGCGAGTTCTACTTTCATGGGTATCCCTTGTTCTCTGCGCCGGGCCTTGAAGGATTGCCCGGTGCCTGTCTGTGGGCCAGTATGCGCAGCAAGCAACCGGCCAGGGAATCACGCGGCCGGGGTAACCCGATAGGGGTAGATCGATGACACTTTCGTTGAATGACATCACTTGGCACCGCGCCGTCGGGCAACTGATCGACGCGCTCGACAAGCCGAATTTCTGGGCGCAACTGCTGCGTTTGCTCGAGCAGTACGTAGCGTTCGATAGCTGGGTGGTGCTGCTGTTCAGCGCCGATCAGCACCCGCAAGTGTTCGCCGAATGCCCCGGCGAAGATGGCAGCCCGGACCCGCTGTTCCAGGATTATCTGCGCGGGCTGTATCTGCTCGATCCGTTCTACATCGCCTGCCGCGAGCAGTCGCGCACCGGGCTGTATCGCCTCTCTGAAGTCGCGCCGGAGCATTTCGAGCTGACCGAGTATTACCAGCGATACTTTCGTCTGAATGTGGTGGCCGACGAAATCCAGTTCAATTGCCAGCTCGAAGGCGAGCGCACGCTGTGCCTGTCGCTGGGCAGTGAAAAACGTTTCACTGGCGAACAGATCGCTTTGCTGTCTTTGATTCAACCATGGGTGCTGGGCCTGTTGCGCCAACGTCTGCCGTACGAAATCAACGAAACCGTGGCCCTCGCCGTCGCACCTGCGCAGGCAGACTGGCGGGTGCAACTGGAAGCGTCGGTGCAACAGCTCAAAGGCGCACAACTGACCGCCCGGGAACTGGATGTGGGGCGCTTGATGCTCAGCGGTTGTTCGAGCAAAGAAATCGCCCGTAAGCTGGAAATCTCCGTGGAAACCGTGAAAGTCCATAAGAAACACATGTACAGCAAGCTGGGGATCAAATCCCAGTCCGAGCTGTTTTCGATTTTTCTACAGGCGCAGAACGCCTGAAACAGTGTGATTCACGCTTTTTGTGGGAGCGAGCCTGCTCGCGAATGCGTCGGGTCAGAAAATAATTTTTCTACTGACAGGTCGCTTTCGCGAGCCGGCTCGCTCCCACAGGGATGTGTGCCGTTGCACAAAATTGAGTCCGAACCAAGGAAACCGTATGAGCCTGTCGCTGCTGAGCCGCTACGCCTTCTTTGCCGTCTGTGTGATTTTCACCCTCGCCAGCCTGCCCTTCCTCGAACATGACTGGCTGTGGCCAATCAGCGCCGTCACCGCGGTGCTGAGCCTGCTCGGCGTGTTTGACCTGATGCAGACGCGCCATGCAGTGCGCCGCAATTATCCGATTCTGGGCAATATCCGTTATCTGGTCGAAGGTATCCGCCCGGAGATTCGCCAGTACCTGCTCGAATCCGACAGTGATGCCCTGCCCTTCTCCCGCGCCCAGCGTTCGCTGGTGTACTCGCGCGCGAAAAACGAAACCGCCGACAAACCGTTTGGCACGCTGATCGACGTCTACCAGTCCGGCTTCGAATTCATCGGCCACTCGATGCGCCCGGCGCCGTTGAGCGACCCGAACGGTTTCCGTGTCACTGTCGGCGGGCCGCAGTGCACGCAGCCGTACTCGGCGTCGATCTTCAATATCTCGGCGATGAGCTTCGGCTCACTCAGCGCCAATGCCATCCGCGCCTTGAATCAGGGTGCCAAGCTTGGCAACTTCGCCCACGACACCGGTGAAGGCAGCATCAGCCCGTATCACCGCGAGCACGGCGGCGACCTGACCTGGGAACTGGGCAGCGGCTACTTCGGCTGCCGCACCAGCGACGGCCGTTTCGACCCGGAGCGCTTCGCCGTACAGGCACAGAACCCGCAAGTGCGCATGATCGAAATCAAGATCAGCCTAAACTTATACTGTCAATACGTTGATCTGTTTTTCTTCAAGCTTTTTTCTTTCCAGAACCGCACAGCGTAGGGCCTCTGTACCTTCTCCCCACTGCCCCACCAGGTCAACACTCCGCTAGCTCCGAAATCCATATTGTTGACTCTCCGCTCCGTCATCCTGCGACCACTTCCGACGCTAAATCCTCCGACCTTGCTCAATTTCGCGCTTCAGAATCAACAATCCCAACACCTCAAACGACGCCCATCGTCACGCCAGCGATCGTTGCAAACGATCACCATGGAAGCCCAAATGAGCTCGCGATGGACGCCCCGCCTTGCGCGTTTCGGCTGACACAGAGATATTGAGCAAATACTGCATCGCTGTGGGGCGACAATGAGCAAACCGAAAACCTGCATCATCTGTGGCGAGTTGGCCGACTCGGCAGAACATATATTCCCAGCAGCCCTGGGAGGTCGCATAACGAATCGCCGTATCTACTGCGATGTTCACAACAGGCTTTTAGGGAAGTTGGTAACCCGGCTACAACGGCAACTCGCGATGATGAACGCGGCCTTAGAAGTACGCCCGGATCGCGAAGACGGCCCGAAGCCCTTCATGTTCGAAAGCGATGGGGCCAAGTACAAACTGCTAGGAGCAGATATTGAACTAGACATGCCTCCCCCATTCGATCCCAAGCTAGTGGGAGAAGATGGAAAGTATCCGATGATGGCCACGGATCGCGAGACTCTTCAGCGCTGGATCGCCCAGAATCAAAGCGCTGAGTGGACATTTAAAATTGAGGGCTCTGGTGCTGTCCAGCAACATATTCAATCAGAAAGACCTAAGATACATCTGGACTTTGGAGGAGTCGATTTTCTTCAGTCAGTGGGATACCTCGCGCTCACCAGCTTTGCCCACTTCTTCCCAGCACAAGCTCGCCAGGCTGGACTTGATGCATTCAAGGATATGTTGAAACTCGACTTGGTGGCTAATCCAGAACTCTGGCCTGAAAGGGTCTGGTGGGATGGGAGAGAGCCTTCGTCAGTAGTTGGAGATAACCCCTACGAGTTCGGCCATGTAATTGCCGTCGGGTTTTGTCAGACCACCTATCGGGCTTACGCTTATATATCATTCTTCTCTTGCCTGAGCTTTGGGATCGATTTGGGAACCGTCACGCCCGTATCGCTAAACGAAAACCAAACCCCAAACCAACAAGAAAAAACAGACAGCTATATTAGAACGTTTATCGACCCGACCAAGGACAAAGCAGCCAACTCTACCACTGTAGTAACCGAGCCAGATTTAAGCCCACTGCTTCTGGATAAAGGGGTTTCACTTCACGCCATGATCCACTCAGGATCCGCCGCAAAGGCGCTGGAACAACTACAGGAGAAAATTTACTTCGTGCATGCCGACAAAGCCGTCGTACAAATCCTGGAAGAAATTCATAGGGCAGCTGAAGCCTTGCCCCTTCAAAGCATTAGGGACTTCCTCAAGATCCTAGAACCCCGCAGACAAACTGTATTCAACCTGATTCACCGGAACGTTACGCACTACAGCCGACTGTTCGAAACGCTCCCTCCGATGCCTGAAATGCTCGGAAGGTTTGTCGAAGGTGATGACTCGCAACATGACGGGTTAGCTCCAGTAGCCTCCCAAATCCTTCAGAATATAATGCTCAAGGTCGCGGTGGATATGCATCATGAGTACATAAATGGAAGGCTAGATGCATTCAAGATCAAAGACCTGCTCTACGGTTCTTCAGGCGACCAACTGATCCGGATGCTTCTGATTCGCCCGATGTTGAGGGTCGCTGGAGTTAATGAGCCGCTTTAGTTTTAGTAAAGGTGGATTCGCCGCAGACTTGGTCAAAGCATAAATCCCAGACGACAAAGGCAATATGCAAATTCGGCACATTGCTGCCAGGTCAGGGTGCGTCTGGTGGCTTTGTACTCTCAAATTTTGGCAGATGAGTTCCCCAGTCGCTTACCCTGAGAGGGGGTATTTACGTTGTAATTGGAAGGAATCATGATGCTCCGAAGGCGGCTCCCAGCGGAGCCCACAGTTGGATCAGGAATGCGAGATCTGTCATGGCTGACCACTTCCACTACCCGCACGACATCTTCGATCTCTTGGTTGAGACTATCCCACGCCTCGTGAAATCCAAGAAAGACGTCATTCTGTTTTTTGAAGGTGCAGGCGTAGATGAAGCTGACCTGCGTGACGCCCGCTCCACGCTCGCCAAAACCTCTCAATCCATCAACAAATTTGACATTGCACGTGACGTCCTGACCCGTTTGAACAGGCGCCAGGACAGTGGCCTCAAGGCCCGGCGTGAAATCATCAAGCGGGTTACCCAGTTCGAGAGTTTCGAGACCTGCTGGGAGAATGAGAGGCTTAAAGCCAAAGGGTTGGTAGCAAGCGTTCGCGAAGCCGTCAATGCGAAGGATGCCTTCACCCGCATGAAAAATGAGCGAGATGCGGAGCGGGAACAGGTTCAAGCTCGCCATCGCGATGAGCAACTCCAGGCCACCAAAAGGCGCAAAGAAATCGATGACATCAAATCCCGACTCTTCGGGTTGTTCGCCATGGACGACACACCGAAGGAACGTGGGAAGCTCCTCGAAAGCGTCCTCAATGACCTGTTTAGAGCTTATGGCATTCAGATCAGAGAAAACTTTGTTCGAACGCCGCTGGAGGGTTCCACGGTGCTGGAGCAGATCGACGGAGTGATCGGTTTCGGTGGCAGGATCCATGTAGTAGAAATGAAATGGCTGAAATACCCTGTGGGTGTGCAGGACTTGGCACCGCACATGGTGAGAGTGATGGGCCGTGCAGATGCTTCGGGAATCTTCATCTCCAGTAGCGGATTTACCCAGCCCGCCATAACGCAATGTGCCGAGTTTCTGAATCAAAGAACGATGCTCCTGTGCTCGCTGGAGGAAATTGTAATGCTCCTGCAGCGCCAAGGTGATCTCGTGGACTTTTTGAAGACAAAGTCCCAGGCTGCGATCATCAACAAGCAGCCATTCCTCAAGATTCTCAATTGAACCCGCTGCATGCTGCCCACAAGCCAAGGAGGCCTCCATGAATTCCAAGACTCTCTACATAATCGGCAATGGATTCGACCTGCACCACGGCATGCCCACCGGCTATTCAGATTTCAAAAAGTATCTGGCGAAGGCTGATGATGAAACGTACGACTGGGTGGAGAGCTACGTGCCAGCCGAAGGGAATTGGGCGAATCTAGAAAAGGCCCTTGCTGACCTGGACACCGATAACGTCGTCTCGGACATGGAATGCTTTCTGGGTTCGTATTCGTCTGACGACTGGAGCGACTCCGGCCACCATGACTTCCAGCTGGAGGTGGATCGGATAGCCACGGGGCTCTCGCATACGTTGCGGCATCAGTTCGCGGATTGGGTCAGATCTATCCCGACGCCAAACAGAACTGAGGTTTTGGGTATGCTTGTAAACCTTGAGATCGATGCAAAATTTCTTACTTTCAATTACACCAGCACCCTGACCCACCTCTACAACGTGCCCCCAGAGAACATTCTGCACATCCATGGTGAGGCATCAGATCCAGATTCGGACATTGTCTTGGGGCACGCATGGGATGATGAAAATCGCCCATCACTCCACGACGGCGTTGATCCTGAATCAGCCGACCACCGACTTCTAGAAGCATATTCGACACTAGACGATTATTTCAGCAGTACCTTCAAGCCCAGCAAAAAAATCATTCGGGAAAATGCGGGCTTTTTCGAGAGTCTTGGTGATATCGAAAAGGTGATTGTGCTCGGGCACTCAATGTCAGAAGTGGATGACGCCTATTTTTCGAGCCTGCTCCAAACGTTTGTTGACCGCCCTACTCATTGGACATTTGTTCTCCCACCCTATGACGACGGCCAGAGAGAGCTCAAGGAAAACGTATCGAGACTGGCCTTGTACAACAACCGTATTGGTTTCAAAACATGGGATCAGCTGTAGGATTGGCAGCGTGGGCGTTCGAGGGAGCTTGCTCAGGCATGAGAGCCCATCAGCTGCAACAGCCACCGTTTCCAAGTTTAAATATCAACGCCCCACGAACGAACCTGGTCACGCATCTCATCCCGGCGTGCCAAGCTTTCACTATGCTCCAGATAATGCGTACCGACCAAGTGGCTGAGTTCTGGCCGAATACCTGGAGTAATCAGCGGCTGCCCCTGCTTAAGACCAAGATGAATCTCTATATTGCGAGACGCGAGGTCTTCATATGCTTGGGTATCGACGCTTTCCGAGAACTGGCTAAGTACATCTTTGAACGGTTCCAGGAGCACTCTTTGCATTACCAAGCGATTCCTTCCCTCGTTCAAAACTCCAAAATTTCGATGAAAAAACGAACCGACTCCACTGGTACAAATATGGACACGCTCAGCAGGCGATGGGTATCCCAGCGATTCACCGGCAGGCACGAAGACGCGATCATAAACCTGACGCAGAGCCCTTCCGTACGACGGCAATAGGCCATCCGAACCTTCAATATCCATGACAGGCGTCCAGAAACGCTGGATGATGCCCGCGATGTTTGCGCATCTCGCTACAGCGGTAAACACCAGTCGGGTGCCGAAGAAATCTGCCCACATCTCGATGGCTTTGCTGTCGAGATCGTCCTTATCACGATGCTTGGTATGGGCATTCGCCCAATGAGCGAGCTCATGGCCAGCGATGATCAGGCAGTAAAACAAATCGCAGTGATCGTTCACGGTGCTTTCGGCGAAGCGATAGGAGAACTGCAAGGTTGGCTTGTCGCCGATTTTTACGACCTGGGCCAGTGGAGCTGGATCACCGTCAAAATCACAAACCACATCGGGCTGCAGATCGTCACGATGCATCGACTTGAAGTCTTCAATGAAGGCCGTGATTACATCCTTGTTTGTGAGCGACACCTAGCACCTCCTTTTTTATGAACTCCAATCTTCGCCTGTTCCCGCGCAGATCACCAACAAAGAGTTCCAAGGCGGGAAAAAACGCAAGGGTTATGCAATCCGCTATAGCTGCCAAAGCCAAGCGCGGGCAGAGTCACCCCGCTTTGCAGATAGCGTTAGGCTACAATAAGCCCGTCACAACTCAGCAACAGCTGAGGACTTCAGAACACGCGGTATCTGGTGCAGGAACAAACCGGGGCCAGGCTGGCCGGTCGTTGCGCCGCAATGGTTGCCATCGTACCGTCGAAAAACCAACACTAGGCCTTTGCGTAGATATCGAGAAGCGATCACGTGGTTTGGGGGTGCGCTATTGTGCGCTGGAGAGTTTCGATGCAGCCTGGGCGGCGACAGCCCGTTTTGTTCAGGATATCGCAGACAAGCCCGGCACTCTCGCTCGCCTTCCGGAGAAGAGTGTGGCCTTTAATTGATGGCCGGGGAGTATGTGTAGGAGATGCCGTTAAACTTGAAAAGGTCGTACGGGCGGATGTTATCGTGGTAGTCGGCCACCATGTGCTTCAGCTCTTCCCGCCCATCAAGGAATACAAAGTTCGTGGAGCCCTCATCGGGCTTGCGCCGGACTTCAAGATCGCGCAACGCCTCGCCATTGTCTTTGAAGGTGAGCTCGCTCGACCACCCGTTACCGTCCGAATCGCTTTGTGCCGTTATCATGAAGAGTAGGCGAGTGAAGGTGTCGCCCAGCTTCGCAAGAATAGTTGATGCTTCAACACACCAACCTTGGTGCATATCCCCATCTCGGAAAATCACGGCGTACCGTTCACCCGAGATGAGCTGAACGCTAGCCTGAGGCGGCTCCCCGCAAGCGCCTCCCCGGAAGACGGCGATGTCTTCTGTAATCAGGTTCCACCCTTTTGCAACTTTCTCGAATTCGAAAATGCTCACGTGCGGGGCACATGCGTGGTAATCATGCCCTTCCGTCTTCGTGTAAAACAAAACAACCATCCCTTCCCCACGGTTGCTGTAAGGCAAGGAATACTGATCAATGACGTTGTGCTCCAGCGGCAATTCCAGGTCAGGATCGTAGCCATTCCAATCCGACGCGTTTAGATGCTGCATGCACAGCTCAATCACCCGCTGGCGATTCCAACGCCCTGGAATGTCACACTCTGGCTCAGACTTAGGCGGCGTCGACTCTACTGGCGCGTGATTATGGTAGGTGGTGTTGTAGCTGACGTTGACGTTGCCCGTGTTATTCGTCACTACCGGGCTTTGATTACCAGAAGTCGAGTGAGACGCAGCCTCTTCACGTGCTGCCGTCGCCTCAGCACCGGCTTTGGCCCCAGCCCTCTTGACGAATTTCATCACTCCCAGCAGAGCTCCGCCTAGCGCGAGCACGCCGCTCGTAATACCAGCAATATTGTCCCAATCTGGCAGGCTTCCTATCTCAAACATCGTGTGCTTCCCATAGTTGTAATCGGTGGGGAGGAAACACGATATGACCTAGCGTCAGCCGGGGTGACCCAAGTGCCCTCATCGGAGCTGGATATATAGCATTGACGCACCTATTTCAACCTTTCCGCCGCATCTGCTACTGGATCGGCAGCGAAGCAATCAGCAGATTGATGCTTGAAGCTAAGGAGTCGTTTGCACACTCAATCGGCTGACGACCACCCGCGAAGATCAGGCCGATCGAGCAGACTGCCAGGAAAGAAGCGAGACGCGGGACGTTTACAGAACCACTGAATTGGCCCTTCGAGCCGCAGGACTGGAGCTCAGAGCTATACGAGGCGTACATCTGATTCCGCAAGCACCACTCAACGCTGACCGGCAAATCGAAGGGTAAGCTTGCCCTATGGATGTGAGACTAGGGGGTAAGCCAAAGAAAGGAGACGGGAAGGTTGGGCATCCTGCAATCGCCCTGTCCACAACCCAAGCGAGGTCTGCGGAGTGGCGCTAGGTGCCACTATTAAGTAGCCAAGTGCTATCTTACCAATCTCCATCTGCCATCTCGCTGGAAGCATGACGTCGGCCAGTGGCAGTGAGCAACCCGCATGTCGACGCTCACTGATCGCCGGGGCACTTTACTCGCTATGCAATCAGCATTACGGCGAAACCGTTCTTCACAGCATGCAAGGAGCGCAAGATGCAATACGTGGCTTGTTTACGAGTTGGTCAGAACGACGTTAAGGCTTTGATAAACCTGGAAGACGTCAGGCGGGATGTAGTGGTGCCATTGCTGGACATGCGAGGTGACGAGGACAGACACCTACAAACGTTCCTGACGAACTGGACGGAACATCCTTTCTTCTTGGACGTTTCGAGAGTGACCAAGGACGTTGCTGAAGCCTTTATCACTTCGAATGACCTGCACAATCCTCATGCCGCGTTTGAGAACAAACGTCGCTTCTTCTCAGATGTGGCAGGCATCAACGAGAACGTTATACCGGTGGTTTCCTGGGTTGATGACGATCCCCAACGAGCAGTCATCCAAAGTGCACTCGCTCTCCAGGGCGACTTCCCCCATATAGCCATCAGGGTTACCTGTCCGGAACCCCCCACCGCGACTTCGTGGAATAGATTGCTATCGATCCTGGATGCTCTTGAAAGCCCGGACACCGCGACGGTGATTTAGGACTTCGGTGCCACATCTCCGGCCAATACTGCCTCAGGGTCGGATTTCAATGTATCCCTGCGTCAACTCAACAGCTATCAGATACGGAATCTGGTTCTGATGAGCACCTCCTTTCCTATCGATAAGCCGGCCTCAAATACCTCCCGTTCCTCCGCCTGCTATGACGTTGCATGGCAAGCAAGGGTCGACACCACTGGCATAGAGTCAGATATTGTCTACGGGGATTATGCGGCCACCAACCCAACCGCCTCAATGGAATACATACGAGGCATGCCTGTGCTTCCTTTCGCTTGCTATTACACGCCAACGGAATGGTGGCAGCGACGCAAAGGCTCGGATAAGGAATTTGTTCGATACATTGAAATCGCCCAAGAGATTAGAGGCTTGCCGGGTTACCACGGCGACGACTTTTGCTGGGCCACTCGTGAGTACAGCAGAATTGTCGCCACATCATCCGGCTACGGGAATAACGGAACATGGAATGGATACAGGATCAATCAACATATCTGCGCCATGATCCAGTCCATCGTAGATACTGACGGCTTCCATGACCTCGATGCCGATGACTTACTCTAACGATAACGTTGTTTCAGGCTGACCAATACATGTGACCTAATCACATCCATGGGAAGGGCGTCGCTGAGTTGGCGGCGCACTTCTTTTATGAGGTCGCGACTTTTCGTTGGCACCCCATGCTGGTTGGCGAGTGAATCCAACTCACTACGCCACAAAAATCCCGTGAGGTGGAATTTATCCTGGAGCTTGTTGGGCTTCGCCTTTCGAATCATCGCCATGCCGGAATAGTCATCGACGACGAGTACGCCAACATGCGGAAGACATGACTCAAGAGCCTTCACCAAGTGCTTTGAATGGCAGCATAGCCAGACTTCATCAAAGCAAGTCATGTAGGCCTGCTGCTGGCCCTCCCAGCGTGCCAGGGTGTCAGCATGTGACTTGATTTCGAAAGCGCTTAGCTTTCCATTCGCGTGAACGAGATCGGCGCGCCTAGCCTTATCGATGAAGCACAGCTCCTCTATGAAGACGTCACTCTCTTCATAGGACATCGCTTTCGCGACCCACTGCTTGAGGATTGGGCGGATTTCGGTTGGATTCAACATGCGCGGATTATAGACAGACAATTGAGGCTTCTCACGCTAAAAAGCGCCCAGTCGTCGATCACCACAGGGCCGCACCAGCGTGATATCTGTCCGGCAAGGGGTGAGGACGATGAAGCAAAGCCAGACCTGAGCTAGGTCATCCCTGGCTTGACCAGCTTATCCCTGGCCGACCTCAGCCCCTAACGATGGTCGATTCGTAAGGCAGACGACGCCGGCCTACACGTGGTGAGCGGACGATCGTGTAGCTGCGCAGGAGGAAGGTCGAACATGGATCGTTTGACCGTCCCGATTGACCCGCTGCATCTCAGCGCCCAGCTCAGCCCCCATTCTAGAGCCTTACCTCTGTACGCTATCGCGGCTGGTACATGGCCGTCTTGATTCGACAATGCGCACTCCCTGCGATCGTTAGTGCTAACGATTGACCCTGACCCCGGCATTCCAGGCAACCGTAGAGAGGTGCCGCGATTTGGGAGGCAGTTCCTCCATGTCGAAAGTGTCTTTAGGGAAGAACAGCCTGAACTTTTCCAGACAGTTATCCATGAGCGTGGTCGCGTTTTCGTAATCCCCGCTGTAGCGCCCGGACATAGGGTTAATCACCCAGCCGCCCTCCACCTTCCAGAGCTCACCTGCAATTCGTGCCGGCCTGAACTTGGTGATGCACGGATGGCCGCACGGTTTTTCTACACCTTCGACCGGTAGGTAGATCTCCTCACCTATCAGCAGCGCCCCATCGTGGCCGATTGCCCAGATCAGATAGATCAACCCTTCCTCACCGAACCGTTCGTGAAGCGCTTCAAGTCGCTTGCGCTGGGGATCACGCAACACCTGCCGAGTTGGGTTGGTGGAAATCTGACCGTCCAAAAACTCTTGTTCCTTCAGCTTTATCGGCGCTCGAAGTGGGCCGTAGGTGGTGTCGAGGTAATCCTCTAGCGTTTCCTCACGATCGCGCAGCGTCGCGAGGAATGACTGATAAAAATGAACAGGCGCTGCGCGCTCGGCAATGTATGAGCCGTGTACTGCGAATATCTCCAAGAGCGGTGTGCTCAGGACAATGTTATCGACGTAGATGGCCGAAACGGCATTACCCTGCGGGATATCGCTAGCGTCGATGAAGACGCGAAACGCTTTTACCTTGCCGTAGAAGAACTGCACTTCCCAGTGTAGCCGGGCGAAGCTGGAAGTCAGGAACTTGATTTTGGCTCGCGTCCAGACATCCAGAGCATCCGCGCCAACCACAACAGACTCACCCGTGGAAGGATCGACATACTCGGCTGGGGCAGCGCGCTTTCTTATTTCCTGCCGAATTTCGGAGATCGAACGCAATTTCACCGAGTAGGTGAGCTCCTCGACCCCCTGAGTCTGCGCCTGAGACCCAACGTGAGTCTCCGCCTGAGCCTGCGCTTGATCCTCCGCTTGAGCCTCTGGCTCAGTAGCGGCGTTGGACAAAAAACTGGCCAAGTCTGCGAGCGCTGTAGAGATTTTCTGGCCGGTGTAATGGGCGTAGAAAAATGGCAGCCTGGCCTTGGTGTCAGTAGGCATCGCAAGAAATTCTGGAACGATCAGCTCGTGAGGATCCATCCATTGATCGGTGCCTTCGATCATCCGCTGCAGCCCGAGCGCCCAGTTATCGGCACTCGCATCGGGATCATACCGGTTGAGCTTCACCAGCTTCGCCCGCGCATACGGCCCTAATCGGTCATCGTGCACGTAAACAACGCTGTCGCTATCCACTTTGTAGCCCAGGATGCATACCGCATGACCGGCATCGTAGTCTTCCAGCGTCCCCTCCTCGGTGACCTTGGAAACGGAGCCCATCACGAGCAAAGGCAGATGGCTGTCGATGTGCCCAGTTACGGTGGCAAGGAAGTCTTCTTCAGACAGCTTTTGCTTTTTCAGATCCTCGGAGTGATGGCGAAGGCCTTCGACATCAAGACAGCGCAAGATCTGCTTGTTGGTCAATTCCTTGTTGGGGAAGCTGTTGGAAGAGCCGTCGATGTGGTTGATCGCATTGAGTGTGATCTCGCTGCAGGAATGGATAGCTTTGACGTCCCGCCATTTCAGCGAGTGCAGCGATGACCAGATCGCCGTCGACGCACAGGCCGATACCACCTTGTCCTGTTCCTGGAAAGCGATAGACCAAACGCTTAGTTTGATGCCAAACAGATCCACCTTGTACTCACGGGACAACCGGCATTTACGTTTTCCGACCTGGCCGGTCTGGCCAATCTCGACAGCGGGTTCCTGAACCTCTGGCTCAGACTCAACCGCTGCGCTCTCAACCGCCGCGTTGTCCGCATCCGCTTCGACCGTCGAAGCGGCAACTGGCGGCGCATCTACATCCGACATGACCTTCAAGCAGGTCTTGCCAATGAACGTCTTGGGCAGTGGCTTGATCACCATGAAACCCAGGTAGCTCGCATTGAGTTCAAGGGCCAGCTCTTCTGAACCTTCCCCAGCCTCAAGGATGGTGTCGATAAGCTTGTGATCCACCGGTCTGGTGAAGAAATGCATCCGCGCGCACTGGTGCCCAGCGTTCCCGAATCGCTTCACATAGTAGTGAGAGAAGTCTTCCAGATAATCCTTGTCGACGTAGTTGCGCTCAAGCAGCACAGAGACGGCGCCCATGTCCTTCAGGTAGTTGAAGATGTAGTCGACCTGGGGCTTTTGAAGGATGTCAGGGAAATCTGAGCCGAAGCATTGCGTCACCAGATTGCTCAGGGTTTGCTTCTCAAAGCTGGAAATCAGGAAAGGATTCATTGGCATAAAAAAAGCAGCCATCAGGCTGCTTTTCCTTACAAAAAAAGTAAGTTAAAGGCTGCAGGTCTTCGCAAGCAGCGCGTGGCCGACTGCCTTATTGGCAACCTGCTTCTCAATTTTGTGGTCGTATTCACGCTGACGCTGGCGAGCTTGCTCAAGCCGGTCGTTACTGTCGCGGTTAAGATCGCGCACGCGTGAAAGGTCAATCAGTGCCTGTAAGCTCATGGATTCTCTCGCTGAAAATGCACGTTGATTCAAATTAGCATGCGCAAACACAAGCGCACAACCGTCGAACCGTAGCCAAATGCATACGCATTGGCGCAAAAGCGCGCGCAAGCGTCAAAAACGAAGGTCGGGCATTCTATAGCCGAAACGTGCGCCCCGAAAGCTATTTTGCAGCAAACCTTACGAACGGTGCGTTAAACAAATATCGAAATCGAAGCGTATATCGCATGCGTCTTTTCGACTGCGACACTGCGTTGATGTTCCGTTTCCGCCTGCGTGAGCACATGTGTGACCAGCGTCACCAGCAGGTGAACCTATCTATAGCTTTGTCGGCCCGATTCACCTGAACTTGAAGCGTGCACATGCTTGGGATCTGGCTCGATGCTGAACCGCAAGGGCAAAGAGGTGTGACCAACTCCGCCATTCGGCAGGTGGACTCCTCTCAAAGCTTTGACCTCAAGTACAGTTTGCAATCAACTTCAAAATGGACGCGGCTTCTACCTGCTACCTGACTGGGATGGCAGCCGGCGATGGCTATGATGCTTCGCCCGCTATCGGCACTGAGGTGCGAACAACACGATCAGAATCGTGGCCCCCGCCATGGCTTGGTGCCAGGTTTCTTCTTGGCAGGCGCATTGGCCACGCGAAACAACTCCTCCTGATCCACCTCCCAGAAATCAGCGGACTCATCGATATAGCGGCTTGCCGTCCCCATCACTCTCGTTTCTCCTCCTTACGATCCACGACTTGTTTGCACGGGTGATCGCAACGTAGGCCGTGCGCAGGGCTTCATGGCACTGCGAGGTATCGTATCCACATAGGGCCTTAGAGCGGATAGCTGTTCAGCGCGTCGTAATTCCGGTTATCGGCCAAATGAAAGATATCACCAGCTACGGACTTGATTTACGGCAGAACGCCATCACCTCAATATTACCGGCGGCGATAAGGAATTCATCCAAGATTGCCCGGTTTTAAGGAAGTAATGACCATGACAAAGCCAACCACGATCAGCGAAATCAACGCCAAATACTCGTACACCGACGAAAACCCAGGCGGCAAGCATGATGCTGCGCTGGTGTCGTGCGCCCAGTGTGGGGACTACAACGAACTGCAGAATGTCTATAACAAGAAGCTGCTGCCGCTGGTGAACGCTGGGAAGATCACCAAGCAGGCGGCAATCGACGCACTGTCGGAAAGCTGTGAAGAGCTGGCGAACCCTCGTTCGCGAGTGAAATTTTATGCGCTGCTGACCAAAAAACTGGGCCAACCGATCAGTTAATTGCCCTGCTTCGCGCAGGTTATTTTGACCTGCGCGAAGTAGGTGATGAATCATGTCGAACCGATCGTCCATGGCAATTTCCCTAGCCGGCTGAGCAGCGAAAGCTCACATTTCATTCCTTGAGATGTTCGTTATTATGCGGCTTGTTTTACCTCCATTCTGGGCCGGATACCCGTATCACTTTCCGAGCGACTCGAAATCTGAGAAGGAAGAATCGGCATGTTGATCGAACTCGAATTGAACCGAAATGACGCCGAAGCATTGCTGCGTCATTGCGATGCCTATGAGCCAAACTCCGGTGACTACCGAGAGGACTCGCGGTTGGCGGACGCCTTGGAGACCCTGGCTTCTGCTATCAGGGAGAGCATGATCGCGGTCTGAACCTCTGTCACTCCACCACCTCATTCGAGAGCATGCCGTGCCGGTCTATTTCATTGGTCAAGTCATGTCCAACAACTGCACACACATAAAAATTGGACGTACTAGCGACATATCGCGGCGGCGTGGGCAGCTACAAACGGGTAGCCCCTATCCATTGGAGATTATGGGATGGATTCACTCAGACAATGATGCGGCTCTTGAACGGCAGCTCCACCTTGATTTCGCAACTCGGCGGCAGGTGGGGGAATGGTTTCAGATCGAGCCAGGAGAAATCCTCCCCATCCTCATGACTGAAGGTGATAACGGGTTTATCGCGAAAAACGCGGATGCGTTCGAGATCGCAGGCCACGATCGACATGGCGTGCCAGAGTATCTGGGCGTATGGGCTTGGGGTGAACTCGAGTTCCAGGACTGCTGCCCTTTCTGTGGCTGCTTTTGCGGGATGCAATACCAAGAGGCCTCCTCCATGTACTACTGCATGAGCTGCGATACGCTTACGGATTTTTCCGAGCTGTCGCGTGATGACGAAGAGTGATTCGGGTACGCTTCCTACCCTCTTGAACCGACTCCCCGACCCCGAGCAGGCTAGCACCGAGATGATCGCCGAGCGCCAGGATTGCAGGTGCGCTCGCATGCTTGCGCCCTCCTCGACCTGCAAGGATGTACAAGACGTCTTCGGTTCCAAAAAAAACAGCCGTGATGAGCGCTCTGGTAGCAGGCGACTCTCGCTTCATCAACTGCGAACGGCAGCCGGTTCACCGTTGCCATTCAAGCATTGAAAGATGCTGGGGGTTTCAGAGCCCACAGTCAGGCGTCATTGTAATCGTCCCGTGGCGTGAGCTCGGACAGTCAACCGCTCTACTTTCCCTGTCCATCCTGTAACGTAGGATGAAGTTGTTCCGCGTTATCCACTGCTACTAAGGCCCCTGTTCTGCATGACGACGTCACAGTTCTCCATTCCCAATGGAGCCATTAAGAAAAATTTAAAACGCATTGTCGACCACTGGGTCATCGTCGGTTTAATGCTCAGCGGCGCCGGCACACTCTTCGGCTTTGCCATCTTGGCTACGTACCTCAATGCGATCGGTCTGTCTGGACTTTTCCCTTCTGCGCTGGACACCAAAACGGCTCTCATACCCTGGATGCTTTTAGTTGGGCTCCTGCTCGTCGCCTACATGCTCGTGCTCACCATGAACTCAACGATTTTCGCATCGGGAGCCACGCTTTTTAACAAGCAACCCTATGCCCAAATCAAAATGGCCAGGATGCTTGCGATACCGCTACTAGTTGGAGTTACGGTGCAGATGCTCACCATCGTTTTGGAGATCCACCCGTTGCTCACCGTTCTGGCGTCGGCCTTAGCTGAGACCGTGGTCTTCATCATCCTGATGCGCAGGGAAGACTTCAGTGTTGCAATCCATGTTGCGGGCTATATGTCGCAGCCTGAACGGGCAATGACCTGGCAAGCCCGCTACGGCGCATTAGTCCCGCTGTTCCTGGTGGTGTTTTCAACGGTGCTGTCAGCAGTTTTCCCCGTACAATTGGTGTTATCGACCTATCCTACGCCCGACGACATTGGCAGCACACTCAAGCTCACCGCGCTGGCCATCTTGGTCTCATGCCTGGCACTGGCGCCAGCAGTTGTCTTCTTCGCATTTGGGGACAACCTGTTGGCGAAAGTGAGAAACACCTCAGCGGTGCTGATGATCCTGACGATCGTTATGCTGAGCATGGCCCCTCGGACGTTCCCGGCCATGGTCTATCGAACTGCCTATTTGATGGGGGTTAGAGAGACAACAACCACATCCTTTCTCATCACCGATACCTACTCGGTTGAGCGTTTCGATTCGGACTGGGGTGAAGTGACCGTTGACAAGGATCGCCCCGTGGTTCGAGGCTTCCCGCTGCTCAGCCTGGGCGATTTCCTGATCTTGTGTCCAGCGAAGTTGGTCAACACGCAACTCGACCAGTGGCCTTCACGTTCCGCTGCATGCCTGGTGACCGATACCAAGACCGCAAAACGCGTCCCCGAGAAACAGGGAGAGAAAAGGTGGGACAACATTCAGATGTATAAAGTGTGATCTGCGCTTGAGCACCTACCGTCGTCATCTGGACTGTACCTAGCTATCCGTTATGCAACGAGGATGCAAGGAAAACCCAAGGTTGGCGACATGGGCTCTACCATCGCCGCTGCCGAAAACGGCATGGATGAGTCTCGTGCCGCCCTCCTTCCTCTTTGACCTCAATTTCACACGCATCCAACCGCATGCGAGTGGAATGCGTAGGAATTGTTTGGCTCATTCCCTAGGCCAATGAGTTCAGAAACGTTCGCCATCACCATAGCCGCAATCAAATACATATGGGCCCTAAAACCGCCCATAAGAAACATACCTGACCAAAACCCATTTACACGAAACTTTTTTAGGGCATAATCCCGCCACTAGAAACCAGAGCACGCATCTATGATCCAAAAAAACCAAGCCTCCATTCCCGAACTGCTGATCCAAAATGTCCCGCGAAACCTGATCATGGGTGTCGAGGATGCCGTTGACGTGGGTGCCCTACGTGCCTATCTGGCTACAAAAGACATGGACGAGAAGCATCGGAAGAATGCGCTTGGTCAGATGCGCGCGTTCCACATGAACGAATCGTTCGAAGAGGCTCTGCGCGCCGCTGATGCTGTCCATACCCCTCTCAAAGGCAATGGCGTCGTTGTTGGTCAAGCTGGCATCTTCAAATTCGGTCGCGTGAACATGTCGTCCACACTGTGGAATAACATCCGTCGCGGCGCCATTCGTCGGCAGCTCGCGGAAGCGAATCTGGCCATGACTCAACTGGTTCAGCCGTCGCTGTTCACTCCGGAACCTATCAACACTGGCACGTTCTTTTTCGTAGCGTGTTTCAGCGGTTCTCTGACTAACCAGCCTGAAGCACCGCTGGAAATTCATATTGCGGTGCCGGATGCGGAGATGAAGGGCTGGCTTTTCCGCCAACCGGTCAAGAAGTTCCTGTCTCGCTATGACCAAGCACCTCAGCAGGTCGACTTGGCAGTACCGAAACTCAAAACCGGTCTGCTCGAAACAGACCAAACCGAAACTGGAAAAGATACAGAATGAGTCGTGGAATAACAGGGTTTGAGCCGGGGCGGCTTGTACAAGCGCTCGCGGCTCGCGGCCTTTCTCAAGTAGCACTGGCAAGCATGGTGGGAGTATCCCCCGCCACAGTGAGCAAGTGGAAAAGCGGCCAGCAGTCTCCGGAAGCTGATGCCCTGGCCAATCTCTCTCAGGTCATAAACGTGGCCCCAGAGTGGTTCACCCGACCTATTCCTGAGAAGTGCTCTCTCCCCCTGTTCCGGAGCAATGCTTCGGCGCATGCCAACGCCCGAACCATGCTCGAAGCGCGCCTCGAATGGGCGCAGGACATCGCGCTAGCCTTGAGTGAGTTCGTGGACTTCCCAGAGGTGAACCTGCCCAAGCGCAAGTTCACAGATCCCGAGCAGATCACCAGTTCCGACATCGAGGAAGCAGCTGATGAGTGCCGCGAACTCTGGGGGCTTGGGCGGCGTGCAGTTCCCGACTTGGCCATGGCGGTTGAAGGGGCCGGCGTCATCCTCGTGCGTGAAGAAACAGGCATCGCAACCATTGAAGGACTGTCGGCATGGAGTCATGTGCTGAACCGCCCGCTTGTGCTGCTTTCTTCTGACAAGCAAAACGGTTTTCGCAGCCGCTTTGACCTAGCTCACGAGCTAGGCCACCTGATCCTGCACAAAGGAATGGAGCGGTCGACTGACCCCGTTCGCCACAAGGTGATGGAAGACCAAGCGCACCGTTTCGCAGGGGCCTTCTTACTCCCTGCAGAGACGTTTGCTGCAGAAGTCAGAAGCCCGGTCACCCTGGATAGCCTCCTTCTGCTTAAGCAGCGCTGGGGTGTCTCTGTGGCGGCAATGGTCATGCGACTCTGGGCTTTGGGCGTGATTGATGACGATGCAAAAGGCCTTTTGTTCAAGCGTCGCTCAGCTCGTTGGGGTGTGAAAGCAGAGCCCGGTGATGAAGGGCGCGCACCTGAGCAGACGCGCTTGCTCAGGCGCACTATCGAACTGCTGGCATCTTCTGGCGTCTTGCCGGTTAATGGCGTCTCTGCCTATATCGGCTTGTCAAATACTGACATCGAAATGCTCACTGGCTTGCCGCTGCGTTACCTCAGTGGCAATGCTGAAGTGGTGCACTTTGCCAAGCTGAAGAGTGCAAGCAGCCCTACGGCTTCAGTGAAAAGAGCAACAGAAGAAATTGGGATTGTGGTTCCGTTCAATCGCGGCAGGTGATTTCACGGGGGGCACGTAATGATCAAGCCAACCGCCATAGCCACGGATGGCCGGGCCAAAGCTTGGCTACAGCAATTCCAGCTGGGTGATCGGGCGCGTGCCCAAAAGCTGCTGGAAGCGTTTGCCTTCATCTCAAGAGATGACTTCTTAGATCAAATGCGGCTCATGCTGCTTCGGGAAAGCGAGTCTATTAAGGGAAAAATCGCTCTATATGCCGAGCGCGAGCTTAGACATCGCCTTGGTAAGCCGCACCGGTTGTTCAAGGAAGCCGAACGTAAGGTTAAGCGAGCCATCGGTGTAAAAGGGCCAGATGCGGTCAAACCTACCAAGGCATATGACCCTTCGGTAGGCAGCGAAGGCATCGTTGCACAGATGATTTCTCAGCTCTGCCAAGAATATCCTGATAAATTTCTCAACCACCCTGGCCCCGACCAGATACGCAAGAAACGCGCACGCGCGTTTTGGGTGGTGACGGATTTGATTGGCAGTGGCGATCGAGCATCTCGCTATCTTGAAGCTGCCTGGCTTGTGAGATCTGTCCGCAGTTGGTGGTCAGGCAAATTGATGAAATTTGCCGTCATGGCGTACTCTGCGACCGAATCTGGCGAGCGCAGGGTTGCAAGGCATCCCTCTAAACCAGCAATCCACATTGTCCTCCCCTGTCCCACGATCGACACCAGCTTTCCACGCAAAGAAGCGGAGCGAATGAAAATGCTCTGCACCACCTACGACCCAACTGATGGAGAGCCTGGTCACGCTCCCTGGGCCTGGAGCGGGCCTAGTCTTGGATATGGCAGCGGTGGAGCTTTGCTTGTATTTGCACACGGTGCACCAAACAACGTCCCTCTGATGTTCCACAAGGCATCTCGTGACAAGAAAAAAACTTGGACGCCCTTGTTCCCAGCCAGGGTTTCTGCAGGCATTAGTAAAGACGTGTTCGGGATCGATTTGACAGCAGAGAAGATCAGTGCACGCCTCGACAACCTTGGCGATAAAACTCTGGCCAAATCCAGAGCTGTTCTGAGCTCCGAATTACACACCGCACAGATCTTCTTGGTGTTGAGCGCCCTGCTACAACCTCAGCGCTTCAACGACAGGATGCTTGCCCATCGAACTGGCCTGAAAGCTTATGAGGTGACGAATCTACTCCGGAAAGTCACTCAATACGGGTGGATTGATTCGCAACGCAGGCTTACCGACCAAGGATACGGCCAGCTCACACATGCCAGAAAACAGGAGCATAGCGCCGAAGCGTCGATGTCTGTTGGCAACCTAGACCCAGCACCGTACTATCCGTCCTCGTTGAGGCATCCAATCTAGATTCTAGCTTCGGCGTACATTCCTAGAATGTTGCTGCCATGATGAGTTGGATACTCAGCTCGTCACTGGGCGCAGACTACTGCTGCTCTATGTCCTAGCTCCTGCTTGCGGTTAAGCGCTCACGCCACAGTTTGGTGGTGTGGCCTTCCAACTGCGGCGCGAGCACTCACCCTCCGGGTGTCAAAGTAGATGAAGGATTGGACGCCTCAACACTACCGCCGCGCTCCAGGCGCAGCCAATGTTCCTGCTTCTGTAATGGAAGCTGCGATCGCCGCTTCTCGCAGGACGGTGGCTGTCCACTCATCGCTTCCGCCGATACTGACGCTCAACCACCTCGCTCACTTGACCCAGGTGCCTTACAAGCACCTTCGCGATTACGTCACGCGCGATATCGACTCTTACAAAATTTTCCGCGTAAGAAAGCGGGCCAGGCCCGGAAAACCAACTACTTTCCGTGTCATCTGTGTTCCTCCCCCAAGCCTGGCAACTGCACAGCGGTGGATCGCCCAGCACGTGCTCTCAAAGGCAAGACCCAATGCTGCCAGCACAGCCTTCGCCCCAGGCTCTAAGCTCGTAGATGCGACAGCGCCACATTGCGCCAGCCGGTGGCTGATCAAGGTAGATGTTCAACGATTTTTTGAATCGGTATCAGAAGTCGACTGCTACCGCGTTTTCCGCAGCCAGGGCTATCAGCCTCTCGTAGCATTCGAGCTGTCACGTCTATGCACACGCACTGGTAATTTCAGTCGCCTGCACCGTGCGATTAAATGGCGCAGAAAGATCTCTTTGTCCAAGTCCAAAATTCCCGGATATGCATCGCGTGACATTGGCCATCTCCCCCAAGGTGCCGCAACAAGTCCGATGCTCGCCAACTTGGTAATGAGAGAAGCTGACACGCTGATGACCACCCTGGCCGATCGACTCGGGCTTACTTACACCCGCTATGCGGATGATCTGACCTTCTCCACCTCAGACCCCAGGTTTGATCGACAGAAAGCTCGTAACACCGTCAACGAGGCGTACGCCATCCTGCGCCGCTTTGGCTTCATGCCCAACATTGCGAAGACGACAATCGCCTCCCCGCGAAGCCGAAAAATCGTTCTAGGGCTACAGGTTGATCAGGATAAGCCGAGGCTCACCCGCGCGTTTAAAATGAAAATGCGGATGCACATGTACTATCTGGAACGCGCTGATGTCGGGCCATTGGTACACGCTGAGCGCCGGGGGTTTTCAGCAGTCGCAGGCATGCGCAATCACCTTATGGGATTGGCGGCATATGCCATCCAGATCGAGCCCGAGTACGGGAGGAACCTCCGTAAGAGACTGGAGGCGTTGGATTGGCCAGTACTTTACTGACTCATTTCTGTAAATCGAAATGCGCCCAGCGGGAGAGGTGCTGGCTAATCGCGTAGAGGATCAAATGAGCTACTGGCCATTGTGGGCAATCACCATCTCAGCGAACTGCATCAGATCATGGATTTTCCCGCGACCTGTCCGATCCAGATAGCAGCCCGCGATACCCACCGCGCGCGGGCCGTCTTGGTCGCAGCTTTGTGAGTCACCGATCATCAGTACTTTTCCTAGGTTGTCACTGAAATAGTGCCCGGGCTCAACATTCATCTGGTCGCAGATCAGTCGGTAAATACTGGGGTCGGGCTTCATAACCCCCGCTTCAAAGCTGAACGCGTACCCATCCATCTGCGGGAAGATTTCTCGGACTTTAGGGCCATAGGCGCTGGCAAGGTTCGAGCAAATCCCGGCCTTGATCTTGTGTTTTTTCAAGAATGAGATCGCCTCGACGGCGTCCGGATAAGGCTCGATCGACGATACCTCTGCCTCAAGCCTACGGTGCAGCTCATCTCGTTTCGAAGCCGTAAGTGAGACGCCCAATTCCGATGCCAGCTCGTCAAGCGAGAGGTTCATCGTCATCGCCATGTGAGCGCTGTCGGGTTTCAGCTCTACACCTTGGCGTCGGCCTTCGCGAATCAACTCACGGTAAGGGTTCGTCCGTTGACAGATGCGCACGGTGGTGCCGAATGCATCGAACACGACTCCGCTGATCACACCGCTCCACCTTCTTCCGCTACGATGCTGCTGGGCTTGGGCATACTGTTACCTGTATCGCTCAAAAAAGTCTGACGACAGCCGAGAGGGACATCGACTTGCGCCGGCCATGCCCCAGCAGGACATACAGCTTGTTCTGCGTCTGGAAAAACATGCCCTCAGTGAAATCCATCATGGGCGTCGAGCGAAACCAATGAGACTGGGAATTCGTAGAACTGTCGAAAAGCACATCGAAGACCAGCAGCATGGTTGGCTTTTTACCCTCTAAGGCCAGTTCCTCAACGACGAGGTCAGGCGCATCCAGATCAAGCCAGACCCACTCGCTGACAACGCAAAAACTACGATCCGGGAATTTTTTCTGGGTAACTCGAATGGCTTCTTCGAGCCCGAAATTACTGCCAGACATCACTGCACTCGGGCCGATCATCTGCTGCACATCAAAGTCCGACATGGATTTTCCTTTCCATTCATCGCAAGTTAGCGTCTCTGAACTGGGAGCCTTATGAGGAAGCGCTGGAGGCGGTGCGCGTCATCGAAAGCACTACGATCTGCTCGCCCCCATCCACTTCCTCGACCATGAACAACAGGAAGCTCACGATCACATACCGCTCCCCCCTGACGGTGACTACGACTGAGTAGCCTTGCTCCTCTTGCATCATCGCCACGTCATCTGTAATGAACGTGTCCCCATTGCCGGATCTCTGGTGGATGTCGAAGAACATCGCCCCCTTGAAGCCGGCGCCTGCTGGGCGAGCATCAAGCAGATAACCACTGATCGGGCCGTCAAAGGAGACCTTCGTGGCCTGCATCAGCTTGGCTGGAAAATACACTTAAAATCCTCTGCTCGGCGAGTGCCAGCTACTCAAAGCGTGACCACGCAATGGTTGTCGAAAGCTACTTCTTCACCTGGATAACCTCGGGGGTTAGACAAAAACCTGATGCCATTAATTGTTTCGTCCACTGGCACGTGCGTATGCCCAAAAACCCACAGATCGATTCCCATACCCAAGAACTCTTGCCAATTGTTGCCATAAGCGGCTCGCAAGTGTGGATGCTTGCCGTAGTCAGGGACGAAGTGCATCAGGGGTGGAAAATGCGTGACCACAACGGTCTTGCCTTCAAACGAGCTCTCCAGTTCTCTGCACAGCCATTCACGGGACTGCTGGGCAACTCGTCGGGTTTGCTGAGGCACCAGTGTCCTGTACTGCGGCTCAACCCGAATGACTTTGTAGTCGTTCATGAGCGCACGGGCTTCCAGCATCGCCAAAGGTGCATTGCCCGTCCCTTCGAAATCCGCCCATCCGGTACAACCTATAAAACGAACACCTTTCAAAGTCAGTGTGCGCTGCTCCAGGAAATGCACGTGCGGAGCACTGGGCGAATTCAACCGAGCGAGGGTCTTGTCCCAGCTCGATTTATAAAACTCGTGGTTGCCGGCGACCAGAATCGTCGGCTTCGAAAAATGCTCGCCTGCCCAATTCGAGCTTCGACCTTTGATGTTGATGTCCCCTGCGAGGATCGCGACGTCATACAGCGACGAATCAGGCAGCTCAACGGGCTCGAACTCGACGTGCAGATCCGACATCACTAGAAGTCGCATGAGTCAATTCACCGTCAATTGTACATTAGGAACGCCATTTTAATGAATGGTATACGCTGACGATGCTGGGCGTCAAAGCGTGGCTTCATTCTCTTCTTTTGTGAGTACATCCAAGAGATGGGATTTCAGCCGACATTAGGCCAGGTTTTGCGTGAACTTCGGGTCGAGGCAGGCCTGACTCGCGAAGCCTGCGCCGAAGTATTAAGCAGGCCTCACTTGGCAAAAGTTGAACAGGGACAACAAGCCATAACGGCAATCAAGCTGTATTCCCTTTGTGAACTGATTGGGGTTCCCAGCAGTCAGGTGCTGCTGGCAGTTGAAGCTCGTCTGCGGGGTTTGGATCTGGACGCATACAAGGCTTCTTGGGATACACAGGCGGAAAGCCTCATTGAGTTGGGTCGTCTTGGTCGCGCCCTTCAAAACTCGGCAGTCAGGGGCGTACGCGGCAAGCGCGCGGATGAAACCATGGAGGCTGTCCGGAAGCTTCAGGCTGAGGGGCATGCGAAGATGGTGGTAGTACGCCAGCTGGGGGTCAGCCGATCGACCGTGGATAAGTACTGGCTCAAGGACTAGCTCGCCCCCTGATGCCGGCTCCAATGCATTGTCAGAGCTGATGTCATCTGTTGAGCTTGGTAGCCAATTTGCCAATTCACGGCAAAAGCGAGCTTCCTTTGAGCATGCAGTCGGATGGGACGTTCAAACTTCACTAATGCGCAGGTCGATTGGCTCACCCTGCAGCCACTTGCCATTTTTCGACGTAGCCAAGAAACTCCTCATGTGGCCTACGCCCGGTACGCCAATTGCTGATGTCCGCAAGTTTTTTTCTGGTTTGAGCAGTGGTTACAACCAGGCGCCTCTTGGCACGCGAGATTCCCACGAAGAACGTGCAGCGAACTTCATGTGTGTCCTTGCCCCAATAGGCTTCTTCTTCAACGCCAAGCAAAATGACCGAATCGAACTCTAGTCCCTTGCTCTTGTGGACAGTCAGAATCCGAATCGACTGGTCATCAGACAGTTGAGCAAGGGCCTTGAGCAAGTCGGGCTCCTGGCCGAGAGCCTCATCGATGTGCTTTTTGACATCGGTAATAATGCCCCTCAGACGATCCCGGGACTCGTAGTCATGAGAGAGCCCTGTCAGCAGGCCCACACCCACCATGGACAGAAACTCTTTTAGTAGCGTCCACCTCTGGGCATAGTTTTTTACGGCAAGATCCTCGGCAGCAGTCTTGCGTGCTTCCTTGATGAACCTGTTCCAATCGTTTCGCACGGAGCCCCCATGGTCGTCGTCATCGGCTGGAATGATCCGCCTCAACAACCGCGTCCAGGCTTTCGGCTCCCGCGAACCATAAAGGCACAGCAGGAAGTCCACGACGACCAAGGCAATGGGCTCGGTGGTGATGTCCTGCATCTGATTTTCGTTGCGACAGGCGATACCAAGCCCATCAAGCGCAGAGGTCAACCGGACGGTGTAGGCCTCAGGATAACTCCTGACCAAGACCGCAATTTCGGAGGGCGCCACACCCTCGACGTTGATCCAGGTGTTGATCTGATCGGCAAGACTGAAGGCCTAGTCGGTGCAGTCCTTGAAAGACTGCAGCAGGATCTCGCCGCCCTCACCGCCCAAGAGCTCTGCGGGCATTTCAGAACCGGGATCGAGCACTTTGATGAGGTCGTTCTGCAGCCTGAGAAGCTGAGGTTGCGAGCGAAAATTGCGGTAGATGTTTAGATGGTTGGCTGCAAAATCCGCTTCAAACTTTCCGAATACGCCGTCGAGCGCGCCGGCCCAGCCCATAATTTTCTGTTTCACATCCCCTACCGCAGTGATCCGGCGCGCCGTACCACCAAAAATCTTGCTGACCAGCGCGTACTGCTCGTCTGTGCAGTCCTGAAATTCATCGAGAAACACATCACTGTAGGTTTGCCTGATGGCATTCACTGCCATAGGATAGACGTCGAGGATCTTCAGAGCCAACGGGATCAGAAGTCCGAACTCGGTCTGGACAGGGTGTGCCTTCCCTTTGGGCACCACTCGAAAACCCGCGTCTAGCGCATCGTCGCCGGTGAGAACAGGCCGAAATCGTTCGATAATTCGCTTCGCGAAGCCATGGAACGTGTAACTGTCGAACCGGCTGGCGTAGTCGGGCCCGCATCGCCGCCACACCCGCTCTTTGAGGTTATTGCTCGCATCCACCTTGAAGGCAATGGCCAATATCCTCCTCGGATAACGGCATGCCCCCGTGGTCAGCAGGAAGTCAGCGCGCTGGGCAAGCAGTTCAGACTTACCGGCGCCCGGGCCAGCAGTCAGCGCCACGCACCGTTTGACCTCCCTGACGGCTGCCTCCGCATTTGGCTCCAAAATAATGCCTTCGGAGGGTTTCCAATCTTCCGGGGAGATCATTCCGAAAGCCCTTCGATCTTGGCGATGACGAAGTCTGCCAGACGATTTAGAGATGCGGGCATCTTGGCTATCAACTGATCGTCAGTAAGTTTGGAAAGCGCTTCGATATGCGACTTGGGCTTGCTATCGAGCTTGAAGCGCTTGTGGTAGGCGACAAAGTGCTTTCGCTCGATCAATGAGTATTGGAAACGATCGTGATGACTATCGCCCAGCACGGACTTGGTTTGGCCCAGTTTCGGAACAACTAGATCTTCAGGGGCTACCCCGTACGCAGCGGGATAAGCCCTAAGCATGGAAAAATCCAGATCCATTGGCGCTGAAAAAAATACGCCCAGCGGCTCCAAATTCGCTATGCAGGATTTGTATTTCGGATCCTTCTCAATCTGCAGAAGTTTATGGGTCTGATCATTCCATGCAGGTAGATTTTTGAGCTCATCGTCAGTCAGGTACAGATCGCCTGGGCGATGCTTTTTCATCTCTGTCGCGACGTATTTGATGCGTCCCCATCCCCCACCGAAGCGCGCCACATCCAAATCCAAGAGCGTGACGTAAGGGATCTTGAGGCCACTGAGCAGCCTCCAGAAGTGGTTGATATGACGACCACCTAGCGGGGCAATGGTAATAGCTGCCTCATCGACTTCGAGCTTCTTTGCTGCGAGCAGCCGGGGCAGGACTATTTCCTCACTGTCGCCCTCCCCCAAGATCACCAGGCGAGAAAAATAGACCTCTGGATAGGCCTGCACTGGCTCCCTCACAAACTTGTATGCCTCGCCCTTCTCATTGGATGGCATTAGTATCTTCGTCACCACGGTGCAGCGCGACTCGTCCAACCTCAGATATCTAATGGCTGAAGGTTCTACGCGGCGAAGCATCGAAGGCGCATGTGTCGCAATCAGAGCTTGGGAATCGGCGTATTTGGAGTCGCCGACCAACCCTTTGAGGGATGACACAATTCGCCCCAGATAATGAGGCGACAAGCTGTTCTTTGGCTCTTCCAGGGCAACGATGGTGAACACCGCAGGGCGAAGTTTCTCAGCGTCAAAGGAGTCGTCATTGCCGTGCAGCACCGCTCGCCCGACAGCCTGGGACGACAAAACCAGCGAGAGGTAGAGCATCGACTTTTGGCCATCGCTGAGTCTTGAAAAATCGACCAACTGCTCGCCATGACCAGGGGAGAACGACACCGAAAGATGACGCAGCAGCGACTCAATTTCGTTGGCCATGAATGTGACGCTAGGCTGCGTGAAAACTGTCCCTTGTGGAGCTCTTTCCAAGTCTTGGTCAAGCCGGCACTGAGGCTGAGCACCGATTCATTTTGAGTCAGGCTCTGGGAAATATCCGTAGTGAGCTGCTGGATCGTCTCGCGCTGCTCAGTCCAGTTCACCGCTCGAAGCAAACGCCCGAGCAAGGCGTTTGCACCATAGGCGATGTGGTCAGCCGGATCCCGGCGAGCTGGAAGGTAGTGAACCTGAATGAAGTTTCGCTCGTCTCTGGGCACCGGGGCGGTGTCGACCGGAACGTCATCTTCATCAACATCTAAGACGTACACCAGGCTTTGCTCGATTTCATCGTCAATGCCAATCGTTGCATCCAGACGATACCTCACGCGGGGCACACCATCAGGGGTATCAAGGCGCATATGCCCAAAATGACTAGGAATCGTCGGGTGTTCGTTCTCGTCGTCACTAAGCTCGGGGAAGATGAACTCAACCTCAATCCAAAGCGCTCGCTGATCTGGAGCTTCCATTTCATCGTGTGGTACGAAGAAATCCGACTTACGCAATCGCCGTTGATTGGGGTCAAACGAAAAGAGGCGACAAAGCGCTTGGAGAGTCGCGGTCTTGCCGGAGCCGTTCGGCCCGATCAGAAATGTGAGATCGGACAAATCAATAGGGACTGGTTCGGCACCAAACGACTGAAAACCACAGATGCGAACGAACTGAAGCTTCAAAGTAGAATCCTTTCCAGGTGAGGTCAGCGGTGCGGGAGGAGATACGCTTCAATCTCAACCAGACGCTCAATTAGTCCAACCGCGAACATTGCGGGCGAGATCGCGTGAGAATTACCGACGCGATAGGACATACAGCAGCCAGTGGCCCCGAGGCCATTACTACGGCTAGGGGCGGGTCTTTGTAGGACGTGACAAAAGGTCGTTTGCCGCTAAGCGTAGGAAAGCATCTGGCGGATCTTACGCCCCCAGGCTTTATCGTGGATAAAACGTTGATGGTCGTGATCACCGTTAATGATCTCGTCCTTGGTCAGGGTCGACAGGACTTCCCAATCCTCACCAAACTTATAGGTGGCGTTGTCCAAATGTGAGCTCTCAAGGAGGTAAATCCCGCGCTTGGAAAAGCCGAAGACGAAGTAACCTTGGTAGCCTCCTCGGCCCGTCGCGAAGAAATCAGGCTCGAACCGAGTGATCTCCCTGATCCGGTGTTCGATCACCCCCTGCTCAGACGCCCGCAGACCGGCCAGATAGGGTTTTACGATGGCCTCAGCGCTCTTCCAAGGGTATTTACCAGGGGGAAGCAAATCCCACTGCAACTGACGTGCCTGCACCTTCGCGATGCGCTGACGCTCAACGTCGAAGATGTCAAATTCCTGGAAGAATTCAAGCATGAGGTTCGCCAAGTGAATAAGCGCCGTAGGCGGCTCATCGGCTTTCACCCGGCGCGTCACAATGTACTCCTTATCATCGATAACGCTTAGAGAAAGGTGCTCCATGGGCGGGCGAACAAAGTCGATGGGATACACATCCATGGTTCGAATTTGCACACCGCTGTGCTCTTGACCATGCCAATCTTTCCAGCTTCGGTATTGGGGTACTGATTTTTTGATAAGCGGGAGATCTCGCCGCTTGATCTCCTTGCCGCGAGCATTGAACTCACTGATTTTTCCGATCCCCGCAGGAAGTATCGAATCACCGTCTTTTTTGAGGTGAGCAATCGCCAGCCGCGCCTGAACGTCTTGATGGACTTTGTCGCGTTCAACTACAAACAGCATCTCACGGGCGCCATGCGAGTGCGCGATGATTCTGTTGACGCTGTTGATCGACTTGCCTGTGACCATTGCTATCGTCCTTGCCATGCGAGAGAGAAGTCCAAGGTAGCATACTGCCAGCAGAACTGAAGTGACTAGTCGGTTGGCCCAGAGCCATGTGTCTCATGCTAAAGCTTCGGGTTGCTCTGGCGGTTCCTGTTACATAGTGAGCTCTCACAACCAATCACATCCTCCACTTGAGGAAGCCGAAATACGGGGCAGTAGTTCGCCTCCATTTCGCGGTCGACCGTGCTATCACTTTTCTCTACGGGGTAGATTAGCGAGTACCTGCATCATTCCAGCCAATGACTCAACCAGCGACTCAAGCATTTGACGCCCTTGCGTCACGGGATCAGCTTGTTGATCAACACCGACCAGCTCAAACGCTTCGGCAAACCCCGAAGACGGTAAATGCGCATCAGCCTGCCTCAGTTCCTTGATTCCAACCAACACCTTGGTCAGCGCCCTCGCTTCATCCGAGGTCGCTCCGCGCTTCATCAAGCCAGCTTCCAAATGCTTTATAGACCCTGAATTCGTCTTTCCAGATTGCGCCCCCATCGCGGTCAACGCATCCCCATCAAGAGACTCAACCGTCAGCCTCGCTAGATCTTTGGCAAGCTCAAGTACTCCAGTTTTCTCCAAGGAGCGGAACCGGTGAACACGCTTAAAAATGTCATCAGTCGCGTGGTGTGGGGAGAACAGCGGCTTTCCACTGACTTTCTCAAACGTGGCATTGATCTCGTCGTAGGCCGGACGCAGCCGCGCCTCAGCCGCTTTCGTCGCTGCAGGGAGAGCCTTGGCCTGCGATGCCAATAGCTCCTGCGAAACCCCACCGTCAGGAACTACGTTTGCACCCGCCCATACGCGCTGCTGCCAAGGTGGAAGCTGGCCAATGTCCTTGGCATATACGTTGATCAACCCAAGAGAGTTCAGACCGAAATGGACGCTATCCCCGCTTGAGATTCCAATGGCGCCGGTGTCCCGGGTATACCACCGCAAGCTAGAGCCCCGGTAGCTGCCGAGCAAAGCTGTAACGGTCGGGCGGAACCACAGCCAGCCCCCAGTGGAGGCAAGCTCGTCACCGCTAACGCGCTCGCCGGAGCCATTTATAGCGAAGTCCACTTTGGTCAGCGGCGCTTCACCCTTAACTCGTTCGCTTATACGCCCTGGCTCAACAACCTCGGTCACCCAAAGCGAACCACTCAGGGAATGGAGCTTTCTCCCCTCGTGCTGGATCGACCAGGATTTGGACACGACAGAGTCGTCGTCGGGTAAACCGAGCTTGGGCACGTCGTCATCAGCGTCGACGTCTGTGCGCGAGACATGGAAGACTCCCGTTGAGGAGCCATATGGTTTGCCGCCTTCATGAATTTCAGAATTGACCCCCTCCCACTCCCTTCCATCCTTTTCCTCCTGCACGAATGCCGAAGCCCAGTCGATATGGGATGCATCCGATACAGTCTGAATGCGACTTCGGAAGCTGGCGAGCTGTAGGTACATGCCACGGGCCTTCAAGTAATCACGGAGGTGCTCAGTGCGCGCCTCTAAAAGCACAGGCTTACCGTGCTCGTCACGCTTAAGCCTCACGACCTCCAGGAAGCCCTCGACTGGCCTCAACCAAACGTCGCCTTCGCGCTGCAGGCCCAGTGAGATGACAAAATCCTGATGCAGATGCCACTCATTCGGCGCCGCACCATCGAAGTTCTGCTCAATAACCAATCCAGTGCCTATGGCATCAGAGTGATGACTGGCCCAGTCACCCGCCCAGCAGTACGTTTTTACGAATGCAGGCTCCGCCGGGGCCACTGGTTGAGGAGCTGCTGACTTAGCTGAGCGAGTGCTTAGGGACACGTTCAGGTCTGTGAATGGCACACGGAAGCTTGCGAGCGATTTCCGCTGCTCAATGGCAGTTGGACTCTGTGACATGTCGTGAGCGTGCTCTTTCGGCCATACACGATGCGATTCTTCGCCGCCGGCAAAGGTGTTCCCACCAAGGTCGCCCCAACTCAGTTTGGATACTTCATCACGATGCAGTAGGTCGAACATAACCGAGCCAACGCCGAAGTACTCTTCAACATAGCCTTCATAGCCGTAATCCCCCTCCGACGTCATCGTCCAATCAGCACGCAGTGGAATCCAGACTTTGTCCGAAACGGACGACTTCCGGATTTTGGTCATTTCAAACCAAGCCTGCGGCTTGCAGATAGCTGTCTTTGGAATTACCGACATCGCAGCTCCAACGTCCCCTTTTAAAACGATGACGGCCACCAGGTCGCTTTCATGGTCGGTCTCAGCCAGACACTCCCGCAACGCTCCGCGCATCCCGGCGTGCGGGATTTTCTGGTCAATCGCTTCGGCAGGGAAAAAAGTACCGGGGCTGTCGAAACCGTTTTTTTCATAATGCCACAGGACAAAGCTCGGGCCTTGGGCGACAACGGCATCCGTGCGACTAAGATCGCTCCAAGCACCGCGCCAGTGCTCTACGATAGCTTGGGCCTGCTCATTCGCATCCGCAGGCGGAGCCGCCACCTTTGGGTCGCTGTTAATGGCGTCCGTGCCTACCTTGCCCACCTCTACCTCGTGATCCTTGCCCATCAGCCCCTCGCCTCTGCTGCCTGCTTGTCAAAGAGTAATTTAACCACGGGCTGTGACGCCTGTTGTAAAAGCGTTCTTCATCCCGACGCCGTGACGATAGCATCAGGGACGAAGAGGAAGGGGCATCCGGCGGAGTGCGACATCCCATCGCCTCAGCCTCCCGGCGCGCACGCCTGGGACGTTAGTAACTCCGCACCCCGGTTGGCCCCATCGTTGCCATTTAATAACCAGGCTAGGGCGTGGCAGACCCGAGTAATGGTGTCTTCAAAGATAATAATGCTCAAGCAATTGAAACTGCTGCGTCAGGGGTGTGTGGCCGACAAAATTACACGATTGAATCCGCTTCTCAGCAGGCGGGAGCCATAGCTCCCACGCTTTTTTTGCTTTTCGTGAACTGCTGATAATCTAGGTGAGAGATGCGAGAGATTGCCTGGCGTCAGGGCCAGCTTGTGGTGAGCATAGTTTGAAAAGTAACCCGACTACTCGTCCGCTGCGCCGAGCCCGCGCACTCACTCGCTCTCCACTAATAGCTTTTTTTGAGGGGCATAATTCTTGACTCTATAGCGTCACAGGTGACTGAAACAACTTCCTAACTTTATCCATCAGTTGAGCATCGCAAAACCTGTCCATGTCCAAAGTGGAAATCAAGGCTTGAATCTGGGCTTCGCTTCCAAGTTCAAATGACATTATTTTTTCAATCTGCCCTGTCGTCAAGTAACGCGCCAAGTATTGAAATGGGTTAAGACCTTGTGGTACGTGACCCAATATCGCATTCCAACTCATCCTTAAACTCAGACCATCATGAGTTCGCTTGTAGTCAAAATAGCGCTTCAAAGTCTCAGCATAATTTACTAGCACTACACCTTTATGCCACTCGTAGAAAGCCTTCACCTGCTTGGCGTACTCAGCTAAAGCAGCACTAACATCGATATAGTTCCCTGAACTTTCGATAAATGCCCTAGCCTCAGATGTCCATCTACCCCATGCAAGGAGATTATCGCGCGTTACTACGAATCGAGTGACGCGACTCCCTTTCTCAAAATCGTAGTCAATCCTCCAGTTGGCCTCAGCAATCCGCCAGTGAGAGTTGTAATTGCGTAGATCTTGAAGGAATCTATGTAAGCCGGGTGTTGAAAAACAAGAAACCAACTTATCAGTAAAGCCCGCTACGGGATATTTCTTTTCAAAGACTCTTGAGACCTCAACCAAAGCCATAACAGAGGTCGTGGTATAAAAGAGCTTTCTCTTCACCTCTCTAGTGAAATGCTCTGCATTCGTCCTATTCGTCAAATCCCAGAAGCCAGGCTCTTGTATTTTCTGCGCAAACAAACTAATAATTTGGAACAGATCTTCCGCACTACTCTGAAAGATCCAGACCGTATCATCCAGCTCCTTCACTGCTTGCCACAGCTGTCCTCCTTCAGTCTCCTCGATTGAAAGCCGAGCATCAGTAAACTTATGCATGATTGCAGATCGAATATCGTCGACAGACCATGGCTCAGGAATTGTGTCGAGGTAACGAGTCATAGAACCTTAATCGTATGGTTAAGTACTGTGGCTTCAGCTTACACCTGAATAGCATCGGGGAATGGTGTCGACTGTCGGCCCAGGGACGAATGTGATGAACGACGACGACCGCTCACGATTATTGAGGCTAATGAGCCGGTTTAGACTCGAAGAACTTGACCACCGAAGCGAGTACATGAGCAGGCGTGTTCTCCTGTACGACCTGATTAACGTGAGGGGTCAGAACAGGTAACCACGCATCAGCCTCGGTTCGAATAACGGTGCGGATGTATCGCTTGGTGACTTCGATGTCCATATGGCCAAGCTGGATTCTCAGGGCTTCATGAATGTCGTGACCGTACGCCAGATTGGGCTTCAAGCCGTGGGCTTTGAAGTAGTGATAGACCACATAAGTCGCATAGGTATGGCGAAGGTGATGGGGAGTGATCCGTCGCCCCACTACGCTGGAGGCATCCCTGAATGCGTTCCATATGTCGTGAAACTCGACTGGTTTACCCACGGCAGTCAGCCACAAAGGGGGAGTCTTACCAGGGAACCGTTGAGCGAAGAGTTTGAGACGCTCCTTGCGATGCCCAGCAATGTATTCGGTATGTAGGCGCTTGAGGGACTCGGTGAGGACTGAACACCTCAACAAATGCTTTTTGCCTTTCGGCACATAGGTGAGCTTCTGGAACGTTACGCCCGTCGCTTTCAATTCGGGATAGCGGAGCCATCCGGGGTTTCTTGTATCGCTACCTAAAGGCACCTGAACCACCCCACCGATACGCAGCCCGGTAGTCACCATCATGAAGGCGATGAGATCGTAGACTGGGTCAATTTCAGTCAACGCAGCTGACAGCCGTGCGTATTCATCATTGCTAAGAACGACATCCTTGTAGTCCAAGATATGCACCTCTGGCTCCAACCCTGGGTCTGATTTGTCAGCCCTGCCCGTGTGCCTGGATGGAGCAACGATAGATTTACTGGAATGGTAGTTTGAGGGCCCTTGGATTTTTGGCGGAAACTCAATCATGCAGACGATCGTGGCTTCTTCACACCAGTCATAGAAAACTCGCCACGAGCGGTAGTAGGCATTGATCGATTGAGGCAGCACGCCACTGTCCTTCAAAGCCCTCTTGAAAGCAGCCATGTGCACTTCGTACGTTGCCTCATCGAATCGCACTCCCATGTCCGCGCAGCAATCGAACCACATTTTCAGATGCTTGAAATTGTTGACTATCGTTGTGGGCTCTCGACGCCCTCCTCGTCCCATTGACGTCTTTCGCAGGTGAACGAGGTAGTGGGCCAACGGATAGTGCAGCACACCATTGATGTGTGGGATGGGCGTCCCATCCGTGTGCGTGACAGATTCAACGTACATTGGCACCTCTCATCCGCGTAGCATGATGATTTCGTCGAATGATTCATCACTTTCAACAAGTGATGGATGCTCGACAGACCTATGCATGGCACGCAGCTTGGTGACTGGCACCCGTTTGACCTCTTCCCGTGTCTTGTTTCGGGATTCAAGTTTTTTCAACTCAGCACAGAAAACTACCGCGACCACCTTGGTCTTCTCATACTGCCGAGCAAGATCCAGAAGCTCATAGCGATCACTTTGCGTGAGGTTGCACGCATCAAACAAAATCGTGAATCCACGGCTGCCGCTGAAGCGTCTGCACCAGGTAGATTTCCCGCTCGCAGGAGCACCAATGGTAATGAATAGTGTCTTGTCCACCGGACTGGTCAGAGCCTCCCGCAGATGGTTGAGCGCTTGAACCCAAGCTTTTTTCAGCGAGAGCTGATCGTTCCCGTGCCGCTCGGCATCGGGACTGATTATCAGAGGCTTGCTCTGAAGGTTGACGATCACAGGAGCCGCCCCTTGAGGCGGTATATACTTAGCCTCAAGCCTGCGCGTGCGATTTTCCAGTTCATCAACCTTCTTCTGACTAGCAGACAACAGCATCTGTAGGCGCTCTTTGATGTTCTTAAGATCCCTAACATCCTCAAGCAAGCTGTAATTTTCAATGAGCGCATTGTGTAGCTTGGTTGCGACCGTAACCTCGCCGGTCTCCTGACCAGGATTTTTCTGAAGCTTGCGGAAGGAGGTGATTTCCTCGCCGAGTTGCACCCACTGTTTAATGGTCTCTTTGTCCGGAGTGTTGATTTTACCGTACAGGTACTTTCTATCGATGTTGGCTCGCTGAGCTATCGAAGAGATCGTCACTTTCGCGCCAGTTGACTGAAACTCGATTTTCATCTGCTCGAAAGCAGCACGAGCCTCTGCCAGACGATCTCTGTTATTCATCATTTCACCAACTCCAGGATGGGAGTGTAGAGTTCAACGAACTCGCGCGCGGATGCCATGATATGCAGATTCTGGGCGTAGTCCTCGTCGATGGCTCCGGCGATAAGCGACTTATAGAAGCCCATCGATTGCTCCAAGGCATGAGAGTCGGATTGCGTGATAAGGCAATGGTCACATTTCGCCCCGACGCATTTGCTTACGAACGGCAAGCCTCCAGCGTGGTGCGGACTGGCCGTTATCTCATCAAGCTGGATGGCTGGGATCAAATTGACGCATGGCTTCTCGGTCTCGTCATTAGGGTCGAACGCGCAGATCGACAATGGTGTGAGCAGAAAATGCATGGAGCCGTGCATTGCACGTTCTCGCAGGTACTCTTCCATCGTCGCGCCGAGCTCATCACCTGTGATCCCCTCGAAAATGGAGTCTTGCTGAATCCCCGCCTTCAGGCGCTCGCCCGCCCCGCCCGCCAGCTTCCCATCTTGAGCCGACCTCCCAATTGAATTCACGATCTTCAGAGACTGCTCGACCAAGACCTCTTGGCGCGCCTCAACGATCAATGGATTGTTTCGCAGGTACATTTCCGTCATGTTCATCGAGCGATGGGAAAACAGCCGCATGACCAGCAAGGGCCCCAGAACAGGGCTGTTCATGACAAACCAGCCGGCGATGGTTTTGCGAAACTGGTGCGGGTGCGGCTCATAGTCGACACCGATATCACGCGCAAACGCTTTGACGTAATTGACCAGGCTCTGAGTGGTGAGTTGACCACTCACATGATCAGATTTTTCATTCGACTGGAGCGGCGTAAGGAGGTAATCCTCACTACGCTTGAGCGTGCCGAGCGCTTCCAAAACCCTAACAGCCTGGTAGGTCGCTTTGGGTACCGGAATCGAAATGACCTGCCCCTGCTCGTACTCCCTGCTCGTTTTGCGGACAGTCACTGTCAGCCGGTAGAAGTCCTCAATGCCCATAGTCAGATCGGGCACACAGCACCCAACCCTGAGATCTCGAATCTCCCAACTTCTCATTCCAGTGGTGAAAAGAATGATGGTGATCGCCGCCCTTTTTATGTGAGACAAACTTCGCTCAGCATCTTTCCGGTCGAGCCGGTAGGTGAACTTATCGGGATAGGACGGGGCAGCATATCGGCTAAACTCAAATTTGAATGGCAAACCATGGCTCAACTCTTCAAAGCTACTGCCGCGTGCAGCGCAAGTTTTCGCAAGACGCCCCTTCGTCACGCCGTTGCCAGATTTGTGTTGAATGATCCCTTCGTAAATGACCTGGTGAAACTGTATTAGTGGCGCAGATTACTTTTCCACATAGTCCAAAGCGGCTGTTGCTATCGGGAAAGCATATTCCAAGGGAATGGCTTGCCATCCAGAAACGTCTTCCGGCATAGCAAGCTCTTGATCAGGCTCAAAGTCCTTGAAATCGGCCAGACGCTTGCCATCGAATGGATCGCTAGCCAGCCTCAAGAATGAGGGCAGCAAACCGTCCCCTTTTGATAGCTTCCACCACTCGGAAAGCAACCGCACCTTGTCCCACTTGGTGTTGTCATGGAATTCTGAAGAACTGATTCCATTGAGGACATCCTGAAACTGATCCTGCGCCAGCTCTCTTGGCAGTTTGAAATATCCGCCATCATGCTGAGCTACCAAGCAACCCTGCTCACCAAGCCAAGTCACAACCTCTTTCGCCGACGTGAAAATGTTGTACACGGTACGTGGACTGCGCTCTGTGATGGCGTGGCGACCCAACAGGCAGAACGCGATCAGTTTCAACACCATGATGAGGGGGAAATGAGTACGAACTGACGAACCGACTATCGACTCAAAGTTGATTAAATACCCCAAGCCTTCCTTACGAAAATCCCAAGTATTCTGCCAGAAGAAACTGGCTTGGCTTACAGCCGTGTTTTTCAACCGTTCCAACTCATCATTGAGCAGCTCCCAGTAATCTACCGAGGCTGAGTCGAAATGCTCGTCGCTGTGGGCCGAAGGATTACTGCTGGCATTGGCGCCGCTAGAAATATTGGCTCGGGTCGTGATGTTAGTTTTGGTCGACATCTAATTATCCTCGAACGATTATTGCTGGCAGAAATACAGCGCCGCTATTTGCAGATGCCCAGGCCTCAGCAACAACGTCTTGGTCTGACCATTTCGTTAGCAAGTCGTGAGCGCGGGTATGCTTGCGTCCGTACTCAGTCTCCCAGCGCTCGCCGCTCATGGTGGGTCGCAGTGACTCGTACTGGAGGATCCGGGTGGCAATCCTCGGCAGGTGCTGTTCGAACACCCGACTCTGGCTACATCCCATGCACATGTCGTATTCATGGCAGCTTGAGCCAGTCGCTACCATGGCACCTTCAAAATCTGGCTCGGTCGGGTCGGCGCAGGACGCATAGAAACCCGCCACATCTGTGGATGCCGATTGCTCAGATCCGCTCAGCATGACTCCTCGGAATTTACGAGCCTCCTCAAGGTACTTGTGCTGAAGGGTAAAGATCGCGATATCGGTGATCCTTCGGGATGCACCTTTGGCGAGGTAGCTGCCCAATGTGGTATCAAAACTCTTATGGTTCAAAGCATTCGACAGGGTCGCGTGAAGCTCCTGGTGGTTTCGGGACTCACCAATGGCCTTTAACAGCTCCTTGTCAGCAAACACCTTTCGGAACCGACGGGAGTCAAGGTTGACACGCTCTTTAGTGAGAACGCCAGAGACATCTGTCTTCAGATCCCAAATCTCATGGCGTTTGAGGAATTTCTTCGCGTCATAGTTAAAGATGCCTTCCTGATGGTAATCCCAAGCCTTGTCGTTACGGAAGTACAACCAAAGAGAGTCAGCCGACTTCGAACTGGCCATCGCCGACAAAGGCTCCGTGTACCACAGCAGGAAAGATAAAATAGGATAGATACCCTCATCTGAAATAGTAACGTAGGTATCGTCTGTTTCAATTACACCGCGCCCTTTACCACGACCTTTATATCCACGCAGCCTGCACTTATTCGGATCAAATGGATCTTTCCAGTCGAGCGGAGATACGGCGAAACCCATGACCATGTAACGCCGTTTCCATGTCATTACCACCTCTAGGTTTTTCCCTGAGAAAATCAAGAGAAAAACAAGAAATGGAAACAACGACTCCCTACTTGGAACCTCCCTTTCAGCCAAGGTCATCAAATTATAAGTGCCGGGCAACTTTGGATTCGGACAAACATAGGGAAAAGATTCTTCAAACACCGATTGATTAGCAGGCTCCCAGTCCCACTCCAGCAAATCTAATTGATATTGGGCAGAAGTGAACGATGTGAGGTTCACGTCGCTGGTGCGAAATGAAAGCTCATTGCGGTACACATCAATTACCCGGCTAGAGTATTCATCATACAAAGCGTAAACCGAGTTACTGTCAGAGTCTTCCATGATCTGGGAAAACTCTTTGGAGTTGTACATCAATGCCTCTATGTCAGAGGTAACAGCACTGATTAACTGATACATCACCGCATCGCTGTAAGGTGCCAATGCTTCAGGAGCATCCGACGTATAAACCGGGAGGACAAAAGTGTTGGGCATCAAGGGGGTGCCCATGATTCGCTCAATGACCACGCTGCAGCGACGGAACATTGCTGCCTTATACCGGCTGTCCATGTCCACCGAACGCATATCTGCTCTCCACTCACACATGAGAAGGAAGTTCAGATCTTCTGGGCCGTTGAGCTGTACCTGCTTCCGTCGACAGAACTCGAAGAACAACCCGACGGCATTTCGCTTGTAAGAAGCCTCAGCCTTGGAACACCGGCTTTCAAAGCATACAGTTTTCAAACCACGCCCCATGGCATTGACCGCCCAGGGAAATTCGTCCTTGTGCTCGGAGTAAAAAACACGATGATGATTCCCGAGTATGACTAGTTCATGTGGTGAAGCACTCAGGGAGTCGATGGTGAGAGATACGAGCTCTCCACTCCCCTTCCCTGCCTGGGGCCGCCAACGCCAGACTGTGGAGAACGGGTACAGACCATCCTCTTCCTTCAGATCTAAGGAGTGAAGAACGTTCTCCTCATTGATGACTTCTTGAACGTTGAGCTGTGTACGCTTGCGGCCCATCTGTGACTCCCTAGATCAACAAACCTATAGTACATAAGTTTATGAGCCAGGGCGCCAAACCCGGCCATGGCGGGATCTTGCCCAAGCACAAGGTCACCAAAGAAATTGCAGAGACCCGTGGCATCCTGATGGGCGAGGACTGCGTTTCGCCGTCGCGCCACAGTGCGTTTTCCACGCCGATCGAAATGATGCAGTTCATCCAGCAACTGCGCGAACTGTCCGGTGGCAAACCGGTGGGCTTCAAATTCTGCCTCGGCCATCCGTGGGAGTTCATGGGGATCGCCAAGGCCATGCTGGAAACCGGCATTCTTCCGGACTTCATCGTCGTTGATGGCAAGGAAGGCGGCACTGGCGCGGCGCCGGTCGAGTTCACCGACCACATCGGTGTACCGATGCGCGAGGGCCTGCTGTTCGTCCATAACACGCTGGTCGGCCTCAACCTGCGCGACAAGATCAAACTCGGCGCCAGCGGCAAGATTGTCAGCGCCTTCGACATCGCCAGCGTACTGCCCATTGGTGCTGACTGGGCCAACTCGGCGCGCGGCTTCATGTTCACGATCGGCTGCATCCAGTCACAGTCGTGCCACACCAACAAATGCCCGACCGGCGTCGCCACCCAGGACGCCCTGCGCCAGCGCGCTCTGGTGGTGCCGGACAAGGTCCAGCGCGTCTACAACTTCCATCGCAGCACGCTCAAAGCGCTGGCGGAAATGCTCGCTGCCGCCGGGCTTGATCATCCTTCGCAACTGTCGGCCAAGCATCTGGTGCGGCGCATGTCGGCAACCGAGATCAAACTGTTCTCGCAGCTGCATGTGTTTCTGAAACCGGGGGAACTGCTTACCGGCGAAGTGAATGGCGAGTTCTATTCGCGGATGTGGCAGATGGCGCGGGCGGACAGTTTTGAGCCGCAGGAAGTGGTAGCGGCGTAAGACTGGCGATCAGCTCGCGTGAACCAAAAAAGCCCCGATCTTGCGACCGGGGCTTTGTGGTTTTCAGGCGTCAGGATTCAAGAAACCGAACGCACCGAACCTTGCGACACTTGCGTCGGCTGCAACTTGAACACGTAAAACAACACTGTCAGCAATACCAGAAACGCCGGCCCGACATACAGTGCCACGCGGGTGTCGGGGAAGTACGCCATCAGGCCGACCACCAACACCAGAAACGCCAGGGCGAAATACGAACTGACCGGGTACAGCCACATCTTGTACTTGAGGCCGGCCCGCTCGCTGGCGCTCAGGCCTTTGCGAAATTTCAGTTGCGCCAGCAGGATCATCACCCAGGTCCAGATCGCACCGAAGGTCGCGATCGAGGTGACCCAGACGAAGACTTTTTCCGGCACCAGATAGTTGAGCACTACACCCAACAGCAACACCGCAATCGACAGCAACAACGCGCGGCGCGGCACGCCGTTGTTCGAGGTCTTGGCGAAACCGGCCGGGGCCTGGCCGTTCTGCGCCAGGCTGTAGAGCATGCGGCCGGTGCTGAAGATGCCGCCATTGCATGACGACAGCGCCGCAGTGATCACCACGAAGTTGATGATGCCAGCCGCGGTCTTGATGCCCAGACGCTCGAAGGTCATCACGAACGGGCTGCCCTGGGTGCCGATTTCATTCCACGGGTAGATCGACAGGATGACGAACAGCGCACCGACGTAGAACAGCAGGATCCGCCAGAACACCGAGCCGATCGCGTCGGGAATGGTCTTTTGCGGATTCTTCGCTTCACCGGCGGTCAGGCCGATCATTTCCACGCCGAGGTAGGCGAACATGACCATCTGCAGCGACATCAGCACACCGGTCACGCCGTTGGGCATGAAACCGCCGTGGGCCCACAGGTTGGAGATGCCCAGTGCCACGCCGTCGTTGCCGAAACCGAAGGCGATGATGCCGACGCCGCCAATGACCATGGCGATGATGGTGACGATCTTGATCAGGGCGAACCAGAATTCGAATTCGCCGAAGGCTTTCACCGCGATCAGGTTGATCGAGCCCATGCTGATCAGCGCCGCCAGGGCCCAGATCCAGCGCGGCACATCCGGGAACCAGATGCCCATGTAGACCGCCACCGCAGTGATTTCCGCGACACACGTCACCAGCCACAGGAACCAGTAGTTCCAGCCGGTGAGAAAGCCGGCCAGCGGCCCGAGGTAATCCTGCGCGTAGCGGCTGAACGAGCCGGCCACCGGGTTATGCACGGCCATTTCGCCGAGCGCGCGCATGATCACCAGGATCGCCAGACCGCCAAGAATGTAAGACAGCATGATCGCCGGGCCGGCCATTTCGATGGCTTTGGCCGAACCGAGAAACAGACCGACGCCGATACAGGCACCGAGCGCCATCAGGCGGATATGCCGTTCGCCGAGTTCACGTTTGAGCGGACCGCCCGAAGCGGTGTCGCCGTACGGCTGAGGATTGCCAACTGGCATAGGGGTACAACCTCGTCTTGTTATTGGATATGACCACCGGGTTTCGAAGCGTCGGCCGATAGGCCTTGGCTGGGCAGGAAACCGCGTCGGCTTCGTGGGCAGACGCGTCTCGCAGGGCGGGCCTGAAAGATCAGCGGGGCGTGCAGTATAAAAAGCTCAGGGCAGGATTTTTCACTCTAAAAGTCACAACATTCAGCGACAACTCTCGGCAATAGTGGGTTCCGCGGAGAGGCATTACCTGCATTACGTAGGAAAAGTCGCCACTGAAAAAGCCGCGAAGTATTGCACAGCGATGGTGCAGCGTCATGTTTCAGCCCTAGGGCATTTGATCCACTGTGTGATGTCTCGCCTCGCTTGATCACGGATAAATCGCCCGACGGATTCAGAAATTTCGCTCAACAGTTGCAGCGCCGACCGGGACGGCCAACCACTAACCTTTGAAAAAGCCAGGAGCACATGCAAGGAAGCTCACATGCCAGTCCGCCCCAATTCCCACCGTTTGCGCCAAGGTCGTTTCTCGGAAAACGGTCGTGCCTACTTCATCACCTCAGTCATCCACGAACGCCAGCCCGTATTTGCAGATTGGCAGGCCGGCCGATTACTGGTTGCCGAACTGCGCCGGGCTCATGAGCAAGGAGTCGCGCAATCCATCGCCTGGGTTGTCATGCCTGACCACTTTCATTGGCTGATGCAATTGCAACGCGGCTCACTTGGTGAAGTCATTGGCGGTGTAAAGGCTCGCTGTACGCATGCGGTTAACAGAAAAACCGGACGTCACGGACCGCTGTGGCAAACCGGCTACCACGACCGTGCGATCCGTGACGGCGAGGACCTGGAGCCCTTCGCCCGCTACATCATCAATAATCCCTTGCGAGCCGGGCTGGTCGATAACCTCGGTGACTACCCGCTTTGGGATGCCTGCTGGCTCTGAGCGCAATAGTGCTATGGAATAGGTGGATTTCTTCCTCACACAGACAAACTCCCGGGATGTGAACAGCCTCTTTGTGGCGAGGGGATTTATCCCCCGCTCGACTGCGCAGCAGGCGCAACTTCCTTACACGCGGTGTGCCTGTAGAAACCGTGTTGGCAGGTTTTGGGGCTGCTTCGCGGCCCAACGGGGATGAATCCCCTCGCCACAGGGAGTCCCTGCAAGACTGATAAATCTGCTAGCCACAGGGAGTCCATTGCTCGCACAGACACATCATGGGGATGTGAACAGCATCCTTGTGGCGAGGGGATTTATCCCCGCTCGGCTGCGAAGCAGGCGCAACTTGCTCACATGCGGTGTGCCTGTAGAAACTGTGGTGGCAGGTTTTGGGGCCGCTTTGCAGCCCAACGGGGATGAATCCCCTCGCCACAGGGAGTACCCGCTCGGCTGCGAAGCAGTCGCAACTTGCTCACACGCGGTGTGCCTGTAGTAACCGTGGAGGCAGGTTTTGGGGCTGCTTCGCAGCCCAACGGGGATGAATCCCCTCGCCACAGGGAATCCCTGCAAGACTGATAAATCTGCTAGCCACAGGAAGTCCATTGCTCGCACAGACACATCATGGGGATGTGAACAGCATCCTTGTGGCGAGGGGATTTATCCCCGCTCGACTGCGCAGCAGGCGCAATTTCCTCACACGCGGTGTGCCTGTAGAAACCGTGGTGGCAGGTTTTGGGGCTGCTTCGCAGCCCAACGGGGATGAATCCCCTCGCCACAGGGAATCCCTGCAAGACTGATAAATCTGCTAGCCACAGGGAGTCCATTGCTCGCACAGACACATCATGGGGATGTGAACAGCATCCTTGTGGCGAGGGGATTTATCCCCGCTCGGCTGCAAAGCAGGCGCAACTTGTTCACACGCGGTGGGCCTGTAGAAACCGTGCTGGCAGGTTTTGGGGCCGCTTCGCGGCCCAACGGGGATGAATCCCCTCGCCACAGGGAGTACCCGCTCGGCTGCGAAGCAGGCGCAACTTGCTCACACGCGGTGTGCCTGTAGTAACCGTGGAGGCAGGTTTTGGGGCCGCTTCGCAGCCCAACGGGGATGAATCCCCTCGCCACAGGGAATCCCTGCATGACTGATAAATCTGCTAGCCACAGGGAGTCCATTGCTCGCACAGACACATCATGGGGATGTGAACAGCATCCTTGTGGCGAGGGGATTTATCCCCGCTCGGCTGCGCAGCAGGCGCAATTTCCTCACACGCGGTGTGCCTGTAGAAACCGTGTTGGCAGGTTTTGGTGCCGCTTTGCGGCCCAACGGGGATGAATCCCATCGCCACAGGGAATCCCTGCAAGACTGATAAATCTGCTAGCCACAGGGAGTCCATTGCTCGCACAGACACATCATGGGGATGTGAACAGTCTCTTTGTGGTGAGGGGATTTATCCCCGCTCGGCTGCGCAGCAGTCGCAGATTCCTCACATGCGGTGGGCCTGTAGTAACCGTGGAGGCAGGTTTTGGGGCTGCTTTGCAGCCCAACGGGGATGAATCCCCTCGCCACAGGGAATCCCTGCAAGACTGATAAATCTGCTAGCCACAGGGAGTCCATTGCTCGCACAGACACATCATGGGGATGTGAACAGTCTCTTTGTGGTGAGGGGATTTATCCCCGCTCGGCTGCGCAGCAGTCGCCACTTCCTCACATGCGGTGGGCCTGTAGAAACCGTGCTGGCAGGTTTTGGGGCCGCTTCGCAGCCCAACGGGGATGAATCCCCTCGCCACAGTGTTTGTTCCAGTTTTATTCAGATAAAGCGCAGGCTCCGCTCTTCACATTTTTTTCACCGGCTTCAACCACCGTCTAAGCTTCAGACAAGTCCGATCAATCTGCGTGAATGGATCAGTCGACTATGGGTGCTTTGTGGCAAACCGATTCGAGTAAAACCGTGGTTCCGACTGAACGTGTGGATGAAGCGCCTGTCCCTGAAAAACCCCGCCGCAGCCGGCACGGGTGGAAGGCTTTCTGGTTGTTGCTGGTGATCATCGCGGTGGTGGTGGGACTTGCCGCGTCCAAGGAAATGCGCACCTCGCGCTTTCAGGCGCGGGAGCTGAGTCAGTACGCCGCCTCGCTGACCTACAGGCTCGAGCCCGGCCCCAGCGAAGCGATCCACTATCCGGGCAACGGTCCTTTCGATCTGCGTCTGGGTTACAGCTCACTCGACGAATTCCTGCCGCGCCTGCTCAAGCGCAACTATGTGATCACCGAGCAGACGCGCTTCTCCCCTGCCCTGCTCGGTTACACCGACAAAGGCCTGTTCGTGCCGTATTCGGAAAAGATTCAGGCCGGGCTGTCGATCACCGATTGCCGAGGCGCGCCGCTGTATCGGTACAACTATCCGCAGCAACTGTATGCCGACTTCGCAGCGATTCCGCCGGTGGTGGTCAGCAGTCTGCTGTTCATCGAAAACCGTTTTCTTCTCGACCCGAAACAGCCGCTGGCCAACCCGGCGGTGGACTGGCCGCGCTTCGGCATGGCCGCGTGGTCGCAAGTGGCGAAGCTGCTGCACCTGCCCGGGCAATCGGCCGGTGGCAGCACCCTGGCGACGCAACTGGAAAAGTATCGCCATTCGCCCGACGGCCTGACCGTGTCCGGCGCGGAGAAGATCCGCCAGATGATTTCTGCCAGCGTGCGCGCGTATCAGGACGGCCCGGAGACGCTTGGCGCGCGGCAGAACATCGTTCGCGATTACCTCAACAGCGTGCCGCTCTCGGCGGTACCCGGCCATGGCGAAGTGCACGGCATGGCCGAAGGTTTGCGCGTCTGGTACGGCAGTGATTTCAACAAGGCCAACGAACAGTTGAACAGCCCGGCAACCGACCCGCAAACCATGGCCGCCAAGGGGCTGGCCCTGCGTGAAATGCTCTCGCTGATGATCGCCCAGCGCCGCCCTTCGCATTACCTGACCAAGGGTCGCGACGAATTGGCCAACCTCACCGACAGCCATCTGCGTCTGCTCAAACAGAACGGCGTGATCGACAGTGCCTTGGCTGACGCCGCGCTGGCGAGCACCGTGTCATACCGCGACTGGCAGACTCAGCCAACGATGCAGCCGATCGAAACCAACAAAGGCATCAGCGTCGCCCGCAGTCGCCTGGCGAGCATGCTCAACCGGCCGCTGTACGACCTCGATCGCCTCGACCTGTCGGCCACCAGCACCTTGCAGGGCGATCTGCAAACCCAGGCCACTGCCTACCTGAAAAAACTCGCCGACCCGGCCTACGCCGCCGAAATCGGCCTGCTTGGAGAACGCCTGCTGACGCCGACCAGCACCACGCAAGTGCGCTACAGCTTCACCCTGTTCGAACTGACGCCGGACGGCTCACGGGTGCGCGTACAGACCGACAGCACCGATCAACCGTTCGACATCAACGAAGGCAGCAAACTCGAACTGGGTTCCACGGCAAAAATGCGCGTGCTGACCACCTACCTGCAGATCATCGCCGAGCTGCACGACAAGTACGGCGCGATGAGCGTGGCGCAATTGAAGAAGGTCGAAGTGCCGGAACAGGACCGCCTCAGCCAGTGGGTCGTCGATTACCTGATCCAGAACAAGGATCACGACCTGTCCAAGCTGCTCGGCGCTGCGCTGGATCGCAAGTATTCGGCGAGCCCCGGCGAAGCGTTTTTTACCGGTGGCGGTCTGCACACCTTCCATAACTTCCGCAAAGAGGACAACGGGCGCCTGCCGACTTTGCGCGATTCGTTGCGCGAGTCGATCAACCTGCCGTTCATTCGCCTGATGCGTGACATCGTCCGTTACACAACCTACTCAGGGCCCAATGCCGAGTTGCTCAAGGATGATCGCGACCCGCGCCGTCAGGAATACCTGGCCAGTTTTGCCGACCGCGAAGGCACCTCGTTCCTGCTCAAGTTCTGGAAAAAGTACAAAAACAAGGACACCCAGGCACGTCTGGAAACTTTCCTCGACAGCATCCGGCCGACGCCGATTCGCATGGCGGCGGTGCACCGTTATCTGTTGCCCGACGCCAGCCAGGAAGATTTCAACAGCTTTGTTCGCGCACACCTCAAAGGCGCCAAGCTCAAGGAGAAGCTTACCGATGATCGCCTGATCCGCCTCTACGATGCCTACGGCCCCGGCAGTTACGATCTGCCTGACCAAGGCTTCATCGCCAAGGTGCATCCGCTGGACTTGTGGATGATGGGCTACCTGCTGCATCACCCGGAGGCGACTTTCAGCGAGATCGTCAAGGCCAGCCATTTCGAGCGTCAGGAAGTCTACAGCTGGCTGTTCAAGAGCCGGCACAAAGGCGCGCGCGACAGTCGCATTCGCACCATGCTCGAGATCGAAGCCTTCCTCGACATTCACCAGCGCTGGCAGAAAGTCGGCTACCCGTTCGATCACCTCGTGCCGTCGCTGGCCACCGCCATCGGCAGCTCTGGGGATCGCCCCGCCGCCCTCGCCGAGCTGATCGGCACCATCCTCAACGACGGCGTGCGCATGCCGACGCTGCGCATCGACAGCCTGCATTTCGCCGCCGGTACACCCTATGAAACGAAACTGGTCAACGACCCGCACGTCGGCAAACGGGTAATGCCGGTGGAGGTGGCCCGAGCCATGCGCGAAGCGCTGTCGCAGGTGGTCGATGCCGGTACCGCAAAACGTGTGTCCGGCAGTTTCAAATTGCCCGACGGCACGCCGCTGGCGATGGGTGGCAAAACCGGTACCGGCGACAACCGCATTGCCGCGATTGGCTCCGGTGGGCGGATCATCAGTTCGAAGTCGATCAACCGCACCGCGACGTTTGTGTTCTACATCGGCGATCACCATTTCGGCACCCTGACCGCGTTCGTTCCGGGGCGCTCGGCGGAAAACTTCAAGTTCACCTCGGCCCTGCCCACACAGGTGCTCAAGGGCATGGCGCCGATTCTCACGCCGCATCTGCAACCGGGCAGCGATTCGCAATGCCGCCCTGCGCAAAACAGCGATGTGGCGCTGGTCGAGCACGGTCAGCGCAGCTTGAGGTAACAAAGCGTGTCGGGGTAAACGCTTCAGGGTGAGGTTTTTTTACTTTCGCAGGTGGTAACCCTGCATTTTTCCGATTCGAATTTTCGTCGGGTTACGGCGCTGGAACGCCGTTTGCCTCCCGTTCTTTGAACTTTTGTTTTGCCCCGTCGTGGGTAGGCTGATCATTCCTCAACCAATCAAGGATGATTGCCATGCCCCTCTCTCCCGTGCCGGATGACAACCCAGACCAAGGGCGCCACTACGAATTCATCAAATCCGCCGTCAGTACTCCGTTCAAGACCGCAACCGTCAGTCGCGCCGAAGCGCTGGCCGCCACGCCTTTCAATATCGAGCCGTGGTACCAGACAGCCTCTGCCAAGGATCAGCAACGGCTCGCCGCCGCCAATCTCAAGGCGTGGGGCTCGCAGAACGCGGTTGATCACCTGCTGGCGAAAATCGACCTGTACACCTTCGCCGAACCCTTGCTCAAGGCAAAAATAAAAGCGGTGTACGGGATCGAACCGGATGTCAAAACCACCTGGCTGCGCCTGTACATTCCGGCAGCCACGCCCTGGTATGCGCTTGACCTTTCTGCTGGCGCCGTCACACGTACGGTATCGCTGCTGGACGCCGCGCTGCACAACTTTGCCAGCACGGAAATTGCCGGGCCCGACTCGCAATACATCAGCCAGCCTGACGCGCGTGGTCTGTTCGATGTCTTGCCGCTCCGGCACAAGATGTCGATTCAACAGTTCCAGACGCTGTGTCGCGAGCTGGACCTGGGTGCGCAGTACCAAAAGCATCTGGAAGGCACGCTGTTGCCAGCCCAGCCGCTGGCCGAAAGTCTGCTGCGCTACCAGGTGTTGCAAAGCCAGAAGGACGCCCTTGTCGTCGCGGCGCACATGGCGCTGATCAGGGGCGACATCGAGGACGATGCACACAAAAAGGTGCTGCGCCTGGCCACCAGCAAATTCTCGTCCCCTGGCACACAGCGGCCGGTTCGCTGGTACGACCTGTCGCTGCTCGACCAGCCGATGACCGGGATCATGCTGTTGCCACACGGTGCCAGCGACGCTGCCGGTGCAAGACCCGTGATCGCCTATGTGCCACACGATCCGGATCATCCGCTGAAGCAATACGACTCGCTCAAGGCATTCGGCAGCGAACTGCTCCGACAGCTGCGCGAGGATCGCTTGTGCCCTGCGACGCGACAGACGTATCGCCAGTTCTTCAGTCAATTCATCGACCAGCAACAGCGCGGACATTTCTTTGCCGAGCTGGAACAACGCCTGTTCGTCGTCAGGTATCACCCGCCTGAAAGCTCGACCGACCAACGCCCGCCATGGCGCAAAGACCCGGTGGAAAGCCCGAATCTGCGGCTCGCTGAGACCCGCCTGCAGGGTGATTACTGGCAACACGCTTATCTACGCAAACTCGACAAGATTCTCAATGACGGCCGGGAGATTGCCGTGTCCACAGCTGACACCGACAGCCAGGCGCGTTGGGCGTGGTGGGACAACTTCAAGAAAATCGTTTCGGACATTTTCAACGTCGCGCTGCTGATTGCCACACCGTTCGTGCCCGGTCTCGGCGAACTGATGCTCGCCTACAGCGCATATCAACTGACTCGGGAAGTGGTCGAAGGCGTGGTCGATCTGGTACAGGGCCAGCAAATCGAGGCAGCCGAACACATCATCGGTGTGGTGAGCAGCGTGATTCAGCTGGCGGCATTCGGCGCCGGTGCGCAAATCGGCAGTGCCTTCAAACTCAAGCTGTCACCGCTAGTCGAGGCTATGAAGCCGGTGAAACTGCCCGATGGCAAAGCCTCGTTGTGGCACCCGGATCTTGCGCCCTACGAGCAAAACGACCTGCAACTGGCGGCTTCTTCGAAACCCGACCCGCATGGCCTGCATCAGTTGGGCAGCCAAACCGTTCTGCCGCTGGAGAGCAAGCTCTACAGCGTCGAAAAAGCGCTCAGTCATCAATCTGCAAACGTTCACCGCATCAAGCATCCGCAGCGAGCCAACGCGTATAAACCGATCCTCGAACACAACGCACAGGGCGCCTGGCGGCACGAGGCGGAGAACCCGCTCGAATGGCACGACAGCGCCTTGATGCCGCGCCTGGGTCACAGCGTCGAGCGTTTTTCCGCGACCGAACTGGAACAGATCCGCGCCAGCAGCGGCACCGCTCACGATGAGCTGCGCGCCATGCACGACAGCAGCAGCGCACCGCCGCCGTTGCTGACCGATTCGCTCAAGCGCTTCACCGCCCGCGCGGACGTGGGCCTCGCCAGCGCGGACATTCGCGCCGGGCGCCCGCTCAAACCACCCGCCGACTGGTTCGAACCGATCGCTACCAGCTTGCCGGGCTGGCCCGGTCGGCGCGCGATCAAAGTGACTTACGAGCAGGTGGAAGGCTACTCGCGCCAATACGGCGATCCCTCCGCAGGCGAAGCCGATACCCTGACCATCAGCCAGGCGGATCTTAATGCCGGCCGCTTGCCCGAACGTCTGAATGATTTCCTCAACGAGGGCGAAATGCGCGCGCTGCTCAAGCGCGACGTGCCGGCGATCGCCCGTCCGCAGGCCCTTCGCGACTTGCTCGCCGAGGCGGTAGAGTCCGGCCGCGATGACATTGCCAGACGCTTCTATCAGGCCGCCGACCGACCGCGAACACGCAAGGTTCGTATCATCAGGCAGCGTTTTCCCGAGTTGCCGCTGCCCTTGGCGGAAAAGCTGCTGAGCGATGCCAGCCCGGCTGAATTGCAGCGCATCGGCGACGAGCATCGCTTGCCGCTGCGCCTGAAACATCAGGCCCGCGAACTCGATTTCGAAGCCTCGGCCAGCCGCGCCTATGACGGTTTCTACCGCGACACCCCACCCACACCGATGACCGAACGGCTGGCGCTGAGCGCTTTGCGCAACCATACGGACGCCTTCGGCAACCTGCGGATCGAAGTGCGCGACGGCACCCCTGCAGGACCGTTGCGTTGTGAGCTCGGCCCGGATGACGCGACCACCATCAGACGTTTGATCAGAGACGAGCATGGCCGTTACGAAGTGCTCGACGCCAATAATCTCAAGCTGCACGGCGCCGACGATTTCTACGAAGCGATTTTGCGCGCCTTGCCGGATGAAACACTGTCTGCGGTGGGCTACAGGCGCGGCCAGGGCCGGCCGTTCAAACTGTGGTTGATGGAACTGGCGCAAGCGCCCGCCAACCGCCGCACGGCATTGGCCGAACCGCCGATTCAGCGGGCCGTGAGCATCGAAACCGAAACACTGGTGCGCGGCTGGCCCCGCCTTTTTCGACGCTCGACACCTGAAGAAAGGATCAAGGACCTCTATCCGAAGATGAGCCCCCGGGAAGTCAGCGCATTTGTTGAGGCACTCAAGCGCAAGGGCGAACCGGTCGAGGCCATCGCGAGCCTTGAAAACGATCGAACGCAGTTGCACAACGAATTGCAGCGCTGGCGGGAAAGCTACCCTGCCGGCGTGGATGCCAACGGTGAACCCATTTACGGCGCTTCTGCGGATTTCATGCAAAAAGGCGGGCGGCACATCGAGGAGCGCCTGATCGAATGTTTTGATCGCCAGGGTGAAATCTTCGGCGAACGCAGCGTGCATCCCGACCAGGGTTACACGCTGGATTTATCTTCGACCATCGCCCGCCCGGAACTGGAACGCTGGTGGCAAACGCTGTACCAACGCCCCGGGATGAAAAAGTATTTCGATCGCATCACGGCGTTGAATCTCGACCGGGCGCGCCTGTCGCCGGACCCCAGCGTGCTGCTGAGCCACTTCCCCAACCTGCGCCAACTGAGCGCTCGCCAATGCGATTTGCGCGAACTGCCGTCCGTAACCGGACTGATGGCCAACCTGGAGGAGCTGGATCTGGCCGACAACCGCATCACGCTGAATGCCGAAGCCAACCGGCAATTGGGCCGATTGACCCGACTGCGCACCCTGAACCTCAACGGCAACCCACTGGACCTGCCGCCCGATGTCAGCGCGATGAATCACTTGGCGCGCCTGCACCTGGCCAATTCGCGTATCCAGACCTGGCCCGAAGGTCTGTTCACTGTCGACTCAGTGGCCAAACCACGCCCGCGCAGCCTGATGCTGGATTTGCGTGGCGCGCCCCTCGACACCTTGCCGACGGTCAGAGCCGGCTCTGATCAGGCCTTTGTGCTCAGTCGGGCTCGCTTCGATCAGACACGGCTGAGCAACGAAGACCGGGTGCGCTTAGGCGAGTACCGGACCTCTACCGGCCTGTCTTTTGTACAGGATTATTCCCCCGCGGCGGACGACGAACTCAGCTACTGGAGCCGTTTTCCCAAGGACGCCCCCGCTACGGGAATGGGTCCGTCAGGCGCGCTCAGCACCTGGCGCAAGGAGTCCTGGTATGACCTGATCGCAGAGCCCGATTCCGCCGGTTTTTTCAGCGTGATTCGCAAACAGCGCGAGAGTGCCGACTACCGCACCGATGCAGGTCGCCGGCGACTGACCCGGCGGGTCTGGGAAATGGTCGATGCCGTTGCCGTCGATTCGAAGCTGCGCGAAACGTTGTTCAAGCAGATTGTCTCCCCCGAAGATTGCGGCGATCTCGGCGCGCAATTATTCAACTCGCTGGGCATGAAAGTGCTGGTCTCCAAGGCCTACACAGAGTCGACTTCACCCACAATGCTGGAAGACCGTCTCGTGCGTCTGGCGCGCGGTGCGGCACGCCTGAATCGCGTCAGCGATGAAGCAGCGTTCGAGTACAAGACCCAGGAGGCGCTCAATAAGAGCGACCCGAGCATCCCGGCGCCGGATGAAGTTGAAGTCCATCTGGCCTACGAGACCGGTCTGGCTGAGCGCCTGCAACTGCCCTGGCAAACCGACGACATGCTGTACCGCAAGCGCTCGGGGGTGACGCATGAAAAACTCGACGCTGCCTACGCCACGATCACCCAGGGTGAAGCCGGCGATGGCCTGGTCAACGGAATGATCAGCCTGGGGTCGGATAATTTCTGGGAAGACCATTTACTGAAAACGTACCCGGAGCAATACGCAGAAAATAATCGCCTGTACGATCACCAGGGCGAGCAACTCGGTGAGCTAAAGGACGCTAAGACCGAGTGGGCCAATCCGACAGCACGGACGAACATGCACGCACTGACTCGCCGCATCCAGACCCTGGCAGAAGCGCTGGGCATCCCGGCCGACGGCGACCTGTTCGACGACGCACCGCTGAGCGAGGAACGCTATCTGGAGTTGTACGACGGCATCGCGTACAAACGCCGCGAACTGTCCCGGCGCCTGACGCGTGAGGCGATGGCCAGAGCCGGCCTGTGATTGTTTTCTGACGCGATTCGGCCAGCGCCGCTCGAGGTCTGGCCGATGGTTGTGGCCTAATGCACTTCGGAATCCCAGATCACCGTGATGTTGCCCTTGTAGGGTTTGTCACCGGCGTTATCGATGAGCCAGTTGGTGTATTGCTCCGCCACTTCGAAGTGCAACGTGCCCGGTTTGCGGTCGACGTAAATGCCAGGCTGAAAGGGTGCGGTCGCCGTGCGGCCCAACGGCACGTTACGCACCGGGCGTCCCGCGCTGTCGGTCAATCCGTGGGGCAGGCTGACGCTGACGTCGACCGCGCCGGCATAGCCCGTCTCGCGGTTCATGATGGCGCAGCCATCGCCGAATCCAAGATCATGCTCGCACTCGAGTTTCATGGTGAATTTCGACGAAGCCGAGATATTGAAGGTCTGGTCGCGATACAGCCGCGTCGGCCGCCGTCCGCTCTCCAGCCAGCCCTGCCAGCCACCTTGAGGTTCCAGCAAGACATGGTTGCCGCCGGGCGGAATATCGACTTTGAGGGTGTGTTGCACGTCGAGGACAAAATCCAGAGTGATGCTGCCGTCGCTCGCCTGCATCATCGGGCCGAAGTCGAAATCACCACGGTTGATGACGCTGTAAGTGATTGAGCCGGTGTAGATTCCTGTCGACATGCCCAAGGGGTTGGGCGTGCGCAACTCATAGGCGATATCGAGCGTATCGAAATACATGGATGGGATGTAATAGGCCGCGGACTTGGTGCAATAGGCCGCCATCGGCGTTTTCCAGAAAAACCGATAACTGGACGGACCATAGGCACCGACGCCGCTGTACAGGCAAGGTAAAGGCGCATACACCCAGCTTCTGTTGATCCAGAGTTGCTGGTGAGCCTTGAGGAGGTCGCTCTCCCCCGTCAATTGGGTTGCCGGATGGCTCAGATGGAACTCTGATCCGACACCGCTGATGCGCACTTCCATGGTTTCGGTTTCTTGTGTTTCAGGATTGCTGACGATCAATTGTCGCCAATTGCCGGGCACCTGAATCGCTACCACATCCGATGGATTCAACGGGCGAATCGAGTCGAAACGAATCGGCAACTGAATGCTGAACATGCCGTTTTCAACGCACTGATCCGGATAATTCGCGCAATAACCGCTGTTGGGTGTCTTATTGATAAACACGTTCTTGTTGGGCTGGGCCGGGTCCGGCTGGAACAAGGCACGAATCTCTTGAGTGGCGGCGTGAACCGGCGTGACGCTCGATGCCAGCAAGACACCCAGCCAGCAGAGCCTCTTGTTCAGCCCGAAACGGATGCGCGATTTCAGGTTCATGGCCGTCATCCCGCACTCGGTGTGCCGGCGTTGAACATCAGCAACACGTTGCCGGAGTAGTCACCGGGTCGATAACCTCCGGCCGGTTCGATCGGTTCGATCTTCAGCGCAACACGTTTGCCGGCGGCGGCTTCTTCCCGGGACACCACTTGTCGCGGGATGGCATGTGAACTCAGCTCGACGCCGTTGAAGGTCACGCGCAGTTCGATGATCTCTCCCGGTCGGCCGTTTTCCAGATAAGGATCGAGCAGCAAACGGGCCTCGATCGCACTGCTGTCATGGCGCACATCGAAGTTTTTCTCCACGTTACCCAGCATTGACGTGGGGTAATCCCAATTCAGGCGCTGGGGCCGGTGAATCCAGTCCGGCTCCGCCGGGATGACGTAAAAAGGTCGGCTGGGGATGGTCAGCGACACTTCGAAAGTGTGCTCCTCCCGCGCGCCCCAGGCCTCGGTGCCGGCAACTGCCAGCAGCACGAGGGCGATGCATTGCTTGATCATGTCGGGTACCCGATGCGTCAGTGGTAAAGCGTGTCAGCGGCTGGCGACTTTCAGGGCTTTTCTGTCGGCGCCCTCGATCAGGAAAAAGCGGTATTCGCGGCCTTTCTCCTTGTCGAAGGCGAACGTCTTGCCGGCCAGCACATGGTGTTTGGTGGTCGCGCCGCAGTCGCTTTCCTTGCTCAGCGAACAGCTCTTGAATTCGTCGATGATGAGCACCGTGTTGCCGTTGTTGCGCAATTCATAGCGCGTATCGGTTTCATTGATCGCCGTGTCGAAACGCGCATTTTTCGGGCGCACGAAGAAGATCGTGCCGAACCCGGTCATCACGTTGACCCCCGCCGAGAGCGATTTTTTGTAGTCATCGCGTTCTTCATTGCTGACGACGAAATTGTCTTCCTGCTCCGGCACGACCGGCACGAACCGCACGCGGAAATAGCGCTCGCGATCCCGTTCGCCCATGTACAGCAGGCGCGTGCCCTGCATGCCTTGCGCCGGTACGATCAGCCGCGCCGGGCTGGCCATCAGGCCATTGCGCGAGGCGCCATCGGCGGCATTGACCACGGCAATTTCCTTTGACGTTCCATCCGCCTCGTAGACGATCTCCAGCACGTTGACCTTGACGAACGCCGTGGCGTCACCGCTGTTGAATACCCGTTTGAGGTAGGTACTTTTATCGGCATCCAGGTAGTCGTATACCGTGCCCACATTGATCTGTGGCCCGGCCTGCGCCGTCAGGCAAAACGCGCTGAGCAGGCCCAGCAGGAAACCACGGTTCATCGTGTGCAACTCCTTGGAAATTGATAATGGCCAGACGCGAGTATTCATACTTCCGAGTCCCAAATGATGGTGATATCGCCGCTGTACGTGCCGTGCTTGCCAGGGGTAAGCAGTTGATCGACGGCGTATTTGTACATGATGAAATTCAGCGACGCGGCTTTTCGGTCGACATACAGACCGGGTTGAAAGGTGTTCCAATAATCAATCATCAAGGGATAGCGGGAGACGGGGTTACCATTAATGTCGGTAATACCATTGGGTAAAGTGATGGCAACGCTGACCCTGGCGTAATCGCCATCAGGGCCGTGCAATTTGCAGTCACCGCCCGATGCCACGCGATCACACATCATCTTGACCTTGAACCGCGTCGAGGCATAAAGGTAGAACAACTGATCGCGGAAAATTTGTGTCGGCTTTCTGCCGCTATTGATCCAGCTCTGCCATCCGCCTTCAGGCTCCAGCATGACCTTGTTGCCACCCGGAGGCAGATCGACTTTCAGAACGTGCTGCACGTCGAGCACGAAATTCAGGGTCAATCCATTGTCGTCCGCGTCCATCATGGCCCCCATATCGAAATCGCCGCCCGGACCCATGGTGTAATCGATGGACCCGGTATACAGACCGCTCGACATGCCTAATGGGTTGGGCGTTTTGAGCTCGTAGGCAAAATCGATCTTGTCGTAGTCCATTGAGGGGATGTTGAATGCGGCGGTCTTGGTGCACGCTCCCTCCACAGGCGTGTGCCAGAAAAAGCGATAGGATCTCGGGGTGTACCCCGCCAGGCCGCTGCCCTGGCACGGCGGTGGGGCATACAGCCAACCGGATTGAGACGTCCAGAGGATGTCGTGGCCGGTGGGCGCAGCCACACCGGTGAGCGTGTCGACGGGATCGCTCAGGAAAAAATTGGAACCAATGCCGGTAATGCGCAGCTCTACAACTTCGGTTTCCTGAGTATCCTGATTCGTCACCGTCAACCGCCGCCACCCGGTAGGCGCACGCACTGCAACGTCGTCCCCGGCCCTTATCGCGCGGTTTGATTTGTAACGAACCGGCAGCTCGATGCTGAACATGTTCTTGTCGGCACACGGTCCTGGAAAAGCCGCGCAATAGCCACCGTTGGGGGTCGTGTTGACGAACAGGTTCTTGCCTGGCTGCATCGGATCGGGCTGGAACAACGCCCGGATTTCTTGATTCGCCGCCTGCGCTGACGGCATGGCCAGGGCCAAACAGAGCCCAAGCCCATAAGCACGCTTTTTCATCGGATCACCCTGCCTTCTGTTCATTGAACGTGACATCGGCCAACGTATCCGGCGTGCAACGCAAATCCCCGATCATCAGCACGTCGTTTTCGCTGCGATGGTCGGCCTCGTTGAGGCGGAACTGACACAGCAACTGATTGCCCTGACGTACTTCCAGGGTCGGTGAGCCGGCGTTCATTTCCATCGAGAAGAACCCGTCGACTTCGGTCACGCCACGGCTGGCGTGGTTGATCACGTGATGGCCCTTGAGCGGCTGGCCGCGACCGTCAACCAGACGGCCGAGCACGGTCAGGGTTTTCATCACGCGGATCTGGCGGTACTCAACGCCACCCTTGTTCAAGTGATAACGGGTGCGCGCCGGCTCAATGGTGGCAGCCGGCACGGCGTTGCCTTCGAAATCGAAACTCACCGAGCTGTTCTGATACGCCGTGATCGGAATGAAATTGCGCCCCGGCTTCAACGCAGCACCGCCGCCGCTGTAGTCGTCGGCACGCAGGACGATGTCCTCGATGTCTGACTCGACGTCGACAATCATCCCGGCACCGCGCACTTCGCTCTGGCTGGTCAGGAGCATTTTCTCGCCGCCGACCACCAGCGTGCTGTCGAGGTTGAGCCCGCCCGTGAAGTTGCCGTTGTAGGAGGAACGCTGGACAAACGCGTCGCCGCTGAGCGCATCGGTGCGGAAATTGGTCAGGCTGGACATGCCCAGGCCGTACGTGTCGGTGAGCGCCGTCACCGAGACGCTTTGCAGCACGTGGTCCTTGAAGTCCCTGCGCCAGCCGAGCGAGGCATTGTTGTCGCGTTTGCCGTCACGGGCGGTGCGCGAGCCAATGCTGCCGGTGAGCTGCTGGCCAGGTGCGCCAAGGGCCAGGTTGATGCTCAGATCAACACCGCGATTGCGCGCATCGCCGCTGCTGAAACTGCCCGGCCGATCAAACAGCGACAGCCGCCAACTGGCATCGCTGCCCAACAGCACGGTGCGCTGGGTCCAGCCCAGATCCACGCCCATGCCTTCGACATTGCCTTCGCTGTGCGACAGCCGCGCGTTCACCGAACTCTTGCTGCTCAGGCCATGGTTGAGTGCCAGCGAGGAGTTACTGGTCTGCCCGACAAACACGTTGCGCGGCCGAATGCGCGTGCCATCGGGCAACGTGTCGTAGGTATTGGTGGTGTCGAGCCAACTGCGGTTGTGGCTGACCACGATACTGCCGGCGCCGTAGTTATAGAGGCTCTGCAGATCGAGACCGGTGCCGTAATCCTCAGTCTTGTAGACGTTGGCGTACAACGTGATGTGATTGGCCAGCGTCCAGTCGATGGAGGTGCCGTACTGCAGTTTTTCGCGGATCTGCCGCGCCGAGGCACCGACAATCACCCGTGGGTGCAGCAGGTAGTTCACCGACGCGCCGGCGGTGGGACTGCCGCTCGATTGCGTGTCCCAGTTGCTCAGTAGCTTGCTCTCCTCGCCGGCGAATACGTTGTAGCGCCAGCGTTCGTCGAGGTTGCGCCAGTTGTTGGGCTTGTACACCAGCTCCTGAGTCGTCGAAGTGATCTGGCCGTCTTCGATCAGGCGCACTTCCACCTCATAGATGCCGCCAGGTAGCGGGCGAGTATCGAGGGTCTGCAGGCCGGCCGGTACCGATTGCGTATTGATCAGCAAACCGTCGCGCCAGATCTCCACCGAACCCTGCCGGTTGGCGGTGACGTAGATCGGGTAAACGCTGGGCATCGGACTGTTGATTGCCAGGCTGTCGGAGCTGCCGTACATGACGCCGACCGCCGTATCGGGGCTGGTGCCGAACGTACGCGGCTGGCGCGTCAGTCCTTCGGAATTGGGGGTGAAATAGCCCAGGCGAAAGAAACTGCCTTGCAGTTCGCGCTGGGTGTGCAGTTCATGTACCGCGTGATAAAGCTTGTCGTCGGGGCCGCCGAGCCGGGCCATTTGCAGATTGAGCGTCTGGCTCCAGTTGCCGAGGCTGGCGCTGGCCTCCAGACCGAAGCGTCCGCCGAGGTCCTGGTCCTGACCACCGTTGAGGTTGAGCTGATTGCGCACCATCAGGCCGCTGCTGCCACCGCTCGGTTGCTCGTAATAACGTTTGGCCTCGACATCGCGTTCGGCATCTTGCGTGGCGATCGAAACCAATGAGTTTTCCAGGTTGTAATGCACCGCCAGAAAACCATCCGGGCAAGATCCCGTGCATGCGCCCAGAGGCACGCCGGGCTTGAGAAAGCTCGCCCATTTTTCCCGTTCCGCAGGACCGAAGCGGTTTTCGCTGGTGTCGGTGAATTCGAGGAGTGTGAGGCGATCATCGCGCGACAGCACCACCATGGCCTCGCCGAGCGGCTGTTGGTCGACCTCGACCCGCACCGCCAGCGGCACATCAAAGAAATGCTCCTCGAAATCCGCCGGCAAGCCTTTGGCCTGGGCCAGCAGACTGCGTGGCGTCGTACCGGCGGCGCTGGCGGCCATGGCTGTGCTGGCACACAACAACAGCGCAAGCGCAGCCGCGATGGGTGTCATCGGGAACATGAACTTGTACTCTGATTGACTGACAATGAAAGTCCGTCGGGGCCTACATGACTGTCTGCCCCGGCGGTTGACGCCACTCGTGAAAAGCGAGCGTATTGAGCTGATCAGTTGATCAGTTGCCGCCAATCGGTGGCACGGCGTCAAAGATCATTGCCACGGAACCGGTGTAGTCACCCGGCTGGAAGTTGCTGCCCTTGGCGGAGATTTTCAGCGGTGCGCGATAGTTGACGTCGGACTCGGCTTCACCGACGACCATTTGCGGAGTGGTGGTCAGTTCCTTGTTGTTGAGCATCACTTGCAGGTCGATCGAAGTGCTGCCAGCGACCAGTTTTGGCAGACTTTCCAGGCTGGCGTGTACCGAACCGTTGTTGTTGCGCACATCGAAGAAACCGTTGACTTCGGCCATCTTGCCGGTCGTCGGCTGATAGCTCATGTCCTGATCCTTGTTGACCAGGTCAGGATCGGTTGGCACCACGTAGAAACCATTGGTCGGCACGTGAGCGACGAGGCTGATGGAATGCGACGCTTCGCCCGCAGCGAAGGCACCGGTGGAGGTGATTGCCAGAAGAGCCAGGGGAGCAGCGATTGCGAATTTCTTGAACATCGTTCAGTACCTGTTTGCTTTATATAAGAGGGATGTCATTAAAAGTTCATAAACCCATTGCTTAAGCAGCAGCGGATCAACTTGAACTTTCAACGATGGGCATCATCGACTGTTGCCTCTGGAATGTAAGCAGGCAACTTCCGACAAACGCGTAGTTAAACCACCCCGCACCCCGCCAGAAAAAAGAACAAAAAACAGATACTTGCGATATTCGCTGTAAGTTTCGCCTTACATACAGTTATCCGGAAAAAACCATACAGCAACTTTGCCGCTTTAGATCAGCAACTTTGGAGATATTAGAATATATACTCAAGAGCAACTAGAGCGATAACTTTAACTTCGAGGTCACGGCATCGTTCAATCACCCAAATATATTTTTTTCCGCCCGAAGGGTGCTGGTGACCGCTCGTCCGTCGAAACGCGCTTGAGGAAAAAACGTCTTGCGTCACCGTTAAGATATATCTTAAGTTGTATCTAAATACGACGTGAGAGAAGCGAAATGAGAGACCATCATTCCCCCCACCGCGAGCACGGCGACGGCCGCGACGGCTTCGAGAAGCGCCCGGGTCGCGAACGCGGCGGCCGCGGCCCTCGAGTGTTCGCCCCCGGTGATCTGAAATTGCTGTTGCTGGCGCTGATTGCCGAACAGCCATGCCACGGCTACGACCTGATCCGCCAGATCGAAGGCATGTTCGACGGCGCCTACAGCCCGAGCCCCGGGGTGATATACCCGACCTTGACCTTTCTGGAAGAGAGCGACCTGATCGCCGGCGATGCCGAGGCCGGCAAAAAACGTTACAGCGTGACCGACGCCGGTCGTCTGTCTTTGAGTGAGCAGGCCGTAGCGCTTGATGGCGTACGCATGCGCATCGACGTCAGCAAGCGCTCACTGCGCGGCCATGATCGCCCGGCGGAAATCCACGAAGCGGTGCACAACCTGCGCCATGCCTTGCAGCTGCACCACGGTCGCTGGAGCGCCGAAGAAATCCTGCGCGTGCGCGACCTGCTCAACGACACCGCCAAAGCCATCGTCGACGGCCCTGCCGTTCAACCTGCCCCGGAGACAGCCGAATGACTGCAGTCGATACTCAAACCATTCACCGCGTCATGCATGAAATCAAACGACGCAAGCTTGAAGTATTGCGCGTCACCGACCTGACCCCGCGCATGCGCCGCATCACCCTCGGCGGGCCCGAACTGGCCGGATTCATCAGCCTGGGCACGGACGATCACGTCAAACTGCTGTTCCCGCAGAACGCCGAACAGGCAGCAGCGCTGGAGACAATGCAGCTCGGCGCCGGCAAGGACAACGGCCCGATGCCAGAGATGCGCGACTACACGCCGCGTCGCTACGATCTGGAAAAAATGGAGCTGGACATCGATTTCGTCCTGCATGGCGATGGCCCTGCCTCGACCTGGGCGGAACAGGCGCAACCGGGGCAATTTCTGCACATCGCGGGCCGCGCGGGTCGATGATCGTGCCGGACATCTTCGACAGCTACCTGCTGATCGGCGACGAAACCGCCCTCCCCGCCATCGCCCGCCGCCTCGAAGGCCTGGCGGCGAATCGCAAGGCGCTGGTAGTGATTGAAGTGGAAAACGGCGCCGAGCAGCAAGTGCTGGAAAGCGCTGCGCAGTTCAATGTCATCTGGGTACTGCGCGAGGGCGGCAAGGACAACCTGCTGACGACGGTCAAACAGCTGCAAGTGCCCAAGGGCAATCTGTACGCGTGGGTGGCGACCGAGACCAAGGTCTCACGGCAGATTCGTCGGGTGCTGATCGATGAGCATGGGCTCGATGAACAGTTCATCAAGGCGGCCGGATACTGGCGCGCCGAGGGCTCTGACGAGGAGTGATTTTCTCCTGACCACAATTCCCGTGTGGGAGCGAGCTTGCTCGCGAAAGCGGTGTGTCAGTCAACATCCATGCAAACTGATACACCGCATTCGCGAGCAGGCTCGCTCCCACATTGAATATCAACTTCGTGCGGACAATCTGCGGTCGAGGCCGATCACCAGCAACCCCACCAACACAAACCCCACCAATATCCCCCCGGCATTCGCCAGCACCTGTGGATAACCCAACACCGCGACATCTATGAACGGGTACGCATACGCGCCAAGCAGATGCCCGCGCAGCAAAGCGTAGATGAAATACACCAGCGGATAGATCAGCCATAGCGGCAGGTGCCACAGGCGCAACGTGCCTTTGGGAACGCAGCGCCACCAATAGCCAAGAAACAGCAATGGCATGCCGTCGTGGAGCAACTCATCGGCGACAAACTGCCAGCCTTCGGGATGCCACAAGTGCCGCAACAAAATGCTGTAGGCCAGACCGACCACGGCGATGCTTACCGCAATGCCACTGCTGACCCAGGGTTGCAGGAACCAGCGCCGCGCGGCGGATTCGCACTCGGTGACCGCGCAGGTCAGCACCGTCGCCACCAGGGTGTTGGTCAATATCGTGAAGTAACTGAAGAAACTCACCAGCCCGCCCAACAGGCTGGCGCCGATGCTCAATCGTGCGAAGAGAATCAGGTACAGCTGAATTGCCAGCCCCGCCCAGCCCAACACGGCCAGGCCGGTGATCAGGCGTCGCCGCCTCGCGCTGTCCATCTCAGAGCGGTCGCTTGGTGCGCATCAGCTTGACGTAAAGGCGTTCGACCTTTTCCCGCGCCCATGGGGTTTTACGCAGGAAGGTCAGGCTCGACTTGATGCTCGGATCGCTTTTGAAGCAACGGATGTCAATACGCTCGGCCAGACCCGACCACTCGTAGTGAGTCACCAGCGCATTGAGGATCTGTTCGAGGGTCACGCCGTGCAGCGGATCGGGGGATTGTTCGTTCATGCCGGCCTCTGGGCGAAGTGGAAATGCGTAAAGCCGCGCACCTTAGCCGAGGGGCTGAGCGGGTGGAAGGCCTTCCTGCAAATGTAGGCCAACCCGGGAAAATCGCAGGCTGTGGCCCGGCTCACAATGCGCCCGTTTGCCGCACTGTTACCGAATCCGAAACGCTGCATGTCTGCAAAAGCCCTTTCTCAATTTGTTACAGATCATTATCCTGCCGCCCTTCCGCTGAAACGCTTCACTGCCTGCGACAATCTGAAGCGCTCGGCCTGCACCCGTAAAACATCAAAAAAGACTTTATTCATGGCTGATTTTTCCTCCTTCCGAGATAGCGCTACCTTCGCCCTGCGCACCTTCGGCGGCTGCACCGCCCTTGGCCTTGCCACCTGCGTCCAGGCAGCTCCAGCCTTCGACAGTGATTCACCGTACATGCTCGGTGACTGGAACGGCATGCGCACAGAACTCGCGGAAAAAGGCTACGACTTCAAACTCGATTACACCGGCGAAATGGGCAGCAACCTGCACGGCGGCTATGACCACGATCGCACTGCGCGCTATAGCGACCAGTTCGGCCTCGGCACCCATCTGGATCTGCAGAAGATCCTTGGCTGGAACGACGCCGAGTTCCAACTGACCATTACCAAACGCAGCGGCAACAACATCAGCAATGACCGCATCAACGATCCGCGCGTTGGCGGCTTCACTTCGGCGCAGGAAGTCTGGGGACGTGGCCAGACTACGCGCCTGACGCAAATGTGGTATCAGCAGAAATTCTTCGATCAGAAACTCGACATCAAGGTCGGCCGGTTCGGCGAAGGCGAAGATTTCAACAGCTTCCCCTGCGATTTTCAGAACCTGGCGTTCTGTGGCTCGCAGGTTGGTAACTGGGTCGGCGGCATCTGGTACAACTGGCCGGTCAGCCAATGGGCGCTGCGGGTCAAATATCACCTGACGCCGGAGCTGTACGCACAGGTCGGCGCCTATGAGCAAAACCCGTCGAACCTCGATCGCGGCAACGGTTTCAAACTCAGCGGCAGCGGCACCCAGGGCGCGATCCTGCCGGTCGAACTGGTGTGGACGCCGAAGCTCAACGGCCTGCCGGGCGAATACCGCGCCGGTTATTACTACAGCAACGCCAAAGCGTCTGACGTTTATAAAGATCGCAATGACCAGCCGGCAGCGCTGAGCGGCGAAGCCTACCGCAGCGCGTCGAGCAAGCACGGCGTATGGCTGGGCCTGCAGCAGCAGGTCACCAGTGTCGCCAGCGATAACAGCCGGGGTTTGAGCCTGTTCGCCAACGCGACGATGCACGACAAGAAAACCAACGCCATCGACAACTACGTGCAGGCCGGCCTGACCTACAAAGGCCCGTTCGATGCCCGCGCCAAGGACGACATCGGTTTCGCCCTGGCCCGCGTCCACGTCAACCCGGCCTATCGCAAGAATGCCGAAATGACTAACCGCGCCAACGCCGTCTACGACTACGACAATCCGGCGTTCCTGCCACCGCAGGACACCGAGTACAGCGCCGAGCTGTATTACGGCGTGCACGTGACCAATTGGCTGACCGTGCGCCCGAACCTGCAATACATCCGCCACCCCGGTGGCGTGAACGACGTCGACGACGCCCTGATCGGCGGGATCAAGATCCAGTCGTCGTTCTAGAGATCTACACAAATCCAATGGAGGAGTGAGCCTGCTCGCGATAGCGGTGTTACAGGCGACATCTCCAGAGACTGAAACAGCGCTATCGCGAGCAGGCTCACTCCTGCAGGAATGCATTTCGTTAGCCGAACAAGTTTTTATCTGAACCATGCCTGCGCCAAATCGTCATCTAAAGTGACTACAGCGCGGGACTACATAAACGTCACGGAGAATCACACTATGAGCACCGAAAGTGCTTCGAGTCGGGGCCGTCTGCTACCGGGCCTGCTCGGCATTCTGCTTCTACTGATGGGCCTGGCCATGCTGGCCGGGGGAGTCAAGCTGAGCATGCTCGGCGGCTCGCTTTACTATCTGCTGGCCGGTATCGGCATCGCATTGACCGGCATCCTGCTGCTGATGCGCCGTCGTGCGGCGCTGGGCCTGTACGCCATCGTGCTGTTCGCCAGCACCGTATGGGCGTTGTGGGAAGTCGGTCTGGACTGGTGGCAACTGGTGCCGCGTCTGGCGATGCTGTTCGCCCTTGGTCTGGTGATGCTGCTGCCGTGGTTCCGTCGCCCGCTGCTGCTCAACGGTCCGGCGCCAATGGGCACCGGCGCCTTGAGCGTAGCGGTGGTACTGGCCGGCCTGACCGCTGTAGCCAGTCAGTTCACCAACCCTGGGGAAATCAAAGGCCAACTGGACCGCGACAGCGTCGACGGTATGACCAACACCGCCCCGACCATGCCCGACGGTGACTGGAACTCCTACGGCCGCAGCGCCCACGGTGATCGTTACTCGCCACTGGCGCAGATCACCCCGGCCAACGTGAGCAAACTCGTACCGGCCTGGACCTACCGCACCGGCGACATCCCGGGGCCGAACGATCCGGGCGAAACCACCGCTGAAAACACCCCGCTGAAAGTCAACGGCATGCTCTATGTGTGCACGCCGCACAGCCAGGTGATTGCGCTGGATCCGGACAGCGGTAAGGAAATCTGGCGCTTCGATCCGAAGCTGAGCACGCAGAACGCGGCCAACTTCAAAGGTTGGGCGCACATGACCTGCCGTGGCGTGAGCTATCACGACGACGCGGTCTATGCCTCCGAGCAGAGCCCGACCGGTTCGGCCAGCCCGGCCCCGGCCAGCGCCTGCCCGCGTCGCATCTTCCTGCCAACCGCCGACACCCGTCTGATCGCCCTGAATGCCGACACCGGCAAAATGTGCGAAGACTTTGGCGACAAAGGCCAGGTCGACCTGAGCGCCAACATCGGCGGCTTCAACGCCGGCGGCTACTACTCCACTTCGCCACCTGCGGTCACCAAGGACCTGGTGGTGATTGGCGGTCACGTCACCGACAACGTTTCCACCGACGAGCCTAGCGGCGTGATCCGCGCGTTCGACGTGCACACCGGCAAACTGGTGTGGAACTGGGACAGCGGCAACCCGGACGACACCGCGCCGATCGCCGAAGGCAAGACCTATACGCGCAACTCGCCGAACATGTGGTCGATGTTTGCCGTCGATGAAAAACTCGGCATGCTCTACCTGCCGATGGGCAACCAGACCCCGGACCAGTTCGGTGGCATGCGTACGCCTGAATCGGAACTGCACGCCGCTGGCCTGACCGCGCTGGACATCGCCACCGGTAAGGTGCGCTGGAACTTCCAGTTCACCCACCATGACCTGTGGGATATGGACGTCGGCGGTCAACCGACCGTGATGGACATCAAGACCGCTGACGGCGTCAAGCCAGCGGTACTGGCGTCGACCAAGCAGGGCAGCATCTACGTGCTGGATCGCAGCACCGGCAAGGCCATCGTACCGATCAACGAAATCCCGGTGCCACAAGGCGCGGTGGAAGGCGACCACACTTCGCCAACCCAACCGAAATCCGACCTCAACTTCATGCCGCCGCCACTCAAAGAACGCGACATGTGGGGCGTGACGCCATTCGATCAGATGCTCTGCCGGATCGACTTCAAATCCCTGCGTTATGACGGCCCGTTCACCCCGCCATCGCTGCAAGGTTCGATCGTGTATCCAGGCAACTTCGGCGTGTTCGACTGGGGCGGCATCTCGGTCGATCCGGTGCGCCAGATCGCCTTCGTCAACCCGAGCTACATGGCGTTCCGTTCGAAACTGGTACCGGCTGCAGAAGTTGCCGGCGGCCCGGGTCGCAAGAGCGAAACCGAAGGCGTACAGCCCAACAAGGGCGCGCCATACGGCGTGATCCTCGAGGCGCTGCTGTCGCCAATGGGCTTGCCATGCCAGGCGCCAGCGTGGGGTTATGTCGCAGCGGTCGACCTGACCACCAGCAAAACCATCTGGATGCACAAAAACGGCACCGTGCGCGACAGCTCGCCGGTTCCGATCCCATTGAGCATGGGCGTACCGAGCCTGGGCGGCACCTTCACCACTGCAGGTGGCGTTGCCTTCCTGAGCGGTACCCTCGACCAGTACCTGCGCGCCTATGACGTGAAAAACGGCAAGCAACTGTGGGAAGGCCGCCTGCCAGCCGGCGCGCAAACCACACCGATGACGTACACCGGCAAGGACGGCAAGCAATACGTGCTCGTCGTCGCCGGCGGTCACGGCTCGCTGGGCACCAAGCAAGGTGACTATGTGATTGCGTACAAACTGTCTGAGTAAGCGTTAGCGAGCGGTAAAGAAAAGGCGATGTCCCGTAAGGGACATCGCCTTTTTTTGTGAGCGCAACTTGGCAGGCAATGAAAAAACTGTGGGAGCGGGCTTGCTCGCGAAGGCGGAGTGCCAGCCGGCACCTGTGTTTCTGACACACCGACTTCGCGAGCAAGCCCGCTCCCACATTCGCTCTCGGTCGTGAACAGGTTCGTCCTGCAGACGCTGATTAATGCGCCGGAGCTTTCCGACAGGCGGGTCGGTAGCGATTGGAAAATGCGCTGCGCCTGAATATTTATCGCCAACAAGAATAAAAAACTGTCAGGTATTACAGTTCACAGCTTTCCAGCTTTTTCCCAGACTTGCCTCTTCATTATTCGGATCATACAGAGGCAGCTCTCATGGCAAACCCAAACGTAGCCAAAGCCGTTTTCGCGTTCGGCTCTATTGAAACGGATGTCAAAGGCACCATCAGCGGCCATTATCTGGACTTGACCAGCTACAGCACTTCAAGCACCTCCATTTCTTTCAACGTGTTAGGGGGATACGACTTTTCTTTCCGCCACAACGACAGCTTGACGGGCGCGCGGATCATCTCCATCACGCTTCGCTACCCGCTGGATCCTTCCCCTCTGCGCTATTCAGAAACGATTGTTATAGACCGAATCGATCCACGTCCCTATGAATTTGATACGTCAACTTCTTCACGTATCGCGGTGACCCAAATGAGTGACTCCGTGTACCGATACGACCTCAAAGATTACAAATTTTCAGGCAAAGCAAAGCACACGAATGACACGCGGGAACTCACCTGTAATGGATTCTTTGTGGTTCAGGAACTGACGTGGCCGTTCTGACAACGCTGGTTGTGGGGACCTTCTGTGTGAGCCTTTATTCGAAACTGCGTATCGCCCTGCTGGCGGCCATATTGGCACTCAGTGCCTGGATCCCTGCGCAGGCCGACAACAACGCGGAGCAGGAAAAAGACTGTAGTGCAGCACTCATTAAATTGAAGTCCATGAACATCACGCCTGGCGCATCCAATTGTCAGACAGGCGAAACACTACAGTGGCGCGTCGAGGCAACTGCCGAGCAATTTGAGCAGGTGATGGATGTTTGCAAAAAATCCAGACTGGCCGCCGTGTATCGATACAGCGAATCAAGGATCGTCAGTTGCCAATACACCTCAAGCACGAGGAACACTTCGGGCGGAGCGTATTGAAAGAGGAGGGACGTCTGCCACGGGTTGCAACATATTGAGGCTGTAGGATACGCACACGTCCTACAGATGCTGCTGAATGCGAGGCTTTTTCCGACAGGTCGCGTCGGTTGTGCTTCGGAAATGCGCTGGATAGGCTCGCAGGGTCGCTGACAATTCAGCGACCGGGCGTCGCGGCCCGGGCAGTCCATTCGATTTGATGCATAATCGCCAGCCCAAGCGTTAGCCGCTTGGTTTGATGGTGGCTGTGCGCGGGATACCTTCGGGTATGCCGGGTTTCCGAATGGCTCGGTCCGCGAACCTGCGTACAGCTGCCTCCTTGCATCGCGTCGCGGCGATCACGCAGACAGCTCCATCTCTCATTCGGAGCTTCACCATGTTCAAACCAACACCCAATCCCCCCGAAACCGAAAGCACTTCCCCCTACCAATCCCCCGACTCAAAAAAACTCCACCACGCCGCCGAGCGTGCGCTGGACCACTACCTGAAGCCACCCGCCAGCGCCGACAAATCCCACAAACCCAGCACCATGTTCCAGGTCACGCCCGATCAGGACAACGAAAGCCTGCTCGCCCACGCCTGCGAATCCCTGGCCTCGGCCAGTGTCATGGCCAGCGACATCGCGGCATACGTCGACAGCCCGCAGCGACATACCATCCTGGCGATCCAGCAAGTGATCATGCTCGCCGAACTGGCGGTGAATCGAGTCCTGGACAATTACGAAATCCCCCAATCCCCGGCACACAGCTGAACCCGGTGGGAGCGATCCTGCTCGCGAAGGCGTCGGCACATTCGGCAGTAATGTCGCCTGACACACCGCATTCGGAGCAGGCTCGCTCTTACATTCGGGATCGTGGCATCCACGAGATTCAGATCGGCTCTCAGGCCGCCAAGGTCAAAAAAACTGTCCCCCCCCTGAACACACAAGCAGAAACACACCCGCCCCATTGAAACCACGCCACCCCTGCCCCATCTAAGACCCATACCCCATTGCGCAGGTGCCCCATGACCGACCAGCAAGATCGCCCGGACAACCACGACGAGTACGAAACCGACCACATCGAACACACCTCCTCCGGCACCGGTCTGGCGCTGCCTGGGCAAAACCTGCCGGACAAGGTTTACATCATCCCGATCCACAACCGCCCGTTCTTCCCGGCCCAGGTCTTGCCGGTCATCGTCAATGAAGAGCCGTGGGCCGAAACCCTCGAACTGGTCAGCAAATCCGAACACCACTCCCTGGCCCTGTTCTTCATGGATACGCCCCAGGAAGACCCGCGCCACTTCGACACCGGCGCCCTCCCCGAATACGGCACGCTGGTCAAGGTTCACCACGCCAGCCGCGAAAACGGCAAACTGCAGTTCGTCGCCCAGGGCCTGAGCCGTGTGCGCATCAAGACCTGGCTCAAGCATCACCGCCCGCCGTATCTGGTCGAAGTCGAATACCCGCACCAGCCCACCGAGCCGACCGACGAGGTCAAGGCCTACGGCATGGCGCTGATCAATGCGATCAAGGAACTGCTGCCGCTCAACCCGCTGTACAGCGAGGAGCTGAAGAACTACCTCAACCGCTTCAGCCCCAACGATCCGTCGCCGCTGACCGACTTCGCCGCCGCCCTGACGTCCGCCACCGGCCCCGAGCTGCAGGAAGTGCTCGACTGCGTGCCGATGCTCAAGCGCATGGAAAAAGTCCTGCCGATGCTGCGCAAGGAAGTCGAGGTCGCGCGCCTGCAAAAGGAGATTTCCGCTGAAGTTAACCGCAAGATCGGCGAGCATCAGCGTGAGTTCTTCCTCAAGGAGCAACTCAAGGTCATCCAGCAAGAACTTGGCCTGACCAAGGACGACCGCAGTGCTGACCTCGAACAGTTCCAGCAGCGCCTCGAAGGCAAAACCCTGCCGGCGCAGGTGCAGAAACGCCTCGAAGAAGAAACCCACAAACTGTCGATCCTTGAAACCGGCTCGCCGGAATACGCGGTCACACGTAACTATCTGGACTGGGCGACTTCGGTGCCGTGGGGCGTGTACGGCGAGGACAAACTCGACCTCAAGCACGCACGCAAAGTCCTCGACAAGCACCACGCGGGTCTTGATGACATCAAGGATCGCATTCTCGAATTCCTCGCCGTCGGTGCCTACAAAGGCGAGATCAGCGGTTCGATTGTGTTGCTGGTCGGCCCGCCGGGCGTGGGTAAAACCAGCGTTGGCAAATCCATCGCCGAATCCCTCGGGCGGCCGTTCTACCGCTTCAGCCTCGGCGGCATGCGCGATGAAGCCGAAATCAAGGGCCACCGCCGCACCTACATCGGCGCGCAGCCGGGCAAACTGGTGCAAGCGTTGAAAGACGTCGAGGTGATGAACCCGGTGATCATGCTCGACGAGATCGACAAGATGGGCCAGAGCTACCAGGGCGACCCGGCCTCGGCGCTGCTGGAAACCCTCGATCCTGAGCAGAACGTCGAATTCCTCGACCACTACCTCGACCTGCGCATGGACTTGTCGAAAGTGCTCTTCGTCTGCACCGCCAACACCCTCGACTCGATCCCCGGCCCGTTACTCGACCGGATGGAAGTGATTCGCCTGTCCGGCTACATCACCGAAGAAAAAGTCGCCATCGCCAAGCGGCACCTGTGGCCGAAACTGCTGGAAAAGGCTGGCGTGTCGAAAGGCAGCCTGAGCATCAGCGACACCGCACTCAAAGCCCTGATCGACGGTTACGCCCGTGAAGCCGGCGTGCGCCAGCTGGAAAAGCAGATGGGCAAACTGGTGCGCAAAGCGGTGATGAAGCTGATCGACGATCCGAAAGCAGTGATCAAACTCGGGCCGAAAGACCTCGAAGCCTCGCTGGGCCATCCGGTGTTCCGCAATGAGCAAGTCTTGTCCGGCACCGGCGTGATTACCGGTCTGGCCTGGACCAGCATGGGCGGCGCCACGTTACCGATCGAAGCCACGCGGATTCACACGCTCAACCGTGGGTTCAAACTCACCGGGCAACTGGGCGATGTGATGAAAGAATCGGCAGAGATCGCCTACAGCTACGTCAGCTCGCACCTCAAGCAGTTCGGCGGTGATGCGAAATTCTTCGACGAAGCTTTCGTCCACCTGCATGTGCCTGAAGGCGCGACGCCGAAGGACGGCCCAAGCGCCGGCGTGACCATGGCCAGTGCGCTGCTCTCGCTGGCACGCAATCAGCCGCCGAAAAAAGGCGTGGCAATGACGGGTGAGCTGACGCTGACCGGGCATGTACTGCCGATCGGCGGCGTGCGCGAGAAAGTGATCGCAGCGCGCCGGCAGAAGATTTTCGAGTTGATTCTGCCGGAGCCGAACCGGGGTAACTTCGAGGAGTTGCCGGATTATCTGAAGGAAGGGATAACCGTGCACTTTGCCAAGAAGTTTGCGGATGTGGCGAAGGTGCTCTTCTGACAGTTTTCAGCGCCTGATATACCGCTATCGCGAGCAGGCTCACTCCTCCATTTGGAATGCGTTCCACTGTAGGAGTGAGCCTGCTCGAGATGGCGTCAGTCGGGTCAACGCGAAACCCGCCTGTCACACTTTGTCTCATCTTCAGTTATGCTCGCCGTTCGTCGTAACCGCCGGAGCTGCTGACCTTATGTCCCCCACTCGCCTGTTTCTCCCCCTCGCCCTTTGCTTGCTGGCCGCCTGCGCCACGCAACCGAAACACAACGTGACCGTGGAAAAACAAAGCGAATGCCCCGTGCGGCTCACGACCGGACAAAACCTGATCATCACCCTGCCGAGCAACCCGACCACGGGTTATCGCTGGGCGATTCAGGATTCCGCTGGCGGCGTGTTACGTGCGCTCAGCCCGGAGGTCTACAGCAATCCGGAAGATGCCGGCGTGGTCGGCGCAGCGGGTGTATCAACCTGGCGCTTCCAGGCATTCGCAGCCGGCACCGGGCGCTTGCGCCTGACTTCGCAACAACCCTGGGCGCCGGAAGTGCTGCCCGTGGAAACCTTTGACTGCGCCATTTCCGTGAACTGACTGCGGCAAACCGCGCTGGCTTCTTCGCGAGCAGGCTCGCTCCCACAGGACACCGCGATCCCCTGTGGGAGCGAGCCTGCTCGCGAAAGCGATATCCCTGACGGCGAAGTTTATCCGCCCGTACTGTGCTTTATCAGACAACCCAAGCATCCCCGCGCCACTTTGGCTAAAATGCCGGCCTTTTCCATCGACACCGCCGGAAACCGCCGTGAGCAAAGAACCCGATCGCCTATTCGCCCAGCCTTTGGCCCAGGTGCCTGACTTCGCCTTCAACGAAGACGTGGTGCGGGTGTTCCCGGACATGATCAAGCGCTCGGTGCCGGGTTACCCGACCATCGTCGAAAACCTCGGCGTGCTCGCCGCGCAATTCGCCCAGCCGAACAGCGTCCTTTATGACCTCGGTTCGTCGCTCGGCGCAGTCACTCAAGCCCTGCGCCGTCATGTGCGCACCGACGGTTGCCGAGTGATCGCTGTGGATAACTCAGCAGCGATGGTCGAGCGTTGCCGCGAATACCTCAATGGTCAGGATTCGATGTTTCAGGAATTGCTGCCGGTCGAGGTGATCGAAGGCGATATCCTCGCGCTGCAATTCCAGCCTGCCTCGGTGGTGGCGCTGAACTTCACCCTGCAATTCATCGCCCCGGATCAGCGCACCGCGTTGCTCTCGCGCATTCGCCAATCGCTGTTGCCCGGCGGCGCGCTGATTCTCTCGGAGAAGCTGCGCTTCAACGATGCCGAAGAACATGCGCTGCTCACCGATCTGCACGTGGCGTTCAAACGCGCCAACGGCTACAGCGAACTGGAAATCGCCCAGAAGCGCAGCGCCATCGAAAACGTCATGAAGCCCGACAGCCTCGAAGAACACCGCGAACGCTTGCTGGCCGCCGGGTTCTCGAAAGTCGTGCCGTGGTTCCAGTGTCTTAACTTTGCCTCGTTGATTGCCTTGCCATGATTGATCTGTCCCCCCTCGCCCGCCGTCTGGCCGGTACTCCGCTGGCCGACTGGGCCAACACGCTGCAAGCGCAACTCGACAAGAAAATGGAGAAAGGCCACGGCGATCTGGAACGCTGGCAAAGTGCGCTGGACGCCTTGCCGAAGATCCAGCCAAGCGAAGTCGATTTGCTCAATGGCTTGAAACTCGACACCGATTGCGACGACGCAACCCGCGCGCAGATGCGCACCGCTTTAATGGGCCTGTCGCCGTGGCGCAAAGGGCCGTTCGATCTGTTCGGTGTGCATGTCGACACCGAATGGCGTTCGGACTGGAAGTGGTCGCGCGTGGCGCCGCACTTGGACCTCAAAGGCAAGCGTATCCTCGACGTCGGCTGCGGCAATGGCTACTACATGTGGCGCATGCTCGGTGCCGGTGCGAACAGCGTAATTGGCGTTGACCCGAACTGGCTGTTCTTCTGCCAGTTCCAGGCTGTGCAACGTTATTTGTCCGAGCCGAATGCCTGGCACCTGCCGTTCCCGTTTGAAGATCTGCCGCCGAATCTGGAAGGCTTCGACACGGTGTTTTCCATGGGCGTGTTCTATCACCGCCGCTCGCCGATCGAGCATTTGCTAGCGCTGAAGGATTGCCTGGTCAAGGGCGGCGAACTGGTGCTGGAAACGTTGGTGGTCGAAGGCGACAAGCATCAGGTGCTGGTCCCGGAAGATCGCTATGCGCAGATGCGCAACGTGTGGTTTTTGCCGTCGGTGCCGGCGCTGGAATTGTGGCTGCGGCGGGCCGGGTTCAGCGATATTCGTTGTGTGGATGTCAGTACCACGACGGTGGAAGAACAACGCGGGACGGAGTGGATGAAGTATCAGTCGCTGAGCGATTTTCTGGATCCCGAGGATCACAGCAAAACTGTAGAGGGACTGCCGGCGCCGATGCGTGCGGTGATTGTCGCGAAGAAATAACCCGATCTCACAGCGCAGATCCCCCTGTGGGAGCGGGCTTGCTCGCGAAGGCGGTGTGTCAGACGATAAATGGTTGCCTGAATCGCCGTCTTCGCGAGCAAGCCCGCTCCCACATTGCAAGCGCATTTCTGCCGTTGAAATGCCGTCTTTTGAGCAAGTGAACCTGTTCGCTTCTACAATGGGGCGGTATTTATTCAGCGGGTTTTGTGCGCCTGGCGCGGAAAAATTCGGTCAGCACTGCGCCACATTCTTCAGCCAGCACCCCCCCCTCATACAACACCCGGTGGTTCAAAAAACCCTGGGTAAAAAACTGTCCCTGACTCTGCACAATCCCGGCCTTGGGCTCCAGCGCGCCATAGACCACTCGCGCCACCCGTGAATGCACGATCAGCCCGGCGCACATGCTGCACGGTTCCAGCGTCACGTACAGCGTGCTGCCCGGCAGACGATAGTTATCCACCGCCTGCGCCGCGGCGCGGATCGCGACCATTTCCGCATGGGCACTTGGGTCGCTGGTGCTGATCGGGCAATTGAAGCCGCGCCCGATGATCACGCCATCGTGCACCAGCACTGCGCCCACCGGCACTTCACCGAGGGCGGCGCCCTGTGCGGCGAGGATCAGAGCTTCGCGCATGAAGTCGCGGTCGCGGCTGCGGTCGATGATCGCCGCCGGGCGGATCTGGCGCATCACTTCACCTCGATCGCGGCCATCAGGCCGGTTTCCATATGGTCGATGACATGGCAGTGGAACATCCACACCCCCGGGTTATCCGCCACCAGCGCCACTTGCGCACGCTCGTTCTTGCCCAGCAGATAGGTGTCGGTGAAATACGGCACGACCTTGTGCCGGTTCGACGCGATCACCTTGAAGCTCATGCCGTGCAGGTGGATCGGGTGCTGGTACTGGGTCATGTTCTTCAATTCGAAAATATAGCTCTGACCCAGTTTCAGGCTGGCAATCGGTCGGTCAGCACAGGTCTTGTCGGTGATATCCCAAGCCTTGCCGTTGATCTGCCACAGGCTCGGCGGTTTGCCGTTTTCGGTGTTCACCGAGACCGAGCCGACCCATTCGAAATTGAAGTTGAGTTTCTCCGCATTGGCCAGGTCCGGCTCGGCCACCGGGTTGGCTGGCAGCGCTTTTGGCCAGTCCGTTGGCGCATCGGTGTTGGCGACGGAACGCAGCGTGCCCAGACGAACCGGGCCGTTGCGCAGCGACAACTCCTCACCTGCCGCCGGCGCCTTGATCGCCAGGCAAATGCGCATGCCAGGGCCGAGCCAGTATTCCTTGCCCAATGGCCGAGGTTCGATCGGATTGCCGTCCAGCGCGTAGATCTTCGCTTCGACGCCCGGAATGTTGATGCGATAGGTCAGGGTGTTGTCGAGGTTGAGCAAGCGCACCCGAGTGATCTGCCCGGCCGGCAGATCGATCACCGGCAACGGCACGCCATTGATCGTCGACAGGCGCCCGGCGGTACCGCCACGGGCCGCTTCGCGCGGGATACTGAACTCGACGAACTGGCCTTGCTCATCGACATGCCAGTTCTTCAGGCTAAGGGTTTTCTCGTACTTGAAACCGGTGGGCTCGCGCTCTTCGATGATTAGCGGCCCGACCAGCCCACGACCCAGTTCTTCGCTGCTGCTGACATGCGGGTGATACCAGTAGCTGCCGGCGTCCGGCACGCGGAATTTGTAGTCGAAGTATTCGCCCGGCAGCACCGGCAGTTGCGATACGTAGGGCACGCCGTCCATTTCCAGCGGCAGGCGGATACCGTGCCAGTGAATGGTGGTCGCCACGGGCAGGTGATTGATGAAACGCACCCGCAACCATTCGCCCTGACGCACGCGCAACTCGGTGCCCGGCGCCGACGGGCCGAACGCCCAGGCCTCGGTCTTGTTCCCCGGCACCAGCTCGACGTCGAGCGGCGCGGCGATCAGTTCATAGTCGTGGCCGGCCTCGGCGTCGGCCATCTTGCCCAGCCAGTAACGCGATGCGCCTCCCGCGCCCACGCCAACGACAACAAGACCGGCCAGGCCACCGAGAATTTGTCGACGGGTAAAGGACATGAACTCAACTACCTCACGTATCAGCGACGGACCCCGAGGGACCCGCAAAAAGGCGAATACGATACACCCGCAGTTGAGAAACAGTAAGGGCGACCTGCGGCCGCACGTCTTGTCGGCCTTATGCGCGCAGCCCGGTAATCAGGTGCAGCACGCCATCACCAATGGGCATGACACCTGCCACGCCGGCGGCACTCAGCGCCTGATGGTCGACCCGCGCCTCGTCCTGCAGCGTCACGCGCACCCGGGTCAGCGCCACCGGCTGCTGCGACTTGATGTTAGCCACACCGCCCAGCGCGGCAATGGTCTCGGCGCTCAAACCGGCAACCGGTTCGGCGGCGACTTTAACTTCATCCGGGACCAGATCCGGCGTCAGTGCCTTCCAGAATGCCTGCTGCAATTTGTCGAACATGTTCAATTCTCCATAACCGGCGAGGCATCGACTTTCGCCCCTTGAAACTGCTGCAAGGCTTCGCGCACGTCGGCGGCGCTTTCGAGGCTCGAGACCTGTTCGGCGATGATGCGACAGTCGGCCAGATTCACTTCGCGCACCGCCGACTTGATCGCCGGAATCAACGGCACGCTCACCGACAGCTCATCCACACCCAGCCCCAGCAGCAACGGCACCGCAAGGCGTTCAGACGCCATGGCGCCGCAAACGCCGACCCATTTGCCGTGGGCATGCGCAGCCTTCACCGTCATCGCGATCAGGCGCAGCACCGAAGGGTGAAAGCTGTCCGCGTGACTGGCCAGACGCGGATGATCGCGGTCCATGGCGAGCGTGTATTGGGTGAGGTCGTTGGTGCCGATGGAGAAAAAATCCACGTGCGGCGCCAGCACATCGGCCATCAGCGCGGCGGCCGGCACTTCGATCATGATTCCCAGTTTCGGCAGGTGCGCCAGGCCCAGCATGCGCGCCTCCTGTTCGAGGATCTGCCGTGCCAGACGCAGCTCGGCCAGATTTGTGACCATCGGCAACATGATGTGCAGACGCGTCAGCTCCGAGCAGGCCAGCACGGCGCGAAATTGCTCACGCAACAATTGCGGGCGCTCAAGGCACAGGCGAATACCGCGCAAACCGAGGAAGGGATTGGTTTCGCTGTCCATCGGCACATAGGCCAGCGGCTTGTCCCCGCCGACATCGAGGGTGCGCACCACGAGATTGTGTGCCGGCCCGATAGTGCGGGCGATGGCGCTGTAGGTGGCCACTTGTTCATCGTGGCTCGGCGCTTGCTGGCGACCCAGGTAGAGAAACTCCGAACGCAGCAGTCCAACGCCACTCGCGCCAAGCTCCATGGCCTGGGCGGTTTCTTCCTGCGAGGCAACGTTGGCGGTGACTTCGATGTGCTGACCGTCACGGGTACAAGCCGCCTCGCTGGCCTGCGCCAGTTCCTGCTGATGACGCTGGCGCTGGCGCTCATGCCGCGTGCGCAATTGATCGATGGACTCGGCGTCAGGGTGCAATTGCAGTTCGCCTTTGTCGGCATCGAGCAGGACCCGCGTGCCATTGTCGAGCCCGAGCATTTGCAGCGGCATGCCACAGATCGCAGGCAAGCCACAGGCCCGCGCGAGGATCGCGACATGGCTGGTAGCGCCGCCGCCAACGGTGGCAAACCCCAGCACCTTGCGCGTATCGAGCCCGGCGGTCTGCGAAGGGGTCAACTGATCGGCGATGAGAATTGTGTCGTCCGGCAACTCCAGCGCTTGCTCGTGCACACCGAGAATCAGCTTCAGCACGCGCTGGCCGACATCATCCAGATCCGCCGCGCGTTCGGCCAACAAGGCATTGCCCAGCGAGCGGAACATCGCCGCCGTTGCGTCGGTGCTGGTCTTCCAGGCGAATGCCGCGCTTTTGCCCGCGTCGATCAGCGCCCTGGCCTGATCCAGCAGGCTCGGGTCGGCCAGCAGTTCCTGATGCGCCTTGAAGATTTCCGCCTGCGCCTGGCCGCTGGCGGTGTCGCGCAGATGTTGCAGGGCCATGTCGGCTTCGATCAGGGCCTGGCTCAAGGCCTCCAGTTCGATTGGCGGCGCGGCGCCGAACTCGTTGACCAGTAGCGATGCTTCGACGATCTGCATGACTTGCCCCAACGCCGAACCGGGCGAGGCGCAGACACCGCGCAGGATGTTCGGCATTTCTGCTGCATCGGCTTCGACCGGTGCGGGCGCTGTCACCGCTTCGCCGCAGCCTTCGCTCAGCAAGCGGCTCAGCGCTGCGACCGCTGCTTCGGCATCTTCACCTTCGGCGCTGACTTGTACGCTGTCGCCATGGGCCGTCTGCAACGCCATGATCGCCACCAGGGATTTGCCATTGGCTTGCGCTTGCAGTTTGTGCAGATGAATGGTCGCTGAAAATGCCTTGGCCGCTTGGGCGAATACTGCCGCCGGCCGCGCGTGCAGACCATTGGGATTGGGCAGGCTGATCGGCGGCGAGAACACCGCATCGCCCGGCACCGGCGCTGGATGCTCGCCGACGGCTGCGCCGACCAGCACGTCCAGCACTGGCTGGCCCACCTCGACCAACCCGGTTGAGCCGACCAATGAATCGAACGGCTCGCCACTGACCACCAGCATCAAGGTCAGCAAACTGCGCGCATGCAGGGCAATGTAGTCAGCATCAAAGTCGATCAGCGCCTGCCCCGCTTCGACCCGCTGCCCGGCTTCAACGCGGCGGGTAAATCCTTCGCCAGCGAGATTCACCGTGTCCAGGCCGATGTGCATCAACACCTGAACACCCGCGTCACTGGTGATGGTGAGCGCGTGCCCGCTGGCCTGCACATCGCTGACCACGCCGGCCAACGGTGCGCAGAGCGTTGACGAGGTCGGGTCGATGCACAAACCGTCGCCGATGATCCGCCCGGCAAACACCGGGTCGGGCACCTGGTCCAGCGCCATCAGCACGCCGGATAAAGGCGCCAGCAGCTGCAATTGTTGGGGTGTGGCCATGACATCACCTGATCTTGTATTGATTGAATGAGCGGTCGCAGCCGCTTTGCTTATTTCCACCAGTATTCAACCTGCAGCCCGACATTGGCCCCGTGCCGGGCATTGCCGAAGGCGCCTGTGTCGGACAGTGCCGAGCCTTTGGCCAACAGGTTGGCGGCACGCTTGGCCGCCTGGTTCCAGCTGGCATAGGTGTAATACAGTCGCACTTCGGGCCGCGCCCAGAATTCCGGGCCTTTCGGTGACCAGGTCGGCGCGAAGGTGAACTTGCTCAGCTTGCGCGTGCCGTCCGCCGCCTCGACCTGATCGTGACCCAGTTCGGTCACCAGTTTGAACTGCTCGCTCAGCGCATAGGCCGGGCGCACACCGAGTGACAACCAGTTCTGGTCGGCGCCGCCCTGACGAATATCCTTTTGATACACCGCCTGGAATTGTCCGCCAAAACGTGGCGTCAGTTGCCAGTCGAAGAATTCGACGATGCGATAGCTCTTGTTGCGGTCATCGAGCCTGACGTTACCGGTATAGCCCAATCCGGTGCCCGGCCCTTCGCCGTATTGCAGCGCCAGTTTGTTCTTGCCGCCGAAAAAGGCCTGCTGCACGTGCTGAGTAGTGATCGCCCAGCCACGGTGCGCGTCGCGGCTGCCGGGCTTGTCGATGTAGCTCAGGCCAAACTCCAGTTCACCGCCGCGGTTGCTGTTGAAACCGCCGACGTTGAAGTCGTGGCGGTTGATGTAATCTTTTTGGTAAAGATTGTCCTTGCGCGAAAAGGCGTAGCTGTATTTCAGGCCACCGAGCAACACGTCTTCAATGCCTGCCCCGGTGGCGCTCTGGTTCCAGTAATAGAAATCGGAAATATGGATGTCGTTACGTTTGTAGTAACGCCGACCCGCCCATAGCGAGCCGCCGTTAAGCGCGGGCATCGCCGACCATTGCGCATAAGCCTGTGGCAGGCGAATCGAGCCGTTGTCCTCTTTGAACGTCAGGCTGCGATCGTAGCGGTTGTACAACGACGCCATGCCATCGACGCTCAACACCGAGCCGTCGTCGAGGGTGTACAGATCCTGGCGCAGCTCGAGCTCACCGTACTGCTCGCACTCGTTGCCGAGGCGATATTTGGTCTGTGCGCCGGGCAACTGGAAACACGACTGACTGCCGCTGTTGACCGAAGTACCAACACCGCTGCGCAGATAGCCGCCAAACTCCAGCGCCTGAGAAGATGTAGGCATTGCCAGACAAAATCCGGCGACTGCCAAGCTGTAATTCATGGTTGTTTTCATATGCCACCCATTGTTTTTATTGTGTGGTTGCAGGAATTCAGCGCGCACAAATCCCCCGCGCAGCGTTCTGCGTGTTTTTTCAAAGGTTGTTATTCAGTTAAAAAATCAGGGGTCGGTCAGGTGCAGCACGAAGGATTCGTAAGGTCGCAAGTGCAGCACCCGTGTGCGTTGCGGACAGTCCGGGTAGTTGCTGATCAACAAGCGCTGTTCGTGGGTTTCGTCGATCAGTGCCGGTAGCTCGACCTCACAGGCAGTGCCATAGAAGTTGTTCACCACCAGCAAACGCTCACCCGCACCCTCGCGCAGGTACGCCCAGACTTGTGGGTGCTCCGGTAGCAACTGGCGATAGACGCCGTCAGAGATCAGCGCTTCAGTGCGGCGCAAAACGATCAGGCGGCGATAGTGATGCAGCACCGACTCTGGGTCGTGCAGCTGATGCGCGACGTTGATCTGCGCAGCATTGGCCGGCACACCGATCCATGGTTCGCCGCGGGTGAAACCGGCGTTGTGCCCCGCGTGCCAGTGCATCGGCGTGCGCCCGTTGTCGCGGGACTTCTGCATGATCGCCGCCAGGTTGTCGAGGTCGCCGGTGCCGGCTTCACGCTTGAGGCGAAAGATGTTCAGGGTCTCGACATCGCGGTACTGCTCGATGCTCTCGAACCCCGGATTGGTCATTCCCAATTCTTCGCCCTGATAGACGAAGGGCGTGCCCTGCAGAAAGTGCAGCGCCGTGCCGAGCATCTTCGCCGACAGCTCGCGGTATTCGCCGTCATTGCCGAACCGCGAGACCACGCGTGGCTGATCGTGGTTGCACCAGAACAGCGCATTCCAGCCGCCACCCGCCTGCATGCCGGTCTGCCAGTCGGACAGAATCTGCTTGAGCTGGAGGAAATCGAAATCGGCGCGCACCCATTTCTGCAGATTCGGGTAATCGACCTTCAGGTGATGAAAGTTGAAGGTCATCGACAGCTCTTTCGACTGCGGATTGGAGTAACGAATGCAGTGTTCGAGGCGGGTCGAAGACATTTCCCCGACGTTGATCAGCTCATGCCCTTCAAAGACCTCGCGGTGCATTTCCTGCAAGTAGGTGTGCACGTTCGGCCCGTCGGTGTAGAAGCGCCGACCATCGCTGTCGTCCTCGGGGAAGTCCGCCGGTTTCGAGATCAGGTTGATCACGTCCAGACGAAAGCCACCGACGCCCTTGTCGCGCCAGAAACGCATCATCTTGAACACTTCGTCGCGGACCTTGGGGTTGTCCCAATTGAGGTCGGCCTGGGTGTGGTCGAACAGGTGCAGATAGTACTGGCCGGTCTGCGCTTCGTACTCCCAGGCCGAACCGCCGAACTTGGATTCCCAGTTGTTCGGCTGGTCGCGCCAGATATAGAAGTCGCGATAAGGATTGTCGAGGCTGCTGCGCGCCTGCTGGAACCAGGCATGCTCGATCGAGGTGTGGTTGACCACGATGTCGAGCATCAACTTGATCCCGCGTTTGCCCGCTTCGGCGATCAGCAGTTCACAGTCGGCCATGCTGCCGTAGCTCGGATCGACCGCGTAGTAGTCGCTGATGTCGTAGCCGTTGTCGCGCTGCGGCGAGCGCAGGAACGGCGTGATCCACAGGTAATCGACTCCCAGCCATTGCAGGTAATCGAGCTTGGCGACGATGCCGAGCAGATCGCCGGTGGCGTTGCCGGCATGGCTGTGAAAGCTCTTCGGGTAGATCTGGTAGATCACCGAACGTTGCCAGTCTTGCATGGCGCGACTCCTTTATTGATTTCAGGCAACCCGGTAACCCGGACGGACGATCTTCATGCTCAGCACGCAGGTCAGGGCAAACGGCACGAGCATGGCGATCAGCATCCCGATGACGAACATCGGGATGAACTGCGGAACGATCGAGATGAAACCGGGCAAGCCACCGACGCCGATGGCCGAGGCCTGGATCTTGTTCAGCGAGAGGAACATGCAACCAAGCGCCGAACCGGCCAGCGCGGCGTAAAACGGAAACTTGTAGCGCAGGTTGACGCCGAACATCGCCGGCTCGGTGATGCCGAAATACGCAGAAATCGCTGAGGTCGAGGCCATGCTCTTGTCCCGCGCATTACGGGTCATCCAGAACACCGCCAGTGCCGCGCTGCCCTGCGCCAGATTGGACATGACGATCATCGGCCAGATGAAGGTGCCGCCCTGGCTGGAGATCAGTTGCAGGTCTACGGCAAGAAACATGTGGTGCATGCCGGTGATTACCAGAGGCGCATACAACAAACCGAAAATCAGACCGCCAACCAACGGCGCCAGATCGAACAGCATCACCAGTCCTTCGGTGATGTAGATGCCGATATGCCGGGTCACCGGGCCGATGATCGCCAGGGCCAGCACGCCGGTGACAACGATGGTGGTGATCGGCACCACCAGCAGCTGCACCGCGTTGGGCACGCGTGTGCGCAGCCATTTTTCGATCACGCTCATCACATAGGCTGCCAGCAGGATCGGCAGAATCTGCCCTTGGTAACCGACCTTTTCCACCTGGAACAGGCCGAGGATGTCGAAGTACGGCAACTGCTGCCCGTCCAGCCCAGCGACGGCCTTGCCGTAATTCCAGGCATTGAGCAGGTCCGGATGCACCAGCATCAGACCGAGGACGATGCCGAGGATCTCGCTGCCGCCGAAGCGCTTGGCCGCCGACCAGCCGACCAGCGCCGGCAGGAACACGAACGAGGTGTTGGCCATCAGGTTGATCAGGCTCCACAACCCGTCGAGGTTGGGATAGGCATCGAGCAGGGTCTGGCCCTCGATGAACATGCCCTTGGCGCCGAGCAGGTTGTTGATGCCCATCAACAGGCCGGCAATGATCAGCGCCGGCAGGATCGGCATGAACACATCGGAAAACACCCGCACCAGCCGCTGCATGGCGTTTATCTTCTCGGCGCTTTTCTGTTTAACGTCGGCGATGGTCGATGCCGCAAGACCTGTCTGCTGGCGCAGTTCGGCATAAACCTTTTCCACATCACCCGGGCCGATGACCACTTGATACAACCCGCCGGTGAAGAACGAACCCTTGACCAGATCGACGCCATTGAGCGCGGCCACATTCACCAGCGCGGGGTTCTTCAGCGCCAGGCGCAAACGCGTGACGCAATGCGCCGCCTGCTCGATGTTGTCGCGGCCACCGAGGCTTTCCAGCAGCTCTCGGGCGATGTTCGGGTAGTCATGGCTCATGCTTGTTCTTCCGTCGTGGATTGTTGTTATTGGCAGCACGCCGAGAGGAAAAATACTCGTCTGTACGAGTTAATGCAACAACTCGTCTGTACGAGTCTGCATCCGTGGATGAACGTCAGAAAAACGCGGATTCTTCCTACTCTGACTTAAGATGTTTTCCTTCGTCCGCATGGACAAACCCCTACCCTGCCCTTAAGGTTCGGGGTTTTGAGCACCGTCGGCACAGAGTCCAGCCATGAGCAAATACAACCAGATCTACAGCGATTTGCTTGCCAGCATCACCACCCAGCGCCTGGAGCGCGGCGCCCGGCTGCCTTCCGAAACCGAACTGATGGACACCTATCAGGCCAGCCGTGGCACGGTGCGCAAGGCCATCGACCAGTTGCAGGAGCGCGGTTTCGCTCAGAAGATTCACGGTAAAGGCGCGTTCGTGCTGTCGACCAACCCGATCGAATTCCAGCTCGGCGGCATCGTCAGCTTCCAGGAGACCCACCCGCGACTGGGCAACGACGTCAGCACCGAAGTGGTCGAGATGTGTCAGGTGCCGCTGGAAGGTGCGCTGCTCGAACACATCAATGCCGACCCCGGCAGCCCGATCACGCGGATCAAGCGAGTACGGCGCATCGACGGCAAACGCGTCATCCTCGACATCAACCACTTCGTCAGCGACGTGATCCCCGACCTGTCAGCAGACATCGCCGAACATTCGATCTACGCCCACATCGAACAGACCCTGCAGCTGCAGATCGCCTACGCCCAGCGCACCATCGAAGCCGTGCCGTCCAGCAAAGACGACCAACAACACCTGGACCTCGACGGCCAGAGCCATGTCATCGTCGTCAGCAACCAGACCTTCCTGCAGGACGGCCGCCAGTTCGAATACACCGAATCACGGCATACGCTGGACAAGTTCTATTTTTCGGATGTGGCGCGGCGGTAATAGCCGCTGGCAAGCGAGCCCGTTTCAAAATATGTGGTTGGCTGACAAGCCGCGATGACCTCCGGTAGTATGCCGCCGTGGCTATGGAACACCTTCCTTCTATCCTCCATGAACTAGGGGTTCCGCTCTCCACACCGCGCCTGCTTATTGCAGGCGTTTTCGTATCGATTGCACAGGTGAGCTTCAGCTCACTGGAAACGGCGACCAAGGAAGAAATCATGATTAATCAGGAGCTGTTCCTGCGGCGCCGTACAAAGCTGCACGTTCCTGCGGGCTCTGGCGGAGCCACACGCGCGCAGGTCGCATCAGCTGTCAAAGAAGTTACAGCGTTTCGATGCGTTCTCTCCGAGCCGCTGATCGAGCGAATCGGCACGCTCTCTGCGGTCGAACTCAAGAACTGGCTGCGTGAAGTCATTCGAGTCCTGCGGCGTCGCAGCGGTGCTCATGTACATCACCGACCGTTTTATCCTGACTTTCCCAATCAAGTCCTCGAAGCGACAGAGGCTGAGTTGTATCTCAACGCCGTCATTCACTACCACACACTTCGGCGCCTGCCACCCAGCGAACAGGTTCGGCCAGCCATGCTTGAAGGCAACTTCATTCATTGGGTCATCGAACCGGGAAGTGTCAGCGAGTTCGAGGCGTTGCTCGAGCCGCTGGTCTCATCGCACACCTCGCTGTCCGAAGAGGAAGCGGCGGATGTCATCTGGTTTATCCGAACATACAAAAGCGATGTGTTCCGCCTGCTGCCAGAGACCATCCCGTTCCGCGAGATTCGCGCGCTGGTTGGTGCCGCGCTGATCCTGCATATCGGTGACGATGCCCGGGTCGAGGCCTTCCTTGAGCAAAATGTCGAAACGGCAACGGACGTGCTGCGTGTGGCGATCGCACTGCATGGTGGAGACGTGTCGCTGGCAACAGCGCAGACGCGCTTTGGCAAAATTAAACGCTCGATGCGTCGCAAGCTGTTGCGCCTGCTCGACCGCTCGCCCAACGCTACGGAAGATGTGATGCGCCAGGCCGAACGCTGGAAACGCCTGGCCGAAGTCCTGCATCCAGGCGATTACGCTGAGAAGTATCCGCGAGCATTCGCGGCCATCACCGCAGCGCGACGCAACGATCCGCCGCCCTCGTTCGGGTCGCGTGTCGAAACCATGCTTGCCCAACGCCAGATCGCCGCGCTTACGCCGGTGCTGCAGGATCGTCCCGGAGAATTCGCGCGCCGTCTGGACGTGATGTTACGGCGTGCCACAGAACCGGACGCGGTGCTCGACGCCTTTGCGGCTGTCGCGGCGCAAGTGTCCTCACCTGTGCTGCTGCAATTGCTGGCCCAGGTAAATGCCCCGCGCCCCCTGCCCTTGCGGGCGTTCACACCTAAAGGAGCGCTGGCGAAAGTCTTCGGCACTGCTGATCGTCGAGAGTCGATCGCACCGCAGGTATTGGCACGTGCCGCACAGATTTGCGAGAACGCCCTGATCGCGCGTTTCACGTTGCTGCCACCACTGGGACGTTGTTTCATCGATCCGGCATTGCGCGACTACCGAGTGCCACTGGCACAGCGCGCCGCAGCGAAGTCGTTGCGCACGCTGGTACGCGGCAGTCGGTTGCCAATGCCCGATACGCGATTCATTCGCCTGTTTCTATGGTGGAAGAATGGCCGTGACCGCACGGACATCGACCTGTCCGCCGCCTTCTTCGACAGCGACTTCGTCTTCAAGGAAGCAGTCGCCTATTACAACCTCAAAGGCTATGGCGGTTACCACAGCGGCGATATCGTCGACGCGCCTGAAGGCGCTTCCGAGTTCATCGACCTCGACCTTGATGTTCTTGCCGAGAAGGGTATCCGTTATGTCGTCACGTCCCTCAACTCGTTTACCTGGCAGCCATATTGCGACCTTCCGGAATGCTTTGCGGGTTGGATGGCCCGCGCCGACACGGCATCTGGCGAAGTATTCGAGCCGCGCACCGTAGTCGACCGCGTCGATATCGCCTCAGACACCGGTATCTGTCTACCCTTCGTGATGGACCTACAGGAGCGACGCATGATCTGGGCCGATCTGGGGCTGACTTCATCGCCCCGTTGGAACAACGTCGACAACAACCTCAGCGGGGTTTCGTTGATGCTGCGCGCCTTGGTGCATACACCACGGCCGGAACTGCACACACTTTTTGATTTGCATGTGCGGGCACGAGGTGAACGAGTGGCCTCTGCGGAGCAGGCGCAGACGGTGTTTGCGCCTGATCAAGGGTTGACGCCGTTCGACACGGATCTGATTCGATCTGAATATCTTTGAGATCTGCGACAGGCTTACTGGCTTCTGAACACATAGCTGCGCCTGAAAGTTTTCGGCGCTATCAATAAAAAATGCCAGTCAGCAAAACTGACTGGCATTTTTCCAGAGCATGGCTAAGCGCTTTTGAAACTGGCGCCTAGCGGAGGCCGGACGAGCCGGCTTCCTCCATCACTCCCACTCAATCGTCGCCGGCGGCTTGCTCGACACGTCATACGTAACGCGGGAGATGCCTTCGATTTCGTTGATGATGCGGCCGGAGACGGTTTCCAGCAATTCGTAAGGCAGATGTGCCCAACGTGCGGTCATGAAGTCGATGGTTTCTACGGCACGCAGGGCAACCACCCATGCGTAACGACGACCGTCGCCGACCACGCCGACCGATTTGACTGGCTGGAACACCACGAACGCCTGGCTGACCTTGTGGTACCAGTCGGCCTTGCGCAGTTCTTCGATGAAGATGTGGTCGGCGCGACGCAGCAGGTCGGCGTATTCCTTCTTCACTTCACCGAGGATGCGCACGCCCAGGCCCGGGCCTGGGAACGGGTGACGGTAGACCATGTCGTACGGCAGGCCCAGCTCCAGGCCAAGGCGACGGACTTCGTCCTTGAACAGTTCGCGCAGTGGCTCGACCAGTTTCAGGTTCATTTCTTCCGGCAGGCCGCCCACGTTGTGGTGCGACTTGATCACGTGGGCCTTGCCGCTTTTCGCGCCAGCCGACTCGATCACGTCCGGGTAGATGGTGCCCTGAGCGAGGTACTTGATGTTGTCCAGCTTGCAGGATTCGGCATCGAACACGTCGATGAAGGTGCGGCCGATGATCTTGCGCTTCTTCTCCGGGTCGGCTTCGCCGGCCAGGTTGTTGAGGAACTGCTCCTCAGCGTTGGCGCGGATCACCTTGACGCCCATGTTCTCGGCGAACATGGCCATCACTTGCTCGCCTTCGTGCAGACGCAGCAGACCGTTGTCGACGAAGACGCAGGTCAGTTGATCGCCGATGGCTTTGTGCAGCAGTGCGGCAACCACCGAGGAGTCAACGCCACCGGACAGGCCCAGCAGCACGTTGTCGGTGCCGACCTGGGCGCGGATGTTGGCGATGGCGTCTTCAGCGATCTTCGACGGCGTCCACAGTGCTTCACAGCCGCAGATGTCGAGCACGAAGCGCGACAGGATGCGACCGCCCTGTTTGGTGTGGGTCACTTCCGGGTGGAACTGCACGCCGTAGTAAGCGCGGTCGTCGTTGAACATACCGGCGATCGGGCAGCTTGGGGTGCTGGCGAGGATGTGGAAGTCTTCCGGCATCTTGGTGACTTTGTCACCGTGGCTCATCCACACGTCGAGGCCGAACAGGCCGTCGGCATCGATGTGGTCTTCGATGCCGTCGAGCAGGCGGCTCTTGCCGACCACGTCAACGCGGGCGTAACCGAACTCACGCAGTTCGGAACCTTCCACCTTGCCGCCCAGTTGCTCGGCCATGGTCTGCATGCCGTAGCAGATGCCGAAGACCGGAACGCCGAGATCGAACACCGCCTGCGGGCAGCGCGGGCTGTTGGCTTCGTGCACGGACTCGGGGCCGCCGGCGAGGATGACGCCTTTAGGGGCGAATTCGCGGATCGCATCTTCGTCCATGTCGAACGGGTGCAGTTCGCAGTACACGCCGATCTCGCGCACGCGGCGGGCAATCAGCTGGGTGTATTGCGAACCGAAGTCGAGGATCAGGATGCGGTGAGCGTGAATGTCGAGGGCCATGACTCATTCTCATGTAGTGAATCAGAAACAACTCGGGGCTGAATGAACAGCCCCGGTGATTTAACGTTTTGCTGGAAGCCTCAACCTACGCGGTAGTTCGGCGCTTCCTTGGTGATCTGCACGTCGTGAACGTGGGACTCGGCCATGCCGGCACCGGTGATCCGCACGAACTCGGGCTTGGTACGCATTTCTTCGATGTTGGCGCTGCCGGTGTAACCCATCGAAGAGCGCAGGCCGCCCATCAACTGGTGAATGATCGCGCTCAGGGTGCCTTTGTACGGCACACGGCCTTCGATGCCTTCCGGAACCAGTTTCTCGGCGCCTGCCGAGGAGTCCTGGAAGTAACGGTCGGACGAGCCCTGGGCCTGGGACATGGCGCCCAGCGAACCCATACCGCGATAAGCCTTGTACGAACGGCCCTGGAACAGTTCGATCTCGCCCGGCGCTTCTTCGGTACCGGCGAACATCGAGCCCATCATCACGCAGGACGCACCGGCCACGATGGCCTTGGACAGGTCACCGGAGAAACGGATACCGCCGTCGGCGATCAACGGCACGCCGGTGCCTTCAAGGGCGGCGGCGACGTTGGCGATGGCGCTGATTTGCGGCACGCCGACACCGGCGACGATACGGGTGGTGCAGATCGAGCCAGGGCCGATACCGACCTTGACTGCATCGGCGCCCGCTTCGGCCAGCGCCTTGGCGGCAGCGCCGGTGGCGATGTTGCCGCCGATCACCTGCACTTCAGGGAAGTTCTCCTTGACCCAGCGTACGCGGTCGATCACGCCTTTGGAGTGACCGTGTGCGGTGTCGACCACCACCACGTCCACGCCGGCATTGACCAGTGCAGTCACGCGATCACCGGTGTCTTTACCGGTGCCGACCGCAGCGCCAACGCGCAGACGACCTTGATCGTCCTTGCTGGCCAGCGGGTAGGCTTTGGCTTTTTCGATGTCGTTGACGGTCATCATGCCTTTGAGGGCGAATTTGTCGTCGACGATCAGCACGCGCTCGATGCGGTGCTTGTGCAGCAGTTCACGGACGTCGTTCTTGTCGGCGCCTTCCTTGACCGTGACCAGACGCTCTTTAGGCGTCATCACTTCGCGGACAGTGGCTTCCAGACGGTTTTCGAAACGTACGTCGCGGGAGGTGACGATGCCGACCAGGTCGCCATCGTGCAGTACCGGAACGCCGGAAATGTTGTGAAGACGGGTCAGTTCGAACAGATCACGTACCGTGGCATCGGCCTCGATGGTGATGGGATCCTTGACCACACCGGCTTCGAACTTCTTGACCTTGCGCACTTCGGCAGCTTGCTGCTCGATGGTCATGTTCTTGTGGATAATGCCGATGCCACCTTCCTGAGCCATGGCAATCGCCAGACGGGCTTCAGTAACGGTGTCCATGGCGGCAGAAACCAGAGGAATATTCAGTTCGATGCCACGGGTAAGACGGGTCTTGAGACTGACTTCGTTGGGAAGCACCTCGGAATAACCGGGCACTAGGAGAATGTCGTCGAATGTCAGAGCTTCTTGGCTGATACGCAGCATCGCGGGGGCTCCCGAGCGGGAAAATGGAAGCGCGCCATTATAGTCAGACACCCCCTGCTGTTCAATGTAAAACTCAGCCTAATTGATAGATGGGAAAGCCCGGCCCTACAGCTCCACCTTGACCCAGGAGACAGGTTGATCGAGCCAATCGGCGAACTCGTCGATAAAGCTCTGCTTGAACCCCGCCTCCAGCCAATTATTGAAAATGAAGCCGAGATTGGAAAACGCGCATTCCCGCAAAAACAGGAAGCCGTTGATGTCGTCCTCATGCCCGCATTCCGGGCAGGTGAAATTGTCGGTGCGCCCTGGAAACCAGTCTTCGAGGCTTTCAAACAGCGCCTCGCCGACTTCGCGGCGGCATTCCGCGCAACCGGCTTCTTCGAGAAAGCCCTTGGCCGGGGTGTAGATGCAGCGTTTGGTGACGATCTCCAGGCCGTTGATCGGCTCGCCGAACGGCAGCGCCTCGGGATGCAACACCACCGCGCGCGCGCCGTCAGCGATCGCGTGAGCCATGCGATTGCCGGTGCGCCCGCAAGTGGTCAATTGCTCTTCGACGATGTTCTTGCGCACCAGCCAGCGCACGATCGCCCGCGCCCGGGGTTCGTGCACCGGAAGGGTGGAGATTTTCGGGACGATGATGCTTTGCGAGTTCATGGTGGAGCCTGCGACGTCAAATGGAAGTTCTGCGGTGCTCACTCCGCCGTCTTCGCGGGCAAGCCCGCTCCCACAGGGATCTCGGTCGATCACAAAGGTTGTGTACACCAGAGAAACCTGTGGGAGCGGGCTTGCCCGCGATGGCGTCAGTGCGGCCGGCAGCTTAATCCCTGAAGAAATCCGGTCAAGTGCTGAAATAGCGCACGATCAACGCGATCCCGCTGGCCAGCACCAGCCACGTCACCAGCCGCACAAATGCCTCGCGCGACAACCTCATGGTCAGCCGCCGGCCGATCCACAAGCCCAGCGCCATCGCCGGCAAAAGACACAGCGCCAGCATCAACAAGGGTAGCTCGGCATATACACCGGCGATGACAAACAGGCTCAAGCGCACCACGGTGCTGCAACTGATCAACGCACTTTGCGTGGCCCGCGCCGCTTCCTTGGTCAGACGGCTGTTCAGATAGATCGCATAAAGAAAGCCGCCACTGCCAAACAACGCGCCGAACAACCCGCCCACCGTCCCCATCGGCACCGCCCACGCCGCCGACAACTGTGCCGGCCGCGCTTTGACCCACAGGCTGTAAACCGCATAGGCGCAGATAAACAGCCCCATCAAAAGCAGTAACAGATCGGATTTCAGATTGAGCAGGAAGATCACCCCCAACGTGCAGCCGATCGCCATGCACGGCAGCAGCCTGAGCAATTCCGGCTTGGCGATGTCGCGCCGCGAGGGCAGCAGATTGCCGAACGCGGCGACGAAATCCAGCAGCACCAGCAGCGGTACGATCTTCGACAGTGGCATGAACAGAATCAGAATCGGCCCCGCGACCAGCGCCGTGCCGAAACCGGCGATGCCGAAGACGATGTAGGCCAAGGCGATGGCCACCCCGATGACCGCCCAACCGCCTGCGCCCCACGACCACGCCCCCAACAGCTCCATCATGCTCATCGTCCGCATCCTTTATAAGACCGCGCTGAATGTAGCCAGTAGCGGGCGGCAGGACCAGATATCAAATTGATCCCATGTGGGAGCGAGCCTGCTCGCGAAGGCGGAGTGTCATCCCCCGTTGTTGTCCGCTGACACAATGCTTTCGCGAGCAGGCTCGCTCCCACAGGGTTTTGTGTGGGTGTCATGGTGATTGGCGGGCAAATGCCTTTAAACTGCGCCCCATGATTAAAGATCCCTTTGCAAGACTTGGCCTGGACCGTGAAGTCCTGACCGTCAGCCAGCTCAACGGCCGCGCGCGGGTGTTGCTGGAAGACGTGTTCAGCAATATCTGGGTCGAAGGCGAAATCTCCAACCTCGCGCGCCCGGCGTCCGGCCACGTCTACTTCACCCTCAAGGACAGCGGCGCGCAGGTGCGTTGCGCATTGTTCCGGCAGAACGCCGCCCGCGTGCGCCAAGCGTTGAAGGACGGTCTGGCGGTCAAGGTGCGCGGCAAGGTTTCGCTGTTCGAAGGCCGTGGCGACTATCAGCTGATACTCGACACCGTGGAGCCGGCCGGTGACGGCGCGCTGCGTCTGGCCTTCGATGCGCTGAAGGAAAAGCTCAGCGCCGAAGGCCTGTTCAGTGCCGAGCGCAAAGTGCCGCTGCCCGCGCATCCGCAGCGCATCGGCATTATCAGCTCGCCGACCGGCGCGGTGATTCGCGACATCATCAGCGTGTTTCGCCGCCGCGCCCCGCAGGTGCAACTGACCCTGATTCCGACTGCCGTACAGGGCCGCGAGGCCACCGCGCAAATCGTCCGCGCGCTGAAAATGGCCGATGCACGCGGCTTCGACGCGCTGATCCTCGCCCGTGGCGGCGGCTCGCTGGAGGACCTCTGGTGCTTCAACGAAGAAGCCGTGGCCCGCGCAGTCGATGCCTGCGTAACGCCGATCGTCAGCGCCGTCGGCCATGAAACCGATGTGTCGATCAGTGACTTTGTTGCCGACGTCCGCGCCCCCACGCCCTCGGCCGCCGCCGAACTGCTCGCCCCGGATTCCAGCCATCTGATCCGTCAGGTCGAAAGCCTGCATCGGCGTCTGGTGATGCGCATGCGTGATCGCTTGATGCGTGATCGCCTGCGTCTGGAAGGCATGGCGCGACGGTTGCGCCATCCCGGCGAACGTCTTCGCCAGCAGGCGCAACGTCTGGATGATCTGGACATGCGCATGCGCCGGGCCTTCGAACGCAGCCTCAATACGCGTCGAGAACGCCTGATCCGTCTGGAAACCCGTCTCGCCGGGCAACATCCGGGGCGCCAACTGGCCATGCTTCGCCAGCGCCTCGACAGTCTTGCCGAACGCCTGCCCCGGGCCATGCGCGATGGTCTGAAACAGCGTCGGCAGCAATTGCACAGTCAGATGCAGACCCTGCACGTGGTCAGCCCGCTGGCGACTCTCGGTCGCGGTTACAGCATTCTGCTCGACGAGCGTGGCCACGCGATTCGCAATGCTGCACAGACCCACACCGGCCAGCGTCTGAAAGCCAAGCTCGGCGAAGGCGAACTGCAAGTGCGCGTCGAGGACAATCACCTGACGCCCGTCACCCTCTCTTTACTGGACTGATCCATGCCGCGCTTTCTCGCTCCGCTGCTGTTGCTCTGCCTGACCTTCAACGCCCACGCTGACAGTTACATCACCCGGCTGCTGAACAAACCGGTGCCGGGCGGCGTCGCCGTGGTGGATCTGGGCACCGCCGCGCAGGCGCCGAAAGCCACTTATCAAGGCAAACCAGTATTGGTGGTCAAAGAGCAGAACAACTGGCTGGCGATCGTTGGCGTGCCGCTGACGGTCAAGCCCGGCGCGCAGCAGATCAGCAGTGGCGGGCGCAATCTGCCCTTCACCGTGGGCAGCAAGAAATATCCGGAACAGCACATCACCCTGAAGAACAAACAGCAGGTCAATCCGAACGCCGAGAACCTCAAGCGCATCGAGGGTGAACTGGCGGAACAGATCGCGGCTTACCGCAGTTTCAGCCCGAACACGCCGAGCAATCTGCTGCTGGACAAACCGGTCAACGGGCCGCTGTCGAGCAAGTTCGGCGTGCGTCGTTTCTTCAATGGCGAAGAGCGTAATCCTCATGCCGGTCTCGATTTCGCAGTGCCCGCGGGCACGCCGATAAAGACCCCGGCGGCGGGCAAGGTGATTCTGATCGGCAATTACTTCTTCAACGGCAACACCGTGTTCGTCGATCATGGCCAGGGCTTTATCAGCATGTTCTGTCATATGTCGAAGATCGACGTGAAGAACGGCCAGCAACTGGCGCGCGGCGCGGTGGTCGGCAAGGTTGGCGCCACAGGGCGGGCAACCGGGCCGCATATGCACTGGAACGTCAGCCTGAATGACGCGCGGGTGGATCCGGCGATATTCATTGGTGCGTTTCAACCGTAATCGTTGTGTCGAGGCTGCTGGCCTATTCGCGGGCAAGCCCGCTCCCACAGTGTCCGTGTCGTACAAAAATCTCATGTACACCCGAATAACCTGTGGGAGCGGGCTTGCCCGCGAATGCGCCCTGACCAACACCACAAGGCCCCATGACACACCGCCGGCTCGATTGCGCCCCTACCAAGCCCCACGCAAAAATAACGATACTCGAGTGAATCAGGCGCAATAAAATCGCGCAAAATCGCGACTTTCGGGTATTCCTCTCAATTTTTTCCTACTGCTTGCCATCCTTTCCCCTCGCGGTTAGGGTTGAAGCCATGAAAACCTCTCACACCCTCATTCAGCTTCGCCAGCACCGCAGCCTGTGCCTCGTCAGCGCACGACTGCCAGGCTGAATCGCTGCGCCTCGTCCCACGCTTTTCCAAGAACATTCGTTCAACCGGCAGGCCGCCTCTTTTCGGCCCAGACAACAAGGAATTTCCCGATGAGCATGCTCAAAGACCCGTCTTCGAAATACCGCGCGTTTCCCGTCATCAACCTGCCGGATCGCACCTGGCCGTCGAAAACCATCGACGCCGCGCCGATCTGGTGCAGCTCCGACCTGCGTGACGGCAACCAGTCGCTGATCGAGCCAATGGACGCGGCGAAGAAGCTGCGCTTCTGGAAAACCCTGGTGCAGGTCGGTGTGAAGGAAATCGAAGCGTCGTTCCCTGCCGCGTCGCAAACCGACTTCGACTTCGTGCGTACCCTGATCGAAGAAGGCCACATCCCCGACGACACCACCATTCAGGTGCTGACCCAGGGCCGTGAAGATCTGATCGAGCGCACCTTCGAATCCCTGCGCGGGGCGAAGAAAGCCATCGTTCACCTGTACAACGCCACCTCGCCTTCTTTCCGTCGCATCGTCTTCAACCAGGACAAGGACGGCATCAAGGCCATCGCGGTCAACGCGGCCAAGCTGTTCGTCAAGTACGCAGCACTGCAGCCGGAAACCGAGTGGACCTTCGAATACTCGCCGGAAACCTTCAGCGCCACTGAGCTGGAATTCGCCAAGGAAGTCTGTGACGCCGTGATCGAGGTGTGGAACCCGACGCCTGAGCACAAGATGATCCTCAACCTGCCGGCCACCGTCGAATGCGCGACGCCGAACGTTTACGCCGACCAGATCGAATGGTTCGGCCGCAACATCAACCGTCGTGACAGCGTGATCATCAGCCTGCACACCCACAACGACCGTGGCACCGGCGTCGCGGCCACAGAGCTGGGCCTGATGGCCGGCGCCGATCGCGTCGAAGGCTGCCTGTTCGGCAACGGCGAACGCACCGGTAACGTCGACCTCGTCACTGTCGCGCTGAACATGTACACCCAGGGCGTCGACCCTGAGCTGGATTTCTCCGACATCGACGGCGTGCGCAAGGTCGTCGAAGAGTGCAACCAGATCCAGGTGCACCCGCGTCATCCGTACGTTGGCGACCTGGTGCACACCGCGTTCTCCGGCTCGCACCAGGACGCAATCCGCAAGGGCTTCGCCCAGCAGAAACCGGACACCTTGTGGGAGGTGCCGTACCTGCCGATCGACCCGGCCGACATCGGTCGCAGCTACGAGGCGGTGATCCGCGTCAATAGCCAGTCGGGCAAGGGCGGCATCGCTTACTTGCTGGAACAGGAATACGGCATCAGCCTGCCACGGCGCATGCAGATCGAGTTCAGCCAGGTGGTGCAGCGTGAGACCGATCGCCTGGGCCTGGAGATGACCGCCAAGCAGATTCACTCGCTGTTGATCAGCGAATATCTGCAGGCCAACACTCCTTACGCGCTGGTCAGCCATCGTTTGCAGGAAGAGAACGGCAACAGCGCCGTCGAAGTCGAAGTGGCGAGCAAAGGTCAGGGCGAAACCAACCTGCATTGGCGCGGCAAGGGCAACGGTGCGCTGGAAGCACTGGTCGCCGGCCTGCCGATTCCGGTGGAGATCATGGACTACAACGAACACGCGATCGGCGCGGGCACCAATGCCAAAGCGGCGGCCTATATCGAATTGCGGGTGAACGGTGAACGTGCGGTGCACGGCGTGGGTATCGATGAAAACATCACCACCGCCAGCTTCAAGGCATTGTTCAGCGCGCTGAACCGCTCGCTGAGCCAGCCGGAGGCGAAAGCGGCGTAATCGACCGCTGAAATGCGAAAGGCCCCAGAGTGTGAGCTCCGGGGCCTTTTTTTTGTAGATCAAAGGATGCGATCGTTCCCATGCTCCGCGTGGGAATGCCTCAAGGGACGCTCCGCGTCCAGTGACGCGGAGCGTCACGGGCTGCATTCCCACGCAGAGCGTGGGAACGATCGGCTGCGTTAGGTGAACTCGAAAGTGTCGGCATCCAGGTTCGCCGGAAAGCGCTCTCGATACGCCGCCAACGGCGCAGCTTCCAGAACCACCTTGAACACGCCATCCGCCTCCCCCGCCGCCAGCAATGTCTCGCCCTGGAAATCCAGCACCTGACTGTCACCGGTATAGGCGAAGCCCTTGCCGTCGCTGCCGACCCGGTTCACCGCCGCCACATAGCAGAGATTTTCAATCGCTCGTGCCGGCAGCAGGCGGTTCCAGTGCAGACGCCGTGCGCCCGGCCAATTGGCGGTGTACAGCAGCAGATCGGTATCCTGCGCATCGCGGCTCCACACCGGGAAGCGCAGGTCGTAGCAGATCAGCGGACGAATCCGCCAGCCCTTGAGCTCGAACTGCACCTGCCGCTCGCCGGGCGTGTAATGGTTGTGCTCGCCGGCCATGCGAAACAGGTGCCGCTTGTCGTAATGCAGCACTTCGCCGTCCGGCCGTGCCCAGAGCAAGCGATTGCGATGGCTGCCGTCAGCCGCCTGAATGATCACGCTGCCCGTGATGACCGCATCAAACTTCGCCGCCTGCGCCCGCAGCCATTTGCTGGTCGGGCCGTTTTCGGCTTCGGCGAGGGTTTCCGATTCCATGGAAAAACCGGTGGTGAACATCTCCGGCAGGATGATCAGATCGGCGCCCCGGGCCTGCTCCAGTAGCAGCTCGAAATGCTCAAGGTTGGCCTGCCGGTCGTGCCAGGCCAGGCTGGTCTGGATCAGCGCCAGGGTCAGGTCTGGCAATGCACTCAGATCACGCATAGTTTCGCCGCCGCTTCACGCAGCGTCTCCTCGCGTTTGGCAAAGCACAGGCGTATCAGGCGCTGGCCTTGCGGTGGATGCTGGTAAAACACCGACACCGGAATGCTCGCGACACCGTGCTCGCGAGTCATCCACATGGCCATCTCAACATCGTTCAGATCCGGACGGATCTGCGAATAATCGACCAACTGGAAATAGGTGCCGGTGACCCGGGTAAAACTGAAGCGCGACGGCGCGAGCAGATCGCAGAACAGATCGCGCTTGGCCTGATAGAAACCCGGCAATTCTTCAACGTGCTCCGGGTGCTCAGCCATGTAATCGGCCAGCGCGTATTGCAGCGGCGTGACGCCACAAAAACTGACGTACTGATGCACCTTGCGCAATTCGGCCGTCAGCGCTGGCGGGGCGACGACGTAGCCGGTTTTCCAGCCAGTGACGTGGTACGTCTTGCCGAAGGAACTGACCACGAACGCGCGCTGATACAGCTCTTCATGGGCCAGCACGCTGACATGCGGGACGCCGTCGAAAACCAGGTGCTCGTAGACTTCGTCGCTGATCAGATAGATGTCGCGATCGCGGATCAACGCCGCCAGTTGATCGAGTTCGGCGCGGCTGATCAACGCGCCGCTGGGGTTATGCGGGGTGTTGATGACGATCATTTTCGTGCGCGGGCTCAGGGCCGCAGCGAGCTGATCGAAATCAATGGAGAAATCGTCCGGATTCAGTTGCACATGCACGCAACGACCACCCGCCAATTCCGTCGCCGGTGCGTAGCTGTCGTAGCACGGATCGAAGACGATGACTTCATCGCCGCTGTGGATAACTGCCTGAATCGCGCAGAAGATCGCTTGGGTCGCGCCGGGCGTTACCGTCACTTCATGATCGGCATCGACAGTCACGCCGTAGCTGCGGGCGATCTTGGCCGCGATCTGCTGACGCAACGCCGGCAAACCGGTCATCGGCGAATACTGGTTGTGGCCACTGGCGATATGCCGCCCGACCGCATCACGCAACGACTGCGGGCCGTCGAAATCCGGAAAACCCTGGGACAGGTTGATCGCGCCGGTCTGCGCCGCGAGCTGAGACATCTGCGTGAAAATAGTGATGCCGACATTCGGCAGCTTGCTGGTGATCATCGGGAGCCCCTTGCAGGTGAGCTGCAAGTTTCAAGCGACAAGCTGCAAGTTTCAAGCGCCAAGCTAAATCCGCCGCCCACAAAAAAGGGCTTCATACGAAGCCCTCTCTGCTTTACCGCTTTTACTTGAAGCTTGCAGCTTGAAACTCGCAGCTGCTTCTATTTCTTGTCGCGGCGCTTCTTGCTGGCTTTCTTGTTGTGCGACATCAAGCGACGCTTCTTGTTGACCTGGCGGTCGGTCAGCGTGTTCTTGTTGCCTTCGTACGGGTTCTCGCCGCCCTTGAACTCGATGCGGATCGGTGTACCGACCAGCTTCAGTACACGACGGTAAGTGTTTTCCAGATAGCGCACGTACGACTTCGGCACTTTCTCGATCTGGTTACCGTGGATCACGATGATCGGCGGGTTCGCACCACCCAAGTGCGCGTAACGCAGCTTGATCCGGCGGTTGTTGACCATCGGCGGCGCGTGCTCGCCCACCGCATCTTCGAGAATCTGGGTGAGGCGGTTGGTCGGCCAGCGGGTCACAGCGGACTTGAACGAGTTCTGCACCGAAGCGTAGAGGTTGCCCACGCCCGTGCCGTGCAGTGCCGAGATAAAGTGGATGTCGGCGTAGTCGACGAAGAACAGCCGGCGTTGCAGCTCGACTTTGACGAAGTCGCGCTCGCTCGGCGTCATGCCGTCCCACTTGTTGATCGCGATGACCAGCGCACGACCGGACTCGATCGCGAAGCCCAGCAGGTTCAGGTCGTGGTCGACCACACCCTCGCGGGCGTCCATGACGAAGATCACCACGTTGGCGTCTTTGATCGCCTGCAGGGTTTTGACCACGGAGAATTTTTCGACTTCTTCGTGGATCTTGCCGCGCTTGCGCACACCGGCGGTGTCGATCAGCGTGTACTTCTCTTCATTGCGCTCGAACGGAATGTAGATGCTGTCACGGGTAGTGCCCGGCTGGTCATACACGATGACCCGGTCTTCACCAAGCATGCGGTTGACCAGGGTCGACTTGCCGACGTTCGGACGACCGATGATGGCGATCTTGATCCCGTCTTTTTCGCTCGGGCCAGGAATGCGCTTGGCTTCCTCGCCTTCGGCAACGACTTCTTCCTCTTCGCCTTCAGCCGGCTCGTCATCATCACGCGGGAATTCGCTCAGGGCGGCTTCCAGCAATTGCGTGATGCCACGGCCGTGGGCGCCGGCGATCGGGATCGCGTGGCCCATGCCCAGCGGGGCAAATTCGGCGCGGGCCATTTCCGGGTCGATGTTGTCGACCTTGTTGGCCACCACGTGGGAACGCTTGTTACGTTTGCGCAAATGCTCGGCAATCATCTGGTCGGCAGCGGTAAAACCGGCCTTGGCATCTACCAGAAACAGCACCACATCGGCTTCTTCGATGGCCAGCAGCGACTGCTCGGCCATTTTTTCGTCCATACCATGTTCGTCACCGGAGATACCGCCGGTGTCGATCAGAATGTAGGAACGCCCTTGCCACTTGGCCTCACCGTACTGGCGATCACGGGTCAGACCGGACAGGTCGCCGACGATGGCGTCACGAGTCCTGGTCAGGCGGTTGAACAAGGTGGACTTGCCGACGTTCGGTCGGCCCACCAGGGCGATTACGGGAACCATGCGGCTCTCCACTGCGTTATTTCAGAAAATACAAAAGCCGCTGCGAGGCAGCGGCTGGTGCTCGGGGCAACACCCGGGGGCGCTGCAAACCCTGCTGATGCAGGGCCGCTTGGGGATGAACCCCAAGCATAGTTGTTACTTGATGGTCAGGGCTTCCAGTTTGCCGCTGTTGCCATACACATAAATCGTGTCGCCCACCACCAGCGGACGGGCACGCAGGCCGTCGCTGTCGATGCGCTCACGGCCGACGAAACGACCGTCGACCTGACTCAGCAGATGCAGATAACCTTCCAGGTCACCCACAGCTACGTAGCTGGAGAACACTTCCGGTGCCGACAGTTGACGGCGAGCCAGCGAGTCGTTGCTCCACAGTGCGGTGGTGGAACGCTCGTCGACGCCTTCAACGGTGCCCGAGGACAGGCTCACGTAGACGCTGCCGAAACCCTGAGCGATACCGGCATAGCTCGACGCATCGCGCTGCCACAGTTGACGACCGCTTTCCAGGTCCAGTGCCGCCACGCGACCCTGATAGCTGGCGACGTACAGCGTGCCGCCGGACAGCAGCAGACCGCCGTCGATGTCGACCACGCGCTCCAGCTCCGAACGACCCTGTGGAATGGCGATGCGTTGTTCCCACACCGGCACGCCGTTGGAGATGTCCAGCGCGACCACTTTACCGGTCGACAGGCCAGCCACCGCCAGGCGGTTGGTCACCAGCGGAGCACTGGTGCCGCGCAGGGTCAGGACCGCCGGGGTGCTGTCATACACCCAGCGCTGGTTGCCGGTGGCAGCGTCCAGACCGATCAGACGATCGTCCTGGGTCTGCACGACTACCACGTCGCCATTGTTGGCCGGTGGCGCGAGGACTTCACTGTTGACGCGGGCACGCCACTTCTCTTCACCGTTGCTGGTGTCCAGAGCGACGACTTCGCCACGCAGGGTACCGATCAGTACCAGACCGTAACCCACGCCAACGGCGCCGGAGACAGGCAGTTCCAGATCCTGGTCCCACTTGACGTCGCCATTGCTGCGATCCAGCGCCATCACTACGCCGGTCACATCGGCGGCGTAGATGGTGTCACCGTCGATCGCCGGCACCAGCATGTTGTAGGTTTCGCCCTGACCGTCACCGATCGAGCGGCTCCACTGCTTGTGCAGAACCACTTCTTCTTTGAAGTCGGTCAGTTCGGCCGGTGGCAATTCTTTCTTGCTGTTGCTGCTGCAACCCGCGGCCAGAAGGGCCAGAGCCAGCAATGCTGCATGCTTCCAACGGATCACGTCACGCATCCCCTTTGGCCAGGTCGTCGAGCTTGATTTGAAGGCCACCGACCGCCGCTTCATCCGACAGTGCCGCCTTGGCTTTTTGATACGCCTTGTTCGCGTCATCGGTACGGCCCAAGCGCACCAGCAGGTCGCCCTTGAGTTCTTCGCGAGTGGCCAGGAACGCTTTGTCGGCATCGCCGTCGAGCAGTTTCAAGGCGTCTTCGGCTTTGTCCTGCGCGCCCAGTACCTGCGCCAGACGCTGACGGGCGATTTCGCCCAGCGCCGGGTTGGCCGGCTTGTCGACAATGGCTTTGAGTTCGGTTGCCGCGTCGTCCAGCTTGCCGCTGTCAACCGCTACTTTGGCGACGAACAGGCTGCCGTATTGCGCGTAGGCAGAACCGCCGTATTCGCTGTTGAGCTTGCCGGCCAGATCCGCAACGCGCGCGGCATCGGGCTTGCCGTCAGGCGTCAGGGTGGTTTCCAGCAATTGCTGATAGAGCACCGAGGCGCCTTGCGACTGGTTGCTCTGGTATTTGTGATAAGCCTGCCAGCCGAACACGATGACCAGCGCCAACAGGCCGCCGGTGACCAGAGGTTTGCCGTTGCGTGTCCACCAGTCCTTCAAATCCGCCAACTGTTCGTCTTCGGTACTCGACACCCCAATACTCCTTAATCGCTAAATCGGCTGTTAAGACAGCTTCAACCCTGCACGACGCAGGTGGCCAGGTGAGCGGCGAGCGCATCCCAGGCAATGCTTTGTTGTTCGCCCTGGCCACGCAGGGGTTTGAAACCTACCACTTGCTGGGCCATTTCGTCGTCACCGAGGATCAATGCGTACAGCGCACCGCTCTTGTCGGCCTTCTTGAACTGGCTTTTGAAACTGCCGGCGCCGGCATTGACTTGCAGGCGCAGGTTTGGAAGTTCATCGCGTACCCGTTCGGCCAGGGCCAGACCGGCCAGCTCGGCCTCTTCACCGAAGGCGCAGAGGTAGACGTCGACCTGACGGGAAATCTCTTCCGGGATCTGCTCGAGGGTTTCTAGCATCAACACCAGACGCTCGATGCCCATGGCGAAACCGACGCCCGGGGTTGGCTTGCCGCCCATCTGCTCGACCAGACCGTCGTAACGGCCGCCCGCGCACACGGTGCCCTGGGCGCCGAGCTTGTCGGTGACCCATTCGAAAACGGTTTTGCTGTAGTAATCGAGGCCGCGCACCAGTTTCGGGTTGAGCACATAAGGAATGCCGACGGCATCCAGACGCGCCTTCAGGCCTTCGAAGTGGGCACGGGACTCGTCGTCGAGGTAATCGGCCATTTTCGGCGCATCGACCAGCACAGCCTGAGTGTCGGCATTTTTCGTGTCGAGCACGCGCAGCGGGTTGGTTTTCAGACGACGCTGGCTGTCTTCGTCGAGCTTGTCGTGGTGCGCCGAGAGGTACTCGACCAGCGCTTCACGATAGCGACCACGGGATTCGCTGGTGCCGAGGCTGTTGAGCTCGAGCTTGACCGCATCACGGATGCCCAGCTCGCCCCACAGGCGCCAGGTCATGATGATCAGCTCGGCGTCGATGTCCGGACCGTCGAGGTTGAACACTTCCAGACCGATCTGGTGGAACTGGCGATAGCGGCCTTTTTGCGGACGCTCGTGGCGGAACATCGGGCCGATGTACCAGAGCTTCTGCACCTGACCGCCGCCGGTGATGCCGTGCTCGAGCACAGCACGCACGCACGCCGCAGTGCCCTCCGGACGCAGGGTCAGCGAGTCGCCGTTGCGGTCTTCGAAGGTGTACATCTCTTTTTCGACGATATCGGTGACTTCGCCGATCGAGCGCTTGAACAGCTCGGTGAACTCGACGATCGGCATGCGGATCTGCTTGTAACCGTAGTTATCCAGCAGACGCGCCACAGTGCCTTCGAAATAACGCCACAGCGGCGTCTGTTCGGGCAGGATGTCGTTCATGCCACGAATGGCTTGCAGAGACTTGCTCACAAAATTTCCTTAATTCGTTCGATCAGCCGCGCGCGATAACGGCAGCGTCAGCTTCGACCTTTTCGGCCGCTTTCTGGCGGATCAGCTTTTCCAGCTCGTCCACCAGATTGTCATTCGTCAGCTTCTGCGACGGCTTGCCGTCGATGTAAATCAGGTTGGGCGTGCCGCCGGTCAAGCCGATATGGGCTTCCTTGGCTTCGCCGGGGCCGTTGACCACGCAACCGATGACCGCGACATCCAGCGGCACCAGCAGGTCTTCAAGGCGCCCTTCCAGCTCGTTCATGGTCTTGACCACATCGAAGTTCTGCCGCGAGCAGCTCGGGCAGGCGATGAAGTTGATGCCACGGGAACGCAGATGCAAAGACTTGAGAATGTCGTAACCGACCTTCACTTCCTCGACCGGGTCGGCCGCCAGCGAGATCCGGATAGTATCGCCAATCCCTTCGGCGAGCAGCATACCTAGGCCCACGGCGGATTTCACCGTGCCCGAACGCAAACCACCAGCTTCGGTGATACCCAAGTGCAGCGGCTGGACGATTTCCTTTGCCAGCAAACGGTAGGCTTCGACGGCCATGAACACATCGGAGGCCTTCACGCTGACCTTGAAGTCCTGGAAATTCAGGCGTTCGAGGTGTTCAACGTGGCGCAGCGCGGATTCGACCAGCGCCGCCGGGGTCGGCTCGCCGTATTTCTTCTGCAGGTCTTTTTCCAGGGAACCGGCGTTGACGCCGATGCGGATCGGAATGCCGCGATCACGGGCAGCATCAACCACAGCACGCACGCGGTCTTCACGACCGATGTTGCCCGGGTTGATGCGCAGGCAGTCCACACCCAGTTCGGCCACGCGCAAAGCGATTTTGTAGTCGAAGTGGATGTCAGCCACCAACGGCACTTTGACCAGTTGCTTGATCTTGCCGAACGCCTCGGCGGCGTCCATGTCCGGCACCGAGACGCGAACGATGTCGACGCCGGCAGCTTCCAGACGATTGATCTGCGCCACGGTCGCAGCGACATCATTGGTATCGCTGTTGGTCATGCTCTGCACAGCGATCGGCGCATCGCCGCCCACCGGTACGTTGCCGACCCAGATCTTGCGCGATTCGCGACGTTTGATTGGAGATTCGCCGTGCATGACTTATTGACCCAACTTCAGGCGAGCAGTCTCGCCACTGGTGAACGGAGCGATGTCGACCGGTTGGCCGTTGTAGCTGACCTGTGCCGCGCGGGCAACGCCCAGACGCACATTGAGCGGCGGCTTGCCGGAGACGGTCACGCTGTCGCCTTTATGCTTCAGACCACTGAAAATCACTTTGCCACGGCCATCGGTCACCTGTGCCCAGCAATCGCCGGTGAACTGCAATTGCACCTGGCCTTCGCCGGCAACCGGAGCAGCTGCTTCAGCGCTTGGCGCTTGAGCAACCGGCGCGGTCGGGGCCGGTGTCGCAGGGACATTCGGGGCGGGAGCGGTCGGAGCCGCCACCACTGGCGCCGGGGTGTGGGCCGGTGCGCTTGGTGCAACAGCTGGCGCGGCCGGCTCGGTGGCTGGCGCAGCGGATTCGGCGCCGGTGGATTCAGCGCTGGTTTCCGACTGCGGCAGGGCCAGCGATGTCGAGTTGTCAGCCTGATTCTCGGCGACAGCCTGATCTTCCGGCTCGTCGATCGGGTGGATCTGCGTGGTGCCGTCAGCGCCTTCGACTTCGACGTGTTCCGGCGCGAGGCTGGTCAGATCGCGGGTGCGCTGGGAGGTCTGATCCTGCCACCAGACGAAACCGCCGCCGATGACCGCGATCAGCAGCAACAGGCTGACGATACGCAAAATGGTGTGGGAAACGCGCACCGGCTCTTCGATACGACCGAGGGCGTGAACGTTGCTGCCCTGGGAGTCGGTGCCGGTGGACTGGTCGAACTGCTGAACCAGAACGGTCTGGTCCATACCGAGCAATTTGGCATAGGCGCGAATGTAACCGCGAGCGAAGGTATGCCCCGGCAGCTTGTCGAAAGCGCCGGCTTCAAGATTGCTCAGGGATGTCACGGTGAGGTTGAGCTTGAGGGCCACTTCGGCCAGCGACCAGCCATTGCTTTCGCGGGCCTGGCGCAGGGTCTCACCGGGATTAACGCGATTCGCTGCTACAACTTCGGGATGCGCCGCTTTCATCATTGCTCCGACAGGTATTGCTGATATTCCGGCGTACCGGGATAGAGTCGTTTTAATTGCAGACCGTAACTGGCTGCCTTGTCGCGATCTTCAAACACTTTTGCCAGCCGAACGCCGAGCAATAGACTACGTGCATTTTGTTCGGTCAGCTGGCTGAAACGGTCGTAATAGTCACGCGCGGGCACATAATGCCTGTCTTCGAAGGACAACTCAGCCATTTCCAGCAATGCGCGCGGTTGTTGGCGGTTCAGGCGCAGGGCTTTTTCCAGCTGTTGCTGTGCCAGATCGCGCTGGCCAAGCTTGGCGGCGGTCATGCCGAGGTTTTCGAAGACCCGCGAACGCTCAGGATACAGGGTATCGGCGGCCGCTTGTTCAAAACGCTCGTAGGCTTCCTTATAGCGCTGTTCTTCGTAGAGAAAACTGCCGTAGTTGTTGAGGATGCGTGCATCGGCGGGACGTGAGGACAAGGCCTTGCGGAAATGCTCGTCGGCCAGTGCCGGCTCCATTTCAGCCTGAAACACCAGACCGAGCGCGGCATTGGCGTCGGGGTCGGAACCGTCCAGCTCCAGCGCTTTCTTCAAGGGCACCTTGGCGCGCTCGGTCATGCCCTGCTGCAGATAGCCCAGACCCAGCTGCACGTAGGCAGCCCGCGCTTCATCGCGGCCCTTGCTGGTCTTCATCGGGTTGTAGTCACCCGACAGGACACAACCAGCGCACAGGCTGGCCAACAGCAACAGCAGCGCAAAGCGCAGGGACATAGAGATCCTCTCTTAGTTAGTGTTCGCGGCGTTCTGTGCCAGATCGCTGTCGGCGCTCAACTCGCGCACGGCGATATAACGTTCGCTGCGACGGGTGCGATCCAGCACCTGCCCTACCAATTGACCACATGCGGCGTCGATGTCTTCACCACGGGTGGTGCGCACAGTGACGTTGAAACCGGCCTGATGCAACTGATCCTGGAAGCGGCGGATGGCATTGTTGCTCGGCCGCTCGTACCCGGAGTGCGGGAATGGGTTGAAGGGGATCAGGTTGATCTTGCACGGGATGTCTTTAAGCAGCTCGATCATTTCCACGGCGTGCTCAAGCTTGTCGTTGACGTCCTTGAGCAAGGTGTACTCGATGGTCAGCACACGTTTCTCGCCAAGGGCGGACATGTAGCGCTGGCACGACTCGAGCAGCATCTTAAGCGGATATTTCTTGTTGATCGGCACCAATTGGTTACGCAATGCGTCGTTCGGTGCGTGCAGGGACAACGCCAGGGACACGTCGATGTGCTTGGCCAGCTCATCGATCATCGGCACCACGCCCGAAGTGGACAGGGTCACGCGGCGCTTGGAGATCCCGTAGCCGAGGTCATCCATCATCAGATGCATGGCGGCGACGACGTTATCGAAGTTCAGCAACGGCTCGCCCATGCCCATCATCACCACGTTGGTGATGGCGCGGTCGACGGTGGCCGGGACGCTGCCGAAAGATTTGTTGGCAATCCACACCTGACCGATGACTTCGGCGGCGGTGAGGTTGCTGTTGAAGCCTTGCTTGCCGGTGGAGCAGAAACTGCAGTCCAGGGCACAGCCTGCCTGGGACGAAACGCACAGAGTGCCGCGTTTGCCCTGGGGAATGTACACGGTCTCGACGCAGCTGCCGGACGCCACGCGCACCACCCATTTACGGGTGCCGTCGCTGGAGATGTCCTCGCTGACCACTTCCGGACCACGCACTTCAGCAATGGCCTTGAGCTTGTCGCGCAAGGCTTTGCTGACGTTCGTCATGGCGTCGAAATCATCGACGCCAAAGTGGTGAATCCATTTCATTACCTGACCGGCACGGAAACGCTTCTCCCCGATTGAGTCGAAGAATTTTTCCATTTCCGGCTGGGTCAGACCCAGCAGGTTTGTTTTAACAGTCGATGTAGTCATGGATTCACCTTCACTCTGCAAGCAATGCTTAGCGAGTGGTTACTTCAGTAGCTGCGAAGAAGTAAGCGATTTCGCGAGCGGCAGCAGCTTCGGAGTCCGAACCGTGAACGGCGTTGGCGTCGATCGATTCAGCGAAGTCAGCACGGATGGTGCCGGCAGCGGCTTCTTTAGGGTTGGTAGCGCCCATCAGCTCACGGTTGCGAGCGATAGCGTTTTCGCCTTCCAGAACCTGAACGACAACCGGGCCGGAAGTCATGAAAGCAACCAGGTCACCGAAGAAACCGCGCTCGCTGTGCTCAGCGTAGAAGCCTTCGGCTTCGGCTTTGGACAGTTGCTTCAGTTTCGAAGCTACAACGCGCAGGCCAGCGTCTTCGAAGCGAGTGGTGATCTTGCCGATCACGTTTTTAGCAACGGCGTCAGGCTTGATGATGGAGAAAGTACGTTGAACAGCCATGGTGTAACTCCAGAAACGGTAATTTGCGAAAAATTAAACCCGCGAATTATACGCGGGTTCTTGGGTATTGCCTAACCTGCGAGACGATCAGTCCAATTCTGCGGCCCAGAGCTCCTGAACCGCTTCAAGCACCTTCTCGCCGACCCGGCCAGAAGTCGCATCGAAGTCCGGCAGTTCAAGAATCATCTGCTGCAAACGGACAAAACCTACAGAATACGGGTCGAGTCCCTCATGGGCCTCGGCCAGCTCTTCTGCAATGCGTTGAACATCATTCCAACCGTAGCTCATGACAGTCTTACCAGTCAGTGCGGCGCTTCGGCCGCATGGTTAAGCGAATATTTCGGAATCTCGACGGTGAGGTCTTCCTCACCGACGATGGCCTGGCAAGCGAGACGCGATTGCGCCTCAAGGCCCCAGGCACGGTCGAGGAAGTCTTCTTCCAGCTCATCGGCCTCTTCCAGCGAGTCGAAACCCTCGCGGATGATGCAATGGCAAGTAGTGCAGGCGCAGACGCCGCCGCACGCGCTTTCCATCTCGATATGGTGTTCGTGGGCCAGTTCGAGAATCGATGTGCCGGGCGCAGCCTCGACCACCATGCCTTCAGGGCAGAACTTCTCGTGGGGCAGAAAAATGACCTGCGGCATCAGATATCCTCGATTTCATTCAGGTTGCGCCCCGACAGAGCGGCTTTCACCGTCAGGTCCATGCGGCGGGCAGCAAAAGCATCGGTCACCTGCGACAGACGCTTGGTCTGCTGCTCGATGGCGTAACCATCGGTACCTTTCATCAGTTCGGCCAGTTCCTGCATTTGCAGTTCGATGACCATGCGCTCTTCGGCGTCGAGCAAGCGCTCGCCATCGGCCTCCAGCGCGCCCTGCACCGCTTCGAGCAGGCGCTGGGCATCGACTTGCTGCTCACGCAGAACGCGGGCGACCTTGTCGTCATTGGCGTGCTGGAACGAGTCTTTGAGCATTTTGGCGATTTCGCCGTCGGTCAGGCCGTAGGACGGCTTGACCTGAATGCTCGCTTCAACGCCCGAGCCCAATTCACGGGCAGACACGCTGAGCAGACCGTCGGCGTCGACCTGGAAGGTCACGCGAATCTTCGCCGCACCCGCCACCATCGCCGGAATGCCGCGCAATTCGAAGCGCGCCAGAGAGCGGCAATCGCTGATCAGCTCGCGCTCGCCCTGCAACACGTGGATGGCCATGGCCGACTGGCCGTCTTTATAGGTGGTGAAATCCTGGGCGCGGGCGACGGGGATCGTGGTGTTGCGCGGAATCACCTTCTCCATCAGACCGCCCATGGTTTCCAGCCCCAAGGACAACGGAATCACGTCGAGCAGCAGCAATTCGCCGCCATCGCGCTTGTTGCCAGCCAGGGTATCGGCCTGGATCGCGGCCCCGATGGCCACCACTTGATCCGGGTCGATTTCCGTCAGTGGCTGACGACCGAAGGCTTCGGCAACGGCTTCACGCACACGTGGCACGCGGGTCGAACCGCCGACCATGACCACGGCGTGGACGTCTTCCAGTTCGATACCGGAATCGCGAACGGCGCGGCGGCAGGCTTTCAGACTGCGCGCGACCATTGGCTCGATCAGCGCATCGAAGGCTTCACGGGTCAATTGTGCTTTCCAGTCGCCGTAAGCCACTTCCACACTGGCCGCATCGGTCAAAGCTTCTTTGGCCGCACAGGCGGTTTGCAGCAGATTGCGTTGGGCGCCCGGATCGAGATCGGCGGACAGGCCTGCGTTCTCGATGATCCAGCCGGCAATCGCATGATCGAAGTCATCGCCGCCCAGCGCGCTGTCGCCGCCAGTGGCCAGAACCTCGAAAACGCCGCCAGTCAGACGCAGAATCGAAATGTCGAAAGTACCGCCACCAAGGTCATAAATCGCAACCAGGCCTTCAGCGTGTTGATCCAGACCATACGCCACAGCAGCAGCGGTCGGCTCGTTGAGCAGACGCAACACGTTCAGACCGGCGAGCTTGGCCGCATCTTTGGTGGCCTGACGCTGCGCATCATCGAAGTAGGCAGGAACGGTGATCACCGCACCAACCAGTTCGCCACCCAAGGTCGCCTCAGCACGCTGACGCAGGACTTTGAGGATATCGGCGGAGACTTCAACCGGGCTTTTCGGGCCTTGCACGGTGTCGATGAACGGCATGTGTGATTCGCCGCCGACGAAGCGGTACGGCAGCTGTTCGCCCAATTGCTTGACGTCGGACAGGCCACGACCCATCAAGCGCTTGACCGAGAGCACGGTGTTCAGAGGATCGGAGGATGCCGCCAGCTTGGCGGACTCACCGACTTCAACGCGGTCGGCGTGATAACGCACGGCGGACGGCAGGATGACCTGCCCGTTGGCGTCGGCCAGCGGTTCGGAAAGACCACTGCGCAGCGCAGCGACCAGCGAATTGGTAGTACCCAAGTCGATGCCCACCGCCAGGCGACGCTGGTGCGGTTGAGGACTTTGGCCGGGTTCGGCGATCTGCAGTAGAGCCATGGTGATCAGGTCTTGTCTGTCTGTCAGCGTGCAATTCAGCGCAGCACTGGGTTAATCGTCGAGGCGCTCTTCCAGCTGGCGCACTTCGTAGGTGAGCTTGTCGAGGAACTGCATGCGCCGCATCAGGCGTTCGGCCTGTTCACGTTGCGCAGCATCATCCCAACAGGCTGCGAAGCTCTCATTGAGTTCTTCCTGAGCAGCTTTCAAGCGACGCTTGAACACCGCAACACCGTCGAGGTCGGCACTGTCCTGCAGATCTTCGAGCTCTTCGCGCCATTGCATCTGCTGCAAAAGAAACTCGGGATCGTGGACCGTGACCTCCATCGGCACTTCATGCCCGCTGATTTTCAGCAGGTAGCGTGCGCGCTGGGCCGGACTCTTGAGCGTCTGGTAGGCGTCGTTGAGCCGCGCCGATTGCTCGAGCGCCGAGCGCTGTTCGCGTTCGGATGCATCGGCAAAACGGTCAGGATGGACGCCGCGCGCCAACTCACGGTAGCGCGTGGCCAACTGCTCGAGATCCAGGCGGAAGCTCGGTTGCAGCTCGAATAAAGCGAAATGACAAGGAATACCCACGACCAGCCTCAGATGTTGAAGCTTTCGCCGCAGCCACATTCACCGCGCACGTTGGGGTTGTTGAACTTGAAGCCTTCGTTCAACCCTTCCTTGACGAAGTCGAGCTCGGTGCCGTCCAGGTAGGCCAGGCTTTTCGGGTCGATGATCACTTTTTCGCCGTGACTCTCGAACACCTGATCTTCCGCCACTACCTCGTCGACAAACTCCAGCACGTAGGCAAGGCCGGAACAGCCTGTGGTGCGAACACCCAGACGAATCCCTTCACCTTTGCCGCGCCCGTCGAGGGAGCGCCGCACGTGTCGAGCAGCCGCTTCTGTCATGCTGATAGCCATCGTTGACTCCTTACTCGTCGCCGAATCTTGAAATTCAGATCAAGCCTTTCTTCTGCTTGTAATCGCGAACAGCCGCTTTGATAGCGTCTTCGGCGAGCACGGAGCAGTGGATTTTCACTGGCGGCAAAGCCAGTTCTTCGGCCAGCTGAGTGTTCTTGATGGTTTCGGCTTCGTCCAGGGTCTTGCCCTTCATCCACTCGGTAGCGAGGGAGCTGGAGGCGATTGCCGAACCGCAACCGTAGGTCTTGAACTTGGCGTCTTCGATAACGCCCTGATCGTTGACCTTGATCTGCAGACGCATCACGTCGCCGCACGCCGGAGCGCCGACCATGCCGGTGCCGACATCAGGATCTTCCGCGTTCATCTTGCCGACGTTGCGCGGGTTTTCGTAGTGGTCGATGACCTTTTCGCTGTAAGCCATGATTCTCAATCCTCACTCATCAGGGCCGCTCTTGAGACCCTGCAACTGCGCTGCGTTAACGCCGCGTCGCTACAGGATCTGTATCCGGCGGCTTCTATAGTTAGTGTGCCGCCCACTCGATTTTCGAGATATCGACGCCGTCTTTGTACATGTCCCACAGCGGCGACAGAGCGCGCAGCTTGGTAACGGCCTCGCAGACTTTCTGCGCGGCGTAGTCGATTTCTTCTTCGGTGGTGAAACGGCCGAAGGTAAAGCGGATCGAGCTGTGTGCCAGTTCGTCGTTGCGGCCCAGGGCGCGCAGTACGTACGAAGGCTCAAGCGACGCCGAGGTGCAGGCCGAACCGGACGATACCGCCAGATCCTTGAGCGCCATGATCAGCGACTCGCCTTCAACGTAGTTGAAGCTCAGGTTCAGGTTGTGCGGAACGCGGGCGGTCAGGCTGCCGTTGACGTACAGCTCTTCCAGATGCTCGACCTGCTTGTAGAAACGATCGCTCAAGGCTTTGATGCGCAGGTTTTCAGCAGCCATGTCCTCTTTGGCTACGCGGAACGCTTCGCCCATGCCGACAATCTGGTGAGTCGCCAAGGTGCCGGAACGCATGCCGCGCTCGTGACCGCCGCCGTGCATGGTCGCTTCGATGCGCACACGCGGCTTGCGGCTGACGTACAGCGCGCCGATGCCTTTAGGCCCATAAGTCTTGTGGGCGGAGAACGACATCATGTCGACTTTCAGCTTCTGCAGATCGATTTCGACCTTGCCAGTGGACTGAGCGGCGTCAACGTGGAACAGCACACCTTTGGCGCGCAGCATCTCGCCGATGGCGGCGATGTCGTTGACGGTGCCGATCTCGTTGTTCACGTGCATCACCGACACCAGAATGGTGTCTTCGCGCAGTGCCGCGTCAATCATCGCCGGGGTGATCAGACCGTCTTCGGTCGGCTCGAGGTAGGTCACTTCGAAGCCTTCACGCTCCAGCTGGCGCATGGTGTCGAGGACAGCCTTGTGTTCGATCTTGCTGGTGATCAGGTGCTTGCCTTTGGAGGCGTAGAAATGTGCCGCGCCCTTGATCGCCAGGTTGTCGGATTCGGTCGCGCCGGAGGTCCAGACAATTTCGCGCGGGTCGGCGTTGACCAGATCGGCCACCTGACGACGAGCGTTTTCGACGGACTCTTCAGCTTTCCAGCCGAACACGTGGGAGCGGGACGCCGGGTTACCGAAGTTTCCGTCGACCAGCAGGCATTCACTCATTTTCTGCGCAACGCGCGGATCAACCGGGGTGGTTGCAGAGTAATCAAGGTAAATCGGCAATTTCATGGACTATCTCCTAAATCAGGGCTGGCGTGCCGCGGGTAGCTCTTCGGCTGTCATTCGACGGCGGACGCTTCAATCTTGTCCAGGCGTGGCGCCTTGCTGCTGCAACGGCGCTGGTCCTGACGCTGGGCCACTTCTTGTACCTCACGGCGAGTCACAAGGTCGGCCAAGCTGATACCGCTCAGAAATTCGTGAATCTGCAGGCTCAAGTCGCACCACAGATGATGGGTCAGGCAGGTATCACCGGAATGGCAATCGCCCTGGCCCTGGCACTTGGTGGCATCGACCGATTCGTTCACCGCATCGATCACCTGGGCGACCTGGATGCCCTGCATGTCGCGGGACAACTGGTAGCCACCACCCGGACCGCGAACGCTGGAAACCAGGTTGCTGCGGCGCAGCTTGGCGAACAGCTGTTCGAGGTAGGACAGGGAGATGCCTTGGCGCTCGGAGATATCGGCCAGAGACACCGGCCCGTGCTGCGCGTGCAACGCCAGGTCAAGCATGGCGGTCACGGCGTATCGGCCTTTTGTAGTCAGTCGCATGGACAGTTACCACGGAGTTCGGAATGGGCGGGAGTATGCAATTCCCGAGCATTTAAGTCAACTATAAGACCTAGTGCTTTAGTCGGGTTTACCCGCAAAAGAGCGCGCGCACTATAGCAAAGACGGGTTGCGGACAGCCAGCGCAACCGCGTGATCGTTCTTCGCGAGCAGGCTCGCTCCCACATTGGAATGCATTCATCTGTGGGAGCGAGCCTGCTCGCGAAAAGCAGCGCCGCGGTTCAGCCGGCTTTCGATTCGTCCTTGCCCTTGACGCATGCGAAGTCTTCTTCGCGCAGCTCAGGCAGATCTTTCGCACAGTAATTGCTGCCCAGATCCTTCAGCGCGCCGCACATGCCTTCCAGACGCCCATCCACCGCTTGCAGATGATCGAGCAACTGGCCAATGGCGCGAGCCACCGGGTCGGGCATGTCTTCGCTGACGCCGTAAGCGTCGAAGCCGATCTTTTCCGCCATGGCTTTGCGCTTGGCGTCCTGCTCTTCATCGGTCTTGACGATGATCCGCCCCGGAATCCCCACCACAGTGGCGCCCGGTGGCACTTCCTTGGTGACCACAGCGTTGGAGCCGACTTTGGCGCCTGCACCGACCGTGAACGGACCGAGAACCTTGGCCCCGGCACCGACTACAACGCCGTCTCCGAGAGTCGGGTGGCGCTTGCCTTTGTTCCAGCTGGTGCCGCCGAGGGTCACGCCTTGATAGATGGTGACGTCGTCGCCGATCTCGGCGGTTTCACCAATGACGATGCCCATGCCGTGGTCGATGAAGAAACGCCGACCGACCTTGGCACCCGGATGAATCTCGATCCCGGTCAGCCAGCGACCGAAGTTCGACACCAGCCGCGCCAGCCATTTCAGTTCGTTGCGCCAGAGCATGCCGGCCAGACGATGAATCCAGATCGCATGCATGCCGGGGTAGCAGGTCAGGACTTCAAAAGCGTTACGCGCCGCCGGGTCTCGATGGAATACGCTTTGGATATCTTCACGCAAACGCTCAAACATCATTCAATCCTTCCGCTTTAGAAGTTCGCCACGGGCCGCTTTCTGGGTTTCCGTGAGAATGCCACGCAAAATATTCATTTCCGCCCGGCTGACCGAGCTGCGTCCGTACAACCGGCGCAGGCGCGCCATCAAGTGCCGTGGTTTTTCCGGGTCGAGGAATTCGATGGCAACCAGCGTCTGCTCCAGGTGCTCATAAAAGCGCTCCAGCTCATCCATGGTCGCCAGCTCGGCGCTTTTCACCGAGGCCACTTCCTCTTTCTCGACTTTGCTCGGCTGACCCTGTGCGGCCAGCCAGGCCATGCGCACTTCATAACTCAACACCTGCACCGCCGCCCCGAGGTTCAGCGAACTGAACGTCGGGTCGGAAGGGATGTGCACGTGAAAATGACATCGCTGCAGCTCTTCATTGGTCAGGCCGGAGTCTTCACGACCGAACACCAAAGCAATCTCGGCGCCCTGCCCGGCTTCCTCGACCACCTTGTTGCCGCATTCGCGCGGATCCAGCAGCGGCCAGGGAATGCGCCGATCGCGGGCGCTGGTGCCGAGCACCAGATTGCAACCGACCAAAGCATCTTCCAACGTGGCGACGACTTGCGCGTTTTCAAGAATGTCACCGGCACCGGAGGCGCGAGCATCGGCCTCGTGGTGCGGGAAGACCCGCGGTTCGACCAGCACCAGTCGCGACAGACCCATGTTTTTCATGGCGCGCGCGGCCCCGCCGATGTTGCCGGGGTGGCTGGTGTTGACCAGGACGACACGAATGTTCTGCAGCAAGGGAGGCGCTCTCGGACACAGGAAAGGGGGGCAAATCTTACAGAACAGCCTACCGTTAAGCTATGAAAGCGAACAGCGTCCTTCACCTGAAGAAAAGTTCTGATAGAATGCGCGGCTTTCTTTAACAACCTTAGGTGACACATCCATGCAGCCCATGCTGAATATCGCGCTGCGCGCCGCCCGCAGCGCCAGTGAACTGATCTTCCGCTCCATCGAGCGCCTGGATACCATCAAGGTCGACGAAAAAGACGCCAAGGATTACGTATCCGAGGTTGATCGCGCCGCTGAACAGAAAATCATCGATGCCCTGCGCAAGGCTTACCCGAATCACTCGATTCAGGGTGAAGAAACCGGCCTGCACACCGGCACCGGCATCGAAGGCGAAGAGTACCTGTGGATCATCGATCCGCTGGACGGCACCACCAACTTCCTCCGTGGCATTCCGCATTTTGCAGTGAGCATCGCCTGCAAATATCGTGGCCGCCTGGAACACGCAGTGGTTCTGGACCCGGTTCGCCAGGAAGAATTCACCGCCAGCCGTGGTCGCGGCGCTCAACTGAACGGTCGTCGTCTGCGCGTCAGCGGTCGCACCAGCCTCGACGGCGCCCTGCTCGGCACCGGCTTCCCGTTCCGTGACGATCAGATGGACAACCTCGACAACTACCTGGGCATGTTCCGCGCCCTGGTTGGCCAGACTGCCGGTATCCGCCGCGCCGGTTCGGCGAGCCTGGACCTGGCCTACGTGGCTGCCGGTCGCTTCGATGCGTTCTGGGAGTCGGGTCTGTCCGAGTGGGACATGGCTGCAGGCGCCCTGCTGATTCAGGAAGCCGGCGGCCTGGTGAGCGACTTCACCGGCGGTCACGATTTCCTTGAGAAAGGCCACATCGTTGCCGGCAACACCAAGTGCTTCAAGGCAGTGCTGACGGCGATCCAGCCGCACCTGCCGGCCTCGCTGAAGCGCTAAGCTTTACGCGAAACCAAAAAGCACCCTCCGGGGTGCTTTTTTTATGCCTGCAATTCCAACCAGCACAATTCCCTGTGGGAGCGAGCCTGCTCGCGAATGGGGCGTGTCAGCAAAGGAAATATCAACTGTTGGACCGTATTCGCGAGCAGGCTCGCTCCCACAGGTGAGTATCGCGTGCAGCCCTGAAACGCGGGTATAAAAAAAGCACCCCGCAGGGTGCTTCTTTTCAAAACGGTAAAGCCTTACTGACCCGGCTCATTCTGCGACAGGATCAGCTTGCCTTCCTTGTCGACCGGAATCTGGTTGCCCGGATCGCGATCCATCCGCACTTTGCCTTCCTTGCCATCGAGCGAGTAACGCACGTCGTAACCGACGACCTTGTCGCTGATGTCATTGACCGTGTTGCAGCGGGTTTGCGTGGTGGTGTAGGTGTCGCGGTTCTGCATACCTTCCTGAACCTTGTTACCGGCATAACCGCCGCCAACTGCACCGGCCACAGTGGCAATCTTCTTGCCGGTACCGCCGCCCACCTGATTACCCAACAAACCACCGGCTACGGCACCGATCGCCGTGCCGAGAATCTGGTGTTGATCCTTGACCGGCGCCTGCCGGGTCACGGTTACATCCTTGCATACTTCACGTGGAGTCTTGATCTGTGTCTTGACCGGCTCAACGGCTAATACTTGCGCATACTCAGGGCCGCTTTTAACCAGGCTGTAGGTGGCAACAGCACCCCCGGCTGTGACACCGACAGCACCCAATACCGCACCAACCAGCAACGACTTGTTCACATGAACCTCCTGACCATCACATGCGGGACACGCCCGCGCTTCTCCCAGCCTTGGAGCACAAAAAAAGGCGCGAGTTCAACTCGCACCTTTTGTCAGCTGACAGCCGGGAAATCGCTAACCGTTATGGACGGTCGTCGACTTCCTTGTCGGTGTTGGCCGGAGGAATCAGATCCTCGGTGGTCAGGTTCAGCCAGATCAGCACCACGTTGGCGATGTAGATCGACGAGTAAGTACCCGCCAGTACACCGATGAACAGTGCGATGGAGAAGCCGAACAGGTTGTCGCCGCCGAAAAACAGCAGCGCCGCGATCGCCAGCAACGTCGAGATCGACGTCGCCATGGTGCGCAGCAGGGTCTGAGTGGTCGAGATGTTGATGTTCTCGATCAGCGTCGCCTTGCGCAGCACGCGGAAGTTCTCACGCACCCGGTCGAAAACCACGATGGTGTCGTTCAGCGAGTAACCGATAATGGCCAGCACCGCCGCCAGTACTGTCAGATCGAAGGTGATCTGGAAGTACGAGAGGATCCCCACGGTCACGATCACGTCGTGGATCAGCGAGACAATTGCGCCGACCGCAAACTTCCACTGAAAGCGGAACGCCAGGTAGATCAGGATGCCGCCGAGCGCCAGCAGCATGCCGAGGCCGCCCTGGTCGCGCAGTTCTTCACCGACCTGCGGGCCGACGAACTCGACACGCTTGACCGTCGCCGGGTTGTCGCCGCCGACTTTCTGCAATGCGTCTGCAACCTGATGGCCCAGCTGCGGATCTTCACCCGGCATACGCACCAGCAGGTCGGTCGTCGCGCCGAAGTTCTGCACGATAGCTTCGTGATAACCGGAAGTCGCCAGTTGCTCGCGCACCTTGGTGACGTCGGCCGGACGCTCGTAGGTCAGCTCGATGAGCGTACCGCCGGTGAAGTCCAGGCCCCAGTTCATGCCCTTGGTGGCAACACTGAACAAGGCAATGACGGTAAGCAGCAATGTGACGCCGAACGCGAAGTTGCGAACGCCCATGAAGTTGATTGTACGTAACATGGCAGCCCCTTAAATCCACAACTTCTTGAAGTCACGTCCGCCAAATATCAGGTTGACCATTGCGCGGGTCACCATGATGGCCGTGAACATCGAGGTAAAGATCCCGAGGGACATCGTCACTGCGAAACCCTTCACCGGGCCGGTGCCCATGGCGAAGAGAATGCCGCCGACCAGCAAGGTGGTCAGGTTGGCATCGAGAATCGCAGTGAATGCCCGGCCGAAGCCTTCGTTGATTGCCCGCTGCACAGTCATGCCAGCGGCGATCTCTTCACGAATCCGCGAGAAGATCAGTACGTTGGCGTCGACCGCCATACCCATCGTCAACACGATACCGGCGATACCCGGCAGGGTCAGCGTGGCGCCCAGCAACGACATCAACGCCAGCAGCAGCACCATGTTCACCGCCAGCGCGACGGTGGCGATGACGCCGAAGAAGCGGTAGATGGCGATGATGAACAGCGATACGAACAGCATGCCCCATAGGGAAGCATCGATACCTTTGGTGATGTTGTCAGCACCCAGGCTCGGACCGATTGTGCGCTCTTCAGCGAAGTACATCGGTGCAGCCAGACCACCGGCACGCAGCAGCAGTGCCAGCTCGGACGATTCGCCCTGACCGTTCAGGCCAGTGATGCGGAATTGCGCACCCAGCGGCGACTGAATGGTCGCCAGGCTGATGATCTTCTTCTCTTCCTTGAACGTCTGCACCGCGACGTCTTTCTCGACGCCATCAACCACTTGCTTGGTGTAAGTGGTGACCGGACGCTGTTCGATGAAGATCACCGCCATGCTGCGGCCGACGTTGGAACGGGTCGCGCGGCTCATCAGCTCGCCACCGTGACCATCCAGACGGATGTTCACTTCAGGCGTGCCGTGTTCGCCGAAACCGGCCTTGGCGTCGGTGACCTGGTCACCGGTGATGATCAGGCCACGCTCGATCTGCGCAGGAGGACGGTTGCCTTCGCGGAATTCGAACGATTCGGAAGTGGCTTTCGAAGCGCCCGGCTCGGCGGCCAGACGGAACTCAAGGTTGGCCGTCTTGCCGAGAATACGCTTGGCTTCGGCAGTGTCCTGCACGCCCGGCAGCTCAACCACGATGCGGTTGGCGCCCTGACGCTGCACGATCGGTTCGGCAACACCCAGCTCGTTGACGCGGTTACGTACCGTGGTCAGGTTCTGCTTGATGGAGTATTCACGGATTTCCGCCAGCTTGGCCGGGGTCATCGCCAGACGCAGCACCGGTTGACCGTTAAGGTCGGCCGGAACAATGTCGAAATCGTTGAAGTTCTTGCGGATCAGCGCACGGGCCTGTTCGCGGGAATCTTCATCGCTGAAGCCCAACTGAATGGCACCGCCCAGTTGCGGCAGGCTGCGATAGCGCAGCTTCTCTTTGCGCAGCAGGCTCTTGACATCGCCTTCGTAGACTTTCAGGCGCGCATCGAGGGCTTTGTCCATGTCCACTTCGAGCAGGAAGTGCACACCACCGGACAAGTCCAGACCCAGCTTCATCGGGTGCGCACCGAGGTTGCGCAGCCACTGCGGAGTGGTCTGTGCCAGGTTCAGCGCGACGACGTAGTCATCACCCAATGCCTTGCGTACAACGTCCTTGGCCGGCAGCTGATCTTCAGCCTTGCTCAGACGGATCAGACCGCCCTTGCCGCCCGCCGTCAGCGTAGCCGCCTTGACGTTGATGCCGGACTCTTTCAGCGCTGTGCTGACGCGAGCCAGATCGGCGTCATTGACCTGCAGAGCCGTGCTGGCGCCGCTGATCTGAATCGCCGGGTCATCGGGGTAAAGATTGGGAGCGGAATAAATCAGACCGATCGCCAGCACCGCCAGGATCAGAATGTATTTCCACAGAGGGTATTTGTTCAGCATCACGCCGCCCGTTATGAACGCGGGGCGCCTTGCGCGCCCCGTCGATTGAGTAGAAGTTGTTGCTCTTAGATCGCTTTCAGCGTGCCTTTTGGCAGCGTGGCGGCGATGGCGCCTTTCTGGAACTTCATTTCCACGGTGTCGGACACTTCCAGAACCACGAAGTCATCGGCAACCTTGGTGATCTTGCCGGCGATGCCGCCAGTGGTCACGACTTCGTCGCCCTTCTGCAGGCTGCTCAGCAGGTTCTTCTGCTCTTTGGCGCGCTTGGCCTGTGGACGCCAGATCATCAGGTAGAAGATGACCAGGAAGCCGACCAGGAAAATCCACTCGAAGCCGCCGCCCATTGGGCTTGCAGCAGCCGGTGCAGCTGCGTCAGCCATGGCGTTAGAGATAAAAAAGCTCATTTAGCACTCCAGTTGCAAATGTTGAATCTTGGGGTCAGAAAACTCAGTCCAAAGGCGGGACGGGAAGTCCGCGTTTGGCGTAGAAGGCATCGACAAAGGCGGCCAATGTACCCTGTTGAATAGCCTCGCGCAAACCAGCCATCAGCACCTGATAATGGCGCAAGTTATGGATGGTATTGAGCATGCTGCCGAGCATTTCGCCGCACTTGTCCAGGTGATGCAGATAAGCGCGCGAGAAGTTCTGGCAGGTATAGCAATCGCAGGTCGGATCCAGTGGCGATTCATCGTGGCGATGGAACGCGTTACGGATCTTCAGCACACCGGTATCGATGAACAGATGCCCATTGCGGGCATTACGGGTTGGCATCACGCAATCGAACATGTCCACCCCGCGGCGCACACCCTCAACCAGATCTTCCGGTTTGCCAACGCCCATAAGGTAACGAGGTTTGTCAGCGGGCATCTGACCCGGCAGATAATCCAGCACCTTGATCATTTCGTGCTTCGGTTCGCCCACCGACAGACCGCCGATGGCGAGGCCGTCGAAGCCAATCTTGTCGAGGCCCTCGAGCGAGCGCATGCGCAGGTTTTCATGCATGCCGCCCTGGACGATGCCGAACAGCGCCGCGGTGTTGTCACCATGTGCATTCTTCGAACGCTGCGCCCAGCGCAACGACAATTCCATCGATACGCGCGCGACGTCTTCGTCAGCCGGATACGGCGTGCATTCGTCGAAGATCATCACAATGTCGGAACCGAGATCGCGCTGCACCTGCATCGACTCTTCCGGGCCCATGAACACTTTGGCGCCGTCGACCGGAGAAGCGAAGGTCACGCCCTCCTCCTTGATCTTGCGCATCGCGCCGAGGCTGAACACCTGGAAGCCGCCGGAGTCGGTGAGGATCGGGCCTTTCCACTGCATGAAATCGTGCAGGTCGCCGTGCTCCTTGATCACCTGAGTGCCGGGACGCAGCCACAGGTGAAAGGTGTTGCCCAGAATGATTTCCGCGCCCGTGGCGACAATGTCGCGCGGCAGCATGCCCTTGACCGTGCCGTAGGTGCCGACCGGCATGAACGCCGGGGTCTCGACGGTGCCACGGGGGAAGGTCAGGCGACCACGACGAGCCTTGCCATCGGTGGCCAGCAACTCAAAGGACATTCGACATTCGCGACTCATTCTGTTTCCTCTGGGCCTGTCTGTTCAGGGGCAGTTGGAGCGGGGTTGCGGGTGATGAACATCGCATCCCCGTAACTGAAAAAGCGGTAGCCGTTTTCCACGGCGGCCTTGTAGGCGGCCATGGTTTCGGGATAACCGGCAAACGCGGAAACCAGCATCAACAGCGTGGATTCCGGCAAATGGAAATTGGTCACCAGGGCATCGACCACATGAAACGGCCGGCCCGGATAGATAAAAATGTCGGTGTCGCCACTGAACGGCTTGAGCACACCATCGCGCGCCGCGCTCTCCAGCGAACGCACGCTGGTGGTGCCAACCGCAATCACCCGACCGCCACGCGCACGGCACGCCGCCACCGCATCGACCACATCCTGGCCGACTTCCAGCCACTCGCTGTGCATGTGGTGATCTTCGATCTTCTCGACGCGCACCGGCTGAAACGTCCCCGCGCCGACGTGCAACGTCACGAACGCAGTCTCGACGCCCTTGGCAGCAATCGCCTGCATCAGCGGCTCATCGAAATGCAGCCCCGCCGTCGGCGCTGCGACCGCACCTAGACGCTGGGCATACACGGTCTGATAACGCTCGCGATCGGAGCCTTCATCCGGGCGGTCTATATAAGGAGGCAACGGCATGTGCCCGACGCGATCGAGCAGCGGCAAGACTTCCTCGGCAAAACCCAGCTCGAACAACGCATCATGACGCGCGAGCATCTCGGCTTCGCCACCGCCGTCGATAAGGATCTTCGAACCCGGCTTCGGCGACTTGCTGGAGCGCACATGGGCCAGCACGCGGTGCGCATCAAGCACGCGCTCGATGAGAATCTCCAGCTTGCCGCCGGACGCTTTCTGCCCAAACAGCCGCGCCGGAATCACCCGGGTATTGTTGAACACCATCAAATCGCCCGGGCGCAATTGCTCAAGCAAATCAGTGAATTGACGGTGGGCCAGAGCGCCGCTCGGCCCATCAAGGGTCAGCAGGCGACTACCGCGACGCTCGGCCAACGGATGGCGGGCGATCAGCGAATCAGGAAGCTCGAAAGTAAAGTCAGCAACGCGCATGATGGGGTTCGTCTAGCAGGGCCGGAAAGTCTAGCGGAAATATCAAAAATTGACCATGAAACGTGATTGACCAACGGTAATCACCTCTCTATACTTCGCCGCCATTGAGCCCTGATGGCGGAATTGGTAGACGCGGCGGATTCAAAATCCGTTTTCGAAAGGAGTGGGAGTTCGAGTCTCCCTCGGGGCACCAACACAGAGAAAAAGGTCTTGCGAAAGCAGGGCCTTTTTTTTCGTCTGGTGGAAAGTGGTTGGTGCAATGCCGACCACTAAAGCCCCGCCCGACGATTGAGCTTGAAGCGACCTGAATCACCGCATAGGTGAAACAAAAGGTGGCTTTCACCATCGCGGAATACCAAACCGCGTGAAACCGTCCTCATAGCCTGGACGCTATCTCCTTCCACATGTAGTCATAGTTGTACTCCAACCAACGCACCAACAATCTGTCGTACTGCCTGCGAAACCAATTGCGCCGTCGCGCCGCGAGCCTCTCCTCTATCTCGGATCTAAGCCAATCAGGGTCAAATCCAGTCCATACAGTGGGCAGAACTGCAGCAATGTTTGTGAAACACGCTGGTGCTACTTCTGAATAAAAAATCTTGTAGAGCACCGCTGAATCAACGCCCTTGAGCTGACGAACGACGTAGTCGTAATCAGTGGGGAAATGATTGAAAGGCTCTGATAAGGCATCTCTGACCCTAGTCAGGTGTGGTTCATTCAGAAGATGTCCCAATGCAAAAATCCTCCGACTCCTTATCCAGTGACTCGCTACCGTTTCGCCTGCAGATCTGCTTGTAACCGCACCGACGACAATCGTATGCATATCGCCATGGCGAGTCATGGCCAAAACTGACGTCATCTTGCCGAGCAACAGCTCAAGTCCAGAATCGGGCGCTTGCCCAACCTATTCCTTAGCCCCAAACATCCGCTCAGCAATCTCCCGCCCCCGCTCCACCCCTTCCTTCGTCAACCATATCGACTTGTTCCTGTTCACCGGATTACTGATCAAACCCTGCGCGTGCAAGCGGTTCATGATTTCGAAGTCATAGCCCTTCCACGCATTGCCGTCGTCGGAGCTATAGGCTGCCAGGAGAGCAAGGACGGCGTCGTCGATCAGTTTCATGTCGTATTCCATGATGGTCACTCCGCTGATGTTCAGTGTTTGTAATCAAAGCGTCGTATCAAAGTGGATGTCAATGCTGCGCGAGCTTGTAGGTTTTAGATGCCCGATTGCTGGTTGCCTCGCATGCGATCCCCGCCCGTATAATCACGTCCGCACGTCAAACCTCCTCTGGCGTTTCGCGCATTGGTTTCAAGCCCTCCACTTCACTGACAGACATCCCCATGGAAACCTCACTGGAAACCGTCGCCCTTTTCTCCCTCAAACTCGCCTACGAAGAAGAGGGCCTGAGCCCGATCCTGCGCGATGACATGGTCATGGGCGATTACCAGAAAGATGTTTTCGAGTTACTGGTGAAACGCGGCGATGTCGAGGCCATTCAGTTCAAGATGAACGAATGCCTGAACCTGGCGCTGAATGCTTTGGGCGGGGTCGAGAAGCCGTTGGGGCGGGAGTTGTGCAAGTTGTCGGCGGAGTTGGCTCAGGCGCGGTCGCTGGAGCAGTTGGGTCAGCCGCTGCTCGCGCTGAAGCTGTATTTGCGCGACATTCTTTGAGTGCCGCGCAATCGATGCTTACAGCAGATAGCTCGAGATGTACTTGGAAATTTCCACCATCGAGGTCTTGCCGGTGAATTCGAATTTCACTTTGCCCAGCGACGAAAAGTAGATCTCGAGTTCCGAATCCAGATCGAAGGTGCCCGAAGTTTCCACGGAGTAGGCGACGATGTTTTTGTAGGGCAGTGAGGTGAAATCCTTTTTGCTGCCGGTGATGCCCTGGACGTTGACGGCGATGATGCGTTTGTTGGTGAAGACCACGCCGTCACGCATCGCTTTGTAGGAATCGATGACTTGTTCGCCTTCCAGTAGCAGCGCGGTGACGCGCTCGGCGTACTCATCGTTCTGCTTGAGTTTGAAGAAGCCTTTGTTATTGAAGTCGATCATGTGTCCATCCTCTTGCTTGAGAAAATATCCTGGTATTTCTTTAAATCAGCGACGTGCCTTCAGCACTCTAATATCCGTTGGAAAGCCGTCAGCGCCAGCCAGTTTTTTCAAGCCCATGTATTGAAACTCACCATTGGGATCAATGTAGTCGCCCTTCTCTGCTTGCCCGCCGCCAACTATCGCAACACGCTTCACTTCGCCGCAGCCGCCATCCGACGGTCGCACCGTGTAGATCACATAGGGCTTCACGTATTGCGTGGCGCGGAAGTATTGGCCGCAGATTTCGTCGACGGTGATCAGCATGGTTTTCAGGCGGGCTTCGCCGTCGGTGTCTTCGTGCAGTTTCAGAAAGGAGATGTCGCCGACGTCGCTGTAGCCGAGGGAACGGGCGCGTTGGTAGGCGGGGGAGTTCTGGTGCGCAATACGGCCCTCCTCCACACCCCGTTGCATTTGCGCGGCGAACTCGGCTTTGCCTTGGGCCAGGGTTGCCTCGGCGTGGGCGGCGACGTTTTCGCAGTGGGCGTACTCGCTGGAGTCGAGGTGTTGCGGTAGCAGGTTAAGGCGGCGCTCGTTCATGGAGGCGAGGCTGTCTTGCAGGCCCGACGTGGCTGCATAGGCAGCGGAGACGCGACCGCTCTGGACGTCGGCGATTGTCTCCTGCATCCGCTGGCAATTGGCGAGGTAGTAATTCCAGCTGGCTTGCGGGTGTTCTTGCGCGAAGCTGAAGGTCGGGGTGATGACGGCGACAAGGGTGAGGGCGCCGAGCAGTTGCAGCAAACGGGTTGTGGAAAACATGGGTAGTCCATTACAGAGAAGGCATGGCGCGACGCTACTATTTTGCTATCGTGCCGTCCACTCTCAACAGGCGAACAAGTTGTCGCCTCTGTCTCGTGGCAAGGAAAGAAATCCGATGGATGCTGTGTTGTGTTTGGTAGTCATGGCTGCAATGTGGTTCTGGGTGGTGCGCCAGCGCGGGCGATGGAATCTGTGGTTGGCGAACCTTGCCGGAGCGGGCAGCGCTGTGGTGATTGGCATTGTCTTCACACTGCTTTATGACGTGCTGTTCGGCACCACGATGGCAGCGCCCGGACTGCATAACAGCCTGGTGGTGTTCATGACCAGCGCGGGCGTTCTGGCGGGCGTGTGGTTGTGGATCGCCAAGCGTCGTCAGCCGGCGCATCCGGTTGCGCGTCAATTGCTCGCGGGGGTTTGTGGCTTCGCCGCCGGCATGATCACGTTGATGTTTCTGGCGGCGAATTATTTTCCGCAACCGTAGCCGGACGGCGCGTCTATTTTGCTATCTTGCCGCGCATCGTCGACGCTTGCTGATCGTCTCGCGCCGCGCTTGGATTGTTGAAAGTTAAGGAAAGGACCAAATGGAGTTTCTGCGTTTTCTGGCGTTCGTCGCTGTCTGGGGTTTCATGTGGCGCTGGGTGGTGAAGAACCGCGGCAGCTGGAATATTTTCTACGGCAACATCGTTGGCGCGGCGGGCGGCTTCATAGTCGGGCTGGTGATGTTGTCGATCACGTTTTCGCTGTTTCCTTCTTCGTTCGATCACGAGGCGGCGCAGGCGCAACACACGCCAGTCGTCGAGTCGACCTCTGTACTGCCTGAAGCCGAGGCAGTCACGTCCGCCACCGAGCTGAAAGATGCGCCGGTTTTTGCTGCCATCGAGGCGGACGACAAGCCTTCTCCCGCTGACTCCGCACTGCTGCCGAATTACGCCAGCCGGGCGCCGAAATCGATGCCGGTACAGACGGTGCTGGATCAAAGCGACTATGACGGTCGCATGGCTCTGGCCGCGCTGAACAAGAAGTTGCGCGGCGACGCACAGGCCGACAAATCGATGATCGCGTATGTCATGTGCAGCCCGTTTGTGACCAGCACCCTGCGTTATCCCGCTTCGGCGCGCTTTGCCGACAGCAAAGCGCTGGTCAGCCATCGCTACAAGGATCAGATCTACAGCTTCAGCAACAGCGTCACCGCGCGCAACATGAATGGCGACGATGTGACCTACCGTTTCGATTGTTCTGTACAAGAGCTGCCACGGGTTGATGCGACGGCCGGGGAATGGCGTTTGCTGGCGCTGACACTGCAAAAAGCCGACTCTTAAGGCTGATTTAAGGGATCAAGGCGCCGGCTGCGCTATCATCGCCGGCCTGTGCGCCTTGAACTTTATCCTCAATGTTTCCAACACCCGATAACCTGATCTCGCTGCCTCCTGTCCTGGCCGGCCCGTTGCTGCGGCGGCTGGAGCCGACGCGCGTGGTGCTGTGGCTGGTGGGCTCGCGTGAACTGGCGCTGACTTTGCGCCTGCAAGGTGTAGGAGATATTCCGCTCGATGCGCAGAAATGCACGGTCATTGCCGTAGGCCGTCATGCGTTCGTGCATCTGATCGACGTCCAACTTGAAAGCGCCCTGCCCTGCGACACGTTTATCGATTACGACCTGATGATCGATGACGCCATCGGTATGGCTGAGTGGGCGCCTCATCTGCTTTACCCCGGCGCTACCTGCGCGAACCTCGTCGTGCGTTCGCGGATCGACCAATTGCTCCACGGCTCCTGCCGCAAGCCGCATCACCCGGCAACCGATGGTTTGCTCTGCGTCGATCAATTGCTGGCCGACGAAACCGATGCGCTACGGCGCCCGGCGCTGCTGATGATGAGTGGTGATCAGGTCTATGCCGACGACGTCGCCGGGCCGATGCTTCGGGCGATTCATGCCTTGATCGAGCGTCTGGGTCTGTTCGACGAGCACCTTGACGGTGCCGTGGTCAGCGACAGCGCCAAGCTCTATGAGCACCCGGCCAGTTACTACCACCGTGCGGATTTGTTACCGGCGCTGGAGAGCAACGAGACCTTGCGCGAGCGATTTTTCGGTGGCGCGCGTAAGCCGATTTTCACCAGCAGCAGTGCCGACAATCACTTGGTGACGTTCGCCGAAGTCATGGCGATGTACATGCTGGTGTGGTCGCCGACGCCGTGGTCGCAGATCAATCCGAGCGCTCCGACGCTGACCCCGGAACGCCGCAAGCGCTACAACCTCGAGCACACGCGCATCGATGCCTTCAAGGCTGGCCTGGGCAACGTCGCGCGGGCGCTGGCGCATCTGCCGAGCCTGATGATTTTCGATGATCACGACATCACCGATGACTGGAATCTTTCTGCGCAGTGGGAGGAAACCGCCTACGGCCATCCGTTCTCCAAGCGCATCATTGGCAACGCGCTGATTGCTTATCTGTTGTGCCAGGGCTGGGGCAACAATCCGGACGCTTTCAAAGGAATGCTGGAGCAGACCGCGCAACTGAGTGCCAGCGGTGATGACGGCTATCTGGACATGCCGGTGCAGGATGATCTGATTGATCAGTTACTGCGTTTTCAGCAGTGGCATTTCGTGTTGCCGAGCACTCCGGCACTGGTGGTGATCGACACGCGCACCCGGCGCTGGCGTAGCGAGATGGCTCTCAAGCAACCGTCGGGCCTGCTCGACTGGGAAGCCTTGAGCGAACTGCAACAGGAACTGCTCGATCACCCGTCGGCAATCATCGTTTCGCCGGCGCCGATCTTTGGCGTGAAGCTGATTGAAACCGTGCAGAAGGTGTTCAGTTGGTGCGGTTACCCGCTACTGGTCGACGCGGAAAACTGGATGGCCCATCGCGGCGCAGCCCAGGTGATCCTGAACATTTTCCGACACTCGCGCACGCCCGGGAACTACGTGGTGCTGTCCGGCGATGTGCATTATTCCTTCGTCTACGAAGTCCTGATCCGCCACCGCAAGGCCGGCCCACGGATCTGGCAGATCACCAGCAGCGGCATCAAGAACGAATTCCCGCCAACGCTGCTGGAATGGTTCGACCGCCTCAACCGCTGGCTCTACTCACCGCGCTCGCCGTTGAACTGGTTCACCAAACGCCGGCTGATGCGCATCGTCCCGTACACGCCGGAACATGCCGAGGCCGGGGAGCGGCTGTGGAATTCGGCGGGGATCGGACAGGTGTTTTTCAATGAACAGGGGCAGCCGAGCGAGATTGTTCAGCACAACTCGAATGGGGCGGAGAAGACGAGGATGCTGGCGCCGGAGTTGGGAGATGGGCCAGACTGAAACCAGATCTGAGCATAGGTGGAGGGCCCGGCAACGGGCACTCCACCTGCTGACAATTACAGCAGATAAGGATTACAAGCCTCTCGGAAACGCCTCCGAAGTGCTTAAGTGATACTGGGCGCAATCACAGTCGACCTCGCTGTGTACCAACCTCTCGCAGGCCCACATCATGCAAACCATCACCTTCAGCAAAACCACAGCTCACCTGGCCTTGTCGATGGACCAAGCAACCAATGATCGCGAACCGTTGCTGATTACCAGGCGCGGTGCCGAACCGGTTGTGATGATAGGTCTGACTGACTATGAGTCACTTTTGCGGACAGTCAATTCGCCGTCCTTACCAGACACTCCGCAGCAGTGATTATGCAGATAGGGCTGACGACAACGTCCGCCCGACCCCTCTGACAATCATCCCCACCTCGCGCTCATCAATCGTCAACGGCGGCAGCAACCTGATGGTCTTGCCACGAGTCACGTTGATCAACAAGCCGTGATCCCGCGCAGCGATCAGCGGCAGGTCGCGCACCGGTTGTTTCAGCTCGATGCCGATCATCAGGCCCTGCCCCCGGATTGCCAGCACGTTCGGGTTGTCTGCCAATTCAGCGCGCAAGCGTTCCAGCAGCCGTGCGCCCTGCACCCGCGCATTCTCCAGCAAACCTTGTTCTTCGATGATGTCCAGCACCGTGCAGCCGACCCGGCAGGCCAGTGGATTGCCGCCGAAGGTACTGCCGTGGCTGCCCGGGGTGAACAGGTCGGCCGCGCGGCCACGGGCCAGGCAGGCGCCGATCGGCACGCCATTGCCGAGGCCTTTGGCCAGGGTCATGACATCGGGCACGATGCCTTCGTGCTGAAAGGCGAACCACTGCCCGGTGCGGCCGATGCCGGTCTGGATTTCATCGAGCATCAGCAGCCACGCGTGGCGATTGCACAGGTCGCGCAGGGCCTTGAGATAACCCGGCGGTGCGACTTGTACGCCGCTTTCGCCCTGGATCGGTTCGACCAGAATCGCCACGATGCGCGCGCCGTGTTTGCGCTGTATTTGCTCCAGAGCCGCGAGATCGCCGAACGGCACTTTGACGAAGTCCCCTGGCAGTTCGTTGAAGCCCAGGCGCACCGCCGGGCCATCGCTGGCGGACAAGGTGCCGAGGGTGCGGCCATGAAACGCGTTGGCCATGACCACCACCAGCGGCTGCTCGATGCCTTTGCGCCAGCCGTACAGGCGCGCCAGTTTTAGCGCCGTCTCGTTCGCTTCGGCGCCGGAGTTGTTGAAAAACGCGCGCTCCATCCCCGACAACGCCGTCAGCCGTTTGGCCAGCTGTAGTTGCCAGTCGATGCTGTACAGGTTTGAGGTGTGCAGCAGCAGCCCCGCTTGCTCGCTGATCGCCGCGACGATGCGCGGATGCGAGTGGCCAACGTTGGTCACTGCCACACCGGCAACGGCATCCAGATATTCGCGCCCCGCCTGATCCCACAGGCGCGTGCCCAGGCCCTTGATGAAACTCAGGGCCAGTGGTTGGTAGGTGTTCATCAGGGCGGCGGTCATGACGTGAAACTCCATTGCAGGTCGGTGTTTTTGCAGTATGGTTAGCCACCTGAGCTGGATAAACCCGGAAAAACTTCAATCATTTAACAGTCGAGCTTGATAATGGATTTGTTTCAGTCGATGGGCGTCTACGTCAAAGTGGTGGAAACCGGGAGCATGACGGCCGCCGCTGCGAAGTGCGAAATGTCGACGACGATGGTAGGCAACCATCTGCGTGCACTGGAGCAACGGCTCGGCGTGCAATTGCTGCAACGCACCACGCGCCGCCAGCGCCTCACAGAATTCGGCAGCGTCTATTATCAACGCTGCCTGGAAGTGCTTGGCCTGGTGGCCGACTCTGAACGCCTTGCCGAACAAGCGTCGGACGAGCCGCGCGGCTTGCTGCGTATCACTGCGCCGCTGACCTTCGGCGTCGAACGACTGACCCCGGCCCTCAGCGAATACTCCTTGCTCTATCCGCAAGTGAAGCTCGACGTGGTGCTGACCAACAGCCGCCCGGATCTGCTGGAGAACGGCCTCGATGTTGCGTTTCGGCTGGGCAATTTCGACCAATCCAACCTGATCGCCCGCCCCCTGATCGACTACACCCTGACGGTCTGCGCCTCCCCTGATTACATCGCGCGGCGCGGCATGCCGCAGACGCCACAGGATTTGCAGCAACACGATTGCCTGTCCTTCGCCTACCCGGCTGGAGATGACTGGCAATCGGTGGAAAAACGCTGGCGTCTGAGCGGCCCGGAAGGTGAAGTCCTCGTCGACGTCAGCGGGCCGATGCTGATCAACAGCTCCGCCGGTTTGCACCAGGCGGCGCGCAACGGCATGGGCATCATGATGCTGCCCGACGCGCTGGTGGAGCAGGATCTGCGCGACGGCAAACTGATCAGGGTAATGACGGACTACCAACCGCCGAGCAGGCCGATGCATCTGTTGTATGCGCAGGATCGCTATCGGTTGCCGAAGCTGAGACGGTTTGTCGAGTTTGCGATGCGTACTTGGGGGAAACCTGACGTCGGCCGGCCGTAATCATTCACGATGGAAATTGATAAGGACTTGAACATCCCATGAACGACAGCCTTACCGTGCGCGACTTGCATCCCGGCGAAACAGAACCGGCAAGGCTGTTTCTCAGCCAGCATGGCTGGGGCCATCGCATTGGCGATGCCGAATCTTTTGCTCGCTTGATTCACAATTCGCAGCGCGTAGCTGTTGCGCTCTTAGGCGAGCAAATTGTCGGTTTCGCTCGAGCAATTACCGATGAGGTCTCCAACGGCTATCTGTCTATGGTGGTGGTCGATGATCAGCATCGGCGCAAAGGAATCGGGCGGGCACTGGTGGAGTACGTCATAGGTGACAACCCGGACATCACCTGGGTGCTGCGCGCTGGACGCGAAGGCGCTGAAGCTTTTTTCGCCGGCCTGGGCTTCCAGACCTCAGTCATTGCCATGGAACGTCAGCGCCGCGAATAGCGCGCAGTGGAAAAACCCCGACCACCAGACCGTTGCTCCGTGACAACGCCGCCCCGCTCCCCTAAATTAGTCGGCCTGAAAAAGACCTCGTGCTTTCTCGCCCCAACTCAAGTTAAAAAGTAGTGAAATTTCAATGTCCGATTTCAACACCGCTGAATCCGTAGTCACCCAGTCGTCCAAAGCGGAATACGAAAACTCCATCAATCTTTCACAACACCTGCCTCAAGCCAAAATCATCAGCGAGATGGTCCTCGACGCGTTCCAGTCGACCCGCGAGAGCGACCAGATCCGCGAATTGCGTGCGGCGATCCGTCAGGCGCATGACAGCTTTGATGACGACAAGGCGTACGAGCTGATGGGCGAACTCAAGCGCCTGAAAGACGCCGAGGCAGCCGACATTGCCGCGCTGGAAGATCTGAGCAGCAAGTTCTCGATCGGGCGCATTCTGTCCAGCTTCAAGGACGATCCGGCGTTTCAGGAAATCGTTTACGGTCTGGCGCTGAAAGTGCTGAATCAGACCCATCAGGCGATCAGCAACCCGAGCGGCGGCAAGAGCAAGGCCGCCAAAAAGAAAGAAGTGGAAATCTTCACCATCAGCAAGGACGGCGCCAGCGTAACCCTGCCGATGCGCACCCCGCGTTCACGTCTGAACGTTGATCGTGAGGCACTGGAATTCCTCGGTTTCACCTTCGTGGGTGAAGGCGATGAAGCCGAGCTGGAGAGCGAAACCTTCGTCGATAACGCCGGCACGGAACAGGCGGTGAACCGCAAGAACATCATCACTGCCCTGCAGCAGCAGACGGCGTTTGACGGGTATAGCATCGCGGCGCAGTAATCTGCCAAGCGCTTGCGAAAAAGCCCCGCACTGAGATTCAGGCGGGGCTTTTTGTTGTCCGGCTTGTGATTCGTGAGGAGGCGAAAATCGTCGCCCCTCACCCCAGCCCTCTCCAGAGGGAGAGGGAGCCGACTTGTGTGATTTTCAAACCTGAGTTCGGCCCGGTATTTCAGGTCGGCGTATATCTTGAGAGCCCCTCAGTCAGTCCCCTTTCCCTCCGGGAGAGGGTCAGGGTGAGGGCGAACCGCTAACCCCCCTCAAGCCGAAGGATGCAAAGCCGCAATCATGTCCACTTCAATCGCCGCATTCTTCGGCAACTGATACACGCCAATGGTCGTGCGCGTATGCCGCCCAGCATCGCCCAGCACATGGCTGAACACGTCCGAAGCGCCGTTGGCCACTTCGCTCAGGTCGACAAAGTCCGCCGTCGACTTCACATACACCGTGACCCGCAACAACGCGCGGATCTTGTCCAGCGAACCCACCGCATCGACAATCAGCGCCAGGCAACGCATGGCGCTGATGCTTGCGGCGGCTTGCGCATCCTTGAGGTTCAATTCCAGCCCCACGCGACCGGGATAGAGAATCTTGCCATTGACCCGCGGCACCATGCCGCTGATGTAGAGCTCGTCGTGATGACGGATCAGCGGCGCGTAATTGCCACCGGCGGTGTTCTCGCCATAGATGTCGTAGTTGAGTTCTTCGGCCAGGGCGATAAAGCGCTCATCGCAGGTCATCCGTTCGGTCATTGCGCCCAGCCTTTTGATCAATGCACGGGTTGAGACAGTCGAGCACCGAAGGATGGCTTGGAGCTACTACTGTCGGGGTTGGATCCGAATCTAGGTCTTTTACCGAATGGCCGCAACCGCAAACTGTGGGAGCGAGCCTGCTCGCGAATGGCAGCACCCCGAACGAGCATATTTCAGCCAACAAAAAACCCCGCACATCTCTCAACGTGCGGGGTTTTTCCTGAAGCTTGCAAACCTTACGGCGCGTACGTCAGCAACAGCTCTGTCGGCACCTTGAAGTCCAGGGACATCATGACGCTCAACGCAGTGATGGTGAAGATCGAGAACACGAACAGCTTGCGTGCCCAGACGGTGTCATCGACTGCCTTGTAGCCGGTCCAGGCCATGTACAGCCAGTACATGCCCATGGCGGCGGCGACGGCGAGGTAGCTCATGCCGGCGTAGCCGCTGAAGGTCAGCATCAAGGTCGCCACGAGGAACGCCAGGATGTAGAGCAGGATGTGCTTCTTCGCCACTTGAATGCCGCGTTTCACTGGCAGCACCGGAATCGAGGCGGCCAGGTAATCATTGAAACGGAAAATCGCGATGGCGTAGGAATGCGGCATCTGCCACAGGCTGAACATCACCAGCAGGGTCAGTGCGGCCATGTCGAAGCTGTTGGTCACGGCAACGTAACCAATCACTGGCGGCATGGCGCCCGACAGACTGCCCACCAGCGTGCCGTGAACCGACTTGCGCTTGAGGTACAGGCTGTAGAAGCCGACGTAGATGATGAAGCCGATTACCGCGAACAAGGCAGCCAACGGGTTGGCCACCTTGTACAACAAGGCAACGCCGAGAACACCCAGAATGGTCGCGTAAACCAGGGCCAGTTTCAGGGAGATGAGGCCCTGAACCAGCACACGATTCTTGGTGCGTTCCATCTTCAGGTCGATGTCGCGGTCGATGCAGTTGTTGAACACGCAACCGGAGGCCACGACCAGGGAAGTACCGATCATGGCGGCCAGAAACACCGCCAGATCGACATGCCCTTTCGAGGCCAGGAAGAACCCGCCTGCCACAGAAAGCACGTTACCGAAAATGATCCCCGGTTTGGTGATTTGGATAAAGTGCTTGAGCGACATCGGGTCTACCTCACTTCGCCATCATGTACGTGTGGATGCTGAACATGATCCACAGCGACAGGCCAACCAGCAGCACGATCACGATCGCCGTAAAGACGAATGCGATCACGTTGTTACGCTGTGCAATGGAACGGTCCAGGTGCAGGAAGTAATACAGGTGAACGATCACCTGGATCACTGCGAACAGCAGAACGATTGCCAGCGTCGTCGACTTCGGCAGGGTCGGGTACATCACCAGACCGAACGGAATGACGGTCAGGATTACCGACAGGATGAAGCCGATGGCGTACGACTTGACGCTGCCGTGGCCAGCATCGTGGCTGTCATGGGAGTGTGCATTAGCCATTACAGAGTCCCCATCAGGTAAACAACGGTGAAGACGCAAATCCAGACCACGTCCAGGAAGTGCCAGAACAGGCTCAGGCAGCTCAGACGGGTCTTGTTGGTCGACGTCAGGCCATGCTTGTTGACCTGATACATCATGATGCCCATCCAGATCAGACCGGCCGAAACGTGCAGACCGTGGGTACCGACCAGGGTGAAGAACGCCGACAGGAAGCCCGAACGGCTAGGACCGAAGCCCTCGGAGATCAGCAGGTGGAACTCGTTGATCTCCATGGCGATGAAGCCCGCGCCGAGCAGGAAGGTCATGAACAACCAGCCCAGGACCGCCTGCTTCTTGCCCTTGTACAACGCCAGCATGGCGAAGCCGTAGGTGATCGAACTGAACAGCAACAGAGCGGTTTCGCCCAGCACGTATGGCAGTTCGAAGATGTCGTGGCCCGACGGGCCACCGGCAACGTTGTTTACCAGTACTGCGTACACCGCGAAGATCGACGCAAACAGAATGCAGTCGGTCATCAGGTAGAGCCAGAAACCGTATACGGTCATCTCGCCCGAGTCGTGGTGATGGTCATCGTGCCCATGTTCACCATGGGCGTGTCCAACATTGGTCACTAAGTTCGACATGGTTTAAGCCTGTTCCAACGAGGTTTCAACACGGGTGGCATTGGCCGGGATTTTCCCTGCCGCGACCAGACGCTTGTGCTGCTCGGCTTCGATACGCTCGATCGTTTCAACCGGAACCATATAGCCCTGGTCGTCACGTGCAGCGTGGATCACGAAGTAAACGACGGTGCCCACCAGGCTCGCGATCGCCAGCCACCAGATGTGCCAGATCATCGCGAAACCGAAGACGGTCAACAGCGCGCCCATCACCACGCCAGTGGCGGTGTTGTTCGGCATGTGGATCGGCTCGTACTTGGCCGGACGCTGGTACGCAGTACCGTTTTCCTTGGCTTCGGTGAACGGGTCGATGCAGTCAGCCTTAGGCAGCACAGCGAAGTTGTAGAACGGTGGTGGCGACGAGGTCGACCATTCCAGGGTGTGTGCATTCCACGGGTCACCGTGATCGCAAACGTTCTCTGGCTTGTTGCGGTCACGCACACTGACGTACAGCTGGATCAGTTGGCAGGCGATACCGGCAGCAATCATCACCGCACCGAACATGGCAACGTACAGGTACGGTACCCACTCAGGGTTGGTGGTGGCGTTCAGACGACGGGTCATGCCCATGAAGCCCAGTGCATAGAGCGGCATGAACGCGACGAAGAAGCCCGAGATCCAGAACCAGAACGCTGCTTTACCCCAGCCTTCGTGCAGCTTGAAGCCGAACGCTTTCGGGAAGTAGAACGCGAAGCCAGCGATGTAACCGAATACCGCACCGCCGATGATCACGTTGTGGAAGTGCGCGATCACGAACAGGCTGTTGTGCAGCACGAAGTCAGCACCCGGGATGGCCAGCAGTACGCCGGTCATGCCGCCGATGGCGAAGGTCACCATGAAGCCCAGCGTCCACATTACCTGGCTGGTGAAGCGCAGACGGCCCTGGTAAATGGTGAACAGCCAGTTGAACAGCTTCACACCCGTCGGGATGGAAATCAGCATCGTCGCCAGACCGAAGAAGGCGTTGACGCTTGCACCCGAACCCATGGTGAAGAAGTGGTGCAGCCAGACCATGAAGCCCAGTACCGAGATCGCGCCCGAGGCGTAGATCATCGAGTGGTGGCCGAACAGTTTCTTGCCGGTGAACGCCGAGATCACTTCCGAGAAGATGCCGAAGGCCGGCAGGATCAGGATGTAAACCTCAGGGTGGCCCCACGCCCAGAACAGGTTGACGTACATCATCGGATTGCCACCAAGTTCATTGGTGAAAATGTGGAAATCCATGTAACGGTCAAGGGTCAGCAGTGCCAGGGTAGCGGTCAGGATCGGGAACGAAGCCACGATCAGAACGTTTGCCCAGGTGCAGGTCCAGGTGAAGATCGGCATGTCCATCAGTTTCATGCCAGGGGTACGCATTTTCAGTACGGTCGCGAGGAAGTTGACCCCGGTTAACGTCGTACCCAATCCGGATAGCTGTAGCGCCCAGATGTAGTAATCCATACCCACGCCAGGACTGTATTGCAGACCCGACAGCGGCGGATACGCAACCCAACCGGTCTTGGCGAATTCACCGATACCCAGCGACAGGTTGATCAGCACAACGCCGGACACCAGCAGCCAGAAGCTCAGGGAGTTCAGGAACGGGAACGCAACGTCACGCGCACCGATCTGCAGCGGCACTGCAAGGTTCATCAGGCCGGTGAAGAATGGCATCGCCATGAAGATGATCATGATCACACCGTGAGCGGTGAAGATCTGGTCATAGTGTTCAGGTGGCAGGTAGCCAGGCGAACCCTCGGTGGCCATGGCCAGCTGGGTACGCATCATGATCGCGTCGGCAAAGCCGCGCAGCAGCATGACCATGGCGACGATGATGTACATCACGCCGATTTTCTTGTGGTCGACCGAAGTCAGCCACTCGGTCCACAGGTACGTCCACTTCTTGAAGTAAGTGATCGCAGCGAACAGCGCCAGACCACCGAGGGCGATCATGGCGATGGTCACCATCACGATCGGCTCGTGGAATGGGACTGCTTCCCAACTTAATTTACCAAACATCGTTTACTCCTCTGCCCCGGCAGCTGAATGCGAACCCGCGTCAATATCCGTGGCCGCCACTTCTTTCTCTTTCTTCTCGTGCTTCAGCGGCTTGCCCGGCTTCATACCTTCGTACTTGTCGACGATGATCTGGAACTGGTTCGGCGTGACCGACGAGTAGAGTTCGACTGGGTTGTTCTGGCTCGGTTTGGCCAGGGCCGCGTATTCAGCCTGATCAAGCTGTTTAGGCGACTTCTTGACTTCACTTACCCAGGCGTCGAAATCTTCCTGAGTGGTGGAGATAGCCTTGAATTTCATACCGGTGAAACCGGCACCGCTGTAGTTGGCGGAGATACCGTCCATTTCAGCGTTGCGGTCAGCGATCAGGTGCAGCTTGGTCTGCATGCCCGCCATCGCGTAGATCTGGCCGCCCAGGCCCGGGATGAAGAACGAGTTCATCACGGCGTCGGAGGTGATCTTGAAGTTGATTGGCGTGTGCGCCGGGAACACGATCTTGTTGACCGTGGCAATGCCTTGTTCCGGATAGATGAACAGCCACTTCCAGTCCAGCGCGACGACTTCGATGGTCACCGGCTTGACGTCAGACTCGATCGGACGATACGGGTCCAGCTCGTGCGTCGAGATGTAAGTGATGTAACCCAGGGCGATGATGATCAGCACCGGGATGGTCCATACGGCCACTTCGATCTTGGTCGAGTGCGACCACTTCGGCGTGTAGACGGCGTTTTTGTTCGAAGCGCGGTACTTCCAGGCAAACAGGAAGGTCATGACGATGACCGGCACGACGACCAACAGCATCAGCAGCGTGGCGGTGATGATCAGGTTGCGCTGTTCCAGGCCGACCTGGCCCGTTGGATTGAGCAAGGTCATGTTGCAGCCTCCCAGCAACAACGTGCCGAGCAGCGGCACTAGGCCTAGTAATCTGGGGTACCTGTTTTTACTCATCTCACGACCTCTAAAGCAGCTTGCGCAATGCAGTTGGGTTTTGATCGCCAACACTTCACCCTGCCAAGGGTTGGCATTTTCTTTGGATTGAATAAGGGCCGCCCGTCGCGCGTCACACGCTCGACAAAACCTTGGGACAGCGTTCAGTTCTTATTCGAATTCGTGGTCAAAGGCCTTGTTACAGACCAATTCCATTTGGTGCGGAAAATTGGAAAGGCACCGACACCAGGGTGTCTTTGAAAACCTCACGGCTCGCTCGACACCCGACCTCCTGATCAGTTCCTTGATAAAGGCTGAACAGCGCCGGGAATTCAGTGCGGGCGATTGTAGATAGGTAGCGCCCTATACACCATGTCTTATCCCGAAATAATTTTTATCACTCAGAGCAACAATCCATCGCCATTTTTGCAAAAGTTGCGCAAGTTATCGAAAGCGTTTCTCAATGAAAGCGGCAAAATCCGCAAGCGTAACCGCCTCAAATCAGACAGTTCCGCGGGCTCTCTACAGGCGCCTGTTCGGCGCAAAGCCCGATGTTCCAAGGGCTTCGCCCACATGCCGGCGCCTGTTAAAATTGCCTGATCTGGCACATCCGTTCTGAAGCCCGAAAACGTTGAAACTGGCCAATGTTTTTATGTAACAGGCGACCAATCTGCCGCTTCGCCAGCCTCTGCGACAGCCCGTGTGTGACAACATGTCGCACACTTGCCGCACACTTCATTGCCGTTCGTCACGGTGTTTTCACAAACACCCTGAAATGCAAAACGCCTCGATTTTCATCAGCGAAAATCGGGGCGTTTTGTTTATCGGCAGCTCTGCCGAGAAGTTGACTCAGCGCAGCGCTTTTCGATTACGCGAAGTCAGCAACGGCACCAGAATGACCACCAGCACGAACGCCACCAGCGCCCATTGCGCCAGCGACAGACCGAGGATCGGCGGATACGGCGTCGAGCAGAAACCGTCAACCTGGAAGCCCAGCGGGAAGATCTTTGCCAGCGGCAAATCATCGACAATTGGCTGCAGCACATCGACGCCACAACTTACCGCCGGATAGAACTGCGTATAGACGTGATGCCCGGCCACCGCGACCCCGGCCAGCGCACAGATCACCACCAGCGTCTCGAACACGGTGATGCTGCGACGGCTGCGCATGCCCGCGCCGATGAAGGCGAACAGCGCAATCAGCAACAACGCATAGCGCTGCAGAATGCAGAGCGGGCACGGTGCCTCACCCAACACGACCTGCATGTACAACGCGCCGCCGATCAACGCCAGGCAGATGATCCCCAGCAGCACCAGATAGCGCCGCTCACGTCCCAACCGCATCGTTTCCTCGCTCATTGCCTTTCCCTTGTAAGTCCATGGTCCAGCCGGCCGGCGGCTGGAATTGTCGCAAGTCTACACCGGGGCAATAAACGATAGAGCGGTTAAGGAATGATTAACCAACCTGGCTTTGCGGCGCGCAGGAGATTCGCGAGCAGGCTCGCTCCCACAATGGATCTGCGTCGGGCGCAAATCCTGTGGGAGCGAGCCTGCTCGCAAACGAGACAACTCGGTTTCAGATCACTCCAGAGCAGCAGCCGGCCCGAAGAATTCGTAGCGGCTCTGTTTCTCCGGCACGCCCAAGGCTTTCAGGTGCCGCTTGATCGCGCCCATGAATCCTTTAGGGCCAAGGAAATAGGCATCGACATCACGCTGCGCCGGCAGCCACTCGCCAAGCAATTCCTCGCTGAGCATACCGACCCTGTCCGCCGCCGGGCTCACGCCGTCTTCTTCGGCGTAGCAATAGAAGCGCTTGAGTTGCGGATGACGCGCCGCCAGCCCATCGACCCAATCACGGAACGCATGGACGCTGCCATTGCGCGCGCAGTGGATAAAGTGCACCGGACGTTCGGTCGCCAGCGCGGCTTCCAGCATCGCCAGCGTCGGGGTGATGCCGACGCCGCCGCTGATCAGCACCAGCGGCTTGTCGCTGGCCGCCAGGGTGAATTCGCCCGACGGCGGGAACAGCTGAATGCTCGAGCCGACGTGCAGTTGATCATGCAGGTAGTTGGACGCGCGACCATTCGGTTCACGCTTGACGCTGATGCGGTACTGGCCGTTATTGGCCAGGGCCGACAGCGAATAGTTGCGGCGGATTTCTTCGCCGTCGAGGATCAGTTTCATGCCGATGTACTGACCCGGTTCGGCCGCAAGAATCGGCCCTTTGTCTGCCGGTTCGAAGTAGAACGAGGTGATTTCCGCGCTCTCTTGCACTTTCGCCGCGACGATGAATTCCCGCGCACCGCGCCAGCCGCCGACGGCATGTTCCTTCTGGTCGTAGATCGCGGTTTCCGCGCCGATCAGGATGTCGGCCAGTTGCCCGTACGCAGCGCCCCAGGCACTCATCACCTCAGGCGTGGCGATCTCTTCGCCGAGCACTTCGGAAATGGCGCGCAGCAAGCAAGTGCCGACGATCGGGTAATGCTCCGGCAGAATCTGCAGGGCAACGTGCTTATTGATGATCTTCGCCACCAGGTCACCCAACTGGTCGAGCTGATCGATATGCCGGGCATACATCAGCACGCCGTTGGCCAAGGCACGGGGCTGATCGCCACTCGCCTGGTGCGCCTGATTGAACAGCGGGCGTACTTCTGGGTATTCGGAGAGCATCATGCGGTAGAAATGCGTGATCAACGCCTCGCCGCCGCTTTCCAGCAGAGGCACGGTGGATTTGACGATGGCACGATCCTGGACGCTAAGCATAAGGGTGACTCCTGCGCTTTCTTGAAAGATTGCCTTAGCGGTATCAGCTTTCATGCCAACTAATTAATCCTTTGAATTCAACTGGTTGAAATTTGCATAGTCATTTCGACACAGATGAACGTATAGTCATCTCGACTACACCTTGTCTCTTTGACTACAAAAAACCATGACCGCCAAATCCCTGCTTACCGCTCTGCTGCCCCTGGTTGCCGACCTGTCCCGCGAACTGCCCGAAGGCGAGCGCTACCGGCGCCTGCTCGAAGCCATGCGCGCCTTGTTGCCCTGCGATGCCGCCGCGTTGTTGCGTCTGGACGGCGAGTCACTGGTGCCGCTGGCGGTGGATGGCTTGAGTACCGATACCCTCGGCCGGCGCTTCAAAGTCAGCGAACACCCGCGCTTTGAAATATTGCTCGCAGGCACCGGGCCGACGCGCTTCGCCGCCGACAGCGACCTGCCCGATCCCTATGACGGTTTGGTCGATGGCCTCGACGATCACCTCGAAGTACACGACTGCCTCGGCTGTCCTTTATTCGTCGATGAAAAACTCTGGGGCCTGATCACCCTCGATGCGCTCGATCCCGAGCGTTTTGAACCGATCGAACTTGACGCCCTACAAGCCTTCGCCAGCCTCGCCTCGGCCACGGTCAACGCCGCCGAACGCATCGAACGTCTGGCCACCCGCGCCGAAGATGAACATCAACGCGCCGAGGTTTACCGCCAGGCCAGCGGCCAGCAGCACCGCGAAATGATCGGCCAGAGCAAAGCGCATAAACGTCTGGTGGAAGAAATCAATCTGGTCGGCGGCAGCGATCTCACCGTACTGATCACCGGCGAAACCGGTGTCGGTAAAGAACTGGTGGCCCAGGCCATCCACGCCGCCTCCCCGCGCGCCGACAAACCGATCATCAGCCTCAACTGCGCCGCCCTGCCCGACACGCTGGTGGAAAGCGAACTGTTCGGCCACGTGCGCGGCGCCTTCACTGGCGCCACCAGCGACCGTCGCGGCAAGTTCGAACTGGCCAATGGCGGCACGCTGTTCCTCGATGAAGTCGGCGAGCTGTCGCTGACGGTCCAGGCCAAGTTGCTGCGTGTATTGCAGAGCGGGCAGTTGCAGCGCCTGGGCTCGGACAAGGAGCATCAGGTCGATGTGCGCCTGATTGCGGCGACCAATCGCGATCTGGCCGAAGAAGTGCGCAGCGGTCGCTATCGTGCCGACTTCTACCACCGTTTGAGCGTGTATCCGCTGCGGGTGCCGGCGCTGCGCGATCGTGGGCGTGATGTGTTGCTGCTCAGTGGCTTCTTTCTCGAGCAGAACCGCTCGCGCATGGGCCTCAATAGCCTGCGTTTGAACAGTGATGCACAGGAGGCGCTGCTCGCTTACACCTGGCCGGGCAATGTCCGTGAGCTGGAGCATTTGATCGGTCGCAGTGCGCTGAAGGCGCTAGGTAATTGCAAGGTGCGGCCGAAGATTCTGAGCCTGAGTGCGGCGGATCTGGATTTGCCCCGCGAGGTTGTGGATAACGTGGCTGCGCCTGCCAATGCAGACTTGGCGAATGTGATGCCGATGATCGGTGGTGACTTGCGCACCGCCACCGACGAGTTTCAGCGGCGGTTGATCAGCGCAGCGCTGGAGCGTCATCAGAATAACTGGGCGAGTGCGGCGCGGGAGTTGGGGGTGGATCGAGCGAATCTTGGCCGGATGGCGAAGCGCCTGGGGATGAAAAGCTGAAGCGCCAATAGCCTAAAGCCCACCCCATTCACGCCGATAACCCGGCATCAAAGGTTTCTGGCGATTTCCACTCTCGCCCATTCACAGAAGGTTCTTATGTCCTCCACCAAAGCCCGCGCAGATTCACTTTCGCTTCTGCTGTTTACCTTGCGCAGCGGCAAGCTGATGGCGATCAACCTGCTGAAAGTCAGTGAAATCATCCCCTGCCCGCCGCTGACCAAGCTGCCGGAGTCGCACCCGCACGTCAAAGGCATCGCCTCGCTGCGCGGTGCATCGCTGTCGGTGATCGACCTCAGCCGCGCGATCGGCGAGCGGCCGCTGGAAGATCCTAACGGTGGCTGCCTGATCGTTACCGATGTCAGCCGTTCCAAGCAGGGTCTGCACGTGCAGGCGGTGAGCAAGATCGTCCATTGCCTGACCACCGACATCAAGCCGCCACCGTTCGGCTCCGGCGGCTCGCGCGCCTACATCACCGGCGTGACCTCGGTGGACGGCACATTGGTGCAGGTGCTGGATATCGAAAAAGTCATCCACAGCATCGCCCCGGCGCAGATCGAAATGGCGCCGACCGACCTGACCATGGAAGACGCCGAAGTGCTCGGCAACGCGCGCATTCTGGTGGTCGACGACAGCCAGGTTGCCCTGCAGCAGTCGGTGCACACCCTGCGCAACCTCGGCCTGCAATGCCACACCGCGCGCAGTGCCAAGGAAGCCATCGACTGCCTGCTCGACCTGCAGGGCACGGCGCAGCAGATCAATCTGATCGTCTCCGACATCGAAATGTCCGAGATGGACGGCTACGCCTTCACCCGCACGCTGCGCGAAACCCCTGATTTCGCTCACTTGTACGTCTTGCTGCACACCTCCCTCGACAGCGCGATGAACAGTGAAAAGGCCCGACTGGCCGGTGCCAACGCGGTGCTGACCAAGTTCTCCTCGCCGGAACTGACCCAACGCCTGATCGAAGCCGCCAAGCACGTCGCGGCCAACGGGCACTGAGTCTTGGCCGAAGCGTTTTGCTTTCTGCTGCGCCGCGATTTGAGTGAAGCGGTGCCGGATGCGCAGTGGCCTGCCGGGATTGAGTGGTCCGCCTACCGCGAGGAACTGGCGCCGGCAGTGCATCAGTTGATGCAGCTCGGACAGCTGGAAGGTGGCGGTCGAGTGCCGCCGCTCGAGGAATGGCAGCAGCGGTTTGTCAGCGATCCCGAATACGATCCCTCGTTGTGTTTCGTTGCCTGCGATGCCGGTGGCGTGGTCGGCGTGGCGCAATGCTGGACCAGTGCCTATATCAAGAATCTGGTGGTGCACCCGCGAATGCAGGGCCTGGGGCTTGCGCGGGCGTTGTTGCTGCATGCCTTCAGCGTCTTTCAACAGCGGCGCGAGGGGTATGTCGATTTAAGGGTTCTGGAGGACAACCTGCGGGCTCGGCGGTTGTATGAGAGTGTCGGGATGGACTTGGTTCGGCGGGAGTTGGTCGCCGACTGATCCTCCGTTATCGCGAGCAGGCTCACTCCTACATTTTGGAACGCATTTCAATGGTAGGAGTGAGCCTGCTCGCGATGGCGCCGGCACAGGCAACTTCCATCCTTCAGGCATACTCCAAGCTTGGCCATAACCAAGGATGCCCCAACCATGAAAGCCATCACCCTGGCCCTGCTCACCCTCTCCGCCCTCGCCTCCCAGGCCCACGCCTCCAGCCCCGACGCCTGGGCCGCCTACGACAAGACCGTGCTCGCCAGTTGCACCAAGGCCAGCGGTCTGAAAAACGTCAAACCGGTCGGCAACCCCGCGCAATTCGATGACCGCGTCGGCTACACAGCCGTTCTGCTGCAAGGCCAATACCCGCAAAAACACATGAAAGGCCAACAAGGCAGCGAGCTGTGCCTGTACAACAAACAGTCGAAAACCGCGTACGTCACCGAGTGGGATTCGATTCGTCCGGTCGCCAAATCCCAGTGAGTGGCGCAGTCCTTGCTTCGATCCGGTTCTGTGCGATGGTTTTCCGCCGTCGTCTCACGTCCTGATTGAAGAAAGATCGCTCAATGAATACGAGGTTTTCCTGCGTAGGTTGCGGCAAGTGCTGCACCGACCATCATGTCCCGTTGACGCTGGCCGAAGCCCGTATGTGGGCGGCGGATGGCGGTCAGGTAATCGTGCTGGTCGAGGCTTTTCTCGGCAATGGTCTGGGCCTGCCGGCGCAGCAGCGCGAACATGCCGAGCGCCGTTCCGCGGTAGTGCGCAGTGGCACTGCCGATGCTCATGTGGCGATCACCTTTGCCGCGTACAACGTCGGCCCCTGCCGGAATCTTGACGACGACCAGCGCTGCCGAATCTACGAGCGCCGCCCGCTGGTGTGCCGGATTTACCCGGCGGAAATCAATCCCCACATCCCGCTCAATCCGGCTGCCAAGGATTGCCCGCCGGAGTCCTGGGAACAGGGGCCAGAGCTCATCGTGGGGGGTGAGTTGGTTGATCGGGAACTGGTTGAGCTGATCCAGCGTTCGCGTCAGGCGGATCGGGATGACATCAGACTCAAGGATGTGATCTGCGCAACGCTGGGGATACGCACCACGGCGCTCAAGGGCGACGGGTTTACAGCGTACTTGCCGAACATGGATGCGTTTGCAGCGGTGATCGACCAGGTGAGCGCGCAACCGCTGGCGGCGCGAACCAGTGAATGGCTGTTTCATTTGTCCGGCGATGATGTCGCCGGGCAAGTGCTGGCAGCCGGGGGGCAGGTGGTGACGGAACCGGCGCAGACATATGCGTTTATTTCATTGCGCGCGGCTTGATCTGATATTTGTGCTGTAGCGGATGTCGCTTTCGCGAGCGGGCTCGCTCCCACAGGTTTGGGTTCTACACAAATCCAATGGGGGAGCGAGCCTGCTCGCGAAGAGGCCAGCACAAGCACCATCACTTTCCGATGTCAGCGCTTGCCCATCGACCGACGCGTGCCCGGCGGCGCCATGCCCGGGGTTTTGGTGTGGCCATTCTTCGCGCCATTCTTGTACCACGGCTGATTCGAGCCTTTCGCCGAAGCCAGCTCGCCCGGTTTGAACGGGAACTTGAACGCCGGGATCTCGGCCTTGGTTTCGCTGGTGTCAGCCACTTCAGCCGGGACGTCGCTCACAGCGTCGTCTACCGGCGGTTGGGTCGGGGAAGTCATAAAAGCTCCGGGAACAAAAAGTCGGCCCGATCAGTGAGCCGCAAAGGCGCGCAGTATACCTGTGCGCCCTGGCTCGGCATCTGAAGATTTGCGGGATGCGCTGAACGGCTGCCAGGCACTGTCACTGCGTGATGATATTTCAGTTCATGCGGTGTTGAACGTCACTCAACAATTGCGAGGTGCTCTCCAGCAACTGCTCAAGAAGCGCGTCATCTTCATCCATATAGCCTTCGTATTCGGCGAGATTGCGCCGCTCATGGCACAGCGCAAACAATCGCACCTGAACCTTGCTGCTTTGAGTGGTATGGATCAGGACTGGAATACCAGATAGCGCTTGTCCGATCGATAGCCACTCAAGCGAAGAGCTGTCAGCGCCAGCGCATGAGCGGCGTTGTAGGCCAAATCGAACCGGCTGGAAAACGACAGTGTGCAAGTGTGCGCATCCTTGAGCCTGTCCAAAGCCGAGCGCATCAGACCTTCACACTCCTTGCGGTCAGGTGGCTCCGCTTTCAGTACACCACTACGGCGTAGAACGTCTGGTCAGGCTTGCCGAACAACAATCCCAACACTTTTTGCTGGGTGGCGGTGAACAGGGCTTCGCTTAAAGAAGGTTTTCCACTTGGCTCGCCAAAGAGTCTCAAAAAGGGAACGATAGGTCCCTTTTAGGGACTTATCAACTCAACGGCAATCGCAGCCAGTGCAATTAACGTCGGAAACTGACAATCCTGACAGCCAGCCGTCACCCTGCCGACCGCCTGACCGGTTTATAACTGGCCAATCTGCCCAAACTCCAGACTTCGGCGCCGCGCATGTCCATCCAGAAAAACAAAATCCTGCTGGCCACTCTCCTGATTCTGCTGGCAGCCGCCGGCCTGTGGTTCGCGTTGAAACCGGCGCCGACCAAACTGGCTACACCGACCGCCATTCCGGTGCGGGTGGTGACGGTCAGCGCCAAAGACGTGCCGCGCTATACCAGCGGCATCGGCTCCGTACTCTCGCTCCACAGCGTAGTGGTGCGCCCGCAGATCGACGGGATCCTGACGAAGATCTTGGTCAAGGAAGGCCAACTGGTCAAAGCTGGCGACCTGCTCGCCACCATCGACGACCGCTCGATCCGCGCCAGCCTTGACCAGGCCAGGGCGCAGTTGGGCGAGAGTCAGGCGCAGTTGCAGGTCGCGCTGGTCAATCTCAAGCGCTACAAACTGCTCAGCGTCGACGACGGCGTGTCGAAACAGACCTTCGACCAGCAACAGGCCTTGGTCAATCAGCTCAAAGCCACGGCGCAAGGCAATCAGGCCTCGATCGATGCCGCGCAGGTGCAGCTGTCCTACACGCAGATCCGCTCCCCGGTCACCGGGCGCGTCGGTATTCGTACGGTCGATGAAGGCAATTTCCTGCGCATGACCGACACCCAGGGCCTGTTCACCGTTACCCAGATCGACCCGATTGCCGTCGAGTTCTCGCTGCCGCAGCAGTTGCTGCCGACCCTGCAAAGCCTCATAAGCGATCCGCAACGCGCACCGGTCAAGGCGTACATCGGTGCCGACACCGACGGCGAAACCGGCAATCTGCTCGGCGAAGGTCATCTGACCCTGATCGACAATCAGATCAACGCCAACACCGGCACCATCCGCGCCAAGGCCGAGTACGCCAATGCCAGCCAGAAGCTCTGGCCGGGTTTGCTGGTGACGGTAAAAATCCAGACGGCTGTGGATAAAGATGCGCTGGTGGTTCCGCCCACCGTCGTACAGCGTGGCCTCGAACAACACTTCGTTTACCGCGTGCAGGACGACAAGGTCGAGGCAGTGCCGGTACAGATGGTTTATCAGGGCAGCGGTCAGGACATCATCAAAGGCGTCAACGCCGGTGACGTGCTGGTAACCGACGGCCAATCGCGGCTCAAACCGGGATCGAGCGTGCAAGTCATGAGCGAACCGCCGCAAGTGGTGCAGGCGGAGCCCAAGCCATGAGCTCGCACAAGGGCATTTCGACCTGGTGCATCGACCACCCGGTGGCGACAATCTTGCTGACCATCGCGCTGGTACTGGTCGGCGCAATTGCCTTCCCGCGCTTGCCGATTGCGCCACTGCCGGAAGCGGAATTTCCTACGATCCAGGTCTCGGCACAGTTGCCCGGCGCCAGCCCCGACACCATGGCTTCCTCAGTGGCCACGCCACTGGAGGTGCAATTCAGCGCCATCCCCGGCATGACCCAGATGACCTCCAGCAGCGCGCTGGGCTCAACTCTGCTGACCCTGCAATTTACCCTCGATAAAAGCATCGACACCGCCGCCCAGGAAGTACAGGCGGCGATCAACACCGCCGCCGGCAAGTTGCCCAAAAACATGCCGACGCTGCCAACGTGGAAGAAGGTCAACCCGGCCGACAGCCCGGTGCTGATCCTCAGTGTCAGCTCGACGCAGATGCCCGGCACCGAGCTCAGCGATCTGGTGGAAACCCTGCTGGCCCGGCAGATCAGCCAGATCGACGGCGTCGGCCAGATCAACATCACCGGTCAGCAACGCCCGGCGATTCGCGTACAAGCATCGGCGGAGAAACTCGCGGCCATCGGCCTGACGCTGGCCGACATTCGGCTGGCGATCCAGCAAACCAGCCTCAATCTGGCCAAAGGTGCGCTGTACGGCGAATCGAGCATCTCCACGCTGTCGACCAACGACCAGTTGTTCCACCCCGAGGACTACAGCCAGCTCATTGTTTCCTACAAGGATGGCGCCCCGGTTCACCTGCGCGATGTCGCCAAAGTCGTCAACGGTGCGGAAGATGCCTACGTGCAGGCGTGGGCCGGTGATCGCCCCGGTGTGAATCTGGTGATTTTCCGCCAGCCCGGCGCCAACATCGTTGAAACCGTCGACCGCATTCAGGCCGCCCTGCCCGGCCTCGAAGCGATGCTGCCGGCCTCGGTACAGGTGAAAACCCTGATTGACCGCACCCAGACCATCCGCGCCTCACTGCATGAAGTCGAAATCACCTTGCTCATCGCGATCTTGCTGGTGGTCGCGGTGATGGCGCTGTTCCTGCGCCAGTTGTCGGCGACGCTGATTGTCTCGGCGGTGCTCGGCGTCTCGCTGATCGCCAGTTTTGCCCTGATGTACGTGCTCGGCTTCAGCCTGAACAACCTGACGCTGGTGGCGATTGTCGTCGCGGTCGGCTTCGTCGTGGACGATGCGATCGTGGTGGTTGAAAACATCCATCGCCATCTCGAGGCCGGCGACGATATGCGCGAGGCGGCGATCAAGGGGGCCGGTGAGATTGGTTTCACCGTCGTTTCGATCAGTTTCTCGCTGGTGGCGGCATTCATTCCGTTGCTGTTCATGGGCGGTGTGGTCGGGCGCCTTTTCAAGGAGTTCGCCCTGACCGCGACTTCGACGATCATGATTTCCGTGGTGGTGTCGCTGACGCTGGCGCCAACCCTTGCCGCGCTGTTCATGCGTAAGCCGGTACATCACGCCAATGCTAAACCCGGTTTCAGTGAGCGCTTGCTCGGCTGGTACGAAAAGGGCCTGCGTCGCGCCCTCGACCATCAGAAACTGATGATCGGTGTGTTCGGGCTTTCGCTGGCATTGGCGGTCGCCGGGTACATTTTCATTCCCAAGGGTTTCTTCCCGGTACAGGACACCGGGTTTGTCCTCGGCACCACCGAAGCCGCTGCGGACATTTCCTACGGCGACATGGTGAAAAAACACTTGGCGATGGCCGAAATCGTTGCAGCCGATCCGGCGGTGCAGGCGTTCTCGCACTCGGTCGGGGTGTCCGGCAGCAACCAGACCATCGCCAACGGGCGCTTCTGGATTGCTCTGAAAAAACGTGGCGATCGCGATGTCAGCGCCAGCCAGTTCATCGATCGCATCCGCCCGCAACTGATGAAAGTCCCCGGCATCGTCCTGTATCTGCGCGCAGGCCAAGACATCAACCTCAGCTCCGGGCCGAGCCGTGCGCAATACCAATACGTTCTCAAGAGCAACGACGGCGCGACCCTCGCTACCTGGACCCAGCGCCTGACCGAAAAACTGCGCAGCAATCCGGCGTTCCGCGACATTTCCAACGATCTGCAACTGGGCGGCAGCATCACCCACATCAGCATCGACCGCAGCGCCGCCGCGCGTTTCGGCCTGACCGCCAGCGATGTCGACGAGGCGCTGTACGATGCATTCGGCCAACGGCAGATCAATGAATTCCAGACCCAGGTCAACCAGTACAACGTGATTCTCGAGCTGAACACCAAACAGCGTGGCAAGGCCGAAAGCCTCAACTATTTCTACCTACGCTCACCGCTCAGTGGCGAGATGGTGCCGCTGTCGGCCCTGGCCCGATTTGACGCGCCAACCATCGGCCCGCTGTCGATTGCCCATGACGGCATGTTTCCCGCCGCCAACCTGTCGTTCAATCTCGCCCCCGGCGTGGCGCTGGGCGATGCGGTGATTCTGCTCAATCAGGCCAAGGCCGAGATCGGCATGCCCACCGCGATCAGCGGCAATTTCCAGGGAGCGGCGCAGGCGTTCCAGAGTTCGCTGGCCAGCCAGCCGTGGCTGATTCTTGCGGCGCTGGTGGCGGTGTACATCATTCTCGGCGTGCTTTATGAGAGCTTCGTCCATCCGCTGACGATCATCTCGACCTTGCCAGCGGCAGGCCTCGGCGCGGTGATCATGCTGTGGATCTGCGGCCAGGACTTTTCGATCATGGCGTTGATCGGCCTGGTGCTGTTGATCGGCATCGTCAAGAAGAACGGCATCCTGATGATCGACTTCGCCCTTGAGGCGCAGCGCCAGCGCGGTCTGCCGGCGCAAGAAGCGATTTTCGAGGCGTGCATCACCCGGTTCCGGCCGATCATCATGACCACCCTCGCCGCCCTGCTCGGCGCATTGCCGCTGATGCTCGGCTACGGCACCGGCGCCGAACTGCGCCAGCCGTTGGGCATTGCCGTGGTCGGCGGTTTGCTGGTCAGCCAGATGCTGACGCTGTTCACCACGCCGGTCATATACTTATGGCTCGAGCGGCTGTTTCACCGGCACTCACACCCACCAGCCCCAACGCCCGCAACGGCACTGGCGACCACAGACTGAGGCGGTCATGCGCGTTCTGATTATCGAAGACGAAGAAAAAACCGCGGATTATCTGCACCGCGGCCTGACCGAACAGGGCTACACCGTCGACCTTGCCCGCGACGGCGTCGAAGGTCTGCATCTGGCGCTGGAATGCGACTACGCGGTGATCGTCCTCGACGTCATGCTGCCGGGGCTCGATGGCTTCGGCGTACTGCGCGCATTACGTGCGCGCAAGCAGACCCCGGTGATCATGCTCACCGCCCGCGAGCGCGTCGAAGACCGCATCAGAGGCCTGCGCGACGGCGCCGATGACTACCTCGGCAAACCGTTTTCCTTCCTCGAACTGGTCGCCCGTCTGCAAGCGCTGACCCGCCGCAGCGGCGGCCACGAACCGGTGCAGGTGACCATCGCCGACCTGTGGATCGATCTGATCAGCCGCAAGGCCACCCGCGCCGGCACACGCCTGGACCTGACCGCGAAGGAGTTTTCCCTGCTCAGCGTCCTCGCCCGGCGTCAGGGCGAAATTCTCTCGAAAACCGCCATCGCCGAGATGGTCTGGGACATCAATTTCGACAGTGACGCCAACGTCGTCGAAGTCGCGATCAAACGCCTGCGCGCCAAGCTCGACGGGCCATTCAACGAAAAACTGCTGCACACCATTCGCGGCATGGGTTATGTGCTGGAGAGCCGTGGTGTCCAGTAACTCGATTGCCCTGCGACTCAGCGGAATGTTCACGCTGGTGGCGCTATTGGTGTTTCTGCTGATTGGCGGCGCGCTGTATCAGCAGGTCGACAAGGGCCTGGGATTGTTGCCCGAAGCCGAGCTGGATGCGCGTTACAGCGTGCTCGAATCCACCGTAGGCCGTTACGGCACGCCGGAGCATTGGGTGAAGATCTACAACAAGCTCAAGCTGCTCGGCGAGGAAGACAAGCGCATCAGCTTCTGGATCAGCAGCGGCGATCCGCGTTACGAGTACGGCAATCTCACCCCGCAAATTCGTGCCGCCATCAATGGCCCGTTGGGCATGCACGATCTGCAACTGCCCGATCAACCGTACCCGCTGAAAGTGCTGGTCAGTCAGTTCCCGGCCAAGGATCAGCGCCCGCCGCTGCGCTTCATGATCGGCATCGACACCGAGACGCTGCATCAGACCCAGCATCACTTGCTCATCGCCCTGATCAGTCTGGCGATTCTCGGCGTGCTGCTGGCCTCGGCATTGGGCTATTGGGTCGCAAGAATCGGTCTGAAGCCGTTGATCAAACTGTCGCAGGAAGCCCAGCGACTGGCACCACCGCTGCGCGCCGGACGCTTGCGCCTGTCGCCGCTGCCGCCGGAACTGGAACAGTTTGTCGAGTCGTTCAACTCGACCCTGGAACGGGTCGAACTGGCCTATTCGCGGCTGGAATCGTTCAACGCCGACGTCGCCCATGAACTGCGCTCGCCGCTGACCAACCTGATCGGCCAGACCCAGGTCGCGCTGACTCGCGGGCGCTCCGCCGAACACTATTTCGAAGTGCTGCAATCCAATCTCGAAGAGCTGGAACGGCTGCGTTCGATCATCAACGACATGCTGTTTCTGGCCAGCGCCGATCAGGGCAACAAGGCAACCAAACTGACCTCGACGTCATTGGCTGATGAGGTGGCAACGACGCTGGACTATCTGGATTTCATCCTTGAAGACGCGCAGGTTGAAGTGCAGGTCAGCGGCGATGCGCAGGTGCAGATCGAGGTCGCGCATCTGCGTCGCGCGCTGATCAATTTACTTAGCAACGCGGTGCAGCACACCGAACCGGGTCAAGTGATCGAGGTGCACATCGAAGTTGAAGAACATCAGGTGAGCATTGGCGTGGCCAATCCCGGGACGCCGATTGCCAGTGAGCATCTGCCGAGGTTGTTCGAACGGTTTTATCGGGTCGATGCCTCGCGCAGCAACAGCGGCAATAACCACGGGCTGGGGCTGGCCATCGTCAAGGCGATTGCGCTGATGCATGGCGGGGATGTGTTTGTGCGCAGTGATCGGGGCATGAACACCTTCGGCATTCACCTTCCGGTCTGAATGCTGCGCCAAGCCCTGTGGCGAGGGGATTTATCCCCGCTCGGCTGCGCAGCAGTCGCAAATTCCTGTGCACAAGCTCTAAGAATCTTTGAGGCTGGAATTCTTGGGGCCGCTTCGCAGCCCAACGGGGATAAATCCCCTCGCCACAGGCCACCATCACGCACAGACCGGGTTGTTACCCGTGCCGATCTTTGCTTTTGCTGTAACAGTCATTTATGAAAATCACGCTGTTTCCCAACGCGCGGCAACCTTATCTTTGCCCGCACCAAACAGCACTCGCCAAGCGAGAAGGTTTTCAAGATGTCCAACAGTATGGGTATTGCCAGCGCATTCGTTTTGTCCACATTGATCCTGTCGCCGATGGCGATGGCTGAAGAATCGCAAACGTTCGTTGCGCAAAAAATCGCTCGCGCGCAGGCATTCGATCAGCATCAGGCCGAAGTGATGGCCAAGGCACAAGACGCGACACAGTACCCTCAGGCCGCCAATTCCCAGACTCAAGCGCTCGAGAAAGACAGCTGAGTCGCACCGCGAAAGGTTTCCCTCGACGCGGTTGTTTGGCTCTTCCCGTTCAACCGTCGTCACTCCAGGCCGCTGCCGTTCAGCGGCCTTTTTTCGTTGTGGTCTGAAAGCTGTCTGGTGCGTCTGTAACAACAAGAAACATCAAAGTCGCTCAAGAAACAGAGCGGCCCGCTGACCCAAGGAGCTCCACCGCACGTGTTTTACCCTGCCCGCCTCACCCCGCTGTTCATTGCAATTGCCGCAAGTATTGCCCCCGCCGTCCACGCCGATGAGTCAGCCCAACAGGGCTTCGTCGCAGGCTCGAGCCTCAATCTCAACGCCCGCAACTACTACATGAATCGCAACCGCCTGCAGAAGGCGGACGACAATATCGAGTGGGGCCAGGGTTTTCTCGGAGTGTTCCAGTCTGGCTATACAGAAGGCACGGTCGGCTTCGGCGTCGATGCTCACGCCATGCTCGGCCTGAAACTCGACGGTGGTGGCGGTACCGACGGTTCGAGCATCCTGCCGATCAGCGATGGCGACGGCAAAGCGCCGGGCTCCTTCTCCACTGCGGGTGGCGCGTTGAAGCTGCGCGCCTTCGATACCGAGCTGAAGGCCGGTGATCTGTTTCTCACCAACCCGGTGATTGCCGGCGGCGACACGCGCATGCTGCCGCAGACCTTTCGTGGCATCAGCCTGAGCAACCACAGCTTCGACGGCTGGCTGATCGAAGGTGGCCAGGCCAGCTTCACCAAGCCGTATAACCAAAGTGGCCACACGCGAATCAGCACGTCCTACGGCACGCTGGCCGATGGTGATGACAGCCAACACCTGAACTGGGCCGGTGTGGCCTGGAGCGGTGTTGAAGGTCTGACCAGCAGCCTTTATGCCTCTGAGCTGAAAGACATCTGGAACCAGTACTACTATGACCTCGACTACACCTGGCAATTGAACGATCTGGTCAGCCTCAACCCGGGCGTGCACTTCTATCACACGCAAGACACCGGCGAGGCGCTGCTCGGCGACATCGACAACAACGCTTACAGCGTGCATCTCACCGTCGGCATTGGCAGCCACAGCGTTACCGCCGCGTACCAGCGGGTCAACGGCAATACGCCGTTCGACTACATCAGCCAGGGCGACAGCGTTTATCTGGACAACTCTCAGCAATACTCGGACTTCAACGGCCCGAACGAACGCTCGTGGAAGCTGAAATACGCTTACGACTTCACCGGTGTCGGCATCCCCGGCCTGACTTCGGCGCTGTCCTATTCACGCGGCACGGTGGATCTGACCAAAGCCGATCCGGACAGCACAGCCTATGCCAACTGGTACAGCGCCGATGGCCGCAACGCCAAGCATTGGGAACGCGACATCGATTTGCAGTACGTCGTGCAAAGCGGCCAGGCCAAGAACCTGGCGGTGCGCCTGCAATGGGCGACCAACCGTGGCGGCAACGGCTACGGCGCGATTGATTCGGATACAGATGAATACCGCGTGATCATCGACTACCCGGTCGACGTCTTCTAAGATCGGCGCTGCGTTTTTCAGATCCTGTGATCTACCCTGTGGGAGCGAGCCTGCTCGCGAAAGCTGATTGTCAGTCAACATCTGTGTTGAATGACACACCGCTTTCGCGAGCGGGCTCGCTCCCACAGGTTCGTCCGGCGTCAGCCCAACTAAGCTTATGAAACCACTCCAACCGGCTCCCCATCATGATCGCCAGCCGCACGCCCTCCATCACAGGCCAGACCGGTCGCCCCGAGCGTCTGCTGATCCTCGGCAGTCTGCTGACCGTGATTGCGATGGTGTGCATCGTCACCTTCCTGCTGATCCGCGAGTACGCCAGTGCGCAGGAGACCGCCACCCGTCGCGCCACCACGATTGCGCAATTGATCGACGCCGACGTGCTGCGCACCGTCGAGCTGTACGACCTAACGCTGCAAGGGCTGATCGCCGCCGCTCAGCGTGACGACCTGCAGAATGTCTCGCCGCAGATCCGTCATCTGGCGCTGTTCGATCGCTCTGCCACCGCGCGCTTCAAGGGCGACATCCTCCTGCTCGACAAGCATGGCGAGGTGATCGCCGACTCCTCGCGCATTGAACCGAAACCGGGCAATTTCGCCGACCGCGATTATTTTCTCGCCCACGCCTTCAACCGCGATATCGGCATGTTCATCAGCCGACCGTTCAAGACTCGCTGCGATTGTGAAGAGGCCGATCAGTGGCGCATCAGCTTCAGCCGGCGCATCTCCTCGCAGACCGGTGAATTCCTCGGCGTTGCCGTCGCTTCGTTGAAACTCGACTACTTCGACGACCTGTTCAAGAGCCTCGACATAGGCACTGACAGCACATTGAACATCATTAATAGCGATGGCGTGCTGCTCGCGCAGAAGCCGTACCTGCAAAGCGATTCAGTAGGCAAGAGCTTCGGCAATCGGCCCAACGTCGTGCGCATTCTCAATGACCGCGATGGCAGCGGCAGTTTCACCAGTACCTCAAGCATGGATGACCAGCGCCGGCTCTACACCTATTCGCGGGTGGGCAACCTGCCGTTGACCGTGATGGTAGCGCTGTCCAGCGAGGAGGTGTTTGGCACCTGGCGGCGCACGGCGATCCTGATCAGCGGCGCCACCGGCGTGTTGTGCCTGGGGCTGTTGTGGCTGACTTGGCTGCTCGCCCGGGAACTGCGTTTGCGCCATCGCGCCGAACGCGAACTGGCGCAACTGGCTGCAACCGATGATCTGACCGGTGTGGCCAACCGGCGCATGCTTGATCAGACCCTGCGCCACGAATGGTTCCGCGCCCAGCGCTCGGGCCAGCCGCTGTCGGTGATGATGATCGATGCTGACCACTTCAAAGCCTTCAATGACCGGCATGGCCATCAGGCTGGGGATCAGGTCTTGCGTGAACTGGCCAAGGTAATCACCGCGAACGTGCGGCGTCCGGCGGATCTGGTCGCGCGGTATGGCGGTGAAGAGTTTTCGGTGATCCTCGCCGAGACCGACAGCGCAGGAGCGCAGCAGATCGCCGAGCAGATTCGCCAGGCTGTGGAAAACTTGCCCTGGGTCGAAGGCGCTGAGCGGGCGATGACCGTGAGTATCGGCATTGCCACGTGGACATCGGCGAGCGAGATGACGCTGGAGCAGCTGTTGTTCGCGGCGGACAAGGCGCTGTATCAGGCCAAGGAAGGCGGGCGTAATCGCGTCGTAGTGTCAGCTTGATGTTTCCGGGGTGATGGCGCCGCCGCCTTCGCGAGCAGGCTCGCTCCCACAGGGGAGCGCATTCCAACTGTGGGAGCGAGCCTGCTCGCGAAGACGCCTGATCAGACACTAGAGAAACCACAGGCATAAAAAAAGGCCATCCGAGGATGGCCTTCAAAAAACTAGAGAGGTTTTTTACTTACACGGCCGCAACAGGGCGCATGTAAGAGATTGGTGCGGTGCTGGCGTCTTCGAACGTCACCACTTCCCACGCATCTGTCTGCTCAATCAATTTGCGCAGCAGCTGGTTGTTCAGTGCATGACCGGACTTGAAGCCTTTGAACTCACCAATCAGGCTGTTGCCCAGCAGGTACAGGTCGCCAATCGCATCGAGGATCTTGTGTTTGACGAATTCGTCTTCATAACGAAGACCGTCTTCGTTCAACACGCCATCAGCGTCGACCACGATCGCGTTTTCCACGCTGCCGCCGAGTGCGAGGTTGTGCTTGCGCAGGTACTCGATGTCACTCATGAAACCAAAGGTACGGGCGCGGCTGACTTCTTTTACGAACGAAGTGCTGGAAAAATCCACGCTTGCACTCTGGGTGCGGTCCCGGAATACCGGGTGATCGAAATCGATCTCGAAGCTCACCTTGAAGCCTTCGAAAGGGACGAAAGTGGCGCGCTTGTCGCCGTCTTCCACTGTCACTTCACGCAGGATGCGGATGAATTTCTTGGCGGCGTCCTGCTCTTCCAGGCCAGCCGATTGAATCAGGAATACGAAGGGTCCAGCGCTGCCATCCATGATCGGGACTTCGGACGCGGAGAGCTCGACGTAGGCGTTATCGATGCCCAGGCCAGCCATGGCCGAGAGCAAGTGCTCTACCGTGTCCACTTTGACGTCGCCATTGATCAGCGTCGTCGACATAGTGGTTTCACCGACGTTTTCCGCGCGGGCAGGAATCTGCACCACAGGGTCGAGGTCAGCGCGACAAAACACAATGCCAGTGTCGACAGGCGCAGGCTTGAGGGTCAGATAGACCTTCTCACCGGAGTGCAGGCCTACACCTGTGGCACGGATAATATTTTTCAGTGTGCGTTGTTTAATCATGGCTTGGGCCGCTTCAGCGCAAATTGCGAACTGGTATCAACAAAGGCTGGCGATGATAGCAGACCATGCCTTTGCTGAACACCAATCACCTTCATAGCCCTGATACATTCCATCAATCGGCCTGACGACGCAGGAATGCCGGAATGTCCAGGTAGTCCAGGTCATCCTGCGGATTCATCTTCGCGGCAGCCGCAGCACCGGCCTGAGCCTGATTGCGCATGACGGTCGGACGGTCCAGATCACGGTAGTTCACCGCTGGCTGCTCCTGACGGGCCGGAGCTGGTTGTTGCACCTGCGCCGAAGCCATCGAGGTGTGAACGGTGTTGTCGATAACCTTCACAGGCTTCTCGATTTTCGCGCCCAGACCGGTGGCAACCACGGTTACGTGCAGCTCGTCGCGCATGTCCGGATCGATAACGGTACCGACCTTGACCATCGCGTGCTCGGAAGCAAAGGCTTCGATGATCGAACCAACGTCGGAGTACTCACCCAGGGACAGGTCAGGACCGGCGGTGATGTTCACCAGAATGCCGCGCGCGCCTTGCAGGTTGACGTCTTCCAGCAGCGGGTTGCGGATTGCCGCTTCGGTGGCTTCACGTGCACGGTTCGGACCGCTGGCGCAGCCAGTGCCCATCATCGCCATGCCCATTTCGCTCATCACGGTACGCACGTCGGCGAAGTCGACGTTGATCATGCCTGGACGCTTGATGATGTCGGAGATACCGCGAACGGCACCGGCCAGTACATCGTCAGCCTTGGCGAAAGCCGACAAGAGGCTTGCGTCTTTGCCGAGGATGGTCAGCAGTTTTTCGTTCGGAATGGTGATCAGCGAGTCGACGCTTTCCGAAAGCATGCGGATGCCTTCGTCGGCGATCTGCATACGCTTGCGGCCTTCGAACGGGAACGGACGGGTCACGACCGCAACGGTCAGGATGCCCATTTCCTTGGCCACTTCGGCAATGATCGGCGCTGCACCGGTACCGGTACCGCCGCCCATGCCGGTGGTGATGAACACCATGTTGGTGCCGGCCAGCACCTCAGCGATGCGCTCGCGGTCTTCCAGAGCGGCTTGACGGCCGACCTCAGGGTTAGCGCCGGCGCCCAGGCCTTTGGTCACGCCAGTGCCCAGTTGCAGGATGGTCCGCGCGCCGATGTTTTTCAGCGCTTGAGCATCGGTGTTGGCGCAGATGAACTCAACGCCTTCGATGTTGCTCTTGACCATGTGATTGACAGCGTTGCCGCCGCCACCGCCGACACCGATAACTTTGATTACCGGGCTTGCGGGGATGTTGTCTACGAGTTCGAACATTTTCCCTCTCCTTACATTCTCTAGTTTTTTCGCCTACTGCTGTTTGTAGCGGTGTATCTACTGCAGTTGCTTGCCGCTTGAAGCTTGTCGCTCCAGGCTGCTTTTTTAAAAATTGCCCTGAACCCACTTTTTCAGTCGGTCCAGCAGCGGCGCCTGAGGCTCTTCGCTGCTGTAGCTGTCGCGGCTGCCGATGCCGGAGAACGAAACTCCGTCGGACTGCTTCTGCAGGCCGTACATCAACAAACCAACGCCAGTGGAATAAATCGGGTTGCGCACCACGTCATCCAGGCCTTTTACGCCATGCGGCACACCGAGGCGCACCGGCATGTGGAAGATCTCTTCGGCCAGTTCAGTGGCGCCTTCCATTTTCGACGTACCACCGGTGAGCACGATGCCCGCCGGGATCAGGTCTTCGTAGCCGCTGCGACGCAGCTCGGCCTGGATCAAGGTGAACAGTTCGTCGTAACGCGGCTCGACCACTTCGGCCAGGGCCTGACGCGACAGTTCACGCGGTGGACGATCGCCGACGCTTGGCACCTTGATGGTTTCACCGGCACCGGCCAGTTTGGCCAGGGCGCAGGCGTAACGGATCTTGATCTCTTCGGCGTACTGAGTCGGAGTGCGCAACGCCATGGCGATGTCGTTGGTCACTTGATCACCGGCAATCGGGATCACCGCGGTGTGACGGATCGCGCCTTCGGTGAAGATAGCGATGTCGGTAGTGCCACCACCGATGTCGACCAGGCACACGCCCAGCTCTTTCTCGTCGTCGGTCAGCACCGAGTAGGCCGAGGCCAGTTGCTCGAGGATGATGTCGTCGATTTCCAGACCGCAGCGACGCACGCATTTTTCAATGTTCTGTGCAGCGTTGACGGCGCAGGTGACCACGTGAACCTTGGCTTCCAGACGTACGCCGGACATGCCCAGCGGCTCGCGCACGCCTTCCTGGTTATCGATCACGTAATCCTGCGGCAGGGTGTGCAGCACGCGCTGGTCAGCCGGGATCGCCACGGCCTGAGCGGCGTCGAGCACACGCTCAAGGTCGGCCGAGCTGACTTCGCGATCACGGATCGCGACGATGCCGTGGGAATTCAGGCTGCGGATGTGATTGCCGGCCACGCCGACAAAAGCCGAGTGAATGCGGCAGCCGGCCATGAGCTGGGCTTCTTCGATCGCGCGCTGGATCGACTGCACGGTGGATTCGATGTTGACCACCACGCCCTTCTTCAGGCCGCGGGACGGATGCGTGCCGATCCCGACGATTTCCAGCTGGCCGTCGTCCGCGACCTCGCCTACCAGCGCCACCACTTTGGAGGTGCCGATATCGAGACCGACGATCATTTTGCCGCTTTGCACGTTTGCCATGGGTCCTGCCTCTTCTTAATTCTTCGCAACAGCGGGTTGGGCTGTCGTCGGCGCTACGGGTTCCCGCCAGCCAACAGCGAGGCCGTTGGCGTAGCGCAGATCGATGCGCGCAATGTTCGTAATCTGCTCTTTCAGCGTCTTGTCATAGATGGCGATGAAGCGGCGCATCTTTTCCACCAGGTTGCCGCGTCCCAGCAGCAACTCGATGCCGGGGCCGGAACTGCCGGCACCGGTGGTCAGGAACCAGCTGCCGCGTTCACGCAATTCCAGGCGTGCAATCGAAAAACCCAGCGGGCGCAACATCTGGCTCAGCACCTGATACTGCTGCATCACCTGCTGCTGAGCCCGTTGTGGGCCGAACAGCTGTGGCAGGTGTTCGTAGTTCGCCAGTTCCTTGGGCGTAAACGCCTGACCCTGGTTGTTGAGCAACGACTCGTCGCCCCAACGCGCCACCGGCAATTGCTCTTCGAGGCGGATCACTACCTGATCCGGCCATACCCGCCGCACTTCGGCGTGGGCGATCCAGGGCATCTGCTCAAGCTCGGTACGCATACCGGCCAGGTCGATGGTGAAGAAGCTCGACGCCACGAACGGCGCGATCCGCTGCTGCACCGCCTGCTGGCTGATGTAGCTCAAGTCGCCCTGCACCGCGATCTTGCTGATCGGCCGGTCAGCGTACGGCAGCAAACGCTGCGCGCCTTCATAAGTACCAAAGCCCAGCGCCACCAGCAGCACCGGCCAGAACAGGCTTTTCAGAAAGCTGAAATTGGCTTTCGGCAGGCGCGCGGACATCGGCTCTTTCGCCACCATTCGGCTGGCACCCCGCGGCACCGGCTTGCGGCCGGGTGCGGGTGGCTGATGTCTGAGATGAGCGCCTTGCATGGTCTTAACCTCGCGCCTCTGTTGCGCCTGCGTCTTCGACGCTGGCGGCCAGAATGGCCAGAACCAGTTGCTGGAAATCCAGACCGGCAGCCCGCGCCGCCATCGGCACAAGACTGTGATCGGTCATGCCCGGTGCGGTATTGACTTCGAGGAACCAGAACTGCCCGTCGGCGTCCTGCATCACGTCCGCCCTGCCCCAACCGGCGATACCCAGCGCCTCACAGGCCTTGGCCGTGAGTTCCATGAGTTCCTGTTCCTTGGCCGCGTCCAGGCCGCACGGAATGCGGTACTGGGTATCGTTGGCGATGTACTTGGCGTCGTAGTCGTAAAATGTGTGCGGTGTACCCAGGGCGATAGGAGGCAACACCTGGTCACGCAGGGTGGCGATGGTGAACTCCGGACCTTGAATCCATTGCTCGACCAACACTTGCGAATCGTAGGTACTGGCCGCTTTCCATGCGTCGATCAACTCGGACGCAGAATTCACTTTGGCCATCCCGATACTTGAACCTTCATGCGCCGGTTTGACGATCAAAGGCAAGCCCAGTTCCGTCGCTGCCGAAATACAATCGGCTTCGCTGCACAGCACGGCGTGACGCGGCGTCGGAATCCCGAGGCTGTGCCAGACCTGCTTGGTGCGCAGTTTGTCCATCGCCAGTGCCGAGGCGAGGATGCCGCTGCCGGTGTACGGAATACCCGCGCATTCGAGCAGGCCTTGCATGCTGCCGTCTTCACCGCCGCGACCGTGGAGAATGATGAACGCACGGTCGATCTTTTCGCTGAGCAGACGCTGCAGGAAATCTTCGCCCACATCGATGCCGAACGCGTCGACGCCAGCGCTTTGCAGCGCCTCGAGCACAGCGTTGCCGGATTTCAGCGACACCTCACGCTCGGCACTCAAGCCGCCGAAGAGCACGGCGACGCGGCCGAAGTCTTTCGGCGCGATGGTGGAGAACAGCTTGGCGTAGGCAGCAGTCATTTCAACTTCCCCTCGACCGGCGCCGCCACGGCGCCGGCGAACAATTCACTTTTCAACAGCTTCGGCGCGAGACCGCCGATATCACCCGCGCCCTGGCACAGCAGAATGTCGCCGGCGCGCAGCAGCGGCTTGACCAGCGGTGCCAGATCAACGCCCCGCTCGATGTAGATCGGGTCGAGCTGACCGCGCTGGCGGATGCTGTTGCACAGCTTGCGGCTGTCGGCGCCCGGGATCGGCTCTTCGCCGGCCGGATAGACTTCCATCAGCAGCAGCACGTTGGCATCGGCCAGTACATTGACGAAGTCGTCGTACAGATCACGGGTGCGGCTGTAGCGGTGCGGCTGGTAGACCATCACCAGACGACGCTCCGGCCAGCCACCGCGCACGGCTTTGATCACCGCAGCGACTTCGGTCGGGTGGTGACCGTAGTCGTCGACCAGCATTACGTTGCCGCCATCTACCGGCAGTTCGCCGTAGACCTGGAAGCGCCGACCAACACCCTGGAAGCCCGACAGGCCCTGAACGATGGCTTCATCGCTGACGCCTTCGTCGGTGGCGATGCAGATGGTCGCCAGCGAGTTGAGCACGTTGTGGTTGCCGGGCATGTTCACCGACACGTCCAGCGGCTCGCGATCCGGGCGCAGCACGGTGAAGAAGGTCTGCATGCCCTGCTGGCGCACATTGATTGCGCGTACGTCGGCGTCTTCGCTGAAGCCGTAGGTCACGGTCGGACGTTTCACCAGCGGCAGGATTTCGCGCACCACCGGATCGTCCAGGCACATCACCGCCAGCCCGTAGAACGGCAGGTTGTGCAGGAATTCGACGAAGGTTTTCTTCAGTTTGTTGAAGTCACCGTCGTAGGTCGCCATGTGGTCGGCGTCGATGTTGGTGACCACGGCCACCAGCGGCTGCAGATGCAGGAAGCTCGCATCGCTTTCGTCGGCTTCGGCGATCAGGTAACGGCTGGTGCCGAGCTGGGCATTGGTGCCCGCTGCATTCAGACGACCACCGATCACGAATGTCGGGTCCAGACCACCGGCCGCGAACACCGAAGCGATCAGGCTGGTGGTGGTGGTTTTGCCATGGGTACCGGCGACGGCAATACCGTGGCGATAGCGCATCAGTTCGGCGAGCATTTCTGCGCGCGGCACTACTGGAATACGACGCTCAAGGGCAGTCGCCACTTCCGGGTTGGACGTGTTCACAGCGCTCGACACCACCAGCACGTCGGCAGTAGCGGCGTTCTCGGCACGGTGACCGATGAAGATCTGCGCGCCAAACGATTCCAGGCGTTCGGTCACCGGCGAGGCTTTCAGGTCGGAACCGGAGACTTGATAGCCCAGGTTCAACAACACCTCAGCGATACCGCACATGCCCACGCCGCCAATGCCGACGAAGTGGATGCGACGGATGCGGCGCATTTCCGGTTGTGGCATGGCTTTCTGATTCTCAACCATGGGCCACCTCCAGACAGGTATCGACCACGCTACGGGTGGCATCGGGTTTGGCCAGTCGGCGGGCCGCTTGGGCCATTGCTTCGAGTCGTTGCGGTTGCATCAAGACCTCTGTCAGGCGCGCGGCGAGATCCGCGGCACCAGTCGTTCTTTGCGGCATCAGGAAGGCTGCGCCTTCGCGGGCCAAATAATCGGCGTTGCGGGTCTGGTGATCGTCGATCGCATGGGGCAAAGGCACCAGCATCGAGGGCAGACCGGCGGCCGCCAGCTCACTGATGGTCAGCGCGCCGGCGCGGCACACCACCAGGTCAGCCCAGCCATAGGCCTGGGCCATGTCTTTGATGAACGGCTGCACCTGCGCGTCCACGCCCGCGGCGCGGTAACGCTCGGCAGTCACTTCATCGTGATTTTTGCCGGCCTGATGAAACACTTCCGGGCGCAAATCGGCAGCGACTTGGGCCAGGGCTTCAGGCAGCAATTTGTTCAACGGTTCTGCGCCGAGGCTGCCGCCAAGGATCAGCAAACGCGCTTTGCGCCCGGTCAGCGCCGGTCGCGATGTGTCGAGGAACAGCTCGCTGCGCACCGGATTACCGGTAGTACGGCGGCTGTCCGACAGAGTAAAGGTGTCGGGGAACGCTTCACACACTCGGGCGGCGAACGGCACCAGCAACCGATTGGCGGTGCCGGCGACCGCGTTCTGCTCGTGAACGATCACTGGCACGCCGGCCAGTTTCGCGGCGAGACCACCAGGGCCAGTCACATAACCGCCGAAGCCGACCACGCACACCGGCTTCAGGCGGCGCATGATCGCCCGCGCCTGCCATACCGATTTCAGCAGCATCAGCGGCGCCTTGAGCAGCGACAGCTTGCCCTTGCCGCGCAGTCCGCTGGCGTTGATCCGATGCAGTTCAAGCCCTGCCGCCGGGACCAGTTCGTTTTCGATCCCGCGTGGCGTGCCGAGCCAGTGCACGGTGTAGCCGCGCGCCTGAAACTCGCGGGCACAGGCCAGCGCCGGGAACACGTGGCCGCCGGTACCGCCGGCCATGATCAATACGTTAGCGCCCATGAGTCGGCTCCTCGGCGAAGTCGCTCTCCTGGAATTCCATCTCTTCGCTGCCCAGGTGGGTTCGACTCTCCCACTCGATGCGCAGCAACAGCCCCAGACAGGCGCAGCAGATCACCAGCGAGCTGCCGCCGTAACTGAGGAACGGCAAGGTCAGACCTTTGGTTGGCAACAGGCCTACGTTCACGCCGATGTTGATCAGGAACTGACCAATCCACAGGAACGACAAGCCGTAAGCCACGTACGCGGCAAAGAACTGCTTGGCCTTCTCCGCCCACAGGCCGATGTACATGCCGCGAATACACACGAACACGAACAGCGCGACGGTGCAGAGCGAACCGACCGCACCGAGTTCTTCGGCGAGTACCGAGAACACGAAGTCGGTGTGCGCTTCCGGCAGGTAGAACTGTTTCTGCACGCTGTTGCCCAGGCCGACGCCCAGCCACTCGCCGCGACCAAACGCGATCAAGGCTTGCGACAACTGATAACCGGCGCCGAACTGGTCGGCCCACGGGTCGGCGAAGTTGGTCAGACGCGCCATTCGATAGGGCTGCATCTGAATCAGCAAAACCACCGCGCCGACCGCCAGCACCACCATCAGCGAGAAACGGAACAGCCCGACCCCGCCAAGGAACAGCATCGCCGCCGCCGCGCCCATCATGACTACGGTGGCACCGAAGTCCGGTTCCATCAGCAACAGACCGGCCATCGGCAGCAGGACGATGAACGGCTTGAAAAAGCCCATCCAGCTCTCGCGCACTTCTTTCTGCCGGCGCACCAGATAACCGGCGAGGTAGATCACCACGAACACCTTGGCGATTTCCGACGGCTGCACGTTGAAGAAGCTGAAACCGATCCAGCGCATCGAACCGTTCACTTCGCGGCCAATGCCGGGGATGATCACCATCACCAGCAGGCCGAACGCACCGATCAGCATCATCCAGCCGAGGCGCTGCCAGGTGGCGATCGGGATCATCATGGTGACGATGCACGCGCCCAGGCCCAGCACCACATAGATAAGGTGGCGAATCATGTAATACAGCGGACTGCCCGACTGCGCCGCCGCCACTTCGGTGGACGCCGAGGCGATCATGATCAGGCCAAGCCCCAGCAGCGCCAGGCAACCGGCGAGCATCGGGAAATCGAGGTCGATGCCACGCCCGGTGATCAGCGGCGACGGGTACGGCTTGATGATGTTTCTCAGGTTCATGCCAGTTCCTCCACAGCGCGGACGAACTGGTGACCACGGTCTTCGTAATTCTTGAACATGTCGAAACTGGCGCAGGCCGGCGACAGCAGCACCACATCGCCCGGTTGGGCAGCGGCGCGGCATTGCGCAACAGCGTCGATCAGCGAGCTCGCGCGAATCAGCGGTACGGCATCGCCAATGGCTGCGCCGATGTTGTCGGAGTCACGGCCCATCAGGACCACGGCGCGGCAGTTGGCCGCCACCGGATCGCGCAAATCATTGAATTCGGCGCCTTTGCCGTCACCGCCGGCGATCAGAATGATCTTGCCGTCGATGTCCGCACCGAGGCCTTCGATGGCGGCCAGAGCAGCGCCAACGTTGGTGGCTTTGGAATCGTTGTAATAAGCCACGCCATCGAGATCGCGCACCCACTGGCAGCGATGCTCGAGACCGGCAAACGTGCGCAGCGCTGCGAGCATGGCGTCGAACGGCAGGCCCACAGCGTGACCCAGGGCCAATGCGGCGAGCGCGTTGGACTGGTTGTGCGCGCCGCGAATCTTCAGATCACGCACCGGCATCAGGTTCTGGAATTCGAAGGCCAGGTACTTCTCGCCATCTTCTTCGCGAATGCCGAACGCCTTGAAATCCGGCTTGCTCAGGCCAAAGGTCCAGCATGGCTGACCTTCGCCGATCAACGGACGGCTGAGGGCGTCCTGACGGTTGACCACAAACTGCTTCGCGCCACGGAAGATCCGGTGCTTGGCCAGGTGATAGGCCGGCAGACCGCTGTAGCGATCCATGTGGTCTTCGCTGATGTTCAGTACGGTGGCCACTTCGGCGTTGAGCTGGTCGGTGGTTTCCAGCTGGAAACTCGACAGCTCCATCACGTACAGCTCGACGACATCGCTGAGCAGATCCAGCGCCGGGGTGCCGAGGTTGCCGCCAACAGCGACGCGTTTGCCAGCCGCAGCCGCCATTTCGCCAACCAGCGTGGTGACGGTGCTTTTTGCGTTGGAACCGGTGATCGCGACAATCGGCGCCCGCGCGTTACGCGCGAACAGCTCGATGTCGCCGGACATTTTCACGCCACGGGCCGCGGCGGCTTGCAGGGCCGGGGTCGCCAGCGCCAGGCCGGGGCTCACGTAGAGCTCGTCGGCACGGCAGAGGAATTCGACGTCCAGCTCGCCACAACGCACTTCCACGTGCGGATAGTCACGCTTGAGCGTGGCCAGTTCCGGTGGATTGTCCCGCGTGTCGGCGACGGCAAACGACGTGCCCCGGTTCGCCAGGAAGCGAACCAGGGACATGCCGCTCTTGCCGAGGCCGACAACGATGCGGAAGTGGTCAGAAGCGATCAGAGACACTCGTTCTACCTCAGCTTCAGGGTGGCAAGGCCGACCAGGACGAGAATCACGGTGATGATCCAGAAACGGACGATCACGCGCGGCTCGGGCCAGCCCTTGAGTTCAAAGTGGTGGTGAATCGGCGCCATGCGGAACACGCGGCGACCGGTCAGCTTAAAGGAGGCAACCTGAATGACCACTGACAGGGTTTCCATCACGAACACGCCGCCCATGATGAACAGGACGATTTCCTGGCGGACGATCACGGCGATGGTGCCCAGTGCCGCGCCGAGTGCCAGGGCACCGACGTCGCCCATGAACACTTGCGCCGGATAGGTGTTGAACCAGAGGAAGCCGAGGCCGGCACCGATCAGTGCGCCGCAGAACACAATCAGCTCGCCCGCGCCAGGCACGTAAGGAATCAGCAGGTATTCGGCAAATTTCACGTTACCCGACAGGTAGCAGAAAATCCCCAGGCCACCGCCGACCATCACGGTTGGCATGATCGCCAGGCCGTCGAGGCCGTCAGTCAGGTTGACCGCGTTGCTCGAACCGACAATCACGAAGTAGGTCAATACGATGAACCCGGCACCCAGCGGAATGCTGTAGTCCTTGAGCATCGGCAGGATCAGGGTGGTTTCCACCGGCGTGGCGGCAGTCATATAAAGGAAGATCGCTGCGCCGAGGCCGAACACCGATTGCCAGAAATACTTCCAGCGGCTCGGCAGGCCACGGGAGTTTTTCTCGATGACTTTGCGGTAATCGTCGACCCAGCCGATAGCACCGAACAGCAGCGTCACCAACAGCACCACCCAGACATAGCGATTGCTCAGGTCCGCCCAGAGCAAAGTGCTGACGCCGATCGAAGACAGAATCAGCGCGCCACCCATGGTCGGCGTGCCGGATTTGGACAGGTGCGATTGCGGACCGTCGTTACGTACCGATTGGCCGATCTGACGGTTCTGCAGAGTACGGATCATCCACGGGCCATAGCACAGCGACAAAACCAGCGCGGTCAGCACACCGAGAATCCCGCGCAGGGTCAGGTACTGGAAGACCGCGAAGCCTTTGTAGAACTGTTGCAGATACTCCGCTAGCAGCAGCAGCATTAATGTTTCTCCAGACTGGACCCGCACAGAGCCGCAACGATGTTTTCCATCGCTGCGCTGCGCGAACCCTTGATCAAAATGGTGGTGTTTGTGTCCTGCTCGGCGGCGAGGGCCTGGATCAGCTCGGCCTGTGTGCCGAAGTGCTGCGCCTGCTCACCGAAAGCGTTTACCGCGTGGACCATGTTCGGCCCGACCGCGTAAAGCGCGGAAACCTTGCCTCGGGCGTACTCGCCCACGTCGCGGTGCCCCTGCTCCGCCCAGTCGCCCAACTCGCCGATATCTCCGAGCACCAGGACGGTGCGGCCGGAAAAGCCGGCGAGTATATCAACGGCCGCGCACATCGAGGTGGGGTTTGCGTTGTAGGTGTCATCGATCACGCGCATGCCGTTTTTCGCCAGTTGCGCGACGGTGCGCCCCTTGACCGGTTGCACCGCGCCGAGGCCGGTGGCGATGCCGAACAGCGACACGCCCAAGGCGTGAGCAGCAGCGGCGGCAGCCAAGGCATTGGCGACGTTATGGGTACCAAGCAGGTTCAGTTGCACGCGCTCGCTACCCTCAGGCGTGTGCAGGTTGAACGCTGGGCAACCGCGGGCATCAGTGGCCAGATCACTGGCGTGAAAATTCGCTTCGCTGTTGCTCAGGGCGAAGGTCAGCACTTGGCGGCCAGTCGCACGGGTCTTCCAGATGCCGAAAGCCTTGTCATCGAGGTTGAGCACGGCGATGCCATCGGCGGCCAGACCTTCGATGATTTCGCCTTTGGCTTCGACGATTTTTTCCGGGCCGCCGAACTCACCGACGTGAGCGGTGCCAGCGTTGTTCAGGATCGCCACGTGCGGCTTGGTCAGGCCGACGGTGTAGGCGATTTCGCCAAGACGCGAGGCGCCCAGTTCGATCACGGCCGAGGTGTGTTCCGGCGCCAGTTCGATCAGGGTCAGCGGTACGCCGAGGTCGTTGTTCAGATTGCCACGGGTTGCCAGCACCGGGCCGCGGGTGCGCAGGATGCTCGCAAGCATTTCCTTGACCGTGGTCTTGCCGCTGGAACCGGTCACCGCCGCCACTGGCTGGGTGAATGCAGCACGGTTCAAGGCGCCGAGTTGGCCCAGCGCCTGACGGGTGTCCTTGACCAGCAATTGCGGCAGCGCGCTGTCGGCGACTTCGCGCTCGACCAGTGCCGCTACAGCGCCTTTGCCGGCAACGTCGTTCAGATAGTCATGACCGTCGAAACGCGGGCCGGTCAGGGCGATGAACAACTGGCCTGGCTGGATCGCGCGGCTGTCGATGCTCACGCCATTGAAACTGGCGTCGTCGCCGATCAGCCGGGCGTCAAGCGCGTTGATCAATTCGCTGAGTGGCAGGGCCTTAAGCATGGGCCACCTCCCACGCGGTCAGGGCATGATCGGCCTCGACCAGATCGGAAAACGCATGGCGCACGCCGTTGATTTCCTGATAGTCCTCGTGACCTTTGCCGGCGAGCACAATCACGTCGTCAGCCGTCGCACCGGCGATCAGTTGCGCGATGGCCTGGCCACGACCGGCGACGAAAGTGACTTTATCCACAGCGGTGAAACCGGCGCGGATGTCGTCGAAAATCACCGCAGGATCTTCGGTGCGCGGGTTGTCGTCGGTGACCAACACTTGGTCGGCGAGGCGCTCTACCACTTCGGCCATCAGCGGACGTTTGCCACGATCGCGATCCCCGCCGCAGCCGAACAGGCACAGCAGTTGACCTTTGACGTGCGGGCGCAGCGCAGTGAGAACCTTTTCCAGCGCATCGGGCGTGTGGGCGTAATCGACCACCACCAGCGGCTGCGTGCCGCCACCCAAACGCTGCATGCGCCCGGCCGGGCCTTCGAGTTTGGGCAGCACTTTGAGAATTTCGTCGAGGGCGTAATCCAGGCCAAGCAAGGCGCCGACTGCGGCCAGCACGTTGCTCAGGTTGAAACGCCCGAGCAATGTGCTGCGCAGGTGATGCTCGCCCTGCGGCGTGACCAGCGTGGCGCGCACGCCGTGGTCGTCGAACTGCGCTTCGCGACAAAACAGGTAAGCGCTGCTGTCGAGCAGGCTGTAGGTGATCAAACGCGACTCGCGTTTTTCCGCCGCCAATTGCCGGCCGAAATCGTCGTCGAGGTTGACCACGCGGCACTTCAGGTCATTCCAGGCGAACAGCTTGGCCTTGGCCTCCGCGTACGCCTGCATGGTGCCGTGATAATCCAGATGATCACGTGACAGATTGGTCATCACCGCCACGTCGAACGCCAGCGCTGTCACCCGCCCCTGATCCAGACCATGAGACGACACTTCCATGGCCACGGCTTTCGCGCCGGCCTTTTTCAGGTCGCCCAGCGTCGCTTGCACGGCAATCGGATTCGGCGTGGTGTGCAGGCCGCTTTCCAGCGCGCCGTAGAAACCGGAACCGAGGGTGCCGACGATGCCGCAATGCTGGCCGAGCAGATCCAGCGCCTGCGCGACCAGTTGGGTCACGCTGGTCTTGCCATTGGTGCCAGTGACGCCGATCAGGTTCAAGTGATGACTCGGCTCACCGTAAAAACGTCCGGCAATGTCCGACAGCTGCGCCGCCAGACCCTTGACCGGAATCAGCGGCACGTCAGTAATCGGCAGCACGGTGGCGCCTTCGACTTCATAAGCCACGGCAGCCGCGCCGCGTTGCAAGGCATCGGCGATGTGCGCACGGCCATCGAAGCGGCCACCGGGCACGGCGAGAAACAGATCGCCGGCGCGCACGTTGCGGCTGTCCAGCGCCAGTTCACGGATCAACAGATCGTGGCCGGCGTGGGGAAATATCTTGTTCAGACTTAATGACATCAGCCGCGCCCTCCATTGGCTTTCAGCGGAACGACCGGGGTGGCATTGGCCTGCTGGGTGGTCGGCAGGTTGTCCGGGGTAACGTTCATCAGGCGCAGGGTGCCGGACATCACACGGCTGAACACTGGCGCCGACACCAGACCACCGAAGTAACCGGCCTTGGTCGGTTCATCGATCACCACAACGATGGCGTAACGCGGATCGCTCATCGGGCCGAAGCCGGCGAACAGCGAGCGGTAGGAATTTTCTGCGTAGCCCTTGGTGCCGACCGAAGTTTTGCGCGCGGTACCCGACTTGCCGCCCACGTGGTACGCCGGCACCTGCGCACGGAACACACCGCGCGGTGCTTCGATCACTTGCTGCAACATGCCCTGCATGGTTTTCGCCACGGCTTCCGGCAGCACTTGAGTGGTCTGCGGCATCTTGTCGGTTTTGATCAGGGTCAGCGGCGCGAGACGACCGTTGTTGGCCAGCGCCGAGAATGCATGCACCAACTGGATCGCGGTCACGGAAATACCGTAGCCGTAAGACAAGGTTGCAGTTTCAGCCTTGCGCCATTCGCGGTAGTTGGGCAGATTGCCGACACGTTCGCCGGGGAAGCCCAGGCCGGTGTCCTGACCGAGGCCGACTTTCTGCGCGAGACGGAAAATGGTTTCGCCGCCGATATCGAAGGCGACTTTACTCATGCCGACGTTACTGGAATTGATCAGGATGCCGGTCAGATCGAGCACCGGACCTTCGGTCTTCGACACGTCTTTGATGGTGTACTTGCCGATCTGCAACGAGCCCGGGTACACCTCGACGGTGTCGCTCGGTTTCCAGCGGCCGGTTTCGATCGCAGCGCTCATGGAAATGGCTTTCATGGTCGAACCCGGTTCGAACACGTCGATCATCGCGCGGTTGCGCATCATCGCCGGTTGCAGGTTGCGACGGTTGTTCGGGTTGTAGGTCGGCTGGTTGACCATGGCCAGAATTTCGCCGGTCTTCACGTCCATGATCACCAGACTGCCGGCCTTCGCGCCGTTCTCGATGATCGCGTTGCGCAGCTCGCGGTTGGCCAGGTATTGCAGACGCAGGTCAATCGACAACGCCAAGGGCTTGCCGGCCTTGGCGTTCTTGGTAACCTGAACATCCTTGATCAGCCGGCCACGGCGATCCTTGATGACTTGTCGTTTGCCCGGCACCCCGGCCAGCCATTCGTCATAGGCCAGCTCGACACCTTCGCGACCGTGATCGTCGATATCGGTAAAGCCGACCATGTGCGCGGTGACTTCACCGGCCGGGTAGAAGCGGCGGAATTCTTCGATGCCATAAACGCCCGGCACTTTCAGATCGAGCACAGCCTGACCCTGCTCGGGGGTCAGCCCGCGCACCAGGTAAATGAATTCTTTGTTGGCCTGGGCTTCAAGGCGTTCGCTCAGGGCTTTCGGGTTCTGGCCCAACGCGGCGGCGAGCGCTGGCCACTTCTCTTTGGCCGTCTGCATTTCCTTGGCGTTGGCCCACAACGTGGTCACTGGCGTACTGACGGCCAGAGGTTCGCCATTACGGTCGGTGATCAGGCCACGGTGCGCCGGAATCGGAATGTGCCGCAGGCTGCGCGCGTCGCCCTGACCTTTGAGGAAGTCACGGTCGACCACTTGCAGGTCGATGATGCGCCAGCAGATCGCCGCGACCATCAGGCCAAGCAGCGCCACCATCAAGCGGAAGCGCCATGGGAACAGTGCGCCTTCGAGTTTCATCATGGCGCCACCATTTTCACGTCAGCCGCGCCAGGGATGTGCATCTTCAGTTGTTCGGTGGCCAGCACTTCGATGCGGCTGTGCGCAGTCCAGGTGCTCTGCTCGAGAATCAGCCGGCCCCATTCGGCCTGCGCCTTGTCGCGCACGCTGAGTTCGTTATAAAGCGTGTTGAGCAATTGCCGGTTCCAGTGCGCGCTGTACGACACGGCAATGGCCGAAAACAGCACGCCGATAAACAGCAACAGCATCAGAAAGCTGCCGCCGGGCAGGGGTTTGGCGAAAAGCTTGCTCACCGCAACTTCTCCGCGACACGCATGACGGCGCTACGGGAACGTGGGTTGGCTTTGAGTTCGGCGTCGGAGGCCGTCTGCGCTTTGCCGTGGATTTTGATTTTCGGTTCGAAGGCGACGTGGCGAACCGGCAGATTGCGCGGCAGATTATCCGCCTCGCCTTTCACCAGTTTGCGCATGAACAGTTTGACGATGCGGTCTTCCAGCGAGTGGAAGCTGATGACCACAAGACGGCCGCCAACTTCCAGCGCGTCCAGCGCGGCGTCGAGGCCGGCTTCAAGATCGCCGAGTTCGTTGTTGACGTGAATGCGCAAACCCTGAAATGCGCGGGTGGCCGGGTTCTTGCCCTTTTCCCACGCCGGGTTGGCGACTTTCAGCACTTCGGCCAGATCGGCGGTGCGCTCGAACGGCTTGATGTCACGGCGCTCGGCGACGGCACGGGCCATACGCCCTGAGAAACGCTCTTCGCCGTATTCCTTGAACACCCGGGCGATTTCTTCCACCGGCGCGGTGTTGACGAATTCGGCAGCGCTGATACCACGGGACGGGTCCATGCGCATGTCCAGCGGCCCGTCATTGAGGAAACTGAAGCCGCGCTCGGCGTCATCGAGCTGCGGCGACGACACGCCGAGGTCGAGCAGAATGCCGCTGACCTTGCCGACCAGCCCCTGCTCGGCAACCACCGAACCGAGCTCGGCAAAGCTGCGCTGCACAACGACAAAGCGGCCGTCTTCGGCCGCTAGCGTTTGCCCGGTGGCAATCGCTTGAGGATCCTTGTCGAATCCGATGAGTCGACCGTCCGGCCCGAGCTGGCTGAGGATCAACCGGCTGTGCCCGCCGCGCCCGAACGTGCCGTCCAGATAGCAGCCATCAGGACGTACGGCGAGAGCCTCGACGGCTTCGTCAAGCAGTACGGTGATGTGGTTAAAGCCGCTATCAATAGTCACAGGATCAAATCACGCAGTTCATCAGGCATCGCGCCCGGTTGTTGAATAGCAGCAAGGTCAGCGGCAGATACCGCATTCCATGCATCCTCGTCCCACAATTGGAACTTGTTCAGTTGGCCGACCAGCATCGCGCGCTTATCGAGCTTGGCGTATTCGCGCAAACGCGGCGGAACCAGAAAACGACCACTGCCATCGAGTTCGAGGTCGACGGCATTACCAATCAATAAACGTTGCAGGCGACGGTTCTCTTCGCGAAGCGAAGGGAGTGCGCGCAACTTGGTTTCAATAATTTCCCACTCATCGAGCGGATAGACACACAGGCATGGATCAACGGCATCAATGGTCACGATCAATTGGCCGGAACTACGCGAATCGAGCTCGTCACGGTACCGGCTCGGCATGGCGAGACGGCCCTTTGCATCGAGACTGATAGCGTTAGCTCCGCGAAACACGTCAGCGTTTCTCCAATTTTTATCGTTTTGAGCTCAAAAAACCCACTTCATGCCACTTTCCGCCACTTGCGCACACTATAGGAATGCGCCCACCACACCGTCAAGGCGCGGATTAAAGGAAAAGCCTTACAGAACGGAGATTTAGCGACGTAAAAGGAGGCTCAACGAGAATCTGACGTGAAGTTTCGACCAATAACCTGATGCAGCACTGAACGCTGCGCTCGGAAGTTAAAGTAGTTTGTTAAGAGTAAGATTTTTTCGGTATTACAAAGGCGCTTCGGCTGTTGATTGAAGCAGGGTGGGAAAAGGCTATTACCGCGTTTGCCGCTGCCGGAATTTCAGACCAGGCCGGCTGATATTACACAGCCGCGTCTTCTTTGTTTCAAGCAGGGAAAGAAAAAGGTGGAGAGTCGATCTGTAAGCCGGGTTCTGTCTTGAACAGTCATTCGTCTACGATGGCCATCACTGGACATCTTTAGCAACCTACCCGGTCCCAGCGCGGGCCACGCCTTGGGACCCTATTTGGTCTTGCTCCAAGTGGGGTTTACCTAGCCACGAACTGTTGCCAGACGTGCGGTGCGCTCTTACCGCACCTTTTCACCCTTACCGGCGCTTGCGCGCTTAGGCGGTTATTTTCTGTGGCACTTTCCGTAGGCTCACGCCTCCCAGGCATTACCTGGCACTTCGCCCTATGGAGCCCGGACTTTCCTCCCCCCCCTAATTTTCATAGAGGGCAGCGACTGTCCGATCGACTCTCCGCCGCGAAGGTTAACGGCAGAGCGCCGGAAGAACAAGCGCTAAAACCCTCCAGAGCGCCATGGGCGACGGCTTACACGCCTTTCTGTTTATCCAGCGCCACCTGATACAGCACGTTTTTGCGCTCGCCAGTGATTTGTGCTGCCAGTGCCGCGGCGCGCTTGAGCGGCATTTCCTCAAGCAGCAAATCGAGGATGCGCATAGCTTCGCTGCTGACCGCGTCTTCCGACTCCGGCGCCGTCCAGCCGGCCACCAGAACCACGCACTCGCCGCGCTGCTGATTGCTGTCGGACTCGACGAACGCACGCAGTTCGCTGAGCGGCAGGCCTTTGAGGGTTTCGAAGGTTTTGGTGATTTCCCGCGCCAGCAGAGCCTGACGCTCGCCGCCAAACACCGCTTCCATATCCTGCAGGCATTCGAGAATGCGATGCGGCGCTTCATAGAAAATCAATGTGCGCGGCTCTTCTTTAACCGCTTCCAGACGCGCCTTGCGTCCGACCGACTTGGCCGGCAGGAAACCTTCGAAGATAAAACGGTCGGACGGCAATCCCGCCGCCGACAGCGCCGCGATCAAAGCGCAGGCACCCGGCACCGGCACCACGTTGATGCCGGCCGCACGGGCCTGACGCACCAGGTGATAACCCGGATCGGAGATAAGCGGCGTGCCGGCATCGGAGATCAGCGCGACGTTGTCGCCCGCCAGCAACCGGGTAATAAAGCGGCTACCCTCATCCCGTTCGTTGTGTTCGTGACATGCGGCCAGCGGCGTACCGATGCCGAAGTGCTGCATCAGGCGCGCCGAATGCCGGGTGTCTTCCGCTGCAATCAGGGCCACTTCACGCAGGATTTTCAAGGCCCGGGCGCTGATGTCGTCCAGGTTGCCGATGGGCGTCGCCACCACATAAAGCGAGCCCGCAGCGGAATTCAAAGGACCTGGAGCAGTCAAAGCGCACACCTCGTGATCGGTAAAAGCGGCCATTGTAGCGCGTCACGAGGCTTGCGATACGCTCCGGCCGAGCGCGGTTTTTCGTCCGGTTGTGCGCTGCCGCAACATTTACTCCAGCTAAATTGACCGATTCACGCCAGTAACATCGCGCCCCGGCCAGTGCTTGGGTACAATTCCACGCTAATTTGATCGAGTATCAGGAACACTTACATGATCGCTTGCCTGCGGCTGTTCACTGCCCTCTGCCTCGCTGCCTTGTTGGCCGCGTGTGCCAGCTCCCCTTCCTCCAGCCTTGGCGAACTTCCACGGACTCCGGACGCCAGCATCGAGCAACTGCTCGAACAGGCTGCCCAGGCTAAAACCCCGGAACAAGCCGCCCTGCTGCGCCTGAGCGCGGCGGACCAGGCTTATCGCCAAGGCAATGCCGGCCAGTCCGCGCAAATCCTGCAACAAGTGCCGGTGGAGCAACTCAAGCCAGGCCAGCAGATTTTCGCCAACACGCTGTCCGCCGAACTGGCCATGACGCGCAATCAGCCGAAAGCTGCGCTGACTGCCCTGAGCCACCCAAGCTTCCAGAAGCTCGGGGAAATGCCAGAAGAGCAGCAAGTACGCACCGGCACCGTTCACGCCCGCGCCCTTGAAGCCGATGGCCAGACCCTGGCCGCTGCCCGCGAGCGGGTGTTCATCGCACCGATGCTCGAAGGCGAAGCGGCGAGCAAGAACCACGAAGCGATCTGGACCCTGATCGCGTCGCTGCCAACCGATCAATTGCAACCGAACAACACCGACGATCTCGGCGGCTGGATGGCACTGGCGCAAGCGGTGAAAACCGCAGGCACGCTGGAACAGCAACAAGCCGCGATCGACAACTGGCGTGCGCAGAATCCAAAGCACCCGGCGGCTGTCAACCTGCCGCTGCCACTGACCAAGCTCAAGGAACTGGCCAGCCAGCCACTGAGCAAAATCGCCCTGCTGCTGCCACAGGACGGCCAGCTGGCGTCGGTCGGCAAAGCGCTGCGTGAAGGCTTCATGGCCGCGCATTATCAGGCGCAACAGGCCGGCCAAAACCCACCTGCCATCGAGTTCTACGACAGCTCCAAGCTGACCTCGATGGACGAGTTCTATCGCAAGGCTCAGGCTGACGGTGTGCAACTGGTTGTCGGCCCACTGGAAAAACCGCTGGTCAAGCAACTGAGCACTCGCCCGCAACTGCCGATCACCACCCTCGCGCTGAACTACAGCGAAGGCGAACAAGGCCCGGCACAGTTGTTCCAGTTCGGCCTCGCTGCTGAAGACGAAGCTCGCGAAGTCTCCCGTCGTGCCCGTGCCGACGGCCTGCATCGCGCCGCGATCATGGTGCCGAAGGGTGAATGGGGCGATCGCGTCCTGCGCGCGTTCAGCCAGGACTGGCAAGCCAATGGCGGCAGTATCGTTGCCACCGAACGTGTCGATCAGCCGGTGCAACTGGCCCAGCAGATCGCCGACATGTTCCAGCTGCGCCAGAGCGAAGCCCGCGCCAAGAGCCTGCAGAATGTTGCCGGCACAAATGTCGCCGCCCAGCCTTCGCGTCGTCAGGACATCGAATTCATCTTCTTGGCCGCGACGCCGCAACAGGCACAGCAGATCAAGCCGACCCTGAACTTCCAGTACGCCGGTGACGTGCCGGTCTACGCGACTTCCCACGTGTACAGCGCCAGCGGCGACGTCAACCAGTACAACGACATGAACGGCATTCGCTTCTGCGAAACCCCATGGCTGCTGGAAACCAGCGATCCGCTGCGCCAGCAAGTGGCTGCGCAATGGCCGCAAGCCAATGGCAGCCTTGGTCGCCTGTACGCCATGGGCGCCGATGCCTATCGCCTGGCACCGCGCCTGGGTCAACTCAAGGCCCTGCCGGACAGCCGCATCGAAGGCCAGTCGGGCAGCCTCGGCATGACCCAGACCCAACGCGTTGTGCGCCAGCTGCCGTGGGCACAGTTCGTCAGCGGCCAGGTGCAGCGTCTGCCGGACACCCCGCGCTGATGCCCGACAGGTCACGCTCGCAAAGCGGCAAGGATGCCGAGCGCCAAGCGCTCGAACATCTGCAACAACAAGGTCTGCGCCTGTTGGCGCAGAACTGGTTATGCAAACGCGGCGAGCTTGATCTGGTCATGCTTGATGGCGATACAGTAGTATTCGTTGAAGTTCGCTACAGAAAGAACACTCAATGGGGTGGCGCGCTCGCCAGTATCGACGAGCGCAAGCAGCAGAAACTGATCTTTGCAGCACAGTATTTTCTTCAGCGCGAGTCGCGTTGGGCCAATTCCCCCTGCCGCTTCGATGTGGTGGCAATCGAAAGCCACCCGAATCAGCTGAACTGGTTGCAGAATGCTTTCGACAGTTGATCGCCTGCACCCTGCCCCGTTTTCGTCCGACACATTTTGCTCTTTGCTTTGCCGGCTGCACATTCACGTGCCGAACAGCCGCGCCACTTAAGGTCACACAGATGGACATGCAATCCCGAATTCGCCAGCTTTTCCAGGCCAGTATCGACACCAAGCAACAGGCGATGGACGTACTTGCACCGCACATCGAGCAAGCCAGCCAGATCATGGTCAACGCCCTGCTCAACGAAGGCAAAATGCTCTCGTGCGGCAACGGTGGTTCGGCCGGCGATGCCCAGCATTTTTCTTCGGAGCTGCTCAACCGCTTCGAGCGCGAGCGTCCAAGCCTGCCGGCGATTGCGCTGACCACCGACACTTCGACGATCACTTCGATCGCCAACGACTACAGCTACAACGAAGTGTTCTCCAAACAGATCCGCGCGCTCGGCCAGCCGGGCGATGTGTTGCTGGCGATTTCGACCAGCGGCAACTCGGCGAACATTATTCAAGCGATCCAGGCCGCACATGATCGCGAAATGATTGTCGTAGCTTTGACCGGACGCGATGGCGGCGGCATGGCGTCGCTGCTGTTGCCCGAGGACGTCGAGATTCGCGTACCGGCCAACGTCACTGCACGTATTCAGGAAGTCCACTTGCTGGCGATCCATTGCCTATGCGATCTGATCGACAGCCAACTGTTCGGGAGTGAAGAATGACCCCTAATCGCCTTGGCCTTCTGGCCTTGACCCTGTGCCTCGGCATCAGCGGCTGCACCTCGGTGGTGAATGCCAGCCGTGAAGCGCCGATCGAAGACGACCGCGGCACACGCACCTTCGGCAGCAAGATCGACGACTCGCTGATCGAAACCAAAGCAGGCGTGAACATCGCCAAGGCCGATCCGGCTTTGGACAACGACTCGCACATCGTCATCACCAGCTTCAACGGCGTGGTCCTGCTCGCCGGCCAGACGCCACGCGAAGACCTCAAGGCCAAAGCCGAACAGGCCGCCGCCAACGTGCAGCGCGTGAAGAAGGTGCATAACGAACTGCAAGTGCTGCAACCGTCCTCCCTGCTCGCGCGCCAGAACGACGCGTGGCTGACCACCAAAATCAAGACCCAGATGCTCACCGACGCCAGCATTCCTGGCTCGCGCATCAAAGTCGTGACCGAGAACGGCATCGTCTACCTGCTCGGCCTGCTGACCAAACAGGAAGCCACTCAGGCAACCAATCTGGTTCAGGGTGTGTCCGGTGTGCAGAAAATCGTGAAGCTGTTCGAATACATCGACTGACCGTAAAAGGCAGACACAAAAAAGGCGATCCATCCGGATCGCCTTTTTTTTATTTCACAACCTTCAAACTCGGCCGTCCACTTGGACGCGGTGGCTCGCTGCCCGGTGGCGGCGAGTCGTCATCCGGATCGATGTCTTCCTCGTCGTCCATCGGCAACTCGAGGTCAAACACCATGCCCTGGCCATTCTCCCGGGCGTAGATACCCAGAATCGCGCTGATCGGTACGTAGAGACTGTGCGGAACACCGCCGAAGCGGCCTTCGAACGTCACCACGTCGTTGTCCATGTGCAGATGACGCACCGCACTCGGCGAGATGTTCAGGACGATCTGGCCGTCACTGGCGAAGCCCTGTGGCACCTGCACTGCCGGGTATTCAGAGTTGACCAGCATGTGCGGGGTGCAATCGTTATCCACAATCCACTCGTAGAGCGCGCGGACCAGATAAGGTCGACTGGAGTTCATAGCGGCTCCTTAAGCCTTAGCGCATATCGCGTTCGACACCAGACAGACTCGCCTGGAAAGCCTCACGCGCAAACTGACGCTCCATATAATCAAGCAGCGGCTTGGCCGGCCGCGGCAGTTCAATACCCAGAATCGGCAAACGCCAGAGTATGGGTAATAGGCAGCAATCCACCAGACTTTGTTCCTCACTGAGGAAGAACGGCTTGTCGGCAAACAGCGGCGAAACGCCGGTCAGGCTTTCGCGCAGTTCCTTGCGCGCCACGACCCGTGCAGCCTCTTTGCTCTTGGGATCCAGAATCAGATCCACCAGCCCGCACCAGTCACGCTGAATCCTGTGGATCAGCAGACGGCTGTTGGCCCGCGCCACCGGATAAACCGGCATCAGCGGCGGGTGCGGGTAACGCTCATCCAGATACTCCATCACCACGGTCGACTCCCACAACGCCAGGTCACGATCGACCAGCGTCGGCAGACTGCCGTAAGGGTTCACCTCAATCAGTTTAGGCGGCTGGCGGCCGGCTTCCACGTAAATGATTTCGGCGCTGACACCCTTCTCTGCAAGCACGATGCGCACTCGGTGGGAATAGTGGTCGGCGGGGTCGGAGTAACAGGCCAACCGATTGGTCACGCCCATGGCGATCCTCCTCGCTTGTTGAATTTGTCGGAACCGGAAAAACGCGCGCGCCCAGAGGGCACCTCCCGCAGGGTCTGACTGAGCAGACCCTGCTTTAGCGGAGGCGCCCTTGGGCGCGCGCGATTAACAGCAATGCTTGAAGCGTATCAGTGCACGTCTTTCCAGTATTCACGCTTGAGCAGGTAGGCGAACACAAAGAAGAACGCCAGGTACAGCAAGACATAAGTACCGATGCGCTGATGTTGCAGCTTAACCGGGTTAGCCGAGTAAGCCAGGAAGGTTACCAGATTCTTGACCTTCTCATCGAACTGCTCTTCGTTCAGAGCACCGGTCTTCGGCACGACGACCAACTGATCACACGCTTCATGAGTCAGCGGCGTGCCGGTCAGCGGATCGTATTGTTTCTTGCCGTCCTCAACAATCGGCACCTGCTTGCAATCTATGATCTGACGACCCTGCAGGCCAACCAGTACGTTGGGCATTCCGACATTCGGGAAGACCCTGTTGTTCACACCCCATGGACGCGCTTTATCTTCATAGAACGACTTCAGATAACCGTAGAGCCAGTCGGTGCCGCGTACCCGCGCTACCAGCGTGAGGTCCGGCGGCGCTGCGCCGAACCAGGTCTTGGCGTCGGCCGGCTGCATGCCGATGTTCATGTGGTCGCCGATCTTGGCACCGGTGAACACCAGCTTCTCCAGCATCAACTCGTGCGGGATGCCGAGGTCATCGGCGACGCGCTCGTATCGCTGGAACTTGGCGCTGTGACAGCCCATGCAATAGTTGGCGAAAGTCCGCGCACCATCCTGCAGGGCGGCTTTGTCGGAGACATCGATATCGACACTTTCCAGTTCCGGACCATGACCCTCAGCAGCAAAAACCAAGGAAGGCAGCGCAGCAAAAATCAGAGCAAGAAATAACTTTTTCATCAGCCAGTCACCCTTTCCGGAACCGGTTTGGTCTTCTCGAGCCGGGTGTAGAACGGCATCAGAATGAAGTAGGCGAAATAGAGGAAGGTGCAGACCTGCGACAGCAATGTGCGCCCCGGTGTCGGCGCCAGGACGCCGAGAATGCCGAGAATCACGAAGGAAATGCAGAACACCACCAGCCAGATTTTGCTCAGCCAGCCTTTATAGCGCATCGATTTCACCGGACTGCGATCCAGCCACGGCAGCACGAACAGCACCGCAATCGCCGCACCCATGGCGACAACGCCCAAGAGTTTGTCCGGGATCGCGCGCAAGATCGCGTAGAACGGTGTGAAGTACCAGACCGGCGCAATGTGCTCAGGTGTCTTGAATGCGTTCGCCTGCTCGAAGTTCGGTTTTTCGAGGAAGTAGCCGCCCATTTCCGGGAAGAAGAACACAATCGAGCAGAATATGAACAGGAACACCACAACGCCGACAATGTCCTTCACCGTGTAATACGGGTGGAACGCAATGCCATCCAGCGGGATGCCGTTTTCGTCTTTGTGCTTCTTGATATCGACGCCGTCAGGGTTGTTAGAACCGACTTCGTGCAGCGCCAGAATGTGCAACACCACCAGACCAAGAATCACGATTGGCAGCGCGACAACGTGCAAGGCGAAGAAGCGGTTCAGGGTGATTCCGGAGATCAGGTAGTCACCACGAATCCACTGGGTCAGGTCATCGCCGATCAGCGGAATCGCGCCGAACAGCGAGATGATCACCTGAGCACCCCAATAAGACATCTGGCCCCACGGCAGCAGGTAACCCATGAACGCTTCGGCCATCAGCGCCAGGTAGATCAGCATGCCGAACACCCAGACCAGCTCGCGCGGTTTCTGGTACGAACCGTAGAGCAGCCCACGGAACATGTGCAGATAGACAACGATGAAGAACGCCGAAGCGCCAGTCGAGTGCAGCAGACGCAGGATCGAACCGTACTCGACGTCGCGCATGATGTATTCGACGGAGGCGAAGGCTTCTTCGGCCGACGGTGTGTAGCTCATCGTCAGCCAGACACCGGTGACGATCTGGTTGACCAGCACCAGCAGCGCCAGCGAGCCGAAGAAATAGAAGAAGTTAAAGTTTTTTGGTGCGTAATATTTGCTGAGATGGTCTTCCCACATTTTGGTCGCGGGAAAGCGCGCATCAACCCAATCCATGAACTTGCTCATCACGCTTTCTCCGTATCGACGCCAATGACAATCAGGTCATCGGTCTCATAGGAATGCGGGGGAACTGGCAGGTTCAAAGGCGCAGGTTGCGACTTGTAGACGCGGCCAGCAAGATCGTAGTGGGAACCGTGGCACGGGCAGAAATAGCCACCTACCCAGTCTTTGCCCAGATCCGCAGGTGCCACTTCGGGACGGAAAGTCGGTGAGCAACCCAGGTGCGTACAGATCCCGATCAGCAGCAGAATTTCCGGCTTGATCGAGCGGACTTCCGGGTCGACATAAGTGGGTTGCGTGGAGTTTTTGGAGGTCGGATCGGAGAGCTGACCCTCGATCTTCTTGAGATTCCCCAGGATTTCCTCGGTACGGCGGACAATGAACACCGGCTGGCCGCGCCATTCAGCAATCATCTGCTGGCCTGGCTCGATTTTGCTGACATTCACTTTCACCGGTGCACCGGCAGCTTTCGCCTTGGCACTGGGAAACCATGACCCCACGAACGGGACCGCAGCCCCCACCGCTCCTGCAGCACCCACCACGGATGTGGCTGCCACCAGGAAGCGACGCCGGCCTGCATTCACGCCGTCATTGCTCATTCAGTCCTCTCCCATCAGCTTTTTTGGCCTGTTAAATCAGGCGTCTACTAAATAAATCAAATGTTACTTATAAAAATTTTGCCCGAATGGTAATGAAAACCCCCAATTCTGACAAGGTTAATTCCCCAGGGCTCAGCCCCTTAAGCCTTGGAGTATAGGGGGTCTACGGCTGTGGCAAGTTGTCACAACGCAATTCTTTGATAAATCGCAGGCATAAAAAAACGCCCGCTTCCGTGAGGAGGCGGGCGTTCTTTTTGAACGCGGAAGCGGAATTAACGCTTCGAGTACTGCGGACGCTTACGCGCTTTACGCAGACCAACTTTCTTACGTTCAACTTCACGGGCGTCGCGAGTAACGAAGCCAGCTTTGCGCAGAGCGCTACGCAGGGTTTCGTCGTAGTCCATCAGAGCGCGAGTGATGCCGTGGCGGATTGCGCCAGCCTGACCACTTACACCACCGCCGATCACGGTGACGTAGATGTCGAACTTCTCGACAGTCTCGGTCAGCTCCAGCGGCTGACGAACTACCATGCGGGCAGTTTCGCGGCCGAAGAAGTTATCCAGCGAACGGTTGTTGATTGAGATGTTACCAGTACCCGGACGCAGGAAAACGCGTGCGGTTGCGGTCTTGCGACGGCCAGTGCCGTAATTTTGAGTCGCCGACATAATGAACTATTCCGTTAAATCTTCAGTTCTTGGGGCTGCTGAGCAGTATGAGGGTGTGCAGCGCCCGCATAGACTTTCAGCTTACGGTACATGTCGCGACCCAGTGGGTTTTTAGGCAGCATGCCTTTAACCGCGGTCTCGATCACGCGCTCAGGGGCTTTGGCGATCAGCTTTTCAAAGTTGATCGACTTGATGCCGCCCGGGAAACCGGAGTGGGAGTAGTACATTTTGTCAGTGGTTTTAGCGCCGGTAACACGGATCTGCTCGGCGTTGATGACGACGATGTAGTCGCCGGTGTCAACGTGAGGAGTGTACTCAGGCTTGTGCTTGCCACGCAGACGGCTCGCGATTTCGGTGGCCAGACGACCCAGGGTCTGACCAGCAGCGTCGACGACAAACCAGTCGCGCTTTACTGTTTCCGGTTTAGCAGTAAAAGTTTTCATTCTTTATAGCCTCAGGGGCCGCCTGTAAATAAGACGGCGGATCTTACTGAATAGTGCGTACTTTGACAAGTCAAAGGCAGCCGGATACAGACGCTTTCGGGGGCTCGGGTCGGCGCGTCCGTTCAACGGCAAGATTCTTCGGCGGCGGCGCATCACTTCCACTGCAGAAAGAGGTCGGCAATTATGCAGATTGCGAAAAATTTTTCAACCTGCTTTTATGATTGTTTTGCCCAAGGAGCACCCGATGGACTATCGCCAGCTAGGCCGTACCGACCTGAACGTGAGTGCAATCTGCCTCGGCACCATGACCTGGGGCGAGCAAAACACTGAAGCTGAAGCCTTCGCCCAGATCGAGCGGGCCAAAGAAGCGGGGATCAATTTCCTCGACACCGCCGAAATGTATCCGGTGCCGCCAAAAGCCGAAACCTACGCCACCACCGAGCGCTACATCGGCAATTACTTCAAGAGCCGCGGCGATCGCGCCGACTGGATCCTCGCCAGCAAGATCGCCGGCCCCGGCAATACCATCGACTACATCCGCGATAAAAACCTGCGGCACAACCGCCAGCACATCACCGAGGCACTGGACGGCAGCCTCAAGCGCCTGCAGACCGATTACATCGACCTGTACCAACTGCACTGGCCGGAACGCAGCACCAACTTTTTCGGACAGCTGGGCTACAAGCACAAGATCGAAGCCAACCTGACTCCGCTCGAAGACACGCTCGAAGCTCTCGACGAACAGGTGAAGGCTGGCAAGATCCGCCATATTGGCCTGTCCAATGAGACGCCGTGGGGCACCATGCGCTTTCTGGCTTTGGCCGAAGCCCGTGGCTGGCCGCGTGCGGTGTCGATCCAGAACCCGTACAACCTGCTCAACCGCAGCTTCGAAGTCGGCCTGGCGGAAATCGCCATTCGCGAACAGTGCGGCCTGCTCGCCTATTCGCCGCTGGCGTTCGGCTTCCTCTCCGGCAAGTACGAGGGCGGCGCCCGTCCACCAAAAGGCCGCCTGAGCCTCTACAGCCGCTTCAGCCGCTACTTCAACCCGCAATCGGAAGCGGCGTGCAGCCGTTACGTGGCCCTGGCCCGAGAACATGGCCTGGATCCGGCGCAAATGGCCCTGGCCTTCGTGACCCAGCAACCGTTCGTGACCAGCAACATCATCGGCGCAACGACGCTGGAGCAGCTGGACAGCAACATTGCCAGTTTTGATCTGAAATTGTCCGATGAAGTGCTGGCCGGGATCGAGGCGATTCACAAGGATCATCCGAATCCGGCGCCATAACTGACCGCCAAAAAGCTTCGCGAGCAGGCTCGCTCCCACAGTGGAATACTGTACCTGTGGGAGCGAGCCTGCTCGCGAAGGGGCCAGTCGGATTACCTTGACAGCGGAACTCGGAGCGTCCCCGGCGGCATTCCCACGCAGAGCGTGGGAACGATCATCACAGCGACCGCGCAATAATCTCCTTCATGATTTCATTGGTGCCGGCATAGATCCGCTGCACTCGCGCATCCGCCCACGCCCGGGCCACCGGGTATTCCCACATGAAGCCGTAGCCGCCATGCAACTGCACGCACTCGTCGAGCACTTTGCATTGCAGGTCGGTGCCCCAGTATTTGGCCATCGCCGCCGTCGGCACATCGAGTTTGCCCTGCAGATGCAACTCCAGGCAGCGATCGACGAAGACCCGGCCGATCTGGATCTCGGTGGCCATTTCGGCCAGTTTGAAGCGGGTGTTCTGGAAGTCGGCAATCGCCTTGCCGAACGCCTTGCGATCACGGGTGTAATCCAGCGTCCATTGCAGCGCCGCCTCGGCCGAGGCCAGCCCGCCGATGGCCACGGTCAGACGCTCTTGCGGTAATTCCTGCATCAGATAGGCAAACCCGGCACCCGCCTGCCCGAGAAGATTTTCCTTCGGCACGCGCACGTCCTGGAAGAACAACTCCGAAGTGTCCTGAGCTTTCATACCGACCTTCTCCAGGCGCTTGCCCTTCTCGAAGCCCGGAGTGTTCGCTTCCACCAGAAACAGGCTGGTGCCTTTGGCGCCAGCCTTCGGGTCGGTCTTGGCCACCACGACCACCAGATCAGCCAGGAAGCCATTGGTGATAAAGGTTTTCGAGCCATTGATCACATATTCGTCACCGTCCAGCACTGCCGTGGTTTTTACCCCTTGCAGATCGGAACCCGCGCCAGGCTCGGTCATGGCAATTGCCGTGACCATTTCACCCGAGACCAGTTTCGGCAGGTACTTGTGCTTCAGCGCTTCGCTGCCGTAATGCAGGATGTACGGCGCGACGATGTCCGAGTGCAACGAAAATCCGATGCCGGTCAAGCCAAGACGACCGACCTCCTCAATCACCACGGCGCTGTACAAAAAATCCGCGCCCAGCCCGCCGTACTCCTCCGGCAGGTGCGAGCACAGCATCCCCGCCTCCCCCGCCTTGTTCCACAGCGCGCGATCGATGTGCCCCTGCTTCTCCCACTGCGCGTGATACGGCACGGCCTCTTTTTCGAGGAACGTTCGCACGCTGTCGCGGAACAATTCGTGCTCGGGGCTGAACAGGGTTCTGGGGATCATGCGGCACCTTTCTTTTTTGTTGGAGGTATTCGGCTCTCAGAGACTAAGCCCGACTCCTGCTACGGGACACTGGACACATCCGACAAAAAATAAGACGATCCAGCCGTCTGGTGACCACTTTCCCTTATAAAAACAAAACAAAAGTTGAATTATGTCTAAGCACGTCTCCCCGCCCTTGCGGCGCGTCAGCATCCTGGCCATCGACCGGGTTTTCGCTTACACCCTCATGCAGGCCAAGGATTTTTTCCATGTGGCCAGCCTGCGTTACGGCAAACAACTGGGCCACGGCCTGACGCCGGCGTTCGAAACGCGTCTGGTCAGCCCCGATGGCAAACCGGTGAAAAGCTTCAGTGATGTGATGATGCCGGTCGACGGCGGCCTGGAAAACGCCGACGTAATCATCCTTCCCGCGTTCTGGGACGATTTCGACACGCTGTGCAGCCGTTACCCGCAAATCCTGCCGTGGCTGCGCGAACAGCATGCGCGCGGCGCGGTGTTATGCGGCGAAGCCACCGGGGTGTTCTGGCTCGCCGAAGCCGGGCTGCTTAACGGCAAGGAAGCGACCACCTACTGGCGTTTCTTCAACGCATTCGCCGAGCGCTTCCCCAAGGTCTATCTGAATCAGGACAAGCATCTGACGGATGCCGATAACCTCTATTGCGCTGGCGGCACCACCTCGGCCTGCGACTTGTATATCTATCTGATCGAACGCTTCTGCGGCTCGAACGTAGCGCAAGCGGTGGCCCGCGACATCCTTTACGAAGTGCAACGCAGCTATTCGCCGGGGCGTATCGGTTTCGGCGGGCAAAAGCTGCATCAGGACGTGATCATCCTGCAGATCCAGCACTGGCTCGAAGAACATTTCGCCGACAAGTTCCGCTTCGAAGACGTCGCCCGCGAGCACGGCATGAGCATCCGCAACTTCATGCGTCGCTTCCAGACCGCCACCGGCGACAAACCGCTGCACTACTTGCAGCGCCTACGCATCGAGACGGCCAAGGGTTTGCTTTCGGGCACGCGCAAGAGCATCAAGACCATCAGTTATGAGGTCGGTTACGACGATGCGAGCTTCTTCGCGCGACTGTTTCGCCAGCACACCGAACTGTCGCCGAACCAGTATCGGCAGCAGTTCCAGCAAGCTGCGTAACCCGGCCTGATGATCGTTCCCACGCTCTGCGTGGGAATGCCGCCACTGGACGCTCTGCGTCCGCCTCGCAAGTGACGCGGAGCGTCACGGGATGCATTCCCACGCGGAGCGTGGGAACGATCAGTTACTGCGCTTTCGCGAGCAGGCTCGCTCCCACAGGGAAGAACTTCAGCGCATAAGAAAGGCCTGCAATCGCAGGCCTTTTTCGTTGCCGAGACTCCGATTAAGGCTTGTGCGCCCGCGACAGGAATTCGTGAGATTGCATCTCCAGCAGTCGGCTCAGCGTGCGCTGGAACTCGAAGGTCAGGCGTCCGCCGGTGTACAGATCCTTCAGCTCGACTTCGGCAGAAATGATCAGTTTGACGTTGCGATCGTAGAATTCGTCGACCATGTTGATGAAGCGCCGCGCGATGTCGTCGGTGGTGACACTCATCTGCTCGACGCCGCTGAGCAGCACGGCGTGGAAGATCTTGCCCAGTTCGATGTAATCGTTCTGGCTGCGCGGGCCGTCGCACAGTTCGCGGAAGTCGAACCAGGCCACGTCGTCGCAGGTGCGCAGAGCGCGGATTTCGCGGTTCTCGATGATCAGCACATCGTTTTCCACCGCCGCCGTGCACTCCGGCGTCAGTGCCTTGAAGCTCTTGCGCAGGCTTTCGTGGGCAGCTTCGTCGAGCGGATAGTGGAACAACTCGGCTTGCTCGAGGTGACGCAGACGATAATCGACGCCGCTGTCGACGTTGACGATCTCGGTATTCTGTTTGATCAGGGCGATGGCCGGGAGGAAGCGCGCACGTTGCAGGCCATCCTTGTACAGGCCGTCCGGAACGATGTTCGACGTCGCGACCAAGGTCACGCCGTTCTTGAACAATTCTTCCATCAGCGTGCCGAGGATCATCGCGTCGGTGATGTCGGAGACGAAGAATTCATCGAAGCAGATCACTCGCGACTCGGCCGCGAAGCGCTTGGCGATGATGGTCAGCGGGTTCTTCTCGCCGCCCAGGGTTTTCATTTCCTCGTGCACGCGCTTCATGAAGCGGTGGAAGTGGGTGCGAGTCTTTTCCTTGAACGGCAGCGCTTCGAAGAAGGTGTCGACCAGGTAAGTCTTGCCGCGACCGACGCCGCCCCAGAAATACAGGCCCTTGACCGGTGCCTGATCCTTTTTGCCAAACAGCTTGCCGAGGAAACCCGGCTTGTTCTGGTCAGCGGCGATCAAGTCGTCGTACAGACGCTGCAGGTGACGCACAGCAGTTTCCTGCGCGGCGTCATGGAAGAAGTCCGGGCGTTTCAGATCAGCTTGATATCGTTCTAGGGGCGTCATAATTCGTTAGCAAGGCAACAAAAACGGGCCGTCACTGTAGCGACGGCCTGTGGGAATGGCAATCGGCCCTTGGTCGGGTCGCGCCGCCGATCAGTCCTGAGCTGGAGTCAATGCGATGCGCAATGACTCGATGGCGGCGTCTCGCGCTGCAACGTCGGCGAAGGCCGGGCTGTCGCCCATGCACTCACCGGCCAGCCAGACGCTGAAGCTCAATTCTTCAGTGCGTACGTCCAGCGGCTCGCCGGACTGCAACTGTTTGGTCACCTGCCCGGCGGTTTTGCCGTCGGCGAAGTTGCGCGACAGCAGCAATTGCTCGCCATCGGCCGCCAGCAGACGGAAACGGAAGCTGCCGTCGTCCTCGCGGAAGCTGACGAAACGCGCGGCTTTCGCAGCTTTCTTCTTGGTGGTCGCGGCGACCTGAACCTGACTGACAAAAGAACGCAGGCCAACGGCTTCGCGCAGTTCGTTGAGGAACGGCGTGGCCACGGCGCGGGCCTTCTTCGCACCGATCTGCAGAATGTCTTCCAGATCCGCAGGACGTTCGATCAAATGGTGATACTTCTCGCGTGCTTCGCCCAGCTCGTTGTCGAGCAACTGGAACAGGCGATTCTTCGCCTCGCCCCAGCCCAGACCACCAAGCAATTCGCTACGGAACTCGTCAGCCTGCGCCCGGGTGGCGAAGGCCTGGAACAGAGTGAACAGGTGCGAGTTGTCCGGATCCTTCGCTTCGCCCGGGGCCTTGGAATCGGTGACGATCCGCGCGATCGCGTCTTTCATTTCCTTGGCGCTGGAGAACAGCGGGATGGTGTTGTCGTAGCTCTTCGACATCTTGCGACCGTCGAGGCCCGGCAATGTCGCCACGCTTTCTTCGATCAGCGCTTCGGGCATGGTGAAGAACTCTCTGCCCTGGCCGAACAGATGGTTGAAACGCTGACCGATATCACGGGCCATTTCCACGTGCTGAATCTGATCGCGACCGACCGGCACCTTGTGCGCGTTGAACATCAGAATGTCAGCCGCCATCAGCACAGGGTAGCTGTAGAGGCCCATGGTGATCCCGGCATCCGGGTCTTCACCGGCTTCAACGTTCTTGTCCACCGACGCCTTGTAGGCGTGCGCGCGGTTGAGCAGGCCCTTGGCGGCGACGCAGGTCAGCAGCCAGGTCAGCTCGGGGATTTCCGGAATGTCGGACTGGCGGTAGAAGGTCACGCGGTCAACATCGAGGCCACCGGCCAGCCAGGTCGCGGCGATTTCCAGACGCGAGCGCTGGATGCGCAGCGGGTCATCGCATTTGATCAGGGCGTGGTAGTCGGCCAGGAAGTAGAACGAATCGGCCTGGCTGTCGCGGCTGGCGAGGATTGCCGGGCGAATCGCGCCGGCGTAGTTGCCCAGGTGCGGCGTGCCGGTGGTGGTGATGCCGGTGAGAATGCGGGTACGGTTGGTCATGGGTAATCGCTTGTCAGACTGCAATCAATTCGAGAGACGCGGCAGCAGCAGATCCTTGAGATCGGTCAGCTTGCCGTGAAAAAAGTGTCCGCATTCTGCCACTTTCAGCAGCTCATGGGGGCGCTGGAGTTGTTCCGACCACTGGTAGACCAGTTGCGGATCGATGACTTCATCGGTTTCCGGCTGGATCACGGTCAACCCGCCGTGCTGCGGCAGTTGATCCTGCTCACCCAGACGCATCACCGCCGGGGCGACCAAGAACAAGTGCTCAAGCTGCACGCCCTGGGCTTCAAGACGGCCGCCGAGACTTGCTGCAACAAATCCGCCGAAGGAGAAACCGAACAGGGTCAGCGGCAGATCCGGGTGTTTTTCCCGCAGCCATGCGGCGGCTGCCTCGGCATCATCGACTTCACCGGTGCCCATATCGTGCTTGCCCTGGCTGGCGCCGACGCCGCGATAGTTGAAACGCAAGGTGATCAGGCCTGCGTCGCGCGCGGTGCGCTGCAGGGTCGAGACGACCTTGTTGAGCATGGTGCCGCCCTGCACCGGGTTCGGATGGCAGATCAGCGCGATGCCACGCGGCCGCTCGTTATCCAGATACAAAGCCTCAATTTGGCCGACAGGGCCGTCAATCACTACAGGGGTTTCGCGCATCAGCAAGGGAGGAACTCCGTGACCTCGAATCGGGTCGACTCGTCTAGCAAATTGTCTGTGCCAATCTATTGCGAGTGAATCGCGGTATACAGCGCAGGTTCGAGCCGTTAACGTAAAGCAAAGCCGTTTATAGAGGAAGGACTCGTGGAACACTCGCTCTTAGTTTGGTTGTTACCGACTCTTGCCCTGGTTGTGGGTGTCGCCATTGGATTCCTGATCGCGCGCGTTGCGCCGAACGCCGCACCGAGCCGCACGCAGCGTCAACTGGATGATATCCAGGAGCGTTTCGACAGTTATCAAAACGAAGTGGTCACCCACTTCAACAGCACCGCGATGCTGGTCAAGAAGCTCACTCAGAGCTATCAGGAAGTGCAGGATCATCTCGCCGAGGGCGCCAACCGTCTGGCCCTGGATGAGCAGACCCGCCAGCGCCTGATCGCCGCCCTGCATGCGGATGCCGCGCAGGCACCCCGTGAACGCCTGACGCCACCGCGTGATCAGGAACCGCCACGTGACTATGCGCCGAAATCGCCAAATTCCCCTGGCATGCTCGATGAGCACTATGGTCTGAAGAAGTAATCGGGTTTCGCGCCCAACAAAAAGCCCCCGGACAATGCTGTTGTCCGGGGGCTTTTTTGTATCGGCTGATTTTGCGGTGACAACACTGGCCTCTTCGCGGGCAAGCCCGCTCCCACAGGGGTCAGGTGTGGAACACAGATTTTGGGTACACCACCAATACCTGTGGGAGCGGGCTTGCCCGCGAAAGGGCCGGCACAGATGACACAAAAAAATGCCCGATCACAGGACCGGGCATTTCTTCAATCAGGCAATCGCTTACGGATACTGCTGTACCGTACCCGGCTGTTGCTGCTGACCACCATACTGCTGGCCCGGAATCGCTTTCAGGTTGACCTCGACCCGGCGGTTCTGCGCGCGGCCGTTGACGTCACCGTTACTGGCAATCGGGTTATCCGGGCCGGCACCACGGGCCGACAGGTTGGCACCGCTGACGCCTTGCGAGGTCAGGTAGGTCGCCACGCTCTGCGCACGACGTTGGGACAGGTCCATGTTGTGCTGGCGGCTGCCGGTGCTGTCGGTGTAGCCGACGATTTCGATCTGGTTCTGGTTGAACTCTTTCAGCGAGTTGGCCAGGTTGTTCAGCGGCTGGTAGAAACTCGGGGCAATGTTCGCCGAATCGGTGGCGAAGGTGATGTTGCCCGGCATGATCAATTTGATCTGATCGCCCTGACGCTGCACTTCAACGCCAGTGTTGGCCATGCTCGCGCGCAGTTTCTTTTCCTGCTGGTCGGCGTAGTAGCCGTAGCCTGCTGCGGAAGCACCGACAACGGCGGCGCCGATCAAGGCGCCCTTGCCACGGTTGTCGTGACCGATGGCGGCACCGGCGAGAGCGCCAGCGAGCGCACCGAGGCCACCGTATTTGGCGGTTTTGCTCATGCCTTGCGAGCCACCGTCGGCCTGACCCTGATTGTCATACGGGTTGGGCGAGGCGCAGCCGGACAACACGGCCACGGCAGTAGCGACAATAATCAAACGACGCGTGGTGAACATGGAGAGCTCCTGGTTTTTGCATTCTGTGGTGCAGCGGCCACTGCTTAACTAATGGACCTGCGCCGGCGTTGGATCATGACAATGCGCAAAAATTCCACCGCACACCCGTGACAAAAAATTCAGGCACGCACAAACGGGTTCTCGCGCATCTCATCACCCAGGCGCGTATCCGGCCCGTGCCCGGTGACCACCGTCGCGTCCTCGTCCAGCGTATACAGCCGCTGCTTGATCGAACGCACGATGGTCGCCTGATCGCCGCCCCACAAATCCGTACGCCCTACCCCGCGACGAAACAGCGTGTCGCCGGCTATCAACAGCTTAGCCTCGGAAAACCAGAAGCTCATGGAACCGGGTGTATGCCCCGGCGTGTGCAATGCCACACCGCATCCGCAGGCCAGTTCTTCATCATCGCTCAACCAGCGATCCGGCGAAGGCACGGGCGTATACGGCACACCGAACATCTGGCATTGCATTTCCAGGTTGTCCCAGAGGAATTGATCTTCCTTGTGCAGATGCAGGGTCGCACCGGTTTTCTCTTTCATCTGCCCGGAAGCCAGAAAGTGATCGAGATGCGCGTGGGTGTGGATGATGCTGACGACTTTTAGGCCATGGGCATCGATGCGCGCCATGATCAGATCAGGGTTGCCGCCCGGGTCGACGACGATGGCTTTTTTCGTGATCGGGTCGCCGATGATCGTGCAGTTGCACTGCAAAGGGCCGACGGGGAAGGTTTCGCGAATGAGTGCTGAATTCGGAACGGTCATAGGAATCCTGAGCTTAAAGCATGGCGGTGACATCAAGATTCTACGTCACACGCCGATACATATCGCCCGAACAGTTTTTTGACGCCATCAATCGGAAAATAGTGGCCATATAATGTCAAAGCTGTTTTTTTTCGTGCAAAATCAAACCTTGTAGCGGCCACATTTTGGGAAGGGCCGCAGCCTACCTCAGGAATTCTTCATGCCACGCCCTACTGGTTATACCGACACCTGGTCCGCTTCATTGACAGGGCTAGCTCCTGTTGACAGCCTCATTTCCGGCTATAAATGGGAAAGCACCAAGTGGTACTCCCCTGCGGCAGTGACCAGTCTTACCTACAGTTTCATCGTCCCTGGTGTCTCGGTCTTCGCACCGAACTACAGCGCTGACAATGAACCAAAGGCCGCCTACGCGCTGACAAACACACAGAAATTGGCGGTAATGGGCGCGCTGGATAGTTGGGCCGCGGTGGCGAATATCACCTTTCAGTTGACCGGTGAATCCTCGACGAGCGTGGGCGACCTGCGTTTCGGCGGTTACTCATTACTGGACAACGATGCAGCAGCCTGGGCTTACACTCCTTCCGAAAAGCCTAATGGCGGCGATGTCTGGATCGGACCGAACACTAGTGAAGCATTTCCGGACAAGGGCACTTATGACTTCATGACATTCGTTCATGAAATCGGTCATGCCATTGGCCTGAAGCATTCGTTCGCACCATCAGCCAACAATGCCATCACGCTCGCTCCGGCGCTGGATGACGTCGCGTTGACCGTCATGAGCTATAACAACAATTACTCGTACCTGCCGACCACTCCGATGGTGCTCGACATCTTGGCGATCCAGAGCCTGTATGGCGCCAATACCCAGTGGATGACTGGCAACAACGTGTACTCCTGGGCGCCGACACAATCTGTGTTTGAAACCATCTGGGATGCCGGCGGAGTCGATACGATCGATGCGAGCAACCAATTGGTAGCCGTCAGCCTTAACCTTAACGAAGGACAGTACAGCACGATCGGTCAGGCCTTTACTGACCAGGCCGGCAATGCCTTCAATCAAGGTCTGGCGATTGCATACGGCGCGAAGATAGAAAACGCTACCGGTTCGGTTTTCAATGACACGCTGATCGGCAACGCGCTGGACAATCAACTCAATGGCATGGCGGGTGCCGACAGAATGGAGGGTGGTGCTGGCAACGACATTTATATCGTCGAGAACGTCGGCGACGTGGTCGTCGAAACCGGTACTTCGCTCTCGGAAATCGACATGGTCTACTCCTACGTCGACTACACCCTGGGCAATAACGTCGAGATATTGAATCTGGTTGGTAGCGCAAATCTCAGCGGTACCGGCAACGCGTTGAATAACACCCTGTCCGGCAACGATGGCAACAACGTACTGGACGGCGGCCTGGGCGCCGACTTCATGGCTGGCGGCGCTGGCAACGATACTTACATCCTCGACAACGTCGGTGACGTGGTCAGCGAGACCAGCACCCTGGCCAGCGAGATCGACACCGTCCGCGCCTCGATCAGCTACGCACTTGTCGCCAACGTAGAAAACCTCACGCTCACCGGCACTGCCAATAACTACGCCGTCGGCAACGCGCTGAACAACGTATTGATCGGCAATGACGGCAACAACCAACTGGTCGGGGGGGCAGGCCTCGACACCATGATCGGCGGCAAGGGCAACGACGGCTATGGCGTCGATCAGGCGGGAGAACTGGCGCTGATTCAGGAATATGCCAATGAGGGTAACGACACCATCGTCATTGAGTACAGCGCCACCGCGCAGACCAGCACCGTCAGTCTGAACCAGAGCAATCTGCAAAACGTCGAAAATCTCATCATCAGCGGCGCAGGGGCGTTCAACCTGACGGGCAACGTGCTGAACAACACCCTGACGGGCAACAGCGACGCCAACTTCATCGATGGTGGCTGGGGCGCAGATACCATGATCGGCGGCGCCGGTAACGATACTTACATCGTTAACGATATCGCGGATGTGGTGGTCGAGACAGGTACCTCACTCTCGGAAATCGACATGGTCTATTCCTACGTCGACTACACCTTGGGCAACAATGTCGAAATCCTCGCTCTGGCAGGTGCTGCAGACCTCAAGGCTACCGGTAATGCCTTGAACAACACCCTTTACGGCAACGATGGTAATAACGTACTCGACGGTGGCCTGGGTGCCGACTTCATGACGGGCGGCGCTGGCAACGATACTTACATCCTCGACAACGTCGGTGACGTGGTCAGCGAGACCAGTACCCTGGCCAGCGAGATCGACACCGTCCGCGCCTCGATCAGCTACGCACTTGTCGCCAACGTAGAAAACCTCACGCTTACTGGCACTGCCAATAACTACGCCGTCGGCAACGCGCTGAACAACGTATTGATCGGCAATGACGGCAACAACCAACTGGTCGGGGGGGCAGGCCTCGACACCATGATCGGCGGCAAGGGCAACGACGGCTATGGCATCGATCAGGCGGGAGAACTGGCGCTGATTCAGGAATATGCCAATGAGGGTAACGACACCATCGTCATTGAGTACAGCGCCACCGCGCAGACCAGCACCGTCAGTCTGGACCAGAGCAATCTGCAAAACGTCGAAAACCTCATCATCAGCGGCGCAGGGGCGTTCAACCTGACGGGCAATGCCCTGAACAATACTCTGACCGGCAACAGCGGCAACAACGTACTGGACGGCGGCCTGGGCGCCGACTTCATGGCTGGCGGCGCTGGCAACGATACTTACATCCTCGACAACGTCGGTGACGTGGTCAGCGAGACCAGCACCCTGGCCAGCGAGATCGACACCGTCCGCGCCTCGATCAGCTACGCACTTGTCGCCAACGTAGAAAACCTCACGCTCACCGGCACTGCCAATAACTACGCCGTCGGCAACGCGCTGAACAACGTATTGATCGGCAATGACGGCAACAACCAACTGGTCGGGGGGGCAGGCCTCGACACCATGATCGGCGGCAAGGGCAACGACGGCTATGGCGTCGATCAGGCGGGAGAACTGGCGCTGATTCAGGAATATGCCAATGAGGGTAACGACACCATCGTCATTGAGTACAGCGCCACCGCGCAGACCAGCACCGTCAGTCTGAACCAGAGCAATCTGCAAAACGTCGAAAATCTCATCATCAGCGGCGCAGGGGCGTTCAACCTGACGGGCAACGTGCTGAACAACACCCTGACGGGCAACAGCGACGCCAACTTCATCGATGGTGGCTGGGGCGCAGATACCATGATCGGCGGCGCCGGTAACGATACTTACATCGTTAACGACATCGCGGATGTGGTGGTCGAGACAGGTACCTCACTCTCGGAAATCGACATGGTCTATTCCTACGTCGACTACACCTTGGGCAACAATGTCGAAATCCTCGCTCTGGCAGGTGCTGCAGATCTTAAGGCTACCGGTAATGCCTTGAACAACACCCTTTACGGCAACGATGGTAATAACGTACTCGACGGTGGCCTGGGTGCCGACTTCATGACGGGCGGCGCTGGCAACGATACTTACATCCTCGACAACGTCGGTGACGTGGTCAGCGAGACCAGTACCCTGGCCAGCGAGATCGACACCGTCCGCGCCTCGATCAGCTACGCACTTGTCGCCAACGTAGAAAACCTCACGCTTACTGGCACTGCCAATAACTACGCCGTCGGCAACGCGCTGAACAACGTATTGATCGGCAATGACGGCAACAACCAACTGGTCGGGGGGGCAGGCCTCGACACCATGATCGGCGGCAAGGGCAACGACGGCTATGGCGTCGATCAGGCGGGAGAACTGGCGCTGATTCAGGAATATGCCAATGAGGGTAACGACACCATCGTCATTGAGTACAGCGCCACCGCGCAGACCAGCACCGTCAGTCTGAACCAGAGCAATCTGCAAAACGTCGAAAATCTCATCATCAGCGGCGCAGGGGCGTTCAACCTGACGGGCAACGTGCTGAACAACACCCTGACGGGCAACAGCGACGCCAACTTCATCGATGGTGGCTGGGGCGCAGATACCATGATCGGCGGCGCCGGTAACGATACTTACATCGTTAACGACATCGCGGATGTGGTGGTCGAGACAGGTACCTCAGTCTCGGAAATCGACATGGTCTATTCCTACGTCGACTACACCTTGGGCAACAATGTCGAAATCCTCGCTCTGGCAGGTGCTGCAGACCTCAAGGCTACCGGTAATGCCTTGAACAACACCCTTTACGGCAACGATGGCAACAACGTACTGGACGGTGGTGCGGGCAAAGACACGCTCATTGGAGGTAACGGAGCGGACACCTTCGTCTTCCGCGCAGTCAACGACATGGGCGTGGGCGCCAGCCGTGACGTGATCACCGATTTCAGCAGCCTGCAGGGCGACAAAATCGACCTGACGAAATTCGATGCGAACCTGCTGCAAGGCGGCATGGACGGTTTCACCTTCATCGGTGCCAATGACTTCACCGGTGCCGGGCAACTGCGCTTCGTCGACCACGTACTGTCGGGCAATGTCAGCGGCAATGCCGGCGCGGACTTTGAAATCCAGCTGGTGGGTGTGAACAGCTTCAGTGCCAACGATCTGGTGGCCTGACGCCCTGTTCAATTGCCAGGCCAGCAACCCCGGCCGGTGAACTGAAAACAAACGCCCCGACTGGTTCGGGGCGTTTGTTTTTCTGCCGGGTCATGGCGCGATCTCAATAGAGCAATCCCAGTTCCTTGGCGCGCGCCACTGCCTGGGTACGCCGCTCGACGCCCAGTTTGCTATTGATGTGGCTGGCGTGGGTTTTCACGGTGTGCAGGGAAATGAACAATTGCTCGCTGATCTCCTGATTGGAACAGCCCTGAGCAATCAGGCGCAGCACCGCCAATTCACGGCTGCTGAGCTGATCGGCAGTTGAGTTTTCTATGCTCGGTCGCGGCGCGGCTGTTGGGACATGTGTGAGCAATTGCTGGCTGACGGCGTTGCAGGCAAGCGCCTGCAATTGCCCACGCAACCAGTCGGTATGGTTTTTCAGTAGCGCATCGAAGGGTTGGAAGACACCGCCGGAAGCAGCTTCCAGCGCGAAATTCAAGGTTTTGCGTGCTTCGGGCTCGCGTCCACTCGACAACAAGAGCGCCACCTTCTGCGTCAACGCCATCACGCTGAGCAATTGCCGACCGGTCTGCTGGCCGTTTTCATGCAACACGTTCAAACGTCCTTCGGCAAGCATCGGCTGCCCTTGAATCATGTCGAGCAGTGCCTGCTGCAATTCGACGTGCAACGGCAATTGCGGATGGAATTCCGGCGGTGCCGCGGCGCGTTCACCGGTGTAGGTTTGCCCCAGTCGCGCCAACCAGGCTTCGGCCAGATCGGTGCGCCCCTGCGCCAGCCACAGTTCGCATTTGACCAGCGTGATCATCGCCAGATAGTAGATCGGCGGCACGTCCCAGATGTGCATCAGGCGTTCGGCTTCGGCGAGTTCGGCGAAGGCCTTGGCGAACTCGCCACAGGCGCCGTCCAGGCGGGCGATCACGCAGTGACCGATCAGCACGCTGATGTCGCGACAGGCGCGCGCCTCGCCGATGCCGGCCAGCAGACGCATGCGTGCGGCCTGCGGCTGCAAACGCATTGCCAGCAGAAAGCCTTCATAGAGCGTCAACCGTGCGCGCACGGCGTACAGGCGTTGCGGCGACAGACCGCGCAAGCGCTCCAGCCCCTGATGCACTTCATCCAGCGCACGCAGAATCTCGCCCCGCGATTGCAGAACCCGCGCCCTGTCGTAATGCGCCAGTGCTTCGAATAATGGATTGCCGACGCGTTGCGCCAGCTCGAGGGATTCGCGATTCAGGCCGCGGGCGCGCCACAGATCGCCGTCGGCGATCGCCAGATTGGACAAGGTCGACAGGCACATCAGCCGCTGGCCGTAACGCTTGGCCGGCAGGCTCTCCAGCGCCTCGCCGCAATAGCGCAGGGTCAGTTCGCGATGGCCGCGCCCGCGAGCGATGATCCCGCTCAACGCCAGCCACTGCGCCAGCATCGACTTCTGCGCAGTGGCCGAAGGTGCCGGCAGGAAGCGGCTCAAATGGCTGGCCAGTTCTTCGGCGGCATCGAGCTGACAGGCCAGCCCCAGCGCCCAGCTATAGAGCACGATCAGCCGTGGCGTGCTAATCAGCAGGCTGTCGGGCAAGTCCATTTTCCAGCGCAGCAGCATGCCGACGTTCTGTTCGGCGAGCAGTTGCTCTTCGGACAGGTTCTGTACCAGATTCGCCGCAACATCGAGATGCCCGGCACGCAAGGCCTGCTCAACCGCTTCGTCGAGCAGGCCTTGCGCATTGAACCAGCGGCAGGCGCGCAAATGCAGGGTGGCGTTGGGCACCATCGCCCGGGCAATTGGCCGGCTGCGCAGCAAGTCAGAGAACAAATGGTGATAGCGATACCAGTGGCCGTGCTCGTCCAGCGGCACCAGAAACACTTGGTGGGCGAGCAGAAAGCGCAGGATCTCGGCGCTGTCATGGGCTTCGCGGACCGCATCGCACAGCTCGCTGCAAAAGCGTTCCTGCGGAGCGGTTTCGTAGAGAAACGATTGCACTTCGGCCGGCAGGCAATCGATGACTTCTTCGAGCAGATAATCGCGGATCAGCCCTTCCCCGCCGTTCAGTGCTTGCGGCAGCGCGGCATCGTTGCCCGCCTCGGCCACCGCCAGCAGCCAGAAGCGCAGGCCGGCAACCCAGCCTTCACTGCGCTGGATCAGGCTCTCCAGTGCCTCGCCGCGCAGTGAGCTGCTGTGGCGATCGAGCAAGGTCAGCGCTTCGTCGTGGGTCAGGCGCAAATCCTGTTCGTGCAGTTCGAGCAACTGCCGCGACAGGCGCAGACGCGCCAGATGCCAGTCCGGGCGCTGGCGGCTGGTGACCATCACCAGCAAGCCATCGGGCAAATGATTGAGGAAAAATTGCAGGCAACGATCCACCACCGGCCCTTGGGCGAGGTGGTAATCGTCGAGGACCAGCAGCAGCGGCGCGGCAGGATCGAGGTGCAGCGCCAGCTCATCGAGCAGACCGTCAAGCCATTCTTCAAAAGCAAACGGCTGATGACGCTGACGCATTTTCAGCAGGCCAAGAGCACCGGCGCCCAAGGCTGGAAAATAGTCTTGGAGACCTTCAAGCAAGCGCTCAAGAAAACGTCCGGGATCGCTGTCCCGTGGACTCAAGCCCAACCAGAGACTTTGCCAGTGCGCCGGCAGGCTCTGACAGAACTCCACGGCCAGCGAGCTCTTGCCGAACCCGGCCGGGGCGCTGACCAGCAGCAACCGACCACCGAGCCCGGCCTGCAGACGCTGGCACAAACGCGGCCGCAAGACATAGCCATCAGGCAGCGGCGGGCGGAAAAAACGCCCGTCCAGTGCTGCGACGGTGATGCTTGCGGGACCCGGAAGTGGGGACAGATCAGTCATGGCCGGCTCTTGTTCGAAGGCGATTGGCGGCGTTGCAGATGTCCGCAGCCTAGCCTTAAACGAAGAGGTAATGAAGGTCGCTGCTACAAATGGCTACAAAAAGGCTACAGACACAAAAACGCCCCGAACCGGTCGGGGCGTTTTCACGAGGATGCGGCCTCGGGTTTACCCAGGTTTAGCGAACACCATCCTGACGCAGAGCGGCCGGGGTGAAGTCGCTGGTGGTGGCGGTGAAGCCGAAGTCATAGGCCTGCTTCTCTTCGTTCTTCATGCCCAGTGCCAGATAGCGGCCGGACTGCAGGTCGTAGAGAGTTTCGAGGGCGTACCACGGCACTTGCTTGTCGTAGTAGTTCTCGGCATGCGCCTCGGCTACGCGCCACAGTTGACCACGACCGTCGTAGTGGTCGATGACCGCTGCCTGCCAGGTGTCCTCGTCGATGTAGAAGTCACGCTTGGCGTAGATGTGGCGCTGGCCTTCCTTCAGGGTCGCGACCACGTGCCAGACGCGGCGCAGCTCGTAGCGAGCCAGGTCCTGGTTGATGTGGCCGGCCTTGATGATGTCCGAGTACTTCAGTTTCGGATCGTCGAGCTTGTAGCTGTCAGAGGCGATGTACATCTCTTTCTTGCCTTCGAGCTTCCAGTCGTAACGATCCGGCGCACCGTTGTACATGTCGAGGTTGTCCGAGGTACGCAGGCCGTCGGCGGCAGTACCCGGGCCGTCATACGACACTTGCGGTGCACGGCGCACACGGCGCTGACCGGCGTTGTAAACCCACGCCGAACGCGGCTCCTTGACCTGATCGAGCGTCTCGTGCACCAGCAGTACCCCACCGGCCAGACGCGCCGGCGCGGTCACTTTCTGCTTGAAGTAGAACAGGATGTTGCCCGGGTTCGCCGGATCGTAATCCTTCATCTTGTCGCGGAACACAAACTGGTCCTGGAAGTACACCAGGCTGTACGAGCCGTTCGGTTGCGGCGTGGCCTGGGTCACCAGACGGGTCACGCTGCCACCGCGATAGCGGGTGATGTGGTTCCAGATCACTTCCACGCCGGTTTTAGGAATCGGGAACGGCACGGCGGTATCGAAGTTTTCCAGGCCGTTGCCGCCGGACACCAGGTTGGTGCTGGTGGCGTTCTTCTTGATGGCGGCGAATACGTCATCCGGCACGGTGGCGCCGCGATGGGACGGATAGACCGGCATCTTGAAGGTTTCCGGGTAGCGCTTGAACATCGCGTACTGGCCCGGGGCAAGCTTGTCCTTGTACTTGTCGACATCCTTGGCGGTGATGGTGAACAGCGGCTGCTCACTGGCGTAAGGGTTGGACAGGAAGCCCTTGCTGTCGACGCTGCCGGCGTTTTTCGGCAGTGGTTTCCAGGCTGGGATCGAGCCGTCGGCATTACCGGCCATTTCTGCGCCCATCGGCGTCAGGCTTTTGCCCAGCTTATCCGCTTCGGCAGCAGGCACCGCCGCCATGACGCTGGTCGCCAGCAGCGACAGGCCCAGAACACCGGCGTGGAACAGACTCTTTGTTATTTTCATAAATTCGTTCGTCCTGAAATGCAGTGCTTAGAAGTTCACGCCGAAGCTGAGCGCCACGAAGTCGCGGTCATCCACGGTGGTGTACTTGCCGTCGAAGAAATTGGTGTAGGCCAGGCTCGCGGTGTAGGTGTTCTGGTATTCGGCATCGACGCCCAGGCTGACCGCTTTGCGACCTTCCTCGAAGTTGCCGCCAGGGCCTGGCGAGTAACCGCTGACGTCGTGGGACCAGGCCACGTTCGGCTTGAGGTTCACGCCGGCAAACACGTCGTTGTATTCCCAGATTGCCCGGCCACGGTAGCCCCACGACATCGAAGTGGTAAAACCATCGTTGTCGCAATTGCGGCTGCGGTTGTTCTGAGGCGAACCCGGGCCGGCGCCGTTGATGGTGCTGTTGTTGAGGATGTTGGCGCAGGTATTGATCCCACCGGTGGCTGGCAACTCGCCCGGGCCGTAGACCGGATCGCGGCCATAACGCTTGTCGGAACGGCTTTCCAGGCCACCGACGTAGGTCGCGCCGACTTCACCGACGAGGGTCAGACGGCTGGCGCCCATGACCTGATCGAAGAAGTGCGTGAAGGTCGTTTGCAGTTGGGTGATTTCCTTGCGCTCGTAACCATGCAGGTCCTGGCCTGGCACGCCAGTGAGCAGCGAAGCGTTGGTCAGCGCGCCGCCCAATGGGCGTACGCCGGCAAACAGGATGTCGGTGGAATTCAGTTGTACCGGCGCGTTCGGACGGTAGCTGATCTCACCGCTCCACGCCGTACCGGTAGGCAGGGTGGTGGAGAAGCTCAGACCGTAGAGACGAATGTCTTCCGGGTATTCGATGAAGTAGTTCGAGTTGCCCGCGACCAGCAGTGGTGCGAGCGCGGCAAACGGCCCTGGCAGACCGGCGGCGGTGTTGTACACCGATTGCGGTGCACCGGTGGCGCTGAAGATCGGCGCACGGCTGTGATAGTTCATGAAGTAGGCGCCGAACTCGGTGTCGAGTGGCTCGAACATGTATTTGAGGGACGCGCCCCACTGACCGCTGTCGCGCGCGTCACGGTCCGGCCCACGGCGCACCAGCACGCCCTCTTCGTCGACGTTGACACCGTTGGCGGCCAACGGCCCCAAAGCGATCGCCGGAATCTGCGAACGCTTGTTCAGTACGCGCAGATTGCTGTCGCAACCGTCGGCTACGATGTCCGGCTGGGAGAAGAAGGTGCCGCAGTTGTCGACGACGGTCTGGTCCCATTCCAGTTGGTAGAACGCTTCGGCCGAGAGGTTATCGGTAAGGCTCTGGGACACGTAGAACATGTTGACCGGAATCAGGCCTTCCTTGATCTCGGCGCCCGGACGACGGAACGCGGAGACGTCGATCGGGTTGATCGAGTTGATGCCGCCGCCGATGAAGGTACTTTCACCCCAGCTCACTACCTGCTTGCCCAGACGCACGGAACCTGGCTGATCGGCAATCGCGTAGTTGTGGTAGACGAAGGCGTCGAGGATCTGTCCGCCGGAGGACTTGGCGCCCTCTTTGCGGTTGCTGTCGCTGATGTCCTTGAACTGGCGGCTCTCGTCCTTCAGTTCGAAGTCGTACCAGTACTTGCCACGGACGAACACGCCGGTGTCGCCGTATTTCAATTCAAGGTCATGGATACCCTTGAAGATCTTCGAGAAGGTCTCGCCGCTCTTGAAGTTGGCGTGACCGTCATCGGAAGTCTGCGACAGGCCACGGCCGCCGTTGTTGACGCCGATAAGGTTCTTGTTCGGGCTCTGAGTAGACCAACTGGCGCCGATCGACAGGGACGAGTCGAACTGGCCTTCGATTTCACCGACGTTGAAACTGACGCCGAATGCAGGCCCGGCGAGCGAGGAGGCAAGACTGACCGCCAGAGGCAGTTTCGCCCGGCGCCAGAACTGGTTTACTGAGGTCATCGACGCTACTCCATGTGCATTATTGTTATGGCAGTGAGTACTTTTAAAAACGCTGTGGAGGACCGGGCGCCAGGGCTGCCCGAAATCGTTCCAAAGTTGCTCGCCCCGATCAGTGCGTGTGCTCCGTTTTCAAAAAGTCCTTGAGCGGACTATAGCCAGCGGGTGGTAGTGCTTGATCCCTCTAAAGTGTGATTTGCAGCCGCCAACCACTCTGGAACAGTCCTTTCGCCAGTCCGACACACGTCGGCACGGCAAGGATGGCTGATTTTTTCGATTTCACAAGCCAAGCGCTTGCTTGGTGGGTCTGGCGCGCCGGTTTCGGCGCGCCAGCAGACACTCAAAGTGTCGAAAGGAAGGTGCTGTTGTTGGCCTGCCATTCAGTGATGTCGAGGCGGATGCGCTTCTTGTCGAGCTTGCCGACACTGGTCTTGGGAATTTCGGTAACAAGGGCGATCTGACTGGGAATCGCCCACTTGCTCAGGTGCCCCAGCTCGACGAACGGCTTGAGGTGTTCCTTGAGCTCGCGTGCACCAATCACCTGCCCTTCGCGCACCACCAGCAAGGCAAACGGGCGCTCGCCCCACTGGGGATCGGCGATGCCCACCACTGCTACTTCGCGTACCGCCGCGTGACGGCTGATGAGGTCTTCAAGGTCGAGGGAGGAGATCCACTCGCCGCCGGTCTTGATCACGTCCTTGATGCGATCACGGATGTCGATCACGCCCATGCTGTCGAGCGTGGCGACATCGCCGGTGTGCAGCCAGCCGCCGGCCCAGAGCTCGGCGCCCTTCTGCGGTTCGTTGAAATAACCTTCGGTCAGCCACGGCGCGCGCAGCACCAGTTCGCCCTGGGTTTCGCCGTCGGCCGGAAGGAAGTTGCCCTCGCCGTCGACAATCGCCGCTTCGACCAACGGCCCCGGCACACCGGCCTTGATCCGGTAAGTGGTGCGCTCGTCTTCGCTGCCGGCCATCAGTTCGTCGTTGAGGTGCGCGCAGGACACCAGCGGCCCGGTTTCCGACATGCCGTACGCGGCCGTCAGCTGAATGCCACGGGCCTTGGCGTTTTCATAGAGGCTGCGATTGAGTGCGCTGCCGCCGATGACGATCTTCCAGCCGCCGAAGTCGGCACCCTGCGCGGCCTTGGCGTTGAGCAGCATCTGCAGGATGGTCGGCACGCAATGGGAAAAGGTGACCTTCTCCTTGCGCCACAACTCCACCAGATACTCCGGGTCGTAGCGCCCCGGATAAACCTGCTTGAGCCCGAGCATGGTCGCCACGTACGGCAACCCCCAGGCGTGGACGTGGAACATCGGTGTGATCGGCATGTACACATCGTTGGTGCCGAGCAGCCGCACGCTGTCGATCGAACCCATGATCGTCGCCACGCCGATGGTGTGCAGCACCAGTTGCCGATGGGTGAAATACACGCCTTTCGGATTGCCCGTGGTGCCGGTGGTGTAGAACGTGGTGGCCACCGAGTTTTCGTCGAAGTCCTGGAAATCGTATTGCGCACTCGCAGCGGCCAGCAGTTGCTCGTATTCGCCGACAAGGTTCGGCAGCTCTGCGGTTTTCTCCGGGAGATCGGTCAGCAGCAGGGTTTTCTCGACCGTGGTCAGCTGCGGCGCGATGGCCTGGTACAGACCGACGAAGTCGCTGTTGACCAGCACGAAGCGGTCCTCGGCATGGTTCATGGTGTAGAGGATCTGCTCGGGCGACAGGCGCACGTTGATGGTGTGAATCACCGCGCCGATCATCGGAATGGCGAACATGCATTCCAGGTAACGGTGGCTGTCCCAGTCCATCACCGCCACGGTGTCACCGGCCTTGACCCCGGCAGTCGTCAGCACATTGGCCAGCCGCGCGACGCGTTCGATCAGGGTCGGATAACTGTAGCGCAACTGGTCGCGGTAGATGATTTCGCGGGTTTTCTCGTAACGGGCGCCGGACATCAGCAGCCGTTTGATCAGCAATGGATACTGGTAGGCCCCATCGGCCGGCGGAATGACCCGAGTCTGCAACATAAGAATCCCTTTTCTGACTGCACGGTGTTGGCGGAGAGATTCGTACTCTAGTGCGCCTGCATGACAGTCAAATCAGCCAAAGGAATGATTTGCAGAGCCGTACAAATGCTAGCTTTGCGCCAGCATTTCGGGCCGAAGTTGAAGAAAACACGACCTGTGCGAGCAGGCTCGCTCCCACAGGGATTGATGTGTTCCAGTTCTCAATGCATCTCGGTGAACGCGATTTTCACGCCGAGAGCAATCAGCACCGCGCCCATGGTGCGGTCGAACCAGTGGCCCATGCGGGCGAAGCCGGCGCGCACGCGTTGCTGGCTGAACAGCATCGCCACCAGGCAGAACCAGATCGCCGTTGCCAGCGCCAGGTACACGCCATAACCGGCCTGCACGGCCAGCGGCGTGTGCGGGTTGATCACCACGGTGAACAGCGAGAGGAAAAACAGCGTGGCTTTCGGGTTCAGGCCGTTGGTGACGAAGCCCGAGGTGAACGCACCCCGCGCAGTTCGCACGCCGGCTTCCTTGTGCAAGTCATCGGTGACGGTTTTCGCCGGTTGCGCGCGCAAGGCCTTGAAGCCGATGTACAGCAAGTAAGCAGCTGCCGCCCACTTCAACGCATTGAACAGCACAATCGACTGCGAGACGATCAGACCGATGCCGAGCAACGAATAGCCGACATGCAGGAAAATCGCCGTGCCCACGCCCAGCGCGGTCCAGGTGCCGGCGCGACGCCCATGGGTCACGCTCTCGCGCACGACCACGGCAAAGTCCGGGCCGGGACTGGCGACGGCGAGCAAGTGGATCAGGGCAACGGTCAAGAACTCGGTCCAGTACATGGGGGCTCCTCTTGGATTGATCGATCACATCGTTGCCATGCTGTAGACGCAACTTTTGTGGGAGCGGGCTTGCTCGCGAATGCGGTGTCCCATTCAACCTTTGCATTGACTGACACACCGCCTTCGCGAGCAAGCCCGCTCCCACACGAGACGGCACTACTTCAGGGCTGAGTAACCAATTGTTTCATCTGGTAGGCTCGGCAGAGTACGCCCTCCGCTCACAGCACAAAAGGTACAGTTGATGACGAACACGCGCCGCGCGGTATTCCTTGATCATCCTTCGCTGGATCTAGGCGATCTGGACCTCGGTCCGTTGCGCGAATGCTTCAGCGACTTGCAGCTGTTCGCCCAGACTTTGCCGGAACAGGTCAGCGAACGCCTGCACGGCGCCAGTGTGGCGATCACCAACAAAGTCGTGATCGACGCGGCCGCGATGGCTGCCAACCCGCAACTGAAACTGATCCTGATCAGCGCCACCGGCACCAACAATGTCGACCTCACTGCCGCCCGCGCCCACGGCATCACCGTGTGCAATTGCCAGGCTTACGGCACGCCGTCGGTGGCGCAACACACGATCATGCTGTTGCTCAACCTCGCCACGCGCCTGGCCGACTATCAGAAAGCTGTGGGCGAAGGCCGCTGGCACCAGGCGAAGCAGTTCTGCCTGCTCGATTACCCGATCGTCGAACTGCAAGGCAAAACCCTTGGCCTGCTCGGCCATGGCGAGCTCGGTGGCGCCGTGGCGCGACTGGCCGAGGCGTTCGGCATGCGCGTGTTGCTCGGGCAGATTCCCGGGCGCCCGGCGCGGCCGGATCGTTTGCGGCTGAATGAACTGCTGCCGCAGATCGACGCGCTGACCCTGCATTGCCCGCTCAACGAGCACACCCGGCATTTCATCGGTGCCCGCGAATTGGCCTCAATGAAGCCCGGCGCATTTGTGGTCAATACCGCTCGCGGCGGCCTGATCGATGAGCAGGCGTTGGCCGACGCTCTGCGTATCGGCCACCTCGGCGGCGCGGCGACCGATGTGTTGAGTGTCGAGCCACCGACCCAAGGCAATCCGCTACTTGCGGCCGATATCCCGCGCCTGATCGTCACCCCGCACAATGCCTGGGGCAGCCGCGAGGCGCGCCAGCGTATCGTCGCCCAACTGAGCGAAAACGCCGAAGCGTTTTTCAGCGGTGAGGCGCTGCGGGTCGTCAGTTGATAAACTGCGGCACTTTTTTCAAGGAGCAGTTATGGATCCGCGCAGTGAAGTACTGCTTCGTCAGGCCGAGTTATTCCAGGGTTCGCTGCTGTTGGCCGGCCTGCCCGCCGATGATTTGCTCGGGCGTCTGCCGAATGCGTTCGGCTGGTGCTGGCACGCTGGCGACCAAGCCGCACTGGACGCGCGTTTCGAGGGCCGCAGCCAGTTCGGCGTGAATGTCCCGGAGCGCGAGTTCGACAGCGCTGTGGTGTTCCTGCCCAAGTCCAAGGACCTCACCGATTACATCCTCAACGCCGTGGCGTCGCGTCTGGCCGGGCGCGAGGTGTTTCTGGTCGGGGAAAAACGCAGCGGCATCGAAGGCGCGTCGAAACAGCTCAACCCGTTCGGCAAGCCGCGCAAACTCGACAGCGCTCGCCACTGTCAGCTCTGGCAAGTCACCGTGGCCAATGCGCCTGAAGCGAAATCGCTGGAAAGCCTGGCGCATACGTACGAACTGCCGCTGGCCGAAGGACCGATGAAAGTCATCAGCCTACCAGGCGTGTTCAGCCACGGTCGCCTGGATCGCGGCAGCGCCCTGCTGCTGGAGCATCTGGACAAACTGCCGAGCGGCCATCTGCTCGATTTCGGTTGCGGTGCCGGCGTGCTCGGGGCTGCGGTGAAACGTCGCTATCCGCACAACCAGGTGACCTTGCTCGATGTCGACGCATTCGCTGCCGCCAGCAGCCGCCTGACCCTTGCTGCCAACGGCCTGGAAGCGGAAGTACTGACCGGCGATGGCATCGATGCCGCACCGATGGGTTTGAGCGCGATTCTGAGCAATCCGCCTTTCCATGTCGGCGTGCATACCGATTATTTCGCTACGGAGAATTTGCTGCGAAAAGCGGCGAAACATCTGAAAAACGGTGGCGAACTGCGCCTTGTGGCGAACAGCTTCCTCAAGTATCAGCCGCTGATCGAGGAGCACCTAGGCGTGTGTGCGATCAAAGCCGAAGGCAACGGCTTCCGGATTTACCGGGCCAAGCGCGGTTGAAAATTTGTTCTTGCCCAATCGGATTTGCCTAGGCAGAATCCGCTCCGTCCTAGGGGAGTAGTCTCCCACGAGCGCCATGCTCGTCCGGCATACGTCAACATACTTGATCCTCAGATCATGGCGTATGCGACCCAAGCGTCCGCACCAGACGGATCGCAGGGTTTGACAAGACCTATGACACGCACACCTTACCCGGGGCGGGAAGGCTGTACGTGTCATAGCCGTGTCGACCCGCCCCTTAGGAAATCCCTGATGCTGGACTCGTTACTCGTTCCCACCGCAATCGTTGCCTTGGCCGAAATCGGCGACAAGACGCAACTGCTCGCGCTGATACTCGCCGCTCGCTTTCGCAAACCCTGGCCGATCATTGCCGGGATTGTCGCCGCGACCCTGGCCAACCACGCAGCAGCCGGTGCGGTAGGTGCCTGGTTCGGCAGTTTTTTCTCCGACGCCGTCCTGCATTGGATTCTCGCCGCCAGCTTCGCCGCCACGGCGCTGTGGACTCTGGTCCCGGACAAAATGGATGACGACGAAGCCAGCACGGCGCGCAAGTTCGGGCCGTTCCTGACCACGCTCATCGCGTTCTTCCTCGCGGAAATCGGTGACAAGACGCAGATCGCCACAGTGATGCTCGCCGCGCAATACCCGGAACTGTGGCTGGTGATTATCGGCACAACCGTCGGCATGCTGATTGCCAACGTGCCGGTGGTACTGGCGGGCAATTTTGCCGCAGAGAAACTGCCGCTGACCCTGATCCGCCGCCTCGCGGCTTCGGCGTTCATGATTCTGGCGATTGTTGCGGTTTATAAAGCGATGCAGAGCAGCGGTTGGGTTTGAAGCAGCTGCAAGCTGCAAGCCCAGCGAGTCTGCTTTGACTTGTAGCTTGCCGCTTGAAGCTTGTAACTGCTCTATTCAGGACTTCGGCGCTTTTTCGTAGAGCGGCATCACTTTCGGAATCGCTGCCTGCAACGCAGCAATGCGGCTGCTGGATGCCGGGTGAGTGCTCATGAATTCCGGCGGCGCGCCTTCGGAAGCCTTGCTCATCTTGTCCCACAGAGTGATCGCCGCGTTCGGGTTGTAGCCAGCGCGGGCGGCCAGTTCCAGGCCGATCAGGTCGGCTTCGTTTTCGTTGGCGCGGCTGTTGGGCAAGGTCATGCCGTAGTTGGCCACGGTGTCGGCCAGCGCCAGGCTGTCCTGACCCAAGCCGAACAAGGCACCGGCGCCCTGCTTGGCCATTTCCATACCATAGGCCTTGGACATCGCTTCACGACCGTGCTCGCGCAGGGCGTGGGCGATTTCATGGCCCATGACCGCAGCGATTTCGTCGTCGGTGAGTTTCAGGCTGTCGATCAGCCCGGTATAGAAAATGATCTTGCCGCCGGGACCGCAGTTGGCGTTGAGCTCATCGCTCTTGATCAGATTGACTTCCCATTGCCACTGCGCCGCGTCCGGGCGGAAGGTCGGGGCCTGGGCGATCAAGCGGTTGGCGATGGTCTGCACGCGCTTGGCTTCCGAGCTGGTCTTGTCCAGCACACCCTTGCTCGACGCCTCGCCGACAGTCTTCTGATACGACTGAGCGTACATCTGGTCGACCTCTTGCGAGGACAGCATGCTGAACATGTACTGCTTGCGCTCCACGCCCACAGCGCCGCCGCTGGTGGTGTTGACCGACTGACAACCGGCCAGCAACAGCGCTGCGCTCAGTGCACTTGTAACCAATGTCTTGTTCATTCAAAAGCTCCCTGAAAACCTGAGGCGTATCCTAGGCGGCTAATTGTATTGGCGCCAGATACAAAGCACATTGCGCGCACATTCACCTAAGGCCGCAAGACTGGCTGGAAATTCCTCAACGCGCATTGAATCCGCCGTGCACCGATCCATCAGCGACATCGTGCGGCGATTCCGACCAACGTCTCTCATGGCCCCGCACACCCCGCCGATAAATCCCTCGCAGATAGTCCTCTTGCGTGCGGAGCTCCCATGAAGTTCAAGTCGATCCAGTTTTCCGTCGCCGCCCTGGCCGGCGCCATCGTTCTCAGCGTGGTCGCGGCGCTGGTGCTGTATGCGCTGTTCTCCGGCGCTCGCACTCAAGAGATGGTGCAACAGCGCACCCAGGCGCAGTTCGAGCAAGTCATCGAACAACGCCTGACTTCGCTGGCGCAGACGCAGGTCAGCCAGATCCAGCGCGAACTCGAAGCGCCGCTGCTAATTGCCGGCGGTCTGGTGCGCGTCAACGCCCTGCTCGGCACAAACGGCGCGGACGGCCAGCCGCGCCTGAGCGTTAGCCGCGAGCAACTGATCAGCCTGATCAAGGAAAACGTCGAAAAAAACCCGAAGATTCTCGGCACCTACATCGGCTGGGAAAAAAACGCGCTGGACCACAATGACGCGGCTTACGTCGGCAGCTCTGTGGTCGGTATCGATCCTGCCAACGGGCGCTTTTTGCCCTGGTGGTTCCGCAATACCGACGGCAGCCTGGGCGTGGACAAACTGGCCGATGTCGACGATCAGAAAACCCTGTCCACCGGGGTGCGCGCCAGCGAGTACTACCTGTGCTCGAAAGAGACGAAGAGACCTTGTGTGATCGACCCGGCACCGTACAAGGTCGGCGACAAGATCGTCATGCTCGCCTCGTTCATCGAACCGATCATGGTCAACGGCGCGTTTCAGGGCATCGTCGGCGCCGACCTCTCGGTGAACTTCATTCAGGACATGCTCCTCGCCGCCAACCAGAAGCTTTACAGCGGTGCCGGCGAAATGGCCCTGGTCGGCGGCAATGGGGGGATCGTTGCCTACACCAAGGATTCGAGCAAATTCGGCGAAAAAGTCAGCGACATCCTCGACGCCGAACAGACCAGCAACCTGGCCAATCTCAAGCGCGACGAGGTGACTTATTCGGTCAATCAGGCCAAGGGCCGCATCGAGTTGTACCTGCCGTTCGGCATCGGCCAGACCGACGCACGCTGGACGCTGATGCTGCAATTGCCGCTCAACGCCGTCATGGCCGATCTGCAAAACCTCCAGGCCGATCTTGATGCCCAGCGCAAATCCGACACCTTCGGCATGGCCATGGTCGGCCTGGTCATCGCCGGCATCGGCCTGCTGGTGATCTGGCTGGTGGGCCACGGCATCGCGCGGCCACTCAAGCAAATGGTCGCCATGCTCGATGACATCGCTCAGGGCGAAGGCGACCTGACCCGGCGTTTGAGCAGTGACCGCAGCGATGAACTGGGCTCGATTGCCAAGGGCTTCAACACCTTCCTCGCCAAGTTGCAGGCGATGATCACCCAGGTGGTGACCTCGGTGCAGAGCGTCAGCGATTCCTCGGAACACACCGCTGACATCGCCATCCGCACCAACATCGGCGTGCAGAAACAAATGGCCGAGATCGATCAGGTAGCGACTGCGGTGCAGGAAATGACAGCCACCGCCCAGGACGTGGCACGCAACGCCACCCAGGCGGCGCAAGCGGCAAGCCACGCCGATCAGGCCGCCAGCCAAGGCATGCAAATCGTCCGCGACACATCCAATTCAATTGGCGTGCTGGCGGTGGAAATCGGCAAGGCTGTCGACGTGGTGCAGACGCTGGCCAAGGACAGCGAAAACATCAACGCCATTCTTACCGCCATTCGTGGCATCGCCGAACAGACCAACCTGCTGGCACTGAACGCCGCAATCGAGGCCGCACGGGCCGGCGAGCAGGGTCGCGGTTTTGCCGTGGTTGCGGATGAAGTGCGCAATCTGGCGCAGAAAACCCAGAAGGCCACTGAAGAAATTCAGACGATGATCCAGCAATTGCAGCAAGGCACCCGCGACGTGGTGCGCGTGATGGAAGACAGCCAGAACCGCACCGATGAGAGCGTGCAACACGCGGCGAAAGCGGCCGAAGCGCTGGAGACCATTACCCAGGCGGTGTCGGTGATCAACGACATGAACACGCAGATTGCCAGCGCGGCGGAAGAGCAAAGCGCAGTGGCCGACGACATCAACCGCAATGTGATCAACATCGGTCAGGTGGCGAATGAAGTGGCCGGCGGTGCGGATGAATCGAGTTCGGCGAGCGCCGGGCTGACCAAACTGGCCGAGCAGCAGCGGCGGTTGATCAATCAGTTCAAGGTTTGATCTTTAGATCCTCTTCGCGAGCAGGCTCGCTCCCACAGTTGGATTGCATTCACATGTGGGAGCGAGCCTGCTCGCGAATATGCCGGCACAGATCACTCATCAAGCCGGGGTGAGGCACTCCGGCCCATTCAACTTCGGATCATTCACCAGATTCGCCAGCACCCGCTCACGCAGCGCTGCCGGCTCACTGGCGAGCAAACCCTGCAAGACATGCAGCGGCGTCTCGGGATCGAGCCATGCCGCCTGCCCCGCCTCATCAAGAATCAATGGCCGCCGCTGGCTCGCCGCAGACTGAGTGATCACTGCCGTGCTCAGCCAGACCTGCTCCTGCACCGGATACGCTTCCCAGATCGCCGCGAAAAACAACGACGAGCCCTCCCCCGGCGTCAGCCAGTACGGCCGTTTGCGCTGAGTGCCGCGCCATTCGTAAAAACCGTTGGCCGGCAGCAGGCAGCGACGCAGACGCAGCGCCTCACGAAACATCGGTTGCTCGGCCACGGTTTCGGCGCGGGCATGGGCCGGGGTTTTCGACAGATCGGTCAGCCACGGCGGCGTCAGGCCCCAGCGCGCACGGGCCAAGGTGCGTTGGCCGTCTTCATCGGCACGCAGCATCAACACCGAATCATTGGGGGAAATGTTCCACTGCGCCTGCTGATCGGCGGGAAAACCTGGCAGGGCCGCGAAATCGCGGTTCCAGCGAAACAGGGCATAACGTCCACACATGGGGCAACACAACTCTGAATAAAACCAACGTCAGCCTAACAGACCAGCGTCCCGGGGAAGCTTTCCGGTTCGTCGCCGGGCAGTGGCAGCGCGGCATTGTACGCGGTGATCAGCTCGCGGGCGTATTCGGCCTGATCGTTAGCCACCGACAACCCGAGCAGTCCGAAAATCGGCAGTTCGCCCGTGCCGCCGACCAGATCACGGCCGATCAAGTGCGCTTCGATCCCTTCATTGGCGAGCATGCCCTTGAGCATTTCGCCTTCCATCAGGCTTGCCGGCTCGTAGATACGCTGCATACGCGGCCCTCACTCGTTTTCGCTGAAGACTTCAAGATGCCACTCTTCTTCGTGCACCTGCAGGACAAAGGTGATCGGACGACAGCACACCTGGCAGTCTTCGATATACGTTTGATCCCCACCGGACAAATCCAGAGTGGTCTCGACTTCCTCACCGCAATACGGACATTCATACACTGCATTTTCCAGCATCGCGGTCTCCCCAGTGACTTGTGCGTATAATCGCCGGTCTATTTGCAGGGCTATTTTTGTCTGACTACTTTTCAGACCATGCCCCGCGGGTTTTCGATCAAACCCTTTACTTACCCTAGCCGTTTCCAACAAGAGAGCATGATGGGCGAATTCGATGCCATCCGACCTTACGACGACAGCGAAGTACCTGCGGTACTGGCAAGGCTGCTCGGCGACAAGGCGTTTCTAGATATCCTCACCCACTTCCGCTTCCCGCGTTTTGCCGGTGCCTTCGGCTGGATGCTCAAACCTCTTATAGCCCATCGGCTGCGTCGTGAGTTTGCCGACGTGAATTCCGTGGCTACCTTACAGGACAAAGTCGAGTTCTACGTCGACCACACCATCGAGCGCGCCACCGACGGCGTGACCTATACCGGTGTCGAGCAATTCAAGTCCGGCAGCGCCTACCTGTTCATCGCCAACCACCGCGATATCGTCATGGACCCGGCCTTCGTCAACTACGCCGTGTACCATGCCGGCCTGCCGACGCCGCGCATCGCGATTGGCGACAACCTGCTGCAAAAGCCGTTTGTCAGTGACCTGATGCGCTTGAACAAGAGCTTCATCGTCCACCGTTCGATCACCGGCCGGCGCGAGAAAATGGCTGCGTATCAGCTGTTATCGGCATACATCAACCACTCGATCCGCAACGATTGCGCGTCGATCTGGATTGCTCAGGCGGAAGGCCGGGCGAAGGATGGCGATGATCGTACCGAGTCGGCGATCCTCAAGATGTTCCATATGAGCCGCAAGGACGAGCCGTTCGGCGAAGTGATCCGCTCGCTGAACGTCACCCCGGTGTCGATCAGCTATGAATACGACCCGTGCGACCAGGCCAAGGCCCGCGAGCTGTACATCCGCGCTACCACCGGCACCTACGCCAAGGCGCCGGGCGAGGATGACGTGAGCATTGCCAAGGGCATCACCGGCTACAAAGGCCGGGTGCACGTGAACTTCGCCGCGCCGATTACCGAGGTGTTTGAAGACACCAAGCAATTGGCGATCGAGATGGACAAGCAGATTCTCGGCGGCTATCGGTTGTTCCCGGTGCATTACCTGGCGTACGCGCAATGGGCGGATGCCGACCCGCAACTGAATGTGCCAAAGGCGGCCGAAGTGTTCCCGGCTGACGAACTGGCCAAGGCGCAGGATGAATGGCAAAGCAGACTGGATGCCTGCCCCGCTGAGCATCGCCCGTACCTGGTGCTGCAATATGCGACGCCGGTGCGCAATCAGTATCGGGTCAAGGCTGGGTTGCCGCTGTAGGCAACAGCGGTGGCGAGGGGATTTATCCCCGCTGGACTGCGCAGCAGGCCCTGTTTTTCTCAGGTAAAAACTTGGGAGCGCTGCGCACTCCAACGGGGATAAATCCTCTCACCACAGGGTTTGCTTTTGCTTTTAAAAGCGGGTGCTGATCCAGGAGACGAGCAGGGCCAGCCCCAGGCAAGCAAAACCAAAACGATAGAAAAACCGGTTCATGCGCAACGTCGCCCAATCGAGGATCGGCTCGGCATTCGGCTGCGCCTGACGCTGTGCCGCCAGGCTGGCCTGCGCGCGCTGCTCACGGCGGCGGGTCGCGTGCAGCAACCAACTGCCCGGAAAGGCCAGGAGCAAGGCCAGCAGATTGATCAATTTGGCGGGATGGGCGGTAAACAGCGTCATCAAGTGCAGCGACATCACAGACCTCGAACTTAACCGGTGTGGCAGACGCCAGACCGACGACCGCGGCGCGGATTCTACCCAAACCGACCCACCCTGCCCCAGCCTTTGCGACAAATAACCTGACAATCGACCGATGGCTGTCCTGTGTCACGGCATCGTCATGTGGATGCTTCACCCTGCGCGCCTCGAAACCCGAATGGAATGCGACATGCTGCACGCGGAAAACCAGGATCGCCTGTACCTCATCACCCCTTACGACGACCAGCAAAGCCTGGTCGGCAGCCTCGCCTTCAACGTGCAGGACCGGCACTGGCTGGTGTATTGCGCGCTGGGCGGGCATCAGCATGCGGATTTGCCCGAGGCCGATTTGTTGACCGGCATGAGCGTGCTCGATTTTTATTCCCAGGCTGCTTGAAGCACCGCAGATCCCCCTGTGGGAGCGAGCCTGCTCGCGAATGCATTGGGTCAGTCAACATTGCTTCGAATGAGCCAGCGCTTTCGCGAGCAGGCTCGCTCCCACAGGTTTCTGCGGTATTCAAAACATGCGGCCACAAAAAAGCCCGGGCTCATCGCTGATCCCGGGCTTTTTCAAATTCGCTGCAAACTTACTCAGCGAGCACCTGACCCACAGTCGGGTCCTTGAACAGACGCGTCAGTGCGTCACTCAATACATCGCTGACCAGTTTGGTGTTGGTTTCCTGATTCGGCGCCATGCCGAAGCGCTGGTCCAGCGAAGCGCCATAACGGCCGCTGTAACGGCGGTTGGCGTTCTGCACGTCGGAACGGAAGGTCGCGCCGATGGTGGCTTCAGTCACGTACATGCCTTCTTTCGGCGACTGATATTTCAACTCGGCGAGGGTCACGGTCAGTTGCGGCGCGTTGGGTGCGCTGGTGGTCGGGGTGAAGCCGAGCAGGCGCACGGCGGCTTCGGCCTGGGCCTGCAGCTTGGGCAGGATCTGCTCGCGCTGCACGGTGATGGCGCTGGTTTCCGGGTACAGGCCGCCACGGGTGCCGAGGGTTGGCGACGGACGACCGTCGACCACACGCACGATGACCGGCTGCCCGCGACCGACCGCTGGCAGTTGCGTGGTCAGCTTCGGCTCCGGATTCAGTTGTTGCGGGCTGTGGGCGCAGCCGGCGAGGGTCAAACCGGCGACAGTGATCAAACCGAACAACAGGCGTTGCAACATGCTCTTCTCTCCAGAATCAGGCACAAACAGGCCGGCAGTATAGCGGTGGGCCACTGCGCGTAACCAGCGCCGCACAGTGAATACTGAAATGTCTGACAAACCCCGCCGAAAGCGGTTCCTGTCACACATTCTTCACCGTCCATACACCCTGGCGTCATGGCTCGCCGACAAGCTTCAGAGCAGTCCTCTTTCAAGGAACTCTGCCATGCGTTATCTGATCTCGCTGTTCGCCCCACGCCCGCTGCATCGCAGCTTCGCCCTGCTCGACCGCAACGGCCATTGCCAGGCGTTCAAGCAGTGCAGCCGGCAACCGATGGGCGACGGCTGGGTGGAAATCGAAGAAATCCGCCTGACCTGGTTGAACCAGCCGCTGCCCGCCAGCGCCCGGGTCGTACCGCGACAAATGCGCGCACGCGGTCAGGTGCAGTTGAGCATCTGACCGGATGCCTAAGAAAAGTCATTAAACACGAGCAACTGCGCGCATTTCTTCGCTACAATCTCCCCCCGATTATAAGGACGTCTCCTGATCGGGCCCCGCAACAGCGTCAATGCGCATGCATCGACATCAAAATCGCCCACAGAGAGCCGCCCACACAGATCGAGTGAAGTTGGCGCGCTTGCCTGTTCTTCCGGCAAAAACCCGCTTTTCGCGAATCTGCAGAGCTGTCAATCGCTCGGCCACCGCGTTGTTTCGCCCTTGCGGGCAGGTGCCAGGCCAAGGCAGCCCTTTTTGAGGTTCACGTCTTCAAAAGAGCGTGAAAAAAACGGGTTTTCACAACTTCACAAGAGTGTGGCGAGCAAATGAATAGTTTTGCGTCTGAACATGCACCATTAGCGTCTGAAACAGCCCAACGACACAGGACCGGGTACACCTCGAACATCGGAGCCTGAAGCCTGTCCGCTACGGATTTGGTTGCACGAAAACGGATGACTCGACCATAAGTCGAATTGCCAGCCCTGCGTGAAAATGCGTTCATGGAACGCTTGAAACCAGGCCGCACGCATCCGTCGAAGTTGCGAAAAATTGCGAAGATCCGGACATGGCCAACCTGACCACGGATAGCCCGGGCCCACTGACCTGCCCTGGAACGCCTGGCAGCCATGCCGACAATTTGGTGCTGCAGATTTGGGAGACGCGTTAAATGGCGCATAACGAAGCAGTCGACGTAGTTCTGGTAGGGGCCGGCATCATGAGTGCCACCCTGGCCGTACTGCTCAAAGAGCTCGACCCCGCGATCAAGCTGGAAGTCGTCGAGCTGATGGATTCCGGTGCTGCCGAGAGTTCCAATCCGTGGAACAACGCCGGTACCGGTCACGCCGGCCTGTGCGAGCTGAACTACACGCCGCAGGCCGCCGACGGCAGCGTCGACATCAAGAAAGCCGTGCACATCAACACCCAGTTCGAGGTGTCCAAACAGTTCTGGTCGTACCTGACCAAAAAGGGCACGTTCGGCTCGAGCAAATCCTTCATCAGCCCGGTGCCGCACCTGAGTTTCGTTCAGGGCGAGAGCGGCGTGTCGTTCCTCAAGGAACGCTTCAATGTCCTGAGCAGGCACCACGCATTTGCCGACATGGAGTACACCGAAGACAAGGGCAAGATGGCCGAGTGGATGCCGCTGATGATGCCGGGCCGCTCGCCCGACGAAGTCCTCGCCGCCACCCGCGTGATGAACGGCACCGACGTCAACTTCGGCGCCCTGACCAATCAGTTGCTCAAGCACCTGAGCAGTGCCCCGGACACCCAGGTCAAATACTGCAAACGCGTGACCGGCCTCAAGCGTAACGGCGCCGGCTGGACCGTCAGCATCAAGGACGTCAACAACGGCAACACGCGCGAAGTCGACGCCAAATTCGTCTTCCTCGGTGCCGGTGGCGCGGCGCTGCCGTTGCTGCAGGCTTCGGGCATCGAAGAAAGCAAAGGCTTCGGCGGCTTCCCGATCAGCGGTCAGTGGCTGCGTTGCGATAACCCGGAAGTGGTCAAGCAGCATCAGGCCAAGGTCTACAGCCAGGCCGCTGTGGGTTCGCCACCGATGTCGGTGCCACACCTCGACACTCGCGTCGTCGACGGCAAGAAATCCCTGCTGTTCGGGCCGTACGCCGGTTTCACCACCAAGTTCCTCAAGCACGGTTCCTTCATGGACCTGCCGATGTCGGTGCGCGCCGGCAACATCGGGCCGATGCTGGCGGTGGCGAAAAACAACATGGACCTGACCAAGTACCTGGTCAGCGAAGTGATGCAATCGATGGAACAGCGCCTGGAATCCCTGCGCCGTTTCTACCCGCAGGCGAAAGCCGAAGACTGGCGCCTGGAAGTGGCCGGCCAACGGGTGCAGATCATCAAGAAGGACCCGAAAAAGGGCGGAATCCTGCAGTTCGGTACCGAACTGGTCGCGGCGAAAGACGGCTCCCTTGCTGCGCTGCTAGGCGCTTCGCCAGGCGCGTCGGTAACCGTTTCGATCATGCTCGAGCTGATCGAGAAGTGCTTCCCGGCCAAGGCGTCGGGCGAGTGGGCAAGCAAACTGGCGGAAATCTTCCCGGCCCGCGAGAAGGTTCTGGAAACCGATGCTGCGCTGTATCGCAAGATCAACACGCAGAACAACATCGCCCTGGAACTGGTTGAAGAAAGCAGCGAGACGCCAAGCTTTGCTTGATCGCGCCGCATGAAAAAACGCCCCGTTCGGGGCGTTTTTTTTGCCTGCGATCTTTTGATCCTAGCCGCGAGCCTTCTCGATCAATTCGATGTACTCAGCGGCGTTACGCTGATCCTTGATCAGTTCAACAAAAGTCCTGCCCTGCTCATCCTTACCATCGACGTCATAACCGGCTTCGACGAAGAAACCCAGAAAGCGTTCAAAGTCATCGATACGCAAACCGCGATAAGCCTTGATCAGTTTGTGCAGCGACGGCGAAGTGGCGTCGACCGGCTCAAAATCGAGGAACAGCTTGATCTGCTCATCGCCGATCTCGTCACCAATCACTTGTTTCTTATCTTTACGCATTGCCGACTCCAGCTCGCAGACATGACACGGGACGGGCAGTTTACCCCTGCCCGACCGCCCGGCTCAACGCGGACGAATCGCCCCGGTGTGCAAATCGGCCCAGATATGGCCGTTGGCATAACTGAGGAACTGCACATACACCTTGTCATTGCGCAGCAGATCCATCACCACGCGGTATTGCGCCAGTGGATAGAACAGCGTCAGGGTTTTGCTCTTGTCGTCGTAGGCCGGTTTTTTCAGGCTTTTGCTTTCGCCGTCGAAACTCACCAGCACCTGAGAAATGCTCGCACCTTTGTTCAGCGACTTGCCTTTGAGGCGGATCAACAAGGATGAAGTGACCGGAATCGGCTGTTGATTGGACTGGCGCTGCGCACCGACCACCACCGAATACTCACCGACCTGCAGCAGTTGCTGTTGCTCGGGTTCAGCATCACGCAGGGTCAGATCGTCCGGCGGCAGGAACTGGCTGTGCATCGGCGCGGCGGACAGGGGCAGGCTGAGGGACAGCAACAGGGCGGCGAGACTGCAAATCAAGAGGCGCATGACAGGCTCCGGGAGGCGGGGCCGAGCACTCTAGCATGGGTGTACGAAATAGAATCAGCATACAAAAATCCCTGTGGGAGCGTGGCTTGCCCGCGATAGCGTCAGCACATCCAACATCAATGTGTCAGACATTCCGCCATCGCGGGCAAGCCCGCTCCCACAGGGATTGGGGGATGCTAGGGATTACATGCCTTTAACGGCGTAAATCCCGTTGGCGTTGCGCCAGTAACCCTTGTAGTCCATGCCGTAACCGAAGATGTAGCGGTCAATGCACGGCAGGCCGACGAAATCGGCTTTCAGATCAGGACGTGCCTTGCGGTCGTGGTCCTTGTCGATCAGCACGGCGGTATGCACCTTGCGTGCGCCGGCGTGTTTGCAGAAGTCGATGATCGCGCCCAGGGTGTGACCTTCATCGAGGATGTCGTCGATGATCAGCACGTCGCGGTCGATGAACGAGACTTCCGGCTTGGCTTTCCAGAACAGGTCGCCGCCGCTGGTTTCGTTGCGATAACGGGTCGCGTGCAGGTAGGACGCTTCCAGGGGGAATTGCAGATGCGTCAGCAATTTGCCGGAGAAGATCAGGCCGCCGTTCATCACGCAGAACACCACCGGATTGCTGTCAGCCAGTTGTTCGTTGATTTGTGCACCGACGCGGGCGATGGCCGCTTCGACTTCAGACTCGGTGTACAGGCAGTCAGCCTCTCGCATGATTTGACGGATATGCTCGAGATCAGCGGACATGGCGCTCTCCAAGGGGTTGGCGGAATTGGAAAAGCGGGCAAAGGTACGCATCCCGCGAGGTCGAATCAAGCTCTTATGGACTAACGTACAGAATGTCCTATAGGACATCACCCTCGGATAGATTAATCTAGGCCGGTTTTTTTGCCCGCCGCCGGAGCCTTTCCCATGCCCATCCTCGAGATCCGCCATCCGCTGATCCGTCATAAACTCGGCCTGATGCGCCGCGCTGACATCAGCACCAAGAATTTCCGCGAGCTCGCTCAGGAAGTCGGCGCCCTGTTGACCTATGAAGCTACAAAAGATCTGCCGCTCGAATCCTACGACATTGCCGGTTGGTGCGGCACCGTGTCAGTGGAGAAGATCGCCGGCAAGAAGATCACCGTCGTGCCGATCCTGCGTGCCGGTATCGGCATGCTCGAAGGCGTGCTCAGCCTGATCCCGGGCGCCAAGGTCTCCGCTGTGGGCGTTGCCCGCAACGAAGAAACCCTGCAAGCGCACACCTATCTGGAAAAACTGGTACCGGAAATCGATGAGCGCCTGGCGATGATCATCGACCCGATGCTCGCCACCGGCAGCTCCATGGTTGCCACCATCGACCTGCTGAAAAAGGCCGGGTGCCGCGACATCCGCGCGATGGTCCTGGTCGCCGCGCCGGAAGGCATTGCTGCGGTAGAACAGGCGCACCCGGACGTGACCATCTATACCGCGTCCATCGATGAGCGCTTGAACGAGCACGGCTACATCATTCCTGGGCTTGGCGACGCCGGTGACAAGATCTTCGGCACCAAGCAGAAGGACGCGTAACCATGCAGCAAGAGTTCAACGATCCGCTCTGGCGCACGGTGCTGTCCGGCGCGCAGATGCTGTTCGTGGCTTTCGGCGCCCTGGTGCTGATGCCACTGATCACGGGCCTGGACCCGAACGTGGCACTGTTTACCGCCGGTCTGGGGACGATCCTGTTCCAGATCGTCACCGGGCGTCAGGTGCCGGTGTTTCTGGCGTCGAGCTTCGCCTTCATCACGCCGATCATTCTCGCCAAGGGCCAGTTCGGCCTCGCCGCGACCATGGGTGGAGTGATGGCGGCCGGTTTCGTCTACACCTTCCTCGGCCTGGCCGTGAAGATCAAAGGCACCGGTTTCATTGACCGTTTGCTGCCGCCGGTGGTGATCGGTCCGGTGATCATTTCCATCGGCCTGGCCATGGCGCCGATTGCCGCGAACATGGCGATGGGCAAGGCCGGCGACGGCACCGAGCTGATCCACTATCAAACGGCAATGATGATTTCCATGCCGGCGCTGCTGACCACGTTGATCGTGGCGGTATTCGGCAAGGGCATCTTCCGTCTGGTGCCGATTATTTCCGGCGTGCTGGTGGGTTTTGCCATGTCGTTCTATTTCGGCGTGGTCGACACGGCGAAGATTGCTGCGGCGCCTTGGTTCGCCCTGCCGCATTTCACCGCGCCAGAGTTCAACTGGCAGGCGATTCTGTTCATCGTTCCGGTGGCACTGGCCCCGGCGATCGAACACATCGGCGGCGTGATTGCCGTGGGTAGCGTGACCGGTCGCGATTACCTGAAGAAGCCGGGCCTGCATCGCACCCTGCTCGGTGACGGCATCGCCACTACCGCCGCCGGCCTGTTCGGCGGCCCGCCCAACACCACTTACGCCGAAGTGACCGGCGCGGTAATGCTGACCAAGAACTACAACCCGAAAATCATGACCTGGGCGGCGATCTTCGCCATCACCCTGGCGTTCATCGGCAAGTTCGGCGCGCTGCTGCAGAGCATTCCGGTGCCGGTGATGGGCGGGATTCTGTGCCTGTTGTTCGGTTCGATTGCAGCGGTGGGTATGAACACTCTGATCCGTCACAAGATCGACCTAGGCGAGGCGCGCAATTTGGTCATCGTCTCGGTGACGCTGGTATTTGGTATTGGCGGTGTGCTGGTCGGCACCGGCACCGGCCCTGATGACTTCGGCCTCAAAGGCATCGCGCTGTGCGCGGTGGTAGCGATTGCGCTGAACCTGATCCTGCCGGGCAATGACGGCTGGAAGCAGAAGAAGGCGGATGAGCCGCTGATTTAACCCCCCGCAATGATCGTTCCCACGCTCCGCGTGGGGATGCCTCAAGGGACGCTCCGCGTCCAGTGACGCGGAGCGTCACGGGCTGCATTCCCACGCAGAGCGTGGGAACGATCACTGTGTGAGCGGGCTTGCTCAGAGGGCCAGCGGCGCTCTTTCGCAGAGGGTCGCCAACGCCTTGGCCCATTGCGGGTCGTCGTTCAGGCACGGCACCAGCACCAGCTCCTCGCCCCCCGCTTCGCGGAACTGTTCCTTGCCGCGATCGCCGATCTCTTCCAGGGTCTCGATGCAGTCAGCGACGAACGCCGGGCACATCACCAGAATCTTTTTCACACCGCTTTTGGCCAATTCATCCAGCCGCGCTTCGGTGTACGGCTCGATCCATTTAGCCCGGCCCAGGCGCGACTGAAACGACACCGACCATTTGCCGTCCGGCAGGCCCATGGATTTGGCGAAGGCGGCGGCGGTACGGAAGCACTGCGCGCGATAACAGGTCGCCAATACCGCCGGCGACGCGGTCTGGCAGCAATCGGCGCCCTTGAGGCAGTGATTGCCCGTCGGGTCGAGTTTGCTCAGATGGCGCTCCGGCAAGCCGTGAAAACTCAGCAGCAGATGATCGTAATCCTGCTGCAGGTGCGGACGCGCACTGGCGGCCAGTGCTTCGATGTATTCCGGCTGATCGTAGAACGGTTGCAGGATCGACAGCTGCACATCGAGTTTCTTCTCGCGCAGCACACGCCGGGCTTCTTCGATCACGGTGGTCGTGGTGCTGTCGGCGAACTGCGGATACAGCGGCGCCAACGTGATCTTTTTGTGCCCGGCCTTCACCAGACGCAGCAGACAGGTTTCGATCGACGGCTCGCCATAACGCATCGCCAGATCCACCGGGCCGTGTTTCCAGGTCCGGGTCATCTGCTCCTGCAGGCGGCGGCTGAGCACCACCAGCGGCGAGCCCTCTTCCCACCAGATCGAGGCATAGGCGTGTGCCGATTGTTCGGGACGCTTGATCAGGATCAGCGACACCAGCAACCGCCGCAGCGGCCATGGCAGGTCGATCACGTAGGGGTCCATGAGAAATTGATTGAGGTAGCTGCGCACATCGGCCACCGAGGTGGAGGCCGGAGAGCCCAGGTTGACCAGAAGCAAAGCGTGATCGGTCATGCAACGTCCTATTTCAGAGGCGGCTGGAGAGGTCATCCAGGGCCGCGCGTAAATCCGTAAAGCGGAAGCTGAAGCCCGCTTCCAGCAAGCGTGCCGGCGTCGCGCGCTGGCCGCCGAGCAATAACAGTGACAGCTCGCCGAGCATGACTTTCAGCGCCAGGGTCGGCATCGGCATGAACGCCGGGCGGTGCAATACACTGCCCAGGGTCTTGGCAAATTCGCGGTTGCGCACAGGTTTCGGCGCGCAGGCATTATAAGGACCGCTGGCCTGATTCCGGTGCAGAAGAAAATCAATCAGGGCGATTTGATCGTCGATGTGAATCCACGGCATCCACTGCCGACCATTGCCCAACGGCCCGCCCAGCCCGAGTTTGAACGGCAGCAGCAGGCGCGACAAAAAGCCGCCCTCGGCCGACAGCACCAGACCGGTTCGCACCAGCACCACGCGAATGCCGAGGTTCTCGGCACGCAAAGCGGTTTCTTCCCAGGCGATGCACAACTGACTGGCGAAATCGTCGATGCCGGGCGGCGACTCTTCGGTCAATTCGCGCTCGCCACCGTCGCCATACCAACCGATCGCCGAGCCGGAAATCAGCAGCGACGGTTTCTGCACGCGAGTTTCCAGCCACACCAGCAGCGTTTCCGTCAGGGTGATGCGACTGCTCCACAGCAACGCCTTGCGTCGATGGGTCCAGGGACGGTCGGCAATCGGCGCACCGGCGAGATTGACGATCGCATCCAGCGGCTCGTCGCCGAGGTCCTCCAGACGGGCTATCCCGCGCACCTGCGCGCCGCAGATCTGCGCGACTTTTTCCGCGCGGCGACTCCACACCGTCAGGCGATGGCCCTGCTCCAGCCAGTGCCGGCAGAGCTGACGTCCGATCAAACCAGTACCGCCGGTCAGCAATATGTGCATGACATCTTCCTCGCGTGGCGTTTAACCCGGATCACTAGTCTATTTTTATAGGCAGGGATCTTTTCTATCGGGCAGGCTCTATGGTTTAACAATAGGCCAAGCTGTCAGAACGAGAACGCTAGAAGTTATACCAAAAAACAGAATTGTACAGGTTTCATCGACGGCGTAGTCTGTACAGAAAGGTAAACGAGGCCCCTATGACTGTACCTATCGCAATCATCGGCACCGGCATCGCCGGGCTCTCCGCCGCCCAGGCTCTGACAGAGACCGGGCATACCGTTCAACTGTTCGATAAAAGCCGCGGCAGCGGCGGGCGCATGTCGAGCAAGCGCAGCGACGCCGGCTCGCTGGACATGGGCGCTCAATACTTCACCGCGCGCGACCGACGCTTCGTCACCGAGGTACAGCGCTGGCAGAGTCAGGGCTGGGCCGCCGAGTGGACGCCGCAGCTGTACACCTTCCAGGGCGGGCAACTGAACATGTCGCCGGACGAGCAGACTCGCTGGGTCGGCACGCCGCGCATGAGCGCCATCACCCGTGGTCTGCTCGATGGCCTGGATGTGCAGTTTGCCTGCCGCATCACCGAGGTCTATCGCGGCGAAGAACACTGGCATCTGCAAGACGCCGACGGCGGCACTCACGGCCCCTTCAGCCATGTGGTGATCGCCACGCCGGCACCGCAAGCCACCGCGTTGCTGGCCGCCGCGCCGAAACTGGCCGGCGTCGCTGCCGGGGTGAAAATGGAGCCGACCTGGGCCGTCGCTCTTGCCTTCGAAACCCCGCTGGACACGCCAATCGAAGGCTGCTTCGTACAGGACAGCCCGCTCGACTGGCTGGCGCGCAACCGCAGCAAACCCGGGCGCGACAGCACTCTCGACACGTGGGTGCTGCATGCAACCAGCGCCTGGAGCCGGCAGCATATCGACCTGTCCAAGGAAGCGGTGATCGAGCATCTGCACGGCGCGTTCGCCGAACTGCTGCACAGCGCCATGCCGGCGCCGACCTTCAGCCTCGCCCACCGCTGGCTCTACGCCCGGCCCGCCACTGGCCATGAATGGACCACACTGGCGGACGTCGATCTGGGTCTGTACGCCTGCGGCGACTGGTGCCTTTCGGGTCGTGTCGAAGGGGCCTGGCTGAGCGGTCAGGAGGCTGCACGTCGCTTGCATGAACACCTGCAATGAATCGCATCAATCCACGCAAATTGCTGCTGTCGAAATGGACAGCAGCCCACCCGCAAAACCGCGAAAAACATTTTCTGGTCACCGAACTGATCCGCGACGAGGAAGGTACGGTGCTGGAGGTTGAATTGCAGGCGGTGCTGACCCAGCGCAGCGAGCGACTGGATTGGCGAACGCTTCAGGACAATGAACACTGGCTATTGGGCTGGAAATAAATTCCCCTGTAGGAGTGAGCCTGCTCGCGATGCGGTATGTCAGGTAGAAAATGTTTTGGCTGACCCACCGCCATCGCGAGCAGGCGCACTCCTACAAAAAATCTTATACAAAACATTTGACTTGTACATCCATCGTTCTATGCTGAGGAAAAGTTGTACAGCGATAACTCTCTGTACAGGTATAGATTCGAGGTGCTCATGTCTACTGCTTCCCTGTCCAAGCCGAAGATCGCCATCAGCGCCTGCCTGTTGGGTGAAGAAGTGCGCTACAACGGTGGGCACAAGGAATCGCGGCTGTGCAGCCGTACCCTCGCCGAATATTTCGACTTCGTCCCGCTGTGCCCGGAGGTCGCGATCGGCATGGGCATTCCCCGTGAGCCGATTCGCCTGATCGGCGATCCTGAGCAACCCGAGGCAGTCGGCACCGTCGACCGGACCATCAATGTGACCAGGCCGCTGGCCGAGTACGGCGAGAAAATGGCCGGCGAATTGCGGGACCTATCCGGCTACATCTTCATGCAGCAGTCGCCCTCCTGCGGGTTGGAGCGGGTCAAGGTCTATCACGCCAACGGCGCGCCAGTGAATGGTGGCGGACGCGGCATCTATGCGCAGGCATTCTGCGCACAACATCCAGACTTGCCGGTGGAAGAAGCTGGGCGCCTCAATGATCCGGTGTTGCGGGAAAACTTCATCACCCGTGTATTGGCCTACAGCGCCTGGCAGCAAGTGCTCGCCGAGGGCCTGAGCCGCCGCGCCCTTACCGACTTTCATTCGCGCTACAAATACCTGCTGATGGCGCACAACCCGCTGCAATATAAAACCCTGGGCAAATTGCTCGGCAACATGGCTGACAGCGATCCCGCCGAGCTCGGCCCGCGCTACTTCAGCGAGCTGATGGCCGCGCTGAAGAAATGCGCCACCCGCGGCACCCATTGCAACGTGCTGCTGCACCTCAGCGGATATTTGAAACAATCGCTGAGTGCCGAAGACAAACAGGAAATGCAGCAGGTCATCGGCCAGTACCGCCAAGGCATTGTGCCGCTGGTGGTGCCGTTGACGCTGCTCAAACACCACTTTCGACTCCATCCGGATCCGTACATCGCGCAGCAGGTTTACCTGCAGCCGCATCCGGAAAACCTTAGTCTGCGAAACGCGATCTAATGAACGATAAAACCGACAGCAGCGCCCAGGAAGACCTCGGCGCCGACTTCAAGAAAGCCCTCGACGAAGGCTGGTTGCCGATCCGCGAAGTCGCGCGGCAGACCGGCGTCAACGCCATTACCCTGCGTGCGTGGGAACGCCGTTACGGGTTGGTGGTGCCGCAGCGCACGCCCAAGGGCCATCGACTGTATAGCGCCGAACATGTGCAACGGATCATGGCCATCCTCACCTGGCTCAACCGTGGCGTTGCGGTCAGCCAGGTCAAGCCGCTGCTCGACGCGCCGCAGGCCTTTACGGAAACCGTGGAGAACGATTGGCAGCGTCTGCGTCAGACCTTGCTGTCGGCAGTCACCGCGCTCAATGAACGGACCCTGGATGACAGCGTCAACCAGGCCATTGCCCTTTATCCGCCCCGGACCTTGTGCGAGCAATTGCTGATGCCGCTGCTGGCCGAGCTCGAACAGCGCTGGCAGGGCCAGTTCGGCGCACAGATGGAGCGGACGTTTTTCTTTTCCTGGTTGCGCAGCAAATTCGGTGCACGCATCTACCATAACAACCGCCAACTGCATTCGGCGCCGCTGCTGTTGATCAATCATTCCGACCTGCCATTGGAGCCGCATCTGTGGCTGTGCGCGTGGCTGATCAGCAGTGCCGATTGCCCGGTGCAAGTGTTCGACTGGCCGCTGCCGGCCGGTGAACTGGCGCTGACCGTCGAGCATCTGCAAGCCCGTGGCGTGCTGTTGTATTCAAGCAAAGCCATGCAACTGGCGCAGTTGCCCAAGCTGTTGGTGAACGTCAATTGCCCGACCTTGATTGCTGGCCCCACGGTGCACATCCACCACAGCGAGTTGTCCGCACGCACCGCCCAGATTGCCGATCTGTTCCTGGCTGAAGATCCGCTTGCCGCACACCAGGCGCTGCTCGAACGCGGATTGATTTGATGATGGGTTTAATCACATGCAACTGATCTGGCTGCGCAGCGACCTGCGCCAACATGACAACACTGCCCTAGCGGCCGCCGCAGCTCGCGGCCCGGCCGTGGCGGTGTATCTGTTGAGTCCGCAGCAATGGCTGGAGCACGACGATGCGCCGTGCAAAGTGGATTTCTGGCTGCGCAATTTGCGCGAACTGAGCCAAAGCCTCGGCGCGCTGAACATCCCGCTGTTGATTCGCAGCGCGCTGCATTGGGATCAGGCGCCAGCAGAACTGCTCAAGCTCTGCCGGCAATTGAAGATCGAGGCGGTGCACGTCAACGAGGAATACGGCGTTCACGAAAGCCGCCGCGATGAAGCCGTGGCCGAAACGTTACGAGCCGAGGGCATTGAGTTCCACAGCTATCTGGATCAGTTGCTGTTCAAACCCGGCACAGTGCTGACCAAGACCGGCACCTACTTCCAGGTGTTCAGTCAGTTCCGCAAGGTCTGCTACGAACGCCTGCATCGCTCGATGCCGGCGCTGGTCAAAGCACCGGGCAAACAGGCCGCGCTGGATATTGCCAGCGATGCGATTCCGGAGGCGGTCAAAGGCTTCGCCACGCCGAGCGAATCCCTGCGCGCCTTATGGCCGGCCGGCGAGCAAGAGGCGCGACGCCGGCTCGACACCTTCACCGATGCGCAGATCGACTACTACCGCAGCGAACGCGACTTCCCGGCCAAACCCGGCACCAGCCAGTTGTCGGCCTACCTCGCCGCCGGGGTGATCTCGCCACGCCAGTGCCTGCACGCCGCGATGCAAAGCAATCAGGGCGAATTCGAAAGCGGCAAGGTCGGCGCGGTGACGTGGATCAACGAGCTGCTGTGGCGCGAGTTCTACAAACACATTCTGGTTGGCTACCCACGCGTCTCGCGCCATCGCGCCTTCCGCCCGGAAACCGAGGCGCTGGCCTGGCGCAATGCGCCGGAAGAACTCAAGGCCTGGCAGGAGGCACGTACCGGACTGCCGATCATCGACGCGGCAATGCGTCAACTGCTGGAAACCGGCTGGATGCACAATCGTCTGCGTATGGTCGTGGCGATGTTCCTGACCAAAAATCTGTTGATCGACTGGCGCGAGGGCGAACGCTTTTTCATGCGCCACCTGATCGACGGCGATCTGGCAGCCAACAACGGTGGCTGGCAGTGGAGCTCATCGACCGGCACCGACTCGGCGCCGTACTTCCGTATCTTCAACCCGTTGAGCCAGTCGGAAAAATTCGATGCCGAAGGCGTGTTCATCAAGCACTGGTTGCCGGAACTGGCCGGGCTCAACAAGAAGGAAGTACACAATCCGGCGGCCGCCGGTGGGCTGTTCGGCGTGGCCGATTATCCGGCGCCGATCGTCAATCTGAGCGCCTCACGCGAGCGTGCATTGAGCGCGTTCAAGAACCTGCCATCGCGCCAGCCTGTCGGCGGCAGCGATGAGTGACTTCCTGCGCAGCTTCGCCCGCGAGTTTTCCGGGTTGAACAAAGACAACCTGCATCGCTTGGGCGAGCTGTACAGCGACGACATTCATTTCACCGATCCGCTGCACGAAGTTCAGGGCCTGGCACAACTGCAGGATTACTTCAGTGAGCTGTACGCCAACGTCAGCGATCTGCGTTTCGATTTTCATGGTTTCGACCAGATCAGCGACGGTGAAGGTTACTTGCGCTGGGTCATGAGTTATCGCCATCCGCGTCTGGCCAAGGGCCGGGAAATCAGGGTCGGTGGCTGTTCGCACCTGCTCTGGCGCGACAAGGTTTATCGCCATCGGGATTATTTCGATGCCGGGGCGCTGCTTTATGAACACTTGCCAATATTGGGCCGGGTGATTGCCTGGCTGAAAAGGAGAATGGGATGAGTCGTACACCTCCACGGCGGTATTGGTTGACCGGCGCCAGCAGTGGCATCGGTGCAGCATTGTGCGAGGACATTCTGAAAAGCGGCGCGCATCTGGCGGTCAGCTCGCGCTCGACCGCGCCGCTGAAAGTCTTGTCCCAGCGCTATCCTGGCCAGGTGCTGGTGGTGCCCGGCGATCTGACCAACAGTCAGACCGTGCGCGAAATCGGTGAGCAGATCAGCGAAGCCTGGGGGGCGCTGGACAGCGTGATTCTCAACGCCGGCACCTGTGAATATGTCGATGCGCGGCAGTTCGATTCGTCGATCATCGAGCACGTGGTGCGCACCAATCTGCTCGCCAGCAGCTACTGCATCGAAGCCGCCCTGCCGTTGCTGCGCAAAGGCACGGCGCCGCATCTGGTCGGCATGGCCAGTTCGGTGACTTACCTGCCGCTGCCTCGCGCCGAAGCCTATGGCGCATCGAAGGCCGGGCTGCGTTACCTGTTCGAATCGCTGCGCATCGATCTGGCGGATGAAGGCATTGAAGTCACCATCATCAGCCCGGGTTTTGTCGAAACGCCGCTGACCGAGAGGAACGATTTCCCGATGCCACTGAGCTGGCCTGCGGATAAAGCGGCGCGGCACATCTTCGCCAAACTCAAGGACCGGCCGCTGGAAATTGCCTTTCCGGGGCTGTTCATGGCCGCGCTGTGGCCGCTGTCCAAGCTGCCCGCTCGCGCGCAACTGGCGATCGGCAAACGCATGGTGCGCAAGAACCCTCCGCAGCGGGACCCGATATGAAAATCGCCGTAATTGGCAGCGGTATCGCCGGGCTCACCTGCGCCTACCTGCTGAACCGCCGCCACGACATCACCGTGTTCGAAGCGAGTGACTGGGTCGGCGGCCATACCCACACCGTACCGGTGAGCGTGGCCGGGCAATCGTTCGCCATCGATACCGGCTTCATCGTCTTCAACGACTGGACCTACCCGAATTTCATCCGCTTGCTCAACCAGCTTGGCGTGGCGTTCAAGCCGACCGAAATGAGCTTTTCGGTAACCGACCCCGACACTGGCGTGGAGTACAACGGCAACAACCTCAACAGTCTGTTCGCCCAGCGCAGCAATCTGTTGTCGCCGGGGTTCTGGGGCATGCTGCGCGACATTCTGCGCTTCAACAAAGAAGCGCAGCGCGACCTGATCGAACTGCGCATCGCCGCCGATACCACCCTCGATGATTACCTCAAGGCTGGCGGCTACGGCGAGCGTTTCATCCTGCATTACATCGTGCCGATGGGCGCGGCGATCTGGTCGATGCCGATGGCGGAAATGCTCAATTTCCCGCTGCAGTTTTTCCTGCGTTTTTTCAAAAATCATGGCCTGTTGTCGGTCAGTGATCGGCCGCAGTGGCAGGTCATTGAAGGCGGTTCCAGTGCCTATGTGGCGCCGCTGACCGCTTCGTTCAGCGACAGGATCCGCCTGAACTGCCCAGTCAAGCGCGTCGAGCGCAACGAGCACGGCGTAGTTATCCACAGCCCGGCCGGCCTCGAACATTTCGACAAAGTGGTGTTCGCCTGTCATAGCGATCAGGCGCTGAACCTGCTGGCCAACCCGAGCGACGCCGAGCGCTCGATTCTCGGCGCCCTGCTCTACGCCGACAACGATGTCGTGCTGCACACCGACACGCGCCTGCTGCCGACGCGCAAACTGGCCTGGGCCAGCTGGAATTATCGCCTCGGGGGCGCCGGCCATACGCGCGCGGCGGTCACCTACAACATGAACATCCTGCAGGGCATCGAAAGCGACACCACGTTCTGCGTCAGCCTCAACCAGACTGCCGGCATCAGCCCCGATAAAGTGCTGGCCCGCTATACCTATGCCCACCCGCAATACACCCTCGCCGCAGCGGCCGCGCAAAACCGTTGGGGCGAACTCGACGGCGAGCAGCACACGCATTATTGCGGCGCCTACTGGGCCAACGGTTTTCACGAAGACGGCGTGGTCAGCGGCTTGCGCGTCGCCGCCGCGTTCGGTGAAACCCTGTGAACAGCGCTCTGTACAGCGGCGTTATCGGCCACCGACGTTTTTCGCCGCGCCGCCACGAATTCCGCTACCGCATCGGTTTGCTCTACCTCGACCTGAGCGAACAGGACGCCGTGCTGGCCTTGTCGCCGCTGGCGGGGCGCAGTCGTTTCGCGCCGTTCTCGTTTCGCGAAACCGATTACCTGAAAGCCTTCACCGGCAAGGGCATGCGCCTGATCGACGCGGTGCGTCAGCAGGTCGGTGCAGCCATCGGTCATGAGCCACAAGGCGCGGTGTGCCTGCTGACGCAGCCGCGCAGTTGGGGGCTGTCGTTCAATCCCGTGAGTTTCTTCTATTGCCATGAAGCCGACGGGCAACTGGCGGCGATCGTTTGTGAAGTGACCAACACGCCGTGGCGCGAGCGTTATCACTATGTGCTGCCGGCGCAGGTGCCGACCAGCCTGGTGGATTTCCATCAGCATTTCGCTGTGGCCAAGGCGTTTCACGTCTCGCCGTTTCTGCCCCGCGACCTCGAATACCGCATGAGCTTCAGCCCCGCTGCGCAAAGCCTTGGCGTGCACATGGCCGATTGGCAGGGCAACGAGAAACTGTTCGACGCCACGCTGAATCTGCGCCGCGAACCGCTCGATCGTCGCAGCCTGCATCGCTACCTGCGGCGCTTCCCGTGGATGACCGCAAAAACCGCTCTGGCGATTTATTGGCAAGCGCTGCGACTGCTGTTCAAGCGCGCGCCGATCTTCGCTCATCAGGCTGCCGACGGCAGCTTTAAAACCGCCACCGTGCCTCCGAAGGAGCCGCACCATGAAATCCTCTAGCCTGCCGCTCAGTCGCTTCAGCACCAACGGTTTGACCGGCACGCTGCTGCGGCGCGGCGTGTTGCGCCAATTGGCGCAGCTCAAACACGGACAACTGATGGTCGTTGAGGATGGCGAACAAATGCTTTTCGGCACCCCGGGCAGTGCCTTGCTCGGTGAGGTTCACGTGCTTGATCCAGCCCTGTGGGGCATGGTCGCCAGCAACGGCTCGATCGGCGCCGGCGAAGCATTCATCCACGGCTATTGGAGCTCGCCGGACCTGACGGCTGTGGTGCGCGTGTTCGTCAGCAATCTCGATGTACTCGATGCCATGGAAGGTGGCCTGGCGCGTCTGGGCCGGCCGTTCGTGCAAGGCTTGCACTGGCTCAATCGAAACACGCGTAAAGGCTCGCAGAAGAATATTTCGGCGCACTACGACCTCGGCAATGAATTGTTCGAACAGTTTCTCGACCCGACCATGATGTATTCCGCCGCCCAGTTCCTTTCGCCGAGCGACACCCTGGAACAGGCGCAACTGAACAAACTCGAACGCATCTGCCAGAAACTCGCGCTCAAGCCCAGCGATCACCTGCTGGAAATCGGCACCGGTTGGGGCAGCATGGCGTTGTACGCGGCGCAGCATTACGGTTGCCGCGTGACCACCACGACGCTGTCGAAAGAGCAGTTCGCGTTCACTGCCAAACGCATCGAACAATTGGGCTTGCAGGACCGCATCACCCTGCTGCTCAAGGATTACCGCGACCTCAGCGGCGAGTACGACAAACTGGTGTCGATCGAGATGATCGAAGCGGTCGGCCATCGGTTCCTGCCGACCTACTTCAAGCAATGCGCGCAGTTGCTCAAAAGCAACGGCCTGATGCTGCTCCAGGCGATCACCATTCGCGAGCAACGTTATGAACAGGCCAAGCGCAGCGTCGACTTTATCCAGCGCTACATCTTCCCCGGCGGCGCCCTGCCCTCGGTGCACAAGATGCTCGATGTGGTCAGCCGCGAAACCGACATGAACCTGCTGCACATGGAAGATTTCGGTCTGCATTACGCCAAGACATTGCGCCTGTGGCACGAGAACTTTCGCCTCGCCCATGGCCGCCTGAGCGAACTGGGCTACGACGATTATTTCCTGCGTTTGTGGGAGTTCTACCTGTGCTACTGCGAGGGCGGTTTTTTGGAGCGCACCATCGGCACCGCACAACTGTTGCTGGCGAAACCGGCGGCAATGACCGCGCCGCTGCTCGGGCGCTTCGATGCGTGAGCGTGTCGCCAATGCCCTCTTGTTTCAGCTCGGCTGGCTCGCCTGCGTGCTCGGCGGCAACAGTTTGTGGCTGTTACTTGCACTGGCGACGCTGGTGATTCATCTGCGCTGGATCAGCAGTTGGGCGGAGGAAGGCCGTTTGATCTTGTGCGTGGTGATTGTCGGCACGGCGGTGGACAGCGTTTTGCGTCAGCTCGGCGTGTTCCGCTTTGCGGATGCGTCTCCGTTGATTCCGTTGTGGCTGATGCTGCTCTGGGCGCTGCTCGCCACCACATTGCGTCATTGTCTGGCCTGGAGCGCACGGCCATGGTGGCTGGCCAGCGCACTTGGTGCGGTGGGCGGTGCGTTGTCTTACTACGGCGGCGGACGACTGGCCGGCGTGCAATTTCCATACGGCGAAGTGTCGACGCTGATCGTCATCGGGCTGCTCTGGGCAGGGCTGTTTCCGTTGTTGCATTTGATGGCGCGGCGTCTGGTGCCGTGAGCGTCCGTCAGCGCTTTCACACCCACAGCGATCACTGCCTTACACTGCCGCCATGAAAACCATCCCCCTCACACAAGTCGAAGAACCGGCCGTCACCTGCTCGACCTGCGCGGCATGCTGCTGCCAGCTCGAAGTGATGCTGATCACCGACACCGGCGTGCCTGATCGCTTTATCGATACCGATGAATGGGGCGGTGAAGTAATGCTGCGTCTGGACGACGGCTGGTGCGCCGCGCTGGATCGCGACAGCATGATGTGCACGATCTACGAACGCCGCCCGCTGATCTGCCGCGAGTTCGAAATGGGCGCGCCGGAGTGCATCGAAGAACGCCGGGGTATTGCCACAGCCTACCGCTGATTTCTTTGACAACGCAGAAACAACTGTGGGAGCGAGCCTGCTCGCGAAGCGGTGTGTCAGCCACCATTTGAATTGACTGACACTCAGCTTTCGCGAGCAGGCTCGCTCCCACGTTGGTTCCGCGTAGCGGCGGATTACAGCGGCATTGTGTAATGCAGCGCGTAGCTTTCTACACCATCGTTGTCGCTGGACAGGCCGGCGTTGGAGTAGTGCGTGGCGCGGATGCCGACTTCGTGGCCGCCATTGAAGCGCAGGCCGAAACCGATGCGGTCTTCGAACTGGAAGGAGCCGCCCAGTTTGTTGCTTTCGTATTCGGTGTTGGAGAAAAACGCCGCGCCGATACCCGCTTCAACGTAGGGTTTGACCGACTGACCGGCAAACTCGTAAACGAATACAGGCGAGAACGACAGGCTGTTGTTGCTGGAAGTCTTGTCACCTTCCCAGTACGTGTAGGCGCCGCTCCAGTAGCCGGTCAGGCGACCCACGTCGCTCTGCAGCCAGCTCTTGTCCCAGTCGAAATTCATGCCCAGGCGATACGTCATTGTCGAATCGCTGGTACCGCCGACGGCGAATTCAACGCCAGCGGCTTGTGCAGAAATGCTTTGCCCCATCAGTGCGGCCGCAATCGCGGCCAAGCAGAATAGTCGCTTCACTTTGAAACTTCCTTTTCCGGAACGATCGTTTGGTTTTTAGTTGCTGCTGTCGCTATAGAAATCTGCGCGTGGTCAGAAGTTCAGCGTATTTCGAGTTATTTCACATTTTTTTTACAAGTCGAAGTTTTGCACATTCGACGCAGTTTGGCCCAGCAGAGGTAGGATTTTTCTGAAGGATTGCGCATCAGCACTGGTCCAGAATTTCACTGGCACGCTCGGCCCCTGTGACAGCAGATGACGCTCGACCAGCAGCCGTTGCAGCTGTCGGGCCACGGCAGCTCCGGTATCGATCAGGCTGATATCGTCGGCGATCATCGACCTTAGCAACGGCTTGAGAAAAGGATAATGGGTGCATCCGAGGATGATCGTATCGCAGCCATGAGCCAGTAAAGGCGTGACGTAACCCTGCAATAACGTGCGCAACTCGGGACTGTGCAGGTCGCCACTTTCAATCAGCTCGACCAGCCCCGGGCAGGGCTGAGTGATGACTTTTACGTCAGCCGCGAAGCGATCGAGCAAAGCGGCAAACTTGGCGCTCTGCAACGTACCTGTCGTTGCCAGCACGCCAACCACGCCGCTACGGGTCGCCGCTGCGGCCGGCTTGACCGCCGGTTCCATGCCGACAATCGGCCAGTCGGGAAAATCGCGACGCAAGTCGGCAACACCGGCCACGGTCGCGGTATTACACGCCAGCACCAGAGCCTTGGCGCCCTGCTCGCGGAAAAACCCGGCCATCACACTGCAACGCTGGCGGATGAATTCCGGGGTCTTTTCGCCGTAGGGAATGTGCCCGCAATCGGCGACGTAAAGCAGCGATTCGTTGGGCAGCAAACGCTGGATCTCGCCGAGGACCGACAAGCCGCCGACCCCGGAGTCGAACACGCCGATTGGCGCTTCACGCATGGCGGGCGCCACAGACGCTGCAGCCCGGATCGCGCTTGACCCGCAGTTCACGGAAGCGCGAGCCCAAGGCGTCGATCAGCAACAGCCGCCCCACCAGCGGCTCGCCAAAACCGACCAGCACCTTCAACGCCTCCAGCGCCTGCAAGCTGCCGACCAGACCGACCAGCGGCCCGACCACACCCGCTTCGCTGCACGTGAGCTCGGCTTCGCTGCCGTGTCCGTACAGGCAGTGATAGCAAGGGCTCTCGGCACGCCGTGAGTCGAACACCGACAGCTGCCCTTCCAGACGAATCGCCGCGCCGCTGACCAATGGCTTGCGCTCGGCAACACAGGCGGCGTTAACCGCCTCACGCGTAGAGAAATTGTCCGAGCAATCGAGCACCAGATCCACCGCCGCCACCGCTGCGGCGAGAGAATCCTCGTCCAGCGCCTGGCGATGGGCGATCAATTGAATTTCGGGATTGATCGCACCCAGGCGCTTGAGCGCCGAGTCGACCTTGGACATGCCGACACTGTCGGTGTCGTGAATGATCTGTCGTTGCAGGTTGGTCAGGTCGACCGTGTCGAAATCCGCCAGATGCAACTCGCCGACGCCCGCTGCCGCCAGATACAACGCCACCGGCGCGCCGAGACCGCCAAGGCCGACGATCAGCACGCGGCTGGCCTTGAGCTTCAGCTGCCCGTCGATGTCGATGTGTTGCAGCAGAATCTGCCGGCTGTAGCGCAGCAATTCCTGATCATTCAGCACGGCAGGCGCCCCAGACTGATGCGTTGATGGCCGCCCAGATCGGTGCGGCTGTGGACTTCTTCAAAGCCACGAGTGAGCAGCAGATCACGCACGGCTTCGGCCTGATCATAGCCGTGTTCGAGCATCAGCCAGCCGCCGGTTTCAAGATGATCCGGCGCCTGCGCAACAATCAGGCGCAAATCGTCGAGGCCATCTTCACCGGCGACCAGCGCACTGGCCGGTTCGAAACGCACATCGCCCTCGACCAGATGCGGATCGGCGGCGGCAATGTACGGCGGGTTGCTGATGATCAGCTGAAAGCGCTGGCCTTCAAGGGCGCTGAACCAATGGCTGCTCAGCACCGTGGCGTTGTTCAAGTGCAGACGCTGGCGATTGCGTTCGGCCAGGGCCACGGCTTCGAGCACTCGATCGACGGCGGTGACTTCCCACGCCGGGCGTTCGCTGGCCAAAGCCAACGCAATCGCGCCACTGCCGGTGCCGAGATCGAGGACCTTGGCCGGGGTTGCAGGCAGCAACTCAAGGGCTGCCTCCACCAGCAACTCGGTGTCCGGGCGCGGGATCAGCGTGTGCGGCGCAACTTCCAGATCGAGTTTCCAGAAACCCTGCTGGCCGAGAATGTAGGCCACCGGTTCACCGCTACGCCGCCGTTGCAAATATTCGGCAAAGGTCAGCGCAGCCTCGCTCGGCACGATGCGCTCGGGCCAGGTGTGCAGAAAGCTGCGCGACTTGCCCAGTGCGGCGGCGAGGAGCAGTTCAGCGTCCAGGCGTGCAGTGGGCGAGTCCGGCAGCTCGGCAGCGCGCAACAGGCTGGCGATGATGGTCATTTATTCACCTATCGCTGCGAGTTGGTCTGCCTGATACTCGGCCAGCAATGGCTCGATCACCGCTTCGACGCCACCGGCGAGAATTTCATCCAGCGAATACAGGGTCAGGTTGACGCGATGGTCGGTGACCCGGCCTTGGGCGTAGTTGTAGGTGCGGATGCGCTCGGATCGATCGCCGGAACCGACCAGCAACTTGCGCTCGCTGGCAATCGCGTTGGCCGCCGCAGCGTTTTGCTGATCATTGAGCTTGGCCGACAACCACGCCATCGCCCGGGCACGGTTCTTGTGCTGGGAACGTTCTTCCTGGCATTCAACGACGGTGCCGGTCGGGATATGGGTGATGCGGATCGCCGAATCGGTGGTGTTGACGTGCTGACCACCAGCGCCGGAGGAGCGGAACGTGTCGACGCGCAGATCCGCCGGGTTGATCTCGATGGCCTCCCGCTCGTCCGGCTCGGGCAATACCGCGACAGTGCAGGCTGAAGTGTGGATACGGCCCTGGGATTCGGTGGCGGGTACACGCTGTACACGGTGCGCGCCGGACTCGAATTTCAGTTTGCCGTAAACGTTGTCGCCTTCGATGCGCGCAATGACTTCTTTATAGCCACCATGTTCGCCTTCGTTTTCCGAGAGGATTTCGACACGCCAGCCACGCCGCTCGGCATAGCGCGAGTACATGCGGAACAGGTCGCCAGAGAAAATCGCCGCCTCGTCGCCACCGGTGCCGGCGCGAATTTCGAGGAAGACGTTGCGCCCGTCATTCGGATCTTTCGGCAGCAGCATGCGCTGCAGGTCGGATTCCAGCGTGACCAGCAACTCCTTGGCTTCGCGGACTTCTTCCACGGCCATTTCGCGCATGTCCGGGTCGTTGTCCTTGAGCAGCGCCTGCGCGCCTTCGAGATCGCTTTGCACGCCGAGCAGCTTTTTATACGCGGCCACTACCGGCTCGAGTTCGGCGTACTCCTTGGAATAGGCGCGGAATTTGGCCTGATCGGCAATGACTTCGCCGTCGCCGAGCAGCGCGGTCAGTTCCTCGAAACGGTCCTGGAGAATGTCCAGCTTGTTGAGCAGTGACGCTTTCATTGCGGTTTTTTATCCGAAAAACTATCCGGTGAGCCCTCAAGGGCGAAGAGTTCCTGGGCCATGGCCAGCGCATCGAGGCGGCCTTCGGCAGACAGCTTTTTCAACTGCACGCTGGGCGCATGCAAGAGTTTGTTGGTGAGGCCACGGGCCAGTTGCCCGAGCACATCTTCGGCGTTGCCACCGTTGGCCAGCAGACGCAGGGCCTTCTGCAATTCTTCGTCACGCAGGCGTTCACTCTGTTGACGATAGGCCTTGAGCACATCGACCGCCGCCAGTTCGCGCAGGCGCACCATGAAATCGTCGGCGCCGACCGAGACCATTTCCTCCGCCGCTTGTGCAGCGCCCTGACGGCTCTTGAGGTTCTCGGCGACCACTTCGTGGAGATCATCGACGCTGTACAGGTAAACGTCGTCGAGTTCGCCGACTTCCGGCTCGATATCGCGCGGTACCGCAATGTCGACCATGAAGATCGGCTTGTGCTTGCGCAGCTTCAGCGCACTTTCCACCGCGCCCTTGCCAAGAATCGGCAACTGGCTGGCGGTCGAACTGATGACGATATCGCTGCGCACCAGCTCCGCCGGAATATCCGAGAGCAGCACCGCGTGAGCGCCGAATTGCTCGGCCAACTGACTGGCGCGCTCCAGCGTGCGGTTGGCGACGACGATGCGCTTGACTCCCAGCTCATGCAAATGGCGCGCGACCAGCGTAATCGTCTCGCCGGCACCGATCAGCAGCGCCTGGCTGCGTTGCAGATCGCTGAAAATCTGTTTCGCCAGGCTCACTGCGGCAAACGCCACCGACACCGGGTTTTCGCCAATCGCAGTATCGGTACGCACCTGCTTCGCGGCATTGAAGGTGGCCTGAAACAGCCGCCCCAGCAACGGCCCGATAGTGCCGGCCTCACGGGCTACGGCGTAGGCCGATTTCATCTGACCGAGAATCTGCGGTTCGCCCAGCACCAGGGAGTCGAGCCCGGAGGCGACGCGCATCATGTGACGAACAGCCGCATCGTCTTCATGCACATAGGCACTGGCGCGCAGCTCATCGAGGCTCAAATGGTGATAATCGGCCAGCCAGCGCAGCACGACGTCCGCCGAGAGCTGATCCTGTTCTATATAAAGCTCACTGCGATTGCAGGTGGAGAGGATCGCGGCTTCGCGGCTGTCGGTCAGTCGGCAGAGCTGCTGCAAGGCCTCAACCAGCTGCTCAGGGGTAAAGGCCACGCGCTCGCGGACGTCTACTGAAGCAGTCTTGTGGTTAATACCGAGTGCAAGGAAGGCCATTCAAGGTCGCTGGTGGTGACGTGAAGCCGGCAATTGTCCTACTTCGAAAGATTCAGAACAACTACCGCTGACTATTGTCCCAATTGTCGGCCCCTATAATGGCCACAATTGAGTCTCGGTTATGTTTGGCCGAAGGCTTGTGTCATGATGATCCGACCGCAGGTTAGTCGTCCTCTTCCTATATGAATAGATCTTCCGCGTTGCTCCTCGCTTTTGTCTTCCTCAGCGGCTGCCAGACCATGGCGCCCGTTGCGCCGAACGGCACCCCGCCGGCCGAAGACACCACGCCCGCGCCTGAAAAGCCCAAGGTTTACAGCTCGTTCAGCGAGGAAACCGTGTTCAGCCTGCTGAGCGCCGAACTCGCCGGCCAGCGCAATCGTTTCGACATTGCTCTGGACAATTACGTCACCCAGGCGATCAACACCCAGGATCCGGGCGTCTCCGAGCGTGCTTTTCGCATCGCCGAGTATCTGGGCGCCGATCAACCGGCCCTCGACACCGCGCTGATCTGGGCCCGCAATGCTCCGGACGACCTCGAAGCGCAACGCGCCGCCGCCGTGCAACTGGCCCGCGCCGGGCGTTACGACGACTCCATGGTCTACATGGAGAAAGTCCTGCAGGGCAAGGGCGACACCCATTTCGACTTCCTCGCGCTGTCGGCCGCCGACACCGATCAGGAAACCCGCAACGGTCTGATGAAAAGCTTCGACCGTTTGCTGCAGCGTCACCCGAACAACAACCAGCTGATTTTCGGCAAGGCTCTGCTGTTGCAGCAGGACGGCGACAATCAAGGTGCGCTGACTCTGCTTGAAGACAATCCGCCGGAAGATGGCGAGATCGCTCCCATCCTGCTGCGCGCGCGCCTGCTTCAGTTACTCAACCGTGGCGACGAAGCGCTGCCGCTGTTGCAGAAAAACATCAGGAAGTACCCGGAAGACAAACGCCTGCGCCTGACCTACGCGCGCATGCTGGTCGAACAGGACCGCATGGACGACGCCAAGGCCGAGTTCTCCACCCTTGTTCAGCAATACCCGGAAGACGATGAACTGCGTTACTCGCTGGCGCTGGTGTGCCTGGAAGCCAAGGCGTGGGATGAGGCCAAGGGTTATCTGGAAGACCTGATCGCTCGCGAAAGCCATGTCGATTCGGCGCACCTGAACCTCGGTCGGATTGCCGAAGAACGCAACGACCCGCAAGGCGCACTCATCGAGTACGCACAGGTCGGCCCGGGCAATGACTATTTGCCGGCACAGCTGCGTCAGGCCGATATCCTGATGAGCAACGGCAAGACCGCCGAAGCGCAGAGCAAACTGGCGGCCGAGCGTGACGAGCAACCGGATTACGCGATCCAGCTGTATCTGATCGAATCGGAAAGCCTGTCGGCCAACAAACAGGACGACAAGGCCTGGAAGGTTCTGCAACAAGCGCTGCAGAAATATCCGGACGATCTCAACCTGCTTTACACCCGGGCCATGCTCGCGGAAAAACGCAATGACCTGGCGCAGATGGAAAAAGACCTGCGCCTGATCATCAAGCGCGATCCGGACAATGCCATGGCGCTGAATGCGCTGGGCTACACCCTGTCCGATCGCACCACCCGCTACGCTGAAGCGAAAACGTTGATCGAGCAGGCGCACCAGATCAACCCGGAAGACCCGGCAGTTCTCGACAGCCTTGGCTGGGTGAACTACCGCTTGGGCAATCTGGATGATGCGGAGAAATACTTGCGCCAGGCGCTCGAGCGTTTTCCTGATCACGAAGTCGCCGCGCACCTTGGCGAAGTCCTCTGGGCCAAGGGCAATCAACGCGAAGCCAAACAAGTGTGGGGCAAGTTCCTCAAGGACCAACCCGACAGCACCATTCTGCGCAGCACCATCAAGCGCCTGACCGGATCCGAGACTCTTTAACCCATGTTTTTGCGCCACGTTATTGTTTTCAGCTTCATCGCCCTGCTCGCCGGCTGCTCGGGGTTCGGCACTCGCGAGTCGGTCGAGGGCCACGGCAGCCCGGCCCAGTGGGCGGCTAACAAACAGCAACTGACCGGCCTCGATGGCTGGCAGATCGACGGCAAGATCGGCATCCGCGCGCCGAAGGATTCCGGCAGCGGCACGTTGTTCTGGCTGCAGCGGCAGGACTATTACGACATTCGCCTGTCCGGCCCGCTGGGTCGTGGCGCGGCACGCCTGACCGGGCGTCCGGGCAAGGTGTCGCTGGAAGTTGCCAACCAGGGCCGCTACGAATCGCAATCACCTGAAGCGCTGCTCGAAGAACAGCTCGGCTGGAAATTGCCGGTGTCGAATCTGGCCTGGTGGGTTCGTGGCCTGCCAGCTCCGGAAAGTAAAAGTCGTCTGAACCTGGACGCCGACAGTCGTCTGGCCAGCCTTGAGCAGGACGGCTGGAAAGTCGAATACACCGCCTACACCGAACAGAATGGTTATTGGCTGCCCGAACGCATCAAGCTGCACGGCACCGACCTCGACGTGACGCTGGTGATCAAGACCTGGCAACCGCGCAAGTTGGGGCAATAACGCATGACCGCTGCACGCCTGACCCTGCCCTCGCCGGCCAAACTCAACTTGATGCTGCACATTCTCGGTCGCCGTGAAGACGGTTATCACGAGTTGCAGACGCTGTTTCAATTCCTCGATTACGGCGATGAACTCACTTTCGCCGTGCGCGATGACGGCGCCATCCAACTGCACACCGAGTTCGCCGGCGTGCCCCACGGCAGCAACCTGATCGTGCGCGCAGCGAAGATGTTGCAGCAACAGTCCGGCTGCGCGCTCGGCATCGACATCTGGATCGACAAAGTCCTGCCCATGGGCGGCGGCATTGGTGGCGGCAGTTCGAACGCGGCGACGACCCTGCTCGGTCTCAATCATCTTTGGCAACTGGGCTGGGATGAAGATCGCCTCGCCGCACTGGGCTTGTCACTCGGTGCCGATGTGCCGGTTTTCGTCCGCGGCCACGCGGCGTTTGCCGAGGGCGTCGGTGAGAAACTGACCCCGGTCGATCCCGAAGAACCGTGGTATCTGGTGCTCGTGCCGCAAGTCGCTGTTAGTACGGCAGAAATTTTTTCCGATCCTTTGTTGACACGTAACACACCGCCCATTAAAGTGCGCCCCGTTCCCGAGGGAAACAGTCGAAATGACTGCTTGCCGGTGGTAGCAAGGCGTTATCCAGAGGTACGTAACGCATTGGATTTGTTAGGTAAATTTACCGAAGCAAAGCTCACCGGAACTGGAAGTTGTGTGTTTGGGGGCTTCCCAAGCAAAGCTGAAGCTGATAAAGTCTCGGCCCTTCTGACAGAGACCCTTACAGGGTTTGTAGCGAAAGGAAGCAACGTTTCGATGTTGCATCGCAAGCTGCAAAGTCTGCTCTAAAGGAATCAAGTGCCCGGCACTTGAAAGCAACAGATACAGGGGCGTCGCCAAGCGGTAAGGCAGCAGGTTTTGATCCTGCCATGCGTTGGTTCGAATCCAGCCGCCCCTGCCATTTTCTCTACTCATCCAGGTTACCCTCAGCCTCTAGGTACTGCGCGTGTCCAAGATGATGGTCTTTACGGGGAATGCCAACCCCGATCTGGCTCGGCGTGTCGTACGTCAGCTGCATATCCCTCTCGGTGACATCTCTGTCGGCAAGTTTTCCGACGGTGAAATCACAGCCGAGATCAATGAAAACGTTCGCGGTAAAGACGTCTTCATTATTCAGCCGACTTGCGCTCCGACCAACGATAACCTGATGGAACTGGTAGTGATGGCTGATGCCTTCCGCCGCTCCTCGGCTACTCGTATCACTGCTGTTATTCCTTATTTTGGTTATGCCCGTCAGGATCGCCGTCCGCGTTCCGCACGTGTGGCTATCAGCGCGAAAGTCGTCGCTGACATGCTTACCGTAGTCGGCATCGACCGTGTTCTCACGGTTGATCTGCATGCTGACCAGATTCAGGGCTTCTTCGATATTCCGGTAGATAACATCTACGGCTCCCCGGTTCTGGTGGATGACATTGAAGATCAGCGCTTCGAAAACCTGATGATCGTGTCCCCGGACATTGGTGGCGTCGTGCGTGCACGGGCTGTTGCCAAGTCGCTGGGCGTCGATCTCGGGATCATCGACAAACGCCGTGAGAAAGCCAATCACTCTGAAGTGATGCATATCATTGGTGATGTCGAAGGGCGTACCTGTATTCTCGTCGATGACATGGTCGATACCGCTGGCACCCTGTGCCACGCGGCCAAGGCCCTGAAAGAGCATGGCGCAGCCAAGGTCTTTGCCTACTGCACACACCCTGTGCTGTCGGGCCGGGCCATCGAGAATATCGAAAATTCCGTGCTGGACGAGCTGGTGGTCACTAATACCATCCCGCTGTCCGCTGCAGCACAAGCCTGTGCACGTATCCGTCAACTGGATATCGCACCGGTTGTTGCCGAAGCGGTTCGCCGCATCAGCAATGAAGAATCGATCAGCGCGATGTTCCGTTAAGGGCCCTGCCCTTCACGAAATGTCTCGTTGACGAAAAGCGCCCCGCCCCGGCATTCCTGTCGGGGCGGGGCTTTTTTGCCCATACCGTGTTCGGCGCTGGTCGCAAACGCCACTCGGTCATGGCTATTTTGGAGATACAAAATGAACGATTTTACTCTGAATGCTGAAGTGCGTTCCGACCTGGGGAAAGGTGCGAGCCGCCGCCTGCGTCGTCTCGCAAGCCTGGTTCCAGCTGTAGTTTACGGTGGCGACAAAGCCCCTGAATCCATCAGCATGCTGGCCAAAGAAGTTGCCAAACTGCTCGAAAACGAAGCGGCTTACAGCCACATCATCGAGCTGAACGTTGGTGGCACCAAGCAGAACGTCATCATCAAGGCTCTGCAGCGTCACCCGGCCAAAGGCCACGTGATGCACGCTGACTTCGTACGCGTTGTTGCCGGCCAGAAACTGACCGCCATCGTGCCTGTGCACTTTGTTGGCGAAGAAGCTCCAGTCAAGAAAGGCGGCGAAGTTTCGCACGTTGTTGCCGAGATCGAAGTTTCCTGCCTGCCAAAAGATCTGCCTGAGTTCATCGAAGTCGACCTGTCGAAAGCAGAAATCGGCACCATCATTCACCTGTCGGACCTCAAAGCTCCTAAAGGTGTTGAGTTCGTTGCTCTGGCACACGGCGATGACAAGGCTGTTGCCAACGTCCACGCTCCACGTGTAGCTGCAGAACCTACCGAAGAAGGCGCAGCAGAGTAATTCACTCTGTCATGCCGGAGTGAGCAAGTAACATCGCGGACTGGAACGTAGCGAGAAAGCGGGCGAGAACGCGGAGTTTACATCCATGGTAAATGAGCATTTTTCGTCCACTTTCGCCGCTTTCCCTGATCGCGGCGATGTTATCCACCACTCCAAGGAAGGGCCCCTATCGTGACTGCCATCAAACTGATCGTTGGCCTGGGAAATCCAGGCGCTGAATACGAACAGACCCGGCATAACGCAGGGGCCCTTTTTGTTGAGCGCATCGCCCACGCACAAAATGTGACTCTTGTGGCCGATCGCAAATATTTCGGCCTGACCGGGCGCTACTCGCATCAGGGTCAGGATGTTCGTCTGCTGATTCCCACCACCTACATGAACCGCAGCGGCCAAGCCGTGGCGGCACTCGCCGGTTTCTTCCGCATCAAGCCTGAAGAAATCCTCGTGGCGCATGACGAACTCGACTTGCCTCCGGGCGTTGCCAAGCTCAAGCAGGGCGGCGGTCATGGCGGTCACAACGGGTTGCGCGACATCATTGCGCAACTGGGCAATCAGAATACGTTCTACCGCCTGCGGCTTGGCATCGGCCATCCGGGCGTTGCCAGTATGGTTTCAAATTTCGTCCTGGGTCGTGCGCCACGCGCCGAACAGGAAAAACTCGATGCCAGCATCGACTTTGCCCTCGGCGTGCTGCCGGATATCCTCGCCGGGGAATGGAACCGCGCGATGAAAAACCTGCACAGCCAGAAGGCCTGACTTTTACCCGAGGGGAAACACCATGGGATTCAATTGCGGCATCGTCGGCCTGCCTAACGTCGGCAAGTCCACCCTGTTCAACGCCCTGACCAAATCCGGTATCGCGGCCGAGAACTTCCCCTTCTGCACCATCGAGCCGAACAGCGGCATCGTGCCGATGCCGGATCCGCGCCTGGAAGCTCTGGCAGCCATCGTCAATCCGAAGCGCATCCTGCCGACCACCATGGAATTCGTCGACATCGCTGGCCTCGTCGCCGGCGCCTCGAAAGGTGAAGGCCTGGGCAACAAGTTCCTGGCCAACATCCGCGAAACCGACGCTATCGCTCACGTCGTGCGCTGCTTCGAAGACGACAACGTGATTCACGTTTCCAACAGCGTCGACCCGAAACGCGACATCGAAATCATCGACCTGGAACTGATCTTCGCCGACCTCGACAGCTGCGAGAAGCAACTGCAGAAAGTCGCGCGCAACGCCAAGGGCGGTGACAAGGACGCTGTGGTTCAGAAGGCACTGCTCGAGCAATTGATCGCGCACTTCACCGAAGCCAAGCCGGCACGCAGCCTGATGAAGAACATGAGCGCGGATGAGAAAGCCGTTATCAAGGGCTTCCACCTGCTGACCACCAAACCGGTCATGTACATCGCCAACGTTGCCGAAGACGGTTTCGAGAACAACCCGCACCTGGACGTGGTCAAGGCCATCGCCGAAGAAGAAGGCGCCATGGTCGTTCCGGTGTGCAACAAGATCGAAGCGGAAATCGCCGAGCTCGATGACGGCGAAGAGAAGGACATGTTCCTTGAGGCTCTGGGCCTGGAAGAGCCTGGCCTGAACCGCGTGATCCGCGCCGGCTACGAAATGCTGCACCTGCAGACCTACTTCACCGCCGGTGTCGAAGAAGTCCGCGCCTGGACCGTCAAGGTCGGTGCCACCGCACCACAGGCCGCTGGCGTGATCCACACCGACTTCGAAAAAGGCTTCATCCGTGCCGAAGTCATCGCCTACAACGACTTCATCCAGTACAAGGGCGAAGCCGGCGCCAAAGAAGCCGGCAAATGGCGCCTGGAAGGCAAGGATTACATCGTCAAAGACGGCGACGTGATGCACTTCCGTTTCAACGTCTAAGCAACAGCCGGGCAAGAAAAAGCCGCGTTTGATACGCGGCTTTTTTGTGCCTGAAATTCAGTGACTGAGTACATTTCCCTGTGGGAGCGAGCCTGCTCGCGAATGCGGCGTGTCAGCTAAGCATTCGTCAACTGACCCACCCATTCGCGAGCAGGCTCGCTCCCACAGTTCGATTCGTCTGATCAGGCCTTTTTAGTACGCGGCAGGAAGATCGCCAACACACCAAACAACGGCAGGAACGAGCACAGGAAATACACGTACTCAATCCCGTGCACATCCGCCAGATGCCCGAGCAGCGCGGCGCCAATCCCGCCGAAACCAAACATCAGACCGAAGAAAATCCCGGCAATCATCCCGACATTACCCGGCACCAGTTCCTGCGCGTACACCACGATCGCTGAGAACGCCGAGGCGAGAATGAAGCCGATCACCACGCTGAGAATGCTGGTCCAGAACAGATCGACATGCGGCAGGATCAAGGTGAACGGCGCGACGCCGAGGATGGAAAACCAGATCACTGCCTTGCGTCCGATCTTGTCGCCAATCGGTCCACCGAAGAACGTCCCCGCCGCCACTGCGCCCAGGAAAAGGAACAGATGCAATTGCGAACTGGCCACCGACAGGTCGAATTTCTCGATCAGGTAGAAGGTGAAGTAGCTGGTAAAACTGGCCATGTAGAAATACTTGGAGAACACCAGCAGCCCCAGCACCACCAGCGCACTGGTCACCCTGCCCTTCGACAAGCCGTGCGTCGCCGCCTGGCCGGCCTTGAGCTTGAACAGGTTGAGGTGATTGGCGTACCAGCGGCTGATGCGGTACAGCACAAACAGCGCAAACACTGCGAACAGACCGAACCACGCCACATTGCCCTGGCCGAAGGGAATGATGATCGCCGCCGCCAGCAACGGGCCGAACGCGGAGCCGGCATTGCCGCCCACCTGAAAGGTCGATTGCGCCAGACCAAAGCGGCCGCCCGAGGCCAGCCGCGCCACACGCGAGGCTTCCGGGTGAAAGGTCGACGAGCCAATGCCGATCAGCGCCGCCGCCAGCAGGATCAGCGGGAAGCTGCCGACCACCGACATCATCAGAATGCCGATCAAGGTACACACCGTGCCCGCCGGCAACAGCCACGGTTTCGGGTGGCGATCAGTGTAATAACCGACCCACGGCTGCAACAGCGACGCGGTCAACTGGAAGGTCAAGGTGATCAGGCCGACCTGGGTGAAGGTCAGGCCATAGTTGGCTTTGAGCATCGGGTAGATCGACGGCAGCACCGACTGGATCAGGTCGTTGATCAAATGCGCCAGCGCCACCGCGCCGATGATGCGCATCACCAAGGGGCTGCTTTGCGGAGCAGCGGTCGCCGAGGCAGCGGCGGTCTGAACGTTGCTGATAGCCATGAAAATTTCCGGACAGCAGATGAGTGCCCGCAGGCAGGTGCGTCAATGTGCCATTTTTCGGTGCGCTCGCGCTATCCCCTTAGGCAGCTAACTAACTGACTGGTCGTCGACTGCAAGGTGATAGCGCAACGCCATGGTCTGAATCTTGCCTTGCTTCTGCCCTTGAACACGATCGCCTTACAAAGGCGCTCGACAATGGGAAGTTTCGCTACAGAGCCGGCCTACAGAGCGGGCATGGGTGAACTTTCGAGGCCTTTTAGAGGGCACAGGTCGCAGCCCAAAGGTTCGCGATGCACGCCAATGGTGCGTGGTGTCCAGAGGAGTCATGAGGCATGCAGGCTTTCCTTTCACCGGGGATCAAATTGCTGGGGCGGTTTGGCTTCGCAGGTAAATTCCAATTGTTGTTTCTGCTGTTCATTCTGCCGCTGGCCGGCAGCCTGTTGATGATCGGCCATGACTATCGCGAGAAGCTCAATCTGATCTCCGGCGAACGTGCCGGTGTGCGTCAATTGCTCGCGCTGGATGCGCTGGACAACCTGCTCGCCGCGCAACGCGACCGCGCCGCCCGCTGGCGCGCCACCGAGACCAATCGTCAGCCGACACCGGCCACCCTCGCCGCCATGGCTGCCTTCGATGGCGTGCAACCGGCGGTGCTGCAAGCCACCACCGAGCTGGGCAATGCCCTGAACCAGCAAGGCGCCGACGGCGCAATCCTCGAGCGCTTTCAGGCGCTGCAAACCGCACTCAATGGCCTTGATTCGAAAAGCCTCAGCAGTGTCGGCTGGTGGCCGGACGGTTATGACCGCTTCACCAATGCCCTGGGCGCGCTGCAAGCTTTGCGCGAGCAGATCGTCATGGACAATCGCCTGACCCTAGCGCCGTGGCTGGAAACCTACTTGCTGACGCAGATTTCCACGCAACACGCACCTGACCTGATCGAGCGGGTCGGGCGTCTCGCCGCAGTCGGCCAGGCTTCGGTGGTCTCCGGGCAGTTCACCCTGCAGAGCCGCCTGCAGTTGCGCGACCTGCGCAGCCGCATCGGCGACGCCCGCGAGCAACTGGTGAAAACCGCCGGCCTGCTGGAGGCTCGTCTGCCAGTCGAGCTGCAAGCCTGGGCCGGTCAGTATCACGACAGCCTGAAACACCTCGACAGCGGCCTGAAAGTCCTCGACGACGGTGTGTTTGGCGGCAGCATCAACCTCAAGCCAGAGGACTTCGAACGCAGCCTCGACGCGCTGCTCACCGACCTCGCTTCCCTGCGCCAGCAGTCACTGGTCGCGCTGGATCAGCGGCTCGATGCGTATTACAGCTCGGCGATCCGCCAGTTCATTCTTGTCGCCGCAATCTTCGGTTGCCTGCTGCTGGCCGCGTTGTACCTGTTCGTCTGCCTGCAAGCCTCGATCCGCCGCAGTGCCAGCGGCATCACCTTGCTCGCTGAGGCCTTGCGCGACGGTAACCTGAGCCTGCAAGTGCCGGTGGTGGGGCGCGATGAGCTGGCAGCGATCAGCACCGCGCTCAACGTCGCCGTGGTGCAACTGCGCAGCAGCATGCTCGGCGTCGACCACGAGACCTCGCAGTTGAGCAACGCGGTACGCAGCCTCAACCAACACTCCAGCGGCGCCCTCGGTGAAGTTGAGGCGCAGCAGTTGCAGATCAGCCAGATCGCCGCTGCCGCCACCCAATTGGCCGCGACCTCGCAAGGCGTCGCGCAGAGTTGCGAACAGGCTTCCGGCAGCGCCCAGCAAACCCGACGCATCGCCGCCGACAGCAGCCGCGACAGCCAACGCACCACGGCCAGCATTCAGCAGCTCAATCAGCGCCTGAACGACACTGCCGCCGCGCTCGGCCGGGTCAGCGAGCAAGGCCAACAAATTCAACTGGTCGTGGACACGATTCGCGGCGTCGCCGAGCAGACCAACCTGCTCGCGCTCAACGCCGCCATCGAAGCCGCCCGCGCCGGCGAACAGGGTCGCGGCTTTGCCGTGGTCGCCGACGAGGTGCGCAGCCTCTCGCAACGCACGCAATCGTCCACGGCGCAGATCGCCGGCACTGTCGACAGTCTGCGCGCCACGGTCAACGAAGCGGTGAGCCTGATGGAAGCCGCCTGCGGTCAGGCGCAATCGGATGCCGAAGCGGTCACCGGCCTCGGCGAACGCCTGGGAGAAATCGCCAGCGCCGTACAGAGTGTCACCGACACCCTGGCGCAAATCGCCACGGCGGTTGAAGAACAGGCCAGCACCGCCGACGAAGTCAGCGGCAATATCCAGCAGGTCGATCAAGCGGCGGTGCGTTTGCTTGAAGGCGCACGCGCGGTTAACCTCGCGGCGGACACCTTGAGCCAGGGCAGCGAGGCCCTGAGCGCAAATACCGCCAGATTCCAACTGCGCTGACGCCCTCCCCGGCCCCAATTTTCGGGGCTGGAGGATAAGCGGTTGAAAACAGGAAGAAATATTTTCGATTTACGCTTGACGCTTTGCCATTTCAGGGGAATAATGCGCGCCACTTGGCTACATAGCTCAGTTGGTTAGAGCATAGCATTCATAATGCTGGGGTCCGGGGTTCAAGTCCCTGTGTAGCCACCAAGTACTAAAAACGGCTTACCGAAAGGTAGGCCGTTTTTTTATGCCTCGAGAAAAGTTGCGCTCTGCTTCACTCGCAACCTACCGCTTAATGTCAGCGGATCAATTCCACGTTCCCCCATCAGAGAAATGCCGCAGGGAAAAAATCAGAAAGCCCGACATCGAGCCGGGCTTCTTACCACGGTGGATCACGCTGCTGTGTGTTCCTGATCATCCTGACTGTGAGCGACCACCTTCGACAAACCGAGCCCCACAGCAGACAGCACCTTCGGTAGCGTAGAAAGGCCTGGGTTTCCATCTGCTGAAATTGGCGGTAAAGATTGCCTCTATTGAGTCCGGTTGCGTTGGAGACAGCGGCAAAACCGCCTCTCGCTTCCACCACACGTCGCACCGCGGTGAGAAACACAGACTCACCGCCCTCTTCATCAATTTCTTCCAATGCTGCAACGAGATATTCGAGAGCGAAATTCTCGTTCGTGCGCAGCATTTCGAGAACACTGTCCTCGTGATTGCTTACGCTTTTCATTGAGCGACCTCTTCAGGGCCTTCCAGATTTCTTTTGATTGGTCGATGTCGTGTTGCTGCCTTTGTTTTGTTCCACCGCCCAGCAAAAGTGAAGCCCCTCCTGGGAACCGTACAGAAACCATCCTCAGGCAACGCCGTGTAGGCTGTCGACCTGAATAATCTGTATGAGAAATCCGGCGGTCGCGACGGCGATAGGTGCCCACCTGGCTTTGGGACGTCTGGCCGGCGGCGTTTTTTTGCAACAGCGCCTGAACTGGGCCATCCGTGGCGCCGGCGGGCCGGCCAGCGTGTTCGTGCTGGAAATGCTGCCGAGCAAAATGGCCGACGGCACGCTTCACACCGACTAAGAACCAAGAAGATCGCACCATCCGAGTTACCGCTTTCGCGAGCAGGCTCGCTCCCACAAGGGCATCGTTTTCGGCCAATCGATTGGCGCGGCCGCTGAGCGGGAGTGCTGTAATCCTCACGCAGTTTGCACCCCGCCGGCCCGCTCGATAAAGTCCCCCAAGACTTTTACCCCACGGACGGAGAGCCCGCGTGTTTCCAGCCCAGCCCTTGAAGCGCTTTCGCCTGCCAGCCCTGACACTGCTTGTCAGCGCTCTGACCCTCACCGCATGCAACGCCCCGCCCTCTTCTTCGTTGCCGCTGGCACCGGAAGCCGCTTCCGGTTACCGCACTGATCTGCAAGCCCGACACGCCAATAAACACATGGCCGCTGCTGCCAATCCACTCGCGGCCGAAGCCGGGCGGGAGATGTTGCGTCAGGGTGGTTCGGCGATTGATGCTGCGATTGCGATGCAGGCGGTGTTGACGCTGGTTGAGCCGCAGTCTTCCGGGATCGGTGGCGGGGCGATGATTGTGTTGTGGGATGGCAAGCAGGTGCGCACCTATGACGGCCGCGAAACGGCCCCGGCCGGGGCCACCGAGAAGCTGTTCCTGAAGGCTGACGGTAAACCGATGGCCTTTACGCAAGCGCAGATCGGCGGCCGCTCGGTCGGTACGCCCGGGGTATTGCGCGCCCTGGAGCTGGCGCATCGACAACACGGTCGCTTGCCATGGGCGAAGCTGTTTGAGCGAGCGATCAAACTGGCCGAGCAAGGCTTTGCGATTTCCCCGCGCCTGCATTCGCTGCTGACTGCCGATCCTCTGATACGCCAGTCGCCAGAGATGGCCGCGTACTTCCTCAATGACGATGGCAGCGTCAAAGCCGTCGGCACGCGCCTGCAAAACCCGAAGTTGGCCGCCGTGTTCAAACGCATCGCCAGCGAAGGTGCCGATGCGCTGTACAAAGGTCCGATCGCCGAAGAGATCGTCGCCAGGGTTCAACAGCACGCCAATCCAGGCAGCCTGTCGCTGAACGATTTGCAGCGTTATCAGGCCAAGGAGCGCGCGCCGCTGTGTACCGACTACAAGCGTTGGCAGGTCTGCGGCATGCCGCCACCGTCGTCAGGCGGGATCGCCGTGGCGCAGATTCTCGGCACATTGCAGGCGCTGGAGACTCGCGACCCACGCCTGTCGCTGACGCCGCTCAAACCAGTGAACACCAACAGGCCGGCCGGCATCGAACCGGCGCCGCAAGCGGTGCATCTGATCGCCGAGGCTGAACGTCTGGCCTATGCCGACCGTGCGCAATACGTGGCCGACACCGACTTCGTCCCGGTGCCGGTCAAAGGTCTGCTCGATCCTGGCTATCTGGCCAGCCGCGCCAGCCTGATCGGCGAGCGCAGCATGGGCAGCGCCAAACCGGGCACACCGCCGGGCGTGCAGATTGCCTACGCACCGGACCGCTCGCCGTTGCGCATCTCGACCTCGCAAGTGGTCGCGGTGGATGATCTCGGCGGCGCCGTGTCGATGACCACCACCATCGAAGCCGCGTTCGGCTCGCACCTGATGGTTCAGGGTTTTCTGCTGAACAACCAGATGACCGACTTCTCCTTCATCCCCGAAGAGAACGGGCAGAAAGTTGCCAACCGCGTCGAACCGGGCAAACGCCCACGCTCGTCGATGGCGCCGACACTGATCTTTGATCGCAACACTGGCGAACTCATCGCCACGGTCGGCTCCCCCGGTGGTTCGCAAATCATCGAATACGTGGCGAAAACCACCATCGGCCTGCTCGACTGGAACCTCGACGCACAAAGTGCGATCAACCTGCCCAACTTCGGCAGCCGCAATGGCCCCACCGAACTGGAACAGGGACAGTTCAGCCCGGCGCTGATCCAGGCACTCAAGGACAAGGGCCACGCGGTCAGCGAAATCGACATGACCAGCGGTACCCAGGCGATCGTGCGGGTGAAGGATGCGCAGGGCAAAGCGAAATTGGCGGGGGGTGCCGATCCTCGGCGTGAGGGAGAAGCGTTGGGGGACTGAAACACTGCATTGAAAAAGGCCTGCCGAGCAGCAGGCCTTCTCCCGGGAGTAAATCAGACCGCCAACGTCTTGCCATCCACCCCATCCCCAATCGTCAGAAAATGCCCGCCCGCAACGTGATGCAGCGTGCGCAATCCATCCTGCCCTTCGAAATGCCAGCGGCCGTCGCTGAACACTCGCTCGTCGGCCTGGGCGGCGATGACTTCGGCGAGGAACAGGTCGTATTGCTCGTGATTGCGCGGCTCCGGCAGCAGGCGGCATTCGAGCCAGGCGACACAGCCGTCGAGCAGCGGCGCTTCAACCTGTTCGCCAGCGAAGGTTTGCAGACCGTACGCCTGAAACTTGTCCTGACCCTGGGCGCGGGTGATTTCCAGGCCGGAGGTGTTGCCGACGGTTTGCACGATATCGGCCTGATTGACGCAAGGCACATTCAGCACAAAAGTGCCGGAGGCTTCGAGCAACTGGCGGGTCCAGGTGGATTTGTCGAGGACGACGGCGACTTTCGGCGGCTCGAAATCCAGCGGCATGGCCCAGGCGGCGGCCATGATATTGCGTTGGCCATCATGGGCGGCACTGACCAGAACGGTCGGGCCGTGGTTGAGCAGGCGGTAGGCTTTGTTCAGAGGCACCGGACGGCGGTGGGAGGCGCTCATGGGATTTGCTCCGGAGGAAAAGGAGCCGATTGTAGCGCTGTCACTGGAGAATCACAGAACCTGTGGGAATGAGCAGATGCGGCGCTGCCCCTCGGTGATCGTTCCCACGCTCTGCGCCACGCCAGCGAAGGAACGCGGAGCGTCCCGGGCGGCATTCCCACGCAGAGCGTGGGAACGATCAGTGCGGTGTCAGTGAGACAGCTGATTGGCAAACTGCCCCACCGCATCCACCACTTTCTGCGCACCGTCCTGAATCTCGACGATCACCGTGCCCGCCTCCGCCGCCAGCGCCAGGCCCTGTTCAGCCTGAAGCTTGCCGTCGGTCATCAGCGCCACGGCATTGCGGGCCATTTCCTGGTTCTGCCGTACCACGCCAACGATTTCATCGGTCGCCTGGCTGGTGCGCGAGGCCAACTGCCGGACCTCGTCCGCGACCACGGCAAAACCACGGCCCTGCTCGCCGGCGCGAGCGGCTTCGATGGCGGCGTTGAGCGCCAGCAGGTTGGTCTGTTCGGCAATGCCGCTGATGGTTTTGACGATGGTGCCGATCACCAGCGACTGCTCGTTGAGCGCCTCGATACCTTCGCCAGCGGCTTGCATGTGCCGCGACAAATCACGCATCACGTTCACCGCTTCGGTGACCACCGTGGTGCCCCGTTGCGCGGTGCTGTCGGTTTGTTGCGAGGTGCTGTAAGCGATGCTCGCTGCATCGGCAACCGCCTGCTCGCGGTTGACCTGATCGGTGATCACCGTGGCGAACTTCACCACTTTGTACAGTTTGTCGTTGGCATCAACCACCGGGTTGTAGGACGCTTCCAGCCACACCGTACGACCATGGCTGTCGATACGCTTGAAGCGGCCAGCGACAAATTCACCGCTGTTCAGGCGCCGCCAGAAGTTTTGGTACTCGGCGCTGTTGTACTCATCCGGGGCGCAGAACGTGCGGTGATGTTTTCCTTTGATCTGCGCCAGGCTGTAACCCATGCCGTTGAGGAAGCGATCATTGGCGCTGAGCACATTGCCGTTGAGGTCGAACTCGATCACGGCGGTAGAGCGCACCAGCGCGCCGATCAGGTTCTCATGCTCGCGGGAGGCTTCGATGGTGCGGGTCAGGTCGCTGGCGTAGAAGGAAATGTGTCTGATCCGGCCATCGGACGAGCGCACCGGTTGCACGATGGAACGCAGCCACGCCTCGTCGCCATTGCCGCGTAACAGGCGCACGGCGCCGGCGAAGTGCTCGCCACGGCTCATCGAGTTCTTGAAGCGCTGATGGAATTCGTCGGATTTGACCTGGGCCGGCACGATGTCTTCGATTGCCCGGCCGACCAGGTCCTGGCTCTTGTAGAACATTTCATCGAGAAAATTCTGGTTGACCGAACGAATCCGCCCATCGGGCTCAAGGGTCAGCGCGAGCATTTCGCTTTCCAGGCTTTCCTTCACTTGTACAAGGCTGGAGAGTTCTTCACGGAGAGCGGCCAGCTCTTGCTTCAAGCGTTTATTGAACATGGGAAAGCACCGATGGCAGGTAGTAAGCGGATACAACCTAGCCATCGGCCTTGCGCAGCTTTTCTGAAGCGGGCTCAAGACCCGTCAGTCGAAAATAGTCCGGCGCTGTCGGTTCAAGCCGCGCCGGCAGCCTGACACGGGCCGGTGCGCGGCATGCGCGCACCGAAATACGCCGCTGTCAGAATGCCCACCGCGCCCATCACTGCACAGAACATCACGCAGACCCACGGGCTCCACGGCATCAGACCAATCAGCAACAGCGGTGTGATACTTGCCCAGGCGGCGTAGGCAATGTTGTAGGTGAAGGAAATGCCCGACACGCGAATCCGCGCCGGAAAAAGCCCGACCATCACCGAAGGCACCGCCCCCACTACCCCACAAGCCAGACCGGCGACCGCGTAGGCCATGCCGATCCAATACCCACCCATGATCAGGCAGCCATACAAAACGCCAATGCCCAGCGGCAGCAACAGGCTGTAGAGCATGACCGTGCGCCAGGCGCCGATGCGATCGACCAGCAGACCGGCGATCACGCAGCCAATGTTGAGAAAGACGATGCCCAGCGCACTGAGTCCGAAGGTGTGGCTGGCGGTCATGCCGAAGGTTTTCTGCATCATGGTCGGGGTGATGACGACGAACACCACCACTGCCGAGGTGAGTACGCAGGTGAGCAACATGGCCGGCAGCATGGCCAGACGATGTTCACGCAGCACCGTGCGCAACGGCAGCTCGACCCGCGCCTCGCGCTGCGCTTGCATGGCCATGAACACCGGGGTTTCGCTGAGCCAGCGGCGCAGATAAACGCCCACTACGCCGAACACGCCGCCGAGCAGAAACGGATAGCGCCAGGCGTAATCGAGAATTTCGGCGGGCGTGAAAACCTGCGCCAGGAAGGTCGCCGTGAGTGCGCCGATCAAGTAACCGAAGGTCAGGCCGGCCTGCAAAAATCCGAGGGCGTAACCGCGATGGCCGACAGGCGCATGCTCGGCGACGAACACCCAGGCACTCGGCACTTCACCACCCACCGCAGCGCCTTGCAGGATGCGCAGCGCCAGCAACAGCAAGGGCGCGAAATAGCCGATCTGCCCGTAGGTCGGCATGATCCCGATCAGCAGACACGGCAGCGCCATCATCAGGATGCTCAGGCTGAACACCTTTTTGCGCCCGAGACGGTCGGCGAAATGCGCCATCAGAATCCCGCCCAGCGGCCGTGCCAGATAACCGGTGACGAAGATGCCGAAACTCTGCAGCAAGCGCAGCCACTCGGGCATTTCCGGCGGGAAGAATAGCTGGCTCAGGGTCAGCGCGAAGAACACGAAAATGATGAAATCGTAGATTTCCAGCGCCCCGCCGAGCGCCGCAAGGCCGAGGGTCTTGTAGTCGGCACGGCTGAATGGCGCCGGTCGGGCTGGAGAATTGGCAGTCATGACAAAGAACTCAGGCATCGGCAAAAACCAAGGCGCCCATGGTCTACGCAAATGCGCGGATCGACAACCCGTCAGACCATAGTCTCGGTTTGCGAAAACCTGCTCAACAAAAGGGCGGCGCTTGATTTACTGTTAGCGCCTGTCTGCTGGGCCACAGCTTACAAACCACCATCAATCCCTGTGGGAGCGAGCTTGCTCGCGAAGAGGCCGGTATATTCAACATCACTGTTGACTGACCTGACGCCTTCGCGAGCAAGCTCGCTCCCACAAGGGGCGCTGACCATGTTGAGATTGTGGCCAGAGATCAAAATAACCATAAAAAATCCGAGGTACTTCCCGTGGCCGTTGATATCGAAGATAGCCGCTCCGCGCGCTTTGCCCTGCGCTGTTCCAGTTTTGCCGAACGCTGGTTTCCCGACTCCTGGGTGTTCGCCGCGTTGGCCGTGATCATCGTTGCGCTGGCCACTCTGGCCATGGGCGCCAAACCCACCGCTGCAGCGATGGCCTTCGGCGACGGCTTCTGGAGCCTGATCCCGTTCACCATGCAGATGGCCTTCGTGGTGATCGGCGGCTACGTCGTCGCTAGCTCTCCGCCCGCAGTCAAGCTGATCGACAAACTGGCACGCATCCCGAAGAACGGCCGCTCCGCCGTGGCTTGGGTGGCGTTGATCTCGATGGTCGCATCGCTGCTCAATTGGGGTCTGTCGCTGGTATTTGGCGGGCTGCTGGTACGCGCCCTCGCCCGCCGCACCGACCTGAAGATGGATTACCGCGCCGCCGGTGCCGCTGCGTATCTAGGTCTGGGCGCGGTGTGGGCGCTGGGCTTGTCATCGTCGGCCGCCCAGTTGCAGGCCAACCCCGGCAGCCTGCCGCCGTCGATCCTGTCGATCACCGGCGTGATCCCGTTCACCGAAACCATTTTTCTCTGGCAGTCCGGGGTAATGCTGCTGGCACTGATCGTGATTTCGATCATCATCGCCTACGCCACCGCCCCGGGGCCGAACTCGGCACGCGACGCCAAGGCCTGTGGCATCGACCCGGCGTTCAATCTGCCACCGCTGCAACCGCGCACTCGCCCCGGCGAATGGCTGGAACACAGCCCGTTGCTGATCATCGTGCTGGTGCTGCTGGCGGCGGGATGGCTGTTTCACGAGTTCTCGACCAAACCGGCGATCACTGCGATTTCCGGCCTGAACACCTACAACTTCCTGTTCATCATGCTCGGCGCGCTGTTGCACTGGCGCCCGCGCAGCTTCCTCGATGCGGTGGCCCGTGCGGTGCCAACCACCACTGGCGTGTTGATCCAGTTTCCGCTGTACGGCTCGATCGCCGCGCTGATGACCACGGTCAAAGGCGCCGATGCGCAAACCCTCGCGCATCACATCTCGACTTTCTTTGTCAGCATCGCCTCGCATGACACCTATGCGCTGCTGATGGGTGTGTATTCGGCGATTCTCGGGTTCTTCATACCGTCCGGCGGCGGCAAGTGGATTATCGAAGCGCCCTACGTGATGCAAGTCGCCAATGACCTGCAATACCACCTCGGCTGGGCAGTGCAGATCTACAACGCCGCCGAAGCTCTGCCGAACCTGATCAACCCGTTCTATATGCTGCCGCTGCTGGGCGTGCTCGGGTTGAAGGCGCGGGACCTGATCGGTTTCTCGTTCGTGCAACTGCTGGTGCACACGCCACTGGTGCTGCTGTTGTTGTGGGCGCTGGGGACGACATTGGCGTATACGCCGCCGGTGATGCCGTAGGTAGACTTTAATTCGCCTGTCTGCGGACAGGCGTATTCAACCTTGAGCGGTCGGAAGGGACTTCAACAGTGCAGGCAACGCAACCTGAACGGTTTCCCAGACAACGTCCAGATTGATACCGAAATAACTGTGAGCAATTCGATTACGCATCCCACGCATGCTGCGCCACGGCACCTGCGCGTTTTCAACAGTGAACTCAGGGTAACGATCCATGATCTTGGTCGCTGCCTCTCCAATGATGATCAGGCTCATGATCACCGCTTGTTGCGTTCTCTTATCTTCAGCGAATTCATCTTTGTTCAGGCCCTCGACGAAGATAAGCGCATCGCTCGCGGCCTGACGAATATGTTCAAGATAATCATCTCGCCGGTTCTCGTTCATACGGGTCGCGCCTGATCAAGCACCTGCTGACGAAATTTCACTGGCAGGTCGCCGGGGGTCAGCACCTCGACCGCAACACCCAACAGGTCTTCAAGCTCAACCTGAAGTCCGCCCAGATCAAAAAGCGTCGTGCCGGGCAGCGGGTCAACCAGCAGATCGAGATCGCTACCGTCCAGATCCGTCCCCAGCAATGCTGAACCAAATACACGCGGGTTGGCCACACGAAAGCGCCTGATGACTTCGCGGACGGCGGACCTTTGCATGTCGAGAGCAGTAGAAGGCTTCATGACTCACCCTTGGAAAATTCGATGTCGCTGCAGTCTAGCAGTGCGGACGCGCACCAGGCAGCGTGCTTGTTGGCACAGCCGTAACAATATGTGCGCTGCTTGGGTAATACCGCATTCAGACAAGAATCCACACTCAACCGCTTTTCTGTCAAACACCACTGATCCACTATGAAGCGCCCCCACATCGAGGGGAACCCACGCTGAAAAGGATCTGAGCATGTTCAAACTCGCAGGACTTACCCTCGCTGCACTGACGCTAAGCGCCGCCGCTCACGCCGATGTCGACGTGAAACTGGGCAGCACCGAGCGCGTCACCCGCCTCTTCGCCTACCCCAACAACTGCAGCGTGATCTGCTTCCGCAACTGGACGCTGGAGCAGACCGTCGCTCATTACCTGAGCCAGAGCGTGCAACGCGACGGTTATGCCAACGCCAAGGTGCTGGTGAAAACCGACAACGATCAGCTCTACGCCGAGATCAGCGGTGTCCCCGACGGCTACGACAAACCGTTGTCAGCGTTGCTCGACGCCGGCGACCTGGCTTATGCCGGCGCCAGCAAGCTCAATGCCGATGGCAAATGGGCCTATAGCTGGTATCTGTTCCTGCCGCTGGGCATGGCGCTGGAAAACCGCAAAACTGTCGAGCTACTGCACTTCCCCCCGGATTATCCGCTGACGCAGGCGCAGGACTATTTGCGCTCGAATACCACCGATCGCTGGGCAACCTTGCTGACCGATAACGGCATCCCCACCGGGCAGACGCCGGCTTACCAGACCATCATCGACATCGCGCCGATCGCCGCACCATCCAATGCCGGCGGGGATCTGGAGGACGTCTACGACTACTTCAAGGATTACCAGACCACGCTGGTCAGGCAGTTCAGCCAGACCGCCAGCGGCACGACGCTGCCGATGGTTGCGTTCGGGGCGCCAGTGCGCAACTGGATCAAGGAACAATATGGACCGACGGTTGGCGTTTTGGGCCTGGCCAGCATCAGTCCGAGCGAAGGGGTGAATGTGCCGGTGCTCGGCTCGAATCATCCAAGCTATATCTGGTACGCCGCCGATCCGAAGAGCTACACCGGCGACGATGCCCAGGCCAAGGCAGACGCGGCGGGCCTGAAAGTCATGGGCCAGGATTTGAGTGCTGCCTGCTGGCAGGCGGCGATGGGCAGCAAACCGGGCAGCGATGCCAAGACCACGCTGAACAGTTGCACGCAAACATGGCAGGTGACGCAAAAGGTCAAAACCTGCGAGTTGTTCTACACCTCGATCCGCGATCTCAGCGCCGAAGAAGCGGCTGCCAAGTGCGCCACGCCACCGGTAAAGACACAACTGCAGCAGTTGAAAGCGCCCTTGCCTGCGGCCGCCGTGCCCGCACCAGCGCTGTAAGCACTGCTGGAGTAACCCCCGTGTCAGCCAATGCTGACGCGGGATAACGGTGATCGCGCCTGTCAGGTTTGACAGTAGACCGGTAGCTTCAAATACGCGACGCTTGGATCCAATCATGTCCCGCAGGCGAGGCATGGGCACAACCCGGAGGCAACACTTACCAACAAGGATCGTTATGAACAACCAAGCCATGGGCCGGCATCCGCCCCGCGACACCGAAGGCATCTATCCCTTCGCCGGACTTCCCGTGCGGCTGGGCTTTCCATCCTGCGACGACTTCCAGATCATCCACAACGAACGAGGCGTTGCCGCGGCAGTGGTCGCGCGCCGCGAATTTCTGCGTATCAGCCGAATGTGTCGGGTATCAGGGCAATTGCTGCCCTACCGCGGTCGACAGACCCGTCAGTTGCAAACCGGTATCCATGTTTACGATCCGCGCTTTTGCGGAGTGCTGGAACACGCCTGCGACCCGAATGCCTTTCTCGACATGAGCGAACTGTGGCTGTGGGCCTTGAAAGATATCCATAGCGGCGAGCGCCTGAGCATCGATTACGCATCGACCGAAGACAAACTGCTGCACCAGTTCGCCTGCGATTGCGGCTCGCCGCGCTGCCGTGGCTGGATCACCGGTTACGATGAGCACCCCACGCCTGAAGGCCAGCACTTTTTACAGCGCTGGCGTCACGCGGGGCGGGGTTGAGAGCGACGGTTACGGCGCGCCGACCGGGCGCAGACGATATTGCGGCGGCAATTGCTCGAAACCGCTGATGGTGGTGTTCAGACTTTTCCAGCGGCCGTCCTTGATGCCGTAGATGCAGCCGTGGATCGACAGCGGCTGTCCGCGATGCCAGGCGTTCTGGATGATGCTGGTGTGCGCGACGTTGGCCACTTGCTGGATCACGTTGAGTTCGCACATGCGGTCGACCTGCTCTTCTTCGGTCGCCAGCTTGGCCAGCTCTTCGCGTTTCTCGTAGTACAGATCACGGATCGACCGCAGCCAGCCGTCGATCAAGCCGAACTGACGATCCTGCATCGAAGCACGCACGCCGCCGCAGCCGTAGTGGCCGGTGACGAGGATGTGTTTGACCTTGAGCACATCAACCGCGTACTGGATCACCGACAGGCAATTGAGGTCTGTGTGCAGCACGACATTGGCGACATTGCGGTGTACGAACAGATCGCCCGGCAGCATGCCGACGATTTCGTTGGCCGGTACGCGTGCGTCGGAGCAGCCGATCCAGAGATATTCCGGGGTCTGCTGGCGCGCCAGTTTGGCGAAGAAGTCCGGGTCTTCCTTGGTGATCGCGTCAGCCCAACGCTCGTTGTTATCAATCAGGTCTTGTAGATCGTGCATGGATAAGGCCTCAAGAAAGATGCGCAGGTTTGATAGACGACCACCCGTCGAAGTCACGCCACCAGCGCAAAGTGTTTCCGTTGGAATTCTCGCGCGCCCGGTGAGTCCACTCAGTAAGGCCCACACTATGAGGAATTGCCATGACTGATTCACGACGCCCTTATGATGCGGTGCAACCGGAACCCATCGATGATAACGAAGACCGCATGGGCTCGGTGCACGAGCTGGATTTTGACGACGAAGAACCCAGTGCGAAAATCGGTGATGAGCTGCCCGAACGCGAACGCGACCAGTTGATGCCGGCTGAGCGGGTGCGTGAGGCGGGTATGACCGGGGCTTCGGTAGATGATCATCAGCCGACCGACGATGACCTGAGCCCGGAAACGTTGATTCGCGAGGACGGCGCGCGCGATGCCGCTGAACTCGGCGAGGGCAATCCGGCGGATTGGGATTTGAGCGAGGTCGGTGAAAACGACATCGGCGGCGGTGACGGGCTGGATGAAGCGGAACTGGCGGATCTGGATCCGCTGAATGGCAAGCGCTGACCAGCTGATTTGAAGTTCGCCCCCTGTAGGAGCTGCCGAAGGCTGCTCCTTGTATGTTCCCCAGACACCAGCATGAATGAGATCTAAGCTCGCTGGTGCGACATACGAAGATGTGTTTCTGGGGGAGACCGATCGCTCCTTAAGGCAGGACTTGCTCCTGACCTTGTCTGTAGAGAGGTCCCCCCGCCTCATTGCCCACCACGAAGAGTATCGAGAAGCCGACGAGTCGGACTTCGCATTACAAGGTTGCAGTGGCATGAAGTTCGAGGTCAGGGGAACCAGGAAGCATTTTTAACTCAGTTCTCTTGGAGTTGAAAGCATGAACATGCACGTCGGTTTGGATGTGGGATCTCGCACTACAGCGATGGGCTGGCGCAATGGCGGCCGCTTTGCAGGTCAGTGCAATATCGACCAGACGCCGGCGGGGCGCAAGGCTGCTGTCGGCAAATTGCTTGAGCTCAAGCCGATATCTGTGGTGATGGAAGCCACCGGTATCTACTACCTGGACTTGGCCATGGAGCTCGCTGCGGCGGGTTTGCCAGTCTCGGTTATCAATCCGAAGAGTTTTCACAACTTTGCAAAGCTGATGCTGAAAAACAGCAAAACGGACGCAATCGATGCCCAATTATTAGCTGAATACGGCGAACGGATGAGCCCAAGGTTGTGGACGCCGCCCACTTCAATACAGCTTGAGCTGCGTGCTATCGGCCGCCACATCAATCGTTTGACAGGTCACCGCACCCGCGCCAAAAACGAGCTGCATGCGCTAAAAGCTACTCAAACAACACTCCCGATGCTGATTGAGGATGAAGAAGAGGCCATCAACGCCTTTGACAAACGAATCGAGCGTTTCCGTGTCGCTGGTCGGGCATTGATCGACAACTGCCCAATGTTGAGCGCCCAGTTTGGACACATGATTGCCGCTCCAGGCATGGGTGAGATCTCAGTATTTGCAGCGCTGGCTGAACTGACGACCTTACCGGTGACGCTTAAATCCGCGCAGGTTAGCCGCCATGCCGGACTCGATGTCCGACTCACGCAATCAGGAAGCAGCATTGATAAACCCGGCCGGATAAGTAAGGGCGGCAATGCCTATTTGCGCTCAGCGATGTACATGCCTGCGCTGACCGCCATACGTTGCGACCCGAACGTGAAAGCGTTTTACGAAGCGTTGGTGGCCCGAGGAAAGAGGAAGATGCAAGCTATCGTCGCAGTCATGCGCAAATACCTGACCGGACTATGGGCCTGCATGCAGGCCGGAGAAGACTTCGACACGGCCAAGCTTTTTAGCGGTAAACACGTCCAAAAAGCTTGACCGTGAACAGAGTATCTACAGGGTCTCAGTCAACAAGGGTACAGGCCATCACCACCGCATCCTCACGCCCACCCACCGCCGGATAATAATCGCGACGCCGGCCAATCTCGTTGAAGCCATACCGCTCATACAACTTGAACGCAGCCGTGTTGCTGTCGCGCACTTCGAGAAAGCATTCCCGAGCCTCGGCCGCATACGCCCGCGACATCAAATGCTCAAGCAACGTCAAGCCCAACCCACGCCCCTGGTTTTCCGGTTTGACGGTGATATTGAGCAGGTGCGCCTCATCAAGAATGATCTGCACCACACCGTGGCCCACCTGCTGCTGCCCTTCGAACATCAGCCAGATCTGGTATTTGCCCAAGCCATCGAGAAAGATGCCCCGGGTCCACGGATGGCTGTACGCGGCATATTCGATCTTCAACACAGCGTCCAGATCCGCCTCGGTCATCGGGCGAAAGGTTACAGCCTCACTCATCGGATTGTTTCCAGCGCGCCATCAGCCGACGCATGGCTTGCCACACAGCGGCCTTGCGCTGTGGCTCTTCCATTAACAGTTCCAGACCGGGAATCGCCCAGGCCAGGCCCAGACCTTCGATCTGCAATTCACTATTGAACGCTTCGGCGTCCGCTTCCCCGGCAAATTTCACCGCCGGCAGGCCGATCAGCCACAGACAGGCGCAGGGCGCCGCTTCCATCTGCACCGAGAGAAAACCCTGCACGAAGTCGCGCGCCGCTTCCGGGCCTTGATCCAGCGTGCCGCGATTGAGCCACGGCCAGCGCACCGGTTCGCCGACGATTTGCGGCGCATCCGGCAGACCAGCGGCGCGCAGCATGTCCTTGAGCAGCAGGTAGGCCGGATCGCGACTTTGAAACGCTTCGCCTGTGGGTAACTCGACCAGCAGCAGGCAGCGCCCGGCGCGCAGCAGTTGCAGGGCGAAACGCGGCGGCGGCACTGGCGCAGGCTTGACCACCACCGGCGTCTCGTCGACTTCTTCCACCGGTTTGGCGCCGTTGCGGGTGCTGGCCAGCGACGGGCGCGGCACTTCGACTTTCGGCCGTTCGGCCTGACGCACGGCAGGCTGCGCCGGTGCTTCGGCCTGGGGTGCCGGAGCGACCGGCACCTCAAGCTCAGGCTCGGGCATCTCCAGCAGCTCGGGCCGCGACGGTGCGGCGAAAGGCAGTTCGGTGCGCGGCAGCCAGTTGACCACCTGCATGGCGTTCAAATAGGCGCGGCGGCGGGACTCGATAAGCAAAGGTCGGCCACTTGTGGATAACGGAAAGTGCGCTGATTCTACCGCCCTTCGCACAAGATCGCTTGCTGTTGATCGCTAGCCTGCGCCACTGCGCTTTGAGCAAAGAATGCGACAGCCCGTCCCGAGAGTGAATCGCCACGCCTGTGATGCAGTACAATCGCCGCTTTTAACCGCCAACCAGCCGGCCATTCCGATGATCGAACCCAAGCGCGTCTTGCGCGCCCTCGCTGAACACTGGGCACTTCTGGAGCCACTGTGCGAGCACTTCGACCAAGGCACCCTGAGCCTCAACGAACTGCGCACGCAACTGGCCGCCCAACAACTCGACAGCACGCCGCAGGACATCACCAGCCTGCTCGACGTGTGGATTCGCCTCGATATTCTGGTTCCGGTGGCGAAAAGCCCGAACCGCTTCGAGCTCAACGCGCAGATCCACGACTTCCTCGCCTATCTGCGCCGCGAACACCGCCTCGGTCTGTGCCTGGAAATCGAAGCCTACCTGCGTCACCTCGAACGTCTGGCCGGTTACATCCAGGACGCCTTCGACGTTCGCGACGGCAACGATCTGGCGCGCCAGCTGCGTTTGCTCGACATGCGCGTGCGCGACGTACTGAAAAAACTCGACAACGATGAACAGGCCTTGGTGGCAGTCGCCGAACGGGCGAAGACCAGCGACCGGCAGATTCCATTGCGTCAGCGTTACGCCGAAGTGCTGGCGACGTGGGACGAATACGTCGAGCCGATGATTGATCTGGTCAACGCCGACGGCGCCTTCGAACAAGGCGTGCGCAAGGTCGAAACCGTGCTGCTGAAAATGCTCAGCGAACAGCAGCGCCTCGGCCATCTGGTCGATGACGACATGCTCCTGCGCACCCACGCGCGCATTCTCGAAATGCAAACCAGCGCCCAGCTCACGTTGCGCCATGCCCGCGAACTGCTGCTGCCGTTGCGTGAAGAAGCGCGTCGGCACAACGCCGTGACCCGTGGCGCCGCACTGGCATTGGCGGCGATCCGGCGTAAAGGCATCGACGCCGTGCCGCAAGCGGCGATGCCACTGTTCACCCGTCCGCAAAGCACCTTCCTGGGCAGCGCCAGTCAGGTCGAAGCCTACGTCTACGCGCTGGCGCGTTTCGAGCCGAAACCGGCGCGCTTCCCCAAGGCGCACAAAACCCAGAAGGCGGGCGACGCGCCACGAGCCCCCCGCACCGTGCGCGAGATGGTCGATCGTTGCGAAGAATCGTTGCCGATGCCGGACCTGATGACCTGGCTGCTGGAGCAGGAACCGGACGGCGCCACCGACGAATTGCTTTACTGGTTCTCGCGCCTGTCGCGGGAAAAACGCTTCAAGCGCGAGCGTCTGGAACGCCGCGAATACCACACTCACGAGCACCAGGTCAGCCTGCGCTCCTTCGCCCTGCTCTCGGCCAGCGATACCGCCGCCGAGGATTCTGCGAGCATCCCAAATGCATCTTGATCTTTCCGAACTGTCGCAACTGGCGCCGATCTTCCGCGAGTTGTTCAAGGGTTACCACGTCAGCCGCCGTGATCCCGAGCTGTACGCACAACTGTCGAATTTCCAAGACCAGTACCGCACGCTGTTCAAGGCGCTGGGCTTTGAACTGGTCTGCGACACCCGTGGCTTCTACTATTTCGTGCCGGACATGGCCGCCGCAGCGGTGAACAAGACCGCCCAGCGACTGGCGCTGTTCACCTTCATCCTCGTCGAGCACCTGGCCGATCAGGGCCGCGACCCGATTGCCGTGCTCGACGGCGGCAGCCTTGGCCGCGAAGAGTTGCCGTCGCTGCTGGACAAGTACCGCGATCTGTTCATTCAGGCCGAAGTGCAGACCGTCGAAGAACTCGAAGAAAAAATCATGCGCCGCATGACTCAGCTCGGTTTTGCCGGCGAAGAAAACGGTGTCTACCGCTTCCTGCCGCCAATGCACCGTTTCCTCGACGTGTGCCTGTCGGTGCAGCAGGACCGCGACTTGGCAGCCAGCGTGCACAGCGTACTGCCGCTGCCGGCACCGGTGCTGATCGACGAAGAAGCCGAAGCGAAATTCCTCGAAACCGACGATCCGCTCGATCTTTCCGAATTTGAAGAAGAAAGCGAAGACGACGCACTGGCCCGCGCCATTGCCGAAGAACAGGAGTCCGATGCATGAGCCAGGAACGCTACGGCATCCGCCGCTTTGCCCTTTTGAACACCGCCGGTTACAGCCTTGGCCTGTTCCCGCTGGAGGAACCGCTGTCGGTCTATGGCGCGAACAACCTCGGTAAATCGGCGTCGATCAACGCCTTGCAGTTTCCGATTCTGGCGCGCATGTCGGACATGAGTTTCGGCAAGTACAGCCTCGAACAATCGCGGCGCTTCTACTTCGCCTCCGATACCAGTTACATCCTCGTCGAAGTCAACCTGCCCCACGGCCCGCACGTGATCGGCGTGGTCGGTCGCGGCCCGGGGGGCGGTTTCGGGCACCAGTTCTTCGCCTACGCCGGCAAGCTCGATCTGGCCCACTACCAGAAAAACGACACCTGCCTGCGCCAGAAAGAACTGTTCAGCAATCTCGAAAAAGAAGGCCTGAAGGCTTACGAGCTCAAGCCGGACGAACTGCGCCGCTTGCTGGTTGGCGGCCACACGTCGATCCCGCTCGACCTGACGCTGATCCCGCTGCGCTCCACCAGCGAGCAGAGCCTGAAGACCTTCCGCGCGCTGTTCATCAACCTGCTGCACATGCGCGAAATCACCGCGGCCAAGCTCAAGCAGCTGTTCCTCGATGCCTTCGAGCACAGCCTGCGTTCGGGCAGCGTCGATTACATCGCTGCGTGCGAAGAAGCCTTCCGCGACGTGCGGCGCATGGAGCAGGACTACAACTCGCTGGTCGCCGCCGGCCCGTTGGTCGAAGCCTTGGCCAACGGCGTGAAACAGCGCGACGTGCTGCGCGGCAAACTGCATCGCCTGTCGCCGCTACTCGATTCCCTGCTCGGCACCTGGTCGGACTACGCCACGGCGCGCCAGGAAGAGCTGACCATCCAGGCCGAGCACTACCGTCGCGAGCAGGACGATCTGCAAAACGATCAGCGCGGCGGCACTCAGGAACTGATGCGTCTGGAGCGGGAAATTTCCGGCATTCAGCGCTGGCTCGGTGAGCTGTCGGTATTGAAGAACCGTTTCGCCCTGGTCGATGACGTCAAAGTGCTCGAGCAACAATTGCTCGCCGCCAAGGACGCTCACGACGAACTGGCCGGTGCCTTGGCGCAGTCGCGTCAGTTCAGCGCCGAAGACCTCGAAGAGCGTCTGCGCGATCTGGAAAAACGCCTGAAGTCGGTGAAGCAGCAACTCGATCATGCCGACAACAACAGCTACGCCCGCCTGCGCGAAGAGTTCTCGCAACAGGACGTCGAACGCCTGATGCGTCTGTTCAATAGCGCGCTGTTCAGCCTGCCGCTGGGCGAGCACGGCATCACCCTCGACGAGAACGGCGAGTGGGTCAAATCGGTCGAGCTGATTCTTGACGGCTTCAAAGGCGAGCGCTTCGAAGTGCCGGGCCTGTCGATCGACATCTCGCACATCGAGCCGCCGGCCCTGCAAGCGCTGGCTGACCGCGCGGCGTTGCGCGATCAGAAGGAACGTCTGGAAAAAGAACTCAAGCAGCTGAAAACCCAACAAGCCGTGGCCGCCGACCGCGCCGCGAGCAAGACCCAGACCGAAGCGCTGTACCAGCAGGTGCTGGACGCACAGAAGGCGCTGGAAGATTTCCGTCGCACCCAGACGCTGAGCGCCGAAGAAGGCGACAAGCTCGAGCAACTGGCGCAGATGGAAGCCGCGCAGGACGAACTCAAGCGCTCCAGCGATGCGTTCACCGAGCGCGTCCAGCAACTGTCGGCCAAGCTGCAACTGGTCGGTCGGCAGATTGCCGACATGGAAGCCAAGCAACGCACCCTCGACGATGCGCTGCGCCGTCGTCAGTTGCTGCCGGCGGATCTGCCGTTCGGTACGCCGTTCATGGATCCGGTCGACGATTCGATGGACAACCTGCTGCCGCTGCTCAACGACTATCAGGACAGCTGGCAGGGTCTGCTGCGTGCCGATGGCCAGATCGAGGCGCTATATGCGCAGGTGCGTCTCAAAGGCGTGGCCAAGTTCGACAGCGAAGACGACATGGAGCGGCGTCTGTCGCTGCTGATCAACGCTTACGCGCACCGCACCGATGAGGCCCTGACCCTCGGCAAGGCGCGGCGCGCGGCGGTCACCGACATCGCCCGCACCCTGCGTAACATTCGCAGCGACTACGACAGCCTCGAGCATCAACTGGCGCTGTTCAACCGCGAGATCAACAAGCGTCAGGTCTCCAACCTGCAGAGCTTCCGCATCGTCCTCGCGCCGAACAAGGAAGCGCTCAAGCACATCGACCAGATCATCCACAGCGCCGGGCAGTATGAGGAAGGCGAAACCCTGTCGGTGTTTGACCTCAGCCAGAGCGCCGAGCAGGACAACAAGAACGAAGAGGCCAAGGAATATCTGGCACGGCTGGTGGCGGCCAACCACAACCAGCTCGGTCTCAAGGACTTGTTCGAACTCGCCTTCGAGATCACCAAGGTCAACGGCCAACCGGTCATCCACACCGACATCGACGGCGCGGCGTCCAACGGTACGACCATGACCATCAAGGCGCTGACCAACATGTACTTGTTGCTGCATTTGATGGATCGCGATCTGGCCGGTCGCGTGCGTCTACCGTACTACCTCGACGAGGCGGCGGATATCGACGAGAAGAACCAGGCGGCGCTGCTTGAAACCAGTCTGCAACTGGGCTTCGTGCCGATTCTGGCGAGCGTGAAGCCGCAGGTCTGCGCCAGTGTCGCGATCGACCTGGAAGGCGGCAGCGGCCCGGCCGGGATCTACATCGATGAGGCGGACTGGAAGTACATCCGCCGCCACGATGTGGTCAAGGCCACGCTGAATGTGCAGGCGGATGAGCCGGAGCTGGATGCGGTTTGATCGGCTTTAGCTGAAGGCAAAAAAAGGGCCGCGATCTGCTGGGATCGCGGCCCTTTTTTATCGCCTGGGATTTGGGTTGAATCAGAGGGCCTCTTCGCGAGCAAGCTCGCTCCCACATAGAAACGCATACAAAATGTGGGAGCGAGCTTGCTCGCGAAGGCGTCTTGATAGACGCCCCATAAACTTCAGGTTACTTACCGAGCTGAATCTTCGGCGCCCACGTCAGCCACTCATCCTCGAACTTGTCGAACAACGGGAACGTCTGCTCGGCCCGCGCCGGGTTGCCCATGCGTTCACCGTCCGGGGTGGCGAAGGCAATACCACCTTGAATCAGCGTCTCCAGCGACTCGGTTCGCACCGTCACGCCTTTAAATAAACCGTAATCGAAGCCCACACCGCTGGTGTTCCAGAAGCGGCTGCCGCTGCGCACCAATGGCGCATACTTCGGCTCGATCAGGATGTGCACCAATACACGGTCAGCGGTCTGGCCCAACTCATAACCGGTCACCTTGCCGACGGTGATTTCACGATAGGTGACTGGTACGCCGGGCTTCAGCGAACCACGACGTGCAGCGCTCAACACCAGACTCAAACCGGCTTCCTGTTTGGTGACTTCCGGCGCCTCGGCCAAAGCAACGAAGTTTTTTTGCGGCCCGAGATTTTTCGCCGCTGGCTGGACTTCGATGTATTTGCCGGTGACCAGGGTTTCCAGATTCTGCGTCTTGATCAGGCCCAGCTCCGGCTTGACCACCCAGAACTGACTGCCGACCCGCGCAATTTTCTCCGGCACTTCGGTGATGCGTGCGGTGAGGATCACCGACTGCATGTCGTCGGTGAGATCCACGCTCTCGATCTTGCCAACATCTAGCCCCTTGAAACGCACCGGAGTGCCGCTGTTCAAACCGTCAGCGCGATCGACTTTAATGGTCACTACCGCACCTTTCTTGTTCGCCTCGTCATGATCGGCGAACAGACGGAAGCGCGGGATGCGTTTCTTCAACGGCGCATTGGCTTGCGGTGTTTCGAATGCAATACCGCCGGCCATCAGGGTTTGCAGGGATTCACTCTTCACCTGAATGCCGCCGGTCAAGCCACCGGTGAGGGTAATGCCGCTGACGTTCCAGAAGCGCGTCGAGGCGTTGACCAGGTTTTCGTATTCCTTCTCGATGTGTACGCCGATGACCAGTTGCTTCTTGGTTCGGGAGAACTGGTAGCTCTGCACCGAACCGACCTTGACCTGCTTGTACAGAATCGGGCTGCCGACATCGATCGAGCCGAGCGAATCGGTGAACAGCACCAGATGCAGGCCCGGCGATCGCAGGTCCAGCGGCGGAGCTTTTGGTCGTGCTTCGAATTCCCGCTTTGGCGCGGCGCCTTTGTCACCCGGACGCACGGCGATATAGTTACCTTTTACCAGCGCTTCCAGGCCGGTAATACCGGCAAGGGAAATCGACGGTTTGACCACCCAGAACTGCGTGCCCTCCACCAGATAGTCTTCGGCCAACGGATCAAGGGTCAGCTCGGCGGTGGCGCTGTTCAGGTCAGGATCGACCTTCAACGCTTTCAGGTTGCCGACCTGAATACCTTTGTACATCACCGGCGTGCGACCCGCCTGCAGACCTTCGAAATCGCTGAGCTTGACCTTCACGCGAATCCCGGCAGCGGCAGCGTCAAAGTCTTCATAGAGACGGAACGGGAGGCTCGGATCGGTTGCCGGACTGTCCTTGCGATTCTCCGGCGTCGCGAACGCGATACCACCGGCGACGATGCTGGCCAGGGATTCGCTGCGCACTTTCACGCCGGACAGGTTGGCGTCGATGCTGATGCCGCTGGCGTTCCAGAAACGCGTGTGCTTGCGCACCAGTTTGGCGTAGGTCGGCTCGATGAACACTTTCAGCTCAACAGTGCTCTGATCCTCGGAAAGCACATAGCTTTTGACTTGGCCAACTTTGATCTGCTTGTAGAACACCGGGCTGCCACGATTCAGAGAACCGAGGCGATCGGCCTTGATGGTCAGGTGCAGACCGGGCTTGGCGTCGGACAGCGGCGGCTCTTCGGCCAATGCCTTGAATTTGCGCACCGGCTCGCCTTCACCGGGACTGATGGCAACGTAGTTACCCGAGACCAATGTCTCCAGACCGGTGATACCGGCCAGGGTCACGCTCGGCTTGACCAGCCAGAACCGTGTGCTGGTCTTCAGGTACTGCTCGACGTCCTTGTTCATTTCGATGGTGGCGATCACGCCTTTGGAGTTGCCTTCATCGTCGAGCTTGAGCGTTTTGACCTTGCCGACCGGCATGCCTTTGTAGACCACTTCAGTCTTGTTGGCCTGGATGCCTTCGCCGCTTTCGAAGCGCACCTGAATCTCTATACCGGTCTCGGAATAAGCACGCCAGCCGAGCCAGCCGCCGATGATCAGCGCGATCAGAGGCAGCACCCAAATGGCCGACCAGTTCGAAGCGGGTCGGGTTTTCGCTACAGGCAAATCAGTCATGGTCGTCGTCCGACTCCGTGTTATCCCAAATCAGTCGGGGATCGAAAGTAACTGCCGCGAGCATCGTCAGAATCACCACAGAGGCGAAGGCGACGGCGCCCAGGTTGGCTTCGACACTGGCTATCCGGCCGAAGTTGACGACCGCCACGAGAATGGCGATCACAAAAATATCGAGCATCGACCAACGGCCAATGAACTCGATGAAACGGTACATCCAGATACGCTGGCGGGCCGATAATGGTTGCCGACGCTGCACAGAAAACAGCAACAGCGCGATGCCGACCAGTTTGAAGGTCGGCACCAGAATACTGGCGATGAACACCACGGCCGCGATCGGAATCATGCCGTGCTGCACCAGTTGAATAACCCCGGACATGATGGTGCTCGGATCACCCTGACCCAGAGAGCTGACCGTCATGATCGGCAAGACATTCGCCGGAATGTAGATAATTGCTGCCGTGATCAACAGCGCCCAGGTACGGGTCAGGCTGTTCGGGCGGCGAGCGTGAACCTGCGCGCCACAACGGGTGCAGTTCTGCTCGTCGACGTCAGCTTCCTGCTTGTTCAGCTCGTGACATTCGGTGCAGACCAGAATGCCCGCATCAATCGCCCGCATGGGCATCCTCTCCTGATAATGCCTGCCAGATCTGATGCGGTGACATCACCACCTCCAGCCAGACTTGTACCAACAACAAGCCAATGAAACATGCCAGCCCGAGGCCGACGGTGATGGCTGCCATGTCCGCAAGCTTCACGATCGCGACGAGGACGCCCATGAGGTAGACCTCGAGCATGCCCCAGTCTCTGAGGTGGTGGTAAATACGATAGAGCAGCAAACCGTAGCTTCGGCCGACTTCGAAACGAATCGTCAGTAACACAAACAGCTGGCACAACAACTTGAGTAACGGTATGGCCATGCTGCAAAGGAAGACGACAATCGACACTCCTTGCATATCGGTGTTGAACAGGCCGACCACGCCACTCCAGACCGTATCCTGCGACGATTGCCCGAGGATATTGAGTTGCATGATGGGTAAAAAGTTTGCCGGTACGTAAAGTAATAACGCCGCGATCACCAGGGCGAGGCTGCGCTGCACCACGTTATGGCGGTGGGCGTATAACTCATAACCACAACGCGGGCAGAGCGCTTTCTCACCATGGGCAAGTGTCGGCTTGCGCATCAGCAGGTCGCACTCGTGGCAGGCTATCAAGTCTTCCAGCGGTAAATCTGACAGCCCGGGGGCGTCAACCGATTCTGACATACAGGCTCTGGCTCCGATAAAGATGGGGCTATTCTAGTGTTCTGATTCGAAAATAACTGTGCAATTTTGTTCGCCGTAACGCTGAAAACTTTCTCGCAGGCAAAACAAAACCCCAACTGCTTTCGCAATTGGGGTTTCGGAATTTAATCTTGACGATGACCTACTCTCACATGGGGAAACCCCACACTACCATCGGCGATGCATCGTTTCACTGCTGAGTTCGGGATGGGATCAGGTGGTTCCAACGCTCTATGGTCGTCAAGAAATTCGGGTACTGACTCGTGACCAGATGGCCTCGTTTCAGAAAATTGGGTATGTGACAGCTAGGTGTTTGTGCGCTTCGAACTTTCGGTTCGTTTCGTCTTCACACACCGCAATCTGGCGCCTTCTCAGGTCAGCAAATTGCTTGGGTGTTATATGGTCAAGCCTCACGGGCAATTAGTATTGGTTAGCTCAACGCCTCACAGCGCTTACACACCCAACCTATCAACGTCGTAGTCTTCGACGGCCCTTCAGGGAACTCAAGGTTCCAGTGAGATCTCATCTTGAGGCAAGTTTCCCGCTTAGATGCTTTCAGCGGTTATCTTTCCCGAACATAGCTACCCGGCAATGCCACTGGCGTGACAACCGGAACACCAGAGGTTCGTCCACTCCGGTCCTCTCGTACTAGGAGCAGCCCCTCTCAAATCTCAAACGTCCACGGCAGATAGGGACCGAACTGTCTCACGACGTTCTAAACCCAGCTCGCGTACCACTTTAAATGGCGAACAGCCATACCCTTGGGACCGGCTTCAGCCCCAGGATGTGATGAGCCGACATCGAGGTGCCAAACACCGCCGTCGATATGAACTCTTGGGCGGTATCAGCCTGTTATCCCCGGAGTACCTTTTATCCGTTGAGCGATGGCCCTTCCATACAGAACCACCGGATCACTAAGACCTACTTTCGTACCTGCTCGACGTGTCTGTCTCGCAGTCAAGCGCGCTTTTGCCTTTATACTCTACGACCGATTTCCGACCGGTCTGAGCGCACCTTCGTACTCCTCCGTTACTCTTTAGGAGGAGACCGCCCCAGTCAAACTACCCACCATACACTGTCCTCGATCCGGATAACGGACCTGAGTTAGAACCTCAAAGTTGCCAGGGTGGTATTTCAAGGATGGCTCCACGCGAACTGGCGTCCACGCTTCAAAGCCTCCCACCTATCCTACACAAGCAAATTCAAAGTCCAGTGCAAAGCTATAGTAAAGGTTCACGGGGTCTTTCCGTCTAGCCGCGGATACACTGCATCTTCACAGCGATTTCAATTTCACTGAGTCTCGGGTGGAGACAGCGCCGCCATCGTTACGCCATTCGTGCAGGTCGGAACTTACCCGACAAGGAATTTCGCTACCTTAGGACCGTTATAGTTACGGCCGCCGTTTACCGGGGCTTCGATCAAGAGCTTCGCGTTAGCTAACCCCATCAATTAACCTTCCGGCACCGGGCAGGCGTCACACCCTATACGTCCACTTTCGTGTTTGCAGAGTGCTGTGTTTTTAATAAACAGTCGCAGCGGCCTGGTATCTTCGACCGGCATGAGCTTACGGAGCAAGTCCTTCACCCTCACCGGCGCACCTTCTCCCGAAGTTACGGTGCCATTTTGCCTAGTTCCTTCACCCGAGTTCTCTCAAGCGCCTTGGTATTCTCTACCCAACCACCTGTGTCGGTTTGGGGTACGGTTCCTGGTTACCTGAAGCTTAGAAGCTTTTCTTGGAAGCATGGCATCAACCACTTCGTCACCCAAAGGGTAACTCGTCATCAGCTCTCGGCCTTAAGATCCCGGATTTACCTAAGATCTCAGCCTACCACCTTAAACTTGGACAACCAACGCCAAGCTGGCCTAGCCTTCTCCGTCCCTCCATCGCAATAACCAGAAGTACAGGAATATTAACCTGTTTTCCATCGACTACGCTTTTCAGCCTCGCCTTAGGGACCGACTAACCCTGCGTCGATTAACGTTGCGCAGGAAACCTTGGTCTTTCGGCGTGGGTGTTTTTCACACCCATTGTCGTTACTCATGTCAGCATTCGCACTTCTGATACCTCCAGCAAGCTTCTCAACTCACCTTCACAGGCTTACAGAACGCTCCTCTACCGCATCATCCGAAGATGATACCCGTAGCTTCGGTGTATGGTTTGAGCCCCGTTACATCTTCCGCGCAGGCCGACTCGACTAGTGAGCTATTACGCTTTCTTTAAAGGGTGGCTGCTTCTAAGCCAACCTCCTAGCTGTCTAAGCCTTCCCACATCGTTTCCCACTTAACCATAACTTTGGGACCTTAGCTGACGGTCTGGGTTGTTTCCCTTTTCACGACGGACGTTAGCACCCGCCGTGTGTCTCCCATGCTCGGCACTTGTAGGTATTCGGAGTTTGCATCGGTTTGGTAAGTCGGGATGACCCCCTAGCCGAAACAGTGCTCTACCCCCTACAGTGATACATGAGGCGCTACCTAAATAGCTTTCGAGGAGAACCAGCTATCTCCGAGCTTGATTAGCCTTTCACTCCGATCCACAGGTCATCCGCTAACTTTTCAACGGTAGTCGGTTCGGTCCTCCAGTCAGTGTTACCTAACCTTCAACCTGCCCATGGATAGATCGCCCGGTTTCGGGTCTATTCCCAGCGACTAGACGCCCTATTAAGACTCGCTTTCGCTACGCCTCCCCTATTCGGTTAAGCTCGCCACTGAAAATAAGTCGCTGACCCATTATACAAAAGGTACGCAGTCACAGAACAAAGTCTGCTCCCACTGCTTGTACGCATACGGTTTCAGGATCTATTTCACTCCCCTCTCCGGGGTTCTTTTCGCCTTTCCCTCACGGTACTAGTTCACTATCGGTCAGTCAGTAGTATTTAGCCTTGGAGGATGGTCCCCCCATATTCAGACAAAGTTTCTCGTGCTCCGTCCTACTCGATTTCATGACTAAGAGATTTTCGCGTACAGGGCTATCACCCACTATGGCCGCACTTTCCAGAGCGTTCCGCTAATCTCAAAGCCACTTAAGGGCTAGTCCCCGTTCGCTCGCCACTACTAAGGGAATCTCGGTTGATTTCTTTTCCTCAGGGTACTTAGATGTTTCAGTTCCCCTGGTTCGCCTCTTGCACCTATGTATTCAGTACAAGATAACCATCTTATGATGGCTGGGTTCCCCCATTCAGACATCTCCGGATCAAAGTCTGTTTGCCGACTCCCCGAAGCTTTTCGCAGGCTACCACGTCTTTCATCGCCTCTGACTGCCAAGGCATCCACCGTATGCGCTTCTTCACTTGACCATATAACCCCAAGCAATCTGGTTATACTGTGAAGACGACATTCGCCGAAAATTCGAATTTCTCAACTAAGAGAACTCACAAATTTTACCTTAGCCTGATCCGTTACCAGTGAAAAGTAACGTTCAGTCTATCTTTCTATCACATACCCAAATTTTTAAAGAACGATCTAGCCAAAGACTAGAAATCAACATTCATCACCGAACCGGTGGAATGCTCATTTCTAAGCTTTCAAACTTCAGAAGCAGTAGTGGTGGAGCCAAGCGGGATCGAACCGCTGACCTCCTGCGTGCAAGGCAGGCGCTCTCCCAGCTGAGCTATGGCCCCGTATTTCTACAGGCGTTTCCCACACAAAATTGGTGGGTCTGGGCAGATTCGAACTGCCGACCTCACCCTTATCAGGGGTGCGCTCTAACCAACTGAGCTACAGACCCAATTTCGGGCTGCTTCTATCGTCTTCTTCAATGAATCAAGCAATTCGTGTGGGAGCTCATGCAGCAGCTGATGTCGTCGATTAAGGAGGTGATCCAGCCGCAGGTTCCCCTACGGCTACCTTGTTACGACTTCACCCCAGTCATGAATCACACCGTGGTAACCGTCCTCCCGAAGGTTAGACTAGCTACTTCTGGTGCAACCCACTCCCATGGTGTGACGGGCGGTGTGTACAAGGCCCGGGAACGTATTCACCGCGACATTCTGATTCGCGATTACTAGCGATTCCGACTTCACGCAGTCGAGTTGCAGACTGCGATCCGGACTACGATCGGTTTTATGGGATTAGCTCCACCTCGCGGCTTGGCAACCCTTTGTACCGACCATTGTAGCACGTGTGTAGCCCAGGCCGTAAGGGCCATGATGACTTGACGTCATCCCCACCTTCCTCCGGTTTGTCACCGGCAGTCTCCTTAGAGTGCCCACCATTACGTGCTGGTAACTAAGGACAAGGGTTGCGCTCGTTACGGGACTTAACCCAACATCTCACGACACGAGCTGACGACAGCCATGCAGCACCTGTCTCAATGTTCCCGAAGGCACCAATCCATCTCTGGAAAGTTCATTGGATGTCAAGGCCTGGTAAGGTTCTTCGCGTTGCTTCGAATTAAACCACATGCTCCACCGCTTGTGCGGGCCCCCGTCAATTCATTTGAGTTTTAACCTTGCGGCCGTACTCCCCAGGCGGTCAACTTAATGCGTTAGCTGCGCCACTAAGAGCTCAAGGCTCCCAACGGCTAGTTGACATCGTTTACGGCGTGGACTACCAGGGTATCTAATCCTGTTTGCTCCCCACGCTTTCGCACCTCAGTGTCAGTATCAGTCCAGGTGGTCGCCTTCGCCACTGGTGTTCCTTCCTATATCTACGCATTTCACCGCTACACAGGAAATTCCACCACCCTCTACCATACTCTAGCTTGCCAGTTTTGGATGCAGTTCCCAGGTTGAGCCCGGGGATTTCACATCCAACTTAACAAACCACCTACGCGCGCTTTACGCCCAGTAATTCCGATTAACGCTTGCACCCTCTGTATTACCGCGGCTGCTGGCACAGAGTTAGCCGGTGCTTATTCTGTCGGTAACGTCAAAATTGCAGAGTATTAATCTACAACCCTTCCTCCCAACTTAAAGTGCTTTACAATCCGAAGACCTTCTTCACACACGCGGCATGGCTGGATCAGGCTTTCGCCCATTGTCCAATATTCCCCACTGCTGCCTCCCGTAGGAGTCTGGACCGTGTCTCAGTTCCAGTGTGACTGATCATCCTCTCAGACCAGTTACGGATCGTCGCCTTGGTGAGCCATTACCTCACCAACTAGCTAATCCGACCTAGGCTCATCTGATAGCGCAAGGCCCGAAGGTCCCCTGCTTTCTCCCGTAGGACGTATGCGGTATTAGCGTTCCTTTCGAAACGTTGTCCCCCACTACCAGGCAGATTCCTAGGCATTACTCACCCGTCCGCCGCTGAATCCAGGAGCAAGCTCCTTTCATCCGCTCGACTTGCATGTGTTAGGCCTGCCGCCAGCGTTCAATCTGAGCCATGATCAAACTCTTCAGTTCAAACATCTTTGGGTTTTTAAGAAACCCTAAACTTGGCTCAGCAATCGTTGGTTACATCTTTGATTTCTCGCGGAGTAACTTGTGATGCTGATAATCTTGTTGACTATCAGTCTGACTGCACAAGCACCCACACGAATTGCTTGATTCAGTTGTTAAAGAGCGGTTGGCTAAGATCTTTCGTCTCAACCGAGGCGCGCATTCTACAGCAGCCTCATTTGCTGTCAAGTGATTATTTTCAGAAGTTTTCGAAGAATTCTTCAACAACTTCAACCACTTGCGCTTCCGATCTCTCGTTAGCGGGAGGCGAATTCTACAGCGTTAATCGCTGCTGTCAACACCTCTTTTTCTCCACTTTCGACCGAGAAGATCGAACCGTTAAAAGAGCTACACATCACTGCTCTTTCAACTCCTTCCAGGCTTCGATGATCTGAAGCAAGCCACTGTCGAAAACTTCGTAACTCTTTGAATATCAAGGAGTTTTCCGTTTCGACTGCGCCGGAAGTGGGGCGAATTATAGACCTCTGGAATCTGCCGTCAACCGTTAATTTCGCTTTTCTTGCAGATTCTGCTTTTTACCCAGTAACCGCGGGATTCGCCTCGTCACTGGCGGCAGACGAAGCAGCAAAAGCACAGCGCCTATAAAGGCATAAATCGTCCACTCTTCCAAATCAGCCCGCACGATCCACAGCATATGCAGCAAACCCAGTCCGAGAATCAGGTAAACCAGGCGATGCAGCTTCTTCCAGCGAGGCCCCAAACGACGCTGACTATAACGATTGGACGTCACCGCCAGTATCAGCAATCCGAGAAAGCCCAGCGCACCGACAATAATGTAAGGCCGCTTGCGTAGCTCAACGCCCAGCTGAGACCAGTCGAATCCGAGGATAAATGCCATGTAGCTGAACAGATGCAGCGTCACATAGGCAAAACACCAAAGCCCCAACTGCCGACGGACCGCAATCCACCCGGCCCAGCCGCTCAGCTTTTGCAGCGGCGTCATGCTCAGCGTGATCAACAGCAACACCAGCGTCCCCAGCCCGAGACGATCAACCAATACCTTGCCCGGATCAGGCCCAAGCAAATCAGCGAACGCCTGATAGAACCACAGCAATGGCCAGATCGCTGCCGCAATGAACACGCCCACTCGCCAGAACGGATAGCGCATCAGTAGTTCTTCCGCAGATCGAGCCCTGCATATAAAGAAGCGACTTCATCCGAGTAGCCGTTGAACATGTGCGTATCGCGCACATTCGGCTTGAACAGACTGTTCGGCAGACGTCGCTCGCGCGCCTGCGTCCAGCGCGGGTGATCAACCGTCGGGTTCACATTCGCGTAGAAGCCATACTCATCGGCAGCAATGCTTTGCCAGGTGGTCTTCGGCTGCTCGCTCACCAGACTGATGCGCACAATGGATTTCACGCTTTTGAAGCCGTACTTCCACGGCACCACCAGACGCAAAGGCGCGCCGTTCTGGTTCGGCAGTTCGCGGCCATACATGCCCACCGCCAGGATCGCCAAAGGATTCATCGCCTCATCGAGACGCAAGCCTTCGACATACGGCCAGTCGATCAAGGCAAAACCGGAACGCTGGCCGGGCATGCTCTTGGGATCCTGCAGGGTTTCGAAGCGGATGTACTTGGCTTTGGAGGTCGGCTCGACCTGTTTGAGCAAGGCCGAGATCGGGAAACCGATCCAGGGAATGACCATCGACCACGCCTCGACGCAGCGCAGACGATAGATACGTTCCTCCAGTTGATACGGCTTCATGAAGTCCTCCAGTGCATAACGCCCCGGTTTACCCACCTCCCCGTCTATCACTACGCTCCAGGGTTCGGTTTTGAGGTCGCCAGCATTCGAAGCCGGATCGCCCTTACCGGTACCGAACTCATAAAAGTTGTTGTAGTGCGTGGCGTCTTTATAAGGCGTGATCGCCTCGTCCTTGACGTTGACCGCCCCCCATTGAGTAGAAGGGAGCTTTTCGGCAAACCAGGCCGGCGCCTTGCCGGATTCGACATCAGAGTAGCGCGGGGCATCGGCGGCACTGGCCCAGCGTGGCAAGCTGCTCATGGCAATACCGGCAGCGGTGGCACCGAGCAATTGGCGGCGGGAGAGATAAATGGCTTCAGGCGTGACATCCGACTCATGGCAGTCGGATGCTTTGGGGATCTTGATCAACATGACAACTCCGCAGCTTTGGAGGACAGGTGCACCCATAGACTGCGGAGTATGCGCGAAATTACATCACTCGGCGTTTTTGTGACGACGAAGACGCAACAGATATTGCACCGGACCGGACGCCGCATAGGCGAGGAATACCAGCAGCAGAATGCGCGGCGGATCACTGAACACGACAGCGAATACCAACACCACCGCGAGGATCGCCACGAACGGCACGCGCCCTTTGAGATCCAGCTCCTTGAAGCTGTTGTACTTGATGTTGCTGACCATCAGCATGCCAGCCGCCGCCACCATCAAGGCCACCAGGAAGGACATCTTCGAACCCTGAATGCCGTAATCGCTGAACGCCCAGACAATACCGGCCACCACACCTGCCGCCGCCGGGCTGGCCAGACCAATGAAATAGCGTTTGTCCGCCGTGCCGACCTGGGTGTTGAAGCGCGCCAGACGCAACGCCGCACCTGCGACATAAATGAAGGCGACCATCCAGCCGACCTTGCCCATATCGCCCAGCGCCCAGCCGAAGGCCAGCAATGCCGGCGCGACGCCGAAGGCGACCATGTCCGACAGCGAGTCGTACTCGGCGCCGAAGGCACTTTGCGTATTGGTCATGCGCGCCACGCGGCCATCGAGGCCGTCGAGGACCATCGCGACGAAAATCGCGATCGCAGCGAACGCGAAATACTTGCTCGCATTAACCGAGTCGCCGGCGCTCAAGGCGGCCTGCGCGCTCATCGAGTTGATGATGGAATAGAAGCCTGCGAACAGGTTGGCAGTGGTGAACAGGTTCGGCAGCAGATAGATACCACGATGCCGGACTTTACGACCTTCAGCGTCGTGCCCTTCTTCGATGTGCTCATCGATGGGCAGCAGGCTTTCGGCGTCGGAAGCCTTGTTCGGCTCTTCGGGACGTTCGCTCATGGACATTACCTTGCAACGGTTTGGAAAAAATTCGACAGAGGCTTGAGGACGACAGTTCGGCCACAAACGATGCAGCTTTATACCAGAAGCACCGGCCCAAACGAAAAAACGCGGCCGAGGCCGCGTTTTTCGTACAAGGGACGACGACTCAGTTCTTGGCTTTGTCGACGATCTTGTTGGCACCGATCCACGGCATCATGGAGCGCAGTTGCTCGCCGATGATTTCGATACCGTGAGCGGCGTTGTTACGACGCTTGGCGGTCATCGAAGGGTAGCCGGTTGCGCCTTCGCTGATGAACATTTTGGCGTATTCGCCGTCCTGAATACGTTTCAGGGCGTTGCGCATGGCCTGACGGGACTCGGCGTTGATGACTTCCGGGCCGGTCACGTACTCGCCGTATTCGGCGTTGTTGGAGATCGAGTAGTTCATGTTGGCGATACCGCCTTCGTACATGAGGTCAACGATCAGCTTCAGTTCGTGCAGGCACTCGAAGTAGGCCATCTCCGGCGCATAGCCAGCTTCAACCAGGGTTTCGAAACCGGCTTTCACCAGTTCAACGGTACCGCCGCACAGAACGGCTTGTTCGCCGAACAGGTCGGTTTCGGTCTCGTCCTTGAAGGTAGTTTCGATGATGCCGGTACGACCGCCACCAACGCCGGCGGCGTAGGACAGTGCAACGTTTTTGGCGTTGCCCGAGGCGTCCTGGTAGATCGCGATCAGGTCAGGGATACCGCCACCTTTGACGAATTCGGAACGTACGGTGTGGCCCGGGGCTTTCGGCGCGATCATGATCACGTCGAGGTCGGCACGCGGAACAACCTGGTTGTAATGAATCGCGAAGCCGTGGGAGAAGGCCAGAGTGGCGCCTTTCTTGATGTTCGGCTCGATTTCGTTCTTGTACAGCGAGGACTGGAACTCGTCCGGGGTGAGGATCATGACCAGATCGGCAGCGGCAACGGCGGAGGCCACGTCGGTCACTTTCAGGCCGTGAGCTTCGGCTTTGGCAACGGTGGCCGAACCTTTACGCAGACCGACAGTTACGTCGACACCGGAATCTTTCAGGTTGCACGCTTGAGCGTGGCCCTGCGAGCCGTAACCGATGATGGCAACTTTCTTGCCCTGGATGATCGACAGGTCGCAGTCTTTATCGTAGAAAACTTTCATGAATTTCCCCTTATATCCGGCCATTCAGGCCATGCGCTAATTTGGTTTAGATGCTGAGTACTTTGTCGCCGCGAGCAATGCCGGTCACGCCGCTGCGGACGGTTTCCAGAATCGATGCGGTGCCAATGGACTGAATGAAGCTGTCGAGCTTGTCGCTGGTACCGGTCAATTGAACGGTATACACGCTGGCGCTGACGTCGACGATCTGTCCACGGTAGATATCGGTGGTGCGTTTGATCTCGGCGCGCTGGGCGCCAGTGGCCTTGACCTTGACCAGCATCAGTTCACGCTCGATGTGAGCGCTTTCCGACAGGTCCACCAGCTTGACCACTTCGATCAGCTTGTTCAGGTTTTTGGTGATCTGCTCGATGACTTCATCGTGACCCACGGTGGTCAGCGTCAGACGCGACAGGGTCGGGTCTTCGGTCGGGGCCACGGTCAGGCTTTCGATGTTGTAGTTGCGCTGCGAGAACAGGCCGACTACGCGAGACAGAGCGCCGGGTTCGTTTTCCAGAAGCAGGGAAATAATGTGCCGCATGATTAAGTACGCTCCGTCTTGCTCAGCCACATATCGCGCATGGAGCCGTCTTTGATCTGCATCGGATAGACGTGCTCGCTGGTGTCGACCGCAACGTCGATGATCACCAGGCGATCCTTCATGGCGAACGCTTCTGCCATCTTCGACTTCAAATCTTTCGATTCGGTGATGCGTACGCCAACGTGGCCGTAGGCTTCAGCCAGCTTGATGAAGTCGGGCAGCGATTCCATGTAGGAGTGCGAGTGACGGCTGCCGTAGCTCATGTCCTGCCACTGGCGAACCATGCCCAGCACACCGTTGTTGAGGATGACGATCTTCACCGGCAAGCCGTATTGCAGGCAGGTCGACAGCTCCTGGATGTTCATCTGGATACTGCCTTCGCCGGTGACGCAGGCAACGTCGTCGTCCGGGAAGCTCAGTTTGATGCCCATCGCGGCTGGCAGACCGAAGCCCATCGTGCCCAGACCACCGGAGTTGATCCAGCGGTTCGGCTTGTTGAACGTGTAGTACTGCGCGGCAAACATCTGGTGCTGACCGACGTCGGAGGTCACAAAGGCGTCGCCCTTGGTCACTTCGCAGAGGGTTTCGATCACGGTCTGCGGCTTGATTTTGCTGCCGTCGCCCTTTTCGTAAGGGAACAGGCCGCGATCACCGCGCCATTCATCGACCTGCTTCCACCAGCTGGCCACGGACTCCTTGTTCGGGGTCTCGCCGATTTCCTTGAGAATCGCGACCATTTCGGTCAGAACGCTCTCGACCGGACCAACGATTGGTACGTCGGCCTTGATGGTCTTGGAAATCGACGCCGGGTCGATGTCGATGTGGATGATCTTGGCGTTTGGGCAGAACTTCGCCGGCCCATTGATCACCCGATCGTCGAAGCGTGCGCCCACTGCGAGGACCACGTCGGCATGGTGCATCGCCAGGTTCGCGGTGTAGCTACCGTGCATGCCGAGCATGCCGATGAACTGACGGTCAGTGCCTGGGAAAGCGCCCAGACCCATCAAGGTGTTGGTCACTGGCAGGTTGAGCATTTTCGCCAGTTCGGTCAGCTGTGCAGAACCGTTGCCGAGGATGACGCCGCCGCCGGAGTACAGCACTGGTCGCTTGGCTGCCAACAGCATTTCCGCTGCTTTGCGGATCTGCCCGGAGTGACCGCGAACGGCCGGGCTGTAGGAGCGCAGCTTGGCTTTTTTCGGGAAAACGTATTCGAACTTCTCGGCCGGATTGGTCATGTCTTTCGGGATATCGACCACGACCGGGCCCGGACGACCGGATTGCGCGAGGTAGAAAGCCTTCTTCATGACTTCCGGGATTTCCGAAGCGTGCTTGATCATGAAGCTGTGCTTCACGATCGGCCGGGAGATACCGATCATGTCGGTTTCCTGAAACGCGTCGGTGCCGACCATGGTGCTTGGCACCTGACCGGAAATGATCACCATCGGAATCGAGTCCATGTAGGCGGTGGCGATACCGGTGATGGCGTTTGTGGCGCCTGGACCGGAAGTCACCAATACCACGCCGGCTTTACCGGTGGCACGGGCGTAGCCGTCAGCCATATGGGTAGCCGCTTGTTCGTGACGAACCAGGATGTGGGTCACTTCCGGCTCTTTAAACAGGGCATCGTAAACATGCAGGAGAGCACCACCCGGGTACCCGTAGATATATTTGACGCCTTCGTCACGCAAAAAGCGGACGAGCATCTCACCGCCAGATAAAAGCTCCACGTTGTTCACCTCTAAAACGCCAGAATACCGTCCACAAAAAGGGGCGGGTCTTAATAGGTTTACTTCTCGGCAGAGCATGAGCGACGGTGGTCGCCGACTACGTCAGCACTGACTGAGCAAGTATTGGGATCGTCCCAAGTGTTGCGGGCCTTTCCCACCCAGCGCGAGGTAACGCGTTGCGGGTGTAACAGGTCGGCGCGGATGTGCGCCTCATGATCTACCGAGTGGGTCTGCTTCTGGCAGTCCCTCTACAGCGGACTTTGGATTCTTCTGTTTCGCCCTCTGCAAGTCAAGTCGTCTGTGAGGTTAATTGTGGGTAAGCACATGAGAACGCAAGAAAAAACCTGAAAAGCGCTACTCTGTTAGCGTCAATTGCGCATTTTTGCCAAGGAATCAGCATGCGAACGCTCCTCCTCACATTACTGATCGGCTTCAGCCCATGGTGCTCGGCCGCTCAAATCTACAAATGGGTCGATGCCCAAGGCGTCACGCATTTCGATGCGCAGCCTCCGAAGGGCCAACCGTCGACGACCGTACAGACGCCCTCCTCACCCGCGCCGAAAGCTGCGCCGATGCCGGGCGGCGGCGTACTGGGCGATCAGAAAGCCATTGATGCCAAGGTGAAGAAACAGGTCGCCGAGCAGCAGGCGCAGCTCAAGGCATTTTGCGAGCAGGCTCGCACGAACCTGGCGCAACTGCAGAACAATCCGCGTTTGCGTGAGGAGGTCGAGGGGGATTTGCGCAGGCTCAACGATACACAGCGTCAGGAACGCATCGTCGAAGCGAAGAAGCAGATTGCCGAGAACTGTTCGTAGGCTCGCTGCCGTATCTGTGTAGGAGCTGTGTAGGAGCTGACGAGTGCAACGAGGCTGCGATCTTTTGATCTTGCTCTTCAACAGCAAAATCAAAAGATCGCAGCCTTCGGCAGCTCCTACAAAAACCAGTTCAGCGCGAAGCGGTGATCAGCAGGTCAAACTCTTTGAGCAGCACCTGCAACTGCCGATCCTTGCCGCCCAGATTACGCTGGGCGAAGACCATTTCCGCCATTTCCTGAATCCCCGAGGCGTTCGGCAGCGGCAGATCCTGTTCGAGGATCATCTTCATGCGCGGCAGGAAGATCCATTGCAGCCATTGTTCGAAGTCCAGCGTGTCGACCGAAAACGGCTCGACACTGCTCAGCGCTTCGGCCGACGGCTCAACCTCGTCCCACCAGCCCTGGGTGCGCAGTTCTCGCTCGATCAGCAACAGCTGATCGGCGATTTTCGGGAAGCGCGCATCCATCACAGGGAAACCTTGGCCTTCTGACGGGCCTGAGCGGCGCCGGCGGAGTCGCCTTGTTTCTCGCGGGCCTGAGCGATGATTTCCCACAAACTGGCTTGCAGATCCGGACGACCGTTGGCCATGGTCAACGCGCGACGGGCAAATTGCTCGGCTTGCGGCGCATCGCCCTGGGCCATGCGCACTTGGGCCAAACGGTAAAGCACTTGTGGCTCACGGGGGGCGACACGTTGCGCCCGCTCCAGGCTGGAAGAAGCACCGTTGAGGTCGCCACCGGCCTGTTGCTGTTGCGCGGTGGTCAGCAAGGCGAGTACCGGACCGTCCAGTTGCTCATCCGCCGAAAGGCCACCGCCACTGCTGGCCGAAGGGATGCCACTCGGCGTGGAAGGCATGTTGTAGCTGCCGGAATTGATCGGTGCCGATTCAACGGCCGATGGGTTGTACGGCCCCGATGTGATGCCGCCGGATGCCGGACCCGGGACGATCGGAGAAGAGCTGATCGGTGTCGACACCGCCGCACCGCCGCCCGGCACCATGACCACCACGCCGGTATCGCCTTGCGGAATCGCCTGAGTCTGGCCAGCCGCCGGGCGCTTGACCGTGGTCTGGCGGAAACCGCCATTGGCGCCGATGCGTTCGCTGTTGGACACGGCCGTACCCGAATCCACTACCGGAATCGAACCACGCTGTACGGTGGAGCAGCCGCTGAGCAAAGCCACGGCGGTCACCGCTGGAATCAACCACTTGTTCACTTGAAACCCTCTTTGCTTAATTCATCCAGCCCTTGACCCAGTCCATCACCGACTCCGGCGAGGCAGGTGTTTCGCTTGCACACGCGGCGCCGGGTGGCGGTTCGCTGCCGCGAATATACGGCATCTGCACAGCGCCGGGGCAGTTGGCATCGGAACCCTGGCCAGTGCGTGAATCGACCCAGGCCTGCACGACGTTGTCCGGCTGCGGCATGTCCAGCGGCAGCGGATCGGCCTTGCGCATGAAACTGGTCCAGACCTGCAGCGCACCGGTGGCCCCAGTGAACGGCGTCTTGCCATTGTCGTCGCGGCCGAGCCAGACCACTGCCAGCAGATCCTGGCTGAAGCCGGCAAACCAACTGTCGCGCGAATCGTTACTGGTACCGGTCTTGCCCGCCAGCGTCAGGGTCTTGGGCAGCACGTTATAAACCGAACTGCCGGTACCTTCACGCATCACCCGCTGCATGGCGTTCTGGATCAGGTAAATCGAGGCCGGATCGAAGCGCTGCTCGATCTGGAACGGATAACGCTTGAGCGGCTCGCCCTCGGCGGTCAACACGCTGCGAATACCGCGCATCGGCGTATTGAAACCACCGTTGGCCAGCGTCTGGTACATGGTCGCCACTTCGATCGGCGTCATGCCGCCGGCGCCCAGCAGCATTGACGGGAACGCCGGGAATTCACGGGTAACGCCCAGGCGACCGAGAGTCTTGAGCACGTTCGGCACGCCGACTTCCAGGCCCAGACGCGAGGTCGACAGGTTGTAGGAATGCGCCAGGCCCTGATAGAGGAACACCGTACCGTGGGAGCGGCGATCGTAGTTCTGCGGCTTCCACACCTGACCGTTGGCGCCTTTGACCGACAATGGATCGTCCGACAGCCAACTGGTCAACGTGTATTGGCTCGGTTTCTCCAGCGCGGTCAGGTACACCGCCGGTTTGATCAGTGAGCCGATCGGGCGCACCGCATCCAGTGCACGGTTGAACCCGGCGTAGCTGGCCTGACGGCTGCCGATCATTGCCTGGACTTCGCCGGTTTCCGGGTTGGTCACGACCATCGCCGCTTCGACGTCATCCGAGCCCTTGCGCCCGGCCAGACGTTTGAACGTGTCGTTGACCGAGGCTTCGGCTTTCATCTGCAGAATCGGATCGAAACTGGTGAAGATGCGCAGACCTTCTTCGGTCAAGTCTTCGTCGCGGTAGTCTTCGCGCAACTGACGTTTGACCAGGTCGATAAAGCCTGGGAACGAGCTGTCGGCGAGCTTGCCGCGAGTCGTCACACCGAGTGGCATTTTCTTCGCCGCTTCGACCTGTTCGGCGGTGGCCACGCCTTGCTGCGCCAGCACGTCGAGGACCAGATTACGCCGCTCCAGCGCGCGCTCCGGGTTGCGACGCGGGTTGTAGTAGGACGGCCCCTTGACCATGCCGACCAGCAACGCGACCTGATGTAACTTCAGCTCGGACAACGGCTGGCCGAAGAAGAACTGGCTGGCCAGACCGAAACCGTGCACCGCACGCTGACCGTCCTGGCCGACGAAGACTTCGTTGAGGTAGGCCTCAAGGATTTCCTTCTTGTCGTAATGCAGTTCGAGCAGCAACGCCATCATCGCTTCGGTGAGCTTGCGGGTCAGGCTGCGTTCGCTGGTCAGGTAGAAGTTCTTCACCAACTGCTGGGTCAGCGTACTGCCGCCCTGGGTCATCTTGCCGCCGGAGGTGTTGATCCACACCGCGCGGGCGATCGATTTCGGCGACACGCCCCAGTGGCTGTAGAAGTCGCGGTCTTCAACGGCGATCAGGGTTTCGAGCAGGTATGGCGGCACCTGATCGAGTTTGATCAGGATGCGGTCTTCGAGATTTTTCGGGTAAATGCCGCCGATCATCAGCGGCTCGAGGCGCACAACCGACAGTTTCGAACCGTTGGTCGAGGACAGCTCAGCAACATAATCACCGGAGAAACGCACACGCACTGGCTGCGGTTTTTCCAGGCCTTCATAGAACTGGAAGCCGCGAGTGTTGAGGTCGACCGTGTTGCCGCTAACCGCTGCGGCGCCCGGGCCGTTGCTCACGGCTTCGCGGCGATAGCCGAGGGCATCGAGTTCGGTGAGGAAATCGTCCTTGCTGAGCTTCTGTCCGACGAACAGCTCAAGCGGGCGCGCGTACACCTTGGCCGGGATTGTCCAGCGCTTGCCGGAGAATTTCTCCTGCACCACGGCATCGAGGTAAACGGCGAAGCCGGCCAGCACTACAAGGCCGACCAGGCTGAGTTTAATGGCCCAGCTCAACCACGGACTAAGGCCCTTGGCTGGTGGTTTTTTCTTGGTACGGGGGGATCGGGATCGAGTCATGGCGGCGGATTATACGCACTTTATCGATCCTCAACAGGCGCGCGCAGAGGTTTGCGTCAGGCGGGCAAGCAGCCATAATGGCCGCATCGAATTCCCCCGTCTCTGAAGGATCGCCCGTGAGCCAGTCCCTGATCGCTGCCCTGCAAAACCCGGCCCTCTACCCGCATCCCGTCGAAGGATTTCAGGTCATCGAAACCCACATTTCGTGGGTGATTCTCACCGGTCCCTTTGCCTATAAAGTGAAGAAGCCGGTGAATTTCGGCTTCCTCGACTTCACCAGCCTCGACGCACGTGCACATTTCTGCGCCGAAGAGCTGCGCCTCAACCAGCGCCTGACTGCTGATTTGTATCTGGACGTGTTGCCGGTCACCGGCAGCATCGAAGCACCGCAACTGGGCGGCGACGGCCCGGCTATGGAATACGTGCTGAAAATGCGCCAGTTCCCCCAGAGCGGCTTGCTCAGCACCCTGCAGGCCAACGGCGAGCTGACCACGCAACACATCGATGCGCTGGCCGAGCAGATCGCCCATTTCCATCTCAACGCCCCGAAAGTCCCGGCCGAACACGAAGCTGGCACGCCGGACAGCGTGATGGCGCCGGTCGCGCAGAATTTCGAGCAGATCCTGCCCTTCCTCAGCGACAAGAACGATTTGCTGCAACTCGAGGCCCTGAAAGCCTGGGCCGAAAGCAGCTTCGAACGCCTCAAGCCGCTGTTCGCCCAGCGCAAGGCGCAAGGTTTCACCCGTGAATGCCACGGCGACATCCACTTGGGCAACGCCACTGTGATCGATGGCAACGTGGTGATCTTCGACTGCATCGAGTTCAATGAGCCATTCCGTTTCACTGACGTTTGGGCCGACACCGGTTTCCTCGCCATGGACCTGGAAGACCGTGGCCTGAAATCGCTGGCGCGTCGCCTCATCAGCCAATACCTGGAACTGACCGGCGACTATGAGGGCCTGGAAGTGCTGAACTTCTATAAAGCCTATCGCGCGCTGGTGCGAGCCAAGGTGGCGCTGTTCAGCATGCCGGCGGACGCGACTGCGGTGCAGCGCGCCACCACCCTGCGCCAGTACCGCAACTACGCCAACCTGGCGGAAAGCTACAGCACCATTCCTTCGCGTTTCATGGCCATCACCCACGGCGTTTCCGCTGTCGGCAAGAGTCATGTGGCCATGCGTCTGGTCGAGGCGCTGGGCGCGATTCGCCTGCGTTCAGATGTCGAGCGCAAGCGCCTGTTCGGTGAGCAGACCGTTGCCAACGACGTGCAGGCCGGCATTTACAGCGCCGACGCCAATACCGCGACTTACGCACGCCTGCATGAAATCGCCGAGGTGATTTTGCACGCCGGATTCCCGGTAGTGATCGACGCGACTTACCTCAAGCGCGAGCAGCGCGACAACGCGGCGAAGATTGCCGAAGCCACCGGCACGCCGTTCCTGATCCTCGACTGCAACGCCCCACAAGCAGTGATCGAGAGCTGGCTGGCGATCCGTCAGGCCGATCAGAAGGATCCGTCCGACGCCACCCTTGCGGTGATCGAAGCGCAACAGGCCAATCGCGAAGCGCTGACGCCGGAAGAAATCCTGCGCAGCAAACGCGTGCAGACCAATGAATCCGGCACGCTGGACACCGTGGTCGCGCAGATCCGTCAGCGCCTGCCGGGTCTGTAAAAAACTATTTCGGCCGTGAAGCCCTCGCTCGCTTCACGGCCGTCAAATAGTGGCACTATACTGGCGTCATAAAACCAACAGGTGATCTGACATGAGCCAGCCAAAACTGCTCGACACTCCGCTTTACGCCCTGCTGCACAAAGACGACGTTGCAGGCTTCAACAAGGAACGCCCACAGGATGGCCCGATCGACATGGTCGGCGGCGATTTCCGTGGCCTCGACCTGCGCGAACTGAACGCCGACGGCGTGGATTTCCGCGATGCGTACTTCCGCTCCGCCGATCTGCGTGGCATCGACTTCCGCAAGGCCTCGCTCGAAGGCGCCAGCCTGGCCCATGCGCAGATCTCCGGGGCGTACTTTCCGCCGGAGCTGAGTGCCGACGAGATCCTGATGTCGATGAATTTCGGCACTCGGTTGCGCTATCGCACCCGTTGAGAATCATCGTCAGCCCCTGACACCACCCTCCCCTTCTAGGAGTGAGCCTGCTCGCGATAGCTGACTGACATTCAAAATGGATGTCGGCTGTTATACCGCTATCGCGAGCAGGCTCACTCCTACAGTTGTATGCGCTACGCCCCTCCTCTCTGCGTTCGCAGGTCTTTCACTCCCCTTTCTTAGAAGCTTTTGCGTCGAATCCGACCAAACAACCACGCTTTTCCTACTGATGGCTACACTGCTGAGAAGCTCGCCCACGCACCATTCGGCCGTCGCAAGGAGGCTTGATGAATGATGAACTGCAACACCTGAAAAATCTTGGCAAGACGTCGGCGCAGTGGCTGCATGCCGTGGGCATCCACAGCGCCTCGGACTTGCGTCGCCTCGGTGCGGTGGATGCCTACCGGGCCGTGCGTACTCGGGGGTTTCGCGCATCGAAGGTGTTGTTGTATGCGATCGAGGGCGCGTTGATGGACGTGCACTGGAACGACATCCCCGCCGAGCGCAAGGACGCCTTGAACAAACAGCTCGAAGCCATTTCCGCGCGCCACAAGAACTGAACAGGCGCTGACGCCATGTATTTACTGGGGGAACAATCGGCGCACGCCGACGCGTTGATCAATCGCTTGCAGAATTTTCCCGGGCAGTGGCTGGAGGATTTGTCGCCATGCGCGCCGGTCATCGAGCTGGAGGCAACGGACGATCTGTTTGCACAGGTGCCGAGCGATCAGTTGTTTCTGCTGAGCGAGGGCGTGGTACATGGCTGCATCGCGGGCCGTGCGCTGTTCTTCTGGCAGGAAGGTGATCTGCTCGGCCTGCAACGTGGCGAGCAATGGAATGACTGCCGCTTGCGCAGCGAGGGCACTGTGCGGCTGGTGCCCTACGGACGCGCGGAGGTTGTGCAGCACGTGTACGCCGATCCTGATCGAGCGGAACAGTTGCTGAGCTATCTGCTTGGGCAAATGGCGCTGCTCGCCCACGCCGTGGCCGAGTTGAAACCCCGGGAGTTTCGCAGCACTAACGGCTTCAAACGCGTTGAAGCCGGCGCCGTGCTGATTCAACAGGGCGATGCGGCGGATCATGTGTTCGTGATCATCGATGGGCACGCCGAGGCATTCGTCGACGGGCACAAGGTCGGCGACGTGCCGAGGGACGAGATTTTCGGCGCCATGGCGTTGTTTACCGGCGAGCCGCGCAACGCCACGGTAGTCACGTCAGAGCCGAGCACAGTGATATTGATTCCCGGTGATCAATTTTTGAGCATGACCCGCAGCAATCCGAAGATCGCCCACAGCCTGATTGAGGGCATGGCTCGCCGCATTGGCCAGTTGAATCGACAGATCACGCAATTGACGGCGCATCGCAGCTAGCGCAAAGCCCTTTACTCACGGGGCCTCACGACCGTTCGCAAAACTAAATTACAGATTTGCAAAATCAGCGGTTGACGCGGTAATGAGAATCGCTATGATTATCACAACTGGTCGCGAGATCAGTCGATATTCTGAAAAGCCCTTGGTTCGGACTCTCAGATTATCTCCTCATCAGGCTAATCACGGTTATTTGACCCGGTTTTTACCGGGTCTTTTTTTTGCCTGTGGAAAAGTCATTTGGCGAATTGCTGGCGCATCTGTTCGCAGTAATCCGGCTTCGGCGTGGCCGGCGTGTACCAGACGTAATCGGCCATCGCCGCCGTGACCGCATCGCCCTGCTCGGCCAGCATCAAAACGGTCGGTGCCTCCGCTGCACCGAGATCCAGCAGATGCAGCGGCACGCCAACATCCTTGCGCGCATGCCAGGCACCGGCCAGCAGGATCGCAGGCGTCGGTGCCGCCCGCATGCGTTCGGCCATGCGTTGATCACGCTGTTGCTGAATGGCCAGCATTGCTGGCATCTGTGATTCGGGCAGCAAGCCGCAGTGGGATTCACTGACTTGTCCGAGCAATGTATTTCTCACCGCCAGCGCATTACTGCGCGGACCAACGAGAGCCGGTGGGTTTCGGTAGAACGCGCGGATTTCGCTGTCATCGAGATTGGCCGCCAGCAGTGGATAGGGCTGCGTCAGGGCGAAGCGCACGATCGGCCCGTAAAGATTCCAGTCCCAGCCCTCTTGCCAGGCCAATGCCGCAGGCAGATCTGCCGCAGCGTATTTCGCCTGGCGCGCCGCATCGACTTTCGCTTGTTGATTCGGCGTGAGCATTTCCAGCAGCAGACTGCCTTGCGTTCGCTTCTCGCCGAGCGCCTGCAACAGCCACAATTGCGCCGCGTGATGGTCGGCATTGTCGTGCTGCTCACCGATGATCAAACGCTCCGGTTCAGCGAGACGCACCAGAAGTTGCTGCGCGGTGAGCGTCTCGCCGCTGCGCAGATCGCGGATTTCACCGCCCACTGGCGGAACCGCCACGTGCTGACACCCCGCGAGCAAGACCAGCGCCAACAACCACAATCCACGCATGCGACACCTCGATGATTGATCAGCGGGCGATGATCAGCGGATGCCCACGCTCCGGGTGCGGTTGCACCAAAACCTCCAGGCCGAACACCGCTTTGAGCGTATCCGGACGCAGCACTTGCTGCGGAGTATCCAGCGCGACAGGGCGCCCCTGCTCCAGCAACAGCACGCGATCACAATAGCGCGCCGCCAGATTCAGATCATGCAGGATCACCAGCACCGCCGCGCCACGATTGGCGAACTCGCGAACCGCCTGCAAGGTGGTGTGCTGATGCAGCGGATCGAGCATCGATGTCGGTTCGTCGAGCAACAAGGTTTGCCCGGCCTGGCCCGGCCAGAGTTGCGCCAGCACCCGCGCCAGATGCACGCGCTGACGCTCGCCACCGGACAACGCCAGATAGCTGCGCCCACTCAGGTGCCCGGCGTCGGCGGCGGCCAGCGCCGCCGCGACAATCTCGTCGTCGCGCACGCGCCCGGTCTGGTACGGCAAACGGCCCATGCCGACGACCTCTTCCACGGCGAAGGCAAAATCCAGCGTCGACACCTGCGGTAGCACCGCCAGTCGTTGTGCCCGCTGCGTTCCGCTCCAATGACTTAACGCCTGACCATCGAGCGAGACATTGCCGTCACTGGCGAGTAACTCTCCACACAAGGCGCCGAGCAAGGTGCTTTTGCCGGCGCCGTTCGGTCCCAGCACGCCAAGCACTTCACCGGGTTCGAGCCCGAGCGTGACCCCGCTGAGCACAGTCTTGCGGCCACGGCGGACATGCAGATCGCGTGCAGACAACATCAAGCACGCCCTCGCAGCAGCAGATAAAGGAAGAACGGCGCACCGATGAACGCGGTGACAATGCCGATCGGCAACTCCGCCGGCGCCAGCGCCAGGCGCGCCACCAGATCGGCGAGCAACAACAGGCTCGCACCCGCCAAGACCGAAGCTGGCAATAGCACTTTGTGATCGGGGCCGGCCAGCAGGCGCACCAGATGCGGCACCACCAGCCCGACAAAACCGATCATGCCGGCCGCCGCCACCGCCGCGCCGACACCCAGCGCGGTGCAGAACACCAGTTCGCGCTTGAGTCGTTCGACATCGATGCCCAGATGACCGGCCTCGGATTCACCGAGCAACAAGGCATTCAATGCCTTGGCACGACGCGGCAGCCACAGCGCCACGCCGATGGTGATGATCAGCAAGGGCCACAGTCGCGCGTAACTGGCGCCGTTGAGGCTGCCCAGGTTCCAGAATGTCAGGGTGCGCAGCGTGGCGTCATCGGCCAGATATGTGAACAGACCGACCGCCGAACTGGCCAGCGCCGTCAGCGCGATACCGGCCAACAACATGGTCGCCACATGGGTCTGACCGTTGCGCCGGCCCAGCCGATAGACCAGCGCCGTCACCCCGAGCCCGCCAAGAAACGCACACACCGACAACAGATACGGCCCAAACCACTCCGGCAGGCCGCCAAAGAACGAACCGCCGACAATCGCAATCGCCGCGCCAAGTGCCGCGCCACTGGACACGCCGACCAGTCCCGGATCGGCCAGCGGATTACGAAACAGTCCTTGCATCGCCACCCCGGACAGCGCCAGTACGCCGCCGACCGCCAAGCCGAGCAAGGTTCGCGGCAGGCGGATCTGGCCGAGAATCAGCTCAGCCTGCTCCAACCCTTGCGGCGCCAACGGCACGCCGATCAGACGCAGCGCCGCGCGCAAGGTATCGAACAACGGCAGGCTTACCGGCCCCAGCGCCAGCGACAGCCAGATCGCCAGCAGACACAGCAATGTCAGGCCGATGAACAAGCCACGGGGTTTGACCAGTGTGGTCATTGGCCACCCTTGGCCGGGTAGAAGCCGTCAGTCAGGGTTTTCAGCGCAGCCGGCAACCGTGGCCCGAGACCGCCAACCAGCAGCGTCGGATCCAGCTCCATCACCCGCCCGCTCTTGGCCGCACGGCTGGAATTGAGGATGGGGTTTTCCTTGAACAATGCCGCTTTTGCTGCTTCGCCGGTTAGCGCACGATCAGCGAACACCAGCACCTCGGGATCGAGGCTGGCGAGAGATTCCATGGAAAACGGTTTGTAGCCGGTATGCGTTGCTAGGTTATGGCCGCCGGCCTGTTGCAGCAGCCAATCGGCGGCAGTGTCCTTGCCGGCGATCAACGGCTTGCCGCCCGCATGCCCGAGCAACAGCAACACTCCGGGGGCTTTGTGCGTGGTCTGCACTTGGGCAACGCGCGCTTTCTGCGCCTGGAGTTGCTGTTGATAAGTCTGCAGCAACTGCGCCGCCTGGCTTTGCGCGCCGAGCAACTGGCCCAGATGAGTGACATTTTTTTCCAGTGTCGGCAGATCAGGCTGGGCTGAAAACAACTCGACCTTGACCTTGGCCGCTTTGACTTGCGCCAGAACCGGCGGCGGGCCCATTTCTTCGGTGCCGATCAGAATGTCCGGACGCAGGCTCAAGATGCCTTCCGCCGACAGACTGCGCTGATAACCAATACTCGGCAGCGCCTGCAACGATTGGGGATGCTGACTGGTGGTGTCGACTCCAACCAGTTTTGACTCGCCGCCCAGTGCGCTGACCCATTCCGACAGCGCGCCGCCGGCGCTGACCCAGCGTTGCGGTAAATCCGCTGCGGCCGCCTGATGGCAGAGCAAAAGGCCGGCGCACAGCACGACAACGCGGGTTTTCAGGCGCATACACAGCTTCCTTGAACAAGGTTTCCCGGGCATCGGCGCAGCGAGCCAAGTATCCTCGGCAAACGGCCAGACTCACTGTGGGAGAAGGCCGCCATTTGATAATTGTTTGCATTTGAACGTCAAGCTCGGACATATCCCGACACGAGCGGACATTAGAGGATAGCCATGAAGTTTCTCTGCGCCGGCGGCGATCTGGCCGAAGCCGGCAGTCGCGGTTTCGAAATAGATGGGAGAAAGCTCTTCGCCGTGCGCCGCGGCGGACAAGCTTATGTCTATCTCAATCGCTGCCCGCACCGTGGCGTCGGCCTCGAATGGCAGCCCGACCAGTTTCTCGACCCGAGCAACAGTCTGATCCAGTGCGCGACCCACGGCGCACTGTTTCTGATCGAGGACGGCGAATGTGTTGCCGGACCTTGCGCCGGGCAGTCGCTCACGGCCATTGAATGCCGCGAAGATACACAAGGCGTGTGGGTCGACGTTTAACCGTTTAGCCGCACATCGAGTCGGCGGTCGATGACCATCTCTTCATGGTCCAGGCGCACGCCATATGCCAACACCTCAACACCGCAGGCGACCGCTTCACGCAGCGCCTCGGCATAAGCCCAATCAATCTCCTCCGCCGGGCGCACGGCATCGATGCCGGTGAGGTTCACGCAGTACAACTGCACCGCCCGAATACCGTCGCGCGCCAGATGCGCAAGCTCGCGCAGATGCTTGGCGCCGCGCTGGGTCACCGCATCGGGAAACGCCGCCACCGCCGTACCGTCGAAGCCCAACGTGACGCTTTTCACTTCGACATACGCCGGGCCACTGGGGTATTCGAGGCGGAAGTCGATGCGGCTTTTCTCCTGCCCGTACGCGACTTCACGTTTTAACGCGGTAAACCCAGCCAGCTCGGTGATTACGCCGGCCTGCAGCGCTTCTTCGACCAAGCCATTGGCGCGCCCGGTGTTGACGCAAAACAGCCGGCCCTGCGGGGTTTCGCCAATTTCCCAAGTGCCGGGCAATTTGCGTTTTGGGTCATTGGAGCGACTGAACCAGACCTGCCCGCCCTCGACCTGGCAATTAAGCATCGAACCGGTGTTGGGACAGTGAATGGTCAGCAATTCGCCGCCAACGGTCTCGATATCGGCGAGAAAACGCTTGTACCGGCGAATCAGCCGCGCTTCTTCCAGAGCAGGATAAAAGCGCATCAGCCTTGCCAGCTCTTCAAACCGCGGGCGATACGCTCCACCGCTTCCTGCAAACGTGCGAGGTTTTGTGTGTAAGCGAAGCGCACGTGATGGCCGGCCTGATAACGACCGAAATCCAGTCCCGGCGTGAAGGCGACGTGCTCGGTTTCGAGGAAATGCCGGCAGAACGCGAAGGCATCCCCCCCGAATTGGCTGATATTGGCGTAGAGATAAAATGCGCCCTCCGGTTCAACGGCGATGTTGAAGCCGAGTTCACGCAGCGCTGGCAGGAGGAAGTCACGACGGCGGGCGAACTCGGCGCGGCGCTCTTCGAGAATCGCGATGGTGGCCGGCTCGAAACAGGCCAGCGCCGCGTACTGCGCCATGCTCGGCGCGCTGATGTAGAGGTTCTGCGCGAGTTTTTCCAGTTCGCTGACCGCTGCGTCTGGCGCCACCAGCCAACCCAGGCGCCAACCGGTCATGCCGAAATACTTGGAGAAACTGTTGAGGACAAAAGCGCTGTCATCGACTTCCAGCACACTGGCGGCATCAGTGCCGTAGGTCAGGCCGTGGTAGATCTCATCCACCACCAAGTGTCCGTGCCTGGCCTTGATCGCTGTGGATAACCCGGCCAGTTCATCGCGCGTCAGCAAAGTGCCTGTCGGGTTGGCCGGCGAAGCGACAAGGGCGCCGACACTGTCGTGATCCCAATGCCGCTCGACCAGATCCGGGGTCAGTTGATAACGCACCTCCGGCCCGACCGGCACCAATTGCGCCGCGCCTTCGACCAGGCGCAGAAAGTGCCGATTGCACGGGTAGCCCGGGTCGGCGAGCAGCCAGTGTTTACCCGGATCGACCAACAGGGCACTGGCCAGCAACAGCGCGCCGGAGCCCCCCGGCGTGATCAGAATCCGCCGTGGGTCGATATTCAGGCCGTAACGCGAATGGTAGAAACCGGCGATCGCCTCGCGCAGTTCGGGAATGCCACGGGCGGCGGTGTAACGGGTCTTGCCGGCAGTCAACGCAGCTTGTCCGGCGCGAATGATCGGCTCGGCGGTGGTGAAGTCCGGCTCGCCGATTTCCAGATGGATCACGTCGTGGCCTTCGGCCTGCAATTCATTGGCCCGCGCCAGCAGCGCCATCACATGGAACGGTTCGATCGCACGACTGCGCGCACTGTAGGGGCCCATTGGAATGCCTTCGACGGAAAAAAGAGACGATTCTACCTGTCTGCCGGAACGAGCGAGAACCCGTGAAGGTCACAGCCTCAAGAACGCTGGACTGTAACGATCTGAACGTACGCTCCAGGATTGACTAAAATCAGTGATTGAACAGGTCTCCATTCCCACAGACACGGCTTGTCAGACATCTGCAAGCGCCACCCGCCGGGGGCTCGACATCCGGGAGTAGCGCAGGCTGATTTGATCTGGTAAGTTCGCCCGCTTGCAGCCGCAGGGCCGGCAGGTGTCGGTGATGGAGCAATCCTGCGCAATGGATTACAAGAGTAGAGGCGGTCTATTTCATGTCCACCCAAGCAAAGCAACAACAGAAAGACACGATCAGCGGCTTCGAACCTTACGTTTCGAAGGCGGGTGAAGAGTACATGGGCGCTCCTATGCGCGCGCACTTCACCAAGATCCTGAACAAGTGGAAACTGGACTTGATGCAGGAAGTCGACCGCACGGTTGATCACATGAAAGACGAAGCGGCCAATTTCCCTGACCCGGCCGACCGTGCCAGCCAGGAAGAAGAGTTCGCCCTCGAACTGCGCGCCCGCGACCGCGAGCGCAAGCTGATCAAGAAAATCGACAAGACCCTGCAACTGATCGAAGACGAAGAGTACGGCTGGTGCGAGTCCTGCGGCATCGAGATCGGCGTCAAGCGCCTCGAAGCCCGCCCGACAGCGGATCTGTGCATCGACTGCAAGACCCTGGCGGAAATCAAGGAAAAGCAGGTCGGCAAGTAATCTCGACCTGAACGAAAAACGGAGCGTGCGAACGCTCCGTTTTTGTTTGTGCCTTTTGCCCGCGGAACCTGCTTCTGCCTCTGTGGGAGCGAGCCTGCTCAAATTCTGAATAGCCTTTATCGCCTCCATGACTGCCAAATCCCCCGCCTACATCGGCCGCTTCGCCCCCACGCCCAGTGGTCACCTGCACTTCGGTTCGCTGGTCGCTGCGTTGGCGTCCTACCTTGATGCCCGCTCCGTCGGTGGACGCTGGCTGGTGCGCATGGAAGATCTCGACCCGCCGCGCGAGGAGCCCGGTGCGCAAGCGGCGATTCTCAAGGCGCTGGAAAGCTACGGCTTCGAATGGGACGGCGAAATGGTCCGCCAGAGCGATCGACATGCGGCTTATGCCGAAGTGCTCGATAGCCTGTTCAACCATGGTCTGGCCTACGCCTGCACCTGCTCGCGCAAACAACTGGAGCCCTATCACGGGATTTATCCGGGGTTTTGCCGCAATGCCGGGCATGATCAGCACGACGCCGCGATCCGCCTGCGCGTGCCGGAGCTGGAATACCACTTTATTGATCGCGTGCAGGGCGAATACCGCCAGCACCTGGGCCGCGATGTCGGCGACTTCGTCATCCGTCGGCGCGATGGTCTCTACGCCTATCAACTCGCGGTGGTGCTCGATGACGCCTGGCAAGGCATCACCGACATTGTGCGTGGCGCCGATCTGCTCGATTCGACGCCGCGTCAGCTGTACCTGCAAGAACTGCTCGGCCTGAAACAGCCGCGCTATCTGCACCTGCCGCTGATCACCCAGCCGGACGGCAACAAACTCGGCAAGTCCTACCGCTCGCCGCCGCTTGAAGCCGATCAGGCCACGCCATTGCTGCTGCGGGCCTTGCGCGCACTGGGGCAGAACCCCGGCACCGAACTGGCTCACGCTTCGCCGCGTGAACTGCTGGCCTGGGGCTGTGCGCACTGGGATGCCGACAGGATCCCGCGCACACTGACCTTGCCTGAAGCGCAACTGCAATGACGACACTTGCAGTCGCGCCCCCATCCGTTACCATCGCCGCACGTTTTCGGGCACGCGCATAAAAAAGAGAGGCCGGGATGTACATCTATCGCTTGGTCCTGCTTCTGGTCGTCGGGATCTACCTGTTCTCCCCCGCCATCATGGATTGGTGGATCGACGCGACGGGCGCCTGGTATCGCCCTTATCTGCTCTGGCTGATCCTGATTGTCGTGACCTTCATCCTGCAGAGCCAAAAAGATGCCGATGAGCTTTAGCCTGACCCAGATGATCCTGATCAGCGCCGCGTACCTGGCGGCGCTGTTCGGCGTTGCCTGGGTCAGCGAACGGGGCATGATCCCGCGCGCGATCATTCGCCACCCGTTGACCTACACCCTGTCGCTGGGGGTTTACGCCAGTGCCTGGGCGTTCTACGGCACGGTGGGCCTGGCCTATCAGTACGGTTACGGCTTTCTGTCGAGTTATCTGGGCGTATCCGGCGCGTTTCTGCTGGCGCCGGTGCTGCTTTATCCGATCCTGAAGATCACCCGCACCTATCAACTGTCGTCGCTGGCCGACCTGTTTGCCTTCCGCTTTCGCAGTACCTGGGCCGGCGCGCTGACCACGATTTTCATGCTGATCGGCGTGCTGCCGTTGCTGGCCCTGCAGATTCAGGCCGTGGCCGACTCGATCGGTATCCTCACCGGCGAACGTGTCCAGAGTCGCGTGGCGCTGGCGTTCTGCGCGCTGATCATCCTGTTCACGATTTTCTTCGGTTCCCGGCACATCGCCACGCGCGAGAAACATGAAGGGCTGGTGTTCGCGATTGCCTTTGAATCGATCATCAAACTGATCGCTCTCGGCGGCGTTGGCCTGTACGCGCTGTATGGCGTATTCGACGGCCCGCAACAGCTCGAACTGTGGTTGCTGCAAAACCAGACCGCCCTCGCCGCCCTGCACACGCCACTACAGGAAGGCCCGTGGCGCACGCTGCTGCTGGTGTTCTTTGCCTCGGCGATCGTGATGCCGCACATGTATCACATGACCTTTACCGAAAACCTCAATCCGCGCTCGCTGGTCAGCGCCAGTTGGGGCCTGCCGTTGTTTCTGCTGTTGATGAGTCTTGCCGTACCGCTGATTCTCTGGGCCGGTCTGAAACTCGGCGCCACCACCGACCCGGAATATTTCACCCTTGGCATCGGCATTGCCGCCAACAGCAAACCGCTGGCCTTGCTCGCCTACGTCGGTGGCCTGTCGGCCGCCAGTGGCCTGATCATCGTTACAACCCTGGCCTTGTCGGGCATGGCGCTGAACCATCTGGTGCTGCCGCTCTATCAGCCGCCGGCCGAGGGCAATATCTACCGCTGGCTGAAATGGACCCGTCGAGCGCTGATCGTGGCGATCATCATGGCCGGCTTCGGCTTCTACCTGATGCTCGGCGTCGAACAGGATCTGGCCAACCTCGGCATCGTCGCGTTTGTTGCGACCCTGCAATTTCTTCCCGGGGTGCTCTCGGTGCTGTACTGGCCGACCGCCAACCGCCGTGGCTTCATTGCCGGTCTGCTGGCGGGGATCACGGTCTGGGTGGTGACCATGCTGCTGCCGCTGGTCGGCAATCTGCAGGGTTTCTATATCCCGCTGTTGAACATGATCTACGTGCTCGACGACACCAGTTGGCACATGGCAGCCATCGCCTCGCTGGCGGCCAACGTCCTGATGTTCACTTTGATCTCGCTGTTTACCAACGCCAGCCCGGAAGAAGCCAGCGCCGCCGAAGCCTGTGCGGTGGATAACGTGCGCCGCCCGCAACGCCGCGAACTGCACGCCGCCTCGCCGCAGGAGTTCGCCACGCAGTTGGCCAAGCCGCTGGGTGCCAAGGCTGCGCAGAAAGAAGTCGAGCAAGCGCTGCGCGACTTGTATCTGCCCTTCGATGAACGTCGGCCGTATGCCTTGCGCCGGTTGCGCGACCGCATTGAGGCCAACCTGTCCGGCCTGATGGGCCCGAGCGTTGCGCAGGATATGGTGGAAACCTTCCTGCCCTATAAGGCTGGCGGCGAAAACTACGTCACCGAAGACATTCACTTCATTGAAAGCCGTCTCGAGGATTACCACTCGCGCCTCACCGGCCTGGCCGCCGAGCTCGACGCCCTGCGCCGCTACCACCGCCAGACCTTGCAGGAACTGCCGATGGGCGTCTGCTCGCTGGCCAAGGATCAGGAGATCCTGATGTGGAACAAGGCCATGGAAGAGCTGACCGGCATCGCCGCGCAACGGGTGGTCGGTTCGCGCCTGAGCACCATCGCCAATCCGTGGAAAGAATTGCTGCAAGGTTTTATCAATCTGCCCGACGAGCATTTGCACAAACAGCACCTGGCGCTGGATGGTCAGACTCGCTGGCTGAACCTGCACAAAGCGGCAATCGACGAGCCGTTGGCCCCGGGTAACAGTGGCCTGGTGTTACTGGTCGAGGATCTGACCGAAACGCAGATGCTCGAAGATAAACTGGTGCATTCCGAACGGCTGGCCAGCATCGGCCGACTCGCAGCAGGTGTGGCCCACGAAATCGGCAACCCGATCACCGGCATCGCCTGTCTGGCGCAGAACCTGCGCGAGGAGCGCGAAGATGACGGCGAATTGACGGAAATCAGCGGGCAGATTCTCGAGCAGACCAAACGCGTTTCGCGCATCGTCCAGTCGCTGATGAGCTTCGCCCATGCCGGCAGCCATCAGCACAGCGACGAACCAGTGTGTCTGGCCGAAGTCGCGCAGGACGCCATCGGCCTGCTGGCGCTGAACCGGCGCAATTTCGAAGTGCAGTTCTACAACCTGTGCGATCCCGACCATTGGGTCGAAGGTGATCCGCAACGGCTTGCCCAGGTTCTGATCAATCTGCTCTCCAACGCCCGCGACGCCTCGCCGCCGCACAGTGCGGTACGGGTCAAGAGCGAAGCCGGCGAACACACGGTCGATCTGATCGTCGAAGACGAAGGCAGTGGCATTCCGTCGAGCATCATGGACCGATTGTTCGAACCTTTCTTCACCACCAAGGACCCGGGTGAAGGCACCGGTCTGGGCCTTGCACTGGTCTATTCCATCGTTGAAGAGCATTATGGACAAATCACCATCGACAGCCCGGCTGATGTACAAAGCCAACGCGGCACCCGTATTCGGGTGACCTTACCGCGTCATGTCGAAGCGACGTCCGCTGTGAACTGAGACCGTCGAGAGTATCGAATCAATGCCGCACATTTTGATCGTCGAAGACGAAACCATTATCCGCTCCGCCTTGCGCCGCCTGCTGGAACGCAACCAGTACCAGGTCAGCGAAGCCGGATCAGTGCAGGAAGCACAAGAACGCTTCACCATTCCTACGTTCGATCTGATCGTCAGCGACCTGCGCCTGCCGGGCGCTCCGGGCACCGAGCTGATCAAGCTCGGGCAAGGCACACCGGTGCTGATCATGACCAGTTACGCCAGCCTGCGCTCGGCGGTCGACTCGATGAAAATGGGCGCGGTCGATTACATCGCCAAGCCGTTCGACCACGATGAAATGCTCCAGGCGGTTGCGCGGATTCTGCGCGATCGCCAGTCGGCGCCGGCTGCCGGCGAAGCCACGGCGAGCAAGCCTGCCGCTGGCAACGGCAAAGCCGCTGTGGATAACAGCAATGGTGAAATTGGCATCATCGGTTCGTGCCCACCGATGCAGGACCTGTACAGCAAGATCCGCAAGGTCGCGCCAACCGACTCCAACGTGTTGATTCAGGGTGAGTCCGGTACCGGTAAAGAACTGGTGGCCCGCGCCCTGCACAATCTATCGAAACGCGCCAAGGCGCCGATGATCTCGGTGAACTGCGCGGCGATTCCGGAAAGCCTCATTGAGTCCGAACTGTTCGGCCACGAGAAAGGCGCGTTCACCGGGGCCAGTGCCGGGCGTGCCGGTCTGGTCGAAGCGGCGGACGGCGGCACCTTGTTCCTCGATGAAATCGGCGAACTGCCCCTCGAAGCCCAGGCTCGCTTGCTGCGGGTCTTGCAGGAGGGCGAGATTCGCCGCGTAGGTTCTGTGCAATCGCAGAAAGTCGACGTGCGCCTGATCGCTGCAACTCACCGCGATCTGAAGAGCCTGGCGAAAATTGGCCAGTTCCGTGAAGACCTTTATTACCGTCTGCACGTGATTGCCCTGAAGCTGCCGCCGCTGCGCGAGCGTGGCGCCGACGTCAACGAAATCGCCAATGCCTTCCTCGCTCGCCAGAGCGCGCGGATCAATCGCACCGACCTGAAATTCGCCGCCGATGCCGAACAGGCGATCCGGCACTATTCCTGGCCTGGTAACGTCCGTGAACTGGAGAACGCGGTTGAGCGCGCGGTGATTCTCAGCGAAAGCCCGGAGATTTCGGCCGACCTGCTGGGCATCGACATCGAGCTGAGCGATCTGGAAGACGACGAGTTCATCGGTCTGCCGCCGCAAACCGGCGGTAACGCCAGCAACAGCAGCCATGAGCCGACCGAGGACCTTTCGCTGGAAGACTATTTCCAGCACTTCGTCCTCGAGCACCAGGACCACATGACCGAGACCGAGCTGGCGCGCAAACTCGGCGTCAGCCGTAAATGTCTGTGGGAACGCCGCCAGCGTCTGGGCATTCCACGGCGCAAGACCGGGGTCGCCAGCGAGAGCTGAGCGTTACCCACCGCGTGCGCGGGTAACGCATGACAATGTGAAAAAACTGTTACCGCAGTCGATTCACGTAACAGAAGCCGGGGTTATCGGTAACGAAACCCCGGCTTTTTTTCGCCCCTGCAAAACGGCTATATCGACCTAACCCCTTGTTTTGCTGGGCCTGGCAAAAGTTGGCACGCACCCTGCTATATGTTTGGTACAAGAACAATAACAAGCAATGCACAAGACAATAAAAATAAGACGAATCGACTCACGCACAATAAAAACAAGACGGCGAGAGGCGCAGCTAACTGATTCTTTTGGAGAGGCGTTGTATTTGGGGCTTGCCCCACGACCAGGCCGAGAACAACAAAAACTGTCCTAAGACAGAGCCTGTACTGGTTGGATCGAGAGATCACTGCAATTCAGCGACCAAAGCAATCCGTTTGCTCTTGGCTCCCGATTGGGAGGGTCACGAAGGAAACACTTCGTGGCGAGGGCACTCAACAAAAACAAGAAGCCCGAATCAATAATAAAAAGAGCACGCAACTACTTCTTGGGGAGCTTCGGCTCCCCTTGTAGTTTCTCCCCCGCTGAAATCCCCCCTGTTTCCCTCGTTCGACCCTTGCAGCTTGCGGCTTGCAGCTCATATCTGCTGCGTCCTACACCATCCCCCGACTAAATGCTAGAATCTGCGCCCATCATGCGGTCATTCTTTTGGTATGGCCGAACATTCCTTCAAACAGTGCATCCCATGCTGAAGAAGCTGTTCCAGTCATTCCGAACTCCCGTGCGTCGTACGCAACACATCCGCAGCACCCCTGAAGTGCTCAACAGCGGCCAACATTCGCTGCAGAAAACGCAGTTCAGCCGCTATGCGGTGAATATTGTCGAACGCCTGCAAGGTGCCGGTTACCAGGCTTATCTGGTCGGCGGTTGCGTGCGTGACATGCTGTTGGGCATCACGCCCAAGGATTTCGACGTCGCCACCAGCGCCACCCCCGAGCAGGTGCGTGCCGAATTCCGCAATGCGCGAATCATCGGCCGCCGCTTCAAGCTGGTGCACATCCATTTCGGTCGCGAAATCATTGAAGTCGCGACCTTCCGCGCCAATCACCCGGTCAACGAAGACGAGGAAGACAGCAACCAGTCTTCGCGCAACGAGAGCGGGCGCATTCTGCGCGACAACGTCTATGGCACCCTGGAAGAAGACGCGCAACGCCGCGACTTCACCATCAACGCCCTGTATTACGATCCGGTCAGCGAGCGCATCCTCGATTACGCCAATGGCGTGCACGACATCCGCAATCACCTGATCCGTCTGATCGGCGACCCGAAGCAGCGTTACCAGGAAGACCCGGTGCGCATGCTGCGGGCCGTGCGTTTCGCCGCCAAGCTCAATTTCGGGATCGAGAAGCACACCGTGCAGCCGATCCGCGAACTGGCGCCGATGCTGCGCGAGATTCCCTCGGCGCGGCTGTTCGAAGAAGTGCTCAAGCTGTTCCTCTCCGGCCACGGCGCGATCACCTTTGAAATGCTGGTTGATCTGCAGCTGTTCGCGCCGCTGTTCCCGGCCAGTGCCGAGGCGCTGGAATACAACCCGGAATACACCCACACGCTTATCAGCGAAGCACTGACCAATACCGACCTGCGCATCAAGCAGAACAAACCGGTAACCCCGGCGTTCCTCTTTGCCGCCCTGCTCTGGCCTGCGCTGCCCGCCCGCGTGTTGCGTCTGCAGGAACGTGGCATGCCGCCGATTCCGGCGATGCAGGAAGCCGCTCACGAGCTGATCGCCGAACAGTGCCAGCGCATCGCGATTCCGAAGCGCTTCACCATGCCGATCCGCGAAATCTGGGACATGCAGGAACGCCTGCCGCGGCGCAGCGGCAAACGCGCCGATCTGCTGCTGGACAACCCGCGCTTCCGTGCCGGTTACGATTTCCTGCTGCTGCGTGAAAGCGCCGGCGAGGAGACCGATGGCCTCGGCGAATGGTGGACCGATTATCAGGACGCCAACGACAGCGAGCGCCGCGACATGATCCGCAACCTCAGCGGCAAGGGTGACGATGCCAGCGGCGCGCCACGCAAACGTCGCCGCAGCGGCGGCTCCAAGCGCAAGCGCGCCGGCGCTTCGAGCGCGACGGGCGAGTAAGTCATGGAGCGCATCTACATCGGTCTGGGCAGCAACCTCGCTGACCCGGCCGGACAATTGCGCAGCGCCGTTGCGGCGCTGGGGCAATTGCCGCAGACCACCCTTTCCGGCGTCTCAGCCTTTTATCAAAGCGATTCGCTGTTGCCGGGCCAGCCGCGTTACACCAACGCCGTCGTCGCCCTCGACAGCGCGCTCGCACCGTTAGAGCTGCTCGACGCCTTGCAGGCAATCGAGAATGAGCAGGGCCGCGAGCGTCTGGAGCGTTGGGGGCCACGCACGCTGGATCTGGATATTCTGCTGTTCGGCGATCGCCTGATCGATGAGCCACGGCTGAAAGTCCCGCATTATCAGATTCAGGAGCGGGCCTTTGTGCTCTACCCCCTCGCTGAACTGGCGCCGCAAGACCTGCGGCTGACCGATGGCCGCGCCCTCTCCGACCTTCTGGCCGCTTGCCCGTTCGTCGGTCTTGAGCGCCTCTCCCAGCCCTGACAAAAATCTTCTGTGAAATTTGGTTATGTGGCGAGGGGATTTATCCCCGTTGGACTGCGAAGCAGGCCCAAATCTGACCAAGCTGTATACAACATGGGGCCGCTCCGCGACCCAACGGGGATAAATCCCCTCGCCACAGGTCACCTGCCCATCTCCAGTTTTTGTCAGACAAAAATCCCCCGAATCAGGCCCGCAGCGCCGCTGAATCGCATCAGTAACGGCGGTAACACCGCCCGCGTAACAATGCGGTAACACACGCAATTGACTTCCGGTTGGCTCATCACGACTATAGGCGTCCCGCTGCCGCCAACCCGGCATGAACGGGCGCAATCCAGGCTTTTCAAAGCACGACACAAGACCGTGCGCCTGAGTAGATGAAGAATCACGCGCGTGACTCGCAGCAGTTTCCAGAGCGCCTGAACGAGGATTTTTTACATGCCAGCCATCACCCTGACCACGCTCCAGAGCCTCAAGCAGAAAGGTGAAAAGATCACCATGCTGACCTGCTATGACGCGACCTTCGCCCACGCCTGCAACGAGGCCGGTGTCGAAGTGCTGCTGGTCGGCGACTCCCTCGGTATGGTTCTGCAGGGTCATGACAGCACCCTGCCAGTGACCACGGCGGAAATGGCCTACCACGTCGCCAGCGTCAAGCGTGGCAATGGTGATGCCCTGATCCTCGCCGACCTGCCGTTCATGGCCAATGCCACCCTCGAACAGACCATGACCAACAGCGCCATGCTGATGCAGGCCGGTGCGCACATGGTCAAGGTCGAAGGTCAACTGTGGCTGGCGGAGTCGATCCGCTTGCTCGCCGAGCGCGGTGTGCCGGTGTGTGCGCACATGGGCCTGACCCCGCAAGCAGTGAACATTCTCGGCGGCTATAAAGTGCAGGGCCGCAACGAGAACCAGGCGCGGCAGATGCGTGCCGATGCGATCGCGCTGGAGCAGGCCGGTGCGGCCATGCTGTTGCTCGAGTGCGTACCGAGCGAACTGGCGGCGGAAATCAGCCAGGCCGTGGGCATTCCGGTGATCGGCATCGGCGCCGGCAACGCCACCGACGGTCAGGTGTTGGTATTGCACGACATGCTCGGCCTGTCGATCACCGGCCGCGTCCCCAAATTCGTCAAGAACTTCATGCAGGGTCAGGACAGCATCCAGTCCGCGCTGAAGGCTTACGTCAGCGAAGTCAAAGCCACCACGTTCCCCGGCATCGAACACGGATTCTCTGCATGAACACCGTCAAAACCGTACGCGAACTACGCGCCGCCGTCGCCCGCGCGCGCAGTGAAGGCAAGCGCATCGGCTTCGTGCCGACCATGGGCAACCTGCACAGCGGCCACGTCGCATTGATCACCAAGGCTACGCAGCGAGTGGATTTCGTCGTCGCGAGTATTTTCGTCAATCCGCTGCAATTCGGCGCCGGCGAAGACCTCGACAAATACCCGCGCACCCTCGCCGCCGATCAGGAAAAACTTCTCGAAGCCGGTTGCGACCTGCTGTTCGCGCCGACGGTCGATGAGATGTACCCGGACGGCATGGCCGGACAAACCCGGGTCAGCGTGCCGCAATTGTCCGAAGGCCTCTGTGGCGCGAGCCGTCCGGGGCACTTCGAAGGTGTGGCGACGGTGGTCAGCAAGCTGTTCAACATGGTCCAGCCGGATCTGGCGATCTTCGGCCAGAAGGATTACCAGCAACTGGCGGTGATCCGCGCACTGGTGCACGACCTGAACATGCCGATCCAGATCATCGGCGAGCCGACCGTGCGTGCGGCGGACGGCCTGGCGTTGTCGTCGCGCAACGGCTTCCTCAATGAAGACCAGCGCGCCGTGGCACCAGTGGTGTATCGCGTGCTGAGCAGCATTGCCGAAGCGATCAAGCAAGGTGAGCGTGATTACCCGGCGCTGATCGCTGCACAGTTGCAGGTGCTGGAAGCGGCGGGTCTGCGTCCGGATTATCTGGAAATCCGTCATGGTCTGACCTTGCGTCCGGCGACGGCGGAAGACCGCGATCTGGTGATTCTGGCGGCAGCGTTCCTCGGCACCACGCGGTTGATCGACAACCTGCACCTGAATCTCGATAGCCCGATTTAAGCAGCAACGAATGTCCCTGTGGGAGCGAGCCTGCTCGCGAAGACGGTGTATCAGCGACTTATAAGTTGCCTGACACCACGGCTTCGCGAGCAGGCTCGCTCCCACAAGTGTTTTCGGTGCATGCCGGTTGGGCGAGACTCTTCCGGGCACCTCCGTTTGTCGGGCAAATCCCCGTTCGGATGTTAAAAAAGTACAGGGATCTGGTCAGACAAAGTCAAGACAGAACGCAGCGCGAGGTTTACTGTATTCGCCCTGTGTCCAGATATCGTGTCGACGCAGTTGATCCCATGCGCTAAAAGGGCATGGCTGATCTGCACCGTGTTCAAAAGGCCGTTCAAGTAAAAAGGAAAACCGCAGCGATGGCGTACTACCGCACTCCTAACGACGTTACCGCTCTGCCCGCCTGGCAAGCGTTGAAAGATCACCGCCAAGCCATGCAGGATTTCAGCATGCGCGAAGCCTTCAACGCCGATCCGCAGCGTTTCAATCAGTTCACCCTCAGCAGCTGCGGCCTGTTTCTCGATTATTCGAAGAATTTGATCAACGCCGAGACCCGCAATCTACTGGTGGGTCTGGCCAATGAAGTCGATCTGAAGGGCGCGATCAAAGCGCTGTTCGACGGCGAAATCGTCAACGCTTCCGAAGGCCGCCCGGCACTACACACCGCCCTGCGCCGCCCGGTCGGCGACAAGTTGTCGGTCAACGGCGTCAACGTGATGCCGGAAGTGCACAAGGTCTTGAACCAGATCACCGATCTGGTCGGCCGCATTCACGACGGACTGTGGCGTGGTTACACCGAGAAGCCGATCACCGACGTGGTCAACATCGGCATCGGTGGTTCGTTCCTCGGCCCGGAGCTGGTGTCCGAAGCGCTGCTGTCCTATGCGCAGAAAGGCGTGCGTTGCCATTACCTGGCGAACATTGACGGCAGTGAATTCCACGAGCTGACGCAGAAACTGCGCGCCGAGACCACGCTGTTCATCGTTTCGTCGAAGTCGTTCAACACCCTCGAAACCCTGAAGAATGCTCAGGCCGCACGCGCCTGGTACCTGGCGCAGGGCGGTTCGGAAGCCGAGCTGTATCGCCACTTCATCGCGGTATCGAGCAACAACGCCGCTGCGGTGGCCTTCGGTATCCGTGAAGAAAACATCTTCCCGATGTGGGATTGGGTCGGCGGCCGTTATTCGCTGTGGTCGGCGATCGGTTTGCCGATCGCCCTGGCCATCGGCATGTCCAACTTCAAGGAACTGCTGTCTGGTGCCTACACCATGGACCAGCATTTCCAGACCGCGCCATTCGAACAGAACATGCCGGTGCTGCTGGCTCTGCTCGGTGTCTGGTACGGCAACTTCTGGGGCGCGCAAAGCCACGCGATCCTGCCGTACGACCACTACCTGCGCAACATCACCAAGCACTTGCAACAGCTGGACATGGAATCCAACGGCAAGAGCGTGCGTCAGGACGGCACCTCGGTGTCGACCGATACCGGCCCGGTGATCTGGGGCGGCGTCGGCTGCAACGGTCAGCACGCTTACCACCAGTTGCTGCACCAGGGCACCCAGCTGATTCCGGCTGACTTCATCGTGCCGATCGTCAGCTTCAACCCGGTCTCCGACCACCACCAGTGGCTGTACGCCAACTGCCTGTCGCAGAGCCAGGCGCTGATGCTCGGCAAGACCCTGCCGGAAGCTGAAGCCGAACTGCGCGACAAAGGCATGGGCGAAGACGACGTGCGCAAACTGGCGCCGCACAAGGTGATCCCGGGCAATCGTCCGAGCAACACTCTGGTAGTCGAACGCATCAGCCCGCGTCGCCTCGGCGCCCTGGTTGCCATGTATGAGCACAAAGTGTTCGTGCAAAGCGTGGTCTGGGGCATCAACGCCTTCGACCAGTGGGGTGTGGAACTGGGCAAGGAATTGGGCAAAGGCGTCTACAACCGCCTGGTCGGCAGCGACGAGACCGTGGCTGACGATGCCTCGACTCAAGGCCTGATCAACTACTTCCGCGGGCGTCATCGCGGCTGATCAAAGCCTCCGGGCACAACGCTGTTCCCCTGTGGGAGCGAGCCTGCTCGTGAAAGCGGTTCTTCATTCAACACCTTCGTTGACTGAGACACCGTATTCGCGAGCAGGCTCGCTCCCACAGTTGTTTTGGCACATGACTTGAACCTGTTCAGCGCTCGGCGCATCTTTATTCGTGTCGCAACACAAGAATAAGGAACCGTCATGTTCGATATCAGCACGTTCCCCAAAGCCGATGCGGTGCGCCAGGCCGCTCAGTTGAGCCAGGACGACTATCGGCGCCTGTACCGCGAATCGATTGAACACCCCAGTGCCTTCTGGGCCGAGCAGGCAACGCGCTTCCTCGATTGGAGCACGCCGTGGCAGACCGTGCAGCGCTATGACCTGAAAACCGGTGAAGCGGTCTGGTTTGCCGGCGGCAAGCTCAACGTCAGCTACAACTGCATCGACCGCCACCTTGAACAACGCGGCGAACAGACCGCCCTGCTCTGGGAGGGCGACGACCCAGCCGAATCGGCGCAGATCACTTATAACAAACTCCATCACCACGTCTGCCGTCTGGCCAACGTGCTGAAAAGCCGTGGCGTGAAGAAAGGCGATCGGGTGTGCATCTACATGCCGATGATCCCCGAAGCCGCCTACGCCATGCTCGCCTGCGCGCGAATCGGCGCGATTCACTCGGTAGTGTTCGGCGGATTTTCCCCGGATTCCCTGCGTGATCGAATTCTCGACGCCGACTGCCGTACCGTGATAACCGCCGATGAAGGCGTGCGCGGCGGCCGCTTCGTGTCACTGAAAAACAACGTCGACAAAGCCCTGCAAAGTTGCCCGAACGTCAGCACCGTGGTGGTGGTCGAGCGTACGCAGGGCCAGGTCGACTGGGTCGAAGGCCGCGACCTCTGGTATCACCAGGCCGTACGCGAAGTCGACGACGATTGCCCGCCGGAACCGATGGACGCCGAAGACCCGCTGTTCATCCTCTACACCTCCGGCAGCACCGGCAAACCCAAAGGCGTGCTGCACACCACCGGCGGCTACCTGCTGCAAGCAGCAATGACCTTCAAGTACGTGCTCGACTACCGCGACGGCGAAGTGTTCTGGTGCACCGCCGACGTCGGCTGGGTCACCGGCCACAGTTACATCGTCTATGGGCCGCTGGCCAACGGTGCGACCACACTGATGTTCGAAGGCGTGCCGAGCTACCCGAGCAGTTCGCGCTTCTGGCAGGTTATCGACAAGCACAAGGTCAACATTTTCTACACCGCCCCCACCGCCCTGCGCGCGTTGATGCGCGAAGGCGCCGAACCATTGAAGGAAACGTCGCGCGCCAGCCTCAGATTGCTCGGCAGCGTCGGTGAGCCGATCAACCCGGAAGCGTGGGAATGGTATTTCAATGCCGTCGGTGAACAGCGCTGCCCGATCGTCGACACCTGGTGGCAGACCGAAACCGGCGGCATCATGCTCAGCCCGCTGGTCAGCGCACAATGGATCAAACCGGGCTGCGCGACGCAACCGATGTTTGGCGTGCAACCGGTGTTGCTCGACGAAGTCGGCAAGGAAATCAAAGGCGCCGGCAGCGGCGTGCTGGCGATCAAATCAAGCTGGCCGGCGCAGATCCGCAGCGTCTACGGCGATCCGCAGCGGATGATCGACACCTACTTCAAACCCTACCCCGGCTATTACTTCACCGGCGACGGCGCCCGCCGCGACGAGGACGGCGATTACTGGATCACCGGACGCATCGACGACGTGATCAACGTCTCCGGCCACCGCATCGGCACCGCCGAAGTGGAAAGCGCGCTGGTGCTGCATGACAGCATCGCCGAGGCCGCCGTGGTCGGTTATCCGCACGACGTCAAAGGCCAGGGCATCTACGCATTCGTCACGCCAATGAACGGCACCGAGGCCAACGAAGAGCTGAAGAAAGACCTGCTGGCGCATGTCAGCAAGGAGATCGGCAGCTTCGCCAAACCGGACCTGATCCAGTGGGCGCCGGCGCTGCCGAAAACCCGCTCGGGCAAGATCATGCGGCGGATCCTGCGCAAGATTGCCTGCAATGAGCTCGACAGTCTGGGCGATACTTCGACGCTGGCTGATCCAAGTGTGGTGCAGGATCTGGTCGACAAGCGGCTCAATACTTGAGAGCTGCAGTTTCTAGCTACAAGCGCAAGCTAAAGCGGTCCGCGCGGCTTTTCGCTTTTAGCTTGCAGCTAGAAACTTGCCGCTTGTAGCTCCGCGACTGCTAAGCTTCGCGTTTTTTTCAGCAAGGCGCCCGCATGTCTTCCTTGAATCAGGCGCTGCGCGCCGCCCTCGATCAACGCCAGGACCTGCTCGCTGTGCTGCACAGCCAGGGCACCGATTGTTATCGGCTGTTCCATGGCAGCCAGGAAGGCGCCGGCGGCCTGACCATCGACCGCTACGGCCCGCAATTGCTGGTGCAGAGTTTTCACCAGACACTCGAACGCGACGATCTGCTGCAACTGCATGCCATGGTCAACCAGACGCTGGGCTTCGACACCCTGCTGGTCTACAACGACCGCTCCCGTGGCAACTCGCGGATCGATCGTGAGGACAGCGTCTACAAGGCCAATGACGCTGCTTTGGCGGATCTGGTCGGGCATGAATGGGGCCTGAACTATCGCGTGCGCGGGCGCCATGCCGGGCAGGATCCGCTGCTGTTCCTCGACCTGCGCAACACGCGCGGCTGGGTCAAGGACCACACGCAAGGCAAAAGCGTGCTCAACCTGTTCGCTTACACCTGTGGTGTTGGCCTCAGTGCAGCGGCGGGCGGTGCGCGCGAGGTGTGCAACCTCGATTTTGCCGAGGGCAATCTCGCGGTCGGTCGCGAGAATGGTTTGCTCAACCCGCAGCTGCCGCCGATGCAATTCATTCAGTCCGATTACTTTCCGGCGATCCGTCAGCTCGCTGGCCTGCCCATCAGCCAGCGGCGCGGGCAGAAGCTGCCAAGCTATCAGCGCCTCGAACAGCGCCAATACGATCTGGTCCTGCTCGATCCGCCGGCTTGGGCCAAAAGCGCATTCGGCACCGTCGATCTGCTGCGCGATTATCAGAGCCTGCTCAAACCCGCGCTGCTGACCACCGCCGATGACGGCGTGCTGATCTGCTGCAACAACCTGGCGAAAGTCAGCATGGACGACTGGCGCGAACAAGTGCTGCGCTGCGCCGAAAAAGCCGGCCGCCCGGTACGCGAATGGAGCGTGATGCCCCCGGGCGCCGACTTCCCTTCGCTGGACCAGCAGCCACCGTTGAAGACGCTGATCTTGCAGCTGTGATCCCTCCGGCATGAGCGATTACATTCCCCTGTGGGAGCGAGCCTGCTCGCGAAAGCGCAGTGTCAGTCGACTTGTTTTTCACTGAACCACCGCATTCGCGAGCAGGCTCGCTCCCACAAGGGAGATCTGTTCCTACAGAAATTTCTGAACAATCCTGTCCCACATCAAGCACTTCGGAACCAGAATCGCGTGCCATACTCCAAGGCACTCCGATTCAGACAGATGAAGCCGCACATGCCCAAAGGATTGATTCGCGCGATTGGCGCACTGCTGACAGCCCTGGCCCTCTACAGCCTGCTGGGGTTTCTGATCCTGCCGGGCATCGCCTTGCGCGTGGCCAACCAGCAACTGGCCAACTACGCGACGGTGCCGGCGCATCTGCAACGCATCGAACTGAACCCCTTCAGCCTTGAGGTCACCCTGTGGGGCCTGGTCATCGGCGAGCCGGGCAAGGAGCAGGTCGGCTTCGATCGCCTCTATGCCAACCTGCAAATCGACAGCCTGTGGACCAAAGCGCTGCATCTGTCCGACATCGAACTGGACAAACCCAAAAGCGAAATCCTCTTCGCCAAGGACGGCAAGCTCAACCTGCTGGGCCTGTTCAACGTGCCGCCGAGCGAGCCGACACCCGCCGATCCCGACGCCAAGCCATTCCCGCTGCGCATCGACAACATCAAACTGGCTGGCGGCGTGGTGCATTTCGAGGATGTACGCCCTAGCGAGCCAATCGAATTTCTTTACGACGATCTCAGTTTCGAGCTGAAAAACCTCAGCACCCTGCCCGAGGACAGCGCCGACATGACCCTTGTCGCGATCGGCCCCGCTGGCGGGCGGATCGACTGGACCGGCAATTTCAGTCTGATTCCCTTTACCTCCGAAGGCACCCTGAAAGTCACCGATGGCCAGATGAAATCCTTCTGGCCTTACGTGCGCGACGCAGTGCCGCTGGTGCTGGAAAACGGCGTTGTCAGCCTCAGCACCGACTACAAACTCAACCTGTCGAAACAGACCGAACTGTTGCTCAACAACGTCGCGGTGAGCATTGCGCCGTTCGCCATCAAGGCTCCAGACGGACGTCCGCTGGCCAGGCTCGAACGCCTCGACGTCAGCGAAACCTCGCTGGACCTGGCCAAGCAGCAAGTGGTGGTCGGCAAGGTCCGCAGCAACAAGCTGGAAACCTGGGCGGCGCTGGAAGCCGACGGCCAGTTGGACTGGCAGAAACTGTTCGCCAGCCAACCGTCGAAACCAGCGGCCAAAGCCGCTGCCGAACCGGTCGGTGCACCGGCTGCCGCCGACTCGCCGAAACCTGAGCCAACCGCACCGAGCAAGCCATGGCAGGTGCTGGTCAAAGATGTGCAGCTGCGCAACTACACGGTCCATCTCGCCGACCGCTCGGCGCAACCGGCGGTGGCGCTGGATATCACTCCGCTGAACGTCGATCTGCAGGATTTCGACAGCCTCAACGGCTCGCCTTTCAAGCTCAAGCTCGACAGCGGCCTGGGCAAGCAAGGCAAGATCAGCGCCGACGGTACGGTCAACCTGGCCCCGGTCAACGCACAGCTCAACGTCAAAACCCAGGACATCGACCTGCGTGTCGCGCAGTCCTACATCAACCCGTTCATTCGCCTGGAACTGCGCAGCGGCATGCTCGGCAGCGACCTCAAGGTCAACCTGAAGAGCACTGAGCCACTGGCGCTCAGCGTCACCGGCCGCGCGCAGATCGATCAACTGCACACCCTCGATACGCTGAAGACCCGCGACTTCCTCAAATGGCAGCAAGTCGTGGTCGACGGCATCAACTATCAGCACGGCGACAGCCTGTCGATCGACAAGGTCAACCTGTTGCAGCCGTATGTGCGCTTCATGATCAACGACGATCGCACTACCAACGTCGACGACCTGCTGATCCCGCAACCGGCCGACAGCGGTGCAAAAAGCACCGCAGCCAAACCGGCCGGCAAGGACAAACCGCTGGGCATTCACATCGGCGCGATTGCGATCAACGATGGTTCGGCCAACTTCGCCGACTTCAGTCTGACACCCAACTTCGCCACCGCCGTGCAACAGCTCAACGGCCAGATCGGCACCATCGACAGTCGTCAGGCGAAGCCGGCCAGCGTCGATATCAAAGGCAAAGTCGACCGTTATGCGCCGGTGACTATCAAAGGCGCGGTCAATCCGTTCGATCCGATGGCCAGCCTCGACATCGCCACCAGTTTCAAACGCGTCGAACTGACGACCCTGACGCCCTACTCCGGCAAATTCGCCGGATACCGCATCCGCAAGGGCCGGCTCAACCTTGACCTGCACTACCTGATCATCAAAGGACAATTGAAAGCCGAGAACAAAGTCGTCGTCGAGCAACTGCAACTGGGCGAGAAAGTCGACAGCCCCGATGCAGTCAGCCTGCCGCTAAAGCTGGCGATCGCCCTGCTCAAGGATGTCGACGGCAAGATCTCCATCGAATTGCCGGTCACCGGCGACTTGAACAATCCGCAGTTCAGCGTGATGCCGATCGTTTGGCAAACCCTGCGCAACCTGATCGTCAAAGCTGCCGCCGCGCCATTCAAAATGATCGGCGGGCTGGTCAGTGGCGGTGGCTCCGAAGACCTTGGCACGGTGTCCTTCGCGCCGGGTTCCAGCGACTTGAACAAAGACGCCGAAGCGGCGCTGGTAAAACTCTCGCAAGCGCTCAAGGAACGTCCGGCGCTGCGCCTGGAAATCGAAGGCACTGCCGCGAAGAGCAGCGATGGACCACTGCTGGCCGAGCAACGTCTGGAACGCGAATATCAGTACAACTACTACAAGATGCTCCAGCGCCGTGGCGATAAAGTCCCGGCCCAGGCCTCGCTGCTGCAAGTGCCCGAGAGCGAGAAAGGCGCGTTGCTCGAAGGCATCTACCGCACTCGCCTGAAGACCCAGCCACCGGCAGAATGGAAAGATCTGGGCAAGGAAGAACGCACGGCGAAAATGCGCCAGGGCGTGATCGCGTTCTGGAGCGGCAGCGATGTGCTGTTGCGCCAGTTGGGCCAGGATCGCGCCAGCACCATCAAGGATTATCTGGTCGACAAGGGCAAGCTTGAGGATGACCGGGTGTACTTCATCGATGCCAACCTTGGCGAGGCCGAAAGCGATGGCCGCGTGGTCACGCAAATGCACCTGGATGCCGAATGACCGTGCGTAACTGGCTGGCCGTGCTCGCGCTGACGTGCGCTGCTGGCCACGCGTCGGCCTCGGATACCTTGCGCTGCGGCAGCCAGTTGATCAGCCTTGGCGACCGCGCAAGCGAGGTGCTGCAAAAATGTGGCGAGCCGGTGAGCCGTGACGTGCTTGGCTACAAGCGCAGTGCCAATCGCCGCGAGGAGTTTCAGGTCGAGGAATGGACCTACGGCCCGAACAATGGCATGTACCAATATCTGCGCTTCGAAGGCAATCGCCTGCGGCAGATCAACAGCAAACGCGGTAACTGATCAACATATCGTCCCTCTGTAGGAGTGAGCCTGCTCGCGATGGCGGTCTGTCAGTCAACAATGAATCAACTGACAGACCGCCATCGCGAGCAGGCTCACTCCTACATTTGTTTTGTGTGATCCCTGAAATAGAACAGGCCCCGACACAAGTGCCGGGGCCTGTAATGGTCACATCCGTGTGACCGTTCGCATGAACTCTAAAGTTGCGGCAGACGTATTACTCGGCCCGTCTGTCGCGTCTTCTCCCGGTTCAGGCGAGAAGTCTTGCCTTACTCGGCTTTCAGGCCGTCAGCGGATACCGCTTTAACGCCTTTGATTTTCTTGGTGATGTTCACAGCGGTGGTTTTCTGAGCTTCGGTAACAGCTACGTCAGAAGACAGGGAAACTACGCCTTTGTTGGTTTCGACTTTGATGTCGGTGCCTGGAATACCTTTTTCGGTAACCAGATCGCTTTTCACTTTGGTGGTGATCCAGGTGTCGGAAGTAGCTTCTTTAGCCTTGGTAACTTCACCAGCAGCCAGAACCATTGGCGCTTGGGTAGCCTGAGCGGACTGGGCGAAAGCGCCACCAGCCATGGTCAGGGTCAGAGCGGTAGCAGCGGCAGTGATAGCGAACTTCTTCATACGAGTAACTCCTGTTTTTACTGGAAGTCTGCTGTAACGCTTGTCAGCAGGGTTACCAGAGATATTGCGAACGCTGTGCCAACTTTTTCGTCCGCATAAAACCGTTTAAAAACAACATGTTATGAAAAACGCTAATTTTCATTTTCATGCAAAATGCATGACTCAACGCAATTTCGCATGCAAGTTGCGGTTTTTTGGAAAGTTCATAAGCTGCTGAAATTATTGGAGCTTTTGTGAAGCGATCGCAGATACAAAAATACCCCGCAATGCGGGGCATTCTGGTTATTCACCTTTGTGATTACGTACCGCTGGCCGTGCAACCGCGCGGAGAATAATCAGCGTTGACCGTCGTCGCACACGTCCAAACACCGGAGGTATTCCCCGTAGCCGCCCCGGAACGAGAAAGCGTAATGGTTTTACCTAACACCGGACCTGGTGCATTGAGCAGGGTGCAGGTAAGCGTGCCTTCGCCAGTCGCGGCTGTACCGGTAACTGCCAACGTACAGTTGGAAGTAGTAGTCGCACCATTAGCAACGTTGGCCAGAGTTGGAGCTGTGCCTTGATTAATCGTGTCCTCGAACGGCACTTTCAATGCACTAATCTCCGCCAGCCCCGCCGTCACCTTCGACCGCGCTTGATACTTCGAATACTGAGGCAAGGCGATAGTCGCCAGAATGCCGATGATCGCCACGACGATCAGCAGCTCGATCAATGTGAAACCTTGTTGTTTTTTCATAGACACGCTCCATGCATGAGTCGAAATCTCATGATCTGAACAAGGCTCAGCACAGCCCATGCCAACGCCTTTCAGACCCCGCCTGCTGGGCGCGCGCAATTTCCTGCGCCGTTTCCTACAACCCGCAACCGCACTATCTGACACTTTTTGTCACCTGCACCGGCCGTGTTTGGCGCTGTGACTTGACTAGGCTATAAGTCATGAACGGCAAGTGTGCGGAATCCCCATGAATGACATCGCTCTGAGCGGTCTGGCCAAGCAATTGGTCCAGGCCGAGTTGCTAACGGAAACAAGCGCCCGGCAATCCTGGGCGCAGGCCCAGCGCAATCGCGTGTCGCTGGTGAATTATCTGGTGCACAACAAACTGGTCAACAGTCGACAGATCGCCGAGATCGCTTCGGAACACTTCGGCATGGCCCTGCTGGATCTCAACTGCCTCGACAAGGAGACCCAGCCCAAGGGGCTGGTCAGCGAAAAACTGGTTCGCCAGCATTGCGCCCTGCCCCTGTGGCGGCGCGGCAACAAACTGTTCGTAGGCCTATCCGACCCGAGCAATCAGCAGGCGATCAGCGACATCCAGTTCAGCACCGGCCTTAGCACCGAAGCGATTCTGGTCGAGGACGACAAGCTCAGCGACGCCATCGACAAGTTCTTCGACAGCCACGCCTCGGGTCTGGAAGACATGGCCGATGTCGATCTCGACGGCCTCGACGTCGAGTCCATCGATGACAGCAAACAGGACGTGATCGGCGGCCTCGATGCCGACGACGCCCCGGTCGTACGCTTCGTGCACAAGATGCTGCTCGATGCGATCAAGAGCGGCTCCTCCGACCTGCATTTCGAACCCTACGAAAAAAACTATCGGGTGCGCATGCGCACCGACGGCATGCTGCGCGAGGTGGCCAAGCCGCCGATCCAGTTGGCCGGGCGCATTGCCGCTCGCCTGAAGGTGATGGCTAGTCTGGATATTTCCGAACGGCGCAAACCGCAGGACGGGCGGATCAAGATGCGCCTGTCAAAAAGCAAATCCATCGATTTCCGCGTCAACACCCTGCCGACCCTGTGGGGCGAAAAAGTGGTGATCCGGATTCTCGACCCGTCCAGTGCGCAGATGGGCATCGACGCCTTGGGTTACGAGGCCGAACAAAAGGCCTTGTACCTCGCTGCGCTAAAACAGCCGCAAGGAATGATTCTGGTCACCGGCCCCACCGGTTCCGGCAAAACCGTGTCGCTGTACACCGGGCTGAACATCCTCAACACCGTCGACATCAACATTTCCACCGCCGAAGACCCGGTGGAAATCAACATGGAAGGTATCAACCAGGTCAACGTCAATCCCCGCCAGGGGCTGGACTTTGCCCAGGCGCTGCGCTCGTTTCTGCGTCAGGACCCGGATGTGATCATGGTCGGCGAGATCCGCGACCTGGAAACCGCCGAGATCGCGATCAAGGCCGCGCAGACCGGCCACCTAGTGCTGTCGACCCTGCACACCAACAGCGCGGCGGAAACCCTCACGCGTCTGCACAACATGGGCATTCCCGGTTTCAACATCGCCACCTCGGTCAGCCTGATCATCGCCCAGCGTCTGGCGCGCAAATTGTGCGCGCACTGCAAGCGGCCGCTGGAGATCCCGCACGAAACCTTGCTCAAGGAAGGCTTTCCCGAGGAACGCATCGGTCATTTCACGATCTACGAGCCGGTCGGTTGCGATCATTGCAATGGCGGTTACAAAGGACGCGTGGGGATTTATGAAGTGGTGAAGAACACACCGGACCTGCAACGGCTGATCATGGCCGAAGGCAATTCGCTGGAAATCGACATCCAGATGCGTCGCGACGGCTTCGCCGATCTGCGCACTTCCGGGCTGCACAAGGCCATGCAAGGCATCACCAGCCTTGAGGAAATCAACCGGGTCACCAAGGATTGAACATGGCGGTCAAGGCAGCGAAAGTCAGCGTTTACGCCTGGGAAGGCACGGACCGCAAAGGCAGCAAGGTCACGGGCGAGTTGAGCGGGCAGAACCCCGCACTGATCAAGGCGCAGCTGCGCAAACAGGGGATCAACCCGGGCAAGGTGCGCAAGAAATCGGCGTCCCTGCTGAGCTTTGGCAAACGCATCAAACCGCAGGACATCGCCCTGTTTACCCGGCAGATGGCAACGATGATGAAGGCAGGTGTGCCGCTTCTGCAGTCCTTCGACATCATCGGCGAAGGTTTTGAAAACCCGGCCATGCGCAAGCTGGTCGACGAGGTCAAACAGGAGGTCGCCGCCGGTAACAGCTTCGCCACCGCCCTGCGCAAGAAACCGCAATACTTCGACGAGTTGTACTGCAATCTGGTCGACGCCGGCGAACAGTCCGGCGCCCTCGACACTTTGCTCGAACGGGTCGCGACTTATAAGGAAAAAAGCGAAGCGCTCAAGGCCAAGATCAAGAAAGCCATGACCTATCCGACCGCCGTGGTGCTGGTGGCGGCGGTGGTGACCGGCATTCTGCTGGTCAAAGTGGTGCCGCAGTTCCAGTCGGTGTTTTCCGGCTTCGGCGCCGAATTACCGGGCTTCACCCTGATGATCATCAGCCTGTCGGAGTTCATGCAGCAGTGGTGGTGGGCGATTCTTTTTGCGCTGGTGGCAGCCTTTTTCGGCCTTCGCCACGCATTGAAAACTTCACAGGCGCTGCGCGACCGTCGCGATGCCTGGCTGCTGAAGCTGCCGCTGGTGGGCACCTTGATGTACAAGTCCGCCGTCGCGCGATTCGCCCGCACCCTGTCGACCACTTTCGCGGCGGGGGTGCCGTTGGTGGAGGCGCTGGATTCGGTCGCCGGTGCCACCGGCAACGTGGTGTTCAAGCGCGCGGTGCTGCGCGTGCGGCAAGACGTCTCGACCGGCATGCAGCTCAATTTCTCGATGCGCAGCACCGGTGTGTTTCCGAACATGGCGGTGCAGATGACCGCCATCGGCGAGGAATCGGGCGCGCTGGATGACATGCTCGACAAGGTCGCCGGTTTTTATGAAGCGGAAGTCGATAACATGGTCGACAACCTCACCAGCCTGATGGAGCCGTTCATCATGGTGGTGCTGGGGGTCATCGTCGGTGGACTGGTGGTGGCCATGTACCTGCCGATCTTCCAACTCGGCTCAGCGATCTGACATGCCTATCGACGAACTGTTTGCCGTGTATCCGCTGGCCTTTGTGGTCAGCGCGCTGCTGCTCGGGCTGGTGGTCGGCAGCTTCCTCAATGTTGTGGTCTGGCGCTTGCCGAAAATGCTCGAGCGCGACTGGCGCCAGCAGGCCCATGATGTGCTCGGCCTGCCCACTGAAACGCCCGTGCCGACCTACAACCTGATGCTGCCGCACTCCGCGTGCCCGCATTGCGGACATCGGATCCGCCCGTGGGAAAACATTCCGCTGCTCAGTTATCTGTACCTGCGCGGGCGCTGCTCGGCCTGTGCGGCGCCGATCAGCAAACGTTACCCGCTGACCGAACTGGCCTGCGGCCTGCTCTCGGCATTCATCGCCTGGCATCTAGGCTTCGGCTGGCCGGCGGGCTTGCTGATTTTGCTGACGTGGGGCTTGCTGGCGATGAGTCTGATCGACTGCGAACATCAACTGCTGCCCGATGTACTGGTGCTGCCGCTGCTGTGGCTGGGGCTGATCGTCAACAGCTTCGGCGTGTTCGTGGCGTTGCCCGATGCTTTGTGGGGCGCGGTCGCGGGTTATCTGGCGCTGTGGTCGGTGTTCTGGCTGTTCAAACTGCTCACCGGCAAGGACGGCATCGGTCATGGTGATTTCAAGCTGCTGGCCTTGCTCGGCGCGTGGGGTGGCTGGCAGATTCTGCCGTTGACGATTTTGTTGTCATCGTTGGTTGGGGCGATTTTGGGCGTCGTCATGCTGCGTCTGCGCGCCCAGGCAACCTCGACGCCGATCCCCTTCGGACCCTTTCTGGCGATTGCCGGCTGGATTGCCTTGCTCTGGGGTGGTCAAATAACCGACTTCTATTGGCAGTCTGTCGGTTTGAAATGAATACCCCTGTGGAAAAACCCTGGATCCTCGGCCTGACCGGCGGCATCGGCAGCGGCAAGAGTGCAGCGGCGCAGCACTTCATCGATCTCGGTGTGCATGTGGTGGATGCCGATCATGCGGCGCGCTGGGTAGTCGAACCGGGGCGTCCGGCGCTGGCGAAAATCGCCGAGCACTTCGGTTCTGGCGTGTTGCAGGCCGATGGCACGCTGAACCGTGCCGCCCTGCGCAAACTGATTTTTGAAGACCCGGAACAGCGACGTTGGCTCGAAGCGCTGTTGCATCCGTTGATCGGCGAGGAAATCGCTCATCACCTGGCGCAGGCAAAATCGCCTTACGCGATTCTGGTTTCACCGCTGCTGATCGAGTCCGGGCAATACGCGATGACTCAGCGCATTCTGGTCATCGATGCGCCGCAACAACTGCAGATCGAACGCACCTTGCAGCGTGACCAGACCAGCGAAGCGCAGGTGCAGGCGATCCTCAAGGCGCAATCGAGCCGTGAAGACCGCGTGAGCCGTGCCGACGACGTTATCGTCAATGACCGCGACCTCGCCTGGCTGCACAGCGAGGCCGAGCGTCTGCATCACTTTTATCTGACTTTATCCGGAGGCCAAGCATGAGCCAGATTCCAACCGTTGAATGCCCGACCTGCGGCGCCCCTGTCGAATTCACCCCGGCAAACAAATTCCGTCCGTTCTGCTCCGACCGCTGCAAACTGATCGACCTCGGCGCCTGGGCGTCGGAGGAGCACAAGATTCCGGTCGCACCGGATGCCGAAGACGAATTGTTTTCCGGCGATTTCGATCCGCGTCATTGATCGCTGATCAGGTTGCGTAATGCCCGCGAGGATGGCGGTTCGGAGTGGATCAAGACTTCGGATCGTCGTCCTTCCACGGCGCCGAAAGGTAACGGGTGCGGTTGAAGGTCTCCAGCCATTCCGGGCAAAACACCACCAACGCACTGACAACCATGCCGTTGATAAAGGCCTCTGGAAACAACAGCAACCACAGGTAGCCGACGAAATCTTCCAGCCATTCCGGCATGGCGAAGAGGCCGTCGTACCACAGCAGCGTCAGGCTGAGGATCAGGCACAACAGGCCGGACAACGCAGCGGCGAAGAAACCGGAACAGAAAATATAAACGAACGGATTTCGTGGCTGCGCACGCTCGACCAGAATCGCCACGCACTCGGTGATCAGCACTGGCAGCAGAATCAGCAACGCGCCATTGACGCCCACCGCAGCCAGATCCTGACGCCCCAAAAGCACCAGGCCAATCTGCGCAACCAGCCCGCCGACGACCGCCAGCGGCCAATCGAGCAGCAACGTGACCGCCGTCATGCCGATGAAGTGATAGGACACGCCGGTATCGAAATCCCTGCGCACCAGCCACAGCAGAAACAGCGCGAACACCGTGCCGAACAGCAAGTGCTGCCGGCGACTGTCGCTGAACAGCTCGACCCATGGCGCACGCATGATCGCCCAGAGCAGCACCGGCAGATAAATCAGCCAGCCGAGCGTCAGGCTTGCCGAGGACAGCAGTTCGGCACCGATCATGATTCGCTCACCTTCTCCATGGGCTTACCGCTTTGTCGCAGTCTACACCGCCGATGTATGTGCACCAGCCGATGCAAAGCTTTCTGCTTGTCGCATTTGGACGCTAAGCTTGGGCTTATGGATGACTCAGATTATTTACGCCTGCTGACCATCGCGGCCGAGCAAGCCAATGCGTTCCTGTCCAATGCCCGCAAATGGGAGCGTGAGCGTTGGGTCTGCCAGCGCCTGCTGCAAGGTTTGAACATCCCCTACCGCGCCGATGAGTTCGCCCCTGCGGGTGAACCGCCGGATGTGTTGTTCCGCGATGCCAATTTCGAAGTTTTTTTCGTCCTCGACGAAGGCCGCCGTCTCAATGACGAGTGGCGCGACGAATTGCAGCGTCGGCGCAGCGCGTTTTCCCTGAGCCAACTGGTGCGCCGCGAAGCCAAGCCCAAACGCATCCCGGCCAACGAATTTCTCCTGCGTCTGGCGCCGACCCTGCGCAAGAAGGCGCACAACTACAAGGAACGCGGCATGGATCTGGGTGAGCTGGACATCATCGCCTTCGCCAGCCTCAAGCGCGAAGTGCTGGATCTCAACAGTCATTTCCCGCCACCGACCGAATATCTGCGTCAGGGCTGGCGCTCGCTGTCGCTGGTCGGCCCGACGTTCGCCCGCGTGCTGTTCGCCCATCCCGACGCACCGGACTTTCTGCGCAGCAACCTCGGCCGCAGCATTGTGTTCGACGTGGGCATCAGCTTGTGACGCCGCTGCAGCAACTGATCGCCGAGGTTCCGCAAACCGGTCGTGTGCGCTGGATCGGCGTGCGTCCAGAATCCCGTGGGCCGATGCTTGAGCTCGACGCGGTCGAGGCGCGGCTGGAAGCCGGGCTCACCGGCGACCACGCCCGCCCGGGCATTCGCAATGCGCGACAGGTGACGCTGATTCAGTGGGAGCACCTGGCGGTAATCAACGCATTGATGGGCCGTCCCGATGACCAGCCGATCCGGCCTGAAGATCTGCGGCGCAATCTCGTTATAAGCGGAATCAATTTGTTTAGCCTGAAGGGGCGGCGCTTTCGCATCGGGCAAGCGATACTCGAAACCACTGGCTGGTGTCAGCCCTGCGCACGCTTGCAGAACAATCTTGGCCCGGGCACTTTCCAGGCCGTGCGCGGGCATGGCGGGATCACCGCCCGGGTGTTACAAAGCGGCATCATTCGCCTCGACGATAGCGTGTGCGTCGAACCGGTTCCGGACAGCGGCTACGCTGCCTTCAACCCGGGCTGAAACCGCTGTAGCCTGTGCTCATTCAGTAACGTCTACCTGACGAGGCAAATATGACCAGCCGCCTGAACCCCGAAGACCAAAAGCATGTCGAAGAGTACCTGCAACTGTCCCAACACCGTGTCGAGCGCCGGCCTTTCCGGCCGTGGATGCTCCTGGTGCTGGTGCTGGCAGTGACCATTGGTCTGGGCCTGTTGAGCCGATTTATCAGTTACCTGACGCTATGAGCTGCATCGCGCTCGCTTGGGTGACGACAAAGATTTCCTTTAAAAACCTTGCGAGTTATCCCTATGTCCCATCGTATTGTCATTGTCGGCGGCGGCGCCGGCGGTCTGGAGTTGGCTACCCGTCTGGGTAAGACCCTGGGCAAGCGCGGCACGGCCAGCGTGATGCTGGTCGACGCGAACCTGACCCACATCTGGAAACCGCTGCTGCACGAAGTGGCCGCCGGCTCCCTGAACTCTTCTGAAGACGAACTCAACTATGTTGCCCAGGCGAAATGGAACCACTTCGAGTTCCAGCTCGGGCGCATGAGCGGACTTGATCGCGCGCAGAAGAAAATCCAGTTGGCCGCAACATACGACGAAAACGGCGTCGAGCTGGTGCCGGCGCGTGAAGTGGCTTATGACTCGCTGGTGATCAGCGTCGGCAGCACCACCAACGATTTCGGCACCCAGGGCGCGGCGCAGCATTGCCTGTTCCTTGATACGCGCAAACAGGCCGAGCGCTTCCATCAGCAATTGCTCAATCATTATCTGCGCGCCCACGCCGGTCAGACCGATGTGGTCGAGCAGATCAGCGTGGCCATCGTCGGCGCTGGCGCTACAGGCGTTGAGTTGGCGGCAGAATTGCACAACGCGGCGCATGAACTGGCGGCTTATGGCCTGGACCGGATCAAACCGGAAAACATGCACATCACGCTGATCGAAGCCGGCCCACGGGTACTGCCTGCCCTGCCGGAGCGCATCAGCGGGCCGGTGCACAAGACCCTGGAGAAGCTCGGGGTCAATGTGATGACCAACGCAGCAGTCAGCGAAGTGACTGCCGACAGCCTGATCACCGCCGATGGCAACGAGATCAAGGCCAGCCTGAAAGTCTGGGCTGCCGGCATCCGCGCACCGGGTTTCCTCAAGGACATTGACGGTCTGGAGACCAACCGCATCAATCAGCTGCAAGTGCTGCCGACTCTGCAAACCACGCGCGACGAAAACATCTTTGCCTTCGGTGACTGCGCGGCCTGTCCGCAACCGGGCACTGATCGCAACGTGCCGCCACGGGCACAAGCGGCGCATCAACAAGCCTCGTTGCTGGCCAAGTCGCTGAAACTGCGCATCGAAGGCAAGACCCTGCCGGAGTACAAGTACACCGACTACGGCTCGCTGATCTCGCTGTCGCGTTTTTCGGCTGTGGGTAACTTGATGGGTAACCTGACCGGCAGCGTGATGCTCGAAGGCTGGCTGGCGCGGATGTTCTATGTGTCGCTGTACCGCATGCACCAGATGGCGCTGTACGGGCCGTTTCGCACGGCGATGCTGATGTTGGGCAGCAAGATTGGCCGCGGCACCGAACCGCGTCTGAAACTGCACTAAGGCCAACATCTGTGGGAGCTGGCTTGCCAGCGATGGCGCCGGGTCAGTTGATATTTCTGTTGCCTGACCCACCGCTATCGCGGGCAAGCCCGGCTCCCACAGGTTTTCGTGCTGCTCGAAGATCCGGCGCATTCGCGAGCAGGCTCGCTCCCACCTTTGATCTTTATTCCAAGCCCCGCATCGCGCGGGGCTTTTTATTGGCTGTCGATCACAGCTGGAAGCGTCGCACCATGCCCTGCAGGGCATTGGCCAGCTGCGACAATTCATGGCTCGACGCGCTGGTCTGATCGGCCCCGGCAGCGGAACGCACCGACAGGTCGCGAATGTTCACCAGATTGCGATCCACTTCCCGCGCCACCTGCGCCTGCTCCTCGGCAGCGCTGGCGATCACCAGGTTGCGCTCGTGAATCTCGTGCACCGACGCCGTAATCGTCACCAGCGCCTCACCCGCCCGCTCGGCCAGAACCAAAGTGCTCGCCGCACGAGATGCGCTGGCCTGCATTGACTCCAGCGCCTGGCTCGAACCGCTGCGCATGCCTTGCACCATCTGCTCGATTTCCTGCGTCGATTGCTGGGTGCGATACGCCAGCGCGCGTACCTCATCGGCCACTACCGCAAAACCGCGACCGCTTTCACCCGCACGTGCCGCTTCAATGGCAGCATTGAGCGCCAGCAGATTGGTCTGCTCGGCGATGGCGCGAATCACGTCCAGAACCTTGCCGATGTCCTGCGACTGATTGGCCAGCGACTGCACCAGTTCACCGGTGTTCTGCACATCGCTGGCCAGCGCATTGATCGCGCTGGCGGTTTCGCTGACGCGCTCCTGGCCCAATTGCGCCGACTGACTGGACTGGCGCGTGGCATCGGAGGTCGACACCGCGTTGCGCGCGACCTCCTCCACCGCAGCGGTCATCTGGTTGACCGCAGTGGCGGCTTGCTCGATTTCGTTGTTCTGCTCTTGCAGGCCTTGGGTGCTGTCGACGGTGACGGCGCTCAGTTCGTCAGCGGCAGTGGCCAGTTGTGTGGCTGAGCCGCTGATACCTTGCAGGGTCTCGCGCAGGTTCTGTTGCATCGTCGCCAAGGCCTTGAGCAAGCGGCTGACTTCGTCATTGCCATGGGTTTCGATCGGTCGGGTCAGATCGCCCTTGGCGACACTTTCAGCGGCCTCCACAGCGCTGCTCAGGGGGCGCACGATACTGCGCGTGAGCAACATCGCCAGCGCCACCGTAGCCAGCGCTGCCAAGGCAATGAAAAGAGTAACGATGGTGCGCGAGGTTTCATAATGCGCGGCGGACTTCTCGCTTTCGGCAGCGACCTGGCGGGCGAACAGATCGGCGAGATCGTTGAGTTGCTTGCCGGAGCCGTCGACCACAGTCTTCATATCGACCAACAGCAATTTGGTCAGCTCGTCACGCTTGCCCTGCTCGGCGAGGGTGAATGACTGGGCAATGCCAGTGCGGTACGCAGCGAAGGTTTTCTTGAACTGGTCGTACAGCTGCTGGCCTTCGGCAGTGTCGACCAGTTTGTCGTAGGCGGCGATCTTCTCGCTCAACTCCTTGTCGCGGGTGTCCATCTGGCCGCGATAGGTGGCGATGTTGGCCGGATCCTGATCGAGCGCCATGCGCAGGGAGATAGTGCGGATGCGCAGCATCAGTTCACGGATCTCGTCGCCGCCACGGATGCTCGGCAACCAGCGGTTCTCCACCGCCACCTCACTGTCGCGGATGCTCGACATCTGCCCTAGCGCAAACACGCCGAGCAAGGCCACCAACACCGCGATCAGGGCAAATCCCAGGGCAGCCCGGGGAGCAATATTCAACTGACGAAGCAACATGACGAACGCCCTTATTCTTGTAATGGCCAGGTTCAAGGGGCGAAGCGTTGGCAGTCCCCTCGTGTTAGCGGGCTATCGGCAGGTTGTATGACGACTTGAAGCGATTCCGCTTTCGGCAGGCAAAAAAAATCCCCGTATCTTTCGATACGAGGATTTTCAATATGGTCGGGGTAAGGGGATTCGAACTCCTGACATCCTGCTCCCAAAGCAGGCGCGCTACCGGACTGCGCTATACCCCGGTAAAAAAAAGGCGACCTTTCAAAGATCGCCTTCTTCGATCAGCGCTTTTGGCCTCTGATCTTAAGATTCGATCCCAGCGCAAACTGGTTTCAAAAATGGTGGGTCGTGTGGGATTCGAACCTACGACCAATTGGTTAAAAGCCAACTGCTCTACCAACTGAGCTAACGACCCAAATATGGTCGGGGTAAGGGGATTCGAACTCCTGACATCCTGCTCCCAAAGCAGGCGCGCTACCGGACTGCGCTATACCCCGGTTTGAAATTGGCTCCGTGACCAGGACTCGAACCTGGGACCCAATGATTAACAGTCATTTGCTCTACCGACTGAGCTATCACGGAACTACATATTTCAATTTAAAACGGTGAAGCTTTGTTGCATCTCGCCACCCGTTCGCATCGCTGCGTTCGTGTGTCTGAGGCGCGCTATTCTACAACCTAGAACACCTCTGTCAACCCCCTAAATTGCTTTCAAGTTAATGATTTGCAACTTATTTCAGATTCCAACCCAGTGGATTGAAACGCTGCCGGTGACTGACTGCGGGGCGCACTTTACAAGCCTTTTCCTTTGAGTTCAACAGCCTGGCGAAAAAAAGGCCTCGCATTGCGAGGCCTTCCCGGTTTCATTGCCGCCAAGGCTTAGCCGAAAACGATTTCGTCGTTCTCGACCTTGCCGGTGGCGGTGTCGCCAGGCATGAAATGACCCGACAGGATCAACTGCGCCAGCGGGTTTTCGATCCAGCGCTGGATCGCCCGTTTCAGAGGACGTGCGCCATACACCGGGTCGTAACCGACCGCGATCAGCTTGTCCATCGCTTCCGGGCTCAGCTCCAGCTTCAGCTCGCGCTCGGCCAGACGACTGCGCAGACGACCCAACTGGATCTCGGTAATCCCGGCGATCTGATCCCGCGCCAGCGGCTCGAAGATCACCACCTCGTCGACCCGGTTGATGAACTCCGGACGGAAGTGCGACGTCAGCGCGTCCATCACCGCAGCGCGCTGCGCTTCACGATCACCGACCAGTTCCTGGATCTGCATCGATCCCAGGTTGGACGTCATCACGATCACCGTGTTGCGGAAGTCCACCGTACGCCCGTGACTGTCGGTCAGCCGGCCATCCTCAAGCACTTGCAGCAGGATGTTGAACACATCCGGGTGCGCCTTCTCGACTTCGTCCATGAGGATCACGGAGTACGGCTTGCGACGCACCGCTTCGGTCAGATAACCGCCCTCTTCATAACCGACGTAGCCTGGTGGCGCGCCGATCAGACGAGCCACGGAATGTTTCTCCATGAACTCGGACATGTCGATCCGTACCATCGCCTCTTCGGTATCGAAGAGGAACTCGGCCAAGGCCTTGCACAGCTCGGTTTTACCGACACCGGTCGGGCCGAGGAACATGAACGAGCCGCTCGGACGATTCGGGTCGGACAACCCGGCGCGAGAACGCCGCACGGCGTTGGCCACGGCCACGACCGCTTCTTCCTGACCGATCACCCGCTTGTGCAACAGGCTTTCCATCTTCATCAGCTTGTCGCGCTCGCCTTCAAGCATTTTCGACACCGGGATACCGGTCCACTTCGACACGACTTCGGCAATCTCTTCCTCGGTCACCTTGCTGCGCAATAACTGGTTTTCGCTCTTGCCGTGCTGGTCGACCATCTGCAGGCTGCGCTCCAGATCCGGGATCACCCCGTACTGCAACTCGGCCATGCGATTCAGGTCGCCTTTGCGGCGTGCGGCTTCCAACTCCTGACGCGATTGCTCGATCTTCTGCTGAATCTGCGCAGAACCCTGCACCTCGGCTTTTTCCGAGTTCCAGATTTCTTCCAGATCGGAATACTCACGCTCGTGACGCTCGATTTCTTCCTGGAGTTTTTCCAGGCGTTTCTTCGCCGCGTCGTCGCTTTCTTTCTTCAGCGCCTGGGATTCCACCTTCAACTGAATCAGGCGCCGCTCCAGACGATCGAGAACTTCCGGCTTGGAGTCGATTTCCATGCGGATACGGCTGGCGGCCTCGTCGATCAAGTCGATGGCCTTGTCCGGCAACTGCCGATCCGTGATGTAGCGATGGCTGAGTTTCGCCGCGGCAATGATCGCGCCGTCGGTGATCGCCACCTTGTGGTGAACCTCGTAACGCTCTTTAAGGCCCCGCAGGATTGCGATGGTATCTTCCTCGCTCGGCTCGTCCACCAGGACTTTCTGGAAACGCCGCTCGAGCGCCGCATCCTTCTCAATATATTGGCGGTACTCGTTGAGCGTGGTCGCGCCGACGCAGTGCAACTCGCCGCGAGCCAGCGCTGGCTTGAGCATGTTGCCGGCGTCCATCGAGCCTTCGCCTTTACCGGCGCCGACCATGGTGTGCAGTTCGTCGATGAACAGAATGATCTGCCCTTCCTGCTTCGACAGTTCGTTGAGCAAGCCTTTCAGGCGCTCTTCGAACTCGCCGCGATACTTGGCGCCGGCAATCAACGCACCCATGTCCAGCGACAGCAGGCGCTTGCCTTTAAGGCCGTCCGGCACTTCGCCGTTGATGATGCGCTGCGCCAGCCCTTCGGCGATCGCGGTTTTACCCACGCCAGGCTCACCGATCAGCACCGGGTTGTTTTTGGTGCGACGCTGCAGAACCTGAATGGTGCGACGGATTTCGTCGTCACGGCCGATTACCGGATCAAGCTTGCCGTCTTCGGCGCGCTTGGTCAGATCGACGGTGTACTTGTCCAGCGCCTGCCGCGACTCTTCGTGGTTGGCGTCATTTACCGCTTCGCCGCCACGCAGGTTGTTGATCGCATTTTCCAGGGCTTTTTTGCTCACGCCCTGGCCGAGCAGCAGCTTGCCGAGCTTGCTGTTCTCGTCCATCGCGGCTAGCAGCACCAGTTCGCTGGAGATGAACTGGTCACCCTTCTGCTGAGCCAGACGGTCGGCCTGATTGAGCAGGCGCGCCAGATCCTGCGACATGTTGACGTCGCCGGTCGGGTTCTGGATTTTCGGTAGTTGATCGAGCTCTTTGGTCAGCTCTTTACGCAAGCTGTTGACGTCGAAGCCTACTTGCATCAGCAGCGGCTTGATCGAGCCGCCCTGCTGTTCAAGCATGGCCTGCATCAAGTGCGCCGGCTCGATGGCCGGATGATCGTGGCCAACCGCCAACGACTGGGCGTCGGACAGGGCCAACTGTAATTTGCTGGTTAAACGGTCTATACGCATGGGTCACCTTCCTTTTGAGCAGGCCGGACCTAAAAACCATCCTGAATAAAGAAACCTGCCAGATACCGCTATAGATGCGGTCGATTCTGCAAGATTCAAGCGTCGGAGAGTTGATACAGGTCAGGCAAGTCTAGCGGGTGATCCAAACGAGAGAGGCGAAGCGCCCAGTGCGCGACGCACGGCGATAGGAGAAGAAGCGCGGATCGGTCACGGTGCAAAAACCGCCACCATAAACAGCGGTAACACCGCTTTCAGCCAGACGCAGGCGCGCCAGCTGATAGATGTCAGCCATGAACTTGCCGGCATTGCTGCTCGGCACGAAGGCAGTCGCCGCTTCCGGCAACTGCTTGACGAAGACTTCGCGCACTTCCGCGCCGACTTCAAAGGCTTGCGGGCCAATCGCCGGACCGAGCCAGACCAGCACGTCTGCAGGTGCAGCATTGAGGCTGTCGAGCGTGGCTTCAAGCACACCCGCCGCCAGACCACGCCAACCGGCATGGGCCGCCGCTACACGGGTGCCCGCACGATTGCAGAACAACGCCGGCAAGCAATCCGCCGTCATCGCCGCGCAGGCGATGCCCGGCGTTGCGGTCCAACTGGCATCTGCAGTCGCAACGACGCCCGGATCAGCATGCGCAACGGTGACCCCGTGCACTTGCTGCAACCAGGCAGGCTGTATGGAGAAGTATTCGGTCAAGCGTCGACGGTTCTCGGCGACGTCCTGCGGACGATCATCGACGTGATCGCCCAGATTCAGGCTATCGAACGGCGCCTCGCTGACACCACCCTCACGTGTGGTGACGCAGGCCCTGACGCTGGCCGGCGCAGGCCAGTCCGGCGTCAGCCAGTTCATCCGACGAAGGCCTCGCGATCCTGCTTGAGCAGGGTCAGCAGCCAGACGAAATCTTCCGGCAGCGGCGATTCCCAGCTCATGCGCTCACCGCTCGTCGGGTGATCGAGTTCGAGGAAGCGCGCGTGCAGGGCCTGACGCGGGAAGTGCTTGAGCGACTCGACCATGGTCGGATTGGCCGCTGGCGGAATGCGGAAACGCCCGCCATACGCCGGATCGCCGACCAACGGGAAGTTGATGTGCGCCATGTGCACGCGGATCTGGTGGGTCCGACCGGTTTCCAATTTCACCCGCACGTGGGTGTGCGAACGGAAGCGTTCGAGCACGCGGTAGTGGCTGACGGCAGGCTTGCCGCCTTCCATCACCGCCATGCGCTGGCGTTGCTGACCGTGACGACCGATCGGTGCGTTGATCTTGCCACCGGCGGTGACCACGCCGATCACGATGCACTCATAGATGCGGCTAACGCTGCGGCTCTGCAACTGCGCGACCAGTTTGGTCTGCGCCTGAATGGTCTTGGCCACCACCATCAAACCAGTGGTGTCCTTGTCCAGACGATGCACGATACCGGCGCGCGGGACATTGATGATGTCCGGCACATGGTGCAACAAAGCGTTGAGCAGAGTGCCATCGGCGTGACCGGCAGCCGGGTGCACCACCAGGCCCGCAGGCTTGTTGATCACCAGGATGTCGTCGTCTTCATAGACGATGTCGAGCTCGATGTCCTGGGCGATCCACTCGCCCTGGGCTTCCTGCTCGGCAGTCAGCTCAAGGACGGCACCGCCATGCACAATGTCGCGCGGACGGATCACCGCCCCGTCCACAGTCAGGCGGCCTTCTTTGATCCAGGCGGAAAGGCGCGAGCGTGAGTGCTCAGCGAAGAGTTGGGCGGCGACTTGATCGAGGCGTTGGCCGCCCAATTCGGACGGCACCTCTGCGCGAAGTTCTATTTTATCGGACATGCTCGGACTGGGCGTCGGCACAGCCTTTGGTTTCGGCTGCGCGCTTGTGGTTAAATACGGCGTCTTTTGCCCCGAGGCTTTTCAACGGGGCGCTCATCATAACAGGACGGCCCCGCCCAAGACAGCGGCCGTCATAGGGACGCAAGCCGCCATGCAAGTGAAACACCTGCTGCTGATCGCCATCCTCGCATTGACCGCTGCTTGCTCATCGAAGGAAGTCGTAGACGAAAACCTCAGCGAAGCCGAGCTGTATCAGCAGGCTCAGACTGATCTGGACAACAACAGCTACACCAGCGCCACAGCCAAGCTGAAGGCTCTGGAGTCGCGTTATCCGTTCGGTCGCTACGCCGATCAGGCTCAGCTGGAGTTGATCTACGCCAACTACAAGAACGCCGAGCCGGAAGCTGCCAAGTCTGCCGCCGAGCGTTTCATTCGTTTGCATCCGCAGCATCCGAACGTGGATTACGCGTACTACCTCAAGGGTCTGACCTCGTTCGACCAGGACGTCGGCCTGCTGGCGCGCTTCCTGCCGCTGGACATGACCAAGCGTGACCCGGGCGCCGCCCGTGACTCGTACAACGAGTTCGCGCAGCTGACCAGCCGCTACCCGAACAGCCGCTACGCGCCGGACGCCAAGCAGCGCATGATCTACCTGCGCAACCTGCTGGCGGCCTACGAAATCCACGTCGCTGACTACTACCTGACCCGTCAGGCTTACGTAGCCGCTGCCAACCGTGGCAAGTACGTGGTCGAGAACTTTCAGGAAACCCCATCGGTCGGCGACGGCCTGGCGGTGATGACCGAGGCTTACCAGCGTCTGCATCTCGACGATCTGGCGGCCACCAGCCTGGAAACCCTCAAGCTCAACTACCCGGATCACCCGAGCCTACAGGACGGCCAGTTCGTGCCACGCGTGGCCGAGGCCGACAACCGTTCGTTCCTGAGCAAGGCGACTCTGGGCCTGATCGAATCGCGTCCACCGCTGCCGCCGGGCGAAACCCGCGCCAACCAGGACGTGCAGAAGCAGTTCCAGGACGCGAAAGATGCGATCCCGAACGAGCTCAAGCCTAAGGACGAAAACGGCGACGTGATCGAAGAGCCAGAGCCGGAGTCCAGCGACACCGACCGCTCGTGGTTCAGCTACATGACCTTCGGCGTGTTCGACTGATCACACCGGCGGTACGAAAAAGGGAGATCTGCGGATCTCCCTTTTTTATTGCCGCGCTTTAATTGGCTGTGCGCTGATCGGGTCCTTGGCTAAACTGCCGGATCATCAGTCGAAAAGCCGCTCATCATGCTTCGTTTATTGTTCTGGATTGCCCTGATCTTCGCCGCCATCTGGCTCTGGCGCAAATTCAAGGCCCCCGCCTCGTCCACCCGCTCGCCGCGCGAACAGGACGCGCCGCCGATGGTGCGCTGCGCCCACTGCGGCGTGCATTTGCCACGCGACCGCGCGCTGGGCAACCAACAGCAGTGGTATTGCAGCCAGGCTCATCTTGAGCAAGGCCCGGGCGCCAGTGGTCGCTGAGACCGACCAAAAACAGGCTCAGCGTCTGCTGCGCCTTTATCATCTGTACCGTTTGAGTGTTGGCATCACCCTGGTGCTGCTGATCTCCAGCAACATGGACAATCGCCTGCTGACGTCGGCCAACGACGAATTGCTGCGCGGCGGCAGCTGGCTGTACCTGATCATCAACATGCTGCTGGTGGTGTTCCTCGAAAACACACGGCGCCCGGCGCAACTGTTCACTTTGGCGTTGGTCGATGTGCTGCTGTTGTGCGGCCTGTTCTACGCGGCCGGCGGCGTGGCCAGTGCGCTGGGCAACTTGCTGGTCGTCTCGGTGGCGATCAGCAACACGCTGCTGCGAAGGCGCATCGGCCTGTTGATTGCCGCGATCGCGGCGATCGGCATTGTCGGCCTGAGCTTTCTGCTGGGTCTCAGCCAGCCCCTCAGCGCCAACGCCTACCTGCAAGCCGGCACCCTCGGCGCACTGTGCTTTGCCGCCTCGTTGCTGGTGCAGGGGCTGATCCGCCGACTGGAAGTCAGTGAGACCCTGGCCGAACGGCGCGCCAGCGAAGTGGTCAGCCTGGAGGCGCTCAACGCGTTGATCCTGCAACGCATGCGCACCGGTATTCTGGTGCTCGATGAACAACGCCGAGTGCAACTGGCCAATCACAGTGCACAAAGCCTGCTCGCCCATAGCCACCTGCAAGGACATCTGATCGACGAGTATTCGCCCGCGCTAGTCGATCGCCTGCAGCTGTGGCGCAACAACCCGACCTTGCGCCCGCAGAGCCTGAAAATCCCCGGCAATGGGCTTGAGCTGCAACCCAGCTTCATCGCCCTTGAGCAGAGTCCGAACCAGCAGACGTTGGTGTTTCTCGAAGACCTGGCGCAAATCACCCAACAGGCGCAGCAACTCAAGCTCGCTGCGCTCGGGCGTTTGACCGCCGGCATCTCCCATGAAATTCGCAATCCGCTGGGCGCCATCAGTCACGCCGCGCAGTTGCTGGCCGAGTCCGAGGAACTCGATAGCGCCGATCGGCGTCTGACGCAGATTATTCAAGACCACTCCCAGCGCATGAACCGAGTCATCGAAAACGTCCTGCAACTGTCCCGGCGCCAGCAAAGCGCACCGCAACGCCTGGACCTCAAGTCGTGGCTGGAAAACTTCGTCGGCGAAACCCGCGAGCAAGCCAACGAGCGCCAGCACATTCATCTGCGGATCAATTCCGGCGATTTCACCACGCTGATGGACCCCAACCAGCTGCGGCAGATTCTCGACAATCTGATACGCAACGCCTGGCGTCACAGTGCCCAACTGCACGAGCAGGCCGACGTCTGGCTGGCACTGTTCGTCGACCCCGACAGCCAGTTGTCAGTCCTCGAAGTCCAGGACAACGGCCCCGGCGTGTCGGCCGATGAACAGGCGCACCTCTTTGAACCGTTCTTCACCACCAGCAGCCAAGGCACCGGTCTTGGCCTTTATCTGTCCCGTGAGCTGTGCGAAAGCAACCAGGCACGCCTAGACTTCAAATCACGCCAAGGCGGCGGCTGCTTTCGCATCACCTTTGCTCACGGACGGAAACAAAGTTGAATACAAGCCCACGGCAAAAAATTCTTATCGTCGACGACGAACCGGATATCCGCGAGCTCCTGGAAATCACCCTGGGACGGATGAAACTCGAGACCTTCAGCGCACGCAATATGGGCGAGGCGCGGGCGCTGTTGCAGCGCGAGCACTTTGATCTGTGCCTTACCGACATGCGCCTGCCCGACGGCACCGGGCTGGAACTGGTGCAGCACATCCAGCAGCGCGATCCGCACCTGCCGGTGGCGATGATCACCGCGTATGGCAGCCTCGAAACCGCAATCAATGCGCTGAAAGCCGGCGCGTTCGACTTCCTCACCAAACCGGTGGAGCTGCCGCGATTGCGTGAATTGGTCAGTTCGGCGCTGCGCATGCCGACAGCGAGCGGGCTCAGCACCGCGATCGAGCGAAGGCTGCTGGGCGACTCGCAGCCGATGACCAACCTGCGCAAGCAGATCGACAAACTCGCGCGCAGCCAGGCACCGGTGTACATCAGCGGTGAATCCGGCAGCGGCAAAGAACTGGTCGCCCGTCTGATCCACGAACAAGGTCCGCGCGCCAGCCAGCCGTTTGTGCCGGTGAACTGCGGGGCGATTCCATCAGAGCTGATGGAAAGCGAATTTTTCGGCCACCGCAAAGGCAGTTTCACTGGAGCCGTCGAAGACAAGCCCGGGCTGTTTCAAGCGGCACACGGCGGCACGTTGTTTCTCGATGAGGTCGCCGACCTGCCACTGTCGATGCAGGTCAAGCTGCTGCGGGCGATTCAGGAGAAAGCCGTGCGCAGCGTCGGCGGCCAGCAGGAAACGGTGGTCGACGTGCGTATCCTTTGTGCCACGCACAAAGACCTTGAAGCAGAAGTTTCGGCCGAACGCTTCCGCCAGGATCTGTATTACCGGCTCAACGTCATCGAACTGCGCGTGCCGTCCCTGCGCGAACGCCGCGACGACATCGAGGCGCTTGCCATGCACGTGCTCAAGCGCTTGGCCAAAGACACCGAACAACCCGAAGCGCGCCTGCATCCGCAGGCGCTGGAGGCGCTGAAGAACTATCGCTTTCCCGGCAACGTGCGCGAACTGGAGAACGTCCTCGAGCGCGCGCACACCTTGTGTGAAAACCGCACGATCGAAGCGCAGGATCTGCGCTTGAGCGAAGGCAATTGCTCGGCGGATGGCGCATTGGCCGATCTGACGCAGATCGACAATCTCGAGGATTATCTGGAGAGCGTCGAGCGCAAACTGATTTTGCAGGCGCTGGAGGAAACCCGCTGGAACCGCACAGCGGCGGCGCAGCGGTTGAGTCTGTCGTTTCGGTCGATGCGCTATCGGCTGAAGAAGTTGGGCCTGGATTAAAGGCCCCTTCGCGAGCAGGCTCGCTCCCACATTTGGAATGAGTATTCCTGTGAGAGCGAGCCTGCTCGCAAAGACGGTCTACCAGCCTCTGACTAAATCCGGCCCTCAGGCGCGTACGGCGCCGGATCAATAATCGGCGACCGCCCCAGCATCACGTCAGCAAACAACTGACACGACGCCGGCGCCAGCACCAGCCCGTTGCGGTAATGCCCGCAGTTCAGCCACAACCCCTCGAACCCCGGCACCCGGCCAATAAACGGAATGCCTTCCGGCGACCCCGGCCGCAGCCCGGCCCAGTGCCCGACCACTTCGGCATCCGCCAGCGCCGGCAACAATTCGATCGCGGAGGCCTTGAGGCTTTCCAGCGCTGCATCGGTTGGGGCCTTGTCGTAGCCTTCATGCTCCAGCGTGCTGCCGATCAGAATGTGACCGTCGCGACGCGGGATCGCATAACGCCCCTTGGCCAGCACCATGCTCGGCAGGAATTCAGCCGCGCACTTGTAGAGAATCATCTGGCCTTTGACCGGCTCGACCGGCAGCGTCAGGTTCAGCGTCTTCAGTAGATCACCGCTCCACGCTCCCGCCGTCAGCACAATATCGTCGCCGTTGATCACGCCCGTCGGAGTCTGCACGCCGACCACGCGCTCGCCCTCGCGGACGAAGCCTCCAACTTCGCATTGCTCATGAATCGCGACATTGGGCAGCGCCAGCAACGCGGCTTTCAGCGATTTGACCAGCCGTGGATTGCGCACATTGGCGACATCGGCCATGTAGATCGCCCGGCTGAAACCGCTGCCGAGCACCGGCACCGCGTCATGCGCCGCCGAGATATCCACAGCCCGCAGCGGCCGGTTTTCCCGCTCGGCCCAGGCCAGTGCGTCGGCTTCATCGTCCAGGTCCAGCCAGTACAGGCCGGTGGTGTGCACTTCAGGATCGATGCCAGTATCGGCAAACAAACGCTCGCCGAGCTGTGGATAAAAATCCTGCGACCAATGCGCCAGTGCGGTGACCGCCGGGCTGTAGCGCCACGGGTATAACGGCGAAACGATACCGCCACCAGCCCAGGACGACTCCTGGCCGACATTCGAGCGATCCAGCAGCACCACGCTGCGCACTTCGGAGGCGAGATTGTAGGCGGTGAGCAGGCCAATCACTCCGCCACCGACAATCACCACTTGCTGTTGCCTGGTCATGTTTGATCCAACCGTAAAAAAGACAGTGGGCGCAAAAGGCGCCCGAAAAAGAATGCGTCAGCGGCCCCAGCAATCCTTGGCGGTCACTCCGGTGGTCGCGTTGTTCATGCTTCGCATCCCAGTGTTGGTCAGGGTGAAATCCCCGCACTTGTCGGTGGCCATGGCCGTACCGGTTTTACGAATCGCCGTCAGCACAAAGGTCTGGTCGGTCAGCGTTGGGGTGATGGTGTAGAAATCATTGCCCGCGCTCAGTCCGGTGACGCCGGTGTAGACATTGTTGCGGGTGTAGAAGCGTTCAAGAGTCTGCGCCTGCTCCGAGAGTAGCGAGACCACTTCGGCGCGACGGCCCTTCTTCACGTATTCGTTGTAGCTGGGGATGCTGATGGTGAGGATGATCCCGATAATCGCGATGACGATCATGATCTCGATCAGGGTAAAACCTCGGCTGGATCTGCGCATGCCTCAAATTCTCGCTTACTGGATTTGTCGCCACATGATACGACGGCTGCCGCCGCCACCTTTTTCCACAATGACCGTGACCGCGCCGCTGGTGTCAGTCGTGCCCTTGCGCTCGCCGTTAGCGGAGATGAAGTTCAGGGTCGGAATGCCGCCGGTAAAAATCACGCCGCTGGATATCGTATCGTTGCTGTCGACCAAACGGTCGCCGGTGGTGTCGATCACGGCGTAGTTGAGCATCTTACCGTTGAACGCATCGAGTTCGACCAGTCGGCCCGTACCAAAGCTCGAACACGGGTCGGTGGTATCGACGCTGGCAGTGGTAAAAACAACTCGCCCCAACACGATACTGGCCTGATTGATCACGCGCTCGCCGGTCAGCACGTTGTTATACACCAGCGGCAGGTACCAGCCTTTTTCTCCCGGATACGTCGTTTCATTCTGGCTGGTGGTCAGGAACTGCCCGGAGCTGCCGGAGAACGAACCGGTGATCGCCTGCGACTGCAAACTGCTGACGGTGATCTGCCCGGCACCACCCTCTGCATCCCAGATTGAATAGAACGCCTGCAGATCCTTGTTGGTCTTGTCGGCGGTCTCGTTGAACTTGCCGGTGCCAAAAAACACCTGTTTGCCGCCCTGTGGGTTATCCGCCAGCAGCGGTTGCGCCGTGATCGGCTGCGTTGCCCCGCCCGGCGCGGTGAACAATGGCTTGCCGGCAAACGCCACGCCCCAGCTTTCCGGCGCCGTCGCGCTCAAATCGAATTTCCACATGCGTCCTTTCAGGTCTCCCCCGTACGCCGCCTGTACCACGTTCGAAGAGTTGACCCTGAGTTCGACCGATGACAGACCGTTGCTGGTTTCCGTGCTATCGATGACGATTTTCCTGATCAGCGAACCATCCATTGCATCCAGTACATACAAAGCCGCAACCCCCGAATTGCTGCCGTAACCATTAGCGATGAATGTCGCCCAGCGACCATTGGCCAAGCGTGCCACTTCCGGACGCGCGTAGGCGTAACCCAGATCATTGAACGCGTTCGACGTGTTGGCGGTGACCGGCGCACTGATTTCCCACAGTGCTCTGATCACGTTACCCGCCGAGGCATCGAACAGTTGCAGCCCATAGAAAGTTTTGCCGCCTGCCCCCGTCCCGCCAATGGCCAGAGTTTTCCACGCAGTGCCGGCCTGCGCATCGAACACACCGACCTGACCGTCCACCAGGAATTTGTGGCTGACGCCGTTGACGTAGTTCGTATCCGCGATCAGCCGCAAGGAAGGCAGCACGCTGGAAGGCATGTAGGCATAACGGCGCGTGCCGTTCGCCGAATTGATCACATTGACGAAGCCGTCGTTGGCGTTCACCACCAGACTGGTATTCATGTTCGCAGCCTTGGTCGTCAGGTAGTTGGTGTAACTGCTATCGCCCGACAGATCCGACGCAGTCTTGTCTGCAGGCGAGGCAAGCACCAGCGGCGAATTGATGATGTCACCGAGCAGCACACTGCGCACTTTGAGCCCGGCCTTGTTGGTGCCTTTGCTCCACTCCACCAGATCATTACCGTTGATCCCGGTAGGCAGGCCCTGATTCAGAGTGGTCTGCTGGGCCGGGGAAAAGTTGCCGAATGCCAGGGTTATCGGCGCATTGCTCACGGTGTTCCATGACTGGAAAGTCGGCGCGGTCGCGGAGGGCACGATGGTGGTGTCGGTCGACCATTGCGCCGCCGAGGTATTTACCGTGCCGGTCGAGGTAAAGCCAAACGACCTGATCGTGCCGCGCCAATCCTTGGGATCGTAAGTGGTCTGGTAGAAACTGCTGCCAGTGGTCAACGTGCTGCTGCTGGCTGCACCGGCGCCACCGGAGCCGGCTTTGGAAGTGATATCGCTCAATGCCGACGACAACGCCGCATTGAGCCCGGAGCTGTCGGTCGCCTGGTAATACCTGCCCTGCCCATAACTGGCGGCGTCGGACAACATGTCGTTGTCCGCAGCGAAACCGACGGTGTAGGTATTCATGTTCTGCCGCGGAAAATCCACCGCGTTCCAGCTCTTGCCGGCGGCGTCGGTGCCGGTCGAGCGCATGTCGATGTCGAAGGCGAATTTGGCAATGTCATCCAGATAAAGGGTGTCGCCTTCTCCATCACCGTTGAGATTGTCACCGTCATTATTGACGCCATCCCAGTTCGGCAAGCGGCTGCCCCCCAGCGGGTCGTTGGTCGGGAAGGTACGGTCATAGGTCGGCAAGCCATCGGTAATCACCACGCCGTAGTTTTTCTGGCAGCGGTATTGAATCGGACTGGTATAGGTCGCCGGTGTGCCGTTGTAGTAAGGCGCCAAGCCACGCATGTAGCGCGTGACTTCGTAATAGCTCTCGGCCAATGGCGTGTTGGCCACGGCGTTCAAGCCGTTGATCGATGAGATCAGCGCGTTGTAGTTAGTGTCTGCCTGGGCCTGGGTGACGCTGCCCGCGACGGGTGACAAATCGGTGATCGAGCGAGCGATGAAACCGCCGTTGCCCGGGTTGCTGCTGGTGGCCGGATTGAATGTCGACAGGCCCATGCGCAAGGTGCGGTTGCTGCTCACCAACGCAGTGGAAACGTTGCGCGCCACGTTCATCCGGTAATCGTTGGGGATCGCCCCAGTTGTGAAATCACGGGTGCCGTTGCTGTTGGCGAGGCTGACGATGTAGGAAATGTAATCGGCGGAATACCGAGTGTTCTCGTTGCCTACAGGATCGGGCAATTTCAGGCACAACGGCGCCACACTGTTGTTGTAAAACGCATAGGCGCCTCCCGAGCAACCGGAGGTTGGCAGGCTCGATAAAAATACCGTGTCGCCGGTTATCTGCGGGGCATTGAGCGCAGTGCACAATCCGAGGAAGGCATTGCACTGCCTAGCTGGAGTGCGGTTGACGTTCGGGTCAAATCCGGCGGCGTAGATGATGCTGTTCATGCTTCCTGAATCGTCGATCAGCAGCATCACGTTTGGCGCCACCGCAGCCGCGCTCAACAATGGCGAATCGGACGGCGTGAACGCCCAGGCCGGCGCCGCCAGATAGAAACTCAGGAGCATGCCGATCAGCAGCGACAGGCCGCGCTCAATACTTCGCATAGACACTCTCCACCACGCTACGCGAATTGCCGGCGATGCCGACCGCAGTGACTCGATACAACGTCGCCGAAGTGTTGCTCGGCACGTTCACCGCCGTCAGGGTCGTGCCGATGTTCTGCACGCCATAAAAGCCATTACCGGCAGCGATCCAGGTCACCCCGGAGGTCGAATTGAAACCTGCCGAGCTGACCGATGACGATTCGGCCGGCGGCAGACATTGGCTCGTGCCGCTGCACACCGCCAAAGAATAGCTGTCCAGTTGTACTGCACTTTCGCCGACACGCAATGCCGCTTCGGCCGCCTGAAACGATTGATTGCGCAAGCTGACGCTGCCGGCCATTTTCTCTTGCAGGTTGGCGCTCTGCATCGAGGACAAACCGATCAATGTGAGCAACAGCAGAAACACCAGACTGACCAGCAAGACCATGCCGCGCTGGGCCTGACGTTGCTGCAAGGAAATCCTCATCGACGCGCCCTCATGGCAAGCGGTTGCGCAATGCCGCAACCACGTTGAAGGTTTGATTGCGTACCCGATTGTTCGGGTCGGTGAGGGTCAGGCTCAGGCGCACGCTGCGGATGCGTGCTGGATCGCCGGGGTTGCTGCTGTAAGTGGAGGCCGCCACATCGGTGGCCGAGCTGGCCATACCAAAGGTGACGTTGAAGGCGCTGACGTTGTTCACCAGCACTTGCTGCGCCGGATTGCCGCTACCTGTGCCCATGACGATCTGGTTATTGCTGAAGCTGTAGATCAGGCGCCGGATCGGGAAAGCGATCTGGCCCGTGGTCGGGCTGCGCAATCCACTGTAAGCGATCGCGCTGTTACGGCAATCGGAAACCACCGTCCAGGTTGGCGTCCCTCCCCCGCTGCCGACATCGGCAGTGACCAGGGTCAGTTTCAGGCTGGCGTTATCCCAACTGATCGGGGCGATCTGCGCGGCGTTGAAATCCCCCGCTGAGCTGGAGTCGACGATGGTGCCGAGGCAGCCGAACATGCCGACCATACGGATTTCCTGAATCATTTTGCTGAGGACGAAGCGCGCGTCTTCCTGCATCGCTGCGGCGCTGTTCTGACTGACGTAGGTGTTTTTCGCGGCGATGAAAATCTGCACCACGCCGAGCACGACGATCAGCCCCAAAGCCAGAGCTATGAGCAATTCGATCAGGCCGAAACCTCGGCTGGAGCGCCTCATGGCGTCGCCACCGGATCGACCGCCGCACGGCTGGTCAGGACGAAACTGCGCTGAGCGCTGGCAGCGTTGGCCGCGCGGGCATCGCTCCAGGTGATCGTGATGGTGTAGACCCGCTGATTGAGGGTGATGCTGCCCGTCGCGGTCGGGCCGCCAAAGTTGGCGATATTGGTGGTGAAGTCGTAGAGATCCTGATCCCGAGCAACATTGAGATTGCCCGAGGTCGGCGGCGTGACGGTGTAGTCGGCGCCAGAATTGGCGCGAATGCGATCCATCATGTCATAGGCAATGAAACTGGCCTGACTGGTCATCCGCGAACTGTCGGTGTACTTCAGCGCATTGAGCTGCACCGCCGCTGCGCCCAACAGCCCGACGGTCAGAATCAGCAACGCGACCAGCACTTCGATCAGCGTCATGCCCTCCTGTGCGTTTTTGCTCCCTGCCCTCATCCGCAATTTCCACCCAGTTGAATGCGTCCGTTCAAACACACGTTCAGCGTCCTGCTTTGCGTGCCCAGCGTGTAACCGATGGCCACCGCCGTCGACGGTGCCGCCAGACCACCAAGATTGTTGAAATCCAGTGCGGTCACTCCTGAGGGTAGCGTCAGAGTTGCGCCACTGCTCATCGCTGGAACAACCCGCAACACATTGGCCGGATTGCCAGTACTGTCGTAGACCGCCAGCTCACCGGTCCAGACACTGCCGCCAGCGGTCGGACGCAGACGCGTGGTCACGCCGCGATTGATTGCCTCGAGGCGAGCGAAATTGATCGCCCGCTGCAAGTCGCCGACTTCGGTATCCGCCTTGCTGCTCTGGATCGTACGGGTAAAGGCCGGCACCGCCAGCGTGATCAGTATCAGGAACACCGCGATGGCGACCAGCAACTCGACCAGCGTGAAACCTTTTGTACGAAGATCCATCGATGCCCTCCGTTGCCGTCGGCTATACCTGCTTTTACACGCTAGAACATTCGCTCGGCACGCGCCGACTGATTTGCCCTGCGCGGCGCACGGATTGCGCTGCTCATACCATTCCACGGAGGGATTTTTCATGCCGCAACACGGTTTCAGCCTGATTGAACTGCTTATGGGACTGGCGATTGGCGCAATTGTTCTGCTGCTGGTCAGCCCGGCGTTCGCCGCACTCAAACAGGCGACTCAACGCGACCACGCGGCGCAGTCGCTGCTCGAAGGCATCCGCCACGCTCGCACACTGGCCATCACGCACAATCAGAGCGTGGTGATCCATGGCATCGACGGTGACTGGAGTCAGGGTTGGCGGATCATTCTGGATCGAAGCGGCAAGGGGCCGGAGGACAGCAGCAATCCGCTGCTGGTTGAACGCGCCAGTGAGGCGAAAGTACCGATTGTCGGCAACTGGTGGGTGAGCCGCTATGTGCGGTTCAGTCATTTGGGGCAACCGCTGATGCCGGGAAGGCGGTTTCAGGCAGGGACAATACACGTCTGCTCGCCGCGCGAACCGGTCAGCCAGCGGCAGATCGTGCTGGCGGCGACCGGTCGCGTGCGCCTGAGCAGTCAGGAGACCGAACAGGCGCTGTGCGACAAACGCAGAAGCGTCAGATCGAACGGACGCGCAGCTCTTTCGGCATCGAGAACGTGATGTTCTCCTCACGGCCAGCCAGCTCGTCGGCACCGGTCGCGCCCCAGGCCTGCAATTGCTGGATCACGCCCCGGACCAGCACTTCCGGTGCCGAGGCGCCAGCGGTAATGCCAATGCGCTCGACGCCGTCGAACCAGCTCTGTTGCAGGTCCTCGGCACCGTCGATCAGGTACGCCGGAGTCGCCATACGTTCAGCCAGTTCACGCAGACGATTGGAGTTGGAACTGTTCGGGCTGCCGACCACCAGCACCACGTCGCACTCGTCGGCCAGTTGCTTGACGGCGTCCTGGCGGTTTTGTGTGGCGTAGCAGATGTCGTCCTTGCGCGGGCCACCGATGGCCGGGAAGCGCGTGCGCAGGGCATCGATAACGCGGCTGGTGTCGTCCATCGACAAGGTTGTCTGGGTGACGAAAGCGAGTCTTTCCGGATCGCGGACCTGCAATGCGGCCACATCCTTTTCGTCTTCGACGAGGTAGATCGCGCCGCCGTTGCTGGCATCGTACTGGCCCATGGTGCCTTCAACTTCCGGGTGACCGGCGTGGCCGATCAGGATGCACTCGCGACCGTCGCGGCTGTATTTGGCGACTTCGATGTGCACCTTGGTCACCAGCGGGCAGGTTGCATCGAAGACTTTCAGGCCACGACCGGCGGCTTCGTTGCGTACGGCTTGGGAAACCCCGTGGGCACTGAAGATGACGATGACGTCATCGGGCACCTGATCGAGCTCTTCGACGAATATCGCGCCACGGCTGCGCAGGTCTTCGACGACGAATTTGTTGTGCACCACTTCATGGCGCACGTAGATCGGTGGCCCGAAGACTTCCAAGGCGCGGTTGACGATTTCGATCGCCCGGTCCACACCGGCGCAGAAGCCACGGGGGTTGGCGAGTTTGATTTGCATGCTGTGCCTCGTGTCTTGCGCGCGAAAACAATGGAAAACAGACTGTGGAGACCTGCTTGTTGTGGCGAGGGGATTCATCCCCGCTCGGCTGCGTAGCAGTCGTAGACTATCAACGGACTTATCTCAGAATCCGTTGACTGGTCTGGGAGCGCTTCGCTCCCCAGCGGGGATAAATCCCCTCGCCACAGAGGCTCACTCCTGCATTTTTAGATCGCTTTGACGGAAATGATTTCCACGTCAAAGGTCAGCGTCTTGCCCGCCAGCGGGTGGTTGAAGTCGACGGTCACTTGCGTGTCGTCGAATTCCTTCACCACGCCTGGCAATTCAGTATTGGCCGCATCGTTGAAGATCACCAGCAGCCCCGGCGACAACTCCATGTCGGTGAACTGCGAACGCGGGATGGTCTGCACGTTCTGCGGGTTCGGCTGACCGAAAGCGTTTTCCGGCTCGACGGTCAGGGTGCGCTTGTCGCCGGCCTTGAAACCGAACAGTGCGGCTTCGAAACCCGGCAGCAGGTTGCCGTCGCCGACCTTGAAGGTCGCCGGGGCCTTGTCGAAGGTACTGTCGACGGTGTCACCGTTTTCCAGGCGCAAGGCAAAGTGCAGCGTGACTTCGGTGTTCTGGCCGATGCGTTGCTCAGTCGATAGCGGTTCAGTCATGAGCGGCCTCTTCGGTTTTCTTCGATTTGAACATGTCCAGTGCCAGCATGATCGCGCCAACGGTGATCGCGCTGTCGGCAATGTTGAACGCCGGGAAATACCAGCGGTTCTGCCAGTGCACCAGGATGAAGTCGATCACATGGCCCAGGACAACGCGGTCATACAGGTTGCCCAGCGCGCCACCCAGCACCAGTGCCAGGGCGACGGCCAGCCAGGTGTCGTTGCGGCCCAGGCGTTTGAGCCAGACCACCAGCACCGCACTGACGACAATGGCGATCAGGGCAAACAGCCAGCGCTGCCAGCCGGAGCTGTCGGCGAGGAAGCTGAAGGCAGCGCCAGTGTTGTAGGCCAGGGTCCAGCTGAACAGATCGGGAATGATCACGATCTGCTGGAACATTTCGAGCCTGGCTTCGAAGTAGAACTTGCTTGCCTGGTCAATGACCAGAACCAGCAAGCTCAACCACAGCCAGCTCAGCCGTCCGAAACGGCCAATGGCATCAGGCATAGTGACGAACCTCGCCCGCGCCGCTGATGTTGTCGACGCAACGCCCGCAGATTTCCGGATGCTCCGGGTTCACGCCGACGTCTTCGCGGCAATGCCAGCAACGTGCGCACTTCGGGAACGCCGATTTGACGATTTTCAGTTTGAGCCCGCTGACTTCGGTGGCCACTGCATCGGCGGGAGCCTGCACGAACGGCGCAACGCTGGCAGTCGAGGTGATCAGGACAAAGCGCAGCTCGTTGCTCAGCTTGGCCAGATCGGCGCTCAGCGCCTCTTCGGCAAACAGCGTTACTTCGGCCTGAAGGTTGCCACCGACGGCTTTCGCCGCACGCTGGATTTCCATCTCTTTGTTGACCGCGACTTTCACTTCCATGATGCGATCCCAGTAGGCGCGACCCAGCTCGAAGCCTTCCGGCAGCTCGGTCAGCCCTTCGTACCAGGTGTTGAGCATGACCGACTCATTACGCTCGCCCGGCAGGTATTGCCACAGCTCGTCGGCAGTGAAGGCGAGGATCGGCGCGATCCAGCGCACCAGCGCCTCGGAGATGTGGAACAGCGCGGTCTGGCACGAGCGACGGGCCTTGCTGTCGGCGCCGGTGGTGTACTGGCGGTCCTTGATGATGTCGAGGTAGAAACCACCCAGCTCCTGCACGCAGAAGTTGTGGATCTTCGAGTACACGTTCCAGAAACGGTATTCGCCGTAGTGCTCTTGCAACTCGCGTTGCAGCAGCAGCGTACGATCCACGGCCCAGCGATCCAGCGCCAGCATGTCTTCGGCCGGCAGCAGGTCGGTGGCCGGGTTGAAACCGGTCAGGTTGGAAAGCAGGAAGCGCGCGGTGTTACGGATACGACGGTAGGCATCGGCGCTGCGCTGCAGGATCTGCTCGGACACGGCCATTTCGCCGGAGTAGTCGGTCGAAGCGACCCACAGACGCATGATGTCGGCGCCCAGGGTGTCGTTGACCTTCTGCGGCGCGATCACGTTGCCCAGCGACTTGGACATCTTGCGGCCGGACTCGTCGACGGTGAAGCCGTGAGTCAGCAGTTCGCGGTACGGCGCGTGGTTGTCGATGGCGCAACCGGTGAGCAAGGATGAGTGGAACCAGCCACGGTGCTGGTCGGAACCTTCCAGGTAGAGGTCGGCACGCGGACCGCTTTCGTGGCCCATCGGGTGCGAACCGCGCAGGACGTGCCAGTGCGTGGTGCCCGAGTCGAACCAGACGTCGAGGGTGTCGCTGATCTTGTCGTACTGCGGCGCTTCATCGCCCAGCAGTTCGACTGCGTCGAGTTTGAACCAGGCTTCGATGCCTTCGACTTCAACGCGTTTGGCGACTTCTTCCATCAGCTCGACGGTACGCGGGTGCAGCTCGCCGCTTTCCTTGTTGAGGAAGAACGGGATCGGCACGCCCCAGTTGCGCTGACGCGAGATGCACCAGTCCGGACGATTGGCGATCATCGAGTGCAGACGCGCCTGGCCCCAGGCCGGAACGAACTTGGTGTCTTCGATGGCTTTGAGCGAGCGCACGCGCAAGGTGTCGCCGCTGGTTGGCTCCTTGTCCATGCCGATGAACCACTGCGCAGTGGCGCGGTAGATCAGCGGGGTCTTGTGGCGCCAGCAGTGCATGTAGCTGTGTTCGATGACGGTGGTGTGCATCAGCGCACCGACTTCGGTAAGTTTTTCGACGATGGCCGGGTTGGCCTTCCAGATGAACTGGCCGCCGAAGAATTCCAGCGAAGGCACGTATACGCCGTTGCTCTGCACCGGGTTGAGGATGTCGTCGTTGACCATGCCGTATTTCTTGCAGGTCACGAAGTCGTCCACGCCGTAGGCCGGGGCGGAGTGAACCACGCCGGTGCCAGCGCCCAGTTCTACGTAGTCAGCCAGGTACACCGGCGACAGACGATCGTAGAACGGGTGACGGAAGTTGATCAGCTCAAGTGCTTTACCGGTGGTGGTGGCGATGACCGAACCTTCCACGCCGTAGCGCGCCAGGCAGGCTTCGACCAGCTCTTCAGCCAGCACCAGCAGCTTGTCGCCGATATCGACCAGGGCGTAGTTGAATTCCGGGTGCACGTTCAGCGCCTGGTTGGCCGGGATGGTCCACGGGGTGGTGGTCCAGATCACGATCGCAGCAGGTTTGCTCAGCGAAGCCAGACCGAACGCGGCAGCCAGTTTGGCTTCATCAGCGATCGGGAACGCAACGTCGATGGTCGACGACTTCTTGTTCTCGTATTCGACTTCCGCTTCAGCCAGCGCCGAACCGCAATCGAAGCACCAGTTCACGGGCTTCAAGCCCTTGAAGACGAAACCGCCCTTGACGATTTCGGCGAGGGCACGGATTTCACCGGCCTCGTTCTTGAAGTCCATGGTCTTGTACGGGTTGGCGAAGTCGCCCAGCACACCGAGACGGATGAACTCGGACTTCTGCCCTTCGATCTGCTCGGTGGCGTAGGCACGGCACAGCTCGCGGGTTTTATCCGCGCCGAGGTTCTTGCCGTGGGTCACTTCAACCTTGTGCTCGATCGGCAAGCCGTGGCAGTCCCAGCCCGGGACGTACGGCGCGTCGAAACCCGACAGGGTTTTCGAGCGGATGATCATGTCCTTGAGAATCTTGTTCAGTGCGTGACCGATGTGGATCGTGCCGTTGGCGTACGGAGGGCCGTCGTGCAGGACGAACTTCGGACGATCCTTGCCAATCTCGCGCAACTTTCCGTACAGGCCAATACTGTCCCAGCGCTGCAGGATCTGCGGTTCGCGCTGTGGCAGGCCGGCCTTCATTGGGAAGGCGGTGTCCGGAAGGTTTAGCGTGGCTTTATAGTCGGTCATTTAAGGCTCTTCATTAGCGATGGGCGCTAGGTGCGGCTAGTGCACGGGCGGTGGCGACATCCGCATTGATCGCCGTTTTCAATGCCTCCAGAGAGGCGAAGCGCTGCTCTTCACGCAGCTTTTGGTGGAAAACCACCGTCAAACGCCGGTCATACAGATCGCCGGCAAAATCTAAAAGATGGACTTCGAGGTGGGCTTTGCCATCACCTTGCACCGTAGGGCGCACGCCGATATTGGCGACGCCGGGCCAGGTCTTGCCGTCGATGTCGACGTTCACCAGATACACCCCGGTGAACGGCACGCGACGGCGTTTGAGTTGAATATTGGCAGTGGGCGTGCCCAGTTGCCGGGCCAGTTTCTGGCCATGCAGCACGCGACCGGCGATGCGGTACGGACGCCCGAGCAAGCGTTCGGCCAAGGCAAAATCGGCCGCAGCCAAAGCGTTGCGCACTTGCGTGCTGCTGACGCGAATGCCGTCCAGCTCGACGGTTTGCGCAGCTTCGACGGTGAATCCGTGAACCTGCCCGGCCTGCATCAGAAAATCGAAATCGCCGAGGCGGTCACAACCGAAACGGAAATCGTCACCGACCTCCAGATGCTGCACGCCAAGGCCATCGACCAAAATAGTGTCGACGAACTCACTGGCGCTGAGCTTGCTCAGGCGCTGGTTGAAAGCCAGACACAAGACCCGGTCAACGCCTTCAGCGGCCAGCAATTGCAGCTTGTCGCGCAACCGCGCCAGACGTGCCGGTGCGGTGTCGGGAGCAAAGAACTCCCGTGGCTGCGGCTCGAAAATCACCACGCAGCTGGGTACGCCCAACTCAAGCGCACGCTCACGCAGTCGGGCCAGGATAGCCTGGTGACCACGGTGAACACCGTCAAAGTTGCCAATAGTGGCGACGCAGCCCCGATGCTGGGGGCGCAAGTTGTGGAGGCCTCGAACCAGCTGCATAACGCGCTTCTTGCTCATAAAGTGGTCGATTATAACCACACCCGACGGCCGACGACAGGCAACACCGTAACGCAAAGTGAACGAGCCGACAAAACCGCCGGCCCATGCCCGTCGATAAAGACTGAAACCTCAGCTCAAGGCCTTGCGATTGAAGTCGCGCAGACGGAAACCCAACAGCAACAACATACCGAAATACGCCACCACGCCAGCAATCACCAGCGCGCCCAGGCGCAAGAAGCGCTCAAGCATATGGCCCTCATCCCACGCGGGCATGAAATGCATGCCGGCCAATAACACCGCCGACATCACCGTCACTGCAACGACCAGCTTGAAGCCGAATTTGCCCCAGCCCGGCTGCGGTTGATACATCTTTTGCTTGCGCAGTTGATAGAACAGCAGCCCGGCGTTCAGGCAAGCACCGGCACTGATCGCCAATGCCAGACCGGCGTGCGCCAGCGGGCCGATCAGCGCCAGGTTAAACAACTGCGTGCAGACCAGGGTGAAAATTGCGATTTTCACCGGTGTACGGATGTTCTGTTGCGCATAAAAGCCCGGAGCCAGCACTTTGATCACGATGATTCCGAGCAGCCCGACCGAATAGGCAATCAGCGCACGCTGGGTCATCTCGGCATCGAAGCCACTGAACTGGCCGTACTGAAACAACGAAACGGTCAGCGGCTCGGCAAGAATCCCCAACGCCAGCGCGCACGGCAGCACCAGCACAAAGCACAGGCGCAGCCCCCAATCGAGGATCCGCGAGTATTCGTGGCGATCCTTGCTGGCATAGGTCTTGGCCAGCGTGGGTAGCAGAATCGTCCCGAGTGCCACACCCAGCACACCCGAAGGCAATTCCATCAAACGGTCGGCGTAATACATCCACGACACCGAACCTGCGACCAGAAACGAGGCGAAGATGGTGTTGATGATCAGCGAAATCTGACTGACCGACACGCCGAGAATCGCTGGCAGCATCTGCTTCATCACCCGCCACACGCCGCTGTCGCGCAGGTTCAGGCGTGGCAGCACGAGCATGCCGATCTTTTTCAGGTGCGGTAGCTGATACAGCAACTGCGCCAGACCGCCGACCAGCACCGCCCAACCAAGGGCCATGACCGGTGGATCGAAGTACGGCGTCAGGAACAGCGAAAATACGATCATGCTGACGTTGAGCAGAGTCGGCACGAAGGCCGGCACCGAGAAGCGGTTCCAGGTATTGAGGATCGCGCCGGCCAGCGACGACAGCGAGATCAGCAATATATAAGGAAAGGTCACCCGCAACAGATCGGAGGTGAGCTGGAATTTCTCCGGGGTATCGGTAAAACCGGGCGCCGTGGCCCAGATCACCCAGGGCGCGGCGATCATGCCCAGCGCCGTCACTATCGCCAGCACCAGCGTCAGCAGGCCCGATACATAGGCAATAAAGGTGCGCGTCGCCTCCTCGCCCTGCTGGCTTTTATATTCGGCCAGGATCGGCACGAACGCCTGGGAGAAAGCCCCTTCGGCAAATATCCGCCGCAGCAGGTTGGGCAGTTTGAACGCAATAAAGAAGGCATCCGTGGCCATCCCGGCGCCGAATGTCCGCGCGATCAGCGTGTCACGAACAAAACCCAGAATCCGGGAAAGCATCGTGATAGAGCTGACGGCGGCCAACGATTTGAGCAGATTCATTGAGAGAGTTTGTGCCTGTCGATAAACAGCAGGCGAACAATGCGCCCACTTGTGCGATACTCCGCGCCGCAACAGCACAGAGCCAAAGCTCGCGAGTTTACAGGTCAAGCGCCGGAAATAAATATCCCGCCTCTTTATACCTACCACTTAGCGGAACGATTCAAGTGCCCTTGACAAGACAAGTCTTCATCGGCATGATTCGCGGCCTATTTTGTTTGCTATTTCCTAAAAAGTCTTTCGAGGAGCTCGACGGTGGCCAACTCACCTTCCGCCAAAAAACGTGCAAAACAGGCTGAGAAGCGTCGCAGCCACAACGCCAGCCTGCGTTCCATGGTTCGTACCTACATCAAGAATGTAGTTAAGGCCATCGACGCAAAAGACGCTGAAAAAGCTCAAGCTGCATACGTTCTGGCTGTGCCAGTTATCGACCGTATGGCCGATAAAGGCATCATCCACAAGAACAAGGCTGCTCGTCATAAGAGCCGCCTGAATGGCCACGTCAAAGCGCTGAAAGAAGCTGCTTAATCGACGTAGTCATTAAAAAACCGACCTCAGGGTCGGTTTTTTATTGCCTGTGATTTAACGAATCCAACGCAAAAAAATGTAGGAGTGGGCCTGCTCGCGAAGAGGTCATGTCAGTCGATACAAATATCAACTGACAGATCGAATTCGCGAGCAGGCTCGCTCCCACAGTTCGGATTGGTGGGGCTTATTGCTGGACCGGCACCCACGGCAGGATCGGGATGGCCGTGACCGCATTCTGCGGACTGCCCTCGATCAAGCGATCGCTGTAGACCAGGTACACCAGCGTGTTGCGCTTCTTGTCGAGGAAACGCACCACTTGCATGGTCTTGAACACCAGCGAAGTGCGCTCCTTGAACACCTCATCGCCATCCTTCAGCTCACCCTTGAATTTGATCGGCCCGACCTGGCGACAAGCGATCGACGCTTCTGCGCGATCCTCGGCCAGACCGAGACCACCCTTCACTCCACCGGTCTTGGCGCGTGACAGGTAGCAGGTCACACCTTCGACTTTCGGATCGTCGAACGCCTCGACCACGATCCGGTCATTCGGCCCGACAAACTTGAATACGGTCGACACCTGACCGATTTCCTCGGCCGAGGCCAGCAATGGCATGGCCATCAGCAGACCCAATAATCCTTTCGCTACACGCATCGAATTTTCCTTAGACCAGAATCAGATTGTCACGGTGAACCAGTTCCGGCTCTGCCATGTAACCGAGCAAACCGACAATCGCATCCGACGACTGACCGATGATTTTTTGCGCCTCCAGGGCGCTGTAATTGGCCAAGCCCCGAGCGATCTCCCGACCATCCGGCGCTACGCAGACGACCATCTCACCACGACGGAAGCTGCCTTGAACCAGTTTCACCCCCACCGGCAGCAGACTTTTGTTGCCCTTGGACAACGCCGACACCGCTCCCTCATCCAGCACCAGAGTGCCACGGGTTTGCAGATGACCGGCCAGCCACTGCTTGCGCGCCGCGAGCATGCCGCGCTCCGGCGATAGCAGCGTACCGATGCGCTCGCCCGCCTTGAGACGATCAAGCACGCGCTCAAGCCGCCCGCCGACGATGATCGTGTGCGCACCGGAACGCGCCGCAAGACGCGCCGCACGCAACTTGGTCTGCATGCCGCCGCGCCCCAGCGCACCGCCGGTACCACCTGCAACCGCATCGAGCGTCGGATCATCGGCGCGCGCTTCATAAATCAGCTGCGCATCGGGGTTGTTGCGCGGATCGGCGTCAAACATGCCGTCGCGATCAGTGAGAATCACCAGCAGATCAGCCTCGACCAGATTGGCCACCAGCGCCGCCAGCGTGTCGTTGTCGCCGAAACGGATTTCGTCAGTGACCACAGTGTCGTTTTCGTTGATCACCGGAATGACTTTCAGCTCGACCAGCGCACGCAAGGTACTGCGGGCGTTGAGGTAGCGCTTGCGGTCGGACAGGTCGTCGTGGGTCAGAAGAATCTGCGCGGTGTGCCGGCCATGTTCGGCGAAGCTTGATTCCCACGCCTGCACCAGCCCCATCTGACCGATCGCAGCGGCCGCCTGCAGCTCGTGCATGGCACTGGGTCGTGCGGTCCAGCCCAAGCGACTCATACCGGCCGCCACTGCCCCGGAGGACACCAGCACCAGCTCGACGCCCGCCTCATGCAGCGCCACCATCTGCTCGACCCAGACACTCATTGCCGCGCGATCCAGCCCTTTGCCGTCAGCTGTCAGCAAAGCGCTGCCGATCTTCACGACCCAACGCTGCGCACCTGTCACCTTGCTCCGCATCATCTTCAACCTTAGCTTGAGGGCAGCGCGACCTGGCACTGCCCGTGACGTTAATCGTGGCGATTGCTGACCAACGATCGATTTCCGGATACTAAAACGCCGCTCGATTGAGCGGCGTTCAAGTTTATCGCAACGGATCAGTCACGCACGTAAATGATTTCCGGACCGTCTTCGTCATCCACATCTTCTTCGTCCCAGTCATCGTCGCCGATGTCATGGACCGACTTCACGCCACTGCGGCGCAGGGCACGCTTGTCGTCCAGCGCCTGCAACTGCGCACGGGCTTCGTCTTCGATGCGCTGATCGAGATCGGCCAGCTCTTCCTTGTACGCAGGGTCTGCAGCCAAGCGATCGGCACGGTCTTCCATGTAGCGCATGATGTCGTGGCACAGACGCTCGGTACCGATCTTGGCGATGGCCGAGATCACGTACACCGGACCAGTCCACTCCAGGCGATCGACGATTTCCTTGACGCGAGCATCGTGCTCTTCCTCAAGAATCTGGTCGCACTTGTTCAGCACCAGCCAGCGATCACGCTCGGCCAGCGACGGGCTGAACTTGATCAGCTCGTTGACGATCACTTCAGCCGCGTCCGGCGCACTGGAATCATCCAGTGGCGCCATGTCGACGAGGTGCAGCAGCAGACGCGTACGCGCCAGGTGCTTGAGGAAGCGAATGCCCAGGCCGGCACCGTCGGAAGCGCCTTCGATCAGACCCGGAATGTCGGCAATGACGAAGCTCTTCCAGCGATCGACGCTGACCACACCCAGGTTCGGCACCAGCGTGGTGAACGGGTAGTCGGCGACTTTCGGCTTGGCCGCCGAGACCGAACGGATAAAGGTACTTTTACCGGCGTTCGGCAAACCCAGCAGACCGACGTCGGCCAGCACTTTCATTTCCAGCTTCAGGTCGCGCTGCTCGCCCGGCTTGCCTGGCGTGGTCTGACGCGGTGCACGGTTGGTACTGGATTTGAAACGGGTGTTGCCGAGACCGTGCCAGCCGCCCTGCACGACCATCAGCTTCTGACCGGCCTTGGTCAGGTCGCCGATGACTTCCTGAGTGGCGGAATCGATCACCGTGGTGCCGACCGGCACGCGCAGGATCAGGTCTTCGCCCTTCTTGCCGGTGCAGTCGGTGCTGCCGCCGTTGGAGCCACGCTCGGCATCGAAGTGACGGGTGTAACGGTAGTCGACCAGGGTGTTGAGGTTTTCGTCGGCCATCATGTAGATAGAACCGCCGTCACCGCCATCACCGCCGTTCGGGCCGCCGTTTTCAATGAATTTTTCCCGGCGGAAACTCATGGCACCGTTGCCACCGTCACCGGCCTTTACGCGAATCGATACTTCATCAACAAACTTCATAACCAACGCCTCTCGCCGTACGGACGAGCCGAAAAACAATCAAGACATAAGACTCTTGCAAAAATGAGCGCAGCGACCCCAAGACACGACCTGCATCGCACGCCGACAGCCCATACAAACAGCTTTGCAAGAGACTCACCCCACAAACGAAAAAGCCCCGTCGCAAGACAGGGCTTCTCCAGCGATCTCGCGATTAAGCCGCGATTACGCTCACGTAACGACGACCGAAGGCGCCCTTTACTTCGAACTTGATCACGCCTTCGATTTTAGCGAAGAGAGTGTGATCCTTGCCCATGCCAACGCCGTAGCCAGCGTGGAATTGGGTGCCGCGCTGACGCACGATGATGTTGCCGGCCTTGATGACCTGGCCGCCATACATCTTCACGCCAAGGCGTTTGGCTTCTGAGTCGCGACCGTTACGGGTACTACCACCAGCTTTTTTGTGTGCCATGAGTTCAATTCTCCTAGTGAGGAATTAGGCTGTAATTAAGCCTGAATACCGGTGATTTTGATCTCGGTGAACCACTGGCGGTGGCCCATACGCTTCATGTGGTGCTTACGACGACGGAACTTGATGATGCGGACTTTATCGTGACGACCTTGGGAGATCACTTCAGCCTTGACGGTTGCGCCAGCAACAACTGGTGCGCCGATGTTCACGTCGTCGCCATTGGCGACCAGCAGAACGCGATCAAAAGTCACGGATTCGCCAGTAGCGATTTCCAGTTTTTCGATCTTCAGGTATTCACCTTCAGCGACCTTGTATTGCTTACCGCCGGTAACGATTACTGCGTACATGGTATTTCTCCGATAATCCTGCTCACCCAGCTCTTTATAAGAAGAGGTATTGGCTGGCATGGCTGCATGGGGCTGGAACGGCCCAAGTGCAATTGCGTAAGGCAGGTGCTGCCCAGGAAGTTCAGGGTGCGCGATTGTACGCAAGCAATCTGCCTCGCGCAAGTGGCCGTCCATCGCGCCTTGACAGGTCTGGACGGGGGTCCTAGCATGCCGCGCAACCCTTCTGGAGCGACTCTCGCTGATGCAACCCCAAGCTTTCTACCGCGCGGTGGCGGACGATTTTAGCGCCGTCGACGGCATCATCAAGAAGCAGCTGACGTCTCGAGTGCCGCTGGTATCGAAAATCGGCGATTACATCACGTCGGCCGGCGGCAAACGCCTGCGTCCTTTATTAGTGTTGCTGTGTGGCAAGGCTCTGGGTCGCGAAGGCGACGACATGCGCCTGCTGGCCGCCACCATCGAATTCCTGCACACCGCCACCCTGCTGCATGACGACGTCGTCGACATGTCCGGCATGCGTCGTGGCCGCTCGACCGCCAACGCCATGTGGGGCAATGCCCCGAGCGTGCTGGTCGGCGACTTCCTGTACTCGCGCTCGTTCGAAATGATGGTCGAACTGGGCTCGATGCCGGTGATGAAGATTCTCTCCCAGGCCACACGCATCATCGCTGAAGGCGAAGTGTTGCAGCTGTCCAAGGTGCGTGACGCCAGCACCAGCGAAGAAACCTACATGGAAGTCATCCGCGGCAAGACCGCGATGCTCTTCGAGGCCTCGACCCACAGCGCCGCCGCCCTGGCTGGCGCGACCGCCGAGCAGAGCGAAGCCCTGCGCACCTTCGGCGATCACCTGGGTGTGGCGTTCCAGCTGGTTGATGACCTGCTCGACTATAAAGGCGACGCGGAAACCCTGGGCAAGAACGTCGGTGACGATCTGGCCGAAGGCAAGCCGACCCTGCCGTTGATCTACACCATGCGCGAAGGCACCGCCGAACAGGCAGCGCTGGTGCGTCAGGCGATCCAGAAAGGCGGGATCGAAGACCTGGAAAGCATCCGCATCGCCGTCGAAGCGTCCGGCTCGCTGGAGTACACCGCGCAACTGGCCCGCGATTACGTAGCCCGCGCGATCAAGTGCCTCGAGGCGCTGCCGGCCAGCGAATATCGCGATGCACTGGTGGAACTGAGCGAGTTCGCGGTCGCGCGCACACACTGATATTACTGAAACAAGATCAAAAGATCGCAGCCTTCGGCAGCTCCTGCACATCACCGTAGGAGCTGCCGAAGGCTGCGATCTTTTGCTTTTGACTGTCTGAAAAGATAAAACCCTATACAATGTGCGCCCTTTAGTCCTCCTGATACCCAAGGAACCTTAGTGAGCACGCTGCCACCCTGCCCGAAATGCAATTCCGAATACACCTACGAAGACGGCACCCAACTGGTCTGCCCCGAGTGCGCCCACGAGTGGTCTGCCAGCGGCGAAGCCGAAGTGGCGGCCGATGATGCCGTGAAGAAAGATTCGGTCGGCAACGTCCTGCAGGACGGCGACACCATCACCGTGATCAAGGATCTGAAGGTCAAGGGCACATCGCTGGTGGTCAAGGTCGGCACCAAGGTCAAGAACATCCGTCTGTGCGATGGCGATCACGACATCGACTGCAAGATCGACGGCATCGGCCCGATGAAGCTCAAATCCGAGTTCGTCAGAAAAGTCTGAGCCTTGCGTCAGCCATCCCGCGCCAGCCGTGGGATGGAGCTTTGCCTTCCCCGCTTCAGCTCAATGAATCCGCGCATGGCCATCAGCCAGCCATTTTGACCTGACACAACCTTTACCCGGAAAAATCCACGATCCGCCAATAGGCACTTGCTATTTGATGAATAAGAATTATTCTCATTGAAACCTTTCAAGGAGATGAGACCCATGACTTATTTGATCGACGCCTGGCTGGATCGCCCACACCCTTACCTCAGAATCCTCCATCGAGAAACCGGCGAAGTCTGTGCGGTACTTGAAGAAGAAGCCTTGCATGAGTTGCAGGATCAAGGTGATCTGGACGTCAGCAGCCTCAATTCCAGCGAGCCGCTGGTACTCAAGGAGCTGGTGCGCAATCTGTTCCTGTTCTGCTATGCCCGGGCGTTGCGCCCGACCAGTGAGCTGCACAACAAGATCGAAATATGAAACGCGGTCAAAACTGTAGGAGTGAGCCTGCTCGCGATAGCGGTGTGTCAGATAGCCAATCAACAACTGACACACCGCGTTCGCGAGCAGGCTCATTCCTACATTGGCCTGCCATCAAGCAGGCTCGGTATTACAGAACGTCGAGCAGCTCGACGTCGAACACCAGAACGCTGTGCGGCGGGATGCTGCCAACGCCTTGTGCGCCATACGCCAGTTCGCTCGGCACGTACAGGCGCCATTTGCTGCCGGCATTCATCAGTTGCAGGGCTTCGGTCCAGCCAGCGATCACGCCGCCAACCGGGAATTCTGCAGGCTGGCCGCGCTCGTAGGAGCTGTCGAACACCGTGCCGTCGATCAGGGTGCCGTGGTAGTGCGTACGCACCTGGTCTTCACGGGTCGGCTTGGCGCCGTCGCCCTGAGTCAGTACTTCGAATTGCAGGCCGGAAGCCAGGGTGGTGATGCCGTCACGCTTGGCGTTTTCGGCGAGGAAGGCCAGGCCTTCGCCAGCCGCGGCTTCAGCCTTGGCAGCGGCTTCGGCTTGCATGATCTCGCGGATAACCTTGAAGCTGGCGGACATCTCTTCCTGGCCAACACGGCTTGGCTTGCCGGCGAAAGCGTCGGTCAGACCGGCCAGGATCGCGTCCAGGCTGACACCCGGTGGCGGGTTGTCGCGCAGCTGGTCGCCGAGTTGACGGCCGATACCGTAGCTGACGCGGGTTTCGTCGGTGGACAGATTTACTTCGGACATGACACTGCTCCGCTGTGCGGGCGGCCACAGGACTTGCCGTGCGTGCACAGCGCGTCCCGGCGCGCCCGGAACCAAAAGGGCGAGCAGACTAGCACAGATACCCGGGGTTGGGGCCGGGCCTACAGGGCCGAACGCCAGGCCAGCGGCACTTTCAGGCTTTCATTGATGCCACCGCCCAGCCCGCACATTTCATCGTGCACCGAGGTGTGGACCAGATTGAACGGCAGCACCGGAAACGCGTGTAGCACGTCCCGCGCGTGCTCGACCGAGCGCAGAGTCAGGGTTTTCCCCAGCGGACCATGCAGCGGATGAGCCGCGCCGTGCATGCGTGCTTCCAGCAAATAGATCCCGCCCTCCATGGAAATCAGATTCAACTCATCGACCTTGCCGGCGATGGCAAACGCATTCAACTCTTGCAGGTTCATGGGAGCACCTCACACCGTGGCGAATCGCACCGTTACAGGGATAGGCCGGTGCGCTTGAAAGCACAAGCCACAAACAAAACCGCCCGTCTGTTTCGCAACAGACGGGCGGCTCTTTTGCATAGATCGGTCGATCAGTGCTTGGTGACCTTGTCCAGGTAACCCATGGCAAACGCCGACACCACAAACGTCATGTGAATGATCACGTACCACATCAGATGCTCGGGATCGACGTTCTTGGCGTCCATGAAGATGCGCAGCAAGTGGATCGAGGAGATCGCCACGATCGACGCCGCGACTTTCATCTTCAGCGACGACGAGTCCATGGTGCCCAGCCAGCTGAGCTTCTCTTTGCCTTCGTCGATGTCCAGTTGCGAGACGAAGTTCTCGTAGCCGGAGATCATCACCATCACCAGCAGACCACCCACCAGCGCCATGTCGATCAGCGACAGCAGCACCAGAATCAGATCCGATTCAGCCATGGCGAAGACGTTGGGCAGGATATGGATGATTTCCTGGAAGAACTTCAATGCCAGCGCCAGCAGACCGAGGGACAGGCCGATGTAGATCGGCGCCAGCAGCCAGCGGGTGGCGTACATTGCATTTTCGATAAAGCGTTCCATTGACTCTCACACAAGGGGCTGGAAATGGCGGCGAGTATAACAGCCCGCTGTGACAGCCAGAAACCGCCGGAAAATCCGCCACCTGCGTGTGTGTGACAAAGTTTTTCTGCTAGTGTCCAAAGCATTGACAGCCCAATGACAGTGGACAGGACGCGTGGAAATGGATGTGCGATCAGCCTTGACGACTGCCGGATTCTGCATTGCTTTACTCATCGGCGGTTGCTCGCCGAGCGATGAAAAGCACGTCGCCAACCTCGACGAAAAGACCGCCACCTTCGAACAGTCACTGGACGCGATCAGCGACCCGAAGCTCAAGGACGCCATCACCGAACTCGGCGGTTCGCTGCTGTTGCTCGAAAGGGCCCGACTCAAACTCGACGACATCACCCCGCACACCGAATACGGCGCCGACGCCCTCGCCGTGCTCAAGCACTACCCTACCCCGCAAGCGCTGGTCGATACCTTTATCAATGGCCTGTTCGTGCTGCACAAGGACGCCAGCTCCGATTACCTCACCGATCTGCAGCCGGTATTCCCGTTCAACCTGAACATTCCCGGCGGTTTCCTGTTTCCGCACGGCATCGAATGGCATTCGGTGACGCTGAGCAACAAACGCGTGATCGCCTGGCAGCCGGAGTGGTCGGAAACCGATCCGGGCATTCAGCTCAGCCCGTCCAGTTCCAACGTGACCAATCCCGATGACCTGACGGTGACCTACCCGTTTATCGATGGCCTCAACGTCGAGAAGAAAAGCCTGCCGCAACCGGTCAGCCTTCAAGGCCAGATCGAAGTCATGGCGCCGCGTCGCTTGTACAGTTTCGACCTGACACAGAAAGACGTCGGCCAGACTCGCAGCAACGACAACCTCAGCGTCAAACTGCTCAAACTGGAAAAGAACTATGCCGAGGTCGAAGTCAGCAACAGCCTGCCGCTGGCCGCAGAAGTCGCCGAAACCCGGATCAATCCGCTGATCGTTCAGGCCCGCGACGCCAGTGGCCAATACCTGGTGCGCGCCGGCTCGATCAACGAAAGCCCGGAGCAGGTGGAGTTTTATCAGCAACAACTGGCTCAGCTACAGAAGCAAATGAGCTGGAGCGACGCCCTGGAAAAACAGCTCAGCGACGACCAGCAAGCCTTCGAGAAAGAACACCCGCGTCGCTACAACAAGGTGTATTTCCACGGCCCGATCGAGACCCTGGAGGTCAGCGTGCTCGACTTCTCTTCGGCGACGGTGACGCGCAAATCCCTGGACCTCCCGGTGCGCACCTTCAATCCGCACACCACGGCCAAAGCCGTGCAGCCGCTGGACCTGCCAGTTGTGGTGTATGACGATCTCGCCGCCAACTGGCTCAAAGGCGCGGACCTGACCGAGGAACAATTGAAGGCCGGCGTGCGCATTCATCAATCGGTGGAAGAGCCGAGCGCGGCGCGGATCGAGTTTTCCCACCGCCGCACCTTCAATGACGAACTGCTCGGCGACGAACTCAATCCCGGCGTCAGCCCGGTGACTTTCTTCACGGAAAAGCGCGGCGGCAAACTCGACGAGCCGATCGAACTGCCGCCCGAGGCGTACCAGGTCGATCCGCTGCATGCGACGATTACTTATGATCTGACTCTGTTTCCGGAAACCCCGGCGATTGCCGTAGGTTCGATGCCGTTGTTCCTGGCCACGGTGGCCAAGCAATCCTACGACGCGCAGGCATTGCCCAAAGGCCTGGCGATCAAGGACAACACGCTGGTGGTCGACCTGAAAACCTTCCCGGCCAACGAATGGCGTTTCTTCGTCAAGGACGACAGTGGCCACTACCTCAAGCAGATTCTTTCGGTCAGCCACGACGCCAGCACCGAAGGCCCGGCGCTGCTTGGCGTGCACTACTTTTATGGTCGCCCGACTCGCGTGGAAACCTATCAGCGCACCGACCTCGCGACCGTGCAATACGGCTTTGAGGTCAAGCTCGACAAGGCGCCGGCGGACCAGACGGCGCCTTAACCGTTGAGACTGCGACCCCGGCCGCCGTTGATCTGCCGCAACTGAGCTTGCAGGTGCAGGCTCCAGATCTGTGGATCATCGGCCAGTTCGTAGCCGTGCAAGGTCAGGCTTTCAACAATCGTGTCGAGAATCGACTCGGCCGCCACCGGGCCGTGGAACGGGCCTTGGGCTTTGATCGCGGAAGGTTGTTCGCCGGCCATGCCGGCCGCGAAGAGCAGCGTCCACATGCCGTTGTCGCCGGCCAGCGGCTTGACGGCGCATTCGATCCGGGTCACCAGACCCAGGCATTGACGGGTGAGACAGAGGTTGCGCGACATGGCGGCGACCCTCGGTAAAGCCGGTATTCAGCCCCCACGGGAGGACTGGCTCGATCCAGTGATACTGTCGATATCCTTGACCTGAGAATAGAAGAAAAGTGTCCCGCGCAAGCCAAATGGAACCAGAAGGCGCCGAATGGTCATTGTGTGAAGTTTGGCGTCAGAGTAGTGGCACATTCCCCGAAGATCCCCGCAGAGATCAATCTGGAAAAGAATTGTGGGAGCGAGCCTGCTCGCGAAGACGATGGATCAGCCAACTCATTCGTCGACTGATACAGCGCTTTCGCGAGCAGGCTCGCTCCCACAGGGTCTGGCGTGAACTGATCAGGCCGGTTTGGCTTCGGCGAGAGCCTCCTGCGCCAGTTCCTTTTCGGCCTCTTTCAAGTCCTCTTCGCTGACCATCTCGGCGATGTCGCGCAGGCGTTCGACCACTCGCGCATTGATGCTGCCTTCGGGGAATTCGCCGTCGGCATCCGGCTCACCGGCAGGTTCGCCCGCCAGCAGGCTCAACGCTTCATCGGCCTGACGCACCGCATATACATGGAACTGCCCGGCGCGCACGGCGGCCAGGACTTTCTCATCGAGCATCAGCGTGGCGACGTTGGCCTGGGGAATGATCGCGCCTTGTTCGCCGGTCAGGCCACGCGCTTCGCAGAGACGGAAGAAACCTTCGATCTTCTCGTTGACCCCACCGACCGCCTGCACTTCGCCGAACTGGTTGATCGAACCAGTGATGGCAAAACATTGCTTGAGCGGGGTTTTCGACAGCGCCGAAATCAGCGTGCATGCCTCGCCCAGCGACGCACTGTCGCCATCGACGTAACCGTACGACTGCTCCAGCGCAATGCTCGCCGAGATCGCCAGCGGGAATTCCTGCGCGTAACGGCTGCCCAGATAACCGGTGAGGATCATCACGCCTTTGGAGTGGATCGGCTGACCAAGGTTGACCTCACGTTCGATGTCGACGATACCGCTGCCACCCGGGTACACCGTGGCGGAAATCCGCGCCGGCACGCCGAACGCCGAATCACCGACCTCCAGCACCGTCAGCCCGTTGCACTTGCCGACTGCCGCGCCATCGGTGTCGATGAGGATGATCCCGGCGAGCATGTCGTCGAGAATCCGCGCCGAGACCCGCCCGGTGCGGGTAGCCTTGGCTTTCAGCGCACGTTCGATGTGCCCGGCATCGGTCATTTCATCGCCGGCCAGATGACGGATGAAATCCGCCTCGCTGACCAGTTGAAACAGATCGCCAATGCGCGCCGACAAGCGCCCCTGATGTTCGGCCAGCCGTGCACTGTAAGTGGCCAGACGCGCCACCGCATCGGCGGTCAACGGCGCCATGCCTTCTTCCGAAGTGCGGGTTTTCAATAGCTGGGCGAATTGCTCGAGGCTTTCGTCGACCATCGGAATGTCTTCGTCGAAATCGACCAGTACACGGAACATTTCCTGGAAGTCCGGATCGAGGTCCTGCAGCGTGTAATACAGCTGCCGCGCGCCGATGATGATGACTTTGACCTGAAGCGGAATGTGCTGCGGATTCAAGGTCACGGTGGCGAAGCGGCCCATCTCGCCCAGCGGCGATTCCATTTTCAGCTTGCGCGATTGCAGGGCGCGTTTCAGCGCGTCCCACACGAACGGCTCGCTGAGCATTTTTTCCGCTTCAAGTATCAGGAAACCGCCATTGGCGCGATGCAGCGCGCCCGGGCGCAACTGTCGATAGGTCGTATAGAGCGCGCCCTGATCGGTGGTGTACTCGATGCGGCCAAACAGGTTTTCGTAGGTCGGATGCGGCTCGAACACCACTGGCGCACCGCCGCTGGCCGGATGCCCGACCACCAGACTCGGTGCGTATTGCTCTTCGAGCAGTTTGCGCGCCACGGCGTCGGTCTTGCTGTCATCGACCAGTTGCTCGACCACGGTTTTCAGCAGGTAGACCTGCATGGCCTGCAAGTAACCGCAGACCGCAGCGTTCTCTGCGTACTTTTCCGACAGCGGCGCGAGCAATGGCTGCAACGCCAACGTGATGGTTTCCTCGTTGAGCGAACGCAGTTGATTGTTCGACTCGCGTTTCCACTGCGGCAGGCTGGCGAGCTCTTCGTTCAGGCGCTCTTCGAGGCCGGAAATGTCATTGTGAAAACGCTCGCGCTCGGCTTCCGGCAACTGGGCGAATTCGGCTTCGTCCAGGGCCTTGCCGTCGAGCATCGGGGTGAAGGCGATGTTGCTGCTGTCGCGGTACAGGGCGACGTCTTTTTCCAGGGCCAGGCGCTCGATGATGTCCAGCGCCTTGTCGTAGCGCTGATTGAACGCGCGGTCGATGGCGCTTTTTTTCTGCTGGTAGGACGGGTGCTCGAAGACTGCCGGGAAGGTCGCCAGCAGGTTGTCGATCAAGCCGTTGATGTCGCCGATGAACGAGGCCGCCGTGCCCGATGGCAGCTCCAGTGCGCGCGGTTCGCGCGGCTCATCGAAGTTGTTGACGTAGACCCAGTCCGCCGGAGTCTGCAGGCGTTTGCCTTCGGCCTTCAGGTAGCGTTTGACGAACGAGAAACGCCCGGTGCCGGGCTCGCCCATGACGAACACGTTGTAACCGGGGCGTGGCATGGCCACACCGAACTGCAAGGCTTCGACCGCGCGTTCCTGGCCGAGCACACCGCGAAAGGGCTCCAGATCATTGGTGGTAGTGAAGCTGAACTGTTCAGCGGAAAACGGACGAGTCAGCGCTTCGGGCGCAAGACGCAGGCTGGCAGCAACAGGATCAGGCATCGGGCTTCCTTAACAATCAGGCGGGGCAGGTAGCGGCATTCTGGCGCTGCCCGTGCCCCACTGGCAAGGCGCGCCACATGACAAAGCATAGACAAGCGCGCGGCCGGCCGACGCGTCCCGATAAATCAGAGGTTTATTCCAAATATTTTGCAAAAAGTCACGGAACCGCTGGAACGTGCCTAAACTCCAAACTGCGCGGCTGGAACTAATACCGGCCCACTGACACTTTCGGCGCTGTCCTCGGGCAGAGTACGAAAGGCCAGAACCCTGTCCATTGGTATGCACATAAAGAGAACAAAGCTATGAAACGGATTCTTCTCGGTACTCTCTTCACCGCTGTATCCATCAACGCAATGGCGCAAGCCCCGGGCGGCCCGGATTGCGGTTGGGGCAACATGCTGTTCGAAGGTCAGCGTGGCACCCCGGCGCACTTCCTTGCTTCCACCACCAACGGCACTTCCGGTAACGCTACCTTCGGTATGACCTCCGGCACCAACGGCTGCTCGACCAACGCGTCCCTGACTTATGGCGGCAAATCCTGGTTCGCCATGAATGGCATGATGAACGAGCTGTCCGAAGACATGGCCAAAGGCAACGGCGAAGCGCTGACCACCTATGCCGTGGTACTGGGCGTAGCACCGGAAGACCGCGCACACTTCGCGCAAGTGACCCACGAGCACTTCCAGCAGATCTTCAGCAAAGCTGACGTAACCGCTGAAGACGTGCATACCAACACCCTGGCAGTACTGAAATCGGACCCACGTCTGGCCAAGTACGCAACTCAGGCTTAAGCTCGACCCCACCCGCTTCCTTCGGGAAGCGGGTTTTATTTTGAATACAGTCTGTAGCGAGGGGATTTATCCCCGTTCGGCTGCGAAGCAGTCGTAAAACCTGTGCATGCGATGTATCCGATGCATTGGTGACACAGCTTATGGGGCCGCTTCGAAGCCCAGCGGGGATAAATCCCCTCGCCACAGGGTGTGTGATTACCCCCGATCCGGGATTTGTTTTCTTTCGACTTAAGTTGCCACCTATGCTCAAACGCCTTGCCTGGCTGGCGCTCTGTGTCTGCGCCCCGCTGTCCGCCGCGCCTCACATCGATCCTCAACGTTTGCAGCAACTGGCCAACGACCGCTTCTGGATTTCCCTCGGTCATTACGAAACCGCCAAACTCGGCGGCTGGCGCAGCTATGTCAGCGACAAGAAGTTCTTTCTCGCCCCCGATGGCAACGAACATCCGGACCGCGAACTGGCCGCCACGGTGCAGGCGCTGTACGCCCCGGCCAGCCTCGGCGAGCAACACGCACAGTGCGTTTATCCGGCGCGTACCCGCTGGCTGAAAGCGCAGCTCACCCTCTCCGACCTGCCAACGCCCGAATGCGCCGAATACAAGAAATGGTTCAAGGATGTCTCGCCGCACAGCGCGGTGATGATTTTCCCGGCGGCGTATCTCAACAGTCCTTCGTCGATGTTCGGCCACACTTTGCTGCGCATCGATCAGGCGGATGTGCAGGCCGACAAGACCTCGCTGCTCAGCTATGCGATCAATTTCGGTGCCTACATCGAAGGCTCGGACAACAGCATTCTGTACGCCTGGAAAGGCTTGATGGGCGGCTACCCGGGGCTGTTCGCGCTGGTGCCGTATCAGGAAAAACTCTCGGAATACCGCAGCCTGGAAAACCGCGATCTGTGGGAATACAGGCTCAATCTGACTCAGGAAGAAACCGCACGCATGGTCGAACATGTGTGGGAGCTCAAGCAGATCCAGTTCGACTACTTCTTCTTCGACGAAAATTGCTCGTATCGCTTGCTGGAACTGCTGCAAGTGGCGCGGCCGAGCCTGCGCCTGACCGAACAATTCCCGCTCACCGCAATCCCGACCGACACCGTCAAAGCGGTGAAAGAGGCCGGGCTGGTCGAGCACATCGAGTATCGCCCGTCCCGCGAACGTGAACTGCTCAGCCGCGCCGAGCCGTTGAGCGATGATGAACAGCAATGGGTGCTGAAAGTCAGCGCCGATCAGAAGGTCTTGCAGGAGCCGACGTTCAAGGCGCTGCCCCGCGCGCGTCAGGCGTTGATCGTCGATGCCGCCTATCGTCTGGAGCGCTACCGCGCCAATGGCCAGGAACGCGACCCACAGCGGGCGCAGCGCAGTTTCGAACTGCTGCGGGCGATCAACAAGAACCCGGCGCCGGAGCTGGAAATACCGCAACCCGGTCTGCCCGAAGATGGCCACGAGTCCCGCACCTGGCAGGCCGGCCTCGGTACGCGCGGCGATCGTGCATTTGGCGAATACGGCTTGCGCATGGCCTATCACGACCTTAACGACAACGCAGAGAGCTTTCCCCTCGGCGCACAGATCGAGATCCTGCAACTGAAGCTGCGTCAGTACGAAGGCAATGACTGGCAGTTGCAGCAACTGGATCTGGCGACCATTCGTTCGCTGACTCCGCGCAACGAGCTGCTGCAACCGCTGTCGTGGCAAGTCACCGGTGGCCTGGAGCGGGTGCCGGGCAAGCATGACGACGAAACACTGGTCAGCCATGTCAACGGCGGCGGCGGCGGTACCTGGCAATTGGGCGAAGACGTGCTCGGCTTCGCGCTGGGCACGGTGCGCGTGGAGCACAACAACGACTTTGCCGAGTTTGTTTCCCCGGCCGGTGGCTTCAACACCGGGGTGCTGTGGAAAAACCCGCTGGGCAACCTGAGTCTGGAAGCCAAGGGCGACTACTTCTTCAACGGTGAAGTGCGCCGCAGCCTGAGCCTGAATCAGCAGTGGGAGCTGTCGCGCAACCTCGGTTTGCGCCTGACTGCACAGCGTGAATTCAGCCATCTCGCCACGCCGGAGACCGAAGTGATGCTGGAAGTGAAGTGGTATCACTACTGACTTCGAACACAACACAGAACCAATGTGGGAGCGAGCTTGCTCGCGAAAGCGGTGGGTCAGTCGATATTAGAATCGCCTGACAGGACGCCTTCGCGAGCAAGCTCGCTCCCACAGGGGCTTTGTGGTGTGCAATGGATTTTTCACAGGCCTTCGACAGCCGCCTCATGAATCCCCTTCTAGACTTTCCTTATGAGCCGAGTATCGGCGCGGGAGAGTGCGATGTGGCGGTGCGTGGGGTTGTTGGGCGTTGTATTGGCGCTGGGCGGTTGCCAGACCACCCATGAAGACTTGATCGCCAAGGGTTATCCACCGGCCTTCGCCGACGGTTTCGATGACGGTTGCGTCAGCGGCCGGCAAGCGGCGGGCTCGATCAGCGGCGAGTTTCGCAAGAACGTGCCGCGCTATCTCAAGGACCAGCAATACGCCGACGGCTGGGTCGACGGCTTCCGCCAATGTCAGGCGATGCTCGAAAACAAGGATCGCGAACAGTATCGCAACGAGCATTGGGACGAGCGCGAGCGCGCCTGGCAGCAACAGAAGGACCAGGGCGCCGGGCGGGCTTATCGCTCGCAATAGGTCGCCTGCAGACATCCATTGAAACCAAATGCCGGTAATCATGGCCCAAATCCTTTAACAGGAGGACTTCATGAGTCGCGCATTCGTCAACGAAGACAACGCCGCCGCGCAGGCCGATCAGCCGGTCGAACGTCAGGTCAGCACGCAGCCCAACTACGTCACCCCGCAAGGTCTGGCGCAGTTGCAGGCGAAGGTTACCGAGTTGCAGAGCCTGCACGCCGAGCAAACGGCCAAAGGCGAGCAGGCTGACAAACAGCGCCTGGCCGATCTGCAACGGGATCTGCGTTATTTCACCCAACGTCTGAGCAGCGCCCAAGTCGCAGTCCCTGCGACCTCCACCGACAAGGTGCAGATCGGCAGTTGGGTAACCTTTGCCGATGAACACGACACTGAACACCGCGTGCAACTGGTCGGCGAGGATCAGGCCGACGCCAGTCAGGGCCTGATCAACTGGGCCTCACCGCTGGGCCGGGCCTTGCTCGGCGCCCGGCTCAACGATGAAGTGCTCTGGCAGCGGCCTGCCGGCGATCAACTGATCGAAGTGATCCGCATCGAATCGGCTTAAACCACGCCCTGCGCCAGCATCGCATCAGCGACTTTGACGAAGCCGGCGATGTTCGCGCCCTTGACGTAATTGACCTGACCGTTGTCTTCGCCGTAATGCACGCAGGCGTGGTGGATCGACTGCATGATCGCGTGCAGCTTGCTGTCGACCTCGCCCGCCGTCCACAGCAGGCGCATGGCGTTCTGCGACATTTCCAGACCACTCACGGCAACACCGCCCGCATTCGACGCCTTGCCCGGTGCGAACAGAATGCCGGCCTCGATAAAGATATCCACAGCCTCCAGCGTGGTCGGCATGTTCGCGCCTTCAGCCACGCAGACGCAGCCGTTGCGCAGCAGCGTGCGCGCGGCTTCGGCGTCGAGTTCGTTCTGTGTTGCGCAGGGCAATGCGATATCGCACGCCAACGACCACGGATGTTGGCCGGCGCGGAATTCCAGAGCATGGGCGCTCGCCAGTTCGCTGATGCGCCCGCGTTTTACGTTCTTCAGCTCCAGCAGCGCCAGCCACTGTTCTTCGCTCAAACCGGCTTCGCAATACAGCGTGCCTTCGGAGTCGGACAGCGAGATCACTTTGCCGCCCAGATCCATGACCTTGCGCGCCGCATATTGCGCAACGTTGCCAGAACCGGAAATCGCCACACGCTTGCCTTCGACGGTCTGCCCACGGCGCTTGAGCATTTCTTCGGCGAAGTACACGCAGCCGAAACCGGTCGCTTCCGGGCGAATCAGGCTGCCGCCGTAGGTCATGCCCTTGCCGGTTAGGACGCTGGTGAACTGGTTGCTCAGGCGCTTGTACTGGCCAAAGAGGAAACCGATCTCCCGCGCACCGACGCCGATGTCACCGGCCGGCACGTCGACGTCGGCGCCAATGTGGCGGTACAGCTCGCTCATGAACGCCTGGCAGAAACGCATGACTTCGGCGTCGCTCTTGCCCTTGGGATCGAAATCCGAACCGCCCTTGCCGCCGCCCATGGGCAGCGAGGTCAGCGAGTTCTTGAAGGTCTGCTCGAAGGCGAGGAATTTCAGCACGCCGAGATTCACCGACGGATGAAAACGCAAGCCGCCCTTGTACGGACCGATGGCGCTGTTCATCTGGATACGGAAGCCGCGATTGACCTGGACCTTGCCCTGATCGTCGACCCACGACACCCGAAACACCAGCGCACGCTCCGGCTCGCAGATGCGCTCGAGAATCCCCGAAGTCAGGTAATGCGGATTGGCTTCAAGAAATGGCCACAGACTGCGCAGGACTTCTTCGACAGCCTGGTGGAATTCGGGCTGGTCGGGGTCGCGTTTCTTCAGGCGCGCAAGGAAGGATTCGACGGATTCGATCATGGGCAAAGTCTCGGCAAATTTATTGTCGTTGGAGGAGATTGGGCCGGACTGTAACAAACGAATTACGCACAGGAACAGAGCAAAATGTCGCAGTTATGAAATTAAATGGTGCACAGGATATAAATCAGGTCGGTTTTTTGACCAGTTTTGCACCTGAATGGTGAGATCGGATTCAGATTACGCACCAGCAGTTACATCGCCATCGCTGGCAAGCCAGCTCCCACAGTTTTAGCGGCGTCACACAATCCCTGTGGGAGCTGGCTTGCCAGCGATGAATCCACCTCGGTCCCGCTAAAAAAACCGGGGCAAAAAAAACGGAGCCCGAAGGCTCCGCTCTTTCTGTAACCAACCCGACATCAGGCCAGTTTCTTGTGACGTACCCGGTGAGGCTGGGCCGCTGCTTCGCCGAGGCGCTTTTTGCGGTCAGCTTCGTACTCGGTGTAGTTGCCTTCGAAGAACACCGCTTGCGAGTCGTCTTCGTACGCCAGGATGTGCGTGGCGACACGGTCAAGGAACCACCGATCGTGGGAGATCACAATGGCGGCGCCCGGGAAGTCCAGCAGGGCTTCTTCCAGCGAACGCAGGGTTTCCACGTCGAGGTCGTTGGACGGTTCGTCGAGCAGCAGGACGTTGCCGCCCTCCTTCAGGGTCAGCGCCAGGTGCAGACGACCGCGCTCACCGCCGGACAGATCCTTGACGAACTTCTGCTGGTCGCCGCCCTTGAAGTTGAAGCGACCGACGTAGGTGCGCGACGGGATCTCGTAGTTGCCGATGCGGATCTGGTCGGAACCGTCAGAAATCTGCTGGAACACGGTCTTGCTGCCGTCGAGGTCTTCGCGGCTCTGGTCGACGCAGGCCAGCTGCACGGTTTCACCGATTTCGATGCTGCCCGAATCCGGTGTTTCCTTGCCCATCAGCATGCGGAACAGCGTCGATTTACCGGCACCGTTACCGCCGATCACGCCGACGATGGCGCCCTTCGGCATGGAGAACGACAGGTTGTCGATCAGCACGCGATCGCCGTAGCCCTTGGTGACGTTCTTGAACTCGATGACCTTGTCGCCCAGGCGTGGACCGGCCGGGATGTAGATCTCGTTGGTTTCGCTGCGCTTCTGGAATTCCTGCGATTGCATTTCTTCGAAGCGTTGCAGACGTGCCTTGGATTTCGACTGGCGGGCCTTGGCGCCTTTGCGCACCCATTCCAGTTCTTCTTTCATGGCTTTTTCATGAGCCGACTGCTGCTTGGATTCCTGGGCCAGACGATCGGACTTGGCTTCGAGCCAGCCCGAATAATTGCCCTCGTAAGGAATGCCCGCGCCGCGGTCGAGTTCCAGAATCCAGCCGGCGACGTTGTCAAGGAAGTAGCGGTCGTGCGTGATCGCAACCACGGTGCCCGGGAAATCGTGGAGGAAATGCTCCAGCCACGCCACCGAATCGGCGTCCAGGTGGTTGGTCGGTTCGTCGAGCAGCAGCATGTCCGGAGCGGACAGCAGCAGACGGCACAGGGCGACACGGCGCTTTTCACCACCGGACAGGTGTTCTACTTTCGCGTCCCAAGCCGGCAGACGCAGCGCGTCGGCGGCGACTTCCAGTTGGCGCTCGAGGTTATGGCCGTCGCTGGCCTGCAGGATCGCTTCGAGCTTGGCCTGTTCAGCGGCGAGCTTATCGAAGTCGGCGTCCGGGTCAGCGTAGGCTGCGTAGACTTCGTCCAGACGCGCTTGTGCATCCTTGATCACGCTGACCGCTTCCTCGACCACTTCACGCACGGTCTTGGCAGGATCGAGTTGCGGCTCTTGCGGCAGGTAACCGATGTTCAAATCTGGCATCGGACGTGCTTCACCTTCGAACTCGGTATCGACGCCGGCCATGATTTTCAGCAGCGTGGATTTACCCGAACCGTTGAGGCCGAGCACGCCGATCTTGGCGCCGGGGAAGAAGGACAGCGAAATGTTTTTGAGAATTTCCCGCTTCGGCGGAACAACTTTGCCCAGCCGATGCATGGTGAAGACGTATTGAGCCATGGAGAACCTTGGGTCAGTGACAGATGAATGATTGGAGCGCAGGCGATGCCTGGCCAGACTGTGCGCGTCGTTCACTTGATCACGATCAATGCGTGCGCGCTGGAAAAAGTCTGATTGTAGGGGCTGGAACGCCCCCGTCTAACCGGCAAAGCTACCTGAATGACCGATGGCAGTCCAGCCGAGAGGGGCTGGCACTTAGCCACGAGTCAAGGCATGCTAGCCGCCCTTCGGGCGTCCGGCTTATAGTGCACGTCGCGCCAGTCCAGCCAAATCGCAGGATCACAGCTTGACCAATGTCACTCCGCCAGCCTCTGTGAGCAGCACCCCACCGGCGCCCGGCTCGCCCCTGCGCGGAACATTAAAGGGTGCGCTGGCCACCCTCGTGCTGTTATTGCTCGCGTTGCTGTTCTGGCAACTGCTCGATCAATTGCGCGAAACCCAGAAGAATCAGCGTCAGTACACCATCGATTACACCGCCGACCTTGCCGCCCAGGTCAGCCTGAACATGGCGCTGAACGCGCAAATCGCCCTCAACCTGCTACCGATCGTCGAACAACCGCAAACCGCCGACGAACAGCAGATGCTCCTGCGCAAGTTGCAACGCTCGCTGCCCGACCTGCGCAGCATGGCCCTGCTCTCGCCCTCCGGCCGGATCATCAGCGACAGCGCCACTGACAGCTCCGACGCCGATTACCTGTCCGAACTGGTGCGCCGCAGCCGCGCCCAGGCGCACTACTTCAGCAATGCCGATGACGGCTCGGTGGTGCATCTGCTGCTGCATCAGGCCAGCGGCAGCAGTCGTGGTTACTGGGCGTTGCGCTTGACGCCGACCTTCTTCGATTCGCTGACCAAACAGGACGCCACCGCCCTGCGCCCGCTGTGGCTGGTGGAAAACCGCCTCAACCACCAGATCATCAGCCGCGAGGCCGGGCTGCCGTCAAACAAGGCTGGCGGGTTAACGCCCGACGATGTCGCCAACACCGTGCTGACCGTGCCGCTGAGCAGTAGCGACTGGCAACTGCGCGGGCTGTTCGACCGCCAGCGCGTACTGGAAGAATTGCTGCCGGCATTCATCGGCAAGTGTTTGCTCGGCCTGGCGTTCTCGATGTTGCCGGTGATCGCGCTGCTGAACATGCGTCGGCGCCAGCGCCAAGTGCATGAAGGTCGGCGGCGCTATCAGGATATTTTCGAAGGCACCGGCGTGGCCTTGTGCGTACTCGACCTTTCCGGCCTCAAGCAGATGTTTGACAAGGCGCAGATCCAGACCAGCGACCAGCTCAAGGCCTGGCTCGACCAGCCGCAGCAGCGCCAGCAGTTGCTTGCGGAAATGCGCGTCACCGAGGTCAATCAAGTCGCCCTGCAACTGCTCGATGTGCACTCCTGCGACGATGCCTGGCAGCTGCTGATCGACGGCCAGCGCCATCCGCAGTGCGCGATCGGTCAGCAGATTCTCGACGCCGTCCTGCAGCAGCAGAAGCAGCTGGAACTGGAAATCAAACTGCCCAACAGCAACGGTCGCGACCAGCACTTGTGGATGGTCCTGCGCCTGCCGAGCGAGCAGCACGACTATAAAGCCGTAATCCTCAGCATCAATGACATCACCAGCCGCAAGCTGATCGAGCTGTCGCTGCTGGAGCGTGAAGGTTTCTGGTCGGACGTGGTGCGCACCGTTCCGGATCATCTGTATGTGCAGGACGTGATCAGCCAGCGGATGATTTTCAGCAACCACCACCTCGGCCAGACCCTGGGCTACAACCGCACCGAACTGCATCAGATGGGCGAGTACTTCTGGGAAATCCTCCTGCACCCGGAAGACGCCGACTATTACCATCGTTCGCGGCAGTTGCAGCGCCACGCCGGTTACAGCCAGTTGTTGCAATGCCAGTTGCGCTTCCGCCATCGCGACGGCAAGTGGCGGCGCTTCGACATCCGTGAACAGGCGCTGGCGCGGGACAAGCACGATCAGGTCACGCGGATCATCGGTGTGGCCAAGGACATCACCGAACAGATCGAGGCCAGCGAATCGCTGCGTGACAGCGAGCAGCGCTACCGCATGCTCGCCGAAAGCATCAGCGACGTGATTTTCTCCACTGACAGCAAGCTCTCGCTGAACTATGTCAGCCCCTCGGTGCAAGCCGTGCTCGGTTACAACGCCGAGTGGATTTTCCAGAACGGCTGGCAATCGACCATCGCCAACCCCGGGCAATTGAACGGCATCTACGCGCTGATGGACCGCGTCAGCAAAGCGCTGGACAAGCCCGAGCAACTGGCATTGTTGCGCAATCAGGTGCAAACGCAGTTGTTCCTCTTCGATTGCCTGCGCGCCGACGGCCGCAAGATTCCGATCGAGCTGCGCCTGGTGCTGGTGTGGGACGAACACGGCGCGTTCGAAGGCGTGCTCGGCGTCGGCCGCGATATCAGTCAACAGCGCCGTGCCGAAAAAGATTTGCGCATGGCCGCCACGGTATTCGAGCACTCGACTTCGGCAATCCTGATCACCGACCCGGCCGGCTACATCGTCCAGGCCAACGAAGCCTTCAGTCGGGTCAGCGGCTACAGCGTCTTCGAAGTCCTCGACCAGTTGCCAAACATGCTCACCGTCGACGAGCAGCAGGATGCCCACCTGCGCTATGTGCTCAAGCAGTTGCACGAGCACAGCACCTGGGAAGGCGAGGTGTGGATGAAGCGCCGCAACGGCGAGCATTACCCGGCGTGGGTCGGCATCACTGCCGTACTCGACGACGAGGGCGATCTGGCCAGTTACGTGTGCTTCTTCAGCGACATCAGCGAGCGCAAGGCCAGCGAGCAGCGCATCCACCGCCTCGCCTATTACGACGCTCTCACCCACCTGCCGAACCGCACGCTGTTCCAGGATCGGCTGCATACCGCGCTGCAAGCGGCCGAACGGCAGAAGTCGTGGGTGGTGCTGATGTTCCTCGACCTCGACCGTTTCAAACCGATCAACGATTCCTTGGGCCACGCCGCCGGCGACCGCATGCTCAAGGATATGGCCACGCGCCTGCTGGCCTGCGTCGATGACGACGACACCGTGGCGCGCATGGGCGGCGACGAATTCACCTTGCTGCTGCAGCATCGCTCCAACCGCGAACTGGCGCTGAACCGGGCGATTCATGTCGCCGAGCAGATTCTCGCCAGCTTGGTGCGGCCGTTCGTGCTCGAGGGTCGTGAGTTCTTCGTCACCGCCAGTATCGGCATCGCGTTGAGCCCGCAGGACGGCAACGAACTCAGCCAGTTGATGAAGAACGCCGACACGGCGATGTACCACGCCAAGGAACGCGGCAAGAACAACTTCCAGTTCTATCAGGCCGACATGAACGCCAGTGCGCTGGAGCGTCTGGAGCTGGAAAGCGATTTGCGCCATGCGCTGGAGCAGAACGAATTCGTCCTGTATTACCAACCGCAGTTCAGCGGCGACGGCAAACGTCTGACCGGCGCCGAAGCACTGCTGCGCTGGCGCCATCCCCGTCGCGGACTGGTACCGCCGGGGGATTTCATTCCGGTGCTGGAAGAGCTCGGCCTGGTGGTGGATGTTGGCGACTGGGTCATCAGCGAGGCCTGTCGACAGCTGAAAACCTGGCACCAGCAACGGGTGCGGGTGCCGAAGGTGTCGGTGAACATCTCCGCACGGCAGTTTTCCGATGGCCAGTTGGGCACCCGAATCGCGACGATCTTGCGCGAAACCGGCCTGCCCCCGGCGTGTCTGGAACTGGAGCTGACCGAAAGTATCCTGATGCGCGAAGTCAGCGAGGCAATGCAGATTCTCGCCGGATTGAAAAACCTCGGCCTGAGTATCGCGGTCGACGACTTCGGCACCGGTTATTCATCGCTGAACTACCTCAAACAATTCCCGATCGACGTGCTGAAGATCGACCGCACCTTCGTCGATGGCCTGCCGTCCGGCGAACAGGACGCGCAGATCGCCCGCGCGATTATCGCCATGGCCCACAGCCTGAATCTGGCGGTGATCGCCGAGGGCGTGGAAACCCACGAGCAACTGGACTTCCTGCGTGAGCACGGTTGCGATGAAGTGCAGGGATATCTGTTCGGCCGGCCGATGCCGGCGGGACGGTTCGAGGCGCAGTTCAGCAATGATGCGCTTTTCATGTTCGACTGACCTGAGCCGCTTCGGGCGGCTCAGGTCAGTCGAACATGAAGAGGAGCTGCAGCTTGCAGCTTGAAGCCCGCTTATCCACAACCTGACTGTGTTTCATAGCCCTTCTAAAAGCGGTTGAGTTAGAATGCCCCCCTTTTCTGCCCCCGATCCTTGAGGACCGCCATGTTCAGCCGTGATTTGACTATTGCCAAGTACGACGCCGACCTTTTTGCCGCCATGGAGCAAGAAGCTCAGCGTCAGGAAGAACACATTGAGCTGATCGCTTCGGAAAACTACACCAGCCCAGCGGTGATGGAAGCTCAAGGCTCGGTCCTGACCAACAAGTACGCCGAAGGCTATCCGGGCAAGCGCTACTACGGTGGTTGCGAGTACGTTGACGTGGTTGAACAACTGGCCATCGACCGCGCCAAGGAACTGTTCGGCGCCGATTACGCCAACGTTCAGCCGCACGCCGGTTCGCAAGCCAACGCTGCGGTGTACCTGGCGCTGCTGTCGGCTGGCGACACCATTCTGGGCATGAGCCTGGCCCACGGCGGTCACCTGACCCACGGCGCCAGTGTTTCCTCCTCGGGCAAGCTGTACAACGCCATCCAGTACGGCATCGACGCCAACGGCCTGATCGACTACGACGAAGTCGAGCGCCTGGCGGTCGAGCACAAGCCGAAAATGATCGTTGCCGGTTTCTCGGCCTACTCGCAGATCCTCGACTTCCCGCGCTTCCGCGAAATTGCCGACAAGGTCGGCGCTTACCTGTTCGTCGACATGGCTCACGTCGCCGGTCTGGTTGCCGCGGGCGTCTACCCGAACCCGGTGCCGTTCGCCGACGTCGTGACCACCACCACCCACAAGACCCTGCGCGGTCCACGTGGCGGTCTGATCCTGGCCAAAGCGAACGCCGAGATCGAGAAGAAGCTCAATTCCGCAGTATTCCCGGGCGCCCAGGGTGGCCCGCTGGAGCACGTGATCGCGGCCAAGGCGATCTGCTTCAAGGAAGCGCTGCAGCCTGAATTCAAGGCTTACCAGCAACAAGTGGTGAAGAACGCCAAGGCCATGGCCGAAGTGTTCATCGCGCGCGGTTTTGACGTGGTTTCGGGCGGTACTGAAAACCACCTGTTCCTGCTGTCGCTGATCAAGCAGGACATCTCCGGTAAAGACGCCGACGCCGCATTGGGCAAAGCGTTCATCACCGTGAACAAGAACTCCGTGCCTAACGATCCACGCTCGCCGTTCGTGACTTCCGGCCTGCGCTTCGGTACTCCGGCTGTAACCACCCGTGGCTTCAAAGAGGCCGAGTGCAAAGAGCTGGCCGGCTGGATCTGCGACATCCTGGCTGACCTGAACAACGAAGCGGTAATCGACGCCGTTCGTGAGAAAGTCAAAACCATCTGCAAGAAACTGCCAGTGTACGGTGCTTGATAAGCCCCGTTAACCTGCATAAAAGAACCGGCCAACATTGGCCGGTTTTTTTATGGCCAGTCATCAGATAACTCAATACCACCCGAAGAAAACTGCAATCTGCTAATCCCGTCCCGCAGGGCTTTTCATCCCTTTTTTCAAACCAAACTCTTGCAACACAGATGCAAACCGCCACAAATGAAAACCGCTTAGTCTGAAACCCGACTTGATAAAAGGGTTTCGTCATGACGAGCAATATCGAAAAATCTTTCATTGCAACATTGAGAATGTTCGACCACAGAGTCGGCTTTCTTGAACACCTGTACGGCAAACCGGCGATGGCTACCATCAGTCTGTTCAGCGGCGGTTTTTATACCGGACGTCCGCAAATACGGGATCAATCCCACTTGCTCGGCATCCGGATCAACGAGCAGAGCGGCAGGATAAAGCCGTTGAAGCTGCACTTCGGTCATACCCCTGACGGCTATATCCTCACCGTAAAAAACCAGGGGCCCTATTTCAATCAGGTGATCAGCAATCACTGGCTGGACACTGTCGAGGCCGTTAAGCCAGACACTGACAGCCCGAGCAAGTTTGTCCTCCTCGACCGTTATGGCACCGCTATTACCCGGGACAACTTACAGGCCGAACACACACCCGTTTGTTTGAAACTGGAAAGCCACGACTACTTGGGCGGCATAAAAATCAGAAGTTTGCCGTACGTCTATCTGGGCAAAACCGAAGAGCGCTCGAAAATCACCTTCATCCTGAGCGTTGTCGAAAGACATGTACCTGACATCAAAAGGTGAGCCACTTCCCATCCGGCAACAGACAGCCTTACCGTTTTTCGCAAATGCTCAAGACCGGGCCTTTCCGGCAACTGGTAAGACCGGTCATGCCAATTGTCTAAATTTCTCCTTGCGAACCTGGAAAACCTGCGCCTAGACTGCGCCTGCACTGGACATACCGGTAAGACCACAATAATTAAGTCCTGAATCCGCTGCGCCACGCGTACGGCAGCCAGGACACCGACCCAGGATTCCTCCCATGCTCAGATGGTGCTCGCGTTCAATTTTCCTCCAAGTGGTTCTCGGACTGATGCTCGGCATCGTCTGCGGGCTGACCCTTCCGGAATACTCGGCCCAGCTCAAACCGCTTGGCGATGGCTTCATCAAATTGATCAAGATGCTGATCGGCCTGATCGTGTTCTGCGTGGTCGTCAGCGGTATCAGCGGCGCGGGCGATCTGAAGAAGGTCGGGCGCATCGGCCTCAAGTCGGTGATCTACTTTGAAGTGCTGACCACCATCGCTCTGGTGATCGGTCTGGTGTTCGCCTTCAGCACCGGCATTGGCAGCGGTGCGAACATTCATCTGGAGCAGCTCTCCAGCGCAGACATGGGCGACCTCGCCGAGCGCGGCCAGCACATGCACACCACCACGCAGTTTCTGATGGATCTGATCCCGACCTCGGTGATCGGCGCCTTCGCCGACAACAACATTCTGCAGGTACTGCTGTTCTCGGTGCTGTTCGGCAGTGCACTGAATCTGGTGGGCGAAGCCGCTTCCGGGATTTCGCGGCTGATCAACGAACTGAGCCATGTGATCTTCCGCATCATGGGCATGATCGTGCGGCTGGCGCCGATCGGCGTGTTCGGCGCCATCGCCTTCACCACCAGCAAATACGGCCTCGATTCGCTGCAGCACCTGGGTAGTCTGGTCGGCTTGTTCTACCTGACCTGCGTTGCTTTTGTCAGTGTGATTCTCGGCCTGGTCATGCGCGCGTCCGGTCTGCGCATGTGGCCGCTGCTCAAATACCTGCGTGAAGAACTGCTGATTGTCATGGGCACCGCCTCCTCCGACGCTGTGCTGCCACAGATCATGCGCAAGCTCGAACACCTCGGCATCGGCAGCTCGACCGTCGGCCTGGTGATCCCGACCGGGTACTCGTTCAACCTCGACGGTTTCTCGATCTACCTGACCCTGGCCATCGTGTTCATCGCCAATGCCACCGGCACACCGCTGGCGATGACCGATCTGCTGACGATTCTGCTGGTGTCGCTGATTACCTCCAAAGGTGCCCATGGCATTCCCGGTTCGGCGCTGGTGATCCTCGCGGCGACACTGACGGCGATCCCGGCGATTCCCGTAGTCGGTCTGGTGCTGGTATTGGCCGTGGACTGGTTCATGGGCATCGGCCGCGCGCTGACCAATCTGATCGGCAACTGCGTCGCCACCGTGGCCATCGCCCGCTGGGAAAAGGACATCGACGTACAACGCGCGAACAAGGTGCTCAACGGCGAGCAGGGCTATAACTTTCAACCGCGAAAAACCGTCGCTCAGGCGGCGGCCAAAGAATTTTGAATGAGTGCCGTGCCTGCCAATGCGCAGGCACGGCCCAGGGAGCCAGTACGTGATTACAACTTCAACCGTCGTCAACTCAGTGGTGGAAAAACTCCGCGCCGCGTTGGCCCGAGGGCAGTGGCGCTCCGGCGACATGCTGCCGGGCCAGCGCGAACTGGCCGAGCAACTGGGCATCAGCCGGCCGAGCCTGCGCGAAGCGGTGATCGTCCTCGAAACCCTCGGTCTGGTGCGTTCCATGCCGGGCAAAGGCGTGGTCGTACTCGACGCGCAACTCAGCGACACTCAGAGCCACGACAGCGCGGTGGCCGGCGCCAGTCTCGAAGATGTGCTGCAACTGCGCTACACCCTCGAGCCGTTCATCGTTGGCCTGGTCGCGCAATCGATCAGCAGCAAGGAAGTCGGACAGTTGCGCCTGACCCTGATGGACATGCGCGAAGCCCTCGAGGCCGGTGACAGTGAAGCCGGGGTCAGCGCCTACATCGCCTTCCACGAAGAACTCTTCACCCTGACCTCGAACCCGATTTTCCAGAGCGTGGTGCAGCAGACCAGCAATGCCCTCAAGCAAAGTGCCGAAGTGTTGCGCAATTCCCCGGAGCATCTGGCCGAACGCCTGGAAGAAAACGAAGCTGTGGTCCGCGCGATCCGCAGCAAGAACAGCGCCCAGGCCAGCGCCGAAATGCGCCGGCACATTCTGCGCGAAGGCCAGCGCATGGGCGTTGAGCTGAACATCCCGGACGACAACCTGCCCACCTGATTTGCCAGGAGAACGGCCATGAACAGTTTCGCTTCAGCCTCCCACGCGCAATCGACCGCCCTGCCCGTCTCTCGCCTGGGCACGCCGACGGAAGATCTGTATCCGCGACTGTTCGAAGCGATTCTCGAGCAGCGTATCGATGAAGACAGCCGGTTTACCGAGCACAGTCTGCAAGCGATGTTCGGCGCCGGCCGCGCCGATGTACGACGGGTGCTGACGCAGTTGTCCCACGAGCAGATCGTGGTATTGCGCGCCAATCATCGTCCGCGAGTGGCCGCACATGATCGGGAGTTGATCCGGCAGACCTTGCATGCGCGACGGCTGGCCGAGAACACCTTGGTGCGGTTAGCGTGTCAGCGTCCGCAGCCAGACGATTTGAAATACTTGCGCACGTTGGTAGAGCGCGAGAAGCGCGCCGTCGAGCAGGATCGGCGCGGGGCGGCGATTCGCTTGTCGGGAGAGTTTCATCTAAGGTTGGCGCGGATGGCGGGAAATCTGCCGCTGGCGCATTTTCTGCGCAGCCTGGTGCCGTTGACGTCGCTGGCGATTGCGCGAAGTCAGTGTTCGACGCGGGGCTGTTGCGCATGGCAGGAGCATTTGGCGTTGGTTGAGGTTGTGGAGCGAGGTGATGTTTCCAAGGCCGGGATGCTGATGAATCGGCATCTGGATCATCTTGAGCTGACACTGCTGGGCACAACCTTTCAACATTGTGTTGTGAGTTAAATCGCCATCGCGGGCAAGCCCGCTCCCACAGGGTTATTTGTCGCTCACAGATTGTGGGTACACCAATAAACCTGTGGGAGCGGGCTTGCCCGCGATGGCGTCAGTGCTGACACCGAAAAATCATCAGTCAGAAGCTACCCTGGCAAACCCCGCCCGAATCTTCTCTTCCGGCAAATCATCGGCAATAAACACGATTACACTCTCGCGCGTCTCGCCCTCGGCCCATTCGGTGTCCCAGTCGAAACCATAGAGTTTCAGCACGCCCTGAAACACCAGCCGCCGGTCTTCGCCGGCAATGTTCAGCACGCCTTTGTAACGCAGCAATTGCTTGCCGTGCTCTTCCAGCAGTTCGTTCATGAATTCGCTGAGTTGATCGATATCCAGCGCCTGATCGGTGCGCAGCACCAGACTGGAGATGCGATCGATCGACGGCGCCTTGCTCACCGGACGCAGGCTCAAACCGCCGCCCAGATCAGCATTGAGGTTGAAACCACGCACATCCAACAGTTCGGCCAGATCGATGTTGCCATGCTCGACCACGCGGATCGGCGCGCGGCGGTTGATTCGGGTGAGGCGTTCGCTCAGCGCGGTAAACGTCGGCTCATCGACCAGATCAGTCTTGCTCACCAGCAAGCGATCAGCGAAACCGATTTGCGCCTGGGCGATGGTCTGAGTCAGGTGCACATCGGCGTGGGCAGCGTCGACCAGGGTGATAATGCCGTCGAGCAAGTAACGCTCGCGCAGCTCTTCGTCGATGAAAAACGTCTGCGCCACCGGCGCGGGATCGGCCAGACCGGTGCACTCGATCACCAGACGGTCGAAGGCAATCTCGCCGCTATCCAGGCGCTCGAGCAGCAAGTACAGCGCCTTGGTCAAGTCGGTGTGAATGGTGCAACAGACGCAGCCGTTGGCCAGAGTCATGACTTGCACCGGCTCGTCACCCAGCAATTGGGTGTCGATGCCGGCGTCGCTGAATTCGTTCTCGATCACGGCGATTTTCAGACCGTGCTCGGCTTTCAATAGATGACGCAGCAAAGTGGTCTTGCCGGCGCCGAGGAAACCGCTGAGTACCGTTACCGGAATGGGAGAAGACAAAACCCGATCTCCTGAAAAGAACACAAAAACAAATGTGGGAGCGAGCCTGCTCGCGAAAGCGGTGTGCCAGTCAAATCATTCATCAACTGACACTCCGTATTCGCGAGCAGGCTCGCTCCCACAGGGGATTACCTCAACCTGATGCTGTCAGCTCAACAGCACTTCGGCCCACCCTTGCCACCGTAACGGGCCTCCTGACGTTCGCGAAAGAACATCTCGTAGCTCATCACCGGTTTGTCCGGGTGTTTGGTTTGCATATGCTCGACGTAGGTGTCGTAGTCGGGCATGCCGACCATCAGGCGCGCGGCCTGACCGAGGTATTTACCGAGGCGACTCAGGTCATTGAACATGCTGCAATCCTCTGGTTACGCATCCGGCAGGGCCTGGAATGGCGATTCTTTATCCGTACGCTCTTTTTTGCCCCAGGCGGCGATGCCGACCTTGAGCGCATAGAACAGGATGCTGAACACCACGAACAGGAACAGCGCGGTGAGTGTGGCGTTGGTGTAGGCGTTGAAGATCACGTGCTGCATCTGCTCAACGCTTTTTGCCGGTGCCAGCACCTGACCGTTGGCCAGCGCATCGCTGTACTTCTTGGCCAGGGACAGGAAGCCGATCGCCGGGTTGGCATCGAACAGCTTGATGAAGCCAGCCGTGGTGGTGCAGATCAACAGCCAGGTGGCCGGCAACAGCGTGACCCAGATATAGCGCTGACGCTTCATCTTGATCAGAACCACGGTGCCGAGCATCAGCGCGATACCGGCGAGCATCTGGTTGGAGATACCGAACAACGGCCACAGGGTGTTGATGCCGCCCAGTGGATCGATCACGCCCTGATACAGCAACCAGCCCCACATCGCCACACAACCGGCGGTGGCGATCAGGTTGGCACCCCACGACTCAGTACGTTTCAGCGCCGGTACGAAGGAGCCGAGCAGATCCTGCAGCATGAAGCGCCCGGCACGGGTACCGGCGTCGACAGCGGTGAGGATGAACAGCGCTTCGAACAGGATCGCGAAGTGGTACCAGAACGCCATGGTGTTTTCACCCGGCAGGACACTGTGCAGGATCTGCGCAATACCGACCGCCAGCGTCGGCGCACCACCGGCGCGAGCCAGGATGGTGGTTTCGCCGATGTCATGGGCAACCGCTTGCAGCGCTTCCGGCGTAATCGCAAAGCCCCAGCTCGTGACAACCTGCGCCACCGAAGCGACGTCACTGCCGACGACTGCGGCCGGGCTGTTCATGGCGAAGTACACGCCTGGCTCGATCACCGAAGCGGCAACCATGGCCATGATCGCCACGAACGATTCTATCAGCATGCCGCCGTAACCGATGTAGCGGGCGTTGGTTTCGTTATCCAAAAGCTTCGGCGTGGTGCCCGACGAGATCAGTGCGTGGAAACCCGATACCGCGCCGCAGGCGATGGTGATGAACAGGAACGGGAACAGACCACCCTTCCACACCGGGCCGGTGCCGTCGACGAACTGGGTCAACGCCGGCATTTTCAGCTCCGGCATGGTGATCAGGATGCCGATCGCCAGGGCGACGATAGTGCCGATCTTGAGGAAGGTCGACAGGTAGTCACGCGGTGCCAGGATCAGCCACACCGGCAGCGAAGCGGCGACAAAGCCGTAACCGACCAGCATCCAGGTAATCTGCACACCGGTGAAGGTGAAGGCTTTGGCCCATACCGGATCGGCAGCGATCTGCCCGCCCAGCCAGATCGAACCGAGCAGCAGCAACACACCGACCACGGAGATTTCGCCGATGCGACCCGGGCGGATGTAGCGCATGTAGATGCCCATGAACATCGCGATCGGGATGGTCGCCATCACGGTGAAGATGCCCCACGGGCTCTCAGCGAGGGCCTTGACCACGATCAGCGCCAGCACCGCGAGGATGATGATCATGATCAGGAAGCAGCCGAACAGTGCGATGGTCCCGGGAATCCGGCCCATCTCTTCACGCACCATATCGCCCAGGGAACGGCCGTTGCGTCGGGTCGACATGAACAGGACCATGAAGTCCTGCACCGCGCCCGCCAGCACCACACCGGCAATCAGCCAGAGTGTGCCGGGCAGATACCCCATCTGCGCCGCCAGCACCGGACCGACCAGCGGCCCCGCGCCAGCGATGGCCGCGAAGTGGTGACCGAAAAGAATGTGTTTGTTGGTCGGCACATAGTCCAGACCATCGTTGTTGAGCACGGCGGGGGTGGCCCGACGCGGATCCAGTTGCATCACGTTGTTGGCGATGAACAGACTGTAGTAACGGTACGCAACCAGATAAATGGCCACGGCAGCGACCACAATCCACAAGGCGTTGATCGCCTCGCCGCGGCGCAATGCCACTACGCCCAAGGCGCACGCTCCTACGATTGCCAGCACGAGCCAGGGTAAGTGGCGCAGCAGGCTATTATTATTTTTCATTTTATTATTCCAGCCAGGGTGGACAAGAAAGACAGCCACCCCGAGTTTAGCGCTTACGGCGCCAAAGGCCATACCCCGACATAGGTCTAGACGCTTGAGCGATTGGCTGGCGCCCGCATTCGCGGTCTATAGTCAGCGAACCTTCATGAGGATTGCGCCATGAGCGAGCACCCCGCCAATCGACGTCGTTTCAAACGTATTGCGTTCGATGCCCGAACCGAGCTGAAACAGGGCGAGTACATCTGGCCGGTCAAACTGATCGACCTGTCGCTCAAGGGCCTGCTGATCGAGCGACCGGAGCCGTGGCTCGGGGATAAAGACCAGGACTTCTTCGTCGACATTCATCTGAGCGAAGACGTCGATATCGAGATGGACGTGCATCTGGCCCATGAGGAAAACGGCCACTTGGGGTTCATCTGCCGGCACATCAGCCTGGAATCGATCCAGCGCCTGCGCCGCTTGATCGAGTTGAATCTGGCGGATGAGGCCGAGCTGGAGCGCGAACTGGGTGCGCTGATCGAGATCTAGGGCCCCCCAGTCCCAATTTGGAATGCCCTGTGGTGAGGGGGATCTATGTGGTGAGGGGACTTATGTGGCGAGGGGATTTATGTGGCGAGGGGATTTATCCCCGTTGGGGCGCGCAGCGGCCCTGAAAAGCGGGTCTGCTGCGCAGCCCAACGGGGATAACCCCCCTCACCACAGAGGTTCGGCGTTCACTCAAACAGTGCGTCGAGGGCCTGTTCGAGACGGGTCACGGCAATGATCTGCAACCCCGCCGGCGCTTCCTTCGGTGCGTTGCCCTTGGGCACAATCGCGCGTTTGAAGCCGTGCTTGGCCGCCTCTTTCAGCCGCTCCTGCCCGCTCGGCACCGGGCGCACTTCGCCGGACAGGCCGACTTCGCCGAACACCAACAGATCATGCGGTAACGGCCGGTTGCGCAAACTCGACATCACCGCCGCCATCAACGCCAGGTCCGACGCCGTCTCCAGCACCTTCACGCCACCGACCACGTTGAGGAACACGTCCTGATCGTGGGTCGGGATCCCACCATGACGGTGCAACACCGCGAGCAACATCGCCAATCGGTTCTGATCCAGACCCAACGTCACCCGACGCGGGTTGGCCAGATGGCTGTCATCGACCAGCGCCTGCACTTCCACCAACATCGGCCGGGTGCCTTCCCACGTCGCCATGACCACACTGCCCGGGACTTCTTCCTGAGCACGGGTAAGAAAAATCGCCGATGGGTTGGAGACTTCTTTCAGGCCCTTGTCGGTCATGCCGAACACGCCCAACTCGTTGACCGCGCCGAAACGGTTTTTCACCGCCCGCAGCAGACGCAGACGACCATCGGATTCACCTTCGAAATACAGCACCGTGTCGACCATGTGTTCCAGAACACGCGGACCGGCCAGCGCACCTTCTTTAGTGACGTGGCCGACGAGGAAGATCGCCGTGCCGCTCTGTTTGGCGTAACGCACCAGCAACGCCGCGCTCTCGCGCACCTGGGATACGCCGCCCGGCGCCGATTGCAGTTGTTCGGTGAAGATGGTCTGGATCGAGTCGATCACCATCACCTTGGGCTTTTCCTGGCGGGCGGTGGCGATGATGGTTTCGATGCAGGTTTCGGTCATCACCCGCAGTTGATCCTGCGGCAGGCCGAGACGGCGAGCGCGCATCGCCACCTGCTGCTGGGATTCCTCACCAGTGACGTACAGCGCCGGCATGCTTTTGGCCAGATTGCACAGGGTCTGGAGCAGGATTGTCGACTTGCCGATCCCCGGATCACCGCCGATCAGCACCACCGAGCCATCGACCAGCCCGCCGCCGAGCACGCGGTCGAGCTCACCGGACGCGGTGGAAAAACGTGGAATCTCTTCGATGCTGACTTCGGCGAGCGTCTTGATCTGTGCCTGCTGGCCAGCCCAACCGGTGCGCCCGGTGGGAGCTGTGGCGCCGCCGCTTTCGATCATGGTTTCGGTCAGGGTGTTCCAGGCACCGCACTCACCGCACTGCCCGGCCCACTTGGGAAAGGTTGCGCCGCACTCGGTGCAGCCGTACATGCGCTTGGCCTTGGCCATCAGAACCCCCGGAACAAAAGACGCGATGATAACGCAGCCATAGCCGATCAGCGCGGCGCGGCAGTACGGATTTCGCCGCTGGCCAGACGCGCGGCACTGTTGCCCAGCGGATCCTCGGCATTGAGGTCGGCGCCCTTGGCTTTCAACGCATCAAGCAATTCCAGACGCTTGAACAGCCCGGCGTACATCGCCGCGGTCTGCCCGGCGCCGTTACGTTGGTCGGGGCTGCAATCGGTGGCCATCAGGCGCCGGGCGATCTGCAACTCGCCTTTGAAAATCGCGCCCATCAGCGCCGTGTTGCCGCGCTGGTCCTGAGCACAGGCATCCGCGCCCGCTGCCAACAGTCGCTCAACCGCCGGCACCTGACCGTGATAAGCCGCCAGAATCAGTGCGGTGTAACCCTTGCTGTCGCGGGTATCGAGGGAATAGCCGGAGTCGATAAAGGTCTCGAGCATCGGCACGTCGCCACGCCGTGCGGCGTCAAAGTAGTAATCCTGCAACTGCGCCTTGATTGCCTCGGGGCTTTGCTCGACCGGTGCCGCCCACGCGCTGAACGACAGGCACCCGGCCAGGCATAAAAGAAAAATACGCATCGAGCACTCTCCTTGAACGCACGCGAGGCAAGACAAACCCTCGCGTGCGCCGCATCGCTATCAGTCGGTCAGTTTGGCCGCCAGTGCTTTCACACGGCTGAGGTCGCCCTTGGCCACTTCGGTCACACCGCTGCCGTACTCAGGGTCGGCCTTGTACAGGAAGGACAGGATGATGTGCTTGCTCTCATCATCGGTGGTGGCCAGCGAGCCGCCGAAGCTGTCGATCAGGTCGCGGCGTTCCTGCTTGCTGTACGAGCGATACAGATCACCGGCCTGCTTGAAGTTCTGCTCACGCTGAATCTTCGCCTGCTGGGTGGTGCCCGCCAGCGCCGATTGGCTGTAACGCGCCGATGGCGTCTCTTCACGCGGTTGCAGACGGCTTGGCTGGTAGTTGACGCCGGACTGGCTGGCGCCGAAATTCATCGCACCATCCTGATTGCCATTGTTCACTGCGGTTTTCGGTGCGTTGATCGGCAATTGCAATGCGTTGGCACCGAGGCGATACATCTGCGTATCGGCATAAGAGAACACTCGGCCCTGCAACAAACGATCTTCCGAAGGCTCGATACCCGGAACTACGTTGGCGGGTGCCATGGCCACTTGTTCGGTTTCCTGGAAGACATTGGCCGGGTTACGGTTCAAGACCATCTGTCCAACTTTGCGCTCCGGAATACCCGGCCAGATCTTGGTTGCATCCAATGGATCGAAATCAAACTTGGACAAATCCTGTGGCTTCAGAACTTGCACGTACAAGTCCCACTTCGGAAAGTTGCCTTTATTGATATTGCTGACCAAGTCATTGGTCATATGGCTGTAATCCTGACCCTGAACTTTGCCAACCTGTTTCGGCCGCAGATTATTAATCCCCTGCAAGCTCTTCCAGTGAAACTTCACATAGTGAACTTCATTTTTTGCATTGATCAGCTTGTAGGCATGAACGCCATTACCATCCATTTCGCGATAACTGGCCGGGGTACCGTAGTTGGAATACAACTCGGTCAGTGTGCGGGTCGCTTCCGGTACATGGGAGAAGAAATCGAACCGGCGAGAATCGTCGTCCAGGTTGGTGCGCGGATCGGGCTTGAAGGCGTGCACCATGTCCGGGAACTTGATCGCATCGCGGATGAAAAAGGTCGGGAAGTTGTTGCCGACCAGATCCCAATTGCCGTCAGCGGTGTAGAACTTGGTGGCGAAACCGCGCGGATCGCGCAGGGTTTCCGGGGAGTGGTTGCCGTGCACCACCGCCGAAAAGCGTACGAACACTGGGGTGCTCTGGCCGGCGGCGAATACCTTGGCCTTGCTCAGGTCACTGAGGTCATCGGTCACGGTGAACGTGCCGTGAGCGCCGGTGCCGCGTGCATGCACCACGCGCTCGGGGATGCGTTCGCGATCGAAGCGCTGCAGCTTCTGGATCAGTTGCACATCCTGCAGCAGTACCGGGCCGCTGGCGCCAGCGGTTTGCGAGTTCTGATTGTCACCGACCGCAGCGCCGTTATCGCGGGTCAGCGGAGCGGCATTGACTGAAAAGGTCAGCAGGCTGGCGGTCAGTACACCGAAGGTGCGGCGATGGGGAAAAGCCCCCAGTCCAGGAATGGATGTCATATCAGGTTCCTCTGGTTTTATTGGGCGCATCCAGGTGCGCCACGCCAAGGCTAGAGGCCTGTGCAGCGGAACATAAATAGAAAGAACGTAACACCATGATTGAAGAAATTGGCTGTGCAATCAGCGCTTTAGCGCGTATTTCGCGCGCGATTGCTGGCACTTTGCAAACTAATCGTCAATTGATGTGTCGATAAAAACGGGCATTGTAAGAAGGTGTTTCGCGCAGGAGGCGTTTCGCTGATTTACACTGCCTACACCAAACTCATCTGTAACAAGGAAATAACTATGGGCGTGCTTAGCGAGTTCAAGGCCTTCGCGGTCAAAGGCAATGTGGTCGACATGGCCGTCGGTATCATCATTGGCGCAGCGTTCGGCAAGATTGTTTCGTCGTTTGTCGGCGACGTGATCATGCCGCCGATCGGCCTGTTGATCGGTGGGGTCGATTTCAGTGATCTGGCCGTCACGCTCAAAGCCGCCCAGGGCGATGCGCCCGCCGTGGTGTTGGCTTACGGCAAATTCCTGCAGACGGTGCTGGATTTCGTGATTGTCGCTTTCGCGATCTTCATGGGCGTCAAAGCCATCAACCGCCTCAAGCGCGAAGAAGCCGTAGCACCCACTGCGCCGCCGATCCCGAGCAAGGAAGAGCAACTGCTGGGCGAAATCCGCGACCTGCTCAAGGCGCAGAACGAGCGGCCCTGAGGCATTTGCTTCACATTGAAACGGCACCTGCGGGTGCCGTTTTCGTTACCAGTAATTCTCTACCGCGACCTGCCCCGGCTTGCGCGTCAGGCTCAGGCGCATGTCGCGCTGCTTGAGCAAGGCGCGGGTGTCGTCGATCATCTGCGGATTGCCGCACAGCATCACCCGCGAATGCTCTGGCGAGAGCTCAACGCCCGCCGCTCGCTCCAGTTCGCCATTTTCGATCAACGTGGTGATCCGGCCCTGCAGCGCGCCGGGATGCGCTTGGCGGGTCACAGTGGGGATGAATTGCAGCTTGTGGGCGTATTCGCTCAGATAGTCACGTTGCGCCAACCCGGCGATCAACTCCTGATAGGCCAGTTCCCGCGCCTCCCGCACGCTGTAAACCAGAATGATCCGCTCGAATTTCTCCCAGACTTCGAAGTCCTGCAGGATCGACAGAAACGGCGCCACCCCGGTGCCGGTGGACAGTAGCCAAAGGTCCCGGCCGTCGACAAAGCGATCCAGCGTCAGATAACCGAACGCCTGGCGCTCCACCATCAAAGTGTCGCCGACCTGGAGTCGGCTCAACTCACTGGTGAATTCACCGCCCGGCACAACGATGGAAAAGAACTCGAGAAACTCGTCGAACGGCGACGACACCATCGAATAGGCGCGCCAGACCGTGCTGCCATCGGCCTTGGTCACGCCCAGCCGGGCGAACTGGCCGGCACGAAAGCGAAAGCCGGGATCGCGGCTGGTGCGCAGCGTGAACAGGTTCGGGGTCAACGGTTGCACATCGAGCAAGGTCTGGCTGGTGTACTTCTCGGCGCTGGCAGTCATGAGGCACTCCTTGAAACGATTACCCTCAGTGTCCCGCAAAATCGCGCTGCCAAACACCTGTCATTGGTAATGGTATTAACAGGATCGGCACCGCGCATTCGACTTTTCGTCAATCCTGGATCTAGAGCAATAACTTTAAGATGCCAATTAAAATATAACAGCATGTATTGCTAAGAACGCTTTATAAAAAACATCAAAGTTTCAATCTCGAAATAATGTAAGGCGATTCGCAGGAAAGATCCTACACTTCGATTCGTGCCGGATCTTTTGGATCCATTCGGCGCCCCGATATCAGGCTATGGAGGCGATAGTTCATGGAAACGTGGAAGGAATCACAATTGAAACAACTGACATTTGCCAAGGGCATAGAATCAGCTTACGCAATATTGCTGAGATTCGCCGAAAACCTGGGCTTTAATTTCTGCGCAATCGCAGTCACCTCACCGAATCGCGAAGTGCATCTTAACGCCTTGCAAATCAATAACTATCCGAAAGAATGGAACGTCCAGTACAAAAAACAGAACTACCGCAATATTGATCCGGTAATAGCGCACTGCAATCACTCAATATTGCCGATCGTTTGGGAGGAGACCGTGTTTTCAGACGCGCCCGAACTGTGGCAGGCGCTGAAACAGAACGGGCTGCAACATGGCTGGTCGCAAGCGTTTCATGACGAAGCCAGCGGTTTGTGCAGCATCATCAGCCTGGCGCGTACTCATTGCCCGATCAGCCCGCTCGAGCTGTATGAGCATTATGGTTATCTGTTCTACGCCAACCGGCACCTCAGCGAACTGTATGCCCGCACCGTTCCTGTTCAGGCCAAGCCCAGCAGGCCCAGGCTATCGTCTCGGGAGTTGGAGATCATGAAATTGTCCGCCGTGGGCAAGACCGCTCACGATATTTCGCGGATCCTGAGCCTGAGCGAGCGCACCGTTAACTACCATGTGCAAAACGTCATCGAGAAATTCAACGTCTGCAACAAGATTTCTGCGGTGATCGCGGCCGCCCGTGCCGGAATCATCTGAATAACCCAGGGGTAACGCGCCTCAATCCCGCATGTATTTACACGCAAAAAAACGTACCATTGCGGCCTCTCCGAGTGATGACGCAACCTGCTTGCATCGCTGTCCACTCGGTAGGATCCCGTCGCACGACAGCCAGCAACGGGACACCCGCCGAATATCCTGAGTCCCCGCCCCATGCCTTTGCTCGAAACGCCTTTCGCTCAACTCGACCTGATCCGCCAGCCCGAACAGCAGAATGAACCGCTGCAAGCCTTCGATGCGGCGGACGAATACCTGCTCAATTATCTCGCCAGCGAACAACCGGCAAGCAGCACTCGCGTGCTGGTGCTCAATGACAGCTTTGGGGCGTTGGCGATCAGTCTGCTGGGCAAGGTCGAGGTGAGCAGCAGCGGCGATTCGTTCCTGGGTTTTATCGGGCTGGAAAAGAACCTGCTGCGCAATGGCCAGGCATTCGACGCGATCCGCCCGATACCGGCCAGTGAGCCTTTGGTCGGGCCGTTTGATCGGGTGCTGATCCGAGTCCCCAAAACCCTGGCGCTATTGGAAGAGCAGTTGATCCGCCTGCAAGGGCAACTCGCTCCCGGCGCGCAAGTGATCGCGGCGGCCATGGTCAAGCATCTGCCCCGTGCCGCAGGCGATCTGCTGGAGCGCTACGTCGGTCCGGTGCAGGCATCGCTGGCGGTAAAAAAGGCGCGACTGCTGATCGCCACGCCTGAAACCAAAGTGCTCGCCACATCGCCCTACCCGACTCGCTATCGCCTCGACGAACCAGCGATCGAACTGCTTAACCACGCCAACGTGTTCTGCCGCGAAGGCCTGGACATCGGCACTCGCGCATTTCTCCCGCATCTGCCAAAGAACCTTGGCAACGCGCGGGTCGCCGATCTCGGTTGCGGCAACGGTGTGCTGGCGATTGCCAGCGCCCTGCAGAACCCGGATGCGCATTACACGCTGGTCGACGAATCGTTGATGGCGGTGCAATCGGCTGCCGAGAACTGGCGCGCGGCATTGGGCGATCGCGAAGTCATCGTGCGCGCTGGCGATGGTCTGGCCGGGCAGGCGCCACAGTCGCTGGACGTGGTGCTGTGCAACCCACCGTTCCATCAGCAGCAGGTGGTCGGCGATTTCCTCGCCTGGCGCATGTTCCAGCAGGCGCGCGAGGCGCTGGTGGTCGGTGGTGCGCTGTACATCGTCGGCAACCGGCATCTGGGCTATCACAGCAAACTGGCGCGCCTGTTCCGTGGTGTCGAGCAAGTCGCGGCGACGCCAAAATTCGTCATCCTTAAGGCGCGCAAATAGATTTCGCGCATAAAAAAACCCTCCGTGAGGAGGGTTGCGAGTCCATATCCGAAGGCGCCGGGACGGGATGTCTCAGTGAGTGGTCAAACCTGCGGCATTCATGAACATGCGCATCAGGCTGGCGGCGATGAACAACACGCCGACACTGCCAACCCAGATCAGGGCCAACCAGCCGAGCCGCTGCCACAGCGGCTTTTTTTCGGCTTCTTCAATGTCGTGCAGAGAATGTTTGCCGGTCATTTTCTTCAAACCTCTTCAAAATTGATGGCGCCGCTGGCGACGCCATCGCGGGCAAGCCCGCTCCCACAGGGTTTCGCTTAGTGGTAACCGTCTTCGTGGGTGACCTTGCCGCGGAACACGTAATAGCTCCAGAAGGTGTAACCCAGGATGAACGGGATGATGAACAGCGTGCCCACCAGCATGAAGCCCTGACTTTGCGGCGGCGCAGCGGCGTCCCAGATCGAGATCGACGGCGGCACGATGTTCGGCCACAGGCTGATGCCCAGGCCGCTGTAGCCGAGGAAGATCAGCACCAGGGTCAGCAGGAACGGCGTGTAGTTGGCATTGCGTGCCACCGCGCGGATCAGGCCGTACAAGGTGACCAGCACCAGAATCGGCACCGGCATGAACCAGAACAGGTTCGGCATACTGAACCAGCGCGAGGCGATTTCCGGATGCGACAGTGGCGTCCACAGGCTAACGATACCGATCACTGCCAACAGAACAAACGCAAGCGGCCGCGCCAGGTCATGCATCTGCTCCTGCAACTTGCCTTCGGTTTTCATGATCAGCCAAGTACAGCCGAGCAAGGCATAGGCCACCACCAGCGCCGCACCGCAGAACAGCGTGAACGGGGTCAGCCAATCCAGTGAACCACCGGCGAACTGGCGATTGACCACCGGCAGACCATCGATGAACGCACCGAGCGCCACGCCCTGAAAGAACGTCGCCGCGATCGAACCACCGATGAATGCCTTGTCCCACAGATGCCGTTTTTCATCCTTGGCCTTGAAGCGGAACTCGAAAGCCACGCCACGGAAGATCAGGCCCATCAACATGAAGATCAGCGGCAGGTACAGCGCCGACAGCACTACCGAATAGGCCAGCGGGAATGCGCCGAACAACGCCGCGCCGCCCAGCACCAGCCAGGTCTCGTTGCCGTCCCACACAGGGGCGACCGTGTTCATCATCACGTCGCGATCGGTCTTGCCTGGCACGAACGGGAAGAGAATGCCGATGCCCAGGTCGAAGCCGTCCATGACCACGTACATCATGATGCCGAAGATGATGATCACGGCCCAGATCAGCGGAAGATCAATACCCATGAGTCAAATCTCCTTGGTCAAGCGAGTGTTGTCTTCGTGCTCGCCCTCGGCCGGATCGTCGGCTGCGGACAATGGACGCGCCGGAGTGCGTTTCTTGCCTGGACCACCGTCCGGCGTGTCGCTGCCTTCGCTGATCTTCGGCCCTTTGCGCACCAGACGCATCATGTAGCCAAGACCTGCGCCGAACAGCGCGAAATAGACCACGACGAACATGATCAGGGTGATGCTCATCTGCATGAAGCTGTGGTTGGACGAAGCATCCGCAGTGCGCATCAGGCCGTAGACCACCCACGGCTGACGGCCGATTTCCGTGGTGAACCAGCCGGCGAGAATCGCGATCAGCCCGGACGGCCCCATCCACAAGGCCAGATGCAGGAACGGACGTGAGGTGTACAGCGAGTCACGCTTGCGCAGCCACAGGCTCCACAGACCGGTGAAGATCATCAGGAAACCGAGGCCGACCATGATCCGGAACGACCAGAACACAATGGTCGAATTCGGCCGGTCTTCGGGTGGAAACTCCTTCAGCGCCGGCACTTGTTTGTCCAGCGAGTGCGTGAGAATCAGGCTGCCGAGATAGGGAATCTCCACGGCAAACTTAGTGCGTTCTTCTTTCATGTCCGGCCAGCCGAACAGGATCAGCGGCGTGGCTTCGTCGCCATGGTTTTCCCAGTGGCCTTCGATCGCCGCGATTTTAGCCGGCTGATGCTTGAGCGTATTGAGGCCGTGGAAGTCGCCGATCACCGCTTGAATCGGCGCGACGATCAACGCCATCCACATGGCCATCGACAGCATGGTGCGGATCGCCGGGTTGTCCCTGCCCCGCAGCAGGTGCCAGGCCGCTGAAGAGCCGACGAAAAACGCCGTCGCGACGAATGCGGCAGTCGCCATGTGCATCAGGCGGTAGGGGAATGACGGGTTGAAGACAATGGCCAGCCAGTCGGTCGGAATCACCTGGCCGTTAACGATTTCAAAACCTTGCGGGGTCTGCATCCAGCTGTTGGAGGCGAGAATCCAGAAGGTCGAAATCAGCGTGCCGATCGCCACCATCACCGTCGAGAAAAAGTGCAGGCCGCGCCCGACCTTGTTCCACCCGAACAGCATGACGCCGAGGAAACCGGCCTCGAGGAAGAACGCCGTGAGCACTTCATAAGTCAGCAACGGCCCGGTGACGGCGCCGGCGAAGTCGGAGAAACGACTCCAGTTGGTGCCGAACTGATAGGCCATGACCAGTCCGGAGACCACACCCATGCCGAAGTTGACGGCAAAAATCTTCGACCAGAAATGGTAGAGGTCACGGTAGGTATCGTTGCGGGTTTTCAGCCACAGGCCTTCGAGCACCGCCAGGTAACTCGCCAGGCCGATGGTGATGGCCGGGAACAGAATGTGGAACGAGATGGTGAACGCGAACTGAATTCGGGCGAGATCGAGAGCCTCTAAACCGAACATATGGCTTCCTCTGTCAGGTAGTACGGGTAGCGGACCCGGAGGCCTGCAACCACTGCCCCCACGGATATGGAGTGCGGCGAATTCGGATTCGTTCTTTTTTTACAACCATCGCAACGTAGGGAGTCTGGCCAACTGGCCGTCAGATCGGTTCCGCATGCGGTCTTGATCTGGATCAAGCAACGTTGAAAGAGTAGTCCCATTTTTGCCAATGAACTGCGTGGTCGTTTGCCGCGTGGCAAGTTGCCTCACTCCTGTGGCGAGGGGATTTATCCCCGTCCGGCTGCGCAGCAGTCGTCGTCGTTTCGAGATTTTGGGGCCGCTGCGCGACCCAACGGGGATAAATCCCCTCACCACAGGGCTGATTGTCAGCATGAGAGATCGATGTCTGGCTAACTGAATTGTTTCTCGCAGCAACTTCCTGTTACAGACTGGTGATAATCTCGCCGTTCACTCGTCCAAGACCTGCCTTCAGATGCCCATACAAGAGCCCCTGCTGTTACGTCACCATCGTCCGTTCATGGCCTTCTGGCTGGCGCGGATATTCACTGCCAGCGGGTTTCAGATGCTCACCGTGGCGATTGGCTGGAACCTCTATCAACTGACCGGCAACGTGCTGGATCTGGGTCTGGTCGGGCTGGTGGAATTTGCTCCGCGCGTGCTGTTCATGCTGCACACCGGCCATGTCGCTGATCGCTACGATCGGCGCAAGGTCGCCGCGCTCTGTCAGTCGTTGCAGGCACTGATCGCCTTGGCGCTGGCCATTGGCAGTGCCACCGATCACGTCACTCGCGAGATGATTTTCATCCTCGCCTTTTTGCTCGGCGCGGCGCGTTCGTTCGAGATGCCAACGACCCAGGCGCTGCTGCCCAGCATCGTTCCGAGTGCACTTTTCCCCCGTGCAGTTGCCGCCGCGCAATCAGCGCAACAGTCGGCGACCATCGTCGCCCCGGCACTTGGCGGCTTGCTCTATGCGTTCGGCAGCGTCTGGGTCTACGGCCCGACCGTGCTGCTGTATGTGATCGCCTGCGCGCTGATGCTCAACCTGCCAGCACGCCAGACGCCATTGAATAAAGGCAAAGCCACGCTGGACTCGCTGCTGGCGGGGATTCGCTTTATCCGCAGCCGTCCGGACATCCTCGGCGCGATCTCGCTGGACCTGTTTGCCGTGTTGCTGGGCGGCGCCACGGCGCTGCTGCCGGTGTTCGCCAAGGACATTCTGCTGACCGGCCCGTGGGGTCTTGGCCTGTTGCGCTCAGCGCCGGCGGTGGGTGCGTTGCTGATGTCGCTGTTTCTGGCGCGGTTTGCCGTGGAACGCAATGTCGGCCGGGTGATGTTCACCGCCGTTGGCATCTTCGGCGTCGCTACCATCGCTTTCGGCCTGTCGACCTCGTTCTGGTTCTCGCTGGCGGTGCTGGTGGTGCTCGGCGCGGCGGACATGATCAGCATGGTCATCCGCGCCTCGTTCGTACAGCTGGAAACCCCCGACGAAATGCGCGGCCGGGTCAGCGCAGTCAACGGGCTATTCATCGGCGCATCAAACCAGTTGGGCGAATTCGAGTCCGGCCTCACCGCCCACTGGTTCGGCACCGTGCCGGCGGTGGTCATGGGCGGGATCGGCACGCTGGTGGTGACGGGGACGTGGATCAAACTGTTTCCGACGTTGGCGAATCGGGATCGGATGCATGTGCCGGTGGAAGAGAAGGTCTGAGGTTTTTGGAAAAAACGCACCTGCTCAGCACATATCAAGCGACAACGTGCGGTACATAGTTACCGCACTGAGTGTAATGTATCGCCTTACACTCGCCGCCATGATCAAATCCTTTCAGCACAAAGGCCTTCGTGGCTTCTATGAAACAGGTACGACTCGTGGAATTCGTGCCGACCATGCAAAACGGCTGTCGCGCATGTTGCAGTTCATGGATCGAGCGACACTTCCCGGCGATCTGGACTTGCCGGGCTGGCGCCTGCATCCGTTGAAAGGCGAGCTGAGTGAATACTGGTCGCTCAGCGTTTCAGGCAACTGGCGAGTGATCTTTCGTTTTGTCGGTTCGGATATCGAATTGGTCGATTATCTGGACTACCACTGACAGGAGGCAGGCTCATGCCCATGCACAACCCGCCACACCCCGGTGAAACCCTGCTGCTGGATGTCTTGCCCGAGCTTGGTATCAGCGTGAGCGAATTGGCCCGGCACCTTGGCTTTGCACGCCCGCATCTTTCGCGCGTACTGCACGGACACGCGCCAATCAGCCCGGATCTGGCAGTACGACTTGAGCGTGCAGGGATCGGCAAGGCGCGCGTTTGGCTAGGCGTCCAAACCGACTACGATCTTTGGCAAGCGGAGCACCGTGAGCAACCAATGATAGAACCCCTCGCAGCCCACGGCTGACCCGTCAGGCCATCAACTCCCCCGCCACCCTCGCCCGCAACGCCTTGCCGCCAAGCTGCTCAACCAGGGTCAGGGCAAATTCCAGTGCCGCGCCCGAGCCTTGGGCGGTGATGCAGTTGCCGTCGACCACCACCGGTTGATCAACAAACGTACAGCCTGATAGTTGGTGGCTGGCGCCGGGCAGGCAGGTCATGCGTCGCTGGCGCAGCACGCCTGATGCCTGAAGGGCGGTGGCTGGGGCTTCGCCGATGGCAGCGAACAGGCGGCCGGCGCTGGCTTGGTCCTTGAGCAACTGCTGCAAGGGCTGATGCACCGCCAGATGCCGGGAACCGACGTCGCCGCCCGGCAGGACGATCAGGTCGAAGCTCTGTGCCAGTACATCGACGAGCATGCCGTCGGCAGTCAACCGGGTGCCGCGAGCGCAGGTCAGCATGCGTCGGCCTTCGATGCTGGCGGCGACCACTTCGATGCCGGCGCGGCGCAGTACGTCGATCAGGGTCACGCTTTGCAAATCATCGATGCCCTCGGCGAGGGCAATCAGGGCTCTGGAAGTCATGGGTGCTTTCCGCTGGGTAGTCTGTAAAGCGTAGTCAGCTTTGTCCCAGCCTGTTCGCAGACAGCCGTTACTTGATGTAAAGCTGAGCCGAGAGCGTGTTGCGCGGAGCGTTGATCGAGGTGTTGCTGAAGCTGAAGGTGCCTTGCTGTTTGCCGGCCAGATCGAAGGTATACAGAGAACCGACGGTTTTGCTGCCTGGGGTACATTCGGTGAGATTGCCACTATCGAAGGCACACACCGGGCCTCGTGTGCCGTTGACCTCGAAGCCATCCAGCGTCACGTGTGGCTGGTTCTGGCCATAGCCGACTTCCAGCACGTAGACCTTGATATTCGGCCCGCTGTGATCGCATTGGGTTTGCGGCTGGTTATCGGCGATATCTTCCAGGCCGCACGACGGCGACTGCACTTTGATCACCTTCACTTGGGTCAACGGCGGCGCAGAAGCTGCCAAAGCCGGGACTGCCGCCACTAGCGCTGCAATCCATCCGAAAATCTTCATCCCGCCGTTGCCCATGCATGCCCACTCCAAAAAATCAGCGCGCAGTATGGCGCAGTTATCGGCTGCGCAAAACTTCGCCGACGATCGACACCAACATCCGCCAAATTCCTCACGCGGCTGGTATGATGCGCGGCTTTTTCCGGCCCACGACAATTTTCCAGGCGCTTGCGACGGTCTGTGCTTTGCTGTTGAGGTCGATACATTCACGGCGCCACGCGCGCCACGGGGAGCAGACATGCTGGAAAGGCTGTTTCAACTCAAGGCACACAACACCAACGTGCGCACCGAAATTCTCGCGGGCGTCACGACTTTCCTGGCCATGGCTTACATTCTGTTCGTCAACCCGAGCATCCTCGGCGAGACCGGCATGGACAAGGGCGCGATCTTCGTCGCCACCTGTCTGGCGGCTGCCATCGGCTCGACCGTGATGGGCCTGATCGCCAACTACCCGATCGCCCTCGCTCCGGGCATGGGCCTGAACGCCTTCTTTACCTACACCGTGGTTCTGCACATGGGCCACACCTGGCAAGTGGCGCTGGGTGCGGTGTTCATTTCCGCCGTGCTGTTTTTCCTGCTGTCGATCTTCCGCATCCGTGAATGGATCATCAACGCCATCCCGCTGCCACTGCGCTCGGCAATCGCCGCCGGTATCGGCCTGTTCCTGGCATTGATTGCCTTGCACAACGCGGAAATCGTGGTTGGCAATTCGGCGACCATGGTCGGCCTCGGTGATCTGACCAAACCGGCACCGATCCTTGCGACAATCGGCTTCGCGGTGATCGTCGCCCTCGAAGCGCTGAAAGTGCGCGGCGCGGTGCTGATCGGCATTCTCGCTGTGACCATCGCCTCGATCGCGCTGAATGTCACCAAGTTCGGCGGCATCCTGTCGATGCCGCCGTCGCTGGCGCCGACCTTCCTGCAACTGGACATCAAAGGCGCACTGGACATCGGTCTGGTCAGCGTGATTTTCGCTTTCCTGTTCGTCGACCTGTTCGACAACTCCGGGACCCTGATCGGCGTCGCCAAGCGCGCCGGCCTGATGGGCAAGGACGGCCACATGCCGAAAATGGGTCGCGCGCTGATCGCCGACAGTACGGCGGCCATGGCCGGCTCGCTGCTGGGCACGTCGACCACCACCAGCTACATCGAATCCGCAGCCGGCGTCAGTGCCGGTGGCCGCACGGGCCTGACCGCCATCGTCGTGGCAATCCTGTTCCTGCTGGCGCTGTTCTTCTCGCCCCTGGCGGCCAGCGTTCCGGCGTTCGCCACTGCGCCAGCGCTGCTGTTCGTCGCCGTGCTGATGACATCCGGCCTGGCGGAAATAGACTGGGACGACATCACCGTGGCTGCGCCGGTTGTGGTTACCGCACTGGCCATGCCGTTCACCTATTCGATCGCCAACGGCATCGCCTTCGGCTTCATCGCCTGGACCGCCATCAAGCTGCTGTCCGGCCGTGCCCGTGAGCTGAACCCGGCACTGGTGATTCTGTCGATTCTGTTTGTGATCAAGTTGGGTTGGTTCAACGCATGAGTTTCGATTCCCAAGCCTACGCCGAACAACTCGAAGCCAAGGTCACGCGCTTGCGTGATCTGCTGGCGCCGTTCGATGCACCCGCGCCGACGGTGTTTGATTCGCCGTTGCAGAACTTCCGCCTGCGCGCCGAATTCCGCCTGTGGCGCGAGGGCGGCGAACGGCATTACGCGATGTTCTCTCAGGACGACAAGCGCACGCCGATCCTCATCGAGCAATTCCCGATTGCCAGCCTGCGCATCAACCAGTTGATGCCGCAGTTGAAGGCTGCGTGGCAGGCCAGTTCGGCGCTGAGCCACAAGCTGTTCCAGGTCGAATTCCTGACCACGCTGGCCGGCGACGCGATGATCACCCTGTGCTATCACCGGCCGCTGGACGAGCACTGGCACGCGGCAGCCACTCAGTTGTCGGCCGATCTCGGCGTGAGCATCATCGGCCGCTCCAAGGGCAAGCGCGAAGTGCTCGGTCAGGACTATGTCGTCGAGAAACTCGAAGTCGGCGGCCGCACCTTCAGCTATCGCCAGCCCGAAGGCGCGTTCACCCAGCCCAACGGCACGGTGAACCAGAAGATGCTCAACTGGGCATACGAAGCCTTGGGCGATCGCAGCGACGATCTGCTCGAGTTGTACTGCGGCAACGGCAACTTCACCCTGCCGCTGGCGACTCGCGTGCGCAAAGTGCTCGCCACCGAAATCAGCAAGACGTCGGTCAACGCTGCCTTGAGCAATCTCAGCGAAAACGCGGTGGATAACGTCACGCTGGTGCGCTTGTCCGCCGAGGAGCTGACCGAAGCGCTCAACGAAGTGCGCCCGTTCCGTCGCCTGCACGGCATCGATCTGAAGAGCTACGAATTCGGCAGCGTCTTCGTCGATCCGCCGCGCGCCGGCATGGACCCGGACACCTGCGAACTGACCCGGCGCTTCGACAACATCCTCTACATCTCCTGCAACCCGGACACCCTGGCGGCCAACATCGCCCAGTTGCATGACACCCACCGCATTACCAAGTGCGCATTGTTCGACCAGTTCCCGTGGACTCATCACATGGAATCCGGTGTGCTGCTGACCCGGCGTTGATTGCCTGTAGCTGATACGGAAAAGCCGTCGTGATTGACGGCTTTTTTGTGGGAATCTTTTGATCCGTGCGATCACCGAACACAAAACGCCTTGGTCATTTCCCGCCAATTGACCGATGTAACCATCTAGTACATTTTACCTCCACAGGCTGAACCCTCTCGGCCGATGCCAAAAACAATAAGTGGAGTTACCCCATGTCCCCTATCGTTCTGGTGCTTAACGGCCCGAACCTGAACCTGCTCGGCACGCGTGAGCCGGCGACTTATGGTCATGAAACCCTGGCGGATATTTCCGCGCTGTGTGGTCGCGCGGCTGACGAGTTCGGCCTGAACGTAGAATTTCGCCAGACCAATCATGAAGGCGAGCTGCTCGACTGGATTCACGCCGCGCGCGGTCGTTGTGCCGGGATCTTGATCAATCCGGCGGCGTGGACGCATACGTCCGTGGCGATTCGCGATGCCTTGGTTGCCAGTGAGTTGCCGGTGATCGAGGTGCACCTGTCCAACGTGCATGCCCGCGAGCCGTTCCGTCATCACTCGTTTGTTTCCGGCATTGCCACGGCGGTGATGTGCGGGTTCGGCAGCCATGGCTATCGCCTGGCGCTGGAGCATTTCAGTCAGCGGTTGCGGGGGTGAAGGCCATGTCACGTTCCAGAGTGATACTCGCCGGGCTGATCGGCGCGGGAATTCAGGCTTCGCGCACGCCGGCACTGCACGAACACGAGGGTGATGCGCAGGGCCTGCGTTATCTGTATCAGCTTATCGACCTCGATCAATTGCGTCTCGACAGCACGGCTCTGCCCGACTTGCTGCAAGCGGCGGAGCGGATGAATTACACCGGGCTGAACATCACCTTCCCGTGCAAACAGGCCGTCATCCCGCTGCTCGACGAATTGTCGCCGGAAGCCCGGGGCATCGGCGCGGTAAACACCGTGGTGCTGAAGGACGGCAAGCGCGTCGGCCACAACACCGATTGTCTCGGTTTCGCCGAGGGTTTTCGCCGGGGTCTGACGGACGCTGCCCGTGAACGTGTCGTCCAGATGGGCGCCGGTGGCGCTGGCGCGGCGGTGGCCCACGCGCTGCTCAGTGAAGGCGTACGGCAATTGACGATTTTTGATGTCGACCGCGAGCGTGCCGAGAGCCTGGCGAACAACCTGAATCAACATTTCGGCCCCGGTCGCGCGCAGGCCGGACTGGATTTGCCCGGGGCACTGGCGCAGGCCGAGGGTCTGGTCAACACCACGCCGATGGGCATGGCCAAGCTGCCGGGTTCACCGGTGCCCGCCGGGTTATTGCGCCAGGCAATGTGGGTCGCGGAGATCGTGTATTTCCCGCTGGAAACCGAACTGCTGCGCGACGCCCGTGCCTTGGGTTGCCGCACGCTGGATGGCGGCAACATGGCGGTGTTTCAGGCGGTAAAGGCCTTTGAACTGTTCAGCGGCGTGGCGGCGGATGCGCAGCGCATGCTTGAGCATTTTCAGAGCATGAATGCCTGAACAATAGGGTAACTCTTGTGGGAGCGAGCCTGCTCGCGAAGGCGTTGGGTCAGTCAACGAACATGGCGACTGACACACCGCTTTCGCGAGCAGGCTCGCTCCCACAGGGGACATCGAGTCAGGCCTTCAGGTAGCGCAACACCGACTCGCAGATCATCTCGCGATGACGCTGTTTGATGGTTTCATCCGGCAGGTCGATCTGGAAGATTTCCCCCAGCGTGTGGCGGTTCGACACGCGATAGAAGCAGAACGAACTGATCAGCAGGTGCACGTCCAGCGCATCGATGCCACGCCGGAACACACCCTCGTCCGCCCCCCGTTGCAGAATCCCGCCCAAGGTATCGAGGATCGTGTTGTTCAGCGCCTTGATCGCATCGGAACGCTTCACGTATTCGGCGTTGTGGATGTTTTCGATGCTGACGATGCGCACGAAATCGACGTTGCGGTCATGGTGATCGAAGGTGAATTCCACCAGTCGGCGGATCGCCAGTTCGGGCGGCAATTCGTCCAGATGCAGGCGGTTTTCCGTGCTGCGGATATCGCCGTAAAGTTTCTCCAGCACCTCGACATACAACTGCTCCTTGCTGCCGAAGTAGTAATAGATCATGCGCTTGGAGGTGTGAATGCGCTCGGCGATCGCGTCGACGCGGGCGCCGGACAGGCCCTGCTGGACGAACTCGACGATCGCCTCCTGCAGGATGTTCTCGCGGGTCTTTTCCGGGTTGTTCTTGCGACTCTTGCGCGGCACTGCGTCGGACTCGACAGCAGCGGCGGAAAGTTCTGAATTCATGGTCATCGCGGGCTCACGGCCATCACTGCACAAGCTGGCGATTATGGGCCGCGCGGGACAGTGAAGGAAGCCGCGCAGCCCGTGTTTGATCCCGCGTTTACGAATTCCCTACAACTTCGCCTGACGCACCGCGCCACTGCGCGATTTAGCCATCGCCGCCAGCCTGACGGCAACGTTGGCCGCGCCATAACCGGCGTAACCGTTCTTGCGCTGGATGATCTCGAAGAAGAAACGTCCCTCGAACGGCTCGGTGTAAACATGAAACAACTCGCCGCCCTGGGCATCACGGTCGTAGAGGACGTTGTAATAGGCCAGCTCGCTGAGAAACTCATCGTCGAAATCGAAGCGCGCCGCGAGGTCGTCGTAATAGTTCAGCGGGATGTCGAGCAGTGGCACGCCGGCTCCTTTGGCGCGACTGACCTGGGCGAAGATGTCGTCACAATCGAAGGCAATGTGGTGCACACCGGAGCCGCGATAACTCGATAGCGCATGAGAAATGGCGGTATTGCGGTTCTCGGAAATGTTCAGCGGCAAACGGATCGAACTGTCGCGACTGCGCAGTGCGCGGCTCTTCACCAGGCCGTACGGATCGGGCAAGACCACCTCATCGTCGGCTTCGAAATCCAGCAGGCTTTTGTAAAACAGCACCCAACTGTCGAGGCTGTCCGCCGGCAACGCCATGGCCATGTGATCGATACGCTTGAGGCCGCCGCCGGTCTGCACGTCGGGCAACAGATTGAAATCGGTGCCGTAAACGTCGGCGTCTTCATCGACCAGATAAATCAGGCTGCCGTCCGGTGCGCGCACCGCCGCCAGTTCCAGTTCATTCGGCCCGACCAGCCCGCGATAGGGCTGCCCCTTGTAAGCGACGGCGCGGGCCAGCGCACTGGCGCTGTCCTTGACCCGCACGGCCGTGGCGCACAGCGACGGGCCGTGGGCTTCGAAAAAGCTGTGGGCGAACGAATACGGCTCGGAGTTGAGGATAAGGTTGATATCGCCCTGACGCAGCAGGCTGACACTCTTGGACCGATGCTGGCCAGCCTTGGCAAAACCGAGGCGTTGCAGCCAGTGACTGAGCTTCGCGCCCAGCGCTTCGTCGACGGCAAACTCGAGAAATTCCACACCGTTGTATTCGCTGGCCGGCGGCGTTTCGAAAAGAATTTCACGGTTGGCCACCGGCGTCGCTTCCTGCTCGAGACGCTGACGGGTCTTCTCTTCCAGATACAGCAGCGAGCGCAAACCGTCGGCGGCGTTGGCCCGTGGCGGCGCGGCGCGGAAGCCGTCGTTGAAGATTTCCAGCGACAACGGCCCGGTATAGCCACTCTTGATGATCGGCGCGAGGAAACCCGGCAGATCGAATTCGCCCTGCCCCGGGAAACAGCGGAAATGCCGGCTCCACTCCAGCACATCCATGGCCAGGATCGGCGCGTCGGCCATTTGCACGAAGAAGATCTTGTCGCCGGGGATATCGGCGATCGCACTCGGATCGCCCTTCAGCGACAGGGTGTGAAAGCTGTCGAGCAGCACGCCGAGGTTGGGGTGATCAGCCTGACGGACGATGTCCCAGACCTGTTGATAAGTATTGACGTGGCGGCCCCACGCCAGCGCTTCGTAACCGATGCGCAAGCCACGGGCGCCGGCGCGTTCGGCCAGCAGGCGCAAATCATCGACGAGGATTTGTTGATCGCCGACACTGTCCGGCGAGGCGTTGCTGCAGACCAGCACCAGGTCGGTGCCAAGTTCCTGCATCAGATCGAATTTGCGCTCGGCGCGCTCGAGATTGCGCGCCAGGCGATCGCGGCGGCAGCCTTCGAAGTCACGGAACGGCTGAAACAGGGTGATGGCGATGCCGAGATCGGCGCACATCTGTTTGATTTCCCGGGGACTGCCGTCGTAGTACAGGAGATCGTTTTCGAAAATCTCCACTCCGTCGAACCCGGCGGCGGCAATGGCTTCGAGTTTTTCCGGCAGGGTGCCGCTCAAGGAAACGGTGGCAATGGAACGCTGCATGTTTCAACTCCCGTTTGGAGACGGCGGCTGCGTGAGCCGCGCCGCTTTTATAGGATGAGCAAATTATTGGCTGCATCCCTGCGCGCAGCAATTTAAAGTGTACTACCCGGTTAGTTTTGCGTGCGATTATCGAACACTAAGGCGATTTGGCGAATTGACGATTTTTTGTTCACTGCCCAACATCGGTTGCACATCGAGTCCGGCCACTAACCACCGGGCAAGGTGTTCGACAGAAAAGAACACCAAATAACAAATCCAAAAACGGGTGGAACACATGATTCCTTCACAGACTTCCCGCATGGCTCCGGCCATGAGCACTGCCACGGGTGGCATTGGCGACAAGATCCGCGGCGCCATGGCCGTCGGCAAGACCCGCTGGGGCATGCTGGCGCTGGTGTTTTTTGCCACCACCCTCAACTACATCGACCGCGCCGCCCTCGGCGTCATGCAGCCGATCCTCGCCAAGGAAATGAGCTGGACGGCGATGGACTACGCCAACATCAACTTCTGGTTTCAGGTCGGCTACGCGATCGGGTTTGTCCTGCAGGGACGTTTGATCGACCGGGTCGGCGTCAAGCGCGTGTTCTTCTGCGCCGTGCTGCTCTGGAGCCTGTCGACCGGCGCCCATGGCCTGGCGACCTCAGCGGTCGGCTTCATGGTCTGCCGCTTTATCCTCGGCCTGACGGAAGCGGCCAACTATCCGGCCTGCGTGAAGACCACGCGCCTGTGGTTCCCGGCCGGTGAACGTGCAGTCGCTACCGGCATTTTCAACGCCGGCACCAACGTCGGCGCGATGTTCACGCCGATGCTGCTGCCTCTGGTCCTGCATGTGTGGGGCTGGCAAGCGGCGTTCCTGTGCATGGCGGCACTCGGCGGCATCTGGCTGCTGTTCTGGGGCTTGAAGTATTTCAATCCGGAAGATCACCCGACGGTGAAACAGTCGGAGCTCGATTACATCCAGCAGCAAGTCGAACCGGAACAGGCCCGCGTGCCGTTCAGCAAGATCCTGCGCATGCGCGGCACCTGGGCCTTCGCCCTCGCCTACTCGCTGACCGCGCCGGTGTTCTGGTTCTATCTGTACTGGCTGCCGCCGTTTCTCAATCAGCAATACAACCTCGGCATCAACGTGACGCAGATGGGTATTCCGCTGATCATCATTTACGTGACGGCTGACTTCGGCAGTGTCGGCGGCGGGATTCTGTCCTCGTTCCTGATCGGTCGCGGCATGAACTCGATCAAGGCGCGGCTGCTGTCGATGCTGCTGTTTGCCTGCTGCATCATCGGCGTGGTCATGGCCGCCGGCTCGGCGAACCTGTGGGTGGCGGTGGCGGCGATCTCGCTGGCAATCGGCGCGCATCAGGCCTGGACCGCGAACATCTGGAGCCTGGTGATGGACTACACGCCCAAGCACATGATGAGCACGGTATTCGGCTTCGGCGGCATGTGCGCGGCGATCGGCGGGATGTTCATGACCCAGATCGTCGGCCACATCCTCACCGTCACCAACAACAACTACACGGTGCTGTTCACGCTGATCCCGGCGATGTACTTCCTCGCACTGACGTGGATGTACTTCATGGCACCGCGCAAGATTCCGACTGTCAGCGAATAATCCCGCTACACACGTCAACCCTGTGGGAGCGAGCTCGCTCGCGAAGGCGTCAAGTCAGCCAACTAACAGGCTGACGGGCACACCGCTTTCGCGAGCAAGCTCGCTCCCACAGGTTCTCCCAAAGGCCCAAGGCGTTTGCTGATCAGCGCCGGCTCTGTTGCCACGCTGCCGCCAATCCGCTGCAACAGATCACCGCGATACCAATCACTGTCAACCCGCTCGGGGTGTGATTGAACAGCAGCCAGCCCAACAACCCGGCAAAGACGATCTGGCAATAGCCGAACGGCGCCAGCAAGGCTGGGGCGGCGTGGCGGAAGGCCTGGGTCAGGAACAGATGCGCCGTCATCCCGCAACTGCCCAGCGCCAGCATCAGCGCGGCGTGAGTCAACGTCGGCACTTGCCAGAAGAACGGCACCAGCGCGCTCATCACCAGGGTATTGCACAGGCCGGCAAAGAAGTTGCTGGTGGTCGGGCTGTCCACTTCGGCAAGCTTGCGCGTCAGCAGCTGGTAGAAGCAGAAGAACAGCGCCGAGCAGAACGGCAGCAGGATCGCCGGGGTGAACAGCTCGCCGCCCGGGTGGACGATGATCAGCACGCCGATGAAACCGCAGATCACCGCAATCCACTGCCCGCGCGTGACCCGTTCCTTGAGCAGCGGCACCGACAATGCGGTCACCAACACTGGCGCGAGAAAGTTGACCGCCGTGGCTTCGGCCAGCGGGATATACAGCAGCGCCGTAGTGAAAAACAGGCTGGTGCCGAGCAGACACAGGGCACGGGCGAGCTGCCATAACGGCTTCTTGGTGCGCAGAACACGCAAGCCGGACTGCGGCAGGAAAATCCCTGCCATCAACAAGGTGTGCACCACATAGCGCGCCCACACCACCATCACGATCGGATAAAAACCGGAGAGGTATTTCGACAAGGCGTCGTGGCTGGAAAACAGGAACGTCGCCACGACAATCAGCAGGATCCCCTTGAAGGGCTGGTTGACACCGGAGAGCGGGGTGCTGACGGTCATTGGCAATCTCTGAAAAAAAATCCGGGCGAGCGTTCGCGCTGGCGGCAATCGTTGTGGCAATCATAGTCGGCAGAGCTTTCAGCAACCGCACAGGTTGCACTCTTCTTCGCCGGGAAACCGCCGCCAGGCAAAACCTTGAGGCAAGATTCCCGCCACTTCGGCGTCCGGCCAGTGTGCAACATCACAGACTGCCGTCGAAACAGCGGGTTCATGAATTCGACGGAAGAAATTCCACTCGGGATTGAATTCACGGCCCGCTCGACCGTCAATACCAGGCCCGCACCATGTGGGCGCGTGCGCATGGACGGACGACCGGACTGGCGCCACACTCACACAGCGGCAACACTCATCACCAGCAGATTCATCACCGGCAATAAAAGAGGATTCCCACATGCTATGGAAAAAAGGCCGACGCAGTGACAACGTCGTCGACGCCCGGGGTGATGATGCCGGCGGTGGCGGCATGCGCTTCGGTGGCGGCAAGGGCCTGAGCCTGACCGCCATCGTGCTGATCGTCGGCATCGGCTGGCTCACCGGCCAGGACCCGATGCAGATCCTCGGCCAGTTGACCGGGCAGATGGAGCAACCGGCGCCCACCTCGCAGACCCGTCAGGCGCCGCCGGCCAATGATGAACAGGCCGAATTTGTCCGTTCGATCCTCGGCGACACCGAAGACACCTGGGGTCCGATCTTCCAGCAGGCCGGACGCCAATACAAAGACCCGACACTGGTGCTGTTCAGCAACCGGGTAAACTCGGCGTGCGGCATGGCCACTTCTGCCACCGGCCCGTTCTACTGCCCGGCCGACCAGAAGGTCTATCTGGACATGGCCTTCTTCCAGGAAATGTCGCAGCGCTTCAAAGCCGCCGGCGATTTCGCTCAGGCTTATGTGATTGCGCACGAAGTCGGCCACCATGTACAGACGCTGCTGGGCGTCTCGGCGAAGATGCAGGCGGCGCGTCAGCAAGGCCGGCAGATGGAGGGCGACGGCGGCTTGCTGGTTCGCCAGGAATTGCAGGCCGACTGTCTCGCCGGCGTCTGGGCGTATAACGCGCAGAAACGCCTGAACTGGCTGGAACCGGGCGACATCGAGGAAGCCTTGAACGCTGCCAACGCCATCGGCGATGATCGCCTGCAGCAACAGGGTCAGGGCCGTGTGGTGCCGGACTCGTTTACCCACGGTACGTCAGCGCAAAGGGTGCGCTGGTTCAAAACCGGATTCGCGCAAGGCCAGGTAAGCCAGTGCGACACCTTCGCGGCGAAAACCTTGTAAATGCATAAATGGCTTGTGGCGTTACTGTTCATCGCCGGCACTGCGCAAGCGGCCGGCGTCGATGCGATCAGCCCCGGTCGCCTGCAACTCAAGGCCGGGGAAATGGCGGTGGGCATCGGCCCGGCACCGGAGAAGATCGAGCGGGTGCTGATCGTCATTCACGGTCGCCTGCGCAACGCCGAGACCTACCGCAAAAGCGCGGAAAGCGCCGCCGAACTCGCCGGGCAGACCGCGCACACGCTGGTGATCGCTCCGCAGTTTCTCAATGAAAGCGACGTCACCCTGTATTCCTTGCCGCCAACGGTACTGCGCTGGCAGGGCAACGAGTGGATGGGCGGCGGCTTGTCCACCGGGCCGAATCCGCTGAGCTCCTACGCGGCGCTGGATGAAATCGTCGCGCGGGTCAGCGATCGCAAACAGTTTCCGGACGTGAAGCAGATCGTGATCTTCGGTCACTCCGGCGGGGGCCAGGTGGTGCAGCGTTACGCCTTGCTGGCCAAGGATCAGCCGGCGCTCAAGGCCAACGGCATTCGCTTGCGCTATGTGGTGGCCAATCCTTCGTCCTATGCGTACTTCAACGAGCAGCGGCCAGTGGCGTTCGACCACGCGCAATGCCCGGGCTTCAATCGCTGGAAGTACGGGCTGGCGGACATGCCGGTGTATGCCGGTGGGCAAACGCCGTTGCAGGTTGAGAGTGCTTACGTCAAACGCGAGGTGATTTATCTGCTCGGGCAGCAGGACGTCGACCCGGAACATCCGGCGCTGGACAAGAGCTGCGCGGCCGAGGCGCAAGGGGCTTACCGGTTGATGCGCGGGAAGCTGTATTTCGGTTATTTGCTGCGTCGCCATCCTGAGGGGGTCAATCAGCGGCTGATTGAAGTGCCCGGGGTTGGGCATGACGGGGATGGAATGCTGACTTCGGCGGAGGGGCAGAAGGCTTTGTTTGATCAGTAAGTTTTTTGCTGAATCCACCGGCCCCTTCGCGAGCAGGCTCGCTCCCACATAGCTCTACGACATGCACAAAATATGTGTGCACTGAAGATCCAATGTGGGAGCGAGCTTGCTCGCGAAGGGGCCGGCTCAGGCGACGAAGATGTCAGGCAAACAGCATCCGCCGCAACTCAACACAATCCTTCGCATGCCAATCGGTCAACTCCGGCCACGGGTTATCCGGCAGGTTCACCAACACCGTCCGCGCCCCCGCCGCTCGGCCGCAATCCAGATCAAAACGGTAATCACCCACCATCACCATGTCACTGGCCGCCACTTGCCAGGCCTCGGCCAGTTTCAGCAAACCGCCGGGATGCGGCTTTGGCGGCGCTTCGTCGCGGCCCAGCACATCCTCGACCGCGAAGCAGTCGGCCAGACCGATCGCCTCCAGCGTCACGTGCGCCAGTTCCCGCGCATTGCGCGTGAGAATGCCCAGGCGGTAACCGCGCGCATGCAGGTCACGCACCAGTTCCACCGCACCGGCGGCCGGCGTCGATCCCAACGCCAGATCGCGTTCATGTTCCAGCAACCAGGCATGCTTGGCCGCTGCTTCATCCGCTGGCAATGCCGCGAGATGTGTGAGGATGTCGTCCTCCGGAGGAATCGCCAAGGCCACGCGAATCGCCGCAAAGTCATGCACGGCGACGGTCAGCGTGCCGTCCATGTCGAACACCCAATGACGAACCTCGGTCAGGCTCATGCCCAGTCCTTGCGATGGCGGATCAGGCCTTCCTGCGTCACCGAAGCGACCAGTTGCCCGGCACGGTTGAACACGCTGCCACGGGAAAAACCACGGGAGTTGCCGGCCCACGGGCTGTCCATCGCGTAGAGCAACCAGTCATCGGCGCGCAGATCATTGTGGAACCAAAGCGCGTGATCGAGGCTGGCGACCTGCATGTCTTTCTGCCAGACCGACTTGCCGTGGGGCAGCATCGACGTGGTCAGCAGACCGAAGTCCGAGGCGTACGCCAGCAGGTATTTGTGCAGTGCCGGAATGTCAGCCAGTGCGCCGTCGGCACGGAACCACACATATTTCACCGGATCGGCCGGTTGCGGGTTGTACGGGTCCTTTTCGGTGACCGGGCGTACTTCGATCGGTTTCGGGCACAGCAGTTTTTCCCGCATGTGCTCGGGAATCAGGTGCGCACGCTGCTGGGTCAGTTCCAGTTCGGACGGCAGGTTTTCCGGGCCGACCACCACGGGCATCTGGCCCTGATGCTCGAAGCCTTGTTCGTCGTACTGGAACGAAGCGCTGCACGTGAAAATCGGGTGGCCCTTCTGGATTGCCGTCACGCGGCGGGTGCTGAAGCTGCCGCCATCACGCACGCGATCAACCGAATAGACCACCGGCAACTTGGCATCGCCCGGGCGCAGAAAATAACCGTGCAGCGAGTGCACATGGCGCGCCTCTTCCACCGTCTGACTGGCCGCCGACAGCGACTGGCCGAGCACCTGACCGCCGAACAACTGGCGGAACCCCAGATCCTGGCTGCGGCCGCGGAACAGGTTTTCTTCGATCGGCTCCAGGGTCAACAGATCGACCAGATCTTCCAGCACTTGGCTCATTCAGACTCTCCTCACACAAAGCAATGGCCGCGCAGTCTTGGCTGCGGCGGACGATTCAGGTTCTGGCACGGGCCAAATACGATGGCGGCCATTGTAAACGTCCGTGTCGGCTTATTCATGCAAGGTTTGCAGCCATTGTTCGCGGCTGATGCGATACAGAACATGGCGGCGCAACGGGTGATCGAGCGCAAGCCTGGGGTGATCGAAATCATCCTGCGGATCGTGATGCATGCCGATCGCCTGCATGACTTTCTCCGACTGCGCATTCTGCTCGGCGGTAAACGAGACGATTTCCGCCAGTTTCAAACGATCGAAGCCTGCGCGCAGAGCTGTCCACGCCGCTTCACTGGCGTAGCCCAGGCCCCAGTGTTCCTTGGCCAGACGCCAGCCGATTTCCACCGCCGGTGTAAACGGCGCATCGAAGCCGACCACGCCCAACCCGGTGAAACCGATGAATTCGCCCGTGTCCTTGCGCTCCAGCGCCCACAGGCCAAAGCCGTGCTCGGCAAAATGCCCGCGCACGCGGCCGATCAATGCGGCACTTTCGAGCCGGGTCAACGGCGCCGGAAAGTAGCGCATCACCTGCGGATCGGCGCACATCGCGGCGAATGCCGGTAAATCCTCGTCCTGCCACTGACGCATCAACAACCGCGCGCTTTGCAGCTCCAGTATCGGCTCCATCGTCCCCTCCATTTCCATGCCGTTGAGTCTACATCGCTGGTAGGATCGTTCATTCTTTTCCTGGTTCTGCGCGAAACAAGCCATGCCCTTGCCGTTGATCTATCACGAAGACTACAGCCCCGAGTTTCCCGCGGATCACCGCTTTCCCATGGACAAGTTTCGGCTGCTGCGCGATCACCTGGTCGACAGCGGCCTGACCCGCGACGCCGATCTGCTGCGCCCGCAGATCTGCCCTAACGACATCCTCGCCCTCGCCCATGACCGCAGCTATATCGAACGCTACATGAGCGGCGAGTTGTCTCGCGAAGACCAACGGCGCCTCGGCCTGCCGTGGAACGAGGCGCTGGCGCGACGCACCGTGCGCGCGGTGGGCGGCTCGATCCTGGCGGCAGAGAAAGCCCTTGAGCATGGCCTGGCCTGTCACTTGGCCGGCGGCACCCATCACGCTCACTACGATTACCCCGCCGGGTTCTGCATCTTCAATGACCTGGCGATCATCAGCCAGTACCTGTTGCAGAGCGGCCGGGTCAATCGCGTGCTGATTTTCGATTGCGACGTGCATCAGGGCGACGGCACCGCGCGGATTCTGCACGACACGCCGGAGGCGATTACCGTTTCCCTGCACTGCGAAAAGAATTTTCCCGCGCGCAAAGCCGAAAGTGACTGGGACATTCCACTGCCCAAGGGCATGGGCGATGCCGATTATCTGCAGGTGGTCGATGACACGCTCAACTACCTGTTGCCGTTGTATCAACCGGATCTGGTGCTCTACGACGCCGGCGTTGATGTGCACAAGGACGATGCCCTCGGTTATCTGCAACTGACCGACGAGGGCGTAGCCGAGCGCGATGAACGGGTGATGCGCCATTGCCTGGGCCGCGACATCCCGGTGGTCGGGGTGATCGGCGGCGGCTACAGCAAGGACCGCCACGCCCTCGCCCGCCGCCACGGCATCCTCCATCACAGCGCGCAACGAGTATGGGATTCACACGGTTGTCACTGAAACGTGCTGCGTTACCCACAATCGCTGTGGAACTGCCTGTGGATAACCTGAGCGAAAGGGACTGCAGGCCATGCTAGGCGTGGCGTACAGCGCAGTGTTTATTTTTTAACCAGCGCCGAAATACACCGCCGTCCCTGTGGGAGCGAGCCTGCTCGCGAAAGCTTTAGCACCCACAACATCTAATTGACTGACAGACCGCGTTCGCGAGCAGGCTCGCTCCCACATGGGGTCTCCCACAGGGTTCAGCGCTGTTAGAATGCGCGCCTTGTCCCGCCATACCGCAGCGCACGCCCATGACCCAGAATTCCGCTCCCGCCAACACCCACGTCGCCATTATCGGCGGTGGCCCCGCCGGCCTGATGGCCGCCGAAGTGCTGAGCCAGGCCGGAATCCGCGTCGACGTGTATGACGGCATGCCCTCGGTCGGGCGCAAATTCCTCCTGGCCGGTGTCGGCGGCATGAACATCACCCACTCCGAAGCCTACCCGGCGTTCCTCTCCCGCTACGCTGAGCGCGCATCGCACATCGCCCCGCTGCTGCGCGCGTTCGATGCCGATGCGCTGCGCCAGTGGATTCACGGTCTAGGCATCGAAACCTTCATCGGCAGTTCCGGCCGCGTATTCCCCACCGACATGAAAGCCGCCCCACTATTGCGCGCCTGGCTCAAGCGCCTGCGCGACAGCGGCGTGGTTATCCACACCCGCCATCGCTGGCTCGGCTGGGACGCAAATGGGGCATTGCGCATCGCCAGCCCAGAAGGCGAAATCAGCGTAAACCCCGACGCCACCCTGCTGGCACTCGGCGGCGGCAGTTGGTCGCGCCTGGGCTCGGATGGCGCGTGGATGTTGCCGCTGGAGCAGCGCGGCGTGGATCTGGCGCCGCTGCAGCCGAGCAACTGCGGCTTCGAGGTGCAGGCCTGGAGCGAGCTGATGGTGAGCAAATTCGCCGGCGCGCCGGTGAAAAACATTGCCATCGGCCTGAACGACGATATCCCGCGTCTGGGCGAATGCGTGATCACCGCGACCGGCATTGAAGGCAGCCTGATCTATGCGCTATCGGCGCCGATACGCGAGGCGATCAATCGCTACGGCGCAGCGGTTATCCACATCGACCTGCTACCCGGCCGGCCTGTGGATAAATTGCAGGCGGCGCTGAGCAAACCGCGCGGCTCTCGCTCAATGGCCAAGCATCTGCACAGTCAGGTCGGGATTGACGGGGTGAAAGCAGCGTTGTTGCGTGAGCTAACCGATGCCGAAACGCTTGCTGATCCGGCTCGCTTGGCGCGAGCGATCAAGGCATTGCCGCTGACCCTGGTGAAAACCCGTCCGCTGGACGAAGCGATCAGCAGCGCCGGAGGCGTGAGGTTCGAGGCGATGGATGAGCGCTTGATGCTCAAGGCGTTGCCGGGGGTGTTTTGCGCCGGCGAGATGCTCGACTGGGAAGCGCCGACGGGCGGCTACTTGCTGACCGGGTGTTTCGCCAGCGGGCGCGCGGCAGGGCTGGGAATCGTGCAGTGGCTGAAAAGCAGCCGCCAGTTCTGAGCCGCAAGCTGCAAGCCAAAGCAAAGCGCTTCTAACTTGCAGCTTGCAGCTTGCAGCTGGACGCTCGAAGCTGCTTTCAGGGCTTGCGCTTACGCGGTCCAGTATTGAACACCGGCACTTTGCGCACCGGTTTGATCGATGGCTCCGGTGCCGAGGTCTCGCCGCTGTCGACCCACTTGCCCAGATTGCGTTTACCACCGCCACCACCCGAGGCTTTCGGCTTTTTCGGTTTCTTCGGCTTCTTGATCACCTGACCGCTGGCATCGGTGTCCGGCACGCGGTGCTCGGGTTCGAAATCCGGTTCGTTCTGGCGCTTCAAGGTCTGCCGCGTGAGCATTTCGATTGCCGAGAGCATGTTCACTTCATCGGCACAAACCAGCGAAATTGCCTCACCGGTGGCACCCGCGCGGCCAGTGCGGCCGATGCGGTGAATGTAATCCTCGGCGACGATCGGCAGGTCGAAGTTGACCACCAGCGGCAGGTCTTCGATGTCCAGACCACGAGCGGCGACGTCGGTCGCCACCAGAATCTGCACTTCGCTGAGCTTGAACCGGTCCAGCGCGCGCTGGCGGGTCGCCTGGGGTTTGTCGCCATGGATGCCGTCAGCATTCACACCGAGGCCCTGAAGTTTTTCCACCAGCGCATCGACGCCATTGCGGGTCTTGGCGAACACCAGCACCTGCTTCCACTTGTTCTTGCGCATCAAATGCACGAACAGTTCGGCCTTGCGCTTTTTGTCCACGGTGACGATCCACTGCTTGACCGTGTTGGCAGCGACGTTGCGCGGGCTGACTTCGACGCTCAAAGGATCGTTGAGCATCTGCCCGGCGAGCAGGCGGATGTCATCGGAGAAGGTCGCGGAGAACAGCAGGGTCTGGCGCTTTTTCGGCAGCATGCGGTAAATGTTCGCCAGTTCTTCCGAGAAGCCCAGGTCGAGCATACGGTCGGCTTCATCCAGCACCAGCGTTTGCAGCTGATTGAGTTTCAGCGCGTTCTGGCGGAACAGGTCGATCAAGCGACCGGGTGTGGCGACCAGCACATCGACGCCGCCGCGCAGCTTCATCATCTGCGGGTTGATGCTGACTCCGCCGTACACCGCATAAGTGCGCAATGGCAGGTTTTCTGCGTACTGGCGCACGGCTTCATGGACCTGCTCGGCCAGCTCGCGGGTCGGTACCAGAATCAGCGCACGCGCCGAATTGGCGGTGACTTTCGGCCCTTCCATGGCCAGCAGCTGCAACAGCGGCAAGGCGAAACCGGCAGTTTTACCGGTGCCGGTCTGGGCCGCTGCCATCAGGTCGCGACCGGCCAGCACCGCCGGAATGGCTTGCGCCTGCACCGGCGTCGGGGTCTGGTAGCCGAGCGTCTCGAGGGAGCGCAGCAAGGGTTCGATCAGGCCAAGGGAGGCGAAAGTCATGGGAGTACCGTAGGAAAAATGACGCGGGGATGCAATGCCGCGCAGTTTACCCTAATTCGTACGCGCTTCCGTCGGAACGGCTTTCGCCTCTTCGACCGGAAGCTGCGGCGGTCGACGCCACTGCGGCAGGCTGATCAGTAGCACGGCGCTGATGATCACCAGCATCGCCAGCGCTTCTTCGATGCCGATGGTCTCGCCGACAAACACCACGCCGAGCAACACCGCCACTGCCGGGTTGACGTAGGCATAACTGGTCGCTGCCGCTGGGCGCACGTGTTTGAGCAGATACATGTAGGAATTGAAGGCGATGATCGAGCCAAAGAAAATCAGATAGGCCAGCGCCAGCCAGCCTTCGAGCGGCGGCATGGCTTGCAGGTGCTCGCCACTCAGCGCACTGCCGATCAGCAAGACCACGCCGCCAACCAGCATTTCCACCGCGCTGGCCATCGCCCCCGCCGGCAATGGCAGGTATTTGCTCCACACCGAACCGAACGCCCAGCACGCCGCCGCGAAAATCAGCAACATCGCACCGAGCGGGCTCGATTGCAGGTTGGAACCCATATTGAGCATGGCGATGCCAATGATCCCCAGCGCCACACCGGCCCATTCCAGCCGCGTATTGCGTGCGCCCCAGAAGTAACCGAACAACAAGGTGAACAGCGGCACCGTCGCCACCGCCAGCGCAGCGACACCTGACGCCACGCCGGTGTGCTCCGCCACGCTCACAGCGCCATTACCAAAACTGAGCAGCAGAATGCCGACCAGCCCCGCCGCTTTCCATTGCGCCCAGGTCGGCGCCGGAGCACCACGCCAGCGCAGCCAGGCGTACATCAAGCTGCCGGCAATGACGAAGCGCACCCCGGCCAGCAACAGCGGCGGCCAGTATTCGACGCCGATGCGAATCACCAGATAGGTCGATCCCCAAATCACATACAACGCAAAAAACGCAGCGATCAACGGCAGCGAAAAACGGCGCAAGGCAGGCATGGGCAGCTCGACAGTCAGATTTCTATGGACGGGTTATTCTAGAAAGGCTGCCGCGCAAAAATAAGTTACAAAAGCTGTTTTTCGCGCCGCTACACTTTGGAAAACACGGAGATCGCCGGGTTAAGCCGCGATTTCGAAAGTCTGGCCATTTCAGGAGTTCGCCTTGGACAAATATGACCGCATGCTGCTCGGCGCACTTCTGGACAACGGCCGCGCGTCTTACGCTGATCTGGCGCGCAAGGTTAACCTCTCCGCCCCTGCCGTCGCCGAGCGCGTGGCCAAACTGGAAGCGGCCGGGGTGATCACCGGTTATCAAGCAAAAATCGATATGGCGAAAATCGGCCTGCCGATCCAGTGCGTGATCGAACTGCGCCTGAACCAGCACGGCAACCAGAAGGCCTACGATGAACTGATCAAAATCCCGCAGATCACCGAATGCCATCGGGTCACCGGCGACCCGTGCGTGATCATGCAAGCGGCGGTGGCCTCGATGCCGGAGCTGGAAGAGTTGATCGATCGGGTGGCGAAGTTCGGATTCAGCAAGACGTCGATTGTGCTTTCAAGCGCAGTCGAAAAGCGTGTGCCGTTGGGACACATCGAAGGCAACGGTAAATAATTCGGATCACCACCGATCCAGTGTAGGAGTGAGCCTGCTCGCGATGGCGGAGTGGCAGTTAACATCTCCATCGACTGATGCTCCGTCATCGCGAGCAGGCTCACTCCTTGTATGTTCCCCAGACACCAGCATGAATGAGATCTAAGCTCGCTGGTGCGACATACGAAGATGTGTTTCTGGGGGAGACCGATCGCTCCTTAAGGCAGGACTTGCTCCTGACCTTGTCTGTAGAGAGGTCCCCCCGCCTCATTGCCCACCACGAAGAGTATCGAGAAGCCGACGAGTCGGACTTCGCATTACAAGGTTGCAGTGGCATGAAGTTCGAGGTCAGGGGAACCAGGAAGCATTTTTAACTCAGTTCTCTTGGAGTTGAAAGCATGAACATGCACGTCGGTTTGGATGTGGGATCTCGCACTACAGCGATGGGCTGGCGCAATGGCGGCCGCTTTGCAGGTCAGTGCAATATCGACCAGACGCCGGCGGGGCGCAAGGCTGCTGTCGGCAAATTGCTTGAGCTCAAGCCGATATCTGTGGTGATGGAAGCCACCGGTATCTACTACCTGGACTTGGCCATGGAGCTCGCTGCGGCGGGTTTGCCAGTCTCGGTTATCAATCCGAAGAGTTTTCACAACTTTGCAAAGCTGATGCTGAAAAACAGCAAAACGGACGCAATCGATGCCCAATTATTAGCTGAATACGGCGAACGGATGAGCCCAAGGTTGTGGACGCCGCCCACTTCAATACAGCTTGAGCTGCGTGCTATCGGCCGCCACATCAATCGTTTGACAGGTCACCGCACCCGCGCCAAAAACGAGCTGCATGCGCTAAAAGCTACTCAAACAACACTCCCGATGCTGATTGAGGATGAAGAAGAGGCCATCAACGCCTTTGACAAACGAATCGAGCGTTTCCGTGTCGCTGGTCGGGCATTGATCGACAACTGCCCAATGTTGAGCGCCCAGTTTGGACACATGATTGCCGCTCCAAGCATGGGTGAGATCTCAGTATTTGCAGCGCTGGCTGAACTGACGACCTTACCGGTGACGCTTAAATCCGCGCAGGTTAGCCGCCATGCCGGACTCGATGTCCGACTCACGCAATCAGGAAGCAGCATTGATAAACCCGGCCGGATAAGTAAGGGCGGCAATGCCTATTTGCGCTCAGCGATGTACATGCCTGCGCTGACCGCCATACGTTGCGACCCGAACGTGAAAGCGTTTTACGAAACGTTGGTGGCCCGAGGAAAGAGGAAGATGCAAGCTATCGTCGCAGTCATGCGCAAATACCTGACCGGACTATGGGCCTGCATGCAGGCCGGAGAAGACTTCGACACGGCCAAGCTTTTTAGCGGTAAACACGTCCAAAAAGCTTGACCGTGAACAGAGTATCTACAAGGTTACTGTGTGGTGCCCGACATCAGCGATAACGCTGCAAATGCTCGCCCACTTTGGCGGCGGGGACTTTCTGCAATTTGCACAGCAGGTCGTGATTCAACTCGCGCACCCCATGCTTGCCCCGCAACTCTTGCGCCAGATGCGCCATCAGATTGGCCGCCATCTCGGCATCGGCCATGGCCCGGTGAGCCTGGCCGGTATGCGGTAGCTGCGCGAAAGTGGTGAGCGTGCCGAGCTTGTGATTCGGCGCAGCCGGCATCAGGCGCCGCGACAGCAGCAGCGAACAGGCGAAATTCTGCAAGCGTGTGCGTTTGATCCGGCCCAGTTCGAAATCCCAGAACTTCTGGTCGAACGAGGCGTTGTGCGCCAGCAACGGCGTGCAGCCGACGAATTCGTTGACCTCCTCCATCACCCGCTCGGCCGGCGGCGCGGTGCGCAGCATGGCGTTGCTGATTCCGGTCAGTTGTTCGATGAACGCCGGGACGCGCACCCCGGCGTTCATCAGGCTCTGGTAACGCTCGACGATGCGGCCGTTTTCCAGCATGACCACGGCGATTTCCGTGGCGCGGCAGCTGCTGTTCGGCGACAGGCCGGTGGTTTCAAAGTCGATGACTGCAATGCGTTCCAAACCGGGGTGTACTCCGTTCAAATCTATTGTTCAGCTCAGCTCTTGAGCAACAGCGCGCCTTCGATCGGCACGTAACGGCTGGCGGCGCGGATCAGCGAGTTTGCGGTCAGGCCGGGGACGCCGTAGGCCACTGCTTGCACGCCGTGCTTGTTGATGATGCGTTCGAGCAGCATGTCGAAATCGCCGTCACCGGAGGCCAGCACCACTTCGTCGACATGGTCGGCAGCGTCCATGATGTCCAGGGTAATGCCCACGTCCCAGTCGCCCTTGGCCGAGCCGTCGCTGCGCTGGATGTAGGGCTTGAGCTTCACCGTGAAACCAAGGTTGCGCAGGATCTGCTGAAACTGCTGCTGCTTGCTGTCGCCACGGTCGATTGCGTACGCGTAGGCCTCGACGATCTGCCCGTTCTTGCTGATGTCCGCCCACAGTGCGGCGTAGTTGAAGTGGCAACCATAGGCCTGACGCACGGTGTAGTAGAGGTTCTGCACATCGGCGAACACTGCGATTTTTTTCACCGGAGTTCCTGTGAGCGCGCAAGCGCACGAAGCGGGGTCAGGCGATCAAGCCCGAAAAAGGCGCTCAGTATGCCAGCCAAGAGAAAGATTCAGCGAATAATCACCGGCTGACGCCGAGGTGTCCCTGACAAACGGTGTTGTGGCGAGGGGATTTATCCCCGCTGGGCTGCTGCGCAGCCCAGCGGGGATAAATCCCCTCGCCACAGTGTTTATGTCAGCCTTCAGAGGCGATGTCAGACAAAGGAGTCGTCGTCATCAAAAAACGACGAATTGTCGCTGCTGTAATCGGCGTCGCTGAAACCGCCCTGGTCATTGCCAGAAAAACCGTTGTCCGCCACGCGCTGATCAACGCCCAAGCCATTGTTGCTTTGGTCGGCGACCTGTGCCGGTTCTTCCTTGATGATCTCGACGATTTCTTCAGGTGCTTGGTTGTGATGGAACAGGCTGCTGATGCCCTGCGCGAGCATCACACCACCGGCCACGCCTGCGGCGGTTTTCAGCGCGCCGCCGAGGAAGCTGGGGCCCGCCGCCGGGGCTGCCTGCTGCGCATAGTTGGGCGGCGCGGCGCCGAAGCTCTGTTGCGGTCCCGGAGCCTGATAGCTCTGCTGCGGCGCTGGTTCGCGCCAGCCGCCGGAGGACGACGGCGTTGCGCTCTGGCTTGGTGCCGGACGCGAATTGCCGCCGCCAAAAATGCTCGACAGGAAACCGCCGCCACCGCTGGATGCCGGTGCGCCGCCTTGGGCCTTGGCCGATTGCAGTTCGGCCTGCAGACGCTGGACTTGCTGGGTCAGCTGCTTGTTCTGCTCGTCGAGGCTTTTCAGCGCGGCCTCTTGCACCAGAATCGCCTGGGTCATGAAATAGCCTGCCGCCGGTTGGCGCGTCAGGTGTTCCTTGATCCGCGCCTCAGCCTGGGCGTCGCGCGGGGCTGCCTCCGTTTCGGCCTGTTGCAGCCGGGAAAACAGTCCATCGATCAGGGTTTGCTCTTCGCTGTTCATGGCGACCTCGTAGATTGCCGGTAATAACGTGCCCGTGCCCACTCTGAGCGCGGTGCTCTCCTGTAATGGAGACAGTGACAAAACGTTTCAATGGCCTTTACCGAATGTTTACGTTTGTGTCGCCCCGCGTTGCATCGGTTAAAGTGAGCCACTGTTTTCGACCTGCGATACCGACTGATGAATGCCCTCGAAGTACTGCGCGACTCTTTGTATTTTTTCAAACGCCATCTGGGCAGCATCGTGCAGCTGTGCCTGCCGCTGGTGATTGTCGAAGCCTTCTTGCAGCAGGCAGTCGATCACGCCACCGGGCCGGACACCTTTGCCGGCGTCAGCATCATCGTCGGTCTGCTGGTGTATCCGCTGTACACCGCCGCACTGATACTGTTTCTCGATGCGCGCAGCCGTGGCGAGGCGCCGCGCAACCGCGACCTGTTGGCGATGGCCGCCACCCTGTGGCCGCGCTTCGCCGTGCTCACCGCGCTCAATACCTTGCTGATTCTGCTCGGCCTGTCGCTGTACTTCCTGCCGGGCCTGATGCTGATGGTCATGCTCGCGTTCGCCGAGTACCTGCTGGTCCTGCGCGGCCTCGGCCCGTTGCAGGCGATGAAGGAAAGCCTGCGCCTGACCCGTGGGCATTTCTGGCGCATTCTGCTGTGCATTCTCTGTGTGATGACGCCGCTGTGGCTGCTCAAGGGCGCGACGCTGGCGGTCTATCCCGAGCCGCAGAATCCACTGATCGCCGGGCTGATCGACAGCGCTCACAGCTTCCTGCAACTGTTCACCAGTGTGGTGCTGTTCCGCCTGTTCATGCTGATCAGCGAATTGCCTGACAAACGTAACGGAGCGGTCTGACCGCGCCGCGCTTGGGCTTCGCCGCTGCCGTCAGGTATGCTCGGGGCCACTTTCTGTAACGCTATAAGCCGAGCCATGACCCGTCTGCTGCGCTACACCCTGCTCCTCATCATTCTCGCCGTCGTCCTGTTCGGCGTACTGCTGTTCAGCCTGACCTGGCGCCCCGACGCTCGCGAAACCCTGCCGGTCAGTTGCGGCGCTACCGCGCCAACGCTGGTGCCCGGGCAAGCGCTGAAAGTCATGACCTGGAACGTGCAGTTCCTCGCCGGCAAGCGCTACGTATTCTGGAATGATCTGGCCGAAGGCGACGATGAAGCGCCGACCGCCGAAGACATGGCGTTCAGCCTCGACGAAGTAGCGCGGGTGATTCGTGACGAACAACCGGAGGTGGTGCTGTTGCAGGAGCTCGACGAGGGCGCCAAGGCCAGCGATTACCAGAATCAACTCAAGTTGTTGCAGGAGCGCGTCGCCGACCTCTACCCGTGCAGCACCAGCGCCTTCGACTGGAAAGCCGATTTCGTTCCCGAGCCCCACATCTACGGCAGCGTCGGCCGCCAATTGGCCACGTTGAGTCGCTATCGCATCGAACACGCCGAACGCCTGCAACTGCCCGTCGCACCGAGCAACTTCATCAGCCGCCAGTTCCAGCCCAAAGACGCTTTGCTCGCCGTCAAACTGCCGCTCAGCGATGGCGGACAACTGACCGTGTTCAACACCCACTTGCAGCGCGCCAGCCAGGCCGACGGCAACGTGCAGGCGCAAGTGGCTGCCGTGGCCAAAGTCCTCGACAAATATGAAAGCCAAGGCCTGCCGTGGCTGATCGGTGGCGATTTCAATCTGCTGCCGCTGGGCCAGTATCGACGCCTGCCGGTCGAGCGCCGCACGCCCTACTCTGCCGACAGCGAACTGCATCTGCTGTGGGACAAGTACCCGATGATCCCGACCAACAACGAGGCCGGCGGTATCGATCGAGCCAAATGGCTGACCCATTACCCCAACGACCCCGGCCTCAATGGCCCGGATCGCACCGTCGATTATCTGTTCTACAGCCCCAAGCTCAAACGTGTGCAAGCGCAGGTGCGGCAGGACGATACCTTGCGCATCTCCGATCACTTGCCGGTGATTGCGCGGTTCCTGTTGCCCGCTGCGCCGTAATCGCTGTAGCCCTCACAGGCCGGGCGGAACGTAGCCGGGAACATAGCGAACGTTGGTGCATTTGCCATGCAGGATTCGCCCGTCTTCGATCAGAAACTGGGCGATTTTCTTCTGCTGATTGACCTTCGCCTGCAACTTGCAGTTTGAGCTGTGCCCGACCTGCTGGTAATGCTCGGTGTACACCATGCCATTGCCAGTATGGTTCATCGAAGTGCCAGCCGCTTCGGTGGTGGTCCAGCTCGAGGACTTGTACCAAGTCAGCACGGCCAAGGGTTCGCCGTTTGGGCCGATTTCTTTTTTCATCGAATCGGGCGTGCCGAACAGGTCCAGTGCTTCCTGCATATCACGGCCTTCCCAGCGGCTTTGCGCGATAGTGGAACAGCCGCTCAACAGCCATCCTGCCAGCAGGGTTGCCAGCCATAAACGTGTGTAAGTCATTGGATGCCTCGGCTTATTTCTTGAGTTCGAGCAGGCTGTCGATGTTGTCCATCATCTGGCTCTTTTGCTGGATCGGCGCGAGTTTGAAGAACATCTGCTGCAGCATCTCGATCATCTGCAGGTATTCCATCTTGCCCACGGCGGCCATGTCGTTTTTCGCGCGACTGTCAGGGGCGCAGGCAAACTTCAGCGCTTGCTGGACCCAGAACTCTTTCGGGGCTTGCCATTGATTGGCAACTTTCAGATGACGCATGGTGTAGGCCAGACGCTCGATGGACTGGCCATTGATAAAACGCACCTTGCCCGTAGAGCATTGGGCTTCGAGGTTGTAGACGTCGATCATCGGTTTGCCGGGTTCTTCATACACCAGGGTCACTGCGACCATGGTCGCGCCTTTGGTTTTCTGCGAAGGCACCACCGACGTCGCATCGGCGACGTACATGATGTTTTTCTGGGGCACGCCGTTGCCGTAGATAATCCACCAGTCGCCAATCGGGTTGGGCTCTTCGGCCATGGCCGGATTGGAGGCGGCCAATAGCGCAGCCGACAAGAAGATCAACTTCTTGAGCTTGAAGAAAGAGGTCATGGGCAGTTCCGTTCCTTGGGCACAAGTTGCCAGGCAACAAGGCTTGTTATTGTTCAGGCGGCGATTCTGCGAGCCTGAACAACCAAGGGCAATTAGCACGGATGGGCTAATGGCGCGCAGCCATTACGGGTCAGGTGCCGCGTGGTTTTGCCCGCGCCGTGGCTTCGGCCACCAAGGGATCGTCCGGCCAATAATGTTTTGGATAACGCCCCTTCAGATCCTTCTTCACCTCGGCATAGGTGCTGCGCCAGAAGTTGGCCAGGTCCTGCGTGACCTGCACCGGCCGCCGCGCTGGCGACAGCAGATGCAGCTTGACCACTTGCCGGCCGCCGGCGATCCGTGGCGTATCGGCCAGACCAAACAGCTCCTGCAAACGCACCGCGAGTATCGGTGGGTGTTCGCTGTAATCCAGGCGAATCGATGAACCCGACGGCACGCTCAAATGATGCGGCGCCAGTTCGTCGAGCTTCTGCGGCAGCGGCCACGGCAGCAGATTGCGCACGATGCTCGAAAGGTCGAGGTTGGCGAAATGGCTGAGCCGCGAGACCTTGCCCAGATACGGCATCAGCCAGTCCTCCAGCATATTCAACAATGCCGCGTCGCTGACATCCGGCCATTGGCTGTCGTCCTGAGTGCCCAGATCGAGCTGACGCAACAGCCCCACCCGCGCCTGCCACTGGCGCAGTTCCGGCGTCCACGGCAGTAGCTCCAGGCCCTTGCGCCGTACCAGATTGACCAGCGCCTGACTGCGAGCGTTTTCATCCAGACCGGTCAACGGTTCGCGGCTGAGAATCAGCTCGCCGACCTTGCGCTGGCGCTCGGCGCGCAGCACGCCTTCGCGTTCATCCCAATCGAGTTGATCGACGCTGCGCACTTGCTCGGCGAGCACCGAATCGAACAGCGCCGGATCGAAATCCGCCGCCAGATAAATGCGTTCTTCGCGCTGGCCCTGACGGCTGCCGAGGTCGGCGATAACGATCCACTCGTGCTTCATCAGGCTGTCGGCCTCGGCGAACAGCGCCGCGCGACCGTTGGCCAAACGGTATTCGGCACCACCGGCACGCCGTTGCTGGGCGACGCGATCCGGGTAGGCCAGCGCCAACAGAGCGCCAAGCCAACGCGGATGCTCGGGATCGTTGACCGGCTCACTCGGCTTGCCGCGCAGGTAGCCGCGATACTGCCGGGCCAATTGCCGGGCGCGTTGCACCCCGCCCTGCGCGCCACGACCGGCGCGCTCTTCCCCTGAAAGCAGGACCAATCGGCTGTGCAGATCCGCGCCAGCGTCGCGCAGGATATCGCGCTCGCCGAGCAGCGCCGCCACATCGCAGGCCATCGCCGCCAGCCCCAGCGCCTGACCGCGCAACAACAAGTGCGCGATACGCGGATGCGCCGGCAGTTCGGCCATGGCCTGGCCGTGGGCCGTCAGCGTGTCGCCGTGCAAGGCGCCGAGCCGTTGCAGTAAATCCTGCGCCTGGGCATACGCGGCGGCCGGCGGTATATCGAGCCAGACCAGTTCGCCCGGGGTCACGCCCCAGCGCCCGAGTTGCAAAGCGAGGCTGGCCAGATCCGCCGAGAGAATTTCGGCGCTGCCATAAGCCGCCAGTTGTTCGTGCTGATCCTGCGACCACAGGCGATAACACACGCCCGGCTCCAATCGCCCGGCGCGGCCGGCACGCTGGGTGGCGCTGGCCTTGGAGATGCGTTGGGTGTCGAGACGGGTCATGCCGCTGCCCGGGTCGAAGCGCGGCACCCGCGCCAATCCGGCATCGATGACCACGCGCACGCCGTTGATGGTCAGGCTGGTCTCGGCGATGTTGGTTGCCAGCACCACTTTGCGCTGACCGGGGGGCGCCGGATCGATCGCTGCACGTTGCGCATTGAGGTCAAGTTCGCCGTGCAACGGGCACAGCAGAACGTCTTTGCGCTCACCGATGGCGTCGGCCAATTGCTGGTGCACGCGGCGGATTTCCGCTTGTCCCGGGAGGAACACCAACAGGCTGCCGGTTTCGTCGTGCAGCGCTTCGAGTACGGTGTGCGTGACGCGCTGGTCGATGTATTCGCCCGGCTGAAATGGCCGGCCCCAGCGCATCGTCACCGGATACATGCGCCCTTCGCTGCGCAGGATCGGCGCGTCATCAAGCAACCCCGCCAACCGCTCGCCTTCGAGGGTGGCCGACATCAGCAGAATCTTCAGCGGCTGTTCAGCGCGAAACAGCTCGCGACCGTTCAGACTGAGCGCCAGCGCCAGATCGGCGTCGAGACTGCGTTCATGAAATTCGTCGAAGATCAGCAGACCCACGCCGTCCAGCGCCGGGTCGTCCTGCAAGCGCCGGGTGAGAATGCCTTCGGTGACCACTTCGATACGCGTCTTCGGGCCAACCTTGCTGTCGAGGCGGATGCGATAGCCGACGGTTTCACCGACCTGCTCGCCGAGCTCGCTGGCCAAACGCTCCGCCGCCGCCCGCGCAGCCAGACGTCGGGGTTCGAGCATGACGATGGTCTGCCCGGCCAGCCAGGCTTCGTTGAGCAAGGCCAAGGGCACGCGGGTGGTTTTACCGGCGCCGGGCGGTGCTTCGAGCACGGCTTCGTGGCGTGACGCGAGGGCTTCACGCAGGGCGGGTAAAACATCGTCGATCGGCAAAGAAATCATGCTGGCTCCCCAGGGCGTGCCCACAGTAAATTGCGAGTCGCGTTAAAGCTGTGAGCGTGCCAGGCAAGGCGCCGGACGCGGGCAAGGGTCGTTTCCTTGCCAAGTCCCGCAACGCAGCATGGCGCGTTCACAGCTTTAGCCCGGAGGGCCGAACCCCGATAGAATTCATCAGCCTTCACGCGGTGTCGATCTGGAGAAAACAACTTCAATCCTCAACGTATTTCAGTAGGGGTGAGACGAGGCCGCAATTTACTGTGGGTACGCCCTGCCCGCCGCGAGTATAACGACGAACTGTCTGACGTTCGTCAGGGTCTTAACTTCACAAGACGAAGCTTCGTTATTTGATGACTCAGGAGACATTTCCATGCGCTTACCCTCTCGCCTGATTGGCGGTGTTCTGGTCGCCACTCTGCTCACGCAACTGTCGGCGTGCGGTTCGATTTTCTACCCGGACCGGCGTGGCCAGATCGACGGCAAGATCGACCCGGCGATTGCCGTGCTCGATGCCGTCGGCCTGCTGTTCTACATCATTCCCGGACTGATCGCGTTTGCTGTCGACTTCGCCACCGGCGCGATCTATTTCGAACCGGGCCACACCGCGCAGATCGATCCGGCCAAGCTCAAGCAAGCCATCGGCCCGGATGGACAGGTCGACAATCACAAGTTGCAGGCGATTCTTGAGAGCGAGCTGGGAAGAGACTTTCCCCTCGACGATCCACGCTTGATCCAGCACAAGGGCAGCACTCAGCAACTGGCGATGTTCGGCCTGCAACCCGCCGCTTGAATAAGGACGTTCAATGACCTCCAGCCCCGAACACGCCCGCCTGCTGCGACTGGCGACCCGCGCCTCGGTGGCCGTCGCCTGCACGCTGATCGTCGCCAAGGCGATTGCCTGGTGGCTCAGTGGATCGGTGAGCATGCTCGCCGGCCTCACCGACTCGGCGCTGGACGGCGTCACCTCGATGCTCAATCTGCTGGCAGTGCACTACGCCTTGCGCCCGGCGGATGACGATCACCGTTATGGCCACGGCAAAGCCGAATCGCTGGCGGGCATGGCGCAGGCGTTGTTCATCGGTGGCAGCGCGGTGTTGATCGCGTTTCAGGCCTACCAACGCTTGCATACGCCGGAGCCGCTTGGCGCGCCGTGGCTGAGCATCGGCGTGATCGTATTTTCGCTGTTGCTGACGGCGGCGCTGCTGATGTTGCAGCATCGAGTGATCAAGCAGACCGGCTCCAACGCGGTACGCGCCGACTCGTTGCATTACCGTTCGGACCTGCTGCTCAACGGCAGCATCCTCATCGCGCTGGTATTGGCGGGAATGGGTTTTGCGCAACTGGACGCGTGGTTCGGCCTGGGGATCGCCGCGTACATTTTCTGGAGCGCAATCCAGATCGCTCGGGAAAGTTTTTCGGTGCTGATGGACGAGGAACTGCCGACCGATGTCAGCCAGCACATGCTCGAACTGGCCTGCAGCGTCCCCGGCGTGCTCGGTGCACATGACCTGCGCACGCGGATCTCCGGCAACCACTGGTTTGTGCAATTGCACCTGGAATTGCCGGGCGAACTGACCCTGTCAGTCGCCCATGGCATCAGCGATCAAGCAGCGGCGGCAATACACAAGGCTTATCCCAGAGCCGAGGTACTGGTCCACGCCGATCCTGTAAAAGCAGCCACAAGCGAAAAGTCTCTAGCTTCAAGCTTGTAGCTTGTAGCTTGTAGCTTGTAGCTTGTAGCTTGTAGCTTGTAGCTTGTAGCTGAAAGCTTGCAGCTGCTCCTATCTGACCTGATAACCGCGACTGCTCAGGCAGTTGCCCTGCGCCTGGCGATACGCCTCAACCACTTCGGGCGCCGGTTGGTAGGTCGCGGTGCGCGGGTCGAAACCGCTTTGCTGCACGGCGTACTGAGAGCACTGGTAACCGTCCTGCTGCACTTGCTGCGGCGACTGGCCGTTGGCCGGGTAGGCTTCGACGTCATAGCCCTGAGCTTGCGGTTGCGGCGGTTGCTGCAGCGGCGGCTCGACCACCACGTAGTCCTGCGTCGCCTCTTGATAGGCGTAATATGAGCCGGCGGCGAGGAACAGCAGCGAGCCGCCGATCCATACCTCACTGGCGTAATCCGGCAAATACTGGATGCGAATCCCGCGCGGTGGCTGCACGACGATGTAGCGCGGGCCTTGCGGGCGATACCAGTAGCCGCCGGAGTAGAAGTAATCCTGACCGCGATACGGCACGCGGTAATCACGATCCGGGAAGCGATCGATCACATGGCCCGGACGATACTGCGGGCCCGGCCCCCAGCCATTGCCATGACCGTTCGGCCGTCCCGGCCAGCGGTTGTCATCGGGACGCGGCTGCGTCTGCCATTGCTGATTGTGGTAACCGTTCTGCGGGCGCTCGTCGCGGTAGTAACCCTGACGCGGCTCCTGGGTCTGGCGCACGGCGTCGGGACGTGGCTGGATCGGCAGACTGTTGGCCGGTAATTGTGGCGGCGGTGGCGGTTGGCGAACCGGGTTGGGGTTGTAGGCCGGGCGGTTGTGATCACGGTTCTGCCATTGACCGTCATTGTTATGCGGCTGGCCGTTGTGCTCGAACTGACGGCTATTGTCGCCACGAATGATCCCGTCGTTCTGCGGCCCGTTGCCAGGCCCTCGGTTCTGCGGCTCATCGGCCAGCGCTTGCGCACTGACACCCACACAGAGCAAACCAACACCGGCCAGACGCCAGATGCGCGAATTCATGCTTTTCCTCACTGCGGGAGCCTGTCGTTGGGAGGGCTTGTTGCTGAGACTCGGAACTACCCCACCGGGTTCTGCAACAGGTTATCAGTCGCGCGACTTATTTATTGAGGCGCCAACATGAAATCGCAGGCAAGAAAAAAGGGAGACCCGTCGGCCTCCCTTCTGGAGATACTTCGTCCTGGCTCGACGCTTTTGACGTCGGCTCACCTCACGCCGTCTTCTGGACAGTGTGCAGCTCGGGGGCCGGCACATCCCCGGTGGGGGTGGCGGCCGCGGCGGGCCTGATTGGGCGAACCGCGTGGACTGTGTTACCGAGCAGTGATTCTGGTGATAAGAATAGGCCTGAGGGCGCGACAGATGATTGCGAAAATTGCTCAATTAAACACTGCTTGCGCAATTTTTAACCCTGGATAGATAATCCGCCGCAATAGTTACGACCAAGGACAGATTGATGAGCAAACTCGACCGGTATGACCTGAGTATTTTGGCGGAATTGCAGCGCGACGCCCGTATTTCCAACCAGGAACTGGCCGAGCGCATCGGTCTGTCGCCCTCGCCTTGCTCGCGCCGGGTCAAGCAGCTGGAAGACGATGGTTATATCTCGCGCCAGGTTGCCCTGCTCGATCGCAAGATGCTTGGCTTGAGCCTGACCGCGTATGTGCTGATCGGCATGGACCGGCACACGCCCGAGCGCTTTGAAAACTTCGAAGCGGCGATCCGCACATTGCCGCAAGTGCTGGAATGCAGCCTGGTGACCGGAGTGGATGCCGACTACCAATTGAAAGTGGTGGTGCCGGATATGGATCACTACCAGAAGTTGCTGCTGGGGCATCTGACCCGGATCGAGGGGGTCACCAGCGTGCGCTCGAGTTTCGTGCTGAATCAGGTGCTCAACAGCACCGAACTGCCGCTGACTCATTTGCGTAGCTGAAATCGCTTTCGCGAGCAGGCTCGCTCCCACAGGGGAATGCATTTCAATCTGTGGGAGCGAGCCTGCTCGCGAAGGGGCCCGCACAGGCGACGCAGATCAATGCCTCGCCATCCGACCATGGCGTATACTCGCCGCCGCCCTTTCAGCCCTGCCCGCGCCGGAGATCGCCAATGGATCCAGCACTGTTCGAAGAATGGATGATGACCGGTCTGGTCAGCATCCTGATCATTTTCATGGGTTTCATCGTCTGGGATCTGGCGAAGAAATCCAAGGCCGGGCGGTTCGGCTCGTTCATCCTGTTTTTCGTGCTGGGCCTGGGCGTGGCCGCGTTCATCATCAAGAGTGTGGTGATCGGCCTGATCGAATCCGGCGCCTTATAAGCGCGCCGGTACTTCCCGCCACTGGCCCTGATCGAGCCCTTCAATGGTCCAGTCGCCAATCCTGACCCGCACCAGACGCAACGTCGGCAACCCGACCGCCGCCGTCATGCGCCGCACCTGACGGTTACGCCCTTCGCGAATCACCAGTTCCAGCCATGAAGTGGGTATGGTCGCGCGAAAGCGTACCGGTGGATTGCGCGGCCACAATTGCGGCTCAGCCAGTTGTCGCGCTTCGGCGGGCAGGGTCATGCCGTCATTCAGCTCGACACCATCACGCAGGCGCTGCAACTGCTCGGCCGTCGGCTCGCCTTCCACCTGCACCCAATAGGTCTTCGCCAGCTTGTGTTTGGGATCGGCGATGCGCGCCTGCAACTGGCCGTCGTTGGTCAGCAGCAACAAACCTTCGCTGTCGCGATCCAGACGTCCGGCCGGATAAATCCCCGGCACATCGATGTAATCCTTGAGCGTCGCCCGCCCTTCACCGTCGCTGAACTGCGTCAGCACATCGAAGGGTTTGTTGAACAGGATCAGTTTCGGCTCGGCCGGTGGTGCCTTGGCAACACGGCGCGGGGCAGAAGACTGAGGCTTCGCGCCGGGGCGGCGGGAAGGTGGACGCGGGGGACGGGACATAAGAGACAGAACATTTAGCGATCAGGGCTGACAATGCTAGTGCCCCGACCGCCAAATGACCACGACTAAGCGTTACCGGAACGGCGGCTCGTCGAAGCTGCGCAGTTTGCGCGAGTGCAGCGAATTGAGTTCGGTGCGCAGCAGATCCACCGCTTCGATGCCGATTTTCAAATGCTGGCTGACTGCGCGTTCATAGAAGGCATTGGCCGAGCCCGGCAGTTTGATTTCGCTGTGCAGCGGCTTGTCCGAAACACAGAGCAACGTGCCGTAGGGCACCCGCAGGCGATAACCTTGCGCGGCGATCGTGCCGCTTTCCATGTCCACCGCCACTGCGCGGGACAGGTTGATCAGTGGCCGTTCCTGAGCCCAGCGCAATTCCCAGTTACGGTCGTCGTAGGTCAGAACCGTGCCGGTGCGCAGGCGCTTCTTCAGATCGTCGCCCTTCTCGCCGGTGACATTCGCCGCTGCCTGCTGCAGAGCAAGCTGCACTTCGGCCAGTGCCGGGATCGGAATATTCGGCGGCACCACGCGATCAAGAATGCCGTCGCGACGCATGTAGGCGTGGGCCAGCACGTAGTCGCCGATAGTCTGCGACTGACGCAGGCCGCCGCAGTGGCCGATCATCAGCCAGCAATGCGGGCGCAGCACGGCCAGGTGATCGGTGATGTTTTTGGCGTTGGACGGGCCGACGCCGATATTCACCAGCGTCACACCGTGGCCATCGCTGGCGATCAGGTGATAGGCCGGCATCTGATAACGGTGCCAGACCACACCGGCGGCAATTGCCGAAGCTTCGCCGTGGTCCATGCTCTTCTCGATGATCACATTGCCCGGCAGGACCATGCGCACGAAACGCGGATCGTTGCGCAACTGCTCAAGACCATGAACGATGAACTGGTCGACGTAGCGGTGATAGTTGGTCAGCAGAATCCACGGCTGCACATGGCGCCAGTCGCTGCCGGTGTAATGCACCAGACGGCGCAGCGAAAAGTCCACGCGCGCGGCGTCGAACAAGGCCAGCGGCAGCGGATCGGTGTTTTCCCAGTCGTAGAGGCCGTCGGCAATGCCATCGGTGGCGGCGGACAGATCCGTGCTCGGGAACACCCGCGCCAGCACCGCCGCAGTGACACCGGAGCCGGCCAGTTCATCGCCCTGCTCGACCACGTACGGATACGGAATGTTCTGCTGGCTGACGCCGACTTCGACGGTCACGGTGAAGTCATGCATCAACGGTGTCAGCTGTTCCAGCAGGTATTTGCGAAAGGCCGCCGGGTGGGTGACGGTGACGCTGTAAGTGCCCGGCAACTGCACCTTGGCGTAAGCGCGGGTGGTCTGCGGCACTTCACCCTGGCAGTGGTAGGTCAGACGCAATTCGGGATAACGAAACAGGGCACGCTGTTCGGCGTCGGGCTCGACGCGGTCCTTGAGGTAACGCTTGAGCGCGGAATTCAACGCAGTGGTGGCCCGCTCATGCAGCTCGGCCAGACGATCCACGGCTTGTTCGGCGGTTTGAACGACAATAAACGCTTCGGTCACGATCAGCTTCCTGTGTTCTGACTTGCAGGGCTTCATCTTGCCTGCATCGTGGACGCACGGGAACAGTGGCGTTGTGGGTGTACCGAAATCTTTCAGGTAACTTGAATCCCTGTGGGAGCTGGCTTGCCAGCGATGAGGCCGTCACATTCAACATCGATGTTGACTGACAGACCGCCATCGCTGGCAAGCCAGCTCCCACAGGGTTTTGTGGTGTCGGGAAAATTGCGGTCAGAAAAGCTGTGGGGTCGAGCGTGCGACGATCGCTTCGACGTCCAGCCCACGCGGCAACGCGCCGTAGACGCGACCTCCACCGCTCAGACGGCTGGCAATAAAAGCATCGCTGACGGCTGAATTCCCCGCCTCCAACAGGAGTTTGGCCTGCAATCCAAGGGCAATGTCTTCGGTCAACTGCCGCGCCCGATACTGAATGTCACTGGTGTCCTTGAACTGCGCCTGCAATTGCTGGATATGCGCGGCCAGACGTTTGTCGCCATGGCCGTCGCCCAATTCGCTGAACAGCACATCGAGCACGCCTGGCTCCTTCGAAAGAGCGCGCAGCACGTCGAGACATTGCACATTCCCCGAACCTTCCCACGTCGAGTTCACCGGCGCTTCGCGGTACAGGCGTGGCAGGATGCTGTCTTCGACATAACCGGCGCCGCCCATGCATTCAGCGGCTTCGTTGATCATTCCTGGCGCGCGTTTGCAGATCCAGTACTTGCCCACCGCCGTCACCAGCCGCGCGAATTGCGCTTCGTGGCGATCATCCAGATGATCCAGCGCCTTGCCCATGCGCAGACTCAGGGCCAACGCGGCCTCGCTTTCCAGGGCCAGATCGGCGAGTACGTTTTGCATCAGCGGCTGCTCGCTGAGCAATTTGCCGCCAACCTTGCGGTGCGCGCAGTGATGGCTGGCCTGGGTCAGCGCCTGGCGCATCAGCGAGCTGGAACCGACCATGCAATCGAAACGGGTCATCGCCACCATCTCGATAATGGTCGGCACGCCGCGCCCTTCTTCGCCGATCATCCAGGCCAGCGCGCCACGAAACTCCACTTCGCTGGAGGCGTTGGACTGGTTGCCGAGTTTGTTTTTCAGACGCTGAATGTAGAACTGATTGCGCGTGTCGTCCGGGCGATGGCGCGGCAGCAGGAAGCAGCTCAAGCCCTTGTCGGTTTGCGCCAATGTGAGGAAGGCGTCGCACATTGGCGCCGAGCAGAACCACTTGTGCCCGACCAGCTCATAAGCCTGACCCGGGCCGCTGGCGCCGACTGGGTAAGCCTTGGTGGTGTTGGCGCGCACATCGGTGCCGCCCTGCTTCTCGGTCATCGCCATGCCGATGGTCACGCCGGCCTTGTGCGCCATGCCGACATTGCGCGGATCGTATTCGGTGGCGAGGACTTTCGGCAGCCACTGTTCGGCCAGGTTCGGCTGCAAGCGCAGGGCCGGCACGCTGGCAAAGGTCATGGTCAACGGGCAACCACTGCCGGCTTCGGCCTGGCTATGCAGATAGGTCATCGAAGCGCGGGCGACATGGGCACCGTCCTGCGGGTGTGCCCAGGGCAGCGAGGTCAGGCCATGCTCGATCGCGCTGCGCATGAGCTCGTGGTAAGCCGGGTGAAATTCGACCAGATCGATGCGGTGACCGTAGCGATCATGGCTGGCAAATACCGGTTTGTTCTGGTTGGCGAGAAACCCCGCCTCCATCAAAGGCCCGCCCGCCAGTGCGCCGTAGGCATCGATACGCGACTCGGCCCAACCGGCGCCAAAACGCCGCGACCACTCCTGTAGCGGCAGGTCGATGCGGTACAGGTTGGTGCCGTCCAGCGACGGCGGCTGATTGGTGACTTCGTGGGTTTCGGCGAACTGATGCAGGTTCATGACGGCACTCCGTGTTCAGCAATGGCACCAGTTAAGCACTGGTGCTTTTTTGAACAAAGTGTCATACGCGCCGTTTTTGCGGCGCTTTTACCCCATCAGCAGCTGAGCACGCGGCGCTGCAATGCAGCTTGCAGATCCTCGAATTTCACCGGTTTGGGCAGATAGTCGATCGCCGCGCCCGGCGCGCATTGCTCGCGATCCGCGCCCAGCGCCAGCATGAACACCGGCAGGTGCGCGCAGCCCGGCAGCGCGTGGATCTGGCAGCACAGCGATGCGCCTTCGTGGCTGGGCAACTGGCAGTCGATCAGCACCGCATCGAAGCTTTCCCGTTGCAGGCAGTCCAGCGCAGCGGCGCCGTTATCAGCGCTGCGCACGCGGAAACCGAGCTTGAGCAACATGCCGCGCATCACCAGTTGGTTGACGCTGTTGTCGTCCACCAGCAGCACCGTGCAGTCCTGCGGCGCACGCGTGCAATCGCGGTTCGGCTGATCCGCAGGTGTTTCGATCACCGGCAGTTCGAATTCGACATCGAGCTGGAAGCGGCTGCCGCTTCCGGGCTCGGAGCGGTGGGTGAGTTTGCCGCCGAGCAATTCGACCAGTTGCCGACAGATCGCCAGACCCACCCCCAGGCCGCCGTATTCGCGAGTCATCGAACCGTCGAGCTGGAAAAAACGCTGATACAGGGTGGCCTCGCCCAGATCAGTGAAACCGATACCGGTGTCGATCACCGCAAACGACAGCGCCATGCGGTTATCCGTCGACGGCCGCCCGGTAACGCGTAGCGCCAGGCCGCCGACGCGGGTGAACTTGATCGCATTGTCCAGCAGGCATTCCAGGCACTGCGCCAGTTTCGCGCTGTCGCCGAGCAAGCGATCCGGCAGGGTCGGCAAGACCTCGACCTTGAAATCCAGCGACTTGCTCGTCGCATTCCCCTCGAACTGCACGCGCAATGCCTCGACTACGCCGCGCAGGCTGAACGTACCCGGCGACGCCTTGAGCTTGCCGGCCTGCAATTCGGTGAGTGTGAGAATGCCATTGACCATGCGCATCATGTCGCGGGCAGAACCGGCGGCGGTCTGTTGATATTGCTCAAGCTCGGGATCGAGGTCGACGGTCTGCATCAGCTCCAGCGAACCGATCACGCCGTTCATCGGCGTGCGCAGTTCGTGGGTCAGCGTGGCGAGGAATTCGTCCTTGAGCTTGTTGCTGTGGGCCAGTTGCTGGTTGAGCACTTCGAGTTTCTGCCCGGCGTCGTACAGCGTCTGCGCCTGCTGCTCGCGCATGGCGTTGATGCGATCGGCCAGCGCCAGCGACAGCAAAGCCACCTCGATGGCCGAGCCGATCTGGCTGGCGTACATGGTCAGGAACACGTTGGGCAGCAGGCCCAACACCATCAGCGTATTGACGATGCCGCCGAGCAAAAATGCCGACCAGGCGATGATGAAGTAACGCGCCACCCGCAAGCCGCGCCACCAGGCGAGAATCCCGGCGGCAAAGATCACCACAGTGAAGGTCAGCGCCAGTGTGGTCGCCAGGCGCAGGGCCAGGGCGTAACTGGTCATCAGCGACAGACCGATCACCAGCGCACTGAAGGCAACCAGACCGATCAGCAAACGGTCCAGCCAAGGGCTGTGAGTCTTGGTCTGCAGGAAACTGCGAGCGAACTGGCTGCCGAACAGCCCGGCGCAACCGATGAAAAACGGCGTCGCGGCGTTGGCCCACCACGGGTTGTCTGGCCAGAAATACTCGACCGCCGCGCCGTTCACCGACAATTGATAGAGGCCGAATGAGCCAATGTAGAAGATGTAATAGAGGTAACTGGTGTCGCGCACGCTCAGGTAGATGAACAGGTTGTAGACCAGCATCCCCAGCAGCACGCCATAAATGATGCCGAGCACATACAGGCGCACCGGTTGGTCTTCGAGGTACGCGGTGCTCGACCACAACGTCACCGGCGCCTGGATCGAGCCTTCGCTGGCCAGGCGCAGGTACAACGTCTGTTGCTGATTCGGTTTGAACGGCAGATCGAACAGGTAATTGTTCTGGCGGATCTCGCGGCTGGCGAACGGCAAAGCATCGCCGGTCTGGCGCACCAGTCGGTAGTCGCCGCTGGCGTCGGGCAAGTACAGATCGAGGTGATCAAGCGGCGGATACGCCAGTTCCAGCAGCCAGGTGCGCTGGGCGACCGGGTTGCTCGGGCGGTAATGCAGATCGATCTTCAGCCAGAACGCCGAACGCGAGTAACCGGCATTGAGCGTGGCCTTGTCGTGGGCTTTGAAATGGCCGGCGGCATCCTGTGCGCGGACGTCGGCAATCGTCGCCTGACCGCTCGGGTCTTCGAACACTTGCAGCGATCGGCCCAGCGGCAGGCTCTGGGTGAATTCGTCGAATTCGACAGCGCTCGCCATGAGGGGCAAGCAGAACAGCAACATCAGCAAATAGCGCATTGAAGCCCCAGCGTGGCTCGTCCGGTTGTGTCAGGAAGCCCCCCATTCCCTTTGAGTAGACGTAAAACCGGTATTACCTGTGATTGTTTGGATCCAGACTAGCATAGCCGTTGATGGCCATTGAGCACCATGGAAATTTTTCCTACAACGGCTCTAGAACGGGCGTTCCAGGGCAAAGCAGCGGCCTAGAGCTGTTGCATTGGTCAGGAAGATCAAAAGATCGCAGCCTTCGGCAGCGCCTACAGGGGAATGCGGTCCGGTGCAGGAGCTGCCGAAGGCTGCGATCTTTTGATCTTGCGCTGCCACCCACACCCCAAAATCAGCTTTGGTGGTAAGCTCGCGCACCATGAATATCTACAGCTCCCGCCCCGTTGTCCTCTGTCTCTCCGGCCACGACCCCAGTGGTGGCGCCGGCTTGCAGGCAGATATCGAAGCCTTGCTCGCGCAGGGTTGCCATGCGGCTCCGGCCGTCACCGCCCTGACCGTGCAAGACACCGTCAACGTCACTGACTTTCGCGTCCTCGACCGTGAGTGGGTATTGGCCCAGGCCAACGCCGTGCTCAACGACTCCGAAGTCGCGGCGGTGAAACTGGGCATGCTCGGCTCGCTGGAGATGGTCGACACGGTCGTCGAACTGCTCTCGGCGCACCCGCATCTGCCGGTGGTCTGCGACCCGGTGCTGCGTGCCGGCGGCGGCGGACGCCTGGGCAAGGACGAGGTCGGCTACGCGATGCGCGAGCGTCTGTTGCCGCTGTCGATCATTGCTACCCCGAATCTTCCCGAAGCGCGAATCCTTGCCGAACTGCCCGAGGGTACGGCCGACGAATGCGCGGAAAAACTTCTGCCGTTCATCAAAAATCTGCTGATCACCGGCGGCCACGGCGACGAAACTGAAATCCACAACCGCGTGTACAGCCGCGACGGCCTGCGCGAAACCTTTATCTGCCAGCGTCTGCCGGGTAGCTATCACGGCTCCGGCTGTACGCTGGCCAGCGCTTTGGCCGGGCGACTCGCTCAGGGCGAACACCTGGCCAGTGCCGTGCGCAGTGCGCTGGATTACACCTGGCGGACGCTGCGCGATGCCGAACAACTGGGCAAAGGCCAGTTCGTGCCGCGTCGCCTGCCGCTGGATTTCTGCTCGTAACCTCGTGAGGTCTGCCCGATGAAACTACGTGGCCTGTATGCCATCACCGACAGCCAGTTGCTGGCCGGCAAGTTTCTGTCTTACGTGGAGGCGGCGCTGGAAGGTGGCGTCATCCTGCTGCAATACCGCGACAAGAGCAGCGACGAGGCCCGCCGCCTGCGCGAGGCCGAAGCGCTGCGCAACTTGTGCGAGCGCTACAAGACGCAGTTGATCATCAACGATGACGCCGAACTGGCCGCGCGCCTCAACGTCGGTGTGCATTTGGGCCAGACCGACGGCCCGCTGTCGCCGACCCGCGCCCTGCTCGGTTCGAAAGCGATCATAGGCTCCACCTGTCACGGGCAGATCGCCCTGGCCGAACAGGCCACCAAAGAAGGTGCGAGCTACGTCGCCTTCGGCCGCTTCTTCAATTCCACCACCAAACCCGGTGCACCGAGTTGCAGCCTCGACTTGCTCGACGAAGCCAAACGCACACTGCACCTCCCGGTCTGCGCGATTGGCGGCATCACCCTCGATAACGCCGCGCCGCTGGTCGAGCACGGTGTCGATCTGCTCGCCGTGATCCACGGTTTGTTTGGCGCCGAGAGCAGCGCCGAAGTGACCCGCCGCGCCCGCGCCTTCAACGAACTTCTGAAAATCTGATTTGAGAGCCCGATCATGTCTCGTTCCGAAACCCTGTTTGCCAATGCTCAGAAACACATCCCCGGCGGCGTAAACTCGCCGGTGCGCGCGTTCAAGAGCGTCGGCGGCACCCCGCTGTTCTTCAAACACGCCGAAGGCGCTTACGTCACCGACGAAGACGACAAGCGTTATGTCGATTATGTGGGTTCGTGGGGGCCGATGATCCTCGGCCACAGCCATCCGGACGTGCTCGACGCGGTGCGCAATCAGCTGCAACACGGCCTGTCCTACGGCGCGCCGACCTCGATGGAAACCGAGATGGCCGATCTGGTCTGCTCGCTGGTGCCGTCGATGGACATGGTGCGTATGGTCAGCTCCGGCACCGAAGCGACCATGAGCGCGATTCGTCTGGCCCGTGGTTTCACCGGCCGCGACAGCATCATCAAGTTCGAAGGCTGCTACCACGGCCACTCCGACAGCCTGCTGGTCAAGGCCGGTTCCGGCGCATTGACCCAGGGCGTACCGAGCTCGGCCGGCGTGCCGGCAGCGTTCGCCAAACACACCCTGACCCTGCCGTTCAACGACATCGACGCAGTTGAAGCGATGCTCGCCGAAGTGGGCGAAGAGGTGGCGTGCATCATCGTCGAGCCGGTCGCCGGCAACATGAACTGCGTGCCGCCAGCGCCGGGCTTCCTCGAAGGCCTGCGCTCGCTGTGCGACAAACATGGTGTGGTGCTGATCTTCGATGAAGTGATGACCGGTTTCCGTGTCGCCCTCGGCGGTGCCCAGGCGCATTACGGCGTGACGCCAGACCTGACCACATTCGGCAAGATCATCGGCGGCGGCATGCCGGTGGGTTGCTTCGGTGGCAAGCGCGAGATCATGCAGCGCATCGCCCCGCTGGGTCCGGTATATCAGGCCGGTACGCTGTCGGGTAATCCACTGGCGATGGCCGCCGGCCTGACGACTCTGCGTCTGATCAGCCGCCCGGGCTTCCACGCCGAACTGACCGACTACACCGCGCGCATGCTCGACGGCCTGCAACAGCGCGCCGATGCCGCCGGCATTCCGTTCGTGACCACTCAGGCCGGCGGCATGTTCGGCCTGTATTTCAGCGGCGCCGACGACATCGTCACCTTCGACGACGTGATGGCCAGCGACGCGGCACTGTTCGGGCGCTTCTTCCACTTGATGCTGGAAGGTGGCGTGTACCTGGCGCCGAGTGCGTTCGAAGCCGGTTTCACCTCGATCGCCCATGGCGAAGCAGAGTTGCAACTGACGCTGGACGCTGCCGAGCGCGCCTTCGCCGCATTGAAATAATCGCCGTACCGCTGACGTTGGCTATAGCCAGCGTCAGCTTTCACCTACATAGCCACGGTTTTTCCGACGTGTCTGCGCAAAACCTGCCTGAATCGGCCGATATATTCCCCACGCAGCAGAAAAACGAGTAAAGACTTTGTAAGGTTGGCCTCGCTTATTTCATAATGCGCGCTTATTGGATCCCTCGACGGGTCCGCGTGCCCTTCAGAGGTAAGTCGATTCCCATGAACCGCACCGGCCGCACCCTTGCATTGGGCTGCCTGTTGCTCCTTCAGCCCCTGCTCGCGCATGCACAAGCAGGCGGCAACTCGTTGTTGATCCCGGCGATGGGTCGTTGCACCCTCAATACTCAGCCGCAAGACGTCACGCAGGCATTGGCCGCCTGCCAGAAAGCGGCGGACGAAGGGGACGCGCAAGCGCAATACGAGTTGGGTGAGTTCTACTACGCCGGCAAGAACGCGCCGCGCGACCTCAATCAAGCCCTGAGCTATTTCGAAAAGGCCTCGCTGCAAGGCCACGCCCAGGCGCAATTCAAGCTCGGCAGCATGTTCTTCCACGGTGAAGGCGTGCAGGCCAACAATATCCAGGCCTACATCGTGCTGAAGATGGCAGCGGTCAACGGTGCCGAAGAGGCGCTGGACACGGCCGACGAAGTCTCGGAAAAAATGTCCCGCGAAGATCTCGAAACCGCCACCCAGGTGCTGGGGCAGATTTTCCGCAAATACCTGATGGAACTGCAGAGCGCCGATGGGCGTACGCCGTTTTCACCACTGCCATAAGCGCTGTGGAGATGACCTGTGGCGAGGGGATTTAGCGAAACGTCGCAGCGCCCCGTTCGGCTGCGAAGCAGACGCAAATCCATTCAGCGAGATGTGTCAGACAGAACCTGATTGTAGGGTCTAGGGCCGCTTCGCAGCCCAGCGGGGATAAATCCCCTCACCACAAACTCATTCCAATCCAGAATCCGCTGTTACTTTTCCGGCATCGGCATCGGAAACGGCATGACATTGCCGACCGCACCACGGGCTTCGCTGATTTTCGGTGTGCCCAGACGTTCCACCTCGTCGATGCGCACGATCGAATGCATCGGCACAAAGCTGCGTACCACGCCTTCGAACTGCGCCTTGAGCTTTTCTTCGCTCGGATCTACGACCATTTGCGTGCGCTCGCCAAAGACGAATTCTTCAACTTCCAGGAAACCCCACAGATCACTCTGATAGATCTGCTTGGCGTACATTTCGAACACCTGGCCCTGGTTGAGGAAAATCACCTTGTAGATTGGAGCTTCGCGTTTGGTCATGGCGGGCGGATAACATCGGGGTAAAAATGAGGGCGCGAACTATAGCATAGCCACCGGACGCACAGCGGTAGGAACCTGACGGCTTGTTCCCTATAATGCGCGGTTCTTTGAATCACGTGACGACCCGAATCCATGGCCAAGAAGCTTTACATCGAAACCCACGGTTGCCAGATGAACGAGTACGACAGCTCGCGCATGGTCGATCTGCTGGGCGAACATCAGGCCCTGGAAGTCACCGCCCGTGCGGAAGACGCCGACGTGATTCTGCTCAACACCTGCTCGATCCGCGAGCGCGCGCAAGACCGCGTGTATTCGCAGCTCGGCCGCTGGCGCGAACTGAAACTGGCCAATCCGGACATGGTCATCGCCGTCGGCGGTTGCGTGGCTAGCCAGGAAGGCGCGGCAATCCGCGATCGCGCTCCGTACGTCGATGTGGTGTTCGGCCCGCAAACCCTGCACCGTTTGTCGGAGATGATCGACGCCGCGCGCAGCAGCAAGCTGCCGCAGGTCGACGTGTCGTTCCCGGAAATCGAAAAATTCGACCATCTGCCCGAGCCGCGTATCGACGGCCCGAGTGCCTACGTGTCGGTGATGGAAGGCTGCAGCAAGTACTGCACGTTCTGCGTGGTGCCGTACACCCGCGGCGAAGAAGTCAGCCGGCCGTTCGATGACGTGATCGCGGAAATCATTCACCTGGCCGAACACGGCGTGCGTGAAGTCACCCTGCTGGGGCAGAACGTCAACGGCTATCGCGGCCAGACCCACGACGGTCGTCTGGCCGATCTGGCCGAGCTGATTCGTGTGGTCGCCGCCGTCGACGGCATCGACCGGATTCGCTACACCACGTCGCACCCGCTGGAGTTCTCCGACAGCCTGATCCAGGCCCACGCCGAAGTGCCGGAACTGGTCAAACACCTGCACTTGCCGGTGCAGTCGGGCTCGGATCGTATTCTCGCGGCGATGAAGCGCAACCACACGGCGCTGGAGTACAAATCCAAGCTGCGCAAATTGCGCGCCGCCGTACCAGGGATCTGCATCAGTTCGGACTTCATCGTCGGCTTCCCCGGCGAAACCGAGAAAGACTTCGAACAGACCATGAAGCTGATCGCCGATGTCGGCTTTGATTTCTCCTATTCGTTCGTCTACAGCCAGCGCCCGGGCACGCCCGCTGCCGATCTGGCCGACGACACCCCGGAGGAATTGAAGAAAGAACGCCTGAACGCGCTGCAACACCGTTTGAATCAGCAGGGTTTCGAAATCAGCCGACAAATGGTCGGCTCGATCCAGCGCATTCTGGTGACCGATTATTCAAAGAAAGACCCGGGCGAACTGCAGGGCCGCACCGAGAATAACCGTATCGTCAACTTCCGCTGCGACAATCCTACGCTGATCGGCCAGTTCGCCGATGTGCACATCGACGCCGCGCAACCGCACTCACTGCGTGGCTCACTGATCCAATAAAAAGATCAGCGGCACTGGAGAACCTGTGGGAGCTGGCTTGCCAGCGATGGGGCCATCAGTCGGAAAGTCAATTCGCCTGCTGAACCGCCATCGCTGGCAAGCCAGCTCCCACAGGGATGCTGATTGAAGCTGAGATATTTAAGAGCTTTCGCACCCACGCCACTGGCGTTATCCTTGATTTCATCCTAATTGCCCCAGGGCGGCTAAATACGACCTTGAACGCACCTATCGAACCACATCGTTTTCTCCTCGAGCCTTTTGAGGCTCGCCGCTTCGCCAATCTGTGCGGGCAATTCGACGAGCATCTGCGCTTGATCGAACAGCGCCTGGCCATCGAGATCCGCAATCGCGGAAACCAGTTCGAGCTGATTGGCGACCCAAAACTCACCACGTCCGCGGAAAACCTGCTGCGCCGCCTGTACCGGGAAACCAAGGGTACCGAGCTGTCGCCCGATCTGGTGCACCTGTTCATCCAGGAATCGGCCGGCGACGATCTCGACAATCCAGCCCCTGCCGAACCGACCGTCGCCCTGCGCACCAAGAAAGGCATGATTCGCCCGCGCGGCTTGAATCAGCAGCGCTACGTGAAGGAAATCCTCGGCAACGACATCAACTTCGGCATCGGCCCGGCCGGTACCGGCAAAACCTATCTGGCGGTAGCTTGTGCGGTTGATGCCTTGGAACGTGAGCAGATCCGCCGCATCCTGCTGGTGCGTCCGGCGGTCGAAGCGGGTGAAAAACTCGGCTTCCTGCCCGGCGACCTGTCGCAGAAGATCGACCCGTACCTGCGCCCGCTGTATGACGCGCTGTACGAAATGCTCGGTTTCGAATACGTCGCCAAACTCATCGAGAAACAAGTGATCGAGGTCGCGCCGCTGGCCTACATGCGCGGTCGCACGCTGAACAACAGCTTCATCATTCTCGACGAAAGCCAGAACACCACCGTCGAACAGATGAAGATGTTCCTCACGCGGATCGGCTTCGGCTCTACCGCCGTGATCACCGGCGACATCACCCAGGTCGACCTGCCGCGCGGCACCAAGTCCGGGCTGCATCACGTCATCGAAGTATTGAAAGACGTGCCGGGCATCAGCTTCACCCACTTCCAGCCCAAAGACGTCGTGCGCCACCCGTTGGTGCAGCGGATTGTCGAGGCCTACGAGCGCTTCGAGACCCGTGCCGAAGCCGCGAAGGAAGCCTCGCGCGATGCTTGAGCTGGATCTGCAAATCGCCACCGAGGCCAGCGCGCCGAGTGAAGCCGAGTTCCGCCAGTGGTGCGAGCTGGCCCTGCGTCAGCGCAGCGCCGACTCGGAAATGACCATTCGTCTGGTCGACGAGGAAGAAGGCCGCGAGCTCAATCACACCTGGCGCCACAAGGACTACGCGACCAATGTGTTGTCGTTCCCGGCGGAAGTGCCTGATGAGTTTCTCGATATCCCGCTGCTCGGCGATCTGGTGATTTGCGCGGCCGTGGTCGAACGCGAAGCCGCCGAGCAGGGCAAGGAACTAAAGGCCCACTGGGCTCATCTGGTCATTCACGGCTGCTTGCATCTGCTCGGTTACGACCATATAGATGACGACGAAGCCGAGGAAATGGAAGCACTGGAACGCGAGTTGCTTGCTGAACTGGGCTATCCCGATCCGTACGCGGACGACGAAACCGAACATTCCCCCATCGTTACAACAAAGGATTCAGAGTAATCGCTATGAGCGAAGATCGATCGAGCAACGGGCAGAAGTCATGGCTGGGTAAACTGACCCAGGCTTTTGCCCACGAGCCGAAGAACCGTCAGGAGCTCCTCGAGCTGCTGCGTGATGCACATCAGAACAAACTGCTGGACAGCGAAGCGCTGGCCATCGTCGAAGGCGCCATCCAGGTAGCTGACCTGCAAGTACGCGACATCATGGTGCCGCGCTCGCAGATGATCAGCATCAAGGCGACCCAGACACCCCGCGAATTCCTCCCTGCCGTGGTCGACTCGGCCCACTCGCGCTATCCGGTGATCGGCGAAAGCCATGACGACGTGATGGGCGTGCTGCTGGCCAAGGACCTGCTGCCGCTGATCCTCAAGGAGAACGGCGACAGCTTCAACATCAAGGACCTGCTGCGCCCGGCCACCTTCGTGCCGGAGTCCAAGCGCCTGAACGTGTTGCTGCGCGAATTCCGCGCCAACCACAACCACATGGCCATCGTCATCGACGAATACGGCGGCGTGGCCGGTCTGGTGACCATCGAAGACGTCCTCGAACAGATCGTCGGCGATATCGAAGACGAGCATGACGTCGAAGAAGACAGCTACATCAAGCCGCTGCCCAGCGGTGATTTCCTGATCAAGGCGCTGACGCCGATCGAGAACTTCAACGAGTTCTTCGACAGCGAATTTTCCGACGACGAATTCGACACTGTCGGCGGTCTGGTGATGAGCGCGTTCGGCCACTTGCCAAAACGCAACGAAATCACTGAAATCGGCGCCTATCGCTTCCGCATCCTGAATGCCGACAGCCGTCGGATTCATTTGCTGCGACTGACCCCAATCGCCCGGTAAGAAATCTAAGGACTGAAATGCGCTGGACAACCCGCCCCGGCTGGCCCGGTAACCTGCTGGCCGTGGCGGCCGGTGCAATCACCACCTTCGCTCTCGCCCCGTTCAACATCTGGCCGCTGGCGTTGCTGGCGGTCGGTCTGTTCTATGCCGGTTTACGCGAACTGAGCCCGCGTCAGGCGCTGGGCCGTGGCTGGTGCTTCGGCTTCGGCCTGTTCGGCGCTGGCACCAGCTGGATCTATTACAGCATCCACCATTTCGGCGGCGCTTCGGTGTTGCTCGCCGGGTTCCTGATGCTGCTGTTCACCGCGGCGATTGCCTGGTTCTTCGCCTTGCCCGCTTGGCTGTGGGCGCGCTGGTTGCGGCGTAACGAAGCACCGCTGGCGGATGCCTTGGCATTCGCTGCGTTATGGGTCGGGCAGGAAGCGTTTCGCGGCTGGTTCCTCACTGGCTTTCCTTGGTTGTACTCCGGTTACAGTCAGCTTGATGGGCTACTGGCCGGGCTTGCGCCGGTCGGTGGCATGTGGCTGGTGTCGTTCGTTCTAGCGTTGACCGCAGCGCTGATCTACAACGCGCGGCGCTTGTTGCAGACGCGTCGCAAAGGCTTTATCGCGGCCGGTCTGGTACTCCTGCTGGGCCCTTGGGTGGCGGGTATCGCCCTCAAAGGCCACGCGTGGACCAGCCCGTCCGGCGCACCACTGACGGTCGCCGCAATTCAGGGCAACGTCGCGCAAAGCATGAAATGGGACCCGGCCGAGCTCAACGCGCAACTGGCGCTGTACCGTGATCTGAGCTTCCGCTCCAAACCGGTCGATCTGCTGATCTGGCCGGAAACCGCCGTGCCGGTGTTGAAGGAGTCCGCCGAGGGCTACCTGACGATGATGGGCAACTTCGCCGCCGAGCGTAAATCGGCGTTGATCACCGGTGTGCCGATTCGTCAGACCGTGCATCACGAGCGGCGCTTCTTCAACGGCATCACCGTGGTCGGCGAAGGCGACGGTACTTACCTGAAGCAAAAACTGGTGCCGTTCGGCGAATACGTGCCGTTGCAGGATGTGTTGCGCGGTTTGATCGCGTTCTTCGACCTGCCGATGTCAGACTTCGCGCGCGGCCCGTCGGATCAAGCGCTCTTGCAAGCCAAGGGTTACCAGATCGCACCCTTTATCTGCTACGAAGTGGTCTATCCGGAATTCGCTGCTGGCCTGTCGGCACGCAGCGATCTGCTGCTGACGATCAGCAACGACACCTGGTTCGGCACCTCGATCGGCCCGCTGCAACATTTGCAAATGGCGCAGATGCGCGCACTGGAAGCCGGACGCTGGATGATCCGCGCGACCAACAACGGCGTTACCGGCCTGATCAACCCGTTCGGACAGATCACCGAGCAGATTCCGCAGTTCGAACAAGGTGTGCTGTACGGCGAAGTGGTGCCGATGCACGACCTGACGCCATATCTGCAGTGGCGCTCGTGGCCGCTGATCGTATTGTGCCTGCTGCTGTTTGGCTGGGCGTTGATGGCCAGCCGCATGTCGAAGACCCTCTGAGAAATGTGGCGAGGGGATTTATCCCCGCTGGAGTGCGTAGCAGTCCCCTCTTCTGAAGGTAAGAGAGGGGCCGCTACGCGCCCCATTCGGGGATAAATCCCCTCGCCACAATGATCTTCAGCGGTAAAACAACGAATAGCCCACCTGCCCCACCGCTTCATTGAGCAACTGCCCGCTCTGCCAGATCGATTTGAATTCCGGCAACCAGCCGCCAAACGGGCGAGCGTTATCGGTACCGAGGAAACCCACCGGTGCCGGCACCACTTCAAACCCCGCCTGTTCAAAGCTCCACACCGCCCGCGGCATGTGCCACGCCTGCGTCACCACGACGACCCGCTTGATCCCCTGCGGCAGGAGAATATCCGCCGTCATCTTCGCGTTCTCCCATGTGGTGCGGCTCGCGCCTTCTTGCCAGCGCACCGTTACGTCGAAATCATCACGCAACGAATCCGCCATCAATTTCGCCTCGGTCGGTGGCGTACCGTAATGCAGACCGCCGCTGGTCAGGATCGGCAAGCCCGATGCCTTGGCCAGGCGTGCGGCGTAACGCTGACGCTCCAGTCCGACGCCGGTCGGCTGATCTTCGCCCCAGGCCAGATCACCGCGCTCACGCCCCGAGCCCAAGACCACAATCGCATCGGCGCGTTGCGCCAGGGTTGCCCATTCCTGACGGGCCAGCGGTGGCTCGCGCTCCAATGCCTTCGCGCCCCACTGCACCACCACCGGCAGGCTCATCAACCACAGGCCGCCAAAACCGAGGGCAAAACACACGCCCGCCAGGCGCGGCCGGGAGCGGCGCAGCCACCAGGCGGCCAGCAACAGCAGCAAAAGAATGCCGGGCGGCAGTAAAAGTTGTTTGATGAAATAGCGAAAGGGCATCGGGCATCTCCAAAGATGCCCGAAGCCTAAGAGTGTTAATTACGAGTTACAACCAATAGGCGGGATCCTGTTGCAAAAGATCCGTTTCATGACCTGCCATGCGCTTACTTGGCCTGCACAGAACGCACCTTGCCGGTGTCTCTGCGCGGCGCCTTGTCCTTGAGCCAGATGACCTTGGCCGAATGTGCCGCATCGAGCTGCTTCACTGCTTGAGACAGGCATCCCTGCGTTTCACGTTCACTGCGATCCAGATAGGCCTTGACCAGTTTGAACTCGGCGGGGCTCAAGCCACGCAATTCCAGTTCCAGGGGGCGCTCGTCGCGCAGCCGGTCAGCGGTTTTCACGGCGTCCAGCGCCATGCCCAGACGATCGATCAACCTTTCGTACAACTCGGGTTTCGTTACGTTTTTTTTCCGTTGCTCCACCATCCCTCACCTCATTGAAGATAAGACTCACTCCCCAGTTAGAGCTTAGCTTCGCTGCACGAACCGGCTACACGCCGCGACCAACGGCCCTCGCCACGCAAACGCGCGGACAATCAGCTGTAATCAGGGTTTCCCTCGGCCAAGCGCGGTCATGTATGCTACGGCGCTTCCTGTCATTCCACTTCCAGCGCACCCGGGCGATCCCGGATGCCGCCGTCGAAGAGGATTAGGCCACCCCTATCCAGTACAAAAGTAGCCATGCACGAACAATATCAGCCCCGTGAGATCGAAGCCGCCGCCCAGTCGTTCTGGGATGAGCAAAAGTCCTTTGAAGTCAGTGAACAACCAGGCAAGGAAACCTACTACTGCCTGTCGATGTTCCCTTACCCCAGCGGCAAGCTGCACATGGGCCACGTGCGCAACTACACCATCGGCGACGTGATCTCGCGCTACCAGCGCATGCAGGGCAAGAACGTTCTGCAGCCAATGGGCTGGGATGCGTTCGGCATGCCCGCGGAAAACGCCGCGATGAAAAACAACGTAGCGCCCGCCAAGTGGACCTACGAAAACATCGCCTACATGAAGTCGCAACTGCGCAGCCTCGGCCTCGCGGTGGACTGGTCCCGCGAAGTGACCACCTGCAAGCCGGACTACTACCGCTGGGAACAATGGCTGTTCACCCGCCTGTTCGAAAAAGGCGTCATCTACCGCAAGAACGGCACCGTGAACTGGGACCCGGTCGACCAGACCGTGCTGGCCAACGAGCAAGTCATTGATGGCCGTGGCTGGCGCTCCGGCGCGCTGATCGAAAAGCGCGAAATCCCGATGTACTACTTCAAGATCACCGCTTACGCGGATGAACTGCTGGAAAGCCTCGACGAACTGACTGGCTGGCCGGAACAGGTCAAGACCATGCAGCGCAACTGGATCGGCAAATCCCGTGGCATGGAAGTGCAGTTCCCGTACAACGTCGACTCGATCGGCGAAGCCGGCACCCTGAAAGTTTTCACCACTCGTCCGGACACCCTGATGGGCGCGACTTATGTCGCCGTCGCCGCCGAGCACCCGCTGGCCACCCTGGCCGCGCAGAACAACCCTGAGCTGCAAGCGTTCATCGCTGAATGCAAGGGCGGCAGCGTCGCTGAAGCCGATGTCGCCACCCAGGAAAAGAAAGGCCTGCCGACCGGCCTGTTCGTCGAGCACCCGCTGACCGGCGAAAAGCTCCCGGTGTGGGTCGCCAACTACGTGCTGATGCACTACGGCGACGGCGCGGTCATGGCGGTTCCGGCGCACGACGAGCGCGATTTCGAATTCGCCCACAAGTACAACCTGCCGGTGAAATCGGTGGTGCGCACCAGCTCCGGTGACACCAACCCGGCGCCGTGGCAAGACGCCTATGGCGAGCACGGTACACTGATCAACTCCGGCGAGTTCGACGGCCTCGACTTTGCCGGCGCGTTCGACGCCATGGAAGTCGCCCTGATCAAGAAACAACTGGGCGCCTCGCGTACCCAGTTCCGCCTGCGCGACTGGGGCATCAGCCGCCAGCGCTACTGGGGCTGCCCGATCCCGATCATCCATTGCGCCACGTGCGGCGATGTGCCGGTGCCGGAAGATCAACTGCCGGTCGTCCTGCCGGAAGACGTGGTGCCGGACGGCGCCGGTTCGCCGCTGGCGCGCATGCCCGAGTTCTACGAGTGCAGCTGCCCGAAATGCGGCGCGCCGGCCAAGCGTGAAACCGACACCATGGACACCTTCGTCGAATCGTCGTGGTACTACGCGCGTTACGCCTCGCCGCACTTTGAAGGTGGCCTGGTCGAGAAAACCGCAGCCGATCACTGGCTGCCGGTGGATCAGTACATCGGAGGTATCGAACACGCCATCCTGCACCTGCTCTATGCGCGCTTCTTCCACAAACTGATGCGTGACGAAGGTCTGGTCAGCTCCAACGAGCCGTTCAAGAACCTGCTGACCCAGGGCATGGTGATCGCCGAGACTTACTATCGTCGCGAAGCCAATGGGGCCTACACCTGGTTCAATCCGGCAGACGTGGAACTTGAGCGTGACAGCAAAGCAAAGGTCATCAGCGCCAAGCTGAAATCCGACGGCCTGCCGGTAGAAATCGGCGGCACCGAGAAGATGGCCAAGTCGAAGAACAACGGCGTCGACCCGCAGTCGATGATCGACCAGTTCGGCGCCGACACCTGCCGTCTGTTCATGATGTTCGCTTCGCCGCCTGACATGAGCGCGGAGTGGTCCGACTCCGGCGTTGAAGGTTCGCACCGTTTCCTCAAGCGCGTCTGGCGTCTGGCGCAGGCTCACGTCACCCAAGGCTTGCCGGGCAAACTGGATATCGCCGCTCTGAGCGACGAGCAGAAAACCGTGCGTCGTGCGATTCACCTGGCGATCAAACAGGCCAGCCATGACGTCGGCCAGAACCACAAATTCAACACCGCCATCGCTCAGGTGATGACGCTGATGAACGTCCTGGAAAAAGCCGCGCAAGCCACCGAACAGGACCGCGCATTGCTGCACGAAGGTCTGGAAGCGGTGACCCTGCTGCTGGCGCCGATCACCCCGCACATCAGCCATGAACTGTGGAAGCAGTTGGGTCACGCCGATGCGGTGATCGATGCGGGCTGGCCGGCTGTGGACGAAAGTGCGCTGGTGCAGGACAACCTGACCCTGGTGATTCAGGTCAACGGCAAGCTGCGCGGGCAGATCGAAATGCCGGCCAGCGCCACTCGCGAAGAGATCGAAGCCGCCGCGCGCATCAACGAAAACGTGCTGCGTTTCGTCGACGGCCTGACCATTCGCAAAGTGATCGTGGTGCCGGGCAAACTGGTCAATATCGTCGCCAGCTAAATTGGATCGGGTGCCGGGCTCGCCTGGCACCCAGTAAAACCTTTCGGGCCGCAGAGTCGGCTCACCTGGTTTCAAGGGGAGCAACACAATGATCAAACGCAATCTGCTGGTGATGGGCCTCGCCGTTCTGCTGAGCGCCTGCGGTTTCCAGTTGCGTGGTACTGGCACCAACGAACTGTCGATCAAGGAAATCGACCTGAGCGCGCGTAACGCTTACGGCGAAACCGTGACACAGCTGCGTCAGACGCTGGAGTCCAGCGGCGTCAAGGTTTACAGCGGCGCGCCGTACAAGTTGTATCTGGCTGACGAGCAGGAAAGCCAGCGAATTCTCAGCTATGCCGGTGCCGGTCGCACAGGCGAGTATCAGGTCAGCACCGTGCTGAGCTATGACATCCGCGGCGAGAAAAACCTGTCGTTGGTCAGCGACAAGCTCGAAGTGCAGAAAGTCTTCATTCACGACGGCAACAACCTCGTCGGCTCCGATCAGGAAGCCAATGACGCCCGTCATGAAATCCGCCGCGAGCTGGTGCAGCGCATGATGCTGCGCCTGTCGCAGCTGACTCCGGGCCAGTTGCAGCAACTGCAGCAAACCGCCAATGACCGCGCCAAGGCTGAAGCCGATGCGCTGGAAGCGGCGCAGAAGGCCGAGGCGGAAACTCCGCGTCAGTCGCCGCTCGAAATCCCGCAGCAGTAAGACGGTCGGGGCGCCCAGGCGCCCCGCTCGCCCTTCCTTATGAAGCTCGCTCCCGCACAACTAGGCAAACACCTGCAAGGTGCACTCGCGCCGGTCTACATCATCAGCGGCGATGACCCGTTGCTGTGTCAGGAAGCCGCCGACGCCATCCGCACCGCTGCCCGCCAGCAAGGTTTCGACGAACGTCAGGTCTTCGCCGCCGACGCCAATTTCGATTGGGGTACGTTGTTGCAGGCCGGCGCGAGCATGTCGCTCTTCGCCGAAAAACGCCTGCTGGAACTGCGCCTGCCGTCCGGTAAGCCTGGCGACAAGGGCGCCGCCGCGCTGATCGAATACTGCTCGCGCCCCGCTGAAGATACCGTGCTGCTGATCAGCTTGCCGAAGCTCGATGGCAGCGCGCAGAAAACCAAGTGGGGCAAGGCGCTGGTCGAAGGCCAACAAACCCAGTTCGTGCAGATCTGGCCGGTGGATGGCAATCAGCTGCCGAGCTGGATTCGTCAGCGCCTGTCTCAGGCCGGTCTGTCGGCCAGTCAGGACGCCGTCGAATTGATTGCCGCGCGTGTCGAAGGCAACCTGCTCGCCGCCGCGCAGGAAATCGAAAAGCTCAAACTGATGGCCGAAGGTGGGCAGATCACCGTCGAAACCGTGCAGGCCGCCGTCGCCGACAGTGCGCGGTTCGACGTGTTCGGCCTGACCGACGCGGTGCTCAACGGTGAACCGGCCCACGCCTTGCGCATGCTCGAGGGTTTGCGCGGCGAAGGCGTCGAGCCGCCCGTGATCCTCTGGGCACTGGCGCGGGAGTTGCGCCAGCTGGCCAACATCTCCCTGCAATACAGCCAGGGCACGCCACTGGACAAGTGCTTCAGCCAATCGAAACCGCCGGTATGGGACAAGCGCAAGCCGCTGATGAGCAAGGCTTTGCAACGCTACTCGGCGCAACGCTGGGCGCAATTGCTGCTCGAAGCGCAGCGTATCGATGCGCAGATCAAGGGCCAGGCGGCGGGTTCGCCGTGGATGAGCCTTAGCCGCCTGGCTTTATTGATGTCAGGCCAGCGACTGTCATTGCCTGCCGAGTAAGGCATTTGATCGCGTAGCGTCCATTCGCGAGCAGGCTCGCTCCCACAGGTGCCCGCGTTCCAATGTGGGAGCGAGCCTGCTCGCGAAAGCGCCAGAATATTCCTACGCATGAGCTACTGGACAGACGCGCCACATCGGCAGATTATTCTCGGCGCAAAACCACCACACCGAGAGAACCCTCATGAGCAAAAAGCCTGCAAAGCATGGCCCCAACAAGGCCAAATCCATCGTCGCCCAGCCCTTGTTCCGCAGCCGCCAGGAACGACCAGCCAAGGGCAAAGGCAGCTACCGCCGCGAAGCCTTCCGGTCTGACAACCGGGAGGCTTTTTACTTTCTGGCTGCCTGAAGCGCACCACCCCCCGCTCATGTTAAGGTCTGCACCTGATTCGTTTCCCCTGGAACTGTGCATGCCCCCAAGTCTTTCCCGTCGTTGGCCCGTGCGCCAATTGATCGCTGCCTCCAGCTTCATCCTGCTTGTCGCCTGCGCGGAAAAACCCACCGCCGCCGATGCACAACCGCTTCAAGCTGCCCCGGTCACCACGGCCCCAGCGATCATTCCGCCGGTAGTGCCGTCCACCGATCCGCTCGATATTCAACCGACCCAGACCTTCGCCGAATGGCAGGCAGGTTTCCGCAAGGACGCCCTCGCCGCCGGGATTCGTCCCGAGCTGTTCGATCAGGCATTTGCCAACATCAGCTTCGACGCCAGCGTGATCCGTGCCGATCGCAGTCAGCCGGAGTTTTCCCGCCCGGTGTGGGAATACCTCGATGGCGCGCTGTCGCCACTGCGCGTACGCAAGGGCCAGGCGCTGATCAATCAGTACGCCGATATTCTGCAAAGCATCGAGCAGCGTTATGGCGTTGATCGCCAGGCACTGGTGTCGGTGTGGGGCATGGAAAGCAACTTCGGCCAGTTTCAGGGCAGCAAGTCGGTGATCAACTCGCTGGCCACCCTCGCCTACGAAGGCCGTCGTCCGGGCTTTGCTCATGCGCAATTGATCGCCGCCCTGCAAATTCTGCAACAAGGCGATATCACCCCGGAGAAAATGCTCGGCTCCTGGGCCGGGGCGATGGGCCAGACCCAGTTCATTCCGACCACTTACAACACCCACGCCGTGGATTTTGACGGTGACGGTCGCCGCGACATCTGGGGTAGCCCGGCCGATGCACTGGCCTCGACCGCGCATTACCTGCAAAGCTCGGGCTGGCAACGTGGCCAGCCGTGGGGTTTTGAAGTGCAATTGCCGAGCGGTTTCAACTACACGCTGGCCGATGGCACGATTCGCAAAAGCGTCGCCGAATGGCGGCAACTGGGTGTGAACCTGCCGAACGGCGCGCAGGTGCCAGCCGGTTCCGAACAACTGTCCGCTGCCCTGCTGCTGCCGGCCGGTTATCGTGGCCCGGCGTTCCTGATCCTCGACAACTTCCGGGCGATTCTCAAGTACAACAATTCGTCGTCGTATGCGCTGGCGGTGAGTCTGCTGTCCGAGCGCTTTGAAGGCGCGGGCCTGATCAATGGCGACTGGCCGAAAGATGATCTGCCGCTGAGCCGCACCGAGCGCATCGAACTGCAGACGCTATTGAGCGCGCGTAATTATGACGCCGGCACGGCGGACGGGATTATCGGCGCCAATACGCGCAAGGCCATTCGCAGTGCCCAGCAGGCGCTGGGCTGGCCGGCGGATGGTTACCCGACGCATAAGTTGCTCGAGAGCCTTCGCAACCAATAAAAGCATCGCGGGCAAGCCCGCTCCCACAGGGGTTCTGGTTGAAACACAATTGTGAATTCGACTCAAAACCTGTGGGAGCGAGCCTGCTCGCGAAGACTGACTGTCAGGCAATAACCGTTTCAGCCTTGATCACCACATCCTGCTCCAGCAGCAACTCCTGTTTCCCCGCATCCAGGCGCACCAGCGCGCCCAACGGCAGTGTCAGGTTCGGGTCGCAATGACCACTGCGCCAACCCGACAACACCGGAATCCGCAACGGCTCAAAGGTTTGCTTGAGCAAGCGATTCAGCGCGTCGACATCCACCCCGGCGATATCGCCGACCAGCACACCGCGCAGTCTGGCCAACTTGCCGGCCAGGCGCATCTGGGTCAGCAGCCGATCAATCCGATACAGCGGCTCGTTGATGTCTTCGATAAACAGGATCACCCCTTCGACATCAATTTCGTAAGGCGTACCCAAGGTCGCGGCGATCATCGCCAGATTGCCGCCAAGCAAACGTCCGTGAGCAATACCCGGTTCGACGGTTGATAGCGGATAAGCCGCCGGATGGCTCAGCACACTCCCTGACTTCATTTGCCCGCGCAGCATGGCGAAGAACGAGGTGACGGTCGGCGGCTCCTTGTCGCCCAGCAGGTCAGCATTGAGCAGCGGCCCGTGGAAGGTCACAAACCCGGCGTAGCGACTGATCGCCAGGTGCAGCGCGGTGATATCGCTGTAGCCAATAAAGGGTTTGGCGTTGCGGCTGAGCAGATCGTAGTCGATGCGATCAAGCAGACGCGGCGTACCGTAGCCACCGCGCAGGCATATGATCGCGTCGACCTCGGGATCAGCGAATGCCGCATGCAGATCGTGCAGGCGTACGTCGTCGCTGCCGGCCAGATAGCCGTCCTTCTCGTAGACACCCGGATACACCTTCAGCCCATGGCCGCGCGCACGCATCCATTGCAGCGCTTTTTCAGTGTCGAGGGCGCCGGGACCGGCCGGCGCGATGACGCCGATCGTCCCCTCAGAGGGCAGCGCCGGTACGGGTCGGTGGGCAATCAGGGTGTGGCTCGGTCGAACGGTCATCCTTGGGCTCCAGCGGTAAAGTCATGCACACACAGTAGTCAGCTGAAGAGGCAAACAAAAGCCCCTTGTCTCAGGCAAAAAAATGCCCGCCGAAGGACAGTCCTCGGCGGGCATTTTTGCATCGGCCCTGAATCAGGAACCCAGCAGCTCAGCCTTGACCAGCTTCGCCTGCTCGTCGGCATGGTACGAGGAACGTACCAGCGGGCCCGAAGCAACGTTCTTGAAGCCCATCTTGTAACCTTCCTCGGCGAACCAGGCGAAGGTGTCCGGATGGACGAAGCGCTGCACCGGCAAGTGGCTGCGCGACGGTTGCAGGTATTGACCGAGGGTCAGCATGTCGATGTCGTGTTCGCGCATGCGCTTCATGACTTCGATGACTTCCTCGTCGGTCTCGCCCAGACCCAGCATCAGGCCGGACTTGGTCGGAATGTGCGGCATCATCTGCTTGAAGCGTTGCAACAGGGTCAGCGACCACTGGTAGTCCGAGCCCGGACGCGCAGCCTTGTACAGGCGCGGCACGGTTTCCAGGTTGTGGTTGAACACATCCGGCGGCTCGGCGGCGGTGATTTCCAGGGCGATGTCCATGCGGCCACGGTAGTCCGGGACCAAGGTCTCGAGCTGCACGTTCGGCGACAGTTTGCGGATTTCGCGGATGCAGTCGGCAAAGTGCTGGGCACCGCCGTCACGCAGGTCGTCACGGTCAACCGAGGTGATCACCACGTATTTGAGCTTGAGGTCGGCGATAGCGATCGCCAGGCTTTCCGGCTCGTTGACGTCCAGTGGCTTCGGACGACCGTGGCCAACGTCGCAGAACGGGCAGCGACGGGTGCAGATATCGCCCATGATCATGAAGGTCGCGGTGCCGCCGGAGAAGCATTCGCCGAGGTTCGGGCAGGACGCTTCTTCGCAGACACTGTGCAGCTTGTGCTTGCGCAGCAGGCTCTTGATGCGGTCGACTTCCGGCGAAACCGGAATGCGCACACGGATCCAGTCGGGTTTTTTCGGCAGTTCGGTGGTCGGGATGATCTTGACCGGGATGCGTGCAACCTTCTCGGCGCCGCGCAGCTTGACGCCGGCTTCAACCTTGGGACGCGGGGCCGGGCGCTCGGTCACGTCGAGCGTCGGGATCATGGTTTGCACTGCATCAGTAGTCATATCAGTCGATTCCGCCCGTGAGGGTCGTCTGCTCAGCATAGTCGAGGTGTTTGACGAGCTGCGCGCGCAGCCGGGCACTTACCTCGGCAAATTCAATCGATCCTGCGTGATCGCTCAGCTGGGTCATGGCCAGCCCGGCGTAGCCGCAGGGATTAATCCGTCGAAACGGTTCCAGGTTCATATCCACGTTCAGGGCCAGGCCATGAAAGGAACAACCGTGGCGAATGCGCAAACCCAGAGAAGCGATTTTCGCTCCATCGACGTACACGCCGGGAGCATCTGGCTTGGCGGCGGCGGTGACGCCGTAGCTGGCCAGCAGTTCGATCAGGCAGGCTTCCATGCGGCTGACCAGATCACGCACGCCGAAACCCAGCTTGCGTACATCCAGTAACAGATAAGCCACCAGCTGCCCGGGGCCATGATAAGTCACTTGGCCGCCACGATCGACCTGCACCACCGGAATATCTCCCGGCAGCAACAGGTGTTCAGCCTTGCCGGCCTGGCCCTGAGTGAACACCGGCGGGTGTTCGACGAGCCAGATTTCGTCGGCGGCATCGCTGCCGCGTTCGTTGGTGAAGCGCTGCATGGCATGCCAGACCGGCTCGTAAGCCATCTGGCCCAGCTCGCGAAAGCCCAGCGTGCCGTGCATCACAACACCATGTGCACGAAGCCGGTCGCCCGCAGTTCGCTGTTGATGTTGTACAGCTGATCCTGGTCGGTGGCGACGATGTGCAACTGAATAGTGGTGTATTTGCCGTTGGTGCTTTGACGTTCGTCGATACGCTCATCATTGATGGTCGCGTGTTTCTTGACGATGTCGATGATCTTGTCTTTGTTGCCTACACCGGTATCGCTGATCACCTTGACGGGATAGTCCGTGACAGGGAATTCGATCTTTGGCGCCTTTACTTCGGTATCGGTCATGGCGTAACGGCCTCTAGAGTGCAAGCCGTGGTAACGCACATGGCCCCGCACCGGATCGGGGCGGGGCCATGCAGGTCAACACTGAATCAGTTGAACAAGCCGTAGAAGAATAGACGGATGCTATCCCACATGCGGCGGAAGATACCACCCTCCTCGACGCCATCCAGAGCGATCAGGTCGGCGCTGTGCACCACCTTGTCTTCCAGTTTGACTTCGACTTTACCGATCACGTCGCCCTTGGCGATTGGCGCAACCAGTTGCGGGTTCATGGTCATGCTGGCAGCGAGCTTCTTCAACTGGCCTTTTGGCAGAGTCATGGTCAGGTCTTGCGCCAGGCCGGCCTTGACCTGGCTGGTGGTGCCTTTCCATACCGGCGCCTGCGCCAGCTCAGTGCCCTTCTGATAGAAGGTCTGGGTTTCGAAGAAGCGGAAACCGTAGGTCAGCAGCTTCTGGGTTTCAGCGGCGCGGGCCACTTCGCTGTTGGTGCCGAACACCACGGCGATCAGGCGCTGGCCGTCACGTACCGCCGAGGACACCATGCAGTAGCCGGCTTCGTCGGTGTGGCCGGTTTTCAGACCGTCAACGGTCTTGTCGCGCCACAGCAGCAGGTTGCGGTTAGGCTGCTTGATGCCATTCCAGAAGAACTCTTTCTGCGAGTAGATCGCATAGTGAGCCGGGTCTTCGTGGATGATCGCACGGGCCAGAATCGCCATGTCGTGCGCCGACGAGTAGTGCTCAGGATTCGGCAGACCGGTCGGGTTCATGAAATGGGTATTGGTCATGCCCAGTTCGGTGACGGTCTTGTTCATCAGGTCGGCGAAGGCGTCTTCGCTGCCGGCGATGTGCTCGGCCAGGGCGACGCTGGCGTCGTTACCGGACTGGATGATGATGCCGTGCAGCAGGTCGCTGACAGTCACCTGCGAGCCGACCTTGATGAACATCCGCGAACCGCCGGTGCGCCAGGCGTTTTCGCTGACGGTCACCGGGTCGTTCTCGCCGATCTGGCCGCGACGGATTTCCAGGGTCGCAATGTACGCGGTCATCAGCTTGGTCAGGCTGGCCGGTGGCAGACGCTGGTCGCCGTTGTTTTCGACCAGCACGTTGCCGCTGCTGGCGTCCATCAGAACATAGGCCTTGGCGGCCAGTTGTGGTGGCGACGGCATCATCTCGGCCGCGAAGGCGGCTGGCGAGAGGAGCAGCGGGACTAGCAGACACAGGCGTTTGGCAAAGGTGGTGATGTTCATCCGTCTCTCGAAATCGCTAATGGAAACTTGCCCGAAGGCAAAACTTATTCAGACAGCCTTCTAACGGGCCATCGCGTGTTCAGTTGCTCACTCCAGTCACCCTTGCCGGGCTTTTGTTCTTCGAAGAGCCAACAACCTGGTTCACCCCCCGAATACCGCAAGTGAACCGTCAATCAAGGTCTACGTATTACTCGCTGACCACGCTGGGCGAACCCAGATTGGCCAGACGCACACTGTTCTGCACCTGGGCGATCTCACCCGGCGAGCCGATCGGCCCCAGGCGTACCCGGTGCAGGGTCTGCTGATTGCGCACGATCGAACTGATGAACACCGGCGCGCTCACCATCCCGCTGAGCTTCGACCTCAGCAGTTCGGCAGCGTCCGGGTTGGCGAACGCGCCCACCTGCAGATACTGGCCAGACGCTGGTGCAGAAGCGTTTTTTTTTGCATCGATCTGCACCGGCACCACGGCCGCCGCGTGTTGCTGCGGTGGCGGTGTCCATTGCTCGACGGTGCCGGCCGACGCTGTAATCGCTGGCGCGCTATTCTGCGCTACTTGCGGCTCGTTGAGCATCAGCGGCGCCGGACGGCCCTTGGCTGCCCACCACTGTTGCGGATCGATGCCTTCGACCTTGACCCGCGCGGTGCCGGTTTCGGCATAGCCGAGTTTCTTCGCCGCCGCGTAGGACAAATCGATGATGCGATCGGAGTAGAACGGCCCACGGTCGTTGACGCGCAGGATCACCGTCTTGTTGTTGTCCAGGTTGGTCACCCGGACGTAGCTTGGCAGCGGCAAGGTCTTGTGCGCAGCGCTCATGCCGTACAGGTCATACACTTCGCCGTTGGCGGTGTTCTGGCCATGGAACTTGGTGCCGTACCAGGACGCCGTACCTGAGGCCACGTAGGTCTTGGATTCCTGCAACGGGAAATAGGTCTTGCCCAGCACGGTGTAAGGGTTGGCCTTGTACGGGCCGGTGTGCAGGGTCGGTGTCGCATCGGGGATGCGCGAAACATCGACATCCCACCAAGGCGCGCCGTCTTTGTGCGCGCGATTGATGTCCAGGCCCGGTTGGGCGCGGACAGCGGTGGACGGGGATTTCTGCGTCGGCGTGCGGCTGGTCGTGCAACTGGCAACCAGGACTGCCAACGCAGCGAAAGCCACCAGCTTCAGGGGTTTATTGTTAGGCAATGCCTGCATTACTTGACGCCCCGTGCTTGTACCAGCTGTTCAGACAGTTGATGTACGGCCATGGCGTACATCACGCTGCGGTTATAACGCGTGATCGCGTAGAAATTCTGCAGGCCCATCCAGTATTCAGGGCCGTTGTCGCCTTCGAGGCGAAATGCGGTAACCGGCATATCATCGCGCAGCGCATCATGACTCGACCAGCCCAGCGCCCGCAACTCTGCAACCGTCTTCACCGGTTCGATACCGCTGGTCAGGCCTTCATCAGCCTGCTCGCCGCGTACATCGGCGCGGCTGACCACCGGCTCACCGGCGACCCAGCCATGGCGCTTGAAATAGCTGGCGACGCTGCCAATGGCATCGTCCGGGTTGTTCCAGATATTGATGTGACCGTCACCGTCGAAGTCCACCGCGTAGGCGCGAAAGCTGCTCGGCATGAATTGCGGCAGCCCCATTGCCCCGGCGTAAGAGCCTTTGAGGGTCAGTGGATCGACCTGCTCTTCACGGGCCAGCAGGAGGAACTCACGCAGTTCCTTGCGGAAAAATTCGGCACGGGGAGGATAGTCGAAGCCCAGGGTTGATAAAGCATCGATCACGCGGAAATTACCGGTATTACGTCCGAAAAAGGTCTCGACGCCGATGATCGACACGATGACTTGTGCCGGCACGCCGTATTCTTGCTCGGCACGGGCCAGGGTCGCCTCGTGCTGACGCCAGAAGTCGACACCACGGGCGATGCGCGCGTCGGTGATGAACATCGGTCGATATTCGTTCCACTGCTTGACCCGTTCGGCGGGTTTGGAGATGGCGTCGAGAATCGACTGCTTGCGTTGCGCCTCGCGGAACACACCCATCAGTTGTTCACCGGCGAAACCGTAGTCGCGGGTCATTTCGCCGACGAATTCGGCCACCTGGGGCGAGCCTTCATAGTCGCCGGCCAGCGCTTCCTGCACGCTTCCCAGCAGGCCCACCAGGCCAACCAGCGGCGCGCATCGAGTCGCCCAGCCACGCATTACTTGCATTGCACTCTTCACCTTATTCAAACCTGTGCGATCCACTTGCGATGGGTATGGATCGACATCAAAACCCCAAACGCTGACAGCAGCGTCACCAGCGAAGTTCCTCCGTAGCTAATGAACGGCAACGGCACCCCCACGACCGGCAACAGGCCACTGACCATACCGATGTTGACGAAAACGTAAACAAAAAAAGTCATGGTCAACGCACCGGCGAGCAATTTGCCGAACAGCGTTTGTGCCTGGGCAGTGATCACCAGCCCACGACCGATCAACAACAGATAGATCAGCAGCAGTGCGCAAATTCCCACCAGACCGAACTCTTCGCCAAGCACGGCGATAATGAAGTCGGTGTGGCTTTCCGGGAGAAAGTCCAGGTGCGACTGGGTACCGAGCAACCAGCCTTTGCCGAATACGCCACCGGAACCGATCGCGGCTTTCGACTGGATGATGTTCCAGCCGGTGCCCAGCGGATCACTTTCCGGGTCGAGAAAGGTCAGGACCCGCTGTTTCTGGTAGTCGTGCATGACGAAAAACCACATCGCCACCGATACCGGCACCGCCGCCGCCAGCACGCTGAGAATCCAGCGCCAGCGCAGGCCGCCCATGAACAGGACAAAGGCGCCACCGGCGAGAATCAGCAGCGAAGTCCCCAGGTCCGGCTGGCGCACGATCAGAATGAACGGCACGCCAATCAGCATCAGGCTGATGCCGACGTGCTTGAGCTGCGGCGGCAAGGTGCGTTTGGACAGATACCAGGCGATGGTCGCCGGCATCAGGATCTTCATGAACTCCGAGGGCTGGAAGCGGATCACCCCGGGGATGTTGATCCAGCGCGTGGCGCCCATGGCGTTGTGGCCCATGATGTCGACGACGATCAGCAAGACCACGCCGATCACGTAACCGAGCGGTACCCAACGCGCCATGAAACGCGGCTCGAACTGGGCGATGACGATCATCGCCACCAGACCGATACCGAACGATGTGGCCTGCTTGCCGAGCAGATCCCAGCTCTTGCCGCTGGCCGAATACAGCACGAACAGGCTGCCGGCGGCGAGGATCAGCAACAGGATCAACAGCGGGCCATCGATATGCAGTCTTTGCAGCAACGTCGCGCGGCGACGCATCACATCCTCGCTGGAGAGCATGCGATCGAAATTATTCATCACGGGCCGGGGCCTCCGCAGTGATTGGGCTGGCGTACTCGGCTTTGAGATGGCCGTCCTGGTCGAGCAACCACGCGTCCATGACCTGGCGCACGACCGGCGCGGCCACGCCGGAGCCGGACTCACCGTTCTCGACCATCACCGACACGACAATCTTCGGATCATCGGCCGGGGCGAAACCGACGAATAAGGCGTGGTCGCGATGGCGCTCCTGGACCTTGGAGCGGTCGTATTTTTCGCCCTGCTTGATCGCCACCACCTGCGCGGTACCGGACTTGCCGGCGATGCGGTATTGCGCGCCGATCGCCGCTTTGCGCGCGGTACCCCGGGCACCGTGCATCACCTGCTGCATGCCGTGGTTGACCTTGTTCCAGTCGGACGGGTCGCGCAGGACGATGTTTGGCATCGGGTTCTCATCCACTGGTTTCACCCCGTCGAGGGATTTGGCCAGGTGCGGACGGTTCCAGATGCCTTTGTTGGCCACCAGCGCCGTGGCCTGAGCCAGCTGCAGTGGCGTCGATTGCATGTAGCCCTGGCCGATCCCGAGAATCAGGGTTTCGCCGGGGAACCACGCCTGTTTGCGCGTTGCTCGCTTCCATTCGCGCGATGGCATCAGGCCGGGGGATTCTTCGAACATGTCCAGCGAGACCTTCTGACCGATACCGAACTTGTTCATATAGGTCGACAGCCGATCGATGCCGAGCTTGTGCGCCAGGTCATAGAAGTAGGTGTCGTTGGACCGCATGATCGCCGTGTCGAGGTCGACGAAGCCGTCACCGGTACGGTTCCAGTTGCGGTATTTGTGGTCGTAGTTGGGCAGCATGTAATAGCCCGGGTCGAACACCCGGCTCGACGCCGTGACCACCCCGGCGTCAAGACCGGCAATCGCCACCGCCGGTTTGATCGTCGAGCCCGGCGGGTACAGACCGCGCAGCACGCGGTTGAACAACGGCCGGTCGATGGAGTCGCGCAACTCGGCGTAGGCCTTGAAGCTGATGCCGGTGACGAACAGGTTGGGGTCGAAACTTGGCTGACTGACCATCGCCAGCACTTCGCCGGTTTTCGGATCGAGCGCCACCACCGCACCACGTCGCCCGCCCAGCGCGGCCTCGGCGGCTTCCTGCAACTTGATGTCGAGGCTCAGGACGATGTCCTTGCCGGGAATCGGATCGGTGCGTTTGAGCACGCGCAATACGCGGCCACGGGCGTTGGTCTCGACTTCCTCGTAACCGACCTGACCGTGCAATTCCGGCTCGTAGAACCGCTCGATGCCGGTCTTGCCGATGTGGTGGGTGCCGCTGTAGTTGACCGGATCCAGCGACTTCAGCTCTTTCTCGTTGATCCGCCCCATGTAGCCCACCGAGTGCGCAAAGTGCGCGCCCTGCGGGTAATGCCGGACCAGTTGCGCGACCACTTCCACCCCGGGCAGGCGGAACTGGTTCACCGCGATGCGGGCGATCTGCTCTTCGGTCAGCTCGAACAGGATCGGCACCGGCTCGAACGGCCGACGCCCCTGCCGCATGCGTTTCTCGAAGATCACCCGGTCCTCGGGCGTCAGCTCCAGCACCTCGACGATAACGTCGAGCACCTGCTGCCAGTCGCCGGAGCGCTCGCGGGTCATGCTCAGGCTGAAGCTCGGCCGGTTGTCGGCCACAACCACGCCGTTGCGGTCGAAAATCAGCCCGCGCGTCGGCGGAATCGGCTGCACGTGGACGCGGTTGTTTTCCGACAGGGTCGAGTGGTACTCGTACTGGATCACCTGCAGGTAATACAAACGCGCGATCAGCACACAGATCAGCGTCACGATCACGATCGCGCCGAACACGACACGGCTACGCACCAGACGGGCGTCCTTTTCGTGGTCCTTGATGCGGATCGGCTGAGACATGAGGGCAGGCTTACTTGTGGTAAGGGTGGCCGGACAACACGGTCCAGGCACGGTACAACTGTTCGCCGATCAGGATTCGCACCAGCGGGTGCGGCAAGGTCAGCGGCGACAACGACCAGCGCTGGTCAGCGCGGGCACAGACTTCCGGTGCCAGCCCTTCCGGGCCGCCGACCATGAAGTTGACCGTGCGCGAATCCAGGCGCCAGCGATCGAGTTCGACCGCCAGTTGCTCGGTGCTCCAGGGCTTGCCGTGAACTTCCAGCGTGACGATCCGCTCGTTGTGCCCGACCTTGGCCAGCATGGCTTCGCCTTCCTGGCGGATGAAACGGGCCACGTCGGCATTCTTGCCACGGGTATTGAGCGGAATTTCCACCAGTTCCAGCGCCAGCTCGGACGGAAGACGCTTGGCATATTCATGCCAGCCTTCTTCCACCCACTTGGGCATGCGTGAACCGACGGCGATCAGGCGCAGTCGCACAGCAATCCCTTAGAACTGGTCTTTGTTGAGCTTGGTGAAATGCTCGTGGGTGTTTTCCGGGCTGTGGTGCTTGGCATCGGCAGCACGGCTTTGCTCGGCACCGGCCCACAGGCGTTCCAGGTCGTAGAACTGACGCGCCGAGGCGGTCATCATGTGCACGATCACCAGATCGAGGTCGAGCAGCACCCAGTCGCTGTCGCCCTTGCCTTCTTCGCCCAGCGGCTTGGCGCCCTGCTTTTTCACTTCCTCGCGGACCTTGTCGAGCATCGCGTTGATCTGGCGATTGGAGGTACCGGTGGCGATGATCATGTAGTCAGTGATGCTCTGCTTGTCGCGCACATCGATGATCTGGATGTCCTGGGCCTTGACGTCTTCCAGCGCAGCGACGGCAATCTTGACCAGTTCGTCGCCCTTGAGCGGCTCGTTGGTGTTGACGGCTTCCGGCAGTGGCGCGCTCTTGAACGTGCCTTTGCGCTTTACTTTCGGTAGATCTTTATCAGTCATATGAAACTCGTTTTGCTCATGTATTCGGCGGCTTGGGGATACGGTGATTCGTATCAGTGAAGCACGCCTTGTTCAGTTCGACGCACGGTACAGACCGTGCGCATCGATGTAGGCCAGGACCGCGTCGGGCACCAGGAAACGTACCGACTTACCGCTGGCCAGCAGTTGACGGATCTGGGTGGCGGAAACCGCGAGCGGTGTCTGCCAGACGAATGCAATCTGTCCGCTCGGCCCTTTCAGGGCCAGCGGGTCGCTCACCGAACGCGCTGCCAGCAGGTTGCGCAAGGCATCCGGCGGTTCGCTGTCGGCGTCCGGGCGCTGTAGCACCAGGATGTGGCAATGCTGGAGCAACTCTTCCCAGCGGTGCCAAGTGGGCAGGCCGCAAAATGCGTCCCAGCCCAAAAGCAGAAAAACCTGGGTCTCGGCGGGCATCTCTGCGCGCAGCGACTCCAGGGTATCGATGGTCCAGGACGGCTTGTCCCGCTGCAATTCGCGGGCGTCCACCACCAGCGGCGGCAATCCGGCCACCGCGCACTCGACCATCGCCAGCCGATCCAGCGCCGACACCTGCGGCGTCTCGCGATGTGGCGGGCGCGCGTTCGGCATCAGGCGCAACTCGTCCAGCGCCAGCGCTTCGACAACTTCCAGCGCGCCACGCAAATGACCGATGTGCACCGGGTCGAACGTACCGCCCAGCACGCCAATGCGCTGCGGGCGCGACTCGCTGCCGGTGTGCGGCGCTGTCAGGTCGAAGTCGGTCAAGTCAGACCGTCGCCTGGCCGCGCAACTGGCCATCGCCGACCACGATGTACTTCTCGCAGGTCAACCCCTCAAGCCCTACCGGGCCGCGGGCGTGCAGCTTATCAGTAGAAATGCCGATTTCGGCACCCAATCCGTATTCAAATCCATCGGCGAAGCAGGTCGGGGTGTTGATCATCACCGAGGCCGAGTCGACTTCCGCCACGAACCGGCGGGTGTCGGCGAGGTTTTCGCTGACGATCGAGTCGGTGTGATGGGAGCCGTAATGGTTGATGTGCTCGATCGCCTGCTCCAGACCGTCGACCACGCGGATCGACAGAATCGGCGCCAGGTACTCGGTGTGCCAGTCGTCTTCGCTGGCCGCGACCGCTTCGATGATCGCCCGGGTGCGTTCGCAACCGCGCAGCTCGACGCCTTTTTCGCGGAACTGCGTAGCCATCGACGGCAGGAAATCCCTGGCGACAGCCTGATCGACCAGCAGGGTTTCCATCGCGCCGCAGATACCATAACGGTAAGTCTTGGCGTTGAAGGCAATGCGCTGGGCTTTGGCCAGGTCGGCGTGTTCGCTGACGTAGACGTGGCAGATGCCGTCCAGGTGCTTGATCACCGGCACGCGGGCATCGCGGCTGATGCGCTCGATCAGGCCACGGCCACCACGGGGCACGATGACGTCGACGTATTCCGGCATGCTGATCAGCGCGCCGACAGCGGCACGGTCGGTGGTTTCGACCACTTGCACCACGGCGGCGGGCAGTTCGGCTTCGGCCAGACCGCGCTGAATGCACGCGGCAATCGCGCGGTTGGAGTGAATCGCCTCGGAGCCGCCGCGCAGAATGGTCGCGTTGCCCGACTTCAGACACAGGCTGGCGGCATCGATGGTCACGTTCGGCCGGGATTCGTAGATGATTCCGATCACGCCCAGCGGTACACGCATCTTGCCGACCTGAATGCCCGACGGACGGAAGCTCATGTCGCGGATCGCGCCGACCGGATCCGCCAGTGCAGCAACCTGACGCAGGCCGACGATCATGCCGTCGATGCGTGCCGGAGTCAGTTCCAGACGTTCCAGCAGCGCCGGCTCCAGACCGCTGGCGCGACCGGCAGCCAGATCCAGCTCATTGGCTGCGGCCAGCTCGGCGCGCGCCGCGTCCAGGGCATTGGCGGTGGCCTGCAGGGCGCGGTTTTTCTGCGCGGTGCTGGCACGGCCGATGACCCGGGAAGCGCTACGGGCGGCGCGACCCAATCGGGTCATGTAGTCAAGAACGGACTCAGTCATGGTCTGCTGGGGTCTTGGCAAAGAGGAAAGCGGCAGATTATAGCTGTCGCGTCCCGGGACTAACAGCGGTGACGGGCGGATGGTCGAAATGAACTGCGTTTGGCCATCGTTCAGACGTAATTAAGCTGAGCGTTGTTATCATCAAGGCCTCTTGAGCCTGGATAAACCCTGCCCATCATGACCAACGTGCCCCTTTGCCCCGAGTCCGCGCGCCTGCCCGTGGGCCTGCCGGACAGCTTTTTCGACCGCGACGCCCAAGTACTGGCGCAGGCGTTGCTCGGCAAAGTCATCCGCCATCGCGTCGGCGACCTGTGGTTGAGCGCTCGAATTATCGAGACCGAGGCCTATTACTTCGCGGAAAAAGGCAGCCATGCCTCGCTCGGTTACACAGAAAAGCGTAAGGCTTTGTTTCTGGACGGCGGGCACATCTATATGTACTACGCCCGCGGCGGTGATTCGCTGAATTTCAGCGCGCAAGGTCCGGGCAATGCGGTGCTGATCAAATCCGCCTATCCGTGGGTCGATGAAGTCAGCGGTCCGGCGAGTCTGGCGCAAATGCTGCTGAACAATCCCGATGCCCAGGGACGGCCGCGTTCGACGCAGAAGTTGTGCGCCGGGCAGACCTTGCTGTGCAAGGCACTCGGTTTGAAAGTACCGATGTGGGACGCCAAGCGTTTCGATCATGAATTGCTGCTGGTCGAGGACGCGGGACCGGCGCCCTCGCAGATTATTCAAACAATTCGGCTGGGCATCCCGCTGGGTCGCGATGAACACTTGATGTACCGCTTCGTTGACGCCGCGTATGCGCAATGGTGCACGCGGAACCCGCTGCGACGGGGTCAGGTCGAAGGCCGGGATTATATTCTTCTGTAAACGCTTACTCCTGTAGGAGCTGCCGCAGGCTGCGATCTTTTGCTTCTGCTTTAAAGAAACAAGATCAAAAGATCGCAGCCTGCGGCCGCTCCCATCGGGATTATCAATAGTCTGGAGTTTTTCTGTATGGGCCCATGGCTCGATAGCATCACCGGATGGCTCGGCGCCAATCCACAGTGGCTGGCCGCAGCGGTGTTCATCGTTGCCTGCGTGGAATGTCTGGCGATTGCCGGGCTGATCGTGCCGGGCACGGTGCTGTTGTTTGCCGTGGCGGTACTGGCCGGCAGCGGCGCGCTGTCCTTGAGCGAAACGCTGCTGCTGGGCTTTCTCGGTGGCATCCTCGGTGATCTGATTTCGTATTTCCTCGGCCGCCATTTTCACCAGAACATACGCCGCCTGCCCGGGCTACGCCATCACCCGGAATGGATGGCCCGCGCCGAGTCGTACTTCCAGCGCTACGGCATCGCCAGCCTATTGGTCGGGCGCTTCATCGGCCCGCTGCGACCGATGCTGCCGATGGTCGCCGGGATGTGCGACATGCCCTTCCCGCGTTTCTTCGCCGTCAGCTTGCTCGCCGCCGCTGGCTGGAGCCTGGCTTATCTGTTGCCGGGCTGGGCCACGGGCGCAGCGTTCCGCCTGCCATTGCCTGAAGGGTTCTGGCTGGAGGCCGGGATCGTCGCCGCCAGCCTCGCGGTGATGGTCGGCCTGAGCGTCAACAGCAGCGTGCGTCGCCATCGTCGCGCGACGATCTGGATCGGCAGCATGAGTCTGTTGATCCTGATCAGTCTGTTCATCGGCTATCCCTACCTGACCGCGCTCGACAATGGCGTGATGACTCTGGTGCAGGAACATCGCCAGCCAGCGCTGGATGAAATCGCCGTGACGCTGACCCTGATCGGCGAATTCCGCAACATGTTGCTGTTCAGCGCCCTGCTCGTCGTGCTGTTGTTGCTGTGCAAGCAGTGGCGCCAGGCGGTGTTCGCCGGCGCCACCATGCTGATCACCGCCATGGCCAACACCGGAACCAAATACTTTTTCGCCCGAGTGCGCCCGGAAGTGCTCAGTGATCCCTTGACCACTTTCAGCATGCCAAGCGGCCATGCCTCCGGCGCGTTTGCCTTGTTCCTGACGCTGGGCGTGCTCGCCGGCCGTGGGCAGCCGCCGCGCATGCGCCTGACCTGGCTGTTGATTGCCTGCATCCCGGCACTGGCGATTGCCTTGTCGCGGGTCTATCTCGGCGCGCACTGGCCGACCGACATCCTCGCCGGCGCGATGCTCGCCAGTTGCGTCTGCGCCGGGATGCTGTGGTTGAGCCAACGGCAGACGTCCCTCAACCCGATGCCATTCAAGATCTGGTGGCTGATCCTGCCTTCGATGATCGCGCTGTTCGGTTTCTTCGTGCTGCGTCATTTGCCTCATACGCTGTTGCGCTACGCCTACTGAACATCGACATGCAAGCACTGTTTGTTTCGCGCCGCTCTTTCGGAAAACTCCGACAAGAGCGGCGTTAGTTGCCTACTTGATCTTTCTCCTGCCCGGTTAAACTTCCACACTGAAACCGGCATGATTCCCTGCCCGCAACAAATATAAAACTGACGTTACACAAACAATTGAAACCGCACCAATATCGACTTTCATATCATTTAAAAAGCGTTAGATTGAACTAGCCAATTAATTTCAATGTTGCTTCAGCCAGTTACAAATTGACATCGAAATTAAATTCATGAAACTTCGCTAGTTCAGAGCATTCAATGAGCCCCAAAATACCTCGCAAGCCAACTGCGACGATTACCCATCCATTTGATTCGAGCAATACTGCACCGCGCCGGAACGAGAACTTACCGCTTGATGGTGTTTCCGACTATTTTCGCCCTCCCACTCTTACCGATCTGGCAGTGCCAAACCGTACTGCGGATATTCACGTGCCCGGACTGTCGTCGGCAATACAGGCCGTGGAAATCTCACGCATGCCGACAACGGGCGCCGCTGTGCTGCAACCTGACAGGGTAAATAACTACTGGCTGTCGGAGGCTTTTCTGCACGGCATGAAGCCGGCCGATGCCGACGGGTTTCGCTGGGTGGTCGGCAGAAAATTTGCCGACGTAGAAGTAGACGGCCGATTGCAAACGACCCACGTCGGCCAGGATGAATCCGGAGCCTGGCGCAGCAAGTTGCTGACCGAGCGATTGCCCTCAGGCCCGCGCTTGTACAAAAACGCCGACAGCCCGACCTGGCGTCTGACAGAACAGGTCGCGCCGAAACGCCCGGCCGTGAGCGCAAGCGAACAACCCGACCAGGCATCTGCAGCCAAACGCCCGCGTCCGGTTGCTGCAGCGGTGCCGCTGGATCAACGCCGTTATCGCCCTTCGTGGCGGTCCCCGGACTCTCAGGGGTATCACGAAATGACACCCCGGCCGGGTACGAAGGACACCGATACCCGTTTCGCGCTGCGCGATGAGTTCGGCAATTTGATGCAAGTCGACGCACCGCAGGGCGGGTTCGGCGCGCAGCCTGCGCACTTGCGACAATGGACTGACCAACAGATCTGGCAACTCTACGGCTTGCATGGCCAGGACATCACTCGCTTCCGGGCGGAAGCACAGGCCACCGGCCGCCCACCGCAATGGGCCGAGGCGGCCAATACCGGCAACCCTGTCACCGACTTGCTGCGCAACACCCTGCGCTGGTTGCACCCGGCCATGACCTTGAAGGAGCGCGAAACGTTTCTACAGTCTTATAACCTGCTGCCGCACCAACTGACGCGATTACAGCAGGACCTGCAAAATCAATTGGCTATTCCGCCGTGGGCGCAAGCGCACAAGCGCCTGCTCGACGAACTCGACAACCCGCAACGCCTCGAGCAATTTGCCAGGGACGCCGTCGAGCAACTCAATCTCAAGCGCAACGCCCGCCACGATTGGTATCACCCTGAAAACAGCCTGACGTTCGAGGTGCGTGAAGCACTGTTGAAAAAACTCGGCTATCTGCGCAATAAGAACAACTGTCTGTACCGCACCGATATTCCGGCACTGTTTCGTGGTGACGAACGCACACCTTTCGAATTGGCCAACGACGGCACCATGCTGCCGCGCTACCACCATGAACCCGGCGCCACCACGCACAAACCCATCAGCGCGACGTTCAGCCTCAATGAAGGCCAGACGTATGCCAGCGCGCCTGATCCCGAATACCTGCGATTCAACAGCCAGACCCACAAATATCCCGGCCGCGACGCCAGTGACAGCAGCTCGGAGAGTGGTGCGAGCGACGCCAGCGATTCCAGCAGCAGCGCCTCCTCCGACTGGTCGGATGGCGACCGGCCGATTGCCTGGGATCACGAGCGCGGCTATCGATCCGAGCGCACTCGGCAGACGGTCATGTTCCTGTACGCCCTGGACACCCGCCATCTGGAGGTCGTACCCCATGAAGAAAACATGATGTTCAATTCGACCGCCCGCGACACGCCGCCTACCTGGTTTCCCTCCGACGATTTTGAAGGGCTGATTTCAGTTACCCGCAGCGGACTGGACGCCGAGCGCATCTGGTTGCTCAACGCCGACCAGACCAAAGGCGCCAAAGTAACGGACATCAAGGACATGGCAGGTGCCCGTGCCGAACGCATCGAAGCTGCCACCCACGCCGGGCATGCCAACCACTTCGAGTACGACACGTTGATCGACCATGTCGAGGCAGCAGGTCTGCCCATTCTCAGACTGTCCGGCAATAGAAACGAATTTGGTCATGACATTGTCTGGCCGTGAAACCCCGGGATTGCCCGCACCACCGGTAAGGAAACCGGTGTTCATACACAACGTTAAGGGATTAAGACGTGTCGAAACTCATCTTACCTTCCGCGCATGTTTCCAATGTGCGCCTGCTTCAGGTCACGCCGCTTGATGCCTCGGCCAATGACCATGCGCCCTCTACAGCCAATCTCTCTCATATGCCTGCACCCTCGGCCGGCAAGGGCGCTGAAGCCAGGCATCGACAAACGCTGGCATCGCTCGACAAGCATTTCGGGCCCTTGTCCATCGGGGAAGTCAAAGTCAGTCGGGTCGAGCTGCAAAGACTGGGTGCTGCGGTCAACGGTCAACCGATCGGTCCGGCGAATGCCGATCTGAAAGTCCCGGATCAGATGTTTCTCGATGGTCTGCATTTCGAATCAGCGGCCGTTGAAAACCACTTGAGATCCGCTGAGGTTGCTGACAACGGCAGGGCCGCGATGCTGTTTTATGAAATTGCCTGCCAGCGCTCGGTCGACGCCGGCCCCATGTTTGTCAGCCCTGCACCAATCGACCCTGGCAGTGCGGTAGACCGGCTCAACCAGTTGGGCAAAGCCGCGCAGAAGCTGGACATTCATCAGGTAGACGCTTTTGAAAACGCACCCGGCTGGGTCAACAAAAGCAAAAGCTACCTGATGAGCGGCGCCGGCGTCGGTCTGCAAGCCTTCGGCATCTACAGTGGTTACATGGCCATGATCGATGCGATCAGCAAAGGGGAAAAACTCGAAGCGGTCTTCCAGGGTGGCTCCATTGCCGCCGAGTTCGGCTCTCTGATCATCGAACGCGGCTTGACCAGGACAGGCGAGGCGATGCTCACCAACGGCGGCAATCTTTTCAAATATTTCCCGCTGACCTCGGTGGGCAAATACATGAGCCGGGGCGCCGGTATGTTCGCCAGCGCGATCACCCTGCCGTTCGACATCATCGATGCGGTCAAAGCGTTCAACGCTGCCGCCGCTTCGTCGGGAAAAATCGCGCAGGATCATTACGTCAGCGGCGCCCTGAGCGTAGCGGGAGCGGGCATCAGCCTGGTGCTCGGCGTCGCGGCACTGGCCGGTTTCGGCAGCGTCGCCGGGCCGGTCGGCCTCGCGGCGGCGGCTGTGCTGATCGCCGGCTCGATGATTTATCAGGCCGCTCGGGTCGTGGACGATATCGATGACTACATCGAACTGACCGCACTGGAACGCTTGCGCTCAGGCTGGTTCGCCTTCACCGGCCAGGAACTGGATAACCAAGTGATGGATCGCTTCAAGCTGACCAAAGGCTATAGCGATCACGAAAAACGCCTCGAGCTGTCGGCCAGAGACATGCTTGAAGGCGCCTATAAGAACTCCATTGAACACGTAGTCAACGGCGCCTTCCGCACCGAACTGCAATCGGTCGAACTGTGGCGCTATCAGTGGGATGAAAGCGCCGGCCAGGAACCGTTCAAACGCGACAGCCAGGCTGTGATCGTCGGCGCAGACGATGTGATCGATGCCGCCGATGGCTTGCCGGCAGATCTCAAAGGCAAGGTCAGCGGCAGCGCCGGAGAAGGCAAAGGGGTGTTCTGGCGCCTGGGTGATGGCAACGACCGGGTCGCTGGCGTCAAGGCGCAGTCCAATCTGTTCACTTACCGAGAAGGGCACAAAGCCCTGACCGGTGGCGACCAGACCGATGCGTTCTATCAAGAAATTTCGGACCAGGAGCTCGACCGCTCCGCCAAACCCGCGCACATCAACATTCTGGACGGCGGCGGTGGCGCCGACACCGTGGCGTTCGAAGGCAGCCGCCCGACCGGAGACACTCGCTACGTCGGCCATGACATCAATCTGCAGACCGGCAAGGTCTCGTTGCGCGGTCTGGATCCGGCGGCCGAAGGGCTGGAAATCGCCCATCTGACTTCGATCGAGAACGCTTCGACGCTGCGCAAGGGCACCAGCCACGTTACCGGTACCGACGCGGCCAACCAGATATCTGCCAATGGCTATGATCGCATCAGCGTCGGTGGCGGCAACGACACCATTGCCATTTTCGGCACCGAATGCGAGGTGGATGGTGGCAGCGGTGAAGACCGTTATTACATCGCCAATACCAACGCCCGCACAACGATCATCGAAAATGACGAGCACTCGAGCCGGGTCGAGTTCGGCTGGCCGCGAGCCCTCATTCAACGCTGGCAAATCATCGACACTTCACTGGTGATCACCTCGTTGCGCGGCAAGGATGGCAGTGATCCCGAACACGTGCTGACTCTGAGAAACGTCTACCAGACGATCGACGGCCAGCGCCACCTGAAGAATGCACAGTGGCTGTTTCGCACGCAGGATGATTATGAACTGCTGGCTCTGCTGCCCAATCAGCCAGGCCAGGCGCTGATTCAGGATATCGAGGTCGCCATCACCGTTAACGGTCAGCCCGCTCAGGCCCCTGCCATCGTCAATAGCGGCACGGTGGCCTTGCAGGCGCAAGCAGCGTCGCGACACTTTGTGTCACGCACGCCGCACAGGGTCGAGTTTGCCGCCGAGCGTAGCGAAACTGCCACGCAAGGGAGTGTCTACCTCGATTACCTGGCCAGCGAGATTGTCGATGTCGTGATCACCTATGACGTCGAAGTTCGCCAGGGTGTATCGGGCAATACGCACCTGACCTACAAGGATATCTGCCTGTCGTTGCTACTGCCCTCCAAAGTGGTTGCGTTCAAAGGCGTGATCAAGACGAGCGCCGCCGCCACCGGTTACGGCGGCCGCAACAGTCTGAAAGTGACCACACCGCTGCTGACGCAAGATCTGGTGCTGATCATGCGAGACGAAGTCTCCTACCGCCTGCAACTGCCGCAGCTGGATTACGCAGCCGACGCCAAGGCCCCCGGCACACGACTGGTCAGCAACCGAAGCTGGCTGAAGCAGCGCAACGGAACGTATCCGTTCACGCGCCCCGTGGTCAGCGAAAAGCCGGAGCTGACCGACCGCCCCTGCAAAGTGGTGATCGAGTCCAGATCCCACACAGGGATTTATCTGCTGGAAGGCAAAAGCTCGACTTACGATATCCATCTGGTCAGCAACTGCATCGTGCGCCTGTCGACACCCGCTGCGGCTGCAAAAACAGCTAACGCCTCGACGTGGAATCTGTTCACTCGCGCCTTGAGCGAAACGGTGAAGCGCGAAGATATCCACCTTGATGGCAATCGCCTGCGCATCGCTAGCGTCACCGTCGAACTGCCGGACATTGACGAGGACACGCCGGTGGAATCGGTGAGTGTGGTGACTTCGGCCGGCCATATCTATGAGGTTTCGCTGCTGTTCGAAGTGTTGCAGTTGTACGTCATCGACGCTCGCCGCTACGCCAGCGTCGCGGCGCTGCACAGCGACATCGAACAACACAGACAGCGCAATGAACTGGCGGCACGGATTTACGTGACCCACATTGGATACAAGGACACCGTCAGTACCGTGGTTTATCACTCGATGCGCCAGCATTGGGGACTGACTGACAACCCGCAGGTGCGAATCAATCCAGAGGATTTGCACATCCCGGCAGATAGCTGAGTGCGCTCAGCGCGCCTGCAACCCAGTGCCAGCGCGGACAAACACCGCGCTGGCACTCGATCACCTCAGCCGACGGACAGGCTGATTCATAAAGAAGGAGTTTATTCATGCGCCAAAAACCCGGGCCTTTGCGCCCTTCACCAACCACCGAAACGCCCGGCAGCTCGACAGCGCGACCGGCCTCCCCTGATCGTCCGATCGATCTGGATCTGCGCCTGCCCGGCCGGATTCGAGAGGATGGCTCGAATGCTTTGGCGGGCATCGAAACCATCGCTCCTGCCGCCAGCCACGCGACATTACGGCCCGGCATCACGGTCACCCGCATGCCTGATATGCAGAAGCCGCCGCGAGGTCCAGCAAAATCGCCCCTTGAATCTTATGTACAAAGCGTCAGTGCCGACTTGAGGCACGATGCGCAAGGTCTCAGGACTTACAAGGGGCGACAGTTCGCCGATATGGCCAACGATGACGGTTCTGCCGCCGGGCTGACGGTGATGGTTGCCTACCACGACCTGACCAAGGCCTACCGGGCCAGACTGTCCAGCGAGCGAGTGCCATCGGGCCCACCGCTTTATCGAGTCGCCGACACTGATTTGTGGAGCTTGAACAAGCCCATCGAGATGTACCCACCGGATCGCTACACCCTGCACGACTTGGGGTGGGCCAAGGCGCGTTCCGCCCCCGTACCAGATGAGCAAGGCTATTACGCGGTACATGAATGGAAGGAAACGACAAATCGGGAACCAATGATTGCCCGGCCAAATGTCGGTTTCGCATTTCAGGGCAAATACGGTCGCATGATCAAAGTCGACCCGAGCGAAGCTCGCGGGGACACTTCAGTGCCGCTGAAGCTGGCGCACTGGACCGATGCCGAAATCTGGGATGTTTACCACCTGCGCGATGCAGAGATCCTCACCTTTCGTGCCGAGGCCGAGGTCCGAGGCGGTCCGCCGGCCTGGGCAAGGCGCAGAAATACCGAGGACGACCACAAGTTTCTTCTGGACTCCATGAAGTGGTCTCACCCGCAGAAATCCCGCAGCGAATGCGCCGAACTGTTACGTACTTACAACCTGAGCATCGCTCAGCAGAAACGCTTGCGCCCGGAGATGGAAAACGGCTTCCCGGAATGGGCCGAAACGCACAAAGATCTCTCCCGAAATGCACTGGACACCAAACGGTTCGAGCATATCGCCGAGGAGCTCGGCCCTTTCACGCTGAAACTGCGCAATCACGGCGAGGGCCATGAGGGCGACTTACCGCCAGTCAATCAGCGTTATGAAGATGATTTTCTGCAAGGTTATCTGGCGCATGCCGGTTATAAACGCAACAGGCATGACTATCTTTACCGCACGGACATCCCTGCCATGTTTCGCGCCGATTTACGCACGCCTTTTGAACTGGCCCGCGACAAACGGCTCGTCAAACTTCGCGGCAACCCTTCGGATTCCACCAGCAAACGCGCGTTCAGCGCGACGTTTGCTCTGTCCGACGCCTTGAACTACATGGGGTTCGATTACTATTCCAACCCGCGGCATTACAACAGTCAGGCCAATCGATATCCCGGGCACTTTTCCGACAGTGACTCCTCCAGCGGGCATCGGCACAGTACCGACGGAGAATCGGATACATCGTTTGAAATGGATAACTCGCGCGACTATCCGTTGCTGCGGCGCAAACAGATAAATGGCTTCCTCTACATCATCGATACTCGCAATAACGAAGTAGTCCCTCGCGTGGAAAATCTTTACCTCATCAACAGAGATTTTGATGGAGACAGCCTGGAAGGCCGGATCTCCATGCCGACCCGTGGGATCAGTGCAGAACGGATCTGGCTGGTGAATTCGGATCACAGTCTCGCGGCGCGTGTCGAGGATGTGTTCCGACAAGCCGGTGAGGATGCTGTGGCTATCGAGACGTCGACCTGGGAAGGCACCGACCTCGATGTGTGGTCTCGATCGACCCCCTACGATGGTCTCATCGCTGGCGTCGCTCACTCGGGCGGGGTGGTATTGACACTGCCCAAAGGCACGGACACCGATGCCAACGACATCGTCTGGCCAGTCCCCGAACATTACAGGCCCTGACACAAGGCGCGGCGCCATTCACTCCAGAGTGAATGGCGCCTCTGGTCACGCAGCCGAAGGACTGGCTTTGATCACCTTGATCACCAATTGAGCGGGTTTGTTATTGAACGCGTTGTGCGTCGTGAGATTAGGGTCGGCGTCCAGAAACGTGCTCATGCCGTCACTGATATTTCGATACATGGGTTTGCTTTTCGGCTCACTGCACAACTCAATATAGGCCGGCCCGGCCTCGATGTGACTGAGAGAGGTTTTGGTCGCGCCCAGCGTGCTCATTGAGAAATGCTGGAGCGGCGCATCGGTACTCACCAACAAATTATGGGTTTTGTCTTCAATGAATAACCGTGCGCCTCCAAACTTTCCAGAATGGACCACGCTGATCGCATAGCCATCCTTCTGAGAAACGAACCTGAATAGCAGCGGCTTGTGATCTTCGTGGTCGGCCAGCGTGATGAAGCTGGCGAGGCGCAGACTCGCAAGTCCGACCTCTGCATCCAGCTTTTCGCGTTGAGTGATACGCGGGTCGCGCACAATTTTTTGCAATCGGTACTGATTGATTACTAACGGCCGGCCATCCAGATAAAGATTTGCCGTGAATTCTTCATTGTTGATTATTGCTGTAGACATGGGCTCGCCCACCTGTAAACGCTCCGCCGCTCAACCGCAACGGCAGGCAAAGTAAAAAAGGGAATGAATTAAACTGCGCTCGCGGTTACTGTCTTGCTGGCAGTAGCCGACATCTGCGGAATATCGCTGACCGGAACTTTTTCTATCTTTCGTTTACGTCGCGCGATGACCATACGGTCGGCATAAGTTGTGGCAGCATCGATATGCTTACTGACGTTCTGGTCGGCGCCGGCGTGTTTCAAAATATACTTGCCGGCAATATCGTCCCAGAACGCCCGTTCATCTTCATATAACGTCATCACTTCATCCTTGTTATCGAATTACCCGCGTCCTGCGGGCAACTCGAAATTAAGACAAAGACAAAAGCAACACAATGCTGGCAGGTGGCAGTAGTTGATTCAAAGTAAAACTAGGCGAACAACTCCCCCTGCAACTCATCAAGCAACGCCTGAATCGCATCCAGCCGCTGCTGCGGATCATCGAGTTGCAACAGGTCGATCTTGTCTTCTTCAGCGAAAGGCAACAGGTAGGCAAGCTGATTGGCCAGCGATTGCTGCCCGCCGGCTTCGGTGCCCATGTCCAGCGCTTCGACCATCGGGTGCTCGGCCAGTGCCTTGAGCAGCGCTACCAGATCGGCATCCTCCTCCTGCAACGGTTGCTCGGGCTCGTCGTCGAGCCATTCGACATCGGCCAGAATCAACTGGTCGCGCTGCACTTCGGTGCGCAACACCGTGAAACGCCGTCCGCCTTGCACGCGAATGCCGAGCAGGCCGTTGTCCTGTTGCTGGAAATCGGTGATCCGCGCCTCGCAGCCGACCATTGCGAAACCTTCTGGTGCCACACCGACTTCGCTGCCCTCAAGGATGCACACCACACCGAAACCGACGCCCTGCTTCATGCAACGGCCGATCATGTCGAGATAGCGCGCCTCGAAGATCTGCAAGTCGAGGTTGCAGCCGGGGAACAGCACCGTGTTCAGCGGGAAAAGCGGCAGACTCATAGACATTTTCCTTACACCACCATCGACACCGCCAACGGCAGGAACACCGCCGTGGCCACGCCCATCAGACTCATTGCCAGCGCGGCGAACGCGCCGCACTCGTCGTTTTCCTGCATCGCCACCGCCGTGCCGACCGCATGCGCGGTCATGCCCAGCGCCATGCCGCGCGCTTCGGGGCTGTGCACGCCGAGGCGGGTCAGCAGCGCCGGGCCGAAGATCGCGCCAATCACCCCGGTGATCAGCACGAACACCGCGGCCAGCGCCGCCACGCCACCGATCTGCTCGGCGACCAGCATGGCGATCGGCGAGGTCACCGATTTCGGCGCCATGGTCATCAGGATCATGTGATCGGCACCGAACCACCAGCCCAGCGCCACACCCATGCCCGTTGCGACCACCCCGCCTATCACCAGCGTAGTAAAAATCGGCCAGAACAATTGGCGGATGCGCCGCAGGTTCAAGTAGAGCGGCACCGCCAGCGCCACCGTGGCCGGCCCCAGCAGAATGCTGAGGATCTCGGTGCTCTTGCGGTACTCCGCGTAAGTCAGGCCGCAGCCGACCAGCACACCGATCACCAACAACATGGAGACCAGCACCGGTTGCAGAAAGATCCAGCGGGTTTTCTCGAACGCCGCCAGCACCAGTTGATAGGCGCCGAGGGTGATGCCAATGCCGAACAGCGGATGATGAATCACCGACGCCCACGCGCCTTGCCAGTCGAACAGCATCAGGACTCCTCCGCCGGCGGCGCGTGACGTTTGACCAGCCGTTGCATGAGCACGCCGGCAAAGGCCATCGACACGATCAGCGAGACCACCAGCGCGCCGACGATCGCCCAGAAATCGGCGGCAATCGCCGTGGCATACACCATCACGCCTACCGCAGGCGGCACCAGCAGCAACGGCAGATACCGCAGCAGGCTGCCCGCCGCCTGGTTCAGCGGCTCGCCCACTTCACCGCGAATGATCAGGAACACCAGCATCAGCAGCAGTCCGATGATCGGCCCCGGCAATATCGGCAACAGCAAATGATTGAGCGCGGTGCCGAGCAATTGGAACAGCACCAGCAGGGTCAGGCCACGTAACAACATCCGACATCTCCGTCTTACATTTTCAGCCAGCAGAGCTCGGCATTATAAGCATGCCGGCGCTATGGACCGGCATTCGCCAAAAGCATGGTCGGTTGACCTGAGCAAATCGCCATGATGATCTACAGTGGTTCGCAGGCCGGTCAAATCCGCCCTGAAAAACTATAAAACCGATGAACCCAAGGAGAGTCTCAATGCCCTATGTTCCCGTTGCAGAGCTCAAAGATTATGTCGGCAAGGAACTTGGACGTTCCGAATGGCTCACCATCGATCAGGAGCGCATCAACCTGTTCGCCGAAGCCACCGGTGATTTTCAGTTCATTCATGTCGATCCGGTCAAGGCTGCGGAAACGCCGTTTGGCAGCACGATTGCCCATGGTTTCCTGTCGCTGTCGCTGATGCCGAAACTGATGGAAGACATCCTCGTGCTGCCCGAAGGCGTGAAGATGGTCGTCAACTATGGCCTGGACAGCGTGCGCTTCATCCAGCCGGTCAAGGTCAACTCGAAAGTCCGACTGAAGGTCGACATGGTCGAAGTCACCGAGAAAAAACCCGGCCAGTGGTTGCTCAAGGCTACCGCGACACTGGAGATAGAAGGCTCGGACAAACCGGCTTACATCGCCGAGCCACTGTCGCTCTGCTTCGTCTGATCATCCCGGATGCGAAGCAGCGCACGCTGTTTCGCGTCACGTCTGTATATATGCGACGCATAGCTGCGGCATACTCGGTCGCCTAATTGCCCGGATCCCGCTATGCGCTCAATCGCTCGACTTGCACCCCTTGCCCTGACCCTGATGCTTACCGCTTGCGGCGACGGCGAATCGCTGTTGCCGCCGGATGCGCGCCTGCCCGATGGCGGTCGCTATCGCGGGGAACTGGTCGACGGCTTGCTGCAAGGTCAGGGCCGCGTCGATTACCCCAACGGCAGCTGGTACGCCGGGGAATTCGATAAGGGTCAGTGGCACGGCCAAGGCGAATGGCACGGCAGCAATGGCGAGGTCTATCGCGGCCAGTTCCAGCAAGGTCTGTTTGATGGTCAGGGCAGCCTGAGCACCAATGCCAGCAGCTACACCGGTGGTTTCAAGCAGGGCCGGCGCGAGGGCGAAGGCACGCTGAAAGAAAACGGCATGACCTATCGCGGCGAGTTCAAGGCTGACCAGTATTCCGGCCTCGGCCGTCTGGAAATGGACGACGGCAGCTCCTATCAAGGCCAGTTCGCCCACGGCAAACCCAACGGCGAAGGCCAGCGCGGCGATGCCAGCGGCAATTCGTTCACGGGCCATTTCGTCAACGGCCAACTGGAAGGCAACGGCACTTACACCAGCGCCGACGGTGATATCTACGTCGGCGGCTTCAAGAACAATCAACTGCACGGCAAGGGCCGCTACGAGAACGCCGACGGCGACGTCTGGCTCGGCCAGTTCAAGGAAGGCGCGCTGACTGGCAAGGGCGAATTGATCGGTGCCGATGGCAGCCATTACATCGGTGTATTCAATGACTGGCGCTTCACCGGTCAGGGCCGCTTGAACCTCGCCGATGGCAGCTTCTACATCGGCGGCTTCGACAACGACAGCTATTCAGGACGCGGCACGCTGGTGCTGACCGATGGCAGCGTGCTCAGTGGCACCTGGATCAACGGCCAACGCGTGCGCGACGCCGACGGCAAATTGCTCCCCGACACCCTAGAGCTTGGTCTGCTGGCCCAAGGCCGGTTGCTGGACGACGCACTGGCGGCGATTCCCGCTTCGACTCCGGCAGTCGAGTTGTACACCCTGACCCTTGGCGGCGACGGCAAGCAAAGCGTATTCCTGCGCGAATCCGATTACGTCGCCAACATGCTCAATACGCGCTTCGGCGCCTTCGGCCAGATCCGCTTGGTCAATCACCGCGATCATCTCGGCGACCGGCCGATGGCCACCCGGGAAAACCTGCGCCGCGCCGCGCAAGCCCTTGCCGAACGCAGCGGGCCGGAAGATCTGCTGTTCATCTATCTAACCAGCCACGGCACCGCCGAGCATGAACTGGTGCTCGATCAGCCGCGCATGGAACTGGCAGACCTGCCCGCCGATGAACTCGCCGCCGTGCTCGCGCCGCTGAAGCATCGCGACAAGGTCATCGTGGTTTCCTCGTGCTATTCCGGCGGTTTCATCCCGGCGCTGAAAGACGAACGCACGCTGATCATGACCGCCTCACGCGCGGATCGGGTGTCGTTCGGTTGCTCGGAAGAAGCCAACTTCACCTACTTCGGCGATGCGCTGTTCGCCCAGGCGCTGAACCAGACTGATGATCTGGAGCAGGCATTCAAACTGGCCAAGGCCACCGTCGCCGAGCGCGAACTGGCCGACGGTTTTGAAGCCTCGGAGCCGCAGATCTGGGCGCCGAAAACCGTGCTGTCGCACTGGCAGATGCTGCGAAAACAGCAGGCGCGCAAAGCTTTGCAAAGCAGCGCATTGAACGACGCGGCGAAAAAAGGCAACTAAGCTGAACAGTATCAAGGGAGAGACACTATGTACTTGACGCCTCAGCACGTATTGCTTGCCGGAGCCACCGGACTGACCGGTGAACATCTGCTCGACCGTTTGCTCAACGAGCCAACGATTACCCGTGTCCTCGCCCCTTCACGCCGGCCGCTGGCCGAGCATCCGCACCTGGAAAACCCGGTCGGCGACCCGCAGGCGTTTCTGCCGCAGCTCAGCGGCCGGGTCGATATCGCCTACTGCTGCCTCGGCACGACGATCAAGCAGGCCGGTTCCGAAGAAGCCTTTCGCGCAGTCGATCTGGACATGGTCGTGGCGTTTGCCAAACGCGCGCGGGAGATGGGCGCGCGGCATCTGATCGTGATCAGTGCGATTGGTGCCGATCCGAATTCCTCGGTGTTCTACAACCGCGTCAAAGGCGAAATGGAACAGGCCCTGCGCGCGCAGAACTGGCCGCAGCTGACCATTTGCCGACCTTCGCTGTTGCTCGGCGAACGCACCGAACCGCGTCTGGTCGAGCAACTGGCCGGGCCGTTGTCGAAGCTGATTCCGGGGAAATATCACGGCATCGAAGCGTGCCAGTTGGCGCGAGCGATGTGGCGGCTGGCGCTGGAAGAACAGGATGGCGTGCGGGTGATTGAATCGGATGAGCTGCGCAAGTTAGGCAAATAACTCCGGGACTTTGTGGTGAGGGGATTTATCCCCGTTCGGCTGCGCAGCAGTCGTCGCTTTTACAATTTTTTTGGGGGGGGCGCTTCGCACCCCAGCGGGGATAAATCCCCTCGCCACAGAGGTTGTCCGCCCCCTACAATCCGCCAGTCGCCTGAAAGCCCACGCCAATCACCGTCAGCAACGACAACGGCAACAGCAACGTATCGAGCAGCGCACTGGCCGGCAGGTCCACTCCCGGGTAGCTCGGCGCCTCGGCACCGAACCTGTCCTTTGCACAACATCCGCCGTTCAACGCATACAAATCCAGCCGCGTCCCGGCGTACACCACCGGTGCGCCGGGTTTCGCCGCATCCAGCGTGCGCGCCGTCGCGCAGCCGCCCAATTGCAGCGCCAGCACAAGCACCAGCAGCTTATTCATCGCTGCTCAGGTGATGCTCGCCCCAGCGCGGCAGCATGTCCTGCGGGATGCCGAGCAGATTGAGAATCCGCGCCACAACGAAGTCGATCAGATCATCGATGGTTTGAGGCTGGTGATAGAAGCCCGGCGAGGCCGGCAGAATGGTCACGCCCAGATTCGACAGCTTGAGCATGTGCTCCAGATGAATGCTCGAATACGGCGCCTCGCGCGGCACCAGTATCAACTGACGGCGCTCTTTCAGCGTAACGTCCGCCGCGCGTTCGATCAGGTTATTGCAGGCGCCGGTGGCAATCGCCGACAGCGTGCCGGTCGAACACGGCACTACCACCATGGCCGCCGGCGCGCCGGAGCCGGAGGCTACCGGCGACATCCAGTCTTCCTTGCCGTACACGCGAATCTGCCCGGCTGCGGCGCCGGTGTATTCAGTGAGAAACGCCTGCATCATCTGCGGTTTGTTCGGCAGCGACACGTCAGTCTCGGTGGCCATGACCAATTGCGCAGCCTTGGAGATCAGGAAGTGCACTTCGCGATCTTCGCGCACCAGGCAATCGAGCAGGCGCAAGCCGTACTGCGCGCCGGAGGCGCCGGTCATCGCCAGGGTGATGCGTTCCGGACCGCCGGCCTGAGAAAAAGTGTTCATTGCAGTGCCTCGGCGAGTTTGCCGTGCAGGCCGCCGAAGCCGCCGTTGCTCATGATCACCACGTGCGTGCCGGGTTGGGCCTGGCTCTTCACGCGTTCGATGATGCCTTCCAAGGAATCGCTGACGATGGAGGGCACGGTGCATAACGCTGCGGTGGCGCCCAGGTCCCAACCGAGGTTGGCCGGGGCATACCAGATCACCTGATCGGCATCGACCACGCTGTCCGGCAGACCGTCACGGTGGGCGCCGAGCTTCATCGAATTGGAACGCGGCTCGATGATCGCAATCAGTGGTGCGTCGCCGATGCGTTTGCGCAGGCCGTCGAGGGTGGTAGCGATGGCGGTCGGGTGATGAGCAAAGTCGTCGTAAATGGTGATGCCGCGCACTTCGGCGACTTTCTCCATACGCCGTTTGACGTTCTTGAACGCGCTCAACCCAGCAATGCCCATCGACGGCACGACGCCAACGTGACGCGCTGCGGCCAGAGCGGCAAGGGCGTTGGCGACGTTGTGTTGACCGGTCAATTCCCACTCGACGGTGCCTTGCGACACGCCTTCGAACATCACTTCGAACGCCGAACCGTCTTCGCTGAGCAGCTTGACCTGCCACTGACCGCCGGCGCCGGTGGTTTGCACCGGGGTCCAGCAGCCCATTTCAATCACCCGTTGCAAGGCCGGCTCGGTGGTCGGGTGGATGACCAGCCCTTCGCTCGGGATGGTCCGCACCAAGTGGTGGAACTGACGTTCGATGGCCGGCAGATCGGGGAAGATGTCCGCATGATCGAACTCAAGGTTGTTGAGGATGGCGGTGCGCGGACGGTAATGGACAAACTTCGAGCGTTTGTCGAAAAAGGCGCTGTCGTATTCGTCAGCCTCGATCACAAAAAACGGCGTACCGCCCAGGCGCGCCGATACCGAGAAATTTTGCGGCACGCCGCCGATGAGGAAACCCGGGCTCATGCCGGCGTGTTCCAGCACCCAGGCGAGCATGCTGCTGGTGGTGGTCTTGCCGTGCGTACCGGCCACGGCCAGCACCCAGCGACCTTGCAGCACATGGTCAGCCAGCCACTGCGGGCCGGAGACGTACGGCAGGCCTTTGTTCAGCACATATTCCACCGCCGGGTTGCCACGGGACATGGCATTGCCGATCACCACCAGATCCGGCGCCGGATCGAGCTGCGCCGGGTCATAGCCCTGCGTCAGCTGAATGCCCTGGGCCTCGAGCTGCGTGCTCATCGGCGGATAGACGTTGGCGTCGGAGCCGGTGACGTGATGGCCCAGCTCTTTGGCCAATACGGCCATCGAGCCCATGAAAGTCCCGCAGATACCCAGAATATGAATGTGCATAGTCGACCTCGTAAAACATGGCCGCAGGTTAGCGTAGGGAGGGGGAAATGGCACTCTTTAGCTGAGGGGTGGGCCTGTTCGACCTGATCGTTCCCACGCTCTGCGTGGGAATGCAGCACGGGACGCTCTGCGTCCCAAAGCGGACGCGGAGCGTCCGGGGGCGTTACCACGCAGAGCGTGGGAACGATCAGGTCGGTCAGGCAGAGCGGGCAATACCGTGTTTGCGAAGCTTTCTATACAGCGTATTGCGACTGACCCCCAGTTGCTCTGCCGTACGACTCATATGCCACCGCGCCTGCTCCAGCGCGCCAAGCAATGCCAAGCGCTCGGCGTCATCCAATGGCTGCGCGGCAGTCTGCGCAGGCACAACCGCCGGCCGCGCCTGCCGAATCATCACCGGCAAATCCTCAACGCCGACCCGCCCGCCATCACACAACGCCGCCAGCGTACGCAGGACATTGCGCATCTGCCGCACATTACCCGGCCAATTGAACGCCAGCAGCGCCTGCCGTGCCGGTTCGTCGATCAGAATCGTTTCGCCGCCAGCCTCCTCGGCCAACAGGAAATCCAGTAGCTGCGATTTATCACTGCGCTCACGCAACGCCGGCAGCGCCACTTCCAGGCCGTTCAAGCGGTAATACAGATCCTCGCGAAAACTGCCGTCCTCGACCCGCTCGAGCAGATTGCGATGCGTCGCACTGATGATGCGCACGTCCACCGCTTGCGGTTCACCGCCAATCGGCACCACTTGCCGATCTTCCAGCACTCGCAGCAAGCGCGTCTGCAAGGCCAAGGGCATGTCGCCGATTTCGTCGAGGAACAAGGTGCCGCCATCGGCCTGTTGCAGCTTGCCGCGCATGCCGTCCTTGCGCGCGCCGGTGAAGCTGCCGCCGCGATAGCCGAACAGTTCGCTCTCGATCAGGCTTTCCGGAATGGCTGCGCAATTGAGCGCGACGAAGGCGTTACCGGAGCGCTGGCTGGCTTGGTGCACAGCCTTGGCGAACGCTTCCTTGCCCGAGCCGGTTTCGCCGTTGATCAACAACGGCACGTCGCGCTCGAACACGCGCAGGGCTTTGCGAAATTCCGCCTGCAACGCTTCGTCACCGAGGCAGATGCCGGACAGGCGTGGCGCAGGTGCAGCGATTGGCGTTGGAACGATGGCTGTCGGCTTGCGCGATTCGCCGCGCAACACGGCAAACAGATGCCGGCCATCACGGGTTCGCAGCGGCCAACTGGCGCTGGCGTTGGCACTCGCCCGCCCGAGCAGGTCATCCAGCGAACAATCGAAAAACGCTTCCACCGGTTTACCGAGCAAACCGCCGCGAATATGCCCGAGCAGGTTCAGCGCACTCTGATTCACCGCACTGATCCGCCCTTCGCCGTCGAACGCCAGCAACCCTTCGCTGAACAGGCCGACGGACTCGGCCTGCAGATGAAAACGCAGCAACCATTGATTGTCGAAACAGCGCAGGAAGTAGCAGCTCTCGATCATCTTCGCCGACAGATTGACCAGCGCCATGGTGTGGAACTGGCTCTGTCGCGAAACATCCGGACGGGCCGAGGACACATCGAGTACCGCGAGCAATTCACCGTGCGGGTCGAATACCGGGCTGGCCGAGCAGGTCAGCCCGGTATGGCGACCGCGAAAGTGTTCATCCTGGTGAATGGTCAGCGCCTGCCGTTCGACCAGGCAGGTACCGATGCCGTTGGTGCCTTCGCAGGCCTCGCTCCAGTCGGCGCCGAGCCAGAGACCGGCACGCTCGAAAATCTTCCGTTCCGCCGGCGCGGTGACGCAATTGAGGATCACCCCACGCGCGTCGGTCAGCAGCACCGCGTGGCCGGCGCCGGAGAGTTGCTGATGCAGGCTGCTCATTTCCGTGCCGGCTATTTGCAGCACTTGCTGCAGACGTTCGCGGCTTTCCAGCACCCGGCCATGCTCGAGCACGGTCGGCGCCATGGTCACGGAAGGATCGAGGTGGTAGTCCTCAAGGCAACGCAGCCAAGAACGGGCGATCGATGGATCGGCGCCGGGGCCGTGCAGGTGCGGTTTGCCCTGGGTGACGGTGAGAACCTGGCGGGCATGGCGACTCAAATGGTTGTCGTGCATTTCTTATTGTTCTCCCCGGGGCGCGATGGCCCAAAGCATGAGGTGACGCCCAGCATCCTCCAGCGGCTCCGGCAATGCAATGCTGGCAAGACCGCCCGGTCACAGGCTGTGTCGCAAGCGGTACAAATTGTCACCCGCGTTGTACCGAATCCGTCACAGCGCCTCTCCATTCGTCCGAGACAAACCGGCCAAGCCCTTGATTTGCCTGCCCTGCGCGGCAGTGGCCCGAGCCTTGCTCTACGCTTATAGCAAGCGCACTTGCGCGTTTCTCTAATAAGTACAAAGCCAAGGAGAACATCATCATGCGTTACGCCCACCCCGGTACTGACGGCGCCAAAGTCTCGTTCAAGAGCAAGTACGGTAACTACATCGGCGGCGAGTTCGTCGCACCGGTCAAAGGTCAGTACTTCACCAACACCTCGCCGGTCAATGGCCAGCCAATTGCCGAATTCCCCCGCTCCACCGCCGAAGACGTCGACAAGGCGCTGGACGCTGCCCACGCCGCCGCCGATGCGTGGGGCGCCACTTCGGTGCAGGCGCGCTCGCTGATCCTGCTGAAAATCGCCGACCGCATCGAAGAAAACCTCGAACTGCTGGCGATCACCGAAACCTGGGACAACGGCAAAGCCATCCGTGAAACCCTCAACGCCGACATCCCCCTGGCCGCTGACCATTTCCGTTATTTCGCCGGTTGCCTGCGCGCTCAGGAAGGCAGCGCTGCGGAAATCGACGGCAACACCGTGGCTTACCACATTCATGAACCGCTGGGCGTGGTCGGCCAGATCATCCCGTGGAACTTCCCGCTGCTGATGGCCGCGTGGAAACTCGCGCCAGCGCTGGCCGCCGGTAACTGCGTGGTGCTCAAACCTGCCGAGCAAACCCCGCTGGGCATCTGCGTGCTGATGGAGCTGATCGGCGACCTGCTGCCCCCGGGCGTGCTCAACGTCGTGCAAGGCTTCGGCAAAGAAGCCGGCGAAGCACTGGCAACCAGCAAGCGCATCGCCAAGATTGCCTTCACCGGCTCGACCCCGGTCGGCTCGCACATCATGAAATGCGCAGCGGAAAACATCATTCCATCGACCGTGGAACTGGGCGGCAAGTCGCCGAACATCTTCTTCGAAGACATCATGCAGGCCGAGCCGAGCTTCATCGAAAAGGCCGCCGAAGGTCTGGTGCTGGCGTTCTTCAATCAGGGCGAAGTGTGCACCTGCCCTTCCCGCGCGCTGGTGCAGGAATCGATCTATGACGAATTCATGCAGGCCGTGATGAAGAAAGTCAGCCAGATCAAACGTGGCGACCCGCTGGACACCGACACCATGGTCGGCGCCCAGGCATCCGAGCAGCAATTCGACAAGATCCTCTCGTACCTGGAAATCGCCAAGGGCGAAGGCGCGGAGTTGCTGACCGGCGGCAAGGTGGAAAAACTCGAGGGCAGCCTGGCCACCGGTTATTACATCCAGCCGACCCTGCTCAAGGGCACCAACAAGATGCGCGTGTTCCAGGAAGAAATCTTCGGCCCGGTGGTGAGCATCACCACCTTCAAGGACGAAGCCGAAGCCCTGGCGATTGCCAACGACACCGAGTTCGGTCTCGGCGCCGGACTGTGGACCCGCGACATCAACCGCGCCTACCGCATGGGCCGCGCAATCAAGGCCGGTCGGGTGTGGACCAACTGCTACCACCTCTATCCGGCGCACGCCGCGTTCGGTGGTTACAAGAAGTCCGGCGTCGGCCGTGAAACCCACAAAATGATGCTCGACCATTATCAGCAGACCAAGAACCTGCTGGTGAGCTACGACATCAATCCGTTGGGATTCTTCTGATCCTGCGATGCTGATAGTTCCCACGCTCCGCGTGGGAATGCCTCAACGGACGCTCCTCGTTCGGTTTCGAAGGGACGCGGAGCGTCCCGGGCTGCATTCCCACGCAGAGCGTGGGAACGATCAGGTTCCTGGCTGTAGCCGGGCCAATAAAACAATAAAAATGGTGAACCCTATGCCAAGCGAATCCCCGGCCGGAGCTCCGGCGACCAGCTCCTCCGTCGACTTCGAAAAAGTCGGCACCGATTATTTCCAACAACGCGAACTGAAAAAAGGCGCCGCCGGCTGGGTCCTGCTGGTCGGCCTCGGCGTCGCTTATGTGATTTCCGGCGACTACGCCGGCTGGAACTTCGGCCTCGCCCAGGGTGGCTGGGGCGGCATGTTTCTCGCCACGCTGCTGATGGCGACGATGTACCTGTGCATGTGCTTTTCCCTGGCCGAATTGTCCTCGATGATTCCCACCGCTGGCGGCGGCTACGGTTTCGCCCGCAGTGCGTTCGGGCCGTGGGGCGGGTTTCTTACCGGTACCGCAATCCTTATCGAATACGCCATCGCCCCCGCTGCCATCGCGGTGTTCATCGGCGCCTATTGCGAGTCGCTGTTCGGCATTGGCGGGTGGATGATCTATTTGGCGTTCTACATCATCTTCATCGCTATCCACATTTTCGGCGTCGGCGAAGCGCTCAAGCTGATGTTCATCATTACCGCTGTCGCCGCGCTGGCGCTGGGGGTGTTTCTGGTGGCGATGGTGCCGCACTTCGACGTCGCCAACCTGCTCGACATCCCGGTGACCACTGCGGTCGGCGCCAGTGCGTTTCTGCCGTTCGGCTATGTCGGCGTCTGGGCGGCGATTCCCTATGCGATCTGGTTTTTCCTCGCCGTCGAAGGCGTGCCGCTGGCCGCCGAAGAAACCAAAAACCCCAAGCGCGATCTGCCGCGTGGCCTGATCGGGGCAATGCTGGTGCTGCTGATGTTCGCCCTGCTGATTCTGATCGTCGGCCCCGGCGGCGCCGGTGCGAATTCGCTGCTGACTTCGGGTAACCCGCTGGTCGAAGCACTGAGCAAGGCCTACGGTGGCTCGACGTGGATGGGCAGCTTCGTCAATCTCGTCGGTCTGGCCGGACTGATCGCCAGCTTCTTCTCGATCATCTACGCCTACTCGCGGCAGATCTTCGCGCTGTCGCGGGCCGGTTACCTGCCGCGCAAACTGTCGCAGACCAACAAGAGCAAGGCGCCGGTGCTGGCCCTGGTGATTCCCGGGATCATCGGCTTCGGTCTATCGCTGACTGGCCAAGGCGATCTGCTGATTCTGGTCGCGGTGTTCGGGGCTACCATTTCCTATGTGCTGATGATGGCCGCGCACATCACCCTGCGCATCCGTCGCCCCAAAATGGACCGGCCGTACCGCACGCCGGGCGGCATTTTCACCTCGGGTGTGGCGCTGGTATTGGCGTGCATTGCCGTGGTGGCGGGCTTCCTCGTCGATCCACGGGTGGTGATCGGCGCCGCGATCATCTATGGAGTGTTAATTGCTTACTTTGCTTTCTACAGTCGGCATCACTTGGTAGCAGGCACGCCGGAAGAGGAATTCGCGGCGATTCAAAAAGCTGAACAAGCCTTGCACTGATTGTCGAAAACCACGGCGCAGACGCATTCTGCGCCGTCACGGAGAACGCTGAATGGCCAGTTTTGCTCACACGGTCGGCGCGCAGACTTACCGCTTCGACAGCCTCAAAGATGTCATGGCCAAGGCCAGCCCCGCCCGCTCGGGGGATTTTCTCGCCGAGATCGCCGCGCTCAACGACGGCGAACGGGTAGCCGCGCAAATGGCCCTGGCGGACATCCCGCTCACCCACTTCCTGCAAGAAGCGCTGATTCCCTACGAAGCCGATGAAGTGACTCGGCTGATCATCGACACCCACGACAAACAAGCCTTCGCCGTGGTCAGCCACCTTACCGTTGGCGGCTTTCGCGACTGGCTGCTCAGTGATGCGGCGGACGAAACCAGCCTGCGCGCCCTCGCCCCCGGCCTGACCCCGGAAATGGTCGCCGCCGTGTCGAAGATCATGCGCGTGCAGGACCTGGTGCTGGTCGCGCAGAAAATCCGCGTGGTCACCCAATTTCGCGGCACCCTCGGTTTACGCGGGCGCCTGTCGACCCGCCTGCAACCCAACCATCCGACTGACGAGCCGTCCGGCATTGCCGCGAGTATTCTCGACGGCCTGCTCTACGGCAACGGCGATGCAATGATCGGGGTCAACCCGGCCACCGACAGCATCGCTTCGATCTGCGCGATGCTGGAGATGCTCGACGCGATCATCCAGCGCTACGACATTCCCACCCAGGCCTGTGTGCTGACTCACGTCACCACCTCGATCGAGGCGATCAACCGTGGCGTGCCGCTGGATCTGGTGTTTCAGTCGATTGCCGGCACTGAGGCAGCCAATGCCAGTTTCGGCATCAACCTCAACGTCTTGCAGGAAGGTTATGACGCCGGGCTCAGCCTCAAGCGCGGCACCCTCGGGCAGAACCTGATGTATTTCGAAACCGGTCAGGGCAGCGCGCTGTCGGCCAACGCCCACCACGGCGTCGATCAACAGACCTGCGAGACAAGGGCCTACGCCGTGGCGCGACATTTCAAGCCGTTCCTGGTGAACACCGTCGTAGGATTTATCGGCCCGGAATACCTCTACAACGGCAAACAGATCATCCGCGCCGGCCTCGAAGACCACTTCTGCGGCAAGTTGCTCGGCGTGCCGATGGGCTGCGACATCTGCTACACCAACCACGCCGAAGCCGATCAGGACGACATGGACACCCTGCTGACGTTGCTCGGCGTTGCCGGCATCAACTTCATCATGGGCATCCCCGGCTCGGACGACATCATGCTCAATTACCAGACCACTTCGTTTCACGATGCCTTGTACGCCCGCCAGACCCTGGGCCTGAAACCGGCGCCGGAGTTCGAGCAATGGCTGGCCAACATGGGCATCTTCACCCAGGCGGACGGCAAGGTTCGCTTCGGCAACAACCTGCCGCCGGCGTTCCGCCAGGCCTTGGCGCATTTGGGATGAGTCTTATGGAAAAACCACCGGTCGATCCGCAAAACCCCTGGCTGGAACTGCGCCGCCTGACGCCGGCACGCATTGCCCTGGGCCGCACCGGCACCAGTCTGCCGACGCGGGCGCAGCTGGATTTTCAGTTTGCCCACGCCCAGGCCCGCGATGCCGTGCACCTGGCCTTCGATCACAGCGAAATCAGCGCACAACTGAGCGAGCGCGGGCGCGAAACCCTGGCGCTGCAAAGCGCCGCGCCGGACCGACACACCTATCTGCAACGCCCGGACCTGGGGCGCAAGCTCAGCGATGAGTCGGCGCAGACCTTGCACGACTATGCCAGCGAACACCCAGGCGGGGTCGACCTAGTGATGGTCGTCGCCGATGGCCTGTCGGCACTGGCAGTGCACCGCCACACCCTGCCATTCCTGACGCGCCTGGAAGAACAGATGAGCGGCGACGGCTGGTCCGTGGCGCCGGTGGTGCTGGTCGAGCAGGGTCGCGTTGCCATCGGTGACGAGATCGGCCAGTTGCTCGGGGCGAAGATGGTGGTGATGCTGATCGGCGAGCGTCCGGGCCTGAGTTCGCCGGACAGCCTCGGGCTGTATTTCACCTATGCGCCAAAGGTCGGCCTGACCGACGCGTATCGCAACTGCATTTCCAATGTTCGGCTTGAAGGCTTGAGCTATGGCATGGCGGCGCATCGCTTGCTGTATCTGATGCGCGAGGCCTGTCGGCGGCAGCTGTCGGGGGTCAATCTGAAGGATGAAGCTCAGTTGCACACATTGGAGGCCGACGACGCTGTCGACATGAAAGGCAACTTCCTGCTCGATCCACCGCCAGCCTGAACCGTTTCCGCATTGCCTTTCTGCGCTGCTTTCAGGCAGGATCGACGCACGGCCGCCCGGGTTTCCCATCGCCGTCAGAGCAGTTGAAGACAGCCACTTGAAGACGAGACCTATCATGCGGATTATTCAAGCGACCCTCGAACATCTGGATTTGCTGACTCCTTTGTTCGTCAAATATCGCGAGTTCTACGGCTCCCTGCCTTACCCGGATTCCTCCCGCGCGTTCCTCGAAAAACGCCTGCGCCGCAAAGAGTCGGTGATCTATCTGGCCCTGGCCGACGATGACGACAAGAAACTCATGGGCTTCTGCCAGCTGTATCCGAGCTTTTCGTCGCTGTCGCTCAAACGCGTGTGGATTCTCAACGATATCTACGTTGCTGAAGACGCGCGCCGGCAACTGGTCGCCGACAACCTGATCCGCACTGCGAAGAAAATGGCCAAGGAAACCCAGGCCGTGCGCATGCGCGTCTCGACCAGCGCGAACAACGAAGTGGCGCAGAAAACCTACGAATCGATCGGCTTCAAGGAAGACACCGAGTTCAAGAACTACGTACTGCCGATCAGCGACGAGCTCTGACTCCAACGGCTTCGGTGATGAGGGAGTTCGCTCCCTCGCCACGGCCGCCCCTTCCCTGACAATTGCTCACTTCGCGACACTCCCCGCTACAAAACCGGCGCGCTTTTCAGCGGTCAGACCGTATAATCCCGATCTTTCCGGCTTGTAAGAAAAACTACACCCCGCTGTAGGCTTACACGAAGTCATCCGCACAGGCCTGCCGAGTCGGGCCGTCATACAGGTGCCCCCATGGATTTCAACCCGCTCGACCTTATCCTGCATCTCGACGTGTACCTCGATTTGCTGGTGAACAACTATGGGCCATGGATTTACGCCATCCTGTTTCTGGTGATCTTCTGTGAAACCGGTCTGGTGGTGATGCCGTTCCTGCCCGGCGACTCGCTGCTGTTCATCGCGGGCGCGGTGGCGGCCGGCGGCGGCATGGATCCGGTGTTGCTCGGCGGCCTGCTGATGCTGGCGGCGATCATGGGCGACAGCACCAACTACGTGATCGGACGCACGGCCGGGGAGAAGCTGTTCAGCAACCCGAACTCGAAAATCTTCCGTCGCGATTACCTGCAAAAAACCCACGACTTCTACGACAAGCACGGCGGCAAGACCGTGACCATGGCGCGCTTCCTGCCGATCATCCGCACCTTCGCGCCGTTCGTTGCCGGTGTGGCGCGGATGCCGTACCCGCGTTTCTTCGGCTTCAGCGTGCTCGGCACCATCCTCTGGGTCGGCGGTCTGGTCACTCTGGGTTATTTCTTCGGCAACGTGCCGTTCATCAAGAAAAACCTCTCTCTGCTGGTGGTGGCAATCATCCTGCTGTCGCTGGTGCCGATGATCATCGGCGTGGTGCGCAGCCGTTTCGGCGGCACCAAAGTGCAATCGCACTGATCCGATGTGGTCTCTGAGCGCCTGGCGTCGCCGGCGCATCCTGGCCAGCCACCCGATTGCCGACGACCTGTGGCAACGGGTGCGCCACCAACTCTCCTTCCTCGACGGCATCAGCGCGGCTGAAGACCAGTGGCTGCGCGAAGCCTGTGTGCTGTTTCTCGACGACAAACACCTGACCGCCCTGCCCGGCGTCGAACTGCATCAGGAACAGCGCCTGCTGCTCGCCGCCCAGGCGCAGTTGCCGTTGCTGCATCTCGGCGATCTGAACTGGTATCAGGGCTTCCACGAGATCGTTCTATACCCCGATGACTTCCTCAGCCCGCAACGCCATCGCGATGCCAGCGGCGTCGAACATGAGTGGGATGGCGAACACAGCGGTGAAGCCTGGCAGCAGGGGCCGGTGATTCTCGCCTGGCCTGGCGTACAGGCCAGCGGTGGCTGGGAAGGCTACAACCTGGTGATCCACGAATTGGCGCATAAGCTCGACATGCTCAACGGCGACGCCAACGGCCTGCCGCCACTGCACGCCGACATGCGCGTCAGCGACTGGGCCGAAGTGATGCAGGCCGCCTACGACGACCTCAACCGCCAGCTCGATCACGATCCCGACGCTGAAACCGCCATCGATCCCTACGCCGCCGAGAACCCGGCGGAGTTCTTCGCCGTCACCAGCGAATACTTCTTCAGCGCCCCGGATCTGCTGCATGAGGCTTATCCACAGGTCTACTTGCAACTGCAGCTTTTCTACCGGCAGGATCCGTTGGGCAGACTGCGGCAACTTCAAGCCACAGACCCGGTCTATCAGGCGCACGACTAAGCTCTGCACGATTTCTGGTACGTGGCGTCGACGTAGGAATGTGCCTATAATCGCCGCCACTTTTTGGTCAATCCGGCCAAGTGTTTTTGGTCAACTACGGGGGCAACGCCCAATGAGCTACAGCAAGATTCCGGCTGGCAAAGACCTGCCGAACGACATCTACGTCGCGATCGAGATCCCGGCCAACCACGCGCCGATCAAATACGAAATCGACAAAGACAGCGATTGCCTGTTCGTTGACCGTTTCATGGCCACCCCAATGTTCTACCCGGCCAACTACGGTTACATCCCGAACACCCTGGCTGACGATGGTGATCCCCTCGACGTGCTGGTCGTGACCCCCTACCCGGTCGCGCCAGGCTCGGTAATCCGCGCCCGTCCGGTCGGCATCCTGAACATGACCGACGACGGCGGCGGCGATGCCAAAGTCATCGCAGTGCCACACGACAAGCTGTCGCAGCTGTACGTCGATGTGAAGGAATATACCGACCTGCCACCCCTGCTGATCCAGCAGATCGAGCACTTCTTCGCGAACTACAAGGATCTCGAGAAAGGCAAGTGGGTCAAGATCGAAGGCTGGGCCGGTGCAGACGCTGCCCGCGAAGCGATCACCAAGTCGGTTGCCGCCTACAAGGGCTAAGCCATTGCGCTTCGCGTGACGCTTGAAAAAAACCCCGGACTTCCGGGGTTTTTTGTTATTGGCGTCTGCATAATCGACTCGGTTGTTCAGGTCGATGTAACTCGAAATACACCCTGGTCGGCCCCCTCTCCCTCCGGGAGAGGGTTGGGGTAAGGGCCTCTTGAAAAAGCCCGACTAAACAAACCGTTTAAATTCCTACATGCAGTTTTAATCTGTTTAATTTCCCACAAGCACGTCTTACATCCCGTCGCAAAATACAGGCTTTTTTTGAACGCCCGGTTTATTCAAACCGCTCTGGTCCGGCCGTAGACTCCGTGTTTATGAGAAAGAACACTAGCGGTCCACGATTCAAGGCACTCCTGGAAGCAGCGAACATCAGCACCACGGATTTCGCAAGGTTCTGGGGCACGGAAGCCCAAAACGTTCATAACTGGTACACCCGGGGCGTCCCGGCGTATCGCATGGAAGAAGTCTCACGCCTGTTGTCGGTCAATAGTGAATGGCTGAAAACCGGTGAAGGCGTCAAGGAGGTCCCGCGCCTGCACCCACCCGCCAGTAATGGCGACACGTTCGACGCCCAGTCGATCTGCGGCGTCTACACCGTCATCAATCCCAGCGACATCGATCTGGCCTTCTTCAAGGAAACCCCGATCGCCAATGGTGATGGCAAAACCCACGTCATTCTCGACCCCGACCAATCCCTGCGCCTGCCCCGCGCCCACCTCGATCAACTCGACATCCAGCACGCCAACGCCATCTGCGCGCACATGATCGGCAACAGCATGGCCGATCGCATCGAAGACGGCTCTATCGTCGCCATCGACCGCGGCCTAACCCAAGTCGTCGACGGCGAAATCTACGCCATAGAGCATGACGGCATGCTGCGCATCAAATACCTGCACCGCATGCCCGGCAACGGCCTGCGCATGCGCAGCCACAACAGCGCCGAATACCCCGACGAGGTTTTCCGGCCGGCGCAGATCGAAGAGCAGCGGATTCACATTCTTGGCTGGGTGTTCTGGTGGTCGACACTGGGCAAGCGCCGGCCGGTGGTGCCGTTTCTATGACAGTTCACTCGAACCTGTGGGAGCGGGCTTGCACGCGAAGAGGCCCAGACAATCGGTACAAATCCCGATTTTGTACCGCTTCAGTCGCTCTAAACCGCACTTGAGGCTGGGAATCCAAAGCAAAACTCAGTATCCTGCGCCCCACATTCGCGCATCGACCCGCCCAGCGGCTCGGATGACGCCCGACGCGGCAGACCAACGTCTGACCAAGTCCCACAGCCGGACGCAAGATCCGGATGTACGTTTTGAAGGCTGGCGCGGTTTACCAAAAATAAACCAAGCCAGTCCCCGAGAAGCCGGCCACAAGCCGGCTTTTTAATGCCTGCAAAAAGGATACGCCTCTCGCTTGGAAGGAATCGAACAAGCTGGGCACTACAATTCCGAAGCGCTTCACAAGGAAGTTAAAACATGCGATTCGCCCCTCGTTTCACGCTGCTTGGACCGGTCATCCTGATCGCTGCGATAAGTTTTTATCTCTCAGGCTGCGTCGGTGCCATCGTGGCGTTGCCTGAGAAAACCACACTCAGAACTGACGAGTACAAAGCTCTAAGTGCTCGTTCGCTCACGCCAGCGATTACCCGAACCGTGCAATCAGCGCCTACCCGAGAATGGTGTGGCGTCACGGTTTGGGCGTTGATCATTCCTGTTCCGCTGAAATTGCCCGTGTGTACGTCGTACTCCGAGCAGTCCTTCGGCAGCGACGAATTTGGAAATGAAATCGTTTTGCTCTATTCAAAACAAACGGTGCCGTCGCCGTTCTACGCCTGCGGCCCGTTCATGATGCTGGGGCCGATTGTTCATGGTTATCAGGGCAACGCGCTTTGCGGCGTTTTTCCAAATTAGCCGGGAATTCACGGATAACTGAACGACTTCACCAACGTCAGCTCCCCCGCTGTCCGCATCGGCACTACAAACGTCTCCATCTTCTCGCTCGGCGTGCCTTCTTCAGTAATCACCGTCACCTGCGCCGTGGTCAGCGCCTGCACCGCTTCATCCCCTCCTTCGTCATCTCCGCGATACCCGCCGCCGTAATAATTCACGTACACCAGATACTGCCCCTTGATCGGCGCGGGCATGGCGGCGATTTCCGGGCCGTAGCCGGTGGTGACGTCGACGTCCAGTGCGGCGCCGTTGGCGGCGCTGCGGTTGCCGTACCAGATGTGGGCGCCGTCGGGGGTGATCAGGTGCAGGTCGAGGTCGGTGCCGTCGCTGTCCCAGGCCAGCAGGACGCGCAATTTGGCCGGGGTGGCGCCGCCGCGGGCGTTGAGGAACTGCGTGCGGTAGCGTTGCTGGCCGTCGGCGCTGCGCACTTCGACGCTGTTGCTGCCGTTGGGGAAGGAGAACGGCCGATCGAAGCCGCCGGTTGGGTCGATTTTCAGCGGCATGCTGACGCCGTTGACGATCAGGCGTCCGGGTTCGTCGTTCTTCGGCACGGCTTTGATCTGACCGCTGATTCTGGCGGTATTGGCCTGACCAAGCGGTGTGTTGACCGACGAGGCCGGGTAGTTGACGGTCTGGCGAAAGCTCTCGCCCTCGCCTTCTGGCGCGCCGCTGCGCCAGCCGCCGATTGGAGTGTCGAGTTTGACGCCCTCGGCGGCGAACGCTTGCGGTAGCACGTTGAGGGCACAGAGCAGCAGCAAGACCTGTGGATAACGGAGTGTCATGGTCTATTCCAGCAAAAGGTGACGGGCGAGCCCTTCGATGTAGGTTTCATCCTGGCCGTGGGGGTGTGCTTCGAAGGCCAGGTGCAGATATTCATGAGTCAGGTCGAGGCGATCCTGCAGGGTCAGCACGCCGCGCACGTAAATGCGCTGGCGTTCGCGGTCGACGAAGGGCCGGCCGAAGGCCAGTTTGCATACGGCAAACGTGCTGACTTCGTTGTAGCCGGTTTCGCTTTCGAGCCTCGGACGCCAGCCGCGTCGCTGTTTCTGCAGCCAGTCTTGCGCGGCGGGCAATGCTTCGCAGGAGGCGACCGGGTTGTCCCAGCGGCTGAGGCTGGCGCGCGGATAAGCGTGCAGCAGAATCGCGTCGTAACGCTGGCCGGCGTTCGCTTGCTCGACGGCTTGCTGCCAAGCGAGTTTGTCCGGACCGGGTTGGTCGGAGTGATAGGTGACGGTGCTGCCGGCCAGTACCAGATCCGCCGTCCACGCCGCAATGTTGCGCGACTCGGCGGAAGCAGGACGCGGGGCGACGCGCTGGCGATTGCTGCTGTCGTCGATGCTCAGGCAATCGCCGTTGCGCGTGGCGTTTTGCAGCAGATAGGTGCGGATCGCTACGGCCAGCGCTTTGGCGGCTTCGGCGGGTTGCGGTTTGGCTTCGCGCTCAAGGACGCGGGCAACATATTCTTCGCGATCAAGCCTTGCGACGAGTTTGTCGTCGAGCAGAAACAGTTCGCCGTCGCTGTGGATATCCAGCGCGTTGCCGTTGGCGAACTCGACGCGGTAGTCGCCGCGCAATGGCCCGGACGTGGCAACACGATCCCCGGCCAGAACTTTCGAAACCGGGTATTTCGAGAACAGCCCGACTTCCACACAGCGTCCTGCGTCCGCTGGCCAAGCCGTCGGTAATACGCTGGCCAGCGCCTGAGCGTAATGACGCAGAACCATTTGACTGGTGCCGCGCCCACCCGCCCAGATCGGCGCGCCGTCGGCGGTCCAGCCAGCGAATCCACCTTGCCGCGATTGTGCATCCAGGTCGCCGAGCCAGCTCCAGGTTTTCACCCGCAGGCGCCCGCCCAACTCGCCGACGACATTGCCGTCCGCCGCGTTCAGTACGACATCGAGCAACACCCGACGCATCTGATCCTGGGCTGGCAGCAACGCCAGAACGCTCAATAACTCGGCAACCGAAACCCTTGTTGCCGGTTGCACGGCTGGCAAATCCAGCAACCACGACGGCGCCTGCCGCGCCTGCCAATACGCTCGCCAATCCGTCGCTGCGATGCCCAACCGCGTCGGTTCGAAATACAGACCGCAGGACTTCACCAGCGCCTGATCCCGCTCGATCCTGCCGCCCGCCGAGCAACAATAAACTTCTTCTTTGGACTGCCCGCGACATTCATAAGCCGGTTCCCGTGCACCGGTATCCACCAGCCACGCGTAGACGAACAACTTCCACAGACTGCCCAGCGGCGCATCCAGCGACGCTGGCAACGGTTCGCGCTTGATCAGTTGCGTCTGACTCAACGACAACAACTCGCCCTGATAGGCCACGCGCAATGGCTCGTCCTGCGCTGTCGCCAGCGCAGGCATCACACACATCAGCAGCCACAACAGCGGCCGGCGCATGTCAGTTGACCGTGACCTGACCGAGGGCGGCTTTCGCCTCCTGGGCCTGATGCTGCGGTGCATACACTTGCTTGAAGCGTACCGGTGGCAGATTGAACTGGCCCTTCTGCGAGAAGCGCACCAGATGACGCAGGCGCAACTCGCCACTCAGCGCGTCGACCGGCACCGCGTATGCCAACTGACCCGGCTCGAAACGCGCCTTCTCCAGCGCGGTCGGTTCGGTGCCGTCCTTGCCCTGCAACTTGATGCCCCACGTCGTGCGCTCGACATCCGCGCCCGGTGGCAGCGGCACTTCAAGCATGCCGTAGCGCAGCGGTTTCGCTGCCTTGCTGGTGAGGATCACCTCGTCCAGGTACAGGCTGTCGCTGGACAGCGGCTTCGTGCCGACCGGCTCGAGTTTGAAGGTGAACGCTTCGTCGCCCGGCACCAGACGCGACAGGCGCCGGGTGATGGTCACGGCCATCGGATCGACCTGCGGCTGTTGAGTCTGGAAGCTCAGCGCCGCACGCAGCGGCCGCTCTTGCGTGCCGGACACGCTCAGCACATTCGGCAGCGGCGTTGCGCCTTGCCATGTCCAGTACATCTCGCCGCTGGCGCCGTAGTTTTTCTTCCAGCCCTCACCCGGCATCAACGCGATGGTTGGCGAGGCCTGAGCGATGCTGCGTTGCAGCCAGGTTAGCGCCAGTGCGCGTTCCAGCGTCGATTGCTGCGGCAGCAAGCGTTGCAGCAATGCCGTGGCGCGAGCCTGATCAAACGGTTGCAGCGACAGGTTCAGCGCTTCGACAAAAGGCTGCGAACTGGTCGCCAGACGTTGTTGCGCTACGCCCAGTTGCCGATTGAACGCCTCCGGCAAAGCAACTTTCGCCTGCGTGGCCAACGATGCAGTAAGCACCCGGGCCGCCGCCAGACCGAGCGCCGAAACCGGGTCGCCCATCACCAGACTGTCCTGGCCGTCATCAAGCAAGGTTTCGGCACTGCCTTCACCGGCCTTGACCAAATCGTCGATCAAACCGCTGAGCAGCGTGTTCACTGGCAACTGCATCTGTTTGGCGAACGACAGAATCAGCGCCCGCTGCAGCAACGGCGTGTTCGGTGCCTGCTTGGCGTACACCTCGAGTACCCGCTGCCAGTGCTCAGGCGGCAGGTTCAGCTCGAGTACGCGGCTGGCGTTCCAGTCGGCGTAATAGGCATAGGCGGTGAGAAATGCATCCGGCTCGCCTTCATAGCCCCACCAGGTGAAGCTGGCCGACGGCCCGGCCATTTGCACCAGGCGCAGACGACTGTTCTGCATGATCAGACGCAAGCGATCGCGAATCTGCGGGTTCGACGCCAGCGATGGATAAGCGATGCTCAATGGCAACAAGCGACTGGCGGTCTGCTCGACGCCGCCGTACGGGTAGCTGAGCAGATCGTCGAGGGCGGAACGGAACAGCGCTTGCGGACTGTCATCCAGACGCAGGCGAATATCCGTGGCATCCGCCGGCAAACTCAACGGCGTATCGCCGCTGGCCACGTCGAGGCTTTGCGTCTGAGTGACCTGCCAGCCGTCGCCGGTGGCACTCAAGCGCACAGCCAGGGCATCGGCCACTTTGCCGTCCTGCACCAGCTCCGCCGTCCACCCGCCAGAGGCCAAAGCGAACGCCGGCAGTGGCAGGTAATTGATGCCGCTGTTCAGGGTCACCGGCAGACGTTGTTCGGTACCGGCATAGTGAGTCACCAGTTCCGCCTTGACCGGTTTCTCCGCCTGACTGAACGCAAACACCCCCAGTTGCGGCTGATCGCCCTTGCGGAATTTGCTCGGCCCGCTCCACTTCAGGTACAGCGGTTTTTCCGAACGGACAAACTGCTTCTTCTGCCCGACCTGACCGTCATCGGCAATCGCCCGCGCGGTGATGCGCCAGCGAGTCAGCGAGTCGGGCATTTTGAAGGTGAAACGGGTTTTGCCGTCGGCGCCGGTCAACAATTCCGGCTGCCACGCAGCGGTGTCGACGTCTTCACGGCGCGGACGCTCGAGCACTTTCACGCCGCGTTCGCTGCGATTGGCTTTACCGGGTGCGCCGGGGCTGCCCGGCAACGCCACGTCGTAACTAATAAACGACAGGCTGGCACTGGTACGCACGTTGTTGCGCCGTGGGTGATAGAAGAACTGGTCGATGGTCGGCGCGACTTCGGGTTGCAGCGCGTAGACCATTTCATCGACCACGCTGACCGTCAGATGCGCCGGAACGGCTTTGCCGGCGAACTGCGTGGTCAGGTCGACCGTCACCGTGTCGCCCGGCAGATACACAGCTTTATCGGTGCTGATCGCCACGTCGATTTGCGGCGCGACCACTTTGATCCCGGCGTTCTGGAAGCTGTACTGACCGCCCTTGGTGTAGAGCACGGAGAAGGTCAGGTTCGGCGCGAAGTTATCCTTCACCGCAATGCGCGCGCGGTATTGGGTGTCGCTGAGTTTTTCCAGCTTCAGCCAGTCGCCGCCCTTGGCCAACAGCGCGGTCGCTTCTACCTTGTCGCGCTCCAGCGACAGCAGTGCATCGCTGACCGGCTCGGGGAAGGTGATCAGCGCCAGCGCTTCTTCGCCCGCCTTGTACTCAGGCCTGTCGAGGACGATTTCCACGGTACCCGGCACCGCTTTCACACCGTCGCCGGTGACCGCATGGCCGGTGGCACCAAGAACACGACCGTGTTGATCTTTCAGCGTCAGGTTGTAGGTGCCCGGGCGCTCGAAGGCGAGGCTGAAGCCTTTATCCGTTGCGGCGAGTTTGCCTTCGCCAGTGCTCTGGTCCTCCAGGCGCACCCAGGCGTAGCTGCTCGGCGTCACGGCTTTGCTTTGTTCAGTGCCACCCTCGTTGGCGTAGCTGAAGGCAACCTTGTCGCCGACCGCGCTGAAACGCTGCGGTGCGCTCAAGCGAAAACTTGCCGCGCCACGGTCGATGAGGATTTCCTTGGTGGTCTTGACCCGATACGCCGCGCCGTCGCTGGCGAATACGGTGAGCATGTAGCGGCTTGGCTTGTCGGCGGCTGGCAGGTCGAGGGTTGCGTTGCCCTTGCTGTCGGTGGTCAGTTCGGTGCTCGTCAGCTCCACCGGGAATTGCCCGAGGTATTGCAGCTCGTTGTCGACCATCGACAGTTGCTGGGCACGCAGGCTCAGGCTCAATTTCGCGTTGGCCACCGGTTTGCCGTCCGGGTAGAGCAACACCAGACTGCCTTTCACCGGCTCACCGGTGCGGTAATCCTGCCTGGCCAGATTCAGCGAGATTTCGAAGTGCGGCTTTATGTACTCAGCCACACGGAAAGCACTGCTGTAGGCCTGATCTTTGTAGTTGAAGCGGATTTCGTAACCACCGGCCACGGCGTTATCCGGTAACTGGAAACGGCCCTGGGTTCCTGCTTTCGAATCAAGCTTCAGATCGAGGGTTTGCAGTTCGGTCCCCGTGGCATCAAGCACGCTGACACCGACATCCGCCGCGCCCGGCAGCACCGAATCACGGGCATTCTTGAACTCGCGACCGACGATTTTCAGCGACACCCAATCGCCCGGGCGATACAGCGGCCGGTCGGTGAAGGCATAGAGTTTGGTGTCGTAGATTTCACTGTCGTAGTAGAAGTTCTCCGAGACGAATACGCCGCCTTCTTCGTCCTCGCCGATGACAAACGAGCGCTCCGGGCTGACGTGTTTCAGACGCAGCAGACCGTCGGCATCGGTAGCTCCGCTGCTCATCACGCCGAGGCCATCGGTCCACAGCACATTGACCTTCGGCACCGAGCTGCCTTCATGCTTGCGTGCGGCCCAGACCAGCAGCTCATCACCGGCAATCTTGCTCACCGCGACGGTGTTGGAGACGAAAACCATGGTGGTCGCGCGGTACTTGCCGATCAGCGCTTCAACCAGATACAGCCCCGGTTTCAGGTTACCCAACGGGATGTACACGTTGCCCGGTGCGACGCTGACAAAGTCACTCGAAGACCCAGCCAGATTGACCCCGGCCGGTGGCTGAATCGGCTTGGCCTGCCACAGCGGATAGCGAAACTGGCTGACCACCGGCAAACCCGGAATCAAGGCAAATTGTGGCTGCGCGTCGTACGGCGTCGGCGCGGCCATGGCCTCGCCCATTTTCAGCTCCGGCACTTCTTCGGTGACCTGCTTGCGCGACTCGTAAGAGAACGCACGCTGCATCACCCGGCGGGATTTGCGATACCAGTTGTCCCACAGATACGCGAGGGTGTTGGACAAACCTTCACCCTTGAACTGGCCGTCACTGACGACGCGGTGCAGGTTCTTCTGGCGCTTGAGAAAGTCCAGCGGCTTGTCGATGCGATACACGCGGATGTCGGCGCCGCCGTACGGCTCCATGCGGAAACGCCGGTAGTCACGACCCGGGGCTTCGAGGCGGACCATCGCCGGCTCGTCGCTGGCAAAACTGCTGTCGGCGAGCAGGAAGAAACTCTCACCGGCCACCGGCGTGTAATTGCTCGGTTCCACCGAGTCTTCGGCGTTGACGCAGGTAAACGGTAGCAACAACGCCAACAGCAAGGAAATTCGCGAACAGATACGCAACATGCGGGCACCGGTCATTGGGAGAGAAAGTTCAGTCGATAGACGCCGATGAAGTTGGGGTTGGCTGCGTCGGGTATCCATCGGGTGTCCTTCCATGTCATGAGTTGCTGCAGGCTTGCCGAACGCATGCCATTGTCAGTGGGGGTGGTGGTGCCGGTGTGATAGGCGATGTAGCGGCCCATCCAGATCATCAGGTGCTGGTCGTCGCCCTGATCGAAAAACATCAGGTCACCGGGCCGCGCCTGCGACATATCGCGGCCGACCAGATGGCTGTTGAATTGAATCAGTTTGATCGCGTTGACGTACGGCCCGGCCTTGCCGCCGCCCTGCTGCCACTGTTGCGCGAGTTTGCGTTGCGCGTCGCTCAGCGCCAGTTCCGGCGGCAGATAGCGATTGGACAGACCATTGCTGCGCAGCCATTTGTCGTCATGGACTTTCAGCGCTTCGTTGGCGGCAAAGCGCACCAGCCCCGCGCAGTCCTGCTGATACCAGCGCGGGCTAGGGCCCTGGCTCAATTGCTCTTGAGCAATACGCACAAACCAGGCGCGAAACACTTGTGATTGCGCCGGATCGAGTGCTGGCGCCTCAACCGCATGGGCGCCTGCGCTCAGCAGCAACGCGAGCAGGCCGAGGCTGCGGATCAGTGCGTTCACAGCGCCTTCCATTCCAGCGGCAGCCATTGCCAGTGGCCGTCCGGCTCGCTGCCTTCGGGCAGGGTCAGGGCATATTTGCCGTAACCGCCAAGGGTGCGCAGTTTCGGCATCAGGTAGGTTTGCGCAGCGTTATAAAACACCGGTTCCATGTCCTGCGGCAGGCTGTCGAGGGTTTCGCGCTGCATCAGTTGCGCCATCGCGTCCGGGCCGAAGTAGATCGGCATCAGCACGTCTTTAGGCAGCACATCGGCCATCGGCGGGAAGCGCTTGTCGAGGGTGCCGAGGGCTTTGTCGACGAGTTTGTCGTCGAGGGAGAACAGCAGCGTCGAGCCGTGACGGGCAAGGCTGACTTTCATGAACGCCTTGCCGGAAATCGCCTCCGGGTTCTCGGCGGTCTTCGCCGCGTACGGGCCGAAACTGGAACTGACCTGACGCTGCCAGACGTGGCTTTGGCCTTCCTGCTTGTCGATCACCGGGAATACGTTTTCGGCGACGTTGGCTTCGAACGCGCCGACCATCGAACCGAACAACTTGCCCAGATCAGCGTCGAGCTTGCTGCTGTCTTCGTCTTTGAGACTGGCAACCAGCAACGGCGTGTACAGCCGCGAATCGGCGTACCAGCACAGACCGGCCGCGCCAGCGACGTGTTCGGTCAGCGTTTGCGCAACAGCTTCATCGGCACCGAGTTTCATCAATATCGGTTTCTGCGGCTCGGCCGCCACCGGCAGGGTCACGCAAGCGCTCGCCCCCAGCGGCATCGCCTGCCAGACCGGTTTGAAATCGAAGTCCGGCTGGTTTTCCAGTTCATCCATGGCCAGATAGCTGTGCCAGCCCTTGTCGTCCATGTCGAAACGCAGGCCGGCGAAATTCGGGATGAAGCGCTGATAGCCCATGGCGAGCACGCTGGAATTGACCGACAGGCGCTGTTTGGTTTCCGGGCTCTTCGCTGGCAGGCCGAACGCTTCCGGAAAGAGTTTTTCACCGTTGAGCAACGCCGCCAGCGCTTGCGCTGAGACGCGGCCGGATTCTTCCGAGACGCCGCTCTCGGGGTCGTAGTACTTGGCTGGATTGGACAGCACCACCAGCTTGTCACCGCGCGACGCGAACAGCAGCGATTTGCTGGCGTTGTAGCTGAGTTGATACAGCGGCACTTCGTCGCTGCCGACCTTGAGATTGCCGAAGACGCTGAGCTGGGTGTCATCCAGCGCCACTTTCGCCAATGGCTCGAGCAGCTTGGCCAACCCGCCGCGATCCATCACCAGCAGGAAATCCTTCAAGCGACCATCCGCACCACGCCACAGCGCAACATCGGCCGGTTGATCAAAAAGCTGTTCGATCAGGCTGTCCTGCAACTTCAGGTCATGCTCGTAGATGATCCGGCGCAGGCTGCCGATCAGGCCAAGTCGGTCTGCGTGGATTTCGTAATAGAAAACGAAATCCTCGGTGAGCGTGGCCTTGAGGAACGGCACCGTCAGCAGGTCCTTGGGCAACTGACTCAGCGAGCGGGTTTCGAGCAAGGCGTCCGGACGGCCGAGGCCGAGCTTGTCACTGGCAAGTGTCGCCTGCGGCGCTTTGGGCTTGAGCAGCAGCCAGCCGAAACCGCCCGCCACACCGGCCACCAGGCACAGGCCGAGCACGACCAGCGGCCAGCGCCGCGAAGGTTTGGCCGCCGGTGTCGCGGCAGTTGGAGTCACAGTGTTATCGCTCATGTTCACAACATCCGAGTTCATCCGTGGCGGGATGCTTAATAGTTGAAAGTCTTGACCAGCAACAGATCACCGATCGCCCGCAGGGGCACGATGAAGGTTTCGCGTTTTTCGTCGACGGTGTTTTCGTTGAGCACCAGGGTGATCTGCGAGGTGATCACCTCGTTCTGATTGCTGGTCTCCTCGAAGTTATAGCCACCATCGCCGTAGTTGCCCCAATAGTTGACGTAGACCAGATACGTGCCGTGCAGCGGCGCGGTCATGGTGAACATTTCCGGGCCGGGGCCGTCGACACCATCCGGGTCGAGGCCGCCGCCATTGCTCAGCGCCGGCCGTGCCCAAAAGGCATGCTGGCCGTCGGGGGTGACAATATGCAGATCCAGTTCGGCTTTCGGGTCGTCCCATCCCAAGACAAGACGAATCTTCGCCGGCGTGCGCAGATTATTTGCTTCATAAAATTGCACGCGCTTGAGCGACTGGCCTTCGGCGCTGATCACTTCAACGCTGTTGGAGCCGGCGCCGAACGCGTAAGGCCGGGCGAAGCGCCCCTGATCATCGGTGTACAGATTCAATGGATTGCCGTTGACGGCGAGGCTGTGCGGCGGGCGCATGTGCCCCAGAGCCTTGAGCTGGCCCTGGATCATCGTGCGATTGCGCTGGATGCCGCGATCGATCGGCGGCGTCGGGTAGGCGACCTGCGGATTTTCCGAACGATCGAGCAAGCCGTGATAACGCCAGCCGCCGACCGGCTCGGACAATTGCGCAGTCGGCGCGGCCCACAGCACAGGCGCGCAGGCGAAGCCGATCAGCAGCAAAAGAAATGAACGCATGTGACGCCTCCTGCCATGCCTTGAACGAAACCTCGCACCCGATCCTCGGTACTTCACAGCGGTGAACTGCGTTTCGTCTGAGTGCCCCCCAACTGTCGGGGCCGTAGAAGCGGCGAAGATTAGCGATTCGGCAGTTTTTTAACAATCGGATACATGTGTGATTGCTGTAGGAATTGCGCTTTCGAGAGGGCGTGAGCCGAATAGCGAAGTTATTCGGCTCATAAAATGAGCCGAATAAGCCTCAGCCCCGAAACTTCTCATTAACTTTGTGACAAGGGGATTTATCCCAGCTCGGCTGCGCAGCAGTCGTAAAACCGGCGACTTCGATTTTCCTGAGAGTATCGGTTGTCTGGTTTTAGGGTTGCTACGCAACCCAGCGGGGATAAATCCCCTCGCCACGGGGTCATGTGCGCGGCTTTGGGTGGGGCGTCTCATTTGCCCATACCCCCCCTATCTGCTAGTGTCGCGCCGGTTTAACGTCTACCGGAAATTGCCGCCATGGCCCGCAAAAAAGCTGCACTGGATTTCGAACAATCCCTCGCCGACCTGCAAACACTGGTCGAGCGTCTGGAGAACGGTGAATTGTCGCTGGAAGACTCGCTGACCGCTTTCGAGCAGGGCATCGGTCTGACCCGTGACTGCCAGGCGGCGCTGGCCCAGGCCGAGCAGAAAGTGCAGGTGCTGCTGGAGCGCGATGGCGAGCTCGCCGAGGAACCCTTCGACGCGGATGAGCCAGAATGATCGCGGCGTATTCGGCGAGCAGTCAGGCCCGGGTCAACGCGGCGCTGGAGACGCTGTTCAACGCGCCGCTGCCGGAACTGGCGCGGCTCTACGAAGCGATGCGCTACAGCGTGATGAACGGCGGCAAACGCGTGCGCCCATTGCTGGCGTACGCCGCGTGCGAAGCCCTCGGTGGCCAGGCTGAACAGGCCAGTGGCGCTGCGTGTGCGGTCGAATTGATCCACGCCTATTCGCTGGTGCATGACGATTTGCCAGCGATGGACGACGACGATCTGCGTCGCGGCCAGCCGACGACCCACAAGAAATTCGACGAAGCCTGCGCGATCCTCGCCGGTGACGGCTTGCAGAGCCTGGCCTTCAGCGCGCTGCTCGACCCGCGTCTGAGCGATTGCAGCAGCGAAATCCGTCTGCAGATGGTCACGGCGCTGGCCCATGCAGCCGGCCCGGCCGGCATGGTCGGTGGCCAGGCCATCGACCTCGGGTCGGTCGGTGTCAAGCTCGATCAAACAGCTCTCGAACAAATGCACCGGCACAAGACCGGCGCGCTGATTGAAGTCAGCGTCAGGCTCGGCGCCCTGGCCAGCGGCCACGCCCAACCCGATCAGCTACAGGCCCTGCAGACTTATGCACAGGCCATCGGTCTGGCCTTTCAGGTGCAGGACGACATCCTCGACGTGGAAAGCGATACCGCCACCCTCGGCAAACGCCAGGGCGCCGACATTGCCCGCGACAAGCCGACCTACCCGGCCCTGCTCGGTCTCGACGCCGCCAAGGCTTATGCGCTGGAACTGCGCGATCAGGCCCTGCAGGCGCTGCGACCGTTTGACGCGGCCGCCGAGCCGTTGCGCGAGCTGGCCCGGTATATCGTCGAGCGGCGCAACTGACGGCGTATCGGCCAAAAAAGACCAACGCGTGGGCAGGGGCCGATGCATCAGGTAAACTGCCGCATCTTTTATACCTATAACGATTCGCCTGATGCCCACGACGTTTCATGAGATTCCCCGCAAGCGCCCGACCACGCCCCTGCTCGACCGTGCGAACACGCCGGACGGCCTGCGCCGGTTAGGCGAAGCCGAGCTGGAAACCCTGGCCGATGAGTTGCGCCTGGAATTGCTCTACACGGTCGGCCAGACCGGTGGGCATTTCGGTGCCGGCCTGGGCGTGATCGAGCTGACCATCGCGTTGCATTACGTCTTTGACACCCCGGACGACCGTCTGCTGTGGGACGTCGGGCATCAGGCGTATCCGCACAAGATCCTCACCGGTCGCCGCGAGCGCATGGCCAGCCTGCGTCAGAAGGACGGCATTGCCGCCTTCCCGCGCCGCTCCGAGAGCGAGTACGACACCTTTGGCGTCGGCCACTCCAGCACCTCGATCAGTGCCGCGCTGGGCATGGCCATTGCCGCCCGCCTGCAGGATAGCGATCGCAAAGCCATCGCCGTGATCGGCGACGGTGCGCTGACCGCGGGCATGGCTTTCGAGGCGCTCAACCATGCGCCGGAAGTCAACGCCAACATGCTGGTGATCCTCAACGACAACGATATGTCGATCTCTCGCAACGTCGGCGGGTTGTCGAATTATCTGGCGAAGATCCTGTCCAGCCGCACCTATGCGAGCATGCGCGAGGGCAGCAAGAAAGTCCTTTCGCGCCTGCCCGGCGCCTGGGAAATCGCCCGTCGCACCGAAGAATATGCCAAGGGCATGCTGGTCCCCGGCACCCTGTTCGAAGAACTGGGCTGGAACTACATCGGCCCGATCGACGGCCACGACCTACCGACCCTGATCGCCACGCTGCGCAACATGCGCGATCTCAAAGGCCCTCAGTTCCTGCACATCGTCACCAAGAAAGGCAAAGGCTTCGCCCCGGCGGAAGTCGACCCGATCGGTTATCACGCCATCACCAAACTCGAACCTCTGGACGCCCCGGCCGCTGCGCCGAAAGTCGCCAGCGGGCCGAAGTATTCGGCAGTGTTCGGCGAGTGGCTGTGCGACATGGCCGCGGCTGACGCGCGTCTGGTCGGGATCACCCCGGCGATGAAGGAAGGCTCGGATCTGGTGGCGTTCAGCGAGCGTTTCCCCGAGCGCTATTTCGACGTGGCGATTGCCGAGCAGCACGCGGTGACGTTCGCCGCCGGCATGGCCTGCGAAGGCGCGAAACCGGTGGTGGCAATCTACTCGACGTTCCTGCAACGCGGTTACGACCAGTTGGTGCACGATGTCGCGGTGCAGAACCTCGACGTGCTGTTCGCCATCGACCGTGCCGGTCTGGTCGGCGAAGACGGCCCGACCCATGCTGGCAGCTACGACCTGTCGTACCTGCGCTGCATCCCGGGGATGGTCATCATGACCCCGAGCGATGAAAACGAACTGCGCAAGATGCTCACCACCGGCCACCTCTACAACGGCCCGGCGGCGGTGCGTTACCCGCGTGGCAGCGGGCCGAATGCAGTCATCGAAAAAGATCTCGAAGCGATCGAAATCGGCAAGGGCATCGTTCGTCGTCAGGGCAGCAAGGTCGCCATGCTGGTGTTCGGCGTGCAACTGAGCGAAGCCTTGAAAGTCGCCGAGAAACTCAACGCCACCGTGGTCGACATGCGGTTCGTCAAACCGCTGGATGAAGCGCTGGTGCGCGAGATCGCCGGTAGCCACGAGCTGCTGGTGACCATCGAAGAGAACGCAATCATGGGCGGCGCTGGCGGCGCGGTCAGCGAATTCCTCGCCCGCGAGAACATCCTCAAGTCGATGCTGCATCTGGGCTTGCCGGATATTTATGTCGAGCATGCGAAACCGGCGCAGATGCTCGCCGAATGCGGGCTCGATGAGGCCGGAATCGAAGCGTCGATTCGCCAGCGCCTGGCATTGCTCGCCCGCTAACTCGCTGAACACACAATACCTGTGGGAGCGGGCTTGCCCGCGAAGGCGTCGGCACATTCAACCTCGATGTTGAATGTACCGGCCTCTTCGCGGGCAAGCCCGCTCCCACAGTGTTTTGTGGAAGCATAAAATTTGTGTACATCTGCAATTTCTCACGGACCACCGATGAACCTCCGCCTCGCCCTGCCCTTCCTCCTGCTGCCAACCGCCAGCGCCCTCGCCGACACCTTCGAACGCGATCAGGCGCTGAAGCTGCCGGACACGCTGATCAGCGCCAATCGTCAGGTCGAAGCGCGCAACGACAGCAGCGCCGCCAACACCGTGTTCACCCGCGAAGACATTGATCGCCTGCAACCCAGCGACGTGCCCGATCTGCTGCGTCGCGTGCCTGGCGTGCAAGTGGCGCAGACCGGCGGGCGCGGCAGTCTGCCGGGGATCTACATTCGCGGCACGCAATCGGCGCAGAGTCTGGTGCTGGTCGATGGCCAGCGCATCGGCAACTCGACTTCCGGCGACAGCAACCTGCAGCACCTGAACATCGAGCAGATCGAGCGCATCGAAGTGCTGCGCGGTTCGCGCTCGGTGATTTACGGCAGCGACGCGATTGGCGGGGTGATCCAGATCTTCACCCGACGCGGCACCGAGCAAGGCTTGCAGCCACGCTTGCACCTCGGCTTCGGCAGTCAGCAGACATGGGAACGCAGCATCGGCTTGTCCGGCGGCGACGAGAACACCCGCTTCAACCTCGGCGCCAGCCTCGACGAAACGGCCGGGATCGACCGTACCCACGAGTCGTATCCAAGCGACCGCGACCATGATGCCTACCGCAGCAAATCCCTCAGCCTGAGCCTCAGCCACGCGCTGACCGAAGACATCGAAATCGGCGCCAATCTGCTGGATAACCGTGGCCGGAGCGAATTCGACAACCCGTTCGGCCGCTTCGATATGGACACGTTCGAGTCGGTGCAACAGCAGCCCTATAGTGATTTCAATGTCAGCAGCCTCAGCAGTTATGTCGATGCGCGGGTCAACGAAATCTTGAAAACCCGCATCGAATTCGGCCACAGCGAAAACCGCGAAAAGACCTTCGACAAGCTCAGCGACGAGCGCACGGTGTTCAACACTTATCGCGACTCGGTGAACTGGCAGAACGACCTGACGCTGGACGCGCGCAACAGCCTGATTCTGGGCGGCGACTGGTATGAAGACCGGGTCAACAGCAGCACTGCGTTTGACGAGGACAGCCGCTGGAATCGCGCCGCGTTCATCCAGCATCGCTACCAGGCCGACAGCTTCTCTACCGAGATCGGCCTGCGCCACGACGACAACCAGCAGTTCGGCAGCCAGAACACCTGGAGCGGCACCTTCACCCTGCCGCTGAACCCGGACAACGACGTGCTGCTGAGCTACAGCGAAGGGTTCCGTGCGCCGACCTTCAACGACCTGTACTACCCGGACTTCAGCAATCCCGACCTGAAACCGGAAACTTCGAAAAGCTACGAACTGCAATGGCGCAGCCAGTTGAGCGACAGCGCGAGGGTGGAAGCCTCGTTTTACCGCACCGACCTGGAAGACGCGATCATCTTTGGCAGCAACTCACGCCCAGAGAACGTTGCGTCAGCACGCATCAACGGCTTTGAAGCAGCACTGAAGCAGGAGCTGTTTGGCTGGCAGAGCAATCTTGGCGTAGCAATCATCGATCCCCGTGATCGCGATACCGGGCATACCTTGGCGCGACGGGCGCGGCGCACGGCCAGCTGGGATGTGGATCGGCAATTCGATCGCTTGGGACTCGGCGCCAGTTGGCAATTGGTCAGCGGCAGTTACGATGACTTGAACAACACCCAGTCGCTGGGCGGCTACGGCACGCTCGGGCTGCGCAGCAGTTGGGCGCTCAATCGTGAGATCAAGCTGGATCTGAAGGTGGATAACCTGCTGGACAAGGGTTACAGCCGGGCGAATTACAGCTATGACGGCGCGCAGTATGGCTATCGTGAGGAGGGCCGGGCGTGGATGTTTGGGGTGACCTGGACTCCTGAACTCTAAACTAACATTTGTGTTGGTTGGCAGGCCTCTTCGCGAGCAGGCTCGCTCCCACAGTAGATTGAGTGCGGCCACACCTTTTGTTTCCACCGCAAATCCAGTGTGGGAGCGAGCCTGCTCGCGAATACAGGCGATGCGGTCTACCGATCCGGCGCGATCAATTGGCATAGTTTGGCGGTGGCGCTAATCATCTGCCCGCTCGGTCGCTCAAGGCCTTTGTCAGTGGCCAGCAACAACCGCCCCTGCTTGACTGCTGCCACCTGCGGCCAGGCCTTCCACGCCCCTAGCTGGGCCTGATCACCGGCGACAATCACTTCGGGATCACGCTGCAATACTGCCTCGATACTCACCTGCGGCGCTGGCAGATTCAGGTCGGCAAACACATTGCGCGCACCGCACACCTCAAGCGCATCGCTGATGATCTGCCCGCCACCGACGGTATACAGCGGCTTGTCCCAGACCTGATAGAACACCCGCAGCGGTTCATCACGACGATAACGCTGGCGCAGGTCATTCAGCTGCTTGCGCAATTCGGCCGCTCGTTCCGCCCCAAGTTCAGGACGCCCGAGCTGTTCGGCAATGGCTTCGATCTGCGCGGCGAGTTGCGTCAAGGTGTGCGGCTCGGCGACGAAGGTGGGAATGTTCAGGTGCTTGAGCTGATCACGCTGCCCCGCGCCAACACTGCCGGGCCAGAGCAACAACAAATCCGGTTTCAGGCTAAGCAAGCGCTCCATATCGAGCTGGCCATAGCGGCCCACTGATGGAACATCGGCAATCGCCGCCGGCCGCTCGCCGGCATCCAGCACGCCGACCAGCAGGTCGGCGGAATCCAGCTCAACGACGATTTCAGACAGCGACGGGGCTAGGCTGACCACCCGCAATGCGGCCAGCACCGGGCCGCTCAGGGCGAGCAGCAGAAGCGCCAGCCACAGGCGAGGCATCAACCGAGTTGACGCGGAATACGGTAGAGGTAGAACAGCACGGCGGTGGACAGCGCCAGCAGCATCAACGGCACGGCTTCGAGGCCGATGAACACCGCCAGTGCGCCAATCCAGGCCGGCAAAGACGCCACCAGCAACGCCGCACGCCGACGCGCCGCAAGGGCGATCCAGGCAGCGGGCTCATCGGCGGTATCGAGGGCTTTTTGCGTGGCAATCAGTGCATGTTTGTAACGTGAGAAATACTTCAGGCTGACAAACATCGAGGCGACGCCGGCGATGAACAAGGGCATCGCCAGCACTGGCAGCAGGCCTTGGCCTTCGCCAAACAACGCGTTGAGCACGAACAGCGGCAACAGGGCCAGCGCCAGGTATTGCCACCAGGCCACCGCCAACCGCCGCCGCACCTGGCCACGGGTCACGCGCGGTCGACCTCGCCCTGATGCTCGTTGCCCATCATGTGATCGAGCTTGCTGGCCTTGGTCGCCAGGTAGAGTTTGTTGTGCGGATTGTGCCCGGTGTGCAGCGGCACGCGCTCGGCGACGACGATGCCCATGTCGGTCAGCGCTTTGACCTTGCGCGGGTTGTTGGTCATCAAGCGCAGGGATTTCACGCCTAGATGCTCAAGCATCGGCAGGCACATGGCGTAGTCGCGCTGATCGGCGGCGAAGCCCAGGCGTTCGTTGGCTTCCACGGTGTCGGCGCCGCCGTCTTGCAACTCGTAAGCGCGGATCTTGTTCAGCAGACCGATGCCGCGGCCTTCCTGACGCAGGTACAGCAGCACGCCACGGCCTTCGCGGGCAATCGCCTGCAACGCGGCTTCCAGTTGCGAGCCGCAGTCGCAGCGCTGGCTGAACAAGGCATCACCGGTCAGGCATTCGGAATGCAGGCGACCGAGTACCGGGGCGCCGTCGGCAATTTCACCGAGGCTGAGCACGACGTGCTCACGCCCGGTGCTCTCATCGAGAAAGCCGTGCATGGTGAATTGCGCAAAAGGCGTTGGCAGCTTGGAAGCGGCGACGAAGACGACAGGCACCGATGTGCTCCTGATCTAGAAGACTGAAAATTCGCAGGCCGGCATTGTAACAGCAGGTTCCTGTAGACGCTTAGGCTGAATTATCGGGCATAACCATCAAAAAGTTTGATGACACTGCCGCCAGCACCGCCGCTCCCTGTAGGAGCTGTCGAGTGCAACGAGGCTGCGATCTTTTGATCTGGCTTGATATCAAGATCAAAAGATCGCAGCGTGCCGCAGCTCCTAAAGAGAGTCGAGTCGGCTTCAGTTCTGGTTGAACGGATACGGCTGCTGCCACTTCTCGAAAATCGGCTTCAACTCTCCGCTCTGCACCAGTTCGGCCATGCGCCGGTCATACAGCGCCATCAACGCCCGAGCCTGTGGGGTATCGGCGAAACCGAGAAACAGCGGCAATTCGGCCAGATGCGAATAACGGTACTGCGCTGGATCCGCTGCGTCGCGCATGACGGCCTGAATTTCGGTCAGCGCGTCGATGTAATAGTCCGCGCGCCCCTGTTTGAGCATCAGCAAAATACCGGTGCGCCGTTCGATCTGATTGAAACGTTTGATATTCGGCAGGTAGTTGTCGTAGCGGTAGCCGCGGACCCAGGCCAGACGATATTTGCCCAAAGTCGCCTGGGTCGGCGGCGGGCTGCTGGCCAGGCCGAGCGCGTAGACGTGATCGGAATCGAAATTCCACTTCGGGTACAGTACCTGCTCGGCCTCGTCGCGGTAGGAGCCGACCAATGCGTCGACTTCCTTCAACTGCACCAGGCCGATAGAACGGGTGTACGGCACCGTGCGGATATCCAGCTTGACCCGGGCCGGTTCGAACACTTTGCGCAACACGTCCCAGGCCAGACCATGGCCGTCGGCGGCGGTGTAGTCCTCCCAGTCTTCGCTCGCCAGATGGATGGCCGCAGGCACAGGCGCGGCGGCCTGCGCCTGGGCGAACGTGCCCAGCAGAGCCAGAAGCAGCAGCGCCAACCCGCGTCGCAGCATTGCGTGTTTCCTCACGTGAGTCGAATCAGGCGAATACCCATACCAGCCCTTGCATTGCCAGCCAGGCGAAGACACCGGCCAGCACGTCGTCGAGCATGATGCCGACGCCGCCATGCACATGCTTGTCGATCCAGCGGATCGGCCACGGCTTGAGAATATCGAAGAAACGGAACACCAGAAAACCCGCGAGCAACCAGTACCAGCCTTCCGGCACCAGCCACAGGGTGATCCACATGCCGACCATTTCATCCCAGACAATGCCTTCGTGGTCGTGCACACGCAAATCGTCAGCGACTTTGCCGCACAGCCAGAAGCCGAACAGCATGGTGATGCCGAGCATCAGCCAGTAGCCCCAGTCGGGCAGCATCTGCCACAACGGAATGAACGGCAGCGCCACCAGCGAGCCCCACGTGCCCGGCGCCTTGGGCAGGGTGCCGGAGCCGAAGCCGAACGCGAGGAAATGCCAAGGATTGCGCCAGACCGAAGGAGGCACGAATTCGGCAGGGACCTGTTTCGGGTGATCTGTCACGGTGTCTCCTGAAAATGTTGGTAGCCGCGAATCTGCGGAGTGATGTCGCGCCCGTCGCGGTCCAGCAGTACCACGCCCTGGCCAGACGCCACGCGCCCGATCACATGGATCGGCCAGCCGTCGGCCAGCAGTGCCGGCAACCCGGCGGACGGCAAGGTGAAGGCCAGTACGTAATCATCACCACCGCTCAATGCCGCACGCTCGGCACCGCGCTGACCGAGAAACGCGACTAAAGCATCCGACAACGGTACACGCTCGCGTTCAATCTCAAGTCGCACCTTCGACGCCAGCGCGATATGCCCGCAATCGGCGAGCAAGCCGTCGGAGATGTCCAGCGCCGCCGTGGCCTTGCCGCGCAGGGCCTGACCGAGGGCCAGTTGCGGCTGCGGCGACCAGTAATGATCGAGCAGCGGCTGGGCGATTTCGGCCGCGGCGTCGCGTTGCCCCAGCACCAGCGGCAGCGCCCCGGCGGCGTTGCCCAATTCACCGCCGACACAAAGCAGGTCGCCCGGTCGCGCGCCGCTGCGGGTCAACGCCTGGCCAGCGGGTACGCGGCCGAACACGGTGACCGTCAGGCTCAACGGCCCGCGCGTGGTGTCGCCACCGACCAGCGCGACGCCGCAGCTTTGCGCCATGCGGTTCAAACCACGGGCATAGGCTTGCAGCCAATCGGCAGTTACCGTCGGCAAGGTCAAGGCAAGGGTAAAGGCAACGGGCGCGGCGCCCATGGCGGCCAGGTCACTGACCGCGACGGCCAGCGAGCGCTGACCGAGCAGAAACGGATCGCAGGGGTCGGCGAAGTGCACACCGGCCACCAGCGTATCGGTAGAAACCGCCAGCTGTTCCCCAGCGGGAACCGCCAGCAAGGCGCAGTCGTCGCCGATCCCCAGCGCAACGCCTTCGCCGCCCTGCGCACAAGGCACGGCGGCGAAGAAATTGCGGATCAGCTCAAACTCGCCCATGGCCGAGAAAAAGTATTCAAGCGCCGATCAGCGCTTGAACGCCTTCACTTCAGCTTCACGCAGGCGCGGGGCCAGCTTGTCGAGCACGCCGTTGACGAACTTGTGGCCGTCGGTCGAACCGAACACTTTGGCCAGTTCGATACCTTCGTTGATCACAACGCGGTACGGCACGTCGACGCGCTTGAGCAGCTCCCAGGTCGACAGGCGCAGAACCGCCAGTTCAACCGGGTCCAGCTCTTCGATCGTCAGGTCCAGGCAAGGCGTCAGGGCAGTGTCGATTTCGGTCTTGAACTGCGGAACCCCGTGAAGGATTTCACGGAAGTAGGCGCCGTCGACATCGGTGAAATCGTTATCAACGCGAAACTGCGCTTCGATCTCGTTCAGCGATTGCTTGGCCATGTGCCACTGGTACAGCGCCTGAGTCGCGAGCTGACGGGCTTCGCGACGCTTGACGCTCTTCGACGGCTTGCCGGCATCCGCAGGTTTCGGATCGCGCGGGTTGAAACGATCGCTTTCGTCGCTAATCACTTGGCCTCCAACTGCGCCAGCAGGCTGACCATTTCCAGAGCGGACAGGGCAGCTTCGGCACCTTTGTTACCGGCCTTGGTGCCGGAACGTTCGATGGCTTGCTCGATAGAGTCCACGGTCAGCACGCCGAACGCGACCGGTACGCCGAATTCCATGGAGACTTGGGCCAGGCCTTTGGTGCACTCGCCAGCCACGTATTCGAAGTGCGGAGTACCGCCACGAATGACCGCGCCGAGGGCGATGATGGCTGCGAACTCGCCTTTCTGGGCAACTTTCTGCGCAACCAGCGGGATTTCGAAGGCGCCCGGTGCGCGGATGATGGTGATGTCGTTTTCGCTCACGCCGTGGCGAACCAGGGCATCAACGGCACCGCTGACCAGGCTTTCAACCACGAAGCTGTTGAAACGGCCCACTACCAGAGCGTAGCGGCCTTTAGGGGCGATGAAGGTACCTTCGATGGTCTTCAGGGTCATTCGTCAGTTCTCTTAAAGAGCCGGGACGCGTCTGCTACGCGTCCCTCAGTGATTATTTGCCGCGAATTGGAGTCCGGAAACAGCCGGTCATTATTCGGAGGGCACGTATTCTACAACTTCCAGATCGAAACCGGATATCGCATTGAACTTCATCGGCGCCGACATCAAGCGCATTTTGCGCACGCCCAGGTCACGCAGTATCTGCGAGCCGGCCCCGACAATGCTGTAGGTGGTCGGCTTTTTCGGCGCTGCCTGCTCACCGGTTTCACGGATATGCGCCAGCAGCACGTCGCCGTCGAGCGGGTGCCCGAGCAGCAGCACCACACCGCTGCCAGCCTCGGCGACCGCAGCCATGGCGGCGCGCAGGCTCCAGCGGCCCGGTTGCTTGACCATCAGCAGGTCGCGCAGCGGGTCCATGTTATGTACCCGGACCAGAGTCGGCTCTTCGGCGCAGACAGTGCCCAGCGTCAGGGCCATGTGCACGTCGCCTTCCACCGAATCACGATAGGTCACCAGGTTGAATTGGCCCAGTTCGCTGTCCAGCGGCTGCTCGGCAATCCGCTGAACGGTACGTTCGTGGATCATCCGGTAGTGAATCAGGTCGGCGATGGTGCCGATCTTGATGTTGTGTTCAGCGGCAAAAGCTTCGAGTTCAGCGCGACGGGACATGGTGCCGTCGTCGTTCATCACTTCGCAGATCACCCCGCTCGGCTCGAAACCGGCCATGCGCGCCAGATCGCAAGCGGCTTCGGTGTGGCCGGCGCGAGCGAGCGTACCGCCGGCCTGGGCCATCAGCGGGAAAATGTGGCCCGGGCTGACGATGTCTTCAGCCTTGGCGTCCTTGGCAGCCGCCGCTTGTACAGTGCGCGCGCGATCGGCGGCGGAGATGCCGGTGGTCACGCCTTCGGCGGCTTCGATCGAGACGGTGAACTTGGTGCCGAAACCGGAACCGTTGCGCGGCGCCATCAGCGGCAGCTTCAACAGCTCGCAGCGCTCGCGGCTCATCGGCATGCAGATCAGGCCACGGGCGTGCTTGGCCATGAAGTTGATGTGTTCGGCCTGGCAGCATTCGGCGGCCATGATCAGGTCGCCTTCGTTCTCGCGGTCTTCGTCATCCATGAGGATGACCATCTTGCCTTGGCGGATGTCTTCAACCAGTTCTTCGATGCTATTGAGCGCCACAAGGCACCCCCTTCTTTTGAATTATTTGAGGTAGCCGTTTTGGGCCAGAAAGCTTTCGGTGATCGTGCTGCCGGCAGTCTTCTCGGCGGCCTTGTCACCCAGCAGCAGACGTTCCAGATAACGCGCCAGCAGATCGACTTCCAGATTCACCCGGCGGCCCGGCTTGTACGCAGCCATGATGGTTTCGCTGAGGGTATGCGGAATGATCGTCAGCATGAATTCGGCGCCATCGACTTCGTTCACGGTCAGGCTGGTGCCGTCGACGGTGATCGAGCCTTTGTGGGCGATGTACTTGGCCAGCTCTTTCGGCGCACGGATGCGAAATTCCACGGCGCGGGCATTGTCGCTGCGCGATACCACTTCGCCGACACCATCGACATGACCGCTGACCAGATGCCCGCCGAGGCGAGTGGTCGGGGTCAGGGCTTTTTCCAGATTGACCGGGCTGCCGCTTTTCAGGTCATTCATAGCGGTGCAATCAAGGGTTTCGCGGCTGACGTCGGCGGCAAAGCCGTCGCCCGGCAATTCGACGGCGGTCAGGCAAACGCCGTTGACCGCGATGCTGTCGCCGAGTTTGACGTCGCTCAGGTCGAGCTTGCCGGTTGCGACGTGAACCCGCACATCACCACCCTTTGGGGTCAGTGCGCGGATACTGCCGATGGATTCGATGATGCCGGTGAACATGCGGTTCTCCTTGAGAACGAGGCCAGCGCTAACGCGATGGCCGGGAATTATACGCGGGCTGCAGGGACAGGGATCGCAGTGACTCGCCAGTCATCGCCCACCGCGCGGATTTCAGTGATTTTCAGTTCCGGCGCATCTTTCATCTGCGCCAGCGGCCAGTCGAGCAGCGGACGCGCCGTGGAGCCGAGAAACTTGCCGGCAATGAAGATCACGAATTCATCGACCAGCCCCAGTTGCGCAAAGGCTCCGGCCAGACGCGGGCCTGCCTCGATCAGCACCTCGTTGGTGCCACGATGAGCCAGTTCGATGAGTAATTGATGCAGATCGACCTGGCCGTCGTCACCCGGCACGATCAGGCATTCCGGGCCATTGGCGTATTGCTCTTCGACCGCGACACAGGTGGCGACCAGCGCCGGCCCGGCCTTGAAAAATGGTGCATCCAGCGGCACCCGCAGACGGCCGTCGATCAACACCCGCAGTGGCGGGCGACTCATGGCCAGCGCGGTTTGCTCGGCGTTCAAGCCCAACTCGTCAGGACGTACGGTCAAGCGTGCACCATCGGCCAGCACCGTGTCGGCGCCAGTCAGTACCACCGCCGCCTCAGCGCGCATACGCTGCACCGCAGAACGCGCCGCCGGGCCGGTGATCCATTGGCTCTCGCCGCTTTCCATCGCTGTGCGGCCGTCGAGGCTCATGGCCAGCTTGACCCGCACGAATGGCAAGCCATGCTCCATGCGCTTCAGAAAACCTTGATTGAGCTTGCGTGCCTCAGCCTCCAGCACACCACTTTCAGTGGCGATACCGGCGTCAGCCAAACGCTGCAAACCGCGCCCGGCGACCTGCGGATTGGGATCACGCATCGCCGCCACGACCCGGGCAACGCCAGCGGTCACCAAGGCGTCGGCGCACGGCGGCGTGCGCCCGTGATGGCTGCAAGGCTCGAGGGTCACGTACGCCGTGGCGCCCCGGGCCTGCTCGCCGGCGGCACGCAAGGCGTGGACTTCGGCATGGGGTTCGCCGGCGCGCTCATGCCAGCCTTCGCCGACAATCTGGCCGTCATGCACCACCACGCAACCGACTCGTGGATTGGGATGGGTGGTGTAGTGGCCCTTGCGCGCCAGTTCCAGCGCACGGGCCATGAAATGCGCGTCGAGGATCGCCTGCTCGGCGGCGGTGGTCATTCTTTCACCGGTTCGCGGGCGAGGCGGTCGATCTCTTCGCGGAATTCATTGAGGTCCTGGAAGCGTTTGTACACCGAAGCGAAGCGGATGTAGGCGACTTCATCAAGCTTTTGCAGCTCGGCCATCACCAGTTCGCCGACCACGAGGGACTTGACCTCGCGTTCGCCGGTGGCGCGCAGCTTGTGCTTGATGTGGACCAGAGAGGATTCGAGGCGCTCGACGCTGACCGGACGTTTCTCCAGCGCGCGTTGCATGCCGGCGCGGAGTTTTTCTTCGTCGAACGGTTGGCGGCTGCCGTCGGTTTTGATCAGGCGCGGCAACACCAGTTCGGCCGTCTCGAACGTCGTGAAACGTTCGCCGCAGGCCAGGCATTCACGCCGGCGGCGCACCTGTTCGCCCTCGGCGACCAGACGCGAGTCGATGACCTTGGTGTCGTTGGCACCGCAGAAGGGACAGTGCATGGTGGCTGGCAACAAAAAATGGGAGGGCCATGGTAGCGCATCCCCGTGGCAAGACAAGCCATAGGCTTTGCGGTATACAGAACGGCATGATCGTCTGATCCATGGAATTCATTCTGCCGGAGCCTCCAATGCCGTTACGTCCGCTCGTTCTGCTCAGTCTTTTCAGCCTGCTGGTGGCCTGTGGCAGCGACGCACCCAAGCCGCAACCGCCAACCCCGGGCCCCGCCCCGCAGCAGGCGCAGAAAAAAGCCAAAGAGGCCGCCGAACTCGGCCCGCTGCCCGCGCATCAGCGCGAACTGAGCGGCACCCTGCAAGGCGTGCCGGCCGGCGCCGAAGTCGAACTGGCGCTGCTGGTGATCGACGAAAAGGATCGCCCGCAACAATTGCTCGCCAGTTCCAGCCTGATCGGCAACAACCAGGTCCTGCCGTTTCACCTGCGCTTCAACCCCGAGGCATTTCCGGCCGGCGCACGGGTTGAGCTGCGCGGTCGCGCCAGCCAGTCCGGGCAGCTGATCCTGCACCTGCCGTCGCAAACCATCACGCAACCAACCACTCAGGCGTTGGGCCAGCTGCAATTCATCAAAGCGCCATGAAGGCACCGCTCGACCTGCAGCAGGCCTTGGGGGAATTGCTCGGCGACGCCAGACTGAAAGCCTGCGCGTTGCCCGGCACTGATTTGCAGCTGTGGTTGATCGACGGCGACAACATGGCCCGCGAATTCAGCCAGGAAGAAACCCAGCGCATCCTGCATGAACCGCCCTATTGGAGTTTTTGCTGGGCCAGCGGCTTGGCCGTGGCGCGTTATCTGGCGCAGTTTCCCGACTGGGTGCGCGGCAAGCGCGTGCTGGATTTCGGTGCTGGTTCCGGGATCGCCGGCATCGCGGCGGTGAAGGCCGGAGCGCTGGAAGTGGTGGCCTGCGATCTCGATCCGCTGGCGATCGCCGCGTGCAAGGCGAACGCCGAGCTCAACGATGCGCAGATGAGCTATTCGACGGATTTCTTTGCCGAGGCCGATCGCTTCGATCTGATTCTGGTTGCCGACGTGTTGTACGACCGGGCGAACTTGCCGCTGCTCGACGCGTTTCTCAGTCGCGGACGCGAGGCGCTGGTGGCGGATTCACGGGTGCGGGATTTTCGTCATCCGTTGTATGAGCGAATTGAAATGCTCGAAGCGATGACCTTGCCGGATCTGGCCGAGCCTGAGGAATTCAGACATGTCAGCCTCTACCATGCGCGGCGCTAGCTAAAAGCTTCGCGGGCAAGCCCGCTCCCACACTGGATCTGTGTCGTTCATAGATCCCCTGTGGGAGCGAGCCTGCTCGCGAAGGCGTCCGCCCATGCAACACAGCTCTCGAACCCGCCCCGCTTCCGGCCACCCCCCACCAAGCCGTATAGTTGCCCCATTCCAAGCTTCTTCGACGAGATCCCCCATGAGTCAGCAAACGCCGTATATCTTCGACGCCACGACTGCCGATTTCGACCAGTCGGTGATCGAAGCCTCCTTCAACAAACCGGTGCTGGTGGATTTCTGGGCCGAATGGTGTGCGCCGTGCAAGGCGTTGATGCCGATGTTGCAAGGCATTGCCGAGAGCTATCAGGGCGAGTTGCTGCTGGCCAAGGTCAACTGCGACATCGAGCAGGACATCGTCGCCCGCTTCGGCATTCGCAGCCTGCCGACCGTGGTGCTGTTCAAGGACGGTCAGCCGGTCGACGGCTTTGCTGGCGCACAACCGGAATCCGCCGTGCGCGCGCTGCTGGAACCGCATGTGCAAATGCCGCCGCCGGCCGCCGCCGACCCGTTCGAACAGGCTCAGGCGATGTTCGACGACGGTCACTTCGCCGAGGCGGAAGCAGTGCTGGTGACCCTGCTCAGTGAAGACAATACCAACGCCAAGGCGCTGATCCTCTATGCACGCTGCCTGACCGAACGCGGTGAGCTGGGCGAAGCGCAAACCGTGCTCGACGCAGTCAAGAGCGATGAACACAAAGCCGCACTCGCTGGCGCCAAGGCGCAGATCCAGTTCCTCGGCCTCGCCCGCGATCTGCCGGACGCCGCCGACCTGAAGAGCCGCCTGGCGCAAAATCCGCAGGACGATGAAGCGGTGTATCAACTGGCGATCCAGCAACTGGCACGCCAGCAATACGAAGCGGCGCTGGACGCCCTGCTCAAACTGTTCATCCGCAACCGCAGCTACGGTGAAGGCCTGCCGCACAAGACCTTGCTGCAGGTGTTCGAACTGCTGGGCAATGATCATCCGCTGGTGACGGTGTATCGCCGCAAGATGTTTGCTGCGCTTTATTGAGAGCAAAAGATCGCAGGATGCCGCAGCTCCTACATCGGATCGGGTTCACCGCGTTTTTTGTGGATGAACGCTGATTCGGTAGGAGCTGCCGAAGGCTGCGATCTTTAGCGGTTCACCCGATCCAGCTATAGAGCGGCGTATCCCCGCCGCTCGCCACTTTCACATCGGCACTGTGGCGCAAACGCACGAGCAAACGCTTGCCCGCCGCCGCACTGCCGGTGAGCGCCTCCAACTGATCGAGCAGATCCGGCCCGCTAAGTTGCCCGGCGTTGCGCAACAAGTCTTTGGCCACCTGCCACAGCGCATCGTCCTGACTCACTGGCTTCGCCGCCGGAGCCGGCGCAACCGCCTCAGACTGCGCAATCGGCGCCTGCCCGCTTAGCGCGGAACCCAGCCTCGCCCAATCGCTGTCATCCAGCTCCACCGTCAAATCCACCGGCAACTCGCCGACCGTTCCGCGTATCCGCAACATCAAGTTCGCTCCTGCATTTTTCTGACCTGCATGCTCCCATGGGACTTGTGCAACGCCAAGTAAAGTCGTCCAGTGTGGCGGTTATCGGGCATTCATCTACAGTGTTCTTTTTCTCACAGCACCATGTAATGAAACGCCCTTATTCGCTCTTCCTCATAATTCCGTTTTTGCTCATCGTGGCATGGCGCATCTGGTTGCCTGCCGATCTTTCGGCTTGTCCCGCTGACGGGGAAACTGGAGGTCCACTGACCCTTGTTATTCGTGATTACTTTGAGCGCAATAGCCGGACCGACTGGCGAGACATGGATGATCGTTTCGACATACTTTCAACCCCCGAAGGCCAGAGCATAGCGAGTCAACCGAATTCACACACTTGCGAAGCATTGCGGGTACTGCAGAGTCCGGCGTTCAGTCAGAGTGAAAAAATCTTCACCATCGCACTGATGTTCAGACTGCCAATCGACCAGTACATGGCCCTGATGGATCGCAGTCATCAACTCTACACGCAGGGCAAAATGGATAAGGAGGTGCTGACTCTGGTGGTATTTCCGCGCGGAACAGCCATCAACTACTGGTGGCTTCCGGCTTGGCGACAGCGTTTCAGTCGCGATGCCCCGAGCGTGCTCGACGCAAATCTGATCAACGATGTTCTTTCGGGACACTATTGGTTCGACTATCCCGGCGCAGGCTTCTGATTCTGCAAGCATGACATCCAATCCCAGCACCGCCCGCGAACTCATCCCGGGCGGTGCTTAGCCATGTCTTGCGCAATCTCAAACGCACGGGCACACTCTGCGCACTTTCGTTATAAGATTACATAACAAACTTTTCATTTTTCTCGGAGTACGTCATGCGTCGTCTGTTGCTTGCTTTGCCGTTTGCCCTGTTGCCGCTGGCCGCTCATGCGGTTGATGAGCATGATCACGATCATGAGCATGGCAGCCTCGGTGCGCATGAGCATGGTGTGGGCCGGCTGAACGCCGCGCTCGACGGGCAAACCCTGGAGCTGGAGCTGGAAAGCCCGGCGATGAATCTGGTAGGTTTTGAACACGCGGCCACGTCGGACGCCGACAAGGCCAAAGTCGCTGCCGCTCGGGCGCAGCTGGAAAAACCATTGGCCCTGTTCAGTCTGCCCGCTGCGGCCGGTTGCAAGGTGGTCAGCCAGGAACTGGAAAGCCCGCTGTTCGGCGACAAGCCGGACGCCGATGATCACGACGAAGATGAAGCGGACAAGGACGGTCACGAGCATCACCACGACCACAGCGAAATCCATGCGCATTACCAATTCAGCTGCGCCACACCGGGGGCGCTGAACACGCTGGATCTTGCGAACATCTTCAAGACCTTCCCGGCGACGCAGAAGATTCAGGTACAACTGATCAGCGCCAGCGGCCAGCAAGGTACCGAAGTGACGGCGAAATCGGCTGCACTGAAATTCTAGGATCCACCGAAATCCCCTGTGGGAGCGAGCCTGCTCGCGAAGGCGGCGTGTCAGCTGAAATGTGGGTGTCTGACCCAGCGCTTTCGCGAGCAGGCTCGCTGCCACAGGGTTATGTGTTCACTTCATGAAAATCGGTGCCATGACCCAAGCACTCATCGAACTTTCCGACCTTGGCTTCAACTGGCCCGGTCACCCGCCGCTGCTGGACATTCCGTCGTTTCGTCTGGAAGCCGGCGAAACCCTGTTTCTCAAAGGCCCCAGCGGCAGCGGCAAGACCACCCTGCTCGGCCTGCTCGGCGGAGTGCAGAAGCCCGGTCGCGGCAGCATTCGCCTCCTCGGCCAAGAGCTGACCGAACTCTCCGCTGGCGCCCGCGACACCTTCCGTGTCGATCACACCGGCTACATTTTCCAGCAATTCAACCTGCTGCCGTTTCTCTCGGTGCGCGAGAACGTTGAGTTGCCGTGTCACTTCTCGAAACTGCGCGCGCAACGAGCGAAACAGCGCCACGGCAGCGTCGATCAGGCCGCCGCCACCCTGCTCGCGCACTTGGGTCTGAAGGACGAAAGCCTGCTCAGTCGCCGCGCCGATTCCTTGTCCATCGGCCAGCAACAACGGGTCGCCGCCGCCCGTGCGTTGATCGGCCAACCGGAACTGGTGATCGCCGACGAACCGACCTCGGCACTGGATTACGACGCCCGCGAGAACTTCATTCGCCTGCTGTTTGCCGAGTGCCGCGACGCCGGATCGAGTCTGTTGTTCGTCAGCCACGACCAGAGCCTGGCGCCGCTGTTCGACCGTCACCTGTCCCTGGCCGAACTCAATCGCGCCGCCACGTCCGCCGAGGTCTGAGATGTATCTGTTTCGTCTGGCCATGGCCAGCCTGGCCAACCGCCGTTTCACCGCATTGCTCACCGCTTTCGCCATTGCCCTGTCGGTGTGTCTACTGCTCGCCGTCGAGCGCGTGCGCACCGAAGCCAAGGCGAGTTTCGCCAGCACCATCAGCGGCACTGACCTGATCGTCGGTGCCCGCTCCGGCTCGGTGAACCTGCTGCTGTATTCGGTGTTCCGCATCGGCAACGCCACCAACAACATCCGCTGGGACAGCTTCGAACATTTCGCCAGCAACCCGAAAGTGAAGTGGGCAATCCCGATGTCCCTCGGCGACTCCCATCGCGGCTATCGCGTAATGGGCACCACCGAAGCCTACTTCGAGCACTATCAATACGGGCGCCAGCAGCACTTGGCATTGGCCGACGGTCGCGCGTTCGCGACCGATCCTTTTGAAGTGGTGCTCGGCGCCGAAGTCGCCGAAGCGCTGCACTACAAGCTCGGCGACAAACTGGTACTGGCCCACGGCGTGGCGGCGATCAGCCTGGTCAAGCACGACGACAAACCCTTCACCGTGGTCGGCATCCTCCAGCGCACCGGTACCCCGGTGGACCGCACGTTGCACATCAGCCTCGGCGGTATGGAGGCGATTCACATCGATTGGCACAACGGCGTGCCGGCGCGCGGCAACGGGCGGATCAGCGCCGATCAGGCGCGCAACATGGACCTTACGCCGCAAGCGATCACCGCGTTCATGCTCGGCCTTAACAGCAAGATTTCCACCTTCGCCTTGCAGCGCGAGATCAACGAATACCGCGGCGAACCGATGCTGGCGATCCTGCCGGGCGTGGCGTTGCAGGAATTGTGGAGCCTGATGAGCACCGCTGAAAAAGCGCTGTTCGTGGTTTCGCTTTTCGTTGTGCTGACCGGGTTGATCGGCATGCTCACGGCGATTCTCACCAGCCTCAACGAGCGCCGCCGCGAGATGGCGATTCTGCGCTCGGTAGGCGCACGGCCGTGGCACGTCGCAAGCCTGCTGGTGCTGGAAGCGTTCGCCCTGGCGCTGACCGGGGTGATTGCCGGGCTGGCGTTGCTGTACGTCGGCATAGCCGCTGCGCAAGGGTACGTGCAGGCCAATTACGGTTTGTACCTGCCACTGGCATGGCCGAGCGAGTATGAATGGACGCTGCTCGGTGGCATTCTGGCGGCCGCGCTGCTGATGGGCAGCGTGCCGGCCTGGCGCGCGTATCGCCAATCATTGGCCGATGGCCTGTCGATCCGTTTATGAGGATGTTCACCATGCCCCGCGCCCTGCTTGCGCTGCTGATGCTGGTCGCTCTACCCGTGTGGGCAGCAGCGCCGAAAGACCTGACCTGGTCGGAAATGATCCCGCCGGACGCCGCGCCGGAAGTACCCAACATGACCCCGCTGCATGACCTGTCGAAGATGGGCGACGCACTCTCCGCCGAGTCCGCGCCGGCGGCGAAGCAGGACATGCCCAATGCCCCGGTAGTGAAGAGCCTTGACGGGCAGAACATTCGCCTGCCGGGCTACATCGTGCCGCTGGAAGTCAGCGAGGAGGGGCGCACCACCGACTTCTTGCTGGTGCCGTACTTCGGCGCCTGCATCCACGTACCGCCACCGCCGTCGAACCAGATCGTCCATGTCAAAAGCGAACTGGGCGTGAAGCTCGATGAGCTGTATCAACCGTACTGGGTTGAAGGACCGTTGCAGGTGAAAGCCTCCAGCAGTGAGCTGGCCGATGCAGGGTATCAGATGGAGGCGGAGAAGATTTATGCGTATGAACTGCCGGAGTAAGTCCCGGTAGTTTTGTATTGGCTGGTCTATCGTCTTCGCGAGCAGGCTCGCTCCCACAGGTGATCACATTCCAGGGTGGGAGCGAGCCTGCTCGCGAATAGGCCCTCAAAGGTTCCACAAAACCCCGCCCCTTCACTGTTTCATTGAGCTGAGTCAAAACACCGTATCAGACGGCTTCGTACCCTAGGACATCGAATTTTTATGTCCTTTCGGAGCCCCCATGAACAAGTCCTTGCTCAGCGCCTCGCTGTTTGCCCTCGCGCTCGCAGCCCCGCTCGCCCACGCCCACGAAGCCGGTGACATTCTTGTGCGCGCTGGCGCGATCACTGTCAACCCGAAGGCCGACAGCTCCAGCGTCAAGGTCGATCAGGGTCCGCTGAGTGGCACCAATCTGGGCGGCAAGGCGACCATGAGCAGCGACACCCAACTGGGTCTCAACTTCGCTTACATGCTCACCGATCACGTCGGCCTCGAACTGCTGGCGGCCACGCCGTTCGAGCATGACGTCAAGCTCAAGGGCACCGCGCTGCCCGCCGCCAACGGCAAGCTCGGCACCCTGAAACACCTGCCGCCGACCCTCAGCGTCGTCTACTACCCGCTGGATTCGAAATCGGCTTTCCAGCCCTACGTCGGCGGCGGCATCAACTACACCTGGATCTACGACGAACACGTCGGCAGCGAAGCCAGCGCCAATGGCTTCAGCAACTTCAAGGCGAAAAACTCCTGGGGTCTGGCCTGGCAGGTCGGCGCGGACTACATGATCACCGACAACATCATGCTCAACGCCCAGGTGCGCTACATCGATATCGACACCCGCGCGAACGTCGAGAACAACGCCGTCGCGCCGGGCACCCGTGCACGGGTGAATGTGGATGTCGATCCGTTCATCTACATGGTCGGCCTGGGCTATAAGTTCTAAGCTGACTTTGACCGAACGTTCACGTGGTGGTGAATGAGGCCTGGTGACGGGCAGGCTCAGACCTGACGACGACCGTACGCAGTTGATCGGGGGATAACATTCCCTCGCCACAGGGATATCGATATTCCGGCCGTGAAAAAGGCGCCTTATGAAGGGCGCCTTTTTCATGTCCGAAAGCTTGTTTCATCCGCGCCCGAGCAAGCGCGCCAAGCCCACACTCATCGGCGTCTGCGGCGGCATTTCGAAGCGCTGCAGCAAGCGTCGGTTATCGGCTCGCGAATGGCGGATATCACCTGAACGCGCCGGCCTGTAGCTCACGGGCGGCAGTTCACCGACCACTGATTTCAATGCTTCGAGCATCTGCTTCAGGCTCATCGCCTGGTTCCAGCCAACATTGACCGCGCCTTCCTGTACATCAGGCTTTTCCAGCGCCTGCACCAGCAAATCGACCAGATCACCGACATAGAGGAAATCGCGAGTCTGCTCGCCATCGCCAAACACGGTGATCGGCAAACCCTTCGAGGCGCGCTCGCTGAAGATGCTGATCACCCCGGAATACGGCGAGGACGGATCCTGGCGTGGGCCGAAGATGTTGAAGAAGCGAAAAATTGCCGGTTCCAGGCCATGCTGGCGACGGTAGAAATCGAAGTACTGCTCACCGGCCAGTTTGTCCGAGGCATAGGGTGTCAGCGGCGCTTTTGGCGTGTCTTCATCAATCGACTCGCCCTCGCCATTGTTGCCGTACACCGCCGCGCTGGAGGCGTACACCACACGTTTGACCCCGGCCAGGCGCATGGCTTCGCAGACATTCAGGGTGCCAATGAAATTGCTCTGGTGGGTTTTCACCGGATCGTCCACCGAGGCCTGCACCGAAGCCACGGCCGCGAGATGCGCGACAGCGTTGCAACCTTGCATGGCGCGGGCGACCAAAGCGGCATCGGCGACATCGCCGACCACCAGCTCAACCTTGGGATTGTCCAGCGGCAGGTTGCTGCGCTTGCCGGTCGACAGGTCGTCGAGCACACGCACCGCATAGCCCTTGGCGAGCAAGGCATCGCTCAGGTGCGAGCCGATGAATCCGGCGCCGCCGGTGATTAAAACCGTTCCTTCAGCCATGTCGGTAGAACCTGTCCAATAAGCCTGGGAGGGCGGCACGCCACGCGCGCGGCTTGATCCCGAAAGTGTGGAGAATTTTCTTGCAGGCCAGCACCGCGTGCTGCGGTTCTTCGGCGGCGTCCGGACGCGCGGCGTGGGCCTGCGCGGTCGGTGCTTCGATCGCTAGCGGATGCAGGCTGCGTGCTTCGGTGAGAATCGCCTGGCCCAGCGCCAGCGGTGTGGTCGCTTCGTGGCCGGCGTAATGGTAAGTGCCCCACAGCGGCGCGGCGCAGTCGAGTTGCTTGAGCACGGAGATGATCACTCGCGCGGCGTCATCGACCGGGGTCGGGTTGCCGCGACGATCGTCGGCCAGCAACAACTCTTCGGGTTTTTCCGCACGGGCGAGGAAGCGCCCGAGGGTGCCGTCCGCGCTGTCATCGAGCAGCCAGCCGAAACGCAGCAGCACATGCTGCGGGCAGGTCGCGCGCACACTTTGCTCGATGCGCCACAAGGCCTGACCGCGCAGGCCCAACGGCACCGGTTCGTCTTTTTCGCTGTAGGCCGTAGCACGTGAACCGTCGAACACGCGATAGCTCGACGGCTGCACGAGGACAATGTTGTGGTGCTGGCACAGTTCGGCCAGACGCTCGATGGCGCGTTCCTGGCCGCTCATGCGGCTTTCGCTGACGCTCTCGGCCTGGAACCAGTCGAAATAGTAGGCGAGGTTGATCAACGCATCGGGACGGGTGTCGTCGAGCAGTTGGGTGAGGCTCGCGGCATCCCAGCCGTTTTCGGGCGGGCGGGGGGCGAGGAAACCGATGTCTTCTTCCGCACCGAGGCGAATCAGCGCCTGCCCAAGGGCATTTCCGCCGCCCAGTAACATAAGGCGCATTCGCATAGAGTCAGCAGGCCCAGTCTGATTGGAACGATGGCTTTGGCGACGGATCTCGTGGAACCGTCGTCGATAATTGCCGGAATCGTTGCATTTTGCGGGTTTAGTGCGCAACCGTCATCCGTAAAGTGTAGATGCGGGGATTTGTATTGAGGCAACCGGCCTCATCGCTGGCAAGCCAGCTCCCACAGGTTTTGCGCCAGGCATGAATCCTGTGGGAGTTGGCTTGCCGACGATAAGGGCCTGACTGTCTCTGAGATCCCCAGCGGTACTTGCATCTTCCCGCCCCCGCCCGCATAACTTCCGTCATGAATCTGCCCCTCCCTGCCAACAGCGCGCTGGCCGGCTTTCACCCCGCCGTCAGCGCCTGGTTCAACAAGACTTTCCCGGCGGTCACCGCCGCTCAGGCGCGTGCGTGGCCGTTGATCCGCCAGCGCCGGTCGACGCTGATCGCCGCGCCCACCGGTTCGGGGAAAACCCTGACCGCGTTCCTCGCCGTGCTCGATGAGCTGGTGCACCGAGGTCTGGAGCATCCTGACGGTTTGCCCGCCGAAACCCTGGTGGTCTATGTCTCGCCGTTGAAAGCGCTGTCCAACGACATTCAGATCAATCTGCAGAATCCGCTCGCTGGCATCACGGCGCAGTTGCGCGAAATGGGCCTGCCGGAGCTGACCATCACCACCGCCGTACGCACCGGCGACACCCCACAGAAAGACCGCGCCGCCATGCGCAAGACCGCCCCGCACATTCTGGTCACCACCCCGGAATCGCTGTACGTGCTGCTCGGCTCCGAATCCGGGCGCAGGATGCTCGGCACCACGCGCACGGTGATCATCGACGAAATCCACGCGATGGCCGCCGGCAAGCGCGGCAGTCATCTGTCCTTGAGCCTTGAACGCCTGCAAGCGCTGTGCACCGAACCGCTGACCCGCATCGGCCTGTCCGCCACGCAAAAACCGGTGGAAGCCGTGGCGCAGTTTCTGGTCGGTCACGATCGCCCCTGCGAAATCGTCGACATCGGCCACGCCCGCCCGCGAGACCTGGGTATCGAAGTGCCGCCGGTGCCGTTGTCGGCGGTGATGGCCACTGATGTCTGGGGACTGGTATATGACCGCCTCGCCGAACTCGCCCGCGAGCACCGCACCACGCTGATTTTCGTCAACACCCGACGCCTTGCCGAGCGCCTCAGCCGCCATCTGAGCGAACGCCTCGGCAAGCAGGCGGTGGCGGCGCACCACGGCAGCCTCGCCAAAGAGCTTCGCCTCGACGCCGAACAACGGCTCAAGCGCGGCGAGTTGCAGGTACTGATCGCCACCGCGTCGCTGGAACTGGGCATCGATATCGGTGAAGTCGACCTGGTCTGCCAGATCAGTTCGCCGCGTTCGATTGCCGCGTTTCTGCAAAGGGTTGGCCGTTCCGGACACCAGGTCGGCGGCACGCCCAAGGGACGTTTGTTCGCCACTACCCGCGACGATCTGATCGAGTGCGCCGCCCTGCTCGACTGCGTGCGCCGGGGCGAGCTCGATACGCTGCACATTCCGGAAAAGCCGCTGGACGTGCTGGCGCAGCAGATCATTGCCGAGGTCAGTTGTCAGGAATGGTCGGAGGACGCCTTGCTGGCTATGTTCCGCCAAGCCTGGCCCTATCGCGATCTCGACGAAAAACACTATCAGGCCCTGCTGAGCATGCTCGCCGAAGGCTACAACGGTCGCCAGGGCATTCGCAGCGCCTACCTGCACCGCGACGCCGTCAGTCGCACCTTGCGCGGCCGGCGTGGTGCGCAACTGACCGCCGTGACCAGCGGCGGCACCATCCCGGACAATGCCGACTACAGCGTGCTGCTCGAACCGCAGGGTTTGAACATCGGCAGCGTCAACGAAGATTTCGCCGTGGAAAGTATCGCTGGCGACGTGTTCCAGCTCGGCAATACCTCATATCGCATCCTGCGCGTGGAGAGCGGCAAGGTGCGCGTCGAGGATGCGCAGGGCATGCCGCCGACCATTCCGTTCTGGCTCGGCGAAGCGCCGGGGCGCAGTGATGAACTGTCGGCGGCCGTCGCGCGCCTGCAAGCGCAACTCGATGAGCTGCTCAGCGCCAGCCCCGGCAATCTGCAACCGGCGCTCGACTGGCTGACCACTACACTCGGCCTCAACCTCGCCAGCGCCGAGCAACTGGTCGAATATCTGGCGCGCGCACGGCAAACCCTCGGCGCCCTGCCCTCGCAGGACACGCTGTTGATGGAGCGGTTTTTCGACGAGTCCGGCGGCACCCAACTGATCATTCACACGCCGTTCGGCAGCCGCATCAACCGCGCTTGGGGCCTGGCCCTGCGCAAGCGTTTCTGCCGCACCTTCAACTTCGAGTTGCAGGCCGCTGCCAGCGAAGACGCGATCGTCTTGTCGCTCTCGACCAGCCACAGTTTCGAGCTCGATGAAGTCTGGCGTTACCTGCACAGCCACAGCGCTGAGCACACGCTCATTCAAGCGGTGCTTGATGCGCCATTGTTCGGCGTGCGCTGGCGCTGGAATGCCGGGGTGGCGCTGGCGTTGCCGCGCTTCACCGGCGGGCGCAAAGTCGCTCCGCAACTGCAACGGATGAAAAGCGAAGACCTCATCGCCAGTGTGTTTCCCGACCAGATCGCCTGCCTGGAAAACCTCGCCGGCGAGCGTGAAGTCCCCGATCATCCGTTGGTAGAACAGACCCTCAACGATTGCCTGCACGAAGCCATGGACAGCGAAGGCTGGCTGACCCTGCTGCGGCGCATGGAGCGTGGCGAGGTGCGCCTGATAGCCCGGGATTTACCGGCGCCGTCGCCGCTGGCGGCAGAAATCCTCAGCGCCCGACCCTACACGTTTCTCGACGACGCGCCGCTTGAGGAACGCCGCACGCAAGCGGTAATCAATCGACGCTGGAGCGATCCGCAGTCGACCGATGACCTCGGCGCGCTCGATGCCGACGCGATCACCGCAGTGCGCGAAGAAGCCTGGCCGTCGCCCGATTCCATGGATGAAATGCACGAGGCGCTGATGAGCCTCGCCGGCATCAGCGACGCCGAAGCGCGTGCCAACCCAGGCTGGCCGGACTGGCTGCAAACGCTGATGGCCAGCGGCCGCGCCTGCCTGTTGCAGATCGACGCCGAGCATCAGTTATGGCTGGCCCGCGAACGCCTGAGTTGTCTGCAAGCACTTTATCCACAGGCGACGTTGGCGAGCGCAGCAGTCGCGCTGCCCGGATTCGACGACACGTGGGCATTCGATGAGGCGTTGGTCGAAGTGATCCGCGCCCGCCTCGGCGCCTTTGGGCCGATCCCGTTGCCCGCCATCGCCGAACCGCTCGCTCTGCCAGCCGCGCAAGTCAATCAGGCCCTCGCGCAACTGGAACGCGAAGGCTATGTGTTGCGCGGCCAGTTCACGCCGAACAGCGCGATTGAAGAATGGTGCGAACGCCATCTGCTGGCGCGCATCCATCGCTACACGGTCAAGCGCCTGCGCCGGGAAATCGAACCGGTGGCATTACAGGACTTCATGCGCTTTCTGTTCGACTGGCAGCATCTGACGCCAGCCACCCAAGGTCAGGGCAGCGCGGTGTTGCCGGCGATTGTCGGCCAGTTCGAAGGCTACCCGGCGGCAGCTTCGGCGTGGGACAGCGACATCCTGCCGGCGCGCCTCAAGGACTATTCGCCGAGCTGGCTGGACGACCTGTGCCGCAACGGCAAACTGGTGTGGACGCGCATCAGCGCGCGGCAGAAAGTCAGCGGCTCGGCATTGCGCAGTACACCGATTGTGCTGCTGCCGCGCAGCCAGGTGGGTTTGTGGAGTGCATTGGCGGAACAGACGCCCGTAAGCGAGTTATCGCCGAAAACACAGAAAGTCTTCGAGGCGCTGAGTCAGCAAGGCGCGCTGTTTTTTGATGAGCTGATACACGAAGCGCGCCTGCTGCGCAGCGAACTGGAAATCGCCTTGCAGGAACTGGTCGCAGCAGGTTTGGTGAACGCCGACAGCTTCGCCGGCCTGCGCGCGCTGATCACCCCGGCGAGCAAACGCCAGCAGCGCAGCAGTCGTCGCGGGCGCGGCGCGTTTATCGGAGGTATGGACGATGCCGGGCGCTGGGCATTGCTGCGCCGAGGTTCGTCAGCCGACGCCGCCGAGACGCTCGAACATGTCGCCATGACCCTGCTGCGCCGCTACGGCGTGGTGTTCTGGCGCTTGCTGGAACGCGAAGCGGACTGGCTGCCGAGCTGGCGGGAATTGCTGCGCACCTTTCATCGCCTGGAGGCGCGGGGCGAGATTCGTGGCGGGCGGTTTGTCAGTGGTCTGGCTGGCGAGCAATTTGCCTTGCCCGAAGCCATTCCCTTGCTGCGCGAAGTACGCCGACGCCCGCAGGACGGCAGCCTGGTGGCGGTCTGCGGGGTTGATCCATTGAACCTGGCCGGGACGTTGTTGCCGGGGGCGAAAGTACCGGCGCTGGCGAGCAATCGGCTGGTGTATCGCGATGGGGTGCCGGTGGCGGCGATGGTTGCGGGCAAGCCGCAGATCTGGGGGGAATGGGATCAGGTGGTCGTTGAGCAGATAGGCAGGAAACTCATCCGCAATTGAGGGTGTCTGTTCTGGCCTCATCGCGGGCAAGCCCGCTCCCACAGGGTTTTTTGCGTTGTACACAAAACCAATGTGGGAGCGGGCTTGCCCGCGATGAGGCCGGGACATGCACGCATAATTCAGATCAGGTCCGCGACTCCTGAGGCATATCCGCCGCAACCACCGCCCCCTCCTCCTGCCGCTTCGGCAACAGCACCTGCTGTGGATAAGTCTGCGCAAAATGCACGTTCGGGGTGTTATCCACAAGCTTCTTCAAGCGCTGGTTGAACGCGCGGCTCACCGCATATTGCCCACCGGACACCGTGCGAAATTGCGCCGTCAACACCACGCCGTTGAGGTCCATCTTGTCCACCCCGAACACATCCAGCGGCCCTTGCAGGTTGTACTTGAGGAACGGGTCTTCGCGGATCGAATCGCCGGCCTCGCGGATCAGCTCGATGGCCTTGTCGACGTCGGTGTCGTAAGTGAACTGCACCGAGAAAAATGCGAAGGCGAACTGGCGTGATTGGTTGGTCACGGCCTTGATCTGGCCGAACGGCACCGAGTGCACAAAACCCTTGCCGTCACGCAGGCGCAAGGTGCGAATGGTCAGGCCTTCCACGGTGCCGGCGTGGCCGGAATCGAGCACCACCCAGTCGCCGATCGACAGGGTGTCTTCGATGATGATGAACAGGCCTGTAATCACGTCCTGCACCAGTTGCTGCGAACCGAAGCCGATGGCCAGACCGACCACCCCCGCACCGGCCAATAGCGGCGCGACGTTGATGCCGAGATTGGCCATGGTGGTGATCGCGCAGATCACCACGAGGATGATTTTGATCGCGTTGCGCAACAGCGGCAGGATGGTTTTCACCCGTGTGCTCGGCTGGCGTGCTCCGCGTTTGCTGACCGGTGGCTTCAGCGCTTCCTGAATCGCCGTGTCGAGCACCACCCACAGCAGCCACGTCACCAAAAAGATCAGGCCGATGCTGCTCAAGGCATTGCTGATCGCTCGACCGACGGTGCTGCTCTGGGCGAAATCGAGCAACGACACGCCCCAGATCCGCCCGAGAATATCGATGAACACAATCGCCATGACGATCCGCAGCAACGCATGCAACAGGCTGAGAAAGCGTTCCTTGTAGGCACTGCTGCGCTGGATCGCCTCAGCCTTGCGCGACTTGAACAGGTGCTGCAACACCGTGCTGAGAAACACCGTGGCGATCAGCAGCACGGTGGTGAACAAGGCGCAGCGCAGGGCTTTCTGATTGTCCTCGCCGATGCCGATCAGGCTGACCGCCGAGACCAGCACCATCAGCACGATCGGCCAATACCACAGCCCGGAAAATATCCGCAGCGACTCCTGCAGCGACGGTTGTTTCAAACGCTGGGTCAACGGGCGATTGCGGATCAGGTGCGCCACCGGCCGGCGCAGGCGAATCACCAGCAAACCGAAAATCACCGAGGCGATCAGCCCGGTGAACACGGCGATGCTGCTGGTGATATTGCCGCCCAGTTGCCGGGCGATCTGCGGGCTGGTCAGGGCATCGCTGAGGGCGGCGAGAAAGCCGATCAGGAACAGCGGGCGCGGGCAGTATTCGCGGATGATTCGCGCGGCGGTGCGCTTGTGGCCGACGTTGAACATCACCACCACGCACAGCAACATCGACGTGGAAAAAATCCCGCTGCTGGTGGCATACGCCAGGCACAACGCCAGCGCCCGACCCACCGAACCTTGCAGAAAATGGCTGACATACAGCGTCAGCGGCAGGCAGATCAGCGCCGGCACGGTGAACGGCAGCACGTAGCCGAGCAGATCCTGACTGCGCTGGCGGGTGCGCAGCCAGCGCCCCTCACGCAGACGCTTGGCCAGCAAACTGCCGAGCACCGTCAGCAGGGCGAAACTGCCCAGCCAGACGCCCGACAACGTGAGGAAATCCCCGGCCACGCTCCAGCCCGAGCGGTTCGATGGCTGCTTGACCAGCCTGTCGACTTCATCCGCCGCGCGATCGGCGCGCAAACGCCAGGCGTCGACCAAGTGTTCGTTGAGATCGAGTTTTTCTTGCACATCGTCAATGCTCGTACTGATCGCCCCGAGCAGACCGCCCTGCACCAGCGGCTCCGGTTCGGCAGGTTTTTCCGCCGTCTCAGCGGGAGCTGGAACGCCCGGCAGCGCGGCGGCTTGCGATATGTTGACGCTGAAGCACAGCAGCGCTCCCAGCACAATGGCGATCCTGAAATGGCGCAAAACTCCGATCTCCCGTGGCTGACCCTGATAAGGAACTGATCGGTAATTGCGCGGCAAGTTCAGCGACCAGAGCCACACACAGCCCCTGTGGGAGCGAGCCTGCTCGCGAAAGCGCTGGCTCAGTCAACGGATCATTTACCGACAGTCCGTATTCGCGAGCAGGCTCGCTCCCACAATGAGTCGCAAGGAATTCCCAATCGCGACCGTCCGTAACACCACCGAAACTTTCCCGCCCCCGCCGCAGTCATCACAGAACATCGGCAACACGAGGACTTTCTACGGGAGGATGGGATGGCGACGATTCACATCGGTATTTCAGGCTGGCGCTACGCCCCGTGGCGCGGGGATTTCTACCCGAAGGGACTGGCGCAGAAGCGCGAATTGCAGTTCGCCTCCCGCGCAGTCAACAGCATCGAAATCAATGGATCGTTCTACGCCCTGCAACGCCCTGAACGTTACGCCCAGTGGTACGCCGAAACCCCCGATGACTTCGTGTTCAGCGTCAAGGCGCCGCGCTTCATCACCCATGTGCGCCGTTTGCGCGAAATCGAAAAACCGCTGGCGAATTTCTTTGCCTCGGGCGTGCTGGAGCTGAAGGAAAAACTCGGGCCGATCCTCTGGCAGTTTCCGCCGAATTTCAAATTCGACGCCGAGCGCTTCGACCAGTTTCTCGCGCAACTGCCCCACGATACCGAGGCTGCAGCCGCCCTCGCCCGCCAGCACGATTCCCATTTGCCCGGCCACGCCAGCGTCAAGGTCTGGCGCAAAAAACCGCTGCGCCACGCAGTGGAAATCCGTCATGAAAGTTTCATTGACCCGGAGTTCGTACGCCTGCTCAAGCGCCATAACGTGGCACTGGTGGTCGCCGACACCGCCGGCAAATGGCCGTACCGCGAAGACCTCACCAGCGACTTCGTCTACCTGCGCCTGCACGGCGCCGAAGAGCTCTACGCCAGCGGTTATTCCGAGCAAGCGCTCAAGCGCTGGGCCGAGCGCATCGACGCCTGGCATCACGGTAAACAGCCAGAGGACGCCCACCTGATAGCGCCACGCCTGAAACCCCGCGCACGCAAATCCCGCGAAGTGTTCTGCTACTTCGACAACGACATCAAAGTCCGCGCGCCCTACGACGCACGCAACCTGTTGCAGCGCTTCGACCTCGATAAAGACCTGGCCACGACTCCCGGGCAAGTTGCCGCAGAAGGAGTTCTGTCATGAGCATTCCCGAACCGGTCGGTTTCACCGACGAAGGCTCCGTGGTGTCGCCATCGGTGCGCACCTTCACCGTACTGACGGTCAACACCCACAAAGGCTTCACTGCGCTGAACCGGCGTTTCATTCTGCCGGAGCTGCGTGAGGCGGTGCGCAGCGTCGCCGCCGACGTGGTGTTTCTGCAGGAAGTGCACGGCACCCACGAGCAGCATCCGAAACGCTACGACAACTGGCCGACGATGCCGCAATACGAGTTCCTCGCCGACAGCCTCTGGCCGCAGTTCGCTTACGGGCGCAACGCGGTGTACCCGGCGGGCGACCACGGCAATGCGCTGCTGTCGAAATTCCAGATCATCCGCCACGACAACCTCGACGTGTCGATCAGCGGCCATGAAAACCGTGGCCTGCTGCATTGCGTGCTGCGCCTGCCCGGTGACGGCACCGAAGTGCACGCGATCTGCGTGCATCTGGGCCTGCGCGAAAGCCATCGCAATGCGCAACTGGATTTGCTGATGCAACGCCTCGCCGAACTGCCCGACGATGCGCCGGTGATCGTCGCCGGCGACTTCAATGACTGGCGCCAGCGTGCCGATGCGCAGCTCAAGCCCTGTGGCCTGCGTGAAGTGTTCGCTGAACACCACGGCAAACCGGCGCGCAGTTTTCCCGCGCGGCTGCCAGCGCTGCGACTCGACCGCATCTACGTGCGCAACCTCAAGGCCAGCCGGCCAAAAGTATTGACCAACCGGCCCTGGTCCCATCTTTCCGACCACGCACCGTTATCGGTGGAGATTGAACTATGAACAGTGCGCCACTGGAGAAATCCGCCGTCGACCCGGTCACGCTGAACCCGCCGGTGCGCGAACCCGGCCACGTTGACGTCGAGTATCAATGGCACAGCAACAACCGCGTAGAGCTGCTGGAGAACGGCGAGGAATATTTCCCGCGCGTTTTCGAAGCGATGCGCGCGGCCAAGAGCGAGATCCTGCTGGAGACCTTCATCGTCTTCGAAGACAAGGTTGGCGCCGAGTTGCAGCAGATCCTCATCGAAGCCGCCCAGCGTGGCGTGCGCACCACGGTCAGCCTCGACGGCTTCGGCTGTGGCGAGCTGAGCACCGGCTATCTGTCGGCCTTGAGCGATGCCGGCGTGCATCTGCAGATCTTCGATCCCGCGCCCAAGCACCTGGGCATTCGCACCAACTGGTTCCGCCGTCTGCACCGCAAGATCGTGGTGGTCGACGGCTTGATCGCGTTCATTGGCGGGATCAATTTTTCCGGCGATCATCTGGCCGATTTCGGCCCTGAAGCCAAGCAGGATTACTCGGTGGAAATCCAGGGCCCGGTGGTCGCCGATATCCACCACTTCGCCCTGCTGCAAAGCGGTCGCCCCGGACGCGCGCGGTTCTGGTGGCAACGCCGGCGCCAGCGTCTGGAGGAAATGGCCTTCACCGATCACGATGGCCAGGTACGCCTGGTGTTCCGTGACAACGATCAACACAACACCGATATCGAAGACGTCTATCTGCAGGTGCTGCGCAAGGCCAAGCGCCGGGTGATCATCGCCAACGCCTATTTCTTCCCCGGCTACCGTTTGCTGCGCGAGATCCGCAACGCCGCCCGCCGTGGCGTCGAGGTGCGGCTGATCCTCCAGGGCCAGCCGGACATGCTCGTAGCGAAACTGGCGGCGCGCATGACCTACGATTATCTGCTGCGTGCCGGCGTGCAGATTCACGAATACTGCCAGCGCCCGCTGCACGGCAAGGTCGCGCTGGTCGACGATGACTGGAGCACCGTCGGCTCGAGCAATCTGGACCCGCTGAGCCTGTCGTTGAATCTGGAAGCCAACGTGCTGATCCGCGATCGCGCGTTCAATCAGCACCTGTACGAGCGTCTCGAAGACCTCAGCCAGAACCACTGCAAAGCCATGGATGCCAAGCTGTTGCCGCGTGGGCGCATCTGGCACATGACCGTGGGCTTTCTGGTGTTCCACTTCCTGCGGCACTTCCCGGCCATGGCCGGTTGGCTGCCGGCGCATAAACCGCGTCTGAAGCCTTTTCGAGGTGCGCGTCCATGAGTCATTCCGAAGTGCACTCCGATAACCATTCGGCACCAGCGGCGCCGTCGAAATGGAGCCGCTGGAAACGTCCGCTGACCCTCCTGTTTTTCCTCGCGTTGATCGTCCTGTTGACGATGTTCGCCACCCGCATCGAATGGGCCGAGGTGCTGGAGACCCTCGCCGATTTCAAAGTGCGCACACTGATCATCGCCGCCAGCCTGACCCTGCTGAGCTTTCTGGTGTACGCCAGTTTCGACCTGATCGGCCGCACTTACATTCGGCAAGATCTGACCTGGAAGCAGATCCTGCCGGTGGGCATCATCAGTTACGCCTTCAACCTCAATCTCAGCGCCTGGGTCGGCGGCATCGCCATGCGTTATCGCCTGTATTCGCGGCTCGGCGTAAGCAAAGGCAACATCGCCAAGATTCTTGGCCTGAGCCTGGCGACCAACTGGTTCGGCTACATGACCATCGCCGGCGTGGTGTTCAGCAGCGGTCTGGTGCGTATGCCGCCAGGCTGGAAACTGAGCAGTGATGCGCTGCAACTGGTGGGTGTGTTGTTGCTGTTGGTCAGCGCCGGGTATCTGGCGGCGTGCCAGTTTTCCAAACGTCGCGAGTGGTCGATACGCGGCGTGGAAATCAACCTGCCGTCGCTGCGCATGGCGGTGCTGCAATTGCTCTTGGGCGCGTTGAACTGGTCGCTGATGGCGGCGGTAATCTTCACTCTGCTGCCAAGCAAACTGGATTATCCGCTGGTGCTTGGCGTGCTGTTGATCAGCGCGATTGCCGGGGTCATCACGCATATTCCGGCGGGGCTGGGTGTGCTTGAAGCTGTGTTTGTGGCGTTGCTGCAACATGAGGCATCGCGGGGCAGTCTGGTCGCGGGATTGCTGGCGTATCGGGCGATTTATTTCCTGCTGCCGCTGTTGATTACGGTGGTGATGTATCTGGTGGTGGAAGCCAAGGCCAAGGCGTTGCGCATCGAGAAGAAACCTTCCTGACCATGCATTGCTGCTGATGGCCCTTTCGCGAGCAGGCTCGCTCCCACATTTGAAATGCGCTCAACCTGTGGGAGCGAGCCTGCTCGCGAAGGGGCCGGTACATGCGAAACATCATCTGGATTGGATAATGCTCAACCGCTCCCCCACCACCATCTCGGTAATCCAGTCCACCAGGATAGAGGTATAGGCCTGCTGCGACACCGGATCACTCAAGGCGTGATCCGCGCCATCGATGATCCGGTGCGTCAACGAGTGAGTCTGCTGACACGCGGCGCGGTAACTCATGATCGTCGCGTGCGGCACGAAGTCGTCGGTTTCCGACTCCACCAGCAGCACGTCGCCAGTGAATTGCGAGCAGGCATGCAGGGCGCGATTGCTGTCGGCGCGTACCAGCGTGCTGCGGTAGTCACGCAGATCGGCTTTATCCAGATCGCGCTTGGGCGTGTGCCATTGCTCGTCGCGGTACAGCGCCGGCACGCGCAGCGCCAGCCAGCGCACCGGGCGCAATGACGTCAGGATCGAGGCCAGATAGCCGCCATAACTGGTGCCGACCACAGCGATCGCAGAGGTATCCAGCGCCGGGTGCGCCAACAGGCGATCATAAGCCGCCAGCAAGTCACGCAGATTGTCTTCACGGGTCACGCGGGTCAGCGGAATTCCGGTGCCGCCAGTGTGCCCGCGCAGGTCAAAGGTCAGGCAAACGCAACCCAGGCCGGCGATGCCTTTGGCCCGTTCCAGATCACGTTCCTGACTGCCGCCCCAACCGTGAACGAACAACACCCCCGGGACTTTCGATTTGGGACTGAGAAACGTCCCGCTCATCTGTTCGTCATCGATGTCGATTTGAATGCTTTCGCTTCTAGCCGTCATAGGATTGGACCGTTACGTATTTGAGAAGAAACGCGCTGTTTTCCGCCGGGCCGCGATAGACCTCGATGGCGTCCGCCGGCAGCGCCTGATCGGTATAGGTTTCCACCGACGACACGCGGATGGCGCGCATCTGTGGATCGTTGACGAAGCTTTGCAACGCGGCCACTTCAGCGCTGCTGGCGCCGCCCATGCGCCAGGATTGTTCGAGCACGCCGCTGCGCGGGTTGCCGCTGGCGTCGAGACCTTGGGCGATATCGTAATTGCGCCGCGAGGCGAAAAAGCGCGGGTAGGCTTCGTTGGCGGCGCTGTCGAATACCTGCGCCTGTTCGATGGCCAGACGCACATCATCAGGCAGATCCAGCGCGAGCAATTGGTCATAGCCGCCCTGCACCACCAGCAGATTCGAACCGCCGTAGACCTCTTCGCCCTGTCCGTCCTCGGTCAAGTACTGCTCGCCGCAGTAGCTCAACACCTTGCCGCCGATGAACGACTGGCCGACGCTGTGGGTGACGACGTTGCTCAAGTCCTGCTCCAGCACTACGCCGTCGCTGAACAGGCTTTGCGCCTCGGGCCGCGCGAGGATCTCATCGAACGCGTCGAGGCTTTTGACCACTTCCTGACCGCGCCCGGCGCAAGCGTGAACCGGCTTCAGGCGAATCGGCCCGGCGTACAGCAGATGCTCGGCGGCGGGCCGCGCATCTTCCAGGGCGAATACGCTGAGACCGTCGAGCACGACGTTGCGCACCCGCTCCGAAAACAGCGGCGACCAGCCTTGCGGCGCGTGCGCCAGATGGCTGCGCAAGCCATGGCTGATGGCTTTGGTGCAGATGAAATCGTATTCGACGTAACCGCCCCACAAGTCATCGGGGCCTTTGATTCCCAGCGCTTGAGCGTGGGCAGCGCCAACAATGGTTTGCGTTGGCAGCAGATACAGCTCGCGGCCCTGATGTTTGGCCGGATCGTAACTGCCGCCGAATTTGCAACCCAGGATTTGCGCCAGCCAGCGCGCCAGGGCCTTGTTGGTCTCGACTTCATGTTGCGGTGCCTCGGTACGCACCGAATGAGCAACGACGATTTTCTTGCTGGGTGTCGGGGTCATGCGTTCCCCTTTTATCAGTCGATGGGTTCACTCAGGGAAAGTGCAGAGATCAGGCCAATCAACGATGCCCACGGACCGCCCGGTAATCGGGTGTTTGCCCCTGAAGTGCTGGCATCACGCCTGTTTCAAACTGCACGACGGCGCGCAAAATTCCGGCAAATTGCACGATCTCTCATCCTCGCCGCGATCATTGTGGGAGCGAGCCTGCTCGCGAAAGCGTAGTGTCAGCCGACTACAATTCTGTAGATCCAGCGCCTTCGCGAGCAGGCTCGCTCCCACATTAGTTCATCGTCGTTCTGGGAGCGGGGTTCACACCAAACCGCCCCCGGTACTCACTCGGCCCCAGCCCGGTAATCTTCTTGAAAATCGCACGAAACGCACCCGGATCCTGATAGCCCACCGTCCAGGCGATGTGATCGATCGTGCCATGGGTGAATTCGAGCATTTCTCGCGCCTTGCCAACCCGCAGATGCTGGCAATACTCGGTCGGTTTCAAGCCTGTGGCGGCGCGGAATCGGCGCAGGAAAGTGCGTTCTTCAAGGCCCGCGCGCTCGGCCATCGCGTTCAGCGAAACATCCGTCGCCCCGGTGCTTTGCAGCCAGTGCTGGACCTTGAGAATCGCCGCGTCGCCATGGCTGAGGATCGGCGCGAAATTGCTCCCGCATTCACTGGCGCTGTCGCTGTGTTCCATCACCAGAAAACGCGCGGTCGCGGTGGCGATGCTCGGGCCGAGCAAGCGATCGACCAGGCGCAGTCCCAGTTCCGACCAGGCCATCAGCCCGGCCGTGGTGATCAGGTCGCCGTCGTCGACAATCGGCGTGTCGGCCTTCAGTTTGATCTTCGGGTAACGCTCGGCAAAAGCCTGTGCCGAGGTCCAGTGGGTGGTGGCGCTGCGACCATCGAGCAAGCCGCTTTCAGCGAGCATCAACGAGCCTACGCACACACCACCAAGGGTTGCGCCGCGGGCATGTTGATCGCGCAGCCATTGCGTCAGGCTCGGAGTCATCTGCGCCGCATCGAACCCGCCGAGGGACGGCGGAATCAGCACGGCGAGCAAAGCGTCTTCCGCACCGGGATGACTGTCGAAAACCCGCGTCGGCAGCTGCTCGCCCTCGACCTGCCAGTGACTGACTCGCAGCAACGGCAATTGCACTGCCTGATAGTCGGCGGCGATGCGGTTGGCCACGGCGAACAGATCGGTCAGACCGTGCACGGCCGCCAGTTGCGCGCCGGGGTAAATCAGCACGCCCAGTTCAGCAGTCGCGGCTTTTTGTGCAGCCATTGTCAGTTTTCCCCCGTCTATTGTCGGTGCGGCCAATCCCCGAATCCTCGGCCAGCGCCGATACTGAGGCCACAACCAATCACTGCCTCGAGGACAATCCCATGGCCAAGCAAGCGCTCATCGTAGTCGATATCCAGAACGACTACTTCCCCCAAGGCAAGTGGCCGCTGGTCGGCGCCGATGCCGCTGCCGACAACGCCGCTCAGCTGATCGCAGCCTTTCGCGAAGCGGGCGATCCGGTGGTACACATTCGGCATGAATTCACCTCCGACGATGCGCCGTTTTTCACTCCCGGCTCCGAGGGCGCGAAACTGCATACGAAAGTGCTCAACCGCGCCGACGAGCCGGTGGTGCTCAAGCACTTCGTCAACTCGTTCCGTGAGACCGAACTGAAAGCGGTGCTCGACGAACAAGCCATTACCGATCTGGTGGTGGCCGGCAGCATGAGCCATATGTGCATCGATGGCATCACCCGCGCGGCGGCGGACATGGGTTACGGCGTCACAGTGATTCACGATGCCTGCGCCAGCCGTGATCTGGAATTCAATGGCCTGACGGTGCCGGCCGCCCAGGTGCACGCAGCATTCATGGCGGCGCTGGGTTTCGCCTATGCCAACGTGGTATCGACTGACCAGTTCCTGAGCAGCAACGCCTAGCAACAACTGCACAACTCACTGGCCCGCCACGTTGCGGGCCTTTTTGCGTCTGTCATGAAAATCTCACGCGTGAGTCATTGATGGCTCTTTGCATTGGTTGTAGTGTGGCCCACGCGTGAGACGTTCATAACCGGAAAACAGCCATGACAAGCCGCACTCAGACGACTGCCGCAGCCAGCCCCAGGGGTGAGCGTGCCAAGACGTCGGCGAAAAAACCGTCGAGCTTCTACATGAAGCAGATGCGCGCAGGCCTGGCCGCCGCCGGTTATGTGAAACACGAAACTTGGGTGCTTCCGGAAAACCGAAGCTTGCTCAAGCAAATGGAGCAACAGCTACGCCAACCGATTCTGGCTGGCTCTTTCATGTCGGAGAAATACATGAGCGCAGGCAACAACTGGACCATCGACAGCCTCTTCAATGCCCTCAAGGCGCTGGACGAGGTGGCTTCCCAAGAGATTTCGCTGTCCCTGATCCAGAGCTCCGAGCCGAGCATCAAGCTGGAAATGAACGAATTCGGCGGCCTGCCGATTCACATCGCCCTGGCCGGCCAGCAAATCATCGTCGACACCGTGCTGGTGGACATCGATTCGATCAGCAATGTCCAGGCGTTCAACGATGCCGTGCTGCGCAGCCGCGAGATGTTCCCGCTGTCGTCGATCGGTATCGAGTCGATGCCCAACGGCCAGACCGTCTACAACATGTTCGGCGCCCTCAGTGCTGATTCGAGCCTGACCAACGTGGTCACCGAGGTGAAAACCCTGGTCGACAACGTGCAGCGTGCCAGCGAAGCCTTCGAACACTTCTTCAAGTAATCAACAGGGAATATCCAATGACTCAGTCCATCTGGAGCAAGTTGTTCACCGCACTGCGCGGCGGCGCCAATGAAGTCGGCGAAGCCATCGCCGACCAGCAGGCGCTGCGCATCCTCGATCAGGAAATCCGCGACGCTGACACCGCGCTGTCCAATGCCCGCCGCGAACTGGTGACGATCATGGCCAAGCACAAACTCGCCGCCGACCGCGTCAGCGAGTACGACGCCAAGATCAAGGACCTCGAAGCCAAGGCCGTTGCCGCGTTGAATGCCGGCCGTGAAGACCTGGCGCTGGAAGTGGCCGAAGCGATTTCGACCCTGACCAACGACCTCGCTGCCGAGAAGAAGCTCAGCGATGAATTCGGCGCCTACGCCGACAACATGCGCAAAGACATCAGCAAAGCCGAATCGCGAATCAAGAGCCTGCGCCAGCAAGTGGACATGGCCAAGGCCCGCGACAGCGTGCAGAAAGCCCAGGTCAGCGCCTCGATTGCCAGCGGCGGCGCCAACGGCAAACTGGAAACTGCGGTCGGCACCCTGAACCGCCTGCAAGCCAAGCAGCAGCAACGCGCTGCCGAACTGAACGCCGCAGACGAACTGGCCGACGCCTCTACCGGCAACGAACTGGAACGCAAACTGCGCGACGCCGGCATCACGCCGAACGAAGGCAGCGCCAACGCGATCCTTGAGCGGCTGAAGCAGAAGTCCGCGCAGTAATGACTGAACGGTAACTTGTGGGAGCGAGCCTGCTCGCGAAAGCGTCGTGACAGTCAAAATTGATGGTGACTGACACGGCCCATTCGCGAGCAGGCTCGCTCCCACACGGTTTGCGGCGTGTCGTTCACCGCTTCGCCCGTTACACTACCGCCACTTTTTCACCCCGAACACCTCCACCCGCTTCAAGGAACGTACCCATGGGATGGTTTAAAGACTTGCTCGGCACCAGCAATTGGCAGACCGCTGCGCCAACGAGCACCGGCGCCAGCGGTCCACTGGGCATGGCACAAGGCAAAGGCGTGCGCTTTGACACGACCCTGGCATTGCTGCTGGAAGGCTCGACTTCGGTGCGGGTGCCATTCGATCAAGCGGTGTGGAGCGCCGGTTGGGTCGATCTCGGCCAGTCCAACAAGCTGCACCGCTACTACATGAACGACGAGGATTTCTGGGTGCAGATCCACGTCACCGGCGATGATCAGGTCGAGTCGGTCACCCTGTTCAATTACCTCAGCTATGTAACGGTCAACAGTGACGTGGAACTGCAGCGTCTGGCCGGGCCGAACAGCCTGATCGGTCTGCCGACCTACAACCACGACGGTGTCGAATACACCCGTGAATGGGGCACCGAACTGCATCAGACCGAACTGGTGCCGATGACCGAACACGTAGTCAACCCGGACGAGTCCTACACCATCAAGCACCACGCCATGCTGTATGCCCGCGACACCGGCCTGACCGATCGCCGCGAACTGCTGCTGTTCTCCGTCGAACAGGATGAAGAAGGCACCGTCAGCCTGAGCACCTCGCTGGGCATCTCGCTGTACACGACTGATTTGAGCGCCATCTAAAAAAGGAAGTTTTTCATGCTGGAAGTCTTGGCCGTTTCCCTGAACAAAACCGCGCTGGTCGGTTTTGTCGTCTACCTGATCGGCGCCGTGTTGCTGTTCATGCTGTTTCAATTCGTCTACACGCGCATTACCGCGCACAAGGAATTCGAACTGATCCGTGCCGGCAACACTGCCGCCGCCATTGCCCTGTCCGGGGCGATCATCGGTTTCGCCATTCCGGCGAGCAACGTGATCGCCTACTCGGTCAACGTGCTCGATTTCGTGCTGTGGGCTGTCATCGCTGCCGTTGTGCAGTTGCTGGCATTCGTCGCTACCGGGCTGGTGCTCAAGGGCACTTCCCAGCGCATCGCCAACGGCGAAGTCGCCGCCGGCATTTATGTCGCCGCCGTGGCGATCAGCGTCGGCATGCTCAATGCCGCGTGCATGACCCCGTCCCACTGACCGGCAGGAAGCCTCTCGATGAAACGCAGCAAATACGTGCAGTTGTCCCTCGCCGCGTCGGTGGCGATGGCGATCTCCGGTGAAGCAGCAGCGCTGGATCAGCCGCGCAATTTCCAGAGCGTTGAACAATGTGTCGACGCCGAAGTGGCCGCCGATCTCTGCTCCAGCGCCTACGTCGCCGCTCTGAACGAACATCGGCGCATCGCCCCGGCCTACACCGACAAGGCCAAGTGCGACGCAGACTTTGCCGCTGGCTGGTGTCAGAAAAATTCCGATGGTCGTTTTGTGCCGAAACTCGGCGGCTTCAAAGTGCCGGGCAATGCCGAGACGCCGCAGGATCTCGATGCCATCGCCAATTCGCAAATGCCGGCGGGGGACACCACCACCAGCAGCAGTGCCAGCCACGGCGGCTCGCATTATTCCGGTGGCTCCGGTGGCGGCGGCAATGGCTGGCTGACCGGCTGGCTGATCGGCAACGCCATGAGCAACAACGCCGAACGCAGCGTTTACCGTGATCGCGAAACGCGCCAGCCGTACAACACCTCAACACAGTACCGCCGAGCTGACACAACCTCGCGCAGCCAGTCGGATTACGAAAGCAGCAAGAGCAAACCGGTGAACGTTGCGTCGTCGACGTCGCGCGGCGGCTTCGGCAGCCAGTCCAGCGCCCGCAGCGGTTGGGGTGGCTGGGGCAGCAGTTCCGGACGCTCGAGCAGCTGACATGAAAAAGATCCACTGCGCCGAGCGCCCCGACTGGAAACACACCGCCGAAAGCCTCGGTTTCCTGTTCCACACCATCGACGACGAACCGTACTGGGACGAAAGCGCCTACTACCAGTTCAGCCTCGCGCAGATCGAAAACGATCTGGAAGACCCGACCACCGAACTGCACGAGATGTGCATGGATCTGGTTGATCGCGTGGTCAACAGCGAGGAGTTGCTTGATCGCCTGAGTATCCCGGCGGCGTACTACGACATGATCCGCACCTCTTGGCGTGAAGGTCATCCGCATCTGTACGGTCGTATGGACTTTTCCTACAGCGGGAGCGGGCCGGCGAAACTGTTGGAGCTCAACTACGACACACCGACCAGCCTCTATGAAGCGGCGGCGTTTCAGTGGGGCTGGCTGGAGCAATGCATCGAACGCGGCACCTTGCCCCGGCATGCCGACCAGTTCAACAGCATCGACACCAAGCTGCATCGGGCCTTCGCCGAATTGCAGTTGAAGCGGCCGTTCTACTTTGCCTCGATGAAGGACTCGGTCGAGGACAAAGGCACCACCGACTACCTGCGGCTGATCGCGGAAAAGGTCGGCATCGAATCACGCCACATCGACATCGAAGACATCGGCCTGACGGCTGAGGGCCGTTTCGTCGATCTGCAAGATCGCTGGATCCCGCATCTGTTCAAGCTGCACGCCTGGGAATTCATCTTCCACGAACCGTTCGGCGCGGCGATCGCCGAGTGCGATACACAGTTTTTCGAACCGGCGTGGAAGGCAATTCTGTCGAACAAAGGTGCGCTGCCGCTGCTGTGGGAATTGCACAAGGGACATCCGAATCTGCTCGCCGCGCACCTTGATCCGAATCCGCAGAGTGCGGTGCCGAAGGGCTGGGTGCGCAAGCCGTACTTTTCCCGCGAGGGCGCCAATATCGAACTGCAAACAGCGGAGGGGCTGATCGTCAAAGAGGACGGGCCCTACACCGATGCGCCATTCATCCTGCAGGAGTTCGCACCGCTGCCGAAGTTTGGCGACAGCTACACGCTGATTGGCTCGTGGGTGATTGGAGATGACGCGGCAGGGATTGGTGTGCGTGAGGACAATAGCCTGATCACCAAGGACTCCAGCCGCTTCCTGCCGCATCTGATTCTGGATTAAGACGAAGTTACCTTGTGGGAGCGAGCCTGCTCGCGAAAGCGTCCTGTCAGTTACAGGTGCATCGACTGATCTGACGCATTCGCGAGCAGGCTCGCTCCCACAGGAGATTGTGAATAGCCAGGAATTTCCTGAACAAAAAAGGCCCGTCGCTCAAGCGACGGGCCTTTTCATTTAAAGCGGTTACAGCGGCGAATCAGAACGGAATATCGTCATCGAAGCTGTCGAAATCCGGAGCCGGTTGCGGTGCGGCCTGCTGTGGCGCTGGCGGAGCCGAACGCTGCTGCGGAGCCGACTGCTGCGGGCGTGGAGCCTGCTGACGTGGCGCCTGCTGCTGGTAGTTGTTGCCGCCACCTTGTTGGTCGCCCTGTTGTGGACGGCCGCCGAGCAATTGCATGGTGCCTTGCATGTCGACCACGATTTCAGTGGTGTAACGCTTGATGCCGTCCTTTTCCCACTCGCGGGTCTGCAGCTTGCCTTCGATGTACACCTGCGAACCCTTGCGCAGGTATTCACCGGCGATCTCGGCAACCTTGCCGAACATCGACACACGGTGCCATTCGGTCTTCTTGACCTTCTGACCGGTCTGCTTGTCGGTCCATTGTTCGCTGGTGGCCAGACTCAGGTTGGTCACGGCGTTACCGTTAGGCAGGTAGCGAACTTCGGGATCCTGGCCGCAAGTGCCGACCAATATGACTTTGTTAACCCCACGGGCCATAACGTTCTCCTAAGCGTCGCACGCAGCCCCGGCCGGGTTGTTGACCAAGCGTTCGAGGGTGGTGCGATCCACTAATTCTTTGTCCAGTTTGATGTAAACAGCCGCCTCTTCCGCGACTATCACTGCATCTGTTACCCCTACCAGGGCCTTGAGGCGCTCGACCAGACCCGCTTCGCGGATCGCTTCGGGCGACAACGGCAAGCGCAGGCTCGTCACGTAGGGAGGTTCGCGCATGGTAACAGCAAAGGCCAGCCAAAGTGCAGCCAGCGCGGCGCATCCAAGGAACACAACCGACAGACCGCCATGCTGGAACAACCAGCCGCCGAGTATCCCGCCGAGTGCCGAACCGAGGAACTGGCTGGTGGAGTACACGCCCATGGCCGTGCCCTTGCCGCCTGCCGGTGAAACCTTGCTGATCAGCGACGGCAACGAGGCCTCGAGCAGATTGAACGCGGTAAAAAACACCACCGTGCCGATCACCAGAGTGCGCAGGCTGTCGCCGAACTGCCAGAAGAATAGTTCAGTCAGCATCAGTGTCATGACGGCACCGAGCAAAACTCGTTTCATTTTGCGTCGCTTCTCGCCATAGATGATGAAAGGGATCATGGCGAAGAACGAAATCAGCAGCGCGGTCAGGTAAACCCACCAGTGCTGCTCCTTGGGCAAGCCGGCTTTTTCCACCAGTGCCAAGGGCAAGGCGACGAAGCTCGACATCAACATGGCATGCAAGACGAAGATGCCCAGATCGAGGCGCAGCAGATCCGGGTGCTTGAGCGTCGGCATCAGTGCCTGCCGGGCGACGCCGGACTCCCGGTGCTGCAACGGTCCGGTGGACTGCGGCACCATGAACATGATGATCAGGATACCGACCAGCGCCATGGCGCCGGTGGCGAGGAACAGCCCCGACAGCCCGAACGCGCTGGTCAGTAACGGCCCGACCACCATGGCCACGGCAAACGACAGGCCGATGGTCATGCCGATCATCGCCATGGCTTTGGTCCGATGCTGCTCGCGGGTCAGGTCGGAAAGCAGCGCCATCACCGCTGCGGAAATCGCCCCGGCGCCCTGCAGGATCCGCCCGGCGATCACGCCCCAGATCGAATCGGCCTGGGAAGCCAGAACACTGCCGAGAGCGAAGACGATCAGGCCGAGGTAAATCACTGGCCGGCGGCCGATGCGGTCAGAAATGATGCCGAACGGAATCTGGAAAATTGCCTGGGTCAGGCCGTAAGCGCCAATCGCCAGCCCGATCAGGGCCGGGGTCGCTCCCGCCAGATCCATGCCATAGGTCGCCAGCACCGGCAACACCATGAACATGCCAAGCATACGGAAGGCGAACACCAGGGCCAGACCGCTCGCCGCGCGGGTCTCGCTGCCACTCATGCGTTCGCTGTGGGGATCGTGCATGGAAAAACCTCGTGTGAACCGGCGGCGATTCTACCAGTCCCATCGGAAGACGGGGTATATCGCGACGCTATGACGCGTATAGATGAAACTCTCTTCATGAACGGCAAAACGCCCTTCGTTTGATAGTGTGCATCCATCCAGTATTTGCCCGTATACTCCTACGTTTTCGACGCCCGCCGAGCGAGGCCACTTTGGACAAGATCCTGATACGTGGGGCCCGTACCCACAACCTGAAGAACATCGACCTGACCCTGCCACGGGACAAACTGATCGTCATCACCGGCCTGTCCGGATCCGGCAAGTCGTCCCTGGCGTTCGACACGCTGTATGCCGAAGGTCAGCGCCGCTATGTCGAATCGCTGTCGGCCTATGCCCGGCAGTTCCTGTCGATGATGGAAAAACCCGACGTCGACACCATCGAAGGCCTGTCGCCGGCGATCTCCATCGAACAGAAGTCGACCTCGCACAACCCGCGTTCCACGGTCGGCACCATCACCGAAATCTACGACTACCTGCGCTTGCTCTATGCCCGCGTCGGTACACCGCGTTGCCCGGATCACGACATTCCACTGGAGGCGCAGACCGTCAGCCAGATGGTCGATCTGGTGCTGGCGCAGCCAGAAGGCAGCAAACTCATGCTGCTGGCGCCGGTGATCCGCGAACGCAAAGGCGAACACCTGTCGGTATTCGAAGAATTGCGTGCGCAAGGTTTCATCCGCGCCCGGGTCAACGGACGCATTTGCGAGCTCGACGAGCTGCCGAAGCTGGATAAACAGAAGAAGCATTCGATCGATGTGATCGTTGACCGCTTCAAGGTTCGCGCTGATCTGCAGCAACGTCTGGCCGAGTCTTTCGAGACCGCGCTGAAACTCGCCGACGGCATTGCCCTGGTCGCACCGATGGACGACGAGCCGGGTGAAGAAATGATCTTCTCCGCACGCTTCGCCTGCCCGATCTGCGGCCACGCGATCAGCGAGCTGGAACCCAAGCTGTTTTCCTTCAACAACCCGGCCGGCGCCTGCCCGACCTGCGACGGTCTGGGCGTGAAGCAGTTCTTTGATATCAAACGTCTGGTCAATGGCGAGCTAACACTGGCCGAAGGCGCGATACGCGGCTGGGACCGGCGCAACGTTTATTACTTCCAGATGCTCGGCTCACTTGCCTCGCACTACAAGTTCAGTCTGGACAAGCCATTCAACAACCTTAGCGCCGAGCAGCAGAAGTTCATCCTGCACGGCAGCGGCTCGCAGAATGTCGATTTCAAATACCTGAACGACCGTGGCGACATCGTCAAACGCTCGCACCCTTTCGAGGGCATCGTGCCGAACCTGGAGCGCCGTTACCGCGAAACCGAATCGGCGAGCGTGCGCGAAGAGCTGGCCAAGTTCCTCAGCCATCAGGCCTGCCCGGATTGCCGTGGCACGCGTCTGCGCCGCGAAGCACGGCACGTCTGGGTTGGCGAGAAAACCTTGCCGGCAGTGACCAACCTGCCGATTGGCGATGCCTGCGAATATTTCGGCGCGCTGAAGATGACCGGGCGCCGCGGCGAGATCGCCGACAAGATCCTCAAGGAAATCCGCGAGCGTCTGCAGTTCCTGGTCAACGTCGGCCTCGACTATTTGTCGCTGGATCGCAGCGCCGACACCTTGTCCGGTGGCGAGGCGCAACGGATTCGTCTCGCGAGCCAGATTGGCGCGGGCCTGGTCGGCGTTCTGTATATCCTCGACGAACCGTCCATTGGCCTGCATCAGCGCGACAATGACCGCCTGCTCGGCACGCTCAAGCATTTGCGCGATATCGGCAACACGGTGATCGTGGTCGAGCACGACGAAGACGCGATTCGTCTGGCTGACTATGTCGTCGATATCGGCCCTGGCGCCGGTGTGCACGGCGGGCAGATCGTTGCCGAGGGCACGCCGGACGAAGTCATGGCGCACCCGGATTCGCTGACCGGCAAATACCTGTCCGGCCGGGTGAAGATCGAAGTGCCGGCCAAACGCACGCCGCGCAACAAGAAGCTCAACCTCTCGCTTAAAGGTGCGCGTGGCAACAACTTGCGCAATGTCGATCTGGACATCCCGATCGGCCTGCTGACCTGCGTGACTGGCGTCTCCGGTTCTGGCAAATCGACACTGATCAACAACACGCTGTTCCCGCTGAGCGCAACGGCACTCAACGGTGCGACCACGCTGGAAGCCGCCGCGCATGACAGCATCAAAGGTCTGGAACATCTCGACAAAGTCGTCGACATCGACCAGAGCCCGATCGGCCGTACGCCGCGTTCCAACCCGGCGACCTACACCGGGCTGTTCACACCGATCCGCGAACTGTTTGCCGGCGTGCCCGAGTCGCGCTCCCGTGGTTACGGCCCGGGGCGTTTCTCGTTCAACGTCAAGGGCGGTCGCTGCGAAGCGTGCCAGGGCGATGGCCTTATCAAGGTGGAAATGCACTTCCTGCCGGACATCTATGTGCCCTGTGATGTGTGCAAGAGCAAGCGCTACAACCGCGAAACCCTTGAGATCAAATACAAGGGCAAGAGCATCCACGAAACCCTCGAAATGACCATCGAGGAAGCGCGGGAGTTCTTCGACGCGGTGCCGGCACTGGCGCGCAAGCTGCAGACGTTGATGGATGTTGGCCTGTCGTACATCAAGCTGGGGCAGTCGGCGACGACCTTGTCCGGTGGTGAAGCACAGCGGGTCAAGTTGTCGCGAGAACTGTCCAAACGCGATACCGGCAAGACTCTGTACATCCTCGACGAACCGACCACCGGCCTGCACTTCGCCGATATCCAGCAATTGCTCGACGTTCTGCATCGCCTGCGCGACCACGGCAATACCGTGGTGGTGATCGAGCACAACCTTGATGTGATCAAGACCGCTGACTGGCTGGTGGACCTCGGTCCTGAAGGCGGTTCCAAAGGCGGGCAGATCATTGCCACCGGTACGCCGGAAGAAGTGGCCGAGATGAAGCAATCTCACACCGGCCATTATCTCAAGCCGCTGCTGATCCGCGATCGGGCCTGACCGCCAGGCATGAAAAAGCCCCTGTCACCGTTGAAGTGACAGGGGCTTTTTTATAGCCGTTGCAATCAGGACGCGTGGGATTGCAGGTAGTTCTCGAGACCGATCAGTTTGATCAGGCCCAGCTGCTTTTCCAGCCAGTAGGTGTGATCTTCTTCGGTGTCATTGAGTTGAACCCGCAGAATCTCACGGCTGACGTAGTCCTTGTGTTGCTCGCAAAGCTCGATGCCTTTGCACAGCGCAGCGCGGACTTTGTATTCGAGGCGCAGATCGGCTTCGAGCATCGCAGGCACCGTGGTGCCGACATCCAGATCATCCGGACGCATGCGCGGCGTGCCTTCGAGCATCAGAATCCGCCGCATCAATGCATCGGCGTGGCCGGCTTCTTCTTCCATCTCGTGGTTGATGCGCTCGTAGAGCTTGGTGAACCCCCAGTCCTCATACATCCGCGAATGAACGAAATATTGATCACGCGCGGCCAGTTCGCCGGTCAGCAACGTATTGAGGTAATCGATTACATCTGGGTGGCCTTGCATCGCCCTACATCTCCCTTCCTGAAAGTCTGTAGTTTGAACCAACATGACCGGAAGGTCACTCACGAAGCGCAATAAAAGCGAAGATATTCTGAGAAAAGCAGGCCAAATAACGCAAAAACCGCCCAAATGAGGGCGGTTCTGCTTCTCGTTTAGACTTCGTTAAGCTGTACGTTAAGCAGCTTTGCGATTGCTTCTCCATACGCCGGATCGGCTTTGTAGAAATGTTGCAGCTGGCGATCGACGACATCGCTGGAAACACCTGCCATGGCACCAGCGATGTTGCTGACCAGCAACGCCCTCTGCTCATCGCTCATCAAGCGGAACAAGGCACCGGCATGGCTGTAGTAGTCGGTGTCTTCCCGGTGATCATAACGATCAGCGGCACCGCTCAAGGCCAGCGCTGGTTCAGCGTAGTGTGGCGCTTGTTTCGGCGATTCAACGTAGCTGTTCGGTTCATAGTTCGGCGCCGCGCCGCCGTTGCTGCCGAAAGCCATGGAGCCGTCACGCTGATAAGTATTCACCGGGCTGCGCGGAGCGTTCACCGGCAATTGCTGGTGATTGGTGCCCACACGGTAGCGGTGCGCGTCAGCGTAGGCGAATACACGGCCTTGCAGCATGCGGTCTGGCGACAGACCGACACCTGGCACCATGTTGCTCGGGCCAAATGCAGCCTGTTCAACTTCAGCGAAGTAGTTCAACGGGTTGCGATTCAACTCCAGCTCACCAACTTCGATCAGCGGGAACTCTTTCTGCGACCAGGTCTTGGTCACGTCGAACGGATTCTCGTAATGAGCCGCCGCCTGGGCTTCGGTCATGATCTGAATGCACACGCGCCATTTCGGGAATTCACCGCGCTCGATGGCCTCGAACAGATCGCGCTGCGCGTAGTCCGGGTCGGTACCGGCCAAACGAGCGGCCTCGGCTGGCGCCAGATTCTTGATGCCTTGCTGAGTCTTGTAGTGCCACTTCACCCAGTGACGCTGGCCTCTGGCGTTGATCAGGCTGTAGGTATGACTACCGAAACCGTGCATGTGGCGGTAGCCGTCAGGGATGCCACGATCAGAAAACAGAATGGTGACCTGGTGCAGCGCTTCAGGCGAATGCGACCAGAAATCCCACATCATCTGCGCGCTTTTCAGGTTGCTTTGCGGCAGACGCTTTTGCGTGTGGATAAAGTCAGGAAATTTCAGCGGATCGCGGATGAAGAACACTGGCGTGTTATTGCCGACGATGTCCCAGTTGCCTTGCTCGGTGTAGAACTTCAAGGCGAAACCGCGCGGATCGCGCTCGGTGTCGGCCGAACCACGCTCGCCACCTACGGTAGAAAAGCGCAGAAAGGTTGGCGTTTGTTTGCCTACCGATTCGAACAACTTTGCACTTGTGTATTCAGTGATGTCACGGGTGACGGTGAAAGTACCGTAAGCGCCCGAGCCTTTAGCGTGGACACGGCGTTCAGGAATGTTTTCACGGTTGAAGTGTGCGAGTTTTTCGATCAAATGGAAATCGTCGAGCAGCAGCGGACCGCGTGGGCCAGCGGAGCGGGAATTCTGGTTATCAGCAACTGGCGCGCCACTCGCGGTTGTAAGCGTCTTGGTCTGGCTCATGCGGTCTTCTTCCTCTGTCAGTCTTGAACTGCCGGCTAATGGGCTTGGCGGGAAGTATTGATCATCGACGTTACAGCTACAAATTCATTAACTTGCAGGCATCGATAGATAATTACTAATTATGTTTTCCCGGCACATAGTGGCAGTTCAACCATGTCAGAAACTTGTACGGACGGCGCATTTCTTCCAGGCACAAAAAACCGGGCACTAGGCCCGGTTCTTTGTTTCAGACTGACGTCTTACTCGGCGGATACAGCTTCGCCAGCAGTAGCACGATCAACCAACTCGACGTACGCCATAGGCGCGTTGTCGCCAGCGCGGAAACCGCACTTGAGGATGCGCAGGTAGCCACCCTCACGGGTAGCGTAACGCTTGCCCAGGTCGTTGAAGAGCTTACCAACGATAGCTTTCGAACGAGTACGGTCGAAAGCCAGACGGCGGTTAGCCAGGCTGTCTGTCTTGGCCAGAGTGATCAGCGGCTCGGCTACGCGGCGCAGTTCTTTGGCTTTTGGCAGAGTAGTTTTGATCAGCTCGTGCTCGAACAGCGACACCGCCATGTTTTGGAACATGGCCTTGCGGTGCGAGCTGGTGCGGCTCAGGTGACGACCACTTTTACGATGACGCATGGTTCATTCCTTACCAAACACTACGTTCGGTGATTACGACGATCAGGCAGTCGCCTTGTCGTCCTTCTTAAGACTTGCAGGCGGCCAGTTGTCGAGGCGCATGCCGAGGGACAGACCGCGGGAGGCCAGAACGTCCTTGATTTCAGTCAAGGATTTCTTGCCAAGGTTCGGAGTCTTCAACAGCTCTACTTCGGTACGCTGAATCAGGTCGCCGATGTAGTAGATGTTTTCCGCCTTAAGGCAGTTAGCCGAACGTACAGTCAGTTCCAGATCGTCAACCGGGCGAAGCAGGATCGGATCGATCTCGTCTTCCTGCTCGACAACCAGCGGCTCACTTTCACCTTTGAGGTCGACGAACGCAGCCAGCTGCTGTTGCAGGATGGTTGCAGCGCGACGGATAGCCTCTTCAGGATCCAGGGTGCCGTTGGTTTCCAGATCAATAACCAGCTTGTCCAGGTTGGTACGCTGCTCGACACGGGCGTTTTCCACCACGTAAGCGATACGGCGAACCGGGCTGAACGAAGAGTCGAGCTGCAAGCGACCGATGCTGCGGCTTTCGTCTTCATCGCTCTGACGCGAGTCGGCTGGTTCATAACCACGACCACGAGCTACGGTGAGCTTCATGTTCAGGGCGCCGTTAGACGCCAGGTTAGCGATTACGTGATCGGGATTAACGATCTCGACATCATGATCCAGCTGAATATCGGCAGCGGTAACCACCCCCGAACCCTTCTTCGACAAGGTCAGCGTAACTTCGTCACGACCGTGCAGCTTGATGGCCAGACCTTTAAGGTTCAACAGGATTTCAATTACGTCTTCCTGTACACCTTCGATGGCGCTGTACTCGTGGAGCACACCGTCAATCTCGGCCTCGACTACTGCGCAGCCGGGCATTGAGGACAACAGGATGCGGCGCAGCGCGTTGCCCAGGGTGTGGCCAAAACCACGCTCGAGAGGCTCGAGAGTGATCTTGGCGCGGGTTGGACTGACAACCTGCACATCAATGTGGCGGGGTGTCAGGAACTCATTTACCGAAATCTGCATGGATGCACCTATTTTCTAGCCCTTACTTGGAGTAGAGCTCGACAATCAGGCTTTCGTTGATGTCGGCGGACAGATCACTGCGAGCAGGAACGTTCTTGAAAACGCCCGACTTCTTCTCAGTGTCTACTTCTACCCATTCTACGCGGCCACGTTGGGCACACAGATCGAGAGCTTGGACAATGCGAAGTTGGTTTTTTGCTTTCTCGCGAACTGCAACCACGTCACCAGCACGAACCTGATACGACGGAACGTTTACGGTCTGACCGTTAACGCTGATCGACTTGTGCGATACCAGTTGACGGGATTCGGCACGAGTCGAACCAAAGCCCATACGGTATACAACGTTGTCCAGACGGCATTCGAGCAGTTGCAGCAGGTTTTCACCGGTTGCACCTTTCTTGCCAGCAGCTTCTTTGTAGTAGCCGCTGAACTGGCGCTCGAGAACGCCGTAGATACGACGGACCTTCTGCTTTTCACGCAGTTGGGTGCCGTAGTCGGACTGGCGACCGCGGCGTTGGCCGTGGATACCAGGTGCTGCTTCAATGTTGCACTTCGATTCGATCGCGCGCACGCCGCTCTTCAGGAAGAGATCGGTGCCTTCGCGACGAGCGAGTTTGCATTTTGGACCAATGTAACGAGCCATTCTTTACAATCTCCTGGATTACACGCGGCGCTTCTTCGGCGGACGGCACCCGTTGTGCGGGATTGGCGTCACGTCGGTGATGCTGGCGATCTTGTAGCCACAGCCGTTCAAAGCGCGGACTGCGGATTCACGACCTGGACCTGGACCCTTGACGTTGACGTCGAGGTTTTTCAGGCCGTATTCCAGCGCAGCTTGACCAGCACGCTCAGCAGCTACTTGAGCAGCGAACGGGGTGGACTTGCGGGAACCGCGGAAACCCGAACCACCGGAGGTAGCCCAGGAAAGAGCGTTACCTTGACGGTCGGTAATGGTCACGATGGTGTTGTTAAAAGATGCATGGATGTGGGCGATGCCATCAACCACTGTCTTTTTAACTTTTTTACGAGGACGAGCAGCAGGTTTTGCCATGATTAAATTCCTGTCGATTCGCTGGGGCGATTACTTGCGGATCGGCTTACGCGGACCTTTACGGGTACGCGCGTTGGTCTTGGTACGCTGACCGCGTACTGGCAGACCACGACGATGACGCAGACCGCGATAGCAACCGAGGTCCATCAAGCGCTTGATTTTCATGTTGATTTCGCGACGCAGGTCACCTTCAGTGGTGAACTTCGCCACTTCGCCACGCAGCTGTTCAATTTGCTCGTCGCTCAGATCTTTGATCTTTGCTGCTGGGTTTACCCCAGTCACTGCACAGATCTTCTGCGCAGTAGTGCGACCAACACCATAGATGTAGGTCAGCGAGATAACAGTATGCTTGTTATCTGGAATGTTAACGCCTGCAATACGGGCCATTCAGTGGGACTCCAATTGACAGCTACCTACGCCCCGGAAGCCAAGAAATAGGGCGCGAGATAATATCGCTGTAATAACAAATAATCAACCCGGTAGCGCACTAGCTACCGGGCTTGAAGCACAATCACACTCAGCCTTGGCGCTGTTTGTGACGCGGTTCCGCGCTGCAAATTACTCGAACAACACCTTCGCGGCGAATAATCTTGCAGTTACGGCACAGCTTTTTCACCGATGCACGAACTTTCATCACCAACTCCTCGAACCTTATGGGTACTCAGCGCAACATGCCGCTGCCGTAACCCTTCAGGTTGGCTTTCTTCATCAGGGATTCGTACTGGTGCGAAACGAGGTGCGATTGTACTTGGGACATGAAGTCCATCACAACCACGACCACGATCAGCAACGAGGTCCCGCCAAGGTAGAACGGAACGTTTGCTGCAACCACCAGGAATTGGGGCAACAGGCACACGGCCGTCATGTAAAGAGCACCGAACAGGGTCAAGCGGGTCAGAACGCCATCAATATAGCGCGCAGACTGCTCACCTGGACGGATGCCCGGAATAAAGGCACCGGACTTCTTCAGGTTTTCCGCTACGTCTTTCGGATTGAACATCAACGCCGTATAGAAGAAGCAGAAGAAAATAATCCCTGCACTAAACAGCAGAATATTCAACGGCTGACCAGGAGCGATCGACTGCGAGATGTCCTGCAACCAGCCCATACCTTCAGACTGACCGAACCAGGCACCCAACGAAGCCGGAAACAGCAAGATGCTGCTCGCGAAAATAGCCGGAATAACACCGGCCATGTTCACCTTCAGCGGCAAGTGGCTTGTCTGCGCAGCAAAAACCTTGCGGCCCTGCTGACGCTTGGCGTAGTGAACAGCGATACGACGCTGGCCACGCTCAATGAACACCACGAAACCGATAATCGCTACTGCCAGCAAACCGATGGCAACCAGGGCGAAGATGTTGATATCACCCTGACGCGCAGACTCGAAAGACTGCCCGATTGCTCTCGGAAGACCGGCGACGATACCCGAAAAAATCAACATCGAGATACCGTTGCCAACACCACGCTCAGTAATCTGCTCACCCAGCCACATCATGAACATCGCACCAGCCACAAATGTGGTTACCGCGACGAAATGGAAGCCAAAGTCACCAGTGAACGCGACGCCCTGCCCGGCCAGACCAATGGACATGCCAATAGCCTGGACCAGAGCGAGAGCGACGGTGAGGTAGCGGGTGTACTGGCTAATCTTGCGACGGCCAGCTTCACCTTCCTTCTTCAACTGCTCCAGTTGCGGGCTGACGGCGGTCATCAGTTGCATGATGATCGATGCCGAAATGTACGGCATGATCCCCAGTGCAAAGATGCTCATCCGTTCCAGCGCGCCGCCGGAGAACATGTTGAACAAGCTAAGAATGGTCCCCTCATTCTGTCGAAACAGGTCTGCGAGTCGGTCCGGGTTGATACCTGGAACCGGGATGTGTGCGCCTATTCGGTAGACGATAATCGCCAGGAACAGAAAACGCAGACGAGCCCAGAGTTCAGACATACCGCCTTTGCCGAGCGCAGAGAGAGCACCTTGCTTAGCCATTTATTCCTCGAACTTGCCGCCAGCTGCTTCGATAGCCGCACGCGCACCTTTGGTGGCGCCGATTCCCTTGCCGATAGTGACAGCGCGAGTCACTTCACCGGACAGCATGATTTTCACACGCTGTACGTTGACGTTGATCACGTTGGCATCTTTCAGGGACTGCACAGTAACGACGTCGCCTTCCACTTTGGCCAGCTCGGACAAACGCACTTCTGCGCGATCCATGGCTTTCAGGGAAACGAAACCGAACTTAGGCAGGCGACGATGCAGCGGCTGTTGACCGCCTTCAAAGCCTGGAGCGATGGTGCCACCGGAGCGGGAGGTCTGACCTTTGTGACCACGGCCACCAGTCTTGCCCAAACCACTACCGATACCACGGCCCGGACGATGCTTTTCGCGACGGGAACCCGGCGCTGGACTCAGATCATTGAGTTTCATCGATTAACCCTCGACACGCAGCATGTAGTAAGCCTTGTTGATCATCCCGCGATTCTCGGGAGTATCCTGGACTTCTACAGTGTGACCGATGCGACGCAGACCCAGACCCTTAACGCACAGTTTGTGGTTAGGGATGCGGCCGGTCATGCTTTTGATCAGCGTAACTTTAACGGTAGCCATGATTACTTGATCTCCTCAACACGCAGGCCACGCTTGGCAGCGATGGACTCAGGAGACTGCATAGCCTTCAGACCCTTGAAAGTGGCGTGAACCACGTTTACCGGGTTAGTCGAGCCGTAGCACTTGGCCAGAACGTTCTGAACGCCAGCAACTTCGAGGACAGCACGCATAGCGCCGCCAGCGATGATACCGGTACCTTCAGAAGCAGGCTGCATGTACACCTTCGAAGCGCCGTGAGCGGACTTCATTGCGTACTGCAGGGTGGTGCCGTTCAGGTCAACTTGAATCATGTTGCGGCGAGCAGCTTCCATTGCCTTCTGGATCGCAGCAGGCACTTCACGTGACTTGCCACGGCCGAAGCCAACACGCCCTTTACCATCACCAACCACGGTCAACGCGGTGAAAGTGAAGATACGGCCGCCTTTAACGGTTTTGGCTACGCGGTTAACTTGAACCAGCTTCTCGATGTAGCCTTCGTCGCGCTTTTGGTCGTTATTTGACATAACTTAGAACTCCAGCCCAGCTTCACGAGCAGCATCAGCCAGCGCTTTAACGCGGCCGTGGTACTTGAAGCCAGAGCGGTCGAAAGCCACTTGCGATACGCCAGCGGCCTTAGCACGCGTAGCGACCAGCTGGCCAACCTTTGTGGCCGCGTCGATGTTGCCAGTGGCACCATCACGCAGTTCTTTATCCAAAGTCGAGGCACTTGCCAGGACCTTGTTGCCGTCGGCCGAGATGACCTGGGCGTAGATGTGCTGCGACGAGCGGAACACGCAGAGACGCACGACTTCGAGTTCGTGCATTTTCAGGCGTGCTTTGCGAGCGCGACGCAGTCGAGTAACTTTTTTGTCGGTCATTTGCTATGCCCTACTTCTTCTTGGCTTCTTTACGACGGACGACTTCGTCCGCGTAGCGCACACCTTTGCCTTTGTACGGCTCTGGTGGACGGAAGTCGCGGATCTCGGCGGCCACTTGACCTACCAGCTGCTTGTCGATGCCCTTGATCAGGATATCGGTCTGGCTAGGAGTCTCAGCGGTGATGCCTTGCGGCAGTTCGTAATCCACTGGGTGCGAGAAGCCAAGAGCCAGGTTCAGAACCTGACCTTTTGCTTGCGCTTTGTAACCAACACCGACCAGCTGGAGCTTGCGCTCGAAGCCTTGGCTTACGCCCTGGACCATGTTGTTTACCAACGCACGCGTGGTACCGGCCATTGCGCGAGTTTGTTGATCGCCATTGCGAGCAGCGAAACGCAGCTCACCAGCTTCTTCAACGATCTCAACGGACGAATGGATGTTCAGTTCAAGAGTGCCCTTGGCACCCTTCACCGAAAGCTGTTGGCCTGCGAATTTGACTTCGACACCGGCTGGCAGCTTAACGGGGTTCTTAGCGACGCGAGACATGCTTATCCCCCCTTAGAACACAGTGCAAAGAACTTCGCCGCCGACACCGGCAGCGCGCGCAGCACGATCCGTCATCACACCTTTGTTGGTGGAGACGATAGACACGCCAAGACCGCCACGAACTTTCGGCAGATCTTCAACGGACTTGTACTGACGCAGGCCTGGACGACTAACGCGCTTCACTTCTTCGATAACCGGACGGCCTTCGAAGTACTTCAGCGAGATGGACAGCGACGGCTTGGCGTCGGTGGTGATCTGAAAATCCGCGATGTAACCTTCGTCCTTCAGGACTTTTGCTACAGCTGCCTTCAACGTGGAAGACGGCATGCTTACGACAGACTTTTCAGCCATCTGGGCATTACGGATTCGAGTTAGCATGTCCGCTAACGGGTCCTGCATACTCATGGGCTAGACGCTCCTAATACAAAAAAATTAGCCTTGCGGCTACTACTTGTCGCCGAGAACTTCCGGGCAGAAAAACACGGGCTCAGGCGAGCCGGTCATTCTAGACACACCTCAGAAATGAATCAAGCCCCAAAAGGGGCTTGATTCAGATTCAAGGCCACCGATGGTCAGGTTCTTGCGAACCCGAACATCGAGACTTTGACAACTATTACCAGCTGGCTTTAACCAGACCTGGCACGTCACCACGCATTGCAGCTTGACGCAGCATGTTACGGCCGAGGCCGAACTTGCGGTACACGCCGTGCGGACGACCAGTCAGGCGGCAACGGTTACGCATGCGCGAAGCGCTTGCGTCACGTGGTTGCTTCTGCAGTGCTACGGTAGCTTCCCAACGCGCTTCTGGACTTGCGTTCAGATCGACGATGATAGCTTTCAGCGCTGCACGCTTGGTGGCGTACTTGGCAACGGTGAGCTGACGCTTCAGCTCACGGTTCTTCATGCTCTTCTTGGCCATTTTCCTACTCCAATCAGTTGCGGAACGGGAATTTGAAAGCACGCAGCAGAGCGCGGCCTTCATCATCGTTCTTGGCAGTGGTGGTCAGGGTAATGTCCAGACCGCGGAGAGCATCGATCTTGTCGTAGTCGATTTCCGGGAAGATGATCTGCTCTTTCACGCCCATGCTGTAGTTGCCACGACCATCGAAGGACTTGGCATTCAGGCCGCGGAAGTCGCGAACCCGAGGCAGGGAGATCGACAGCAGACGATCCAGGAACTCGTACATACGCTCACGGCGCAGGGTCACTTTGACGCCGATCGGCCATCCTTCGCGGACTTTGAAGCCAGCGATGGATTTACGAGCGTAGGTCACAACGACTTTCTGGCCGGTGATCTTTTCCAGGTCAGCAACAGCGTGCTCGATGACTTTTTTGTCGCCGATCGCTTCGCCCAGACCCATGTTCAGGGTGATTTTGGTAACGCGCGGAACTTCCATCACGTTCGAAAGCTTAAGTTCTTCCTTAAGTTTCGGAGCGATTTCCTTCCGGTAAATCTCTTTTAGTCGTGCCATGGTCTTCTACCTAGCAGTGTTCAAGCATCAACCGCTTTTTGGGTCGACTTGAAGACACGAATTTTCTTACCGTCTTCTACTTTGAAACCAACGCGGTCAGCCTTGTTGGTTTCGCCGTTGAAGATGGCGACGTTGGAAGCGTGCAGTGGCGCTTCTTTCTCGACGATACCGCCCTGTACGCCCGACATCGGGTTAGGCTTGGTATGACGCTTGACCAGGTTCAGACCACCAACAACCAGACGGTTGTCAGCAAGAACCTTCAGCACCTTACCGCGCTTACCTTTGTCTTTGCCGGCGATCACGATGATCTCGTCGTCACGACGAATCTTTTGCATGTCGGATCTCCTTACAGCACTTCTGGGGCGAGCGAGACGATCTTCATGAACTTCTCAGTACGAAGTTCACGGGTCACTGGCCCAAAGATACGGGTGCCGATCGGCTCTTGCTTGTTGTTCAGAAGAACAGCAGCGTTGCCATCAAAGCGGATAATGGAGCCATCAGCACGACGTACGCCGTGACGAGTGCGGACTACAACAGCAGTCATCACTTGGCCTTTTTTCACCTTACCGCGAGGAATTGCTTCCTTCACGGTAACTTTGATGATGTCACCGATACCAGCGTAACGACGATGGGAGCCACCCAGCACCTTGATGCACATAACACGGCGAGCGCCGCTGTTATCGGCCACATCGAGCATGGATTGAGTCTGAATCATATAATTTCTCCGACCCCTAGCCCTTAGACTTCCACAGCGCGTTCGAGAACATCAACCAGCGCCCAAGACTTGGTCTTGGCCATCGGACGAGTTTCACGAATAGTGACTTTGTCGCCGATGTGGCACTGATTGGTTTCGTCGTGCGCGTGCAGCTTAGTCGAACGCTTAACGTATTTACCGTAGATCGGGTGCTTTACGCGACGCTCGATCAGAACGGTGATGGTTTTGTCCATCTTGTCGCTGACAACACGGCCAGTCAGCGTACGGACAGTTTTTTCGGCTTCAGCCATGATCACTTACCTGCCTGCTGGTTGAGCACAGTCTTCACGCGAGCGATGTCACGCTTAACTTGCGAGAGCAGATGAGACTGCCCCAACTGGCCAGTTGCTTTCTGCATGCGCAGATTGAACTGGTCGCGCAGCAAGCCGAGCAGTTGCTCGTTCAGCTGCTGTGCGGATTTTTCACGAAGTTCATTCGCTTTCATCACATCACCGTCCGTTTAACAAAGGAGGTGGCGAGCGGCAGCTTTGCAGCAGCCAGGGCGAAAGCCTCACGCGCCAGCTCTTCAGAAACACCCTCGATTTCATACAGGACTTTGCCTGGCTGAATCTGGGCAACCCAGTACTCCACGTTACCCTTACCTTTACCCATACGAACCTCGAGAGGTTTCTTGGAGATCGGCTTGTCCGGGAATACACGGATCCAGATCTTGCCGCCACGTTTTACGTGACGGGTCAGAGCACGACGCGCTGACTCGATCTGACGAGCGGTGAGACGACCACGAGCAACAGACTTCAGCGCGAACTCGCCGAAGCTGACTTTGCTACCGCGCAGTGCCAGACCACGGTTGTGGCCGGTCATCTGCTTGCGGAACTTCGTACGCTTTGGTTGCAACATTTGGCGTACCCCTTACTTAGCAGCTTTTTTACGAGGCGCTGGTGCTTGTGGTTTCAGTTCTTCTTGGCGACCACCAATAACTTCGCCTTTGAAGATCCAAACCTTTACACCGATCACACCGTAAGTGGTGTGAGCTTCGTAGTTGGCATAGTCGATGTCGGCACGCAGGGTGTGCAGTGGCACACGACCTTCGCGATACCATTCAGTACGTGCGATTTCAGCACCGCCGAGACGACCGCTCACTTGGATTTTGATGCCTTTGGCACCAATGCGCATGGCGTTCTGTACAGCGCGCTTCATAGCGCGACGGAACATTACACGACGCTCCAGCTGCTGAGCTACGCTCTGCGCAACCAGCATACCGTCGAGCTCCGGCTTGCGGATCTCTTCGATATTGATGTGCACAGGCACACCCATTTGCTTGGTCAGGTCCTGACGCAGTTTCTCAACATCTTCACCTTTCTTCCCGATAACGATACCTGGACGAGCGGTGTGGATGGTGATGCGTGCAGTTTGGGCCGGACGATGGATATCGATACGGCTTACGGACGCGCTTTTTAGTTTGTCTTGGAGATACTCACGCACTTTCAGATCTGCGAACAAGTAGTCCGCATAAGTCCGACCGTCTGCGTACCAGACGGAGGTGTGCTCCTTGACGATTCCCAGGCGAATGCCAATGGGATGTACTTTCTGACCCATCTCTTCGACTCCGTTACTTGTCAGCAACCTTGACAGTGATATGGCAAGACCGCTTGACGATGCGATCAGCACGGCCTTTGGCACGTGGCATGATGCGCTTCAGCGAACGCCCTTCGTTGACGAAAACGGTGCTGACCTTCAGGTCATCAACGTCTGCGCCTTCGTTATGCTCGGCGTTGGCTACGGCCGACTCCAGCACTTTCTTCATGATCTCGGCGGCTTTCTTACTGCTGAAAGCCAACAGGTTGAGCGCTTCGCCCACCTTCTTCCCGCGGATCTGGTCGGCGACCAAGCGGGCTTTCTGGGCGGAGATTCGAGCGCCCGACAACTTAGCGGCTACTTCCATTTCCTTACCCCTTAACGCTTGGCTTTCTTGTCAGCCACGTGCCCGCGATAGTTGCGGGTACCGGCGAACTCGCCCAGTTTGTGGCCGACCATGTCTTCGTTAACGAGAACTGGGACGTGCTGACGACCGTTGTGTACTGCGATGGTCAGACCGACCATTTGTGGCAGGATCATCGAACGACGCGACCAGGTTTTAATTGGTTTGCGATCGTTCTTTTCCGCCGCCACTTCGATCTTCTTCAGTAGGTGAAGATCAATAAAAGGACCTTTTTTCAGAGAACGTGGCACTGTCGTATCCCTCTATTTACTTGCGACGACGGACGATCATTTTGTCGGTACGCTTATTACCACGAGTCTTCGCGCCCTTAGTCGGGAAGCCCCATGGCGATACCGGATGACGACCACCAGAGGTACGACCTTCACCACCACCATGTGGGTGGTCAACCGGGTTCATGGCAACACCACGAACGGTTGGGCGAACGCCACGCCAGCGTTTGGCACCAGCTTTACCCAGCGAACGCAGGCTGTGCTCGGAGTTCGAGACTTCACCCAGGGTCGCACGGCATTCAGCCAGGACTTTACGCATTTCACCGGAACGCAGACGCAGGGTCACGTAGACACCTTCACGAGCGATCAGCTGAGCCGAAGCCCCAGCGGAACGAGCGATCTGTGCACCTTTACCTGGCTTCAATTCGATGCCGTGTACGGTAGAACCGACTGGAATGTTGCGCAGCTGCAGAGCGTTGCCTGGCTTGATTGGAGCCAGAGCGCCTGCGATCAGCTGGTCGCCAGCACTCACGCCTTTAGGGGCGATGATGTAGCGGCGCTCGCCGTCTGCGTAGCAGAGCAGTGCGATGTGAGCAGTACGGTTTGGATCGTATTCGATACGCTCGACAGTGGCGACGATGCCATCTTTGTCGTTGCGACGGAAATCGACCATACGGTAATGCTGCTTATGACCACCACCGATGTGACGAGTGGTAATACGGCCATTGTTGTTACGACCACCAGACTTCGATTTTTTCTCGAGCAGCGGTGCGTGAGGAGCGCCTTTATGCAGCTCCTGGTTGACCACCTTGACCACAAAACGGCGGCCAGGGGAAGTCGGTTTGCATTTAACGATTGCCATGATGCACCCCTTCCTTACTCAGCACTGCTGCTGAAATCGAGATCTTGGCCTGGCTGAAGGGAGATAACTGCCTTCTTCCAGTCATTACGCTTGCCCAGACCGCGAGCAGTGCGCTTGCTCTTACCCAGAACGTTCAGGGTAGTGACGCGCTCTACTTTCACGCTGAACAGGCTTTCGACGGCCTTCTTGATTTCCAGCTTGGTTGCATCGGTAGCAACCTTGAAAACGAACTGGCCTTTCTTGTCTGCCAGAACCGTAGCCTTCTCGGAAACGTGCGGGCCAAGCAGAACTTTAAATACGCGTTCCTGGTTCATCCCAGCAGCTCCTCGAATTTCTTCACGGCCGACACGGTGATCAACACCTTGTCGTATGCGATCAGACTAACTGGATCGGAACCTTGCACATCACGTACATCTACGTGCGGCAGGTTGCGAGCAGCCAGGTACAGGTTCTGATCAACAGCGTCCGACACGATCAGAACGTCGGTCAGGCTCATGTTGTTCAGTTTGCCCAGCAGATCTTTGGTTTTCGGAGTTTCAACAGCGAAATCCTGAACCACGACCAGACGATCAGTACGCACCAGCTCAGCAAGGATGGAACGCATTGCTGCGCGATACATCTTCTTGTTCAGCTTCTGGGAGTGATCCTGTGGACGAGCTGCGAAAGTGGTACCGCCGCCACGCCAGATTGGGCTACGGATAGTACCGGCACGAGCACGGCCAGTACCTTTCTGACGCCATGGGCGCTTGCCGCCACCACGAACGTCGGAACGGGTCTTCTGCTGCTTGCTACCTTGACGGCCGCCGGCCATGTAGGCCACGACTGCTTGGTGAACCAGCGTCTCGTTGAATTCGCCGCCAAATGTCAGTTCGGAAACTTCGATCGCTTGAGCGTCATTTACATTTAATTGCATGTCAGCTTCCCCTTAACCGCGAGCCTTGGCTGCTGGACGTACAACCAGGTTGCCGCCAGTAGCGCCAGGAACAGCACCCTTGACCAACAACAGATTGCGTTCAGCGTCCACGCGCACTACTTCCAGGGACTGCACGGTCACGCGCTCAGCGCCCATATGACCGGACATTTTTTTGCCCTTGAATACACGACCAGGAGTCTGGCACTGGCCGATAGAGCCTGGGACGCGGTGGGATACGGAGTTACCGTGGGTGTTATCTTGCCCGCGGAAATTCCAACGCTTGATCGTACCCTGGAAGCCTTTACCCTTGGACTGACCGGTTACATCAACCAGTTGACCAGCGGCGAAGATTTCAGCGTTGATCAGATCGCCTGCCTGGTACTCGCCTTCTTCAAGGCGGAATTCCATGGTGGTGCGACCAGCGGCAACGTTCGCTTTAGCGAAGTGGCCAGCCTGAGCTGCTGTTACACGCGAAGCGCGACGCTCGCCGACAGTGACTTGCACTGCACGATAGCCATCGGTCTCTTCAGTTTTGAACTGGGTGACGCGATTCGGCTCGATCTCAATGACCGTGACCGGAATGGAGACACCTTCTTCGGTGAAAATACGGGTCATACCGCATTTACGACCGACTACACCAATAGTCATGTTGTAAACCTCATGAGTGTACGGGGCTTTCACCCGCTATGGCCGCCCATTTCAGAGCGTTACACGACCAAGACCGAGTCTTAGCCGAGGCTGATCTGCACTTCCACACCGGCCGCAAGATCAAGCTTCATCAGCGCATCAACGGTTTTATCCGTTGGCTGGACGATGTCCAGAACACGCTTATGAGTGCGGATCTCGTACTGGTCACGCGCGTCTTTGTTGACGTGCGGGGAAACCAGAACGGTGAACCGCTCTTTACGGGTAGGCAGTGGAATTGGACCACGCACTTGAGCACCAGTACGTTTCGCGGTTTCCACGATTTCCTGGGTTGATTGGTCGATCAGGCGATGGTCAAAAGCCTTCAACCTGATACGGATTTGCTGATTTTGCATTGGATTTCAGACTCCGGCTGCTATTCCCACCGGGCGCAATACGCCCGTTAAAAGGAGGCGCAATTCTATAGACGCCCCCGATAGGTGTCAACCCAATAAAAAAGCCCCCGCTGAGCGGGGGCTTTTTCAATCCATCAAGCTGACTTTAAAAGTCTTACTCGATGATTTTGGCTACGACGCCAGCGCCGACGGTACGACCGCCTTCACGGATAGCGAAACGCAGACCATCTTCCATCGCGATGGTTTTGATCAGGGTAACAGTCATCTGAATGTTGTCACCTGGCATTACCATTTCAACGCCTTCTGGCAGCTCGCAGTTACCAGTCACGTCAGTAGTACGGAAGTAGAACTGTGGACGGTAGCCTTTGAAGAACGGAGTGTGACGGCCGCCTTCTTCCTTGCTCAGAACGTAAACTTCTGCGGTGAACTTGGTGTGCGGCTTGACCGAACCTGGCTTGACCAGAACCTGGCCACGCTCAACGTCGTCACGCTTGGTACCACGCAGCAGAACGCCGCAGTTCTCGCCAGCACGACCTTCGTCGAGCAGTTTACGGAACATCTCAACACCGGTGCAGGTGGTGGTGGTGGTGTCACGCAGACCAACGATTTCCAGCGCGTCCTGAACGCGAACGATACCGCGCTCGATACGACCAGTCACAACAGTACCGCGACCCGAGATCGAGAACACGTCTTCGATTGGCATCAGGAATGGCTTGTCGATCATACGAACTGGTTCTGGGATGTAGGTATCCAGAGTTTCAACCAGTTTACGAACGGCAGTGGTGCCCATTTCGTTGTCGTCTTTGCCTTCCAGCGCCATACGAGCCGAACCGATGATGATCGGAGTGTCGTCGCCCGGGAAGTCGTAGGTCGACAGCAGGTCACGAACTTCCATCTCAACCAGTTCCAGCAGCTCAGCGTCGTCTACCAGGTCAGCCTTGTTCAGGAAAACCACGATGTACGGAACGCCTACCTGACGGGACAGCAGGATGTGCTCACGGGTTTGCGGCATCGGACCATCAGCGGCCGAGCAAACCAGGATCGCGCCGTCCATCTGAGCAGCACCGGTGATCATGTTCTTCACGTAGTCAGCGTGACCTGGGCAGTCAACGTGAGCGTAGTGACGAATAGTCGAGTTGTACTCAACGTGAGCGGTGTTGATGGTGATACCGCGAGCTTTTTCTTCTGGTGCGCTGTCGATCTTGTCGAATTCAACGACGGCCGAACCGAAAACTTCGGAGCAGACGCGAGTCAGAGCAGCAGTCAGAGTGGTTTTACCGTGGTCAACGTGACCAATGGTGCCAACGTTGACGTGCGGTAGGGAACGATCAAATTTTTCTTTAGCCACGACAATTAACTCCTAGCCTAAAGGGGCTGAATCAGCCTTGTTTTTTGGTTACGGATTCGACGATGTGCGACGGAGCCGTATCGTATTTTTTGAATTCCATAGAGTAGCTTGCGCGACCCTGGGACATGGAACGAACGTCGGTCGCATAACCGAACATCTCACCCAGTGGAACCTCGGCACGGATAACCTTGCCGGACACTGTGTCTTCCATACCCTGGATCATGCCGCGACGACGGTTAAGGTCGCCCATCACATCACCCATATAGTCTTCAGGCGTAACAACCTCTACCGCCATGATCGGCTCGAGCAACTCACCACCACCCTTCTGGGCCAGTTGCTTGGTCGCCATGGAAGCAGCCACCTTGAACGCCATCTCGTTGGAGTCGACGTCGTGGTAAGAACCATCGAACACGGTAGCCTTCAGGCCGATCAGCGGATAGCCGGCAACAACGCCGTTCTTCATCTGCTCTTCGATACCCTTCTGGATAGCCGGGATGTATTCCTTAGGAACCACACCACCTACAACTTCGTTCACGAATTGCAGACCTTCCTGACCTTCGTCAGCAGGAGCAAAACGGATCCAGCAGTGACCGAACTGGCCGCGACCACCGGACTGACGAACGAACTTGCCTTCGATTTCACAGTTCTTCGTGATGCGCTCACGATACGAAACCTGAGGCTTGCCGATGTTGGCTTCGACGTTGAACTCACGGCGCATCCGGTCAACCAGGATGTCCAGGTGCAGCTCGCCCATGCCGGAGATGATCGTCTGACCAGTCTCTTCATCAGTTTTAACGCGGAAAGACGGGTCTTCCTGAGCGAGCTTGCCCAGAGCGATACCCATTTTTTCCTGGTCATCCTTGGTCTTAGGCTCTACGGCAACCGAAATAACCGGCTCCGGGAAGTCCATGCGAACCAGGATGATTGGCTTGTCAGCGTTGCAGAGGGTTTCACCGGTGGTGACGTCCTTCATGCCGATCAGGGCCGCGATGTCACCAGCGCGTACTTCCTTGATCTCTTCACGGGCGTTTGCGTGCATTTGCACCATACGACCCACGCGCTCTTTCTTGCCTTTGACCGAGTTGATCACGCCGTCGCCGGAGTTCAACACGCCCGAGTAAACGCGGACGAAGGTCAGAGTACCCACGAATGGGTCGGTAGCGATCTTGAACGCCAGAGCCGCGAAAGGCTCATTGTCGTCTGCATGACGCTCCATCTCTTCTTCCTCGTTATCAGGGTTGGAACCCTTGATAGCAGGAATGTCGGTCGGAGCAGGCAGGTAGTCGATAACGGCGTCGAGAACCAGGGGAACGCCCTTGTTCTTGAACGAAGAACCGCAAACGGCCAGAACGATTTCGCCGGCGATAGTACGCTGACGCAAAGCAGCCTTGATCTCTTCGATCGACAGCTCTTCGCCTTCCAGGTACTTGTTCATCAGCTCTTCGTTGGCTTCGGCAGCAGCTTCAACCATATTGTTGCGCCACTCTTCAGCCAGCTCTTGGAGCTCGGCAGGAATGTCCTTGCGAACAGGGACCATACCTTTGTCGGAGTCGTTCCAGTAGACAGCTTGCATGTTGATCAGATCGATCTGACCCTGGAAGTTGTCTTCGGAACCGATGGCCAACTGGATCGGCACCGGAGTGTGACCCAGACGCTGCTTGATCTGACCGATCACGCGCAGGAAGTTGGCGCCGGCACGGTCCATCTTGTTTACGTAAACAAGACGTGGAACGCCGTATTTGTTGGCTTGACGCCATACGGTTTCCGACTGCGGCTCAACACCCGAAGTACCGCAGAACACAACGACAGCGCCGTCGAGTACGCGCAGGGAACGTTCAACTTCAATGGTGAAGTCAACGTGGCCCGGGGTATCGATTACGTTGAAACGGTGCTCGTGAGAGTACTGCTTCTCGGAACCTTTCCAGAAGGCGGTAATGGCAGCAGAAGTAATGGTAATACCACGCTCCTGCTCCTGAACCATCCAGTCTGTGGTCGCGGCGCCATCATGCACCTCGCCCATTTTGTGACTTTTGCCGGTGTAAAACAGTACGCGCTCGGTGGTGGTGGTTTTACCAGCATCCACGTGAGCGACGATACCGATGTTACGGTAGCGGCTAATCGGAGTAGTACGAGCCATAAAGCCCTCGCAAAATTAGTGAAGCTAAAATTAGAAGCGGTAGTGCGAGAAAGCTTTGTTAGCTTCGGCCATACGGTGCACGTCTTCACGCTTCTTAACAGCAGCACCTTTACCTTCAGCAGCATCCAGCAGTTCGCCAGCCAAACGCAGAGCCATAGACTTCTCGCCGCGCTTACGGGCGAAGTCTACCAACCAGCGCATTGCCAGAGCGTTACGACGGGAAGGACGAACCTCGACCGGAACCTGGTAAGTAGCACCACCAACGCGGCGCGACTTCACTTCGACCAGCGGAGCGATGGCGTCGAGTGCTTTTTCGAAGAGTTCCAGGGGATCGGTGCCAGCCTTACGGGCCGCAACGGTTTCCAGGGCACCATAAACGATACGCTCGGCAACGGCTTTCTTGCCGCTTTCCATAACGTGGTTCATGAATTTGGCGAGGATCTGGCTTCCGTATTTCGGATCGTCCAGAATCTCACGCTTTGCTGCTACGCGACGTCTTGGCATGATAAGCCCTCAAGCGGTCTTCAGGTTAGCTCGGGACAGATCCAGAGGATGCGTGCCCGACCTTACTCTTATCGACTCAATAAAATAAAAATCTGCAAAACGGCCGATTACTTCGGACGCTTGGTACCGTACTTCGAACGACCCTGGTTACGGCCTTTAACGCCGGAAGTATCCAAGGAGCCGCGAACGGTGTGGTAACGAACACCTGGCAAGTCTTTTACACGACCGCCGCGGATCAGTACCACGCTGTGCTCTTGCAGGTTGTGGCCTTCACCACCGATGTACGAGGAAACCTCGAAACCGTTGGTCAGACGCACACGGCATACTTTACGCAGTGCCGAGTTAGGTTTTTTCGGCGTGGTGGTGTACACACGGGTGCACACGCCACGACGTTGCGGGCAGTTCTGCAGCGCAGGTACGTCGGATTTCTCGACGATACGCTTACGCGGCTGACGTACCAGCTGGTTGATAGTTGCCATCTACTAGCTCCACTGTTGTCTTGCGACGCTATTGTCTTGCAAGAAAAGCAAAATGGCAGGAACGAATTCCCGCCAAATTTAGGGGATCAAGAGTCTAAAGAGGATCTTGATTCCAGTCAAGGCAAGGCCCCGACCTCCCCACCCATCGAACCTCGACTAAATGTCTCGATTCGACGAACGGAGCGATCAGGGCCTCACGCTCGTTTATCGCAGAACTCAGTTACCGCTCGAGTTCAGCGCTTCGGTCAGTGCAGCTTCCACTTCACTGGCGCTTACGCGCAACGGCTTGTCGGCATCACGGCGACGCTTGCGCTCGCTGTGATAGGCAAGACCGGTACCGGCCGGGATCAGACGACCCACGACTACGTTTTCTTTCAGGCCGCGCAGGTAATCGCGCTTGCCGGTGACTGCCGCTTCGGTCAGTACGCGGGTGGTTTCCTGGAAGGAAGCCGCCGAGATGAACGATTCGGTGGACAGCGACGCCTTGGTGATACCCAGCAGAACGCGAGTGAACTTGGAGACAAACTTGTCTTCCGCACTCAGACGCTCGTTCTCTACCAGAACGTGAGTCAGTTCCATCTGGTCGCCCTTGATGAAGCTGGAATCGCCGGACTCGGAGATCTCAACTTTACGCAGCATCTGACGCAGGATGGTCTCGATGTGCTTGTCGTTGATCTTCACGCCTTGCAGACGATAAACGTCTTGGATCTCGTTGACGATGTACTTGGCCAGCGCGCTTACACCCAGCAGACGCAGGATGTCGTGCGGATCGCTTGGACCGTCGGAGATAACTTCGCCGCGGTTTACCTGCTCGCCTTCGAAGACGTTCAGGTGACGCCACTTCGGAATCAGCTCCTCGTACGGATCGCTACCGTCGTTCGGGGTAATGACCAGACGGCGCTTGCCCTTGGTCTCTTTACCGAACGCGATGGTGCCGCTGACTTCAGCCAGAATCGACGCTTCTTTCGGACGACGGGCTTCGAACAGGTCGGCAACACGCGGCAGACCACCGGTGATGTCACGGGTCTTCGAAGTTTCCTGCGGGATACGAGCGATAACATCACCGATCGCAATCTTCGCACCGTCAGCCACACCGACCAAGGCGTTGGCTGGCAGGAAGTACTGAGCGATAACGTCAGTGCCTGGCAGCAACAGATCCTTGCCGTTGTCGTCGACCATCTTAACTGCTGGGCGGATTTCCTTACCGGCAGCTGGACGATCTTTCGCATCGAGTACTTCAATGTTGGTCATACCGGTCAATTCGTCAGTCTGACGCTTGATCGTGATGCCTTCTTCCATGCCCACGTAGGTCACGGTACCTTTCATTTCGGTAACGATCGGGTGAGTGTGTGGATCCCACTTGGCCACGATTGCGCCAGCGTCGACCTTGTCACCTTCCTTAACCGAAATCACAGCACCGTACGGCAGCTTGTAACGCTCGCGCTCACGACCGAAGTCGTCCGCGATTGCCAGCTCACCGGAACGGGACACAGCAACCAGGTGGCCATCCACTCGCTCAACGTGCTTCAGGTTGTGCAGACGGACGGTACCGCCATTTTTCACCTGAACGCTGTCAGCTGCGGAAGTACGGCTTGCCGCACCACCGATGTGGAACGTACGCATGGTCAGCTGGGTACCCGGCTCACCGATGGACTGGGCAGCGATAACGCCGACCGCTTCACCGATGTTCACCTGGTGACCACGAGCCAGATCACGGCCATAGCACTTGGCGCAGATGCCGTAGCGGGTTTCGCAGCTGATCGGCGAACGCACGATCACTTCGTCGATGCTGTTCAGCTCGATGAATTCGACCCACTTCTCATCAACCAGAGTGCCGGCAGGAACGATAACGTCCTCGGTACCCGGCTTGAATACGTCACGGGCAATGACACGACCCAATACGCGCTCACCCAACGGCTCTACAACGTCGCCGCCTTCAATGTGCGGAGTCATCAGCAGACCGTGTTCGGTGCCGCAATCGATCTCGGTTACTACGAGATCCTGCGCCACATCTACCAGACGACGAGTCAGGTAACCGGAGTTAGCGGTTTTCAACGCGGTATCCGCCAGACCTTTACGAGCACCGTGAGTCGAGATGAAGTACTGAAGTACGCTCAGACCTTCACGGAAGTTCGCAGTAATTGGCGTTTCAATGATGGAACCGTCCGGCTTGGCCATCAGACCACGCATACCGGCCAGCTGACGAATCTGTGCTGCGGAACCCCGCGCACCCGAGTCGGCCATCATGTACATCGAGTTGAAAGACTCTTGATCAACTTCGTCGCCGTGACGGTCGATGACTTTCTCTTTCGAGAGGTTGGCCATCATCGCCTTGGAAACTTCGTCGTTCGCCTTCGACCAGAGGTCGATCACTTTGTTGTACTTCTCGCCCTGGGTTACCAGGCCGGAGGCGTACTGGCTCTCGATCTCTTTCACTTCGTCGGTGGCTGCACCGATGATGCGGGCTTTTTCATCCGGGATAACGAAGTCGTTAACACCGATGGAAACGCCGGAGATGGTCGAGTAAGCGAAACCGGTGTACATCAACTGGTCAGCGAAGATCACGGTCTCTTTCAGACCAACCACGCGGTAGCACTGGTTGATCAGCTTGGAGATCGCCTTTTTCTTCATCGGCAGGTTGACGACGTCGAACGACAGACCTTTTGGCACAACCTGGAACAGCAGCGCACGGCCGACAGTGGTGTCGACAATACGAGTACCGCTCACGCTGTTGCCGTCACGGTCGTTGACGGTTTCGTTGATACGAACCTTGACCTTGGCGTGCAGTGCGGCTTCGCCGGCACGGAACACACGATCGACTTCCTGCAGATCCGCGAATACACGACCTTCGCCCTTGGCGTTGATCGCTTCACGGGTCATGTAGTACAGACCCAATACAACGTCCTGCGACGGAACGATGATCGGCTCACCGTTGGCTGGCGACAGAATGTTGTTGGTCGACATCATCAACGCACGCGCTTCGAGCTGGGCTTCCAGCGTCAGCGGTACGTGCACGGCCATTTGGTCGCCGTCGAAGTCGGCGTTGTACGCGGCGCAGACCAGCGGGTGCAGCTGGATAGCCTTACCTTCGATCAGTACCGGTTCAAACGCCTGGATACCCAGACGGTGCAGGGTCGGTGCACGGTTGAGCAGGACCGGGTGTTCGCGAATCACTTCAGCGAGAACGTCCCAAACCTCTGGCAGCTCGCGCTCGACCATTTTCTTGGCCGCTTTGATGGTGGTCGCCAGACCGCGCATTTCCAGCTTGCCGAAAATGAACGGTTTGAACAGCTCGAGAGCCATCTTCTTCGGCAGACCGCACTGGTGCAGACGCAGGGTCGGGCCTACGGTAATTACCGAACGACCGGAGTAGTCAACACGCTTACCGAGCAAGTTCTGACGGAAACGACCTTGCTTACCCTTGATCATGTCAGCCAGGGATTTCAGAGGACGCTTGTTGGAACCTGTGATAGCGCGGCCACGACGACCGTTGTCGAGCAGTGCATCGACCGCTTCCTGCAACATACGCTTTTCGTTGCGCACGATGATGTCCGGAGCGGACAGATCCAGCAGACGCTTCAAACGGTTGTTACGGTTGATCACTCGACGATACAGATCGTTGAGGTCGGAGGTCGCGAAACGACCGCCATCCAGCGGGACCAGTGGACGCAGATCTGGCGGCAGAACCGGCAGAACGGTCAGCACCATCCACTCTGGCAGGTTGCCGGAACCCTGGAAGGCTTCCATCAACTTCAGACGCTTGGACAGCTTCTTGATCTTGGTTTCCGAGTTGGTTTGCGGAATCTCTTCGCGCAGACGGCCAATCTCGTGTTCAAGGTCGATAGCGTGCAGCAGTTCACGGACAGCTTCGGCACCCATGCGGGCGTCGAAATCGTCACCGAACTCTTCCAGCGCTTCGAAGTACTGCTCGTCGTTCAGCAGCTGACCTTTTTCAAGGGTGGTCATGCCTGGATCGATAACGACATAGCTCTCGAAGTAGAGAACGCGTTCGATATCACGCAGGGTCATGTCCATCAGCAGGCCGATACGCGACGGCAGCGATTTCAGGAACCAGATGTGGGCAACCGGCGAAGCCAGTTCGATGTGCGCCATGCGCTCACGACGAACCTTGGCCAGTGCAACTTCAACGCCGCACTTCTCGCAGATCACACCACGGTGCTTCAAGCGCTTGTACTTACCGCACAGGCACTCGTAATCCTTTACCGGGCCAAAGATCTTGGCGCAGAACAGGCCGTCACGCTCAGGTTTGAACGTACGGTAGTTGATGGTTTCCGGCTTTTTAACTTCACCGAACGACCACGAACGGATCATCTCCGGCGAGGCCAATCCGATACGGATGGCGTCGAACTCTTCGACTTGACCCTGGTTTTTCAGCAAATTCAGTAGGTCTTTCAAGGCCTTTCCTCCTGGCGGAGCAGAGAGCGGGCAATCCTGCCCCGCTCTCGATTCGCGTCACGTGTTATTCGGTTTCCAGATCGATATCGATGCCGAGGGAACGAATTTCCTTGATCAACACGTTGAAGGACTCGGGCATGCCCGGCTCCATACGGTGATCGCCATCCACGATGTTCTTGTACATCTTGGTACGGCCGTTCACATCGTCCGACTTCACTGTGAGCATTTCTTGCAGAGTGTAAGCAGCACCGTATGCTTCCAGTGCCCAGACCTCCATCTCCCCGAAACGCTGACCACCGAACTGCGCCTTACCACCCAGCGGCTGCTGGGTAACCAGGCTGTAAGAACCGGTAGAACGCGCGTGCATCTTGTCGTCTACCAAGTGGTTCAGCTTCAGCATGTACATGTAGCCAACGGTAACTGGACGCTCGAACTTGTTGCCGGTACGGCCGTCGGTCAGCTGCATCTGGCCGCTTTCCGGCAGGTCTGCCAATTTCAGCATGGCCTTGATTTCGCTTTCCTTGGCGCCGTCGAACACTGGAGTGGCCATTGGAACGCCGCCACGCAGGTTGTTCGCCAGATCGAGGATTTCCTGATCGGAGAAGCTGTCCAGATCTTCGTTACGACCGCCGATCTGGTTGTAGATCTCGTCAAGGAAGGTGCGCAGTTCAGCGACTTTACGCTGCTCTTCGACCATCCGGTTGATCTTCTCGCCCAGACCTTTGGCCGCGAGGCCCAGGTGGGTTTCGAGGATCTGACCAACGTTCATACGCGAAGGTACGCCCAGCGGGTTGAGGACCACGTCGACCGGGGTGCCATTGGCATCGTGCGGCATGTCTTCAACCGGCATGATCACAGAGACCACACCCTTGTTACCGTGACGACCGGCCATCTTGTCGCCCGGCTGGATGCGGCGACGGATTGCCAGGTAAACCTTGACGATTTTCAGCACGCCTGGAGCCAGGTCATCGCCCTGCTGCAGTTTGCGCTTCTTGTCTTCGAACTTGTCGTCCAGCAGACGGCGACGATCAACGATGTAGGCCTGAGCCTTCTCGAGCTGCTCGTTCAGAGCATCTTCAGCCATGCGCAGTTTGAACCACTGGCCGTGCTCAAGACCGTCGAGGACTTCGTCGGTGATGTCCTGACCTTTCTTCAGGCCGGCGCCGCCTTCGGCCTTGTGGCCTACCAGTGCGGAACGCAGACGTTCGAAAGTCGCGCCCTCAACGATGCGGAACTCTTCGTTCAGATCCTTGCGGATCTCGTCCAGCTGAGACTTCTCGATCGACAGTGCACGCGCATCACGCTCAACGCCGTCACGGGTGAAGACCTGTACGTCGATGACCGTACCTTTGGTGCCGGTTGGCACGCGCAGGGATGTGTCTTTAACGTCGCTGGCTTTTTCACCGAAGATTGCACGCAGCAGTTTTTCTTCCGGAGTCAGTTGGGTCTCGCCTTTCGGAGTGACCTTGCCAACCAGGATGTCGCCTGCGCCTACTTCAGCACCTACGTAAACGATACCGGCTTCGTCCAGTTTGTTCAGTGCAGCTTCACCCACGTTCGGGATGTCCGCAGTGATTTCCTCTGGGCCAAGCTTGGTGTCACGGGCCACACAGGTCAGTTCCTGAATGTGGATCGTGGTGAAACGGTCTTCCTGAACCACACGCTCGGACAGGCAGATGGAGTCTTCGAAGTTGAAGCCGTTCCATGCCATGAACGCGATGCGCATGTTCTGACCCAATGCCAGTTCACCCATGTCGGTGGACGGGCCGTCGGCCATGATGTCGCTACGCTGAACGCGATCGCCTTTACGCACCAGCGGACGCTGGTTGATGCAGGTGTTCTGGTTCGAGCGGGTGTACTTGGTCAGGTTGTAGATGTCGACACCGGCTTCACCGGTTTCCACTTCGTCATCGGCAACACGAACCACGATACGGCTGGCATCGACGGAATCGATCACGCCACCACGACGAGCCACGACGCAAACGCCGGAGTCACGGGCTACGTTACGCTCCATGCCGGTACCTACCAGCGGCTTGTCAGCGCGCAGAGTCGGTACAGCCTGACGCTGCATGTTCGAACCCATCAACGCACGGTTGGCGTCGTCGTGCTCGAGGAACGGAATCAGCGACGCTGCAACCGATACAACCTGCTTCGGCGAAACGTCCATCAGGGTGACGTCTTCCGGCGCCTTGACGGTGAATTCGTTCAGGTGACGTACGGCAACCAGTTCGTCGATCAGGACTTTCTGCTCGTTCATGGTCGCCGAAGCCTGCGCGATCACGTGATCGGCTTCTTCAATAGCGGACAGGAACACGATCTCGTCGGTGACCACACCCTCTTTCACCACGCGGTACGGGCTTTCCAGGAAGCCGTACTGGTTGGTGCGAGCGTACGCAGCCAGGGAGTTGATCAGACCGATGTTCGGACCTTCCGGCGTTTCAATCGGGCAGACACGACCGTAGTGAGTCGGGTGTACGTCACGGACTTCAAAGCCTGCGCGCTCACGAGTCAGACCGCCAGGGCCGAGTGCAGAGACACGACGCTTGTGGGTGATCTCGGACAGCGGGTTGTTCTGGTCCATGAACTGCGACAGCTGGCTGGAACCGAAGAACTCTTTCACCGCCGCAGCCACTGGCTTGGCGTTGATCAGGTCTTGCGGCATCAGGCCTTCGCTTTCAGCCATCGACAGACGCTCTTTGACCGCACGCTCAACACGTACCAGGCCAACGCGGAACTGGTTCTCGGCCATTTCGCCTACGCAGCGAACACGACGGTTACCCAGGTGGTCGATGTCATCGACGATGCCTTTACCGTTACGGATGTCGACCAGAGTCTTCAGTACCGCGACGATGTCTTCCTTGCACAGCACGCCCGAACCTTCGATCTCGGTACGACCGATACGACGGTTGAACTTCATCCGGCCGACCGCAGACAGGTCATAACGCTCAGGGCTGAAGAACAGGTTGTTGAACAGGGTTTCGGCAGCGTCTTTGGTTGGCGGCTCGCCTGGACGCATCATGCGATAGATCTCGACCAGCGCTTCCAATTGGTTGCTGGTGGAGTCGATCTTCAGCGTGTCGGAGACGAAAGGACCGCAGTCGATGTCGTTGGTGTACAGGGTCTCGATGCGAACGACCTGAGCCTTGGCGATTTTTGCCAGGACTTCAGTGTTCAGCTCGGTGTTGCATTCGGCCAGGATTTCGCCGGTAGCCGGGTGCACGATAGCCTTGGCGGTGGTGCGGCCGAGGACGTAGTCCAGTGGCACATCCAGCGTCTTGATACCGGCTTTTTCGATCTGGTTGATGTGGCGCGCGGTAATACGGCGGCCTTGCTCAACAATGACCTTGCCCTTCTCGTCCTGGATGTCCAGAACCGCAACTTCACCACGCAGGCGCGATGGCACCAGTTCCAGGCTGAGGGTTTCGCCGCTCAGGTGGAATACGTTGGTGGTGTAGAACGCGTCCAGCACTTCTTCGGTGGTGTAACCGAGCGCGCGCAGCAGTACCGAGGCCGGCAGCTTGCGACGACGGTCGATACGCACGAAGACGCAGTCTTTCGGGTCGAATTCGAAGTCCAGCCACGAACCGCGGTAAGGAATGATGCGAGCCGAGTACAGCAGTTTGCCGGAGCTGTGCGTCTTGCCGCGGTCGTGGTCGAAGAACACGCCCGGGGAACGGTGCAGCTGGGAAACGATAACACGCTCGGTACCGTTGATTACGAAGGTACCGTTCTCAGTCATCAGGGGGATTTCACCCATGTAGACTTCTTGCTCTTTGATGTCCTTGATCGCTTTGTTCGACGATTCTTTGTCGAAAATGATCAGGCGCACTTTTACCCGCAAAGGTACGGCGAAAGTTACACCGCGCAATACGCATTCTTTGACATCAAATGCCGGTTCGCCCAGGCGATAACCGACGTACTCCAGCGCAGCATTGCCGGAGTAGCTGATGATCGGGAAAACGGATTTGAAGGCCGCATGCAGGCCCACGTCGCGGAACTGATCTTTAGTCGCTCCCGCTTGCAAGAATTCACGATACGAATCCAGCTGGATGGCCAGGAGGTAAGGCACATCCATGACGTCCGGCAACTTGCTAAAGTCCTTGCGGATACGTTTTTTCTCAGTATATGAGTAAGCCATCAGCGTTCCCCAGCTTGGTCACCTGCTTGTTTGGCCCCTCCCGACGGGAGCAGCCAGAAAATCGTGCAAACCCCATGGTTTGCGCCACCGCATCGGGTGGTTACAGCGCCTTTATCGACACCGACCCAGTCGGCTGCCAATAACGGAAAAAGGCCGGTGGCAAGAGCCACCAGCCATCAGCCTGTCGCTTGACGCTCGGGCTGGAGGAGCAAAGTCGATGCTTACTTCAGCTCGACTTTAGCGCCTGCTTCTTCCAGCTTCTTCTTGGCGTCTTCAGCCGCTTCTTTCGAAACGCCTTCAGCTACAACCTGAGGAGCGCCGTCTACTTTCTCTTTGGCTTCTTTCAGGCCCAGACCGGTCAGTTCACGAACTGCCTTGATCACGTTAACCTTCTTCTCGCCAGCTTCCAGCAGAACAACGTTGAACTCGGTTTGCTCTTCAACAGCAGCAGCAGCTACAGCTGGGCCAGCCGAAGCGGCAGCAGCGGTAACACCGAAGGTTTCTTCCATCGCTTTGATCAGCTCAACGATTTCCACTACGGATTTCTGGCCGATTGCTTCGATGATTTGTTCGTTAGTCAGAGACATGACTCAATTCCTGAATTGGGGGACGGCCTACGCGACCATCGAAATAAACAAAAAACGCGAGAAGTGACGAGCCTTAGGCTGCGGCAGCTTCTTTCTGGTCGCGAATTGCCGCCAGAGTACGAGCCAATTTGCTGGTAGCGCCTTGAATCACGCTCATCAGCTGGGAAATTGCTTCGTCACGGGTCGGCAGAGTTGCCAGTACGTCGATCTGATTAGCTGCGAGGAACTTGCCCTCGAACGCAGCTGCCTTGATCTCGAACTTGTCCTGACCCTTGGCAAACTCTTTGAAGATACGGGCAGCAGCGCCCGGATGTTCGTTCGAGAATGCAATCAGGGTCGGGCCGGTGAACACGTCGTTGAGGACACTGTATTGAGTGTCAGCAACGGCGCGCTTGAGCAGGGTGTTACGTACAACACGTACGTAAACGCCAGCTTCACGAGCCTCTTTACGGAGTCCGGTCATTGCGCCTACTGTTACGCCACGTGCATCAACCACGACAGCGGACAGAGCGACTTTGGCAGCCTCGTTGACTTCAGCGACGATGGCCTTCTTGTCTTCGAGATTAATTGCCACGGGTTTAACTCCTGCTTGTTACCGTTTCATTCGATCGGAACCGAATGTCGTTTTGGTGTCTGATTCGGTAAGGAACCGGGAGCACCATCTGCGTAGGCTTGAGGTTTAAGGCTTGCGCCGCCTACGGTCTTGGATAGCCCCCGCCAGGCAGGGACCCCAATCTTTCAATTGGCGCGGCAATCCGCGCCAACCTTTGTCTTACGCGTCGAGCGAGCTCTGATCGATAACCAGACCTGGGCCCATGGTAGTGCTCAGGGTAACGCGCTTGACGTAAATGCCTTTCGAGGAAGCTGGCTTGATACGCTTCAGATCAGCGATCAGGGCCTCAACGTTTTCCTTCAGCTTGACGGCGTCGAAGCCGATCTTGCCAACGGAAGTGTGGATGATGCCGTTTTTGTCGGTGCGATAACGAACCTGACCAGCCTTGGCGTTCTTGACCGCGTTGGCTACGTCTGGAGTCACGGTGCCGACTTTCGGGTTAGGCATCAGACCACGTGGACCGAGGATCTGACCCAACTGACCTACAACGCGCATGGCATCCGGGGATGCGATCACTACGTCATAGTTCAGGTCGCCGCCTTTCATTTCGGCAGCCAGGTCGTCCATACCTACACGGTCAGCGCCGGCAGCCAGAGCGGCCTCAGCAGCTGGACCCTGGGTGAACACAGCAACGCGAACGGTCTTGCCAGTGCCGTGTGGCAGCACAGTAGCGCTACGAACAACCTGGTCGGATTTACGCGGGTCTACACCCAGGTTTACAGCAACGTCGAACGACTCGCTGAACTTGACAGTCGACAGCTCGGCCAGCAAAGCAGCGGCGTCTACAATGTTGTAGGCCTTGCCTGCTTCGATTTTGCCGGCGATAGCCTTTTGACGCTTGGTCAGCTTAGCCATTACACACCCTCCACGTTAAGGCCCATGCTACGAGCAGAACCGGCGATAGTACGCACGGCTGCATCCATATCAGCTGCAGTCAGATCCGCGTTTTTGGTTTTCGCGATTTCTTCCAGCTGAGCACGGGTAACGGTGCCAACCTTAACGGTGTTCGGACGAGCGGAACCGCTGGTCAGACCGGCCGCCTTCTTCAGCAGAACCGAAGCAGGGGTGGATTTGGTTTCGAAAGTGAAGCTACGGTCGCTGTAGACAGTGATGATCACTGGAGTCGGCAGACCTGGCTCAAGACCCTGGGTACGGGCGTTGAAAGCCTTGCAGAATTCCATGATGTTCACGCCGTGCTGACCCAGAGCAGGACCAACCGGTGGACTTGGGTTAGCCTGAGCGGCCTTCACTTGCAGCTTGATGTAAGCGGTAATCTTCTTGGCCATGAGGCACTCCAATTACGGGTTCGAACGCCTCGAAAGGCTCCCCGGTTACTTGCGCGTTTATCCCAGTGACGACAAAACCCCACAGCCTAAGGCTGCGGGGTTGGGATTGCTTGTCCAGTTAGACCTTCTCGACCTGACTGAACTCGAGCTCCACCGGAGTAGAGCGACCGAAAATGAGCACTGCCACTTGGATCCGGCTCTTTTCGTAGTTAACTTCTTCCACAACGCCATTGAAATCAGCGAATGGACCGTCATTGACACGTACCGTCTCGCCTGGCTCGAACAACGTCTTCGGCTTCGGCTTGTCGCTACCGTCAGCAACGCGACGCAGAATCGCTTCTGCCTCTTTATCGGTAATTGGCGCAGGCTTGTCAGCGGTACCGCCGATGAAACCCATCACTCGAGGAGTATCCTTGACCAAGTGCCAGGTACCCTCGTTCATATCCATCTGGACCAGCACATAGCCCGGGAAGAACTTGCGCTCGCTTTTGCGCTTCTGGCCGTTACGCATTTCAACCACTTCTTCAGTGGGAACCAGAATCTCGCCGAAGCCATCTTCCATGCCAGCCAGCTTTACGCGCTCGATCAGCGAGCGCATCACATGCTTCTCGTAACCCGAGTAAGCATGCACAACATACCAACGCTTAGCCACGGGACACCCTTAGCCGACAATCAAGGAAACAAGCCAGCCGAGCAGGGAATCAAGACCCCACAACAGCAACGCCATAACCAGAACAACAGCCACGACAATCAGCGTGGTCTGCGTGGTTTCTTGGCGAGTTGGCCACACGACTTTACGAATCTCGGTGCGAGCTTCCTTAACCAGTACAAAGAAAGACTTGCCCTTCGCAGTCTGCAGGCCTACAAAGGCAGCTACAGCAGCAATGGCAAGCAAAGCGAGTACACGGTACAGGATCGGCGAAGCAGCGTAATACTGATTGCCAACAACGCCAACAACTACCAAAGCGACTACTACAAGCCACTTGAGCAGATCTAAGCGAGAGCCTTGAGCTTCAGCTTTAGGAGTCATCTATGAAGATCCTGTGAAAAGAAAGCCAGACACACCAAGTGAATCTGGCAGGTCAGGAGGGAATCGAACCCCCAACCTACGGTTTTGGAGACCGTCGCTCTGCCAATTGAGCTACTGACCTAAAACAAAATCAGGCCGACCATTATGCCGGCCCGAAAAATACATTACAACCGCTTATTCGATGATTTTGGCTACGACGCCAGCGCCGACGGTACGACCGCCTTCACGGATAGCGAAACGCAGACCGTCTTCCATCGCGATGGTTTTGATCAGGGTAACAGTCATCTGAATGTTGTCACCTGGCATTACCATTTCAACGCCTTCTGGCAGCTCGCAGTTACCAGTCACGTCAGTAGTACGGAAGTAGAACTGTGGACGGTAGCCTTTGAAGAACGGAGTGTGACGACCGCCTTCTTCCTTGCTCAGTACGTAAACTTCTGCGGTGAACTTGGTGTGCGGCTTGACCGAACCCGGCTTGACCAGAACCTGGCCACGCTCAACGTCGTCACGCTTGGTACCGCGCAGCAGAACGCCGCAGTTCTCGCCAGCACGACCTTCGTCGAGCAGTTTGCGGAACATCTCAACACCGGTGCAGGTGGTGGTGGTGGTGTCACGCAGACCAACGATTTCCAGCGCGTCCTGAACGCGAACGATACCGCGCTCGATACGACCAGTCACAACAGTACCGCGACCCGAAATCGAGAACACGTCTTCGATTGGCATCAGGAATGGCTTGTCGATCATACGAACTGGTTCTGGGATGTAGGTATCCAGAGTTTCAACCAGTTTACGAACGGCAGTGGTGCCCATTTCGTTGTCGTCTTTGCCTTCCAGCGCCATACGAGCCGAACCGATGATGATCGGAGTGTCGTCGCCCGGGAAGTCGTAGGTCGACAGCAGGTCACGAACTTCCATCTCAACCAGTTCCAGCAGCTCAGCGTCGTCTACCAGGTCAGCCTTGTTCAGGAAAACCACGATGTACGGAACGCCTACCTGACGGGACAGCAGGATGTGCTCACGGGTTTGCGGCATCGGACCATCAGCGGCCGAGCAAACCAGGATCGCGCCGTCCATCTGGGCAGCACCGGTGATCATGTTCTTCACGTAGTCAGCGTGACCTGGGCAGTCAACGTGAGCGTAGTGACGAATAGTCGAGTTGTACTCAACGTGAGCGGTGTTGATGGTGATACCGCGAGCTTTTTCTTCTGGTGCGCTGTCGATCTTGTCGAACTCAACGACGGCCGAACCGAAAACTTCGGAGCAGACGCGAGTCAGAGCAGCAGTCAGAGTGGTTTTACCGTGGTCAACGTGACCAATGGTCCCAACGTTGACGTGGGGCAGGGAACGATCAAATTTTTCCTTAGCCATCGATATCACCCTCTACAGAAGAAATTAGACAAACAATATCAACCATTAAAACAAAGGCAGATATTTTCATATCTGCCTTGTTATATGGAGCTCTTGAGCGGATTTGAACCGCTGACCTCACCCTTACCAAGGGTGTGCTCTACCAACTGAGCTACAAGAGCAAAACCCTTTTGCACAACCTGCAAACCTGGAGCGGGTAGCGGGAATCGAACCCGCATCATCAGCTTGGAAGGCTGAGGTTCTACCACTAAACTATACCCGCGGAGCCTGCAGCTCACGCTTAAATCTGGTGGAGGGAGAAGGATTCGAACCTTCGAAGTCGTAGACGTCAGATTTACAGTCTGATCCCTTTGGCCGCTCGGGAACCCCTCCTAATCAGGCCGGCATTCTATATCACGCCAAACCCCTGTCAAGCATTTTCTCATTTAAAAACCTGAGGTTAGCTGCGTTGACACGCTCTACTTCGAATTCCGTTTAAGGTGTTCGCTGTGGAGCGGGCGCCATTCTATGCAAACTATTGAGTGGGTGCAACCCCTTCACACAGCATTATTTTATGTTTTAACTCATTGAATTCCTTGGAAAGGTTTTGCAACTGTTGATCGCCCAACAAACGCTGGCCGTCCGGAGCAACCGCCAGCCAGTAACCGCTTCCGGCAGCATCTTTCGGCACGGATTGCACACTGACCCTCATCGTCCCCAGACGCTGCTGCAACTTGGCAATTGAATCCTCATCAGAAAACCCACCAAGGAACAGACACTGTTGACGCGCAGCACCCTCCATCCTGCGCCCATCACCGGCTGTTTCACTAAGCAAACGAATATCCTGCTGCGAACCGCGATACAGGTTCAGAGGCGTTACGTCTTTGGCTCGCAAGGGCGCCTCCTGCTGATGCCAGACATAATAGAAACCGTTGAGAACTACGAGGAGCAGGAACAACCAACGCATATAAACCTCAGGACAAGGGACACGCCATGGCCAAGCCGACGAAAACAAGATCGGGTACAACCCGAGCATCAGGCACGACGCCACCAACCAGATCAGCATCCCCTCCCGTAATGAAAACGAGGTAGTTTTCACCCCAATATGCTTGAGCCAGCTCTAATTGAGTGAGCACGAAGCCCCTCAACATCAACGAACACCCGCGCTCCACCGCTTCTGCGGTAGTCCGCCCCGGCACATGACTGGAGAGGGCGCGCTCCGCCGCCTGATCCCCGTAGCGAATTTTACGAGTATGAGTGCGCAGCTGGTTTCGCATCAAAGGCAAACCAGGACAGATGAACCCACCGAGATGCTCACCGTCAGCCGCAACAAAATCAGCAGTGACCGCTGTACCAAAGTCGAGAATCAAGCAAGCATCGCCGGCAGCCAGGTGAAAACCCCCAAGCATCGCTAGCCAGCGATCAAGCCCTAGACGCTCATAATCCTCGTAGCCGTTACGAACGCCGGACACCTCACGAGCGGATTTTGCACATACGACAGGTATAGTGAATTCACGCTCAATAAGATCGATTAACGCGCCTGTTTCTTCGTCAGTCCTAACGCTGACCAAACGACAGTTGCGCAGTGACAGCGCATTTATGATGCGCAGGCTCTCAATCAAAGCCAGATCGGAATCTACCACCCCTTCCGAGACCACTTCGCTCGCCAAGCCATTGAGCACGCGCCACTTTATAAAACTGTTGCCGCAGTCAAGCTCAAGAATCATCACGCAACCTCAGGCTGAGCTCTCCGCCACTAAAGACTTGTTCAACACCGCCTACCATCAAGCGCAACCCGCCCTGATTATCGATGCCGAGCACAACCCCTTCGATATGACTGTTACCCGCAATCAATGAAACAGTGCGACCCTGCCACAAATGATTTTCCGCCCATTCTGCTTGCAAACCAGCGAATCCATGGGTTTGGTGCCTACGGATATAGGTGTTCAGCTGATTGCTAAGCTCAACCACCAAAGCGTTGCGATCACAGGCCTGCCCAGACTCAAGCCTTATGGAAGTCCACTGCTGGTCGACCTCTTGTGCAACCTGCATATTCACATTGATTCCTATACCCAGCACAACATGACAGACATCTGCCGGATCTCCGACGAGCTCAAGTAGGATCCCGGCAATCTTCTTGTTTCCCACCAAGACATCATTGGGCCATTTCAAACCGGCGTTCGACACCCCCGAGCTTCGCAAGGTCTGCATGACGGCCAAGCCAACAACAAGGCTCAGCCCTTCAAGCTGGCGCATTCCGCCTTCGATACGGAGCACAAGGCTGTAATAAAGGTTTTCCGCAAATGGGCTTACCCACTTACGACCTCGACGACCACGGCCTGCCAATTGTCGCTCCGCGAGCAGCAAAAACGGCGCGGGGGCACCGTCATTGATGGAGCGCAGAGCTTCGGCATTTGTCGAGTCAACAGAGTCGAACACACGCACCGGCCATTGAGGCATCTTCTTGGTTATTTCAAGAGGATCAAGGAGCGTCAGAGGCGTCGACAATTGATATCCGCGACCGCGAACTTTATGGATCGACAGGCCAAGTTCAGCTTCAAGCTGTTGTAGCTGCTTCCATACAGCACTTCGGCTAATTCCCAAGGCAACGCCCAAGTCCTGTCCGGAATGGAATCGTCCATCCTTCAGTAGATTCAACAACGTCAGCATGCAGGTATCGCCTCACAATGAGGTCCGCATAATAGCCATGCCCCGAGCCGTTGCATAGAAATCAAGCGGACACATTTCTCGAAGGCAAAACAAAACCCCAACTGCTTTCGCAATTGGGGTTTCGGAATTTAATCTTGACGATGACCTACTCTCACATGGGGAAACCCCACACTACCATCGGCGATGCATCGTTTCACTGCTGAGTTCGGGATGGGATCAGGTGGTTCCAACGCTCTATGGTCGTCAAGAAATTCGGGTACTGACTCGTGACCAGATGGTCTCGCTTCAGCAAATTGGGTATGTGACAGCTAGGTGTTTGTGCGCTTCGAACTTTCGGTTCGTTTCGTCTTCACACACCGCAATCTGGTGCCTTCTCAGGTCAGCAAATTGCTTGGGTGTTATATGGTCAAGCCTCACGGGCAATTAGTATTGGTTAGCTCAACGCCTCACAGCGCTTACACACCCAACCTATCAACGTCGTAGTCTTCGACGGCCCTTCAGGGAACTCAAGGTTCCAGTGAGATCTCATCTTGAGGCAAGTTTCCCGCTTAGATGCTTTCAGCGGTTATCTTTCCCGAACATAGCTACCCGGCAATGCCACTGGCGTGACAACCGGAACACCAGAGGTTCGTCCACTCCGGTCCTCTCGTACTAGGAGCAGCCCCTCTCAAATCTCAAACGTCCACGGCAGATAGGGACCGAACTGTCTCACGACGTTCTAAACCCAGCTCGCGTACCACTTTAAATGGCGAACAGCCATACCCTTGGGACCGGCTTCAGCCCCAGGATGTGATGAGCCGACATCGAGGTGCCAAACACCGCCGTCGATATGAACTCTTGGGCGGTATCAGCCTGTTATCCCCGGAGTACCTTTTATCCGTTGAGCGATGGCCCTTCCATACAGAACCACCGGATCACTAAGACCTACTTTCGTACCTGCTCGACGTGTCTGTCTCGCAGTCAAGCGCGCTTTTGCCTTTATACTCTACGACCGATTTCCGACCGGTCTGAGCGCACCTTCGTACTCCTCCGTTACTCTTTAGGAGGAGACCGCCCCAGTCAAACTACCCACCATACACTGTCCTCGATCCGGATAACGGACCTGAGTTAGAACCTCAAAGTTGCCAGGGTGGTATTTCAAGGATGGCTCCACGCGAACTGGCGTCCACGCTTCAAAGCCTCCCACCTATCCTACACAAGCAAATTCAAAGTCCAGTGCAAAGCTATAGTAAAGGTTCACGGGGTCTTTCCGTCTAGCCGCGGATACACTGCATCTTCACAGCGATTTCAATTTCACTGAGTCTCGGGTGGAGACAGCGCCGCCATCGTTACGCCATTCGTGCAGGTCGGAACTTACCCGACAAGGAATTTCGCTACCTTAGGACCGTTATAGTTACGGCCGCCGTTTACCGGGGCTTCGATCAAGAGCTTCGCGTTAGCTAACCCCATCAATTAACCTTCCGGCACCGGGCAGGCGTCACACCCTATACGTCCACTTTCGTGTTTGCAGAGTGCTGTGTTTTTAATAAACAGTCGCAGCGGCCTGGTATCTTCGACCGGCATGAGCTTACGGAGCAAGTCCTTCACCCTCACCGGCGCACCTTCTCCCGAAGTTACGGTGCCATTTTGCCTAGTTCCTTCACCCGAGTTCTCTCAAGCGCCTTGGTATTCTCTACCCAACCACCTGTGTCGGTTTGGGGTACGGTTCCTGGTTACCTGAAGCTTAGAAGCTTTTCTTGGAAGCATGGCATCAACCACTTCGTCACCCAAAGGGTAACTCGTCATCAGCTCTCGGCCTTAAGATCCCGGATTTACCTAAGATCTCAGCCTACCACCTTAAACTTGGACAACCAACGCCAAGCTGGCCTAGCCTTCTCCGTCCCTCCATCGCAATAACCAGAAGTACAGGAATATTAACCTGTTTTCCATCGACTACGCTTTTCAGCCTCGCCTTAGGGACCGACTAACCCTGCGTCGATTAACGTTGCGCAGGAAACCTTGGTCTTTCGGCGTGGGTGTTTTTCACACCCATTGTCGTTACTCATGTCAGCATTCGCACTTCTGATACCTCCAGCAAGCTTCTCAACTCACCTTCACAGGCTTACAGAACGCTCCTCTACCGCATCATCCGAAGATGATACCCGTAGCTTCGGTGTATGGTTTGAGCCCCGTTACATCTTCCGCGCAGGCCGACTCGACTAGTGAGCTATTACGCTTTCTTTAAAGGGTGGCTGCTTCTAAGCCAACCTCCTAGCTGTCTAAGCCTTCCCACATCGTTTCCCACTTAACCATAACTTTGGGACCTTAGCTGACGGTCTGGGTTGTTTCCCTTTTCACGACGGACGTTAGCACCCGCCGTGTGTCTCCCATGCTCGGCACTTGTAGGTATTCGGAGTTTGCATCGGTTTGGTAAGTCGGGATGACCCCCTAGCCGAAACAGTGCTCTACCCCCTACAGTGATACATGAGGCGCTACCTAAATAGCTTTCGAGGAGAACCAGCTATCTCCGAGCTTGATTAGCCTTTCACTCCGATCCACAGGTCATCCGCTAACTTTTCAACGGTAGTCGGTTCGGTCCTCCAGTCAGTGTTACCTAACCTTCAACCTGCCCATGGATAGATCGCCCGGTTTCGGGTCTATTCCCAGCGACTAGACGCCCTATTAAGACTCGCTTTCGCTACGCCTCCCCTATTCGGTTAAGCTCGCCACTGAAAATAAGTCGCTGACCCATTATACAAAAGGTACGCAGTCACAGAACAAAGTCTGCTCCCACTGCTTGTACGCATACGGTTTCAGGATCTATTTCACTCCCCTCTCCGGGGTTCTTTTCGCCTTTCCCTCACGGTACTAGTTCACTATCGGTCAGTCAGTAGTATTTAGCCTTGGAGGATGGTCCCCCCATATTCAGACAAAGTTTCTCGTGCTCCGTCCTACTCGATTTCATGACTAAGAGATTTTCGCGTACAGGGCTATCACCCACTATGGCCGCACTTTCCAGAGCGTTCCGCTAATCTCAAAGCCACTTAAGGGCTAGTCCCCGTTCGCTCGCCACTACTAAGGGAATCTCGGTTGATTTCTTTTCCTCAGGGTACTTAGATGTTTCAGTTCCCCTGGTTCGCCTCTTGCACCTATGTATTCAGTACAAGATAACCATCTTATGATGGCTGGGTTCCCCCATTCAGACATCTCCGGATCAAAGTCTGTTTGCCGACTCCCCGAAGCTTTTCGCAGGCTACCACGTCTTTCATCGCCTCTGACTGCCAAGGCATCCACCGTATGCGCTTCTTCACTTGACCATATAACCCCAAGCAATCTGGTTATACTGTGAAGACGACATTCGCCGAAAATTCGAATTTCTCAACTAAGAGAACTCACAAATTTTACCTTAGCCTGATCCGTTACCAGTGAAAGTAACGTTCAGTCTATCTTTCTATCACATACCCAAATTTTTAAAGAACGATCTAATCAAAAGACTAGAAATCAATATTCAACGCGAATATTCATTTCTAAACTCTCAAACTTCGAAGCAGTTTATGGTGGAGCCAAGCGGGATCGAACCGCTGACCTCCTGCGTGCAAGGCAGGCGCTCTCCCAGCTGAGCTATGGCCCCATAACAAAATTGGTGGGTCTGGGCAGATTCGAACTGCCGACCTCACCCTTATCAGGGGTGCGCTCTAACCAACTGAGCTACAGACCCAATTTCGAGCTTGTAACTGTTAGCTCAGAGCTATCAGCTTGGAGCTTAAAGCTGCTTCTATCGTCTTCTTCAATGAATCAAGCAATTCGTGTGGGAGCTCATGCAGCAGCTGATGTCGTCGATTAAGGAGGTGATCCAGCCGCAGGTTCCCCTACGGCTACCTTGTTACGACTTCACCCCAGTCATGAATCACACCGTGGTAACCGTCCTCCCGAAGGTTAGACTAGCTACTTCTGGTGCAACCCACTCCCATGGTGTGACGGGCGGTGTGTACAAGGCCCGGGAACGTATTCACCGCGACATTCTGATTCGCGATTACTAGCGATTCCGACTTCACGCAGTCGAGTTGCAGACTGCGATCCGGACTACGATCGGTTTTATGGGATTAGCTCCACCTCGCGGCTTGGCAACCCTTTGTACCGACCATTGTAGCACGTGTGTAGCCCAGGCCGTAAGGGCCATGATGACTTGACGTCATCCCCACCTTCCTCCGGTTTGTCACCGGCAGTCTCCTTAGAGTGCCCACCTTAACGTGCTGGTAACTAAGGACAAGGGTTGCGCTCGTTACGGGACTTAACCCAACATCTCACGACACGAGCTGACGACAGCCATGCAGCACCTGTCTCAATGTTCCCGAAGGCACCAATCCATCTCTGGAAAGTTCATTGGATGTCAAGGCCTGGTAAGGTTCTTCGCGTTGCTTCGAATTAAACCACATGCTCCACCGCTTGTGCGGGCCCCCGTCAATTCATTTGAGTTTTAACCTTGCGGCCGTACTCCCCAGGCGGTCAACTTAATGCGTTAGCTGCGCCACTAAGAGCTCAAGGCTCCCAACGGCTAGTTGACATCGTTTACGGCGTGGACTACCAGGGTATCTAATCCTGTTTGCTCCCCACGCTTTCGCACCTCAGTGTCAGTATCAGTCCAGGTGGTCGCCTTCGCCACTGGTGTTCCTTCCTATATCTACGCATTTCACCGCTACACAGGAAATTCCACCACCCTCTACCATACTCTAGCTTGCCAGTTTTGGATGCAGTTCCCAGGTTGAGCCCGGGGATTTCACATCCAACTTAACAAACCACCTACGCGCGCTTTACGCCCAGTAATTCCGATTAACGCTTGCACCCTCTGTATTACCGCGGCTGCTGGCACAGAGTTAGCCGGTGCTTATTCTGTCGGTAACGTCAAAATTGCAGAGTATTAATCTACAACCCTTCCTCCCAACTTAAAGTGCTTTACAATCCGAAGACCTTCTTCACACACGCGGCATGGCTGGATCAGGCTTTCGCCCATTGTCCAATATTCCCCACTGCTGCCTCCCGTAGGAGTCTGGACCGTGTCTCAGTTCCAGTGTGACTGATCATCCTCTCAGACCAGTTACGGATCGTCGCCTTGGTGAGCCATTACCTCACCAACTAGCTAATCCGACCTAGGCTCATCTGATAGCGCAAGGCCCGAAGGTCCCCTGCTTTCTCCCGTAGGACGTATGCGGTATTAGCGTTCCTTTCGAAACGTTGTCCCCCACTACCAGGCAGATTCCTAGGCATTACTCACCCGTCCGCCGCTGAATCCAGGAGCAAGCTCCTTTCATCCGCTCGACTTGCATGTGTTAGGCCTGCCGCCAGCGTTCAATCTGAGCCATGATCAAACTCTTCAGTTCAAACATCTTTGGGTTTTTAAGAAACCCTAAACTTGGCTCAGCAATCGTTGGTTACATCTTTGATTTCTCGCGGAGTAACTTGTGATGCTGATAATCTTGTTGACTATCAGTCTGACTGCACAAGCACCCACACGAATTGCTTGATTCAGTTGTTAAAGAGCTATTGGTTAAGATCTTTCGTCTCAACCGAGGCGCGCATTCTACAGCAGCCTCATTTGCTGTCAAGTGATTATTTTCAGAAGTTTTCGAAGAATTCTTCAACAACTTCAACCACTTGCGCTTCCGATCTCTCGTTAGCGGGAGGCGAATTCTACAGCGTTAATCGCTGCTGTCAACACCTCTTTTTCTCCGCTTTCGACCGAGAAGATCGAACCGTTAAAAGAGCTACAAATCAATGCTCTTTCAACTCCTTCCAGGCTTCGATGATCTGAAGCAAGCCACTGTCGAAAACTGCCTAACTCTTTGAATCTCAAGGAGTTTTCCGTTTCGACTGCGCCGGAAGTGGGGCGAATTATAGACCTCTAAAATTCGCCGTCAAGCCCTAATTCCAACTTTATTGAGATTTCAGCGTGATGCGTGCAAAAGCCTTCTTGCCAGCCTGGCAAACGTGAGTCGCGCCCAGTACATATATAAAGGAGCGATCAACCACTTCACCATCAACGCGCACCCCACCCGCCGCCAACAGATCACGCGCCGCCGCCGAGTTCTTCACCAGGCCAGCCTTATTAAGGACGGCAGCGATTGGCATGTCCTCAGCCGAAGCCAGCTCAACCTCAGGCAAGTCATCTGGAAGCTCGCCATCTTTCATGCGGTTGCCAGCGCCACGGTGAGCATTTGCCGCTGCCTCTTCACCATGGAAACGCGCAACGATTTCTTCAGCCAGCTTGATCTTGATATCACGCGGGTTCGCGCCAGCCTCAACGTCAGCCCGGAATGCGTTGATCTCATCCATCGAGCGGAAGCTGAGCAACTCGAAGTAACGCCACATCAGCGCATCCGGAATGGAAACCAGCTTGCTGTACATGACGCCCGGCGCTTCCTGGATACCGACGTAGTTACCCAGCGATTTGGACATCTTCTTCACACCATCCAGACCTTCCAGCAACGGCATGGTGAGAATGCACTGAGCCTCCTGACCATAACCACGCTGCAGCTCGCGCCCCATCAGCAGGTTGAATTTCTGGTCAGTACCGCCCAGCTCGACATCCGCGCGCAGCGCGACCGAGTCATAACCCTGAACCAGCGGGTAGAGGAACTCGTGAATAGCGATTGGCTGGTTGGTGGTGTAGCGCTTGTCGAAGTCATCACGCTCGAGCATGCGAGCGACGGTGTATTGCGAAGTCAGACGAATGAAATCCGCCGGCCCCATCTTGTCCATCCAAGTGGAGTTGAAGGCAACTTCGGTTTTCGCCGGATCAAGAATCTTGAAAACCTGAGTCTTGTAGGTCTCGGCATTCTCGAGAACCTGCTCACGTGTCAGCGGCGGACGCGTGGCGCTCTTGCCACTCGGATCACCGATCATCCCGGTGAAGTCACCTATAAGGAAGATCACCTGATGCCCCAGCTCCTGAAACTGACGCAGCTTATTAATAAGCACCGTATGACCCAGATGCAGGTCCGGAGCGGTAGGGTCGAAACCAGCCTTGATACGCAGCGGTTGGCCGCGCTTGAGCTTCTCGACCAGCTCGGACTCGACCAACAGTTCTTCCGCACCACGTTTAATCAGCGCTAGCTGCTCTTCAACCGACTTCATAACAGACCCGCAAGGCTCAGATTCAAAGGGAACCAACCATACAAGAACGCGCACCAATTACAAGTTTTGCCCGGCGCACGGACACCAATCCACAGACCCGAGGTCTGCAGACTTGCTTCAACGATGATTTGGTTATATTTTATACAGTTATTTCATCTTCATCATGTCATTCATCTTTTCCAATTCATCTATTTCAAAGTCAAAAATTACCTATGACCACTGAACCGTCTAAAGCGCCCCCGCTTTACCCGAAGACCCACCTGCTCGCCGCAAGTGGAATCGCCGCCCTTCTCAGCCTGGCGCTGCTGGTATTTCCCTCCAGCGATGTTGAAGCCAAAAAGACGACTCTGAGTCTTGAACTGGAAAGTCCTGCTGAACAACTGACACAAGATCAAGACGCTGCTGATGCGGCTCAAGCCACAAACGAACCCGCAGCTTCCCCGTTCGCACAAATCGAAAACAGCGCCGAAAACGCTGCGCAAACCGCTGAAACGGCGCCGGCAACTGTTGCACCTGCTGAAAAAACGAAAGAGCCTGGTCACCGCGAAGTCGTGGTTTCCAAAGGCGATACGCTGTCTACCCTGTTTGAAAAAGTCGGCCTCCCAGCAGCCTCCGTGCACGAAGTACTGGCAAGCGACAAGCAAGCCAAACAGTTCAGCCAGCTCAAGCGTGGCCAGAAACTCGAATTCGAACTGGATCCGGCAGGCCAGTTGACCAGTCTGCACAGCAAGGTCAGCGACGTTGAAACCATCACCCTGACCAAGAACGACAAGGGCTACTCCTTCAACCGCATTACCGCCAAGCCAACCGTGCGCACCGCGTACGTTCACGGCGTGATCAACAGTTCACTGTCGCAGTCGGCTGCGCGTGCCGGCCTTTCTCACAGCCTGACCATGGATATGGCCAGCGTCTTCGGCTACGACGTCGACTTCGCCCAGGACATTCGTCAGGGCGACGAATTCGATGTGATCTACGAGCAGAAAGTCATCAACGGCAAAGCGGTCGGCACCGGCCCGATCCTGTCCGCGCGCTTTACCAACCGCGGCAAGACCTACACCGCCGTTCGCTACACCAACAAACAAGGCAACAGCAGCTACTACACGGCTGACGGCAACAGCATGCGCAAGGCCTTCATCCGTACGCCGGTTGACTTCGCCCGCATCAGCTCGAAATTCTCCATGGGCCGCAAACACCCGATTCTCAACAAGATTCGCGCCCACAAAGGCGTCGACTATGCAGCGCCACGGGGCACGCCGATCAAGGCTGCCGGCGACGGCAAAGTATTGCTGGCCGGCCGTCGTGGTGGTTACGGCAACACTGTGATCATTCAGCACGGCAACACTTACCGTACGCTCTATGGCCATATGCAGGGCTTCGCCAAAGGCGTGAAAACCGGCGGCACCGTCAAGCAGGGTCAAGTCATTGGCTACATCGGTACCACCGGCCTCTCCACCGGCCCGCATCTGCACTATGAGTTCCAGGTCAACGGCGTTCACGTCGATCCGCTGGGCCAGAAGCTGCCGATGGCCGATCCGATCGCCAAGTCCGAACGCGCACGCTTCCTTGCGCAAAGCCAGCCGCTGATGGCGCGCATGGACCAAGAGAAGGCCACGATGCTGGCTTCGAGCAAGCGCTAAGTCATGGCCCTGTATATCGGTGTGATGTCCGGAACCAGTCTCGACGGGCTGGACATCGCCCTGATCGAGCAGACCTCGGCGATCAAACTGATCGCCACCCACTACCTGCCAATGCCTGACTCCCTGCGCGCCGAGCTGCTTGGCTTGTGCGCCAGCGGCGCCGACGAGATCGCCCGCTCGGCGATTGCCCAGCAACACTGGGTTGAACTTGCCGCGTCAGGTACTCACGCCCTCCTCGCACAACAACAACTCAAGCCCGATGCCATCCGTGCTATTGGCAGCCACGGTCAGACCATTCGCCATGAACCGGCCCGTGGTTTTACCGTGCAGATCGGCAATCCAGCTCTGCTGACTGAGTTGACCGGTATTACCGTCGTCAGTGATTTCCGCAGCCGCGATGTTGCGGCGGGAGGCCAAGGTGCACCTCTGGTGCCAGCGTTTCACGAAGCGTTGTTTGAAGAGCGTAGCGGAAACCAGGCAGTCTTGAATGTCGGCGGATTCAGCAATCTCAGCCTGATTGAGCCAAGCAAACCTGTAGCCGGTTTCGACTGCGGCCCGGGGAATGTTCTGATGGACGCCTGGATTCACCGGCAACGCGGCGAAAACTATGACCGGGACGGCAAATGGGCAGCGACCGGCAAGGTTGAACCAGCCCTGCTCACGGCACTGCTAAGCGACCCGTTCTTCGTCACCAAAGGCCCGAAAAGTACCGGCCGGGAAGTCTTCAATCTGCCATGGCTGGAACAGCATCTTTCGAACCTGCCAACCTTCGCAGCCGAAGACGTTCAGGCCACGCTGCTCGAATTGACGGCGCTGACCATCGTCGAGTCGCTGCAAAGTGCTCAATCGGACACGATGGAACTGCTGGTCTGTGGCGGCGGCGCGCATAACGCCACGTTGATGAAACGCCTGGCGGATCTACTGCCGGACACAAAGGTCGCCAGCACCGCAACTCACGGCGTGGATCCGGACTGGGTAGAAGCCATGGCCTTCGCCTGGCTGGCTCATTGCTGCCTCGAAGGCATCGCTGCTAACCGGCCAAGCGTCACCGGTGCTCGCGGCCTGCGCGTACTCGGCGCCATCTACCCGGCATAAGCTTCAGATACAAAAACGCCGCAAAACCGAAAGGTTCTGCGGCGTTTTGTTGTGTGCAGTGAAGTGCGATCAGATCGAGAACGACGACCCGCAACCACAAGTCGTTGTGGCATTCGGGTTTTTGATCACGAAGCGCGAACCTTCCAGACCTTCCTGATAATCCACCTCGGCACCGGCCAGGTACTGGAAGCTCATCGGATCGACCACCAGGCTCACGCCTTCGCGCTCGACAATGGTGTCGTCATCGGCCACGTCTTCATCGAAGGTGAAACCGTATTGAAACCCTGAACAACCGCCGCCCGTAACGAATACGCGCAGCTTCAAGCGATCATTCCCCTCTTCATCGACCAGGCTCTTCACCTTGTGCGCAGCACCTTGAGTGAATTGCAAAGCCGTGGGGGTGAAGGATTCGACGCTCATGCTGACTATCTCCCGGCGTTACGCCGCCATAATGCGTGATGACGCGCATTATCCGCTTGTCCTAGAAAATTGGTCAACTATTAGAGGAGCAGCGGCAAGCTTCAAGCGGTGAGCTTCAAGCTTGCCTCTGATCTCTTGTCGCTTGTGACTTGAAGCTCGTAGCTGCTTTTAAGGAAGCATGCCGGCATGGGACAGGCCGAAGCGCTCATCCAGTCCGAACAGAATGTTCATGTTCTGCACCGCTTGGCCCGAGGCGCCCTTGACCAGATTGTCGATCACCGAGAGCACGACTACGAGGTCGCCATCCTGTGGACGATGCACGGCGATGCGGCAGACGTTGGCGCCGCGCACGCTACGGGTTTCCGGGTGACTGCCGGCTGGCATGACATCGACGAACGGTTCGTTGGCATAGCGCTTTTCGAACAGTGCCTGCAGATCAACCGAGCGATCCGCTACTGTCGCGTAGAGCGTGGAGTGGATACCGCGAATCATCGGCGTCAGGTGCGGGACGAAGGTCAGGCCGACATCCTTGCCCGCCGCCCGACGCAGGCCCTGGCGAATTTCCGGCAGGTGACGATGACCTTTTACCGCATAGGCCTTCATGCTTTCCGACGTCTCGGAGTACAAAGAACCTACAGCCGCACCACGCCCGGCACCACTGACACCGGATTTGCAGTCGGCGATCAAACGCGATGCGTCGGCCAGACCGGCTTCCAGCAATGGCAGGAAACCCAACTGCGTTGCGGTCGGATAGCAACCCGGCACCGCGATCAGGCGCGCTTTCCTGATTTGCTCGCGATTGACTTCCGGCAGACCATAGACCGCTTCGTCCAGCAATTCCGGGGCGCCGTGTGGCTGACCGTACCACTTGGCCCACTCATCAGCATCTTGCAGACGGAAGTCGGCGGACAGGTCGATAACCTTGGTACCCGCCGCCAGCAGCTCGCCTGCCAAGGCGTGTGCCACACCATGTGGCGTGGCGAAGAACACCACATCGCAGGCGCCGAGGGTTTTCACGTCCGGCACGCTGAACGCCAGGCCGTCGTAGTGGCCACGCAGGTTCGGGTACATGTCAGCCACGGCCAGACCGGCCTCGGATCGGGAAGTGATGACGACCACTTCTGCCTGCGGATGCTGTGCCAACAGACGCAGCAGTTCGACACCGGTGTAACCCGTGCCGCCGACGATACCGACCTTGACCATAAACCTGCCCTCAACGAACCCACTGGAAAGCCGTCGATAATAGGGGCCGCGCGCGCCTGCGACAACCGCCAAGGTGACGCGCGGACGCTCAAGCCTCTACTATCTGGCTACCGTGAATGAGGGAATAACCCAAAATGCTCTATCTATGGCTCAAAGCGTTTCACATTGTCAGCATCGTCTGCTGGTTTGCCGGGCTGTTCTACTTGCCCCGCCTTTTCGTTTACCACGCGCAAAGCGCAGACACGATCAGCCAGGAACGCTTCAGCATCATGGAGCGCAAGCTGTATCGCGGCATCATGGGCCCGGCGATGATCGCCACGCTGATCTTCGGTGTCTGGCTGATCTACCTCAACCCAAGCCTTTTCAGCCAAGGCGGCTGGATCCACGCCAAACTGACCCTGGTCGTGTTGCTGATCGGCTACCACCACATGTGCGGCGCGCAGGTAAAACGCTTTGCCCGTGGCGAAAACACCCGCAGCCATGTCTTTTATCGCTGGTTCAATGAAGTGCCGGTTCTGATATTGCTGGCTATCGTAATTCTGGTCGTGGTCAAGCCGTTCTAACTTCAATCGATACAGATCCCTGGGGGTTCACAATGTCGCTGCCCGCTCTGCTCGAACAACGTCTGCGTCTGCCCGTAGTAGCAGCGCCGATGTTTCTGATCTCCAATCCGGAACTGGTGCTCGCCTGCTGCCGCAACGGCGTGGTCGGCAGTTTTCCGGCTCTGAACCAACGCGAAAGCAGTGGGTTCAAGGCTTGGCTGGAACAGATCGAAGCGGGCCTGGCGACGATGGAAAATCCGGCCCCTTATGCGGTGAACCTGATCGTTCATCACAGCAACCCGCGACTGCAGGCGGATCTGGACATCTGCGTCGAGCACAAGGTACCGATTGTTATCACCAGCCTCGGCGCAGTGAAGGAACTGGTCGACGCGGTGCACAGCTACGGCGGTCTGGTGTTTCACGACGTGACCACGCGGCGCCATGCCGAGAAAGCCGCTGAAGCGGGTGTCGACGGGCTGATTGCCGTCGCGGCCGGCGCCGGCGGGCATGCTGGCACCTGGAGCCCGTTTGCGCTGATTGCCGAGATCCGCGAGTTTTTCGACAAGACCCTGTTGCTTGCAGGATGTTTGAACCACGGCCATGAGATTCTCGCCGCGCAGTTGCTCGGCGCGGATTTGGCCTACTTCGGCACGCGATTTATCGGCACCACTGAAAGTCACGCGCCTGACGCTTATAAAGAGATGCTGCTGACAGCCAAGGCTGCCGACATCATTCATACTCCAGCGGTGTCGGGAGTCCCGGCGAGTTTCATGCGCCAGAGTCTGGAGGCGGCCGGTTTCGACATGGCAGCCCTGCAAGGCAAAGGCGAGGTGAATTTCGGCGACAAGCTCAAGCCGATCAACGATGAAGCCAAAGCCTGGAAGACCGTATGGTCGGCAGGCCAGGGCGTAGGACAGATTGACGACCTGCCGAGCGTCGATCAGTTGATCGCAAGGCTGGACGCTGAATACCGTCAAGCTCAAACGCGCGCCGCACAGCTGCCACAACGCTGGCCGCGCTGAAGATACCCCGGCCAGTCGCTGGCAGACTGGCATTGAACTGAATACAGCAAACCCAATCGCGACAAGGATGCCTCGGCCATGAGCGAACCCCGTTACAAGATCGTCTTCGACGGCGCGCTGCAACCCGGCGTCGACCTCACCACCGCCAAACTGAATCTGGCGGATCTGTTCAAGAGCGATGTGGCTGCCATCGAGCGCCTGTTCAGTGGCCGCGCCGTCGCCCTCAAGCGTGATCTGTCCCACAGCGATGCGCAGACGTATCTGCAAGCGTTGAACAAAACCGGGATCGACGCACGGATAGAAGCGGAAACTGCCATCGAGCTCAATCTGGCGGATGTTCACGACAACCCGGCAGCTGTGGCTGAGCCGGACTCGCCTTACGCACCACCGCGGGCGAACGTCGGAGAAAGCCTGCCAGCGTTTGCTACGCTCAAGCCATTCAGCGTCGAAGGCCGTATCGGTCGCTTGCGCTTTCTGGCCTGGACCATGGTCTTGAGCCTGGTGACCCTGCCCATCGTCGGTGTGTTCGCCTTGATTGCCTTGGGCCTGGTCAGTGGCGACTCGACCACAGGCCTGATCCTCGGCGGGATCCTGGCGGTATTCCTGTTCATTGGCTTCATGATCGTCAGCATTCTGTTCAGCGTTCAGCGCCTGCACGATATCGGCTGGTCGGGCTGGCTGTGGCTGTTGAATCTGGTGCCGTTCGTGGGCAGCTTCTTCCCACTGGTGATCATGGTTGTTCCCGGCAATACCGGCGCCAACCGCTATGGCCCACCACCTCCGCCGAACAGCACGGCGGTCAAAGTGCTGTGCTCGTTGTGGATCGTATTCTTCGCACTGATTTTTGCCGCAGGCCTGCTTGGCGGTTTCTCGGCCGTGCAGGAAGAATATGAAAGCAATCTGGAGAGCAGCTATGACAGCGGCTCGGTGATCACCGACGAAGTTGAGGTCGTCGAACCGCCAGCGATTTCCGCCGACGAGGCAGCCGAACCGGCGCAGGCCCCTGTAGACTCTGCGCAAGAATGAACAGCGCTCTTCGCCGCGACAACCGCGTCGCCGGCGCGGAGCTGTTGCGATGGAGAACTGCATGACCCGTTACGCTCTGATCACTGGCGCTTCCAGCGGCATCGGCCTGGCCATGGCCGAAGCACTGGCCCGGCGCGGCCGCAGCCTGATTCTGGTGGCACGACAGCGTGATCAGCTGGAAAGTATCGCCATCGAGCTGACCCAGCGCTTCGATGTCGAAGTGTTGTTTCGTGCCTGCGATCTCGGCGAACCGTTACGCCTGTCCGGCTTTTTGCTGGAGTTGGAAGAAGGCGACCGGCAGATCGATCTGCTGGTCAATTGCGCCGGCATCGGCACCTGCGGGCCCTTTCTCGCGCAAGACTGGATGACCGAGCAGGACCTCATAGAGGTCAATATCCTCGCCCTCACCCGCCTCTGCCATGCGCTGGGTAACAGCATGGCGCTGCTGGGCGGCGGGCAGATTCTCAACGTCGCCTCGGTGGCCGCGTACAGCCCCGGCCCGTGGATGAGCACGTACTACGCCAGCAAAGCGTATGTGCTGCATTTTTCCGAAGCCTTGCGCGTGGAGCTCAAACAAAGCGGCGTGAAAGTCTCGGTACTGTGCCCCGGGCCCACGCGCACACCGTTCTTCCGTACGGCGCAGATGACTAGCGAGAAGATCGAAAGCAGCCACTCGCTGATGAGTCCGGAAGAAGTGGCGCTGCATGCCGTACGTGCATTGGAAAAAAACCGCGCGATCATCATTCCGGGACGACGCAACCGCTGGCTGGCGTTCCTGCCGCGACTGGGTTCGCGCTGGCTTAACCGGACGATTGTCGGCATGGTCAATAAAGCTTACTGCCCCCGCTAGCAAGACAACTTCGCAGCGGTACACTCATTTCAGCCCAACTCAACGGAGAAGCAGCAGTGGATACTCTGTTCACCAAGATCATCAACCGGGAAATCCCGGCGAAGATCATTTACGAGGACGACCAGGTTCTGGCCTTCCACGACATCGCCCCCCAGGCTCCGGTGCACTTTCTGGTGATCCCGAAGAAACCGGTGCGCACGCTCAACGACCTGACCGAAGACGACAAGGCGCTGGCCGGGCACATCCTGTTCACCGCCCAGCGTCTGGCGCTGGAGCTGGGATGCGAAGAGGGCTTCCGCGTGGTGATGAACTGCAATGAACTTGGCGGGCAGACTGTCTATCACATTCATATGCACGTGCTGGGGCAGCGCCAGATGAATTGGCCGCCGGGCTGATTGGCGACAACTAACTGTGGGAGCGAGCCTGCTCGCGAAGGCGCCGATACATTCAACACTTCAGTATCCGATAATCCGCTTTCGCGAGCAGGCTCGCTCCCACAAAAAAGCCTGACCGCCCAGCAAGTGACCCAGCGCAAACCCTCGCCGGCCGATTCGGTTAAACTGGCCGCCGAGATTCTTCCCGGAGGTCAGCATGACTACCCAACGTCACTACTCGCCCATAGACCGTCTGCTGCTGCAAGCCGATGCCGCGATGCGCACGCTGTTGCCCTTCAGTGGCCAGCCGTACCGCCCGTCGCCGGCGATTCTGCAGCCGGATACGCAGATGAGCGATGAAGACACCCGCCATGTCGCCGGTCTGATGCGCATCAACCACACCGGTGAAGTTTGCGCCCAGGCGCTGTATCAGGGCCAGGCGCTGACGGCCAAGTTGCCGCAGGTACGCGAAGCCATGGAGCACGCGGCTGAAGAAGAGGTCGATCATCTGGTCTGGTGCGAGCAGCGCATCCATCAGCTGGGCAGCCACACCAGCGTGCTGAATCCACTGTTTTACGGCATGTCGTTCGGCATCGGCGCGGTGGCCGGGCTGATCAGTGACAAGGTTAGTCTTGGTTTCGTTGCGGCGACCGAGCATCAGGTGTGCAAGCACTTGAACGAACATTTGGAGCAATTGCCGGCCGAAGACGAGAAGTCCCGGGCGATTCTCGAGCAGATGCGTATCGATGAAGAACACCATGCGGAAAGTGCCCTGGATGCGGGCGGGTTTCGTTTTCCGGCGCCGGTGAAATTCGGCATGAGTTTGTTGGCGAAGGTGATGACCAAGAGTACTTATCGGATCTGAGATCTGTGTCGGTGCTGATGTCCTCTTCGCGAGCAGGCTCGCTCCCACAGGGGTTTTGTGTGAGGCATGAAAAAGGCGACCAGGAGGTCGCCTTTTTTGTGTCCGGTAATCTTAGGTCGGCATGTTGCGCGCGTAGAAGATTTCCAGCATTTCGTGTTTCACACGGTCGGTCACCTGGGCACGTTGCTCGGGCGAGAGGTTGCTGGTCGCGTCGCCGAACAGGTAGTTGTCCAGTTCGAAGTTCTTCAGCAGCATTTTGGTGTGGAACAGGTTTTCCTGGTACACGTTCACGTCGGTCATCTGGTACGCGTCGCGGGTGTCTTCGGAGAGGTAGTTCTGGATCGAGTTGATCTCGTGGTCGATGAAGTGTTTGTTGCCTTCAACGTCACGGGTGAAGCCGCGCACACGATAATCCACGGTCACGATGTCCGAATCGAACTGGTGAATGAGGAAGTTGAGCGCTTTGAGCGGTGAAATGACACCACAGGTCGACACGTCGATATCCACACGGAAGGTCGCAATACCGTCGTCCGGATGGATTTCCGGATAGGTGTGCACCGTGATGTGGCTCTTGTCGAGGTGGGCCAGAATGATTTCGGGCAACGGGCCCGGCGATTCTTCGATCTGGCTGTCAGTCGGGGTCACCGGCTCTTCCGAAATCAGAATCGTGACGCTGGCGCCCTGGGGTTCATAGTCCTGACTGGCGATGTTCAGAATGTTGGCACCAATGATCTCGACAACTTCTGTGAGAATCTGCGTCAGGCGTTTCGCGTTGTACTCTTGATTGATGTACTCGACGTAAGCCTGCTGGTCTTGCGGGGTCTCCGCGTAGCAGATGTCATAGATGTTGAAGCTCAAGGTCTTTGTCAGGTTATTGAACCCGTGGAGCTTGAGTTTGCTTTTCACCGTTAAAAACTCTCTATGTATGCGGCGCGGCCGCGTGATCAAGCATGCCCGTCAAGTGCGAACAACGCACCTGCGTAGGACGGTTAACACCTCTTCGCGATGGCGATTTTGGTTATCTGTTCAGGCGGATGACCCGTCGGCTGACCGATCACTGCCCTGAAAAAAGTGGCGCATTATGCAGACGTCAGCGGGGGATCGCCAGAGTCTGCACTGCTTTTATGATAGTTGAATGTCGGTTCAGCCGAGTTCAACGATTTCATAGTCGTGGGTAATCGCCACGCCAGCCGCGCCGAGCATGATCGACGCCGAGCAATACTTCTCGGCCGACAGTTCGATGGCGCGCTTGACCTGAGCTTCCTTCAGACCGCGGCCCTTGACCACGAAATGCATGTGGATCTTGGTAAAGACCTTGGGATCTTCAGTCGCACGCTCGGCGTCGAGGAAAGCCTCGCAGCTTTCAACGGCCTGACGCGACTTCTTCAAGATGCTGACCACGTCGAAGTTGCTGCAACCGCCGACACCCAGCAAAAGCATTTCCATCGGACGAACCCCGAGGTTACGGCCACCGGCGTCCGGCGGGCCGTCCATCACCACGACATGACCGCTGCCGGATTCGCCGAGGAACATGGCTTCGCCAGCCCATTGGATGCGTGCCTTCATCGCCCAGACTCCACTGTAAAAAAAGGGTCGCCAGCTTAGCACAGCACTTTGTCCCGACAGGAACGACGTCCTAGGACGGATGCTTTCTGGCTGTAGGTAATTTCTCGAATTTTCGACGAAGTGTCTGGTAAGCTGGCGCCAATTCGCTGGTGCCCATTCGTCAGCCCTGTAGCGACCGCCTTCAGCGCCTCATAAAAACTCAAACATCACCGTGCAGTCTTTTCGGGATACAACCATGGTTGCTATTACCCCCACACCCAAAATCAAGAACATCGACAAGCTGTTGATGCATTGCCAGCGCCGGCGTCACGCGGCCAAGAGCAACATCATCTGCGCCGGCGATCGCTCGGACACGCTGTACTTCATCATCAAGGGTTCGGTGACCATCCTCATCGAGGACGACGATGGTCGCGAGATGATCATCGCCTACCTCAACGCCGGGGATTTCTTCGGCGAATTGGGTCTGTTCGAGCAGGCAGGTCAGGAGCAGGAACGCAGCGCCTGGGTGCGGGCCAAGGTCGAATGTGAAACCGCAGAAATCAGTTACGCCAAGTTCCGCGAACTGTCGCAGCAGGATCCAGACATTCTTTACGCGCTCAGCGGACAAATCGCACAACGCCTGCGCAATACCACGCGCAAAGTCGGTGACCTCGCATTCTTCGACGTCACCGGTCGAGTCGCCCGCTGTCTGTTGGAGTTGTGCAAACAGCCGGACGCCATGACTCACCCGGACGGCATGCAGATCAAAGTCACCCGTCAGGAAATCGGTCGAATCGTCGGTTGTTCGCGAGAGATGGTCGGCCGCGTGCTCAAGGATCTGGAAGAACGCAATCTGGTCGACGTGAAGGGCAAGACCATGGTGGTCTTCGGCACGCGTTGAGCCCGTGAATCAAGGGCTGTAAATCTGCGCCAGCATCAAACGAAACAATTCATCGAGACGCGCCAGCGCCTGTGGCGCGTTGAATTTTTCATGCAGGGCGATATGGCTTTGCGCCCTCACCCGCTGCTCCAGGCCGCAGGCTTCATTGAAACGATTGACCGCGGCGACCATTGACTCGCGTTCGTCTTCCATCAGCATCGCCCCATGCACCAGGCCCACCGGACGTTGTCCGCCCTGGCTCTGACGCCAGCGCTGGGCGGTGCCGACCATCTTGCGGCCGTCGAGATTGACGTTGAAGCGGCCATCGCAGAACGCACCGTCGATTTCTCCCACCGACGAGGTGCCACCCAACTCATCCAGTAACTGACAGATCGGATCGCACAGACGGCGGTAGCCGGTTTCGATGCGGTTCAGATCGCCTTCGCTGCGAGGCGGGGCATACACCAAGGCGATGTTGATGGTTGCAGCGGATTGCGGGACGGGCTCGCCGCCGGTCTCGCGCAACAGCACCGGCCAGCCAGCGGCAGCGGAGACTTCGCAGGCGTGGTCGAATTGCGCGAGACGGTTGAGGCGGCGCGGCATGACCAGGGCGCGGTCGGTGGGTTGCCAGAACAGCAGGCCAAATTCGGCGTCGCCAGCGCAGACCGAGGCCAGCAAGTCCTGTTCGGCTTGCAGGCCGGATTCGATGGTCAGAGGGGTTGGCAGCGACATCGATAACTCCGGAAGATCTGGAATCTTTAGAGGTTATGAGGACGTCTTCGCGAGCAAGCTCGCTCCCACAGGGAAATGCATTCCAAATGTGGGAGCGAGCTCGCTCGCGAAACGGTCGACTCGGTCTGAAAGAATATCAGTCGAGGGTCGACCCGCTGATCGGCACACCACGCTCCGGAAAGAACAAGCGCTGCAATTCAACGCCAGGGTTTTCCGCGCGCATGAACGCTTCGCCGACCAGGAACGAGTACACATCGCTGATTTCCATCAGCTCGACGTCGGCCCGATTGAGGATGCCGCTCTCGGTGATCACCAGGCGATCGCGCGGGATGCGCGGCAGCAGGTCGAGGGTGGTTTCCAGGCTGACATCAAAAGTATGCAGGTTGCGGTTGTTGACCCCGACCAGCGGCGTGTCGAGGGTTTTCAACGCGCGCTCAAGTTCGTCACCGTCGTGCACTTCCACCAAGACGTCGAGACCGACGCCTTTGGCCACCGCGGCCAGCTCGGCCATCTTCACGTCGTCCAGCGCGGAGACGATCAGCAGCACGCAATCGGCGCCCAGCGCGCGGGCTTCAACGATCTGGTACGGATCGATCATGAAGTCCTTGCGGATCACCGGCAATTTGCAGGCGGCGCGCGCCTGTTGCAGATAGGCATCGGCGCCCTGGAAGTAATCGATGTCGGTCAGCACCGACAGACAGGTCGCCCCGCCCTTCTCGTAGCTCTTGGCGATGTCGGCCGGCACGAAGTCTTCGCGGATCACGCCTTTGCTCGGCGAGGCCTTTTTGATTTCAGCAATCACCGCCGGTTGTTTCTTCTTCGCTTGCGCCAGCAATGCCTGGGCAAAACCACGGGGTGCATCGGCCGCCTTGGCCAGACTTTCCAGCTCGCTCAGGCTGACCCAAGCGCTGCGCTCGGCGACTTCCTCAACCTTGCGCGCCAGAATGTTTTCCAGAACCGTCGGTACACTCATCCTTCATTCTCCACTTTGAATACCGCGGTAAAGGCACCCAGCTCCTCGAGCTTTTCTCGAGCGAGGCCGGTGTGCAGCGCGTCGTGCGCCAGCTCCACACCCTGTTTCAGACTGCTTGCCAGGTCGGCGGCATACAGCGCCGCACCGGCATTGAGCACAATCATCTCGGCAGCTTTCTGGCCGTTTTCGGTTTTGCGCTTGCCGAGGGCATCACGGATCAGCGCCAGCGAAGCTTCCGGGCCTTCGACCGACAGGCCGTGCAGGCTCTGGCTCTTCATGCCGAGGTCTTCCGGTTCGACCCAATACTCAGTGATTTCGTTGTTCTTCAGCTCGGCGACAAAGGTCGGCGCGGCGAGGCTGAATTCATCCAGACCGTCCTTCGAATGCACCACCAGCACGTGCTTGCTGCCCAGCCGCTGCAAGACTTCGGCCAGTGGCCGGCATAGCGTCTGGGTGAACACGCCGACGACCTGATGTTTCACACCGGCCGGATTCGTAAGCGGGCCAAGCATGTTGAACAACGTGCGCAGGCCGAGTTCGCGGCGCGGGCCGGCGGCGTACTTCATCGCTTTGTGATGGGTCTGGGCGAACATGAAACCGATGCCGACGTTGTCGATGCAGCGCGCGACCTGTACCGGAGTCAGATTCAGGTAAATGCCGGCAGCTTCCAGCAGATCGGCGCTGCCGCTCTTGCCGGACACTGCGCGGTTGCCGTGCTTGGCCACGGTGCAACCGGCCGCCGCGACAACAAAGGAAGACGCGGTCGAGACGTTGAAGATGTTCGCACCGTCACCGCCGGTACCAACCACATCGACCACGCCATCGAGGGTTTTCAGCTGGACCTGATCGGCCAGCTCGCGCATCACCGACACCGCGCCGACAATTTCGTCGATGCTCTCGCTCTTCATGCGCATGGCCATCATGAACGCGCCAATCTGCGCTTCGGTGCACTGGCCGGTCATGATCTCGCGCATTACGTCACGCATTTCCTCGGTGCTCAGGTCGAGATGCTCGACGATACGGCTCAGGGCTGTCTTGATATTCATGGGAAGTCCTTAGCGCGTGCCGCCGGTTTGTTTGAGGAAATTGGCAAACAGTTCATGACCCTGCTCGGTGAGGATCGATTCGGGATGGAACTGTACGCCTTCGATGTTCAGGGTCTTGTGACGCAGGCCCATGATCTCGTCGACCGAGCCGTCATCGTGCTGGGTCCATGCGGTCAGCTCGAGGCAATCGGGCAGGCTGTCGTGCTTGACGATCAGCGAGTGGTAACGGGTAACGGTGAGTGGATGATTGAGGCCGGCGAACACGCCCTTGTCCTCGTGGAATACCGGGCTAGTCTTACCGTGCATGACTTGGCGGGCACGCACCACATCACCGCCGAAGGCCTGGCCGATGGACTGGTGGCCGAGGCAAACGCCGAGGATCGGCAATTTGCCGGCGAAGTGCTTGATCGCGTCGATGGAAATGCCTGCCTCGGTAGGCGTGCACGGCCCGGGGGAAACCACGATGCGCTCGGGATTCAGCGCCTCGATTTCGGCGATGGTCAGTTCGTCGTTGCGCACCACTTTGACCTCGGCACCCAGCTCGCCGAGGTATTGCACAACGTTGTAGGTAAAGGAGTCGTAGTTGTCGATCATAAGCAACATGGCGTTTCGAACCTCTTGAATTCTGACTTGATGACAGCCTTCAGATGACTTGCCCGCAGGGCGCTGCGCGATGTCGGACGCGCAGAGAGCGCCAGCACAGCGGCATTTCAAACAGACAAGGAAGGCAAAGCGATACAGATCCGGCGGAGCCGGCAGAGAAGATTCAGGCGCGCCAACGCCAGCGGGCGTGTGCCTTGATGACTTGATCCAGGAGTTTGCTGGTGATCAACACGGGGAAGGTCTCGTTCATACGTTCCGGCACAGTAACTTAGCTGGGCGGACCGTGCAATATGGCGGGGCCTGCGGGTTATAAAACGGCAGAAGGATTCGCGACCGATGGCAAAATGCCGAACGTTTTTGGTACTGTCGTTTCGTTCACCTACAACAATAAATAAACGGACTTGCTCATGATCAGACAGACGTTGTTTGTACCGCTGGCCAGTTGCTTGCTCGCACTGGGGTGCGCCCAGGCCAATGCGGCGCCCAATCCTTATTCCAGTTTCATTGTGTTCGGCGACAGCCTCAACGATGCTGGGACCTTCGCCGACACCGGCGGCCCCGCGGGTTCCACCGAGCGCTACACCAACCGCACCGGGCCGGTGTATCAGAACGGCAGCGGCGAAGTTTATTCGTTGAATTCCACGCAACTGCTCGGTGCCCGCCTGGGCTATTCGCCTGACCAGACAGCCTCCTCCAGTTCTGCGGTGCGCGCGGCAAACGGTCAGCCCGACGGCAACAACTGGGCGGTCGGCGGTTATCGCACCGACCAGATTCTCGACTCGATCACTACCCAGTCGGCCACTGGCGAACGTACGCGGCCCGGTTACCTGCCTTCGAACGGCCTGCGCGCCGACCCGAATGCGCTGTATTACATTTCCGGTGGCGGCAACGACTTCCTCCAGGGCCGCATTCTCAGCCTGCCCCAGGCCAACGCCGCAGCCGATCGCCTGGCCGACAGCGTGCAAACCCTGCAGACCGCCGGCGCCAAATACGTGATGGTCTGGCTGCTGCCCGACGTGGGCCTGACCCCGGCCCTCAATGGCACGCCGCTGCAAGCATTCAGCAGCACCCTCGCCAACCAGTTCAACAGCCAGTTGGTGACGCGCCTGCAGGGCATCAATGCCGAAGTCATTCCGCTGAATATTCCAGTGCTGCTCTCGGAAGTCTTCGCCGACCCGGGGCGCTTTGGCCTGGCCACCGACCAGAACCTCACGGCGACTTGCTTCAGTGGCAATAACTGCCCGGAAAACCCCCGCTACGGCATCAACAGTGCTACGCCGGATCCGACCAAGCTGATCTACAACGATGGCGTGCACCCGACCGAATCCGGGCAGAAACTCATCGCCGATTACGCCTACTCTCTACTGGCAGCGCCGTGGGAACTGAGCCTGTTGCCGGAAATGGCCCACGGCACTGTGCGTGCGCATCAGGATGAATTGCGTAACCAATGGCAGGCGGACTGGGAGAACTGGCAAGCGGTCGGCCAATGGCGCGCGATTGTCTCGGCCGGCGGACAACGTCTGGATGTCGACAGCCAGAGCAGCGGCGCCAGTGCCGATGGCAGTGGTTACAACCTCAACGTCGGCGGCAGCTATCGCCTGAACGAGGCTTGGCGCGTGGGCGTAGCGGCCGGTTTGTACCGACAGAATCTCGAGGCCGGGCACAACGATTCCGACTACAAACTCAACAGCTACATGGCCACCGCGTTTGCCCAGTTCCAGCAGAACCGCTGGTGGGCCGACGCGGCGCTGACCGGCGGCAAACTCGACTACGACAACCTCAAGCGCAAGTTCGACCTCGGCGCCAGCGAGGGCGCGGAGAAAGGCGATACCGACGGCAGCCTGTGGGCGTTCAGCACGCGTCTCGGCTATGACATTGCGCAACCGGGCAGCCAATGGCACCTGTCGCCGTTTGTCAGCGCCGATTACGCCAGTGTCGATGTCGACGGTTACTCGGAAAAGAGCAACCGCGCCACCGCGCTGACCTTCGATGACCAGAGCCGCGATTCAAAACGCCTGGGCCTGGGCATCCAGGGCAAGTACAACTTCACCGCGCAAACCCAGGTGTACGGCGAATACGCCCACGAGCGTGAGTACGAAGATGACGTGCAGAAGGTCAACATCGCACTCAACACCCTGCCGGCCAATGACTTCACCCTGGAAGGCTACACACCGGCAAGTCACCTGAACCGCTTGAGCCTCGGTGTCAGTCACAAGCTGACGGCGGATCTGGCGCTGCGTGGCGGTTATACGTTCCGCAAGGACGATGACTTCAAGCAGCAGGGAGTGAATGTCGGGGTCGTGCTGGATTTCTGAGTCGTAGATGCAAAAAAGCGGCGCCTGACAGGGCGCCGCTTTTTTTATGCCTCAACACAAAACCCAATGTGGGAGCGAGCCTGCTCGCGAAAGCGCTGGGTCAGTCAATATCAACGGTGACTGACATCCCATCTTCGCGAGCAGACTTGCTCCCACATGGGAAATTGCGTGGATCAGGCGTCCGGGGTCTGCTCGGCCAACGCCACGGCGCGGAACATCGCGCGGCGTTTGTTCAGGGTTTCTTCCCATTCCAGCGCCGGCACCGAGTCGGCGACGATGCCGCCGCCGGCCTGCACGTGCAATTCACCGTTCTTGATCACCGCCGTGCGAATGGCAATCGCGGTGTCCATGTTGCCGTTCCAGGCGAAGTAACCGACCGCACCGCCGTACACGCCACGCTTGACCGGCTCCAGTTCATCGATGATTTCCATCGCACGAATCTTCGGCGCGCCCGACAAGGTGCCCGCTGGCAGAATCGCCCGCAGTGCGTCCATCGCGGTCAGTCCTTCTTTCAACTGGCCGGTGACGTTGGAGACGATGTGCATCACATTGGAATAACGCTCGATGACCATTTTCTCGGTGAGCTTCACCGAACCGATTTCCGAGACTCGCCCGGTATCGTTGCGGCCCAGATCGATCAGCATCAAGTGCTCGGCGATCTCCTTGTCATCCGAGAGCAGATCCTGCTCCAGCGCCACATCGGCTTCTTCGGTGGCGCCGCGTGGGCGAGTGCCGGCGATCGGGCGCACGGTGATCAAATTGTCTTCAACACGCACCAGCACTTCCGGCGAACTGCCGACGACGTGGAAATCGCCGAAGTTAAAGAAGTACATGTACGGCGTCGGGTTGAAGCACCGCAGCGCGCGGTACAGATCGATCGGCGCAGCCTTGAAGTCGATCGACATACGCTGCGACGGCACCACTTGCATGCAGTCGCCGGCAAGGATGTATTCCTTGATGGTGTCGACGGCTTTTTCGTAATCGTCCTGAGTGAAACTGGAACGAAACACCGGATCGGCCGCTTGCTGTTTGCTGAAATCCAGGCCACGACGCGGGGTGATCGGCTGACGCAGTTGCTCGAGCAGTTCCTGCAACCGCGCCTGGCCTTGTTCGAAGGCATCGGCCTGCGCCGGGTCGGCGAGGACGATCGCGTGCATCTTGCCGGCCAGATTGTCGAATACCACGACAGCGTCGGAGACCATCAGCAGAATGTCCGGCACGCCCAGCGGATCCGGGTTCGGGCATTTGCCCAGACGCTTCTCTACATAACGTACACAGTCGTAACCGAAGTAGCCGACCAGACCACCGTTGAAGCGCGGCAGGCCGGCGATGGTCGGCACGTTGAAGCGCGCCTTGAAGGTTTCGACGAACGCCAGCGGGTCTTCAACCTCGTGGCTCTCGGTCTCGACGCCATCCACGCTGATGCTGACGTGATGGTCGTGCACCCGCAGCACAGTGCGGCACGGCAGGCCGATGATCGAGTAACGGCCCCATTTCTCGCCGCCCTGCACCGATTCGAGCAGGTAGGAGTTGGGCTGGTCGGCCAGTTTCAGGTAGATCGACAGCGGCGTGTCGAAGTCGGCCAGGGTTTCGCAGGCCAGCGGGATGCGGTTATAGCCGTCAGCGGCCAGACGCAGGAATTCTTCGCGATTCATAAGGTGCCTCGTGGTGTGAGGTGCAATCAGTCAGGTATGCAAACGCGCCGGCAGGGCCGGCCAGAATCAGTCAGGCGCGCCAACGCCAACGGGCCAGGGCCTTGATGACTTTCATCCAGAGTTTGCGGGTGACCACCACGATGGCGTTTCCAGAAGGGGGTTGAACAGCGTCGGGCAACGTTATCCCACCGGCCAGATCCAGGCAACCGGGAATTAGTTTGCGCAAATCGTCGATCACCAGCGCCGGCGATTCCTCGGCAATCGGCCGGCCATGGTTGTAGCCATAACTGAGCGCCACACATTTGACCCCCGCCGCTTTCGCCGCTTGCACATCGCTGCGCGAGTCGCCGACGAACAACGATTGCGAGGCCGGAATATTGGCCATTTTCATCACGAAAAACAGTGCTGCCGGGTCAGGCTTCTTCTGCGGCAGGGTATCGCCGCCGATGATCCACTTGAAGTAGCGACCGATCTTCATCTGATCGAGCAGCGGCGCGACGAAGCGCTCGGGCTTGTTGGTGATCAGCGCCATGGCCACGCCTTGCTTGTGCAGCCACTTGAGCGTGTCGCGCACACCGGGATAGACCACGGTCAGCTCATGGCTGGCGCCGTACGCCTCCATGAAAATCTCCAATGCGCGCTCGGCTTCAGCGTCATCCACAGCCGAATGATCGATGCCACCGGCCAAGGCCCGACGCACCAGCACCGGCGCGCCATTGCCGACCCATTCGCGCACTGCTTCGATGCCCGCCGGCGGACGGCCGAGGGAGAGCAGCATGGTGTCCACCGCCGCCGCCAGGTCGGGAACCGAATCGATCAGCGTGCCATCCAGATCGAACATCACCAACCGTGGCAGTTGCCCCGGGAACAACTGCTCAAAACCGCTCATGGGCGTGCCAGTGCCAGTTCGGAACGCATCTTGTCGATGACTTCCTGATAGTTCGGCGCGTTGAAAATGGCCGAACCGGCGACGAAGGTGTCAGCGCCGGCAGCGGCGATTTCGCGGATATTGTTGACATTGACGCCGCCGTCGATTTCCAGACGGATGTCGCGGCCCGAGGCATCGATGATGGCGCGCGCTTCACGCAGCTTGCCGAGGGTGCCGGGAATGAACTTCTGCCCGCCGAAGCCCGGGTTGACGCTCATCAGCAGGACCATGTCGACCTTGTCGATCACGTACTTGAGCACGTCCAGCGGAGTCGCCGGATTGAACACCAGGCCGGACTTGCAGCCGCCTTCACGGATCAGCTGCAGCGAGCGATCGACGTGCAAAGTAGCTTCGGGGTGGAAGGTGATGTAGGTCGCGCCGGCTTCAATGAAGTCGCCGACGATGCGGTCCACCGGGCTGACCATCAGGTGCGCGTCGATCGGCGCGGTGACGCCGTACTTGCGCAGCGCCGCGCAGACCATCGGGCCGATCGTCAGGTTCGGTACGTAGTGGTTGTCCATGACATCGAAGTGGACGAAGTCGGCGCCGGCGGCGAGAACGTTGTCCACTTCCTCGCCGAGGCGGGCGAAGTCGGCGGAGAGGATCGACGGAGCAATTACGAAGGGCTGCATGACGCACCTGTGCTGAGCTAAATCACGATGGCGCGCATTGTATACCTCAAGTTTCCACGCGCGCACCGGGACCGCGATGATTGGGTTGTGCCATGAGCCCTCAGCGACCGCGCCTCAGTAAGCCGCGCGGTAGATCTTCTCGATATCGCCGGCGCTGAGTTTGCGCGGATTGTTGCGCATCAGCCGCTCGATGCCGGCGGCCTCCACGGCCATCGCCGGGATCGCTTCCTCCGGCACGCCGAAACTGCGCAGCCCGGCAGGGATTTCCACCGCCGCGCACAGGTCGGTCATGGCCTGCACGGCTTTGTCCGCTGCTTCGCTGACGCTCAGATGAGCGGTCTTCACGCCCATGGCTTCGGCAATATCCTGCATGCGTTCGACGCAGGCCATTTTGTTCCAGGTCATCACATAGGGCAGCAGCAAGGCGTTGCTGACGCCGTGGGCAATGTTGAAGCGCCCGCCCAACGGATACGCCAGCGCATGCACCGCACCAACGCCGGCATTGCCGAACGCCATGCCGGCCATCAGGCTGGCGGTGGCCATGTCTTCGCGCGCTTGCAGGTTGGCACCGTTGGCGTAGGCCTTGGGCAAGGCGCTGGCGATCAACTTGATCGCGCCAATGGCGAGGGAGTCGGTGATCGGCGAGGCATTCACCGACAGATAGGATTCAATGGCGTGCACCAGTGCATCGACACCACTGGCGGCGGTGACGCTGCGCGGACAGGTCAGGGTCATTTGCGGACTGACCAGCGCCACGTCCGGCAGCAGATAGTCGCTGACGATGCCTTTCTTCAACTGCGCGACCTTGTCCGAGAGGATCGCCACGTTGGTGACTTCAGAGCCAGTGCCGGCGGTGGTCGGAATGGCAATCAGCGGCGGGCCTTTGCGCGGCACCTGATCGACGCCGAACAGATCTTCCAGCGCGCCGTGGTAACCGGCGTAGGCGGCGACACTCTTGGCAATGTCGATGGCGCTGCCTCCGCCAAGGCCGATCAAACCGTCATGCCCGCCCTCGCGATAGGCGCGCATGCAGTCTTCGACGATGGCGATTTCCGGATCGGGCAGCACACGGTCGAAAATCTCGTACTCGCGCCCGCCGAGTTGCACCAGCGCCAGCTCGACGGTCCCGGACTTGACCAGCGCCGCGTCGGTGACGATCAGCGGGTTGTCGACATCAAGGCGCGTGAGCTCGGCGGCCAGTTGCTCGATGGCTGCGGCGCCGGTGATCAGTTTGTGAGCGATTTTGAACTGGGACAGACTCATGGTGCGCAGCCTCTTATAGATGTGGGAGCTGGGCACAAGATTAGCTGGGGATTTGGGGTTGTCTGCTATTCAGGTCATGAATGACCAACGGATAAACTGTAGGAGCTGCCGAAGGCTGCGATCTTTTGATCTTGATCTAAAAGCAAAATCAAAAGATCGCAGCCTTCGGCAGCTCCTGCAGAGGACGATTCGGTTCCGGCAGAGGGGCTGGTGTCAGACCTGCGCGGTACGCAGTTTCTCGCTACGCCCGCGCAGCCATTCAAGGGTCAGAAGCAGGATGACGGAGAAAGCAATCAGCAACGTCGCCGCAGCGGCAATCGTAGGGCTGAGGTTCTCGCGAATGCCGCTGAACATCTGCCGAGGCAATGTCGCCTGCTCGGGCCCGGCAAGAAACAGCGTTACGACCACTTCATCGAACGACGTCGCAAAGGCAAACAGCGCCCCGGAAATCACCCCCGGCGCAATCAGCGGCAAGGTCACCCGGCGGAACGCCGTCAGCGGTGAAGCCCCGAGACTCGCAGCGGCACGCACCAGATTGTGATTGAAACCCTGCAACGTCGCCGAAACCGTGATGATCACAAACGGCACGCCCAGCACCGCGTGCACGACAATCAGCGAAAAGAAGCTGTTGCCCAGTCCCAACGGCGCGAAGAACAGATAACTCGCCACGCCGATGATCACCACCGGCACCACCATCGGCGAGATCACCAGCGCCATCACCAGCGACTTGCCGGGGAAGTCGCCACGGGTCAGGCCGATCGCCGCCAGCGTGCCGAAGATCATCGCCAGCACCGTTGCCGCCGGGGCGACGATGATGCTGTTTTTCAGTGCGCGCATCCATTCCGCCGAGGCGAAGAAGTCGTGGTACCACTGCAGCGAGAAACCCTGCAGCGGATAGACCAGAAAACTCCCCGAGTTGAACGACAGCGGAATAATCACCAGCACCGGCAGGATCAGAAACAACAGGATCAGGCCGCAGAGAATCCGCAGGCTGTAGAACCACACCCGTTCGATGGGCGACATGTAAGGACTCAGCATCGCAAATTCCCCTTAGCTCAGGCGCAGGCGACTGGCGCCGACCAGCCAGCTGTAGATCAGATAAAGCACCACGGTCGCCAGCAACAGCAGCCCGCCGAGCGCGGTGGCCATGCCCCAGTTGATGCTGGTGTTGGTGTAGAAGGCGACGAAGTAGCTGACCATTTGGTCGTTCGGGCTGCCGAGCAGCGCCGGGGTGATGTAGTAGCCGATGGCGAGGATGAACACCAACAGGCAGCCGGCGCCGACACCAGCATAGGTCTGCGGGAAGTACACCCGCCAGAAGCTGGCGAACGGATGGCAACCGAGGGAAATCGCCGCGCGCATGTAGGTCGGCGAGATGCCTTTCATCACGCTGTAGATCGGCAGAATCATGAACGGCAGCAGGATGTGCACCATCGAGATGTAAACGCCGGTGCGGTTGAACACCAGTTCCAGCGGTTTATCGATGATGCCCATGGCCAGCAGCGCACTGTTGATCAGGCCGCCGGATTGCAGCAGCACGATCCACGCGGCGACGCGCACCAGAATCGAAGTCCAGAACGGCAGCAGCACCAGGATCATCAGCAGGTTGCTTTGGCGCGAAGGCAGATTCGCCAGCAGATAAGCCAATGGATAGGCGAGCAACAGGCAGATCACGGTGATGACCAGGCCCATCCAGAAGGTGCGGGCGAAAATGTCGAGGTAGATCGCCTGATCCGGGGTGGCCGGAGCCAGTTCGCCGAGGTCATCGATGCGGTGATCGACCGCCGCCAGCAGGTAATACGGAGTGATGCTGCTGGTGTTGCGTTTCACCGCTTGCCAATAAGCCGGATCGCCCCAGCGTTCGTCGAGCGCTTCCAGCGCTTCCTTATAAGAAGCCGGTTCGTTGGCGAACGGCAGCGCCCGGGCGGTTTTGGTCAGCAGGCTGCGGTAGCCGGCCAACTCCATATTCAAGCGCTTGGACAGATCGCCCAGCGTCTGGTTTTTACGGGCTTCGGCGAGGTCTTCGCTGGCCGCCTTGTACACCGGCTCGGCGGGCAGACCACGGCCGTCCCAACTGGCGATGGCGGTGACAGTGCGCGGCATGCCGCCAACCACTTCCGGGTTGCCGACGCTTTTGTAGAGCAGCGCCACGATCGGCACCAGAAACACCAGCAACAGAAACAGCACCAGCGGCGCAATCAGCGCCTGGGCTTTCCAGCGGTTGACCCGCTCGGCGCGCTTGAGCTTCTGCTTCAAGGTGGGGCTGGCGCCCTCGTTCAGGGGAACGGCGATGGCCATGACGTACTCCGCAAATCTTTGATCGTTACAGAGGTGGCGAACCACCTCTGTTGTGTTGGAACACTGCTACCTGTGGGAGCGAGTCCTCCTGTGGCAGCGAACCTTTGTGGCGAGGGGATTTATCCCCGTTCGGCTGCGCAGCAGTCGTAAAACCTGAGAATGCGGTTTACCTGACCCACCGAGCGGGTATGGCTTCGGGGCTGCTTCGCAACCCAACGGGGATAAATCCCCTCGCCACAAAAGCGCCCTTGCCATCTCCATACAGGTAAAACAGTGGTTATTTCGCCGCCCAGGAATTGAAGCGCTGCTCCAGTTGCTCGCCGTTGTCAGCCCAGAAGCTGACGTCGATCTGCACCTGGTTGGCGATGTTTTCCGGGGTGGTTGGCATGTCCTTCAGGACATCCTTGGCCAGCAGCGGCACAGCCTGGGTGTTGGCCGGGCCGTAGGCGATGTTTTCCGAGTAGGTCTTCTGCTGCTGCGGCTGCACGGAGAAGGCGATGAATTTCTTCGCCGCGTCCGCGCGCTTGGCGTCCAGGCCTTTCGGGATCGCCCAGGCGTCGAAGTCGTAGATGCCGCCGTTCCACACGACTTTCAGGTTGGATTCTTTCTGCACCGCAGCGATGCGACCGTTGTAGGCCGAACTCATGACCACGTCACCGGAAGCGAGGTATTGCGGCGGTTGCGCGCCGGCTTCCCACCACTGGATGCTCGGTTTCAGCTCGTCGAGTTTCTTGAACGCGCGATCCTGACCGCCCTTGCTCGCCAGCTCCTTGTAGACGTCTTTCGGCGCCACGCCGTCGGCCATCAAGGCGAATTCGAGGGTGTACTTGGCGCCTTTGCGCAGGCCGCGCTTGCCCGGGAATTTCTTCGTGTCCCAGAAATCCGCCCAACTGGTCGGTGCGGTTTTCAGCTTGTCGGCGTTGTAAGCCAGCACGGTCGACCAGACGAAGAAACCTACGCCGCACGGCTGAATGGCGCCTTTGACGTAGTCTTCGGTCTTGCCGAACAGCGCAGGATCGAGCTGCTCGAACATGTCTTCGTCGCAGCCACGGGACAGCTCTGGCGATTCAACTTCGACCAGATCCCACGACACGCTCTTGGTGTCGACCATGGCTTTGACCTTGGCCATCTCGCCGTTGTATTCGCCGGCAACGATCTTGCCATTACCCGCCGCTTCCCACGGTGCATAGAAGGCTTTGACTTGCGCCGCCTTGTTCGCCCCGCCAAACGACACCACGGTCAAGTCCGGGCCGGCGGCCATTGCGCCGGTCGCACCCATCAGGCCCAGAGTCAGGGCGGTGAACTTCAGGGATCTCAACATTTATTGTTCTCTCCACGTGCAGGGTTGGTGTTGGTATTGCCGGGGCGCTTAGTGCGCCTCTAAAAGCGGATCAAGCGCGCGAACGTGCTCGACCTGCCAGCCAAGCGGAACCACGTCGCCGACAGCGAGCGCGGGATCGAGCTCGGCAATCGGTTGCTTCACGAAGAAGTCGGTCTTGCCGCAGACTTCCAGGCGCACCCGGACGTGGTCGCCCAGATAGATGAATTCCGCCACCCTCCCTGAGAAGCGGTTGACGCATTGATCGCTCGAACCGTTGAGACTGACGCGCTCCGGACGGATCGACAGGGTCACTGGCTCGCCGGTCTGGCCGACGTTGACCGCCAGCGCCTCGACCTTTTCGCCACGGCCCAGTTCGACCACGCAACGCTCGCCGCTCTGGCTGAGCAGGCGGCCGTTGAGACGGTTGTTCTCGCCGATGAAGTTGGCGACAAAGGTGTTTTTCGGCTCTTCGTAAAGCGTGCGCGGCGGCGCGATCTGCTGGATCTCGCCCTGATGGAACACGGCAACGCGATCGGACATGGTCAGCGCTTCGCCTTGGTCGTGAGTCACGTAGACGACGGTCACGCCGAGGCGCTGGTGCAGGTGCTTGATCTCCATCTGCATGTGTTCACGCAGTTGTTTGTCGAGTGCGCCGAGCGGCTCGTCCATCAACACCAGTTGCGGCTCGAACACCAGCGCGCGTGCCAGTGCCACACGCTGCTGCTGACCACCGGACAGCTGCGCCGGATAACGCGAGGCGAAGGCATCGAGCTGAACCATGCTGAGGACTTTCTTCACCCGCTCGCTGACGTCGCTTTTGTTCAGGCCACGCACGGACAGCGGAAAAGCGAGGTTTTCGGCAACGGTCATGTGCGGGAACAGCGCGTAATTCTGGAACACCATGCCGATGTCGCGCTTGTGCGGCGGCACGTTGTTGATCGAACGCCCGGCCAGCAGAATCTCGCCGGCGGTCGGCGTCTCGAATCCGGCGAGCATCATCAGGCTGGTGGTCTTGCCCGAACCGGACGGCCCGAGCAGGGTGAGGAATTCGCCTTTGCGAATGTCCAGGTTGAGGTCTTTGACGATCAGGTTCTCGCCGTCGTAGCTCTTCTGCACACCACGAAAGCTGACCAGCACATCACCGGTCCCTGCGTTTGTATCGACCTGGCTCATACCCACACCTTTGTTGTTGATGACTGCTTGTTCATCAAGCCTAGTGGCTGGCGGCGGCCACGCAAATCGGGGCGCAGGAGAGAATCGCTTAAGCGTAATGGAAGGCTGGGGGTAGGGATTGCCCTACAAGGATGGCGCGTTTGGGCAAACGCAGCGGCAAGGGGCAAGCTGCAAGCGGCAAGAACAGGCAAAAGCGTTTGTCGCTAACAGATATGCCCAAGATGCCAGCCTCAAAGCACATCCCTTGTGGGAGCGGGCTTGCTCGCGAATGCGGTGGGTCATTCAACTCATTCGGCGACTGGTACACCGCTTTCGCGAGCAAGCCCGCTCCCACAGTTTTGACCGCGGTGATTTTTAGAGGAGTTTGTGCTCCATCGCATATTTCACCAGCTCGGCCAGCGAGGTGATGTTGAGCTTCTGCATCAGCCGCGCCTTGTGCGTGCTGATGGTCTTGCTGCTCAAGGCCAATTGCTGGGCGATGTCGTTGACGTTGGCGCCTTGGGCCAGGCGCTCGAACACCGAGAATTCGCGTTCCGACAGCAGCGAATGCAGCGGCCGGGTATCGGTCAGGCCGACTTCGAAGACCATGCGATCGGCCAGTTCCGGGTCGATGTAGCGCCCGCCCGCCGCGACTTTGCGGATCGCCGTGAGCAGCAGCGCCGGGTCGCTGTCCTTGGTCGCATACCCGGCCGCGCCGACCTTCAAGGCTCGCGCGGCCATTTGCGCTTCGTCGTGCATCGACAGCACCAGAATCGCCGGCGGATTGTTCAGCGCCCGGATACGCGGGATCGCTTCCAGGCCATTGACGCCGGGCATGGAGATGTCCAGCAACACCACCTCGCAAGGCACGCTGCGCAGAGTCTCCAGCAGTTGCTCACCATTGCTCGCCTCCCCCACCACTTGCAGATCCTTGGCCAGGCCGATCAATTGCTTGATGCCTTCACGGACGATGGTGTGGTCTTCGGCTACCAGTACACGGATCACGTTCTTCTCCAGATTTCAGGTACACACCAATCCCTGTAGGAGTGAGCCTGCTCGCGATAGCGTCAGCCCAAACACCACAGACTTTCAGACCTCACGCACCGGCACTCGCACCACCAGACTGGTGCCCTCCCCCGGCTCACTCACCAGCTCCAGCCGCCCGCCCATGATCAACACTCGCTCACGCATGCCGACCAGACCAAACGACGTCGGCCGACCCTCGGCGGCGACAAATCCTACGCCATCATCGCTGACGGTCAGACACAATTCATCGCCCGCAAGCGCCAGCGTCAATTCCACCGTATGCGCCTGAGCATGGCGCATCACGTTGGTCAGCGCTTCCTGCAAAATCCGGAACAGCCCCACCGCCTTGGCGTCGCTGAGCGCCGGCAGGTTATCCGGCACCTGCACCAGACACGGTATCTGCGTGCGCGCCTCGAAGCGCCGTGCCTGCCACTCGATCGCCGAGGCAATCCCGGCATCGAGAATCGGCGGGCGCAACGCCGTCGCCACATCGCGCACCAGCTGAAACAACTGCGCGATCAGGCGTTTCATGCTGTTGAGCCGCTCGTTGAGACCCGGGTCGAGTTGCGCGTAGGCCAGTTCGCACATCGACGTCTCCAGTTTCAGCACGGTGAGCATTTGTCCCAACTCATCATGAACTTCGCGGGCGATGCGTGCCTTCTCTTCTTCGCGCACGCTCTCCAGGTGCGCCGACAGTTCACGCAGTTGCTCGCGCGAGGCCGCCAGTTCCAGCTCGATGCGTTTGCTTTCGCTGATGTCCCAGACGATGCCGTCCCACACATAGGCGCCGTCCTCCAGTTGGCGGGTGATCGCCTTGATCTCGGCCCAGCGCTGCTCGCCCTGGCGCGTGACGATGCGCCCCTGCCATGACCAGTCGCTGTCGGTGTCCAGCGCCTGATCCTGGGTGCGGTGATAACTGGCCTTGTCGTCGGGATGCACCAGACTGCGCAGGCCCATGTCGCGATGGGCGATGGCTGCCGGCGCATAACCGACCAGACTTTCGCTGCCTTCGCTGATGTAGGCAAAGTCGATCTGCCCAGTGACCGGTGCCCGCTCCAGCCTGAACACCAGACCCGGGACGTTGGCGGCGATGCCTTGCAAACGCGCCTCGCTTTCCTGCAGCGCGGCGAGCGCACGGCGACGGTCGGTGACATCGGTGAGGTAGACCACCAGATATTCACTGTCGCGAAAACGCAGGAAGCTCAGGGAAACGTCAGCCGGCAACACGCTGCCATCGGCACGCAGGCAGCTGGTTTCGAAGCTCAGCGGCCCTTCTTCACTGGCCCGTGCACGCTTCCACAGATTGAGCCAGCGATCCATGTGCAGGCCGGGCTCGAAATCGATCAGCGGCCGTTCGATCAGCCCGCCCGAGGGATAGCCGAGCATGTTTTCCGCCGCACGGTTGGCGTAACGCACATGGCTGTCCCAATTGACCCAGAGAATGCCGACGGTGCTTTGGTCGATGGAAAACTGTGTCAGCCGCAGCGCCTCTTCACTGGCCGCGCGCAACGCAATGTCTTCGCGGGCGCTGAGCAGGCGTTGTTCGAGGCTATGCTGTTGGCGCCGCTGCCAGACCACGATCGCCGCGCAACTGAGCAGCATCACCGCAAACAACAGGCTGAGGTTCTGCCAGAATCCCGGCGATTCGGTCAGCCGCGGGTATTTCGGCTGTAGCCATTGGTTGTGCAATTGTTCCAGATCCTTGGCCGGGATCGCGCGCAAGGCGCTCTGGACGATGCCGGCCAGTTCCGGCCAATCGCGCCGCGAGGCCACGCGCAGCAGTTGCGGCAGGCCGATATCGCCGACCACTACCAGTTCGGCAAATTCCGGCTCCACCGACAGCCGGCCCAACTGTGCTTCGTCGACCACCGCGTAGGAGGCTTGCTGACTCAACAGCAGTTGCAAGGCCTGACGCTCCAGCGGTACGCCTTGCAGATTCAAGTGCGGATAGTTGCTGCGCAGGTAATCGGCGGTGCTGCTCGGCATGCGCACGGCGACGCGGGTCTGGCTGTCGAGCTTTTCCAGATCGACCGCGCCGCTGCTTTTCTCGTCGCTGACCACCAGTTGCGGCACGCGCATGTACGGGTCGGAAAACTGCCAGAGGCGCAGCGCGCTCGGGGTCTGGCTGAGGCCCGGAGCGATGTCGATCTCGCCCTCGCGCAAAGCGCTTTCCAATGCCCCGATATCCTGAAAGTTACGCCAGCTCAGTTCCACGCCGAGGGTTTTGGCCAGCAGTTTCATCAACTCGACATTGGCCCCGGACAATCGCTGCAAGCGCCGATCGTAGGTTGCGTAGGGTGCTTGCAAGACCAGGCCGACGCGCAATTCGTTGTGCTGCGCCAGCCATTGCTGCTGCTCTGGCGACAATTGCGCGGCATGATCCGGTGGCGCAGGCGCCGCCCAGCCCATCAAGGGAAACCACAAACAGCCGATAACCCACAGGCAGCAAAATCGCTTCATTGAAGTCTCATACACTGACAAATTCTGACCAACCCATTAGGCTGCCGGGATACTTTCTGGCCTGGAATAACCGATGCCCTCTGTCTACCGCCTGGCACTGCCAGCATTGTGCCTGTCGCTGATCCTGCCTTGTGCGTTTTCCGTCGAAGCCGCCGACCCGGCGCCTGCCGCCACGGATAAACCCGCCGAAGAAAAACCGGCCGAGCGCCAGCCACTGCTTGAGCGTAGTCAGGAAGAGGCCGCCGCACTGCAACGTAAACTGCCGGCGCAAGAGCAGCAACAACTGCAGGCTGGCAGCGACACCTTCCTCGCCCTGTGGAAACCGGCCAACAGCGCCGAGCCCAAAGGTGCGGTGATCATCGTTCCCGGTGCCGGCGAAACCGCTGACTGGCCGCAGGCAGTCGGCCCGTTGCGACGCAAATTGCCGGATGCCGAGTGGAGCAGCCTGAGCATTACCCTGCCGGACCTGCAAGGCGACGCTATCGCCCCGCGCGTGATCGAACCGGCCGCCGCGCCGAGAGCCCCGGAAACCACAAGCAAGGACGCCACCACCGCGCAACCGATCGAACAAGCCGCTGGTGGTGAAGCGGAAGTTGCCGAACAGGTGGTCGCCGAGACCAGCGAAGAACAGGCCAAGGCTGATGCCGATCGCATTTTCGGGCGAATCGACGCAGCGATTGCCCACGCCGAACAGCAAAGCGCGCGCAGCATTGTCGTGCTCGGTCATGGCACCGGCGCCTACTGGGCGGCGCGTTTTCTCAGCGAGCGACAAACGCCTCAGGTGGAAAAACTGGTCATGGTTGACGCGCAAGCACCGGTCAAAGCCCTGCCGCCACTCGCCGAACTGACGCCGACGCTGAAGCTGCCGACGGTGGATATTTTTTATATGGACAAAGCGCTGGATCGCAACGCGGCGCTGGAGCGCATGCAAGCGAGCAAGCGTCTGAAGACCTCAGCGTTCAGCCAGGTGGCGCTGAAGGTGTTGCCGGACAAGAAAGCTGAGCAGGAACAATTGTTTCGGCGGGTGCGGGGCTGGTTGAATCCTCAGGCTGTTGACTGATAACCGAGTCGCCCCATTCGCGAGCAAGCTCGCTCCCACATCTAACCGTGTTTTATCTGAGGGACCCGGGTCGAATGTGGGAGCGAGCTTGCTCGCGAAGGGGCCATTGCAGGCGTCACATCTTCAATGCCTAGCGAAAATCCCGCCGCTCCCGAATCAACGTATAAGCGCTATGCAATTCCCGCGTCCGCTCGGTCGCCTCACGCACCTGTGCCGGCGTCGCGCCGCTGCCGGCGATCTTGTCCGGGTGATGGCGACTAAGCAATCGCCGGTAGGCGCGCTTGATCTGTGCCGGCTCGCTGCTCGCCGACACCCCAAGCAATTTCATCGCCTCCTGATAGCTCACCGCCGCACTGACGATCGGCCGCTTGCCCGGTTCATAATCGCTGGCCAGCGCTTGCACCTGTTGCGGCGTCCAGCCCAGCCATTTGCCCCACTGCGCCAGTAACTCACGTTCGCTGACACCAGCGCGACCATCGGCCCAGACCATGCGCCAGCAGGCACGCAAAACGCCTTCGGCCGCATGGGGCTGAGTACTTAACCGGCGCAGATAGCCGCGCAGATTATCGCTGCCGGACTTGCCGCGATTGAACGCCGCGATGGCCCGTCGAGTCGCCGGCTCGCTCATCTCCAGCGCACGCATTTCATTGCGGGCCTGCTGGATATGCCCGTCAGTGACGCGCCCGTCACTCTTGGCCAGACGCCCGAGCAACACGAACAGCAGCTCATCGTTGCGCAGCATCGGCCGGCCGCCGAGCTTTTCACGTAAGTGTCCCCAGCTCTGCAAATGCAAGCGCCGATCCAGCGCCTGCCCCAACAACGCCCCAAGCATGGCCCCCGGAATGCTGGCAATCGCATACCCCACTCCGGCCCCAATCAGAGTCCCTGGCCACAGCATCTCAGCGACTCGCTTCTATCAAGGCTTCGGCTTCGGCCAGGCGCTCGTGGGTACCGACATCGACCCAATGCCCCTTCAGGCGCTCGCCCGTTACTTCACCGTTGGCCATGGCGTTGCGTAGCAGCGGCGCAAGTTTGAAAGCGCCATCGCTGCAACCGTCGAACAACTGCGGATGCAGCACGGCGATACCGCTGTAGGTCAGGGTCTGCGCATCAGGCTCGCCATCCTGCACTTTGCCGTCGATCAGGGTGAAATCACCGTTCGGGTGATGCGCCGGATTGTCCGCCAGCACCAGATGCGCCAGGCCATTGATCGGCTGGTGCAGCACGCTGAAGTCGTAATCGGTCCAGATGTCGCCGTTGACCACCAGAAACGCATCGTCACCGAGCAACGGCAGCGCGCGGAAAATCCCGCCACCGGTTTCCAGCGGCTCGCCCTCCGGCGAGTACTGGATGCTCAGGCCGAAACGCGAACCGTCACCCAGATGATCCTCGATCTGCTGACCGAGCCAGGCGTGGTTGATGACGATTTCGTTGAAACCTGCGGCCGCGAGGGCACGCAGGTGATACTCGATCAGCGGCACGCCAGCGGCACGCACCAGCGGTTTCGGCGTGGTCAGGGTCAGCGGGCGCATGCGCTCGCCTTTGCCTGCGGCCAGAATCATTGCCTTCATGCCGTCGCTCCAGCACGCAAGCTGCTGAACAGCGCTTGCAGCTCCGCCAGTTCAGGGCGGCGCGCGATCACTGCTTCTATATAAGCGAAGAAGCGCGGCACGTCCGCCAGATAACGCGGCTTGCCGTCGCGATGACAGATGCGCGCGAAGATGCCGATGACTTTCAGGTGACGTTGCACACCCATCAGGTCGCTGGCGCGCAGAAAGTCTTCGAAGTCGGGCTGCACTGGGATGTCCAGCGCCGAGGCTTGCTGCCAATAACTTTCCAGCCAGCCGCGCACGCGTTCTTCAGGCCAACTGAGGAAGGCGTCCTTGAACAGGCAAGTCACGTCGTAGGTCACCGGGCCGTATACCGCGTCCTGGAAATCCAGCACGCCGGGATTGGGCTCGCTGAGCATCAGGTTGCGCGGCATGTAGTCGCGGTGCACCAGCACTTTCGGCTGCGCGAGCGCGCTGTCGATCAGCAGCTCACTGATGTGCTGCCATTGTTGCTGCTGAGCCGCATCGAACTCGATGCCCAGCTCGCGCTTGACGTACCACTCGGGAAACAATTCCAGCTCGCGACGCAACAAGGCGACGTCGTAACTGGGTAACGGCGCAACCATCGGCAACTGTTGAAAAGCCAACAGCGCTTGCAGGGCATCGTGGAATAACGCGTCGGCATTTTCGCCATCGATCACGTCGAGATAGGTCTTGTTGCCCAGGTCATTGAGCAAAAGAAAACCGCGCTCGAGGTCCTCGGCATAAATTTTCGGCACATTTATTCCGGATTTCGCCAGCAAAAAGGCGATATCCACGAACGGTTTGCAGTTTTCCTGGGGGGGCGGCGCGTCCATCACGACGAAGCTGCGACCATCGCCCTCCCAGCGGAAGTAGCGGCGGAAACTCGCGTCGCTGCTGGCCGCAGTCAACGTGGCCGGGGGCACGGTGCCCCAGCCCTGTTCGGCAAACAGCTTTGCCAACTGCTCATCGAGCCAAACTTTCAGGTGTTGCAAGCGTACATCTTGGTCAGGCATTGCAAGGGTCTCCGACGGCGCTAGCCGTCAAGCGGGTCATGCTTTATTATCCAGCATCTTTTTCAGACCATCGAGAGGCGTGCGGCCCACACCGCGGGCAGATGGCACGCAGGAAGCCCGGACTAATAAGATGGCATTGAAATCCCCCGCGTTTCGTAAAAAATTTCCGTTGTTGGTAACCGGCAGTCTGCTGGCTATGCAACCTCTGGCCAGTCAATTCGTTGTTGCCGCCGAGCAGTATGACTGCTCCGTCTCGGCTACGGGTGGCTGGGACTGTGCGCCCAAGTCGCCCGCAGCGGCATTGCCGCCGCGTCCGGTGCATGACGGCAGTGCCGTCAGCGCCGCCGGCGAGACTGTGGCCGACAAGGGTTCCGACGCCGACACCGGCGCGAAAACCGCACTGGTCACCGAGTCCAAGGGCCGCGGCCTGAAATCCCGTAGCGAAGACTACAGTCACCTCGACTGGGTTCCGCGCGAGAAGCTTACTGCCGCGCAATTGGCCGAGACCGGTCCTTACTGCTCTGGTTCCTATATCGAACCGATTCGTCCTGGCATGAATGACAAGACGAATAAAAGTGACGCGCCGACCTTCATCGGTGCCAAAGCGTCGCGTTACGAGCAGGACACTCAAGTCGCCAGCCTTGCCGGTGACGTGATCATGCGTCAGGGCAGCATGCAGGTCGAAGCCGACGAGGCCAACCTGTATCAGGCCGAAAGCCGTGGCGAACTGGCCGGCAACGTGCGCATCCGCGACAACGGTGCGCTGATCGTCGGCGACCACGCCGACGTGCAGCTCGACACCGGTGAAGCCAAGGTCGACAACGCCGAATACGTGATGCACAAATCGCGCATCCGCGGTAACGCGCTGTATGCCAAGCGTGCCGAAAACGCGATCATCCGCTTGAAGGACGGCACGTACACCACGTGCGAACCGAACAGCAACGCCTGGCAGCTCAAGGGCAACAACATCACCTTGAACCCGGCGACCGGTTTCGGTACCGCAACCAACGTGACGTTGCGCGTCAAAGACATCCCGATTCTGTACACCCCGTACATCTACTTCCCGATCGACGACCGTCGCCAGTCAGGCTTCCTGCCGCCGACCATCGGCTCGGGCAGCGACACCGGCTTCATGCTGGTCACGCCGTACTACTTCAACCTGGCGCCGAACTACGACGCCACGTTGTACCCGCGCTACATGAGCAAGCGCGGCATGCTGGTGGAAGGCGAATTCCGTTACCTGACCAAGTCGAGTGAAGGTCAGTTCGGGGCCTCGTACCTCAACGACGAGAACGACGATCGCAAACGCCAGTCCGACTACAACGAGACTCGCTACATGTACAACTGGCAGCACAAGGGCGGTCTCGACTCCCGCGTGCTGACCCAGGTTGACTACACCAAGATCAGCGATCCGTATTACTTCCAGGACCTGCAAACTGACCAGATCGGCGTCAAGAGTGACGATTTCGTCAACCAGCAGGGCTCGGTCACTTATCGTGGCGACAGCTACACCGCACGCCTCAACGCGCAGCAATACCAACTGGCTACTGTCTCGAACATCACACCGTATGGCCGTCTGCCGCAGATCACCTTCAATGGTCAGCTGCCGTATCACCCGGAAGGTCTGAATTTCGATTACGAGACCGAGTTGGTTCGCTTTGATCGCGACCTGCGTAGCGGCACGTTTGTACAGGAAGACGGCATCACAACCGAGTCGCGCCTGGACAACAACATCACTGGCCTGGCTCGCGCCAACGGCGATCGTTTGAATCTGAAGCCGGGCGTCAGCCTGCCGATGAACTGGACGTATGGCTTCCTCAAGCCATCGCTGAAGTACCAGTACACGCAGTATCAGCTTGATCTGGATAACACCGGTAAAGCGCAGATCGATGCGCTGTCGCCAGCAAACCAGAAGCTCTACGGCAAGTTCGACAGCAACCAGAATCGTGGCGTACCGATCGCCAGCATTGATAGTGGCCTCTACTTCGACCGAAATACTTCGTACTTCGGCAAGAACTATCGCCAGACTCTGGAACCACGCCTGTTCTACCTGTACGTCCCTGAGGTCGATCAGGAAGATATTCCGGTGTTCGATACCAGCGAAACGACGTTCAGCTACTCCTCGCTGTTCCGTGACAACCGCTTTACCGGTGCCGACCGTGTCGGTGACGAGAACAAGCTGTCACTGGGTGTGACCAGCCGCTGGATCGAAGACAACGGTTTCGAGCGTCAGAAAATCAGCGTAGGCCAGGCTTATTACTTCAAGAATCGCGAAGTGCAGTTGCCTGGCATCGATGCGAAAACCCGTGAAGATTCCAAATCCAGTGTCTCGCCATACGCGCTTGAATACGAATACCGCTGGAACCGCGACTGGCGCGCCACAGCCGACTACAACTGGGACCCGGACAGCCGCAGCCCGCGCTCCGGCAGTGCGATGTTCCACTACCAGCCAGCCGACAACCCGAACAAGGTCATCAATGCCGGCTATCGCTATCGCAACGATCAGATTCGTTATGACCAGAACACCGGTCAGTGGTCGGTGGGCGGTGGTGACTACGGCGTTCCCGGGCAGCCTGGCTACGTGAAGGACTACTACAAGATCCAGCAGCATGACTTCTCGGTCATCTGGCCGATCGTTCCGCAGTGGAATGCCATCAGCCGCTGGCAGTACGACTACAACCGTAATCGCACGCTGGAAGCTTTCGGTGGTTTCGAATACGACAACTGCTGCTGGAAACTGCGCCTGATCAACCGTTACTGGGTTTCCTATGACGAGTTCAGCCAGGAAGCTCCGCAAAACGAAAAAGGCGACCATGGCGTCTTCCTCCAAATTGTTCTGAAGGGACTCGGCGGCCTGACTGGCGCCAAGGTAGAGAGCTTCCTCGACAAAGGCATTCAAGGTTATCGTGAACGTGAAGACCAAGCTTTCTGATTGTCTGCGCCCGGTGCTGCTGGGCGCGTTGTTCCTGGGTACGGCAGCCAACGCCGCCGTACAGTCCATCGATAAAGTGGTGGCGATCGTCGATAACGACGTGGTCATGCAGAGCCAACTGGACCAGCGCGTTCACGAAGTTCAGCAGACCATCGCCAAGCGCGGTGGCGGTCTGCCGCCTCCGGGCGTGCTCGATCAGCAAGTGCTCGAGCGTTTGATCGTAGAAAACCTGCAACTGCAGATCGGCGAACGTTCGGGCATCCGCATTACTGACGAAGAGCTGAACCAAGCTGTCGGCACCATTGCTCAGCGCAACAACATGACTGTTGAGCAGTTTCGTGCTGCGCTCGCTCGCGATGGCCTGAACTATGACGACGCCCGTGATCAGATCAAGCGCGAGATGATCATCAGCCGTGTGCGTCAGCGTCGTGTGGCCGAACGTATTCAGGTTTCCGAGCAGGAAGTGAAAAACTTCCTCGCCTCCGACCTGGGCAAAATGCAGCTGTCCGAAGAACTGCACCTGGCCAACATCCTGATCCCGACTCCGGAAAGCGCCAACTCTGATGCTATTCAGAGCGCCGCGCGTCAGGCCATGGAGGTTTACCAGCAGCTCAAGCAAGGCGCCGACTTCGGTCAGATGGCTGTTGCCAAGTCCGGCAGCGACAATGCGCTGGAAGGCGGCGACATGGGCTGGCGTAAAGCCGCGCAACTGCCACCGCCTTTCGATCGTGAACTGAGCAGCATGGCCGTCGGCGACATCACCCAACCTGCACGTACACCGGGCGGTTTCATCATTCTGAAGCTACTGGGCAAACGTGGCGGCGAAGCGCAGATGCGCGACGAGGTTCATGTGCGCCACATCCTGGTCAAGCCGAGCCCGATCCGCGACGAGGCCAAGACCAAGGCACTGGTGCAATCGTTGTACGACCGCATCACTGCCGGCGAAGACTTCGCCGAGCTGGCGAAGAACTACTCGGAAGACCCGGGTTCCGCGCTCAATGGTGGCGACCTGAACTGGATCGACCCGAACGTACTCGTGCCGGAATTCCGCGAGGTGATGGCCAAGACCCCACAAGGTCAGCTGTCCAAGCCATTCCAGACGCAATACGGCTGGCACGTGCTGGAAGTCCTCGGCCGTCGCGCCACCGACAGCACCGAACAGGCCCGTGAGCAGCAAGCCATGACCGTACTGCGCAACCGCAAATACGACGAAGAGCTGCAAACCTGGCTGCGGCAGATCCGTGACGAAGCGTACGTAGAAATAAAACTCCCTGGTGCAGACCAGGCAGCGCAGTGAAACCCAAGCGTTTCGCGCTGACACCCGGCGAACCAGCCGGCATCGGTCCCGACCTGTGCCTGCTGCTCGCCTCGCAAGCCCAGCCACATCCCCTGATTGCCATTACCAGCCGCGACCTGCTCCTTGAGCGGGCCGCGCAACTGGGGCTGGTCGTCAATCTGCTGGATGTCGCGCCAGGGCAGTGGCCAGATGTTCCAGCGCCGACCAACAGCCTGTACGTCTGGGACACTCCGCTCAGCGCACCGGTAGTTGCAGGGGAACTGGACAAGGCCAACGCGGCGTTCGTCCTCGAAACCTTGACCCGTGCCGGCAATGGCTGCCTGAACGGCGACTTCGCCGGGATGATCACCGCGCCGGTGCACAAAGGCGTGATCAACGAGTCGGGCATCGCGTTTTCCGGACACACCGAGTTCCTCGCTGATCTGACGCACACCGCGCAAGTAGTGATGATGCTTGCCACTCGCGGTTTGCGCGTGGCGCTGGTCACCACGCATCTGCCTCTGCGGGAGATTGCCGACGCGATCACCCCGCAACGGCTGGAGCGAGTGACGCGAATCCTGCACACCGATCTGCAAGAAAAATTCGGCATTGCCCGGCCACGCATCCTGGTCTGCGGCCTCAACCCGCACGCCGGTGAAGGTGGCCACCTGGGCCATGAAGAAATAGACATTATCGAACCGACATTAGAGCGCCTGCGCGGCGAGGGCATGGACCTTCGTGGCCCGCTGCCTGCCGACACTCTGTTTACCCCCAAATATCTGGAGCACTGCGACGCAGTGCTGGCGATGTATCACGACCAGGGCTTGCCCGTGCTCAAGTACAAGGGCTTCGGCGCTGCCGTCAACGTGACGCTGGGCCTGCCGATCATCCGCACTTCGGTCGACCATGGCACCGCCCTGGATCTGGCCGGCAGCGGCAGGATCGACACCGGCAGCCTGCAAGTCGCCCTGGAAACCGCCTACCAGATGGCCGAGACCCGTTTATGAACGAGCAATACCAACACAAGGCGCGCAAACGCTTTGGTCAGAACTTCCTCCACGATGCCGGCGTTATCGACCGCATTCTGCGCTCCATTCACGCCAAGCCTGACGACCGCCTGCTGGAAATCGGCCCCGGTCAGGGTGCCCTGACCCAAGGTTTGCTTGGCTCTGGCGCGCAACTCGACGTGGTGGAACTGGACAAGGATCTGATTCCGATCCTCAATCAGCAGTTTGCTGGCATGAGCAATTTCAACCTGCATCAGGGCGATGCGCTGAAGTTCGACTTCAATTCGCTGAACGCCGCGCCAAACAGCCTGCGGGTAGTCGGCAACCTGCCCTACAACATCTCCACGCCGCTGATTTTTCACCTGCTGAACAACGCCGGCATCATTCGTGACATGCACTTCATGTTGCAGAAAGAAGTGGTCGAGCGTCTGGCCGCAGGCCCGGGTGGCGGTGATTGGGGTCGTCTGTCGATCATGGTTCAGTATCACTGCCGTGTAGAACATCTGTTCAACGTCGGACCGGGCGCGTTCAATCCGCCGCCGAAAGTAGATTCGGCGATCGTTCGTCTCGTGCCCCACGCGGTACTGCCGCACCCGGCCAAGGATCACAAGCTGCTGGAGCGCGTGGTGCGCGAAGCTTTCAACCAGCGCCGCAAAACCTTGCGCAATACCCTCAAGCAATTGCTCAGCAATGCCGAGATCGAAGCCGCTGGCGTCGATGGCAGCCTGCGTCCCGAGCAACTGGATCTGGCCGCATTCGTGCGTCTGGCCGACCAGCTCGCGATACAGGTCCCGGCAGCTCCCGCCTCCGACTGACCCGCGATGAACGCTATCGGGCAGCACACCACTCTGGTTTACTGCCCGATACTTGCCTAGACTGATTCCCCATCAGCTACGCCCCGCGTTCCGCTTCGTTAAGGCCCTCTTGCATGTCCGATTCCCGTTATCAGGTCGATGTCAGCGTCGTCACTCACTATCTGGCAGACCAATCGCAACCCGAACACGACCGTTTCGCCTTCGCCTACACCATCACCGTGCAGAACAACGGCGAGCTTGCCGCCAAGCTTCTGGCCCGGAACTGGGTAATTACCGATGGTGACGGCCATGTCGAAGAAGTACGCGGTGAAGGCGTCGTTGGCCAGCAACCGTTGATCGATGCAGGCAAGAGCCACACGTATACCAGCGGCACGGTGATGACCACCAAGGTCGGCACCATGCAGGGCACCTATCAGATGCTCGCTGATGACGGTAAACATTTCGATGCAGTCATCAAACCGTTTCGCCTCGCTGTACCCGGAGCCCTGCACTGATGACGACGTACGCCGTCGGCGACTTGCAAGGCTGCCTCGAGCCGCTCAAGTGCCTGCTCAAGCAAGTTGCCTTTGACCCGGCGCTGGATCGGCTATGGCTGGTTGGCGATCTGGTGAACCGTGGCCCGCAGTCGCTGGAAACCCTGCGTTTTCTCCATGAGATGCGCGAGTCGCTGGTCTGTGTCCTCGGCAATCACGATTTGCATCTGCTGGCCGCCGCGAAAAAGATCGAGCGTTTGAAGAAAAGCGACACCTTGCGCGAAATCATCGAGGCGCCCGATGGCCCGCAACTGATGGAATGGCTGCGCCAGCAGAAGCTGATGCACTACGACGAAATCCGTGATGTCGCCATGGTCCACGCCGGCATCCCGCCGCAATGGTCGCTGCGCCGTGCCCTTAAGTGCGCCGCCGAAGTCGAGACCGCACTGCGCGACGACAACGTCTTCCCGGCCTACCTTGACGGCATGTACGGCAACGAGCCGACAAAATGGGACAACGACCTCAAAGGCATTGATCGCCTGCGGGTGATCACCAATTACTTCACGCGCATGCGCTTTTGCACCGCCGAGGGCAAGCTTGACCTCAAGAGCAAGGAAGGCCTCGACAGCGCCCCGCCCGGCTACAAACCGTGGTTTCAGCACAAAGAACGCAAGACCAAAGGCCTGCGCATCATTTTTGGCCACTGGGCAGCGCTTGAAGGCAACATCCACGAGCCGGGCATTTCAGCGCTGGACACCGGCTGCGTATGGGGCGGCAGCCTGACACTGATGAACGTCGACAGCGGCGAACGTCTGTCATGCAAATGTGATGAACACGGCGGGCTTGCACACACGGTCGCGCCACTTATCCCCGAATCTTCGCCAGTCGGCGCACCGCGTTAGACTGCACTTTCAGTTGAGCTACAGGAACCCGCCATGAGCGAATTCAAACGAATCCCCCCAGAACAGGCGCAGGCCCTGCGTGAACAGGGCGCAGTCGTAGTCGACGTACGCGATCCAGCGACCTTCGCCGCGCTGCATATCAGCGGCTCGAAGCATCTCGACAACCATTCGCTGCACGCTTTCATTCAAGGTGCCGACCTTGATGCACCGACCGTGGTGGTCTGCTACCACGGCAATTCCAGCCAGGGCGCAGCCGCCTATCTGGTCAGCCAGGGCTTCTCCGACGTTTACAGCATGGACGGCGGCTTTGAGCTGTGGCGTACGACTTATCCGTCGGAAACCGCGCAAGGCACCGCCGAATAATTTTTTTGCGCGGCGCAGGCCCCGGCTGCCGTGGGCCTGCGCGCGGCAGACGAACGGTCTGCCACAACTAATTACGTATCTCGCCTTTACCTCTCGAATTCCCAACTATCCTTAAGCGCAGGCCATCCAAAACAGGGGAGAGCCGGTACACCGGCGCGCGGGTCATCGGGAGTAGCTTTCGCGGTTTGTCGACCGTGGAAGAATTCTGGGGGGTAAACAGCAGCTGCCACAGCGACTGCTGCCAGCATCGACTGAGTGATCCGGCGTCGGCTCCACGTATCGAGCGAGGTGACGTCATGAGTATCTTTAGCCACTTCCAACAACGCTTCGAGTCCACACGCCAGGAAGAACTCTCGCTGCAAGAGTACCTGGAGCTGTGCAAGAAAGACCGGAGCGCCTACGTTTCCGCCGCCGAGCGTCTATTGATGGCTATCGGCGAACCGGAACTGCTCGACACTTCGACCAACTCGAGGCTGTCGCGCATTTTTTCCAATAAGGTGATCCGCCGCTATCCGGCCTTTGAAGACTTCCACGGGATGGAAGAATGCATCGACCAGATCGTCTCGTATTTCCGCCACGCGGCCCAGGGCCTGGAAGAGAAGAAACAGATCCTCTACCTGCTCGGCCCCGTCGGTGGCGGTAAATCGTCCCTAGCCGAGAAGCTGAAACAATTGATGGAGAAGGTGCCCTTCTACGCCATCAAGGGCTCACCGGTTTTCGAATCGCCCCTGGGTTTGTTCAACGCCACCGAAGATGGCGCAATCCTCGAGGAAGATTTCGGCATTCCACGGCGCTACCTGAACACCATCATGTCGCCCTGGGCGACCAAGCGCCTGGCCGAATTCGGCGGCGACATCAGCCAGTTCCGCGTGGTCAAGCTGTACCCGTCGATCCTCAATCAGATCGCCGTGGCAAAGACCGAACCCGGTGATGAGAACAACCAGGACATCTCGGCGCTGGTCGGCAAGGTCGATATCCGCAAGCTTGAAGAATTCCCGCAGAACGACGCCGACGCCTACAGCTACTCCGGTGCGCTGTGCCGGGCCAACCAGGGCCTGATGGAATTCGTCGAAATGTTCAAGGCGCCGATCAAGGTGCTGCACCCTTTGCTGACCGCTACGCAGGAAGGTAACTACAACAGTACCGAAGGCCTCGGCGCGATTCCGTTCACCGGCATCCTGCTGGCTCACTCCAACGAATCGGAGTGGCATACCTTCCGCAACAACAAGAACAACGAGGCGTTCATCGACCGGATCTACATCGTCAAAGTGCCGTACTGCCTGCGCGTCAGCGACGAAGTGAAGATCTACGACAAACTGCTTTTCAACAGTTCTCTGTCCAAGGCGCACTGCGCACCGGACACATTGAAGATGCTCGCGCAGTTCACCGTGCTGTCGCGCCTCAAGGAGCCGGAAAACTCCAACATCTATTCGAAAATGCGCGTGTACGACGGTGAAAACCTCAAGGACACCGATCCGAAAGCCAAATCGATTCAGGAGTACCGTGACTCGGCCGGTGTCGACGAAGGCATGAATGGCCTGTCGACCCGCTTCGCCTTCAAGATCCTCTCCAAAGTGTTCAACTTCGACCCGCACGAAATCGCCGCCAACCCGGTGCACCTGCTCTATGTGCTGGAACAGCAGATCGAACAGGAACAGTTCCAGGCCGAAACCCGCGAGCGCTACCTGCGCTATCTGAAGGAATACCTGGCGCCGCGCTACATCGAGTTCATCGGCAAGGAAATCCAGACTGCTTATCTGGAATCCTACAGCGAATACGGTCAGAACATCTTCGACCGCTACGTGCTGTACGCGGATTTCTGGATCCAGGATCAGGAGTATCGCGATCCGGAAACCGGCGAGATCCTCAACCGCGTGGCGCTGAACGAAGAACTGGAAAAAATCGAGAAACCGGCCGGCATCAGCAATCCGAAGGATTTCCGTAACGAAATCGTCAACTTCGTCCTGCGCGCCCGGGCCAACAACAACGGCAAGAACCCGACCTGGCTCAGCTACGAAAAACTGCGGGTGGTCATCGAGAAGAAAATGTTCTCCAACACCGAAGACCTGCTGCCCGTCATCAGTTTCAACGCCAAGGCCAGCAAGGAGGATCAGCAGAAACACAACGACTTCGTTACGCGAATGGTTGAACGTGGCTACACCGATAAACAGGTACGCCTGCTGTCCGAATGGTACCTGCGGGTCCGCAAGTCGCAGTGAGGCAGCTGCAAGCTATAAGCCACAAGCTGCAAGAAAGAGCGCTCAGAGGCTGAATCCTGGCCCAATCGCTTCAACTTGCAGCTTGCAGCTCAAAACTTGAAGCTCCCCGGAGGGGCCTTATGAGCTATGTGATCGACCGACGCCTCAATGGCAAGAACAAGAGCACGGTGAACCGTCAGCGTTTTCTGCGACGTTACCGTGACCACATCAAGAAGGCTGTCGAAGAGGCAGTCAGCCGGCGCTCCATCACCGATATGGAGCATGGTGAACAGATCAGCATTCCCGGTCGCGACATCGACGAACCGGTGCTTCATCACGGACGCGGCGGCAAACAGACTGTGGTGCATCCCGGTAACAAAGAGTTCACGGCCGGTGAACATATTGCCCGCCCACCGGGAGGCGGCGGTGGCCGAGGTCCGGGCAAGGCCGGTAATTCTGGCGAAGGCATGGACGAGTTCGTCTTCCAGATCACTCAGGAAGAGTTCCTCGAATTCATGTTCGAAGATCTGGAGCTGCCGAACCTGGTCAAACGCAACCTGACCGGCACCGACACGTTCAAAACCGTACGCGCGGGGATAAGCAACGAAGGTAACCCCTCACGCATCAATATCATCCGCACCCTGCGCTCAGCACATGCGCGTCGTATTGCCTTGTCCGGCAGCAGTCGCGCGAAACTGCGCGAGGCCAAGGAAGAGCTGGCGCGGCTCAAACGCGAAGAACCGGACAACTTCGGCGATATCCAGGAACTCGAAGCTGAAATAGAGAAACTCAGCGCACGTATCCATCGCGTGCCGTTCCTCGACACCTTCGACTTGAAATACAACCTGCTGGTCAAGCAACCGAACCCCAGCTCCAAAGCGGTGATGTTCTGCCTCATGGACGTTTCCGGCTCGATGACGCAGGCGACCAAGGACATCGCCAAGCGCTTTTTCATCCTGCTGTACCTGTTCCTCAAGCGTAACTACGACAAGATCGACGTGGTGTTCATCCGTCACCACACCAGCGCCCGGGAAGTGGACGAAGAGGAGTTTTTCTATTCTCGTGAGACCGGCGGCACCATTGTTTCCAGCGCTCTGAAGCTGATGCAGGAAATCATGGCCGAGCGCTATCCGAGTAACGAGTGGAACATCTACGCCGCTCAAGCCTCTGACGGCGACAACTGGAACGACGATTCGCCGATCTGCCGCGACATCCTTATCAACCAGATCATGCCGTTTGTGCAGTACTACACTTATGTGGAGATTACCCCGCGCGAACACCAGGCCTTGTGGTACGAGTACGAACGCATCGCCGAAGCCTTCTCTGACACATTTGCCCAGCAGCAACTGGTCTCGGCCGGAGATATCTATCCGGTCTTCCGTGAACTCTTCCAGCGCAGGTTAGTGACATGACCGCCAAAGAGCAGAAACGCCAGCCGATTTCCACCGGCTCTGAATGGACATTCGAGCTGATCCAGACCTACGACCGCGAAATCGCCCGGATTGCGGCCCGCTATGCGCTGGATACCTATCCCAACCAGATCGAAGTGATCACCGCCGAGCAGATGATGGACGCCTATGCCTCGGTGGGCATGCCGCTGGGTTACCACCACTGGTCCTACGGCAAACACTTCCTCAGCACCGAGAAATCCTATAGTCGTGGTCAGATGGGCCTGGCCTACGAGATCGTGATCAACTCGGATCCGTGCATCGCCTATCTGATGGAAGAAAACACCATCTGCATGCAGGCTCTGGTGGTGGCTCATGCCTGCTATGGCCACAACAGCTTCTTCAAGGGCAACTACCTGTTCCGCACCTGGACTGACGCCAGTTCGATCATCGATTACCTGGTGTTTGCCAAGCAGTACATCATGCAGTGCGAAGAGCGCCACGGCATTGATGCAGTGGAAGATCTGCTCGATTCCTGCCACGCCCTGATGAATTACGGTGTCGACCGCTACAAGCGCCCGTATCCGATTTCCGCCGAAGAAGAGCGCCGGCGGCAGAAGGATCGTGAAGAGCACATGCAGAAACAGATTAATGATCTGTGGCGCACCATCCCCAAGGGCGCTGACAAATACAGCGACAAGGACAACGCCCGCTTCCCGGCCGAGCCGCAGGAAAACATTCTTTATTTCATTGAAAAACACGCACCGTTGCTCGAACCCTGGCAGCGCGAGATCGTGCGAATCGTGCGCAAGATCGCCCAGTATTTCTATCCGCAGCGCCAGACCCAGGTGATGAACGAAGGCTGGGCGACGTTCTGGCATTACACGCTGATGAACGATCTGTATGACGAGGGTCTGGTCACTGACGGCTTCATGATGGAATTCCTTACCTCGCACACCAGCGTGGTGTTTCAGCCTGGCTTTGACAGCCCGTACTACAGCGGCATCAATCCCTACGCGCTGGGTTTCGCCATGTACCGCGACATCCGGCGCATGTGCGAAGAGCCCACCGAAGAAGACCGTCGCTGGTTCCCGGACATCGCCGGTTCCGACTGGCTGTCGACCATCAAGTTCGCCATGAGCAGTTTCAAGGACGAGAGCTTCATCCTGCAGTACCTGTCGCCGAAGGTCATCCGCGATCTGAAACTGTTCAGCATCCTCGATGACGACCAGAAGGACGACCTGCTGGTGCCAGCCATTCATGACGAGGGCGGCTACCGAATCATCCGCGAAACCCTGGCTGCGCAGTACAACCTCGGCAATCGTGAGCCGAACGTGCAGATCTACAGCATTGACCGGCGCGGCGATCGCTCGCTGACCCTGCGTCATCAGCAGCACGACCGCAAACCGTTGGGCGACTCCACCGAGGAAGTGCTCAAGCATCTGCATAGGCTGTGGGGCTTCGACATTCATCTGGAAACCCTGCAGGGCGACCAGATCATGAAAACCCATCACGTGCCGCCACGCAGTGAGCACAGCGAGGGCGATTACGGCCGGCTCGATCTGGCCGTGATTCATCTTTGATCCGGTTCCGGCCTCCGAAAGTCTGACGCAAGGGTTATCCTGTCGGACTGACGGAGGTTTTTTATGCAGGTTTACAAGGTTGGCGGCGCGGTACGTGATCGCCTGTTAGGGTTGCCGGTCACAGATGTCGACCGGGTCGTGGTGGGCGCTACCACGGAGGAAATGCTCGCCCAGGGGTTTCGCCCGGTCGGCGCAGATTTTCCCGTGTTTCTGCACCCCAAAACCGGCGAGGAGTATGCCCTCGCCCGCACCGAGCGCAAGAGCGGTCGCGGTTACGGTGGCTTCACCTTCTATGCAAGTCCGGAAGTCACGCTGGAAGAAGACCTGATTCGCCGCGACCTGACGATCAATGCCATGGCCGAGGACGATCAACTCAACCTGACCGATCCGTATCATGGTCAACGCGACCTCGAAGCACGAATCCTTCGCCATGTTTCCCCGGCGTTCGCCGAAGATCCACTGCGTGTGCTGCGCGTTGCCCGTTTCGCCGCGCGCTATGCCGGGCTGGGCTTCACGGTCGCCGATGAAACCATGGACCTGATGCGGCAGCTCAGTGAGTCCGGCGAACTGCAAGCGCTGACTGCCGAGCGCAGCTGGAAGGAAATTTCCCGCGCCTTGATGGAAGATCACCCACAGGTGTTCATCCAGGTATTGCGCGACTGTGGCGCGCTGAAAGTACTGATGCCGGAAGTTGACGCCTTGTTCGGCGTGCCGCAGCCGGAAACTCATCACCCGGAAATCGACACGGGCCTGCACACTTTGAGCGTGCTGGAGCAATCGGCCCTGCACAAGCAGCCGCTGACGGTGCGCTGGGCCTGCCTGCTGCACGACTTGGGCAAAGGTCTGACGCCGGAAGAAGAATGGCCCCGGCATATCGCCCATGAGCACACGGGGCTGAAGCTGATCAAAGCGGTCAACGAGCGCTTCAAGGTCCCCAAGGACTGTCAGGAACTGGCGCTGCTGGTCGGGCAGTATCACACCCATGGGCACCGGGCGCTGGAGCTGAAAGCCTCGACGCTGCTGGAGTTATTGCAGAGCTTCGATATCTATCGCCGGCCGCAGCGCTTCGAAGAGTTTATCGTCGCGTGCGAGATGGACGCCCGTGGCCGCAAGGGCCTGGAGCAGCGCAGTTATCCACAGGCGGATTATTTGCGCGGAGCGGCGCAAGCTGCGCGAGCGGTGGCGGTGCAGCCTTTGCTGGAGCAGGGATTCAAGGGGCCGGAATTGGGCGAAGCGCTGAAGCGTGAACGGTTGAAAGCATTGAAAATCTACAAAGACAACGCCTGAAGCAAGATCAAAAGATCGCAGCCTTCGGCAGCTTCTACAGGAAAACGCAAATTCCTCTGTAGGAGCTGCCGAAGGCTTCGATCTTTTGCTTTAAAGATTCGACGGAGTCAATTGCTGCCCATTCCATTCGAACGCAACCGGCGCCAACACCTGATCAATCTGCGCCTCGGCCCACAACGTCGCAAAGCTCTTGCCCACCCCTGGGTGAACCCGCTGCGGCGCAATCAGCGAAAGCGGCCACAGTACAAAAGCATTTTTCAGGATTTCCACACGCGGCAGAATCAATCCATCAAAGTTACCCACCAGATCGCCATACAGCAGCACGTCGATATCCAGCGGCAGACCCTTGCGATCCGGGGCATAACGACCGTTGTCCGCCTCGATGAATTTCAAGCGGCGATCGAGCTCCATCAACGGCAGATCGGTGTAGGCCGAGACCACGAAATTGAAGAACGGCCCGCTCTTGATGCCCACCGGTTGGCTCTCGAACACCGCCGAACATCGGATATCCACCAGGAACGTGGCCAGCGCATCGAGACCGGCGCGCAAATGGGTTTCGCGCTCGATATTGCTACCGAGCCCGAGGTAGACCTGAGTCAGCGACATCCGCGCTCGATCTCCACACCCACACCACCCTTGGCCGCCGGCACCGCGCCCGGCTTGGTCAGTTTCAGCCGCACCCAGGTGATCTTGAATTCGGCCATGAGCACTTCAACCAGACGCTCGGCAAAGGTCTCGACCAGTTGGAACTGCGCCTGCTCGGCAAACGCCTGGATGCGCGTGGAAACACTGGCGTAATCGAGCGCCAGGGTCAGATCGTCACCGGCGGCGGCCGGGCGATTGTCCCAGGCGAAGCTCAGATCAAGACGCAGGCATTGACGGATGCCGCGCTCCCAGTCGTAGGCACCGATCACGGTGTCGACTTCCAGGCCCTCGATAAACACTCTGTCCAAGCACTTCTCTCCGCTGCACGACAAGGGCGCGATGCGCCGTTAGAATCAGGGCGTCCTCGCCCGGAATAGTTAGCATGTTTTGGTTACTGGCGATTCTCGCCTACCTGCTCGGCTCGCTGTCCTTCGCCATTTTGCTCAGCCGCCTGACCGGAAACCCGGATCCGCGAATGAGTGGCTCGGGTAATGCCGGCGCCACCAACATGCTGCGCCTGGTCGGTCGCAAACTGGCGATCCTGACCCTGCTCGGTGATCTGTGCAAAGGCCTGCTGCCGGTGGTGATCGCCTCCAGCGCTGGCCTTTCGCTGCAGGATCAGGCCTGGATCGGCGTATGCGCCGTGATCGGTCACCTGTTCCCTTTGTACTTCCGCTTTCGCGGCGGCAAAGGCGTTGCCACTGCCGCCGGCATGCTGATCGCCCTGTATCCACCCGCCGCGCTGCTGGCCGTATGTGCCTGGCTGCTGACGTTCTACCTGACCCGCACCAGCTCGCTGGCGGCGCTGATTGCCACGCCACTGACCCTGCCATTGCTGGCCTGGCAAGAGCCGGAAGCCTTGCTGCCAATGAGCGCGCTGACCTTGCTGATTGTCTGGCGTCATCGCGGCAATCTACGCGACCTGTTTGCCGGGCGCGAACGGCATTTTTGAATGCCTTTCGTGAGCATCGCTCATCACAGTGCCGACAACTGCTCCATCGGCCAGCGTGCCTGCACGGTGATTGCCAGACTTTCCTGCTGACCGGCCTTCAGGCGCTGGCAACCGGCAAACGCGATCATCGCGCCATTGTCGGTGCAGAACTCCGGGCGCGCGTAGAACACATCGCCCTTCATATCGCCGAGCATTTTTTCCAGCGAAACGCGCAAAGCCTTGTTGGCGCTGACGCCGCCGGCAATCACCAGCCGCTTCATGCCCGCCTGTTTCAGGGCGCGCTTGCACTTGATGGTCAAAGTCTCCACCACAGCTTGCTGGAACGCCAGCGCGATGTCGCAACGGGCTTGCTCGCCGTCGTCCCCGGCGCTGACGCATTGCTGCCAGGTGTTGAGGGCGAAGGTTTTCAGGCCGCTGAAGCTGAAGTCCAGCCCCGGACGGTCACACATCGGACGCGGAAAGGTGAAACGTCCTGCGACGCCTTTCTCGGCCAGCTTGGCGATTTCCGGTCCGCCAGGGTAATTGAGGCCCATCATCTTCGCGGTTTTGTCGAAAGCTTCGCCGGCCGCATCGTCGAGCGTCTCGCCGAGCAGGCTGTATTGGCCAATGCCGTCGACCTGAACCAACTGGGTATGACCGCCAGAGACCAACAAAGCGACGAACGGGAATTCAGGTGGTTTTGGCTCCAGCATCGGAGCCAGCAAGTGGCCTTCCATGTGGTGCACACCGAGGGCCGGAATGCCCCAGGCAAACGCCAGCGCCTGCGCGCAGGAAGCACCGACCAGCAACGCGCCAACCAGACCAGGACCTGCGGTGTAGGCGATTGCATCGATCTCGGTCGGCACGCAGTCGGCCTCGGCCAACACCTGACGGATCAAGGGCAGCATGCGTTTGACGTGGTCACGCGAAGCCAGCTCCGGCACCACACCGCCGTAGACGCGGTGCAGGTCGATCTGACTGAACAGCGCGTCGGCCAACAGGCCGCGTTCGCTGTCATACAATGCGACGCCGGTTTCGTCGCAAGAGGTTTCTAATCCCAGTACTAGCATGGGTTTGCGCCTTGTTTAGGCTGAATTCGAAGGCGCGCATAATAGTCGCCACGTGATGCCCCGACCAGCGGTTTTCGATCAGAGGCTTTGCATTCCGAGCGATGAGGGGTTAACATCCGCAACCCTTAAAAACCGACGTCTTCAAGTGCTCTTTTGCCGCGAGGATGTTGACCCCGGTAATGAATGAAGGTAGCTCTGGATGCCAGCCGTCAAAGTAAAAGAGAACGAACCCTTCGACGTAGCTCTGCGTCGTTTCAAGCGCTCCTGCGAAAAAGCCGGTGTACTGGCTGAAGTTCGTAGCCGCGAATTTTACGAGAAGCCAACTTCTGAGCGTAAGCGCAAGGCAGCAGCCGCTGTTAAGCGTCACGCCAAGAAAGTTCAGCGCGAACAGCGCCGCGCCGTTCGTCTGTACTAATACACAGACGTTCGTAGCAAGCTTCTTGCCTAAGCCCGGCCCTCAGCCGGGCTAATGGCATTTGCGTAAAACGCTTGATGCTTCACCGTCGACGCCGCCGATGCGACCGAGACAAATCTGCTTCACCGCGTCAGGCCTGGCTCTTTTGCCAGCGGTGCACGTCTTTTCTGACGAGCCTTTCAAGGCTACTGACGAGCACACCCACTGATTCCTCTTACGACGATCAGCCCAAGGCACCTGCATGCGTGCCCGCTTTATTGAGCTATCCGAGGCCGACAACCGGCCGTCAGCGGATTCAGCGCAACACTTTCACATAGTCGAAGACTGATAGGTACTAACGTCAGTGGATTTTCGGCAGATACACTTCCCGACAGCGATCACGCAGACGACACCGGTCGAGCCGCACTTTTTGTGCGTTTCCAGCAATGGCCCGCGTCCGACAGCCTGTCGCAACGGACCTATTGCAGCGCAGACGACGAGAACGCCATGGCCGGGCTGATTCCCCAGAGCTTCATTGACGACCTGCTGAACCGCACCGACATCGTCGACGTGGTCAGCTCGCGCGTGCAATTGAAGAAGGCCGGCAAGAACTACACCGCCTGTTGCCCGTTCCACAAAGAGAAAACCCCGTCGTTCAGTGTCAGCCCCGACAAACAGTTCTATTACTGCTTCGGCTGCGGCGCTGGCGGCAACGCCCTCGGCTTTCTCATGGATCACGACAACCTGGACTTCCCCCAGGCCGTCGAAGATCTGGCCAAAGCCGCCGGCATGGAAATCCCTCGCGAAGAAAGCGGTCGCGAGCGCAAGCCGCGTCAGCCGACCGATTCGCCGCTGTATCCGCTGCTCACCGCCGCCGCCGATTTCTACCGGCAGGCGCTCAAGAGTCATCCGTCGCGCAAGGCTGCAGTGGATTACCTCAAGGGGCGCGGCCTGACCGGCGAGATCGCTCGGGATTTCGGCCTCGGCTTTGCGCCGCCGGGCTGGGACAACCTGCTCAAGCATCTGAGCAGCGACACCCTGCAACAAAAAGCCATGATCGAAGCCGGCCTGCTGATCGAGAACGCCGAAACCGGCAAACGCTATGATCGCTTTCGCGATCGCGTGATGTTCCCGATCCGCGACACCCGTGGACGGATCATCGCCTTCGGCGGTCGCGTACTGGGCGACGATAAGCCCAAGTACCTGAACTCACCGGAAACCCCGGTATTCCATAAAGGCCAGGAACTCTACGGCCTTTATGAAGCGCGCAAGAACAATCGCAACCTTGACGAGATCATTGTCGTCGAAGGCTACATGGACGTCATTGCCCTAGCGCAGCAAGGCTTGCGCAATGCCGTTGCCACGCTGGGCACCGCGACCAGCGAAGAACATCTGAAGCGTCTGTTTCGCGTCGTCCCGAACGTATTGTTCTGCTTCGACGGCGACCAGGCGGGCCGCAACGCCGCGTGGCGCGCACTGGAAGCGACCCTGCCGTGCCTGCAGGACGGTCGTCGCGCGCGGTTCCTGTTTTTGCCCGAAGGCGAAGACCCGGACACCCTGGTTCGCGCCGAAGGCACCGACGCTTTCAAAGCGCGCATCAATCAGCACGCGCAGCCGCTGGCCGATTATTTTTTCCAGCAACTGACCGAAGAAGCCGACCCGCGTTCACTTGAGGGCAAGGCGCACATGGCCACCCTCGCCGCGCCATTGATCGATAAGGTTCCAGGCGCGAACCTGCGCATCCTCATGCGTCAACGCCTGACCGAGATTACCGGCCTGAGCAGCGAGACCGTCAGCCAATTGGTTCAGAGTGCGCCGCAGGAAGCACCGCCCGCCTACGATCCGGGCTTCGATTACGACGCCATGCCGGACTACAGCGACTACCATCAGCCGCAGGCACAGGACATGTACGCGCCGCAGCAGGAATGGACGCCGAAGAAACCCGGCGCCGGCGGCAAGAAGTGGGACAAGAAACCATGGGACAAGAACGGCAAGCGTGGTGGCGATCGCGAACAGCAGCGCCCGCGCACGCCGATTGGCGTCGAATCGCCGACCCTGACGGCCCTTAGAACATTGCTCCATCATCCGCAACTGGCCAAGCGCGTCGAAGACGCCGGGCACATTGCCGATGAAAATCAGACCAACGCCCAGTTGCTTGTGGCACTGCTCGAAGCCGTACAGAAGAATCCCAAGCTAAACTCATTTCAGTTGATCGCGCGGTGGCACGGTACTGAACAGGGTCGTTTGCTCAAGGCGCTGGCAGAAAAGGAATGGCTGATTGACGGAGATAACCTTGAACAACAGTTTTTCGACACCATTACTAGCTTGTCCGCCCGCCAACGCGAGCGAAATCTCGAACAGTTACTCAGGAAAGCGCGGCAAAGCGAACTGAGCGTCGAAGAGAAAAATCAACTGCGCGACCTTTTAAGTCGCAATGTTTCCGCATCAAACCCGACCTCAACTGGCGCGTGAGGTCATAGCTCAGGTATAATCCTCGGCTTGTTTTTTGCCCGCCAAGACCTTCAGTGGATAGGGTGTTATGTCCGGAAAAGCGCAACAGCAGTCTCGTATTATTGAGTTGATCAAACTGGGTCGTGAGCAGAAGTATCTGACTTACGCCGAGGTCAACGACCACCTGCCCGAGGATATTTCAGATCCGGAGCAGGTGGAAGACATCATCCGCATGATTAACGACATGGGGATCCCCGTACACGAGAGTGCTCCGGATGCGGACGCCCTTATGTTGGCCGACGCCGATACCGACGAGGCCGCTGCGGAAGAAGCAGCCGCTGCGTTGGCGGCGGTGGAGACCGATATCGGTCGCACCACTGACCCGGTGCGCATGTACATGCGTGAAATGGGTACGGTCGAGCTTCTGACCCGTGAAGGCGAAATCGAAATCGCCAAGCGGATCGAAGAAGGCATTCGTGAAGTGATGAGCGCAATCGCGCACTTCCCTGGCACGGTTGACCACATTCTCTCCGAGTACACCCGCGTTACCACCGAAGGTGGTCGCCTGTCCGACGTCCTGAGCGGTTATATCGACCCGGACGACGGCATCGCGCCGCCTGCGGCAGAAGTGCCGCCGCCGGTCGACCCGAAAGCCGTCAAGGCCGACGACGATACCGACGACGATGAAGCCGAATCTTCCGATGACGAAGAAGAAGCCGAAAGCGGTCCGGACCCGGTTATCGCTGCGCAGCGCTTCGGCGCCGTGGCCGACCAGATGGAAATCACCCGCAAGGCCCTGAAAAAGCACGGTCGTCACAACAAGGCAGCGGTTGCCGAGTTGCTGGCCCTGGCCGAGCTGTTCATGCCGATCAAACTGGTTCCGAAGCAATTCGAAGCCCTGGTCGAGCGTGTGCGCAGTGCCCTGGATCGTCTGCGTCAGCAAGAGCGCGCGATCATGCAGCTGTGCGTACGTGATGCACGTATGCCGCGCGCCGATTTCCTGCGTCAGTTCCCGGGCAACGAAGTCGACGAAAGCTGGTCCGACGCCCTGGCCAAAGGCAAGAGCAAGTATGCCGAAGCCATCGGTCGCGTGCAGCCGGACATCATCCGTTGCCAGCAGAAGCTGATCGCACTGGAAACCGAGACCGGCCTGACCATCGCCGAAATCAAGGACATCAACCGTCGCATGTCGATCGGTGAGGCCAAGGCCCGCCGCGCGAAGAAAGAGATGGTTGAAGCCAACCTGCGTCTGGTGATCTCGATCGCCAAGAAGTACACCAACCGCGGTCTGCAATTCCTCGATCTGATCCAGGAAGGCAACATCGGTCTGATGAAGGCGGTGGACAAGTTCGAATACCGTCGTGGTTACAAGTTCTCGACTTATGCCACCTGGTGGATCCGTCAGGCGATCACTCGCTCGATCGCCGACCAGGCCCGCACTATCCGTATTCCGGTGCACATGATCGAGACGATCAACAAGCTCAACCGTATTTCCCGGCAGATGCTGCAGGAAATGGGTCGCGAACCGACCCCGGAAGAGCTCGGCGAACGCATGGAAATGCCTGAGGACAAGATCCGCAAGGTACTGAAGATCGCCAAAGAGCCGATCTCCATGGAAACCCCGATCGGTGATGACGAAGACTCCCATCTGGGCGACTTCATCGAAGACTCGACCATGCAGTCGCCAATCGATGTCGCCACGGTGGAAAGTCTGAAGGAAGCGACTCGCGAAGTGCTGTCCGGCCTCACTGCCCGTGAAGCCAAGGTACTGCGCATGCGTTTCGGTATCGACATGAATACCGACCATACGCTTGAAGAAGTGGGCAAACAGTTTGACGTAACGCGTGAGCGGATCCGTCAGATCGAAGCCAAGGCGCTGCGCAAGCTGCGCCACCCGACGCGAAGCGAGCATCTGCGCTCCTTCCTCGACGAGTGATACCAGAACCCCCGGCCCAGGCTGGGGGTTTTGTTTTATGGCAGATTAAATTCCCCGCTCCGCCCTCCCCGCCGCATACCCCGTCTACACTCGAAACAATCACCCCCCAGCCCTAACGAGAGCGTTATGCCCAGACTGGCGCCCGTGCTGTTTCTGCTGTCATTGATGATCTGCACCGCCACGGCTGACGCGCTGACTCTCACCGATGAAGAACGCAGCTGGCTGGCGGCTCACCCCGACTTGCGCCTGGGTGTCGACGCGTCGTGGCCGCCCTTCGAGTTTCGTGACGATCAGAACCGTTATCAGGGACTGGCTGCCGACTATATCGAGGTGATCCGTCAGCGCTTGTCCATCAAGCTGACGCCTATCGAACCGGTGAGCTGGACGGTGGTGCTGGAGCAGGTGAAGAAGGGCAGGATCGATTTGCTGCCGGGGATCATGTCGACGCCAGAGCGCCAGAGTTATCTGTCATTCACCCGGCCGTACCTCGACTTCCCGATCGTCATCCTCGCCCATGTCGGCGGCGCCCAGCCGCGCAAACTCGACGACCTGTACGGGCTGAAAATCGCCGTGGTGGAAAACTACGCCCCCCACGAACTGCTGCGTACTCACCATCCCGATCTGAATCTGGTAGCCATGCCCAACGTCAGTTCAGCGCTGCAAGCCCTGGCGACTGACGAAGTGGACGCGGTAGTCGGCGATCTGGCCTCCAGCGTCTGGAGCCTGCGCCAGCTCAAGCTTGACGGCCTCTATGTCAGCGGCGAAACGCCGTATCGCTATCAACTGGCGATGGCCGTGCCCCGGGACAACAAGGTACTGGTGGGCATTCTCGACAAAGTCCTGGCGGACATGACGCCGGCGGAAATCAGCAGCATTCAGGAACACTGGGTCGGCAACGTGCTTGACCACCGCACGTTCTGGTCGGACCTGCTGATGTACGGCCTGCCCGGCCTGTTGCTGCTGATAACAGTCCTCGCCGCGGTGATCCGCATCAACCGCCGTCTGAGCTCGGAAATCACCCGGCGCATCGACCTCGAGCAGGAATTGCGCAGCAGCGAATATCACTACCGCGGCCTGGTGGAAAGCCTGTCGGCGATTGCCTGGGAAGCGCGGATGAGCGACTTCACCTACAGCTATGTCTCGCCGCACGCTGAAGACTTGCTCGGTTATCCACAATCTCACTGGCTGATTCCGGGCTTCTGGCACAACATCATTCACCCCGCCGACCTGACCCGCACGCAGAACTACTGCAAGGAAGCACTGCGCCAGGGCCGCGATCACATCGTCGACTACCGCGTGATCACCGCCGACGGTCGCTGCCTGTGGGTGCGCGATATCGTCAGCCTGATAGAGCACGGCCACGAGCCAGTGATGCGCGGCCTGATGATCGATATCAGCGAGATCAAGCGCACTGAAGAAGCGCTGCGCCTGTCGGAGCAGAAGTTCGCTTCGGTGTTCGAGCAATGTCCGGACATTCTGGTGATTGCGCGCCTGTCCGACGGCTGCCTGCTGGAGGTCAACGAGGCCTTCGAGGAACAGATCGGCCTGCGCGCCGAGGACGTGATCGGTCAAACCGCCACCAACCTTAATATCTGGGGGATTCCCGGGGTTGGACCGGGCCTGCTGCAGCGCTTGCAGGCCGGCAGCATCCGCAACCTGGAAATGCCCTTTCGCCGCAACAACGGCCAGGTGTTCACTGGGCTGATATCCGCCGAGCCATTCGACCTCGACACCACCCCGGCGCTGGTGGTGGTGGTGCGCGACATCAGCCAACTCAAGGAAACCCAACAGCAACTGCAAACATCGGAGGAGAAGTTTGCCAAGGCCTTTCATGCGTCGCCGGACGGCCTTCTGCTGTCGCGCCAGAGCGACGGGCTGCTGCTGGAGGTCAACGAAGGCTTTAGCCGCATCACCGGTTTCAACAGTGCCATGTCGGTGGATCGGTCGACACTGGATCTGGGCATCTGGGTCAACCTCAACGAACGCAAACAGATGCTCGACCTGCTGCACCGCGACGGTTTTGTCCGCGACTTCACCTGCCACATCCGTCGCAGCGACGGGCAGATCCGCCTGTGCGAAGTGTCCAGTCGTCCACTGCCGATCGGTGACGAAGACTGCATGCTGACCATCGCCCGCGACATCACCGAACGCCATCTCATGCAGGAAAAACTGCAGCAGGCCGCAACCGTTTTCGAGAGCACTGCCGAGGGCGTGCTGATCACCGATACCCAACAACACATCAGTGCGGTCAATCGGGCGTTCACCGAAATCACCGGTTACAGCGAAAGCGAAGCACTGGGCCACACCCCCCGGCTATTGGCGTCCGGGCTGCATGACAGCGCGTTCTACGCGGCGATGTGGCACCAATTGACCGACGAGGGACACTGGCAAGGCGAGATTTCCAACCGGCGCAAGAACGGCGAGCTGTACCCGAGCTGGCTGACCATCAGCGCCGTGCGCAATCGCGACAAGTTCATCACTCACTTCGTCGCGGTGTTCGCCGATATTTCCAGCCTCAAGCATGCCCAGGCCAAGCTCGATTACCAGGCTCACCACGACCCCCTCACCGGTTTGCCCAACCGCACCTTGTTCGAAAGCCGCCTGCAAATGGCCCTGACCAGCCAGCAGGAAAATGGCGGCCAGGGTGCCGTGCTGTTTCTCGACCTCGACCGCTTCAAACACATCAACGACAGCCTCGGCCACCCGGTCGGCGACCTGTTGCTCAAGGGCATTGCCGTGCGCTTGAAAGAACAACTGCGCGATATCGACACGGTCGCGCGATTGGGTGGTGACGAGTTCATCATCCTGTTGCCAGGTTTGCAGCAAGCCAGCGACGCCGACAACATCGCGACGAAACTGCTCAACTGCTTCGGAGCGCCGTTCCAGGCCGGCGAACACGAGTTCTTTATCAGCGCCAGCATCGGCACCAGCCTCTATCCCCGCGACGGTTGCGATGTGGCCACGCTGGTGAAAAACGCCGACGCGGCGATGTACCGCTCCAAAGCCAAAGGACGCAACCGCGTCGAAAGCTATACCCGGGATCTCACCGCCCAGGCCAGCGAGCGCATAGCCCTGGAACACGAACTGCGCCGCGCCATCGAGCGCGACGAGCTGTTTCTCTATTACCAACCGAAAATCAGCCTGGTCGACCACAGCCTTGTCGGCGCCGAAGCGCTGATTCGCTGGCGCCACTCGACCTTCGGCGACGTGCCGCCCGAGCATTTCATTCCACTGGCCGAAGAGAACGGCATGATCCTGCAGATCGGCGATTGGGTGCTGGAGACCGCTTGCCGGCAAATGTTCGAGTGGAACGAGATCTACCAACCGCTCGGTCCGCTTTCGGTAAACCTCGCCGGTGCGCAATTGCGTCAGCCCAACCTCTTGGTGCGCATCGAACAACTGCTCAAGGACAACCGCCTCAGGCCGGATTTACTGCAACTGGAAATTACCGAGAATTTCATCATGAGTCAGGCCGAAGAGGCGCTGGCGGTGTTGCACCAGCTCAAACACCTCGGCGTGCAACTGGCGATCGACGATTTCGGCACCGGCTACTCCTCGCTCAGCTACCTCAAACGGCTGCCGCTGGACATCCTCAAGATCGACCAGTCCTTTGTCCGCGGACTGCCTGACGATCCCCACGACGCGGCGATCGTGCGTGCCATCATCGCACTCGGCCGCAGCATGCAATTCACCGTAATTGCCGAAGGCGTGGAAACCCAGGCGCAACAACAGTTCCTCGCCGCGGAAGGTTGTGAACAGATCCAGGGCTACATCGTCAGCCTGCCGCTGCCCCCGGAGGAATTCGCCGCGACGTTTCTGCGTGTAACCGTATCGGATTTTTCGGATAGCACAGCCGCGAAACCGTCGCTATAATCCGCGGCCTACTGAGGGCCTATAGCTCAGTTGGTTAGAGCAGAGGACTCATAATCCTTTGGTCCACGGTTCAAGTCCGTGTGGGCCCACCAAATTGAAAAGCCGCGCTGAATGCGCGGCTTTTTTTATGGGCTTTGATTTCCCAGTCATGCTAATCCCGACGCTCGGAAGAAAGCTGCGCTATCTGTAGGAACATTCTGAAGCGACGTTTCCAGGACGTTTGCAGCCTTGTTAGGCTTTCCTGCGAGCAATTAATCTCCTGACGCATCGCCGCCCGGGATCGTTTCCATGCTCATGAATGCTGCTCCATCAATCAGGGAAGCAGCCGGCCAAGCAACCTGGATCGATCTTGCCCTACCCGACTTGAGAACACTCTCGAAAGAACTTCGATCAGCCGCAATTGCAGAAATCAAAAGGGCTGACGATGCAGCGGGCGCCTTGGGAATACTCTTGAAATACTTCGGTTTCATCGATGAGTCGGTTATGGCCGTCACGATCCTGACGCCCATTGGAAACATTGCGGTTGCGAGAGACAAACTTGCCCATATTGTTGAGAAACGCCCGGACTCCCGCGAACGCTATGTTCGACATGCTATCGATACTTTAACGGGCCCCTTTGAAATTTGGAAAGTCCGTTACGATAACGGCGGACACCGCGTGGCATTCATCAATGCTTATGAGGCAAAAAATGACATGCTCGTGGTTGTGGACATTAGGGATGGACACGTTCTTTGGAATTTTATGCACGCTCCGGCGAGAGCCATGAACAGGCATCGAAAAGGCGAGCTTTTGTATAAGCGGTACATTTTCATCGACTAAAAAAAGGGCAGCCATTGGCTGCCCGTAACATCTGAATCCTGATATTTGCATCCTCAGGAAATGGGATGAAGAGGTCTCACCTGACACCGATGTTGCAGCATCGCTGAGGTACCTACATCTGCTGATGCCCTGCAAGGCAGCAGATTTCGCGCTCTTGGTGGCATTCTTGGGAAACAGGGCAGACAAGTCAAATCAATTGTCAGAACATTTGTTTCAGCAAAATCATCCGTGAGCACTTTGCTGTGGCGCAGAAGCCTATCGTTGTTTGCCTGTAAAGTGAGCCTCTCTTCGACCCAACGCTAATGGAGCCCCCCTTGCCAGACACCCGCCACCCCATCCTCGACGAGATCGACCGCCAACTGATCGCCGCGCTGCAAATCAATGCCCGCGAAAGCGTGGCCATGCTCGCCCGTCAGCTAGGCATTGCTCGCACGACGGTGACGTCGCGTCTGGCCCGGCTGGAAAAGGCCAAGGTGATCACCGGTTACGGCGTGCGCCTCGGTCAGCGTGTTGTCGATGGGGGGCTGCAAGCCTATGTCGGGATCAAGGTCCAACCGCGTTCCGGCAAGGATGTGCTGCGGCGCTTGAGTGCGATGGCGCAGGTGCAGCAGCTGTGTGCGGTGAGTGGCGAGTTTGATTATGTGGCGTGGTTGCGCACCGATTCGCCGGAGCAGTTGGATCAGTTGCTGGATCAGATTGGCAGCGTCGATGGGGTGGAGAAGACCACAACGTCGATCATTCTGAGTAGCAAGATAGATCGGGGTCAGCCGGTTTAAGATTTTGACCGAGCTTCTCGGCTGAATTTCAAAGCCTCTTAGCGAGCAGGTTCGCTCCCACATTTTGGTCAGTATGCAGCCTGCATTCGTCAGTCTGCACAACAATCAGGCAAAACGACGACACATTGCGTCTTATTAACGCGCTCCACGCTCCCTAGAATGGCTGGCAACTTTTCCTATACTCAGACGCGAATCCTGCGTCGGGTCGCCAACAAGGTCAGCCATGAACAACAACAATCGTCATCCTGCAGACGGCAAGAAACCCATCACCATCTTCGGTCCGGACTTTCCGTTCGCGTTTGACGACTGGATCGAGCATCCGGCTGGTTTGGGCAGCATTCCCGAGCAGCACCATGGCGCTGAAGTGGCGATTGTCGGCGCAGGCATCGCCGGTCTGGTGGCCGCGTATGAGCTGATGAAGCTCGGTTTGAAACCGGTGGTGTACGAGGCGTCGAAACTCGGTGGTCGTCTGCGCTCGCAGGCCTTCAACGGCACAGACGCCATCGTCGCCGAGCTCGGTGGCATGCGCTTTCCGGTGTCCTCCACGGCGTTCTACCACTACGTCGACAAGCTCGGCCTCGAAACCAAGCCTTTTCCCAACCCGTTGACCGGCGCGTCTGGCAGCACCGTGATCGATCTGGAAGGCGAAACCTATTACGCCGAAAGCCTGAAGGATCTTCCGGCATTGTTCCAGGAAGTGGCTGATGCCTGGGCGGATGCGCTGGAAGCAGGCTCGCAGTTTTCCGATATCCAACAAGCCATTCGCGACCGTGATGTGCCGCGCCTTAAAGAGCTGTGGAACAAGCTGGTGCCGCTGTGGGACGACCGGACCTTTTACGACTTCGTCGCCACTTCGAAGGCCTTCGCCAAATTGTCTTTCCAGCACCGCGAAGTGTTCGGCCAGGTCGGTTTCGGCACCGGCGGCTGGGATTCCGACTTCCCCAATTCGATGCTGGAAATCTTCCGCGTGGTGATGACCAACTGCGACGATCATCAGCACTTGGTGGTCGGTGGCGTCGAGCAGGTGCCGCAGGGCATCTGGCGCCATGTACCGGAACGTTGCGTGCACTGGCCGGCCGGCACCAGCCTGAAATCCCTGCACCGTGGCGCGCCGCGTTCGGGCGTGAAGAAAATTGCCCACGCACCGGAAGGCCGTTTCGCCGTTACCGACAACAATGGTGACACCCGCGAATACGCCGCCGTGCTGACAACCTGCCAGAGCTGGCTGCTGACTACCCAGATCGAGTGCGACGAAACCTTGTTCTCGCAGAAAATGTGGATGGCCCTCGACCGCACCCGCTACATGCAAGCGTCAAAAACCTTCGTGATGGTCGATCGGCCGTTCTGGAAAGACAAAGATCCGGAGACCGGCCGCGACGTGATGAGCATGACCCTCACCGATCGCCTGACCCGTGGCACCTATCTGTTCGACAACGGCGACGACAAGCCGGGTGTGATCTGCCTGTCGTACTCGTGGATGAGCGACGCGTTGAAAATGCTCCCGCATCCGGTGGAGAAACGCGTTGAGCTGGCGTTGAACTCGTTGAAAAAGATCTACCCGAAAGTCGACATCGCCGCGCGGATCATCGGCGATCCGATTACTGTGTCGTGGGAAGCCGATCCGTACTTCCTCGGTGCCTTCAAAGGCGCCCTGCCCGGCCATTACCGCTATAACCAGCGCATGTACGCGCACTTCATGCAGGACGATATGCCGGCGGAGCAGCGCGGGATTTTCATCGCTGGCGACGATGTGTCGTGGACACCGGCGTGGGTCGAAGGCGCGGTGCAGACTTCGCTCAACGCGGTGTGGGGCATCATGAAGCATTTCGGCGGTTCGACACATAAAGAGAACCCGGGCCCGGGTGATGTGTTCAAAGACATCGGCCCTATCGCCCTGCCCGAGTAAGAGGATTCCCCGATGCGCGTAGCCGTTTACCAATGTCCACCGTTGCCACTGGACCCCGCCGCCAACCTGCAGCGTCTGCATCAAGTAGCAATGGAGGCCAAGGGCGCTGATCTGCTGGTGCTGCCGGAGATGTTCATGACCGGCTACAACATCGGCGCCGAAGCGGTGAGCACGCTGGCCGAGGTCTATAACGGCGAATGGGCGCAGCAGATCGGCCGGATCGCCAAGGCTGCGGGTCTGGCGATCGTCTACGGCTACCCCGAGCGCACCGCCGACGGGCATATCTACAACGCCGTGCAACTGATCGACGCCCACGGCGAGCGCCTGTGCAATTACCGCAAGTCGCATCTGTTTGGCGATCTCGACCGGTCGATGTTCAGCCCCGGTGACTCCGACTTGCCGGTGGTTGAATTGAACGGCTGGAAGCTCGGCTTCCTGATCTGCTATGACTTGGAGTTTCCGGAAAACGCGCGTCGTCTGGCCTTGGCCGGCGCCGAGCTGATCGTGGTGCCTACGGCCAACATGGTTCCGTTCGACTTCGTCGCCGACGTCACCGTGCGTGCCCGCGCCTTCGAAAACCAGTGCTACGTGGCTTACGCCAATTACTGCGGACATGAAGGCGATATCCAGTATTGCGGGCAAAGCAGTATTGCCGCGCCGGACGGTAGCCGTATCGCCCTGGCAGGTCTGGACGAGGCGTTGATCGTCGGTGAACTGGACCGCCAATTGATGAACGACTCACGCCAGGCCAACCGCTACCTCAGCGATCGCAGGCCAGAGCTTTACGGCGCGCTCAACCGCCGCTAATCCGCTAGCATGGGCACTTCACTGTTCTGGAAGTGCCCATGCCTGCGCCGACTCATCCCCGCCCCCACACTGAAACACTGGCCAACGGCCTGCGCGTGACCCTGCGCCACGTGCCCGGTCTCAAGCGCAGCGCTGCCGCGTTACGCGTGGCGGCCGGCAGCCATGACGTGCCATTGGCATGGCCGGGGCTGGCGCATTTCCTTGAGCATTTGCTGTTTCTCGGCACCGAGCGTTTTCCCACAGATGAAGCGCTGATGGCCTACGTGCAGCGTCACGGCGGGCAGGTAAATGCCAGCACCCGTGAGCGCACCACGGATTTTTTCTTCGAGCTGCCAGTATCGTCGTTCAGCGCCGGGCTCGAGCGTCTGTCAGAAATGCTCGCCCGACCGCGTATGAATCTGGACGATCAACTGCGTGAACGGGAAGTGCTGCAGGCGGAATTCGTCGCCTGGTCGCAGGATCCGACAGCGCAACAGCAGTTTGCCTTGTATGAAGGTTTGCCAGCGGAGCACCCGTTGCGCGGGTTTCATGCGGGCAATCGGGACAGCTTGCAGGTCGAATCGTCAGGGTTTCAGTCGGCGCTGAAAGATTTCCATCAGCGCTTTTATCGAACCGGGCAAATGAGCCTCAGTCTGGTCGGTCCACAGAGTATTGATGAATTGCGGGAGCTGGCGCGGCAATTCGCAGCGGTGTCGCCGGTTGGGGATAAAGTTGCCCAGGCTGCCCCGCCACCGCTGACGGTGAGAAGTTATCAACAGGTTGGCGCTCACGCGAACCTGTTGTTCGCCTTCGACGGCTTACCCGAACCATCCGCAGAGGCGATGGCCTTTCTCTGTCATTGGTTGAACAACGCCAAACCCGGTGGATTGCTCGCACACCTGCAACGACAGAACCTGGCTGACAGTCTGAAAGCCGCGCCGATCTACCAGTTCGCTGGGCAAGCGCTGCTGCATCTTCAATTCCATGCCGCCGGCGAGCAGTTGAACACCATTCATGAACAACTGCTGGACTGGCTGAGCTTCTTCGCCCGCCAGGACTGGACGCCGTTGCGCGAGGAATACGCAGCCCTGCTTCAGCGCCAGCAGCAAGTCAGCGGCGCGTTGCAACTAGCGCGCATCGACGTTGAGCAGAAAGAATCAGGTCTGTCCGAGTCGGGTGTTGCCGCACTTGCGCACATCCTTCGCGAAATCGGTGGTGTGGATAACTTCAGCGATCGTTGGCACCTGCCCGCCGCGAACCCTTTCCTGCGCGACAATGAACCGCTGGCCAATGCCGGGCTGATTCGCGGCCAGACCAGCGCCCACCGAGGCCTGCGCACATTCGCCCAGGATCGCTCGCGCAGTCGTCGCGAACGGTCGCCGATGCACTTCAGTCGTGCGCTGCCAGACAGCAGCGATGAGGGCGCGATTTACCTGCGCTGGCAGGTCGACATGGCGGCCAGCGCCGATCTGCGCGCAAGATTGCAGCGCAGTCTGCGTCAGACCCGACAGGATGCGTCCGAAGCCGGAGTGGACTTGTCTTTCAGCGCCGCAGGTAACCAATGCCTGTTGAAAATGACCGGATTACAGGAACCGATGCCCAGCGTCCTGGAGCACGCGCTGAAATGTCTGACGATGATCGACGCCGATTCGCCGCGCGACGAGGTGCAGATACCTTCGATGCCGATCCGCCAACTGCTCGAAGCGTTGCCGGAAAAATACCTGCCCCCGATTGAAACCAGCGATGACGCCAAACAGCTGTGGACAACTTCGCGCTGGGACGGCCTCGCTCTAGGGCTGAATCAACAGACCCAATCAGCCATGGGCCTGGCGCTGAGCCGGATTCCCGGCACACCGGACAATCAGCTACCGGTGACACCGATCACCCAAGGCCAGTACCAATGGAGCCAGATCAACACCGCCTCCAGCGAACACGCCTTGCTGCTGATCTGCCCGACTGCCAGCCGCGACATCGCTGATGAAGCTGCATGGCGCCTTCTGGCGCAGTTGTGCCAGACGCCTTTTTACCAGCGCCTGCGTGTCGAATTGCAATTGGGGTACGCCGTGTTCAGCGCGCTGCGTCAGGTGCACGGCACGACTGCGATTGTCTTTGGCGTGCAATCGCCGACAGCCTCTGCGGCGATCCTGCTTGAACACATCCAAGCGCTCTTCAACGGCATTCCGGCGATGATCGAAACGCTTGATGACGCTGGCCTCAAGCAACAAAGCCAAAACCTCGCCGACCAATTCAATCCGGCGACACAGTCCAACAAGGACGCTGCCGAACTTCTGTGGCAGGGTAAACTCGCCGGCCATTCGTCGGATTACCGTGAGCAACTGGTTATGGCGATCCGGCAGCTGGATCACAAGGCTTTGCTGGCCGCTGCGCAGCGCCTGATCAATGCCAATGGCGGCTACCACTGTCTGGCGAATGAACCGATGCCCGGCGCGCCGTGGCAAGCGGCAAATTGATCATTACCGAGGCTGCAAGGAGCTTTCTCAAAGATTCACGGGTCACGCCGTTGAAATTTTGAGTAACATAGCCGCCTAACTAATTGGAACATCACCGCGCTGCCGTGGACTATAACTATGGATAGCGCTATCCCAACCCTCAGAAGGAGACATCTCATGGCCTGGACCAAACCTGCTTACACCGACCTGCGTATCGGCTTCGAAGTCACCATGTACTTCGCCAGCCGCTGAGTTCTGCTTACGCAGATCCGCAGTGCAACGCCTCGGCTCGCCGAGGCGTTTTATTTTCCGCGTTGAAATGATGGAGCGTTCATGTTCGTCCAGATTCTGGGTTCGGCCGCCGGTGGCGGTTTTCCGCAGTGGAACTGCAACTGCGTCAACTGCGCAGGCTTTCGCGACGGCAGCCTGAATGCCAAGGCCCGCACCCAATCGTCCATCGCCATTTCCGATGACGGCGTGAACTGGGTGTTGTGCAATGCCTCGCCGGACATCCGCGCGCAACTGCAAAGCTTCGCCCCGATGCAACCGGGCCGGGCCCTGCGCGACACCGGCATCAGCGCGATCATCCTGATGGACAGCCAGATCGACCACACCACCGGCCTGCTCAGTCTGCGCGAAGGCTGCCCGCATCAGGTCTGGTGCACGGACATGGTTCACGAAGACCTCAGCACCGGTTTTCCCCTGTTCAAGATGCTCACCCACTGGAACGGCGGGCTGGACTGGAACCGCATCGAACTCGACCAGAGCTTCACCGTAGCCGCCTGCCCGAACCTGCGTTTCACGCCGTTGCCGTTGCGCAGCGCCGCGCCGCCGTATTCGCCGCACCGTTTCGATCCGCATCCGGGCGACAACATCGGTTTGATCGTTGAAGACCTCAACACCGGCGGCAAGCTGTTCTACGCGCCAGGGCTGGGCAAGGTCGATGCGCCGCTGCTGGAAATCATGGCGGGCAGCGATTGCCTGCTGGTCGACGGCACGCTGTGGGATGACGATGAAATGCAGCGCCGTGGCGTCGGCACCCGCACCGGTCGCGAGATGGGCCACCTGGCGCAGAACGGCCCCGGCGGCATGCTCGAAGTGCTGGAGCAGTTGCCCGAGCAGCGCAAGGTACTTATCCACATCAACAACACCAACCCGATCCTCGACGAGGATTCGCCGGAGCGTGCCGAGCTGGCGCGGCGTAATGTTGAAGTGGCGTTTGATGGCATGAGCATCGTGCTTTAAGCAATCGAGACCGCGGCGCGGTCTATCGCGAGCAGGCTCGCGCCCACATTGGAATGCGATCAACTGTGGGAGCGAGCCTGCTCGCGAAGAGGCCAGCACAGACACCAGAGATTTCCAGGGTTGTTCCCGGAGAACAGACATGACCGACACCCCGCTGTCCCCCGCCGAATTCGAAGCGGCCCTGCGCGCCAAAGGCGCCTATTACCACATCTATCACCCCTACCACGTGGCGATGTATGAAGGCCGCGCGACTCGCGAGCAGATTCAGGGCTGGGTCGCCAACCGCTTCTACTATCAGGTGAACATTCCCCTGAAAGACGCAGCGATCCTCGCCAACTGCCCGGATCGGGAAATCCGCCGCGAGTGGATTCAGCGCCTGCTCGACCACGACGGCGCGCCCGGTGAAGACGGCGGCATCGAAGCCTGGCTGCGTCTGGGTCAGGCTGTCGGCCTCGATCCAGATCAGTTGCGCTCCCAGGAGCTGGTATTGCCCGGCGTGCGTTTCGCCGTCGATGCCTACGTCAACTTCGCCCGTCGCGCCAGTTGGCAGGAGGCGGCAAGCAGCTCGCTGACCGAATTGTTCGCGCCGCAGATCCACCAGTCGCGCCTGGACAGCTGGCCGCAGCATTACCCGTGGATCGACCCGGCCGGTTATGAATATTTCCGCACTCGTCTCGGTCAGGCGCGGCGTGACGTCGAGCATGGGCTGGCGATCACCCTTGAGCATTACAAGACCCGTGAAGGCCAGGAGCGCATGCTGGAAATTCTCCAGTTCAAACTGGACATTCTTTGGAGCATGCTCGATGCCATGAGCATGGCCTACGAACTGAACCGTCCGCCGTATCACAGCGTGACCGAACAACGGGTCTGGCATAAAGGAATCATCTTATGAGTTTCGACCGCAGCAAAGTGCCGAGCTGGCGCCCGGGCTATCGCTTCCAGTACGAACCGGCGCAAAAGGGCCATGTGTTGCTGTACCCAGAGGGCATGATCAAGCTCAACGAAACGGCCGCGCTGATTGGCGGCCTGATTGATGGCGAACGCGATGTCGCGGCAATCATTGCCGAACTCGACAAGCAGTTCCCCGGCGTACCCGAGCTCGGTGACGACGTCGAGCAATTCATGGAGGTTGCCCGTGAGCAACACTGGCTCACCCTTGGCTGATCTGCCGGCCAAACCGGAAGTCGGCCTGCCGCTGTGGCTGCTCGCCGAGCTGACCTACCGTTGCCCGCTGCAATGCCCGTACTGCTCCAATCCGCTGGATTTCGCCGAGCAGGGCAAAGAGCTGACCACCGAACAATGGATCAAGGTGTTCCGCGAAGCGCGCGAGATGGGCGCGGCGCAATTGGGCTTTTCCGGCGGCGAACCGCTGGTGCGTCAGGACTTGGCCGAACTGATCCGTGAAGCGCGGCAGTTGGGTTTCTACACCAACCTGATCACTTCCGGCATTGGCCTGACCGAGCAGAAAATCAGCGACTTCAAAAAGGCCGGGCTCGATCACATCCAGATCAGTTTTCAGGCCAGCGACGAGCAAGTGAACAACCTGCTCGCCGGCTCGAAAAAGGCCTTTGCGCAGAAGCTGGAAATGGCGCGTGCGGTGAAGGCCCACGGCTATCCGATGGTGCTGAACTTCGTCACCCATCGGCACAACATCGACAAGATCGACCGCATTATCGAACTGTGCATCGCGCTGGAGGCTGACTTCGTCGAACTCGCCACTTGCCAGTTCTACGGCTGGGCGCAGCTCAATCGTGTGGGTCTGTTGCCTACCAAGGAACAACTGGTGCGTGCCGAACGCATCACCAACGAATACCGGGCCAGGCTGGAAGCCGAAGGGCATCCGTGCAAGCTGATATTCGTCACGCCGGACTACTACGAAGAACGCCCGAAAGCCTGCATGAACGGCTGGGGCAGCATCTTCCTGACCGTCACCCCGGATGGCACCGCCCTGCCCTGCCATGGTGCGCGCCAGATGCCTGTGCAGTTTCCCAACGTGCGCGATCACAGCATGCAGCACATCTGGTATGACTCGTTCGGCTTCAACCGTTTTCGCGGTTACGACTGGATGCCCGAGCCGTGCCGCTCTTGCGACGAGAAAGAAAAAGACTTCGGCGGCTGCCGCTGCCAGGCGTTCATGCTCACCGGCGACGCCAGTAACGCCGACCCGGTGTGCAGCAAGTCCGAACATCACGGCGTGATCCTCAAGGCCCGCGACGAAGCCGAGACCGCCACTCAAACCATCGAACAATTGGCCTTTCGCAATGAACGAAACTCACGCCTCATCGCCAAGGGCTGAGCCTTTCAGCGCCGCCCAGGCCGTCGCCGCCGGAACCGACTTCGCCGAACTGCAGCTCGGCGTCCATGGTGTGTTCTGGAATGAATATCGCCCAGAGGACGCCGCGTGCCGAATCTGGCATTGGCGCGCTGGCGTAGCGAAACGTCTGACGCCGGACGGCTTCAGCGTGCGTAGCCGGGTGTACGAATATGGCGGTGGCGCGTTTTGTCTGACGCCTGACGGGGTGGTTTTCGTCAATGAAGCGGATCAGCAGATGTATCGGCAGGCGCTGGATGGCGAGCCGATCGCGCTGACGACGACTGACTGCCGCTACGGCGATCTGCAATTCGCCGCTGGCCGGGTGTTGGCAGTTGAAGAGCAGCATGATCAGCATCGACTGGTGGCGATTGATCTGGACACCGGAACGCGACAGGTGCTGGCCGAAGGTGCAGATTTTTATGCGTCGCCAACGCTGAGTCCCGACGGCCAGCGCTTGGCATGGATCGAGTGGAGCCGACCGCATCAGCCGTGGACCTCGACGCGCTTGATGGTCGCGGAAGGTGATTTTTCCGCACCTCGTTGTATTGCCGGCGAGCAGATTGAGGAGTCGATCCAGCAGCCGCGTTTCGACGCCGACGGCCGGCTCTACTGCCTGACAGATCGTGGCGGCTACTGGCAGCCGTGGGTCGAAACATCTGACGGTTTGCACGCGCTACCGAGTGCCGAGGCCGATCACGCGCCCGCGCCCTGGCAACTGGGCGGCTGCACTTGGCTGCCTGTCGGTGATCAATTTTTAGCCAGCTGGAGCGAGGATGGTTTCGGCCGCCTGGCCCTTGGTAGGAAGGATTTCAGCGGCGACTACAGCCGCTTCCGTCACTTGGCAGTGGATCAGCAGTTCATCTACTGCATTGCCGCCTCGCCGGTCAGCCCGTCGGCAGTGATTGCCATCGATCGTGCTTCTCACGCAGTGAAAGTCCTCGCTGGCGGCGTGGCGCCATTGCCCGCCGAACGCATCAGCCGTCCGCAGACCTTGCGTTATCCGAGCGGCTCCGGCGAGGCACACGGTTTCTTCTACCCGGCCATGAGCGGTGAAGCGAAACCGCCGCTGGTGGTGTTTATCCACGGCGGCCCGACCTCGGCGTGCTATCCGATCCTCGATCCGCGCATCCAGTACTGGACCCAGCGCGGCTTTGCTGTCGCCGACCTCAACTATCGCGGCAGCAGTGGCTATGGTCGCGAATATCGGCAAGCGCTGCATCTGCGCTGGGGCGAGGTGGATGTCGAGGATGCCTGCGCGGTGGTCAGCTATCTCGCTGGCCAAGGTTTGATCGATGGTGAGCGCGCGTTCATTCGCGGTGGTAGTGCGGGCGGGTATACGACACTGTGCGCGCTGGCGTTCAGACAAGTCTTCCGCGCAGGCGCCAGCCTCTACGGCGTCAGCGATCCGGTGGCTTTGGCACGTGCCACGCACAAGTTCGAGGGCGATTATCTGGACTGGCTGATCGGCGATCCCGAGCTGGATGCCGAACGCTATGCCGCACGCACGCCGTTGCTGCACGCAGACAACATTCGCGCGCCGGTGATTTTCTTCCAGGGTGAACTGGACGCGGTGGTCGTGCCGCAACAGACCCGCGACATGGTCGCGGCGCTGGAGCACAACGGCATCCCGGTCGAAGCGCATTACTACCCCGACGAACGCCACGGCTTTCGTCGCGCGGCTAACCAGGCGCATGCGCTGGAGCGGGAGTGGACGTTTTATCGGCGGGTGATGGGGCTGAATGACTGAGCCCTCACTTTGAGACTGCGTCGCTCCAATCGCGGGCAAGCCCGCTCCCACAGGTTATTTGGTGTACACAAAAATTGTGATCCCTCATAACACTGTGGGAGCTGGCTTGCCCGCGATAGCTATTGATCAGACGCCACTGAACTCAACGCTTGGCGATGATATACACCGCATGCACGATCCCCGGAATGTAGCCGCACAACGTCAGCAGAATGTTCAGCCAGAACGCCCCGCCAAACCCGACCTGCAGAAACACGCCCAGTGGCGGCAACAGAATAGCGATGATGATGCGAATGAAATCCATGGGGCAGCTCCTGAATGGGGGTTGGCTCACTTGAGCCATACAAGCTAATCGACCCGCGCCGTTCGTCAGGGTTCATTACGCTTGCTATTTGATCGCCAGCATCACAAAAAAACGCCCCACGCCAAAAGAATCAGGCGTGGGGCGTGCGTTATACCGCGAGACGGTTCGGGTAATCGGTTGGGGCACCTCAGCTCAGACGGCAATGCCCTTGCGGCATTGCAATTGGACGGTGCGCACTCGCGAGAAGGCGCGGCCCAGGCGCAGGAGCATTTCGTCGATGTTGGCTTTGCTGACAGTGAGGGCCGGGGTGAAGCGCAGGCAGTCAGGCTGCGCAGCGTTCAATATCAGGCCTTCGTGAAGTGCGGCGTGAACGACGGCGTCGGCGCATTCGGCGGACAGCGTCAGCCCGTAAAACAGGCCTTGGCCGCGCAATTCGCCGTGGTTGTAGCGGTGAGCCAGCCGCGCGAGACCTTCGCGCAAATGCTGGCCGTTGTCGTTGACCTGCTGAAGGAGGCTGCGGTCATGGATGCTGTCGAGCACCACCAGACCGGCCGCCGTGATCAAGGCGTTGCCGTGATGGGTGCCGCTCAGTTCGCCGGTGGCGAAACAGCAGGCCTTGCCTCGCGCCAGCATGGCCGCCAGCGGCAAGCCGCCGCCAAGGCCTTTGCCGAGCACGACGATATCGGCGCGAATGCCGTAGGACTGTTCGGCGAGCAAGGTGCCGCAGCGGCCGATGCCGGTTTGCACTTCGTCGAGAATCAGCAGAATGCCCAGGTCACGGCACAGTCGCTCGACGCCTTTGAGGTAATGCTCGGTCGCAGGAATGACCCCGGCATCGCTCTGGATCGGCTCCAGCATGATCGCCACGGTCTGCGCATCAACCGCCGCATGCAATGCCGGCAAGTCGTTGAATGGCACTCGATCGACCGTCGCCAGACTGCGGCCATGGCAACCCTGCTGCGCCACGATGATCCGCGAGGCGCCGCTGCGATGCAGTTGCCCCCATTTGCGCGCCAGTTTGATCGCCGCGTCACAAGCCTCGCTGCCACTGTTGAGCAGGTACGCCTGATCGCTGGACGTGCTGGCGCACAAACATTCGGCGAGGCTGAGCATGCCGCGATTATGCAGATTGCACCCGGGATTGATCAGCGCTTGGGCCTGATTGGCGATGGCTTTGACCAGCGCCGTGGGGCTGTGGCCAAGGCTGTTGGCGCCGCCAGCCTGGGAAAAGTCGAGGTAGGCGCGATCGTTGCTGTCCCACAGCCAGGAACCCTGGCCCCGAACGAACACTTGATACGGTCGCTCGACACCGGGCATCAGGCGTTGGGCATTGAGGTGATCGGTCATAGTGGATGGCCCCGTCTCGAAGGTGAGGTCATCCAGACTTGGCGTCTGGCGCCGCAAACTGAACAGATTCATGCGAAAAAACCTCGCTTGAGGTTTTTTGAACTGCCTATGTAAGCACTAACGAAGCAAATGGGATGCATCACGCTTTCTGGCCCTGTAAGCCTTGTGAATGCGGTTAGACTAGGCGCGCAACCGGCTTCAAGCCATTTCGATTTCCCAGCCATTTCTATAAGCGCTACTTATGGATTTCAAGCAACTGCGTTATTTCGTCGCGGTCTACGAAGAAGGCCATGTCGGCCGTGCGGCTGAGCGCTTGTCGATCTCGCAACCGGCGCTGTCGCAACAGATCCGACAGCTGGAGCAGAACCTCGACGTCACCCTGTTCGAACGCAGCAGTAAACGCCTGCTGCCGACTCTCGCTGCGCACACGCTGTACAACCACGCGTTGCCGCTGCTCGATGGCTTGCAGCGGGCGCGCGAGGCATTGGGTAATTTCAAGGGGCAGGCGTTGCGCACCCTGGCGATCGGTGTGCTGCAAACGGTGCACACCAGCCTTGTGCCGCAAATGCTCGAGCGTGTGCGCAAGGCGCAGCCACATCTGGTGGTGCAGATCTATGAACTGACCGGACTGGAAATCGAGCGGCGTCTGCTCAATGGTTCGCTGGACATCGGTATCAGCTATCTGCCGCCGCGCCAACCCGGTCTGCACGGGGTGTTGCTGTATGAAGACGAACTGACGCTGGTCATCCCGGCAGACCATCCATTGCGCGAGTTCAAGAAAGTCTCGATGCGCCAGGCTGCTGAGCTGCCCATGTTGCTGCTCGGCGAAGAGTTCCAGATCCGGCAGATCTGGCAGGCACAACTGACCAGCCTCGGACGACGCCCGCAAGTGCAGGCCGAGCTGAACAATATGTTGGGGATTCTCGATAGCCTGCCGCACACCAGGCTGGCAACGGTGCTACCGGGACGTTCGCAAAAGGAATACGACGATGAAGATCTGCTGTGGAAACCGCTGAGCGAGCCACGGGTGCCGTTGCAAGTTGGCCTGGTGTGCCGCGATGTACAACGCCAGCAGGCCTCGTTGGCATTGCTGCGGACATTGCTTGAAGAGGTGATCGATCGCGAAGTGAAGCCGCCCCTCGATCCGCTCGCCTGAAACTTTTCTTCAGGCAAAAGAAAACCCCGCCGAAGCGGGGCTTTGCAGACTGTTTCCCTGACATCCATTTCACTCCGCCACCCTGGCAGAATCCTACGTGTCCGTGTTGTTTACTTTGCGCTTCCTGCGCGACGTCCATGAAACGTAGATTAGCGGTGGATCCAATGTACGCATATGGGAGAACAGCAGCACGTCACGTAAGCAAATGCTTACATGACGTCTACAGGATCAAAACTGTGCCGCATCCAGCAGGAACAGCGACTCGCTACCGGCCTTGACCGACGCGCTCAACGAGTGAATACGTGGCAGCAGACGGGCGAAATAGAAGCGTGCGGTACCCAGCTTGCTCGCATAGAAATCATCTTGCGCTTCCTTGCCCAGCGAGGCTTTGGCCATCAACGCCCACATGTAGGCGTAAGCGGTGTATCCGAACGCTTGCAAATATTCGACCGAGGCCGCGCCAATTTCGTTCGGATTGTTTTTCGCCCGGTCCAGCAGCCACGCGGTCAGCTCGTCGAGGGTGTCGACGGCATCGTTCAACGGCTTGGTGAACTCGCCCAGATCGGCACTGGCGGTGGCGGTGAAATGACGGATCTCGTCAGCGAACAATTTGTAGAACGCACCGCCACTGCCAACGATCTTGCGACCCACCAGGTCCAGCGCCTGAATCCCGTTGGTGCCCTCGTAAATCTGGGTGATGCGCACGTCACGCACCAGTTGCTCCTGGCCCCACTCGCGGATGTAACCGTGGCCGCCGAAAATCTGCTGGCCATGAACGGTGGTTTCCAGACCCAGGTCGGTCAGGAAGGCTTTCGCTACCGGCGTCAGCAACGCCACCAGATCTTCCGCACGCTTGCGGGTGGTCGCGTCTTCGCTGAACTTGGCGGTGTCGAGTTGCATCGCCACATAAGTGGAAAACGCCCGGCCGCCTTCGTTCGAGGCTTTCATGGTCAGCAGCATGCGCCGCACGTCCGGGTGAACGATGATCGGGTCAGCGACTTTGTCCTTGTTCTGCGCACCGGTCGGCGAACGGCTCTGCAGGCGATCGCGCGCATATTCGACGGCGTTCTGATAAGAGCGCTCGCCCGTGGCCAGGCCTTGAATACCAACACCCAGGCGCTCGTAGTTCATCATGGTGAACATCGCGGCCAGGCCTTTGTTCGGTTCGCCGACCAGATAGCCCACCGCTTCGTCGAAGTTCATCACACAGGTTGCGGAAGCCTGAATGCCCATCTTGTGTTCGATCGATCCGCAGTTGGCCGGGTTACGCGCACCGAGGCTGCCGTCGGCATTGACCATGAACTTCGGCACCAGGAACAGCGAAATGCCTTTCGGACCGGCCGGGGCGTCCGGCAGCTTGGCTAGGACCAGATGAATGATGTTTTCGGTGAGGTCGTGCTCGCCGCCGGTGATGAAGATCTTGGTGCCGCTGACCTTGTAGGAACCGTCGGCCTGAGGTTCGGCTTTGGTGCGAATAATGCCCAGGTCAGTGCCAGCATGCGGCTCGGTCAGGCACATGGAGCCGGCCCAGATGCCGGTGTACATGTTCGGCAGGTACGCAGCTTTCAGTTCTTCACTGGCGTGAGCGTTGATCGACAGGCAGGCGCCGGCGGTCAGCATCGGATACAGACCGAACGCCAGGCTAGCGGAGTTGACCATTTCCTCGACCTGCGCCGACACGGCTTTGGGCATGCCCATGCCGCCATAGGCCGGATCACCGCCGACGCCGACCCAGCCGCCTTCGGCATAAGTCTGATAGGCCTGTGGGAAGCCGGCCGGCGTGGTGACGGCACCGTCCGCCCAATGGCAACCTTCCTCGTCAGCGGCACGGCTCAGCGGCGCGATGCTTTTGCTGGTGACCTTGCCGGCCTCTTCGAGAATCGCTTCAACGGTTTCGGCGTCGACGGTCTCGGCCAGCGCCGGCAGCTCGGCCCAGAGTTTGGCGACTTCGAACACTTCATTGAGGACGAAGCGCATATCGCGCAGCGGCGCTTTGTAGTCAGCCATGGCAAACCTCGCAAGATCTAAACAGGTGGTTCGTGGAATGATGTTTTCTGAGCCTGAGTGTACCTCAACAACTTTTGCGACACATAGGGTCAACCGGTGACTGATTTGTTATTTTTAGTCACCGGAAAAAGATCGCCGCGATCTTTCGATCTGCCCTACAAAGCAAACGCCTCCGCCGGCAAATTCATCAAACAATCACTGCCCGCCTCGATCGCCGCCTGATGTGTAGCCGTACGCGGCAGCAAGCGCTTGAAGTAGAACTCGCACGTCGCCAGTTTGCCCTTGAGGAAATCAGCCTCACCCTCGCCAGCCTCCAGCTGTGCCTGGGCAACCAACGCCATGCGCAGCCACAGGTAACCAAGGATGATGTAGCCGCTGTACATCAGGTAATCCACCGATGCGGCGCCGACTTCGTCGGGGTTCTTCATGGCGGCCATGCCGACCTTCATGGTCAGGTCGCCCCACTGTTGATTGAGCCCGTTGAGTTGCGCGACGAAGCTGCCCAACTGCGGATGGTCGGCGTTCGCTGCGCAAAATTTGTGGACGATTTTGGTGAAGCCCCGCAGCAATTTGCCTTGGCTGCCCAGCACTTTGCGCCCGAGCAGATCCAGCGCCTGAATGCCGTTGGTGCCCTCGTAGATCGGCGCAATCCGGCAGTCGCGCACCAGTTGCTCCATGCCCCACTCACGAATGAAACCGTGGCCGCCGAACACCTGCATGCCGTGATTGGTCACTTCCAGCCCGGTGTCGGTCATGAAGGCTTTGCAGATTGGCGTGAGGAACGCCAATAGGTCTTCGGCTTCCTGACGCGCCTCGGCATCGCTGCTCAGGTGCGCGGCATCGAGCATCTGCGCGGTGAAATAGGTCAGCGCCCGATTGCCTTCGTTGAAGGCTTTCATGGTCAGCAACATGCGCCGCACATCCGGGTGGACGATGATCGGGTCGGCAGGTTTTTGCGGGGCCTTGGCACCGGTCAGCGCGCGCATCTGCAGGCGGTCATTGGCGTACTTGATCGCACCCTGAAAACTCGCCTCGCCCAGACACAGGCCCTGCATGCCGGTGCCGAGTCGCGCGTGGTTCATCATGGTGAACATGCAGTTGAGGCCCTTGTTCGGCTCGCCGATCAGGTAACCGGTGGCGGCATCGAAGTTCAGCACGCAGGTGGCCGAAGCCTTGATGCCCATCTTGTGCTCGATCGAACCACAGGAAACGCCATTGCGCTCTCCCGCTTCGCCTGTCGCGTCGGGGAGGAACTTGGGCACGATAAACAGGGAAATGCCCTTGGTTCCGGCCGGTGCGTCCGGCAGCTTGGCCAGGACCAGATGGATGATGTTGTCGCTCAGGTCATGCTCGCCGGCAGAAATGAAGATCTTGCTGCCGGTGATCGCGTAGCTGCCGTCGGCCCGTGGCACCGCGCGGGTCTTGATGATGCCCAGATCAGTGCCGCAGTGCGCTTCGGTCAGGCACATGGTGCCGGTCCACTGACCAGCGGTGAGTTTGCTCAGGTAAGTGTCTTTCTGCTCGGCGGTACCGTGGGCGTGGATCGCCGACATCGCGCCGTGAGTCAGGCCCGGGTACATACCCCAGGACGTGTTACTGGAACCGACCATCTCGCTGATCACCAGTCCCAGCGAGCTCGGCAGCCCTTGACCACCGTAAGCCGGATCAGCCGCCAAACCGTGCCAGCCGCCCTCGACATATTGTGCGAAGGCCTGCTTGAAGCCTGTAGGCGTTGTTACCACGCCGTTGTCGAAATGGCAGCCCTCTTCATCGCCGCTGCGATTGAGCGGGGCCAGCACGTTCTCGCAGAACTTCGCGCCTTCTTCGAGGATCGCGCTGATCATGTCCGGGCTGGCGTCATGCGCGCCGAGACTGGCGTAGCTGGAGTGGAAGTCGAAGACGTGATCGATCAGAAAGCGCATGTCGCGCAGGGGAGCTTTGTACTCAGGCATGGTGGCTTCTCCGTCAGCAGATTCCTCCAACCTACTGCTGGCCACCACGCGCGACAATCAATGTGCGGGCGCTGAATGCGCCGTCATCACTCAACCCGCAGCGGTATCCATGCGCACCGCGCCACGGCGGTTCTGCCCGAACGCCATGACGCAGTTACGCCCGGCGCCCTTGGCGCTATACAACGCCTGGTCGGCGGACTTGAGCACTTCTTCCGGAGTGCGCTGCTCGACGCGTTCGGCGACGCCGATGCTCACCGTCACCGACACCGCCGAAGCCCCGGAACCGCTGCGGCGCTGGCGACCTTGCTGATCATCCTGCGGGCGGTTTTCCTGGTTGCGCAACTGAATGCTGTAGGAGGCGATCGATTCGCGGATCACTTCCAGGTGCGGCATGCATTCCTCAAGGGTTTTGCCTGCAAACACCAAGGCAAATTCCTCACCGCCGTAGCGATACGCCCTACCGCCACCGCTGATTTTCGACAGTTTGCTGGCGACCAGCCGCAGCACCTGATCACCGACGTCGTGGCCGTGGGTGTCGTTGAATTTCTTGAAGTGATCGACGTCGCTCATCGCCAGCACATAGTTGCGCCCCAGTCGCTGCATGCGTTCGTTGAGCGCACGTCGTCCCGGCAGGCCGGTGAGCTCGTCGCGGAAGGCCATTTGATAGGCCTCATGCGCAACGGCGGCGGCGATCATCAGCATCACCTGGCTGCACATGATGTTCAGGGTGAACGGCAGAATAAAGGTCTTCGGCAGCATCCAGAACACACCGAGCAAGCCAACCAGTTGCGCCGCGTGCAGCGGGCGCGGGTTACGCCAGTATTGCCAGGCCAGGAGCAGGAAGGCCGAGATGAACACCGGATAGGACAACTGGATCAGACTCATCCACGCGCCGTGCAGCGCCGGCCAGCGGATCTCCGACAACCACAGCAGCAGCGCCTGTGGGTAACTTTGCTCCAGCCCCAGCGCCACGCTGCCAAACGCTAGCAGCACAGCGAACCGCGCGACCATGTCCTGAAACAGATGCGTACGCTCTTGCCACGCTGCGAACAGCCCGAACAACAATGGCAGCAACAGGCAGACCAGATGGAAAACCACCGCAGCGTCTTCGCGGACTTTGCCGTTGTCGCGGTAAAAGTCGGTCTGGGTATCGAGCAGAAAATAGGCGATGTAAACCGTGAGCATCAGAAACAGTTCGCGCTGTCGTCGGTACACCGCGCAATACGCCCCGCCGAGCAATAGAACCAGGGTCGGCAAGACATTGAACAGGGACGTGAAAAACACGCTGAGGTCTTTGACGTACGCAGCCGCCAGCCCCGCAAGCAATAACAGCAGTGATGGCAGGAAATGGCTGAAACGTACAGCGGAAGAACGCGGCAAGGGTAAGCTCCGACCCGTCATAGCAAAGAGATGGCATTGTGCCTGCAAAGTGCGGCCAAGCCCACACAATGTGATCCAGATCACACACGGTCTCTATAACGGCCGGAAGCTCGACTATCTGAGCGATCCGCCAACAAAAAAACCGCTGCCCCCTAACGGGAGCAGCGGTTTTCGTCAGACTGCGTTGAGGCTTAGTAGCCCAGCGCGAAGTCTTCTTCTTTCATGTCCATCAGGTTGCCAGCGCCCGACAGCATAGTGGCCACGTGTGTGCGGGTACGCGGCAGGATGCGCTGGAAGTAGAAGCGCGCGGTCTGCAGCTTGGCGGTGTAGAACGCCTCGTCGGTGGTGCCGGCAGCCAGTTTTTCCGCAGCCAGACGTGCCATGTCCGCCCAGAAGTAGGCCAGGCAGGCATAACCGGAGTACATCAGGTAGTCCACGGAGGCCGCGCCGACTTCTTCGCGATCTTTCATGGCAGCCATACCGACCTTCATGGTCAGCTCGCCCCATTCCTTGTTCAGTGCAGCCAGCGGCGCGACGAATTCCTGGACGGCTTCGTTGCCTTCGTTGTTCTGGCAGAACTTGTGGACGATCTTGGTGAAGCCTTTCAGAGCTTCGCCTTGAGTCATCAGCACTTTGCGGCCGAGCAGGTCGAGGGCCTGGATGCCGGTGGTGCCTTCGTACAGCATCGAAATGCGGCTATCGCGAACGTTCTGCTCCATGCCCCACTCGGCGATGAAGCCGTGGCCGCCGTAGATCTGCACACCGTGGTTGGCGGCTTCGAAACCGACTTCGGTCATGAACGCTTTGGCGATCGGGGTCATGAACGCCAGCAGTGCGTCGGCCTTCTTCTTCTCTTCTTCATCGACGCCGTATTTGACGATGTCGACCTGTTTGGCGGTGAAGTAGACCATCGCGCGGTTGCCTTCGGCGAACGCCTTCATGGTCAACAGCATGCGGCGCACGTCAGGGTGAACGATGATCGGGTCAGCGGCTTTGTCCGGCGCTTTCGGGCCAGTCAGCGAACGCATTTGCAGGCGATCGCGAGCGTACTTCAGACCGCCCTGGAAGCCGATTTCGGCGTGAGCCAGACCTTGCAGCGCGGTACCGAGACGGGCGGTGTTCATAAAGGTGAACATGCAGTTCAGACCTTTGTTCGCCGGGCCGATCAGGTAACCGGTGGCGCCGTCGAAGTTCATCACGCAGGTGGCGTTGCCGTGGATGCCCATCTTGTGTTCCAGCGAACCGCAGCTCACTGCGTTGCGCGCGCCAATGGTGCCATCGGCGTTTGGCAGGAACTTTGGAACGATGAACAGCGAGATGCCTTTGGTGCCAGCCGGAGCATCCGGCAGGCGGGCCAGTACGATGTGGACGATGTTGTCGGCCATGTCGTGTTCACCGGCCGAGATGAAGATCTTGGTGCCGGAAACTTTGTAGGAACCGTCGGCCTGAGGCTCGGCCTTGGTGCGCAGCATGCCCAGGTCGGTGCCGCAGTGCGGTTCGGTCAGGCACATGGTGCCGGTCCATTCGCCGGAGACCAGTTTGGTCAGATAGGCTTCCTGCTGCTCAGGGGTGCCGTGCTCGGAGATCGTGTTCATCGCGCCGTGCGACAGGCCTGGGTACATGCCCCACGACCAGTTGGCTTCGCCGACCATTTCGCTGACCGCCAGACCCAGCGACTCAGGCAGGCCCTGACCGCCATGCTCAACGTCGTGCGCCAGACTTGGCCAGCCGCCTTCGACGAATTGCTTGTACGCCTCTTTGAAGCCAGTCGGGGTTTTCACGCCGGACTCGCTCCAGGTGCAACCTTCCAGATCGCCCACGCGGTTCAGCGGCGCCAGTACCTGCTCACAAAACTTGGCGCCTTCCTCGAGGATGGCGTCAACCATGTCCGGCGTGGCGTCTGCGCACGCTGGCAGGCTCTGATAGTGCGCTTCGTAGCCGAGCAGCTCGTCACGAACGAAGCGAATATCACGCAAGGGGGCCTTGTAGTCAGGCATAGCGATAAACCTCTGCTGATGTAACCGGGAATGAACGACCGCGTTGAGTTGTTGTGACGGTCAAACAGTTGTTTGAAACATACGTTTACGCCGAAATCTTGTCAAGCGTCGTTCTTTTGCCATTCGTCATCAGCCTTTCGCAAATGCCGGAGACGACAAATCGCCGCGCCTTCACGTTAGCCACGGACGTTGTAAAAAGATTAGTTGAGCAAGAAGGACTTAAACGAAAAACGCCGCGACAGGGCGCGGCGTTTCGAGATCTACAACAAATTCACTCAAGCGAAGGTATCAATGATCGTCCCAAGCACTTCGTCGGACGCCTTGGCCACCTTCACACCCAGCTCTGCCTGGATCTTGCCCAGCGACAGCTCGACGATATTGCTCGCCAGATCCGATTCCTGTGCGCGATCCACGCCGCGCAGGCGATTGACCTGCACTTCGGACGACTGGCTGGTCACCGAGCGTTCGATAGTATTGTTGGCGATCTGGCTGGCGGCCTGATCGACGCGGTTCTGCCCGGACTGAATCGAGCTCAGCCCCGCATAAAAAGCTGTGTTGCCGGAGATTTCCATAGTCACTCTCATCCCTGCAAAGGATCAATGGTCGCCATTGAAGCAGACGCGCCAGCAAAACACCCGTCAAAAACACTAATGGCACAGTGCCTGTTCATAGTGAAAAACTTAGTCGAGCAGATCCAGTTGCAGATGCTCGGCCACCGCTTCGGCGCTCAACGCTTTGAGTTTCGGCACCCGGCCCAGGCACGGCGCCGGTATGCGTTCGGCGAGCGTCGCTAAGTTTTCCTCCAGCCGAGAGGTTTTCGGATCGATGATGTTGGCCACCCACCCCGCCAACTGCAGGCCATCGCGGGCGATCGCCTCGGCGGTCAGCAACGCATGACTGATGCACCCCAGCCTCACGCCCACCACCAGAATCACCGGGAGCTTCAGCGCAATCGCCAGGTCGGAGAGATTGTCCTGATCCGCCAACGGTACCCGCCAGCCGCCGGCACCTTCGATCAGGGTGAAATCGGCGTTCATCGCCAGAATCCCGCGCATCGGCGCCAGCAGCGATTGCACCGTCAGCGCCACACCTGCTTCGCGCGCCGCCAGATGCGGAGCGATCGCTGGCTCGAACGCCACCGGATTGACCTGTTGATAAGTCAGCGGCAAGGAACATTCGGCCAGCAGCGCCAAGGCATCGGAATTACGCAAGCCCTTGGGCGTGACGTCGCACCCGGAAGCCACCGGTTTGCCCGCCGCCGTGCTCAAGCCTGCCGAGCGCGCTGCATGGAGCAATCCGGCTGCGACGGTGGTCTTGCCGACATCGGTGTCGGTACCGGTGATGAAATAGGCTGCGCTCATAGAGGTTTCTCCAACACGGCGTACACCACCTGATACGTTGCCGGCAGCCCCGACGTCTGACGGAACCGCTCATACGCGTCGACCAGCCCGAGAATCCGCGCCCGCCCGGTCAAACCACCCGGCCGGCCAGGGTTCAGATTGTGTGCACCCAACGCTTTGAGCTCGTGAGTCAGGCTGCGCACATCCGGGTAATGCAACACGTGCGGCAGATTTTCCAGACTCACTGCGCGCATGCCACTTCCGCCACATAACTGTTCATAGCGGGCGAACTCGCGGAAGCGATTGACGTGCACCAGCCCGTCGACCTGCTGCCAACTCTCACGCAACTCGAACAGCGTCCCTGTACACAGACTAGCAAAGGCAAAAATCCCGCCCGGTTTAAGCACGCGAAAAGCTTCGCTGAGCACCGTTTCGAAGTCGGCGCACCACTGCACCGCCAGGCTGGAGAAAATCAAATCGAAGCTAGCGTCCTGCAACGGCAGCCTTTCGGCATCGCCGGCAATGAAATGCTCAGCGCCACCCAGCGGCCGTGCGTGATTGAGCATGCCCTCGGCAATGTCCAGCGCAAAACCGCTGCTCTGGGTGAAACGCGAGGCCAGCGCGCGGGTGAAATAGCCAGTGCCGCAACCGAGATCGAGCCACCGCGACGGCGTGAAACTCGCAGGCAAGCGCTCAAGCAACTGCGTGCCGACGTCACGCTGAAACTCGGCGACGCTGTCGTAACTGGCCGCGGCGCGGGAAAAAGACGCCGCCACCTGGCGCTTGTCAGGCAAGCCCCCAGGCAGCACGAGGGACAGATCAGTCATCAGCGCACTCATGTAGAAATGCCTGGATCGCACCCGCGACTCCGTGCGGGTCCTCCAGCAGAAAAGCATGGCTGGCCTGTTCGATCAGACCAATTTCGATATCCGGCAACAGCGCGAACAATGCGCCGGCCGCTTCCGCCGGGACCAGCGCGTCCTGCCCGCCGAACAGATGAAACTGTGGGCCGCGAAACCCCTGCAGCGCCTGTCGCGTATCCAGCTGCGCGAGTAGCTCCAGACCTGCCATCAGCGCGGCCGGCGCGATGGCTGGCGCGCCACCGAGCAGCAAGCGCGACAAGCCACGCGGGTCTGGCGAACCTTGCGCACATAACAAAGCAAAACGCTTGAGCGTCGTACGCGGATCGGCCTGGCAACCGGCAAGAAATGCATCAAAGGTCTCGGCAGGCATCGCATCCGGCCACTGCTCATGCGCAACAAACGCCGGATTGCTTGCCAGCGTCAGCACCCCGCAGCACGCCTCGCCGCGTCGTGCCGCCAACTCAGAGGCGAGCATGCCGCCCAGCGACCAGCCACCGAGCCAGACTTCCTGCGGAATGCGCGCATCGAGTTCGTCGAGCCAGTCTTCAAGGTCAGCGGAGTCCAGCTCCGGCAGCGGTTCAATCTCGACTTGCAGATGTTCGTCGAGGCCACGTAATGCTGCGGCCAGCGGTTCCAGCGGCGACACGCCGAGGCCCCAGCCGGGCAACAGGATCAGACGATTACGCATGGCTTGGCTCCAACGACAATCGGGCGAAACAATCCGCCAGCCCTTCCAGTAACTGTTGCACCTGCGCCTCGCTGTGGGCGGCGGTCAGCGTGACGCGCAGTCGCGCGCTGCCGGCCGGCACGGTCGGAGGGCGAATCGCAGTGACCATCAGCCCGCGCTCGCGGAGTATTTGCGACAACCGCACCGCGCGGCCGGCATCGCCGATCATGATCGGCTGGATCGGCGTGAAACTGTCCATCAGCTCCAGCCCGATCTGCTTGGCACCGTGGCGGAACTGGCGGATCAAGGCCTGCAAGTGCTCACGACGCCAGTGTTCGCTGCGCAGCAGTTCGAGGCTTTTCAGCGTCGCGCAGGCCAGCGCCGGCGGTTGGCTGGTGGTGTAGATGTACGGCCGGGCGAACTGGATCAGGCTTTCGATCAACTCTTCGCTGCCGGCGACAAAGGCCCCGGCGGTGCCGAAGGCTTTGCCGAGGGTGCCGACCAGCACCGGCACATCGTCCGGGCTCAGGCCGAAATGCTCGACGATGCCGCCACCGTTCGCGCCCAGCGGGCCGAAGCCGTGGGCATCGTCGACCATCAGCCACGCGCCTTTGGCCTTGGCCGCGCGGGCCAGCGCCGGCAGGTCGGCGATGTCGCCGTCCATGCTGAATACGCCATCGGTCACCACCAGTGTGTTGCCAGTGGCTTTCTCCAGGCGCTTGGCCAGACTCTCGGCGTCGTTGTGCAGATAGCGATTGAAACGCGCACCGGACAACAGGCCCGCGTCCAGCAAAGAAGCGTGATTGAGCCGGTCTTCCAGAACCGTATCGCCCTGCCCGACCAGCGCGGTGACCGCGCCGAGGTTGGCCATGTAGCCGGTGGTGAAGAGCAGCGCACGTGGGCGTCCGGTCAGATCGGCGAGTGCTTCTTCCAGCGCGTGATGCGGGCTGCTGTGGCCGATCACCAGATGCGACGCGCCACCGCCGACACCCCAGCGCTCGGCACCGGCGCGCCAGGCTTCGATCACCTGCGGATGATTGGCCAGGCCCAGATAGTCGTTGTTGCAGAAAGCGAGCAGCGGTTGGCCGTCGACCACGACTTGCGGGCCTTGCGGCGAGTCGAGCAGCGGACGCTGCCGGTAGAGGTTGTCGGCACGGCGGGCAGCAAGGCGTGCGGCGAGATCGAAAGACATGCAGGCCTCGATTTTCAAATGACACATATCCCCTGTGGGAGCGAGCCTGCTCGCGAATGGGCGTCACATCCAATATGGATGTTGGCGGCCAAACCGCTTTCGCGAGCAGGCTCGCTCCCACAGGGGTTTTGCATTCCTTCAGAACAATCCGCGCGGGTTTTTACACCGCAGCGTTGTAGAACTGCTCGCTGCTCTTCTGCTCCACCAGTGCCTGCTCGATCGCAGCCTGATGAACCTCATCGGAATGCTCTTCACGGGCCTCCGGCTGGATACCGAGGCGCGCAAACAGCTGCATGTCCTTGTCCGCCTGCGGGTTGGCGGTGGTGAGCAATTTGTCGCCGTAGAAAATCGAGTTGGCGCCGGCGAAAAATGCCAGGGCCTGCATCTGCTCGTTCATCGCTTCGCGACCGGCGGACAGACGTACGTGGGATTGCGGCATGAGGATGCGCGCCACGGCGAGCATGCGGATGAAGTCGAACGGGTCGATGTCTTCGGCGTTTTCCAGCGGCGTGCCAGCGACTTTCACCAGCATGTTGATCGGCACCGACTCCGGGTGCTCCGGCAGGTTGGCCAACTGGATCAGCAGATTGGCGCGATCGTCCAGCGATTCGCCCATGCCGAGAATGCCGCCGGAGCAGATTTTCATCCCCGACTCACGCACGTAGGCCAGCGTCTGCAGACGCTCGCTGTAAGTGCGGGTGGTGATGATGCTGCCGTAGAACTCCGGCGAGGTGTCGAGGTTGTGGTTGTAGTAATCGAGACCGGCCTTGGCCAGCGCTTCGGTCTGCTCCTGATCGAGACGACCGAGGGTCATGCAGGTTTCCAGGCCCAGGGCTTTCACCCCTTCAACCATCTTCAACACATACGGCATGTCCTTGGCCGACGGATGTTTCCACGCCGCGCCCATGCAGAACCGCGTCGAACCGATGGCTTTGGCGCGGGCCGCCTCTTCGAGGACCTTCTGCACTTCCATCAGTTTTTCTTTTTCCAGGCCGGTGTTGTAGTGCCCGGACTGTGGGCAGTACTTGCAGTCTTCGGGACAGGCGCCGGTCTTGATCGACAGCAGTGTCGAGACTTGCACGCGGTTGGCGTTGAAATGTGCGCGGTGCACCGTTTGCGCCTGGAATAGCAAGTCGTTGAATGGCTGTACGAAGAGTGCTTTGACTTCGGCCAGAGACCAATCGTGACGCAGGGTGGCGGTGGTGCTCGCGCTCATGGGCAATTCCTTGGTTATGCTTGGCGGGCGCCGGGGAAAATGGAATATCCACAGGCGCTACACGGATGTTCGGCATATTTAAGGAAGAGCGATGCGCTGTCAACCGCAATACCAGGGACAGGTTTACATCTGTTTAAAAAACGTACAGACCTGTTTGCTGTGCGATGAGCCCGCGGAAGCACAAATGCCAATGTGCGAGGCCTGCGAAACCGAGATGCCCTGGCTCGGCAGCCATTGTCAGAGCTGCGCTTTGCCGCTGGCGGCGGATGGCCTGACTTGCGGCGAGTGCCTGCTAGAGCCTCCGGCCTTCGAGCAGGTCGCGGTGCCCTGGGTGTATTGCTTCCCGGTGGACAGTCTGATCACGCGCTTTAAACACAACGCGAAATGGCCGTTTGGTCACCTGCTCGCCGACGTTCTCGGCCAATACCTGCAGCATCGCTTCGCCGAGGACTTGCCGCGCCCCGATGTGCTGCTGCCGGTGCCGTTGGCGAATAAACGCCTGCGTCGGCGAGGATTCAATCAAGCGGCGATGCTCGCGCGCTGGTTGAGTGTGTCGCTGGATTTGCCCTGTGAAGAACAGCTTCTAAGGCGAGTCATGGACACCGATGCTCAGCAGGATCTGGACGCCAAGGCGCGCAAACGCAATTTGCGCAATGCCTTTGCGCTGGCGCCTGATGCAGAGGTAAGCGGCCGCCATTTCGCGCTGGTGGATGATGTTCTGACCACGGGCGCGACCGCTCAGGCGCTGGCGCGGTTGTTGATGAATGCTGGTGCGGCGCGGGTTGATGTGTACTGCCTGGCTCGTACGCCGAAGCCCGGTACCTGAAGCGAATACATATCTCATGTGGGAGCGAGCCTGCTCGCGAATGGGCATCACATTCAACAAAGATGTTGTTGCTCAAACCGCTTTCGCGAGCAGGCTCGCTCCCACAGGGGTTCGGCGTAAGGCTTGACTCGCGCATTGCAAGTGGCCAACGTCCTTCTCATCGCCCGAGCCAGAAGCGTTCTGCCATGTCCCTGCCCACCCTGCTCTCCCAGCACATCGTTCGCCGTCCGCAGCGCATTGCCCTGCTGCAACACATCGCCGAGCAGGGTTCGATCACTCGTGCGGCGAAGAGCGCGGGGCTCAGTTACAAAGCGGCGTGGGATGCGATCGATGAGCTGAACAACCTGGCGCAGAAACCTTTGGTCGAGCGCGTGGTGGGCGGCAAGGGTGGCGGCGGCGCCAGACTGTCCAGCGAGGGCGAGCGAGTGCTGCGCCTGTATCAGAAATTGCAGGCGCTGCAGGCGCAGGTGCTGGAAGCGGCGGAAGACGCCAGCGATCTCGACCTGCTCGGTCGGCTGATGCTCAGGACCAGCGCGCGCAATCAACTGCATGGCACGGTGGCAGCGATTCAGGCGCAGGGACGCAACGATCTGATCCGCCTCGAACTCGCCGAGGGCATTGCTCTGGAGGCACAGATCACCCACGACAGCACCGTGCATCTGGAATTGCAGATCGGTACCGAAGTGATGGCGCTGATCAAGGCCGGCTGGCTTGAACTGCTCGGCGCCGATCAGCCGGCCACGCCCGGACACAATGTCCTGCGCGGCACTATCGAAGCGATTCTTGATGCCGAGGACGGCCCCAGCGAAGTGCGTATTTCACTGCCCAACGGCCAGACCCTTTGCGCCTTGGCCGAACCTATGCACTTGCGTCGCCAAAGCCTGGGCGTCGGCGATCCGGTGCAGGTGCAATGCGCGCCGTCCAACGTGCTGATCGGCACGCCGCTCTGATCGGCCCTTGCCACAAAAGCGTCATCGACCCGCATTAAGGTGTTGCCCATAACCAAGCAGGGAGCCTGATGTGAGCCTATTAGAAGAAAACCAATCCACTGATCTGGAAAAAATGGTCGGCCTCAGCCGTCGCGGTTTCATCAGCGCCGGTGCCTTGTGCGGCGCGGCGATGTTCCTCGGCGGCAACCTGCTGAGCCGCAGCGTCATGGCCGCCAGCGTCAGCGCCGGCAACAGCCGCCTGCTCGGTTTCGAGAGCATCCCGGCGGCGACCACCGACGCCATCACCCTGCCCAAGGGCTACAAGTCTTCGGTGCTGATCAGTTGGGGCCAGCCGCTGCACAAGAACGGCCCGGCCTTCGATCCGAGCGGTAACGGCACCGCTGCCGCACAGGAAGTGCAGTTCGGCGACAACAACGACGGCATGAGCCTGTTCGCCTTCCCGGACGACAAGAACCGCGCGCTGATGGCGATCAACAACGAATACACCAACTATCGCTATCTATATCCGCATGGCGGCATGCCGCAGTCGGCTGAAGACGTGCGCAAGGCATTGGCCTGCGAAGGCGTGTCGGTGATCGAAGTGCAGCGCAAGAACGGCCAGTGGCAATTCGTCCAAGGCTCGCGCTACAACCGTCGGATTCACGGTAACTCGCCGCTGCGCATCAGCGGTCCGGCCCGCGGCCACGATCTGATGAAAACCGCCGCTGACAAGCACGGCAAAAAAGTCCTCGGCACGTTCCAGAACTGCGCCAACGGCAAGACGCCGTGGGGCACTTATCTGACCTGCGAAGAAAACTTCACCGACTGCTTCGGCAGCAGCAACGCCCAGCAGCAATTCGATGCCGCGCAAAAGCGCTACGGCGTTGTCGCCAGCAGCAAAGACATCAACTGGCACCCGCACGACCCGCGCTTCGACATGGCCAAGAACCCCAACGAGCTCAACCGTCACGGCTGGGTGGTCGAGATCGATCCGTTCGATCCGCAATCGACTCCGGTCAAACGCACCGCGCTGGGCCGCTTCAAGCATGAAAACGCCGCACTGGCCGAGACCGACGATGGTCGCGCTGTGGTGTACATGGGCGACGACGAACGCGGCGAGTTCATCTACAAATTCGTCAGCCGTGATCGCATCAACCATCGCAATCAGAAAGCCAACCGCGACATCCTCGATCACGGCACGTTGTATGTGGCCAAATTCGATGCCGGCGACGGCAACCCTGATCACCCGAAAGGCCAGGGCCAGTGGATCGAACTGACCCACGGCAAGAACGGCATCGACGCCAGCAGCGGGTTTGCCGATCAGGCAGAAGTGCTGATCCACGCGCGCCTTGCCGCCAGCGTGGTTGGCGCAACACGCATGGACCGCCCGGAGTGGATCGTCGTCAGTCCCAAGGACGGCCAGGTTTATTGCACCCTGACCAACAACGCCAAGCGCGGTGAAGACGGGCAACCGGTGGGCGGTCCAAACCCGCGCGAGAAGAACGTTTACGGGCAGATTCTGCGCTGGCGCACCGACCGCAACGATCACGCCTCGAAGACGTTTGCCTGGGATCTGTTTGTGGTCGCGGGCAATCCGGGCGTGCATGCCGGGACGCCGAAGGGTGGTTCATCCAACATCACCCCGCAGAACATGTTCAACAGCCCCGACGGTCTGGGTTTCGACAAGGCCGGACGCCTGTGGATTCTCACCGACGGCGACTCGAGCAACGCTGGCGACTTCGCCGGGATGGGCAACAACCAGATGCTCTGCGCCGATCCTGCGACCGGTGAGATTCGCCGTTTCATGGTCGGGCCGGTGGGTTGCGAAGTGACCGGGATCAGCTTCTCGCCGGATCAGAAAACCCTGTTTGTCGGGATTCAGCATCCAGGCGAGAACGGCGGTTCGACCTTCCCCGAGCATCTGCCCAATGGCAAGCCAAGGTCTTCGGTGATGGCGATTACCCGCGAAGACGGCGGGATTGTCGGCGCCTGATAAACCGCTCTCGCGAGCAGGCTCGCTCCCACAGGGAATCGCATTCCAAGGTGGGGCGAGCCTGCTCGCGAAGAGGCCCGGGCAGACACCAACACCCTTCGCGCCGCCATCTGCGCTACCATGCCGAGCCGGACGCAGCAGCCTGCTGCGCGCAGGAGTCAGCATGGCCCACCCGTTTGAAACCCTCACCCCCGATCTCGTCCTGGATGCCGTTGAAAGCATCGGTTTCCTCAGCGACGCGCGCATTCTGGCGCTCAACAGCTACGAAAACCGTGTGTATCAGGTCGGTATCGAAGACTCCGAGCCGCTGATTGCCAAGTTCTATCGTCCGCAGCGCTGGACCAACGAGGCCATAATCGAAGAGCACCAGTTCACTTTCGAACTGGCCGACATCGACATTCCGGTGGTAGCGCCGCTGATCCACAACGGCGAAACCCTGCATGAGCACGCCGGTTTCCGCTTCACCCTGTTCCCGCGTCGTGGTGGCCGGGCGCCGGAGCCGGGCAATCTTGATCAACTCTATCGCCTCGGCCAGTTGCTCGGGCGCATGCATGCGGTGGGCGGCACCAAGCCGTTCGAGCATCGCGAAGCCCTCGCCGTGCAGAACTTCGGCCATGCCTCGCTGAACACTTTGCTCGAAGGCAATTTCATTCCCAAGAGCCTGCTGCCGGCTTACGAGTCGGTTGCCCGCGACCTGCTCAAACGCGTCGAAGACGTCTACGCCGCCACGCCGCACCAGAACATCCGCATGCACGGCGACTGCCACCCCGGCAACATGATGTGCCGCGACGAGATGTTCCACATCGTCGACCTCGACGACTGCCGCATGGGCCCGGCGGTGCAGGACATCTGGATGATGCTCGCCGGCGATCGCCAGGAGTGTCTGGGGCAGTTGTCGGAATTGATGGACGGCTACAACGAATTCCATGATTTCGACCCGCGCGAACTGGCGCTGATCGAACCGTTGCGCGCCTTGCGCCTGATGCACTACAGCGCCTGGCTGGCGCGGCGCTGGGATGACCCGGCATTCCCGCACAGCTTTCCGTGGTTCGGCACTGAGCGTTACTGGGGCGATCAGGTGCTGGCGTTGCGTGAGCAACTGGCGGCACTGAATGAAGAGCCGTTGAAACTGTTCTGATTCAACGCTTGGCTAATGTGGGAGGGGGCTTGCTCCCGAAAGCGGATTGGCATTCAACATTGATGTTGGCTGATACACCGCCTTCGGGAGCAAGCCCCCTCCCACATTCGGTGTTCACAATTCCATGAACATTGGTCTGCGACATTCGCAGACAAATCTCCTTACAATCACTCCTTTGTCAGCTGCCTGAACAAGGATTCTGCATGCAAGCCGCCAACCCGCGTCGCGGGTACATTCTGGGCCTGAGCGCCTACATCATCTGGGGCCTGTTCCCGATCTATTTCAAAGCCATCGCCGAAGTCCCGGCCGTCGAGATCATCATTCACCGGGTGCTGTGGTCGGCGCTGTTCGGTGCGTTGCTGCTGATGGTGTGGAAGCACCCGGGCTGGCTGCGCGAGCTGCTCGACAACCCTAAACGCCTGGCGATCCTTGCGTTGAGCGGCACGCTGATCGCGGCCAACTGGCTGACCTACGTGTGGTCGGTGAACAATGGCCGCATGCTCGAAGCAAGTCTGGGTTACTACATCAATCCGTTGGTCAACGTGCTGTTGGGCATGGTGATCCTTGGCGAACGGCTGCGGCGCATGCAGTGGGTGGCCGTTGGCTTGGCTGCGGTGGGCGTGGCGCAGCAGGTGTGGCAAGTCGGAAGCCTGCCGTGGGTGTCGCTGGCGCTGGCGCTGACCTTCGGTTTTTACGGCCTGATCCGCAAGCAGGCGCCGGTCAAAGCGCTGCCGGGGCTGGTGGTGGAAACCTGGATGCTGGTGCCGATTGCGATTGCGTGGTTGCTGTTCAACCAGACTGCCACCAGCGTGCAGCCGGCCTTCTGGACCACTTCCGAAGCCTGGTGGCTGGTGGCCGCCGGCCCGGTGACGCTGGTGCCGCTGGTGTGTTTCAACGCCGCCACCCGCCACTTGCCCTATACCACCATCGGCTTCCTGCAATACATCGCGCCGACGCTGGTGTTGCTGCAAGCCGTGCTGCTGTTTGGCGAGCATTTGTCTTCGAGCACGCTGGTCGCGTTCATGTTTATCTGGGCCGGGTTGGCGGTCTATAGCGTTGACGCGTGGATAAGTTTGCGCCGACGCACCTGATCAAAAAACGCACAAACCTCTACAGGCCACGGTTCTCGTGGCCTGCATCGTTCCTTCCCAAGCTTATCCACAGCGTGATCCCCGCCGTTTGTGCGCAAGTCACTGAATGTTGGCGGTTTTTTGATCAACCGGCGCAAAGCCACGGCCGGCGTGGCGTGGCGGCCCGTCTCTACAGGTTATCCACAGGCAGGTGCACGTTAAACCTGAATAACCCTGTTTGCGCTTAAACCTCTGTGCGCAACACCAGCTCGACCATCAGATCATCGGCCAGGGTTTCCAGGCGCGCCTGCAGAACGTCGAGCGACAAGGTGAGTGGCACCGCCAGAATCGCCTCGGCGTGAAACAGCGGCTCGCTGCTCATCGGCGCCGGGCGCACCTCAGTTACCAGTCGCTCCAGGTTTACGCCCTGCTCGCTCAACAGCCGAGTGATATCGCGGACGATACCCGGTCGGTCATTGCCGACCAGTTCCATGGCGATCGGTTTCCACTTGCAGGACTGCTCGACGCCGCTTTCGGCAATCAATACGCGGATGCCATGGGCCGAGAGCGCTTGCAGGGCATCGACCAGTTCATCGTAAGCCTCCGCCGGCACGCCCACGCGCAGGATCCCGGCGAACTGCCCGGCCATGCGTGACATGCGGCTTTCCAGCCAGTTGCCGCCGTGCTCGGCGATGCATTGGGCGATGCGCTCGACCTGCCCGGGCTTGTCCGGGGCAAAAACGGTGAGTACGAGATGATCCATGGCGCAGCCCTCTTGTCATGACTTTTGTTATCGAAGGGCAAGTATAGGCAAGCGGCTTGATTCAGCCTGACCCAGTGCTGGCAGATGATGGCCTGTGGCGAGGGGATTTATCCCCGTGCGGCTGCGCAGCAGTCGTGAGTCCTGCCAATTGGGTCTGCCAGCCGGAGCGCAGGGGGCGGCTTCGCCACCCAACGGGGATAAATCCCCTCGCCACAAATCGTTACACCCGAATTGCTCCTTAGCAGGCCCACAGTAATTATGTGTACAACTTTCGATATTTAACTGGAACAATCCAATGCTTTTTTGAGAACATCCCGTTCCGCGACGTGACTGCAATGCGTCATGAGGTCGCAGAACGACGTAATTAGTCTGATTTTCACAAGCGCAACTCATCATGTAGTATGCCGCAGCGCGCACTACATAACGCTGGATCGATGTCTGCCCAAGGCCCTTCGCAACCCTGAAAGCCCCGTCAGCAAGGCCTCCAAGCCGTTGATTGGTCCTAGCCCAGCCGCCAGCAATGGCATGTACTGGTCCGCAGGTTTGTGGTTTAAATGGCCAGAAGCTTCATTGTTAAATTGACGAGCTGAAAAGCGAAATAGCTGAGCAGAGTGAGGCAAGCAATGACTGAACACGTTCAAGTCGGTGGCCTGCAGGTCGCCAAAGTCCTGTTCGACTTCGTGAACAACGAAGCCATTCCCGGTACCGGCCTCACCGCCGAACAATTCTGGGAAGGTGCCGACAAGGTCATTCACGACCTGGCGCCGAAGAACAAAGCCCTACTCGCCAAACGCGATGACTTCCAGGCGCGCATCGATGCCTGGCATCAGCAGCATGCCGGCCAGGCGCACGATGCCGTGGCCTACAAAGCTTTCCTGCAAGAGATCGGTTATCTGCTGCCAGAAGCGGCTGATTTCCAGGCGACGACACAAAACGTCGACGATGAAATCGCCCGCACCGCCGGCCCGCAACTGGTCGTTCCGGTGATGAACGCGCGCTTCGCGCTCAATGCTTCGAACGCCCGCTGGGGTTCGCTGTACGACGCTCTCTACGGCACCGACGCGATCAGCGAAGAGGGCGGCGCGGAAAAAGGCAAAGGCTACAACAAGGTGCGTGGTGACAAAGTCATCGCCTTCGCCCGTGCTTTCCTCGACGAAGCCGCGCCACTGGCAGCGGGCTCCCACGTCGACTCGACCGGCTACAAGATCGCTGACGGCAAACTGGTCGTGACGCTCAAGGGCGGCAGCAACAGTGGCCTGCGCGATGACGCCCAGTTGATCGGCTTCCAGGGCGACGCCAACGCACCGATCGCGGTGCTGCTCAAGCACAACGGCCTGCACTTCGAAATCCAGATCGACGCCAGCACCCCGGTCGGCCAGACCGACGCCGCCGGCGTCAAAGACATCCTCATGGAAGCGGCGCTGACCACGATCATGGACTGCGAAGATTCCGTGGCCGCCGTCGATGCCGACGACAAAGTGGTGATCTACCGCAACTGGCTCGGCCTGATGAAGGGCGACCTCGCGGAATCCGTGTCCAAGGGCGGCCAGACCTTCACCCGCACCATGAACCCGGATCGCACCTACACCGCGCCCAATGGCGGAGAAGTGACCCTGCACGGTCGTTCGCTGTTGTTCGTGCGCAATGTCGGCCATCTGATGACCATCGATGCGATCCTCGACAGCCAAGGCAACGAAGTACCGGAAGGTATCCTCGACGGTCTGGTGACTTGCCTGGCCGCAATGCACAACCTCAACGGCAACACCTCGCGGCGCAACACCCGCACCGGTTCGGTGTACATCGTCAAACCGAAAATGCATGGCCCGGAAGAGGCGGCATTCACCAACGAGCTGTTCGGGCGCATCGAAGATGTCCTGCGCTTGCCGCGCAACACCCTGAAAGTCGGGATCATGGACGAGGAGCGCCGCACCACGGTCAACCTCAAGGCCTGCATCAAGGCGGCCAGCGAGCGTGTGGTGTTCATCAACACCGGTTTCCTCGACCGCACCGGCGACGAAATCCACACCTCCATGGAAGCCGGCCCTGTCGTGCGCAAGGCTGACATGAAGGCCGAGAAGTGGATCGGTGCCTACGAAAACTGGAACGTCGATATCGGTCTGAGCACCGGCCTGCAGGGTCGTGCGCAAATCGGCAAAGGCATGTGGGCGATGCCGGATCTGATGGCCGCGATGCTCGAGCAGAAAATCGCTCACCCACTCGCCGGCGCCAACACTGCCTGGGTGCCATCGCCGACCGCCGCTGCGCTGCACGCGCTGCACTACCACAAGGTTGACGTATTTGCGCGTCAGGCCGAACTGGCCAAACGTGCGCGCGCCTCGGTGGACGACATCCTGACCATTCCATTGGCAGTGAACCCAAGCTGGACACCAGAGCAGATCAAGAACGAACTGGACAACAACGCCCAAGGCATTCTCGGTTACGTGGTGCGCTGGATCGACCAGGGTGTCGGTTGTTCGAAAGTGCCAGACATCAATGACATCGGCCTGATGGAAGACCGTGCGACGCTGCGCATCTCCAGCCAGCACATCGCCAACTGGCTGCGCCACGGGATCGTCACCGAGGAACAGGTGATGGAAAGCCTCAAGCGCATGGCGCCGGTGGTCGACCGCCAGAACGCCAACGACCCGCTGTATCGCCCGCTGGCACCGGACTTCGACAGCAACATCGCCTTCCAGGCGGCGGTCGAACTGGTGATCGAAGGCACCAAGCAACCGAACGGCTACACCGAGCCGGTGCTGCACCGCCGTCGTCGTGAGTTCAAGGCCGCAAATGGTCTGTGACTTGAGTTGATGGTTGGAATGAAAAAGGCCCTGATCGAGAGTTCAGGGCCTTTTTGTTTTTGAGGTGGATTGAATTCTTTGATCGTTCCCACGCTCTGCGTGGGAACGATCATCTGCTGGGCGACGAAATATGTCTTAAGGTTCTATGCCCAATTCGTGTTTCACCAACTCAAGCAACTTGCCCGTATCAATCGGCTTGAGCAGAAAGTCCACCACGCTCAAATGCATCGCTTCGATCGCGTCTTTCACGTCGGCATCGCCGGAGACGATGATGATCGGCATCGCTGCCCGTACCGATTCACGCACCTGGCGAATCAGCTCGAGGCCGTCGACATTGCCCATGCGCAGGTCGGTAATCACCAGACCGATCGAAGGCTTTTCATCGAGCATTTTCAGCGCGGTTTCACCGCTGGCTGCGGTCATGCAGCGAATGCCGTCCAGCGCGAGAATCTCCGACAACAGCTCGCGGGCGTCCTTGTCGTCGTCGACGATCAGGACACGCTGCGGCGGCAGATCAGGTTCGAGCATTACTGCGCTGAGCGCTTCACGCTCGGCGTCGCTCAAAATATCGTGGTCGGACATGGCGTTCTCTAAATGTTCAAACAATCCCTGGCAAGTCGTCAGACATCGCCGGACAGCGCTTCAATGTGCACTTCGTCGGAATTTTTTCCAAGTGGCTAGCGCAAGCTTTTCCGAGCTTTTGTGTAGGTTATTTCCGAAAATCGGCCAATGGTGGCTAAACCTAGACTTACGTCCAATGGGCACTCTGCCCGCCGGGGTCGACCATGGCCGCAACGATCCGACCACAACAATTCGAAAAAGACTGCGGTAATGGTTATGAGCAAAGCGGACGCCTTCACCCAGGCAGGGAAAACCGCGGTGTTGCAGAACATTCAGGGCACCCTGCAATTCCTCCAGCGCTTCCCGCCCTTCAATCAGATGGAACACGCCCACCTCGCCTATCTGGTGGAGCAATGTCAGCTGCGTTTTTTTGCCCAGGGCGAAAGCATCATCAAACCGGCCGACGGCCCGGTGGAACACTTTCACATCGTCAAACAGGGTCGTGTGGTCGGCGAACGCCAGCACATCACCAAACCCGGCACCGAGACCACCTTCGAAATCACCACCGGCGAATGCTTTCCGCTGGCCGCGCTGCTCGGTGAACGCGCCACACGCACCGAGCACCTGGCGGGCGAAGACACCTTCTGCCTGCAACTGAACAAACTGGCGTTCATCAAACTGTTCGCACTCTCCAGCGCCTTCCGCGATTTCGCCTTGCGTGGGGTGAGCAGCCTGCTCGATCAGGTCAACCAGCAAGTCCAGCAAAAAGCCGTGGAGACCCTCGGCACTCAATACTCGCTGAACACCCGTCTCGGTGAACTCGCGATGCGTCATCCGGTGACCTGCAGCGCCGAGACGCCGCTACGTGAAGCGGTGAAGCTGATGCACGAGCAACAGGTCGGCAGCATCGTCGCAGTGGATGAGCACAAGGCGCCGCTGGGGATTTTCACCCTGCGCGATTTGCGCCATGTGGTCGCCGAAGGTGTCGGTGATTTCAGCGACGCCATCGAACAGCACATGACTCGATCACCGTTTTATCTGTCGCCGGATCACAGCGCCTTCGATGCGGCAATCGCCATGACCGAGCGGCACATCGCTCACGTGTGTCTGGTTAAGGATCAACGCCTGTGCGGCGTGGTGTCCGAGCGTGACCTGTTCTCCCTGCAGCGGGTCGATCTGGTGCACCTCGCGCGGACGATTCGCAGCGCGCAACGGGTCGAGCAACTGGTGACCTTGCGCGGTGAGATCGGCCAACTGGTCGAGCGCATGCTCGCCCACGGCGCGTCGTCGACGCAGATCACCCACATCATCACCCTGCTCAACGATCACACGGTATGCCGGGTGATCGAACTGACCCTTGCCGAAAAAGGCGACCCGGGCGTGCCGTTCAGTTGGCTGTGTTTCGGCAGCGAGGGCCGGCGCGAGCAGACGCTGCACACCGATCAGGACAACGGCATTCTCTTCGACGCGCGCGATGCCGCGCACGCAGCGGAGATCCGCGGCAAGCTGCTGCCGATCGCCCAGCAGATCAACCAGAGCTTGGCGCAGTGCGGCTTTACCCTGTGCAAGGGCAACATCATGGCCGGCAATCCCGAGCTGTGTCTGTCGCGAGCCGAATGGGCACGGCGCTTTGCGGCGTTCATCCGCGAAGCCACGCCGGAGAACCTGCTGGGCTCGAGCATTTATTTCGACCTGCGCGTGGTCTGGGGCGATGAGCAAGGCTGCGAGCAATTGCGCCGGGGCATTCTCGATCAGGTCGCCGACAACCGTCTGTTCCAGCGCATGCTGGCCGAGAACGCGCTGCGCAATCGCCCTCCCGTTGGGCGCTTTCGTGAGTTCGTGCTGGCACGCAAGAACGGTGAGAAGGCCACGTTGGATCTGAAAATTCAGGGTCTGACGCCGTTCGTGGACGGCGCCCGTCTGCTGGCGCTGGCCAACGGCATTGACGCCAACAACACCCTCGAACGCTTTCGCCAACTGGTCGATAAAGAGGTCATCGAGCCGCTCGACGGCGCGGCGTATGAAGAGGCCTACCACTTCATCCAACAAACGCGGATGCAGCAGCATCAGCTGCAGACCCGGGAGAACCAGCCATATTCCAACCGCGTCGATCCCGACAGCCTCAATCACCTCGATCGGCGCATCCTGCGCGAATCCCTGCGCCAGGCGCAGCGCCTGCAAAGCAGCCTGACCTTGCGGTATCAGCTATGAGCCTGTTTTCCTGGTTGCGCCCGGCCAGTCCCGTGGTGTCGGCGGATTTGCAGCAGCGGCTGGCGAAGCTGCCGGCGCATGCCGAGCTGAACGAATGCAGCCTGCGCGAGCAGCGCTGGGTAGTGCTGGACCTGGAAACCACCGGCCTGAATATGAGCAAGGATCGGGTCCTGTCGATCGGCGCGGTGGTGATCGAGGACGGCGCGATCGATTTCCGTCAGCAGTTCGAACGCACCTTGCAATGCCGCGAATTGAAGCTCAGCCCCAGCGTGCTGATTCATGGCTTGGGGCCGAATGCGATTGCCGCAGGCAGCGACCCGGCAGAAGCGTTGCTGGAGCTGCTGGAGTTCATCGGCGACAGCCCGGTGCTGGCGTTTCATGCGCCGTTCGATCAGCACATGCTCGGGCGCGCGCTAAAGGAACATCTGGGGCACAAGCTGCAGCATGTGTTTCTGGATGTGGCGGACATTGCGCCGCTGTTATGTCCGCAGGCGCAGATTCGCGAGGCGGGGCTGGATGAGTGGATCGAGTGGTTCCGGCTTGAAGTGTTCGAACGGCATAACGCCAGCGCCGATGCGCTGGCCACGGCGGAACTGGCACTGATTCTGTTCAGCCGGGCGCGGGCGCAGCAGATTTACAGTCCGTTGAATCTGCAGCAGCGGTTGAGCCAGTGGAAGCGGCGGCAGCAGGCGCCGTCCTTCTAGATTTTCGGCACCTCCCCAGCCGCCTTCGCGAGCAGGCTCGCTCCCACAAGGTAACGCGTTGCTTCAGATCACCTGACCAGTGGCCAATTGCTAACCATTCCCACCCCTGCCAGAATCGCGAACTATTCTCGTTAGTTAACATTTCCCAATCGGTGATGTCCGGTGTCGTCAGTGCCCAACCCCCACAGTGAGCTCGTCGGTGCGATGTATCGCGACCATCGCGGTTGGCTGCTGGCGTGGTTGCGGCGCAATGTGGCGTGTCCGCAGCGCGCCGAGGACTTGAGCCAGGACACCTTCGTGCGCCTGCTCAACCGCGACGAACTGCTGACGCCGCGCGAACCCCGGGCGTTTCTGGTGGCGATCGCCAAGGGCCTGTTGTTCGACTACTTCCGCCGCGCGGCGCTGGAACAGGCCTACCTCACCGAACTGATGCTGATCCCCGAAGACGAGCAGCCGTCGGTGGAAGAACAGCAAATGATCCTCGACGACCTCAAAGCCATCGATCGCCTGCTCGGCAAGTTGTCGACCAAGGCCCGCGCAGCCTTTCTGTATAACCGCCTCGACGGTCTCAGCCACGCCGAGATCGCCGGCAAACTCGGCGTCTCGGTGCCGCGCGTGCGTCAGTATCTGGCGCAAGGTCTGCGTCAGTGCTACATCGCCCTTTACGGTGAACCGACATGACCGCGGCCAGTTCGCGCCCGGTGCCGGCGCACGTGCTGGACGCGGCGATTGCCTGGCAATTGACTCTCGATTCGAGCACCGCGCTGGAACGCGAGGAGTTCGCCAAATGGCATGCGGCGCATGAAGAACATGCTCGCGCCTGGCGCCAGCTGGGCATGCTCGATCAGCGTTTCAGCGTCGCCAAGGGCCCGGCGCGCAATGCGTTGCTGCAATCACGCGAAGGTATTCGCCGGCGCGTGCGCAAACTCGGCAGCGGGCTGGCCAGTGTAGTGATGGTCGTCGGGCTGGGGCTGTTTGTCAGTGAGCGCTATCTGCCGCTGGATTACTGGCTTGCCGATCAGCGTACCGCCACCGGTGAACAGCGCACCCTGCGCCTGTCCGACGGCACTCTGCTCAACCTCAACACCCACAGCGCGGTCGACGTACGCTTCGATGACAAGCGCCGCTTGATCGTGCTGCAGGAAGGCGAAATCCTCATCGAGACCGGGCATGGCGATGCGCGGCCGTTTATCGTCGAAACCCGCGAAGGCAGCATGCGTGCGCTGGGCACGCGGTTTCTGGTCAAGCGCGAGGACGACGGCACGCGCCTTAGCGTGTTGCAGTCAGCGGTGGCGGCGCATGCCCAAGCCAACCCGCAAGAACAGATTCTGCGCGAAGGCCAGCAGGTGTTGCTGCGCAGTGACGGGCTGGGCTCGATTGCCGCCCTCACCCCCGGCGCCGATGCCTGGACGCGCGGCATGCTGGTGGTGGACAACGCACGGCTGGGCGATCTGGTGCATGAATTGGGGCGCTATCGCCGCGGGCATCTCGGCGTGGCGCCGGATGTGGCCGATCTGCGCATTACCGGCAGCTTTCCATTGCACGACACCGACAAGGCCCTGAGCGCATTGCTGCCGACCTTGCCGGTGCAGATCGAGCGGCATACGCCGTATTGGGTCACCGTGGCGAAGGCGGAGCCCTCCGCCCCTTGACATGATCGTTCCCACGCTCTGCGTGGGAATGCAGCCCGGGACGCTCTGCGTCCCTGCCGAAGCGGACGCAGAGCGTCCATTGAGGCATTCCCACGCGGAGCGTGGGAACGATCAATGTGGGAGCGAGCCTGTTCGCGAAGGCGACATCAGCCGCACAACCATTTCCTGCAAAAAAAGAATTTCCACCCAGCCCTATCACTTTTCCAATCTCGTCCGGCACACAGGCAATTGAGAAATATTTCCATTCAGGAGCCGCCGTATGTCCCGTTCGCCAGACACCTTGTTGCGCCCCAGTCTGTTGGCTTTTGCCATCGCTTTCGGCACGCCGCTGATCAGCAGCCCGTTGCTCGCCGCCGAGCAAGCGTCCAGCGTGCGCGCCTACAACCTGCCGGCGGCGCCGCTGTCGACCACCCTGAACCAGATCGCCAGTCAGGGCGGCCTAGCCCTGTCGCTCAATCCTGCGCTGGCCGCCGGCAAGACCTCGGCACCGGTCAACGGCCAATACGATGCCGTCGGCGCCCTGCGCGCAGCCTTGCGGGGCACCGGTCTGCAACTGGAACAGAGCAGCGCCGGCACTTACACACTGGTGGCCGTGCCGGAAGGCACGCTGGCCCTGCCGGAAACTTCGGTCATCGGTGTGGAAAACTTCGAAAGCGCCTGGGGCCCGGTCGAAGGCTACACCGCGACCCGCACCGCCGCCGGCACCAAGACCGACACCGCCCTGGTCGAAGCACCGCGTTCGATCTCGGTGGCCACCCGTCAGCAGATGGATGACCGCAGCGTGCACAGCCTTGATGACGCCGTGCGCTACATGCCCGGCATCACCGCCAGCAGCTATGGCAGCGACACCCGCGCCGACTGGCTGCGCGTACGCGGTTTCGAGCCGACCCAGTTCCTCGATGGCCTGCCGCTGCCCAAAGGCGTGTACGCCAATCCGAAACAGGAAACCTGGAACCTCGACCGCCTCGCCCTGCTGCGTGGCCCGGCTTCGTCGGTGTACGGCCAGACCCCGCCGGGCGGTCTGCTCGACATGGTCAGCCGCCGTCCGAGCGCCGAGGCCAGCAGCGAAATCCAGCTGCAATACGGCAGCGACAATCACCGCCAGATCAACTTCGCCAGCACCGGCAAGATCGATGACGCCGGGCAGTTTCTCTATGGCCTCAGCGGCGTGGTGCGCGACAGCGGCACCCAGGTCGATCACGTCGACAACAAGCGCTACAACATCGCGCCGAGCCTGACCTGGAACATCGATGACGACACCAAACTCACTCTGCTGAGCCAGTTCACCCGCGACGACACCGGCATCACCAGCCAGTTTCTGCCGATCCAGGGCACCAAGATCAAATCGCCGCTCGGTGATATTTCCCATCACAAGAATCTCGGCGATCCGGATTGGGAATACTACGACCGCACCTACTACGCGCTGGGTTATGCCTTCGAACATCGGTTGAACGATGTCTGGCAGTTCAAACAGAACCTGCGCTACACCAAGTCGGACCTGTCGTTCCAGTCGCTGACCCCCGGTTCCTACCCGTTCACCACCGTGGATGCAGAGGGCAACGTCGGCCGCACCAGCACCAGCGTCGACGAAGACATCAGCCAGTTCGCCGTGGACAATAACTTCCAGGCCGACTTCGCCACGGGTGAGATTCGCCACACCTTGCTGCTGGGTCTGGATCACCAGCGCAGCAACACCAACTACACCTCGATTTTTGGCGATGGTCTGCAAACCAACGTCATCAACCCGATCTACGGCCAGCCGATCGTACGTCCAGCGCGCTCCACCGCGTTTTACGACTACAACCAGAAGACCTACCAGACCGGTCTCTACGTGCAGGATCAGATGGCTCTCGACCAGTGGCGCCTGACCCTCGGCGGCCGTGAAGACTGGGTGCACACCAGCACTGAATTCTTCAACAAGGGCGATGCCACCAACACCCAGCGTGACAAGAAATTCAGCGGCAACGCGGCGCTCAGCTACGTCTTCGATAACGGCTTCGTGCCGTACCTGTCCTACGCCGAGTCGTTCCAGCCGACCACTGGCGCCGATGTCACCTCGACCGGTTCGCTCAAGCCAACCGAAGGCAAGCAGTGGGAGCTGGGTATCAAATACCAGCCGCCGGGCAGCAAGACCCTGCTGACCGCCGCCGTGTATGACCTGACCCAGAAGAACGTCGCAGTGAACACCTTCGTCAATAACGTTTCAGTGACCAGCCAGACCGGTGAAGTGAAGGTCAAGGGTCTCGAGCTGGAAGCGGTGTCGGATGTGACCGACAACCTCAAAGTCATCGCCGCCTACACCCTGGCCAAGTCCGAGGTGCAGAAAGGCGTCGACAAGGGCAACCGTCTGCAACTGATGCCGAACCAGCAAGCCTCGTTGTGGACCGACTACACCTGGCACGCCGGCATGCTTGACGGTTTCGGCGTTGGCGCCGGCGTGCGCTACACCGGCAACACCTACGGCGACAAGGCCAATACCTGGCTGGGCAAGGCTGACGCCTACACCGTGTTCGACGCCAGCGTGCATTATGATCTCGGCCGTCTGGACAACAGCCTCAAAGGTGCATCGCTGGCGGTGAATGCGACCAACCTGTTCGACAAGGACTACATTTCCACCTGCGACAGCTTCTACTGCTACTACGGCGACCAGCGCAGTGTCGTCGCCAGCGCCACTTACAAGTGGTAAGCCAGTGAGCTGAAACAGGCCCTGTTCCCAGGCCGTCCGTACCGGGCGGCCTTGGTGTTTTTGAAGGTCATGCAATGAAAAGTAAAACCATCCGCCGCTGGTCGTTCATCCACACCTGGACCAGCCTGATCTGCACGGTGTTTCTGCTGATGCTGGCGCTGACCGGTCTGCCGCTGATTTTCAGCCACGAGATCGATCACTTGCTGGGCAACGCCCCGGAGCTGCGCGAGATGCCGGCCAACACGCCGCAACTCAATCTGCAGCAACTGGTCGATGCTGCGCAGAAGCATCGCCCGGGCGAAGTCATGCAGTACTTCGGCTATGACGACGAAGAGCCGAACGCGGCCTTCGCGATCATGGCCAAGACGGCCGACACCGAGCCGAACTCTTCGCACACCTTCATGCTCGATGCGCGCACTGGCGAAGCGCTGGAAACCCCTTCGGCGAATGGCGGTTTGATGCTGTTCATCCTGCGCCTGCATGTCGACATGTTCGCCGGGCTGCCGGGCAAGCTGCTGCTGGCGTTCATGGGTCTGCTGTTTGTCGTGGCGATCGTCTCTGGCACGGTGCTGTACCTGCCGTTCATGCGCCGCTTGAAATTCGGCACCGTGCGGCAGGACAAGTCGACAAGACTGCGCTGGCTCGATCTGCACAATTTGATTGGCGTCGTGACCCTGACCTGGTGCCTGGTGGTGGGCGTGACCGGGGTTATCAGTGCCTGCGCCGACCTGCTCATCGCCGCCTGGCGCAACGACGCGCTGACCACGCTGATCGCGCCGTATCGCGATGCACCACCGCTGACTCAACTGGCGCCGGCCACTCGCTTGCTCGACATCGCCGAGGAAGTCGCACCGGGGATGAAGCCGGACTTCATCGCCTTCCCCGGCACCCGTTTTTCCAGCGAGCACCATTATTCGGTGTTCATGAAGGGCGGCACGCACCTGACCTCGCACCTGCTGACGCCGGTGCTGATCGATGCCACGACCTTGCAGGTCACCGCCGTGGCGGAACGGCCGTGGTACATGGACGCCATGGGCATGTCGCAGCCGCTGCATTTTGGTGACTACGGCGGCATGCCGATGAAGATTCTCTGGGCGACCCTGGATGTGCTGACGATCATCGTGTTGGCCAGTGGTGTGTATTTGTGGGTGGTGCGGCGCAAGGCGGCCAAGCCTGTATTGGAAGCGGCGGAGGCCTCGGCATGAAGCCGCGTCAGTCGAGTTTCTGGAAGGTCTTCAGCACACCGATCGTGATCGCCCTGCTCAGTGCGGCGGGGCTGTTTGCGGCGTTGCTGGGGGATGGAGTCTGGGATGCGTTGAGCTGGGTCGGGCTTGGCGTGCCGGCAGTTTTGGCCATGAAGGGATTGCTGCAGCGCGGGTGATTACTGTTGCCTGACATGGCGCCTTCGCGAGCAAGCTCGCTCCCACAGGGGAACGCATTTCAAATGTGGGAGCGAGCTTGCTCGCGAAGGCGTCAGTCAGCACACCATCGAATCCTCGCCAGCCAAGCGTGATGTGATTAGGCTAATCTCCTGCTCTTCGCCGACCACCGAGGTTCCTCCATGTCCGCCCCCAGCATGACCCTGTACCACAACACTCTGTCGCCCTTCGTCCGCAAGGTCATGGTGCTGCTGCACGAAACCGGTCAGCAGGATCGTGTCGCGCTGCAGGAATGTGTGCTCAGCCCGGTCAGCCCGAACCCGGCGCTGATCGCCGACAACCCGTTGAGCAAGATCCCCGCCCTGCGCCTGGCCGACGGCAATGTCATCCATGACAGCCGCGTCATCCTCGAGTACCTCGACCAGCAGCACGTCGGCAATCCGCTGATCCCCCGTGAAGGTGCGGCGCGCTGGCGGCGCCTGACGCTGGCGTCGATGGCTGACGGGATCATGGATGCCTCGGTGATGGTGCGTTATGAAACTGTGCTGCGCCCGGTGGAAAAACACTGGGACGAATGGCTCGACGCCCAGCGCGACAAGATCCGCCGCGCCCTCGCCGTGCTTGAGAAGGAAGCGATTGCCGAGCTGACCAGCCATTTCGATGTCGCGGCGATCAGCGTGGCCTGCGCATTGGGCTATCTGGATCTGCGCTTCCCGGACATGGACTGGCGGGATGCCAACCCGCAACTGGCCAACTGGTTCGTTGAGGCGAGTCAGCGACCGTCCATGGTGGCGACGATGCCCAAGCCCTGATTCTGCGGCGCCTGATCTGCCCCCATCGCTGGCAAGCCAGCTCCCACATTGAATCGGGACAGACCGCTGACCTGTGTGTCGGCATATATCCTGTGGGAGCTGGCTTGCCAGCGATGGCACCACCTCGGTTCTGGCGGCAGCGCTGCAACAATCAGCGTCAGCAGAACCGCCACTTCCCTGCGCTCAGCCCTCAACCCGCTCATTGCATCGCCTCCACGTCAAACTCCAGCGGCCTGGCCGGCTTCAAACCAATCCCGTACCAGTCCAGTTTGCGCGTCAGCACCATGAACACCCCGAGCAGACCGAACAGCATCAGCGAGCCCATCAGCAGCGCGTAATCCTCGGCGCTGAGCAAGCCGTACAGCAAGCCATACAGCGCCGCCAGCCCGGCCGAGAAACTCAAGCCGTGCCGCGCGCTGCGCAGCACGTGGCTGACATAGAAGCCGATCAGCAACACACAGCCACTGGCCGACAACAGATACGCCAGCGCAAAACCGATGTGTTCCGACAGCGACAACAGCAGCAGGTAAAAGAACGCCAGCGCAACACCGACCAGGGCATATTGCACCGGGTGCACCGCCAGGCTCTTGAGCACTTCGAAGAGGAAGAAACCGGCGAATGTCAGGACGATGAACAGCAGCGCGTATTTGATCGCCCGGTCGCTCTTGAGGTACTGATCCACCGGGTCGATGAAGCTGACGCCGAAGCTGCGCCCGTTGAGTGCATCACAGTCGCCAGCGACGCAGCGCTCCACCGCCTCTTGCAGGTTGGTGGAGAAAAACGAGGTCTGCCAGTCGGCGCTGAAACCCTGATCGTTGATCTCGCGCTTGGCCGGCAGGAAGTTGCCGACGAAGCTGGGATGCGGCCAGTTGGCGGCGAGGCTGACGCTGCTGGTCTTGCCTACCGGTACCACACGCAGCGAGCCGGTGCCTTGCAGGCGCAGGTCGAAACCGAAGGTCAGCTGCGTGGCTTTGCTGGCGTCGAGCGCCGGCAGGGTCACGTGTACGCCCTCGCCGATCCAGGCCACTTCGCTGCCGGGCACGAAGTCCAGTTGCTGGCCGGCGAGCTCGAGTTTCAGCGCGTTTTCGATGCCGCGAATGTCGCTGATACCCACGGCGAGGTACGGCGCGTCGAATCGGTAATCGGCAAAATTTTCCTTGATGCCCAACTGTGCCGGCAGGGAAAAATGCCCGTCGATACGGTTATCCGCGTGAAACAGCCGCGCCTCGTAAATGCCGCGTTTGCGCAGTTCGGTCTGCACCTCGCCGTCGAGTTCGAAACGCTCCGGCAGAAAGTACAAACGCCCGCGCGCTTCGCTGATGTCCTCGTAGCGCTTGTTGGTTTTCTCGTTGGTCTTCCAGGTGCGCACCACCTTGCGATACGGCACCACCATCACCGGCCCGGTCAGTTGCTGGCTGTAACTGGAACTGCGCGCGATGTCTTCGAGCACACCGTCGCGCAGTTGCTGACGCTCATCGATGATGCCGTCGATCATCAGCAACGGGATCAGCAACAGCAGGATCAACAAGGCGATCGCGCCGAGTTTGATGGTCAGATTCTTGTTCATGGGACTCTCCCTGTTTGGATAGGAAAAGTCTGCTGATGCGGTGTGGTGGGAATTTGTTCGAATTATGGAGATTGTGTGGAGAATGCATTCCCCTGTGGGAGCGAGCCTGCTCGCGAAGGCCGCGACTCGGTTTCAAGGCAAGCGCAATACCACCTCAACCCCGCCCTCGACATTGCCAATGCGCATCACCCCGCCATGCAACTTGACCACTTCTTCAACGAAGTTCAGCCCCAACCCGGTGCTCTTGCGTCCGCTGTCCGGGCGCGGCAACGAGTAGAAACGTTCGGTCAGGCGTGGCAAGGCGTAATCGGGAATCGGTGTGGTCTGGTTGAACAGGCGGAACTCGATCTGCTCGCCAACCCGCTCGGCACGCAAGCGCAACAAGCCCTGCGCCGAAGTGAAATCCAGCGCGTTTTCCAGCAGGTTGCCCAACGCCTGGCGCAGCAGAAACGGCTCGCCAATCAACAGCAGATCCTCGCCGATCGCTTGCTCGACGCGCATTTGTTTGCCCTCGATCCGCGCGGCCTGCGCCTTGAGCAGTTCTGCGACCAACAGCGCCAGCGGCACTGCCACCCGTTCTTCCAGCCCTTGGCGTTGCTCGACCTGAGCCAGATTAAGCAGGCGCTCGATCAACTGCTGCATCCGCGCGCTCTCGCTGTCGATGTTGCTGACAAAGCGCAAACGCTGGACGGCCGGCATTTCGCTTTGCAGCAACTCCGCCGCGCCTCGAATGGCCGCCAGCGGACTTTTCAATTCATGGGTCAGCGTGTGCACGTAGCGCTCGACATAGGCCTTGCCTTCGAGCTGCGTGCGCATCTGCTCGACCGCTGTGGCCAGTTGCTCCAGTTCGCCGCCGCGATAGTGCGGCACTTCCACGCGCCGGCCTTCGCTCACCGCCTGGGCATAACCGGTCAATCGGTGCAGCGCGCGGCTGAGCCACCATGAGAGCAAGGCGCCGAAGAGCAGGCCGAGGCCGATCAGTCCGGCGCCGTAAAACAGCAAACGCCGCTCGGTGCGATCGACGTAGGGTTGCAGCGAACTGTTGGGCTTGGCCACAGTGACCACGCCGATGATCTTACCGTTGTCGCGAATCGGCGCGCCGACGTGCATCACAGACGAGCTCGGATCGTCAGGATCACTGCGGCTGGAGCGCGCGCCGTACTCGCCGCGCAGGGTCAGGTAAACATCGTTCCAGCGCGAATAATCCTGGCCGACTGCGACGCCGCTGGAGTCGAGCACGACGATGCCCTTGGCGTCGGTGACGTAAATGCGGTGGTTGACCTGGTTTTTCGGCAAGCCCCAGATGGTCGCTTGCGGCTGACGCTCGCCATACGCACGGAGCAGTTGCGGCCAGCGGTTCTCGCTGAGGGTGCCGGCCTTGAAATCGTCGCGCAGGATTTCTGCCATCAGGTTGGCGGTGTCAACCAATGTCTCTTCGGTGGACTGGCGTACGCCGGGGCGGATTTCCTCCATCACCGTGTTGAGCACGAAATAACCGGTCAGGCCGACAAACAGTACGTACACCAGAAAGATCCGCAGCCCCAGCGACATCAGCTGTGCCCCGGGCTGTAGCTGTAACCGAGGCCGCGATGGGTCTGGATCGGCTCGGCCTCGGCGCGCACCAGGCGCAACTTGGCGCGCAGGCTTTTGATGTGGCTGTCGATGCTGCGCTCGTAACCGGCATCGGCGGCAACGCCCAGCGCATCGAGCAATTGCTCGCGGCTGAACACTCGTTCGGGTTGTTCGAGCAGGCATTGCAACAAGCGGAATTCATGGCGGGTCAGGCTCAGCGGCTGGCCGCGATAGCTGATCTGCACGCGTTCGGCATCGATGCGAAACAGCGTTGAGCCTGCTTCCGGGATAGGGCGCGGCGCCATGCGTTTGAGGATGGCTTTGACCCGCGCCGCCACTTCACGCGGGCTGAACGGCTTGACCACGTAATCGTCGGCACCGATCTCCAGACCCACGACGCGGTCGATCTCGGCGTCGCGGGCGCTGAGAAACAGCACCGGCACTTCCGTGAAGCGCCGCAACTGCTTGCAGGTTTCGAAGCCACTGATGTCCGGCAAGCCGATATCGAGAATGATCAGGTCGGCCGGGGTTTGCCGCTGATGCTCCAGCGCCGCTGCGCCGAGGTTCAGCCACGTGGTGCTGAACCCCTCGCCCTGCAAGGCAAAAATCAGTGTGTCGGCAATCGCCGCTTCGTCTTCGACAATCAGGATGTGCGGCATGGCGTCCGAGCCCGTGGCAGTTAGTGCGCGAACGGTGCCCCAAGCCCGGGGTTACGTCAATCAGACCACTTAGCAGTCAGGCTTGTCGGCGGTGTAACGCCGCGCCGGATTGACCGCAGCGCCGAACTCGCGCAAGGCCTTGGCGCCGATCAGCAGCGGGTAGTTGAAGTGGCTGCGGTCGGTCAGGTTGACCTCGACGGTGCGCTTGACGTTGCCCAGGCACAGTTCCAGATCGACCACCGGACGCTTGGCGACATCGCTGCTGTCGCGCTCTTCATCATCCTCGTCGGAACGGCTTTTGATCTTGCTGATGCGCGCGACCTTGTGCTCGAAGACCTTGTTGCTGGCGTCCTTGGTGGCGAGGCGGAAACGCACCCAGTCTTCGCCATCGCGGGTGAAGGTCTCGATGTCCTTGGCCGACAGCGAGGCGGTCAGCGCACCGGTGTCCATCTTGGCCTTGAGCACTTCGCCACCGATTTCCGGCAGCGCGATGTATTCGTAGCGACCGTACAGCGTCGGCTCGGCGGCCATGACCGGCAGCGCGACGAGGGCAAACAGAGCAAGGAGGGATTTCACGTAAGGGGCTTCCTTGGAAAAATTTAAGGGCGGCAGGCGCGGGATTTTAGACACCAGCGAAGTCATTCGTTCGCCATAGGCCGCCTTCGCGGGCAAGCCCGCTCCCACAGGGGGAACGCATTTCAAAATGTGGGAGCGGGCTTGCTCGCGAAGGGGCCAGCTCAGGCAACGCAACACTTGAGCGAAGCATACCCGGCGAAAAGTGAAACATTCGTCAGCACCGATTTGGCCTGTCGCGCGAAGCTGCTTATCATGGCTCGCCCCTGCCACTTCATAGAGTTGCTTATGCGCCGCCTGCTCACCGGCTGTTTCGTCACCCTGCTGCTGTTGCTCAACACCCTGATCCTGATCGGGCCGTTGATGGTGTTTGCCCTGCTCAAACTGGTCGCACCCGGGCGCTGGAGGGATTACGCATCGGGGGCGGTGATGTGGATCGCCGAGACCTGGGCCGAAATCGACAAGCTGATCTTCCACCTGTGCATCCCGACGCAATGGGACATTCGCGGCGGCGACGATCTGCGCCGCGACACGTCCTATCTGGTGGTCAGCAACCATCAATCGTGGGTCGATATTCCGGCGCTGATCCAGACCCTCAACCGGCGCACGCCGTTCTTCAAATTCTTCCTCAAGAAAGAGCTGATCTGGGTGCCGTTCCTTGGCCTGGCGTGGTGGGCGCTGGATTACCCGTTCATGAAGCGCTACACCAAGGCCTTTCTGGCGAAGAACCCGGAACTGGCGGGCAAGGATCTGGAAATCACCAAAGCGGCGTGCGAGCTGTTCAAGCGCCAACCGGTGACGGTGGTGAATTATCTGGAAGGCACGCGCTACACCCTGGCGAAAAGCACCCAGCAGGAATCACCGTTCAGCCACCTGCTCAAACCCAAGGCCGGCGGCGTGGCGTTCGTGCTGGCGGCGATGGGTGAACAACTCGACGCGATGCTCGATGTGACGGTGGTGTATCCGCAGGAGAAGATCCCGGGCTTCTGGGATTTAATCAGCGGCAACGTGCCGCGAGTGATCATCGACATCAGGACCCGCGAACTCGACCCGGCGCTGTGGCAGGGCGATTACGAGAAGGATCCGGCGTTTCGCCTGCATGTCCAGAACTGGGTCAACCAGCTCTGGACCGAGAAGGATCAGCGCATCGCCGAGCTGCGCAGCGAGCGCCGCTGACTCAAGTGCCGGTGCCGGTGCCCCAGATGCTGCCCAGGCTGCTCAACAGCGAACCACCGACGCCCTGCTGACCGAGATATTGCAGCAACACCGGGGCAAACTGGCCGATCATGCCGCTGTCCATGCCCAGCGCGCTGAACGCGTTGTTCAGGTCGTTGGTGTCTTTCACATTGCCCAACGCATTCTCAAGGCCAGCGGACTTGCCGGACGAACCGAGCAACGCGCCCAGCGCCGCCAGATTGCCGCTGCCACCGGACAACTTGTCGATGCCCGGCACTTCCTTGGCCAGTTGCGAATAGTCGGTGCTGCTCAACTGATTCTTCGCCAGCCCGAGCATCGCACTGGTGCCGCCAACGGCCTGCTCCGGCGTGACGTCCAGCGCACTCAGAGCACTCAACAAACCAGCGGTCTCCGAGGTCGGCGCCGCAGCGGCCGCCTTGTCACCACCCTGCATCCCCGCTACCGCCCCGGCCACATCGTTCAAACTGAAACCGGCAAACACCGGCCCGGCGGCCAGAGTCAGGAGCGATGCCAGGGCAAAACCGCGTGAAATCTTCATTCAGACATCCTCTTGAGGAAAAGCTGCCACCGGACAACGGCGACGAAACTGCCGGTTTGACCGGGAATCCGGGGGCATGTTCCGGGTTTCAGGTCCATTCTCAGCCACGGCTCGTCGAGAAAATGTGAAAAGCGCGACCATAAAAAAACGGCGACCCTGAGGTCGCCGTTCTGCGTTGCGCTAAAACTTCACGCCGCACTGAACAACTTGTGCGGATCAATTACAAACTTCTTCGGCACGCCGGCATCGAACTCGCCGTAACCTTCCGGCGCCTGATCGAGGCTGATCACTTGCACGCCGACCACTTCAGCGATGTTGATGCGGTCCCACATGATCGCCTGCATCAACTGGCGGTTGTACTTCATCACTGGCGTTTGCCCAGTGTGGAAGCTGTGGGATTTGGCCCAGCCCAGGCCGAAGCGGATGCTCAGGCTGCCCATTTTCGCGGCGGCGTCCACAGCACCCGGATCTTCGGTGACGTACAGGCCTGGGATACCTATCTTGCCGGCTACCCGCACCACGCCCATCAGTGAGTTGAGCACCGTGGCCGGGGCTTCGGCCTTGACGCCGTCGTGGCCGTGGCCGCGGGCTTCGAAACCGACGCAGTCCACCGCACAGTCGACTTCCGGCTCGCCCAGCAGCGCGGCGATCTGTTCGTGCAGCGGGGTGTCCTTGGACAGGTCGACGACCTCAAAACCCTGGGCCTTGGCGTGGGCCAGGCGGATGGTGTTGACGTCGCCGACAATCACCACCGCCGCACCGAGCAAACGTGCGGAAGCGGCAGCGGCCAGACCGACCGGGCCGGCGCCGGCAATGTACACGGAGCTGCCCGGGCCAACGCCGGCAGTAACCGCGCCGTGGTAACCGGTCGGGAGGATGTCGGAGAGGCAGGTCAGGTCGCGGATTTTCTCCATGGCCTTGTCGCGATCCGGCAGTTTCAGCAGGTTGAAGTCGGCGTACGGCACCAGCACGTATTCGGCCTGGCCACCGGTCCAGTCACCCATGTCGACGTAACCGTATGCGCCGCCGGCACGGGCCGGGTTGACGGTCAGGCAGACGCCGGTGTGTTGCTCCTTGCAGGAACGGCAGCGCCCGCAAGCCACGTTGAACGGAACAGAGACCAGATCGCCGATCTTCAGGTTTTCGACGTCGGAGCCCTTTTCGATCACCTCGCCGGTAATTTCGTGACCCAGCACCAGACCGGTCTGCGCCGTGGTCCGGCCGCGCACCATGTGCTGGTCGGAGCCGCAGATGTTGGTGGATACCACTTTGAGAATGACCCCGTGCTCGATCTTGCGACCACGCGGGTCCTGCATTTTCGGATAGTCGATTTTCTGTACTTCGACCTTGCCAGCGCCGAGATACACCACACCACGATTGCCAGACATGCCATCACCTCTATATTTGTTGTTGGGTAGAGAGTTGATTGAGCTTCAAGCGGCAAGCTACAAGCCGCAAGAAGTGTGCTGACCGCTTGTTCTTGCGGCTTGGAGCTTGGAGCTTGAAGCTAAAGAACGACAGTTCTGTTGGCGTTCAGGAACACCCTTCTTTCGATGTGATACCCAACCGCCCGCGCCAAGGTCAGGCCTTCGATATCCCGGCCCTTGGCAATCAGGTCCTCGGGGTAATGACTGTGATCCACCGCCTCGACGCCCTGGGCGATGATCGGCCCTTCATCGAGATCGTTGTTGATGTAATGCGCCGTCGCGCCCACCAGTTTCACGCCCTTGTTGTAGGCCTGGTGATACGGCTTGGCGCCCTTGAAGCCCGGCAGCAGGGAGTGATGAATGTTGATCGCCTTGCCGTCGAGCTTGCGGCACAGCTCCGGCGACAGCACCTGCATGTAGCGGGCGAGGATCACCAGTTCGGCACCGGCCTCTTCGATCACCTGCCAGACCTGACGCTCCTGCGCCGGTTTGTCGTTGGGGTCGAGAGGGAAATGGTAGTAGGGAATCTGGTGCCAGTCGGCCAGCGGCTTGAGATCCGGATGGTTGGACACCACCGCCGCCACGTCCATCGACAACTGGCCGATGCGCTGGCGGTAGAGCAAGTCGTTGAGGCAGTGATCGGCCTTGGACACCATGATCACCACTTTCGGCCGGTAGTTCGGCGCGGTCAGCTCGAAGAGCATGCCGAACGCCTCTCCGCGCTCGGCCAAACCTGCGCGGAAAGATTGTTCGTCGAAACCATCAGGCTGACGGAATTCCACGCGGATGAAGAAGCGCCCCGAGAGGCGGTCATCGAACGAGTGGTGCTCGGTGACATAGCAGCCCTGCTCGAACAGAAAACGCGTGACCGCGTCCACCGTGCCGAGGACGCTGGGGCAGTCGGCGGTCAGAATCCATGTGTCTGGGGCGCGGCTCATGGTGCGGTGACTCCTGTTACAACAACGGTGAGCAAAGTGAACTCTGAACCAGACTGACCTGCGCTTAACTGCTTTTGTGGTGAGGGGATTTATCCCCGTTGGGTGGCGAAGCCACCCCAAAACCAATCACCGCGGTTTATCAGGTAGATCGAATTCACAGGTATTGCGACTGCTTCGCAGCCGAACGGGGATAAATCCCCTCGCCACAGAAGCAGGCACGATAGCCATTCAGTCTCAGGCCTGAACGCTCAGCCCGTACTCGGCCGAAGCATCCTGCAACCACAACCACCAGTAATCCGAGAAGCTGCGGCGGATCAGCAGCTCCCAGGTGTCTTCGGCGGTATGGCGAATCATCAGTTGCGACTTGGCGAACACCGTGCCCACCGCTTTGCCGACCGGGAAGTTGTTCGGGTGCACGTCGTAGCTGGTCGACTTCATCAGCACCTGACGCACGTTCGGCCCGCTCAGTTCGAGGATCTGCTGACCGCCGCTGACGTTGACGATAGCAATGTGCAGATCACCCAGCGCTTCGCGCAGTTTCTGCTCGGCGGCGAATTCTTCGCCGCTTGGCACGATCAGCAGCCACTCGTCCGGGCCCATCCATTGCAGGCTGGTTTCGCCTTTGACGATCACGCTGAGGGCGCCGGGCAATTCAATGCCAAGCGCCTTGTGCACACCGGCCGCGAACGCGGCATCGTGGCCATCGCCACGAAGGGTCAGGTGGCCGAGCAGTTTCTTTTCCCGCACGATCACGCCGGCGTTCTTGCGGCCCTTGCCGACCAGGCTGGCGAGGTCGGCATGGTGCAGCGACGACTCGGCACGGGCCCCGGTGGTCGGGCGTTGTTGGTACACGTTGGCTGTGGTCATAAAGCACCTTTATCAATTCTGTTGGTTCCGGCCCTTGTGGTGGCTGTGACTCCGCCTTCGCGAGCAAGCTCGCTCCCACACTGGACTGATGCCTGACACAAATCCCATTAACAACCCGAAACCTGTGGGAGCGAGCTTGCTCGCGAAGGCGATATCCGCCACCCCACAGGGCCCGAAGCTGTCAGATGTTCTGGCGATCACCCTTCGGATCGAAGAACACCGAAGACACGATTTCCGCCTCGATCACGCTGCCATCGGCCAGCGGTGCGAACACCCGCTCGCCCATGCGCTTGAGACCGCCCTTGACCACACCCATGGCAAACGAATAACCGAGGGAGTTGTGCGCGTAGCTGGAGGTCACGTGGCCGACCATGGTCATCGGGATCGCCTGCTTGGTGTTGAACACCAGCTGCGCACCTTCCGGCAGCCACTTGGTCGGATCGATCGGCTTGAGGCCCACCAGTTGTTTGCGCTGGTCTTTCACGCAATCTTCGCGGTTCATGCCGCGCTGGCCGATCCACGAGAACGGTTTGGTGCGACCGACACACCAGCCCATGTTCAGGTCGTCCGGGGTCATCGAGCCGTCGGTGTCCTGGCCGACGATGATGAAGCCCTTCTCGGCCCGCAGCACGTGCATGGTCTCGGTGCCGTACGGCGTCAGGTTGTACTGCTTGCCGGCCTCGACGATTTTCTCCAGCACGCCCATCGCATAATCGGCCTGGACGTTGACTTCGTACGACAGCTCACCGGTGAATGAGATACGGAACACCCGCGCCGGCACATCGCCGACCAGACCTTCTTTCCAGGTCATGAACGGGAACGCTTCGTTGCTCAGATCGATGTCGGTCACGGCGCTGAGCAGCTTGCGACTGTTCGGCCCGGACAGGGTCATGGTCGCCCAGTGGTCGGTGACCGACGTGAAGTACACCTTCAGGTCCGGCCATTCGGTCTGGTGGTACAGCTCCAGCCACTGCAGTACGCGCGCGGCGCCGCCGGTGGTGGTGGTCATGACGAAATGGTTGTCGGCCAGACACGCGGTCACACCGTCGTCGAAGACCATGCCGTCTTCCTTGCACATCAGACCGTAGCGAGCCTTGCCCACGTCGAGCTTGGTCCAGGCGTTGGTGTACACGCGGTTGAGGAACTCGCGGGCATCCGGGCCTTGAATGTCGATCTTGCCGAGGGTCGAAGCATCGAGCAGGCCAACGCTGTCGCGCACGGCTTTGCATTCGCGCTTGACCGCCGCGTGCAGGTCTTCACCGTTTTTCGGGAAGTACCAGGGACGCTTCCACTGACCGACGTCTTCAAACTCGGCGCCGTTCTTCACATGCCAGGCATGCAGCGCGGTGTAGCGCACCGGTTCGAAGATGTGCCCGCAGTGCCGGCCGGCCACGGCGCCGAAGGTCACCGGCGTGTAGTTCGGACGGAACATGGTGGTGCCCATCTGCGGGATGGTCACGTTCAGCGAACGGGCGGCAATGGCCAGACCGTTGACGTTGCCGAGCTTGCCCTGATCGGTGCCGAAGCCCAGCGCGGTGTAGCGTTTGACGTGCTCGACCGACTCGAAACCTTCACGGGTCGCCAATTCGATGCCACCGGCGGTGACATCGTTCTGGAAGTCGACGAATTGCTTCGGTGCACGCGCCGAGTTCTTCTCGTGCGGCACCTGGAACAGCGCCAGGGTCGGCTCTTCGAGACGGCTCAGGGCTTTCGGCAACACGCCTTCGACGGTCTGGAAACCGGCTTCGGCAGCAGCGCGCACGCCACCTTCAAAACCGTCGGCCAGCGAATCGCCAAGCGCGTAGACGCCATTGATGCCACCGACGCACACGCGTTTCTGCGGAGCTTCGCCCGGTACGAAACCGAGAATATCTTCGCGCCAGACCGGTTTGCCGCCGAGGTGCGAAGCCAGGTGAACCACCGGGCTGTAACCGCCGGAGCTGGCGACCAGATCGCAATCGAGCCATTCGCCCGGACTGGTCACGGCGTGGGCCTTTACGTCAATCGCGGCGACGCGGGCAGCGGTCACTCGCTTGCTGCCACGCACTTCGATGACGGCGCTGCCGGTGAGGATGCGAATGCCTTTGGCACGTGCTTCTTCGACCAATGCACCGCGCGGATTGCTGCGGGCATCAGCGATGGCGACCACTTGCAGACTGGCATCGAGCCAATCCAGAGCGACGCGATAGGCGTGATCATTGTTGGTCGACAGCACCAGTTTTTTGCCCGGCGCTACGCCATAACGACGCACGTAAGTCGACACCGCGCCGGCAAGCATGTTGCCCGGCACGTCGTTGTTGCCGTAGACCAGCGGACGCTCGTGGGCGCCGGTCGCCAGCACCACACGTTTGGCGCGGACACGGTGGATGCGCTGACGCACCTGACCGATCGGCGCGCGGTCGCCGAGGTGATCGGTGAGGCGTTCGTGAATGGTCAGGAAATTGTGGTCGTGGTAACCGTTGACCGTGGCGCGCGGCAACAGCAGCACGTCCGGGGTGTTCTTCAATTCAGCGATGACACTGGCAACCCATTCCATCGCAGGTTTGCCGTCGAGGCTTTCGCGCGAGTCGAGCAGGCTGCCGCCGAACTCTTCCTGCTCATCGGCCAGAATCACGCGGGCACCGCTGCGCGCAGCGGCCAGGGCAGCGGCGAGACCGGCCGGGCCGGCACCGACGATCAGCACGTCGCAGTGCTGATTCATGTAGTCGTAGGTGTCCGGATCGTTCTCGGTCGGCGAACGGCCGAGGCCGGCAGCCTTGCGGATGTACTTCTCGTAAGTCATCCAGAACGATTGCGGGTACATGAAGGTTTTGTAGTAGAAACCCGGCGGCATCAGCTTGCCGCCGACCTTGCCGAGAATCCCCATCATGTCGTTGTTGACGCTCGGCCAGCCATTGGTGCTGGTGGCGACCAGGCCCTGATACAACGCCTGTTGCGTGGCGCGCACGTTGGGAATCTGCGTGGCTTCGGTGGCACCGATCTGCAGCACCGCGTTCGGCTCTTCGGAACCGGCGGCGAAGATGCCGCGAGGGCGCGAATACTTGAAGCTGCGGCCGATGATGTCGACGCCGTTGGCGATCAGGGCAGCGGCCAGCGAGTCGCCTTCATAGCCTTTGTAGGTCTGGCCGTTGAAGGTGAAGCTCAGCACTTTGTTGCGGTCGATCCGTCCACCGTTGGACAGGCGATTGGTCTGGCTCATACCTTCTCTCCCAGCGCCGTCGTGGCTGTTTTCGCAGTGCCAGCCTTGTCGGTGAATTGCGGCTTCTCGCCGATCTTGTAGCTCTCGAGAATCTCGTAGGTCACGGTATCGCGAGTGACGTTGAAGTACTGGCGGCAACCGGCAACGTGGTCCCACAACTCATGGTGCAGACCGCGCGGGTTATCGCGAAAGAACATGTAGTCACCCCACTCCTCATCGGTGCAGGCGTTCGGATCCAGCGGACGCGGGATATGCGCCTGACCGGATGCGTGGAATTCCTCTTCAGAGCGCAGTTCGCCGCAGTGAGGACAGAAGATATGCAACATGGGGATTTCTCCTGTTAGTGGGCAACCGCAGCAGCGCCGTGTTCATCGATCAACGCACCGTTGTGGAAACGGTCGATGGAGAAAGGTGCAGCCAATGGGTGCATTTCACCCTTGGCCAGACTCGCGGCAAACACGTTGCCCGAGCCGGGTGTAGCCTTGAAGCCACCGGTGCCCCAACCGCAGTTGAAGAACATGTTTGGTACCGGCGTTTTCGAGATGATCGGGCAAGCGTCCGGGGTGGTGTCGACGATGCCGCCCCACTGGCGGTTCATGCGCACGCGGGACAACACCGGGAACATCTCGACGATGGCCTGGATGGTGTGTTCGATCACCGGGTACGAACCACGCTGGCCGTAGCCGTTGTAGCCGTCGATACCGGCGCCGATCACCAGGTCGCCCTTGTCGGACTGGCTGATGTAACCGTGCACGGCGTTGGACATGATCACGCTGTCGATAATCGGTTTGATCGGCTCGGACACCAGCGCTTGCAGCGGGTGGGATTCGATCGGCAGGCGGAAACCGGCAAGCTTGGCCATGTGTCCGGAGTTACCGGCCGTCACCACGCCGACGCGCTTGGCGCCGATGAAACCCTTGTTGGTTTCGACGCCGATGCACACGCCGTTTTCCTTGCGAAAACCGATCACTTCGGTCTGCTGGATCAGGTCCACGCCCAAGGCATCGGCGGCACGGGCGAAGCCCCACGCCACGGCATCGTGACGGGCGACGCCGCCGCGACGCTGCACGGTCGCGCCCATGATCGGGTAGCGGGTGTTTTTCGAGCAGTCCAGGTACGGAATCTCGTCCGCAACCTGCTTGGCGTCGAGCAATTCGCCGTCGACGCCGTTGAGGCGGTTGGCGCTGACCCGACGCTCGGAATCACGGATGTCCTGCAGGGTGTGGCACAGGTTGTAGACGCCACGCTGGGAGAACATCACGTTGTAGTTGAGATCCTGCGACAGGCCTTCCCACAATTTCATCGCGTGTTCGTAGAGGTGCGCCGACTCGTCCCACAGGTAGTTGGAGCGCACGATGGTGGTGTTGCGCGCGGTATTACCGCCGCCCAGCCAGCCTTTCTCGACCACGGCGACATTGGTGATGCCGTGCTCCTTGGCCAGATAGTAGGCCGTCGCCAGGCCGTGCCCGCCGCCGCCGACGATGACCACGTCGTAGACTTTTTTCGGGGTGGGCGTGCGCCACATGCGCTGCCAGTTTTCGTGGTGGCTGAGCGAGTGTTTGAACAGGCCGAAGCCGGAATAGCGTTGCATAGTCATTACTCCAAAACCGACTCAGCGATAAACCGGGAAGTCTGCGCACAGGGCCGAGACCTGCTGGGCGACATTGGCCTCGACATCGGCGTCGCCGAGGTTGTCGAGGATGTCGCAGATCCAGCCGGCGAGGGTTTCGCACTGGCTGACCTTGAAGCCGCGCGTGGTCACCGCCGGGGTGCCGATGCGCAGGCCCGAGGTCACGAACGGCGACTGCGGATCGTTCGGCACGGCATTCTTGTTCACCGTGATGTGGGCCCGGCCCAGCGCGGCGTCGGCGTCCTTGCCGGTCAGGCCCTGACGAATCAGGCTGACCAGGAACAGATGGTTGTCGGTGCCGCCGGACACAACATCGTAGCCACGCTTGATGAACACGCTGGCCATCGCCTGGGCGTTGTCGATCACTTGTTGCTGATAAGCCTTGAAGCCAGGCTCCAGCGCTTCCTTGAAGCACACCGCTTTACCGGCGATGACGTGCATCAGCGGGCCGCCCTGGGCGCCGGGGAAAACGGCGGCGTTGAGCTTCTTCTCGATCTCTTCGTTGGACTTGGCCAGGATCAGCCCGCCACGCGGGCCTCGCAGGGTCTTGTGCGTGGTGGTGGTGACCACGTCGGCGTACGGCAGCGGATTCGGGTACAGGCCAGCAGCGACCAGACCGGCGACGTGGGCCATGTCGACGAACAGCAGCGCACCGACCTTGTCGGCGATCTGGCGGAAGCGCGGGAAATCCAGAGTCTTGGAGTAAGCAGAGAAACCGGCAACGATCATTTTCGGTTTGCACTCGACGGCCAGACGCTCGACTTCGTCGTAGTCGATCAGCCCGGTGTCGGTGTTGATGCCGTACTGCACGGCGTTGTAGAGCTTGCCCGAGGACGACACTTTCGCGCCGTGGGTCAGGTGACCGCCGTGGGCCAGGCTCATGCCGAGAATGGTGTCGCCCGGCTGGATCAGCGCCAGGTACACGGCGCTGTTGGCCGAGGAGCCGGAGTGCGGCTGGACGTTGGCGTAATCGGCACCGAACAGTTGCTTGGCGCGTTCGATGGCCAGCGCTTCGACTTTGTCCACATGCTCGCAGCCACCGTAGTAGCGCTTGCCCGGATAGCCTTCGGCGTATTTGTTGGTCAGGCCGCTGCCTTGCGCCTGCATGACGCGCTTGCTGGTGTAGTTCTCCGACGCGATCAGCTCGATGTGATCTTCCTGACGTTGCTCCTCGGCATTCATCGCCGCCAGCAGTGCATCGTCGTAACCCTGGATCTGGTCTTGCTTGCTGAACATCGCGTCTCTCCCAGCGGCATCTGTGCGCCATTCGTCTCGGTAAGGCACTGGCAATGATGGCAGTGCCCTTTGATGCGATGGTATGACCGGCACAGACAGCTCAAATGCCTGCGGACGCCACGCAAAGGTGCGTTTACGACATGGCTGGAAATGACCTGTTAGGCGCAAACCTGCAAGCGCTGAAGATCCCTTGTGGGAGCGAGCTTGCTCGCGAAGAGGCCATGTCAGTCAACATCATTGTTGACTGACACACCGCTTTCGCGAGCAAGCTCGCTCCCACAGGGGTCAGGCGATGATTTGGCGGATGGCAAGCAGCAGGAGGAAATGCGCGGGATACAGCGCATACGCCCAGCGCCGCATCGGTGGTGGCTGCAGATGTCGCCCATGTCGCAACAAGAACATTCCGAGCATCGGCGCAAACACACACGTCGCCAGACCAAGCATCGCCACGCTGTTGCCGAAGCGCGCCGATTCGAGCAGCACCTGCCATTGGTTCGCCGCCAGACACACCAGCCCCGGCAACAGGCTGAAATACCAGGGTCGGCGGAACACCAGCAGCATCGCCAGCGGCAACAATACGCCGAAGAAACCGAACATCAGTCGTTCTGAAAAAACCGCCGCAACCACCAACGCGGCCAATGCGAGCAACCGCGCCACCGACGCTGGGTCCTGCCAGCCGCGCGCCACCAGCAAGCCCAGCGCCAGCGTCGGCATCACGTTGAACGTGTCAGGGTCGGTGATATAAAAGCGATAAGGGATTTCGCTGATGGCGCTGAACAGCAACAGCCAGCCCAGATAGCGCCATTCCATTTTGCGCGAACCGTCTCGTGCCAGATTCGCCGCCATCGCCAGGCAAAACCATGGAAACGCCAATCGCCCGGGCACATACAACCAATCGGCGGAGAAGCCGACATATCGCAGGTGATCGAGCAACATGCTCAGCAACGCCAGCCACTTGAGCAGATCCAGGGCACCGTCGCGTTGGCTCAGGTGCATAATCGGCCCATAAACTGGTAATTTTCCCCACCCGACATCGCATGTGCTCCCCGGAAGATCTTCGGTAAAGTGCGCATCCTCATTGACCACGAGCCTTCACAAGAGTCTCGATTACGGAAGCCGGCCATGACCGACAAGAGCCAACAATTCGCCAGCGACAACTATTCCGGGATCTGCCCTGAAGCCTGGGCTGCCATGGAACAGGCCAACCACGGCCACCAGCGCGCTTACGGCGACGATGAATGGACCGCCCGCGCGGCCGATCATTTCCGCAAACTGTTCGAAACCGACTGCGAAGTGTTCTTCGCCTTCAACGGCACCGCCGCCAACTCCCTGGCCCTGTCGTCGCTGTGCCAGAGTTACCACAGCGTGATCTGCTCGGAAACCGCCCACGTCGAAACCGACGAATGCGGCGCTCCGGAATTCTTCTCCAACGGCTCCAAGCTGCTGATCGCCGGCACTGAAAACGGCAAGATCACTCCGCTATCGATCCGCGAAGTCGCCCTCAAGCGCCAGGACATCCACTACCCGAAACCGCGGGTGGTGACCCTGACTCAAGCCACCGAAGTCGGTAGCGTCTACACCCCGGAAGAAGTCCGCGCCATCAGCGCAACCTGCAAGGAACTGGGTCTGCACCTGCACATGGACGGCGCGCGGTTCTCCAACGCCTGCGCATTCCTCGGCTGCTCGCCCGCCGACCTCACCTGGAAAGCCGGCGTTGATGTGCTGTGCTTCGGCGGCACGAAAAACGGCATGGCGGTGGGTGAAGCGATCCTGTTCTTCAACCACAAACTGGCCGAAGACTTTGATTACCGCTGCAAGCAGGCCGGGCAACTGGCGTCGAAGATGCGCTTTTTGTCGGCACCGTGGGTCGGCATTCTGGAAAACGACGCCTGGCTCAAATACGCCCGCCACGCCAACCACTGCGCGCAACTGCTGGCAGAACTGGTCAGCGACATTCCCGGCGTCGAACTGATGTTCCCGGTGCAGGCCAACGGCGTGTTCCTGCAACTGTCCGAGCCGGCCATCGCTGCGTTGACTGCAAAAAACTGGCGCTTCTACACCTTCATCGGCAAGGGCGGCGCCCGCTTCATGTGCTCTTGGGACACCGAAGAAGAACGCGTGCGCGAACTGGCGCACGATATTCGCGAGGTCATGTCGGCCTGATTACCCCCGCCACACTGATCGTTCCCGCGCTCCGCGTGGGAACGCCTCCCGGGACGCTCCGCGTTCCAGCTTCACCCTTGGCGACAGGCTGAAAACCGCTATGACGCGGAGCGTCAGTGGCTGCATTCCCACGCAGAGCGTGGGAATGATCTTTATCTCCACATCTGCCCACCCTGATCGTTCCCACGTTCCGCGTGGGAACGCCTCCCGGGACGCTCCGCGTTCCAGCTTCACCCTTGGCGACAGGCTGAAAACCGCTATGACGCGGAGCGTCAGTGGCTGCATTCCCACGCAGAGCGTGGGAACGATCTTTATCTCCCATCTGCTCCACCCTGATCGTTCCCACGCTCCGCGTGGTAACGCCTCCAGGGACGCTCCGCGTTCCAGCTTCACCCTTGGCGACAGGCTGAAAACCGCTATGACGCAGAGCGTCAGTGGCTGCATTCCCACGCAGAGCGTGGGAACGATCTTCGGTCGGGAATGACTTTTCCCACTGTAGTTGCAGACGTCTCTTCTAGCACGTTCCCTACTCCGGCCTCACCCTGATCGTTCCCACGCTCTGCGTGGTAATGCATCTCGGGACGCTCCGCGTTCCATCTCATTCGCACCGCAAGATTCAAGGATCGAATCCCATGGGCCGCAGCCGCTATACGATTACCGAAGCCGACAAACCGCACTTCCTCACCTGCACAGTAATGGAGTGGTTGCCGTTATTCATTCGCCCGAACATCGTTGAGCACCTGCTCAACTGCTGGCGATATCAGCAGACTCATCATGACCTGAAGCTATACGGCTACGTGATTTTGGAAAACCACCTGCACTTCGTCGCCCATGCACCCGATCTGAGCAAATGCCTCAGCCAGTTCAAGTCCTTCACCGCGCGACAAATCATCAATGACTTGCAAACAAAAGGCGCCGACAAAGCGTTCCAGCGCCTGCGCTTCAGCAAGCGTGCGCACAAACAGGATCGGGTTTATCAGCTATGGCAAGAAGGTGCACACGCAGAGATGGTCTACAGCGAATCAGTGATGCGTCAGAAGCTTGAATATATCCACAACAATCCGGTGAAACGCGGATATGTGGATTTACCGGAGCATTGGCGTTACTCGAGTGCCAGGGACTACGCGGGAATGAAGGGAATGATCGAGGTCCAGCGCTGGTATTGAAATGGGACGCGGAGCGTCCCGGGCGGCATTCCCACGCGGAGCGTGGGAACGATCATAAAAGCCTCAGAACTCAATCCGCACATCCCCCTTCGGCACACTGCAGCACGACAGGATGAATCCTTCCGCCTCGTCTTCCTCGGTAATCCCGCCGTTGTGCTCCATCTCCACTTCGCCGCCCAGTTTCATTACCTTGCACGTCCCGCAAATGCCCATGCCACAGGCTTTCGGGATCATCAGGCCGAGTTTGGCGGCGGCTGCGTGGACGGTTTCGCCCGGGCCGACGCGAATGCTTTTACCGGAGGCGGTGAATTCCACCTGATGCAGATCCGCTGCGTCGATTTCCGGCGCATCGGCGGCTTGTTCGGCCTGTTCCACCGCGTCGGCGCGGGCCTCGGGTGGCGTGGCGCCGAAGGACTCTTCGTGGTAGCGCGACATGTCGTAGCCGGCCACTTCCAGCAAGCGCTTGACCGCGTTCATGTATGGCGTCGGGCCGCAGCAGAACACTTCGCGCTCGAGGAAGTCCGGGACCATCAGTTCGAGCATCTTGTGATTCAGGTAACCGCGATAGCCGGCCCACGGCTCACCGAGGCCATGCTTTTCGCAGATCAGGTGCAGGCTGAAGTTGTCGATCCGCGACGCCATGTGCTCGAGCTCGCGGTGATAGATGATGTCTTTTGGCGAGCGCGCGCTGTGCACGAAGGTCATGTCGACGTTGGCGTTGGTGTCGTAGAACCAACGCGCCATCGACATGCACGGGGTGATGCCGACGCCGCCGCTCAAATACAGAACCTTCGGGCTCGGGAAGTCGATCGCGTTGAACAGCCCGACCGGGCCATGCACCGCCAGTTCTTGCCCCTCATGCAAAGTGTCGTGCAACCAGTTGGAGACCTTGCCGCCCGGCACGCGCTTGATCGTCACCGAAAAGCTGTACGGCACCGACGGCGAGCTGGAAATCGTGTACGAGCGCATGATCGGCTGGCCTTCGATTTCAAGCTCCAGGGTGACGAACTGCCCCGGTTTGAAGAAGAACAGGATCGGCTGGTCGGCCATAAAGCAGAAGGTGCGCACGTCCCAGGTTTCCTGGATGACTTTGACGCAACGGACAATGTGTCGGCCATTGGCCCAGGTCTGGGTGGTGACCGGATTCAGGAAGCTGTTGGACATGCTGTTCTCCACGGCCGACTGTCGGCCTCTTGTCGGCGATTCTGCGTATAGCGCAGACCGCGCGTTTACCTATCCGCGACATTGACATACTTATCGCGACCAGCCCTTGAACACCGGGCCTTGCGCGTCGGGAACAGATTGCGCCATGTCGCGCATGGATAAGGTTCGCCCCAGCGCCGGCCCCACACTCGCCCCAACACAAGACGACTTCTTTACACCTTGCGTAGCAACCGTTTTGCAGCACACCTGATCAGCCACTTTCGCCGGCCACGCAGAGGGCCATGAGGATTACATCGATGGACGTCACCGCAAAAATCAGCCTGGGCGATCCGCTGGAACCCGCACGCAAGGCCACCGCACAAATGCTCCAGGAGCGCGAGCGCACTTTTTCGCTGCCACAACCGTTCTACAGCGATGAGCGCCTGTTCGATATCGATATGCAGGAGATCTTCCAGAAGGAATGGTTGATTGCCGGCATGACCTGCGAGATCCCGGCCAAGGGCAACTACCTGACTCTGCAGATCGGCAAGAACCCGATCATCGTCATCCGTGGCGCTGAGGGCGTGGTGCACGCGTTCCACAACGTCTGCCGCCACCGTGGCTCGCGCCTGTGCACCAGTGAAAAAGGCAAAGTCGCCAAACTGGTCTGCCATTACCACCAGTGGACTTACGAACTGGACGGTCGCCTGCTGTTCGCCGGCACCGAGATGGGCGCCGACTTCGACATGAAGCAGTACGGCCTGAAACCGGTGAATGTGAAAACCGCTGGCGGCTACATCTTCATCAGCCTGGCGGAAAACCCGCCGGCCATCGATGACTTCCTGTCGACGCTCAACCATTACATGGAACCGTATGACATGGAGAACACCAAGGTAGCGATCACCACTACCTTGATGGAGAAGGCCAACTGGAAACTGGTACTGGAAAACAACCGCGAGTGCTACCACTGCAATGCGTCTCACCCGGAACTGTTGAAAACCCTGCTGGAGTGGGACGACGTCACCGACCCGCGCGCCGATCAGGCGTTCAAGGATCACGTTGCTGCGTCCGCCGCTGCCTGGGAAGCGGAAAAGATCCCTTACGCCCACGCCAGTTTCGGCCTGCGCAACCGCATCGTGCGCATGCCACTGCTCAAGGGCACCGTGTCGATGACCCTCGACGGCAAACAGGGCTGCGCGAAACTGATGGGCCGCATCAAGAACCCCGATCTGGGCTCGATGCGCATCCTGCACCTGCCGCACTCGTGGAACCACTGCATGGGCGACCACATCATCGTCTTCACCGTGTGGCCGATCAGTGCCCAGGAAACCATGGTCACCACCAAGTGGCTGGTGCACAAGGATGCGGCGGAAGGTGTCGATTACGACGTCGAGCGCATGCGCCAGGTGTGGGACGCGACCAACGACCAGGACCGCCGTCTGGCTGAGGAAAACCAGCGCGGGATCAACTCCACCGCTTACCAGCCTGGGCCTTACTCCAAAACCTATGAATTCGGCGTGGTCAACTTCGTCGACTGGTACAGCGAGCGCATGTTGAACAACCTCGGGGCCGAGCCTGCGCCTTACCTCAAAGGCGTTCCGGTTCAGGGCTGATCAGGAGCAAAAGATCGCAGCCTGCGGCGGCTCCTACAGGTGGAATGCATTCCCCTGTGGGAGCGAGCCTGCTCGCGAAGGCGTCCTGACCCACGCTACATCTTTCAGTTGATCAATTTCCGACCAATCACCCCCGCCCCCATACCCATCAAGGCCTCCAGCCTTCCGCAAACAAGTTATCCACATACCCGCCCACAGCAAATGGGGGTAACTGTGGATGAGTCAGAAAATATCCTGCTGATTTGCAAAGAAAAACCGTGACTTATTCTGAATCACGGTTTCTCAAAACAATTGATCATTTTTTGATCGCTCCCGTACAACGCACGGATTCAAAAGGCCTATAGCGGGTAGCAAACACGTTATCCACAGAAGCGCCAACAGAGATCGGGGACAACTTTCAATCTTCTGTGGAAAACACCTATGACTGGGGAAAACACCTTCGTCTTAACAGCTCTCGGCGCCCGGGAAGCACATTTGATCAATAATTGATCAAACCCATGTAAGCCCTGCTCCATATGGCCTACAGCTGAGAGCGAACATCTTATCCACAGAAGCGCCAACAGAGATTGGGGGCAACTTGTCGATTTATATCGAGGGAAAAGCCCGAGAAATCCGTGAGTTACGCTGATCGTTTTTTGATCTTATGGCTGAAAGGCTTGAATGGCGCGGGGTGCGAGCAAGGGCGAACATGTTATCCACAGCTTCGCCAACAGGGATTGGGGGTAAACAGTAAAGATTGACTGTGAATGAATACCCATGTGGGAGCGAGCCTGCTCGCGAAAGCGAACTATCAGCTGATACATGTATCGACTGACCCATCGCCTTCGCGAGCAGGCTCGCTCCCACAGTGGTTATTCCATGCCAGGAAGAGGGTGACTAGCGGACAACGCCCTCTTCAATCAGCAACTTCAGAATCGCCTCCGCCCCAGCCTGTGCGGTGACGCCTTTGAGCACCTGTCCCCCGCCGCCACTGGCCTTGGCCGTCGCAGCCTTCATCCGGTCCGCCCCACTCTTGGCCTTGATCACTTTCAAGCGCTTGGGCCGTGGCTTGGCCGGTTGCAGCGTGGCGACGGCCAACAACTCGTCCTCCATCACTTCAACGTCATCAGCGGCCAATTCACCCCGTCGCGCCGGGCCATAGGCACTCTGCCGAGGCTTCGGCGCGGCGTTATCCACAGTGGCCAGAAACGGCAGTTTGACCTTCAAACGGCGCCGCTGCCCGCGCGGCAACGCCTGCAAGACCAGCGCCGATCCGTCGTTGATCGACTCGACCTGCGCCAGGCCCACCACCAGCGGCCAGCCCAGACCTTCCGCCAGCAGGAACGGCAACATCCCAGAACCCTCCCCGGTTTCCGCCTGGCTGCCGGTCAGCACCACTTGCGCCCCGGCATCGCGCAGGTAGGCGGTCAGCGCCGGCAAGGCATCGGCGCCAGCGGGTTGTTCCAGCACATGCAGTTGTTCCAGGCCCATGCCCAGATAGGCACGCAAGGCTGGTTCGGCAACATCACCGGCGTGCAGCACTTGCAGGTTATCCCCAGCCAGTTGCAGGCCCAGTTCCACCGCGCGCGCATCCTGATCGGCGCGCCGTGGCCGACCCGAGGTCGGGTGAGCGCCGATGGAAACCAGACTGATAACGTTCGTGTTCATAGCGTTCCCTTAAGCCGCATCGCGTTTGGCTTCGTTGCGGTAAGCCGCGACCGCTTCGATCAACGCTTGCAGAATCTCTGCGCTTTCGCCGATCACCGACAGATCGGCACGCTTGATCATGTCGCACCCCGGATCGAGGTTGATCGCCACCACCTTGTCGCAGGCGCCAATGCCTTGCAGGTGCTGGATCGCTCCCGAGATACCCACAGCCACATAAACCCGCGCGGTGACCCAGGTGCCGGACGCGCCGACCTGGCGGTCGCGGGCCATGAAGCCATCGTCAACCGCCACCCGCGAAGCGCCCTCGGTGGCGCCAAGTGCTGCGGCGGTTTCGTGGAACAGCTGCCAGTCCTTCACACCATTACCGCCGGAGAAGATGAACTCGGCTTCGGCCATCGGAATGGCCCCGGGATCCACCGCGACGGCACCGAGGTCCTCGATGCGTGACAAGCTGCGCGCCACGCTTGTGGATAACTCCACGGGCAACGCTTCGTGACGGGTTTCGCTGACCGGTTCGGCGCATTCGGCAGCGGCGAGAATCAACCGCGCCACTGGACGCGCCAGGTCTTGCAATCCGGCCCCGGCGCGGCCGATGCACTCCTGATCCTTGACCTGCCAGACCCGCGTGGCCGGGCGTTCGCCCAAGGCTGCAGCAAAGCGCCGGCCGAGTTCGCCGCCACCGCTGCGGCTGTCCGGCAGTAACCAGTGACGCGGGTTGAACTGGTTATCCACAGCACGCAAACCCTGCACCCGTTGTTCCGGTGCATAACCGCTGAATTCCTCGCCTTCAAGCACCAGCAAGCGATCGACGCCAGCGGTTTCGAAAGCGCTTTCCTTGTGCTCGCCGAACACCACGGCGAGCACCGCACCATCGCTGCCGGCCAGTTGGTGAGCGAGGCCGAGCAGATCGCGGTCGTGGCTGCTCAGGCGACCACCGACCATGTCCGGCACCACACTGATGTAGAACGCCGGGGCCGGTACCTGATGCAGCGGCAACTGCACTTCAACAGCGGCCGAGCGCTTGACCGCCCCACCCTGCTGCGCGCCGCTGCGGTCAATGCGTTTGATGCCGTTGGGGCCGATAAAACCCATGCCGTGCAGATTCTTGCGAATGACGCCGTTGGGCCCCATCCAGCTGTGCTGCGCCGGTTGCATCGCCGCGTGCAGCGGATGCAGGCGGTTGCGCGCGATCCATTCGGCGCGCGGGTCGCGGCGGATAATGTCGCTCATCAGTGCACCTCCGCAGGTTCACGTTTGGCCGGCGTGGCAGGCTTGCTTGGCGCGGCGTCCTCGAGCAATGCGTCGGCCACCAGTTCGGCGATGTCCTTGATCAGCGGACGCGGTTCGACCACGCCTTCGAGCATCGCCGTGCACTGTGGACAACCCACCGCCACCAGCTCGGCGCCGGTTTCGCGAATGTCTTCCATGCGCATGTCGGGGATGCGCTGCTTGCCCGGAATGTCAGTGATCGGCGCGCCGCCACCACCGCCGCAGCAGCGTGAGCGGAAGCCGGACCGTTGCATCTCTTTGACTTCAATGCCGAGGGCTCGCAGCACTTCACGCGGCGCTTCGTACTCGCCGTTGTAGCGGCCCAGGTAGCACGGATCGTGATAGGTCACGCTGCTGCCTTTGTGCTGACCGAGATTGAGCGCGCCGGCCTGAATGATCTCGGCCATGTAGGTGCTGTGGTGCTGCACCAGGTAATTGCCTTCGAAGGCGCCGTATTCGTTTTTCAGCACATGGAAACTGTGCGGATCGCAGGTGACGATGCGGTTGAAGCTGTATTTGGCCAGAGTCTGGATGTTGCGCTTGGCCAGCAACTGGAAGGTCGCTTCATCGCCGAGACGCCGGGCAACGTCGCCGCTGTCACGTTCTTCAAGACCGAGCACGGCGAAGTCGATGTTTGCCGCTTTCAGCACTTTGACGAATGCGCGCAGGGTGCGCTGGTTGCGCATGTCGAAGGCGCCGTCGCCGACCCAGAACAGCACGTCGGTGGATTTCTTTTCGCTGAGCAGATTGAGGTTCAGATCCGCTGCCCAGTTCATCCGCCCGCCCGGGGCGAAACCGCCGGGGTTGTCGGTGGCGATCAGGTTTTCGAGGACTTCGGCGCCTTTGTTCGGGGTCGCGCCTTTTTCCAGGGTCAGGTGACGGCGCATGTCGACGATCGCATCGACGTGCTCGATCATCATCGGGCATTCCTCGACGCAGGCGCGGCAGGTGGTGCACGACCACAGAGTTTCGGCATCGACCAGACCGTTGACGATCGGTTGGTGCGGATTGCCGCCATGCTCGCCGATCGGTTTGCCTGGATACGGGCTGCCAGCGAACTTCGCGTCAGTGCCGCCGGCGAGGCCGACGACCATGTCTTGAATCAGTTTTTTCGGGTTCAGCGGCTGGCCGGCGGCGAAGGCCGGGCATGCTGCTTCGCACTTGCCGCACTGCACGCAGGCGTCGAAACCGAGCAACTGGTTCCAGGTGAAATCCTTGGGTTTTTCCACGCCCAGTGGCGCATCGGGATTGTTCAGGTCCAGCGGTTTCAAACCGGTCGAGCGCCCGCCGCCGAAGCGTTCCGGACGGCGGTGCCAGGCCAGGTGCAGCGCACCGGCAAAGGCGTGTTTCATCGGCCCGCCCCAGGTCATGCCGAAGAACAGTTCCGACACGCCCCACAGCACGCCAACACCGAGAATGGCGGCAAGGACCCAACCGCCGAAGTTTTCCGGCAGGATCCCGGCCACCGGCAGGGTCACCAGGAAAAACGACGCCGAGAAGGCCAACAGGCTTTTCGGCAGGCGCATCCACGGGCCTTTCGACAGACGTGCAGGCGGATTGACCCGGCGCAGGTACATGAAAATCGCGCCGACGAACATCACCGCCGACATCAGCAGCAGGGCGTAGCCGAGGATGCGGTTATGCAGGCCGAAGCCGTGCACCAGAATGGCCAGCACAATCGACGCCACCGCACCGCCCGCCGTGGCGACGTGGGTGTTGGCGATGTACTTGTCCCGCGCCACGACGTGGTGCAGGTCGACCATGTAGCGCTTGGGCATGGCCAGCAGACCGCCGAGCAGATCGACCTTCGCCGCCCGCCCTCGGCGCCACATGTTCATCCGCCGCAACGCACCGAGGACAGCAAGGCCCAGGGCTGCGAACAACAGGATTGGAAGAAGGGTGTTCAACATCAGAGTCACCTCTGGCGAGCGGCAAGCTGCAAGCTACAAGCGGCAAGAAAGAGCAGCATGGATTGGCTGTGCTTTTTCTTGCAGCTTGTAGCTTGTAGCTTGCAGCTGAGCCGTCAAAAATCCTTACAGAGCCGAAGTGCGTCGTAAATGGCGGCGTGGGTATTACGCTGCGCCACGCAGTCGCCGATGCGGAACAGCAAGTAGCCCTCGCCCGCCTCGCTCAACGAAGGTTGCGGCTGGATCGCGAACAGCGCTTCGACGTCGATCTGGCCCTTGTTGCGCGAGCCGTCCTTGAGGGCGTAGTAGATTTCCTCGTCCGGGCGCACGCCGTTTTCGACGACCACCTGATCGACCACCCGCTCCTCTTTGGCACCGGTGTATTCGTTCTCCAACACCGCGATCAGCTTGTCGCCTTCGCGGTAGACCTTCTCCAGCATCATGTCGCCGGTCATGATCACTTCTTTCGGGTACATGCTGCGGTAGTAGGTCGGGAACGACGTACCGCCGATGGCCACGCCCGGCTTGATGTCGTCGGTGACGATCTCGACCTGGCTGCCCTTGTCGGCGAGGAAGTCGGCCACCGACATCCCGGTGAATTCGCAAATGGTGTCGTAGACCAGCACGTTCTTGCCCGGCGCGACCTTGCCGTCGAGCACGTCCCAGCTGCTGACCACCAGCCCTTCGGCGGCGCCCCAGTGTTCGTTCTGCTCAAGGTACGGATGACCACCGACCGCCAGCACCACCACGTCCGGACGCAGGTCCATGATGGTGTCGGCATCCGCCGCCGTGCCCAGGCGCAGATCGACTTTCAAGCGCGCCAGTTCCAGCTGGAACCAGCGGGTGATGCCGGCGATCTGGTCACGCTGCGGTGCTTTCGATGCGGTGGTGATCTGCCCGCCGATGAATTCTTTCTTCTCGAACAGCGTGACGTCGTGGCCACGCTCGGCAGCCACGCGTGCGGCTTCCATCCCGGCCGGGCCGGCACCTACGATCACCACTTTGCGTTTTGGCCCGGTGGATTTCTCGATGATGTGCGGCACGCCCATGTATTCACGGGAGGTCGCGGCGTTCTGGATGCACAGCACGTCCAGCCCCTGATACTGGCGGTCGATGCAATAGTTGGCGCCGACGCACTGCTTGATCTGGTCGATCTGGCCCATCTTGATCTTGGCGATCAGGTGCGGGTCGGCGATGTGCGCGCGGGTCATGCCGACCATGTCAACGTAACCGCCCTCGAGAATCCGCGTAGCCTGGTTCGGGTCCTTGATGTTTTGTGCATGCAGCACCGGCACCTTGACCACTTCCTTGATCCCGGCAGCCAGGTGCAGGAACGGCTCCGGTGGATAACTCATGTTCGGAATGACGTTGGCCAGGGTGTTGTGCGTGTCGCAACCCGAGCCGACCACGCCGATGAAATCGAGCATGCCGGTGTCGTCGTAGTACTTGGCGATCTGCTTCATGTCCTCGTGGGACAAGCCGTCCGGGTGGAACTCGTCACCGCACAGGCGCATGCCCACGCAGAAGTCGTCACCGACCTCGGCGCGCACGGCTTTCAGGACTTCGAGACCGAACTTCATCCGCCCTTCGAAGCTGCCGCCCCACTCATCGGTGCGCTTGTTGACGCGCGGACTCCAGAACTGGTCGATCATGTGCTGGTGCACGGCCGACAGTTCGACGCCATCGAGGCCACCAGCCTTGGCCCGGCGCGCAGCCTGGGCGTAGTTGCCGATCACTCGCCAGATCTCTTCCGGCTCGATGGTTTTGCAAGTGGCGCGGTGCACCGGTTCACGGATGCCCGAGGGCGACATCAAGGTCGGCCAGTTGAAACCGTCCCAGCGCGAGCGACGACCCATGTGGGTAATCTGGATCATGATCTTGGCGCCATGCTTGTGCATGGCGTCGGCCAGATTCTGGAAGTGCGGAATGATCCGGTCGGTGGACAGATTGACCGAACTCCACCATTCCTGCGGGCTGTCGATCGCCACCACGGACGAACCGCCACAGATCGCCAGGCCGATACCGCCCTTGGCTTTCTCTTCGTAGTATTTCACGTAGCGGTCGGTGGTCATGCCACCGTCAGTCGCGTAGACCTCGGCGTGCGCGGTGCTGAGCACGCGGTTGCGGATGGTCAGTTTGCCGATCTGGATCGGCTGGAACATTGCTTCGAAAGCCATGGCACGGTCCTCGGCTTACAACGGCTTGACGATGAACAAGCCGTCATCGTGGCCCTCTTCGGAGCCTCCGTAGACTTGTTCGGCGACAGTGCGGATCTTGCTGCCACGGGCTTCGAGAATCTGGTCCATGGCGCCGGCGAACCAGCCGGTGAACATGTAATCGACCTTGCGCCCGACCTTGCCGTAGACATAGACGAATGCCGAGTGCTCGAGCTTGACGCTGGCGGTGCCTTTGTCGAGGTCGATGTCCTGGATCTTGAACAGGCCCCAGCCGCGCTGCGACAGGCGCTTCATGTAGTGCTCGAACACCGCGACGCCCTCCAGGCCGTGGCATTCGGCTTCCTTTTCACACCAGTGCCAGGCGGATTTGTAGCCGGCCTTGTAGAGGATTTCCGCATAGGCTTCAGCGCCGAGCACTTCCTCGATGCCCATGTGGTTATTGACGAAAAAGTGACGCGGCACATACAGCATTGGCAGGGCGTCGGAGGTCCAGACACCGGTCTCGCTGTCGACTTCGATAGGCAATTGCGGGGCGATCTTGGCCATGGAAACTTAACTCCAGAAAATTCGTGGTTGGTGCCGAGTAAAGCTTTTGCTCTGCTCTTATAAACAAGCCGTATGAATGGCTTTGGAGCCGTAGCGAGCACGTCGAGAGCAAGGAAGGACCGGAGCGACAAGCGAGACAGTACGGGACGTACGGCGAGTTTGGCGCGAGGACCTGACGCAGCTATCGGCGAGCGGAGTAGGCTCCAGAGTTATTCATTCGCCCCAGACGTCTTTGAGGACGTTCACCCAGTTCTCGCCCATGATCTTGCGCACCACGCGCTCGGAATGGCCGCGCTTGAGCAGGGTCTCGGTGAGGTTGGGGAATTCGCCGACGGTGCGGATGCCCAACGGGTTGATGATCTTGCCGAAGCTGGTCAGGCGGCGGGCGTAGCCCTTGTCGTGGGTCAGGTATTCGAAGAAGTCCTGGCCGTGACCCTGAGTGAAATCGGTGCCGATACCGATGGCGTCTTCGCCGACGATGTTCATGGTGTATTCGATGGCTTCGGCGTAATCGTCGATGGTCGAATCGATGCCCTTGGCGAGGAACGGCGCGAACATGGTCACGCCGACAAAACCGCCGTGGTCGGCAATGAACTTCAGCTCTGCATCGGACTTGTTGCGCGGGTGCTCTTTGAGACCCGATGGCAGGCAGTGCGAATAGCAAACCGGTTTTTTCGATTCGAGGATGACTTCTTCGGAGGTCTTGGAACCGACGTGGGACAGGTCGCACATGACGCCGACGCGGTTCATCTCGACAACGATCTCGCGACCGAAACCCGACAGTCCGCCGTCGCGCTCGTAGCAACCTGTGCCGACCAGATTCTGGGTGTTGTAGCACATCTGCACGATGCCGACGCCGAGCTGCTTGAACACCTCGACATAGCCGATCTGGTCTTCGAAAGCGTGGGCATTCTGGAAGCCGAAGAGGATGCCGGTTTTGCCCTGCTCCTTGGCGCGACGGATGTCGGCGGTGGTGCGCACTGGCATCACCAGGTCGCTGTTTTCGCGGATCAGTTTCTGGCTGGCAGCAATGTTGTTCACGGTCGCCTGAAAGCCTTCCCACACCGACACAGTGCAGTTGGCTGCCGTCAGACCGCCCTTGCGCATGTCTTCGAACAGCTCGCGGTTCCATTTGGCAATGATCAGACCGTCGATAACGATGCTGTCGGCGTGTAGTTCGGCTGGGCTCATCAGGCGTCCCCTTATTGGCGATTCATGCGCCGAATCGTCTGCCGGCGCTTTGGGGCCAGCATATGCCTCGGTGCCGGGGCGACCGGGTGCAAAAACGACAGGGGAATTGCCGAAAGCGTCAATCCGCGACAAAGGGTCGTCAGCCGCCCTCCTCGGCTGGCTGTTCAAGCCCGCGCGCTTACGCCAGAATCTGCCGCAGCCTGCACCTACCAACGGATTAGAGCGACCCCAATGAAATCGATCTTCCTCGCCTTGGCACTGATTGCGACCGGCGCCCACGCCGCCGAAGAATCCGAGAACAACCCGTGCGACGCGGTGGAAAACGACATCCAGACCCTGGAATGCTCCGCCTACAGCCGCAGCACCGCCGAAGACCTGCTCAAAGACAACTACGCCAGCCTCAACGAACGCATGCAGACCGCGTACGGCAAGAACCCGACGCAACTGGCCGACATCACCGCCAAACTGAAAACCGCCCAGCAGCAATGGTTGAAGACGCGGGATGCGGATTGCGCGGTTGAGGCATTCCCGGCTACGGCGGGGAGCAAGGCGTTCACCATTGCGCAGAATGATTGTGTCGCGCGGATGAGTGATGAACGGTCGGAGTTTTTGGAGTCGATCGGGCAGGAATAAACATACAAAGGATAAATCAATGATTCCTCATGAAGTGGTCAGCCATATGGTTGATGGCGCAACACCGATCCGCGCCTGGCGCGAACATCTCAATCTGACGCAGGAAGAAGTGGCCAAGCGCATGGGCATCTCGCAACCGGCGTTTGCCCAGCAGGAAACTGTCGCCAAACCCCGCAAGGCCACCCGCGAGAAAATCGCCGCCGCGTTCGGCATCACAGCCGGTCAGCTTGAGCTGTAGGCTGCCCTCTTTATTCCAAGGAATTCCCATGAACATCTGCGGCATTGAAATCAAAGGCAGCGAAGCGATCATCGCCGTGGCGGCGCTCGACGGTTCGACGTTGAGCCACGTCCCTCTCGCCACGAAGAAGATTGCTCTGGATGATGATGACGAGGCGGCGAATGTGCGGCGGTTTGCGGCGCAGGTCGCGTCGTTTGTGCGGGAGAACTCGATTGACCGGATTGCGATCAAAAAGCGCAGCAAAAAGGGCGAGTTTGCCGGTGGGCCGACGACGTTCAAGATCGAGGGTGTGTTTCAGTTGCTGGATGGTTGCGAGGTGACGCTGCTGTCGCCGCAGACGATCAACGCGCAGGCCAAGAAGCACAATTTTGAACTGCCGGGGACGTTGAACAAATATCAGCATGAGGCTTACAAGGCGGCGTGCTCGGCGTTGGTGAAGAAATAGCCCGATTCCCGAAATCACCTTGGAACCTGTGGGAGCGGGCTTGCCCGCGATGGCGGTGTGTCCGGCAATAACAATGTTGGATGTGCTGGCCTCATCGCGGGCAAGCCCGCTCCCACAGGGTTCTAGAGTGTTGCTGAAACCATTCAGGCCTGCGCGGTACGCCGGTCTTCGCGCGGGCAGCGGGCGAAACGCGCGCGGTAACTGCGGGTGAAATACGACGGTGATTCAAAACCGCAGGCAATGCTGACTTCGAGCACGCTCATGTCGGTCTGGCGCAGCAATTGCCGCGCCTTCTCAAGCCTTAACCGCAGATAGAAGTTGCTCGGCGTATCGTTCAGGTGCAGCCGGAATAACCTCTCCAGTTGCCGCCGGGTCACCTTGATCGACTCGGCCAGTTGCAGCGTGGTCAGCGGCGGTTCGCTGTGCTGCTCCATCTCGCCGATCACCTGCACCAGCTTCTTGTTATTGATCCCGTAGCGTGTGGCGACTTCCATGCGCTGGTGGTCTTTGCGCGGGCGGATGCGCCCAAGCACAAACTGCTCGCTGACCTGAATCGCCAGTTGAGGACCGTGGGCCTGGGCGATCAGGTCGAGCATCAGATCAATCGAGGCCGTACCTCCCGCCGATGTGATCCGCCGCCGATCGATCTCGAACAGTTCCTGGGTCACGCTGAGCTGTGGATAAGACTCCTTGAACGCATCGATCGCTTCCCAGTGCAGGGTCAGCCGATGGCCATCGAGCAGGCCCGCTTCGGCGAGGACGAAGCTGCCGGTGTCGATGGCGCCAAGGGTTACGCCGTCCTTGTCCAGCCTGCGCAACCAGTGCTCAAGCGTCGGCGTGACGAACTTCAGCGGTTCGAAGCCGGCCACCACCAGCAAGGTCGCGCCTTTCTTCAGCGGCTCCAGCGCCGCACCGGCATTGACCGACATGCCGTTGCTCGCCAGTACCGCGCCGCCGTCAGCGCTGAGCACATGCCAGCGGTACAACTCGCCACGAAAGCGGTTGGCCACGCGCAACGGTTCGATCGCGGAAATAAAGCCGATGGCGGAGAACCCCGGCATCAGCAAAAAGTAGAAATCCTGGGACATGGGCGCACTCGGTTGGCGGGTCGCGTGGCTCGTTGATACGCCGATTATCGGCGCCGTTCAAGCGTGCAGGTCGCTACAGTGCAAATGCCCGTCGCCGCAGTGCGCTTTCACGGGTGCATAGCTGCGTAACTTGGCCTCACCGGCGCGCAGATGCCGGGAACCACAATAATCGAACTGCCGAGGAACCCGACATGAAACGACTGATCAGCAGCTGCGTTCTTGCACTCAGCGGTACCGCTTTCTTCAGCACCGGCGTGATGGCGGCCGAACCGGCCTCCTGCAAGAACGTACGCATGGGCGTGGTCAACTGGACCGATGTAATCGCCACCAGTGCCATGACCCAGGTCCTGCTCGACGGCCTCGGCTACAGCACCAAACAGACCAGCGCCTCGCAGCAGATCATCTTCGCCGGGATTCGCGATCAGCGCCTGGACCTGTTCCTCGGCTACTGGAACCCGCTGATGACCCAGACCATCACCCCGTTCGTCGAGGCCAATCAGGTGAAAGTGCTCGAAGCACCGAGCCTGAAAGATGCCCGCGCCACCCTCGCCGTACCGACGTATCTGGCCGACAAAGGCCTGAAAACCTTTGCCGACATCGCCAAATTCGAGAAAGAACTGGGCGGCAAGATCTACGGTATCGAGCCCGGCTCGGGCGCCAATACCCAGATCAAAGCCATGATTGCCAAGAACCAGTTCGGCCTGGGCAAATTCCAATTGGTCGAATCGAGCGAGGCCGGCATGCTCGCCGCCGTCGACCGCGCTGTGCGCCGCAAGGAAGCCGTGGTGTTCTTCGGCTGGGCGCCGCACCCGATGAACGTCAACATTCAGATGACCTATCTGACCGGCAGCGAAGACGCCCTCGGCCCGAACGAAGGCATGGCCACTGTGTGGACGGTCACCGCGCCGAAATACGCTGAGCAATGCCCGAACATCGGCCGCCTGCTGACCAACCTGACGTTCACCGCCGAAGCCGAGAGCCGGATGATGCAGCCGCTGCTCGATCACAAGGATGCCTTCGAGTCGGCGAAGCAGTGGCTCAAGGATCACCCCGAAGACAAACAGCGCTGGCTTGAAGGTGTGACGACTTTCGATGGCAAACCGGCTGCTGAAAACCTGCAGCTGACCAGCAAATAACCCTTTCATTTAAAAGCCCCTCACCCTAGCCCTCTCCCGGAGGGAGAGGGAACCGGACGACGCTTCGCAGCCCGAAAAAGGGCTGCGGACAGACCCATCACGCCTGAAGGAAACGCACCATGAACCACGACGTCATCATCACCTGCGCACTCACCGGTGCTGGCGACACGACCGCCAAGAGCCCACACGTGCCGGTCACCCCGAAACAGATTGCTGCTGCCGCGGTGGAAGCGGCTAGGGCTGGCGCCACCGTCGTGCACTGCCATGTGCGCGACCCGCAGACCGGCAAGTTCAGCCGTGACGTGGCGCTGTACCGCGAAGTGATGGAGCGCATCCGCGAGGCGGACGTCGACATCATCGTCAACCTCACCGCCGGCATGGGCGGCGACCTCGAAATCGGCGCCGGCGAGAACCCGATGGAGTTCGGCCCGAACACCGATCTGGTCGGCCCGCTGACCCGTCTCGCCCATGTTGAAGAACTGCTACCGGAAATCTGCACCCTCGATTGCGGCACGCTGAACTTCGGCGATGGCGACACCATTTACGTCTCCACCCCGGCGCAACTGCGCGCCGGCGCCAAGCGCATCACCGAACTGGGGGTGAAGGCCGAACTGGAAATTTTCGACACCGGGCATCTGTGGTTCGCCAAGCAGATGATCAAGGAAGGCTTGCTCGACAACCCGCTGTTCCAGCTATGCCTGGGCATCCCGTGGGGCGCGCCGGCCGACACCACCACAATGAAGGCCATGGTCGACAACCTGCCCGCCGACGCGGTGTGGGCCGGCTTCGGCATTGGCCGCATGCAGATGCCGATGGCGGCGCAAGCGGTGCTGCTCGGCGGCAACGTGCGGGTCGGGCTGGAAGACAACCTGTGGCTGGACAAAGGCGTGCTCGCGACCAATGGCCAATTGGTTGAACGCGCCACGGAAATCCTCAGCCGCCTCGGTGCCCGCGTGCTCACACCGGCAGAAGGTCGCAAAAAAATGGGCCTGACCCAGCGCGGCTGAACCTCACCCTTTCTCCCTGTGAACATAAATTTTGTGGTGAGGGGATTTATCCCCGATGGGTGGCGAAGCCGCCCCAAAACCTGACAACCCGGGGCATCAGATAGACCGAGAGCACAGGTTTTACGACTGCTTCGCAGCCGATCGGGGATAAATCCCCTCGCCACGAGAACAGAGTTTCCACAGGGATCACCGAACTCTCTCAGGAAATCACCATGCGCTTTATCACCGAAATCAAAACCTTCGCCGCTCTGGGCAGCGGTGTCATCGGCAGTGGCTGGGTTGCCCGCGCCCTCGCCCATGGCCTCGACGTGGTGGCCTGGGACCCGGCGCCCGGCGCCGAAGCGGCATTGCGCCAACGCGTGGCCAATGCCTGGGGCGCGCTGGAGAAGAACGGCCTGGCGCCCGGCGCTTCGCAGGATCGTCTGCGCTTTGTCGCGACCATCGAGGAATGCGTGCGTGACGCCGACTTCATCCAGGAAAGCGCCCCGGAGCGGCTGGAACTGAAGCTTGATCTGCACAGCAAGATCAGCGCTGCGGCCAAGCCCGATGCGCTGATCGGCTCCAGCACGTCAGGCCTTTTGCCCAGCGAGTTCTACGAGAGCTCGACGCACCCTGAACGCTGCGTGGTCGGGCATCCGTTCAACCCGGTTTATCTGTTGCCGCTGGTGGAAGTGGTCGGCGGCAAAAACACCGCGCCGGAGGCGGTGCAAGCGGCGATGCAAGTCTACGAATCCCTCGGCATGCGCCCGCTGCATGTGCGCAAGGAAGTGCCGGGGTTCATCGCCGATCGCCTGCTCGAAGCGCTGTGGCGCGAGGCGTTGCACCTGGTAAATGACGGTGTGGCGACGACCGGCGAGATCGACGATGCGATTCGCTTTGGTGCCGGTTTGCGCTGGTCGTTCATGGGCACGTTCCTGACCTACACCCTGGCCGGCGGCGATGCCGGCATGCGCCACTTCATGTCGCAGTTCGGCCCGGCGTTGCAGTTGCCGTGGACGTATCTGCCGGCACCGGAGCTGACCGGCAAGCTGATCGATGATGTGGTCGACGGCACCACTGATCAGCTCGGTCGCCACAGCATTTCGGCGCTGGAGCGCTATCGTGATGATTGTTTGCTGGCGGTGCTCGAGGCGGTGAAGACCACCAAAGAGAAGCATGGGATGGCGTTCAGCGAGTGATTCGCTACCTGATCGTGCCCACGCTCTGCGTGGGAATGCAGCCCGGGACGCTCCGCGTCTCAGAAGCGTGACGCAGAGCGTCACAAGAGGCGTTCCCACGCAGAGCGTGGGAACGATCATCAACTGCGGAAACCGAAACCATGCCCCACCTGACCACTTACCAAACCACCATCATCTCCGACTGGGTCGACTACAACGGTCACCTGCGCGATGCCTTCTACCTGCTGATCTTCAGCTACGCCACCGACGCGCTAATGGACCGCCTCGGCATGGACAGCAGCAACCGCGAGGCCAGCGGCCATTCGCTGTTCACCCTTGAGCTGCACCTCAATTACCTGCACGAAGTGAAGCTCGACACCGAGGTCGAAGTGCGCACGCAAATCATCGGCCACGACAGCAAGCGCCTGCACCTCTATCACAGCCTGCACAAGATCGGCGATGAGCAAGCGCTGGCCGGCAATGAACAGATGCTCCTGCACGTCGACCTCGCCGGCCCGCGCTCGGCGCCGTTCAGCCCCGATACGTTGCATCGCCTGCAAGCCATCGTCGCTGATCAGACCGACCTGCCCGCTCCCGCTTACCTCGGCCGCGTGATTGCGCTGCCACCCGCCCGGTAAATCCCCCACTGCCAAGGAGCCGCCATGCACACCGCCGTCGCTGTTGCCGATTTTCGTACTTATCCGTTGATCAGCGCGCTGCGAGGCGTGCAGGGTCTGGCGGATCGCGTTGTCATTGAGTGGGCTGACGGTCGTATCAGCCCGTTTCACCACGTATGGCTGCGCGACAATTGCCCGTGTGATCGCTGCGTCTATAGCGTCACCCGCGAACAGGTCTTCGAGAGCGTCGATGCCGCCGAGGACTTGCAACCGCACGCCACGCGCATCGACACCGACGGCTGCCTGCGCATCGACTGGCAGGATGGTCACCTCAGCCGCTTCGACCCGGGCTGGTTGCGCGCTCATGCCTATGACGACGAATCCCGCGCCGAACGCCTGGCCGGCAAACCGCAGCCCCATTTGTGGCACAGCGATCTGCAGTTGCCGATGTTCGACTACACCGCGCTGATGAACGACAACGCCGCGCTGCTGCAATGGTTGCTCGCCGTGCGCGAAATCGGCCTGACCCAAGTGCGCGGCGTGCCCGCCGAGCCGGGCTCGCTAAAGCTCATCGCGCAGCGGATTTCCTTCATCCGCGAAAGCAACTTCGGCGTGCTGTTCAATGTGCAATCCAAAGCCGACGCCGACAGCAACGCCTACACCGCCTTCAACCTGCCATTGCACACGGATTTGCCGACTCGCGAGCTGCAACCGGGGCTGCAATTTCTGCATTGCCTGGTGAATGAGGCCGAGGGCGGCGAGAGTATTTTCGTCGATGGTTTTGCGATCGCCGACGCCTTGCGTCAGGAGGAGCCGCAGCTGTTTGAGGCCCTGTGTGAAATACCCGTGGAATTTCGCAACAAGGACCGGCACAGCGACTATCGCTGCCTGGCGCCGATCATTGCTGTGGATGCGCTGGGCCGGGTGGCGGAGATTCGCATGGCCAACTTTCTGCGCGGGGCGTTCGATACGTCGGTGGCGCAGATGCCGTTGCTGTATCGAGCCTATCGGCGCTTTATTGCGATGAGCCGCGAGCCGCGGTTTCGGCTGGTGCAGCGGCTCAACCCGGGCGAATTGTGGTGCTTTGACAACCGCCGCACGCTGCATGCCCGCAATGCCTTTGATCCAGCCACCGGGGTGCGGCATTTCCAGGGCTGCTATGTCGACCGGGATGAGCTGTTGTCGCGGATACTGGTGTTGCAGAGGTAGATCTGTGGGAGCTGGCTTGCCAGCGATGGCGTCAGCTCGATCAACATCCCAACTCAGATTCACAGGCAAAAAAAACTCCGATCAAGCCGTGACAGGATCGGAGCTGAGGAGGGTACTGTTGAGGAGCTGCCAGGCGAGGGTGACCAAACCTTCGTGAAGCGAGCTGGCGCCAGTGTGCCTAGTCGACGATCCAGTCGGTTAGCCGAAAACGACCTGTTCATAGTCGTCCCGGCCACGGCGACAAAACGCCCTTGCCGGGTCCGGTCGGGGCCACCAGAATCGAGCCAAGACCTCCGTTGCCACAGAAGGATTTGCGTGATGATGTACGCCGATTTGATCGACCAGGAAGATCTGTTGGGCCAGCTCAAGGCCTTGGGTATTCAGGTGCCGAGCGGCACCACCGCCGAGCAGGCCTGCGAGTGTGCGGTGCGTGGCCTGGATAACGTTCGCGCGTTTGAACTGCGCAAGATGGTCAAGGACATGTACACCAGCGGCGCCAGCATTCAGCCGGCGGTGCGCCAGGCGATCGATAAACAGTTGTTGCCGGCCCTTTCGGATTACCAGCAGTCCCACAGCGCCTGAGAAACCCCTTCGCGAGCAGGCTCGCGCCTACCTGATCGTTCCCACGCTCTGCGTGGGAATGCCTCAACGGACGCTCCGCGTTCGGCCTTTTGGGACGCAGAGCGTCCCGGGCTGCATTCCCACGCAGAGCGTGGGAACGATCAGACTCGGTCTACAGCCTTACGCTGGCAAACGTCGACTCATTGCGCGCCTGACTCAGCGCCGACATCGGCCCCGAGAGCGGCGACATCACGATCGCTTGCGGCAGCGGCAGCATCGCCACTTGCTGGGTGGTGTTGGAGCCGACGCGCTCATCACGCGGCGGGATGCCGAAGTATTCGCGGTAGCACTTGGAGAAATGCGGCGTGGAGACGAAACCACACACCGACGCCACTTCGATGATCGACATCGGCGTCTGCTTGAGCAGTTGCCGGGCGCGGATCAGCCGCAGCTTCAGGTAATAGCGCGACGGCGAGCAGTGCAGGTATTTCTGGAACAACCGCTCCAGCTGTCGACGCGACACCGCGACATACACCGCCAGTTCATCCAGATCGATCGGCTCTTCCAGATTGGCTTCCATCAGCGCGACGATTTCCTGCAACTTCGGCTGGTTGGTGCCGAGCATGTGCTTGAGCGGCACGCGCTGGTGATCCTGTTCGTTGCGGATGCGTTCGTAGACGAACATTTCCGAGATCGCTGCCGACAGTTCACGACCGTGGTCGCGGCTGATCAGGTGCAGCATCATGTCCAGCGGCGCGGTGCCGCCAGAGCTGGTGAAGCGGTTACGGTCGAGGGTGAACAAGCGTGTGCTCATGGCCACCCGCGGGAAGGCTTCCTGCATCGCCGCCAGACATTCCCAGTGCACGCTGCAATCGAAGCCATCGAGCAGACCGGCGCAGGCCAGCGCCCAACTGCCGGTGCACACCGCGCCAAGACGCTTGGACTGACGCGCCTGGCTTTGCAGCCACGAGACGTGTTCACGGGTCACGGTGCGTTGAATGCCGATCCCGCCGCAGACAATAACGGTGTCCAGTTGCGGGGCTTTGTGCATGGAGGCGTCGGGAGTGATCTGCAGACCGTCACTGGCCCAGACCTGGCCACCATCGACGGTGAGGGTGCTCCAGCGATACAGCTCGCGACCGGACAACTGGTTGGCCATGCGCAGTGGCTCAACGGCGGACGCCAGGGAAATCAGCGTGAAATTGTCCAGCAGCAGAAAGCCGATGGATTGAGGCGCACGGTTCTGGGGTTGGGCCCCGGAGTTGAACGACGTCATCGCGGTATCTCCTCACACAAAGCGGGTGGCGGCCTCAGGCGGAGGCTCTTGTTATTGCCCGCGTCTCACGGAGAAAGCAGGCTTTGTTATGACAGAGCAATTGCCGTGCCTGAAATTGGACGGCCATTCAATAACTCCTGAAAACGACCTCGCGACGCGTCTATACGAGACCTCGGAACACGCTATTTCGAAGTGCCATCAGGCGCCGCCAGAGCCCTGCCGCGCAGCCTGTGAGCAGATCGGTAGCACTTGTGGGAACGGGCCTGCAGCGGATTTGCACAGAGTGTCACCGCAAGCACGGACGACGGACGGTCGAGTAGCGACTGACAAGTCACGATTGACAGTGACGCTTGTCTGATTGCGACGCGCCAAAAGGTGGCGTGGCTGAATCGGGGTGTTCTTTTGTCGAGCAGTTTTGACTGGTCTGGCCCTATCGCTGGCAAGCCAGCTCCCACAGGGATTTGTGGTGTGAACCAAATGGCATCAACACTGAAGAACCTGTGGGAGCTGGCTTGCCAGCGATAAGGGCAACGCCGTTTCAGCACTCAACCGCACTGACCGCCAAGCCACCGCGCGAAGTTTCTTTATATTTGTCATGCATATCGGCGCCGGTATCGCGCATGGTGCGGATCACCCGATCCAGCGAGATAAAGTGCTGCCCGTCGCCGCGCAGGGCCATTTGCGCCGCGTTGATCGCTTTCACTGCCGCAATCGCATTGCGCTCAATGCACGGCACTTGCACCAGCCCGCCGACCGGATCGCAAGTCAGGCCGAGGTTGTGCTCCAGGCCGATTTCCGCCGCGTTGCACAATTGCTCGGGCGTGGCGCCAAGAATCTCCGCCAGCCCCGCCGCTGCCATGGCGCAGGCCGAACCGACCTCGCCCTGGCAGCCGACCTCGGCCCCAGAGATCGAAGCATTCTTCTTGCACAGAATGCCGACTGCCGCCGCGCCGAGGAAATAGTCGACGACGTTGGCGTCAGTGACTGCCTCGCTGAATTTCATGAAGTAGTGCAGCACCGCCGGGATGATCCCCGCGGCGCCGTTGGTCGGTGCAGTGACCATGCGCCCGCCAGCGGCATTCTCTTCATTGACGGCCAGGGCGAACAGATTGACCCATTCCATCGCGCTCAGGGTCGAGCCGATGACATTGGGCTTATTCAGCTCTTGCAGGCTGCGGTGCAACTTCGCCGCACGCCGCCGCACGTTCAGGCCGCCGGGCAGAATGCCTTCGTGCTTGAGGCCTTGCTCGACGCAATCCTGCATCGCCCGCCACAGCTTCATCAGCCCGGCACGGATCTCTTCTTCGCTGCGCCAGACCTTTTCGTTGGCCATCATCAGTTCGGCAACACGCAGGTTGTGCGTTTTGCACAACTCCAGCAGCTCGACCGCACTGGAGAAGTCGTAAGGCAATTCGGTGCGATCCAGATCGACCACACCACTGGACGCTTGCGCCTCATCAACGACAAAGCCGCCGCCGACCGAGTAGTAGGTGTCACGGTGCAGCTCACCGAACTCGCCTTCGGCCACCAGCGTCATGGCGTTGGGATGGAATGGCAGGTTTTCATCGATCAGGCGCATGTCCCGCGCCCACACAAACGGCACCGACAGGCGACCGTCCAATAACAACGTATGGGTTTCCCGCAGCGCCTGAATGCGCGGGCCGATCTGCGCCGGGTCGATTGCGTCCGGCCACTCGCCCATCAGGCCCATGATCACTGCGTTGTCGCTGCCGTGACCGATGCCGGTGGCGGAAAGCGATCCGAACAACTGCACCTCGATGCGCCGCACCTGTTCCAGCTGATGCTTGCCGCGCAGCGACTCGACGAACAATGCGGCGGCGCGCATCGGCCCGACGGTGTGGGAACTGGAAGGGCCGATGCCGATTTTGAACAGGTCGAAAACGCTGATAGCCATTGCTGCGAAGCTCCTGAGAATACCGGTCCGGGCGGCAAAAGCGCCCGCTGGCGGAGCTGCTACGCTCAAGCTGCGATCCGCCGAATGCCGGCATCATCGGGCTTTTGTCGGCGCGCTCGGCGTCTGACACCGACGCAGTCATGTCCAGCAGCGTCGTTACGTTTTCGCCCCGCAAATACGCCGTTTTTATGCCGTTGAGCAGGTCATCGGGGGCGGAAAAAAGCTGTAAGCGACGTCACCGACACTGGAAGCGACCATCCCTGTACTGGATACGACCCTCCCTGTAGGCGTCAGATTTTCACTGGTACATGATCGGGATGACTCGATTGCAAGGCGCTGCGGTAGAGCTGTCGTCAGAACGCCACCAACCGCAACCCATAAGTGCGGTGGTCCACAGTCGGAACACTGCCAAAAAAAACACCAAGGAGTCCATCCATGAAAGGTTCCCCGTCGTTGTTGTTGGCCGCCCTGCTGAGTCTGCCGTTACTGGCGCAAGCCGCAGAACCGGCACAGTGCAGCCTCGTTAACTTCTCCGATGTCGGCTGGACCGACATCACCGCGACCACCGCCACCACTTCTGTTGTTCTCAACGCCCTCGGCTACAAAACCAAAACCACCATGATCTCCGTGCCCGTGACCTACAAGTCGCTGGCCGACGGCAAGAACATGGACGTGTTTCTCGGTAACTGGATGCCGACCATGGAGAACGACATCAAGCCGTATCGCGATGCCGGCACCGTCGACACCGTGCGCACCAACCTCAAGGGCGCCAAGTACACCCTCGCCGTGCCGCAAGCCCTGTACGACAAAGGCCTGCATGACTTCGCCGACATCGCCAAATTCAAGAAAGAGCTCGACGGCAAGATCTACGGCATCGAGCCGGGCAACGACGGCAACCGGCTGATCCAGAGCATGATCGACAAGGACGCCTTCGGCCTGAAGACCGCAGGCTTCAAGATCGTCGAATCTTCCGAGGCCGGCATGCTCTCGCAAGTCGACCGGGCGCAGAAGCGCGACACCGCCGTGGTCTTCCTCGGCTGGGCACCGCATCCGATGAACAAGCGCTTCAAGATTCAATACCTGACCGGCGGCGACGACTTCTTCGGCCCCGATTTCGGCGCAGCCACCGTGGCGACCAACACCCGCAAGGGTTACGCCGAAGAATGCAGCAACGTCGGTCAACTGTTGAAAAACCTGGAGTTCACCGTCGACATGGAAAGTGAACTGATGGGCAACATCCTCGACGACAAGATGAAGCCTGACGCGGCCGCCAAGGCCTGGCTGAAAAAGAATCCACAGGTGCTCGATACCTGGCTCGCTGGCGTGACCACCATTGACGGTAAACCAGGCCTGGAGGCCGTGAAAGCCAAGCTCGCGCCTTGATTTGAAAGGCACCGCTTATGCCGGGCAGGCGTGCCTGCCCGGGCTGTTAATTTCCTTGCATGCGGACGTTCACTACCATGCTGATTGATCAGAAAATACCTTTAGGCCAGTACATCGCGGGCTTCGTCGAATGGTTGACGCAACACGGCGCCAACACCTTCGACGCAATCGCCGTGACACTGGAAACGATGATCCACGGCGTGACGTTTGCGCTGACCTGGTTCAACCCACTGGTGCTGATTGGCCTGATCGCCATCATCGCCCATCTGATTCAACGCAAGTGGGGCCTGACCGCGTTCGTGGTCGCCTCGTTCCTGCTGATCCTCAACCTGGGGTACTGGCAGGAAACCATGGAAACCCTCGCCCAGGTGTTGTTCGCCACCCTGGTCTGCGTGTTGATCGGCGTGCCGCTGGGCATCGTCGCCGCGCACAAACCGATGTTCTACACCATGATGCGGCCGGTGCTCGATCTGATGCAGACCGTACCGACCTTCGTTTACCTCATTCCTACCCTGACCCTCTTCGGGCTGGGTGTGGTTCCGGGCCTGATTTCCACGGTGGTCTTCGCCATCGCGGCGCCGATCCGCCTGACCTACCTGGGCATCCGCGATGTCCCGCAAGAACTGATGGACGCCGGCAAGGCCTTCGGCTGCTCGCGCCGCCAGCTACTCTCACGGATCGAACTGCCGCACGCCATGCCGAGCATCGCGGCCGGCATCACCCAGTGCATCATGCTGTCGCTGTCGATGGTGGTGATCGCGGCACTGGTCGGCGCCGACGGACTCGGCAAACCGGTGGTCAACGCACTGAACACTGCTGATATTGCGCTGGGCTTCGAAGCAGGCCTGGCAATCGTACTGCTGGCGATCATGCTCGACCGTATCTGCAAACAACCCGACGCTAAAGTAGGGGGTGACGCATGAGCATAATTCGCTTCGAAGACGTTGACGTAATCTTCTCCAAGGATCCGCGCGAGGCGCTCAAGCTGCTCGATCAGGGCATGACCCGCAACGAGATCCTGAAAAAGACCGGGCAGATCGTCGGCGTGGAAAAAGCCACGCTGGACATCAACAAGGGCGAGATCTGCGTGCTGATGGGCCTTTCCGGCTCGGGCAAGTCGAGCCTGCTGCGCTGCATCAACGGCCTCAACACCGTGAGTCGCGGCAAGCTGTTCGTCGAGCATGAAAACCGCCAGATCGACATCGCGTCCTGCACGCCCGCCGAGCTGAAGATGATGCGCACCAAGCGCATTGCCATGGTGTTCCAGAAGTTCGCCCTGATGCCCTGGCTGACAGTGCGCGAGAACATCAGTTTCGGTCTGGAGATGCAGGGCCGACCGGAGAAGGAACGCAAGAAACTGGTCGACGAAAAACTTGAACTGGTGGGCCTGACCCAGTGGCGCAACAAGAAGCCTGATGAGCTATCCGGCGGCATGCAGCAGCGCGTCGGCCTCGCCCGCGCGCTGGCCATGGACGCCGACATTCTGCTGATGGACGAACCGTTCTCGGCTCTCGACCCGCTGATCCGCCAAGGCCTGCAGGATGAACTTCTGGAGCTGCAACGCAAGCTGAGCAAGACCATCGTGTTTGTGAGCCACGACCTCGATGAAGCCCTGAAACTCGGCAGCCGTATCGCGATCATGAAGGACGGCCGGATCATCCAGTACAGCGTGCCGGAAGAGATCGTTCTCAACCCGGCGGACGACTATGTGCGCACCTTTGTCGCCCACACCAATCCGCTCAACGTGCTCTGCGGCCGCAGCCTGATGCGCACCCTGGACAAGTGCAAACGCATCAACGGTTCGGTGTGCCTCGATCCGGGCGGCGACTCGTGGCTGGACCTGGCCGAAGGCAACACCATCAAAGGCGCACGGCAGAACGGTTCAGTGCTGAATCTGCAGAACTGGGCACCGGGGCAAGCGGTGGAAGGCCTGGAGCGCAAGCCAACGCTGGTGGACTCGAACATCGGCATGCGTGACGCGCTGCAGATCCGTTATCAGACCGGCAACAAGCTGGTGCTGCACGATAACAATCATGTGGTGGGGATTCTGGGCGACAGCGAGTTGTATCACGCGTTGTTGGGCAAGAATCTGGGGTAAACCCGCAGAAACGAAAACGCCGCGAGACTATCGCGGCGTTTTTGTTCGTACAGATATTCAACTGCAAACAGAGAACTTGTGGCGAGGGGATTTATCCCCGATGGGGCGCGAAGCGGCCCAAGTCGTCAATCGCGGTAATTGAGTAAAACCGCGTTTGACGGTTTCCGGGCTGCTTCGCAGCCCAACGGGGATAATCCCCTCGCCACAATGGTTCAGCGGTGCAGCTGACTGCACCGCTGAATCTCAAGGTTTAGCTATACACCCGGCCAAGGAGCTGCCGATGGCTTTCAAACTGATCGAGCACATCCCGCGTAATCTGCTCCGGGGTGAAGCCCATCAAGTCGTAGTCCTGACTGCCATTGTGCAGATACACCTCAGCGCGGTAATAACGCTGACGCGCTTCATCCGATTGCGCCGACTCGGTCGGGGTCGCCAGATAACCATCCAGGCTCACTTCGTAAACGAAAGGGTTGCCCTCTTCCATCTCGACCCTCACGCCCATGCAACGCTTGGCCTTGCCCAGCAGCGTCTGCACTTCAATGCCCTGATTGCGCAATTGCGCCGCTGCATCTTCCAGCGCCGGGGTGACGTGTTTGTCCATGAAGCGCTGCACCACCGATTGGCTCGGCTGCAGATCCAGTTGCGTCAGGCGCTCGCTGAAACCCCGGCGTCCGCGCTCGGCCAGTTGCGCTTGCTCCTGTTCGATCTGCACGTCCTGGCGCATCGCCTTGTGCAGGCCGAACATGAAGCAGATCAGCACCACCGAGAACGGCAGGCCGGCCAACACCACCATGGTCTGCATGGCTTCGAAGTTGCCGGCGAACAGCAGGCCGATGGTCACCAGCGTGATCACCACCGACCAGAAGATCCGCAGCCAGTGCGGCGCGTCTTCGTCGACGTTGCCGCCCTTGCAGGAAAGATTCGCCATCATCACCGCGCCGGAGTCGGCCGGGGTCAGGAACAGCACGAAGCCGACAAAGATCGACACCCCGATGACGACTTTCGACGCCGGGTAATGCTCAAGCAACTGATAGATAGCCATCGACGGCTGTTCCAGCGCCGTCTTGCCCAACTCCACCGCGCCCTGATTCATCACCAGATCCAGCGCCGAGTTGCCGAAGATCGACAGCCACGCCAAAGTGAAGCCCAGCGGAATCAGCAGCACGCCAGCAACCAGTTCACGTACGCTGCGGCCACGGGAAATCCGCGCGATGAACATGCCCACGAATGGCGCCCAGGAAATCCACCAGGCCCAGTAGAACAGCGTCCACAGGCCCAGCCAGCGATCGGACTTGGCGCTGTCGCCTTCATAGACGTACAGGTCGAAGGTCTTCAGCACTACGCCGTTGAGGTAGTCGCCGATGTTCTGCACGAAGCCGTTGAGCAGATGCAGGGTCGGGCCGAACAGCAGGACGAAAATCAGCAGGCCGCTGAACAGCACGATGTTCAGGTTGGACAGACGACGGATGCCGTTTTCCACACCGGACACTGCGGCGATGGTCGCCACGGTGCTCATGACGATGATAACGATCAGCAGGTTGGTGTTGCTGTGCTCCATGCCGAACAAGTTTTCCAGCCCGGACGACACTTGCAGCGAGCCAATCCCCAGGTTGGTCACCAGACCCAGCAGGGTCACGAACATGCCGAAGCCGTCCACCGCGTGCCCGGCCGCGCCTTTGACCCAACGCTCGCCGACCAGCGGATACAGCGCCGAACGCAGGGCCAGCGGCTGGTTATGCCGATAGGCAAAATACGCCACGGCCAGACCGACCAAAGCGTAAATCGCCCAGCCGTGCAGGCCCCAGTGCAGGAAGGTCAGTTGCACCGCCTGCCGCGCCGCCAGATTACTGGCCGAGGTGCCTTCCGGCGGATTGAAGTAGTGATCCAGCGGCTCGGACGCGCCGAAGTACAGCAGCGAAATGCCGATGCCCGACGAGAACAGCATCCCCGCCCAGGCGCCGTAACTGAAATCCGGGGTGTCGTCCTTGCTGCCCAGTTTGAGTTTGCCGTACGAGGAAAACGCCAGACCGACCACGAACACCAGGTAGGCGGCGATCACCACCATGTAGTACCAGCCGAAGCTGCGCGACAACCAGGCCTGGGCCATCCCTAACATTCTGCCGGCCTCTTGCGGGGCGATGATCAGAATGGCGGTCAACAACAGAATCAGCGCGGTCGAGGTGTAGAACACCCAACCGTTGACCGTCACCTTCTCGGGCGGGGTCTTTATTAGCGAGGCAGAACTCATGGCACAAATGCTCCAGGCAGTGCGAGAGAAGAACACAAGGCATCACGGAACCCGACCAATCGGTTAGTTGGCAGCCGACCGGCGGGTGATATAAAGACACTCCGAAAAAAGCCCGAACCTGCCGAAATGGCGTTGCGTATTCGCTTTCGTGGCCAGAGGCGACGGACGTTCATCCGAAACCTGGCCCCGAGCGTCTTGCCCTTTCAACACGTCCATCGAATCGCGAACCGCGCCATGCCCCACGCAGGTTTCGAGCCGTTTCAGGTGTCGGTTTTTATCGTCATCACACGTAGGAATTTTCTGTAGGCAGCGACGAATTGTCGCAGATCTTATTCTTTGTTGATTGAACGTTCAATCAAAACAAAATAGACTGGCCCTCAATCCGATCGGCGTCATTCGCCCCTCGGAAGGCCTAAGGAGATGTGCAAGATGCCCAAGGTCGGTATGCAACCCATCCGCCGCCAACAATTGATCGAAGCCACTTTGCAAGCGGTCGATCAGGTCGGAATGGGGGACGCCAGCATTGCGCTGATCGCCCGTTTGGCCGGTGTCTCGAATGGCATCATCAGTCATTACTTTCAGGACAAGAACGGCCTGATCGCCGCCACGATGCGGTACCTGATGACCGCCCTCAGCGAGAGCGTCACCGCGCGCCGTCAGGCGCTGGCAGATGACAGCCCACGGGCGCATCTGCAGGTGATCATCGAAGGCAACTTCGACGCCAGCCAGGTCAATGGCCCGGCAATGAAAACCTGGCTGGCCTTCTGGGCCACCAGCATGCACCAGCCGTCTTTGCACAGGTTGCAGCGGATCAACGATCACCGTCTGTATTCCAACCTGTGCTGCCAGTTCCGCCGCGTGCTGCCGCTCGAAGATGCGCGCAGCGCCGCCCGGGGTCTGGCAGCGTTGATTGACGGCTTGTGGTTGCGCGGCGCGCTGTCCGGAGACGCTTTCGACACCGCTCAGGCGCAACAGATCGCTTACGAATACATGGATTTCCAATTGGCCAAGCAGGTGAGCTAGAGCACACAGAAAACGCTCAGCCCCTGAACTCCACCGCAGCGTGATCGCGGTGGGCAACGCCAACCACCAATGCACTTGCGAGGACACTATGGCCCGTTTCGAACTGCAAAAACTCTACATCGATGGCGCGTATACCGACGCCGGCAGCGACGCCACCTTCGAAGCCATCAACCCGGCGAACGGTGAAGTCCTCGCACTGGTGCAACGTGCGACCAAGGAAGATGTCGAGCGCGCTGTGGTCAGCGCCGAAAAAGGCCAGAAAGTCTGGGCCGCGATGACCGCCATGGAGCGTTCGCGCATCCTGCGTCGCGCCGTCGACATCCTGCGCGAGCGCAACGATGAGCTGGCCGCACTGGAAACCCTGGACACCGGCAAATCCTTCTCCGAAACCAAGTACGTCGACATCGTCACCGGCGCTGACGTGCTGGAATACTACGCAGGCCTGGTGCCCGCCATCGAAGGCGAGCAGATCCCGCTGCGTGACACCTCTTTCGTTTACACCCGTCGCGAGCCGCTGGGCGTGGTCGCCGGTATCGGCGCGTGGAACTACCCGATCCAGATCGCGCTGTGGAAATCCGCTCCAGCCCTGGCCGCCGGTAACGCGATGATCTTCAAGCCAAGCGAAGTCACCTCGCTGACCACCCTGAAACTGGCTGAGATCTACACTGAAGCCGGCGTGCCGAACGGCGTGTTCAACGTCCTGACCGGCAGCGGCCGCGAAGTCGGCACCTGGCTGACCGAGCACCCGCGCATCGAAAAAATCTCCTTCACCGGCGGCACCGACACCGGCAAGAAAGTCATGGCCAGCGCTTCGGCTTCGTCGCTCAAAGACGTGACCATGGAACTGGGCGGCAAGTCGCCGCTGATCATCTGCGACGACGCCGACCTCGATCGCGCCGCCGACACTGCGATGATGGCCAACTTCTACAGCTCCGGTCAGGTCTGCACCAACGGCACCCGCGTGTTCGTACCGGCGCATCTGAAAGCCGCTTTTGAAGCCAAGGTCGTTGAGCGTGTTGCCCGCATCCGCGTTGGCAACCCGGAAGACGAGAACACCAACTTCGGCCCGCTGGTCAGCTTCGCCCACATGGAAAGCGTGCTGGCCTATATCGAAAAAGGTAAAGAACAAGGCGCACGCGTGCTGTGCGGCGGCGGTCGTCTGACCGACGGCGAATTCGCCAAAGGCGCGTTCGTTGCGCCAACCGTGTTCACCGACTGCACCGACGACATGACCATCGTCCGCGAAGAAATCTTCGGCCCGGTGATGGCGATCCTCTCCTACGAAACCGAAGAAGAAGTGATCCGCCGCGCCAACGACACCGACTTCGGCCTGGCCGCCGGCATCGTCACCCGCGACCTGAACCGCGCCCACCGCGTGATTCATCAACTGGAAGCCGGTATCTGCTGGATCAACGCCTGGGGCGAGTCCGACGCAAAAATGCCGGTCGGCGGCTACAAGCAGTCGGGCGTGGGCCGTGAGAACGGGATCAGCTCGCTGAACAACTTCACCCGCATCAAATCGGTACAGGTCGAGCTGGGCGATTACGTCTCGGTGTTCTGATCAGCTAGCTGATCAGCTGCAAGCGGCAAGTTTCAAGCTGCAAGTAAAAGCAGTTTGGGCTTGCCGGCCTCCCCGATTTCGAAGCCACAGCTCGCTGCTTTTTCTTGCAGCTTGAAGCTAGTGGCTTGTAGCTCCCGCAGGAGAATTTATGACTCAAGAATACGACTACATCATCATCGGCGCCGGTTCTGCAGGTAACACACTTGCCACCCGTCTGACTGAAGACGAAGGCGTCACCGTTCTGCTGCTCGAAGCGGGCGGCCCGGATTACCGCCTCGACTTCCGCACCCAGATGCCCGCCGCACTGGCGTTCCCGCTGCAGGGGCGTCGCTACAACTGGGCCTACGAAACCGATCCGGAGCCACACATGGACGGCCGCCGGATGGAATGCGGTCGCGGCAAGGGCCTTGGTGGTTCGTCGCTGATCAACGGCATGTGCTACATCCGTGGCAACGCCATGGACTATGACGGCTGGGCGAAACTGCCGGGCCTGGAAGACTGGTCGTACCTCGATTGCCTGCCGTACTTCCGCAAAGCCGAAACCCGTGACATCGGCCCGAACGACTACCACGGTGGCGACGGCCCGGTCAGCGTGACCACGCCGAAAGCCGGCAACAACCCGCTTTTCCACGCCATGGTTGAAGCCGGCGTCCAGGCCGGTTACCCGCGCACCGAAGACCTCAACGGTTATCAGCAGGAAGGCTTCGGCCCGATGGACCGCACCGTGACGCCGAACGGCCGCCGTGCTTCCACCGCCCGTGGCTACCTCGACATCGCCAAGAAGCGTTCGACCCTGACCATCGTCACTCACGCCCTGACCGACAAGATTCTGTTTGAAGGCAAGCGTGCGGTCGGCGTGCGTTACCTGATTGGTGACGCTGAAGAACGTGTGGAAGCCAGGGCGCGCAAGGAGGTCCTGCTGTGCTCCGGTGCCATCGCGTCGCCGCAGATTCTGCAGCGCTCCGGTGTCGGCCCGGCGAAACTGCTGGAAAGCCTCGACATCCCGGTGGTTCACGACCTGCCAGGCGTCGGTGAAAACCTGCAGGATCACCTCGAACTGTACCTGCAATACGCCTGCACCCAACCGGTCTCGCTGTACCCGTCGCTGCTCTGGTACAACCAGCCGGCCATCGGTGCCGAGTGGCTGTTCAACGGCACCGGCATCGGCGCCAGCAACCAGTTCGAGGCCGGCGGTTTCATCCGTTCGCGTCCGGAATTCGAATGGCCGAACATCCAGTACCACTTCCTGCCAGTGGCGATTAACTACAACGGCAGCAACGGCGTGAAAGAGCACGGTTTCCAGGCGCACATGGGCTCCATGCGTTCGCCGAGCCGTGGCCGCATCCAGGTCAAATCCAAGGACCCGCGCCAGCACCCGAGCATCCTGTTCAACTACATGGCCACTGAGCAGGACTGGCAGGAATTCCGCGACGGCATCCGCCTGACCCGTGAAATCATGCAGCAGCCGGCACTGGACGCATTCCGTGGCCGGGAAATCAGCCCGGGCATCGACGTGCAAACCGATGAGCAACTGGACAAGTTCATCCGCGAGCACGCCGAAACCGCGTTCCACCCGTCCTGCTCGTGCAAGATGGGCACCGACGAGATGGCCGTGGTCGATGGCGAGGGTCGTGTGCACGGCATGCAGAACCTGCGCGTGGTTGATGCTTCGATCATGCCGATCATCACCACCGGCAACCTCAACGCGCCGACGATCATGATGGCCGAGAAAATCGCCGACAAGATCCGCGGCCGCAAGCCGCTGCCGCGCAGCAATGCCGCTTACTACGTGGCCAATGGTGCACCGGTCAAAGGCAAGCCGATGCGTGATATCACCCCCGTTACCCAGTAAGACATGACACCGCGTCACGGCTAATCGCTGGCAAGCCAGCTCCCACAGGGCTTTGCGTCGTTCACACATATTGTGTTCAGCAAAAAACCTGTGGGAGCCTGGCTTGCCAGCGATGAGGCCCTCACAACCAGCACAAATTCCTCTGCTGCACAGTAAATCCTCCTACACCCCCTCTTCACTTGATCCTACCCCCACGCAGGCCTACTCTAGACCTCGCGCAATCGTTTCATCCCTCCCCGCTGTCGCCATGCCGCTACTCCATTACAAGGAGGTTCCCGAATGTTCGATTTCCACCCCCAGCTCAAGCAGCGCTTCGCTGCCTTGCGCACGGGCGCTGAATTTTTTTCCCTGCGGTATGTGCGTGAGTCCGGGCAGTTTCTGTCGGTGCGCAAGAACGTCGCCGAACCGCCGAGCCTGAGCCGCGATGAAGGGGCGATGCTTACCGTGCGCGTCAATGGCGTCGAAGCCTACGCGGCGACCAATGACCTCTCGCAACAAGGCCTGCAAGCCGCCCTCGAACGCGCCGAGCAACAGGCCCGCCGCCTCAAGCCGCACGCCTTGCTCGATCTGCGCGAGCAGCCGCTTTCCAGCGACCGCGCGGATTATTTTTCGCCTAACCTCGAACAGCCCTTCCCGTCCCTGAGCGAATGCTTCGATCTGCTTGGTGCGGAATCCGCCTCGGTGCCCAAGGATGAGCGCCTGGTCAATTGGCAGGTGAGCATCGGTATCACCCATGTCGAGCAGATCTACCTGAGCAGCGCCGGCGCCGAATTGCGTCAGGCCCAGCGCTTCGTTTATCCAAGCCTCGACGTCACCGCTTACGACGGCAACGACAGCCAGACCCGCAGCCTCGGTCGCGAGAACTTCGGCCAACAGGGTGGCGCCGATGTCATCAGCCGCTGCGGCCTGGTCGGTGCCGGTCCGCAAGTCGCCGATCAGGCCCTGCAACTGCTGCTCGCGCCGAACACGCCGCAAGGCCCGCGCGACCTGCTGCTGATGCCCGATCAGATGATGTTGCAGATCCACGAATCCATCGGTCACCCGCTGGAGCTCGACCGCATCCTCGGCGATGAGCGCAATTACGCCGGCACCAGTTTCGTCAAGACCAGCGATTTCGGCAGCCTGCAATACGGCTCGAACCTGCTCAACGTAACCTTCGATCCGGGCATCCCCGAAGAACTAGCCAGCTACGGCCATGACGACGACGGCACTGCGGCGAGCAAACAATTCCTGATTCGCGACGGCCTCTTGCTGCGACCACTGGGCGGGGCACTGTCGCAATATCGTGCCGGCCTCGATGGCGTTGCCAACAGCCGCGCCTGCGGCTGGAACCGCCCGCCGATCGACCGCATGGCCAACCTGAATATCGAGCCGGGCGATCAGACGCTGGAGCAGATGATCGGTGGTATCGAGCATGGCATTCTGATGAGCACCAACCGCTCGTGGTCGATCGACGATGCGCGCAACAAATTCCAGTTCGGCTGCGAATGGGCCCAGTTGATCGAGAACGGTGAACTTAAAGGCGTGGTGAAAAATCCCAACTACCGGGCCATTTCCGCGCACTTCTGGAAAAGCCTGCGCGCCGTCGGCGATGCCAACACCGTCAGGGTGCTGGGCACGCCGAACTGCGGCAAGGGCGAACCGAACCAGGTGATTCGCGTCGGCCACGCTTCGCCGGCCTGCGTATTCAGCAACATTGATGTGTTTGGGGGAGACGCCTGATGAGCATTTCGAAGCGTCAGTCCGACGCCTTCAAGGTCATGGTCAACTGGCTGCGCGACAGCGTACGCGAGCCGGAACAGTTCACGCTCAGCTATGCCGGCGAAACGTCGGCGTTCGTGCGTTTCAATCACGCCAAGGTGCGTCAGGCCGGGCAGGTCCAACAAGCTGACGTCGGCCTGAAACTGATCAACGACGGTCGCCACGCCGACCTGGAGATTACCTTGTCCGGGGATCAGGAAGCCGATCTGCAACGGCTTGCCGAAGGTCTGCAACAACTGCGCGAAACCTTGCCGCTGCTGCCGCAGGATCCGTACCTGCTGCTCAATCACAACAGCTGGCAGAGCACGCACGTACAAGCGCATCCGCTGCCGGACACCGAAGATGTCGTCGGGCAAATCTGCGCTGCCGCTGAAGGTCTCGATCTGGTCGGCTTCTATGCTGCCGGCCCGATCAGCCGCGGTTTCGCCAGTTCCGCCGGCGCGTTCGGCTGGCATGAAGCCAACAGCTTCAATTTCGACTTCAGCCTGTTCCACGAAAACGGCGAAGCGGTGAAGGCCAGCTACGCCGGGCACGACTGGAGCGACGAGGGCTTCGCCCGGCGTTTCGCCCAGGCCCGCGAACAGCTGGAGTTTCTCGGCCGACCGTTACGCACTTTGGCACCGGGACAGTACCGCGCCTATCTGGCACCGGCAGCGCTGGAAGAAATCATGGGCATGCTCAGTTGGGGCGGGTTCTCGGCCCAGTCGATCGCCAGCAAGAGCAGTCCGTTGCAGAAACTCTACGTCGGCGATCAGGCGTTCAGTCCGCTGGTGTCGCTGGACGAGAAAGTCAGCGAATCCCTGAGCCCGGCGTTTTCCGCCGAGGGTTATCCGCGCAGCGATCTGCGTCTGATCATCGAAGGCCGGGCCGGTGATCAACTGGTCGGCTCGCGCAGCGCCGCCGAATACGGTCTGGCGGCGAACGGTGCGGGCGGTGGCGAGATGCCCAGTGCATTGAACATGGCCGCCGGTGATCTGTCGCAAGCAGAGATCCTCAAGCAGTTGGGCACCGGGCTGTACATCAGCAACCTGTGGTACCTGAACTACTCGGATCAACCGGCGGCGCGCATGACCGGTATGACCCGTTTCGCGACCTTCTGGGTCGAGAACGGCGAAATCCAGGCGCCGGTCAGCACCATGCGTTTCGACGACAGCGCCTATAACCTGCTCGGTTCGCAGCTGGAAGCGTTGACCACCGAACGCGAATTGCTGCTGTCGGCCAGTACCTACAGCCAGCGCAATACCTCGTCATCGCTGCTGCCGGGAGCGCTGGTCAGCCGGTTGACCCTAACGCTGTAAAACAAAGCTCCCCGGCACACAGGGGATCAACTGTTGGAATAGAAACTGTGGCGAGGGGATTTATCCCCGATGGACTGCGCAGCAGTCCCGCTTTTTTGGGGCCGCTGCGCGACCCAGCGGGGATAAATCCCCTCGCCACAGGGTTTCATGTTTGAACAAAAATCTGTATTAACCACCCACAAGAGGTTCCATGCCCAACCGCCCGCCTCTCGACGCCATCACCGCACGCTGGTTGCCGTGGGTCGTCGCCATTGCGTTCTTCATGCAGTCCCTCGACGGGACCATCCTCAATACCGCGCTGCCGGCCATGGCCAGCGATCTGGCCGAAGACCCGTTGCGCATGCAGGGCGTGATCATCGCCTACATGCTCACCGTGGCCCTGCTGATCCCGGCCTCCGGCTGGATCGCCGACCGCTTCGGCACCAAGAAAATCTTCTTCGGCGCCATTCTGCTGTTCAGTTTCGGCTCGTTGCTCTGCGCGTTATCCAGCAGCCTGAGCATGCTCATCGGTGCGCGGGTGATTCAGGGCCTCGGCGGTGCGCTGATGCTGCCGGTCGGGCGGCTGGTGGTGCTGCGCGCCTACCCGCGCTCGGAACTGGTGCGGATCATGGGTTTCATCACCATTCCGGGTCTGCTCGGTCCACTGATCGGCCCGACCATGGGTGGCTGGATGGTGGAGTACGTGACGTGGCACTGGATCTTCCTGATCAACCTGCCGGTCGGGGTGATCGGTTGTTATGCGGTGTGGAAGTTCATTCCCGACCTGCGCGGTACGGAGCGCACGCGCTTCGATAGCCTTGGTTTTCTGCTGTTCGGCGCGGCGATGATCCTCATCACCATTGCCATGGAAGGCCTCGGCGAACTGCACCTGCCGCACCTGCGGGTGATGTTGCTGCTGTTCGCCGGCATGGCCTGTCTGGCGGCGTACTGGCTGCGCGCCGGGCATATCGACAATCCGTTGTTCGCGCCGTCATTGTTCAAGACCCGCACGTTTGCCGTCGGTATTCTCGGCAACCTGTTCGCACGCTTGGGCAGCGGCGCCCTGCCGTTTCTGGTGCCGTTGTTGCTGCAAGTGGCCTTGGGTTACTCCCCCTCCCAAGCCGGGATGAGCATGTTGCCGCTGGCCGCTGCGGCGATGATCGCCAAGTGGGTCGCGCGGCCGCTGATCGAACGCCTCGGCTATCGCATCGTCCTCACCGGCAACACCCTGGCGCTGGGGATCATGCTGGCGAGCATGGGCCTGGTCAGCGAGCAGACGCCGTACTGGCTGCTGCTGTGCCTGCTGGCGGTGCTCGGTGCGATCAACTCGCTGCAATTCACTGCAATGAATACGGTGACGCTGATCGACCTTGACGATGCCAGCGCCAGCAGCGGCAACAGTTTGCTATCGGTGGTCGCGCAGTTGTCGCTGAGCCTCGGCGTGGCTTGCGCCGGTGCGCTGCTTGGGGGATTCACTGCGAAGGTCGGCAACGACGGCGTGGAAACCGTGCTCGGCGCGTTCCAGCTGACCTTCGTCACGGTCGGCGTGATGGCGATGCTGGCGGCAACGATCTTCTCGCAGCTGTCCAAGGAAGACGGCCGGCGTGCCAAGCGCCCGGAAGAGCACATCGAGCACTGATGTGTGGGGGGAGAGCTCTGTGGCGAGGGGATTTATCCCCGTTGGGGCGCGTAGCACCCCTCTGCTTCTGCTGTCGCCTCGGCCAGTCAGGCTGATCGCATTCATCTTTTTGGGGGGGCGCTACGCACCCCAGCGGGGATAAATCCCCTCGCCACAGGTAATCCCTGCCTGGGGTTCAATCGCTGTTCGTCCAGAACTGTCGAGGAAACGGGCACGGGGCTGCTACACTGCGCGACATTTTGTTTTGCAGGCCAGTCCCGTGACCACCATCGCCACCGCTTTTAATACTCTGCCGCTGTCCGCCGCCATGCTGGCTAACCTCGAATCACTCGGTTATGCCCAGATGACGCCGATCCAGGCGCAGAGCTTGCCGGTGATCCTCAAGGGGATGGACCTGATCGCCCAGGCCAAGACCGGCAGCGGCAAGACCGCCGCGTTCGGCATCGGCCTGCTCAACCCGATCAATCCGCGCTACTTCGGGTGCCAGGCGCTGGTGATCTGCCCGACCCGCGAGCTGGCCGACCAGGTGGCCAAGGAAGTCCGTCGCCTGGCCCGCGCTGAAGACAACATCAAGGTCCTGACCCTGTGCGGTGGCGTGTCGTTCGGCCCGCAGATCGCTTCGCTGGAGCACGGCGCGCACATCATCGTCGGCACTCCGGGGCGCATTCAGCAGCACCTGCGCAAGGGTTCGCTGGTGCTCGACGGCCTGAACACGCTGATCCTCGACGAAGCCGACCGCATGCTCGACATGGGTTTCTACGACGCCATCGAAGACATCATCATCAAGACCCCCGAGCGGCGCCAGACTCTGTTGTTCTCCGCGACCTACCCGGTGGGGATCAAGCAACTGGCCTCGAAATTCATGCGCGATCCGCAGACCGTCAAGGCTGAAGCCTTCCACGACGACACGCAGATCGAGCAGCGCTTCTACGAGATTTCCCCGGAAGAGCGCATGAGCGCAGTGACCAAAGTCCTGCACCACTTCCGTCCGGCGTCCTGCGTGGCGTTCTGCTTCACCAAGCAGCAGGTTCAGGAAACCGTCGATCACCTGACCGCCAAAGGCATTTCCGCCGTCGGCCTGCACGGCGATCTGGAACAGCGTGACCGCGATCAGGTGCTGGCGATGTTCGCCAACCGCAGCACCTCGGTGCTGGTCGCCACCGACGTCGCCGCCCGTGGCCTGGACATCGATGCGCTGGACATGGTGATCAACGTCGAGCTGGCGCGCGATTCGGAAATCCACATCCACCGCGTCGGCCGCACCGGTCGCGCGGGCGAGAAAGGCATCGCCATCAGCCTGGTCGCGCCGTCCGAAGCTCATCGTGCGCAAGCCATTGAACAGTTGCAGAAAGCGCCGCTGAACTGGGATCAGATCGACAACCTCAAGTCCCAGGGCCTGGCACCGCTGCAACCGCCGATGACTACCCTGTGCATCGGCGCTGGCCGCAAAGACAAAGTGCGCCCGGGCGACATTCTTGGCGCACTGACCGGCGAAGCGGGCATTCCCGGTGCGCAAGTGGGCAAGATTGCGATCTTCGATTTCCAGGCGTATGTGGCCGTGGAACGCACCGTAGCCATGCAGGCCTTGCAGCGCTTGAACGACGGCAAGATCAAGGGCCGTTCGCTGCGCGTACGCATCCTCTAAGGACCGCGTAGATTGATCGTTCCCACGCTCCGCGTGGGAATGCATCCTGTGACGCTCCGCGTCACGTCTTGAAAGCGGACGCAGAGCGTCCATGGCGGCATTCCCACGCAGAGCGTGGGAACGATCATTTGTGTGAGGACACCGTTTTGCGCTCTACCGAAGTCGTGATCATTGGCGCTGGCGCGGCCGGCTTGATGTGTGCCCTGACCGCCGCCGGGCGCGGGCGTCAGGTGTTGCTGCTCGACCACGCGAACAAGGCCGGCAAGAAAATCCTCATGTCCGGAGGCGGTCGCTGCAATTTCACCAACATGTACACCGAACCGAGCAATTTCCTCTCGCAGAACCCGCATTTCTGCAAATCCGCGCTGGCGCGTTACACCCAGTGGGATTTCATCGGTCTGGTCGGCAAACACGGCGTGCCGTACCACGAGAAGAAACTCGGCCAGCTGTTCTGCGATAACAAATCCAGCGACATCCTCGGCATGCTGCTCGATGAATGCGATCAGGCCGGTGTCGATCTGCGTCTGGACACCTCGATCCAGACCATTGAAAAAATCGACAGCGGTTATCTCCTCGACACCACACTTGGCCAGGTTCAGTGCCAGTCTCTGGTGATCGCCACCGGCGGCCTGTCGATCCCGACCCTGGGCGCCACCGGTTTCGGTTATCAGGTCGCCAGACAATTCGGCCATGAACTGCTGCCGACCCGCGCCGGGCTGGTGCCGTTCACCATTACCGACCAGCTCAAGGAGTTGTGCACAGAGCTGTCCGGGACCTCGGTGGATTGTCTGGTCAGCTGCAATGACCAGAGCTTTCGCGAAAACATCCTGTTCACCCATCGCGGCCTCAGTGGCCCGGCGATTCTGCAGATCTCTTCGTTCTGGGAGCCCGGCGACACGGTGGAGATCAACCTGCTGCCGGATCACGACGCGGCGAGCTGGCTGCAAGAGCAAGTCGCCGAGCGCCCGAACAGTGAACTGAAGACTTTGCTTGGCGAGATTTTCACCAAGAAAATGGCCAACCTGCTGGCGGATAACTGGTTCGTTTCCAAACCAATGAAGCAGTACACCCACGCGGAACTGGCGGAGATCGCCGAGAAGCTTGGCAGCTGGAAGGTTGTACCGGCGGGGACTGAAGGCTATCGCACGGCTGAAGTGACCCTGGGTGGCGTCGATACCCGCGAGGTGTCGTCCAAGACCATGGAGTCGCTGAAAAGCCCGGGGCTGTATTTTATAGGCGAAGTGCTCGACGTTACCGGGCATCTGGGCGGGTTCAACTTTCAATGGGCGTGGGCCTCCGGTTACGCTGCCGCGCAATACGTCTGATCCCATTCTCTCGAATGTGAAATGCAATCTCTGTGGGAGCTGGCTTGCCAGCGATGAGGCCGGTACATCAATGTTGAATGTCAGACCGCCATCGCTGGCAAGCCAGCTCCCACAGGGATATGTACGCCATTTGAGATTTAGTTCGGCACAAGACCTCAAAGGAACACTTTTTGCTGTCAGATGTGCTCGGCGCCATTGCGTCGGCGTCATTACTGGCTCAATTTAGCGGCATCGCCTCGGAAGGCCTTCGCACTTCATGTCCTCGACCTCGTTTCGTCAGTCTTTGCGGCGCCTGTGGGCGCTGGATAAATTCAGCTACAGCGTGCGGGTATTCATCGCCCTGACCGGCAGCATGGCGCTGTGCTGGTATCAGGATGAAATGGGCCTGCTGATCCCGTTGTTCCTCGGCATCATCGCCAGCGCCCTGGCCGAGACCGACGACAGTTGGCAGGGGCGTCTCAACGCTCTGGCGGTGACGCTGGTGTGTTTCAGCATCGCCGCGCTGTCGGTGGAATTGCTCTTTCCCTACCCGATCATTTTTGCCGTGGCCCTGGCGCTGGCCAGTTTCGGCCTGACCATGCTCGGCGCGCTGGGCGAGCGATACGGTGCGATCGCCTCGGCGACGCTGATTCTCTCGGTGTACACGATGATCGGCGTCGATCAGCGCGGCGGCGCGGTTACCGATTTCTGGCATGAACCGATGCTGCTGGTCGCCGGTGCAGCGTGGTATGGCTTGCTCTCGGTGCTGTGGCAGGCGCTGTTTTCCAATCAACCGGTGCAGCAGAGTCTGGCGCGGCTGTTCCGCGAACTGGGCCTGTATCTGAAGCTGAAATCCTCGCTGTTCGAGCCGATCCGGCAGATGGACGTCGAGGCCCGCCGCCTCGAACTGGCGCAACAGAACGGCCGGGTGGTCGCCGCACTCAACACCGCCAAGGAAATCATCCTGCACCGGGTCGGCAATGGTCGACCGGGCTCGAAAGTCAGCCGTTACCTGAAGCTGTACTTCCTTGCGCAGGACATCCACGAACGCGCCAGCTCTTCGCACTACCCTTACAACGCGCTGGCCGAGGCATTCTTCCACAGCGACGTGCTGTTTCGCTGCCAGCGCCTGCTGCGCCAGCAAGGCAAGGCCTGCCGGGCCTTGGCCGAGTCAATCCAGATGCGCCAGCCGTTCATCTACGACGCTAGTTTCGCCGAAGCTTTGAGCGACCTGCATGCCTCCCTCGAACACTTGCGCATCCAGAGCAACCCGGCATGGCGCGGCCTGCTGCGCTCGCTGCGCGCACTGGCGGCCAACCTCGGCACCCTCGATCGCTTGCTCAGCGATGCCAGCAATCCTGACGCCTTGGCTGATGCTACCGACAGCAGCCTGCTCGACCGCTCACCGCGCAACCTCAAGGACGTATGGATTCGCCTGCGTACGCAACTGACGCCGACTTCTCTGCTGTTCCGTCATGCCCTGCGCCTGCCGCTGGCACTCAGCATCGGCTACGGCATGGTGCACCTGATCCACCCGTCGCAAGGCTACTGGATCATCCTCACCACGCTGTTCGTCTGCCAGCCGAACTACGGCGCCACCCGGCGCAAGCTCGGCCAGCGGATCATCGGCACGGCCATTGGTCTGACGGTGGCCTGGGCGCTGTTCGATCTGTTCCCCAACCCGGTGGTGCAATCGTGCTTCGCCATTGCTGCCGGCGTGGTGTTCTTTACCAACCGCACCACCCGCTACACCCTGGCGACGGCGGCGATCACGATCATGGTGCTGTTCTGCTTCAACCAGGTCGGCGACGGCTACGGGCTGTTCCTGCCCCGGCTGTTCGATACATTGCTGGGCAGCCTGATCGCAGGGCTGGCGGTGTTCCTGTTCCTGCCAGACTGGCAGGGTCGGCGTCTGAACAAAGTGCTGGCCAACACTCTGACCTGCAACAGCATCTACCTGCGCCAGATCATGCAGCAATACGCCGCCGGCAAGAGCGACGACCTCGCCTATCGCCTGGCGCGCCGCAACGCGCACAACGCTGATGCTGCGCTATCGACGACACTGGCGAACATGCTCATGGAGCCGGGGCATTTCCGTAAGGAGGCGGATGTCGGTTTTCGTTTCCTGGTGCTGTCGCACACGTTGCTCAGCTACCTTTCCGGCCTCGGCGCGCACCGCGAAACGCAACTGCCGGCGGATGTGCGCGAGCATTTGATCGAAGGCGCCGGGGTGAGACTGGCCACCAGCATCGACGAAATCGCTCAAGGCCTGGCGAGCAAGCAGCCGATTGCGATTCAAAGTGATGAAGAAGAAGCGCTGGCCAATGAACTGGAACAGATGCCAGATGAAATCGATGAGGGCCAGCGACTGGTGCAGACGCAGCTGGCGCTGATTTGCCGGCAGTTGGGGCCACTTCGGACGTTGGCGGCGCATTTGATCAAAGAGGTCTAGCTGCAAGCTGCAAGCCAGACGCTGCCCCGGCTTCTAACTTGAAGCTTGCAGCTTGAAACTTGTAGCTACCAACTACATTCCATGCCGCCGCAACAACTTCTCATAGGTGCCGTCAGCCTTCATCGCGGCAATCGCCCGATCAAACCCCGCGACAATCTGCTCATGCTGTGGGTTCTGCAGGCTGACCAGTATGTGCAGGCTGTTCTCACTCAACGGCTTGGCTAGAAACTCCACCGAATTGCGCACCTTGGCCGATTCCCGAGCCAGGTAATACTTCGCTACGTACTCATCCTCCAGCGTCAGCTTGACCCGATCCGCCGAGAGCATGCGTACGCCCATGGCGAAGTTGTGCACAGGGACCTTCTGCATCGCGGTGTCAGCATCGAACGGTGCGGAATAGGCATAGCCGCGCACCACCGCAATCGGATAGGTGTGCAGTTGCTCAAGGGTGTTGTATTCAATGGGTGCGTCTTTGCGTTTGAGGAAGCGGATGCGGTTGATCAGGTACTCAGCGGAAAACTGGCCGATCTGCGTGCGCTCGTCGTTGTACCAGGCGTTGACCAGCACGTCGTAACGCCCTTCGCCAATCCCCAGCAATGCTCGCGCCCACGGCACTTGCTCGTAGCCGCTGGCATAACCGGCGCGAGCCAGTGCGGTGCTTACGATGTCGGTGGCCAGGCCACCATTGACCAGCGCATCGTCGGTAAACGGCGGCCAGTTATCGAACGCCAGCCGCAGCTTCTGCGCCAAAGCATCCTGGCCCAGCACCAGCAGTCCGATCAACGCAACGGCTTGAAGCAATCGCAGCATGCTTGAACATCCTCAGCGGGCAACCGCCCGACGTGGTTTCACGTCAAAATCCAAGGCCCCTTACCGGCAAAACCCAAGCATTGAACATTAGCTCATGGGAGCCAGTGGACAGTGCTCTTCAGCAGATTACACAAAGTCGCAGCCAGCGTGAGAAAGGAATAGTGGCATTTTGACCTTTATCACAGACTGTTGCGCCATACAGACATACGGCGCTGCTGCGCTTAGTATCGGGCGACATGGTCAAGGAATCGAAAAATGACAATCGAGTGGATCTGCAAACATCATCGTGATCTGGGCAAAGAGCAGTTGTACGCCTTGTTGAAGCTGCGCTCTGATGTATTCGTGGTCGAACAGAAATGCGCCTATCCGGATCTCGACGGCCAGGATCTGGACGGCGATACCCATCACCTGATGGGCTGGGTGGATGATCAACTGATGGCTTACCTGCGCCTGCTGGATCCGGAATCCCAGGGCGGCGACGTGGTGATTGGCCGCGTGGTGACCGCGCCCGCCGGCCGTGGCAAAGGGTTGGGCCACGCGATGATGGAACAGGCGCTGAAGCAGGCCGAAAAGCACTGGCCGCAGGTACCGATCTATCTGTCGGCGCAGGCACACTTGCAGAGGTATTACGGCCAGTACGGATTTGTCGCAGTCGGCGAGGAATATCTCGAGGATGACATTCCACATATCGGCATGCGTCGGTCCTGAAGGCCCTTTCGCGAGCAGGCTCGCTCCCACAGGGAATGCGCATCCATTGTGGGAGCGAGCCTGCTCGCGAAGGCGTCAGAACCGTCGGCGCAGGAATCAGGGATATTCAAGCACTGCCTTTATCTGCCGCAAATTGCGCTCGATCCAGCCGCAATCAATCGCTCCCCACTCGCGAATCCGATAGCACCCGGCATGATTGCGCGCGCCCTCCTCCTGTTCGAACTCACAGATGATGTCCAGATCAGCCAGCGCGGCGATGGTGTCCTGCGCCGTGCGTCGAGGCATGCCGGTGACTTCGGTCAGCGCCGGCACGCTTGGCGCCAAGCCACTGTCGATCAGATAGGCCACGTACAAACGGCGGTAGAAACTGCTTTTGGTCTTGCTGACGTCCATCACACCTTCCTGATTGGTCAAGCCTGCATATCCCGCCACGTCAGGTACACACGCAGATCGAACTCGATCTGGTGATACCCCGGCAGCATGTGCTCGCACAGTTTATAGAACGCCTTGTTGTGGTCCGATTCCTTGAAGTGCGCCAGCTCGTGCACCACGATCATCTTCAGAAAATCCGGCGCGGCGTCCTTGAACAGCGCGGCAATACGGATTTCCTTGTTGGCCTTGAGCTTGCCGCCCTGCACCCGTGACACCGTGGTGTGCAGGCCGAGGGCGCGGTGGGTCAGGTCGAGGCGGTTGTCGAACAGCACTTTGTCGATGGCCGGCGCGTTGCGCATATACTGCTGTTTGAGATCCAGCGCGTAGCTGTACAGTGCCTTGTCGCTCTGTACGTCATGCCGTCCCGAATAGCGCTGATCGAGGTAATCACCCAGCCGCCCTTCGGCGATCAGCTGGCGCACCTGATCCTGCAAACGCTCGGGATAGGCCTGGAGGTATTTCAACACAGTCATGGACGAGCGACGCGGTTCGGAAAAGGTGCGCCAGTGTAGCGAATTCAGCCGGCCAGCGCGCTCCAGTCAAACGGTTCGGCGAAGCGCACGGCGTCCTCGGCGACCAGAGGGCGCGCCACCAGGAAGCCCTGCACGTACTCACAGCCATGGGCTTGCAGCCACTGATATTGTTCGATGGTTTCTACACCTTCGGCGATCACCAGCAGACCGTATTGCTTGCACAGGTCGATGACCATGCGCACCAGCGCCGCATCGCGTGGCGAGTCCGGCAGGCGCGCGATCAAGTGGCGATCGAGCTTCAGAGTGTCCAGTTCCAGATCGCGCAGATGCGCCAGCGAGCACGGCCCTGAACCGAAATCGTCCAGCGCCACGCGCACCCCGAGATGACGCAGCAGCCGCAGTTGCTTGCGGGTCTCGTCCGGGTTATGCATCAACGCTTCTTCGGTGACTTCGACTTCCAGTTGCCGTGGCTGCAGCGCATGGCGCTCCATGACCTGACGCAATTCAGTGACCAGATTCGGCAGGCCGAACTGGGTGTTGCTCAGGCTCACGCCGAGCACCAGATCTTCGGCGAACAAGGTTTCCCAGGCTTTGCGCTGACCGGCGCCACGGTGATAGATCCAGCTGCCGAGGCGACTGATCAAGCGCGCCTCTTCCAGCAACGGCAGAAACAACCCCGGCGGCACATCGCCGACGCTCGGGTGCTGCCAGCGCAGCAACGCTTCGAACCCACGGATCTGCCCGCTGCCAATCGCTACCTGCGGCTGATAGACCAGGTTGAAATCGCGGTTTTCGATGGCCTCGCGCACGCTGTCTTCAAGCATCAGACGCGAGCGTGCGCGGCCGTTCATCTCATGATCATAGAAGCGATATTGCTGACGCCCGGCACGCTTGGCTTCGTACATGGCAATGTCCGAGGCGCGCAGCAAGCCGTCGAGGTTACGGCCACAGTCGGGATAAGTAGCGATGCCGATACTGGCGCCAAGGACGATATCCAGACCTTCGATCTGCTGACAGACCGACACACGCTCGATGAGCTTCTCGGCAATCTTCGCCGCTTGCTCGGGAAACTCCAGATCCAGCAGCGCGGTGAATTCATCGCCGCCCATGCGCGCGAGAATATCGAACGGCCGCAGGCACGCCTTCAGTTGCTCGGAAACCCAGCGCAACACGCGGTCGCCGGCATCGTGGCCAAGGGAGTCGTTGACGCGTTTGAAACCGTCGAGATCGAGGTAGAGCAACACCCAGCTGCTGTCACTGCGCTCGCCGCGCAGCAGCAGGTTTTCCACGGTCTGGTAGAACCCGCGTCGGTTGAGCAACCCGGTCAGCGGATCGGTCACCGCCTGGAACTCCAGTTGCTGGTGCAAGTGACGCACCACCGACATGTCCAGCACCGTCACAACCATTGCATGCTGCTCCGAGGGCAGCGGAGCACAAGACAAGGCCACCGGCACTTGCTGCCCCGGCGCCGTACGCAACAATGCATCATGCAGACGCAGGGTTTCACCGCGCTGGTAGCCGGCGTAGAACTCGGAATCGGCCCATAGCGGAATGTGCGGCTTCTGCAGGAAATCGAGAAACTCCTTGCCCTCGAGTTCCTTCACCGGCGCATTGAGCAGCCGTGAAATCGCCGGATTGGCAAAACGGATCACGCCGTCCTCGCTCAGCACCAGAATGCCTTCGGCGGCGTTATCCAGCACTGAAGCATTGAAGGCCCGCGCCACTTCCAGATCATGACTCAGGCGTTGCAAGGCACGGCGATTGCGCTGGTGCTCGAGCAGCGCCTGGACCTTGGGCTTGAGAATCTGCGGATCGAACGGCTTGAACAGGTAATCCACCGCGCCACTGGCATAGCCCTTGATCACGGCGTCCTGGGATTGCTCGTTGGCGGTGAGGAAAATGATCGGCGTCAGCCGCGTGCGCTGGCTGCCGCGCATCAGCCGCGCAACCTCGAAACCGTCCATGCCGGGCATCTGCACATCGAGCAGGACCAGATCGATGTCGTATTCGAGCAAAAGGTTCAGCGCCTCGAAACCGGAGGCGGCGGTCATCACGTGCCAATCCTGACGCTGCAGCAACGCGCGCATGCTGATCAGGTTTTCGGGGTAATCATCGACGATCAAAAGGACCGAGCTGCCTTCACCTGGCTGGGGTTGCGCGCATTCCATGCTGCTTCTCTTATCAAGCCGTTGCCGGCAAAAACCATAGACGTACTGAGCCTTCACTCTAGTCGCGGTTCCCATAAAGCAGAAGCTGTCATGGCGCCATCATTCGACCATTGTTCCGTCGAGCCGACTAACGGTCACGCCTACAGCCCCCGAAAACCGGGAAGGATGGCATTTCGACAGGATGTTGACGCCAATCAACCGCCGGACGGGCATTAACAAAAATAGCCGCTACGCTTATAAAGGCGCCCCGAAAAGGCGCGGGCTAGAGCTTCTGGCACCCGCGTTCAGGATGAATCGAGTGGAAGCACCGACATGATCGATCTCGCAACCTGGAACCTCAGCGTTCCCGTTGGCAGCCCGCCATACACCGTCGAAACCGAAAAACTGGTGAAAGGCTTCAAGGATCAATACTTCCATTCCGATACCGGGACCTTGTTTTTCTGGTCACCGGTCACCGGGTCAAAAACCGAAAACGCTGTCTATCCGCGCACCGAACTGCGCGAAACCTACAGCAACGGCACCCTGCGCAACTGGTATTACCCTGACGCCGATAACCTGCTGCGCGCCACCCTCGCGGTAAACAAAGTGCCCAGCTCGGGCAAGATCGTCATCGGCCAGATTCACGCCTATGAAAGCCAGAAGCCGATGCTCAAACTCGAGTACCAGTACAAGGAAAAAACCGAGACCGGCAATCTGGTGATCAAAGTGCGCATGCGCCCCGATGATGACGAAAGCCGCGTCATCACCCTCGCCACTGGCATCAAGCTCGATCGCGAATTCAACTACCTCATCCATCTGAGTCCTGGCGGCGCGTTGGGCGTCAGTGCGGCGGGATATCAGTGGGATTCGCAGATCAGCGCGACGTGGCGCAACAAGCCGCTGTACTTCAAGGCCGGGGTATATGTGCAGGACAATACCGGCTACACCAGTGAAGGTGGGCAGGTGACGTTTACCAAACTGGATATTGATCACGACAAGTAACCCAAACACCACAAGGAGCTAGCGAGCGCGCCCGTCAGGCATTCGATCACGTTGAACTGAAGAATAGTCGTTCAGAAAAGCTCGCCTGAGGACGGGTCTCTTGAGCCAAATGGATTAAATGTTCCGCATACGGTACATTGACATCAAAATGTTACGGTAGCGCAACATGGATTATTCTCTTTTAATTACCCGTCTCGGCATTCAGTTGCGTGAAAAACGTGTAAATCGTGGCCTGACGCAGGCTCAACTTGCCGATCTGGCGGGACTGACACGATACAAAGTCATTGCGGTAGAGAAAGGTACCCTTTCTGTCGGCATGATCGCTTACGCGCGCGTTTTGGCTGCTTTGGACTGCGAACTCTCGGTGGTTCCAGCAACGATGCCAACCCTTGAAGAGATCGGAGATTTATTCGAATGAAAATGGCCTCTCTTCAAGTCAGTACCCCTGAAGGTAATAGCGGCAGGCTTTTCAGCGATGCCGAGGATTTCACTTTTCGTTATCACGAAGATGCATCGCCACAAATGGCGATCAGCCTCCTGATGCCTGTACGGCATAACGAGTTTCGTCGGCGGGAGTTGCACCCTGTTTTTCAAATGAACCTGCCAGAAGGCTATGTACTGGAGCAGTTGCGCAACCGCTTGGCCAAGACTGTTAACGTCGACCCAATGCTGCTACTGGCGCTTTCCGGCAGTACATCGCCCATTGGCAGGGTTCACGTACGCTCTGAAACCGTTGATGCATTGTTGCAGGCGCAAGAATTTCCGGGAGAAAAACTTGAAGAGATTCTCACGTGGGACGGTACGGAAGATATCTTCGCCAACATGCTTGATCGCTACATCCTGCGGGCAGGCATTTCAGGTGTTCAACCCAAGTTGCTGGTGCCGGAGCGACAAGAAATAGAGTTGCCGAGAGTGACATCCAAAACCTCGGATCTGATCATCAAGAGTGGAAGAGACGAATTCCCGGGCCTGGCGATCAACGAATTCCTTTGCATGTCCATGGCGAAAGACGCGGGGATTCCCGTTCCACCGTTTTACCTTTCCGATAATGCCAAGCTGTTTGTCATGCGTCGATTTGATCGCGACGACCAGCTCAATTCCATTGGGTTTGAAGACATGGCGGTGCTGATGGGGCTCTCGGCTAACGAGAAGTACAGCAAGAGTTATGCGGCAATCGCCAAGGCTGTTCGAGTGTTTTGCCCAGCGAAACACTTGCGTACGTCGCTTGATCAACTCTTCGATAGCGTCGCTCTGAGCTGCATTGTTGGGAATGGCGACGCTCATTTGAAAAACTTCGGATTGCTCTATTCCGAACCGACGCGACGCGACGCGCATCTGGCTCCGGCTTACGACATCGTCAACACCACGGCCTATATTCCAGAAGATGTTCTGGCATTGGATCTGGCGGGCAACAAGTCAATGTTCGCCTCACGACAAGGACTCCTGGAGTTCGCTCACACCTGTGAAATCGACCAACCCAAAGAGCGCATTCAGCATCTGCTTGCCTCGGTTGATACGGTGCTCGATCGCTATCCTCAGTATCGCGAACAGGCGCCCCAAGTGTTCAACGCCATTAAGCACGCGGCAGCGCCATTTTCTCTGACTTTTGGATAGCATCGTTACCACGAGAAATCCCGCCCACAAAAAACCCGCCTCTCGGCGGGTTTCTTTTTAATCAGCTCAACGCTCAGGCTCAGTTGACCTTAGCGTTCAACTCACCCTTCAGATAACGCTGATACATCGCTTCCAGCGAGATCGGTTTGATCTTCGAAGCATTGCCAGCAGTACCGAACGCTTCGTAACGAGCGATACACACGTCACGCATTGCGGTCACGGTGGCACCGAAGAATTTACGTGGGTCGAATTCGCTCGGGTTGGTGGCCATCAGGCGGCGCATGGCGCCGGTGGATGCCAGGCGCAGGTCGGTGTCGATGTTGACCTTGCGCACGCCGTGCTTGATGCCTTCGACGATCTCTTCAACCGGGACGCCGTAGGTTTCTTTGATGTCGCCGCCATATTGGTTGATGATCGCCAGCCACTCTTGCGGAACCGAGGACGAACCGTGCATCACCAGGTGGGTGTTCGGGATGCGTTTGTGGATTTCCTTGATGCGGTCGATCGCCAGCACGTCGCCGGTTGGTGGCTTGGTGAACTTGTAGGCACCGTGGCTGGTGCCGATGGCAATGGCCAAGGCATCGACCTGGGTGCGCTTGACGAAGTCAGCGGCTTCTTCCGGGTCGGTCAGCATCTGACTGTGATCCAGAACGCCTTCGGCGCCGATGCCGTCTTCTTCACCGGCCATACCGGTTTCCAGCGAACCCAGGCAGCCCAGCTCGCCTTCTACCGAAACGCCGCAGGCGTGAGCCATGGCCACGGTTTGTTGGGTAACGCGGACGTTGTAGTCGTAATCGGTCGGGGTCTTGCCGTCTTCGCCCAGCGAGCCGTCCATCATTACCGAGCTGAAGCCCAGTTGAATCGAACGCTGGCAGACGTCAGGGCTGGTGCCGTGGTCCTGGTGCATGCACACCGGGATGTGCGGGAATTCTTCGATCGCGGCCAGGATCAGGTGACGCAGGAATGGCGCACCGGCGTATTTGCGGGCGCCGGCCGAAGCCTGGACGATCACCGGGGAGTCAGTCTTGTCAGCGGCTTCCATGATGGCGCGCATCTGCTCAAGGTTGTTGACGTTGAAAGCTGGAACGCCGTAGCCGAACTCGGCTGCGTGGTCCAGCATCTGGCGCATGCTGATAAGTGCCATTGTGTGTGTCTCTCCCGGTTGAGGGTCGTTGATCGTGCCAGCCTGCCGGAGCGGCGGCGGCTATTCAAGTTAATGCAGATCGGGGGTTTGGGCCCGGGCTGCGAATTCGGTGATACAAAATCTCAAGAACTACAGACAACCACTGTGGGAGCGGGCTTGCTCGCGAATGCGGTTAAACATTCAACATCTATGCGAGCTGATCCACCGCCTTCGCGAGCAAGCCCGCTCCCACATTTGGATCGCTGTGAATCAAATCAATCGTTTTACTCGGTCTTGCAACCACGGCCAATCAGGTCATTGGTGGCGACCCAGTACACCAGGCCTTCGTCACCCTTGACGTGAAACGCCAGCATGCCATCGCTGTACAGCGTGCCCGAGGCGCCCGGCTCTTCTTTCAGGCGATAGACCTGATCAGCGCCGCCCAGTCGCACATCGACTTCCTTCTGGCCGGCATCGGCGTAACGCCACAACACCTTGGCCTGACTGTCGCAGGTCCAGGTCGTCCAGTTGTCTGCCGGGGCTGACGACTGAAACAGGCTCAACTGCGCGCAACCACCCAACAATGCCAACGCCGCAACGGCGATCAAGCCTTTCATCCGTGTTCCTCGACTGACGACGCATGCCGCCAGCCCTGAGTTAAAGAGTCAGACCCGTCAAGGACAACCATGTTCCTTGACCGGGGTTTGCGTCTCGTATTTGTCCAGGCCGTCCGGGCCCGAGCGCTTGTTCAGCACCGGGTTGGTTTCGGCCTGCCAGTCGGCCTGATAACAGCCCTTCTGCGGCTCGCTCGGTGCTGGCGTCGCGTCGGCCTTCGGGGTGCTCCCGCAGGCCGCCAGCGTACCGGTCAGCAACAACAGCGCTAACGACTTGACCATGTGAACACTCCTTTGCCTGGCCAAACGGGCGGCCTCAGGCCTTGGCCCGGCTTTCCAGGACTTCAACGGCAGGCAGCACCTTGCCCTCGACGAATTCGAGGAACGCGCCACCACCGGTGGAAATGTAGGAGATCTGCTCAGCCACGCCATATTTATCGATCGCCGCCAGGGTGTCGCCACCGCCCGCGATGGAGAATGCCGAGCTTTCGGCGATGGCCTGGGCCAGCACTTTGGTGCCGTTGCCGAACTGATCGAACTCGAACACGCCGACCGGGCCGTTCCACATAATGGTTTTCGACGACTTCAGCAGTTCGGCGAAATTGGCGGCGGTTTGCGGGCCGATGTCGAGAATCATGTCGTCAGCCGCAACATCAGCGATCAGCTTCACAGTCGCTTCAGCGCTTTCGGCAAATTCCTTGGCGACCACGACGTCAACCGGCAACGGCACGCTGACTTTCGCCGCGATTTCACGGGCGGTGTCGAGCAGATCCGGTTCGTACAGCGACTTGCCAACCGGGTGACCAGCGGCCGCGAGGAAGGTGTTGGCGATGCCGCCGCCGACAATCAGTTGATCGCAGATCTGGCTCAGGCTGTTCAGCACGTCGAGCTTGGTCGACACCTTGGAGCCGGCAACGATGGCCGCCATTGGCTTGGCCGGTGCACCAAGAGCTTTGCCCAGTGCTTCCAGTTCAGCGGCCAGCAGCGGGCCAGCGGCAGCGACTTTGGCGAACTTGGCCACGCCGTGGGTCGAACCCTCGGCGCGGTGAGCGGTGCCGAAAGCGTCCATCACGAACACGTCGCACAGGGCCGCGTATTGCTGGGCCAGGTCGTCGGCGTTCTTTTTCTCGCCCTTGTTGAAGCGCACGTTTTCGAACAGCACGATGTCGCCAGCCTTGACCTCAACGCCACCGAGGTAATCAGCCACCAGCGGCACTTCACGGCCCAGCGCTTTGCTCAGGTAGTCGGCGACAGGTTTCAGGCTGTTCTCGGCGGAGAACTCGCCTTCAGTCGGACGGCCCAAGTGCGAGCAGACCATCACTGCCGCGCCTTTTTCCAGGGCCAGCTTGATGGTCGGCAGCGAAGCCAGGATGCGCGCGTCGCTGGTGACAACACCGTCCTTGACGGGGACGTTGAGGTCTTCGCGGATCAATACGCGCTTACCTTGCAGATCGAGGTCGGACATCTTCAACACGGTCATGGGTCGCACTTCCTACGGTTTTTTTGAAGTTGCTGTTTGCAGATAGTGGTCTGCAACGTCCAGCATTCGGTTGGCAAAACCCCATTCGTTGTCGAACCAGGCCAGGATGTTCACCAGTTTGGGGCCGGAAACACGGGTCTGACTGGCATCGACGATGGCCGAATGTGGGTCATGGTTGAAATCACAGCTGGCGTGCGGCAACTCGGTGTAGGCCAGCAGGCCTTTGAGCGGGCCGCTGGTGGCGGCTTCGCGCAGGATCCGGTTGACCTCATTGGCATCAGTCGCCGTGGCGGTCTGCATCGTGATGTCGAGGCAGGACACGTTGACTGTCGGCACGCGCACGGCTTTGGCCTGAATTCGTCCGGCAAGTTCCGGCAGCAGGCGCTCGATGCCCCGCGCCAGACCAGTGGACACCGGGATCACCGACTGGAACGCCGAACGCGTGCGGCGCAGGTCTTCGTGGTGATAGGCATCGATCACCGGCTGATCGTTCATCGCCGAGTGAATCGTGGTGATCGACACATAATCCAGGCCAATCGCCTGATCGAGCAGACGCAGCAACGGCACGCCGCAGTTGGTGGTGCACGAGGCGTTGGATACCAGCAGTTCGTCGCCGGTCAGGCAGTTCTGATTGACGCCGTAGACGATGGTGGCGTCGACATCCGCTTCGCTGGCCATCGGCTGCGAGAACAGCACGCGCGGCGCGCCGGCGTCGAGAAAGCGCTGGCCATCGGCACGAGTGTGGTAAGCGCCGGAGCACTCGAGCACCAGATCGACGCCCAGCGACGCCCAATCGATGCCTTCGGGGGTGGCACTGCGCAAGACCTTCACGCAGTCGCCATTGATATGCAGACAATCGCCTTCAACCCGCACTTCGCCGGGGAATCGCCCGTGGGTGGAGTCGAAGCGTGTCAGGTATTCGATGCTGGCCATGTCGGCCAGATCGTTGATCGCGACAATCTCAAACCCGGCCTTATCGCCGCGCTCGAACAACGCCCGCAAGACGCAACGACCAATGCGGCCATAGCCGTTGAGTGCAACTTTGTAGGGACGCGGTTGAGGCATGGGGTTCTCGATTCCGTGGTGAATCAGGCACTGCGATGTTGCCTGAACCAACGCTTTCGCGAGCAGGCTCGCTCCCACATTGGAATGCATTTCCCTGTGGGAGCGAGCCTGCTCGCGAAGGCGTCAGCCCGGACAACACAACTGTCAGATTTAGTCTTCCAGCAGCTCTTCAGCCTGACCGAGGATGTTCTCCAGGGTAAAACCGAACTCTTCGAACAATGCCGAGGCCGGCGCCGACTCACCGTAGGTGGTCATGCCGATCACACGACCTTCCAGACCTACGTACTTGAACCAGAAATCGGCGTGGGCCGCTTCGATGGCAATACGTGCGCCGACCTGCAACGGCAGCACCGACTGCTTGTACTCCGCATCCTGAGCATCGAACGCGCTGGTGCAAGGCATCGATACCACGCGAACCTTACGGCCCTGCTCGGTCAGTTTGTCGAAGGCTTGAACAGCCAGACCGACTTCCGAACCGGTGGCGATCAGGATCAGCTCAGGCTCGCCTGCGCAGTCCTTCAGTACATAACCACCACGGCTGATGTTGGCGATCTGGCCAGCATCGCGTTCCTGGTGCTGCAGGTTCTGCCGCGAGAAGATCAGCGCCGAAGGGCCGTCCTTGCGCTCCAGTGCGTTTTTCCACGCGACTGCCGATTCAACGGCATCGGCTGGACGCCAGGTGTCGAGGTTCGGCGTGGTGCGCAGGCTGGTCAGTTGCTCGATCGGCTGGTGCGTCGGGCCGTCTTCGCCCAGGCCGATCGAGTCGTGGGTGTAGACGTGGATCACGCGCTTCTTCATCAAAGCCGACATACGTACGGCATTGCGCGCGTATTCCATGAACATCAGGAAGGTCGCGCCGTAAGGCACCAGGCCGCCGTGCAGGGTCACGCCGTTCATGATCGCGGTCATGCCGAATTCGCGCACGCCGTAGTACATGTAGTTACCGCTGGCATCTTCAGCGCTGACGCCCTTGCAACCTTTCCACAGGGTCAGGTTGGAACCGGCGAGGTCAGCCGAACCGCCGAGCAGCTCCGGCAGCAGCGGGCCAAACGCGTTAAGGGTGTTCTGGCTGGCCTTGCGGCTGGCGATGGTTTCGCCCTTGGCCGCGACTTCGGCGATGTAGGCCGAGGCTTTTTCCGAGAAGTCGGCCGGCAGCTCGCCGCTCAGACGACGAATCAGCTCGTTGGCTTCGGTCGGGAATGCAGCGGAGTAAGCAGCGAAACGCTGATCCCACTCGGCTTCGACCGCGCGGCCAGCTTCTTTGGCGTCCCACTCGGCGTAGATGTCGGCCGGAATTTCGAACGGGCCGTAGTTCCAGTTCAGCGCCTGACGGGTCAGGGCGATTTCCGCGTCACCCAGTGGGGCGCCGTGGCAATCTTCCTTGCCCTGCTTGTTCGGCGAACCGAAACCGATGGTGGTCTTGCAGCAGATCAGCGTCGGCTGAGCGCTCTTGCGCGCGGTTTCGATGGCGGTCTTGATCTCTTCCGGATCGTGACCGTCGACATTGCGGATCACCTGCCAGTTATAGGCTTCGAAACGCTTCGGCGTGTCATCGGTGAACCAGCCTTCGACTTCGCCGTCGATGGAAATGCCGTTGTCATCGTAGAAGGCAATCAGCTTGCCCAGGCCCAGCGTGCCGGCCAAAGAGGCGACTTCGTGGGAAATGCCTTCCATCATGCAGCCATCACCGAGGAACACGTAGGTATGGTGGTCGACGATGTCGTGGCCAGGACGGTTGAACTGCGCGCCCAGGACTTTTTCAGCCAGCGCGAAACCGACGGCGTTGGCCAGACCCTGACCCAGTGGGCCGGTGGTGGTTTCAACGCCCGGGGTGTAACCGAATTCAGGGTGACCCGGGGTGCGGCTGTGCAGTTGACGGAACTGCTTCAGGTCGTCGATCGACAGGTCGTAACCGGTCAGGTGCAGCAGCGAGTAGATCAACATCGAGCCGTGGCCGTTGGACAGCACGAAGCGGTCACGGTCGGCGAACGACGGGTTGCTCGGGTTGTGCTTGAGGTAGTCGCGCCACAGCACTTCGGCAATATCTGCCATACCCATAGGGGCACCGGGATGGCCGCTGTTGGCTTTTTGCACGGCATCCATGCTGAGGGCACGAATGGCGTTGGCACGCTCACGACGGCTAGGCATCGCTGATCTCCTGGGTGTGAATAGACTGAAACGGAAAAAAGGAGGGCATTTTCCCTCACCCATGCGCCTCGGGGCAATGACAGATAGTCATCGGCAGGCGTTTTTCCAATCGATAGCACCGGTTTCGCTTGGTGAAACCTTTCCGCTGTTCGTTTGTAGAGACTACCGTCCGCTGAGAAGTGCCATTTATCGAGCAATATCAAAACTTTTTGATATTGGCCTTGCGGTGCCACCCCCCCGTCTCTAGACTGCCAGCCCTATGAACTTACGCGTGCCTTCCATTCGCCATGACGATTGCGACGAGCTGGCGGCCCTGTGCAAGGCCGGCGGCGATCCGCTGCGGCTGAATGTCTTGCGCGCGCTGGCCAACGATTCGTTTGGCGTGCTGGAGCTGGCGCAGATTTTCGGCATCGGCCAGTCAGGCATGAGCCATCACCTCAAGGTGCTGGCGCAAGCCGATCTGGTGGCGACACGCCGTGAAGGCAATGCGATTTTCTATCGTCGCGCCCTGCCCCACAGCGAATTGCTCGGCGGCAAGCTGCACGCGGCATTGCTGGAAGAAGTCGACAATCTGGATCTGCCTGACGAGGTGCGAGCGCGCATCGAGCAGGTTCACGGCCAGCGTGCCGCGGCCAGTCAGGACTTTTTCGCCCGGGTCGCGGAAAAATTCCGTGCCCAGCAAGACTTGATCGCAGGCCTGCCTCAGTACCGTGACAGCGTGCTGGCCCTGCTCGACAAACTGAACTTCGATGGTGCAGCCACGGCCATTGAAGTCGGCCCCGGCGATGGTGCTTTTCTGCCGGAACTGGCCCGTCGCTTCGGCACCGTCACCGCGCTGGACAACAGCCCGGCGATGCTCGAACTGGCGCGTCAGGTATGCGAACGTGAACAGCTGGCTAACGTCAGCCTGCAATTGGCCGATGCATTGAACGGCACGAGCCTTACGGCTGATTGCGTGGTGCTGAACATGGTCCTGCACCATTTTGCCGCCCCGGCCGATGCGCTCAGGCACATGGCCGACTTGCTGCAACCGGGCGGTAGCCTGCTCGTGACAGAGTTATGTAGCCACAACCAGAGTTGGGCCAGGGAGGCCTGCGGTGATCTCTGGTTGGGGTTTGAACAGGACGATCTGGCCCGTTGGGCCACCGCTGCGGGACTCGTTCCCGGGGAAAGCCTCTATGTAGGCTTACGTAATGGTTTCCAGATCCAGGTTCGCCACTTTCAGCGACCGGCTGGCGACACTCACCATCGGTAAATTCAGGAAAACATCGAGATGAGCGAATACTCCCTCTTCACCTCCGAGTCCGTGTCTGAAGGACATCCGGACAAAATCGCCGACCAGATTTCCGATGCGGTGCTGGACGCCATTATTGCCCAGGACAAACACGCTCGCGTGGCTGTGGAAACCCTGGTCAAGACCGGCGTGGCCATCGTTGCCGGTGAAGTGACCACCAGCGCCTGGGTCGACCTGGAGCAGATCGTTCGTGACGTGATTTGCGACATCGGCTACACCAGCTCCGAAGTCGGCTTCGACGGCGCCACCTGCGGCGTGATGAACATCATCGGCAAGCAGTCCCCCGACATCAATCAGGGTGTTGACCGTGCCAAGCCTGAAGATCAGGGCGCCGGCGACCAGGGCCTGATGTTCGGTTACGCCAGCAACGAAACCGACGTTTTGATGCCAGCACCGATCACCTTCTCGCACCAGCTGGTGCAGCGTCAGGCTGAAGCACGCAAGTCGGGCCTGCTGCCTTGGCTGCGTCCGGATGCCAAGTCGCAAGTGACCTGCCGTTACGAAGGCGGCAAGGTTGTCGGCATCGACGCTGTGGTTCTGTCGACCCAGCACAACCCGGAAGTCTCGTACAAAGATTTGCGCGAAGGCGTGATGGAGCTGATCGTCAAGCACGTGCTGCCTGCCGAACTGCTGAGCAAGGACACCCAGTTCCACATCAACCCGACCGGCCAGTTCATCATTGGCGGCCCGGTAGGCGACTGCGGTCTGACCGGTCGCAAGATCATCGTCGACAGCTACGGCGGCATGGCCCGTCACGGCGGCGGCGCATTCTCCGGCAAGGATCCATCGAAGGTTGACCGTTCGGCTGCCTACGCTGGCCGTTACGTGGCCAAGAACATCGTTGCGGCCGGCCTGGCCGAGCGTTGCGAGATTCAGGTGTCCTACGCAATCGGTGTGGCCCAGCCTACGTCGATCTCGCTGAACACCTTCGGCACCGGCAAGATCAGCGATGACAAGATCATCAAACTGGTGCGTGAAGTGTTCGACCTGCGTCCATACGCGATCACCACCATGCTCGACCTGCTGCACCCGATGTATCAGGAAACCGCAGCCTACGGCCACTTCGGTCGGGCACCGCAGACCAAGACCGTTGGCGAAGACAGCTTCACCACGTTCACCTGGGAAAAAACCGACCGCGCCGACGCCCTGCGTTCCGCCGCTGGCCTGTAAAACCCTGGCTGCATGAAAGCCCCGCACGGTTCGCGCAGTGCGGGGCTTTTTCATGCCTGACAGATTTTTGAGATCCGTGTGGGAGCGAGCCTGCTCGCGAAGGCGCCCGCCCCGGCAACACCAGTTCCCCTGCCCCGAAACAGTTCGCAAAAAAGCCGCGCAACGTTCTTCTGATCCTCACCTACCCTTCAAGCATCACCCCCCGAGCAAGGATGCTCACAATGCTCTTCACACTGCGCCTGTTGCTGGCCTTCCTGCTGGCACTCATCACCCTCGTCAGCCAAGCCAACTGCCCCGACTGGCCCTTACCCCAAGCCCAACGCGAAATCACCGCCCTGCAAAACCGGATCGATCAATGGGACGACGCCTATCACCGCGAAGGCCGCTCATTGATCAGCGACGAACTCTATGACCAGTCCCAACTGCGACTGAAAGAATGGCAGGCCTGTTTCAACCACACCTCATCCCCGCAGCCGTTACGCACCGCGTCCGGCACGTTCCCCCACCCCATCGCCCACACCGGTCTGGACAAGCTGCACAAGGCCGAGGACGTCGCCCACTGGCTGCGCGCTCGCCAGAACGTCTGGGTGCAGCCCAAGGTCGACGGCGTGGCTGTCACGCTGATCTACCGCCAGGGAATATTGCAGCAGGCGATCAGTCGCGGTGACGGGATCAACGGCCAGGACTGGACCGCCTCCGCGCGCAGGATCGCTGCCATTCCGCAACGGTTGAGGCAGCCACGGGATCTGCTGGTACAGGGCGAGCTTTATTGGCGCCTGAACGCCCATGTTCAATCACAGTCCGGCAGCGTCAATGCCCGCGCCACCGTCGCCGGTCTGATGGGGCGCAAATCGCTGGATGCCGAACAGGCTGCCGGGATCGGGCTGTTTGTCTGGGACTGGCCGCAAGGCCCTGTGCGACTGCCGGAGCGATTGTCCGAACTTCAGGCATTGGGGTTCGCCGCAACCGAGCCCTTTACACAGCCCATCAGCCAATACGAAGACGCGCAAAAATGGCGCGAGCACTGGTATCGCTCGCCCCTGCCCTTTGCCAGCGACGGCGTGGTGCTGCGTCAGAGCCAACGGCCGCCCGCCGAACGCTGGCAGGCCAAGGCACCTTATTGGGCGATTGCCTGGAAGTACCCGTTCGCCCAGGCATTGGCCGAAGTGCGCAAGGTCAACTTCAAGATCGGCCGTACAGGGCGGATCACACCAGTACTGGAACTGCTGCCGGTCAGACTCGATGACCGCGAAATCAAACGAGTCAGCGTCAGCTCGCTGAAACGCTGGAAAAGCCTCGACATCCGTCCCGGCGATCAGGTGGCAATCAGTCTGGCCGGGCTGACCATTCCGCGCCTCGACAGTGTCGTGCTGCGCACCAGCGAACGGGCAGACATCAGTATTCCCAATGGCGACGACTACCACGTCCTGAGTTGTTGGCAACTGACGCCGGGGTGTGAAAGCCAGTTTCTCGCGCGTCTGACCTGGCTCAGTGGCAAGCAGGGCCTGGCCATGCAGCATGTCGGTCGTGGCACCTGGGAGAAACTTTTGGAAACAGGCCGTCTGAAACACCTGCTGGATTGGCTGACCCTCGATGCGTCAGAGCTTGCTACCATTGCCGGCCTCGGCGAGCGCAGCAGCGCACGTCTGATCCAGAGTTTTCACGGCGCGCGGCAACAGCCGTTCGCTCGATGGTTGAAAGCGCTGGGCATGCCGCCGACCGGACAGGCACAACTGGACGATTCGTGGCAGGCCCTGGCACAACGCGACACGGAACAATGGCAGGCAGAAACCGGCATCGGCCCGGGACGCGCGGCGCAACTGAGCGCATTCTTTCGCGACCCGCAGGTAGTGGCTTTGAGTGAAACCTTGAAAGCCGCCGGAATCGACGGCTTCTGAACCTGCAATCCCCGCCCGGCGGGAACCCAACGGCCGGCCAGACGCTCCAACAGCGCAGTGCCCTCCAACCCCGATTGCCTTTGCACATGGAGCTTTTATGAAATTTCTCGCACCGCTCGCCCTGCTCACTCTTTGCGGCGTCATGGCCGCCCCGGTCATGGCCGAGGAAGACGGCCCGGGCCTGACCGGTTGCGCTGCCAAGAAGCAGGGCATCATCAACCAGATCGAACAGGCCAAGTCGCGCGGCAACATGGAGCAGCAGGCGGGTCTGGAAACCGCACTGCGTGAAGTGAACGAACACTGCACCGACGCCGGGCTGAAGAAAGAACGTGAGAACAAAGTGCTTGAGGCCAAGCATGAGGTGAGCCAGCGTCAGGCGGACCTCGACAAGGCCATGAAGAAGGGCGATCCGGAGAAGATCAACAAGCGCAAGGAAAAGCTCGCCGAGTCGCGCAAGGAACTGCAGGACGCGCTGGACGAGATCGACAAGTAACCAAAGCCCTGTGGCGAGGGGATTTATCCCCGTCCGGCGGCGAAGCCGTCGCAAATTCGGCTGGTCGGGTCCGACTGAAAAAACCCGGTTGTATGGTGTTGGGGCTGCTTCGCAGCCCATCGGGGATAGATCCCCTCGCCACAAGGTACTCAGCAGCCTCAGGAATCAATGATCGCGAAACTCTTTATGGCAAGCACTGCAGGCATCCTCGACTTTCTGCACTGCCGGCCCAAGATTGCTGGCCTTGTATGGCTGAATCTGGCTGGCGACCACCAGTTCACCGGTAGCTGCCTCCAGCGCGCGGGCCAGCTCCTGAAAACGCGCCTGTTTCTGCCAGACATCATCTTTGGCGCTGGTGTGATCTTCTTCGCGCACCTGCGGGAAATGCTTCCACGGCTCATGGGCCAACGCATCAAGCCTGACTGCGCCCTCGGCAAATTTCGGCCCGTCAAAGGCAATGCGCCCGCGCAACATGCCGCCGAGGTCTTCGCTGGTCTTGAGCATCTGCTTGAAGATGGCTTTGCGCTGGCCCAACGGCGAATTAGGGTCGACGCCGCCACAGGCGGACAAGGTCAGGCAGGCCAGCAATACAACAGCAATGGGTTTCAGAGTCATGGTGGCTTCAGGTCGCGGAAATCGGCGGCCAGTATCCTCGGCTCACCGCCAAACACCAATAGCCCTATTAAAAATACGGGTTGGTCGAGCGCATGGAGCACTCGGCCAACCGGCACAGGAATCACTCCATGAACAGCCGCTTCACGGCCTGGCGTCACCCGCTCTTCGCTACCCTGCCCTTATTGGCGGCTCTCGCAGGCTGCACCGGCGGCGACAATGCCGAACCGAAAACCCATGCGCTGGCCACTTATTCCAGCGCGACCTGGGAAGCGTTGCCCGCGGTCTCCGACAACGATCTGGTCGCCGGTTTCGGATCCTGGCGCAGCGCCTGCACGCGACTCAAAACCGACGCGGTCTGGGGGCCGACCTGCACTGCGGCGGCGAATGTGCCGCAAAGCGCCGCCGAGATTCGTGCATTCCTCAAACAGAACCTCGATGTCTACGGCCTGCGCGCCGAGAACGACAACCCCAACGGTCTGATCACGGGCTATTACGAACCGGTCTATCCCGGTAGCCTGACGCCCACCGCAACGGCAAACGTGCCAGTGTATGGCGTGCCGGAAGACATGATCATCGTCTCGCTCGACAGCATCTACCCGGAATTGAAAGGCAAGCGCCTGCGCGGCCGCCTCGAAGGCCGCGTGCTCAAGCCTTACGACGACGCGGCGACCATTGAATCCAAAGGCGTGAAAGCGCCGGTGGTCGCCTATCTGACTGATCCGATGAATCTGCAATTTCTGCAGATCCAGGGCTCAGGCCGGATTCAGACCGAGGACGGCAAACAGTTACGCATCGCCTACGCCGACCAGAACGGCCACCCGTACCGGCCGATCGGTCGCTGGCTGGTTGAGCAAGGTGAGCTGAAGAAGGAAGAGGTAACCATGAGCGCGATCAGCAACTGGGCCAAGGCCAACCCGACGCGCATTCCGCAACTGCTCGCCAGCAACCCGAGCTATGTGTTCTTCACCCGCAACCCGGACAGCAACGAAGGCCCGCGCGGCTCGCTGAACGTACCGCTGACCGCCGGCTACAGCGCGGCGGTGGATCGCAAGGTGATTCCCTTGGGCAGTCTGTTATGGCTGTCGACCACCAAGCCGGACGGCACACCGCTGGTGCGCCCGGTCGCCGCGCAGGATACCGGCGGCGCGATTGCCGGTGAGGTGCGCGCGGATCTGTTCTGGGGCACCGGCGATGCGGCCGGGCAACTGGCCGGGGACATGAAACAGCAGGGGCAGATATGGATGCTCTGGCCTAAAGGAAAAGAATTGCCGCAAGTGCCGCAGGTGGCGGATACACCGAAGCAAAAGTCTTAGGTTCTTCGTCGTCTGATCCATCGCTTTCGCGAGCAGGCTCGCTCCCACATTTGGAATGCATTTCCATGTGGGAGCGAGCCTGCTCGCGAAGAGGCCGGCAGCAACAGCCGATAATCAGATCGACACAAAGAAAAACGAAGCAATCAGCCCCATCCCGATAAACCACACCACCGAACGCAGTGCAGCCCAGTCAGCCAGGTAGCAGATGATGTACAGCAGGCGACTGGTGATAAACAGCACCGCCAGCACATTGACCGTCACCAGCTCCGCAGTGCCGACCAGATGCGCGACGATCACCGCGGCGGCAAACGCCGGTGTGACTTCAAAGCTGTTCAATTGCGCCGCATGGGCGCGACGGGCGACGCCATCGACGCTATCGAGAAAATCCCGTGGATCGTAATTGTCCTTCAAGCGGAAACCGCCGGTGGCCTTCGCCACGATCGTGCACACGTAAGGCAGGAAAATCGCGATCAACACACACCACAGAGCCACTGTCATAACGTCGTCCTTTTTCGATTCGAATAATTGGCGAGCGGTCAGAGCTTCATCACCAGCATGCCGATCAGCACCTGCCCACAGGCTAAGAGCCGTGGCCGGCCGAAAGGTTCTTTCAGGCGGATATTTCACGGCAGCGTTTACGGTGAATATGCGATTGCAGAACCGACTGGTCAGAATTGATTCGCCATGTGTCAGCAGCTGTTTATACTGCAACCCACCACGCCGTACTCAGCTGCACACCCAAAAATTCCAATAAAAGCTGCCTGCTCCGCTTTCTTCGAAAACGGTCGCTGGCACGCGTATGCCTGATCAAAGCGTCAAGACTACCGACAGAGACCTTGCGCATGCCCCTCGCTTTGCTTGCACTCGCCGTTGCCGCGTTCGGCATCGGCACCACCGAATTCGTCATCATGGGCCTGCTGCCCGATGTCGCCCGCGACCTTGCGGTGAGCATTCCTCACGCAGGCCTGCTGATCACCGGTTACGCCCTGGGCGTGGTGTTCGGCGCGCCGATTCTGGCGATCGGTACCGCCAACATGCCGCGCAAAGCGACACTGCTGGGCATGACGCTGATGTTCATTCTCGGCAACGTGCTCTGCGCGCTCGCGCCGAACTACGCAACGCTAATGGCCGCGCGTGTGGTCACGGCGCTGTGCCACGGGGCGTTTTTCGGCATCGGCTCGGTGGTCGCCGCCGGACTGGTGGCGCCGAACAAACGCGCGCAAGCCATTGCCATGATGTTCACCGGCCTGACGCTCGCCAACGTCCTCGGCGTGCCGCTGGGCACAGCGCTGGGGCAATACGCTGGCTGGCGCTCGACCTTCTGGGCGGTGTCGGTGATCGGCATTGTCGCCGCGCTGGCGCAGTGGCTGTGGTTGCCGAAACACATCGCGATGGACAAGGCCAACCTCGCCAGCGAATTCAAAGTACTGGGCAAGGCCAACGTCCTGCTGGCGCTGGGCATGAGCGTGCTGGCCTCGACCAGTCTGTTCAGCGTGTTCACCTATATCGCGCCGATTCTGCAAGACATCACTGGCGTCAGCCCCCACGGCGTGACGGTGATGCTGCTGTTGTTTGGTGTCGGCCTGACGGCGGGCAGCATGCTCGGCGGGCGCCTGGCCGATAGTCGCTTGTTACCGTCGCTGGTCGGTGTAGCGCTGGCGGTCGTGGTGGTTCTCGCGGCGTTCAGCCAAACCAGCCGTGCCGTGATTCCGGCGGCGATCACCTTGGTGCTGTGGGGCATTTTTGCCTTCGCGCTGTGCCCGATTCTGCAGCTGTTGATCATCGATCAGGCCCACGAAGCGCCGAATCTGGGTTCGACGCTGAACCAGAGCGCGTTCAACCTCGGCAATGCGGCAGGCGCCTGGATCGGCGGACTCGTGGTCGCCAGCGGCGCGGACTTGGCGGACTTGCCTTGGACCGGGGCGCTGGTTGGCGGGCTGACGGTGTTGACGGCGCTGCTGTTCATTTACCTGCAACGTCGGCGGGCCAGTGCGGTCAATGTGTCTGGCTGAGACCTCTGCGACTGACCACCTGTGGCGAGGGGATTTATCCCCGTTGGGCTGCGCAGCAGCCCCAAAAACCTTCAATCGGGTTTTGTCAGAAATAATCGATAAGCCGGATTGCGACGGCTTCGCCGCCGAGCGGGGATAAATCCCCTCGCCACAATGAACTGTGGTGTGTCCCATGTCGCTGTTCGCCCATCAAACCCCTGCGTCCAACCTCCGGTCGCGCTCCATTCACCCTTCATCCAAAGGACCCCGGATGCTTGAACTTGTCGCCGCTTTCATCTGCCTCACCACCCTCCTGACTTTCGTCAATTTCCGCTTTATCGGCTTGCCGCCGACCATCGGCGTGATGGTTACCGCCCTGCTGTTCTCATTGCTCCTGCAAGGCCTCAGCGTGCTCGGCTTTCCCGGCCTCGAAGACCGCGTGCAGCAACTGATCGGCCAGATCGATTTCGGTGATCTGCTGATGAACTGGATGCTTTCGTTCCTGCTGTTCGCCGGCGCTCTGCACGTCAACTTGAATGACTTGCGCAGCTACCGTTGGCCGATCGGTCTGCTGGCCACCTTCGGTGTGTTGATCGCCACCGTAGTGATCGGCAGCTTGGCGTTCTACATTTTTGCCCTGTTCGGCTGGCACGTGAGCTTCCTCTACTGCCTGTTGTTCGGTGCGCTGATCTCACCGACCGACCCGATTGCCGTGCTCGGCGTGTTGCGTACCGCCAACGCCTCGAAACCACTTAAAACCACCATCGTCGGCGAATCGCTATTCAACGACGGCACGGCTGTCGTGGTCTTCACCGTGCTGCTGGGCATCGCGCAACTGGGCGAAACCCCGACCGTCAGTGCCACGGCCATGCTCTTCGTCCACGAGGCGATCGGCGGTGTGTTGTTCGGCGGACTGATCGGTTATCTGGTCTATCGGATGATCAAAAGCGTCGAGCAGCACCAGATCACCGTGATGCTGACCCTGGCCCTGGTGATCGGCGGTTCGGCGATGTCCACCGAACTCCACGTTTCGGCGCCGATTGCGATGGTGGTGGCCGGTCTGATCATCGGCAACCTCGGGCGCAATCTGGCGATGAACGACATGACCCGGCGCTATCTGGACGGTTTCTGGGAATTGCTCGATGACATGCTCAACGCGCTGCTGTTTGCGCTGATCGGCATGGAGCTGTTGCTGCTGCCGTTCAACTGGCTGCACATGGCCGCCGCAGGCCTGCTGGCGGTGGCGATTCTGCTGTCGCGCCTGCTCACCGTGGCCCCGGCGATCCTGCTGCTGCGGCGCTGGCGCTCAGTGCCGGCCGGCACCATCCGCATCCTGACCTGGGGTGGTCTGCGCGGCGGTGTCTCGGTGGCACTGGCGCTGGCCCTGCCGCTGGGCCCGGAGCGCGACCTGCTGCTGAGCATCACCTACATCGTGGTGCTGTCGTCGATCCTGCTGCAGGGCCTGACCATCGGCAAACTGGTCAAGCACGCAACGCGCAATGAGCCGGCCAGCGTGCCTGAGCCAGCCCACCACTGATCATTTCTTGATCGACTGCGGATCGGGCTCGAGAGTCTGATCCGCAGATTCCTTCGGCGCACCACTTTCGCTGCGAATCTGCGCATGGCTGATCAGCGCGAAGATGAAGCTGCCGCCGATGATGTTTCCCGCCAGCGTCGGCGCGGCGAACACTGCCCAGAAGTCACTCCACGGCAACTCGCCGGCAAACACCAGATAGGACACTTCCGCCGATCCGACGACGATGTGGGTGAAGTCGCCCAGCGCCATGAAGTAAGTGATGAGGATGATGATCCACATCTTCGCGCTCTCCATGGACGGGATCATCCAGACCATGGTGGCGATCATCCAGCCGGAGACGATGCCCTTGGCGAACATCTGACTGGCGCTGTGTTCCATGACCTTGCGGCCGATTTCGAGGAAAGCGACGTCGGTCTTGCTGTCGAAGATCGGCAGTTCCAGCATCACGTAGGCCACCAGAATCGTCCCGCAGAGGTTGCCGACCAATACCACTGTCCACAGACGGATCAGGCGCAGGAAATTCTTCAGCGTCGGCTTGGTCATCACCGGCAGCACGGCGGTCAGGGTGTTTTCGGTGAACAATTGCTGGCGCGCAAGGATCACCGCGAGGAAACCGGCGCAGTAGCCGAAACTGGCGATCACCTTGAATTCGTCGCCATCGGGCAGGCGTGAATTGAGCAATCCCATGCCCATCAAGGACAGGCCCATGGTCAGGCCCGCCGCCAGCGCCGACCACCACAGCGCGGCAATGCTGCGCTCCAGTTCCTGATCGCCCTGGGTGCGGATGATTTCATGCAGAACGGCCGCGCGCGGCGGCTGGCTCTTCTCGACTTCGTGCTGCTCTTTGGCCGAAAGGTCGGGGGTCTTTTCGCTGGTGGGGGTGGTCATGGCGTGGCAACCGGTGGGGGGCGATGTAGCTACGACCGTTGCGCTTCATGGCTGTTCAGTGGCCAGGCGAATCTTCGCTGACCTGGCAAGCGATTTCGCGAGCAGGCTCGCTCCCACAAGGATCACGCTGTACCTATGGGAGCGAGCCTGCTCGCGAAGAATGCGCCGCCGAGGTTATTGAACGGCTTCGTCATCCTGGAACTGGTCTTTCACATATTTGATCTCGGTCCGCCCGTGCGGCGCCGGCAGGCCGTCTTCGCCGAGGTTGACGAATACCATCTTCTCGACGGTCAGGATGCTCTTGCGGGTGATCTTGTTGCGCACTTCGCAGGTCAGGGTGATCGAGGTGCGGCCGAATTCGGTGGCGGTGATGCCCAGTTCGATGATGTCGCCCTGGCGCGAGGCGCTGACGAAGTTGATTTCCGAGATGTACTTGGTCACCACACGCTGGTTGCCCAGTTGCACGATGGCGTAGATCGCCGCTTCTTCGTCGATCCAGCGCAGCAGGCTGCCGCCGAACAGGGTGCCGTTGGGGTTGAGGTCTTCGGGTTTAACCCATTTGCGGGTGTGGAAATTCATGGGGGGCTCCTGGGTCGAGGCGTTTGAGCGTTAGGGGTATTGGCCCCCAGCTTCAAGTTTTCAGCTACAAGCTGCAAGTAAAAGCGGATTGGCTTTTACTTGCCGCTTGTAGCTTGCCGCTTGCCACTAGCCGGGCGAAGACCGCTATAATCGCCACCGATTCAGAACGGCTATGCCGTTTTCCCGCCACCTGTCCGAGGGGCGCTGCAGCAGGTTCGACCTGTCAGGCTCGGATGGGGCGTTGACCGGCCTGCGCCGGACACTAAACGCACAACGGCGCCCATTCGCATACATTACGAATGGAGGCTCTTCATGAGCGCTGTCAACACGCCTGCAGATTTTACCGATTACAAAGTTGCCGACATGTCCCTGGCTGCCTGGGGCCGTCGCGAAACCATCATCGCCGAATCGGAAATGCCTGCCCTGATGGGTCTGCGCCGCAAATACGCTGCCGAGCAGCCGCTCAAGGGCGCGAAAATCCTCGGCTGCATCCACATGACCATTCAGACCGCCGTGCTGATCGAAACCCTGGTTGCCCTGGGTGCCGAAGTACGCTGGTCGTCCTGCAACATTTTCTCTACTCAGGATCAGGCCGCTGCCGCAATCGCTGCTGCCGGTATTCCGGTGTTCGCCTGGAAAGGCGAGACTGAAGAAGAGTACGAGTGGTGCCTGGAGCAGACCATCCTCAAGGATGGCCAGCCTTGGGACGCCAACATGATCCTCGACGACGGCGGCGACCTGACCGAGCTGCTGCACAAGAAATACCCGCAAGTGCTCGATCGCGTTCACGGCGTGACCGAAGAAACCACCACTGGCGTACACCGTCTGCTGGACATGCTGGCCAAGGGCGAGCTGAAAATCCCGGCCATCAACGTCAACGACTCGGTGACCAAGTCCAAGAACGACAACAAGTACGGCTGCCGTCACAGCCTGAACGATGCAATCAAGCGCGGCACCGACCACCTGCTGTCCGGCAAGCAAGCGCTGGTCATCGGTTACGGTGACGTGGGCAAGGGCTCGGCTCAGTCGCTGCGTCAGGAAGGCATGATCGTCAAAGTGTCGGAAGTCGACCCGATCTGCGCCATGCAAGCCTGCATGGATGGTTTCGAACTGGTGTCGCCGTTCATCGACGGTATCAACGACGGTTCCGAAGCGAGCATCGACAAAGCACTGCTGGGCAAGATCGACCTGATCGTGACCACCACCGGTAACGTCAATGTTTGCGACGCGAACATGCTCAAGGCCCTGAAGAAGCGCGCCGTGGTCTGCAACATCGGTCACTTCGACAACGAAATCGACACCGCTTTCATGCGCAAGAACTGGGCATGGGAAGAAGTCAAGCCACAGGTGCACAAGGTTCACCGCACCGGCGCCGGCAGCTTCGACCCTCAGAACGACGACTACCTGATCCTGCTGGCCGAAGGCCGTCTGGTGAACCTGGGCAACGCCACCGGTCACCCGAGCCGCATCATGGACGGTTCGTTCGCCAACCAGGTTCTGGCACAGATCTTCCTGTTCGGCCAGAAATACGCCGACCTGTCGCCAGCGCAGAAAGCCGAGCGTCTGACCGTTGAAGTACTGCCGAAGAAACTCGACGAAGAAGTGGCCCTGGAAATGGTTCGCGGCTTCGGCGGCGTGGTCACCCAACTGACCAAGCAACAGGCTGACTACATCGGCGTCACCGTCGAAGGCCCGTTCAAGCCGCACGCCTATCGCTATTAAGAGCAGCTGCGAGCTTCAAGCTGCAAGCGGCAAGTAAAAGCGGTTGGTTTACTTGAGGCTTGTAGCTGTCGCTGGCTTCTTCATCGTTATTACGCAGCCGCTGGCTGCAAGCTTCAGGTACAGGATCCCGGCGCTCCGCCCTCTTGCAGCTTGAAGCTTGCAGCTTGCAGCTGGAGGCCCCCTCCAATGTCCCAAGACCGTCGCTACAGCTTCGAGTTTTTCCCGACCAAGACCGATGCCGGGCAAGAAAAGCTGCTCGCCACTGCCCGTCAGTTGGCCACTTACAACCCTGATTTCTTTTCCTGCACCTACGGCGCTGGCGGTTCGACCCGTGATCGCACGCTCAACACCGTGTTGCAGCTGGAAAGCGAAGTCAAAGTTCCCGCCGCTCCGCACCTGTCGTGCGTCGGTGACAGCAAGGACGATCTGCGCGGCCTGCTGAACGAATACAAGGCTGCCGGCATCAAGCGCATCGTTGCCCTGCGTGGCGACCTGCCGTCCGGCATGGGCATGACCAGCGGTGAGCTGCGTCACGCCAATGAGCTGGTGGAATTCATTCGTGAAGAAACCGCCGATCACTTCCACATCGAAGTCGCCGCTTACCCGGAAATGCATCCACAAGCGCGCAACTACGAAGACGATCTCGCCAACTTCGTGCGCAAGGCAAAGGCCGGTGGCGACAGCGCGATCACCCAGTACTTCTTCAACGCCGACAGCTACTTCTACTTCGTCGACCGTTTGCAGGCGCTGGGCGTGGATCTGCCAATCGTGCCGGGGATCATGCCGATTACCAACTACAGCAAGCTAGCGCGCTTCTCCGATGCCTGCGGTGCGGAAATTCCGCGCTGGATCCGCAAGCAACTGGAAGCCTACGGCGACGACACGCGAAGCATTCAACGCTTTGGCGAACAAGTCGTCAGCGAAATGTGCGAACGCCTGCTGCAGGGCGGCGCACCGGGGCTGCATTTTTATTCCATGAACCAGGCCGAACCTAGCCTGGCGATCTGGAATAACCTGAAGTTGCCGCGTTGAGGCAGCCGCAAGCTTCAAGTTGAAAGCTACAAGCAACAGATCGCAGCCTTCGGCGGCTCCTACAGGGGTGTCGCGGCTGCGATTTTTTGCGTTTTGAACCTCGGAACAGAGCTTGTGCAGGCACTTTCTGGCTCTTTCGGGTTTCTCGTCGTAATCTCCAGCCATGCCTTTGATCACGCAGTTATTCGCCGTGCTGGTTTTTGCTTGCCTGAGCTTCGCCGCTCGGGGCGAGAAGTTGCGTATTGTCACCGAGCCCTGGGCGCCGTACGTGTACGAACAGGGCGGGCAGAATCTCGGGCTGGACTACGAAACCACCGCCATCGTGTTCAAGCGTCTGGGCATTGAAGTCGAATGGCAGTTCCTGCCGTGGAAGCGCTGCCTGTCGATGCTCGAAACCGGTCAGGCCGACGGTGCGCTGGACATCTTTCACAGCGCAGAGCGTGACGCCACCCTGCTCTATCCCAGCGAACCGTTGTCCGACGTCGAATTCGTGATGTTCTACGCCAACGACCGGCCACATCCTTTCCGCACCCTCGAACAACTGAAAGGCCTGACCATCGGCACCTCGCCGGGTTATCTGTACAGCCCTGACTTCAGCCAGTCGGAGCTGTTTACCCGGGAGCCGGCGCCAACCCATGAAGCCAACTTCGGCAAACTGGTACGCGGGCGTATCGACCTGCTGATTACCGATCGCCGCGTCGGCCAGCATTTGCTCGATGAGCTGAATATTCGCAATCTGATCACCGAAAACCCGACAGTTATCAGCCGTCAGAGCCAGTTTTTGGCAGTTCGGCGCAATGCCGGCATGGACTTGCTGGTGCAGCGATTCGGTGCCGAACTCAAGCGTTTCAAGCGCGAACCAGCCTACGCCGAGCTCAGCGCGCGCTATGGCGCTGCGCCCGTCGACAACGCCTCACTGCGCTCAGCCACGGCCAGCGGCAAAACCGTTGAGCAGCAGGAAAGCAGCGCGCAGTGATTGCTCTGTTATACTCCGGCGTTCCCGCCAGGCTCACGCCCGGACGCCCGGAACCGTAACAGGCCTCTCGACCCGCTACAGCGCAGCTTCCAGCCCGCGCGAGCACTCCTGACGTGCCTTCGGAACCGCCGCTGGACCGGACGGGATTGCGTCCTCTTAAACGTGATTCGCGCCAGGCAAGACTCCCATTGGGCCAAGCCCTAACTAAAACAGGATTACTCATGTCCTTTGCTTCCCTCGGTCTCTCCGAGGCTTTAGTCCGTGCCATCGAAGATGCGGGCTATACCGAGCCTACTCCGGTGCAACAGCGGGCCATTCCCGCCGTGTTGCAAGGTCGCGACCTGATGGTGGCGGCTCAGACAGGTACCGGTAAAACCGGCGGTTTCGCCCTCCCGATTCTGGAGCGGTTGTTCCCCAACGGTCACCCGGACAAATCCCAGCGTCACGGCCCGCGCCAACCGCGCGTACTGGTCCTGACCCCGACCCGCGAACTCGCGGCCCAGGTGCACGAGAGCTTCAAGATCTACGCCCGTGACCTGAAATTCGTCAGCGCCTGCATCTTCGGCGGCGTCGGCATGAACCCGCAGGTCCAGGCCATGTCCCGTGGCGTCGACGTCCTCGTCGCCTGCCCGGGTCGCTTGCTCGACCTCGCCGGCCAGGGCAGTGTCGATCTGTCCCACGTGGAAATCCTCGTTCTCGACGAAGCCGACCGCATGCTCGACATGGGTTTCGTGCACGACGTGAAAAAAGTCCTCGCGCGTCTGCCGGCCAAGCGTCAGAACCTGCTGTTCTCGGCAACGTTCTCGAAAGACATCACCGACCTCGCCGGCAAACTGCTGCACAACCCGGAGCGCATCGAAGTCACGCCGCCGAACACCACGGTCGAGCGCATCGAACAACGCGTGTTCCGCCTGCCCGCCAGCCACAAACGTGCGCTGCTGGCGCACCTGATCACCGCTGGCGCGTGGGAACAGGTGCTGGTGTTCACCCGCACCAAGCACGGCGCCAACCGTCTCGCTGAATACCTGGACAAACACGGCCTGCCGGCTGTAGCGATCCACGGCAACAAGAGCCAGAACGCCCGCACCAAAGCCCTGGCCGACTTCAAGGCTGGCGAAGTGCGCATTCTGGTTGCCACCGACATTGCTGCTCGTGGTCTGGACATTGATCAGTTGCCGCATGTGGTCAACTTCGAGCTGCCGAACGTCGATGAAGACTATGTGCACCGTATCGGCCGTACCGGCCGCGCCGGTCGTTCCGGCGAAGCGATCTCGCTGGTCGCGCCGGACGAAGAAAAACTGCTGAAAAGCATCGAGCGCATGACCAGGCAGAAGATTGCCGACGGCGATCTGATGGGCTTCGACTCCAGCACCATCGAAGCCGAGAAGCCGGAAGCCCGCGAGCGTCCCGACATCCGCAACCCGCGCAATTCCCGTGGCCCACGTGGCGATGGCCCGAATGGTGGCGGCGGTCGCAAGGACAAAGGCAAAGACAAGGGCAAGGAAAAACCGGCCGGTGAACGTGGCGAGCGCCCTGCCCGTCAACAGAAACCGCGCGAAGGCACCCCGAGCCGCGACCAGCGCCCAAGCCAGCCACCGCGTGCAGCGGCTGATCGTGCTCCGGACGAATTCCTCGACGACGATATCGATAACTTCGGTAACCGCGTCGACTACGTGCCGAAAGCCGCTCCTGCCGGTGGCCGTGGCCGTCGTCCGGGCGCACCGGCGCAAGGCTCAGGCACTGGCGCACCGCGCGGCGGTCAGCCACAGGGTCGCCAGAACGGTCCGCGCAACAGCAACGGCTCGAGCACCGGCACGCCACCGGCCAAACGCAGCGGCCCGCGCAATGGCGCTCCGCGTGACGGTCAGGGTCGTCGTGACGAATCCGCGCCGCGCAACCGCCGTCCGGCCCGTGACGATCAGCCACGCAGCGAACCGGCCGTGCAGAACCCGCGCAGCAACGGTCCGAAGATCATGCACAAGGAATCGAAAGCCGACCGCTTCCCGACGCCTGAACAGCTCGATCAACTGCCAAGCCGCCCGCGTGGCGAGAAACCGGCTTTGCTGACCCGCAATCGCTGAGTTTCAAGCCGCCATGAAAAATGCCCCGACTCGAAAGAGCCGGGGCATTTTTTTGACTTGTGAAAATCGCAAGATCACTCAGATCCCTGTGGGAGCGAGCTTGCTCGCGAAAGCGGTGCGTCATTCAACAAATCAAGTGATTGACCTGACGCCTTCGCGAGCAAGCTCGCTCCCATAGGTTTTCAGTGACGCGAAGTGATGTATCAGACAATAAAAAACGCCCCCGGCCTTGCGACCGGGGGCGTTTTTCATGTGGCGGCGAAATTTATTTCGCTTTCACACCTTCAAACGAAACATATAGCTCGACCGCATCGGACTTCGGACCGAGGTCTTTCTGCTTGCCGAAATCGGAACGCTTGATGGTGGTGGTGCCTTCGAAGCCGGCACGGTAGCCGCCCCATGGATCCTTGCCTTCGCCCAGGAAGGTGGCCTTGACGACAACTGGCTTGGTCACGCCCAGCAGGGTCAGGTCGCCGGTCACGTCAGCGGTGTTGGCACCGGTGGATTTGACGCTGGTGGAAACGAAAGTGGCCTTGCCGAATTTGCTGGCGTTGAGGAAGTCAGCGCTGGCGATGTGCTTGTCGCGCTCGGCGTGGTTGGTGAACACGCTGGCAGTGTTCACGTTGAATTCGATCTTGCTGTCTTCAGGCTTGGCAGCGTCGAAGCTGAACTTGCCGTCGATGTCCTTGAAGGTACCGGTGATGTAGCTGTAGCCCAGGTGGCTGATCTTGAAGTCGACGAAGGCGTGCTGGCCTTCCTTGTCTACTACGTAGTCAGCAGCCATTACGTTGGCGGACAGCACGGCGGAACCGATTGCCAGAGCGGCCAGAGTCTTTTTCAACATGCTTTCTTTTCCTTTGAGTCGAGGTTGAACTTCAGGCTTTGCGACCGAGCATTCGAGTGAGGGTCGCATCACGATCGATAAAGTGGTGCTTCAATGCTGCCAACGCATGGAGACCGGAAAAAATTACCAGTGCCCACGCCAGCCAGAGATGAATCACCCCAGCGGTATCTGCCTGATCCGGTAGTCCGGAGAGCAGAGCAGGGACTTCAAACAGGCCAAACACCGGGATCCCGACACCGTCTGCGGTGGAAATCAGGTAACCGGCAATCATCACAGCGAACAGCGCCAGATACAGAAACCCGTGGCCGAATTTGGCGCCGATACGGGTCATGCGGCTGTAGCTTTGCAGCGTAGAAGGCGGTGGGCTGATGAAGCGCCACAGCACCCGCAACAGCATCACACCGAGCAGCACCAGACCGATGCTCTTGTGCAGGTCCGGCGCGTCTTTGCGCCAGGTGCTGTAGTAATCCAGCCCGACCATCCACAAACCCAGCGCGAACAGCCCGAAGACCGCCAGCGCCACGCCCCAGTGCATGAAGATGCTGACCCAACCATAGCGCGAAGAAGAGTTACGTAGCTGCATTGCCCAAATCCTGTGAGAACTGCGAACCAAGACTAGCGAGTTATCTATCGAATTAAAGCGGAAAATTTTGCTTTGAAATATCGAGAAATACGATCAAGAGTCTGGTAGTGACGAGTTAAGAAAAGATTAAAGGCAAAAGTGTGGCGGAATGTCAGGTGGCAGATCCTGATGATGCGCTGTCTGGACAGGCCTCATCGCGGGCAAGCCCGCTCCCACAGTGGTTAGTGGCGTGCACAAATCCCGCGTTTACCTCAGAAACCTGTGGGAGCTGGCTTGCCAGCGATGGGGCCCTCACAGGCAAAAAAAAGCGCGGCATATACGCCGCGCTTTTTCATTCACCGCAAGGTTTACTGCGCCTTGGTCTCGGTCGTTGCAGCAGGCTTGGCCGCTGGTTTCTTCGCCGGTTCAGCCTTTTTTGCTGCGGGTTTGGCAGCCGGCTTTTTCGTATCGGTTTTGGCTGCAGGCTTCTTCGCCGCAGGCTTGGTCGCTGCTTTCTTTGCCGGCTCGGCTTTTACCGGGGCCGCTGGCTTCGGTGCTTCCACCGGCGCTGGCGCAGGTGCCGGGGTCGGTGCAGGCGCTGGAGCGACCGGAGCAGGTGCTGGCTCTGGCGCTTTCGCAGGCTCAGGCTTCTTCTCGTCATCCGAACCGCCGAAGAGGTTAGTGAAGAAGTTGCCCTTCTTCACCGCCACCGCGCCCGCTGCGCCTGCCGCTGCTGCAGCCGGAACCACTTTGACCGGTTCGAACGACTTGCCGGCCGCCAGATCTTCAACCTGGCTGGCCGCGCGCTGGCCGGTGCGCAGTGCGCCTTCCAGGGTGCCCGGGTACAGGGTGTCGGTGTGTTCGCCGGCGAACGCTACGCGTTGCAGCGGACGTTCCCACAGGCGCCAGAACTTGCTGATCTGCCCCGGGCCGTAAGCCAGGTAGGCGCCGCCCATCGACGGGTCGGTGCTGTAGCGACGGATTTCATAACCGGTGAACGAGCCACGGGCCTGTGGATAAAACGCATGCAGACGGATCAGCACCTGATCGACCATCTGCTTGTCGCCGAACGCCTGCATTACACGGGCGTTATCGCCGGACAGGTTGATCACCACATTGGCGCCGCCCTTCAGCGCCGGCTCGATCCAGAGCATGCCTAAACCGGTGTTGCTGTAGATCTCGCCGGACATGCGCGACTTGCTTTCCCACACGGGCGTCTTGAACTTCAGCATGATCTGGTCACGCCAACCGTAGTTGGTACCTTTGATCGCCGCCAGGTGCTGGGCATCCAGCGCCGGGGTCAGGGCGATCTTGTTCAGTGCGCGCAACGGCACTGCCAGCACCACGTAGTCTGCCTGGTAGCCGACGCTGCCGACCTTGACGGTCACGCCGTCCTTGTCCTGAGTGATGGCCGACACCGGAGAGCTGGTCTTGATGGTCTTGATCTGTTTGACGAAGGCCTGGGCCAGCACCTGGCTGCCGCCGACCAGACGCGAGGCGCGCAGGTCGCGGTCGGAAACGCCGCGATAGACGCGGTTCTGCTGAGCGAAATACAGCAGCGACAGACGCGAAGGTTCGTCGTAGTGGGTGCGGATGTCCTGGTTGATCAACTGACGCGCGGTGGCCGGCAGGTTCTGCTTGTCGAGCCAGCTCGATACGGTGATCTGATCCAGCGCATGCAGGGTGGCAGTCGCCGCCGGGTTCTGCGGATCGTCGATCGAGCGCGCCAGATCGTCGAGGGTCTTCTGGTAGCGCTTGAGTGCGTCGGCGGTGGCTGGCTGCTTGGTGGCCAGATCGGTAGCGGAGAAATAATCACCGTCGATCAGATAGCTCGGCGTGCGCACGAATTCCGGCGCCGGCGTGGTGCCGAGCTTGAAGGTCGACACGTACTTGTTCAGCACCGGCTGGGTCTTGTCGTTGCCGATCCACTCGCTGGTGGCCATGCCCGAGCGACCGCCCAGGCTCGGTTTGGCTTCCAGCAGGGTGACCTGCCAGCCCTTGTTCTGCAGCTCGTAAGCAGCGGTCAGACCCGACAGGCCGCCGCCGATCACGATTGCGGTTTTATCCTTGGCCAGCGCCGTAACGCTGAACAGCCCCAACATCACCAGCGCACAGGCGCGCAGCCAACCGACAGACATTCAGCGAACTCCGGAAAAACAGGTGGGAAAAGCAGTTTGCGAGCCAGACGACTCAAAGAACCGCGAAGAATACGTTAGCCATCAAAACGCCGCCAGCGACGTCTATCGGCTCAGACAAAGTAGCTCAATCGACACAATGGGTTGTTCCCGCGCGACGCATTGCATAGGCTTGCGCGATTGTTCGCCCGCGCCTGACGCGAGCCGCCTCGAGGAGACTGTAAATGGGCCTGAATAACCAGTGGATGCAACGCGATCTCGCGGTGTTGTGGCATCCCTGCACCCAGATGAAAGACCACGAACAGCTGCCGCTGATCCCGATCAAACGCGGCGAAGGCGTCTGGCTCGAAGACTTCGAAGGCAAGCGCTACCTCGACGCGGTCAGCTCCTGGTGGGTCAACGTGTTCGGCCACGCCAACCCGCGTATCAACCAGCGCATCAAGGATCAGGTCGATCAACTCGAACACGTGATTCTTGCCGGTTTCAGCCATCAGCCGGTGATCGAGCTGTCCGAGCGTCTGGTGAAAATGACCCCGCAAGGCTTGAGCCGGGTGTTCTACGCCGATAACGGTTCGTCCTGCATCGAAGTCGCACTGAAGATGAGCTTTCACTACTGGCTCAATCGCGGCCAGCCGAACAAGAAGCGCTTCGTCACCCTGACCAACAGCTACCACGGTGAAACCATGGCAGCGATGGCGGTCGGCGATGTGCCGCTGTTCACCGAGACCTACAAAGCGCTGCTGATGGATACCATCAAGGTGCCGAGCCCGGATTGCTATCTGCGCCCCGACGGCATGAGCTGGGAAGAACATTCGCGCAACATGTTCGCCGCCATGGAACAGACACTGGCGGAAAATCATGACAGCGTCGCGGCAGTAATCGTCGAGCCGCTGATTCAGGGCGCCGGCGGCATGCGCATGTATCACCCGGTGTACCTCAAGCTGTTGCGCGAGGCCTGCGACCGCTACGGCGTGCACCTGATCCACGACGAAATCGCCGTCGGCTTCGGCCGCAGCGGGACGATGTTCGCCTGCGAACAGGCCGGCATCCGCCCGGACTTCCTCTGCCTGTCGAAAGCCCTCACCGGCGGCTACCTGCCGCTGGCAGCGTGCCTGACCACCGATGAGGTCTACAGCGCGTTCTATGACGACTACCTGACCCTGCGCGCCTTCCTGCATTCGCACAGCTACACCGGCAACCCGCTGGCGTGCGCGGCGGCACTGGCGACGCTGGATATCTTCGAGCAGGACGACGTCATCGAGAACAACCAGGCCCTGGCTCAGCGCATGGCTTCGGCGACGGCGCATCTGGTCGATCACCCGAACGTTTCCGAAGTGCGCCAGACCGGCATGGTTCTGGCCATCGAGATGGTCAAGGATAAAGCCACGAAAGAGGCCTACCCTTGGCAGGAGCGTCGTGGCCTGAAGGTGTTCCAGCATGCGTTGGAGCGAGGCGCGTTGCTGCGGCCGCTGGGCAGCGTGGTGTATTTCCTGCCGCCGTACGTGATTACCCCGGAGCAGATCGATTTCCTTGCTGAGGTGGCTAGCGAAGGTATCGACATTGCTACGCGTGACAGCGTCAGCGTGGCGGTGCCGAAAGACTTCCACCCGGGATTTCGCGATCCGGGCTGATCGATACCAAAGGTTTGAGAAGGACCCTGTGGCGAGGGGATTTATCCCCGTTCGGCTGCGCAGCAGTCGTGAAATCAGCACACGCGGTACTCCTGAGTCACCGCGTGTGCTGATTTTGGGGCGGCTTCGCCACCCAACGGGGATAAATCCCCTCGCCACAGAAGCTCTTCACTACAATGGCTACGCGCCAATTTTTTAGAGACCCGAAATGAGACTGTCCCGCTTCTTTATCGACGCCCCGCTGAGCACCGGCGAACACGAACTGCCGGAAGCCCAGGCGCATTACATCAGCCGCGTGCTGCGCATGGCCGAGGGCGATGCGGTGCAGTTGTTCGACGGCTCCGGCCATGAATTTCGCGGATCGCTGGTGGACGTTGGCAAGAAGCGCGTCGTCGTGCAGATCGACGAGCAATTCGCCGGGCAGGTCGAATCGCCGCTGCAGATCCACCTCGGCCAGGGCTTGTCCCGCGGCGAGCGGATGGACTGGGCGATACAGAAAGCCACTGAATTGGGCGTGACGGAAATCACCCCGATCTTCAGCGAACGCTGCGAAGTGCGCCTCAAGGACGAACGCGCCGACAAGCGCTTGCTGCACTGGCGTCAGGTAGCAATCAGTGCTTGCGAACAGTGCGGGCGTTCACGGGTGCCGGTGATTCATCCGCCAGTGTTGCTGGCGGACTGGCTCAAGCAGACCGACGCCGAATTGAAATTGGTCCTGCACCCGGTGGCCGAGCCGCTGGTGAGCCATGCAAAACCGGCGGCGCTGGCGTTCCTGATCGGGCCTGAAGGTGGCTTGACCGATGGCGAAGTCGAGCAGGCCAAAGGCAACGGCTTCCACGCCGCCCGCCTCGGCCCACGCGTACTTCGCACCGAAACTGCGCCGGTGGTTGCGCTGGCGGTAGCCCAGCAACTTTGGGGGGATTTCTAAACCTTTTTGCCGGACTGATCGTTCCCACGCTCTGCGTGGGAATGCAGCCCGGGACGCTCTGCGTCCCAAACAGCGTGACGCAGAGCGTCACAGGAGGCGTTACCACGCAGAGCGTGGGAACGATCAGTCACAGGGATTGCATTTACAGGACGTAAAACAGAATCGCGACAAAATGCAGCAAACTCCCGGCAATCACGAACAAATGCCAGATGCCATGGGCATGCCGCAGCCGGTGATCGAGGGCAAAAAAGATAATCCCCACCGTATACAGCACCCCGCCCGACGCCAGCCAGGCAAACCCCGCCGTGCCCAGCGCGGCAATCAGCGGTTTGACCGCGACCAGCACGATCCAGCCCATCACCGCGTAAATCACGATCGACAGAATCCGTGCCTCGGAGCGCGGTTTGATCTCTTGCAGAATGCCGATCAGCGCCAGCCCCCAGACGATCCCGAACAGCGTCCAGCCCCACGGCCCGCGTAACGTCACCAGGCAGAACGGCGTGTAGCTGCCGGCGATCAGCAGGTAGATCGAAAAGTGATCGACCTTTTTCATGATCGCTTTCTTGCGCCCGCGCACGCTGTGGTACACGGTCGAAGCGCTGTAGAGCACCAGCAAAGTGAAGGCGTAGATCGCCACGCTGACGATCTTCCATGGACTGCCGTCGAGGCTGGCAATCACCAGCATCCAAACGCCGCCGATAAACGCGGCGATGGCTCCGACCAGATGGGTCCAGGCGTTGAGTTTTTCCCCGTGATACATGTGTCGCAGACCTCGTAGTCACTAGCGCAAGCGCGCAAGGCTCGGGCCTTGAGCGTAAAAGCGCAATGTTTCTGTTCAACCTCGCCTGCGCGGCACGTCGGAATTGGGCACAATCGGCCGATACCAAAAAGAGTCCGCGCCATGCTGATCGACGAAGAATTGACCCTGAAAAAACTCGAGGTGTTCCTCGCCTTCATGCGCACCGGCAACCTCGCCCGCGCCGCCGCCGAATTGCAGACCAGCAACGTCAGCGTGCACCGCGCGATTCACTCACTGGAAAACGCCCTGCGCTGCCCGCTGTTCAAACACGAGGGTCGCAATCTGACGCCGCTGGAAAGTGCTTACGTGCTGGAAGAGCGCGCGCAGAAGCTGATCAACGATGTGGTCGACAGCGTGCGCCTGACCCGCGAAGCCGCCGGATTCTCCGCTGAGCGCTTCAAGCTTGGCTCGCTGTATTCGCTGACGGTGAAAACCGTGCCGCAACTGATCATGGGCTTGAAAATCCGCCGCAGCGAACTCAACATCGACCTGATCCTCGGCTCGAACATCGACTTGCTCTACAAACTGAAAAACATGGAAGTCGACGCGATTCTGGTGTCGCTGGACGACAGCATCAACGATCCGGACTGCGAACAGATTGCGCTGTTTTCCGACGACATCTTCCTCGCCACCCCGGCGGATTCGAAGTTTGCTCAGCGCAGTGAAGTCGATCTGGCCGAGGTGCGGGATGAAACGTTCATCACCCTGACCCAGGGCTTTGCCACGCATCAGGATGGCAATCGGGTGTTCAAGCAAGCGGGGTTCGAGCCGAAAGTGGCGATGCAGGTCAATGACATCTTCACTTTGCTGAGCATGGTCAGCTCCGGGGTGGGGTACGCCTTGTTGCCGGGGCGGATTGCGGCGGTGTACGAAAATCGAGTGAAGCTGATTCCGTTGCAGGAGAAGTACCGGTTGCAGCAGCACATTGGCGTGGTGTTTCTCAAGGCCAAGGAGCGCGATCCGAATTTGCTGGCGTTGCTGGCGGAGTGTCGGATGTATGCCAATCGGCAGGCGAGCCCATGATCGTTCCCACGCTCTGCGTGGGAATGCCTCAATGGACGCTCTGCGTCCGCTTTGGGACGCGGAGCGTCCCGGGCTGCATTCCCACGCAGAGCGTGGGAACGATCAACTGTGGGAGCGAGCCTGCTCGCGAAAGCGTCAGCCCATCAACCCGCGCATCGCCAGAAACAGCAGCGAAGGCCCGAGCAGACACCCTAGCGCGGTGTAAAACGCTGCCGTCAGGCAACCATACGGCACCAGCTTCGGATCGGTGGCGGCCAACCCGCCGGCGACGCCACTTGAGGTGCCCATCAAGCCGCCGAAAATCACCGCGCTGCGCGGGTTGTTCAGGCCGATCATCGGTGCCACGAATGGTGTCATCACCATCACCAGAATCGCCTTGATCAGCCCCGCCGCAATCGACAGCGCCATCACCTCGGAACTGGCGCCAATCGCCGCACCGGTCACCGGGCCAACGATATAAGTAACCGCACCGGCGCCAATGGTGGTCAAGCTCACCGCATCGGTGTACCCGAACGCCATCGCCACACCGACGCCGGCGACGAACGAGGTGCCAACGCCGACAAACAGCGCCAGCACGCCGACAAGCCCGGCGCGTTTGAGCTCGTCGACACTGACGCCGAACGCGGTGGCGACAATCGCGAAATCCCGCAGCATGGCGCCGCCGAGCAGGCCGATGCCGGACAGCAGGGGAATATCCACCACGCCTTTTTGCCCACCGGTGAGTGCGCCGCCGATATACGACAGCACCAGCCCGAGAAGAATGGCGATCGCCGAACCGTGCAGACGGCCCTTGGTGAAGGTGTTGGACATCCAGTAGGACACCCACATGGTCAGGCCGACAATCAGGAAGCCGCTGATCAGACCGTAACCGGTGATCACTTTCATCATTGATTCGTACATGGCGATTACCCCGCGGTCTTGGCAGGAGCAATCGGCGTCTCTTGCTTGTTGCCCATGCGTGTCAGCACCGGCACCAGGGCAAAAGCGATCACTACGGCGAGGGTGCCGGCAAGAATCGCCATCGGCCCGCCCTTCAGCGCACCGTAGACATTCTGCTGCGCGGCCATGGCGACCACGATGGGAATGTAGATCGCGCTCCAGAACTCCACGCCCTGCTCGGTCTTGCCCTTGAGCCAGCCGCTCTTGTAGAGGTAGCTGCCCAGGCCGATCAACAGCAGCATCGCAATGCCGACGCCACCGACGTTGGCCGGCACGCCGATCAGCTTGCCGAGCAATTCACCGACCCAGATACCGACCAGCGTGCAGAAGGCGAGAAACGCCACACCGTAAATAATCATTGTTGTAGTCCTCAAAGTGCATCGTCGAATGTTGTTTTTGTTGTTCGAAGCTTGAGTCGCGGCGGTTTTAGAGTTGGCGGCCACCCTCCTCGCGCAACAGCGCTTGCAGGGTGTCGAGGCGGGCACTGTCGAAGGCAGTGACGGTGCCCTGCTCGAACACCCGACGCGCCAGCCCGGTCAGCACCGCACCGGGCGGCAGTTCGATCTGTAGACGTACGCCGCGCTCGTAGGCGCTTTGCACGGTGCCGCGCCAGTCCACCACGCGGCACATGTTGAAAGCGAGGTCATCGCGCAGCGCTTCGACTTTGCTCACAGGCCGCGCGCGACTGCCGCTCAGATAAGCGATTTTCGGGTTCTTCAGTTCAACCTTGGCGAAGGCCTCGGCAAGCGCCTGCGCCGGTTTTTCCAGCAACGGGCAATGCGACGGCACGCTCACCGCCAGCCGTTTCGCCACTCCGGCACCACGACCGCGCGCCAGTTCGGCCACCGCGTGCATGGCCTTGTCGCAGCCGGCGATGACCACTTGGTTATCGGCGTTGATATTGGCCAGGTACACCGGCGCATCTTCGCTGTGCACTTGCGCCAGCAGGGTTTCGACGGTGGACAACTGCAAGCCGATGATCGCGGTCATGCCGTAGCCCTGTGGATAAGCCTGTTGCATCAGCTCACCGCGCAGGCTGACCAGATGCAGCGCATCGCTGAAACTCAAGGCTCCCGCCAGCACTGCTGCCGGGTAGGCGCCGATGGAGAGGCCAGCGACGTAATCCGCGCTCAGTTCATCCTGCAATAACTGCCGCGAAGCAGCGACACCGGCGATCAGCAGGCATAGTTGCACCGCTCTGGTCGTGCGCAATGCCTCGGCTGAATCCAGCTGCAAAACATCCTCGCCGAGCACATCACTGGCCTCGACCAGCGTTTCCCGAGGCAAACGCTGGAGCATGCCGGATTGCTGCGCGCCCTGGCCGGGAAACACCAGCAGACTGCTCACGCTGCCTGCTCCTGCGGGTTCCACGGATCGACCACCAATGCCGCCTGATGGGCATATTTCAGCAGCACCCTGGACGAACCGCTGGCCCATTCCCGCAAGGCCACAGCGCCGAACGGCGTTTGCAATTGCATGTCGATCCGGCACACAGCCTGATCGAAAAGCTCCACGAGTTTGCGTGCCTGATTGCGCGTGATCATCTGCGGCGCACGCAGAATCAGATCGAGATCACTGGCCGCATGCATTGCTCTGAAGCCACTGGCCAATTCAAACCCGACACTGCCGCTGACACCCCAGACCCAACCGCAGCCATCGAGCAGCGGCCGCAGTTGTTTGAGCCCCTGCATCACCGGCAGATCTCGCTCGCACTCAACATGACGAAGGGCCTCGGGACTGACCCGACAGGCAATCGAGTCGAGCGGCATAAACGTCGCCAGCCGCTGCTCGCGCAACACACCACGAACGCCGACCGCGACCAGACCTTCCTTGCTCAAGGCACGGCGAACCACCACCGGTTGCCCGACCGCCAGCGCCGCGATCGCCCACGCCGGCGCATCCGCCGGCAACTGCGCCGGGGTCATGCCCCAGAGCAGATCGTGGGCCAGGGGCAGGTTCACCACTGCGCCCTCAGCAATTCGCGGACTTTGCTGGAGGCGGCACGATTATTCGCACCAAGGCGCCCGTTCAAATCAGTGCTGCTCACATCGTTGATCGCTAGCTTCAGGCACTCAGTCACGCGCGCCAGATCTTCCGCCGTCGGCTGTTCAATTTGCTGCACCGACAGGGTTTCCCAAAGCAATCCGAGGCTGGCGTAACTGTCGATGTCATAGGCCATCGGCGGCACGCTGGAGGCCAGCGCCTCCAGTTCCTCGACACTGCGCAAGGTGACCCGCGCCGCCGAGGCCTTACCCATCGCGTGAACCATCACGCCGGGATCGCGCAGCGCGATCAGGCGATTGGCCTGATAACCGTGGGCGAGAAATGCACCCGACATGGCCTTGCCCACCAGCAGCGCAATCACCGGATGCCCGGCCAGACGCGCACGGGCATAACTGTCCGCCGCGCCGGCCAGCGCCTGATGAATGCCGAGGGCTTCTTCGCGGCGGCCATACGCCTGGCTCGGCACATCGACGATGGCGATGATCGGGCGCTTCTGTGCGCTGTCGCGGTCGGCACTGATCGCGTCATCCACAGCCTTGGCCAGACCCCAGCCTTCGAGCAAACCGACCTCGCCATTGCGGGCGCGGGGAAAACGATTGTCCGGGTCGGCGACCACAGCAATGAATCGCCCCAGCTCAGCGTCCGCCACTTTCACTGACGGCGGCAAACCTTCGACGACACTGGCGCCAGCGCTGAGCGCATTGAACCAGTGCAAGCCGCGCAATGAATAACCGCTCATGAGCGCTCTCCTTGATACAGATCGCGAACCACCGACGGTTCGATTTGCAGGTCAGTGTTCAGCTTGCCGAGGCGTTGCAGGAACCACTCGGCGCGTTGACTGCGCGGCTGTGCCGGCAGGCCTTGCTGGAGCAATTCACCAACCTGCTGACGAATCTTCGCCACGTCATCGCCGACATAACGGTCCACCAGTCCGGTGTTGAAACGCTGTTCGCCGCCGGTCAGGCTCCAGATGAAGGGCCGGTCACGGGAGTCGTACTCCTCGATCCCGGCTTCCTGCTCGATGACTTGCGGGCCGTTCAGGCCGAGACGTGCTTCCTGGGTCACCAGCAAATAGCTGCACAGCGCAGCGGCGATCGACATGCCGCCGAAGCAACCGACGCTGCCGGCGACCACGCCGACCACCGGTTGGTACTGCTGCAGATCGACAATCGCCGCATGGATATCGGCAATCGCCGCCAGCCCTAGATTGGCTTCCTGCAAGCGCACGCCACCGGTTTCCAGCAGTAGCACGGCGCGGGTGGGGATACCGTTGCGGTTGTCTTCGGCGGCCAGTTCCAGCGCACCGGCAATCTTCGCCCCGCCGACTTCACCGAGGCTGCCGCCCTGAAAAGCGCCCTCAATTGCCGCGATGACTACCGGCAAACCGTCGAGGCTGCCCTTGACGATGATTACGCCGTCGTCGGCTTGCGGCACTACGCCCTGGCGCTCAAGCCATGGCGACATGACCCGTTGAAACGGATCGAGCAGTTCGCGAAAGGTCCCGACGTCGAGCAAGGCTTGCGCCCGCTGCCGCGCGCCGAGTTCGACGAAGCTGTGTTTGTTGAGCAACGCTGCGCTGTCAGTCATGGCCGATCTCCTCGAAACCCTGTTCCAGGCGCAAGCGCACCACCCCCGGCGTCGCGCCGAAATCGTGGATATCGATGGCCATCGCTGGCGGCGTGGTGCCGTCGAACATCCGTGCAAACAGATGCTGCCAGCGCTGTTGCGCGCCGTTGACCGAGGTTTGCACGTTGATCGTCAGTTTGCCGGCCAGACCCGGTTCGATCAGCACTTCCAGATCACCGGAGCCGACACAACCGACCAGCGCACGCCCGCGTGGCGGCTGCCCGGCGGGGAATTCAAACGATAGGTTTTCCATCAAAACGCTCCCTGAGAGAGGCCGTCGCGCTCGATACGATCAAGCAGCAGCGTGGCGGCGAGCAGGTCGGCGGCGCCACCGGGCGAGGCATTCAATGCGATGAGTTGTTGATCCAGTTCGTGCAGGCGACGACGACCGCTGAGGCTGGCGCTGCCGCCGGCATCGAGCACCGCTTGCGCGCCGGCCTGCATGGCCTGCAGGCCCGGTTCGCCGGCGCGGTAGAGCACGCAGGTGTCGGCCAGCTCGGTCATGATCGCCAGCAACGCATCGAGCCGGGCGTTCTGTTCGCCGTGGCCGCTGGCGCGGCTTTTGTGCAGTTGCGGCAGGCCGCGTTGCAGCACGGACGGGAAGCCCAGTTGCGCTTCCTCGCGAGCACCGCGTGCGCCGTAACGCTGGGCGACTTGTGCGCCGTGGCTGAGCGGTTTCGGCGCGTAGCGGTCGTCGAGCAATGCCAGGCGTGCGGCACACAGGGCGATGGATTTCGTTTGCAGCGCGGCGGCCGTCACCAACAGTCCCAACGCCCAGATCGCACCGCGATGGGTGTTGACGCCGTTGGTGGTCACGAGCATGGCTTGTTCGCCCTCGCGACCGATGCGGCCAATCGCTTCGCGCAACGGCAAACCGACTTCGCCCAGCTCCAGCGCCGCCTCGGCCATTTCCTTGAATGCCGGCCACAAGGCCAACGCCGACGCGTGCATCAGGCCCAAGTGCAGATCAGTGTGCGCGCCGTTGCCGCGACGGTCGACCAGCGCCGGTTTCGGCGACAGATCGGCTTCGTCGATCAGCGCGTCCACCGCCAGATCGGCCAAGCGGTCAGCCAGGGACAGCGGTTTCGCTTGCAGGTTGAATGCGTGCATTACCAGCTCCTGAATTTGGCGGGCGGGTTGTACAGGCCGCCGGACCACTCGACCAGATCGGCCACGCTTTTCGCCGCGAGCAATTCGCGGGTAGCGTCAGTGCGGCGGATGCCGAGGTCTTCGGGCAAGGCGATCAGGCCCTCGCGGCGCATGCGTTCGGTGTCTTTCGGGTTGTGCCGCAGGCCGATGGCGGTAACCCCGGCGACTGCGGCGATCATCGCCTGGCGCTCTTCCAGCGAGCGCGCCTTGTACAGGTAGGCGATGCCTTCTTCGGTGAGCAAGTGGGTGACGTCGTCGCCGTAGATCATGATCGGCGCCAGCGGCATGCCGCTTTTCTTCGCCACCTCCACCGCGTCGAGGGTTTCGACGAAGGTCGGTTTGCCGCCCTCCTGGAAGGTCTCGACCATCTGCACCACGAGTTTCTTGCCGCGTTCGAGCATCGGTTGCGGCCCATCGGCATGGCGCATGTCCAGCCACGCCGGGGTGCCGTGACGCCGGCCGCGCGGATCGTGACCCATGTTTGGCGCACCACCGAAACCGGCCAGACGGCCACGGGTGACGGTCGAGGAATGGCCGTCGCCATCAACTTGCAACGTCGCGCCGATGAACAGGTCCACCGCGTACTGCCCGGCCAGTTGGCAGACCATACGGTTGGAGCGCAGCGAGCCGTCGCGGCCAGTGAAGAACACATCGGGCCGAGCGGCAATGTAGTTTTCCATGCCCAATTCGGTGCCGAAGCAATGCACGCTCTCGACCCAGCCGCTTTCGATCGCCGGGATCAGCGTTGGGTGCGGATTGAGCGTCCAGTTGCGGCAGATCTTGCCTTTGAGGCCGAGGGATTCGCCGTAGGTCGGCAGGATCAGTTCGATGGCAGCGGTGTTGAAACCAATGCCGTGGTTGAGCGACTGCACGTTGTGTTTTTCGTAGATGCCGCGAATCGCCATCATCGCCATCAGCACGTGCACAGGCTTGATGTGGCGTGGGTCGCGGGTGAACAGCGGCTCGATGTAGAACGGCTTGTCGGCGACCACGACGAAATCGACCCACGACGCCGGGATGTCTACGCGGGGCAGCTCACTGACGTCGTCGACCAATTGGTTGACCTGGACGATGACGATGCCATCGCTGAACGCCGCCGGTTCGATCAGTGCCGGGGTGTCTTCGGTGCTCGGGCCGGTGTAGATGTTACCGGCGCGGTCGGCCATGAAACCGGCCGAGAGCACGACGTTGGGGATCAGGTCCACAACGAGGCGGGCGTAGAGTTCGATGTAGGTGTGAATGGCGCCGACTTCGAGCAAGCCATCTTCAAGCAACTGGCTGATGCGCAGGCTCTGGGTGCCGGCGAAGGAGAAATCGAGCTTGCGGGCGATGCCGCGTTCGAACAGATCAAGGTGCTCGGAGCGGCCGACGCTGGGCATGATCATGTGCAGATCGTGGAGCTTTTCCGGGTCGGCCTTGGCCAGTGAGCGCGAAAGGAAATCCGCCTGCTTCTGGTTGTTGCCCTCCAGCACCACGCGATCGCCGGGATGGATCAGCGCTTCAAGCGCGGCGACGATTTTGTCGCTGGGCAACACCGCACCATCGGCCAGCCCGCGCACCTTGTCGAGGCGGCGCTGCTTCTCGTCACGCCGCCGCGTCCAGCGCGAGTCGGGGGAAATTGTTGTTGTCATGCTCACTCCACGGGGTTCGCTGTCGTGGAGCCAAGTTAGGCGTGTGCGATGAGGGCATCAATCAAGCTGGGCGGTGAATCATTACGCTGAGAGTAATGGTCACGATCGCTTTCGCGAGCAGGCTCGCTCCCACATTGATCGTTCCCACGCGCAGCAAAGGAATGCAGCCCGGGACGCTCCGCGTCCCTTCCAAAGCCGAACGCGGAGCGTCCGTTGCGGCATTCCCACGCGGAGCGTGGGAACGATCGAACGCATTCCAATTGTGGGAGCGAGCCTGCTCGCGAAGAGGCCAGTCGCCTCAGCGCATTCGCTCAGTCGGTTGGCACCATTTTGTCCAGCACCCGGTTCACCGCCATCTCCGCCACCATGACAATCTGCGCGATGCCCTGTAGGGTCTTGCGCTGTGAGCCGTCCACCGAGGCGGCGTGGTTATGCAACATGACTGTCGCCGAACCCAGGGTTTCACAGGCATCGGCCAGCAGCGATTCGGTGTCGGCTTCGGGGTTGGCCATGTACAGCGTGTTGGGGGTGTACGGCGGGGCCATGAAGTCAGCGCTGGGTGGGCCGAGGTAATGGTCGAGGGCGCGCTCGGCGGCTTCGTGGAATTTCTTTGAGTCGGGGGATTGGTAGGGCGATGCCGGACTTGCTACCGGCGGGTTTGGCGATGGTTTTTTCATCTTAAGGTTCCGGATAAAGCCGCAACCGCATCTCTGCTAAAAGAAGGGTGGCAGCTGAACGCAGGTTAGCAGACCGGGGAACCTAAGGAAGCCGGCGCGCCGAAGCGCCCTGCGCACAGCCGCCATCAAGTGCAGGCGTGACGCCTGACTGACGGTGCTCGTGCAACCTCAGATTGACCACGGGCTGCTAAACCCGATCACTGGGAATCAGTGACCCGATCCAAGTTACGCAGCAAGCCCTGGGCGCACAAGCCGGCGGATTCTGGCGCAGGCGTAGGCAGCGGCGCAAGGATTTGTAGGCTGGCGGGGCGTAACACTGGGTGTCTTTAAACACAGGCATGGCTTGATGTTGATCGTTCCCACGCTCTGCGTGGGAATGCCTCCACGGACGCTCCGCGTTCGGCTTCTGAAAGGGACGCGGAGCGTCCCGGCTGCATTCCTTTGCTGCGCGTGGGAACGATCAGTCAAGCCTTGGATCAGCGGGCCAATCCCGCATCCACCAGTAACTGCTCCAGCCCCAACAAATCCGGCACCTTCGCCACCTGCTCGCCCACCTGCACCGCCGCCTGCTCCAGCGCACACAACGGCACATCGACATAACTCAACTGACTGTCCAGCTTGTAGGAGCGAGGAATCCCCTGCACCAGCAGCGCGATGAATCTCAGCTCCGGCAAGCCGCCCAGCGCATTCAGGATGACGATCCGTGCCCGTTCGCCGATGACGATTTTCTGCCCGCAGGCCGATTCGAAACTGATCAGCGGAATCTGTCGCTCGCGCCAGGTCACCCGCCCCAGGTACCACGGCGGCGTGTCGAGGTCGAAGGCGCTGGCCTGGTAGTCGATCAGCTCGGCGATGGCGACATTCGGCAGGATCAGGTTGCGATCGGCCAGCGGCAGCAGCAGCCCGGTAAGTTGGCTGGTGCGCGGGTTGTGCCGGTGCTCATGCATGTTTCTTGCTCCACTGGGCGATGCTCTCCAGCAACACCGATTCCTGATACGGCTTGCCGAGGTAGTCGTTGACGCCGATGGCCATGGCGCGGTCGCGGTGTTTCTGCCCGGTGCGCGAGGTGATCATAATGATCGGCAAGTGGCGCAGGCGTTCGTCGGCGCGCACCTGGGTGGCGACTTCGAAGCCGTCCATGCGCGGCATTTCGATGTCGAGCAGCATCAGGTCGGGCAAGTGCTCTTCAAGCAGCAGCATCGCATCGACACCGTCCTTGGCGGTCAGCACGTTCATGCCGTGACGCTCGAGCAAACGGCTGGTGACCTTGCGCACCGTCACCGAGTCATCGACGACCATGATCAGCAGCGGCTTGTGCGGTTCGCTGTCGATCTCCGTGGGTGACGGCTCCTGCGCCAGGCGCGCCTGCATCGCCCGAATCGGTGCGAGCAGATCCAGAATCAGCACCACCCGGCCATCGCCGAGAATCGTCGCCCCCGACACGCCCTGCACCGCCGCGAATTGTGCGCCGAGGCTTTTGACCACGATTTCACGGGTGCCGGCCATGGCGTCGACCAGCACGGCAATGTGGCGGTCGTTGTAATGCACCAACAGCACCGGCAACGGCAGGTTCTGCCCAAGCAGTTTTGGCCGTGGCGCAGTCTTCAACAGCTCGCCGAGATAGCACAGTTCGTAACGCTGGCCGGCGTATTGATAACTCGGTGGATCCTGACGGAAGTGCCCTTCCAGATCATTCGGCAACACACGCACGATGCCTTCGATGGTGTTCAGCGGGATCGCGTACTGATCCTCAGCGCACTGCACCATCAGCGCGCGGTTGACCGACACGGTGAACGGCAAGCGAATGCGGAAATGCACGCCCTGCCCCGGCACCGAATCGATACTCATGCTGCCGCCGAGCTGGCGCACTTCTTCGTGGACCACGTCCATGCCGACGCCACGCCCGGAAATCTGAGTGATCTTTTCCGCCGTGGAGAAACCCGGCTGGAGAATGAACTGCAACACATCGCGGTCGCTGATCTCGGCATCGGGCGCCAGCAGACCGCGCTTGATCGCTTTGCGCCGCACGGCTTCCAGCGGCACGCCGGCGCCGTCATCGCGGATGTCGAAAACCATGTCGCCGCCCTCGCGCAACAGATCGAGGGAGATCTGCCCTTGCGCCGGTTTGCCCGCCGCCAACCGCACCTCGGCGGATTCAAGGCCATGGTCGACGGCGTTGCGCAGCATGTGTTCCAGCGGCGCGGCCATGCGCTCCAGCACGTTGCGATCCATCTCGCCATCGGCATTGCCGACGACGAACGCGACATCCTTGCCCAGCTCCTCGGCGACCTGCCGCACGATGCGCTTCAGACGCGGCACCATGCGCTCGAACGGCACCATGCGCGTGCGCATCAGGCCTTCCTGCAATTCGGTGTTGATCCGCCCCTGTTGCTGCAACAGGTTTTCCGCGTCGTGGTTGCGGCGGTCGAGGGTTTCCTTGAGGTCGAGCAGGTCCGAGGCAGATTCGAACAGCGCCCGCGACAGCTGCTGGAGCTGCGAATGGCGGTCCATTTCCAGCGGATCGAAGTCTTCATAACCGAGGCGCTCACCGTCGACTTGCTGACGGCTGAGGATGCGCCCCTGTGTTTCCGTGTCGAGCCGGCGCAACTGATCGCGCATGCGCTCGATGGTGGTTTCCATCTCGTTGAGAGCAATCTGCGCATCGTTGACTTGCTCCTCGATTCGCCCGCGAAAAATCGAGGTTTCCCCGGCCAGATTGACCAGTTCATCGAGCAGTTCGGAAGAAACCTTGACCATGTCTGCGCCAGCATCGGCCACCGGTGGCGCTGCCTCAGGCTTGATGACCGGAGCTGGCGCCAGCGGCGCTTCAACCTGCGCCGGATGGCTGAAATTCTGGATCGCGCTGATCAGCCGATCGGCCGGCGGGCACGGTTGCCCGGCGCGCACGCCATCGAGCATTTGCGCCAGTCGGTCATGGCCGCGCTGCACCAGCGCGAACAGCTCGGCGGACGGTTGCAGCGCACCGCTAGAGAGGCTTTCGTAGAGAAATTCCAGCTCGTGGGCGAGGTCGCCGATCGGGCCGATTTCGACCATCCGCGCGCCACCCTTGAGGGTGTGCAGATCGCGCAGCAGGGTTTCGACTTCCTGACGATTGCCCGGCTCGGCCTGCCAACGCAACAGCGCGGCGCCGGAGCTTTCGATGATGTCGAAACCTTCTTCAAGGAAGATCTCCAGCAACTCCGGATCATGCCCGGCGTTGTCGTGTTCGACCGCTGCGGGGGCAGATTCGCTGGCGGCCTGGCCCTGACGCAACTGACGGATCGCGTCGATCAGATCCTGCGCCGGGGTCAGCGCTTGATGCGCTTGCAGTTGCTCGAGCATCAGTGCCAAACGCTCATGACTGTGCTGCAACAAACCTTCGAGCGCGGCGCTGTGGTTGTAGCGTCGATCAACCAGCCCTTCGTAGAGATTTTCCAGCTCCTGGGCGAGGTCGCCGACGGCCTCGACCTCGGCCATGCGCGCGCCGCCCTTCAGCGTGTGCAAGTCGCGCTGCAATGACGACAGCGGCGCAGCGTTGTCCGGGTCCTTGAGCCAGCGCTGCAAGGCTTGCCCGGCGCTGTCGAGAATGTCCACCGCCTCTTCGAGGAAGATTTCGACGATTTCATCGTCCGGCTCGAGGGCGGCAACCGATTGCTGCAATTGCGCGGTGGCGTTGCCCAGCTCGCGAATATCGAGGGTGCGGCTGCCATCGCTGCGGATCAGGCCCATCGCCGCCGGGTCGAGGCCTTCGTCGAGCAGTTCCTGCAAGGCCCGAATCCGCTCCGGCTGCGGGGTGATTTCCTGGCCGGCGGCGAGTTCGTCGAGCATGTTGATCAGCGCTTCGTGGGCCAGTTGCGCTTCGTGGAAAAACCGCTCGCTGACCGCAAGGCTGCTTTCTTCCACCGCGCCATACAGATCGAGCAAGGCTTCGCATAAACCGTCGACCGGCAGCAGATCGGCAAGGTGCGCGCCTTCGCCGAGGGTGGTCAGTTCATCGAGCAAGGCGCTGAGTTCCTGGCGTTCGCCGGGGTGCTGCTGCCAGCGCTGCAAGAGGTTTTCCGCGTCGAGGAGGATGTCCATGCCCTTGGCGAGGAAGTTGTTGATCAGTTGCGGATCGCGCTTGAGGCGCAGGCCGCTGTCAGCGCCATCGGTGCTGGCTTGCAGGCGCTCGGCGAGCAGCGCCTCGGTGCGTTTGATCAGCGACTGCGCACCGACAATCGGCGCCAGCGGATCGTGTTTGAGCTGACGCAGGCCGACGCGGAACAAGCCCTCGGCTTCGAGCAGCAATTCGACCTCGTCCAGATCCAGCGGCAACTGATGCGCCTTGAACTCGCGGGCCAGTTGATCCAGTGAAGCCGCCAGTTCGGCCATCGGCAATACGCCGGCCATCGAGGCACTGCCCTTGAGCGTGTGCAGCGCGCGTTGCAGTTCGTCGCTGGCCGGCAACGGCACCTGTTCGGCGGCCTGATCGAGGAACCGGTTGAGGCTCGCGAGGTGGGTTTCGGCTTCTTTGCGGAAGATTTCCAGCAGCAGCGGATCGAGGGCGGCGACGTCGTCGGTGTCTTCGGCAGCCAGCGGCTCATCGCCTTTGGCCAACGCGTGGGCGCGTGCGGCGAGTTGGTCGACATCGTTGCGCTGGCGCTGACGCTGGGTGGCAAATTCGTTGATCAGCTCGGGCAGCAGCAACACCGTGTCGTCGAGCAATTGGCGCAGCACTGCGCCGGGCTCGACGCTTTGTTCGAGCACGCGATTGAGCAGATTTTCTACCGCCCAGGCCAGCTCGCCGAGAACCAATGCGCGGACCATGCGCCCGCTGCCCTTCAAGGTATGGAAAGCCCGGCGCAGTTCGGTCAGCGCGGCGCGGTCCTGGGGATTGGCGGTCCAGCGCGGCAGGTATTCGTGGAGAACTGCGAGAACTTCGTCGGTTTCCTCCAGGAACACTTCGCGCAGTTCATCGTCGACCGCTTCTTCATCGGCCGGCGGCGGCATCAGGCTGTCGGGGCTGTTGCGCGCCGGCGGGTTGAGCGCCGACAACGGGCTGGCCAGCACATCGGCCAGCGACTGCACGACGTCAGGGTCGTCGAGAGTTTGCAGATCATGTATGACCTGGGCTTCGCTGGGGCTGAGTACCTCATCGAGCACCGGCACTTGCGCTTCGCCGGGCTGCTCGTTGGCGAAGAAGCCGAGGCTGGCGAGGCTGTTCTGCGCGACATCGAGCAGATGCTCGGCGGGCGCCTGCGGGTCGTCGCTCAGGCGTTCGAGGTAATACTCCAGGCTGCTGATCACATCGGCCAGATGATCGAGTTGTTCCCAACCCGGTTCGTGGGCATCGAGCATCAAATGCTCGCGAATGAAGCCGTTGCAGGCCTCGACCAGACTCGCTGCGCGGGCCAGCGGAATCATCGCCAGCGCGCCGCGCACCTGTGTCAGCAATTCGGGCAGCGATTGCAGATGCTGGCGGTCCCAATCGGCGTCGATGTAGTCGACGATCATGTCCTTGGCCTGTTGCAGGCAGATGCGCGCTTCCTTGATCACAATCTGATGGATCTGCGTCAGGTCGGTGGTCGGCAGGCGCGTGTCGTCGGCCCTTTGCGTCTCCACCGTGCCGACCATGCCGGCCAGCGTTGCTTCGACGTAGAGCAAGGCCCCGGCGACGTCCATGAGGATCGCGTCGTTCGGTTCGCGTTGGCCCTGGGCGAGGCTGAGCACCACCGCCAGTTGATCGATGATGACTTTGCGCGGCTGACCGAAACCCAGCACCGCGAGGGTATCGGCGATCTGCCGCAGCGGTGCGAGCAGGCTGTCCAGATCCGAGGCGTGCTGGCGGTCGCTGCGCACGAACAGATCGAGGCGCTCCTTGACCCGCACCAGCTCTTCGCACAGCGCTGCCAGCACCGAGCGCATGGCATCGCGGTCGGGGCCGGCGAGGCGCGCGCGTTCTTCATCGACCATCGCGCTGTCGGGCAACGCGTCGTCCAGGGAGTAGCGATCTTTCATGGTCAGCATCTGCCCGGTGGGATGTTCGGCTTTGGCAATATAGAACAACAGGCTTTTCAGCAGCTCGGCCGGCGCCGGCTGGTTGAGCCCGACGATGCCCTGCTCGAGCAGGCGCTTGAGCTCTTGGTCGGCGTCCTTGAACAGGCTGCGCAGCGCCGGACTGTTGGCGATGACGCCCTCGCGCATGCCCTCGACCAACGCCGAGGCGACCTGCCACAACGGGCTCAACGGCGCGTCGCCGCTCAGCGCTTCGAGACGGCTGAAGACTTTGGCCAGATAGCCAAGGTGCGTCTGGTCGTCCTGTTCGCGCAGCAGACCGACCAGAGCCATTTGCAGCATCTGCCGCAGTTTGCGCAGCACGTTCGGCACATCGGGCGGTTCCAATGCCGCGAGTGCCTCGTCGCCGAGCGGCGCCAGCTCGGGCAGTGGCGGGCTGAACAGGCTGGTTTCCGCCAGCAGGCTTTCACCACGGGCGCTGCGCAGGTCGTTGATCAGCGGCAACACCACCAACGGCAGGTCGCGGCGGGCGCTCTGCACGCGGTCCAGGTAAAGCGGCAGTTGGCCCAGGGCTTGCAGCATCAGGTGCAAGGCTTCGTCGCGGTGTGGCACGCGTTGATGTTGCAGGGCTTCGACCAGATGCTCCATTTCTTCGGCAAGCAACGCTGCGCCGTAGAACTCGACCATCTGCAGGCTGCCGTGTACCTGATGAATGTACGCCAGGCACTCGTCCAGCCCGGGGAAGGCCTGCGGATCGTCGAGCACGGCTTCGATCGCCTGATGCGCCAGCTTCAGCGTTTCGGCAATTTCGCCCTTGACCCATTCCAGGGCCACGTAGTCGTGCCGATCACCCATAACCACTCCACTCACGCTTTATCTGTCGCCGCCGGCAAGGTGAATCCGGACACCGAACGACGCAGCTGACTGGCCATTTTCGCCAGGTTGCCGATGCTCTCGGCGGTGGCCGTGGACCCCGACGAAGTCTGCGAGGTGATCTGCTGGATCACGTTCATCGTCAGCGAGATCTGCCCGGCCGAAGAGGTCTGCTGCTGCGCCGCGTTGGAAATGCTCTGGATCAGCGCCGCGAGGGTCTTGGACACGCCTTCGATTTCTTCCAGGGCCACACCGGCATCCTGCGCCAGTCGCGCGCCGCGCACCACTTCGGTGGTGGTCTGCTCCATGGAAATCACCGCTTCGTTGGTGTCGGCCTGAATCGCCCGCACCAGGGTTTCGATCTGCCGGGTCGCGGCGGACGAACGTTCGGCCAGCCGTTGCACTTCGTCGGCAACCACGGCAAACCCGCGCCCGGCATCCCCGGCCATCGATGCCTGGATCGCCGCGTTGAGGGCGAGGATGTTGGTCTGGTCGGCGATGTCGTCGATCAGGCTGACGATGTCGCCGATTTCCTGGGACGATTCGCCGAGGCGCTTGATGCGCTTGGCGGTGTCCTGAATCTGTTCGCGAATGTTGTCCATGCCGTGGATGGTGTTGTGCACCACCTCGTTGCCTTTGTTGGCGATTTCCACCGAGCGTTCGGCCACCGCCGACGATTCGGCAGCGTTGGCCGAGACTTGATCGATGGATTCGGCCATGTCGCTGATCGCCGTCGAGGCTTCGGAAATCTGCTGGGCCTGTTGCTCCGAGGCCTGGGCCAGGTGCATGGCGGTGGCCTGGGTTTCCTGCACGGCGGCGGCAACCTGGCCGGCGGTGAGGTTGATGGTCGCCACCAGATCGCGCAACTGGTCGACGGAATAGTTGATCGAGTCGGCGATGGTGCCGGTGAAGTCTTCGGTCACCGACGCGGTCACCGTGAGGTCGCCATCGGCAAGGTCTTCGATTTCGTCGAGCAGGCGCATGATTGCGTTCTGGTTGCGCTCGTTCTTTTCGGCCGTTTCGCGCAGTTGGCGATTGGTTTCGCGGACCATGACCAGGCCGATGAGGATGATCGAGGCCAGCGCAAGCAAGCCCAGCACATAGCCGCCAATGGTGTCGGTGTTGCGCCCGCCGGCCAGGTGCTCGAAACCTGTAGCAAGGTGCGAAGCTTCGTCGAGCAGGGTTTGCGACAGGGTGAAGATGTTGCTGGCCGACTCGCGGACCTTGAACAGCTCAGGCGAGGTTTCGAGGATTTCATCCACCGAGCCGGAAACGAACTGGAACAGCTCGGAGATTTCGCTCAAACGCGCACGGGCGTCGCGGTCTTCGACCTGGCTGATTTTCAGCGCCGGGTTGCCCTGCAACATGCCGTTGAGCACCAGACCGAAACGCGCGGCATCGCGGCCAAAGGCGTCGGCGGCCTGCTGCGAGTTTTCGTCACCGGCGAGCACGGTGTTGACCGCGCCAAGAATGCGTTCAGCCAGTAGCGATTGCCGTTGCGCCATCGCCACCTGCGCCGCTGGAGCGCCGCGCTGGAGGAGGATTTCCACGACTTTCTCGTATTCGATCTGCAACTGCGGCACGGTTTCTGCGAGTGTCGCGGCGACCTGATGCAGCGACAGCACGGTCTGTTCGCTGGTGAGGATCGCATCGGTGTTTTTCAGCAGGCGTTCCCAGTCCATCTGCACCGCACGCATTTCCGGGCGCACGGCGGCGGGTGCCGGTGGCAGGCCGGTGTTCGGGTCTCCCTTTTTCAGGTAACCCCAGCGCTGGGCGAAATCGTTGCGCGCATCGCTGAGCAATTTGAATGCGGCCGCCTTGCCAGCGGCCGCTTCGGTGGCGTTCTTGGCGATGCGTTGCGAGAGCACGCGCAGTTCGCCGGCATGGCCGATGTACTGCTTGTCGTAGTTCGCCTGGGTGTTGAGGTAAGCGAAGTTGGCGAACAGCAGCATGATGAACACGATCAGTGCGATAAACAGCACGATGATCTGCGCACGACTGCGCGATGCTTCTGCCGACTTGCCTGTTTTTGCTTTTGTCATCGGTCCTCGCCTATGAAACCTGCCATGGCCCTTGTGGGAGCGAGCCTTGTGGCGAGGGGATTTATCCCCGTTCGGCTGCGAAGCAGTCGTAAAAAAATCGCATGCGCTGACGGTGTCAGGCATTGCAGTTTTTGGGGCCGCTGCGCGACCCAACGGGGATAAATCCCCTCGCCACATGGCCCGCGTCCACATGGGTTCTGTTGTTCGTGCTATAGAGCCACACCCATGAACACCGGGGATTTGGCCAACGCAAACAGGCTGAACACCCGCCAATTCTGTTCGCGGCGGAAATAGCCTTTGACGAATTCGGCCTTGGAGCCCTGGCGCTTGCTGATCGACAGTGGTTCGAAACTGCCCTGTTCGAAATGCTGCAATCCGATCACCTCGTCGACCATCACCCCGGCGAACACGTCTTCATGTTCCACCACCAATACCCGCCGCTGTTTGCGCAGCGGCGACAGTTCATGGCCGAAAAACCCGCACAGGTCCATGATCGGCAGCAGCCGCCCGCGAAGGTTAGCCACCCCCTTGACCCACGGCTTGACCCCGGGCAACTGGGTGAAGCGCGGCTCATGCAAAACTTCGCTGACTTCACCCATCGGCGCCACATACCAATGCTCGCCGAGGCGAAAGCCAATGCCGCTCCAGCGATCCGGGCGCGCCGCTTGCGACGGCAGGTCCGCCGCCAGCAAGCGGCAGCGCTGGTCGATCTGCCAGAGCAGTTCGAACGCAGTCAGCGATTCGCTCATGATCGCGCGATCAGCCTTTGAGGACGTTGTTCAGGGTCTTGATCAGGGTGTCTTCGTCGACCGGTTTGGTCAGGTAATCCTTGGCGCCCTGACGGGTGCCCCAGACCTTGTCGGTTTCCTGATCCTTGGTGGTGATGATGATCACCGGGATGTGCGCGGTGTCGGCATCCTTGGTCAACTGGCGGGTCGCCTGAAAACCATTGAGGCCGGGCATGACGATGTCCATCAGCACGGCGTCGGGTTTTTCCTGACGGGCCAGGGCCACGCCGTCGGCGCCGTTCTCGGCCTTGAGCACTTCATGGCCGTGCTTTTCGAGCATGCCGGTGAGTTTGTACATTTCAGTCGGCGAATCATCGACGATCAGGATACGTGCCATGGTCTTCCCCATTTTTCTGGTCGACTGCCGGCCCGCTGGCCGAGCGTCACTTTGCGTGTGTTACTGCGGCAAAACGGCGGCGAAGCCCGGAACATGGGCCTGGATCGCGTTGAGCAGTTCTTCTTTGCTGAACGGTTTGGTCAGAAATTGATCAGAGCCGACAATTCGCCCCTTGGCCTTGTCGAACAGCCCGTCCCTGGATGAAAGCATGATTACCGGCGTCGCCTTGAAAGCGCTGTTGTTCTTGATCAGGGCGCAGGTCTGATAACCGTCCAGACGCGGCATCATGATGTCGACAAAGATGATTCCGGGATGGTGGTCGGCAATCTTGGCCAGCGCATCGAAACCGTCGATGGCAGTGATCACTTCGCAACCGACGTTCTTCAACAATGTTTCGGCGGTGCGGCGAATCGTTTTCGAGTCGTCGATCACCATGACCTTCAAGGCGCTGGACTGCTGTTCCATAAGAGGGTTCTACCGTCGCCTTGGCGAATCAAATTGTCCGTTTTGCTGTGAATAATGGCCTGAAACCCTTGATAGCCAAGGGTCGGCGCGATCTGCCAGCCTTTTTAGCACAGTCTCCAGATGCAATCTATCGACGGGTTTTTCCTTGACCCGAAACCCGCCCGGCGCCACTCTGGCGGCACTTTTTCAATACCGATCCGGTAGCCAAATTTCGAGGAAAACCCAATGAGCGTTCGCGTCGGGATTGTCATGGACCCTATCGCCAGCATCTCCTATAAAAAGGATAGCTCGCTGGCCATGCTGCTGGCCGCGCAAAAGCGTGGCTGGGAACTGTTCTACATGGAACAGAAAGACCTGTATCAGGCCGAGGGCCAGGCGCGAGCGCGGATGAGCCCGCTGAAAGTTTTCGCCAACCCGGACAAATGGTTCGAACTGGACGCCGAGCAGGACAAACTGCTGAGCGACCTGGACGTGATCCTGATGCGCAAGGATCCGCCGTTCGACATGGAGTTCGTCTACTCCACTTACCTGCTGGAACAGGCCGAAGCCGCCGGCGTGCTGGTGGTGAACAAGCCGCAGAGCCTGCGCGACTGCAATGAAAAGCTGTTTGCCACGCTGTTTCCGCAGTGCACGCCGCCGACCATCGTCAGCCGCCGCCCGGACGTATTGCGTCAGTTCGCCGACCATCACGGTGACGTGATCCTCAAGCCGCTGGACGGCATGGGCGGTTCGTCGATCTTCCGCCACACCGCCGGCCACCCGAACCTCTCGGTGATCCTCGAAACCCTGACCCTGCACGGCAAGCAGCAGATCATGATTCAGGGCTACCTGCCGGCGATCGTCGATGGCGACAAGCGCATCCTGATGATCGATGGCGAGCCGGTGGATTATTGCCTGGCGCGGATCCCGGCCATGGGCGAAACCCGTGGCAACCTCGCCGCCGGTGGCCGTGGCGAAGCGCGTCCGCTGACCGATAAGGATCGCTGGATCGCCGCCCAGGTCGGACCCACCCTGCGCGAGAAAGGCCTGCTGTTCGTCGGCCTCGACGTGATCGGCGAGCACCTGACCGAAATCAACGTCACCAGCCCGACCTGCATCCGTGAAATCGACAATGCGTTCGGCACTGACATCGGCGGCATGCTCATGGATGCTATCGAAAAGCAGCTGCAAGCTTCGAGCCGCAAGCCACAAGCTTGAAGCCGGCCCGCGTCAGCTTGAAGCTTGAAGCTTGAAGCTTGAAGCTTGAAGCTTGAAGCTTGAAGCTGCCCCTATGCAGCTTGTCGCTTGAAGCTAGTCGCTTGCAGCTAAAAACCAACATTGCGTTATCATGCCGAGCCCAAAAAAACGCGATGTTGGTTTTTCTACGATGACTCTTCCGTCCGATCTGCCTGCTGAACTCGCCCATCGTGGCGTGCGCCCGGCCGATCGCCTCGGTTTTACCCTGTTTCTCGCGGCGCTGATTCACCTGGCGCTGCTGCTCGGCGTCGGCTTTACCATGGTCGAGCCGCAGCAGATCAGCAAAACCCTGGAAATCACCCTGGCCACCTTCAAGGCCGAGAAGAAACCGGAAAAGGCAGATTTTCTCGCTCAGGAAAACCAGGAAGGCAGCGGCACGCTGGACAAGAAAGCCCTGCCCAAGACCACCGAAGTCGCGCCGTTCCAGGACAATCAGGTGAAAAAGGTCACCCCGCCGCCCGCGGCCAAGCCAGAGGTGCAGGAAGCCGCACCGAAAGCAGCGGTGACCACCGTCGCGCCGAAACCAAAGAAAGCGCCGACCAAGAAAGAAGAAAGCAAAACCGAAGTCAAACCGACCGTCGACGCGCCGGCGTTCGACAGCTCGCAGTTGTCCAGCGACATCGCCAGCCTTGAGGCGGAGCTGGCCAAGGAACAACAGCTTTACGCCAAACGCCCACGCATCCACCGCTTGAGCGCGGCCTCGACCATGCGCGACAAGGGCGCCTGGTACAAGGACGACTGGCGCAAGAAGGTCGAGCGCATCGGCAACCTCAACTATCCCGAAGAAGCGCGACGCAAGCAGATCTACGGTAATTTGCGCCTGATGGTCTCGATCAACCGCGACGGTTCGCTGTATGAAGTGCTGGTGCTGGAATCCTCCGGCCAGCCGCTGCTTGATCAGGCGGCGCAGCGCATCGTCCGCCTGGCCGCACCGTTTGCACCGTTTACCGGCGATCTGTCGGACATCGACCGCCTGGAAATCATCCGCACCTGGAAATTTGCCCGGGGCGACAAGCTCTCCAGCAACTGACACACCGCAAATCCCTTGTAGGAGTGAGCCTGCTCGCGATAGTGGTGTGCCAGAACCTGAATATTTGGCTGACACTCAGCTATCGCGAGCAGGCTCACTCCTACAGTTGATCGGTGTGTTGCTTACATCTCCAGCTTGTCAGTTCGCCCCTCGAACGCCACACTAGCGCTCATGAAAAACGTCAGCCCCAGCTACCTCAAGCATCACTTCCTGATCGCCATGCCACACATGGCCGACCCGAACTTTGCCCACACCTTGACCTACATCGTCGAGCACACGGCCAATGGCGCGATGGGGCTGGTGGTCAACAGGCCGCAAGACTTGAACCTGGCCGACATCCTCGAACAGTTGCGCCCGGACATCGAGCCGCCCGCGCGCTGCCAGGATGTGCCGATCTTCATCGGCGGGCCGGTGCAGACCGATCGCGGTTTCGTCCTGCACCCGGCGGGCCAGACTTTCCAGGCCACCGCGCAGCTGGACGGCGACCTGGCCCTGTCGACGTCGCAGGACGTGCTGTTCGCCATCGCCGACGGCGTCGGCCCCGCGCAGAGCCTGATCACCCTCGGTTACGCCGGCTGGGAGGCCGGGCAGCTGGAAGCTGAACTGGCCGACAACGCCTGGCTGACCTGCCCGTTCAACGCCGACATTCTGTTCAATACCCGCAGCGAATTGCGCCTGGAAGCGGCGGCGCGGCACTTGGGCATCGATCTCAATCTGCTCACCAGCCAGGCAGGTCACGCCTGATGGCCCTGCGCCTGATTCTCGGCTTCGACTACGGCACCAAACAGATCGGCGTCGCGGTCGGCCAGGTGATTACCGGCCAGGCCCGCGAACTGTGCACCCTGAAAGCGCAGAACGGCGTGCCGAACTGGAATCAGGTCGAAGCGCTGATCAAGGAATGGAAACCCGACGCCGTGGTCGTCGGCCTGCCGCTGAACATGGACGGCACGCCGAGCGAGATGTGCGTACGCGCGGAGAAATTCGCCCGCCGCCTCAACGGCCGCTACAACCTGCCCTTCTATACCCACGACGAACGCCTGACCACCTTCGAAGCCAAGGGCGAGCGACTGGTGCGTGGCGGGCAGAAAGGCAGTTACCGCGACAACCCGGTGGACGCCATCGCCGCCGCCCTGCTGCTGCAGGGCTGGCTCGATGAAAACACTGCATTGTTTGAATCCTGACAAGCGCTTCGGCGCTTTTCTTTTGGTTATAAACCGAGCTTCGTCCGGCAGGACGCAGCGCGGAATCACGAAGGAGCAACCATGAGCCTGCCCAATCCCGCCGATCTGATCAGCCAGATGGCGACCCGCCTCAAGGCGCACCTTGCCCAGCGTGACATCAGCGAACCGCGTTACATCGGCATCCGCACCGGCGGCATCTGGGTCGCGCAGGCGCTGCTCAAGGAGCTGGCCAGCGATGCGCCACTGGGTACGCTGGACGTGTCCTTCTATCGCGATGACTTCAGCCAGAACGGCCTGCACCCGCAAGTGCGCCCTTCCGCCCTGCCCTTCGAGATCGAAGGCCAGCATCTGGTGCTGATCGACGACGTGCTGATGAGCGGTCGGACCATCCGCGCCGCCATGAATGAACTGTTCGATTACGGCCGCCCGGCCAGCGTGACGCTGGTCTGCCTGCTGGACCTGGACGCCGGCGAGTTGCCAATCCGCCCGAACGTGGTCGGCGCCACCCTGACCCTGGCCGGCAACCAGCGGGTCAAGTTGTCCGGCCCCGAGCCGCTGACGCTCGAACTGCAAGACGTCACCCTTTAATCCGCCCTATTGAGAGTCCCCCTCGCGATGACGCCTCTAGATACCAAGCGCCCGCTGCAGCTCAATGATCAGGGCCAGCTGCGCCACTTCCTCTCGCTCGACGGCTTGCGCCGCGAGTTGCTGACGGAAATCCTCGACACTGCCGACTCGTTCCTTGAAGTCGGCGCCCGGGCGGTGAAGAAAGTCCCGTTGCTGCGCGGCAAGACCGTGTGCAACGTGTTCTTCGAGAACTCCACGCGCACCCGCACCACGTTTGAACTGGCGGCCCAACGGTTGTCGGCAGACGTGATCACCCTGAACGTGTCGACATCGTCGGCGAGCAAGGGCGAAACGTTGCTCGATACCCTGCGCAACCTTGAGGCGATGGCCGCCGACATGTTCGTCGTGCGCCACGGCGACTCGGGCGCGGCGCACTTCATCGCCGAGCATGTCTGCCCGCAAGTGGCGATCATCAACGGTGGTGACGGCCGGCATGCGCACCCGACCCAGGGCATGCTCGACATGCTCACCATCCGTCGGCACAAGGGCGGTTTCGAAAACCTCTCGGTGGCGATCGTCGGCGACATCCTGCATTCGCGGGTGGCGCGCTCGAACATGCTCGCGCTGAAAACCCTCGGCTGCCCGGACATCCGCGTGATCGCGCCGAAAACCCTGCTGCCGATCGGCATCGAGCAATACGGCGTCAAGGTCTATACCGACATGGCTGAAGGCCTGAAAGACGTCGACGTGGTGATCATGCTGCGCCTGCAGCGCGAGCGCATGACCGGCGGCCTGCTGCCCAGCGAAGGCGAGTTCTATCGCCTGTTCGGCCTGACCACTGCGCGTCTGGCCGGGGCCAAACCCGATTGCATCGTGATGCACCCGGGGCCGATCAACCGTGGCGTGGAGATCGAGTCGGCGGTGGCCGACGGCCCGCACTCGGTGATCCTCAATCAAGTGACCTACGGCATCGCGATTCGTATGGCCGTGCTGTCCATGGCCATGAGCGGGCAGACTGCGCAACGTCAATTCGAGCAGGAGAACGCCCAGTGAAGCTCAGCATTCTCGGCGCACGCGTCATCGATCCCAGCAGCGGCCTGGATCAAATCACCGACATCCACGTTGAAGCCTGCAAGATCGTCGCCCTCGGCGCCGCGCCGGCCGGTTTCAGCGCAGTAGAAACCATCGACGCGCATGGCCTGGTGGCCGCGCCTGGCCTGGTAGACCTCAACGTTGCCCTGCGCGAGCCGGGCTACAGCCGCAAAGGCTCGATCGTCAGCGAAACCCGCGCGGCCGCTGCCGGTGGCGTGACCAGCCTGTGCTGCCCGCCGAAGACCAAACCGGTGCTCGACACCTCGGCCGTGGCTGAGCTGATCCTCGACCGCGCCCGCGAAGCCGGCAACGCCAAGGTGTTCCCGATTGGCGCACTGAGCAAAGGTCTCGATGGTGAGCAACTGGCCGAACTGGTGGCCCTGCGCGACGCTGGTTGCGTGGCGTTCGGCAACGGCCTGGAAAGCTTCCGCAACAGCCGCACCCTGTGCCGGGCGCTGGAATACGCGGCGACTTTCGACCTGACGGTGATCTTCAACTCGCAGGATCACGATCTGGCCGAGGGCGGTCTCGCCCACGAAGGCGCGGTCGCCAGTTTCCTTGGCCTGCCGGGCATCCCGGAAACCGCCGAAACCGTGGCGCTCGCCCGCGATCTGCTGCTGGTCGAGCAGACCGGCGTGCGTGCGCATTTCAGCCAGTTGACCAGTGCGCGCGGTGTTGCCCTGATTGCTCAGGCGCAGGCCCGTGGTCTGAAAGTCACTGCCGATGTGGCGCTGTATCAGTTGATTCTGACTGACGAAGCGCTGATCGACTTCAACAGCCTCTATCACGTGCAACCGCCGCTGCGCACCCGCGCCGACCGCGATGGCCTGCGTGAGGCGGTGAAATCCGGGGTGGTCTCGGCCATCTCCAGCCACCACCAGCCCCACGAGCGCGACGCCAAACTGGCCCCGTTCGGCGCCACCGAGCCGGGCATCAGCAGTGTTGAGTTGCTGCTGCCGCTGGCGATGACGCTGGTCGAGGATGGTTTGCTCGACTTGCCGACGCTGCTGGCACGTCTCAGCGCAGGCCCGGCCGAAGCGCTGCGTCTGCCGGCGGGCAAACTGGCGGTAGGTGGTGCGGCGGATATCGTGCTGTTCGATCCGAAGTCTTCGACGGTAGCCGGCGAGCACTGGCTGTCGAAGGGCGAGAACTGCCCGTTCATCGGGCACAGCCTGCCGGGTGTGGTGCGCTATACGCTGGTGGATGGGCGGATTACACACCAGGCTTGACTTGAGGAAGATTGTGGCGAGGGGATTTATCCCCGCTCGGCTGCGTAGCAGTCGCGAAGCCATTGCACGCGGTGGAACAAATCCACCGCGTTCTCGGATTCAGGACCGCTTCGCGGCCCAACGGGGATAAATCCCCTCGCCACAACTTACTGGAAGGCGCCGCGATTCTGCGCGTTGCGCACCGACACCTGATCGTTCAGGGTCCAGAAGTCATACAGCACACCAATAAAGAACAACCCGCCCGTCAGCAGATATAGCAAACCGCTGATCCACTTGCCTTGGTACATGCGGTGCACGCCGAACACGCCGAGGAAAGTCAGCAGGATCCACGCGACGTTGTACTCGATCGGCCCGGCAGCAAAGCGCAGGTCGGCTTCGCGATCCATCGCCGGGATCAGGAATACGTCGATCAGCCAGCCAATCCCCAGCAAACCGAAGGTGAAGAACCAGATCGTCCCGGTCACCGGCTTGCCGTAATAAAAGCGGTGCGCTCCCGTGAATCCGAAAATCCAAAGCAGGTAGCCGATAACTTTGCTGTGAGTGTCTTTTTCCTTCACGCGGGGTAGCTGATAGCTGTTCATTAAGACCTCATTGAACTCGATAGATAAATATTCTTCATTTCTTTGTGACTTTTTTACAGGTGGCCGACGTATGGCAAATGTTACCGTTGCTAGCGCGAAACCCTTGTAGAACCTGACTTCTGTCGGACAATTGCGTACTTTTTGAGCGTTTTTGGTTCCGTAGCCAGCGCTATGAATCGATGAACGGCCTCGGAACGGCAAAAAAAGCTGTTATAAAGTTGCGCGCTATCACTTACGAGCCACGCCTAATGCGACCATTTTTCAAGACATGGCTGACTATTTGCCTATTAATGCCACTGGCCGCCCACGCCACCAATCGTGAGCAACGTCTTCCCAACGTCAACGGCTTCACCCCGAAATCCCATGCTTCGGCTCCATCGAGCAAAAGCAGCAAGTCCAAGACCACCACGCTGAGCAGCAAGAGCCGCAGCAAGCTGGTGCCACCGATGGCGAGCAAGGAAAGCAGCAATGTGCTGAGCCGTGCGGTAAACGTCCTCGGTACACCTTATCGTTGGGGCGGCAGCAGCCCAAGTAAAGGCTTCGATTGCAGCGGTCTGGTGAAATATGCGTTCAACGACGCTACGTTCGACCTGCCACGCACCTCCAACGCCATGGCCAGCGGTCACGGCGAGAAGGTCGAACGCAAGGATCTGAAGCCGGGCGACCTGATTTTCTTCAACATCAAGAGCCGCCGGGTCAACCATGTTGCCATCTACCTGGGCAACGACCGCTTCATCCACGCACCGCGTCGTGGCAAAGCGGTGAGCATCGACACGCTGAACAAGCCGTACTGGGAGAAGCATTACGTCGTCGCCAAGCGCGTGTTGCCGAAAGAACAACAGCAGATGCGCGTAGTCCAGCGCTGAGCTGTTTGATCTCCTGAATCAGCTTCATTAGTACCGGCCTTTTTCGCGAGCAGGCTCGCTCCCACAGAAGAATGCATTCCAGCTGAAGGGATGCGGTTTGATGTGGGAGCGAGCCTGCTCGCGAAGGGGCCGGCAGCCGCACCAGCGACCCTCAGAAATTATCCGGCGTACGCGCCTTCTCCCGCGCATGCTCGCGGCTGATCAAGCCCTTGGTCACCAGATCCTTCAGGCACATATCGAGTGTCTGCATCCCCAACGACCCACCGGTCTGAATCGCCGAATACATCTGCGCCACCTTGTCCTCGCGAATGAGGTTACGGATCGCCGACGTCCCGAGCATGATTTCATGCGCCGCCACCCGCCCGCCGCCGATCTTCTTGATCAACGTCTGCGACACCACCGCCAGCAACGACTCCGACAGCATCGAACGGACCATCGACTTCTCGTCGCCGGGAAACACGTCGACCACGCGGTCGATGGTCTTCGCCGCCGAGGTCGTGTGCAGCGTGCCGAACACCAGATGCCCGGTCTCGGCGGCGGTCAGCGCCAGGCGGATGGTTTCCAGATCACGCATCTCGCCAACCAGAATCACGTCCGGATCTTCACGCAGCGCCGAACGCAGTGCGGTGGCGAAGCTGCGGGTATCACGATGGACTTCGCGCTGATTGATCAGGCATTTGCGCGATTCGTGAACGAACTCGATGGGGTCTTCAATGGTGAGGATATGGTGATGGCGATGAGTGTTGAGGTAATCGATCATCGCCGCCAGCGTGGTCGATTTGCCGGAGCCGGTCGGCCCGGTGACCAGCACCAGCCCGCGCGGCGCATCGGTGATCTTGCGGAAAACATCGCCCATGGCGAGGTCTTCCATGCTCAGCACTTTCGACGGAATGGTACGGAACACAGCGCCGGCACCACGGTTCTGGTTAAAGGCGTTGACGCGAAAGCGCGCCACGCCGGGTACATCGAAGGAAAAATCCGTTTCCAGATTTTTCTCGAATTCGATGCGCTGGGTGTCGTTCATGATGTCGTAGATCAGATCGTGCACTTGCTTGTGATCCAGCGCCGGCAGATTGATCCGTCGCACGTCGCCATCGACGCGGATCATCGGCGGCAGGCCGGCCGACAGGTGCAGGTCGGAAGCGCCCTGTTTGGCGCTGAAGGCCAGCAATTCAGTGATATCCATAGCGTCCCTCAATTCCAGTAGAATGCCGCGAACCTACAGACCGCCGGCGCCTCTTGATGTCCACGATAGCAGACAACATCCTTCAGGTTAGTTCGCGCATCCAGGCAGCGGCCAAAGCCGCGCACCGCGACGAAAACAGCATCCATTTGCTCGCCGTGAGCAAGACCAAACCCGCCCAGGCCCTGCGCGAAGCCTACGCCGCCGGCCTGCGCGACTTCGGCGAGAACTACTTGCAGGAAGCCTTGGGCAAACAGCTGGAGCTGGCCGACCTGCCCTTGATCTGGCACTTCATCGGCCCCATTCAATCGAACAAGACTCGCGCGATTGCCGAGCATTTCGACTGGGTGCACTCCGTGGATCGTCTGAAAATTGCCCAACGCCTGTCCGAACAACGTCCGCCCGAACTGCCGCCACTGAACATCTGCATTCAGGTCAATGTCAGCGGCGAGGCGAGCAAATCCGGTTGCACCCCGGCCGATCTGCCAGCGCTGGCCGAGGCCATCAGCGCGTTGCCACGCTTGAAGCTGCGCGGACTGATGGCGATTCCCGAGCCGACCGAGGAGCGCGCCGAACAGGACGCTGCCTTCGCCGCCGTGCAGGCATTGCAGGCGAGCCTCGATCTGCCGCTCGACACACTGTCGATGGGCATGAGCCACGACCTCGAGTCGGCCATCGCCCAAGGAGCCACCTGGGTGCGGATCGGTACCGCGCTGTTTGGCGCCAGAGATTATTCCCAGTCTTGAACGTTTCCAGATAAGGACCACACATGAGCAACACACGTATTGCGTTTATCGGTGCGGGCAACATGGCGGCCAGTCTGATTGGCGGCTTGCGCGCCAAGGGTCTGGAAGCGGCGCAGATCCGCGCCAGCGATCCGGGCGAAGAAACCCGTGCCAAGGTCAGCGCCGAACACGGCATCGAAACCTTCGCTGACAACGCCCAGGCCATCGACGGCGTCGATGTCATCGTCCTGGCGGTCAAGCCACAGGCGATGAAAGCCGTGTGCGAGGCGATTCGCCCAAGCCTGCAGCCCAATCAACTGGTGGTGTCGATTGCCGCTGGCATCACCTGCGCGAGCATGACCGCATGGCTCGGCGAGCAGCCGATCGTGCGCTGCATGCCCAATACTCCGGCGCTGCTGCGTCAGGGTGTCAGCGGTCTGTACGCGACCAGTGAAGTCACCGCCCAGCAGCGTCAGCAAGCCGAAGAGCTGCTGTCCGCCGTCGGCATCGCCCTGTGGCTGGACGAAGAACAGCAACTGGACGCAGTCACCGCAGTGTCCGGCTCCGGCCCGGCGTACTTCTTCCTGCTGATCGAAGCCATGACCGCCGCTGGCGTCAAACTGGGCCTGCCGAAAGCAATCGCTGAGCAACTGACCGTGCAGACTGCCTTGGGCGCCGCGCACATGGCAGTGTCCAGCGATGTCGACGCGGCCGAACTGCGCCGCCGCGTGACCTCGCCGAATGGCACCACGGAAGCTGCTATCAAATCATTCCAGGCTGGCGGCTTCCAAGCGCTGGTTGAAACCGCACTCGGCGCCGCCGCGCACCGCTCGGCCGAAATGGCCGAACAACTGGGCAAATAAGGAGCCTTACATGATCGGATTGAACACCGCAGCGGTTTACGTGCTGCAAACCCTCGGCAGCCTGTACCTGCTGATCGTGCTGCTGCGCTTCGTCCTGCAACTGGTGCGGGCGAACTTCTACAACCCGCTGTGCCAGTTCGTGGTCAAGGCCACCCAGCCGCTGCTCAAACCTTTGCGCCGGATCATCCCGAGCCTGTTCGGCCTCGACATGTCGTCGCTGGTGCTGGCGATTCTGGTGCAACTGCTGCTGATGGCGCTGACCCTGCTGCTGACCTACGGCACCACCGGTAACCCGCTGCAACTGTTGATCTGGTCGCTGATCGGCGTCACTGCACTGTTCTTGAAGATCTTCTTCTTCGCCCTGATCATCAGCGTGATTCTGTCGTGGGTTGCACCGGGCAGCCACAATCCGGGCGCCGAGCTGGTCAATCAGATCTGCGAGCCGGCACTGGCACCGTTCCGCCGCTTCCTGCCAAACCTCGGCGGCCTGGACCTGTCGCCGATCTTCGCCTTCCTTGCACTCAAACTGATCGACATGCTGGTGATCAACAATTTGGCGGCGATGACGATGATGCCGGAGATTCTGCGTTTGCTGATGTAACCGAGTGCGTTCGGTCTGACTGACCGAGTCGCCTTTTTCGCGAGCAGGCTCGCTCCCACATTGGAATGCATTTCAACTGTGGGAGCGAGCCTGCTCGCGAATGGCTGCACCTCGATTCGAAGCGAAAACGCCGGACCTGATCGTTGCTTGCCGCTAACCCCCCCGGTCTTTAGACTTACGCCTCATTTCAACGAGAGCAGGGTCGATGCCAACTGCCTTTCCCGCCGATTCTGTTGGCCTGGTAACGCCACAAACCGCGCATTTCAGCGAGCCGCTGGCGCTGGCCTGTGGCCGTTCGCTGGCCGCTTATGACCTGATCTATGAAACCTACGGCACGCTGAACGCTCAGGCGAGCAACGCCGTGCTGATCTGCCACGCCTTGTCCGGTCACCACCACGCTGCCGGCTATCACAACGTCGACGACCGCAAGCCCGGTTGGTGGGACAGCTGCATCGGCCCCGGCAAGCCGATCGACACCAATAAATTCTTCGTGGTCAGCCTGAACAACCTCGGCGGCTGCAACGGCTCCACCGGGCCGAGCAGCATCAACCCGGAGACCGGCAAGCCGTTCGGCGCTGATTTCCCGGTGCTCACCGTCGAAGACTGGGTGCACAGCCAGGCGCGCCTCGCTGATTTGCTCGGCATCGGCCAGTGGGCAGCGGTGATCGGCGGCAGCCTCGGCGGCATGCAGGCGTTGCAATGGACCATCACCTACCCGGATCGCGTGCGGCACTGTCTGGCGATCGCCTCGGCGCCGAAACTGTCGGCGCAGAACATCGCCTTCAACGAAGTCGCGCGTCAGGCGATCCTCACCGACCCGGAATTCCACGGTGGTTCGTTCCAGGAAGCCGGCGTGATCCCCAAGCGCGGGCTGATGCTGGCGCGCATGGTCGGGCACATCACCTATCTGTCCGACGACTCCATGGGTGAGAAATTCGGCCGTGGCCTGAAGAGCGAAAAGCTCAACTACGACTTCCACAGTGTCGAGTTTCAGGTCGAGAGCTACCTGCGTTATCAGGGCGAAGAGTTCTCCGGGCGCTTCGATGCCAACACCTATCTGTTGATGACCAAAGCGCTGGATTACTTCGATCCGGCGGCGAACTTCGACGATGATCTGGCGAAAACCTTTGAAAACGCTACGGCAAAATTCTGCGTGATGTCGTTCACCACCGACTGGCGCTTCTCCCCTGCGCGCTCGCGGGAACTGGTGGATGCGCTGATGGCTGCGCGCAAGGACGTCAGTTATCTGGAAATCGACGCGCCCCAAGGCCACGACGCCTTCCTGATTCCGATCCCGCGTTACTTGCAGGCATTCGGCAATTACATGAACCGCATTTCGTTGTGAGAAAGCCATGAGAGCTGATCTGGAAATCATCCAGGAATGGATCCCCGCCGGCAGCCGCGTCCTCGACCTCGGTTGCGGTGACGGCGAGCTGCTGACCTGGCTGCGCGACAACAAGAACGTCACCGGTTATGGCCTGGAAAACGACGCCGACAATATCGCCGAGTGCGTGGCCAAGGGCATCAACGTCATCGAGCAGGATCTGGACAAAGGCCTGGGCAACTTTGCCAGCAACAGTTTCGACATCGTCGTCATGACCCAGGCCCTGCAAGCGGTGCATTACCCGGACAGGATCCTCGACGAAATGCTCCGGGTCGGTCGCCAGTGCATTATCACCTTCCCCAACTTCGGCCACTGGCGCTGCCGCTGGTACCTGGCGAGCAAGGGCCGTATGCCGGTCTCGGAGTTCCTGCCCTACACCTGGTACAACACGCCGAACATCCACTTCTGCACCTTCGAGGATTTCGAAGAACTGTGCCGCGAACGTGACGCGAAGGTCATTGATCGGCTTGCCGTGGATCAACAGCACCGTCACGGGTGGGCCAGTAAGCTATGGCCTAATCTGTTAGGTGAAATCGGTATCTACCGCGTCAGCAGTCCGCAGCTGGCGGACCACCGAGTCGCGGTCTGAGTCTGGGCATTTGAAGGAGCACGAACATGAGTCGTCTAGCGTTGCTGTTACTCACCGCCTGCCTGAGCGCCAGCGCCATGGCGGCGGACGTCATCAAAGGTGAACGCAAGGAAACCTTCGGCGACATCACGGTGCACTACAACACCTTCAACTCGACGTTCCTGCAACCGGACATCGCCAAGGCTGCCGAGCTGATCCGCAGCAAGAACCAGGGCGTGATCAACGTCTCGGTGGTCAAGGACGGCAAACCGGTGATCGCCAGCGTCACCGGCACGATCAAGGACCTGACCAGCAACAGCGTGGCGCTGAAATTCCGTCAGGTCACCGAACAGGGCGCGATCTACTACATCGCCCAGTACCCGGTGCCGCAGCAGGAAACCCGCACCTTTGAAATCAAGGTGCAGAATGGCGACAAGATCAACACCATCAATTTCAACCAAGAACTCTTTCCCGGCGAATGATGAACATCAAGCAGCTCGTACTGGCCAGCCATAACGCCGGCAAACTCAAAGAACTCCAGGCCATGCTCGGCGACTCGGTGCAACTGCGCTCGATTGGCGAATGGAGCAAGGTCGAGCCGGAAGAAACCGGCCTGTCGTTTGTCGAGAACGCGATCCTCAAGGCCCGCAACGCCGCGCGCATTTCCGGGCTGCCGGCACTGGCCGACGATTCCGGGCTGGCAGTGGACTTCCTCGGCGGCGCACCGGGCATCTATTCGGCGCGTTACGCCGACGGCCAGGGCGATGCGGCGAACAACGCCAAACTGCTCGATGCGCTCAAGGACGTGCCACAAGCCGAGCGCGGCGCGCAGTTCGTCTGTGTATTGGCACTGGTGCGCCACGCCGATGATCCGCTGCCGATCCTCTGCGAAGGCCTGTGGCACGGACGCATCCTCAACGCAGCCAGCGGCGAGCATGGCTTCGGTTATGATCCACTGTTCTGGGTGCCGGAGCGCGACTGCTCCAGCGCCGAACTGAGCCCGGCCGACAAGAACCAGATCAGCCACCGCGCCCGTGCAATGGATCTGCTGCGCCAGCGTCTGGGCTTGAAATGACCACTGATTCTTCCGCGTCGTCGCTGATCATCGGCGGCGCCGCGTCCTCGCCTCGGGCACCGCTGCCAACCCTGCCGCCCCTGGCGCTGTACATCCACATCCCGTGGTGTGTGCGCAAATGCCCGTATTGCGATTTCAACTCACACACCGCCAGCCCGGTGCTGCCGGAGCAGGAATACGTCGACGCGTTGCTGGCCGATCTCGATCAGGATCTGCATGCGGTGTACGGCCGTGAGCTGACATCGATTTTCTTTGGTGGCGGGACGCCAAGCCTGTTCAGCGCCGAAGCCCTCGGGCGTTTGTTGCAGGGCGTCGAGCAGCGCATCCCGTTCGCCGCCGACATCGAAATCACCCTTGAGGCGAATCCGGGCACCTTCGAGCAAGAGAAGTTTGTCGCCTATCGCAAGCTGGGGATCAATCGGCTGTCGATCGGTATCCAGAGCTTTCAGCAGGAAAAGCTTGAAGCCCTCGGCCGCATTCACAACGGTGACGAAGCCGTGCGTGCGGCGGGCATGGCCCGGCAGGCCGGGTTCGATAACTTCAATCTCGATCTCATGCACGGTTTGCCCGATCAGTCGCTGGACGATGCCTTGAGCGATCTGCGCCAGGCCATCGCGCTGAAGCCGACGCACATTTCCTGGTATCAACTGACGCTGGAGCCGAACACGGTGTTCTGGAACCAGCCGCCAGTGCTGCCGGAAGACGACACGCTGTGGGACATTCAGGAAGCCGGCCAAGCGCTACTGGCCGAGCACGGTTACGCGCAATACGAAGTGTCGGCGTATGCCCAGGCCGGTCGCCCGGCGCGACATAACCTCAATTACTGGAGTTTTGGCGACTTCATCGGCATTGGCGCCGGTGCCCATGGCAAGTTGAGCCACCCGGACGGGCGCATCGTGCGCACATGGAAAACCCGCCTGCCGAAGGATTATCTGAACCCGGCGAAAAGCTTTCAGGCCGGCGAGAAATCCCTGAGCAATGACGAGATGCCGTTCGAGTTCCTGATGAACGCCCTGCGCCTGACCGCCGGGGTCGAATCGCGCCTGTATCCGGAACGCACCGGCCTGTCGCTGGAGACCCTCGCCGAAGGCCGCCGCGAGGCCGAACAAAGCGGCCTGTTGCAGGTCGAACCGTCACGCCTGGCGGCGACCGAACGCGGCCAGCTGTTCCTCAACGACTTGCTGCAACAATTTCTGAACTGACTTCAGCTCAAAGGGAAAACGCATGGATTTGATACTCGACCTGCTGGCCACCGTCTCCCGCTGGAGCCGCAGCAATCTCTCGGAAATCGCTCTGGCGCTGGTCGGTTGCCTGCTGGTGCTGTTCGGCGCTGACTTCAAAGGCTGGGTCGAGCAACGCCTGGGCAGCATCGCCGGCGCCCTGCGCGTGCCCCTGATGGCCCTGCTCTGCCTGATTGGCAGCGGCGCCGCGCTGATCTACGCCACGCCATGGGTGATCAAAGGCCTGAGCCAGTTCAACAACTACAGCCTGGCGCCGGTGTTGCTGGTGGTACTGGTGCTGATCGGCGTGGTTGCTGATCGCCGCTGACTTCGCAAACACCCCGAAACAAAATGTGGGAGCGAGCCTGCTCGCGAATACGGTGTGTCAGTCAACATCAGTGTTGAATGAACATCCGCTTTCGCGAGCAGGCTCGCTCCCACAGTTTTTTATTGCGTGATGCTTAAGCGATCTTCTCGAACTTCAGATCCCACACGCCATGGCCAAGACGTTCGCCGCGGCGTTCGAACTTGGTGATCGGGCGTTCGGCAGGGCGTGGGACGCATTTGCCGTCTTCGGCAAGGTTGCGGTAGCCGGGGGCGACGTTCATCACTTCCAGCATGTACTCGGCGTACGGTTCCCAGTCGGTGGCCATGTGCAGAATGCCGCCAACCTTCAACTTGCTGCGCACCAGTTCGGCGAACGAGGCCTGGACGATGCGGCGCTTGTGGTGGCGGCTCTTGTGCCACGGATCCGGGAAAAACAGCATCAGGCGATCGAGGCTGTTGTCGGCGATGCAGCGGTTGAGCACTTCGATCGCGTCGCAATCGTAGACCCGCAGGTTGGTCAGCCCTTGGGTCAGCACGCCATTGAGCAGCGCGCCGACACCCGGACGGTGCACTTCAACACCGATGAAATCCTGCTCTGGAGCAGCAGCGGCCATTTCCAGCAGCGAGTGGCCCATGCCGAAACCGATTTCCAGCGAGCGCGGCGCCGAGCGGCCGAACACCTGGTCGTAATCGACCGGCGCATCGGCCAGCGGCAGCACGTACAGCGGCGCGCCCTGGTCCAGGCCGCGTTGCTGGCCTTCGGTCATGCGCCCGGCGCGCATCACGAAACTCTTGATGCGGCGGTGTTGGCGCTCGTCGCCTTCGTCCGGCTGGACAGGCGTGTCGTTCGATTCAGTCATCAATGGCTCTTACTTGATCAGACCATCCAGCGGCGAAGAGGCGCTGGCATAGAGTTTTTTCGGCATGCGGCCGGCGAGGTACGCCAGGCGACCGGCGACGATGGCGTGCTGCATGGCTTGCGCCATCATCACCGGTTGCTGGGCGTGGGCGATGGCCGAGTTCATCAGTACGGCGTCGCAACCCAGCTCCATCGCGATGGTCGCGTCGGAAGCGGTACCAACACCGGCATCGACCAGCACCGGGATCTTGGCTTCTTCGAGGATGATCTGCAGGTTGTACGGATTGCAGATGCCCAGACCGGAGCCGATCAGACCGGCCAGCGGCATCACGGCGATACAGCCGATTTCGGCCAACTGGCGAGCGATGATCGGGTCATCGCTGGTGTAGACCATCACGTCGAAGCCTTCCTTGACCAGCGTTTCGGCGGCCTTGAGGGTTTCGATCACGTTGGGGAACAGGGTTTTCTGGTCGGCCAGCACTTCCAGCTTCACCAGGTTGTGGCCGTCGAGCAGCTCACGCGCCAGGCGGCAGGTACGCACGGCTTCGATGGCGTCGTAGCAACCGGCGGTGTTCGGTAGAAAGGTGTAGCGCTCCGGCGACAGCACGTCGAGCAGGTTCGGCTCGCCTTCGATCTGGCCCAAATTGGTGCGGCGCACGGCGAAAGTGACGATCTCGGCACCCGAGGCTTCGATGGCCTGGCGGGTTTCTTCCATGTCACGGTACTTGCCGGTACCGACCAGCAAACGCGACTGGTAAGTACGACCGGCCAGCACAAAAGGCTTGTCGCTACGAACGATGCTCATAAGGAATCCTCTTGAGGGGTGAGGGTCTTGCAGAATTCTGTGCCCTTGCAGGCCGGGGCGATCAGCCGCCGCCGATGGCGTGTACTACCTCGACGTTGTCACCGTCGTTTAGCCTGGTATCGGCATGCTGGCTGCGCGGGACGATGTCCAGATTGAGCTCTACGGCCACACGGCGCCCGGTCAGATCCAGACGAGTGATGAGGCCCGCAACGGTTTCACCGTCGGGCAATTCAAAGGATTCACCGTTCAACTGAATGCGCATGCACAACGCCGCCATCATTTTTAGGGGCTGGCATTCTAGCCCGATCATGACCTAAAGGTCAGTACCAAGCGTCAAGCGGTTAGCTGCAAGCGCCAGGCGGCGAGGCCGAGGCAAACCCAACCGATGAGAAACGCGAGGCCACCAAACGGGGTAATGATGCCGAGCTTGCTGATGCCGGTCATGGTCAGCACGTACAGGCTGCCGGAGAACAACAGGATGCCGATGGTGAAGGACACGCCGGCCCAAGTGATCAGTCGCCCTTGAATCTGCGTGGCCAGCAGCGCAACGCCGAACAGCGCGAGTGTGTGCACCAGTTGGTAGGTGACGCCCGTGTGGAAAATCGTCAGGTATTCCGGGGTCAGGCGGTTTTTCAGGCCATGGGCGGCGAACGCGCCCAGCGCAACGCCGGTGAATCCGAAAAAAGCGGCCAGCATCAAAAAGCCACGCAGCATGGGGAACTCCAGTCAGACGCCATCGGCAGGGTCTGTATAATGGCCCGCTCCACGGGTTCGGCCAAGCCATCTCTATGCTGCGTTCAATTTTCCGTCGTCTCACTAAGGCCCTGCTCTGGTTCGCCGGCGGCAGTGTCTTGCTGGTGCTGGTGTTTCGCTTCGTGCCACCGCCGGGTACGGCGTTGATGGTCGAGCGCAAGGTCGAATCCTGGGTCGACGGCGAGCCGATCGATCTGCAGCGCACCTGGAAACCCTGGAACGAGATCTCCGATGACCTGAAAGTGGCGGTAATTGCTGGCGAAGACCAGAAATTCCCCGAGCACTGGGGCTTTGATCTGCGCGCAATCCAGGCCGCCCTCGCCCACAACGAACTGGGCGGTTCGATTCGCGGCGCCAGCACCTTGAGCCAGCAGGTGTCGAAAAATCTCTTTCTGTGGTCGGGCCGCAGTTATCTGCGCAAAGGCCTGGAAGCGTGGTTTACCGCGCTGATCGAGGTGTTCTGGCCCAAGCAGCGGATTCTCGAGGTGTACCTGAACAGCGTCGAGTGGGATGACGGCGTGTTTGGCGCCGAAGCGGCGGCCCGTCATCACTTTGGCGTGAGTGCGAAGTCATTGTCGCGTCAGCAGGCGAGTTATCTGGCCGCGGTACTGCCCAATCCACGGGTGTGGAGCGCGAGTCATCCGACCGGTTATGTATCGCGACGCGCCGGATGGATTCGGCAGCAGATGAGTCAGTTGGGTGGCGATAGTTATCTGCTCGGACTGAATGATTCGCGGCGAGCGCCTTGGGCTGAATAACACCGAAATACCAATGTGGGAGCGAGCCTGCTCGCGAAAGCGGTGGATCATTCAGCAGTGGCGGTGACTGACACTCCGCTTTCGCGAGCAAGCTCGCTCCCACATGGGTTTTGCGTGAAGCCAGAAATGAAAACGCCCCGATCATCGCTGATCGGGGCGTTTTTTTGTCGCGGCTTCGCCAGTTACGCGGCGATCGACAACTTGAGCTTATTCATCGCGCTCTTTTCGAGCTGACGGATTCGCTCGGCCGACACGTTGTACTTCTGCGCCAGGTCGTGCAGCGTGGCTTTCTCTTCTGCCAGCCAGCGCTGGTAGAGGATGTCGCGGCTACGCTCGTCCAGCACTTCCAGTGCTTCGTGCAGGTTGGTGTTCGAGTTGTCGCTCCAGTCGGCATCTTCCAGTTGACGGGCCGGGTCGTACCGGTGGTCTTCCAGATAGTTGGCCGGCGACTGGAAAGCGCTGTCGTCGTCGGCTTCGGCAGCCGGGTCGAAGGCCATGTCATGGCCGGTCAGGCGGCTTTCCATTTCGCGCACTTCACGTGGTTCGACGCCAAGGCTTTCCGCCACACGGTGGACTTCCTCGTTGTTCAGCCACGCCAGGCGCTTCTTCTGGCTGCGCAGGTTGAAGAACAGCTTGCGCTGGGCCTTGGTGGTCGCGACTTTCACAATGCGCCAGTTGCGCAGGATGAACTCGTGAATTTCCGCCTTGATCCAGTGCACGGCGAACGACACCAGACGCACACCCATTTCCGGGTTGAAGCGCTTGACGGCCTTCATCAGGCCGACGTTACCTTCCTGGATCAGGTCAGCCTGAGCCAGACCGTAGCCGGAATAGCTACGGGCAATGTGTACGACAAAACGCAGGTGGGCGAGCACCATCTGCCGAGCCGCCCCCAAATCCTGCTCATAGTAGAGACTCTCGGCCAGTTCACGCTCCTGCTCCGGCGTCAGCAATGGAATGCTGTTGACGGTGTGCACGTAGGCTTCCAGGTTCGCACCCGGAACCAGCGCATACGCAGGTTGCAAAGAATTGGTCATACGAAAAAACCTCCCACTTACATACTCGTGCCTCTCGGCACTGCGAAAAATTGACCGGGAACTCAGGTACAAGTTCCCATAAAAACCGCAAGGTCAATCACGCGCAAAAAAGATTCTACTTCGGCGCCAGCTCCCTGAGATGACGTGCGACTGCAATCCATGCACCGATATAACCCAACAGCACCGCGCCAAGCAAGAGCGACAGACCGTCGGCCACTGGCACGCCGGCCAGGGCGAAATCACTGCCGTACAAGCCGGCCAGTCCAACCACCGCATCGTTCAGCCAGTTGAGGCCGAACGCCAATACACCCCAGGACAACAGCCCTGCACCGAAGCCATACAACGCGCCCATATACAGGAAAGGGCGACGCACATAACTGTCAGTGCCGCCGACGAGTTTAATCACTTCTATCTCGGTGCGGCGGTTTTCAATATGAAGACGAATGGTATTGCCTATCACCAAAAGTAATGCAGACACCAACAACACCGTCAGACCGAAGACAAAGCGGTCGCCAAGCTTGAGGATGGCTGCCAGACGCTCGACCCAGACTAGATCAAGTTGCGCCTGTTGTACCTTCGGCAGCTCGGAAAGTTTTTGTCTTAATGCTTCGAGTGTCGGCTTGTCGACTTCGTTCGGTGTCACCAGCACCACACCCGGCAACGGGTTCTCGGGCAGCTCACGCAGGGCTTCGCCCAGGCCGGACTGCTGCTGGAACTCTTCCAGCGCCTGATCGCGGCCGACATATTCGGCATCAGCGACGCCGGGCATGCCTTTGATCTGCTCACGCAGTGCTTCACCCTGCTCCGGGCTGGCGTCGAGTTGCAGGTACAGGGAAATCTGCGCCGCACGCTGCCAGGAACCGCCAAGACGCTCGACGTTATTGAGCAACAGCGACAGCCCCATCGGCAGACTCAGCGCAACGGCCATTACCATGCAGGTGAAGAAGCTGCCGATCGGCTGTTTGCCGAGGCGGCGCAGGCTGTCGAGCAGGCTGGCGCGATGGCTTTCGACCCAGGCGCGAAACAGCGTGGCGAAGTCCGGGCCGTCGTCATCGTCATGCTTTTTCTTTTTTGGCGGTTGCGGGTCAGCGGCTTTCGGGGCCACGCGCTCGGAAACCTTCGGACTGCGTGTTGCACTCATACCCCGGCCTCCCCGTCGCCGATCAGGCGGCCGCGTTGCAGGGTCAGCATGCGATGACGCATGCGCGCGATCAGTGCCAGGTCGTGACTGGCGATCAGCACGCTGGTGCCCAAACGGTTGATGTCTTCGAACACGCCCATGATCTCCGCCGCCAGACGCGGGTCGAGGTTACCGGTCGGTTCGTCCGCCAGCAGCAAGGCCGGGCGGTGGACGATGGCGCGGGCGATGCCGACGCGCTGTTGCTGACCGGTGGACAGGTCGCCCGGGTACAGATCGGATTTGTCCGACAGTGCCACGCGCTCCAGCGCCGAATCGACGCGCTTGGCAATCTCGACCTTGGACAGGCCGAGAATCTGCAGTGGCAAGGCGACGTTGTTGAACACCGTGCGGTCGAACAGCAACTGGTGATTCTGGAACACCACGCCGATCTGCCGGCGCAGAAATGGAATCTGCGCGTTGCTGATGGTGCTCAGGTCTTGCCCGGCGAGCAGCAGTTTGCCGCTGGTCGGCCGCTCCATTGCCAACAACAGGCGCAACAGCGTGGATTTACCGGCACCGGAGTGACCGGTGACAAACAAGAACTCGCCACGACGGACTCGAAAGCTCAGCTCATGCAAGCCGACGTGACCGTTCGGGTAGCGTTTACCGACCTGTTCGAAACGAATCATGAACGCTCCCGCTCGGCAAACAGTGCCTGGACAAAGGGTTCGGCTTCAAAGGTACGCAAATCGTCGATGCCTTCACCGACGCCGATGTAGCGGATCGGCAGACCGAACTGCTTGGCCAGGGCGAAAATCACCCCGCCCTTGGCGGTGCCGTCGAGCTTGGTCAGGGCCAGGCCGGTCAGTTCGACAGTCTGATTGAACTGCTTGGCCTGGTTGATGGCGTTCTGGCCAGTGCCGGCGTCGAGCACCAGCAGCACTTCGTGTGGCGCGTCGGCGTCGAGCTTGCCGATCACCCGGCGAACCTTTTTCAACTCTTCCATCAGGTTGTCTTTGGTGTGCAGACGGCCGGCGGTGTCAGCGATCAACACGTCGATGCCACGAGCCTTGGCGGCCTGCACGGCGTCGAAGATCACCGAAGCCGAATCGGCACCGGTGTGCTGGGCGATGACCGGAATCTTGTTGCGCTCGCCCCAGACCTGCAATTGCTCGACTGCCGCGGCACGGAAGGTATCACCGGCGGCCAGCATGACCTTCTTGCCTTCCAGTTGCAGCTTCTTCGCCAGTTTGCCGATGGTGGTGGTTTTGCCGGCGCCGTTGACGCCGACCACCAGAATCACGAACGGCTTGTTCTGCGAGGCGATTTTCAGTGGCTGTTCAACCGGCTTGAGCATCGCCGCCAGTTCGGCCTGCAAGGATTTGTACAGGGCGTCGGCGTCGGCCAGTTCCTTGCGGGCGACCTTTTGAGTCAGGCGCTGGATGATCTGCGTGGTGGCTTCAACGCCGACGTCGGCGGTCAGCAGACGGGTTTCGAGGTCATCGAGCAGGTCATCATCGATGGTCTTGCGCCCGAGGAACAGGCTGGCCATGCCCTCGCCGATGCTGGCGCTGGTCTTCGACAGGCCTTGCTTGAGACGGGCGAAGAAGCCGGCTTTGGTTTCTTCGGTGCGCGGGGTTTCGACGGGCGTTTCTACGGGCGCTTCCATCGGCACGACCGGAGCGACAACTGGCGCAGCGGCAAGCGGTGCAGGCTCAGGTTCAGGTTCAGGTTCAGGTTCAGGCTCGGACGGCTGGATAACCGGGGCGACGGGTTCAGAGATGACCGGCACGGGCTCGACGAGCGCTTCAGGCACAGGCTGCGCAATAACCTCGGCAACCGGCGCAGGAATCTCTGGCGTCACATGCGGCGCCGCTTCTTCGACGAAGGCCACCGGCTCTTCTGCCACTGGCAAAGTCAGCCACGGTTCGGCGGAGGGTGTCAGCGGCAACTCGGCAGCGGCGGGCGCTTCCGGCTCGGCTTCAGCCTCCGGTTGCAGCACCGGTTCGGCGATCGGCAGCACAATCGGCGCCGGCTCTTCTTCTATTACAGGTGCAGGCGCGGGGGCCGGCTCAGCAATCGCGGGCGGCTGTTCGACGACGGGTTCCTGCGGTTTCTTCCGCAGCCATCCGAACAGGCTTTTCTTCTCGCCAGCCGCAGCTGGGCTCTTCTTGTCGTCGTTGGAACCAAACATGGAGGACGGCTATCTCACGGTAGCGACGCGCCAACAGGGCGCCCCGGCAAATAAATATTCGATGCAGAACAGACTGTGTTTCACCCAGCTTGTTCACGCGCAACATTTTGTCGAGGCGCCGAAGGCACCTCAAACTTCAATTAACACGAAGGACTGGAGCGGCATCGTCGGCGAAAACGCGCAGTTCAGATGAAAAACTGCTGCTATCCGCGACAAACCCATACAGCCTGACCGGGTATCGAAACCTGATAGGCGTGGCCGCCAGTAAAACGGATCAGTATCCTAGCACCCTCTCGCCCGCCGACGCTAAGACCAAGCGGGCAGCCCAACAGGTTGAAAAACGAATGAATGCTCTAGCCCGCCGCGCTGCTGGCCTGCTGCTCAGCGCAGTCTGTCTGCCCCTTTCGGCCCTGGCGGCCGACCCGCAACCGACCCATGAATTCACCCTCGACAACGGCCTCAAGGTCGTCGTGCGCGAAGACCATCGTGCGCCGGTGGTCGTTTCGCAGATCTGGTACAAGGTCGGCTCCAGCTACGAGACTCCGGGCCAGACCGGTCTGTCCCACGCGCTCGAGCACATGATGTTCAAGGGCAGCGAAAAAGTCGGCCCCGGCGAAGCTTCGCTGATCCTGCGTGACCTCGGCGCCGAAGAGAACGCGTTCACCAGCGACGACTTCACGGCTTATTACCAGGTGCTGGCCCGCGATCGCCTCGGCGTGGCGTTTGAGCTGGAAGCCGACCGCATGGCCAACCTGCGCCTGCCGGCCGACGAGTTCGCCAAGGAAATCGAAGTCATCAAGGAAGAGCGCCGCCTGCGCACCGATGACAAGCCGATGTCCAAGGCCTACGAGCGCTACAAGGCCATGGCCTACCCGGCCAGCGGTTATCACACGCCGACGATCGGCTGGATGGCTGACCTCGACCGCATGAAAGTCGAGGAACTGCGCCACTGGTACCAATCCTGGTACGCGCCGAACAACGCCACGCTGGTGGTGGTCGGTGACGTCACCCCAGACGAAGTGAAAACCCTCGCCCAGCGCTATTTCGGCCCGGTCGCCAAACGCGACGTGCCACCGGCGAAAAAACCGCTGGAACTGGCCGAGCCCGGTGAACGCCAGATCACCCTGCGCGTGCAAACCCAACTGCCGAGCCTGATGCTTGGCTTCAACGTGCCGAGTATTGCTACTGCTGACGACAAACGCTCGGTCAACGCCCTGCGCCTGATCTCGGCGCTGCTCGACGGTGGCTACAGCGGGCGCATCCCGGCGCAACTGGAACGCGGCGAAGAGCTGGTCTCCGGCGGCTCGTCGGACTATGACGCCTACACCCGTGGCGACAGCCTGTTCACCCTGTCGGCGACGCCAAATACGCAGAAGAAAAAGACCATCGCCCAGGCCGAAGCCGGCTTGTGGAAACTGCTTGAGCAACTGAAAACCACCGCGCCGTCTGCCGAAGAGCTGGAACGCGTCCGTGCTCAAGTCATCGCCGGCCTGGTTTACGAGCGTGACTCGATCACCAGCCAGGCCACCGCGATCGGTCAACTGGAAACGGTCGGTCTGTCGTGGAAGCTGATGGACACCGAACTGGCCGATCTGGAAAGCGTGACCCCGCAAGACATCCAGAACGCCGCGAAAAAGTATTTCACCCGCGAACGTCTCAGCGTCGCCCACGTCCTGCCAATGGAGACGACTCATGAGTGAGCGCAAAACCCCACGCCTGATGCTGCTTGGCCTGCTCGCTGTCGCGGTGATCGGCTCGGCAGCGGTTTATTTGTCGCCAAGCGCTGACAGCAAGGCCAGCGAAGCACTGGATAACGCCAAGTCCAGCCAGAAACTGCAATCGCTGGCCGAACTCGACGGCAAGGCCCCGGCCAGCCGCAAGCTCGATGTGCAGACCTGGAACACCGCTGAAGGCGCGAAAGTGCTGTTCGTCGAAGCCCATGAACTGCCGATGTTCGACATGCGCCTGATCTTCGCCGCGGGCAGCAGCCAGGATGGCAACGTCCCCGGCCTCGCCGTGCTAACCAACGCCATGCTCAACGAAGGCATCGCCGGCAAAGACGTCGGCGCAATCGCCCAGGGGTTTGAAGGCCTCGGCGCCGACTTCGGCAACGGTGCGTTCAAGGACATGGCGCTGGCTTCGCTGCGCAGTCTGAGCGCACCTGAGCAGCGTGAACCGGCGTTGAAGCTGTTCGCCGATGTGGTCGGCAAACCGACCTTCCCCGCCGACTCCTTCGCGCGCATCAAGAACCAGCTGCTCGCCGGTTTCGAGTACCAGAAACAGAACCCCGGCAAACTCGCCAGCCTCGAGCTGATGAAGCGTCTGTACGGCGATCACCCATACGCGCATTCCAGCGATGGCAATGCGCAAAGCGTGCCGAAGATCACTGTCACGCAATTGCGCGAGTTTCATGCCAAGGCCTACGCCGCCGGCAACGCTGTGATTGCACTGGTCGGCGACCTGTCGCGAGCCGAAGCCGAGGCGATCGCCAATCAGGTCTCCTCTGCCCTGCCGAAAGGCCCGGCACTGGCGAAGATCGCTGCGCCGCAGGAACCGAAGGCCAGCGTCAACCACATCGAATTTCCGTCGAAACAGACCAACCTGATGCTCGCGCAACTGGGCATTGATCGCGACGATCCGGATTACGCCGCGCTGTCGCTGGGCAATCAGATCCTCGGCGGTGGTGGTTTCGGTACGCGCCTGATGAGCGAAGTGCGCGAGAAGCGTGGCCTCACCTACGGCGTGTATTCGGCGTTCAGCCCGATGCAGGCCCGTGGGCCGTTCATGATCAACCTGCAGACCCGCGCCGAGATGAGCGAAGGCACCCTGAAACTGGTCCAGGACGTGCTCGCCGACTACCTGAAAACCGGGCCGACGCAGAAAGAACTCGACGATGCCAAGCGCGAGTTGGCCGGCAGCTTCCCGCTGTCCACCGCGAGCAACGCCGACATCGTTGGCCAACTCGGCGCGATGGGCTTCTATAATCTGCCGCTGAGCTATCTCGACGATTTCATGCGGCAGTCGCAGAGCCTGACTGTGGAGCAGGTGCGCGATGCGCTGAACAAACACCTGAGCACGGAGAAAATGGTCATCGTCACCGCTGGCCCGACCGTGCCGCAAAAGCCGTTACCGGCCCCATCTGATAAACCTGCCGAGCAACCGCTCGGGGTTCCGGAGCATTAATGGCGACTCGAGCACCGAAAAAACCTGTGCAAAACGTGCACAACGGCGTCAATCAGCTGCGCATCATTGGCGGCCAGTGGCGCAGCCGCAAGCTGAGCTTCCCCGACGCGCCGGGCCTGCGCCCGACCCCGGATCGCGTGCGCGAAACCCTGTTCAACTGGCTCGCGCCCTATGTCGAAGGGGCGAAAGTGCTCGACCCGTTCGCCGGCAGCGGCGCGCTGTTTCTCGAAGCGTTGTCCCGTGGCGCGGCCACTGCTCAGGCCCTGGACGCGAGCAACGTTGCAGTGTCCAGCCTGAAAGAACACCTCGGCACCCTGCGTTGCAGCAACGGCCAAGTGCAAACTGCCGATGCGCTGCGCTACCTGGAAACCCAAACCGCAACGCCGTTCGACCTGGTGTTCCTCGACCCGCCGTTCAACCAGAACCTGTTGCCAGCGGTTTGTACCTTGCTGGAAGAGCGCCAATGGCTGGCGGCCGATTCGTGGATCTACACTGAAAGCGAAACAGCGCCATCGACGCTGGGCCTGCCGGGCAACTGGCGCCTGCATCGTGAACAGAAATCCGGTCGGGTTTTTTACGCGTTGTGGCAACGCACGGCGGACATCGCCGGCTGACAAGGTCGCAAGCAAACTGCGGCGAGGGGGCGTATTCCCTCGCCACAAGCCCATCGAGAATCATCGTGCCCCCTTCGCCAGAACGCTTCATCCCCGCCTTCGGCCTCGGCAATCCGCATCTGCAAACCCTGTGGGGGCCGCTGTGGCGCAAGACCGTGCACATCGAGCGCGAACGCGAACGCCTGTGGCTCGAGGACGGCGATTTCCTCGACCTCGACTGGCACGGCCCGCACAGCGCCGAGGCGCCGTTGGTACTGGTGCTGCACGGTTTGACCGGCTCTTCCAATTCGCCCTATGTGGCGGGCATTCAAAAGGCCTTGGCCGACCAGGGCTGGGCCAGCGTCGCACTGAACTGGCGCGGTTGTTCCGGCGAGCCGAATCTGTTGCCGCGCAGCTACCACTCCGGCGCCAGCGAAGACCTTGCCGAAGCCATCCAGCACCTGCGCGCGAAACGACCGTTGGCGCCGTTGTATGCGGTTGGCTATTCCCTGGGCGGCAACGTGCTGCTCAAGCATCTGGGCGAAACCGGCAGCGACAGCGGCGTGCTCGGCGCGGTGGCGGTGTCGGTGCCGTTCCGTCTCGATCAATGTGCCGATCGTATCGGCCAGGGGTTTTCGCGGGTGTATCAGGCGCATTTCATGCGCGAAATGGTCGCCTACATCAGGAACAAGCAGCGTCAGTTCCAGCATGACGGGCGCGAAGACGGCCTGGCAAAACTGGCCGCGCTCGGCTCGCTGGAGAACATGCGCACTTTCTGGGATTTCGACGGCCGGGTTACCGCGCCATTGCACGGTTTCAATGACGCCGAGGATTACTACCGCCGCGCATCGAGCCGCTACTACCTTGGCGAAATCCGCACGCCGACGCTAATCATTCAGGCCGCGGACGATCCGTTCGTGTTCCCGCACAGCTTGCCGCAACCCGACGAGTTGTCAGCCTGCACCCAGTTCGAATTACAGGCGCGTGGCGGTCACGTAGGTTTCGTCGACGGCTCGGTGCGCAGGCCCGGGTATTACCTGGAGCGGCGCATACCGCAATGGCTGACCGCACTCGGTCATTGAGCGCCGCATATCCCTTGTAGGAGTGAGCCTGCTCGCGATGGCGGTGGGTCAGTCTTGAAATTCAATGCCTGACAGGACGCCTTCGCGAGCAGGCTCACTCCTACAGGGAGATGACGGTGTTTATTCGCCGGTGGCAATACCACGCGATGGCTCGTTGATCCATTCGCTCCACGATCCGGCATACAGCGCACCCAGCGGATAACCGGCCAGGCACAGCGCAAACAGGTTGTGACACGCCGTCACCCCGGAGCCGCAGTAGGCGACGAGTTCCGACGGTGAGCGATCGCCCAGTTTTGCGGCAAAGCGCTGCTTGAGCTGCTCGGCCGGCAAGAAGCGACCGTCACTGCCGAGATTGTCGGTGAACGCCGCGCACTGCGCGCCGGGAATATGTCCGGCCACCGGATCGATCGGTTCCATTTCGCCCTTGAAGCGCGGCAAGGCGCGGGCGTCGAGCAGGGTCAGGGTTGGCTGGCCGAGGCGTTCCTGCAATTGCTCGGCGCTGAGCAACAGGCTCATGTCCGGCTGACCACTGAAGTTACCCGGCGTCACGCTCGGCGGATCCAGGCTCAGCGGCAGGCCGGCCGCGTGCCAGGCTTTGAGCCCGCCATCGAGAATGAATACGCCGTCGCGCTTGCCCAGCCATGCCAGCAACCACCACGCCCGCGCCGCGTATGCACCCGGGCCGTCGTCGTACAAAACCACATCGCTGTCGCTGCTGATGCCCCAGGCTTGCAGGCGTTCGATCAGCGCCGCCGGCTCGGGCAACGGATGACGCCCGGTCACGCCCTTCTCGACTTTACCGCTCAGATCCCGCTCCAGATCGGCGAAACTCGCCCCGGCAATGTGCCCTTCGGCGTAGCTGCGCTGGCCGTAATCCGGATCTTCGAGGGCAAAACGACAATCGAGAATCACCAGCCCCGGCTGCTCTTTGCGAGCGTCCAGTGCTTGTGGGCTGATCAACTGCGCAATCGACATAACGGGCTCCTGTGGAATTCGGCTGAACGGTTTATTTCACGTCTTCAAGGGCCTGCGCCAGCGGCACATAGAACTCGTCGAACAGTGCGTTGACTTCATCCCGCGCCTGATCGGTAACAAACCCTGCTTCCAGCACCAGCACCTGATACACGCCACGCTTCACGGCCTGTTCGCTGAGGTGGTTGGAGTTTTCACGCGTGGTGCACAGAAAACGCACCCACGACGTCAGGATGATCCACGCATTGAGGGTCAGCGATTCGATCTGCACACGATCCATTTTCAGAATGCCGGCGGCGACAAAACCTTCGTAAATTGCGGCCCCCTGGATCACGCAGCGCTGGGAGAAACGCCGATAACGCGCGGCCAGTTCCGCATCGCTGTCGAGCAGATGCTCGAGGTCGCGGTGCAAAAAGCGGTAGCGCCACATGGCCGAGAGCAGTTCCTTGAGATAGAAACGCTTGTCCTCGACGGTCGCCGGGCGGCCCTGAGGCGGACGCAAAAAGCTGTCCACCAGGGCTTCGTACTCACTGAACAACACGGCGATGATCGCCTGCTTGTTGGGGAAGTGGTAGTACAGGTTGCCCGGAGAAATCTCCATGTGCGCGGCGATGTGGTTGGTGCTGACGCTGCGCTCGCCCTGCTGATTGAACAGCTCCAGGCTGTTCTGAACGATGCGCTCGCTGGTTTTTATTCGTGGGGCCATGGCTTGAGCTTTAATTCAGAGTGCGTTGACGGCGCATCTTACGACCTAACCGGAAATGGATAAAACACTGACGTGCGCGGAAGTCGTTTGACTTTCTAGAGCATCGACTCTAAAAAGTGCTCATTACAATAAAATCCGGAGCCTGCGATGACTGCCGACATTGCCTACCTGCAAACCCTGCAACAGCCTCTTGAAACGCTCGATCGGCAGTTCCAGGCGCAACGAGCCGCGTACTCGGCCAACCCGATGCCGCTGGCCGCGCAACGTCAACAGTGGCTTAAGGCTTTACGCGATTTGCTTAGCAGCGAGCGTCAGGCGTTGATCGAAGCGATCAGTGCCGACTTCAGTCATCGCAGCGCCGACGAAACCCTGCTCGCCGAATTGATGCCGAGCCTGCACGGCATTCACTACGCCAGTCGTCATCTGAAAAAATGGATGCAGCCCTCAAGGCGCAAGGTCGGCATGGCGTTCCAGCCGGCTTCGGCGAAGGTGGTTTATCAGCCGCTGGGCGTGGTCGGTGTGATCGTGCCGTGGAACTACCCGCTGTATCTGGCCGTGGGGCCGATGGTCGGCGCCCTGGCTGCCGGCAATCGGGTGATGCTCAAGCTCAGCGAATCGACTCCGGCCACAGGGCTGTTGCTCAAAGAGCTGCTGGCGCGGATCTTTCCCGAAGACCTGGTTTGCGTGGTGCTGGGTGAGGCGGATGTTGGCGTGGCGTTCTCCCGTCTGCCTTTCGATCACTTGCTGTTCACCGGTTCCACCAGCGTCGGCAGACACGTCATGCGCGCTGCGGCGGAAAATCTCACGCCAGTCACCCTGGAACTGGGCGGCAAGTCGCCGGCCATCGTCTCCAGAGACGTACCGCTCAAGGACGCCGCCGAACGCATCGCCTTCGGCAAGACCCTCAATGCCGGGCAGACCTGCGTCGCGCCTGACTATGTGCTGGTGCCGGAAGACCGCGTCGGCGCTTTCGTCGAGGCCTATCGTCAAGCTGTGAAAGGCTTCTACCCGACACTGGCCGACAACGCCGACTACACCGCGATTATCAACGAACGCCAGTTGGCCCGGCTCAACGGATATGTCAGCGACGCAACCAGCAAAGGCGCGCTGCTGATCCCGCTGTTCGAACAAGGCCAGGGCCGCCGCATGCCGCACAGCGTGTTGCTCAATGTCAGCGATGAGATGACCGTGATGCAGGACGAAATCTTCGGCCCATTGCTGCCGATCGTGCCTTACCGCGATCTGGAGCAGGCATTCGCTTACATCAATCAGCGGCCTCGTCCTCTGGCTCTTTACTACTTTGGCTACGACAAACGCGAGCAGCATCGCGTACTGCACGAGACCCATTCCGGCGGTGTGTGCCTGAACGACACTTTGTTGCATGTCGCTCAGGACGACATGCCCTTCGGTGGCATCGGCCCCTCGGGCATGGGCCATTACCACGGCCACGAAGGTTTCCTGACGTTCAGCAAGGCCAAGGGTGTGCTGATCAAACAGCGCTTCAACGCGGCGCGGCTCATCTACCCGCCCTACGGCACATCGATTCAAAAACTGATTCAAAAGCTGTTCATTCGCTAAACGTTCGTCGACGCCGGGTAATAACAACAATGCACCCAAGCCTGACCGAAACACCCGCCCTGTCGCGCCGTGGCCTGCTGAAATTCAGCCTCGGCGCCACCGCGTTTCTCGCCACCGCCGGCCTTGGCGCCAGCCTCACTGGCTGCTCGTCGAGCGTCAGCGCCAACGGCTTTGTCGTTTTGCGCGACGGCGATCTGCTGTTCCTGCGCGCGCTGGTCCCGGTGATGCTCGACGGCGCCGTCGCCGCCGGGGAAATGCCCGCAGCGGTCGACGGCACGCTGAAGTCGCTGGACTACAGCCTTGATCACGTGTCGCCGGAAATGCTCAAGCTCACTCGGCAACTGTTCGACGTGCTGGGTATGGCCGTGACCCGTGGCCCGCTCACCGGCATCTGGGGCAGTTGGGAAAACGCCAGCCCTGCAGCGATGCGGCATTTCCTCGAACGCTGGGAGAACAGTTCACTGAGCTTGCTGCGCATGGGCCATAGCTCATTGCAGCAGATGGTGATGATGGCCTGGTACACCCGCGCCGAGTCCTGGGCTCACTGCGGTTATCCCGGGCCGCCGAAGGTCTGAAACCGGGGCGCGGCCTTCGCGAGCAGGCTCGCTCCCCTATTTGAAATGCATGTCCCTGTGGGAGCGGGCCTGCTCGCGAAGGGGCCAACTGCATCACCTCAGCATCCAGAATAATAAAGAGAACCTGACCGATGCCCGTACCCGATCCCTTCCGTGAAGGCCTCGCCCGAGGCTGGAAAACCTACAACGGCGCGCAACTGAGCGACGACCTCACCCTCGAAGCCGACGTGGCGATCATCGGCAGTGGCGCCGGCGGCGGCACCACGGCGGAGATCCTCAGCGCGGCCGGCTACAAAGTCCTGCTGATCGAAGAAGGCCCGCTGAAGACCAGTTCGGATTTCAAACTGCTCGAAGACGAGGCCTACAGCAGCCTCTATCAGGAAGGCATCGGACGCATGAGCAAGGACGCCGCGATTACTATCCTGCAGGGCCGCGCGGTCGGCGGTACGACGCTGATCAACTGGACCTCAAGCTTTCGCACACCCGAACCGACCCTCGAACACTGGGCCAGCGAACACAACGTCAAAGGCCATAGCCCGGCAGAGATGGCGCCGTGGTTCGAAAAAATGGAGCAGCGCCTCGGCGTCGCCCCCTGGATGGTGCCGCCTAACGCCAACAACGATGTGATCCGCAAAGGCTGCGAGCAACTCGGCTACAGCTGGCACGTGATCCCGCGCAACGTGCGTGGCTGCTGGAATCTCGGCTATTGCGGCATGGGCTGCCCGAGCAACGCCAAGCAATCAATGATGGTCACGACCATCCCGGCGACGTTGGAAAAGGGCGGTGAGCTGCTGTATCTGGCGCGTGTGGAGAAACTGCTGATCAGTGGCGACAAGGTCACCGGCCTGCATTGCGTGGCGATGGACGAGCGCTGCGTCGAGCCGACCGGGCGCAGCATCAGCGTCAAGGCGCGACATTACGTGCTGGCCGGCGGCGGCATCAACAGCCCGGCGCTGTTGCTGCGCTCCGACGCACCGGATCCGCATGAGCGCGTGGGCAAGCGCACCTTTCTGCACCCGGTGAACATGTCCGCCGCGCGTTTCGCCGAGGTGGTCAATCCGTTTTACGGCGCGCCGCAGTCGATCTATTCCGACCATTTCCAGTGGAAGGACGGCACCACCGGGCCGATGGCGTTCAAACTCGAGGTGCCACCGCTGCACCCGGCGCTGGCAGCCACACTGCTCGGCGGTTTCGGCCAAGAGAACGCGCAACACATGGCTGATCTGCCGCACACACACGCGATGCTGGCACTGCTGCGCGACGGCTTCCACCCGGACAGCAGCGGCGGCTCGGTGGAGTTGCGCGGCGATGGCTCGCCAGTGCTCGATTATCAAGTCTCGCAGTACGCCTGGGACGGTCTGCGCCGGGCCTTTCACGTGATGGCCGAAATTCAGTTCGCCGGCGGCGCGCAATCGGTGATGCCGATGCACGCCGACGGCCGCTATGTGAAGACACTGGCTGAGGCGCGCTCGCTGATCGACGGATTGAGCCTGGAGCTATATCGCACGCGTTTGGGCAGCGCTCACGTCATGGGTGGTTGTGCGATGGGTGAAGATCCGAAAAACGCGGTAGCCGACAGCCTCGGTCGCCATCATCAACTGCGCAATCTGTCGATTCACGACGGCTCGCTGTTCCCCACCAGCATCGGCGCCAACCCGCAGTTGTCGGTGTATGGCCTGACCGCGCAACTGGCGACAGCCTTGGTTGACCGACTGAAAAATCCATGAAAAAGCAGAATATTCCTATCGTCTATAGTGCTTTCTTACCCAACAGGCGACTTGGCCGACCGGGAAGGCTGCGATACCATCCGACTCCCCAACGGACTCCCGCCAGGACGACGCGATGAACCGAGTGTTGTACCCAGGTACCTTCGACCCTATTACCAAGGGCCATGGCGATCTGGTCGAACGCGCCTCGCGCCTGTTCGATCACGTGATCATTGCGGTCGCCGCCAGCCCGAAAAAGAACCCGCTGTTCCCGCTGGAACAACGGGTCGAACTGGCTCGCGAGGTCACCAAACACCTGCCGAACGTGGAAGTGGTCGGCTTCTCGACGCTGCTCGCGCATTTCGCCAAAGAGCAGAACGCCAATGTGTTCCTGCGTGGTCTGCGCGCGGTGTCGGATTTCGAATACGAATTCCAGCTGGCCAACATGAACCGCCAACTGGCGCCGGATGTGGAGAGCCTGTTCCTCACGCCGTCGGAGCGTTATTCGTTCATTTCGTCGACGCTGGTGCGGGAGATTGCCGCGCTGGGCGGCGATATCAGCAAGTTCGTCCACCCGGCCGTGGCCGACGCGCTGACCCAACGCTTCAAGAAGTAGGAGCTGCCGAAGGCTGCGATCTCTGTTTTGCAGCCCTTGATCGCCCCCGCGTGCACTGCGCTCGCCAATGCGGCACAATTGCGCGCATTGATTTATAGCGCCCGGGCCTGCCGCCCCGGCTGGAGTTAGCATGTCCCTGATCATCACCGACGATTGCATCAACTGCGACGTCTGCGAACCCGAGTGCCCGAACGCCGCCATTTCCCAAGGCGAAGAGATCTACGTGATCGACCCGAACCTGTGCACCCAGTGCGTCGGCCACTACGACGAGCCGCAGTGCCAGCAGGTCTGCCCGGTGGATTGCATTCCACTGGACGAAGCCCATCCGGAGACTGAAGAACAGTTGATGGAGAAGTACCGCAAGATCACCGGCAAGGCCTGATCACTTCAGCGCCTGTACCGCCCTCTTCGCGAGCAGGCTCGCTCCCACATTTGCAATGCATTCCCCTGTGGGAGCCAGCCTGCTCGCGAATGGGCCATCAGCCACACCACTGAAACCCGATCAGCTCACTCGCGCTGCTCGAACCCCTCCCCTGTACACCCCAGACACCGCACAAACGCCGCTTTCGCCGGATCAACCACCAGCGCCTGCCCGGCATCGCCCACCCCGCCACCCAGCGCGGTAAACGGCAACGACACCACAAACGCTCCCGCTCCGATCACCGTGGCGACCACCAGCAAAGGTCGGGCGATCAGCAGGTCGCCGAGCATGGCATAGGCCGGGGGATTCTGGATGGTGTAACGCGGATCACCGCTGCCGGTCTCCGAGGCCTGAACAGCCAGGCTGGAACACAACAGCAGCGTGACGAAGAAGACTTGCAGGACTTTCATGGCACGATCCTTCGGGCTGAGCAGTGAGACTTCTCACTATAGACCGAAGGATTTTTTCAGGTCTGGCAGCGCGGGCAAAACACGCTGGCGCGTTGACCCAGCTTCACTTCGCGCAGGCCGGTGCCGCAGACCTTGCAGTGCTGACCACCGCGGCCGTAGACAAACAGTTCCTGCTGGAAATAGCCCGGCTGACCGTCGCCGCCAATGAAGTCGCGCAAGGTTGTGCCGCCACGCTCGATGGCGGCGGCGAGGATGCGTTTGATCTCGATCGCCAGTTTCAGATAACGCCCGCGGGAAATCCCCCCGGCTTCGCGGCGCGGGTCGATGCCGGCGGCGAACAGCGCTTCGGTCGCGTAGATATTGCCGACCCCGACTACCACTGCGTTGTCCATGATGAACGGCTTGACCGCCATCGAGCGCCCGCGTGACAGCTGGAACAGGCGCTCGCCATCGAACAGATCGGTCAGCGGCTCCGGCCCGAGGCGAATCAGCAATTCGTGATTGAGCGGGTCGTTGCTCCACAGCATCGCGCCGAACCGTCGCGGATCGGTGTAGCGCAGGGCCAGACCCGATTCCAGTTCGATATCGACGTGCTCGTGCTTCAACGCCGGCAACCCGGCCTCGACCAGGCGCAGATTGCCGGACATGCCCAAATGGCTGATCAGCGTGCCGATCTCGGCGTTGATCAACAGGTACTTGGCGCGCCGCTCGACCAGCACGATGCGCTGCCCGGACAGGCGCACATCGAGGTCCTCCGGGATAGGCCAGCGCAAACGCCGGTCACGAACGATGACGCGGCTGACCCGCTGGCCTTCCAGGTGCGGGGCGATCCCGCGACGGGTGGTTTCGACTTCCGGCAGTTCAGGCATGGTGTCCTCGGATCAATGCGCGCCGAGGTCGCGAATCGTTTGTTTGAGTGTTTCGAAATCGTAGTCCGACAGACCGACGTAATCGAGCACCAGCGGGCCCACCGCGCCCCACTCGAAATCTTCGCTCTGGTTGCCGAGCACCCGATACGAGGCGCAGATGTGCTCGGCCATTTTCAGAATCGCCAGCAAGTTTTTCAGTTGGCTGTTCTTCGACGATTCGTCGCTGAAAATCGCCAGCGCATTGTGGTGGTTGGCGATGGCAGCGCTGACATGCTCCGGCAGGCGCCAGGACTTGGCGGTGTAGTAACCGACCACGGCGTGGTTGGTGTTGAACACACGGTTTTCCGTATCGACCACGCGGCATTCCGGGCTGGCGCTGGCGTAGGCCTCTTCCAGCACGGTCATGTAATTGGGGAAGCGCTGCAGCATCAATGGCACGCCGCAATCGTGGAACAGGCCCAAGGCATAGGCTTCGTCACCGGCCTGGGTGCCAATGCGCTTGGCCAGGGTCAGGCAAGTCATCGCCACATCCTGCGCGGTGTCCCAGAAACGGTTGAGGGTGACGATGGTGTCATCGTTCATCTCGCCCTTGATCGACTGCGCGTTGATCAGGTTGATGATCGAACGGCTACCCAACAGATTCACCGCACGCTGGATGGAGGTGATCTTGTTGCTCAGGCCGTAATACGGCGAGTTGACGATTTTCAGCAGCGCGCCGGACAGGCCCGGATCCTGGGAGATCAGCTTGGCGATCACCTCCAGATCCGGGTCGGGCATGTACTGCTCCATTTGCAGATCCACCATGATCTGCGGTTGCGCCGGCACACTGATGCCTTGCAGCGATTGTTGAATCTGTTCGGTGGTCAGCTCTTGGGACATAAGTACACACTCCGGGGCAGGCGGCGATTCTAACCGCTGAAACCGCAGGGCGACACACCGATGGGCACATCGCCGGAACTTTCATCTGTGCCCAGGCTTCGGAATCTGTAGGGCGCAGCGGACCTCAACGGTTCGCTGCGAAGGCAAAATCTCCACAGACTCAGGAGCTTACCGATGGCAACTTCCCTCAATGGCAAACGCGTCGCTATTTTGGTTACCGATGGTTTCGAACAGGTCGAAATGACCGGCCCCAAGGATGCCCTGGAGCAGGCCGGCGTGCAGGTCGATATCCTCTCGGCCGAAGCCGGCACGGTGAAAGGCTGGAACCATGACAAACCGGCGGACGACTTCCCCGTCGCCAACACTTTCCAGGCGGTGAGCATCGATCAATACGATGCCGTGCTGCTGCCCGGAGGCGTGCAGAATTCCGACACCATCCGTATCGACCAGGATGCTCAGCATCTGGTCAAGACTGCCGCTTCGGCGGGCAAGCCGATTGCCGTGATTTGCCACGGCAGCTGGTTGCTGATCTCGGCGGGACTGGTCAATGGCAAGACCATGACCAGCTACAAAACGGTCAAGGACGATCTGGTCAATGCCGGGGTCAACTGGGTCGATCAGGAAGTGGTGAAGGACGGCAATCTGATCAGCAGCCGCCAGCCGGATGATGTGCCGGCGTTCAGTCAAGCGCTGATCGACGCACTGGCTGCATAAGGACTGACATCCCTTTCGCGAGCAGGCTCGCTCCCACAATGGTTTGGTGTTCACCTGTGGGAGCGAGCCTGCTCGCGAAGGCATCAGCGTTTCATCGCATCCTCAGCCCTGCGCAAACCTCAACACGCTATACTCCCGCTCTTTTTTCCGGAGCGACGTCATGTCCCTGCCTAGCCTGCGCCTCAAAGCCAACGCCGACCGTCGCCTGCGCAACGGCCACTTGTGGGTCTACAGCAACGAAATCGACGTGGCCGCCACGCCTCTGCACGGCTTCAAGGCCGGCGATCAGGCGGTGCTCGAAGCCGCTGGCGGCAAGCCGTTGGGCATCGTCGCCATGAGCCCGAACAACCTGATCTGCGCGCGCCTGCTGTCGCGCGACATCAAACTGGCACTCGACAAGTCGCTGCTGGTGCACCGTCTGAACGTCGCGCTGTCGTTGCGCGAGCGTCTGTTCGACAAGCCGTTCTATCGTCTGGTCTACGGCGACTCCGACCTGCTGCCGGGTCTGGTGGTCGATCGTTTCGGCGACATCCTCGTGGTGCAGATCGCCTCGGCGACCATGGAAGCGCATAAAGACGACGTGATCGCCGCGTTGACCCAGGTGCTCAAGCCAAGCGGCATCCTGTTCAAGAACGATTCCGCCGCCCGTGATGCCGAAGGCCTCAACCGCTACGTCGAGACCGTGTTCGGTCTGGTCCCGGAGTGGGTCGCGCTGGAAGAGAACGGCGTGAAGTTCGAAGCGCCGGTCATTCAAGGGCAGAAAACCGGCTGGTTCTACGACCACCGCATGAATCGCGCGCGCCTGGCGCCTTATGCCAAAGGCAAACGCGTACTTGATCTCTATAGCTACATCGGTGGCTGGGGCGTGCAGGCCGCTGCGTTCGGCGCCAGCGAAGTGTTCTGCGTCGACGCCTCTGCATTCGCCCTCGACGGCGTCGAACGCAACGCGGCGTTGAACGGCTTCGCTGACAAAATGACCTGCATCGAAGGCGACGTCTTCGAAGCGTTGAAGGAACTGAAAGCCAGCGAAGAGCGCTTCGACGTGATCGTTGCTGATCCGCCAGCCTTCATCAAGCGCAAGAAAGACATGAAGAACGGCGAAGGCGCCTACCGTCGTCTGAATGAGCAAGCCATGCGCCTGTTGACCAAGGACGGCATTCTGGTCAGTGCTTCGTGCTCCATGCACCTGCCGGAAGACGATTTGCAGAATATTCTGCTGACCAGCGCGCGCCATTTGGACCGCAACATCCAAATGCTCGAGCGTGGCGGTCAGGGCCCTGATCATCCGGTGCACCCGGCCATCGCCGAAACCCGCTACATCAAGAGCATTACCTGCCGCCTGCTGCCCAACAGCTGATTGCGATAGAACACGGGGAGCCGCTGAGCTCCCCGTTTTTTTCCACCCCCCTCCCCTCTTTCCTTCACACTCAACATGAGTGTTTTGTCGTCTTCCTACAATTACTTTCCAGCTTCCTTGCAGGACGTTTCGCCATACCTGTTAGTTACGGGAAATTAACCTACAGCGTAGATATCCAGCACTCGATCACTCCGACAGAATTACTGGAATATTCCTACTTAATATCCCCTTGCCAATATTCGATTACAAACTATTATGAAGTTGTCGCCATGAGGCGACTTCAACTACTGATGAACAAGGAGTTCACATCATGAAAACCATTTATCTGGAAACAAATAAACTCGCCAACCTCGCCTTCTTGGTTGCAGCCAACGCCCGCTAAGTAAGTCTGGACGCCGGAGAGTGCCGGCACTTCGGCGTCCTCATGACTTTCCCTGAGTGATCTGAACCAATGCATATCAATCCCTTTCTGTTTATATTGCCGCGCCCGCCTGGACAAGTTGTGTGGAATTACAAGAACCATACTCAACACGAGCTTGATCTTGTCTATTCGCACCGCCTCGCCATTCTCATAGACAACCCAAATCTGTTTGACCCAAACAACATAATAGATACACAACTTCTGGACGCAGGCATTCTAACAATTTCAAAACTAGACAACCCAACTTGGGGCTGGGATGAATTGTCGAAGATTTATCACATCGGCACGCAAAATATCCCCTGCGAATATACGCCACAGAATATTCAGGAGTGGTCCAGACACTATCTGGCGCACTGCAGCGAAGTATTGGCGAAGCCAGAACCTTCAACAGACAGCAAGCGCCGGCCAGCGGAGGCGCTTATCAACTTGCCTGCACCCGGCGCAATGATCGATGACAGCCTGACTCAGGCATTGCGGACGCGCAAAACCTGTCGCTCCTACACCGGTGCGGCGGTGACACTGGCCGAGGTTGCAACGCTGTTGTATTTCACGCTCGGCTATCTTCCCAAGCGCAATCATTCGCAGGACGACCCTGTCGCACCCGGCCTTGAGGCCCGCCGGAGCAGTCCCTCAGGTGGTGGTCTGAACGCTTGCGAAGGCTTTCTTCTGGCACAGAACATCATTGGGCTTGAACCGGGCATCTACGCCTACCATTGTGGCGAGCATGCCTTGAGCCGGATCAACCCTTTGCCTGAACCGGCGTTGGGTCAAATGCTCGGCGGCCAGCATTTCATCAACAATCTGCCGCTGGGCGTATTCATCACCGCCAGGTTTGATCGACTCTGGTGGAAGTACGAACACTCGCGCGCCTATCGAATGGCGTTCATCGAGGCTGGCCATCTTTCGCAAACCTTCCAGCTCGTCGCAACGACGCTGGGGCTCAATACCTGGCTGACCGGCGCGTTTGCCGACGCCCAGGTTGAAACCCTGCTCGGGCTCGAAGGCAGCGCTGAGCAACCGTTGTTTTTTGTCGGTTGCGGCGAAAGCGATGGCCAAGCCATGTGCCAGGAAATGCGTGATTTGCTTGCCGGGGTACCGTCATGATTTCCACAGCGCTGGATGAGGGCGAGGCACCGGTGTCGTGGTCGCTCAAATTCACCCTTCCCGACTGGGAAAGCCGCGCATCGGTGCGCAGCAGTACCCATGACTATCGTTTGCCGGGCGATGTCGAGCAGCAACTGCAAAATCGCTATTGGTTTCCCCCGGCCTTTCTGCCTTATCTGGGGCATCCGGCGATCCAGGCCAAAGGTCGCGAAACATTGCACCGCCTGACCGCCAATCATCTGGTGTATTTCCTCGATTACACCACCCTGCTCGAACACCGCATCGTCAACCGCGCAGTGGAGGTCATCGTCCACCGCGAACTGCCCATCTATATACCGCTGCCAATGAAACACGCTGCATTGCAGCTGTACACCGACGAGGGTTACCACGCGCTTTTCTCCAACCAGATAGCCGAGCAGATCGCCGCGTTCTACAGCATCACCCGGCGACCGGTCATTCCGAAGCGGATCACACGCATGAACGCTCTGATTGCGCGCACGCCGGAGAAGAACCGCGCACTGGCCTGGTTTCTGCTCGGATTTGTCTCGGAAACCATCATCGCCCGGGAGTTGCTCGAGGTCTGCCGCAACACGATGGTTTCAAGTGTGAACGACATGCTGCGTGATCATCTTGCCGACGAAGCCCGGCACAGCCGTTACTTCGCAGAAGCCTTCCATTACTTCTGGATTGCGATGAACAGTCGCCAGCGCCTGTTCGCCGCCAGGACTCTTGTGGAGATCATCCCCCTGTTCTTCGAGGTCGACGAGAGCTGGCTGCAACAAAGCCTGCGCTCGGCGGGTATTGCCGAAAGTGACATGAAAGAGATTGTCGGTGCGATGGCAACTGTGCAGGCCAGCCGTGCTCGCGCTCGCGCCGGCTGCAAACCCACACTGGAGGCCCTGCACAAGGCTGGTTTTTTTGCTCTGCCCCATAACCAGACACTTTTCGCCAAAGCAGGATTGATCGATGAATAAACACAGCTGTGCAGTCAGCCGCCGACAACGGCGCGGAGCAGTCACGCTGTTACTGGCAATGATCCTGCTCGGCGTGTTCCCGCTGGATGTTCTGCTGCCCTCGTTCCCGGCGCTGGCGGCACACTTTGGTCGATCACCGAGCGACATCGCGCTGTCGATCAGTCTGTTCGCCGTCGGTATTGCCTTCACTCAGCTACTGATCGGCCCGCTATCGGACGTGATTGGACGCAAGGGTTTGCTGCTGGCCGGCATGAGCGTGTCGCTGCTCGGCGCCCTTGGCTGCGTGCTGAGCAATGACTACACGCTGTTCCTCGTTTTCCGGGTGATGCAGGCGATGGGGTGCGGTTGTTTCGTGCTGTCTCAGGCACTGGTGCAGGATCTGTTTGAAGGCCAGGAGCGTGACCGGCTGCGGATCCTGATGGTCACTGCCACGGGCATCTTCATTTCGCTATCGCCGCTGGCGGGTACGTTCCTGCAAGCCACGCTCGGCTGGCGCGGCAGCTTCTGGGTATTCATCGCCCTTGCGGCTGTGGTTCTGATCAAAACCTGGCGACTGCTCGACAACAGCCGGCCTGTTCAGAACGGTCCACACCTGGGTTTCATTCAGTCCTACAGACGGGTGCTGAGCAACTTCCCGTTTGTCGGCTATTGGCTGATTTCCGCGTTCGCTTTCGCCTGCCACTTTTCCTTCATCGTCACTTCGCCGCTGATCTTCATGGAGCAGTTGCAGATGGCGCCTTACGATTTCGCCTTGATTCTGCTGATCTATGGCGCCGCTTATGTCTTCGGCGGCCTGCTCGCCAGCGTGCTGAACCGGATTATCAATGCGCAACAGCAGATTTTCACCGGCCTGAGCCTGATCCTGCTCTCGGGTCTGGTGATGCTCTATCTGGCCACCAACCATGAGCTGTCAGCCGCGGCGGTGCTGGTCCCAATGCTCATCTGCACCGTGGGCACCACCATTGCGCGCCCCCCGGCTACCTCCCGCGCCATGAGCGTGTTTGCCGAAAATGCCGGCGCATCGGCATCCGCCGGTAGCACCATCATTTTTATCTGTGGCGGGCTGGTCAGCGCCCTGATCAGCCTCGGCCCGGCCAACCTGCAAGCGACGCTGGGTTACGGTTTTGTGGTGTTGAGCGGCGTATCGCTGTTGCTCAACAGCGTGATTGGCCGTCGCGTCAGCAACCTGCGCAGCAATCCGGTGATGCCGGGAGGCGACCATTGACCCTGCCAGTCGTCATTGCACCGGCCCCTTCAGCACGGGAACAACGCTTTGCGCCATTCCCTCGCGACGCCAGCGGTGTAGAATCGCCTCATTCATCGCCATTCATCCCCGGCGGGTTTATGAGCTCAGGCTGAGACCAGCGGCGATCCCGCAACGTCATCGGCAGCTTCCGGACACACGGCCATTTTTCGGGTGTTTCAGAGGTCAACAGAAGCTCACTCCCCTTTAGTACGTGATTAGCCGCCCGGAGTGCTCCATGCCAGATTACCGCTCGAAAACTTCCACCCACGGCCGCAACATGGCCGGCGCCCGCGCCCTCTGGCGCGCCACCGGCATGAAAGATGACGACTTCAAGAAGCCGATCATTGCCATCGCCAACTCGTTCACCCAGTTCGTCCCGGGGCATGTGCACCTGAAGGACCTGGGTCAGCTGGTCGCCCGCGAGATCGAACGCGCCGGTGGCGTGGCCAAGGAGTTCAATACCATCGCCGTCGATGACGGCATCGCCATGGGCCACGACGGCATGCTGTATTCGCTGCCGAGCCGCGAGATCATCGCCGACTCCGTCGAGTACATGGTCAACGCCCACTGCGCCGACGCCATCGTCTGCATTTCCAACTGCGACAAGATCACCCCCGGCATGTTGATGGCTGCATTGCGCCTGAACATTCCGGTGATCTTCGTTTCCGGCGGCCCGATGGAAGCCGGCAAGACCAAACTCGCCTCCCACGGTCTCGATCTGGTCGACGCCATGGTGATCGCCGCCGACTCCAGCGCTTCTGACGAGAAAGTCGCCGAATACGAGCGCAGCGCCTGTCCGACCTGCGGTTCGTGCTCCGGCATGTTCACCGCCAACTCGATGAACTGCCTGACCGAAGCACTGGGCCTGGCCTTGCCGGGTAACGGTTCGACCCTGGCCACCCACAGTGATCGTGAACAGCTGTTCCTGCAGGCCGGGCGCACCATCGTCGAGTTGTGCAAGCGTTACTACGGCGAGAACGATGACTCCGTATTGCCGCGCAACATCGCCAACTTCAAGGCGTTCGAGAACGCAATGATGCTCGACATCGCCATGGGCGGTTCGACCAACACCATCTTGCACTTGCTCGCAGCCGCCCAGGAAGCCGAGATCGATTTCGACCTGCGCGACATCGACCGTCTTTCGCGCAGCGTGCCGCAGCTGTGCAAGGTCGCGCCGAACATCCAGAAGTACCACATGGAAGACGTGCACCGCGCCGGCGGCATTTTCAGCATCCTCGGTTCGCTGGCCCGTGGCGGCCTGCTGCACACCGACCTGCCGACCGTGCACAGCCGCAGCATGGAAGAAGCCATCGCCAAGTGGGACATCACCCAGACCAGCGACGAGGCCGTGCATCACTTCTTCAAGGCAGGTCCTGCGGGCATCCCGACCCAGACCGCGTTCAGCCAGTCGACCCGTTGGGAAACCCTGGACGACGATCGTGAAAACGGCTGCATCCGCAGTTTCGAGCACGCCTATTCGAAAGAAGGCGGCCTCGCCGTGCTGTACGGCAACATCGCGCAGGACGGTTGCGTGGTGAAAACCGCCGGGGTCGATGAGTCGATCCACGTCTTCGAAGGCAACGCGAAAATCTTCGAAAGCCAGGACAGCGCCGTGCGCGGCATCCTCGCCGACGAAGTAAAGGAAGGCGACATTGTCATCATTCGCTACGAAGGCCCGAAAGGCGGCCCGGGCATGCAGGAAATGCTCTACCCGACTTCCTACCTGAAATCCAAAGGCCTGGGCAAAGCCTGTGCACTGCTCACCGACGGGCGTTTCTCCGGCGGTACTTCCGGCCTGTCGATTGGTCACGCTTCGCCAGAGGCCGCGGCCGGTGGCGCGATCGGTCTGGTGCAGGATGGCGACAAGGTGCTGATCGACATTCCAAACCGCTCGATCAACCTGTTGGTCAGCGACGAAGAACTGGCGGCACGCCGCGCCGAGCAGGACAAGAAAGGCTGGAAACCGGTTGAAGTGCGCCCACGCAAAGTGACCACCGCCCTCAAGGCCTACGCCCTGCTGGCGACCAGTGCCGACAAGGGTGCGGTGCGCAACAAAGCGATGCTCGACGGGCTGTAAGCGTCAAATCGCCGATGCAAAAATGCCCCGCCATGTGCGGGGCTGATCGTTCCCACGCTCTGCGTGGGAATGTCTCAAGGGACGCTCCGCGTCCAGTGACGCGGAGCGTCACGGGCTGCATTCCCACGCAGAGCGTGGGAACGATCAAAATCCGAAACGCACCGAAGATCAGACTGTGGGAGCGAGCCTGCTCGCGAATGCGGTATGTCAGAAACGAAGAGGGTGGCTGACATTCCGCTTTCGCGAGCAGGCTCGCTCCCACATTGGATCGGGGTGGCTTACTGGATTTCCTCAGGTTTGACGATCACCCAGTTCTTGTCCGCTGTCACCGGCAAGCCTTCCTTGGCCTGCGCCGCCGCGTGCTTGGCCATCATGCCGTTGATCTGGGTCATGTACTTGTCCTTGCGGTTGATCCACAAGTGAATGCCGCCCTTGGCCACGTCGACATCATGGAACAGCATGTAACCGTCGCTCATCGGGGTATCGCCGCCGACCAGTACCGGTTTTTTCCATTCATCGATGTAGGTCAGGATCGCCGCGTGCTTGCCGGCCATCCAGGTTGCCGGGGTCCACAGGTACGGCGTCAGTTCGAGCCCGAGGTTGGCCTTCTCGTCATATTTGCCGGCGGTGATCTGTTTGCGCGCGGTCGTCAGCTCGCCAGTCTTCTGATCCTTGAGCAGCAGTGAAACGCCGATGACGTTCTGCGGTTTGACGTTGTAGCCGTACTTGGGATCCGCCGCGACCATGCGCACCAGTTCCTCTGAGGCGGCGGTCATTACGTAGACCTCGATGCCGTTCTCCATCAGCTTGTTGTACAGCTCCTGCTGGCCAGTGAAGATCTTCGGCGGATTGACGTCGAGCTTCTTCACCACATCGCCTTCGTAATACGTCGCCGGCACCGGTTTGCCCGAAGCCATCAGCTCATCGACGTAGCCCTTGAGCTCCTTGAGGGTGAAGCCGGAGAACACCTGCGCCACCCACGGGTAGCAGACCATGTCGTCGACTTCGCAGAGGCGGTAGTAATAACTGAACAGGCTTTCCTTGTGCTCGGCGGTGTCCTTGAACGGCATCAGTTTCAGCGAGGGATCGAGCTTGTCGCGGGTGATCAGGCCCTTGTTTTCCATGAACGGCAGCAGGGATTCTTCGAGGTCGTAGCGGTAACTGGTGTTGTCCATGTCGAACACCGCGTAATTACCCTTGTTGGCGTTGGCGGCGATCATCGCGTCCAGCGCCTTGGCCTGATCCGCCGGCCAATGCTTGAGGTCCGTGGCCAATGCATGGCCGGCGAGGCCAGCCGCCAGTGCCACAGCCAACAACGTGCGTGCAATTTTCATAGCGCTACTCCCCGATGCAAAGAGTTCGACGCTAACAAATAAGTGTGACAACCCTCGCCTGTCAGCGACCGTCTGCATCCCCTGCGCGCCAGTTGCATTGCCGACAGCGACACAGGCTTATTCCAAAAACGACGGACACCCTGCGATTTTGGTATTAATTCATTGCAAATCAAGCTGTTAGGCTTGCCGGTTCACAGCAGCCCCGGATGGCTGTTGGCACAGTCTTTACTGGAGTCCTCATGAATCTACCGCTGATTCTCAACCTGCTGGTGTTCCTCGGCCTACTCTTCGGTCTCGCGCAAACCCGCCACACCTCGTGGAGCCTGGCGAAAAAAGTGCTGCTCGCACTGGTTCTCGGCGTGGCGTTCGGCGTTGCGCTGCACACGATTTACGGTGCCGGCAACCCGGTGCTGAAAGCCTCCATCGGCTGGTTCGATCTGGTCGGCAACGGCTACGTGCAATTGCTGCAGATGATCGTGATCCCACTGGTGTTCGCCTCGATCCTCAGCGCGGTCGCCCGTCTGCACAATGCCTCGTCGCTGGGCAAGATCAGTTTCCTCACCATCGGCACGCTGCTATTCACCACCGCCATCGCCGCGCTGATCGGCATCGGCCTGACCAATCTGTTTGGCCTCAGCGCTGAAGGTCTGGTCGCCGGCACTCAGGAAATGGCGCGCCTGCAAACCATTCAGAACGACTACGCCGGCAAGGTCGCCGACCTCAATGTGCCGCAATTGCTGCTGTCGTTCATCCCGCAGAACCCGTTCGCCGACCTGGCCCGGGCCAAGCCGACCTCGATCATCAGCGTCGTGATTTTCGCGGCATTTCTCGGGGTGGCTGCGCTGCAACTGCTCAAGGACGACGTCGAGAAAGGCCAGAAAGTGATCACCGCCATCGACACCCTGCAAGCCTGGGTGATGCGTCTGGTGCGTCTGGTGATGAAGCTGACCCCGTACGGTGTGCTGGCGCTGATGACCAAAGTGGTCGCCGGTTCCAACCTGCAGGACATCATCAAGCTCGGCAGTTTCGTCGTGGTCTCGTATATCGGCCTGGGCCTGATGTTCGTCGTGCACGGTGTGCTGGTGTCGGCCGCCGGGATCAACCCGTTGCGTTTCTTCCGCAAGATCTGGCCGGTGCTGACGTTCGCCTTCACCAGCCGCTCCAGCGCAGCGACCATTCCGCTGAGCATCGAAGCGCAGACCCGTCGTCTGGGCATCCCGTCGTCGGTCGCCAGTTTCGCTGCGTCTTTCGGTGCAACGATTGGCCAGAACGGTTGCGCCGGTCTCTATCCGGCGATGTTGGCGGTGATGGTCGCGCCAACTGTCGGCATCAACCCGCTGGATCCGCTGTGGATCGCGACGCTGGTGGCGATTGTCACGTTGAGCTCGGCCGGTGTCGCCGGGGTCGGTGGCGGCGCGACGTTCGCCGCACTGATCGTGCTGCCGGCGATGGGCTTGCCGGTGTCGCTGGTGGCGTTGCTGATTTCGGTCGAGCCGTTGATCGATATGGGTCGCACGGCATTGAACGTGAGTGGCTCGATTACCGCTGGGGCGATTACCAGCCAGGTCATGCAGCAGACTGATAAAGCGTTGCTGGATGCCGATGAACACGCGCAGCTAGTCAGCTGAAGCTGCAAGCTGCAAGCTGCAAGCTGCAAGCTGCAAGCTGCAAGCTGCAAGCTGCAAGCTGCAAGCTGCAAGCTGCAAGCTGCAAGCCAAGAGCCAATCAGCTTTTACTTGCAGCTTGCAGCTTGAGGCTAAAGCTGCTTTTTCTCCCAGACTTCGAAGCTGTACGCCGGCTTATCTTCAACCGGCGGGTTTTCAACATTCGACACCAGCTTCCATTCGCTTAGATCAAACTCCGGAAACCACGCGTCTCCTTCCGGGCTCAGCGCCACGCGGGTCAGGTACAGCCGATCGGCCTGGGCCAGTCCCTGCGCATACAACTGCGCGCCGCCAATCAGCATCAGTTCATCAACGCCCTGGGCCTTCGCCCATTCCTCGGCGCGGGCCACGGCGGCTTCCAGCGACGGATAGACCTCGGCGCCTTCGAGTTGCAGATCGGTCTGGCGGCTGACCACGATGTTCAAGCGCCCCGGCAGCGGCCGGCCGAGCGAATCCCAGGTCTTGCGACCCATGATGATCGGCTTGCCGAGCGTGGTCGCCTTGAAGTATTTGAAGTCCCCCGGCAGGTGCCAGGGCATGCTGTTGTCGACGCCGATCACGCGGTTTTCACCGAGGGCTGCGATCAGGCTGAGGGGCAGTGATTTAGTCATGCCGGCGAGGATACCAGAGCCGCGCTTACCCCGATAAGCGCCACAGCGGTTATGCTCAGCGCTCGATTTAGCGACGGGACGCCGCGTGACTGAACTGACTCCACTGCAAAACCTCTGGCTCACCGAAACCATCCGCCTGCGCGAAGAACACGCGGGGCCGCTGGATGATCTGGAAGCCAATCGTCTGGCCCGTGCCGCTGGCGGCGATCTGCCGAGCCGCATTGCGCGCCGGGCGCTATGGCTGGCCGAGCGCGACGGACTCGCCGCCGCGCTCAAGCACTGGCTGCAAGGCGCGCGCCTGGCGCTGGTGCTGTTGATGATTTTCGCCGTGCTCAGCGGCGCCGGGCTGGCATTCGCCGCACTTGGCCAGACGCCGGTGAATGTGTTCTGGGCGCTGGGCAGTCTGCTCGGGATCAATTTGATTTTGCTGCTGAGTTGGGCGCTGGGCTTGATTTTCGCTGGCGAACACGGCGCCACCCTCGGGCGCTTGTGGCTGTGGCTCAGCGAAAAATTCGCCCGCGACGCCAAAGCCGCGCAACTGGCGCCGGCCCTGCTGTTGTTGCTGCAACGCAAGAAACTCAATCGCTGGGCACTCGGCGCGCTGATCAATGGTTTGTGGCTGCTGGCGATGCTCAGCGCGCTGATTCTGTTGCTGACGCTGATGGCCACGCGGCGCTACGGCTTTGTCTGGGAAACCACGATCCTCGGCGCCGACACTTTCATCCACGTCACCCAGGCTCTAGGCTATCTGCCGTCGCTGCTCGGCTTCAACGTGCCGACCGAGGAAATGATCCGCGCCAGCGGCGCCGGTGCCCTCGACATCGAAAGCGCACGACAGGCCTGGGCGATTTGGCTGGTCGGCGTGCTGGTGGTCTACGGCGTGCTGCCGCGTCTGCTGCTCGCGCTGTTGTGCCTGTGGCGCTGGAACAGCGGCAAAGCTGCGTTGCACCTGGATCTGAACCTGCCCGGCTACGCGCAACTGCGCGAACGGTTGATGCCAACCAGCGAACGCCTCGGCGTCAACGACCCGGAGCCGGCGCAGCTGCATCGCGTCGAAAGCAACGTCGGCGAACTCGTCAGCGAGGGCGCGCTGCTGGTGGCGATCGAGCTGGACGAACAGCGTCCGTGGCCACCCGTGCTGCCGAAAAATGTTAGCAACGCGGGCATCCTCGACAGCCGGGAATCGCGACACAAACTGCTCGAGCAACTCAGTCGCTTCCCGCCGGCGCGGCTGGCCATCGCCTGTGATCCGCGACGTTCGCCGGATCGCGGCAGCCTTGCGCTGATCGCCGAACTGGCACGCAATGCCGGCGCCACTCGCGTCTGGCTGCTGCAAGCGCCACCCGGCGAAGCGCTGGACGGGCAACGTCTGGGTGACTGGCACGCGGCGCTGCAACAACTGGAACTGCCGTTCGCCGATTGCGCGCCGATGAACTGGCTGGAGAGCGGACATGACTGATGCACGCAAGGCCCCGCTGAAACTCGCGGTGGTCGGCCACACCAACGTCGGCAAGACCTCGCTGCTGCGCACGCTGACTCGCGATGTCGGCTTCGGCGAAGTCTCGCACCGGCCGAGTACCACCCGGCATGTCGAAGGCGCGCGGTTGTCGGTGGATGGCGAGCCGTTGCTCGATCTGTACGACACGCCGGGGCTGGAAGATGCGATCGCCCTGCTGGATTTTCTCGAGCGTCTGGAACGCCCCGGCGAACGCCTCGACGGCCCGGCACGACTGGCGCGGTTTCTCGACGGCAGCGAGGCGCGCCAGCGTTTCGAGCAGGAGGCCAAGGTACTGCGACAACTGCTGGACTCCGATGCCGGTCTGTATGTGATCGACGCCCGCGAACCGGTGCTGGCCAAGTACCGCGACGAACTGGAAGTGCTCGCCAGTTGCGGCAAACCGCTGCTGCCGGTGCTGAATTTCGTCAGCAGCGCCAACCATCGCGAACCCGATTGGCGCGAGGCGCTGGCGCGGTTGGGGCTGCATGCGTTGGTACGTTTCGACAGCGTCGCACCGCCCGAGGATGGCGAGCGGCGCTTGTACGAGAGCCTCGCCCTGCTATTGGAAAACGCCCGGCCGCAACTGGAGCGGTTGATCGCCGACCAGCAGGCGCAGCGCCTCGCCCGTCAGCAAAGCGCCGCACGCCTGATTGCCGAATTGCTGATCGACTGCGCTGCGTGCCGGCGCAGTGTGGTCAGCGAAGCCGAGCAGGAACAACAGGCGATCAGCGAGCTGCGCAAAGCCGTACGTCAGCGTGAGCAGAAGTGCGTTGAGGCGCTGCTCAAGCTCTACGCGTTTCGCCCGCAGGACGCGGCGGCCAGTGACTTGCCGTTGCTCGACGGGCGCTGGGGCGATGACCTGTTCAACCCGGAAACCCTGAAGCAACTCGGCGTGCGCGTCGGCGGCGGCATTGCGGCCGGTGCGGCGGCCGGGGCTGGCGTGGATCTGCTGGTCGGCGGGATTACCCTCGGCGCAGCGGCGTTGGCCGGTGCGATCGCCGGCGGTGCGCTGCAAACCGCGCGCAGTTATGGCAGTCGCCTGCTCGGCAAGATCAAAGGCCAGCGGGAATTGACGGTGGATGACGCCGTGCTGCGCCTGTTGGCGTTGCGCCAGCGGCAGTTATTGCTGGCACTCGATCAGCGTGGGCATGCGGCGATGGACAGCATTCAGGTGGCCACACCTGTGGATAAAACCTGGCGCGAAGGCAAGTTGCCGGAGGCGCTGAACAAGGCGCGCGCGCATCCGCAGTGGTCGTCGCTCAATCCGCAGGCGAAGTTGAATCAGGCGGAAAGGCAGGAGCAGATTGATTTGCTGGCAGCAGATTTGTAGCGTCTTAGCCGGCCTCTTCGCGAGCAAGCTCGCTCCCACATTGGATCGTGGTCACAACACAAAACCCTGTGGGAGCGAGCTTGCTCGCGAATGGCGCGACTCGGGTTACTTGGATTACGCCGCCAGCAGCCGCGCCGCCTTCTCCTTCAGCAAACCGAGATCCATCACCGGCACCGCCCTCTCCTTCGCCAACTCATCCCAGCGCCGCATGCGCAAACTCAGCGCACACAACGGATCAGCCTCGAACGCATCCGCCTCAGCCGCGCTCATTACCCCGCCCTGATATTCCAGCGTCCTGCGACTCGCCTCACTCAACCGCGCGTAATACCCCGGCTCGCGCAAGGTCAGATAGCGCTTGGCCTGGACGTGATATTCCACCAGTCGCGCCAGCCGTTCGCTGAAACCTGCCTCGCGCAGATAATCCGCCCCGAGCCGCTCATGGCTGACCACGCCATAGCCGCCCATGTTTTCTGCGCCCTCGGCACATAGATGGCCGATGTCATGAAAGAACGCCGCCAGCACCACTTCATCGTCACAGCCTTCAGCCATGGCCAGTTCTGCGGTTTGGGACATGTGCTCGAATTGCGACACCGGTTCGCCGATGTAATCGCTGGCGCCGAAGCGTTCATACAGGCCGAACACCCGCGCGATCACCTGGTCGTGATTCATGCCTCCTCCAGTAGCTGCGCGACGTTGCGTTCGGCCAGCGCCGGGCCGACGCTCATGCCGACGCCGGTGTGCATCAGCGCCACGCTCAGGCCCGGTGCCGGACGCAGGAACGAGAACGGGCCCGGTCCGCGAGCGCCATAAACGCCCTGCCAGCGCTCGACCACTTGAACCTTGCAGCCCAGCGTCTGCTCGGCGAGTTCGAGCATCCAGTTGTCGACCTGCTCAGCGTTGAACGGTGAAGCATCGCTGCCGTAATGATGCGAATCGCCGATGATCAGTTCGCCATACGGCGTCGGGCTGATCAGCAGGTGAATGCCGTTGGCGTGCAGGTGCGGTTGTTCACGGAGAATCTGCGCCTGCACCGCTGCGGCTTGCGGCAAATCGGCGAAAGCGCCGTAGTGCACGCAGCTCAGGCCGGTGAGCACGGCGTGTTGCAGGTTCAACTCGATGCTTGGTCTGGCGCGGAGCATTTGCAAACGACAGATCTGCGGATTGAGCGCAGCAATCGGCTCGGCCAGCAAGGTCTGATAGTCGTGGCCGGAGCAGACGATGATCTGCTTGGCGCAGAACTCACCGGCAGTGCTGCGCAGTCGCCCCGGCTCGACGTCGCGCACCAGCGTGGAAAAGTGAAACTCGACGCCGAGCTCGCGGCGCAAATAATCGATCAGCGCCGGAATCGCTTCGCGCGAGTACAACTGCTGATCATCGACACCGTGCAGCGCGGCGCGGTGATGGCTGAACTGGCCGCCATACAGATCACGCAACGCCGCGCCGCGCAGCAGCTCGACGTCGTAGCCATGCTCGACGGCACGGCCGGCGCAGAAGGCTTCGAGCAGGTGTTCTTCGGCTTCGCTGCGGGCGAACAGGTACGAGCCGTTGCGCTTGATCTGCAGGCCGGCCAGTTGCGCCCAGTCGCCCCAGATCTCGCGGCTGGCCTTGGCCAGGTCGAGCATGATGCCGGGCGGCTGACCGGTGACCAGCGCCTGGCCGAAGTTGCGCACCGAAGCGCCGAGGGGCGTGGCGGTGCGTTCGAATACCGCGACTTTCAGGCCGCGTTTGGCGGCGGCGTAGGCGTGGGACAGACCGAGGATGCCGGCGCCGATGATGAGCAGGTCTTTGGGTTGTGTCATGGAGAGGTGCTCTGAATGAGAAACCGCTTTCGCGAGCAGGCTCGCTCCCACAGGGGACAGCATTGCAACTGTGGGAGCGAGCCTGCTCGCGAAGGGGCCTTGTCAGTCGATAAAGATCTTACTTGGCGACAACTTTTTCGGACTTGCCGTCATACCGCTTGCGCCATTCAGCCAGGATCTCGTCGCGATTCTTCGAGGCCCAGGCAAAGTCGTTCTTGATCAGGCGCTGCTCATAGTCGGCGGGCAATTCGGTTTGCGGCTTGGCAATCCCCGGCTGGGCGAGCACGGCGAAGTTTTCCTTGTACAGATCCATCGCCTCGGCGCTGGCGGAGAAATCGGCGAGCTTCTTCGCCGCTTCTTCATGCGGTGTGCCTTTAATCACCGCCGTCGCTTCGATCTCCCAGCCCAGACCTTCCTTCGGCAGGATGATGTCCAGCGGCGCGCCCTGGCGTTTCAACTGTACGGCTGGATATTCAAAGGAAATCCCGATCGGAAACTCCCCCGCCGCCGCCAGTTTGCACGGTTTGGAACCTGAGTGAACGTACTGGCCGATGTTCTGGTGCAAGCCGTCCATGTAGGCCCAGCCCTGCTTCTCGCCAAAGGTTTGCAGCCAGGCGCTGACGTCGAGGAAACCGGTGCCGGACGACGCCGGGTTGGGCATGACGATCTTGCCCTTGTACTCAGGCTTGGTCAGGTCCTGCCAGCTCACCGGTTTGCTCAGCCCCTGCTTCTCGGCTTCGACAGTGTTGAAGCAGATGGTCGCGGCCCAGACGTCCATGCCGACCCAGGCTGGCGGGTTGGCGGCGTCGCGGTAATTCGCGCCGATCTTGCCCAGATCCTTCGGCGCATAACTTTGCAGCATGCCTTGCTGATCGAGAATCGCCAGGCTCGACGCGGCCAGGCCCCATACGGCGTCGGCCTGCGGACGAGCCTTTTCGGCGAGCAGTTTGGCGGTGATGATCCCGGTGGAATCGCGCACCCACTTGATCGCGACGTCCGGGTTGGCCTTTTCGAAAGCGTCCTTGTAGGACTTCAGTTGTTCGGCTTCGAGGGCGGTGTACACCGTCAACTCGGTTTTTGCCGCGAAGGCATTCAGGCTGAAAGTCGCGAGCACAGCAGCGGCCAGGGCCATAGGCTTGAACATGAGCGTTTTCCTGTAGATGAGTTGATCGGGTTTGCAATCAGTGACCGGGCGCGGTTTGCCGCCAGGCCTGGGAGCGGCGCAACAGGCCGCGCGAAGCCCACGCCAGCAGCAAGGACACGCCGGCCGAGGTGAACAGAATCAGGGTCGACATCGCTGCAGCACCGCCGACGTTGCCGGCGTCGTCCATGTTCAGCACCGCCACTGCCGCGAGAATGGTGTCGGGGCTGTAGAGAAAGATCGCAGCGGAAACCGTGGTCATCGCCGAGACGAACAGGTAGCGCACGATGTCGAGCAGCGCCGGCAGGCAGATCGGCACGGTGACACGCAGGTAATGCCGGTACAGCGGCGCCTTCAGTGACAGCGCGGCGGCTTCGAACTCGGCGTCGAGCTGGCGCAGCGCGGTGGTCGCGGTCATTTGTGCGGTGGTCAGATAGTGCGCAATGGTGCAGACGATCAGCAGCGTCATCGTCCCGTAGAGCACGTGCAGCGGGTTGCCTGTCAGGTTGAAGAAAAAGACGTAACCCAGGCCAAGCACCAGCCCCGGCACCGCCATCGGCACGAAGCTGAGCATGCGCAAAGCAAGGTTGAGCCCGCGCTGAGTGCGGGTTTTCTCCATCAGATAGGCGCCAGTGAAAATCAGCACGCTGCCAATCAGCGCCGTGCCCAGCGCCATTTTCAGACTGTTGCTGTAGGCGAGCCAGCCACCGCCGGCGGTCTCGTTGAACTGATAGTGGTTGAGCGACAGCGACAGGTTGTACGGCCAGAATTTCACCAGCGAGGAGAACACCGCCATGCCGAACACCAGCAGCAGCGCGGCGCAGATCAGCAAAACGATCGCCAGATAGCAGCCGTCGCGCAGCCTCGATGGCAGCGGTTTGAACACCTGCGCGCGCCCGCTCATGGAGTCGCCGTGACGCCGACGCAACCACGCATCGACACCGAAACTGAACAGCGCCGGCAGCAACAGCACCATGCCGATCAACGCGCCGCGACCGAATTGTTGCTGGCCGACCACGGCTTTGTAGGCTTCCAGCGCCAACACTTGATAATCGCCACCGACCACCACCGGCACACCGAAATCGGTGATGGTCAGGGTGAACACCAGACAGAACGCCGCAAACACCGCTTGGCGGGTCGCCGGCCAAGTGATGCTGCGAAACGCCTTGGCCGGACTGGCGCCCATGCTCGATGCGGCATCGAACAAACGTGCATCGGCCAGCGACAATGCCGAGAGCAAAATCATCAGCGCATGGGGAAAGGTGTAGATCACCTCGCCGAGCACGATGCCCCAGAACCCGTAGATATTGTCCGAGAGCAGCCCACGCAGCATGCCTTGGTTGCCGAACAGATAGACCAGCGCAATCCCCGGTAGCATCGACGGCGCCATCAGCGGCAGCAACGAGATACCGCGCCAGATGCCTTTGCCCGGAATCAGCGTGCGTTGCAGCGCGTAGGCAAACAGGTAGGCCAGCGGTACGACAATGGCCGCAACGCTGAGGGACACTTTCAGGCTGTTGCCGAGGAGCCAGTGGAAATTGGCGCTGGTCACCAACTCCTTCGCCGCGAGCCAGCCACCGCCCTGCCCGGCGTCATTGCTGAAGCCGCGCCAGAAAATCGCCAGCAATGGCATCAGTACCGCGAGGCCGAGCGATACCAGCAGGAGGACTTTGCCGCCGAGCACGAACAGGCGATCGCCGATCTCGGCTTTCGAAGACTGTCGCACCTGCTTGTGCGGTAGCGGCAGCGCGAGGTTGCTGTTCATCAGGCGAACACCTGCAAACTGCGCGGCGGCAAGGCGACCATGATCTGCTGGGCGCCCAGGCGCGGCATGGCTTCTGGTGCGAGCTCGGCGAGCAGCGCATGGCCCGGCAATTGATCGAGTTCGAAGCTCATCCGGCAGCGGTTGCCGAGGAAAGTGATTTCGCGAACCTTGGCGGGGAACAGGTTCTCTTCGTGTACCAGCGGGTTGACGTTGATCGCCTCCGGGCGGCAGAACAGTCGACCCGATGCGCCGTGCACGCTGCCATCGGCCAGACGCAGATTCATCCCGCCGACCTGGGCGTGACTGTCACTGCTGCGCTGAAACGGCAGCCAGTTGCCCTGGCCGACAAACTCGGCCACGAACGGCGTGGCCGGGCGGTTGTAGATTTCCTGCGGCGTGGCGTACTGCTCGACGCGGCCGTTGTTCATCACTGCGATGCGATCGGCCATCAACATCGCTTCGTCCTGATTGTGCGTGACCATCAGCGTGGTGATGCCGAGATTGCGTTGCAGCTGACGCAGCTCGGTGCATAGATGCTCGCGCACCCGCGCGTCGAGGGCCGACATCGGTTCATCAAGCAACAGCAGCGAAGGGGCCGGAGCCAATGCGCGAGCGAGTGCTACTCGCTGTTGCTGACCGCCGGACAATTGGCCGGGGTACTTTTTCTCACTGCCGCTGAGGCTGACCAGCTCCAGCATCTGACCAACACGCCGGCGCACTTCATCGCGACCGCTGCCGGCAAGGCCGTAGGCAATGTTCGCCTCGACCGTCAGATTGGGGAACAACGCGTAGGACTGGAACAGGATCCCGTAATCCCGCGCTTGCGGGGCAAGATGCGAGACATCGCGATCGCCCAGGTACAGCTCGCCACTGTCCTGCTGCTCCAGCCCGGCAATGCAGCGCAACAATGTGGTCTTGCCACAGCCCGACGGGCCGAGCAGACACACCAGTTCGCCGGCGGCGACGTCGAGGGAAACGTTATCCAGCGCAGTGAACGCACCGAAACGCTTGTGCACGCCGCGCACTTTCATCGGCGCGCCGGGGTTGGTCAGGGCAGTTGCGATGGCAGGATTCATGGACGGACCTCATCAAGCAGATGAGGCCAATCCTAGAGTTGTAATGCGTCCGTCATGTGGCAGCGAGGCAAAAACGGCTGATAGTGGTATTCGGGGATTTTGGTTCGCCGCCGATCGTTCCCACGCTCCGCGTGGGAACGATCATTACGCGGGAGACATCTCTTGGGCCAAGCCTAGGAACGCCGCCGGCAACCGCGCACCCTTGCGCTCTTTGAGGCAATACAGATACTCCGGAATCTGCGGCGCATTCTCGATGGTCAGCACCCTCAGTTGCGGATCATGCGGCACCTCCTGGCGGGCAATGATGCTGATGCCGATATTGCGCAGCACGGCTTCACGGATCGACTCGCGGCTACCAATTTCCAGCAACGGCCCGAAGCTGACCCCGGCGCTGGCCAGCAACTCTTCGGTCAAGCGCCGCGTGGTCGAACCCGGCTCGCGCATCAACAACGTATGCCCGGCCAGCGCACTCAGCGTCACATGTTCCTGCGCCGCCAACGGATGATTGCGATGCACCGCCAGCACCAGCGGATCGGTGCCGAGTACCCGGCGAATCAGCCGCGCATCGTCGAGCAGCTGCGACGAGGCCGCGACATCCACGCGGTAATCCTCCAGCGCTTCCAGCACCTGCTGCGAATTGCCGATTTCCACCGACACTTCCACCTGCGGCAAACGCTCGCGGAAGGTCTTCACCAGATCGAGAATGTAATACGGCGCGGTGGCGGCAATGCGCAGCGCGCCCTGCACCTGACCGCTGTTGCGCAGGAAGAACTCGATGTCCGCCTCTTGCTGCAGCAGCACCTTGACCATCGGCAGCAAGCGCGCGCCTTCGTCACTGACACTTAAACGGCGCCCGCCACGGTAGAACAGTTCCACCGAATACTGACTCTCCAGATTGCGGATCTGCGTGGTCACGGTCGGTTGGCTGAGGCCGAGTTTTTTCGCCGCCAGCGTAATGCTGCCCAGGCGGGCGACCATGTAAAACGCTTTCAGCTCGGCACTCAGCACAACCATCCCTCACGTTTATTTGCGCAGCAGGCGCAAACCGTTGAACACCACCAGCAGGCTCACGCCCATATCGGCAAACACCGCCATCCACATGGTGGCGAGCCCGGCGAAGGTTACCGCAAGAAAGATCGCCTTGATCACCAGCGCCAGTGCGATGTTCTGTTTGAGGATGCTCGCGGTGTTGCGCGACAGGCTGATGAACGCAGGGATCTTGCGCAGATCGTCGTCCATCAAGGCGACATCGGCGGTCTCGATCGCGGTGTCGGTGCCGGCGGCGGCCATGGCGAAACCGATCTCGGCACGGGCCAATGCCGGGGCGTCATTGATGCCGTCGCCGACCATACCGACCCGGTGACCCTGCTTGTACAGATCTTCAACGGCTTGCAGCTTGTCGGTCGGCAGCAAATCGCCGCGCGCCTCGTCGATCCCGACCTGGGCGGCAATCGCTTGCGCGGTGTGGACGTTGTCGCCGGTCAGCATCAGGGTTTTCACCCCGAGCTCATGCAACTGGCGAATCGCTTCGCGGCTGGTTTCCTTGACCGTGTCGGCCACGGCGAACAGCGCCAGCGGGCCTGAGTGGTCGAGCAGCAGCACCACGGATTTGCCCTGTTTTTCCAGCGCGAACAGCTTCTCTTCCAGTTGCGGCGAGCAAAGGCCCAATTCTTCAACCAGACGATGATTGCCCAGGTGATAGGTCTGGCCATTGATGTCGCCTTTAACACCGCGCCCGCCCAGTGCCTCGAAGTTGTCCACAGGCAGTGCGCTTAAATTTTTATCCACAGCGGCATTGGAAATCGCCAGCGACACCGGATGATCGGAGCGCCCGGCCAGCGCGGCAGCGATGGCCGGCGCGCTGGCATCGGCTGTCGGATCAAGCGACAGGTAATCGGTCTGCACCGGTTTGCCGTGGGTGATGGTGCCGGTTTTATCAAGCGCCAGGTAATCGAGCTTGAAGCCGCCCTCCAGATACACGCCGCCCTTGACCAGAATGCCCTTGCGCGCCGCCGCCGCGAGGCCGCTGACGATGGTCACCGGCGTGGAAATCACCAGTGCGCACGGGCAGGCAACCACCAGCAACACCAGCGCGCGGTAGATCCAGTCGAACCAAGCCGCGCCCATGAACAACGGCGGGATCACCGCCACCGCCAAAGCGAAGACGAATACCGCTGGGGTATAAACTTTCGAGAATTGATCAACGAAGCGCTGAGTCGGCGCCCGCGCGCCCTGGGCCTGTTCGACGGCGTGAATGATCCGCGCCAGCGTCGAATTGTTCGCCGCTGCGGTCACCGTATATTCCAGCGACCCGGCCTGATTGATCGTGCCTGCGAAGACTTTGTCTCCGATGGTTTTCTCCACCGGCAAGCTTTCCCCGGTGATCGGTGCCTGATCGATGGTCGAGCTGCCACTGATCACCGCGCCGTCGAGCGCAATGCGCTCGCCGGGTTTCACCCGCACACGGGCGCCCAGTTCGACGCTTTTTACCTCTTGTTCGCGCCAGTTGCCGTCAGCCTGCAATACCGTGGCTTGCTCGGGAGTCATTTGCATCAAACCACTGATCGCATTGCGCGCGCGGTCCAGCGAGCGTGCTTCGATCAGCTCGGCGACGGTGAACAGGAACATCACCATCGCCGCTTCCGGCCACTGACCGATGAGGATGGCGCCGGTTACGGCGATGCTCATCAGCGCATTGATGTTGAGGTTAAGGTTCTTCAGGGCGATCCAGCCCTTTTTATAAGTGCCGAGGCCGCCGCTGAGGATCGACACCAGCGCAACGACTGCCACCACCCAGTCCGGCGCGACGCTGGTGAAATGAATGACTTCGGCGCCCAGCGCGGTCAGGCCGGACAGCGCCAGTGGCCACCAGTGTTTTTTCACCGCAGCCGGGGCCGGCGCATCGACGCCCGCCTCCAGCGGCTCGGCGTGCATGCCGAGGGATTTGATCGCCTCGGTGATCGGCTCGGTACCCGGCAGATTGTGGGTCACGCCAAGCACGCGGTTGATCAGATTGAATTCCAGCTGCTGCACACCGGCCAGTTTGGCGAGCTTGTTCTGGATCAGCGTCTGCTCGGTCGGGCAGTCCATCGCCTCGATGCGGAAACTGCTCAGGCGCGCATCATCGCTGGTCTTTTCGCTCAATTGCACCAAGGCAGGCGCTGCGGCTTTCGACGAGCAGCAGGAATCTTCGTGCGAATGGACCGGGGCCGGCGCAGCTTTCGAAGCGCAGCAGGAATCGCCGCCGTGCTCATGGTTATGCACTGGCTGCAATTTATGACTGTGATCGTGGCCGTCGCCGGGCTTGTGGGTGTGCAGGGAATCGCTCATTGGTCGCGTCCATGAAAGGTGCCTGTTGCCAAGTAAAGACCCTGTAGCCACTATAGGGTCAAGCACCCTTTTGGAGATGGCCGTCATGAAGATCGGCGAACTGGCGAAACTCACCGACTGCGCGGTGGAAACCATCCGCTATTACGAGCGCGAAAATCTCCTGCCGGAACCGGCGCGCAGCGACGGCAACTACCGCGTCTACACCCAGGCCCATGCCGAGCGCCTGACCTTCATCCGCAACTGCCGCACCCTCGACATGACCCTCGAAGAAATCCGCAGCCTCCTTGCCCTGCGCGACAGCCCGCAGGATCAGTGCGAGAGCGTCAATGCGCTGATCGACGAACATATTCAGCACGTGAAGGCGCGAATTGATGGGTTATTGGCGTTGCAGACACAACTGCTCGACCTGCGCCAACGCTGTGGCGAAGGGCCGGCGGCAGATCAATGCGGGATCTTGCAGCGGCTGGAAGTCAGTGGCGGGGTTGTCGCGACCGAAGTTGAACATTCCCATGTGGGCCGTAGCCACGGCCACTGAGCCCTACACAAAGCCAAATGTGGGAGCGGGCTTGCTCGCGAAGGCAGTATGTCAGTCGACATCATCGTTAACTGATACACCGCTTTCGCGAGCAAGCCCGCTCCCACAAGGGTTGTGCGTGAGGACCGTCAGACCGCCATCGGCGCGGTCATCGGCGCATGGTGCTCGTAACCTTCCAGCGAGAAATCGCTCGGCTCCACCAATTCCAGCCACTCTGGCTGGTACACGCCAGTCTTGGCAAACTCCGGTACGCGGTCGGAGATTTTCAGCTTCGGCATGGCAAACGGCTCGCGCTTGAGCTGTTCGTTGAGCATGTCGAGGTGGTTTTCGTAAACGTGCGCATCACCGATGAAATAGGTGAACCAGCGCGGCGTGTAGCCGGTCAGGCGACCGATCAGGCTTAGCAGGGCGGCGCCTTCGGTGAGGTTGAACGGCGTGCCCAGCCCCAGATCGTTGGAGCGGATGTAGAGAGTAAGGGAGATTTCCTTGGTCTCGACGTTCGGGTGGAACTGGTACAGCAGATGGCACGGCGGCAGGGCCATTTCATCGAGCTGGGCGACGTTCCAGCCGTGGAACAGAATGCGCCGGCTGCCCGGATCCTTGATGATCGTGTCGACGCACTGGCGCACCTGATCGATCGCTTTGTACAGCACGACGTAGGCCTGGCCGTCTTCTTCGCCCTGAGCGATCTGCTTGTAGCCGTTGGCCAGGGTTTGTTCAATGGCGGCGGTGTTGCTCAGCGGGATTTGCTTGTACGCCGGCCATTTGCGCCATTGCACGCCGTAGATTTCGCCGAGGTCGTCGTCGCCCTGACGGAACGGATTGGCCAGCCACTGCGCATTTTCGTTGGCGTTCTGGTCCCAGACCTTGCAGCCCAGCGCGCGGAATTCAGCGGCGTTGTTCACGCCACGCAGAAACCCGCACATCTCGCCGATGGCCGATTTGAAGGCCATTTTGCGCGTGGTGATCGCCGGAAAACCTTCCTGCAGGTCGAAACGCAGCATCGCTCCCGGGAAACTGATGGTGTTGATGCCGGTGCGGTTGGCCTGCTTGGTGCCGTTCTTTATGACGTGCGAGACCAGTTCGAGATATTGCTTCATGAGTTACCTGTGTCCTTTGAGCCCCGGCGTCGCGCGCCGGGGTTCGTAGTTTAAGCCGTCGGCGCGAGCGGCGCTGCCGGGGCGCGACGATAGGCCAGCCAGATCAGCAACAGCCCGCCGACAATCATCGGCACGCAGAGCACCTGACCCATGGTCAGCCAGTTCCACGCCAGATAGCCCAACTGCGCATCAGGCACGCGGACGAACTCGACGATGAAACGGAAGATGCCGTAGAACAGCGCGAACATGCCGGAGACCGCCATGGTCGGGCGTGGTTTGCGCGAGAAAATCCACAGGATCAGGAACAGCGCCACGCCTTCGAGGGCGAACTGGTAAAGCTGCGACGGGTGACGCGGCAGTTGCGCCGGATCGCTGAACGGCGGGAACACCATCGCCCATGGCACATCGGTGGCCTTGCCCCACAGCTCGGCGTTGATGAAGTTGCCGATGCGCCCGGCGCCCAGGCCGATCGGCACCATCGGCGCGACGAAGTCCATCAACTGGAAGAACGACTTGCCATTGCGCTTGCCGAACCACAAGGCCGCCAGCATCACGCCGATGAATCCGCCGTGGAACGACATGCCGCCCTTCCACACTTCGAAAATCAGCGTCGGGTTGGCCAGGTACGCGCTCAGATCATAGAACAGCACGTAACCCAGACGGCCGCCGACGATCACGCCCATTGATAGCCAGAACACCAGATCGGAGAGTTTCTCCTTGGTCCAGGTCGGGTCGAAGCGGTTGAGCCGGCGCGACGCCAACAGCCACGCGCCGCCGATGCCGATCAGGTACATCAGACCGTACCAGTGGATTTTCAGCGGACCGATGGCCAGGGCCACCGGGTCGATCTGCGGGTAAGGCAGCATTGCGACTCCTTGTTAGAGTGGAAAGCGAAATTCCCGGGCGACGCTGCCACCTCAGGATTAAGCCAGGATTGCCACGCGGTCAGAGCAGAAAGCTCAAACCCACGCAGAACAGCAAAGCGGCGAACAGCCTTTTCAGCAAGCGCGGCGACAACCTGTGCGCCAGACGCGCGCCGAGCCGAGCAAACACCATGCTGGTCAGGGCGATGCCCAACAATGCCGGCAAATACACAAAACCGAGACTATGGGCCGGCAACAACGGATCGTGCCACCCCAGAATCATGAAACTTGCTGCACTGGCCAGAGCGATCGGCAAGCCGCAGGCCGATGAGGTTGCCACGGCCTGCTGCATCGGCACGCTGCGCCAGGTCAGAAACGGCACGGTCAGCGAGCCGCCACCGATGCCGAAAATCGCCGAGGCCCAGCCAATCACCGTACCAGCGGCAGTCAGACCGAGTTTGCCCGGCACCGTTCGGCTGGCCTTGGGCTTGACGTCCAGCGCCAGTTGCACGGCGATAATCAGTGCGAATACGCCGATGATCTTTTGCAGGTTCGGCCCGGAGATCGCTTCTGCGGTCAGCGCACCGAAACCGGCACCGAGCAGAATGCCCACGGTCATCCAGCGAAAAATCGCCCAGCGCACCGCGCCCCGGCGGTGATGTTCACGTACGGCGTTGACCGAGGTGAAAATGATCGTCGCCAGCGACGTGCCCACCGCCAGGTGCGTGAGAATCGACTGATCGAAACCCTGCAAGGTAAAGCTGAACACCAGCACCGGGACGATGATGATCCCGCCGCCAACGCCAAACAGCCCGGCGAGCACGCCCGCACAGGCGCCGAGCGCCAGGTAGAGCAGAAATTCCATGACCGTCTCCAGCACGCATCGGCAAAACAGGAGCGGCATGTTAACGGATGCGCAGCCTTCTGCTCCACTGGCGATGGATGCACGGACGCCGGATGCGTAGAGTGGGCAAAAAACACACAAGGACCACCTTATGTGCCTGATTGTTTTCGCCTGGCGCCCGGGCCATGCCCAGCCACTGATCGTCGCGGCCAACCGCGACGAGTTCTACGCCCGCCCCAGTCTGCCATTGGCGCCGTGGCCCGAGGCGCCGCAAGTGCATGCCGGGCGTGATCTTGAAGCTGGCGGCACCTGGCTGGGGATCGGCGCCAACGGACGCTTTGCCGCGCTGACCAATATCCGCGATCCGCAACAGCCGCCGGCAACCAAATCCCGGGGTGAACTGGTGGCGCGCTTTCTCACCGGTGATCTGTCGATTGATGATTATTTGAGCGATGTGGTGGGTCGTGCAGCGGAATATGCCGGGTTCAATCTGCTGCTGGGCAACGCCCATGAGCTGTGGCATTTCAATGCGCGGGCGTCAGAGCCGGTGATGTTGGAGCCTGGAGTTTATGGGCTATCCAACGCGGGGCTGGATACGCCGTGGCCGAAACTGCTCAAGGCCAGGGCGGCGTTGAGCGCGGTGCTGGATGATCCGCAGCCTGAGCGGTTGCTGGCCTTGCTGAGCGATGCGCAGACAGCACCCGAGGCGGAGTTGCCGGATACGGGGGTGGGCATGGCGACGGAAGCGTTGTTGTCGAGTGTGTTTATTGCCAGCCAGAGTTATGGCACCCGGGCGAGTACAGCGTTGATCGTGCAGGCAGACGGGACGCGGCGGATGGTAGAGCGCAGTTTTGGGCCGTATGGCGGTCATTTGGGCGAGGTGGAGATTGTGGTTCAGCGGTGCCTGAACTGACGCCTTCGCGAGCAAGCTCGCTCCCACATGGGTTTCGTGATCGATACGAATCCCTGTGGGAGCGAGCCTGCTCGCGAAGAGGACATCAGCCTGTTAGAGAGCCTTGGTCACCACCGGCGAATTCATCTTCGCCAATCCTAGATTCTTCAGCGCCAGTTGCAGCGAGCTGTGGATAACTTGCGGGTTATCGATCTTCATCAGTTCCGCCAGCATCTCCTGCGCCTTGCTCAGGTTCACCTGGCGCAACATCCACTTCACCTTCGGCAGGTTGGTGGCGTTCATCGACAGGCTGTCGAAACCCATCGCCATCAACAACACTGCTGCCGCCGGATCACCGGCCATTTCACCGCAGATACTCACCGGTTTGCCTTCGGCGTGGGCGTCGGTAACCACGGTTTGCAGGGCTTGCAGCACCGCCGGATGCAGATAGTCGTAGAGGTCGGCGACGCGCGGGTTGTTGCGATCGACCGCCAGCAGGTACTGGGTCAGGTCGTTGGAGCCGACGGAGAGGAAATCGACCATCCGCGCCAGTTCCTTGGTCTGGTACACCGCTGCGGGGATTTCGATCATCACGCCGATCGGCGGCATCGGCACATCGGTGCCTTCGTCGCGCACTTCGCCCCAGGCACGGTGGATCAGGTGCAGGGCTTCTTCGAGTTCGTGGGTGCCGGAGATCATCGGCAGCAGAATCCGCAGGTTGTTCAGGCCTTCGCTGGCCTTGAGCATCGCGCGGGTCTGCACGAGGAAGATTTCCGGGTGGTCGAGGGTTACACGGATACCGCGCCAGCCGAGGAACGGGTTGTCTTCCTTGATCGGGAAGTACGACAGCGACTTGTCACCGCCGATGTCGAGGCTGCGCATGGTCACCGGTTGCGGGTGGAACGCGGCGAGCTGTTCACGGTAGATCGCCAGTTGTTCCTTCTCGCTCGGGAAGCGCTGGTTGATCATGAACGGCACTTCGGTGCGGTACAGACCGACCCCTTCGGCGCCACGCTTCTGTGCCCGCGCCACATCGGCGAGCAAACCAGTGTTGACCCACAGCGGCATGCGGTGGCCATCGAGAGTCACGCACGGCAGGTCGCGCAGGGTGTCGAGGCCCAGCGCCAGTTGTTTCTCTTCTTCGACGACTTCGGCGAACTGCTTGCGCAGCACTTCGCTGGGGTTGGTATAGACCTCGCCACGGGTGCCGTCGACGATCATTTCGATGCCGTCGACCTTGGCGTACGGCAGGTCGACCAGGCCCATCACCGTCGGAATGCCCATGGCCCGGGCCAGAATCGCGACGTGGGAGTTACCTGAACCGAGCACCGAGACCAGACCGACCAGCGTGCCTTCCGGTACCTCGCCGAGCATCGCCGGCGTCAGCTCTTCGCTGACCAGAATGGTTTTTTCCGGGTAGACCAGGTTCTGCTGACGCTCTTCCTGCAAATAGGCGAGCAGTCGACGGCCAAGGTCTTTGACGTCCGAGGCGCGCTCGCGCAGGTAGGCGTCATCCATCAGTTCGAAACGGTTGACGTGCTCAGTGACCACCTGACGCAGCGCGCCCTGGGCCCACTGACCGGTCTTGATCACCGTGGTGATTTCGCTGCCCAGCGAGGCATCGTCGAGCATCATCAGGTAGACGTCGAACAGCGCGCGCTCTTCCGGGCGCAGTTGGGTCGCGAGTTTGGCGGACAACGCGCGCATGTCGGCGCGCACGCCTTCGATGGCGGTCTTGAACAGCGCCAGCTCGGCGTTGATATCGGTGATGGTCTTGTCCGGCACCACGTCCAGGTCCGCTGGCGGCAGCATGACCACCGCGGTACCGACGGCCGCACCCGGCGAGCCCGGCACGCCGACGAACTTGGCTTCCTGAATGCCCTTGCCCTGACGGCCCAGACCACGGATCGAACCGGTGGCCTCGGCGTGGGCGATAACGCCGGCGAGCTGCGCGCTCATGGTCACGAGGAAGGCTTCTTCACCTTCGTCGAACTGGCGGCGTTCTTTCTGCTGGATGACCAACACGCCGACGACGCGGCGGTGGTGAATGATCGGTGCACCGAGGAACGAGGCGTAACGCTCTTCACCGGTTTCGGCGAAGTAGCGATAGCGCGGGTGGACCGAAGCGTTCTCGAGGTTCAGGGGTTCTTCACGCGTGCCGACCAGACCGACCAGACCCTCGTTGGGGGCCATGCTGACCTTGCCGATCGAGCGCTTGTTCAAGCCCTCGGTGGCCATCAGGACGAAGCGATTGGTTTCCGGATCAAGCAGGTAGACCGAGCAGACCTGGCTGCCCATGGCCTCTTTGACGCGCAACACAATAATCCCCAACGCCGCCTTGAGATCCTTGGCGGAGTTAACTTCCTGGACGATCTTGCGCAGCGTATTGAGCATGGCTCGGGGTCGAACTCCGTCGTCAGTCGCGCGCTAAAAGGCGCGGGGCAAGCTCTTTGAGAGCGCGTCGATACACCTCGCGCTTGAATGTCACCACCTGGCCCAACGGATACCAATAGCTGACCCAGCGCCAGCCATCGAACTCCGGTTTACCGGTCAGATCCATCCGCACCCGCTGCTCGTTGGAGATCAGGCGCAGGAGAAACCATTTCTGTTTCTGGCCGATGCACAGCGGTTGGCTGTGGGTACGCACCAGGCGTTGCGGCAAACGATAGCGCAACCAGCCTCGGGTACAGGCCAGTATTTCAACATCTTCACGTTCCAGGCCAACTTCTTCGTTCAGCTCGCGGTACAAGGCGTCTTCCGGCGTCTCCTCGGGGTTGATCCCCCCTTGCGGAAACTGCCAGGCGTCCTGATTGATACGGCGAGCCCATAGCACCTGGCCGGCGTCATTCGTCAGAATGATCCCGACATTGGGGCGGAAACCATCGGGGTCGATCACGGCAACAACCTCGCAAACGCATGTCGCCGCATTGTTCCACAAAGCTTGAGCAGGCGGCAACGAAGGTTCCTACCTTATGTGCACTCTTGTGAAAAGACCGTATTCTTGTCGCCTTTTTACTGACTTTTCAGCGGGTAACTGCAATGCGCCTGGCTCTATTCGATTTGGACAACACCCTTCTGGGCGGCGACAGCGATCACGCTTGGGGCGATTATCTGTGCGAGCGCGGCTTCCTCGACCCGATCGCCTACAAGGCGCGCAACGACGAGTTCTATCAGGATTACCTGGCCGGCAAGCTGGACAACGCCGCCTACCTGAACTTCTGCCTGGAAATTCTCGGCCGCACCGAAATGGCCGTGCTCGACGCCTGGCACAGCGATTACATGCGCGACTGCATCGAGCCGATCGTGCTGCCCAAGGCACTCGAGCTGCTGAAAAAGCACCGCGACGCCGGCGACAAACTGGTGATCATCACCGCGACCAACCGTTTCGTGACGGCGCCGATCGCCGTGCGCCTGGGCGTGGAAACCCTGATCGCCACCGAATGCGAAATGATCGACGGCCGCTACAGCGGGCGCAGCACCGACATTCCATGCTTCCGTGAAGGCAAGGTCACACGCCTGAATCGTTGGCTGGAAGAGACCGGGCATTCGCTGGAGGGCAGCTATTTCTATAGCGATTCAATGAATGACCTGCCGTTGCTGGAGCAGGTGGCGAATCCGGTGGCGGTAGACCCGGATCCGAATTTGCGTGCCGAGGCCGAGAAGCGGGGCTGGCCGGTGATCAGTCTGCGCGGCTGAAATGGCCATCGCTGGCAAGCCAGCTCCCACAGGTTTTTCGGGTGGTCACAAAATCTGTGTTCACTGAAAATCCTTGTGGGAGCTGGCTTGCCAGCGATAGGGGCGCCCCGGTCTCAAGCCTTAAACCGGCTTGGCCCCCATCAACCCCGCGATGGCGACAAAGCCGACGCCGCTGACAATCGCCAGCGCCAGATTGAATTTTCGATTGCCCACGCCGGTTGTCCACAGCCGATCCAGCCGGACCAGCAGCCAGACCGCACTGAATGTGGCCACGGCATAGATCACGCTGGACCCCAGAATCCACAATTGGCCCAATGGCCAACCAACCAGATGCACCAGCCACCAGCCGGTGAAAGGCATGCTGAGCATGCCGATCAGCATCAGGCACCAGATGAACAGCCACGGACGGCGCATCGTACTGGCCGGCCCTTCGCTGCGATTACGCCAGGTCAGGACGGCGAGCCCCAGCCCGCTCGCGAGGATGACCACGGTCGCCGCGACGTGGAGGACTTTCAGAGTGGTCAGGGTTTCCATGTCATTCTCTTCCGTAGATCCATGCCCATCAGCGTAGCCGCTCAGCCAAGAAACAGCTGATAGGCCGGGTTGTCGCTTTCATCCCAATACGGGTAGCCGATTTCCGCCAGTGCCGCCGGCACCAGATGACGCTCGTCATGGGGCACTTGCAGGCCGGCAACCACACGGCCGTCCGCCGCGCCGTGGTTGCGGTAGTGGAACATCGAGATATTCCAGCGCCCGCCGAGCTTGTTGAGGAAGTTGAACAGCGCGCCCGGACGTTCCGGGAACTCGAAACGCAGCACCACTTCATCGACCACCTGCGCCGCGCGGCCGCCGACCATGTGGCGGATGTGCAGCTTGGCCAGTTCATTGTCGGTCAGGTCGATGACCGGGAAACCCTGCTCGGTCAGGCTCGCCAGCAAGGCGCTGCGCGGGTCGTTGTCCGGATGGGTCTGCACGCCGACGAAGATGTGCGCTTCGCTGCCGGTGTTGTAGCGGTAATTGAATTCAGTGATCTGGCGCTTGCCGATGGCTTCGCAGAACGCCTTGAAGCTGCCGGCCTTTTCCGGGATGGTCACGGCGATGATCGCCTCGCGACCTTCGCCCAGTTCGGCGCGCTCGGCGACGTGGCGCAGGCGGTCGAAGTTGACGTTGGCGCCGGAGTCGATGGCGACGAAGGTCTGGCCGCTGACGCCACGCTGCTCGACGTATTTCTTGATCCCGGCCACGCCCAGCGCACCGGCAGGTTCAGTGATCGAGCGGGTATCGTCGTAGATATCCTTGATCGCCGCGCAGATTTCGTCGGTGCTGACAGTGATCACTTCATCGACGTAATCCTTGCAGATCTCGAAGGTGTACTGGCCGATCTGCGCCACCGCTACGCCGTCGGCGAAGATGCCCACGGTCGGCAGAACCACGCGCTCGCCCGCCGCCATCGCTGCTTGCAGGCAGTTGGAATCGTCCGGCTCGACGCCAATCACCTTGATGTCCGGACGCAGGTATTTCACGTACGCCGCAATACCGGCGATCAGCCCGCCACCGCCGACCGGGACGAAAATCGCGTCCAGCGGCTGCGGGTGCTGACGGAGGATTTCCATGGCCACGGTGCCCTGCCCGGCAATGGTGTGCGGATCGTCGTACGGGTGGATGTAGACGTAGCCTTTTTCATCGACCAGTTTCAGCGAGTAGGCCAGCGCTTCCGGGAACGAGTCACCGTGCAGCACCACTTTGCCGCCGCGCGAACGCACGCCTTCGACTTTGATTTCCGGGGTGGTCTTGGGCATGACGATAGTGGCTTTGACGCCCAACACTTTCGCCGCCAGAGCCAGACCCTGCGCATGATTGCCCGCCGACGCGGTGACCACGCCACGGGCGCGCTCCTCGTCAGTCAGCTGGGTGAGTTTGTTGTAGGCACCGCGAATCTTGAACGAGAACACCGGCTGCAAGTCTTCGCGCTTGAGCCAGATGTCGTTGCCCAGCCGCTCGGAGAGCTGGCGAGCGTTCTGCAGCGGGGTTTCTACGGCAACGTCATAAACGCGCGAGGTGAGGATCTTTTTGACGTACTGTTCGAGCATCGGAAAGCATCACTGGCGATTGGGCGGGACCAGCGAGTCTAACCCGCCTTTTGCCGAGGCGACCACACTAAACAGGTGGTTTTAGGGTCTGGAAACCCATTCTTGAGTGAGCACCGTTGTGGCGAGGGGATTTATCCCCGTTGGAGTGCGAAGCGCTCCCCTGCTTTTTTTCAGTCACACCGCGTTCCTGGGTTTTACGACGACTGCGTCGCCGAACGGGATAAATCCCCTCGCTACAGCTTGTTTCCCCCTGTACCACCGCGAGGCCTATAATGCCGGCCTTTCTGCCCACCCCTTGCCCGCTTCGGAGCCCGCATGACCCAGGATCAACTCAAACAGGCCGTGGCCCAGGCCGCCGTCGATTTCATCCTGCCGAAACTCGACGACAAGAGCATTGTCGGCGTCGGCACCGGCTCCACCGCCAACTGCTTCATCGACGCCCTGGCCCAGCACAAGGGCGCGTTCGATGGCGCGGTCGCCAGCTCCGAAGCCACCGCCGCGCGCCTCAAAGGCCACGGGATTCCGGTGTACGAGCTCAATACCGTCAGCGATCTGGAGTTCTACATCGACGGCGCCGATGAGAGCGACGCGCACCTGAACCTGATCAAGGGCGGCGGCGCGGCCCTGACCCGCGAGAAGATTGTCGCCGCCGTGGCCAAGACTTTCATCTGCATCGCCGACGCCAGCAAACTGGTGCCGGTACTCGGCGAGTTCCCGCTGCCGGTGGAAGTAATCCCGATGGCCCGCAGCCACGTAGCCCGCCAACTGGTGAAACTCGGTGGCGACCCGGTGTACCGCGAAGGCGTGTTGACCGACAACGGCAACATCATCCTCGACGTGTTCAACCTGCAGATCACCAACCCGGTGGAGCTGGAAGCGCAGATCAATGCCATCGTCGGCGTGGTCACCAACGGCCTGTTCGCCGCGCGCCCGGCGGATCTGTTATTGCTGGGCACCAGCGAAGGCGTGAAAACCCTGAAGGCTGAGTAACAGACTGCCCGAATCATGGGCAGACAAATAAACCAGTGGGAGCGAGCCTGCTCGCGAATGCGCCGGTTCAGCCAACATCTTTATTGACTGGCCAACCGCATTCGCGAGCAGGCTCGCTCCCACAGTGTTTTGTGGTGTTGGTCAGTTTTGCGTGGGCTTTTTGAAGACGTAAAACAGATTCGGCTCGCTCACCAGGTACAACGTGCCATCATCATCCATCGCAATTCCCTCGGCCTGCGGCACGGTTTTCTGTAACCCCTGGCGCCCACCGCTGATCGACATGGTGCTCAACGGACGGCCGTCGACATCCAGCTCGATAATCAAACGCGACTCGTCCGACAGTGCCAGCAAGTGCCCGCTGCGTTCGTCGTACTGCAGACTCGACAGATCACGCACGAACATCCCGGCATCGCGCTTGGGGTTGTTGATCACGTGCACGGCGTAGGTCTTGTCGGGTTTGAAATGCGGGAAACCGTGGACTTCGTAAATCAGCATCGGGTCGCGTTCTTTCGCCACGAACAGCCGCTTGCCCACCGAGTCGTAAGCCAGCCCCTCGAAACCCTTGTTGCTGGCCATGTGCACACCGAGGGTCATCTGCTCGGCGTCTTCGGCATCGAGGAAAGTGGTGTCGGCTTCAAGGTGGATCTTGATCAGGCGTTGCTGGCGCTCGTCGGTGATCACGTAAGTGTCGGCACTGATGTACTCGACCGCTTCCGGATCGCCGAACCCGACCAGGGCAATGCGCCGCAGGATCTTGCCTTCCAGCGACAGTTCGATCAGTTCGGAATTCTTGTTGGTCACGGTGAACAGGCTTTTGCGCACCGGATCGTAGGTCAGCGCCGAAACGTCATCGTCGAGCCCCTCAATCGGCCGCGCTTCGATGGTCACCCGATATTGATCCAGGCCAATCGCCTCGCTGCTCAACGGCTGCCACAACGTGTGCAGGTTGAACCAGGCGCGCTCGAACAGGCGCAGGTATTGGCCGAGCGCGAGCAACGCGATCAGGGCAATCATCAACAGGACAAGAATCAGCGGTTTGGGACGGGCAAGTCGACGCATTGGGGGGGCTCGGATTCAAAACAGGCCGATGAAATATCACGCCTGTCTGAACTGAAGCTTAATGGCCACTTGCCTGCCACTACAACCGCACAATTCCGCGATTGTCGTAGGGAAAATTACCGGTGTTTTTCGAAGCGGTAGAACAGGTTCGGTTCGCTGACCATGTACAGCGTGCCGTCCTCGTCCATCGTCACCCCTTCGGCGCGGGGAATGGTGTCTTTCAAACCGTTGAAATTGCCGAGCAGGGTCATGAAGCTGACCTGCTCGCCGCTCTCGTCCAGTTCCAGCAAAAGGTGCGAATCGGCGGACAACACCAGCAGATGGCCAGTGCGTGGGTCGACCGCCAGCGCTGAGAGGTTGCGAATATCGAGCTCGTCGCTGGCCAGTTTCTGCTTTTCGCCGGTCAGTGTCTGGCTGCCGTCGCTCTTCCAGGTGAACAGCGCTGGCGGGCGTTCTTCCCCCAACACCAGCTGTCGATTACGCGGATCCCACGTGATGGCTTCAAAGGCTTTGTTCTGGTCTTTCGACGGCCCGAGGTCGTACTTCGGAAAGTCGGCCATGTTCAGCTCGCGTGTACCGGCGTCGACCTTGACGATCGACAGTATGTGCTGACGTTCATCTACAATCGCCAGCAGGCCGTTTTCCATGACCGTCAGGCCTTCCGGATTGCTCCAGCCCACCAGCGGCATCTTGCGCAGGACATCGCCCTGCAGTGTCAGCTCAGCGAGGAACGGATTTTTGCCCATCACCGAAAACAGGGTTTTGGTCTGCGGGTTGTAAGCCAGGTCGGAAGCTTCGTCCTTTTCCATGCCCGGCAGCGGCTTGGCATCAATCACCACCTGATAATCGGGCAGCCACACACTCTCCTTCTGCTCGGCCTTGCTCTCGAAACGCTCCAGCACCCACAACACGCCACGATCATCCCAGTGCATGGCGAACGCCAGCCCATAGGCTGCGGCGATGACCAGCAACAGCCAGACATACCAGCGCAGGACGAAGCGGGATCGGAGGGAGGGTTTCTGCTGAGTTGGAGGTGCCATCGAGGGATGCGTTCCGTTAATTCAGGCCAAGGGTAATAGCACAAAGAGGCCGGCTGAGACGCCAGAATCGCGGAAATTATCCAGAGAGGATGTGAAAAAAACGGGAAATGGCGGGATCGCCGTGTGCATTTTGCCAGCAGCAACACATTACAGATATGGAATGGCCCTTGTGGCGAGGGGATTCATCCCCGTTGGACTGCGCAGCAGGCCCCTCTTTAAGATCAAGAGGGGCCCGCTTCGCGCGCCACCGGGGATAAATCCCCTCACCACAAAGCTCACCCCCTACAAGGGGTTCTGCGGTTAGCGCACGCTGCTGCTGAAGCTGCTCGCCCCTGGCAGTTCGAGGACGATCTCATCGCCGACGTTCAGCGGGCCGACGCCCACTGGCGTACCGGTGAGGATCACGTCACCGGCCTGCAGCGAGAAGCAGCCGGCCATGTGCTGGATCATCGGCACGATCGGGTTGAGCATCGCGCTGCTGTTGCCGTCCTGGCGCACTTCGCCGTTGATGGTCAGGCGGATGCCGATATCGGTCAGGTCAGCGAAGGTGCTGCCGACCACGAAGGGGGCGATCACCGCCGCGCCATCGAACGACTTGGCGATTTCCCATGGCAGGCCCTTGGCTTTCAGCTCGGCCTGCTTGTCGCGCAGGGTCAGGTCCAGCGCCGGGGCGAAGCCGGAGATCGCATCGAGGACTTCTTCACGGCTCGGCTTGGTCGACAACGGCTTGCCGATCAATACGGCGATTTCCGCTTCGTAGTGCACCGAACCGCGCTCGGTCGGAATGCTGAAACCGCCTTCCAGCGGCACCACGCAACTGCCCGGCTTGATGAACAGCAGCGGCTCGGTCGGCACCGGGTTGTCCAGTTCCTTGGCGTGCTCGGCGTAATTGCGGCCAATGCACACGACTTTCCCGATCGGAAAGTGGATGCGCGTGCCGTCGACGTACTGGTGCTGATAGCTCATTTACCGACTCCTGCCTTTATTGATTCAACAGAGATTACCGATCAAACCGGGAAAATCTTGCCCGGGTTCATGATGCCGTTCGGGTCGAACACTGCCTTGACCGCTTTCATGTACTCGATCTCGGCCGGCGAGCGGCTGTAGGTCAGGTAATCACGCTTGGTCATGCCCACGCCGTGCTCGGCCGAGATCGAGCCGTTGTACTTCTCGACCGTTTCGAACACCCACTTGTTGACGGTGGCGCACTTGGCGAAGAACTCGTCCTTGCTCAGGTTTTCGGGCTTGAGGATGTTCAGGTGCAGATTGCCGTCGCCGATGTGGCCGAACCAGACGATTTCGAAATCCGGGTAGTGCTCGCCAACGATCGCGTCGATTTCGCGCAGGAACGCCGGCACTTTCGAGACGGTCACCGAGATGTCGTTCTTGTACGGCGTCCAGTGGGAAATGGTTTCGGAGATGTACTCGCGCAGCTTCCACAAGTTGTGCAGCTGGGTTTGGCTCTGACTCATCACGCCGTCCAGCACCCAGCCCTGCTCGACGCAGTGTTCGAAGGTTTCCAGCGCGCTGTTGGCCACTTCTTCAGTGGTCGCTTCGAATTCCAGCAAGGCGTAGAACGGGCACTCGGTTTCAAATGGAGCCGGCACGTCGCCGCGGCCCATGACCTTGGCCAAGGCCTTGTCGGAGAAGAATTCGAAAGCGGTCAGGTCGAGCTTGCCCTGGAAGGCGTGCAGCACCGGCATGATCGAATCGAAATCGGCGGTGCCGAGGACCATCGCCGTGAGGTTTTTCGGCGCGCGATCGAGGCGCATGGTCGCTTCGACGACGAAACCGAGGGTGCCTTCGGCGCCGATGAACAGCTGACGCAGGTCGTAACCGGTAGCGTTCTTGATCAGGTCCTTGTTCAGCTCGAGCACGTCGCCCTTGCCGGTGACGACTTTCATGCCGGCCACCCAGTTGCGGGTCATGCCGTAGCGAATCACTTTGATTCCGCCGGCATTGGTGCCGATATTGCCGCCAACCTGGCTGGAACCCGCCGAGGCGAAGTCGACCGGATAGTACAGGCCGTTTTCTTCGGCGACGTTCTGCAGATGCTCGGTGACCACACCCGGCTGGCACACGGCGGTGCGGTCGGTGAGGTTGACGTCGAGAATCTGGTTCATGTAATCGAACGAAACCACCACTTCGCCATTGGCCGCCACTGCTGCGGCGGACAGCCCGGTGCGCCCGCCGGACGGCACCAGTGCGACCTTGTGGGTGTTGGCCCAACGCACCACGGCCTGCACTTGCTCGATGGTCTTGGGAAACACGATGGCGCTCGGCGCCGGGGCGAAATGCTTGGTCCAATCCTTGCCGTAGGTGTTCAGGGAGTCGGCGTCGGTGAGGACTTTGCCAGGCTCAACCAGGGTCTTCAGTTCATCAATCAGCGCAGGATTGGTCATCGACAGAACTCTCGAACAATTCATGGTCATCCTGAGAACGCTTCACGTCGCAGGAATGAGTGTTTAGCGGGGTGGCTATGCTAGCATACCGACCCCGCAGGACAGTGCCCAAGGCCAGATCCGCGGTGACGGCTTTGTTGCCGTGCGGGTCAGCTCCAGGCTGCTCCCTCCCTGCCATTTTTCTCCGGGATACAGGTTTACGCAGATGAGCAAGACTTCTCTCGATAAGAGCAAGATCAAGTTCCTTCTTCTCGAAGGCGTCCACCAATCGGCTGTCGACGTCCTCAAGGCGGCGGGCTACACCAGCATCGAATACCTGACTGGTTCCTTGCCGGAAGCCCAGCTCAAGGAAAAGATCGCTGACGCTCACTTCATCGGCATTCGCTCGCGCACGCAACTGACCGAAGAGATCTTCGATCACGCGAAGAAACTGGTCGCGGTCGGCTGTTTCTGCATCGGCACCAACCAGGTTGACCTCAGTGCGGCCCGCGAGCGCGGTATCGCCGTGTTCAACGCGCCGTACTCCAACACCCGCTCCGTAGCGGAACTGGTACTGGCCGAAGCGATCCTGCTGCTGCGCGGCATCCCTGAGAAAAATGCCTCCTGCCACCGTGGTGGCTGGATCAAGTCCGCCGCCAACTCGTTCGAGATCCGTGGCAAGAAGCTGGGCATCGTCGGCTACGGCTCGATCGGCACGCAGCTGTCGGTGCTGGCTGAAGGCCTGGGCATGCAGGTGTTCTTCTATGACACCGTGACCAAGCTGCCACTGGGCAACGCCACGCAGGTCAACAACCTGCACGAGCTGCTGGGCATGTCCGACATCGTCACCCTGCACGTACCGGAAACCGCCGCCACTCAGTGGATGATCGGCGAGAAGGAAATCCGTGCAATCAAGAAGGGCGGCATCCTGATCAACGCCGCGCGCGGCACCGTGGTCGAGCTCAACGCCCTGGCGGACGCGATCAAGGACAAGCACCTGATCGGCGCAGCCATCGACGTGTTCCCGGTGGAACCACGCTCCAACGACGAAGAGTTCGAAAGCCCGCTGCGTGGCCTCGACAACGTGATCCTGACCCCGCACATCGGTGGCTCGACCGCCGAAGCGCAAGCCAACATCGGTCTGGAAGTGGCAGAGAAACTGGTCAAGTACAGCGACAACGGTACTTCGGTGTCGTCGGTGAACTTCCCGGAAGTGGCCCTGCCGGCTCACCCTGGCAAGCACCGCCTGCTGCACATCCACGAGAACATCCCGGGTGTGATGAGCGAGATCAACAAGGTCTTTGCCGAAAACGGCATCAACATTTCCGGTCAGTTCCTGCAGACCAACGAGAAAGTCGGCTATGTGGTGATCGACGTCGACGCCGAATATTCCGAGCTGGCGCAAGAGAAGCTGCAACACGTCAACGGTACTATCCGTAGTCGGGTGCTTTTCTAAAAGCAGCTACAAGCCGCAAGCTACAAGCGGCAAGTGAAAGCGCTGTGCCGTTACTTGCCGCTTGCAGCTAGCCACTCGAAGCTGAATAAAAAAAGGGAGCCCCGCAGGGCTCCCTTTTTTTATTTCACGTTAACCGTGATTTTTTCCGAAACGATCGATGGGTCGAACGGCATGTGGCCGCTGTCGCCGAGGATCAGTTGCAAGGTGTGCTTGCCCGGAGCCAGTTTGATCGTGGCTTCGGTCTGCGCCTTGCCGAAATGCATGTGGTGGGCGTCAGTCGGGATCGGCGCGCCTTCGGCCGGCAGGTCGTCGACGTCGATCAGCAGGTGATGGTGGCCGGTGTTCTTGGTGGTGTCACCCGCCGGGGCCAGCGCGATGTTCTTGACGCCGAACTTGACCTTGAATTCCTGGGAGACGGTAGCCCCATCCTCGGGAGAAACGATGAACACTTCAGCATCTTTCGGCGCCGGCGTCGCCGCACTGGCCAGCACCGAAACACCCATCAGCACACCGGCCAACGCTGCACGTGACAAAAAGCTTTTCATTTTCTTCTCCAGTTTTTCCGTAAAATCCGCACGGTCATGACAACTTCATGACCATTCGTTGTCGAAGGCACTCGACAACCATAGCAAAGCGAGCCTGAATCAGAGCGTCGCGATAATGATTTCAAAGGAGTGACCATGCGCCTGCTGCCTGGCCTGTTCTGCCTGCTACCCCTTCTGAGCCCGCTGGTTCACGCCGAACTGATTGATGACGTCAACGACCGTGGCGAGCTGCGCATAGCCCTTGAGGCTAATACACCGCCCTTCAATTACAAGGAGGGCGACACCCTCACGGGGTTCGAGGTCGAGCTTGGGCAACTGATCGCCAACGAGCTGGATGTACGCGCCGACTTCATCGTCACCGACGAGGGCGACCTGCTCCAGGGCGTTGAAAGCGGCAAGTACGACGTCGCGCTCAACCACATAGCACTGACACCCGAACTCAAGGATCGTTTCGACTTCAGCGAGCCGTACGGCCAGGTCGACGGGCAGTTGTTGGCGAAGAAGGACGAGACGCCGCGGCCGATGGTGCTGGTGCAGGCGTTGACCGAAGCGAAGCCGAAAGCGGCAGCGCCGGTGGAATTGGCGATACCGTTTCAGAAGGGTAATCCGGCGTTTCAGGCCAGCCTCAAGAGCGCGCTGGAACGGATCAAGGCGGATGGGCGTTTGGCGGCGCTGTCGAAGAAGTGGTTCACCGAACCGTAGAAGCTGCCGCAGGCTGCGATCTTTTGATGTTGATTCAAAAAATCAAAAGATCGCAGCCTCGTTTCACTCGTCAGCCTCCTACAGTTGAATTGGTGCTGGCGCTTTAGTCGAGTCGGGCCAGGGCCTGCGCGGCTTGCGGCAGCTCAAGCTCACTGAAAACCCGAACCCCATGACGCTTGAGCAACGCCGCCGTCACCCCCTCGCCACTGACTCTGACCCCACTGAACGTGCCGTCATACGTCAGCAGATTCCCGCAAGAAGGACTGTTGGCCTTGAGCACCGCCACCCGAATGCCGTGCTTTTGCACCAGTTCCAGCGCTTGCCGTGCACCCTCGAGAAACTGCGCGCTGACATCCTTGCCATCGGTAGTGATCACAGCAGCAATGCCATCCAGCACCTCACCGCCCTGCCCGCCCGGAATCTCAGCCGCCGCCCGCGGCGTCGGCAATCCACCGGCCACCTCTGGACACAACGGCACCACGCGCCCTTCTTCGATCCACTGCTCAAGCAGATCAAACGGCCCGCTCGCACCACCGTCATAACGCACGCGATGGCCCAACAGGCAGCGACTGACCAGGATCTTTTCCATGTTCAGAACGGCTCGTTGCCACGGCGACGGAACCAGCCAGTCAGCGACAGGCGCTCGCGATGGGCCGGCATCACTTCGTGGGGCACTTCGCCGGAGAGAAACACCACCAGACAGCCGCCGGTCGGCTGTACGTCATGCACGCGTTCCTCGCCCAGGTACATGCGCAATTGGCCACCGTCCTCCGGCAGCCAGGCGTCATTGAGATAGATCACCGCCGACACCATGCGCCGGTCATCATCGCGAAAGCGGTCAACGTGCTTGAGGTAGAACGCGCCGGGCGGGTACAGGGCGAAATGGCATTCGAAATCCTCAAGCCCCAGAAACAAGCCGCGATTGAGTGCCTCGCGCAGACTGTCCATCAGGCTCAGGTAACGGTCGGTGGCCTCGGCCTGACCCGGGTCGATCCACTGGATGTGATCGCCGCGAATACCCTCGCGAATCTCCGAAAACGGCCCGCGACCGACCGCTGCCGGCGCCAGCTCACCTTCGGCTTCACGTTTACGGCACTCGGCCGCCAGCGCCCGGGTCAGATCGGCGGGCAGGAAGATGTTCTGCTGCGACCAGCCGTGTTCGGCCAGGTCGTCGACAATGCGTAACAGCAGCGGGTGTTCAGAGGATATCGGCATGGCGCGCATAGTATGCCGACGGCAACAAATCCGACAGAGCCATGCAGCGCCTTGCTACGAATTCTCGACAAGTACCGGCACCGCACGGACAATAGTCCGCTGCTGACAGGAGTCCCTATGCGCCGTTTGCTTTTTTCACTGTTGATGTTCTGCGTATTGCCCGCCTGGGCGGACGGCCACGATCAGTTGTACAAGGTCGCCGGCTGGCCAGAACAACGCGCGCATTTCAACGATGCCCTGAGCGCCGCTCAGCAGCGCTATCAGAACAGCCTGCCGCCTGCGGTATTTCAGGCGCTGGTCAACAATAGCAACCAGCGCTTCGCCGCACAGGCCATGGATCAACGCGCCGAAGCGCAACTGCGGCAGAAACTCGCCGACCCGAAACCGGCGCTGACCTTCTTCCAGTCGCCGCTGGGCAAGAAAATCGTCGCCGCCGAGTTGCTAGCGACTCGTCGCGATCAACTGGCAAAAAATGCCCAGGGCCTGCCAAAAATGCAGGCGAGCGACAGTCGTTTGCTGATCATCGGCCATCTCGCTCAGGCACTGCCGGCCCGTGAAGCTGGCGCCGAGGTCAGTCTGGCGATTGCCGGCGTAGCGGCGGACAGTTTGAGTTCGATGATCCCGGGATTGCTCGGTGGCGGTCAGGCACAGGGCATGTTGAACGGTCAGCGCCAGCGGCTGATGGATCAGATCGGCGCGGATCTGAACAATACGCTGCTCTACGTTTATCGCGATTTGTCGGATGAAGAGCTGGAAGAGTTTGCGACGTTTGCCGAGTCGACCGAGGGCAAGGCTTATTATCAGGCGGCACTGGCGGCGATTCGGGCGGGGTTGGCGGTCGGCCAGTGATCTTCGTTGCCTGACAGACCGCATTCGCGAGCAGGCTCGCTCCCACATTGGGTCTCCAGCGGACACAAAATTTGTGAACAGCCCAACTCCCCTGTGGGAGCGAGCCTGCTCGCGAAGAGGCCCTCACAAGCGCTAAAGGTTTCGGCCCCTGATCCGCTTGCTCAAGAACTCGAAATACTCCTCACGCATCTCCGCCGTCTCATTGGCCAGGTGATGCCGTGCCTCGGCCAACAGCAGAATCTGCGGGCGGTCGAACTTCCATTTCAATACCTGCAGATTGTGCTGCCAATCGACCGTCATGTCCGCCTGCCCCTGAATGATCAGCGGCCGTCGCGGGCTTTTTTTCGCGTGCTCGACGCGAATGATCCAGCGCGACAGCGCGCCCACCCATTTCGTCGGCAGACGCCTTGGCTGTAACGGATCGGCCTGCAGAAACGGCAGGAAATCCGGATCGTTGGAGTTCTCGCTGAAGCGTCGCGCCACACCGCGTACAAACGGCCGCAGCAGGTAATAACTCAACTGCGACCAGCCCCACGCCCTTGGTCGCACCAATGGCGCCAGCAGAATCACTTGCCCCTGCGCCGGACTGTTCTCGCCATGATTAAGCAGATGATCGACGACAATCGCCCCACCGGTGCTCTGCCCACACAAATGCCACGGCTGCGGCAGCGTGATCGAATGAGCTTCGGCAAACAGCGCCTGCAGCATGTGCTGATATTCGGCGAAATCGCGAATGCTCGCCCGCGGCCCGCTCGACAGACCATGCCCCGGCAAGTCGCAGGCGATCACGGCGAAATCCTGATCCAGCGCCCACTCGATCACATGCCGGTACAGGCCGATGTGATCGTAATAACCGTGGAGCAGAAACAGCGTCGCCTTGACCTTCTCCGGCCACCAGCAATGGCTGACCAGCTCGTAGCCATCGACTTCGAAACGACCCATGCCGCGCCACACATCGCGCTCGACGAAGTCGGTCTTGTAGAAGCGCTGATAAGCCTTCGCCTCATCCGATAACGGCTGCCACTCGGCCAACGGCTTGAGGCTCGCGCGTAAATGATCGGGGTCGAAAGTATCAGGCATGCGGGCATTCCAGAGCGGTAAACGGACTTTATCGGCCTGCGATATTCATCTGTAGAGACAGACATGGCAAGCTAGCCCGCCTCTGAGGAAGTCAATCCATGCGTTCGCCGTACCGCACCGCACTGTTCGCCAGCCTGCTCGCGCTGATCTGCGCCGGGGTGCTGTGGGCGGCGTATGACTGGTTTCAGGGCCGCTATCTGCGTGCATTCAGCGAGCACACCGCGGTGTTTTCCGGTGACCCGCTGCGCTTGCCGGGCAACCTCGCCGGGCCGGGCAATATTCGCCTGGTGCACTTCTGGGACCCGGCTTGCCCGTGCAACGTCGGCAATCAACAGCACCTGAGCGAGATGGTCGAACAGTTCGGTCCTCGCGGCGTGGAGTTCTTCGCCGTGCAAAAGCCCGGCAGCCACGGCCAGTTGCCCGCCACCCTCGCCAGCCTGAAAACCATCATCGTCCTGCCCGGCTCCGAACAAATACCCGCCAGTCCCGCCGTGGCGATCTGGGATCGCAGCGGCAAACTTGCATACTTCGGCCCGTACAGCGAAGGTCTGGCCTGCAACTCGAGCAACAGCTTTATCGAACCGATCCTGCATGCCCTGACCGAGGATCGCCCGGTCAATGCCACGCATACGCTGGCGGTGGGGTGTTATTGCCCGTGGCCGGCGGACGCGAAGTAAGGCATTCCGGACTTTTCAAGGACAGCGCTGCAGCGCACAGATGCTCTGTGCTAAATGTTTGCAGCCCGATGGGCGGCCCTCCCGCCTGCACAAGGAGTCACCATGAAGCGTGCGTTCACCGTTGTTGCCCTGCTCATCGTTGTCCTGCTCTGCGCCGTTGGCGGCTATATCTACAGCAAGCAGCCAACGCGCCAGGGCCAGGTCGAGCTGCGCAATCTGCAAGGCTCGGTGACCGTGCGCTACGACGAGCGCGGTGTGCCGCATATCCGCGCCGAGAACGAAACCGACCTCTATCGCGCCCTCGGATATGTCCACGCGCAGGACCGGTTGTTCCAGATGGAAGCCATGCGCCGCCTCGCCCGCGGTGAACTGGCCGAAGTGCTCGGGCCGAAGCTGCTCGACACCGATAAGCTGTTTCGCAGCCTGCGCATCCGCGAGCGCGCGGCCAGTTACGTCGCCAGCCTCGATAGGCAGTCGCCGGCGTGGAAGGGCCTGCAAGCTTATCTGGACGGCATCAACCAATATCAGGACAGCCACGCCGCGCCGATCGAGTTCGACGTGCTGGGCATCCCCAAGCGGCCGTTCACGGCAGAAGACAGCATCAGCGTCGCCGGTTACATGGCCTACAGCTTTGCCGCCGCGTTTCGCACCGAGCCGCTGCTGACCTACGTGCGCGATCAGCTCGGCTCCGATTACCTCAATGTCTTTGATTTGGACTGGCAGGCCAAAGGCGTTCTGGCTACCGATCACACCCGGCACGCGCCGGCCCTCGCCGCCGGCGACTGGCAGGACCTCACCGCCCTCGCCCGCCTCAGAGAACAGGCGCTGCTCGACAACGGCCTGCCGCAGTTTGAGGGCAGCAACGCCTGGGTGATTGCCGGCAGCCGCAGCCAGAGCGGCAAGCCATTGCTGGCCGGCGATCCGCATATCCGTTTCTCGGTGCCGTCGGTGTGGTACGAGGCGCAGCTGTCGGCGCCGGGTTTCGAGTTGTACGGCCATCATCAGGCGCTGGTGCCGTTCGCGTTTCTGGGACACAACCTCGATTTCGGCTGGAGCCTGACCATGTTCCAGAACGACGATCTCGACCTGATCGCCGAGAAGGTCAACCCGGACAATACCAATCAGGTCTGGTATCGCGGCCAGTGGACCGACCTGCTCGTGAGCGAGCAGCAGATCAATGTGAAGGGACAGGCGCCGGTGACGATAACCCTGCGCCAGTCCCCGCACGGGCCGATCGTCAACGATGCGCTGGGCACTGCTGCCGGGAAAACACCGATCGCCATGTGGTGGGCCTTTCTGGAAACGCCGAACCCGATCCTTGAAGGCTTCTACCAGCTCAACCGTGCCGACACCCTGACCAAGGCCCGCGCGGCTGCGGCCAGGGTCCAGGCACCGGGGCTGAATCTGATTTACGCCAACGCCAAAGGTGATATCGCCTGGTGGGCGTCGGCGCTGCTGCCCAAGCGGCCGGCCGGGGTGAAACCGGAATTCATTCTCGATGGCAGCACCAATCAGGCGGACAAGGAGGGTTACTACCCGTTCAGCGCCAACCCGCAGGAAGAGAACCCGGCGCGGGGCTATATCGTCTCGGCCAACTTCCAGCCCGTGTCGCCGACCGGCATGGAGATTCCCGGTTACTACAACCTTGCCGATCGCGGCCAGCAGCTCGATCGTCAACTCAGCGACGACCGGGTGAAGTGGAGCAACGAGGCCAACCAGAAACTGCAACTGGGCACGGCGACAAGTTATGGACCGCGTCTGTTGGCGCCGCTGCTGCCGGTGTTGCGTGAAGTGGTGAGCGATCCGGCGCAACGCAAACTGGTCGAGCAACTGGCGCAATGGCCCGGCGACTATCCGCTGGATTCGGTCAGCGCGACGGTGTTCAACCAGTTCCTCTACGACCTTGCCGACGCGGCGATGCGCGATGAGTTGGGCAATGACTTTTTCGAAACGATGCTGTCGACGCGGGTGATCGATTCCGCCTTGCCACGCCTGGCGGCGAAGGCGGATTCACCGTGGTGGGACAATCGCAGCACGCCAGCCAAAGAAACCCGCGCCGATGTCGTGCGCACGGCGTGGGCGGCAAGCATGGCGCATCTGAAACTCACCCTCGGCGATAACGTGGCCGGTTGGCAGTGGGGCGCGGCGCACACCCTGACTCACGGCCATCCGCTGGGGCAGCAGAAGCCGCTGGATCGCCTGTTTAACGTCGGCCCGTTCGCAGCGCCGGGCAGCCACGAAGTGCCGAACAACCTCTCGGCGAAGATCGGCCCGGCGCCGTGGCCGGTGACTTATGGGCCGTCGACCCGGCGTCTGGTGGACTTTGCCGATCCGGTGCATGGCTTGACGATCAACCCGGTCGGCCAGAGTGGCGTACCGTTGGACAGTCACTATGACGACCAGGCCGAGGCGTATGTGGAGGGGATTTATGTTCAGGCGCATTTCAGCGAGGAAGAGGTGCTGGCGAATACGCGCAGTACGTTGAAGCTGTTGCCTGCGCGGGCTGCGCAATAGATTGATGCAATCTGCACCGGCCCTTTCGCGAGCAAGCTCGCTCCCACAGGAGATTGCATTCCAAATGTGGGAGCGAGCTTGCTCGCGAAGAGGCCATCAGCAGCAACCGGAAACTCAAAGCTTCACGGCAAAATTCAGCCGAAACTGCTGCGGCGTCACGCCTAATCTGCGGTTGAACACACTGCGCATATGCTGCGCATCACGAAAACCGCACTGATACGCCACAGTCTTCAACGGCGCCGTGGTGCTTTCCAGCATGACCCGCGCCGCATCCACCCGCGCCCGTTCGACGAACTCCGCCGGGGTCACTTTGGCTTCCCGCGCGAACACCCGGGAGAAATTGCGCGCACTCATGTTCGCCGCATTGGCCAGGTCGGCAATCGTCAGATCGCCAGTGAGATTGGCCAGCACATACAACTGCACCAGCGCCACCGCTGACGTCGGTTCGGCATGCGGCGTGAGGAACGGGCTGAACTGCGATTGCCCGCCCGAGCGCTGGGTGAACACCACCAGCCGTTTCGCCACGCTCAGCGCCACCTCGGCGCCGTGGTCGCGCGCCAGCAGGTACAGCGACAGATCGATGCCCGCCGTGACCCCGGCCGAGGTGTAGAGCGCGCCGTCCTCGACATACAGACGATCCGCCTCGACCCGCGTGCTCGGGCACAACTGCGCCAACGCGTCGGCATCGTTCCAGTGCGTGGTGACGGTGCGCCCCTCGAGCAAACCGGCGCGGGCGAGCATGAACGCGCCATTGCAGATCGAGCCGAAACGCCGGGCGCGGCCACAGGCTTCACGCAACCAAGCGTCGAATGTGGGGCCAAAATCCATGAACGGCAATTGCGGTCCACCGGCGACCAGCAGCAGGTCACAGGCCTGCGTAGATTCGCTGAAATGGCGGTGGGCATGCAGGCTGAGTCCATTGGAACAGGCCATCGCCCCGTGCTCGACGCCGATCACTTCCAGCCGATAGTGATCCTGCGGCGCAAGAAAGCGGTTGGCTTCGGCGAACACGTCCATGGGGCCGCTGACGTCCAGTGACTGCACGCCGGGGAACACCACAATGGCGACGGCTTTGCTCATGACTCAAATGTCCTCAATACCTGTGACAAACACACAAACCTGTGGGAGCGAGCCTGCTCGCGAAGAGGCCGTCACACGCAACATAGCTGTCGAATGACACACCGCCTTCGCGAGCAAGCCCGCTCCCACATGGGCCGTACCTGGCTTGTTGCCCGGGTCACCCTAGCCAATCCACACCCGACAAGCGAGCCTGGCACGATTTGCAGGTGGATTGGCAAGGATCGCAGCCATGCCTCGATTGTTCGCTATGCGCGCCGGGAACAGACTTTCTCCAGCAGCGCCACGACGGCGTTTTCGACGAGGAAACCGTTATGACTAGCACCATCGCCGGCATCAAGATCCCTGATAGCGCCCTCGCCCGGGCCACCACCGAATACATCCGCGACATTGAATCCGACCTGCTTTATCACCACTCGCGCCGGGTTTTTCTGTTCGGTGCCTTGAGCGGCGAGCGCCAGCAACTGGCCTATAACCCGGAGCTGCTGTACGTCGGCGCAATGTTCCACGACCTTGGTCTGGTCGCAGGTCATCGCAGCGATGACGAGCGCTTCGAAGTCGATGGCGCGAATGCCGCGGCAGCCTTTCTCAAGCCTTACGGGCTGAGCGAAGACGATATCGAACAAGTCTGGCTGTCGATCGCATTGCACACCACGCCGGGCGTGCCCAAGCATCTGCGCCCGACCGTCGCGCTGGTCACAGCCGGGGTGGAAATGGACGTGCTGGGCATGGATTACGCGGCGTTCAGCAGCGTGCAGCGCGAAGCCGTGGTGCATGCGCATCCACGCGGGGAAGGTTTCAAGGAGTGCATCATCTGCGCGTTTGCCGACGGCCTGCGTCATCGTCCGCAGACCACGTTCGGCAATGTGAAGACCGATGTGCTGGTGGATCAGGAGCCGGGGTTCAAACCGATGAACTTCGTCGAGGTCATCCGGCAGTCTCCCTGGACTGCTTAAAACCAGATTTGGAACTGGGCCTTGTGGCGAGGGGATTTATCCCCGTTGGGTTGCGAAGCGACCCCAAAAAAAAAGGCCTGCTGCGCAGTCCATCGGGGATAAATCCCCTCACCACAAAAGCCCGCTCTCACATTTTGATTTGGGTTGGCCTCGGGAATGAGACCACCCCGTCGGCTCACACGGTCTGTGGCGCAGGCGCGCGACGTGCGTCCGGTTGCTTCCACGAATCAGCCGCGCTCTCTTCGATGGCTTGCTGGATGGCTTTCTTGCGTGCTTCTTCGGCACGGCGGCTGAAGAACCACACCAGGAAGGTCACCAGCGACACCGCCAGCAGAATCAGGCTGGCCACGGCGTTGATTTCCGGCTTCACGCCCAGGCGCACGGCCGAGAACACTTCCATCGGCAGGGTCGTCGAACCCGGGCCGGACACGAAGCTCGCCAGCACCAGGTCATCCAGCGACAGCGCGAACGACATCATCCCGCCCGCTGCCAGCGACGGTGCGATCATCGGGATGGTGATCAGGAAGAACACCTTCCACGGCCGTGCACCCAGGTCCATCGCCGCCTCTTCGATCGACAGGTCCAGCTCACGCAAGCGCGCCGACACCACGACTGCCACATACGCCGCGCAGAACGTGGTGTGGGCGATCCAGATGGTGACGATGCCGCGTTCCTGCGGCCAGCCGATTATCTGCGCCATGGCCACGAACAGCAGCAACAGCGACAGACCGGTGATCACTTCCGGCATCACCAAGGGCGCAGTCACCAGGCCGCCGAACAGCGTGCGACCCTTGAAGTGGGTGATACGCGTGAGCACGAATGCCGCCAGCGTACCCAGCGCCACCGCGGCAACCGCCGTGTAGCAGGCGATTTCCAGCGAGCGTAACACCGAGCCCATCAATTGCGAGTTGTCGAGCAGGCCGACGTACCACTTGATCGACCAGCCGCCCCACACCGTTACCAGTTTCGAGGCGTTGAACGAGTAGATCACCAGGATCAGCATCGGCAGATAGATGAACAGCAGACCCAATACCAGCATCAGGCTGGAGAAACGGAAGCGCTTCATTCTTTACCCTCCATTTCCTTGGCCTGACTGCGGTTGAACAGGATGATCGGCACAATCAGGATCGCCAGCATCACCACCGCCAGCGCGGACGCCACCGGCCAGTCGCGGTTGTTGAAGAATTCTTGCCACAGCACCTTACCGATCATCAGGGTTTCCGGGCCACCGAGCAGTTCCGGAATCACAAACTCGCCCACCACCGGAATGAACACCAGCATGCAACCGGCAATGATCCCGTTCTTGGACAGCGGAATGGTGATTTTCCAGAAGCTGTTGAAGGTGCTCGAACCGAGGTCGGAAGCTGCTTCCAGCAAGCTTTGATCGTGCTTCACCAGGTTAGCGTACAGCGGCAGGATCATGAACGGCAGGTACGAATAGACCACGCCGATGTACACGGCGAGGTTGGTGTTGAGGATCTGCAGCGGCTCGTCGATCAGGCCCATGCTCATCAGGAAACCGTTGAGCAGACCGTTGTTGCTGAGAATGCCCATCCACGCGTAGACGCGGATCAGGATCGCCGTCCAGGTCGGCATCATGATCAGCAGCACCAGCACCGTTTGCAGCTCTTTGCGGGCGCTGGCGATGGCATAGGCCATCGGGTAACCGATCAGCAGGCAGAGCACGGTGCTGATAAAGGCCATTTTCAGCGAGCCGAGGTAGGCGGCGATGTACAGCTCGTCGTCGCCGAGCATCGCGTAGTTGCCGAGGTTCAGCAGCAGTTGCAGCTTCTGTTCGGCGTAGGTGTAGATCTCGGTGTACGGTGGGATCGCGACATCGGCTTCGGCAAAGCTGATCTTCAGAACGATGAAGAACGGCAGCATGAAGAACAGGAACAGCCAGATGAACGGCACCCCGATGACCATTTGCCGGCCATTGGGGATGATTCGGTTTATACGGCGTTTGAATTTGCGCATGTTCATGAGCGAAGTACCACGCCGCTGTCGTCTTCCCACCACACGTAGACCTGATCACCCCAGGTCGGACGTGCGCCGCGACGTTCGGCGTTGGCGACGAACGACTGCACCAGTTTGCCGCTCGGCAATTCGACGTAGAACACCGAGTGCCCGCCCAGATAAGCGATGTCGTGGACCTTGCCGCTCGACCAGTTGTACTCGCAGGTCGGCATGTCGGCGGTGACCAGCAGTTTTTCCGGGCGAATCGCGTAGGTGACCGACTTGTCCTGGACCGAGGTGCTGATGCCGTGGCCGACGTAGATCTGCCGGTCGAGGTCCTTGCAGGTGATGGTCGCGTGGCCTTCGGCGTCGTCGATCACTTCGCCTTCGAAAATGTTGACGTTGCCGATGAATTCACAGACCAGACGGCTGGTCGGGGTTTCGTAGATGTCGATCGGGCTGCCGATCTGGGCGATCCAGCCCAGGTGCATGATCGCGATGCGCTCGGCCATGGTCATGGCCTCTTCCTGATCGTGAGTCACCATCACGCAGGTCACGCCGACGCGCTCGATGATTTCCACCAGTTCCAGTTGCATCTGCGAACGCAGCTTCTTGTCCAGTGCGCCCATCGGTTCGTCGAGCAGCAACAGCTTCGGCCGCTTGGCCAGCGAGCGGGCCAGGGCCACGCGCTGACGCTGACCGCCGGACAGTTGATGCGGCTTGCGCTTGGCGTACTGGCTCATCTGCACCAGCTTGAGCATCTCGGCCACGCGGGCGTCGATTTCAGCCTTGGGAATCTTATCCTGCTGCAGGCCGAAGGCAATGTTCTGCGCCACGGTCATGTGCGGGAACAGTGCGTAGGACTGAAACATCATGTTGATCGGACGGTCGTACGGCGGCATGTCGGTGATGTCGACGCCGTCGAGGAAAATCCGCCCTTCCGTGGGCCGTTCGAAGCCTGCAAGCATCCGTAGCAAGGTGGATTTGCCCGATCCCGAACCCCCGAGCAGGGCAAAGATCTCGCCCTTCTTGATTTCCAGGGACACGTCGTCCACGGCAATCGTCTCGTCGAACTTCTTCGTGACCCGGTCGATTTTGACCAGCACCTGTTTCGGTGTCTGGTCGCCCTCGAGGGCTTTCTTGTAGGCGCCGGAGGCAACTGCCATTTACGAAACTCCCAACAGAAGCAGCAGTTCGCCCCGCAAGACGAACCCTGGATAGTTTGTGCGTTATTTGCCCGACTTGACCTTGGTCCAGCTGCGGGTCATCAAACGCTGAATATTGGCTGGCAACTCGGTCGACACGTAGGTCTTGTCGAGGACTGCTTGCGGTGGGTAAACCGCTTCATCGGTGCGAATGGATTGTTCCATCAGCTTGTCCGAACCCGGGTTGGGGTTGGCGTAACCGACGTAATCACTGACCTGGGCGATCACCTCAGGTTTCAGCAAATAGTTGATGAAGGCGTGGGCCTCTTTGACGTTGGACGAATCCTTGGGGATCGCCAGCATGTCGAACCACAGCGCGCCGCCCTCTTTCGGAATCGAATAGGCGATGTTGACGCCCTTCTTGGCTTCCTCGGCACGGTTCTTCGCCTGGAAGATATCGCCGGAGAAACCGATGGCCACGCAGATGTCGCCGTTGGCCAGATCGCCGATGTACTTCGAGGAATGGAAATAGGTCACGTAAGGACGCACCGCGAGCAACTTGGCGGTGGCCTTTTCGTAGTCCTTGGTGTTGGTGCTGTTGGCGTTCAGGCCCAGATAATTGAGCATGGTCGGCATCATTTCATCAGCCGAATCGAGGAACGCGACACCGCAGCTGTGCAGCTTCTTGATGTTTTCCGGCTCGAACAGCACGGCCCACGAATCGATCTTGTCGATACCGAGCACGGCTTTGACCTTGTCGACGTTGTAGCCGATGCCGTTGGTGCCCCACAGATACGGGACGGCGTAGAGGTTGCCGGGATCGTTCTGCTCCAGGCGCTTGAGCAGCACCGGGTCGAGGTTGGAATAATTCGGCAGTTGCGCCTTGTCGAGCTTCTGGAACGCGCCCGCCTTGATCTGCTTGCCAAGGAAGTGGTTCGACGGCACGACCACGTCGTAACCGGTACGCCCGGCCAGCAGCTTGCCTTCCAGGGTTTCGTTGGAGTCGAAAACGTCGTAGACCGGTTTGATCCCGGTCTCTTTCTCAAAGTCGGCCAGGGTCGATTCGCCGATGTAATCCGACCAGTTATAAATATGCACCGTACCGGCGGCCTGGGCTCCGACAGCGATTGTCAGGCCGGCAGCGACCAGCAGGGCTTTGCGCAAAGAAGAAAATACAGGCAAGTGGAGGTCCTCTAAATGGATTGGGCCCAAGTTGCCCCGCGCTGCATGACAGCCATGGCTGCCCGACAACAAAACCGGCGCGCAACTTACCCTCGAAAAACCGATCCAGCAAAACTTTCTGTCATTTAATTATCCGCTGGCCGCCGTCGCGACGACGACGGCCAGTGGTTGTGGCGACAAACCGGCTTATTTGCCCGATTTGATCTTGGTCCAGCTGCGGGTGATCAGGCGCAGCGTGGCGGCGTCCAGATCGCTGATCGCATAGAGCTGTTTCTTCACTTCAGCCGAAGGGTAGATGCTCGGGTCGCTGGTGATGTCCTTGTCCACCAGAGGCGTCGCCGCCTTGTTGCCGTTCGGGAAACGCACGGCGTTGGTGATGCCGGCCATCACTTGCGGCTCCAGCAGGTAGTTCATGAACTTGTAGGCGGCTTCGACGTTTTCGGCATCCTTGGGAATGGCGACCATGTCGTAGAAAGTACCGGCGCCTTCTTTTGGAATGGTGTAGGCCAGCTTGACCTTGTCACCGGCTTCCTGAGCGCGGGTCTTGGATTGTTCCAGGTCACCCGAGTAACCGACGGCGACGCAGATGTTGCCGTTGGCCAGGTCGGAGATGTACTTGGAAGAGTGGAAGTAGGCAACCGAAGGACGAATCTTCAGGAACAGGTCTTCGGCGGCTTTCAGGTCAGCCTTGTCCTTGCTGTTGGTCGGCTTGCCCAGATAGTGCAATGCCGCCGGAATCATTTCGGTCGGCGCATCGAGGAAGCTCACGCCGCAGCTTTTGAGTTTCTCGATGTTTTCCGGCTTGAACACCACGTCCCACGAATCGATCTTGTCGATGCCCAGTGCAGCCTTGACCTTGGCCGGGTTGTAGCCAATGCCGATCGAGCCCCACATGTACGGGAAGGCGTGTTTGTTGCCTTGGTCGCTGGCATCGCCAACGGCCTTGAGCAGGTCTTCGTCGAGGTTTTTCCAGTTTGGCAGCTTGGACTTGTCCAGCTCCTGGTAGACGCCGGCCTTGATCTGCTTGGCGAGGAAATTGTTGGAAGGCACCACGATGTCGTAACCGGACTTGCCGGCCAGCAGCTTGGCTTCCAGGGTTTCGTTACTGTCGAAGACGTCGTAGACGACTTTGATCCCGGTGGCTTTTTCAAAGTTGGCCACGGTGTCCGGCGCGATGTAGTCGGACCAGTTGTAGACGTGCAGTACCTTGTCGTCCGCGTGCACCGCACCCGCCATCATGCCCGCCATGGACAGCGCGAGCAGAGTCTTGCCAGCTAGCTTTTTACCTAATGCCTTCATGCGTCATGCTCCAAATTTTTCTTTTTTGAACCACTTTGTTCAGCGGCCGAACCCGGACAACTGGAACCGCGGCTAGTCTGGCAAGATCCGAGGCGGTCTTTCAACAAAAGACCAGCCTTTCTGACAGCTTTGAGCGAGTGCGCCGCAGCTCCCCCGCTCAAAGCCTAGCACCTAGGCCTGCAGCACACCGAGGGTCAGGTCCAGACACTTGCGTGCCTTTGTAACCAACTCATCGATCTCGGCTTTGCTGATCACCAGCGGCGGCGCGATGATCATGGTGTCGCCTACCGCGCGCATGATCAGGCCATTGTCGAAGCAGAACTGCCGGCAGATCATGCCAACGCCCTTGCCCTCGTAACGCTTGCGCGTGGCCTTGTCCTGCACCAGCTCAATCGCCCCCAGCAGACCGACGCCGCGAACTTCACCCACCAACGGGTGATCGTTCAGCTCGCGCAGACGTTTCTGCAAATACGGTGCCGTTTCGTTGTGGGCGTTCTCGATAATTTTTTCGTCGCGCAGGATGCGGATGTTTTCCAGACCCACCGCTGCGGCCACCGGGTGGCCGGAGTAAGTGAAGCCGTGGTTGAAATCGCCGCCTTCATTGAGCACGGCCACCACCGAGTCACGCACGATCAGCCCGCCCATCGGGATGTAGCCTGAGGTCAGGCCCTTGGCGATGGTCATCATGTGCGGCTTGAGGTCGTAGAAATCGCTACCGAACCACTCACCGGTACGGCCGAAACCGCAGATCACTTCATCGGCAACGAAAAGGATGTCGTACTTGGCGAGGATTTCCTTGATGCGCGGCCAGTAAGTGTCGGGCGGAATGATCACGCCGCCGGCACCCTGGATCGGCTCGGCAATAAAGGCCCCGACGTTGTCGACGCCGACTTCGAGAATCTTTTCTTCGAGCTGATTGGCCGCCCAGATGCCGAACTCTTCCGGCGACATGTCACCGCCTTCGGCGAACCAGTACGGCTGCGCGATGTGGACGATGCCCGGGATCGGCAGGTCGCCCTGCTCGTGCATATAAGTCATGCCGCCGAGGCTCGCGCCGGCCACGGTAGAACCGTGATAGCCGTTCTTGCGGCTGATGATGACTTTCTTGTTCGGCTGACCTTTGATCGCCCAGTAGTGACGGACCATGCGCAACATGGTGTCGTTGCCTTCGGAGCCGGAGCCAGTGAAGAACACGTGGTTCATGCCTTCCGGCGCCACGTCGGCAATCGACTTGGCCAGTTCCAGTGCCGGCGGGTGGGCGGTCTGGAAGAACAGGTTGTAGTACGGCAGCTCGCGCATCTGTTTGGCAGCAGCATCAGCCAGCTCATCGCGACCGTAACCGATCGCCACGCACCAGAGCCCGGCCATGCCGTCGAGGATCTTGTTGCCTTCGCTGTCCCACAGATAAACACCCTTGGCATTGGTGATGATCCGCGGGCCCTTCTCTTTCAGTTGCTTGAAATCGCTGAACGGGGCCAGGTGATGATCACTGCTGAGTGCTTGCCACTCGCGGGTTTGCGGGTTGTTGCTGGTCATGCCAATTCTCCTTGTTATCGGTGAAGGCGCGACGGCTGGCCGCCGCGCCGGGCGTATCAGACGGCGAAGAGCAGGTACTCACGCTCCCAGGAACTGATCACGCGCTTGAAGTTTTCATGCTCGGCCCGCTTGACCGCGACGTAGCCGGTGATGAAGGTCTTGCCGAGGTACTTCTCGATGGTCGCGCTGTTTTCCATACGCTCCAGCGCGTCCTCGATGGTCAGCGGCAGGCGCAGGTTGCGGCGCTCGTAACCACGGCCGACCACTGGCGCGCTCGGGTTCAGGCCCTCGACCATGCCGATGTAACCGCAGAGCAGGCTGGCAGCGATCGCCAGGTACGGGTTGGCGTCGGCGCCCGGCAGGCGATTTTCCACGCGACGGTTCTGCGGGCCGGCATCCGGCACGCGCAAGCCAACGGTGCGGTTCTCCTCGCCCCACTCGACGTTCACCGGTGCCGAAGTGTCCGGCAGGAAGCGGCGAAACGAGTTGACGTTCGGAGCGAACAGCGGCAACAGCTCGGGGATCAGCTTCTGCAAACCACCGATGTGGTGCAGGAACAGTTGGCTCATCGTCCCGTCTTCGTTGGAGAAGACGTTCTTGCCGGTCTGAATGTCGATGATGCTCTGGTGCAGGTGCATGGCGCTGCCCGGCTCGCCGGTCATCGGCTTGGCCATGAACGTCGCCGCTACATCGTGTTTGAGCGCGGCTTCGCGCATGGTGCGCTTGAACACCAGAATCTGATCGGCCAGCGACAGCGCGTCACCGTGACGGAAGTTGATTTCCATCTGCGCCGTGCCGTCTTCGTGGATCAGCGTATCGAGGTCCAGCTCCTGCAATTCGCACCAGTCGTAGACGTCTTCGAACAGCGGGTCGAATTCGTTCGCCGCTTCAATGGAGAACGACTGTCGACCGATTTCCGGACGGCCCGAGCGGCCGATCGGCGGCTGCAACGGATAGTCGGGGTCGTCGCTGCGCTTGGTCAGGTAGAACTCCATTTCCGGCGCGACGATCGGCTGCCAGCCCTTGTCGGCATACAGCTTCAAGACTTTCTTGAGGACGTTGCGCGGCGACAGCTCGATCGGGTTGCCTTGCTTGTCGTAGGTGTCGTGGATCACCTGCGCGGTCGGCTCGATGGCCCACGGCACCAGGTACACGGCGTTCTGGTCGGGACGGCAGATCATGTCGATGTCGGCCGGGTCGAGCAGTTCGTAATAGATGTCGTCTTCGACGTAGTCGCCGGTCACGGTCTGCAGCAGCACGCTCTCCGGCAGACGCATGCCTTTCTCGGCGATGAACTTGTTGGTCGGCGAAATCTTGCCCCGGGTGATCCCGGTCAAGTCGCCGATCATGCATTCGACTTCTGTGATCTTGCGGTCTTTCAACCAATCGGTGAGCTGGTCGAGGTTGTTACTCATAAATGCCTCTGGGCTGAGTCTCCTGACGCAATGTCAGGCAATTTTGACGCTTGCGGCGTCGCGTTAAAGGGGGCTTGCTCGCGCAGTGCCGGCTTACGCCTGGCACCGCGCATAGACAATGAAAGAGGAGCTTACCTGCCCTTGACGCTGGCGTTGCATTTCCCGTGCACTTTGCAAACGTGCAGAATCACAGGCACGACGCTGAGTGCGGCACGGGCTTTGGGAGGGAAAGAGTTCTATAGTGGAAGGAGACGCCATAAAGCGGAAGCTGTGTCCGACGTCCAGAATATCGGACGCTGCCGTTTTTCCCGATGCTGACGAGAGTCTCGTCGACAGGCTGCGCGCCTTGCTGGCTGCGCTCCGGACGGATGGATCGCCACTGATGTGATGAGCATGCAGACCGGACTGTTGCGAGCAGTCGGTGATGCCGATTAACGGCAGGCGAGACATGAAGCACCCCGGTATTATTGCTGTTATGGGTTTGACCGGAGCTTAGCCTTGTTCATTTTTTTACACAACACCCCCGTAAAAAATACAACACGGCCTGCTCAAGCCCGCAGCTGAGCAACGTTCAAGGTTGGAAAAAACGCCCCAAAGTGCCCCATAAATGCCCCTCAAGCGCTTTTTCGGGGCATAAAAGGCCTCGCTTGACTTCGGCAGGCCGTTCGGGTTGACTGAAACCAGAAAAGATCAATGATTGATATTTTTAACAACAAAGGTGTTGCATCATGTCGGTACCCCCGCGTGCCGTTCAGCTTAACGAAGCGAACGCGTTCCTTAAGGAACATCCTGAGGTTCTGTACGTTGACCTTCTGATTGCGGATATGAATGGTGTGGTGCGCGGCAAGCGCATTGAACGCACCAGCCTCCACAAGGTTTACGAGAAAGGCATCAACCTGCCGGCCTCTCTATTTGCCCTGGATATCAACGGCTCCACGGTGGAAAGCACCGGTCTGGGCCTGGACATCGGCGACGCCGATCGTATCTGCTATCCGATCCCCGATACCCTGTGCAACGAGCCATGGCAGAAGCGCCCGACCGCGCAGCTGTTGATGACCATGCACGAACTCGAAGGCGATCCGTTCTTCGCCGATCCCCGTGAAGTGCTGCGCCAAGTGGTGACCAAGTTCGACGAGCTCGGCCTGACCATCTGCGCCGCCTTCGAACTCGAGTTCTACCTGATCGACCAGGAAAACGTGAACGGCCGTCCGCAGCCGCCACGCTCGCCGATCTCCGGCAAACGCCCGCACTCGACCCAGGTCTACCTGATCGATGACCTCGACGAATACGTCGATTGCCTCCAGGACATTCTGGAAGGCGCCAAAGAGCAAGGCATCCCGGCCGATGCGATCGTCAAGGAAAGTGCCCCGGCGCAGTTCGAAGTGAACCTGCACCACGTCGCCGACCCGATCAAGGCCTGCGACTACGCGGTCCTGCTCAAGCGTCTGATCAAGAACATCGCCTACGACCATGAAATGGACACCACCTTCATGGCCAAGCCGTATCCGGGCCAGGCGGGCAATGGTCTGCACGTACACATTTCGATTCTGGACAAAGCCGGCAAAAACATTTTTGCCAGCGAGGATCCCGAGCAGAACGCCGCGCTGCGTCACGCGATCGGCGGTGTGCTCGAGACCCTGCCGGCGCAGATGGCTTTCCTCTGCCCGAACGTCAACTCCTACCGTCGCTTCGGCGCGCAGTTCTACGTACCGAACTCGCCGTGCTGGGGCCTGGACAACCGCACCGTGGCGATTCGCGTACCGACCGGTTCGGCCGATGCCGTACGTATCGAGCACCGCGTGGCCGGTGCCGACGCCAACCCGTACCTGCTGATGGCTTCGGTACTGGCCGGCGTGCACCACGGCCTGGTCAACCAGATCGAACCGGGCGCGCCTGTCGAAGGCAACAGCTACGAACAGAACGAACAGAGCCTGCCGAACAACTTGCGCGATGCCCTGCGCGAGCTGGACGACAGCGAGGTGATGGCCAAGTACATCGATCCGAAGTACATCGATATCTTCGTCGCCTGCAAGGAAAGCGAGCTGGAGGAGTTCGAACACTCCATCTCCGACCTTGAGTACAACTGGTATCTGCATACCGTTTAAGCGGATTGCAGTTTCAGGAAAACGCCGTTGGCTGATTCAGCCAGCGGCGTTTTTTTATGGCCGAACACAAAACCTGTGGCGAGGGGATTTATCCCCGTTGGGTTGCGAAGCAGCCCCAAATCCATCCCACTCGGTGTGTCAGGAATACCCGGCTCTCAGGGTTTACGACTGCTGCGCAGCCGAACGGGGCGGTGCGACGATTCGCTAAATCCCCTCGCCACCGGGTACTGGCAGACAACACAGGAACCGCCTCGTACAATGCCCGCTGCCCCGCAGGAGACTTCCATGACGCGTCCCGCCACCGTCCGCAAACCCCGTGCCCGCAGTCAGGCGCGGATCGATTCGATACTCGATGCCGCACGCACGCTGCTGGCGGCCGAGGGCGTGGCCAGTCTGTCGATCTACAGCGTCGCCGAGCGCGCGCAGATCCCGCCCTCCTCCGTGTATCACTTCTTCGCCAGCGTCCCGGCGCTGCTCGAAGCGCTGACCGCCGATGTCCACGCAGCATTTCGTGCTTGCCTGCAAGCGCCGATCGATCACGATGCGTTGCGTGACTGGCGTGACCTGTCGCGACTGGTCGAACAGCGCATGCTCGAGATCTACGACCAGGATGCGGCTGCGCGGCAATTGATCCTGGCGCAACACGGCCTGACCGAAGTGACCCAGGCTGACCGCCAGCACGACCTCGAACTGGGCGACCTGATGCACAAGCTGTTCGACCAGCATTTCGAGTTGCCGAGGCTGCCGGACGATGTCGATGTGTTTGCCCTGGCGATGGAACTCGGCGACCGGGTGTATGCACGTTCGGTGCAGCAACACGGACAGATCACCTCGCGCATGGCCGAGGAAGGGATGCGGGTGTTTGATGCCTATATCGGGTTGTACCTACCGCCGTATCTACCCAAGCGCTGAGACATGATCGTTCCCACGCTCTGCGTGGGAATGCAGCCCGTGACGCTCCGCGTCACTGGACGCGGAGCGTCCCTAGAGGCATTCCCACGCGGAGCATGGGAACGATCGACAGGCACAAAAAACCCCGCAGGGCTCACACCCTCCGGGGTTGTTTTTTGCTCATCGGCTCACAACTTGGCGATCGACACCTCGGTGGATTTCACAAAGGCGATCACTTCGCTACCCACGACCAACTCCAACTCCTTGACCGAGCGGGTAGTGATCACCGAAGTAACGATGCCCGAAGCGGTCTGCACGTCGATTTCCGACAGCACGTCACCGAGAACGATTTCCTTGATCGAGCCTTTGAACTGGTTGCGCACGTTGATGGCTTTGATAGTCATGATATTTCTCCTGAGGTCGAAATAAGCTGCAAGGGGCAAGCTACAAGCGACAAGTAAAAGCACAGTGCTTCTACTTGCAGCTTGCAACTTGTAGCTTGCAGCTGCGTCATTGCGCCCAACGCAATTGCGTAGGCAGGGGTGAAACGGGTTCCGGCGCCGGCGGTTCGCCGGGCAGGGACAAAACACGGTTGAGCACTTCGGTTTCCAGCGCGGCGAGGCGATGCGAGCCGCGCACCCTTGGGCGCGGCAGTTCGACGTGCAGGTCGAGGCCGACTTCGCCGTCCTCGATCAGGATCACCCGATCGGCAATCGCCACCGCTTCACTGACGTCGTGGGTCACCAGCAGCACGGTAAAACCGTGTTGCTGCCAAAGCCGTTCGATCAGTTGCTGCATCTCGATGCGGGTCAGTGCATCCAGTGCGCCGAGCGGTTCGTCGAGCAGCAGCAGACGCGGTTGATGGATCAGCGCCCGGGCCAACGCCACGCGCTGCTTCTGGCCACCGGACAATGCTGCCGGCCACTCATTGGCGCGATCAGACAGACCCACTGCGTCCAATGCATCCAGCGCTTGCTGGCGCCAGTTGCCCTTGAGGCCGAGACCGACGTTGTCGATGATCCTTTTCCACGGCAGCAGCCGCGCTTCCTGGAACATCAGCCGCGTATCGTCGCGCGCCTGGCTGAGCGGCGCGGAGCCGGCCAGCAGCTCGCCGCCAGTGGGTTGATCGAGGCCGGCGAGCAAGCGCAAGAACGTGCTCTTGCCACAACCGCTGCGCCCGACCACGGCGACAAACTGCCCCGCCGGAATGTGCAGATCGATGTCGCGCAGCACTTGGCGCGTGCCGAAGGTTTTCTGCAGGTTGCGCACCGCCAGCGGAATCCCGCGCAACAGGCGTGGAGGTTGTTGAGCGGTCATGCCGCACCTCCTTTGGCAACCTGATAGGCCGGATGCCAGCGCAACCACACGCGCTCAAGTCCACGGGCGGCGAGGTCGGCGAGTTTGCCCAGCACCGCATAAAGCAAAATCGCCAGCACCACCACGTCAGTCTGCAAAAACTCTCGGGCGTTCATCGCCAGATAGCCGATGCCGGAGCTGGCCGAGATGGTTTCGGCGACGATCAGCGTCAGCCACATGAAGCCCAGGGCGAAGCGCACGCCGACCAGAATCGACGGCAGCGCACCCGGCAGAATCACCTGCCAGAACAGGCTGAAACCGCTCAAGCCATAACTGCGCGCCATCTCCACCAACGCCGGGTCGACGTTGCGGATGCCGTGATACGTGTTCAGGTAAATCGGGAACAACGTGCCCAGCGCCACAAGAAAAATCTTTGCCGACTCGTCAATGCCGAACCACAGGATCACCAGCGGAATCAGCGCCAGATGCGGCACGTTGCGGATCATCTGTACCGAGCTGTCGAGCAGGCGCTCGCCCCATTTTGACAGGCCGGTGATGAAACCCAGCACCAGGCCAATGCTGCCGCCGATCGTAAACCCGAGTGCCGCGCGCCAGCCGCTGATCGCCAGGTGCGTCCAGATCTCGCCGCTGCGTACCAGACTGACGCCGGCCTCGATCACCGCCACCGGTGCCGGCAGAATCCGTGTCGACAACCAGCCCGCCGACACCGACAGCTGCCACACCGCCAGCAGCAACACCGGCAACGCCCAAGGCGCGAGGCTGTGGATAAATTTGTTCATGGCCGCGCCTCAGCTCTGCGATGCGGCTTTGGGCAGGATGTCGTTCGCGACCATCTCGCCGAACGGGCTCACATAACCGGCGCTCTTCGGCAGTTCCGGGCGTTCGACGTCGAGGTGCGGGAACAGCAGCTCGGCCACCCGATACGATTCTTCGAGGTGTGGATAACCGGAGAAGATGAAGGTGTCGATGCCCAGATCCGCATATTCCTTGACCCGCGCTGCCACGGTCGGGCCATCGCCGACCAGCGCGGTACCGGCACCGCCGCGCACCAGACCCACTCCGGCCCAGAGGTTCGGGCTGACTTCAAGGTTGTCGCGGCTGCCGCCGTGCAGCGCGGCCATGCGTTGCTGGCCGACCGAGTCAAAACGCGCCAGCGACGCCTGGGCACGCTGGATGGTGTCGTCGTCCAGGTGCGAGATCAGCCGGTCCGCCGCCTGCCAGGCTTCGGCGTTGGTTTCACGGACGATCACATGCAGACGAATGCCGAAGCGCACGGTACGGCCGAGCTTGGCGGCTTTGGCCCGGACTTGTGCGATCTTCTCGGCCACCGCGGCCGGCGGCTCGCCCCAGGTCAGGACCATTTCCACTTGCTCGGCAGCCAGATCCTGCGCCGCTTCCGAAGAACCACCGAAATACAGTGGCGGACGCGGTTGCTGGATCGGTGGATAGAGCAGCTTCGCGCCCTTCACGCTGATGTGCTCGCCGTCGTAATCGACGGTTTCGCCTTCCAGCACACGGCGCCAGATGCGGGTGAATTCCACCGAGGCCTGATAGCGTTCTTCATGGTTGAGGAACAGGCCATCGCCGGCCAGTTCTTCCGGGTCGCCACCGGTGACCAGATTGAACAGCGCGCGCCCGCCGGACAAGCGATCCAGCGTCGCTGCCTGCCGCGCCGCGACCGTCGGAGAAATGATCCCGGGGCGCAAGGCAACGAGGAATTTCAGACGCTGGGTGACCGGAATCAGCGAGGCCGCGACCAGCCATGAGTCCTCGCAGGAACGCCCGGTGGGAATCAGCACACCGCCAAACCCCAGACGATCCGCCGCTTGGGCGACCTGTTGCAGATAACCGTGATCAACCGCGCGGGCGCCTTCGGCGGTGCCAAGGTAATGGCCGTCGCCGTGAGTAGGCAGGAACCAGAAAATATTGAGGCTCATGGAGTGGTCTCCTTATGGATTCGAATTACTGGGCTGGGGAGCTTTGGGCCACAGCGGCCGGCGGGGTCCAGATCACATCCTTGATGCTCAACGGCTTGGGAATAAGCTTGAGCTGGAAGAACGTGTCGGCGATTTTCTGTTGCGCGGCCACCACTTCCGGGGTCAGGAACAGCGCGCCGTAACCCTGGCGTTTCACCGAGGTCAGGGTGATGTCCGCCGGCAGGCCCAGCAGCGGCGCGACCTGTTGGGTCACGTCTTCGGGATTGGCTTTCGACCATTCACCCACCGCGCGCACTTCTTCGACGAGGGTCTTGATCACCTCGGGATTTTTCTGCGCGTAAGGTTTGGTCGCGAGATAGAACTGGTGGTTGTCGACGATGCCTTTGCCGTCACGCAGGGTATGCGCTTGCAGTTGTTTCTCGGCAGCGGCCTGGTACGGATCCCAGATGACCCAAGCGTCGACACTGCCACGCTCGAACGCGGCGCGGGCATCGGCTGGCGGCAGGAATACGGTTTGAATGTCGCTGTACTTGAGACCGGCGTCTGCCAGTGCACGCACCAACAGGTAGTGCACGTTGGAGCCCTTGTTCAGGGCGACTTTCTTGCCCTTGAGATCGGCGACCGATTTGATCGGCGAGTCTTTCGGCACAAGGATCGCTTCGCTGTTCGGCGCTGGCGGTTCATAGGCGACGTAGAGCAGATCCGCGCCAGCGGCCTGGGCGAAAACCGGCGGGGTTTCGCCGGTCACGCCGAAATCGATCGAGCCGACATTAAGGCCTTCAAGCAGTTGCGGGCCACCGGGAAACTCGGTCCATTGCACATCGACGCCTTGCGCGGCGAGACGTTTTTCCAGCGTGCCCTTGGCTTTGAGCAGCACCAGCGTGCCGTACTTCTGATAACCGATGCGCAATGTCTCGGCTTGAGCTTGGGTGATGGCGCCGAAGGTGACAGCCGCAGCAAACAGAGCGACCAGACCACGACGCAAAAATACAGTGCGCATAGCGCTCTCCTTTTTGCTGTTGGGTTTTGGCTGCACCTGCTTGCCCGTTGGCGGGCGAGTAAGGCCAGTACTTCAAATTTCGATGAGGCTTAAATGCTCCAGCGAGCACTCAACAACCGTTCGTTCAGCAGGCCCGGCTCCAGCGGTTTCGGCCGGCGCGCCATGGCGCCGATGAACTGGTCCAGGGCCTCGTGCAAGCGCTGCTCCAGGGCCGGCGCCAATTGCGCGGCGGCACTGCCTTCGCCGTAAGCGATCTGGCTGTCCTCGGCGAAAATGCCCTGAAGCATTTCCTGCGCTTTGAGTGCCGACAGCACAGGCTTGAGGGCGTAATCGACCACCAGCATGTGGGCGATGCTGCCGCCGGTGGCCATCGGCAAGACGACCTTGTGATTCAACGCACGCTCGGGGAGCAGATCCAGCAGGGTCTTCAGCGCCCCGGAAAACGAGGCCTTGTACACCGGCGTGGCGATCAGCAGGCCGTCGGCGTTTGCGATCTGTTGCAGCAGGTCGAGGACCTTCGGGCTGTCGAAGCGGGCGTGGAGCAGATCCTCGGCCGGGAAATCCCGTACCTGATAACTCACCACTTCCACCCCTTGCTGTTGCAACCAGCGTTGCGCACGCTCCAGCAGCACCCCGGAACGGGAGCGCAGGCTGGGGCTGCCACCGAGTGAGACGACCAGCATTGCAGATTCCTTTAAGCGTTACAGGCGATTCGCAGGCTGCGATCTCGCTTCAATGGCAGTGACCTTACCAGCTGATTTATATATCCATAAATCATATTTATTCATTTGGTTATGCATTTAAGAGATATGCGGACGGACAGAATTCAGGCGAAAAAAAAGGCCGTCGAAACGGCCGAATTCCCCTGCGTTGTAGTCACACGAAGATCGTTCCCACGCTCTGCGTGGGAATGAATCCATGGACGCTCCGCGTCCACTGTGACGCGGAGCGTCACGGGCGGCATTCCCACGCAGAGCGTGGGAACGATCAAAATCTCACTGACTTATTTGTTCGGCTGCGGCGTCAGGCGCAGGTACGGCTTCACCGCGCGATAGCCTTTCGGGAAGCGCTGCTTGATCTCGTCTTCGTCCTTGAGCGACGGCACGATCACCACCTCTTCACCGTCCTGCCAGTTGGCCGGGGTGGCGACCTTGTAGTTGTCGGTGAGCTGCAGCGAGTCGATCACCCGCAGAATCTCGTGGAAGTTGCGCCCGGTGCTCGCCGGGTAGGTGATGGTCAAGCGGATCTTCTTGTTCGGATCGATCACGAACAGTGAACGCACGGTCAACGTGTCATTGGCGTTCGGATGGATCAGGTCGTAAAGATCGGAGACCTTGCGATCGGCATCGGCCAGGATCGGGAAGTTGACGATGGTGTTCTGGGTTTCGTTGATGTCCTCGATCCACTTGTGGTGCGAGTCCACCGGGTCGACCGACAGCGCGATGGCCTTGACGCCGCGCTGGCTGAATTCATCCTTGAGCTTGGCGGTGAAACCCAGCTCGGTGGTGCACACCGGAGTGAAATCCGCCGGATGGGAAAACAGCACACCCCAGCTATCGCCCAGCCATTCGTGGAAACGAATCTTGCCGGCGCTGGAATCCTGTTCGAAATCGGGGGCGATGTCGCCGAGTCTGAGGCTCATGGTGCTGCTCCTGATGAGGGATGGGAGACAACAACTGTAGCTCGTGATCGGTCAGCGTGAAAAAGAATAAATAACTAGATATCTAGATCATTAATGAATATTAAACATCTGTTCATTGGACACCGACCGGCATCGCGACGAACATCCAACGCAAGGTTCGAGAAGGCCTTGAGTTGCAGCAAAGAGGGAAATCGAGAAGGGCTTACGGGGGTGAGCCTGACTCGAAACGCAAAAGCCCCGTCCGGCGCGATGCCGGACGGGGCTTTTTTTGTCTGCGTGTCGAGCCGCGTGATTACAGCAGCGGGATCGAGTAGCTGACGATCAGGCGATTTTCATCCTGCGAACGGGTGTTCGGCAGGTCGGTGCGCCATACAGCGTTTTTCCACATCAGGCCGACGTTCTTGAACGGGCCTTCCGGTACTACGTAACCGATGGTGAAGTCGCGTTCCCACTCGGAGCGGTTCGACGCGCTCTCACGACCATTGGTGCCCACGGTGTCGATGCTGTCACCTTTCAGGTAAACCACACCGGCGGTCAGGCCAGGTACGCCGACCTTGGCGAAGTCGTAGGAGTAGCGAGCCTGCCAGGTTTTCTCACCGGCACGACCGAACTTCTGGATCTGCATATCGGTGATGGTGTAGTTCGACGAACCGTCACCCTGGTTCAGCCAAGGGAAGTCGCTGCTGCCGTTGGAAACCTGGTAACCGCCACCGAAGGTGTGACCGGCAACGGTGTACAGGAACAGGCCGCTGTACAGGTTGTTGTCGACTTCACCACGGCCGTTACGGAAACCGGTGTAGTTACCCGAGCTGTAGTAAGCCGAGTCAGTGCCATTCTTGCCGTCGTCGGAGCTGTTGAAGTAACGCAGGTCAGACTTCAACACACCCGGGCCGATCGACCAGTTGTGTACCAGACCGAGGAAGTGCTGCTTGTAGAAATCTTCCAGGTTGCCGTAGTAGTACTGGGCAGTCAGGTCTTTGGTGATCTTGTAGTCACCACCGGCGTAGATGAACTTGTTGCTGTCACGGAAAGCCGTGCCGCGGGTGTTGGCGCCGCCGATCGACAAGTTTTCGTTGTTGCTGGAGTTACGACCTTTTACCGCTTCGATCTGACCACCGACCAGGGTCAGGTCCTTGATCTCGCCGGAAGTGATCTGACCGCCCTGCCAGGTTTGTGGCAGCAGGCGGCCGTCGTTGGTGACGATGACTGGCAGTTTCGGCTGCAGGGTGCCGAGCTTCAATTCAGTCTGGGAGATCTTGGCTTTGGCCGTCAGACCCAGGCTGGAGAAGTTGTCCACGGCTTTACCGTTGGACTCGCTCGGGAACACGGTGCCGCCGTAAGCGGTGCCGCTGTTGCCGTTGGTGCCGCCGCCCGAATCAAGACGGATGCCGAGCAGGCCGATGGCGTCGAGACCGAAACCTACGGTGCCTTGGGTGTAACCGGAGATGAAACGCAGATCGAAGCCTTGACCCCACTCTTCGTTCTTGTTGGCGCCAGCGCCGTCACGGTTGTCAGTGTTGATATAGAAGTTGCGCAGACCCAGAGTAGCCTTGCTGTCTTCGATGAAACCGGCGGCGCCTGCCTGCTGCGCCATAACCCCAACGGCCACAGCCAGGGCCAAGGTGGACTTGTTCATGTATCGCTCCTCTCGTTCTAATTCTTGTGTTCCTGGTTCGGGGTCGATTTGCCCTGAATCCTAAGATTCGCGATTAGCGCCAGACCGTGACTGCCAAGTCAATCGTAACCTTGTGTGTCTACGACCATCGTCTAATCGCAAGTGATTGGGTCCCTGCAGCGTAAAGACTTCCTGATAATCCCAAAAAGAATTTATTCATTCTTTTTCATACCATTCGGGTATATGGCCCATTAATGGCCATCCACGCCGGGAAACAGCGTATCGGCGCCTAAGCTCATTCCTAAATGGTATTTGTTGACCTTTTTTTAGATCGATTAGCTTTGCCGTACTCCCAACACGTCAAACCCCATCGAAAAGGCGACGCATCATGGCGAAACGCGCACTATCAAGTCAATTTGTTACAGTTTGTGTGTCGGCACTGTTTTGTTTTTCCGCACATGCCGCCGGTCTGACGGTCGGCTACCAGACCGGGATTGATCCGAGCAAAGTGCCGCAGGCCGATGGTGTCTATGAAAAAACCATCGGCGAAAAGATCGACTGGCGACGCTTCAACAGCGGCCCGGAAGTAGTGACAGCCATTGCTTCTGGCGACGTACAGATCGGCAACCTCGGCTCGAGTCCCTTGGCAGCGGCTGCCTCGCGCAATTTACCGATCGTGGCTTTCATCGTCTCGGCGCAGATCAATGCCGCCGAAGCCTTGGTGGTGCGCAACGGCAGCGGCATCGACAAGCCGCAGGATCTGATCGGTAAAACCATCGCCACGCCGTTCGTGTCGACCTCGCACTACAGTCTGCTTGGGGCGCTGAAGCACTGGGGCCTGACGACTTCGCAAGTCAAAGTGGTCAATCTGCAACCGGCCGAGATCGCCGCCGCGTGGAAGCGCGGCGACATCGACGGGGCGTTTGTCTGGTCACCAGCGCTGGGCGAGATCCGCAAGACCGGCAAGACCCTGACCGATGCTGCCCAAGTCGGCCAGTGGGGCGCGCCGACCTTCGAAGTGTGGGTGGCGCGCAAGGACTTTGCCGAGAAGCATCCCGAGGTCGTGGCCAAGTTTGCCAGGGTCACCCTGGACTCGTTCGCTGATTACGCCGCGCACAAGGACAGCTGGACGGCGGACTCGGTGCCTGTGCAGAAAATCGCCAAATTGACCGGCGCCAATGCGGCGGATGTACCGGAACTGCTGGCCGGGTCGGCATTCCCCGACGCGCAGGCGCAGCAAACCACGGCGCTGCTGGACGGCGGCACCGCGAAGGCCATTGCCGAAACGGCAAAATTCTTGAAGGAACAGGGCAAGGTCGAGACGGTGCTGCCGGATTACTCGCCGTACGTCAGCGCTAAATTCATCACTGACTGAATGCAGAACCCTGTGGTGAGGGGATTTATCCCCGTTGGACTGCGCAGCAGTCCCCTTGCGTTTCCAGGTGAAAACACTGGGGGCCGCTACGCGACCCAGCGGGGATGAATCCCCTCGCCACAGGAGACCTCGCTGTTGTTCAGAGAGTCTTTTCGAAGATCTTCGAGTTGCGCTGATAGTTGTACAGCGATGCCCGCGCTGCTGGCAGGCGTTCTACGCTGCTTGGCTCGAACCCGCGCTCGCGGAACCAGTGCGCCGTTCGGGTGGTAAGCACGAACAGGGTTTTCAAACCCTGCGCCCGAGCTCTGGTTTCGATGCGCTCGAGCAATTCGTCGCCGCGACCGCCATGGCGATATTCCGGATTCACCGCCAGGCACGCCAGTTCGCCGGCATCGGAATCGGCAATCTGATACAGCGCCGCACAGGCGATGATCATGCCTTCGCGCTCGACCACGCTGAACTGCTCGATCTCTCGCTCCAGTACTTCCCGCGAGCGACGCACCAGAATGCCCTGCTCTTCCAGCGGACTGATCAGATCAAGCAGGCCACCGACGTCTTCAATCGCCGCTTCGCGCACCAGTTCGAACTGCTCCTGCGCCACCAGCGTACCGCCACCGTCACGGGTGAACAGCTCCGTCAGCAGCGCGCCATCTTCGGCGTAACTGACGATATGGCTGCGCGCCACGCCGCCACGGCAGGCTTCGGCGGCGGCATCGAGCAACTCCGCTTGATAGTTGCTCATGCCGAGGCGCTGCAAATGGGCCGGCACTTGTTGCGGGCGCAGTTCACGCACCAGTTTGCCGTTCTCGTCGATCAGGCCGAGTTCGGCGCCGAACAACAGCAGCTTGTCCGCGCCCAGATCGACCGCGGCGCGGGTGGCGACGTCTTCACAGGCGAGGTTGAAGATCTCGCCGGTCGGCGAATAGCCCAACGGCGACAGCAGCACGATCGAGCGTTCATCGAGCAGGCGGTTGATGCCCTTGCGATCGACCCGGCGCACTTCGCCGGTGTGGTGATAGTCGACACCCTCCAGCACGCCGATCGGCCGCGCGGTGACGAGGTTGCCGCTGGCCACGCGCAGGCGCGAGCCCTGCATTGGCGACGAGGCCATGTCCATCGACAGTCGTGCTTCAATGGCGATGCGCAACTGGCCGACCGCATCGATCACACACTCCAGCGTCGCGGCATCGGTGATGCGCATGCCGTGATGGTAATGCGGGGTCAGGCCACGGGCGGCGAGGCGGGTTTCGATCTGCGGGCGCGAGCCGTGCACCAGCACCAGACGCACGCCGAGGCTGTGCAGCAGGACCAGGTCGTGGACGATGTTGCCGAAATTCGGATGCTCGACGCCGTCGCCGGGCAGCATGACGACGAAGGTGCAATCGCGGTGGGCATTGATGTAAGGAGACGCGTGGCGGAGCCAATTGACGTATTCGGGCATGAACCTGGGCCTGTAATAAAGAGCAGCCGAAAAAAGGGGCGAAACGAAAAACGCACAGCGGGCTGATGGTTATCGTCGGAACAGGCTTGGCGACACGCGCGCTCTCCTCATGAATACGGGTTGGGGTGCAGGCAATTTACCGGGTTGATGCAAGACATTTAACCCTGTGGCAGCGAGCCTGCTCGCGAAAGCGGTGGATCAGGTTCATCAATGGCGACTGACAAAACGCTTTCGCGAGCAGGCTCGCTCCCACACAGGGCCGTCATCGTTCGTCTGTCGTCAGGCAATAATGTTCAATCAACTGCCGAATCAGATGCACGGTAGGCTGCAAACGTGACATTTCAAGGTACTCGCCGGGTTGATGCGCACAGGCAATGTCACCGGGGCCGAGGACGATGGTTTCGCAGCCGAGGCGCTGAAGATAAGGCGCTTCGGTACCAAACGCCACTGCTTCGGCGCGATGGCCGGTGAGCTTTTCGGCGATACGCACCAGTTCTGCGTCCTCGGCCTGCTCGAACGGCGGCACTTCCGGGAACAGCGGCTTGTAGTCGATCTTCACCTTGTGCCGCTCGGCCACCGGGTTGAGCTTGCGCAGGATTTCCGCGCGCAGCACGCTCGGGTCCATGCCCGGCAGCGGCCGCAGGTCAAACTCCAGGGAACACTGGCCGCAGATGCGATTGGGGTTGTCGCCACCATGGATGCAGCCGAAGTTCATCGTCGGTTGCGGCACGCTGAATTGTGGATTGCTGAATTCGCGCTGCCACAACAGGCGCAGGCCGCGCAATTCGCCGATAGCATCGTGCATCGCTTCAAGGGCGCTATGGCCCAGGCGCGGATCAGACGAGTGGCCGCTCTGCCCGAGGATGTCGATGCGCTCCATCATGATGCCTTTGTGCATGCGAATCGGCTTGAGCCCGGTCGGCTCGCCGATCACCGCCGCGCGGCCCAGCGGTTGCCCGGCCTCGGCCAGCGCTCGGGCGCCGGACATCGAGCTTTCTTCATCGCAGGTGGCGAGAATCAGCAGCGGTTGTTTGAACGGCTGATCGAGCAGCGGCCGCACCGCCTCGATGATCAGCGCGAAGAAGCCCTTCATGTCACAGCTGCCCAGCCCGACCCAGCGGCCATCGACTTCGGTGAGCTTCAGCGGGTCGGTCTGCCACAACGCGTCGTCATAAGGCACAGTGTCGCTGTGCCCGGCCAGCACCAGGCCACCGGGGCCGCTGCCGAAACTGGCAAGCAGATTGAATTTGCCGGGGCTGACCTGCTGGATATCACAGCTGAAACCCAAGTCAGCGAGCCAGCCAGCGAGCAAATCAATGACGGCGCGGTTGGACTGGTCCAGGTTCGGTTGAGTACAGCTGACCGATGGCGCGGCAATCAGCGCGGCGAACTGGTCTTGCATGGACGGCAATGGCATCACTGACTCCAGGTCCCGGATTGAGGCCCACTATAGAACCATCCGGCGCGCGGAATAAACCGCCGCAGGGCGTAGGAAGTTTGACTCCTGTACACTGCACGGCCTTGGCAGCCACCCATCCCCCCGGCTGCGCTCCCGATTCTGGATGTTCCGGCCATGCAAAAAGAAACTGAAATCAAACTCCGCGTCAGCCGCGAAACCCTCGCTGCCCTGCGCGAGCACCCGCTGCTGAAGAAACGCAACAAAAGTGGCTGGGAACGCCGTGAGTTGATGAACCAGTACTTCGACACCCCCGAGCGCGACCTCGCCCAGGCCAAAGTCGCCCTGCGCCTGCGCAAGGACGGTGACGAAGTGATTCAGACCCTCAAGACCCGTGGCCAAAGCGTCGCCGGTCTGTCCGAGCGTAACGAGTACGACTGGAAACTGCCGAAAGCCAAGCTCGACGTGAAGAAACTCGACGGCGAATGCTGGCCCGAGGCGCTCGCCGAGCTGGACAAGAAAACCCTCAAGCCGATCTTCACCACCGATTTCGTCCGCGAGCGCGCCGAAATCGCCTGGGGCCGTGGCAAGACCAAAGTGGTCATCGAAGCCGCCCTGGATCTCGGTCACGTAGTGGTCGGCAAGCAGAAGGAAGAAATCTGCGAGCTGGAACTGGAGCTGCGCGAAGGCGAGCCTGCCGCGTTGCTGGAACTGGCTGCCGAACTGGCCGAAACCCTGGCGCTGATGCCGTGCGATATCAGCAAGGCCGAGCGCGGCTATCGTCTTCACGATGCAAACAGCTATTCGCTGAGCCTGCCGGCGCCGCAGTTGACCAGCGAAACCCGCCTCGACGACACCTTCGCCGCGCTGAGCTGGCATCTTCTCGGCAGCAGCCAGCGACTGGCCGAGCAATATCGCTTCAACGGCCACTGGCGCCTGCTGCAGGACTGGGTCGAGAACCTTGCGGAAATGCGCGCCCTGCTCAGCAGCCTCGGCCAGGCCGCACCGCGGCAGTCGACCCACGATTTGCGCGTGGCCCTCGATGCCTTGCTGGAAGACTGGCGCCCGCTGGTGCAAGTCGGCATCGAAGACGAAGACGTGCGCAAGGCCGCGCCGGAGCAGTTCCTTGAAGAGCTGGAAGACCCGCGCTGGGGTCAGTTCTCGCTGAACGCCTCGCGCTGGCTGCTGGCCCGCACTTGGACCGCCGACCGCAACACTCGCGGTAATCGTCAGGGTGACGCGCAACTGCACAGCTGGCTGCCGCGTCTGTTGGGTGAAGAAGCCACCGCTTTGCAGCTGCAGCGCTATCAGCAGCAGCCGGAAGATCTCGCCGAGCAACTGCCGCGTATCGAGCGCATTCAGGTCTGGTTGCACCATGCGCGCAACGTGCTGGACATTCCGGAAATGGATCGCCTGTACGGTGAGCTGAACAAACTGGCGCAACTGGCCAACGAGCCGACCATCACTGACGAACTGCTCGATGCGCGCAAGCATCAGGCGATTGCGGTGTACCAGAACCGCGCCTGGAAAATCCTGCTGCGCAGCTAAACACCTTCCCACCTGATCGTTCCCACGCTCTGCGTGGGAACGATCAAGCGGGGACTGTTGCGCAGCCCAGCGGGGATGAATCCCCTCGCCACAAAGGCCATCCGCACTAGACCGGCAGGCTGGTGGTGGACTTGATCTCCGACAGCGCCACGATCGAGTTCACTTCCTGTATCCCCGGCACCAGCGACAGCTTCTCGAAGAAGAACCGCTCGTACGCCTCAATGTCCGCCGCGACAATGCGCAACATGAAGTCCACCGCGCCCATCAGCACATAACACTCCAGCACTTCCGGAAAGCCGCGAATCGCCTCGGTGAATTCGGTGAAGTTCGAGCGGCCGTGAGCGTTGAGTTTGATCTCGGCAAAGATCTGCGTGTTCAGGCCGATCTTCTTGCGATCAAGCAAGGTCACCTGACCGCGAATGATGCCCTCCTCCTTCATCCGCTGAATCCGCCGCCAGCACGGCGATTGCGACAGGCCGACCTGCTCGGCGATCTGCGCGCTCGACAGCGAAGCGTCTTCCTGCAGCAGGGCGAGGATCTTCCGGTCGTAAGCGTCCAGCTCGCTGTGCATAACAATTCCTCCAAGATCGCCTTTAACGAATTATCCGTTTCGACAAATCGCTATAAAGCCCGATCATAGCCAAGAAATACCCCGCACCGAATGTAAAAATTTCTCCACTGATCTGGAGATTCGCCATGCCGCACCTTGAAGCCGTGAACAGCGCGCCTGCCCGCGCCGATGTCTGGAACGTCAACAACGCCCATTGCCTGGCGCAATACCAAATCCTCGCCGAGGCCGAGCCGGATCTGCTGGTGCGCGTGCTGAATCTGTTCGCCTTGCAGTTTCTGACTCCGGAGCAGGTCAACGTCCAGCGCCAGGACGATCTGCTGTCGATCGATCTGCTCATGAGCGGCCTGAGCTGGCACCGCGCGCAAGTGATCGCGGAAAAACTGCGCAACCTGATCAGCGTCTGCGCGGTGGACCTGCACAACGCCGACGCGGCCTGGCAGGCGCCCACCCAGGCCGCCGGCTGACAAATCCGGCAACGGCTTCGTCGGGTAGTGGCCCAACGGTCAGCGGGGCCACGACTATCCTTTTGCGCATGACGCTCAAAAAGGAAAGCCGCATGTCCGTTCAATTTGTCACTCAGGACCGCTGGCTCGACCTCAACGATGTGTTGCGAGAACTGGTCGCCCAAGGCTTCATCTGCCAGGACGCGGCGGAACAGGCGCTCAATGCCCGCCGTCGCCATGCGGCTCACGGGCAGATGCATCCGCTGGAATTCATCGCCAGCCAGCAACTCGACGACCTCAGCCGTCCGGGCAAATATCTGGATCTGGAAAGCCTGACCCTGTGGCTGGCGCAGCAGGCCGGCCAGCCGTACTTGCGCATCGATCCGCTGAAAATCAATGTTGCGGCGATCACGCCGCTGATGTCCTATGCCTTTGCGCAACGGCACAGGATTCTCGCCGTCGCCGTGGACCGCGACTCGGTCACCGTGGCCAGCGCTCAGCCCTACGTCAACGGTTGGGAAGCTGACCTGACCCACGTGTTGAAGCTGCCGATCAAACGGGTTGTGGCCAACCCGGTCGACATCCAGCGCTTCAGCGTGGAGTTTTTCCGGCTGGCCAAATCGGTCAGCGGCGCCAGCAATGCCGACGCCCAGGGCGGTAACCTCGGCAATTTCGAACAACTGCTCAACCTCGGCGCCAGCGACCAGGAGCCGGACGCCAACGACGCGCACATCGTCAACATCGTCGACTGGCTGTTCCAGTACGCCTTCCAGCAGCGCGCCAGTGATATCCACATCGAACCGCGCCGCGAGCACGGCACCGTACGCTTTCGCATCGACGGCGTGTTGCACAACGTCTATCAATTCCCGCCGCAGGTGACCATGGCGATCGTCAGCCGCCTGAAAAGTCTTGGCCGCATGAACGTCGCGGAAAAGCGCAAACCCCAGGATGGCCGGGTCAAGACCAAGACCCCGGACGGCGGCGAAGTTGAGTTGCGGCTGTCGACCTTGCCGACAGCGTTCGGCGAAAAAATGGTCATGCGGATTTTCGACCCGGAAGTGCTGCTGAAGAATTTCGACCAGTTGGGTTTCAGCGCCGACGACCTGCGCCGCTGGCAGGACATGACCCGCCAGCCCAATGGCATCATTCTGGTCACCGGGCCGACCGGTTCGGGCAAGACCACCACCCTGTACACCACGCTGAAAAAACTGGCGACGCCGGAGGTCAACCTCTGCACCATCGAAGACCCGATCGAAATGGTCGAGCCGGCCTTCAACCAGATGCAGGTGCAGCACAACATTGAGCTGACTTTCGCCGCCGGGGTGCGCGCGCTGATGCGGCAGGACCCGGATATCATCATGATCGGCGAGATCCGCGATCTGGAAACTGCCGAAATGGCGATTCAGGCCGCGCTCACCGGGCACCTGGTTCTGTCGACGCTGCACACCAACGATGCGCCAAGCGCCATCAGCCGTTTGCTCGAACTCGGCGTGCCGCATTACCTGATCAAGGCCACCGTGCTCGGCGTCATGGCCCAGCGTCTGGTGCGCACATTGTGCCCGCACTGCAAGGCGCCGTTGACGCTCGATGAAGAAGACTGGCAAACCCTGACCCGGCCCTGGCAGGCGCCGCTGCCGAGCAATGCGCAGCGAGCGATCGGTTGCCTGGAATGCCGCGACACCGGTTATCGCGGCCGCGCCGGGGTCTACGAAATCATGCAACTGAGCGACAGCCTCAAGGCGCTGATCACCCCGGATACCGACCTCACCGCGATCAGGCGCCAGGCGTTCAAGGAAGGCATGCGCAGCCTGCGCCTCTCAGGGGCGCAGAAAGTCGCGGCAGGGCTGACCACGGTGGAAGAAGTGTTGCGGGTGACGCCACAAAGTGAGTTGAAATAGGTCGGCACGGAACTGGATCGGGGAATCGCCTATCCAACGCCGTAGTCAATCTCAGGAGTCACCTCATCATGCGTCTCAAACTTGCTGTCGCCACCTTGGCCCTGCTGTCGCTTCCCGTTGGTTCGGCCATGGCGGACAGCTTTTGGCGTAACGTCATCTCCTCCGGTGCCACCACCGGTTCGACCTACCTGACCTTCAAGGATCACAAGCTGATCGTCGCGGCCCAGGACGACGCCGGCAGCTTCGTCGCCAGCGACGGCGGTATCCGTGGCCCGTACCTGGAAGCAGCGATGCAGAAAGTCCGCGCCGACAACCCGGGCCTGCAGGCTTCGGACATGGAATTGGCGAACGCGATCCTGGCGAAGAACGCCGTGGCTTCCGAGTAAGCCTCGCGCCATGAAAAATGCCGCTCGATCGAGCGGCATTTTTTTGCCCGGATTACCGCCTCACCACCATCCCTTGTGGGAGCGAGCCTGCTCGCGAAAGCGGTGAGCCAGTCACCGAAAATGCTGGCTGGACGATTGCTTTCGCGAGCAGGCTCGCTCCCACAGGGACGGTGGTGGATTTAGAGATCAGCGGTAATCATCCACCGGCACACAAGCGCAATACAGATTGCGATCGCCGTAAACGTTATCCACCCGATTCACCGCCGGCCAATATTTGTGCAAGCGTGTGTGCGCATCCGGGGTGATGGCCTGTTCGAGGCTATAGGGCCGTTCCCAGATTCCGGTGACATCGGCCAAGGTATGCGGCGCGCGTTTCAGCGGGTTATCTTCCGCCGGCCAGTTGCCCTTCTGCACTTCATTGATCTCGGCGCGAATGCTCAGCATCGCCGCGATGAAGCGGTCGAGCTCCGCCTTGGATTCGCTCTCGGTCGGCTCGACCATCAACGTGCCCGGCACCGGAAAGGACATGGTCGGCGCGTGGAAACCGTAATCCATCAGCCGCTTGGCAACGTCTTCCTCGCTGATGCCGGTCTGCGCCTTCAGCGGGCGCAGATCAAGAATGCATTCATGCGCCACGCGACCATTGCGCCCGGTATAAAGCACCGGGAACGCGCCGGATAGATGTTGCGCCAGATAATTCGCCGCCAGAATCGCCACCTCGCTGGCGTCTGCCAGTTGCGGGCCCATCATAGCGATGTACATCCAGCTGATTGGCAAAATGCTCGCACTGCCCCACGGCGCTGCGCTGACTGCGCCGTTCTGCGCCAGCGGCCCGTCGATCGGCACCACCGGGTGGTTGGCCACAAACGGCGCCAAGTGCGCACGAACGCCGATCGGGCCCATGCCCGGCCCGCCGCCGCCATGGGGAATGCAGAAGGTCTTGTGCAAATTCATGTGCGACACGTCGGCGCCGATGTCCGCCGGTCTGGCCAGGCCGACCTGGGCATTGAGGTTGGCGCCATCCATGTACACCTGGCCGCCGTGCTGGTGAATCACTGCGCAGATTTCGCTGATGCCTTCCTCGTAAACCCCGTGGGTCGACGGATAGGTCGCCATCAGGCACGACAACTTGTTCCCGGCCTCGGCGGCTTTCAGCTGCAAATCATCCAGATCGACGTTGCCCGCCGCATCGCATTCGACAATCACCACACGCATCCCGGCCATCTGCGCCGAGGCCGGGTTGGTGCCGTGGGCCGACGACGGAATCAGGCAGATATCCCGCGCGCCCTCGCGCCGGCTTTCATGATATTTGCGAATCGCCAAAAGCCCGGCGTACTCGCCCTGCGCGCCGGAGTTTGGCTGCATGCAGATCGCATCGAAACCGGTAATCGCGCAGAGCCAACGCTCAAGCTCCTCGATCATCAGCGTATAACCGACCGCCTGCTCCCTCGGCACGAACGGATGCAGATGGGCGAACTGCGGCCAGGTGATCGGGATCATCTCGCTGGTGGCGTTGAGTTTCATCGTGCACGAGCCCAGCGGGATCATCGACTGGTTGAGCGCCAGATCCTTGTTTTCCAGCTGCTTGAGGTAACGCAACATCTCGGTTTCGCTGTGGTGCGCATTGAACACTGGATGGCGCAGATATGGTGTGCTGCGCCGGAGTTCGTCGGGAAGTCCCGAGGCAATGTCTTGCGCATCCAGCGCATCAACGCTCAAGCCGTGATCGGCGCCGAGCAGCACATCGAACAGTTTCGCCACGGTGTGCTCATCACAGGTCTCGTCCAGACTCAGACCGACGCGGCCACGACCAAGAATGCGCAGGTTGATCTGCGCTGCCTGAGCACTTTCGATGATCGCCGTCTGTGCACCGCCGACCTCCAGGGTCAGCGTGTCGAAGAAGTGCCTGTTGAGCCGTTTGATGCCGTTGCGCTGGAGCCCTTCCGCGAGGAGGCAGGTCAGGCGATGCACGCGCTGGGCAATCCGCTTCAAGCCCTCGGGGCCGTGATACACCGCGTAGCAACTGGCGATATTGGCCAGCAGCACCTGCGCCGTGCAGATGTTCGAATTGGCTTTCTCGCGGCGGATGTGTTGCTCGCGGGTTTGCAGGGCCATGCGCAGCGCGACGCTGCCGCGAGCATCTTTCGATACACCGATGATTCGCCCCGGAATCGCCCGTTTGTATTCCTCGCGGCTGGCGAAGAACGCCGCGTGCGGGCCGCCATAACCCATCGGCACACCGAAACGCTGGGACGAACCGAACACCACATCGGCACCCAACTCACCCGGCGGCGTCAGCACCAGCAGGCTGAGCAAATCGGTGGCGACACAGGCCAGGGCCTGATGCGCGTGCAGGTGATCGATCAGCGGTTTGAGGTCGCGGATTTCGCCGTGGGTGTCGGGATATTGCAGCAGCGCGCCGAACACCTCGTGCTGCGCCAGGTTATCCACCGCGTCGACGATCAGCTCGAAGCCGAAACCTTCGGCACGGGTCTGCACTACTGAGAGGGTCTGCGGATGGCAGTTTTCGTCAACAAAGAACAGATTGCTCTTGGACTTCGCTACGCGCTTGGCCAAAGCCATGGCTTCGGCCGCTGCGGTGGCCTCATCGAGTAGCGAGGCGTTGGCCAGTTCCAGGCCGGTGAGGTCGATGGTCAGTTGCTGAAAATTGAGCAGCGCTTCGAGCCGGCCCTGGGCGATCTCCGGTTGGTACGGGGTGTACGCGGTGTACCAGCCGGGATTTTCCAGGACGTTGCGCAAAATGACGGTTGGCGTGACGGTGCCGTGATAGCCCATGCCGATCAGGCTGGTGAACAGCTGATTCTGCTCGGCATAACCGCGCAGCTTCGCCAGCGCAGCCTGTTCGTCGAGGGCCGGCGGCAGATCCAGTGCGCGATTGAAGCGAATGCCTGGCGGCACGGTCTGTTCGATCAGCTCGGCGCGACTGCCCAGGCCGAGGCTGTCGAGCATCGCCTGCTGCTCGGCGGCATCCGGGCCGAGATGGCGGCGCAGAAAGGCTTCGGGATCGCGTAACTGGCTCAGGGACGGCGACTGGGACATGACGGGCTCTCTCTTGGCTTGCGCTCGGCGTCATTGCAACACGGTCAAACCAGCATAGCAGCCCGTATCGCGCCCAATATTCCAGTATCAGACGCATTTCCATTGTGGGAGCGGGCTTGCTCGCGAAGGCGGTTTGTCAGTCGACATGAATGTGTCTGATACACCGCCTTCGCGAGCAAGCCCGCTCCCACAGGGGGAAATCATCGTGCACAAAAAAGCCCCGACAGGTCGGGGCTTTGCGGTGTTGCTTAACGCTTACTCGCCAATGGCAGCCTTGTACGCGCCAGCATCGAGCAGCTTGTCCAGCTCGGCCTGGTCGCTTGGCTTGAGCTTGAAGATCCACGCGCCGTACGGGTCGGAGTTCAGCAGCTCGGGCGAGCCGCTCAGGTCTTCGTTGATCGCGATGACCTCACCGCTGACCGGGGCGTAGATGTCGGAGGCGGCTTTTACCGACTCGACCACACCGGATTGATCACCGGCAGCGAAGACCTTGCCGACTTCGGTCAGTTCGACGAATACCACGTCGCCCAGCGCTTCCTGCGCGTGATCGCTGATGCCCACGGTGACGGTGCCGTCGGCTTCCAGACGCGCCCATTCATGACTCTCGGCAAATCGCAGTTCGGCAGGGATATCGCTCATCTTCGGTTTCCTCAGGAATTGGTCAGCGGTCGTGCCCGCCAAAAAAGGTTAGATCAAAGTCTTGCCATGGCGTACGAAGGTCGGTTTGACCACCCGTACCGGGTACCACTTGCCACGGATTTCCACTTCGGCGCGGTCGGCGGTTGCCATCGGTACACGCGCCAGGGCAATCGATTTGCTCAGCGTAGGAGAGAAACTACCACTGGTGATCTCCCCTTCGCCAACATCGGCGATGCGAACCACCTGGTGAGCACGCAAAACCCCGCGCTCTTCCAGCACCAGACCGACCAGTTTGTGCGCCACGCCGGTGGCTTTTTCCGCCTCCAGCGCCGCACGGCCGATGAACTGCCGCGAAGCCGGCTCCCAGGCGATGCTCCAGGCCATGTTCGAGGCCAGCGGTGAAACGTCCTGATGAATGTCCTGACCGTACAGGTTCATTCCGGCCTCGACACGCAAGGTGTCACGGGCACCGAGGCCGATCGGCGAAATGCCGGCGCCGACGAGGTCGTTGAAGAAACCCGGCGCCTGATTCGCCGGCAGGCAGATTTCCAGGCCATCCTCGCCGGTGTAGCCGGTACGCGCGATGAACCAGTCGCCGTCGATGGCGCCTTCGAAAGGTTTGAGTTGCTGGATCAGCGTGGCGCGCGACTGGGTGACCAGTTCGGCAATCTTGTGCCGCGCCTGCGGGCCCTGAATGGCGAGCATCGCCAGCTCGGCGCGCTCGTGCAACTGCACGTCGTAAGCGCCGAGCTGGGCGTTCATCCAGGCCAGATCCTGATCGCGGGTGGAGGCGTTGAATACCAGCCGGTACGCATCGTCGAGGCGATAGACGATCATGTCGTCGACGATGCCGCCACGCTCGTTGAGCATGGTGCTGTACAACGCCCGGCCGGGGCTGTGCAGACGTTCGACGTCGTTGGCCAGCAAATGCTGAAGCCAGGCCTTGGCCTGGGCGCCGGTGACATCGATCACGGTCATATGGGAAACATCGAACACCCCGCAATCGCGGCGCACTTCGTGGTGCTCCTCGACCTGAGAGCCGTAATGCAATGGCATGTCCCAACCGCCAAAATCGACCATCTTCGCGCCAAGCGCGAGGTGCAGGTCATACAGAGGCGTACGCTGTCCCATGGGTTTCTCCTTCCGGGCGTGGCGAGGGTGCGGACCGCCGCTATACGGCTGAAAGCCTTGATGGATAAGGCTTTCAGTCGATTCCAGCGCACGGGTCTGTCAGACGAACCGCACCGAATGCCGCGCATTGTAGCCGCATGATGTAGGACTCACTACTACGGGGGCGTTCTCAATTGGTTTCCCCACCGCGTTGTCGCCTAAAAGCGAGCCAGGCAAGGCGCAGGCCGCTGGGAATGGTATTCCCTTTTCAAGGCCTGCAACGCAGGCTGGCTCGCTTTTAGGCACAACCCGGAGGGCCGGGCCTGCTGTTGTGCAGGGCTGCGTTGCTCGAAGCTTATTTGGAACAACCAAACCACGCTTCTCGCGTCTTGCCCTGCACAACAGCAGACCCGGCGCGGTGGGGAAACCAATCGAGAACGCCCCCTAGTTTCGGTGCGCGGAACGTCGAATCAATCCGATCACTGGCAACAGGCCAACCAGCACCAGCGTCAATGCCGGCAATGAGGCGCGCGCCCATTCGCCTTCGCTGGTCATTTCGAAGATGCGCACCGCCAGCGTGTCCCAGCCAAACGGGCGCATCAGCAGGGTCGCAGGCATTTCCTTGAGCACATCGACGAACACCAGCAACGCGGCGCTCAAGGTGCCGGGCAGCAACAGCGGCAGATACACTTTGAAAAACAGTCGCGGCCCACTGACACCCAGGCTCCGTGCCGCTTCGGGCAAAGATGGCCGTATACGCGCCAGACTGCTTTCCAGAGGTCCATACGCCACGGCAATGAAGCGCACCAGATACGCCATCAGCAACGCCGCGAGGCTGCCAAGCAGCAACGGTTTGCCGGCACCACCGAGCCAGGCGGAGAGCGGAATCACCAGTTCACGATCCAGATAACTGAAGGCGAGCATGATCGACACCGCCAGCACCGAACCAGGCAAGGCGTAGCCGAGATTGGCCAGGCCGACGCCGGAGTTGATGGCTGGGGTCGGCGCCAGACGCCGGGCGAACGCCAACAACAGCGCAACGCTGACGGTGATCAGAGCGGCCATCGCGCCCAGATACAGCGTGTGCAGAATCAGCCCGGCGTAGCGTTCATCCAGATCGAAGCGTCCGCGCTGCCAGAACCAGACGACCAGTTGCAGAACCGGAATGACGAAGGCGCAGGCGAACACCATTCCACACCAGCCTGTCGCCGCCAACGCCTTGAGCCCGCGCAAGTGATACAGCGCCTTCACCCGTGGCCGCTCATTGCTGGCCCGATTCGCCCCGCGCGCGCGGCGCTCGCCGTACAGCACCAGCATCACCACGAGCAGCAACAGACTGGCCAGTTGCGCAGCGCTGGGCAGGCTGAAGAAGCCGTACCAGGTCTTGTAGATGGCCGTGGTGAAGGTGTCGAAATTGAACACGGACACCGCGCCGAAATCCGCCAGGGTCTCCATCAGCGCCAGCGCCACGCCCGCGCCAATCGCCGGACGCGCCATCGGCAGCGCAACCCGCCAGAACGCCTGCCACGGCGACTGCCCGAGCACCCGCGCCGCTTCCATCAGGCCTTTGCCCTGAGCCAGAAACGCAGTACGCGCCAGCAGGTAAACGTAGGGGTAGAAGACCAGCACCAGCACCACGATCACCCCGCCGGTGGAGCGCACTCGCGGCAGGCGCAGGCCGCTGCCGAACCATTCGCGCAGCAGGGTTTGCACCGGGCCGGCGAAATCCAGCAGGCCGACGAAGACAAACGCCAGCACATAGGCAGGGATGGCGAAGGGCAGCATCAGCGCCCAGTCGAGCCAGCGCCGACCGGGGAATTCGCAGAGGCTGGTCAGCCAGGCAAGGCTCACACCCAACAGGGTCACGCCGACACCGACGCCGAGGATCAGCGTCAGGGTGTTGCCGAGCAGACGCGGCATCTGGGTTTGCCACAGGTGCGACCAGATCTGCTGATCGATGGTCTGCCACGACAACAGCAGCACGCTTAGCGGCAAGAGCACCAGCGCGGCGATGGCGAAGACGATGGGGTACCAGCGGCGTTGGGCGGGGTGGGCCAAGGAAACAATCTCGTTCAAATGATTGTGCCCACGCTCTGCGTGGGCACACATCCTGTGACGCTCCGCGTCACGCTTTCAGCGGCACGACGCAGAGCGTCGAAGGCTGCATTCCCACGCGGAGCGTGGGAACGATCAATCGCAAACGCCTCAGTTCCAGCCAGCCCGATCCATCATCCGGATCGCCTCAGCCTGACGCTTGCCCGCCACTTCTACCGGCAAGGTATCGGCGACAAACTTGCCCCACGCCGCCACTTCTTCCGATGGTGCCACAGCCGGGTTGGCCGGGAATTCCTGGTTCACATCTGCAAAAATCTTCTGTGCCTCAGGCGTGGTCATCCATTCAACCAGAGCCTTGGCCGCTTCCGGGTGCGGTGCATGTTTGGTCAGGCCGATGCCCGACAGATTCACGTGCACGCCGCGATCGGCTTGGTTCGGCCAGAACAGCTTCACTGGCAACTCTGGCTTTTGCTTGTGCAGGCGACCGTAGTAGTAGGTGTTGACGATGCCGACGTCGCACTGCCCGGCGTTGATCGCTTCCAGCACTGCAACGTCATCGGAGAACACGTCGGTGGACAGGTTGTTGACCCAGCCCTTGAGGATCTGCTCGGTCTTCTCGGCGCCGTGGACTTCAATCATGGTCGCGGTCAGCGACTGGTTGTAGACCTTCTTCGCCGTACGCAGGCACAGGCGACCTTCCCAGTTCTTGTCGGCCAGCGCTTCGTAGGTGGTCAGTTCGCCCGGTTTCACTCGCTCGGTGGAATAGGCGATGGTCCGCGCGCGCAGGCTCAGGCCGGTCCAGGCGTGGGTGGACGAGCGATATTGCAGGGGGATGTTGGCGTCGATGGTCTTTGAAGTGAATGGCTGGAGGATGCCCATCTGCTCGGCCTGCCAGAGGTTGCCGGCATCGACGGTGAGCAGCAGGTCGGCGGTGGCGTTTTCACCTTCGGCCTTGATGCGCTGCATCAGCGGCGCTTCCTTGTCGGTGATGAACTTGATCTTCACCCCGGTCTTGGCGGTGTAGGCGTCGAATACCGGTTTGATCAGCTCATCGATACGCGACGAGTAAACCACCACTTCATCGGCAGCCTGGGCAGTGGTGGTGCCGATCAGGGTCAAGGCCAGTGCGGTCAGAAGACGTTTGGGTGCCAACATGGGAGTGGTCTCTCGGTCGGGAAATGTGGGCCAAATGATAAGGACTCACATTTACCACCACAATCGAACACTGGGGGAAGGCGTTACCAGATGTTGCACGGCTCAAAACTGCGGTAAGTGGGCGGACGCTTTCGCGAGCAGGCTCGCTCCCACATTGGAATGCATCTCAACAGTGGGAGCGAGCCTGCTCGCGAAGGGGCCATCAGCCTCAATGAGGCGGTCAGGGCTTTGCCAGAGCTGGAAGATCCCCAGTCAACCCCAGCGCCTCGCGCACAAACAACGCCTTCGCCTCGGGCATCTGCTCGACCAGTTTCAACCCGGCATTGCGCAACCAGCGCAGTGGCAGCGGGTCGGCCTGGAACAACCGCTCGAAGCCCTCCATCGCCGCCATCAGCGCCAGATTGTGTGGCATGCGCCGGCGCTCATAACGGCTCAATACTTTGACATCCGCCAGTCGCTCACCACGCTCATGCGCTTGCAGCAGCACTTGCGCCAGCACCGCTGCATCGAGGAAACCAAGGTTCACGCCCTGCCCCGCTAACGGGTGAATGGTGTGCGCCGCATCACCGATCAACGCCAGGCCTTCGGCAACATAACGCTTGGCGTGACGCTGACGCAGCGGCACGCACAAACGCGGATCGACACTGATCACTTCACCGAGACGCCCTTCGAACGCTCGCTCCAGCTCAGCGCAAAACGCGGTTTCCTCCAGCGCCATCAAGCGCTCGGCTTCACCCGGTGTGGTCGACCAGACGATCGAGCACCAGTCCTGCTGACCATCACGCTCCAGCGGCAGAAACGCCAACGGCCCGTGATCGGTAAAGCGCTGCCAGGCGGTTTTGCGGTGCGGCTGGCTGCAGCGCACGCTCGTCACGATGGCGTGATGCAGATAATCCCACTCGCGAGTCGCCACGCCGGTGAGACGGCGCACCGCTGAATTGGCGCCATCGGCCGCGATCACCAGCGGCGCGCGCAAGGTGCGGCCATCGGCCAGGGTCAGCAGCCAGTCATCGCCGGAGCGACGCATCTGTTCCAGCCGCGCATTGGCCAGCATGCCGAGGTCACAGTCATGCAAACGCTCGAGCAGCGCATCCTGCACCACGCGGTTCTCGACGATATGCCCGAGCACATCGGCATGCACGCTGCTCGCCGAGAAATGAATCTGCCCGGTGCCGCTGCCGTCCCAGACGTGCATGTCGGTGTACGGGCTGCTGCGCCGCTGGACGATGCCGTCCCAGACGCCGAGGCGTTCGAGGATGCGCTGGCTCGCCGCCGACAACGCGCTGACGCGCGGTTCGAACGCCGCTTCGGCATCGAACGGTTTCACGCTCAGCGGGCTGCCGTCGAGCAGCAGCACTTCCAGCCCACTGTCCTGTAGCGCCAGCGCCAGGGCGCTGCCGACCATTCCGGCTCCGACAATCAGCAGATCTGCGCGCATTTCCATGCTTTAGGCCTGTCTCGCTTGCGGCTTGAGCCGCACGTAAAGGGTTTTACCGACCCGCGCCACAAGATTGCCGGCGCCGTCATGAATGTCGACCTGCAACTGCGGCAGGTATTTCTCGCCGTTGGCGGTCTGCCGGCGGATCTCGTCGAGCAGGGTCTGGTCGATGTTGAACCGGGCGAACACCGGGCCTTTGCCAGGCGCAATGAAATCGATGTCGGCGGCCTTGTCCCAGACGATGTACTTCTGACCGAGGTTTTCCATAAGCATCAACATGAAGAACGGGTCAACCATCGAATACAGACTGCCACCAAACTGGGTGCCGACGTAGTTGCGGTTGTACCAGCCCAACCCCATGGACACCTGCACGTCGCGAAAGTCATCGCTGATGTGCCGAACGCGTACTCCGGCGCCAAGATACGGCGGATAAAAGGTCATCACCCAGCGCATCAACCGCGCCTTGCCGAATGTGTTGCTCAGCCACTCAAGCATCCGGACGGGTTCCCAGGCCCATCGCCTGCCGGGCAAACCAGCGTTTGGCTGGCGGCAGCAGGTCGAGGCCGAGCAGGCCGAGGTTGCGCCCCAGCGACACCAGCGGCTGGGTGCTGCCGAACAGGCGCGTGACCTGATCGGAGAAGCCCACCGTCAGGTCCTGATCGAGGCGCTGCCGCTCGCGATAGGCCTGCAACGTAGCGAAGTCGCCCAGCGGCTTATCACTCGCCAGCAGCGCGGTAGCCAAGGCGTCGGCGTCACGCAGCGACAGGTTGAAGCCCTGTCCGGCGATCGGGTGCAGGCTGTGTGCGGCGTTACCGAGCACGGCCAGATGCGAACGCACCTGTTCTTCAGCTTCGATCAGCGACAGCGGATACAGATGCCGTGCGCCGACCTGTTTCAAAGTGCCGAGGCGGTAACCGAACACGCTTTGCAATTCGCTGAGGAATTCACGCTCGCTCAATTCAGTCAGACGCTGCGCATCCATGCCCAGTCGCGTCCACACCAGTGCGCAGCGATTGTCCGGCAACGGCAGCAGGGCCATCGGCCCCTCGTCGGTGAAGCGCTCGAAGGCCATGCCGTTATGCGCTTCACTCGGGGTGATGTTGGCGATCAGTGCGCTCTGGTTGTAAGGGCGCGTGCGCACGTTGATGCCCAACTGTTCGCGCAGCCCGGAGCGGCCGCCATCGGCGAGCACCGCGAGGTCGCATTCCAGCGTGGTTTCATCGTTGAGGGTCAGGCGATAGCCATCGGCCAACGGCTCCATGCGCGTGACCTCTGCCGGGCAGCGCCACGTGATCACGTCTTTGTCGAGGTGCTGCCACAGGCACTGGCCGAGCCAGGCGTTTTCCACCACGTAACCGAGCGCTGGCACACCCTCTTCCATCGCCGACAAGCGCGCGGTGGAGAAGCGGCCGCGGTCGGAGACATGAATCTGTTTGATCGGCTCGGCGCGGCGGGAGATTTCCTGCCACACGCCCAGGCGCTGATAAATCTGCCGCGAGCCGAACGACAGTGCCGAAGAGCGGGCGTCGTAGCTCGGCTGCCAGCTGTCGCCGGGGGCGAACGGTTCGATCAGGACGATTTTCCAGCCCTGCGCCTTGGCCCCGGCCTGCAACGCCAACGCCAGACTGGCGCCGACCAGACCGCCACCGATGATTGCCAGATTGACTCGACTCATGCTGCATGTGTCCTTGCTTGTGCCATCAGCGCTTCGATCTCGGCGACGGTTTTCGGCACGCCGCTGGTGAGGATTTCACAGCCGGATCGGGTCACGACCACGTCATCCTCGATGCGCACGCCAATGCCGCGCCATTTCTTCGCCACGTTCTGATTGTCCGCGGCGATGTAGATACCCGGCTCCACGGTCAGCGCCATGCCGACCTCCAGCACGCGCCATTCGCCGCCGACCTTGTACTCGCCAACATCATGCACATCCATGCCCAGCCAGTGGCCGGCGCGGTGCATATAAAAAGCCTTGTAGGCTTCGCTGGCGATCAATTCGTCAACCTCGCCCTGCAACAAACCAAGCTTGACCAGACCTGCGGTGATCACCCGCACCGTGGCTTCGTGCGCCTGGTTCCAGTGCTTGTTCGGTGCGATCTCGGCGAACGCGGCTTCCTGTGACGCCAGCACCAACTCGTAGATCGCCTTCTGCTCCGGCGAGAACTTGCCGTTGACCGGCCACGTGCGGGTGATGTCACTGGCGTAGCAGTCGATCTCGCAACCGGCGTCGATCAGCACCAGATCGCCGTCCTTGAGCAAGGCGTCATTCTGCTGGTAATGCAGGATGCAGCTGTTGCGCCCGGCGGCGACGATCGAACCGTAGGCCGGCATCTTCGCCCCGCCCTTGCGGAATTCGTAATCCAGTTCGGCTTCGAGGCTGTATTCATACAGCCCCGGACGGCTGGCCTGCATCGCGCGGATATGCGCCTGCGCCGAAATCCGCGCGGCTTCGCGCATCACCTTCACTTCTGCCGCCGATTTATACAGGCGCATGTCGTGCAGCAGATGATCCAGGGCAACGAATTCATTCGGCGGCTGCGCGCCGAGGTGCGCCTTGGAGCGGATCACGTTGATCCAGTCCATCAGGTGCCGATCGAATTCGGGATTGCTGCCCATCGCCGAATACACCCGGTCGCGGCCTTCGATCAGGCCCGGGAGGATGTCGTCGATGTCGGTAATCGGAAAAGCATCGTCGGCGCCGTACTCGCGGATCGCGCCTTCCTGCCCTGCGCGCAGGCCATCCCACAATTCGCGTTCGGCGTTGCGTTCACGGCAGAACAGGATGTACTCGCCGTGCTCGCGGCCGGGCATCAGGACGATGACGGCTTGTGGCTCGGGAAAACCGCTGAGGTACTGGAAGTCGCTGTCCTGACGGTAGACATGCTCGACGTCGCGGTTGCGGATGGCCACCGCGGCGGCGGGCAGGATCGCGATGCTGTTGGGTTCCATCTGCGCCATCAGGGCCTTGCGGCGACGGCTGTATTCCGCTTTGGGGATATGGGTCATGGGCAGATGGCTTTCCCTGGCACGCGATTAATGCAACGACGGCTTGGCGGCTGGCGGCACATCGGCTTTTTTGGTTTCCGAGAACAGCAGCAGCGGCGCGACGCGCAGGTATTCCATGACTTCCATGTAGTCGGATTCGCCGTCTTCGGATTCTTCCAGCGCGTCCTGCACCTGGGAAATGGCGGCCAGATCCTGCAGCACTTCGGTGGCTTCGGTGCTGAGCATGCTGCTGTCGCGGCAGTTCAGGCCGAAACCGCTGAGGAAGCCCTGGCACCATTCGCCCAGTGCAGCAGCGCGGTCGGCCAGCGGCGCATCGTCGGTCGGCAGCAGCAGAACGACGGTGACGTCGTCGCCGGTCAGCTCGCCCTTGACCATCTCCTGCAGGCCGATCAGGGCATTGCGGACGTTGTCCTGGATATCGCCTTCGAGCAGTTCGGCGGCGTCGATCAGCCAGCCTTCGTGATCGAAGCCGGCGCCGGCGCAACTGCGCCCGAGCAGCACGCCGTGCAGTTCGGCAGGCGAGACGTTGTGGCCGCTGGCAGTCAGCAGGGTGGCAAAGGCTTGGTACGGGGAATTCGCAATGGTCATGGGCAGCTAGGCGCCAGACGGCGCTATGTCTAGAATGAAGGCCTTGTATCCTACATCGACAGCCCCGCCAAGACCATTAAAGGCTGTCCGCCAGTTACCACCCATCAGACGAACACATGGACCCAATGGAAGACACCGACCTGCAAGCGCTGATGGCCAGACTCGAACTGCTGATTGGCCGAGTCGAGCAACTTAAGAGTCAAAACGCACTCTTACTAGCTCAGGAAAAAACCTGGCGCGAGGAACGCGCTCACCTCATTGAAAAAAACGAAATCGCCCGGCGTAAGGTCGAATCGATGATTTCGCGCCTCAAGGCCCTGGAGCAAGACTCATGAGTTCAAGCAATAGCGTTACCGTGCAGATCCTCGACAAAGAGTATTCGATCATCTGCCCGCCGGAAGAACGCAGCAATCTGGTCAGCGCCGCCCGCTACCTGGACGGCAAGATGCGCGAGATCCGCAGCAGCGGCAAAGTCATCGGCGCCGACCGCATTGCCGTGATGGCCGCGCTGAACATCACCCACGACCTGTTGCACAAAGAAGAGCGTCCGGACATCCAGGCCAGCGGTTCGACCCGCGAACAGGTGCGCGACTTGCTCGATCGTGTCGATCTGGTCCTGGCCGACGATCAGAACACCGCCAAGGGCTGATTCGACTGACAGCTTGAGGTATACTCGCGGCACTCCCTGGGGTGCTTGCCAGTTGACGATGTCCCGGAGCCGATTCGCACTACCCTGGAAGTTGCACGTTGGGCTGGTGTGCATGTCCGCTAGACGGAAAGCCTTAAAGTCTACTGCTTCTTCCACCTTGAACTTTCGGGTTCAAGGGCTGAGTTGACAGCGGTTCATCCGGGGAGCCTGATTCGAATCCGATGTCGGTGTATGCCGACATCGGATTTTTTATGCGTACGTTTTCGTCCAACCTGCCGAAGCCGAACCATGACCGAACCCGCGCTGCTGCCCCGCCCGCAACTCCGCCGCCTGCTGCGCAAGGCGCGCCGCGCACTGACGCCGGGCGAACAACGCCAGGCCGCCAAAGGCCTGTTCCGGCAACTGGCCCAAGACCCGCATTTTCGCCGGGCGAAACATATCTCTCTGTATTTACCCACCGACGGTGAAATCGATCCGCGCCTGTTGCTGCGCGAGGCCCAGCGGCGTGGCAAGGCGACTTATCTGCCGGTGCTCAGCGCCTGGCCGCGAACGAAGATGGTCTTCCAGCGCATCCGCCCCGACGAGAAGCTCAAGCCCAATCGTTTCCGGATTCTTGAACCCCGGGCCAATCTGGCTCGGCAACGCAAGGTCTGGGCGCTGGATCTGGTGTTGTTGCCGCTGGTGGGGTTTGACGATGTCGGCGGGCGCCTGGGCATGGGCGGCGGATTCTATGATCGCAGCCTCGCCTATCTGGCCCGGCGCAAGAACTGGCGCAAGCCGACGCTGCTGGGCCTGGCCCATGAATGTCAGAAGGTCGAGCGTCTGGCGCAGGCGAGCTGGGATGTCCCGTTACAAGGCACGGTCACAGACAAGGCATGGTATTTCGCAGAGTAGACGCCGCACAGAACAGCGGCGTCGAAGAAACAGGTTCAGCGTTTGAAAGCAGTCGACTGTTGTACTTGTTGCGCCACTTCAATCGGCGCGTCGGCCTTGTTCGCCCACAGACTCTGCGCGTAACCGGTGGTTACCACGCCCAGGCCAAACAAAATTACCAAAGTCCATAGCAAATCCGGTTTGCGTTTCATCGATTGCCCCCCTCAAGGCACATCATCACGATGACAGCAGCGGTTTCCGTTCGTAGGCCGTGCAGCAGCGTCAAGCTTTAAAGGCCGGCATTTTGCGGCAACGTGAACCTGTGCGCAAACGCTGACGTCAACCGACTGTCGGTTTGTCATAAAATTGCCCGACAACCTGCCCAATGACCGCTTCAGGAGCACACCACATGGCCTACTGGCTGATGAAATCAGAGCCCGACGAACTCTCGATCAAGGGTCTGGAAAAGCTCGGCAAGGCGCGCTGGGACGGGGTTCGCAACTATCAGGCACGCAACTTCCTGCGGGCGATGGCGGTCGGTGACGAGTTCTTTTTCTACCATTCCAGCTGCCCGGAGCCGGGGATTGCCGGGATCGGCAAGATAATCGAAGCAGCGTATCCCGATCCGACGGCACTGGAGCCGGACAGCCATTACTTCGATCCGAAGGCTACGCTGGAGAAAAATGCCTGGAGCGCGATCGATGTCGAGCATGTCGAAACGTTTGCGCGGGTGTTGAAGCTCGATTATCTGAAGCAGCAGACGGCGCTGGCCGAACTGCCATTGGTGCAGAAGGGCTCGCGGTTGTCGGTGATGCCGGTTACACCAGAACAGTGGGCGGCGGTGCTTGCCCTTAAACCCTGATTTATTCGGCGCCTGCCAAAATGCAATCGCTGGCAAGCCAGCTCCCACAGGGATTTCAGTGGACACATATTTTGTGACCACCCGAAAAACCTGTGGGAGCTGGCTTGCCAGCGATAGGGCCAGCCCGGACAGCGAACGACTTACTGAATGATCAGGTTGTTGAACAACAGATCCTCAACAACAGGCTTGCCAGTCTCGTCATTCATCACCTGCTGGGTCTGCTTCAACGCTTCCTGACGCAGCTTTTCCTTGCCCTCGATGCTGCCCATCGCCTCGGTGGTCTGCTGAGTGAACAGCGCCACCAGCTGATTGCGGATCAGCGGCTCGTTGGCCTTGACCAGTTTGGTCGCCTCTTCGCCAGTGACGCGCAGGGCCACATCGGCCTTATAGACCTTGAGTTTGGCGGTGCCGTCGAGGCCATAGTTGCCGACGAACGGCGGGCTCAGGGTGATGTAATTGACCTTCGGCGCCTCGCCTTCTTTGGCTTCTTCTGCCAGTGCTGCCACAGGCAGAGACAGGGCCAGCAACAACATGATCCACGCTTTCACAATTCGCTCCTTATCCGGTTTGCGGCCTAGCATAGCGACCCGCCGCGCAAGCACAAGCTTATGGCTGACTATCAGGGCCGGGCATGCTCGTTGACCCGTTGATTCACACACCTACACTTATCGGCCATCACTCCCAAAGGAATAGCCCTGATGAAAGCCGTGCTGTGCAAAGCCTTCGGCCCTGCCGAATCGCTGGTGCTGGAAGACGTCGCCAGCCCTGTCGCCAAGAAAAACGAAATCCTGCTGGACGTGCACGCCGCCGGGGTCAATTTCCCGGACACGCTGATCATCGAGGGCAAATACCAGTTCAAGCCGCCCTTCCCCTTCTCGCCGGGCGGTGAAGCGGCGGGCGTCGTGCGCGAAGTCGGGGAAAAGGTCAGCCACCTGAAAGTCGGCGACCGGGTCATGGCGCTGACCGGTTGGGGCAGCTTCGCCGAGCAAGTGGCGGTACCTGGTTACAACGTGCTGCCGATTCCACCGTCGATGGATTTCAATATCGCTGCTGCATTCAGCATGACCTACGGCACGTCGATGCACGCGCTCAAACAACGCGCCAACCTGCAACCGGGCGAAACCCTGCTGGTGCTCGGCGCATCCGGTGGTGTCGGCCTCGCCGCGGTGGAGATCGGCAAAGCCATGGGCGCCCGCGTGATCGCCGCCGCCAGCAGTGCCGAGAAACTCGCGGTGGCCAAGGCTGCCGGCGCCGAAGAACTGATCAACTACAGCGAAGCCAGCCTCAAGGACGAGATCAAACGCCTCACCGACGGCCAGGGCGCCGACGTGATCTACGACCCGGTCGGCGGCGACCTGTTCGACCAGGCCATCCGCGCCATCGCCTGGAACGGCCGCCTGCTCGTAGTCGGCTTCGCCAGCGGCCGCATCCCCGAACTGCCGGTCAACCTCGCGCTGCTCAAAGGCGCGGCGGTGCTCGGCGTGTTCTGGGGCTCCTTTGCCCAGCGCCAACCCCAGGACAACGCAGCCAACTTTCAGCAGCTGTTCGCCTGGTTTGCCGAGGGCAAGCTCAAACCGCTGGTGTCACAGGTGTACCCACTGAGCAACGCCGCACAGGCAATCGATGATCTTGGCCAGCGCAAAGCCGTGGGCAAGGTTGTCGTTCAGGTTCGTTAAGAACATGGAGCGATCCGGAGCAGCGATCCGGATCGCCTCAGCACTGACATGCGCCTCTGAAATACGCAAAACCGCAGAAACCCACCCGAGCCACCATTCCCTCCGCGCCCCGTACTTGTCTCAGAGCGACATGTTCATAAAGGAACGCTCACCTGCCCAAATTTCCGCTGTTTTGCCGACGTGAAGCAATGCTATTTTCGGTAACGAAACTGTAACATTCGCATCCGCAGTCAAAACAAGAAAACTGGAGCTCTTGAATGTTTGCTTTCTTTCGTCCTGCCGCACATCAGGCTCCTTTGCCTGAAGAAAAAATAGACAGCACCTACCGCCGCCTGCGCTGGCAGATCTTCGCCGGTATCTTTATCGGCTACGCCGGTTACTACCTGCTGCGCAAGAACTTCTCCCTGGCCATGCCGTACCTGATCGACGAAGGCTACAGCCGTGGCGACCTCGGTCTGGCGATGTCGGCGATCGCCATTGCGTATGGTTTGTCGAAATTCCTCATGGGCCTGGTGTCCGACCGCTCCAACCCGCGCTTCTTCCTGCCGTTCGGCCTGCTGGTGTCGGCCGGGGTGATGTTCATTTTCGGTTTCGCGCCGTGGGCAACGTCCAGCGTGACGATGATGTTCATTCTGTTGTTCATCAACGGCTGGGCGCAGGGCATGGGCTGGCCGCCGAGCGGGCGGACCATGGTGCATTGGTGGTCGCAGAAGGAACGCGGTGGCGTAGTCTCGGTGTGGAACGTGGCGCATAACGTCGGCGGCGGTCTGATCGGCCCGCTGTTCCTGATCGGCATGGGCCTGTTCAACGACTGGCACGCGGCGTTCTACGTACCGGCAGCGGTAGCGCTGGGCGTGGCGGTATTCGCCTTCATCACCATGCGTGACACCCCGCAATCGGTCGGCCTGCCGCCGATCGAGCAGTACAAGAACGATTACCCGGAAGGCTACGACGCCAGCCACGAAGACGAATTCAGCGCCAAGGAAATCTTCGTCAAGTACGTGCTGCGCAACAAAATGCTTTGGTACATCGCCATGGCCAACGTCTTCGTCTACCTGCTGCGCTACGGCGTGCTGGACTGGGCGCCGACCTACTTGAAGGAAGCCAAGGGCTTCACCGTGGATAAAACCTCGTGGGCCTATTTCTTCTACGAGTGGGCGGGGATTCCGGGCACGCTGCTGTGCGGCTGGATGTCGGACAAGATCTTCCGTGGCAATCGTGGCCTGACCGGCATGGTGTTCATGGCGCTGGTGACTGTTGCGACCCTGGTGTACTGGCTGAATCCGGCCGGCAACCCGATGGTCGACATGATCGCCCTGCTGTCGATCGGGTTCCTGATCTACGGTCCGGTGATGCTGATCGGTCTGCAGGCGCTGGAACTGGCGCCGAAGAAAGCCGCCGGTACCGCAGCGGGCTTCACCGGCCTGTTCGGTTATCTGGGCGGTTCGGTCGCAGCCAGTGCGGCGATGGGCTACACCGTCGACCACTTCGGCTGGGATGGCGGTTTCGTCCTGCTGGTCGGCGCTTGCCTGCTGGCGATGGCCTTCCTTGCGCCAACGCTATGGCACAAGCAAGTTGCCAGTCAAAGCCGTGAAGCGGTCGCCTGATCGCTGTGTGATTTACAGCGCTTGAGCCGCGCCTCCAGATTTCGATCCGGCATGGCGTGGCTGCGCAGGGCGTGCACGGTCTGCTCGACATAATCGCGAGTGGTGCCGTAACGCCCGCTGGCGCTGGCAAAGACCTGGCTGAGCACATGATCCGGCAAGTTGCCGGCATAGCTCGGCAGGTGACGCTCCAGAACAAATCCCAAGGCCTGCACCTGAGTGCCATCTTCGAGCCGGCAATTGAGCCAGTGCGGGCGATACGACGGAAACGGCATCTCGCGTTTCCACAAGGCATACAGCGCCGTATCGAGATCGTCTTCCGGCAAACGGTAGGCAAAGCCACTGCATGAGCCACCGCGATCCAGACCGAATACCAGGCCGGGCATTTCCGGCGTACCCCGGTGCTCGTGGGACCACAGGTACAAGCCACGATGATAGCCATGCACGCGACCGCGCATGCGCTCGACTGCCGTGCATTCCGGGCGCCAGATCAGCGAACCATACGCGAACAGCCACACCGGCCCGCCCTTGTGGCGCGCCATGGTCGATTGCATGGAAGCGAGAAGTTGTTCGTGCGTCAGCTGCGGCCCAAGATCGAGCCGCGGAGGGTAAGCCAGGTTCAGAATTGCGTTTTCAATGGCGCTCATGGCGAATAGCGTTCAGCTCCCCGCGGGTGAAGAATTACTTAATAGAACGCACCGCTGTAACAATAAGGCACATATGTTTTAAGGCAATTTAAGTGCCACTGATTAATCGCCTGATTGATATATAACCTAGCGGTATTTATGCAATTAGATAAATACCGATCGGCTATATGTAGAGTTATAACGCGTTGCGAGCGCTACGCATTAAACCAGTGTGGGAGCGCGCTTGCTCCCACATTTTCAAGAGCGCGGCGCGTAGGCGAACACATCGGCGCGCATCTGATGCGCATCCATGCCCGCCTCGACCAGCGCGTCCAGCGTGCCGTAGACCATCGCTGGCGAACCGCTGGCATAGACGTGCAGCGGCTTCAGGTCGGGGAAATCCTCGCAAACCGCCTCGTGCAACATCCCGCAGCGCCCCTCCCAGCCGCACTGGTCGCTGACCACCCTGTGCAGGAACAGATTGGGCAGCTTCAGCCATTCGTCCCAGTGCTCGATCTGATAGAAATCCTCGGGCCGGCGCACGCCCCAGTACAGATGCACAGGATGCTTGAAGCCTTCGGCGCGGCAATGTTCGATCAGGCTGTGAATCTGGCCCATGCCGGTGCCGGCAGCGATCAACACCAGAGGACCGTCAGGTAGCTCAGCAAGATGTGTGTCGCCGAAGGGCAGCTCGACACGCACCATCGGGTTGCGTTGCAACTGCTCGACCAGGCTTAACGCACTGGTTTCGCGCGCCAGCACATGAATTTCCAGATCACGTCCGCCGTGCGGTGCCGAAGCCATGGAGAACGCCGATTTCTCGCCGCTCTCGCGCTCGATCATCAAATATTGCCCGGCGTGATAGCGCGGCGGCTTGCCCGCCGGTGCGCGCAGACGCACGCGCCAGGTGTCGCCGCCGACCTCGCGGCATTCGATGACTTGGCACGACAGGCTGCGCACTGGCAGCTCACCCAATGCGAGCACGCCATCCCACAACAGCACGCAGTCTTCCAGCGGTGCGGCGATGCAGGTGTAGAACTCGCCATGGTCGTGGACTTTGCCGGCCTGCTCGACGCGCCCCTCGACCAGCAGCGCGGCACACACGTGGCAATTGCCGTTGCGGCAGCTTTGCGGGCAGTCATAGCCCAGGCGCCGCGCGCCGTCGAGAATCCGCTCACCGGGTTGTATCTCGAGCACGGCTCCGGAAGGCTGCAGGGTTACACGCATCAATCTATTCCTAACTGATTCCAGATGGCATCGATCCGTTGGGTGACGGCGTCGTCCTTGACGATTACGCGGCCCCACTCGCGGGTGGTTTCGCCCGGCCACTTGTGGGTGGCATCCAGGCCCATTTTCGAGCCCAGGCCGGAAATCGGCGAGGCGAAATCGAGGTAGTCGATCGGCGTGTTGTCGATCATCACCGTGTCGCGCTTGGGGTCCATGCGCGTGGTGATGGCCCAGATCACGTCGTTCCAGTCGCGGGCGTTGATATCGTCGTCAGTGACGATAACGAACTTGGTGTACATGAACTGTCGCAAAAACGACCAGACGCCGAGCATCACGCGCTTGGCATGCCCCGGATACGACTTCTTCATCGTCACCACGGCCATGCGGTACGAGCAGCCTTCCGGCGGCAGGTAGAAGTCGGTGATCTCCGGAAACTGCTTCTGCAGGATCGGCACGAACACTTCGTTCAGCGCCACGCCGAGAATCGCCGGCTCATCCGGCGGACGGCCGGTGTAAGTGCTGTGGTAGATCGGCTTGATCCGGTGGGTGATGCGCTCGACGGTGAACACCGGGAAGCTGTCGACTTCGTTGTAGTATCCGGTGTGGTCGCCATACGGGCCTTCATCGGCCATTTCGCCCGGATGAATCACGCCTTCAAGGATGATTTCGGCAGTGGCCGGCACTTGCAGGTCGTTGCCACGGCACTTGACCAGTTCCGTGCGATTGCCGCGCAAGAGCCCTGCGAAAGCATATTCGGAGAGGCTGTCCGGTACCGGCGTCACCGCACCGAGAATCGTCGCCGGATCGGCGCCAAGGGCCACGGACACCGGGAACGGCTGGCCCGGATGTTTCTCGCACCACTCGCGAAAGTCGAGGGCGCCGCCACGGTGGCTGAGCCAGCGCATGATCACCTTGTTGCGGCCGATCACTTGCTGGCGATAGATACCGAGGTTCTGGCGTTCCTTGTTCGGGCCTTTGGTGACGGTCAGACCCCAAGTGATCAACGGGCCGACGTCGCCGGGCCAGCAGGTCTGCACCGGCAACATAGCCAGATCGACGTCGTCGCCTTCGATGACCACTTCCTGGCACACCGCGTCTTTGACCACTTTCGGCGCCATGGAAATGATCTTGCGGAAGATCGGCAGTTTCGACCAGGCGTCCTTCAAGCCCTTCGGCGGCTCCGGCTCCTTGAGAAAGGCCAGCAGCTTGCCGATTTCACGCAGCTCGCTGACCGACTCGGCGCCCATGCCCATGGCCACCCGCTCGGGGGTGCCGAACAGGTTGCCGAGCACCGGAATGTCGTAACCGGTGGGTTTTTCGAACAGCAGCGCCGGGCCCTTGGCTCGCAGCGTGCGGTCGCACACCTCAGTCATCTCCAGCACCGGCGAGACGGGAATCTGGATGCGTTTCAACTCTCCGCGCTGCTCAAGCTGCTGCACGAAATCCCGAAGATCCTTGAATTTCATTGACGATGGCACCCTCAAAATAGGCGTACATCCTACCTGCTCTGACGGGCAAACAGCAGTCCGTCAGAGCCTGACAGTACTCAATGTCGGTTTGTGCCCAGCAATATTGGTGCAAACAACGGGCTCAGCCTGGCGCTGCCAATGTCCGAGAGATGGTCCTCATCCTTGTACTGCGAGTGGCCGTTCACCTCGATGCTGCAGACCCCGTCAGCACACATCATCGGCGTCGGGTCGATGACGTGAACACCCGGATCGGCTTCGCTCATGGACGTGAACAAGTTGCCGAGAAAATGCTGGCGCGCCAGATGCTCATCAAGCGGACGCCCCAGACCTTCGGCGGACCGGCCAATCCTTGCCAGACTGGTCAGGCGGTTAATGGTGCCCTTGCGTTGCAGCGGCACCTCCTTGAACAGCCAGACCTGCACGCCGGCTGCGCGCAAGGCGGCCACCCGCGCGCGCAACGCGGCGGCCATGCGTTCCTCAGCCTGGGCGGTATCGTCATGGGCGTTGAGCAAAACCTTTCTGTCGCCATCCTCGCGACCATAGACGTAAAGACTCCAATTGGACGCCAATACCACGTCCTTGATGCCAAGGCTGAGCACTTTGTCCATGGTCTGCTGGTTGAAGTCCTTGCACCGCTGGCGCGGCTCGTCGCTGAGAATCGGCGGACAGGCGCTCATACTGAACAACCACACCGAACGACCGTCGCGGCGGGCATTGGCCTCGATGGCCGGCATCAACGCAGCCGCATGGCTGTCACCCCAGAACGCCTGGGTCGGCGGCGTACTCTGTTCGCCGCCGACCAGACAGGCCTTGTCGATCGATTTGTCTTGCGTCACCACCATGCATTTCATCTGCCCGGCACGCCATTCGCGGGCCTGCGCATATTCCAGAGCCTTGCCGCTCAGGCGCCCGGGGATACCGTCGGCCGAGCGAATCGCCGAACCGACCGCGACCAGTACAGCAATGGCCACTACCGCACCCGCCAGTATCGATTTACGTTCGCCCAGCAAACGCTTTTCTCGAAACGGCAATTCGATGTAGCGCAGGCTCAGCCACGCCAGACCCACTGCCAGCACCATCCAGGCGAGCGCCTCGAGCGGCTGGATACCGTCGATGGAAATGGCGTTGGCGTAAACGTAAATCGGCCAGTGCCACAGATACAGCGAATAAGACAGCAGGCCGATCCAGACCAGCGGTCGCAGGCTCAACAGTCGCGCGGCCCAGCTTGGTCCCTGGGCGCCTGACCAGATCAGGGCAGTGGTGCCCAATACCGGCAGCAACGCCGCCCATCCGGGAAACACCGTTGAGCGATCAAACGTGAACACGGCGAGCAGCACCGCTGCCAGACCGGCAATGCCGACCAACTGGTACAGCCACGGTCGTACGGCCTGTCTCGGCGCAGGCATTACCGCAAGCATTGCCCCGCACAACAATTCCCAGGCACGGGTCGGCAGAGAGAAAAAGGTGAATTCCGGCTTGTGCTCAATCCAGGCGATGTTCAGGCCAAAGGAAATCAGCAGCAATCCCAGCAACATCCAGCGCCAGTGTCTGACATAGCGAACCAGCACCGCCGTCAGCAACGGGAAGAAGATGTAGTACTGCTCTTCAACCGCCAGCGACCAGGTGTGCAACAACGGTTTCAGATCGGAGGCCGGCTGGAAGTAGCCGTCCTCGCGCATGAACAGAATATTGGAGATGAACAGCGACTGATAACGCACCGTCCGGCCAAGTTCGGAGAAATCCTTCGCTGTCAGCAGCAGCCAACCCAGCGCCAGCGTCACCAGCATGACCACCGTCAGGGCCGGAATAATGCGGCGGGCACGGCGCGCCCAGAAATCGACAAAGCTGAAACGCTTGGCGCTGATTTCACGGAACAGGATCGAGGTGATCAGGAATCCGGAGATGACGAAGAAAACATCCACGCCGACAAAGCCGCCGCTGAATGTATTGAATCCGAAATGAAAGAGCACGACGGGAAGTACCGCGAGCGCGCGTAAGCCGTCGATATCACGGCGATTGCCAAACGTGTGCATGAAAAACCTTACCTGTTCTGGATACAGAATCCCTTGAAGGCGCGACGTTAGCAGCCGCGCAAACTTCAATCCAGATACAAATAAATCGCAGACAAAAAAAAGCGCCCCTTGCGGAGCGCTCCTTCTGTCAGCGGCGTACTACTTGCGCTTCATCGACAAGAAGAACTCGTCGTTGGTCTTGGTCGTTTTCAGTTTGTCGACCAGGAACTCGATGGCGGCGACTTCGTCCATCGGGTGCAGCAGCTTGCGCAGAATCCACATGCGCTGCAGCTCGTCGTCGGCGGTCAGCAACTCTTCGCGGCGGGTGCCGGAGCGGTTGATGTTGATGGCCGGGAACACACGCTTCTCGGCGATCTTGCGATCCAGCGGCAGTTCCATGTTGCCGGTACCCTTGAACTCTTCGTAGATCACTTCGTCCATCTTCGAGCCGGTTTCAACCAGCGCGGTGGCGATAATGGTCAGCGAGCCGCCTTCTTCGATGTTACGCGCGGCGCCGAAGAAACGCTTCGGCTTCTCCAGGGCGTGGGCATCGACACCACCGGTCAGGACCTTGCCGGAGCTCGGGATCACGGTGTTGTAGGCTCGGGCCAGACGGGTGATGGAGTCGAGCAGGATCACCACGTCTTTCTTGTGTTCGACCAGGCGCTTGGCCTTCTCGATCACCATTTCAGCAACCTGCACGTGACGGGTCGGCGGCTCGTCGAAGGTCGAGGCAACCACTTCGCCGCGCACGGTGCGCTGCATTTCGGTCACTTCTTCCGGACGCTCGTCGATCAACAGCACGATCAGGTGAACTTCAGGATTGTTACGGGCGATGTTCGCTGCGATGTTCTGCAGCATGATGGTTTTACCGGCTTTCGGCGGTGCGACGATCAGGCCACGCTGACCTTTGCCGATCGGTGCGCACAGGTCGATCACGCGACCGGTCAAGTCTTCGGTGGAACCGTTGCCGGCTTCCATCTTCATGCGCACGGTCGGGAACAGCGGAGTCAGGTTCTCGAAGAGAATCTTGTTTTTCGCGTTCTCCGGACGATCAAAGTTGATCGTGTCGACCTTGAGCAGGGCGAAATACCGCTCGCCTTCCTTCGGAGGACGAATCTTGCCGACGATGGTGTCACCGGTGCGCAAGTTGAAGCGGCGGATCTGGCTCGGCGAGACGTAGATGTCGTCAGGGCCGGCGAGGTAGGAAGCGTCTGCGGAGCGCAGGAAGCCGAAGCCGTCCTGGAGAATCTCCAGCACGCCATCACCGGAGATTTCCTCGCCGCTTTTCGCATGTTTTTTCAGCAGGGAGAAAATCACGTCCTGCTTGCGCGAACGGGCCATATTTTCTATGCCCATCTGTTCGGCTAATTCGAGCAGTTCGGTAATCGGCTTTTGCTTGAGTTCAGTCAGATTCATATAGGAATGACGTAATCATTTATGGAGGGGGGAAATTAAGCTTTTTGGCTTAATGAGGCCGCGCCGCGGAGAAGGCGACAGGATCGCGAACTAATTCGAAAAGGAGTGCGTCGGCGACGGCTAGCAGGGGGCAGTGGAGAAACCAGTGCGGGGCCGAATGTACCACCTGAGTTTCGGAGCGTCTAGCCCTGAATACGCAAAAAGCCCCGCGATTTGCGGGGCTTTTTTTCAGCGTTTTACTGCGACGCTCAGATGTTGGCGTCGAGGAAAGCCGCCAGTTGCGACTTCGACAGTGCGCCGACTTTGGTCGCTTCAACGTTGCCGTTCTTGAACAGCATCAGCGTCGGGATACCACGCACGCCATGCTTGGCCGGGGTTTCCTGGTTTTCGTCGATGTTCAGTTTGGCGACGGTCAGCTTGCCTTTGTAAGTCTCGGCAATCTCGTCCAGAACCGGTGCGATCATTTTGCAAGGGCCGCACCATTCAGCCCAGTAGTCGACCAGGACAGCGCCTTCGGCCTTGAGTACGTCGGCTTCGAAGCTAGCGTCGCTAACGTGTTTGATCAGATCGCTGCTCATGGAATTCTCCAGGTTGTAAGCAAAAAAACGTGGCCCATCATAGCCGCCCTTCCCTTGTTCAGGAAGCCGCAGATGATTGAGTGTTGCTATGGCCCCTGATGAGTTTGGGTATAGCTCAAGTCACGCCGTGGCGGGAGCGATGAAGGCGATTCCGGTGCGCAGTGCGGCGTTGCGCACGTGTTCCTGCATGGCTTTCTGCGCAGCTCCCGACGCACGGCGGGCCAGTGCGCGGAGGATCTTGCGGTGTTCCTGCCAGGTTTCCATGGCGCGCTCGGCGCGGATGAACGGCAGTTTCTGACTCTCGAGAAAGATCTCGGCGCTGGCGGTGAGGATGCTCAGCATCGCCTGATTGCCGCTGGCGAGGAGGATGCGCCGATGAAATTCGAAGTCGAGTTTCGCCGCCGCTTCGAAGTCGCCGCCGCGCAAGTCCTCGCGCATCGCCGCGACGTTGTCTTCCAGCGCATCCAGGTCAAATGTACTCAAGGTTGTCGCGGCAAGCCCGGCGGCAAAGCCCTCCAGCGCGTAACGCAACTGAAAGATGTCGAGCGGCGAGGCCTGCGCCGCGAACGGCCAGCCTGGCGCTTCGCCGCGCGACAATTCGACTGGTGTCTGCACGAACACGCCTTTGCCCGGCTGAATACTGACCACGCCCAGTGCACTGAGCGACGACAAGGCTTCACGCAAGGAAGCGCGGCTGACGCCCAGTTGCAGCGCCAGATCCCGTTGCGACGGCAACGCATCGCCGGCGCCGAAACCCTGTTCGGTGATCAGTTTGCGGATCGCTTGCAGCGCCACTTCGGGTACGGCGCGGGAGATCGAATTCATGGTTTGCGGACGCATCAGGGCCAAGGTGCGGCTAGTTGTAAAGCTATTCGCCGAGTCCGGCAAGTCGTGCCCCAGCGGGGTTCGGCGCGGGCAGCCGATGCGCCATCGCAGTGCGAAAACCAAGTTGACTGTTCAGACCAGTAAGACCGAACCAAGCCGCTGCTACCGCGGCCTGCCGGGGCGAAATCCACCTCTTGGCACGGCCCATGCTCTGTCCGATCGCAGCAACCACTTCCCGCCGATCCGGAGATTGTCCATGACCCAGCGTTACAGCGCCCTCCTCGCTTCCCTGTTTGCCGGCCTGCTGCTGTGCCAGGCTCCCGCTCACGCCGACGGTCTGGACGACGTGGTCAAACGCGGCACGCTGAAAGTCGCCGTGCCCCAGGACTTCCCGCCCTTCGGCTCGGTCGGCCCGGACATGAAGCCGCGCGGCCTGGATATCGACACGGCGAAACTGCTGGCTGACCAACTCAAGGTCAAACTCGAGCTTACGCCGGTCAACAGCACCAACCGCATTCCGTTCCTGACCACGGGCAAGGTCGATCTGGTGATTTCCAGCCTTGGCAAAAACGCCGAGCGCGAGAAGGTCATCGACTTCTCTCGCGCCTATGCGCCGTTCTACCTCGCCGTGTTCGGCCCGCCAGACGCTGCGATCACCAGCCTCGACGACCTCAAGGGCAAGACCATCAGCGTCACCCGTGGCGCCATCGAAGACATCGAGCTGAGCAAAGTCGCCCCCGAAGGCGTGACCATCAAACGTTTCGAAGACAACAACTCGACCATCGCCGCTTATCTGGCAGGGCAAGTCGATCTGATCGCCAGCGGCAACGTAGTGATGGTGGCCATCAGCGAGAAGAACCCCAAGCGCGTACCGGCGCTGAAGGTGAAGCTCAAGGATTCGCCGGTCTACGTCGGTGTGAACAAGAACGAAGCGGCGCTGCTGGCCAGGGTCAACGACATCCTCAACACCGCCAAGGCTGACGGCGCACTGGAAAAGAACTCGCAGACCTGGCTGAAAGAGCCGCTGCCGGCCGATCTCTGATCGACTGCGCGGGAGACCTTCATGGCTTATCAGTTCGATTTTTTGCCGGTGGTGGAAAACACCGACCTGCTGCTGCGCGGCGCCCTGTTCACCCTCGAGCTGACCGCCATCGGCGCATTGCTCGGGGTCGGCGTCGGGATTGTCGGGGCGCTGGTGCGGGCGTGGCAGATCCGCCCGTTCTCGGCGATCTTCGGCGTCTACGTCGAGTTGATCCGCAACACGCCGTTTCTGGTGCAACTGTTCTTCATCTTCTTCGGCCTGCCGTCGCTCGGCATGCAGATCTCGGAGTGGCAGGCGGCGGTGCTGGCGATGGTGATCAACCTTGGCGCCTATTCGACCGAAATCATCCGCGCCGGCATCCAGGCGATTCCGCGCGGGCAACTGGAAGCGGCTGCGGCACTGGCGATGACGCGCTTCGAAGCGTTCCGCCACGTCGTCCTGCTGCCGGCGCTGGGCAAGGTCTGGCCGGCGCTGAGCAGCCAGATCATCATCGTCATGCTCGGCTCGGCGGTGTGTTCGCAGATCGCCACGGAAGAATTGAGCTTCGCCGCCAACTTCATTCAGTCACGCAACTTCCGCGCCTTTGAAACCTACGCGCTGACCACCCTGATCTACCTGTGCATGGCGCTGCTGATCCGCCAATTGCTCAACTGGTTCGGCCGCCGGTTCATTGCGAGGAGCAGCCAATGAGCGATTTCACTTTCTGGGACATCCTGCGCAACCTGCTCACCGGCCTGCAATGGACCCTGGCGCTGTCGCTGGTGGCGTTCATCGGCGGCGGCCTCGTCGGCCTGCTGATTCTGGTGATGCGCATCTCGAAGAACACCCTGCCTAGCAGCATCGCCCGCACCTGGATCGAGCTGTTCCAGGGCACGCCGCTGCTGATGCAGCTGTTTCTGGTGTTCTTCGGTGTGGCACTGGCCGGGATCGGGATTTCGCCGTGGATGGCCGCGGCGATCGCTTTGACCTTGTTCACCAGCGCCTATCTGGCGGAGATCTGGCGCGGCTGCGTCGAGGCCATTCCCCACGGTCAGTGGGAAGCCTCGTCGAGCCTGGCGCTCTATCCACTCGAGCAGTTGCGCTACGTGATTCTGCCGCAAGCGCTGCGCATCGCCGTGGCGCCGACCGTGGGCTTCTCGGTGCAAGTGGTCAAAGGCACAGCGGTGACCTCGATCATCGGCTTCACCGAACTGACCAAGACCGGCGGCATGCTCGCCAACGCCACGTTCGAACCGTTCATGGTCTACGGCCTCGTCGCCCTCGGCTACTTCCTGCTCTGCTACCCCTTGTCCCTCAGTGCGCGCTACTTGGAAAGGAGACTGCATGCCTCTGCTTAGAATTTCCGCCCTGCATAAATATTACGGCGATCACCACGTACTCAAAGGCATCGACCTCAGCGTCGAGGAAGGTCAGGTCGTGGCGATCATCGGCCGCAGTGGCTCGGGCAAATCGACCCTGTTGCGCACGCTCAATGGCCTGGAGTCGATCAACGACGGCGTGATCGAAGTCGACGGCGAATACCTCGACGCCGCCCGCGCCGATCTGCGCAGTCTGCGACAGAAAGTCGGCATGGTCTTTCAGCAGTTCAACCTGTTCCCGCACCTGACCGTCGGCGAAAACGTCATGCTCGCCCCGCAAGTGGTGCAGAAAGTATCCAAGGCCAAGGCAGCCGAACTGGCGCGCGAAATGCTCGAGCGGGTCGGGCTCGGGGAAAAATTCGATGCCTTTCCGGATCGCCTGTCCGGCGGCCAGCAACAGCGCGTGGCGATTGCCCGGGCGTTGGCGATGTCGCCGAAGGTGTTGCTGTGCGATGAAATCACCTCGGCCCTCGACCCTGAGCTGGTCAACGAAGTGCTCAGCGTGGTGCGGCAGTTGGCCAAGGAAGGCATGACACTGATCATGGTCACCCACGAAATGCGCTTTGCCCGGGAAGTCGGCGATAAATTGGTTTTCATGCACCACGGCAAGGTGCATGAGGCGGGCGATCCGAAGGTGTTGTTTGCCAACCCGCAGACGGCGGAGCTGGCGAACTTTATTGGCACGGTGGAGGCGACAGCCTGAAGCAGCCTCATCCTGATCGTTCCCACGCAGAGCGTAGGAACGATCAGGTTTGAACCATGCGCGTTGGCGCCAGCGTTTGATCGTGGCACGATGTCGGGGTTATCGACCGAGACCCCCTGACCATGCCGCAATCCCAAGCCAAGAATCTGTCCCTGATCGCCGCAATCGACCTGGGCTCCAACAGCTTTCACATGGTCGTGGCCAAGGCCCAGAACGGCGAAATCCGCATCCTCGAGCGCCTCGGCGAGAAGGTGCAACTGGCCGCCGGCATCGACGACGCGCGCCAGCTCAACGAAGAATCGATGCAGCGCGGCCTCGATTGCCTCAAGCGCTTTGCCCAACTGATCAACGGTATGCCGCTCGGCGCCGTGCGCATCGTCGGCACCAACGCCCTGCGTGAAGCGCGCAACCGCGGCGAATTCATCCGCCGCGCCGAGGAAATCCTCGGCCACACGGTAGAAGTCATCTCCGGCCGTGAAGAAGCGCGCCTGATCTATCTCGGCGTTTCGCACACACTCGCCGACACCCCAGGCAAACGTTTGGTCGCCGACATCGGCGGCGGCAGTACCGAATTCATCATCGGCCAGCGCTTCGAGCCGTTGCTGCGTGAAAGCCTGCAGATGGGCTGCGTGAGTTTCACTCAGCGCTACTTCAAGGACGGCAAAATCACCCCGGCCCGCTACGCCCAGGCCTATACGGCGGCGCGCCTGGAAATCATGAGCATCGAGCACGCCCTGCATCGCCTGACCTGGGATGAAGCCATCGGCTCTTCCGGTACGATTCGCGCCATCGGCCTGGCCCTGAAGGCTGGCGGCCATGGCAGCGGCGAGGTCAACGCCGAAGGCTTGGCGTGGCTCAAGCGCAAGCTGTTCAAGCTGGGCGACGCCGACAAGATCGATTTCGAAGGCATCAAGCCTGACCGCCGCGCGATCTTCCCGGCGGGACTGGCGATTCTCGAAGCGATCTTCGACGCCCTCGAACTGCAACGCATGGACCATTGCGAAGGCGCGCTGCGTGAAGGCGTGCTCTACGACCTGCTCGGCCGCCATCATCACGAAGACGTGCGCGAACGCACCCTGACCTCATTGATGGAGCGCTATCACGTCGATCTGGAACAGGCGGCGCGGGTCGAGCGCAAGGCCCTGCACGCGTTCGATCAGGTCGCCGTCGACTGGGAACTGGACGACGGCATCTGGCGCGAACTGCTCGGCTGGGCGGCGAAAGTCCACGAAGTCGGCCTCGACATCGCTCACTATCACTACCACAAGCACGGTGCCTACCTGATCGAGCACTCCGATCTGGCCGGCTTCTCGCGAGAAGACCAGCAGATGCTCGCGCTATTGGTGCGTGGCCATCGGCGCAATATTCCCAAGGACAAGTTCGCCGAATTCGGCGATGACGGCATCAAGCTGATTCGCCTGTGCGTGCTGCTGCGGTTTGCCATTCTGTTCCATCACATTCGCGGAACCCAGGCGATGCCGCAGGTGGTGCTGCACGCCAATGGCGACCATCTCGATGTGCAATTCCCGGAGAACTGGCTGGATGAAAATCAGCTGACCCAGGCGGATTTCGGACTTGAGGCGGACTGGCTGACGCGGGTGGGGATTGTTCTCACGGTGCACTGACACTGATTGTGGCGAGGGGATTTATCCCCGCTGGCCTGCGCAGCAGGCCCGATTTTGCCTCAAGGGGTCGCTTCGCGCCCAACGGGGATAAATCCCCTCGCCACAGGTGGGAATCAGTGTAGATACAAAAAAGGCGATCCCGAGGGATCGCCTTTTTTATTGGGCTGACGGTCAACTGCTCACCGGCAATATCGGGCTGCCCAACCGCTCCAGCAACGTCGCCTGCGCACTGCGCGGGTTCTGGTTGCCAGTGGGCGTGTTGCGGATGTAGCGGCCGTCCGACTGCAAACTCCAGCTGTGGGTGTTGTCGGTCAGGTACAGCTCCAGCTCCTTCTTGACGCGGGTCAGCAGCTTCTTGCCTTCCACCGGGAAGCAGGTCTCGACGCGCTTGTCGAGGTTGCGCTCCATCCAGTCGGCGCTGGAGAGGAACATCTGCTCGTCGCCGCCGTTGAGGAAGTAGAACACCCGCGTGTGCTCGAGGAAGCGGCCAATGATCGAGCGCACATGAATGTTGTGCGAGACCCCGGCGATGCCCGGGCGCAGGCAGCACATGCCGCGCACCACCAGATCGATGCGCACCCCGGACTGACTGGCCTTGTACAGCGCGCGGATGATCTTCGGATCGGTCAGCGAGTTGAACTTGGCGATGATGTGCGCCGGTTTGCCTTCGAGGGCGAACTGGGTTTCGCGGGCAATCATGTCGAGCATGCCCTTCTTCAGGGTGAACGGCGCATGCAGCAGCTTTTTCATGCGCAGCGTCTTGCCCATGCCGATCAACTGGCTGAACAGTTTGCCGACGTCCTCGCACAAGGCGTCATCGGAGGTCAGCAGGCTGTAGTCGGTGTAGAGCTTGGCGTTACCGGCGTGATAGTTGCCGGTGCCGAGATGCGCGTAACGGACGATCTCGCCAGCCTCGCGGCGCAGAATCAGCATCATCTTGGCGTGGGTCTTGAAGCCGACCACACCGTAGATCACCACGGCACCCGCCGCTTGCAGACGGCTGGCCAGTTGCAGGTTGGACTCTTCGTCGAAGCGCGCGCGCAGCTCGATCACCGCCGTGACTTCCTTGCCGTTACGCGCGGCGTCGACCAGCGCATCGACGATCTCGGAGTTGGCGCCGGAGCGGTACAGGGTCTGGCGAACGGCGAGAACGTGCGGGTCTTTCGCCGCCTGACGCAGCAGGTCGACCACCGGGGTGAACGACTCGAACGGGTGCAGCAGGAGGATGTCCTGCTTGCTGACCACGCTGAAGATGTTTTCGCTGTTCTGCAGCAGTTTCGGGATCTGCGGGGTGAACGGCGTGTATTGCAGCTCCGGATGGCTGTCCAGACCGGTGATGCTGAACAGGCGCGTCAGGTTGACCGGGCCGTTGACCTGATACAGCTCGGTCTCGCTCAGGTTGAACTGCTTGAGCAGGTAGTCCGAGAGGTGTTTCGGGCAAGTGTCGGCGACTTCCAGACGCACCGCGTCACCGTAACGCCGCGAGAACAACTCGCCACGCAGGGCGCGGGCGAGGTCTTCGACGTCTTCGGAGTCGAGCGCCAGGTCGGCATTTCGGGTCAGACGGAACTGGTAGCAGCCCTTTACCTTCATGCCCTGAAACAGGTCATCGGCGTGGGCGTGGATCATCGATGACAGGAACACATAGTTGTCGCCGGCGCCGCCGACTTCTTCCGGCACCTTGATGATCCGCGGCAGCAGACGCGGCGCCGGAATGATCGCCAGACCGGAGTCGCGACCGAAGGCGTCGATGCCTTCGAGCTCGACGATGAAGTTCAGGCTCTTGTTCACCAGCAGCGGGAACGGGTGCGTCGGGTCGAGGCCGATCGGGGTGATGATTGGCGCGATCTCGTCGCGGAAATAGCGGCGGACCCAGGTCTTGAGCTTGGTCGTCCAGTTGCGCCGACGGATGAAGCGCACCTGATGCTTTTCCAGCTCCGGCAGGAGGATGTCGTTGAGGATCGCGTACTGGCGGTCAACGTGACCGTGAACCAGCTCGCTGATCCGCGCCAGCGCCTGATGCGGCTGCAAGCCGTCAGCGCCGGCCTGTTCGCGGGCGAAGGTGATCTGCTTTTTCAGCCCGGCGACGCGGATTTCAAAGAATTCATCGAGGTTGCTGGAGAAGATCAGCAGGAACTTCAGCCGCTCCAGCAGCGGGTAGGACTCGTCCAGCGCCTGTTCCAGCACGCGGATGTTGAACTGCAATTGCGAAAGCTCGCGGTGGATGTACAGGCTGCTGTCATCCAGGCCGGGAATGGCGATCGCCGGCACCGCCGCGGCGGTTTCGGCGACCGGCGCGGGTGGCGCAGGCTCCAGTTCCGGCGGAGTTTCGGTGATTTGCTCGACCACCGGCTGAGCTTCTTTTACGGCAACTTCAGTGAGTCCTTCGGTATTCATGGAATGTTCCTGGGAGGGCTATTTCTGCTCTCGTAACAATTGAGCGGCACGAACGGCAAAGTAAGTCAGGATGCCATCTGCACCGGCACGTTTAAAGGCGGTCAGTGACTCGAGGATCACCGCTTCGCTCAACCAGCCATTCTTGATAGCGGCCATGTGCATGGCGTATTCGCCACTGACCTGATAGACGAAGGTCGGCACCTTGAAGGCATCTTTGACCCGAAAAAGAATGTCCAGGTAGGGCATGCCCGGTTTGACCATGACCATGTCCGCGCCTTCGGACAAGTCCGCACCGACTTCGTGCAGCGCTTCGTCGCTGTTGGCCGGGTCCATCTGATAAGAGGCTTTGTTGGCCTTGCCGAGGTTCGACGCCGAACCCACAGCATCGCGGAATGGGCCGTAGTAGGCGCTGGCGTACTTCGCCGAGTAGGCCATGATGCGCACATTGACGTGACCGGCGATTTCCAGCGCTTCACGGATGGCCTGGATGCGACCGTCCATCATGTCCGATGGCGCCACGACCTGCGCGCCGGCTTCGGCGTGGGACAGCGCCTGACGCACCAGCGCATCGACGGTGATGTCGTTCTGCACGTAGCCTTCTTCGTCGAGAATGCCGTCCTGACCGTGGGTGGTGAACGGGTCCAGCGCCACGTCAGTGATCACGCCCAGCTCCGGGAAACGCTCGCGCAGGGCGCGAGTGGCGCGCTGGGCGATGCCTTCGGGATTCCAGGCTTCGGCGGCATCAAGGGATTTCAGCTCAGGCGGGGTGACCGGGAACAGAGCCAGCGCCGGAATGCCCAGCTCGACCCATTTCGCCGCTTCTTCAAGCAGCAGATCAATGCTCAGTCGCTCGACGCCCGGCATCGAGGCCACGGCTTCGCGGCGGTTTTCACCGTCGAGCACGAACACCGGCAGGATCAGGTCATCGACCGTCAATACGTTTTCACGCACCAGGCGCCGCGAAAAATCATCACGACGATTGCGGCGCAGACGAGTGGCTGGGAACAGACGATTGGCGGGGGTAAAGCTCACGGCAGACTCCTGAGCCCGGGCAAACGGGCGAGCGTGACAGTTATAGACGGCCATTATGACCAACAGATGACAGTTGTGTGTGCTCTGTGACAGGTAGCCGCAATCCATTGTCGATGTAGGAAATGTTCACGTCGAGACACATTTGGACACTTTCATGAATGTGCCCGAAGGGTTAGGCTGCGCGTTCATTTCGCCAGCACCCAGACAATGCTCCAACAATTTCTGCACGACTTTGGCTACTTTGCCTTGTTTCTCGGCACGTTCTTCGAAGGCGAAACCATTCTGGTGCTCGCAGGCTTCCTTGCGTTCCGTGGATACATGGACATCAATCTGGTGGTGGTCGTGGCGTTCTTCGGCAGCTACGCCGGCGATCAGCTGTGGTACTTCCTGGGGCGCAAGCACGGGCGCAAATTGCTCGCGCGCAAACCGCGCTGGCAGATGATGGGCGACCGTGCCCTGGAGCACATTCGCAAGCATCCGGACATCTGGGTCCTGAGCTTCCGCTTCGTTTATGGCCTGCGCACGGTGATGCCGGTGGCGATCGGCCTGTCCGGGTATCCGCCGGGACGCTACCTGCTGCTCAACGGCATTGGCGCGGCAATCTGGGCCACCGCACTGGCTGCGGCGGCTTACCACTTCGGCGCAGTGCTGGAAGGCATGCTCGGCAGCATCAAGAAGTACGAGCTGTGGGTGCTCGGCGCCTTGCTGATTCTGGGGCTGGGCCTGTGGCTGCGACGCCGCTTCAAGAATGCGCAACTGGCGAAGAAAATCTATCAGGACGAGCAACTCGCCAAAGCCGCCGAGGCCGAGCAGTTGCGCCAGGTCGAAGCGAGCCCTCCTGCCGAACCGAAAACGCCAGCCGAATAAGCCATTCGCTGGCGGCTTCCACGCGCAGCCCAGGCAAATAATGAACACCCCGCCGCCGTTGCGATCCATTGAGAGAGCGCTCTGTTCCCGCGCGCGTCGCCCATGCCCTATGGCAACGCGTGACGATTTAAGGGACATTGAGCGCCATGAATCTGGAGAGAAGCCCATGAGCAAAAAAGTTGCAGTGATCCTGTCCGGCAGTGGCGTGTACGACGGCGCCGAAATCCAGGAAAGTGTCATCACCCTGCTGCGCCTCGACCAGCGCGGCGCACAGGTGCAGTGCTTCGCGCCGAACATCGCGCAATTGCATGTGATCAACCACCTGACCGGCGAAGAAATGCCGGAATCGCGCAACGTGCTGGTGGAGTCGGCGCGCATTGCCCGGGGCAACGTCAAGGATATCCGCGATGCCGACGTCGAGGACTTCGACGCACTGATCGTGCCCGGCGGATTTGGCGCAGCGAAGAACCTGTCGAACTTCGCCATCGAAGGCGCCGGCTGCACCGTGCAACCTGAAGTGCTGGCCCTGGCCGAAGCATTTGCCGAAGCGGGCAAGCCGGTCGGGCTGATCTGCATCTCCCCGGCGCTGGCGGCGAAAATCTATGGCCCGGGCGTGACCTGCACCATTGGCAACGACGCCGACACCGCGGCGGCCATGAACAAAATGGGCGCCACCCACGAAGAGTGCGCCGTGACCGAAATCGTCGAAGACAAGGCGCGCAAACTGGTCACCACCCCGGCGTACATGCTGGCGCAGACCATCAGTGAAGCGGCTTCGGGGATCAACAAACTGGTCGACCGCGTGCTCGAACTGACCCACGAAAACGACGCTTGATCCCTCGCCGTAGATAAAACCAAATGTGGGAGCGAGCTTGCTCGCGAATGCGTCGTATCAGCCAACATCTGGTTGTATGACGCACAGCTTTCGCGAGCAAGCTCGCTCCCACAGGGATTGTGCAAGACTCAGTCCTTGCGGGTGAGCCGGGTCAGAATCCGGTCCAAAGCATTGGCAAACGCCTGCTTTTCACGCTCACCAAACGGCGCCGGCCCGCCGCTCATCTGGCCCTGCTCCCTCAGATCGGTGAACAGGTTACGCACTGCCAGACGCTCGCCCATGTTCTGCGCATCGAACTCCTTGCCGCGCGGATCCACCGCCGCCACGCCCTTCTTCACCAGCCGATCGGCCAGCGGGATATCGCTGCAGATCACCAGCTCACCCGGCACGGCGTGCTCGACCAGATAATCATCCGCCGCATCCGGCCCGCTCGGCACCACGATCAGTTTGACGATGGCCAGCCCCGGCTTGGTCTGCGGCTGCCCGGCCACCAGCACCACTTCGAACTGGCGCTTTAACGCGAACTTCACCACCAGATCCTTCGCCGCCCGTGGACAGGCGTCGGCATCGATCCATACACGCATGTTCTTGCCTCCAAAAAATTCGCGAGCAGGCTCGCTCCCACAGGATACATACCGAACCTGTGGGAGCGAGCCTGCTCGCGAATATAAGCGCAGCGAATGCCTTTATGCAGCCGAAACCCGGCGCTTCTCCGCCACCCAACTACGCCCGTACAACACAACAATCGCCACAATCGCCACCGCCTGCGCAATCAGCGAATAGGCATCGGCATGGATCCCCAGCCAGTCGAATTCAAAGAACGCCACCGGCCGTGTGCCGAAGATCCCGGCCTCCTGCAAGGCTTTCACGCCATGCCCGGCAAACACCACCGACAACGCGCACAACAGCGCGGCGTTGATGCTGAAGAACAGCGTCAGCGGCAGTTTCGCCGAGCCGCGCAGAATCACCCAGGCCAGGCCGACCAGCAGCACCAACGCCGTCGCACCGCCGGCCAGCACGGCGTTGTGCCCGGCGGGCCCGGCCTGCAGCCAGAGGGTTTCGTAGAACAGGATCACTTCGAACAACTCGCGATAGACCGAGAAGAACGCGAGGATCGCAAAGCCGAAACGTCCACCGCCGCCGACCAGGCTGCTCTTGATGTAATCCTGCCAGGCCGCCGCGTGACGGCGGTCATGCATCCACACGCCGAGCCACAACACCATGACGCTGGCAAACAGCGCGGTGGCGCCTTCCAGCAACTCACGCTGCGAACCGCTGACGTCGATCACATACGCCGCCAGCGCCCAGGTGCCCAAGCCCGCCAGCAACGCGAGGCCCCAGCCAACGTTGACACTGCGCACCGCTGACTGCTGACCGGTGTTGCGCAGGAAGGCGAGGATCGCCGCCAGCACCAGAATCGCTTCCAGACCTTCGCGCAGCAGAATCAGCAGACCGGAGATGTAGCTCAGCGACCAGCTCAGACCATCGCTGCCCAGCAGGCCGGCGGATTCCTTGAGTTTGGCCTTGGCCGCACCCAGTCGCTGCTCGGCCTGCTCGACCGGAAGACCGTCCTGCAGAGACTGCCGATACGCCATCAGCGATTTTTCGGTGTCCTTGCGCACATTGGCATCGACGTTGTCCAGCGAGCTTTCGACCAGTTCGAAGCCTTCCAGATACGCCGCCACCGAGAGGTCATAGGCCTGATCATGTTCACCGGCGCGGTAGGCCGCGAGGCTCTTGTCCAGCGTGGCGGCAGTGTAATCGAGCAACTGCGCCGGACCGCGTTTGACCTGCGGTGGTTGTGCGCGCTGAGCCCGGAACGTCGCCGCAACCTCTGCGCCTTCCGCCGCCTGCACTTCGGCCGGGGTCTGGCGGGCCAGATCGGCGATGTTGTAGACCTTGTCGGACTTGGCGGCCGCCGCATCGGCACTGAAGCCGGCGATGTAGGTGGCCAGATCCCAGCGCTGGCGATCATCGAGCTGATCGGCAAACGCCGGCATGTCGGTGCCTTCGACGCCCTGGCCGAGGGTGCTGTAGATCGCGTACAGGCTCAGGTGATCCATGCGCGCAGCGTCGCGCAGGTTGGCTGGCGCAGGGGTCAGACCTACGCCGGCCGGGCCGTCGCCGGCACCGGAATCGCCGTGGCACACCGAGCAATTCTGCGCATACAACGGCGCACCGCGTGTCGGGTCCGGGGTGATGATCGGCGCCTGACTGACTTCATAAGCCACCGCCAGTTTCGCCCCCAACTGTCGGGCCTGACGGGCGACATCAGCACCGTCCTGCTTCGCACTGATGGCGGCGTGCAAAGATTCGACGCCCTGTTCCAGCGCGGCTTTTTCCGGTTTGGCCGGTAATGCAGTGATCAAGCCTTGCAGAACCTGGGTGAATTCCAGCTGCTCGCGGTATTCGCCATCGTCGATGACTTTGCCTGCCGCGACCGTCGGCGGGTAATCGGCACTGATGTAATCGAGCAGGTGCAACGCTTGCGGCGCGCCTTCCACGGTATCGGCCAGCAGCGGCAGGCTGCTCAGGGACAATAACGGGAACAGCAGCCAGGCCAGCAATCGGGACGAGGCAATCATGAACGAATCTCAAATGGAAATGCGAAGTTACATATTGTTCACTTCGTAGACGTTTCTCTCAAGCTTTGTCGATGTTGGCAGGGAATGATTCATATCGTTGAAGCCATGTGCCACCATCGACTCCAATAACGTAAATGTTCCCGCTTTGTTCAAGGAAGACCCTTTCAATGCGCCCTTGCCTGCTGCTTCCCCTGCTGCTGACCGCCATGACACAACTGGCGGGTTGTGCGGCTTATCGCAATTACGACCTAGAGCTGGAACAGACCACCGAGCAATTGAAACAAGGCAACGTCGCCGGCTCGCTGGCCTTGATCGAGGCCCATAACCCGGACGAGCAGAAGGATCTGCTCTATTACTTCGAGAAAGGCGCGGTGTTGAGCGCGGGCGGTGAACTGCCCCAGAGTCAGGCGGCATGGCGCAGTGCCGAGCAAATGGTGATCGAGCGCCAGGACACCCTTGAAACCACCGGCGACAAACTCTTGGCCGCCATGGGTAATCACTGGGGCAGCATCATCAATGACAAGCTGCGGCGCTACGATGGTTATGACTATGAAAAAGTCATGCTGACCACGCAGATGGCCCTCAACCAGCTGGCCGTGAATGATTTCGATGGTGCTCGCGCCGACATCAAGAAAACCCATGAGCGCGAAGCGCTGATCGCCCGGCAGCGCGAGCTCGAATATGAGCGCGTCGAAGAGGTGGCGAAAAAGCAGGGCGTGCGTGTGCACTACAAGGATCTGCAGGGCTATCCGGTAGTCATGCTGGACGCGCCGGCGGTGATCGCCTTGAAGAACGGTTACCAAAGCGCGTTCAGTCACTACCTTGCGGGCTTTACCTATGAAGCGCTAGGGGAAAAGAATCTCGCCGCGCCCGGCTATCGCCAGGCCATCGAATTGCGCCCGGACTTGCCGTTCTTTCAGCAGGCATTGCGTGACCTCGACAGTCCCGGCCTCAAGGGTGACGAAAGCGATGTGCTGATCATCGTGCAAAGCGGCCTCGCTCCCGCACGCAGTTCGCTGCGTGTGCCGTACCCGGTGAAGCTGGCAGACGGGCAGGTCATTGTCGCCAACATCTCGTTCCCGGTGATGGTGCCCGACACTTCGACGCCGGCCTTCAATCAGATCGGCATCGATGGCCGGCAGAAGAAACTCATCGCGGTCAACAGCATCACCGACATGTCCTTGCGCACGCTGCGCGATGACATGCCCGGCATTATCCAGCGCACCACTTACCGGGCCTTTCTGGCAGCCGACGTGCAAGCCACCGACAACCGACGCGACCCGAGCAAAGCATCGTACGTGACCCATTGGGATGGTTTCGAACAGGCCGATACGCGTACCTGGCGCACCCTGCCCAACCTGACTCAGGTATTGCGCGTGCGCCTGAGGAAAGGCGAACACGCGATCACTCTGCCCCACATCAACAACGCCGCACCGCTGAAGATCCGGATTGATCAGAACCGCCAGGTCATCGCCCTGCGCGCCCTCGGCGATCGGGTTTTCGCCAATGGCAGCGCGTTCGGGCCCGGCAAAACAGCGGCCGAACGCGTCGTGAACAACTAAACCAAGTGATGGCACGAACGCCCTCCACGCCACCAAAAAGACATTACATAGCCATCATTACACGCTTATAATGCCGCGCCCTCGCCCAGCGAGCCGGCATCAAAAGCTCCTCACCCATGAGGAATTGGCAGGAGGCCAGCGCCGCCGTCGATAGGTCACACCAGCCCGACCAGCACACGCGGCTGCAAGTCTTGTTACTCAGGGAAGAAGTACCCATGGCATTCCGCGCTCCCATGCTGCTCGCGCTCAGCGCCGTCACGCTGTTGTCCGGCTGCGCAGCGTTTCGCAACTACGATTCCGAACTGGCCCAGACCAATCAGCAACTGGCTTCCGGCAACGTCGATGCGGCGCTGACCCTGCTGGAAAAGAACAACACCGGCGCCGACAAAGACCTGCTCTATTACTTCGAGAAAGGTGAACTGCTGCGCGCCAAGGGCGACCTGTCGGGCAGCCAGAACGCCTGGGGCAGTGCCGATCAGGTGGTCGGTCAGTGGGAAGACGCGGTCAAGCTCGACTCGGCCAAGTACCTGGCACAGTTCGGCAGCTTCATCGTCAACGACAAGGTGCGTCGCTACGAAGGCTATGACTACGAAAAAGTCATGCTGACCACGCAGATGGCCCTGAACCTGTTGGCGGTCAACGATTTCGATGGCGCCCGCACGGCGATCAAAAAGACCCACGAACGCGAAGCGGTGATCGCCGACCTGCGTGACAAGGAATACCTCAAGAGCGAAGAAGAGGCAGAGAAAGAAGGCATCAAGACCCAGTACAAGGATTTGCAGGGTTATCCGGTGGCCAGCCTCGACGCGCCGGAAGTGGTCGGCCTGAAGAACAGCTACCAGAGTGCGTTCAGCCATTACCTGGCCGGTTTCGTTTACGAAGCTTTGGGCGAGAAGGATCTGGCCGCGCCGGGTTATCGCAAGGCTGCCGAACTGCGCCCGAACACGCCGCTGCTCGAGCAGGCGCTGGTCAATCTGGACAAGCCGTCGAAGTCCGACGACAGCGACATTCTGATCGTGGTGCAGAGCGGTCTGGCCCCGGCCCGCGACTCGATTCGTGTGCCGCTGCCATTACCGATCTCCAATAACGTCGTGATCACTCCGCTGTCGTTCCCGATCATCAAGCCTGACACCTCCACCGCGCCGTTTGCGCAGATCGGCGTCGACGGCAAGCAAGTCGACCTGACCGCGCTGAACAGCACCACCGCCATGTCGCGCCGCGCCCTGCGCGATGACATGCCGGGGATCATCGTGCGCACCACCGTGCGCGCGATCACCAAAGGCGTGGCGCAAAAGAAGATCAACGAAACCAATCCGCTGGCCGGTCTCGCTGTGGGTATTTCTTCAGCAGTGCTCGAAGGTGCCGATACCCGTACATGGCGCACCCTGCCGGACAACACCCAAGTGGTGCGCCTGCGCCTGAAAAAAGGCGAGCATCAGGTTACCCTGCCGAGCGCCGTCGGCGGCTCGGTGGTCAAGGTCACCGTCGATCAACGTTACCAAGTGATCAGCCTGCGTGCCGTGGGCAACCAGGTATTCGCCGGTGGCATCGCCGCTCACGTAATGCCGAGCGCTGCCGCGACCAACGTCGCCAGCCTCAAACAACCTTAAGAACGGAGTCTTTGCAATGCGCTTGAAGATCATCGCCGTCGCCGCCCTCGCCTTGCTGGCAGGCTGCGCCACCCCGCCACCGCCAGAGCCGGGCAGCGCCGCGAGCAAAGTCGTGGCCATGGGCCCGCAGAAACACATCGTCGTCGGCGCCATGCGCGTGGCCCGGGAAAACGGCTTCATGACCGTCAACGTGCAGTTGAGCAACACCCTCAACAGCAACAAGATTTTCTACTACCGCTTCGCCTGGCTTGGCGCCGAAGGTTTCCCGGTTGCCGAAGAAGAAGTGTGGAAAAGCCAAATGATGTACGGCGCTCAGACCAGCTTCATTCAGGCCATCGCGCCGACCCCGAAAGCCGTGGATTTCCGTCTGGAAATCAAGACGCCTTAAGCCCGCCACCTTATTTCTGATTGAGAGAGCTTTCTCATGTTTGCACGCTTTTCCTGCATCGCCGTCATCGCCCTGCTCGCCTCCGGTTGCGCCAACACCTCGCCGACCCTGGGCAGCAAGAACATCAGCTACGGCGACACCAAAGCGGTTGAAACCGTGACCAACGAATTCGGTTCGACCGACCTGCAAATGATCGCCGAGTCGATGACCCGCTCGCTGGCCCAGTCCGGCATTCTGCAGGGTCGTCCGGTGGTTCAGGTCTACGACGTGAAGAACAAGACCAGCGAGTACATCGACACTCGCGAAATCACCACCAGCATCAAGACTCAGTTGATGAAGACCGGTGTTGCGCGCTTCGCCAGTGACAACAACGCCATGCAGAGCCAGGTTGACCAGCTCAAGCTGCAAAACCAGAGCGGTCTGTACAAGAAAAGCACCGTGGCCAAGACCGGCAACATGGTTGCCGCCAAGTACCGCATCGAAGGCTCGATCAGCTCGATCGTCAAGCGCAGCAGCGACTACAAGGACGTCTTCTACAAATTCAGCCTGCAACTGATCGACGTTGAAAGCGGTCTGGCCGAGTGGATGGACGAAAAAGAGATCCGCAAAACCACGGAGCGTTAATCGATGCGCACATGGATTGGCATGATGGCCCTGGCTTGCGCGTTCAGCGCGCAGGCGGCCCCGAAAGTCGCGGTGACGGATCTGGCGTATCAGGAACGCGTGGAGCAATACATCCACATCGTTTCGGCGCAGAGCAACCACCGCGAGAGTTACTACAGCGCCAGCGGTTCTTCGAGCTACAACGAGATCGAAGCAACCACCAGCTACATCGAACAGGGCGAGTTGCGCAAATTCACCGGCGACATCAAGGGTGAAATCCTGCGCACCGGTATGTTCCAGCTGGTGCAGGGCACGCCTTATACCGCCTCATCCAAAGGCGATGTGTATGACGTGATCAAGCGCATCAAGGCCGGCAACTTCAAAGGCGCCGACTATGTGCTGTTCGGCACTGTGTCCGACATCGACTTCACCCAGGACATCAACGAGCTGGCGCACACCGACAGCTATTCGGCGGTGCTGGGCCTGACGCTGGTGGCGGATTTCAGCCTGATCAATACCAAGACCTACGAGATCACCTCGGCCTTCACGGCGATGGGCGAAGCGCAGGACACCAAACTGGTGAACCACCGCGACATCAAGATCTCGCTGAACCGTCCGCGGGTGGTGCGTGACGTGTCCAAGGCGTTGGGCGAAGACGTGGCCGGGCAACTGAGCATGCAGCTCGGTGGCGGTGACGGTTATGAACAACCGCGTGAGGCGCCGCAGCGCAACAATCTGCCGCGTGACACGGCGCCGGTGATTTTACGCTGAGCCGGATCTGAGGACTTTTGTGGCGAAGGGCTCTGTTGCGAGGGGATTTATCCCCGTTGGGTCGCGAAGCGGCCCTCGCTATTGATTCAAGACGATTGGGACTGCTGCGCAGTCCAACGGGGATAAATCCCCTCGCCACAAAAGCTCGCTTGCCCCGATGTCTCGGTAGAAATGAAAAAGGCGACCTCTTGAGGTCGCCTTTTTTTCTGCCCGAACGGTTTACGCCGCCGCTTTGCGCAACGTCGCCATGAATGCCGCCGCGCCGATGAACAGCCCGGCAAAGGTGCGGTTCATGCGTTTCTGCTGCTTGGGTGTGCGCAACAGGCGCAGCACCTTCGACGCGAGCCCGGTGTAGCCGGCCATGACAATCAGGTCGACAAAGACCATGGTCACGCCGATCACCAGATACTGAATCAGCAGCGGCGCATGGGGATTGATGAACTGCGGCAGCACCGCGAGCATGAATATCAATGCCTTGGGATTGCTGATATTCACCAGAAAGCCGCGAAACACCAGGGCCAGCGGCTTGCCGATCGGCCGAACCGCAGCGTCATCGCTCATGTCCATGGGCAGCGCGCGCCATTGCTTGATCGCCAGATAAACCAGATAGGCAACGCCGAACCATTTGATCGCATGGAACGCCGTGGCCGAAGCAGTGAGCACGGCGCCAACACCCGCGCCGACAATCGCAATCTGCACCGCCAGACCGATCTGCAGGCCCAGCGCGTTCCAATAGCCGCGCCAGAACCCGTATTGCAGACCGCTGGACATCGACGCAATGGCGCCCGCGCCCGGGGACAAACTGATCACCCAGCAGGCGGCAAAGAATGCCAGCCATGTTTGAAGCTCCATCGCATACCTCGGCTGATGCTTGTGACAAATGCCTAAGCTAATGCGGCTTCGTGTGGATGACTACCAGTTTTTTGCTAAATATTGCGGGAAGCTGAGGGCCCCTTCGCGAGCAGGCTCGCTCCCACAGGGGGAACGCATTCCAATGTGGGAGCGAGCCTGCTCGCGAAGGCGTCGGAACAGACGACGTAGAAATTACTTCTCAAACCCGCTCGACGGCAACACATCGGTCCCGCGCCAACGCCGCACCGAACGCTGGAAGAACAGGCTGTTCGGCACCTGCACCATGGCGCTGCCGGTGCCGAGCTCTTCGGCCTCGACCAGCGTGGTATAGAGCAGATTGATCGCGATCACCCGGCCTTTGACGCCAGGCTTGTCGGTGGTGTCCACCAGCTCGACCACGTCGCCGAGGCGGAACGGCCCGACGGTGAAAATGAGAATTGCGCAGAGCAGGTTCGACAGCACACTCCACATGGCGAAGAACGCCACCGCCGCCACCGCGACAAATCCCGACAGCGCCGTCCACAGCACCGTGGCCGAAACGCCGAGGCGCTCGAGCACGAAGAGCAGCGCGCTGCCCATGATCAGCCAGCGCAACACGCCGCGCAGCGGCATCAGCAACTGCGGTGGAAACGGATAGCGCTCACCCAGGCGAGTCAGGCCTTTGGCAACGAAACGCTGGGTGAGGTAACCGGCCAGCAGAATCAGCAGAATCTGCGCGGTGAACCAGATGGGCTCGACCCACACCGCCGCAAAGGGCAGCTTGAAGGCTTCCATCAGGACAACGCCTCCAGCTCCGCCTGCATGCTTTCCAGGGTTTCCAGGGCTTCCATCCAGGCCTCTTCCAGCTCGGCTTCACGCACCTTCAATTTCGCCTGTGCGGCGAGCAGATCACGCAATTCATTCTTGCGCGCCGGCTCGTAGATATCGCTGTCACCGAGACTGGCATCGACCCTGGCCAGTTTCTCGTGCAGCTTGCCCAGCTCGGCTTCAAGCTTGTCGGCCTCGCGCTTGTGCGGCGCCAGTTGCTGACGCAACGCTGCCGCCGCTTGGCGCTGCGCTTTCTTGTCGGTCTTGTCCGGATTGACCGGTGTGTTGCTGACGGGCGCATTGCGCTGACGGTATTCCACCAGCCAACGCGCGTAGTCTTCGAGATCACCGTCGAACTCTTCGACCTTGCCGTCGGCAACCAGATAGAAGTTGTCGGTGGTGCTCTTGAGCAAGTGCCGATCGTGAGACACCACCAGCACCGCACCACTGAATTCCTGCAGGGCCATGGTCAGCGCCAGACGCATTTCCAGGTCGAGGTGGTTGGTCGGTTCGTCGAGCAGCAGCAGGTTCGGCCGTTCCCAGGCGATCAAAGCGAGGGCCAGACGGGCCTTCTCGCCACCGGAGAAATTCAGCACTGGCTCATCGATGCGTGCGCCACGGAAGTCGAAACCGCCGAGGAAGTCACGCAGGGTCTGCTCACGCTCGCTCGGTGCCAGGCGCTGCAAGTGCAGCAACGGGCTGGCCTTGGAGTCCAGCGAGTCGAGCTGATGCTGGGCGAAGTAGCCGACCACGGTGTTTTCGCCACGGGTCAGGCGCCCGGCCAGCGGTTCGAGCTCGCCGGCGAGGTTCTTGATCAGCGTCGATTTACCCGCACCGTTCGGCCCAAGCAGACCGATCCGTGCACCGGGGGTCAGTTGCAGCTTGACCTTCTCGAGGATGGTCTTGTCGCCATAACCCAGGCGCGCATCGGACAGGTCGATCAGTGGGCTGGAGATCTTGGTCGACTCGCGGAAGACGAAATCGAACGGCGAATCGACGTGGGCCGCCGACAATTCTTCCATGCGCTCCAGTGCCTTGATCCGGCTCTGCGCCTGACGGGCCTTGGTCGCTTGGGCCTTGAAGCGGGCGATGTAGCTTTCCATGTGCGCACGCTGCGCCTGCTGCTTCTCGTAGGCCTGTTGCTGCTGGGCCAGACGCTCGGCACGAGCGCGTTCGAACGCGGTGTAGCCGCCGCGATAGAGCGTCAGTTTGCGCTGATCGACATGGGCGACGTGATCGACCACTTCGTCGAGGAAATCACGGTCGTGGGAAATCAGCAGCAAAGTGCCCGGATAGCTCTTCAGCCACTCTTCGAGCCAGATGATCGCGTCGAGGTCCAAGTGGTTGGTCGGTTCGTCGAGCAACAGCAGATCAGACGGGCACATCAGCGCCTGCGCCAGATTCAGACGCATCCGCCAGCCACCGGAGAAATCGCCTACCTGACGATCCATCTGCTCATTGGTGAAACCCAGGCCGGCGAGCAGCTTGCGCGCCCGCGCATCGGCGGTGTAACCGTCGGCGCTGTCGAGTTCGGCGTGCAGCCGCGCCAGCGCGGTGCCGTCGTGGGCCTCCTCGGCGGCGGCAAGCTCGCGTTGCACCTCACGCAGACGCAGGTCGCCATCGAGCACATAATCGACCGCCAGGCGTTCGAGGGTGTCGACCTCTTGGCGCATATGCGCAATGCGCCAGTCGGCGGGCAGCAGGCAGTCGCCCGAATCCGGGTGCAACTCGCCGCGCAGCAAGGCGAACAGACTGGATTTGCCGGCACCGTTGGCGCCGATGAGGCCGGCTTTGTGGCCGGCGTGCAGGGTCAGCTCGGCGTCTTCTAGCAGACGTTGCGGGCCACGCTGTAAAGTCAGGTTCTGAAGTCGGATCATAATGGCGGCGGAGTCTACCAGCTTCGCTCACAACTGGCGCGAGTAGCACGATGTCCTCTGACCTGTGGAGCTTTGCCCTTGATGTCTACGCCCGGCCGGGTGTGGAAGATGCCTGCCTGCAATTGCAAACGGCGGGCGCCAATGTCTGCCTGTTGCTGTGCGGTTTGTGGCTTGAGCAGCGCGCAGTGACCTGCGATGAGTCGCGCGTTCGTTTGCTCAAGGCCTTGACCGCGCCGTGGGATATCGAGGTGGTGCAACCGCTGCGAACCTTGCGCATGCAATGGAAAGCGCGGGCCGTCGATGATGCGGTGGTGGCGGGCATGCGCGAGCAGATCAAGTCACTTGAGCTTGAAGCTGAGCGAACCTTGCTGTCACGGCTGGAAGGTGTGGCGCAGGAGTGGGCGCGCAACGATGCAGGTTCGGTGACCTGGCTGGAAGATCTGGCCGGCACTGCCGCCAGCCTGAACCGCGACGCGCTGCAAGTGCTGCGCGTCGCGGCAACCGGCACTTAGGAAGCGCTGGTCGGGGTGCTGCTGACGTTCGACGAAGCGGCTGGTGCTGGCGCAGTCGAAGGGGTCGATTGAGCAGCGGACGACGGTGTCGAGGTAGCTGGAGCAGCCGGGGTAGGCGCAGGCTTGGCGGCTGGAGCAGCAGCCGGTTTGGTCGCGGTTGGCTTGGCAGCAGCAGGCTTTTTCACCGCTGGTTTTGCGGCTGGCTTGGCGGCCGGTTTTGCAGCAGCGGTCGCAGGCTTGGCAGCAGCGGGTTTCGCAGCAGGCTTGGTGGCCGGTTTCGCAGCAGTTTTTGTCGCAGGTTTTGCTGGCGATGTGGCGGCTGGTTTGGCAGCCGGTTTTACCGCCACTTTCGTAGCAGGTTTGGCGGCGGCCGGCTTGGCCGCAGTCTTGGCAGCAGGCTTCGCAGCGGCGGTCTTGGCAGCAGGTTTCGCTGCAGGTTTTGCCGCTGCTTTGGCAGCAGGTTTGGCGGCTGCGGTTTTCGCCGGTGCAGCTTTGCTCGCGGCCGGTTTTGCAGCGGCTTTGGCAGGGGTGGCTTTCACTGCTGGCTTGGCTGCAGCAGGTTTGGCTGCGGTGGTTTTAGCCGCCGGTTTTGCCGCGCTCGCCGCTGGCTTCTTCGCTGCAGTTTTCGCCGCTGGTTTGGCAGCCGCTTTCACTGGCGCCTTGGCCGCTGGTTTGGCGGCGGTTTTCGCAACAGCAGGCTTGGCCGCTGCGGTCTTCGCCGGGGCTTTGCTTGCAACAGGTTTGGCGGCGGCTTTCTTCGCTGGTGCTGCTGCCGGTTTGACCGAACGCGACGACAGAACTTTGCCCACTGCTTCTTGAACGCGGCCAACACCCTGGGCCAGCTTCAGGCTTTCCTGAGCATCGCGCTTGAGTTGCAGAATGTAGCTGCGGGTCTCGGACTGACGATCTTTCAACGCGTCGAGCAGGTCTTCGAGTTCTTTCACCGAAGCCTTGGCTTTGTTCTGTGCCTTGGCTTTGCCGGCGCTGGCGGCGTCCTGCAGTTTGGTGCGCGATTTGTGCAGTTTTTCCTGCGCTTTGCCACGCTGTTTTTCCAGCTTGGCGAGCAGTTTTTCAGCATCAGCCAAGGCTTGCGAGCAAGCGTTTTCCAAATGCTCGAGCAGGCTGCCCGACAACTGTTGGAGTAAGTGCAACGGAGTATTTACAGGCTTCTTGGTGGCCGACATGGTTTACCTCCTGGCTGACGTGAGTGCGGCTCATACTAGACCTCTGCTGATACCGCCGCTAGGGCATGTTGACAGTATCTCTGCCGTTGCGTTGCACCGAAGCCCAAATGTTCTGCGTGCGGAAAAAAGCAGTTCACCGATGCAGGCGTCGGCACTGGCATAATCCCCCGCATCTCAGGTCGGAGAGTGCCCATGTCGCGCTACTTTATGTTGTCCCTCTGCATGGTTTTTTCGGCGGCGTATGCCGATGAAAAAACTACGGCAAACGATGCTCATGACCTGGCTTACAGCCTCGGTGCCAGCCTCGGCGAACGGCTGCGTCAGGAGGTGCCGCAATTGCAGATCCAGGCACTGATCGAAGGTCTGCAACAGGCGTATCAGGGCAAGCCGCTGGCGCTGAGTGAAGCGCGTATCGAACAGATTCTGGCCGACCACGAATCGCGCAATGCCGAGCAGGCATCACGGCAGTCGAGCGATGCCGCGATGGAAAACGAGCAACGCTTTCTCAGTGCGGAAAAAGCCAAACCGGGGGTGAAGGAACTGGCCAATGGCATCCTCCTGACTGAACTGGTTCCGGGCACTGGCGCCAAGGCTGGTCCGGACGGCAAAGTGCAGGTGTTGTATGTCGGCAAGCTGCCGGACGGCACCGTGTTCGATCAGAACACCCAGCCGCAATGGTTCAACCTCGACAGCGTGATCACCGGTTGGCGCACCGCTTTGCAGAACATGCCGGTGGGGGCGAAATGGCGATTGGTGATTCCGTCGGATCAGGCTTATGGCGCCGACGGTGCCGGCGACCTGATTGCGCCATTCACACCACTGGTATTTGAAGTGGAATTGCGTGGCGCGACGAGCTGATCAGGCATAAAAAAACGGTGCGCTTTCGGGCGCACCGTTCTTTGCATCAAGGTCGGATCAGGCCTGAACCGGATCTTCTGCCTTGTGTGCCGTGTGCAGCACTTCGATCAGGCAGTCTTCAAGTTCGAAGCGCTCATGCAGCAACCCGCCCAATTCCTTGAATTTCTCCGCAACGCATTTGCCTTCATCGCACAGATCATTGAACGCGAGCAGCTTCTCGGTAATGACGTCAATGCGTGGGTAAATGGTCTCGGCGAGTTCCAGACCGCGCTTGTCGTTGAACGCCTTGGCTTCGCCAGTCAACTGTTCATAGATTTCGAAGTGCCCCGCCGATACGTAATCGACCAGCACGCCGCAGAATTCCTGCAAAGGCTTGCGGCTCTCGGACAGCGACTCAGGCTGCGCACCGAGCTTGTCGTAGGCGCCGATCAGCTCTTCACGCTCCTGCAACCAGCGGTCGATCAGCAGATGAACCCCACCCCAACGTTCCTGAGCATTCTGACAACTTTCGAGCATGGCGATCTCTCTTCCCTTGTGGGTCATGCTGCTCTACACCCGCGCCCCTGTTCTGATTTGACAGGGTGGACGATCGGGCAGAGCGTCATCGAGCAACATAATTCCAATGACACGTGCCGGCCAGATTATGCCCGCACGCCTATGGCTTCAAGGTACGCAGGAGATAAAGTTCATACAAGTGTTTAATCCTTGACCAGCGTGTAGTGCGACGCTTCGTCGCTGACCGGTCGTTGCAGAGCGCTCCAGATCAGTCGCAGCAACTGATAAACCGCAAGAATCGACACGCCGACAAAAAACAGCAGGCTCCATTCCGGAATGCTCAGGTCGAACAGCGTCCAGGAGATTTCCGCACAGTCGGCACCGCCCTTGAACATCCGCTGCAAGGCACAGATCCACGGCAGACCGCTGAACAGTGACTCCACGGTGGGCGAGCATTTGACCAGTTGCAGCATGGAGTCACTCTGGATCAACACCTGCCGCCACGCAGCGGTGGTTCCACCCAGACTGGCGCCCAGCGCAAACAGCCAGTACCACCATAAGCCAACACGCCGGGGGCCATGCACCGCTGCAACGCCGCAGCCAATGCACAGCAGGGTGAGGAACAACCGCTGCACCAGGCACAGACTGCAAGGCGTCAGACCGACTGCGTATTCGAGGTAATAGGAAGCTCCCAGAGCAAAGGCCCCCGCAATGAAAGCCATGAAGAACAAGGAGCGTGAGCAGGCCAACGACATGGCTTTTCCGTAACAGTAGAGACAGACGGTTACGGTAGAGGAAAGCGTGTCAGCCTTTCAAGGCGAGGGCCTGCCGACAGTTCACCACAGGTGTAGGGAAAACCCGACAGGCTCAAGAGGAAATGATGAAGCGAACTGTAGGAAATTGCCTCCAGCGCGCAAAGAAGCGGAATTTTCAGCATGAAAAGTTCGCGAGGGAGCAACCTCCCTCGCCTTTCACACCTTCGCCGCAACCGGCAAAGGCGCCGCCAGCAGACGTTCATCGAGCAGTCCCAGACCTTCCTGGAACAACTGGTTGCTGCGCTCGGTATCGCCAAGCTGTGCAAGCAGACGGGCCAATTCCGCACAGGTCTCCGGATTGCGCTGCACACGCAGACTGCTTTCCAGATAGTCACGCGCCTTGCCCCACAGACTGGTTTGCAGACACAAACGCCCGAGGGTCAGCAACAGGCTCGGATCGGCCGGGTGCTCTTTGAGCCAGCCTTCGGCAGTCTGCAGCTGACGCGCAGGATCGCTGCCACGAACCAGACCATAGAGCCGCGCCAGATGACTGTCGTACTTGCGCTTGAGCGCTGTGCGCAGCACTTCTTCGGCTTCGACCTGAGCGCCCAACTGGCGCAATTGCTCGGCATAGGCCAGCACCAACGGCGGCTCCTGACGCTGCGCCGAAGTCAGCTGCTCCCAGGCTCGCTTGAGTGACTGCAAACCCACCGTACCGTCTTCTTCGCGATGGGCTGCCAGGGACAGGTTTTCACCCCAGGCGCGACGCTCGAGTTCGGCCAGTTCGGCTGGCGGCAGCACTTTGTCTTTGCGCAACTCCGGCAGCAAACGAATCACCGCCGACCATTCGCCACGTTGCTGATGCAGACGCTGCAATTGACGCAGTGTCTGTGCGCTGCGCGGATGCCGCTCGTGCATCGCCTGCAAGGTCACCAGCGCACCGTCGGTGTCGCCGCGATCGGTCTGCAGTTGCGCGTGACTCAGGGCGATCGCCAATTCGGCTTGCGGTTGACGTTCCAGCGCGCGTTCGAGCAAACGATCGCTTTCTTCGTACTGACCTAGCTCGTTCGCCGCACGGGCGGCGCCGAGGTAGTAAAGCAGTGGCTGGCGCTCGGCTTCCGCTGCCCGGGTCAGATGCCGCTGCGCACTGGCCCACCGACCTTCAGCCAGATCCAGTTGGCCGTGTTCGATCGCCACTTGCACCCGGCGACTGCGATTGCGCCGCGACCACGGATTGACCACGCCGGTGGAGGTCATCACCAGCTCGGCCAGCACCTTGATGCCCCAGAACAGCAGCCACAGCACCGCGATCACTGCCAGTGTCGCCCACAGACTTGCCTCGTAGCGGAAGCTCTTGTACGCCACCAGCACGTAACCGGAATGCTCGGCGATCGCCAGGCCCAGCGCTGCCGTCGCGGCGATGACCAGAAACACGATTACATAAAGGCGCTTCATGGGGTCGCCTCCTGCGCCTGGTTGCCGGCAGGCTTGGCGAACGGTTTCACCGATTCCTCGGCATTGACGTTACGTCGCTCCAGATACCCTTGCACGGCGCTCAAGGTGCCGGCCAGATCCGGCGTCTGGACGGTGACCGGTTCCTTGCTCAGCTCGGCGACCTGCTCCAGCATGACTTTGCTTTGCGGGTTGTCCGGGTTGAAATTGCCCTTGAGCACGTCGCGCGCCTCGGCCAGCGCCTGGGTATAGACCGCCGCCTGACCATTGAGCGCCGCCCACTGCGCTTGCTCCAGCGCCAGGCTCAGGGCCAGGCGCACCTGACTCAGACTCTGCCCGGCCAGCAGCGGCTTGACGTTCTTGTCAGCGTTGAAATCGATGCGGATATAGCGCGATACCTTGTCCCACCACTGCGCCCAGCGGCTGGCGCCGTCGCCGTCGGCAGTCAGGCCCAGCAGCGACTCGCCGCGATCCTTGTACTCCGGCGCCAGCTCGGTGAGGTCGATGACCTGATCGCGCAAAGCGCCGAGGCGCAGGAACAGCCCGGTGCGATCCGGCTGTTCGGTGCTGCGCAAGGCAACCAGGGTTTTCGCCACTTGCTCGCGCGCGGCGAAGGAACCCGGATCGTTCTGTTCACGGAGGATTTCGTCGGCGCCCTGCACCAGTGCCTGGGCGCTGCTGATGTCCTGCAACGCCGACAGGCGCAGGCTGGCCAGACGCAGCAAGTGCTCGGCCTCGGCCAGACGCCAGTCCTTGCGGCTGGCGCCGAGGACGGTTTCCAGACGCTGATTGAGGCGCTGCTGATCGCCCTGCAATTGCGTGACCAGACGCTGGCGTTCGGCGAGTTCGTCAGCACCGGGCAACTGCGCCAGACGCTCGGTCAGACGCTGTTCGTTGAGCTTCAGACTCTGCGCCTGATCGTTCAACGCCTGCACCTGACTCGACTGTTGCTGCGTGTTGCTCTGCAGGTGGCGCACCTGCCAGACACCCCAGCCACCGATGGCGACACCGGCGGCACCGAGCAGCAAGGCGACAATCGCCAGTCCATTGCCTCGGCGCGGCTCTTTGGCCGGTGGTGGAGTTTCAACCTGGGCATCAAGCGCAGGCTGGACGTCATCTTTTGGCAAGGCTGTTTCGCTCACGTATCCATCCTTTGCATTAGAAAACGGCACGGGACATTCCCGTAACGCCGTCAGCAAAGCCGCGGCACTCGCGCCGCGGCAATCCACAACTGTTTGAGCCCCGGCGGCACGTGCCAGCTCGGCGACTCTCGGGCTTGGTACAAACAACGGCAACTGCGCAATCTTCGGCCAGGCATCGCCGGCCATTTGCCGCAGGTGCTCGAAACCCTGTCCACTGCTGACCACCAGCCCGTTCAAGCGTTCCGCTTCGATCCGCCGCGGCAGCTCGTTTGGCGGGTAGGCCGGCAGGTCGCGGCGATACAACTCCAGATACTCGACACTAGCACCTAGCGCGCGCAGGCGCTCGGCGAGCAGTTCACGACCGCTCTCACCGCGCAGGATCATCACCTGCGCACCGGGCTCGCTAACCGCCTCGCGCAGACGTGGCAATTGCAGCAAGGCTTCACTGTCATCGCCGTCAGCCGGGAAGCTCACATCGAGACCATGATCGCGAAGAATCTCTGCGGTCGCCGCGCCGACGCTGAACCACGGCATGCTCAATGGCGCCGTGCCTGCGGACTTGAGCAGATCCACCGCGATCCGCGCCGCCGGCTTGCTGACCACGATCACTGCGCTGCAAGCGGGCAATCGCGACATCGCCTGACGAATACTGTCAGAGAGCGGCAGCGGAACAATGTCCAAAAGCGGCAGGCAACTGCTGAAAATCCCGTGCCCGGCCAACTGTTCGGCCAGCGCCGCGCAGTCATCCGCAGGGCGCGTCAGCAGCAGGCGCCAGGCCGTCACTCGTGACCCGCCTCGCCGTACACCGCTATGAGAATGTCGTCGGCGCCTTGCTTGAGCAGGTCTTCAGCGACCTGTACGCCCAAGGCTTCAGCGTCAGCACGCGGCGCCCGGGCTTCGGCGCTGAGCAACTTGCCGCCGCTTGGCTCACCGACCAGTCCGCGCAACCACAACTGCTCGCCTTCGAGCACGGCGTAGCAGGCGATCGGCACCTGGCAACCGCCGTTCAAATGTTTGTTGAGGGCGCGTTCCGCGTTCACCCGCGAAGCGGTATCGGCGTGGTGCAAAGGCGCGAGCAAGGCGTGAATTTCGTGGTCGGCGCTGCGGCATTCGATGCCGACCGCGCCCTGGCCACCGGCCGGCAGACTGTCATCGACACTGATTGCCGAAGTGATGCGATCTTCGAAGCCGAGGCGGATCAGACCGGCAGCGGCGAGGATGATCGCGTCGTATTCGCCGGCGTCGAGCTTGGCCAGACGGGTATTGACGTTGCCGCGGAGAAAGCGGATCTGCAGGTCCGGGCGACGCGCCAGCAGCTGTGTCTGCCGACGCAGGCTCGAGGTGCCGACGATGGCTCCGCTCGGTAAAGCTTCAAGGCTTGCGTAGGTATTGGAGACGAAAGCATCGCGCGGATCTTCGCGCTCGCAGATACAGAACAGGCCCAACCCTTGCGGGAAATCCATCGGCACGTCTTTCATCGAATGCACGGCGATGTCGGCCTGGTTTTCCAGCAGCGCGGTTTCCAGCTCCTTGACGAACAGGCCCTTGCCGCCGATCTTCGACAGTGGTGAGTCGAGCAGCTTGTCGCCGCGACTGACCATGGGCACCAGCGTCACCAGCAGGCCCGGGTGGGCCGCCTCGAGACGGGCTTTGACGTATTCGGCCTGCCAGAGGGCCAGCGCACTTTTACGGGTGGCGATGCGGATTTCGCGAGGGGACATGGAACAATCCGTACTGAATAGATACGGCGGATAATAACAGCTCAGTCAATTCCACTTTGACCTGAATCAGAAAACGGCGTGGCCTCCCTGGCCTGCCATGCCGGGTGAAAGAATCTGGAACGCCCGGTAAAGACCGGGTCAAAGTCCCTGCATCATCTTGCGGACACCGGCCACATGCCGACGACTGACAATCAGTGCATCGCCATTGAGGCCTTTGAGGAACAACTGGAAATGTCCCAGTGGTGTGCGTTGCAATCGCTCGATGCGGTCGCGAGCGACCAGCGCGTTGCGGTGGATACGCACAAAGCGTTCGCCGAATTCGTCTTCGAGGGCTTTGAGAGGTTCGTCGAGCAGCACTTCGCCGGCTTCGTGACGCAGGGTCACGTATTTGTGGTCGGCGATGAAGTAGACCACCTGATCCAGCGGAATCAGCTCGATGCCTTTGCGGGTGCGCGCGCTGATGTGGCTGCGTGGACCGTTGCCACTTTCGGCAGCGGGACGGGTCAGGGCTGCAAGTTGCGCCCGATTGGGACGTTCAGCCCGCTTCAGGGCCTCATTCAAGTGTTCGGTTCGCACAGGTTTCACCACATAGCCCACGGCGCTGGCCTGCAGGGCTTCCACGGCAAATTCATCGGGACTGGTGCAAAACACCACGGCCGGCGGCGTCTCGCGTTCGCACAGTCGGGCAGCAACCTGCAGGCCATCGAGGCCCGGCATGCGGATATCGAGCAACACGATATCCGGTTTGTGGCTGTCGATCAGCGCTAACGCCTCCTCGCCATTCGTGGCACTGGGCTCCAGGACTGTGTAACCCTCGAGCTCGCTCACCATACGGCTTAGGCGCTCGCGAGCCAGGGGTTCGTCATCAACGATCAGGACATTCATATTGCGCTGGATTCCTGCGTGAGTCTCGCACAAGGATAGCGTAGACAGGTGTAGTGACCTCCGTCACCGCGATCCACGCTAAGACTAGCCCGAGCGCCAAAAAGTGCCGTACGTCGGCCAGCAATATTTGCCAGCGTCCGCCTGGTACTGCTCGGAGCCCAGTGTTTCCTGCGTTTCTCTCGGTGGTTGACTCAAGGACAACTCACCCGCCCCCTCTTCTTATAGCCAGTGGCCAGACCTTTGCATGATCCGCATTCGCACCGACCCTTATGTCCACTGTAGACGTTCGTCGGAACGATATTGCTCAATCAAAAAATATCCTTTTGTAAATTCCCTGCAGACCGCGCCGGATATGCCTGACACATCCGCGAAAAAACCTGTCGACCGGGGTCAGCGACAGGATTGGCAACCCTGTTATTATCCGCGCCAGCGTTTCACGCCATTTCTTCAAGCCGATACGAGCGAATTCATGAGCACTGACAAGACCAATCAGTCCTGGGGCGGCCGCTTCAGTGAACCCGTCGACGCCTTCGTCGCCCGCTTCACCGCCTCCGTCACTTTCGACCAGCGCCTGTATCGCCACGACATCATGGGCTCGATCGCCCACGCCACCATGCTGGCCAAGGTCGGCGTGCTGACCGATGCCGAGCGCGACAGCATCATCGATGGCCTGAAGACCATTCAGGGCGAAATCGAGGCCGGCCAGTTCGACTGGCGCGTCGACCTCGAAGACGTGCACATGAACATCGAAGCGCGCCTGACCGACCGCATCGGCGTCACCGGTAAAAAGCTGCACACCGGGCGCAGCCGCAACGACCAGGTCGCCACTGATATCCGCCTGTGGCTGCGCGATGAACTCGACCTGATCCTCGCCGAGATCACCCGCTTGCAAAAAGGCCTGCTGGAGCAAGCCGAACGTGAGGCTGCGAGCATCATGCCGGGCTTCACCCACTTGCAGACCGCGCAGCCAGTGACTTTCGGGCATCACATGCTGGCCTGGTTCGAAATGCTCAGCCGCGACTACGAGCGCCTGGTCGACTGCCGCAAGCGCACCAACCGCATGCCATTGGGCAGCGCCGCGCTGGCCGGCACCACTTACCCGATCGACCGCGAATACACCGCGCAACTGCTGGGCTTCGACGCCGTCGGCGGCAACTCGCTGGACAACGTTTCCGATCGCGACTTCGCCATTGAATTCTGCTCGGCCGCGAGCATCGCGATGATGCACCTGTCGCGTTTCTCCGAAGAGCTGGTGCTGTGGACCAGCGCGCAGTTCCAGTTCATCGATCTGCCGGACCGTTTCTGCACCGGCAGCTCGATCATGCCGCAAAAGAAAAACCCCGACGTGCCCGAGCTGGTACGCGGCAAGACCGGCCGTGTGTTCGGCGCGCTGATGGGCCTGCTGACCCTGATGAAGGGCCAGCCACTGGCCTACAACAAGGACAATCAGGAAGACAAGGAACCGCTGTTCGACGCCGCCGACACCCTGCGCGATTCGCTGCGCGCGTTTGCCGACATGATCCCGGCGATCAAGCCGAAACACGCGATCATGCGGGAAGCGGCACTGCGCGGTTTCTCCACCGCCACCGACCTGGCGGATTATCTGGTGCGCCGTGGCCTGCCGTTCCGTGATTGCCATGAAATCGTTGGCCACGCGGTGAAGTATGGCGTCGACACCGGCAAGGATCTGGCCGAGATGAGCCTGGAAGAACTGCGTCAGTTCAGTGATCAGATCGAGCAGGACGTGTTTGCCGTGCTGACCCTGGAAGGCTCGGTGAATGCCCGCGACCATATCGGCGGGACTGCACCGGCGCAGGTCAAGGCTGCGGTGGCGCGCGGTCAGGCCCTGATCGCCAGCCGCTAAAAGCCAAGAGCTTCGCGAGCAGGCTCGCTCCCACAGGGAATCAGGATGTTCACAAAATTTGTGTTCACCACCGATTCAATGTGGGAGCGAGCCTGCTCGCGAAGGCTTCCTTCAGAGCGCTACAAAATTCACTTCTTGGCAGCAATCATCGCCAGGAATGCGGGCATCGCCGCGTCCTTGTCTGCCGCAATCTTCTGCACGTGCGGATTCTGCTCAAGCCGCTCCAGCAGCGCTTTCGCCTGTGGCATCTCAGCCAGCAGATCAATGCCGAACAGCTTCTGCCCGACCGCACAGGCCAGCGGCACGCTGTAGAGGAAATACAGATCGGCAATGCTCAGGCTGTCACCGGCCACATACGGGGCGAACCTGCCGTGACGGCCCAGCGCCGCGAAGCCCAGCAGCAGCTCGGCCCGGGTTTTCTCCTTGATCGCCTCCGGCAACGTCACACCGAAAAACGCCTCGCCATAACAGGCGCGCCCCGGCAACTCGATGTACAACTCGATCTCCTTGGCAATCGCGAGCACCTGCGCACGCTCAAACGGATCGCTCGGCAAAAGCGGCGTGGCCTTTTGTGATTGTTCGAGGTATTCGAGGATGATCGCGGTTTCGTTGATGTAACCGGCGTCCACGCCCAGCACCGGGACCTTGCCACGCGGGCTGATGGCCAGCGAGTCCGGGGTTTGCGTCGGATAGAAAGTCACTTCTTCGAAGGGCAGGCCTTTTTCCAGCAGTGCCAGTTTGACCATGTTGTAGTAGTTGCTGACAGCGAATCCGTAGAGCTTGAACATTACAGAGCCTCCAGGCCGTGCGGGGTGGGCAGTGCCTGTTTATAGATCGCCGCGACGTTTCCCGCCAGCAGCATCACGCCGCTGAATGCGGGTAAACTGGCGCCTTTCCCTGAGGAGCCTGCCATGAGCGAGCCGACAGATATCGTCAACGATGACGACGAAGAAGCATTCACCGAAGCGACCCTGATCGAAGCCATCGAGAACCAGATCGAAAGCGACAACCCGCCGGCGGCCAAGGCGACGTTGAACAAGCTGACACTGGTCGGCATGGAGCGCGAAGATATCCTCAACCTGATGGCTCACGTGCTGGCCTACGAGATTGACGCGATGCTCGATGAAGATCGCCCGTTCGACACCCAGTGGTACGAAGCGGCACTGCGCGCTTTGCCAGAGCTGCCACCGGAAAAGCATTAAGATCAAAAGATCGCAGCCTTCGGCAGCTCCTGCACCGATCTCCTGTAAGAGCTGCCCAAGGCTGCGATCTTTTTTATGCGGACTACACTGGAATTCGCCTCAAGACAAAATCCCGTTGATCCGAGCACTGGACATGCCGCACCAGCAGGTTCACCTTAGAGGCGCTGTCGTCCAATTCCTAGAAAGTCTGGAGTCCTTATGTCGCTTACCCCTGAGTTGGTTGCCGAACTGGAAGTCCTTGCACTCTTCAACCTGGACAGTTCCCAGGAAGGTCTGAAAATTCATCAGACCGCTGCCCCGAAACACATCGCTGCTGCCCAGCGTCTCTTTGAAAAAGAACTCACCGATCAGCCCGACGGCGGATATCTGACCAGCCTCGGTCGCGATGCCGCGCAAAACGTGCAGACCGTACTGACGATTCTGAGAGAGCAGGAAACCGCCTGATTTTCCCCTGACTTTGCCCACGGGAACTCCTGCCACGGGATTTCCGCGGGCCCGCCCGATCGCTGCCGATAAAAAACCGACGTCAAAAAATAAATTCAGCTTAAACGTCCTGCCGCGCAGCGGCTAAACTGCGGCCATTCCGAGACCCTCTACGTCCGAGCCTGCAAGCCGGTTTGAGCTGACATGACGCGCACCCACGAAATCCGCCCCGACCTCGACGAAGGCATTGACCGCAAGGTACTCAGCCAGCTGCGCGCACGTTTTCTCAAACTCAATGAAGGCCGCCTCGGCCGTGCACTCGAAGGATTGTCGACGCGCCAGCAAAGCGTGTTGACGCTGTTGCCGCTGTTCTTCCACGTCAATCATCCGCTGCTTCCCGGCTACGTATCGGGCAGTACGCCGGCCGGCTTGTCCAATTATGAGCCGGACGCCAGCGCGCTGACCGAGGCGCAGCGCCTGACTCGCTCGTTCTCCTACAAACCGCGCCATGGCAGTAACCCGCCGCGACCGATTCACGGTCTGTTCCTGATGGGCAGCCTCGGCACGCTGGCCCAGGCCGACCAAAGCGACATGGACGTGTGGGTCTGCCACGCCCCTGATCTGAGCGAAAGCGAACTCGCCGAGCTGCGCAAGAAATGCCAGTTGCTGGAAACCTGGGCCGCGAGTCAGGGCGCCGAGGCGCACTTCTTCCTGATCGACCCGGCGCGCTTCGTCAAAGGCGAACGTGATTCCCAGCTCAGCTCGGAAAACTGCGGCAGCACCCAGCACTATCTGCTCCTCGACGAGTTTTACCGCACGGCAATCTGGCTGGCCGGGCGCACACCGATCTGGTGGCTGGTGCCGGTCTATGAAGAAACCGCCTACGACGCTTACACCCACACCCTACTGTCGAAGCGCTTTATTCGCGCCGACGAAACCCTCGATCTCGGGCCGATGGCGACCATTCCGCCCGGCGAGTTCATCGGCGCCGGGTTGTGGCAATTGTTCAAAGGCATCGAGTCGCCCTACAAGTCGGTGCTCAAACTGCTGCTGACCGAGGTGTACGCCAGCGAACATCCGCAGGTGCAGTGCCTGAGCCTGCGCTTCAAGAAAGCCGTGTTCGCCAATCAGCTCGATCTGGATGAACTCGACCCGTACATGGTCGTGTACCGGCGTATCGAGGAATACCTGCTCGCCCGCAACGAGCCGGAACGCCTTGAGCTGGTGCGCCGCGCGCTGTATCTGAAGGTCAACCGCAAGCTCACCGGCAACAGCCGCAGCCAGGGTTGGCAGCGCGCACTGCTCGAACGCCTGGCTGGCGAGTGGCATTGGGATCAGCGGCAACTGGCGCTGCTCGACAGCCGCAGTCAGTGGAAAGTGCGCCAGGTCAGCGCCGAGCGCCGCGCGCTGGTCAACGAACTCAATTACAGCTATCGCTTTCTGACGCAGTTCGCCCGCAGCGAACAGACCGTCAGTCTGATCAACAAGCGCGACCTCAATGTGCTTGGTCGGCGCCTGTATGCAGCGTTCGAGCGCAAGGCCGACAAGGTCGAGTTCATCAATCCGGGCATCGCCCCGGATCTGGCCGAAGACACCCTGACCCTGGTGCAGTCGCCGAACAAAAAGGAGCCGGGGCAGACCCAGTGGGGCCTGTACAACGGCAGCCTGACGGCGCTGGAGTGGGAACATTTCGCGCCGATCAAGCGCAGTCGCGAGCTGCTTGAACTGCTGACCTGGTGCCACCGCAACGGCGTGATCGACAGCAGCACGCGCCTGGCCCTGCATCCAGGCACCAGCGACTTGAGCGAGTTCGAGCTGTTCAACCTGCTCGGCAGCCTGCAGCAGTGCATCGCCCTGCCCTTGCCCACCGTTGCCGAAGAGCCATTGCTGCGTGCCGCTGTGCCCAGCGAAGTGCTGCTGCTGATCAACGTAGGCGTCGACCCGCTCAAGCATCATCGCGATCTGAATATCCTGATGACCACCGAGCGCACCGACTCGCTGAGCTATGCCGGCGTGCGCGAAAACCTGGTGCTGACCCTCGATCAGGTCACGCTCAACAGCTGGAACGAAGTGCTGGTCAATCGTTTCGACGGCGCCCATGCGCTGCTCGATTGCCTGCGCGATTACCTCAACAACCTGCCGCGCGGCCCGGTGCAGCCGTCGCTGAAAGTGCGCTGCTTCTGCCACAACCGCGCGCAATTCATTGCCCGCCGCGTCGAGGAAATCATCGATACCGCGCAGACACTGTTGCTCAGTGATTTGAATCATCGCTATTTGATCCAGGTGCAGCAGCACTATCACGTGCTGGAGCTGGTGCCGGGTCAGGTCAACCATGTTGCCCTCGCCACCCTGCCGGCGCTGCTCGACTATCTGGGCGAAGAACAACCGCGCTACAGCCCACTGCACCTCGATCCGATGGCACTGGAGGATCACGACCTCGCGCTGATCCTGCCGATGGGCCAGCCTGAATGCGTTCAGGTGTTCTATCGCATCAGCGAGCAGCAGGCCGAGCTGTACGTGCTGGATGAATTCAATGCCTTGTGGCAACAGCAACTGCCGTACCACGACGAGCAAAGCCTGCTGGTACCGCTGCAGCGTTTTCTGCAATCGATCCAGTACCGCCGTGAGGCGCAATTGCCGATGGACGCTGGCCCGGCGGGCAGCCCCGAGATTTTGTATTACCAACTGTTGCCGTCAGGTCCGGGCCGCTCGCGCCGAGTCGAAACCCGACTGGCACCGCAGACGCCGGTGAACAAACCGTTCTATGACGTGCAGGCGATCATCGGCAAAGCCGCGCCCGGCGAAGTGCAGGTCACCTTGTACTGCAATCAGCGGGAATTCAGCGAGCTGGAGCATGGCGACCAGCTGTTCAGCGTGGTCGCCCGGGAGATCGTCGAGCAGCGCCGCGAGACCGAGCGCTATCGCTGCTACATCACCGACCTCGACCTCTCGGGTCTGCTCGGTGACGGGCACAGTTCAAGCAATCTGTATCTGCGCTACAAGGCGGACCTGGAGCGCTCGTTGAATGAAGCGCTCGAACAGGTTTGAGGCGAGGATTTACTCGGGGAAGGCGCCGCCGTTGACCGGTTGCGATTCCACTTCCAGTAGGGTCAGCTTCAGCGACTTGCCACCCGGAGCCGGCCAGTCGATGTGCTGACCGACCTTAAGACCCAACAGCGCGCTGCCGACCGGCGCCAGAATGGAAATCTTGCCTTCGTCGGCGTTGGCGTCCTTCGGGTAGACCAGGGTCAGGTGATAATCCTTGCCACTGCCTTCTTCGCGGCAATGCACACGGGAATTCATGGTCACGACATCGGCGGGCACTTCATCGTGGCCAACCACGGTGTCGGCGCGATCCAGCTCGGTTTGCAGCGCAATCACGCCCGGCGCAGCCTGGTCTTTCTCGCTCAGGCTGTCGATCAGGCGCTCCAGACGTTGCACGTCCAGACGGGTAAGGGTGATGGAAGGTGCGGTCATGATCCAGGCAGACTCCTTTCTTCTGCACAAAAAAAGCAAAACCCCGCCAAAAAGACGGGGTTTTCACCGTGCCTCGGTGGTTTGAGGCGTTCGCGGACACTATCACAGCTCAAAAAATATACAAGTCACGCCCTTTTTTGCCTGGGTGAAACCCTTGTGGCGAGGGGATTTATCCCCGTTCGGCTGCGCAGCAGCCGTATAGATTTTGGGGCCGCTACGCGACCCAACGGGGATAAATCCCCTCGCCACGATATCAACAGCCTTGAAATTTTCGTGCGGCAGCCTGCTGGCAAATCACCCGGCGCCGCTGGTCATCGGCCGAGCGCCATTCGCGAATGTCTTCGACGTGGCGCGCGCAGCCGAGGCAGATTTTCTGTTCGTCCAGTCGACAGATGCCCGTGCAGGGCGAAGGCACCGCCGGGCTGACATTGCTGTAGAGCGGTTTCGGCGGGCGAACAGGCGCGGCATCAGTCACGAATCACAGACCTTCGAAATCGAATTCAGCGCCAGCCTGTTGCTTGACGAGGCGCTGAAGCATTTCGCCGAGTTGCTCTTCACTCTTGTCGCACATCCAGCGCTCGCTTTCTTGGTCGTAATCGAAGTGGAAACCACCGGACACGGCCGCCAGCCACAGCTGACGCAAGGGTTCCTGGCGGCTGAAGATCAATTGGCTGCCGTTTCCGAATTTGACCGTCAGCACGCCGGCCGAGCTTTCCAGATCGATGTCCAGATCGCTTTCGTCAAATATGTCTTCCAGTTTTTCCTGGGTTTCATCGACCAGATCGTGGAAACGGGCTTCGGACAAACTCATTGCGGCAACCTCAAAAATGTCTGATCAGGCTCAAGCGCCGAAAGATACGGACGCTGCCGGCCGATTGCAAAGATTAACGACCAAGCACCTGTCGGCCCATCCAGCACCGCCCCCGTGGGAGCGAGCCTGCTCGCGAAAGCGGTGTGTCAGGCAACGAGCCTGTTGAATTTGCCGACGCCTTCGCGAGCAGGCTCGCTCCCACAGGGATGATGCGCTTCTCAGGAGCCCCGCCGGACGGGAACCCCCTCGCATAGGCAAGCTGCCGGGTGGCCGGTATACTCCGGCGCAATTAACGCATTTTCAAGGATTTCGCCATGAAGCGCCTGATCTCTTCCCTTGCTGCGCTCGTCGCGGTTGCTTGCCTGGTCTCGGCCTGTGGCCAAAAAGGCCCGCTGTACCTGCCCGATGACGACCAGGACCCGGCCGAACAAGCCCAGTCCTCGCAAAAGCAGCCATCCAAGGCTCACAAGCACGACGTCTACCAATAAGGGATCGCCATGGACGCTTTTAACTACCGTGGCGGGGAGCTGTTCGCGGAAGGTGTGGCGCTGTCCGCCATCGCCGACCGCTTCGGCACACCCACCTATGTCTACTCGCGCGCGCACATCGAAGCACAATATCTGGCCTACGCCGATGCGCTGGCCGGCATGCCGCATCTGGTCTGCTTCGCGGTCAAGGCCAACTCCAACCTCGGTGTACTGAATGTCCTGGCCCGTCTCGGCGCCGGTTTCGACATCGTTTCCCGTGGCGAGCTGGAACGCGTACTGGCCGCTGGTGGCAGCGCCGACAAGATCGTTTTCTCCGGCGTCGGCAAGACCCGTGACGACATGCGTCGCGCCCTCGAAGTCGGCGTGCACTGCTTCAACGTCGAATCCACCGACGAGCTCGAACGCCTGCAAGTGGTCGCCGCCGAGCTGGGTGTTCGCGCCCCGGTTTCGTTGCGCGTGAACCCGGACGTCGATGCCGGCACCCACCCGTACATTTCTACCGGTCTCAAAGAGAACAAGTTCGGCATCGCCATTGCCAACGCCGAAGACGTGTACGTACGCGCCGCGCATCTGCCGAACCTGGAAGTGGTCGGTGTCGACTGCCACATCGGTTCGCAACTGACCACGCTGCCGCCGTTCATCGATGCACTGGATCGCCTGCTCGATCTGGTCGATCGCCTCGGCGACTGCGGCATTCACCTGCGCCACATCGATCTTGGTGGCGGCCTGGGCGTGCGTTATCGCGATGAAGAGCCGCCGCTGGCTGCCGACTACATCAAAGCCGTGCGCGAGCGCCTCGACGGGCGTGATCTGGCGCTGGTGTTCGAGCCGGGCCGCTTCATCGTTGCCAATGGCGGCGTGTTGCTGACCCAGGTCGAATACCTCAAGCACACCGAGCACAAAGATTTCGCCATCGTCGACGCGGCGATGAACGACCTGATCCGTCCGGCGCTGTATCAGGCGTGGATGGACGTCACGGCCGTGAAACCGCGCGACAGCGCTACACGCAAGTACGACATCGTCGGCCCGATCTGCGAAACCGGCGATTTCCTCGCCAAGGACCGCGAGCTGGCGCTGGAAGAAGGCGACTTGCTGGCAGTGCATTCGGCCGGTGCCTACGGTTTCGTCATGAGCTCCAACTACAACACCCGCGGCCGTGCCGCTGAAGTGCTGGTGGACGGGGATCAGGTTTTTGAAGTGCGTCGCCGCGAAACCGTGGCCGAGCTGTTTGCCGGCGAAAGCCTGCTGCCGGAGTAACCCATGCTGCTGCGTTTTACCAAAATGCACGGCCTGGGCAACGACTTCATGGTCCTCGACCTGGTCAGCCAGCACGCGCACATTCAGCCCAAACACGCCAAGCAATGGGGAGATCGCCACACCGGGATCGGTTTCGACCAGTTGCTGATCGTCGAAGCGCCGAGCAACCCGGACGTGGATTTCCGCTACCGGATCTTCAATTCCGACGGTTCGGAAGTGGAACAGTGCGGCAACGGTGCGCGCTGCTTCGCCCGCTTCGTGCTCGACAAGCGTCTGACTGCCAAGCGGCAGATCCGCGTCGAGACCAAGGGCGGCATCATCGAGCTGGACGTGCGTAACGACGGCCAGATCGGCGTGAACATGGGCGCGCCGCGCCTGGTGCCGGCAGACATTCCATTCCAGGCGCCAGCCCAGGCCAGCAGCTATCAGCTGGACGTCGACGGCACCACGGTCGAACTGGCCGCCGTGTCGATGGGCAATCCCCATGCCGTGATCCGCGTGGACGACATCAACAGCGCACCGGTGCATGAGCTGGGACCGAAGATCGAACACCATCCACGCTTCCCGGCGCGGGTCAATGTCGGCTTCCTTCAGGTCATCGATCGTCACCGCGCGCAACTGCGCGTATGGGAACGCGGCGCCGGGGAAACCCAGGCCTGCGGCACCGGCGCCTGTGCGGCGGCGGTGGCGGCCATCAGTCAGGGGTGGATGGATTCGCCGCTGTTGATCGACCTGCCCGGCGGGCGTCTGTCCATCGAGTGGGCCGGCCCGGGCGAACCGGTGTTGATGACCGGTCCGGCAGTGCGTGTATACGAAGGACAAGTGCGTCTTTGAGCGAGCAGAAATCATGACCGACAAGCCACAGGTACCCGCCCGACCAGTCGACGAATCAGCTTCCGAGAGCCTTGAGGCAGCCGCGGTTGCCGCCTACCTGGAGGCTCATCCGGACTTCTTCGTCGAGCACGAAGAGCTGCTGCCATCGTTGCGCATCCCGCACCGACGTGGCGACACCGTGTCGCTGGTCGAGCGGCAGATGACCATCCTGCGCGACCGCAATATCGAGATGCGCCATCGCCTTTCGCATCTGATGGACGTGGCCCGCGACAACGATCGCCTCTTTGAAAAAACCCGCCGCCTGATCCTCGCGCTGATGGATGCATCGACTCTGGAAGACGTGGTCATCAGCGTTGAAGACAGCCTGCGTCAGGATTTCCAGGTGCCCTTCGTCAGCCTCATCCTGCTCGGCGACAACCCGGCACCGGTTGGCCGCTGGGTGACTCACGCCGACGCGCAAACCGCGATCGGCGGCCTGCTCACCGAAGGCAAAAGCGTCAGCGGCAGCCTGCGTGAACATGAGCTGGATTTCCTCTTCGGCGAAGAACAGCGCCAGCAGATCGGCTCGACCGCCGTGGTTGCTGTCAGCCATCAGGGCATTCACGGCATTCTGGCCATCGCCAGCCGCGACCCGCAGCACTACAAGAGTTCGGTCGGCACCCTGTTCCTCAGCTACATCGCCGAGGTCATGGGCCGTGTGCTGCCACGGGTCAACAGCTCGCTGCGCTCGGTACGCTGACCATGGAACGACAACTGGACGCTTACTGCGAACATCTGCGCAGTGAGCGACAGGTGTCGCCGCACACCCTGTCGGCTTATCGCCGCGACCTCGATAAAGTCCTTGGCTGGTGCATCAAGCAGAACATCGGCAGCTGGGCCGCGCTGGACATCCAGCGCCTGCGCAGCCTGATCGCCCGGTTGCATGCGCAAGGCCAGTCCTCGCGCAGCCTCGCCCGCCTGCTCTCAGCGGTGCGCGGGCTCTATCACTACTTGAATCGCGAAGGTCTGTGCGACCACGACCCGGCCACCGGCCTGGCCCCACCAAAAGGCGAACGACGCCTGCCGAAAACCCTCGATACCGACCGCGCACTGCAATTGCTGGAAGGTGCAGTCGAGGACGATTTTCTCGCCCGACGCGATCAGGCGATTCTTGAGCTGTTCTATTCCTCCGGCCTGCGCCTGTCCGAGCTGACCGGGCTCAATCTAGATCAACTCGACCTCGCCGACGGCATGGTTCAGGTGCTTGGCAAGGGCAGCAAGACCCGGCTGTTGCCGGTGGGTAAAAAGGCCCGCGAAGCACTGGAACAGTGGTTGCCGCTGCGCGCCATGACCAACCCGGCGGACGATGCCGTATTCGTCAGCCAACAAGGTCGGCGCCTTGGCCCGCGCGCGATTCAGGTGCGGGTCAAACTCGCGGGCGAGCGCGAACTGGGGCAGAACCTGCATCCGCACATGCTCCGGCACTCGTTCGCCAGCCATTTGCTCGAGTCCTCGCAGGATCTGCGCGCGGTGCAGGAATTGCTCGGCCACTCCGACATCAAAACCACACAGATCTATACCCACCTCGACTTCCAGCATCTGGCGGCGGTCTACGACAGCGCCCACCCCCGGGCCAAACGCATGAAAGGCGATGATTCATGAGCATTCAGTTGATCACCTTCGACCTCGACGACACTTTGTGGGATACCGCGCCGGTGATTGCCAGCGCCGAAACCGTGTTGCGCGAATGGCTGAGCGAACATGCGTCGAATCTGGGCGCAGTGCCGGTGGAGCATTTGTGGTCGATCCGCGAGCGCGTGCTGGCGGGCGAACCGGGGCTCAAGCACCGCATCAGCGCGTTGCGCCGACGTGTGCTGTTCCATGCGCTGGAAGAAGCCGGATATGCCCACGGCGAAGCGTCGGATCTGGCTGACAAGGCTTTCGAAGTGTTTTTGCATGCGCGGCATCAGATCGAAGTGTTCCCCGAAGTCGAGCCACTGCTGGAGCTGCTCGCCAATCACTACGCCCTCGGCGTGGTCACCAATGGCAATGCCGACGTGCGTCGGCTGGGGCTGGCGGATTACTTCAAGTTTGCCTTGTGCGCCGAAGACATCGGCATCGCCAAACCAGATGCGCGGCTGTTCCAGGAAGCCTTGCAACGGGGCGGCGTAAGTGCTGAAGCGGCGGTGCATGTCGGCGATCATCCCGGTGATGACATCGCCGGGGCGCAGCAGGCAGGCTTGCGCGCGGTGTGGTTCAACCCGACGGGCAAGGTCTGGGAGGCGGAGCGCTTGCCGGATGCGGAGATTCGCAGCCTGACCGATTTGCCAGCGGTGCTCGCACGCTGGAATGCTTCCTCGAACTGATCTATAGCCCTGTGGGAGCGAGCCTGCTCGCGAATGCGGTGTGTCATTCAACATGTGTGTCGGCTGACATGCCCTCTTCGCGAGCAGGCTCGCTCCCACAGGGAACTGCATTTGTTTTCAACGGATTGATTCCAGGCATGAAAAAGCCCGCAGCGACGGCGGGCTTTTTCAGCAAGCGAGCGACGCGCCTCAGATAGGGCGGCTGCCGTACTTGTTGTCCGGCTTTTTGGGCGGATCGGCGACCACGTTGGCCTCCACTTCCTGCACCTTGCCGCCGCGCGCAAGGAATTCTTCCATGGCCTTGGCCAGGGCATCACGCTCCTTGTTCTTGGCTTCGATGCTCGGCAACTCGTCGACCGATACCGCAGCCTTGGCTTTGCCTTTGGCAGCCGGGGCCGGCGTGTCGTCACCGCCATCGTCTTCGGCAACGTCTTCCGCTGCCGCTTCCAGGCCTTCCTCGGCCTCGTCTTCGTCGCCTACTTCGAGGTCGTCGTTTTCCAGATCATCGTCGCTCATGTTCTACCTCATGACTTGCCAAAAGCAGATTAGTTATAGACCAGCTTTGGCGGCTGTCGAAGCCGCCGTTGAAAAATCTTCCACCGCTGCCCGGCAGCGGCTCATGCCTGTTCACCGTGCAAGGTGGCGAGGACTTTACGGGCACCGCCGTGATCACGGTGCTCGCCCAGATAAATCCCTTGCCAGGTACCCAGTGCCAGCCGCCCTGCCGAAACCGGCAGGCTGATCTGGCAACCCAGCACGCTGGCCTTGAAGTGCGCCGGGAGATCGTCCGGGCCTTCATCGTTGTGCTCGTAGCCGTCCGTTCCTTGTGGGATCAGACGATTGAAAAATCGTTCGAAGTCGCGGCGAACTGCCGGATCGGCGTTCTCGTTGATGGTCAACGACGCCGATGTGTGCTGCAGCCACAAATGCAACAGACCGACCCGACAGGTCTTGAGTTCAGGCAAGCCTGCGAGCAACTCGTCGGTTACCAGATGAAAGCCCCGGGGCCGTGCCCGCAGGGTTATCAGAGTCTGTTGCCACATACAGTTCTCCGCTCGTTCGGGGCGCATTCTAGCGTGCTCTGAAAAAAAACAAAGGCCCTAATATTCCTGCAGCGATGTAAGCGATTGCCCGCAGAAAAAGCCTCGTCGTAAAGACGACCAAAGCCGTAAGAAAAATCCTTTCAGCCGCTTCTTGGATGACAAATCCCGGACAAAAAAATGCCCGGCGAACCGGGCAATTTTTTATCGCGCGTACTTACAGGTTGTAGCCGCGTTCGTTGTGTTGTGCCAGATCGAGGCCGACCGACTCTTCTTCCTCGGTGACACGCAGCCCCATGACGGCGTCCAGCACCTTGAGGATGATGAAGGTGACGATCGCGGTGTAGATCACCGTGAAGCCGACGCCTTTGATCTGAATCCAGACCTGCGCGCCGATGTCGGTCACGGTGCCGAAGCCGCCCAGTGCCGGGGCTGCGAATACACCGGTGAGGATCGCGCCGAGAATACCGCCGATGCCGTGCACGCCGAAGGCATCCAGAGAATCGTCATAGCCGAGTTTGCGCTTCAGGGTGGTGGCGCAGAAGAAGCACACCACGCCTGCGGCCAGACCGATCACCAGTGCACCCATCGGGCCTACGGTGCCAGCGGCCGGAGTGATCGCGACCAGACCGGCGACCACGCCCGAAGCGATGCCCAGTGCACTTGGCTTGCCGTGGGTGACCCACTCGGCAAACATCCAGCCCAGTGCGGCAGCGGCAGTGGCGATCTGGGTAACCAGCATCGCCATACCGGCAGTGCCGTTGGCAGCAGCAGCGGAACCGGCGTTGAAGCCGAACCAGCCGACCCACAGCATCGCCGCGCCCATCAGCGTGTAGCCGAGGTTATGCGGAGCCATTGGTGTGGTCGGGAAGCCTTTGCGCTTGCCCAATACCAGGCACGCGACCAGGCCGGCGATACCGGCGTTGATGTGCACCACGGTGCCGCCAGCGAAGTCGAGCACGCCCCAGTCCCACATCAGGCCGCCGTTACCGGACCAGACCATGTGCGCGATCGGTGCATAAACCAGAGTGAACCAGACGCCCATGAAGATCAGCATCGCGGAGAACTTCATGCGCTCGGCGAACGCGCCGACGATCAGCGCTGGAGTAATGATCGCGAAGGTCATCTGGAAGGTGATGAATACCGCCTCAGGGAACAGCGCCGCCGGGCCGGTGATGCTCGAAGGCGTGACACCGGCGAGGAACGCCTTGCCCATGCCGCCGAAGAATGAATTGAAGTTGACGACGCCCTGCTCCATGCCGGTAGTGTCGAAGGCAATGCTGTAGCCATAAATGACCCACAGGATGCTGATCAGACCGGTAATGGCGAAGCACTGCATCAGCACGGAAAGAATGTTTTTCGAGCGAACCATACCGCCGTAGAACAGCGCCAGGCCGGGAATGGTCATGAACAGCACGAGCGCTGTCGAGGTGAGCATCCAGGCGGTGTCGCCGGAATTGAGGACTGGCGCTGCCACTTCGTCTGCCGCCATGGCGATGCCGGGCATTACGATGGACAACAGGGCGCCTAGCCCTGCGAATTTACGCAGAGTCATATTGTTTTCTCCTGGGGCGTTGGGTTTGTGGCGGCGCTTAGATCGCGTCGGTATCGGTTTCGCCGGTACGGATGCGGATCGCCTGTTCCAGATTGACCACGAAGATCTTGCCGTCACCGATCTTGCCGGTGTTGGCCGCTTTGGTTATCGCCTCGATAACCCGATCCAGATCCTTGTCGTCGATGGCCACGTCGATTTTCACCTTGGGCAGAAAATCGACCACATATTCCGCGCCTCGATACAGCTCGGTGTGACCCTTCTGCCGGCCGAAGCCTTTGACTTCAGTGACGGTAATGCCCTGCACGCCGATTTCGGACAGCGACTCGCGCACGTCGTCCAACTTGAACGGCTTGATGATGGCAGTGACTAGCTTCATGAAACTCTCTCCCGAATTGGTGGACTTGCCCCAGGAAAACAAACCCGTCTCAAGTCTAAGCGCAGTGCCTGGCTTTGTAACGCATCGTTGACGCCAGCTAACCGCATCAGACGAAACTCCCCGCTTCGTCTGCCGCACTGCATTCGTCACAGCGACTGCATCAGTGCATGGGTCGAGGGTGACTAAGCAGAAACCTTGCCAGCTCGGCAAAAACCCTGCATTTCAATCTCTTGGCGCCTGTTGCACGCGCTCGGGCAGAACAGCGTTTGCCGATACGCACAACAACGGTGCGCCACCGTCCGTCCCCCTGCGCGAAAAGCGTGCATCCGTGCAACGGGATTGACTATAGACACTGCGTGATACACTGCCGGCCATTGTTTCCAGGACATTTCCCATGCTCGCGCCCAAAGACTTCTTCGACGCCCTGAGCGGCACCGCCTCCCGCCTCTTTAGCGGCGATACCCCGCTGCCGAAAGCCGAAATCGAAAGCCAGTTCAAAATGCTGCTGCAAAGTGCCTTCAGCAAACTCGATCTGGTCAGCCGGGAAGAGTTCGATAGTCAGATGGTGGTGTTGGCGCGCACGCGGGCACGGCTTGAGAGTCTTGAAGCGAAGGTGGCGGAGATGGAGGCGAAACTGAATCCGCCGGCTGAATAGCACCACTACTGACAGTGAAGGTTGGGCACGCTCTTCAGCTTTAAAGGCGTCGAAAAAACACCTTCAAACGTTTTCCTTCAAGCAGCCTTCAGCTCCACTGCCTAGATTCACTATCAAGCGCAATGTGCCAGCCGCTCGACCTGATCACGGATTGCAGCTCCTCTTTCAATTTCGGCTTTTCGCAGATCGTAGGTCGATTGGAGGTTCAGCCAAAACTCAGGAGTGGTGTCCAGACAGATTGAAAGTCTTAAAGCCATGTCAGCGCTGATGCCCCGGCGCTGTAGAACGATATCGTTCACCGTCGGAGTAGACACGCTCAATGCTCTCGCCAACGCAGCGGCTGTGAGGCTCAAAGGCTCCAGATACTCCTCTTTGAGGATCTCGCCGGGATGGACCGGACGCATACCATTCTTGGTCATACTCACCTCAGTGATAATCGACGATTTCAACATCCTCGGGCCCATTCAGGCCCCAGACGAAGCAAATTCGCCATTGGGCGTTGATACGAATACTGTATTGCCCCTTCCGATCGCCTCCCAGAGACTCGAGCCGATTTCCGGGAGGAGATCGGAGATCAGCCAACGCAGCTGCCGCATCAAGCATCGTCAGCTTACGTTCCGCGACACTCAATATGGCTGACCAGAAACGGGTTTTACCACTTCGGAACAGGTATTCGGTTTCAGGACATCTGAAGCTAACGATCATAGTTTAAAGCTTAACGTTATGCATTAACGCTGAGTTTATTCGTGAAAATCATTAGCGCAAACAGATGATCTTGCGATTTGGGCGTTCTCTCAGGACTTTCAGAAACGGACTACGCATGCTTGCTGGTTCTTACTGAACCCGTTGCTATCTCCTACACAAACTCTCCCCTATTCCCGTTTGCCATGGCCTGGCAAGTTCCTGGCATTTCTTGCGGCAACATCCTGCGAAATTTTTGCGCTCCACTCACCCCACTAAAATGGCTTCGCCCTACTACCCTTCAAAAACCCGCAGGAAGCGGCTCCCCGATTCAGCTCAAGGAACGACCATGTCCCTCTCCATTGTCCACAGTCGCGCCCAGATTGGCGTGGAAGCCCCCGCTGTTACCGTCGAAGTCCATCTGGCCAACGGTCTGCCGTCGCTGACCATGGTCGGCCTGCCCGAAGCGGCGGTGAAGGAGAGCAAGGATCGGGTACGCAGCGCGATCATCAATTCCGGGCTGCAATTTCCGGCGCGGCGGATCACCTTGAATCTGGCGCCGGCGGATCTGCCCAAGGATGGCGGGCGCTTCGATCTGGCGATTGCTTTGGGGATTCTGTCGGCCAGTGTGCAGGTGCCCTGTCTGACCCTGGATGAAGTGGAATGTCTGGGTGAGTTGGCGCTGTCGGGTGCCGTGCGGCCGGTGCGTGGCGTGCTGCCGGCAGCATTGGCGGCGCGCAAGGCCGGGAGGGCGTTGGTGGTGCCTCGGGCAAATGCGGAAGAGGCGTGCCTGGCCTCGGGCCTCAAGGTATTTGCGGTCGATCATTTGCTGGAAGCGGTGGCGCATTTCAATGGGCACACGCCGGTCGAGCCTTACGTTTCCGATGGTTTGATGCACGCTGCCAAACCCTATCCCGACCTCAACGAGGTGCAGGGTCAGACAGCCGCCAAGCGCGCACTGCTGATTGCCGCTGCGGGGGCGCATAACCTGTTGTTCAGCGGGCCGCCGGGCACTGGCAAGACATTGCTGGCCAGTCGTTTGCCGGGGTTGCTGCCACCGCTTTCCGAATGCGAGGCGCTGGAAGTGGCAGCGATTCAGTCGGTCGCCAGCGGGGTGCCTCTGACTCACTGGCCGCAACGGCCCTTCCGCCAGCCGCACCATTCGGCTTCAGGGCCGGCATTGGTCGGTGGCAGTTCGAAGCCGCAACCCGGTGAAATCACCCTCGCCCATCACGGCGTGCTGTTTCTTGATGAATTGCCGGAGTTTGATCGCAAGGTTCTCGAGGTGTTGCGCGAGCCACTGGAGTCCGGGCATATCGTCATCGCCCGGGCCAAGGACCGCGTGCGTTTCCCCGCGCGGTTTCAGCTGGTGGCAGCAATGAATCCGTGCCCCTGTGGATATCTCGGCGAGCCCAGCGGCAAATGCTCGTGCACGCCGGACATGGTCCAGCGCTATCGCAACAAACTGTCAGGACCGCTGCTGGACCGGATCGATCTGCACCTGACTGTGGCGCGTGAAGCGACCGCATTGAATCCGGCAGCCAAGCCCGGCGAGGACAGCGCCAGCGCCGCAGCACTTGTGGCCGAAGCGCGGGAGCGCCAGCAGAAACGTCAGCGCTGTGCCAATGCGTTTCTCGATCTGCCGGGGCTCAAGCGTCACTGCAAGTTATCCACAGCCGACGAGAAATGGCTGGAGGCGGCCTGCGAGCGATTGATCCTGTCGCTGCGCTCGGCGCATCGCCTGCTCAAGGTCGCGCGCACGCTGGCGGATCTCGAGCAGGCCGATGCGATTACCCGCGAGCATCTGGCCGAGGCACTGCAATACCGGCCGGCGACACCTTAATGCTCGGTCAGATCAACCAGCGGTGCCTGGCGCACTTCGGTGTCACGCCCGGCCTGAATCTCGGTCACCCGCTTGAGAGCCTTATCCACCGCCCCTTTGTCGGCCAGCAAGCTGTAGTTGATCTGGAACTGTTTGTGCTCCTTCGGAGCAATGGTGGGCACTAGATTCAATGGCCGCTGATAGCGACGGTTGTAGGAAAAACTGGTCCCCGGCTCGAGGCCGGTGACATAGCCCTGTCCTTGGGTGTCGGTGTTCTTCCACAGCGAAAACACTGGTAATTGCTGGGTATTGAAGCCAACCGCTACGCCGAGGCTACCGGCCTTGTTATGCAGCACGGTCAAGGTGTCGCCCTTGGCGTCCGCATACGGCACGACGTTATAGACCGTTTCGTCGTAGTCCTTGGTCGGAGCGCGATAGGTCTGCCAGTCGGGCAGATCGCCCTTGGCCTTGTCGTTGAACGGCGACACCTGCTTCACCGGCGCAGCGAATTTCGCGCCCTGCTCGAGAAACGGCGTGCTGAAATTGCTGTGATACAGCGCCTGATATTCCTTCGCATAGTCGCCGTTGTTGGTCAGGGTGTCGTTGAGGGCGAAGCTTGCGCTGCCCGGTTCGGTGACCAGCTCGGTCGCTACCGAGAAATCGACTTTCTTGAATGCCTGCTCTTTCAGCTCGCCACGCAGCGTAATGGCATAGGGCGGCTTCTCGTCGATGTGCAGAGTAACGGTGCTGGCCGGTATGTTGGCGGCACGACCATGCAGAGTCAGCAGTTCACCGTTGTCCATGCCGGGATGGCCAACCCACTCGTAGCCGCAACGGGTGACCAGTTCATTGAAGCCTTCCAGCCAACCCAGGCCACCGCGACCGTTGAGTTCGATGAACGCCGGGTTGACCACGTCCTTGACCGGCGAATCCCAGCCCATCCGAACGTCGCCCACCGAAGCCTGCAACACGTTCATGCCACGGGTCGGCACTACCGACAGCTTCATCGTGCCGTTATCGATATCGACAATGCTGACGCCCTCCTGACGACCGCCATGCAGAGTACGCAGGGTCACGGAAAACGCTTTGGCGGTTTTTACGCCAAGTTGCTCACTGGTGATCGTCCAGTTCTTTGCCGGAGTATTGGCGTCGAGCAGGACATAGTCCCAGGCCATGGCGTGGGAAGCGGCAGAGAATGCGCCGAAGGCGACGAGGAGTTTGAGCGGGGTCATGGCAGCAGCCTTTATTGGAGTTGTGCCATTTTTATAGCGCTGCGGAAACGTTTCAGCAAGTCCTAAAAAGCGGTGGGAGAAAAGCATTCGCGAGGCAGGCTCGCTCCCACAGTGACATCGGGCCTTCACAATATTTGTGAATTACGCCGACTACTGTGGGAGCGAGCCTGCTCGCGATAGCTGTTTCAAGAATGCATCAACGGAAGCGGTCAACCTCGGAACGCAGATCCGCCGCCAGCTTCTCCAGCTCTTTAGCGGTGACAGCCAGGTTAGACACAACCTCACGCTGCTCGCTGTTGGCCATGGCAATGCTCTGCAAGTTGCTGCTCAGCAACGTCGCCGTGCTGCTTTGTTCCTGAGTGGCAGTGGTGATCGCGGCAAACTGCTGCCCCGCCGAACGACTCTGCTCGTCGATCCGCGCCAGCGCCGAGGCGACATTGGCGTTGCGCGACAGGCCTTCCTGCATCAGCACGTTGCCCTGCTCCATGGTGCTGATCGCGTTGCCGGTTTCCTGCTGGATGCTGTGGATCATGCTGGAGATTTCATCGGTGGCCTGACGGGTACGCGAGGCGAGGCTGCGCACTTCGTCCGCGACCACGGCGAAACCGCGACCTTGCTCACCGGCACGAGCGGCTTCGATCGCGGCGTTGAGCGCCAGCAGGTTGGTTTGTTCGGCGATCGAGGTGATCACGCCGACGATGCCGCCGATTTCCTGCGAGCGTTGGCCGAGGGTGTTGATCACCGTGGCGGTGCTGTTCAGCGCACCGGCGATCTGCTCCAGCGACGACGATGCTTCTTCCATCGAGCTGCGGCCAATCTGCGTTTGCTGAGCGTTTTCCTGCGCCAGGCGCTGCGTCGCACCCATGTTGTCGGCAATGTTCAGCGACGTCGCGCTGAACTCTTCCACGGCGCCGGCCATGCTGGTGATTTCGCCCGACTGTTGCTCCATGCCTTCGTAAGCACCGCCGGACAAACCGGACAGCGCCTGCGCACGGCTGTTGACCTCTTCCGAAGCGCGGCGGATATGCTCGACCATGGTCGACAGCGCCTGGCTCATCTGGTTGAACGCACGGGACAGCTGACCGATTTCATCGTGGCTCGATACGTTCAGCCGCACACTCAGATCGCCCGCGCCCAACGCCTCGGCCTGACGCACCAGATCGCCCAGCGGGGCAAGTTTGCTGCGCAGCAGCCAGACCACGGAACCGACCGCGAGCAACATCGCCAGCAGGCTGCCGATCGCCAGTTGCGTACCGACGCTCCAGGTCACCGCGCGGATCTCGGCTTTCGGCATGCTCGCCACCACCGACCACGGGCCACCTTCGAACGGCACGGCGATGCTATAGAAGTCTTCGCCCTTGTCGCTCCAGAACTCACCTTTGCCCGGGGTTTTCACCAGGTTGTTGATGGTCGGTACTGCTTGGTCCAGAGCTTCGACGCCGGCAATCGGCACCAGCCATTTGTTCTGCTCGTCGAGGAGCGCCAGCGAGCCGGTCTGGCCGATGCGGAAGCGCTTGAGATTGGCGAACTGCGCGTTCTGCGCGTCGGTGTAGTCGAAGCCGACGTACAGCACCGCGATAATCTTGCCGCCTGCATCGCGTACCGGGGTGTACTGCGACATGTAGTAACGCTCGAACAGCAGCGAGCGGCCGACATAACTCTGCCCCGCCATCAGCTTTGCGTACGCCGGGTTGGCATGATCGAGCACGGTGCCAATGGCACGGGTGCCGTCCTGCTTGCTGACGTTGGTGCTGACACGAATGAAGTCTTCGCCGCTGCGCACGAATACCGTGGCCACACCGGCGGTCATCTGCTTGAACTCGTCAACTTCCTTGAAGTTGTTGTTCAGCACCTCGTTGCCCAGGTGCAGGCCCGGGGTCTGCACGCCGGCCACGGTCACTGGCTGATCCGGGTGCACACTCAAACCACTGCCGAAGCGCTTTTCGAACAGACCGCTCAAGCGCAGGGTGCTTTCGCGCAGCGTACCGTGGAAGGTACTCAGCTGATCGGCCAGCAGCCGGGCCTCACTGGCCAGATGCTCTTCACGGGTGGCGAGGTTGGCGGAATCCAGCGAACGCAAGGCGAACACCGTACTGCCGCTGATGACTATCGCCAGTATCACAGCAAGGGCGAGGCCCAACTGCGAGGCGATCCGAGCACGAGGTTGAGACATGAACAGCTCCTGGCCGAGCCACCGAATCCTCCTTGATCGCGGTAATTGCCCGGAAAATATTCTAATAATGGGGGTAGCGCAGAACCGGCACGACGGTTCCACATGCTCGTAGTCGGCGGTAAAACCGAATACTTGAGCACTTTGCGTGGGTATGGCGCAGTAGTGGCATTGTGCCGGCTCGAACGTTTCAGCTCAAGCGCTCTACCGTCGGCAGTTGCATGGCACGGACCTCGCCCTGCAGAAAGTCGCTGAGGCGGCGCAAACGTTCACCTCCCGGGCGTGGCTTTGGCCATACCAGGTAATAATTCAGGCCACTGGCGACGGCGGTCGGCCACGGCAGACTCAGGCGCCCTTGCGCGACATCTTCGGCAACCATCAGCAAATCGCCCATGGAGACACCGTAACCACGCGCCGCCGCAATCATGCCCAGCTCAAGCGTATCGAACACTTGTCCGCCCTTGAGCGAGACCTGATCGGACAGACCCATACGCTCCAGCCAACTGCGCCAGTCGCGGCGGTCCGGGGTCGGGTGCAGCAGTTCGGTGGTCGCCAGGCGCGCCACGTCCCAAGGCTGATCGTTGAGAAGGTTCGGCGCGCCGACCGGAATCAGTTCCTCGGGAAACAGCAGGCTCGCTTCCCAGTCCGGCGGGAAATGCCCGTCGCTGAGCAACACCGCGCAATCGAACGGCTCGTTGTTGAAGTCCACCGAATCGATGTCCATCCACGCGCTGGTCAGTTGCACCTCATTGCCCGGTTGCAAATGGCGGAAGCGACTTAGCCGCGCCAGCAACCAACGCATGGTCAGGGTCGACGGCGCCTTCATGCGCAGGATGTCGTCTTCGGCGCGCAAGGTATTGCAGGCGCGCTCAAGGGCGGCGAAGCCTTCGCGGATACCGGGCAACAGCAGCCGCGCCGACTCGGTCAGTTGCAGATTGCGCCCGCTGCGATGAAACAGCCGGCAGGCGAAATGTTCTTCGAGTGTGCGCATGTGCCGACTGACCGCGCTCTGGGTAATCGACAATTCTTCCGCCGCGCGAGTGAACGAGCTGTGCCGGGCTGCCGCTTCGAATGCGCGCAGGGCATACAACGGCGGAAGGCGTCGGGACATACACAAAGCTCCAGTAGCGGGGATATAGCCAATCCGGCGGGTACGTTTCAGGATGAGTATTAATCATGCCACCCATCCTTTTTATCCCTTTGTGCAACGCCTGCCAAGCGCCGAGAATCGACGCTCTTCTGTTCCCTCTGAAATCAGGTGGTGATGACCATGCGGCATCCTGTGCGTACCGAACTCTGGGCCATCCTGCGGCTGGCGGGGCCGCTGATTGCTTCGCAGTTGGCGCACATGCTGATGGTGCTGACCGACACCCTGATGATGGCGCGCCTGAGTCCGGAAGCGCTGGCCGGAGGTGGCCTCGGTGCGGCGAGTTACTCGTTCGTGTCGATTTTCTGCATCGGCGTGATTGCAGCGGTCGGCACATTGGTGGCGATCCGTCAGGGTGCCGGTGACATCCTCGGCGCCGCGCGCCTGACCCAGGCCGGGTTGTGGCTGGCCTGGCTGATGGCCCTCGGCGCCGGGCTGCTGTTGTGGAATCTGAACCCGGTGTTGCTGCTGTTCGGCCAGACCGAAACCAACGTCAACGCCGCCGGGCAGTTCCTCATCGCCCTGCCCTTCGCCCTGCCCGGTTACTTGAGCTTCATGGCCCTGCGCGGTTTTACCAGTGCAATCGGCCGGGCGACGCCGGTGATGGTCATCAGCCTCGCCGGCACCGTGGCCAACTTCCTGCTCAACTACGCCTTGATTACCGGCATGTTCGGCCTGCCGCAACTGGGTCTGACCGGTATTGGTCTAGTCACGGCGATTGTCGCCAACTGCATGGCACTGACGCTGGCCTGGCACATTCGCCGGCATCCGGCCTATGACGCTTATCCGTTGCGCGCCGGCCTGTCGCGGCCGAACCGACAATACCTGAAAGAACTCTGGCGCCTGGGCCTGCCGATTGGCGGCACCTATGCGGTGGAAGTCGGGCTGTTTGCCTTTGCCGCGTTGTGCATGGGCACCATGGGCAGTACGCAAATGGGTGCGCATCAGATCGCCCTGCAGATCGTTTCGGTGGCGTTCATGGTCCCGGCCGGCATGTCCTATGCCATCACCATGCGCGTCGGCCAACACTACGGCGCCGGGCAACTGATCGACGCACGCATGTCCGGGCGTGTCGGCATCGCCTTCGGAGCAGTAGTAATGCTCGGCTTCGCCCTGGTGTTCTGGCTGTGGCCGAATCAGTTGGTCGGCCTGTTCCTCGACCACAACGACCCGGCGTTTGCCGAGGTGATCCGTCTGGCGGTGAGCCTGTTGGCGGTGGCGGCGTGGTTCGAGTTGTTCGACGGCACGCAGACGATTGCCATGGGCTGCATTCGTGGACTCAAGGATGCCAAAACCACATTTCTCGTGGGGCTCGCTTGCTATTGGCTGATTGGCGCACCGGCGGCGTGGTGGATGGCGTTCCACCTCAATTGGGGGCCGACGGGCGTGTGGTGGGGCCTGGCGCTGGGGCTGGCATGCGCGGCGGTGAGCCTGACGCTGGCGTTTGAATGGAAGATGCAGCGGATGATTCGGCGCGAGCCAGTTGCAGAGAGGTTCGAGGCCATCGGCGCGGATTAAGATCAAAAGATCGCAGCCTTCGGCGGCTCCGACAAGGGAACACATTCCAAGGTAGGAACTGCCGAAGGCTGCGATCTTTTAAATGGCTTCCACCGAAGCCTGCTGACTGGCTCCAAAGATCAGATATTCCACCAGATCCTCCAACGGCAACGGCCGGCTGATCAGATAGCCCTGCACCTGATCGCAACCGAACCCGCGCAACAAATCCAGCTGCTCTGGCGTCTCGACCCCTTCGGCAACCACTTCCAGATGCAGGTTGTGCGCGAGGTTGATCATCGCGTGTACCAGTTTGCGGTTCTCTTCGCGCTGTTCCATGCCGCCGACGAAACTTTTGTCGATCTTCAGCAAGGTGATCGGCAGGCTGTTGAGGTGCACGAACGACGAAAATCCGGTGCCGAAATCATCCAGCGAGAAGCGCACGCCAAGGCGGCCGAGCGCGTCCATGGTCTGTTTGACCAGATCGCTGCGCCGCATCACCGCGGTTTCGGTCAGTTCGAATTCCAGCCACTGCGCCTCGACGCCGCGTTCGGCAATCAGACGGCTGAGCGTCGGCAGCAACTGGCTGTCCTGAAACTGCCGGAACGACAGGTTGATCGCCATGTGCAGCGGCGCCAGACCCTGTTCGCGCAATGCCTGCATGTCACGCAGCGCGCGAGCGATCACCCAGTAACCCAGCGGCACGATCAGACCGCTCTGTTCGGCCAGTGGCACGAATTCGCTCGGTGGCAACAGACCGCGTTCGCCATGACGCCAGCGCACCAGCGCTTCAAGGCCGACAATCTGGCCGTCCCCAAGATTCAGGCGTGGCTGGTAATGCAGTTCCAGTTCATCGCGGCGCAAGGCCCGGCGCAGTTCACTTTCGAGGTCGGCCATGCTGCGCGCGTTGCGGTTGATGCGTTCGTTGAAGATATGAAAAGTGCAGCCCTGTGTGCTCTTGGCCTGCTGCATGGCGATGTGCGCGTGCCACATCAGCGGATCGGCGCCGCCATTGGCGCGGGCATGGGCGATGCCGAGGCTGGAACCGATCAGCAGACTCTCGCCGTCGACCCAATAAGGTTCGGCCAAGGCCTCGGTAATGCGTTCAGCCATCCACTCGGCGCGTTGCGGCGCTCGGCGGGTGTCGATCAGCAAAGCGAATTCATCACTGCCCAGCCGCGCCAGTTGATCGCCGGCCTCCAGCTGACTTTTCAGCCGCGCAACAACTTGCAGGATCAAGCGATCGCCAGCCTGATGACCAAGGGCGTCGTTGGCATGGCGGAAATTGTCGAGATCGAGGTGGCCGAGAGCGAGACCGCGACCGTCGCCTTCGGCAAGACGCGCGGTGAGCAGGGTTTGAAAGCCCTGACGGTTGGCGATGCCGGTCAACGGGTCCTGTTCGGCCAGGCGCTGCAAAGTGTTTTCCAGCACGCCGCGTTCGCGCACATGGCGCAGGCAACGCTGGAGCATGCCGGCATCGAGGGCGTCGAACACCAGCCAGTCGCTGACACTGATCGGCGCGGTGGCCGGTTCGTGCTCCAGCAGCAGAACGGTCGGCAGGCTGCAGCGCCCGGGCGGCGGTTGCAACGCCGGCAGGGTCAGCAACACCGCGTGACGGTTGTCCTCGAACAGGCGGCTGACCGAATCCCAGTTCGGCGCGCTGATCAGCACCGCCGCGCTCCCCATCGGAGCCAGACACTCACGCAACAACGCTGTCCACGCTGGCTCTTCGGCCAGTAGCAGCAAACGCAAGGGTTCGACAGGCGTAGACAAGCTGACTCCCTAGACTCTGCAATGATGTAGGCGGGGCATTATGCCGTTGTGCTGAACAATGACCAATGTGTTGTCTGATGACAACGGCATCAAAACGTTATTTTGCGTCAGAAGGAGAACATTAGCCGCAAAATGCCCGCGCATCCTGCGTGAAAGTAACAAAACCGGCAAATCTGAATCGCGTGCTGCGTCACAAGTCGGACAGAGCAGCAGAAATCGCTGAGCCTGTTAAAATGCCGGCCCATTTCGTCAACGACTCCCGAATTTTCGTATGTCCCGACTCAATCCCCGGCAGCAAGAAGCCGTGAACTACGTCGGCGGCCCTCTATTGGTGCTCGCCGGTGCTGGCTCCGGCAAGACCAGCGTGATCACGCGCAAGATCGCGCACCTGATCCAGAACTGCGGCATCCGCGCCCAGTACATCGTCGCCATGACCTTTACCAACAAGGCCGCGCGCGAAATGAAAGAGCGGGTCGGCACCCTGTTGCGTGCCGGCGAAGGACGCGGCCTGACCGTCTGCACCTTCCACAACCTGGGCTTGAACATTATCCGCAAGGAGCATGCGCGGCTGGGCTACAAACCCGGTTTCTCGATCTTCGACGAGACCGACGTCAAAGCCCTGATGACCGACATCATGCAGAAGGAATACGCAGGCGACGACGGCGTCGACGAAATCAAGAACATGATCGGCGCCTGGAAAAATGACCTGATCCTGCCCGCTCAGGCCCTGGAGAATGCGCGCAATCCCAAGGAACAGACTGCCGCCATCGTCTACACCCACTATCAGCGCACGCTCAAGGCGTTCAACGCGGTGGACTTCGACGACCTGATCCTGCTGCCGGTAAAGCTCTTCGAGGAACACGCCGACATTCTCGAAAAGTGGCAGAACAAGGTGCGCTACCTGCTCGTCGACGAATACCAGGACACCAACGCCAGCCAGTACCTGTTGGTGAAGATGCTGATCGGCAAGCGCAACCAGTTCACCGTGGTGGGTGACGACGACCAGTCGATCTACGCCTGGCGTGGCGCGCGCCCGGAAAACCTGATGCTGCTCAAAGACGACTATCCGTCGTTGAAAGTGGTGATGCTCGAGCAGAACTACCGCTCCACCAGCCGCATCCTGCGTTGCGCCAACGTGCTGATTTCGAACAACCCGCACGAATTCGAAAAGCAGCTGTGGAGCGAGATGGGCCACGGCGACGAGATCCGCGTGATTCGCTGCCGCAACGAGGACGCCGAAGCCGAGCGCGTGGCCATGGAAATCCTCAGCCTGCACTTGCGCACCGATCGTCCGTACAGCGATTTTGCGATTCTCTATCGCGGCAACTATCAGGCCAAGCTGATCGAATTGAAGCTGCAGCACCATCAGGTGCCGTATCGCCTGAGCGGCGGCAACAGCTTCTTCGGTCGCCAGGAAGTGAAGGACCTGATGGCCTACTTCCGCCTGATCGTCAACCCGGATGACGACAACGCCTTCCTGCGCGTGATCAACGTGCCGCGCCGCGAGATCGGCTCGACCACCCTGGAAAAGCTCGGCAACTACGCGACCGAGCGCAAGATCTCGATGTACGCCGCCACCGACGAAATTGGCCTCGGCGAACATCTCGACAGCCGCTTTACTGATCGCCTGGCGCGCTTCAAGCGCTTCATGGACAAGGTTCGCGAGCAGTGCGCCGGCGAAGATCCGATCTCGGCGCTGCGCAGCATGGTCATGGACATCGACTACGAGAACTGGCTGCGTACCAACAGCTCCAGCGACAAGGCGGCGGACTACCGCATGGGCAACGTCTGGTTCCTGATCGAGGCGTTGAAAAACACCCTCGAGAAAGACGAAGACGGCGAAATGACCGTCGAAGACGCCATCGGCAAACTGGTGCTGCGTGACATGCTCGAGCGCCAGCAGGAAGAAGAGGACGGCGCCGAAGGCGTGCAAATGATGACGCTGCACGCCTCCAAAGGCCTGGAATTCCCCTACGTGTTCATCATGGGCATGGAAGAGGAAATCCTCCCGCACCGCTCCAGCATCGAAGCCGACACCATCGAAGAAGAGCGCCGCCTGGCCTACGTGGGCATCACGCGCGCCCGCCAGACCCTGGCCTTCACCTTCGCTGCCAAGCGCAAGCAGTACGGTGAAATCATCGACTGCGCGCCGAGCCGCTTTCTGGATGAGCTGCCGCCGGACGATCTGGCCTGGGAAGGCAACGACGACACCCCGACTGAAGTCAAAGCCGTGCGTGGCAATAGCGCATTGGCCGATATACGCGCGATGTTAAAGCGCTAGAATCGACTACTTTTTAATCTACCTTCGGCGCCCATCGCGCCAACAGAGGAAGCTGTTGTGGAAGCACTGCACAAAAAAATCCGCGAAGAAGGCATCGTGCTTTCCGATCAAGTCCTGAAAGTCGACGCTTTCCTGAACCACCAGATCGACCCGGCCCTGATGAAGCTGATCGGTGACGAATTCGCCGCGCTGTTCAAGGATTCGGGGATCACCAAGATCGTCACCATCGAAGCCTCGGGCATCGCCCCGGCGATCATGACCGGGCTGAACCTCGGCGTGCCGGTGATCTTCGCCCGCAAGCAACAGTCCCTGACCCTGACTGAAAACCTGCTCTCGGCGACCGTCTACTCGTTCACCAAGAAGACCGAAAGCACCGTGGCCATCTCCCCGCGCCACCTGACCAGCAGCGACCGCGTGCTGATCATCGACGACTTCCTGGCCAACGGTAAGGCCTCGCAAGCGCTGATTTCGATCATCAAACAGGCCGGCGCCACCGTGGCCGGTCTGGGCATTGTCATCGAGAAGTCGTTCCAGGGCGGCCGCGCCGAGCTGGACTCGCAGGGCTACCGCGTTGAATCGCTGGCTCGCGTGCAATCGCTGAAGGATGGCGTCGTTACCTTCATCGAGTAACCATGCAATATCCTTGTGGGAGCGGGCTTGCTCGCGAAGGCATTGTCTCAGTCACCCTGTTGAGTGAATGACACACCGCTTTCGCGAGCAAGCCCGCTCCCACATTCGGTTTTGTGGCGGCAGTTACTGCGCGGTGGCTTTGAGGCCGGTGAGCAGCAGGCGCTGAAACAGGTCCTCCTTCAAGCCTTCCGGGTTCGTCAGCTGCATCCGCTCAAGGTGTTCGGGGAACGCCGACGCCTCCGGCGCATCCAGCGCTGCCTTGCCCAATTCCAGAATCTCGGTCAGCTTGAATTTGCTCTTCAGCCAGTTCAGCGCCCGCAGCAGATCCCGTTCGATCGCGGTGAAATCACAGCCCAGCGGATACTCCGGAAACAGGTTCGGATGCCGTGCGGCAATCGCCTGCAAGCGCTGCGGTGTGTTGTCGGCGAAACGTGGATCGAGGCGAAAATCCTTCGGCAGCTTACCAACTTTTTGCGCCTGTTCGATCAGTCCCGGCTGGAAGCGTGAATCGCTGATATTAAGCAGCGCTTCGATCACCGCTGCGTCGGATTTGCCGCGCAGGTCGGCGATGCCGTACTCGGTAACGACGATGTCACGCAGATGCCGCGGAATCGTGCAGTGGCCGTAATCCCAGACGATGTTGGAGCTGACCTCGCCGCCGGACTCGCGCCAGCTGCGCAGGATCAACATCGATCGCGCGCCCTCCAGCGCGTGGCCTTGGGCAACGAAGTTGTACTGCCCACCGACACCGCTGAGCACGCGTCCGTCTGCCAATTGATCAGCCACGCCGGCGCCGAGCAGAGTCATGGTGAACACGGTGTTGATGAAGCGCGCATCGATGCGCTGCAAGCGCTTGAGCTCTTCCTGGCCGTACAGCTCGTTGATATAGCTGATGCGGGTCATGTTGAATTCCAGCAGCTTGCTTTGCGGCAACTCGCGCAGCCGTTCATAAAAACTGCGCGGGCCAAGGAAGAAGCCGCCGTGCACCGAGATACCGTCGGGCTGCGCGGCTTCGTCGAGGGTACCGGCGTTGGCCTGCTCCTGGGTCGGCACATCCGGATAGACCTTGCGCCGAATGATCCCGGCATCCGCTAGCACCAGCAGGCCGTTGACGAACATTTCGCTGCAGCCGTAAAGGCCTTTGGCAAATGGCGCGGTGCCACCCTCGCGCTGGATCAATTGCGCCCATTGGCTGAGGTTGATGTCATCGAGCAACGCCTGATAGCCGGCGTTATCGGCCTGCCGCGCGAGTAACGCGGCGGTCAACGCATCGCCCATCGAACCGATGCCGATCTGCAACGTGCCGCCATCGCGCACCAGCGTGCTCGCATGCAAGCCAATGAAATGATCCTGAAACCCCACCGGCATGTTCGGCGTTGAAAACAGCGTGCTGCTGTCCTTCTCGTCGATCAGCAGATCAAACGTGTCGATGTCGACTTCCGCATCGCCGGGCATGTACGGCAGATCCGTATGCACTTGGCCGACCAGCACGATGGTCTCCCCCGCCTCACGGCGCTTGGCGATCATCGGCAACAGGTCGAGGGTGATGTCCGGGTTGCAGCTCAGGCTCAAGCGATCAGGGTGTTCGCTGCTGCTGGCCAGTAATTGCGCCACCAGGTTCAGGCCCGCGGCGTTGATGTCGCGGGCGGCATGGCTGTAATTGCTGCTGACGTAATCCTGCTGCGCCGGCGCGCTGTTGAGCAGACTGCCAGGCTGCATGAAAAACTGCTGGATACGGATGTTGGCGGGCAGGCTGTCGCGCTGCAGATCAGCGAGGAAATCGAACTCAGGATAGTCACCAAACACGCGCTCGACGAAGGGCTCGATAAAACGCTTCTGCAAGCCATCGCCCAGATTCGGCCGACCGAGGCACAACGCGGTATAGATCGTTAGCTGCCGTTCGGGCAGCTCCTTGATCCGCCGGTACAGCGCGTTGACGAAGTGATTCGGCTTGCCCAGCCCCAGCGGCAGGCCCATGTGGATGTGCGCCGGCAAACGCGCCAGCACATCGTCCACCGCCTGTTCGATTGAACACAACTGCACCATCTGAAGCCTCCCGCCCGTTCCGTTGATAGGGGTAGACCGAGATTGCCTTGAGTTTGCTGCAAAGGACAGCATTTGGTTTGGAGGGATCAGGGCCTGAATGAATCGGAAACCAGAAACCACAGGCACAAAAAAACCGTCCGAAGACGGTTTTTTTCAAAGCCGGCGCTGATTACAGACCGGACATCTCTTTGATCGCGCCCTTGAGCTCTTCATCGGAGCAATCGGCGCAGGTGCCTTTCGGCGGCATGGCGTTGATGCCGGTGATGGCCTTGGCGAGGATGCCGTCCAGACCACCCTGATGATCGGCCCGCTCCTTCCAGGCTGCCTTGTCGCCGATCTTCGGCGCGCCAAGCAGGCCCGTGCCGTGGCAAGCGTTGCAGTGCTTGGCAATCACGTCTTTAGGTGCCTTCGCCCCGCCACCGCCGCCAGCCGTCGCGGCCACTTCCATACCCTTGCATTCCTGCCCTTGAACACACACCTGGCCGACGGGCTCTAGGCGTTTGGCGATGTCGTCATTTGTCGCAGCTTGAGCGCTGACAGCCCAGAGGGCCAGTACGGTTGCTGGTGCGGCCAGCATTTTCATAATTAGGTTCACGCGTTCACCCTCAATGGTGGCTATTCACGCCTGCGGCCATGGTTCGCAGGCGGGCGCAAGTATAGCGGGTAGGCCGCTGTACTGAAACAACCCCATGGTTAGAGGGGTCTTGTAGCACATCGGTAAATCGCTTTGGGGCCTCTGCCGTATTGGCCCGGCGCCTTCTGCTTAGAAATTCGCAGGCGTGGCTGCGCTGATTAGTCGCGCCGGTACGTCGAACGGGTTACGGAAACGATGCGGCTTAGTACTTTCAAAATAGTAGCTGTCGCCAGCTTCGAGGATAAAAGTTTCCAGCCCTACCACCAGCTCGAGGCGACCTTCCACCAGAATCCCGGTTTCCTCGCCCTCGTGGGTGAGCATTTCTTCGCCGGTGTCGGCGCCCGGCGGGTAGATTTCGTTGAGGAAGGCGATGGCGCGGCTCGGATGGGCCCGGCCGACCAGTTTCATGGTCACGGCGCCGTCGGAGATGTCGATCAGCTCGTTGGCCTTGTAGACGATCTGGGTCGGTTGGTCCTGCAGGATCTCTTCGGAAAAGAACTCGACCATCGACATGGGAATGCCGCCGAGCACCTTTCTCAGCGAACTGATCGAAGGGCTGACGCTGTTCTTTTCGATCATCGAAATGGTGCTGTTGGTGACGCCCGCGCGTTTGGCGAGTTCACGCTGGGAAAGCCCTTTGAGCTTGCGGATCGATTGCAGTCGTTCACCGACGTCCAAGGCGGGAGCCTCCTGATGTTGTAAGAATATTGAGCGTTATCATGGCGACAGCGTTCAGTATTTACAACACTTGGCCCCCGCAGCGGCGTCAGCCCTCGGAATAGAGCCTTGGCACCCGTTTCAGGTTGCAGAAGATCTGATACGGGATGGTATCGGCCCACTTTGCCACGTCGCTGGCGAGGATGTTTTTACCCCACAGCTCGACAGTTGAACCAAGCCCCGCTTCCGCTACGTCGGTTAGATCGATGCAGAGCATGTCCATCGACACGCGCCCCAGCAGGCGACTGGATTTGCCGGCCACCAGCACCGGCGTGCCGGTCGGCGCCTGGCGCGGGTAGCCGTCGGCGTACCCCATGGCGACCACACCGATGCGCATCGGCTTGTCGGTGATGAATCTGGCGCCATAGCCGATTGGTTCGCCGGCCGGCAATTCACGCACACTGATGACTTTCGATTCGAGAGTCATCACCGGTTGCAGGCGTTCAGCGACGGCGTTGGCTTCTTCGAACGGGGTCGCGCCGTAGAGCATGATGCCCGGGCGGACCCAATCGCTTTGGATTTCTGGCCAACCGAGCACGGCTGGCGAGTTGCGCAGGCTGACTTCCGCCGCCAGACCCTGACGCGCCGCTTCGAACACCGCGACCTGCTCGGCGCTGCTTTGCGCGTGCAATTCATCGGCGCGGGCGAAGTGGCTCATCAACACGATTTTCGCCACCTTGCCGCTGGCCAGCAGACGTTGATATGCCGCAGGGTAGTCTTTCGGATGCAGACCGACGCGGTGCATGCCGGAATCTAGCTTCAGCCAAACAGTAATCGGCTTGCTCAGCGCTGCCTGTTCGATCGCTTCGAGCTGCCACAGCGAATGCACCACGCACCAGAAATCATGCTCGACGATCAACGCCAGCTCGTCGGCTTCGAAGAAGCCTTCCAGCAGCAATACCGGCGCGAGAATCCCAGCGGAACGCAGCTCCAGTGCTTCTTCAATGCAGGCCACCGCAAATCCGTCAGCCTCGGCTTCCAGCGCCTGGGCGCAACGCACCGCGCCATGGCCATAGGCGTCCGCCTTGATCACCGCGAGCGCCTTGGCGCCGGTGACTTCACGGGCAATTCGGTAGTTGTGACGCAGGGCTTGAAGGTCGATCAGGGCACGGGCAGGACGCATGGCGGCAGACTTCTGGGCGGTCATGGGAAGAAAAACCGGCGCTGACTGACGGCGTGAACCGCCAACAGCACCGGGAGAGGGATCTTGGAACCGTTATGGCAGCGCGGCGACGATGGAGATCTCCACCAGAATGCTCGGCTTGGCCATCTTCGCTTCGACGGTGGCGCGGGCCGGAGCAGCGCCTTTTGGCAACCACTGGTCCCACACCGCGTTCATCCCGGCGAAGTGCGCTTCGATGTCGTTCAAATAGATTGTCGCCGACAACAGATGCTGCTTGTCGGTCCCGGCCAGATCGAGCAAGCGCTCGATATTGGCGAGCACGTCGCGGGTCTGCTGTTCAATTCCGGCGTCGAAGTCGTCGCCGACCTGCCCGGCCAGATACACGGTGCCGTTGTGGCTGACGATCTGACTCATGCGCTCATTGGTGAGCTGGCGCTGGATTGACATGTTTTGCGGACTCCTGGGTCTGGTTGCCGTAACGGGAAATATCGAGGCCTTCGGCGCTGATCTGCGGCTTTTTCTTCGCCATCAGGTCGGCGAGCAAACGGCCGGAACCACAGGCCATGGTCCAGCCGAGCGTACCGTGACCGGTGTTGAGGAACAGATTCTTGAACGGCGTGGCGCCAACGATCGGCGTACCGTCCGGCGTGGTCGGGCGCAGGCCGGTCCAGAAACTCGCTTCGGCCAGATTGCCGCCCTGAGGATAAAGGTCGTTGACTATCATCTCCAGGGTTTCGCGCCGACGCGGGTTCAGCGACAGGTCAAAACCGGCGATCTCGGCCATGCCGCCGACGCGGATGCGGTTGTCGAAACGGGTGATCGCAACCTTGTAGGTCTCGTCGAGAATGGTCGACGTCGGCGCCATGGCAGGATCGGTGATCGGCACGGTCAGCGAATAGCCCTTGAGCGGATACACCGGAGCCTTGATGCCCAACGGCTTGAGCAACTGCGGCGAGTAGCTGCCGAGCGCCAGCACGTAGCGGTCAGCGGTTTCCAGCTTGCCGTCAATCCACACACCGTTGATGCGATCACCGGCGTAGTCGAGTTTCTGGATGTCCTGGCCGAAACGGAATTCCACACCGAGCTTGCGCGCCATTTCGGCGAGACGGGTGGTGAAGATCTGGCAGTCGCCGGTCTGGTCGTTGGGCAGACGCAGCGCGCCAGCGAGAATATCGGTCACCCCGGCCAGAGCCGGCTCGACGCGGGCGATGCCGGCGCGGTCGAGGACTTCAAACGGCACGCCGGACTCTTTCAGCACGGCGATGTCTTTGGCGGCGTTATCCAGTTGCGCCTGAGTACGGAACAACTGCGTCGTGCCGAGGCTGCGGCCTTCGTAGGCGATACCGGTTTCGGCGCGCAATTCATCGAGGCAGTCACGGCTGTACTCGGACAGACGCACCATGCGCTCCTTGTTCACCGCGTAACGGCTGGCGGTGCAGTTGCGCAGCATTTGCGCCATCCACAGGTATTGGTCGATATCGGCGGTGGCCTTGATCGCCAATGGCGCATGGCGTTGCAGCAGCCACTTGATGGCCTTGAGCGGCACGCCCGGCGCGGCCCACGGCGAGGCGTAACCCGGCGAGACCTGGCCGGCGTTGGCGAAACTGGTCTCCATGGCCGCAGCAGGCTGCCGGTCGACCACCACCACTTCAAACCCGGCACGGGCCAGATAGTAAGCACTGGCGGTACCGATGACGCCGCTACCCAAGACCATGACGCGCATTTTCAATCCCTCATCGCGGCTTTTCGCCGAACTGTTTGTTAGAGCAATGATGGGCGCAGTGTAAAAAAGAAATGCCAGTGCTTTTCACTATATAAGCGCCTATATTTGGCGACAATTCTCGGTAAAAACCCTTTTCACGGAGGCGCATCCCCTATGCGTACCAACACTCAGACCAAACGTGAGCTGGACAAGATCGACCGCAATATCCTGCGGATCCTCCAGGCGGACGGGCGGATTTCCTTCACCGAACTGGGGGAAAAGGTCGGCCTCTCGACCACGCCGTGCACCGAGCGCGTGCGGCGTCTGGAGCGCGAGGGGATCATCATGGGCTACAACGCCCGGCTCAATCCGCAGCATTTGAAGGGTAGCCTGCTGGTGTTTGTCGAGATCAGCCTCGACTACAAATCCGGCGACACATTCGAAGAATTCAGACGCGCGGTGCTGAAGCTGCCGCATGTGCTGGAGTGCCATTTGGTGTCGGGGGATTTCGACTATCTGGTGAAGGCGCGGATTTCCGAGATGGCCTCGTACCGCAAACTGCTCGGCGACATTCTCTTGAAGCTGCCACATGTACGTGAATCGAAGAGTTATATCGTCATGGAAGAAGTGAAAGAGAGCCTGTGCCTGCCGATTCCGGATTGATCACCGCAATGATCGTTCCCACGCTCTGCGTGGGAACGCCTCTTCGGACGCTCCGCGTTCGGCCTTTGGGACACAGAGCGTCCCGGGCTGCATTCCCACGCAGAGCGTGGGAACGATCGCTTACACCAACACCTGCCGATTCGCCGCCATGTACTCAAATATCTGCTTCTCCGCCCGTGGATGAATCAACTCCACCGGCCGCCGCTCGTTCGGGCATGGCAGGGTATTGGTCGTACCAAACAGTCGACAGATCAGCGGCCGCTCTTCATACACAGTGCAACCATTCGGCCCCAGATGCACACAGTTGAGTTCATCCAGCGCGGCATCCTGCTCGGCGCGGGTCTTGCGCGGCAGCCGGGCCATCTCCTCGGGCGAGGTCGTCACCGGCCCGCAGCAGTCGTGGCAGCCCGGCACGCAGTCGAACGTGGGAATCTGCTGACGCAGGGTGCGGATTTTCTGGCTGTTGCAGCTCATTGAAACGGTGACCAAAGTGGCGGGCTGATGATTGTGCCGCAAAAGCCCGGATCCAGACACCGCAGGCCGACCGATGTTGCCCACGTTCGGGCGTGCGGCTTATGCTCCGTCAAATTTTCTCGACACTCAGCCGTTGGATGATGCCCATGACCGCCCGCGCCCCGACCACCGCGAGCCAACCCCACGTTGCCTCTTATTACGCCGCCAGCAGCCTGCCGCAGCCTGACCATCCCATGCTGCAAGGCGAGGTGGTGGCGGATGTGTGCGTGGTCGGCGGCGGCTTTTCCGGGCTGAATACCGCGCTGGAACTCGCCGAACGCGGTTTCAGCGTGGTTTTACTGGAAGCGCACCGGATCGGCTGGGGCGCCAGCGGTCGCAACGGCGGGCAGTTGATTCGCGGTGTCGGCCATGGCCTGGATCAGTTCGCCAATGTCATCGGTGCCGAAGGCGTGCGCGAGATGAAACTCATGGGCCTGGAAGCGGTGGAGATTGTCCGCCGGCGCGTCGAGCGTTTCGGCATTGCCTGCGACCTGACCTGGGGCTACTGCGACCTCGCCAACAAGCCTTCCGATCTCGACGGTTTTGCCGAAGATGCCGAAGAGTTGCGCAGCCTCGGTTATCGCTACGAAACCCGCCTGTTGCAAGCCAGTGAAATGCACACGGTGGTCGGTTCCAAGCGCTATGTCGGCGGCTTGATCGACATGGGCTCCGGACATCTGCATCCGCTGAATCTGGCGCTGGGCGAAGCGGCAGCGGCGCAGCAACTGGGCGTGCAGTTGTTCGAGCGTTCGGCCGTGACGCGCATCGATTACGGCCCCGAAGTGAAGGTACACACCGCGCAAGGCTCGGTGCGAGCGAAGACGCTGGTGTTGGGCTGCAATGCCTATCTCAATGACCTCAACCCGCAACTGAGCGGCAAGGTCCTGCCCGCCGGCAGCTACATCATCGCCACCGAACCGCTCAGCGAAGAGCAGGCGCACAACCTGCTGCCGCAGAACATGGCGGTCTGCGACCAGCGGGTAGCGCTGGATTACTACCGGCTCTCGGCGGATCGACGTTTGCTGTTCGGCGGCGCGTGTCATTACTCGGGACGCGATCCGAAGGATATCGGCGCCTATATGCAGCCGAAGATGCTTGAAGTGTTCCCGCAACTGGCCGGGGTGAAAATCGATTATCAGTGGGGCGGGATGATCGGCATCGGCGCCAACCGCCTGCCGCAGATTGGCCGGCTCGCCGAGCAGCCGAACGTGTATTACGCCCAGGCGTATTCCGGGCATGGAGTGAATGCCACCCACCTGGCCGGCAAGCTGCTGGCCGAGGCGATCAGCGGGCAGCATGGCGGCGGCTTTGATCTGTTCGCCAGGGTGCCGCACATCACCTTTCCCGGCGGCAAGCACTTGCGCTCGCCGTTGTTGGCGTTGGGGATGCTGTGGCATCGGCTGAGAGAGTTGGTCTGACGAATCAGGATCGTTCCCACGCTCCGCGTGGGAATGCATCCAGTGACGCTCTGCGTCACAGCGGACGCAGAGCGTCCGGGGCAGCGTTCCCACGCAGAGCGTGGGAACGATCATGGTGCTCAGATCCGCCAGAACGGCTTCAACCCCTCCTCCAACGCCTGCTCCCGCGTCAGCCCGACATCCTTGAGCTGCTCCGGCGTCAGCCCCAACAACGCCTTGCGCGTGTGCAGACGATGCCAGAACAGGCCCCAGCGACTGAGGCCGGACGGTGCGTTACGCAGCAGATTGCGCGCGCTGTCCTTCTGCCCTGCCGCCAGTTCCTGACTGTGTAACGTCAGCCGCACATCGCTCAAGCCGTTCATTTTCGTTGCTCCTGTTTACTTGGGTAGCCAGAGATTCCATGATGCGCGGGCGAGCAAAACCATTACAGACTCAAAGAACCTGTATTAACTCCATACAGATTGGCCGATTCGCCGACTGAATGATCGATTTTTGCCGCATCTGTACTGGTTTCCACCAAGACGCACCGAGGCCACCATGACTCTGTATGTAAATCTCGCCGAATTGCTCGGCACTCGCATCGAACAAGGTTTCTATCGGCCCGGTGATCGCTTGCCGTCAGTGCGTGCCTTGAGTGTCGAGCACGGTGTCAGTCTGAGCACGGTGCAGCAGGCGTATCGCGTGCTTGAAGACAGCGGTCTGGCCACGCCGAAACCCAAGTCTGGCTACTTTGTGCCAGTCGGCCGCGAATTGCCGGAGCTACCCGCAATAGGCCGCCCGGCGCAACGGCCAGTGGAGATTTCGCAATGGGATCAGGTGCTGGAACTCATTCGCGCGGTGCCACGCAAGGATGTCGTGCAATTGGGCCGTGGCATGCCCGATGTCGGCTCGCCGACCATGAAACCGCTGCTGCGCGGGCTGGCGCGTATCAGTCGCCGACAGGACATGCCCGGTCTGTATTACGACAACATCCACGGCAACCTCGAACTGCGCGAACAGATCGCACGGCTGATGCTCGATTCCGGCTGCCAGTTGAGCGCCAGCGAACTGGTCATCACAACCGGCTGCCACGAAGCGCTGTCCACCAGCATCCACGCGATCTGCGAGCCGGGCGACATCGTCGCGGTGGACTCGCCAAGTTTCCACGGCGCCATGCAGACCCTCAAAGGCCTGGGCATGAAAGCTCTGGAAATCCCCACCGACCCGCTCACCGGGATCAGCCTCGACGCCCTTGAACTGGCGCTGGAACAGTGGCCGATCAAGGCCATTCAGCTCACGCCGAACTGCAACAACCCGCTCGGCTACGTCATGCCCGAATCGCGCAAACGCGCGCTGTTGACGTTGGCCCAGCGTTTCGACGTGGCGATCATCGAAGACGATGTGTACGGCGAACTGGCCTACACCTATCCGCGTCCGCGAACGATCAAATCCTTCGACGAAGACGGCCGCGTGCTGCTCTGCAGCTCGTTCTCCAAGACCCTGGCGCCGGGGCTGCGCATCGGCTGGGTGGCGCCGGGCCGATATCTCGAGCGGGTGTTGCACATGAAATACATCAGCACCGGATCCACCGCGCCGCAGCCGCAGATCGCGATTGCCGAATTCATCAAGGCCGGCCATTTCGAGCCGCACTTGCGGCGCATGCGCATGCAGTACCAGCGCAATCGTGACGCGATGATCGACTGGGTGACGCGCTACTTTCCCGCCGGCACTCGCGCCAGTCGCCCGCAGGGCAGCTTCATGCTCTGGGTAGAACTGCCTGAGGGTTTCGACACCCTGAAACTGAATCGCGCGCTGCACGATCAAGGCGTACAGATTGCCGTCGGCAGCATCTTTTCCGCCTCGGGCAAATACCGCAATTGTCTGCGCATGAACTACGCTGCCAAACCAACAGCACAGATCGAAGAAGCGGTGCGCAAGGTCGGCGCCGCGGCGATCAAATTACTCGCTGAGACCGACTGACCTTTTTTGCGACCCTGGCGTCCAAAATGCCGACCTCAACCGCCAACCGGAACGATCCTACGTGAGCTTCAGACAGCCCCTACTCGCTTTACTGATACTCGCCTCGTTCCTCAGCGGCTGCGCCAGCCTCGATGTGCCGCGCGAACCAAGCCAGGCACTGCCAGCGTCGGACTCCAGCTTCGGCCGTTCGATTCAGGCTCAGGCCGCGCCCTACAAAGGGCAGTCGGGGTTTCGCCTGCTCTCCGACAGTGGCGAGGCGTTTACCGCGCGGGCCGAACTGATTCGCCATGCCCAGGTCAGCCTCGATTTGCAGTACTACATCGTCCACGACGGCATCAGCACGCGGATGTTGGTGGAGGAAGTGCTCAAGGCGGCCGACCGTGGTGTGCGCGTGCGCATCCTGCTCGACGACACCACCAGCGACGGCCTCGACCAGATCATCGCGACCCTGGCGGCGCATCCGCAGATCCAGATTCGTTTGTTCAATCCCCTGCACCTGGGTCGCAGCACCGGCGTCACGCGTGCGGCCGGGCGACTGTTCAATCTGTCCGTGCAGCACCGGCGCATGCACAACAAGCTGTGGCTGGCGGACAACAGCGCGGCCATCGTCGGCGGGCGCAATCTGGGCGATGAATATTTCGACGCCGAACCCAACCTGAATTTCACCGACATCGACATGCTCAGCATCGGCCCGGTCGCCGAGCAGCTCGGGCACAGTTTCGACCAGTACTGGAACAGCGCGCTGAGCAAGCCGATCGACGAATTCCTCTCCAGCCAACCGACCGCCGCCGACCTGCAAAACACCCGCACGCGCCTGGAAGAATCACTGGAAGAAACCCGCAAGCAGAACCACGCGCTGTATCAACAGTTGATGAAATTCACCACCGACCCGCGCATGGATATCTGGCGCAAAGAACTGATCTGGGCCTGGAACCAGGCGTTGTGGGATGCGCCGAGCAAGGTGCTGTCCAAGGGCGAACCCGATCCGCATCTGTTGCTGACCACACAACTGGCGCCGGAACTGACCGGTGTCAGCAAAGAGCTGATCATGATTTCCGCGTACTTCGTGCCCGGCCAGCCGGGGCTGGTCTACCTGACCGGGCGCGCCGATGCCGGGGTCTCCGTGAACCTGCTGACCAATTCACTGGAGGCCACCGACGTGCCGGCGGTGCATGGCGGTTACGCACCCTATCGCAAGGCGTTGCTTGAACACGGGGTGAAACTCTATGAATTGCGCCGCCAGCCTGGGGATAACTATGGCAGCGGTCCGCGGGTGTTCTACAGCAAGTCGTTTCGCGGCTCGGATTCCAGCCTGCACAGCAAGGCGATGATCTTCGACCGGCGCAAATCGTTTATCGGCTCGTTCAACTTCGACCCGCGCTCGGTGCTGTGGAACACCGAAGTCGGCGTGCTCGTCGACAGCCCGGAACTGGCCGAGCACGTGCGCGCACTGGCGTTGCAAGGCATGGCGCCGACCCTGAGTTATCAGGCGAAACTCGAGGACGGTAAGGTCGTCTGGGTCACCGAGGACAACGGCCAGATGCATACCCTGACCAAGGAACCGGGGAGCTGGTGGCGGCGCTTCAACGCATGGTTCAGCACCAGCGTTGGCCTCGAGCGGATGCTGTAAGTTGGTGATCCCTTGTGGGAGCGAGCCTGCTCGCGAAAACGGTTTCACATCCAGCAAATGAGCTGACTGATGCACCGCTTTCGCGAGCAGGCTCGCTCCCACAGGAATGCGCTCAGGCAGCTTCTGCCGTTGTGCCAAAGGCTCCTTGGCGCAACAACAAAAGCACCAGGCCAAACGCCCCCGCCGCCATCAACAGCGGCAACGCATGCCCGTTGATCCACTGACTGCCCGCCCCTGCCGTCAACGGCCCGACCAGACAACCGACACCCCACAACTGGGCAATATGCGCATTGGCGCGGACCAGCGCATCGTCACGGTAGCGCTCGCCAATCAGAATCAGTGACAAGGTAAACAAGCCGCCAGCACTGGCGCCGAACAGCACCCACAGCGGCCAGATCAGCAGCGTGTCGAGCAACATTGGAATGGCCAGACTCGACAGCATCAACACCACCGCGCATCCAGCGAACAGCGTGCGTCGCGACAGATAATCGGCCAATGCGCCGATCGGCAATTGCAGCAGCGCATCGCCGACCACCACGGTGCTGACCATTGCCAGCGCGATTTCGGCGGTGAACCCTTGTTGCAGGCAATACACCGGCAGCAGCGTCAGAATCATCGCCTCGAACGCGGCGAACAACGACACCGCCCAGGCAATCGCCGGCAGCTCTCGGGCAAAACCCCACAGAGCGCCAAACGTGACGCTGTTGGCCTCGCTACTCGGGGCGCCACTGCAACCCAGCAGCAGAAAAGGCGAGAGCGTCAGCAGACCGACCCCGACCCAGAAACCGTAATCATGCTCGGTGCCCAGCGCGCCCAACAGCAGCGGACCGGACAGTTGGCTCAGCGCATAGCTGCTGCCATACAGCGCTACCAGACGTCCGCGCCACTGCTCGACCACCAGTTGATTGATCCAGCTCTCGCCGAGGATGAACACGATGGTCAGGATCACCCCGATCAGCAGGCGCAGCAGCAACCAGATCGGATAACTCGGCAGCAGCGCCAACAGGCCGATCGACAGTGCCCCGGCCCACAGGCACAGACGCATCAGGTTCGCCGTGCCGAAATACGCGGCGAGATGGCTGGAAATCTTCGCCCCCAGCAGCACACCGATTGCCGGCATGGCTGCCATCACACCGATGGCGAACGAGCCGTAGCCCCAGCCCTCCAGACGCAACGACACCAGCGGCATGCTGACCCCCAGGGCCAGGCCGACACTCAAGACAGACGCCAACACGGCGAAATACGTCGCCCACCGCATGTTCCACGCTCCTGTGGATAATTCTTTTTGTGTTCATCCAAAACACTGTGGGAGCGAGCCCCTGTGGCGAGGGGATTTATCCCCGTTGGGTCGCGCAGCGGCCCCAAAACCTGCAACCACGATGTACCAGGTACACCGCGTGCAATGGTTTAGCGACTGCTTCGCAGCCGAACGGGGATAAATCCCCTCACCACAGAGGCTCGCTCCCACAGGGGATCTCTGTTTGCTCAGGCAGCCCGGAGCGGCCGGGCTGCCGTTAACGGCTTACAGCTTGATCCACGTCGCTTTCAGCTCGGTGTACTTGTCAAAGGCGTGCAGCGATTTGTCGCGACCGTTGCCCGACTGTTTGAAGCCACCGAACGGCGCGGTCATGTCGCCGCCGTCGTACTGGTTGACCCACACGCTACCGGCGCGCAGGGCCTTGGCGGTCAGGTGGGCCTTGGAGATGTCCTGGGTCCACACCGCTGCAGCCAGACCGTATGGCGTGTCGTTGGCGATCTGGATGGCTTCTTCGGCGCTATCGAAAGCGATCACCGACAACACCGGGCCGAAAATCTCTTCCTGGGCAATCTTCATCGCATTGCTCACACCATCAAAAATGGTTGGCTCGACGTAGGTGCCGCCGGTTTCCTGGAGGATGCGCTTGCCGCCGGCGACCAGTTTGGCACCATCGCTATGGCCGGACTCGATGTACGACAGCACGGTGTTCATCTGCTGGGTATCGACCAGAGCGCCGACGTTGGTCGCCGGGTCGAGCGGATTGCCGGGCTTCCAGGTTTTCAGCGCTTCGATCACCATCGGCAGGAATTTGTCCTTGATCGAACGCTCGACCAGCAGACGCGAACCGGCGGTGCACACCTCGCCCTGGTTGAAAGCGATGGCGCTGGCAGCGGATTCAGCGGCGGCCTGCAGGTCCGGCGCATCGGCGAAGACGATGTTCGGGCTCTTGCCACCGGCTTCCAGCCAGACACGCTTCATGTTCGATTCGCCGGCGTAGACCATCAGTTGCTTGGCAATCTTGGTCGAGCCGGTGAACACCAGCGTGTCGACATCATTGTGCAGACCCAGCGCCTTGCCGACGGTGTGGCCATAGCCCGGCAGCACGTTGAGAACGCCTTTGGGAATACCCGCCTCAATGGCCAGCGCAGCGATGCGGATGGCAGTCAGCGGCGACTTTTCCGACGGCTTGAGGATCACCGAGTTACCGGTCGACAGCGCCGGGCCGAGCTTCCAGCAGGCCATCATCAGCGGGAAGTTCCACGGCACGATAGCGCCGACTACGCCCACTGGCTCGCGAGTCACCAGACCCAGTTGATCATGTGGAGTCGCGGCGACTTCGTCGTAGATCTTGTCGATCGCTTCGCCGCTCCAGCTCAACGCCTGGGCCGCGCCCGGTACGTCGATGTACAGCGAATCGCTGATCGGCTTGCCCATGTCGAGGGTTTCCAGCAGCGCCAGTTCTTCGGCGTGCTGTTTCAGCAGGCTGGCGAAGCGAATCATGGTGGCTTTGCGTTTGGTCGGCGCCAGGCGCGACCAGACGCCGGAATTGAAAGTAGCGCGGGCGTTTTCTACAGCACGGTCAGCATCGGCGGCATCACAACTGGCGATCTTGCCGAGCAGGCGGCCATCGACCGGGCTGATGCACTCGAAGGTTTCGCCGGAGACGGCGTCGGTGTATTCGCCATTCAGGAAGGCGCGGCGTTCGATTTTCAGATCGCGGGCGCGTTGTTCCCAGTCGGCACGAGTCAGGGTGGTCATTCGGGTGTCCTCCTCTTATTGAATACGAGCACCGCAAGCGCTGCGGCGCTGTTCAAGAATTCTGCCCGGCCAGCCTGCACTTTCGGCCCGAGGCACCCGCCACCCTAAACCAGCGGCCGGGTTTGTTTCAATATATTTGACACAAGCCGGTCATACGGCCTTGCGGTGTTCATTTTAATAAACATAGACTTTGGCCCATTCCAGCCAACGCGCCGTCACTAGCGGAGAAAACAACAATGAACATCCAGAACGTCGTCGATATCAGCCTCGCCGGCAGCGAAGCCGAGCGCTATCGCCCGGACCCGGCGAAGGTGCTCAAGGGCGATCCTGAGCAGGCGGTGTTTCATCAATACGACAGCCCTTGTGGGCAAATGGGCGTGGGTGTGTGGGAAGGCGCGGTGGGTCAGTGGACGGTGAATTACACCGAGCATGAGTACTGCGAGATTTTGCAGGGGGTTTCGGTATTGCGTGACAGCGATGGCAATGCCAAGACCTTGCGCGTTGGCGATCGCTTCGTGATTCCGGCGGGGTTTCGCGGAACCTGGGAAGTGCTGGAGGCTTGCCGCAAGGTTTATGTGATCTTTGAACAGAAGGCTTGAGATGTTTGCTGACTGATCGGCCCTCATCGCTGGCAAGCCAGCTCCCACAGATTTTGTGCATGACACAGGTTCTGTGAGGACCGGCAATCAATGTGGGAGCTGGCTTGCCAGCGATGAGGCCCAACCGGTCACCGCATAACTCCAGGGCAAACAAAAAAGGCCCGTATCTCACGATACGGGCCTTTTTCGCAGTCAGGAAAAATCAATTACTTGATTTTGCCTTCCTTGTACATCACGTGCTTGCGAACAACCGGATCATATTTCTTGATCTCGATTTTGTCCGGGGTAGTACGCTTGTTCTTGTCGGTAGTGTAGAAGTGACCAGTACCGGCGCTCGAGATCAAACGAATCAATTCACGCATGATTAGCTCCCTTAAATCTTGCCATCGCGGCGAAGTTCGGCGAGCACGACAGTGATGCCACGCTTGTCGATGATACGCATGCCTTTGGCAGATACGCGCAGACGCACAAAACGTTTCTCTTCTTCAACCCAGAAGCGGTGATGCTGCAGGTTCGGCAGGAAACGACGACGGGTTTTGTTGTTTGCGTGGGAAATGTTATTCCCAGTCACCGGACCCTTACCGGTAACTTGACATACTCTCGACATGCCTCAGCCCTCTAAAACCACATGCCCAACCCGGCATGGGTTGGCCGCTTAATCTCTCAGTCATTTGGCGCCAGGCGCCGCGTTTCTTTAGAGGTCTTACCGGCTACACCTACAGTGAAGGAACCGGGCCCCTAGAAAAGAGCGCTGCTTTATACCAGAAAGACCGGGGTGCAACAACAATCGCTGTGCAATGAATCAATAAAATGCCGCTTTTTCGGCCTGCGAACGCTTTGAACAAAGGCCGCGACCGGTTTTGACCACTCGTCGCAGAAATCCGCTCCTACAGGCAATTCGGACTTTTCATTTCGCTGCCCATGCTCGAAACCGCGCAAGAGTGCGCCTGAAAATGCAAAAAGGGGATAGTCATTTGCAATTCAGAGCTCTAGGGTAGGACTTTTCCAGACTGCACTTGCAGATGGGCCTTCGATCTGTAAAGGAAACCGACCATGCGCCTCGCTGCCCTACCCCTGTTACTCGCTCCGCTGTTGCTGAGCCCCCTCGCCCAGGCCGCCGCGTTGAGCGTTTGTACCGAGGCCAGTCCCGAAGGGTTCGACGCGGTGCAGTACAACTCGCTGACCACCACCAATGCTTCGGCTGACGTACTGATGAACCGCTTGGTGGATTTCGACACCGCCAGTGGCAAGGTCATCCCGAGCCTCGCCGATAGCTGGGAAGTCAGCACCGACGGCCTGACCTACGTGTTCAAGCTGCACCCGCAGGTGAAATTTCATACAACCGATTATTTCAAGCCGAGCCGCGAGCTGAGCGCTGAAGACGTCAAGTTCAGCTTTGACCGCATGCTCGACCCGGCCAACCCGTGGCACAAAGTCGCCCAGAGCGGCTTCCCCCATGCGCAGTCGATGCAACTGCCGACCCTGATCAAGAAGATCGACGCCCTCGACCCGCTCACCGTGCGTTTTACTCTCGACCATCCGGATTCGACTTTCCTCGCGACCCTGAGCATGGGCTTCGCCTCGATTTATTCCGCCGAATACGCCGACAAACTGATGAAGGCCGGCGCCACCGACAAACTCAACAGCCAGCCGATCGGCACCGGCCCGTTCGTGTTCAACCGCTTTCAGAAAGACGCAGCGATCCGCTACAAGGCAAACCCGGAATATTTCCGTGGCAAGCCTGCCGTCGACCCGTTGATCTTCGCTATCACGCCGGACGCCAACGTGCGCCTGCAAAAGCTGCGGCGCAATGAATGCCAGATCGCCCTGTCGCCAAAACCACTGGACGTACAGGCTGCTCTGAAGGAGCCGACGCTGAAAGTCGAGAAGACTGAGGCTTTCATGACCGCTTTCGTGGGCATCAACAGCCAGCATCCGCCACTGGACAAACCGGAAGTGCGCCAGGCGATCAACCTCGCTTTCGACAAGGCCAACTACATCAAAGCCGTGTTCGAAGACACCGCCGAGGCGGCCAACGGCCCGTACCCGCCGAACACCTGGAGCTACGCGAAGAACCTGCCGGGCTATCCGCACGACGTGGCCAAAGCCAAGGCGCTGCTCGCCAAGGCCGGCTTGAAGGAGGGTTTCCAGACGACGATCTGGACGCGGCCATCGGGCAGCCTGCTCAACCCGAACCCGAGCCTCGGCGCGCAGATGCTGCAGTCGGATCTGGCCGAGATCGGCATTCAGGCTGAGATCCGTGTGATCGAATGGGGCGAACTGATTCGACGCGCCAAGGCCGGCGAACATGACCTGCTGTTCATGGGCTGGGCCGGCGATAACGGCGACCCGGACAACTTCCTCACCCCACAGTTTTCCTGCGCGGCGGTGAAGTCCGGCACCAACTTCGCGCGGTACTGCAACGCCGATCTGGACAAGCTGATCAGCGCCGGCAAGACCACCAGCGAGCAAGGCGTACGGACCAAGCTGTATGAACAGGCACAGGCGCAGATCCAGCAGCAGGCGTTGTGGCTGCCACTGGCGCACCCGACGGCCTACGCTTTGACGCGCAAGGATGTTCAGGGTTACTCCGTCAGCCCGTTTGGCCGGCAGGATTATTCAAAAATCAGCCTCAAGCCCTAAGCGGCAAGCGGCAAGCTAGAGCACTCCGCGCACGGCTCCAGCTTGCCGCTTGCAGCTAGAGGCTTGCCGCTGCTCTTTTACATCCAGCCACACTCGGCCATCGACAGCGGTTCGCCGTCTCCGATGATGAAGTGATCGAGCACTCGCACGTCAATCAGCTCCAGCGCTTTCTGCAGGCGCTTGGTCAGCAGCCGATCGGCCTGACTTGGATCGGTATTGCCGGACGGGTGGTTGTGACAGAGGATCACCGCTGCGGCGTTATTGGCCAGCGCGCGCTTCACCACCTCCCGAGGATGCACGCTGGTGTTGTCGATAGAGCCGCGAAACAGCGCCTCGAAATTCAGCACCTGGTGCTTTGAATCGAGAAACAGGCAGCCGAACACCTCGTGCGGCTCGTGCCGCAGCATTGCCTTGAGGTAATCGCGGACGACCTGAGGGTTCTCCAGGGCCGGTTTCTGTCGTGAACGCTCGGCCAGATGGCGCTTGCTCATTTCCTGAGCGGCTTGCAACTGGGCGAACTTGGCCGGGCCGAGGCCCATTTGTTTGCTGAATGCGTCCTGATCGGCCTCGAGCAACAAACGCAGGCCACCGAATTGCGTCAGCAGATGTCTTGCGAGGTCAACAGCGCTTTTTCCGGGCAATCCGGTGCGCAGAAAAATCGCCAACAGCTCAGCATCCGAAAGACTCCCTGCCCCATGCTCCAACAGCCTTTCCCGCGGCCGTTCCGCCGCCGGCCAATCGCGAATACTCATAGCACCTCCTTGTCTGTGGGCGCCGCTGTTCCGTAGCGGTCGCTGTGATATCGTAGCCCATCTTTTTGGCGGTCGATTCAACCCTGGGGAGGGGTATCGCGCCGCCGTCATCAACGAAATGAAAGGCAGACCTATGCAGCGGCTGTATCGGAAACGCATCGTTCTGGGCGTCGGCGGCGGCATTGCGGCCTATAAGAGCGCCGATCTGGTTCGCCGCCTGATCGATCAGGGTGCGGAAGTGCGCGTGGTCATGACCCATGGCGGCGCCGAATTCATTACCCCGCTGACCATGCAGGCCCTCTCGGGGCACCCGGTTCACCTCGACTTGCTCGACCCTGCCGCCGAAGCCGCCATGGGCCATATCGAGCTGGCGAAATGGGCCGATCTGGTACTGATCGCCCCCGCCACCGCCGACCTGATTGCTCGTCTGGCCCAAGGCATTGCCAATGATCTGCTGACCACACTGGTGCTGGCCACCGACGCTGTGGTTGCTGTCGCGCCGGCGATGAATCAGGCGATGTGGCGCGATCCGGCGACCCAGGCCAACCTGCAACTGCTGGAAAGCCGTGGCTTGAAGACTTTCGGCCCGGCCTCGGGCAGTCAGGCCTGCGGCGACGTCGGCATGGGCCGCATGATGGAAGCCACCGATCTGGCGCTGCTCGCCGCCGATTGCTTCCAGCGCCTGGCCCTCACCGGCAAGCATGTGGTGATCACCGCCGGCCCGACTCAGGAAAACATCGACCCGGTGCGCTACATCACCAACCATAGCTCGGGAAAAATGGGCTTTGCCCTCGCCGAAGCAGCCGTGGAAGCCGGCGCCCGTGTGACGTTGATCAGCGGCCCGGTGCACCTGCCGACGCCTGATCGCGTGACGCGGATTGACGTGGTCAGCGCCCGCGACATGCTCGCTGCCTGCGAATCGGCCATGCCTTGCGATGTGTTCATTTCGTCGGCAGCGGTGGCGGACTACCGCCCCGAAGTCGTCGCCCCGCATAAACTCAAGAAAGATCCTACGAGCGGCGACGGCTTCGTCCTGCAAATGGTGCGCAATCCGGACATTCTCGCCACCATCGCGACCCGTCCCGACCGTCCGTTCAGTGTCGGCTTCGCCGCCGAAACCGAACACCTGCTCGACTACGCTGCACGCAAGCTGAAGGACAAGAATCTCGATCTGATCGTCGCTAACGACGTCGCCAATCCGAGCATCGGTTTCAACAGTGAGGAAAACGCTTGCAGCGTCATCGACCGTGAGCTGCACGCCACGGTTTTCGCCCAGACCAGCAAGAGCAAGATCGCTCGCCAACTGGTCACTTTTATCGCCGAACGTCTGAACCAGGTTTAATTTACATGCACGCTTTGCAAGCCAAGATCCTCGACCCACGCATCGGCACCGATTTCCCGCTGCCACAATACGCCACACCGGGCTCCGCCGGCCTCGATCTGCGCGCCATGCTGGAACAGGACATCGTGATCAAACCGGGTGAAACCGTGCTGATCCCCACCGGGCTGTCGGTCTACATCGGTGACCCGAACCTCGCCGCGCTGATCCTGCCGCGCTCGGGCATGGGCCACAAACATGGCATCGTACTGGGCAACCTTGTCGGACTGATCGACTCCGATTATCAGGGTCCGCTGATGGTGTCCTGCTGGAACCGCGGCCAGAGCGACTTCACCATGACCGTCGGCGAACGTCTGGCGCAATTGGTGCTGGTGCCGGTGGTGCAGGCGCATTTCGAAATGGTTGAAGAGTTCGTCGAGACCGAGCGCGGCACCGGCGGCTTTGGCCACACTGGCACCAAATGATTGGCACCGCCCTGTAGGAGCTGCCGAAGGCTGCGATCTTTTGATCTTGATCTTAAAAAGCAAAATCAAAAGATCGTCCGATCGCGGCCCGAGCCTGCGGCAGCTCTTACACGGAAATTTGTGCAGATTCACCAGAACGGTTAAGCGCGGAAAATCAAGGTTTTGCCGGCCGCGAGCCCGGCCAGGCGAGGCGTCATGGCCCTTTCATAGCACGAACTCTCTGTGGAAAACGCCGTCATACCCTTCAGTTTGAGCCTGCCGTCGAAGATTTCGCCGGTCTGTCCCGCCCTTTTCGAGATGGAGCATTTCCGCAGATGAATACCCCCGCCAAGATCGCCCCGAAGCTGCCTGACAGCATTTTCCGCGCCTACGACATTCGCGGCACCGTGCCGGAATACCTCAACGGTGAAACCGCCTACTGGATCGGCCGTGCCATCGGCTCGCAGAGCCTGGCCCAGGGCGAACCGAATGTGTCGGTCGGTCGCGACGGTCGCCTGTCCGGCCCGGAGCTGGTCGCGGAACTCATTCGCGGCATCGCCGAGAGCGGTTGCCACGTCAGCGATGTCGGTCTGGTGCCAACGCCGGCGCTGTACTACGCCGCCAATGTGCTGGCCGGCAAATCCGGGGTGATGCTCACCGGCAGCCACAATCCGTCGAACTACAACGGCTTCAAAATCGTCATCGCCGGCGACACTCTCGCCAACGAACAGATTCAGGTGCTGCACGGACGCATCAAGAACAACGACCTGAGCACTGGCCAGGGCAGCGTCACCCAAGTCGAAATCCTCGACCGCTACAACACCGAAATCGTCCAGGACATCAAACTCGCTCGTCGCCTGAAAGTCGTGGTCGACTGCGGCAACGGCGCTGCCGGTGTGATCGCTCCGCAATTGATCGAAGCGCTGAACTGCGAAGTCATCCCGCTGTTCTGCGAAGTCGACGGCAACTTTCCGAACCATCACCCGGATCCGGGCAAACCGGAAAACCTCGTCGACCTTATCGCCAAGGTCAAGGAAACCAACGCCGATATCGGCCTGGCCTTCGACGGTGACGGCGACCGCGTCGGTGTGGTGACCAACACCGGCAGCATCGTCTACCCGGACCGTCTGCTGATGCTGTTCGCCCGCGACGTGGTGGCACGCAACCCGGACGCGGAAATCATCTTCGACGTTAAATGCACCCGCCGTTTGGTGCCGCTGATCAAGGAATACGGCGGTCGGCCGCTAATGTGGAAGACCGGTCACTCGTTGATCAAAAAGAAAATGAAACAATCCGGCGCGCTGTTGGCCGGCGAAATGAGCGGGCACATCTTCTTCAAGGAGCGCTGGTTCGGTTTCGACGACGGCATCTACAGCGCCGCACGTCTGCTGGAGATCCTCAGCAAGGAAAAATCCACTGCGGAAGAGCTGTTTGCGACCTTCCCGAACGATATTTCCACGCCGGAAATCAATATCCATGTGACCGAAGAGAGCAAATTCAGCATCATTGATGCACTGCACGATGCTCAGTGGGGCGAAGGCGCCGACCTGACCACCATCGACGGCGTGCGGGTCGATTACGCCAAAGGCTGGGGCCTGGTGCGCGCATCCAACACCACACCGGTGCTGGTGCTGCGCTTCGAGGCCGATGACGAGGCTGAATTGCAGCGCATCAAGGATGTGTTCCACGCCCAACTGAAACGCGTTGCACCTGATCTCCAACTACCGTTCTGATCCACCCGGAGCCCTGAATGACCCTCGAACGCGAAGCCGCCGCCAACACTGCCAAGGTCCTGTCCGAAGCGCTGCCTTACATCCGACGCTACGTCGGCAAGACCCTGGTGATCAAATACGGCGGCAACGCGATGGAAAGCGAGGAGCTGAAAACCGGCTTCGCCCGCGACATCGTGCTGATGAAAGCCGTGGGCATCAACCCGGTAGTCGTGCACGGTGGCGGCCCGCAGATCGGTGATCTGCTCAAGCGTCTGTCGATCGAAAGCCATTTTGTCGACGGCATGCGCGTCACCGACGCCGCGACCATGGACGTGGTGGAAATGGTTCTCGGCGGTCAGGTCAACAAGAGCATCGTCAACCTGATCAACCGCCATGGCGGCAGCGCCATCGGCCTGACCGGTAAAGATGCCGGGCTGATCCGGGCGAAGAAGCTCACCGTCTCCCGTCAGACCCCGGAGATGACTCAGCCGGAAATCATCGACATCGGCCACGTCGGCGAAGTCGTCGGCATCAACACCGAACTGCTGAACCTGCTGGTCAAAGGCAACTTCATCCCGGTCATCGCGCCGATTGGCGTGGGTGAGAACGGCGAGTCGTACAACATCAATGCCGACCTGGTGGCGGGCAAGGTTGCCGAAGCACTGAAAGCTGAAAAGCTGATGCTGCTGACCAACATTGCCGGCCTGATGGACAAGTCGGGCACCGTGCTGACCGGCCTGAGCACGCAGCAGGTCGACGATCTGATCGCTGACGGCACGATCTACGGCGGCATGCTGCCGAAGATCCGTTGTGCACTGGAAGCGGTTCAGGGTGGGGTTGGCAGTTCGTTGATCATCGATGGTCGTGTGCCGAATGCGATCCTGCTGGAAATCTTTACCGATACCGGTGTGGGCACACTGATCAGTAATCGCAAGCGTCCTTGATCGCCAATCGCTGAAGCAAAAGATCGCAGCCTTCAACAGCTCCTACAGGGATTTCGCACACGCGAGAATCCGCTTTTGTAGGAACTGACGAAGGCTGCGATCTTTTTTGTGCGCGCAGGAAAAGCCTGACTCGACACAGCGAAACGTCCGACATCCCTCCAGAACAAATCTCCATAGGATCTTCCTCTCATCCAACGGAGATTCACTCATGCAGAAAGATTACGTTCCTTACGGCAGCGATGTTTCAGCAGGCACCTACGAATGCGTGGACTGCGGCCATCGTTATTCCAATCAAGCCAAGACTTCAATGCCGCCCTGCCCGCAGTTTCGCAAATCGGCGCATGTCCTGAACGGCTGGAAAACCCTCACCGGCCAAGGTGACGCGCCACAGGACCCGTACCCGGAGGAATCCGAAACACCAGCCGCCAGCAAAAAATAATCCCGGAGCGCCTGAGCCATGCAGATCTCGTTCACGATCGACGCCGACGCTTTCGAGCAGGAACAGAAAGAACCGGTGAAAAAGACCTTGCGCATCGGTGACGCTGAAATCGCCCATGCGCTGGAGCGCATCGCCAAGGCCAGCCTGACCGAGTACCTGAAAATGCTGGTCGAGGGCGGCATGCCCAGCCGGGCTGATGAAGCCAAACAGGATCGCCTGCTGTATCTGATCCAGAGTTACTTCGGGCAAACCCTGCCGACCGAATCGCAGATATCGACGATCTTTCAACTGACCCAGAGCCAAAGCAAAACCCTGCTGAAGAACACCGTTTCGCGCTTTCGCAACCAACTCGACGACATCTTGCAGCACAGTATGCGCGCGGTGATCGAGTCCGCCGAACATGCGCAAAATGTGTATCTGGTGGTGATCAGCTCGGACGTGATTCGCGACGAACTGAACATGCTCATTACCCAAAACGAGCCGACCTTCAAACCCATCACCAAACGCAAGGGCAGCGCCGGACAGTTCGAAATCAGCGAAGATTCCCACGCATTGCTCTGCGCAACGCTGGGGCTGAATGCCGTTCAGTGACATTGTCGCGGTCAGTGGCTTGCTGCTGACCCTGACCACGTTCATGTTCAATCTGGCGTGGCCAGCGCTCAACGAAGCGTTGGCTGAGGATGAATATCAAAAGGGTTCGCAGGCTCGAAAACGTAGTCGAGACAGGATTCTGGCCACTGTCTACTGGCGAGCATTGCCGTTGACGTGTGCTTTTGTGGCGCTGTTTTACGTTAACTTGCCGGCGGCAGTCGGAATCGTGCGCAGCAGCACGCTGGATCTGTGGGATTTCGATGTGGATCGCACGCTGTACGTCATGGTGGTAGTTGCGCTGCTGGTGTTTGCGCTGGTCAATATCGGATTGGCGCTGAGGCTGCTCATGAAATGGCGAAGTCTGCGTTGATCGCCAACAAAAAAGACCCGGTTCAGCCTGACTGAACCGGGTCTTTTTACTGTGGGAGCGAGCCTGCTCGCGAAAGCGTAATTTGCCTCACCGCTGATAGGTGACGGCCATTCGCGAGCAGGCTCGCTCCCACATTGGTCAAACGCCAAATTGGGCGCGATACGCTTCCACGGCTGGCAGATGCTGCTTGAGCTGCGGATCATCGGCGAGGAACTCCAGCACCTGATTCAGCGAGACGATGCTGATCACCGGAATACCGAAGTCGCGCTCGACTTCCTGGATCGCCGACAGTTCGCCGTTGCCACGCTCCTGACGGTTCAATGCGATCAGCACACCGGCGGCCTTGGCGCCGTCCTGGGAAGCGATGATCTGCATCACTTCGCGAATGGCAGTGCCAGCGGTGATCACGTCGTCGATGATCAAGACTTCGCCAGTCAGCGGTGCGCCGACCAGGCTGCCGCCCTCGCCGTGGGCCTTGGCTTCCTTGCGGTTGAAGCACCATGGCAGGTCACGGCCGTGATGTTCGGCCAGCGCAACGGCGGTCGTGGCCGCCAGCGGAATGCCTTTATAAGCCGGGCCAAACAGAACGTCGAAAGAAATGCCGCTCTCGGCGATGGCGGCGGCGTAGAAACGCCCCAGCTGCGCCAGGGCCGAACCCGAGTTGAACAGGCCGGCATTGAAGAAGTAGGGACTGGTGCGCCCGGACTTCAGGGTGAACTCACCGAAGCGCAAAACGCCGCGATCGATGGCAAAACGAATGAAATCGCGCTGATACGCTTGCATGAAAAAAACCCCAAATACCACGGATTTAGCTAATTAGCTTGACGCCGTGTATCATACACGCACGCGATTTTTGGGGCCATTTATGCGGATCATCAGTGTGAACGTCAATGGTATTCAGGCGGCAGTCGAGCGCGGTTTGCTCAGTTGGCTGCAAGCCCAGAATGCCGACGTCATCTGCCTGCAGGACACCCGTGCCTCCGCCTTTGAACTGGATGACCCAGCCTTCCAACTGGATGGCTACTTCCTTTATGCCTGCGATGCTGAAGTCCCTGCCCAAGGCGGCGTGGCTTTGTACTCGCGGTTGCAACCGAAGGCTGTCATCAGCGGTCTCGGTTTCGAGACGGCCGACCGCTACGGGCGCTACCTGCAAGCAGATTTCGACAAAGTCAGTATTGCCACCTTGCTGTTTCCTTCGGGGATGAACGGCGATGAGGACTTGAACCAGAAGTTCAAGCTCATGGACGATTTCGGCAAGTACCTGGACAAACAGCGACGCAAACGTCGCGAGTACATTTATTGTGGCTCGCTGTACGTTGCGCAGCAGAAACTCGACATCAAGAACTGGCGCGACAGCCAGCAATCTCCAGGCTTCCTGGCGCCGGAACGCGCCTGGATGGATGAGATTGTCGGCAACATGGGCTATGTCGATGCGCTGCGCGAAGTCAGTCGCGAAGGCGATCAGTACAGCTGGTGGCCGGATAACGAACAGGCCGAGATGCTCAATCTGGGCTGGCGTTTCGATTATCAGATCCTGACCCCGGGCCTGCGTCGCTCGGTGCGCAGTGCGCGCCTGCCGCGTCAGCCACGGTTTTCACAGCACGCGCCGTTGATCGTCGACTACGACTGGACGCTGACCATCTAAGCGTCGTATCGCAGCCAAAGAAAATGCCCGCATCGTGAGATGCGGGCATTTTTTATGTGCTGTCCTTTTCTAGATCGCAGCGAAGAACGGCAGGGTCAGGTACAGCTTGATCACAATGACGTTGACGATATCGATGAAGAACGCTCCTACCATCGGCACTACCAGAAACGCGATTTGCGATGGCCCATAGCGCTGCGTCACCGCTTGCATGTTGGCAATCGCCGTCGGCGTGGCACCCAGACCGAAGCCGCAATGTCCTGCAGCCAGCACTGCGGCATCGTAGTTGCTGCCCATCACCCGGAACGTCACGAAAATCGCGAACAGCGCCATGACCAGCGCCTGCACGGCCAGAATGATGAAGATCGGCAATGCCAGCGCCGCCAGATCCCACAACTTCAGCGACATCAGCGCGATTGCCAGAAACAGCGAGAGGCTGACATTGCCGAGCACAGACACTTCACGCTCGAATACCTGATACAAGCCAAGCGCTGACAGACTGTTGCGCAACACCACACCCACAAACAGCACGCAAACAAACGTCGGCAGTTCGAACGCAGTGCCATGCAGCAAGCCATTCAAGAGATTGCCAGCGAGCAGGCTGACGGCAATCAGCGCCAGCGTCTCGACGAACGAAAACGGCGTGATCGAACGTTCCTTGTTCGGCTGTTCAAAACCTCTTGGCAGTCGCGGCGCTTGCTGGGGTGTGCAGCCCGGCACTTGCACGCGCTTGATCAGCAACCGGGCGACGGGCCCACCGATCAGCCCACCGAGCACCAGACCGAACGTCGCTGAGGCCAGCGCCAGCTCCGAAGCCGAGGCCAGGCCATATTTCTCGCTGAATACCGCGCCCCATGCGGCGCCAGTACCGTGGCCGCCGGCCAATGTGATCGAACCCGTCAGCAAGCCCATCAAAGGATCGAGACCGAGCAGGGTCGCCAATCCGATGCCCATGGCGTTCTGCACCACGAGCAAGCCAATGACCGCCAGCAGGAAGATACCGACTATGCGGCCGCCCTTTTTCAGACTGGCAAGGTCGGCACTCAAGCCAATCGTGGCAAAGAAAGCCAACATCAAGGGTGTTTGCAATGATGTATCGAAGCGGACTTCAATATCGAAAGTACGCAATATCAACAGGAGCATGGCAACCACCAGGCCGCCCGCTACCGGTTCAGGAATATTGTAACTTCGCAGAAAGCCAACACGCGCAACAAGTCCGCGCCCGAGCAGTAGTACTAAAGAAGCGGCCACGAGCGTGCCGTAGAAATCGAGCTCAATCATGTGGATTATTCTTGGCTAAGTATTCACGAGGCGAGCATTTACCTGAGCCCGACTAGTGAACCGGCTGATTTTCTCAACACTGATTACTGGGGAATTCAAGTGCCATCGATGCCTTGAACATATCGAAATGTTTCAATCGAAACATTGCATCGGGCAACTTTAACAACCAGCTCGCGCGAATAACAAGGACAGGGATATACACTTGCCCACTTAGTTGTGACCAAAGATGTAATAGAGAAATATCAGCAAATAAATGCCAAACCGCACATCGCTAACAGACTAGTCCTACAACAAAAACCAATTATTAAGTTGCACAAATAAAAATACCCCGATAAGTCGGGGCATTTTCATATTGCGATACAACAAACTTTCACTTGATCAGTCGCCAAGTGAACGGATATCTGTACGGGAAACCTTCGTTGGCTTTGACCCCTGCAATGATCGTCAGGACCAGTGCGGCGATCGCCAGCAAACCAAACAGGAAGAAACCGATGATCAGCAGCATGAGCAAGAAGCAGATCATTGAGGCTATCGCCACCGTGATCTGAAAATTCAGCGCCTCTTTGCCCTGCGCATCGATGAAAGGGTCTTTTTCGCGCTTCATCTGCCAAAGGATCAGCGGCCCAATCAGATTGCCGAACGGAATCCAGATCCCCAGCAAGGCGGACAAGTGACAGAACATCGCCCACTGGCGAACCTCCTGGCTCGGCTTGGGCAGCAATTCTTGCTCTTCACTCATCACGCTCTCCTTGTGGTCAAGAACCTCAGTCGGCCAGTGCGGCCTTCTGCAATTCGAAGATTTCGTTCATACCCTGCTTGGCCAGCTCCAGCATGGCATTGAGCTCGTCAGGCTGGAACGGCGCACCTTCAGCGGTGCCCTGCACTTCGATGAAACCGCCGGTGCTGGTCATCACCACGTTCAGGTCGGTTTCGGCTGCGGAATCTTCAAGATAGTCCAGATCCAGCACCGGCTCGCCCTGGTACATGCCCACCGAGACCGCGCCGATCATCTGCTTGAGCGGGTCACCGCCTTTCAGGCCGCCGCGCTTCTTGATCACTTTCAGTGCATCGACCAGCGCAACCATGGCGCCGGTGATGGACGCGGTGCGGGTGCCGCCATCGGCCTGGATCACGTCGCAATCGACGTACAGGGTCACGTCGCCAAGTTTGGACATGTCCAGCGCTGCGCGCAGGGAGCGGCCGATCAGACGCTGGATTTCCAGCGTACGACCGCCCTGCTTGCCACGGCTGGCTTCACGCTGGTTACGCTCGCCGGTGGCGCGCGGCAGCATGCCGTATTCGGCAGTCAGCCAGCCTTGTCCCTGGCCTTTGAGGAAGCGCGGTACGCCATTCTCGACGCTGACGGTGCAGATGACTTTGGTATCACCGAATTCGACCAGTACGGATCCCTCGGCGTGTTTGGTGTAGTTGCGGGTGATGCGGATCGAGCGGAGCTGATCGGCAGCGCGACCACTTGGACGTTTCATAGGGATACCTGTACTGAGGACGGAAAACTGCCGAGCATTATAGAGCGCTGCACCGCGAGTGGGCACTGGTTAAAACCGCCGGCCGACGACCGAAACCCCTCAAACGCGCATAACCGACGGGCTGCAGCGCTTTGTCACACCGTGTGTTTGGGCGCATTCGCCGCACTGCGCTACAATCCTGCGCCTTTGCTGCCAGTCGGCTTATATTCATTGGAATCGCGCCTGCGAAACAGCGTTTCGCGCCGATCTGCATTACGAGGTCACCGCCATGGTGCATAGCATGACCGCCTTCGCCCGCGTCGAGAAAGCCGGCGTTCAGGGCACCCTGAGCTGGGAACTGCGCTCGGTCAACAGCCGCTATCTGGAGCCGCACCTGCGCTTGCCCGAATCGTTTCGCGACCTCGAAGGTGCCGTGCGTGAAGCGCTGCGTCAGGGCCTGTCGCGAGGCAAACTGGAGTGCACGCTACGCTTCACCGAGGAAAGCACCGGCAAGCCGCTGCAAGTCGATCGCGAACGCGCCGCGCAACTGGTTGCCGCTGCGGAAACCGTAGCCGGGCTGATCAAGAATCCCGCTGCGCTGAACCCACTGGAAGTGCTGGCCTGGCCCGGCGTGCTGGTAGCCGATGCGTCCGACCCGCAAGCGCTGAACGCCGAAGCGCTGGCGCTGTTCAATCAGGGCTTGAAGGACTTGAAGGCTGGCCGCGAGCGCGAAGGTGCGGAGCTGGCTCGCTTGATCAATGATCGTCTGACTTCCATCGAAGAAGACGTCGTGACCCTGCGTGAACTGGTCCCGCAGATGCTCGCCACCCAGCGCCAGAAAGTCCTCGATCGCTTCGCCGACATGAAGGCCGAGCTCGACCCGCAGCGTCTGGAACAGGAAATGGTCATCCTCGCGCAAAAAAGCGACGTGGCCGAAGAACTGGATCGCCTGAGCACGCACATCATCGAAGTTCGCCGGGTGCTCAAGTCCGGTGGTGCCGCCGGGCGGCGCCTGGACTTCCTGATGCAGGAGCTCAACCGCGAAGCCAACACACTGGGCTCCAAAGCCTTCGACCCGCGCAGCACCCAGGCCGCCGTCAACCTCAAAGTGTTGATCGAGCAGATGCGCGAACAAGTGCAGAATATTGAGTAAGGCTACCCTGACATGACCCAACACACCGGCACCCTGTACATCATTTCTGCGCCGTCGGGCGCGGGCAAGAGCAGTCTGGTCAAGGCGTTGACCGACGCCGATCCGGAGATCCGCGTTTCCGTTTCGCACACCACCCGCGCCATGCGCCCGGGTGAAGTGGACGGCGTGAACTACCACTTCGTGAGCCGCGAAGAGTTCGTGAAGATGGGCGAGCATGGCGACTTTCTTGAGCGCGCCGAAGTCTTCGGCAACTTCTACGGCACCTCGCAAAGCCGCTTGCAGCAGACCCTGGACGAAGGTCACGACCTGATTCTGGAAATCGACTGGCAAGGCGCCGAGCAAGTGCGCAAGCTGATGCCGCAGGCGCGCTCGATCTTCATCCTGCCGCCGTCGCTGCAAGCCTTGCACCAGCGCCTGACCAACCGCGGCCAGGACAGCGACGAAATCATCGACGGCCGCATGCGTGAAGCAGTCAGCGAGATGAGCCACTACGTCGATTACGACTACCTGATCATCAACGACGATTTCGCCCACGCGCTGGACGATCTCAAGGCAATTTTCCGCGCCAATCAGCTGCAACAGAAACGTCAGCAAGTACGTTTCGGCAAATTGCTGGCTGAATTGCTCGGTTAAATCAACACTTCCCAAAATGCCCGCAGGCGCTTTACATTGGTGCTTGCAGCGCGTTGAAGGGTCTGGTCAAAAAATCAGCGCTTCCCTAATCGCTGGTGATTTTTTAAACTGCTCAGTCCGCTCGCCCAACCGGGCAGCGCGCATATTGCATTCGCTCCGAGGAATACCATGGCCCGCGTAACCGTTGAAGACTGCCTAGAACACGTGGAAAACCGCTTTGAGCTGGTCATGCTCTCTACCAAGCGTGCCCGTCAACTGGCCACCGGCGGCAAAGAGCCACTGGTTCAGTGGGAAAACGACAAGCCGACTGTTGTCGCGCTGCGTGAAATTGCTGAAGGCGTGATGAGCTACGAGTACATCGCCGAGCAGGAAATCGTCCAGGATGAACCGCTGTTCGCAGCGTTCGAGGACGAGTCGAACGAGGCCGTCTAAGCCTATGACTGGTCGACGTAGCACGGCGCGGGGTCAGAGCTTTCGGCAGGATTCATCATGCCGAGCATAGACGCCCTCGCCGACCGCTTATCGACCTACCTCGGCAATGACCAGGTCAACCTGGTCCGCCGAGCGTATTTCTACGCCGAACAAGCCCATGACGGTCAACGCCGTCGCAGTGGCGAGGCGTACGTCACGCATCCTCTTGCCGTGGCAAATATTCTTGCCGACATGCACATGGACCATCAGAGCCTGATGGCCGCAATGCTGCATGACGTGATTGAAGACACCGGTATCGCCAAGGAAGCACTGCAGGCGCAGTTCGGTGAAACTGTGGCCGAACTGGTCGACGGGGTCAGCAAACTGACCCAGATGAATTTCGAGACCAAGGCCGAAGCCCAAGCCGAAAACTTCCAGAAGATGGCCATGGCCATGGCGCGCGACATCCGGGTGATCCTGGTCAAGCTCGCCGACCGCCTGCACAACATGCGCACGCTGGAAGTGCTGTCCGGCGAAAAACGCCGGCGCATCGCCAAGGAAACCCTCGAAATCTACGCGCCCATTGCCAACCGCCTGGGCATGCACGCGATCCGCATCGAATTCGAAGACCTCGGTTTCAAGGCCATGCACCCGATGCGTTCCGCGCGGATCTACCAGGCGGTCAAACGCGCCCGGGGCAACCGCAAGGAAATCGTCAACAAGATCGAAGAGTCCCTCGGCCACTGCCTCGCCATCGACGGCATCCAGGGCGAAGTCAGCGGTCGGCAGAAACACCTCTACGGCATCTACAAGAAAATGCGCGGCAAGCGTCGGGCCTTCAACGAGATCATGGACGTCTACGCGTTCCGGATCATCGTCGACAAGGTCGATACCTGCTACCGCGTACTGGGTGCTGTGCATAATTTGTACAAACCGTTGCCAGGGCGCTTCAAGGATTACATCGCGATCCCCAAGGCCAACGGCTATCAGTCGCTGCACACCACGTTGTTCGGCATGCACGGTGTACCGATCGAGATCCAGATCCGTACCCGCGAAATGGAAGAGATGGCCAACAACGGCATTGCCGCTCATTGGCTGTACAAATCCAGCGGCGACGAGCAGCCCAAAGGCACGCACGCACGCGCTCGCCAATGGGTCAAAGGCGTGCTGGAAATGCAGCAGCGCGCCGGCAACTCGCTGGAATTCATCGAAAGCGTGAAGATCGACCTGTTCCCGGACGAGGTCTACGTGTTCACGCCCAAAGGCCGGATCATGGAGCTGCCAAAAGGCTCCACGGCAGTCGACTTTGCCTACGCGGTACACACCGACGTCGGCAACAGCTGCATCGCCTGCCGTATCAACCGTCGTCTCGCGCCACTGTCCGAACCGCTGCAAAGCGGCTCCACGGTCGAGATTGTCAGCGCTCCCGGCGCACGGCCAAATCCGGCGTGGCTCAACTTCGTCGTTACCGGCAAGGCCCGCACGCACATTCGTCATGCGCTGAAACTGCAGCGCCGCTCCGAATCCATCAGCCTCGGCGAACGCCTGCTGAACAAGGTCCTCAACGGTTTCGACAGCTCGCTGGAAAAGATCCCGGCCGAGCGGGTCAAGGCGATGCTCACCGAATACCGCCTCGAACTGATCGAAGACCTGCTCGAAGACATCGGCCTGGGCAACCGCATGGCCTATGTGGTCGCCCGCCGTCTGCTTGGCGAAGGCGAGCAGCTGCCGAGCCCGGAAGGCCCGCTGGCGATTCGCGGCACCGAAGGTCTGGTGCTCAGCTACGCCAAGTGCTGCACGCCGATCCCGGGCGACCCGATCGTCGGGCACCTGTCGGCGGGCAAAGGCATGGTCGTGCACCTGGACAACTGCCGCAACATCAGCGAAATCAGGCACAACCCGGAAAAGTGCATCCAGCTCTCATGGGCCAAGGATGTCACCGGCGAATTCAACGTCGAGCTGCGGGTCGAGCTGGAACATCAGCGCGGCCTGATCGCCCTGCTGGCCAGCAGCGTCAACGCGGCCGACGGCAACATCGAGAAAATCAGCATGGACGAACGCGATGGTCGCATCAGCGTCGTGCAGTTGGTGGTCAGCGTCCACGACCGTGTGCACCTGGCCCGCGTGATCAAGAAACTGCGCGCCTTGACCGGGGTGATCCGCATCACCCGCATGCGCGCATAACCTGCCTATTACAAGGAGTCCTACATGACCAAAACCGTCATCACCAGCGACAAGGCCCCGGCCGCCATCGGCACTTACTCCCAGGCGATCAAGGCAGGCAATACTGTTTACATGTCGGGCCAGATCCCGCTGGACCCGAAAACCATGGAACTGGTTGAAGGCTTCGAAGCCCAGACCGTCCAGGTCTTCGAGAACCTCAAAGCCGTAGCCGAAGCCGCCGGTGGTTCGTTCAAGGACATCGTCAAACTGAACATCTTCCTCACCGACCTGAGCCACTTCGCCAAGGTCAACGAGATCATGGGCAAGTACTTCGACCAGCCTTACCCTGCTCGCGCCGCCATTGGCGTGGCCGCCCTGCCGAAGGGTGCGCAGGTTGAAATGGATGCCATTCTGGTCATCGAGTGATGTGCACGGCGCGGCTTTCACGCCGCGCCGACTGCCGCAAGAAAAGGTTTTGAAAGGATTCCACCATGCGCAAAGCGCTAGCTCTCTCGCTGCTCGCCCTGTTTCTCGGCGGCTGCGCCAGCGACCCTGCCGACCGTGACATCAGCGGCACCTGGATCAACCAGGTGGCGATCGATGCCGCCGCCAAGGGCGGTCCCCTGCGTGAAGCGCTGCAGGCCTACGGCCCGAACCTGGAATGGGACGTCAACACCAAGGCCGGTCAGGCCCGCTACACCAACGGTTTTGAGAACGTCGAAGGACGGCTGCTGGGCGAAGAGTCCGGCGCCTGGAAAGTCGATTTCTACGGCAGCTCCGCCAGCGAACTGAAACGCGATGGCGGACGCCTGCGGCAAGCTGCCAGCGACAACGAACCCGAACAACTCTTCGATCGCGCACAGATCCCCGTGCCCGAAGGCGCGCCAATCGGTGCGAGCTTCGAACGCGCGCTGTATTCAGCGTATCTGGGCGGCAACTGGACCATCGCCAGCGGCCAGGGTGAAGGCGGCACTGTACAGTTTCAGGCCGACGGCCAAGTAACCGGCCTGCCGGGCGTTGATCGTTATGCCTTGTGTCTGGCTGGTGATTGCGCATCGATGAGCAATGGCAACGACAGCATGTGGCTGCAACTCAACGGTCAAGGCAACAACTGGATCTTTGTGCGCAAGGGCAAAGAGCTGGAGATTCTGCAGGCAGTGAATGCTGCGCTGGCGGATGAGCAACCGCAGTTTGCCGCGGGTGAGCGCAAGTGGTTGCTGGAAAAGCAGTAACCCTTTGAAAAGATCGCAGCCTTCGGCAGCTCCTGCTTTGGAATGCATTTTCCTGTAGGAGCTGCCGAAGGCTGCGATCTTTTGCTTTTAGCGACCTTCCAGGATCGCTGCATAGCCTTCGCGATAACTCGAATACTTCGGCACCCACCCCAACGCTTTCGCCCGCGCATTGCTGCAACGCTTGCTGCCTGTGCGGCGCACGCTGGCGTCTTCCGCCCATTCAGTCACCCCCAGATACTCGCGCAACCAGCCCACCACCTCAGCCAACGGCGCCGGCGCGTCATCCACACCGATATAGAGCTGGTCCAGCTTGACGCCCTCACGGTCTTTTTCCAGCAAGAACGCCAGCAGCCCCGCTGCATCATCGGCATGAATCCGGTTGCCATAAAGCGGCGGCTCGACTGCCACGCGATAGCCACGACGCACCTGGGTCAACAGCCACTCGCGGCCCGGGCCGTAAATCCCGGTCAGGCGCAGCACGCTGGCAGGGATGCCGCTATTGAGCACGACCTGCTCGGCTTCGAGCATCAAGCGACCTGAATATCCGGCCGCGACCGTCTCGGAGGTCTCATCGACCCATGCTCCATCCTGCTGGCCATACACGCTGCTGCTCGACACAAAAATCAGCCGCTCGGGCACCTGTCCATAGTCGCCCAGCCAACTCAGAACATTCTGCAAGCCTTGCACGTAGGCCTTGCGATAGCCCTCTTCGTCGTGGTCGGTGGCCGCCGCGCAATACACCAGATAATCGACAGCGCCTACCGGCCAGGTCGCCGGGCATTCTTCGTTGAACAGATCGCCAGCGACGCCGATGACGCCGTTCGGCAGCTTGGAAACGTCGCGGCGCAGGCCATGGACTTGCCAGCCAGCCGCCAGCAATTGCGTGGCCAGACGACTGCCGACATCACCACAACCGGCAATCAAAACAGAAGGCGCGGACATCAGAAAACTCCCATCGGAAAGGCACAGACTAGCGCTGGCAGAGGACGAACGGCTAGCAATGAAGGAAAAAAAGATACTCTATTACTTTTGTTAACAAGAATTACTTGCAATAATGCACGCCACTTTTGTTCTCGGCCTCACGAGGCCTGGAAGAGCAACAACGTTTTTCTATCTCAGGTCCGGCCAGCATGACACGTAATCAAACTCCCGCTTCGCCAACCACTCGACCTCGCGCCTGGAGCGCCGTCGCGGCTCTGTTGCTCAGCCTGATGCTGGCACCGACTGCGGCCTTCGCCGACGCTCAAGCGCCAGCCACCCCTGCCGCCACCGAACAGAGCGCACCCGCTGCCGCTCCGGCTGCACCGGCCGCCACCGATCCGGTGCAGGCTGTCGACGCCGCCGAGGCACCTGAAGTTCTCGAAGCCGACAACACCCTGGGCATGGCCCACGACCTGTCGCCATGGGGCATGTACCAGAACGCCGACATCATCGTGAAAATCGTGATGATCGGCCTGGCCATCGCTTCGATCATCACCTGGACTATCTGGATCGCCAAAGGCTTCGAGCTGATGGGCGCCAAGCGTCGTCTGCGTGGCGAGATCGCCGCACTGAAGAAAGCCACCACTCTCAAGGAAGCCAGCGCCACGGCCGGCAAGGAAGGCACCCTCGCCAACCTGCTGGTGCATGACGCGCTCGAAGAGATGCGCCTGTCGGTCAACAGCCGCGAGAAAGAAGGCATCAAGGAACGCGTCAGCTTCCGCCTCGAGCGCCTCGTCGCGGCCTGCGGCCGCAACATGAGCAGCGGCACCGGCGTGCTCGCCACCATCGGTTCCACCGCGCCGTTCGTCGGTCTGTTCGGTACCGTGTGGGGCATCATGAACTCGTTCATCGGCATCGCCAAAACCCAGACCACCAACCTTGCCGTTGTCGCGCCAGGTATCGCTGAAGCGCTGCTGGCCACTGCACTGGGTCTGGTTGCGGCGATTCCAGCGGTAGTGATCTACAACGTCTTCGCCCGCTCCATCGCCGGTTACAAGGCGCAGGTCTCCGATGCCTCGGCAGAAGTCCTGCTGCTGGTCAGCCGCGATCTCGACCACCAGCCTGAGCGCAGCTCGCAGCCGCACATGGTTAAAGTGGGGTAATCGGCCATGGGCCTGCATTTAAAAGAAGGCGCAGACGACGATCTGGCCGAGAATCACGAAATCAACGTCACGCCGTTCATCGACGTGATGCTGGTGCTGTTGATCATCTTCATGGTGGCCGCGCCGCTGGCCACTGTGGACATCAAAGTCGACCTGCCCGCCTCGACCGCCAAACCGGCGCCGCGGCCAGAGAAACCGGTGTTCCTCAGTGTCAAAGCTGACCAGCGCCTGTTCCTCGGTGACGACGAAGTGAAAGCCGAAACCCTCGGTGCTACCCTCGACGCCAAGACCCAGGGCAAGAAAGACACCACCATCTTCTTCCAGGCCGACAAAGGCGTGGATTACGGCGACCTGATGGGCGTGATGGACAACCTGCGCGCCGCCGGTTACCTGAAGGTCGGTCTGGTCGGTCTCGAGACGGCAGCCAAGAAATGATCAACACGCGCCATAAGCTGACGCGTTACAGCGGTAGCCTGGCCGTGGTGCTGGGCGTGCATGCGCTGGCCATCGCGCTGGCGCTGAACTGGACTGCCCGCCCGCCCATCGAATTGCCGCCGCAGGCAATGATGGTCGAGCTGGCTCCATTGCCTGCCCCGCCACCGCCGGCTCCGCCGAAAGTCGTCACACCGCCGCAGCCACCGGCTCCGGTGGAAGAATTGCCGATTCCGAAACTGGCTGAAGCACCAAAAGCGGAAATTGCGGTACCGAAACCCAAGCCGAAGCCCAAGCCAAAACCGCCGAAGCCGGTCGAGAAGAAGCTGCCCGAGCCGCCGAAGGAAAAACCTTCCGAGGAGAAACCGGCCGATACTCAACCGACTCAGGCGCCAACGGAGAAATCCGCCCAGCCTGCGCCGGGTCCGTCGCCGGCTCAGTTGGCGGCCAAGGCCAGTTGGCAAGGCACCCTGCTCGCGCACTTGCAGAAGTACAAGAAGTACCCGCAAAGCGCTCAGGCACGGGGCAAGGAAGGTTTGAACCGTCTGCGCTTCGTGGTTGATGGCGAAGGTAATGTGCTGTCGTTCGAACTGGTGGGCCGCTCGGGCAACGCCGATCTGGACCGCGCCACCCTGGACATGATCCGCCGCGCCCAACCGCTGCCCAAGCCGCCGGCCGACATGCTCAACAATGGCTCGATCGAAATTGTTGCGCCGTTTGTTTACTCCCTCGAACGCCGCCGTTAAGCAACATCGCAATACCTGTGGGAGCTGGCTTGCCAGCGATAGCTGTGTGTCAGAGAAGGATTTATCAACTGACCCACCGCAATCGCTGGCAAGCCAGCTCCCACAAGGTTCTTCGCCAGCCGAGAGAACCAATCAAAAAAGGCACCGAAAGGTGCCTTTCGCGTATCTGCCAGCGGCAAACCGACTTCGACCGGTGTCGCACTCAGCCCGCAGTCTGATAACGTGCGTCTATCGATTGCAGCCGGTATGCTTGGCGCATCTTCATGGACGCTCGCTATGACCCTCACAGAATTACGCTACATCGTTACCCTCGCCCAAGAGCAGCATTTCGGCCATGCCGCCGAGCGTTGCCACGTCAGTCAGCCGACGCTGTCGGTGGGCGTGAAAAAACTTGAAGACGAACTCGGTGTGCTGATTTTCGAGCGCAGCAAAAGCGCCGTGCGCCTGACCCCGGTCGGCGAAGGCATCGTCGCCCAGGCGCAAAAGGTGCTGGAACAGGCTCAGGGCATCCGCGAACTGGCGCAGGCCGGCAAGAACCAACTGACCGCACCGCTGAAAGTCGGCGCCATCTACACCGTCGGCCCGTACCTGTTCCCGCACCTGATTCCACAACTGCACCGGGTCGCCCCGCAGATGCCGTTGTACATCGAAGAAAACTTCACCCACGTGCTGCGCGACAAACTGCGCAATGGCGAACTGGACGCGATCATCATCGCCCTGCCGTTCAACGAAGCCGACGTGCTGACCCTGCCGCTGTACGACGAGCCGTTCTACGTCCTGATGCCGGCCCAGCACCCGTGGACCAAGAAAGAATCCATCGACGCCGGCCTGCTCAACGACAAGAGCCTCCTGCTGCTCGGTGAAGGCCACTGCTTCCGCGATCAGGTGCTCGAAGCTTGCCCGACCCTGACCAAGGGCAACGACGGCGCCAAGCACACCACGGTCGAGTCCAGCTCGCTGGAAACCATTCGCCACATGGTCGCGTCCGGCCTGGGTATTTCGATCCTGCCACTGTCGGCAGTGGACAGCCATCACTACGCCCCGGGCGTGATCGAAGTGCGTCCACTGACCGCGCCAGTGCCGTTCCGCACCGTGGCGATCGCCTGGCGCGCCAGCTTCCCACGGCCGAAAGCCATCGAGATTCTCGCCGACTCCATTCGCCTGTGCTCGGTAGCCAAGCCTGCCGCGCCGGTTACGGCCGGTTAAGCGAGCGTCATGACGGAGCTGTCGCAAGTGTCGGTGACGGCACTCAAGGGTGTCGGCGAGGCCATGGCCGAGAAACTGGCCAAGGTCGGTCTGGAGAATCTGCAGGACGTGCTGTTCCACCTGCCGCTGCGTTATCAGGACCGCACCCGCGTGGTGCCGATCGGTGCGTTGCGGCCGGGGCAGGACGCCGTGGTCGAAGGCACCGTCAGCGGTGCCGACGTGGTCATGGGTCGGCGTCGCAGCCTCGTCGTGCGCTTGCAGGACGGTACGGGCGGACTGAGTCTGCGCTTCTACCATTTCAGCAACGCGCAGAAAGAAGGTCTCAAGCGTGGCACGCGGGTTCGCTGCTACGGTGAAGCCCGACCCGGCGCCTCAGGCCTGGAAATCTATCACCCGGAATACCGCGCGATCACCGGCGATGAACCGCCGCCAGTGGATGAAACCCTGACCCCGGTGTACCCGCTCACCGAAGGCCTGACCCAGCAGCGCCTGCGCCAGTTGTGCATGCAGACCCTGACGCTGCTCAAGCCGAGCACCCTGCCCGACTGGCTGCCGACCGAACTCGCCCGCGACTATCAACTGGCGCCGCTGGCCGATGCGATCCGCTACCTGCACAACCCGCCCGCCGATGCCGACGTCGACGAACTCGCCCTCGGCCATCACTGGGCGCAGCATCGCCTGGCGTTCGAAGAACTGCTCACCCATCAACTGTCGCAACAGCGTCTGCGCGAAAGCATGCGTTCACTGCGCGCGCCGGCAATGCCGAAAGCCACGAAACTGCCACCGAAATACCTGAAAAACCTCGGCTTCAACCCGACCGGTGCGCAACAGCGCGTCGGCAACGAAATCGCCTACGACCTCAGCCAGCACGAACCGATGCTGCGGCTGATTCAGGGTGACGTTGGCGCGGGCAAAACCGTGGTTGCCGCCCTCGCCGCACTGCAAGCGCTGGAGGCCGGTTACCAGGTCGCGCTGATGGCGCCGACCGAGATTCTCGCCGAACAACACTTCATCACCTTCAAGCGCTGGCTCGAGCCGCTGGGCATTGAGGTCGCGTGGCTGGCCGGCAAGCTCAAGGGCAAGAATCGCGTCGCCGCGTTGGAACAGATCGCCAGCGGCACACCGATGGTGGTCGGCACTCACGCGCTGTTTCAGGACGAAGTGCAGTTCAAGAACCTCGCGCTGGTGATCATTGACGAACAACACCGCTTCGGCGTGCAGCAGCGTCTGGCCCTGCGGCAGAAAGGCGTCGGCGGGCGCATGTGCCCGCATCAACTGATCATGACCGCCACACCGATTCCACGCACGCTGGCGATGAGCGCCTACGCCGACCTCGACACCTCGATCCTCGACGAACTGCCGCCCGGCCGAACCCCGGTCAACACCGTGCTGGTCACTGACACCCGCCGCGTCGAAGTCATAGAACGAGTACGCAGCGCTTGCGCCGAAGGGCGTCAGGCCTATTGGGTCTGCACCTTGATTGAAGAATCCGAAGAGCTGACCTGCCAGGCCGCCGAAACCACTTTCGAAGACCTCACCGCGGCCCTCGGCGAATTGAAAGTCGGGCTGATCCATGGGCGCATGAAGCCGGTCGAAAAGGCTGCGGTGATGGCTGAGTTCAAGGCCGGCAACCTGCAACTGCTGGTCGCGACCACGGTGATCGAAGTCGGCGTCGACGTGCCCAACGCCAGCCTGATGATCATCGAAAACCCCGAGCGCCTCGGCCTCGCGCAGCTGCACCAGTTGCGCGGTCGCGTCGGCCGGGGCAGCGCCGCCAGCCATTGCGTGCTGCTCTACCATCCGCCGCTGTCGCAGATCGGCCGCCAGCGCCTGGGCATCATGCGCGAGACCAACGACGGTTTCGTCATCGCCGAAAAGGACCTCGAACTGCGCGGTCCCGGGGAAATGCTCGGCACCCGCCAGACCGGCCTGCTGCAATTCAAGGTCGCCGACCTGATGCGCGACGCCGACCTGCTGCCCGCCGTCCGTGACGCCGCGCAAGCCTTGCTGGAACGCTGGCCGACTCACGTCAGCCCATTGCTCGACCGTTGGCTGCGGCATGGGCAGCAATACGGCCAAGTGTGAGCACCGTCGCAGTTTGTGCAGGATCGTTCCTACAGAGCTGGTTATACTCCTGCCATTGTTTCAAAAACGGATACAGACCATGACCGAAGCTGCTCTCGTCCCCGAATCTCCGCAAGCTCCGTCTGTTATTCGGCTGCTGCTCAACAAGCTGGGCGTTGCCTACGAAGAAGTGCTCGACCACCACGGCCTCAATGCCTCGCGCAAAGTGCAGGCCGTGTTGCTGGACGACGCCGTGGGCGCGTTGATGGTGCTGTTTCCACAGAGCCAGTTGCTGGATCTCAATCGCCTCGCCGAACTCACTGGTCGCCGACTCACAGCCGTGTCCACCGAGCGCCTGGAAAAGATGCTCGGCAAACACAATCTGAGTCTGCTGCCGGGCCTGCCGGCGCTGACCAGTTCGCCGTGCCTCTACGAAGAAAGCCTGCTGCGCGAGCCGAAGCTGCTGATCAACTCCGGCGAACCGGGCCTGCTGCTGGAAATCAGCAGCGAAGACTTCAAATCGATGCTGACCAAAGCCAGCGCCGCCAACTTCGGCGAAGCCCTGAGCAGTATCCGCCCCAACCTCGACCGCCCGGACGATGACCGCGAGGAAATCACCCAGGCCGTGCAAGCGTTCACCGCGCGGCGCATTCAGCAGCGTCTGGAAGCGACCATCGAGATTCCGCCGCTGGCCGAAACCGCGCAAAAAATCATCAAGCTACGCGTGGACCCCAACGCCACCATCGACGACATCACCGGCGTCGTTGAAACCGATCCGGCGCTGGCAGCGCAAGTGGTGAGCTGGGCGGCCTCGCCGTACTACGCCTCGCCGGGCAAGATCCGTTCGGTGGAAGACGCGATCGTTCGCGTGCTCGGCTTCGACCTGGTGATCAACCTGGCGCTGGGCCTGGCCCTCGGCAAGACCCTGAGTCTGCCGAAAGACCACCCGCAACACACCACGCCGTACTGGCAGCAGTCGATCTACACCGCCGCCGTCATCGAAGGCCTGACCCGCGCCATGCCGCGCGCCCAGCGCCCGGAAGCCGGCCTGACCTATCTGGCCGGCCTGCTGCACAACTTCGGTTATCTGCTGCTGGCCCACGTGTTCCCGCCGCACTTCTCGCTGATCTGCCGTCACCTGGAGGTCAACCCGCACCTGTGCCACAGCTACATCGAGCAACACCTGCTGGGTATCAGCCGCGAACAGATCGGCTCGTGGCTGATGCGCTACTGGGACATGCCGGATGAACTGGCCACCGCCCTGCGCTTCCAGCACGACCCAAGCTACGACGGCGCCTACGCCGAATACCCGAACCTCGTTTGCCTGGCTGTACGCCTGCTGCGCAGCCGCGGCATCGGCTCCGGCCCGGATGAAGATATCCCTGACGCCTTGCTCGACCGCGTCGGTTTGAGCCGCGAAAAAGCCAATGATGTGGTCAGCAAAGTGCTTGAGGCTGAAGTGCTGCTGCGGGAACTGGCTTCGCAGTTCAGCCAAGGCTAAACGCAATCGCGAGCAAGCCACACTCCCACAAGATCAACACGACCCCTGTGGGAGCGGGCTTGCCCGCGATGAATCCACCACGGTCCAACTGACCGCATCAAGCTTTCGACTTAGCCTTCCTCGGCACTAAATACTTCATCAACCCCTGAAACCACATCACCAGCGCCGGATTACCCTTGAGCTGGATCGACTTGTCCTGAATGCCCTGCATAAACGCCAACTGCTTGTTCTTCGCCTGCATCGTGGCAAAGCCATAACCGGCATCTTTAAACGCAATCGCAAACGCAGGCTCCGCCACCACGCCAGACTTGCTGGTGATGCGCTGATCCTTGACCACGAAATGCCGCGCCACTTTGCCGTCCAGCGTCTGCAGCTGGAACACCAGATCCTTGTCACCCAACTGCTGCTGAAACGCAGGATTGGTCCGGCTGGCCTTAGCCATCAACAAACCCATCATCCACAGGAGAAAACGAAATTTCATGCGCACAGCCTCAAAAGGAAAATGAACGGCCGGGGCAGTGTAAGGGATTCGGACGATAACGCCAGTATCTGCCGCTGTTGGAAGAGGATGCAGACTATTTCCTGCACGATGACCACCAAGTCACGATTCAGCGCTCGCCCACTGATCGTTCCCCCGCTCCGCGTAGGAATGCATCCCGAGACGCTCCGCGTCTCACCACTCACCTTTCCTACACCTGTTGAAACACATTCCTGTAGGAGCCGGCGAAGCCTGCGATCTTTTGATCTTCCGGCCCGCGAATTTATGGGAAATTTCCTGCGAAATGCCGGGCTGTCCGTGAACTAGGCGGGATTGGTCCTGAGGGATAGGCTTTGTGTGTCGCCGCTAAATCGGCGATACGGACGTGCAAGTCCGGCGGGAGTGCACATTGGTTATGGCAATTCGCCGAGCGTTTTCCTATGCTCGCGGATCGTTATGGCTGCTGTGTATGGGAGGCCTACGGGTCTGCCGGGTGACTCCACCGGTCTTGCACACCTATGCACAGCTGCCACCCCTTTCGAAGTGCGAGCGAAACGGTGCCAGCTCCTGAAACTGGAGTAAGACCGAATGAAGAAACCAACACCCAATCCCCCGGAAACCCCGGACATATCGCCCTACGAATCTCTGGAATCGAAGAAATTCCACGAAGCCGCCGAGCGCGCCCTCGACCACCACTTCAAACCGCCCACCGAACCACACCCCAAGCGCGAAACCGGCCTCTTCAAACTCTCCCCCGGCACCGACGCCGAAGCCCTCATGGCCAACGCCTCCGAAGACCTCCTGTCCATCAGCGTCATCGCCTGCGACCTGGCCGACGACCTCCACGGCTCCCGCCGCTCGGTGGCACTGGCCCTGAGCAGGATGGCGGACGGGGTGAGATTGATGGTGGAAGGGACGCTTGATTATATTGAGGTGAAGAGCGCGGCGGCGAAGCTGTAGCGGGATTGATGGTTGAAAAAAGGGGACGTTGAGTCCCCTTTCTGCAACTACCTGTAAAAACCCAGACACAAAAAAGCTGCCAATCACGGCAGCTTTTTTTGAGAATCCGAAACCGTCAGCCGGCCAGTCGACCCACTGGCTCGAAGTCACTGCCATTGGACAGAGCAGCATCCAGAAAGCGGCTGCGCTTACCGGAGCGTTTGGCCAAGACTTCACGAGCTTCAGCCTGGAACCGGGCAGCCATCAAAGGCTTTGGTTCATGTTTGGACTTTTTCATGGAACCTCTCGGGTCTCGAATTTGACTGGATAGTATTACCGCTCAACCCAAGCTTCTGAACATAAACAGAAATAACCTGACACTGATTACTTGGTCCGAGCATTCCGCAGCCTTCAAGCCTCAACCGCCGACGCAGGGCTCATCGGCAGGACGTAAAAGGCTATTGAAGGAACGCTTGACCACGCTGAAGTACCAAACATGGCAACCGCTTTAGCTGTGTAGAAACTTCACTATGGGCAGTCAGTGGTAATAGCAGCAGAGCAGAGATAAACGCACGCGAAAACTTCAAATCGGAAATTCATTCAACGATTCATAGGCAACTGAAAGCGCATCCGCACCCTGCAATTCGCAAAATCCTCACGAAACAAACGCTCGCTCATTTTGCAGTGCCCCTCCGCGTATTGCCTCCAAAGCGAATCATCGAGCTCTTCCCCTCCCAGCAGCTCAATTGAGTTCGTTACATCTCTCTCACGATCCTTCCCGGCAATCGCGGATGCCGCTTTGTAAAAACCATCCAGCGGTAAACCCGTCTGTAGAGCAATCAACTCTCCCAGCCGAGCATTGGTCGTCTGCACCAGACACCCAAGCCTCTCGATTGGCGCCTCAGCGCCCGGCAACGCGGCTTGATAAAGCTCTTCGCAAAACGACTCTTTGAAGCGCACCCAGTTCTTTTGCACATCTCTCAGACGGCTTTGTTCCGCTGGAGCCAAAGTCGACAGCGCTTTTTTGTATTGCTCGTTCAAGACACCATCGACTTTCTTGAAGGTTTGCTGGCCGCAAATGATCAAGTCCGGATTGGAAAAGCTGTCTGGGTTGCACGTTTCTCCAGCAAACAACGCGGAGGAAGCAGCAGAGATCAAGCAGCCGAAAAGAATCGAAAATCCTTTCACGCTGTCACTCCTTCCTTTGACGGTCATGTCTGTACAGCCAAAACAGCGGCGGCAACAACACCAACAACGCAAAACCATCAAGCCACACGTGCGACCAGACCTGCTGTTGCGCCGAGAGCCACATGTCCTGCGGGGCCCATAACAGGATGCCAGCGATCAACCAGCCCCAGACTGCCGGGACTTTCAAGCGATGGCCCAGATGCACCAGCGCGAGCATGTACAGCGAATAACTTTGCAACGTCGCGCCGAACAGCGCGAGCCACCAGACCTGTTGATCGTGTCCGGCCGCGGGCACCGCATCGGCGCCCCAGAACGACAGTTCGAGGACTTGCAGGTAGCCAACGAGCAAGCCGGAGTCACCGGCCCAGGTCAGGGTAAGACCGGCGAGGATGTGCGTGATCGCAGCGGCATATAGCCAAAGCACCAACGCTGGGCGAAGCGAGGAAGTAGGGGCTGGCATTCCGTGTCCTGAGCGCGTTCCTTGGGGGTGGGGAGTTTAAATGAAAACCGGATGTGTCTGATGCTCGAAAATTAAACGTTTTACCCTGTCCCATTCAGGCTCTATGCGTGCGAAAAAGCATCAAGCATGATCCGGTTTCAAATACAGTGACTAGCCTTGATTGGCTCCGGGCCATGCAAGTCCAGACGCTTTAACTGCTCAATCGCGCGGGGCTCATCTTTATCCGCCGCCATCTGATAACAAGCCAGTGCGCGTGACAGATCTTTTGTTCCCAACTCTCCAGCCTCGAACGTAGAAGCCAGATAAACCATAGCGTCCGTTGAACCCATCTCAATGGCGCGGATGACCCGTCGGTGGGACTGAATGTGGTGGTTTCGGCTAACACAGGGAAGGTCCACATCAGAGCGAGCAGTGATACCGCTAGAGTTTTGACTGGCATGTACGGTCCTACTTCCACTTACGTTCGGTTTAACTGTTTTTTCATTTCCGGTTTTAAGCAAAAAACTGTAGTGGAAAATTGCGGCAGACCACTTCTCGTCCGTTACTGAGGAGTGGTCCTCCCAATATTATTCTTGAGTACTTAAAGGTTTTCTTTCAGCTTTGTGCAGTCACTCGCAACGGCGAGGACTTTACGCGTACCATCATTAAGGACACACACAGGTTTTTCAAAGCCACCTCGCATTTTCTGACAAACAGCGTCACCTGCTTTCTTATAAACACACTGTTCGCCGGAAATGATTAACTCCTTCCCTGGCATCAAAGTAATAACTTTAGAACCATCAACACGGTAGATATTCTCGTAGATTGAATCACCAGCCTGCTGAATATCTTGATAATTTCCATCCTTTATTTCTGAAGCACCAGCTGGAATATCTCCGATATAGTGGGCTTCTCCGCCATTAGCTGGAGCAGCAAAAACCATTATTTGAGCATTTAAGCCCATATCGTCACTCGTCGGATAAGAAAATATGATCGATTCATTTTCCGTTCCTTGCGCTTGTCTAACGACATAATCTGACCGACATCCGCGATCAGTACTGTTAACAAAAAAGATTTCCTCTTCAAAAGAAAGAGTCAATCTAGCCGAATCAGAACTCTGACCAGGTTCTTTGCATACTAGACTATGCTCAGCTGAGCCAGAATAAGCGGCGCCACTATAAACAAACAAAAGCAATATAATTAATCGAATCATCCGGCTGGCCTCAGAAACGAAAAAAAGGGGACAGACCACGTTTTTCCGAAAATCGTGGTCTGGCCCCCATTTCCGCTTTAATCCGCGGTCTTTAATTTTTCGCTACTTAACACTACACTTCGGGCCACTTAGCGCCTCACCTTCAATCTTAAAGCTGCATACTTCAACGACATCTGGACCTTCAGTCAGAGGCATAAGCTTCAAAGTGAGCGAAAGACCTTCATTTGAAAATTCCCCACGGTCCAAAATAACTTCAGAAAAGTCATCACTAAAACTTTTTCCTGAGACATTACAGAATTTTTTTGAATTACTTGCAGCACCTCCTCCACCCGGAACGAGAATCTGTACCATAATGCATGGGCTAGATAAAGTTTGATAGTAACGAACCAACTTGCCTGCGACCATAGCTGTATCTGCCTTGTATACATCTACAGCTGTTTTTTTCTCATCTGTAGCAAATACACAGCAGGAGAAAGCCAAAGCCATCAATAGAAAAATGTTTTTCAATTTCCACCTCATAAATAGTTTTTACGTGCAGCGAATCGGGCAGCAGGCACTCCTGGCCAATTGCTTTCGAGAGACATAACAGTCTTCAACTCTGCTTTATTATTCTCAACAAACGGCCGCTGAACAATCTCTCTTGTCGTCGGCTTATAATCGCCACGATAAATCAAGTCAACAATCATGTCTTGGATCTTAACATCAACAGCATCCCAATTCAGCGTGCCATAGTGACCGACATTGAAAGGCTGTTGAGAAATCGTCACAACTTTATTTTTCATTATTTCATAGACAGAAACAAACAGCTTATATTGTTGCTTTCGCGTAATGAATGCCTTCCGAATTTCAGGGCTAGCATTATTAAGATAATCTCTTGCGGCATTACCGCTTAGACCTTTTGCTCCAACCAACCAACTCAATAATGGTTCTGGAACACCTACGGCAGTGAGATCGCTCATTGGATCCGATTTTTGACCAAGGTCATATCCTCTCCCAATCGTAATTCCGGATGCTCCGCCTGGCCAATGTGCTTTTCTACTAAAATACATGTGTAAAGAATTCGACGAATCCTCTATGTCATTTCCTTCCACATCAAAAGTAAGTTGTCCCTTCTCAACCTTTAGCCACTTCAGATCATTATCATCCTCCATCGCGAGGAAGTTTGAAACGAAACCTATAGGGTGAAAATGATAAATCAACCCCGTTCCTGCTGGGGTCTTATCAGCCAACTTATCCCAAAAAACGTATGAATCTATTCTTTCTTTTTCATGTTTTAGTAATTTTTCAGAACCTTCTAGAAGAGTGTCTAATCTCTTCCATTTCTCGGATTTTGTATCATCCTTCCACTCCGTAGGATGGTGTGCCACTAATTTTGACCAGTGCTGCCTTGTCTCCGTACTTTTCAATGCGTCAGCGAGTTCAGATGGTTCAACCTTTCCGTCATGGTTTTTGTCTATTTTCTTCAAGAGGTCTTTAAAAAACTGGGGCATATCATCAGGATCGAGGAAACCGTCGGAGGCTGAGTTGCTTTCCTCTACAAGCTGAAAACCCATTTTCGTCCAATCGTGTGGAGTGATAACTTTTGCATCAGATTTTTTGACCAATCCAGAGACCGGCTGATCTTCATCATTTACGGATATCTCATACCAATCCTCATTGCCTTCCTTGACAACCGGCACCTTACCTAGGTCAATAGCGTGTTCTTCTTTTAAAGGTTCACTTGTTCCAGTAGCAGGCATTTTTTTCTTAAGTTGAGCACCTTTCGGCAGATGCAAATACTGACGTCCGACTTTTAATGCAGCTACATTATCTAGAAAATCTTTCACCTCAGCCTGAGTTGTAAATATCTCGATATGAACTTGAAATTTACTATCGGTAAGGCCGTTTTCATTTACTAGATTTTCAGTTTTACCCAAATAGCCAATAGGGTCACCAGCCTTGATTCCGACACTGGTCGTCACAACATCAAAAATTGTAGGAGTGAGCGATTCCCATTGCGTGTACTGACTATCTTTCTCACTTTCGACAATCGCCCAAAAATTACTTGGGACAGTTCCATTATCGTTCCAGATGCTGGCAACTACTGGAACGCAAGGCGCCATACGCCGCAGCTTGTTACCAACCACCAAATTCACTACATCTTTGCTATCGAACTCAATGACACTACCTACTGTAATCTCTCGATTGTTTTCGATGCGTGCACCTGCAGGTTGTCCGTTAGCAAGGTTCGTTGGCGCGCCGTACATAGCTAAACGCTGGGTAGTTTTAGCTTTTACCTTGCCTTGCCAATATTTTGGCCTAGCACGCTCGGGTATCGCATCTGCAACCCAAATAGCCTTGTGGCTGGAGTTTTGATATGGTTCATCATTCTTTAAATATGCAAACCAAACTTCTTGCCCTACGTCGCGGACTTTAGTTGATCCATGTTTTACGCTACCGGAAAGGATTTTCCCCTTAGCATAAGTAACATCCTCAACTGATCTTTTTTCCAGAATTTCAAGCTTGGTGTGCTTCGCCAATTTTCCTGGATATGGAAAGTTATTCGACGCAGGAAAGTCATCATACGCCTTGAAATCTTTTACAGTCATCGTCACTATCGGGTTCGGCTTTTCATTCTCCGCTAACGGGTAGTGCTTATAAGGCAAAAGATGCATATATAGGCTATAAAAAATCAGACCGTTCTGCTTTCCTTTATTAGGTCCATCTTCTGGGTTTAGCGCCGATTTGTATTCATGTCGCACCAAACAGAAGGAACTAGAATAATCCAGGTTTTTCGCCGTTTCTCCTGTACCAAACGTCGACTTTAGATAATCCTCATTGAGGCGGTAGGCCACCACCTCGCCATCGGCCATGCAGCGAATCGGTTCATTCAAAATGCATTGGGGAGCGCTGGCATTGCTGATGTGAATGCCACCGTGCCAGAACTTGTTGCTGCCCAGCAAATAATGCCCGGCACTCTCGTTTTCGAGAGCCTTATAAATCTCATCCGCGTCAGAAAACTGCTTACCGTCAGCTTTTCTGAATGGATATTGGAAGCTCATCAGCGGAGCTGGGCCTGCCGGCGCGGGGGTCGGCGCAGGAGTAGGTGCGGGGGCTGGTTGAGCACCTCTGAATTGGGGCTTCGGGCGTAAAAACTTTTCAGGCATTGGCCAGTAACCACTACCCGCCCCATATTTGGCAGATTTCGGTCCGTTTGAAGACTGTGAACCGAAGAAATTTCCCCTATCTCGAACAGGCGACCCGGAGATGTCTTCGATGACCCCCGTGTGTCCATGAAAGTTAATCCACAGCGCAATATCGCCAGGCTGTACTTCCGCAAGCGGGATCACATCAAAATAAGTAGTGTCGGTATTCAACCCTGATGTTGTGAGGTAAGGGATCGTATACCCCGCATCCTTCAGCATTCGATACAGAAGCCCGGAGCAGTCGATTTCCTTCTTGCCATCGTTATCATGGTCAGTCTCGCCCTTGAAAGGGCCGTACTCGTAACCAGTGCGATATTGCTGCCTTTGTTCAAGTAGTCCTGTGCTCATCAAAAGCTTCCTGCTTCAAAACATTGAATAGAGTTATCGCTGACGACGCCTCGGGCTGCCAAGCGCTCAACCAAAGCGACAGCCGTCTTAGGATCGGTTTTCTGAATATTGCGGTAACACGCCATCGCGCGTGGCAAGTCAGCCGCTACGAGGGCTCCCGCTTCGTACACTTCACCTAATCGAATCAGTGCGTTAGTCGAACCTAGGCGGGCGGCACGCTCCAATGTCGCTATTGATTCTCTGGGATTAATACAACCGTGACTTTCGTCGTATTCACCTTCATCGCAATAAAAATCTGCGAGAGTCAAGCCGGCATCCGGCACTTGTTCTGAAGCTTGAATCAACAACGCCAGGATTCTGGAATTCTCCAAGCGTGGCGCTTGCCCAGAAAGGCTGATTCCCGCAGCAGCAAATGCTGCTTGCGCCGAACCCTTCCGGGCACCCTCTAAATAGCTATCCAATGCCCCGGCGTATAAATAGATTCCTGATTCGGGAGACGCTTTATTGACCAGCCTGTCAAATATGACGCCTTTTTTGAGTTCTACCTCACCGGGCGTTAGTTTCTCAGACTGAGTGATCTCTTCCATCACCGCATCGATTGCCCAGTCCTCCACTCGAGTCAGAGCCCAGCAATCACTATGTTTAAAAACGAAAATCTTCAAAAAATGGCCCGCCTCATCACGGACGACCACCCTGTCAGGCTCCTGGGTTTCAATAGTGAGACCTGATTTGGCAGCATTTTCCGGAAGCAGCACCTTCAACTCATCGGCGGAAATCGAGCCCAAGCTCAGTTCGACAACCTTCGGTATTTTCCCATCAGCTATCACGTGAATATGCTTCAGAGGAGACGCAATAAACGCTTTCTGTGTCTCTGGCTCAGATGCAAAAACTTTTACGAAATCAGCAAAATTGCCGCTTGGGCATTGGGCGGTGCTGGACGAAGAGGCAAAGGCCCCCGAAGTCATCCCCCAGCTCAACAAAACAATCGAAAACCACTTCATCTGCCTTACGTACCTGTTTGTTGTCATCACGACACTCATCACTCAGAAAACACAAAAAAAACCTTCGGCTTAACCTTCTCAGGCGGTGCATTCAACAACGCCTGATCCATCAAACTCCCCGCCTTATCCTTATCCGCCGCCCCCGGCAGCACCGGCGGTTTAATCCCGATGCCAGTCCCCGAGCCCGCAGAACCACCCGCATTGATCTTGATCACCGGCCCAACCACCGTCACACCACCGCCATCGAGCTTGATAAAGCTCCCACCCCCAAGAATGGTCAGCTCTGTCCCGGCCTCAATAACAGTCTTGTCCCCAGCCTTGAGGTGGATCTCTTTGCCCACACTGGTCAGCTGCGCCGTGCCGAGTTTGACGTGTTGGTTCTGCCCCACCGTCAGGTGATCATCCAGCTTCGCTTCAACCTTGCGGTCGGCGATCGTGGTGCGGTGTTCCTCAGCCTTCAACTCGGTGTAAGTGTTCTTCACCACCGTGTCATGGCGTTCATTGCCAACGCGAATCTTCTGATCGTGCTCAACGTTTTCATCCCAATCGCGCTGGGCATGAATGTAGATCTGCTCTGCACCTTTCTTGTCTTCAATACGCAGTTCGTTGTAGCCGCCACCACCCGGTGAGCTGAGTGTTTTGAACACGCTGCGGGTTTTGTTCGCCGGCAGTGCGTATGGCACTGGGTTTTCCTTGTGGTACAGGCAACCGGTCACCAGCGGTTGGTCGGGGTCGCCTTCGAGGAAGGTGACGAGGACTTCCATGCCGATGCGCGGAATGCTGATGGCGCCGTAGCGGTCGCCGGCCCAGGAGCTGGAGACGCGCAGCCAGCAGCTGGTTTTGTCGTCGGCGAGGCCTTCGCGGTCCCAGTGGAACTGGACTTTGATGCGGCCGTATTGGTCGCAGTGGATTTCTTCGCCTTTGGGGCCGGTGACCATGGCGGTCTGGCTGCCGAGCACGCGGGGTTTCGGGTGTTCGAGGGCCGGGCGGTAGAACACTTCCCACGGGGTGGCGAGGAAGGTGTTGCGGTAGCCCTGGTGGAAGTCGTCTTTGTTGTCGGTGGTGTCGCTGGTCACGCCTTCTTCGAGGACTTGCGGTTGTTTGCCCTCGTGGAAGATTTCGGTGAGCAGCCAGAGGTCGTTCCACTCGCTGCGCGGGTGGTCGGACAGGGCCATGAAGTGGCCGCTGACCAGTTTGGTCTGGTCGCCGCGACCTTCGGCCTGACGGTAGTCGGCGCGGTGGCGTTCGAGGGCGCGCTGGCTGAGGAACTTGCCGCGCGCACGGTCGATGAAGCGGCCCGGGTAGTCGTAGTCTTCCAGATCCGGTTCGGTGCTGTCGCTGTCTGGTCTGCTCTCTGGTTTAAACGCAGCTTCCATTTGCAGGCGCGGTTTTTCGAAATCGTAATCACGGCGCGTGGTGCGGGTGGTGCGGGTTTCCAGGCGCAGCTTGAAGGCTTTGATCACCGGCTCGTCGGCAACCATGCCGCTGCCCTGTACGTACGCAGTCGGCTGGCCGAGGTCGGGGAACACGGTCTGGTCGTCACCGAACACCAGCAGGTGCGCTTTTTCGCTGTGCTGGAAGTGGTAGTGAATGCCTTCCTCTTCGCACAGGCGCTGGACAAAGTGCAGGTCGGTTTCGTCGTACTGCACGCAGTAGTCGCGATCCGGGCACGGCTGGCTGAGCTGGAAGCTGTAGGCGTTGCTCTTGATGCCGTGCTCTTCGAGGATCAGCGCGATGATTTTCGGCGCCGACATCTGCTGGTAGATGCGCTGGTTGGTGCGGTGATGCAGGTATTGCAGTTGCGGCACGATCGAGACTTTGTAGCGGGTCAGGCGCTTGCCGGCATCGCCCTGGGCTACGCGGTAGATCTGCCCGTGGATGCCCGAGCCCTGTGGATCGAAGGCGAGAAACGCCTGCTTGTGCAGCAGTTGCTCAAGGTCCAGATCCGGGTTTTCGCTGACCAGTTCGAGGTCGAAGCGATACGGCTGGCTGATGCCTTCGGTGCCGGTGAACGACAGCACTTGCAGGTCGCCGACGTAGTCTTCGACCTTGAGGCTGAAGTGGGTTTCGTTAGCTGAGTTGAACATCGTGTGCTCCCTGTTCGAATGTCATCCGTTACGCCCGAAGTCGCAGACGTTGCAGCCAGGACGAAGTGGCGCCCAAGGCGTCACGCAGTTGTTGGGCAGTGATGGTGCGTTCTGCCGGGTTGAAGCTCAGTGCGGTTCGCAGCGCTTGCCAGCCTTGTTGGGGTAGATTCGCTGGGGCGCGCAGCTCGCGCTCCAGGTGCTCGTCGCGGGCCTGGGTCGAGGGCAAGCGGCGGAACGGGTGTTTGCCGCCCGCCAGTTCATAGATCACGCAGGCCACGCCGTACACGTCCGCGCTGGCCGACAACGGTTGGCCCTCAAGCAGTTCGGGGGCGGCGTAGCCCGGGGTCCAGGCGTTGAAGCGCTCGCGGCTCAGGTGCGGCAGGCCGGGCAAGGTGCCCTCTTCTGCCTGCCCCAGACCAAAGTCGAACAGGCGCAGGCCGTCTTCGCTGAGCATGACGTTGCTCGGTTTCAGGTCACCGTGCAGCACGCCGCGACGGTGGGCATAGGCCAGCGTGTCGAGCAGCGGCAGGACGATGTCGCGCAATTCTTGCCACGGCAGGCCGAGGGGCCGCTCGCAGAGCAATTTGTCCAGGGTCAGGCCACGCATGTATTCCATGGTGATGAAGGCCCGCTGGCAATCGGTGTCGACTTCAAAGGTGTGTGCACGCACAACGTTGTCGTGGCGCAGGCGTCGGGTCAGGGCGAACTCGCTGTAGAGCAAGGCACTGGCATCCGGCGATTCGGCAAATTCTTCGCTGAGGATTTTCAGCGCAATGTAGGGGTCGGGATCGCCGAACTGCTCATGCAGCAGATCCCGCGCCCGGTAAACGGCGCCCATGCCACCCGCCCCGAGCAGACGCTCGAGGTGGTAGCGACCGGCGAGTACATCCGGCAGCGCACCGATGCTGGCCTTGGTCGGCGTCAGCAGCGGTTCGGCCTTGTTGCCCTTGGCGAAGGCGAAGTAGGTCAGGTTGCTGGCCTGTTCTTCGCTGATCAGCAGGTCATCGATGGGCGATTCGAGTTCACTCATTGGCGGATCACCACGGCAGTCAGGTTGTCGCGCGCGGCGCCACGCAGAGCGCCGTCGAACAAACGTTCCAGCGCGACATGCGGCGCGCTGAGGCTGAGGGCGTTGCCGAGGGCGTCGCTGCTCAGGCCCTGATACAAACCATCGCTGCAAAGCAAAAACACATCGCCCGGATAGACCTCGAGTTCAAGCACATCCAGGGTCAGTGTGTCAGCGGCACCGACGGCTCGGGTGAGTGCCTGAGCCGCCGGGTGTGCTGCCGCCTGTTCGACGCTCATTTGCTGCTCGTCGATCAGTTGCTGTTGCAGCGAATGGTCCTTGGACAGCTGATACAAACGCTGCCCGCGCCACAGGTAGCAACGGCTGTCGCCGGCCCAGATACAGGCCGCGCGATTGCCTTCCACCAACAGCGCGACGACGGTGCTGCCCATGATGCTGTCGTGACGCCCGGCGGTGACGGTCAACTCCTGCCCCAAACGCCGGTTCAGCCAGTGCAGGCACTGGCGGATGGCTTTGAGGCGTTCGTCGAAGTCCTCGTGTTGCGGCAACTCAGCCAGGCTGGCGACGATCAACTGGCTGGCGATGTCGCCACCCTGATGACCGCCCATGCCGTCCGCGACCACCCACAGCCCATGCTGCGGCGAGTCGAGGAAGGCATCTTCGTTGCGCGCCCGCACCTTGCCCGGGTCGGTACGCGCCGCGCTGCGCCAGGGACTGGCCACCAGCATCAGAGCTGCACCGGCATACGGAAGGTACGCAGTACGCCCATGTCAAACGGGTTCGGCGTGCGCTGGCTGGTCAGCAGGTAGTTGGCGCGCAGGCCGCCCACGTCGGCTTTCAGTACCAGCACGTCGCGACCGTTCAGGTACTCGGTCTGCATCAGGTCGAAGAGACGGAACAGCGACCATGGGCCGGAGTTCTTCTCGATCCCGATCGGGCGCCCGGCCATCTTGTCCATGACCAGGCTGGTGCGCCCGTCTTCAGCATCGGTCGGCCACTTGAAGGTCATAGGCAGGATCGGGCCGTGACGGTATTCCATGGTCTTGTCGCCGAATTTGAATTCGGAACGGCTGACCGCCGGATCGAGGGTGTACGGCTCCAGTTTGAACTGCACGGTCGGCTCGGCCGGGTTGATCGAGAAGAAGCTCTGGCGAATGGTCTGCGCCGCCGCCATCTGATCGAGGTAGACCTTCGATACCGGCAGGCTGTGACCGTCGACGCTGCGCATGCGGTAGTTGCCCGGATCGCCGCTGACGAACGGACGCATGTAGCTGTCGAAGAAGCGGTCGACGGTACCTTGAGCACGGAAGAACTCGCGGAAGTCGCTGATCGCCACATCGCTGGTGCTGCTGGCGCTGAACGGGTAACGCTTGCTGATGGTTTTGCCATACACGCTGTACAGCTCGTTCTGATAACGACCGTTCAGGTATTGATAGGCATCGTTGAGCACCAGGCGCCACGAGTCTTCGGCCAGCACGTTGAACCACACGCTCAGCGGGCGCGGCAGACGACCGGAGGCATTGCGCAGGTTGGTCAGCGCATCACGCTGGCCGCTCATGCGCGTCTTGGCCATCTCGAACGCGGCTTGCTCCGGCGTGCTGGAACGGGCCAGACCGGCCAGTTGCAGTTGCAGGTCGTTGAGCGCGCTGAACGCTGGCGTGAGGTCAGCGCCCGGGCCGTTGTTGTCATCAAGCAGACGATGCAGCGGTTCGAAGCGCCGTTGCAGGGATTTCTTCGCGGTATCCGGCAGGTTCTTCGCCACGTTCAGCGCCGAAGCCTTGTCGGCGGCAGCCGCGGCGAGTTTGCCGACCTTGCCCAGCTTGCCCTTCTGCCCGGCCAGCGCATCGGCGGCTTCACCGGCTTCATCGACCGGATCAGCAGCGGCTTCGAAGCGGGTGTTTTCACGTACTTCGGTGAGCAATGCGAGAACCGGCGAGTTGGCCGACGTCAGGCCCGCCAGTTGCTCGGCGCCTTCGCCGGCGTCGCTGATCGGTGGCAATGCGACCTGGCCAACGGCTTCGCTCCAGTAGTTGGCGTAGTCGCGGAAGTACAGCTGCTCGAGCTCGACCATCAGGCGACGCAAGTCCATGTCGCTGATGCCCGCGCCTTCGCCCAGCACCCAGTTGTCACGCAGGATATCGGTGACCAGCGCCGCGCCCTGCACCGAGAAATACTGCTGATAACCCTGTTGGGTGTAGAAACCCGGGATCACGTATTCCGTGCCGATGAACAACGAGCCTTGCGGGCCGAGGTGTTGGCTGAAGCGGTAATCCGGCAGGTTGCGCGCCTGCTCGCGGAGCATGCGGTAAACCACGTTGGCCAGCGATTCGCTGCGCAGAACCTGACGCGCTTGGGTCACCAGTTGATCGTTCAGCGGATAGATGAACGGCTGCTTGAGCAAACGCTCAAGGTGCGTGTTCAGACCATTCTGCACCGCGGTGTTGCCGGTGTAGCGCTGCGACCAGTCAGTGGCGACCCAGTCCTTGAGCCACGCCGCGTCGCGACGATCCTTCATGTTCAGCATCAGGTACGCACGCAGACTGTTGAGCAGGCGATCGCGGTCCTTCATGTTGGCGCGGATCTGCCCTTCGAGCATGGTCGCGACCCGTGGCAGCAACTGCGCTTCCAGCTCACGCTCGTAGGCGGTTTTCACCACCGGGTTGATCTCTTCGCCCTGATACAGGCCGCCACGCTCGTGGTACGAGACGTCGCCCTTGCTCGGGAACACCTGGGTCGCAGCGTAGCTGGTGTCGAGAACTTTCAGCACGCCCATGGCGTCATCGCGCGGCGTCACGGCCGAGCGTTGCTGGGTCCAGTTCTGCGCCAGCGTGCGCAGGTTTTCCAAGCGCTCGTAGTTGGCCGAGAAACCACCGGCCCAGAGCATGCCGAACAGTGCCAGTGCCGCCAGTGCACCGACGTACAGCGCACGCTGGCCCCAATGAATGCGGCTGCGCTCGCGCTTGTCCAGACCGGCCAGATCGGCCTCGGGGAAAATCACCTGGCTGAGCAAGTGGTGGATGAACCGCGAACGACCGCTGCGCAGAGTCGGCAGCACGCCGGCGTTCATGCCCAGGCTGGCGCCGATGCCGGCGGTGGTCGAATCCATTTCCTGGGTCAGGTGCGGTGCGCTGGTCAGATAGAAACCGCGCAGTTGCGTGGCGCGCTGATAGCGGTTGCCGGTGAACGCCATGTCGACGAACAGGCATAGGCGCTCGCCGATCTGCCCCAACTGATGCGGGAAGTCGAGGATGCGGCCTCGGCGCTGAGTGTCGCGCTCGGAGTGCATGCGCATGATCACTTGGCTGTTCAGGCGGCGCAGCAGCTCTTCGAACTCGTTGCGCAGGACCGCGACGTCGGTGCCGACCTGATCCTTGCGGAAACTGGTGCCGAGCACTTGATCGCTTTCTTCGCGGGTCAGTTGATCGAAGAACTCGTCGAAGCCGAGCAGCTTGTCAGCCTTGCTCAGGACCAGATACACCGGCACGTCGACGTGCAGTTTCTGGTGCACGTCCTGCAGACGGCTGCGCACTTGGCGCGCGAGGGTGTCGATGTCCTGCTCGCTGCCACCGGTGAGGGTTTCCACCGGAATGGTCACCAGCACGCCGTTCAACGGACGGCCGCGACGACGCTTGCGCAGCAGCTCCAGCAGGGTGGTCCAGGCGTTGCCGTCGACTTCCGCGTCCGGTTGAGTGGTGTAGCGCCCGGCGGTGTCGATCAGTACACCGTGATCGGCGAAATACCAGTCGCAATGACGGGTGCCGAGGGTATCGCGGGTCAGCTTGCGGTCGATCTTGTTGATCGGAAATTCCAGACCGGAGAAGTCCAGCAGGCTGGTCTTGCCCGAGGCCTGCGGACCGATCAGCAGGTACCACGGCAAGTCACTGCGCCAGCGCTCGCTGCGACCGCGATACAGGCTCGAGGTCTTCAGGGTTTTCAGCGCGTCTTTAAAACGCGCCTTCAACTCTTTCTGTTCCTCGTCGATCAGCTCTTCGCGACGAATGCGGTCCTGGCCGTCCTCGCTTTCTTCCTCGGCTTTCTTGCGGATACCCGCGCGCCAGCTGACGAAGACCATGGTCAGGCCCCAGATCAGGAACAGCACGCTGATGGTCAGCAGGCGCGAGGTCGCGCTTTCCCAGAACTTGTAATCATCGACCGCCAACAACGGGCCGACGAACCACACCAGCAGCGCCACAAACAGCACCAGCAGCAGAGTCCAGACCCAGGTCTGGCGCAGGAAGGCGCCGACTTTCTTGAAAAACTTTTTCATCACACGTCCCTGTTTTACGGCTGCGCCTGCGGTTGCACCGCGGCTGGATCAAGCGGCTGATAAGGATGCAGAACGGTGTCGCGTTGTTCGCTCAGGACCCAAGCGAAGCCCGAATACATCACCACCAGGCAGACCAGAGTAAAGAGCACCACCATCCACGCCGGCACGATGCGCACCAGATTGCGGCGCTGGTCGTTGAGGCCTTCCCAGTGCGGCGACAACTCGCGCGGCACGTCGCCGCGCAACTGACGGATCTGCCGGTACAAGGCGTCGCGGATGCCTTCGAGTTCGAGCATGCCGCGCGCCTGAACGCGGTACTTGCCCTCGAAACCGAGGGACAGGCACAGGTACATCAGTTCGAGCATCGGCAGGTGCTTGACCGGGTTTTTCGACAGCCGATCGAGCAGCTGGAAAAACTTCTCGCCGCCGAAGGTTTCGTTGTGGAAGCTGCTCAGCAGGCTCATCTGCGACCACTCGCTTTCGTTGCCCCACGGTGTGGTCACGACGGCTTCGTCGACCACGGTGCAGAGCACGTAACGCGCGGCCATCACCTGGCTGCTTTCGGCGCCGTTGTGCAGGGCGCGTACTTCAAACAATTTCAGCCCGGCGGTCAGCCGCTCATTCAGCGCATACAGGTCTTCGCGTGTTTCGCTGTGCTTGAGACGCACCACTTCCGAAAGCAGGTCGGACGAGGCCGCGACCAGCGAGTTGAGGCTGATGTTGAACGCCTCCGCCGGACGCAGGCGCGCGGCGTAGATCATGCGTTCTTCCAGTTGCTCGAAACGCGGCGGCGCGGCGAAGTCGGTCAGCGGACTCGATGCCGGTCCGTGGCCCTGACGGTCGAGCAGGACGGTTTTGTCGTCCTGGTTGTAATCCGTTTCCTTGATCATGTCGGTCAGTTCCTGATGGCCCAGAATTTCAGTTCAAGCTCGGCGAATTCGCCGGACACGTGGAACGCGAAACCGCCGGAGCGCTCGAGTTGTGCCAGGTCTTCGGAACTGAGTTCGAGGATGAAATAGGTTTTGTTCGAGTGGAACGCGATCTGCCGTGGGGCCACCGGCAACGGTTTGACCTTGATCCCCGGCAAGTGCAGGTTGACCAGTTGGCGGATGCGTTCCACCGGGCCGACCTTGAGGTGCTGCGGCAAGCGCTGACGCAGTTCTTCGGAGTCGCAGTTGGCACTGGCTGCCAGCACGAACGAGGCCGAGCCGAGCAGTTTGTGGTCGTGCAACGGCGAGACGATGATGCCGTACTGACGCGCCTGCAGGATCAGTTCGATGGCGTGCTGTTCGAGCACCATCGACAGCACCTGACGGATCGCTTCCATCAGTTTGCGGAAGCTCGCGCCCTGATCGGCGTGGGAATAGCGGCTGTCCAGACGCGGGCGTTTGCTCTCGCCGGAGAAGGTCGCCAGATCGCCGAGCATGGTCAGCAGCGTGCGATACAACTCTTCCGGATGCACTTGTTCCAGACCGAGGTAATGGCGCAGCAGCAGTTCGGTACGGTTAATCAGTTGCAGCATCATGAAGTCGCCGACTTCAGCGCCGCCGACCTTGCCATTGGAGCGAATTCGCTCGGCGATGGTGTCGCCACGGTGGCTGAGCATGCTGATGACTTCTTTCAGGCACGACAGCAGGTAGCTGGAGGCGTGGGCCTGAATGTAGGTCGGGACGAAATCCGGGTCGAGGCTGATCACGCCGTCGGGCGTGGTGTCGAGCACGTCGCAGATTTTCAGCTTCACGTAGGCCTGATCGCTCTGCTGCTCGCCGAGCAACAGTTTGAAGTCCGGACGACCGCAGCTGACCTGGCTGGCAGAATCGTCGCCGGCGTTGGAATCGGCGACTTCGGCGTCATACGCGGTGTAGCGCGCGAGCACGTCGGATTGCTCCGGGCGCCGGGCCTCGATGTGGTTGCCGGTGACCAGCGGCAGCGCCAGATAGATCGGCGTGTTGCCGGTGTTCGGCGGCACGTCCAGCGCCAGCGGCTCGGTGTTGCCACCGAGTTCGAACAGGCTGCCGTCCGGCAGAATCCCCGAGGCTTCACTGATCACCAGTTTGCCCATGTTGAGGAACTGCAAGTCGATTTCCAGATTGAGAAAACCCCAGGTGTAGCCACCGAGCAATTGCGTGCGGGTTTTCATCTGGTGATCGTAGTAACGATCGTTGTGCTGGAAGTGCTGCGGTCGCAGCAGCATGCCTTCCTGCCAAATGACTTTATGGGTGTTCATGATCAGTCATCCGCCTTGGCGAGCACTTGTTGGGTATTGCGGATACCGGCCTGATCGAGGGTCAGATCAGCCTCGGTGAGTTCCAGCGGAGTGATCTGCACGGTGTGGCGCCATTGCGTATCCGGCAGGTCGCGATAGGCAGCGAGGATGCCCACGTAACGGCTGCCCTCCTCCACGCTGAGTTTCAGTTCCACGGTTTCACCGGGGCGCAGTTCGAGTTCTTCGCTGGCCACCAGGTCCGGGTTGAGGGATTCCTTGGCGCGCTCGTAGAGGCTGAAGAAATCAGCGTTCTCGAAGGTCACCGGGTGCTTGAGTTCGAACAGGCGCACGACGATCGGCGACGGCCGCCCGTTGAGGTCCGGGTTGAGCTGGTCGCTGCCGGTCAGTTTGAGGTTGATCTTGGTCACTTTCGAGTACGGCGACAGCGACGAGCAACCGGCAAGCAGCACCAGCACGGTGAGCGCAGTCAGCGTCTTGAAAAAAGCGGTCGAGCGGCGAGACATGCGCATCATCCTTGGTGGTCGGTGTGGAGGGTGGAGATCAGGCGGATCTGTTCTTCGTAAGCCTGGGCAAAGTCGCGGGCCAGCAGACGCTCGCTCCAGTCATCGTCCTGACGCAGTGCCTGGTGGTAGCGGCCGAATGCTCTCCAGCGCCCGCCCGAAGTGGCGATCAATGGCTTGTTGTCACGCTCGAACCGCAGGGTCAATTGTTCTGGCGAGAAGTGCTCCAGCGTGCCACGCACGGCGGCGCGACTGGCGGTGAGCAAAGCCACTTGGTGCGCCTGCAGATCACGGAATGCGCGGGAGATCGCCTGCTCGGCCGGCAGGTGTCCGGGCTTGCTTGGCTGCAACAGAATCTGCAGTGCTTCGCTCGGATCGACGGCAAATTTCAGCGGGTTCTTGTTGGTGCCTTGCACAGTGGTCTGGGCCAGACGCAATTCGTTTTTCAGTTCGGAGCGGGTCCGCAGGCTCTGCTGCAAACCGCCGATGCTCTGGCGCAGCAAGCGCGCAGCGTTCAGCGCCAGCGCTTCGCGCTCGTCGTGGCTGAGGCCTTTGACGTCGACGCCCAGCGCCGCGCCGAAGTGCTCCCAGAAACCTTCGCTCTGACGCTCAACGGCTTTCGGCGCAGGCGCCGGCTCGGGCTCGACCGGGGCAGCAATCAGCTCCGGGACCATCAGGCTTTCCATGTCGATGCGCGCGTAGTCGGCACGCTGACGGGAGTCTTCCGGCTTAGCGGTAGGCGACAGTAGTTCGTCGATTTCCGAGTACACGCGCTCTTGCTGTTCGAGGGCATTGAGCGGGTCGAGATCGAGGAACGCGTCGTCCGGAATGATGCTGCCAGCCGCGCGCGGGCGGCCGACTTCGCCGTCGAAGGTCGCCGGGTCACGAACCAGCCGCGCGCGGATCTCGAAGTCGCCGAGAATGTAGGTGCTGCCGTGCTCGATGCGCACCGGCTCGCCCTTGTGCAGGCGCGCGCCGCTGCTGCCGTCCTGGACACCGTTGCTGCTGGTGTCGGTAAGGAAGAACGAGCCCTCGCGGTAGCTGACAATCGCGTGGTGATTGGACAGGTGACGCTTGCGGTCAGGGATGATCCAGTCGCAGTCCTCGCCGCGCCCGATCACGCCACCGGCCTGCTTGAAGGTCCGCTGGCACAGCTCGGTGGGCACGAACTGCTTGGTGTTCAGCATTTCGAAAACCAATTCCATGTTTGATGCTCCTTGCGGTCACTTGCCGCGATTGACCGCTTGCGGATCACCCAACGGGCGATAGTCGTTGTCGTTGAATTTGTAATTGCCGCTACAGCCGCCAAGGCCGCATAGAACGACGAGGGTCAGCAGGACAGCGTGCCAGTGACGAACAGACATCAGAGGGTCTCCAGGTGTAGACAAAGCACAAAGCGCCGACCCTTGCGGGCGGCGCTGAAATAAGTTTTTGAGGTGGGCTCGAAGCCTCTAGATCGGGGCCTTGAGCCATAGCCTGGAGGTACGGCGACCTCCCGTGGCGAGGGGACTTGTCCCCGTTGGGGTGCGCAGCGCCCCCAAAACCTGCCAGCGCGATTTCTCAGTGAAACCGTATGTACCGGACTGCGACTGCTGCGCAGCCGGACGGGGATAAATCCCCTCGCCACAGGGTATGTGTTGGGTTCGAAGAAGTGCTGTAGCTCAACCATCAAAGTCACCCAAATTGATATTCAGGCGCCCGAGGCGGTACAGCAGCGTGCGCCGTGGCAGGCCCAGTTCGCGGGCCGCGAGGGTCTGGTTGCCATCGTTCTTGCGCAGGCAATCGAGCAGCAAGGTGCGCTCGACCTGCTCCAGCCGTTCGCGCAGATTCAGGCCGCTGTTGTCTTCCGGCATCGCTTCCAGGCGAAGGGAAAAATGCTCGGCGAGCAATTCGCCGCCCTCGCAGAGCAACACCGCACGCTCGACCAGTGCCTTGAGTTCGCGAACGTTGCCGGGAAAGGTGTAACCGCATAGATGCTCCAGCGCCGAGTCCGACCAGCGCACCGGATCACGCTGCAGAAACGTGCAGGTCTTCTCGGCGAAATGCCGGGCCAGGTCGAGGATGTCGCCTTCGCGCTGACGCAGGGCCGGCAGTTCGATCGGGAATTGCTTGAGGCGGTAATACAAGTCCTCGCGGAACTTGCCTTCGCTGACCAGCGCCGCCAGATCACGGTGCGTCGCGGCGATGATGCGCACGTCGATCTTGTGGGTGTCGTTGGAACCCAGCGGACGAATCTCGCCTTCCTGCAACACACGCAGAATCTTCGCTTGCAGCGACAACGGCATGTCACCGATTTCGTCGAGCAGCAACGTGCCGCCATTGGCCGCATCGAACAGCCCGGCACGGTCGCGATCGGCACCGGTGAAGGCGCCTTTGCGGTAGCCGAACAGCTCGCTTTCCAGCAGGTTTTCCGGGAACGCTGCGCAGTTCTGCACGATGAACGCCTGGGAGCGACGCGGGCCGCAATCGTGAATCGCCCGCGCCACCACTTCCTTGCCGGTGCCGGTCTCGCCACGCAACAGCACGGTGTACGGGCTGTGGAGGATCTTGCTGATCAGCGAGTAGGTCTGGCGCATCGCCGCGCTTTTGCCGATCAGGCCGTAGCCGCTGATGCTCGGCACGCTGCGTGTAGCCGTGATCAATTCGGCGGTTGGCTGACGCAGGCGTTGCAGCAGATGCAGTTGGCCGAGCACGAACGAGCCGAGTTGGCCGAGGGAATCGGCGAAACCTTGCAGGTTAGTACGCCGGCGGCTGGCGCAGAGCAGCAAGCCCTCGACCGACTTGTGCTGATTGACCAGCGGCACGCACAACAGCGACTGCCACGGCGTGCTCGCCGCCGGCAGAAAACTGGTTTCGTGCAGGCTGCCGGTCAGGTCGTCGAGGCACACCACGCGGTTCTGGCACAGGGCGAATTGCAGCAGTTGTTCACCGTTGTAATCGGCTGGCAGGCTCGCCGCCTGACGCGGTTGCAGCGCGCCGTCGAGGCACTCGGCGTTCATCCCCAGGCAGGTGTGGGTGGCGTCGAGCAGGTACAGCTGCGTCAGTTCGCAGCCGCTCAGCTCGGCCAACCCACGGACGAATTCACCCAGCAGCGCAGCACTGTCCGCCGCGCGCGACAGACTGGCGAACTGCGCCAGCAACGCTTCGGCGTAGACCAGTGGCTGCGGCACCTGAGTGAACATCACGCCCACCTCAGACGAACTCGCACGTCACGCTGGAGTTGCCGTCGAGCGTGGCATGCACACGCTTGAGGCTTTCGCCGGTCGCCATCGCGTCGAGCAGACGGTCGGCCACCAGCGGCAGTACGTGTTGATCGAGCAGATGATCGATCAGGCGCGCGCCGCTTTCGCTTTGCGTGCAGCGCTCGGACAGGTGATCGACGAGGTTCTGGCACCAGCTGAACTCCAGCTGACGACGGTTCAGGCGCTCGCCGAGACGGCCGAGTTTGATCTCGATCAGCTCGCGCAGCACCGGGCCGCCCACCGGGTAGTACGGCACCACTTCCATCCGCGCCAGCAGCGCCGGTTTGAAGTGTTTGCTGAGCACCGGGCGAATGGTTTCTTCGAGCACTTCGGCGGTCGGCCGCGCGCCGTCTTCGCAGAGTTCGCTGATCTTGTCGCTGCCAAGGTTGGAGGTCATCAGGATCAACGTATTGCGGAAGTCGATCTCGCGACCTTCGCCATCGTTGGCCACGCCTTTGTCGAAGATTTGGTAGAACAGGTTGAGCACGTCCGGATCAGCCTTCTCGACTTCATCGAGCAACACCACCGAATACGGCTTTTGACGCACGGCTTCGGTGAGCATGCCGCCCTCGCCGTAACCGACGTAGCCCGGTGGCGCACCGATCAGGCGCGAGACGGTGTGCTTCTCCTGGAATTCGGACATGTTGATCGTGGTGATGAAGCGATCGCCGCCATACAGCAGGTCCGCCAGTGCCAGCGCGGTTTCGGTTTTGCCGACGCCGCTCGGGCCGACCAGCAGGAACACACCGACCGGTGCGTCAGGCTTGTTCAGACCGGCAGCGGTGGCGCGCATCGAGCGATCCAGCGCGTGCACGGCTTGCTCCTGACCACGGATGCGTGTGCGCAAATCGGTGGCAAAACTGGCGACCTTGGCGTTGTGCTCGCGGGCCAGCTGCGCCAACGGCACGCCGGTCCAGGCGCTGATCACTTCGGCAACCAGACGCGGGCAGACTTCGAAGCTGACCAGACGTTCTTTGACTTGCGCAGCGGTCAACGCGGCGTGGGTTTCATGCAGCTGAGCTTCCAGCGCTTCGACGCTCTGGCCTTCTTCGACTTCGGCGACCACGGTTTCAATCACGGTGCCTTCGGCGTCTTCTTCCACGCTGACGGTCGGCTCGACGGCTGCGGCTTCGCGGGCCTTGGCCAGTTGCTGACGCAGTTCCAGCAGGCGCTCGGCCAGTGCTTTTTGCTCATTCCACAAGGTCTCGAGCGCAACCATCTCGCTTTCGGCTTCGTCCAGACGCGCTTCCAGTGCTTCCAGCGCTTCGTGGTCGATCAGCAGGCCAGCTTCGGCATCGCGGCGCAGCGCCTGACGCTGACGGCCACCTTCCGCCAGTTCGCCACGCAGGCGCTCGAGACTTTCCGGGGCCGCAGCGAGGCTGATGCGCACGCGGGCGCACGCAGTGTCGAGGACGTCGACAGCCTTGTCCGGCAATTGCCGACCGGCCAGGTAACGCGCGGACAATTCAGCAGCGGACACCACCGCGTCATCGCGCAGGTAGATGCCGTGGCTCTTCTCGTAGACCTGAGCCAGACCACGCAGAATGGTCACCGCTTCGCTGACAGTCGGTTCGTGCAGTTGCACGGGCTGGAAGCGACGGGCCAGCGCCGGGTCTTTCTCGAAGTATTTCTTGTACTCGGCCCAGGTGGTCGCGGCGATGGTGCGCAGTTCGCCACGGGCCAGCGCCGGTTTCAGCAGGTTGGCCGCGTCGGAACCGCCGGCATTGCCGCCCGCGCCGATCAGCGTGTGGGCTTCGTCGATAAACAGGATGATCGGTTTCGGCGAGGCTTTGACCTCGTCGATCACGCCTTTCAAACGACGCTCGAATTCACCTTTGACGCTGGCGCCGGCCTGCAACAGGCCCATGTCCAGCGACAGCAATTCAACGCCTTTGAGCACCTGCGGCACTTCACCGGCAGCGATGCGCGAAGCCAGACCTTCGACGATGGCGGTCTTACCGACACCGGCCTCACCGACGACAATCGGGTTGTTCTTGCGGCGACGGGCGAGGATGTCGACCATCTGCCGAATCGCGCCGTCACGGCAAAGTACCGGGTCGAGTTTGCCGTCGCGGGCCTGTTGGGTCAGGTTGTGGGTGAAGCGCTGCAACAGCGACTCGCCTTGCGCCGCCGGTTTGCCGTTAGCCGCCGGTTGCTCTTGTTGCGACAGGGCAAATTCTTTCAGGCGATCGATGTTCAGCTTGGCGAGCAGCGGCTGATAACGGCTGCCGGCATAACGCATCGGATTGCGCAGCAGCGCAAGGATCAGCGCCGCATCTTCAACCTGGGTCTGGCCCAGTTCGAGGTTGGCCACCAGCAGTGCGTCTTGCAGCCACTGCACCAGTTCCGGGGCGAACACCGGGTTGCGCGAAGCGCTGTGCTCGACCCGCGATTGCAATGCAGCGGTCAGTTCACCGGCGTCGACGTCAGCATCTTGCAACGCGCGCGACAGCAAGCCGTTCGGGCGTTCGAGCAAGCCCAGCAGCAAGTCTTCGACCAGAATCTTGCTGCCGCCACGGGCGACGCAACGCTCCGCCGAACGCTCCAGATCACGACGGGTTTCGGCGTCCAGCGCCTGGATGAGTTGTTGCAGGTCTACGTTGATCATGGCTCACGTCCTTAATGAATTTTGCTGCCCAGGGTCACCACGCCGTCCGCTTTTTCGCGGCCCAGCCAACTGGTCCAACCGAGGCGACAGGCGTTCTGCTCACCGATGCGCAGCTCGCGGATTTCTTCCTGGCGCAGGACCAGGCGAATGTCGTAATCGAGCGGGTCACGCAAGGTGAACCGCACCAGCGCGCAGAGCGGCTGGTAGCCGAAACCGATCGGCAGGAATTCATGGAATCGCTGCCAGTCGAGTTCGGTGATGTGAATGCGGAATTTGCCGCTGCGATCGCGCACGTGTTCGCCCAGCACCAGGTCTTCGCCGAGTACGCTGTTGGCGCGGCCCAAACGATTGCGCTGCTCGTCGAGAATTTCCACGCGGCGCTCGATGCACTGCTCGATGACCAGGTCTTCGTGCTTGAAGTAGTAACGCAGCACGGCTTCGATCAACGCCGCCGAGTGCGCTCGCAAACTGAGCAGGCCGAGGTACGGCAGCAGGCGTTTCCAGTTGAGTTCCTTGGCCTTGCGGATCTCGTCGCCGCCCAGGCCGATCAACGCAAACAGCTGCGCCGAGAACGGGTCGATCGCGCCGCTCTGGAAGCTCGCGCGGTAACGGTACTTGCGCCAGATCGGCAGCATCAGCCGTTGCAGGCGATGGTGGAACAGGTCGAGGAAATTGCGTGTCGGGTTGCCGTCTTCGCTGTCGCCCAGAGCCTGTTCGCCGTAAAACGCTGGCAGCGGCGAACCGGAGCCGACCAGACCGATCAGGTTGAAACGCATGCGCGCGCGCATCTTGCCGTGCTCTTCGAAAAACTCCACGCGATCGACGTCGCTGCGCGGAAAGCCCAGGCTCGGGTTGGCCTGAAACTCGACCTGATCGTACAGATCGTCTTCGCTCAGATGCGGGTGTGCCTCGCGCAGCCGGTCGATCACCAGCAGCACGGCCTGAAACAGCGAGTACTCGCGTATTACCTTGGTCAGCCCGCTTAAAGCAGAGGCTGCAGGCCCATACGTGGTGTCCATTGGTACACCTCTCCCTGTGTGCTTTTTACCCGCAGCTCATGGAATGAATTGAGACTGGCGTAAAGCGCGAAAAACTCGTTGAGAACCGAAGCGAAGACGAACAGGTCGCCTTCGCCGATATAGCCTTCCGGGTCGATGGTCAGTTCGGTGCGCAGACCGCGTACCGGCAGACCGCGATGCAGGCGGTCGACGTGGTGATGCTTGATGTGCTTCAGGCCGCCGAGCAGGCGTTTGCTGACCTTTTCCGCGTGCTGGTCGTAGTAGCGAGGCAAGTCGTAGGTTTCCAGAATCACCTTCAACGCATTGACGTCGGCCAGCGACAGATAGTTAAGCGACATGTTGCTGATCAGCTTCCACAGGAAGTCACGGTTCAGCGGCGGCGCGAAGCTCGACGTGGCCGGGGTGATGTTGCGGAAACTGAGGAATTCCGGGGTCTGCTCGCTGGCCATGCAGATGTCGCCGAGCTTGAGCTTTTTCGGCAGGTTCTGGTTGGTGCACATCAGCTCGATCGACAGGGTTTCGTGGGCTTCGGTGTGGCGAATGCCGAAGCTCAGGTAAGTGTCGAGGCCGTCATGCAACAGCGACGAACGCTGGCGGATGCTGTAATGCGGACGGCTGTTGGGCACATCGAAACTCGGGTCGTGCTCGAAGGACTCGAACGGCACGTACTCCTGATAACCGAGGCCGCCGGGTTTCCAGCCGGTCACGGTTTCCACCGAGAACACACCGCAGTTTTCCAGGTCGTATTCCGCCGGCAGCAGGAGGTACTCATCCTGCTTGCCATCGAGACGAATCGGCAGCGCGTCGTGCTCGAACAGATTGACGATCGGCGTGCAGAACAGCTTCACGTTATCGAGCGTCGGGCGCATGCGCATGATGCCGCTCTTGCGAATGTCAAAACGCAATTCGAGGCCGCGCATCTGCTTGAGGGTGTCTTCCGGCAGCGCCTTGAGAATGTCCAGACCGTTGACGTCGACGAAGAGGAATTTGTCCTGGAAGGCGAAGTATTCCTGCAAATAGCGATAGCCACGGAAGGTGTTCAGCGGATAGGGGATCAGCGCCTCTTCTTCGGCAAAGCCCACCGGTTTCACCCGGTCGCCGGGAATCTTGAACGCCATCGGCTTGCCGCTGACGCCATCGATCGGCTTGCCGGCGCCGTCGAGCGGGATCAGTTCGATGCCATCAAGATTGCGCAGCAGGCTCAGATACAGCATCTGGCTGATGTAGCGCTCGCCGGCAAAGTGCAGGCGCAATTTGCTCAGCTCCAGTTCGCCGAGGTGGCCGTCAGCGCTCATTTCCAGGCGCAGGCTGAGCAGCGAGCCATCGCCCTTCACCGAGTAATTCAGCGCGGCCAGATCCAGCGGCAACACCTCGGTCGGGTAGCAGGTGCGGAAACGGCAGCGCACGTCTTCGATCGGCTTGCTCTCGATCGGCGTATCGCGCTCAACCAGCAGCGCCGGACCGGAGCGCTTGAGCGGATCGAACTGCAAAATGCTGAACGCCGGCAGCGGGCGCATGTAGTTCGGCCACAACAGTTGCATCAGCGAATGGCTGAGCTCCGGCAGCTCGTCATCAAGCTTCTGCCGCAGGCGCCCGGTCAGAAACGCAAAGCCTTCGAGCAACCGCTCCACATCCGGATCCCGCCCGGCCTGGCCCAGATACGGCGCCAACGCCGGACTACGCTCGGCGAAACGGCGACCGAGCTGGCGCAGTGCGGTGAGTTCGCTTTGGTAGTAGTGGTTAAAGGACACGGGTTACCTGCCTGGTAGTGGAACTCATCAAAAAAATATCCTGTAGAGCGCGACGGTCACGCCGGCACAGACATAGCCGCCAATCAGCAGGAACGGCACAACCGAGATCCAGCCGTACGCCATGTAAGCATCACTCAGCGGACGGACGATCAGACTGAACAAGCCATACAGCATCCAGGGCACGGCATAGAACGGGATGAACTTCACTGGCGCCCACCAAACCATCCGCAATGCCTGTTGCTCGTTCCGGCGCTGCGCCGATCGGGACATCCACAGCGAGAAACCCAGAAGCCCGGGAACGCCCCACCACAACAGGTACTGCCAATAAATTCCGGATGACTCGGATGTTAAATACTCGCCATTCCACAGGTCATAGGAAGTAATCGCCAACACCGCCAGCAGTGGCAGCCACAACGCAGCCATGAAGAAGCTGAGTTGCGCGCGACTGAGCATAAGCATCTCGCTTGATGAGTCGGTCATCTGCGAACCTCCACAGCGTGATCCATGCACCATGTGCGGACATCGCGCTTGTCGAAGCCTGCGCACCCATTGTCTTTTGCGATCACGCGATATGAATGTTCAGGGACGTACGCAAAAAAGTAATAGTTGTCCCTGTCCTCACCGTAGAGCCAGTAAGACGAAGAACCTTGATTGATTTCGTAAGGTTCGAATGTCCAGATGGACGACTGCGCAGGGATAAAATTTTCGCGGTCCATCAGCAACATCAAAGCGTTGGAAAGCGCGTGCGCAGAAAAATAGAGCATGCAGGCGAACGCTCCCACCACGAATAGCAAGCGCTGCAGCCAAATCATTCCGAAGCGACCTGAATCGGTCATGCATCCGCCTCCTGCCCCGGGGTCGCTGGCACGTATCTATTCATCGCTGCGCAACTCCCTGTTTTTGCGGCGTGATCGCGACACCCGTATAGACATAGAGCTCTTCACCGCCGTAGCCACCAATTGCCGCAGCGCTGAGTGGATGGCTGTCCCTGGTGCCATATCGAACCCAGCCTTCAGTCCACATCCCACCATTTTCGTGACGAATTTCCACGTAATAGTCCGGCGCTTCGTGCTTGGTAATCTCGACGAATACCCCGCCATCCTCGGCTCCAACCCACAACGCGTGGGGATGAGCGAACAGCTTTGGCTCGGTCGAGCTTTCCATTCGCACCAGCAGCGTCAAGCCGACCACAATCGTCAGCAAACCGACCGAGCTGAGAAAAGCGATGAGGCATTGCCAGGCTCTGAGTTTCATCGAGCCAACCCGAACAAGTGCTTCATGGGCAGAGAGCCCCGTTATCGACTGTCCACGAACGGACTGCTTTTTCTTCGGTTTTTTTGGTGCTCGCTATTTCATTTCGCAAGGTCTGCGCATCGATAGACTTAGTCGCGTTCTGGCTTCTGATCGACAGGCTGTACTGGTCGCTGATCTGACCCGATACGTCTTCACCGAATGACTGGTAGTTACCGATGGAACTGCGCTGGTTCTGGTTTAACGTGAAACTGCGTGGCTGATCGTCATAGTTGGAGTCGTTCGCCAGCGTCAGCTCCAGTGGTACTCCACAAGTGTTCAGCAGGTAAACATCATTGCGATAGACCTGCTGCGCAGCGCATGCAGTCAGCGAAACGAAGCACGCGAAGAAGCTTGCCCATCTCATCATCAAAATCGTCCTTGGCAGTTTCATGGACAAACCGATGCCTCGCTGATTGTCCACTCGCGCTGTGTCCCTTCGCTGACCTTTCGCACACCATTCAGGCGCGTACTCAACTCATGGCCGTCGATGGTCCTGGTACCAGCGGCGTCCTTGATCGTCAGCAGGTAATTGCCCGGAATTTGCTCAAACACGTCTTCGCCATAAGAGACAAAGCTTGCCACCAGCGCGCGCTCGCCTTCCCCGACCTTCATGTTGCGGTCCAGCGAATGCATGTTGGAGCTGTTGGAAGCCTTCAATTCCAGAAGCTGGCCGCAGCGGTTTTCGATGTACACGTGGTTGTTGTAAACCTGCTGCGCAGCGCAGCCGTACAGAGAAAAAACCATCAGGATGAAGCCGGCGAATCTAGTCATCAAATTCGATCCTTGCCAGCCAGAGCAGGCTTTTAACGTCTTGCTCGGAAGCGGCCATGCGCATCTGCAAACTGGAAGCCGACTGGGTATAGCTGCTGAAATAATGCATGACATCCACTTCCCCCGTGCCTGGCGTCGGGTGGTTCGCCTTGGGGTTCTGCATCAACGTAGAGGTTTCTTTGTGGGTCCAGGAATAACTCGGGATGAGTCCGCCACCGTATTCGTTGAGAATCAAATGCCCAAACTCGTGGGCCGAGGTCTCTTTGAACTCCTCCCGGGCAAAGTTGGCAGCATTCGCAGCCGTGAGGCCTTGCCGCTTGACGAGTTGGTCAAAGGCATAACCGGCGTTGTGATAAACCTTTCTGGCAATCGCAAGACTGGTGGAACGACCGAAGTCCGCCGACAGCGAATCAATCAGAGGGAAATTCCCGGCTTTGGGCTCGACGTTGATCTCGGTTTTGACGGTGACTTTGTACAGGCCTTTGCTGGTCGTGATGCCCTCAGCGATACCGCCGCCGCGTGAGCCATTACGCGACCAGTACAACTCGATACCTTCCTTGGCCCAGCCGAGCAACGTGCTGAAAGGCGTGGGTACCAGTCCGGCGGTGGAACCACTACTGCCGCCGTCTGAAAAGCTCGGGCGTAACGTGACTTCAACGGTCTTGGCGTTGCGGTCGATGCGCGTATCGACCCACTTCACCTCTCCAGCCGAGCAATCAAGCTTCACTTCAGTCACGTGCTGTTTCCCCGCCCCGGTCGCGGTGAGGCGCACTTTCAGGTTCGGGCTTTTCAGGACTTTGGTATCAAGGATGCCGGCCGTGTCGTAGCCGTCCCATTGCCATGGATGCTTGCCTGGTGGCAGGAACGGCGCAGTGTTGGCTTCGGCGTATACCAGCTTCTCGCCGTCCAGCACTTCCAGCTTCACACTGTCAGCTGCGTCCATGCGGTTCTCGACAACGAAATCGACCAACTCACGGTTTTTCGATGTTCCTGATTTCAGCTCGTCGAAGTCTGGAATTTCCAGCGGCGTCAGTACCGAGTTGCCACCGGACTTCAAACCCAGTCGGTAATCCAGCGCCGCGACAAGCGCTATAGCGGCAAGCCCCGAAAATGGCGCTGGCGTATGCGAATTGCCGATAATCACCGTCCCTGAACCCGCCGTAACCTTGTTCCCGTGAGAGCCAACGGAGCCGACCGTGGCGGCCGGTTTTCCGTTGATCAACACGGTTGTCGCAAGATCGCCGACCATCGCACCACCACACGCCGAGACATCGCCTTGGCGGGCGGCCGCGAGGCCGTCGAAGAACACGTCGCCGGAACCGGCGGCGATCGGGTTGGTGCCGTGGCCGGGGAGCGGGCAAGCGGTGGGGTCGGATACGCGTGCTGCGGGTTTGCCAGACATCGGGGATCTCCTTAGGTGACCTTGACTTGACCGCTGCCATCCAGGCGCGCGGAGAAACTGACCTGACGCTTGAAACCCTCGACTTCCAGCAGGCCTTCGATACTGAAGGCCAGGCGAAGTTGATCGTGGTCACGCGGCAGGGAAATGACACGCACGTTGCTCAGGCGCGGCTCGTAGGCTTCGATGAAGTTTTCGATGGCCAGGCGGGCCTGACTCAGGGAGTCGTGCAGGCTCAGGCGCATGTCATTGAGATCGGGCAACCCGTAGTCGGCCAGCGTTTGCACGCTGCCGGCCCGGGTGCTGAGCATTTTGGCCAGATGGGCAGCCACTGACGCCATGGCACAAGCCTCAAGGCTGTTGCCCTTGCGTAGTTGTGCGTCGCCGTTGAGGCGTTCGAACAGGCTGCCGTATCCGTCCATGAGTCGCTCTTACTCTTTGTCCAGCTTGCCAACCAGCGACAGGGTGAAATCGGCACCCATGTATTTGAAGTGCGGACGCACGTTCAAGCTCACGCGATACCAGCCCGGCTCGCCTTCAACGTCGCTGACGATCACTTGCGCAGCACGCAGCGGACGACGGCCACGGACTTCGGCGCTCGGGTTTTCCTGGTCGGCAACGTACTGACGGATCCACTTGTTCAGTTCCAGCTCGAGGTCGGTACGCTCTTTCCACGAACCGAGTTGCTCGCGCTGCAGCACTTTCAAGTAGTGAGCCAGACGGTTGACGATCATCATGTACGGCAGTTGGGTGCCGAGCTTGTAGTTCAGCTCTGCCGCCTTGCCTTCTGCGCTGATGCCGAAGAACTTCGGCTTCTGCACCGAGCTTGCGGAGAAGAACGCCGCGTTGTCGGAGCCTTTGCGCATGGTCAGGGAGATGAAGCCTTCCTCGGCCAGTTCGTATTCACGACGGTCGGAAACCAGAACTTCAGTAGGGATCTTGGTTTCGATTTCGCCCATGCTTTCGAAGTGGTGCAACGGCAGGTCTTCAACCGCGCCACCGCTCTGCGGGCCGATGATGTTCGGGCACCAGCGGAATTTGGCGAAGCTGTCGGTCAGCTTGGTGCCGAACGCGTAAGCGGTGTTGCCCCACAGGTAGTGCTCGTGGCTGTTGGCAACGGTTTCCTTGTACACGAACGACTTGACCGGGTTTTCTTCCGGATCGTACGGGTTACGCAGCAGGAAACGCGGCACGGTCAGGCCAACGTAGCGCGAGTCTTCCGAGGTACGGAAGCTCTGCCATTTGGCGAATTGCGGGCCTTCGAAGTGGTCTTTCAGATCTTTCAGATCCGGCAGGCCGGTGAAGCTTTCCAGGCCGAAGAATTTCGGCCCGGCAGCAGCGATGAACGGCGCGTGGGACATGCACGAAACGCTGGCCACGTACTGCATCAGCTTGACGTCTGGCGAGCTTGGCGACATGTAGTAGTTGGCGATGATCGCGCCCACCGGCTGACCACCGAACTGGCCGTATTCAGCGGTGTAGATGTGCTTGTACAGGCCCGACTGCATGACTTCCGGCGAATCTTCGAAATCGTCCAGCAGGTCTTCTTTGGAGACGTTGAGGATTTCGATCTTGATGTTTTCGCGGAAGTTGGTGCGGTCGACCAGCAACTGCAGACCACGCCACGACGATTCCAGCGCCTGGAAATCCGGGTGGTGCAGGATCTCGTCCATCTGACGGCTGAGCTTGGCATCGATCTCGGCGATCATGCGGTCAACCATGGCTTTCTTGACCGGCTCACCGTTGTTCTGCGGCTTGAGCAGCTCTTCGATGAACGCCGACACGCCACGCTTGGCGATGTCGTAGGCTTCGTCGTCCGGGGTCAGACGGGTTTCGGCGATGATGCTGTCGAGAATGCTGTATTCGCCGCTGGCGGCGCTCTTCTCTTGTGCTGCGCTAGTGCTCATTGTGTTGGCTTCCTTGGCTACTGGAGTCTCAGGCGTCCGGGGCTGCGGCGTTCAGGCCCAGCTCACCGAGTACGCGACCGCGGGATTCGTCGTCGGCGAGCACGCCTTCGATCGCTTTACGGAACGCAGGTGCGTTACCCAGCGGGCCTTTGAGGGCCACCAGCGCATCGCGCAGTTCCATCAGTTTTTTCAGCTCAGGCACTTGCTCGACCAGGCTGGCCGGGTTGAAGTCCTTCATCGAATTGACGCGCAATTGCACGGCCAGCTCTTCAGCCTCGCCATCTTCCTGCAGACGGTTCGGCACGCTCAGCGTCAGACCCAGCTCTTGCTTGGCCAACACTTCGTCGAAGGTCATCTTGTCGATGCTGATCGGCTTGCGATCTTCGATTTTGCGATCGTCCTTGCGGTGGGTGTAGTCACCGATTGCCAGCAGCTTCAGCGGCAGTTCAATCTCTTCCTGAGCACCGCCGGTGGCGGGTTTGAAGGTGACGTTGATGCGTTCCTTGGGGGCTACCGAGCCTTCTTTGGCCATGGCTTTTCTCCTTGCGGTTGTGGCCCTGGGGCCTATTCGAGTACCACTTCGAGGTCGAGGTGGCACAGCCTGCGATAAATCTCTTCCTTGCTTTCACGTACGGCGTGGTTCTGCGGCAACAACTCGCAGCAACTGTGCAGCAGGTGCAGCACTTGCAATGCAAGATCGGGCTCCCAGGCGTGCAGGCCTGAGTCCTGTAGTGTCTGATCGAGGGTTTCGAGCTGGTTCTTGGCCAGTTCGTATTTCTTGGCCAGGAAACACAGCCGCGCGAGGCTGAACTGCCAGAAGAAGCGTTCACGGCCACCGTGGGCAGATTGCAGACCCTGCTTGAGAATCTGCACGGCCGGCTTCAAACCTTCCTTGCGCAGGATCGGCTGGACTTCCTCGAGGGCTTTTTCCCACGCCGGCTGGGTTTCGACGTTCTCGCTTTCGACCTTGCGCGGCGCGCTGGCGCTTTGCAGGTGCGGCATGACGTTGGCGGCGATCCACGCCCGGGTGGACGGATCGGCAAACGGCGCGCCGTCATGGAAGCGCAACTCGATGATGCCCGGCAGGCGCTGAATCAAAAGCGCGAAGTGGATTTCCACTTCGCGCATTGCCAATTCGGCGTTGAGGTTCTGGAGACATTCCCAGACCATCCTCTGGCCATCGAACCAGAACGGCGCCTTCGCCAGGCTCGCCTCCAGTTCCACCAGCAGGTCGGCGTATTTGCCCTGATCGAAACGGTCCTGATAGAGCTTGAGCTTTTCCAGCGGCAGGCCGCGCAATACGGTGATCTGCTCGGCGTTGCGCTCGGGCACCGCGTCGATGGTCATCCACAGCAGCGTGCGATTGAGGCGCAGAGCGCGCAAGTCGGTGGCCTTCTGTTTGAGCCACCACGCGCACAAGGGGCGGGCGCTGTCCTGCTGCGCGCGCAGGGCTTTGTGCGCATCGCGTTCGTTGTCGATCGGCGCGCCGGGGGTGAGCAACTGACTCGCGGCCTGCTTGACCTGCGCCACCGCCGCGCCCACCACGCCGGGGGCCGGCTGGTTGTCGGCGGCACGCTGGATCATGGTTTTCAGGCGGCGGGAGATCGGCAATAACAGCGGCGCGTCATCGCCCAGATGTGCAGTGCACGCTGCCTCAAGACCGGCCAGGTGCTCGGAGAGCTGCCGGAACATCGGCAACTGCTCTTTGATCGCAATGTTTTCGGTGATGACCTGCTCGAGACGCGGTACCAGCCAGCCGATCGCGGCGGCACGGGTACGGGGTTTGAGCGGGTGGACGTCGGCCCAGTTGTTTTCCGACAGATGGTGCAGCAGACCGAGGCCGGCCAGCAGCCCGGGGAAGGATTCGCGCTGGTACAGCGACCAGGTCAGCCAGGCGCCGACACGCAGATCCTTGGATTGGGTACGCAGCAGATTTTCGCTGTTTTCGCGGATTTTCAGCCAGTCGATCTGCCCGCTTTCGTGCATCGACGAAGCCTTGGCCAGCTCACTTTCCAGCGCCTCGAATTCGCTCGAGAAACGAACGTCTTCGCCCGCGAAATTCTCTTTGGAAACAGAGACTTTTGCGAGTTCGAGGTAATGGGCGGAAAGTTTGCTTGAGTAGGACATCCATGGCCTTTATTAAGGTTTACAGTCATGCGTGCGAATAGAGTTTCAGCAACGCGGGACAGTATCGAAGAGCAGTTCAGCGACTCATCCAATTGAGATGTGCTCTTTCAAGTGGGCGCATCGTAATCACTATGATGGCCACTAGCAAGCATCTGATTAAACAACAAGACGAACTGTTCGTTGAGGTCTGTAGGAGATCGCCCTATATGTCGCAGGGGTTTCCCTGAGGCCGATTAATACACGACGAATTTTCCATGACCCTGCCAAACCCTTGACCCAGAGCCCTGCGCCACGGCCGGGCGAGTTTACCTGACGCTCGTATCCTCGAGTGGCGTGCAGCATGCCAAATTCAAAAAAAAATAGAAGTAGGACACTTCCGAATACGGATAGCCATCTTTCAACCATTCGCCCGCGACAACGAACAACACGAAAAGTGCTAGCACAATGATGGCATTTCATTAACTTGAAACTTTTATCTTCAAGAAACACGCCCCTGCAGTGCAAACTCGATAGTTATCGATGCATCCGTCTCCAGAAATCCCTTCACTTCATGCCGGAGAATACTCTGACAAAACTCAGGGATACTTCTTACATGAAAACCAATGGTCAGGAGCTTTAACTCATGGAATTGAAACCCATATTTTTCGCCGCGCTTATGTGGCTGCCCATCACCCAAGCGTCAGCGGAAACCCCACCTTTGGACGGCCATTACTACCTGACCGGCGCGATGGAAATGGGCGCCGAGTTGCTCTTGCGCAAGGACGGCACCTTTGATGCCGGTGTGGCGTATGGCAGCGCCGATGGCTTTGCCAAAGGCACCTGGAAAGTCGAGAACCAGACAGTAGTGCTGGAAAGCAAAACCAAGCCTGCCTCCAACAGCGATCTGGGCGGACTGTTCCAGGACCTGCAACTGGCGATCGAGCCAAACTGCCTGGCCGTGGATTTCGGCAACGGCAAGGCCTGCTTCCGACGCCAGTAAGCCAACAGACAGCCACAAAAAATGGGCACCCGACCGCAATCGGTGTGCCCATTTTTCATTTGCGGTTCTCCCCGTTATTCAGGGGAGTACGCCGCCATCAAGGATTGACGCTGTCTTTCAACGACTTGCCTGGCTTGAACGCCACGGTGTTGCTGGCCTTGATCTTGACCGGCTCGCCGGTCTGCGGGTTTTTGCCGGTGCGGGCGCCGCGGTGGCGTTGCAGGAAGGTGCCGAAGCCGACCAGCGTCACGCTGTCCTTGCGGTGCAGGGCGCCGGTGATTTCTTCGAGGACAGCGTTCAGGACGCGGTTGGCCTGTTCTTTGGTCAAGTCTGCCTTTTCGGCGATTGCAGCGGCGAGTTCTGGTTTACGCATTAGTGAAGCCCCTTTGACGGTTTTTTGTTGTTATGTCCGTGCTGTTCTCGTTGGAACAGCGCCCAAGGCGCCGCAGGCTCTACTCTGCGGCAGACGGGAGTGAGAATGGCACGCCGCCAACGGCGGCGCCAGTCTCCCCACGACCTTTGTCGGGGCAAAAGAGCGGTGTTTACGACAGAACGACCGGCATTTACGCCAGCAGTGGCGGCAGCTGTTTGTTCAGGGCCAGTTTTTCCATGACCGCCCCGCCGGTCAGGGCGTAACCGAGCAACTGACCGTCGGCACCGTGGCACAGCGCTTTGATGTCGGCGCCCTGCCCTTCCACGCTCCAGACACCTTCGCTACCGCGCGGCGGCGGCGAAACCACTAGCGGGCACACCGGGGTTTTCACGGTAATCGGCATCGGCCCGTAGCTGACCGCGGTCGGGTTTCCAGCGAGGGTTTGCGCCAAGGCACGCGCGCAGCTCATCAGTGGCATCACGTAAAGCAGATTGAGCCCGTCGACTTCGGCGCAATCGCCCAAGGCGTAAATGTTGGCGTGGGAAGTCTTCAGGTAACGATCGACCATCACGCCGCGATTGACCAGCACGCCGGCAGCCGCCGCCAGATCGATGCGTGGGCGCAGGCCGATCGCCGAGACCACGACATCGCAAGGGATGACCTGACCATCGGACAGGTGCGCTTCGAGGCCATCGGCGACTTTCTCCAGCCGGGTCAACACCGGGCCGAGGTGAAACTTCGCCCCGATACTTTCCAGCCCGGCCTGCACGGCCGCCGCAGCGGCGGGATGCAAGAGCATCGGCATGACCTGTTCGCACGGCGCGACCAGTTGCACTTCGTAGCCGCCGAGAATCAGGTCATTGGCGAATTCGCAGCCGATCAACCCGGCGCCGAGCAACAACACTCGACGCTTGCCCGCCGCCGCGGCACGGAAGCGCGCGTAGTCTTCGAGATCGTTGATCGGGAATACCAGTTCCGCGCCGTCGCCTTCGATCGGCACGCGCACGGTTTCCGCGCCCCAGGCCAGAATCAGGTCGCGATAGGGCACGGCTTCTTCACCGATCCACAAGCGTTTGTGGCCGGCGTCGATACCGCTGATGCGCGTGTGGGTGCGCACCTCGGCTTTCAACTGCTCGGCCATGGCGCCGGGTTCGGCCATGCTCAGGCCATCGGCGTCCTTGTGCTTGCCGAAACCGGTGGAGAGCATCGGCTTGGAGTAAGAGCGGCCGTCGTCGGCGGTGATCAGCAGTAGCGGGGTTTCGCTGTCGAGCTTGCGAAACTCGCGGGCCAGGTTGTAGCCCGCAAGCCCGGTGCCGATGATGACGACTGGTGCGCTCATGCCTTACTCCTCTGATTTGCTTAGTTGATTTCGATCATTTCGAAGTCCATCTTGCCGACGCCGCAGTCGGGGCACAGCCAGTCTGCCGGAACGTCTTCCCAGCGGGTGCCCGGCGCGATGCCGTCATCCGGCCAGCCGTCGGCTTCGTTATAGATCAGGCCACAGACGATACATTGCCACTTCTTCATTCAGGTACTTCCTCGGGGTTCAGGCGTAGTGCCGGCGCGGACGGTCGATGGGTGCAGCGTTGCCATCCGGCTCAGGGCGTTTTGTACTGAGGGTGCCGGGCAGATGCAAGCCTGTTCGGCGCAACGGCGGCCGGCGCCGCTCGATCTTGTCGCCCGCCATGGTAAGCTCGCCGCCTCATTTGCGGCCAATAATGACTCATTGTGCAACATTCAAATGCCTGCCTCGCCCCGCTCTGGCTGACCCAAGACCGCCTGACGCCTCGCCCCGATCCTCTTACCCTCGACTGGTTGTTCGACGAAGGTTCGCTGACCCGCCGTTTGACCCGTTTGTCCGAGGACGGCTTCAGTGTGTCGCCGCTGTTCGAAGGCTGGGACACCTTGCGCGCTGATGAATGCGCGGCACTGGAGCTGGCCGAGGGCAGCGAAGGCTGGGTCCGTGAGGTTTATTTGCGCGGCCACGGCGAAGCCTGGGTGTTTGCCCGCAGCGTTGCCTCGCGGGCGGCCCTGCAAGGTGATGGCTTGCACATGGATGAACTGGGCAGCCGCTCGTTGGGTGAACTGCTGTTTTGTGATCGGGCATTTCAGCGCCGCGCCATTGAAGTCTGCCACTACCCTGAACAATGGTTGCCGCCAGCGGTGCAAGCCCCTGAATTGTGGGGCCGGCGTTCGCGTTTCGATCGTGGCGCGCTGAGCGTGCTGGTCGCGGAAATCTTCCTGCCGAGCCTGTGGGACGCCGCCCGCGCCCATCCGGAGAATTGCTGATGTATCAGAGCCTGCTCAAGTCCCTCAACCGGCTGAACCCGCGCGCCTGGGATTTCGTTCAGTTGACGCGCATGGACAAGCCGATCGGCATTTACCTGCTGCTGTGGCCGACGCTGTGGGCATTGTGGATTGCCGGCAAGGGCTCGCCGTCGCTGGCCAACGTGGTGATTTTTGTTCTTGGCGTAGTGCTGACCCGTGCCGGCGGCTGTGTGATCAACGACTGGGCCGACCGCAAGGTCGACGGCCACGTCAAACGCACCGCGCAACGGCCGCTCGCTGCTGGCCGGATCAGCTCGAAGGAAGCGCTGGTGTTCTTTGCCGTGCTGATGGGCATCAGTTTTCTACTGGTGCTGTGCACCAACGCGCCGACGATCTGGCTGTCGCTGGGCGGTCTGGCGCTGGCATTCACGTATCCGTTCATGAAGCGCTACACCTATTACCCGCAAGTGGTGCTGGGGGCGGCGTTTTCCTGGGGCATGCCAATGGCGTTCACCGCCGAGACCGGCGAGTTGCCGGCGGCGGCGTGGCTGCTGTGGATTGCCAATTTGCTGTGGACGGTGGGTTATGACACTTATTACGCAATGACCGATCGCGATGACGACCTGAAGATCGGCGTGAAATCCACGGCGATTCTGTTTGGCGAGGCGGATCGAATGATCATCCTTAGCTTGCAGGCATTGTCGCTGGCCTGCCTGATTCTGGCCGGGTCGAAGTTCGAGCTGGGGATCTGGTTCCACTTCGGCTTGCTGGTGGCGGCCGGGTGTTATGCGTGGGAGTTCTGGTACACGCGCAGCAAGGACCGCATGCGTTGCTTCCAGGCGTTCTTGCACAACCACTGGGCAGGGTTGGCGATATTTGTCGGGATCGTGCTGGATTACGCGCTGCGCTAATGCATGACACCTGTGGGAGCGAGCCTGCTCGCGAAGGCGTCATGTCAGTCACCTCTGCGATAACTGACACAACGCTTCGCGAGCAGGCTCGCTCCCACAGGGTTTTGGACCGTGGTTATTTGGCCTTGGCGACTTTCCAGGCGCCGTCCATTTTGCCGTCGCCGGTCATGTCGCCGGCCTTCTTGTCCATCACGAAGGTGTACAGCGGCATGCCCTGGTAGGCCCACTGCATCGAACCGTCGTCACGCTTGATCACCGTCCAGTCGCCCATGGATTTGTCACCCGCCTGCGCCATCAACGGCGGCCAGTTCGCCGCGCATTTGTCATTGCAGGCAGACTTGCCAGCGGAGTCCTTGGCGAAGGTGTACAGGGTCATGCCCTTGTGGTCGGTGTACATGCCGTCCTTTTCCATCGCCGGATCGGCCGCCATGGCCAGCCCCGGTAATGTCAGGGCTGCGGCCATCAGCAGGGCTTTGAAAGAAACAGTCATCTGAGTCATGGAAACCTTCTTTTGTGGTTGTCAGGATTCGGACTTAGAGCTTAGTTCAGGATCGGCACAAACGCCGTCGCGCTGAAATACTGTCACACGACTGCAATAATTCCGTTATCTAATGCGGCGCAAGACAGTTAAATGACAAGAGGATTAAGGCATGGTTGGCAGGAGCATTCTGATCGTCGACGACGAAGCGCCCATTCGCGAAATGATCGCCGTGGCGTTGGAAATGGCCGGCTATGACTGCCTCGAGGCGGAGAACTCGCAGCAGGCCCACGCCATCATCGTTGACCGCAAGCCGGACCTGATCCTGCTCGACTGGATGCTGCCCGGCACCTCGGGCATCGAACTGGCCCGACGCCTCAAGCGTGACGAGCTGACCGGGGACATCCCGATCATCATGCTCACCGCCAAGGGCGAAGAAGACAACAAGATCCAGGGCCTGGAAGTCGGCGCCGACGATTACATCACCAAACCGTTTTCCCCACGTGAACTGGTCGCCCGCCTCAAGGCTGTACTGCGCCGTGCCGGGCCGACCGATGGCGAAGCGCCGATCGAAGTCGGCGGCCTGCTGCTCGACCCGATCAGCCACCGCGTGACCATCGACGGCAAACCTGCCGAGATGGGCCCGACCGAATACCGCCTGCTGCAATTCTTCATGACCCATCAGGAACGCGCCTACACCCGTGGCCAGTTGCTCGACCAGGTCTGGGGCGGCAACGTCTATGTCGAAGAGCGCACCGTCGATGTGCACATCCGCCGCCTGCGGAAGGCCCTCGGCGACGCTTACGAAAATCTGGTACAAACCGTGCGCGGCACCGGTTATCGGTTCTCCACAAAAGCATAAAAGCAGCTGCAAGCTTTCAGCTACAAGCGGCAAGTGAAAGCCGATCCGTTTTAGCTTGGAGCTTGCGGCTTGAAACTCGAAGCTGCGGCTAAGGACGCCTCTGTGAATCAAAACTGGCATGGCACCCTGATTCGCCACATGCTGTTGCTGGTCACCGCCTGCCTGGTGATCGGTCTGATCACCGGCTATTACGGCTGGAGCCTGGCGGCGGGTCTGGGGCTTTATCTGGCCTGGACGCTCAAGCAATTGCTGCGTCTGCACGAATGGCTGCGCCAGCATCAACCCGACGAAGCACCGCCCGATGGTTATGGCCTGTGGGGCGAGGTGTTCGACAGCATTTATCACCTGCAACGCCGCGACCAACGGGTGCGCGGGCGTCTGCAGGCGGTGATCGACCGGGTGCAGGAATCCACCGCTGCGCTGAAAGACGCGGTGATCATGCTCGACAGCGACGGCAACCTCGAATGGTGGAACCGCGCCGCTGAAACCCTGCTCGGCCTGAAGACTCCGCAGGACAGCGGCCAACCGGTGACCAACCTGGTGCGCCATCCGCGCTTCAAGGAATACTTCGAGCAGGACAGCTTTGCCGAGCCATTGGAAATCCCTTCGCCGACCAACGATCGCGTGCGCATTCAGCTGTACCTGACCCGCTACGGCAACAATGAACACCTGATGCTGGTGCGCGATGTCACACGCATTCATCAGCTGGAACAGATGCGCAAGGACTTCATCGCCAACGTCTCCCACGAGCTGCGCACACCGCTGACGGTGATCTGCGGCTATCTGGAAACCCTGCTGGACAATGTCGAAGAAGTGAACCCGCGCTGGAGCCGGGCGCTACAGCAGATGCAGCAACAGGGCGGGCGCATGCAGACGTTGCTCAACGATCTGTTGCTGCTGGCGAAACTGGAAGCCACCGACTATCCGTCGGACAACCAGCCAGTGCAGATCGACACGCTGCTGCAATCGATCACCAGCGATGCGCAGCAGTTGTCCGGGGCGAAAAACCAGCGCATCAGCCTCGAAGCCGACGCGCGCCTGCTGCTCAAGGGCAGCGAAGCCGAGCTGCGCAGTGCGTTTTCCAATCTGGTGTTCAACGCGGTCAAGTACACCCCGGCCGAGGGCAACATCCGCATTCGCTGGTGGGGCGACGAGCAAGGCGCGCACCTGAGCGTGCAGGATTCCGGCATCGGTATCGACAGCAAACACCTGCCGCGCCTGACCGAACGCTTCTACCGTGTCGACTCCAGTCGCAATTCCAATACCGGCGGCACCGGCTTAGGCCTGGCCATCGTCAAGCACGTGCTGCTGCGCCACCGCGCGCGGATGGAAATCAGCAGCGTGCCCGGCCACGGCAGCACGTTCACCTGCCATTTCGCCCCGGCCCAGGTGGCCAGCGCACGGGCGATCAGCGCCACCGAGTGATGCCGCCCGGCACACGCCACTAGGCAATCGTACAGTCAGCCGCTACATTGGCTGCCTTGTGCCTGCCTTTCAGGTGCTGTTTCTCCCTACTATCGAATCACACGGAACCCGCAAAACTCCATCATGGACCCTTCCCCTGGCTTGTCCCTCGCTACCATTTTCGCCGACTTCGGCATGATCCTTTTTGCTCTGATCCTGGTGTTGCTCAACGGCTTTTTCGTTGCGGCGGAATTCGCCATGGTCAAATTGCGCTCGACCCGGGTCGAGGCCATCGCTGAACAACACGGCTGGCGCGGGCACATCCTGCGCACCGTGCACAGTCAGCTCGATGCCTACCTGTCGGCGTGTCAGCTTGGCATCACCCTTGCCTCCCTCGGTCTGGGCTGGGTCGGTGAGCCGGCGTTCGCGCACATTCTCGAACCGCTGCTGAGCGCGGTCGGCGTCGACTCGCCCGAGATCATCAAAGGCGTGTCGTTCTTCACCGCGTTCTTCATCATTTCGTACCTGCACATCGTGGTCGGTGAGCTGGCGCCCAAGTCGTGGGCGATCCGCAAACCCGAGCTGCTGTCGTTGTGGACGGCAGTGCCGCTGTACCTGTTCTACTGGGCGATGTACCCGGCGATCTACCTGCTCAACGCCAGCGCCAACGCGATTCTGCGTATCGCCGGGCAAGGTGAACCCGGCCCGCACCATGAACACCATTACAGCCGCGAAGAGCTGAAACTGATCCTGCACTCCAGCCGTGGCCAGGATCCGAGCGATCAGGGCATGCGCGTGTTGGCTTCGGCGGTGGAAATGGGCGAGCTGGAAGTGGTCGACTGGGCCAACTCCCGCGAAGACTTGATCACCCTGGAGTTCAACGCGCCGCTGAAGGAAATCCTGGCGATGTTCCGTCGCCACAAGTTCAGCCGTTATCCGGTGTACGACAGCGAGCGCCAGGAGTTCGTCGGCCTGCTGCACATCAAGGATCTGCTGCTGGAACTGGCGGCGCTGGACCACATTCCCGAGTCGTTCAACCTGGCCGAGCTGACCCGCCCGCTGGAGCGCGTATCGCGGCACATGCCGCTGTCGCAGCTGCTGGAGCAGTTCCGCAAGGGTGGCTCGCACTTCGCCGTGGTCGAGGAGGCTGACGGCAACATCATCGGCTACCTGACCATGGAAGACGTGCTGGAAGTGCTGGTCGGCGATATTCAGGACGAACACCGCAAGGCTGAACGCGGCATCCTCGCCTATCAGCCGGGCAAGCTGCTGGTGCGCGGCGATACGCCTTTGTTCAAGGTCGAGCGCCTGTTGGGCATCGATCTTGATCACATTGAAGCGGAAACCCTCGCCGGGCTGGTCTACGAAACCCTGAAACGGGTGCCGGAAGAGGAAGAAGTGCTGGAAGTTGAAGGCCTGCGGATCATCATCAAGAAGATGAAAGGGCCGAAGATTGTCCTGGCCAAGGTGTTGATGCTCGATTGATGGGAGTTTGGGGGGCTCTTGTGGCGAGGGGATTTATCCCCGTTGGACGGCGCAGCCGTCCCAAAACCATTGAATGCAGTCAGTTAGTACAGAGTTGCAATATTTGGGGCCGCTTCGCGGCCCAACGGGGATAAATCCCCTCGCCACAAAAACCCTCAACACCCTATCGCGCCTACTGCTTGCCCAACGCAAAGTTGGGTAACGCCCCCAGCGGCTGGTTGAACTGATACGGTATCGACACCAGCCCCTCTCCGGTATTGCGCTGCACCACGAAGTGCAGGTGCGGGCCGCTGCTGTTGCCGGTGTTGCCGGACAGCGCCAGCGGGCTGCCGACCTTGACCCGCTGGCCTTCGCGCACGCTCACCGAACCCTGTTTCAGATGCAGGTACACGCCCATGGTGCCGTCGTCGTGCAGCACCCGGACGAAATTGCCGGAGGCATCGGTGCCGCGCCCGCTCTGGGAGTTCTCGGTCTTGACCACCACTCCCGCTCGCGCGGCGATGATCGGCGTGCCCACCGGCATGGCGATGTCCATGGCGTAACGATTCTTCGGCCCGTAGTGGCTGTACTGGCCGTTGGCGCCTTGACTCAGGCGAAACGGCCCGCCACGCCAGGGCAGCGGATAGCGATAGCTCTGCGCGGTGCCTGCGGGGTCGCCCAGCGAATATTGGAACTGCGGCGAATACACCAGCGGCTGGTCACGGCTGATCGCCGTCAGCAGCGCCAGCCGCGTGTTGCTGCGCGGTGGCAGCACGCGACGGATCGCCTGCGCGGGCGCGCCACGCACATTGCTCGTGCCGATGAAGGCCAAGGCAACCTCGACCGGCGCATACAGATCGTTGCGCGCAAACACCACGTCGACGCCCTTCTGCTTTTTGATGTCCAGGTACACCTGGCGATCAAGGTGCTCGACCATCCGGTCCTGGAACACGAAGACTTTCGCGCCCTTGCTCGGGCGGTCGCTGTACGAGACCACACCATTGGCGTCGGTGGATTTGTAGATGGTCATGGCCATCGCCAGCCCGGAGGCCAGGCAGAGACCGCAGAAAAACAGCAGGCGCGCGAGCATGGGCAAAAGTCTGTCGAAGGAAGGCCTGGGAATCAGCCTAGCAGCTGAGACAGACCAGGCTAGTCGACAGATGTTTCAAATTCGCCTGCACGGGAGATGGTTGGTGTTTTGGCTGGCCCCTTCGCGAGCAGGCTCGCTCCCACATTTGGAATGCGTTCCAAGGTGGGAGCGAGCCTGCTCGCGAAGGCGGCCTATCAGGCGATGAAGATCACGCGCCGGGTACGAAGTGCTTCTGCGCCGTGCCACGAGCGATCAGGCGCGAGATGTAGTCGAGCTTCTGCGCGTCCTGGTCGACGAAGCGGAAGGTCAGTTGCAGCCAGTCGCTGTCGGCTTTCTGCTCGTGGGCGACGATGGCGTGCAGGTAACCGTTGAGGCGCGCAATCTCGGCGTTGTCGCCCTGCTCAAGATCAAGCACAGCGCTGTCGAGGATCTGCGGCAGGGTCTCGGTGCGTTTCACTACCAGCAGCGCCTCCTTGATGCTCAAGGCCTTGATCACGCATTGCTGAGTACCGCTTGGAAGGCGCAACTGGCCCTGACCGCGACCGCCCACCGGCGCCTTGGATGCACCGGGTGCCTGAACTGGTGGGCTGTTGAGCAAACCGCGCGATGGCGCAGCGGCTGCCGCAGCTGCAGCGGCAGGCTTGGCAAACGGGTTGGCCGCCGAAGCAGCCGGAGCACCACCGACCACGGCAGGCTTGCCGCCGGTCAGTGCGCTCAGCGAGTCGTTGCCGAACGCCGAATTCATCTTGGTCGGCGCGCTGTTCATCAGGGTGTCGAGCTTGCCGACCTTGTTCAGTGCCTGCTTGACCTTGGTCAGCAGTTGCTCGTTGGTGAACGGCTTGCTGACGTAGCCGGAAACGCCGGCCTGAATCGCCTGCACGACGTTTTCCTTGTCGCCACGGCTGGTGACCATGACGAACGGCATGGTCTTGAGGTTGTCCTGCTCGCGGCACCAGGTCAGCAGTTCGAGGCCGGACATTTCCGGCATCTCCCAGTCACACAGCACCAGGTCAAAAGCCTCTTTGGCCAGCATGGCCTGGGCCTTTTTGCCGTTGATGGCGTCCTCGGTGCGGATTCCCGGGAAGTAATTACGCAGGCACTTTTTCACCAGGTCACGAATGAACGAAGCATCGTCCACGACCAACACACTGATCTTGCTCATCCAACACCCCTATTAAAATCCCGGCAAGCATAACGCTGGCTGATGGCACATTGCCAAAACTCTTCAGTCACGCCGGGACTTTTCGTTCGCGGGTGCTGCTTTTTAATTCGATCTGCCTTGTGTAAAGCGCAAACAAAAACGCCCGGCCAGAGGGCCGGGCGCTTTTCTCAGGCAATCTTACTTATCGTCAGCTTCGCCCGGAACATTAGCGGTTTCAGTGCTTGTGCCTTCAACTTCTTCCTTCATGCGCTTGAGGCCCATGTGGCGCACGTCGGTGCCGCGCACCAGGTAGATCACCAGTTCGGAGATGTTGCGCGCATGATCGCCGATGCGCTCCAGCGAACGCAGGACCCAGATGATGCTCAACACCCGCGAGATCGAGCGCGGATCTTCCATCATGTAGGTGGCCAGCTCACGCAAGGCGGTTTTGTATTCGCGGTCGATGATCTTGTCGTACTGCGCCACCGACAACGCCAGATCGGCATCGAAACGGGCGAAGGCGTCCAGCGCATCGCGGACCATGTTGCGCACCTGGTCGCCAATATGACGAACCTCGACGTAACCGCGCGGCGCTTCACCTTCTTCGCACAACTGGATGGCACGGCGGGCGATCTTGGTCGCTTCGTCGCCGATGCGCTCAAGGTCGATCACCGACTTGGAAATGCTGATGATCAAACGCAGGTCGGACGCCGCCGGCTGACGACGGGCGAGAATACGCAGGCATTCTTCGTCGATGTTGCGTTCCATCTGGTTGATCTGGTCGTCGATCTCACGCACCTGCTGAGCCAGGCCGGAGTCGGCCTCGATCAGCGCCGTGACCGCGTCGTTGACCTGCTTCTCGACCAGCCCGCCCATGGCCAGCAGGTGGCTGCGCACTTCTTCCAGTTCGGCGTTGAACTGCGCGGAAATGTGATGGGTTAAACCTTCCTTCGAAATCATGATTTGCTCCGCAAAAGCCATGAGCTGCAAGCTACAAGCTGCAAGCTGATTTGTGTCGTACTCGAACCGCTCTTTCTTGCCGCTTGAAACTTGCGGCTTGCAGCTGTTCGATCAGCCATAACGACCGGTGATGTAGTCTTCGGTCTGCTTCTTCGCCGGATTGGTGAACAGGGTATCGGTGTCGCCGAATTCCACCAGTTTGCCCATGTACATGAACGCGGTGTAGTCGGACACCCGTGCCGCCTGTTGCATGTTGTGGGTAACAATGACGATGGTGAACTTGGACTTCAGCTCGTAGATCAGCTCCTCGACTTTCAGCGTCGAGATCGGGTCGAGAGCCGAGCACGGTTCGTCGAGCAGCAGTACTTCCGGCTCGACCGCGATGGTGCGCGCGATCACCAGACGCTGTTGCTGACCGCCGGAAAGGCCGAGGGCCGAGTCGTGCAGGCGGTCTTTGACCTCGTCCCACAATGCCGCGCCTTTCAACGCCCATTCAACGGCTTCGTCGAGGATGCGCTTCTTGTTGATGCCCTGGATGCGCAGGCCATAGACCACGTTTTCGTAGATGGTCTTCGGGAACGGGTTGGGCTTCTGGAACACCATGCCGACGCGACGACGCAGCTCGGCCACGTCTTCGCCCTTGCGATAGATGTTGTTGCCGTACAGGTTGATCGCGCCCTCGACACGGCAGCCGTCGACCAGATCGTTCATCCGGTTGAAGGTACGCAGCAGCGTCGACTTGCCGCAGCCGGACGGGCCGATGAACGCAGTCACACGCTGCTTGGGGATGTTCATGCTGACGTCGAACAGTGCCTGTTTTTCGCCGTAGTACAGGCTCAGGCCCGGCACTTCGATGGCGACGGTTTCCTGCGCCAGGTCCAGGCTCTGCTTGTCGCGGCCCAGGGCAGACATGTTGATGCCGTGGCTGTGTGTTTCGTGCTGCATGGGGTCTCACTCCGTTCGTAGCTGCAAGCTTCTAGCTGCAAGCTGCAAGTTTGAGCAAAAGCGGCTTGTAGCTTGCCGCTTGTGGCTAATGGCTTTAGCTGTCCAGTGCTTTGTATTTTTCGCGCAGGTGGTTGCGGATATACACCGCCGACAGGTTCAGCGTCGCGATCACCAGCACCAGCAGCAGCGCGGTGGCGTACACCAGCGGGCGGGCTGCTTCGACGTTGGGGCTCTGGAAGCCGACGTCATAAATGTGGAAGCCCAGGTGCATGATCTTCTGGTCCAGGTGCAGATACGGGTAGTTGCCGTCCACCGGCAGCGACGGCGCCAGTTTCACCACACCCACCAGCATCAAAGGCGCCACTTCACCGGCGGCACGCGCCACAGCGAGGATCATGCCGGTCATCATCGCCGGGCTGGCCATCGGGATAACGATCTTCCACAGCGTTTCCGCCTTGGTCGCGCCCAGGGCCAACGAACCTTCACGCACGGTGCGCGGGATGCGCGCCAGACCTTCTTCGGTCGCCACGATCACCACCGGCACGGCCAGCAACGCCAAGGTCAGCGAGGCCCAGAGCAGGCCCGGGGTACCGAAGGTCGGCGCCGGCAGTGCTTCAGGGAAGAACAAGCGGTCCACCGAACCACCGAGGACGTAAACGAAGAAACCCAGACCGAATACGCCGTAAACGATCGCCGGTACGCCGGCGAGGTTGTTCACCGCAATGCGGATCACCCGGGTCAGGGTGTTCTGCTTGGCATATTCACGCAGGTACACCGCCGCCAGCACGCCGAACGGGGTGACGATCATCGCCATGATCAGGGTCATCATCACGGTGCCGAAGATCGCCGGGAAAATCCCGCCTTCGGTGTTCGCTTCACGCGGGTCGTCGGAGAGGAATTCCCAGATTTTGCTGAAGTAGAAACCGAGTTTGGTCAGTGTGCTCATCGCGTTCGGCTGGTAGGCGTGAACCACTTTGCCCAGACCGATTTCGATTTCCTTGCCGTTGGCATCGCGAGCAGTCAGTGCGTCGCGGTTGAACTGCGCATGCAGATCAGCCAGACGTGCTTCGATGTCCTGATAGCGCGCGTTCAGCTCGGCGCGCTCGGATTCCATGTCCGCTTGTGCGGTGGCGTCGAGTTTGCCTTCCAGCTCCAGCTTGCGGCCGTGCAGACGGATGCGTTCGAGGCCGGCGTTGATCGCGCCGATGTCGGTTTTTTCCAACGACTTCAGTTGCGCAGCGAGGCCGTTCACACGATCAATGCGCGCCTGCAGCTCAGGCCATGCGGCCTCGCCCTCCGCGATGACCTTGCCGTCCTGTTTGACGTTGACCAGGTAGCCGTAGAAGTTACCCCACTCACGACGCTCGATCGCCATCAACTCCGGCGGCGTGGTCTGGTTGGTCAGCCACTCGCCGACGATCCAGGTGAAGTCGTTGCCGTTCAGGTCACGGTTGCCGACCTTGATCAGCTCGCGAGTCATGAACTCCGGACCCTCGTCCGGCACCGGCAAACCGGCACTCTTCAGACGCGCGCGCGGCACTTCTTCTTTCTGTACCACTTCGCCGATCACCAGGTGATTGGCCTGGCCCGGTACGTCGTAGTGAGCGTGGATCAGGTCCGCCGGCCAGAAGTGACCGAGACCGCGCACGGCAATCACCGCCAACAGGCCAATGGTCATGATGACCGCGATGGACACCGCGCCACCGCTGATCCAGACGCCCGGGGCGCCGCTCTTGAACCATCCTTTCAGGGAGTTCTGTTTCACAGACTTCTACCTTTGCTTAAAGCGACGAGTATTTCTTGCGCAGACGCTGACGAATCAGTTCTGCCAGGGTGTTCATGACGAAGGTGAACAACAGCAGCACCAGCGCCGAGAGGAACAGCACGCGGTAGTGGCTGCCGCCGACTTCCGACTCGGGCATTTCCACCGCGACGTTGGCGGCCAGGGTGCGCAGGCCTTCGAACAGGTTCATCTCCATGACCGGGGTATTGCCGGTGGCCATCAGCACGATCATGGTTTCGCCGACCGCACGGCCCATGCCGATCATCAGCGCCGAGAAGATGCCCGGGCTGGCCGTCAGGATCACCACGCGAGTCATGGTCTGCCATGGCGTCGCACCCAGGGCCAGCGAACCCAGGGTCAGGCCGCGCGGCACGCTGAACACGGCGTCTTCAGCGATCGAGTAGATGTTCGGGATCACCGCAAAACCCATGGCCAGACCGACCACCAGAGCGTTGCGCTGGTCGTAGGTGATGCCCAGGTCGTGGGAGATCCACATGCGCATGTCGCCGCCGAAGAACCAGTTCTCCATGAACGGGCTCATGTACAGCGACAGCCAGCCCACAAACAGGATCACCGGAATCAGCAGCGCACTTTCCCAGCCATCCGGGACTTTCAGGCGGATCGATTCAGGCAGGCGACTGAAGGTGAAACCGGCCACCAGAATGCCGATCGGCAGCAACATCAGCAGGCTGAAGATGCCCGGCAAATGGCCCTCGACATACGGCGCAAGGAACAGGCCGGCGAAGAAACCGAGGATCACCGTCGGCATCGCTTCCATCAGCTCGATCACCGGTTTGACCTTGCGGCGCATGCCTGGAGCCATGAAATACGCGGTGTAGATCGCTGCCGCAACGGCCAGTGGCGCGGCCAGCAGCATCGCGTAGAACGCAGCTTTCAGGGTGCCGAAGGTCAGTGGCGACAGGCTCAGTTTCGGTTCGAAATCGGTGTTGGCCGCGGTCGATTGCCAGACGTACTTAGGCTCGTCGTAGTTCTCGTACCAGACCTTGCTCCACAACGCGCTCCACGAGACTTCCGGGTGCGGGTTGTCGAGCAGCAGCGGTTGCAGCTTGCCGCCGGCTTCGACGATCACGCGGTTGGCGCGCGGCGACAGACCGAACAGACCCTGGCCTTCAACCACCTGATCGACCAGCAAAGTGCGGTGCGCGGTGCTGTGGAACACGCCGAGCTTGCCGCTGGCATCCAGGGCGAGGAAGCCTTTGCGGCGCTCTTCGGCAGCGATTTCAACGATCGGCGTGGTGCCCATCTGGAAGGTGCGGATCTGCTTCAGGCGCAGCTCGCCATCGGTGTCACGGGCCATGAACCACTGCGCCAGACCACCCTTGGAGTCACCGACGATCAGCGAAATGCCACCGACCAGTTGCGTGGTGGCAGTGACTTCGGCGTCAGCATTTTCCAGCAACTTGTAACGCCCGTTGAGGCTCTTGTCGCGCAGGCTGAACACGTCGGCCTGGGCACGCCCGTTGACTACATACAGCCACTGCTGGCGCGGGTCGACGAAGATGTTTTTCACAGGCTCGGTCATCTGCGGCAGATCAATACGCTTCTGCTCGTTGGTGACTTCGCCGGTCATCATGTTTTCTTCGCTGGTCAGCGACAGCACATTGAGTTGCGAGCCAGTGGAGCCAACCAGCATCAGTGTCGAATCAGTGGCGTTGAGGCTGACATGTTCCAGCGCACCGCCGCTCTCGTTCAGCGCAATCGGCGCCTCGCCGTACGGGTATTCGATGGCCGGGCTGATGGTTTTCTTACCGTCCGGGTAGCTGACTTTATAGGTATGACGGAACACCAGCGCCTGACCGTTGGACAAGCCCACGGCCACCAGCGGATGACCCGGCTGGTCTTCGCCAATGGACGTTACGCTGGCACCGGCCGGCAATGGCAGATCGACGCGCTTCAATTCAGCGCCACTGTCGATATCAAAAAACAGCGCCTGGCCCTTGTCGGAGACGCGCATGGCCACCTGATTCTGCTCTTCGAGCGAGATCATCAGCGGCTTGCCGGCGTCCTGCATCCAGGCCGGGGTGATCGAGTCTTTCGCAGTCAGGTCAGCGCCTTGAAACAACGGCGCGACGACGTAAGCGAGGAAAAAGAAAATCAGGGTGATGGCCGCGAGCACCGCCAGGCCGCCGACGAGGACGTACCAACGGGTGAAGCGATCCTTGAGCGCACGAATACGGCGCTTGCGTTGCAGCTCAGGCGTATTGAAATCAATGCGCTTGGGAGGGGAAGTCGTAGTCATTGGGGAATTGGCCAGATCATTCATGCGCACACCCTAGCGATCCTGTATGACAGAAAGATGACAATGCAGTGACGCAGCAAATCCGCCAGCCGGAAGTCCGGCAGCGGAGTCGAAAATTTGGTGGTTGCAGGAGCGCGTCTGTTCGCCAAAGCGTCGGGTCAGTCACATTTATGCTGCATGTGACCACCCCTTCGCGAGCAGGCTCGCTCCCACAGGAGTCCGGCTTCAGGCCGGCCTCAGGGTGTTACTTCTTGGCGACTGCGCCGCCTTCCTGCAGACCGAGGTCAGCCAGTGCTTTGGCAGCAACCTTGGCTGGCAGCGGGATGTAGCCGTCTTTCACTACCACTTCCTGGCCCTGTTTCGACAGCACCAGCTTCACGAACTCGGCTTCCAGCGGGGCCAGAGGCTTGTTCGGGGCTTTGTTGACGTAAACGTAGAGGAAGCGCGACAGCGGATACTTGCCGTTCAGGGCGTTTTCTTCGGTGTCTTCGATAAAGTCAGTGCTGCCTTTCTTGGCCAGCGGTACGGTTTTCACGCTGGCGGTCTTGTAACCGATGCCCGAGTAACCGATGCCGTTGAGCGAGGAGCTGATCGACTGCACTACCGACGCCGAACCTGGTTGTTCGTTGACGTTAGGCTTGTAGTCGCCTTTGCACAGGGCTTCTTCCTTGAAGTAGCCGTAGGTGCCGGATACCGAGTTGCGGCCGAACAGTTGCACTGGCTTGTTGGCCAGATCGCCGGTCACACCCAGGTCGCCCCAGGTTTTCACGTCGGCCTTGGCGCCGCACAGACGGGTCGACGAGAAGATCGCATCAACCTGTTCCATGGTCAGGTGCTGGATCGGGTTGTCCTTGTGCACGAACACGGCCAGGGCATCCACGGCAACCGGGATGGCGGTTGGCTTGTAGCCGTATTTCTGCTCGAAGGCCGCCAGTTCGGTGTCCTTCATCTTGCGGCTCATCGGGCCCAGGTTAGAGGTGCCTTCGGTCAGCGCAGGTGGCGCGGTAGCCGAACCTGCAGCCTGAATCTGGATGTTGACGTTCGGGTATTCTTTTTTGTAGTTCTCAGCCCACAGGGTCATGAGGTTGGCCAGGGTATCGGAACCGACGCTGGACAGGTTGCCCGACACACCAGTGGTCTTGGTGTAGCTCGGGATAGCAGGGTCAACAGCGGCGAACGCGTTGGCAGTCGCAACGCCAGCAGCGACAAAAGTCATTGCCGCCATCAAACGCTTCAGTTTCATGCCTTACTCCTAGCAGATAGGGTGTGTTAAGTCGGGGCCAAGTATCAGCAGGCCATGTGAACACTCTATGGCTGAAATATGACAATTGGATGAAAGGCCAGTATGTCGCGACAGATCGTTCCCACGCTCCGCGTGGGAATGCCGCCAGGGACGCTCCGCGTCCGCTTCGAGAGGTGACGCAGAGCGTCACGGGATGCATTCCCACGCAGAGCGTGGGAACGATCAGCCGTTAATCAGCGGCCGTTTTTCCAGAGCCACGCACCGACCACCATCCCCACGCCGCACAACACCGCTACATAGTAAGCCGGCCCCATCGCGCTTTCCTTGAGCAGCAGGCTCACCACCATCGGCGTCAGGCCACCGAAGATTGCGTACGCAACGTTGTAGGAGAACGACAGCCCACTGAAACGCACCACCGGCGGGAACGCCTTGACCATCACGTACGGCACTGCGCCGATGGTGCCGACCAGCAGACCAGTCAGCGCGTACAGCGGGAACAGCCAGTCCGGATGATCGGCGAGGCTGTGGTAGAAGGTCCACGAGCTGATCAGCAGGCCCAGGCAACCGAACACGAATACCCGACCGGCGCCGAAGCGGTCGGCCAATGCGCCGGCACCAATGCAGCCGAGGCTGAGGAACACGATGGCCAGGCTGTTGGCTTGCAAGGCTGTGGTTGGCGAAAAGTGGTAGACCGTTTGCAGCACGGTCGGCGTCATCAGAATCACCACGACAACACCGGCCGACAGCAACCAGGTCAGCAGCATCGAAATGGCAATGGCGCCGCGATGATCACGCAGCACTGCGCGCAGCGGCACTTCTTCGGCCAGTGCCTTGCGCAGTTGCAGCTCAGCGAACACCGGTGTCTCGTGCAGCCAGCGGCGCAGGTACACCGAGAACAGGCCGAACACGCCGCCGAGGAGGAACGGGATCCGCCAGGCGTAATCCGCCACTTCGGCTGGCGTATAAATGCTGTTGATCGCCGTGGCGACCAGCGAGCCGAGGAGGATGCCGGCAGTCAGGCCGCTGGTGAGGGTGCCGCAGGCGTAGCCGATGTGCTTTTGCGGTACGTGTTCGGAAACGAAGACCCACGCCCCCGGCACTTCACCGCCAATCGCCGCGCCCTGGATCACCCGCATGAGCAGCAACAGGATCGGCGCCCAGATGCCGATCTGCGCGTAGGTCGGCAGCAGGCCCATGATCAGCGTCGGCACGGCCATCATGAAAATGCTCAGGGTGAACATCTTCTTGCGCCCCAGCAGGTCACCGAAGTGCGCCATGACGATGCCGCCCAACGGCCGCGCCAGATAGCCCGCAGCAAAGATGCCGAAGGTCTGCATCAAGCGCAGCCACTCGGGCATGTCGGCAGGAAAGAACAGTTTGCCGACGACGGTGGCGAAAAAGACGAAGATGATGAAATCGTAGAACTCCAGCGCCCCGCCGAGGGCGGACAGCGACAGAGTCTTGTAGTCATTGCGGGTCAACGGTCGTGCGGGTTGCTCGGGCTGCGCGAGGCTCGAAGGCGCTGTGGTCATGGCAAGGGCTTCTCTTATAGTCGAATCTGTCGCCACAACAACGCTGGCGGTGGCTCGGACAGGTTCGGCACCATAGCAAATTGTTCGAAAAAGCACATAGAGGCGCGTAATTGACGGTCGAAATCAGAACCGGGTGGTCGTCGCGGGGTCTATCGACCGATATACTCGCCACCTGCGCAGGATTTGTAAGAGGTTACTGTGCGAAAACGTTGTTGGCCCGTCCTTTGCTCGGGATTTAGCCTTTTTCGCAGAGTTTCCCTTTAGGCGCCTGATGGAAAACGTGACGAACGCAGTGTGTTCGGTGTTGAATCGTTTTTCTTGAAGACGGCTACCACCCGCAATACCCACGAAGAGTCACGGGTCAGAGGCCCCTCGGCATGATAGAGCTCGAACAAGAAGATCCGATCCCACAGGGCGACCTGGCCCTGCAAATCACCGCCCTTCCGCGCGAAACCAACGGCTTCGGCGATATTTTCGGCGGCTGGCTGGTCGCGCAGATGGATCTGGCCGGCACCGCGATGGCCAGCCGCGTTGCCGGCGGTCGCGTCGCCACTGTCGCCATTGACCGCATGGCGTTTCTCGTCCCGGTCGCGGTCGGCGCGCAGCTGTCCTTTTATACCCAGACCCTGGAAATCGGCCGCAGCTCGATCCAGATGATGGTCGAAGTGTGGAGCGATGACCCACTGTCCAGCGAATGGCGCAAGGTCACCGAAGCGGTTTTCGTCTTCGTCGCCATCGACGGCAGCGGTCGCACCCGTTCGGTGCCACCACGCGCGCGTTAAACCTCGCCGCCGTTTTGCGGTCGATAGTCGTCCCCAGTGTCTGATCGAGAGTTGCCCATGAACACGCCCAACGTTGAAGCCGTCAAACAGGATGAACTGAACTGCTGGCGCATCCGCCACGGCAAGGCCGAAGTGCTGGTGGCCCAGCAAGGCGCGCACATCCTCAGTTATCAGATCGACGGCCAGCCGCCGATCATCTGGCTCAACGACAAGGCCGAGTTCAAGACCGGCAAAAGCATCCGCGCCGGTGTGCCGGTGTGCTGGCCGTGGTTCGGCAAGTTCGAACGCAACCCGCACAGCGTGCAGGCCATGTACACCGGCGAGCAACCGGCGCCCGCGCACGGTCTGGTGCGGGCGATGGATTGGCAGTTGGGCAACATTGAATCAGAGGCTGATGGTATCAAGGTCGAGTTCAAGCTGCCCTACCCGGAAGGTGGCCTGCCGGGCTGGCCCCACGAGGTCGATCTGACCCTGACCCTGCATCTGGCGGAGCAACTGCATTACAGCCTGACCAGCCATAACCGGGGCACTGACAGCGTCACGCTGAGTCAGGCGCTGCACACCTATTTCGCCGTCAGTGATGTGCGTAACGTGCACGTTGATGGTGTCGCCGGGCTGGATTACATCGAGACCCTGGATGACTGGAATACAGCCAGCCAGAGCGGCGATCTGCATTTCAGCGGCGAGACCGACCGCATCTACCTCGACGTTCCGCGGCAATTGAACATCGTTGATCCGACGTGGGAACGACGCATTGTGCTGACCTCCACCGGCTCGCGCACGGCGGTGATCTGGAACCCATGGATCGACCGCGCCGCCGCCCTGCCGGACATGGACGACGACGGCTGGCAGCGCATGCTGTGCATCGAAACGGCGAATGTGATGGATGACCTGGTCACACTGGCGCCGGGGGCGAGCCATACCATGGGTGTCAGCGTAGCTGCTACGCCGCTCTAAGCTCTAGCACCATACAAAAGGGCAAAGAGCCCTGTGGCGAGGGGATTTATCCCCGCTGGGTCGCGCAGCGGCCCCCGCTTTTTCTAAATCAAAAGCTGGGGGCCTGCTGCGCAGTCCAGCGGGGATAAATCCCCTCGCCACAGATAAATCCCTTCACCACAGATAAATCCCCTCACCAAAAAGGCTCGCTCCCAAATTTATGTGCGGCGCGCCTTAGAGGTCAGCCTCCTGCACCACCCGCACCTTCTCTGCCTCCAGCGCATACGCCGCGTCCGCCAGGTCATTGCTGACCTTCTCGATTTTCAGCGTGCCGGTCACCCACAGCGGCGTGTAGATGTCGTCCAGCTTCAAGCCCTTGGGATATCGCACCAGCACCAGTTGATTCGGCGGCGGTGGCGGCACGTGGATGCAGGCGCCCGGATACGGCACGAGGAAGAACAACGTGCTGCGCCCCTTGGCATCGGACTCCAGCGGCACCGGGTAACCACCGATGCGGATGTGTTTGTCATTCATCGACGCCACGGTTTTTGTCGAATACATCACCGCTGGCAGACCTTTGGCCTGCTTCATCCCGCCCTTCTCGGTGAAGGTGCCGGTGGCTTCGGGCGAGTTGTGATCGATTTCAGGCATGGCCTCAAGGGCCTTTTGATCCGACTTGGGCATCAGTTCCAGCCAGTCGGTTTCCGGCAGTTCGCCGGCGTGGGCGAGATAGCTGCCCAGCAAGAGGAGAGTCAACAGAAGACGGCGCATGAAGGTGCTCGGCAGGCAAAGGAATGGACGGTGAGTCGCCGCGCATTCTAGCCCTCCCGACCGCGATGGCCGAGAGGGCTTTGTCGCTTTCGATCAGTTCTTTTTGATCAGACCGTAGATCACCAGCAACACGATCGCGCCGACCAGTGCGCCAAGGAAACCTGCGCCCTCGCCTGCCTGATAGATGCCCAGAGCCTGGCCGCCGTAGGTGGCCGCCAGCGAACCGCCGATACCGAGCAGGATGGTCATGATCCAGCCCATGCTGTCATCGCCCGGTTTCAGGAACCGAGCCAGCAGGCCGACGATCAAGCCGATAAAGATGGTTCCGATAATTCCCATGGCATTTCCCTCTGATTTGGTAGATATGCCAAAGCCTAGACAGACTTTGGCATCCTGCCATGAGAGAACGGCGGCCCCTGAATGGTTCCGCCGCTGCCACATGAAACTGTTTTACTCGGCGATCAGCGCTTCGACCTTGATGATCTGCGCCTGCAGCGTGGCCATGTCGGCGCAGCGCAGGTTGGCGTGGCCGACCTTGCGTCCGGCCTTGAAGGCTTTGCCGTAGTGATGCAGATGGCAGTCTTCGATGGCGATGACTTTCTCAACCGGCGGTACCACGCCGATGAAGTTGAGCATCGCGCTCTCGCCGACCTTGGCGGTCGAACCCAGCGGCAGGCCGGCCACGGCACGCAGGTGGTTTTCGAATTGACTGCACTCGGCGCCTTCGGTGGTCCAGTGCCCGGAGTTGTGCACGCGCGGGGCGATTTCGTTGGCTTTCAGGCCACCGTCGACTTCGAAGAACTCGAAAGCCATCACGCCGACGTAGTCGAGATGTTTGAGCACGCGACTGGAATAATCTTCGGCCAGTGCCTGCAACGGGTGATCGGTGCTGGCTACCGACAGCTTGAGAATGCCGCTGTCGTGGGTGTTGTGCACCAGTGGGTAGAACTTCGTTTCGCCATCGCGGGCACGCACGGCGATCAGCGACACTTCACCGGTGAACGGCACGAAGCCTTCCAACAGGCAGGCAACGCTGCCCAGCTCGGCGAACGTACCGGCAACCTCTTCCGGCTTGCGCAGGACTTTCTGGCCCTTGCCGTCATAACCCAGGGTGCGGGTTTTCAGCACGGCCGGCAGGCCGATCGAAGCGACGGCGGCGTCCAGGTCGGCTTGCGACTGGATGTCGGCGAAGGCCGGGGTCGGAATGCCGAGGTCCTTGAACATGCTCTTTTCGAACCAGCGGTCACGAGCGATGCGCAGGGCTTCGGCGCTCGGGTAGACCGGCACGAATTGCGAGAGAAACGCCACGGTTTCGGCCGGAACGCTTTCGAATTCGAAGGTCACCAGATCGACTTCATCGGCCAGCTGGCGCAGATGCTCCTGATCGCCGTAATCGGCCCGCAGGTGTTCGCCCAGCGCGGCCGCACAGGCGTCCGGCGCAGGGTCGAGAAAAGCGAAGTTCATCCCCAGCGGAGTGCCCGCCAGAGCCAACATGCGACCCAACTGGCCGCCACCGATTACACCGATCTTCATCTCAACAACCTCAGGCAATACGTGGGTCTGGATTGTCCAGGACGCTGTCTGTCTGTTCGGCACGGAAGGTTTTCAGTACCGCGTGGAATTGCGGGTGCTTGGCGCCGAGGATGCTCGCCGAGAGCAGCGCGGCGTTGATCGCGCCGGCCTTGCCGATGGCCAGGGTGGCAACCGGAATGCCGGCCGGCATTTGCACGATCGACAGCAGCGAATCGACGCCCGAGAGCATGGCCGACTGAACCGGCACGCCCAGCACCGGCAAGTGGGTCTTCGCCGCACACATGCCTGGCAAGTGGGCTGCGCCACCGGCACCGGCGATGATCACCTCGATGCCGCGGCTTTCAGCCTCTTCGGCGTACTGGAACAGCAGATCCGGGGTGCGGTGAGCGGAAACCACCTTGACCTCGTACGGGATGCCGAGCTTTTCCAGCATATCGGCGGTGTGGCTAAGGGTGGACCAATCGGACTTGGAGCCCATGATCACGCCAACCAGTGCACTCATCGTCGCGCCTCTTCTCTCTGGAGCGCCCGCAGGCGCGTCATAAAACAACAAGCCACGCAGGTTGCGTGGCTTGATTGTACGAAAAATGGCCGGACGTGCCGGCCGAAGGCCGCGCAGTATACCGCAAAGAAAGCAATAAACAGCCCCCGAAACGACCATCTGTCAAATGAGCAAAAGGCCCGGTTTTATTGACCTTGCGGTCAGCGAAAAGACATCCCCCGATCCCTGTGGGAGCTGGCTTGCCAGCGATGGCGTCGCATCAGTAAAAAGAGAGGGTGACTGAACCACCGCAATCGCTGGCAAGCCAGCTCCCACAGGGTTCTTCGATGGGGTCAGGTGTTTTGGGCAGCACCGCCCTCAAGCTTGCGCCACAGCAAGCGCACGTTGGCCTTGCGCACCAATGCGCAGCGGTACAGGCGGATCTCCAGCGGCACATGCCACTGCGGGCCGCCGCACACCACCAGCTCACCGCGGGCCAGTTCGGCGCGTACGCTCAGTTGCGGTACCCAGGCAATGCCGAGGCCTTCCAGCGCCATGCTTTTCAGGCTGTCGGCCATGGCGGTTTCGTAGATCGTGGTGAAGCGCAACTGGCGCTGGCGCAGCAGGCCGTTGACCGAACGGCCGAGAAACGCCCCGGCGCTGTAAGCCAGTAAAGGCACGCTCGCCTCGCCTTCCAGATCGAACAGCGGTTTGCCATCCAGATCCGCCGCGCACACTGGCAGCATTTCCGTCTGGCCGAGATGCAGCGACGGGAAGATTTCCGGGTCCATCTGCATCGCCGAGTCCGGGTCGTAGAACGCCAACATCAGATCACAGCCGCCTTCACGCAGCGCATGCACGGCGTCGCCAACGTTGGTGGCCACCAGTCGCGTGGCGATGTTCAGTCCTTCGTTGCGCAACTGGGCGATCCAGCGCGGAAAAAAGCCCAAGGCCAACGAGTGCGCGGCAGCGACTTGCATCACTTCGCCCTGCCCGCCTTCCAGATGATGCAGATGGCGCAGCACTTCACCGAGTTGTTCGACCACGGTGCGCGCGGTCACCAGAAACAACTGCCCCGCCGCCGTCAGTTCGACCGGCGTGCGCGAGCGGTTGACCAGGGTCAGCCCCAGCGCCGCTTCGAGGCTGCGGATCCGCCGACTGAACGCCGGTTGGGTCACGAAGCGCCGTTCGGCCGCCTGCGAGAAGCTGCGGGTGGCGGCCAGGGCACTGAAGTCCTCGAGCCATTTGCTTTCCAGATTCATCACGTCCTCCCGGACACGCACCAAAACAGGTCACACGTCTGCCGCACAGGCGGCGTCACATGGGCATTATGCCGAATGTGCATAGGGCAGTGCTGAACAGCATTGGCCCAAAAATCCCCACAAGCCTAGCATTCGCAGCGTTCCGGCACAGACTGGGTCCTTATCGAGATGATTTCTATCATGTCCTCCGCTGCATCTTTCCGCACAGAAACCGACCTGCTTGGCGCCCTCGAAGTACCGGCCCATGCGTACTACGGCATCCAGACCCTGCGAGCGGTGAACAACTTCCGCCTCTCGGGCGTTCCGATTTCGCATTACCCGAAACTGGTTGTGGGCCTGGCGATGGTCAAACAGGCCGCCGCTGACGCCAACCGCGAGCTGGGTCACCTGAGCGAAGCCAAGCACGCTGCCATCAGCGAAGCCTGTGCCCGATTGATCCGCGGCGATTACCACGAAGAGTTCGTGGTCGACATGATTCAAGGTGGCGCCGGTACTTCCACCAACATGAACGCCAACGAAGTGATCGCCAACATTGCTCTGGAAGCGATGGGTCACGAGAAAGGCGAATACCAGTACCTGCATCCGAACGACGACGTGAACATGGCGCAGTCGACCAACGACGCCTACCCGACGGCGATCCGTCTGGGTCTGCTGCTCGGTCACGACGCGCTGCTGGCCAGTCTCGACAGCCTGATCCAGGCCTTCGCGGCCAAGGGCAAAGAGTTCGACCACGTCCTGAAAATGGGCCGTACCCAGCTGCAAGACGCCGTGCCGATGACCCTCGGCCAGGAATTCCGCGCCTTCGCCACCACTATGGGCGAAGACCTCGCGCGCCTGAAGACGCTGGCCCCGGAATTGCTGACCGAAGTCAACCTCGGCGGCACCGCGATCGGCACCGGCATCAACGCCGACCCGCGTTATCAGGCACTGGCCGTTCAGCGTCTGGCATTGATCAGCGGCCAACCGCTGGTACCGGCTGCCGACCTGATCGAAGCGACCTCCGACATGGGCGCGTTCGTGCTGTTCTCCGGCATGCTCAAGCGCACCGCGGTCAAGCTGTCGAAGATCTGCAACGACCTGCGCTTGCTGTCCAGCGGCCCACGTACCGGCATCAATGAAATCAACCTGCCGGCGCGTCAGCCAGGCAGCTCGATCATGCCCGGCAAGGTCAACCCGGTGATCCCGGAAGCCGTGAACCAGGTCGCGTTCCAGGTCATCGGTAACGATCTGGCGCTGACCATGGCAGCCGAAGGCGGCCAATTGCAGCTGAACGTGATGGAGCCGCTGATCGCTTTCAAGATCCTCGACTCGATCCGCCTGCTGCAGCGCGCCATGGACATGCTGCGCGAGCACTGCATCGTCGGCATCACCGCCAACGAAGCGCGCTGCCGTGAACTGGTCGAACATTCGATCGGTCTGGTTACCGCACTGAACCCGTACATCGGCTACAAGAACGCCACCCGCATCGCCCGTATCGCCCTCGAAAGCGGCCGCGGCGTGCTGGAACTGGTGCGCGAAGAAGGTCTGCTCGACGAAGCCATGCTCGCCGACATCCTGCGCCCGGAAAACATGATCGCCCCGCGTCTGGTTCCGCTCAAAGCCTGAGCCGACGCGAACTTGCAGCACCGCTCACCAGGTCGAGGGACTAGACACCTCTCACCTTTTGAGGGCTTGGGGATTTTGTCCCCGAGCCCTTTTTTTTAACTGTTTGATCCTGAGACCCGAATGTAGGGGGACTGAACAATATGGAGGTGAGCCCTTGTGGCAAGGGGATTTATCCCCGTTGGGCTGCGAAGCGGCCCCGATACCAACAATAAGGATGTACCAGAAACACCGCGTGCAATGGTTTACGACTGCTTCGCAGCCGAACGGGGATAAATCCCCTCGCCACAAACGCCAAGTGTTTCAAAGCTTCGTTTCGTCGCTTGCACCACTACCGTGCAGACGGGCGCGCCACTGATCGGTATAGTGCCGCCCCTCTTCGCGTGAGCGGTCGTCGGTAACGAGGCCATAACCCATGCGAAACCCGAACTAATAACAAAACCCGCGATATGGATCCGGGACGAAACCTTCGCCTCGCCCGTCGTGCCGCGCGCAGACCGGTGTAACACGATGTTTCTCCGATCCAGCATTTGCACCCACAAAAAACAGCGAGGATAAATCCATGCTCGAAGTCATCAACGACTTCCTCTCAGGGAAAGTACTGATCGTGCTCATTGTCGGGCTCGGTAGCTACTTCACGATTCGCTCGCGTTTCGTTCAACTGCGTCACTTCTTCCACATGTTCGCGGTGTTCCGCGACAGCCTCAAAGGCAGCGCCGGGCAACTCAGCTCGTTCCAGGCCTTGATGCTCAGCCTTGCCGGCCGCGTCGGTGCAGGCAACATTGCCGGTGTCGGCATCGCCGTGACCCTTGGTGGTCCGGGTGCGGTGTTCTGGATGTGGGTGACCGCACTGGTCGGCATGTCCAGCAGCTTCTTCGAGTGCACCCTGGCCCAGGTCTACAAGCGCGCCGATGGCGACGGCCTGTACCGTGGTGGCCCGGCCTACTACATCCAGCACGGGCTCAAGCTCAAAGGCATGGCGATCGTTTTCTCTGTTCTGCTGCTGGTCACCTACGGCTTCGCCTTCATTGGCCTGCAGTCCTATACCGTGACCCACTCGCTGCAGAACGCCTTTGACTTCAACCCACAACACACCGGGATTGTCCTCGCGGTGCTGCTGGCCATCACCTTTATCGGCGGGATCAAGCGCATCGCCTCGGTCTCCGACCTGCTGGTACCGATCAAGACCCTGGCCTACATCGGCGTGACCCTGTACGTGATCGGCACCCAGATCGAACACGTGCCGGCCATGCTGGAAACCATCTTCAAGAGCGCCTTCGGCCTCGACCCGGCCTTTGCCGGTCTGCTCGGCAGCGCCATTGTCATGGGCGTGAAGCGTGGCGTGTTCGCCAACGAAGCGGGCTTGGGCAGTGCGCCGAACGTCGCCGCTGTGGCCGCCGTCAAGCACCCGGGCGCGCAGGGCGTGGTCCAGGCTTTCAGCGTGTTCCTCGACACCTTCGTGATCTGCACCTGCACCGCGCTGCTGATCCTTCTCTCAGGCTTCTACACCCCGGGCTTCGAGGGTGACGGTATCGTTCTGACCCAGAACTCGCTGGCTGCAGTGGTCGGTGACTGGGGTCGCATGTTCGTCAGCGTCGCGCTGTCACTCTTCGTCTTCACCTGCATCCTCTACAACTACTACCTGGGTGAAAACAGCCTGCAGTTCCTCAGCCGCAACCGCGCTTTGCTGATGCTGTTCCGTGGCTTGGTGCTGGCGTTGGTGGTGTGGGGTTCGATGCAGGACCTGACGACGGTATTCGCCTTCGCCGACATCACCATGACCTGCCTGGCCTTCGTCAACCTGGTGGCCCTGGCCATGCTGTTCAAGGTCGGCCTGCGGGTGATGCGCGACTACGACGAGCAGCGCCGCGCCGGCGTCAAACAGCCAGTGTTCGATTCGAGCAAGTTCGCCGACCTGGACCTGGATCGCAACGCCTGGCCGGCCAACCCGCCAGCAGCAGCGGGCCAAACTGAAACTGCGCCGCAAGGCGTACCTGCAGCGCAACGCTGACAGGTGAATGACGGGCGCATCCCCTGCGCCCGTCAGTTATTGTGATGCAATAACCTGTAGGAGCGAGCCTGCTCGCGATGGCGGGCTTTCAGCCAACATCATTGTTGAATGACACACCGCTTTCGCGAGCAGGCTCGCTCCCACAGGACCCTCATCGTTTCGGAGAATCCTATGAGCTCGTCGACCTATCCCGCCGCTCAACACGTCATGGTGCTCTACACCGGTGGCACCATCGGCATGCAGGCCAGCGCCAACGGTCTGGCCCCGGCGTCCGGTTTCGAAGCGCGGATGCGCGACTACCTGCACAGCCAGCCTGAGCTGGTGGTGCCGCAGTGGCAATTCCGCGAAATGTCGCCGCTGATCGACAGCGCCAACATGACCCCGGCCTACTGGCAGCAACTGCGCGAAGCGGTAGTCGATGCCGTAGACGTGCGAGGCTGCGACAGCGTGCTGATCCTGCACGGCACCGACACGCTGGCGTACAGCGCGGCGGCGATGAGTTTTCAGTTGCTCGGCCTGCATGCCCGCGTGTGTTTCACCGGCTCGATGTTGCCGGCAGGCGTGACCGACAGCGATGCCTGGGAAAACCTCGGCGGCGCGCTGGGCGCCCTCGGCCAGGGCCTGGCGCCGGGCGTGCATCTGTACTTCCACGGCGAACTGCTGGCACCGGCCCGCTGCGCGAAAGTGCGCAGCTTCGGGCGGCATCCGTTCAAGCGCCTGGAGCGTCAGGGCGGCGGCGTCAAAGCCACTTCAATTCCAGCGTCGCTGAACTATAACCAGCCGAAGCAATTGGCCAAGGTCGCCGTACTGCCGCTTTTCCCGGGCGTCAGCGCAGAAGTGCTGAACGGTCTCCTCGACAGCGGCATTCAAGGCCTGGTGCTGGAGTGCTACGGCAGCGGTACAGGGCCGAGCGACAACCCCGAGTTCCTCGCCAGCCTTGGCCGCGCACGGGATAACGGCGTGGTAGTGGTTGCAGTGACGCAATGCCATGAAGGCGGGGTAGAGCTGGATGTCTACGAGGCGGGAAGCCGCTTGCGGGGCGTGGGCGTGTTGTCCGGTGGCGGCATGACCCGCGAGGCGGCGTTCGGCAAATTGCATGGCTTGCTGGGGGCCGGGCTGGAAACGGCGGAAGTGCGACGATTGATCGAACTGGATCTCTGCGGCGAACTGAGCTGATCTGTCATAACGCAAATCCCCCTGTGGGAGCGAGCCTGCTCGCGAAAGCCATGACACATTCGGCATTCGTGTGGCTGACACACCGCTTTCGCGAGCAGGCTCGCTCCCACAAGGGATTTTTGTACGGCATATAAATTGCTGCGTCCCAGCCACCTCCAGGCTGGAAGACCTCATGCTCCACTCCCACCTCACCACCCTCAATGCGGTCTCGCTGATCCTCAACACATTCAAGGCCCAAGGTCTGTCGAGCGAGGCCTTGCTGGCTGGCAGCGGCATCGTGGCGGCGGATTTGCAGCGAGCCGATACGCGCATCACCACCCATCAGGAGATGCAGGTCTGCACCAATGCGGTCGCGCTCAAGCGTGACATCGGCCTCGAATTGGGCCGGCGCATGCACGTGTCCTGTTACGGCATGCTCGGTTACGCCCTGCTGACCTGTGCCACCTTCGGTGACGCTTTGCGGCTGGCGATCCGTTATCCGGCGCTGTTGGGCACGTTGTTCGAACTGAGCCTGGAAGACGATGGCGAGCAGGTCTGGTTCGTCGCTGCTGATTACCGTGAAAGCGCGGCGATGGCGGTGTTCAACGCCGAATTCTGTCTGGTGTCGCTGAAAGTCATCTGCGACGACTTGCTCGGCCACCCGTTGCCGCTGCGCGCCACGCGCTTCGAACATGCCGCACCGGACTACCGCGCCAGCTACGCTGAACCCTTCAACTCGCCGCTGCACTTTTCGGCCAAGGACAACGCCTTCGCCTTCGACCGCCACTGGCTCGATCAGCCGCTGCCGCTGGCCGACGCCATTACCCATCAAGCGATGGCCGAGCGCTGCCGCAAGCAGAATCTGGAGTTCACCGGACGTCAGGCCTGGCTGGGGCGGATTCGGCAGTTGCTCAGCGCGCAATTGAATGCCGCGCCGGGCCTGGAGGGGCTGGCGCAGCAGATGAAGTGCTCACCGCGGACCCTGCGCCGGCATTTGAAAGACATGGGCAGCAGTTATCAGGAACTGCTCGACGAACTGCGCTTCGAGCGAGCCAAACAGATGTTGTGTGAGGATCAGTTGCCGATCTATCGGATCGCCGAGACGCTGGGCTTCAGCGAGACCGCGAGTTTCCGGCATGCGTTTGTGCGCTGGAGCGGCGTGGCGCCGAGTCAGTTCCGGCCGCATTGATGTCTGCTCCAGGCATGAGCCAGGATCAACAAGGGGCGAATTTCGGTCAGAGGTTTTGGCCATATCGATCCCCTTTTGGCCGCTCACGACGTTTTCCGATTCGCCCCGCGCCGCAACACTGAAAGCCACCGAATCAGCCTTGCGGAGAACAACAAATGCTGACGATCTACTCAGACGATCACCACTTGCACCATGGCCGCTGCGAACTTATCGATGGCCAGCTCAAGCCGTGCTTCGAGATGCCGTCGCGTGCCGACCATGTGTTGCAACGTGTGCAGAAGCAAAACCTCGGTGCAGTCGAAGCGCCGAAGGATTTCGGCCTGGAGCCGATCGCGCGCATTCACAGCCGTGACTATCTGGAATTTTTCAAAGGTGCATGGCAACGCTGGACCGAGTTCAACACCGACGGCGACTTGCTGCCCTACACTTGGCCGGCGCGCACCCTGCGTGCGATCAAACCGACCAGCCTGCACGGCCAGCTCGGTTATTACAGCTTCGATGGCGGCGCGCCCATTACCGCCGGCACCTGGCAAGCGGCCTACAGCGCGGCGCAAGTGGCGCTTACCGCGCAGGCAGAAATCCAGCGTGGCGCACGCGCGGCCTTCGCATTGTGCCGTCCACCAGGACACCATGCCGCCAGCGACTTGATGGGCGGTTATTGCTACCTCAACAACGCCGCCATCGCCGCTCAGGCCTTCCTCGATCAGGGCCACAAGAAAGTCGCGATCCTTGACGTCGATTACCACCACGGCAACGGCACCCAGTCGATCTTCTACGAACGCAGCGACGTCCTGTTCACGTCGATCCACGGCCACCCGGAAGCGGAGTTTCCGTTCTTCCTCGGCTACGACGACGAACGCGGCGAAGGCGCCGGTGAAGGTTTCAATGTCAACTATCCGCTGCCGGCCGGTTCTGGCTGGGATGTCTGGAGCGCGGCGCTGGATCAGGCCTGCGATGAGATCGACAGTTACGGCGCGGACATCATCGTCGTCTCCCTCGGGGTCGACACGTTCAAGGACGATCCGATCTCGCAGTTCAAACTCGACAGCCCGGATTACCTGGCCATGGGCAAACGCATCGCCGCCCTCGGCAAGCCGACCCTGTTCGTCATGGAAGGTGGCTACGCGGTAGAAGAAATCGGCATCAACGCAGTGAACGTGCTGGAAGGTTTTGAACAATGAGAAAGCGACTGATCGCCTCGGCGCTGTGCGCGGCCCTGCTGAGTGCTGGCACCCACGCCGAAGAACGCACATTGCGCGTCTATAACTGGTTCGATTACATCACGCCCAAGGCGCTGGACGACTTCAAGGCACAGAACAGCCAGACCAAACTGATCTACGACATCTTTGACACCAACGAAGCACTCGAGGCCAAGTTGCTCACCGGCAATTCTGGCTATGACGTGGTGGTGCCGTCCAACGTGTTTCTCGCCAAGCAGATCGAGGCCGGGGTGTTCCAGCCGCTGGACCGCAGCAAGCTACCGAACTGGAATCATCTTGATCCGAAACTGATGAAGCTGATCGAAGCCAATGATCCGGGAAACAAGTTTGCCGTGCCGTACATGTACGGCACCATCCTCATTGGTTTCAACCCGGCCAAGATCAAGGCAGCGCTGGGTGACAACGCGCCCGTGGACAGTTGGGACCTGATCTTCAAGGAGGAGAACATCAGCAAGCTCAAGCAGTGCGGCGTCGCCCTGCTCGACTCGCCGTCGGAGATTCTGCCGCTGGCCCTGCAACACCTCGGCCTCGACCCCAACAGCAAGAAGCCGGCGGATTACGCCAGGGCCGAAGCGCTGCTGATGGAGATTCGTCCTTACGTGACCTACTTCCATTCCTCCAAATACATGGCCGATATCGCCAACGGCGACATCTGCGTGGCCGTCGGTTATTCCGGCAGCTTCTCGCAAGCAGCCAACCGCGCCAAGGAAGCGAAAAACGGCGTGGTGGTCGACATGCGCTTGCCCAAAGAGGGTGCGCCGATCTGGTTCGACATGCTCGCCATTCCCAAAGGCGCGAAGAACACCGAGGACGCTTACACCTTCATCAACTATCTGCTGCAACCGGCGGTGATTGCCCCGGTCAGCGATTTTGTCGGCTATCCAAACCCGAACAAGGACGCCACTGGCCTGGTCGATCCGGCGATACGCAACAACCCGAACCTGTACCCGACCGACGCTGCCATGAACACGCTGTACACCTTGCAACCGCTGCCTCGGGATGCCGAACGCGCGCGGACGCGGGCGTGGACCAAAATCAAATCCGGGACCTGATTCCCGCGCCGCATCCAGGACCCGCACACGCGGGTCTTTTTTTGCCTGGCAGATCTATGTACCGCACGCGCGAACGTAGCGCCTTTTACCTTGCCCTGATCCGCCGGCTTTCGGCGCCCGACAGAGCAGGAATCACTGATGCCCGAACTCCCCACACCCAGTGCCGTCGATATCGTGACCCAACTGGTCACCGGCCCTTCACTCCATGAAGTCGCCGCGAAAACGCTGGTCCCGGCACTGAAGACGCTGTATCCCGACCTCGAGATCGATCCGCAACTGGCCATGGTCGTAGAGCCGACGTGGGAGATCGACAACGATCAGGTCTTCGCCGGTCGGCCCAACGTTGAAACGCTGACGGATGCGCTCGTACGCCTCGGCATGACCGGCAAAACCGTGACGTACCTGGACGGCGAGCACTATCTGACCCAGCAGCCCGCGTGGCCTGCCCCCGTTCAACTGCCAGTTAAAATCGAAGCGATCAGCCTGCTGCTCAATGAACTCGCCCCCCTGTTGTTCATCGCTTACAAAGAACAGCACGTCAAATACTGGGATGAGTTCACCTACCCCGGGCAGCCGCGCTGGCAGCAATTGTCGCAAGCGTTGCGCAATTTATGGAAAGCCGATGCCAGCCTTGGCCGGGATGCCACTCAAGCCGCCGTCGCCGAGGCGGTTTTCCGGGAGCCCGACAGACTGCAGCGCATGGCCACCGACAAATACACCACCCGCGCCTGCCTGATCGACCTCGACCGGGAGGGCGCCGGACAGAACGCACACATGACCCTGCTCGATATGGCGGTGCTGATTGGTACGGATGCACAACGTACCGTGGTTCTCACCCACGCGGTCACCCGGGGTTTCCAGTCCTTCGATTCGCTGCAAGCGCTTGGCGAAGATCTGCAGCAACGCTTCGGCGCAACCCCCGCAGATCCGAAACTCACGTGGCGGCTGGTCGAACCGCAGGGCAACTTTTTTGACCATCAGGCCTGCACCTTGATTTCGCTCGAGGCCGACGCCCTGGGCAGAATCAATTTTTTTGCTGACCGGCCGCTCAACCGCGCCTATCCGCACACCGGTACCCAGGGCCAGAGCGCCGAACCAACCCCGCGCCTTGAGGAACATTTCGAACGTCTGCGACCGATGCTGCCGCCGTGGCTGAACGATGCGTCGGCCGTCGATCAGGCGCGCTACAGCCGGCATCTGCTGGACCTGACCACGGTGCAACATGAACACAACGGCAAAACGTTTCAAAGCGAGGTCATCGGCCTGCACGCATACACTCGTGATGCCCTGATGGAGCAGATGTCGAAGGACCAGCCGAGTGCCAAGGACATCAAGCTCGATGACATCGAGATTACGATCACCAGCCTCGTGGTCTGGGGAACGTTCGTATTGCCCGGCAATACCAGCACCCAGACCCTGACGTTGCCGGAACTGGCGCTGCAGAACCTTGCCGGCCTGCCATTGGGCAACAAGACCGTGAACTACAAAGCTGCCAGCTCAGCGCCTGACTGGATGACTGTGGCCTATCTGGAAAAACTGGTCAGCGCCGTGGATATCGGCAAGACCTATCCGGCGTACCTGAAGGCGCGCCTGATAGACGACGCCGATCAGGCGTCAGCCTTGAAAGCGTTATACACCGGCCAGCTACGCATCGAGCTGCCATTGCTGGCGTTGCAACACAAGATCCAGGGCAGAGCAGACATTGATGATGCGGGGTATCGCTACGTTGCAGCAGCACTGGCGGCGACCGACGCAGAACGATACGTCGATGGTCAGGAAATCGTGGTCCGTCCACTGGCCTTCGTTGCACACCGCAGCAGCTGCGCAGCCGACAGCGTGGCCAATATGTACGTCATCGGCCCGCGCGAGGCGAACAAAGGTCCCTGCCTGCTTTACCGTCCGCTCTTCGAGATGACGTTGATGCAATTCCCCGGATACGCCAACCTCCTCTACGCGATCCAGCATTCGCGACATCTGCGCGATTCGGTGCTGGCGTGGCTGGCCGATGATGTACGTTTCAACTACAGCCAGTTCGTCTTTACCGCCAGGCTGCCATCGATATGGACAATCCCGCAGATGCTGGTCAATCCGACGACGGCTCTGGACATGTCCGGCCCGGTCGCGCTGGGCACACAAGCGCTGACCGGCAATGTGCTGGACACGCTGCATGAGCGCAACGTGAAGGCCCTGCTCACCCAAGCCGACCGCCAATCGGTGTCCAACGCCGAGGCACGCTGGGCCACCCTGAAACAGGGCGGCTGGCTGATGTTCAATGCCGCTCTGCCGTTCCTGGGACGCAGCGTCGGCACGGCGGCATGGATCTGGCAAATCATGGACGATCTGCAAGAGGTTACCGATGTCGCCAACCAGCCGTCGGGCAAGGTCGCATGGACCGCAATTGCCGACATCCTCCTGGCCTTGGGCATGGTGCTCGCACATCGAGCGGCCGTTGGCGAAGCACCGCCACGTGAACGGGTGGCCCAGGCAGAAGAAGAAACAAAGCCCATCAAAGCGGCCGCCAAAGTCGCCAAAGCACTGCAATTGCCAGATATCACCAGCGCTGAACTGCCCGGCGCCCACACTACCTCCATCGACATCATCACCGCACTGAAACGGTCGCCGCAGGCACTGGCCAAGCTCCTCGACGGATTCACCGTCGACCCTCCCAAAGGTCTCGGCGCCGCTGCAAGCAAAGGCACGCATCAAGGCCTCTACGCCCACGGTAAGACCTGGTACGCCCAGGTCGGTCGGCGCTGGTTCGAAGTGATGCGCAACGCGCTCGGCAACGTACAGATTATCGACTCGCGCCAACAACCACACCGCATCGGTCCGACGCTGGCCTATTCCGCCAGGGGCGAGTGGGTGATCGATTTGCGCCTGCGTCTGCGCGGCGGCGGCCTGGACTCGGCACTGCAAAAATCCCGGGACAGCAGGCAGGCCGTCGCGAAAGCGCTCTGCGAGAAAATTGCCAAGTTCGATACAACACTGCATACCAAGGAGACCCGCCTGAACGCCGATCGAGATGCCTTGCGCGATGCTCTGCCGCAGGCCCGTGCACAGGCACGCACCGAATATCTCGCCACACTGGATGCACAACATCAGGAGTACGCGTCGAACATTCAACAGATCAGAGAGTTGAACCTCAACCAGACTATTCCCAATTACCGCACCGTCATGACCGAGCGCTTGCAGATGCAGTTGTTTTTGGGCCAGGAGTGGCTCAGCGAGCACTCTTCTCAGTTTCAACAGAGTGTCGAGGGTATGCAGACGATGATCGCGGATGGGACCAACGCCGATCCAGAGGCATTCAGTCTGGCGGCCGTGAGCCTGAATGACGTCACTCAAAGCATCATCGAGAAAATGGAGGCCGCACAAGCCTGCTTCGAAGAAATGAAGCTGTTGGGAAAAGACGCTGTGGAGGCAATGCGTGTGTATCAGAACGCCCTGCCGGATTACCAGTTGGATGACCTCAAGGTGCTGCAAATCAGCCTCGCCGAGCGAATATGTATCAAGCCTGGCGACACCGCGGATCATGCCAGCGCTCAACAGGCGTTGGCCGATCTGGTCGAAGACGCTGCACTGAATATCCAGAGCTCGCTGGACCTGAGCGCCGATGAAGGCCTGGGCGATCTGCGCGGACGCATTGACGCCTTGAGCAACGTTGCACAACAGTTCGACTCGGTAGACCAGCGCTTCAACGATCTGGCCAGCGAATACTCCGACCAGCTCCACACTGACCGACTCAAACATGTACAAACGCGGGTGATTGCATTCAAAGCGGCCGCCGACAAACGCCTCGCCGACCTGCTGCGCTACCGGCATTTGCTGGTGCCGCAGGCCGGAACGTCAAGGTCATCCGCGTCTGCCTCGAATCGACAGATTTTCCAGACACGATCAAAAGGCACCGTGGTCGGCGAACGCAAGAAAAGCGTCGGTGATAACACGACCGACCTGATGGAAGTTCGCGCTCCTCTGACGGGTGTCATCGCCACTTTTCACGAAGAGTCGCCCGGTGTCTGGGTCGAACAGCGAACGCCGCCTGCACCGACACCAACATCCGCAGCCGACTTGAAGAAAAGCGTTCGCGACGGCCAGGCGCTGATCGATGGTCTGGCGGCATTCCATCGGCGCATCGAGGCGCGCCTCAAACGCGGCGCGCGGATACCGGTGGAGGTCGAGGAGGAATACCACCAGCACGCCGCACTTCTGCGCACGGCCATCGCGGCGATCGACGAATCCCTGACCGCCAAGAACCTTACCGCCGGCCAGCATGAACCCTCCGAAACGCTCAATCACGCGCTCGACAAGGCGGCGAAAAACCTGGAAGAGAAAGGCACCAGCACGCGCATTCGTCTGGTCAAACAGCAGCTACCCACGGCGGCGGGCGTGCAGTGGCTGAAGGAAAAGGGGGAAATATCCATCGATAAAACCGTGACCCGGCGGCCCATCCGACACCGCCAGCATGATTTCCTCGACGAGTACCGGATTCGTGATGCTCACAATGACAAGGTCCTGTGCTACGCCCATTTTCACTACAGCAGCGCCGACGCGCCTGATCCATCGTTCATTCGCGGGCACATGAAAACCGTCGCCCAACAACGGATGGGCGGCGCCTACGAGCCCAGCCAGCCGAGCAACCAGCAACTGATTGAAATCCATCGCAGCGAAATTTCCAGTCGCTCGGCCGAAGCGTTGTTCTTCAATCTCGCCAAACCTGTCGCAAGCGCGCCAGTGCCGCTGTGATCGCAGACTCCGGCACAGCGGCAAAACCCAGCACCAGGCCGGCGCGCTGGGCCATCGGTGTAGTCGAGTCCGGCAACCAGTAACTGCTCAAGCCGTTGATTTCGACATCGACCTCAGCGGCCTGGGCGATCAATTGTTGCTCGCGCTCAATGCTGTCGACAGCGACGGTCAGGTGCAGCCCGGCCGGCACGGCGGGCAGTTGACCGACGCCGGCGACCGTCGGCCAGCCTTCGAGCAGGCAGTTGCGCCGGCTCAGCGCAGCCCGGCGCATGCGGCGGATATGCCGCTGGAAGTGTCCGGCAGCCATGAACTCGGCCATCACCGCTTGGGTGCTGACCTCCGAGTGCCGAACATCGACGGCGCGGCGTTGCGCGAACGCGTCGACCAGCGCGGGCGGCAGCACCAGATAACCAAGGCGCAAAGCCGGAAAAGCGACTTTGCCAAACGTGCCGACGTAGAGCACACGACCCTGACGATCAAGTGCCGCCAACGGCGCCAGCGGTGCGCCGGTGTAGCGGTACTCGCCATCGTAATCATCCTCGACGATCCAGCCACCGACACGCTCGGCCCAGGCGAGCAACTCCAGACGCCGGGCCAGGCTCATCACCACGCCGGTCGGGTACTGATGGGACGGCGTGACGTAAGCCACCCGACAATCGCTGAGCTGAGCCATAGCGCTGCAGTCGATGCCATCGCTGTCTACCGCCACCCCATGCAATTTCGCCCCCGCTACAGCGAAGGCATGCCCGGCCGCGCGATAGCCCGGATTCTCGATCGCCACGCCGTCCCCAGGCTCGACCAGCAACTGTGCACAAAGGCTGATGCCCTGCTGCGCGCCACTGGTGATCACAATTTGCTCAGCCGTGCACTGCATGCCGCGGGAACTGCGCAAATAAGCGGCGATCATGCCGCGCAGTCGTGCATCGCCGGCCGGATCGCCGTAACACAGTTGCTGCAGATCCGGTTTACGCCAGAAAGCCGCGTTCAGCTTGGCCCAGACCTCGAACGGAAACAGATCGAATGCCGGCACGCCCACCCGAAAAGCGCGCGGCGGACCGCTCGGTGGTCGCGGCAAATGATGCTTTTCGATGCGGGAAAATCCGTCGCTGTGGATAACTTTGCTGGATGGATTCACAGGTAAATCCAGCCAATTTGTGGATAACGCTGTGGGTAAGCATGTTGACAAGCCTGTGGATGAATTTGTGGATAGTTTTTTCTTCGGCGTGGATGCCTGCACCAATTGCGCCACGTAAGTACCGTCGCCGACGCGTCCTTCGATAAAGCCTTCGGCATACAACTGATCGTAGGCGCGCACCACACTGTTGCGGGAAATGCCCAGCGCCGCGGCCAGGTCACGGCTGGCCGGCAATCGCGTGCCGCTAACGAGGCGCCTATCAAGCACCCGCTGGCGCAAGGCCTGATAGAGCTGGCGGCTCAGGCCCTGACGGCGATCGAGTTCGATTCCGGCCGGATTGAAAGGCATCGACAGCGGCGGTAGTTCAGGCATGGCAATGGACCTATGAAATGGCTCATCAATGGCTCTTACAACGGACCAATAGCCTGCCTAGGATGCAGGCATTCGCCAAGGAAAATCTGTCCATGTACACGCCACGCGCCTTTGCCATCGAAGACTTGTCCCAACTGCACGAACTGATCCTCGCCACGCGCCTGGCCATTCTCGTCAGCCACGGTGCGAGCGGCCTGCAAGCCAGCCACGTGCCGGTGCTGCTGCATCGCGAACAGGGTGAGTACGGCACGCTCTATGGCCATCTGGCCAAGGCCAATCCGCAGTGGAAGGACCTGCGGGACGGCGCCGAGGCGATGCTGATCTTTGCCGGACCAGACGCCTACGTCAGCCCGAGCTTCTACCCGAGCAAAGCCGAGCACGGCAAGGTCGTGCCGACCTGGAACTATATCGCCGTGCACGCCTACGGCCATGCCGAAACCTTCAGTGATGGCGGGCGCCTGCTCGATATCGTCAGCACCCTCACTGACCGTCACGAAGCGGGCCGTGCCCAGCCATGGTCGGTCGATGATGCACCGGCCGATTACATTGATGGCATGCTCAAGGCCATTGTCGGTTTTGCCATTCCCATCGAGCGCCTCGAGGGCAAACGCAAGCTCAGCCAGAACCGCAGCGCCGAAGATATCGCCGGCGTGCGCGACGGCCTTGCCGCCAGCCCCGACGCCAATGACCAGACCCTCGCCCGCTTGATGCGCTAAGGAAACCCGCATGACCCAGATCGACATTCGCCCGGTCAGCGCCAATGACCACGCCACCTGGCTGCCCCTGTGGCAGGCCTACCTGCGCTTCTACAATACCGAGCTGCCAGACGCCGTCACCCAAAGCACCTGGCAGCGCTTTCTCGACCCGAACGAACCGACCCACGCCGCCCTCGCCTGGGCCGAGGGCAAAGCGCTGGGCATGGTGCACTACATCTATCACCGCTCGAACTGGAGCGTCGAAAATTCCTGCTATCTCCAGGATCTGCTGGTAGTACCCGAGTCCCGTGGCACTGGCGTCGGCCGGCTGTTGATCGAGCATGTCTACGCTACCGCCAAGGCCGATGGCTGCTGCAAAGTCCACTGGCTGACCCACGAAACCAATGCAACGGCGATCCAGCTCTACGAGCGCATCGCTGAACGCCCGGGCTTCATCCAGTTTCGTAAAGCCCTTTAAGGAGACGCGCACATGACCGCTTCACTCGCTGACTGGAAAGGCGTCCCCGCCCCCTCCGCCACGCTGCTCGAAGGCCGCTTCATTCGCCTGGAAAAACTCGACCCGGCGCGCCATGCCGATCAACTCTTCGCCGCCCTCGAAGGGCCAGGGGCTGATCCGAAACTCTGGGATTACTTGCCTTACGGGCCGTTTCCCGAGCGCAGCGCGTTCAACGATTGGCTGAACAATCATGCGGCCAACTGCGACCCTTATTTTTTCAGCGTCGTCGACCGTGCGACGGGTCAGGTCCAAGGCATCCTCAGCCTGATGTCGATCGTCGCGGCCCAGGGCCGCATCGAAATCGGCCACGTCACTTTCGGTGCGCCAATGCAACGCTCGCCGAAAAGCACCGAGGCGGTGTACCTGCTGGCCAAGTACTCGTTCGAGCTGGGATACCGGCGCCTGGAATGGAAGTGCAACAACGGCAACGCCCGCTCCAAATACGCGGCCGAACGTCTGGGCTTCAGCTTCGAAGGCGTGTTCCGCCAGCACATGGTGGTTAAAGGGCAGAACCGCGACACCGCGTGGTATTCGATTCTGGATGCGGAATGGCCGGCGATTGGTGCCGGGTTCGAGCGCTGGCTGAGCAATGAAAACCAGACGCCTGATGGCCAAGTGAAAGGCTTGGCCGAGTGCCGTAGCTGATCGTCACAAAGCCCCTGTGGGAGCGAGCCTGCTCGCGAAGGCGGTGTGTCAGTCACCGCAAATATTGACTGACTGACCGCTTTCGCGAGCAGGCTCGCTCCCACAATTGGCGGGGTCTTTCTTAACGACGCAGTTCTTGCGCCAGCACCGCAATGTGCTCCGGGCCGATCCCACAGCAACCACCCAGATGACTGGCGCCGCGCTGTTGCCAGTCCAGCGCCCAGTGCAGATACCCTGGCGGATCAAGATCGTCACGCAACGGGTCGAGCCCGTCATTGGCCGTGGCTTCTTTCGGTTGCGGAGGAAACGCGTTGGCATACGCGCCGATGTTGATCTTCACACCGAGACGCTCGAACGTTGCGCGCGCTGCGTCGATGGCCGCGCCAATCACTTCCGGCTGACTGCAATTGAACAGCAGGGTTTCGACGCCGAGTTCAGCCGCCACCGCAGCCGCGACGGCTACTGGCTCACCGGAGCGCAGGCGCGGCACTGCATCGGTATCTTCATCCTTGAGGGTGAATGACAGCCAGAATGGTTTGCCATCCTTCGGCAGCCCGGCGTGAATGGAGCGCGCCTCGACGATCGAGCTCTGGGTTTCGGCCAGCCATAGATCAACGTGCGGGGCCAGCCCCTTGATCAGCGGCGTCAGCAATTCGCTTACCCGATCCGCTTCGAACAGGTCCGGACGGTACGAGCCGAACAGCGGCGGCAACGAACCGGCAACACGCACTGGCTTGCCCGATGCCTGCACGGCCCGCCGCGCCAACTCCCCAGCCAGTGCCGCAAGCGCCTGGCCTTCAGCCGCAAAGCGCGCCTCGCCAATGTGAAACGGCACCACCGCGTAACTGTTGCTGGTGATCAGGTCCGCGCCGCTGTTGATGTAAGCGGCATGCACCGCCTCGACCGCCTGCGGCGCTTCACTCAGCGCCAGTGCCGACCACTCCGGTTGGCGAAACGGCGCGCCGGCGCGTTGCAGTTCACGGCCCATGCCGCCATCGAGAATGACCGTTGCTGCTGCGCTCATATGCGATTCACTCATATGCTTATGAAAATAACTCACTACCGGAGTCGTTCTTATAACTATTTAATACGCACCATTCGGTTAATGACAACCACTTTTTTCAACAGGAAGCGACTGTGAAATTCCAACCGCTATTGGCCTTGGGCCTGACCATTCTGGCCTCCACCCAAGCCTTCGGCGGCGCGACGCTGGACCGTGTCGAGCAGAAAAAAGAGCTGGTCGGTGTGCTGATGGAGAGTTATCCGCCCTTCTCGTTTCTCAATGAGCAGAATCAACTCGACGGTTTCGATGTCGGCGTTGCCAAAGCGGTGGCGGACAAGCTTGGCGTCAAACTGCGTCTGGAAACGCCGTCCTGGGATGTGATCGCCGCCGGCCGCTGGAGCGGGCGCTACGACATCTGCATCTGCTCGATGACCCCGAGCAAGGCCCGCGCCGAAGTGTTCGACTTCCCGGTCGAGTACTACGCTTCGCCAGCGGTGATTGTGGTCAATGCCAAGGACGAGCGCATCCACAGCGCCAAGGACCTGAGCGGCAAAAAGGTCGGCCTGACCAGCGCCTCCAGCTACGAAAGCTATCTGAACAAGAATCTGATCATCGAAGGCGCCGAGGATACCCAGTTGGAGTATCCGTTCGAGGATGTGCAGATCGCTCCGTACGATACCGACAACGTCGCCTTCCAGGATCTGGGCCTGGGCGCCGGCGTGCGCCTGGATGCGATCCTCACCAATCTGGTCACCGCGCAGCCGCGCCTGAACCAGGACCAGCGTTTCAAACTGGCCGGCGAACCGCTCTACTCGGAACCCAACTCGGTGGCCATCGAAAAGGGTGACCCGCAGTGGGACGCCAAGGTACGCGAGGTGTTTGCCCAGCTGAAACAGGACGGCACCCTGAGCAAGCTGTCGCAGAAATGGATCGGCGCCGATATCAGCCAATGACTTCCTTTCCGACCCCGCCACAGCCACCGCAACCGGTGGCTGAGACACGCCTGCAAAAGCTCTTCGGTTTCCGTACGCGCCTTTATCTGACCTGGGCTGCGCTGTTCTGCCTGTTCGCCGGATTCTTTCTCAGCTTCGACCTGAAGTTCGCGATCATCCTCGACAAGTTGCCCAACCTGGTCGGCCTGAAGCTGGCGCCGAACGGATTTCTGCAAGGCGCAGCGCTGACGCTGTTCCTCTGCGCCTGCTCGATCATCGCCTCCTCGCTGCTGGGTTTCATCACCGCGCTGGCGCGCCTGTCGAACAGCGCCGTGGCGTTCGGCATCGCCAGTTTCTACACCTCGTTCTTTCGCGGCACGCCGCTGCTGATCCAGATCCTGCTGATCTACCTCGGCCTGCCGCAACTGGGCATCGTCCCGGGCGCCATCGTCGCCGGCATCATTGCCCTGTCGCTGAATTACGGCGCCTACCTGAGCGAAATCTTCCGCGCCGGGATCCTCGGCGTCGATCACGGCCAACGCGAAGCCTCCCTGGCACTGGGTCTGCGCGAAAGCGTGATCTTCTGGCGCATCACCCTGCCCCAGGCCATGCGCACCATCATCCCGCCGACCACCAACCAGTTCATCTCGATGCTCAAGGACTCGTCGCTGATCTCGGTGATGGGCGTCTGGGAAGTGATGTTTCTCGCCCAGTCGTATGGGCGCTCAAGTTATCGCTACATCGAAATGCTCACCACGGCGGCGATCATCTACTGGCTGATGTCGATCGGGCTGGAGCTGATTCAGGCACGGATGGAGCGGCATTACGGCAAGGCATATTTGCGCCGTAGTTGAGGTGCATCAAATGGTGTCCCGGCGTATTCGCACTACGCCCATTTTCATGCCGAAGGGGCGGAACACCGCGTTCAGCGACTTCAGTGTCTGATTGCCTTCGCCATGTTCGATATGCACCAGCGTGCGCACTGAAATCTTGCACATCTTCGCGAACTGAGTCTGATGCAGACCGGTGACTTCGACCCGTAAACGGCGCACGGCGTCACCGATTTCCAGAGTGCCTTCGGCCAGCGCTTGCTGAATGCTTTCGATGAGCGCCGTGCGCTCGAGGACGGTCAGACTCATTGCAGGTCCCACTCTTTCAAACGTTGCTCGAGGTTTTTCAGGTGAACGCTCGGGTGATTCATGGTTCTGGCGGGCAAACCGCTGGCTGCAAGAATATCCGGCAGTGCGGCCAGACGGCGGGCATCCGCGCGCAGGCCTTCGAACAGCGCTGAGGCATCCAGCCCCGTCAACGATTCGTGCGGATCCGCGCTATCGGCCAATACGCGGCAGACACCTCGCCAATCGACATCTCCCGCCCGCTCCAACTCTTTTGGCCACTTGGTCGTACGAGTCACGCCTTCGTCATCCATGACCATCGGGGCGAGGTCATAAATAGGCGCGAGCTGGAAAGCGTTCTCTTGCCGGATAATCGCCGTGTTACGACCGTGGTTATCGGAGTTTCCGAGGATTTTATTGATCAGGTCGCGACGCAGATAATCGGCGACGAGGCTGGGAATCTGGCTGGCCTGACCCGCTTTGCGCCAGAGCCCGGCGAGCATGCGGATCACTTCCAGATGATTCATGGCACTGCCTGGCGTCGTCACTCCAGCCAGCGAATAAACCGATTCGACGGCGAAACGCGACACCGCCCCATCTTTCACTTGTCGATCAAAATCAACTCAATGTTTTCCACCAGATAGTCCGCTTCATAGCCAAAACTGCAGCGGCTTTCGAAGCCTTTTTCCGGATTATCGAAATCAAGAATCATCGCGTCGTGCCATTGCCCGGCGGTGAAGATCTGGAGTGTCAGGCTGTACATGTTGATTCCATTTGCATTTTAATGCAGTTAAACGAGGAAAAATCCCCATAACATGCAATATAGTGCATCCAAGCAGTCTTGTGCGCAGGAATATCTGCAACAAAATGCAGATTAGCATTCCCATGTGGCTGGCTGAACGCAAATTAATGCAGTTAAGCGTCTGACGTGCCACCGGTGAAGGTTCTTCAACGGGAGAAAGCCGTAGGAAAAAGAACAGCCACCACTGCGCAAAAGCTCTGTTTTGTGAAAACCAGTGACGATTTTCTACACAACGATCTGATGTCGCCTGCGCGGATGTGGGAAGCGGCCGACATCGGTTTTTTTCGGGCAGCAATAGAGTTGGGTCTTCTCGATAAGGAAGTCGAACTTGATGCCCACTCAAAACCTATTCGCACCAAAACACTTGGCTCTGGCTATTTCATTGGCAATGGGTGGCGTAGCGCTGGCTAACGCCGAGCAATCCACTGAAGCAATAGAGCAGCCCCCAAGCATGGAAACGACGGAGCAGCCCGAAACCAACCCCAAGCAACAGGCGATGGAACGGCTAAAGGGTTTTCTCACCGACGCGAGCACGGTACCGATAACCTTTACGACACCGGAAACCTTGTTCAAAGGGACTGACGTCAACGACCTGATTACCCTAACCGACGGCGCAAGCTTCACGGGTCGGCTGGATGGCGGCAAGGGCGATAATGTGTTGTTCCTGAATGCTGCGAATGGCGGCACGTTGAACGACACGCGCAACTTCAATGGGTTATTCGTCGCCCAAGGCAACTGGACGCTGAGCTCCAAAGGCGATTTCCATGAAGGTGTTCTGGTCAACAGCGGTGGAGCGTTGACCAACCTCGGCAGCATCAAGGGCGATGTGTATGTCCAGAATGGCGGCAGTTTCGCCGGTAAAGGCACGGTGGGAAATCTTGAGGTGGGTGGGCTGCTCACCGTCAATGCAGCGCTTGGCGCACCGCGAGTGAAAGGTAATTTGCACTTGGCGCCTGGTGCCGAATTGGCTTACGAGGTCACTCCCGCTGGTGGTCAGACGATCAAGGTCGATGGTACAGCCCAACTCGAAGGTGCCACCCTGAAGATTGTTTCGGCTCCCGGTGAATATCCGCAGAGCAGCCAATACAAAATCATTGAGGCCCGAGAGGTAAAAGGCGAATTCGGCAGGATAGAGAACGATCTGGCCTATATGACCGCCACAGCTCAATACAACAAGAAGTCGGTTGGACTGACTTACGCTCGCAATGGTGAACCGCTTCAAAGCCTCGCTCTTACAGAAAATGCAGGCGAACTTGCAGGCAGTATTATCGAGCCAGAGCAGCCGACTTCTCCCACTGTACCGATCGCGACAACGCCCGCTCCAGCTTCAATGACAGCGGTGATCGCAGCTCCAGCCCCTGCCCTGACCTCAGTTGCGACCTTGATTGAAGACTCCGCATCGGTGGAATCATCGATACCCAACGAAATCATGACTGCACAAACCACCGCACAGCCCGCGTCCGAGCCTGCAAAGCCCATCAACACCGCCGTCGCCGCGCTGCTGATCAGTGACAAAGCCACGGCTCCGATCGCGCTCGATCAACTCGCCGCCGGCAGCAATGCCAATCTCGCCAAAGCCACACTGAGCAGTGTCACGCCGGTCAGTGCGAGCATGCTCTCGGCGATGCGCCAACTGGCCAACCGTTCCGGCTCTACTGACGGCTCGCGCAGTTCAACTCATCAGGCCTCGGGCAGCGAAGGCTCCGGGCGGGTGTGGTTTCAGGCATTGGGCCACGGCGGCAAGATTGACCGCGACGCCGACGGCATCCTTCAACATGCCACTCAAGGGCTGGTCATGGGCGCTGACTGGCGACTCGACGAGCACTGGCATGTCGGCCTGCTCGGCGGCAAATCGCAGACGAAACTCGATGCCCGCCAGTACGACGGCGACCTCGACAGCTGGCACCTCGGCGCCTACGCCGTGCGTCAGGATGGCCCGCTATCGCTGCGTCTCGGCGCTACCTACGCCAGCCATGACGGCAGCAGCACACGGCGGGTAGCGTTCAAGCGTTTCAGCGATCGTCTCAAGGGCAATTACGACGCCAATACTCAGCAAGCATTTGCCGAGGCCGGGTTCAACCTGGGCCGCAACAACGTGACCCTCGAACCCTTCGCCAGCCTCGGCTATCAGCGTTATCAGCGCGACAGCTACAACGAAAAAGGAGGCGACGCGGCATTGAAAGTCTACGGCCAGACCCGCGACAACTTCAGCAGCACCTTCGGTCTGCGGGTTGCGCAGGTCAACACGCTGGATAACGGCATGCATTTGACCCCGCGATTGAGCGCCGGCTGGAAACATACCTTCGGCGAGATCGACAGCGACACTCGCCAACAACTGCTCAAGGGGGGCAAGCGTTTCGAAGTGACCGGCGCGGCACTGGATAGGAACGCTCTGTCGGTGGATGCGGGGGTCGATCTTGGTATTTCAGCGACGCACACGCTGGGCGTGGGCTTGACGGGTGAGCTGGGCAACGACAGCCGAACGTATGGCGTAGCGGGTCAATGGCGCATGGCGTTCTGATGGATTAAGCACGCTCCCGATGTAGGAGTGAGCCTGCTCGCGATAGCGGTGGATCACTTGCAGATGATGTTGGCTGGTCCGACGCATTCGCGAGCAGGCTCGCTCCCACATCGGCTCCTCAAGCGAGCTGAGAAATATCGAAAATCACAGGCAAAAAAAAGGGGAGCACCTGCTCCCCCGAGGTTTAAAGCGTTGGATCGCGACTGTTATCTCAGCCTTCGATCTCGACGAGGATTTCGCCCGGGTTGACCCGATCGCCCTTGGCCACATGAATCGCAGTGACCTTGCCGGCAATGGCAGCCTGGACTTCGGTTTCCATCTTCATCGCTTCGGTGATCAGTACCGCCTGGCCAGCCTTGACGGTGTCGCCTTCCTTGACCAGCACATCGACGATGTTGCCGGGCATGGTGGTGCTGACGTGGCCTGGCGCCGAGGCCTGTTTGCGTTTGCTGCTGCCACCGCCGACGAACTCGTTGAGCGGTTCGAACACCACTTCTTCCGGCATGCCATCGATGGACAGATAGAAGTGGCGCTTGCCTTCGGCCTTGACGCCGACACCGGTGATATCGACGCGGTAGGTTTCGCCGTGGACGTCGATGACGAACTCGGTCGGCACGCCCTCGCCGCCCGCCGAGGCAACGGCACCTGCTTCCGGGATCGGCAACAGCACTTCCGGCGTAAGAGTGCCGGCGGCGCGTTCTTCAAGGAACTTGCGGCCGATGTCGGGGAACATGGCGAAGGTGAGTACGTCTTCTTCGGACTTGGCCAGTGCGCCGATGTCGGCACGCAGCTTGGTCATTTCCGGTTTGAGCAGATCGGCCGGGCGCACGTCGATGACGTCTTCGCTGCCGATCGCCTGACGCCGCAGCTTTTCATTGACCACGCCCGGCGCCTTGCCATAGCCGCCCTGCAGATACAGCTTCACTTCGTTGGTGATGGTCTTGTAGCGCTCGCCGGCCAGTACGTTGAAAAATGCCTGGGTGCCGACGATCTGCGAAGTCGGCGTCACCAGCGGCGGGAACCCAAGGTCTTCGCGTACGCGCGGGATTTCCGCGAGCACTTCGCTCATGCGATTCAGGGCGCCCTGCTCTTTCAACTGGTTGGCGAGGTTGGAAATCATCCCGCCCGGCACCTGGTTGACCTGCACACGGGTGTCGACGGCGGTGAATTCGCTTTCGAACTGATGGTACTTCTTGCGCACGGCATAGAAGTACAGGCCGATTTCCTGGAGCAGCTCCAGATTCAGGCCGGTGTCATATTCGGTGCCTTTGAGCGCGGCGACCATCGACTCGGTGCCCGGATGGCTGGTGCCCGAGGCGAAGCTGGAGATTGCGGTATCGATGTGATCGGCACCGTTTTCGATCGCCTTGAGCTGGCACATGGCGGCCAGGCCAGCGGTGTCGTGGGAGTGGATGAACACCGGCAGCGACTGCTCGGCTTTCAATGCGCGCACCAGTTCACCGGTGGCGTATGGCGTGAGCAGACCGGCCATGTCCTTGATCGCCACCGAGTCGCAACCCATGGACTCCATTTGCTTGGCCTGGGTGACGAAAGCGTCGATGGTGTGCACCGGGCTGGTGGTATAGGCGATGGTGCCTTGCGCATGTTTGCCGGCAGCTTTCACCGCTTCGATGGCGACACGCAGATTACGCACATCGTTCATGGCATCGAAGATGCGGAACACGTCGATGCCGTTCACCGCTGCTTTGGCGACGAAGGCTTTGACCACGTCGTCGCTGTAATGGCGATAGCCGAGCAGATTCTGCCCGCGCAAGAGCATTTGCAGGCGGGTATTGGGCAGTGCGGCGCGCAGTTGGCGCAGGCGCTCCCACGGGTCTTCCTTGAGGAAGCGCACGCAGGCGTCGAACGTCGCGCCGCCCCAGCACTCCAGCGACCAGTAGCCGACCTTGTCGAGCTTGTCGCAGATCGGCAGCATGTCTTCGGTGCGCATGCGGGTGGCGAGCAGCGATTGGTGAGCGTCGCGCAGGATGGTGTCGGTAACGAAGATCTTCTTAGTCATTGGTATCTCCTCATAGCGGCGAACTTCAAGCTACGAGCTGCAAGAAAAAGCCAATCTGCTTTTACTTGCCGCTTGCAGCTGAAAGCTCGCAGCTGCTTCATTCATAGGCCTGCGTGGGCGGCGATGGCGGCGGCGATGGCCAGGGCCAGCTCTTCGGGTTTGCGCTTGATCGAGTAGTTGGTCAGTTCCGGGTGGCTTTCAACGAAGCTGGTGTTGAACTGGCCGCTACGGAATTCCGGGTTGCGCAGAATTTCCTGGTAGTACGCGGCGGTGGTCTTCACGCCCTGCAGACGCATGTCGTCGAGGGCGCGCAGGCCCCGGTCCATCGCCTCTTCCCAGGTCAGCGCCCAGACCACCAGTTTCAGGCACATCGAATCGTAGAACGGCGGAATGGTGTAGCCGGTGTAGATCGCCGTGTCGGTGCGCACGCCCGGGCCGCCGGGGGCGTAGTAACGGGTGATCTTGCCGAAGCTCGGCAGGAAGTTGTTCTTCGGGTCTTCGGCGTTGATACGGAACTGCAATGCAAAGCCACGGTGCTGGATGTCTTCCTGCTTCACCGACAGCGGCAGGCCGGAAGCGATGCGAATCTGTTCGCGGACGATGTCGATGCCAGTGATTTCTTCGGTGATGGTGTGTTCCACCTGCACCCGAGTATTCATTTCCATGAAGTACACCTCGCCCTCGGCGAGCAGAAACTCCACGGTGCCGGCGTTCTCGTAACCCACGGCTTTGGCCGCACGCACCGACAGGTCGCCGATGTAGGCGCGCTGTTCCGGGGTCAGTTGCGGGCTCGGCGCGATCTCGATCAGCTTCTGGTTGCGGCGCTGGATCGAGCAGTCACGCTCGAACAGGTGCACGACGTTGCCGAAGCTGTCGCCGAGGATCTGCGCTTCGATGTGCTTGGGATTGACGATGCATTTTTCCAGGAACACTTCCGCCGAACCGAACGCCTTGGTGGCCTCTGATATGACACGAGGGAAGTTCTGTTCGAGTTCTTCGCGGCTGTTGCAGCGACGGATACCGCGACCGCCACCACCGGAGGTGGCCTTGAGCATTACCGGGTAACCGATGCGGTCGCCTTCGACCAGGGCTTCTTCGATACCCGAGACATTGCCCTCGGTACCGGGCGTCACCGGTACGCCGGCCTTGATCATGCTGCGCCGCGCTTCGGTCTTGTCGCCCATGCGCCGGATGACTTCCGCCGAAGGGCCGATGAATTTGATGCCGCGCTCGGCGCAGATCTCCGCCAGCTCGGCGTTTTCCGAAAGAAAACCGTAGCCGGGGTGCAGCGCATCGCAGCCGGTTTCCACCGCCAGGTTCACCAGCTTGCGCGGGTTCAGGTAGCCGGCCAGCGGCTCGGCTCCGACGCTGTGGGCCTCGTCCGCACGCTTCACATGCAAGGCATGACGATCGGCATCGGAGAAAATCGCAACCGAGCGAATGCCCATTTCGGCGCAGGCTCGTACGATTCGTACGGCAATCTCACCACGGTTGGCGATCAGGATCTTTTTTATCACTTGGAGGTTCCCTTGAGCCGGTGGCACCACGACCTGCTAGACCCAGGTCGACGCGTGACCAAATGTTTCAATTCGGTCGCAGGTCCACACTAGCGCTGCCAAGGGATTAACAAAAATGAATAATAATTGGGTCATGCATAAGTAAACACTTATAGTCGAAATATCCGACCGCCAACCGAGCCCGAATAATATGCGTAAGTCATTGATGCGTATGACCTTGCGTCAACTGCAAATCTTCAATGAAGTGTGCGATCTGCGCTCCTACAGCCGCGCCGCCGAGGAAATGTCCCTCACACAACCGGCCGTCAGCCTACAGATTCGTCAGCTTGAAGAGCTGATCGGCCAGCCGCTATTCGATTATGTCGGCAAAAAACTCTACATGACCGAGGCGGCGGAAGCGCTTCAACGTGCCAGTCGCGACATTTTCGGGCGCCTGGAAAACCTCGATATGCAACTGTCGGACATGCAGGGATCACTGCAGGGCCAACTGAAACTGGCAGTGGAATCGAGCGCCAAATATTTTGTGCCGCACCTGTTCGCTGCGTTCAAGCGCCAGCATCCGGAAGTCAATTTGCAGCTGACCGTGGTCAACCGTGGCCAAGTCATTCGCCGTCTCTCGGACAACCGCGATGACTTGGTGATCATGTCGATGGTGCCGCAGGACATGGGCCTGGAGTTTCTGCCGTTTCTGAACAATCCGATTGTCGCCGTGGCGCGCCCGGATCACCCGCTGGCGCACATGGGCCCGTTGCGCTTGCAGGATCTGGAGCCGTATACGCTGCTGATCCGCGAGCCAGGCTCGGGCACGCGTCTGGCCTGCGAGGAATACTTCAAGGAAAAGCGCGTGCACTTCACCCAGATCCAGGAAGTGGCGTCCGCCGAAGCCCAGCGCGAATGCGTGTTGGCGGGTCTGGGCCTGGCGCTGTTGACGCGCCACGCCCTGAACCTGGAGCTGGCGACCGGCGGCCTGGTCGAGCTGCCGGTCGAAGAGTTGCCGCTGATGCGCAGCTGGTGTCTGGTGCAGGCCAAAGCCAAACGGCTGTCACCGGTGGCGCACGCCTTCCTGGCGTTTATCCGCAGCGAACGGGCGCAGATTATTGCGTTGGTTGAGCGTTTCGACGGGAAGCTGCGGGCGCTGCCTGCCAGTGAGTGATCTCGGGAAAATCGCCGATCTCGGCCTGAAGCTGGCGAAGTTCGAAGCGATCTTCAATTGCGCGGCGAAATTCCATGCGGCGCTGATCTTCCTGCTGACGACGGGTTTTCGCGGCGCTGTTGCGTTCTTCGTAGGGCTGAGCCATTTCGAGTCTCCCAGGGCGAGTACGGGAGTTTCACGATAGGCGTGGGGGATGACGGTTTGGCTGCGCGGGGATGACAATGTGATGAAATGTGCGCAGGGATGTGCTGTTGTTGAAGACGCTTTCGCGAGCAGGCTCGCTCCCACATTTGATCCCGTTATGACCCAGAATTTATGTTCTCAGGAGATCCCCTGTGGGAGCGAGCCTGCTCGCGAACAAGGTCGGAACGACCTTGCTCAATCATCCAGGGCTTTCACGGCTTTTGGAGACAAACGCAAACTGCGCAGACTGCGCTTGACGCTCTTGAGGTGATTGACCAGGCTCGGCCCGCGCGCCATGGCCACGCCCATCGCCAGAACGTCGATCACCACCAGGTGGGCGATACGCGAAGTCAGTGGTGTATAGATTTCGGTGTCTTCATGTACATCGATCGCGAGGTTCACCGTCGACAACTCCGCCAATGGCGTCTGGCTCGGGCACAGGGTGATCAGCGATGCCCCGCTCTCGCGAACAAGGTTTGCGGTGATCAACAAATCCTTTGAACGCCCCGACTGGGAAATACAGATCGCCACATCGGTGGGCTTCAGCGTCACCGCTGACATCGCCTGCATGTGCGGGTCGGAATACGCCGCCGCGGTCAACAGCAAACGGAAGAACTTGTGCTGTGCATCCGCTGCCACCGCACCGGAAGCACCGAAGCCGTAGAACTCGACACGCTGCGCTTGGGACATCAGCGTCACTGCGCGCTGCAACTCCACCGGGTCGAGTTTCTCGCGCACTTCCATCAGGGTGTGCAGCGTGGTGTCGAAAATCTTCAGGCTGTAGTCGGCGACGGAGTCGTCTTCGTGGATCGCGAACTGGCCGAAGCTGGCACCGGCGGCCAGGCTTTGCGCCAGTTTCAGTTTGAGATCCTGAAAGCCGGAACAACCGATCGCGCGGCAGAAGCGCACGATGGTCGGCTCGCTGATACCGACGCTGTGAGCCAGGTCGGCCATGGAACTGTGCATCACTGCCGCAGGGTCAAGCAGCACGTGGTCGGCGACCTTGAGCTCCGACTTGCGTAACAGGTGACGTGACTGGGCGATGTGTTGCAGCAGATTCAAGGGGCTGGACTCTTCTTGTGGGCAAGGATGTAGCAAGCTTGTAGTTATACTACATGAATGGGCATTTTGCCTGCTCAAAGCGTAACTCGATGTCCCGGCATCAGGCACGCTGAGCTGTATGTAGCCCTTACTGCGGATTTCCCTGATCGCGCAAAAGCCCGGCCAGACTGGCAGCGTCCACCGGCCGGCTGATCAGATAACCCTGCACCTCGTCGCAACGCTCCACGCGCAGAAATTCCAGCTGATCCTGCCGCTCAACGCCCTCTGCCACGACTTTCAGCGCCAGCCCGTGAGCCATGGCGATGATCGCGCGAGTGATCGCAGCGTCCGCACTGCCGACGCTCAAGCCGCGAATGAACGCCTGATCGATCTTCACGTAATCCACCGGAATTCGCTTGAGGTAACTCAACGAGGAATAACCGGTACCGAAATCATCGATCGCCAGTTTCACCCCCAGATCGCGCAGTTGCTGGAACGTCGCAATGATGTGTTCGACGCTGTCGAGCAAATGGCTTTCGGTCAATTCGAGCTCAAGGCAGTGCGGCGCCAGCCCGGTTTCTTCCAGCACCTGCCGCACCAGACTGACCAGCTTGCCCTGGCGCAGCTGATGCACCGACAGGTTCACCGACACGCGGATCGGCGCCAGGCCCTGGCGCTGCCATTCGCACGCCTGCCAGCACGCCTGACGCAAGACGAATTCACCGATCGGCCCGATCAGACCGGTCTCCTCGGCGAGGCCAATGAAATCCGCCGGCGGCACCTGGCCCATGCTCGGATGATCCCAGCGCACCAGCGCTTCAGCGGCATTCAGGCGACCGCTCTGCAGGCACAGTTTCGGTTGGTAGAACACGGTCAGCTGCCGTTCTTCAATAGCCCTGCGCAAGTGGTTTTCCAGCTGCAAGCGTTCGAGTGTGCTGGCCTGCAAGCTGTCGGTGAAGAACTGGAAATTGTTGCCGCCCAGATGTTTGGCGTGCTGCATGGCCATGTTCGCCTGGCTGACCAGCGCTGAAATCTCCCGCGCATTGTCCGGCAACAGGCTGATGCCCATGGAAGCGCTGACCACCAGTTCATGCCCGTCGACACTCAGCGGCAAACGCAGCTTGGCCGACAACCGCGTCGCCACCCGCGCCAGGCTCGACAGATTGCCGTAGGCATCGAACAGCACGGCAAATTCGTCACCGGACAGGCGCGCAATGGTGTCAGCTTCCGGCAAGGCATTGACCAGCCGCCGCGCCATCTTCTGCAGCAGCTGATCGGCGACTTCATGACCGAGGCTGTCATTGAGCAATTTGAAGCGATCCAGATTGATGTGCAGCAACGCCAGACTGCGGCGCCCGCCCTGCCGCACCCGCTGATGGGCTTCGTGCAGACGCTCGCGGAACAGTGCACGGTTGGCCAGGCCGGTGAGCTCGTCGTAATGGGTCAGATAGCGCATGCGCTCTTCCGATGCCCGCCGCGCCGAGAGATCGGCGAAGAAGCCGACGATATGGCTGACATTGCCGCGACTGTCGCGCACCGCATTGAGCTGCAGCCACTGCGGGTACAGCTCACCATTCTTGCGGGTTTCCACCAGTTCGCCCTGCCAACTGCCGTACTGCTCCAGCGCATGACGGATCGCCACGTAGTGACGACGGGCATCGCGGCTGCACGGCAACTCGACGACGTTGCGCCCAAGCATGTCGTCGATTTCGTAACCGCTGACACGGCTGAACGCCTGGTTGATCGCAATCAGCGCGTAGTCCGGGTCGAGAATCACGATGCCTTCGCTGGCTGCTTCGAACACCGTTGCCGCCAACCGCTGCTGCTCTTCGAGGTTTTTGCTGGCGCTGATATCGCGGCGGGTGCCGACCATGCGGATCACCCGGCCGCTGGCGCTGCGCTCCACGGCGCGACCACGGTCCTCGATCCACACCCAGTGGCCGTCGCCGTGGCGCAGGCGATATTCGACCTGATAATCCTCGGTGCGCCCTTTCAAATGCTCGACCAGGGCGAACTTGAGTGACGGCACGTCTTCGGGGTGCAGTCGCGGCTTGAGGTCGCGCAGCAGCGCGGTGACGTATTCCGGGGCGAGGCCGAACAGTTCCTGAATCTGTGTGTGGTGGACTTCGTCGGTCTGCAGGTTCCAGTCCCACAGCCCGAGCTCACTGGCCTTGAGCGCCAGCGCCAGGCGCGCTTCGCTTTTGCTCAGGGCCTGATTGGCCGCATCCAGTTCGCGGCTGCGCTGGGCCACGCGATTTTCAAGATCAACCTGTGCTTCACGCAATTGCGCCTCGGCACAGCGGCGCTGTTCGATCTCTTTGCCCAGCTCCTGATTGAGTTGTTCGCTGCGCGTTTGTGCTTGCTGCAAATGCTCGATCAGGTGCTGATTCTGAAAACGCCGGAGCAAGCCGCGATCAATCAGCCGATTGACCTGCCACGCCACCACGCTCAACGAACCGAGCAGGATCAGCCCCAGCCAGCCCCAGCCCCGGGCCTGATCGTCGCCGCCCCAGAACAGGTAGCCGATCGCTGGCAGCAGGCACGGCAAGGTAAACGAGAGAAACGCCGGCAGGCTCACCGCGTAGGCGACACTGGCCGACAGCGTCGCCGCGCCGATCAGGCCGAACACCCAGGCTTGCTGAATGAAATTGTCGGCGGGTACCAGAGCGATACCGGCTCCAGCCAGCGTCAGGCCGGTCATGGTCGAACCGAGCAAGAACATGCGGAACCAGATCGGCTGGGCCTGGCGATCGGGAATCGCCGAATCGAACGCGGCCACCTGAATCACCCGCAACGCGACCAGCGACAGCAGCCAGACCAGCCAGACGCTGACCACGAAGTAGCGCTGCGGGCTCCAGAGCAGAGCGGCGCAGACCAGACCGTTAATCAACATGAACAGCGTGGGCAACAACGAGCCCTGATACAGCAGACGCGTGCGCTCCACCGCCATTTCGACGGCATAGTGCTTGCGGATTAGCCGGGGCTCCACGGAGGGGCCCGACAGTTCGGCGCTGAGGGTCATGGGCAACGTTCTTGTTCTTATAAGGAGGGCGTGCGCCCGAAACGTGCACGGAGCATACACAAGCCGATCCCGTTGCCAAACTGCCGCGGATCACAATTTCAGGGATTTTTTCCGCCGCTTGCGCATGGAGGCAAGCCCTCAAGCGAGACGGGCCGAAGCCTGCAGCCAATGACCGACCGGTCGTCATCGGCAGCACTTTCATCGGCTAATGCAACACGCGGTTTGCCCGGGCCTGCGGCGCACCCTAGAATGCCCCGATGCGCGATGATCTCTCCCTTCTGCTGAACTCCCTCAACGATGCCCAACGCCAGGCCGTAGCGGCCCCCGTTGGCCGTCAGTTGGTCCTGGCCGGCGCCGGTTCCGGTAAAACCCGAGTGCTGGTGCACCGTATCGCCTGGTTGATCCAGGTCGAAAACGCCTCGCCTCACTCTATCCTGTCGGTGACCTTCACCAACAAGGCCGCTGCCGAGATGCGCCATCGCATCGAGCAGTTGCTGGGCATCAACCCGGCCGGCATGTGGGTCGGCACCTTCCACGGCCTCGCGCACCGCTTGCTGCGGGCGCATTGGCAGGAAGCGGGCCTGAGCCAGACCTTCCAGATTCTCGACAGCGATGACCAGCAGCGTCTGGTCAAACGGGTGATCCGCGAGCTGGGCCTGGACGAGCAACGCTGGCCGGCGCGACAGGCGCAGTGGTTCATCAACGGCCAGAAAGACGAAGGTCTGCGGCCGCAACACATTCAAGCCAGCGGCGACCTGTTCCTCGCCACCATGCGCGGCATCTACGAAGCCTACGAGGCAGCGTGCCTGCGGGCCGGCGTGATCGATTTCTCCGAACTGCTGCTGCGCGCCCTCGACCTGTGGCGTGATCACCCGGGCCTGCTGGCGCACTACCAAAAGCGCTTCCGGCATATTCTGGTCGACGAGTTCCAGGACACCAACGCCGTGCAGTACGCCTGGTTGCGCCTGCTCGGCAAGGGCGGCGACAGCCTGATGGTGGTCGGCGACGACGACCAGTCGATTTACGGCTGGCGCGGCGCGAAGATCGAAAACATTCATCAGTACTCTTCCGACTTCCCGGATTCCGAGACGATTCGTCTGGAGCAGAACTACCGCTCCACCGCTGGCATCCTCAAAGCCGCCAACGCGCTGATCGCCAACAACACCGGGCGTCTCGGTAAAGAGCTGTGGACCGACGGTGGCGACGGCGAAGCGATCAATCTGTACGCCGCGTTCAACGAACACGACGAAGCCCGTTACGTGGTGGAAACCATCGAAAGCGCGCTGAAAACGGGTCTGGCCCGTAACGATATCGCCATTCTGTACCGCTCCAACGCCCAGTCGCGGGTGCTTGAAGAAGCCCTGCTGCGCGAGCGCATCCCGTACCGCATCTATGGCGGTCAGCGCTTCTTCGAACGCGCGGAAATCAAGAACGCCATGGCCTATCTGCGTTTGCTTGAAGGTCGCGGCAACGATGCGGCGCTGGAACGGGTGATCAACGTACCGGCCCGTGGCATCGGTGAAAAAACCGTCGAAGCGATTCGCGAACATGCGCGACACAGCGATGTGTCGATGTGGGAAGCGATGCGCCAACTGGTCGCCAACAAAGGCCTGACCGGGCGCGCCGCGAGTGCGCTCGGTGCGTTTATCGAACTGATCGAGAACCTCGCTGCCAAGTGCGCCGAGATGCCGCTGCACCTGATGACGCAAACCGTCATCGAGCAATCCGGCCTCATCGCCTATCACGAAGCGGAAAAAGGCGAGAAAGGCCAGGCCCGGGTGGAAAACCTTGAAGAACTGGTCAGCGCCGCACGCAACTTCGAGAACACCGAAGAAGACGAAGAACTGACGCCACTGGCGGCGTTCCTCGGCCACGCATCGCTGGAGGCCGGCGACACTCAGGCCGACGAGCACGAAGACAGCGTTCAGCTGATGACCCTGCACAGCGCCAAAGGCCTGGAATTCCCTTACGTGTTCCTGGTGGGCATGGAGGAAGGCCTGTTCCCGCACAAGATGAGCCTGGAAGAACCGGGGCGTCTCGAGGAAGAACGGCGTCTGGCTTACGTCGGTATCACCCGGGCGATGCAGAATCTGGTGATGACCTACGCGGAAACCCGGCGCCTGTACGGCAGCGAAACCTACAACAAGGTGTCGCGTTTCGTCCGCGAAGTGCCCAAAGGCCTGATTCAGGAAGTGCGCCTGTCCAACAGCGTCAGCCGTCCGTTCGGCGGCAACCAGTCGATGAGCGGCAGCAATCTGTTCAGCGGCAGCGAGATCCCGGAAACCGGTCTTGTGCTCGGTCAGGCTGTACGTCACTCGATCTTCGGCGAAGGGGTGATCCTCAATTTCGAAGGTTCCGGCGCCCAGGCCCGGGTGCAGGTGAACTTCAGCGAAGGCAGCAAGTGGCTGATGCTCGGTTATGCCAAGCTGGAAGCGATCTAACCACCGGCACTGAACCCCTGTGGGCGCGAGCCTGCTCGCGGAAAGCGCTGTGTCCATCAAGCATTCATTTGCCTGACACGGCGCCTTCGCGAGCAGGCTCGCTCCCACAGGTTATGCGACGCAAGTGCATCAATCCCTCTGAACCTATCGCCTTTTCCTACAGACAAAAGTACATCGACTGATTGCCTCGCCAAGCTGAACGCGACCTGTCAGGCAAAAGCCCGAAACACTCTCTCGCTAGCCAGTAACACTTCAGCTGTGCAACATGGCGCGCGTGTCTCCACAAAACGGGAATACCCTTTATGAAACGTTTTCTTAGCATCGCCATGGCGTTGTGCATCGGCCTGACGATGAGCCTCGACGCCAACGCCAAGCGCTTTGGTGGTGGCAAAAGCGCCGGCGCTGCGCCGACGCACCAGACCAGCCAGATGGCTCCTTCTTCTCCTGGCGTGGGCGGCGCAGCAGCGACCGCTGGCGCTGCCGGTGCTGCTGGCGCCGCGGCCAAGGCCGGCGGTGCTTCGCGCTGGCTCGGCCCACTGGCGGGTATTGCCGCCGGTGGCCTGCTCGCATCGATGTTCATGGGCGACGGCTTCCAGGGCATGCAGATCTTCGACATCCTGATCATGGCCCTGATCGCGTTCGTGATCTTCCGCTTCATCGCCGCCCGTCGTCGCAAGCAGCAGGAGCAATTCGCTCCGGCCGGCGCGCCGATGCAGCGTGAAGTGTTCGAGCAGAAGCCTGCCGCCATGGGTTCGATCTTCGGTGGTTCGGCTGCTCCGGTTGCCGCCCGTCCAGTGATCAATGCACCGGCCTGGTTCAACGAACAGCGCTTCCTTGAAGCTGCGCGCAGCCACTTCCAGTCGCTGCAGCAGCACTGGGACGCCAACGAAATGGACAAGATCGCCGAGTTCGTGACCCCGCAAATGCTTGAGTTCCTCAAGCGTGAGCGTGCGGATCTGGGCGACGGCTTCCAGTCGACCTACATCGACAACCTGCAGGTGCAACTGGACGGCGTCGACGATCGTGCCGACAAGACCATCGCCACCCTGACCTTCACCGGCGTGTCGAAAACCTCGCGTTTCGACCAGGGCGAAGTGTTCAGCGAAAGCTGGAACATGGAACGTCCGCAGGGCGACAACCAGCCTTGGCTGGTCGCCGGTATCCGCCAGAACGGCTGATCCCTGCTGCGCTTCACTTGCGGTAACAGAACCCCGGCCTCGGCCGGGGTTTTTCATTTCACGGTTGCATCTATAGCGAGCTACTGTATAAACCGGCCCATATAAACCGCGCCATTCAAGCAAGAGGATCCCGGACGTGGAAGAAATCATCGAACAACTGCGCGAAGCCAACGAACCCGTGCCGGTTCCATTGGAATTGCCTGACGAAGACCAATTGGTGGAGATCGAAGAAGAACTCTTCATCAACATTCCGTTCGTCTTCAAAGAGTTTTTGCTGACCGTCAGCGACGTGGTCTATGGCAGCCTCGAGCCGGTAACCGTCACCGACCCGCAATCGCACACTTACCTGCCGGACGTTGCCGCTAATGCCTGGGACGCCGGCGTGCCGCGCGACCTGATTCCGATCTGCCAGGACGGCGACAATTACTACTGCGTTGAAGAAGACGGCACCGTGGTGCTGTGGTCCGGCGAAGAAGAGCTGATCACCGAAGAATCATGGGAATCGGTGTGGCACTGGGCGCGGGACGTCTGGCTGGAAAGCTGAGCCGCCAGACGCCCCTGAGGGTCAATGCCCCGACGACTCCTTGTGGTTGTCGAGGGTTTCCAGCAGCGCCACCTGCATGCGCGTATGCACGCGGATGAACCAGCGCCACAGCAGCGCCGCTACGGCGGCCGCCACGACGGCGATCAGCACCAGCAGCTTGTTGGTCGGCAGGATACTGGCCGACAAGGCTGCCAACAGCAGGAAAATCACCAGCAGCGAGAGAATCGGGATCACTTCGGCGATCACCCGGCGCACTCGCTGCGTGTGACGCCCGGCCATCTCCGGCTTGACGCCCATCTCCGCCAGCAGCATCGACAGCGCCTTGAGCTTGCGATAAGCCGCAATCAGGAACGGTAGCGAGACCAGCAACGCCCCGCCCCAGATCAGTGCCTTCTGCCAGCTCGGATCGCTGATCCAGTCCTGCAGCCACAACGACATGCGCTCGGCGAAGTATGCGCCGGCAAAGAAGATCGCAATCACCAGTGCCAGATTGACCCCGACCTGCAACAGGATCCGCCGGATCATCGACGCCAGCAGCGCGCCCTCCCCTTGCGGCTGAATACTGCGCAACCATTCACCATACATGCCGAGCACCCGCCCGAGCCGCTTGGGCACGGCCGCCGAGAGTTTGATCGACAGCGGGTCCGCCGCGCGGATCAGATACGGCGTCAGCAGTGTGGTGATCACCGAAACGGCTACAGCGACCGGGTAGAGGAAGTTGCTGGTCACCTGCAAGGTCATGCCCAGCGCGGCGATGATGAAGGAAAATTCGCCAATCTGTGACAGCCCCATGCCGACCCGTAGCGAGGTTCGTCCGTCGTTGCCAGCGATAAACGCACCGAGGCCGCAGGACAACATCTTGCCGAGCACCACGGCCACCGTAATGACCGCAATCGGCCAGGCGTATTCGATGAGAATCAGCGGGTCGAGCATCAGCCCGATCGCGACAAAAAAGATCGCACTGAACAAGTCGCGAACCGGCTCGACCAGTCGTTCGATTTTCAACAGTTGCCGAGACTCGGCCATGATCGCGCCGATCAGGAAAGCGCCGAGCACCATGCTGTATTCGAGCTTGACCACCAGCAGGCAGAAGCCGAAACACAGGCCGAGCACGGTGATCAGCAGCATCTCGTTGCTTTCGAACTTCGCCACATAAGCCAGCAAACGCGGCACCAGCAGAATGCCGATGACCAGCGCGACGATCATGAACAGCGACAGCTTGCCGACCGTGGAAAACACCTCCCCTGAACTCACGGTGCCACTGACGGCGATGCTCGACAGCAGCGCGATGATGCCGATGCCAAGGATGTCCTCGACAATCAGCACACCGAAGATCAACTGCGCAAAGCGCTCGTTTTTCATCTTCAGGTCATTCAGCGCTTTGACGATGATGGTGGTTGAGGAAATCGCCAGAATCGCTCCGAGGAACAACGAATCCATAGTGCTCCAGTCGAACCAGCGGCCGATCTCGTAGCCGATCCAGATCATCAGGATGATCTCGAGGAACGCGGCAATGAACGCCGTCGCCCCGACCTTGAACAACTTGCGCAGGCTGAACTCCAGGCCGAGGCAGAACATCAGGAAAATCACCCCGAGTTCGGCCAGGGTCTTGATGGTTTCTTCGTCGTGGATCAGGCCGAACGGCGGTGTGTGCGGGCCGATGATAAAGCCGGCAACGATGTAGCCGAGTACCACAGGCTGCTTGAAACGGTGGAACAGCACGGTCACCACGCCTGCGACCAGCATGATCACTGCCAGGTCCTGAATAAAACTGATGGCATGCATGGCGTGGGCTCCTTGATGACGAGGCGCGCGGACAGACGTCAGTGCGTTCTGCGCGTGCAGGGTAAAATCCGCTTTTGATGTAGGAATTGCCCTTGGGCAGGGCTTTTGCAGGTTAACACCGCGACTTCGCTCTGGAAGCCGGTGCAATATATGGAAACAGATCGCTACCGGCGTGACGGCGGCCCGCCGCGCGGCGTCCCGATAACGGTGCTTATTGAAAAGCCACCAGGTGCCCGCAGAGGCGCTTCCTGCTATCAGCCTTGATCCGTGAGAACGTTATGGAACCCGGAAACGCCCAGCTGTCGATGACGGTACTGATGACCCCCGACATGGCCAACTTCTCTGGCAATGTCCACGGCGGCACCCTGCTCAAATACCTCGACGAAGTGGCCTACGCTTGCGCCAGCCGTTATGCCGGGCGCTACGTGGTAACGCTTTCGGTGGATCAGGTGATTTTCCGCGAGCCGATTCATGTCGGCGAACTGGTGACGTTCCTGGCCTCGGTCAACTACACCGGCAACACGTCGATGGAAGTCGGTATCAAAGTCGTCACCGAAAACATTCGCGAACGCTCGGTGCGCCACACCAACAGCTGCTTCTTCACCATGGTCGCGGTGGATGATCAGCGCAAGCCGGCCGCCGTGCCGCCGCTGCAACCGCAGAACAGCGAAGACAAACGCCGCTTCATGCAGGCGCAGCAGCGCCGGCAGATTCGCCAGGAGCTGGAGAAGCGTTATCAGGAGATCAAGGGCGACGCCTGATCAGCCTTGATTGATGTTGCCTGACAAATGGCTTTCGCGAGCAGGCTCGCTCCCACATTTGGAATGCATTCTTCCTGTGGGAGCGAGCCTGCTCGCGAATAAAGACGACCCGGTCTCAGAGACTGATCGCTGTAGCCTCGAATTTCACCCGCGGATGCGCAATGCGATCCTGCGCCCGCACCAGTTGCAGCTCATAACTGGCGCACGCCTGGGTTTCCAGCAAGACCTCATGCACCGCCGCTGCGGTGAATTCGAACGCTGCCAGCAGGCTGTCGCCCAGCAGCACCCGTGCCAGGAACAGACCAGAGGTCAGATCGCCGACGCCCACTGGCTGACGCGGAAACGCCAGCAACGGACGGCGCAGATGCCAGCTGCCCTCGGCGGTCACCAGCAGCATTTCAAAACCATCCGCCGGCTTGCCCGGGTAATCCAGATGCTTGACCAGCACCGCTTTCGGCCCCCGCGCCAGCAGCGTCCGAGCCATCGCCAGGCAATCGAACAACGACTGCGGCTTGCGCCCGGAAAAGCTGTCCAGCTCCAACTGGTTCGGACACATGATGTCCGCCACAGCAGCAGCCTCATCGAGCAGAAAGTCGCTGACTTCCGTCGGCACACTGCAGCCCTTCTCCGGATGGCCCATCACCGGATCACACAGGTACAGCATCTTTGGATTGACCGCTTTGATCCGCGCCACGCCGCTGAGAATTGCCCGACCCTGCGCGGCGCTGCCGAGGTAGCCGGAGAGCACCGCGTCGCAGTTGCCCAGCTCGCCAATCGCGGCGATGCCTTCGATCAGCTCGGGAATCTGCTGTGGCGCCAGCACTTCACCGGCCCACTGACCATACTGGGTGTGGTTGGAGAACTGCACGGTATTGAGCGGCCAGACGTTGACCCCGACGCGCTGCATCGGAAAAACCGCAGCGCTGTTGCCGGCGTGGCCAAACACCACGTGGGACTGGATGGCGAGCAGATGAGGCGTACGTTTCATTCGGGTCATTCCGTAAAACGATTGAAATTCAAGCCGCGCAGTATGCGACGAAACACAGCCTGTACGACAGACCGGCGAGACAGTTAAGCTGACGCCATCATTTGGAGTTCGATGTAGATGCTGACCCTGGAAAACATCTTCGTGCTGATGCTGTTCGCCGCTGCCGGTGCCTGGCTATGGCACAACCACGGCCTGCGCGAGCGCGCGCTGGAGCGGGTCAAGCAGCATTGCACCAATGTCGGCGTCGAGCTGCTGGACGGTAACGTCGCGCTGAAAAAAATCGGTTTGATCAAGGATGCCAACGGTCGCCGACGACTGGCGCGGGTCTACAACTTCGAGTTCACCGTGACCGGCGAAAGCCGCCATAACGGCACCGTCACCCAGTTCGGCGCGCACAGTGCGCAGATTGAACTGGCGCCCTACCCGGCGCCGTTCGACGACACACCGCCGGTGGTCGAAGTGCACAAGCCTCGCGCGGAAGTCATCGAGCTGAGCCAGTGGCGCCAGGAACATACCAAGTGGAAGCCTTGAGCTGACTCACTGAATCCGGCATGCAGCCAAATCGATCTTCAGCTGTTCGATGTTCTGCGGCTCGGCAAAGATCAGCTCGATTCTTGAGTCTTTACGCCATTCGCTGGCTTGCCAACTCAGCTCGGCATGCTCCAGCGCATTGCCCGAAACCCAGCCATCCGTGCTGTGGATAACCAGTTTCGCCCGCTTCCAGTCCAGCGCGCTCAGCCAATAGGCGATGCGTGCTTGATCAAATACCTGCCGCGGATGCCAGCGCCAACCGATGCTCCACCCACCCTCCTGCGCCTGACTCAGGCAAATCGGTTCGGCCGGATCGCCCCAGACCGCTGGCAGCTGTGCCAATCCAGTGGGCAGCGGCAGGTTACCTGCGCCTTCGTTTGCTTTTGCTTTCAGCCCCGGCAGCTCGCTCAGAGATAGCTGGGCTTGCTGCGTCCAGATCAGCCTGACGGGCGGCAACTGGCTGGCGATTTTCTCTCGAACCGCTTCATCGAGATCTTCCGCCTTGTTCAACAACAGCAAACCCGCGCTGGCCAACGCTTGCTGCTGGGCGTCCGGCAAGGCTCTACCCGCGTGCAATGCCTGAGCGTCCAGAACCAGCACACAGGGCTGAACCGCCAGCACGCCCAGCCACGGCGCCTCGTTCAATTGCTTGAGCAACTGCGCCGGATGGCCCAGCCCGGATGGCTCGATAAACAGTCGATCTGGCCTGGCCTTGCGCAGCAGGCGGCCGAGGCCGATCTGGAATGGCGCGCCATTGACGCAACACAGGCAGCCCCCGGCCACCTCGCCCAGTGCGATACCATCGGCGTCATTCGTCAGCAATGCTGCATCCAGACCGATCTGGCCGAACTCGTTGATCAGCACCGCCCAGCGTTCATCCGCAGGCCGTTGCGCCAGCAACTGGCGAATCAGGCTGGTCTTGCCGGCGCCCAACGGGCCGGCGATGACGTGGGTCGGAATGTTCTGCAACATGGCGGGTACTTTCTGCGGACAGTTATTGAGGAGATCGAAGATGCGCTGGTCGGGATGGTCGTTGCTGTTGGCGCTGCTGTCGAGTGAAGCGTGGGCTCAGGCCTGCGTGGTGCACACACAGGGCGAACGGCTCGACGTCAAAGTCTGTCAGCAGAACCGGACGATTCCGCAGAAATTGTTCAATGATGGCTTCTGCCAACCGACGCTGGCCGGGCAGAAGGTCGAGGTGCGATACGTCGACCAGTGCCCCAGCGGCGCTTTCGGCGTGTGCAGCAACGCGCAAGTCGCCAATATGCCCTATCGCCAGGATATCCACTATTACGGCGTGGCCACTGATGCGGCGTATCTCAAGCCGTATTGCGAAGGCCAGAGCCAGGGCGCCTGGCGCAAGCCCTGAATTTCAGCCGAGCCAGTCGAGGGTCAGCAGCAGACGGCGCTCACCGGGCGCCGGTTGCGGCGAACGATGGATCAGGCCGAAGCCTTCATTGCCGTGCCATTTTTCGCCTTTGAGCAACGCGACGTCGCCGCTGTTGAGCTGGCGAATCGACGCTGCACCTTGCGGTTCGGCATTGGCCTGGCCAAGTTGCAGGCGATCCATCGCGCCCTCCTCAAGCCATTGGCTGCCAATGCCAGCGTAAGTAGTGATCAAGCGCACCGGCACGTGATCGACGTGGAAACGCGGACACATGGCCTTGTCCAGCACACGCAAACGCACGCCGATACGCCGCGCACCGAGCAGGCAGGCGAAGGCACTGATCAGCCATTTAAGATCGCTCATGAAACCTTCGAAACCTTGCAGATCACGCAGCCCTGCAGCCAGACCGGCGAGATCCGGTTCGGCATCTTCGTCGGGCAATTCCAGACACAGCGACTCGGCCAAGGGCTCGTTGAGTGACAGCACCAATTGCGCAAAATCGGCAATGTGCACGGGCAGCTGACGTTGCCAGACGGCGAGATTGGTCTGGTCTTCCAGGATTCGCGTCAACGTTTGCGGGGTCACGCCCTGGTGCTGATGACGGGTAAGCAGCGGCTGATCTTTGAGTGCGAGCATCAGGCGGCCTCTTCGTGCCAAGGACCGAATGGATCAGGCAGCAAGCGCCAGCCTTCTACACCCGTTGCCATTTCTTCGTCGGTCAAAAGGCAGGCATCGAGTTCGGCGGACAGTTGTAGGAAATCTATGTTTTGACCGATGAAAACCAGCTCCTGCCGGCAGTCTCCTACGCTTTGGGTCCAATTTTCCATGATCGTCTGGACGCTTTCCTGATCCTCGGGCCATTGATTCTTTGGCACGAAACGCCACCAGCGACCGGCGAATCCATGCCGCATCAGCCCGCCGGCCTGCGACCAGCTACCGGCATCGGTGGGTTTGCTGGCGAGCCAGAAGAAGCCTTTGGAGCGCAGCAGCTTGCCGTTCAGCCAAGGCCGATCGATGAAGCTGAAAAAGCGTTGTGGGTGAAATGGCCGGCGGGCGCGGTACGCCGTGGAGGCGATGCCGTATTCCTGTGTTTCCGGGACGTGCTCACCGCGCAATTCCTGTAGCCATCCGGGCGCTTGTGCGGCCTGTTCGAAATCGAAACGACCGGTGTTGAGGATTTTCTCCAAGGAGATTTCGCCCATCGTCATTGGGATGATTTCAGCCTGGGTATTCAGGCGCTTGAGGATGGCGGTGAGTTCTTCACGCTCGTGCTGGCTGATCAGGTCGATTTTGCTGATCAGCAAGACGTCGGCGAATTCGATCTGCTCGATCAGCAGATCGGTGATGGATCGCTCGTCTTCTTCACCGAGCATTTCGTCGCGAGAGGCAAGGCTCTCGGCCGCCTGGTAATCCAGCAGGAAATTCACCCCGTCGACGACCGTGACCATGGTATCCAGGCGCGCGATGTCAGCGAGGCTTTGCCCCTGTTCATCAAGGAAGGTGAAGGTTTCAGCGACCGGAAGCGATTCGGAAATGCCGGTGGATTCGATCAGCAGGTAATCGAAACGATCCTCGCGAGCGAGTTTGCTGACTTCTTCAAGAAGGTCTTCACGTAACGTACAGCAGATACAGCCATTGCTCATTTCGATGAGCTTTTCCTCAGCGCGGTTCAGGCGGACATCGCGCTGGACTTCACTGCCATCGATGTTGATTTCGCTCATATCGTTGACGATCACCGCAACGCGCAAGCCGTCTCGGTTACGTAGTACGTAATTTAAAAGTGTACTTTTTCCAGCACCGAGAAATCCTGAAAGTACGGTGACGGGCAATTTGGCTGACATTGGATAATCCTTGTTAAGGGCAGCCGATCTGCGCTTTAGATCGCTCTTGGCGTATCGCGCTTCATGTATGCGGGGCAATGAAGGCAATCGATTGATCGGCAACTCAGGCTGGTAGCTGATTATGTTATAGTATAACAACTAAATCTTGCCAGTCCGACCCAGGATTTCGCAAATTGCCGCACCACCGACCGTGGGAATTCCCAATGAACAACGGGTTGAAATACCTGCTTTTGAGCTTTGCTATATCGCTGGCCGGCCAAGCCCAAGCGCAGATGCCGGCGCTCGCGCACTGCACACGCAGCGCTATTCTGCTGGCGTGCGTGGACGCCGACGGCAATGCCTATAGCGTCAATACGGTGGGCACCACGCTTTACCTGCGCGGATACGAGAAGGACGGCCATCGCTATTGGGCGCAGACCAACAGCCGTTTCGGCCAATTAACCTTTTTTACCGGAATCGCCTCCGATGGCGAGGCTTGGGTTGGCTATACCCGTCGTGTCGGCTGGACGACCATCAACCGCTTTTCCAGTTCAGGCGGTAGCAGCGCAAGGTTCACTTGTAGCCGAATGACGGGCTGCTAGTGAAAACCTTTTCATGAAAAAAGCATCGCCCAACGGATTGTTATAATGTAACGTTAAAAGAGGTCAATACGACGGTCTCAACCATGAATGCTCTTACTCTCCCGGATATCGCCGCACAATCTGCACGCCAGGCAATGCCTCTCGATTGGGTGGGAATGCGTGAGATCGCTCTGCCCGTTTTGCTTGAAGGCCAGCGCCTCAGCGCCAGAGTCGACGCTGGCGTCAGTCTGGATGATAGTGAAGCGCGCGGGATTCACATGTCGCGCTTGTATTTGGCACTCGAAGCGCTCGAACAGCGGAGCCTTTCTCCCGCTTTATTGCGTCAAGTACTCGAGTGTTTTTTGGCAAGCCACCGAGGCTTATCCGAGTGCGCATATCTGAATGTTCACACTGACTTGCTGCTGAAACGACCCGCGTTGGTCAGCCCCTTAGCCGGCTGGAAATCCTATCCGGCGTTCATTTCAGCGAGCCTGAAACAGCAAATGTTCCACGTGGAACTAAAAATTGAACTGCCCTATTCCTCGACTTGCCCATGCTCCGCAGCCTTGGCAAGACAGCTGATCCAACAGCAATTCATTGACGATTTCGCTAACAAGACTCTGCAACATGAAGATGTCCTGGCATGGCTCGGCTCAACCAAAGGGATCGTAGCGACACCGCACAGCCAACGCAGCTACGCACAACTGCACCTGCAACTCGACAACTTCATCGATGAGCTACCGCTGACCGCGATCATCAATGACGCTGAAGCAGCCCTCGGCACCGCCGTGCAGACCGCAGTAAAACGCCCCGACGAGCAAGCCTTCGCACTCGCTAATGGGCAGAACCTGATGTTCTGCGAAGACGCCGCGCGCCGTCTCAACCTGGCACTGCAACGCACGCCCGGCATCAACCAATTCCACATTCGCGTGATCCACGCCGAAAGCCTGCATGCCCACGACGCTGTTGCAGAGAGCAGTTGGCAACGGGAGCAGCCATGATCCGCTGCCAATCGCTGGTCTGGGGCACGCCTGGCCAACCGCTGACGACGCCTCTCAGTCTTGAGTTCGAAAGCGCCAGCCTGACCGCCATCATCGGCGCCAACGGCTGCGGCAAAAGCAGCCTGCTGAAAGTCATCGCCGGTTTGCAAAAACCTTTGGCTGGCAAAGTAGACATGGCTGTTCCACGACAAAGCGGAATTTCCTTTCTGCCGCAACAGCAGCACCTTGATCGCCAATTTCCAATCAGCCTCGAAGAGCTCATCGCCGCAGGTTTCTGGGGCCGTCGGCTCTCGACACAACTGCGCACACAGCGACTGAAAAACGCATTGGAAGACTGGCACTTGAGTGGGCTCGAACAGCGCCCGTTGATGGCTCTGTCAGGCGGTGAGTTACAACGCGCCTTGCTCGCACGCCTGAGCCTCGCTGACGCCCCGGTGCTGTTGCTCGATGAACCGCACGCCGCGCTCGACGAACTTGGCCAGCAACTGCTCTGGCAACACATCCACCACTGGCACGCCGAGGGCCGGACACTGGTCGTGATCTGCCATGATCTCGCGGCTGTCCGCCAACACATTCCGAATACCCTGCTGATCAAAAACGGCCACTGCGTGTACGGAACCAGTCGGGAACTGATCCAGCCGACAGCGCGCATGCAGGTGGCCTGATGCTCGCCACCCTCAGCCATTTCTGGCAACCCTTCGGCGACTTCGTGTTCATGCGCAGGGCCTTGCTTGGCGGCTTGGTGCTGGCGTGCAGCACGGCACCCTTGGGCGTGTTTCTGATTCTCAGACGGATGAGTCTGATCGGTGACGCTGTCGCCCACGGCATTCTCCCCGGTGCAGCGCTGGGATTCTGGTTTGCCGGTCTGAGCCTTCCCGCCCTCACCCTCGGTGGCCTGGGAGCCGGTCTGAGCATGGCCGGACTGGCGGCCTGGATCACCCGGCGTACGGGTTTGCGCGAGGACGCCAGCCTCGCCGCGATCTATCCGATCTCACTGGCCAGCGGCGTGCTGATTCTCGGCCTCGCCGGCAAACGCCTCGATCTTTTGCATCTGTTGTTCGGCTCGGCGCTAGCCGTGGATGGACCGACGCTGACCGGCATGCTTTGGGTCTCGGCGATCAGCCTCATGGCCATGGCCGCGATCTACAAACCCCTGCTGTTGGACACACTCGACCCGCTGTTCTTGCGCACGGTCAGTCGTCTCGGGCCGCTGGCTCATGGCGTGTTCCTGACTCTGGTCGTGCTGAATCTGGTGATCGGCTTTCAGGCCATCGGCGCACTGATGGTAGTCGGGCTGATGATGCTTCCGGCTGCCGCGTCGAGATTCTGGAGTCGTCGTCTGCCGATACTGATTGCCGTCGCCGCCGTCATGGGCTGCGTGTCGGTGTGGCTGGGTTTGCTGCTGTCGTTCTACTACTCGCTGCCCAGCGGCCCGGCCATCGTGCTGGTCGCGGGGGTCGGCTATCTGCTGTCGGTGGTGTGCGGACCGGTTCACGGTTTGCTGCGCCGCCCGCCTTTGCTCACATCCCAATGAGGTGTTTCCCGATGCGCGCTCTACTCGTGCTGTTCAGCCTGATGCTGTCGATGTCCTTGTCGGCCGCCGAAAAACTGCCGGTGGTCACCAGCTTCAGCATCCTCGCCGACATGGTTCATCAGGTCGGCGGCGAGCACGTTCAGATCACCAACATGGTCGGCGCGGATGCCGATGCGCACACCTACGAGCCGACCCCGGATGACGCCAAGGCGTTGCTCAAAGCCAAAGTGATCATCAAGAATGGCCTCGGTTTCGAGCCTTGGCTGGATCGCCTGGTGAGCAGCACCGACAGCAGGGCGACGGTGATCAGTGCCAGTCACGGGGTGATTCCACGTTCGCTCGATGAAGACGGCGAAACCGTTCCGGATCCACACGCCTGGCACAATCTGGCGAACGCCGAGTTGTATGTCGCCAACATCACCAAAGCGCTGATTGCCGCTGACCCGGCCAACAAGGCTGACTACGAGCGCAACAGCCAGACCTATCTCAAACAGATCTACACTCTGCTCGCCGAAGCCAAGAGCAAACTTGGCGCGCTGCCGCCGGGCAGTCGCAGGATTGTTACCAGCCACGACGCGTTCGGCTATCTAGGTCAGGCCTATGGCATCGACTTTATCGCGCCACAGGGTCTGTCCACCGAACGCGAGCCGTCCGCCGCCGAAGTGGCTGCGCTGATCACGCAGATTCGCCAGGCCAAGGTCAAAGCGGTATTCATGGAAAACATCAAGGACGCGCGCCTGCTCAAGCAGATCGCAGATGAAAGCGGTGCGCACATCGGCGGCACGCTGTACTCGGATGCACTGGCGGAGAGTGGACCGGCGAGCACCTTCACCGGGCTGTTCGAATACAACCTCAATACGCTGTACAAGGCGTTGAGCCAGCCATGAGCTGTGTGGTGTTCTGGCGTTTCGCAAGCAGGCTCGCTCCCACAGTTGGAATGGGTTCCAGCCGGGGAGCGCGGCGAAGGATTTATGCGCGAGGTTTTACCGTACCGCAATCCTGACCCAGCCACACCGCACGGGTTTCCAGACTGCCTTTCTGGTTGATGCCAATGGCGTTGAAGGTGCCTTTGGCGACGGTGGTGAATTCGCGGTCACTGAGGAATGTCGCTACGCCAGTGCCTTGGGCTTTCGGGCAGCTGAAGCGGAATTTCCATTGGTTGCCAGTGCGCTCGGTGATCTGTTGTTTGCAGCCCGATTGCGGGTCGGCCAACGGAATGTCGTTGGTCGCCACTTGCTGCGGAGTCAGGCAGGCGCGGATGCCTTTGCCGCCGATATTGATGCCATTCTTCTCCAGCGCCGCGCGTTGCTGGGGAGTGATCTGGCCTTGGATCTGGCCAAGAATCGATTGCACGTCCATGGCCTGATCATCGACCTTCAGATTGCTCGAAGTCATCTCCCACAATCCTGGCTGCAGCATCTGTGCCTGTGCAACCACCGGCAAAGCCAAACTCATGCCCAGCGCCAAACCCAGCAGACGAACGTTCATCGAGAAACTCCTGATCAGTTGTGGCCGTTAGACGCCGGCCGGTTGCGTCGGTTCATGCACCGATTAAATAGAGACATTCGCCGCGGAACATGGTCTGTTAAGCATTGCATTTCGCGGAGCAAGGCTGCCCCATGGATTTTTTCGGACCGCACATTTTCGGTTACCTGATCGCCCTGTTGCACACACTCGGGTCGATCGCGGCGATCCATGCGGTGCTCACCGTGCGCACCGCGCAAGGCTCGATCGCCTGGGCATTGTCGCTGATCTTCATTCCTTACCTCACGCTTATTCCGTATCTGGTCTTTGGTCGCAGCACCTTCGATGGCTACATCAAGGCCCGGCGCCAGGCCAACGAGCAGATGCGCCTGGCCATCTCCGAATTGAACTGGCGCCCGTGGGTGGAAGAAGCCCTCGCCGCTCGCGCTTCGAGTGCCTACGCCTCACTGCGCGCGATGCCTAAACTGGGGCGCATGCCGTGCCTGGCGAACAACGAAGTGCAACTGCTGGTGAACGGCACCGCGACCTTCGATGCGATTTTCCAGGCGATCGCACAAGCGAAGGAAGCCGTGCTGATCCAGTTTTTCATCATCCACGACGATCGGCTCGGCCAGCGCTTGCGTGACTTGTTGTTGAAGAAGGCCGCCGAAGGCGTGTCCATTCATTTGCTCTACGACCGCATTGGCAGCCACGCCCTGCCCCATCATTACGTGCAAGCGCTGCGTGATGCCGGCGTCGAGGTCAAAGCCTTCGCCACACGCAGCGGCTGGCTCAACCGCTTTCAGGTCAACTTCCGCAACCACCGCAAAATCGTCGTGGTCGATGGCGTAGTCGGGTTCGTCGGCGGGCATAACGTCGGCGATGAATACATGGGTGAGAAGCCGCCATTGGCGCCGTGGCGTGACACCCACGTCAAGGTACGCGGGCCGGTGGTGGCCTGCATGCAGGAATCGTTTGCCGAAGACTGGTTCTGGGCTGCTCGAACATTGCCACCGTTGATCCTCCCGGATGCGTATCCGGAGGATGGCGTGCTTTGCCAATTGCTCGCCAGCGGCCCGGCCGATGCCTACGAAACCTGCTCGCTGTTTTTCGTCGAAGCCATTCATGCGGCAACTCAACGCGTATGGATCACCAGCCCTTACTTCGTCCCGGACGAAGCCGTATTCGCCGCGCTGAGGCTGGCGGTGTTACGCGGGGTCGATGTTCGACTGCTGTTGCCGTCGCGGCCTGATCACCGCATCGTCTATGCCGCGTCCAGCCTGTATGCCTTTGAGGCGGTGCGTGCCGGCGTTCGGGTGTTCCGCTATCGACCGGGTTTTCTGCACCAGAAAGTGGTATTGATCGACAGCGAGATCAGCGCCATCGGCAGCGCCAATCTGGACAATCGCTCGTTCCGCCTGAATTTCGAAGTGATGTTGCTGACCGTTGACAGCGTGTTCGCCGCCTCCGTGGAACACATGCTCAACGAGGACTTCGCCCAAGCCGATGAAGTGGCCAAAGAAGAAAGCCGGGAGATCCACCGCCTGCAACAGGTCGGCATGCGCATCGCCCGGCTGATTTCGCCGATACTCTGAACGCCCTGTTTCAGGGGTGGTAGATGTCGTCGCGGGTCCAAGGCAGTTCGTGGCTGCCATCCGCATGCGCTTTTACGGCGAGGATCTGATGCAGATTGATCCAGCCCCGCGCGAATGCATATGCGCAACCAGCCAGGTACAGGCGCCAGATACGTAACGCTTGCTCGGGTACCAGCTTCGCCGCGGCTTCGAGGTTGTCTTCCAGTCGCTCGCTCCAGTGATCAAGCGTGCGCGCGTAATGCAGGCGCAGGCTTTCGACATCGACGATTTCCAGCCCGGCTTCACTGATCTCGGCTGAGATCATCGACAGATGCGGCAACTCGCCGTTGGGGAACACGTACTTCTCGATGAAGTCCCCGGCACCGCGTCCAACCGGACGGCCATCGGTGTGCTTGGCGGTGATGCCATGGTTCATCACCAGCCCGCCCTCCTTCACCGCGCCGAACAACGTCGCGCAATACTCGGCGAGATTGGCGTGGCCGACGTGTTCGAACATGCCGACGCTGACAACCTTGTCGAAGCGACCGTCCTGCGGCAGATCGCGATAGTCGAGCAACTGCAGCTCGACCTGGTCTTCCAGCCCTTCGGCCTTGACCCGCTCCTGCGCCAGCGCCAACTGCTCCTTGCTCAAAGTGATGCCGAACACTTTTACGCCGAACTCGCGCGCCGCGTACCGCGCCAGACCGCCCCAACCACAGCCGACATCCAGCAGATACTCGCCCGGCTGCAAACGCAGCTTGCGGCACAGATGGCGGAATTTGGCTTGCTGCGCCTGCTCGAGGGTTTCGCTGCCGGTTTCGAAATAGGCACAGGAATACACCATGTCGCTGTCCAGCCACAGCTGGTAGAACGCATTCGACAGGTCGTAGTGGTAAGAAATAGCTTTGGCGTCAGTGTCTTTGTCGTGACGTGCACGCACCGGCTGGCTGCCTTCTTCCTCGTCGAGCAGCGCACTGCTCAATTCGTCGCAAACCCGGATCACCTCGCTGATCGAGCCCTCCAGTTCCAGCTTGCCTTCGACGAACGCCGCACCCAGCGCATCCAGGCTTGGGTGGGTAAATTGAGTGACCATCTGCGGGTCCTTGACGACGATGGTCACGCTGGGCGTCGGGCCCAGATTGAACTCATGGCCGTCCCAGAGTCGCAGGCGAAGCGGTAGCTGCAGGTTCTGCAAGGCCGGTGGAAGTTGCGCGAGCATGGAAAATCCCCCTTGTTTCAGACGTCTGATCTGAGGGTAGACCAACCTGAAAAAATAGCAGGCTATCGATTCGATAAGCCGTGTCTATCGTCACAAGCGCCTCGGCTGAACAGCAGATACCACGCGCCTTACGATAAATGACTGCCTGTTCAGCCCGCGGTTCGATGAATTTTCTTTCATTTCGCCTGAGCGTCGAGCTTGAGCAATGGCTCCTGAAAACGCAGCAAACGTCCGGCGTTGCCCAACACCAACAGGGTACTCAGGTTATGCAGCAGCGCTGCGATCATCGCCCCTGCGGCGCCAAGCCAACCGAAAGCCGCGAAGACCACGATGGCCAGCGTCCAGCCGAGACCGATGATTACATTGACCTGCAAGGCGCGCCGGCACTGACGGCTCAAGCGCACACAGGTACCGAGGCGACGCAGATCGCTGCCGATCAGGACAATGTCCGCCGACGCCAATGCAATGTCGGCGCCGCCAGCGCCCATCGCCACGCCGACGACCCCGGCCTTTAGCGCAAGTGAATCGTTGATGCCATCGCCAACTACCATCGGCCGGAAGCCGTGGTCGATTTCCTTGAGCACTCGGTTTAGTTTGTCTTCTGGTAGCGCTTGCGCCTGGACTTCATTCAGCCCGACTTCCTGCGCCAAGGTTCGGGCGACACTCTGACGATCACCCGTCAGCAGCAGTTGTCGTCCCAGCCCCAGTTCGCGCAATTCGTTCAAGGCAATGCGTGCTTCCGGTTTGACGCTGTCGGCGAGCAACAGCCAGGCGAGGAACTTGCCGTTCAAAGCCAGGCCGGCGATCGGGCCATCATGTTCGGGAACAAGGGCTGTAGTGATGCCCAGTTGCGCGAACAACTCTGGACGACCGAGCGCAGCTTCGCCCTTCCCTGTCATCGCCACTACACCCAACCCTTGGCGCTCATGGATATCAGTTAGAGGCCAATAGGTCTCTTGATCGGCCATCCCCGCAAGTGCCCGGCTCACCGGATGACTGCTTGCCGCGCCAAGACTGGCGGCCAGTGTCTGCGCTTCGGCGGTGTCCGCATTCAGGCTGTCGATCGCCTGCAAGCGCAACGTGCCGTAAGTCAGCGTGCCGGTCTTGTCGACCACCAGCGAGGTCAGATCGGCAAGCTCTTCAAGAAATGCCGAGCTGCGAATCAGAATCCCATGGCGCGCAGCAACGGCGACACCGGCAATTGCCGTGGCCGGCGCCGACAGCACCAATGCACACGGACACGCTGCCACCAACACCGCGAGCATCGCCTGTGCATCGTTGGTGGCGAACCAGGTCACCGCTGACAGCAACAAGACCAGCACCATATAACTGCCGGCATAGCGTTCGAGCAATCGCGTGATCGGCGGTTTCGAGCGCTCGGCGTTCTGCATCAAAGCGATGACTTTGCCCAAAGTGGATTCGTCGCCGGTGCGAGTGACTTCGACACGCAGCAATCCATCGAGGTTGATCGCGCCGCCGAACACCAGCATGCCGACGTCCGCATCCACCGGTACCGACTCACCGGTAATCGACGCCGTATCGAGACTCGCTTCGCCGGATAACACCCGACCGTCCGCCGGCACCCGATCACCGGCCCGCACCTCGACAACATCGCCCGCGCTGAGCATGCCGTTGTCCACTTCGATGATCGAACCGTCCGCTTGTAGCTTGCGCGCATGGCTGCGGGTCAACTGGCCAAGCGCGTTGATTGCTTCCTGGGAACCGATGACGCTGCGCTCCTCGAGCACATGGCCGAAGATCATGATGATCGGCAACAACGCCGCGGTGAGCAGATCACCGGTCGCCCAGGCACCGAGCATGGCCAGCGCGATCAACTGATCGGTGATGCCGTGCAGGCTTGGATAACGCAGGCTGTACCACGCCGAACGCATGACCGGGACCGCGACCAGCAAGGAGGCGAAACCGAGCAGCAATTGGCTGACACCGTTTTGCTCCGGTAGCATCCAGCGCCAGAGCAAACCCAGGCCCAGCAGTCCGAGCGCAAGCATTGCCAGAGTCAATTGCCGCGCGGCGCGACGCTGTTCGGCCGACGACAACAGACTTGGAGCAGCAATGTTCGTGGTCATTGACTGACTCCTTGAATGATCAGCCGGGAATCGTCTTTCGGGTTCACGCTAGTGACCGAGCCGGCCTGACCGAGAATTTTCGGCATGCGCTCGCGATACAGACGCAGGAGCATTTGCGGATCGGCAGACGTGGCCAGACTTGAGACGGTAGCAGTATCGGCCGAGGATTTCGCGAGGCGCTCGCCCGCCTGTGCGTGAGCCACCTGCAGCGTGCGGTCTGCCTGTTCGTTGGCAGATTGCGTGAGCTTTTCCGCCTCGGTTCGCGCGTAGGCCACGGCTTTATCGGCCTGCTGACTGGCGGTCAGGACCGCATTGAAGGCACTGACCGCGGGCTCCGGCAGACTCGATTGCACATCGACTCGCGACACCTCGATACCGATGCCCTGCCCGCTCGCTTTCAGTTCAGCGAGACGCGCGTTGATGCCTCGCACCAGATCACCGCGCAATCGCTCACGGCGCTCGGCTGCCTGATTGTCGGCGCCGATCAATTCCGGGCGAGCGACCAGAATGGTGTCGAGATCTCGCGCGGCGGTCAGGGCCACGGCGCTGCGCGTTACCAACCGATCGAGCGCTGGCAGCACATGTTCGCCCTGTAACACGAACGCATAGGGATCGGAGACTTGGTAAAACACTCGCACGTCCAATTGCACTACGCCGGCGTCACCGGTCAATAAATAACCAGACCCAGCGAGTGCATCGCTCAATGGCGTGGCGAAGGACGCTACCCGGTCTGCCTTCAGCGCCTCGTCACTGCGCAACAGATTTCCTACTCGATGCTCGATCACCCGATCCGCCGCCGGCAACAGAACCACCTGCTCAAACGGCTGCGGCCACGCCCATAACAGTCCGGCATTCTGAACGCGGTCCAGCGCACCGAAGTGCAGTACTACCGCGCGGTTTTGCGGATCAATCTGCCGGACATTCGAGACCGCCCATGCTAATGCGGCCAAAACAGTGATCACATATAAGGCGATGAAGGTCAGACGGCCGGCCTGAATCCACGGACTGTTCAACGCATGTGTTCCACGTGGAACTTCTTCGCTCATGGTTGCGATCCGGCTTTTTTGTCGAGCACCGGTGGGCCGTCGACCAACACACGGAACGGCGCAGCATCGGTGCGCAGAATCAGTTTGGTTTCCGGTGTGACAATGGTGCCGAGGGTATCGAGCGAGCGCAGCAGGTTGTAAAGCTGCGGCGCACTGGCGTAGGCGCGACCATAAATCTGCGCAGCCTCGACTCGCGATTGCGCTTCAATGTCAGCGGCTTTCACCGTTGCATCAGCCTGGACGATTCGCGCATCGCGCTCGGCGGCGGAGCGAATTTGCGCCGCTTCGCGTTTGCCGATCGCTGTACGTTCCGTAGCAATGGTTTCACGCTCGGCGCGCATGCGGTCGACCGTTGCACTGAGCGTGACCGATGGCAAAGTCAGCCGCTCGATACCGACCTGCACCACACGCACGCCATAAGTGGCGAGCAACTGGTGATCGATCTGCTGACGCAACTGCGCTTCAAAATCGCCGATGCGCACTTGTTTGGCATCAGTGTTTACCAGATTGGCCAGATCGAAACTGCTGGCCGTGGTCTCCAGTGCCGAGCCGACAAAGGTGCGAATCTGCCGCGCCGCTTCGTCCGGCTGATTCTGCACGGCCCGCATGAAGCGCTGCACGTGTTCAGGATCACCCTGCACCTGCCACGCGACGTAGGCCTGCACGATGATGCGCAAACCGTCTCGGGTACCGACGTCCTGCAAACCACTTGAGGTGGTACGTAGACGCAAGTCCACCGGGATCGCCGCCTCGAACGGTGCAGGCCATCGCCAACTCAAACCGGGATCAAGCAATACCCGCGAAGGATTACCGAAACGGGTGATGACCGTGGCTTCACCGGAGCGCACTTGCACCAGACTCGCGGCGGCAATGGCAAACGCCACCAGCAACGCAGCCCAAGCCATACGCCGCCATGGAAATGGACCGGCCTCTTGCGGATCGCCGTGATGATGGTGATGACCATGATGATGGTGATGCCCGCTGTGGTCGTGAACGTCTTGAACAGGCGACTGGCTCAATGGGTGGCTCCTGGTTGAGCGGTGGTACGGGCGGGCGACGGATCAGCCGGCAGCGTGAAAGTGCGCAGATCGATGGTTGGCGCATTTGCGCTGCCGCCGAGTCGATGATCGAGCACCAGCAACCTGGCTTTCCTCAAGCCCTGACTGAGCTGGTTGAAATATTGCTCCAGCACGAAGGCCTGGCCAGCACTGGCGAAGGCTTTTTGCTCGGCGCTGAATTTAAGGTCTGCCGTTTGCGCAGCGGCGTTGATTTCCCGCGCATTGGCCGTTGCCTGATCCCGCGCCGTACTCGCCTGCAACTGCGCCTCGTTAGTGGCCTGCGCAGCCGCCCCGCGTTCGCGAGCGATCAACGCCCGCGCGCCGATCTGCGCCGCTTGCACACTGTGATAGGCATTCGCCGCGCCGGCCGGTGGATGAATCGCTTCGACGACTGTGGCGAGGATCTCCACGCCGCTGTTCAATCTGTTCAGATCACTTTGCACTGCGCGACCGATTTCCTCGGCCAGCCCTGCCCTGTCGTCGCCGAGCAGTCCGTCGAGGGTGCGCGAGGCAAAATCGTGAACCAGAATGCGGCTGGCGATGCTGCGAATCAGCGTCGGTACATCGGCGCTGTTATAAGTCGCGGCGAGTGCCGCCTCGTCGTTCAAACCGATGCGATAAACGAAGCGCACGTCCATGTTGACGATTTGCAGGCCCTGCTGCGTGCCCCGGCTGCTGGCGATGACCTGGGACTTGTCATTAACGTGGCTGGCGTCCCACAAACGGTTGGCGGTCAGCGGCGCTGGGCCTTCAGCGGAGTCGGACGGCACGGTGATTGGCTTGTCGTTGACACTGGTCGCCAGTTCATGGACCACGCCGTTTTCAACGGAGATCACACGCCCCAATGGCCAAGGCAAACCGGCATGCAAACCCGGGCCGAAAACCTGTACCGGTTTACCGAAGCGCTCATAGATGCCGCGACCTTGCAGGGGAATTTCATGTACCCCAGTCAGCAACCAACCGCTAAGGGCGACCACTGCCAACACCGGCAACAACGCCCGGCGCATGTAACTGAACGCCCAGATCTGGCGCAGATCAATGCCGAAACGATTGTGCATTTCATGCTGCAAGACCAGCAAAGGCTGCGGCGGCCAACGCAGCATATCGGCGATAAAACTGCGCGCCAGCAGGGTCGGTTCGAGCTGTTCGCGGCGCGGGCTGAAGACCGACAGCGCCGCGCGCAACAACAGTTCAAGGGCAACCAGCATCGGCAAGATTGCGCTGAGCACTGCAACGCGAATCGGCCAGACGGCGTGCTCGCTGGCAAACAACAGACACAGTGCACCGATCAACAGGGTGATGATCACCACGCGGGTCAGTTGCGCCAGCGCAGCCGCTTCTGGCCACTGCGCTGGCGGCTCCTGCGCCAGTTGCCGCTCCAGCACCAGCAAGGCGAAGGCCAGCAACAACGTCAATGCTGCACCAACGTTTGCCGACAGGCCCAAGGCCGCCGCAGGTAAAGCGAGACTCCACACTTGCTCGGTGCTGAGCAGAACCAGCAATGCCCAGCCAGCGAGCCACAATGCCGGCGCGCCGATTTGTCCTAGCAAATACCGGCCGCGCAGACTCAATCGCTCCAGCAGCCTCTCGTACCAACCTTCGGTAGCGACGCCCTCCTCCACCGCGGCCAGTTGCGCAGTTGGCGGATGCATCACCCGCGCGCGCCATTGCGCCACCCACCAGGCCGATTGCAGCCCGGCAACCAGCACCAGCAACGCTGCGCTCTGATTGACCAACAACGGCAACCACGCGGATTGCGGCGCAAATAAGCCGATGAAAAACGCCAACAACCAGCCCAGCCCGGCCAACCCGCCGAGTCCGCAAGCCAGCCAACGCAACTTGCGTCCCTGCTCGGCAGCTTGCTGAAAGCGCGGCAGCTCGGCTACTGGCGTAGCGTCCAACTCAAGATCGACTTGCATATCACCCCGGCTAAATTGGTCTTAGCGTTACGATATAACGAAAATTGTGAAATATTCGTACACATTTACCGCTATTCAAAAATGCCGCAGCTGTCGCTTGCCTGAAGCCTTGACCGAAATGTCCGGCAAAGCTCATATTACGTACATAATTTTTATCGCGACTAATCTTGGCTATCCCCTTCGAGCAATCTGGAGCAAGCGCATGAGCAACTATGACGTAGTGATTCTGGGCGGCGGCCCCGGCGGTTATAACGCAGCGATCCGCGCCGGCCAGCTTGGCCTCAAAGCTGCTTGCGTCGAAGGACGTGCGACCCTCGGCGGCACCTGCCTCAACGTTGGTTGCATGCCGTCCAAGGCCTTATTGCACGCCTCAGAGCTGTACGCCGCTGCGGTGGGCACGGAGTTCGCCAATCTCGGCATCGAGGTCAAACCGACGCTGAACCTTGCGCAGATGATGAAGCAGAAGGACGAAAGCGTTGCTGGCCTGACCAAGGGCATTGAATTTCTGTTTCGCAAAAACAAAGTCGACTGGATCAAGGGCTGGGGCCACATCGACGGCCCAGGTAAGGTCACGGTGACCGATGATCAGGGCAACAAGACCGAGCTCAGCGCCAATGACATCATCATCGCCACCGGCTCCGAGCCCACTCCCCTGCCCGGCGTAGAAATCGACAACAAACGCATCCTCGATTCCACCGGCGCGTTGTCGCTGAGTGAAGTGCCCAAGCACCTGGTAGTGATTGGCGCCGGGGTGATCGGCCTGGAGCTGGGTTCGGTATGGCGGCGACTCGGCGCGCAGGTCACCGTGGTCGAATACCTTGATCGCATCTGCCCCGGCGTCGATGGCGAGGCCGGCAAGACCTTGCAGCGCGCGCTGAGCAAGCAAGGCATCGCCTTCAAATTGAGCTCGAAGGTCACCAGCGCCACCAGTTCAGCTACAGGCGTGCAGCTGAGCGTCGAGCCTGCCGCCGGTGGCACGGCTGAGCTGATCGAAGCCGACTATGTGCTGGTGGCTATCGGGCGCCGGCCATACACCCAGGGCCTAGGGCTGGAGAACGTCGGCCTGAGTACCGACAAGCGCGGCATGCTCGCCAACCAGCAACATCGCACCGAAGCCGCCGGGGTCTGGGTGATCGGCGACGTCACGTCCGGGCCGATGCTCGCGCACAAGGCTGAAGACGAGGCCATGGCCTGCGTCGAGCAGATCCACGGCAAGGCCGGCGAGGTCAATTACGCGCTGATCCCCAACGTCATCTACACCCAACCGGAACTGGCCAGCGTCGGCCAGACCGAAGAACAGCTCAAGGCCGAGGGCCGTGCCTACAAGGTTGGCAAGTTTCCCTTCACCGCCAACAGCCGGGCGAAGATCAATCACGAAACAGAAGGCTTTGCCAAAGTCCTCGCCGACGAGCGCACGGACGAAGTGCTCGGCGTGCACTTGGTCGGGCCGAGCGTGAGCGAGATGATCGGCGAGTTCTGTGTGGCGATGGAGTTCAGCGCCTCGGCCGAGGACATTGCCCTGACCTGCCATCCGCACCCGACGCGTTCGGAAGCGTTGCGTCAGGCAGCGATGAATGTCGAGGGGATGGCGACGCAGATGTAGGTTTCAAACCTTGCCGCCGTCTTCGCGAGCAGGCTCGCTCCCACTTTGGAATGCGTTCCCCCTGTGGGAGCCAGCCTGCTCGCGAATGGCCCCTACTCGGTCTACAGCGGCAGATGCCCCAACGGCAACGCCCCCGGCGCTTTCACCGTATGAATGGCAAAGTTGCTGCGAATATCGCTCACCCCCGGCAGTTTCAGGAGGTGCGCACTGACAAAGCGGTCATAAGCGCGCAAGTCAGGCACCACTACCTGCAACAAAAAGTCCGATTCACCGGACACCAGAAACGCCGAGACCACCTCAGGCAGCGCAGTAACAGCGGCATAAAAAGCCTCGGCACGTTCTTCGTTGTGCCGCTCGACCTTGACCCCGACAAACACCGTCAGCCCCAGCCCGACTTCATCGCGATCGAGATTGGCCTGGTAGCCTCGAATCACCCCCGCCTCTTCCAGCATGCGCACCCGGCGCAGACACGGCGAGGCCGACAAGCCGATTTCCTCCGCCAGCTCGACATTGCTCAAGCGGCCGTTGCGTTGCAGCGCGGCGAGAATCTTGCGGTCATAGGCGTCGAGTTTCATCTTTGGCAGATCCCGATAGTCTGGCGATGTAAAACCAGCAGGTTATGCCAAAACCGCCACGGTTTGAAGCCGACTACGCAAGCACCTGCCCTGCCCTCTCGCTCTAGACTGGCCCGAGTAAATCGACATCGAAAAGGGGTGTGATGTGGCAAGTCTGTGGCTGTTTATCCTGACGCTGGCTGTGGTTCTGCTACTGCCGGGACCGGACATGATCCTGCTGTTGCAAACCGGCGCGCGGCAAGGTCGCGGTGCAGCGCTGGCCACAGCGCTGGGCCTGGCCATCGCCCGCGCCTGTCATGTGGCCCTGGCGGCGTTGGGGCTGGCGGCGCTGTTCAAAACGGCACCGTGGACGTTTGACGTGGTGCGCATCGCGGGTGCGGCGTATCTGCTGTGGATCGGCATTCAATGCTTTCGCAGCTCACTGGTTCCCAACCTGCAAACAGGAGAACCGACACCTACCGAGTATCAGTGGCGCCAAGCGATCCGGCGCGGCCTGCTGACCAACCTGCTCAACCCCAAAGCTTTGCTGTTCTGCTCGGTGCTGTTGCCACAGTTTATCGTCAGCGACGGCGCGCCGGTGCTGACACAGTTCGCCGTGCTCGGCCTGGTGCTGGTCAGCGTCGGGCTGCTGTTCGACAGTGTTGTCGCCATGACCGGCGCGGCACTGGGCCGTTGGCTGCGACACAGTCCGACCGCCCAGCGCATTCAGCAATGGCTGTTCGGCAGCCTGTTGATTGGTTTTGCCGTGCGCCTGAGCTTCATTCAGCAGGCTTAAGCCTTGCGTACCTTGCGCTGACGACGGGTAATGAGCAGTAACGCGATGGCCGTGACCACGACGAAGACGCCAATCTGCACCGGCCACTTGTACGGCCGCAGCGTCGCACGTACAGCATCGGTCACCTGGGTGACGTAGCGCTTGTCAGCATTCTCGAAGTCCGGGTAAGGACATTGATTACCGAAGTCCACCGCCCACAGCACATAAGGACCTTCCTTGACGTAGCGCTGGTACAGCGCACTCTGGTCTTCAAGGCTGCTGTTCCAGCCGGCCGCGTTGCACAACACCGCCGCAAACGCCTGACTGGTGTGCGGCAGGTTATCGGCGGCGCGACTGGCCAATGCCGTAGCGACAAAACGATAGTGATAACGCTGATCCGGTTGCGCGGCGCTGGCCTGCTGGCGCTGCACTTCCGCCGTGGAAATCAGCGGGCCGACATCCAGCTTCGTGCTCTCCAGCGTGTAATTGCCGCCGAAGGTGGCGTAATCAGGCGCCATCTCATAACCGAGGATGTCCATGCCCCACTCCCGGGCCGTCCATGCGGCGTTGTACAACGCACTGGCGCGTTTGCTCGGCCACCACGCCGACTCGGCCTTGAGCCGTTGCTCGCCATACAGCCTGGCCTTGTGCTGCAGATCGTCACTGGCGAAATAAGCGACCGCTTCCTCGTAACGCCCCTCACGCAGCAAGCGCCGACCGAGCAGATTGCGCAGATTGGCGGCCGCCGACAGCGGCACATAGTTGTCGCGCTCCTGTTGGGTCAATGGCGGCGGCGCCGGCACGTTCTCATCGACATAACGCTTGAGCTCATCGACCGTCATCACGCGCTCGGCAACTGTCGCGGCATCGAACCAGTAAAGGCTATTGCTGCGATACAACTGCACAAAGGCTTGCAGATACTCGCCGCGTTGCAGCGCCAGGATCGCGCTTTCGCCCTCGACCCGACATTTTGGCTGCACCGTTTCAAACGCCCAGTCCGGCGTGCGGCGATAACCCCAGTCTTCGTTTTGCGGGAAGGCCTGGGCGGCTTTGGCGTAGGCGGCGGCAGCGGCAGTCGTATCGCCGTCACGCACTGCGAGTTTTGCCCGCAGCCACCAGGCCAGCCCGCCGTCGCCGGCGTTTACCAGAAAGGCCTTGGCGGACGCGTAGTCGCCCTGTTGATAACTCATCGCCGCCAGTCGATCGGCATTGTCGAGGCTGCCACGCGTGCTGTTCTGCAACAGCGTCACCAGTTTCTTCTCGTTTGGCGGCTGCTCACCAAATGACCAGCCCTGACGGCTGACCAGCGATGCCGTGACCAGTTGCTGCACCGCTGGCTGCTGCAGCAGCTTCGCCAGCTGAGATTCCGGCAATTCGGCCAGTTCGTTCATCAGTTGCTTGAGCGAGGTGTAACCGACGGCCGAACCGTGCAGGTTCTGTGCTTCGTACAGTTCGATGGCGCCGCTCCAGTCCCCGGCACTGCGCAGCACCCGCGCCTCCTCACCGAGGCTGGCAACGCCCAGTTCCAGCGGATCGCTGAAGCCATCGATACTCAACTGCCGGGCCTGGCGAAAGGCATCACGCGCCTGTTCCAGCGCTTCGATACGATCGTGCGCCTCGTTGCTCAGGGCAAAAGCGATGCGTCCCAGGGAATACGCCGCCCACGTGCTGCGCAACGGGCGCTGGTCTGCCGGCAGCGCCAGCACTTTGTTGAAATACTCTGTGGCCAATTGCTGATCGCCGGTGGCAAAGGCCACGGCGCCGGCGACGTACAAACGGATTTCCGCCGGCAGACTGGCGCCCTGTTCCTCGGCCTGATGCGCATCGCTGAGTCCGCGCAGTCGCTTGACCACGGCGTATTGCTCAGCGCTCAGGCCCACCTGCTCAGCCTGTTCGCGCGCCAACTCTGACGCGTTGTCTTCGGCATAGTCGTTGGGGTTATGGGTCGCGGCAGTGACATTTTTCAGCCCGGCAATGGTTTTACCGAGGCGACTGACCTCGAAGCTGAAACTGCCCTCGGGCAGATCGGCCAAAGTCTGCGCGCGGTTGTCTAGCAGGCGCATCGGGAAGTCCGGGCCGCAGGCCAGCGCCGAACCCAGCGGCAGGCTGAGGCTCAGGCAAAGCAGATGACGGGGCCAGTTACGGGTCAACATGCGAACCTCCTTGATCAATATGTGCACAACGCGCCCAACCGACAGCGCGCTGCCCGCCCGCCGGCAAGCGGCCGTCTCGCAGGCGGGTGAAGGTAAGCAGATTGGCGCTTTGTTGCAATGCATAACCGGCGAGCGCGTCGGCGCCTGCACAATCCTGCGCCTTCAGCGTGATTTGCGCGGGCCACGGGCTGTCGAGATTGCCATGGTTTTCGAGCTGGATGTCATAGAGACCGCCCTGCTCTTTGAATGACAAGCGCAACTGACTGCTCAACACATCGCCACGAGCCACGGCACGCAAAGTGGTGAGGCTCCAGGCGCGCCGATCGTTGGCTAGCGGCAAGCGAAACCAGATCAACCCGGCCAGATGCTCGGGTGGATCTTCGCGCAAGGTCTTGGCCAGTTGGCTGAGTTGCCGCGGATCGGCGAGCAGCTCCCGGCGCTGCCCGCCGCGCTCGACTTGCACTTCGCTTTCCACCACCGGCGCGCCACCGTCATCGCTCAACAGCGCAACGCCGTAGGCCGGCAGCGCCAGATAGAAGGGTTGGTCGCTGACACGTGCCCACGCATTGGCCCATTTCAACGCCTGCTCGGGATCGAACAGACCCAGTCGCGGATCGCTCACGGCGTGGACTTGCAGCACACTGCTGTCGACGCTGTGCAAAAGTGCTGGCAACTGCGCGCTATCGAGCCAGGCCGGAAGCGCGGTGATGCTCAAAGGTAGAGATGGCGGCAAAACCGCGCGCAAGTGTTTGAGGAATTCAGCGTACGCCGGCAGCCGTGCATTGCCGGCATCGTGGTCGATTTCGATACCGTTCAGCGTGAGGCCTCGCCCCTGCCAATCAGCGATGACCTGCAGAATCTGTGCGGTGACATGCTCTTCATCCAGCGACTGCAGCTGGCCATCGAGGCGAATCACTGCGATCAATGGGCGGCCATCGGCTTTCAACAAGGCTGAATCAACCCGCGCCCGGCTCCACCGCTCGCCGGGAAAGGCCTGCAATGCCAGCACGCGCAATGTCGAGAAGCCATGGAGGCTGTCGCGCAACGCCGGTTCATGGGCAGGCGTCCATTGCCGTTGCCAAACGTAAAGTTGTTGGTCGAGAGGCAGCGCGACGTGTTGCTCGCAACCCGCAAGCAAGACGCCAAGAAACAGACCCACGATAAACCGCATACCCTGAAAATCCCTGAGACCACAGGCCGCAAAGTTACACAAAAAACCCGTAGGAGCTGACGAGTGAAACGAGGCTGCGATCTTTTGATCTTGCTTCAAGACTCCAGGTCAAAAGATCGCAGCGTGCCGCAGCTCCTACACGGATGCCGCTGGTTTACGCGCGATGATCACTTGACTCTTCGCCACCACCGCATCCAGCGCCTGTTTGATCTGCGCCCCGCGCGGGGAGTCGAGTACCGCTTGCCACGTGTCGGCCCAGTGATTGAGCAGTGGGTGATCCGGGTTGCTGAATTCGACCTTGGCTTCCCAGAACAGCATCATCCACATCGACCAGTAAAAGCCGTATTGGCTATGGCTGATGATTTCCAGCCCGGCGTCGCTGACCATCGCCTTGAACTGCTCTTCGCTGATGATGCGTATGTGATTGGGTTTCTGGAAGTACTCGGGTGCGGCGATGTCCTTTTGCAGGTCTTCGGAGCTCGGGTGCGGCACACTGAGCAGGTACAACGCGCCAGGTTTTCCAACCCGTACCAGCTCAGCGAGAAACTGCGCAGGGTCGTCGACATGTTCGATCACTTCCGTCGAGACCACACGTGTCGCCGTGGCGTCGGCAATCGGCAGCGGATTGCAATCGGTGACGTGGCACTCAACATCGCGCGCCGGAGTATCGCTCAAGCGCTGGCGGGTGGCTTCAACCTTGGCCGCATCGATATCGGCAATGATGATCTTCGCCCCGCGCGTGCCGCAAAAATGCACGTTACCGCCATCGCCGCAGCCGACGTCGAGCAGCGTGTCGTCGGGGCTTACCGGAAACCCTGTGAACAGTTCGCCGGTTTGCTGATTGAACCAGCCGCTGAGCATCGCATCGTGCAGGCCGAGCATGTACGGGTCGGTCTTCTCGGCAACCGCCGCAACAGGCTGCGCCGGCGAGGCGTTCGTGAGTTTCTTCAAAAGGCTCAGCATGAGGTGGCTCCAGTGGATGGAAGGGCGGATCGGGGCGTGCCGAGGCGCTTGACCAACGCGGCGCCACGGTTGCGCATCGGCATTTCGATCAAGCGGTAGTTCAGTTCACTGAGCAACACGATAAGTGCGCACGCCAGCAACAGCGTGCACACCGGATGCCCGGCAGGACTCGGCAAACCGGCGCTCTGCAAACGGAAAATCACTTCACGCACCAGTTGATAGGCCGGGATATGGATCAGATAAATGCCATAGGAGCGGCTGCCGATCCACGCGAGTAACCGTTGCACCGCACCGGCAGGCACCAGGTAATCGCGGTTGTATGAAGCGATCCACACCAGCACGGCACTGAGCAGGGCGATTGAACCGATGCGATAAGGCGCGAAGGTGAAACGATCGGTGGCCATGAAGCTGAGCAGCAATGCGAGGGCGATCAAGGCTGAAATCCCCGCCCACGGTGGAGCCAGCCAGGTTGGCTGCCAGCGCTGATAACCGGGCCGTGCGCTCCACATCGCCAACAGCACGCCAAGGGCCAGCGCGTCGGTGCGCACCACCATCAAAAACGGGGTGCGCACGGTCAGAATCTGCACCGCGACCAGCGCCAGCAGCGCCCAGACCAGGCGCTGGCGAAATAGCAGGATCAGCAGCGGAAACAGCAGATAAAACTGCTCCTCCAGCGCCAGGCTCCAGTAGACAAAACTGCTGCCGTATTCATATCGGAAGAAGCTGTCGGCAAAACGGAAATTGGCGTATTGCAACACGCCGGCCAGGGTCGCTTGCACGTTGGCATGCCAGGTACCGAAAGCGCCGGAGCGATTGAGGAACACACAGGCCAGCAGCATCAGCGCGAGCCATAGCCAAGCCGACGGCAGCAGGCGAAAGGCGCGGCGCAGCCAGAAGTTGCGCGTCTGCTGCCAACACTCCTGGCGACTGGTACAACCTTGCAACGCCGGAACCAGGCTGCGAGCGATGACAAAACCGGAGATGGCGAAAAACAGATCGACGCCCCACCACGTTTGCAGACTGCCGTGAATGCTGTCCAGCAAAGGCACCGGGTCCGCGAACAGACTGCCCTGCAGGTGATGGAACAATACTCCCAGTACGGCGACGGCGCGCAGCACTTCTATATCCATGATGCGCTTGCCGTTCATGCTTGGCAGGCTTCCCCTGCAGCGGCACGGTGTTCGAACAACTGTGCAAGAAATTCCCGCAGGCGCTGCTCTGCCACGGCCTGACTGCAAAAAGCCTGCAGGCTGTCGACCGCTTGTGCGGACATCGCGGCATAACGCTGCGGCTGATTTTTTGCAACGTCGTAACTGGCCCGGTAGGCCTCACATAATGATGCCCAGTTGGTCACGTACCGCAGCGTGCGAAATGCCTTGCGCGGATCGTGCGGCCAGGCTGTCAGTTCGTCGGTGGACTCGATCAGAAACGCGTTCTCAGCGCTCAGGTAATCGATCATTGCCGTGGTTCGAGGCGCTACTGCGGGCTTGCCGCAAGACATGAACTCCATCAGAGGCAGGCACTGGCCTTCCCCGTAGGACGTGTTCACGACATAACGAGTCGCCTGCACGAGTCGCTCGTAGTCCGGATCGGCGAGATAACCGTGAATCAACACGATACGGCACCGATAGGACTGGTTTTTGTACAAATGATGGAGGATGTCAGCCAGCGCCTCTTCAGCATCGAAGTGTGTGAGTTTCAGCACCAGGGTAGCGTCTTCGACTTCGCGAAAGCTCACACAGAACGCGCTGAGCATGTCCTCCCAATTCTTGCGGCCATCGCCGGGATTGAACACTGACGTATACACCACGCCCTCAAGGGACAGGGTCTGCTCGGTCACCGGTGCGGCAAAATCAATGCCCTCGCCGCTGCGCAAATGCTCTGGGGCGAAGGCATTCAAGTCGAGCTGACGGCTGTCGGCCACCAGCCCTTTGATCGTCAAGCGCAGCGGCTCGGCAGCGCAATGATCCTGTGCTTGCATCCCGCGTGCGGCGAAGCGGTCCCAGACCGGCGCCGGGATGGCGCTGATCGGGTAGTCCGCGGACATGGCTTCGCGGACCGCAGCGACGGTATAACTGGAATGGGTGACAGCCGCTCCGCAGGCGTGCAAAACGCTGCGCCAGTCGTTGCGTGGCTCACCGGCGAACGGCTCGTTGGGGATCGTGCTGAATTCCCAGGCAAACACCGGCACGGTCGGACACGCCAGATCGACTGGAGTGCGGTGCGGTGGCGAAAACGAGAGGAATACACAAGGCTCGCCTCGCGCCAGGCATTCGCCATAGAGCGCGTCGACTTGCGTCAGCGGATCAGCCACTTCGATAACGCGCCCGATTCGTTCGAGAACCGGTCGATATTCCTTGAGCACGAAGTAATAGCTGTACTCCGACCGCCCCAGATTTTGCGTAATGGTGTGCTGATTGGTTTCAGAATGAATGATGATCAGCATGAGGCGTTATCCAGAACAGGCTCGATATCAGCGGCCTTGGGAGCCACCGCGAAAAAATCCGCCAGGCGTGTCTGCAATGGCGCGAACGCACAGTAATCGTGCATCCGCTCGATGGCGGCGGCCGACATCCGCTGGTAATCCTGCGGGTGCGCAGTGGCCATACGGTAACTGTTTTCGTAGGCGCTTTTCAGCGAACCCCAGTCCGGTCGGTAGCGCAGGGTGCGGTAAATAATCCGCGTGTCCTGGGGCCAGATCGTCAACTCTTCGCTGGACCTGACCACGAATGCCACCGACTCGTCGATGTAATCCTCCATGGCCGTATGGGCAGGCGCGATCACCGGTTTGCCGCTGGACATGAATTCCATCAACGGCAGGCACAAACCTTCGCAGCGCGAGGCATTGACGTAGAACGTCGCCGCCTTGTAGAGCTCGGCATACTGCGCGTCGTCAAGGTAGCCGTGCATCACCACAACGCGGCAAGCGAACGGGCTGAGCTGCGCGAGCAACGTCATCAATTCGCTGTAATACAAGGCCAGATCGTTCTGGGTGATCTTGACCACCAGGGTCGCGTCTGGCTGCTCGCGAAATGCCCAGCAAAACGCGGTAATCAGTTGATGCCAGTTCTTGCGGCCATCCTTGGGATTGAACACCGAAACGTACACCACACCGTCGACACGGGTTTCAACGATGCGGTCGGTGGCCGGCAGGTCCAGCGGCGGTGGTTCGCTGACCAGAATCGGTTGCGCGCCGCAAATGGCGGGCAGACGTTGCTCGAGCCAAGCGTGAAGGTTGTCGGGAACGCGATCACGAACCCCTTCCCAGTACCAGTTCTGCAGGTATTTTACCCTTGGGACCGGCTCTGCCAGGTCACGCCCGAGATCCAGTGCCCACAGGCGCAGATAGTGCCGGGCGATGACGAACCGGCGCTTGAGTGTCAGCGGCGGTGGACGCGCGGCTTCTATTTCAGCCGCCAGCGCAGCCTCTTCTTCAGGCGTCAACGGAGCGGGGATCAGCGCATCGGCCGACAAGTCGAGTTCGCGGCTATCGAAAATACAGCCTTTGATCGCCAAGGTTGCGCCCGCGTTGATCGATGCCGGGACATGCGCCTGACGAATATCGGAAAACTTTTCCCATAGCGCTGTCGGCAACACCAGCACCGGAAAATCCTCACCCATGGCTCGCCGGATCGCCCGGGCAGTGTGGCTCGACAAGGTGATAACCCGGCCCTGGCGCGCGAGCATTTGCGTCCAGTCCTGGCGTGGGTCGTTGTCCCACTGTTCGTCGGGAATCGAATCGAACTCCCACGCCACGACGCACATCGTCGGGCAATGAAGATCGGCCGGGGTTTTCTGAGGAGGGGCGAACGACAGGAATACGCTGTCTTCGCCAGCGGCGAGCAGTCGCCGATAGAGCGGGTCGACTTCTGCCACCGTGGATACGACGTGCACACGACCGAGGCCTTCCAGCAATGGACGATAAGCCTTGAGCACAAAGTAATAACTGTATTCGGGACGACCAAGACTCTGGCTGATGGAGTTGTCGTTGACGTCTGAGTAAAGAATGAAATTCATGGCATCCCACGATAAAGCAGCCATACCGGCAACTTCATGCTGTGACGACCAGATACTGGATCGGCCCGGTAGTACCGGCACGCGTCCTTCATCAGGCACGTCTTAGTTCTTGTTTTAGTGGTCAGTTTCACTCTGCGCCGCAACCCCCGAAACACCGTTCGGATTATCGCGACAAGGGGCATTCTAAACACATCCATCGAGGGTTCGGGAACCGTCCCGCGTGAATAAATCGGTCTACGCTATCCAGAACTGACCGGTCACGGTTTGGCCTGTTGAAATTGTCGTGCAATTGGCACAGATTGATCGCAGAACAAATACAACAACTGTTTCGCCTGTTGTCCTACCGGGTTTTTCTCTCGGTCTGACAGCCCCTTCTACACCGCGTGTAGGAAATGGCGAAAGATCAGCCCAAGGGGTCGTGGTTTTGAAAAATTGCCTGCTTGTCACGGGTCTCGCCAGTTTCGCGCATCACTCTCCGCGCCTAAGTTTGGTGTCCGCAGGAGCGGCGAACTCGGAGCGCGCGCTATGACTCGACTGTTGGTGGAGTGCACACACGTATTCAACCACCCGAAACTCAATTCGGGGATTCAGCGGGTGGTGCGCAATGTCATTAACAAACTGCCCTCCAGTGTTGGTGATAGCGAGTGCATACCGGTGGTATTGCTCAATGGCCAGCTCTATCGGGTCTTGCGCCTGGCGCCCCTGAACACGCCGGTGTTCAACGCCCTCGCGACATTCGCTGATCGCCTGGAACGCCTCGCTCATCGCTTCTGGCAATGGCATCAGCGCCGCGACGCCAAATGCCCGTCGAAGCTGACACGGAGGGCGCTGTATGTGGCGTATCGCCTGACCTCATTCGCCGTATTTGGTGTGCCGCTGCGATTGTTCACCCGCCTGCGGCATTTCCAGTTACTCAAGCGCTGTTCACCGTTGCAGCACCAGCCTGATGATCAACTGGTGTTGCTGGACTCGTCGTGGCATTCGGATTTCTTTCCCCATGTCGAACGGCTCAAGCGCGAAGGCGTCGCAATCATTGCGGTGATCTATGACCTCATTCCCCTGACGCATCCCCATTTCTACGAAGCCCGGCCCGCGCAGGTGTTCAGTGAGTGGTTTGACTGGGTGTGCCGCACTGCCGACGGTTACATGGCCATTTCCGCCACTGTGCGCGACGAGGTGCGCCATGAACTGCAGCGCCGACTCGGCCCCGCGCAGGCTGAAAAGCGCTGGTTCGACTACTTTCATTTGGGCTCCGAGCTGGACTTGCACAATTCGGCAGCAGCAGTGGAACCCGCTTTGCACCAAATGTTCGAGGCACCCGGCCCGGTTTTCCTGATGGTCAGCACGATCGAACCGCGCAAGAACCATGCGTATCTGCTCGATGCTTTCGAGCGTGCCTGGGCGGGCGGCTCCGGCGCCAGGCTATGCATCGCAGGGCGCATCGGCTGGAAGTGCGACGAGTTGCTATCGCGAATACGGCATCATCCCGAGCTCAACCGACGCCTGTTCATGTTCAACAACCTGAGCGACACCAGCCTCGAGCATGCTTATACGCGAGCCAGCTCATTGGTCTTTCCATCATTTGTCGAAGGCTTCGGCCTGCCTCTGGTGGAAGCCATGCAACGAGGCTTGCCGGCCATGGGAAGTGACATCGCGGCCTTTCGTGAAATAGGCGGCGAGTTCATGGCCTATTTCGATCTGCAGGAGCCGCAAAGCCTGACCGACCTGATCAAGGCCTTCGAGGCCAGCGGCCAGTTCCCCGCCAGCAAGGATGTCAACGAATGGCGCTGGATTGACTGGCGCGAAGCAAGTCAGCAACTGGTCGAGCGCATTGCGCGACGCGTCCTTGCGGGACAGGCCACGCAAGCCGGCGTTACCCGCGAGAGCGCAAGTGAAGCGGTAGATGAGCCGCCGGGGCTTGGCGAATATCCGCGACTGCGTCCGTCAGGCAGTTTTCTGTAGCCCGGCCACCGTACGCGGCATCGCGACAAAACCCGGCAACGCTTCGATCCGCGCCAGCCAGGCGCGAACGTTGGCGTAGTCATCCAGCGAGACATTGCCCTCCGGCGCGTGGGCAATGTAGCTGTAGGCAGACACGTCAGCGATGGTCGGCTCTTCGCCCGCCAGATACGCTGTCTTGCCCAATTCCAGCTCCATGACCTTGAGCAGGTTGTGCGCACGGCCAATGACCTCCTCGGCATTCAGTTGCGCACCGAACACCGTGATCAGGCGCGCCGCCGCCGGGCCAAATGCGATCGGTCCCGCCGCCGCCGACAGCCAGCGCTGCACATGGGCTGCGCCCACCGGGTCGGTCGGCAGCCAGCGACCGTTGCCATACTTCTGCGCCAGATAAACCAGAATCGCGTTGGAATCGGCCAGCACCACGCCGTTGTCATCAATCGCCGGCACTTGGCCGAAGCTGTTGATCGCCAGGTACTGCGGCTGCTTGTGCTCACCCTTGGCCAGATCGACGAAGATCAGCTCGGTCGGCAGTTGCAGCAGCGACAGCATCAACTCGACGCGATGGGCATGGCCGGAACGTGGGAAGTTGTAGAGTTTGATCGCTTGCATGGTCGACTCCGCTGGAAAGTGACGTCGCTACGGGGATGAGCGCGCCGATGGAGTCATCATCTATGGGTTGCCGGAACAACAGAATAACCAGCCGCTGCAATCGATTATTTCATCTCCTGCAATAACGCCGCTGGGTTCAACGCCGGATGTTCGCGCAGCGCCTTCACGGCGAAGTCGACAAAACTGCGGATCCGCGCCGGCGCCTTGCGCCCGCCCTGATACACCACATGAATCGGCAACGGCGGCAATTCAAACTCGGCGAGGACGATTTCCAGCTCGCCCGTCGCCACCTTGTCCGCGACTTGATAGGACAGCACTCGCGTCAGGCCCAAGCCTTTGCGCGCGGCGGTGATCGCCGACTGATTGGCCGTGACGGTCAGGCGCGGTTCGGTGCGCACGCTGAGGGCTTCACCGCCGTCGAGAAACGGCCAGTTACGTTGCTGGCCGATCGCCGACGTTGCCACCACTGGCAGCCCGGCCAGGGCCTGCGGATGCTCGGGTCGGCCATACTCGGCGAGAAAATCCGGCGAGGCACAGATCACTCGCCGCACTTCCCCGACGCGAATCGCATGCTGATTGCTGTCCGGCAGCTCACCGATACGCACCGCGACATCAATGCCCTCCTCGACCATATTGACGACCCGATCCAGCAACAGCGCGTTGATCGACACATCCGGATAACGACAAAGGTAATCGGCCATCACCGGCGTGACAAAAAGATCGCCAAACAACACCGGCGCAGTAATCGTCAATTGCCCACGGGGCAAGGCATGGCTGCCAGCCGCCGAATCCTCGGCCTCCTGCACTTCGGCGAGAATCCGCCGGCAGTCATCGCAGTATCGCTGCCCGGCTTCGGTGAGATGCACGGTGCGCGTAGTGCGCACCAGCAACTGCGTACCAATGTGCTGCTCCAGCGCCGCCACCGCCCGCGTGACACTTGCCGCCGACAGACCCAGACGCCGCGACGCCGCCGAAAAGCCTTGCTCCTGGGCAACGACAACGAAGATCTGCATTTCCTGAAAGCGGTCCATGGGATTCCTCGGTGGCGGATACGACAATCGCAGCCGAGGCTGCGATTGTGGGAGCTGGGTGCCACCAACATAGTTTGACACACTCCCTCGCTTAAATCGGGGTCTGTAGGATGGTTCGGGGTAAAGACAACATCAACATAGATTGACACAGATGTACTGCGCTTCAAATATAGGGCCCGGCTGCTCACAATATAGTTTGACACGAAGGCTAGACTAAGCAGTGACGAAGGGGGAGCTCACAAGCTGCGGTCTTCAGCACAAGCTCAGTGCGATGTCTAAATCTGTGCGCAACCTACGGCCGGTTCCCATAAGCACATAAACCGTATTTTTCGTCTCAAATAAGCAGGCGTGGGTGAAGGAAACCCCGAGCGTTGTTCTGACCCAATCACCACGTTGGAAACGGCCTTTGCTATCACGGATAACGGTCAAAGCGTAAACCAGAGCAGGAATAAGCCCTCTATCGGTGATCGCTTTCCGCTGAGGCGTTGTTACATCGAGATCCAATATTGCCCACTCAGCAACAAGACAATAAGCACGGGAAGGAAAATGCAGATTGGTGAATGCCACAGCATCTGGGGTGGCGAGTTGGCTCCCGCCTACTTCTTCACCTGCAGAAAGCAGTGAAATAAACCCTGCCAAATTCATTCGTTCCTCCAGTCGATCAAAGTATGACTAGAACGGGAATCATCCCTCAGCATAGCCCCCAGTGAATCGCCTGGTTCCACTGCCGACGGATAGCAACGGCATCTCACAGCCTGTCCCTTACACACTCTCTATCGTAATGAACGGGACGATCTCCATGGGTGGCGTCACTGCACAAAATGGTTTGTGCCAATAGCCCACGCTCTGCCATTGGCCTTGCTTTAACCCAACCTCAGGATAAGTGAGGATTTGGGAAACCGAGCGCCTCATGAATACCTACGCTTCCCGTGGTGGAGAGAGCGATGCCGACATAGGCCGCATGAACTCCCTGTTTCTCCAGAGGTTGGTACAAGCTGCTGACAAAGAGCACGATCAAACGGATCCACCGGTTACTGCGCATGAGGGGCGCGTACGCCATTATTTTTTGCATTTCAGGAATTCCCTACAGAGAGCTCAGCAACTGCTTACCCTTAGCGTTTGGAAGCTTGATTAATGTACTTCTTCACTTGGGAGGGCGTATATGAACCGCACTAAGATCCTTGTACTTGAAGAACATCCGTTAACGCGTCAAATACTCGTGTTTGCATTGGGGAGGCTTGGTTGCAATAACGTGTACACTGCTGAAAGTGCTGATCAAGCCTTCGCCGTACTGAAAACTGAGAAGTACATCGATATTCTGATCTTCGATATACGGATGTCGAGTAAAGATGGTCTATCATTTTTGCGTGAAGCCTCTGAGCTTGGCGAAATTGCTGCGGTTATTTTTACAAGTTCTATAACATCCGATTTGTGTGTAGCAATCCAGCAGCTTGCTCGATTAAGGGGCTACCAAGTACTGGGCACTTTAAATAAACCGCTTTGCCTGACGGTTCTGAAGCAACAGTTGTTGAAGTATTGTCTGCGCGTGCCTCAGGTAGCCAGTCTCCAAGTTGACGAGGTGCACTCGGCGACCGAAATTCAGCAAGCGCTGCTGGGTGGCGAGTTTATTCCCTTCTATCAGCCCAAGCTTGACCTGCAGACACTAGAAGTTGTCGGTGCGGAAGTTCTGGTACGCTGGCAGCACCCGCGACTAGGTCTGTTAAGACCAGCACAATTTCTTGAAACGGTACAGTACTACGGCTTTCTTAACGATATGACTTTGAGAGTGGCTCGCGAGGCGCTCTGCTTCTGGCGCGAGCTAAATATGACAGGGAAAATGAGCTTATCGATTAACCTTGAGGCTGAGCAGTTGGGCTTGCCTGGATTGCCAGAAATAGTTCGTCAGCTTTTGGAGGAAACAGCTGTACCAGCCCGCTGTTTGATTTTGGAGTTGACAGAAGCTGGGCTTTTGGACGCACCAATTACAAGTATTGAAAACTTGGTTCGTCTGCGGCTTATGGGTTGCGGGGTTTCTATCGATAACTTCGGGGCAGGATTTTCGTCTCTGCAGCGTATCTGTGAGATGCCGTGTAGCGAGCTCAAGTTGGGTGCTAGTTTCGCTCAAAGTGTGACGTTGAATTCAAGAACGCTGGCGATAGTAGAAAGTCTTTTGTTGCTTGCAAGGAAATTAGGTATTCAGTTGGTCGTAGAGGGGGTTGAGACTACAGAGCAGTTTTCATTGTTGAGTGCGTTGGGTTGCTCGATTGGTCAGGGGGATCGTTTTTCGCGCCCTCTTTCTGCGAGTAGCTTTGTGGCATGGCTGCATTGCTTGAACCGGTACCGGTTCTAATGGATGGAGTTTAAGCACTACACCGGAGCCTTTGACTTCCTTGGTGTAACCAGTGAAGTCCCCTTCGGCTGAATTGAGCAGATCATCCCGAATGAAAAACAGCGAATTGCAAGTGGAGCCTTCAACGGCCCTTCTTGGTTGAGCCAGCCAATAGTCAGTGCGCCTGCTGCCCCCCTGAGCTGCGTTGCAGTAACCCAGTGCGTACGGATTAGACTGCTTCACACGTGTCAAATTATCACCACCCTTCAATACTCCATAACCCACGGTCAAGCCAAATAATCTATTGAGGGGGGGAAATGGCTTTGGAGCAAATCAAGCAGAACGAACTCAATCGGCAGTCGATCGATGCCACCTGCGTAATTCTTCAAGGGCTCTGGAGTCTGTTCCTCGATCAGATCGATTAGGTCGACATTGGCGTCGACCATTCCTGGTGGTTGGCAATAGAGCTTTGCCACGCGGTTAACCACCTTGGTTTCACTGACCACGGCGCAAGCTGCAAAGGCACCTTAGAGGTAGTAGCGAAGCTCGGGCGTTATCTTGGCTTTCCGGAAGACGGAGACATTTGATTTGAAGGGTCGCTTGGACGGTGCTAGATAGCAACAACAGCGCGATCAGCAACTACTTTTGCAAATTCAGCTCCTTGACCCCTCAATGCTGGTATCCATGCATCACCTGAAAACAGGACGTTTGCAGATGTCCTCAGTGCTTCCTAAGGGGAAGCAGCTGCTTCCATAGGCTTGGTTTCGGCGCCGCGGTTACCTTGCGGAATACCTTCAGGACCTCATCTGCGCCCTTTTCCAAATCCTTCAAGCTTCGCTTGTTCTTATTCATTTCACGGATAACCAGTACCGCCAGTTTCCTCTCGGTGTCATTCAGCTCGCGCATTTGCTTTGCCCTTTTCCGAAATTAGGTGCGAATGCTATCAGCTCTCAGGGGGTACTGACCGTAGGGGGTTTCTGATTTGCGATCGCCCCACATCCGTTCAAGCAAGGCGCACTGCCAATGAAATAGCCAGATATTCGTGGAACGAAGTAATTATGGGAGCAACTTCTGGGTCAATCGCGCGCCTCTCCGTTAGCCATGCAATCGCTCACCCTTGCCGTGAGCCCTGCAAGCTCACCGCTCATCTAAGGACCACATGTCGCCAGCAGTTGAAGGGTTTACCTACAGCGATAAGCGGGACTATCTGGTATTTTATTTTTCAGGCTGGCGGGTGGGTCGTTTGTCGTGATGGTTAGGCATGCTGGTCGCAGCTATGCTTTACTCGGTAAGCTGAAATTCGTTGCTTCCCAGGTCTAATGGTCCGAGGCTACCAACTAGCCTGAAAGCAAGCGCGCCAGAATATTTCTGGCTCTCATGGGTGAGTTGGGGTTGTCGCATCTTCTCTAGGAGTGAGTAACTTTTGGCTAGAATTCTTGTTGCAGACGACCATGCAGTAGTTCGCATGGCTGTGCGTCTTTTGCTCGAAAAAGCAGGCCATGAGGTCGTGGGAGAGGCTGGTAGCGGAGTAGATGTTATTGCGCTTGCGAGAGAGTTAGCTCCTGAGTTGGTCATACTGGACATTGACCTTCCACAGTTGGATGGCTTTGCCGTATTGCGTAGGCTTTGTGGTGAAAGCGATCGCTGTAAGATTGTCGTTTTTTCCGGCCTGCAGGCGGATCGCTATGCCATTCGCTGCTCCAGATCGGGGGCGTCAGGGTTTGTCAGTAAAGACGGCGATCTGGCCGAGTTGCTGAGTGCTGTTGAGATTGTCCTGGCGGGCTATACGCTTTTCCCTATAATGGATTTTTCTTCAGTTGACAGCTCTTCTATGTTGGCATCGGAAGAAACTCTGCTCAAAACCCTTTCGGATAGAGAGCTATCTGTTCTGCGGGGCTTAGCGCGCGGCCATCGTGTCAAGGACATCGCTCGAGAGTTGATGTTGAGTGAGAAAACCGCTAGCACCTATAAAGCTCGACTTATCGTTAAATTGCAGGTGGGCAATTTTGTTGAGTTGGTCGAGTTGGCAAAGCGGAATGGGCTGGCTTGAGCGTTGTAATGTAGTGGTCAACTAATCCCGGACACGACGTTAAGTTTTTTCTCGGCCTGTGCTGGGGCCAGTCCATTGTTGAATTGGTGCGGTCTAATCCAGTTGTACCGATGCATCAGGTAATGACTGATGTCGCGGTGCGCTTCTTGAGTTGTCATGTAGCACACGGTCGGTATCCATTCAGTTTTCAAGCTGCGAAACACACGCTCCATCGGCGCGTTATCCCAGCAGTTTCCACGACGGCTCATGCTCTGGCGCATGCGGTAACGCCAGAGTCGTTGGCGAAACTGGCGACTGCCATATTGCGAGCCTTGATCCGAGCGAAACAAAAGCCCTTGAGGCTTGCCACGCTGCTCGTAAGCCATGTCCAACGCCTTGATGACCAGATCGGCATCCGGCTTGTTCGACAGCGCCCAGCCCACCACTGGGCGCGCGTAAAGATCCATAACCACAGCCAGGTAATGCCATCTCCCTTGTGCCCAGATGTAGGTGATGTCGCCACACCAAACCTGATTCGGCTCCGGCACATCAAACTCTCGATTCAATGTTCGGAATGTCAGGCCGCTCAACCGTCGCTTGTTTGTAGGCATGTGATCCAGGTTGTTTGCTGACCAACTCCAGCTCCCGCATCAGGCCTCGCACCTTGAACCGCCCAATTTGCTCGCCATCTTCCTGCATCATCGACACGATGCTGCGGCTACCGGCGGCGCTTCGACTTTGCGTAAACAGTTCGTTAACCCGGCTGCGCAACCGAAGCCGCTCAACGTCTGGAGTTCGGCGCCTGAGACGGTGGGCGTAGCAACACGAACGAGTGACATCAAAGACTGCGCAAAGCCAATCAACCGGCTCTTGGGGCTCAGTTGATCAATCAGCGCGTGCGCTCGTGCTTTTCAGACATCAAGAGCGCGGTAGCCTTGATCGAGCACGAGGCCTGCGGCCTCGCGTTTGAATTCAGCGGAAAAAGAACGACGTTGTTTGGTCATCAGACACCTCTATCTGGCGAGCATTCTCGCCTAAATGGGTGTCCGGTTTCATTAGACAACTACATGTGTGGTGCGCGACGTCCTCGGGTTGTGAAATGAAGAGTGATCAAATGAGGGAAATCCCTACGTCAAGTGAAGTGTTTGCTGGCTGGGGTTAGAGAGGGAAAGGGGGAAAATACTCCCCGTAAAAACTAAACGACGTTACTCCCCAAGTGAAAGAAAAAAGTCAGCCAAATCGATCCTGTGCTGCCTGTGATCAGGTTGGGTGCGTTGTGGCTTGCACGATACACAATGATTTGTTTAAGAGGACAACACCGATGACAAAGATGAAAACACTGCGCACCTGGTCCTTGAGCCTGCTGGTGGCACGTGTGGTGGTGGGCGTTAGCCTGCCCTGCTTGGCGGCGCAGGCTGTGGAATCAACCACCGGCACAGTTAAAGGGCGTGCGCCAGTGGCCAGTGGCGCTGTAGTGGCCAATCAAACTAACCCCGGTCTGGGCCTAAGGGTGGGTGATACAGCGGTGGTTAATTATACCTTTAGCGATCCGGATGGTGATGCACAAAGCGGTAGCACCTATCAGTGGCAGCAAGACGGCAGGGACATTAACGGCGCTACGGGAGATACCTTCACCCCAAGAGGGGTCTTTGCCAGTAGCAGCCTGAGTGTTGTTGTAACGCCGCGTACTTCAGCGCTAAATACAGACCCAAGCGTGGGTGTCGCAGTGGTTGCTAATGGGGGGCGTGTGGGAGCAGTGGATATCGGTAGATTCCTAGCGCCGGTCACCAATCGGCAGAACTGGAGTGTTGCCGAAAATTACTGCTTGAGTAACAGTGCGCGCCTTCCTACATCTGCTGAATTGGTGCAATTGTTTGCAAGCGCAACCAGCAACTCTTCCAATACTGAGATGTGCTCAAAGTACGGTTGGCCGCTCAACGCGGCGTGCGGTGGTGGTGACAACCGCTACTGGACGAGCAGCGCCCCCAGCGCGACCGGCCACATCGCAGTTGACCTGAGCAACGGTAGTTTACTCGATTCTGCTGATGCTGCTGGCCGCCATGTCACTTGCATACGTTGAGGATTTTTGCCTTTAATTATCCCTGCTTTTGGCTGGTTGGATCGGAGCAGGAGGCAGCATTGACGCTCGGGAATGATCCCTCTTCAGTGAGTTAGTTGATCGAGTCACCGAATTATCTAAAGCGTCTATTCAGCTCAGCGTCAGTAAGCCCAGCGAGATCTGAGTAACGGACATAACGTAATCCGTACCTGCGAGGCCGCGTTATATGTGTCCGTGATACTCGGTCTGTTTTCGCGTCAGTTAATGACTCGGTCATGATGTCGCAGATGACCAGCGTGTGGCTATTAACGTATTGCAGGTGATGTTTTGGACGAATTTACTGTGTGAGCTGCGGATTACTCCACTTTGGCTGTTGCTGTCAGGGGCGATTGGCTACCACTAGTAAGTGTGCGAGCGCTTCGATTGGCTGAGTTCAGCTACGGGAAGTTTGCGAGTGATTAGGCGTTAATTCAGCCCCTAAAAGCATCGCGATGATTTTTAAGAGGGAAGTAAAAAAATGAATGCATAACGAACATGCGGCGTCAGTTATTGGCTTTATCAATGGGTGCTACGGCGCCTCGGCACTGGCGACGGTGACCCTTGCTTCGACATATCGCTGGATGGTTGATGGTACTGAGGTCAGTACCGCAGCGGTTTAAGGAATTGAATCGCGCGATGCGGGCAAATACATTGCGCTGTTTGCTGTGCCGCACACCTATGCTGCCATCACCGATGCCTCGGAAGGTCTTGAGGTAGCTGTCTTAGACGGTGCCGCTGACTCTGATGGTGATGGGCAGATCCCAATGAGCCTGAAGAGATTAATCGCCCCGAGTTTTCTAAACACTCTTCAGGCTCAGGAAATAGCGTTTTTCGAACTCTGCCGGCGACAGTTGGTTGTTGAAACCGTGCCGGCGTTTTGGGTTGTAGAACTTCTCGATGTAATCGAAAGCATCAGCGAGAGCATCCTGCCTGGTACTGTAGATCTTTCGCCTGATCTGCTCCCGCTTCAGCAGCTGGAAAAAGCTTTCGGCCACCGCATTGTCATGGCAGTTGCCACGTCGACTCATGCTGCCAGGCAAGTTGTTGGCTTTCAGGAAGCTCTGCCAATCGCCGCCATTGAAATGACTACCCTGTCTGAGTGAATCATCGCCTCCTGCTGGGTTTGCGCCGCCAAACCGCCATCAGCAATGCATCGATAGCCAGATCGCTTGTCATCTGTGGCTTCATTGACCAGGCCATTACCCGCCGCGAAAACAGATCGATCAAGACCGCGAAAAATAACCAGCTCTCATCGGTGCGGATGTAGGTTATGTCCGTAACCGCCATCTTGTAGGGTTCGGTAGCATTGCATCGACGCTCAAGATGATTCTGGGAGGCCGCCGGAGGCTTGCCATCATAACTGCCCGGTCGACGCCGATACCCTGTCTGCGAGCGCAGTCCTTCCTGGCGCCTTAATCGAGCAACGCGATGTCTGCCTCACTGTTCTACAAGCTCACGCAGGTCGTCATGGATTTTGCGGTAACCATGGGCGCCACCGCTCTCTAACTAGGGGTGCTTGATTAATCCCAGCAGTCGCTGCTCATCCTTAGCTCGTGCCGACTTCGGCTCAGCCAGCCAGGCGTAATAACCGCTGGCATGTACTTGAAGGGGCAGGCACAGGTGACGAGCGGGATAGTCTGCGGATAGCTGAATTATGAGGGCGTACTTCAGCCGCACTCTTTGGCAAAGTACGCGGCGGCCTTTTTTAGGATGTCTCGCTCTTCGGACACACGCTTGAGTTCAGCGCGCAGGCGACGTAGCTCTGCGTGCTGATCATCCTCTTGCGCCCGCTGTTCTAGGGGCTTGCTGTAGCGCTTCATCCAAGCATACAGGCTGTGCGTTGACATGCCCAACGAGCCGCTACCTCAGCCATCGGCGGACCTCGCTCACCTGTTTGACTGCTTCGATTTTGAATTCTTCGGGATAACGCGGGTTGCTCATGGCACCTCCTAATGGGCCGTATTAGGGCCTGGAGTGGTTTATGAAACTAGGGGTGATTAAGGAAATCCCTACGCTAAGTGAAGGGTTTGCTGGTCGGGTTTAAGAGGGGGAGGGGGCAAAATTGCTCCCATCAAAAATTAAACGACGGTACTCCCCCGGTGAAAGAAAAAAATCAGCTACGTCGATCTCGTGTAGCCCGCGATCAGGTTAATGCCGCGAATTCTGAGTTTGCCAAGCGTAAGCGTAACTTCCTGACGGCCAGCGTCATTCTTGCTATATATGGCTGCGAGGCTTTAGCGATGCCACTTGCTGCAGCCGCGACACGAATCGAAAGCTCGCAGCAAGTGACTGATGTTGCAGCAGAGAACTCATATCTGCTGTATTCCCCCCAGCAGGGAGAAACTCTTGCCAAAGTGGCGCAGCGCTTTAATGTAGAAGAATCCGCAATGGCGGCCTCGCGAGCTCAGGTGGCTGGCTACGGTTGGCTTGGGCGCGTGTGGCTGGTGCCTAAGCAGGCAACTGGCGAAGCGGCCCTTTATCCGGGCTATGTGCTTTATACCCTGAAGAAAGGCGAGCGCCTTGACTCGTTGGCGCTGCGTGTCAACCGCTCCGTTCGCGAGCTGGTTCGCCTCAATGCTCAGGTCATGGGCGACGCCGCAGCCGCTGGCTTGAAAGCTGGTGATGCAGTTGTGTTGCCTGCCCAGCAGGCAAAGGATTTTAAAGCGGTCGACGAGTTGGCTGAGCGCGAAAGTCGCGCATTCGAACAGCGCCTGGCGCAAGGCGTGTCGCAAGTCGCTCAAAGTTACACTGCCTCGCAGGATTCTGGCAGTGGTGTGTCGGCGAGTAATCTGCTTACGGAGCAGGCGGCCTCAAGTGCGAGCAGCGCTTTATCACAGGGTGTCGAGGAGTTCCTCAGTCCTCATGGTCGGGCGAAGGTTAATGTGCGCATCAATGCTGATACCAAAAATACCGACATTGAATTCGACTACCTTCATCCTCTGCTGGAAGGTAATGAGGACATCATTTTTGGTCAGGTAGGTGCGCGCACCTTCGATGAGCGCCACATAGCAAACGTTGGTTTGGGGTATCGCAAACAGGTAAGCCCAGACCTGATCCTGGGTGCTAACGCCTTTGTTGACCAAGATTTCAGCAATAACCATACCCGCGGTGGCGCGGGTATTGAGGCTTGGACCGAAAAAGCTCGCCTGGCAGCCAACGCTTACGCTCCTTTGAGCGGTTGGAAAAAGTCAGGTCGGGATCATCTGAACACTAACCCAGAGCGTTTTGATCTGCTTGAGCGCGCGGCTTCCGGCTGGGATGTGCGGGCAGAAGTGGCATTGCCTGGTGCGCCCAAGTTGGCGGGTACAGCCAAATATTTCCAATGGAATGGTGAGGGGGTCGACGCCTTCGGTGGTGGTCAGCTGGAAAAGGACCCCAAGGGTTATAGCATCGGCGCCAAGTGGCAGCCGATTCCCCTCGTTGGATTTACCGCAGAGCACCAGAAAATTCATGGAGGCGATGGGCAGTGGCAGGTCGGGGCCAGCTTTACCTGGACCTTTGATCGCGAACTACAATCGCAACTTAATCCGGATAATGCAACAGCGCTTAAGCCATTGTCCGAGGCGCGTAAGGACTTTGTTCAGCGCGAATACAACGTAGTGCTGGACTATAAGCAGAAAGAGAAAAAAGTCGATCCACTGGAATTTGTGGTCAACACGTTAACTTTGTTTGCTCCGGCCTCTGGTGCGAGCGCTGTTCGCCAACCGAGTCCAGCTCTGAAGGGAGTTCGGTCAAGTATGCCGATCACGTATGTCCAGGGTGGTATCGATTTTAGTGGTGGCGCAGCCTCGAGATCTACTCAGCTTGACACAACGGTTGATCCTGTTACTGGGCATGTTGATATCCCGCCGGGCATTAGTCCGCGAAGCGTGCACATAATTGCGCAAGAAATGGATAAAGGAGAGATTGTAAGGGAGGCCGCTTACACGTTGATACTCAATGCACCTATTGTCGAGCCGGAAGCGACTCCGATTGTTGATGTTACTGATATCAAGGGTGTGCTGCAGGTTGGCCAAACCTTGACTGGTGAGTACACCTTCGATGCCAACGGGGGCAACACCACTGATGCTTCGACCATGCAATGGAAAAACGGTGGTCATGCCGACACCGACGCGTCCTACCTGCTGGATGCCAGCGACGTGGGGCTGGTGCTGGAGTTTGAAGTAACGGCGAAGAACGGCGCTGATGTAGTGGGTAACACCGACAGCATCGACACGTCCACTGCGCCTTCGATCATCATTCCGATAGGCAATCCGATTGTGGACGTCACTGACATCAAGGGTGTGCTGCAGGTTGGCCAAACCCTGACTGGTGAGTACACCTTCGATGCCAACGGGGGCAACACCACTGATGCTTCGACCATGCAATGGAAAAACGGTGGTCATGCCGACACCGACGCGTCCTACCTGCTGGATGCCAGCGACGTGGGGCTGGTGCTGGAGTTTGAAGTAACGGCGAAGAACGGCGCTGATGTAGTGGGTAACACCGACAGCATCGACACGTCCACTGCGCCTTCGATCATCATTCCGATAGGCAATCCGATTGTGGACGTCACTGACATCAAGGGTGTGCTGCAGGTTGGCCAAACCCTGACTGGTGAGTACACCTTCGATGCCAACGGTGGCAACACCACTGATGCTTCGACCATGCAATGGAAAAACGGTGGTCATGCCGACACCGACGCGTCCTACCTGCTGGATGCCAGCGACGTGGGGCTGGTGCTGGAGTTTGAAGTAACGGCGAAGAACGGCGCTGGTGTAGTGGGTAACACCGATAGCATCGACACGGCCACTGCGCCGTCGATCATCAAACCGATAGGGCATCCGATCGTTGATGTTACTGACATCAAGGGAGTGTTGCACGTTGGCCAAACCCTGACTGGTGAGTACAGCTTCGATGCCAACGGCGGCAACACCACTGATGCTTCGACCATGCAATGGAAAAATGGTGGTCATGCCGACACCGATGCGTCCTACCAGTTGGATGCCAGCGACGTGGGGCTGGTGCTGGAGTTTGAAGTAACGGCGAAAAACGGCGCTGGTGTAGTGGGTAACACCGACAGCATCGACACGGCCACTGCGGCGGGCTCATCGGGCGGCGGTATTGCGCCTCCAGGCTCGGTCATTGATCCGGTAGGCGCTGTGGTCATTACCGGCGCAGATGGGAATGGCAACCCGATTGTGGGTACGCCGTTGACCGCAACGCCGACCTGCGTAAGCACTTGCGGTACGGTCAACTACCAATGGCAGATCGAAGACGCAATTGGTAGCGGCAACTTCGTGGATATTTCCGGCGAGACCAGTTCGACTTACAGGCCGACCAAGAATGATCAGCGCCGTATAATCAAGGTAAAGGCCAGCAACTAACGTTTATTAACGTTACATCGGGCGGGCAAAGCGACAGTGGTTATGCTACTGAGCCCTTCACAGACCGGGCTGTTCACCTGCTTAAGTTGGACAGCTGCGTTGTGATTGCCAGCCCGAGACCTACTAAGTGGAGTTGGGTAATGCGAACGAAGTATGGAATGTTGTTGGCTGTCATATGGGCAATGTGTGGCTCAGCCCAGAGTTGGGCCGCCGGTGAATTGCATCTGAATTTTCACATGGGAGGCTCGGTAAACGGCAGCGGCTTTGTCGGCGGAACGCTGATCAATACCGGTGACGAGCCAGTGGCGCATGGTTACGCAGTGGTGACCTTGCTTGATATCCAATGCCGTCCATTGAAGAGTGTGATAGAGAGTTTTGATTCCATTGCTGCAGGAGAGACGCGGAGCTTTCGCATTGCTGTGGATGGCGAGCTAAAACGCTACCGCTTGCTCAGCATTAAGGGCTTTGATGCTAATGGGTTCGAGCTTGTAGCAATTGATGATAACGAGGCGATCGTAAAGGCGCGTGAGACCGCGGAGCGTGCCTATTGCGGGCAGTCGAAACACGCAGTCGCCAACTAATTACTGTGGGTTTGCCACACATCTATATAACAATTATCCAGGAGGTTACGCGCGCATGACGCAATATGTCGGTGGGCATATTTCTCATAAGCACATAGAGCGGGTCTTGGTTGTTGACGCTGACCCTAGAGTGCGTACGCTACTTAATCAAATGCTAATGCGCGACAACCACGTCGTCGTAGGCGAGGCTAACAGTGGTGCAGAGGCGATTCGGCTGGCGGAAACTACTTCACCATCCTTGATTCTTCTGGACTTGGATATGCCACGGATGGAGGGGTTGACTGCGATGCGAAAGCTGCGCCAACACTATCCTTGGTTGTCTATACTCGTGATCAGCATGCTCAACCCTGAAGTCTATGCTATGCGTTGTGCGCGTCTGGGGGCGAAAGGCTTTCTGAACAAAGGAGAGGGAGTTGCTTTGCTACCCGAAATACTTAGGCAGATGCGCAGAGGGTTAATGTCGTTTCCATGCCAAGCGTCCGAAGGAGTCATATCTTTCAGTAATTTGTCTGATCGTGAGTTGATAGCGTTGCGTTGCTTCGTGCGTGGTGGTGATGTGGATACAGTTGCAGCGGCGCTATCAGTCAATCGACGCGTTGTAACATTATTGCGCAGGCGCCTGCTGGCTAAGCTTGGGCTGTCCACCGACGAAGAGTTGATTAGCTTCGGTAGGGGTTTGACGTTGGGTTGAAAGACGCTTATAGCTGGGCGTCTTCTTTTCCCTCTGTTTTGTTAATTGCCATGTTTCTAGTGTTCAACTAATCCCGGACACAACGTTAAGTTCTTACTTCGGCCCGAGCTGGCGCCAGCCCACCGTTGAATTGATAGGACCTAACCCAGTTGTAACGATGCATCAAGAAGTGAGTGATATCTCGCAGGGCTTCTTGAGCCGTTCTGTAGCCCGTGGTCGGTATCCATTCCGTTTCAAGCTGCGGAGCACGCGCTCCATTGGCGGGTTGTCCCAGCAATTCCCCGGCTACTCATGCTCAGGCGCATGCGATAAAGCCACAGCCGCTGTCGAGATAAACGAATCACATACTGGGCCCTTGATCCGAGTGAAAGAGTAGGCCCTGAGGTCTTCCTCGTTGCTCGTACGCCATATCCAGCGCCTTGATGACCGGATCGGCTTTCGGCTTTTCCGACAACGCCCAGCCCCACTACCCGGCGCGTGCAGAGATTCAGCACAACAGCGAGGTAACGCCGTTTCCCTTGGGCCCAGATGTAGGTGATGTCGCCATACCAGACCACACCTGGTTGGGTGCCGGAACATCGAAGTCCCGATTCAGATGTTCGCAATATTGAGTCGTTCTATCACAGCTCGTTTGTAGGCATGTGATCCGGTTTGTTTACTGACTAAAACAAGCTCACGCACCAAGCTGCGCACTTTGAACCGACCGAGCTGCTCACCGTCTTCAAACATCAGTGATAAGATGCTGCGGCTGCCAGCAGCGTTACGACTTTGCGTAAACAACTCGCTCTCCCGGCTGCGCAACAGAAGCCGTTCGACATCTGGCGTGCAGGGCCTAAGGTGCTAAGGTGCTAAGGTGCTAAGGTGCTAAGCATAGAAGCACGAACGGGTGACATCAAATACCTTGCACAGCCAATCAACCGGCTTATGGACGCTCAACTGATTGATCAGCGCGTACGCTCGTGATCTTCCCACACCAAGAGCGCAGTAGCTTTTTTTAATATCGATTTTTCCCGTTCAAGGTGGGCAATCCGGGCTTCCAGTTCCTGAATTTTCTGTGTTCCAAGATCAATGCTTTGCTCTGCAGAGTGACGCCTTGACGCTCCTGCGGAACTTGATCAACCCAGCGGCGCCGGGCCGACTCGCCTACCCCGATTGAACGGCTGGCTTCGATGTAGCTGCAGTTGTCGGCAGCCTCGCGTTTGAATTCAACAGAAAAGGAACGGCGTTGTTTGGTCATCTGACACCTCGATCTGGCTAGCATTGATGTCTGATTCGTTAGACCACTACACTCCTATGCTCATAATATAGGAGGAAGTCTGCGGGGGGAGCCCAAACTTTGAAAGTTTCTGTGAGTTAAGGGGCGGCTAGCCAGTCAGCCACTGATTCTTGCAGTTCCTGCATAGCGGCTCGCACTCTTTCCGCAAGTTGCTTGGCCTCTTCGTCTGTTAAGGATTGGCTAAGTCCTTCTTCATAAGATGCCGACGCATCACTTACTAACTGAGCACCAACCATTCGCGCCGCACCCTTGATGCGATGTACGAGCTGCCCCAAATCGCGCCAACGGCTCGCCGTAAGTAGCTCGTCAAACACCTGAATGTCTAATTCATTACTGCTATACAGTCGGTCAAGCAACATTCGTGTTAATCTCAGATCGCCACCAGTCAACGAATCAAGCATTTCGAAATCTAATACGGTTTTCTTAATGGGGGCGACATAAGGTTCTGGAACCTTAGGTATCAATTCATCACTTTGGTACTTGCTTAATTTATCTAAGCTTCCTCTGAGCAGGCTGAGGCTGACGGGCTTGAAAAGACACTCATTCATTCCACTTTCCAAACAACGCTTCCGTTCATCCAGCTGAGCATTTGCTGTAAAGCCAATAATATAAGTTGGGTATAGTCCGGACGTTTGCTCTAGACCACGTATGCGTCTAGTCAATTCGTGGCCGTTCATGATGGGCATGTTGCAGTCAGTTATAATTACGTCAAATCGCTCTATCTGCAGCCTCGCGAAGGCCTCGCTCCCATCTTCAAACTCAACAACCTCATGACCTAGAAATTTTAGCTGTTGCTCAAGTAGCAAACGATTTGCCGGATGGTCGTCGACCAGAGCGACACGCAAAAATCGCTCTTGAGTCTCTTCATTGACTGTAAGTTTTTGTTTGTCGTCTTGCCTAACTAAAATAGGTGCTTTTACTTTTACCTCAATCCGGGTCCCATGTCCTGGCACGCTTTCAAGTTGCAAAGTTCCCTGCATCATTTCTGTGAATTGTTTACAAATTACCAATCCTAATCCACTGCCGCCATGTTGGCTTTCTTTGCTGCCTGCCTGGGTAAAAGGTTCAAATAACGTTTTTTGATCAGTTTTCGATATTCCGACGCCAGTATCTTCTATAGTGTAAGTGATCAGTAGATAGCTATCGATTTTAAGTGTCTTTAGGGAGAGTTTAACTCCACCATGGTAAGTGAATTTTATTGCATTGCCTAATAAGTTTGAAAGTATCTGCTTAAGGCGGTCGCCATCAATTAGAACATCTAGTGCTGATCCAGTGTCGAAGTCTGTTATTAGATACAAGCCTTTTTGTTTAGCTAGGCCTTCAAATATTCGGTGCATTGTTTTTAAGATATCTTGCGGGCACGTAGGCTGTGGGTCCAATGTTAATTTTCCGGATTCAATCTTGGCAAGGTCTAAGATGTCGCCAACCACTAACATCAAAGATCTAGACGATGAGTAAGCAACTTCAATTGCTGAACGATCCCATTCATCGCCTTTGTCTACCCGCTCCATAGTCAGCTCAAGTAAGCCGATAATGGCATTAAGTGGGGTGCGTATCTCATGGCTCATTACGGCTAGGAACTGACTTTTGGCAGAGCTTGCGGCTACTGCCTGGTCTCTAACGATTTTCAATTCGTTTAGTAGTCGTTCAGTGGTCGAAATATCGATCCAGCCCATTAGAACTCCAGCTATACAGCCATCGCTCCCTCTGTGCGGGACAATCCATTGGCGGAACGTGAGTAATTCACCGCGAATTTTAAATTGAATATTTTGAACATCAATATGCCGGTGTCCATGTAGAAGGGATTCAAATATATGTCTTTGGCTAGGTTCCTGCGTTGCGTCCAACCCTGAAATCTCAGTCCAGCATCGTCCAATAACATCACTAGGCTGTAGGTCGAATACAGTATAGAAACTGTTGTTGCATAATAAGAAACGGCCATGTAGGTCGCGGGCTACTACAGCCTCGGGGATACCATCGAGCAACTCGCTGCGAAATGCAATTTGTCGTTCTTCCTCTCGCTTTCGTAAGCGTAGAAAATAGTTATAGATCTGCCAGGTCAGGAGTAACAATAGTATGGATAGACCGACGAATCCTAGCCGGCGAAGCCGTAGCTCATACTCAGCCCAAACACTACCCTCCGCAGGCTCGCTATTCTGCCAGCGCTCAACAATATTGCTGATCAGGCGGGGCTCGATATCTTCAAGTGTTTTTTCTATAACGCCGATCAGTAATGGTCGATTCCTAGCTATAGCAAAGCCAGATTGTGATTGAATTTGAGGTAGTGATGTGGTGATACGAAGTTCTTCAGAAAAGTACTCTCTAATCATATATCGCGCTATTGGCAAAAATAATACTGCTGCTTCAGCCTTGCCACTAGCCACTGTCGCCAAACTATCAAGGTAGCTGTAAGTGTAGATGAGTTCTATGTCAGGATAGTGTTTTTTTAGATACAGTGTAGGTGTTGAGTCCTTCAAAACTGCTACTCGCTTGCCGGCCAAATCGGCCAGGGTTTCACCCGTCAATTTCTTGCGACCTACTAAGGCGAAACTGCTGTTCACGTAAGACTCAGTGAAGTGCAGGAAGCTTTTACGTTCTGGTGTAGGCCTAAGCATTGTTGCCAGCTCTGCCTCTCCACTTTTCAGGCTGTTTAGGCCTTCGCTCAATGAAGAAGCATTTACTAGTTTGAATTTTAATCCGCTCCGATGCTCGATTTCATCGAGCAAATCGGCAACCAACCCTTTAAAGTTACCCTCTTCATCGTAGAAGCTGTAAGGCGGGGCCTCACTGCTAACAACAACATTTACTTCTGGGCGAGTCGCAAGCCAACTTGCCTCTTCTGCGCTGTACAAGGTACTTGAGCGCATACCAAAACGTGCTTCGCTGCCCCAGCGTGTCAGAATGTTAGCTTTAGTCAGCTCTGGTATTTTTTCTAATACTTGATTGATTATAGATATCATCGGACTGTCGGAGCTACGCATCACGAAGCTATAGCCCGCTTGCGACCAGTCGCTGAGGGCACGCATATGCAAGTTAGGCAGTTCACCCAAAGCAATGTGGTAAGCTACAGTTGTAGCATCACCAATCAACAAATCTGTCCGGTTATACTCCAATGCATGCAGTGCTTCTTTTATTGTGGGATAAATTTCAATTGTTTTGTTGGTGAATCGTGCCTGTAGCTCATCAAGTGGTACATAACCAGCCACTACCGCTAATTTTTCATTTGATATACTGGTTGTATTTTGGTTGTTGTCGCGTTCAACCAAAACAGGCTGGTTGAGAACGTACGGTTTCGATAGTATCAAACTAGGCAGGTTTGCTTCGTATGAAGAGCCACGGCCTAGAATATCAATATCGCCAGAGTAAAGCGCCTTGATTGCTTCTTGCCAATCAGGATAGGTTTTTACTTCTAGCGTTAGGCCTAAACTCTTGCTTATAATTCCCAAGTAGTCGATCATGATGCCTTTGACAGTCTTTTCGCGAACTTGGGAAAGTGGCTCGTAGCCACTTGTAACGCCAATGCGCAATAAAGTCTGCGATTTTAGAATCGCGAGTTCATTTTTTTTAAGAGCCAAGTTGATTTTTGGTAGGTTGGACTCTGGTACTAGTTTGAAGGTTTCTTCTGATTTAGCACTGAAGCTGATAAATAGAATCCCTAATATCAACAGGGTGTAGAAAACACTTCTAGACGTGTTAGGATGTGGTCGTGAGACTCTACTCGAAGAAGTGCGCCATAAAATTTTCATTTGAATCTCTCTGTCAGTATGCGAAACAATCGACTTATTGTTTTTTTTGCGCACTCTAGTATGGTGATGAATTATCTATATAGGCGTAAATAATGGATTTTTAGTCAGTGTGAGCTTTGGGTGTGGCATAAATGAATCGCATGAGTTGATCGAGATTTCTTAGGTTTTTATATTTCGTATGTGTTTTTTTGTAATTCTATCGATTAGCTTTAATTGCTGTGCTCGTTCTTAGATTCATTATTAGATATTTCGATTTGCTCTATCGATCTCATTCTGAGCGCCCTTGATTGGTGCATTAGGCCTTTTAGTCTGATCTACTCAGTATTGGCAGTTGAAAGTCTTAAAATCGCCTGTTGTTATAGTAGTCGCCAGGTCGACTTCCTCCAAGATTTTTTTTGCTATTAGGAAGCATCACAAGCCGCTGCAGGCGAGCTGAGATAGACGCTGCGCCATCATGGTCAGGAACGCTTGGTAAGCCTCGTCAGCTATTTATTATTTTTGGCTGGCGTAGGCATTGTGTAGTGGTCAACTAATCCCGGACACGACGTTAAGTTTTTTCTCCGCCAGAGCTGGGGCCAGTCCGTTGTTGAATTGGCGCGGTCTAATCCAGTTGTACCTATGCATCAGGTAATAACTGATTTCGCGGTGCGCCTCTTGAGCTGTCATGTAGCCCACGGTCGGTATCCATTCAGCTTTTCAACTGCGAAACACACTCTCCATCGGCGCGTTATCCCAGCAGTTCCCACGACGGCTCATGCTTTGGCGCGCGCGGTATAGTCTTGATCGAGCACGAGGCCTGCGGCTTCGCGGTTGAATTCAGCGGGAAAAGAACGATGTTGTTTGGTTATCAGACACCTCTATCTGGCGAGCATTCTCGCCTAAATGGGTGTCCGGTTACATTAGAACACTACAGGTCCTATTCCATAATCCGACGGCCTCAGCTTTTCGATTTCGCTTCAGGCGAATCGGCCGAAGTGAAGTAGACATTATGAGTGTTTGCTTTTACCCCACCCTTCCGCGAAAGGCTGCTTCGAGTCGAAAGCAGCTTTCGTGAGTGGCATTTTGGCTGTGGAGTCGCTGCTCACGAATGGTAACTTTTGGCCGATCGCAGTCATTCACGATCTATTGATGAAGACATCTACCTTATCACTACAAATCACCAAATAGGCCGAAGAAAAAGAACCTAGGCAATGACAAATCGACTAATTCGCTAACACATTTTTTTGGCACCAGATCATTGAACCCTGATCGCGTACTCGCATCTGCTAGTTCAGTTCGACTGCAGCTGAATTAAACGGACGTGCCTTCAGACACCTGTATCAGCATTTCCTCGACTAGATGCGTGCCGTGAGATGTAGTGACCATTGCCGATGGACATTTTCCAAAAAAACTGGCTTTGGGTTTGGAAAGCCATTGCTTGGCCTTCCCTTCATCTCCGAATATGATCTCGGCCATGGCGGTAATATGTGCGAACCGGAACAGGCGATCGCTCTCATCCAATGTTAGAAGCTGATTACCTGCCAGTTTTGTTTTGAGCGTTTCCGGATGAATGATTGTGTCCCGCTCTTGCGGACTTAGGGTTCCATCAGCACACAGCGATGTGATCAGGCTGACCGAAAAGCGAGCTACTATCATGCCGTGAATGCCTTGATCCGAAGCGTCGGTGGAGATATGGAGATACTCCTCCAACCGCTTGCGGTAAGCATGATAGGCATCATCAAGCAGGACTCCAGCAAGCACGGGCCGCACTGATGTTGCGTTGTTCATAGGCGTCAGCACTAATGTGCCATTCGCTACCGTTAGCTCTAAAATGGTCACCAACACCTAACCCCATTTGGTCAAGTAACTCTGGAGGTACGTCAATGATGATGTCGGCAGTACCGTGCTCTGTATTCTGGCACTTGTCTGTCCAACCCTCGCTCATGGTCGTCCGGCCCTCATCCGTCAATCAGAGAATGACACACATCATTAAGCTCGGGCGCAGAGCTGACCAAAGGATCCTCCGGTAGGCATGCACTGCCACTGCTCAAACGACGTACAGCGATTAAAACAGCAAAAAACGGGGCAATGGCTTTGCCGCCTTTCCACCGTCACATGGTTAAGCTTGAGCGTGATCTCGCAACTACACGAAAAAGGATATGACATGAACCCTGATGAGCTTTATGTTTCCGTCGACGTCGAGACTTCTGGGCCTATACCAGGCGAATACAGTATGCTTTCCATTGGAGCTTGTCTTGTAGATCAACCTGCCACATCCATCTATCTCGAACTACGACCTGACAGTCCAAAACATGACCCAGAAGCATTGGCAGTATCGGGGTTGAGTCTGGAAGCGCTGGAGCGCGACGGCCTCGCTCCGCGAGAGGCTATGCTGACATTTAGTCAATGGCTGAAAGCTTCCTGCCAAACGAGGCAGAAGGTCACTTTCGTAGGGCTCAATGCACCGTTTGACTGGTCATTCGTCAATTACTACTTCCACAAATACTTGGAAACCAACCCCTTTGGGTTTACCGCTATCGACATGAAGGCCTACTTCATGGGAGCTGTAGGATGCAGCTGGCAGGAAACAAAATCATCCAAGATGACCGCTGCGCTGAAGCCACTCAGCGAACCGAACCATAACGCCTTGGATGATGCCCGCTTTCAGGCAGAGCTCTTCGCACTAATGCTGGCGGGTAGAGGTAACCGCTTACCCGCCTCAAACGGCACCGAGTTGAAGCTCATCTAAGCCAAGTTGCCTCAACATATCTGCCGCTCCTGAACGACCATGCCTTGATGCCTTCTGGCTTTTCGGACTTGCCAACGATCACGGCTATTGGATGCGGCAGATCCTGCGTGTAACGTGCAGCAAATCTGGAGAAACTTGCTATGTCGGCCGGCGAGATCACCGGAACAGACTGGGGATGCGTATGCCAATAGCCCACCAGACGTAAACCTTGTACGTTGGCAGCCTGGATCTCCTGACGGCACCGCTCCGCATCCAACTCTAGCCAAGACCAGCCTGACCGATCGGCGCGATGAGGCAACGTAGCCAAGGCCAGAAGCAACCCTTTCTGATTAACCGGGTTGACGAATAACTGCCCCCCTCGCTCCACGCCAAAAAGGCCCTGCCGATGACTATTTAAGACGTCCGCAACGGCTTGCGACACCAATAGCTCGGAATTCACTTCCGGCCAACTCCAGCGCCAAGCGATATCCGTCATACCGTTTCATCCTTATGCTCCGGCCATCCGCGCTCCAGTAGAATTTGCTGCGCCCCCTCTGGCAGTTTGGGCCCATGGTATTGGCCTCCTAAGCTCTGCACATCTTCAGGTCTGTAAATACTGCTGACCCAAGCCGCACTGTCGATGTTGCCGGTCAATGCGCGTAAAGCCGTGTGCGACACCATTGAAGCGATATTGGTCATTCCCAGTGATCCGCCTGGAATGAAGCTCTCCCCACACGCGGGGAGTGGAACAACACCTCCACTCGGCCAGTCCGTGAATTTATGCAAGAAATCGCCAATGTCTGTAAACAAATTACGGCCATCAAAGGTACCGGCTGGTGCGAATAGCGCATGGCCTACTTGGGTGTACGGTTCGCTCCAGGCTTGTAACAGTCCCCAAGTAACGCCGCTGGATTTTGCCCGCCATATAGTGACCTCCGACTGCCAGTCTGCTGTTGTGATCACCACCAGATCCGCGTTATCGAACACTTCTGGTTTGCTGCTCATCACTACTTCGGCAAAAGTCGAATAAGCGGCGCATTCTGTAGTCGGCAGATCTAACAGAATCTTGTCTCTCAAAGCTGAGGCTTTCAGCCTCCCTAGGCTATCCGCTCCCAGAACGTGCCTACCCAGATTGGCTGACACCAAAGTGTCAGGATCGATGAGGGTGAGGTGGCCTACACCGGAGCGTGCCAATTGTATTGCCACCGCACTCCCTAACGAGCCAACGCCAACACAAACCACCCGAGCATTTTCAAGGTGCTTTGAAGTGCCGCTTATATCGCGGGACAGAATGGACGCACGATCAAGCACGTCCAAAGCAGTTGCACGGACGAGTGCCGGAGGATGTGCATTTGCGATGGCTGGCCGACGGCGCGCTGTGCGCAAGCCAAACTTTGCCCCCCGCTCTTGCTGTACGCCAAGCGAGCGCACATTGAGGCAATAAGTTGGAGCACCGGTCCTCCCAGGGAGCTCCAGGACAATCCATCGACTCGCCAACGTTCCATGCAGCTCAAACCATGCCAGCAATTGCTCGGCATCGTCTGGTTGAAGGTGTGGCGTAAGCCACAGCAATAAATCTTCTGGATCCGGGATGCGGATATCCGGATAAGTCTGAAGCTTGACGTAAAAACCGGGAGTTTCGGCCGCGCGAATGACAGCGGAGCGCCCGACAACCCGACGGTAATGCCCTTTAAGCGCTGCTACGTTCGATGCTAGCCAAACCGTTTCCTGACCGGATGGCACCGCCCGGCGCGGATCGCTGAGGGCAAACAATTTCGAAGCAGCCTGAGGTCGATCCAAAAGTAAAAGGTTCTGGTACGACTGTCCGTGCTGAAAAGACCAGTAGGTAGTGATCTCATTCTGAAATTCGATATCGCGCGTTGCCTGACTCGATCCCATCTTGGACAACGAAACGATCTGGGCCAAGCGGGAAAGGCTGTCCTCTACCACGACCTCCGGGGAGCCCATAATTGGGCGTTCCTGAAAGCCATGAAGGCAAAGTCCCGACTTAGTGGCATGCGGCCAAACAAGCCATGGAGAGGGTTCGACGTTCAGCCGCAAAAGCCCACGGGGAAAGTTGGAGGGGAAACCAATACGCAGTCGCCGCTCCTGCCCCGTGTAATCGATGGGCAAGGGGAAATGAAAGCACGCCGCTTCGTCAGCCCGCATGGGTGCGGACTGGAGCAATGAATCGGCTGCATCATGACCTAGGGTATTTCGCAATGCGGCGATTCCGCGCTGCAATGGCGTCTTAATAGGATCAGCCAAGGCGTCCCACCGGCTTTACGCTCGACTGAGAGGTTCCGCCCCCGCTGGCTCCTCCGAAGAGCGAACCCATCGAAGCAGAGTTTCGGGTAGTGCCATCCGGTCGACCAGGCATCGTCCAATTCGCAGGGATTTCATTGTTCACTGCTGTGATGAACGCCGGCGTAATACCGAAGTTCTTTTTCACTGCCTCGGCAAAAGAATCATTGGATTCAAAACTTTCCAAACCTAATGACACAGATGCACTGGCATCCGCATGCCACTTGGTAAATGCTTGACGATAGCCTTGCCCCTCGCCGGGTCTATTCCACTTCTCTGCAAAGTTTTCGCCGTTATCAGCAGGGTTGCAGACAAAGCAATCGCTACCTCTTTGCGCGATGTGCTGCGGCATTCTGCGAACGATTTCCAGAATTGCATCGAGGGGTGCCAGAGGCTGCGACTGGGACTCCTTCACGACATCCAGGTAGGCGTGAGTGGCCAGAGTAGTGATAACTGCAGATATGGGCCGAGTATCAGCGCTCCTTGTTTTGATGGCCCATTCATCGCGATGCCGCTTAAGCAGCTTTATGGTCGCACGCAGGGGATCTTGATCGATGTAGTCCTGATAATGCGGCAAAGGATCTTGTGTCGCCGCATCAAGCATTCGCTGGCTTTTGGCAATCACCAAGGTTTCCAAGGAGATTTCCTGGGCGGAAGCGACCTGCAACCAATTCGAGTAAGGAATAGGGCTGCTTGCTTTCCACCCTGTGACCCGATCCGGAACCTCCAGCTTTCCCTCGCCATTTGCTTCGCTATTTCCGTTGATCGCGCGGGCAGGTGTGACATCGATGTGAAAACCTGGATTTTCATCGGCATAAACGATCCGAATACCACGACGTAGTTGCTTAACTTCTTCCTGAACGCGGGAGCCTTCTCTAAAACGCTGTTCAATCGCCTCTAGAACTTCCTTCGCACCAGCGCCTTGAGCGTGAGGGAGCCAGATAATCGCGTCCGCATCAATGGTGTCCAGATCCGCAGGCGCGCCGGGAATTGGCTTGATGGTGGTTTTCAGCCGCATTGAGCCCTGAACGAAGATATGGGCCTCAGCGAGCAAGGGATTGTCAGAAGCCGAGAGGATTTTTTCCAGTTGGGAGTAGCGGTCGTTGATTTGTTCGTACTGCGCTTCCGACAGCGAGATTTCCCGCGCGGCGCGAAGCAGAAAATATTCCCAACTGCTGCGCTTGGTCTGTTCGTTGCTCAAAAGCATTTACATAGCCTCCTGGGCCACCGAGCCCAATTGCAGTGTTTGCGTAAACCGATCTTGGTTTTCCTTGTCCCGATCGAAGATCAGGTACGTATGTTGATGCTGCGTTGTGAGCAACGCGCCAAACTCGATAGCCAGTGCCGCAGGAATGGCGGCGAAGACGTGGATAGGATCAGGAGTCAGAACCTCAAGCTGGCTCAGTCGTATTTGGAGTGCGTCGCGAAAGGCATGAATCACCCGACGGTTCTGTACCATCGCGTAGCTTGGTTCAGGAATCGACAGCTCTGCAATACGTGCACCGGGTAGAGCGTCGGTCGCGTCGCGAACTGGAACTTGCGCAGAAATGGAGAGCACCAACGCCAGTGGACCATCGCCGTTGGGTGGAGGCGTAAACAGAAAACTGGGCGGCTCAGCAGACTGATCGGGCCAGCGCAAAAGATGCTCGCGGTGAAAAGAGAAGATTAAGCGTTTGGAACGATCGCCGATACTCTGGCCCAACATCATCAAAGCTGGGATATCGGCCAAGCCTACTACTGCTAGCGCGGGCGAGTCGCCATAGGTGCCGCCGCGACGCTTGAGTTGCTGCTCCAGCTCATACTGGATGCTGTCTTTGACGTTCTGCCAATAGGCAGCGTCCCTGCCGCGCGGTCCGGGCGCAGGGAAGGCAATTTTGATGCCTTGATCGAAGGCGGTTAATCCCTCCGCAGACATCGCAGTCAACAGATCGCGAACGGGAATATCGTTGATTGTCTGGAAATGCTGACTCTGGACAATGAGAGGAATCGCTCTGCCACCATCAGGGGTCGTTGCGGCGATTCGGATGCGCTCTAGGTATGCTTGGTGTAAACCACTCAAATCATTTTCAGGATAACCGTCTGCGTCACGATCAATTTTGTCATGACAGCCTGGGCACAGGAGCATCAGGTTAGCAGTATCGTTCGTGTGCGCCTCAGCATCATGATCCGCGCGTCCCCGAGGCCCCTTGGGACTGGCGGGTAGGATATGCGCCACTTCGCCCCATTTCATTGGCTTGCCGGCACGATAGTCGAACGTTAGATCTGTGCCGCACAGTTCGCAATGACCAGCGGTCTGTGTCCATACGATCCGCTTCGTCTCATCATTCGTGTTAAAGCGCCCACTCGCGGGCTTAGCGTCTTCTGGTTCTGCCATTTCGACCTACCCCCGAGAAACATCCATGATTGAAAACGATGATGGCAAGATAAGATCATATTAAGGTCATTTGCCGCGATTTCAAGAGAGATCTTAGGGTGATTAATGCCGAGTCAGCTTGACCAAGACGCTTTTTTTGACTCATCGAAACGGAGTGATGGTAGCTTTCGATTTCTGGCAAATGCTGATGGGTTATGGCGCTGACCAGAAGCGTATTTATCGAAATTAGCGAGTTTATGCAGAAGACATAAACTCGCTAATTTCGATACATATCTCGCTCAAAAACCAAACGACGTCAATCTCCGGGCGCCCCCCCCCGAGAACCAGCTAAAGAACCCGATGCGCCATAATCGGTTCTTAAAGCTATCGCTCCAGCCCCTGATGACGTTTTCGGGGCGGATGGAGCGCAGATGCCCTCAGAAGCTAATCGCAATCGGCGGTCCCTCCCAGTCTCTCGATACGCCGGTAGACTTAAGCAAGGCCTCTGCATCCACGCCTGTTCTCGCCAAGCTTTCCAGATCCCACTCGAAGAAGCTGGAAAAAACCAAGAAAACTTTGCTTGCTACCGCCGAGGTCAATCTTACAGTTGAATAGTTCACCGGCAGCTTCATTCTTATGATTTCAGAGATGCTCCACACCAATGTCCTTAATCGGAAATACCACACTGACTCTTGGTGACGCTTGATCTGGTGATAAGTAAGAGGGAACCTCTGCTTACGCAGTTCTAGGCCGTGAGGTAACGAGTTTGGGAGCAGCGTCTGCAAACTTCTAATGTTCACCCTTTTAGGATCTTTCGCAACGCTATATAACTCATCCACGCCCGCTTCAATAAGGGCTGCATAACCAGCGTCTCTTGAGTCGATAGTCTTCTCAACCTTAACGGCAACCTTCTTAGGCATGCGAAGTTTTGCGATCAGCCATGCATTATCATTTTCCATTAGCCAATGAGTTGGTTTATAGGCTTTTTTCCAGAGGTATTCCACATCAGCCTCGGAGCGCAGCGCCAAAAGCATCTCGATTTTTTGACGGTACTTAATCATTTTACCGGAATGCGCATCTTCATTTTTAGAAGGTCGTGGCGAACTCGAAGCACTTAGCAGGATAGACTCCTTCTTCAACGCTCCCTCGAAATCATCAGCACTGGAAAATAAATGAAGCGCGATAATCAAATGTCGCGCTAGTGGCATATTAAGCTGACCCTTGTCTGACTTCAGCCTAATCCATTGCTCATGCTTTCCATTATTGTAGGCCGGATCAATTTGCGCTAAATACTCATCGCCATAAGCACTTTGAATACTATCAAAAAGTTTCGCAATGCCCGCATTGTTTCCAAATACAAATCCACGTTTCTTACATTGCCGCACATAGCAAGAACTCAATACCGCGCTACCTATGGGCGGGATCTTTCGTTGCAAGATATCGTGCGCGAACAGCGCGACCTTCTTCTCCAGATCCGAGCCCTTATGCGTAGTCTTAGCGTTGAGCGGATTCCACCCGCATGCGCATGGCTCAGTCAGATTTGGAAGCAGCTTCAATTTTCGATAGAAAGGGTGGGAGCACTTGGGGCAAGCATGGATCAGCCAGTCCCCGTGGCGCCAACAGACTGAAACACCGGGCATATGGTGTGATCGATGCCAGTAGGCAGAACCGCAATCGATCAAATCCTCCTGAACGCAGGTAGGGCAAAGCTTAGCTTTCCCATGGATGGACTCTTCGCGGCGAGGAATTCGTACCACTCCATCAAAACCGCGCGATCCAGAATGGTCCTCCGGTCCTTGCCTCACACCTAGAAAAGGTCTGTACGCAGGAAACGTCGTGTTGTTACTGATCAGTTCTGCGAGATTGCTTTCCAGCTGCCCTGGTAGCCTGTCGGCAAGCCTCTCAATCTGCTGAGGTACGATGCCACCGATGCTAAATGGTTTAGATGCGAATAAATCACGGTAGGTTTCCGCCGCTGTTCTATTGCCTGACAGGTAGTGATAGCGGGTGACGCGAGAGTGCAGCATTTCATCCGGCATCGACACAGGGAAAAATAGTAGATCAGACATCATTTACCGATTAACAAATTGGGGTTAAAGAAAAACGCGGATCCGAGATGGAGTATATAGATTACACATTAAATTCTGTACCGGGGTTAGGCCCCTCAAAAAATGACCACTCCATAGGGTGCCACACTGCTCCGAATTGTGATGGTTACCTTGCCCCAATCGTAGCAGTATTCCTTGAGTCCAAAACACGTATCATTAATCCAGCTCCCGCAAGTTCTGCGCAAGAGGAACACACATTTAGGATTATTCAGCACGATAGATGAAACATACTTCTCATATCGCAACCTGCGTAGCGTACTCCCAGCTATTTTTGAGAAGTAAACAGGTTTTTGTGGGATGACCTTGGCACAAAGAGTTGAGTGCGGGGTGTCAAATGGTGATTTATTACAGGCTGGATTACACCGTAAGCCGTATGCTCGCGAGCCTGTAGAGCGAAGAACGCGTCACGGGCTTGCCCTCCGAGAGCAATTTGCGCCTAGCCCACCGTAAACGCCGTTCGTGAAAGCTTTGAACTGATTCACATACCCTGTCGAGCGCTGCTGCACAGAGAGGAAGCTTGCTGAGCTGCTTTTCGAAGCGAGACAGAACATGAAGTTCTCGCCCAATTCTGGTACGTGATACGCGGACCGGCTTACCTTTAAAACCATAGAGTACATCAGCACACTCCCGTACTTCCCCGGCTAGTCTGTCATCGAGAGCAGCGAACATCTCTGAGCTATTGATTCGGGGCGCGCGATGAATACTTGGGTTTGCAGTTGATCTCGACAGCCACTTCTTGTCATGTCGATATAACCAAGCGTACCCCTTGCACGCATGTGCTTTTTGCAAACGGTAATCGGCCTCGAAGACCCTGCGTCTTGCACATAGCTCAATTTGAAATCGAGCCTTCCTCCAAGCATCTTGACCGCCAGGTACGCTGCGGATGCTGCGATAGACGTACGCCAATGAGACGCCTAAAACGGCAGCAATCTTTTTGGCATCAGCTCCCTCAAGGGCATGTTCCCATACTGCGGCCAATGAACAGTCCAGTCCTTCACTCGACATCTCCGGTAGATCGCGCTTGGGTAGCCGCATGTGTGTTTTCGGACCAGACGCCACTTCCCGCTCCAGCGGGCGTTGTTCATGCAGCAACCTCGCCATGTCAACGTCCAGTGCACCGGCCAATAGAATGTATTTGAGCGGATGATGAGAGGTGATTGGCTTACGAAGCAGCTTCGTGACCCATGTGGCGGGTGTATCCCCGCCGACGTCCCCGAGTACAGCAAATTCCCAATCTCGAGGCAGTGCTGCAAAAAAATTGGCCATGTGCTGTGCCAGCATTTGCAGATATAAACGGTGGTTTCCAGAGGCAAGATTAAGCTGTGTTGCCTTTTGCATAAACGTGTATCGCACCGTATCTGCCGACAACGCGCTGACTTCAGATTCAAGGACCTGAAGCGAGCGCAACGCTATATCGTGGAGCGGCGGCTTGCACACCGACGGGATATCAAGAGGTATTGTGTGTGCTTGGACATGCTCGTCACTCGGCAGTGTGAGTTGTCGAGAGTTGCGGCTGGACCAGCGATGATCAAGGATTCTGAGTGAAGTGCCGTGATGCGGACAGACCAGCACGCCCGGAAGCATGTGAACCCTATGCCAATATGCGACCCCCCGTTCTACCTGATCTTGGGCAATACACTCTTCGCATAACCGCACTCTAGAGGCGAATTCAATACGGCTCGCGTTGACACCCAGCTTCAACATCAGGCCTTTGCCATCAACGGTCATCAACGCACGAGCATGTTCTACCTGGCGCATACTCAAAAATGGCGCGTAGTAGGATAATAACGTGTGGCGCATAAGAATCTCGGCTACTGATAGCTCGGTACCGCTGGGTAGCACTTCGACAAAATCCCTAAGATGACTTGGGAAGGCGACATTCTGCGAAAATGCCGCCGCCGATTTCAGGCCGGAGAACGCGGCTCGGATACTACGAACACCGCAGAGACGGGCATAGCGAGAAATCAGGCTGTGCAGCGTCTCGTCTGGAAACGCTGTGGGGAAGAAATGGAGTTTAAGGTGCATTTCATCACCCCTGACTCACTCTTTTTGATACATCGGAGAGAACTCAAATAGATCCTCGTTGAGCCAGCCCGCAGATCGCAGTGCATCGAGAGGAGTGTCGTGTTCACTTAAAGCTTTAGCCTCTGAGCTTTCCACTGCAACAGCAACCGGCGGTTGGCGCTCGTTGGTAGGAGAGGCATCTGCCGGCTTTTCAGGGGAAACAAGGCTTCGAAGTAAGGAAAGGCGGTCCGCTCGTGCCAACCCGTCAAAAACCATCATTTCGTTCAGTTGCTCCTCAATCGGCAGCAAATCGTCGAACTGCCGCATGCGCTTCGGATCTCGGCTACGCAGAGCCGAAAGGGCTGGCTTGAGAATCTGCATTTTTGAGTTGCTGACCTTCACCAAAGTCTCGGCAGTCAAACACTCCGAGCCACTCTGAACCGCGTATCGCTGACTCAATACCAGCAGCTTGACCAAGAAATCTGTGACGCCTTGGGTGTGCTCATAGAGTGTGTCCAAAATTTCTTCGGTCAGCTCAGCGGTCTGCTTGCACCACTGATAGCTCCAAAGATTTTCGACCAGCAACCGCCACTCCTCATCATCCTTCTCGAAGCGTTTGAATTCGAGCGTACCGGCTCCACAGACTCGGCGGGCCGTACGCATCACTTCTGAGAACAGGCTAATCATCGAGTTCGTGCCACTGAAAACGACCGGAATACCGATGTTGTTAACCAAGTGCAGAAAAAAATTCAGCATGCTCTCCTTACCACCAGTTTTCGCCAGGTGGAGGTTTTGCAGCTCGTCGATCAACAAGGCGCCGATGAAAAATGTACTCGCCACCTGCTCCATCTGTTGCAGCGCATCATTGATGTTTCGGTGCCTGTAGCGCTTGTGGTAGTCCTTGTCCCCTAGAGCATCCCCAACCGCATAAAAAAACTGCTGGCAAAACCCAGCCAGTGATCCATCCCGAGGGCAGTCAAGCTTCAGCCAAGTGATTTGGGTATGAACAAACTGCCTCCCCTCATAGCGCTCATGACGGATTGTCTGTGGATAAAGGCTCAAAACGGCGTGAAGTGCCGTCGACTTCCCGATGCCACTCAGGCCGACGACGGTAAATGTCTCTGCGGTGGATTTGAACGCATCGTGGTAACGCTGAGCACCGGATAAAGAATGCAAATGCCGGACGGTAGCGGGAGACATCGGGTTACGCCCGACATACCCTCGACGGATGAGCAGCGAGAACAGAGCCTCCAGTTCCAAGTGCAACAGAAATGGCTGTACCACTGTTCTCAAACGGTCGATACAGTGAATTCGAGTGGCTCCTTCGAGGCTCAGCTCTTTCGGATCCACCGGCTGAGGAAAATTCGAGATCAGCTCTATAGCCGTCGCCTCCGAGAGTATTGGAGGCAAAGCTTCAATTAGCGGATTTCCGGCATACTCACGAATATCCTGTTTGACGTAATTGGCAAACGTCTGTGCACCTTTCATTGTGCCTGTCCTGGCCGAATTCTTTTGAGCAAATCGATAATCTGCGCGGTGCGCTCGCCGGCATATGAGTCACGCGCTGTCGGTGTCGATTCAGATTGTCGTGAAGCTGGCTCAGCCCTGACGCCTTCTGGAACAACCGCATTTTCACGCTCACGGAGACGTTCTTCGGCGCGGTTTTCACGGATGTTTCCTGTGGCCTCGGCCTTGGTGGGCGGAGCAGGCTCCAGCTCTCTTTCAGAGAGTGCATTGGTGATGATCTGATGGACTTGATCGCTAAGCTGCACACGGCTTTCCAGCTCAGCTCGTCGGTGAGCTGTTGGTTTCTGGCGATAGGCTTCGAGCAAGTCAAAAATTTCGTCCGAGCGGTAGTTCGCGTAACTGGCATCCGATTGTCGAAGATCACAACGGATAAACTGCTTGGCATCACCCTGAATCCAAATGTGCGCAGCAGAGTTCGGATCGAACCAACACTCTATTGACCAGACTCCCCCTTTGCGAGCTTTGGCAAACCAATTTTTCTCAACGGCCATATCACACACGTAGTGCATTCCGCGAAACATTACTCCACCCTTTTGAACGGTCGCGCGCTCTCGGGGCAGGAGGTGGAGGTAAACCATCTCCTCGGGGCGTTTGTTAGATTCGACCAGATCGTTCTTGCAAGCCCAACTCCATATTCCGTTGGGCGTAGGTTCAACGCCGTCATTCATCATTGCCTGCGTCAGCCGGTCAGGCTGTCGATGATGCCGGTTATAGTGGAGCACGCAGTTGATGAGGATTTGTGTGAACTCTTTAAGGTTGAGCGTGGCATCAAGCCGGTAGTCTCGCTCACCTCGCTCCTTATCACGCGCAGCTACCCCGCCAGGTAGCCATCTAATGCCCGTCAGATCATTCAAAATGCCAAACCGACTCTCTACCATAGGCTTCCAATCTGGCCGATATGGCGGGGCAGTGCCCATCTCAATTCCCAGGCCTGACGAAAGCCCTTCTGCTGCCAGTGACAGCATCTCGCCCCTGTCGGCATAAATCTGGTGGGGCAAATGGTGACAATCCCAGTCATCTGCGTTGATTTCAACGCCGTTCTGCGCGCAAAACGCCACCTTTGAAGTAAACGCGTTGAATAGAGCCTGCCTCGCCCCATTCCAACTAGGGCCTTCCAATCCTACATAGAGACCAACAATCATTCCCGAAAAACTATCTACGACGATGTAAACCACGGGCCGGCCTATGAGCATCCGTCTAGAGTAGCTGTTGACCAAATAAATATCGGCAATAGTTGCGTCGATTTCGAACTGGTGACATGGTCCGCGCAGCCAATCGCGAACAGTACCTGAAAGCGGGCGACAGTCTTTGAGCCACCTCCTCAAACCCTTACGGCCACGCTGAGTTTCTATTTCGTCGAAAAAGATTTGGCCCCAATATCTAAACTGCCTCAAGCTGGGTATTTCTGAACTCGGAAGCAAATGAAGCTGTTCTTCGCTGTTTTTCGAGATGTCTCGAACCGAGTAGAATCTTCTCAACATTTCGTCATAAGCGCTCGAAATAGAGGATTTCTTATCTTTCACATAAAGCGCATACCCAACACGAATACACTTTTTATCAACAGCGCTAAGCATCTTGGAAGACGGTGTAAGAACGCCTTGAAATTTAGGTTTTCGCCCTGGAGGCTTACTCGGATCATATTTTCTATCGGCAACACCTACAGCTGAGTAATTATTAAGCAATGAGTTTCGGATTTGACCATAGATCCAATAACGGTAAAGAAGCCGATAAATCTTTTTCCGCTGAATCCCCAATTCTGATGCTCTCGTGCTAACCAACCGGCCCAATTCCCCCCGTGTGAATATTCGCCCTGGGTAGTCAGGATCTAGCAGAGGGGCAATGATGGCCCATTTCTCGTCTCGGCCCAGCTTGGCTGCCTCGTCCAACTGATCCTCAAGCACAAGCATGAACTCCGGTGTGGCGATGGTCACTGGTTTCGTATGACCACTCGATACCGATCGATGCAGCTCTTCAAGACTAATAGCGTATGGCTGCCTGGGAGGATCAGCTAGGTCAATCACAACAGCCAGGTCATAAGTTTCCTCAAGGTAAATGAGCCTAACGATCGTACCAATAACTGACGAATCGGCAACAGGCTCAAAAACGTCATTTACGAAAAAACTCATGACATTTTCTCCTTCAACGATATATCGACAGAGTTCTGGATAACTTCGAAGTCAGGAACTAGCCCAGTAAGATGTAGCGGAGAGCTAACCAAGTCGATTTTCAGCACCTTATTCCAAACCAGATGGAAGAATATTGCTTGGGCGTCGATATAGGAAATAGACAGAAGGGACGCAATTTTTCTTAAACAGGTGGCCAAAGTCCACGGATATTCCCGGCTGTTTGCTAGGCAATCGATAAAATTCGAATGCAGCGATACTTTCATTAAATTACGATGGAGTTTTGAGTATTTTCTGATTAGCCCAAGATTTTTAATCAGATCTCGTGTGAAAAACTCATCTGTGACGACTCTCCAATCGACACCTTGGCTCTGCCAAAAGCGCTTTTCAATCTCAAGTTTTTCAAGCGTGCGTTTGCTTCCTTTACCTTCTAAATCAGAACGATACTTCACAGTTCTAGCTACAGACTTGAAATCTCCGTTCAGGTCCTTAACAGTTAGTAGAAAGTCGGTCGTCATCACATAAGGCAGGGTTGTTCTAGGGTACCGGGGAAAGCGTACATCTAAAGACGTTGCTATTGCTTGCGCACGCTCTGAGGGGAGCAATGGGTATTGCTCACGAATATCCACGACGTCTTCCGAAAATTCACACACAAGGAAGTAAGAACGCTCGAGATCTGACAGCAAGTGGTGAATCCTGTCGATCTTGACGCCTGGGATCTTGTGCGAACGACCGATCGAAGGAACGTCCTGTACCCGCAGCCAAGGCACGTAGCTAGCCCCGGCGCCTCCGCCAAATCCATTTGCAATGTGCCGTTCAATGTCCTGCTGTGATGCAAACTTACGACCTCGCAACCCACGCCTCCTCAGTCGATGTGGACCGCTTCACCTCTTGCCGAGAAAAAGTCGTAGAAGAACATGACCACCGTAGCGACCATATTTCGAGCATTTCTAGACTACACCCGCTGAAAACTGAAGCGATGAATCCAGACCAAAGGAAAGCCTGGAAAGAAGAAACCCCCGTAGATACGGGGGTTTCAGCGTTGTGTCAATCTATGTTTCCGCGTGTCAAACTATATTGATTCGTGTCAACCTATATTGTTCAAAACCAGGAGCGTAGATCAACGGTGGATAACTTATTCCACAGTGACCGATTTCGCCAGGTTGCGCGGCTGGTCAACGTCGGTGCCCTTGAGCACGGCCACGTAGTAGGACAGCAGTTGCAGCGGAATCGTATAAAGGATCGGCGAGAGAATGTCGTGGATGTGCGGCATCTGCACCACGTGAGTGCCTTCGCCATTGGTCATCGCCGCCTTAACGTCGGCAAACACAATCAGCTCACCGCCACGGGCGCGGACTTCCTGCAAATTGGACTTGAGCTTCTCCAACAGTTCGTTGTTCGGCGCGACGGTGACCACCGGCATGTCGTTATCCACAAGTGCCAGCGGGCCGTGTTTGAGCTCGCCGGCCGGGTAGGCCTCGGCGTGGATGTAGGAGATTTCCTTGAGCTTCAAGGCACCTTCCATTGCCACCGGGAATTGCGCGCCACGGCCGAGAAACAGAGTGTGGTTTTTCTCGGCGAACAGCTCGGCGATTTTTTCCACGGTGCTGTCCATCGCCAGCGCTTCGCCTAGACGGGTCGGCAGGCGACGCAGTTCTTCGACGAGTGTGGCTTCGACGCCGTTGGCCAGAGTGCCGCGCACCTGACCCAGCGACAAAGTCAGCAGCAACAGGCCGACCAGTTGCGTAGTGAAGGCTTTGGTCGAGGCCACGCCGATTTCGCGACCGGCCTGGGTCAACAGGGTCAGGTCGGATTCACGCACCAGCGAGCTGATGCCGACGTTGCAGATCGCCAGGCTGGCGAGGAAGCCCAGCTCCTTGGCATTGCGCAGCGCCGCGAGGGTGTCAGCGGTTTCGCCAGACTGAGAAATGGTCACGAACAGCGTGTCCGGCTGCACCACCACTTTGCGATAACGGAATTCGCTGGCGACTTCGACCTGGCACGGGATGCCGGCCAGTTCCTCGAGCCAGTAGCGCGCGACCATGCCGGCGTGAAAACTGGTGCCGCAGGCGACGATCTGCACATTGCGCACTTTGGCGAACAGCTCGGCGGCTTGCGGACCGAAGGCCTCAACCAGCACCTGATTATTGCCCAGACGACCTTCGAGAGTGCGCTGGACCACGGCCGGCTGCTCGTGGATTTCCTTGAGCATGTAGTGGCGGAACTCGCCCTTGTCGGCGGCTTCGGCACCGTCGGTGTATTGCACGGTCTGGCGCTCGACGGCATTGCCGTTTATGTCCCAGATCTGCACGTTGTCGCGACGGATTTCAGCGATATCGCCTTCTTCCAGGTACATGAAACGGTCAGTGACCTGACGCAGAGCGAGTTGGTCGGAAGCGAGGAAGTTTTCGCCCAGACCCTGGCCAATCACCAGAGGGCTGCCACTGCGCGCGGCGACCAGACGATCCGGTTGTCGGGCATTGATCACCGCCAGACCGTAAGCCCCGTGCAGCTCTTTGACGGTCGCTTTGAGCGCGGCCGTCAGGTCTGGTTGTTCCTTGAGCTTATGGGTCAGCAGGTGGGCGATGACTTCGGTGTCGGTGTCCGAGCTGAACGCATAACCCAACGCTTTGAGTTGCTCACGCAGGGCTTCATGGTTCTCGATGATGCCGTTGTGCACAACGGCAATGTCGCCGGAAAAATGCGGGTGAGCATTGCGCTCGCACGGCGCGCCATGGGTCGCCCAACGGGTGTGGGCGATACCGAGGCGGCCGGCCAGCGGCTGTTCGGCCAGTGCGGTTTCCAGTTCGCTGACCTTGCCCGGACGACGCATGCGTTCCAGGGTCTGGTCGTTGGTATAGACCGCCACACCGGCGCTGTCATAGCCGCGGTATTCGAGGCGCTTCAGGCCTTCAAGAAGGATGGCGGTGATATTACGTTCAGCTACTGCACCGACAATGCCACACATGGTTATTTCTCCTGACTGACAGCCGCACGGATCAACGTGATCCCGCGGGCCTGAAGCTGATCGCGTGCCTCGACGGTCAGGCGATCATCGGTAATGAGGGTATGGATGCTGCTCCAGGGCAGCTCCAGGTTGGGAATCTTGCGGCCGATCTTATCGGCCTCGACCATGACGATGACTTCTCGCGCAACGTCGGCCATCACCCGGCTGAGGCCGAGCAGTTCATTGAATGTGGTAGTGCCGCGAACCAGATCGATGCCGTCGGCGCCGATGAACAGTTGATCGAAGTCGTAGGAGCGTAGTACCTGCTCGGCGACCTGGCCCTGAAAGGATTCTGAGTGTGGATCCCAAGTGCCGCCGGTCATCAGCAATACCGGCTCGTGTTCCAGTTCGCTCAAGGCATTGGCGACATGCAGCGAGTTGGTCATCACCACCAGGCCCGGTTGCTGGCCCAGTTCGGGAATCATCGCCGCAGTGGTGCTGCCGCTGTCGATGATGATGCGCGCGTGTTCGCGGATGCGTTTTACCGCCGCGCGGGCGATCGCCTGCTTGTACTTGGAAATACTCTGCGCCGCTTCTGCGACCAGTTCTTGCGGCATGGTGATCGCACCGCCGTAACGACGCAGCAACAGACCATGGGTTTCCAGCGCCGCGAGATCCTTGCGAATCGTAACTTCGGAAGTTTCGAAACGCTTGGCCAGCTCATCGACACTGACTTCGCGCTGCTCATTGAGCAAGGCGAGGATGTTATGACGACGCTGGGGAGTGTTGCGCTTGGACATGGCGACCTAAGTTTCGTTTCGAAAGATAACGCAAGCAATGAAACGCTATCGAAAGGTTGCCGTCAAGACGCGGGGAGAAAAATTCAGAAAGATTGAAATGAGTGTGGGAGCGGGCTTGCTCGCGAAAGCGGTTGTTCATTCAACATTGAGGTTGGCTGAAACGACGCCTTCGCGAGCAGGCACGCTCCCACAGGGGGATTGTGGATAAATCAGGATTTTTTGATTTTTTCCGGGCGCTTCCAGCCGTCGATGTTCTTCTGACGGGCTCGGCCTACCGCCAACTGAGCGTTATCCACATTTTGCGTGATGGTCGAGCCGGCCGCAGTCGTCGCACCGTTGGAGATATCCACAGGGGCAACCAACGAGTTGTTGGAACCGATGAACACATCCGCGCCCAAAACAGTTTTCCACTTGTTGGCGCCATCGTAGTTGCAGGTGATGGTGCCAGCGCCGATGTTGGTGCGCGCGCCGATTTCGGCATCGCCCAGGTAGGTCAAGTGCCCAGCCTTGGCACCCTCGCCCATGTGCGCATTTTTGAGCTCAACGAAGTTACCCACATGGGCGCGCGCTTCGAGCACAGTGCCCGGGCGCAAACGCGCGAAGGGACCGGCGTCGCTGCCTTCACCGAGAATGGCACCTTCGATATGACTGTTGGCCTTGATGATCACGCCTTTGCGCAGGGTACTGTCCTTGATCACGCAGTTCGGGCCGATCTGTACGTCGTCTTCAATGATCACCTTGCCTTCAAGGATCACGTTGATATCGATCAGTACATCGCGGCCTACGCTGACTTCGCCACGCACATCGAAACGCGCCGGGTCGCGCAGGGTGACGCCTTGAGCCATCAGGCGACGGCCGGCGCGCAACTGGTAATGACGTTCCAGTTCAGAGAGCTGCTTGCGATCATTGGCGCCCTGTACTTCCATCGGGTCGTGCGGTTGTTCGGTAGCCACGACCAAACCATCGCGGACCGCCATTTCGATCACGTCGGTGAGGTAGTACTCGCCCTGCGCGTTGTTGTTCGAGAGGCGACTCATCCAGTCAGCCAGGCGATCGGCCGGCACAGCGAGGATGCCGGTGTTGCCTTCGGTGATCGCACGTTGCGCTTCGCTGGCATCTTTGTGCTCGACGATTGCCGCGACCTTGCCGTCAGCATCACGCACGATGCGGCCGTAACCGGTCGGGTCATCCAGCTCAACAGTGAGCAAACCCATCTGCCCCGGCACGACATGCTTGAGCAGACGTCGCAGGGTTTCCACTTCAATCAGCGGCACATCGCCGTAGAGGATTAGCACGGTGCCCGCTTCGATGAACGGCACCGCTTGAGCGGTGGCATGGCCGGTGCCCAGTTGCTTGTCCTGCAACACGAAATTCAGGTCATCAGCTGCCAGACGCTCCCGCACCGCATCGGCACCGTGCCCGATCACCACGTGGATGCGTTGTGGATCAAGTTGTCGGGCGCTGTGGATAACATGACCGAGCATGGAGTTGCCGGCAATCGGGTGCAGCACCTTGGGCAGCGCCGAGCGCATGCGAGTGCCTTGACCGGCCGCGAGGATAACGATTTCGAGAGACATGACTGGCTACCAATCCTGGGTGGTCAGCGACTGCGACCGGTTTGTGGGAATTCGGAAAAGAAAAAAGGGTAGCCGAGGCTACCCTTTTTTATCAATCGCACAACAAGCGGCTGACGGATTAACCGCCAAACTTCTTGCGGATCTGCTGGACGGTGCGCAGCTGGGCTGCAGCCTCGGCCAGACGAGTGGCAGCGGCGCCGTAATCGAAGTCCGCGCCTTTTTCGTTCAGGGCATTCTCGGCAGCCTTGAGAGCTGCCTGAGCCTGAGCTTCATCCAGATCGGCGGCACGTTGCACGGTATCGGCAAGTACCTTGACCATGTTCGGCTGAACCTCGAGGAAACCACCGGAGATGTAGAACACCTCGGCTTCCCCGCCTTGCTTGATCAGGCGGATCGGACCCGGCTTGAGATTAGTGATCAGCGGCGCGTGACCCAGAGCGATACCAAGATCACCCAGTGCACCGTGCGCAATCACCATCTCGACCAGGCCGGAAAAGATTTCCCCTTCCGCGCTGACAATATCGCAATGGACTGTCATAGCCATCTGATGCCTCAACCTAAATTAGCGCCCGTTGCCGGGCGCCGGGATTACAGTTTCTTGGCTTTCTCGATCGCTTCTTCGATGCCGCCAACCATGTAGAACGCTTGTTCTGGCAGGTGGTCGTAGTCACCGTTGAGGATGCCTTTGAAGCCAGCAATGGTGTCTTTCAGGGAAACGTATTTACCCGAAGCACCGGTGAAGACTTCAGCCACGAAGAACGGCTGCGACAAGAAGCGCTGGATCTTACGAGCACGGTTAACCAACTGTTTGTCGGCTTCCGACAGCTCGTCCATACCCAGGATCGCGATGATGTCTTTCAGCTCTTTGTAACGCTGCAGAACGTACTGAACGCCGCGAGCGGTGTCATAGTGGTCCTGGCCGATCACGTTCGGGTCCAGCTGGCGCGAAGTCGAATCCAGTGGATCTACCGCCGGGTAGATACCCAGGGAAGCGATGTCACGGGACAGAACGACGGTAGCGTCCAAGTGGGCGAAGGTGGTCGCTGGCGACGGGTCGGTCAAGTCGTCCGCCGGTACGTATACCGCCTGGATCGAGGTGATCGAACCTTCCTTGGTCGAAGTAATACGTTCCTGCAGAACGCCCATCTCTTCAGCCAGGGTCGGCTGGTAACCTACTGCCGAAGGCATACGGCCCAGCAGTGCGGATACTTCGGTACCGGCCAGGGTGTAACGATAGATGTTGTCGACGAACAGCAGAACGTCGTTACCTTCGTCACGGAACTTCTCGGCCATGGTCAGGCCGGTCAGAGCTACGCGCAGACGGTTTCCCGGCGGCTCGTTCATCTGACCGTAAACCAGTGCCACTTTGTCCAGAACGTTGGAATCCTTCATCTCGTGGTAGAAGTCGTTACCCTCACGAGTACGCTCACCCACACCGGCGAACACGGAATAACCGCTGTGCTCGATGGCGATGTTACGGATCAGTTCCATCATGTTTACGGTTTTGCCTACACCGGCACCACCGAACAGACCGACTTTACCGCCCTTGGCGAACGGGCAAACCAGGTCGATAACCTTGATGCCGGTTTCCAGCAGGTCGTTGCCGCCTGCTTGCTCGGCGAACGAAGGTGCTGCGCGGTGAATGCCCCAGCGCTCTTCGGTGTCGATCGGGCCAGCTTCGTCGATCGGGTTACCGAGGACGTCCATGATCCGGCCCAGGGTCGCTTTACCGACCGGTACGGAGATGGCTGCGCCAGAGTCGCTGACTTCCAGACCGCGCTTCAAGCCCTCGGTGGAACCCATCGCAATGGTACGCACCACGCCGTCGCCCAGCTGCTGCTGAACTTCCAGGGTGGTTGCGGCCGCGCTTTGTACAGTCAGCGCGTTGTAGATGCTCGGTACGCTGTCGCGTGGAAATTCCACGTCGATAACGGCGCCGATGATTTGAACGATACGTCCGCTACTCATAGCTGGATCCTCTGAATATTTGAACCGTTAAACCGCGGCAGCGCCGCCGACGATTTCCGAGATCTCTTGGGTGATCGCAGCCTGACGCGCCTTGTTGTAGATCAGCTGCAAATCGCTGATCAAATCACCGGCGTTGTCGGTAGCGTTCTTCATCGCGATCATCCGCGCAGCCTGTTCAGCCGCGTTGTTCTCGACCACCGCCTGGTAGACCTGCGACTCGACGTAACGGACCATCAAGCCGTCAAGCAGCTCTTTGGCGTCCGGTTCGTAGAGATAGTCCCAGTGGTGCTTGAGATCCTGATCCGGGGTGGCCACCAGTGGAATCAACTGCTCCACGGTAGGCTGTTGCGTCATGGTGTTGATGAACTTGTTGGACACCACGGACAGGCGGTCGATACGGCCGTCCAGGTAGGCATCCAGCATCACCTTGACGCTGCCGATCAGATCATTGATCGACGGCTCTTCACCCAGGTGGCTGATAGCTGCAACGACGTTACCGCCGAAGTTGCGGAAAAAGGCCGCACCCTTGCTACCGACTACACACAGATCAATCTCGACGCCGTTTTCGCGGTTTACCGCCATGTCCTTGACCAGGGCCTTGAACAGGTTGGTGTTCAAGCCGCCGCACAGACCACGGTCACTGCTCACCACAACATAACCAACGCGCTTGATTTCGCGGTCGATCATGAACGGGTGGCGGTATTCCGGGTTGGCGTTGGCCAGATGCCCAATTACCTGGCGGATACGCTCCGCATAAGGACGGCTAGCAGCCATGCGCATTTGTGCCTTGCGCATTTTGCTGACCGCCACTTTTTCCATGGCGCTGGTAATCTTTTGCGTGCTTTTGATGCTCGCAATCTTACTGCGAATCTCTTTTGCGCCTGCCATGTAACACCTATCAGGTTAGCAAGCGGGAGCCTCGCGGCTCCCGCTGCGGCTTACCAGGTTTGGGTGGCCTTGAACTTCTCGATACCGGCTTTCATGCCAGCGTCGATTTCGTCATTGAAGTCACCTTTAACGTTGATCTTGGCCATCAAATCGGCGTGATCGCGGTTGAAGAAAGCAATCAGCGCTTGTTCGAAGCTGCCGACCTTGGCGATTTCAATGTCAGTCAGGAACCCACGCTCAGCGGCATACAGCGACAGCGCCATGTCAGCGATCGACATTGGTGCGTATTGCTTCTGCTTCATCAGCTCGGTAACGCGCTGACCATGCTCAAGTTGCTTGCGGGTCGCTTCGTCCAGATCAGAAGCGAACTGGGCGAATGCCGCCAGTTCACGGTACTGAGCCAGAGCGGTACGGATACCACCGGAGAGCTTCTTGATGATCTTGGTCTGAGCGGCACCACCCACACGGGATACCGAAACACCGGCGTTCACTGCAGGACGGATGCCCGAGTTGAACATGGCCGATTCCAGGAAGATCTGACCGTCGGTGATGGAAATCACGTTGGTCGGAACGAACGCGGAAACGTCGCCAGCCTGGGTTTCGATGATCGGCAGTGCGGTCAGGGAACCGGTTTTGCCGGTCACTGCGCCATTGGTGAACTTCTCTACGTATTCTTCCGAAACGCGGGATGCGCGCTCCAGCAGACGGGAGTGGAGATAGAACACGTCGCCTGGGTAAGCTTCACGGCCTGGTGGACGGCGCAGCAGCAGGGAAATCTGGCGGTAAGCCACTGCCTGCTTGGACAGATCGTCATAAACGATCAGCGCGTCTTCACCGCGGTCGCGGAAGAATTCACCCATGGTGCAACCGGAGTACGGTGCCAGGAATTGCAGCGCAGGAGATTCCGAAGCACTGGCAGCCACGATGATCGTGTTGGCCAGGGCGCCGTTTTCTTCCAGCTTGCGAACCACGTTGGCGATGGTCGATTGCTTCTGACCGATAGCAACGTAGACGCAGAAAATGCCGCTGTCTTTCTGGTTGATGATCGCGTCGATCGCCAGAGCGGTTTTACCGATCTGACGGTCACCGATGATCAGCTCACGCTGGCCACGGCCGACAGGGATCATGGCATCGACAGCCTTGTAGCCAGTCTGTACAGGCTGGTCTACCGACTTACGCCAGATCACGCCTGGAGCAACTTTCTCGACCGCGTCGGTCTCGGTGTTGCCCAGTGGACCTTTGCCGTCAACAGGGTTACCCAGAGCATCGACTACGCGGCCCAGCAATTCCTTACCAACAGGAACTTCGAGGATGCGGCCGGTGCACTTGGCGCTCATGCCTTCAGCCAGCGACTGGTAGGAGCCCAATACCACGGCACCTACGGAGTCCTGCTCCAGGTTGAGGGCCATACCGTAGACGCCGCCCGGAAACTCGATCATCTCGCCGTACATGACGTCGGCCAGACCGTGAATCCGCACGATGCCGTCAGATACGCTGACGACAGTGCCTTCGTTACGGGCTTGGGAGGTCACATCGAGCTTGTCGATGCGGCCCTTGATAATTTCACTTATTTCGGAAGGATTGAGTTGCTGCATTGCTCTGCTGCCCCTTCAAACTCAAGATTTCAATGCTTCGGCAAGTTTCGCGATTTTGCCGCGAATCGAGCCATCGATAACCAGGTCGCCGGCGCGGATCACGACACCACCAATCAAGGCAGCGTCCTCCGCAACTTGCAGGCGCACTTCCCGGTTGAGTCGTGCACTGAGAACCTTGGCGAGTTTGTCTTGCTGTTCTTGGTTCAATGCAAATGCACTGGTTACTTCAACGTCTACCGATTTCTCTTGTTCGGCCTTGTACAGGTCGAACAGAGCGGCGATCTCCGGCAGAAGCAGGAGACGGTCGTTCTCGGCAACGACGTTGATGAAATTGCGTGCCTTTTCATCAAACTTGTCGCCGCACACGTCAATGAACGTGGCGGCCTTTTCTGCGCTCGTCAGTCGCGGGGCCTTGAGCACGCGCTGCAGGGTGTCGTCTTGCGACACCGCTGCTGCCAGGCCGAGCATGGCTGACCAATTGGCCAGTTGCTGGTGGGCCTGAGCGTGCTCGAAGGCCGCCTTAGCGTAAGGTCGGGCCAACGTGGTCAGTTCTGCCATGATCGCCCTCGCTTAGATTTCAGCAGCCAGTTGGTTAACCAGCTCTGCGTGCGCGTTTTGATCGATTGTGGCACCCAGGATCTTCTCGGCGCCGCCAACAGCCAGCAAGCCCACTTGGGCACGCAGCTTGTCTTTGACGCTGTTCAGTTCCTGTTCGATCTCGGCTTGAGCCTGAACCTTCACACGGTCAGCGTCGATACGGGCTTTTTCAACAGCCTCTTCGACGATCTGGTTACCGCGTTTCTTGGCTTGCTCGATGATTTCAGCTGCCTGAGCTTTCGCTTCGCGCAGTTGCTGACCCGCTTTCTCTTGGGCCAACTCCAGGTCGCGAGCTGCACGGCTGGCAGCGTCCAGACCATCAGCGATCTTCTTTTGACGTTCGTGCAGAGCAGCGATGACCGGAGGCCATACATACTTCATGCAGAACAGTACAAAAATCAGGAACGCAACGGACTGGCCAATCAGGGTCGCATTAATGTTCACGCCAACACCTCGCAGTTACGTTGTCCATCACACCAAATTACCCGGAAGATCCGAGTAATCAGCCAGCGATCTGACCAACGAACGGGTTCGCAAAGGTGAAGAACAGAGCGATACCAACACCGATCATGGTTACGGCGTCGAGCAGACCGGCAACGATGAACATTTTTACTTGCAGCATTGGAACCATTTCTGGCTGACGCGCTGCGCCTTCCAGGAACTTGCCGCCCAGCAGGCCGAAACCAATTGCGGTACCCAGTGCGCCCAGGCCGATCAACAGTGCAACAGCGATAGCGGTTAGACCAACTACAGTTTCCATCTTTCCTCCCGACTTTTACGTCGTATGGTTTAGGTTTTTTAGATTAAAGCGGTAAAACAAATCGTTTCAGATGCCCCGCAAGGAGCCCCTTCCCGTTTTACCGGGAAGGACATCAGACTAGTCGAGACTGGTCTTAATGGTTTTCTTCGTGCGCCATCGACAGGTAGACGATGGTCAGCATCATGAAGATGAACGCCTGCAGGGTGATGATCAGGATGTGGAACACTGCCCACGCCCACTGCAGAACAACGCCCAGGCCGCTGAGCCAGAGCAGGCCGCTGCCGAACATCACAGCGATCAGAATGAACACCAGCTCGCCGGCATACATGTTGCCGAACAGACGCAGAGCCAGAGAGATCGGCTTGGCGATGAGGGTGACGAATTCCAGCAGGAAGTTCACCGGGATCAGCAGGGCCTGAACGAAGATGTTCTTGCTGCCGAACGGGTGCAGGGTCAGTTCGCCGATGAAGCCGCCGATGCCCTTGACCTTGATGCTGTAGAAAATGATCAGTGCGAACACCGAGAACGCCATGCCCAGGGTCGCGTTCGGGTCGGTGGTCGACACGGCGCGGAACGGGATGTGTGCATCGCCAGAGATCAGGATGGCCAGCTGGGGAATCCAGTCGACCGGTACCAGGTCGACGGCGTTCATCAGGAACACCCAGACGAAGATGGTCAGTGCCAGCGGTGCGATCACCGGGCTACGGCCATGGAAGCTGTCTTTCACGCTGCCATCGACGAATTCGACCAATACTTCAACGAAGTTCTGCAAGGCACCCGGCTGACCCGAAGTCGCTTTCTTTGCCGCCATGCGGAAAAGAAGAACGAAGATCAGACCCAGTGCGACCGACCAGCCGAGGGTATCGACGTGGAAAGCCCAGAAGCCCATTTCCTTGGCTTCTGCTGCGGTGTGGGCAAAGCCCCAGCCGCCGTTGGGTAGCTGACCGAAAGTCAGGTTCTGCAAGTGGTGCTGGATATAGCCCGAAGCGGTTGTCTCTGCCATGGTTGCCTCAAACGCCCTAAGGTCTCGAAAGTCTTGTTCTCATCAGCAGGGGAGCGAACCAGCTGACCGACTGCGTCAGCACGAACACGCCGAATACTGCGATCGGCGCCAGTGGCTTCACACCTGCAAACACCAGTGCAAACAGCACTGCCGTCAAAATAAGTTTGCCTGCCTCGCCGGCATAAAAAGACCGGACGATGGACTGGGCTGCTCGGGCGCCGGAAAACCGAAATGCCCTGTGAGCGAAATAAACATTGGGCAGCAAGGCTATCAGGCCTCCGCAAAGTCCCGAGTATCCGGCAACGACTCCATGCCATTGCCAGAGCGCCAAAGCGGCAATGAGCAAAACGACAAATTGAGCCATCAACACCGGAAAAACCGCCAGGCGATGGAAAGGCAAGCGGTTTGGCGTGCGGGTTTCCATCACAGTTGCTCTCCAATGGTCGGCTGCCGAAATTCAATAACTTGGCATAATTTGTGCCGACAAAATGCGCGCAGAGTATAGGGGCGGTTCTGCCCCTATTCAACTGTCAGGTAGTGATTTCCGACTGCGCGCTACATGAGGAAATGTTTCAGCGGATGTGTGCGAGCACACCTTGAAGCTCATCGAGCGAGTTATACCCAATCACCAATTGGCCTTTGCCCTTCTTGCCATGGCGAATCTGCACCGCAGAGCCTAGGCGCTCGGCCAAACGCTGCTCGAGGCGAGCGATGTCCGGATCGGGTTTTGCGGCTTCAACCGGCTCCGGTTTGCCACTCAACCACTGACGAACCAGTGCCTCGGTTTGGCGCACGGTCAGTCCTCGTGCGACAACATGTCGCGCCCCTTCGACCTGCTGATTGTCCGGCAGGCCGAGCAAGGCACGTGCGTGACCCATTTCCAGGTCACCGTGCGACAGCATGGTCTTGATCACTTCCGGAAGCGCAATAAGTCGCAACAGGTTAGCCACAGTCACACGCGACTTACCCACAGCCTCGGCAACCTGCTGCTGGGTCAGCTGGAATTCCTGCTGCAAGCGCTGCAAAGCCACTGCTTCTTCGATCGGATTGAGGTCTTCACGCTGGATATTCTCGATCAGCGCAATCGCAATGGCGGTTTCATCCGGCACATCGCGGACCATCGCCGGAATGGTTTCCTGCCCGGCCTGCTGACTGGCGCGCCAGCGGCGCTCACCGGCAATGATCTCAAAGCGACCGCCGCCAATCGGGCGTACCACGATCGGCTGCATCACGCCCTGAGCCTTGATCGACTGCGCCAGCTCTTCCAGGGCCTGCGGGTCCATGTCGCGGCGCGGCTGATATTTGCCACGCTGCAGCAGATCCAGCGGCAGGTGCTGCAATTCGCGTGTGTCAGCCTGCGCGGCTTGTTCTTCCAGCGCGCTGACCGTCGGACCACTCAGCAGTGCATCCAGTCCACGTCCGAGACCTCGTTTCTTGACGGCCATGGGGATTCCTTAAGTTGGCTGAGCGGCAGCAATGCGTGAATTTTTGCGTTGACGACGAACCATCTCGCCCGCCAGAGCCAGATAGGCCAGGGCACCACGCGATTGCTTGTCGTAAGCAAGCGCCGGCATGCCGTAGCTCGGTGCTTCGGCCAGGCGAATGTTGCGCGGGATCACCGTGTCGTACAACTGATCGCCGAAGTGTTCCTTGAGCTGCGCCGAAACATCGTTCATCAGGCTCAGGCGCGGGTCGTACATGGTGCGCAGCAAGCCTTCGACTTTCAGGTTCGGATTGAGCAGCTCGGCGATGCGCTTGATGTTATCCACAAGGTCGCTCAAACCTTCCAGAGCGAAGTATTCGCATTGCATGGGGATAATCACCCCGTCAGCGGCGACCAATGCGTTGAGCGTAAGCATCGACAGCGACGGCGGGCAGTCGATCAGAATGTAATCGTAGTTGTCACGGATCGGCGCCAGCGCGCTGCGCAGACGGCTTTCCTTCATCTGCATTTCCAGCAGCACGACTTCAGCTGCGGTGAGATCGCGGTTGGCCGGCAGCAGCTGATAACCGCCGTGCTCGGAGAAATGCATGGCCTGGCCCAGGTCGCATTCACCGATCAGCAGATCGTAGACCGAGTTTTCCAGACCATGTTTATCCACACCGCTACCCATGGTGGCGTTGCCCTGTGGATCGAGATCGATCAACAGCACCCGGCGCTTGGTCGCGACCAGGGATGCTGCGAGGTTGATGCAGGTGGTGGTCTTGCCCACACCACCCTTCTGGTTCGCTATCGCGAATACCTTAGCCATTCTTGCTTGTGTTCCCAATCATGCCGTGCGGCGCAGTATCAGCAGATGGCGTTGGCCTTGGCAACCGGGGACGGCCAGGGCGTGTTCGCTATCGAGTTTGAAATCTGCCGGCAATGCTACCAGCTCATCGGCCGGATGAACGCCCTTCATTGCCAGCCAGCGTGTATCGGCATCGCCCAAGTGGCGAGTCCAGTTGGTGAAGTTTTCCATGCTGCTGAAGGCCCGGGAAATGATCCCGTTGAATGGCTGCGCAGGCTGGAACGCTTCGACGCGACTGTGGATAACCTGCAAGTTATCCAGCTTCAGTTCGAGCTTGACCTGGGTCAGGAAGCGGGTTTTCTTGCCGTTGCTGTCCAGACAGGTCACTTGCGAGTCCGGGTACAGGATCGCCAGCGGGATACCAGGCATGCCACCACCACTGCCAACGTCGAGCCAGCGACCGTTTTCGATGAACGACATCACGCTGAGACTATCGAGCAAGTGCCGCGAAACCATTTCGTCCGGATCGCGCACGGCGGTCAGGTTGTAAGCCTGATTCCATTTGATCAACAGGGCCAGATAACCCAGCAGCAATTCGTGCTGAGTTTCTGTGAGATTGACACCGAGCTCGCGGGCTCCTGTGGATAACTCTTCGGCGTGTTGCGAAGTGACCTTGGCACTCAAGCGCTTTGCTCCAACTGACGGCCCGCGCCGCGTTTTTTCAAATGAATCATCAACAGCGAAATCGCTGCCGGGGTAACGCCCGGAATGCGCGAGGCTTGGCCCAGGGTCTCGGGACGTGTGGCGCCGAGCTTGCTCTGGATCTCCTTGGACAGACCGGAAATGTTGGTGTAATCGATATCCACAGGCAGTTTCGTGTCTTCGCTGGCGCGCAGACGGGCGATTTCGTCCTGTTGACGGTCGATGTAACCGGCGTACTTGGTCTTGATCTCAACCTGCTCGGCGACCTGTGGATCTTCGGCGCCCTGCCCGGTTACTTCGACCAGACCGGCGTAATCGATTTCCGGACGGCTCAACAGGTTGAGCAAATTGTATTCGTGGGTCAGCGGCGTGCCGAATTTCTCGGCAATCGCATCGCCCTGCTGGGTATTGGGGCGAACCCAGGTGCTTTTCAGGCGCTGTTCTTCGAGTTCAATGCTTTCGCGTTTCTTGCAGAAGGCCGCCCAGCGCGCGTCATCGACCAGACCAAGCTCGCGACCTTTTTCGGTCAGACGCAGGTCGGCGTTGTCCTCGCGCAGAATCAGGCGGTACTCGGCCCGCGACGTGAACATGCGGTACGGCTCTTGGGTACCGAGGGTGATCAGGTCGTCGACCAGAACGCCGATGTACGCTTCATCGCGGCGCGGACACCAGGCTTCTTTGCCCTTCGCGCGCAGTGCGGCGTTGGCCCCGGCGAGCAGACCTTGCGCACCCGCTTCTTCGTAGCCGGTGGTGCCGTTGATCTGACCGGCGAAAAACAGACCGCCAATCACTTTGGTTTCCAGGCTGTACTTCAGGTCGCGCGGATCGAAGTAGTCGTACTCGATCGCATAACCCGGACGCACGATGTGTGCGTTTTCCATGCCGCGGATCGATTGCACGATCTGCAATTGCACGTCGAACGGCAGGCTTGTGGATATCCCGTTCGGGTACAGCTCATGGGTGGTCAGACCTTCCGGTTCGATGAACACCTGATGGCTTTCCTTGTCGGCAAAGCGGTGGATCTTGTCTTCGATCGATGGGCAATAACGCGGGCCGATGCCTTCGATTTCACCGGCAGCGGAATACATCGGCGAACGATCGAGGTTCGCCGCGATGATTTCGTGGGTGCGGGCATTGGTATGGGTGATCCAGCAGCTGACCTGACGCGGATGCTGTTCTTTGTTGCCCATGAACGACATCACCGGAATCGGCGTATCGCCCGGTTGCTCGGTCATTACCGAGAAATCCACAGATTTGCCATCAATGCGCGGCGGTGTACCGGTTTTCAAACGCCCGACACGCAATGGCAACTCACGCAGACGGTGGGCCAGAGCAATCGACGGTGGATCACCGGCGCGACCGCCGGAAAAATTCTGCAAACCGATGTGGATAAGTCCGCCGAGGAAGGTACCGGTGGTCAACACCACGGAATCGGCGAAGAAACGCAGACCCATCTGTGTAATCACACCACGGACTTGCTCCTGCTCGACGATCAGGTCGTCAGCAGCCTGTTGAAAGATCCACAGGTTCGGCTGGTTTTCAAGAATTTCGCGGACAGCTGCCTTGTAGAGAATCCGGTCGGCTTGTGCACGGGTGGCCCGTACGGCCGGGCCTTTGCGGCTGTTCAACACGCGAAACTGGATGCCGCCCTTATCGGTGGCCATGGCCATCGCGCCGCCGAGGGCGTCGATTTCCTTGACCAGATGGCTTTTGCCGATGCCACCGATGGCTGGGTTGCAACTCATGGCGCCGAGGGTTTCCACGTTATGCGTCAGCAACAGGGTTTTTGCCCCCATGCGTGCTGACGCCAGTGCTGCCTCGGTACCGGCATGACCGCCGCCGATGACGATCACTTCAAAACGGGAAGGGAAATCCACCACGCACCTCGTGCCTGCTTAAGTAGGTCATTCAGGAAATAGTTGAGCTCAGGTTTCTGGACCTGGTCGGCAAGTATAGGGACTTCGCCCTTTCTAAAGAACCCTTTGCACAAAATTTAACCAGCTGTGGAGAACTCGAGGTTAAAAGAATAAAAAAGAGAGAAATTTATAAAACCTTTGTTTTTATGTTTATTCTTAGTGAGCACCGTTTCTGTGGATAGATCGCCACAAGCCTTATTTCACAAGCTGTACAGAGGTTTAAAACTCTGTGCTCATGTGGCAATGAGGTCCTTGGATAACCGCTGTAAGCCTGTGGATGAAAGGGTAGGTTATCCACAGAGGGGTTTATATCCAGTTTTCAAGCCCGTTTATCAACTGACCTCATTGGCAGTTATTCACAGGGCTTAACCCACAGAAAATCGCCTACATGGTTTTCCCGGACACAAGAAAAGCGCCAGCGAAGGGATCGGTGACGGTTGGCAAGCCAAGGGCAGAAAATGAAAAGGCTATTGTGAGAGGACGTTACAGAGGCTAATAATAGCCATTATCATTAACTCGCCAGTTTCTCCCATGCCCCTACCCGCCCACATAGCTGCGATCGAGCAAATCTACGAGCAACATCATTCGTGGCTATATGGCTGGCTCAAGGGCAAACTGCACAACGCCTGCGATGCAGCCGATGTGGCGCATGACACGTTTTTGCGAGTTCTGGCGGCGCGCAATGCAGCTCATATTCGTGAGCCAAGGGATTACCTGACGACCATTGCGCGCGGCTTGGTCATCGATCGTTATAGGCGGAGGGCGATTGAAAGCGCTTATCTGCAGGCCCTCGCAGCTCGGCCGCAAGCGACAATCGTCAGCGAAGAAGACAGAGCGCTGATCATTGAAACCCTGGTTGCTGTGGATAAAGCGTTGACCGGGCTGGGCACGCGGACACGGCAGATCTTCATGCTTTCGCAAGTCGACGGACTGACTTATCAACAGATCGCCATGCAATTGAGGGTCTCGCTGACCACTGTGAAAAAACACATGATCCGCGCCCTGACTGAATGCGCCCTGATCATGGCGCAACCATGATGGCCGCCGCTGCAGACCGTCAGGTATTCGAGACTGCCGCCAGTTGGTACGTGCAGTTTCAATCCCAGCCACCGAGCGTTGCCGAACAAAAGGCCTGGCAGCTGTGGATAGACAGCGATCCGGCGCATCTGGCGGCGTGGAACCAGATGGAACAATTGCAGCGCCACCTCGGTACGCTGCCGCAGGATCTGAAACGACGTGCGCTCAATAGCGGCCAACAACGACGCCAGGTACTCAAACTGCTACTGCTTGCAGTGGGAACAGGTTTCGTTGGCTGGAACGTTCAACGACACACATCCCTCGGCAACGTCTGGGCCGACTATAAAACCGGTGTGGGCCAGCGTCGCACCATCAGCCTGGCCGATGGCAGTGAGATCCAGCTCAACACCAACTCGGCCATTGATGTCTCTTTCGACGCAGCACAACGCCTGATCCAACTGCGTGCCGGTGAAATCCTCGTCCAAACCGGCAAGCTTGGCGATCAGCGGCCGTTCTATGTGCAAACCCGTGACGGGCGGATACAAGCATTGGGCACCCGGTTCTCGGTGCATCAGATGCCGAACTCAACCCGGGTCGGCGTGCTGGAGGATCGAGTCAGTGTCCAACCTGCGCACTCATCCACCGCTGTGCAAATCCTGAAAGCAGGCGAAGGCGCGGATTTCGACAATCAGCATATCGGCCTCAGTCGTCCCTTCCAGTCATCAGAAGTGGCCTGGATCAACGGCCAATTGATCGTCCTGAATGCGCGCTTGGGCGATGTCATCGCAGAATTGGGTCGCTATCGCAGCGGTGTATTGCACTGTGATCGCCGCGCTCGGGATCTGCGGGTCTCCGGGACTTTCCGGCTCGATTCGACCGACGCAGTGCTGGCCAACCTTAAGGCTTCGTTGCCGATCAATGTCCGCTATTTCAGTCGTTACTGGGTGTCGATCAGCCACAGCGTTTGATCAAAAAAAGCCTGGGGAAAAATAATCGCACAGAGGGTTATCTTTTTTCGCCCTGACCCGGCCCTACAGGTAATCGCGATCAACGCGGCTCTTCGCCACCTTCAGGGCTAACCCACACATGCGTCTTCCCACGTTCCGTCAGCGCTTTTCTCCACACTGCATTGCATACAGCTTATTGATGGCCAGCGCTGCGTCTTGTCTGGTGATCAGCAACAGCGCCTTCGCGGCGTCGACCTTCCAGCGCTTCGCCATCGCCGCCGGCCCGCTGGATAGTGCCTTGAGCCAGTTCGCCGCTGCCGCCAATGTGATTCTGTCGTTCTCGCCGCAGCAGACCAGCCGCTTGCGCAGTGCCGGGTTGAACGGCGACTTCAGCGTCGAACAGGGTTTCGCTCAATTGTTGCAAGGCTCCGGATTACAGGCCGTGCCGCAAGCCCCCGGCAGTTACATTCTGCAGGCCTTGCCCAACGGAGATTCCCTCGAACTGGCGCCGACCAACATCACCGCGCAGTTGGCCAATCCAATGGATCTGGATTACGCCGCCGACGTCGGTTACAAGGCGCAAAACAGCCGGATCGGTACGAAAACCAGTACCCCGCTGTCGGAAACACCGCGTTCGGTGTCAGTGGTAACCGGACAACGCATCAAGGATCAGAAATCCCAGACACTCACCGACGTCCTCGGCTATGTACCGGGGATCTTCGCCCCACCGTTCGCCGCCGGCGACAGTCTGGCGGGGGACTTGTTCTATATCCGCGGCTTCAACGCCACCGATTACGGCTACGGTCTGCTCCGAGATGGACTGCGCGTGCAGGGCAATCGCTATGACACCAGCACCGAGCCGTACGGACTTGAACGGGTCGAGGTATTCCGTGGCCCTTCTTCGCTGCTGTATGGTGAAAATGCGCCGGGCGGTCTGGTCAATCTGGTCAGTAAGCGTCCGACTGCCGCGCCTCAGGGCGAAGTGCAGCTGGGCTATGGCTCGAACAATCGCCGGCAAATCGGCGTCGACGTCTCCGGCCCGCTCAATGACAGCGGCAACGTTCTCGGACGCGTGGTGATGCTGGGGCGCAAATCCGATACCCAGACCGATCACGTGCCTGACGACCGCATTTATATCGCCCCTTCGCTGTCCCTGAATTTCGACGACTTCAATACGCTGACACTGCTGGCCAACTACCAGAAAGACCACACCAACATGGAGCTCGGTCTGCCGGCCGCCGGCACGTTGCTGAGCAATCCCAACGGGAAATTGTCCAAAGGCACCATGCTCGGCGACCCGGACTGGAATACTTTCGAACGGGAAACCTGGAGCACCGGTTACGAGTTCAGCCACTCGTTCAACGATGACTGGCAGTTCCGCCAGAACTCGCGCTACATGCAGTCGCGCATCACCCGCCACGAAACCTGGCCGGGCAATCTGAACAACGCCGGCTTCGGCACGCGGTTGAACATGACCGCCTATGATCGCTTCAACAAATCCATGGTGTATTCGCTGGATAACCAGCTCGAAGGCAAATTCCAGGCTGGCGATCTGGAGAACACCGTGCTGTTTGGCGCCAGCTACGATCGCACCTCGTTCAACCAGGACTGGAATGCCGGCATTGTCGGGCCGATCGACATCTACAACCCGGTCTACCTGCGTGATCCGACGACGCCAATTGCTGTGCAGAACACGTTGCTTGAGCAGCAGATGAAAGGCGTTTATGCACAGATCCAGAGCAAATACGACCATTGGCTGTTCCTGGTCGGCGGACGTCAAGATTGGGTCGACAGCGACTTCCGCGACAAAGTGGCGCGAGGCAGCAACATCAGCTCCGAGGACAGGAAGTTCACCTATCAGGGCGGCGTGATGTATCAGTTCGACAACGGCATGACGCCATATGTCAGCTACTCCACTGCGTTCGTGCCGGTGCAGCAGATTTCCAATGCCGGCGCACCGCTTGATCCGATCACCAGCAGCCAGTACGAAGTGGGCTTGAAGTACGAACCGATCGGCTGGGACACCGCGTTCACCGCTTCGGTGTATGACCTGCGCAAGAAGGACGACACCTATTTCGACGCAACCACGTCGACCTATCGCCAAGTGGGTGAAAGCCGCGCCAAGGGCGTGGAGTTGGAACTCAACAGCAATCTGACGCAGAACCTCAATGTCACGGCGGCCTATACCTACACCGACGCGAAGATCACCAAGGATGCAGCGACATCGCTGGTTAAAGGCCATCAAATGACCGGCGTGCCGCGTAATCAGGCCTCGGTCTGGGCGAAATATCGCTTCCTCGACAGTGATCTGAAAGGCTTGTATGTGGCCGGTGGCATACGCTATTTCGACAGTGCGTTTGCCTACACCTCGCCTTCTCTGTACGGAAAGCTGGATGCTGGCGACGTCACATTGATCGACGCGGCTGTTGGATATCAGATCGATACACACTGGAGTGTCGATCTGAATGCGAAGAACCTGTTCGACAAGGAATATGTGTCGGGCTGCAACGACGCAGGCCGCTGCTATTGGGGCGAGGATCGTACTTTGCTCGGTACGGTGTCCTATAACTGGTGAATAAAAAAAAGGCTGTGGATGAATTATCCACAGCCCTTTTTTATTTGCCGATGCAGAAGCTGGAGAAAATCCTTCCGAGCAAATCATCAGAGCTGAACGCCCCGGTAATTTCACCCAGGGAATGCTGAGCCTGGCGCAAATCCTCGGCGAGCAACTCGCCAGCCCCGGCCAGGGTGAGTTGCGCGCGGCCATGTTCCAGTGCCGCGCTGGCGTGGCGCAGTGCTTCCAGGTGCCGGCGACGTGCGCTGAAACTGCTCTCCGACGTCTGCTCGTAACCCATGCACGCCTTGAGGTGATCACGCAGCAGGTCGAGGCCTTCGGCAGACTTGGCGCTGAGACTGATGGTCACGTGGCCGTCGTCACTGGTTTCCAGAGCAATCGTTTCGCCGGACAGATCGGCTTTGTTGCGGATCAGGGTGACTTTCGTCGGATCCGGCCGAGACTCGAGGAATTCCGGCCACAAGGCAAAAGGATCGAGTGCCTCTGGTGCGGTCGCATCGACTACCAATAGAACCCGATCCGCTTCACCGATGGCTTTCAAGGCCCGTTCCACACCGATCTTTTCCACATGATCATCGGTGTCACGCAGTCCCGCAGTATCGACGACGTGCAACGGCATGCCGTCGATGTGGATATGTTCGCGTAGGATATCCCGCGTGGTGCCAGCAATCTCGGTAACGATGGCGGCCTCACGACCGGCCAAAGCATTCAACAGGCTGGATTTTCCGGCATTCGGCCGACCAGCGATGACGACGGTCATGCCATCACGCAATAACGCACCCTGTCCCGCTTCGCGGAGCACTGTGGATAACTCATCGCGTACTTTGTCGAGCATGCTTAATACGTGGCCGTCGGCGAGAAAATCGATTTCCTCTTCCGGGAAGTCGATGGCGGCTTCGACGTAGATACGCAAGCCGATCAGTTGCTCGGTCAGGTTATGCACACGCTGGGAAAACGCACCCTGCAATGAACGCAGCGCATTGCGCGCAGCCTGGGCAGAACTGGCTTCGATCAAGTCGGCGATTGCCTCGGCCTGGGCCAGATCGAGTTTGTCATTGAGGAAGGCGCGCTCGCTGAATTCACCCGGACGGGCAAGACGGCAGCCCAGTTCCAGACAGCGTTTGAGCAACATGTCCAGCACGATTGGGCCGCCGTGGCCTTGGAGTTCCAGCACGTCTTCGCCTGTGAAAGAGTTCGGCCCCGGAAAATACAGAGCCAGACCTTCATCCAGCACCTGCCGGTCGTCACTGAAAAACGGCCCGTAATGGGCGTAACGCGGTTTCAGTTCTCGGCCGCTGATGGCTTTTGCCGCCACGCTGGCCAACGGCCCCGAAATACGGACGATGCCCACACCGCCGCGCCCTTGGGCGGTGGCGACGGCGGCGATGGTTTCACGGGGTGTGCTCATAAAGCGGCATCCAGACAAAAGTGGCAGATAGCAAAACGCCCCACTAGGGGGCGTTTTGAGTGGTGTTATCCACAGTGCAAGTTACGCCTCGGCTTTTTTCGTTGCCGCTTCGATCTTACGCGTGATGTACCACTGTTGTGCAATCGACAGGCAGTTGTTCACAACCCAGTACAGCACCAGACCCGCCGGGAACCACAGGAAGAAGAACGTGAAAATGATTGGCATCATTTTCATGACCTTCGCCTGCATCGGATCCGGAGGCGTCGGGTTCAGCTGCTGCTGGATGAACATGGTTGCGCCCATGATGATCGGCAGAATGAAGAACGGATCCTTGATCGACAGGTCAGTGATCCACAGCATGAACGGCGCCTGACGCATTTCCACGCTTTCCAGCAGAACCCAGTACAGCGACAGGAAGACCGGCATCTGCACGAGGATCGGCAAGCAGCCGCCCAGTGGATTGATCTTCTCTTTCTTGTACAGCTCCATCATGGCCTGCGACATTTTCTGCCGGTCATCGCCATGTTGCTCTTTCAGCGCAGCCAGTTTCGGTGCCACGGCACGCATGCGCGCCATCGATTTGTAGCTGGCTGCCGACAGCGGGAAGAAGATCCCTTTGATCAGCATGGTCAGGAAGATGATCGACCAGCCCCAGTTACCGACGATGGCGTGGATATGTTGCAGCAGCCAGAAGATCGGCTGGGCAATGAACCACAGAATGCCGTAGTCGACGGTCAGTTCCAGACCTGGGGACAACTCTTTCAGTACAGCCTGGCTTTTCGGACCGGCGTACAGCACAGCGCTGGTTTCAACTTTTCCACCTGGAGCAGCGGTCAGAGTAGGACCGGTGTAACCGATGATGTAGTTGCCTTTGCTGTCCTTACGGGTCTGGACGATGTTGTTTTCGCCCTTGGCCGGGATCCACGCGGTCACGAAGTAGTGCTGCAGCCAGGCTACCCAGCCACCGGTGACAGTTTCCTTGAGCTGCGCCTTGTCCATGTCCTTCATCGACACTTTCTTGTACGGCTCGGAACTTGTCCACAGGGCAGCGCCCAGGTAAGTCGCGGTGCCAGTAGCCGTGGTCGACGACGGATCAGCACTGGCGTCTCGCTTCAACTGGGCAAACATTGCGCCGTTCCAGGGCTGAGCGCTCTGGTTATCCACAATGTAGGAGACGGCAACGTCATACAGGCCACGTTTCACGGTGAAACGCTTGATGTAATTCACGCCGTCCTTGCTGAATTTCAGGTCAACGACGAGTTGATCCTGACCGTCAGCCAGTTGGTAAACCTTCTTCTCCGAGGAATAAACCGGACGACCGGCCGGGTTTGCGTCCGGACCGTTGGTACCGATCAGACCGCTTTGCGCCAGATACACACGTTCGCCGCCGTTATCGAACAGCTGGAACGGAACGTCAGGACGGTCCTGACGGCGTGGATACAGAGGCAGAGTCAGTTGCGCAACGTCGCCACCTTGTGGATCGATCGCCAGATCGAGCACATCGGTCTTGACCTGAATCAGGTCCTTGCTGGCAGCAACCGGCGTTTCCGCTGGTGCACTGGTATCGCTGGCGGCGCGCGGAATATCGTCACTGGCGGCAGTATTTGTGCCAGTGGCGGTGTCCGGCAAACCGGATGTAGTCGTACTGGAAGCAACATTCTGAGTCGGCAGGGCAGCCTGGCCATAATCCTGGTTCCATTTAAGAACCATGACGTAGGACACGATTGCCAGGGCGACGATCAGGATCGTGCGTTTGATATCCATGATTACTCGGCCATCGAAGAAGAACGGGAGGTAGGGACAGGTGGAACCGGGTCATAACCACCGGGATTCCACGGATGACAGCGACCTAAACGACGAAAGGTCAGCCAGCCACCGCGCAGAAGGCCATGATTTTCAATGGCTTCATACGCGTAGCAGGAACAACTGGGGTAGAAGCGACAGTGGCTGGCCATTAGAGGACTAATGGCATAGCGATAAAACTGGATCGGAACGAGGGCCAGTTTACGCATCGGTACTGTCTACCCCTACAGTTTCGGTTTTGACTGCCGGAACGGGCTTGTTGCGTGCCAGACGCTTCCAGAGCTTGCCGAAATGCTGAATCAATTCGGGGTTTTCTACATCACCCAAACCTTTGCGCGCGACGATAACGATGTCCCAGCCGACCAGTGAATCCTGGTGCAGACGGAACGATTCGCGCATCAGACGTTTGAGGCGATTGCGTTCAACGGAGAGCTTTACACTCTTTTTCCCGATAACCAGCCCTAGACGGGGGTGATCAAGATCGTTGTCGCGTGCAAGGAGCAGGAGGTTTTTCCCCGGAACCTTGCCGGTAGGGGAGTCAAAGACTGCCTTGAAATGCCGGGGGGTAAGCAGACGCTTTTCCCGACTGAAGTCCTGACTCACCTCCAGTACCGGATTATCAAACTGCCAGACGCGCACGACCTTTGGCGCGACGACGCGACAGGACTGCGCGGCCGTTCTTGGTAGCCATGCGAGCACGGAAACCGTGGGTACGAGCGCGTTTGATAGTGCTTGGTTGGAAAGTACGTTTCATGTCGTGTTACCTGGTTCGTCCACAACGGGCCGGAATGGCCCCCGTTTTAAGAGACCGGGGATTCTAGAGAAAGCAAGCCCTCAGGTCAATTTCCAACCAGCGTTTCCTTATAAATAGATCGAGGCAGGGTTTGCGCTCGAAGGCCTGTCAGCCAGATATAAAAATAAAGAAGGGAATTATTTAAAGCTTTTCTGTAAAGCTTGTAAAAGCTGGACACGCAATCTTCTGTGGATAACTGCTATCAGGCCTTATTCTGTGCGGTGTACAGAGAATGACAACTACAGTGGAAAACCGTGTTCAGCCTGTGCTGCGCTGTCGGATAAGCTGTGCGTGGAATGGGCTGTTATCCACAGGCTGGTTATCCACCGAGTTTGGCCCCTACTTGTCCAGTGCCCTCAGAGGTGTTTATCCACAGGGCTTATTCACATGCCGTTGGTCGCCTTTTAATGCTTTAACGCATTGATAAATGATGGTGAGGGACCTACCTGCATGTGGATAAGTGAACCGCTCGCCGCTACAATGGCCGCTTGTTTTTGCCTCACCGGCTTTCAACTTAGGGGATATCCGTGTCAGTGGAACTTTGGCAGCAGTGCGTAGAGCTTTTGCGCGAAGAGCTGCCTGCCCAACAATTCAACACCTGGATCCGTCCACTACAGGTCGAAGCCGAAGGCGACGAGTTGCGCGTCTACGCACCCAATCGTTTCGTGCTGGACTGGGTCAACGAAAAGTACCTGGGCCGCGTCCTCGAATTGCTCGATGAACATGGCAATGGCTCGACGCCGTCGCTGTCCTTGTTAATAGGCAGCAAACGCAGCTCGGCACCTCGTGCCGCACCCAATGCACCACTGGCGGCCGCGCAGGTTGCTCAGGCGCAGGCCAACAACGCGCCGTCGAGCAACCCGGCACCAGCGCCCGCGCCTGCTCCGGCCAAGCGTTCCACGCAGAAAACCGCTGAAGTCAGTGAAGAGCCTTCCCGCGACAGCTTCGACCCGATGGCCGGTGCCGCCTCGCAGCAGGCGCCGGTTCGCGCCGAACAGCGCACCGTGCAGGTAGAAGGTGCGCTCAAGCACACCAGCTATCTCAACCGCACGTTCACCTTCGAGAATTTTGTTGAAGGTAAATCCAACCAGCTCGCCCGTGCGGCGGCCTGGCAGGTGGCGGACAATCCCAAGCACGGTTACAACCCGCTCTTCCTTTATGGTGGCGTCGGCTTGGGTAAAACCCACTTGATGCACGCAGTGGGCAACCATCTATTAAAGAAGAATCCGAATGCCAAGGTCGTGTACCTGCATTCCGAGCGTTTCGTGGCCGACATGGTCAAGGCGCTGCAACTGAACGCGATCAATGAATTCAAGCGTTTCTACCGTTCGGTGGACGCCTTGCTGATCGACGATATTCAGTTCTTCGCCCGCAAGGAGCGCTCCCAGGAAGAGTTTTTCCACACCTTCAACGCTCTGCTTGAAGGTGGCCAGCAGGTCATTCTCACCAGTGACCGCTACCCGAAAGAAATCGAAGGCCTTGAAGAACGTCTCAAATCGCGCTTTGGCTGGGGCTTGACCGTTGCCGTCGAGCCGCCTGAGCTGGAAACCCGTGTGGCGATTCTGATGAAGAAGGCCGATCAGGCCAAAGTCGAGCTGCCCCATGACGCCGCGTTCTTCATTGCCCAGCGCATCCGCTCGAACGTCCGCGAACTGGAAGGCGCGCTGAAACGCGTGATCGCCCACTCGCACTTCATGGGCCGCGACATCACCATCGAGCTGATTCGCGAATCCCTGAAAGACTTGTTGGCGTTGCAGGACAAACTGGTCTCTGTGGATAACATTCAGCGAACTGTCGCCGAATACTACAAGATCAAGATCTCCGATCTGCTGTCCAAGCGCCGTTCGCGCTCGGTAGCACGTCCGCGTCAGGTGGCCATGGCGTTGTCCAAGGAACTTACCAACCACAGCCTGCCGGAAATCGGCGATGTGTTTGGCGGCCGCGACCACACTACGGTGCTGCACGCTTGCCGCAAGATCAATGAACTTAAGGAATCCGACGCGGACATCCGCGAGGACTACAAGAACCTGCTGCGTACACTGACCACTTGATGAACACCAGCGCAGCTTATTAAGGCAAGGGACTAGACCATGCATTTCACCATTCAACGCGAAGCCCTGTTGAAACCCCTGCAACTGGTCGCAGGCGTCGTCGAGCGCCGACAGACCTTGCCGGTACTGTCCAACGTGCTGTTGGTCGTCGAAGGCCAGCAACTGTCGTTGACCGGTACCGACCTTGAGGTCGAGCTGGTCGGTCGCGTGCAACTTGAGGAGCCGGCTGAAACAGGTTCCATCACCGTGCCGGCGCGCAAGCTGATGGACATCTGCAAGAGCCTGCCCAACGATGCGCTGATCGACATCAAGGTCGACGAGCAGAAGCTGGTAGTGAAGGCCGGTCGTAGCCGCTTCACCCTGTCGACCCTGCCGGCCAACGATTTCCCGACCGTCGAAGAAGGCCCGGGCTCGCTGACCTGCAGCCTGGAGCAGAGCAAACTGCGTCGTCTGATCGAACGCACCAGCTTCGCCATGGCCCAGCAGGACGTGCGTTACTACCTCAACGGCATGCTGCTGGAAGTTTCCGCTGGTGTGATCCGCGCCGTGGCCACCGACGGTCACCGTCTGGCGATGTGCTCGATGCAGGCCGATATCGGTCAGCCGGATCGCCATCAGGTGATCGTGCCGCGCAAAGGTATCCTCGAACTGGCGCGTCTGCTCACTGAGCCGGATGGCAATGTCAGCATCGTCCTCGGTCAGCATCACATCCGCGCCACCACGGGCGAGTTCACCTTCACCTCGAAACTGGTTGACGGTAAATTCCCGGATTACGAACGCGTACTGCCCAAAGGTGGTGACAAGCTGGTACTCGGCGATCGTCAGGCGTTGCGTGAAGCGTTCAGTCGTACCGCGATTCTGTCCAACGAGAAATACCGCGGTATCCGTCTGCAACTGGCCAGCGGTCAGTTGAAGATCCAGGCCAACAACCCGGAGCAGGAAGAAGCGGAAGAAGAAGTGGGCGTGGAATACAACGGCGGCTCGCTGGAGATCGGTTTCAACGTCAGCTATCTGCTCGACGTGCTGGGCGTGATGACCACCGAGCAGGTTCGCCTGATCCTGTCCGACTCCAACAGCAGTGCGCTGGTGCAAGAGTCCGACAATGACGACTCGGCTTACGTTGTCATGCCGATGCGTCTGTAATCAGCTGATCCTGAATGTCGTTAAGTCGTGTTTCGGTCACCGCGGTGCGTAATCTGCACCCGGTGACCTTCTCCCCCTCCCCCCGCATCAACATTCTTTACGGCGCCAACGGCAGCGGCAAAACCAGCGTTCTGGAAGCCATTCATCTGCTGGGGCTTGCCCGTTCGTTTCGCAGCACGCGGCTGTTGCCCGTCATTCAGTACGAACAGCTCGCCTGTACTGTATTTGGTCAGGTTGAGCTGGCTGAAGGCGGACACAGTGCGCTGGGGATTTCTCGCGACCGTCAGGGCGAGTTCCAGATTCGCATCGATGGCCAGAACGCCCGTAGCGCTGCGCAGCTGGCGGAGATCCTGCCGTTGCAGTTGATCAACCCGGACAGCTTCCGTCTGCTGGAAGGCGCGCCGAAGATTCGCCGGCAGTTTCTCGACTGGGGTGTGTTCCACGTTGAACCGCGTTTCATGGCCACCTGGCAGCGTTTGCAGAAGGCGCTGCGCCAGAGAAACTCCTGGCTGCGGCATGGTACACTTGACGCCGTTTCGCAAGCGGTATGGGACAGGGAACTGTGCCAGGCCAGCGCCGAAATCGATGAATACCGCCGCGCTTACATCACAGCCTTGAAACCGGTCTTCGAACAGACCTTGAGCGAACTGGTTGAGCTTGAGGGTTTGACGCTCAGCTATTACCGAGGCTGGGACAAGGACCGCGAATTGAGCGCCGTACTCGCCGGTTCCGTGCAACGGGACCAGCAGATGGGGCACACCCAGGCCGGACCGCAACGCGCTGATTTGCGTCTCAGATTGGGCGCACACAATGCCGCAGACATCCTGTCCCGGGGTCAGCAGAAATTGGTGGTCTGTGCGCTACGGATTGCCCAAGGGCATCTGGTCAGCCAGGCCCGTCGCGGACAGTGTATTTATCTGGTGGATGACTTGCCGTCCGAGCTGGACGAGAGCCACCGTCGCGCGCTGTGCCGCTTGCTGGAAGACTTACGCTGCCAGGTGTTCATCACCTGTGTAGATCACGAATTACTGAGGGAAGGCTGGCAGACGGAAACGCCAGTCGCTTTGTTCCACGTGGAACAGGGCCGTATCACCCAGACCCACGACCATCGGGAGTGAAGGCATTGAGCGAAGAAAATACGTACGACTCAACGAGCATTAAAGTGCTGAAAGGCCTGGATGCCGTACGCAAACGTCCCGGTATGTACATTGGTGACACCGACGATGGCAGCGGTCTGCACCACATGGTGTTCGAGGTGGTCGACAACTCGATCGACGAAGCCCTTGCCGGCCATTGCGACGACATCAGCATCATTATTCACCCGGACGAATCCATTACCGTCAAAGACAACGGTCGTGGCATCCCGGTAGACGTGCATAAAGAGGAAGGCGTTTCTGCCGCTGAGGTCATCATGACCGTCCTCCACGCTGGCGGTAAGTTCGACGACAACTCCTACAAGGTTTCCGGCGGTCTGCACGGTGTAGGTGTTTCGGTAGTGAACGCACTATCCGAAGAACTGGTCCTGACCGTCCGCCGCAGTGGCAAGATCTGGGAACAGACCTACGTCCATGGCGTGCCTCAGGCACCGATGGCCATCGTTGGCGACAGCGAGACCACCGGCACCCAGATCCACTTCAAGGCTTCCAGCGAAACCTTCAAGAACATTCACTTCAGCTGGGACATCCTCGCCAAGCGCATTCGTGAACTGTCCTTCCTCAACTCCGGTGTCGGCATCGTCCTCAAGGACGAGCGCAGCGGCAAGGAAGAACTGTTCAAGTATGAAGGCGGCCTGCGTGCGTTCGTTGAATACCTGAACACCAACAAGACTGCGGTCAACCAGGTGTTCCACTTCAACATCCAGCGCGAAGACGGCATCGGCGTGGAAATCGCCCTGCAGTGGAACGACAGCTTCAACGAGAACCTGTTGTGCTTCACCAACAACATTCCGCAGCGCGACGGCGGCACCCACCTGGTGGGCTTCCGTTCGGCACTGACGCGCAACCTGAACAACTACATCGAGCAGGAAGGTCTGGCGAAGAAGCACAAAGTCGCCACCACCGGTGACGATGCCCGTGAAGGCCTGACCGCCATCATCTCGGTGAAGGTGCCGGATCCGAAGTTCAGCTCGCAGACCAAAGACAAGCTGGTGTCTTCCGAAGTGAAAACCGCGGTCGAACAGGAGATGGGCAAGTACTTCTCCGACTTCCTGCTGGAGAACCCGAACGAAGCCAAGCTGGTGGTCGGCAAGATGATCGACGCCGCCCGTGCCCGTGAAGCTGCGCGCAAGGCCCGTGAGATGACCCGCCGCAAAGGCGCGCTGGACATCGCCGGCCTGCCGGGCAAACTCGCTGACTGCCAGGAAAAAGACCCGGCGCTGTCCGAACTGTACCTGGTGGAGGGTGACTCCGCGGGCGGCTCTGCCAAGCAGGGACGTAACCGCAAGACCCAGGCGATCCTGCCGTTGAAGGGCAAGATCCTCAACGTCGAGAAAGCCCGTTTCGACAAGATGATCTCGTCCCAGGAAGTGGGCACGCTGATCACCGCGCTGGGCTGCGGCATCGGTCGCGAAGAGTACAACATCGACAAGTTGCGCTATCACAACATCATCATCATGACCGATGCTGACGTCGACGGTTCGCACATCCGCACCCTGCTGCTGACCTTCTTCTTCCGTCAGCTGCCGGAGCTGATCGAGCGTGGCTATATCTACATCGCCCAGCCACCGCTGTACAAGGTCAAGAAAGGCAAGCAAGAGCAATACATCAAAGACGACGACGCCATGGAAGAGTACATGACGCAGTCGGCCCTGGAAGATGCAAGCCTGCACCTGAACGAAGAAGCCCCGGGCATTTCCGGTGAAGCGCTGGAACGTCTGGTCAACGACTTCCGCATGGTCATGAAGACGCTCAAGCGCCTGTCGCGCCTGTACCCACAGGAGCTGACCGAGCACTTCATCTATCTGCCGGCCGTCAGCCTCGAAACTCTGGGCGACCACGCAGCGATGCAAGAGTGGCTGGCCCAGTATGAAGTTCGCCTGCGCACCAACGAGAAGTCCGGCCTGGTCTACAAGGCCAGCCTGCGCGAAGACCGTGAACGTGGCGTCTGGCTGCCGGAGGTCGAACTGATCTCCCACGGCCTGTCGAACTACGTCACCTTCAACCGCGACTTCTTCGGCAGTAACGACTACAAAACCGTGGTCACCCTGGGCGCGCAACTGAGCACCCTGCTCGACGAAGGCGCGTACATCCAGCGTGGCGAGCGCAAGAAAGCCGTCACCGAGTTCAAGGAAGCCCTCGACTGGCTGATGGCCGAAAGCACCAAGCGCCACACCATCCAGCGCTACAAAGGTCTGGGCGAAATGAACCCTGATCAGCTGTGGGAAACCACCATGGACCCAAGCGTGCGACGCATGCTGAAGGTCACCATCGAAGACGCCATCGGCGCAGACCAGATCTTCAACACCCTGATGGGTGATGCGGTCGAACCTCGCCGGGACTTCATCGAGAGTAACGCGCTGGCGGTTTCGAACCTGGATTTCTGATCCAGGTTGTCGTCAACGAAAAAGGCCAACGCATCGCGTTGGCCTTTTTTATTTCGGGGTCTGTCCTTCCAAGCCAGTCCGGGCATTTTGCTTGGGATGGGCTACTCGACCGCAGTTGCGACACTTTCGAGACGATAGCCATACCCATAGATCGTCAGTAACTGCCAACCCCGATCTGCCGTCAGCCCGAGCTTGTTGCGCAATCGGTAGATATGCGTATCCAGCGGCCGCGAGGAAGTTGTTTCCTCGTTCGGCCAGAAGCGCTCGTACAGATAATCCCGCGACAATGGTCGCCCCAGGTTGCTGAACAGACACCGCGCCAGTCGGTATTCGCGCTCAGTCATGAGGATCGGTTTGCCTTCGCGGGTTACGGTCAATTCGGCGTCGTCGAAAGTCAGGTCGTGAAACGTTTGTACTTCACCTGCCGCACTGCGCGGTTGGCTATGCCGGCGCAATACCGCCGCTACCCTCGCCTTCAACTCGTTGGGGCGAAACGGCTTGCTGACATAATCATCGGCCCCGGCATTCAGGGCTTGAACGATATCGCTTTCGCCGTCGCGACTGGTCAGCATGATCGCGGCCGGTGGCGCGTCCATGTGTTCACGGGTCCAGCGCAGCAGTGCCAGACCCGTGAGGTCGGGAAGTTGCCAGTCGAGGATCAGCAGGTCGAACGTTTCCCGGCGTAACTGGCGCAACAAGTCTTCGCCACGCTCGAAGCTGTGCAGTGACCACGGCTGTTCCCCAACTTCGGCCATTTGCTCCAGGGTTTGCTCGACCCGGCGCAGTTCGGCGGGTTCGTCGTCCAGAATGGCAACGCGCATCGGCGGTGTTCCTTGTCGCTGGGGCTGGGATGTCGACAATAGCGACTCCCCGGCCGCGATGAAAGAAGCAGCCCGTCGGTAGTCGACGTCCGCTATGATTCTTCGGGTCTACGCCTCAGACCTGAGACCTATGAGCACATCCCACATCGCTTTGCCGTTTGCGCCATGAATAAACCTCAACGCCGACTTGAAAGTCGGGAGCCGAGCCAGGTCCAGCGTCTGTTCCGGCGGTTGGTGCGCGAGTGGTTGTGGATAAGTCTAGTGCTGTTACCGCTGACTGGCCTGTTGTCTTATCGCGCTCAGGTCAATCTGCACAATCCGTCGCCGGCGCTTGGCGCGCTGCTGTCGGTGACGATGGTCGCGTGTGTGCTGGGATTGTTGCTGTGGCGACCGCGTTGGGCGCTGTGGGTAACCTTGATCGGCATGGCCGGTGCGCTGATCAGCAGTGCCCTGCTCGCCGAGATCCGCCACTGGTGGTCGCCGACATCTGCGGCGCTGGGCATGTTGTTCGGTTACCTGATCTGGAACTGGCGGCGCCTGAGTGTGGTGCTGACCTATTTCGGCTGGGAGCTGGCGCGTCTGGACAGTGAACCGAAAGTCTTCCCGGAACGACGCCGGACTCGTTTTACCGGAACTGATCAACTGCAAGGCCAGATCATGGCGCTCGAACAAGCCATGAGCCGCACCCGCGATACCCGACGTTTCATTGCCGATGGCCTGGAATACCTGCCAGTGGCGACGCTGATCAGTGATCCGCAGGGCAAGATTCTGCTGGGCAATCGCAAAGCGCGTGAGCTGTTCGAAGATCCATTGGTAGGGGACGACGTACTCGAGCAACTGGCTCGGCTCGGCTATCCGGATTTATCCACAGCGCCGCGACCGGCGCTGGCCACGCTGGCGCTACTGGAGTTCCGCGATCACAAGGAACGCAGCCTGCGCCTGGAAAGAGCGGCGTTGCTACCGGTCGATGGCGATACACCGATCGGTTGGCTGCTCAGCCTGACGGATTTGAGCGCCGAGCGCGCCGCCGAGGAGCAACGCGGCGTCCTGCTGCGCTTTCTTTCCCACGACCTGCGCGCGCCGCATTCGGCGATCCTCGCCCTGCTCGATGTGAATCGCCATCAAGCGGGCGCTGATGCGCCGTTGTTCGAGCAAATTGAGCGTCAGGTGCGCCGCGCGCTGGATCTGACCGATGGTTTCGTCTTGTTGGCGCGAGCTGAGTCCGAGACCTACCAGTTCCGCCCGACGTTGTTCGCGATGCTGGTATTGGACGTCCTTGATCAGGCGCTGCCCATCGCACAGCAGAAACGCATCGAGCTACTCAACGAAGTTGATGAGGAATGCCAGGAGCGGCTGATTCTCGCCGATCAGGGATTGCTGACGCGCGCCCTGTTCAATCTGCTGGAAAACGCCATCAAGTACAGTCCGGCAAACAGCACCGTGCAACTGAAGGTCAGCTGTTGTGGGTCATGGCTGCGCTGCGAATTGACCGATCAGGGCAAAGGGATTGCTGCTGATGAATTGCCTGACCTGTTCAGCCAGTATCGGCGTTTCTCCTCAGCCCAAGGCATCGACGGCGTGGGCCTGGGTCTGTCGATGGTCAAAGCTGTGATTGATCATCATGGCGGTACGATCGAGTGTCACAGCGTGGTCGATGCGGGAACCACATTCCGCATCGAGTTGCCGCTGATTGCCGAATGAACAAGCACAAAAAAACCGGCTATAAGGACCGGTTTTTTTACATCGGAATAAAACTTATGCACGGATTTCGTTCAATTTGTCGATAAAGAAATATACTTTAAAAACAATACGTTAGATAACGGTTGCGGACTTTTTAAACGAAAGCGTACACAGGTTATCCACAAAATTCAGACAGCCAGTTGATCACTGGCTGCCGGTGCCTGTGGCGCCTGCGGTAGCGAACCCATTTCGCGCTGGGTTTTCTCGTTCCACGCCTGCACACGGTCATTCAGATCAGCGATAGCGCGCGGCCCGCTGCCTTCGGCATACATCGGTTCGCCGATGACCACGGTGATCACTCCGGACTGTTTGCCCCAGCCGATTTTTGGCCAGAATTTGCCGGCATTGTGTGCAATCGGCAGCACCGGAAGCGCCGCATTCACAGCCAACGCGCTGCCACTGCGGGAGAATTTTCCGACAGTGCCGTAGGGGACTCGTGTGCCTTCGGGAAAGATCAGCACCCAGACGTTGTCCTTGAGCAGTTCGTCGCCTTTGGCTGCGACTTGTTTGAGCGCGGCTTTCGGGTTGTCGCGGTCGATGGCGATCGGGCGCAGCATGGCCATGGCCCAGCCGAAGAACGGCACGTACAGCAATTCGCGCTTGAGCACCTGGCTCAATGGCGAGAAATAAGCGGAGAGAAAGAACGTCTCCCAAGTGCTCTGGTGGTTCGACTGAATCACGCAGGGCCGGTCTGGCACGTTTTCCGCGCCTTTGATTTCGTAGCGGATACCAAGGAACACCTTGGTCAGCCACAGGGCGCAACGGCACCAGTAGACATTGATGAAACGATAGCGCGCCTTGAATGACAGAAACGGCGCGATGAAAAAGCTCAGGCTGCACCACAGCAACGCTGTTGTACCCAGCAGCAGATAGAAAACAAAGATTCTGAAGGCCCGCAGTATCGACATGGCGACGGTTACCGTTACGGGGCAATGCCCGACTGTTCAAGCGCACTCCCGAGCAATCCCTGGCCAGGAAATTCAGAAGTACTCTAGTTGTGGATAAGTTCTGCGGCAATCGCCGCCAGATCGTCAAAAATCAGAGTGCCCACCGGCAGGGTTTTGCCCCGGGTCTTTTCGCCTTTCCCGGTCTTCACCAAAACTGGCTGTGAATCGACGGCTTTGGCGGCCTCCAGGTCACCAAGGCTGTCGCCAACGAACCAGACATTGGTCAACGGCACCGTGTAATGCTCGGCAATGGTTCTCAACATTCCCGGTTTCGGTTTACGGCAATCGCAGCCTTCGTCCGGGCCATGCGGGCAATACACGATCAAGCCAACTTCGCCACCCTGCTCCGCGACCAGCTCGCGCAGGCGCGCGTGCATGGCCTCGAGGGTGGCGATGTCGTAATAGCCGCGAGCAATGCCCGACTGGTTGGTGGCCACCGCCACCGTCCAGCCGGCCTTGCTCAACTGCGCGATCGCTTCGATCGAGCCGGGCAGCGGAATCCACTCCTCCACCGACTTGATGTAGGCATCGGAGTCGTAATTGATCACGCCGTCACGATCGAGAATCAGCAGTTTCAACAGCAATCCCTCAACCCAGCAGCGAAATGTCGGCAACACCCAGGAACAAGCCACGCAGACGCGCCAGCAGCGCGTAACGGTTGGCCCGCACGTTGGCATCGTCGGCATTGACCATCACCGCGTCGAAGAACGCGTCGACCGGCTCGCGCAGGGCGGCCAGGCGTGCCAGCGATTCGTTGTACTGACGCGCCGCGGCCATTGGCTGCACCGCTTGGTCCGCTTGCTGGATTGCCGAATACAGCGAGAACTCGTTGGCGTTGTCGAAATACTTGGCTTCGACCACGGTCGGTACCGAGCCTTCGACCTTGCTCAACAGGTTCGACACACGCTTGTTCACCGCTGCCAGCGCTGCCGCTTCCGGCAGTTTGCGGAAGGCCTGCACCGCTTGCACACGCTGGTCGAAGTCCAGCGCCGAGCCCGGCTTGAGGGCACGGACCGACAGGTAAGTAGCGACATCGACGCCTTCTTCTTCATAACGCGCCCGCAGGCGGTCGAAGATGAATTCCAGCACGGCTTCGTTGAGGCCGGCAGCCTTGACCTTGGCGCCGAATGCATTCACCGCGAAAGCCACGGCGTCGTTCAGGTCCAGGTCCAGTTGTTTCTCGATCAGGATACGCAGCACGCCCAGTGCCGCACGGCGCAGGGCATACGGGTCTTTGCTGCCGGTTGGCAGCATGCCGATACCGAAGATGCCGACCAGGGTGTCGAGCTTGTCGGCGATGGCGACAGCTGCACCGGTCAGGGTCGCCGGCAATTCAGCCCCGGCACCGCGTGGCATGTACTGCTCGTTCAAGGCCAGCGCGACGTCCTGCGGCTCGCCGTCATTGAGGGCGTAGTAGTAACCGGCGACGCCTTGCATCTCCGGGAACTCGCCGACCATTTCGGTGGCCAGGTCGCACTTCGACAGCAGGCCCGCGCGGGCGGCCCACGAAGCGTTGCCGCCGATGCGTGCGGCGATGTACGCCGCCAGTTTCGATACGCGCTCGGCCTTGTCGTAGACGCTGCCGAGCTTTTCCTGGAACACCACGTTCTGCAGGCGCAGGTTGAAGTCTTCGAGCTTCTGCTTCTTGTCCTGCTTGAAGAAGAACTCGGCGTCGGTCAGACGTGGGCGAACCACTTTCTCGTTACCGGCGATGATCTGCTGCGGGTCTTTGCTTTCGATGTTGGCCACGGTAATGAAACGTGGCAGCAATTTGCCGTCGGCATCCAGCAGGCAGAAATACTTCTGGTTGTCCTGCATGGTGGTGATCAGCGCTTCCTGCGGCACGTCGAGGAAGCGTTCCTCGAAGGAACACACCAGCGGCACCGGCCATTCGACCAGTGCGGTCACTTCGTCGAGCAGCGCCGGCGGCACGATTGCGGTGCCTTCCTGACGGGTAGCCAGCTCTTCGGTGCGCTTGCTGATGATCTCGCGACGCTCGTTGGCATCGGCCAATACGTAAGCGGCACGCAGGTCAGCGAGGTAGCTCGATGGCGAACTGATGCGCACGCTTTGCGGGTGATGGAAACGGTGGCCACGGGAGTCACGGCCAGCCTTCTGCGCAAGGATCGTGCAGTCGATGACCTGGTCACCGAGCAGCATCACCAGCCACTGGGTTGGACGCACGAATTCTTCCTTGCGCGCACCCCAACGCATGCGTTTCGGGATCGGCAGGTCGTTCAGCGAGTCTTCGACGATGGTTGGCAGCAGGCTCGCAGTCGGCTTGCCGGCGATGTTCTGGCTGTAGCGCAGTTTCGGACCGCTCTGGTCGATTTCGCTCAGCTCGACGCCGCACTTCTTGGCGAAGCCGAGGGCGGCCTGAGTCGGATTGCCGTCAGCGTCGAACGCCGCCTGACGCGGCGGGCCATCGAGGTTGATGCTGCGATCCGGCTGCTGAGTGGCCAGCGCAGTGATCAGCACGGCCAGACGACGGGGCGCGGCATAAACGGTTTTGCTTTCGTAGCTCAGGCCGGCGGCTTGCAGGCCCTTGTCGATACCGGCAAGGAACGCATCAGCCAAAGTGTTCAGGGCTTTGGGCGGCAGTTCTTCGGTGCCCAGTTCAACCAGAAAATCTTGCGCACTCATTGTGCAGCCTCCAGCTTGGCCAGTACTTCATCACGCAGGTCCGGGGTCGCCATCGGGAAGCCCAGCTTGGCGCGTGCCAGCAGGTAGGCTTGCGCAACGGAACGCGCCAGGGTGCGTACGCGCAGAATGTATTGCTGACGCGCAGTCACCGAGATCGCCCGGCGCGCATCCAGCAGGTTGAAGGTGTGCGACGCCTTCAGGACCATTTCGTAGCTCGGCAACGGCAGCGGCTGATCGAGTTCGATCAGGCGCTTGGCTTCGCTTTCATAGAAGTCGAACAGCTCGAACAGTTTGTCGACGTTGGCGTGTTCGAAGTTGTAGGTGGACTGCTCCACTTCGTTCTGGTGGAACACATCGCCGTAGGTGACTTTGCCGAACGGCCCGTCAGCCCAGACCAGGTCGTAGACCGAATCGACGCCTTGCAGGTACATCGCCAGACGCTCGAGACCGTAGGTGATCTCGCCGGTCACCGGGTAGCACTCGATGCCGCCCGCTTGCTGGAAGTAGGTGAACTGGGTGACTTCCATGCCGTTGAGCCAGACTTCCCAGCCCAGACCCCAGGCGCCGAGGGTCGGCGATTCCCAGTTGTCTTCGACGAAGCGGATGTCGTGCACCAGCGGGTCGAGGCCGACATGCTTGAGTGAGCCCAGGTACAGTTCCTGGAAATTGTCCGGGTTCGGCTTGAGCACGACCTGGAACTGGTAGTAGTGCTGCAGACGGTTCGGGTTTTCGCCATAACGGCCGTCAGTCGGACGGCGGCTTGACTGCACGTACGCGGCGTTCCAGGTTTCCGGGCCAATGGCGCGCAGGAAGGTCGCGGTGTGGAAAGTGCCGGCGCCTACTTCCATATCGTAGGGCTGAAGTACCACACAACCTTGCTCGGCCCAGTATTGCTGGAGCGCGAGGATCAAGTCTTGGAAGGTACGCACGGCTGGCGTAGGCTGGCTCACGAAATTCACCTGTTTCTTGGGCTGCGATTTAAAGAGCGGGAGTATACCCGATTCGTTGCTGCGCACGCCCCCTGGAGCCTTATGCCACGCTGCTTTTGGTGTACCGAAGATCCGCTGTACATGGCTTATCACGATCAGGAGTGGGGCACGCCGCTACGCGATGCGCAGGGTTTGTTCGAGTTGCTTTTGCTCGAAGGGTTCCAGGCCGGGCTGTCGTGGATAACCGTGTTGCGCAAACGTGAGCGCTATCGCGAGGTGCTGTTCGGCTTTGACGTGCAGCGCGTGGCGCAGATGAGCGATGCCGAAATCGACGAGCTCATGCTCGACCCGGGCATCATCCGCAATCGCCTGAAACTCAACGCCGCGCGGCGCAATGCCCAGGCGTGGCTGGCGCTGGAGGATCCGGTGGCATTGCTCTGGTCATTCGTGGGCGACCAACCGATCATCAATCATTTCAAGGATCGCAGCGAAGTCCCGGCGATCTCCCCCGAAGCGCTGGCGATGAGCAAGGCGCTGAAAAAAGCCGGCTTCACCTTCGTCGGTCCGACCATTTGCTACGCGCTGATGCAGGCCTCGGGCATGGTCATGGACCACACCCAGGATTGCGACCGCTACGCGCAGCTTGCCAACGCCGGTTAGAATGCCCGCCTTGCGCACAGCACAAAGATCAGGAGTGACCTGTGGAAAAGTTTAAAGGCGCCTTGCTGGTAGGCGCTCTGCGGCTGTTTGCCCTGCTGCCATGGCGAGCCGTGCAGGCCGTGGGTTCGGCGATCGGCTGGATCATGTGGAAAACCCCCAACCGTTCCCGCGACGTGGTGCGGATCAACCTGTCCAAGTGTTTTCCCCAGATGGATGCGGCCGAACGTGAGCGTCTGGTCGGGCAGAGTCTGAAAGACATCGGCAAGTCGCTGACCGAAAGCGCCTGCGCGTGGATCTGGCCGGCGCAGCGCTCGATCGATCTGGTCCGTGAGGTCGAAGGTCTCGATGTGTTGAAAGACGCGCTGGCTTCGGGCAAAGGCGTGGTCGGCATCACCAGCCACCTCGGCAACTGGGAAGTGCTCAACCACTTCTATTGCAGCCAGTGCAAACCGATCATTTTCTACCGTCCGCCGAAGCTCAAGGCAGTGGATGAATTGCTGCGCAAACAGCGCGTGCAGCTGGGCAACAAGGTCGCGGCGTCGACCAAGGAGGGCATTCTCAGCGTCATCAAGGAAGTGCGTAAGGGTGGTGCCGTGGGCATCCCCGCCGACCCGGAGCCGGCCGAATCCGCCGGGATTTTCGTGCCGTTCTTCGCCACTCAGGCGCTGACCAGCAAATTCGTGCCGAACATGTTGGCCGGCGGCAAAGCGGTCGGTGTGTTCCTGCATGCCCTGCGCCTGCCTGACGGCTCGGGCTACAAAGTGATCCTCGAAGCCGCGCCAGAAGCGATGTACAGCACCGATACCGCCGAATCCTGCGCGGCCATGAGCAAAGTGGTCGAGCGTTACGTCGCGGCGTATCCGAGCCAGTACATGTGGAGCATGAAACGCTTCAAGAAGCGTCCCCCGGGTGAGGCGCGCTGGTACTGAGCAACTTCGCTTGGGTGACGGTTAAAACAGACGCCTTGGCCCGTCTGTAGCTCAAAGCGCCTGCCGCTCGAGCTTCTTCAGGAACACCGTCATCTCCTTCTCGGCCTGTTTGTCACCGTGGGCGCGGGCGGCTTCCAGGCCCTGTTCCCAGGCCTGACGCGCAGCGGCGTGATCGCCTAGCGCCAGCTGCGCCTTGCCCAGCAGCTTCCACGCCGCCGAGTATTTCGGGTCGAACGCGACACAACGCTGAAAATGCTCGACAGCCTTGGCGTTTTCGCCCAGATCCAGATACCCCTTGCCCAGGCCGAAGCGCAACAAAGCGTTATCCACACCCTTGGCGAGCATTTTTTCCAGGGATTCGAGCATTTTATTCAACCTCGCATGATCGTTCCCACGCTCCGCGTGGGAACGCAGCCCGGGACGCTCCGCGTCCCTTCAACAGCTGAACGCGGAGCGTCCGCTGAGGCGTTCCCACGCAGAGCGTGGGAACGATCAGTGGTGGGATCAGAAAAAGCTCAAACCCACATGAAACAGCTTCTCCACATCGCGAATATGCTTTTTATCCACAAGGAACAGAATCACGTGGTCGCCCGCTTCGATCACCGTGTCGTCGTGGGCGATGATCACTTTCTCGTTGCGGATCACCGCGCCGATGGTGGTGCCCGGTGGCAGGCCGATCTTCTCGATCGGCTTGCCGATGACCTTGCTCGACTTGGCATCGCCGTGGGCAATCGCCTCGATCGCTTCGGCCGCGCCGCGTCGCAGTGAGTGCACGCTGACGATATCGCCTCGGCGCACGTGGGCGAGCAAGGTGCCGATGGTCGCCAGTTGCGGGCTGATGGCGATGTCGATGTCGCCGCCCTGGATCAGGTCGACGTAGGCCGGGTTGTTGATGATCGTCATGACCTTCTTCGCCCCCAGCCGTTTGGCCAGCAGCGAGGACATGATGTTGGCTTCGTCATCATTGGTCAGGGCGAGGAAGATATCGGCGTCGGCGATGTTCTCTTCCAGCAGCAGGTCTCGGTCCGAAGCGCTGCCCTGCAGCACCACAGTGCTGTCGAGCGTGTCGGAGAGATAACGGCAACGCGCCGGGCTCATCTCGATGATCTTCACCTGGTAACGGCTTTCGATGGCCTCGGCCAGGCGCTCGCCGATCTGCCCGCCACCGGCGATGACGATGCGTTTGTAAGTCTCGTCGAGGCGGCGCATTTCGCTCATCACTGCGCGAATATCCTCACGGGCAGCGATGAAGAAGACTTCGTCATCCGCCTCGATCACCGTGTCGCCCTGGGGCAGGATCGGTCGGTCACGGCGGAAAATCGCCGCCACGCGCGTTTCGACATTCGGCATGTGCTCACGCAACTGGCGCAATTGCTGGCCGACCAGCGGCCCGCCGTAATAGGCGCGCACCGCCACCAGTTGCGCCGCGCCTTCGGCGAAGTCGATCACCTGCAACGCGCCGGGATGCTGGATCAGGCGCTTGATGTAATGGGTCACGACCTGCTCGGGGCTGATCAGCACGTCGACCGGTATCGCTTCGTTCTGGAACAGCTGCTCCTCGCGATTGAGGTACGAAGCTTCGCGCACCCGGGCGATCTTCGTTGGCGTGTGGAACAGCGTGTGGGCGACCTGGCAGGCGACCATGTTGGTTTCGTCGCTGTTGGTCACCGCCACCAGCATGTCGGCGTCATCGGCACCGGCCTGACGCAGCACCGACGGCAACGAGCCACGGCCCTGCACGGTGCGGATGTCGAGCCGATCGCCGAGGTCGCGCAGGCGCTCGCCATCGGTGTCGACCACGGTGATGTCGTTGGCCTCGCTGGCCAGATGTTCGGCCAGCGAACCGCCGACCTGTCCCGCACCGAGGATGATGATTTTCATCCAGTCACTCCATGAATCCGTTTAGCCGCGCGCGGCAGCGATCTTGATCAGCTTGGCGTAGTAGAACCCGTCATGTCCGCCCTGCTGGGCCAGCAATTGGCGACCGTGGGGCTGCTTGATCCCGGCCGCGGTGGCCAGATCCAGTTCCCGCGCACCGGGTGTGCGTTCGAGGAACGCGGCGATGACTTCGGTGTTCTCGGTCGGCAGCGTCGAGCAGGTGGCGTAGAGCAGGATGCCGCCGACTTCGAGGGTCTTCCACATGGCATCGAGCAGCTCGCCTTGCAGTTGCGCGAGGGCGACGATGTCGTCGGGCTGGCGGGTCAGCTTGATGTCCGGATGGCGGCGGATCACCCCAGTGGCCGAGCAAGGTGCATCGAGGAGGATGCGCTGGAACGGTTTGCCGTCCCACCATTTATCGATATCGCGACCGTCGGCGGCGATCAGTTCAGCGTCGAGGCCGAGGCGCTCAAGGTTTTCCTTCACCCGCACCAGACGCTTGGCTTCCAGATCCACTGCCACCACGCCGGTCAGCGCTGGCTCGGCTTCGAGGATGTGGCAAGTCTTGCCGCCGGGTGCGCAGCAGGCGTCGAGCACCCGTTGCCCCGGCGCCAGATCGAGCAGGTCGGCGGCCAGTTGCGCAGCTTCATCCTGCACGCTGATCCAGCCTTCGGCGAAACCCGGCAGGCTGCGCACGTCGGCAGCGGCTTCGAGGACGATGCCGTCGCGGCTGTAAACGCATGGCGTCGCGGCAATCCCGGCTTCGCCCAGCAGCGCCAGATAAGCATCGCGGCTGTGATGGCGGCGGTTGACCCGCAGGATCATCGGCGGATGCGCGTTGTTCGCTGCACAGATCGCTTCCCATTGTTGCGGCCAGAAGGCTTTCAGGGATTTTTGCAGCCAGCGCGGGTGGGCGGTGCGCACCACCGGGTCGCGTTCCAGTTCGGCGAAGATCGTCTCGCTTTCGCGCTGGGCATTGCGCAGCACCGCGTTGAGCAGACCTTTGGCCCAAGGCTTTTTCAACTTGTCGGCACAACCGACGGTTTCGCCGATGGCGGCGTGCGCGGGCACGCGGGTGTAGAGCAATTGGTACAGACCAACCAGCAGCAAAGCCTCGACGTCAGCGTCGGCGGCTTTGAACGGTTTCTGCAGCAATTTTTCCGCCAGTGCCGACAGGCGTGGCTGCCAGCGCGCGGTGCCGAAGGCCAGATCCTGAGTGAAGCCGCGATCGCGATCCTCGACCTTGTCCAATTGCGTCGGCAGAGAGCTGTTCAGCGAAGCCTTGCCGCTGAGCACAGCGGCGAGAGCCTTGGCGGCGGCCAGACGCGGGTTCATTGCGCGTCCACCGCTGCGCCGAGCACGCTGCCGACGGCGAATTTCTCGCGGCGGCTGTTGAACAGGTCGCTGAAGTTCAGCGCCTTGCCGCCGGGCAATTGCAGGCGGGTCAGGCACAGCGCTCGTGCACCGCAGGCGACAATCAGGCCGTCCTTGCTGGCGCTGAGGATTTCACCCGGAGCGCCATTGCCGTCGGCCACGGTCGCGGCCAGCACTTTCAACGCTTCGCCATTGAGCGTGCTGTGGGTGATCGGCCATGGATTGAAGGCGCGGACCAGACGTTCCAGCTCCACCGCCGGACGGTTCCAGTCAATGCGTGCTTCGTCTTTGTTGAGTTTGTGTGCGTAGGTTGCGAGTTCGTCATTCTGCACCTCACCTTTCAGGGTGTCGGCAGCCAGACCGGCAATCGCCTGCACCACAGCGGGCGGCCCCATCTCGGCGAGGCGATCATGCAGGGTGCCGCCAGTGTCATCTGCGCTGATCGGGGTGACGACCTTGAGCAGCATCGGCCCGGTATCCAGGCCGGCTTCCATGCGCATCACGGTCACACCGCTTTCGGCATCGCCGTGTTCGACCGCGCGCTGGATCGGCGCCGCACCGCGCCAGCGCGGCAGCAGCGATGCATGGCTGTTGATGCAACCCAGACGCGGTATATCCAGCACCGCTTGCGGCAGGATCAAACCGTAGGCGACCACTACCAGCAAATCCGGCTTCAGCGCAGCCAGTTCGGCCTGGGCGTCGGCATTGCGCAAGGTCGGCGGCTGCAACACCTGGATATTATTTTCCAGGGCGAGTTGTTTGACCGGGCTCGGCATCAGTTTTTGCCCACGGCCGGCCGGGCGATCCGGCTGGGTGTAGACCGCGACGATCTCGTACGGGCTGCTCAGCAGGGCCTTGAGGTGTTCGGCGGCGAATTCCGGGGTACCGGCAAAAACAATGCGCAGTGGCTCAGTCATGAAAGGCGTCTCATAAAAAGAAAAAGGCTTGCCGCAGCAAGCCTTTGAAGAGGGGCATCAAGCGTTCTGGCGGTGCAGCTTTTCCAGCTTCTTCTTGATCCGGTCGCGTTTGAGCGTGGACAGGTAGTCGACGAACAATTTGCCGTTGAGGTGGTCGCATTCGTGCTGGATGCACACCGCGAGCAGGCCTTCGGCGATCAGCTCATAGGGCTTGCCGTCGCGGTCCAGGGCCTTGATCTTGACCTTTTGCGGGCGGTCGACGTTTTCGTAGAAGCCCGGTACCGAGAGGCAGCCTTCCTGATACTGATCCATCTCGTCGGTCAGCGGTTCGAACTCGGGGTTGATGAACACCCGTGGCTCGGTACGGTCTTCGGACAGGTCCATGACGACGATACGTTTGTGCACGTTGACCTGGGTCGCGGCGAGGCCGATGCCCGGCGCTTCATACATTGTTTCAAACATGTCGTCGACCAACTGGCGCACTTCGTCGTCCACTACAGCCACTGGTTTGGCGATAGTGCGCAGACGCGGGTCCGGAAATTCGAGGATGTTTAAAATGGCCATAGGCTTCGATTGCTGCACACGTTGAGTAAAGTCGGGTCGATGGCCTGGCGGGTCCGAGGATGCAGGCTACCGTTGTGAAGCGTAGCTTCTGAAAAACAGAAGCGAGCCACGGGGGCTCTGACGATTCACGCGAATGCACATGATAAAGGGATTCACTGCATGAGGAAAACACTACTCGCCCTGCTGCTCCTGGCTGCGGCCGGCGCCGCACAAGGGCAAGTGCAACTCAAGGACGGTTTTCCACAGCAATACACGGTGGTTTCCGGAGATACCCTCTGGGACATTTCCGGCAAATACCTGCGCCAGCCGTGGCAATGGCCACAGCTGTGGCGGGCCAACCCGCAGGTCGAAAACCCCAACCTGATCTACCCCGGCGACACGCTGACCCTCAGCTACGTCAACGGCCAGCCGCAACTGACCGTCAATCGGGGCGAGTCGCGCGGCACCATCAAACTTTCGCCACGAATCCGCACCAGCCCGGTGGCCGAGGCGATTCCGAGCATTCCGCTGAAATCGATCAACAGCTTTCTGCTGAGCAACCGCATCGTCGACAAGGCCGAAGATTTCGACAAGGCGCCTTACATCGTTGCCGGCGATGCCGAACGCGTGCTCAGTGGTACCGGTGACCGCATCTTCGCCCGCGGCCATTTCGATCCGGAGCAACCGGTGTACGGCATCTTCCGCCAGGGCAAGGTCTACACCGACCCGCAAACCAAGGAGTTTCTCGGCATCAACGCCGACGATATCGGTGGCGGCGAAATTGTTGCCAGCGAAGGCGACGTCGCCACTCTCGCCCTGCAACGCACCACCCAGGAAGTGAGACTCGGTGACCGCTTGTTCGGCGGTGAAGAACGTTCGATCAATTCGACTTTCATGCCCAGCGCGCCGAAGCGTTCCATCGACGGGCTGATCATCGATGTACCGCGCGGCGTCACGCAGATCGGTGTGATGGACGTGGTCACCCTGAACAAGGGCAAACGAGACGGTCTGGCCGAAGGCAATGTCCTGGCGGTGATGAAAACCGGCGAAACCGTACGTGACCGGATCACTGGCCAGCCGCTGAAGATCCCCGATGAACGCGCCGGCCTGCTGATGGTGTTCCGCACCTACGACAAACTCAGTTACGGCCTTGTGCTCAACGCTTCACGCTCGCTGGCGGTGCTCGACAAGGTGCGAAATCCGTAAGCTTGCTTAACAAGTTACCAACAGAGTTATCCACAGCTTGTTCCGAATGGTTCGGAGCATAGAACGATCAAGGATGATCCATTCATGTTGTCTGTCAGTACGGCCATTTCCCCGGCGGAACTGGAAGCGCGTCTGCGCCTGCACCGCATGCCGGATATCGGCCCCAAGCGTTTCGCCAAACTGCTCGAAGCCTTCGGCTCGGCGTCGAAAGCCATCAGCGCGCCAGCCAGTGCCTGGCGCTCGCTGGGGTTGCCGGCGAACTGTGCCGAGGCAAGGCGCTGTCCGACGGTGCGTGACGGCGCCAGCCACGCAATGCGCTGGCTAGAGCACCCCGACCAACATTTACTGATGTGGGACCAAGCGGATTATCCAGCGTTGCTGGCACAAATTCCCGATCCGCCGCCACTCCTGTTCGTTGCCGGCGATCCGTCGATTCTGGAGAAACCGCAGCTGGCGATGGTCGGTAGCCGTCGCGCTTCGCGTCCCGGGATGGACACGGCGGCGGCGTTTTCCCGCAGTCTGGCCGGGGCCGGTTTTGTCATCACCAGTGGTCTGGCGCTGGGCATCGATGCCGCTGCCCATCAGGCCGCTCTGGATGTTGGCGGCTTGACCGTGGGTGTGCTCGGCACGGGGCTGGAAAATTTTTATCCACAGCGCAATAAACGCCTGGCTGAGGCGATGATTGCCTCGGGCTGCGCGGTGCTTTCCGAGTTTCCGCTGGACGCCGGGCCGAGCCCGAGCAACTTTCCCCGGCGCAACCGCATCATCAGCGGGTTGTCCCTCGGCGTGCTGGTGGTCGAGGCCAGTGTTGCCAGCGGCTCGTTGATCACGGCGCGGCTGGCAGCCGAACAGGGCCGCGAGGTTTATGCGATTCCGGGCTCGATCCATCACCCCGGCGCGCGCGGTTGTCACCAGTTGATTCGCGACGGGGCGGTGCTGGTGGAGACTATCGAACATATCCTCGAAGCCCTGCGCGGCTGGCACAGCCGCTGTTATCCACGGCGGCGGCGCAGGCCGATCACCCGTTGCTGGCGCTGCTGCACGCGGCGCCGCACACCAGCGAGGCCCTGGCCGCAAGCTGCGGCTGGGCACTGCCGAAAGTGCTGGCGGCGCTGACCGAGCTGGAGATCGACGGCCGCGCGGTGTGCGAAAACGGTCGCTGGCTGGCGCGGACAAGCTAGGTTTTACGAGGAAGATCGGTAAACTGCGCGAAACCTGTTTGTGGAGAGTTTTTTCATGGTCAACAGTTGGCGTGTGCAACAAGCCGCGCGTGAAGTTCGCGCCGGCGCGGTGATTGCCTATCCAACCGAAGCCGTCTGGGGGCTGGGTTGCGACCCGTGGAATGAAGACGCGGTGGACCGCTTGCTGGCGATCAAGAATCGCTCGGTCAGCAAAGGTCTGATCCTGGTCGCGGACAACATCCGTCAGTTCGATTTCCTGTTCGAGGACTTCCCGCAGGACTGGATCGACCGCATGGCCAGTACCTGGCCGGGGCCGAATACCTGGCTGGTGCCGCATCAGAACCTGTTGCCGGAATGGGTCACAGGCGTGCATGACACCGTGGCGCTGCGGGTCAGTGATCACCCGCAAGTGCGCGATTTGTGCTCGCTGGTCGGGCCTTTGATTTCGACTTCGGCCAACCCACAGGGGCGACCGCCAGCGCGCACGCGTTTGCGCATCGAGCAGTATTTCCGCGGGCAAGTCGATCTGGTGCTCGGCGGCAGCCTTGGCGGGCGCAAGAACCCCAGCGTGATCCGCGACCTCGCCACCGGTAACGTCGTTCGTCCTGACTGACGCCATTCTTTTTATTTTTTTGCGGACTCCTCGGCGCTATTGCCGAGGAGTTTTGCGCATGCCAGCGATTGATTCCGGTGTCTGTTTAAAACTTATCCGATGCCATTGTTCTTTCATGCGTCAGACGAATCTTTGGGTCTGCAATATCTGTAAGTTTTCCCACGTGATTATCAGAACACGCGCAGTGGCGAGATTTTCAAAAGCAACCATTCTTCAGTGTGCTTGAAGCAACTTCGAAATGTTAATGGCTGCGGAGAAGTAATGGATATTACGGATTTACACCTCAAGGATTATCTGCAGGGCTTTCAGGAAACACTCAAGAATCAACAGGCCGAGTATCGTGTGGCCATTCTTGAGGCAGGGTCGGATGCCGGGGAGTTTGAACGCTTCATCAATCGACAGTTTCGCCTGCGATTGCAGCATTACATGCTCACCTCCAGAGCCCGGGCGCTGGAGACCCGATTGGCGATTACCTCACGCAGTACGCACTTTTTGTTGTATCAGCGAGATCAGCTTATTGCGGTGCTGCGGGCAACCCCGGCGCCCTTCGAATGGGCCTCACTGGCCCAGCATCATGTTTCTCCCACAGTGGCATTGGCGCGCCACGTCGAGTTCAGCCGCCTGATCACCCATTCCCAGCAGCACCGGCCGGTGTCGGTCAATGGTCTGCTTGCCACTGCGGCGGAATGGGCGATCGATCGCGGATATCAGGGAGTGACAGCCTTGTGCAGATCGCCACAGCGGCAACTGTATCAGCGCTTCGGCCTGACACCGATTGCTTCGCAGGCAATGCATATCGAGCAACGTGCCCGGGGCGATTATTGGCTGTTGTCTGCCGAATGGCGGCAAGTGTTGATGGCCCTGGATCAGCCTGTGAACATGAACGCGCATCAGCCGGAGTATCGTGATGAATACAACCGCCAGTATTGATCCGCCAGTGATTGAAGAATGGGCTGAGAAATGGCTTGTATATGAATCCAGGAAGTTGCGCAGGAAGTTCGCAGGGCGTAGGCCGGCAGCGAAGAAACTTCACCGCAAGATGTATTTGATATAGCTGCAAGATACTCGGCGAACTCATGGAAGAGTTCGCCGAGTATCCACTTGGAATTACGGCAACAGAATCGTCGAACCGGTGGTGCGCCGTGCCGACAGTTCGGTTTGCGCTTTCGCCGCATCCGCCAATGCATGGCGCTGGCTGATGTCGACCTTCAGTTTGCCGCTGATGATCATCTCGAAAAGCTCGTCGGCCATGCGCTGCAGGTTCTCGGCGTTGTTGGCGTAGGTCGCCAGCGTCGGCCGGGTGACGTACAGCGAGCCTTTGGCGGCGAGAATGCCCAGATTGACGCCGTCGACCGCGCCCGAAGCATTGCCGAAGCTCACGACCAGGCCACGTGGGGCCACGCTGTCCAGGGATGTGAGCCAAGTGTCCTTGCCGACACCGTCGTACACCACCGGGACTTTCTTGCCGTCAGTCAGTGCCAGCACGCGCTCGGCCACGTTTTCATGGCTGTAGTCGATGGTGGCCCAGGCGCCGTTGGCCTTGGCCAGTTCGGCTTTTTCCTTGGAGCTGACGGTGCCGATCAGCTTCACGCCCAGCGCTTTGGCCCATTGGCAGGCCAGCGAGCCGACGCCACCGGCTGCGGCGTGAAACAGAATGGTTTCGCCGCCCTGCAGCTCGTAGGTCTGGCGCAGCAGGTACTGCACGGTCAGGCCCTTGAGCATGACCCCGGCGGCCGTTTCAAAACTGATTTGATCGGGCAGGTGCACCAGATTGTCCTGCGGCAGAACATGCAACTGGCTGTAGGCGCCGAGCGGGCCGCTGCCGTATGCCACGCGATCGCCGACCTTGAACCGGGTGACGTCGCTGCCGACCGCTTCGACGATACCGGCGCCTTCCGAACCCAGGCCAGAAGGCAACGTGGGTGGCGCATAGAGGCCGCTGCGGTAATAGGTGTCGATGAAGTTCAGGCCGATCGCCTGGTTGGCCACGCGCACTTGGTTCGGTCCGGGCGCCGCCGGTTCGTAGTCAACATACTCGAGCACTTCGGGACCGCCGTGGGCGCGGAACTGGATACGCTTTGCCATCTGCCTGCTCTCCTTGGGTCATCGGTAAGCCCCCTATCCAACTCCCCTGCTTGATCTTCGTCAACTGCGGCGCGCCGGTCCGCGATGGTATGCTACGCGCCTATTTGCGCCGCCCGTCTGCCGGGGCGCCGCCCGATTCAAGGTGAAGCCATGACGACCCGCACCGACGCCGTAAAGGCCTATCTGCTCGATCTGCAAGACCGCATCTGCGCAGCACTGGAAACCGAAGACGGCGGCAAAAGCTTCGCCGAAGACGCTTGGACCCGACCGGCGGGCGGTGGCGGTCGCACCCGTGTGCTGGAAAACGGCACGCTGATCGAAAAGGGCGGCGTCAACTTTTCCCACGTATTCGGCAGCGGCCTGCCGCCCTCGGCCAGCGCCCATCGGCCGGAGCTGGCCGGGCGCGGTTTTGAGGCACTCGGCGTGTCGCTGGTCATTCACCCGCACAACCCGCATGTGCCGACCTCCCACGCCAACGTGCGCTTTTTCATCGCTGAAAAAGAAGGTGAAGAACCGGTCTGGTGGTTCGGCGGCGGTTTCGACCTGACCCCGTATTACGGCGTCGAGGAAGATTGCATTCACTGGCACCGCGTCGCCGAGCAAGCCTGTGCGCCGTTTGGTGCCGACGTCTATCCGCGGTACAAGGCCTGGTGCGACACGTACTTCCACATCAAGCACCGTCACGAGCCACGCGGTATAGGCGGCTTGTTTTTCGATGATCTGAACGAGTGGGATTTCGACACCAGCTTCGCCTTCATGCGCGCCATCGGCGATGCCTACATCGACGCCTACCTGCCGATCGTGCAGCGGCGTAAGAATGACGCCTTCACCGCTCAGCAGCGCGAATTCCAGGAATTCCGTCGTGGCCGCTACGTCGAATTCAACCTGGTTTACGACCGTGGCACGCTGTTCGGCCTTCAGTCGGGCGGCCGTACCGAATCGATTCTGATGTCGCTGCCGCCGCAAGTGCGCTGGGGTTATGACTGGAAGGCCGAGCCGGGCAGCGAAGAAGCGCGCCTGACCGAATACTTCCTGCAGGATCGCGACTGGCTGGCCGAGGCCTGAGGACTTGTGATGGATCGTTACGTTGTTTTCGGTAACCCGATCGGCCACAGCAAATCGCCGATGATTCACCACTTGTTTGCCGAACAGACCGGCCAGCGCCTCGACTACAGCACGCTGCTCGCGCCGCTGGATGATTTTGCCGGCTGCGCCACGGCGTTCTTTCGCGAAGGGCGCGGCGCCAACGTGACAGTGCCGTTCAAGGAAGACGCTTACCGTCTGGCCAACAGCCTGACCGCCCGCGCGCAGCGCGCCGGTGCGGTGAACACCTTGAGCAAACTGGACGATGGATCACTGCTCGGCGACAACACCGATGGCGCAGGCCTGGTCCGCGATCTGACGGTCAATGCCGGGTTCAGCCTGACCGGCAAGCGCATCCTTTTGCTCGGTGCCGGCGGCGCGGTGCGTGGTGCGATGGAGCCGTTGCTGGCGGAGAAACCGGCCTCGGTGATCATCGCCAATCGCACGGTGGACAAGGCTGAGCTGCTGGCGGAATTATTCGCCGATCTGGGGCCGGTGTCGGCCAGTGGTTTCGACTGGCTGCGCGAGCCGGTGGACGTGGTCATCAACGCCACCTCCGCCAGCCTGACCGGTGACGTGCCGCCGATCGCGCCAAGTCTGATCGAGCCGGGCCAGACCCTGTGCTACGACATGATGTACGGCAAGGAACCGACCGCATTCTGCCGCTGGGCCACTGCGCACGGCGCGGCGCTGGCAATGGATGGTCTGGGCATGCTCGCCGAGCAGGCGGCCGAGGCGTTCCTGCTGTGGCGCGGCGTACGCCCGGATACCGCGCCGGTACTCGCCGAACTGCGCCGCCAGCTAGCGCAATAACCCCTGTAGGCGTGAGCCTGCTCGAGATTGCGGTGTGTCAGTTGAAATTTCGTCTCTGACACACCGCAATCGGGAGCCGGCTCACTCCTACAAAGGTATGCGGTGCTCAGTCTTCAAACCGGATCGGGCATTTCTCCGGCCCTTCCAATTTGCGCAATTCCTCCACCACTGGCGGCCGCGCCCGGCGCAAGGTCAGGCTGCGACCCTGGCCCAACAAACGCCGCGCTTCCTGATGCAGCATCTCCACCCCTGAATAATCGATGAAGTTGATCTGCTGTGCCTCGATCACCACTCGCGCACCTTGCAGGCGTTGCAGGCGCACTTGCAGGTAATGGCTGGCGCCGAAAAAGATCGAGCCGCCCACCCGCAGCACGTCGTCGTCACCGTCGCGCCAATGCTGCACCCGTGGTTGCGAGGTGCGCTTGAGGTAGAAAAACAGCGACGCCAGCACCCCGGCGTAAATCGCCGTCTGCAATTCCAGCAGCAGAGTCGCGAGGCAAGTCAGGGCCATCACCACGAACTCGGCGCGGCTGACCCGCAGCAAAGCGCGAATGCCGCGGTGATCGACCAGCCCCCAAGCGATCAACAGAATGCTGCCGGCCATGGCCGGGATCGGAATATGGGCGATCAGCCCCGCGCCGAACACCGCGAACAGCGCTACCCAGAGCGCCGAAAACACCCCGGCAAGCGGCGAGCAGGCACCTGCCTCATAACTCAATCCCGAGCGGGTAAACGATCCGGCTGAGAGCGACCCGGAAAAGAACGCACCGACGATGTTCGACAGACCCTGTGCGCGGACTTCCTGATTGGCGTCGAGCAACTGCTGCGAGCGCGCCGAAATCGAACGGGCGATCGACAGGCTGGTGACCAGCCCGAGCATGCCCACCGCCACGGCGCTCGGCAGCAGGCGCAGGATTACCTCCGGATCCAGCGGCAAGGGGCTGAACGGCGGCAAGCGCCCGACGAAAGCGCTGACCAGATGCACATGGCCGAACATCGCTGGCCAGATCCAGACCAGCAGACTGGCAAGCACCAGCGTGAGCAACAGCGTCGGCCAGCGCGGCAGGAGTTTTTTCAGGGCCACACCGACGATTACCGTGGCGACGCCAAGCATCAACGAAGGTTTATCCACAGCCCCCAGATGTCGCAGCAGATCCATCAGGCTGGCGAGCGCCGTGGTGTTGGCCGGCAGTTCCAGACCGAGCAGATTGGGCAATTGCCCGATGGCGATGACCACCGCAGCACCGAGGGTGAAGCCGAGCACTACCGAATGCGAAACGAAATTCACCAGCGCGCCGAAGCGCAGCAAGCCGAGCAGCCATTGGAAAATACCGGCGAGAAAGGTCAGCAGCAGGATCAGGGTGATGTAGTCCTCGGACGCCGGCACCGCGAGCGGGCTGACGCTGGCGTACAGCACGATGGAAATCGCTGCCGTCGGGCCGCAGATCAGATGCCATGACGAACCCCACAGGCACGCGACCAATACCGGGATGATCGCCGCATACAGCCCGTATTCCGGTGGCAGCCCGGCAATCAGTGCGTAGGCAATCGACTGGGGCAAGGCGAGAATCGCACCGCTGAGGCCGACGATCAGGTCCCGTCCGACGCTGGCGCGGGTTTGCCTTGGCAGCCAGGTGAGAAAGGGGAACAGTGAATGACGGCTGGGGAAGGCCATGGGTCCTCGCGGTTGGGTTTTTCAGGCAAGCCTATCAGGACACGGCAATCATTGTGGCGAGGGGATTTATCCCCGATGGGCCGCGAAGCGGCCCCAAACCCAGAGTTCTCGGTGAGTCAGGTATATCGAGTTCACGGATCTTGCGACTGCTTCGCAGCCGATCGGGGATAAATCCCCTCGCCACAGGTAAGTGGTCGACAGTCAGATAGCATTACAGTTTGGCTTTCACCGCCGCCAACGCCTCCTTGCCATCCAGCGTTTTCACGCCATCGAGCCACTTGTCCAGCACCGCCGGATTGGCTTTGATCCACGCTTTCGCTGCCTCGGCATTGCTGATCTTCTTATTCACCACCTCGGCCATGATGCTGTTCTCCATGTCCTGGGTGAACGCCAGATTGGTCAGCAACTTGCCCACATTCGGGCAGGCCTCGGCGTAGCCCTTGCGGGTCAGGGTGAACACGTTGCCGGTGTCACCAAAGTATTTTTCGCCGCCTTTCAGATAGCGCATTTTCAGTTGCACGTTCATCGGGTGCGGGGTCCAGCCGAGGAAGGTGACGAATTTCTGTTTCTTCACAGCCCGCGACACTTCGGCGAGCATCGCCTGCTCGCTGGATTCGATCAGCTTCCACTGACCCATGTTGAAGTCGTTCTTCTTGATGATTTCCTGCAACGAAATGTTCGCTGGCGCGCCCGAACCGATGCCGTAGATTTTCTTGTCGAACTTGTCGGCGAATGTGTTCAGGTCGGCAAAATCATGCACGCCCGCCTCCCAGACATAGTCGGGGACGGCGAGGGTGAATTCCGTGCCTTCGAGATTTTTCGCCAGTTGCGTCACATCGCCGGTGGCGACGAACTTGTCATAGAAGCCCTGCTGCGCCGGCATCCAGTTGCCGAGGAACACGTCAACCTGGCCATCCTTCAAGCCGCCAAAGGTGATCGGCACCGCGAGGGTGTCGATCTTGGCCTTGTAGCCCATGCCGTCGAGCAGAAATCCGGTGATGGCATTGGTTGCGGCGATGTCGCTCCAGCCTGGATCGGCCATCTTCACGGTTTCGCAGCCTTGCTCGGCGAAGGCCGAGGCGCTGCTCAATGCGATCAGGCCAACGGTCACAGCTGTGGATAACTTGCGCATGGACTTCCCCTTAGCGTTATTGGTTTTGGCAGGGTTGTGGATAACGGGCCTTGCGCTCCAGATCATCGAGGTCGATGTGGTTGCGCATGTATTGCTGGCTGGCATCGACCAGCGGCTGGTGATCCCAGCTCTTCAGCTTGCCGATGGTTAACGCATCGGCGACGAAACGGCGTCGGCGCTGGCTGGCCAGTACCTCCCGGTGGATCGCCGGGATGTCCCACTTGGCCCGCGCTTCAGCGAGAAAGTCTTCGAACAGCTGACGATGTTGCGGCGACTGGCTGAGCTCCTCTTCTTCGCGCGGATCGTTATCCACATCGAAGAGTAGGCACGGGTCGCTTTCGCTGTAGATAAATTTGTAGGCGCCACGGCGAATCATCATCAGCGGGCTGACGGTACCTTCGGCCATGTATTCGCCGAACACTTCGTCATGCCCGCCCTGCCCTTGCAGGTGCGGCAGCAACGAACGACCGTCCAGCGGCAAGCCTGGCTCGAGCGTGCCACCGGCCAGATCAACGAACGTTGGCAGCAGGTCGGCGGTGGAAACGGCGGCGCTGATCCGGCTCGCTTCGAATTGCCCCGGCGCGCTGATCAACAGCGGCACTCGCGCGGCCATCTCGAACCAGTGCATTTTGTACCAGAGCCCCTTCTCGCCGAGCATGTCGCCATGGTCACCGGAGAAAACGATGATGGTGTCGTTAATCAGCCCGGTTTCCTCAAGCGTTTGCAGCAGTTTGCCGACGTTGTCGTCAATATAGCTGCAAGCCCCGAAGTAGGCGCGACGGGCATCGCGGATTTTACCCACAGGCAGCGGCTTGTCCCACAGGTCGTAAACCTTGAGCAGGCGTTGCGAGTGTGGATCAAGTTCGTCCTGGTTCATGGCTGTAGGCAACGGGATATCGGCATCGTCGTACAAATTCCAGAAGGCCTTGGGAATCGTGTACGGGTCGTGCGGATGGGTCATCGACACGGTCAGGCAGAACGGTTGGTCGCCGTCTTCGCGGATGTGATCGAACAGGTACTGCTGCGCTTTGAACACCACCTCTTCATCAAAATCCAGCTGATTGGTGCGCACGCACGGCCCGGCCTGCAGTACCGAAGACATGTTGTGATACCAGCTCGGCCGCACGTCCGGCTCGTCCCAGTTCACCGCCCAACCGTAATCCGCCGGGTAGATATCGCTGGTCAGGCGTTCTTCATAACCGTGCAGCTGGTCGGGCCCACAGAAATGCATCTTGCCCGACAGCGCGGTGCGGTAGCCGAGACGGCGCAGGTAGTGCGCATAAGTGGGGATATCGGCAGGGAAATCGGCAGCGTTGTCGTAAGCGCCGATCTTGCTTGGCAACTGACCGCTGACCAGGGTGAAACGCGACGGTGCACACAACGGGCTGTTGCAATAAGCAGCATCGAACACCACGCCTTGGGCGGCGAGGCGGGACAGATTCGGCAGTTTGATTGGCGATGGGCCGTAGAACGGCAACATTGGCGCGGCCATTTGATCGGCCATGATGAAAAGAATGTTCTTGCGCTTCATGTGATCGCGGCATTCCATGTTGAATATTTATGCGAGAGTGCTGCGATCGAGCATGGAGTCCATGCCTGTTTCGGTAAAGCCCGCGCCGGACAATGACTAGGATAAGCACAGCTTATGTATGAAGCCCTCGGCGACCTTTCCCTCGATCTGCTCCGCGCCTTTGAGGCAGCGGCACGCCATCGCAGCTTTACCGCTGCTGCGGTAGAGCTCGGCACTACGCAACCGGCGATCAGCCAGCAGATAAAACGTCTGGAAGAACAGCTCGGTACGCGTCTGTTCGATCGGATTTATCGGGGCATCGAATTGACTGAGGTGGGCGCCTTGCTTTTCGAGCAAGTTACCCTCGGTTTGCAGAATATCGACGCCGGATTGAGCGCAATCAGCACTCAGCAGCAACATGAAGTGCTGCAAGTGGCCACGGATTTTGCGTTCGCCGCTTATTGGTTGATGCCGCGCCTGCACCGCTTTCACGAAGCCAATCCGCACATCGATGTCAGCCTGGTCACCAGCGAGCGCAACCACAACATGCTGCGCACCGACATCGACGTGGCGATCCTGTTTGGCGACGGTCGCTTCAAGCAGGGTGAGAGCCACTGGCTGTTCAGCGAAGAAGTGTTTCCGGTGTGCAGTCCGCTGTTGCTCAAGGACCGCTCATTGCCGTTGCCCGCGCAGGCGCTGCTGGAGTTTCCGCTGCTGCATCTGCGTGGGGAAAACAGCAGTAATTGGTTCGACTGGAGTGGCTTGTTTCGTCAATTGGGCCTGACTACGCCACCGGCGCCGGGCCAGTTGCGCTTCGACAATTACACCTTGCTGATTCAGGCTGCGATTGGCGGGCAAGGTGTGGCCATTGGCTGGCGGCACCTTGTGGATAACTTGCTGGTGCAGGGGTTGCTGTGCCGGCCACTGGCGGAAACCACGCTGTCGCGGCTGGGGTATTACGTGGTGTTGCCGCAACGCAAGCGTCGGGGTGCGTTGATTCGGGAATTTGTTGATTGGTTAATGGCGGAACAGGCCAGCAGTGCGGAATCGCTGAACGGTCTGGCCCTGCCCTCGATTGCGGTGTGAAGAGGAAAAGAGCATCCGATCGCGGCTCGAGCCTTCGGCAGCTCCACGGGTGCGATCTTTTACGAATCAGAAGCCGCCACAAAATTCACATGCTCACCGACATGCAGATTCAACCGCAGCTCATCGGCGATGCCCACCGCGACACGGTTCAGGCGCTCCAGCGGTTCGGCCAGTCCCGGTTCGAGATTGCCGCCGACCTGACTGAAGTGCTCGATGGTCAACCCGGCCACGCCATGCGGCGCATTGACCAGGGTCCAGCGCAGTGAGCTGCTTTGTACTGCCTCGAGGATTTCTTCGGCAGCGTGACGTTGCAGACGTTCGTCACTGTCAGGTTCGTCGAGCACGGCAAAATTGCCGACCAGAAACAGGCGCGGCACGCTGGCCAGTTGCAAACCTTCGACCAACGCGTCGACTGCCAGCACCTGTTCAACCGGCCCCAGTGTCACCGAGCGTTCGACGTGGTCGCTGCTAAACGGCAGCCCTGGCGCGTCCAGCAGGCAGATCACCGCCGAACTGCCGGCAACGCTCTGATTGACTCGCTCGGCATCGAACAGATCGCCGGTCTTGGTGCGCAAGCCCGGACGCGGCGCCAGCGCAGTGAGATCATCGAGAATGGCGATGACTTCGTGTTGGCGGCGCAGTAATTCAGCCATCAACGCACCGCCCAGGCTGGCCATGGCACCATAGAGCACCACTTTCACCACTGGGGTTTCGGCATTTTTCATGGCTGTTTTCCTTATTGTTGTCCTATATGGCCTGTGACGGTGGAAACAGCCAAGGGTTCGAACCGATTGAGAGGCGACACGATGCAAGGGATCAAGGGTTATCACGCCCATGTCTATTTCGACGCGCAGACCATCGACCAGGCGCGGGCCTTGTGCGAACAGGCCGCGCAGTTGTTTGCGCTTAAAATGGGCCGCTTGCACGAACGCCCGGTAGGGCCGCACCCCGACTGGAGCTGCCAACTGGCCTTCGGTCCCGAGCTGATCGGCGAGGTGCTGCCATGGCTGGCGCTCAACCGCAAAGGCCTGGTGGTGTTCCTGCATCCGGACACGGGCGACGACTTGCTTGACCACACCGAACACGCGATCTGGATGGGCGCGGTGCGGCCGCTGGATCTGTCGGTGTTTTAATCGAGGGTTTCTTCGGCTTCGCCCGGCAGATGTTCATCCAGATGCAGCCAGGGCAATCGGCTGTCGGTCCAGATGTGCCGCTCGGCCGGCGCCGTTTCCGGATGATCCAGCGTAGCGATGGTCACGTCGATGCTGTCGGGGCTGAGCGCGGTCAGCAATGCCAGTTGCGCGCCGCAGTTTGCGCAGAAAAACCGCACGCAACTGGCTGACGAGTCATAGCGGGCCGGCGTCCCTTTCACCCATTGAAATTTTTCCGCCGGCACGGTGATCCAGGTGGTGACGATGCCGCCGCTGACCTTGCGGCAGATTGAACAATGACAGTGAGCGATATCGCGCAACGGACCGCTGAACTGATAGCGGATGTGTCCGCAGTGACAGCCACCCTCATGCGCCTGATTCGTATCCATCGCCCTTCTCCCGTGTTTATTGGCGCTCGCCGTATCCGACCACCGGTTGGCCGTTCATTCACCGCTTTCAATAGCGAAAGGTAGCTGAAAGCTTCCCCGATTAGGATCGCCTCACTCCCGGCAACAGACCGGTTGGCCCAAGACCTGTGTTTGCTCCACAGGCCCGGCCCAATTAACAACAACAATGGTGATTCTGATGTCCTCTGCAACCCGCCGTTTCTCCTGCTTCCTGCTGGTCACTCCACCCGTACGCCTCGCGCCTCCCGTTCTGCGCTGATCACACCCGATCCGCCCATTCCATTAGCCGCGCTACGCCTGGAGTATCCCAATGCTGACTTTCCTTGGCTTCGCCATGGTCATCACGTTCATGTTCCTGATCATGACCAAGCGCCTGTCTGCGCTGATCGCCCTGATCATCATCCCGATCCTGTTCGCCCTGTTCGGTGGTTTCGCGCCGAAAATCGGTCCGATGATGCTCGAAGGCATCACCAAACTGGCGCCAACCGGCGTGATGTTGATGTTCGCCATTCTGTATTTCGCCCTGATGATCGACTCCGGCCTGTTCGACCCGGCCGTGCGCAAGATCCTCAAACTGGTCAAGGGCGACCCACTGAAAGTTTCGGTCGGCACCGCCGTTCTGGCGCTCGTTGTTTCCCTCGATGGTGACGGCGCGACCACTTACATGATCTGCGTGGCCGCGATGCTGCCGCTGTACAGCCGCATCGGTATGAGCCCGCGGATCATGGCCGGTCTGATCATCCTCGCCGGCGGCGTGATGAACATGACTCCGTGGGGCGGCCCGACTGCCCGTGCTGCGAGTGCCCTGCATGTCGACCCGTCGGACATTTTCGTGCCGATGATCCCGGCCATGGCCGCTGGTGTCGTAGCGATCCTGCTGATTGCCTACTTCTACGGCAAGCGTGAGCGTGCCCGCCTCGGCGAGCTGCACCTGGTTGGCGATGAGATCGATCACAGCGAAATCAGCGTCTCGCAATTCCCTGACGCACGCCGTCCGAAGCTGATCTGGTTCAACGCCGCACTGACTTTCGGCTTGATGTGCACACTGATTGGCGGCCTGTTGCCGCTGCCGGTGCTGTTCATGGTGGCGTTCAGTATCGCGATGATCGTCAACTACCCCTGCCTGCAAATGCAGAAGGATCGCGTCGCCGCGCATTCCGGCAGTGTGCTGGCAGTGGTCGGGCTGATCTTTGCGGCCGGTATCTTCACCGGTATCCTGTCGGGCACCGGCATGGTCGATGCGATGTCGAAGAGCCTGTTGGCGGTGATTCCGGACTTCCTCGGCCCGTACCTGGCGGTGATCACGGCACTGGTGAGCATGCCGTTCACCTTCTTCATGTCCAACGACGCGTTCTACTACGGCGTGTTGCCGGTGTTGGCCGAAGCGGCCAGCCACTATGGGATCACTGCGGTGGAAATGGCCCGTGCCTCGATCGTCGGCCAGCCCGTCCACTTGCTGAGCCCGTTGGTGCCGTCGACCTACTTGTTGGTGGCGCTGGCCGGTATCGATTTCGGTGATCACCAGCGTTTCACCCTGAAATGGGCGATCCTGGTGTGCATCTGCATTCTGATTGCTGCACTGCTGTTGGGGACTTTCCCGGTGTTCAGCACTCTATAAGCCCAAGACTCACCGTTACGGGTCCTGGCTTCGCGGTTTGAAGCCCGGACCTTTTTCGGTTCAACAAATTGCTCAAAGGAATACACATGGATTGGCTGACCAACCCCGAAATCTGGGTTGCCTTCTTTACCCTGACCGCCCTGGAAATCGTCCTCGGTATCGATAACATCATCATGATTTCGATCCTGGTCAGCCGCATGCCCAAACACATGCAGCAGCGCACGCGGATCTTCGGTCTTGGCCTGGCCATGATCACGCGGATCCTGTTGCTGCTGTCGATCACCTGGGTCATGCGCCTCACCGCCGATCTCTTCGAAGTGTTCGGCCAAGGCATTTCCGGCCGCGACCTGATCCTGTTCTTCGGTGGCCTGTTCCTGCTGTGGAAAAGCTCGCAGGAGATGTACCACGCGCTGGAAGGCGAAGAAGAAGGCGACGACGCACCGTCGGGCAAGGGCGGCAACTTCCTCTACACCATCATCCAGATCGCGATCATCGACATCGTGTTCTCGCTGGACTCGGTCATCACCGCTGTCGGCATGGTCTCGCACGTTCCGGTCATGGTTGCGGCGATCGTCGTGGCGGTGCTGGTGATGATGCTGGCGTCGGGCAAGATCAGCGAATTCATCGACAAGCACCCGTCGCTGAAAATGCTCGCGCTGTCGTTCCTGCTGGTGGTCGGTACCGTGCTGATCGCCGAATCGTTCGACGTGCACGTGCCAAAAGGCTACGTCTACTTCGCCATGGCGTTCTCGCTGGCGGTGGAAGCGATCAACATCAAGATGCGCGGTGCGATCGCGCGCAAGAAGAAGCAGCAGGATCCGGTGAAACTGCGCAAGGATGTACCGGGCCAATAACCCGGTAGTCCAGCAGCGCGCTACATCCCTGTGGGAGCGAGCCTGCTCGCGAAGACGGAGTGCCAGTCGACAACAATGTTGACTGGCCCACCGCTTTCGCGAGCAGGCTCGCTCCCACAGTTGTATTGGGCAATAGAGGGGAAAGGTGTCGGATTCGGTGAGTGAATGAATTTGTTTTGATGACACTTTTGTTTCAATCCCCTCTTTAGCTGTGCAATGCTGGCGCCGAGACCGTTCGCCAACTACAGCTTAAGTATCAAGAACGTAGAAACCGCGCGGTGCCGTCCATTTGCCCCTCTGGGGCGCTGCTACTACAGGGGGTCTGCATGCTCACCCTGCTCAATCTGCTGTCCGCCGTCGCCCTGCTCATCTGGGGCACGCACATCGTCCGAACCGGCATCCTGCGGGTTTATGGCACCAATCTGCGACATGTCATCGGCCAGAACATGTCGAAGAAATGGCTGGCGTTCATCGCCGGTATTCTCGTCACCGCCATGGTGCAGAGCAGCAACGCCACGGCGATGCTGGTTACCTCGTTTGTCGGCCAGGGTTTGATGGCGCTGACGCCAGCGCTGGCGACCATGCTTGGCGCCGACGTCGGCACCGCGTTGATGGCGCGGGTGCTGACGTTTGATTTGTCGTGGCTGTCGCCGCTGCTGATTTTTCTCGGGGTGATTTTCTTTCTGTCGCGCAAACAGACGCGGCTCGGGCAAATGGGCCGGGTGTCGATCGGCCTGGGGCTGATCATTCTCGCCCTGCAATTGATCGTCGAGGCCGCTGCGCCGATCACTCACGCGCAAGGGGTGAAAGTGATTTTCGCCTCGCTGACCGGCGACATCCTCCTCGATGCGTTGGTCGGCGCACTGTTCGCGATGATTTCCTACTCCAGCCTCGCCGCCGTGCTGCTCACTGCTACATTGGCCGGGGCTGCGGTGATCAGCTTGCCGGTGGCGATCGGTCTGGTGATCGGCGCCAACATCGGCAGCGGCATCCTCGCCTTCATGAGTACCAGCATGCAGAACGCCGCCGGCCGCCAGGTGGCGTTGGGCAGTCTGCTGTACAAACTGATCGGCCTGTTGCTGATCATCCCGGTGCTCGATCCGCTGGTGCACTGGATCGACAGCCTCGATTTCAGCCCGCAGGAAATGGTCATCGGCTTCCACCTGCTCTACAACACTGCGCGCTGCCTGATCCTGCTGCCCAGCGTCGGGCCGATGGCGCGTCTTTGTGCGTGGCTGCTGCCGGAGCGGCCGGAGGTCAACGGTACCGCCAAACCGCGTCATCTCGACCCGACCGCGCTGGTCACGCCGAGCCTGGCGCTGGCCAATGCCGCGCGGGAAACCCTGCGCATGGGCGATCTGCTCGACAACATGCTCGACGCCTCCCTGGATGTGCTGCGCGGCAAGCAGACCGCCGTCACCCAGGAGATGCGCCGCCTGACCGACGATGTCGAGGCCCTGTACAGCGCGATCAAGCTGTATCTGGCGCAGATGCCCCGCGAGGATCTCGGCGAGCACGACAGTCGGCGCTGGGCCGAGATCATCGAACTGGCGATCAACCTGAAACTCGCCGCCGACCTGATCGAGCGCATGCTGCGCAAGATCCAGCAGCAGAAGACTTCGCAGCGCCGTTCGTTTTCCGAAGAAGGCCTGGAAGATCTTGCCGGGCTGCAACAACAACTGATCGCCAACCTGCGTCTGGGGCTGTCGGTGTTTCTCAGCGGCGACCGCGAGAGCGCCCGGCAGTTGCTGCGGGAGAAACGCCGTTTTCGCGCGCAGGAACGGCGTCTGGCCCACGCTCACGTCAGCCGCTTGCAACGCAAGATCGTCCAGAGCCTGGAGACCAGTTCGCTGCATCTGGAGTTGATCGCCGACATGAAACGGCTCAATTCGCTGTTCTGCAGCAGCGCCTATGTCGTGCTGGAAACGGCGGACACCGGCGCGCTGGCGGTGGATGACATGGCCGACATTACGCATTCGCCTTGAACGTCTGGGGCTGGGGCCAGTCAGTTACAGTGGTTCAGCCTTGGGACCGTCATCGCTGGCAAGCCAGCTCCCACAGGGTTTTGTGAGCGCCGCAGATCCTTGTGGGAGCTGGCTTGCCAGCGATGGGGCCCTGACTGACGACACGGATCTCCAAATCAGCCGTATGGAAGCCTGTTATGCGTTGCCTGTTGTTCGCCTGTCTGTTGCTCGGTTCCCTGCCCGCCTTCGCCCTGGATCGCTTTCAGGTCGAAGGCTATGCGCTGCCCAACGGTTTGCAGCTGATGCTCAAGCCCGGCACCGAGCGTGGGCATGTGGCGATCCGGTTGGTGGTCGGCGTTGGTCTCGATGACTTTGACTGCAACGAAAAAGAGCTGCCGCATTTGCTCGAACACCTGCTGTTCAGCGGTATCGACGCCACTGGCGAAGGCGGTCTGGAAGAGCGCATGCAGGCGCTCGGCGGTGACTGGAATGCGTTCACCAGCAATGCCGACACCACTTTTGTCATCGAAGCCCCGGCAAAAAACCAGCGCAAGGTGCTCGACCTGCTGCTCGCGCTGTTGACCCAGACACGCATCGACGACAACGCAATCAACGCCGCCAAACGGGTGGTCGAGCGTGAGGACGGCGGGCATTACACCAAGCTGCAACGTTTCCTCGACCGTCAGGACCTCGGTCATACCGCGAGCAGTCAACTGGCTGTCGAGTTGGGCCTGAAATGCCCGCAGCGCGCCGAAGTCGGCCATCTCACCCAAGAGCAATTGGAGAAGGTACGCAAGGCGTGGTACGCGCCGAACAACATGACCCTGATCGTCGTCGGCGAACTCGACAAACTGCTGCCGGCCTATCTCGAGCGCACCTGGGGTGAGCTCGAGCCGGTCGAGCCCACCGAACACCGGGCGCTGCCGGACATCCGCACCAGCGCCGCCCATGAGCGCACCCTCACCCGTGGCTTTATCGGCGACAGCGCCAAGCTGCACTGGCTGGTGCCGGAACCGGTGCTCGACGATCAGTACGACCAGACGTTCGACATTCTCAAGGATTATCTCGACTGGGCACTGTACCGGCAGATTCGTCTCAACCATGGCTTGTCGTACGGGCCGTGGGCCGAGCGTGAAGTGTTCGGCGGTGTTGGTTTCATGAGCCTCAACGCTGACCTGGATCGCGATGACGTCGACGAAGCCATCCAGGTACTCGATGACCTCAAGGCCGACCTGCTGAAAAACGGCCTCGACCCGAGCACCTTCGCCCGCATCAAGCAAGCCGCCATCGCCCACCAGGCCTGGGCCGTGCAGGGCAACAGCGCACTGGCGGACTATTACTGGAGCGCGCTGGCCGACTATCAGGATGGCCGCTTTGCCAATCCCGCGCGGGAGCTGCAAGGGGTGACGCTGGAAGCGGCGAACAAGGCGATGCGCGAGCTGCTGTTGCAGCCGGGGTATATCAGGATCGAGAAACCGTTGATCAGTGATGATCAGGTGTTGTGGCTGGTCGCTGGTGGAATCGGGTTGTTGCTGCTGATCCTCATTGGCTGGCGCCTGCATCGCCGCCACAAAATTGCTGGAAGCCATTAATCCTGTGAGTGAGCACTTGTGGCGAGGGGATTTATCCCCGATGTGCTGCGCAGCAGCCCCAATAAGGGCAGCTCGGTAGATCCAGACAAAATTCGCTCGCAGGATCTACGACGGCTGCGCCGCCGATCGGGGATAAATCCCCTCGCCACAGGGGGCATGCGGCGTTAACCTTTCCGGGATTTTCCCCATATCGTCGTGAACCGCCAAAATGCCAAAACTGACCCTCCTTATCCAGCGCCTTTTCGAGCTGATGAAGCGCTACCCCGGGTTGATCGCGGCGGGTGGTTTCATTTCCGGGGTCGGCAGTTTCATCCTCGTCGATCGCCAACAGGGGCTGGCGAGCTGGATCACGGTGATCATGCTGCTCAGCTGGATCTGGCTGATGCTGGAAAACACCCTGACCGGACTGTTCACGCGGATCTTCAAGCGCGAAATTCCCCAGCCGCTGCTGCGCTACGCGACGCAGATGATCCATCAGGAAAGCCTGTTCTTCGTTCTACCGTTCTTCTTCATCACCACAACCTGGAACAGCGGCCAGTTGATATTCACCGGGCTGCTGGGCATTGCCGCCCTGATCTCCATCGTCGATCCGCTGTACTACAAATGGCTGGCGCCACGACGCTGGGCGTTTCTCGCGCTGCACACCCTGACCCTGTTCGCCGCCCTGCTCACCGCGCTGCCGGTGATCATGCACCTGACCACCGCGCAGAGTTTCAAATGGGCGCTGGGAATTGCCGTACTGCTGTCGTTCCCGAGCCTGGCGTCGATCTTCCCGATCCGCACGGTGCGCAACGCCCTGGCGATTCTGTTCATCACAGTCGGCATCGGCGGCGTCGGTTGGGCGCTGCGCTCGTGGGTGCCGCCGGCAACGCTGTGGATGACCGACGTGGCGATCAGCACGCAGCTGCAGGATCGCACCCCCGGCGCCAGCCTCGATACCGTCAGCGCCGAGCAGATCCGCGCAGGCGGGCTCTACGCCTACACCGCGATCAACGCGCCGCGCGGCCTCGACGAACGGATTTATCATGTGTGGACTTTCAACGGCAAAGAAGTCGACCGCATCGCCCTCGACATCCATGGCGGGCGCAAGGAAGGCTACCGGGCGTGGACGCACAAACAGAATTTCCCGGGTAACCCGGCGGGCAAATGGCAGGTGCGGGTGCTGACCGAGGACGGGCAGTTGATCGGCGTGTTGCGTTTCGCAATTACGGACAGCACACCGGCCAAAGAAAAGTAATCCGGTTCGTGCTATTACGTAGGCTCTCGTAACGGCCGTACAAGCACGGAGCTTATGACCAGCAGCCCAATCCCCGGCAGTGCCCACCTGGACACCGCGCTCAGCCCTGCCCGCCTGCGGGTCAGCGGCGACTGGACGCTCGCCCACTACACGGCGCTCAAGCACCTGAGCGAAAAGCTCAACGGCCAGTACGACGCCAATACCCCGATCGATCTGAACGGCCTCGGTGCCCTCGACACCGCCGGCGCCTCGTTGCTGGTCGAACTGCTCGGCTCCGAGCGCCTCGGCAAGTCCGCCGAACACCCTGATTGCACCCTGTCGACAGCCGATCGCGCCTTGCTGCAAACCGTGTATTGCTCGTTGAACGATTTCTGCGTGCCGCTCAAGGAACCGGAAGTCAGCGTCAGTGTGCAACTGCTGACGCGCATCGGCCGCGCGGTGGATAAGGTCTGGACCGACACGCTGCAGCTGCTCGGCTTCGTCGGCCTCATTCTCGAAGTCATTGCCCGTGGCCTGTTGCGGCCCAAGCGCTGGCGCATCACGCCGATGATCGCGCACATCGAGCAGACCGGCCTCGACGCAGCGCCGATCGTGGCCTTGCTGACTTTTCTGGTCGGCGCGGTGGTGGCATTTCTCGGCGCTACGGTGCTGGCCAGTTTCGGCGCGACGATTTTCACCGTGGACCTGGTCGGCTTCTCGTTCCTGCGTGAATTCGGCGTGCTGCTCACGGCGATCCTGATGGCCGGGCGCACCGCCAGTGCGTTCACCGCGCAGATCGGCTCGATGAAGGCCAACGAAGAAATCGACGCGATCCGTACTCTCGGCCTCGACCCGATCGAATTGCTGGTGGTGCCGCGCGTGCTGGCGCTGTTGGTGGCGCTGCCGATGCTGACGTTTCTGGCGATGCTCTCGGGGATCGTCGGCGGCGGCGTGGTCTGCGCAGTGTCGCTGGACATCTCGCCGGCGATGTTCCTCTCGCTGCTGCAATCGGACATCGGCATTCAGCATTTTCTGGTCGGGCTGGTGAAGGCGCCGATCTTCGCCTTCCTGATCGCGGCGATTGGTTGCCTGGAAGGCTTCAAGGTCAGCGGCAGCGCCGAATCGGTCGGCGCGCATACCACCTCCAGCGTGGTCCAGTCGATTTTCGTGGTGATCGTGCTCGATGCGGTGGCGGCGCTGTTTTTCATGGAGATGAGCTGGTGAGTCGTCCACCCCGCGCGCCCTCCGAGGCGGTGATCGAAGTCCGTGGCCTGTGCAATCGCTTCGGCAGCCAGAGCGTGCACGAGAACCTTGATCTGGACGTGTACAAAGGCGAAATCCTCGCCGTGGTCGGCGGCTCCGGCACTGGTAAATCGGTGCTGCTGCGCAGCATCGTCGGGCTGAATCGGCCCAGCGAAGGCATGGTCAAAGTCTTCGGCCAGAACCTGCCGAATCTGCCTGAGCATGAACGCTCATTGATCGAAAGGCGCTTTGGTGTGTTGTTCCAGAAAGGCGCGCTGTTTTCCTCGCTGACCGTGACCGAGAATGTCGCCCTGCCGCTTATCGAACACGCCGGCCTCAGCCGTCACGACGCCGAGCATCTGGCGGCGGTGAAACTGGCGCTGGCCGGGCTGCCGTTGTCGGCGGCGGACAAATACCCGGCGTCGCTGTCCGGCGGCATGATCAAGCGCGCGGCGTTGGCGCGGGCCCTGGCGCTGGATCCGGACATTCTGTTTCTCGATGAACCCACCGCCGGCCTCGATCCGATTGGCGCGGCGCAGTTCGATCAATTGATCCTGACCTTGCGTGATGCGTTGGGTCTGAGTGTGTTTCTGGTCACCCACGACCTCGACACGCTGTACACCATCACCGATCGCGTGGCGGTGCTGGCGCAAAAGAAAGTGCTGGTTGCCGGCCCGATCGACGTCGTCTCGGAAACCGCCGACGCGTGGATTCACGAATACTTCCACGGCCCGCGCGGCCGCTCGGCGCTGGACGCCGCCAAACTGCTCAACGAGGTCTGATATGGAAACCCGAGCCCATCATGTGTTGATCGGCCTGTTCACGGTGATCGTCGTGGCCGGCGCCCTGCTCTTCGGCCTGTTTCTGGCCAAATCCAGCGTCGACACCGAGTTCAAGGATTACGAAGTGGTGTTCAACGAGGCGGTCAGCGGTCTGTCCAAGGGCAGTTCGGTGCAGTACAGCGGGATCAAGGTCGGCGATGTCGTCAGCCTGCGCCTCGACCCGCAGGATCCGCGCCGGGTGCTGGCGCGGATTCGTCTGGCGGGCGACACGCCGGTCAAGGAAGACACCCAGGCCAAACTGGCACTGACCGGCATTACCGGCACCTCGATCATCCAGCTCAGCGGCGGTACTCCAGAGAGCCCGAAGCTGCGCGGTCATGATGGCCAGTTGCCGACGCTGATCGCTTCGCCCTCGCCTATTTCGCGCCTGCTCAACGACAGCAGCGACTTGATGACCGGCATCAGCGCCCTGCTGCAAAACGCCAACCATATGTTCTCCGCGGAAAACGTCGACCGCGTGAGCAAGACCCTCGCCCATCTGGAACAGACCACCGGCACCATCAACGACCAGCGCGGTGACATCAAACAAGCCATGCAGCAACTGGCGACCGTCGGCAAACAGGCCGGCAGCATGCTCGAGCAGACCTCACTGTTGATGCGCAACGCCAACGGCCTGCTTAACGATCAGGGCAAGCAGGCCTTGGGCAGCGCCGAGCAGGCGATGAAGTCGCTGGATCAAAGCAGCGTGACCATCAACGGCTTGCTCAGCAAAAACCAGAATTCGCTGGATAACGGCATGCAAGGCCTCAACGGCCTGGCCCCGGCGATTCGCGAACTGCGCGAGACGCTGACCTCGCTGCGCGCCATTTCCCAACGCCTCGAGGCCAACCCCAGCGGCTACCTGCTGGGCAGCGACAAGAACAAGGAATTCACCCCATGAAGCTGACTCGAATCGCCCTGCTCGGCGCCGGCCTGACCCTGATCGGCGCGTGCTCGATCTTGCCCAAGTCGGAACCTTCGGATGTCTACCGCCTGCCCGCCGCCCATGCGCCCGCCTCGGCCAGCCCGGCGGCGACGCAGTCGTGGTCGCTGCGCTTGAACAAATTGCAGGCCAGCGAAGCACTGAACCGGCCGAGCATTGCCGTGATCCCGCAGGGTGATGTGATCAGCAGCTACAAAGGCTCGCGCTGGAGCGACCCGGCGCCGGTGCTGCTGCGCAATCGCTTGCTTGATGGCTTCGCGCGGGATGGCCGGGTGACGCTGCTGAGCACCGACGACAGCAACTTCCAGGCGGATCTGGAACTGGGCGGCAGTTTGCAGGCATTCCAGAGCGAATATCAGGGCACCCAGGCCGGGGTTGTGGTGCGGGTCGATGCACTGCTGGTACGTGGTTATGACCAGCGCATTCTCGCCAGCCGCCGCTTCGAAGAGCGCCAGCCGTTGAACGATGTGCAGGTGCCGGCGGTGGTTGCCGGGTTTGGCCAGGCCAGTGATCGCCTGACGGCCAAGGTGGTGGCCTGGGCCGTGGAGCAAGGCCAGAAACTCGCCCCGCAACCCCGCTGACACATCACAACCTCTGTAGGAGCGGGCTTGCCCGCGATGGCGGTGTGTCAGCCACCAGAGATTCTGGATGTGCTGCCCTCATCGCTGGCAAGCCAGCTCCCACAGGGTTATCTATCAGCCGAAGAACCAGTAGCAGACAGCGATAGCACCCACCACCCCGGCAAACTCAGCCAGCAACGCACACCCCACCGCATGCCGTGCGCGCTGAATGCCCACTGCGCCGAAGTACACCGCCAGCACATAGAACGTGGTTTCGGTACTGCCCTGCACCGTCGCCGCGACCAGCGCCGGGAAGCTGTCGACGCCGGAAGTCTGCATCGTCTCGATCAGCATCGCCCGTGCGGCGCTGCCGGAGAACGGTTTGACCATCGCCGTCGGCAGCGCATCGACGAAGCGCGTGTCCCAACCGGCCCACTCGACCAGATGGCGAATGCCGTCCAGGCCGAAATCCAGCGCACCAGAGGCGCGCAGCACGCCAACCGCACACAGCATCGCCACCAGATACGGCAAGAGATTCCTCGCCACATCGAAGCCCTCTTTCGCGCCTTCGACGAACGCCTCGTAAACCTTGACCTTGCGCAGCGCGCCGATCAGCAGAAACAGCATAATCAAGCCGAACAACGTGAGATTGCCGAGGATCGACGACAATCCCGCCAGTGCTGTCGCGGAAAGCGTGCCGAGCAGAGCCATGAAGCCGCCGAGGATCAGCGCGCCTGGCACCAGATAGGCGAGCACCACCGGGTCCCAGATGCGCAGGCGTTGCATGAACGCCACGGAAAGGAAACCGACGATGGTCGAGCAACTGGTCGCCAGCAGGATCGGCAAGAACACCAGGGTCGGGTCCGGCGCGCCTTGCTGGGCGCGGTACATGAAGATGGTCACCGGTAGCAGGGTCAGCGATGAGGCATTGAGCACTAGAAACAGAATCTGCGCGTTGCTGGCGATGGTGGCGCTGGGATTGAGTTCCTGCAGGGCCTTCATCGCCTTGAGCCCAATCGGCGTCGCGGCGTTGTCCAGGCCCAGGCCATTGGCGGCGAAGTTCAGGGTGATCAGGCCGAGGGCAGGGTGGCCGGCCGGGACTTCCGGCATCAGTCGTAGAAACAGCGGGCCGAGGACCTTGGCCAGCCATTCGACGATTCCGGCCTTTTCGGCGATGCGCAGAAAGCCCAGCCACAGGGTGAGGGTGCCGAACAGCAGCACCATGACTTCGACCGACAGCTTGGCCATGGCGAAAATGCTTTCCACCATCGCCGCGAAGATCCCGGCGTTGCCGCCGATCAGCCACTGCGCCAGTGCCGATACGGCTGCCACGATGAAGAAGCCAAGCCACAGGCCATTAAGCATCAGTCAAATCCCCCGAAGAATGCCGCGAATGATAGCGGGGTCGCCAGAAACGACAAACCCCGGATTGCTCCGGGGTTTGTTGGTGGGGCTTGCATCAATCACTGTGGGAGCGAGCCTGCTCGCGAAGAGGCCGGCACATTCAACATCTCTGTAGATTGATACACCGTCTTCGCGAGCAGGCTCGCTCCCACAGGGTTTTGCATCAGTTCTTGGAAATCTCGCCAGCCGGCAGTTTTTCCTTGCTGCGCCAGTGCGGCAGGGAGTTCCAGTAGCGCTCGCCCTTGGCGTCGTCGTACATGCCTTCCCAGCGCGCGATCACCAGCACCGCCAGGGCATTACCGATCACGTTCAGTGCGGTACGCGCCATGTCCATGATGCGGTCGACACCGGCGATGAACGCCAGACCTTCCAGCGGAATGCCGACGCTGCCCAAGGTCGCCAGCAACACCACGAAGGACACGCCCGGTACCCCGGCGATGCCTTTGGAGGTGACCATCAGGGTCAGCACCAGCAGCAATTGCTGGCTGATCGACAGGTCGATGCCGTACAGCTGGGCAATGAAGATCGCCGCGATCGACTGGTACAGAGTCGAGCCGTCGAGGTTGAACGAGTAACCGGTCGGCACCACGAAGCTGCAGATGGCTTTTGGCGCGCCGTAGGCTTCCATCTTCTCGATGACGCGTGGCAGCACGGTTTCCGAGGAAGCGGTGGAGTAGGCCAGCACCAGCTCATCCTTGAAGATGCGCATCAGCTTGAGCACCGAGAAGCCGAACAGCTTGGCGATCAGGCCCAGCACCACGAAGGCGAAGAAAGCGATGGCGACGTAAACCAGAATCACCAGTTTCGCCAGCGGCAGCAGCGAGGCGAAGCCGAAGTTGGCGACGGTCACCGCGATCAGCGCGAATACGCCGATCGGCGCGTAGTTCATGATCATGTGGGTGACTTTGAACATGCTTTCCGAGACGCCCTGGAACATCTTCACCAGCGGCTCGCGCAGGTCCGACTGCAGGCTCGACAGGCCGAGCCCGAACAGCACAGAGAAGAAAATGATCGGCAGCATTTCGCCGCGGGCCATGGCCGCGAAGATGTTCGACGGGATCAGATTGAGGATGGTCTCGATGAACGCATGTTCATGCTGCACTTCGGCAGCAGTCGCCTGGTACTTGGAGATATCCACAGTGCCCAGGGTGCTCATGTCGATGCCGGTGCCCGGATGGAACACGTTGGCCAGCACCAGGCCGACCACAATGGCGATGGTGGTGACGATTTCGAAATAGATGATGGTCTTCAGGCCGATACGCCCGAGCTTCTTGGCGTCGCCGACGCCAGCAATGCCGACGATAAGAGAGGAAATGACGATCGGGATCACGATCATCTTGATCAGACGGATAAAGATATCGCCTGCCGGTTGCAGGACGTTGCTGATCCACCAGGCCTTCTCGGCGCTGAAGTGGTTGAGCAACGCACCCAGTGCAATCCCCAGAACCAGACCGATGAGGATCTGCCAGGCGAGGCTGATTTTTGCCTTCTTCATTATCTTTACCCTTACTTGCGTTTGACTCAGGCACATGCAGGAACTGGAACGCTCATCAGCGGAAAAGTCTGTGCATCTGCCTCCGTATAAGGTGCCCCGAAGCGCGTATTTACGGCTCTTCGGCAGGCGAAAAAAGGCGCAACTATTCCGATGCAAGGTGGCGCCGTCTAATGCCGTAAACGCCTACCCTATGCCGAATCGGCATGAGCTTTTTCAATTGAAACTGGCGTCCCAAGCGGTTCGATTGTGACATTTGTGCCGGCATAAGTGCCGTGAACCGGCCATTACAGCGTAGGCTGGTTAACTTTTGCACAGGCAAAATCAGCGGAAATTTCTGGAAAAAGTCTGAATCGCAAGACTAGAAGTCGCACGGACCGAGCGCGATCTTTGTCGATATACGGTCGCCGCGAAACACCGCGAAATGTTTTCTTGCGCAGTGTCGACGATTAATAGAAGGGAATTGGCGTACTGGATCAATGTTTTACGACATTCAAAGCCCAGCGCAGATTCGTCAGACCATCGGGTCGACGAACCTGCGGCGCAGCTTTTACCCTGACCCGGCCCTTGCGCAGGTACTCCCTGTACCCGTAGGTCACTCCGACCCTGTATCAGTCAGAACGTCCCGGCCCCCTGGTCATGCACCGGCCCTTATCGGGTGGCGCAATGGAAAGCAGCGGGGCGCTGCTTTCGTGTTCGAAAACCTTGCGCTTCCTGCGTCAGTACCACTTCGGATCTTTCTTCAGGGTTTCCATCAGCAGATCCTGCATACCCTGATCAGGTTTGCCGAAGAAGCGATACGTGGCATGTCGCGTCGGCGACTTGTCCTGCGGCAGACCTTCCGGTACATCGACCAGCATGGCGTAGGCGTCATCCTTGTCAAAGCTGAAGGCAACGATCAAACGATGATTCAGGCATTTGTCCTGACTCTCGCAGAGCGGGCCGACCAGATACTTGTCGCCATCTTCCGTAACGGCATTCATCTGTTGTTCGGAGGTGCCGGACAGGTTGATCACCCATTCCGGTACGCGCTCTTCCTTTTTGATCACGCCTTCCCAGGTTTCACGGTACTGCGCGTCAGAGGCGAGCAGCTCGTTGACCCGGGTCTGGCCGTCATTGGCCGCCATGGCCATGGCACTGCCGCCCAGAAGCAGGGCGGCGGCCAATGTCTTGAGACCGATCATCGTTAACCTCGGCCGCGACGGCCAAAGAAGAAGGAAGCGATGAACATCACCAGGAACACGACAAAGAGAATCTTGGCGATACCCGTGGCGGTGCCCGCGATACCACCGAAGCCCAGTACGGCGGCGATGATGGCAATGATCAAGAATGTAATTGCCCAGCTCAACATGGTGATTCTCCTTACTTCTCTATTTAGGGGTGTTTCCGGTTTCCGACGCTCAGGCGTCCGAATCAGTTGATCGACTTAGAAAACCCAGCGCTCTTCTCGTGGCAGTTGATCCAGCGGTTGCGCCTGGTCTACGTCGATCATGTGCATCGAAGCGTTCTCGGCCTGGCTGCTGCTCACGGCACTGAAGTGCTTTTGCGTGCTGTGCTGCATCGAAATCAGTGGCTCGGGTTTGCGGCTGTTTTCCCAGCTCATGTATTGCTGGCAGACGATCAGGGTGATCAACAACGCCAGTACACCGAACAGACCTTGCTGGATCTGCAGAGGCGAGATACGTACTTGGGCGGCAGTTGGGCGAGTCATCCTGTGTTCCTCACGCTTGTTCGGTTGGGGCAGTCCTGATCTGCCCGGGCTGAGTGAGGTATTGCAGCCTGCATGCCAGTTTTTTCATGTCAAAAAATATCAATAAAAACAATGACTTATATGTCTATGAGAAATTTCCTGCGACGCATCCTGCACGATGGCTCTTCTGCGGTCGTGCGCAATGCACGATTATTTCGTGGGAAATTTCGATGATATGGAATTGCTACCGGTACGCAGATGTCAGAAGAGGACGCAGGATCTGCCCTGCAAAACGCAGAATGTTTTAAAACTCAACGAAATCAATGAATTGGCCGTTATGGCAGTAGAGAGCTACCCTCCTATGGCTGGTATCGTTCAGAATCAACCATGCAACTTGCCCGATTTTTCCGGGACTAACCCAAGACTAATCACTATGGAGCGTAGGAAAAATGGAATCTGCCACTGAGCAACAAGGCCGCATTCTGCTGGTGGACGATGAATCCGCCATCCTGCGTACGTTTCGTTATTGCCTCGAAGACGAAGGCTATACGGTAGCCACCGCCAATAGCGCGGCTCAGGCCGAAGCATTGCTGCAACGCCAGGTCTTCGACCTGTGCTTTCTCGATCTGCGCCTGGGCGAGGACAACGGTCTCGACGTCCTCGCGCAAATGCGCATTCAAGCGCCATGGATGCGCGTGGTGATTGTCACCGCTCACTCAGCGGTCGACACCGCCGTCGACGCCATCCAGGCCGGCGCCGCCGACTATCTGGTCAAGCCGTGCAGCCCTGATCAACTGCGCCTGGCTACCGCCAAGCAACTGGAAGTGCGCCAGCTCTCCGCGCGTCTTGAAGCGCTGGAGGGCGAGATCCGTAAACCGAAAGACGGCCTCGATTCCCACAGCCCGGCGATGAAAGTCGTGCTGGAAACGGCCCGTCAGGTCGCAAGCACCGACGCCAACATTCTTATCCTTGGCGAGTCCGGCACGGGTAAAGGTGAGCTGGCCCGTGCGATCCACGGCTGGAGCAAGCGCGAGAAAAAGTCCTGCGTCACCATCAACTGCCCGTCCCTGACTGCCGAGCTGATGGAAAGCGAGCTGTTCGGCCATAGCCGTGGTGCGTTTACCGGCGCCAGCGAAAGCACGCTGGGTCGAGTTAACCAGGCCGACGGCGGCACGCTGTTTCTCGACGAGATCGGCGACTTTCCGCTGACGTTGCAACCCAAGTTGCTGCGCTTCATCCAGGACAAGGAATACGAGCGGGTCGGCGATCCGGTCACTCGCCGCGCCGATGTGCGCATCCTCGCCGCCACCAACCTCAACCTCGAAGACATGGTCCGTGACGGCCGTTTCCGCGAAGACCTGCTCTATCGCCTTAACGTCATCACTCTGCATCTGCCGCCGTTGCGTGAGCGCGCCGAGGACATCCTGACCCTCGCCGACCGCTTCCTTGCACGCTTCGTCAAAGAGTACGCGCGGCCAGCGCGCGGCTTCAGCGACGAGGCGCGGGAAGCACTGCTCGGCTATCGTTGGCCGGGCAATATTCGCGAACTGCGCAACGTGGTCGAGCGGGCCAGCATCATCTGCCCGCAGGAGCGCGTGGAAATCAGCCACCTGGGCATGGCCGAACAACCGGCCAACAACGCGCCACGGGTCGGCGCGGCGCTGAGCCTGGATGAGCTGGAGAAAGCGCACATCGGCGCGGTGCTGGCGACCGCCGGCACCCTGGATCAAGCGGCGAAAACCCTCGGCATCGACGCCTCGACCCTGTACCGCAAACGCAAGCAGTACAACCTGTGAGCAGCGCGCGATGAAACTGGCGATCAAGCTGCGCACGCGCCTGTTCCTGAGCATTTCTGCGTTGATCACCGTGGCCTTGCTCGGGCTGTTGCTCGGGCTGGTCAGCGTGATGCAGATGGCCGGTTCGCAGGAAGCGCTGGTGCGCAGCAATTTTGTCACCCTCGATCTGGGCCTCAAGCTGCGCCAGACCCTCGGTGATCAACTGATCATCATGCTTGCGCAAAAACCCGATCCCGTTGCGTTCGAAGCGTCCAAGCAGCACTATTTCGAATTGCTCGACCAAGGCATCGCCCAGCAGCCGGAGGGCGACGACCAGCCTTACGGGTTTCGCCAGGCCAAAGCCGATTACCTGAACTTCCTCGCCTCATTCGACGTGACCGCCGAAGCGGCAAAGGACGCCAGCACCAGCGCGGATTTCCGCGAGCGCTTCAATATTCTCCGTAACGGTTTGATCGCCGAGCACAAACATGCACTGGAAACCATCAACGCCGTCCAGCACGCTGCCCGCGAACGGGCCTTGCTGATCGCCGGGCTGCTCGGTCTGGTCGGGCTGGCGGTGCTGATCATCGGTTTCGTCACCGCTCAGGGTATCGCCCGACGTTTCGGCGCGCCGATCGAAGCGTTGGCCAAGGCTGCCGACAACATCGGCCAGGGTAACTACGACGTGACGCTGCCGATTTCCACGGCGATGGAGGTCAACCTGTTGTCGCGGCGCTTCGGCCTGATGGCCGAGGCGTTGCGCGAACATCAGGCGATGAATGTCGACGAACTGTTGGCCGGTCAACAACGGCTGCAAGCGGTGCTCGACAGTATCGACGACGGCTTGCTGATGATTGACCGCCAAGGCCAGCTCGAACACCTCAACCCGGTGGCTCAGCGCCAGTTGGGCTGGGAAGACGATCGACTGGGCCAAGGCTTGGGCACCGCGCTCGGTCGCCCGGAACTGGATGCGCAACTGCAATTGGTTCTGCGCGGCGGCACGCTGGAGCGGGCGCCGGAAGATCTGAGTATCGAAGTCGATGGTGAATCGCGGCTGCTGACCTACAGCCTGACGCCGGTCAGTCATACCCAAGGGCATATTCTCGGTGCGGTCATGGTCCTGCACGACGTCACCGAGCAGCGTGCGTTTGAGCGGGTTCGTAGCGAGTTCGTTTTGCGCGCTTCCCATGAATTGCGCACGCCGGTGACGGGCATGCACATGGCCTTCGGGCTGTTTCGTGAGCGGGCGAAATTCCCGGCGGAGTCGCGTGAGGCTGACCTGCTGGATACGGTCAACGAAGAAATGCAGCGCTTGATGCAGTTGATCAACGACTTGCTGAATTTCTCGCGCTACCAGAACGGTCTGCAGAAACTCACCCTGGCGCCATGTTCCATTGAGGACTTGCTCGAGCAGGCGCAACTGCGCTTTGCCGACGCGGCGGCGGCCAAAGGTGTGGCGCTGAACGTCGAGATTCAAGGGCCATTGCCGAGATTGCAGGCCGATCAGGCGCAACTCGACCGCGTTCTCGACAACCTGATCGACAATGCTCTGCGCCACACCGCCCGCGACGGTCAGATCCGGCTGCAGGCGCGCCGCCATGGCGAGCGTGTGATCATCAGCGTCGAAGACAATGGCGAGGGCATTGCCTACGGCCAGCAGGGGCGGATCTTCGAGCCGTTCGTGCAGGTCGGGCGCAAGAAGGGCGGCGCCGGCCTTGGCCTGGCACTGTGCAAGGAAATCGTCCAGTTGCACGGCGGACGCATGGGCGTCTATTCGAGGCCGGGGCAGGGCACGCAGTTCTACATGGCGCTGGCGGTTTAGGCTTCGTCGTCCATACGCCGCCCGGCGAAGCGTCTGCCGCGGGTGATCAGTTCAATGAACTGTACGGCGCTCAGCGCGTGGGCAAACAACCAGCCTTGACCAAATTTCACGCCCTCACTGCTGAGCAGTGTCGCTTGCGATTCCAGCTCGATGCCTTCGGCAATCACTTTCAGATCCAGCGCCTGCGCCATGTGAATGATGTGCGGAGCGACGCCGCTGCTCGCCGCGTCATGGCCCAGCGCATCGATGAACGCCTTGTCGATTTTCAGGCAATCCACCGGCAGGGTCTGCAGGTAGGCGAGACTGCAATAGCCGGTGCCGAAATCATCGATCAGCACCTGATGGCCGACGTCGCGCAAGGCTTGCAGGTTCTCCCGCGCCACCACGACATCGATCAGGCCGCGTTCAGTGACCTCGAAAGCAATCTGTCGCGCGGCGACACGGTGCAACGCCAGCAGCCGCGCCATGACCAGGCCGATGCGCGGCACCATGACATCGCAGGCTGCGAGGTTCACTGATATGTACAACTGCGGGTTGGCGCGTAGTAACTGGCCCAGCTGTTCGAGCAGACGCTGCAAGACGAAGTCGGTCATCTGCCGAATCTGCCCGGTGTTTTCCGCCATCGGAATGAACAGGTCGGGGCTGGTCAGCGTGCCGTCCGGTCGCCGCCAGCGCAGCAAGGCTTCTGCGCCGACGCAGTTGCGGCTGTCGAGGTCGAAGATCGGCTGATACAGCACTTGCAGCTCACCGCGGCGGATCGCCCCGTGCAGCTCGGCATCCAGCGACTGGCGCTGACGCACCAGGAGGAAGGTCAGAAAGCCGACAATGGCTCCGGCGATCAGACACACCGGCAGCAGCCACCACCACACCGCCGGGACGTGCATGCCCGTGCGCGGCGTGATCAGTACCAGCTGATATTCCGGGTTATTGGTGGGCATGCGGTAGATCAGCCGCGTCTGCGTGACTTGCAGCGCGTCGCGGCTTTGCGGCGGCCAGGGTTCGGTCGGCGGCCAGACCTGCGCTGTGCCGAGCACCGGAATCGCGCGGCTGCCGTGATCGAGCACCACCAGCAGGCTGCTGCCGGGCGACAGATCGACCATGTCAGTCAAATGTCCGCGGGAGGTGGCGACACGAAAGTTACCGCGACCGAGCATCAGCGCCGCGCGGTTTTCATCGGGTTCGGTGGTGGTGTTCAGCCAATAGCTGTAGGTCGGGCCCTGAATGTCCGGCGCGCGAGCCAATGACAGGCCTTCCTGACGCGGCCGGTTGGAGCAGAACCGCGAGGCGTCCATGTAGGCGGCTTCATAGACGAAGCGGTAGTTGAAGGTGACTTGCTGCAAGGTCGCGATCATTTCCTCGTCGCAGCCGCGCAAGGGTTGGGCTTCAAGGTCGTCGAGACTTTCGCGCAACTGGCCGAACAATTGTTCGAGGCGCGCGAGGAAACGCTCGCCCTGGGCATTCATTTCCTGGCTCTCGCGCAATTCCATCTGCCGCATCGCCGCGAACATACCGCCGGCGATCAACAGGCTGGCGCTGAGGACAGCCGCGATCATCGCCAAAAAACCGGGGCGATAAAACCAGCTACGCAGCGTCTCTCGGGTAGCAGCCATTAATGGATTTCCGAAGAATTACCATGAGTTATAGCTGCTGATTGCGATTTCGCCCTGACCGTCGGGCGGGCGTCATTATTTTGTCTGATTAAGGACCAAAAGAAGTGCCGCGGTTTGTGCATCCGGTGTGCCGTCGAAGCGGGCAGGGCGGTAATGCATCTGGAATGCGGCGAGGACATGCCGCGTGGCGATATCCAGTTCGCCGGTCTGCGGAGTGTCGTAACCCAGACGCGCGAGTTGCGCCTGGAACCAGCCAATCTCCGGCAACGGGTTGCTGTTAAAAATAGCCTGCTGACGCGCCACCGCTTGCTCGTTCGGCCACAGGCCAAGACCTTCGGCGGCGAGACGTTTCCAGGGGAACAGTGGCCCCGGATCAAGCTTGCGCAACGGCGCGATGTCGCTGTGACCGATGATGTGCCGCGGGCTGATGCCGTTGCGTTGGCTGATGTCCTTGAGCAGGGTGATCAATGACTGGATCTGCGCTTCGCTGTACGGATACCACAGGCGTCCGGTCGGGGTGTCCTTGTAGCCGGGGTTGACGATTTCGATACCGATGGAGCTGGAGTTCAGCCAGGTGCGGCCCTGCCACTGACTTTCGCCGGCGTGCCAGGCGCGCTGGTTTTCGTCCATCAGTTTGTAGACGGTGGCGCTCTTGTCATCGCCGATCAGGTAATGGCTGCTGACCTCGCCATGGGTCAGCAGTTGCAGCGAACGCTCCAGCGACGCCGAGGTGTAATGCACCACAACGAATTGGATGCGGCTGTCGTAATTGGCCGAAGGGTGGCTGGTGTCATAACGCGGGCCGCTGACGCAACCGGCGAGAACGAGCAACGAAGCAGCAAGGGCAAAGAATTTCATGGCAGAGGACGATACACAAAAGACAATAATGCAACAGTGTAACGTACGGATCTGGCCTGAAGCCGCCAACGAGCGGATTTAAACAAATTGGAACAATTGCCTCAGCCCAGCTCGACTCGGTTACGCCCGGCATTTTTCGCTCTATACAGCGCCTGATCGGCTCTTTTAAGCACCAGATCGCTGTGTTCTCCCGTCCTGAATGAGGCGAGTCCCATGGAAATCGTGATGGTCACGCGTTCGCCCTTGAAATGAAACGGGCAGGCCTCGATCGCCGCGCGCAGGTTTTCCAGCAGCTTCGCGCCAACCGCCGGCGGCGTTGCCGGCAGCAACAGCACGAACTCTTCACCGCCGAAACGGGCAATGAAATCCGAGCCGCGCAGGCGTTTGCGCAATACCGTGGCGATGATCTTCAGCACCTTGTCGCCGGCCAGATGGCCGTAGCTGTCGTTGATGCGCTTGAAGTGGTCGAGGTCGAGCATGGCCAGGCTCAGGGTGTTGCCGTGCTGCTGCCATTGCTGGATTTCATGCTCTAGGCGTTCGCTCCACGCCGCGCGGTTGGGCAGACCGGTCAGCGGATCGATCAGGGCTTTCTGCCGCTGCTCCTCGAGGTGTTCGCGGAAGCCCAAGGCTTCCTGTTCCATATGCGCGACCCGCTCCGACAGACTTTTCAACCTGGCGGCGACTTCCTGCTCGCGGGCGTCGCGCTGTTTCTGGTGCTGGTCCATGGTGCCGAGCAGGCCTTCCAGGTGATTCTCCAGCACATGCTTGAGGTCATCGATGTCCGCCGCTTGCTGGACGCTGCTCTGCAAGCCGTCGACCTGCTCGCGAATCTGCGTGTCCATGGCCCGCGCCGCCGAGCTGTTGTCGGCATGTCCTTCGCTGGCCGCTTGCAGATTGCTCTGAAACGCTTCGAGGCGTTCGTTGAGTTGTTGCAGATAAGCTTCGAATTCGTGCTGGCCGCTGTCGGTAATCGCCAGCATCAAGGTTGCGAGATCGTCGAGGATCGGCAGCAATTCGTACCAGTTCAGCCCGTGTTTCAGCCGTTCGCGCATGGCTTCGGCTTGTGGCCGATGGCGCTCGGGCAGGGTCAGGTCGTCGAGCAGGCCGATCAGCGTGTCTTCGATATGCCGGGCCACGGAGCTATAGGACGGTTCGGGCGAGTCCGGCAGGGCGAAGAGGATATCGTGCTCGGACTGATCCGGGTCTATGGCGGCCAAGGCCTGGGCGATCGGCTCCGGGATGGGAAGGCTGTCGAGGGACAGCGGCGACGGATCGCCGGGGTGGATCAGTTCATCGGGGTTGAACGCCTCGGTTGCTGGCGCAGCGACGGTCATCTCGGCGTCAGGGGCTGGTTCAACCTGCACTGGCTCGGCTTCAACGACGACCACAGGCGCAGCGAACGCAACGACTTGCGGCTCATCAGGCAGCGTCTGGACAGGCGTCTCGATGATGGTCTCGGGCGCTGCGATCGCTGGCTCCGCGATGGCCACCGGTGCCGATTGCGCAGGCTCCGGTTCAGGTTGCCGGGCTTCGACCGGTTGCGGCACTGGTGTTGCTGGTGTGTCTGCCGCTGGTACAGCGGCTTCCTCACCGTCACGGCTGCCGAACAAACGCTGCAACAGCCCCGGCCGGCCAGGCTCGGCTGGCGTTTCCAACTGATTCAAGGCCTTGCCCTGCAGGCCACTGAGTTCGCTCAGCAGCAGCGGCATTTCCCGCGCCTGACCGACGCGGCTGTCCAGTTGTTTGGCGAATTTCTTCAGCGGTTGCGCAACTTCGCGCGGCAAGGGCAGGGCCTGCAACTGGGTGACCAGCGCGGTCAGCGCGGTGCTGACCTGATCGATGCGGGTTTCACGGCGCTGCTCGGAGTCGAGCACGGCTTTTTCCAGGCGCGGCAGCAGGGCGGCGAGGCCGGCGTCCATGTCATCGGTACGCACCACTTCGCGCATTTCCTTCATGCACTGATCGACGGCCTTGTCAGTGCCCTCGGCCGCCAGCGTGCTGCGCACCAGACCGCGCCGCAGCAGGTCGAGTCGCGCGGCCCAGCGGCGTTCGAGCTTGTCCTGCTGTTCGATGCTCTTGAGGTATTTCTCTTTCCAGCGCTGGGCGTCGTCGCTCATTCACAGGTTCCGCGAGGGGCAGGGCTCAACGCGGGCAATGCGTCGGCCGTGAGCGAACCCGGCAGACGAATTTCCACCGCGACCGGCAGGTGATCGGAAATGGGCTGAGCCAGCACCTCGACCTTTTCCAGGGTCAGGGTCGGGCTGAGCAGAATATGATCAAGGCAACGCTGTGGGCGCCAGCTGGGGAAGGTCGCTTCCACCTGCGGGGCCAGCAGGCCGAGATCGCGTAACGGCGAGTGTTCGAGCAGGTCGCTGGCGTGGGTGTTCATGTCGCCCATCAGCACCTGATGCTTGTAGCCGCTGATCAAATCACGAATGTAGGCCAGTTGCAGGCTGCGCGTCCGCGCGCCGAGGGCCAGGTGCATCATCATCACCACCAGCGCTTCCGGACCTTCGCCGAAGCGCAGCAGGATCGCACCGCGACCTTTCGGGCCGGGCAGCGGGTGGTCCTCGATCGCCCACGGCTTCAGGCGACTGAGCACGCCATTGCTGTGCTGGGCCAGTCGACCGAGGTTGCGATTGAGTTGTTGATACCAATAGGGGAAGGCGCCGAGGTGGGCCAGGTGTTCGACCTGATTGACGTAGCCCGAACGCAGGCTGCCGCCATCGGCTTCCTGCAGGGCGACCAGATCGAAGTCGCCGAGCAGGTCACCGATCTTCTGCAGATTGCCGGAACGCCCGGTGTGCGGCAGCAGATGCTGCCAGCTGCGGGTCAGGTAATGCCGATAGCGCTCGGTGCTGATGCCGACCTGAATGTTGAAACTGAGCAAGCGCAGACGCTGGTCTGCAGGCAGGCCCGTAGACGCCAGGTGATGCTCGTTGACCTGCGGATCATGCAGGCCAACGATGCGTTCGGACTTCCAGCGGCGCATGGCGAATGCCGCGCTTAGTTGGCAGCCGCCTTGTTGGCCGCTCGCTCTTTGGCGACCAGATCGTCAGCCAGTTTCAGCGCTTGCTCGGCACCACCGGCAGAGCCGATGTCGAAGCGGTATTTACCATTGACGATCATGGTTGGTACGCCAGTGATTTCGTACTTCTTGGCCAGCTCACGGGCCTTGACGATCTGACCTTTGATGGCGAACGAGTCGAAGGTGGCGAGGAACTTGTCCTTGTCCACGCCTTGAGTGGCGAGGAAGTCAGCCATGTCGTTCTTGTCGGTGAGCTTCTTGTGTTCTTTCTGAATCGCATTGAACACGGCGTTGTGCACCTGGTGCTCGACACCCATGGCTTCGAGGGTCAGGAACATCTGGCCGTGAGCGTCCCATGGGCCGCCGAACATGGCGGGAATGCGCACGAAGTTGACATCGGACGGCAGTTTTTCCACCCATGGATTGATCACTGGTTCAAAAGCGTAGCAATGCGGGCAGCCGTACCAGAACAGCTCGACCACTTCGATCTTGCCAGGCTTTGCCACCGGCACCGGGTTGGCCAGTTCGACATAAGGGGCGGCAGGGGCTTCAGCGGCCTGGGCGGTGACGCCGAACAGGCTGGCAGCGACGAGGGCGGCGCTGATGATCAGATTACGCATGCTTTACTCCTGAACAATTTGGGTCGCCTCGCTCGACCTGTTGCGACACAGATCCTGGCGGGCATGAGTGCTGTAGTGTAACGGCAGCGGCCACAAAAAAGGGCGGCCAGAGCCACCCTTTTTATACTTGCTGCGAAGGATTAATCGAGCGTTAACGTGGCAGGCGCTACGCGCCTCGTTCAACCCTCGAATCAGGCCTCAGTGCAGGCCCTGGATGTAGCTGGAAACCGCGGCGATGTCTTCGTCGCTCAGCTTGCGCGCGATGGTGCGCATGGTCATCGCGTCGCCGTCGTTGGCGCGACCGCCTTCTTCCTTGCGGAAATCGGTCAGTTGCTTGGCGATGTATTGCGCATGCTGGCCGCCCAGGTGCGGGAAGCCTGCTGCAGCATTGCCGGCGCCGTTCGGCGAGTGGCAGCCGGTGCAGGCTGGCAGACCTTTTTCCAGGTTGCCGCCACGGAACAGCGCTTCACCGCGCGCGACGATCTTCGGATCGGCGGCGCCGACGCTGCCTTTCTGGCTGGCGAAGTACGCAGCGATGTCGGCCAGATCCTGGTCATTCAGGTTGGTCAGCAGCCCGGTCATTTCCAGCACCACGCGCTTGCCCGACTTGATGTCGTGCAATTGCTTGTCGAGGTAGCGTTCACCTTGACCGGCCAGTTTCGGAAAGTTTGGCGCCATGCTGTTGCCGTCCGGGCCATGGCAGGCCCCGCACACGGCAGCTTTGGCCTGGCCTGCTGCGGCATCGCCGGCAGCATGGGCGATACCTGAAATTCCCACGGTCAACAGCAGACTCACGATCAATTTGTTCATCAGCTAATCCAACTACGGCTAAGGGTTAAGTTATGGACCGGGCTTACTCTCGCTCATCCACAGGATGATGGCCTGGTAATCCTCGGCACTGCAGTCCATGCACAAACCACGCGGCGGCATCGCCTTGAAACCCTGGGTCACGTGTTGCACCAGCGTCCCCATACCTTTCGCCAACCTCGGCGTCCAAGCTTCCTGATCGCCTCTTGCGGGCGCCATGGGTAGTTGGCCGGAATGACAGGCACCACAAACACGGTTGTACACAGCTTCCGGATCCTGTGTAGCCTGTGCGCTGTAAAGCGGCATCAAGACTCCGGCAGCCAGCAGCCATTTCGTCATAAAACGACCTTTTCAGGGTTGAGAGCGTTCTGCGTTCTAATGCGCAATCAAAGTCTGTCGCTCTCGTGAACTTCATCCTTCGCTTGGACAAAGCACACACAAAATCTGCGGCATTATATACTGGCGTCACTGAAACGGAAGCGACACCGCGTTCCGCGCCCAATCCCGGCGCCGCCCACATCGGAAATCCCATGCAACTCAAGAATCCCATCCTCGGCCTGTGCCAACAGTCCACGTTCATGCTCAGTGCCGCCAAAGTCGATCAATGCCCAGACGATGAAGGCTTCGAAGTGGCGTTTGCCGGTCGTTCCAACGCTGGCAAATCCAGCGCGCTGAACACCCTGACCCACGCCAGTCTGGCGCGCACCTCGAAAACTCCGGGTCGCACACAGCTGTTGAACTTCTTCAAGCTAGACGATGATCGCCGTCTGGTCGACCTGCCGGGCTACGGTTATGCAAAAGTACCGATCCCGCTCAAGCAACACTGGCAGCGCCACCTTGAGGCATACCTCGGTGGTCGGGAAAGTTTGAAAGGTCTGATTCTGATGATGGACATCCGCCATCCGATGACCGACTTCGACCTGCTGATGCTCGACTGGGCCGTCGCCGCCGGCATGCCGATGCACATTCTGCTGACCAAGGCCGACAAGCTCACTTACGGCGCCGCCAAGAACACCCTGCTGAAAGTACAGTCGGAAATCCGCAAAGGCTGGGGCGACTCGATCACTATCCAGTTGTTCTCCGCGCCAAAACGCATGGGCCTGGAAGAGGCCTACACTGTGCTGGCCGACTGGATGGAACTGGCAGACAAAGGCGCCGAGGCGGAAGCCGAGTAACTCGGAATGGGGAAAAATTGGTTGTAGTGTGGCAAGGCAAGGCAAAAGTAGCGCTAAAAAGCGGAGTTTAGGGGACCTAAATGAGCATTTTTAGCGATGCTTTTAACGCAGCATGGCCGCGCTACAGCCGATTTTTTGGCAAAAAAAGCCCCGGATTTCATTGGGGAGGGAGAAATTCCGGGGTTCAAGTTCCGAACCGCTAGGGCGGGGTTCAGATATCTGCCAACACTTAACACAACATAGGAGCATCGAAGGGCTTCACCAGCCATTCAGTACCTCTGAGTGTTCGATCGACAGATTAGTTCAGATTTTTTTCAAAAAGCTTTGGAATAGCCTCAAGCATTTATCGGTCTAAGCCCGGTTCTTGGGGCTTGCCGCGACGTCACGTCGCGGCAACTGTGCAACACTCAGTGCGCCTCATCCCAATTGTTGCCTACGCCGACTTCCACCAGCAGCGGCACATCCAGTTTCGCCGCTTCGCTCATGTGCAGGCGAATCTCAGCGCTGACCTGCTCGACCAGCTCCTCGCGAACTTCCAGCACCAGTTCATCGTGCACCTGCAGGATGACCCGGGCATCCAGCCCCGACGTGGTCAGCCAGTTATCCACAGCCACCATGGCTTTTTTGATGATATCCGCCGCCGTGCCCTGCATCGGCGCGTTGATCGCCGTGCGTTCTGCGGCGGCGCGCTCCTGTGGCTTGTTCGAGTTGATCTCCGGCAAATACAGGCGACGACCGAAGAAAGTTTCGACGTAACCCTGATCCGCCGCCTGCGCGCGGGTGCGCTCCATGTATTCGCGCACGCCTGGATAACGGGCGAAGTAGGTGTCGATGTAAGCCTTGGCGGTCTTGGTGTCGACGCCGATGTCCTTGCCGAGCTTCTGCGCGCCCATGCCGTAGATCAGACCGAAGTTGATCGCCTTGGCGCTGCGGCGCTGGTCGGATGTCACTTGGTCAAGCTCGACCTTGAACACTTCGGCAGCGGTCGCGGTGTGCACGTCGAGATTGTTGCGGAAGGCGTTCATCAGGCCTTCGTCGCGGGACAGGTGGGCCATGATCCGCAACTCGATTTGCGAATAGTCTGCCGCCAGCAATTTGTAGCCTTTTGGCGCGACGAACGCCTGACGAATACGCCGGCCTTCGGCGGTGCGCACCGGGATGTTCTGCAGGTTCGGATCACTGGATGACAAGCGCCCGGTCGAGGCCACGGCCTGATGATACGAAGTGTGGATGCGCCCGGTGCGCGGGTTGATCTGCTCCGGCAGGCGATCGGTGTAAGTGCTTTTCAGCTTGCTCATCGAACGGTGCTCCATCAGCACCTTCGGCAAGCGGTGATCGTCTTCGGCGAGTTTCGCCAGCACTTCTTCAGCGGTGGACGGCTGGCCCTTGGCGGTTTTCTTCAGCACCGGCAGGCCGAGCTTTTCATAAAGAATCACGCCGAGCTGCTTCGGCGAGCCGAGGTTGAATTCTTCCCCGGCGATTTCGAAGGCTTCACGCTCCAGCGCGACCATTTTGTTGCCCAGCTCAATGCTCTGAATGCCCAGCAACTCGGCATCGACGAACGCGCCCTGGCGTTCGATGCGCGCCAGCACCGGTACCAGCGGGATTTCGATGTCGGTCAGCACGCTGGCCAGACTCGGAATCGCGCTGAGCTTGTCGAACAGGGTCTGATGCAGGCGCAGGGTGATGTCGGCGTCTTCGGCGGCGTAGGGCCCGGCCTGTTCCAGAGCGATCTGGTCGAAGGTCAGTTGCTTGGCACCTTTGCCGGCGATGTCCTGGAAGCTCACCGTGGTGTGGTCGAGATACTTTTGCGCGAGGCTGTCCATGTCGTGACGGGTCGCGGTGGAGTTGAGTACGTAGGACTCAAGCATCGTGTCGAAGGCGATGCCGCGCACGCTGATGCCTTCATTCTGATCGCCGCCAATGGCGCAGTTGGCCAGAATGTTCATGTCGAACTTGGCGTGCTGGCCGACCTTGAGTTTGTTCGGGTCTTCCAGAATCGGCTTGAGTGCGCGCAGTACGGTGTCGCGATCCAGCTGCTCCGGCACGCCGATGTAGGAGTGGGTCAGCGGGATGTAGGCAGCTTCGTTGGCCTGCACGGCGAACGACAGACCGACCAGTTGCGCCTTCTGCGCGTCGATGCCGGTGGTTTCGGTGTCGAAGGCGATCAGCCTGGCGTTGCGCAGTTTTTCCAGCCAGACGTCGAAGCGAGCCTGATCGAGGATGGTTTCGTACGCGGCCTCGGCAGGGGCAGCAGGTGCCTCGGCTTGCGGCGCGCTGAACAGATCGCCCGCCGGCGCGGGTTCGGCCGCCGCGCTCAGTTCCAGACGCTTGGCATCGCGATCCAGATCATTGAGCCAGCTCTTGAATTCCAGGAGGGTATACAGCTCGTAGAGTTTGGCCGGATCTTCCGCGCCCATCTGCAGATCATCGAGGCCGATATCCAGTGGCACGTCGATCTTGATGGTCGCCAGTTGATAAGACAGGAAAGCCATCTCCTTGTGCTCTTCGAGCTTGGCCACCAGGGTTTTTGCGCCACGAATCGGTAGGGTCGGCACGATGTCGAGGTTGGCGTACAGCTCGGTCAGGCCGCCGTTGACGCCGACCAGCAGGCCCGACGCCGTCTTCGGGCCGATGCCCGGCACGCCTGGAATGTTGTCGGAGGAATCGCCCATCAGCGCCAGATAATCGATGATCTGCTCCGGAGCGACGCCGAATTTCTCCTTCACGCCCTCCACATCCATCGAGCTACCGGACATGGTGTTGACCAAGGTAATGTGGCCGTCGACCAGTTGCGCCATGTCCTTGTCACCGGTGGAAATGATCACCGGGCGATCGGCCGCCGCGCTGCTGCGGGCCAGGGTGCCGATCACATCGTCGGCCTCGACGCCGTCGACGCACAGCAGCGGGAAGCCGAGGGCGATCACGCTCTGGTGCAGCGGCTCGATCTGCACGCGCATGTCATCGGGCATGCTCGGCCGGTTGGCCTTGTATTCGGCGTACATCTCATCCCGAAATGTCCCGCCCTTGGCATCGAACACCACGGCAAACGGACTGTCCGGGTACTGCTTGCGCAGACTCTTGAGCATGTTCAACACGCCTTTGACCGCACCGGTCGGCAGGCCTTTGGACGTGGTCAGTGGTGGCAGTGCATGAAAGGCGCGGTACAGGTAAGACGAACCGTCCACCAGGACGAGGGGGGCTTGGCTCATGAGCAGGATCAACCTTTTCGGCGGGTCCGGGGCTAGAATAGCGGGACCGTTGACGACAAAGGGACAAGGTTATCATGCGTACGTTAAATCGCTTGCTGCTGGTCGGGTTGATCGCTGTCTCACCACTGGCCGCGATGGCGGCGGATGATGCGCCGGGCGGCGACCCCGAGGTCACCATCCGCACGGAGGGCGACAAGACTATTCAGGAGTACCGTCAGAACGGTTTCCTCTATGCGATCAAAGTCACGCCGAAGGGCGCGCCGCCGTACTTTCTGGTGCGCGCCGACGGGACGGATGCCAATTTCATCCGCTCGGATCAGCCGGATATGCTGATCCCGTCATGGAAGATATTCGAATGGAAGTAGATTTTTAATTCACCCGGCGCCGCCGTTGCGGCGCCCGTACTGGCAGTTAAGACATGTCTGTGTTCACTCCCCTGGCTCGGCCCGAGCTGGAAACCTTTCTCGCCCCTTACGGGCTCGGCCGCCTGCTTGATTTCCAGGGGATCGCCGCCGGCAGCGAAAACACCAATTTCTTCATCAGCCTGGAGCAGGGCGAGTTTGTCCTGACCCTGGTCGAACGCGGCCCGGTGCAGGAGATGCCGTTTTTCATCGACCTGCTCGACGTGCTGCACGAAGCTGATCTGCCCGTGCCTTACGCCCTGCGCACCACTGACGGCGTGGCCTTGCGTGAACTCAAAGGCAAGCCGGCATTGCTGCAACCGCGCCTGTCGGGCAAGCACATCAAGGTCGCCAACGCCCAGCATTGCGCCCAGGTCGGCGAATTGCAGGCACATCTGCACCTGGCGACCCAGGGCGAGCGCATGATCAAGCGCAAGACCGATCGTGGTCTGGACTGGATGCTGGAAGAGGGCACTGAATTTCTCTCGCACCTGAGCGATGAGCCGCGTGCCTTGCTGCAAAAGGCGCTGGATGAGATCACCGAGCGTAAAGAGAGGATCCTTGCGCTGCCTCGCGCCAACATTCACGCCGACCTGTTCCGCGACAACGCGATGTTCGAAGGCACTCACCTGACCGGGCTGATCGATTTTTACAACGCCTGCTCGGGGCCGATGCTGTATGACGTGGCGATTGCCTTGAACGACTGGTGTTCGGATGAGGAGGGCGTGATCGATGGCCCGCGTGCCCGGGCATTTCTCGGTGCCTATGCGGCGCTGCGCCCGTTCACGGCGGCGGAAGCTGAATTGTGGCCAACGATGTTGCGTGTGGCCTGTGTGCGGTTCTGGTTGTCACGCCTGATCGCCGCCGAGCAGTTCGCCGGGCAGGATGTGTTGATTCACGATCCGCAGGAATTCGAGCAGCGCCTGGCGCAGCGGCAGAAGGTCAATACACCGTTGCCCTTTGCCCTGTGAATCGATTCTGAAAGACAACCCGAACCTGTGGGAGCGAGCTTGCTCGCGAATGCGTCGGCACATTCAGCATATCCGTTGACTGGCCCACCGCTTTCGCGAGCAAGCTCGCTCCCACAGGGTTTTGCGGATTACAACGATTCCAGACACCCGGCCAGATCATTGCCGAGTTTTTCCAGCACCTGCTCATAGCCCTGAGCCGTCGCCGGGGTGTACCCGCCCAACGCATCCAGTTCCGCCAGCTTCACCGGCAGGCCAGTCACCAGCGTTTCCGCCAGGCGCGGACGCAATGGCGGCTCGCTGAACACACAGGTCTTGCCCACTTCCTGCAAGCGCTTGCGCATCGCCGCGACATGCTGGGCGCCGGGCTGTACTTCGGCGGCTACCGCGAACACCCCGGCGTGCTTCAGGCCGTAGGCATCTTCGAAATAATCAAACGCCTCGTGAAAAACGAAGTACGGCTTGCCTTCGACATTGGCGAGACGCTTCTTCAAGCGCTGGTCCAGCGCATCCAGACGTTCATCGAAGGCTTTGGCATTGCTCTGATAGCGCTGGGCATTGGCCGGGTCGGCAGCACTGAGGTCGGCGGCCATTTTGTCGGCGATCACCCGCGCGTTGAGCGGTGACAGCCACAAGTGCGCATCCAGCGAGCCGGGGCGGTGATCGTGATCATGTTCGTCGGCCTCTTCGGCGTGGGAGTGGTTATCCGCGCCAAAATGCCTCAGCTTCAGCCCCGGCAGATCCTGCACGGCAACACTCGGCTGACTGCGACCGCTGAGCACGCGCGGCAGGAAGCCTTCCATGTCCGGGCCGATCCAGTAGAGCAGATCGACCGACTGCACCTTCCGTACGTCGGATGGGCGCAGGGCGTAATTGTGCGGCGAGGCCCCCGGCGGCAGCAGCACTTCGGGAATCGCCACGCCGTCCTGCACGGCAGCGGCAATCAACTGCAACGGTTTGATGCTGGTGAGCACTTTGACCTCGGCCTGAGCCGTACCGATCAGCAGAAAACTGGCAACAAAAGCCACAAAAACAGAAAAAAGTCGGGACACGATGACCACTCAAGGAAGCGAGAACGGGTAACATAATAACGTCTCCAGCAAATCTCGTCGCCGCTCATGCCTATTACACCGATTGCCAGCCGTCCCCACGACCACTCCCATTGCGTGCACAGCGCTTTGTCCGAGGCCGATACCTTGTGCGCGCAAAAAGGTTTGCGTCTGACCGCCCTGCGCCGCCGCGTGCTGGAACTGGTCTGGCAAAGCCACAAGCCGCTGGGTGCCTACGACATCCTCGCCGTCCTCAGCGAGCAGGACGGCCGTCGCGCCGCGCCGCCCACCGTGTACCGCGCGCTGGATTTCCTCCTGGACAACGGCCTGGTCCATCGCATTTCCTCGCTGAATGCCTTCGTCGGCTGCGTGCATCCCGAGCACGCGCATCAGGGCCAGTTCCTGATTTGCCGCGACTGCCACGCCGCGATCGAACTTGAACAAAAAGTAATCAGCGACGCGATTATCGACAGCGCCAAAGACGTCGGTTTCATTGTCGAAGCGCAGACGGTCGAAGTGGTCGGCCTGTGCGCCGGTTGCCAGGGGGCCTGATGAGCAATGCGCTGATCCGTCTGGAACAGGTCGCCGTCACGTTTGCCGGGCAGACCGTGCTGGACAACATCGAGCTGAGCGTCGAGCCGGGGCAGATCGTCACCCTGATCGGCCCCAACGGCGCCGGCAAGACCACGCTGGTGCGCGCCGTGCTCGGGTTGTTGAAGCCGAACAGTGGCAGCGTCTGGCGCAAACCGAAACTGCGCGTCGGCTACATGCCGCAGAAACTGCATGTCGACCCGACCCTGCCGCTGTCAGTGCTGCGCTTCTTGCGCCTGGTGCCCGGTGTCGATCGTCCGCGCGCGCTGGCCGCGTTGAAGGAAGTTGGCGCCGAACACGTGATCGACAGCCCGGTGCAGAGCGTTTCCGGCGGCGAAATGCAGCGCGTGCTGCTGGCCCGGGCACTGCTGCGCGAGCCTGAGTTGCTGGTGCTCGACGAGCCGGTGCAGGGCGTCGACGTGGCCGGGCAGGCCGAGCTGTACAGCCTGATCACCCGGCTGCGCGACCGCCACGGTTGCGGCGTGCTGATGGTCTCCCACGATTTGCATCTGGTGATGAGCACCACCGATCAGGTGGTTTGTCTCAACCGTCACGTCTGCTGCTCCGGGCATCCCGAGCAGGTCAGCGGCGACCCGGCATTCGTCGAGCTGTTCGGCAAGAACGCGCCGAGCCTCGCGATCTATCACCACCATCACGACCACGCCCACGACCTGCACGGTTCGGTGGTCAAAGGCCCGCTGAGCGGGCAACCTCATGTTCATGGAGACGGCTGCAAGCATGGCTGATTTTCTCTTGTATGCCCTGCTTGCAGGTCTGGCGCTGGCGCTGGTGGCCGGACCGCTCGGCTCGTTTGTGGTGTGGCGGCGCATGGCCTATTTCGGCGACACCCTTTCCCATGCCGCACTGCTCGGCGTGGCACTGGGCTTTTTGCTGGATGTCAGCCCGACGGTGGCGGTGACGGTCGGTTGTCTGCTGCTGGCGGTGCTTTTGGTGACGCTGCAACAGCGCCAGCCGCTGGCGTCCGACACGCTGTTGGGAATTCTTGCGCCGAGCACGCTCTCTCTCGGCCTGGTGGTACTAAGCTTCATGCATGAAGTGCGGATCGACCTGATGGCCTATCTGTTTGGCGATCTGCTGGCGATCAGCCCGAGCGACCTGGCATGGATTCTCGGCGGCACCGCGGCGGTGCTGGTGTTGCTGGTGGCGCTGTGGCGGCCGCTGCTGGCGGTCACCGTGCACGAAGAACTGGCGCGGGTCGAAGGCTTGCCGGTAGCGGGTTTGCGCTTGGCGCTGATGCTGTTGATCGCGGTGGTGATTGCGGTGGCGATGAAAATTGTCGGCGTGCTGCTGATTACTTCGCTGCTGATCATCCCGGCGGCTGCGGCACAGCGTCACGCCCGTTCGCCGGAGCAGATGGCGCTGGGCGCGAGCCTGCTGGGCATGCTCGCGGTGTGCGGCGGGCTGGCGTTGTCGTGGTTCAAGGACACCCCGGCGGGGCCGTCTATCGTGGTGACGGCAGCCGCGCTGTTTCTGTTGAGTTTTGTTCTGCCCCGTCGTGGGGTGTAGACTTGGCCGCTTTTTGCGCAATTAGAGAGTCGCAGGAATGAAGCCGTTCGCCTCCCGTTATCTGCTCCTTGTCGCATTTTCCGTGCTGCTGGGCGCCTGCCAAAGCACGCCGCCGGTGACCGAAGTCCCGGATGCGCGGGCTACGGCCATCGCACAGCTGGAGCAAAGCCTGGCCAGCAGCGAACTGGCCACCGCCGAAGACCAGTTGGCCGCGTTGCAGGCCGACACCCCCAACGATCAGTCCCTTGAACAATATCAGCGGCAGCTGGCCGAGGCGTATCTGCGCCGCAGCCAGATCGTCCTGCAGAAAGGCGATGTCAACGCCGCTGCCACCGCGCTCAGCCGCGCCCGTGCTCTGATGCCCAAGGCGCCGGCGCTGACCGGCGGCGTCAACGGCGCGATCACCGAAGCGCGCAAGGCCGAGCTGGAAAACGCTGAAGCGGCGCTGCTGGCTGCTGAAGCACGGCCGAAAGCCAAGGTCATCGACCCGACCGCCGAAAGCACCACGGTTGCGCTGAACATCGGCGATATTCACAAGCTGCAACGACAGCTCGATGCAATCGCCGCCGATGTGGTGAATTACGACTGCGCCGTCAGCATCCAGGCCCCGCGCACTGCGGATTATCCGTGGCTGGCGACGCTGCTGAGCAAGCGAGTCAAGAAGCTCGATCCTGATTTTGATTTGCAGATCGAGAAGCAGATCTTGCGCACAGTGCCGGCGCAGATGGTTCTAAGCCCGCGCAAGCCATAACTAGCTTCGCGAGCAGGCTCGCTCCACAGGTGCAACAGCGTACCTGTGGGAGCGAGCCTGCTCGCGAAAGCGTCCTCTCAGCCAATAAAGATCTTAAGCCGGAATCGCCTTGGCCTTGGGCTCCCGTGCCCAGACCCGATGCTCGCCGATCGCAGCGAAGAACGGCTTGGTCAACGCACCCACATCCGCGCCCTGCAACAACCCGGCATCCGCATCCAGCTTCAACAAGTCCTGCAACTGCTTGGCCTCGCCGTGCAGCGCGATCGCCTTGAGGTGCTTGTAGGCCTCCAGCAGATAATGCAGCGCCACGCCGTCACCGCTCAACGCGGTAATCGACGCCGCGCCACCCGGTACGAACACCGCGTCGAAGGCGATCGACGGCATGCCTTCCATCGACGCATCCACCGGCAATGCCTTGCCATCCGCAGTTTTCACCGGCGCTGACGTCGGGCCGAGTACTTTGGCGTGGGCGCCTTCGGCCTCCAGCGCTTTCTTCATCGCATCGATAGCCGCGGCGTCTACACCGTTGGCAGCGAGAATCGCCACTTTGCGCGTCTTGATATCACCTGGCAGCAGATTGGCCTGGCTCAGCGCTGGCGATTGCTCCAGCGAGGTCTTGCGCACTTCGACCGTACCTTTGGCTGGTGCCGGCAAACCGAGGTTTTCCGCTACGCGTTTGGCCAGGGTCAGGTCGATATTGGCGAGGATCTCGTTCACCTCACGGGCCCGAATGAACTCACGCTCGACCTTGCCCAGCTCAAAGCTGTAGGCGGCGATGATGTGCTCTTTCTCGTGCTCGCTCATGCTGTTGAAGAACAAGCGGGCTTGGGAGAAGTGATCGCTGAACGACTCGCTGCGCTGACGGATCTTCGCGGCGTCGATGCGTTCCGGGTAGCTCTCGAAACCACCGTCCTGTGCCGCTGGCGGTGTTTCTTTCGGCCAGCCGCCGTCGATCGAGTTGGGCTCATAAGAGGCGCGACCCTTGTCGATGGTGGTGCGGTGTTGTGCATCTCGCTGGCCGTTGTGAAACGGCGCCACCGGACGGTTGATCGGCAGCTCATGAAAGTTCGGCCCGCCGAGTCGGCTGATCTGCGTGTCGGTGTAGGAAAACAGCCGACCTTGCAGCAGCGGGTCGTTGGAGAAGTCGATACCCGGCACGATGTGGCCCGGGCAGAAAGCAACCTGCTCGGTTTCGGCGAAGAAATTGTCCGGGTTGCGGTTCAGGGTCATTTTGCCCAGTGGCGTAATCGGGACGATTTCTTCGGGGATGATTTTGGTCGGGTCGAGGATGTCGAAGTCGAAGTCGTGTTCATTCTCTTCTTCGACGATCTGTACGCCCAGTTCCCATTCCGGGTAGTCGCCCATCTCGATCGCTTCCCACAGGTCGCGACGATGGTAGTCGGTGTCTTTACCAGCGAGCTTCTGCGCCTCGTCCCACACCAGCGAGCAGGTGCCGGCGGTTGGACGCCAGTGGAATTTGACGAAGCGCGATTTGCCCTCGGCGTTGATCAGGCGGAAGGTGTGTACGCCAAAGCCCTGCATGCTGCGCAAGCTTTTCGGGATGGCCCGGTCGGACATCGCCCAGATCACCATGTGCGCCGATTCCGGCACCAGCGAGACGAAGTCCCAGAACGTGTCGTGAGCCGAGCCGCCGGTGGGGATTTCGTTGTGCGGCTCGGGTTTCACCGCGTGGACGAAGTCCGGAAACTTGATCGCGTCCTGAATGAAGAACACCGGCATGTTGTTGCCGACCAGGTCGAAGTTGCCTTCATCGGTAAAGAATTTCACCGCAAAGCCGCGCACGTCACGCACGGTATCGCCGGAACCCCGTGGCCCCTGCACCGTGGAAAAGCGCACGAACACTGGGGTTTTCTTGCCCGGATCCTGTAGGAAACCGGCCTTGGTCAGCGCTGCATGGTTCTCGTAGGTCTGAAAGAAACCGTGGGCGCCGGTACCACGCGCATGGACGATGCGCTCCGGAATGCGCTCATGGTCAAAGTGCGTGATCTTTTCACGCATGATGAAGTCTTCCAGCAGCGAAGGCCCGCGCGGCCCGGCTTTGAGGGTGTTCTGGTTGTCGGCGATCTTCACGCCCTGATTGGTGCGCAGTGCCTGACCGGTGGCGTCGGAACGGAATTCTTCCAGGCTGTCGAGCTTGGCATTGGTGTTGGCGCGATCCGGGGTATCGGTTCCGGCCATCTCGCTTTTAGCAGGTGCAGGCTTTTTGATGCTCATCAGACGTAAACTCCTCGTTTGGCCCCGGATGCCTTCCGCAGACCCTTGAGTGATTCCCGGGCACGGCACCCAGGGTTTCAAGTCGCTTACTTAGTGACTGATGAGCGTTTCAGCCGTTCCGTTTATCTGACCTTTGATCGCGTTATTGCCAAATTGAAGGTTAATTGCGAAATAAATGCTAAGAACCTCTATACGGACAGGCTAAAATGCGCGCCCGGCTAACCGCTGATCCTTTTCCAACGCGCCCCACAAGGTTCGCTACGTGATCGAGTTTCAAAACGTCCACAAGACTTACCGCGTCGCCGGTAAGGATATTCCCGCGCTGCACCCGACCAGTCTCGCCATCGAGAACGGCCAGGTGTTCGGCCTGATTGGCCATTCCGGTGCGGGCAAAAGTACCCTGCTGCGTCTGATCAATCGCCTGGAAGATTCCAGTGGCGGCAAGATCATCGTCGACGGCGAAGAAGTCACCGCACTGGATGCCAACGGCCTGCGCCGTTTCCGCCAGCAGGTCGGGATGATCTTCCAGCACTTCAACCTGCTCGCCTCCAAGACTGTCGCCGATAACGTGGCCTTGCCGCTGACCCTGGCCGGTGAGCTGTCGAGCAGTGAAATCAATCAACGGGTGGCCGAGCTGCTGGCGCGGGTCGGTCTGTCCGACCACGCGAAAAAGTACCCGGCGCAATTGTCCGGCGGTCAGAAGCAACGCGTCGGCATCGCCCGTGCGCTGGCGACCAAGCCGAAGATTCTGCTGTGCGATGAGGCCACCAGCGCCCTCGACCCGCAGACCACGGCATCGGTCCTGCAACTGCTGGCGGAAATCAACCGCGAACTGAAACTGACCATCGTCCTGATCACCCACGAGATGGACGTGATCCGTCGCGTCTGCGATCAGGTCGCGGTGATGGACGCTGGCGTGATCGTCGAGCAGGGTCCGGTGGCCGATGTGTTCCTGCATCCGCAGCACCCGACCACCAAGCGTTTCGTCCAGGAAAGCGAGCAGATCGACGAGAGCGAGCAGCGTGACGACTTCGCCCATGTGCCCGGGCGCATCGTGCGTCTGACCTTTCAGGGCGAGGCGACCTACGCGCCGTTGCTCGGCACCGTCGCCCGGGAAACCGGCGTCGACTACAGCATCCTCGCCGGTCGCATCGACCGCATCAAAGATATTCCTTACGGGCAACTGACCCTCGCTGTCACCGGTGGCGACATGGAAGCGGCGTTTGCCCGCTTCACCGCCGCTGACGTTCACATGGAGGTGTTGCGCTAATGGCTGACCTGATGAGTTTCTTCGCCAATATCGACTGGTACGAAATCTGGCTGGCGACTGGCGACACCATGCTGATGCTTGGCGGTTCGCTGTTGTTCACCGTGCTGCTCGGCCTGCCGCTGGGCGTGCTGCTGTTTCTCTGCAGCCCGCGCCAATTGCTGGAAAACCGTGGCCTCTACGCGGTGCTGTCGCTGGTGGTGAACATCTTGCGTTCGCTGCCGTTCATCATTCTGCTGATCGTGATGATCCCGTTCACCGTGCTGATCACCGGCACCTCGCTGGGTGTGGCCGGGGCGATCCCGCCGCTGGTGGTCGGTGCTACGCCGTTCTTCGCGCGTCTGGTGGAAACCGCGCTGCGCGAAGTCGATCGCGGCATTATCGAAGCGACCCAGTCGATGGGCGCGACCACGCGGCAGATCATCATGAACGCCTTGCTGCCGGAAGCCCGTCCGGGCATCTTCGCAGCGATTACGGTGACAGCGATTACACTGGTGTCCTACACGGCGATGGCCGGTGTGGTCGGCGCCGGTGGTTTGGGCGACCTGGCGATCCGTTTCGGCTACCAGCGTTTCCAGACTGACGTGATGATCGTCACCGTGGTGCTGCTGTTGATTCTGGTGCAAGTGCTGCAAATGGTTGGCGACCGCCTGGTCGTGCATTTCTCGCGCAAATAAGCGGTTGTTTAATCAAGAGGCGCGGGCCATTCGTTGGCGCGCGCCCTCACAAGGAGTTAGCTGAATGAAAAAACTGATCGCTGCTTTCGCCGCTGTTGCGGCGTTTTCGGCCCACGCCGAGACCCTGACCGTTGCCGCCACCCCGGTGCCGCACGCGGAAATCCTCGAGTTCGTCAAACCGGCCCTGGCCAAGGAAGGCGTGGATCTGAAGGTCAAGGTCTTCACCGACTACATTCAGCCGAACGTCCAGGTCGCGGAAAAGCGCCTCGACGCCAACTTTTTCCAGCACCAGCCGTATCTCGATGAATTCAACAAGGCCAAGGGCACCAGCCTCGTTGCCGTGACCGGCGTGCACCTGGAGCCGCTGGGCGCTTACTCGAGCAAGCTCAAGGATCTGAAAGACCTGCCCGGCGGCGCCAACGTGGTGATCCCGAACGACGCCACCAATGGCGGCCGTGCGCTGTTGCTGCTGGCCAAGGCTGGCGTGATCACCTTGAAGGACCCGAGCAACATTCTGTCGACCCTCAAAGACATCGAGCAGAACCCGAAAGACCTGAAATTCCGTGAACTGGAAGCCGCCACTATTCCGCGTGTGCTGACCCAGGTCGATCTGGCGCTGATCAACACCAACTACGCGCTGGAAGCCAAGCTTGATCCGTCCAAGGATGCGCTGGTGATCGAAGGCAACGACTCGCCGTACGTGAACATCCTCGTGTCCCGCGCGGACAACAAGGACAGCGACGCAATGAAGAAACTCGCGGCTGCACTGCACAGCCCGGAAGTGAAGCAGTTCATTACCGAGAAGTACAAAGGCGCGGTGTTGCCGGCGTTCTGATTCAGGTTGCTGCAATGAAAAAGGGGACGCCAATGGCGTCCCCTTTTTTGTGCCTGGAATATCGTCCGTGTGGGAGCGGGCTTGCTCGCGAATGCGGTGTGTCAGCCAACATGTCTTTATCTGACCCACCGCATTCGCGAGCAAGCCCGCTCCCACAATGGTTCAGTGGTGTTCCTACTGGCGCTCAAGCATCACCGGGAGTTGCGCAACCAATTTGGCATTGTTCAACGGCGCGCGAATAAACCCGCGCTGTGTGCCGTCCGGGCCGATCACGGCCAGATTGCCGCTGTGATCCACGGTGTAGTTCGGCTTGCTGGTATCGGCCGGAATGAATGGAATGCTCACCGCGTTCGCGACCTTCTGCAGCTCCTCGATCGAGGTTGGCGTCAGGCCAATGAACTGGGGATCGAAATAGCCCAGGTACTGCTTCAACTGCTTCGGCGTATCGCGGTTGGGGTCGACGCTGACCAGCACGATCTGCAATTTATCCACCGCCTCTTTCGGCAGCTCGCTCTTGATCTGCCGTAGTTGCGCCAGGGTGGTCGGGCAGATGTCCGGGCAGAGGGTGTAGCCGAAGAACAACAGACTCCACTTGCCTTTCAACTCGTCAATCGCCACCGGTTTGCCGTCCTGATCGGTCATGGTCACGTCCGGCAGGTTGCGGCTCTGCGGCAGCAGGATGATGCCGGCGTCGATCAGCGCAGTCGGGTCGCCCTGGCCTTTGCCGCTCAGCACTTTGTTGACGGTAAGCCCGAGGATCAATGCGATCACGGCAACGAGGATGAAGACGGTTTTCTGGGTTCGGGTCATAGGTTCAACAGTAAGTAGTGGTCTACGAGCAGGGCGATGAACAACAGGAACAGGTACCAGATAGAGTACTTGAAGGTGTTGATCGCCGCGTGCGGCCGAGTGCCACGGTACAGCACCACGGCCCATTGCAGAAACCGCGCGCCCAATGCCAGCGCGCAGACCAGATACAGCACGCCGCTCATGTGAATCACGTACGGCAGCAGACTCACCGCCAGCAGCGCGAAGGTGTAGAGCAGAATGTGCACTTTTGTGTAGTGCTCGCCATGGGTCACCGGCAGCATCGGAATGTCGGCCTTGGCGTATTCCTCTTTGCGATGAATCGCCAGCGCCCAGAAATGTGGCGGGGTCCAGGCGAAGATGATCAGCACCAGCAACAGCGGTTCGGCGCTGACATGGCCGGTGGCGGCGGTCCAGCCGAGCAGCGGTGGCGCGGCGCCAGCGAGGCCGCCGATGACGATGTTCTGCGGCGTCGCACGCTTGAGAAAACCGGTGTAGACCACGGCGTAACCGAGCAGTGAAGCGAGAGTCAGCCAAGCGGTCAGTTGATTGGTGAACGTCAGCAGCAAGGCCTGACCGAGCAACGCCAGCAGCAACGCAAATGTCAGCGCCGCCGCAGGTGAAACCCGCCCTTCGGCCAACGGCCGTTTGTGCGTACGCGCCATCACCGCATCGATGCGCCGGTCGACCACATGATTGACCGCTGCCGCGCCGCCTGCACACAAGGCAATGCCCAGATTGCCGAACACCAGCACCGTCCATGGCACGCCCGCGCGGGTGGCGAGGAACATGCCGACCAGCGAGGTGATCAGCATCAGCACCACGACTTTCGGTTTGGTCAGCTCCAGATAATCGCGCCACAGCGCCTGCGCTGGACGTTCGCCGATCAGACTCGCCATGGCGTTTCTCCTTTCAATGCAATGGGCGCGACGGCAGGTTTGGGTGCACTGAAGCGCCAGCGCGCCAGCACCGGTTGGCTCACCCGCAGCAGACTGGTGCGCGCGTGATAATTGACCAGCACCAGGGTCAGCAACAACGCCGCGCCGCCAGCGTTGTGGGCGACGGCCACCGGTAGCGGCAGATGAAACAGCACGTTGCTGATGCCGAGGGTGATCTGCGCGGCGAGGGCGATCAGCAGCAATCCGGCCAAACGGGTCATGCCCACGGCTTTCAACTGCCACGCCAGACCGAGCAGCACGACCGTCACCAGCAAAGCGCCGATGCGGTGGGTCAGGTGAATCGCCGTGCGCGCATCGCTGTCGAGTTGTCCGCCGAGATAATTCGGGCCGATGTGCTGAGTCAGGTGAAAACCATTGGCGAAGTCCGCCGGCGGCAGCCATTGGCCATGGCAGGTGGGGAAGTCGATGCAGGCCACCGCTGCGTAGTTGGAACTGACCCAGCCGCCCAAAGCGATCTGGCCGATCACCAACAGCAGGCCCGCCGTCGCCCAGTATTGCAGGCGCTTGGGTACGGTCAGCACCGGCAGCACGCCGGACAACCTCAGCGTCAGCAGGAACAGCAGACTCAGCGTGGCGAAGCCGCCGAGCAAATGCCCGGTAACCACTTGCGGCCAGAGCTTGAGTGTCACCGTCCACATGCCGAACGCTGCCTGAGCGATGACCACCGCCAGCAGAAACAGCGGCAGTTTCACCGGTTGGCCCGGATGGCGCCGGTTGACCCAGGCGCGCCCGGCCAATACTGAAATCAGCAGACCCAGAGTGCCGGCGAAGTAGCGGTGGATCATCTCGTTCCAGCCTTTGTGCGCCTCCACCGGCGCGTCAGGGAAATGCAGCTCGGCATGGGCCAGTTGCGCCTCGCTTTTCGGCACGCTGATAAACCCGTAACAGCCCGGCCAGTCGGGGCAGCCGAGGCCGGCGTGGGTCAGGCGCGTATAGGCGCCGAGCAGCACCACAATCAGTGCCAGCAGGGTGGCAAACAGCGCGAGGCGAAATCCAGGTTTGGCCATGACGATGCCCTTATCCGATGTTCGACAGTTTCAGCAGATGCCGCAGGTCGTTAAGCAGATCCTTGCCCTTCACATTGGGCTCGTAGCGCAGCACCAGATTGCCGTGCGGGTCGACGATCCACAGCTGCGGCACGGCTTTGTCGCCGGTGGTCCTGGCAAACACTCCGGCATCCAGTGGGTAACGCTGCAATTGCGGATATTCACGGTCGAGCTTGGCGGCGTAGTCGGCGCCCAACGGTTGCGCGGCGGCGAGCGCATGGCTGGCACGTCCGGCTTCGCGGCCGAGGCTGATCTGGATCTGCCGCGCCAGATAAACCAGTTGCTGGCAATCGACTGCGCAATCCTTCGGCGCCGTGACCAGAATCTGCCAGCGCTGCTCATCGGCCTGCACGCCGAGGTCGGCGCGGGTCTGGCCGTTGCCGATCAGCTCGCCGTGATAGCTGCGTCCTTCCGGCACCCAGAACTGTAATTTGTACATGCCGGTGGCGAGCAGCATCGGCCCGACCACGCCAAGCACAATCAGCAGCAACTGAATGCGCCCACGCCGGCGGCTGGGAACGGGTTTGGCCTCAGACATGCTGGGTGGATTCATGGCGCTTCCCATGGCGTTTCTCCTTTGCGTGGTGCCAGCCGAAATAGAGGTAAAGACCGAGCAGGGCCGTGGCCATGGCGAACCATTGCACGGCGTAGCCGAGGTGTTTTTCCGGGCCCATCGCGACCACCGGCCAATCGGTCTGATAGCTGGCCGGGCCGGGTTCGGCGCGCAGCTCAAAGGCGAAACCGTCGCGCTCCAGGGTTTGCCACAACTTGCTCGGCTCGACGGCGGTGATGGTTTGCGGCCAGACACTGCTCACCGGATCGGCGTGCAATTGAAACGTCGCGCCGGGGGCGACGTAGACCCAGGCATCGAGCGTCAGTGTCTCGGCCGGTGTAGTGAATTGCGGCGGCACGCGCCGGTCGGGCCAAGGCAGCCAGCCGCGATTGACCAGCAGCCACAGGCCGCTGCGCTGATCCTGAAACGGTTGCAGCAACTCGACGCCGACCTTGCCGCCACGCTGGCGGTTGTCCAGCAGTAGCGTGTGGGCAGGGTCGAACTGGCCGTGCAGGCGCACGCGGCGGTAAGCCGGGTCGGCGCTGGCGAGCAGTTCACTGCTGGCCATCGGTTCGGCCACGCGACGTTCGGCGTAACTGGCCAGCAGCGCGGTTTTCTCCGCGCCCCGGCCCAGTTGCCAGAAGCCCAGCGCAACCATCAGCGGCAGCAACAGGCCGACCACTACGGTGGGGATCACGCCCGGGCGAAAGCGCTTCATGGGCGCGCCATAAAGTCAGTCATCGCGATCGCTATACTCAAGTGCATCGCCTGTCCCCCGGAGTCTTGCCATGTTCAAAGCAGCGATCGTCCTGATGCTGATTGCCACGGTCATCAGCCTGTTCAGCGGCCTGTTTTTCCTGGTCAAGGACGACAGCAGCTCCCATCGGCTGGTCATCGCCTTGAGTGTTCGGGTGGCACTGGCCGTGGTCACCGTCGGCCTGATGGCCTGGGGTTTCTACAGCGGCCAGTTGGTGTCCCATGCGCCGTGGTAGACGCGAGCGGCAAGCTACAAGTTAGAGGCCATCCCGCTTTGACTTGAAGCTTGCAGCTAGCAACTTGCAGCTGTTTTCAGAGCACATAGACGAAGAAGAACAAGCCGATCCACACCACATCGACGAAGTGCCAGTACCAGCTCGCCGCTTCGAAACCGAACTGGTGCTCGTTGTCGAAGTGGCCCTTCATGATCCGCATCAGCATCACGAACAGGATGATCGTGCCGATGGTCACGTGGGCGCCGTGGAAGCCGGTGAGCATGAAAAACGTCGCACCGTAGATGCCCGAACCGAGGGTCAGCCCCAGCTCTTTATAGGCGTGGATGTACTCCTCGGCCTGGAAACCGAGGAACGCGACGCCCAATAGCACGGTGATCGCCAGCCACAGTTTCAGCGCGCCGCGATGGCCTTTCTTCAGCGCATGGTGGGCGATGGTGATGGTCACGCTGGAGCTGACCAGCAGGATCGTATTGATCAGCGGCAGGCCCCACGGGCTGATGACTTCTTTGGGTGGCGGGAACAGTTTCGGGTCTGGTGTGTGCAGCAACGGCCAGACGAATTCGAAATTCGGCCAGAGCATGTGCGCGATGCCTTTCGGCCCCTCGCCGCCCAGCGCCGGCCCGGACACGTGGCGCACGTAGAACAGCGCGCCGAAGAAAGCGACGAAGAACATCACTTCGGAAAAGATGAACCAGCTCATGCCCCAGCGGAACGAGCGATCCAGTTGCGGACTGTACAACCCCGCGCGACTTTCCTTGATCACCGCACCGAACCAGCCGAACAGCATGTACGCCAGCAGCAGGCCGCCGACGAAAAAGATCAGCGGGCCGTGGGATTCCGGGCGCGCGGCCTTGAGATCGTTGAACCAGGTGGCCAGGCCGTACACGGTGACGAACATCCCGAGCGTAGCGATGATCGGCCATTTGCTCTGGGCCGGGACGTAATAATGCTCATGAGTTGCCATTTATTGTTCTCCTTATCGGGCACGCTCAACCGCCAGTGTTAACAGCCACCGGCGGATGTCGGGCGGTGATATCGAACAGCGTGTAGGACAGCGTCAGGTGCTTCACTTCCTTGGGCATGTCGCGGTCAACGATGAAGCGCACCGGCATTTCGATCTGTTCACCGGGTTGCAGCAGCTGCTGGGTAAAGCAAAAGCATTCGGTCTTGTGGAAAAACGCCGCCGCGTTGCTCGGCGCGATGCTCGGCACCGCTTGTGCACTCATCGGTTTGTCGGTGGGATTGCGCGCGATGAAGACCATCTCGTTGACCGCGCCGGGGTTGGCGGTCAGCTCGTCGTGTTTCGGGTAAAAGTCCCACGGCATGTCGGCGGTGTTGGTCGACAGGAACTGCACGCGTACCTGGCGCGAGGTGTCGACCACTTGCTCGCCTTCGTACTGGCCACCGGTCTTGCCATTGATGCCGAAGGCTTTGCACATCACGTCGTAGATCGGCACCAGGGCGAAGCCGAAGACGAACATCGCCACCACCACCAACAGCAGGCGAGTGACGAGTTTCTTCAGCGAGATCGAGTCAGCCATGGTGTTTGACCTCTGCCGAGAAACCTGTGGGAGCTGGCTTGCCAGCGATGGCACCCCCGCGGTGTGTCAGGCAGGCAGCCATCGCTGGCAAGCCAGCTCCCACAGAGATTTTCACAAGGCTAAAGGTGTTCATCTCACTTCCGGCGGCGTGGTAAAGGTGTGATACGGCGCCGGCGACGGCACGCTCCACTCCAGGCCTTCGGCGCCGTCCCACGGTTTCGCCGGGGCCGGTGCACCACCACGAATGGTCTTGATGACGATGAACAGGAAGAAGATCTGCGTGGCGCCGAACATGAATGCGCCGATCGACGAGACCATGTTGAAGTCGGCGAACTGCAGGTTGTAGTCCGGAATCCGCCGTGGCATCCCTGCAAGACCGACGAAGTGCATCGGGAAGAAGGTCAGGTTCATGCCGACGAACGACAGCCAGAAATGCAGCTTGCCGAGGGTTTCGTCGTACATGTGCCCGGTCCATTTCGGCAGCCAGTAATAGGCCGAGGCGAAGATGCCGAAGATCGCCCCCGGCACCAGCACATAGTGGAAATGCGCAACGACAAAGTAGGTGTCCTGATACTGGAAGTCCGCCGGGGCGATCGCCAGCATCAGCCCGGAGAAACCGCCAATGGAGAACAGGATGACGAACGCCACGGCAAACAGCATCGGCGTCTCGAAGGTCATCGAGCCTTGCCACATGGTGCTCGCCCAGTTGAACACTTTCACACCCGTCGGCACGGCGATCAGCATGGTCGCGTACATGAAGAACAATTCGCCCACCAGCGGAATGCCGACCACGAACATGTGGTGCGCCCAGACGATGAACGACAGGAACGCGATGCTCGCTGTGGCATAGACCATCGAGGTGTAGCCGAACAGCGGCTTGCGCGCGAAGGTCGGGATGATCTGGCTGACCGCGCCGAACGCCGGCAGGATCATGATGTACACCTCGGGGTGGCCGAAGAACCAGAACACGTGCTGGAACAGTACCGGGTCACCACCGCCGGCAGCGCTGAAGAAACTGGTGCCGAAGTGAATGTCCATGAGCATCATCGTCACGCAGCCGGCCAGCACCGGCATCACTGCGATCAGCAGAAACGCGGTGATCAGCCAGGTCCAGACGAACAGCGGCATTTTCATCAGGGTCATGCCGGGGGCGCGCAGGTTGAGGATGGTCGCGACCACGTTGATCGCGCCCATGATCGAACTGATGCCCATCAAGTGGATGGCGAAAATGAAGAACGTCACGCTTTCCGGCGCGTAGGTCGTCGACAGCGGCGCGTAAAAGGTCCAGCCGAAATTCGGCCCGCCACCCGGGGTGAACAGCGTCGAGACCAGCAGCAGAAACGCCGCCGGCAACAGCCAGAAGCTGAAGTTGTTCATCCGTGGCAGGGCCATGTCCGGCGCGCCGATCATCAGCGGAATCATCCAGTTGGCGAGGCCGACGAACGCCGGCATTACCGCGCCGAATACCATCACCAGACCGTGCATGGTGGTCATCTGGTTGAAGAATTCCGGCTGCACGATCTGCAGGCCGGGCTGGAACAGCTCGGCGCGGATGACCATGGCGAACGAGCCGCCGAGCAGGAACATGCAGAAGGCAAACCACAGGTACAGCGTACCGATGTCCTTGTGGTTGGTGGTCAGCACCCAGCGCATCAGGCCTTTGGCGGGGCCGTGGGCGTGGTCGGCGTGACCGTGGTCATCGATGACAGCGCTCATGGCCGGTCTCCTTCACGAAAGTGGACGGGGCAGGTCAGGGCGCGCTGCCCCGACGGGTTCACTGAATACGCAATTGACCGGTTCATTTGCTTTCCGCCTGTTTCAGCTCCAGCACTTCTTTTGGCGTGACCATGTCGCCCTTGTTGTTGCCCCAGGCGTTACGTTCGTAAGTCACCACCGCGGCGATATCGACTTCCGACAGCTGCTTGCCGAACGCCGCCATGGCGGTGCCGGGTTTGCCGTGGAAGACAATGCTCAGGTGGCCCTCCTTCGGTCCAGTGGCGATTTTCGAGCCTTTTAGTGCCGGGAACATTGGCGGCAGGCCCTGGCCTTCGGCCTGGTGACAGGCCACGCAAGTGGTGTGATAGACCTTGTCGCCGCGCTCCTTGAGCTCGTCGAGGGTCCATTCCTTGCTGGTCAGTTCTTTGAGCTGCGCGGCCTCGGCCTTGCGTTCGGCGAGCCATTTTTCGTAGTCGGCCTTCTCCTTGACCTCAACCACGATCGGCATGAAGCCGTGATCCTTGCCGCACAACTCGGCGCATTGGCCACGGTAGAGGCCGGGCTTGTCGATGCGCGTCCAGGCTTCGTTGACGAACCCGGGAATCGCATCGCGCTTGACCGCAAAGGCCGGCACCCACCATGAGTGAATGACGTCGGCGGAGGTCACCAGAAAGCGCACCTTGGCGCCGATCGGCAGCACCAATGGCTTGTCGACTTCGAGCAGGTAATGCTCGCCCTTGGCTTGCTTGTTGTGAATCTGCTCGGCGGGGGTGGCCAGGTTGCTGAAGAACTCGACGTCCTGGCCCAGGTATTTGTAATGCCACTTCCACTGATAACCGGTGATCTGGATATCGATGTCCGGCTCGCTGGTGTCGTACATCTTGATCAGCGTTGCGGTGGCGGGAACGGCCATGGCCACGAGGATCAGCAGCGGCACGATGGTCCACATGATCTCGACGCCGGTGCTTTCGTGGAATTTCGCGGCGACCTGGCCGGTGGAGCGGCGATGCACCATCATCGACCAGAGCATGGCGCCGAAGACGATGATCCCGATCACCACACAGATCCAGAAAATGGTCATGTGCAGGTCGAATACTGCGTGACTGATTTCAGTCGCTCCAGGCGCCATATTCACAGTCCAGGCTGCATTGGCCTGGCTGAAAATCGACCACAACAGGAGGCCCATCCAGACATGTGGATGTCGCATCATTGCGGGTTCCCCTTATCGTTCTTGTTATCCCGCCGGCGTATCGCCTGCGGCAAGGGAGCGGCTGCATCAGACTACGAACTTGAATCGCCGGGCCTTGCTGCGGGTGCAGTCGGGCGTCATCAGCTAACTCCATTCATTGGCGAGTATAGACAGCGCCCGGGAAATGCAACTGGCGCACGTAAATGAGCTGAAACAACCGCCGCTTGCGTTCAAGTGCCCGAATGGAGAAGGATGCAGACGAGTGGTGGCAAATGGATATAACGCAGCTGCATCAAGGATGAAATAATTATGACAAATGCGTCTTAGCGTTTTTCGTAAGCCAGCTAAGTTATGTCTTCCCTATTTCATTGCCTTGTTTCCTGGAGTTTTCATGAACACCGCCGCATTGCGCGAGCAGATCCAAAAAGCCCAACAGCACGAAAAAGATACCGGCCTGCTGACCCGTCAGCTGGAAAGCAAGCTGCCTCACCTGCACCCGGCGATCCAGTTGCCGGAAGCCGACGCCAATGGTGTGCTGACACGTTTTGTCGCCGCCTACATTGATGAAGTACCTGACCTGCTGGATGCAGCCAATGAAGTCGCCAGGGAAGCGGGAATCGAATCGCAGATCAAACCGGTGCTGAAAATCGCCGAGCAGTATTTCCTCCAGCCGCCGGCGATCATGGCCGGACACGTCGGCCTGGACAGCCTGCTCGACGAGGCCTATCTGGCGCACCGTTTTGTCGAAGAGGTCAACGACCTGTACATCAAGCACTTCGGCCAGCCACTGATCCCCTTGGACATGACGGTCGCCAACCTGATCGCTCACCAATTGATCGGTGAGGAATTTGCCAACCAACTGGACGAAGCGGTGCATCACGCGATCGACGAGATGCTCAACGACGAGAGTTTTGCCCTGGAATCGGTAGAAGCCTATCGCGAAAAACTCAGCAGCCCGGACACTGGCGCGGCGTGGAAACGCTGGCCGTGCATGAGCCGCCGCTTGGGTGTGGGGCTTGAGCTGGATCAGCCTGCCGCCTGATTTTCTTATGTCATAAATCCAGTGTGGGAGCGAGCCTGCTCGCGAATGCGGTCGATCATTCAACATCTCTGTTGGCTGATACACCGCTTTCGCGAGCAGGCTCGCTCCCACAGGGTTTGCGTTTTGAGGTCGACTTCTAACCCGCCGCACCAATCCCGGTATTGGTCCGCACCCGACCTTCCAGCCTGCGCTTCAACCCACGCGATTCGATCAACAGCTTCGACCCCTTCGCCGCATTCGCCCGGCCCCATTCCTCAAGCAACTCGAGACAGGAATGGTCGATGTAGCTCAGGTTGTTCAGCGGCACATGCACTGTGGTGCCGTGGGGAATGCTGCCCAGCACCTGGGTCAGCGCCGGCACTTTGAGGAACGTCGCCGCGCCGACCAGGCGCAATTCCATCTCACCGTCCTGCGGCAGGTCGATCAGGCTGATCTTCAGGCGCGAAGCCTTGAACGCCAGCTTCAACATGGTCAGCCCGAAGCCGATCAGCACACCGGTGAGCAGGTCAGTGAAGATGATCGCCAGCGCCGTCGCAGCGTAGGTGAACATCGGCATCCGCCCGTATCGACCCAGACCACGGAAAGCTTTCAAGTCGACCAGTTTGAAACCGGTATACACCAGCACACCCGCCAGACTCGCCACCGGAATGCTTTGCAGCACGCTCGACAGCAACAGCACGAATGCCAGCAGCCACAGACCATGGAAAATCGTCGAGTAACGCGTGGTCGCACCGGCCTGAACGTTGGCCGAACTACGCACGATCACCCCAGTCATCGGCAGCGCGCCGACCAGGCCGCAGAGCATGTTGCCGACACCTTGCGCCGACAGCTCTCGGTCGAAATCCGAACGCACACCGCTGTGCATGCGGTCCACCGCTGCGGCGGACAACAGGGTTTCGGCGCTGGCAATAAACGCCACGGCGGACGCAGCAATCAGCAGCGTCGGGTCGGCCAGACTCATCAGGTCGGCAGGTTTGAGCCAATCGATCGCCTCGGCCAGATTCGCCGGCACCTCCACGCGTTTGACCTGCAACGCCAGCATCAGGCTCGCCACCGTCGCCAGGCCCACACCGAGCAATGCGCCGGGAATGAAGCGCAGCGAATGCGGGCGGAATTTTTCCCAGAGCCACATCACCGCAATCGTCGACAAGCCGAGCAGACCCGCCTGCCAGCCGAACGACGGCAAGGCTTGCGCTACGGCCGAGGGGAACGCCGTGAGGTTGTCGAGCCCGGAAGGCTGCGGCTTGGCATCGAGCATTACATGGATTTGCGAGAGCACGATCAACACGCCAATGCCCGCGAGCATGCCGTACACCACCGCTGGCGCCGTGACGCGAAACCAGCAGCCAAGCTTCAGGCGCCCGGCGACCAGTTGCAGAAAACCGGCAAGTAGCAGAATCGGCCCGAGCATCTCCATGCCATGCTGGCGCACCAGTTCGAACACCAACACCGCGAGCCCCGCCGCCGGTCCGCTGACCTGCAACGGCGAACCCGCCAGCCAACCGACCACCAGACCACCGATGATACCGGTGATCAGACCCTTGGCCGGCGGCAGCCCTGACGCAATCGCGATGCCCATGCACAGGGGCAGGGCGACCAGAAACACAACCACGGAAGCGAGCAGCTCCCGTGGCAACACAGCTTTCAATTGAGCCGCACGCATGGCGATTCTCCCGAAGTTTTCTTCAGGCGTGGCGAGGCCGGGCCGCTGAATCAGCGGCCGGCGTCATACCACACAGATTGTTGGGAAGATTTAGAAGCGCGCTTTGGGCGTCGCCACAGGAATCGGATGGCTGCCGTCGAGAGGCAGGAAACGACCCTGGTCCGCGTCGTAAGCTTTGATTTCGCTGGTTTCGATGTTGTAGACCCAGCCATGGATGAACAGATGACCGTTCGCCATGCGCGAGGCTACCGAAGGATGGGTACGCAAGTGCTGCAGCTGGGCGATGACGTTTTCCTCGGTGAGGATCGGCATGCTTTCTTTTTCGTCGGTGCAGTTGCAGTTGTCGTGCACCATGGTTTTTGCGACTTCAGCGTGGCGCAGCCAGGCTTTGACCGTGGGCATTTTTTCCAGGCTGTCGGGGTTGAGTACCGCACGCATGGCGCCGCAATCGGAGTGGCCGCAAATGATGATGTGTTGCACGCCCAGCGCCAGTACCGCGTACTCGATCGCGGTGGAGACGCCGCCGTTCATCTGACCGTAGGGCGGCACCACGTTGCCGACGTTACGGGTGACGAACAGATCGCCCGGCGAGCTCTGGGTAATCAGCTCGGGAACGATGCGCGAGTCGGCACAGGTGATGAACATCGCCTTGGGCGCCTGGGCGGTGGCGAGCTTCTTGAACAGTTCTTCCTGCTGCGGAAAAACGTCATGATGAAAGCGTAAAAAGCCATCAACGATCTGTCGCAGTGCTGCATCGGCGGATTCCGCTTCAGGGGTTTGCGCCGAGGCAGCCAACGACTGTTTATCCTTGTCACTCATGATTCATCCTCTTGTGCGGATTCAGGGAGTCTTCCCCGGTATTCCGGTATGAAGCCAGTGGCTGTTTAAACCATCCGGGTCATCCCGACCCGTCAGTCACTCGATGAACAAGGTAGCCGCCGAAACTTAACTGAAACTGAATCAAACGCTCTAGAACGTGTGTTCCAGGTCACAAAAAACGTGACCGGCGCGTTTCGGCGGAAGGATTCCAACCCGTCAACCCAAAGCCAATTGTCGCTAAATCAACGACATCTGGCGACCCGGCGGACAGAAGGCCGTGCAGTCGAGGTTATAGCCCTCGCGTTTGTTCAGACCAAGCTTTTTGATGGCCTTGGCAAATCTTTGTGCGAGCAGGTCGGCAAACGGCCCCTCACCACGCATCCGCGCGCCGAAACGGCTGTCGTAGAGTTCGCCGCCGCGACTCTGGCGGATCAGGCTCAGCACATGGGCGGCACGCTGAGGATAGTGCGCCAGCAACCACTCCTCGAACAGGGGCGCGACTTCCAGCGGCAGGCGCAGCATCATGTAGGCGGCGCTTTGCGCACCGGCAGCGTGGGCCTCGGAAAGCAGGCTTTCGATTTCGCTGTCATTGATCATCGGAATCATCGGCGAACACAGCACGCCGACCGGAATGCCTGCTTCGCGCATCACCCGGATCGCGCGCAGGCGTGCCTTGGGTGCAGCGGCGCGCGGTTCGAGGATGCGTTTGAGTTCGTCGTCCAGGGTGGTCAGGCTGATCATCACCGACACCAGCCGTTGCTGCGCCAGTTCGGTGAGCAAATCGAGATCGCGCAGAATCAGCGAGCCTTTGGTGACGATGGTCACCGGATGGCGATAGCGCAGCAGCACTTCCAGCGTCTGTCGGGTGATTGTGTATTCGCGCTCGAGCGGCTGATACGGGTCGGTGTTGGAGCCCAGATTGATCGGCGCGCATTGATAGCCGGGTTTGCTCAGCTGTTCTTCCAGGACCTGGGCCGCATTGGTCTTGGCGATCAGCCGGGTTTCGAAGTCAAGGCCCGGCGACATGTCCCAGTAGGCGTGGCTGGGTCGTGCGTAGCAATAGATGCAGCCGTGTTCGCAGCCGCGATAGGGATTGAGCGAACGGTCGAAGGGCAGATCCGGCGAGGTGTTGCGGCTGATGATCGATTTGGCCTTTTCGATGATCACTTCGGTGTTTTGCGTCGGCGGTACTTCCTGACACCAGCCATCGTCCTCGGCCACCGAACGGCTCGGCGCAAAGCGGTTGTGCGGGTTGGTTGCGGTGCCGCGACCGCGGGGCGGAACTTGGATGATCATCGAACGAGCCTCGCTTCTGTATATGCATACAGTATCCGAGGGCGCGCGCTGTGATCCAGTACCGTTCAGCGATGCTTTGCCAATAGTGATACCGCACAGCGTTTCACTGACCAATTTTAATCAGGTCACGACAAGTCAGGATACAGATGCCTAATTGCTGAACTCAGGTCCCCTATATAGGCTCTGGAACTCCCGGCGACAGACTCCGGGCAACTAATTAAAAGGATTTGATTGAATGTCTTATTTGAATCAACGCGGTGTTTTTCTGCAAATGATGCAGCCGAGTATCACCGACTCCAACACTATTGTTTCGCTGCAACTGGCACGCAAGGAGCTGGGCTGGAATGCAGAGCAGCAGCTGTCGACCGAAGCACTGGTCGATTCGATTTACGTTGTGGCGGTATCGGCTGACAAGGGCAAAACGTTCACCATTCGCACTGACAAGAAAGATGTCGATGGCGACGGCGATATCGATAGCGACGACAAGGCAAAGTTGATCGCACTGGCCAAAGCTTATGTGGCCATCATTAATCCGTAAGCAGAAGTAATTGCCAGAAATATATTAATGAAAGCCCCCTGCATGCTTACATCATGCAGGGGGCTTGTTTTTATTGATGTTGGGTAACCTGGCCGAGATCATCTCCGGAGGTGTTTTGCATATCTTCGCTGCGCAGATGCGCAACGTCTCTGGCACTGACCGGCGCGCCCTGGTTACCCCAGCTGCCCCGAATGAAGCTCACCACATCCGCGACTTCCTGATCCGACAGGCGCCAGGCGAAACCGGGCATGGTGAAGGTCGACGGCGCGGTGTGCGTGGCCGGCAAGGTTCCGCCCTTGAGCACGATGTGGATCAATGAGGTCGGATCCTCCGTCTGCAACACCGGATTGCCCGCCAGCGCCGGGAACACCCGGGTGTAGCCATGGCCATCGGTACGGTGGCAGGCCGCGCAGTTGTCGATGTACACCGACGCGCCGCGTTGGCTGTCATCACCGTTCCACAGCGCTTTGGCAACTTTCTCGTCGTACTGATGCGGCTGATCCGCCGGATCATTGGCCGGTAGCGATTTGAGATAGCGGGCAATCGCGGTGAGGTCGGCGTCGCTCATGTACTGCATGCTGTGGGTCACCACATCACTCATGCCGCCGAACACCGCACTGCGATCACTGCGCCCGGTCTTGAGAAACTGCACCAGTTGCTCTTCGCTCCAGCTGCCGAGGCCATCCTTGTGGTCGCCGCGCAGGCTCTTGGCGATCCAGCCTTCCAGCGGTGCGCTGCCGGCGAGGAATTCGCTGCCGTCCGCCGCGCTCAGGGATTTTTCCTGCATGGTCAGTGCGCGTGGCGTATGGCAGGCGCCGCAGTGGCCGAGGCCTTCAACCAGATACGCGCCGCGATCAATCACCGGATCGTCCGACGTGGTCTGGTAATCCTCGACCTTCGGCGCGAACAGCCAGCGCCAGCCCATCAGCGGCCAGCGCATGCTCAACGGCCACGGGATATCGCTGGCCTTGTTCGCCTGCGCCACCGGTTCGACGCCATGCATGAAATACGCATACAGCGCCTGCATGTCGGCCTGGTTGACCCGCGCGTAGGACGGATACGGCATCGCCGGGTAAAGCGTGCTGCCGTTTTTGGCCACACCATGACGCACGGCCTGATCGAAGTCTTCGAAGCTGTAATCGCCAAGGCCGGTCTTATCCGGGGTGATATTGGTCGAGTAGATCGTGCCGATCGGCGTTTCCATCGGTAGGCCGCCGGCGAACGGCTTGCCGCCCTTGGCCGTGTGGCAGGCCACGCAGTCGCCGGCGCGGGCCAGGTATTCGCCGTGCTTGATCAGATTTTGATCAACGTTGGCCGCATAGACTGCCGTGCTGCCGAGCAGGGCGAGGGTGGCGATAACGAGAGTTTTCATGGTCATCGCTCCTTAAGCCTGCACCAGCGGGCCGGGGTTTTTCAGATATTGCTCGCGGATCGCTTTCGCCGACCAGTAGGTCAGCGCCGCCACCAGACCGGTCGGGTTATAACCCAGGCCCTGCGGGAACGCCGAGGCGCCCGGGACGAACACGTTGTGCACGTCCCAGCTCTGCAAATAGCGGTTCAGCGCGCTGGTCTTCGGATCGGTGCCCATGATCGCGCCACCGTTGAGGTGGGTGGTCTGGTACGAGGCGGTGTTGAAGTGGTCGCCGACCTGCTTGCCGATCACCGCAATGGCTTTCGGGCCCATGGCTTGGGCGATCTTGCCCATCTTCTCGACCATGAAGCGGTTCATCTTGATGTCGTTTTCCTGCCAGTCGAAGGTCATGCGCAGCAGCGGCAGGCCGTAGGCATCGCGGTACACCGGATCGAGATCGAGGTAGTTGCCACGGTAGGACTGATGCGCGCCGTGGGCGTCCATCGACACCTGGTGGGTGTAGTAATCGGCGGTGGCGCGTTTCCACGCGCTGCCCCACGCCGGGGTGCCCGGCGGGTTCGAGGTGCCGGCAATCGGGCGGCTGCCAGCCTGATTGACCCACATCGGCGAGCCGCCAACGAAGCCGTGCGGGCCGTGGTCGAAGTTGTCGGCGTTGAAATCGTCCACCGCCACGCCGTTGCCGCCAGCGCCGATGAAGTTGTTGGTGTGGGTGTCCTTGTCGAAGAACGCCTTGATGGTGGCCATGTTCTGGTAGGCGAAGTTACGCCCGACCACGCCTTCGCCGCTGATCGGGTCGTACGGTTTGCCGATGCCGGACAGCAGCATCAGCCGCACGTTGTGCAACTGGAAGGCACCGAGGATGACCAGATCCGCCGGCTGCTCGATCTCGCGGCCCTGGCCGTCGATATAAGTGACGCCGGTGGCTTTGCTTTTCGTGCTGTCGAGATTGACCCGCAGCACATGGGAGTTGGGGCGCAGTTCAAAATTCGGCAGGGGCTTGAGCGCCGGCAGAATGTTCACGTTCGGCGAAGCCTTGGAATACATGTAGCAGACGTAGCCGCTGCAGAAACCGCAGAAATTGCACGGCCCCATCTGGGCGCCGTAGGGATTGGTGTACGGCCCAGAGGTATTTGCCGAAGGCAGGTTGTAGGGTTTGTAACCGACTTCTGTAGCCGCTTTGCCGAACAGTTGTGCGGATACGGTGTTCTTCTGCGCTTGAAGCGGGAACGGGTTGGATCGATCCGCCGCGTATGGGTTGCCGCCCTTGCCCTGACCGACCAATTGGCCTTTCACCGTCCACGCCTGACCTGAGGTGCCGAAGACTTTTTCCGCGAAGTCGAAAAACGGTTCCAGCTCTTCATAGCTGACACCGAAGTCCTGGATGGTCATGTCCTTGGGAATGAAGCTTTTGCCGTAGCGTTCTTCGTAATGGCTGCGCATGCGCAACTCGATCGGGTCGACCCGGAAATGCACGCCGGACCAATGCAGTCCGGCGCCGCCGACGCCATTACCCGGCAGGAAAGCGCCCAGTTGGCGGTTGGGCAGGGCGATGTCGTTGACGCTGTGGCGAATGGTCACCGTCTCTTTGGAGATGTCCTGAAAGAGTTTCTTGCGCACGCTGTAGGTGAGTTCGTCGATCACCTGCGGATAGTTGCCGTCGGGGTAGGTGTCCTGCATCGGCCCGCGTTCCAGCGCCAGCACGTTGAGACCCGCCTCGGTGAGTTCCTTGGCCATGATCGCGCCGGTCCAGCCAAAACCGACGATGACTGCATCAACCTTCTTCATTACCGTTGCCATGCTTACGCCCTCTCGCCGCGAATCGACACTGCCGGGAAGGGGTATTGCTCGTTGCGTTCCACCCAATCCATGAAATCGGCGCGGGCGCCGGGGAAACCGATCATGGTCCAGCCGACCATGCCTTTATTGCCACCGTGGATCGGGTCGCAGAAGAACCCTTCCTTGGTGTTTTGCAGCAGCAGATTGAAGAAGATCTTCGCCGGCACCGCAGCGAACTGCGGCTTGCCGGCTTCAAGTTGCCTGAGCAAATCGTCTCGGGTAGCGCTGTCTTGCTCGGCAAATGTTTTACCGCTGAGACCTTTTACCCACTGATCCGTGGCGGCGATGCCGAGGCGATAAATGTCTTTGGGCACCAGTTTGCTCTGCCAGCCCATCTCCGGCGCAGCGTCGGCATTGAACGGGCCTTGCATGTACCACAGGGCACCGGCGGCGTACGGCGTGTTCATCTGGCGGTCGATGTATTCCGGCACGCCGGCTTCAAGCGCGCCCGGGCCTTGCGCGTCGTTGGGGATCAACTGCGCGACGGCGGCATTGATGAATGCCCATTCTTCAGCGGTGAAAAAGCTCGGCTGATAATCACCAGCACCAGCCGGTTTTGCTGCGGCAGGCGCCGGTGTGCTTTCAGGTGCGGCTTGCAGCACGCTGCTGCCCAGGCCGGTACCGGCAAGGGTGACCACCGGAATCAGGGTCAGGGATTTGCGCAAAAACTCACGCCGCGGGTTGTCTCGATCTTGATCAGACATGGGGTACCTCATCAGGCATAGAAGTCAGCCGCTTCTGCGAGCAGCTCGAGGAATATTGCGTCGCGGTGACGGGTGTCTGTCCCGGTAAAGGAGCGCCACGTCTGCAACATCATGTGACAAATGGTAGCAGGCTAAGCATCAAGAAAAACCGTTTGCACGGAAAAAAGCCCGGCGAGGCGACGATTCACATTTCTTTGACGGCCGGCTCACGGCGCATTGACCGCCGAACGTCGAAGCTGAGATTCCTTCCATGAAGATTGCCGAAACGGTCAGCCCAGCATGTCTCGAGTGCGCTTTTTCCCCGCTTTGTGTTTTTCGCTTGTCGCGCTGTTGCATGGCATGGCCGCCCGGGCGGCCGACGCAATATCGCCCCGCCCGGCCGATTGGGCGCAGCCGGTCGAGGCGCAGTTCAACCTGTTCCGCATGTCGCCGACCCTGTATCGCAGTGCCCTGCCGAGTCGTGGCGCGGTGCCGTTGCTGAACAGTCTGCATGTCGTCACAGTGATCAACTTCCTGCCTGAAACCGATAGTGACTGGCTGTCCACGCCCGGGGTCAAGCAGGTGCAGTTGCCGTATCGCACCAATCATGTCGACGACAGTGATGTGCTCAAGGCCCTGCGCGCGATTCAGTCCGCTGAAGCTGATGGCCCGGTGCTGATGCACTGCAAGCACGGTTCTGACCGCACCGGGCTGATGGCGGCGATGTACCGCGTAGTAGTGCAGGGCTGGAGCAAAGAGCAGGCGCTCAAGGAAATGACCGAGGGCGGTTTTGGTGACAGCCAGCATTTTCACGACAGCGTGCGTTACGTGATGCAAGTCGACGTCGACCGATTGCACGAGGCGCTGGTCAATGGCGAATGCAGCACCAGTGCATTCGCCATGTGCTCGATGAAGAGTTGGTTCGACTCGGCGCACGTCCAGCGTTGATCGGCTCAGTCTGGCAGCGCCGCGAAGAGCTCAGGGTTGATCGGCTGGCCGAGAAAGGCGTGCAGCGCTTCGGGCAGCGATTTCATGTCAGCCGAAAGCAGCGTTTCACGCAGATCGCGGCCGGTCTGCTCGTTGAACATGCCTTCGCGTTCGAAGCGTTTGAATGCCTCGCTCGCCAGCACGCCTGACCACTTGTAGGCATACAACGAAGCTTCGTAACCGGTCGCCAGATAGTCGCAGCTGTTGGCGAAGCGGCATTCTGCCGGCAGTTGCAAATGAGGGAACGCGCCTTGAACCTCATCGAATACCTGCTGAACGCTGCGCCCGTCGCCCTGACTGCGGTGCAGCTCGAAGTCCAGCAGTGCGCTCATCAGCAGCATTGCCGTGTCTCGACTGCGCTGAGCGCCGAGAGCAAGCAGTGCACGGTTGATCCGCGCTTCGCCAAGACGCTCGCCGGTTTCGTGATGCGTGCCCAGCCAGCGCAGGAATTCCCCTGACCGCGCCCAGTGTTCGAACAGTTGACCGGTAAATTCGGCCGCGTCGCGGCTCAATTGCGATATGCCTGACAGGTTGTAATGAGGCGAGCGCGTCAGCACGTGATGCAGGCAATGCCCGAACTCGTGCAGAAGCACGCGCAGGTCCTGGTGAGAAAGCAGATCGGGGTGGCCGGCAGCGGCAGCGGTGAAATTACTTTGCAGCGAGGCGATCGGCAGTACCGGCCGGCCTTCGGCGGTGATGCGCCGATTGCGCAGCACACCGGTCCAGGCGTAATCGCTGCCAGTGTCACGATGGAATGGGTCGATGTAGATATAGCCGATCGGCTGCCCATGCTCACTGACCTCGAATAATCGAACCTGATCATCGAGGCGTTCGCCGTGCGGGTCCTCAACAAGGGTGATGCCGAACAGATGCTCGCCGAACCGGCACAGGCTGCGCAGAGTGGCATTGAGCGGGAAATACTCGCGAAGGTCATGAAGTGCCCCGTCCAGTTGCTGCAGGCGCAGCTGTTCCGCGAGGAAGTCCTGATCCCACGCCTGCACCTGCTCGATGCCCCACTGGCGGGCGAAGACTCGCAGTTCTGCGGTGTCACGCGCCAGTTGCGCGGCATTGAGCGCGATCTGTTGATGCAGGAAACGGCTGACCTGATCGGTATGCGTGGCCATGCGGTTGTGCAGGCGCAATTGGGCGAAATTGTCGAAGCCCAGCAACTTCGCCTTCGCATGCCGCGAGAGCAACAGCCTCGCCAGTACAGGCTCATTATCGAAGCGCCCGGCCGTGGGCCCCTGATCCGAGGCACGGGTGTAGTAAGCCTTGAAATACTCCTCTCGCAATGCGCGGTTCTGCGCGTGGGTCATGATCTGTTCGAAAGTGTGCTGATTCAGCGTAAGCCGCCAGCCGGAAAGCCCAGCCTGTTTGGCGTTGGCAGCCAGATGCGCTTGCACATCGGGCGTCAGCCCTTCCAGCACGGTCTGATCATCGATGTGTTTGTACCAGGCGACGTTGGTTGCGGCGAGGTTGGCCAGGAAGCGCTTTTCCTGCAGGTCGATGTCCTCGTTCAACTGCGCCAGCTGTGCTCGCTGCGCTGCTGGCAACTCAGTGCCGGCCAGACGAAATCTGCGCAGGATTTTCGCCAGCGAGGTTTTGCGCGAATCACTGAAGCTGGCGGCAATCGAGCTCTTTGCCAACCGCTGACAGGTTTCGAGCAACCCCCGATGACTGCTCCTCGTCGCGCTGAATCGTGCTGCGGCATTGCTGCTCAGTGCGCTCTGCAGTAACCAGTCGGCATCGTCGGAGTGGATCACCGTCAGGAACTCGATGATCGCCATGGTTTCCGCCAGGCGCGCGTCGGCTTCATCAATGGCAATTACCACGTCGTCCCAGTTGGGATGATCGACCTGAGTGGCGAGGACGTTATCGATAATCAGCTGGTTGTCGGCAATGGTGCGTTCGACTGCCGGCAGCAAATGCGCGGCGCGTATCGCCGACCAGGGCGGCAACTGCCAGTGTTGCAGAAGGGGATTGGTGTCAGGCATGGCGTCTTCCGTGAGATAGGGCTGGATTGACCAGCCTAATCAGGAAGCGCAGGGGCGCGGTGGTAGATAGTTACCGCCACCTGCCGACGGTCATCGGCAGGCGGCGGTAATTGTCACTGCTGCTCGTCGGGCTTTTTCTTCAACTTGGGGTTGGGGAAGAACTGCACGGCCTGGACCGTTTTGTCGGCGGCAGGCTTGAGCGCGCTGGTATTGACCCGCGTGCCCAGCTCTTTGGGCACCGACAACCCCTGCTCGTTGAGGGTGTCGGAGTAACCGCAGGCCACGCATTCGCGGTGTGGCACGCCGTCCTCGTTCCACATCATCAACTTGTCCGGCTCGCTGCACGCCGGGCAGACTGCCCCGGCGATGAAGCGCTTCTTGGTGATCACAGGGCCTTCGCTCATGCTGCCGCGTCCTCACTCAGACCGCTGTGGCGCAACAGCGCGTCGATCGACGGCTCACGGCCACGGAAGTCGACGAACAGCACCATCGGTGCCTGCGAGCCGCCGCGCGCCAGAATCGCTTCGCGGAAGGCGCGACCGGTTTCAGCGTTGAGCACGCCGTCTTCTTCGAACTTGGAGAAGGCATCGGCGGACAACACTTCAGCCCACTTGTAGCTGTAGTAACCGGCCGCGTAACCACCGGCGAAGATGTGCGCGAAGCTGTTGGGGAAGCGGTTGTAGGCCGGTGGACGCATCACCGAGACCTCGTCACGTACGCCCTCGAGCACTTGCGCCACGCTGCGGCCATCGCCATGGGTGGCATGCAGTTCGAAGTCGAACAGCGAAAACTCCAGCTGACGCACCATCATCAGCCCGGACTGGAAGTTCTTCGCCGCGAGCATTTTTTCCAGCAGGTCCTGCGGCAGGGGTTCGCCGGTCTCGTAGTGGCCGGAGATCAGTGCCAGGCCTTCCGGCTCCCAGCACCAGTTTTCCATGAACTGGCTCGGCAGTTCGACCGCATCCCAGGCCACGCCATTGATGCCGGAGACGCCAGCGTGTTCGACGCGGGTCAGCAGGTGATGCAGGCCGTGGCCGAACTCGTGGAACAGGGTAGTCACTTCATCGTGGGTCAGCAGCGCAGGCTTGCCGCTGTCGGCCGGGGTGAAGTTGCACACCAGATTGGCGACTGGGCTTTGCAGCACGCCGTCGACGGTGCGGCGACGGTCGCGGGCGCCATCCATCCACGCGCCGCCACGCTTGTTGGCGCGGGCATACAGGTCGAAGAAGAAGCGGCCGACGTGCTGGCCGTTTTCCTTGATCTCGAACAGGCGTACGTCCGGGTGCCAGGTGTCGAAGCCTTTCTGCTCGGCGATCTCGATGCCGTACAAACGCTGGACAATGGCGAACAGGCCGCTGAGGACTTTATCGATCGGGAAGTAGGCGCGCAGGGTTTCCTGAGCGACGCTGTAGCGTTGCTCGCGGAGTTTTTCGCCGTAGAAACCACTGTCCCAGCTTTGCAGATCGGCGCAGCCCTGTTCGGCGGCGTAAGCGCGCAGCTGTTGCAGATCCTGCGCGGCGAACGGCTTGCTGCGCTGGGCCAGATCACGCAGGAAGCTCAGTACCTGATCGCTGGATTCGGCCATTTTCGTCGCCAGGCTCAGCTCGGCGAAACTGGCGAAACCCAGCAGTCGGGCCAGTTCCTGACGCAGGTCGAGGATCTCTTCCATCACCGGGCCGTTGTCGTTCTGGCCGGCATTCGGGCCTTGATCCGAGGCGCGGGTGCAGTAGGCGGCGTAGACTTCTTCGCGCAGCGCACGGTCTTGCGCGTAGGTCATCACCGCGTAGTAGCTGGGGAATTCCAGGGTGATCAACCAGCCATCCAGACCTTTGGCCTGCGCGGCGGCAGCCATCTGCGCCTTGGCCGAATCGGTCAGGCCGGCGAGGGCGGCTTCGTCGGTAATGTGCTTGGTCCAGGCCTGCGTAGCGTCGAGCAATTGGTTGGAGAAGCGGCTGCCGAGCTCGGACAATTTGCTCTGCACTTCGGCGTAACGCTTCTGCTCGGCTTCCGGCAGGTCGATACCCGAGAGGCGGAAATCGCGCAGGGCGTGTTCCAGAATGGTTTTTTGCGCGACGTCGAAATTGGCAGCTTCCGGACTGTTGGCCAGCGCTTCATACGCCTGGAACAGTTCGCGGTTCTGGCCCATTTCGGTGGAGTAGGCGCTCAGGGCCGGCAGGCACGACTCGTAGGCTTCGCGCAGTTCGGCGCTGTTGCACACGGCGTTAAGATGGCTGACCGGGCTCCATGCCGCACCGAGACGATCATTGAGTTCGTCCATCGCCAGCACCAGACCGGCCCAGGTCGGGTTCTTGCCCTGGGTCTTGAGAATGTCGGCGATGGCGGCGCGGTTGTCCGCGAGGATGGTTTCGATGGCGGGCAGGACGTGTTCGGCACGGATCGTGGAGAACGGCGGCAGGTCGTAGGACTGCAAAAGAGGGTTGTTCACGCTCACGGTTGGCACCTTGGCTGGAAGAAACATGCGCCCATCTTAATTACAATCGACACTCACCGCAGCTATCGGCGACAGAGAGAGAACTAATCGTGTCCCTTCGCAAATACCAGAATCACACCCCCCTCCTGAGCAACGGCGCATTCGTCGACGGTTCGGCGGTGGTGATCGGCGACGTCGAAATTGGCGCAGACAGCTCAGTCTGGCCGCTGACGGTGATCCGTGGCGACATGCACCGCATCCGCATCGGGGCGCGCACCAGCGTGCAGGATGGCTGCGTACTGCACATCACCCACGCCGGCCCGTTCAACCCGGACGGTTTTCCACTGCTGATCGGCGATGACGTGACCATCGCCCACAAGGTCATGCTGCACGGCTGCACCGTTGGCAGCCGCGTGTTGATCGGCATGGGTAGCATCGTCATGGACGGCGCCGTGGTCGAGGACGACGTGATCATCGGCGCTGGCAGCCTGGTGCCGCCGGGCAAGCGTCTGCAGAGCGGCTTTCTGTACGTCGGCAGCCCGGTCAAGCAAGTGCGCCCGCTGACCGATAAGGAAAACGCCTTCTTTACTTACAGCGCGGCTAACTACGTCAAGCTCAAGGACCTGCATCTGGCCGAAGGCTACGACCAGCTCTGAATGGCCCTACACCTGCCCGGGAATTTCCATGCATTACCAGACCGTACTGTTCGACCTCGATGGCACCCTGACCGACCCGCGTGAGGGCATTACCCGCTCAATTCAATTTGCCTTGGCCAACCTCGGCATCGACGAACCGGACCTGAGCAAACTGGAACACTTCATCGGTCCGCCGCTGCTGCAAGCGTTCATGCAGTTCTACGGGTTCGACGAGGCCAAGGCCTGGGAAGCGGTGAATTTCTATCGCGAGCGCTTCAAGGTCACCGGCCTCTACGAAAACCGAGTATTCGACGGGGTCACGCCGTTGCTGGAAACCTTGAGCGGGCAGGGGCGGCAGTTGTACATCGCGACGTCCAAGCCGTGGGTATTTGCCCGCGAGATCGCCCGGCACTTCGACTTCGCCGGGCATTTCAAAGTGATCTACGGCAGCGAACTGGACGGCACGCGCACCAACAAGGTTGAGCTGATTGCGCACCTGCTTGAGGAAGAACGCCTCGACCCGGCCCAGACCCTGATGATCGGCGATCGCAAGCATGACCTGATCGGCGCCCGCAGCAATGGCCTGGATGCAGCGGCGGTGGGCTATGGGTTTGGCAGTTTCGAGGAGTTGAATGCCGAGGCGCCGGCTTATCACTTTGAAACCTTGGACGAGTTGCATCAGGCGTTTTTGCAGCGCTGATCAGATGGCTATCGCTGGCAAGCCAGCTCCCACAGGTTAGCGATATCTTCAGGCTCACCGCTGCCCTGTGGGAGCTGGCTTGCCAGCGATGAGGCCCGTTCAGCCGCTGGAGGACTCAGGAATGGCCAAGGCCCTCAAAGCCGCCTTGCGCTCATCAACCGGCAATCGTCCCAACCGCTCAACCTCGGCATAAAACCTCGGCCAATCCCCACCCACCTGCCGGAACACGGCCGCGAACGCCGGCACCCACTGGTCATACAGCCCGAACGGCAACAGTCGCGCGTTGTTCAGCGGCGCGTTGACCCAGGCGTCATAGCGCTTGTCCCCGGCCCACTGACTGTCGCGCATGACCCGATACTCCCGGCGCAAGCGCTCGAACTCCGCCGCTTTGCGCTCTCGCATCTGCTCGACCGACAGTGGCTGCGCATACAGCTTCTCCAGTCGAGAACGCGTGGCGAGTACCAGTTCGATGAACTGGTCACGCTGCTTGAGCCTGGCATCCGACTCCGCCGGCAAGCCGCGAAACGCCCGCCAATCCCGCGTCCCTTCCTGCTCGACAAACGTGGCAAATGACTCGTTGAACTCGGTGTCGTCCTTTACATAGAACTTCTGGTGCGCCAGCTCATGAAAAATCAGCGTGGCCAGCCGCTCATCGCCCCAGCCCATCATCGAATTGAGGATCGGGTCATTGAACCAGCCAAGCGTCGAGTACGCCTCGACCCCGCCGATCGACACGTCCATGCCCTGCAAGCGCTGAAGCGCCGCTTCGCCACGGGCGGCGCTCTGGCTGTAGTAGCCGCGATAGGCCACGCAGCCGGCAATCGGGAAGCAGTGATTCTGCGGCGTGAGGGAAAACTCTGTGGTGGCGAACACGTTCCACACCACGAACGGCCGGCCAAGGTCGGCGTACAGGCGATAGCTCTGGTTGTCCGGCAGGTGCAGATGCTCGCTGGCGAACGCGCGGGCCTTTTGTGATTGAGCCAGATGCGCGCGCAATTTGGCATCGCGGCTTGGGTCGGCAATGACTTGCTCGACCGGCTCCCGCGCGCGCAGCAACTGCAATTGTCCGCTGGCCAACTGGCTGTAATAGCTGACGCTGGCGCAACCGTTGAGCAACAAAAACAACACACCCGGAAACAAAATCGGAAAAACGCGATCAAGTAACCCAAGGCTGGAATACGGCCTGATCAAAATAAGAAATTCCCCGGAAAGTCTGCCCCAAGACTATCCCGCCTCAAGGAGCACCGCTATGCGCATGTTGATGCTGACAGGAGGCCTGCTGACGCTGGCCGGTTGTGCCGGATTCGGAATGCCCGACCCCGACCCTTCGCAAGCCTGGATCGATCTCGACGCCCGCCAACACGACACGGCACTGCAAGCCGTGCAAGTCGATGCCACACAGGCTGTCGACAAACGTTATTTCGAAGTGCAGCCCGGCAGCCATGAGCTGAAGGTGCGCTATCAGTTTCCGGTCGAAGCCACCAACATCGGCCCGACTGCCGAACCGCTGTGGCGCGATTGCCAGTTGAGCGTGAAATTCAAGGATTTCAACGCCGGCCAGCGCTATCAGTTGCAGGCGGGCAGCATCGGCTTCCGGCCTTGGGCCAAGCTTTATGACGAACAGCGCAAGGTCGTCGGTCGGGGTACGCCGGCGGGCTGTCAGAGCAGTTGATCGGCGCTATGCTGGCTGTTAAAACCTGCGGATATCCACCATGCGTACCTTGCTGCTGTTGTTCGTTGTCGGTCTCGTCGCCGGTTGCCAGACGCCATTGCCACCGGTTGACCCGCACATGGCCTGGGTCGACTTCTCAACGCCAAGCCCCGGCGGCAAGTTGCTGATGGCCGAGCGCCTCGACAACCAGCGCTTGAACGACGGGCGCTTCTTCCAGGTGACGCCCGGCAGCCACGAGCTGCGGGTGCGTTTCGACTTCGAAGTGTTTGGCGGCGGTGGCAGTCTGCTCACCGGCCCGGTCGAGCGTTTGTGTTATCTGACGATCCGCTACGACCACTTCGAAGCCGGCCAGCGTTATCTGCTGGAAGGACGTTCGTTGGCATTCACGCCGAGCGCACGTTTGTACAATGCCAAACGCGAAATCGTTGCTGAAGACCGCGAGTTCAACTGCATCATCTAGCGCTTCAGCTGTCGTTTTTCTGATAGATGATGCGCTTGGTGCCGTTCTCGCAAGAACCGACGATCATGGCTGAGTCGTGCTGCTTCGCCTCTTCGGCCGTGATGATTTCCAGTGTGTATGAGGGAATGGCCTTCGCCTGGATCTTGATCTCGATTTCCTTTCTGAGCTCTTCGCAGTCCTTGGGGGCTGCGAAAGCGGACGTGGCCAGTGCACTGCAAAGGATCGCCAAGCCAATACGTTTCATCGATGAAGCTCCTTGAGGCAGCGCGCACGGGTGTGCGCTGAAGCTGCTGTCGATTATTCGACCACATTTTTACAGAGCGGGTTCTGACTTTGCTCACACCTTGTATTAATTGCCGGCCGCTGAGCTGGTTTCGAGATTGCCTTCGCGAGCAGGCTCGCTCCCACACCGGATCTGCGATGTGCACAAATCCCCTGTGGGAGCGAGCCTGCTCGCGAAGGCGTCAGCGCTGCAAACGCCGAATCAGCTGACCAGCGAAGCCTCAAGGGTGATCTTCGCATTCAGCACCTTGGAAACCGGGCAACCTTCCTTGGCCTTGTTGCTCAACTCCTCAAACTGTTGCTGAGTTGCGCCCGGGATCTTCGCCTTGAGAATCAGCTTCACCGCAGTGATCGCGAAGCCGCCGTCAACCTGATCGAGAGTAACTTCAGCGTTGGTGTCGATGCTGTCTGCCTTCAGGCCGGCGTCGCCGAGAATCATCGAAAACGCCATGGAGAAGCACCCTGCGTGGGCCGCGCCGATCAGTTCTTCCGGATTGGTGCCCTTGCCGCCTTCAAAGCGCGCCTTGAAGCCGTACGGTGCTTCGCGCAGTACGCCGGTTTCGGTGGAGATCGAGCCGAGACCGGTTTTCAGGTCGCCTTCCCAATGCGCCGATGCCTTTTTCACGATAGCCATGTCTGCCTCCTCAAATGTGGCGCGGAACGCCGCGCCGTCACGGTTTTTACTAGCAAGGCTTCTGAGGATAGACGGCAGAACAAAGTTCAGCCTGGCTGAATCGTTGACTTTTTTAGTAGGAAATTTCGACGCTGCTATTGAATCTCGGGTATATGCCCTCATTCCATAAAACACGCTTATGGATTTGGCAGGTTTTCGTTCGCAAGAAAAACCTGCCTCCCCACCCGGAGATGCAGGTTCATGAAAAAACTGTCCGACGTTAAATTTTCCACCCTCGACCTGGTGCCGGTGCGCGAAAACGGCAGCGCGGCGCAATCGCTGCACAACTCGCTGGATCTGGCGCAGCATGCCGAGAAATTCGGCTACACAAGATTCTGGGTCGCCGAACACCACAACATGGACGGCATCGCCAGTTCGGCCACTTCGGTGTTGCTCGGCTATCTGGCTGGTGGCACTTCAACGATCCGTGTCGGTTCCGGCGGGGTGATGCTGCCCAATCATGCGCCGCTGGTGATTGCCGAGCAGTTCGGCACCCTCGAGAGCCTGTACCCGGGACGCATCGACCTGGGTCTGGGCCGCGCGCCCGGCTCGGACCAGATGACCGCCCGCGCCTTGCGCCGTGAGCGCTCGGGCAGCGCTGACGACTTCCCTGAAGACGTCGCCGAACTGATGCGCTACCTCGGCCCGCGCACCCCTGAGCAACGGGTGATCGCCATGCCCGGCACCGGCACCAACGTGCCGATCTGGCTGCTCGGCTCAAGCCTGTTCAGCGCGCAATTGGCGGGTGAGCGCGGCTTGCCTTACGCCTTTGCCTCGCACTTCGCGCCGCGCTTCATGCACGAGGCGATCCGCATCTACCGCAATCACTTCAAACCGTCAGCGGTGCTCGACAAGCCTTACGTGATGCTCGGCGTGCCGTTGGTGGCAGCGGATACCGATGAGCAAGCCGATTACCTGGCGACGTCGGTGTACCAGCGCATTCTTGCGTTGATGCGTGGCCAGAGCCTGGTGCAGCGTCCGCCAGTGAAAACCATGGACGGTCTGTGGCTGCCCCATGAACGTGAAGCGGTGGGCGATTTCCTCGGCCTCGCCATGGTCGGCGGCCCGCAGAAGATCCGCGCCAGGCTTGAGGTGTTGATCGAGCAGACCCAGGCGGACGAGCTGATTTTCACCTCTGACCTGTACGAGCATGCGGATCGCGTGCATTCCTACGAGCTGCTGGCCCAAGTCATGAAGGGATAAAGCGCACTTTTTTAGGAGTGAGCCTGCTCGCGATGGCATTTCTTCAGTCACAGCATTTGTGACTGTCACACCGCGATCGCGAGCAGGCTCACTCCTACAAAGAAATCTGTTCTGCATAAAAAAGCCGACGCATCGACGTCGGCTTTTGTATTTCAGGCGCAATCAACCGCGCTTGTAGACGATTTCCTTGCTGCCGCCTTCGCAGCTGCCGACGACATCGCCATCAGCCGCTGCACCCTTGTCGACAACCTCCAGCGAATAACCGGAAACGCCCTTGGCGTCGAGCTTCGCTGCGATTTCGCTTTTCAGCTCTTCACAAGGTTTGCCGGCTGCAAATGCACCACCCGCAAGGCTCAACAAACCTACTGCCAACATGAACTTCTTCATCGGTCGCACTCCCTGGTCGGATTGAAAGAGGCGGGCATCGAGTCATCCACCCGATGCGCTCACCTTGTAGCGCTTTGCCATTCCCTATGGCACTCGGCCAGCGCGCAAGTTCAGAAGACTAGCTCAAACTCAGCTGGCGACAATCTTGAAGCCGACTTTCAGCGTTACCTGAAAATGCGCCACTTGGCCGTTTTCGATGTGGCCGCGGGTTTCAGTCACTTCAAACCATTCCAGATTGCGCAGGGTCTTGTTGGCCTCGGCCAGGGCATTGTTGATGGCGTCTTCGATGCTGGTGGTGGACGAACCGACCAGTTCGACTTTCTTGTACGTGTGATGGTCACTCATGGCGATCTCCTTGGGTTGGAATGGCGTGTGAAATTGAGACTAGCAGGCAATTGCACTGTTGTTTTCGGCGCCGCTGCGCTGCCGAAGTTCAGAATTTCTGCACTTTCTCGAAGTGGTGAAGTCCCAACCAACACACGCCACTCATCACCAATGCAGGAGAGCCACCATGGCCAACACCTCTTTACGTAAAGCCTCGTTGCAAAGCATGGAAGCCGAGATCGAGAGTCTGCTCAAATCGTTGGAAAGCTTGAAAGACGATGCTTCGGACGAGTCGCGCAAGACCCTCAAGGCGCTGAAAAGCAACGCTGAAAGTGCGCTGAAACATTCCCGTCATCTACTCAGCGACGCGTACGAAGAAGTCAAAGTGAAAACCCGCGAGACCGGCATTGCCACTCGTGACTACGCGCAGGAACACCCATGGACCACAGCCGGCGTGGCTGTCGGTGCAATCGGTCTGCTCGCCGCCTACTTTTTGTTCAAGCGCGGCGAGTGATCAGTCTGGCGCAGCTCGTTCTTGAGCCACTGCGCCAGTTGCCGGGCGCGTCCGTCTGCGGCGCGCTTGGGTAGCCACAACGCCAGTTGCGCCTGGGTTTCGCAGAAGCCCCATGGCGCAACCAGGCGCCCCGCCTTCAGATCTTCGGTTACCAGCGGCTCCGGCGCGATTGCCACGCCAAGTCCAGCAACAGCCGCCTCCAGCAAATAATACAAATGCTCAAAACCTTGCCCGAGCTTCAACGCCTTGGGATCGAGGTGGTTTTGCTGCGCCCAGCTGGGCCAGGCTTGTGGGCGAGAGGTGGTGTGCAGCAAGGGCTGCTCGAGCAATTCTGCGGCAGGAGCGTCGTGCAGGTTCTTATAACCACTGAACAATGGGCTCATCACTGGGCCGATGCGTTCCGCCGCCAGTTCATAGACCTGCATATCGGCCGGCCACGGTGGCTCGGCGAACAGCAACAGCGCGTCCAGCCCCGGGCGGCGGGGATCGAGATCGCCTTCACCGGCCGACAGGTGCAAGCGCAGATCAGGCAAATCGGCATTCAGCCGCCCCAGACGCGGAATAAACCAGCGCGCCAGCAGGCTCCCCGAACAACCCAGCACGAACGGCGCATTCGCTGTGCTTTGCGTAAGTTCGGCGCAAACACTGCGCAACCGATCGAACGCCTCAGCGCTGGCATCGCGCAGACGCGCTCCGGCATCTGTGAGTTTCAAGCCGCGGCCGTCCTTGACGAACAGGCTCACCCCTAGATGTTCTTCGAGCACCTTGAGCTGGCGGCTGACGGCGCCGTGGGTGACGTGCAGCTGTTCGGCAGCCTGACTCACACTGTTCAGACGGGCGGTGGCCTCGAAGGCGCGCAAGGCATTCAGCGGGGGAAGGTCATGGCTCATGGTATCTGTGAGTTTTCCTGACAGGTTGTGGCGATCTTATCGGTTTTCAGCCTGGAAAGTCAGGGGTAGAGTGATCGTCATTGTCTTCTGACCGAATTCACCTGGAGCGACCCATGACCCAGACTTCGAACACCTCTGATCTGCGTAACGGCCCTGACGCCAACGGCCTGTTCGGTGCGTTCGGTGGCCGTTATGTAGCGGAAACCCTGATGCCATTGATCCTCGACCTCGCTCGCGAATACGAAGCGGCCAAGGAAGATCCGGCATTCAAGGAAGAATTGGCCTACTTCCAGCGTGATTATGTCGGACGTCCGAGCCCGCTGTATTTCGCCGAACGCCTGACCGAGTTCTGCGGCGGCGCGAAGATCTACCTCAAGCGTGAAGAGCTGAACCACACCGGCGCGCACAAGATCAACAACTGCATCGGCCAGATTCTGCTGGCACGGCGCATGGGCAAGAAGCGCATCATTGCCGAAACCGGCGCCGGCATGCACGGCGTGGCTACTGCCACCGTTGCTGCGCGTTTCGGGCTGGACTGCGTGATCTACATGGGCACCACTGACATCGAACGTCAGCAGGCCAACGTCTTCCGCATGAAGCTGCTCGGCGCTGAAGTCATCCCGGTCGTGGCTGGCACCGGCACCCTCAAAGACGCGATGAACGAAGCCCTGCGTGACTGGGTGACCAACGTCGACAACACCTTCTACCTGATCGGCACCGTAGCCGGCCCACACCCGTATCCAGCAATGGTCCGCGACTTCCAGGCCGTTATCGGTAAGGAAACCCGCGATCAGCTGCAGGCTCAGGAAGGTCGTCTGCCGGACAGTCTGGTGGCGTGCATCGGTGGCGGTTCCAACGCCATGGGCCTGTTCCACCCGTTCCTCGACGACAAGAGCGTGGAGATCATCGGCGTCGAAGCCGCCGGTTACGGCATCGAAACCGGCAAGCACGCGGCCAGCCTGAACGGCGGGGTGCCGGGCGTGCTGCACGGTAACCGCACCTTCCTGCTGCAGGACGACGATGGGCAGATCATCGACGCTCACTCGATTTCCGCTGGCCTCGACTATCCGGGCATCGGCCCTGAACACGCCTGGTTGCATGACATCGGCCGCGTCCAGTACACCTCGGTAACCGATGATGAAGCTCTTGAAGCGTTCCACAAATGCTGCCGCCTGGAAGGGATTATTCCTGCCCTGGAAAGCGCCCACGCTCTGGCCGAAGTGTTCAAGCGCGCACCGAAGCTGCCGAAGGATCACCTGATGGTGGTCAACCTCTCGGGCCGTGGTGACAAGGACATGCAAACCGTGATGCACCATATGCAACAGTCGCAGCAGGAGAAACACTGATGAGCCGCCTGCAAACCCGCTTTGCCGACCTCAAGCAACAGAACCGCGCCGCGCTGGTGACCTTTGTCACTGCAGGTGATCCTGACTACGACACTTCGCTGGCAATCCTCAAAGGCCTGCCTGCCGCAGGTGCCGATGTGATCGAGCTGGGCATGCCGTTCACCGATCCGATGGCCGATGGCCCGGCGATCCAGCTGGCCAATATCCGCGCACTGGGCGCCAAACAGAATCTGGCGAAAACCCTGCAAATGGTTCGCGAGTTCCGTGAAGGCAACAGCGACACGCCGCTAGTGTTGATGGGCTACTTCAACCCGATTCACAAATTCGGCGTCGAGCGTTTCATCGCCGAAGCCAAAGAGGCTGGCGTTGACGGCCTGATCGTGGTCGACATGCCACCAGAGCACAACGAAGAGCTGTGCGACCCGGCGCAGGCTGCTGGCCTGGACTTCATCCGCCTGACCACGCCGACCACCGACGACGCGCGTCTGCCGCGTGTGCTCAACGGCAGCTCCGGTTTCGTCTACTACGTGTCGGTCGCAGGTGTCACCGGTGCCGGTGCAGCGACTCTGGAACATGTGGAAGAGGCGGTTGCACGTCTGCGTCGGCATACCGATCTGCCGATCAGCATCGGTTTCGGTATCCGTACGCCGGAGCAGGCTGCGGCCATCGCGCGTCTGGCTGACGGTGTGGTGGTGGGCTCGGCGTTGATCGATCACATCGCCAGTGCCGATACGCCTGAACAGGCCATCGATGGCGTGTTGAGCCTTTGTTCGGCGCTGTCCCAAGGCGTGCGCAAGGCTCGCGTCTAAGACCGCAGGGGAAAACAAAAAGGCTTCAGAACAGGCGTTCTGAAGCCTTTTTTTGTGCTCAGGGTAATTGCAGTCCGCCCGAAGCTTTGTGCAGTTTGCGCAAATGCTCGCCAATCTGCTTCACGTTGGCCTCGCTGGCGGCAATCTCGGCGGCGCGCTTGGGTTCGAGCAGCTTGCGCACTTCAGTATCGAGGTCGCCGGACAGCGCCAGCAGCTTCTTCTGCCGCTGGCTGCTTTCCGCTTCCAGTCGGCCGAACTCGCTCGGCTGGGGCAGTCCGTAACCCTTGGAGTCGAGCAGTTCCGCCGGGCGGCTGAGGAAGCCACTGTTGGCGAGAATCTCCTGCAAGGTCGCGTTGGCTTTGTCCATGCCGCCATTTTCCAGCTCGCGGGCGCCGAGGTAGCGTTGCTTGACCTCGTCCTGGGCCAGCAATAACTGCCGGCGGAAACTGGCTTGCTCGAGCAGCAACAGCGCCGCGCTGGTGCGCAGGTCGGCGCGGTCGAACCATTCGCGGCGTTGTTCAGCGCTGAGTGACAGCCAGTCTTCGACAGTGGTCTGCTTGATCGGCAGCTGCTTCTTCAATACATCGAACATCGCTTGATAGCGATCGCGGAACGAGTCGAAGCGGTAACCCAGGCGCAGCGCTTCTTTCGGATCGTCGAGCACACTGGTGTCGGCCAGACCACGGCCCTTGAGCACCTCGAGCAAGCCGTTGGGCATGATGCTGTCGAGGCCGACCAGTTGGCTGTTATTGCTGCCGCTGCGCAACAGTTTCAAGCCTTCCACCGCGCAGTTGTTGGACAGGAAGAAGTAGTTGCCGTCGTAACTCCAGTGCATCTCGGCAGCATGTTCGACCACGCCTTCGATTTCCTCGCGAGACAGGTTCAGCGGCACTGAAGCGAGGCTGCGCAGCTCGGTCTTGGTGTATTCGTCGATCACTTGCGCCAGCGGCAACACGAACAGCCGTGACGGGTATTTGCCGACCAGTCCGTCCCAGCTCGACAGCTGCACATCGCCAACGAAAGCGCGATAGGACAGCACCAGGTGCTGATCGAGGTCGAGGCGGCAATCCGGGCCACGCGGGCGACCGGGGGCGCAGATCACCAGGCGCAGCATGCTGTGACCCCAGCGGCTGACCCAGTTCTGATTGGCCTCGGCCAGCAGGTAATCGACCGCGTAGACCCGTTCCGGATCGACTTGCCCCAGAGGCTGCTTGGCGAAGTCATTGCCCGCATTGAGAAAGGCGAAGCTCTTGCTGCAGGTGTCCTGCGCTGGCGGCGCCCAGCCGAAATGTTCCTTGTAATAGCGATACAGCGCCGGGCGGCGGCAGGCGTAGCTCGGGTCGAGGAGGAAGTACTCCATGTTGACCGCGACGAATTCCTTGGGACTGGAGATCTCGTAAAGATCCGGACTGCGGGCGATCTGGCGGTTGTGTTGTTCACGCTCGCCACGGCGGCCGACGTACTGCTGCCACCCGGCCAGGTCAAGCAGGCGCGGGTCGTCGCTGATGGTGAAGCGGCGACCGTTCTGCCCGCGACACTCATCGGGAATGCCGATCAGCCCGGCGCTGTTGAAGCGTCGGGTGCAGCGTTGGATCAACGTGCGCTCGGCGCTCGGCCATAAACGCGCGCGATCATAAATGTGGGTAATTTCGTGCAGCACCGTGGCCAGCAGTTCCTCGCGCACAGTGCCGTGGGGGCGATTGGTTTTCTCTTTCGCCGCGCTGCCATCGGTGAGACCGTCGAGCAGCTTGCGATTCAGATCGAGCTCGGCAACCAGCGTTGCCTGCCCGTAAGCGTTGGCAGGCATGTCATCGGTCCAGCCGACATCAATGCGCCGATCCAGCCGCTCGATGAAACTCGGCGGCAGCTTGTGCATGGCTTCATCGATCAGCGCCTGACTGGCCTGTACTTGAGCCGGGCTCAAACCCTCGGTCTTGAGCCGCAATTGCAGGCCGGCGTGGGCGCTGTTGCCAAGCAGCAACAACGCTCCGGCCAGCAGCCAGGCGCCAACGGACCTCACAGTGCGAGGATGGCTTCGGCGAGTACCTGGTCACTGGCGTCGCGTGCTTCCGGCACGCGGGTACGCAAGGTGTTGAGGGCGGCTTCGAGGTGCGCGCCACGGATGTCACCGTTGCTGGCGACGAAACTGGCGGCGTCGTCGTGGGCTTCGCGGATGATTTTCGAATCGCGAATCGACGTGGTGGTATCGGAGGTGAAATCGATGGTGCGCTGGGAGGCACGAACGATGATGTTACTGGTGGCTACCAGGGTGTGCGCCTGGGCCACATCGGCCAACACAAACAGGCCAAGGGCGGCAGCAATCAGCGGGCTACGCATGGAACGACTCCGGAAGGACAAGGATAACTATTGGACGAGAATTGCCTCTGCCAGTTCAAGGTCGCTGGCATGAAGTTTTGGCCGGGTTTTGCGCAGGTAGTGCAGCGCGGATTCCAGCCGTGCGCCCCGCCATTCACCGTCACTGGCGACGAAGGCGGCCGCGTCATCATGGGCGGCGAGCAGCAGTTTACGGTCGAACGGCGCAGAAGACACCATGCTGGTGGCGTACCCGCTGACAACCGTGCCTTGAGTCGATGCATTGAAAGCGTCGAAGGCGTTAGCGGACATCGCCCAGCAGGCGGTGAATAAAGTAGAAGAGATGAGCAGGTTTGGAAGAAAGCGCATGGGACTCGACAACTGTTAACGAGCCTGAAGGCTAGCGCAAATGCCCGGGCCAGAGCCAGCATTGAAACATCGGGACACGGCTGGCGTGTCCCGCCATGCGGCAAACGATCAGAGGGTCAGAATGGCCTGAGCCAATTGGGCGTCGGTGGCATTGAGTTGTGGCGCGTGATGGCGAATGTGGTCCAGCGCGCTTTCCAGTTTCACCCCGCGGATGTCGCCTTCGCTGGCGACGAAGCTGGCGGCATCGTCGCGGGCGGCAAGGACGATCTTGTCGTCACGGAAAGAGGAGGTCACATCGGAAGTGGCATCGGAAGAGGCTTTCAGCGCGCCGACGATCGAGTCGGTAGTCACGATGAAGCTGGTAGCGCTGGCGTTGGCAGCCACGGCCAGCAGGGCAGCGGCACTGAGCAGGCGAAGACGGGTCATGATGGAACTCCTTTGGATAAACCGTAGTGAGAGGTGGCTCGGTATCTGAGGAGTCAGACGCCTGTTGCGCAACGTTCGCCACGTTCTGCAGGGATATTAGGCTGGCAAATGCGGTTCGCCCAGTGGTGGCCAGTGATACTGCAAAGGTTCTGGATGACTGTACTGGCGTCATACGAGAATTCGAAAATTGTACCTGTGCTCATTCAGTTATGCGTTTTAGAGCATTCAAAGCCCCTGAAGCGACAAAACCCGTCGTGGTTTCCCACGACGGGTTCTGCTTGTGCAATTCGGGTTGCTGGCGGTGGGTCTGAAGACCAGAGCCAGCGACGCTGCTTAGCGCCAGAACGGCTTGCTCAGCTCTTCGTAGCGTTGTGCTTCGCTGATACCGGCATCAGCCAGCAGACGCGAATCCAGACGGGCCAGTTGATGGCGGCTGGAGATGCGGCGCTGCCACAACATCAGATTGGCGATAACGCGCAGAGGCAGGGAAGCCTGGGTGTTTACAGCTTTGTCTTCGAAGAACAGTTCGGAACTGAGTGTACGTTCCATGGTTGACATCCTTCCGCTTGTGGCGGGATCAGGTAGTGGTTTGACTGGTGCCCATGATCCTCTCGTTTGGATAGTCTCTGTAGATACAGTTCATTTGTATTGTGAGCGAGCAGTTAACTGTTTATGCATGGTGTACGGGTCGAAATTGGGCAAACTGTACCTGTCTGCACTCGGTTGGTGCATTTCGGCTCGTATCTGGGGATTGAGTAGGACTTTGCTGTAGGAAAAGACCGGTACAGCAGTACAGTTTTTTGCGATCCTGCTTCTCGCGCACACCCACCGAGGCAAAACTGTGTTTGCCTCGGTGGTTATCTGTGTGAATCACACCGCCAGCATGCGCCCGGTTTCTTCCAAGTTCATATGCCAGCTCAGGGCTTCGCGCAGAATGTGCGGGGTGTGCCCACCGATTGCACAGGCAGCGCTGAAATAGTCATTCAGTGCCTGGCGAAAGTCTGGATGCACGCAGTTGTCGATGATCACTCGTGCACGCTCCCGTGGCGCCAGGCCACGCAGGTCGGCGAGGCCGACTTCGGTCACCAAGATGTCGACGTCATGCTCGGTATGGTCGACGTGGCTGACCATCGGCACCACGCTGGAAATCGCGCCACCCTTGGCGATCGACTTGGTCACGAATACCGCCAGATGCGCATTGCGCGCGAAGTCGCCGGAGCCGCCGATGCCGTTCATCATCCGCGTGCCGCAGACATGGGTGGAGTTGACGTTGCCGTAGATATCGAACTCCAGCGCGGTGTTGATGCCGATGATGCCCAGACGGCGCACCACTTCCGGGTGATTGGAGATCTCCTGCGGCCGCAGAATCAGTTTGTCCTTGTACTTCTCCAGGTTGCCGAACACGTCGCTGTTGCGCCGCTCGGACAGGGTGATCGAACTGCCCGAGGCAAAGCTCAGCTTGCCGGCATCGATCAGGTCGAAAGTCGAATCCTGGAGCACTTCCGAGTACATGGTCAGGTCTTCGAACGGCGAGTCGATCAAGCCGCACATCACCGCGTTGGCGATGTTGCCAATGCCGGCCTGCAGTGGGCCAAGCTTGTTGGTCATGCGGCCGGCCGCAACTTCCTGCTTGAAGAAGGTGATCAGGTGTTCGGCGATAGCGTTGGTATCAACGTCCGGTACCGACACCGTGGACGGCGAGTCCGACTGCTGGGTGATGACAATCGCAACGATCTTCTCCGGTGGAATCGGAATCGCCGTGCTGCCGATGCGATCGTCGACTTTCACCAGCGGGATTGGCGTGCGCGTCGGGCGGTACGTCGGGATATAGATGTCGTGCAGACCTTCGAGGTTGGCGTTGTGGGCCAAGTTGATCTCGACGATCACTTGTTTGGCGAAGATCGCGAAGCTGGCCGAGTTGCCCACCGAAGTGGTCGGCACGATATGGCCTTGTTCGGTGATGGCGACTGCCTCGATGACGGCGATGTCCGGCAGTTTCAATTGCTGGTTGCGCAACTGCTCGACCGTTTCCGAGAGATGTTGGTCAATGAACATCACTTCGCCGGCGTTGATTGCCTTGCGCAACGTGCTGTCGACCTGAAACGGCATGCGCCGCGACAGCACGCCGGCCTCGGTCAGTTGCTTGTCGAGGTCGTTGCCCAGGCTGGCGCCGGTCATCAGGCTGATCTTCAGCGGCGTGACCTTGGCGCGCTCGGCCAGTGCGTGGGGAACGGCCTTGGCTTCGCCGGCGCGGGTGAAACCGCTCATGCCGACGGTCATGCCGTCCTCAATCAGAGCGGCAGCGTCGGCAGCGCTCATCACTTTATCCAACAACGAAGGCAGGCGAATACGGTCACGGTACATGGATTATTATCTCGGGCAACGAGTAGCAGGATGCGCAGTCTAGTGAATTTGGCCGGCGCCTGTCCCGCTACCAAGGTCGCAAACGAGGCCTCTATTTCGCGGGTTTGCAGTAAAACACCGTTACCGGATCTGCAACAACGCGGTAAATTGTCCAGTGTGTGGCGCAAACAAAAACGCCCCGACAGGTCGGGGCGTTCGCTATTGCAACGGTGAATTACTCGACCGCTTTGACCATGTCTTCGATGACTTTCTTCGCATCGCCGAAAACCATCATGGTCTTGTCCAGATAGAACAGTTCATTGTCCAGACCGGCATAGCCGCTGGCCATCGAGCGCTTGTTGACGATGATGGTCTTGGCCTTGAACGCTTCGAGAATCGGCATGCCGGCAATCGGCGACTTCGGATCGTTCTTCGCGGCCGGGTTGACCACGTCGTTCGCACCGAGCACCAGCACCACATCGGCCTGGCCGAATTCGGAGTTGATGTCTTCCATCTCGAACACCTGGTCGTAAGGCACTTCGGCCTCGGCGAGCAGGACGTTCATGTGCCCAGGCATGCGACCGGCAACCGGGTGGATCGCGTACTTCACGGTTACGCCGCGATGGGTCAGCTTCTCGGTCAGTTCCTTCAATGCGTGTTGTGCACGGGCCACTGCCAGGCCGTAACCCGGGACGATGATCACGGTGTCGGCGTTGGTCAGCAGGAAGGTTGCATCATCAGCCGAGCCGGACTTCACCGGACGGGCTTCCTGCGCACCAGCAGGGCCTGCATCTGCCGTATTGCCGAAACCGCCGAGCAGCACATTAAAGAAGGAACGGTTCATCGCCTTGCACATGATGTACGAGAGAATCGCGCCGCTCGAACCCACCAGCGAGCCGGCAATGATCAGCATCGAGTTGTTCAGCGAGAAGCCGATCCCCGCCGCCGCCCAGCCGGAATAGCTGTTGAGCATCGACACCACCACCGGCATGTCGGCGCCGCCGATCGGGATGATGATCAACACGCCCATCACGAACGCCAGCGCCAGCATCAGCGCGAACGCCGTGAGGTTGCCGGTGAACATGAAGGTCAGGCCGAGCACCAGCGTAGCCAGACCCAGAATCGCATTGAGTTTGTGCTGACCGGCGAACTGTACCGGCGCGCCCTGGAACAGGCGGAACTTGTACTTGCCCGAGAGCTTGCCGAAGGCAATCACCGAACCGGAGAAGGTGATCGCACCGATCGCAGCGCCGAGGAACAGCTCCAGACGGTTGCCCGCCGGGATCGCATCGCCCAGCTGTTTAACGATACCCAACGACTGCGGCTCAACTACCGCCGCAATGGCAATGAACACCGCCGCGAGGCCGATCATGCTGTGCATGAACGCTACCAGTTCCGGCATCTTGGTCATTTCAACGCGCTTGGCCATGATCGAACCGGCGGTGCCGCCGACCAGCAGACCAACGATGACATAACCGATACCAGCCGTAGCCAGCTCAGCGCCCAACTTATAGATGAGGCCGACCGTGGTGATGATAGCCAACGCCATGCCAAGCATGCCGAACAGGTTGCCGCGCCGCGAAGTAGTCGGGTGCGACAGGCCTTTGAGGGCCTGGATAAAGCAGATCGACGCGATCAGGTAGAGCGTCGTGACGAGATTCATGCTCATTACTTCGGCGCCTCTTCTTTTGCTTTCGGGGCTTTCTTCTTGAACATCTCAAGCATGCGGCGGGTGACCAGGAAGCCACCGAAGACGTTAACCGCCGCCAGTGCCACAGCCAGCGTGCCCATGGTCTTGCCCAGCGGCGTGACGGTCAGCGCAGCGGCGAGCATGGCGCCGACTATCACGATTGCGGAAATGGCATTGGTCACCGCCATCAACGGTGTGTGCAGCGCAGGTGTAACGTTCCAGACCACGTGGTAACCGACATAAATCGCCAGCACGAAGATGATCAGGTTGTAGATACCGGGGGAGATAAGCTCTTCCATCGTCTGAATCCCTGCTTAGGCGTTTTTGCGGATGACTTGGCCGTCGCGGCACATCAGGCACGCGGCGACGATGTCGTCTTCGAGGTTGACGTCGAACTGGCCTTCCTTGGTGAACACCAGCTTGAGGAAGTCCAGCAGGTTGCGTGCGTACAGCGCCGAAGCATCGGCAGCGACTTCACCGGCGAGGTTGGTCGGGCCGACGATGGTCACACCGTTTTCCACAACGACCTGATCGGCGACGGTCAGTGGGCAGTTGCCACCCTGGGCGGCGGCAAGGTCGATGACCACCGAGCCCGGTTTCATCTGCGCCACGGTCTCGGCGCTCAGCAGCGTCGGCGCCTTGCGGCCCGGAATCAGCGCGGTGGTGATGACGATATCGGCCTGCTTGGCGCGCTCGTGCACAGCCTGGGCCTGACGCTGCATCCAGCTCGCCGGCATGGGCCGCGCGTAACCGCCGACACCGACGGCACATTCGCGCTCTTCATCGGTCTCGTACGGCACGTCGACGAACTTGGCGCCGAGGGATTCGATCTGTTCCTTAACGGCTGGGCGTACGTCAGACGCTTCGATGACCGCACCCAGACGTTTCGCCGTGGCAATCGCCTGCAGACCGGCCACACCCGCGCCGAGAATCAGCACGCGCGCCGCTTTCACGGTGCCCGCAGCAGTCATCAGCATCGGCATGAAGCGTGGGTAATAGTGAGCGGCGAGCAGCACCGCTTTATAACCGGCGATGTTCGCTTGCGACGACAACACATCAAGGCTCTGCGCCCGCGAGGTACGCGGCGCCGCTTCGAGGGCGAACGCGGTAATGCCGCACTCAGCCATCTTCGCGATGGTCTCGTTGTTGAATGGGTTGAGCATACCCACCAGCACCGCACCGCGCTTGATCAGCGTCAGTTCGGCATCGCTTGGCGCGACCACTTTGAGTATCAGCTCGGCGCCAAACGCATCATTGGCGCTGCCAATGCTTGCGCCGGCCGCTTCATAGGCACTGTCAACAACACTGGCTTTGACGCCGGCGCCGCTTTGTACAGTGACCTTATGGCCTTGGCTGATCAGCTTCTTGATGGTTTCCGGGGTTGCAGCAACCCGTGTTTCACCGGTCTGGGTTTCGAGAGGAACACCAATGTGCACGTCAAATCTCCTGCGTGATCTTATTGAGTAAACCCATGCACTACGGATGGTGCGACTGGGGCGGCCGATCAGCACGATCCCGCCGAATCAGGGCGGGGCGCGGCATTTTGCAGGCGAACTTTATGCCCTTCAAGGGATTATGACGGGTGACGGAAAATTAACTACAAGTCATGCCGTGACCGAATGTCGCAGATGGCCAGGTGAACCCCTTGCAGACCGTGCCCTGCAAGGATTCTGGCTGAATTTTGAAAAATTTCGCATCGGTGGCGTGAATAGGCAGCAATGAGTCGCCATTAGAGGCTCAAGGCCACGTGTTTGGCAGCTTGCGGGACGTCTGTACGACTTTCGGATACAGTCTGCGCAAAAGCGACAAATAGTTATATCTGTAGGGCTTTGTTTTTTCTGACTACGGGGTTAAGTATTGCGCAGAGCCTTTATTCTTCTAGGCTGTAGCTCTGCGCTTGATTTACCAGCCAGTCGCGAAATGCCTTCAGTGATGCTGATTCGACCTTTCGCTCCGGAATCATAAGGTAATAGGCCTTGATGCTGGAGAGCGCTTGAGGGTTGGCAACCACCAGACGTTTCTCTGCCAGCTCGCGCTGGATCAAAAACGGCGGAATCAGCGCGACGCCCATGTCGTGCATGGCTGCCTGGGCGAGCATGGAGAATAGCTCGTAGCGTGGACCCGTCATGTCGCGCGGAATATTCAGCTGTTGCGAGTTGAACCATTGGCGCCAGGCGTAAGGTCGGGTGGTCTGCTGAAGCAGCGGTAGCTCGGCGATGGCTGGCGCTGTCAGCTGCGTGTGATCGCCGAGTAGGGCGGGGCTGCACACCGGCATCGGATTTTCGCCCATCAACCTGTGGGATTCGGTACCCGACCAGTCGGCGTCGCCGAAGTAAATCGCGGCATCGAATTCGGTGTCGGCAAACAGGAAGGGCCGGGTGCGGTTGGTCAGGTTGACGGTCACTTCCGGGTGCTGGAGCTGGAAATCCTTGAGGCGTGGCAGTAACCACTGCGTGCCGAAAGTCGGCACCACGGCGAGCTCGATAACGTTGGTGCCCTGCTGGCCCATCACCGAGAGGGTATCGCGCTCCACTGCATCGAGCTGAGTCGCCACCCGGCGGCTGTAGGAAAGTCCCGCTTCCGTCAGCTTCACCCCTCGTCGCGAGCGCCGGAACAGTTGCACACTGAGGAACTCTTCGAGGCTGGCGATCTGTCGGCAAATGGCGCCCTGGGTGAGTGACAGCTCTTCAGCGGCACGGGTAAAGCTCTCATGGCGGGCGGCAGCTTCGAAGCTGATCAGGGCGGCGGTGCTGGGGATTTTCCTGCGCATGTACGTCAACCTCACTAATGCGCCGCATAAATGGCATTTCGCGACGGTTCGAAGTGAGAAATTAGCACAACAGGATGCGAAATCCTCGTTTGCCGCGATGGCGAACCGCGCCTAGGATCAATGCCACGTTAATTCACCCGATGCGAGGGCACACTCATGGGCGGTAAAGCTAGCTTCAACTGGATCGATCCCCTGCTGCTGGATCAACAGCTCACCGAGGAAGAGCGCATGATCCGCGACACCGCCGCACAGTTCGCTCAACAGAGTCTGGCGCCGCGTGTGCTTGAAGCGTTCCGTCATGAGAAGACCGATCCGGCAATCTTTCGTGAGATGGGCGAAGTCGGCCTGCTCGGCGCGACCATTCCCGAGCAATACGGTGGCAGCGGTCTGAATTACGTCAGTTATGGCTTGATCGCCCGTGAAGTCGAGCGTGTCGACTCTGGCTATCGCTCGATGATGAGCGTGCAGTCCTCACTGGTGATGGTGCCGATCAACGAATTCGGTACCGAAGCACAGAAACAAAAGTATCTGCCGAAATTGGCTTCCGGCGAATGGATCGGTTGCTTCGGTCTGACCGAGCCGAACCACGGTTCCGATCCGGGCGCGATGATCACTCGGGCGCGCAAGGTCGATGGCGGCTACAGCCTGACTGGCGCGAAGATGTGGATCACCAACAGCCCGATCGCTGACGTGTTCGTGGTATGGGCCAAGGACGATGCCGGCGATATCCGTGGCTTCGTTCTGGAGAAAGGCTGGAAAGGTCTGAGCGCTCCGGCGATTCACGGCAAGGTCGGCCTGCGCGCTTCGATCACCGGTGAGATCGTTATGGACAACGTGTTCGTGCCGGAAGAAAACATCTTCCCGGACGTGCGTGGCCTGAAAGGTCCGTTCACCTGTCTCAACTCCGCACGCTACGGCATTTCCTGGGGCGCGCTGGGCGCCGCCGAGTTCTGCTGGCACACCGCACGCCAATACACTCTGGATCGTCAGCAATTCGGTCGCCCGTTGGCCGCGACTCAACTGGTGCAGAAGAAACTCGCCGACATGCAGACCGAAATCACCCTGGCACTGCAAGGCTGCCTGCGTCTGGGTCGTATGAAAGACGAAGGTACCGCCGCCGTTGAAATCACTTCGATCATGAAACGCAACTCGTGCGGCAAATCGCTGGATATCGCACGAATGGCGCGCGACATGCTTGGTGGCAATGGCATCTCTGATGAGTTCGGCGTAGCCCGTCACTTGGTTAACCTAGAAGTAGTGAATACCTATGAAGGTACCCACGACGTTCACGCGCTGATCCTCGGGCGTGCGCAAACCGGTCTGCAAGCGTTCTATTAATAGGAGAGCGGACCATGGGCGCACTGTCGCATCTGCGGGTACTGGATTTATCGCGAGTGCTGGCCGGGCCTTGGGCCGGGCAAATCCTCGCCGACCTTGGCGCCGAAGTGATCAAGGTCGAGCGCCCCGGCAATGGTGATGACACCCGCGCCTGGGGCCCGCCCTTCCTTAAAGACGCTTACGGCGAGAACACGTCGGAAGCCGCGTATTACCTGTCGGCCAATCGCAACAAGCAGTCGGTCACCATCGACTTCACCCGGCCTGAAGGGCAGAAGCTGGTGCGCGACCTGGCGTCGAAGTCGGACATCCTCATCGAGAATTTCAAAGTGGGCGGTCTGGCGGCCTACGGCCTGGACTATGAATCGCTGAAGGCGCTCAACCCGAATCTGATCTATTGCTCCATCACCGGCTTCGGCCAGACCGGTCCTTACGCCAAGCGCGCAGGGTATGACTTCATGATCCAGGGCCTTGGCGGCTTGATGAGTCTGACCGGTCGACCTGAAGGAGATGAAGGCGCTGGCCCGGTGAAAGTGGGCGTGGCGCTGACGGATATTCTCACCGGGCTGTATTCGACGGTGGCGATCCTCGCGGCATTGGCTCATCGCGATCACGGCGGTGGCGGCCAGCACATCGATATGGCGTTGCTGGATGTACAGGTCGCGTGTCTGGCCAACCAGGCGATGAATTACCTGACCACGGGCACTGCGCCAAAGCGGCTGGGTAATGCACATCCCAATATTGTGCCTTATCAGGACTTTCCTACGGCGGATGGCGACTTCATTCTTACCGTAGGTAATGACGGGCAGTTCCGCAAGTTCGCCGAAGTCGCCGGGCAGCCGCAGTGGGCGAATGATCCGCGTTTCGCGACCAACAAGCTGCGGGTAGCGAACCGCGCGGTGCTGATCCCGTTGATCCGCCAAGCTACGGTCTTCAAGACCACGGCCGAGTGGGTTGCACAACTGGAGCTGGCGGGTGTGCCTTGTGGGCCGATCAATGATCTGTCGCAGGTGTTTGAAGACCCACAAGTGAAGGCGCGCGGTCTGGCGATCGAACTGCCTCATGCATTGGCGGGGATGGTGCCTCAGGTGGCCAGCCCGATTCGATTGTCGGAGACGCCCGTTGAATATCGCCATGCGCCTCCTTTATTGGGTGAGCACACATTAGAGGTTCTGCAGCGGGTGCTGGGTCTGAAGGCAGGTGCGGTGACTATGTTGAAGGAGGAAGGCGTCCTTTAAGTCTTCTTCTATATAGAAGGCGCTCTTTTTCTCATCTGATTGGATGTTTTTTAACCAATACGCAACTTATTGAAAGAAAAGCGAAATTAACGGTTGACGGCAGATTCCAGAGGTCTATAATTCGCCCCACTTCCGGCGCAGTCGAAACGGAAAACTCCTTGATATTCAAAGAGTTACGAAGTTTTCGACAGTGGCTTGCTTCAGATCATCGAAGCCTGGAAGGAGTTGAAAGAGCAGTGATGTGTAGCTCTTTTAACGGTTCGATCTTCTCGGTCGAAAGTGGAGAAAAAGAGGTGTTGACAGCAGCGATTAACGCTGTAGAATTCGCCTCCCGCTAACGAGAGATCGGAAGCGCAAGTGGTTGAAGTTGTTGAAGAATTCTTCGAAAACTTCTGAAAATAATCACTTGACAGCAAATGAGGCTGCTGTAGAATGCGCGCCTCGGTTGAGACGAAAGATCTTAGCCAACCGCTCTTTAACAACTGAATCAAGCAATTCGTGTGGGTGCTTGTGCAGTCAGACTGATAGTCAACAAGATTATCAGCATCACAAGTTACTCCGCGAGAAATCAAAGATGTAACCAACGATTGCTGAGCCAAGTTTAGGGTTTCTTAAAAACCCAAAGATGTTTGAACTGAAGAGTTTGATCATGGCTCAGATTGAACGCTGGCGGCAGGCCTAACACATGCAAGTCGAGCGGATGAAAGGAGCTTGCTCCTGGATTCAGCGGCGGACGGGTGAGTAATGCCTAGGAATCTGCCTGGTAGTGGGGGACAACGTTTCGAAAGGAACGCTAATACCGCATACGTCCTACGGGAGAAAGCAGGGGACCTTCGGGCCTTGCGCTATCAGATGAGCCTAGGTCGGATTAGCTAGTTGGTGAGGTAATGGCTCACCAAGGCGACGATCCGTAACTGGTCTGAGAGGATGATCAGTCACACTGGAACTGAGACACGGTCCAGACTCCTACGGGAGGCAGCAGTGGGGAATATTGGACAATGGGCGAAAGCCTGATCCAGCCATGCCGCGTGTGTGAAGAAGGTCTTCGGATTGTAAAGCACTTTAAGTTGGGAGGAAGGGTTGTAGATTAATACTCTGCAATTTTGACGTTACCGACAGAATAAGCACCGGCTAACTCTGTGCCAGCAGCCGCGGTAATACAGAGGGTGCAAGCGTTAATCGGAATTACTGGGCGTAAAGCGCGCGTAGGTGGTTTGTTAAGTTGGATGTGAAATCCCCGGGCTCAACCTGGGAACTGCATCCAAAACTGGCAAGCTAGAGTATGGTAGAGGGTGGTGGAATTTCCTGTGTAGCGGTGAAATGCGTAGATATAGGAAGGAACACCAGTGGCGAAGGCG
>NZ_CP180489.1:0-3172500 GCF_047758505.1 Pseudomonas sp. CP4 | reverse complement strand
AGAGGAGCGTTCTGTAAGCCTGTGAAGGTGAGTTGAGAAGCTTGCTGGAGGTATCAGAAGTGCGAATGCTGACATGAGTAACGACAATGGGTGTGAAAAACACCCACGCCGAAAGACCAAGGTTTCCTGCGCAACGTTAATCGACGCAGGGTTAGTCGGTCCCTAAGGCGAGGCTGAAAAGCGTAGTCGATGGAAAACAGGTTAATATTCCTGTACTTCTGGTTATTGCGATGGAGGGACGGAGAAGGCTAGGCCAGCTTGGCGTTGGTTGTCCAAGTTTAAGGTGGTAGGCTGAGATCTTAGGTAAATCCGGGATCTTAAGGCCGAGAGCTGATGACGAGTTACCCTTTGGGTGACGAAGTGGTTGATGCCATGCTTCCAAGAAAAGCTTCTAAGCTTCAGGTAACCAGGAACCGTACCCCAAACCGACACAGGTGGTTGGGTAGAGAATACCAAGGCGCTTGAGAGAACTCGGGTGAAGGAACTAGGCAAAATGGCACCGTAACTTCGGGAGAAGGTGCGCCGGTGAGGGTGAAGGACTTGCTCCGTAAGCTCATGCCGGTCGAAGATACCAGGCCGCTGCGACTGTTTATTAAAAACACAGCACTCTGCAAACACGAAAGTGGACGTATAGGGTGTGACGCCTGCCCGGTGCCGGAAGGTTAATTGATGGGGTTAGCTAACGCGAAGCTCTTGATCGAAGCCCCGGTAAACGGCGGCCGTAACTATAACGGTCCTAAGGTAGCGAAATTCCTTGTCGGGTAAGTTCCGACCTGCACGAATGGCGTAACGATGGCGGCGCTGTCTCCACCCGAGACTCAGTGAAATTGAAATCGCTGTGAAGATGCAGTGTATCCGCGGCTAGACGGAAAGACCCCGTGAACCTTTACTATAGCTTTGCACTGGACTTTGAATTTGCTTGTGTAGGATAGGTGGGAGGCTTTGAAGCGTGGACGCCAGTTCGCGTGGAGCCATCCTTGAAATACCACCCTGGCAACTTTGAGGTTCTAACTCAGGTCCGTTATCCGGATCGAGGACAGTGTATGGTGGGTAGTTTGACTGGGGCGGTCTCCTCCTAAAGAGTAACGGAGGAGTACGAAGGTGCGCTCAGACCGGTCGGAAATCGGTCGTAGAGTATAAAGGCAAAAGCGCGCTTGACTGCGAGACAGACACGTCGAGCAGGTACGAAAGTAGGTCTTAGTGATCCGGTGGTTCTGTATGGAAGGGCCATCGCTCAACGGATAAAAGGTACTCCGGGGATAACAGGCTGATACCGCCCAAGAGTTCATATCGACGGCGGTGTTTGGCACCTCGATGTCGGCTCATCACATCCTGGGGCTGAAGCCGGTCCCAAGGGTATGGCTGTTCGCCATTTAAAGTGGTACGCGAGCTGGGTTTAGAACGTCGTGAGACAGTTCGGTCCCTATCTGCCGTGGACGTTTGAGATTTGAGAGGGGCTGCTCCTAGTACGAGAGGACCGGAGTGGACGAACCTCTGGTGTTCCGGTTGTCACGCCAGTGGCATTGCCGGGTAGCTATGTTCGGGAAAGATAACCGCTGAAAGCATCTAAGCGGGAAACTTGCCTCAAGATGAGATCTCACTGGAACCTTGAGTTCCCTGAAGGGCCGTCGAAGACTACGACGTTGATAGGTTGGGTGTGTAAGCGCTGTGAGGCGTTGAGCTAACCAATACTAATTGCCCGTGAGGCTTGACCATATAACACCCAAGCAATTTGCTGACCTGAGAAGGCACCAGATTGCGGTGTGTGAAGACGAAACGAACCGAAAGTTCGAAGCGCACAAACACCTAGCTGTCACATACCCAATTTGCTGAAGCGAGACCATCTGGTCACGAGTCAGTACCCGAATTTCTTGACGACCATAGAGCGTTGGAACCACCTGATCCCATCCCGAACTCAGCAGTGAAACGATGCATCGCCGATGGTAGTGTGGGGTTTCCCCATGTGAGAGTAGGTCATCGTCAAGATTAAATTCCGAAACCCCAATTGCGAAAGCAGTTGGGGTTTTGTTTTAGTAGAAGTTCCTGTTTTTGCTGGCCTGTTACCGTGTTGACGGGCCAGATAAAGAATTTCTTGACGACCATAGAACATTGGAACCACCTGATCCCATCCCGAACTCAGAAGTGAAACGATGTATCGCCGATGGTAGTGTGGGGTTTCCCCATGTGAGAGTAGGTCATCGTCAAGATTGAATTCCGAAACCCCTGTCTGCTAACGCAGACAGGGGTTTTGTCATTTAAGCGTGTATGAAAGATCAGGCCGTTCTGCGATTCTTGCTGCTGCGTCTTGCCTGCCACTTGCGCCACCAGATATATACCCCCGTCCCTGACAGCCCCGCAATCAACACACCCAATACTGCGATCATTATCTGCCCTGTCACGCCGATGATCCGTCCCCCATGTATCGGCAACTGCAGTCGATAGAACTGCTCTCCCAGCGTGCCCTGTCCGGCGATTTCCTGTCCTAACAAGCGTCCGTCGGTACCGTGAAAGAACAACCAGGATTTACCGTGTGCGTCCGTATCGTGCTGTCCAAACCCTGCGCCGTAGAAGTTGTACTCAAAGCTGTAATACAACTCGCCGATTGCCGCCGTCAGTCCTAATCGTTTCCCTTCCTGCAATGCCCTTTCGTACGCCTGTTGATAACTTAACAGTGTCGTCCCCAGTTGATCAGCGGGCATTCGTCCTCTGGCTTCATAAACGCTCGGCTCGATTGGCGAAAACAACGAAACCGCAGGCTTGAACACCTGGCTCGGCAAGTTCATCGCCACGCTGCTGACGGCGATCGGTAACAACAGTAGCCACACCCACAATCCGCCGGCGCGATGTAGATCGAAGTTCAAACGGTATGCATGCCCGCCTTTCACCTTCCACGCAGTCGCCCACTTCTTCCAGAAGGGCTTGCCGCGCGGCAAGGTCAGCCACAATGCTATAAAGCAGTCGATCACCCAGGCGATGGCCACCCCACCCATCAACAGCAATCCCCAGCTACCGGGCAATGTCAGGTTGTAGTGAAACTCCAGAATGAACGGGATGAAGTTCTCCCGCTGAAAGCAGCATTCGCCCCAGTAACGCGCGCCTTTGTGCTCCGCACTCACCGGATCCAGATAAAACACCTGATTACGTTCATTGAACGGCTGACCCGTTGCTGGATCATTGCGTGGAACTGCCGCCAGCAGCGCCGTATGCCCCGCCTCCTGCGGATACTCCATGTACCAGACTTGCAATTTCGGATGCGCAGTCTGCACCGCATCTACCAACGCGCCCGGCGGCAAGCGCTCACCCTGTGAAGTCGCCTCATAGAACTGCGGGTTCAGCCACTCATCCAGTTCATGATTGAACGCCAGTACACTGCCTGTGAGGCCCGCCAACACAAGAAACACAGCAGTAGCCAAGCCCATATAACGATGCAACAAAACCAGAAACGCACGCATGCAAGACACCCCGAATAAACGACAAAGCCAGCCCCTGACAGCAGGGGCTGGCTTTTTTATGCACAGAACAATGCTTTAGAACTGATAGCTGACGGTCGCCGCTACGTTGCGTTCTTCGCCCATGTAGCAGAAGTTCAGGCTGGCGCAGGACGCGACATAGGATTCATTGGTCAGGTTGTTTGCATTGAGCCGAACATCAACACCCTTCAAACCAATCTTGCCCAGGTCATAACCAATCGAGGCGTCGAACAGCGTGTAAGACGGCACCTTCATCGTGTTCTCCGCATCGGCCCAGCTGTAGCCGACATAGCGCACCCCACCGCCCAAGCGCAGCCCATCGAGTGCGGCGCTGTCGAACTTGTAGTCAGCCCACAGCGAGGCCATGTGTCGCGGCGCCTGAGTCGGCGAGTTACCCTTGTTCTCGATGACATCGGTCGGCGTACTCAAGGTACTGATCATCGATTTCGAATATTCGATGTCAGTGAAGGTGTAACTGCCGAGCACCTTGAAGTTGTCGGTCAGTTGCATGTGCGCTTCCAGCTCCAGACCCTGCGAGCGCACAGCGCCGACCGCGCGATAGAAGTTTTCCTGGGGCAGTTTGGTGGCGAGGTTTTTCTGGTCGATGCGGAATAGCGAGGCGGTGAACAGGTTGTCGGTGCCCGGCGGCTGGTACTTCAAACCGACTTCCCACTGCGTGCCATCGGTGGGGGCCAGTGGATTGCCGGCGCTGTCGGCATAGGAGTTCGGGTTAAACGACTCGGAGTAGCTGATGTATGGCGCCAGACCGTTATCAAACAGGTATAAAGCGCCGGCACGCCCAGTGAGTTTCTTGCGGCGATCATTGATCTCTGTATCAACCGGGCGCCCCGCTTCGGCAATACGGTTTTCATCGGATGTCTCCACCCAGTCCTGACGCAGGCCCAGCGAGAAGCGCCACTTGTCCATTTCGATCAGGTCTTGCAGATACACACCGGACTGCTCCAGACGACGCAGATAGCTGGTGTCGCCGTACATTTCGATCGCCGAATTGCCATACACCGGATTGAACGCATTGATCGGCGCCAGTCCACCGCTGGTCCAGTCGACCACCGTTTTACGCCGCTGATAATCCGCGCCCATCAGCACCGTGTGCTTGGTCGCGCCGGTGAAGAATTCGGCCTGCAGCATGTTGTCGACGATAAACGCATGCAGGCGCTCGTCACCGCCGGTGTAATAACGGTTCAGTTCATTGCTGGTCGGGGTGGTCCAGCCATAGGCGTAGACCTGATCCATGTTCACTTTGGAATCGAGATAGCGGAAGTTCTGCCGGGCGGTGAAGACATCGTTGAAGCGATGTTCGAACTGATAGCCGAACGATTGCTGGTCACGGGAGTAGCCGTCGATCCCCGGCTCGCCCTCGAAGAAGCGCGGCGAGATGCGCTCGCCATTGCGCTGATGGATCGTGCCGTCCGCCGGAACGCCGCCGTGGTAGCCACCGTCCGGATCGTGTTGCAGGTAGGCCTGCAGGGTCAGCGAGGTGTCTTCGCTGAAATCGATGCTCAACGTCGGGGCGAGGGCAAAGCGTTTTTCCTTGTTGTGATCGAATTGCGTGTCGGACTGATCGCTCAATCCGGTCAGACGATAGGCAATGCGCTTGTCGTCATCGACCGGACCGCTGAAGTCAAACCCAACCCCGCGCTGGCCTTGCGTCCCCACTATGGCCTGCACCTGGTGGTAAGGCTCATACAACGGTTTTTTGCTGGTCAGTGCGACCAGACCGCCGGGCGAGCTACGGCCGTACAGCACGGACGACGGGCCTTTGAGAATGTCCACACGCTCGAGGAAATATGGATCGACCTGCATGGTGCTGTAAGTGCCGCTGTCACCCATCGACTTGAGGCCGTCGAGATAGATGTTGTCCACCGAGCCGTCGTTGAAGCCACGCATCGCTACATAGTCGTAACGGTGCGTGGCGCCGTACGGATTGGTCAGCACGCCCGGGGCGTAACGCATCGCTTGCGAGACAGTTTGTGAGCCTTGGTCATCCATCTGCTCACGTGTGACCACGGACACGCTTTGCGAAGTTTCCAGAAGGGCGGTACTGGTCTTGGTGGCGATCTGGCTGTGCGTGGCGTTGTAGCCGGCCATGCTGCCCAGCGCGTTGCCGAGGGCGAAGCCTTTGATATCGGTGGTCGGCAAGGCCAGTGCTTCGCTTTCAGCGAGTGGGCGAAGAATGTAACTGCTGCCGTCCTGACTGACGGCTTCCAGTCCGGAACCGCCGAGCAAATGGCTCAAGGCCTGATCGGTCGAATATTCACCCTGCACGCCGGGGGATTGCTGACCTTGAGTCTGTTGCGGCGTCATCGCCAAGGTGATGCCGGCCTGCCGGGCAAACTGATTCAACGCCTCGCCCAATGGCCCGGCAGCAATGTTGTAGCGGTGGCTGATCTCGGTGCCGGTGTTGGCGGCCAGACTCAGGCTCGGTAACACGCTGACGCCCAGCGCGGTGGTCAGCAGTGCCGCGCGAACCGCATGGCGCAGTAGTGTCGATTCTGCAGTGAAATTCAGAGGGTTCTTACAAGTGGCGCGGACAGTCATTGTGGATTTCCGTAGGCAGTCGCGGGGGCTGAGTTGAAGTGCTTACTGACTAAGCCGGACTGACTGCGAAAACCCGCCAAAAATAATCACACTGCACGTTCCAGGGTCACCCACCAGCGGGTGCGATAACGCAATTGCACCGGCAGCGTCTGCGGCAGGACCGCCAGCAGCCTGTCGGTGTCCTCCAGACGGAACACCCCAGAAAGGCGCAGGTCTGCGATCGCCGCCGAACAATTGAGATAACCCGGGCGATAACGGCCGACTTCAGCGAGGAAGTCACCCAGCCGCATATTGCGCGTGACAATCAAACCGTCGAGCCAGGCGCCCGCATCCATATCCGGCGTCGGCGCTGCGCGCAAACCGCTTTGATCGACCAGAAAACTCTGCCCGGCGAGTGCTTCGAGGGAAAGACCGCCAGCGCGAACCAACACCCGGCCACGAGTAACGCTGAGCCGCGTGCACTGATCGTCCTGACGCAAAATGAAACGCGCATCGACCGGCGCATAACTGCCGTGGCGATTCTGTACGCGCAGCGGTCGATCGGCCGCCGCGCCTTCGTCAGCGCCGCCGCAGGTAACGATGATCTCGCCACGGGTCAGTTTGATCAGGCGCTGCTGCGTGGTGTACTCCAGATCCACGGCGCTGGCGGTGTTCAGTTCGATGCGCGTGCCGTCTGGCAACTGGAAACCGCGCCGTTCGCCGGTCGCCGTCGCGTAGTCGGCACTCCATTGCTGCCAGGCGGCGCTGTCCTTGGCCAGCCACGCGGCGGAGCCCACCAACAGCGCGCCCGACAACAACTTCAAGGCCTGGCGTCGGCCCAGCCCCTGCGCACTGTTTTCCAAGGTGTTGAAAGCGACCTGCGCACCCGGCACGGCGCGCAGACTGGAGCTCAATTCGGCTTGCAGCGACTGCACCCGCTGCCAGGCGATTTCATGTTCGTGATGCTCGGCGCGCCACTGCTCGCATTGGCGAGTCAGCCGCGAATTGCCGTGGTTGTTGCGCAGCCGCAGTAGCCAGTGAATCGCTTGCTTGACCACCTGTTGGCGCGGTTCGACGCGGCGAGCGAGTGAGAGGTTATCCACAGGCATCAGTTTTCATACCGCAACACATAGCAGTGATACAGCGCATCGGCGACGTAGCGTTCCACAGAACGTACCGACACGCCCAACTGCTCGGCGATCTGTTTATGCGTTAACCCTTCGCACTGCGCCAGGAGAAATGCCTGACGCACTTTCGGCTTCAGTCCTTCAAGCATGCGCGCAATGCTTTCCAGTAGTTCCAGCACCAACGCGCGCGATTCGGCGTCAGGTACTTCGCCTTCAGGCAAGTGAGCAATGGTCTCCAGATAGGCCCGCTCGATTTCCTCGCGGCGCCAATGATCGATCACCAGACCGCGCGCGATGGTTCGCAAGAAAGCTCGGGGCGCTTTCAGTTCGAGGCGTTCGGTGCGTTGCAGCAGGCGCAGGAAAGTGTCCTGAGCCAGATCCGCTGCATCCGCTGCGTTGCCCAGCCGCGCGCGCAGCCAAGCGTTGAGCCAGCCGTGATGACTACCGTAAAGCGCCTGTACGACCAACTCAGGTGAAGACATGACCACGCCAGCCCGAACGTCACAAATGATAATTAGTCGCATTGTCATCAAGGGTTACAGATTTTGCAACTGTCGCCCCCATGTCGATGCGAAAAATTCCCTCGCAGCCGCTCTGGCACGCCGTTCGGCGGGAATCCTGCACAAACCCCGTCCATTTCTCACGCGCCCCTAAGATTTCTCCGCCGCTGGCCGACAGACTGGTGAGAAATGCGTGCACCAAAGTAGAGCGGCCAGAAGAACGCTGCCTGCGTCGTACATGGAATGTTGCATCCGGAAACGCATCCCCACTTTTGGCATAAGAAGTCCCATGAAATGAATCTCAAGTTCAGCCATAAAATCCTCCTTGCCGCTTCGGGCGTCGTGGTCCTGGCGTTCGCGTTGTTCACGCTCTACAACGATTATTTGCAGCGAAACACCATTCGCCAGAACCTGCAGTCCTCCGTGCAACAGGCCGGTGACCTCACCGCCAGCAGCGTGCAGAACTGGATGAGCGGGCGCATTCTGGTGCTGGAAAACCTTGCGCAGAACGTTGCCCATCAAGGCAGGAATGCCGACCTCCCCGGCCTTGTCGATCAGCCGGCCTTCACGTCGAACTTCCAGTTCACTTATGTCGGGCAGGCCAACGGTGTCTTCACCCAGCGCCCCGATGCGAAGATGCCGGACGGTTACGATCCGCGTCAGCGGCCTTGGTACAAGCAGGCCGTGGCCGCCGATAAAACCATGCTGACCCCGCCGTACATGGCGGCCGTCGGTGGCCTGGTGGTGACCATCGCCATGCCGGTGAAAAAGGACGGTGAATTGCTCGGTGTGGTCGGTGGTGACCTGAGCCTGGAAACCCTGGTGAAGATCATCAACTCGGTGGACTTCGGTGGCCTCGGCCATGCGTTTCTGGTCAGTGCCGACGGTCAGGTGATCGTCAGCCCGGACAAAGATCAGGTAATGAAAAACCTCAAGGATATCTACCCGAACACCAGCGTGCGCATCGAGAAGGGCAACCAGAACGTCGTGCTCAACGGCCAGGAACGCATTCTCTCGTTCACCCCGGTCAGCGATTTGCCGAACGCTCAGTGGTACATCGGTCTGTCGATCGATCGTGACAAGGCCTACGCTGCACTCAGCCAATTCCGCACCTCGGCGCTGATCGCCATGTTTGTCGCGGTCGCGGCAATTGCGTTGCTGCTGAGCCTGTTGATCAACGTGTTGATGCGTCCGCTGACCACGATGGGCCGCGCGATGAAAGACATTGCCCAGGGCGAAGGCGACCTGACGCGGCGTCTGGTGGTCGAGAGCAAAGACGAGTTCGGTGAACTGGGCAGCGCGTTCAACCAGTTCGTTGAACGGATCCACGCATCGATTTCCGAAGTGTCGTCGGCGACCCGTCACGTACATGATCTGTCGCAACGGGTGATGGCTTCGTCCAACGCTTCGATCGTCGGTTCCGATGAGCAAAGTGCACGCACCAACAGCGTCGCGGCGGCGATCAATCAGCTGGGCGCCGCCACTCAGGAGATTGCGCGCAACGCGGCGGATGCTTCGCAGCACGCCAGTGGCGCTTCCGAGCAGGCCGATGATGGTCGTCAGGTGGTCGAGCAGACCATTCAGGCGATGACCGAGCTGTCGCAGAAGATCAGCCTGTCGTGCACGCAGATCGAAACCCTGAACGCCAGCACCGACAACATTGGCCACATTCTCGATGTGATCAAAGGCATCTCGCAGCAGACCAACCTGCTGGCGCTCAACGCTGCCATCGAGGCCGCGCGTGCCGGTGAGGCCGGGCGCGGTTTTGCCGTGGTCGCCGATGAGGTGCGCAACCTTGCGCACCGCACCCAGGAATCGGCGGAAGAAATCCACAAGATGATCACCTCGCTACAGGTCGGCTCGCGCGAAGCGGTGAGCACGATGAACGCCAGCCAGGCGTCTAGCGAGCAGAGCGTGGAAGTGGCGAATCAGGCCGGTTTGCGCCTGGTCAGCGTGACCCAGCGCATCGGCGAAATCGACGGCATGAACCAATCGGTTGCAGCGGCGACGGAAGAGCAGACGGCGGTGGTGGAAACCCTCAACGTCGACGTCAACCAGATCAACCTGTTGAACCAGCAGAGCGTGGCCAACCTCAACGAAACGTTGAAGGATTGTGATGCGTTGTCGCAGCAGGCGAACCGGTTGAAGCAGTTGGTTGACAGTTTCAAGATCTGATTCACAGATCGCAGACCGCGTTATTGTTCTTCGCGAGCAGGCTCGCTCCCACAGGGAAATGCATTCCAAATGTGGGAGCGAGCCTGCTCGCGAAAGCGGCGGTTCACTCACCGCCAAACCGATGCCTTAAACAAACAGCTTCAGCACATTGCCCATCGCATCATCGGCAAACCCCTGCACGAAATCCCTGAACCCCGGCAATGCTTCATCCCCACCCGCAGCCGGTTCGGCAACGATCGTCCAGGTCGCTCGCGACTTCCCTTGGCTGAGCGATTCCACCTGCATCGCCGCCCACAGATTCGCCACCCCCAACGTGTTGTAAATCGTCGTCCAGGTCATGTGCCGCGCCTGTTCATCGCGGGAGTTGAGTTGTTCGACCACGACGTTGCCGTCCTTGAAGATTTTCTTGCGCAGCGATGACACGCCTTCGCCGGTCATTTCGGTGTGCGACAGCGCCGGAATGAAATGATTGAAGCCGGCGAAATCGCCGACCACCGCCCAGACTTGCGCCGCGTCCGCCGGCACTTCCACCGAGGACACAACGTGGCAGCCTTGCGGGTTTTTGATCAGGGTGTCGGGTTGCAGATTGCTCATGGTATTGCTCCTTGTGGATGAGTCAGATGAAGTTGATTTCTTTCAGGTAGTCGCAGCCGCGACGTAGCAGCGCCGGGGATTTCTGCGGGTAGTGCGCGCCCATCTGCTGCACGCCGGCCGCGGCGTTGGCGTGGCCGATCAGCGAGATGTCGCCGATGTCTTCTTCGAAACCATTTAGGTAGAAACCGAGCACGCCAAACAGCGCGTTGTCGGCGTCGACCCGGTTCAATTGCTGCTGCCAGTCGGCGACGCTGACCAGCGAAAACTCGCTGCCGGTTTCGCGGAACGAAGCGACGTAGGCATCCCAGCTCAGCGGCTCGGGGTTGTGCAGGTTGAACACCGCGCGATCCGCTGAATAACGGCTGGCATGGAAGGCGATGAAGCGGGCGAGAAAGTCCACCGGCATCAGGTCGAAATTCAGCGCAAAGGCCGGCACCTGACCGAGCTGGATCGAGCCTTTGAGCATCAGCATCAAGCGATTTTTATGTGGCTGGCAAACGCCGCTGAGGCTGTTGAAGCTTATGTTGCCGGGGCGATAAAGATTGACCCGTACACCGCGCTCTCGCGCTCGTTCAAGGATGCGTTCGCCGACCCACTTCGACAGGTTGTAGCCGTTGCGAATGTAGATCGGCGGCGTCGCGGCGGCGGGCAGTTCCAGCACCCGACCGGCATCATCCACGGTGCTGGATGCCGACAGCGTCGAGACGAAGTTGAAGACCTTTTTGCGCTGCCCTTCGCATAGCTTCAGCAGGGCAAAGATCGGCTCTACGTTGTCCGCCGCCAGGGACTCGTAATCGAGCACGTGGTTGACGTTGGCAGCGTTGTGCACCAGCGCGCCGAACTCGCGATCCAGGTGCTGATAATCCTCATCGCCCAGGCCCAGTTGCGGGCGACTGATGTCCGCCGCATAGACTCGCACGCGGCTGAGATCGAGATGCTCGAGACGGTTTTCGCGCAACGCTTGGACGAAGCGTTGCGCCGCCGTTTGCCCGGCGCTATCACGCACCAGACAGGCCACTTCGCTGGCGCCCCACCCGAGCAGCGCTTCGACGATGTGCACGCCGACAAAACTGTTGGCACCGGTGACGATGACCTTGTGCACATCGCCCATGCGGCTGATCGGCAGCGGTTCGATGTCCAGCGCGCGCTCGGCGTCGGCCATGGCCTGAGCGCTGAGCACGGCGCTGTCATCGGTGCCGCGCACCAGCGTCGCCAGTTTGCTGATAGTGGGCAGTTCGATGAAGCGATTGATCGAAATGCTCCGGCCGAACTCCTCACGCAAGCGCAGCAACATCCGCGACAGCAGGATCGAATGACCGCCGAGATTGAAGAAGCTTTCGTCAGTGGAAATGTCGCTGGTCGGGAGTTCCAGCAATTCGGCCCAGATCTCCAACAGCAGCGCTTCGTCAGCATTGACCGGCAGGCATTTCGCCGTGCTGTTCTGGACCGTCACCGGCAATGCCAACAGCGCCTTGCGATCGACTTTGCCGTTACTGGCGAACGGCATCTGCGCCAGTGCGGTCCATGCCACGGGTTGCATATAGTCGGGCAGGAACTGCCGGGCATGGGCTTTAAGTTCGTCGCGGGCATTGTCGGTCTGTGGCTGGGCGAGGAATGCCAGAATGCGCCGCTGACTGTCGATGACCACGGCGATCTGCCGATACAAGCGGCTCTCTCGCAGGCAGCGTTCGATCTCTTCCGGTTCGACGCGAAAGCCACGGATTTTCACCTGATTGTCGCGCCGCCCGCACAGCTCGATACCGTGCTCGCCCCACTTGGCCATGTCACCGCTACGGTAAGCGCGCAGTGTTTCGCCGCCGGGCAAGGACAGGTTCAGATAACGCTCGGCGGTCTGCTGCGGATTGTTCAGGTAACCGAGGCAGACACCAGGACCGACGATGAACAGTTCACCGACGGTTTGATCGGGCACAGGTTGCAGATCATCGTCGAGAATCAGCACCCGACTGTTGGCGATCGGCCCTCCCAGCGTGCGGTTGCTGTCGCCCGGTTTGAGCTGGCGCGCGGTGATCAGCACGGTGGCTTCGGTCGGGCCATACAGGTTGTGCAGGGTGCCTTGACGGGTCAGTTGCTCGATGACGTACGGCTCGCAGACATCACCGCCGGTCATCACCTGAACGCCCTCCAGTTGTTCCAGCGGCAGGATGCTCAACAGCGCCGGTGGCAGGAAGGCGTGGGTCAGTTGCCGCCGGCGAATCAGCGCAATCAGCTGCAAAGGATCGCGGCGCTGGGTGTCGTCGGGCACGACCAGTTCCGCCCCTGCGAGCAGGCTGGGGAAGATGTCGATCAGCGAAGAATCGAAGCTCAGCGAAGAGAACTGCAACACCCGACTCTCGGCGTGCAGCTGCACGTAGTCGGCGTACCACGCGGTGAAATGGGCGAGATTGGCCTGGCTGAGCAGCACGCCTTTCGGATGCCCAGTGGTACCCGAGGTGTAGAGCGCCATGCACGGCGCATCAAGTTCCGGGCGGTGCTGCATCAGCGGCCGGTCGAGATCGGCGTTCGGCGCTTCGATGCCACTGACATCCAGCCCCCCTATCGACTCGCTGAGCGCCTGCTGTCCATCGTGAAGCAACAGCACCGCGCCGGCGTTTTCCAGGATGTATTGCTGGCGCTGCAAAGGATGGCTCGGCTCCAGCGGCAAGTACACCGCGCCGCTGCCGAGAATCGCCAGAATCGAGGCGAACAGTGCCGGGCTTTTGCCTTGGCAGACAGCGACCACCCACGGCTGCGGATGTTGCTCGAGCAAGGGCAGCAACCGCTGCTGGATCGCCCGGCTGTGGGCGTGCAATTGGCGGTAGCTGATGGCCTGTCCGCCGAGGTGCAGCGCCGGTCGTTCGGCATGTTCGATCAGGCTTTGTCGCAGGCGCTCGATCAGCGGGATCTGCGCTTGTTGCAGCAGCGCCGGATTTGCCGTGTCGTTGAGACGGTGGACATACGCCAGTTTGTCGAGAAACAGCAGATCTTCCAGCCGTTCGAAATCCGGCGCTTTGAGGGCCGGGGCATGCCTCAAATAATCGGCATCGCGGGAAAAGCGGCTGACCAGCAACGCCACTTCGTCGACCACATGGGCGAGCGCTCGTTGGCGTAGCGACTGACCGTTGCCGGACGGCTCATCGCCGATGGGTACGCGGCTGATCAGCGACGAGCCGAGGAAGCACAGCAAGTCGAGGGTCGGCAGGCCGCCATGCTCTTGCGCGGCGACACCCAGGCGCAAGTGCAGATGCGGGATCGCGCAGAAATCGCCGGCAGCGATAAAACCATCGTCGATGATCAGATCCACCGCCGTTTGAGCCACGCCGCTGCGGGTCACAGCATGGCCATGCTGTTCGAGCTCCCGGGCCAGATCGGTCATGGCCTGGCCGGCGCAGGTGAGCAAAATGTCGAGACGTTTCATGTCGGCCTCCTCAAACCAGATAGTCGCGCAGCGCGTGCTGCACGGACGGTGTGTCGAGCAGCGAACTGTTGTGGAAAAACCTGACGATGTTGCCCACCAGCGGGTGATGGCGGTTGATCGGAAAGGCGAATCCAGCGATCTCCTCGCGCAGTGAACGCCGCGTGGTTTCGTCGACTGACAGCGCATCGATCAGGCGCAGGTCGAAGGATTTCTGGATGTCGTTGGTCAGGTAATGGCCGATGAACACCGGCAGAATCTGCGCGATGGTTTCGCGGTCCGCGTCGCTGGCGGTGTGCCAATAGATGCGCACCATCCGTGCCCAGAAGCTCGAGTGGCGCCCCTCGTCGAGCAAGTGGTCGGCCATCAGGCCTTTGATCGACGGCTTGACCGAATCGTCGCGGGCGAACGCCGCGACATCACCGGTCACGGTGTTTTCGGCGATCGCCACGCAGATCAATTCCACCGCGCTGCGCAGGTGTTCCGGCGCCAGCGCGACAGCAGCGGGAATTGCCCGGCTCAGTTCGATTTCGTCGGGCAACAGAATCGGTTCGATGCCGGTCAGCGCCACCGTTTGCTGCATGAAATCCATGGCCACCAGCGCGTGGTAATCCTCATCGACCACCACGGTCATCGCGTCATAGCGACAGGCAAAAGGGAAAGCCACGGCGAAGCGATTCTTGGCAATGCTGCGGGCGGTCTTGTTGACGATTTCCGTCTCGAAAATCACTACGTCGTTGATGAATTTGTACAACGTCTGCACCAACGCGAAATCGCGCTGCTGCGGGCATTCACGCAGGAAGGTTTCGCTGAGCACCAGCGGCTGACGGCTGAGTGGGTAGATCAGGCGCTGATCGTCTTCCAGCACCCGGCGCGGACGAGTGCGGATGGTCGCGCGGCTTTCCCAGGCATCAGCGAAGGATTGATAGTCGGCGGCGTTCATTGGGCCACCTCGGCAACTTTTGCATTCATGCTCAAGCGCAGCCCGTCCCACAAGGCGATGCGGCTTTCCACGGCGGCGATGGCGCTGGCGTAGACTTCAGCTGCGCGCTGCGGGTCGCCATCGACCATACGCTCCAGCAGCTGTTCAGCGGCGGGACCGTGGTCTTCGGAGTCGACTTCGATATGTCGCTGCAGGTAGTAGCGAAAGGTCGGTGCCTGTTCGATGCCGATGCCCCAGTCATCGAGGATGCGCTGGAACATGGTCGGGATAACGCTCTCGCGACCATGCAGGAACGCGGCGGCGACGCTGTGTCCCGGTGCTTCCAGGGCAATGCGCAAGGTATCGCGGACAAACTGCGCCGCCGCTGGATCGACATCGATGCTCTGCAACGCGACGTCGTAGCTCACGCCTTCCTGCTGCAACGTGACGAAACGCTCCACCGCCGTGGTGCTCGCGCCGATTTCGCGCATCGCATCCAGGTACAACTCGAAGTGGCTGTAATGGCCGACATCGAGGCGATCGTCCGATTCCTCGCCCAGCACGATCTCGTTGATCAACCGAGCGGCGTGGGGATCGCTCGGCGGCAACCAGGGTAAACGCGTGCAAGTCAGTTCCTGTTGCAAGCGTTTGGTCAGCGACATGAAGTCCCATACGGCGAATACATGGGTTTCCATGAAACGGCGTAATACCGATAACGAAGTAATCTCGGAAAAGATCGGATGAATACTCAGTTCGGCTTTCTTCAAGGCGAGTTGCTGCTTGGTAGGCATCATGATGTCCTTTATCAGTGATATGAAGTGCACAGTTGTTTTCAGTTGCTGTCAGTGTCGAGCAAGTTGGATGGAACTTGTCCGGGGCGTAACTTGATTGCGGTGTGGCGCTGTTGCGGCGCCACGGCTGCTGCATTTGCTGCGTGAGGTGTGCCGAGCGGAACCGCTAAGTTCAAACTTGGCGAGAGAAAGCTAATACAGGGCAAAAGAATTTAACAAGTTTATTTTCAATTATTTCAAGTTGGCTGTTTTTTGAATATGAGAGTTGCCGATAAAACTTTCCAATCAAGTTTTATTCAGGCGTAGTTACTCCTTTCGGCTAATAACGGCCAAAATTGATGAACAAGAGTGAATTTCTCACTCGAAGCAACTTTCAACTAAGGAGATTGGTTGAATTCATAGGGGCGAAAGTTGGCCGGGACCGGCGCCAGGACTTCCTGTTTCCCGTGACAAGGCTCCTTCCGTAGGTTCCTGTTGCGGGGACTGTGCCGTCAGGGCGGCGCGTCCCCGTTCTATAGGGTTGGCGCTTGAAGAGTGCGGGTAAATTGCCGTCAGGGCTATTACCGATTGGTCATTGGTGGAGTGCAAAAAAAGCGCCGGTCAGGGCAAGGCGGGCAAAAGCGCACGCCGATCCGCTGCCAGAGCCGGCAGCAGAGCGGTCGCGAAGATTTGTAAGGGGATTATTCGAGCTGCGGGATATCAGCGTGAGGTGTGGCGCTTCTGTGCCGCGGGAGTAGCGAGATAGCGGGTGATCACCTCTACGCCACGGTTGAGGTGCTGCTCAAGCAATTCGAGCGAACGAGGGACGTTCTTCTCGATCACGGCCTGGAGCATGGCACGGTGGTCATCCTGGGACAGAGTACCCAAGCCCATCGCCTCCAGATTGAAGCGCAGAAAGCGCTCTTCTTCATTCAGGCCATCCTCCACCAGGCGCAGCAGTCGCTGGTTCGGCGCCTTGCTGTACAAAGCCATGTGGAACAGACGGTTGAGACGGCCGATCTCGTTGTAGTCGTGTTGCGCTTCAAGCTCATCGATATAACCGGCAGCGAGTTGATGCTCGGCGTCGGTCAGCAACGGAATCGACTGCCGCAATGCCTCGGATTCGAGCAGAATGCGCAATTCGTAGGTTTCGGTGGCATCGCCCTGGATCAGCGGCGCGACCACGGCGCCTTTGTGCGTGGTGACGCTGAGCAGCTCCTGCGCTTCGAGCTGGCGCAAGGCCTCGCGCACCGGCATGCGACTGACCCCGAACAGATCGGCCAGATCCTGCTGGCGGAGCGCAGTGCCGCAGGGCAGGCGCCCGTCGAGAATGGCCGAGCGCAGGGTTTCTTCAATCACCGCCCGGGCCAGATGCGCAGGAATCGGTCCTTCGACTTTGATGCTGTGCAGCGGTTTGGGCTTCTGAGTCACGACAACACACCCTGTAGGTCGCAATATTTGGATCCAAATGACACTAGTGATTGCTCTACAGGTTGTCAAACCTTGTAAAACATAACGCTGCAATCTCAAGTCTAGCGCGTGTTCAATGATCTCACGGTGCCATTGTTTTTTGCCGGGCTAAGCTTCACCATCAAACGCTTCCTTTCTGTCCTCCTGGAAACTGCAGTGGCGGTACGTTTCGCGATCCCTCGGACCTTGCGCTGGCTTGGCTGCGCATTGCTGCTGGCCGGCGTCATGCTGGGCGGTCTGCACGCCGATTGGGATTTTTCCGCGATCAGCCGCAAGGCCACTGCTCTCTATGGGCCACTGGGCGCCGGGCAGCAGCGCATCGATGCCTGGCAGAATCTGCTGGCGACGCAGAAGCAGGCCAGTGAGATGGACAAGCTCAAAGTCGTTAACCTGTTCTTCAACAAGCAGGTGCGTTACGTCGAAGACATCGATCTGTGGCGCGAAGTGGATTATTGGGAAACCCCGATCGAAGCGCTGTGGAAGGGCGCCGGTGACTGCGAAGACTACGCCATCGCCAAGTATTTCAGCCTGCGTCATCTCGGCGTTTCCAGTGACAAGCTGCGCATCACCTACGTCAAGGCGCTGCGCCAGAACCGCGCGCACATGGTGTTGACGTACTATGCGACCCCCGATGCCATGCCGCTGGTGCTCGACAGCCTGATCGATCCGATCCAGCCGGCGTCGCAGCGGACCGATTTGCTGCCGGTCTACTCTTTCAATGCCGAAGGTCTGTATTTGCCCGGCGCCAAGGGCAATAAAAAGGTCGGCGACACCAAACGCCTGTCGCGCTGGCAGGATGTGCTGAAAAAAATGCAGGCCGAAGGTTTTCCGGTCGAGACGATTAACTAGGAGCACGCGCTCAGATGTCTTTGTTCAAACAGCTGTTGATCGCTATCTGTCTGTTCCTGGTCGTGGCCTTCACCGGCAGCTTCATGGTCAGCCTGGAGAGCTCGCGCACCCAGTACGTCAACCAGTTGCGCTCCCACGCGCAGGACGCGGCGACGGCGCTGGCGTTGTCGCTGACGCCGAATATCGACGACCCGGCGATGGTCGAGCTGCTGGTCAGCTCGATCTTCGACAGCGGTTATTACGCGAGCATCCGCGTGGTCGACGTGAAGACCGACCAGACCATCGTCGAGCGCATTGGCACGCCGGCGGTGAGCAATGTGCCGGACTGGTTCGTCAAACTGATCGGCCTCGAGCCGGCCGGTGGCGATGCGCTGGTCAGCCGTGGCTGGGAGCAGGCGGCGCGGGTCGAGGTGGTCAGCCATCCGATGTTCGCCGTGGCCAAGCTGTGGCAGAGCGCGCTGGGCAGCCTTGGCTGGTTGCTGATCTGCGGTGCATTGAGCGCGGTGCTCGGCGCGCTGTTGCTGCGTCGGCAGTTGAAGCCCCTCGATTACATGGTCCAGCAGTCCCATGCGATTGCCCGCCGCGAGTTTCTCAGCCTGCCGGATCTGCCGCGCACGCCTGAATTGCGTCGCGTGGTGCAGGCGATGAATCAGATGGTCGAGAAGCTCAAGACGCTGTTCCAGGAGCAGGCCGAACGCAGTGAAAAACTGCGTACCGAGTCTTATCAGGACAACCTCACCGGCCTGGCCAACCGCCGCTATTTCGAGATGCAACTGAACAACCGCGTGAGCAACCCGGAGCAGGCCAGTTCCGGTTATCTGCTGCTGTTGCGGGTCAAGGATCTGGCGGGGCTCAATCAGCGTCTCGGCGGCCAGCGCACTGATCAGTTGCTCAAGGCCGTCGGCGAGCAACTGACCCGCGAGTGCGCCAGATACCCGCAAACCCAAGACTTGGTAACGCGTATTCGCGGCGGTGAATTCGCCGTGCTCGCCCCCGGGCTGGTGCGCGAGGAAGCATTACAGTTGGCGCAGAATCTCGACAACGCCTTGAGCAGCCTGCACGCCACTGGCGCGACCGATGTGCCGGCGGTGGCTTCCATCGGGCTGGCGCCGTTTGCCCATGGTGATTCACCACAAGCGGTGCTGACCCTGGGCGATCAGGCGCTCGCACAGGCCGAAGGACAGGGCGAGCAGAATTGGGCGTGCATCGATCAGAGTCTGGTGGCGGAGGTCGGTGACGATCATCACGCCTGGCATCGACTGCTGGATCAGGCCTTGAGTCAGCAGCGTTTCGAGCTGTACTTCCAGCCGGTGGTCGCTGCGCAGGACACGCAACTGGTGCTGCATTACAAGGTGCTGTCACGCCTGCTCGACGAGCAGGGCCAGACCATTCCCGCCGGACGCTTCCTGCCTTGGCTGGAGCGCTTCGGCTGGACCGCACGGCTCGATCGCCTGATGCTTGAACGCGTGCTCGAGCAGATGAAAGGGCACGAGGATTCGCTGGCGCTGAACCTGTCCTCGGCAACGCTGGCCGACCCGCAGGCGCTGAACAAAGTCTTCGAGATTCTGCGCGCGCATTCCAATCTCGGCGCGCGGCTGACGCTGGAAATCGGTGAGGAGCAATTGCCTGAACAGGCAGTGCTGGAGCAGTTGACCCGACGCCTGCGCGAGCTCGGTTTCTCGCTGAGCCTGCAGCGCTTCGGCGGGCGCTTCAGCATGATCGGCAATCTGGCGCGGTTGGGTCTGGCGTACTTGAAGATCGATGGCAGCTACATCCGCGCGATCGATCAGGAGAGCGACAAGCGCCTGTTTATCGAAGCGATCCAGCGCGCGGCGCATAGCATCGATCTGCCGCTGATTGCCGAACGGGTCGAGACTGAAGGGGAGCTGTCAGTGATTCGCGAGATGGGCCTGTATGGCGTGCAGGGGCAGTTGCTCGGTGAGCCGAAGCCCTGGGCCCTGAACTGATCGTTCCCACGCTCTGCGTGGGAATGCAGCCCGTGACGCTCTGCGTCACAACGGTGACGGGCCGTGATAACTAAGTTGCGGTCGGAACGCGGAGCGTCCCTTGATGCATTCCCACGCGGAGCGTGGGAACGATCATTGTGGGAGCGAGCCTGCTCGCGAAAGGGCCAGTCCAGTCGGTGAAGATCCAGGATCAGATCAACCCGCCTTCATCCTCATCGATCAACTGGCTCAAGCCGCCCAGCGCTTCACGCGCCTGGGTGCGGTCCATCAGTTTGGCCTGGGCCGCCGCCGGCAGGTCGGTGACGCGGATCACGCCTTTCTGGGTCAGCACCTGAATCAGGTCGTCGAGTACCCGAATCATTTCAAAGTCGCTCTGCTTGAGCTGTTTGAGGCTGTTTTCCACGGCTTCGTTGGCGTACCACGCCTGAATTTCATGGTTATCGGCGGGCAGCGTTTCCGTGGCCTCGGCGTACGCCGCAGCTTCCACGCGAATCAACTGGCCTTGCGCATCGCGTTGCACGTAAAACATTGAGCATCCCTCACAAATGAACAGCGTCATGCTGTCAGCAGCATAGCCAACTGCGCGCCAGTATGCGGGGCGACGATCAAATCGTCACCGCTGCATCGCCCGCAAACGCGACGGCCGCCTCACAGGAGGCGGCCGTTTTGGTTTCAGCCTCAGCTGTTGTTGTGGTCGACCTTGATGGTCGGATCGCTGCCGGCAATCAGGTTGTGCAGGTTGGCGCTCGCCCAGTTGTTGCCTTCCAGTTTGATCGTCACGTCCGGCGTGGCCGCAGCGGCATCGCCCGAGTTGAATTTGCCCGCCGAGCTGACTTGCAGCGACGACGTGCCATCGACCGTGGTGATCTTCAGGAAGTTGTCGATCGTGCTGCCGGTTTCGCCCTGCAACAGGTCGCGCAGGTCGATGCGGTCGCCTTCGCTGGCTTTGAAATCCTTGATCACGTCGTTACCGGTGTCGCCCGATTTCCAGACGAAGGTGTCGCCACCGGAACCGCCAATCAGGATGTCGTTGCCCTGACCGCCAATCAGCGTGTCGTTGCCAGTGCCGCCGAGCAGGATGTCATTGCCTTTGCCGCCGTCGAGCAGGTCGGTGCCACCCGAGCCGAACAGGATGTCATTGCCTGCGCCACCCAGCAGCGTGTCGTTGCCATCGTGCGCACCGGACACATCGAACGCCTGATAGTGCTCGGTGATGTACTGGTGCACGTTGCTAGTGCTGACTTTGCTGACATCGACGCCGGTTTCCTTGGCGACGAACGCCTGCATCGCCTGGTAACCCTCGCCGGCAATGCCGTTGAAGCTGACCAGATCGCCGAACAGGATGTCGTTGCCTTCGCCGCCGTTGACGGTGTCGTTACCTGGCATCGTCGCTTCGGTATGGCCGATGATCGAGTTGGCCAGATCCTTCGGATCGATGTTGGTTTGCGGCGTTTTGTCCGAGTCGTACGGCTTGAGGTCGTTGAGGCTGACGTCGTTGTTCAGGCCAATGGCTTCGACGTTCGACAATCCGCTCAACAAGGCAAAGCCGCTGGTCGAGTTGCTGGTGGTCGACGAGTTGGTGCTGTTACCGGTACCGGCCAGGTTCGACAGCTCGTAAGTGCCGTCACCCTGAGCGTGAATGGTGCCCAGATTGCTGCTGCTCCAGCCCCACCACGAACTGTAGGTCTGCAGAGTCACGGTGCCGGCACTGTTGATCGTCAATGCGTGAGTGTTGTCGATGTAGGTGCTGAAGGTGTCGCCCGGCTTGTAGTTGCTGGTTTTCACCACGTCGTCGAGCTTCACATTGCCATACAGCGTCGGATTGGTTTGCTCGCCGGTCTGGTAATAGGTCGGCTGGCCATCAGTGATGAAGTACGTCAGGTTTTTCGCGCCGCTGTTGGCCACCGCGTCGGCACTCTGGAACCAGTTGGCCGTGGTCTTGAACACGTCCTCGTAGTTAGTGCCGCCACCGGAGCCCATCGAATCCAGCACGGCTTTGAGTTGCGCCAGCGCATTCGGGTCGTTGAGATTCACCGACACCGACTTGTTGACCTGGGTATCGAAGTCCACCAGGAAGATATTCACCGTGCCCGAATTGCTGCCGCCCAGACTTTGCTTGAGGCTGTTGAACACCGAGGTCAGCGAGTCTTTCGCAGCGTTCAGCGACGAGGCGCTCATGCTGCCCGAGCTGTCGACCATGAATGCGATGTTGTAATTGGTGCCCGGGACCACGGTCAGGCCGCCGATGTCTGCGACGATGATGTCGTTGGCGTCGGTGCCGGTGACGTTGTCGTCACCCGAGGTGGCGGTGACCGCGTTGTACACCGCAGGCACTACCGTGACCGGAATGGTCGCGCTGCTGCTTGCCGAGCCGCCGACCTGTTCGGTGGACGTCGAAGTCACGGTCAGGTTGAACTGGCCGTTGTAGTAGGTCGGCGGAGTCACGGTCAGAGAGCCGAGGTTCCAGCCGGTGACGTTGGCTTCGCCATTGTTCGCGGTAACGGTGAAGGTATGACCCGCGCCATCGCTGAGCACCGAGCCGACCGGCGCGCCGCTGATTTTCACGCTCAGGGTTTCCGAGCCGTCGGTGTCGGTCAGCGCGGTGCTGATCGCCGACAGTTTCACCGTGGTGCCTTCGGCGCCGGTGTTGAGCTTGTAGCCGTCGTAATAGCCTTCGCCATTAGTGCCGTGCAGATCGGAGACGGTCACGCCCGAGTTGATCAGGTCCTGCACACCGGTGTAGATCGGCACGCCGGCGTTGCTCAGATCGATCGGCGTGCCGCCGTTGACCGACAGGTTGACGTCGTAGCTGCCCGGGCCGCTCTGGTTGTGATGGTAGATGTTGAGTGTGTAGTAACCGCTGGTGGTCGGGGTGAACGAACCATTGATCGCACCGCCCGCGCCCCAGGTACCGGAAGCCACGTTCTTGCCGCCGATGGTGATCAGCAGGCTGTCATCGGCCACGCCGCTGAAGCTGTAGGTCTTGCCGGCTTCCAGATAGATCAGGCCAGAGGTCTTCGAAGCCGTACCGGCCGCGACGCTGCCATCGGACTGCACATTGGTGATGTTACCGCTGGAGTTCGGCTTGCCGGCCGCATCGATCACACTTTTCAGAGTGGTCGAGTTCGCGCCGCTGCCGTCGGTGCCCAGGCCCGACAGACCGGTCCAGACTTCCTTGATCAGGCCGGTGGATTTCACACTGTTGTCAGCCACGGCTACGGTCGGCGCATCCGCCACTGGCGTGATGTCGATCTTCACTGTGCCGGTGCTGCCCAGCGCCTGGCCGTCGGTAGGCTGGAACTTGATCTGTGCGTAATCCGCCTGATTGTTGCCCAGACCGGTGCCGCCGTAACCGTTGCTGCCCGACTCGTTGGCATCCGGCAGGAAACGCAGCTTGCCAGCGTCGATGTCAGCCTTGCTGAAGGTCTGGTTGTTGGCCACATCCTTCCAGGTAGAACCGTCCAGATACTGCAGTTTGCCCTCGCCCGGCAGCTGCGTGATCTTGATTCCGAGGCTGCTCGCCGGGCTGTCGACATCGCTGACGCCAAAGGTCGACCAGCCGAGTACCAGCGGCGTGTCTTCAGTGCCGGTGACATTGCTCGGCGCGGCGACCGGTGCATCGTTGACCGCCACCACGTTGACCGTGGTCGTCGCGGTGTTCGAGTAGTTGCCGCCATCGGTCACCGTCACGGTGATGATGCGTGGCACGGTGCTCGGGTTTTCGCTGCTGTTGGTGAAGCTGATGTTCTTGATGGCCTGCATGTAGTCGGCCAGGGTCGCGTTACCCGAGAGGGTCAGGGTCACCGTGCCGTTGGTGCTGTTGGCATTGATGGTGATGCCATTGACGCTGTTGCCCAGATTCAGCGCATCGCCGTCCTGACGGTTGGTCAGCACCACGGTGGCCCCGGTCAGCATCGTGCTGTCCGGGTCGGTGATGCTGATGTCGGTGTCAGCGATCGACACGCCGGCGCCCGGGGTGTTCTCGGTGAACGTCACTTTGTAATCGGCACCGGTCGCACCGCTGGAGTTGTTGGCATCCAGATCGAGTACCGGAGGTGCATCGTTATCGATGATCGAGGTGCTGACGCTGCCATTGGTGCTGCTGACCGCGAGGTTCTCGAAGTTGCCACCGGTAGCCGAATCGATCTTGACCACGAAGTTCTCGGTGCCTTCGGTGATCTTGTCATCGAGGGTGGCGACGTTGAACTGCGCGCTGCTGGCGCCCGCCGGGATCTTCACGGTGTACACGCCAGTGAAGTCCGAACCGTCGGCGGCGGTGCCGCTGTAGACGATTTTCAGGGTCACTTCGGTCTGCGCCGGGTGATTGAGGCTGACGGTATAGCTGGCGGTCTGGCCTTCGGTCACCGAACTGCTGCCGGTGATGCTGACGGTGGTGGTGTCGACGGTGTCGGTGACGCTGGTCACCGCTGGCGTGGTGCTCGGTACCAGTTTTTCGAAGCTGCCTCCGGTGGCGCTGCTGATGGTCGCCTGCACGGTGCCGGCGTCTTTGTAGACGTCGTCAGCTGGCGCTGGAACGTTCACGGTGCCGGTGGTTTCGCCTGCCTTGATGGTGATCACGGCACCATTAGACAAGGTTACGGTCACTGGCGAGCCAGCGGCGTTGGTCAAGGTCGCGGTGTAAGTGATCTGGCCACCTTCAGCCACCGAGTTTGTTGCCGACAGCGACAGGCTGGTGGTGTCGACGGTGTCGGTCACGGTGGTGCTGACTGGCGTTTTGTCCGCCACCAGATTTTCGAAATTGCCGCCGGTTACGTTAGTGATCGAATTGGTGATCGGCGCGTTGCCGGTCAGCGCATCGTTCGGTGCGATGGCCGTTACGGTGCCGGTGGTCTGGCCGACCGCGATCGTGATGTTCTGGCCGTTGGCCAACGTTACGACAACTGGCGAACCGGTGACGGGGGCGCCGACGGTTGCGGTGTAGACGACATTGCCGCCTTCTGCCGCTGTGGCGGTTGCGCTCAGTTTTACGGTGGTGGTGTCGATGGTGTCCGTAACACTGGTCACGGCAGGCGTGCTGCTGGTCACCAGGTTTTCGAAGTTGCCGCCAGTGGCTTTGCTGATGGTTGCCTGCACGGAACCGGCATCTTTATAGACGTCGTCGGATGGTGCCGGAACGGTGGCGGTGCCAGTGGTTTCACCGGCCTTGATGGTGATCACGGCGCCGTTCGACAGGGTCACGGTCACAGGCGAGCCAGCGGCGTTGGTCAGGGTCGCGGTGTAAGTGATCTGGCCACCTTCGGCCACGGAACCAGTCGCACTCAGCGAAAGGTTAGTGGTGTCGACGGTGTCAGTCACGGTGGTGCTGACTGGGGTCTTATCGGCGACGAGGTTTTCGAAATTGCCGCCGCTGACGTTGGTGATCGTATTGGTGATCGGCGCGTGGCCGGTCAGTGCATCATTCGAGGCAACAGCGGTTGCCGTGCCAGTAGTCTGACCGACGCCGATGGTGATGGTCTGGCCGTTAGTCAGAGTCACCACGACAGGCGAACCGGTAACTGGCGCGCCGACGGTTGCGGTGTAAGTCACGGTACCGCCTTCGGCTACCGAAGTATCGGCGGTCAGTTTGACGGTCGAGGTGTCGATGGTGTCAGTGACCTGAGTAACCGCTGGCGTAGTGCTTGGTACCAGGCTCTCGAAGTTGCCACCGGTAGCGCTGGTGATCGTCGCCTGTACGGAACCGGCGTCTTTGTAGACGTCGTCGGACGGGGCTGCCACGTTCACGGTGCCGGTGGTTTCGCCAGCCTTGATGGTGATCACGGCGCCGTTCGACAGGGTCACGGTCACTGGTGAGCCAGCGGCGTTGGTCAGTGTCGCGGTGTAAGTGATCTGACCACCTTCGGCCACGGAGCCAGTCGCACTCAGCGACAGGTTAGTAGTGTCGGCAACATCGGTAACTGCGGTCGAAACCGGAGTTTTGTCCGCAACCAGATTTTCGAAGTTGCCGCCGCTGACGTTGGTGATCGCGTTGGTGATCGGCGCGTGGCCGGTCAGTGCATCGTTCGAAGCAACAGCGGTTGCAGTGCCAGTGGTCTGACCGACGCCGATGGTGATGGTCTGGCCGTTGGCCAAAGTGACCACCACTGGCGAGCCGGTAACCGGTGCGCCCACGGTTGCGGTGTAAGTCACGGTGCCGCCTTCGGCCACCGAGGTATCGGCGGTCAATTTGACGGTCGAAGTGTCGATGGTGTCAGTGACCTGAGTAACCGCTGGCGTAGTGCTTGGTACCAGGTTCTCGAAGTTGCCACCGGTAGCGGTTTTAATCGTTGCCTGCACCGAGCCGGCATCTTTGTAGACGTCATCGGACGGTGCTGGAACGGTTGCGGTGCCAGTGGTTTCACCGGCCTTGATGGTGATCACGGCGCCGTTCGACAAGGTGACTGTCACTGGCGAACCAGCGGCGTTGGTCAATGTCGCGGTGTACGTAATCTGGCCACCTTCAGCCACCGAGTTGCTGGCGCTCAAGGACAGATTTGTAGTGTCGGTAACGTCGGTGACAGAAGTCGAAACCGGAGTGTTGTCCGCAACCAGATTTTCGAAGTTGCCGCCGCTGACGTTGGTGATCGCGTTGGTGATCGGCGCGTGGCCGGTAAGTGCATCGTTCGAAGCAACAGCGGTTGCAGTGCCAGTGGTCTGACCGACGCCGATGGTGATGGTCTGGCCGTTGGCCAAAGTGACCACCACTGGCGAGCCGGTAACCGGTGCGCCCACGGTTGCGGTGTAAGTCACGGTACCGCCTTCGGCTACCGAAGTATCGGCGGTCAGTTTGACGGTCGAGGTGTCGATGGTGTCGGTGACCTGGGTAACCGCTGGCGTAGTGCTCGGAACGAGGTTCTCGAAGTTGCCACCGGTCGCGGTTTTAATCGTTGCCTGCACCGAGCCGGCATCTTTGTAGACGTCATCGGACGGTGCTGGAACGGTTGCGGTGCCAGTGGTTTCACCGGCCTTGATGGTGATCACGGCGCCGTTCGACAAGGTCACGGTTACAGGCGAGCCAGCGGCGTTGGTCAATGTCGCGGTGTAGGTTATCTGGCCACCTTCAGACACCGAATTGCTGGCGCTCAGGGACAGGTTGGTTGTATCGGCAACATCCGTAACTGCGGTCGATACAGGCGTTTTATCCGCCACCAGATTTTCGAAATTGCCGCCGGTTACGTTAGTGATCGAGTTGGTGATCGGCGCGTTGCCGGTCAGCGCATCGTTCTGAGCAACAGCGGTTGCAGTGCCAGTGGTCTGACCGACGCCGATGGTGATGGTCTGGCCGTTGGCCAAAGTCACGACGACCGGCGAACCGGTAACTGGCGCACCGACCTTGGCGGTGTAAGTCACCGTACCGCCTTCAGCCACCGAAGTATCGGCGGTCAGTTTGACGGTCGAGGTATCGATGGTGTCGGTAACCGTCGTGACGGCCGGAGCAGTGCTCGGAACAAGGTTTTCGAAGTTGCCACCGGTAGCGCTGGTGATCGTCGCCTGCACGGAACCGGCATCTTTGTAGACGTCATCGGACGGTGCCGCAACGGTTGCGGTGCCGGTGGTTTCGCCAGCCTTGATGGTGATGACGGCGCCGTTCGACAAGGTCACGGTCACTGGCGAACCAGCGGCGTTGGTCAATGTCGCGGTGTAGGTGATCTGGCCACCCTCGGCAACCGAATTGGTGGCGCTCAAGGTCAGATTGGTGGTGTCGACGGTGTCAGTCACGGTGGTGCTGACTGGGGTCTTATCGGCGACGAGGTTTTCGAAATTGCCGCCGCTGACGTTGGTGATCGCATTGGTGATCGGCGCGTGGCCGGTCAGTGCATCGTTCGAAGCAACAGCGGTTGCAGTGCCAGTGGTCTGACCGACGCCGATGGTGATGGTCTGGCCGTTAGTCAGAGTCACCACGACAGGCGAACCGGTTACCGGCGCGCCGACGGTGGCGGTGTAAGTCACGGTGCCGCCTTCGGCTACCGAAGTATCGGCCGTCAGTTTGACGGTCGAAGTGTCGATGGTGTCGGTGACCGTCGTGACGGCCGGAGCTGTGCTCGGAACAAGGTTCTCGAAATTGCCACCGGTGGCGCTGGTGATCGTCGCCTGCACGGAACCGGCATCTTTGTAGACGTCATCGGACGGTGCCGCAATGGTTGCGGTGCCGGTGGTTTCGCCAGCCTTGATGGTGATCACTGCACCGTTCGACAGGGTCACGGTCACTGGCGAGCCAGCGGCGTTGGTCAGGGTCGCGGTGTACGTAATCTGGCCACCTTCAGCCACCGAATTGCTGGCGCTCAGGGACAGGTTGGTTGTGTCGGCAACATCCGTAACTGCGGTCGATACAGGCGTTTTATCCGCCACCAGATTTTCGAAATTGCCGCCGGTTACGTTAGTGATCGAGTTGGTGATCGGCGCGTTGCCGGTCAGCGCATCGTTCTGAGCAACAGCGGTTGCAGTGCCAGTGGTCTGACCGACGCCGATGGTGATGGTCTGGCCGTTGGCCAAAGTGACCACCACTGGCGAGCCGGTAACCGGTGCGCCCACGGTTGCGGTGTAAGTCACGGTACCGCCTTCGGCCACCGAGGTATCGGCGGTCAGTTTGACTGTCGAAGTATCGATGGTGTCGGTGACCTGGGTAACCGCTGGCGTAGTGCTTGGTACCAGGTTCTCGAAGTTGCCACCGGTAGCGGTTTTAATCGTTGCCTGCACCGAGCCGGCATCTTTGTAGACGTCATCGGACGGTGCTGGAACGGTTGCGGTGCCAGTGGTTTCACCGGCCTTGATGGTGATCACGGCGCCGTTCGACAAGGTGACTGTCACTGGCGAACCAGCGGCGTTGGTCAATGTCGCGGTGTACGTAATCTGGCCACCTTCAGCCACCGAATTGCTGGCGCTCAGGGACAGGTTGGTTGTGTCGGCAACATCCGTAACTGCGGTCGATACAGGCGTTTTGTCCGCCACCAGATTTTCGAAGTTGCCGCCGCTGACGTTGGTGATCGCGTTGGTGATCGGCGCGTGGCCGGTCAGTGCATCGTTCGAAGCAACAGCGGTTGCAGTGCCAGTGGTCTGACCGACGCCGATGGTGATGGTCTGGCCGTTGGCCAGAGTCACGACGACCGGCGAGCCGGTAACCGGTGCGCCGACGGTGGCGGTGTAAGTCACGGTGCCGCCTTCAGCCACCGAAGTATCGGCGGTCAGTTTGACCGTCGAAGTGTCGATGGTGTCGGTGACTTGGGTGATCGCTGGCGTAGTGCTCGGAACGAGGTTCTCGAAGTTGCCACCGGTCGCGGTTTTAATCGTTGCCTGCACCGAGCCGGCATCTTTGTAGACGTCATCGGACGGTGCCGGAACGGTGGCGGTGCCAGTGGTTTCACCGGCCTTGATGGTGATCACAGCGCCGTTCGACAAGGTGACGGTCACAGGCGAGCCTGCGGCGTTGGTCAGTGTCGCGGTGTAGGTGATTTGGCCACCTTCAGCCACCGAATTGCTGGCGCTCAGGGACAGGTTGGTTGTATCGGCAACATCCGTAACTGCGGTCGATACAGGCGTTTTATCCGCCACCAGATTTTCGAAATTGCCGCCGGTTACGTTAGTGATCGAGTTGGTGATCGGCGCGTTGCCGGTCAGCGCATCGTTCGCAGCAACAGCGGTAGCAGTGCCAGTGGTCTGACCGACGCCGATGGTGATTGTCTGGCCGTTGGCCAAAGTCACGACGACCGGCGAGCCGGTAACCGGTGCGCCGACGGTGGCGGTGTAAGTCACGGTGCCGCCTTCAGCCACCGAAGTATCGGCGGTCAGTTTGACCGTCGAGGTGTCGATGGTGTCGGTAACCGTCGTTACGGCCGGAGCAGTGCTCGGAACAAGGTTCTCGAAGTTGCCACCGGTAGCGCTGGTGATCGTCGCCTGGACGGAACCGGCGTCTTTGTAGACGTCATCGGACGGTGCCGGAACGGTGGCAGTACCGGTGGTTTCGCCAGCCTTGATGGTGATCACGGCACCGTTCGACAGGGTCACGGTTACTGGTGAGCCGGCGGCGTTGGTCAGTGTCGCGGTGTAAGTAATCTGCCCACCTTCGGCCACGGAGCCAGTCGCACTCAGCGACAGGTTAGTGGTGTCGGCAACGTCAGTGACAGAAGTCGAAACCGGAGTTTTATCCGCCACCAGATTTTCGAAATTGCCGCCGGTTACGTTGGTGATCGCGTTGGTGATCGGCGCGTGGCCGGTCAGTGCATCGTTCGAAGCAACAGCGGTTGCAGTGCCAGTGGTCTGACCGACGCCGATGGTGATGGTCTGGCCGTTGGCCAGAGTTACCACAACTGGTGAGCCGGTAACCGGAGCACCAACGGTGGCGGTGTAAGTCACGGTGCCGCCTTCAGCCACCGAAGCATCAGCAGTCAGTTTGACGGTCGAAGTGTCGATGGTGTCAGTGACCTGAGTGATCGCTGGAGTGGTGCTCGGCACGAGATTTTCGAAGTTACCACCGGTGGCACTGGTGATCGTCGACTGGACGGAACCGGCGTCTTTGTAGACGTCATCGGACGGTGCAGGAACGGTTGCGGTGCCGGTGGTTTCGCCCGCTTTGATGGTGATCACCGCACCGTTCGACAGGGTCACGGTCACTGGCGAGCCAGCGGCGTTGGTCAGTGTAGCGGTGTAAACAATCGAACCACCTTCGGCCACGGAACCGGTCGCACTCAGCGACAGGTTAGTGGTGTCGGCAACGTCGGTGACAGAAGTCGAGACAGGTGTTTTGTCCGCCACCAGATCTTCGAAGTTGCCGCCGGTCACGCCAGTGATCGAGTTGGTCAGTGGAGCATTACCAGCCAACGCATCATTCGGCGCGGTGAAAGTCGCAGTCCCGGAAGTCTGGCCAACAGCGATAGTGATGTTCTGACCATTGGCCAGAGTCACAACCACAGGCGAGCCGGTGACTGGCGCGCCGACGGTGGCGGTGTAAGTCACGGTGCCGCCTTCAGCCACCGAAGTATCAGCAGTCAGTTTGACGGTCGAGGTATCGATGGTGTCGGTGACAGTCGTCACGGCTGGAGCAGTGCTCGGTACCAGGTTCTCGAAGTTGCCACCGGTAGCGCTGGTGATCGTCGCCTGTACGGAACCGGCGTCTTTATAGATGTTATCCGACGGTGCTGGAACGGTTGCGGTGCCGGTGGTTTCGCCAGCCTTGATGGTGATCACGGCGCCGTTCGACAAAGTCACGGTTACAGGCGAACCAGCGGCGTTGGTCAATGTCGCGGTGTACGTAATCTGGCCACCTTCAGCCACCGAGTTGCTGGCGCTCAAGGACAGATTTGTAGTGTCGGCAACATCGGTAACTGCGGTCGCTACCGGAGTTTTATCCGCCACCAGATCTTCGAAATTGCCACCGGTCACGCCAGTGATCGAGTTGGTGATCGGAGCATTACCGGCCAACGCATCGTTCGCAGCAACAGCAGTTGCAGTGCCAGTGGTCTGGCCGACGCCGATGGTGATGGTCTGACCGTTGGCAAGCGTAACGACAACTGGTGAGCCGGTAACCGGAGCGCCGACGGTGGCGGTGTAGGTGACAGTGCCGCCCTCAGCCACCGAAGTATCGGCGGTCAGTTTGACCGTCGAAGTGTCGATGGTATCGGTGACATTCGTCACCGCTGGAACCGCGCTCGGAACAAGGTTCTCGAAGTTGCCGCCGGTCGCACCCTCGATGGTCACTTCTACTTTACCGGCATCTTTATAGACGTCGTCTTTCGGTGCGTCGACGGTCACGGTGCCGGTAGTTTTACCCGCGTCGATGGTGATCGTGGCGCCGTTCGACAGGGTCACAGTCACCGGTGTGCCGGCCGGGTTGGTCAGCGTTGCGGTGTAGGTAATCTGGCCGCCTTCGGCGACCGAATCGCTGGCGGTCAGGTTCAGGTTGGTGGTGTCGGTGGTGTCCGATACCACGGTGTCGGCGGGCTTGCCGTCGACCACGAGTTTTTCGTAGTTGCCACCGGTGGCGCCGTCGATGGTTACGCTCAGCGAGCTGCCGCCCGCCAGCGGGCTGTTCGGCGCGACGTAGTTGACGCTGCCGGTGGTTTCGCCAACAGCGATGGTGATGGTCTGGCCGTTGGAAAGGCTCACGACCACCGGCGAACCGGTCACTGGCGCGCCCACGGTGGCGGTGTAGACCACGGTTTCGCCTTCGGCAACGTTCGCGGTTGCGCTCAGCGACACGGTGGAAGTGTCGATGGTGTCGTTGACCGTGGTCACCACCGGCTCTTTGCTGGTGACGAGGTTTTCGAAGTTGCCGCCGGTTGCGCTCTGGATGGTCGCTTCAACGCTGCCGGCGTCTTTGTAGACGTCGTCTTTCGGAGCATCGACCGTCACGCTGCCGCTGGTTTTGCCGGCCTCGATGAGGATGGTCGCACCGTTCGAAAGAGTCACGGTGACCGGTGTGCCGGCGGCGTTGCTCAGGGTTGCGGTGTAGGTAATCTGGCCGCCTTCGTTCACCGCGCCGGTCGCGCTGAGCGACAGGTTGGTGGTGTCGACGGTGTCGGTCACGGTGGTGCTGACCGGGGTCTGGTCGGCAACAAGGTTTTCGAAGTTACCGCCGCTGACGTTGGTGATCGAGTTGGTCAGCGGCGCGTGGCCGGCGAGGACGTCGTTCGGCGCGGTAGTGCTCACGCTGCCGCTGGTCTTGCCGACTTCGATGGTGATGTTCTGACCGTTGGCCAGGGTCACGACCACAGGCGAACCGGTAACCGGAGCGCCCACGGTGGCGGTGTAGGTGACGGTGCCACCTTCGGCCGCGGTTTCGGTGGCGGTCAGTTTGACCGTCGAGGTGTCGACGGTGTCGGTGACATCAGTAACCGCTGGCGTGGTGCTCGGCACCAGGTTTTCAAAGTTGCCGCCGGTGGCATCCTTGATTGTGACTTCAACTTTTCCGGCGTCTTTGTAGACGTCATCGGCAGGTGCCGGAACGGTGACGGTGCCGCTGGTTTTGCCGGCCTCGATAGTGATCACCGCGCCGTTGCTCAGATTCACGGTGACCGGCGTGCCGGCCGGGTTGCTCAGAGTCGCGGTGTAGACAATCGAACCGCCCTCGGCCACAGAGCCGGTCGCGGACAGCGACAGGTTGGTGGTGTCGGCGACGTCAGTCACCGAGGTCACCGCCGGGGTCTGGTCAGCCACGAGATTTTCGTAATTGCCACCGCTGGCGCCGTCGATTTTCACGCTCAGGGTGTTGCCGCCGGCCTGTGCATCGTTCGGCGCGGTGAAGTTGACGCTGGCACTGCTGGCGCCAACCGGAATGGTGATGGTCTGGCCGTTGGACAGGGTCACCAGCACTGGCGAGCCAGTGACCGGTGCGGTCACCGACGCGGTGTAGACAACCACGCCGCCTTCTACCGCGCTGGCGCTGGCAGTCAGCGAAACAGTGCTGGTGTCGACGGTGTCGGTGACATCAGTTACCGCAGGAGTCTTGTCGATCAGCAGATTTTCAAAATTACCGCCGCTGGTTTTGGTGATGCTCGCATCGACCTTGCCGGCGTCCTTGTACACGTCATCGCCAGGCGCGGCGACGGTCGCAGTGCCAGTGCTCGCACCCTTGGCAATGTTGATTACCGCGCCGTTGCTCAGGGTCACGCTCATGGCGGTGCCGGCCGGATTGCTCAGGGTCGCCGTGTAGACGATCGAGCCGCCTTCGGCCACGGAACCGCTGGCGCTGAGGCTGATGTTGGTGGTGTCGACGGCGTCGGTGACTTTGGTCACCACAGCCGAACGATCGGCCTCGACGCGCTCGAAATTGCCGCCGCTGTGGCTGGCGATCGCCGTCCGCACGTTGCTGCCATCGATGTACGGGGTGTTGGCGGGCGCCGGGAAATTCACCGAGCCGCTGGTAGCACCGGCCGCGATGTTGATCACCGCGCCGTTGGCCAGGGTCACGGTCATCGCAGTGCCGGCCGGGTTGCTCAAGGTCGCGGTGTAGGTGATCTGGCCACCTTCGCTGACGGTATCGCTGGCGGTCAGGGTCAGTGCGGTTGTGTCGACCGTGTCGTTGACCGTCGTGCTGACCGGGGTCTTGCTGACGTCGAGTTTTTCGAAGTTACCGCCGCTGGCGTCGGTCATGGTTACGGTGAGCTTGCTGACGTCCTTGTAGACGTCATCGCTCGGTGCGGCAATCGTCACCGAACCGCTGGTCTTGCCGGCTTCGATGGTAATGGTCTGGCCATTGCTCAGGTTGACGGTTACCGGCGTCTGCGCGGCGTTGGTCAACGTTGCGGTGTAAGTGATCGAAGAGCCTTCGAGCACGTAGCTTTCCGCGCTGAGGGTCAGGTGCGTGGTGTTGACCGTGTCGGCAACATTGGTCACCGCCGGCGTCGGGTTGGGTACCAGGCTTTCGAAGTTGCCACCGGTGGCGTCCTTGATCGTCACTTCGACTTTGCCGGCGTCTTTGTAGACGTCATCGGCCGGCGCCGGAACGGTCACGGTGCCGGTGGTCTTGCCGGCTTCAATGGTGATGACCGAGCCGTTGCTCAGATTCACGGTCACAGGCGTACCGGCCGGATTGCTCAGCGTCGCGGTGTAGGTGATCTGCCCGCCTTCGTTGACATTGCCGGTGGCAGTCAGCGCAACGCTGGTGGTGTCGACGGTGTCGGTCACGGTGGTGCTGACCGGAGTCTTGTCGGCGATTAGATTTTCGTAGTTGCCGCCGCTGACGTTGGTGATCGAGTTGGTCAGCGGTGCGTGACCGATCTGCACGTCATTCGATACCGGGGCGGTAACGCTGCCGGTGGTCTGGCCGACGGCGATGGTGATGTTCTGGCCGTTGGCCAGGGTCACGACAACCGGCGTGCCGGTGACGGGTGCGCCGACAGTGGCGGTGTAGGTGACGGTGCCGCCTTCAGCGACCGAGGTGTCGGCGGTCAGTTTGACCGTCGAAGTATCGATGGTGTCGGTGACTTGAGTGACCGCTGGGGTGGTGCTCGGGACGAGGTTCTCGAAGTTGCCGCCGGTGGCACTGGTGATTGTGGCCTGCACGGAACCGGCGTCTTTGTAGACGTCGTCGGACGGAGCCGGGAAGGTCACATTACCGCTGGTTTCGCCTGCCTTGATGGTGATGACGGCGCCGTTTGACAAGGTTACCGTCACTGGCGAGCCAGCAGCATTGGTCAAAGTCGCGGTGTAAGTAATCTGGCCGCCTTCAGCCACGGAAGCGGTCGCGCTCAGCGACAGATTGGTGGTGTCGGCAACGTCGGTGACGGAGGTCGACACTGGAGTTTTGTCCGCCACCAGATCTTCGTAGTTGCCACCGCTTACGCCAGTGATCGAGTTGGTCAGCGGAGCGTTGCCGGTCAAGGCATCGTTCGGCGCGGTGTAGGTCACGGAGCCAGTGGTCTGGCCGACAGCGATGGTGATGTTCTGACCGTTAGCCAGAGTCACGACCACAGGCGAGCCGGTGACCGGAGCGCCAACCGTGGCGGTGTAAGTCACGGTGCCGCCTTCAGCGACCGAAGTATCGGCGGTCAGCTTGACCGTCGAAGTGTCGATGGTGTCGGTGACTGTTGTCACGGCTGGCGCAGTGCTTGGAACCAGGTTCTCGAAATTGCCACCGGTAGCGCTGGTGATCGTCGCCTGCACGGAACCGGCATCTTTATAGACGTCATCGGACGGTGCAGCAACGGTTGCTGTGCCGGTGGTTTCGCCTGCTTTGATGGTGATCACAGCGCCGTTCGACAAGGTCACGGTCACTGGCGAGCCAGCTGCGTTTGTCAGCGTCGCGGTGTAAGTGATCTGGCCGCCTTCGGCCACGGAACCGCTGGCGCTGAGGCTCAGTCCGGTGTCATCGATCGAGTCGGTGATGGTGGTCACCGCAGGCGTGGTGTTCGGCACCAGGTTTTCGAAATTACCACCGGTAGCGCCAGTGATCGTTGTGCTGACGGTGCTGCCATTGTTGTACACGTCATTGGCCGCAGTCGGCACGTTGACGGTGCCAACGGTTTCGCCAGCCGCAATGGTGATGGTCGAGCCGTTCGACAGGGTGACGGTTACCGGGGTTTGCGCCGGGTTGGTCAAGGTCGCGGTGTAAGTGATCTGACCGCCTTCAACGATGTTGTTGGTCGCGGTCAGGGTCAGGCCGGTGTTGTCGACCGAATCGGTAATCGTGGTGACCGCAGGCGTCGCGTTCGGCACCAGGTTTTCGAAATTACCACCGGTAGCGCCAGTGATCGTTGTGCTGACGGTGCTGCCATTGTTGTATACGTCATTGGCCGCAGTCGGCACGTTGACGGTGCCAACGGTCTCGCCGGCCGCAATGGTGATGGTCGAGCCGTTCGACAGGGTGACGGTTACCGGGGTTTGCGCTGGGTTGGTCAAGGTCGCGGTGTAGGTGATCTGACCGCCTTCAACGATGTTGTTGGTCGCGGTCAGGGTCAGGCCGGTGCTGTCGACCGAATCGGTAATCGTGGTGACCGCTGGCGTCGCGTTCGGCACCAGGTTTTCGAAATTGCCACCGGTAGCGCCAGTGATCGTTGTGCTGACGGTGCTGCCATTGTTGTAAACGTCATTGGCCGCAGTCGGCACGTTGACGGTGCCAACGGTCTCGCCGGCCGCAATGGTGATGGTCGAGCCGTTCGACAGGGTGACCGTTACCGGGGTTTGCGCCGGGTTGGTCAGGGTTGCGGTGTAGGTGATCTGACCGCCTTCGACGATATTGTTGGTCGCAGTGAGGGTCAGGCCGGTGTTATCAACCGAATCAGTGATCGTGGTAACGGCTGGCGTGGTGTTTGGCACCAGGTTTTCAAAGTTGCCACCGGTAGCGCCAGTGATCGTGGTGCTGACGGTGCTGCCGTTGTTGTAAACGTCGTTGGCCGCAGTCGGCACGTTCACGGTGCCAACGGTTTCGCCCGCAGCAATAGTGATGGTCGAACCGTTCGACAGGGTGACGGTTACCGGGGTTTGTGCCGGGTTGGTCAGGGTTGCGGTGTAGGTGATCTGACCGCCTTCAATAATGTTGTTGGTCGCGGTCAACGTCAGGCCGGTGTTGTCGACCGAATCAGTGATCGTGGTAACGGCTGGCGTGGTGTTTGGCACTAGGTTTTCGAAATTGCCACCGGTAGCGCCAGTGATCGTTGTGCTGACGGTGCTGCCATTGTTGTATACGTCATTGGCCGCAGTCGGCACGTTGACGGTGCCAACGGTCTCGCCGGCCGCAATGGTGATGGTCGAGCCGTTCGACAGGGTGACGGTTACCGGGGTTTGCGCCGGGTTGGTCAAGGTCGCGGTGTAAGTGATCTGACCGCCTTCAACGATGTTGTTGGTCGCGGTCAGGGTCAGGCCGGTGTTGTCGACCGAATCTGTGATGGTGGTAACGGCTGGCGTCGGGTTCGGCACCAGATTTTCGAAGTTGCCACCGGTAGCGCCAGTGATGGTGGTGCTGACAGTGCTGCCATTGTTGTAGACGTCATTGGCCGGCGTCGGCACGTTCATGGTGCCAACGGTTTCGCCAGCCGCAATGGTGATGGTCGAACCGTTCGACAGGGTGACGGTTACCGGGGTTTGCGCCGGGTTGGTCAGGGTTGCGGTGTAGGTGATCTGACCGCCTTCAATAATGTTGTTGGTCGCGGTCAACGTCAGGCCGGTGTTGTCGACCGAATCGGTGATCGTGGTAACGACTGGCGTCGGGTTCGGCACCAGGTTTTCAAAGTTGCCACCGGTAGCGCCAGTGATGCTGGTGCTGACAGTGCTGCCATTGTTATAGACGTCATTGGCCGGCGTCGTCACGTTGACGGTGCCGGTAGTCTGGCCCGCGCCGATGGTAATGGTCGAACCGTTCGACAGGGTGACGGTTACCGGGGTTTGTGCCGGGTTGGTCAACGTCGCCGTATAGGTAATCTGACCGCCCTCAGTCACGCTTGAGCCAGCCGTCAATGTAACAGTGGTGGTGTCGACGGTGTCAGTCACTTGCGTGGTCGCCGGGACGGTCGGCGGGGTCACGGTAATTCCGTTGCCGCCGCTGGTGCCGGTGACGGTCACGTCGATTTGGGTCGGGTCGTTGTAGACCGTGTCGTTCGGCGCCAGCGGCACGTTTACGGTGCCGGTGGTGGCGCCGGCCGGGATGACGATCACTGCGCCATTGGACAGGGTGATGGTCAGGTCGGTCAGCGGCGCCTGGGTCAGGGTCGCGGTGTACACCAGCACGCCGCCGGCTTCGGTGATGGTCGGCGTGGCGCTGAGGCTCAGGGTCGAGTCACGCAGCGCGTTGGTGGTGGTGTCGGTGGTCAGGCCGCCGGTGGTGTCCTGCGCGACTTGGCCGGCAGAATTGATGCCCGCCGTCGGAAAGCCAATGGTCGGATCGACGCGGCCAGCGGTGGCGTCGAGCATGACAAAACTGTGACCACCACCGGCGGCGCCACCGGTACCTGCGGCGGTCGGGCCGGCCGCAGTGGATTCAAGTGCGGTGGTCGGGTCGACACCAGCGGCAATGGCTTGCTGCAGTTCTTCTACAGAAGGCGCAGCCTGCGCCGTGGCTTCGGCCAGGTCAGTGCTGGAGTCAGGCGAGCTGGCACTCCACTGGGTGTCGCGGCCCAGATCGAGCATGCGGCCATCGGCCAGTTCCAGCGACACCGCGCCGGACAGACCGGTATCGATCTGGTCGCCGACATACAGGCGATCGCCTTCAACGAGTACGCGACGCACGCCCTCTGGGGACACCACGAAAACCTGACCGACAATGCTTTTGACGACGGCAACAACACTGCTCATTGAAGACTCTCCGGGGTGTCACATTCAGTTGACTTCCATGGGCCTGACGGGCGTCGGCGCCACTTCAGTCTGGACGTACTTTCTATAAATGGATAACTTATTGACGCTGGATTTCCGTCAATAATCTGGCTATAAATTATCGCGATTAACTTTATGCCAAACTATTGACCTTATGGGAGCCATCCTAAACAATCGCCCCACTAATGTCACATTGATATTTCCGCGGCGACCTGTCCTTCAGCCTGTCATCCAGTTCCTTTTTTGGACTTTCCGACATACGGTCTTTCGGGTTGCCATCATCCGACGCAGCGCCACGTTTTTGCTGTGATTCAAGACAAGAAGTTCCGGGAAAATTCCAACCATGCGTTCGCTTTTGCTCCTTGCCGCTCCCTTCGCTCTCGCCGCCTCTTTTGTACAAGCACAATCCTTACCAGAAGCCATGCAACAGGCGCTGGATGTCCATCCGGAGATTCAGGCAGGGGTCAACAGTCGTTTGGCGGCGGATTATCAATTGAAGGCTGCGAAAGGGGGATACCTGCCCAAGGTCGATCTGCTGGGCGGTTATGGCCGTGAAGGTACTGATAGCGTGACCACCCGAGCCAACGGTGGCGGCAATCACTGGGAAACGTTGAACCGCAGTGAGTCAAGTTTACGTCTCTCCCAAATGGTTTTTGACGGTTTTGCGACGTCCAACGAAGTTGCGCGTCAACAAGCCAACGTCAGCTCCCGTGCTTACTCGTTGCTGGGCACTTCCGAGCGCACCGCGCTGACCGTCGCCCAGGTCTATCTGGATGTGCTGACGCGTCGCGAATTCGTCCGCCTGGCCGAGGAAAACCTCAAGAGCCACCAGCGTATCTACGACCAGATCCAATTGCGCACCCAGCGCGGCGTCGGCAGCGGTGCCGATCTTGATCAGGCCGAAGCCCGTATGGCGCAAGCCCGCAACAACCTGATCACCGAACAGACCAACCTCGCCGACGCGGAAACCAACTTCCTCAGCGCTGTCGGCCAGATGCCCGACCAGCTCGAGCGTCCGGCGCCGTTCATGGCGATGATGCCGGCCAACCTCAATGAAGCCCGCGCGCAAATGCTGGAAAACAGCCCGATCCTGCGTTCCGCCGAGTCGGACATCGCCGCTGCCGAGAAGCAGTTCGCCACCGCCAAATCGACCTTCTACCCGCGCTTCGACGCTGAGCTGGGGCGTACCGCCGACAACGATCTCGATGGCCAGAATGGCCACAACAACGAATGGCAGGCCATGCTGCGCATGCGTTTCAACCTGTATTCCGGTGGCAGCAACAAAGCCGATCTGGAATCCAAGTCGTACCTGGCCAACCAGGCGCTGGACATCCGCAACAACGCCCTGCGGCAGTTGAACGAAGAGCTCGGCCTGGCCTGGAACGCGCTGAACAACGCCAACGCTCAGGTACCGATCGCTCAGCAATACGTCGATCACAGCACTTCGGTGCGCACCGCTTACCAGCGTCAATTCAGTCTCGGTGAACGCACTCTGCTGGACTTGCTCGACAGCGAAAACGAACTGTTCACTGCTTCGCGGCGTCTGGCGGAAATCAAGAACATTCAGTTATTTACTCAGTATCGAATCAAGGCGACCATGGGCCAATTGCTCAAAAGCCAGGGAGTGGTCGCGCCGTTGGCATCCGTTGTGCAGAACGACGTGAAGCCCAAGGTCCAGCTGCCTGGGATGAACTGAGTTATCCCTTTCAACTGTTAAAGAGTGTCGAGCGTGGAATCAGAAGTCAGTCGAGTTCAACTCAGCCATGATCCGCGCGCGTTGCATGACGATCCGTTGCTGGATGGTCTGCTCGCCCTGTGCATGCTCCACCAGAAGCCCGCCAGCGCGGCGATGCTGACCACCGGCCTGCCGCTGCCCAAACAACGTTTGAGTATCGAGTTGCTGCCGCGCGCAGCGGCTCGCGCCGGCCTGCAGGGTCGGGTGTTGCAGCGCAAGCTAGAAGAAATTCCGGCGATCGCCATGCCCGCGCTGTTGCTGCTCAAGGATGGCCGCAGTGCCGTCCTGCTCGGCTGGCAGGGCGACGACGAAGCACGCGTGCTGCTCAGCGAAAGCGACGGCGGCGAGTCGGTGGTCAGCCGTGAACTGCTGAGCGACGATTACACCGGCAAAGTGTTCTTCGCCCAGCCGCAGCACAAATTCGACGTCAACCACGGCACGCTGATCCCGCGTGCACGCTCGTGGTTCCGTGACACCCTCAAGCGTTCGCGCTGGCTGTACGCCGATGCGATCGCCGCCAGTTTCCTGATCAACATCATCGCCATGGCCGCGCCGCTGTTCGTGATGAACGTCTACGACCGCGTGGTACCGAACCAGGCCGAAGCAACCCTGTGGGTGCTGGCGCTCGGTATCACCGGAGCTTACATCTTCGACCTGATCCTCAAGAGCCTGCGCAGCCTGTGCCTGGATCTGGCCGGGAAGAAAACCGACCTGATCATCTCCGCCACGCTGTTCGAGCGCATCGTCGGCATGGCGATGAAATACCGCCCGGCGCGGGTCGGCAGTTTTGCGCAGAACATCCACGAGTTTCAGAGCCTGCGCGACTTCCTCGCCTCGCTGACCCTGACCAGTCTGATCGACCTGCCGTTTACCATTCTGATTTTCATCGTCATCGCCATTCTCGGCGGGCATCTGGTATGGATTCCGGTGCTGGCCTTCCCGATTGCCCTGCTGATCGGCTACGCCTTGCAGAAGCCGCTGATCGCGACCATGGAGCGCACCATGGCGCTGGGCGCCGAGCGCCAGTCGAGCCTGATCGAAACCCTCGCCGGGCTGGACGCGGTCAAGGTCAACAACGCCGAAAGCGAGCGCCAGTATCAATGGGAGCAGACCATCGGCACCCTCAGCCGTCTCGAGCTGCGAGTGAAAATGCTCTCCGGTCTGGCGATGAACATCACCTTGCTGATCCAGCAACTGGCCGGGGTGATCATGATCGTCTTCGGCGTGTACCAGATCATCGCCGGCAACCTGAGCATGGGCGGGCTGATCGCCTGTTACATGCTCAGTGGTCGCGCGCTGAGCCCGCTGGCGTCGCTGTCCGGTCTGCTCACGCGCTATCAACAGGCGCGGGTGACCATGACCTCGGTCGACCAGATGATGGAGCTGCCTCAGGAGCGCAATTTCGAAGAGCGTCCGCTGAGCCGCAAGGTCTTGCAGGGTGCTATTGAATGCCGCCAACTCAGCTTCACCTACCCGGACCAGCAGAACCCGGCGCTGAAGAACATTAACCTGGTCATCCGTCCCGGCGAAAAAATCGGCATCATCGGCCGCAGCGGTTCGGGCAAGAGTTCGCTGGCTAAACTGCTGGTCGGCCTCTACCAACCGGACGACGGTGCCTTGCTGGTCGACGGCGTGGACATCCGCCAGATCGATGTCAGCGAACTGCGCTACAACATCGGCTACGTGCCGCAGGACATTCAACTGCTGTCCGGTACCCTGCGTGACAACCTGGTGTCCGGCGCGCGTTATGTCGAAGACGAGCTGGTGCTGCAAGCCGCCGAACTGGCCGGCGTCCACGAATTCGCCCGTCTGCACCCGCAAGGCTACGAGCTGCAAGTCGGTGAGCGCGGGCAGAACCTTTCCGGCGGCCAACGGCAGAACGTCGCCCTGGCTCGGGCGCTGTTGCTCAATCCGCCGATTCTGTTGATGGATGAGCCAACCAGTGCGATGGACAACACCGGCGAAGAACGCCTCAAGCAACGCCTCGCAGCAGTGATTGAAAACAAGACCGTGGTGCTGGTCACGCACCGGGCATCGCTGTTGTCGCTGGTCGATCGCCTGCTGGTGATCGATCGCGGGCAGATTCTCGCCGACGGCCCGAAAGCCGCCGTGATGGAAGCGTTGAAGAAGGGGCAGATCAGTGTTGCTTAAGTCCGGTGTCAAGGAGTCGATCCGTCGCTACTTCAAGGGCTCTGCCTCGCTGCAGGGCCAGCCGCTGCCGGAGGTCAACAAGGCGCTGATCGAAGACGCCCCGCGCGTCGTGCGCCTGACCATCTGGGCGATCATCGGCTTCTTCGTATTCCTCATGCTCTGGGCCAACTTCGCCGTGATCGACGAAGTGACCAAGGGCGACGGCAAGGCGATTCCGTCGTCGAAGATCCAGAAAATCCAGAACCTGGAGGGCGGTATCGTCTCCGAGCTGTTCGTCAAGGAAGGCCAGATCGTCGAGGCCGGCGCGCCGCTGATTCGTCTCGATGACACACGTTTTGCCTCCAACGTCGGCGAAACCGAGGCCGATCGCCTGTCGATGTTGCTGCGGGTCGAGCGTTTGAGCGCGGAAGTCGATGACCGTCCGCTGAATTTCCCCGAGGACGTGCTCAAAGCCGTGCCGGGCCAAGCGAAAAGCGAAGAGTCGCTGTACATCAGCCGCCGTCAGCAGTTACACGATGAAATCGGCGGCTTGCAGGAGCAGTTGATCCAGCGTCAGCAAGAGCTGCGTGAGTTCAGCTCCAAGCAGGCGCAGTACCGTCAGCAACTCGGCTTGCAGCGTCAGGAAATCAACATGTCCGAGCCGCTGGTGGCGCAGGGCGCGGTCTCGCCGGTGGAAGTGTTGCGCCTCAAGCGTGCCGAAGTGGAAACCCGTGGCCAGCTCGATGCGACCACGTTGGCCATTCCGCGCGCGGAATCGGCGATCAAGGAAGTGCAGCGCAAGATCGACGAAACCCGTGGCAAATTCCGCAGCGAAGCGCTGACCCAGCTCAACGAAGCGCGCACCGATCTGAACAAGGCCCAGGCCACCGGCAAAGCCCTGGAAGACCGCGTCAGCCGTACGCTGGTTACCTCGCCCGTGCGGGGCATTGTCAATAAATTGCTGGTCAACACCATTGGCGGCGTGATCCAGCCGGGCAGCGACATGGTCGAAATCGTGCCGCTGGACGACACCCTGCTGGTCGAAGCGAAGATCCGCCCCCAGGACATTGCCTTTCTGCATCCGGGGCAGGAAGCGATCGTCAAATTCACCGCGTATGACTACACCATCTACGGCGGGCTGAAGGCGCAGCTGGAGCAGATCGGCGCCGACACCATCACCGACGAAGACAAGAAAACCACTTACTACGTGATCAAAGTGCGCACCGAGCGCAGCCACTTGGGCACGGATGAAAAGCCACTGCTAATCATTCCGGGGATGGTCGCTTCGGTGGATATCATCACTGGCAAGAAATCGGTGTTGAGCTATTTGCTCAAGCCGATCATCCGCGCACGGGCTGAAGCGTTGCACGAGCGTTGATCCCCAGTGGCCTCGCTGGCCTCATCGCTGGCAAGCCAGCTCCCACAGTTATCTGTTTTCAACAAATATCTGGAGTCCATATGCGAACCCTGTGGGAGCGGGCTTGCTCGCGAAGGCGTCTTCCGAAGCGCTACATATCCGTCGGTAAGTGACAAAAATGGTCACCCACCCCCTCACCAATCGCCATATCGTTATTCATTAACGGTATTTAATTTCCAATTCTTATAGCTATAAAGTCACCCGCCTGCGTACCTGCCGACCAATCGGCGCGCCGCACGACCTGAACCGACACGCAATCCAGCGTGAGTGTCTGATCGACGAGCGCGTCCGTGAGCGCGCCGTGCGTGGGAGATGATTGATGTCCGCCGCTACTGCCACCGAAAGCGCCGCAATTGCCGCGCCGCAAATCTTCGAAATTCGTCCCTTCAGCGGTGCCGTCGGCGCCGAGATCGTTGGCCTCGACCTCAGCCGGCCGATCAATGATCAGGACTTCGCGCGCATTCACCGCGCGCACCTGGATCACCATGTCGTGGTCTTTCGCGATCAGCAGATCACCCCGCAACAGCAAATCGATTTCAGCCGCCGCTTCGGCGTGTTGCAGATCCATGTGCTCAAGCAATTCCTGCTGGCCAACCACCCGGAAATTCTCATCGTTTCCAACATCATCGAGAATGGCCAGAACATCGGTCTCGGTGATGCCGGCAAGTTCTGGCATTCCGATCTTTCCTATAAAGAGCTGCCGAGCCTCGGCTCGATGCTGCACGCTCAGGAGCTGCCCGCCGAGGGCGGCGACACGCTGTTTGCCGACATGCACAAAGCCTGGGACGATTTGCCCGCTGCGTTGCGCACTGCGGTCGAAGGACGCTCTGCCGCGCATTCCTACACAGCGCGCTACAGTGAAACCAAATTCGAAGGCAACTGGCGCCCGACCCTGACCCCAGAACAGTTGGCTCAGGTCGCTGAAGTAGTGCATCCGGTGGTGCGCACCCATCCGGAAAACGGCCGCAAGGCCTTGTTCGTCAGCGAAGGCTTCACCACGCGCATCGTCGGTCTGCCGGAAGACGAGAGCCGCCAGTTGCTCGGCGAACTCTTCGCTCACAGCGTGCTGCCGCAAAACATCTACCGCCATCAGTGGGAACCGCACGATCTGGTGTTCTGGGACAACCGTTCGCTGATCCACCTCGCCGCCGGCTGCCCTGCGCATCTGCGCCGCAAGCTGTATCGCACGACTATCCAGGGCGACGCGCCTTTCTGATTTGCCGGAGATCGACCATGAACGCCCCTTTGCCAGGCCACGCGGCCAGCAACCCGATCGCCCGCAGCGAAGCGTTGCTGGCCGTCGATCACGTCAGCCTCGAATACCGCACGCCGCAACGCGTGGTGCGCGCCACCCACCAAGTCAGTTTCGCCGTCGACCCGGCTGATCGTTTCGTTTTGCTCGGCCCGTCCGGGTGCGGTAAATCGACCCTGCTCAAAGCCGTCGCCGGGTTCATCCAGCCCTGCGAAGGCGAGATTAGTCTGCAGGGGCAGCGGATCGATGCGCCGGGGCCGGACCGCATTGTGGTGTTTCAGGAATTCGATCAGTTGCCGCCATGGAAAACCGTGAAGCAGAACGTGATGTTCCCGCTGCTCGCCTCGCGCACCTTGAACAAGAAAGACGCCGAAGAGCGTGCGTTGCATTATCTGGAAAAGGTCGGCCTCGCAGCATTCGCCGACGCCTATCCACACACCTTGTCCGGCGGGATGAAAGCGCGGGTGGCGATCGCCCGGGCCTTGGCCATGCAACCGAAAATCCTCTTGATGGACGAACCCTTCGCTGCACTCGATGCGTTGACTCGCCGCAAGATGCAGGAGGAATTGCTGCTGCTCTGGGAAGAGGTTCGTTTCACCCTGCTGTTCGTCACTCATTCGATCGAAGAAGCCTTGGTGGTCGGCAATCGCATCCTCTTGCTGTCGCCGCATCCGGGGCGGGTGCGCGCCGAAGTGCACAGCCATCAATACGACCTGCACAGCCTCGGCGGCGTGGCGTTTCAGGAATCGGCGCGGCGCATTCATCGTCTGCTGTTCGATGAGGGCCAGGCGCCGGAGACCGAACGTGATCACCACTTCAACGACATTCGCATCGCCTATTGAGCGGCCAGGAGGACTACCCGATGAGCCATTCATCATCCGTGCGTGAAGAATTCGAAACCGTGCTCGAGCCGCTGACCGCCGTGCCGGTCGAGCGCGAATTGCCGCTTGGCACGCGCCTGTGGCAACAGGGCTGGCTGCGTAAAAGCCTGATCCTGATCGTGCTGGCGATCATCTGGGAAGTGGTCGCGCGGATTCAGAACAACGACCTGATGCTGCCGAGTTTTCTGCAAACCGCGCAGGCCCTGTTCGACGGGCTGCTCAGTGGTGAGCTGCTGGCCAAGGTGTGGATCTCGCTGGTGGTGCTGATCAAGGGCTACCTGATCGGCATCGTCCTCGCGTTCGCCCTGACGACATTGGCGGTCTCGACCCAGTTGGGACGTGATCTGCTCAGCACGATGACTTCGATGTTCAACCCGTTGCCGGCGATTGCCCTGCTGCCGTTGGCGCTGCTCTGGTTTGGCTTGGGCCAGAACAGTCTGATTTTCGTGCTGGTGCATTCGGTGCTGTGGGCGCTGGCGCTGAACACCTATGCCGGATTTCTCGGTGTGTCCGAGACGCTGCGCATGGCCGGGCGTAACTATGGCCTCAGGGGATTGCGCCTGGTCTTGTTCATCCTGATCCCGGCGGCACTGCCGTCGATTCTCGCCGGTTTGAAAATTGGCTGGGCGTTCGCCTGGCGCACCTTGATCGCAGCCGAATTGGTGTTTGGCGCAACCAGTGGCAAGGGCGGGCTGGGCTGGTACATCTTCCAGAATCGCAATGAGCTGTACACCGACAAGGTATTCGCCGGGTTGGCGGTGGTGATCCTGATTGGCTTGCTGGTGGAGAATCTGGTGTTTGCCACCCTTGAGCGCGTGACCGTCAAGCGCTGGGGAATGCAACGCTGAGTCCTGTGGTGGCAGGGCTGGCCCGATCGCTGGCAAGCCAGCTCCCACAGGTTTTGCGGCAGGTCAAAAATTCTGTGAGTTCCCTCAACCAGTGTGGGAGCTGGCTTGCCAGCGATGGCGTCCGCTTCGGCACCGCCGCTCTTTAAGGATGTTTGTTAGCATTGCGCATAGATCAATCCAGATCAGCCAAGAGTGCTCAGCATGCAACTCCCGGACATGAACCTTCTGGTCGCTCTCGATGCCTTGCTCGACGAGGGCAGTGTGGTCGGTGCGGCACGGCGGATGAACCTCAGCCCGGCGGCCATGAGTCGGACGCTGACGCGGATCCGCGAAGCCATCGGCGATCCGATTCTGGTGCGCGCCGGGCGTGGCCTGGTGCCGACACCCAAGGCTCTCGAGCTGCGCGAACAGGTGCGCGATGTGGTCGAGCAGGCGGCGCTGCTGTTTCGCTCCGCCGACAGCGTCGAGCTGGGTAGCTTGCGTCGACGCTTCAGCATTCGCGCCAATGATTTCTTCGTCGGCGTTTACGGCGGCAAGCTGTTCGACACCCTCGACCAACTCGCCCCGCATTGCGAATTGCGCTTCGTCCCGGAAGGCGATGGCGACGATGAGGCGCTGCGCGAAGGACGCATCGATCTGAGCGTCAGCAACACCCGTCCGCTCACGCCAGAAGTGAAGGTGCAGAACCTGTTTTCCACCCATTTCGTCGGCCTGGTGCGCGAAAATCATCCGTTGCTCGATGGCGAAATCACTGCCGAGCGCTACGCCGGTTTTTCCCACATCAGCATGTCGCGGCGTGGTATCGCTCGCGGCCCGATCGACACGGCGTTGAATGCGTTGGGGCTGGAGCGCCGGGTCGCGGTGATCGCGCCAAGTTTCCATGCTGCGATGTTTGCCTTGCCCGACTCCGACCTGATCCTGCCGGTGCCCAAAGAAGCCCTGCTCAGCGTGCGGCGGCTGGGCCTGAAACTGCGTTCATTCGACCTGCCGATTCCACTGCCCATGCTGATGCTGACCCAGGCCTGGCACCCGCGTTTCGACAAGGACCCGGCCCACCGCTGGCTGCGCGAAACCCTCAAGACCTGCTGCGATGAAACGTGGCTGGCGGCACAGCCCTAGCCTTCGGACCGACACAAAACCTTGTGGGAGCGAGCTTGCTCGCGAAAGCGGTAGATCAGTCACAGATGAAGTTGGCTGGCACGACGCCTTCGCGAGCAAGCTCGCTCCCACAGGGAGTTCATTGCTGCACCAGATGCACTTATAACCTGCCGATAAGTCAATTTTCGTCAGCATCAAGCCCCACTAAAATGCTCCGGTATTTTCACCCCCGGAGTTTTCATTCATGACATCCCTGACGGTCACGGCGCCTCTCGCCGCGACCAGCCCGGCGACGGCGGCTGCGCCACCGGTGTTCGGGGCGCGGATCATCATTGGTCTGGTCGGCGTGCTGTTGGCCGTGCTGGTCTCGGGCCTCAACGAGATGGTCACCAAAGTCGCACTCGCCGATATTCGCGGTGCGCTGCACATCGGTTACGACGAAGGCACCTGGCTGGTCGCCAGCTACACCGCCACGTCGGTCGCGGCCATGGCTTTCGCGCCATGGTGCTCGGTGACCTTCTCGCTGCGTCGCTTCACCCTCTGCGCGATCGGTCTGTTTACCTTGCTCGGCGTGCTGTGCCCGTTCGCCCCGAGCTACGAAAGTCTGCTGCTGATGCGCATCCTCCAAGGCCTCGCGGGCGGCGCATTGCCGCCGATGTTGATGACCGTTGCGCTGCGCTTCCTCCCGGCGAACATCAAACTGTACGGACTGGCCGGCTACGCACTGACCGCGACTTTCGGCCCGGGACTCGGCACGCCGCTGGCCGGTCTGTGGACTGAATACGTCGGCTGGCAATGGACCTTCTGGCAGATCATCGTGCCGTGCCTGATCGCCATGGCCGCCGTTGCCTACGGCTTGCCGCAGGATCCGCTGCGGCTGGAACGTCTCAGGGCGTTCAACTGGAAAGGCCTGCTGCTGGGCTTTCCGGCGATCTGCATGCTGGTGATCGGTCTGTTGCAGGGCAATCGACTGGACTGGTTCGAGTCGAATCTGATCTGTGGATTACTCGGTGCCGGTTCGCTGCTGCTGGTGGCTTTTATGATCAATGAATGGTCGCAGCCGATTCCGTTTTTCAAACTGCAGATGCTCGGCATCCGCAACCTGTTGTTCGCCCTGATCACCCTTGCAGGGGTGCTGATCGTGCTGCTGGCGGTGGTGCTGATTCCGTCGAGTTATCTGGCCCAGGTGCAGGGCTATCGTCCGGCGCAAACCGCGCCGATCATGCTCATTGCCGCGCTGCCGCAATTGATCGCGCTGCCGCTGGTGGCCGCGCTGTGCAATTTGCGCTGGGTCGATTGCCGCTGGGTGCTCGGCATTGGTCTGAGCATGCTTGCGCTGTCCTGCCTGGGCGGTTCGCACCTGACTTCGGCGTGGATTCGCGACGATTTCTACGTGCTGCAATGGCTGCAGATTTTCGGCCAGCCGATGGCGGTGTTGCCGCTGTTGATGTTGTCGACCGGTAGTATCACGCCGATGGAAGGGCCGTTCGCGTCGGCGTGGTTCAACACCGTCAAAGGCCTGGCCGCGGTGGTTGCCACCGGCGTCATCGAAGCGCTGACCACATCGCGCCTGCATTTTCATTCGAGCATGTTGGTCGACAGCCTCGGCAATTCGCCGCTGGCCGATCACAGCGATCCGGGCCTCGCCCACCGCTTGCACGAGCAGGCCGTGGTGCTGACTTCGTCCGATTTGTACCTGTGCATGGCTGGCGTCGCCGTGGCGTTGATTCTGCTGATTTTCTGGCTGCCGACGCGGATTTATCCGCCGCGCGCGCCGTCCTGATTGCTGCACTGAAACTGAAGGTTTTTTATGACTCAATCCAAGCAAAAACTCGCGGTGGCCGTGGCTGCCGCGCTGGCGGTGGGCGTGCTGGTGTACCTGGCGATGCCCGGGCTTTTCGGCCACCGCACCGAGCAAACCACCAATGACGCGTTTGTCTCGGCCGACTACACGCTGGTGGTGCCGCGCGTGGCCGGGTTCATCAAGCAGGTGCTGGTCGAAGACAACCAACAGGTCAAGGCCGGGCAGTTGCTGGCGCTGATCGATGACCGTGATTTGCGCGCAGCGGCGGAAGCAGCGGATGCGCAAACCCTGGTCGCGCGTGCGCAGTTGCAGAACGCCAACGCGACCCTGGAGCGTCAGGCTTCGCTGATTGCTCAAGCGCAGGCCGCAGTGGTCTCGGCCAAAGCGGAAATGGCCTTCGCGCAACAGGAACTGAACCGCTACAACCACCTCGCCGGTGTCGGCGCCGGCACCGTGCAGAACGCGCAGCAGGCGCGCACGCGCATCGATCAGGCGTCGGCGCGCCTCGACACCGCGACCGCGAAACTGGCGGCCGAACGCAAGCAGGTCGAGATTCTCACCGCCCAGCGCAACGCCGCCGAAGGCAATCTGAAACACGCGCATGCGGCGCTGGAGATTGCCAGTTTCAACTTGTCCTACACGCGCATCACCGCGCCGCAGGACGGCATGATCGGCGAGCGTGCGGTGCGTGTCGGGGCTTACGTCACGCCGGGCAGCAAACTGTTGGCGGTGGTGCCATTGCAGCAGGCCTATGTGGTGGCCAATTTTCAGGAAACCCAGTTGACCGATGTGCAGCCCGGGCAGGATGTGCAAGTCCGAGTGGACAGTCTCGGCGGCGAAGCCCTGACCGGCCGCGTCGAGAGCATTGCGCCGGCAACTGGCGTGACCTTTGCGGCGGTGAAACCGGACAACGCGACGGGCAACTTCACCAAGGTTGTGCAGCGGATTCCGGTGAAGATCGTGCTGGAGCCGGGCCAGCCACTGGCCGAGCGGTTGCGGGTGGGGATGTCGGTCGAGGCGAGTATTGATACCGCCAGCTCAAAGGCGTCCGGGCGCGAGGTGACGCAGCGATGATCGGTGTTGAATCGGCTGGCCTCATCGCTGGCAAGCCAGCTCCCACAGGGGGCATTGGCAGGCTGAACCATTTTGCACAACCTGCACAATCTTTGTGGGAGCTGGCTTGCCAGCGACGGGGGCATTGGCAGCAACTCACTCTGAGTGCCTTGCTTGCAGTCAGCCTCAGCGCGTGCACCGTCGGCCCAGACTTCCAGAAACCCGAAGCCCCTCAGCCTGCCGACTGGGCCAAACCGAGTCAATCCGCGCCAAGCCAGGCCGTCAGCGCACCCTTGAACGAACGCTGGTGGGAAACCTTCCACGACCCGCAGCTGTCCGCGCTTACCCAGCGCGCGCTGAACAGCAACCTCGACCTGCAACTGGCCAGCAGCCGCCTGCAACAAAGCCGCGCCGCGCGCCAGGTGATCACCGCCGAGCGTTATCCGAACAGCTCTGCTACCGGCAGTTACGGGCGCAAACGCAACAGTGGCAAAGGCTTGAACGATCCATCGGGCAATAACGGCGACGAGGCCTTCAACCTGTGGGATGCCGGTTTCTCCGCCTCATGGGAGCTGGACTTCTGGGGGCGCGTGCGCCGTGAAACTGAAGCCGCCGATGCCAATCTCGAAGTGGCGGAAAATGATCGTCGTGGTGTGCTGCTGACAGTACTCGCCGACACCGCGCAAAACTACATTCAGCTGCGCGGGGTGCAGAACACCCGTGCCGTCACCGAGCAGAACCTCGACGTCGCCCGGCACAGCCTGAAGCTTTCGCAGCTGCGGCTGGCCGATGGCGTGGCGACCGATCTCGAAGTCGCCGAAGCCGCCGCGCAAGTCGCCGCCATCGAAGCACGCCTGCCAGCGCTGGAGCAGCGTCAGTCGCAACTGATCAACGCGATCAGTCTGTTGATGGGCGAACCACCGCAGGCCCTCGCTCAAGCGTTATCCACAGACGCGGCAGTGCCGCAGTCGCCACTGCAAGTCGCCATCGGTCTGCCGTCGCAATTGGCCGAACGTCGTCCGGATATCCGCCAGGCCGAAGCGCGTCTGCACGCCGCCACCGCCAACATCGGCGTGGCCAAGGGCGATTTCTATCCGCGCATTACCCTGTCCGGCAACCTCGGTTCACAGGCCATGCAGCTGAGCGATTTCGGTTCATGGGGCTCGCGTGCCTTCGGCATCGGCCCGCAATTCAGCCTGCCGTTATTCGACGGCGGTCGCCTGCGCGGGATGCTGCAATTGCGTGAAGCTCAGCAGCAGGAAGCAGCCATCGCCTACCAGCAAACCGTGCTGCGCGCCTGGCATGAAATCGATGATCAACTGACCGCCTACAACGCCAGTCAGCGCCGTCGTGACAGCCTCGCCGAAGCCGTGCGCCAGAACCAGATCGCCTTGCGCACCGCGCAACAGCAATACGTCGAAGGCGTGGTCGATTTCGTCAACGTCCTCACCGTGCAAAGCGCCTTGCTCGCCACGCAGGAACAATGGGTGGAAAGCTCGACCGGCGTTTCCCGGGCGATGGTCGGTTTGTACAAGGCGCTGGGCGGCGGATGGCAGTCGGTCTATCCGGCAGCGCAACTGGCCGCAGGCTCACCTGACGTCGCCAGACCCTGAACCCGCCGCGACAGCTATGATCAACTCCATTGCAGCGAACGGCCTAACGCCGGACCTGAATTGCAGAGGAGTTGCATCATGGAAAATCCGCAGCACAGTCTACCGGCCCTGTTCAAACAACTCGGCCTTGATGACGATCCGACCGGCATCGACCAATTCATCGCCAGCCATTCGCCGCTCAAGCCGGAATTGCATCTGGCTGACGCGTTTTTCTGGACAACAGGTCAGGCGCAGTTTCTGCGCGAGGAGATTCTCGACGATGCGGATTGGGCGGAAGTGGTGGATCAGTTGAATGTGATGTTGCGTAAGGGGCGGGTGGGGTGATCATCGCGAAGTTGTATCCTCGTTGAACGCCACAGTTGTCCACATGGCATAAATAGACCAAAATCACGTCCTAATTTGAGGTTCTTATTATGCAAAGCGTTCTCGCCGATATGGCTGTCAGTGTCTCTGAACTGAAGAAAAATCCTACTGCCGTGCTGAACGGTGCACATGGGGGGGCCGTCGCTGTCCTCAACCACAATCGCGTCATGGGTTATATGGTGCCGGCCGAAGTTTACGAAGCGATGATGGAGCGGCTTGATGATCTTGAGCTGGCTGACATCGTTCGTTCGCGCCTCCACGAAACGCCCATTTCGGTAAGCCTGGATGACTTATAAGCTTGAGTTTCTGCCGTCTGCGCACAAAGAGTGGAACAAGCTGGGTCATACGTTGCGGGAGCAGTTCAAAAAGAAGCTGGGTGAGAGGCTGAAGCTTCCCAGAATCCCGGCTGACGCCCTCCACAGCATGCCCGACTGCTACAAAATCAAACTCAAAGCCTCGGGGTATCGATTGGTTTACCAAGTCATCGACGAACGAGTCGTAGTTTCCGTGCTAGCGGTTGGCAAGCGCGAACGCAGCAGTGTTTACGATACTGCCAGGAACCGTTGAACGAGCCCCCGCTTTATTCAAGTGGCCGATGTTTGTCGATGAGATTCTTGAGTGACCGGACTGGGCCACCAAAGTGTGGGATTAGTTGATGTATCGTCTGGCATGAGGCGCAGCATGTAAAAAAAATGCGCGAAAAGGCTCAGATGTAAAAAAAACCTCCTTTCTGTAAAAAAAATTTCGTTTTGTCCGTCGCATTAGATTTTTTCTTCGAAAAATTACACATCCAACTCGTGGTACGCCTCGGCCAAGCGTGGGGAGATTTGTTTCAAAACTTGACTGAAATTCCCCTCCAATGCGATATTGATAGTTAGCAAACTAACAGTATCCGTTATCCCGTGTCCGATTCCCTCGACAGTCTCCAGATGAACATCAGCAGCGCCATGGTGGTGGCCGCCCGGCATTGGCGGAAGATCTGCCAGACCACGCTGGTCAACTACGGAATTTCCGAAGCCTGCGCCGTGCCTTTGTTGATGATCGGCCGCTTGGGCGAAGGCGTGCGCCAGGTGCAAGTCGCCCAGGCTGCGGGGATGGAAAGTCCTTCGCTGGTGCGCTTGCTCGATCAGCTGTGCCATGCCGGTTACGTCTGTCGCACCGAAGATGCCCAGGATCGCCGCGCCAAGTGCCTGAGCCTGACCGATACCGGCCGCGAGCTGGTGCAAGCGGTCGAAGCCGAGCTGGTGCGCTTGCGCCACGAAGTGCTGGAAGGCATCGAGCGCAGCGATCTGGAAGCTACGCTTCGGGTACTGAGGGCTTTTGAGGCGGCGAGTTCGCCTGTGGTGGTCAATTCTTGAACGGTTTTTTCACTGGCATGCCGCCGGCCCGTGACTGGTTTTACGGGGTTCGTACTTTTGCAGCGTCGATGATTGCGCTGTACATCGCCTTGCTCATGCAAATGCCGCGTCCGTATTGGGCGATGGCCACGGTGTACATCGTCTCCAGCCCGTTTCTCGGCCCGACCAGTTCCAAAGCGCTGTACCGCGCGGCGGGCACTTTCCTGGGCGCGGCGGCGGCGGTGCTCTTCGTGCCGATGTTCGTACAGAGTCCCTATGTGCTGGTGGTGGTGATCGCGTTGTGGACCGGCATTCTGCTGTTCATGTCCCTGCATCTGCGCACCGCCAACAGCTATGCGCTGATGCTGGCCGGCTACACCTTGCCGCTGATTGCCCTGCCCGTGGTGGATAATCCGCTGGCGGTGTGGGACGTGGCCGAGGCGCGTACCGAAGAGATTTTCCTTGGCATCGCCGTCGCTGCGGTGGTCGGTGCGATGTTCTGGCCGCGTCGGCTGGCGCCGGTGTTCAACGATGCGGTAAGCAAGTGGTTCGCCGATACGACGAGCTACAGCCTGAAGTTTCTCAGCCGCGATGTGCAGCCGGAAGAAGTCACCGCGCTGCGCATGGCGATGGTCGCCAATTTCAACAGCCTCGAATTGATGATCGGCCAGTTGCCTCACGAAGGCGCGCGGCCACAGACCGTGCGTAATACCAAGGAACTGCGCGGGCGGATGATTCATCTGTTGCCGGTGATTGATGCCCTTGAGGATTCGCTGTACGCACTCGAACGTCGCACGCCGGAACTGGTGGAAAAATTCCAGCCGTTGCTGACGTCGACCCGTGAGTGGTTGGGCCACGCAGACGCCAATCTCGAGCGCTGGCAAGCACTGCGCGATCAACTCGACGCGCTGCAACCGAGCGCCGAAGCACTGGAGGACCGCAAACAGTTGCTGTTCTCCAACGCGATCTACCGCCTCGGTGAATTCATCGATCTATGGCAGGACTGCCGCAGCCTGCAGGATGCGATCCTGTGCGAGCGCCAGGACAGCTGGCGTGCGGTCTATCGGCACTGGCGCCTCGGCCGCTTGACGCCGTTCATCGATCGCGGGCTGATGCTGTACTCGGTGACCTCGACCATTCTGGCGATCATCGTCGCTTCGGTGCTGTGGATCCTGCTCGGCTGGCCGGATGGCGGCAGCGCAGTGATTCTGGCGGCGGTGGCGTGCAGCTTCTTCGCCTCGATGGACGATCCGGCGCCGCAGATTTACCGGTTCTTTTTCTGGACCGGGATGTCAGTGCTGTTCGCCAGCCTTTATCTATTTCTGATTCTGCCCAACCTGCATGATTTCCCGATGCTGGTGCTGGCGTTCGCCGTGCCGTTCATTTGCATCGGCACGCTGACGGTGCAGCCGCGTTTCTACCTCGGCATGCTGCTGACGCTGGTCAACACTTCCTCGTTCATCAGTATTCAGGGCGCCTACGACGCTGACTTTTTTGCCTTTGCCAACTCCAACCTCGCCGGGCCGCTGGGGCTGTTGTTCGCTTTCATCTGGACGCTGGTGGCGCGACCGTTCGGTGCCGAGCTGGCGGCCAAGCGTCTGACCCGGTTCAGCTGGAAAGACATCGTCAGCATGACCGAACCGGCCAGCCTCGCCGAGCATCGTCATTTGGGCGTGCAGTTGCTTGATCGGCTGATGCAGCACCTGCCGCGTCTGGCCTTGACCGGTCAGGACACCGGCATTGCCATGCGTGAAGTACGTGTCGGTCTGAACATGCTCGATCTGCTTGCCTACACCCCGCGCGTCACCGGCGTGCCAAACGCCCTGTTGCGACAGGTGGTGGGCGAGGTCGGCGAGTATTTTCGCGCCTGCCTCAAAGCCGACGAACGCTTGCCGGCACCGAGCGGTCTGCTGATGACACTTGATCGTACCCGCCGTGCGCTGAACGGCGAGGGCGACGATGAAACCCGTCGACACCTGTTGCACGCTCTGAGCGGTCTGCGTCTGGCCTTGCTGCCCGGCGTTGAGTTCGTCTCCAGCGCTGAACCCGAAGAACCGCTGCCCGATGGAGCGCCCCTATGATCGGTGATCTGGATATCAGCGGCATTTTCCTGCCGACCCTGCTGGTGCTGATGGGCATTACTTACGTGCTGTTTTTGTTGGTGCATGGCGTGCTGCAACGCCTGCACTTTTACCGTCTGGTCTGGCACCGGGCATTGTTCAACGTGGCGCTCTACGCCGTGCTGCTGTACGGCGTGGACTCACTCAGTCGATACCTGATGACATGAAAAAACCGTTTCTGACCATCGGTCGTGTGGTCCTGACCTTGCTGATCGTGACTTTTGCCGTTGTCCTCGTCTGGCGCATGGTGATGTATTACATGTTCGCGCCATGGACCCGTGACGGCCACATTCGCGCCGACATCATCCAGATCGCCCCGGACGTGTCCGGGTTGATCCAGCAGGTCGAGGTAAAGGACAACCAGTTGATCAAGCGCGGCCAGGTGCTGTTCAGCATCGATCAGGACCGCTTCAAACTGGCCCTGCGCCAAGCCAAGGCCGCCGTTGCCGATCGCGAAGAAACCCTCGCCCAGGCCCAGCGTGAAGCCAAGCGTAACCGTGGCCTCGGCAATCTGGTGCCGGCCGAGCAACTGGAAGAAAGCCAGTCGCGGGTGGCGCGAGCGCAATCGGCGCTGGCCGAAGCGTTGGTAGCGGTCGACAGTGCACAGCTCAACCTCGATCGCTCGGTAATCCGCAGCCCGGTCGACGGTTACGTCAATGACCGCGCGCCGCGTCCGCAGGAGTTCGTCACCGCCGGGCGTCCGGTGTTGTCGGTGGTCGACAGCAACTCCTTCCACATCGACGGCTATTTCGAAGAAACCAAACTTGACGGTATTCATGTTGGGCAATCGGTGGATATCCGCGTGATCGGCGACAGCGCGCGATTGCGCGGGCATGTCGAAAGCATCGTCGCCGGCATCGAAGATCGCGACCGCACCAGCGGCAGCAACCTGCTGCCCAACGTCAATCCGGCGTTCAGTTGGGTGCGCCTGGCGCAGCGGATTCCGGTGCGTATCGCTTTCGATGATGTACCGGCCGACTTCCGCATGATCGCCGGGCGTACCGCCACCGTGTCGATCATCGACGATCAGGCGCAGGAGTCGCAGCCATGAGCAGGGCCTGGTTGATCGCCGGGTTGGGCGTGATGCTCTCGGCCTGTCAGATGGTCGGTCCGGATTATCAGGTGCCCGCCGACGCGGCGGTGCAGCGCAAGGACATTCAGGGTGAGCTGGCAGTCGCCGGCAAACCGGTGGTCTCGGCGCCGGTGCCGACCGACTGGTGGCGACTGTATAAAGACCCGCGCCTCGATCAACTGGTGCAGCAGGCCATGGCGTCCAACACCGACTTGCGTGTAGCGGCGGCGAACCTGTCGCGGGCGCGCGCTCAGGTGGATGAAGCCGAGGCCGCTGGTGGCTGGAGCGGCGGGGTGAAAATGGGCGCCCAACGCCTGCAGGAATCCGGTCAGGCGTTCCTGCTGCCGGAAAAAGTCCCGGTGGCCAATATCGCCGATATCGGTATCAGCGCTTCGTACCAGTTCGACCTGTGGGGCACCTTGCAACGCGGCATCGAAGCGGCCAAAGCCAATGCCGATGCGACACAGGCCGCAGCCGACACTGCGCGTATCACCTTGGTGGCGGACGTGGTTCGTGCTTACACCCAGGTCTGCGCCGCCAACGAAGAACGCGAGATCGCCGAGCACTCCCTCGATCTGCAATCGCAAAGCACCACGCTGATCCAGCGTCTGCGTGACGCCGGGCGGGGCGACGAGACTCAGGTCACCCGTTCGCAGACCCAATTCAAATCCCTGCGCGCCGACTTGCCGCGCTATGAAGCGGCGCGTCAGGCCGGGCTGTTCCGTCTGTCGATGCTGCTGGCCAAACCCGTCGAACAGTTGCCGGCGGGCACGGCCAGTTGCGCCGAGCTGCCGAAAATCGCCCAACTGGTGCCGGTCGGTGACGGCGCTGCGCTGCTCAAGCGCCGTCCGGATATTCGTCAGGCCGAGCGGCGTCTTGCGGCGGCAACCGCCGGCATCGGTATCGCCACTGGCGAGCTGTACCCGGACATCAGTATCGGCGCGACCATCGGCACCGTCGGCATCATTGATGACCTTGGCGACCCGTCGACCAACCGCTGGGGCTTTGGCCCGTCGCTGAGCTGGAAAGTACCGACCAACGGCGCCCGTGCGCGCATTCGTGAAGCCGAGGCCAACACTCAAGGCGCGCTGGCGCATTTCGACGGCGTGGTGCTCAACGCCATCCGCGAAACGCAGACCGGTCTGGCCCAGTACAGCGCGCTGCTGCAACGCCGCGATGCGCTGGCCGAAGCCGAGCAGTCGGCCAAGCTCGCCGCCGAGCAGACGCACCGCTTCTTCCAGGCCGGCCGCGAGTCGTTCCTTGCCGACCTGCAAGCAACCCGTACCTACACCGATGTCACCGCGCAACTGGCCGCCGCCAACACCCAGGTCGCAATGAGCCAGATCGATTTGTTCCTCGCCCTGGGCGGTGGCTGGGAAAGCGGACGAACGAACACCTCGAGCGTCAGCAAACCCTGAGGCCGTTGCTATGCTTTGAAGTGTTGGAGGGGCGCCCCATGCCAAGCGCTCCTGCAATGCACATTGCTAGTGCTGGCCCAGGGGAAACAATAATGAAAAACCCTTACGCTCTCGGCTTCTGGTGCGCTCTGGTGGCACTGGTGCTGCTCTCGGCCACGTATTTCTACGGGATCATGCTGGCCCACCAGATCGATACGGCGATGATTTTCCTCGACAGCGCCGTTGCGCTGATCGCGGTGATGGCGATCGTCGTCGTCGCGTGGACCTCGATTCAACTGCAACGGGTCAAGAAGCGTCAGCTCGAACGGGGCAAGATGCTCGTGCTGATCTGGGACACCAAAGTCGCCCTGCGCCGGGTCGAAACCGTGTTCGACCGCTATTTCTGGGGCAGCTACTGGCAGCCCGGGCGAACCTTCGCCGAAGTCATGGGCGAGCTCACCGGCACGCCGCTGGAAAAAAGCCTCGAAGCCCTGAAGAAGCAATGCCTGGAACTCGACAAGCAGATCGCCGATGACGGCTGGCACTGGCTGAACAACGCACGCGAGCTGTCCGACGTCGCCACGGCCATGGCCCGCGAGCGCTATCAGCTGGATTTCTGCGATGTCCGGGCGGATACCACCGGCGGAGCGGTGATCGATCGTGACTTCGAAGTGCTGGTGTATACCTGGACGGCGCGGCTGAAGAGTTTTGATCATCAACTGGATGAAATCGAAGTCCAGTATTCCTGAAATCAAAAGATCGCAGCCTTCGGCAGCTCCTACAGGAGAATCGCATTCCAAATGTAGATACCGTCTTGAGCCTCACCGGGCAAGCGCAAGTTTCGGGTCATATGGCAGTCCAGACTTGAGCACTCCGTAAACGAAGTGCAGCAGCTTGCGCATTGCTGCGCAGATGATCTGCTTGGGGGCCTTGCCGTTGGCCTCCAGGCGTTCTTTCATCGCCTTGATCGCCTTATTGTGTTTCAGCGCCACCATGCCAGGCATGTAGAGGCCTGCACGCAGCCGTGCCGACCCTACTCTTGAGATCAGGGTATGACCTTTGAGCTTTCCTGATTCCTGCAGCTTTGGATTGAGCCCTGCAGCAGCGACCAGTTGGCGAGGATCACTGTATTTGCGCAAGTCACCCAGTTCGGCCAGCAATCGTTCAAGCGTTTTTTGTCCGATGCCGTCGATGGTGACGATGAGATCCCGCATCTGACGCATATCCGGGTCGTCATCGATGTGTTTTTTGATCGCCTTGTGCGTTTCTACGATCTCTTTTTCAATATGGCGCAGAACGGAGTTGATCGAGTCTTTGACCTTTTCGTCGGAAACGTCCAGACGATTAAGCTCCATTTGTTCCATTTCCTGAAGGTCATCCAAGCGGCGCACCATTGCTTTCAACTGGCGGTATTTCAGCGGCTCAGGCGCCCATGGGTGAAGTTTTTGATCTTTTTCCCGGGCAAAGTCGGCGATCAGTTTGGCATCACTTTTATCAGTCTTGATGCGGCGCAGTTCGCTGTCAGCGTACGCTTTGGTCGTAGCCGGGTTCACGACGCAGACCCGGAAGCCTTTGTTGTAAACGAACTCCGCGAGTTCCAAGTGGTAAACGCTCGTGGCTTCCATCACGATCAGGGCCGAACGCTCGGCGTTTTTTTCTAGCCACGCCTCAAACTCTTTAAAGCCCTTTGGATCGTTGGCCAGCTTGGCCTTGGTTTTGTGCTTGCCGTTGGGCTGGTGTGTAGCGATATCAAAGGTGTTCTTTGCGATGTCGACGCCAACGAAACCGGACATGATCGTTTCTCCACTTGTTCCCTGTTGCGATCATCACGTCACTCTGTCCAACCTTGCGAATGCGGGCTCTCGCCGCAGGCGGGCCCAAGATACCGTGCGAACTGTACGAGTGAGTGTGGAGGGCTGGAGCACGATCTACGTCACAGGCAAAAAGCCTAAGGAGCTGCGCGGCTTCCAAGTCCCTCCCTCGATGATCAGTCGAGAACTATCGCTCCTGACGGAGCGTTAGTCGAGATACAAAGAAGCAATGCCTGGAACTCGACAAGCAGATCGCCGATGACGGCTGGCACTGGCTGAACAACGCACGCGAGCTGTCCGACGTCGCCACGGCCATGGCCCGCGAGCGCTATCAGCTGGATTTCTGCGATGTCCGGGCGGATACCACCGGCGGAGCGGTGATCGATCGTGACTTCGAAGTGCTGGTGTATACCTGGACGGCGCGGCTGAAGAGTTTTGATCATCAACTGGATGAAATCGAAGTCCAGTATTCCTGAAATCAAAAGATCGCAGCCTTCGGCAGCTCCTACAGGAGAATCGCATTCCAAATGTAGGAGCTGCCGAAGGCCGCGATCTTTTTGCTCTCCCAAGTGTCCATAGACACTCTTTAACCTTTAAACATTGGGCCGTCGCCCGCGCCCGGTGCTAATCTCCACCGCTTAATTGCGCACAGTCGAGCCGCGACCCGATCCCGGGTTCAAGGAAGACGACTTCATCCACAGCCACGGAAACCGATCAGGTCATTCATGAATAAATCAGCAGGCGTGCTTCTCGGAATTGTTGTTGCCATCGGCGCGATCAGCGCAGGCGGGGCCTGGTACACCGGGACCAAGATCGAAGGCGTACTGAACAACGCCGTGACCAACGCCAACAAAGAGTTGCAGACCGCCATGGCCGGCTCCAACGGCACCGCGTCGCTGGAACTGGTATCGCTGGAACGCCACACCTTCACCAGCATCGCGCACTATCGCCTCAAGGGCGAAGGCGAGATGTTCGGTGACGCGCCGGTCGAGTTGCTGTTCGTTGACCACATCGAACACGGCCCGCTGCCGTTCTCGCGTCTGGTGTCGCTGAAGTGGCTGCCGGTCATGGCCACCAGCAACTATGAACTGGAAAAGAGCCCGTCCACGGAAAAATGGTTCGCCGCCGCCAACGGCGCCGCGCCGCTCAAGGGCGTGACTAACATCGGCTACGACGAATCGACCACCAGCACCCTGAACCTGGTGCCGTTCGAAACCGCGCTGGATGAGCAGTCGAGCCTGAAGTTTTCCGGGCTGAGCATGGACATCGCCGCCAGCGCCCAGGCGCAGAAGGTCAAGGCCGACGGTTACATGGACAATCTGAAACTGGTCACCGTGTCGGAAGACCAGGCGCCGGTGCAGGTCGAGCTCAATGGCCTGACCCTGGCCAGCAACCTCGCCAAGAGCAGCTACGGCTACTACACCGGGGAAAACACCCTGGAAGTGACCAGCAGTAAAACCACTTTCGGCGCCAAGCCGATGGTGCTGGGCGTGAAGAACTTCGAAATGAAGAACCGCACCGAAGAAAGCGGCAGCAACGCCTCGGGGCGTGCCGACTACAAAATCGGCGAAGTGACGCTCAACGACAAAAAAGTCGGTTCGGCTGCCATGGCCATGAGCCTGAAGAATCTCGATATTCCGTCGACCATGTCGCTGATGCAGATCTACCAGACCAAGTTGCAACCATACGAAAAAGCCGCTGCCGAAGCCGCCGCCCAGGGGTTGCCGGCACCGGAGCTGAATCTGACCGATGCGGAAAACGCCCAGGTCAAAGCCGATCTGCAGAAGCTGCTGGCGGCCGGCCCGCAACTGGCGCTGGAAAACCTGTCGTTCAACACCGCCAATGGTGAAAGTCGCGCCAATCTGGTGATCGACCTGACCAAGCCGCAATCGATGGATCTGCCGCCGGATCAGCTCGGCAAGCAACTGATCGCGCTGCTCGACCTGAACATTCAGGTGTCCAAGCCGATGCTGGTCGATCTGCTCAGCGTGCAGGCGCAACTCGATGGCCAGACTGACGCCAAAGCCATCGTCGATCAGTCCAGGGAAGCGGCGGACATGTTCGCCGGCATGGCGGTCGGCTCGCAATTGGCTGTCGTCGATGGCACCAACGTAGTGACCAAACTGCATTACGCGGCCAATCAGGTCGAATTCAACGGCCAGAAGATGTCCGTTGAGCAATTCATTGGCTTCCTCATGAGCAAGTTTGCCGGCGTCACCCAAGAGCAATAAACCCAACCGCGCGCCCTCCAGACGCCCGACCCCTGTGTGAACAGGCGCCGGGCGTTTTGCTGTACGTTTTTTGTACAGGCGGGCCGATTCTGAACAATTATTGCGTTGTGAAAATTCGACTACGCTTGCGTGCAGACTGCCTCACCAAGCTTGGCCGAAGGCTGTTTTGTCGGCCACCGTTACGAATGGGCAAGGAGGGCATTGCGACCCGGCTGGCCATGTAAGGATGCTGACAAATGCCGCGTATTGATGGCCCTGTATTACATCGTGGTTTGCGCCCTTTGTTCCGATTCGCCCTCTGCAGCCAGTTGCTCTGGCCGCTGTTGGCGTTGGCCGACACACCCTACGACGAAATGGTGCGCGATGCCCGTGCCGGGCACTACACGCCTGCGCTGACGGTGTTGCGTCAGGTGCCGCCGGGCCAGGCCAGCGACGGTCAGGTCAGCGATCACCTGCAAATCGCCAGTTGGGCCGGTCTTGATGCCGAAGTGGTCAAAGTCTATGAAACCCAAGGCCGCGACCGCGTTCTGCCGGTGCAGGCGCTGACCGCCGCCGCGCGTGCCTATCGCAACCTCAAGCGCTGGGATCAGGCCACTCAGGTCTACAACAAGGCGCTGGCGCTGGAGCCGGACAACGCCGACCTGCAATTGGGCCTGGCGCTGACCCAGGCCGATGCCGGCAAACCCGATCAGGCCGTCACTCGCGCGCAGGCGTTGGTCGCCGCCAAACCCGACGATCCGTCACGCCGTCTCGCCTTGGGCTACGCACTCGGTCGCGCCGGCAAACAGTACGACGCATTGTTCGAATTCGATCAGGCCTTCATCCGCGCCGGCAACAAACCGGAAGTGGCCCGCGAGTACGTGGTCGCCCTGCAAAAGGCCCGTCTGCCTGAACCGGCGCTGCGTCTGGCCAGTCAACGTCCCGGTCTGATTGATCCGGTGACTTTGCGCCGTCTCGAAGGCGATCTCGCCGCCGAACGCGTGCGCCTCGCCGAACTGGCCACCCGCAATGAAAAGGAACGCTACGTTATCGCCGATCGCGCGCTGGCCGATTACGACAAATTGCTCGCGACCTGGACGCCCGACGCCACTGCCCACGACGACGTGACGCGCTGGCGCATCGACCGCATGGGCGCGCTCAAGGCCCGCGCGCGCACCGCCGACGTGATCAGCGAATACCAGAAACTGCAAGCCGAAGGCGTGGAGATTCCGACCTACGCCCTGCGCTGGGTAGCGGCGTCTTATCTGGATCAGCGCGAGCCTGAGATTGCTACCGATCTGTATCGCCAGGTGCTTTCGGCGCCGGACGCCGATGTCGGTGATCGCCTCGAAGACACCACTGCGCTGTACTACTCGCTGCTGGAAAGCGACCGCGCCGATGAGGCGCGCAAGGTCGCCGAAGACGCAGCGAAAGCCCAGCGACCGCGCGTCGAGCTCAAGGGCTTGCCGATCGGCAACCCTAACGACGAATGGATGGACGCGCAGCAGCTCGCGGCGCAGGCCGGCACCTACGGTTCCGACCTGCCCCACGGCGAGGAGCGCCTGCAGACTCTGGTCGAGCAGGCACCGGGCAACCTTGGCTTGCGTCTGGCCCAGGCCGATCTCTACCTCGCCCGCCAATGGCCACGCCGCGCGGAAAGCCAACTCAAGGAAGCCGAGAGCGCGGCACCGCGCGATGCCGGTCTGGAGGTCGCTCAGGCGCGCACCGCAATGGAATTGCAGGAGTGGCGGCAGAACGATGCGCTGGTCGACGATGTGGTCGCGCGCTATCCGGACAACCGTCAGGTGCAGCGTCTGGCCCGCGAACGGGAAGTGCATGACATGGCCGAACTGCGCGTCGAAGCCTACGGCGGCAAAGCCAACGGTGGCGGCAGTGGCGACGCCGGTGCGGTCAGCGGCAGCCGTGATTTCGGTATCCAGAGCACGCTGTACAGCCCGCCGATCAATGAAGACTGGCGCGTGTTTGCCGGCGCCGGTTATGCCACCGGCGATTTCGCCGAAGGCACCGGTCACCATCGCTTCCAGCGTGTCGGCCTGGAGCGGCGCACCCGTGACATGACCCTCGAAGCCGAGGTGTCGAATCACGATTACGGCTTCGGTGACAAACAGGGCGCGCGCCTGGCGATTGCCCGCGACATCAACGATCACTGGCAATACGGCGGCAGCCTCGAATACCTCTCGGCGGAAACGCCGCTGCGCGCGCTCAACAGCGACATCAAAGCCAACGGCGGCAGTGCGTTCTTGCGCTGGCGCGCCAACGAAAGCCGCGAGTGGCGCGTGTCGGTCAGCCCGTCGCATTTCAGCGATGGCAACAACCGTGTCGAAGCGTTGGTCACCGGGCGCGAAGGTCTCTACAGCGCGCCGAACATCCAGGTCGACGCCGGTCTGGAAGTCGGCACCAGCCACAACTCGAAATCTGACGACGTGCCGTACTTCAACCCGAAGTCGGACTTCAGCGTGATGCCGCTGGTCAACATCAACCACGTGCTCTACCACCGCTACGAAACTTCCTGGAGCCAGCAATTCCAGGCCGGCGCCGGCACCTACAGCCAACGCGATCACGGCACCGGCGGTATGGCGTTGCTCGGTTATGGCCAACGGTACGCCTGGAACGACGTGTTCGATGTGGGCGGCATGTTCAGTGTGATCAACCGGCCTTATGACGGTGATCGGGAAACTGATCTGCGTCTGCTCGTCGACCTCACTTTCCGCTTCTAGAAGAGTTTGAAGATGCCTTTTATCTCGCGTTTCATCCTTCTGCTGGGAGCGCTGCTGATCAGCGCCTGCGCCCAGCAAGCCCCGGCCTTCGCGCCGCCCTCCGAGCGCCCGGTCGCGGCCAGTGAAAAACCGTGGCCGAAAAATCATGTGCTCGGCATTGCCTACCACGACGTTGAAGACCGTGATCCCGATCAGGCCGTGGTGGCGGTGCGCACCGAGCGCATGATCGAGCAGCTCGCCTGGCTGCGTGAAAACGGCTACAAACCAGTGACCGTCGACCAGATCATGGCCGCGCGCAAGGGTGGCCCCGAGCTGCCGGCGAAAGCGGTGCTGCTCAGCTTCGATGACGGTTACGCCAGTTTCTATACCCGCGTGCTGCCGGTGTTGCGCGCCTACAACTGGCACGCCTTGCTGGCGCCGGTCGGCACCTGGATCGACACACCGCTGAATCAGCCCGTGGACTTTGCCGGCACGCCGCGCAAGCGTTCGGACTTTCTGACCTGGGAGCAGGTGCGCGAGATTTCCCGATCGGGGCTGGTGGAAATCGCCGCCCATACAGACGCCAGCCACAAGGGCATCCTTGCCAACCCGCAGGGCAACCTGCAGCCGGCGGCGGCGACGCGGCGCTATGACCCCGTCACCAAGCGCTACGAATCCGAAGCCGACTTCCAGGCACGCATTCGTACCGACGTGAAGACTATTTCGGAGAAGATCCGCAAGGTCACTGGCTACAAACCGCGAGTCTGGGTCTGGCCGTACGGTGCCGCTGACGGCACGTCGCTGAGCGTGGTGGGGGACGAGGGCTATGAAATGGCCCTGACGCTGGACGACGGTCTCGACACCCTCGACAACCTGATGAGCGGACCGCGCTTTCTCGTGACGTCCGATCCTGACGGCGAGCATTTTGCCAACAGCATCGTCGGCGTGCAGGAAGAGTTGGCGATGCGCGTGGTGCATGTCGATCTGGATAACGTCTACGATCCGGACCCGGCGCAACAGGACATCAACCTCGGCAAACTGGTGCAGCGCATTTCTGACCTGGGCCCCACTACGGTGTTTCTGCAAGCTTTTGCCGACCCCAAGGGCGATGGTCTGGTGCACTCGCTGTACTTCCCCAACCGCCACTTGCCCGTGCGCGCCGACCTCTTCGACCGCGTCGCCTGGCAACTGCGTACCCGCGCTCATGTGAAGGTCTATGCGTGGATGCCAGTGCTGAGTTTCGAGCTGGATTCGAAGCTGCCGCGCGTGACCCGCTGGGACCCGAAAACCGGTACCACATCGGTCGATCCGAAGCAGTACAAACGCCTGTCACCGTTCAATCCCGAGGTGCGCAGGATCATCGGGGAAATCTACGAAGACCTGGCGAGTCTGACCTCGATCGATGGCGTTCTTTACCATGACGACGCGGTGCTGTCGGATTTCGAAGATGCCACTCCAGACGCGTTGAAGGCCTACGCCGCACAAGGCTTGCCGGGTTCGATTGCCACACTGCGCGACGACCCGGCGGCGATGCAGCGCTGGACGCGTTTCAAGAGCCGCTACCTGATCGACTTCACCAACGAACTCACCGCCAAGGTCCGTGCGATTCGTGGCCCGCAGGTGCTGACCGCGCGCAATATCTTCGCCGAGCCGATGCTCAATCCCGACAGCGAAGCGTGGTTCGCACAGAACCTCGATGACTTCCTCGCTACCTACGACTGGACGGCGCCGATGGCCATGCCGTTGATGGAAAAACAGACGTTGGCCGAGTCCGGCCCGTGGCTGGAAGAACTGGTCGCCACGGTGAAAAAACGTCCCGGCGCGCTCAACCGCACGGTGTTCGAATTGCAGGCGCGCGACTGGAACCAGAAGGATCAGGCCGATATCGATGCCGTGCATCTGGCGGACTGGATGGGCCGGCTCAAGCGTCAGGGCGCGACCAGTTTCGGTTACTACCCGGACAACTTCCTCGACAACCTGCCAGACCTGAAAACCGTAAGGCCTGCACTCTCCAACAAATGGAATCCATAACATGCTGGATAGACTGTTAGCCCTGCTTGTTCTGGCGATTGTCCTAGGCGTTCCGCTGGGGCTGATCTTCGTGGTGACCGGCCAGTTCCTGATGTCGTTCGTGTTCTTCTACCCGCTGTTCATGTCCGGGTTGTGGATCGCTGGCGGTCTGTATTTCTGGCTGCACTGGGAGCGCCACTGGCCGTGGCAGGACGACACGCTGCCGCCGCCACTGGAAGGCGAGCCACTGATTTCGATCCTGATCCCTTGCTACAACGAAGGCGATAATGCGGCCGATACGATTCACGCGGCACTGGCCCAGCACTACCCGAACATTGAAGTGATCGCGATCAATGACGGCTCAAAGGACAACACGGCTGAAGTGCTCGACGCACTGGCCAAGGAAGATCCTCGTTTGCGGGTCCTGCATCTGGCGGAAAACCAGGGCAAGGCTGTGGCCCTGCGCATGGGTGCGATCGCTGCGCGCAGCGAGTATCTGGTGTGCATCGATGGCGACGCCTTGCTGGCGCCGAACACGGCGGCCTATCTGGTCGCGCCGATGCTGGATAACGCGCGTCTTGGCGCGGTGACCGGCAACCCGCGCATCCGCACACGTTCGACCTTGATCGGGCGGGTGCAGGTCGGCGAGTTCTCCTCGATCATCGGTCTGATCAAGCGTACGCAGCGGGTATTCGGGCGCATCTTTACCGTCTCCGGTGTGATCGTCGCGTTCCGTCGTACTGCGCTGAACCGGGTCGGCTACTGGAGCCCGGACATGATCACCGAAGACATCGACATCAGCTGGAAGCTGCAACTCGATCACTGGAGCATCTTCTACGAACCGCGTGCGCTGTGCTGGATTCTCATGCCGGAAACCCTCGGCGGCCTGTGGAAGCAGCGTCTGCGCTGGGCTCAGGGCGGCGCCGAAGTGCTGTTCAAGAACATTCGCGGCATCTGGCAGTACCGCCATCGCTACCTGTGGCCGCTGCTGTTCGAATACTGCCTGTCCACCGGTTGGGCCTTCACTTTCCTGCTGTCGGTGATTTTCTGGGGCATGGGCAAGTTCATGGTCATGCCCGACGCGATCGCCGTCGATCACCTGATGCCGCCGGCCTTCACCGGTCTGTTGCTGGCGTTCGTCTGCCTGGTGCAGTTCGCTGTCAGCATCATCATCGATCGGCGCTATGAACCGGGTCTGGGCAAGACCATGTTCTGGGTGGTCTGGTATCCGCTGGTGTTCTGGCTCGTCAGTCTGCTGACCACCCTGGTCAGTTTCCCCAAGGTGTTGTTCAGCCAACACAAAAAACGCGCGCGCTGGGTCAGTCCTGATCGGGGTATCAAACCGCTGGGCGACGACCAGGAGGAAGTCATCAAATGAAAATTATCCGGACTCGCCAACGGCCCTTTCTGGTGGTGATCGACGTCATCCTCACGGTGCTGGCCTGGGTTGGTCTGTTGTTCCTGTTGATACGCGGCTTATGGCCGTTGATCGAAACCACCGGCGGCCCGCGTATCGAGCACTCGGCATTCGATGCCTTGGGCACTCTGCAGGTTTATATGTGGGTGGCGCTGGTCAACGCGGTGATCCTGATTGGTTGGGCGCGGTACCAGCAAAGCAAAAGCCGCAGCTTCGCCCAGCGCCGTTTGCCCTCGCCGGTGATTGGTGATGAAGGGCTGAGCAAAAGCTTCAAGCTGTGCGAGGAGCGTTTCCAGAAACTGCGCACGCCCGGGGTCATGACCATCCACAACGACCAGGACGGCGACATCAGCCACGTCGAAACGCATTTCTGGCCGGTACAACAGCAGGCCTTGCCGGCGCCGCTGGAGCAACAGCGGGTGATCTTTCTGCATGCCGAAGAAGATGGCAATCGCGAGCCGGTTAACCGCCTGACCTGATCTTCACTGTAGGAGCTGCCGAAGGCTGCGATCTTTTGATTTTGCTTATGTAAAAACAAGATCAAGAGATCGCAGCCTCGTTGCACTCGTCAGCTCCAACGCAGCTCCGGACCGGTGTCAGGCCTGAATCAGCGTCCACGCCTCTTTCATCCGCAACGGTTGCTTCATCCGCTCGGCCAGCAGGGCCATCGCGCGTTGCTTGTCGCAGGCCACCGCCGCAACAACGATGCCGTCTTTTGCGAACAGGCCAATGAATGGCGGCTTCTCCGGCTCGCCGCTGAACTCGACCTCGTCCCATTCTTGCGCGTGTCCGAGATAGTCGTAGTTCTTGCCGAAGTGGTAAGTCCAGAAGAACGGCACATCCAGATAATGCTCCTCGCCACCGAGCATGTTGGCGGCGGCGATGCGCGCGTGTTGCTGGGCCAGGCGCCAATGCTCGATGCGGGTTGGCTGGCCGCTCAGCGGAAACGTCGCGATATCGCCGATGGCCCACAAGCCATCAGTCACGCGCATGCCGCCATCGACGCGCAACGATTGGTCTTCTGCGCTGGGCAGTGATTCGAACGGCTCAGTGGCCGGGTGAACACCAACGCCGGCGAGAACCAGATCCGCCGCCAGACGCAGACCGTTGTCGAGCAGCACGCCCTCGACCTTTTTTTCGCCAAAGATCTCACTCGCCTCGTGCTCGCTGATGAACTTCACCCCGTGCTCTTCGTGCAACGCGCGAATCGCTTTGCCCACGGCGTCGCCGAATTGCTTGGCGAACGGGATTGCGTGGCGAGCGAGAACTGTGACATCGAGGCCGTACTCGCGCAGGGCGGATGCGCATTCAAGGGCGATGAAGCTGTCACCGATGATCACCGCGCGCTGACCCGGTTGCGCGGCGTTGATAATCTGTTCGGCCTGGACCTTGGAGCGCAGGACGAAGACATTGGCCAGCTCGGCGCCGGGCAGTTTCAGCGGGTTGGGCGCGCCACCGGTGGCGAGCACGGCGGCGTCGTAGCGCAGGATGCCACCGTTGTTCAGATGAAGCGTTTTGCCCTGGGCGTCGACTGCGCTGACTTCGCCTTGCACGCGTTCGATGCGTTGCGCTTCATAGAACGCTGCATCGCGCAGGGGCGGGACTTCTTTCGGCGCCATCTCCCCGGCGAGAACAAATTTGCTCAACACCGTGCGGTCGTAGCCGGCATCCGGTTCGCCGTCGACCAGCACAATGCGCCCGCCGAAACCTTTCTCGCGCAGGGCCGCTGCGCAAGCCGTGCCCGCCGCCCCGGCGCCGACCACCACGAATGTTCTTGGATCGTCGGCGGGCGGGGTGTGCGGATCGGGCAGGGGCTGGTCATCGACCCAGACGTCATCGCCGCGCAACTCCAGCGGATAGCGCTTGAGACTGTCCAGCGACGGCGGCTCGCACAGGCCACCGTCCTCGGCCCGGTACGCGGCTTTGTGCCACGGGCAGATCAACCTGCCGTGGCACAACGCGCCTTCGGCCAACGGCGCACCTGCATGCGGGCAAAGTCCCTGAAACGCCCGCAACTCGCCGTTGGCACGCAGCAGGACAATCTTGCAGTCGCCGATTTCGACTTGCAGGCCACGGTCTTGCGGGACATCGGTAAAACGGGCGACACGGTGCAGGGACATCTTGGCTTCCTCGCAGGCTTTTTCTTGTGAGTTGGTGCTGCGGCGTGAGGTTCAGCCATTTGCTACTGCCAAGGCATGAACGGTACGGCTATAGTTTGCGGGCCGACGACGGCCTCATTGCACAAGGTGCTCCCGGAATGACCCGATTGACCTCTCTCAACCCATGGCTGGCGGCCATCGCCGTGACCCTCTGCGTGCAGTTCCCGGCGCAAGCCCAGGAGCGCTTCACCCTGAGCATCCCCGGCGTGTCGGATAACCGCCTGTTCACCTCGGCAGCGGCTAGCGACGCACCCGGCTGCGGCGGCAAAAACCAGTCGCCGGCGCTGAGCTGGAACGCCGGCCCGGCCGGTACCCAGAGCTACGCCATCGTCATGCACGACCCGGATGGCCAGAAGGGTCTGGGCGTCGATCACTGGATTCACTACGGCATCAAACCCACCACCCACCAGATCGCGGCCGGCGTCGGCGCCAAATCCGCCCTCGAAGGCGTCGGCGGCACCAACAGCAAAGGCAACACCCACTACATGGGCCCATGCCCGCCAGTGGGCGACAGCGCGCATCACTACATCATCCAGATCTACGCCCTCGACCTCGCCCCGGACGCCCTGCCTGCCGGCCTGACCCGTGCCGAGCTGATGGAAAAGATCAAAGGCCATGTGCTGCGCAACAGCAGCGCGGTGCGGCGCTATCACCGCTGAGGTTTTCGGCCGCTCACGGGCGGCTGACTGCTCTGATTCCCCAGCCATTTGGCATTGCCCCGCGAAAACGCGCACTATCGAGCCATTGCCAATGCGCTGGAGGACACCGTGGCAGCAAAAATCGACCGCATCGCCCAGCTACTCAACTGCCCGGAAAAGGGCGAACAAATGCGGCGTGCAGTAACCGAGACACGTAAGGAATTTCTGCTGAATCAGCCGGAAGAAGACCTCGTTGAAGACGACGAGGTGTTTGACGAAGCTGAGGAGGAGGGGGATGACGACGATGAATATGACGAGTTTGACTGGACGACGGAGTGACGGCCTTCCAGCGATCTTGTCATCGCCCACAAAAAAGCCCCGGACCATCACAGTCCGGGGCTTTCTCGTTTGATTCATGGTGCACCAGGCGGGATTCGAACCCACGACCCCTGCCTTCGGAGGGCAGTACTCTATCCAGCTGAGCTACTGGTGCAGCGGGCGACATCATACCTAGGTCGGCTCGGGGCGTCCATGCCGGGTTTGGCGGGTTTTGTCAGTGTGCGTGTCGGCGCGAAATCGCTGCATTCCTTAAAGCGGTAACGTCCTGCAAAACCCTCGCTTGGCGCTTTGCCGGGGTTGATCTAAGGTTTTTCCTGCGGCACGGATTTTCGATACGTTGATCTGAAAAGCGCCATTTTTGTTCTTTTTTTCGAACGACCTATTGTCCTTTACCCCCTTTGAACCTACGATCCGTTTGAGATTTCAAACGCTCTTTGGCGGGATGTTGCAGCGCAGGTGCGCCCGGTCGTGCACTGTAGATGCGCCACAATCCGCTCACTGATTTCCCTGACGGCAGCCTTGCGAGGCGCCTTTCTACAATCATAATTTGCTCCGCGCAGGCCGCGGTGCTGTTAAGGAAAGCCGACATGCAGCTTAAAGACACCCAGTTGTTCCGCCAGCAAGCCTTCATCGATGGCGCTTGGGTCGATGCCGACAACGGTCAGACGATCAAGGTCAACAACCCGGCCACTGGCGAAATCCTCGGCACCGTGCCGAAGATGGGCGCCGCTGAAACCCGCCGTGCCATCGAGGCCGCCGACAAGGCGCTGCCGGCCTGGCGTGCACTGACCGCCAAAGAGCGTGCCGGCAAGCTGCGTCGCTGGTTCGAACTGATGATCGAGAACCAGGACGACCTCGCGCGCCTGATGACCCTTGAGCAGGGCAAGCCGCTGGCCGAAGCCAAGGGCGAAATCGTTTACGCCGCATCGTTCATCGAGTGGTTCGCCGAAGAAGCCAAGCGCATCTACGGTGACGTGATTCCGGGTCATCAGCCGGACAAGCGCCTGATCGTGATCAAGCAGCCGATCGGCGTCACCGCCGCGATCACCCCGTGGAACTTCCCGGCGGCAATGATCACCCGTAAAGCCGGCCCAGCGCTGGCTGCCGGTTGCACCATGGTGCTCAAGCCGGCTTCGCAAACTCCTTTCTCCGCTTTCGCCCTGGCCGAACTGGCTCAGCGCGCGGGCATTCCGGCGGGCGTGTTCAGCGTAGTGTCCGGCAGCGCCGGCGACATCGGCAGCGAGCTGACCAGCAACCCGATCGTGCGCAAACTGTCCTTCACCGGCTCGACCGAGATCGGTCGCCAGCTAATGGCCGAATGCGCCAAGGACATCAAGAAAGTCTCGCTGGAACTGGGCGGCAATGCGCCGTTCATCGTGTTCGATGACGCCGACCTGGATAAGGCCGTCGAAGGCGCGATCATCTCCAAGTACCGCAACAACGGCCAGACCTGCGTCTGCGCCAACCGCTTGTACATTCAGGACGCGGTCTACGATGCGTTCGCCGAGAAGCTGAAAGTGGCGGTGGCCAAACTGAAGATCGGCAACGGTCTGGAAGACGGCACCACCACCGGCCCGCTGATCGACGAGAAAGCCGTGGCCAAGGTTCAGGAACACATCGCTGATGCCGTAAGCAAAGGCGCCACCGTACTGGCTGGCGGCAAGGCGATGGAAGGCAACTTCTTCGAGCCGACCATCCTGACCAACGTGCCGAAAAACGCGGCCGTGGCCAAGGAAGAAACCTTCGGTCCGCTGGCGCCGCTGTTCCGCTTCAAAGACGAAGCCGAAGTGATCGCCATGTCCAACGACACCGAATTCGGTCTGGCCTCGTATTTCTATGCACGTGACCTAGGCCGTGTGTTCCGTGTCGCCGAAGCGCTGGAATACGGCATGGTCGGCGTCAACACCGGGCTGATCTCCAACGAAGTCGCGCCGTTCGGCGGCATCAAGGCCTCGGGTCTGGGCCGTGAAGGCTCCAAGTACGGCATCGAGGATTACCTGGAAATCAAATACCTCTGCCTGGGCATCTGAGCCGAGTAAGGGATCGCTGCAAACGCAAAGGGCACGAGAGCGCTGTCCCTTTGCGTGGTTTCAAACAGAAAATTTCTCTGCGGCCGGGAACGCCGTGGCAGTCGATCATCGCATGCTGCCACCGCTGATTCCTCCCGCTTCATCCTTGAACCACGCCGCCCGATGAGCGGCGAATGAGGACTGTAATGAGCAAGACTAACGCTGAACTGATGGCCCGCCGTACCAATGCCGTACCTCGTGGTGTCGGCCAGATTCACCCGATCTTCGCCGAGTCGGCAAAGAACGCCACCGTAACCGACGTTGAAGGTCGTGAGTTCATCGACTTCGCCGGCGGTATCGCTGTACTGAACACCGGCCATGTGCACCCGAAAATCATCGCCGCCGTGACCGAACAGCTGAACAAGCTGACCCACACCTGCTTCCAGGTGCTGGCTTACGAGCCGTACGTTGAGCTGTGCGAAAAAATCAACGCCAAGGTGCCGGGTGATTTCTCCAAGAAAACCCTGCTGGTTACCACCGGTTCCGAAGCCGTGGAAAACGCCGTGAAAATCGCCCGTGCCGCCACTGGCCGCGCCGGCGTGATCGCTTTCACCGGCGCTTACCACGGCCGCACCATGATGACCCTGGGTCTGACCGGTAAAGTCGTGCCGTATTCGGCGGGCATGGGCCTGATGCCAGGCGGCATCTTTCGCGCGCTGTACCCGAACGAACTGCACGGCGTGAGCATCGACGATTCGATCGCTTCCATCGAGCGCATCTTCAAGAACGACGCCGAGCCGAAAGACATCGCTGCGATCATCATCGAGCCGGTGCAGGGCGAAGGTGGTTTCTACGTTGCGCCGAAGGAATTCATGAAGCGTCTGCGCGCGCTGTGCGACCAGCACGGCATCCTCCTGATCGCTGACGAAGTGCAGACCGGCGCTGGCCGCACCGGCACCTTCTTCGCCATGGAACAGATGGGCGTTGCCGCCGACCTGACCACCTTCGCCAAGTCCATCGCTGGCGGCTTCCCGCTGGCCGGCGTGTGCGGCAAGGCCGAATACATGGACGCCATCGCTCCGGGCGGCCTGGGCGGCACCTACGCCGGTAGCCCGATCGCTTGCGCCGCTGCACTGGCAGTGATGGAAGTGTTCGAAGAAGAGCAACTGCTGGACCGCTGCAAGGCTGTCGGCGAGCGACTGGTCACGGGCCTTAAGGCCATTCAGGCCAAGTACCCGGTGATCGGTGAAGTGCGTGCGCTGGGCGCGATGATCGCGGTCGAGCTGTTCGAAAACGGCGACAGCCACAAGCCGAACCCGACTGCCGTGGCTGCCGTGGTGGCCAAGGCGCGTGACAAGGGCCTGATCCTGCTGTCCTGCGGCACTTACGGTAACGTGCTGCGCGTGCTGGTTCCGCTGACGTCGCCGGATGAGCAACTGGACAAAGGCCTGGCGATCATCGAAGAGTGCTTCTCCGAGCTCTGATCCATTGGTGTGACCTGCTCGACAAAAACCCGCTTCGGCGGGTTTTTTTATGCCTGTAGAAACACATCGGACCTGTTTGCGCTGTATCGAATCGCCAGCATTGGCTAAGGTTCAGGCATTGCAAGGAGAGCGCGCATGACTGCCGTTGATTTACCCGCCGTACCTCAAGTGTTGATTGCCGAGGCCGACCCCTGGTCCCGCGACCTGCTCAAACAAGTGCTGCTCAACGTGCGCTGTGACGCGCGGCTGGATCTTTGCGCCGATGGCCAGCAGGCAATGTCGTTGCTTGGCGAGGTGCCTTATGACCTGGCCATCGTTGATTGGGAACTGCCCGGCATCGATGGACTGCATGTGCTGCGCAGCGTGCGTCAGCGCAAACGCAATCCGCCGCTGCCGTTCATTTTGATGAGCAGCCGTAACGACAGCGCCAGCGTGCGCGAAGCGATTCCGCTGGCGCCGACGGCGTACCTGACCAAACCGTTGAACATGGAAGGCCTGACCGAGCGTTTGCAGGGGTTGCTGCTCAACGCTGGCGAAGCAGTGGTTTGCGAAGTGCCAGCGCTGGCACCGGGCATGACCCTGTCGGTGTTCCTTGAGCGGCGTCGTGAGCAGGCCGATGGCGCGCCGCTGATGACTGACGTGCAAGTGGCGGTCAAGCGTAGCCTCAATCCCGAGGGGCTGGATCTGAAGCTGCTGGAACAGGAAGTGCGCACCGATCCGCAGATTACCGCCGTGCTGATCGCGGCTGCCAACAGCGCTGCGCAGCATCACGGAGCGCCCGTGCAGACCCTCGCTCAGGCGCTGCATCGACTCGGCACCGGGCAAAGCATGAACCTGATCCTCGGGCTGGCGCTGAAACGCAGCGCCCGGCTCAGCAATGCGTGCCTGGCAGATTATGCTGAGCGTTATTGGGGGCTGTCACTGCACACGGCGGAATATGCGCGGACGCTGGCGCGCTTGCTCGATCTGGACCAAGAGCGCTGCTACTGCGCGGGCATGTTGCATCGGCTCGGCGATCTGGCGCTGCTGCGCTGCCTGCAGGAATGGCAGCAGGCCGGCGGCGAGCTGGACGAGCTGGAGGAGGTCGGTGAAGCGCTGGCGAAGTTTGGCGCTTCTTATGGCTCGGCGTTGCGCACCCGCTGGCGTCTGCCGCTAGAGTTGCGCGAGTTGATTGCTTCGGTCTATCAGTTGGGCGGCGGCGTGTATTCCCGCGAGGCATTGGTGATGAACATGGCGGCGCAGATGGCGCAGCTGACCGAGCATGAAGGCGTTGAGGAACTGGCGAAGAGCCGGACGGCGCGGTTGCTCAAGATCGGGCTGCCGGAGTTGCTGCGGATGCGCAAATGACAGATCATCACATTCCCATGTGGGAGCGAGCCTGCTCGCGAAGGCGCCAGCGCAGGCAACATTTTTGTTGAAGGTGCAGGCCTCATCGCGGGCAAGCCCGCTCCCACAGAAATTGCGGCAGCCATAAAATACGGATCAGGCCGCAATAATCCGGTTCTTGCCCTGCCGTTTCGCCTCATACATCGCGGCATCCGCGCGGGCGAACAGGCTGTCCAGGCTCTTGTCTTCGTCGGTGAGGTTGGTCAGGCCCTGGCTCACGGTGATGCTGAATGCTTGGCCGTCATGGTTGAAGCGCAGTCGCTGGATCTCCTGCTGCAGGCGCTCCGCCACTTGCACCGCCATTTCCGGTGCACAGCCGGGGAACACCGCGGCGAACTCCTCACCGCCAATTCGTCCGAACAGGTCACCGCGGCGCAATGAGCCGCGGCCGCATTCGGCGATTCGCTGCAGCACGTTGTCGCCCTCGGGGTGGCCGTAGCTGTCGTTAATTACTTTGAAATCGTCGATGTCCAGCAGCAGGAAGGCCAGCGGTGTGCCTTGGCGGCGGGCCTCGGCGAACTCGCGGTGGGCGCATTCGAAGAAGTGACGGCGGTTGCTGCTTTGCGTCAGCACATCGGTGGTGGCCAAGCGTTGCAGCTCGGTTTCCATGTGCTTTTTGTCGGTGATGTCTTCGGCGATGCCGACGATGATCACCGGCTGCCCGGGCTCGTCCTGGCGATTGATAAAGCATTTGTCGCTGAGCCAGCGCACCTGGCCGTCGGCGGCAATGATGCGGTACTCGCGATCTTCCACCGCACCTCGGTGCAGGACTTCGGCCAGGCTTTGTTCGGCGTACTCCAGATCATCGGGGTAAATGCTGTCGCGCCACTGGTTGTAGTCAGCCAGCAGAAGCGCGGCGGAACGGCCAAAGATCCGTTCATAGGCCGGACTGACGTACAACACCTGGCGGGTTTCCCAGTTGAAGGCCCAGAGCACGGCGTTGACGCTGACCAGCAGCGAACTGATCAACTGTTCGCGCTCGCTCAGGCGCGCAACTTCGCCTTGCGCGTGCATCAGCGCCATCAGCGTTTGCGCGGCCTCGGGCCATTGGGTGAAGGATGTGTCTTTCTGGTTGTTGTTGACCATCGGCACAAATCTCAAAGGGCGCGCCGCAATGTCGACGACGGCCACAGGACAACCCGCCGGGATGGCGAAGTGTCATTGAGATAGGGGATTTTCGGCGAAGTTCCCGGCCAGTACCGAGTCCCGCCGGGCGGTGAGCCGTAGGAGCTGCCGAGTGCAACGAGGCTGCGATTTCTTTCAGATCACAGCCTCAGTGCAGGTCAGACCGCCGCAGGACGCAGCGAGTAGGTTTTCAGCTGATCGGCAAAATCACGCAACGACTGGATGCCACTCGCCTCGGCCTCGTGAATCCATTCCTTGATAGCGGCGAGCATGTCGTGGCCATTGGAGCTGGTCTTGACCCAGATCTGCTGCAGCGCCAGGCGCTTTTCGTAAATCACTTTCAGCGCCTGGCTGTGTTCGAGCATGGTTTGAATGCGCAAGTGATGACGGTCTTCCAGCAGGCTGGTTTCCCGAGACAGCAGGCGTTTGGCCCGGTGGAACTGGTGCCGCACCGAATGATCGACCTTGGCCAGCTCTTGTTTGACCAGTGGGCCGATTACCAATTTGCGGTACTGGGCCATGATCTGGAAACGGTTGTTCAGGATCGCCATGGCGGTGTCCATGTCCAGGCTGCCCTTGCCTTCGACGCGGTGGGCAATCGGTGCGACCCGCTGCACCTTGGCCAGACGCAGGAAGCAGAACACTTTGATCCATGCCCAGCCGAGATCGAATTCCCACTTCTTGACCGACAGCTTGGCCGAGTTGGGGTAGGTGTGATGGTTGTTGTGCAGTTCTTCGCCGCCGATCAGGATGCCCCACGGCACCAGATTGGTGGCCGCGTCACGGCATTCGAAGTTGCGGTAGCCGACGGCATGGCCCAGACCGTTGATCACGCCCGCGGCCCACACTGGAATCCACATCATCTGGATGGCCCAGATGGTGATGCCGATGGTGCCGAACAGCAGCAGGTCGATCACGCCCATGATCGCCACGCCCAGCAGCGGATAGCGGCTGTAGACGTTGCGTTCGATCCAGTCTTCCGGGCAGTTCTTGCCGTAGATGCGCAGGGTTTCCGGGTTCTGCGCTTCGCTGCGGTACAGCTCGGCACCGGTGCGCAGCACCGTGGACAGGCCCTTGATGAACGGGCTGTGCGGGTCATCCTCGGTTTCGCATTTGGCGTGGTGTTTGCGGTGGATGGCGGTCCACTCGCGGGTGTTCTGCGCCGTGGTCAGCCACAGCCAGAAACGGAAAAAGTGCTTGAGACCCGCATTCAGCTCGAGCGAGCGGTGGGCCGAGTAACGGTGCAGATAGACCGTGACGGCAACAATCGTCACATGGGTCATCAACAGGGTGACCGCGACCAGTGACCAGGCCGACAAGCCAAGAAAACCTTCGTACCACATAGGCTATAGGGCCCTCGATAAAGATAAAAACAGCCGTTGCATTATCACTAAGCACACAGATAAAACCAGTCGCCCTTTCAGATAAGAAGTCGCTGAATGTTTCTTCACCTATAATTCCAACCTTTTTGTAGGGACATGGACGACCGAATGTCTGCGACTTACCGCGATGCCTTGCGTGCAGCGCTGCTCTACCTGGTACTGGCCGCCCTATGGCTGCAGGTTTCTGATCACTTATTAAGCAAATTCTTCGATGACTCCAGTGCGCTGGCCCACTGGCAACTGATCAACGGTTACCTGCTGGCCGGGGTCAGCGCCGCGCTGATTTTCCTCGCGCGGGCGCGGCTGGGTCGGTTTCTCGGCATCGGTGCCCGCCTGCGCGAGCGCCACACCGACCGTGAGCGTCTGCGTCAGGCGGCCGCTGTGTTCGATTGCACCCGCGAAGGCGTGCTGGTTACCGATCACCGGGGCCTGATCGTTCACGTCAACCGCGCCTTTATCGAGATCACCGGTTATCGGCGCGATGAAGTGATTGGCCAGCAGCCCAGCCTGTTCAAGTCTGGCCATCATCCGCCGGGCTTCTATCAGGCGATGTTCGCCACCCTCGAGGCCGAAGGTGAATGGAGCGGCGAGATCTGGAACCGGCGCAAGACCGGCGAGATTTATCCTCAGTGGCAGACCATCCGGGTGATTCACGATGATTTCGGCCGGCTCAGCCATTACGTGGCGGTGTTCTCCGACATCAGCGCAATCAAAGATTCCGAGTCCGAGCTCAAACACCTGGCGCATCACGATCCGTTGACCGATCTGCCCAATCGCCTGCTGTTCAGCGACCGCGCCGAGCAGGCGCTGGCGTCGGCGCAGACGCACAAGCGTGGCTGCGCGCTGCTGATGCTCGATCTGGATCACTTCAAGCTGATCAACGATAGCCTCGGGCATAACGTCGGCGACCGCTTGCTCAAAGCCGTAGCGACGCGTTTGCAGGCACTGTTCGGCCCCGGCATCACCCTCGCACGGTTGGGCGGCGATGAGTTCGCGGTGCTCGCGGAAAGTTGTCCACAGCCTGCGCAGGCGGCGGCATTGGCGCAACGGATTCTGGATGCGTTGAAAGAGCCGCTGCTGATTGATGGCAATCAACTGTTCATCAACGCCAGCATCGGCATCAGCCTGTTTCCCAGCGATGCCTTGAGTGCCGAGCAGTTGTTGCGCAATGCCGACAGTGCGCTGTTCAAGGCCAAAAGCAGCGGGCGCAATGGCTACGCGCTGTATACCGAAGAGCTGACCGCCCATGCCCAGCAACGGGTCGAAATCGCCTTCGAGCTGCGCCGCGCACTGGAGCAGGACGAGCTGCGCGTTTACTACCAACCGGTGCATGACTTGCACAGCAGCCGTCTGATCGGCGTCGAGGCACTGGTGCGCTGGCAGCATCCGCAGCGCGGGCTGGTGTCGCCGGCGGAATTCATTCCGATTGCCGAGCGCACCGGGCTGATCGCCGACATCGATGCCTGGGTGATGCAGCAGGCGTGCCGGCAGATGTGCCAATGGCAGCAGAGCGGCGTGGTGCTGGCGTTCGTCGCGGTGAATGTTTCGTCGCGGCTGTTTGCCCGGCGCGAGTTGTACCAGCAGGTGGCGCAGGTGCTGCAAGACACCGGGCTGGATCCGGCGTATCTGGAACTGGAAGTCACCGAAAGCGCGGTGATGGACGATCCGGAAGTGGCGCTGGAACAGATGCATCGCTTGCGCGAACTCGGCGTGCGCCTGGCCATCGATGATTTTGGCACCGGCTATTCGTCGCTGCTGCGGCTCAAGCGTCTTCCTGTGCAGAAACTCAAGATCGATCAAGGCTTCGTCGCTGGGTTGCCGTGGGACGAAGATGACGTGGCGATTGTCCGGGTGATCATCGCGCTGGCGCGGAGCATGGGCATGCAGGTGCACGCCGAGGGGATCGAGCAGGTTGAGCAGGCAACATTTCTGTTGGCGCAAGAATGCGATCTGGGGCAGGGCTACTGGTTTGGGCGGCCGGTGTCTGCGGATCGGCTTGATTGGGCGAAAACGCCATGGATTGGCTGAAAAGACCTATCTGGCTATCACCGACCTTGTGGTGAGGGGATTTATCCCCGTTGGGTCGCGTAGCGGCCCCAAGAAATGGGACTGCTACGCAGTCCAACGGGGATAAATCCCCTCGCCACAAGTTCTCTTGACGAGTTCAAATCAGCGCAAACCCCTTGCCCTTCCTCCTATTATTTTCTGGTTATATAAACATTCTTAAATAGTCTTTTTAAGAATATCCGTGCCTCTCTTATATTGCTCCCACGCCGAACGCAGTGCCGCCCACTGCCAGGCAAAACCCCTTCAAAGGAGCAGCACCATGAGCGCATCCCTTCGCAGCGTTGACGGTCAGGACGAAAGCACCATCTTGCGTGAAATCCAGAGCGCCCTGCGCGATCTGCGGTTCGGCGCGGTGGAAATCACTGTGCACAACGCGCAGGTCGTACAGATCGAACGCAAAGAGAAATTCCGTTTGCAGCAACCCGGTAAACAACCGGGCTGAGATCAAAAGATTGCAGCCTTCGGCGGCTCCTACAGGGGGCTGTGTGCAGGAGCTGGCGAAGGCGGCGATCTTTGAAGCGGGACCGATTCCAGCAATACACAAGAAAAAGCCACCACCAGGAATTTCAGGAGCTTTCACCATGTCGTCGATTCGCCGTTACGCTCTGGCCGCGCTGGCCAGCGCCGTGTTTGCCGGTTCCGCTGTTGCCAAGGATTACGAGCTGCTCAACGTGTCGTATGACCCGACGCGCGAGCTGTATCAGGAATACAACGCCGAATTCATCAAGTTCTGGCAGCAGGATCATGCCGGCGACACGGTGAAAATCCAGCAATCCCATGGCGGTTCGGGCAAGCAGGGCCGTGCGGTGATTGACGGTCTGCGTGCTGACGTGGTGACCCTGGCCCTGGCCGGTGACATCGACGAAATCGCCAAGCTCGGCAAGAGCCTGCCGGCCGACTGGCAGAAGCGTCTGCCGGAAGCGAGCACGCCGTACACCTCGACCATTGTCTTTCTGGTGCGCAAGGGCAACCCGAAAGGCATCAAGGACTGGGGCGATCTGGTCAAGAACGACGTTTCGGTGATCACGCCGAACCCGAAAACCTCGGGTGGCGCGCGCTGGAACTTCCTCGCCGCATGGGCCTATGGCCTGAAAGCCAACGGCGGTGACGAAGCCAAGGCCAAGCAATACGTACAAACCCTGTTCAAGCATGTGCCGATCCTCGACACCGGCGCCCGTGGTTCGACCATCACCTTCGTCAACAACGGTCAGGGCGACGTATTGCTGGCCTGGGAAAACGAAGCGTTCCTGGCGCTGAAAGAGGACGGCGGTGCGGACAAGTTCGACATCGTCGTGCCGTCGCTGTCGATCCTCGCCGAACCACCCGTGGCGGTGGTCGACAAGAATGCCGAAAAGAAGGGCAACGCGCAGATCGCCGAAGCCTACCTCAAGCACCTGTACAGCCCGGCCGGCCAGGAAATCGCCGCGAAGAACTTCTATCGTCCACGTGACAAGGACGTAGCGGCCAAGTACGCCCAGCAGTTCCCGAAACTGGAGCTGGTGACCATCGACAAGGACTTCGGCGGCTGGAAATCCGCGCAGCCGAAATTCTTCAACGACGGCGGCGTGTTCGACCAGATTTATCAGGCGCAGTAATCTGACTTCAGCCACACATCTAGCCTGAAGCCAGGCGCGGAAAATGTGGGAGCGAGCCTGCTCGCGAAAGCGCAGTGTCAGACGACCTCGAGTTGATTGATACTCCCTCTTCGCGAGCAAGCTCGCTCCCACATTGATGCGTTCAGCGGAATGCTTTTAACCAGGGACTTTTATGTCGCGTCGTATCTCCCCCGTCATACCCGGCTTCGGGCTGACGCTGGGTTACACCTTGGTGTACCTCAGTCTGATTGTGCTTATCCCGCTGGCGGCGATGTTCGTCCACGCCGCGCAACTCACCTGGGATCAGTTCTGGACGATCATCTCCGCACCGCGGGTGCTGGCGGCGTTGAAGCTGAGCTTCGGTACCGCGCTGTGTGCGGCGATCATCAACGGCATCATCGGCACGTTGCTGGCGTGGGTGCTGGTGCGCTACACCTTCCCCGGGCGCAAGGTGATCGACGCGATGATCGATCTGCCATTTGCCCTGCCCACCGCCGTGGCCGGTATCGCGCTGACGGCGCTGTACACGCCGACCGGGCTGGTCGGCCAGTTCGCCGCCGACCTCGGTTTCAAGATTGCCTACACGCCGCTGGGCATTACCCTCGCGCTGACCTTCGTGACCTTGCCCTTCGTGGTGCGCACGGTGCAGCCGGTGCTGGCCGATATTCCCCGTGAAGTCGAAGAAGCGGCCGCCTGCCTCGGTGCCAAGCCGTTGCAGGTGTTCCGGCACATTCTGCTGCCAGCGCTGCTGCCTGCCTGGCTGACCGGTTTCGCCCTGGCGTTTGCGCGTGGTGTCGGCGAGTACGGTTCGGTGATTTTCATCGCCGGCAACATGCCGATGAAAACCGAAATCCTGCCGCTGCTGATCATGGTCAAACTCGACCAGTACGATTACACCGGCGCCACCTCCATCGGCGTGCTGATGCTGGTGGTTTCCTTCGTCCTGTTGCTGCTGATCAACTTGCTGCAGCGGCGCATCGAAACCCCATAAGGAGGCGCGAACATGTCCCAATCGTCTATTGCGGCCGCGTCCTCGGCCAACGCTGCGCGGCGTGGCAGTGCCACTTCACGCAGAATCCTGATCGGTCTTGGCTGGCTGATCTTTTTCCTGTTTCTGCTGCTGCCGTTGTTCATCGTCGTATCGCAGGGTTTGAAGAATGGCCTCTGTGCGTTCTTCACCGCGATCTTTGAACCGGACGCACTGTCGGCACTGAAACTCACCGTGTTCGCGGTGCTGATCTCGGTGCCGCTGAACCTGGTGTTCGGCGTCAGCGCGGCGTGGTGCGTGAGCAAATACTCGTTTCGTGGCAAGAGCATGCTGGTGACGCTGATCGACCTGCCGTTCTCGGTGTCGCCGGTGATTGCCGGTCTGGTCTACGTGCTGATGTTCGGCGCGCAGGGCCTGTTCGGGCCGTGGTTGCAGGATCACGACATCCAGATCGTCTTCGCCCTGCCGGGCATTGTGCTGGCGACGATTTTCGTCACCGTGCCGTTCGTGGCCCGTGAGCTGATTCCGCTGATGCAGGAACAAGGCACCCAGGAAGAAGAGGCGGCGCGCCTGCTCGGGGCCAATGGCTGGCAGATGTTCTGGCACGTCACCGTGCCCAACATCAAGTGGGGCCTGATTTACGGCGTGGTGCTGTGTACGGCGCGGGCCATGGGTGAATTCGGTGCGGTGTCGGTGGTTTCCGGGCACATTCGCGGGGTGACCAACACCTTGCCGCTGCACGTCGAGATCCTCTACAACGAATACAACCACGTGGCCGCGTTCGCCGTGGCGAGCCTGTTGCTGATCCTGGCGCTCTTCATCCTGCTGCTCAAGCAGTGGAGCGAAAACCGTATCAACCGCCTGCGCGCCAGCGCCGCGGAGGAATAATTCATGTCGATCGAAGTGCGTAACGTCAGCAAGAATTTCAACGCGTTCAAAGCGCTGGACAACATCAGCCTGGACATCCAGAGCGGCGAGCTGGTGGCGCTGCTGGGGCCTTCGGGCTGTGGCAAAACCACTTTGCTGCGGATCATTGCCGGTCTGGAAACCCCGGATCAGGGCAACATCGTCTTCCACGGTGAAGACGTCTCCGGCCACGACGTGCGTGATCGCAACGTCGGTTTCGTGTTTCAGCACTACGCCTTGTTCCGCCATATGACGGTGTTCGACAACGTCGCGTTCGGCCTGCGCATGAAACCGAAAAACCAGCGCCCGAGCGAAAGCCAGATCGCCACCAAGGTTCACGAACTGCTGAATATGGTGCAACTGGACTGGCTGTCGGATCGCTACCCGGAGCAGTTATCCGGTGGCCAGCGTCAGCGTATCGCCCTGGCCCGTGCTTTGGCGGTGGAGCCGAAAGTGCTGCTGCTGGATGAACCGTTCGGCGCCCTCGACGCCAAGGTGCGCAAGGAACTGCGCCGCTGGTTGGCGCGGCTGCACGAAGACATCAACCTGACTTCGGTGTTCGTGACCCACGACCAGGAAGAAGCGATGGAAGTCGCCGACCGCATCGTGGTGATGAACAAAGGCGTGATCGAGCAGATCGGCTCACCGGGCGACGTCTACGAAAACCCGGCCAGCGACTTCGTTTATCACTTCCTCGGCGACTCGAACCGATTGCTGCTCAGCGACGACAATCACGTGCTGTTCCGACCGCATGAGGTGTCGTTGTCCAGGCATGAGCTGGAAGATCACCATGCCGCTGAAGTGCGCGATATCCGCCCGCTGGGCGCGACGACGCGAGTGACGCTGAAGGTGGAAGGGCAAACCGATCTGATCGAAGCGGAAGTGGTCAAGGATCACGACAGCCTGATCGGCCTGGCCAAGGGCGAGACGTTGTTCTTCAAGCCGAAGGTCTGGCAGAAAGTCGCCAATATTTAAAGGCAAAAGCTTCGCGAGCAGGCTCGCTCCCACAGGGAAAACTTATTCCAAATGTGGGAGCGAGCCTGCTCGCGAATGCGATCTATACAGCAGCGCGATTCGGATTGACCCGTACCACCCCCGCCCGCAACTCGATCTCTTGTTTCAATTCCTGCCGCAGCCCGAGCAGAAACGCCAGCTCGGCCACGACAAACAACGGCCCGACTATCAGCCCGCTGATGTCATCGACGAACGCCGGTTTGCGCCCTTCATAGTGATGCCCGACAAACTGGATTACCCAGCCGATCACGAACATCGCCAGGCCGCTGCTCAGCCAGACCATAGTGCTCTGCTGCGCCAGTGCATGCCCGGCCCACACCGACAGCCCCATCAGCACGGTCATCAACACGCCGAGCTTCAACTCCAGACGCAGGTAAAACCAAGCCGAAGCCAGCGCCACCACAACCGCTGGAGATATCCATAACCCGCTCAGCGTCCATTGCGGCCGTGACAGCAGGACAGCCACCGCCACCACGATCAGCGGAATGCCGATGAAGTGGCTGGCGATGTTGCGCGGGTCGCGGTGGTAGGCGGCGTATTGACTGAGGTGGTCGACGAGGCTTTTCATTGTTGTTCCTCCAGTGGGGTTGAATGCATCGTCCCTCGGGATCCGCATTCGTTCTGTCGGGCAGGCGACACTCCAGGAGTGGTTATGCAAATTCGTGCACGGTTGCTCAGCGGTCAGTGGTTCAGCCATCTGCCTGGATCTTTTCAGGATAGCCTGCTGGCATTGGCCCGAGAGCGGCGGCTGACGGCGGGGCAACGGCTGTTCCAGCGCGGCGATGCGCCGTGCGGTCTGTATGCAGTGCTCGATGGCACAGTGCGTATCGGCGCGGTGAGCGAGCAGGGCAAGGAGGCGTTGCTGAGTCTGGTGGAGGCGCCGCACTGGTTCGGCGAAATCTGCCTGTTCGATGGTCAGCCACGCACCCATGACGCCTATGCGGTCGGGCCGTGTACCTTGCTGAATATCCCGCAGGCGACGATGTTCAAATTGCTCGACGAACAGCCGGAGTACTGGCGGCATCTGGCGCTGTTGATGAGCCACAAATTGCGCCTGGCCTTCATCAACCTCGAACAGCTGAGCCTGCTGCCAGCCCCGGCACGTCTGGCGCATCGCTTGCTGATGATCGCCGAAGGCTACGGCGAACTCGACGCACCGCGTCGGGTGCTGCAACTGCCGCAGGAGCAGTTGGCGGCGATGCTGTCGCTGTCGCGGCAGACCACTAATCAGATCCTTAAGGATCTGCAGGGGCAGGGGATTATCGGGTTGGCTTACGGCGAAATCGAAATCCTCGATGCCGCAAGACTGCGTGCCCTGGCCACGATCTGAAAACTGAAACCGATCCAATGTCGGAACTGGCACCTGTGGCGAGGGGATTTATCCCCGCTGGGGCGCGCAGCGGCCCTGAAAAAATGGGACCGCTGCGCAGTCCAACGGGGATAAATCCCCTCGCCACAGAGACCAGTTCCAACAAAGGATCTGTGTTTATCTTACGACCCGCGATAGGTCGAGAAACCGTACGGGCTCAGCAGCAGCGGGATGTGGTAGTGCTGATCAGTCTGCTTGACCTGGAAGATCACCGGAATTTCCGGGAAGAACGTCTCATGCTTGATCTTCTGGTAATACTCGCCGGTCTTGAACACCACGCGGTATTCACCGGCTTCGAATGGCTGTTTGGCCGGGAACAGTTCGGCGATCCGCCCTTGCTCGTTAGTGGTGCCTTGAGCCAGTGGCTGCCAGTTTTCGCCGACGTGTTTTTCCAGGGTGACGTTGATGCCCGGTGACGGCAGGCCGTTTTCCAGATTGAGCACGTGCACGCTCAGCGGATTGCCGGCGGCCAGCGCCAGGCTGGAAACAGCGCTCAGGCCGAGCGCGGCGAGGGTCATGCGCAGGGTGGTCATGGTGGATCTCCTTAGTGGGAACGGGTGATGGTCAGGCCGGCCTTGTCGGCGGCGGCGCGGGCGCAGTTTTCGTCTTGCTCACCGCCGCCGGAACCGGCCACGCCCATGGCGCCGACCAGTTCGCTGCCGGCGAACAGCGGAATGCCGCCGCCGAGCAAGAGCAATTCATTGAGGGTGTTGAGGTTGGCGGTTTCCGGGTTGCTGCGGGCGCGCTCGGCGAACAGCCGCGTCGGCGTCTTGGTCGACAGCGCGGTGTAGGCCTTGCGCTGGCTGGCGGCGGTGTTGTGCGGGCCAACGCCGTCACCACGCAGCGTCACCAGCAGGTTGCCGCCACGGTCGAGTACCGACACCGTGCCGGTGCAGCTGCTCATCGCCTTGTCCGCCAGCCAGCGTGCGGTTTTCAGGTCGAGATCGGCGTGGCGCGGCAGTTCTGGCGTGGCGCTGGCAACGCCGCTGAGGCCGAGGATCAGGCTGGCGACAAGGTATTTGACGGTCATGTGCAGGCTCCGATTGAGAAGGTCTGCACCTTAACCGGCGCACTTCGTCAGAACCCCGTCAGGCGGATTACAAGTTTGTAATGGGCAACGGCGCCGAACACGCCTAGCCTGTGTGCCTGATCAATCGAGGTGTGCCATGCGTTTGCTGGTCGTAGAAGATGAAGCCAAAACCGCCAATTTCCTCGCCAAGGGCCTGGGCGAGTCGGGTTTCGCCGTGGATGTGGCGCTCAATGGCCTCGACGGCCGCTATTTTATCGAGCAGCAGGAATACGACCTGATCATCCTCGACGTGATGCTCCCGGGTCTGAACGGCTGGCAATTGTTGCAACTGATCCGCCAGCGCGGCGCCACACCGGTGCTGTTTCTCACCGCCAAGGACGCCATCGAAGACCGCGTGCGTGGTCTTGAGCTGGGCGCCGACGACTACCTGCTCAAACCCTTCGCCTTCGCCGAGTTGCTCGCGCGCGTGCGCACGCTGCTGCGACGTGGGCCGATGCGCGAAGCCGAGTCGTACACCATCGCCGATCTGGAAATCGACGTGCTGCGCCGCCGGGTCAGTCGCGGCGGCCAGCGCATTGCCCTGACCAACAAAGAGTTCGCCCTGTTGCAGTTGCTCGCCAGCCGCCAGGGCGAAGTGCTCTCGCGCACGCTGATCGCTTCGCAGGTGTGGAACCTGAATTTCGACAGCGACACCAACATGGTCGAAGTCGCCGTGCGTCGCCTGCGCGCCAAGGTCGACGACCCGTACATGCCGAAACTTATCCACACCGTGCGCGGCGTCGGTTATCAACTGGAAGCGCCGGACGATGTGGAGTAAGTCGATCGCCTGGCGATTGGCGCTGGCCTTCGCCATGGTCTGCGCGCTGGTGCTGAGCGCAATCGGCGTGTTTCTCTACCGCTCGCTGGCCTCGGAACTGGCCTTTCGGGACGACATGGCCCTGCTCGGGCGCCTAGAACAAGTGCGCGCCTTGCTCGCCGACAGCGACAGCCTCGACGCCCTGCAGGCACGGCCCCGGTTGTATCAGAACATGCTCGGCAATCTCGACAGTCTGTTGCTGGTGCGCCGGGCCGACGGCTCCAGCGTGATCGCGATCAACCCGCGCCAACGTGAATTGCCGGCGCTCAATGCATTAGCGCGAGAGCAAATGCCGCAGCGCCGTGACGTGCTCAGCTGGCAGGCCAGTGACGGCGCCGAGCTGGCCCTGCTGTCCGGCCAGGCGCAGGGTCCCAACGGTGAAACCCTGACGGTGATCGCCGGCAAAGTGCTCAGCGAGCGCGAGCAGATGCTCGGCAGTTATCGCCTGCGTCTGTATCTGTCCGTCGGCCTCGGCGCGTTGCTCGCGTTTGCGCTGGGCCTGTTGTTGCTGCGTCGGGGACTGCAACCTTTGCGTCAGTTGAGCGAAGCGGTGCGCAGCATCGATCTGCGCAGCCTCGATCGACGCCTGCCCATCGAGGGCACGCCGAGCGAACTGCGCGAGCCGGTGCACGCGCTCAACACCATGCTCGCGCGGCTGGACGACAGCGTGCAGCGCCTGTCGCAATTCTCCGCCGACCTCGCCCACGAAATCCGCACGCCGCTGCACACCTTGCTCGCCAGCAACGGCCAGGCCCTGAACCACCCGCGCAGCACGGCCGACTATCAGGAAGTGCTGGCCTCGAACATGGAAGAGTTCGAACGGCTCAAGCGCATGGCCGAGAACCTGATGTTCCTCGCCCGCGCCGAACAGGCCGAACGCGCGCTCAATCTGCACACACTGGATTTGCGCAACGTCGGCGACGAACTCTGCGATTACTTCGAAGCCCTGGCCGATGACCGCGGCCTTCGACTTGAAAACCGCATGCACGGCGAGTTGCTCGCCGACCAGCAACTGCTGCAACGCGCCCTCGGCAACCTGTTGGCCAACGCCGTACGCCATGCTGACCCCGGCACCCTGATCAGCCTGCAACGCCGCGATGAACCGGATATGTGCTGGCTGCAAGTGCACAACCACGGCCCGCTCATCGCGCCTGAGCATCTGGGCAGACTGTTCGACCGTTTCTACCGCGTCGATCCTTCACGTGCGGAGCCGGGAGATTCGGGTGGGCTGGGGTTGGCGATCGTGCAGTCGATCATGCAGTTGCACGGCGGGCAGGTGCGGGTGAGTAGTGATGTGGCGGGGACGGTGTTTGAGTTGGGGTTTGTGATGCGGTGCTAAGGCGTTAGCGATGATTGGCCATCTACGCTAAGCTTCGCGAATTGCATCATTTAAGATGCATTATTTCGGTTAAAGCATCGTTTGCATCGTAAGCAATGCATCAGAGGCGGTTATGGAAAAGATTGGCGCATTGATCAGAAGCTTGCGCAAGGCTCAAAAAATGTCGCAACAGGCTTTGGCACAGCAGTACGGCATGAGCCGTGCAACAATCTCGGGGATTGAAAACAACACAATCTCGGAAATCGGTTTGCGCAAAGTCGAAGCGATTCTTAACGGATTCGGCTACGAATTGGCCGCAATCCCCCGCGCCTCTCGACGTCCGACACTCGACACGCTGCGCAAGGTGAACTTCCATGACTGAGGCATTGGACCGCTTGCAGGTCTGCGTCGGCGGCCATGAGGTTGGAAGATTGGGGCGCGGGCACGCAGGTGTCGACAGCGTGTTCAGCTATCGGAACGATGCGATTGATGAAAATGCCGTTTCGCTGACCATGCCCACACGCCTGGAAAGTTATGGTTGTGAACGCGGCATCCATCCGATATTCGAGATGAACCTGCCTGAGGGTGCGTTGCGCGATGAGTTGATGCGGCGGTTCAGCAAAGCCGTGCGCGGCTTCGATGACTTCGCTTTGCTGGGCATCGTCGGCCCGCATCAACTCGGGCGTCTTTCGATCGCGAGCGCATCGACAACTGATCGTCCACCTGAAACCTCGCTCGCTGAGTTATTGGTTCATGACGGTGCGCAAGGATTGTTCGAGGATCTTTTGCAGACCTACGGGCAGTATTCCGGGGTTTCAGGCGTGCAGCCCAAAGTGTTGGTGCGTGACAGTTCCGCTGCAATAGACCGACTGACGCATCGAGGCTCGACTCATCTGGTCAAAGCCTTCCGTGCCGAAGAGTATCCCGAGCTGGCAACCAACGAATATTTCTGCATGCGCGCTGCGCAACTTTGTGGCCTCGACGTGCCGCATTTCGAACTCAGCGAGCATGGCAAATTTCTCGTCATCGAGCGTTTTGACTTGAGCGAGACCGGATACCTCGGTTTCGAAGACTTTTGCGTGCTCAACGGCTGGCCGTCGAAGGCCAAATACGATGGTTCTTACGAAGGAGTCGCACGGCAGATCAAGGCGTTTGTTTCGCCCTCGTTGCTTAAGGATGCATTGGAAGCTTTCTTCAAGATTGTCGCCTTATCAGCGGTATTGAAAAACGGCGATGCTCATTTGAAAAATTTTGGCGTGCTGTATGACGATTGTGGCGAACACTCATTGGTCAGGCTGGCTCCGGCGTACGACATCATCACCACGTCGGTGTACATCAAGAGCGATAGCATGGCACTGCTGTTGGGCGGTTCGAAGGCGTGGCCCAAGCATAAAATGCTAACGAAGTTTGGCCGTACGGCCTGCAATCTGAGTGAAGCGCGTTGCAACCAGTTGCTGCAAATGGTCGCGCACGGTGTACGGGAAGCGATGGATGAAATGGCGGAGTACAGCGCCAATCATCCTGCCTTCGCTGAGGTGGGCGCTGCGATGATCGAACAATGGTCTGCGGGTCTGGCGCGCAGCCTGCTCACCAGTTGAAACTCAACGCAACCCATCGCGAAACTGCCCCGGCGTCATTCCCGTCCAGCGCTTGAACGCGCGGCTGAAGCTGCTGGTGTCGGCGAAGCCCAGCAGATAACTCACCTCGCTCAACGAACACTGCGGGTCACGCAGGTGCAACAGCGCGAGATTTTCACGGCTTTCGTTGAGCAGCGTGTCGAAACGGCAACCTTCATCCGCCAGATGCCGTTGCAGGCTGCGCAGGCTCAGGTGCAAGGCCTGGGCAATGCGTTCGGCGCTGGGTTCGCCTTCGGGCAATTGTTCTTCAATGGCATCGCGCACCTTGCGCTCCCAGGTCAGCGGCTTGAGCTGGGCGAGGGTGCGTTTGAGTACGGCTTCGTTGTGTTCGGCCAGTTCCGGGTTGGCGTCATCGAGGTGGCTGTCGAAGTCGCTGAGGGCGAATTCCAGGCGGTCTTCGGTGGCGCAAAAATGCACCGGCGCGCGGAAGACTTTGTGCCATTGCTGGGCATCGCTCGGTTCGGGGCGGCGCAAGTACACCGCCAATGGTGCGTAGTCACGGCCGAGGCGATTGCGGCAGGTGCGCACGTAGATCGCCGCGAAGGCGTCGATGGCTTCGACGGCCGGCGCCGGGTTGCCGGGCGGAATTTTCAGGCGGAATTGATAGCGGTCTTCGCTGCGGCTCAGCTCCAGTTCCAGCGCATCGCTGACCACCGGGTGATAGCGCACGATGCGCTCGAACACCTCGCGCAAGCTGCCGCTCGCCACCAGTGCATAACCGAGCGCGTGGAACGTGGTCGGGCTGACGAAGCGCGACACGCGCAAGCCCAGCGCCGGGTCGCCGCTGGCTTCAACGGCGAGCGCCCACAGGCGCGTGGTACCGGACAGCGGATAGCGTGCGTTGGGGTCGTCCATCAGCGCTGGGTCGAGCCCGGCCTGTTGGCACAAGGCAAGGCTGTCCAGCCCGAGCGCATCGAGTTGTTTGCGCAAGGCGCGGGTCCAGCTGGCGAGGGAGGTCGGTTCCTTCATGCGGATTGGCGCGTCCGGTCAACAGGTTGGCGTTCTTGGCTAGCGCGGATCGAACCCCGGCAAGGCACGATGCATTCATCTTAGACCCGAGGATGGAAGCATGGACGGTACTTCTGCAAGCCCTGAACGACTGAATGCGGCGCAGCGTTCGGCATATATTCGCCAGGTGGTGCTGGCAAAAGGAGGGGAATTGCGTGAGCGCTACCCGATTCTTCGGCACCAGGATGCCCTCGGTGCGGGGATTCTGGCGTTTGCGCTGGCCGGGATGATCGGTACGGCGGCGCTTTACATCACTGGCCATATGGCTTGGTGGGTGTGCCTGCTGCTCAATGCTTTTTTCGCCTCGCTGACCCATGAGCTGGAACATGACTTGATCCACAGCATGTACTTCCGCAAACAACGCGTGCCGCACAACCTGATGATGGGCCTGGTCTGGCTGGCGCGGCCGAGCACGATCAATCCGTGGATCCGTCGTCATCTGCACCTCAACCATCACAAGGTGTCCGGCACTGAAGCCGACATGGAAGAGCGCGCAATCACCAACGGCGAGCCGTGGGGGTTTGCCCGTCTGCTGATGGTTGGCGATAACGTCATGTCGGCGTTTATCCGCCTGCTCCGCGCCAAGACCTGGGCACACAAGTGGAGCATCGGCAAACGCGTGCTCAAGGTCTACGCACCGCTGGCGCTGCTGCATTGGGGCGCATGGTATGTGTTTCTCGGCTTTCACGCGGCCAATGGCATCGCGCATTTGCTCGGCTCGCCCATCGAGTGGTCGGCCACCACGCTTTCGGTGATGCAGGTGATCGATATCGCCGCCGTGGTGATCATCGGCCCGAATGTGTTGCGCACTTTTTGCCTGCACTTCATCAGCTCGAACATGCATTACTACGGCGACGTCGAACCGGGCAATGTGCTGCAGCAATGCCAGGTGCTGAACCCGTGGTGGCTGTGGCCGTTGCAAGCGTTCTGCTTCAACTTCGGCAGCAGTCACGGGATTCATCACTTCGTGGTCAAGGAGCCGTTTTACATTCGTCAGATGACCGTGCCGGTGGCGCACAAGGTGATGCGCGAGATGGGCGTGCGCTTTAATGATTTCGGCACGTTTGGCCGGGCGAACCGGTTTGTGCGTCCGGCTGGAATGGTGCATGAAGAGGTGAGTTCAGCCCGGGCTTGATGGGTTGTGCTCAAAGGCCCCTTCGCGAGCAGGCTCGCTCCCACAGTTGGAATCCGGTTTCCTGTGGGAGCGAGCCTGCTCGCGAATACGATCTGTCAGACCCTATCAATCCGGCTGAAACGGCGAAGCACTGAGGATCACTCCGGTCTCTTCCACATACCGCTGCCAATGCCCGATCAAGTCAGTGAGTTTCTGCGGCTGACTCAACGCCAGATCATGAATCTCCCCCGGATCATTCGCCAGATCATAAAGTTGCCAGGTCGCTGGCCCCACCGGCCCGGGGATCCACACCGCTTTCCACGACCCCTGACGAATCGCCCGACGTCCGAACAATTCCCAACCGGTGACCGTATGCTGGTCATGCACCTGCGCGGTCTCGCCGGACAAAAAGCCCAGCCATGATTTACCGCGCAGTGGCGCCACGGCTTTGCCTTTCCACTGTTTGCCCGGATGCCGCACGCCAGCCAGATCGAGAATGGTCGGGGTGATGTCCATCACTGTGCCGAAACCATGGCTGATCTGCCCTTTGAGCGGCAATTGCGGATAGTGCAGCAGGGCCGGCACGCGAATCCCGCCCTCGGTGGTGAATGCCTTGAACAAGCGCGACGGCGCGGTCGCCACTTGCGCCCAATTCGGCCCGTACCAGACGTAGGAATTGGCCCGGCCGATGTTGTCGAGACTGTTGTCGTAATGCTGGTTGAGGTAGGTCATCAGCTCCGGGCCGAACTTGGGGAACGCTTCCAGCAGCGCGCCTTCGGCACCGTTGTCGGACATGAACAGGATGAACGTGTTGTCGAGCTGGCCCTGCTGGCGCAGGTAATCGACGACCCGGCCGATGTTCCAGTCCATGCGCTCGACCATCGCCGCGTAGACCTCCATGGCGCGTGCGGAAATTTGCTTTTGTTCATCGCTCAACGCGTCCCATTGTGTGCTGAGTTGTATTAGTGGATGCGGCTCGACGTCTGCTTCGATCAGGCCCAGCGCCTTGAGCTTTTCCAGGCGTTCGAGGCGCAGCACCTCGGGCCCGGCGTCATAGCGGCCACGGTACTTCGCGACGATCCCGGCCGGTGCCTGCAGCGGCCAGTGCGGCGCGGAGAAGGGCAGGTAAGCGAAGAACGGCCGGGTCTGATCGCGTTCCTTGAGGTACTGCAGCAGCTTGTCGCCGAACGCGTCGGAGGAGTAGAAATCTTTCGGCAACTTGTCAACAAACTGATCGTCCTCGATGTACAGCGCCGGGGTGGATTTCAGCAGGCCCGGTGTTTGCTCATCGTAGGTCGGCTCGAAACCATAGTGGTTGGCAGCGCCCGGCAACAGTGAAAACGAACGCTCGAAACCACGCGCATGGGGCGCCAGTTCGGCCTTCAGGCCGAGATGCCATTTGCCGCTCATCAAGGTTTGGTAACCGGCCTCGCGCAGCAGCTCGGGCAGAGCGACGACGCGGTCGTTGAGGTAGCCCTCGTATCCGGGTTTGCCGATCAGTTCCGGGGTCAATGCTTCGGCCATGGTGCCGATGCCGGCGATGTGGTGATCGGTGCCGGTCAGCAGCATCGAACGCGTCGGCGAGCAGGTCGGTGCGGTGTGGAAATCGGTCAGGCGCAGGCCGTTGTTGGCCAGCGCATCGAGGTTCGGCGTGGCGATTTCGCCGCCGAACGCACCGATGTCGGAAAAGCCTAGGTCGTCGGCCAGTATCACCAGAAAGTTGGAACGTTGCGGCATCGCGAAACTCCTGTTCAGCAGGCAATGAACGTCAGCGGCAGATCGCGGATCTGCACCGCTGCGCTCGGTTGGTAATGGTCGTCACTGGTCAACTCGTGCAGCAGTTCTTCACGCAGCTGATGGAAGTCGTAACTGCTGCGCTGGCGCGGGTGCGGCAGGGCGATGTCGACCACTTGCTTGATCCGCCCCGGACGCGGCTCCATCACCACCACGCGGTCAGCGAGAAAAATCGCTTCCTCGACATCATGGGTGACCAGAATCGTGGTGATCTTTGCCCGTTCTCGGATTGCCAACAGCTCGTCCTGCATTTGCTGGCGGGTCAGTGCGTCGAGGGCACCGAAAGGTTCGTCGAGCAGCAGGATTCGCGGACTGGCGACGAGGCCACGAGCAATTGCCACGCGCTGCGCCATGCCGCCAGAAAGCTGATGCGGATAGGCCTCGGTGAAATCGCTGAGGCCGACCAGCTCGATGAAATCCTTGATGCGCTGTTGTTTCTGCGCTCCGCTCAGCGGTTCATTGACCAGGCCCAGGCCGATGTTGTCGGCGACTGTCAGCCACGGAAACAGACGATGTTCCTGAAAGACGATACCGCGCTCGCCGCCGATGCCGCTGACGGCCTTGCCATCGACACTGATGTGCCCGCGAAACTCGGTGTCGAGGCCGACCAGCAAACGCAGCAAAGTGGATTTGCCGCAGCCGCTGGATCCGACGATGGCGACGAATTCGCCCTCGGCGATGTCGAGGTTGAATTCGCGAATCGCCTCCAGTTCGAAGCCCTTGACGGCGAAGGATTTGCCTACGTGATTGAAGCTGACAATCGGTGCGTTCATGCGTGTCTCCAGCGGGTCGCGCGAATTTCCAGGCGTTGGCCGATCAGGTTGAGCAGGGCGCCGGTGAGGCCGACCAGCAGCATGCCGGCCATGATCAGATCCATGCGCAGCAGCTGCTGCGCGCCGATCATCTGACTGCCGATGCCGCCATTGGACGGCATGAAATATTCAGCGCCGATGGTGCCGAGCCAGGCGTAGATGAGGCTCAATCGCAGCCCGGCGAAAATCCCCGGCGCAGCGCCCGGTAGCGCCAGTCGACGCAGGCGCTGGCCGAGGCGCAGGCGCAGCACTTGCGCGGCTTCGTTGAGTTGCGGCGACAGGTTGGCGACGCTGCGCTGGGTAGCAATGAACAGCGGGAAGAATGCGGCGAGGGCGACGAACACCCACTTGGCCAGTTCGCCGAGACCGAACCACGCGGTGAGCAGCGGAACCCAGGCGAAAATCGCAATCTGCCGCAATGCGGCGAGTGTCGGGCCGAGCAACCGCTCACTGAGACGCGACAGGCCGAGCAGCAGGCCCAAGGCGAAGCCGAGGCCGCCACCGATCAGCAAGCCGCCGAGGGTGCGGCTCAGGCTCAGCGCCATGCCGTGGACCAGCGTGCCGTCGAGCAGTCCATCCCATGCCGTGCTCAGCACAGCCGCCGGGCTGACCAGAATATTCGCGTCGACCCATTGCTGATCATTGGCCATTTGCCAAAGCGCCAACAAGCCCAGCGGCAGCAGCCACGGTTGCAGGCGCTGCCAGCCCTGATAGCGCGGGCCGCGAGTAATGTGTGCGGTGGCCGGGTGCGGCCAGTGCACCAGTTTGCGGTCGAGCAGACCAATGCCGCGATCCATCGCCACGCCGATCAGACCGATGACCACAATGCACACGAACACGATGTCGAGCATGAACAACTGTCGCGCCCAGACCATCAGGTAACCGATGCCTTCACTGGAGGCCAGCAGCTCGACCGCCAGCAACGAGGTCCAGCCAGCGGCCAGGGCCAGCCGTACACCGGCCATGAACGCCGGCAGCGCAGCGGGAAGCACCAGGCGCCGAATCAACAGACGCGGCGGCAGGCGCAACACGGCGGCGGCTTCGCGCAGTTTCGGTTGCGCATCGCGCACGCCGACCAGTGTGTGCAAAGTCACCGGCACCACAATGGCCTTGATCAGTACCACCAGTTTCAGCACTTCACCGATGCCGAAGAACACCATGAACAGCGGAATCCACGCCAGCGTCGGCACCTGCGCCAACCCGGCGAATGTCGGAAAAACCAGGCGCTCCAGACGTCGGCTGAAACCCAGCGCGGCGCCAAGCACCGCACCGGTCGAAACGCCTGCCAACAAGCCCCAGAACAACCGTTGCAGGCTGATCCACATATGACTCCACAACTCGCCTTGCGCCAGTTCCACAGCGCTGCTCCACACCAGTGATGGCGCCGGCAGGATCTGCTCGCTCATCCACTGATTGCGCGCGGCCAGCCACCATAGGACGAACAGGCTGACGGGCAATAACCAGGGCAGCAGACGTTGGTTCAGACTTGGCCAGGAGCGGCGGCTTTTCAGCGGCGGCGCGGCCAGCGGCAGGCTGAGCAGAGATTGACGGGCCATGGGTGACCTCCGTTGTCGGGTTGCATGGCGAACCGCTTTTCATGTGGGAGCGAGCCTGCTCGCGAAATGGCTGTTTCAGTCAGCATTGATGGCGGCTGGCATGGCCTCTTCGCGAGCAGGCTCGCTCCCATATTGGGTTTCGTCATATATGAAACTGATCTAACAAGACTGGGTTAGTGGCTATCGGGAGATAAGCGAATCCATTTAAGGCTTGCCTGCTTACGCGCATCCAATGCATTCGAAGAATATTTTCGATGCTGTTAATGCATATAGCGCTGCAAGCCGCACGCACGCTCGCTTAGTTCATATGGATATAAAAATGTGAATTTATAGTATTTAAGTGAAGGTGCGCATTCAGCCTACTTTCGGCTCCTCAGCGATCAAGGAGCCGTGCCCATGAACCTTCCCTTCAAACGAATCATCAGCCTGCTGGCCGCCCCGGCGCTTGCAGGCTTTCTCACGCTCAGCGCCCAAGCCGAGGAGCTCAAGGAAATCCGCATCGCCGTGCCCGACCTCAGCGCCGGCACTCAACACAGCGGCGGCGGCATCGTCGATGTGCTTCGCGATCAGCAGATCTTTGAGAAGGCCTTCGCCGAGCAGGGCATCAAGATCCAGTGGAGTTTCTTCAAGGGCGCCGGGCCGGTGATCAACGAGGCGTTTGCCAATGGCCAGGTCGATCTGGCCTATCTCGGCGACCTCGCCGCGATCATTGGCAAGTCCAACGGTCTGGACACGCGCCTGCTCAGCGCTACGGCGCGCGGGGTCAAGCAATACCTCGGCGTGGTGCCGGGCTCGGGGATCAAGACCCTGCAGGATCTCAAGGGCAAGCGTGTGGCGATCTTCCGCGGTACGGCGACGCAGCTGTCGTTCGATGCGGCGCTGGCCAGTCAGGGCCTCAGCGAGAAGGACGTGAAGGTCATCAACCTGGACTTCAACGCAGCAGTCTCGGCACTCGCGGCCAAGCAGATCGATGCCTCGTGGGGCAGCTCCGCGCTGAGTGCCTTGCAAGCCAAAGGCCTGGCGGAGTTGCCGCTCAACACCAAGGGCCTCGGCGGCGCTGGCAGCGTGCAGGCGGTGTTGCTGGGTAATGGCAAATTTGTCGACGCCCATCCTGAGGTCATTGCGAAACTGCTTAAGGCACAGCAGCAAGCAGTCGAGTGGCTGACTCAGGACAGCAACAAAGAAGCCTATGTGCAGTTGGTGTCGGGGCTGGCCAGTTATCCGCCGGTGATTCTTGCTCAGGATCTGAAGGATCAGAATTTGAGCGAAATTTTCCCGTCGACGCTGGACCCGGTGTTCTTGAGCGGCCTGCAGGACAAGGTCGACCTGGCGGCGCAGCAGAAGCTGATTCGCAAGCCGTTCAAGGTCAGTGATTGGGTGGCGCCAGAGCTTTCTGCTGCCAGGCTTTAGACCTCCAGCGTCTGCACTGACCGCTTCGCGAGCAGGCTCGCTCCCACACTGGAACCGGGTTCATATCCAAATGTGGGAGCGAGCCTGCTCACGAAAAGGTTCAGACTGCGACGCTGACGTCCTGCCGATCCACCGCGACCAACGTCTCGATCATGGCCCTCGCCGCCGGCGACAGCCGAAACCCGGTACGGCTGACGATGCCGCAGCGGGCGTTCATGCTTTCAAGGTTCTGCGGCAGGTTGCGCCAGTGCAGCAGCGCGAGCGAACCCTTGGCGACATCCTCGACAAACGCTTCCTCCGTGCCGACGCCGATCGCGTTGGATTGCAGCACCACTTTGACCAGCGCCGGAAAGTGCTCGGTCTCGATGGTCGGCGAAAAATCGATGCGCCCGCTGAGGTTCGCCAGCAGCTTGCGAATGCCCGGCGGGATCAGTGTGGCGGCCAGCGGGTAGTCGAACATGTCGTTGGTCGACAGGCTTTCCTTGGCCAGCAACGGATGCCCTGGCCGGCAGAAAAATACCCCGCGCTTGGGCGTCAGCGGTTGCGTCTGGAAATTCGGATCGGACTCGAAATGGCGGATGTCGGCGATGAAGAATTCGATCTCTTCGCGGCTCAGCGCGCGGCTGAGTTTTTCCCAGTTATCCACCTGGAAACAGGTGCGCACTTTCGGGTGCGCATTGATGAATTGCGCCACCGCGTCCGGCACCAGTTTCACCGCCGGCGCCGGCCCGCAGCCGAAGTGCACTTCGCCGGCGTCGAGCTTGGTCATTTGCGTCACTTCAGCGTTGAGCAACGCTGCGCCCTGCACCAGGCTCAAGGCATGTTGCAGCACCACTTGGCCCTCGGGCGTCGGGCGCAGATCCTTGTTGCCGCGATCAACCAACACGCAACCGAACTCCTGCTCCAGCCCCTGAATACTGCGGCTGAACGCCGGTTGAGTGATGCCCATGGCGTCGGCCGCACGGACAAAACTTCGGTGTTCGTTGAGGGCGATGAAGTAGCGCAACTGGCGAAGATCCATATGCTTTTCCGGCATCCTAAAAATAGCTCGAAGGCATTTGCGACGAGGGTTGTTTGAGGTTTTAAATGCAAGCTCTTATTCCGTCAACGAAGCATGTGAAAATCTGTTAGATGTAAATGGAATATATATAGAGCGTTGTTTCGCTGCCGCCAAAACCGCAAACCGTCGATGAGGGTCTTCCCATGAGCAATGCCGCACTTGCCGTAAAACCTGTTTCTCACGCGCTGGAAATTCACCCGGTAGCCGGTCGTATCGGCGCCGAAATCCGCGGCGTGCACCTGTCCGGTGAGCTGGACGCCGCCACGGTCGAAGCGATCCAGCAAGCCTTGGTCGAATACAAAGTGCTGTTCTTCCGCGAGCAGACGCAGCTCGACGATCAGCGTCAGGAAGCCTTCGCCCATCTGCTCGGCGAGCCGGTGGCGCACCCGACCGTGCCATCGCGCGAAGGCACCCGTTACCTGCTCGAGCTGGACGGAGCCGAAGGTCAGCGCGCCAACTCCTGGCACACCGACGTGACTTTCGTCGACGCGTACCCAAAAGCCTCGATCCTGCGCTCGGTGGTCGCCCCGGCCTTCGGCGGCGATACGCTCTGGGCCAATACCGCAACGGCATACAGCGGCTTGCCGAGCGAGCTGCGTGAACTCGCCGACAAACTCACCGCGGTGCACAGCAACGAGTACGACTACGCCGGTGCGAAGCCGGACGTCTCGGCAGAGAAGCTGGAGCGCTACCGCAAAGTCTTCACCTCGACCGTTTACGAGACCGAGCATCCGGTGGTGCGCGTGCACCCGATCAGCGGCGAGAAAAGCTTGCTGCTGGGGCATTTCGTCAAACGCATCAAGGGTTATTCGCAGGCGGATTCGGCGCACCTGTTCGGCTTGCTGCAGAGCCATGTGATCCGCCAGGAAAACACCGTGCGCTGGCGCTGGCAGGCCGGTGATGTGGCGATCTGGGACAACCGCTCGACGCAGCATTACGCGATTGATGATTACGGCACCCAGGATCGGGTGGTGCGCCGGGTGACGCTCAAAGGCGAAGTGCCGGTGGGGGTGAGTGGGCAGCGGAGTCAGACCATCAAAGGTTCTGATATCGTCGGCGTCTGACCGGGCCTCTTCGCGAGCAGGCTCGCTCCCACATTGATCGTTCCCACGCTCTGCGTGGGAATGCCTCAACGGACGCTCTGCGTCCGGTTTTGGGACGCGGAGCGTCCCGGGCTGCATTCCCACGCGGAGCTTGGGAACGATCATTTGATCACAGCTACCACACTCCGATCTGAACGACCTTCTCGGTCTCCGGCTCTCCATAACGAAACCGCTGCCCGCGCGAATCGATCTCCTCATGGCTGATCGTGGTCCGCCGCTTCAGTCCGCGTACCCATTCAAACAGATACCCCGCATGCTCCTCGCGCACCGCTGCGTACGTCGGGTCGTCACCCAGGTCATTCAGCTCCTGCGGATCATTCAACAGATCAAACAGCTGCGGTCGAAAGTCGTCGTACGCCAGGTATTTCCAGCGCTCGCTACGCACCATGGTCATGCGGCAACGGTCGATCGGCTGGCCCAGTCGTTCACGCGCCGGGGCCTGAAAGGCGTAGTCGTATTCGCTGATTGCATAGCGGCGCCAATCGGGAGTTTCCCCGTGCAGCAACGGGATCAATGAGCGTCCTTCCAGTCGATGTTCCGCACTCGGTAATCCAAGCGCTTGAAGAAACGTCGGCAATGCATCGATGGTTTCCGCCAGTCGATCATCGACAGTGCCACGCGTGACATCCGCCGCCGCTCGAGGATCGCGCACGATCAACGGCACGCCTACCGCCTGCTCGAGCAAAAACTCCTTCTCGCCCAGCCAATGATCGCCAAGGAAGTCGCCGTGATCGCTGGTGAACATAATCAGCGTGTCATCCCAACGCCCATTGCCCTGCAGAAAATCGAACAGCCGCCCCAACTGATCATCCACTTGCCTGATCAGGCCCATGTAGGTGGGGATTACATTCAACCGTACTGAATCGCGGGCGAAGTTGAGGCTTTCCTCATGTTGACGAAAGGCAGTGTATACGGGGTGTTTGCTGGCCTCAGAGGGCGTCGCGCGGACCGGTTTCAGGATCGATTTCGTACTGTACAAAGCGTGGTATGGCGCCGGTACGATGTAGGGCCAGTGGGGTTTGATGTACGAGAGGTGTAAACACCAGGGTTTCTCGCCTTGCTCAGCGATGAAGTCGATGGCGCGATTTGTAGTGTAGACAGTCTCTGAGTGTTGCTCGGGAATTCGTGCTGGCAAATTCGCATGACGCATTTTCCAGCCGCTGAGGATTTCACCGTTCTCGCCTTCGGCGGCATTCGCCCAGTCGTGCCAGGGATTCTTGCCATCGAAGCCCTGCGCGCGCAGGTATTGGGTATAGGGCGCGGATTCGCGCTTGTCGTCGAATGACGGATCGTCGGGGTAGATACCGTCGTGGCGCAGGTACGGTTCGAAGCCGACCTCATTGAGCAACTCGGTTTGCGCGCTTTCCGGGTTGATCGCCAGGCGCTGCAAGGCGTCGACATTGGCCGTCGCATGGGTCTTGCCGACCAGCGCGGTGCGGATGCCGTGAGGTCGCAGGTAATCGCCGATCGTCAATTCATCCAGCGGCAACGGCACGGCGTTCCAGGCCACTTGATGGCTGCTGACATAGCGCCCGGTGTAGGCCGACATTCGCGATGGGCCGCAGATCGTGCCTTGGGTGTAGGCGCGGCTGAAACGCACGCCTTGGGCAGCGAGGCGATCGATGTTTGGCGTGTGCAGATGCGGGTGTCCGTAGCAGGACAGGTAATCGCGGCGCAGTTGATCGCACATGATGTACAACACGTTGCGCACGGGGTTGGATGGGGTAGGCATGGGGTTCACCGGTCAGTGGGACAGGTGAGGGTTTTCGCTGTCGGTAGGGGGGTTCGGCAAGTGCATTTGGGGAATGAAGATCATGCAGGGATTGCATCAGCCTCTTCGCGAGCAGGCTCGCTCCCACATTTGAAATGCGTATTCCTGTGGGAGCGAGCCTGCTCGCGAAGGGGCCAGCTCAGACAGCAAAATTCTCCAGCGAACACACCTCTTCATCCAGCGCATCAATCGCCTTGATCTGCTCGATCATCGCTTCGGCCAGTGGCGACAACCGATACCCGGCGCGGCTGACAATGCCATAGCGGGTGTACAGCTCCTCCAGATCATCGGCCAGGCCTTCGATCTTCAAACAGACCAGCTCACCCTTGGCCAGATGCAGCGCATCGGAATACGCGCCGACAATTCCGATCGCCTCCGAGCGCAACACCACACTCAACAGACTCGAGCCGTTTTCGCATTCCACATTCGGGGTGAAATCCGGACGACCGCTGAGGTCGACGATGACCTTGCGCAGGTTCGGCGGACGGATGCTGACCGCCAGTGGATAACTCAGCAACTGCTCAGCGGTGATGCGTGCGAACGCCGTCAACGGATGCCCGGCGCGGCAGCAGAAATGCCATTTGCGCGCTCGCAGGCGGTGGGTCTGGTAATCCGGATCCGCCTCGAATTGCCTGGTATCGGCGACGAAGAATTCGAACTCTTCGCTGAGCAGGCGTTTGCTCAGGCTCTGCCAGTCATCGACCTGAAACTGCACCCGCGCTTTCGGGTAGCGACCAATGAAGGCGCCGATCGCGCGCGGGATCAATCCGGCGGCTGGCGCCGGCCCGCAACCAAAGCGTAATTCCCCGGCTTCGAGGCCATTGAACTGGCTGATCTCATTAGCCATCTGCTGCGCACCGCTGACCAGGCGCCGCGCATGTTCGAGCAGCACCTGGCCCTGTTTGGTCGGCGGCAATTCCTTGCGTCCACGATCGACCAACTGGCAGCCGACGCTGTGTTCCAGGGCTTGGATGCTGCGGCTGAACGCCGACTGCGACAGGTTCACCGCCTGCGCGCCGGCGACGAAGCTGCGTTGCTCAACCAGAGCGATGAAGTGACGCAATTGGCGCAAGTCGATATGCATTTTTCACATAAAAAATATCCGGGAAATGCATTGGATATGCATTAGGTCGACTCCTTATAAAGGCAATCTCTTATGCAGTAAATATTTGTAAATCCATAAATAAATAACTGAAAAGAATATGCAGCAGTGAAGATGTCTGTGTGTTTTTTAACCAGGAGCCGCGCCATGAGTCCGTTGAATCTCGCGTTACCCCCATCTCCCCGACGGCTCAAACGCCTGCCTTTGGCGCTGTTGCTGGCAGGCAGCGCCAGCTGGACTCACGGCTATGCCGCCGAAGCCGAAACCCCTCCGCCTGTCCCCGCAGGCACAGCGGCGGCCAATGGTTCGCAGCTGGAAACCGTGACCGTCACCACCCGCCGCCGCGAAGAAAGCTCGCAAGATGTGCCGACGCCAATGAGCGTGGTCAGCGGGCAGAATCTGGAGACGCAGCGGGTCTATCGGATTCAGGATTTGCAGCAACTGGTGCCCAGCGTCAACGTCGCCTATATGCATGCGCGCCAGTCCAGCGTGTCCATCCGTGGCCTGGGCAACAACCCGGCCAGTGATGGCCTGGAAGGCAGCGTTGGCCTGTACATCGACAACGTTTATCTGGGCCGTCCGGGGATGGCGGTGTTCGATCTGATGGACATCGAGCAGCTCGAAGTCCTGCGTGGGCCGCAGGGCACGCTGTTCGGCAAGAACACCACCGCCGGGGTCATCAACATCAGTACCCGCGCACCGTCATTCACGCCGGAGCGCAGCATCGAAACCTCGGTCGGCGAGGACGGTTACTTCCAGACCAAGGGCACGATTTCCGGGCCGCTCAATGACCAACTGGCCGGGCGCTTTTCCGCTTATCGCACGCGCAGCGACGGCGACATCAAGAACGAATACGACGGCCACGACCTCAACGGTGGTTCGCGCGAGGGCTTTCGCGCGCAGCTGTTGTTCAAGCCCAATGAAGATTTCAGTCTGCGCTGGATCGGCGATTACAACGAAGAAGATTCCAGCGCCGGCACCCGCGTGCTCTACAACACCGGGCCGACCATCAACGGCGTCAATCTGTATGAATCGCGGGCCAGCGCGGCCGGGGCGACGCTGGTCAACGGTCGGCACCGCAAGGTCAATCTCGACAACGACCAACACGTAACCGTGCATCAGGGCGGCACTTCGGTGGAGGCCAATTGGACGTTGCCGAGCGACTTTACCCTGACGTCGGTCAGCTCGTACCGCTTCTGGAATTTCACCCCGCGCAACGACGACGGCCTCAACGTGCCGGCCAGTTACAACGCCGGCGTGTCGGTGGAAGACAAACAGTACTCGCAGGAATTTCGCCTGGCCTCGCCCAAGGGCGAGTTCTTCGATTACGTGGTCGGTGCCTACTATTTCGGCTCGGACCTGGACAACAAATCCTTCGCCTATTACGGCCCGCAAGCGGACATCTGGAACGGCACGCCGGCCGGGGCCCTGGCCAACGTCACCAGCGTCGGCAAGGGCCATATCAAGACCGACAGTTTCGCCCTGTTTGCCCAAGGCACCTGGCACCTCAGCGAGCGTCTGGATTTCACCGCCGGGGTGCGTGGCACCTACGAAGAGAAAAACGCCTCGGTCAGCCGCAACGCGCCGCTCGGCGGTGTGGCCGTGGCGGGCGCGGCAGCCACTGCGCGCCGCGGGCGTGCCGGCGCCTACGATTCCGGAGACTTGAATCAGTACAGCTCCAGCCCCTCCGGACTGCTCAACCTGAGCTATCGAATCACCGATGACGTGCTCGGTTACGCCACGCTGTCCCACGGCGAAAAATCCGGCGGGGTCAACCTCGCGGTCGGCTCAGCGCCTACCGCTGGCGCCGACTCGCTATTGATCGGCACCGAGCGAGCGAACAACGCCGAACTCGGTTTCAAAAGCACCCTTTGGGACCGCCGCCTGCAACTCAACGCCAACGTGTTCTGGACCCAGGTCAACGCCTACCAGACCAACGCCTATGACGCCGCCAACCGCGTGCAATACCTGACCAACGCCGGTTCCGTGCGCTCGCGCGGCATCGAGTTCGAAAGCACCGTGGTGCCGCTGCGTGGCCTGACGCTGAACTTCAACGGCTCGTACAACGATGTCAGCTACCTCTCGTACAAGGATGCGCCGTGCCCGCCGGAAGTCAGCCAGGCCCCAGGCGCACCGGCCTCCTGCGACCTCAGCGGCCATCAAGTCGTCGGCGCGTCGAAATGGATCGGCAACGCCAACGGCGAATACAAATGGAATCTGGCTAACGGCTTCGAACCCTACGTCACCGGCAGCTATGCGTTCCGCTCAAAAGCGGTAGGCACGGTGGAGGATTCCGATTATGGGCAGATCCCCAGTTACGCGGTGGTCAACCTCTCCACTGGCCTGCGCGGCGATTTCAATCAGGGCCAGTGGGATGTCTCGCTGTGGCTGAAGAACGCCTTCGACAAGACCTACTACACGACCTTGTGGACCGGCGGCAACGGCGGCTATGAAGGCCTGCTCGGCACGCCACGGACCCTCGGCGTTACCGGTCGCTACGACTTCTGATTGAGCTTTCAAGGAGCTGCACCATGTTGCCCATCAAAAGCGCTTTACCTCTGCTGTTATCCGGCGCAGTCCTGAGCAGCAGCGCCTTCGCCGCGCCCAGCGTGTACCCGACCGGCGTCACTCGTTATGACCCGGACAGGGCGTTCAACCAGTACGTGATCTTCAGCGGCGCCGACAAGCGGACGCACCTGATCGACATGAACGGCAACGAAGTGAAAGCCTGGGCGCAGGCCGGTTTCCCTTCAGCCATCATCGACCCGCAATTGGTCGGCGGTAAACGCGGCCACGTACTGCTGCAATTGAGTGACAAGGATCCCGGCAAGCTCGGCTCGGCAGGCAATGGCCTGGGCAATCAGAGCGTCGGCGAACTCGACTGGGACGGCAAAGTCGTCTGGCAGTGGGGCGACAAAGCGCCCGATGGCGCGGCGCAGCAGCATCACGATCAGCGTCGCTTGAGCAATGGCAACACCGTGGTGCTGGCGAACAAGGTGCACAAGGTCAACGGCTTCAAGGCGCCCGAAGTCATCGACGATGTGATCTACGAAGTCAGCCCCGACGGCGCAGTGAAATGGCAGTGGCTGGCCTCGGAACATCTGGGCGAATTCGGCTTCAGCGCCGAGCAGTTGAAACTGGTGCGCGCCAGTGACAACCCGGATTACCTGCACATCAACAATCTCAGTCTGGTTGGGCCGAACAAGTGGTTCGACGCCGGTGACAAGCGCTTCAGCCCGGACAATCTGTTGATCGATTCACGCAACGCCAACTTCATCGCCATCATCGATAAAACCAGCGGCAAAGTGGTCTGGCGGCTGGGGCCGAACCTGCCGCTGATCAATCCGAAAACCGCGCAGAAACTGCCGCGCCCGGTCGATCAGTTCGTCGGTCAGCACGACGCACACATCATCCCCGCCGGACTGCCTGGCGCCGGCAATCTGCTGGTGTTCGATAACCAGGGTTCGGCGGGCTATCCGAACGTCACCCTTGGCTTGATATCCGGTTCACGGGTGCTGGAAATCGACCCGCAGAAAAACCAGATCGTCTGGCAGTACAGCGCGGCCAATTCGAAGCAGCCAGGCTGGGCGTTCTACAGCTCGTTCATCAGCAGCGCGCGGCGTTTGCCCAACGGCAACACCTTGATCGACGAAGGCATGAACGGGCGGTTTTTCCAGGTAACCGCCAACGGTGAAAACGTTTGGGAATACGTCAGTCCGTATCTGGGCAAAGCGCCGGGTGGGGACGCGATCAGCAATTGGGTGTACCGAGCGCTGCCGGTGAGCTACGACTGGGTGCCGGCCGGTACGCCGCGCTCGGAAACTGCAGTGATCGCGCCTGCCGTAGGCGTCCAGCAAACCAATGCCAGTCGTTAACCGAGCGCGGATGAATGCCGTGAACGAATACTTTTCATGCCGTAAAAGCATGCGATTTTTCGTCGATCGCTGCAGCCCTTGTGGCGCGCGGCTTCGGTGAAAACGGGCGATTTGCTTATTCCTTGAAGGCCTATGCATAACGTCAAAGATTACTTTCAGTGATAAGCGTGCAAGCCCAATGATTAACCCCATCGACTACGCCGTGGGGGCTTCAAGAAGGGCGGGTTGATCGCTTTGGCTTGTAGAACGAAAGAGACCGCAGGGAGTTGAACAATGGGCAATGTCCAGACCGCCGCCAGCGCAGGGGATTTGCTGTGGCGGCATACGCCGAGTGGCGAACTGGTCGATCTTGGCCGGCCGCACCGGGTGCCGTTGGGGCAGTTGCGTTTGCAGCGAGCGCCCAAGGGTATTCTGAGTCGGCGCGAAACCCTTCTGCTCGGTGTGCTCGCGCTGTTGGTGCATGGCGCGGTGATTTACTGGGTCAGCCAGAAACCGACGCCGGTGCTGCCGGTCGTGCCGCCGGAAATTCCGCCGATGACCATCGAGTTTTCGCGTCCGGCTCCGCCAGCGCCGCCGGTTGTTGCGCCGCCACCACCGGCACCGGTGGTCGAACCGCCAGCGCCGGTGGAAGAGGAATTGGCGGTAAAACCGCCGCCGCCCAAGCCGATCGCCAAACCCAAACCAGTGGTGAAACCGCCGCCCAAACCGGCGCCGAAGGCAGTAGAGCAACCGCCTGCGCCAGCGAAACCGGCAGCCCCGGTCGCCGCGCCAGCGCCTCCTGCGCCACCAGCACCGGCGCCCGTTACGCCGGCTTCAGCTAACGCTGCGTATCTGAAAAACCCGGCTCCGGAATATCCGTCGCTGGCTCAGCGTCGCGGTTGGGAAGGCACGGTGTTGTTGCGCGTGCATGTGTTGGCCAGCGGCAAACCGGGCGAGATTCAGATTGCCAAAAGCAGTGGCCGCCAGCAGCTCGACGACGCCGCGCTCAACGCTGTGAAGCGCTGGAGCTTCGTCCCGGCCAAGCAGGGTGATGTCGCCCAGGACGGCTGGGTCAGCGTGCCTATCGATTTCAAGATTCATTAAACCGAAACCAAATTCGCGCGAAATGTTTACACGAGGGAACACATCATGACGTTACTGGCATCTCCACTGGAATCCATCGAAAGCGCGGTGATCTGGCTGCTGGTGGTTTTTTCCGTCGCCACCTGGGGCCTGGCGTTGCTCAAGGCCGTGCAGTTCGGTCGTTTGAAGGCGCAGGATCGGCGCTTTCATAAACGCTTCTGGGCGGCGTCGAGCCTGGATGCCGCCGCCGAGTTGAGCGAAACCCAGCCCGGCGCCGCAGCGCGGGTGGCGCAGGCCGGTTACGCGGCGATCCAGGTGGGCGAGGCGCCGCAGGCCAACGATCTGAGCCAGGCGATCAATCATCAGGATCGCCTTGAGCGTGCCTTGCGCCAGCAGATCGTCCGCGAACGGCGTTCGCTGGAAACCGGTCTGGCGGTTGTCGCGAGTATCGGCAGCACCTCGCCGTTCATTGGTCTGTTCGGCACGGTATGGGGAATCATGGAGGCCTTGAAAGGCATCAGCGCTGCCGGTTCGGCAAGCCTGGAGACAGTGGCCGGCCCGATCGGTGCGGCACTCGTCGCGACTGGCGTGGGGATCGCCGTCGCGGTGCCGGCGGTGCTGGTTTACAACTACTTTTTGCGCCGTCTGAAACTGACGGCGGCGGATCTCGACGATTTTGCCCACGACTTTTACAGCCTGGCGCAGAAGAGCGCGTTCCGCGTGCTGATCCACCCGACCGCGCACAAGGTGGCAGCGCCCGGCAACGCAGCAAAAGTGAAGGAGGCGTCCTGATATGGCCTTCTCCACGCAAGACACGGATGAGGTGCTCAGCGAGATCAACGTGACGCCGCTGGTGGATGTGATGCTGGTGCTGCTGGTGGTGTTTATCGTCACCGCGCCGCTGCTGACCAATGCGATACCGATCAACCTGCCGAAGACTGAAGCGGTGGCGCCGGTCGAGCAGAAGGATCCACTGGTGGTGAGCATCGACGGCGCCGGCAAGCTGTTTATCAACAAGGACGAGATTCAGCCGGACTTGCTGGAATTCAACCTCAAGTCGGCCAAGGCCAAGGACCCGGAAGTGCGCGTGCAATTGCAGGCCGATGACGGGGTGAATTACGGCGAAGTGGCGCGAGCCATGGCTTCGATCGAACGGGCAGGGATTACCAAATTGTCGGTGATCACCGCGCGGTGACAGATTTTCGTTTTTCCGGGGCCGTCTCCTTGGCAGGGTGCGGCCCTTTTTTTATTCGTTTTTTGCCCACGACACTCTCCAATGTGGGAGCGAGCCTGCTCGCGAAGGCGGCATTCTCCACAACATCAGCGTCGACTGATGCACCGCATTCGCGAGCAGGCTCGCTCCCACAGGATTCGCGCCTCATATGCATTATGGGTATTAATAAATAGCTTCTTATTCCTTAACGAATATAACTCTCATCCTTATACTCGACCCGGAACAGACACGCCGCAGGAGAGCTTCCCCATGCGCAATGAATCAATCCGTTACCTGATTGTGCCGGGCTGGCAGGGATCGCCAGAAGATCATTGGCAAAGCCATTGGCAGAACAGCCTGCCGAACAGCGCGCGGGTCGAGCAGGCCGATTGGCTGACGCCGCGCCGTGAGGACTGGGTCGCCGCGCTCGCCGAAGCGATTGCCGCCGACAGCACACCGGTGATCCTCATCGCTCACAGCCTGGGCTGCATCACCGTTGCTCACTGGGCGGCAACTGCGCCGCTGCAATACCTGCGTCAGGTGCGCGGGGCGTTGCTGGTCGCGCCGGCCGACGTCGAGCGTCCTGCCTGCGCGCCGGCACTGCGCAACTTCGCACCGATTCCGACGGATCTGTTGCCATTCCCCAGTCAAGTGGTCAGTTCCGACAACGACGCCGCCGTCAGCGCGCCGCGCGCATTGGAACTGGCGCGCAACTGGGGCGCGGAGGCGGGGATTCTTGCCGGGGCCGGGCACATCAACGTCAAGTCCGGGCATCAGCGCTGGGAGCAGGGGTTTGCCTACCTCTATCGCCTGCAAAACCGCTTGGAACACCACGCCCGCCGTCGCGCCTGACCTTTTTATTCAACGCCCCCGTCGGCTGGCGGTTTTGGGCGGGAGCCTGCCATGAGTTTCGAAACTTTCGGTCAGCCCTTGCTGACCTTTCCCGATGCGGAAAAAAGCCCCCTGAGCATTCGCGCCAAGGCGCTGGTATTTGTCGATCCGCGTTCACGGCAATTGCGCGAAGAACTCGAGCAACTGGCACCGCGTTCGATTTCAGTGTTGATTCGCGGTGAGACGGGCACCGGTAAAGAGCTGCTCGCCCGGCATATCCATCGCGCCAGTGACCGCAGCGGTCTGTTCGTTTCGGTGAACTGCGGCGCGATCAGCCCGACCTACGCCGACGCCGAACTGTTCGGCTACGCCGCCGGCAGCTACAGCGGTTCGGCCAGCAGCCGCGCCGGCTGGTTCGGTTCGGCCAACGGCGGCACCTTGTACCTGGATGAGATCGGCGACCTGCCGCTGCCGATCCAGATCAAATTGCTCGCCGCGCTGGAAAACCACGAAGTCACCCGTGTCGGAGCGCATCAGCCAAGCCCGGTGGATGTGCGCCTGGTCGCCGCAACCAGTATTGATCTGGCCCAGGCCGTGGATGCCGGAAAATTCCACGAGCGGCTCTATCACTACCTCAGCGAGGGTCATCTGGAGTTGCCGGCGTTGCGCGCGCGCACCGGCGACATCCTCTCGCTGGCCGAGTATTTCCTTGGCATCTACAGCCAGCGTCTCGACCTGCCCGTGCCGCTGATCAGCGAAGCCGCGCAGCATGTACTCGAACAGCACAGCTGGCCTGGCAACACCCGCGAGCTGGAAAACGTCATTCACTTCGCCCTGCTGGTCAGCACCGGTGACGAGATTCTGCCGGAACACCTGAACCTGCCCGACGCGTCTGCGCCGCAGGTTCAGATCGAACGTCTGGTAAGGCAGACGCACATCGGCGGCAGCGGTGCAGAGCGTAAGGCATTGAAAGAATGGCTGATTCAGTTGAGCGAGGCGGTGTGAGCCGTTTTCCTCAACATGAACAAAATGGAATATGAAGCTGAATAAACGTTATTGTCCGGGAATAAAAAATCCGGGTATTGTCCGCCTCACGCCAGCGATATCACTTCACTGGCACACGTATTAATGCCGTCGTCGATGACGACCGTGATTTTCGATAAGGACACTGCATGAAAAAGGTTCTGTTGTTTACCGCATTGGCGGCTGCGCTCACGGCTTCTTTCGCCAACGCCGGCGAGAAACTGGTGGTTGCCGCAACGCCGGTGCCTCACGCCGAAATCCTCGAGCTGATCAAGCCGACCCTGGCCAAAGAAGGCGTGGATCTGGAAATCAAAGTCTTCACCGACTACGTGCAGCCGAACGTACAGGTTGGCGAGAAGCGTCTGGACGCCAACTACTTCCAGACCAAGCCGTATCTGGACAGCTTCAACCAGGGTAAATACAAGGACGACAAGGCGAAGTATCTGGTGACCGTGCAGGGCGTTCACGTTGAACCGTTCGGTGGCTACTCGAGCAAGTACAAGACTCTGGCTGAACTGCCGGACGGCGCGACCATCGCCATCCCCAACGAAGGCAGCAACAGCGGCCGCGCCCTGATCCTGCTGCAAAAGGCCGGCCTGATCGAACTGAAAGATCCGAAGAACGCTCTGGCAACGCCGAAAGACATCGCCAAGAACCCGCACAACTTCAAGTTCAAGGAACTGGAATCGGCCCTGCTGCCGCGCGTGCTGAAAGAAGTTGATCTGGACATGATCAACACCAACTACGCGCTGGAAGCCAAGCTGAACCCGACCAAGGATGCGCTGGTGATCGAAGGCGCCGACTCGCCGTACGTGAACTTCCTGGTGGCCCGTGAGGACAACAAGAACAGCGACGCGATCCAGAAACTGGCCAAGGCCCTGACCAGCCCGGAAGTCAAAGCGTTCATCGAGAAGAAGTACAGCGGCGCGGTGCTGCCGGCATTCTGATCTGACTTGAGTGAACCTGCTTCAAAGGTAAAAACGCCGATGGCCAGTGATGGGCATCGGCGTTTTTGTGCGTGCGTTTCAAGCCGTTGAAAAGATCGTTCCCACGCTCTGCGTGGGAATGCCTCATCGGACGCTCCGCGTTCGGCCCTTAATGGGACGCGGAGCGTCCCGGGCTGCATTCCCACGCGGAGCGTGGGAACCATCAATCTTGCCGTTACCTCAGGCCACCTGCGCTTTCAACGCCCGGCGCAACGCCCTGAGCAATTTCACGATGTCCTGCGGATCCAGCCGCTGCGGCAGTTTTACGTCCATGTCTTTCTTCCTTGTGATGAATGGGCCGGAGAGTCTGGCCAAAAGCTGCGGTTCCTTGGAGGTCTTTCGTGAAAAAAAGATCCGTCCTACAGCGCAAAGAAAAATAGCCGTCTTATTCCTTCCCGGCAAACCCACAGGATAGTTTTTTGGGTGATATCAATATGCTTTAACGGTATTTAAATTCTTGTTTTTATACCTATAAAGTCAGTGCCTGCCGGACAGGTACCCGCTGTCCATGGATTGCATCACCGCCGCTTACCCTGCGGCGTCAGGACGCTTCATGACTTTCGACTACGCCTTTATCCTCAGCACTCTGCCGGCCTTTCTTAAAGCCGTCGGCGTGACGCTGCAGGTCGGACTGATCGCCATCGGCACTTCGCTGCTGGTCGCGCTGCTCAACGCGACGATTCTGGTGTTTCGCACGCCATACCTACAGAAAATGGTCGGCCTTTATGTAGAGCTGGCGCGCAACACGCCGTTGCTGATTCAGCTGTTCTTCGTCTACTTCGCGTTGCCGGCAGTGGCGATCCAGGTTTCCGGTTTCACTGCGGCAATCATCACCATGACTTTCCTTGGCGGCGCCTATCTCACCGAAGTGCTGCGCGCCGGCGTCGATGCGGTACCCCAGGCGCAACTGGAATCCGGACGGTCGATTGGCCTGTCTCACGGCCAGTTGCTGCGCTACGTGATCCTGCCGCAGGCGGGGATCCTCAGCTTGCCGTCGCTGTTCGCCAATTTCATTTTCCTGCTCAAGGAAACCACCGTGGTCTCGGCGGTAGCGGTGCCGGAAATCCTCTACACCACCAAGAGCTATATCGCGCTCTACTACAAAACCTACGAAATGCTCGCCGTGCTGACGCTGATCTGCGTGCTGCTGTTCTTGCCGCTATCGCTGTTGCTCAGCCGTCTGGAAAGGAGGCTCCAGCATGGCCAGTTCGGGTCTTGAATTGCTTTGGGTGTCGTTGCCGCAACTGGCGAAAGGCGCCGGTCAGACCTTGTCGATCTCATTTCTGAGCATCGCCATCAGCACCGTCGGCGGTGTGCTCTACGGTGTCCTGCGCACGTTGAACGTAACGTGGCTGAACGCGATTTTGCGCATCTATCTGGAGCTGTTCCGGGCGATACCGGTACTGGTCTGGTTGTACCTGCTGTTCTTCGGTCTGCCGATTTTCTTTGGACTCAGCCTGCCAAGTTTCTGGTGCGCGGTGCTGGTGCTGTCGCTGTGGGGCGCCAGCGAGGTTGGCGAGGTAGCGCGTGGTGCGCTGCATTCGTTGCCGCGCGGACAGCGTGAAGCGGGGCTGTCGATCGGCCTCAATGCAGCGCAACTGTATGGCTACGTGCTGCTGCCGCAAGCACTCAAGCGCATGACGCCGCCGACCATCAACGTCTACACGCGGATCATCAAGACCAGTTCGCTGGCGGTGCTGATCGGCGTCGTCGATGTGATCAAGGTCGGCCAACAGATCATCGAGCGCACCTACGAATCAGTACTGATTTACGGTGCGCTGTTCCTGTTTTTCTTTTTCATTTGCTACCCGCTCTCGGCCGCTTCGCGCGTGCTGGAGCGACGCTGGACGCAAGCATGAGTGCACTGATCGAGTTTCACGGTTTCAACAAATTCTATGGCGCCCAGCAGGTGCTCAATGGCGTCGATCTGCAAGTACAGAGCGGCGAAGTGGTGGTCATTCTCGGACCCAGCGGTTGCGGCAAAAGTACTTTGCTGCGTTGCCTCAATGGTCTGGAAGAGGCCCACAGCGGCAGCCTGAAATTCCTCGACCGAGAGCTGTTGGACAAGGCCACTGACTGGCGCGAAATCCGTCAGCAGATCGGCATGGTCTTCCAGAGCTATCACCTGTTCCCGCACATGAGCGTCCTGGACAATCTGCTGCTCGGCCCGCTCAAGGTGCAGAAGCGCCAGCGTCGCGAAGCACAACAGCAGGCCGAAGCCTTGCTTGAGCGTGTCGGCCTGCTGGACAAGCGCGATGCCTTTCCGCGTCAGCTCTCCGGCGGCCAGCAGCAACGCATCGCCATTGTTCGGTCGCTGTGCATGAACCCCCGCGTCATGCTCTTCGACGAAGTCACCGCCGCCCTCGACCCGGAAATGGTCAAGGAAGTACTGCAAGTCATTCAGGGTCTGGCCCGCGAAGGCATGACCTTATTGATCGTCACCCACGAAATGGCCTTCGCCCGCGCGGTGGCCGACCGCATCGTGTTCATGGATGCCGGACGCATCCTCGAACAGTCCCCACCCGAGATTTTCTTTACGAACCCGCAAACCGCACGCGCGCAGCAGTTTCTGGAGAAGTTCTCCTTCGTTGCCACATCGCCAGAAACGAATCCGAAAAAGGAACTGGAACTGCTATGAAAACTGCCGCTTTGTTATTGCCCCTGCTTAGCCTCGCCTTGCTTGCCGGTTGCGGTAAAACCGAAGAGCCACCAAAGCCGAAGGTCGCCAGCGAAAGCGCCGCACCCGCCGGTTATCTGGACAAGATCAAGGCCCGCGACAAATTGATCGTTGGTGTATTTACCGACAAGCCCCCGTTCGGTTTCGTCGATGAGGCCGGGCGCTACGTTGGCTTCGACACCGACATTGGCCGGCGCTTCGCCAAAGATCTGCTCGGCGATGAAAACAAGGTCGAGTTTGTTGCCGTCGAGCCGGCCAGTCGCATTCCGTTTTTGCAGAGCGACAAGGTCGACCTGATCCTCGCCAACATGACCGTCACCCCGGAGCGCAAGGAAGCGGTGGAATTCACCAACCCGAACCTCAAGGTCGCCGTGCAGGCACTGGTGCCGCAGGGCAGTTCGGTGAAGAAACTCAATGATCTGGCGACGCGCACCACGATTGTCACCACCGGCACCACCGCGGATATCTGGCTGACCAAAAACCATCCGGACTGGAAACTGCTCAAGTTCGAAAAGAACTCCGAGTCGCTGCAAGCCTTGGCCAATGGTCGTGGCGATGCCTATGCGCAGGACAATCTGGTGCTGTTCAGCTGGGCCAAGCAGAACCCGGGGTATCGCGTGCTTGAAGAAAAGCTCGGAGCCGAGGCGCCGATTGCGCCGGCCGTGAAAAAGGGCAATCTCGAGTTGCGTGACTGGGTCAACAGCGAGCTGGCCAAATTGGGCGAGGAGAAATACCTGCTCAAGCTGTATGACCAATATGTGCGCAAAGAGCTGAGCGATGACACCCGCCCTGAGAGTGTGATTGTTGAAGGGGGCAAGTGGCAGGGGTGATTGCCTGTTGATCGTTCCCACGCAGGGCGTGGGAACGATCGAATGGGCTAGTCTGGCCAATGCCACGCCGGCTCATCCAGCACCCGCTGCCCGACAATGCCGGTCTGCCCCAGCGTCTTCTCCAGCACGATGCAATTGCATTCCGGGTCTTCCTGCAACGCCGAGATCAATCGCCGCGCGTGCGACACCACCCACACCTGACACTGCTCCGAAGCGCGGATGATCAGCCGTGCCAGCGCCGGCAGCAGGTCCGGGTGCAGGCTGGTTTCCGGTTCGTTGAGCACCATCAGCGATGGCGGTCGTGGGGTCAGCAGGGCGGCGATCAGCAGCAGATAACGCAAGGTGCCGTCCGACAGTTCTGCCGCTGACAGCGGTCGCAACAAGCCTTCCTGATAAAACTCGATAGCGAAACGGCCGCCGGCCAACGGCGCAATGTTCAGGCGCGCGCCGGGAAAGGCATCGCTGACCGCTGCGGTGAGTGCTTGCGGATCGCCAATCTCGATAATCGTTTGCAAGGCTGCCGCCAGATCGCGGCCGTCGTGGTGCAGCACGGGGGTGCGTGTGCCCAGTTGCGGCTGACGCACCGGCGCGTCGGCATCGCTGCGAAAGTGATCATAAAAGCGCCAGCGCCGGATGAATTCGCGCATCTGGAACACTTCCGGCGAGCTGCGCAGATTGCCGACCTGATCGAACAGGCTGTCGAAGTTCGGCGTGTGTTGCGCCAGCACATCCCACGCGCGACCTTCGCGGGCGCGGATCATCGGGCCGTTGCGGTCGACCAGCAGGCTCGCCGGGCGAAACACCGGGCCGGCCCAGATGCACTCACGCTTGATTTCCGGGTCGAGGGCAAAGCATGAAGTGCTCGGCTCCGGCAGGCCCAGGCCGATGGCGTAGCTGAAGTTCTCGCCGGCGAATCCCAGGCGCAACCTTTTCACGCCATGGCGCACGGTCGGCTCGATCGCCACCTCACCGTTGCGCATGCGTCGACTGATGGTTTCCGGTCCGGCCCAGAACGTGGAGTCCAGCCCGCCTTCACGCGCTAACGCGTTGACCACGCCGCCCTGCGCGGTTTCGGCCAGCAGGCGCAAGGCGCGGTAGAGGTTGGACTTGCCGCTGCCGTTGGGCCCGGTAATCAGGTTCAGGCGCCCGAGCGGAATCACCAGTTTGTTGATCGAGCGGTAATTGGCCACGGCCAAGGTATGAAGCATGGAATTCCCTCTCTTCGGCAGCTTCCACACGGAAATGTTGTGATCGCTCAGGCGAACGTTGAACCCTGTTCTAAGCTCACAGTCGTATCGTCACTTGCACGTTCGTACACAGGAAGGAGTCTGCATGGCAAGTCCCGGAATGAAAACAGCGGTCATGCTGAGTCTGTTCACTTTGCTCACCGCTTGCGGCGACAAGAAACCTGCTCAGGAATACCTGCCGCGGGTTTTTGTCCAAGAGGTCGAGCCGGCCAACTACGCCGCCGCGGTGACCCTTACCGGTGATGTGCAGGCGCGAGTGCAGACGCAATTGTCGTTCCGCGTCGGCGGCAAGATCATCCAGCGCATGGTCGATGTCGGCGACCGCGTAACCGCCAAACAGGTGCTGGCCAAACTCGATCCGAAAGATCTGCAAACCAACGTCGATTCCGCTCAAGCCCAGGTCGTCGCTGAACAGGCCCGCGTAAAACAAGCGGCGGCCGCTTTCGTGCGTCAGCAAAAACTCTTGCCCAAGGGCTACACCAGCCAGAGCGAATACGATTCGGCGCAAGCGGCGCTACGCAGCAGCCAGAGCGCATTGAGCGCGGCGCAGGCGCAATTGGCCAACGCCAGGGACCAGCTCAGCTACACCTCGCTGATCGCCGATGCGCCGGGCGTGATCACCGAACGCCAGGCCGAAGTCGGCCAGGTGGTGCAGGCCACCGCGCCGATTTTCAGCCTCGCCCGCGACGGCGACCGCGACGCGGTGTTCAATGTCTACGAATCGCTGCTGGCCGAGCGGCCGTCCGATCGCTCGATCGTGGTCAGCCTGCTCGACAACCCCGAGATCAAAACCACCGGCACCGTGCGTGAGATCACGCCATCGGTGTCGGCGCAATCGGGCACCGTGCAGGTCAAGGTCAGCCTCGACAAGCTGCCGCCGGGCATGCAGCTCGGTTCGGTGGTCAGTGCCACCGCCAAGGGCACCGGCAAATCGGCGGTGGAATTGCCCTGGTCGGCGCTGACGAAAAACATCAGCGACCCGGCGGTGTGGCTGGTCGATGACAAGGGTGAGGCGCAGTTGCATACCGTCACGGTCGGTCGTTACCTGACCGGCAAAGTGATCATCAGCGAAGGCCTCAAGGGCGGTGAGAAAGTCATCGTCGCTGGCGGTCAGTTGCTGCACCCCGGCATGAAAGTCGAGATTGCCGAAAACACCTACAAGGATCTGCAGCCGGGAGCGCAGCCATGAAGCGCCTGGGACTGTTGTGCATGGCGCTGCTGCTGGGCGCCTGCTCGGAAAAGGAAACGCCGCCGGAACCGGTACGGCCGGTGCTGTCGGTCACGGTCAAAGCGCTGAATGAAGAAAGCCTCGGGCGCTTTGCGGGGAGCATTCAGGCGCGCTATGAAAGCAACACCGGTTTCCGCGTCGGCGGACGCATCGCCAGCCGTAACGTCGATGTCGGCGCCGAGGTGCAGAAGGGCACCCTGCTCGCCACCCTCGATCCGTCCGATCAGCAGAACCAGTTGCGTTCGGCCCAGGGCGATCTGGCGAGGATCCAGGCGCAACTGATCAACGCCCAGGCCAATGCACGTCGGCAGCAAGCGCTGTTTGATCGCGGCGTCGGTGCGCAGGCGCAACTGGACGTTGCCAACACGGACCTGAAAACCACCCAGGCTTCGCTCGATCAGGCCCGTGCAGCGGTCAGCCAGAGCAAGGATCAGTTGAGCTACACCGAGCTACGCTCTGATCACAAAGCCGTGGTCACCGCGTGGAACGCCGAGGCCGGGCAAGTGGTGACGGCCGGGCAACAAGTGGTGACGCTGGCGCAACCGGACATCAAGGAAGCGGTGATCGATTTGCCCGATACCCTGGTCGATCAGTTGCCCAGCGACGTGGTGTTCTCGGTGGCTGCGCAACTCGACCCGAGCATCAACACCACGGCAATCATCCGCGAGATCGAACCCCAGGCTCAAAGCGCCACGCGCACCCGCCGCGCACGCCTGACCCTGTCGGATACGCCGGACGGTTTCCGCCTCGGCACCGCGATTAGCGTGACCCTCAGCTCGGCAATCAAGCCGCGCATCGAACTGCCGCTGACTGCGTTGCAGGAAGTCGATGGCAAAACCCGAATCTGGGTGATCGACACGCAGAACAAAACCGTAAACCCCCGCGACGTCAGCGTGGTCAGCCGTGGCGACAACAGCGTGGTGCTGGCCGGCGGTGTGCAAAACGGCGAGCGCGTGGTCAGCGCCGGCGTCAACAGTCTCAAACCCGGACAATCGGTAAAACTTGACGAGGACAGTCAATGAAAGGCTCTTTCAACCTCTCCGAATGGGCCCTCAAGCACCAGTCTTTCGTGTGGTACCTGATGTTTGTCGGGTTGCTGATGGGTGTTTTCTCCTACTTCAATCTGGGCCGCGAAGAAGACCCGTCGTTCACCATCAAAACCATGGTGATCCAGACCAAATGGCCGGGCGCGACCCAGGAAGAAACCCTCAAGCAGGTCACCGACCGCATCGAGAAAAAACTCGAAGAGCTCGATTCCCTCGACTACGTGAAAAGCTACACGCGCCCCGGCGAATCGACGGTGTACGTGTATCTGCGCGACACCACCAGCGCCAAGGACATCCCGGAAATCTGGTACCAGGTGCGCAAGAAGATCGACGACATTCGCGGCCAGTTTCCCCAGGGCATTCAGGGGCCGGGATTCAACGATGAATTCGGCGACGTGTACGGCTCGGTCTACGCCTTCACCGCCGACGGCCTGACCATGCGCCAGTTGCGCGATTATGTGGAGCAGGCGCGCGCAGAAATCCGCAACGTGCCGGGGCTGGGCAAGATCGAAATGGTCGGCCAGCAGGACGAAACGATTTACCTGAATTTCTCCACCCGCAAACTGGCCGCGCTGGGCATCGATCAGCGTCAGGTGGTGCAGAGCCTGCAATCGCAGAACGCCGTGACCCCGGCCGGGGTGATCGAGGCGGGACCTGAACGGATTTCCGTGCGCACATCGGGGCAATTCGCTTCGGAGAAAGACCTGGCTGAGGTCAATCTCAAACTCAATGACCGTTTCTATCGCCTCGCCGACATTGCTGACATCAGCCGTGGCTACGTCGACCCGGCGACGCCGGAATTCCGTTTCGACGGCAAACCGGCAATCGGCCTGGCGATTGCCATGCAGAAGGGCGGCAACGTTCAGGAATTCGGCAAAGCACTGCACGAGCGCATCGACCAGCTCACCGCTGACTTGCCGGTTGGGGTCGGTGTGCATACGGTTTCCGATCAGGCGGTGGTGGTGGAAGAGGCCGTCGGCGGTTTCACCAGCGCGCTGTTCGAAGCGGTCATCATCGTGCTGGTGGTGAGTTTCATCAGCCTCGGCGTGCGCGCTGGTCTGGTGGTGGCCTGCTCGATTCCGCTGGTGCTGGCGATGGTCTTTGTGTTCATGGAATACAGCGGCATCACCATGCAGCGGATTTCCCTCGGCGCGCTGATCATCGCCCTCGGTCTGCTGGTGGACGACGCGATGATCACCGTGGAAATGATGGTTACGCGCCTGGAAATGGGCGAGAGCAAGGAGCAGGCGGCGACGTTCGCCTACACCTCGACGGCGTTCCCGATGCTCACCGGTACGCTGGTGACCGTCGCCGGTTTCGTGCCTATCGGCCTCAACGCCAGTTCGGCGGGTGAATACACCTTCACGCTGTTTGCAGTGATCGCCGTGGCGATGATCGTCTCGTGGGTGGTGGCGGTGTTCTTCGCGCCGGTGATTGGCGTACACATCCTCAGCGACAAGGTGAAGGCCCATGACGCCGAGCCGGGTCGCGTCGGCCGGGCGTTCAACGGCGGGCTTCTATGGGCCATGCGCAATCGCTGGTGGGCGATCGGCGTCACCGTGCTGTTGTTCGTGCTGGCGGTGTTCTGCATGCGTTTCGTGCAGAACCAGTTCTTCCCGGCATCCGACCGCCCGGAAATCCTGGTCGACCTGAACCTGCCACAAAACGCCTCGATCGATGAAACCCGCAAAGCGGTGGACAAGCTCGAAGCGACCCTCAAGGGCGATCCGGACATCGTGCGCTGGAGCACCTATATCGGTCAGGGCGCGATCCGTTTCTACCTGCCGCTGGACCAGCAATTGCAAAACCCGTACTACGCGCAACTGGTGATCGTCAGTAAGGATTTCGAAGCCCGCGAGGCCCTGAGTCAGCGCTTGCGCGAGCGCCTGCACAAAGACTTCGTCGGCATCGGCAGCTACGTGCAGGCCCTGGAAATGGGCCCGCCAGTGGGGCGTCCGATTCAGTATCGGGTCAGCGGCAAAGATGTCGATCAGGTACGCAAACACGCCATCGATCTGGCAACCGAGCTGGACAAGAACCCGCACATCGGCGAGATCATTTACGACTGGAACGAGCCCGGCAAAGTCCTGCGCATCGACATCGCTCAGGACAAGGCGCGGCAACTCGGGTTGTCCTCCGAAGACGTGGCGAATTTGATGAACAGCATTGTCAGCGGTTCGCCGTTGACCCAGGTCGATGACGACATCTACCTCATCAATGTGGTCGGTCGCGCGGTGGACTCCGAACGCGGCACCCCGGAAACCCTGCAGAACCTGCAGATCGTTACGCCGAGCGGCACCTCGATTCCGCTGCTGGCGTTCGCCACCGTGCGCTATGAACTGGAGCAGCCGCTGGTGTGGCGTCGCGATCGCTTGCCGACCATCACCATCAAGGCCTCGGTGCGCGACGAGATTCAGCCGACCGATCTGGTGAAACTGCTCAAGCCCTCAATCGATGCTTTTGCCTCGAAACTGCCGGTCGGCTACAAGGTCGCCACCGGCGGTACGGTCGAGGAAAGCGGCAAGGCCCAGGGGCCGATTGCCAAGGTGCTGCCGCTGATGCTGTTCCTCATGGCGACGTTCCTGATGATCCAGTTGCACAGCGTGCAGAAGATGTTCCTGGTCGCCAGTGTCGCGCCGCTGGGGCTGATCGGCGTGGTCCTGGCGCTGGTGCCGACCGGCACGCCGATGGGCTTTGTGGCGATCCTCGGGATTCTCGCGCTGATCGGTATCATCATCCGCAACTCGGTGATTCTGGTGACGCAGATTGATGAGTTCGAGCAGAAAGGCTACGCGCCATGGGACGCGGTGGTCGAAGCCACCGAACACCGACGCCGGCCGATCCTGCTGACCGCAGCGGCGGCGAGCATGGGCATGATCCCGATTGCCCGCGAAGTGTTCTGGGGGCCGATGGCCTACGCAATGATTGGCGGCATCGTGGTGGCGACGCTGTTGACGCTGCTGTTTCTGCCGGCGCTGTATGTGGCCTGGTACAAGATTCGCGAGCCTGAAAAAGAATCTTCCTGAAGCAAGAACCAGAGATCGCAGCCAACGGCAGCCCCTACAGGGAAACGCATTCCAGCGTAGGAGCTGCCGAAGGCTGCGATCTTTTGATCTTCAATCAACTCGACGCCACACGCTCGCCAGCCATGGCTGCTGCTCACGCGGCAACCCGGCGGGGCGGTAGTAATGCTCAAGTTCGACAAAACCTGCCGCCGTCAGCAACCCGCGCCAGGCTTCCAGATCGTGATACGAGCCGTATCGCGGCCCGTTCCAGCCTTCACGGTTGTCCCCGCGCGGATTGGAACTGAACAGCACGCCACCTGGTTTCAAGGTGCCGTGCAGTTGCCGTAGCACTTGCGGCAACACCTGCAACGGCACATGAAACAGCACCGCATTGGCAAAGACCCCGTCGAAGCGCTCGGCCGGCAGATCAAGCTTGAGAAAGTCCTGCTGCCAGACTTCGCAACCGCTGTCCTCGCGGGCCATGCGCGCGAATTCCTGTGAGCCATCGAGGCCGATCGCGACGTGGCCCATGCGCGTGAAGGTTTGCAAATCCCGGCCCGGCCCGCAGCCGAAATCAAGAATCGTGAAAGGCGCTTCACCGTGAATGTGCCGTAGCAGGGCCCCGATGTTCTGGCTGACATCGTGGTCGCGAGTGCCTTCACGGAAATCCTCGGCCACCGAGTTGTAGTGACCGAGGGTAGTGGCGGTGATCTGTTCGAGGTCGCTGGGCGTCTGCTTCATGATCGATGCTGTATTGGCAATGTGAGGTCGGACTATAAGCTTTTTCACCGGCAAAAAAACGCCGCCTGCGCTGGCGCCAGCGCAGGCGGCGATGGGTGCCGGGGCGTCAGTGCTGCTTCGCCCCCAGGCAATCGATCGAACGGTCCATCATCGCCTTGGCCATTTCCAGCAGGTGCCAGACCGAGAACACCATGGCCCGATCCGCGCCCCCGAGCTGGTCACCGCATTGATGGACGGTCACCGATGCGCAGCGCAACAGGTCGGCGACATATAATTGGGCGTCCTCCAGCGTCACATCTTCGCTGATGCTGTAGACGCGTTTCTGTCCCGCCAACGTGACCTGAGTGCCGGCCAGATGCGAGTCAACGGCGCGGCACAATGCAGAGCGATCCTTGAGCAAATCCTCGGTGAACCGCTTGCTGGAAGTAAGGCTGAGTGGCGGATCGGTGAGATTTTTTTCCATGGGTAAACTCCTGACATCAAGTGGGAGCCAACCATTTCGCGACTAAACGAGCAGGACGGCGGCTGCACGCAGATCAGTCGCCGGCCGCCGGTTATCGATGCACCCGAAAGTGCCCTGCACACAGCCAACATCGGACAGCTAAAGCCTCTGCCGAGGTCAGGCCTGACTGTACGCCCAGCGAATCCGGACAACTGAATCCGGTCACCGCAAAACAGTGACGACCGGAGATTAGCTACCGGATATTTCGGGTACAAGCAGGCAAATTATTCTAGGAATCGTCCTGCAAACCCGCGTGGTTCGGGCTGGCGAAACGCTAAAAACCGTGTAGGAGACATCTGATTTTCACTAAGGGCGATGCCGAAAATAGTGCGATCACATGGGGCTGGTTGATGGCCACCTGCCGCTATCGACCTTAGCGCTTATTCAGCCCTCGCGCCAGCCTGTCGCCACCCAACTGAATCACCGCCACCAACGCCACCAGCAAGACAATCACCGTCAACATGATCTGGCTGTCGAAACGCTGATAGCCGTAGCGATAAGCGATATCCCCCAACCCACCGGCACCAATCGCGCCAGCCATCGCCGACGAATTGATCATTGTCACCAGCGTAATGGTGAAACCCCCGACAATTCCCGGCAGCGCCTCGGGCAACAGCACATGCCAGACGATATGCCAGCGCCGGCAGCCCATGGCCTGCGCGGCTTCGATCAGGCCATGATCGACCTCACGCAAACTCACTTCGGCGATCCGCGCGAAGAAGGGTGTTGCGGCGATTGTCAGCGGAACCACCGCGGCCCACACGCCGTAGGTGGTGCCGACGATCAGGCGGGTGAACGGAATCAGCGCGACCATCAGAATCAGGAACGGGATCGAGCGGAACAGATTGACGAAGGCGCCCAGCGCACGGTTCAACAGCGGCGCTTCGTAGATCCCGCCCTTGTCGCTGGTGACCAGAATCACCGCCATGGGAATCCCCACCAGCAGCGCGATCAGCGACGACACGCCCACCATCAGGAAGGTGTCGATAAAACCCTGCAGCAAGCGATCAAACCACATAGCCCAATACCTCCACTCGTTGCGCCCATTGCCCGGCGCGTTCGAGCAATTGCTCGGCGCTGAACGCCGAGCCGCTGACGGCCAGTAAAAGCTGCCCCAGCGCATGCCCCTGAATCCTTTCCACGCCGCCCTGAAGCAGCTTCACTCGGCCACCCAACGCCGCAAACAATGCGGCCAGATCCGGCTCATCAGCGGCACTGCCGGTGAACTGCAAACGCAACACCACAGCGGCATCTGACGCCGTGGATTGCGCCTGCAAACGGCTTTGCAATTCTTCCGGCAAGGCGTGTTGCAGCGGTGCGAGCAGGGTCTGGCTGACTGCGTGTTGCGGATTGCCGAACACTTGCCACACCGGGCCTTGCTCGACCACATGGCCGTGTTCGAGCACGACGACGCGATCGCAGATCTCGCGAATCACCGCCATTTCGTGAGTGATCAGCACAATGGTCAGGCCCAGGCGTTTGTTGATCTCGCGCAGCAGGCCGAGGATCGACTGCGTGGTTTCCGGGTCGAGCGCCGATGTCGCTTCATCGCAGAGCAGGATGTCTGGGTCATGCACCAGCGCGCGGGCGATGCCGACACGCTGTTTCTGTCCGCCGGAGAGTTGCGCCGGGTACGCCTTGTGCTTGCCTTGCAGGCCGACCAGTTCGAGCAGTTCGCGAACCTTGTTGTCGCGCTGTTCCTTGGGCACGCCGGCGACTTTCAGCGGCAACTCGACGTTCTGCCAGACGGTCTTGGCCGACATCAGATTGAAGTGCTGGAAGATCATGCCGATACGCCGGCGCAGAGCGACGAGGCGGTTTTCATCGAACTCGCCGATATCGACCTGATCGATCAACACCCGCCCCGACGTTGGCTGTTCCAAGCGATTGATCGTACGAATCAACGACGACTTGCCGGCGCCGCTGCGGCCGATGATGCCAAACACTTCACCACGCTGAATCGCCAGGTCGATGCCCTGCAAAGCCGCGACCGGACCTTGCCGACCGTTGTAGGTTTTGCCCACGCCAATAAAGCGTACGTGAGCGCGATTCAACCCGGGATGCAGCTCGGTTTTTTCAGCAGTGTGTGGCTCTGGAAGCTCCAGTCGCCGTTGGATCGCCGCAGTCATGCTCAGCTCTCCCAACCGGCCTGATAGAGCTTGCCGTGGGCCTTGTCCAGTGCCGCGCGAACGGCCGGCGAATGCTGATAGATGTCGACGAACTTGATCAGGCGCGGGTCGGTTTTGCTCTTCGGCTGGATGACGAACTGGATCACGTATTCCTTGTGATCGAGACCGTCAAACAGCAGCGCCGAGCCGGCATCGAAGGTCTTCGCCAAGCGAATATAAGCTGGATAACCCTGGACCAGATCGGCGTCGTCATAGGCGCGCACCAGCTGCACGGCTTCGACCTGCAGGATCTTGATCTTCTTCGGATTGGCGACGATATCGTCCTCGGTGGCTTTGTAGCCGACGCCCGGTTTCAGGGTGATCAACCCGGCCTTGGCGAGCAATTGCAGACCGCGACCGCTGTTGATCGGGTCATTGGCGATGGCCACGCTGGCGCCTTCGGGCAGTTCATCGAAGCTTTTGTATTTCTTCGAATACAGACCGACGTTGTTGATGATTCCCGGGGCGAACGGCACCAGGTCGAAACCGGAGGCGGCCTTGGCGTTTTCCAGAAACGGAATGTGCTGGAAGTAATTCACGTCGATGTCGCCAGCGGCGAGGCTGACGTTGGGCGCGATCCAGTCGGTGAATTCCACCAGCTCGACTTTCAAGCCCTGTTTGGAGGCCTCATCGACGGCGGCTTCCAGCGGAATCGCAAACGCGGCAGTGGTGCCGATTTTCAGCGGCGCATCGGCAGCGAACACTGCCGAGCTGAACAGGCCGAAGGCCAGGGCCAGTGCTTTGACTGGGTGGGACAGGATTTTTTTGGTCATGATGGTTTTTCCAGTCAGTGCATGAGTTTGTGGTGCCGGGGAGGGCCTCTTCGCGAGCAGGCTCGCTCCCACAGGGGTACGCATTTCAAATGTGGGAGCGAGCCTGCTCGCGAAGCTTCTGATGCCTGTACGAAGATCCACTGTGTTGCTCAGGCAGCTGTGGCCCAGCGTGAAACAGCTTCTCGCGCAGCGTGCCGCCGTCATATGCGGTCTTGTACGAGCCGCGTCGCTGCAGTTCGGGAATCACCAGTTCGATGAAATCGACATAGCTTTCCGGGGTAACGATGCGGGTCAGGTTGAAGCCGTCCAGACCGGTTTCGGCGATCCACGCTTCCAGCTCATTCGCCACTTGCTCGGGCGAGCCAACCACGGTGATGTAACGGCCACCGAGGGCGTGCTGGTCAAGCAATTTGCGTCGGGTCCAGTCGTTGTTCTGCAGGTTTTTCGTTGCCGATTGAATGGCGTTGCTCTTCACGTACTGGATCGGCTCATCGATTTCGTACTGGGCAAAGTCGATGCCGGTGGAGGCGGAAAAATGCGCCACGCCGGCCTCGGCACTGGCGTAGCTGAGGTACTCGGCATGCTTGGCCCACGCCGCCTCTTCAGTGGCGCCGACGATGACGTTGAGGCCCATGAACACCTTGATGTCTTCAGGGTTACGCCCGGCCTCGACGGCACTGGCGCGGACCTTGTCGACCTGTACTTTGGTCGACGGTTTGTTCTGGCCACTGATGAATACGCACTCGGCATGACGCCCGGCGAATATCAAGCCGCGGTCGGAACTGCCGGCTTGAAACAGCACCGGCGTACGCTGTGGCGAAGGTTCGCAGAGGTGGTAGCCCTCGACCTGATAGAACTCGCCCTGGTGCTCGACCTTGTGCACTTTTTCCGGTTGCGCATAGATGCGCCGCTCGCGGTCGTTGAGCACCGCGTCGTTCTCCCAACTGCCTTCCCAAAGCTTGTACAACACCTGCAGATACTCTTCGGCCTGGTCGTAGCGGCGGTCATGTTCGACCTGTTCGCGCAGACCCATGGCCTTGGCGGCGCTGTCCAGGTATCCGGTGACGATGTTCCAGCCGACTCGTCCGCGACTCAGATGATCGAGCGTCGACATGCGCCGGGCGAACAGATACGGCGGTTCGTAAGTGAGATTGGCCGTCAGGCCAAAGCCGAGGTTTTTGGTGACAGCGGCCATTGCTGAAACCAGCAGCAGCGGATCGTTGACCGGCAACTGAATTGACTCTTTCAGCGTGACGTCCACCGAGTTCTGGTAGACGTCGTAGACGCCGACGATATCAGCGATGAACAAGCCATCGAACAGACCGCGCTCAAGCAACTGCGCCAGTTCGGTCCAGTACTCGATCGTGTTGTAGCGGGTCGAGGTGTCGCGCGGATGCGTCCACAGGCCATGATTGATATGGCCGATGCAGTTCATGTTGAACGCGTTGAGCAGAATCTTCTTTTTCGCAGCGCTCATCAGATCGTCCCCCGCAGCGGAGGGTTTTCATTGTTGAGGTAGTAATTGCCTACTGCGTGATATTTCCAGCGCACCGGGTCGTGCAGGGTGTGCACGCGAGCGTTGCGCCAGTGGCGGTCGAGGCCGTGCTCGCTCAGGGTGGCCTGGCTGCCGGCGAGTTCGAACAGCGTGCTGCCAGCGGCGAGGGAGATTTCTGTGCTGATCGCTCGCGCTTCGGCGACCGCGATCGAGGCGGCGGCGACGGTTTCGGCGTTGGTTTCGGCTTGCGCGGCATCAAGAAATTCGCCGGCACGTTCGAGCAAGGCTTCGGTGGCATGCAGGCGGATGCTCAGGTGGCCGAAGCTTTTCAACGTCAGCGGGTCTTCGGTGGCTTTGTCGTTGCCGGAATCGATCCATGGGCGGGTCTTGCTGCGCACGAAATGCAGGGCGTCTTCGTAAGCGGCGCGGGCGATGCCGGTGTCGATGGCGGCGTGGAGAATCTGCGCCAGCGGGCCGACCGGGGTCGGGCGCTCGAAAGCGCTCTGGAACGGCATCACGTCTTCCGCCGCTACATACACATCTTCGAACACTACCGAGCCGCTGCCGGTGGTGCGCTGGCCGAAGCCGCTCCAGTCGTCGATCACCGTCAGGCCCTTGCTTTCGCGCGGGACGAAGGCCAGTTGCTGTACGCCGTTTTCATCGACCACCGACGTTGGAATGCGCTGCGCGTAAATCGCCCCGGTCGAGTAGAACTTGCGACCGTTGATGCGATAACCAGCGCCGTCGCGTTTGAGACTAGTGACGCGGTCGTGAGCGGTTTTGGTGCCCAGTTCCGCCAGCGCATTGCCGAAGCGTTGGCCTGCGAGCACCTCGGCGTACAGCCGCTGTTTCTGTTCGTCGCTGCCATTCACGCGCAGCACTTCCAGTGCGTAGAAATGGTTCTGCGGAATCTGCCCGAGCGAGCCGTCGGCCTGGGCGATCAGCGCGATGACTTTGGCCAGGGTGACATTGGATACGCCCGCGCCGCCGTATTCTTTCGGCACGCTGATGCCCCACAGGCCGGAGCGGGAAAACACTTCCAGCTCTGCCAATGGCAGGCGGCGTTCGCGGTCGCGGATCGCGCTGTCGCGTTTGAAGTCTTCGGCCAGATCGCTGGCAACGATCAGGGCTTGCTCATCGCTGGTGATGACCGCGACGTGATGGGAAAGCGTCATGTTTTTCCTCCAGATGTCTGGTCGTCTCAGATCCAGGAATGGCGAGCCGGTAAAGTGCCGTTGAGGCGATAGGCGCCGACCGCGTGATACTTCCAGCGCACCGGGTCGTGCAGGGTGTGCACGCGGGCGTTGCGCCAGTGACGGTCGAGATTGAATTCGGCGAGGGTCGCGCGGCTGCCGGCCAGTTCGAAGAGCTTTTCGCTGGCCAGCAGCGAAATCTCGGTGGTCAGCACTTTTGCTTCGGCCACGGCGATCGAAGCGCGGGCGGCGGCTTCGGCAGTCAGCGGTGCGGCGTGGACCTGATCGAGCACTTGCCCTGCCTTGCGCAGCAGCGCTTCGGCGGCGTGCAGTTCGATTTTCAATTTGCCGATATCGGCGATCACGTAGAGGTCATCGCTGGCGCGCTCGACCTTGGCGTCGATCCATGGCCGCGCGCGGGTTTTGACGAAGTCGATGGCGTCGTCGATAGCACCACGGGCGATGCCGGCGTCGATCGCCGCTTGAATCAGCTGCGACACTGCACCTTGGGTGTTCGGCTTGTCGTTGATCTTCCAGTTGTCGATGACCAGGCTCGACTCGACGCGTACGTTGTTCAGCAGGATCGTGCCGCTGGCAGTAGTGCGCTGGCCGAAGCCCGACCAGTCATCGACGATGCGCAAACCCGGCGTGCCGCGACGGACGAAGGCCAGTACTTGCTTGCCGTCATCATTGAGCGCTTTCACCGCGACCCAATGCGCAAACAGCGCGCCGGTGGAGTAGAACTTCTGGCCGTTGATCACGTAGTCATCGCCGTCGGCGGTGATTCGCGCTTTCAGTTGCAGAGTATTTTTTGTGCCGCGTTCCGGGCCGGCATTACCGATGCGCCAGCCTTCCAGAACACTCTGGAACAATTGCTTTTTCTGCGCTTCGGTGGCGCTGCCGAGCACCAGATTGATGATGCCGAACTGGTTCTGCGGAATCTGCCCGAGCGCCGGGTCGGCGGCGGAAATGATCGCGAAGACTTCGGCCAGCGTGACGAAGGAAACCTGCGGGCCGCCGTACTCACGCGGGATCGCAATGCTGCCGAGGCCGCTGCGGGTGAACTGTTCGATTTCCGACCATGGCAGTTTGCGTTGGCGGTCGCGTTTGGCCGCCTGCACGCGGGCGACTTGCGCCAGCTCATGGGCGGCCTTGATGGCTTGAGCATCGTTGCGCAACACTTGCGCGGGCAACAACAGCGGGGCGATGTCCTGATCGGACTGCAGATTCGCATCTGCCAGACTGGACATCAGTGCCGCTCCCTGGCTGCACGCAATGCCCTGGCGATCTGCACTGGGGTGATTGTGTTCCGGACCATACCTACCTCACATCTCATGAAAAACGCCGCGAAGTGCGACGATTGAAAGAATGTCCGGTGGTCCGGTGCATATACCCTAAGCGTGTATAAAAATTAAATAAACTAACTTTTAGGAATATGTATAGAAGGGGGTGTCAGCATTGGTTAGTGAGTTTCAGGTGAGAGGTAACGGACCTCCCATCCTGAGCAGGTCTCACTTGGTGCGCGATTCAGCGGCCCTGAATTCGGGCTTCAAGGGGACTTTCACATACGGATTCACGCAACCGATTTTCAACGTGCGCGGCGGCGCCCAGCGCGAGTTGTTGCCGACCCGGTCGAGGATGCAATACGTCACGTCCAGCCGCAGATCCTCGCCCGCTTCGACGATGACTGCCGGTGGTACCCAGACCTGAATCGGCAGTCCGACATCCGCTGCTGTAACGGGCGCCAGATCCATGCGCACGTCGCCCCAGCGCAGGGTGATGGCATCGTCCTCGGCCATGTTCAGGTACGGCTCGATGGTCAGCGGCACGCCGCGTTTGATCTGGTTGGGATTTACTCCCTGACGGCGAATCGTGTCAGGGATGATCACCGGCGCCAGTTGCTGATTTTCGTCTTCGCACTGCGCAGTTGGCTGGCCTCCGGGGCAATCGAGTTTGACCTGCACACGGGTGGCTGGCGATAACGCCGGACCCTGGCCAACCTGCATCACGCGGTAGTGAATGCGCGCGGTACCGTTGGCAACGAAACTTTCCGGCACCCGCAGGCTGACTGACTTACCGACATCGGCCGTGCCGAGGACTTTTGAGGCGACATAGCATTTGTTCCAGAACAGTTCGATCAGATCACCATCATCCATGCCAGGGTAGGGCGGCACATCGATCAACAGGTGAGCTGCTGTTGTCAGGTTGATGCCGGTCTTCTGTGCGCATGCCAGTGTTGGCGCTGCAAGTTCGGGGGTGTGCGAAGTGCGGGTCATCGGTTTCTCTCCTTGAAGTCTTGCAGCGAAATCCGTTTCTGGAAAACAAAAGGCGCGAATCAACTGGCAATAAAAGCGACAACTATTTGTTCGGTTTTAGTGCGGGTTTTTTGAACTAAGGGGCGCCGGTTGCCGACTAGATAAAAGTCTGCGGAGAGGGGTGTCAATAGCGGGGCTTAGTTAATCCGTGAATTACAAGTTAATCAGAAAGCTCCTACGTCATCGAAGCACTATGCCTAGGCTTTGGCGCGAAACCAGCTACAGATAAACGCCTATTCCCCAGCGTTTGGTGAGGGTTTGCTCGCGGGCAAACGTATGGAAATATGACGACATCGAGGATGTGAGTGACCGTTGCGCAATGTAATATTTGCGCCCGCAAGTAACAAAGTAGAAAAATTGAAATGACGGGAGAGGTGACTTCCATCCGTGGAAGTTGAGAGGTCTTGCAAAGTAAGTTCTCAGGCGTGATTCAGAAACTTGCTGAGAAACTGTTGGGTGCGTTCTTCTTTCGGGTTGGCAAACAGTTCCTTGGCTTCACCCTGTTCAACAATTACGCCCTTGTCGAAAAACACCACGCGATTGGCCACGTCACGGGCAAAACCCATCTCATGGGTGACAATCACCATGGTGCGATTTTCTTCGGCAAGACCGCGAATGGTCGCCAGCACTTCACCGACCAGTTCCGGGTCGAGGGCGGAGGTCGGTTCGTCGAACAGAATCACTTCCGGCTCCATCGCCAGCGCCCGGGCGATCGCCACGCGCTGTTGCTGACCACCGGAGAGACGACGCGGATAAGCGTCCTCCTTGCCGGCAAGCCCCACTTTGGTCAGCAGCTTTTTGCCCAGGGCAATTGCTTGGTCGCGCGGCATCTTCTTGACCACGATCGGACCTTCGATGACGTTTTCCAAGGCGGTGCGATGGGGGAACAGGTTGAAGTTCTGGAACACGAAGCCGACGTGCTGGCGCAGATTGCGCACCAGGCTCTGCTGCTGGTTCAGCGGGCGGCGGGTATCGATTTCGATATCGCCGACCTTGATCCGGCCGCTGGTGGGTTCTTCGAGGAAATTCAGGCAGCGCAGGAACGTCGTTTTTCCCGAGCCGCTGGGGCCGATGATCGCGACGACTTCGCCTTCCTTTACCTCAAGGTCGATGCCGTTGAGCACGACCTGACCCTTGAATTGCTTGGTCAGTTTTTCCACGACAATCATCGCGTCAGGACTCCTGGTCGTGCCGATTGACCCGCTCTTCCAACTTGTTCTGCAAGTGCGAAAGCACCGTGGCCAGAATCCAGTAGATCAGTGCGGCGGCAAGATACATGGTGAAGACTTCGAAAGTCCGGGCGGTAATCAGCTGCGCCTGACGGAACAGCTCCGGCACCTGAATGGTCGCGGCCAGCGCCGTGTCCTTGACCAGCGAAATGAAGCTGTTGCCCAGCGGCGGCAAAGCCGTGCGCATCGCCTGCGGCAGGATGGCCCGGCGCAGGGTCTGCGCGCGGGTCATGCCGATACTCGCGGCGGCTTCCCACTGACCACGTTCGATCGAACCGATTGCAGCGCGGAGGATTTCACAGGCGTAGGCGGCCATGTTCAGCGAGAAACCGATCAGCGCTGCTGGCAGCGGATCAAGCTCCATGCCCAGTTGCGGCAAGCCGTAATAGATCACGAAAAGCTGCACCAGCAACGGCGTGCCACGAAAGAACGACACATAGATGCGTGCCAGCCAACTGACTGATTTGAAGCGCGACAGGCGCATCAGCGCGAGGCCGAAGCCCAGCAGCAGACCGAAGAACATCCCGCCAAGGCTGAGGACTACCGTGTAGTACGCGCCCTTTAACAGAAAGGGCGCGGAATCCAGCGCGAGTTGGAAAGCCTCTTCCATTATTTAGTGACGTCTGCGTTGAAGTATTTCTTCGACAGTTTCTCAAGAGTGCCGTCGGTACGCAGTTCGTCGAGCGCCTTGTTCACCGCAGCCAGCAGTTCCGGCTCGCCTTTGCGCAGGGCGATACCGGATTCCTGACGGGAGAACGCCTCACCGGCAGCCACGGTTTTCGGGGCTTTCTTGGCATATTCGAGCGCAGCCAGACGGTCGATCAGGATGGCATCGGTACGACCGTTGTTGAGGTCGGCGAACTTGGTCGGATCATCATCGTAGGTGCGCACGTCGGCACCCGGCACGTTGGCGCGGACCCACTGCTCGTAGTTGGTACCCAGGCCAACACCGACCTTCTTGCCCGACAGGTCAGCAGCAGTCTTGATGTTCAGCGCCGACTCTTTGCTCTTCAGCACGAGGGCCTGAATGCCGGAGACAGTGTACGGTTCGGAGAAGTCATACTTCTTCTTGCGCTCGTCAGAGATGGTCACTTGATTGACCACCAGATCCAGACGTTTGGATTCCAGGGCAGCGAGGATGCCGTCCCATTTGGTTGGCTGAATCTTGGCCTTGACGCCGAGTTTTTGCGCCAGCGCTTCGGACAGCTCGACTTCGAAACCGGACAGCTTGCCATTCTCGTCGACGAAGCTGAACGGAGGATAAGTGCCTTCCAGGCCGACGTTGAGAACGCCTTTGTCCTTGATCTGTTGCAACTGCTCACCGGCCACTGCCTGGCCAATCAGGCCGGCGCTCAGCGCAAGACCCAGCGAACCGACCAGCAGAGTGCGACGTAGTGCGGAAAAATTCATGACAAGCCCCTGTGTTTTCTTATGGAAGACGCTTAAGGAATGTAGGCAAATTGGTGATTTGAACGACAGCGCTATCCTGCCTTAAAGCAGCTTAAGCGTCTCGCCCGAAATTCGCCTGCGGCGAGACTATAAGATGTCTGTTTTAGACTTGAAAATACTAGATTATTTTTCTTTTAGAGTTTTTTGGAATATGCCCGTCCAGTTGTGACGAGGGGATTTATCCCCGTTCGGCTGCACCAAAGTTGCAAAGTTCTGCGGCGTTGTACTCTCCTGCGAAAGCAAGGGCCGCTCCGCGACCCAACGGGGATAAATCCCCTCGCCACAGGTATCTGCAATCTGGAGTGATCATCTTGTCAGAAAATCCTTGTAGGCAAACAACGCCGGCGCGCCACCGGTGTGCAGGAAGATGATCGGGCCGTCATCGAAGCGCTGCCGGCCGATCCCGTCGAGCAGACCGGCCATGGCCTTGCCGGTGTAGACCGGGTCAAGCAACAGACCTTCCTGTGCGGCCAACAGTTTCACCGCCGCCAGCGTTCCGGCATTCGGCTCGCCATAACGCGGGGCGAAATATTCGTCCCACAGCTCGACCTTGAAGCTGGCCGGCAACTCGACGCCCAGCAGCTCTGCCGTGCGTTCGGCCAAACCCTGCACCTTCGGGCGCTGATCTTCTTCACTGCGCGAAACGGTCACGCCGATCACCGGCAGTTGCGGCAGCACTTCGCTCGATGCCAATGCCAGACCGCTGTGAGTGCCGGCACTGCCCGAGGCCAAAACCACCGCGGCGAATTCAAGTCCGGTGTCCTTGATCTGCTCGGCCAGTTCCAGACCGGCGCGCACATAACCCAGAGCACCAAGGGCGTTGGAGCCGCCGATCGGCACCAGATACGGCTTCTTGCCGTTGCTGCGCAGGCGCACGGCCAGTGCGGCCAGTTGTTCGTCGGCATTATCGAGGTTGTCGACCAGCTCGACCTTGGTGTCGAACAGATCGAGCAGCAAGCGGTTGCCGTTGCCGGTGTAATTTCCGTCGTCCGTGCCCAGCGGGTTTTCCAGCAGCGCCACACAACCGAGGCCGAGTTTCGCCGCCAGTGCGGCGGTCTGGCGCACGTGGTTCGATTGCAGCGCACCGGCAGTGATCAGCGTGTCAGCACCTTGCGCGAGCGCGTCGGCGGCGAGGTATTCGAGTTTGCGCAGCTTGTTGCCACCCATCGCCAGCGGCGTCAGGTCATCGCGCTTGATGTACACCTCGCGACCGAGCCAGGTGGACAGGCGTTCGAGTTTTTCCAGCGGCGTGGGGGGGCTCAGCAGTTCGAGACGGGGGAAGCGTTGCAGCTGTTGTTTGATCATGGGTTCGTACTGGCGCAGAAGAATGAAAGGACTATAGGCACGCGTTTTTGCCCGGGCAACCGCCAATCGCTTATAGCCAAATGGACTGAGGCCAGCACTATCGGTTCTTAATTCGTCGGCAAAGGCATGCCGTAAAGTAGGCGCCGATGACGCGGCCAGACAGTCCGGCCGCCCGTGAGGAGTCTTTACCGTGAGCGAGCGTTCCAGCCATTGGCAATTGCAGACCATCGTCAGCCAGCTGCGCAGCGCGCGGGATCAGTGGCGCGCACTGAATGGCCGGGCTTCAGGGGAGCAGGGCGGCCGCGAATTGCCATCGCGAGCGGCGATGGCGGAAATCCTCGAGGCGCTGTGTGGCGCGCTGTTCCCGATGCGTCTGGGGCCGGTCGATCTGCGTGAAGAAAGTGAAGATTTCTACGTCGGCCACACGCTTGATGTAGCGCTGAATGCCTTGCTGGCGCAGACGCGCCTGGAGTTGCGTTACGTTGCCCGCCACAGCGCGCAGGACGACAGTGAAGTCGAAACCCGCGCCATCCAGATCGTGCAGGATTTCGCCTTGGCCTTGCCGGGCCTGCGCACGCTGCTCGACACCGATGTGCTCGCGGCCTATCACGGCGACCCGGCGGCACGCAGCGTTGATGAAGTGCTGCTGTGCTATCCGGGCATTCTTGCGGTGATTCACCATCGCCTGGCGCACCATTTATACCGTGCAGGGCTGCCGCTGCTGGCGCGGATCAGCGCGGAAATCGCGCACTCGGCGACCGGCATCGATATCCACCCGGGCGCGCAGATCGGCCGCAGCTTCTTTATCGATCACGGCACCGGTGTAGTGATTGGCGAAACCGCGATCATTGGTGAGCGAGTGCGGATTTATCAGGCGGTGACCCTGGGGGCCAAGCGCTTCCCGGCGGATGAGGACGGCCAATTGCAGAAGGGCCATCCGCGTCACCCGATCGTTGAGGATGACGTGGTGATTTACGCCGGGGCGACGATTCTCGGACGGATCACCATCGGCAAGGGCTCGACCATTGGCGGCAACGTCTGGCTGACACGTAGCGTGCCGGCGGGGGCGAATCTGACGCAGGCGAATCTGCAGCATGATGACGGGACGCAGAAGTAAGTCTTGAATCTGTGTTGTTGTATCGGGCCTCTTCGCGAGCAGGCTCGCTCCCACATTGGAATGCGTTTCAGATGTGGGAGCGAGCCTGCTCGCGAGATTTCCAGGCCGGATCAAGGTAGTGGCCTTAAGCCAATTCATCAGTGAACGAATCTCTCCAAACCCGCGTCATACCCCTCTTTGGGCGCTGTAGGAAACCTACCGCCCAGCCCTGCGATTAGTCCTTACCACCCCATTCATGTTTAACTTGAACGTTCATTCAAGTTAAACCGGTGGTTCGCTGCCCGCTCACAACAGGAGGCTTGCCTTTGCTGAGTCCGATCATTTCAGCCACGCTTCAAACCTTCGAGGTGCACCTTTCATGAGTGCATCGTCTACCCCCGCCAGCGGTCTGGTACGCATGAATCCGCCGGTGTTCTACTTCGCCGCGACGGTCATTCTGCTGTTTGGTCTTGTCGTCATCGCCATCCCTGAGCAGGCCGGCGCCTGGTTGCTGGAAGCGCAAAACTGGGCGGCCAACACGGTCGGCTGGTACTACATGCTCGCGATGACCCTGTATCTGGTCTTCGTGGTGGTCACCGCCTTATCCGGCTACGGCAAGATAAAACTCGGTGCCGACCACGACGAGCCCGAATTCAGTTACCTGTCCTGGGCCGGCATGCTGTTCGCCGCCGGGATCAGCATCACGCTGTTTTTCTTCTGCGTTTCCGAACCGCTGACCCACATGCTGCAGCCGCCGCAAGGCGAGGCCGGCACGGCGGACGCGGCGCGCCAGGCCATGCAGATTCTGTTTCTGCACTGGGGCCTGCATGGTTGGGGCGTGTTCGCCTTCGTCGGCATGGCACTGGCCTATTTCGCTTATCGGCACAATCTGCCGCTGGCCCTGCGTTCGGCGCTGTATCCGCTGATCGGCAAACGCATCAACGGCCCGATCGGCTATGCGGTGGACGGCTTCGGCATCATCGCCACGGTGTTCGGTCTTGGTGCCGACATGGGCTTCGGCGTGTTGCACCTCAACTCGGGCCTGGATTATCTGTTCGGCATCGCCCACACCCAGTGGATTCAGGTCGGCCTGATCACGCTGATGATGGGCGCGGCGATCATCGTTGCGGTCTCCGGTGTCGATAAAGGCGTGCGGGTGATGTCCGACATCAACATGCTGCTGGCCTGCGGGCTGCTGCTGTTCGTGTTGTTTGCCGGGCCGACACAGCACCTGCTCAACACGCTGATCCAGAACGTCGGCGACTACCTCGGCGCCCTGCCGATGAAGAGTTTCGACCTCTACGCCTACGACAAACCGAGTGACTGGCTGGGTGGCTGGACCGTGTTCTACTGGGCCTGGTGGATTGCATGGTCGCCGTTCGTGGGCCTGTTCATCGCGCGGATCTCCCGTGGCCGCACTATCCGTGAATTCGTCTTCGGCGTGCTGTTGATCCCGCTCGGTTTCACCCTGGCGTGGATGTCGATCTTCGGCAACAGCGCCTTGGACCAGGTGCTCAATCACGGCATGAGTGCGCTGGGCATGTCGGCCATCGACAATCCGTCGATGAGCATTTATCTGCTGCTGGAAACCTACCCATGGAGCAAGACCGTCATCGCCGTGACGGTGTTCATCAGCTTCGTGTTCTTCGTGACGTCTGCGGACTCTGGCACCGTGGTGCTCTCGACCCTGTCGGCGAAGGGCGGCAACCCGGATGAAGACGGGCCGAAATGGCTGCGGGTGTTCTGGGGCGCGATGACCGCGCTGATCACCAGTGCGCTGCTGTTCTCCGGCAGCATCGATGCGCTGAAGTCGGCGGTGGTGCTGACCTCGTTGCCGTTCTCGTTGATTCTGCTGCTGATGATGTGGGGCCTGCACAAGGCGTTCTATCTGGAATCGCAGAAGCAGATCGCGCAGCTGCATTCGCTGGCGCCGGTCTCCGGTTCGCGGCGTGGCACCGGCGGCTGGCGCCAGCGCCTGAGTCAGGCCGTGCACTTCCCGTCCCGCGACGAGGTGTACCGCTTCATGGAAAGCACGGTGCGTCCGGCGATCGAGGAAGTGACCGCCGTGTTCGTCGAAAAAGGCCTGCACGTGGTCACTCAGCCGGATCCGGCGCATGACAACGTCAGCCTGGAAATCGGCCACGGCGAGCAGCATCCGTTCATCTATCAGGTACAGATGCGCGGCTACTTCACGCCATCGTTCGCGCGCGGCGGCATGGGTTCCAAGCAACTCAACAATCGTCGCTACTACCGCGCCGAAGTGCACTTGAGCGAGGGCAGTCAGGACTACGATCTGGTCGGCTACACCAAAGAGCAGATCATCAACGACATCCTCGACCAGTACGAACGGCACATGCAGTTCCTGCATCTGGTGCGTTGATCCAACGGCTGAGCGCCGAGACTGTTTTTTACGCCTCGGCGCTCAGCACCATGAACAACACCATTGCCCCGCTGTACACCGAATATCGCACTGCCCACCGCAATCTTGCGCCCCGCCGGTGATCCGTCCATCTGTGATGATCACAAAACAGACTATTATTTATCCAAGTGTGTATGGTGTGTATCGCTGCGCGCTTTAGCCCCTAGAGTTGTAGCTGTTGCTGTAGATAAGGGCGAAGGACATGCGCAGTCGGGAAATGATCAGGATGATCGAGGACGATGGTTGGTGCCTGGTCGCGGTAAAAGGCAGTCACCACCAGTACAAGCATTCGTTCAAGCAGGGAAGGGTGACAATCAAGCATCCTGATTCGGATCTGCCCAAGGGTACGATCAACAGCATTTTGAAACAGGCGGGTTTGAAATGAGACCCGTATCCGAAGACGAAACGCCCATCATGGACTTGCCAGAGGAAGGGTTCACCTTTATGAAATTCCCGGTCGTTCTGCACAAGGATGCCGACTCAGACTATGGCGTGATTATCCCCGACGTACCGGGGTGTTATTCCGCAGGCGCCACGGTAGCCGAAGCTTTTGAAAACACGCAGGAAGCACTGGCGCTGCACTACGAAGGGTTGGTAGCCGATGGCGCGCCGTTGCCACAGGTGCGCGACATCGATGCCCATCTTGATAACCCGGATTACGCGGGCGGGATCTGGGGCGTGGTCGACTTTGACATCACGCCTTACTTCGGCAAATCAGTGCGCTTCAATGCCACATTGCCCGAGCAGTTGCTGGAACGTATTGACCAGACTGTCCGTCGAGACCGGCGCTACCGTTCCCGGTCCGGATTTCTGGCGGCCGCTGCGCTGCGCGAATTGTCGGTATGACGCAGATTCTGTGGGAACGAGCCTGCTCGCTCCCGCAGTCAGGTGCTTTCGCGCTCGATCACTTGGCATCGCAGCAGATTCAGCCGCTGCACTTCATCGCTCGGCAATACCCCAAGGCTTTCCAGCATCCGTGTTGCCGCCAGTACGCCAATCTCCAGCGCTGGCGGTTTTATCGTGCTCAGGCTGGGCAATAACATCTCGGCAAAAAAATGTGAAACGTTTCAGCAATTGGTCGAACCCGAGGTGGGCGTCGCGCTGCTTGGGCGTATGCTGGGCGGGTTGTTCAGAACTGAATATGAAGGCCGCACGTTGCGGCAGAACCTGGGGCTCGCCCGACCGGTAAACCGCTTCGCATGATTGATGGGGCCTTTGTGGTGAGGGGATTCATCCCCGTTCGGCTGCGAAGCAGTCGTAAAACCAGCGCACTCGGTACACCTGATTCACCTAGGTTTCAGGTTTTGGGGCGGCTTTGCCACCCATCGGGGATAAATCCCCTCGCCAGAAAGGTGTCCGGTTTCTGATGACTAAAAGACAGACAAGAGAGGATTCGATGACTTACACCGCTGCCGAAAACCGCTACGACTCCATTCCTTACCGCCGCGTCGGCCGCAGCGGTCTGGTGCTGCCGGCCTTGTCACTGGGGCTGTGGCACAACTTTGGTGACAGCACACCGATCGACACCCAGCGCGCCTTGCTGCGCACGGCGTTCGATCTGGGCATCAACCATTTCGATCTGGCCAACAACTATGGCCCGCCCTACGGCAGCGCCGAGATCAATTTCGGTCGCCTGCTGCGCGAGGACTTCAAGCAATATCGCGACGAGCTGATCATCTCCAGCAAGGCCGGTTGGGACATGTGGCCCGGCCCTTACGGCCAGGGCGGCGGTTCGCGTAAATACGTGCTGGCCAGCCTCGACCAGAGCCTGCAACGCCTCGGCCTCGACTATGTGGATATCTTCTATTCGCACCGCTTCGACCCGGACACCCCGCTGGAAGAAACCGCCAGCGCCCTCGCCACCGCTGTGCAGCAGGGCAAGGCGCTGTACATCGGCATCTCGTCCTATTCCGGAGTGAAAACCCGCGAAATGGCCGCGCTGCTGAAAGAGTGGAAGGTGCCGCTGTTGATCCATCAACCGGCGTACAACCTGCTCAATCGCTGGGTGGAAAAGGATCTGCTCGATACCACCGATGAGCTCGGCACGGGCGTGATCGCTTTCACTCCGCTGGCGCAAGGTCTGCTTACCGACAAGTACCTCAACGGCGTGCCGGCGGATGCGCGAGTCAATCGCCCGGGCGGCGGTTCGTTGCAGGCTTCGCACTTGTCCGAAGAAAACATTGCTCACGTGCGAGCGTTGAACGAGATCGCCCAGCGTCGCGGCCAGAGTCTGGCGCAACTGGCACTGGCGTGGACGCTGCGTGATCCACGAGTGACCTCGGCGTTGATCGGCGCGAGCCGGCCGGAGCAGATCATCGAGAACGTGGGGGCGTTGAAGAATCTGGATTTCAGCGCTGAAGAGCTGGCGGAGATCGACCGGTTTGCCCAGGAGGGCGGGATCAATCTTTGGGAGAAGCCTTCGACAGCCGAATAAGCCGCTGAGAGGATCGTTCCCACGCTCTGCGTGGGAATGCCGCCCGGGACGCTCCGCGTCCCATCTAAAGCCGAACGCGGAGCGTCCGTTGATGCATTCCCACGCAGAGCGAGGGAACGATCATCAGCTATCACTTGAAGAACGGCACATCCCCCAACACTGTCGCCCGCTGCATCACCCGCCGCGCCGGGCGGTAATCGTCCACCGCGTAATGCTGCGTCACGCGGTTGTCCCAGAAGGCAATATCGTCTTTCTGCCAGCGCCAGCGAATGGTGAATTCCGGCCGGGTCGCGTGGGCGAACAGAAACTTCAGGATCGCCTCGCTCTCGGTTTCCGAGAGCTCGTTGATTTTCGAGGTGAACCCTTCACTGACGAACAGCGAGCGCCGTCCGCTGACCGGATGGGTGCGAATCACCGGGTGCGACAGCGGTGGATTCTTGCGTCGTGCCTCTTCCCACTGCGCCAGCGCTTCAGGCGTGTTGCCGTAGCGCTCGAGCGGAAACGAACGAGTGAAATCGTGGGTGGCGGTGAGGCCTTCGAGCAGGCTTTTCATCGGCGCCGACAACGCTTCATACGCAGCAATCCCGCTGGCCCACAGCGTGTCGCCACCGAACTCCGGTAGCAACTTGGCGCTGAGCACCGCGCCCATTGCCGGCGTCGGCAGGAAGGTCACGTCGGTGTGCCAGATTGCGTTGTCGCGCACGTCGGTGACGGCGGTGTCGAGGATCAGCACTTCCGGTTGTTCCGGCACGTTCGGGTAGATCGGATGAATGTGCAGGTCGCCGAAATAATGCGCGAAGCGTGCCTGCTGTGCCGGCTCGATCGGCTGGTTGCGAAAGAACAGCACCTGGTATTTGAGCAACGCCTGCTCGATGGCGTCGCGGTGCTCCAGGCTCAGCGGCTGGCTGATGTCGACGCCGCTGATCTGCGCACCGAGGGCCGAGCTTAACGGGGTGATGTTGAGGGTGCTCATGGTCGTTCTCTTCGAATTCGGAGTGTCATGCTTTTGTGGGAGCGAGCCTGCTCGCGAATGCAGAGTGTCAGGCGACAGTGCAGTGACTGATCTGACGCTTTCGCGAGCAGGGGAATTTTCACAAGGCGATTTAGTGCGCCTGGCCATGCCATGGCACGAGTTTGCGCTGCAGGGCACGCAAGCCCATTTCCATGGCGAAGGCGATCAGGGCGATGACCAGAATTCCCAGCACCACCACATCGGTGACCAGGAATTGCGCGGCCGACTGCACCATGAAACCCAGGCCACTGGTGGCCGCGATCAGTTCAGCGGCGACCAGGGTCGACCAGCCGACGCCCAGACCAATGCGCACGCCGGTGAGAATGTCCGGCAGAGCGCTCGGCAAAATTACATGACGAATCAACTGCAGGCGCGTTGCGCCCAACGACTGCGCCGCGCGCAGTTTTGCCGGATCAACGGTACGCACACCCGTTGCAGTGGCGATGGCAATCGGCGCGAAAATCGCCAGATAGATCAGTAGCACTTTCGACAACTCGCCGATCCCGCACCAGATCACGATCAGCGGCAGATACGCCAGCGGCGGGATCGGGCGGTAGAACTCGATCAGCGGATCGAGGACACCACGGGCGATGCGGTTGGCGCCGATGGCAATGCCCACCGGCACGGCGGTCAGAATCGCAAAAGCGAGGCCCAGACCGATGCGGCTGAGGCTGGCGCCCAGGTGCTGCCACAGCGTCGAATCCATGTATCCCGAGGTCGCCAGCAGCCAACCCTTTTGCAGCACGGCAGAAGGCGGTGGCAAGAACAACGGTTCGATCAGGCCGGTCGCGGTCACCGCCCACCAGATCGCCAAGAGGCCGAACAGGGTCAGCAGGCTGATCCAGCGAGTGCTGAGGCTGCGGCGCACCGGGATGCTCACCGAAGGTGTTTTCACCGCCGCAGCGGAAACGTCGTAACTGCTCATGCGCGCTCCTGCCGGGGTACGGCGCTGCGTTGCGAGAAGACTTTGCTCAGCACGTGCTCGCGGGTTTCGATAAAACGCGGATCGGATTTGATCGCACGGGCCGACTCGCCAGCGGCGTAACGATGACCGAAATCCAATTGCAGCCGCTCAACGATCTGCCCCGGATTCGGTGCCAACAGAATCAGGTCCGTGGCGAGGAACACCGCTTCTTCAATGTCGTGGGTAATAAGAAAAACCGGTTTGGCAGTGCGCTGCCAGACTTGCAGCAACAGCTCCTGCATCTGCTCGCGAGTGAATGCATCAAGCGCACCGAACGGCTCGTCCATCAGCAACACGCGCGGGTCGGCGGCAAGGGCGCGGGCGAGGCCGACGCGTTGTTTCTGGCCACCGGACAATTGCCAGATGCGCCGGTCTTCGAAACCGGCGAGATCGACCAGCGCGAGCATTTCCCGGGCGCGCTGTTCGCGTTTGTCCTTGGCGACACCGGCCAGTTCGAGGCCGAAGGCGACGTTGGCCAATACATCCTGCCAAGGCAGTAACGCGTCATCCTGGAACACCACGCCACGTTCGGCGCTCGGACCTTTGACCGGCACGCTGTCGAGAGTGATGCGTCCGGCGCTCGGTTCGACGAAACCGGCAATCAGGTTCAACAGCGAAGTCTTGCCACTGCCGGACGGGCCGAGGGCAACCAGCAATTGCTGCGGCCCCAGGGTCAGAGAAATATCCGCCAGCACCGGCTCCGGGCTGCCCGGGTACTGTGCGCTGATGCGCTCCAGCTGTAGCAAGGCCATCGCTGTTATCTCCCGATCAGTTGGTGATGTATTTGGCGCTGACGTACGGCGCGTAGTCCGGCAGCACGGCTTCGACCTTGCCTTGCTCCTTGAGGAACGCGGCGGTGTCGGTGATGGCTTTGGTGGTCGGCGCGCCGAGGTCGCTCACCTGATCCGCCGCCAATGGGTAGACGTTGCCCTGCAGCAGCAATGGAATGTCGCTGGCCTTGGCGCCGGAGAGTTTGACCAGTTTGTCGACGTTGCTCTGGTTGGCCAGCCAGGCCTGCGGATCCTTGCGGTAATCGGCGTAGGCGTCGAGGGTGACCTTGGCGAATGCGGTGACGATTTCCGGGTGCTTGGCGGCGAAGTCCTTGCGCACGATCCACGCATCGAAGGTTGGTGCGCCGAACTTGGCCAACTCGCCGGAGGTGATCAGCACTTTGCCGTTTTCCTTGGCGACGCCCAGTGCCGGATCCCACACGTAAGTGGCGTCGATGTCGCCGCGCTTCCACGCCGCGATGATCGCTGGCGGCGCGAGGTTGAGCACGGTGACTTTCGACGGGTCGATGTTCCAGTGCTTGAGCGCGGCGAGCAGGCTGTAGTGCCCGGTGGACACGAACGGCACGGCGATTTTCTTGCCGATCAGATCCTGCGGAGTCTTGATGCCGGAGCCGTCGCGCGCGACCAGTGCTTCAGCGGCGCCGATCTGCGTGGCAATCAGGAAGGTTTCTACCGGTACCTTGCGGGTGATCGCGGCGGTCAGTGGACTCGAACCGAGGTAGCCGATCTGCACATCGCCGGACGCGATGGCGGCGATAATGTCGGCGCCGTTATCGAACTTGCGCCAGCTGATATCGGCCTTGGTAGCTTTCTCGTAGGCGCCGTCGGCCTGAGCGACTTTGGCCGGGTCGACGGTAGTCTGGTAGGCAACGGTGAGGTCGGCCGCCTGGGCCAGGAAGCTTGCAGCGGCCAGCGAGGCGGCGGCGAGCAGGCGAAGCGGGAAATTCAGTTTCAATTGAGAGCTCCAGATCAGGCGACCGAATGTCGGCGTGAACGGAGACTAAATGATCTAAGAATTCAAAAATAAATAACTTTTTCGAATGAGCTTATGAGCGGAAAAATCTAAGACAGGCGAGGATGTGAGCCATTGACTGATCGTTCCCACGCTCTGCGTGGTAACGCCTCAAGGGACGCTCTGCGTCCAAAGCGACGCGGAGCGTCACAGGCTGCATTCCCACGCAGAGCGTGGGAACGATCAAAGGACCTTCTATATCAGTTGCTGATGGCGAGGATACTCGCCTGATACGCACCAACAAACACGTCGAAATCGCCGACTTCGTTCTGCTCAAGCTCGGTCTGCTGCGCCAGCGACGCGCGCGCCAGTTCTTCAAACTTCGCTTGCTCGTCAGCTGCCAACGGCTCGCTGCGGAAGAACTCGGCATGGGCCTGGCTCTGACGCAGGGAGAACTGCGCAAAGCTTTCCTTGTGCTCGGCCATGGCGGCCAACACCTGCGCCGATGGCGTCAACGACGGGTCGTTGACCTTGGCCAGTTGCGCATCCAGCGCCTTGCTGTGGGCATCACCGCCAACGCTCTGATCAAGCATCGCCGCCAGCGGAGCAATCTGCTCAAGCAGCTCGGCCGCCCACTGCTTCATCTCGACCGGCTGACCGTCACGCTGCAATTGCAGGCCCGGACGGCGACCTTCCTTGACCACGCTGAGGAAGTTCGAGGTGGCGTTGCCGCACGAAGTGTTGGTCAGCAGCGGGCTGTCGTTCAGCGCGCAATACAGCAGGAAGGCGTCGATGAAGCGCGATTCGGTGATATCGATGCCCATCGGCAGGAACGGGTTGATGTCCAGGCAGCGCACTTCGACGTACTGAATGCCGCGCGCCATCAGCGCCTGGATCGGCCGCTCGCCGGTGTAGGTCACGCGTTTCGGGCGGATGTTGGAGTAGTACTCGTTTTCGATCTGCAGGATGTTGGTGTTGAGCTGCACCCACTCGCCATCCTTGTGCGTGCCGACTTCCACATACGGCGCGTACGGCGTGGCCACGGCTTCGCGCAGGCTGTCGGTATAGCTCGCCAGATCGTTGTAGCACGGTGTCAGGCCGGCCTGGGCGTTGCTCTGATAACCGAGATCGCTCATGCGCAGGCTGGTGGCGTACGGCAGATAGAGGGTGTCCGGATCGAGTTGTTCGAGCTGATGCGAACGCCCGCGCAGGAAACCGGCGTCCAGCGCCGGCGAAGCACCGAACAGGTACATCAGCAGCCAGCTGTAGCGACGGAAGTTGCGGATCAGGGCGATATAGGACACTGACTGGAAATCGCGGTCAGTGCCGACGAAACCTTCGGCCTCGCGCAGCAATGGCCAAAGCTGTTCCGGCAGGGAGAAGTTGTAGTGAATCCCGGCAATGCATTGCATGGTCTTGCCGTAACGCAGGGCCAGGCCCTTGCGATAGACGTATTTGAGCTGACCGATGTTAGAGGTGCCGTAATAGGCAATCGGGATGTCTTCCTCGGCCGGCAACGGGCACGGCATCGATGGACTCCACAGGTACTCGTTGCCGAGTTTGCTGTAGGCAAAACGATGAATCTTGTCCAGGCTCGCCAGCGTGTCGGCAGGATCCGGCAGGGCAGGCGTGATGAATTCCAGCAGCGACTCGGAGTAGTCGGTGGTGATCTGTTCGTTGGTCAGCGCGGAACCCAGGGCTTCGGGGTGCGGCGTTTGCGCCAGGCGACCTTCACTGGTCACGCGCAGGCATTCACGTTCGATACCGTGCAGGCACTGCTTGAGCAGAGAGAGGTTAGCGCGCTCGCCAAGCAGAGCCAGGCGGCGGTTGAGAAGTTCGCTCAATTTGGATTCCTTCACGCGTCAGTCGCCCCAATATGGGGGTGGGCAGGACGGTCTACAAGGGTGAAGTTGAAACTGGCGTTATCGCCTGGTTTTCTAGCCTGTCAGCCGCACACATAACCCGTAGGAGCTGCCGAAGGCTGCGATCTTTTGATTTTGTTTTTTAACACCAAGATCAAAAGATCGCAGCCTGCGGCAGCTCCTGCAGGATTCGTTGCGCCGAAATTAACTCAAAATGATGAGCAACATCTACAGGACAGCGAAGGTGCCTTGCGCTTTTGCGACCAGTTTGTCGCCCTGCATCACCTCGGCTTCGACCACCAGCGTGCGCCGGCCCGGGTGGATCACCCGCGCCGTGCACAGCACCTCGCCCTCGGAAACGGCGCGGATGTAGTTGATCTTGCATTCGATGGTCGCGCTCTGCTGATCGAAGCCATGGCTGCTGGAGCAAGCCAGGCCCATGGCAATGTCGACCAGGCTGAACAGCGCGCCGCCGTGCAATTTGCCGCCACGGTTGCGCAGTTCGGGCTCAAGCACCAGGGCGACTTGCGCCACCCCGGTGTCGAGGCTGTGCAGGCGGCAGCCCAACAGCTTGAAAAACGCGCTCTCGACGAGCCCGGCCGGCATGTCCATCAGCGTTTCTTCAACTGCTTGGCGTTGGCGAACAGCGAGGCCATCGCGTTGTTCACCGGTGCGGCGGTCGCAGTTTCCTTGCGTGGCGCGTTGCCCGAAGACTGGCGCGGTGCCGAGCCCGGACGCGAGCCACGGGCGCCGTCGACCTTCTCGCCCGGCGTGTCGCTCATGCGCATCGACAGGCCGACGCGTTTGCGCGGAATGTCGACTTCCATGACCTTCACTTTCACCACGTCACCGGCCTTGACCGCTTCGCGTGGGTCCTTGATGAACTTCTCCGAGAGCGCCGAGATGTGCACCAGACCATCCTGATGCACGCCGATGTCAACGAACGCACCGAACGCCGTAACGTTGGTCACCACGCCTTCAAGGATCATCCCCAGTTGCAGGTCCTTGAGGTCTTCGACGCCTTCCTGGAACTCGGCAGTCTTGAACTCCGGACGTGGATCGCGACCGGGTTTTTCCAGTTCTTGCAGGATGTCGGTCACGGTGGGCAGACCGAAGGTTTCATCGGTGAATTTCTTCGGATCCAGACGCTTGAGAAACGCGGCATCGCCGATCAGCGAGCGGATGTCGCGGTCGGTTTCAGCGGCAATGCGCTGCACCAGCGGATAGGCTTCCGGGTGCACCGCCGAGGAATCCAGCGGGTTGTCGCCGTTCATTACGCGCAAGAAACCGGCGGCCTGTTCGAAGGTTTTTTCGCCCAGGCGCGCGACTTTCTTCAGTGCTGCACGGGTTTTGAATGCGCCATGTTCGTCACGGTGAGCAACGATGTTCTGCGCCAGCGTTGCGTTGAGCCCGGAGATCCGTGCCAGCAAAGCCACGGAGGCGGTATTCACATCCACGCCCACGGCGTTCACGCAATCCTCGACCACAGCATCCAGACCGCGCGCCAGTTTCAGTTGCGAGACGTCGTGCTGGTATTGGCCGACACCAATGGATTTCGGATCGATTTTCACCAGTTCGGCCAGCGGATCCTGCAAGCGACGGGCGATCGACACGGCGCCACGGATCGACACGTCGAGGTCCGGGAATTCCTTGGCCGCCAGTTCCGAGGCCGAGTACACCGAGGCGCCGGCTTCGGACACCATGACCTTGGTCATTTTCATCGCTGGGTATTTTTTGATCAGCTCGATCGCCAGCTTGTCGGTCTCACGGCTGGCAGTGCCATTGCCGATGGCGATCAGGTCCACCGAATGTTTGGCGCACAGCGCAGCGAGAATGGCGATGGTCTGATCCCACTTGTTATGCGGTACATGCGGGTAAACCGTGGCGTGATCGAGCAGCTTGCCGGTCGAGTCGACCACGGCCACCTTGCAGCCGGTACGCAGGCCCGGGTCGAGGCCCAGGGTCGCGCGCGGGCCGGCCGGAGCGGCCAGCAGCAGGTCGTGCAGGTTGTGCGCGAAGACGTTGATCGCTTCGGTTTCGGCACCGTCGCGCAACTCGCCCAGCAGGTCGGTTTCCAAGTGGGTGTAGAGCTTGACCTTCCAGGTCCAGCGCACCACTTCGCCCAGCCACTTGTCCGCCGGGCGGTTCTGGTTCTGGATGCCGAACTGCTGGCCGATCATGCCTTCGCACGGGTGCATGGTGCCGGGCAGCTCATCGCCGACTTTCAGCGCGGAGCTGAGAATGCCTTCATTGCGGCCGCGGAAAATGGCGAGGGCGCGGTGCGACGGCATGCTTTTCAGCGGCTCGTCGTGCTCGAAATAATCGCGGAATTTGGCGCCTTCCTCTTCCTTGCCGGCGATGACGCGGGCACTGAGGATCGCTTCCTGCTTGAGGAAATTGCGCAGCTTTTCCAGCAGGCTGGCGTCCTCGGCGAAGCGCTCCATCAGGATGTACTTGGCGCCTTCCAGTGCAGCCTTGACATCGGCCACGCCTTTTTCGGCGTCGACGAAGCGCGCGGCTTCGGTTTCCGGCGACAGGTTCGGGTCGTTGAACAAGCCGTCGGCCAGTTCGCCGAGGCCGGCCTCGAGGGCGATCTGGCCCTTGGTGCGGCGCTTCTGCTTGTACGGCAGGTACAAGTCTTCGAGACGGGTTTTGGTGTCGGCGAGCTTGATGTCGCGCTCGAGGGCAGGAGTGAGTTTGCCTTGCTCTTCGATGCTGGCGAGGATGCTGATGCGCCGTTCGTCGAGTTCTCGCAGGTAGCGCAGGCGCTCTTCCAGATGACGCAACTGGGTGTCATCGAGGCTGCCGGTGACTTCTTTCCGGTAACGGGCGATGAAGGGAACGGTAGAACCTTCATCGAGTAGCGCGACGGCCGCTTCGACCTGTTGTGGGCGTACGCCGAGTTCCTCGGCAATGCGGCTGTTGATGCTGTCCATAAAACCACCTGACATAGTTTGAAAGCAGGCTCTCAGGCACGCAGATAAAGGCCTGGAGGCTGATTGAGCGGCTAGTAGATTGCCGCTGCCTGGATCAAGAGGCAGCCCATTGACCCGTAAAATCGAACAGTTGCTGCACAGGGCCGGAAAAAATACCGGCCACTTACGGTAACGATTCAGACGTTGCCTGGCGCAAAACGCCGCGCATTATAACCAGCGTTCTGTCATTCGGGGGCGTTGCAGCCTGTAGGCATAAACCCCAGTTTTCTGGCAGTGAAGGAAAAATCTGCTAACAATGCACACGGTGCGTATAACGGCAGCTACGCCATAATGCGCGCCGAGCTAAAAGGAGCATCCAATGAGCAGCACTGCACAAACGGCTGAAGGCGAAAAAATTCTAATCGTTGATGACGATCCGGGGCTGAGCAGCCTGCTGGAGCGTTTCTTCGTCAGCAAGGGCTACCGTGCCCGTACCGTTCCGAACACCGAGCAGATGGACCGTCTGCTGGCGCGTGAAGTGTTCAATCTGGTCGTCCTCGACCTGATGCTGCCAGGCGAAGACGGCCTGACCGCGTGCCGCCGCCTGCGCGGCGCGAACAACCAGATTCCGATCATCATGCTCACCGCCAAGGGCGATGAGCTGAGCCGCATCAAGGGCCTTGAACTGGGCGCCGACGATTACCTGGCCAAGCCGTTCAACCCGGACGAGCTTATGGCGCGGGTCAAAGCGGTGTTGCGCCGTCAGGCCGCACCGGTACCGGGCGCACCGGGCAGCGAAGACGAAAACGTCACCTTCGGTGATTACGTGTTGTCGCTGGCCACCCGCGAACTCAAGCGTGGCGATGAAGTGCACATGCTCACCACCGGTGAGTTCGCGGTACTCAAGGCGCTGGTGATGAACGCTCGTCAGCCACTGACCCGTGACAAGCTGATGAATCTCGCCCGTGGCCGTGAGTGGGATGCGCTGGAGCGTTCCATCGACGTTCAGATTTCGCGTCTGCGCCGGATGATCGAACCCGATCCGTCGAAACCGCGTTACATCCAGACCGTCTGGGGCGTGGGTTACGTGTTCGTACCGGATGGCACCGCCACCAAGTGATCGGTGATTTGTAGGAGCGGGTCTGCAAGGCTCTGGTCGCACGGCCATTGCCACAGACTCGCAATCCGCAATATGCGAGCATTGCTCGCTCCTGCAAGTGTGTAGCGGTTAAAGATGAAAACCCCCGTCTGGTTCCCCCAAAGTTTTTTCTCCCGCACCCTCTGGCTGGTGCTGATCGTCGTGCTGTTTTCCAAGGCGCTGACCCTGGTTTATCTGTTGATGAACGAGGACGTGCTGGTGGATCGCCAATACAGCCATGGCGTCGCTCTGACGCTGCGCGCCTATTGGGCCGCCGACGAAGAAAACCGCGCAAAAATCGCCGATGCCGCGACCCTGATCCGCGTGGTTGGCGCCGGTGTGCCGGAAGGCGAACAACACTGGCCGTACAGCGAAATCTATCAGCGCCAAATGCAGGCCGAACTGGGGGCCGACACTGAGGTGCGCTTGCGCATGCACTCGCCGCCGGCATTATGGGTGAGGGCGCCGAGCCTGGGCGATGGCTGGCTGAAAGTACCGCTGTATCCGCATCCGCTGCGCGGCCAGAAAATCTGGAACGTGCTCGGCTGGTTCCTCGCCATCGGCCTGCTATCGACGGCGTCGGCATGGATTTTCGTCAGCCAGCTCAACCAGCCGCTGAAGCGTCTGGTGTATGCCGCGCGACAACTCGGCCAGGGCCGCAGCGTGCGCCTGCCGATCAGCGACACGCCCAGCGAAATGACCGAGGTTTACCGCGCCTTCAATCAGATGGCCGAGGACGTCGAACAGGCCGGGCGTGAGCGTGAGCTGATGCTCGCCGGCGTCTCCCATGACTTGCGCACACCGCTGACGCGCTTGCGCCTGTCGCTGGAACTGATGGGCGATCACACCGACCTCACCGACGACATGGTTCGCGACATCGAAGACATGGATGCGATTCTCGACCAGTTCCTCGCGTTCATCCGCGACGGTCGCGATGAGTCTGTAGAAGAAGTCGACCTCAGCGATCTGGTGCGCGAAGTTGCCGCGCCATACAACCAGAATGAAGAGAAGGTACGTTTGCGCCTGGAACCGATCCAGCCGTTTCCGCTACGTCGAGTATCGATGAAACGCCTGCTTAATAACCTGATCGGCAACGCCTTGAACCATGCCGGCACGGGTGTTGAGGTCGCGGCTTATGTGTCAGGAGATACCAGCGCGCCGTATGTGGTCCTGAGTGTGATGGACCGTGGCGCCGGTATCGATCCGTCCGAGCTTGAAGCAATCTTCAACCCGTTTACCCGAGGTGATCGGGCTCGCGGTGGCAAAGGTACCGGGCTGGGACTGGCGATCGTGAAAAGGATTGCGGCGATGCATGGCGGCAATGTCGAATTGCGCAACCGGTCCGGGGGTGGACTGGAGGCGCGGGTGAGATTGCCGCTTGGATTGATGTTGCCCCGAGATGCGGTCTAGAAGCAGCTGCAAGCTGCAAGTTGCAAGTTGCAAGTTGCAAGTTGCAAGTTGCAAGCAAAGCGCTGTTCACTTGCCGCTTGAAGCTTGCCGCTAGCACCTGCTTTTCTAGCCCTTGCCCTTGGTGCGGGTCATATTCGGCCCGCCATTCTTTTCCAGATGCTCGATGATGATCCCGGCGACATTCTTGCCGGTGGTGGTCTCGATCCCTTCCAGTCCCGGCGACGAATTGACTTCCATCACCAGCGGCCCGTGATTGGAGCGCAGGATATCCACACCCGCCACTGCCAGGCCCATTACCTTGGCCGCGCGCAACGCGGTCATGCGTTCTTCCGGGGTGATCTTGATCAGGCTGGCGCTGCCGCCGCGATGCAGGTTGGAACGAAACTCGCCCGGCTTGGCCTGACGCTTCATTGCCGCGATCACCTTGTCGCCGACCACGAAGCAGCGGATATCCGCGCCGCCGGCTTCCTTGATGTATTCCTGAACCATGATGTTCTGCTTCAGGCCCATGAATGCTTCGATCACCGACTCTGCCGCCGTCGCGGTTTCGCACAGTACCACGCCGATGCCCTGTGTGCCTTCGAGTACCTTGATCACCAGCGGTGCGCCGTTGACCATGGCGATCAGATCGGGAATGTCGTCCGGCGAGTGGGCAAAACCGGTGACCGGCAAACCGATTCCGCGCCGCGACAGCAGCTGCAGGGAACGCAATTTATCCCGCGAGCGGGCAATGGCCACCGACTCGTTGAGCGGGAACACGCCCATCATTTCGAACTGACGCAACACCGCGCAGCCGTAGAACGTCACCGACGCGCCGATCCGCGGGATCACCGCATCAAAACCTTCCAGCGGTTTGCCGCGGTAATGGATCTGCGGCTTGTGGCTGGCAATGTTCATGTAGGCGCGCAAGGTGTCGATCACCACCATTTCATGCCCGCGCTCGATTCCGGCTTCGACCAGACGGCGGGTGGAATACAGACGCGGATTACGCGACAGCACAGCGATCTTCATGCAACACCTGTGGAGGAGGTAGATACCGGGAACACCGGCTTGTCTTGTACATACTTGATGCCCGGATTGACCACCAGTTGGCCATCGATCAGGGCTTTGGAACCGAGCAACAGGCGATAACGCATGGACTTGCGGCAGGCCAAAGTGAATTCCACTGGCCAGACCCGATCGCCCAAAGCCAGCGTGGTACTGATCACGTAGCGCACCTGCGCATGGCCGTTGGAGCTCTTGATGGTTTTGCGCGTGACCAGCGGCGCTTCGCAGCGCCGGTGACGCAGCTGTACCACCGTGCCGAGGTGCGCGGTGAAACGCACCCATTTCTCGCCGTCACGTTCGAACGGTTCGATATCGGTGGCGTGCAAACTGGAGGTGCTGGCGCCGGTGTCGATTTTTGCGCGCAAACCGGCGACTCCCAGGCCTGGGAGCGCTACCCACTCGCGCAGACCGACAACGGTCAAATGATCAAATGTCTTCAAAGAAAAAAACCAAGGGTTAACGCTTCCAGGCTTCGTCTGGCACCTGGGGCAACGCTTTGAAAGCAGGTTTGGCGAACCAGTAGCCCTGCATCAGAAATATTCCACAGTCCGCGAGGAAGTCCCGTTCCCCGGCGCTCTCGATGCCCTCGGCAATGACTGTAACGTTCAACTCCGCACACATTGTGACAATCCCCCGCACGATTACCTGACGGACACGGTCTTGATCGATATCGCGGATCAGCGCCATGTCGAGTTTGATCAGGTCCGGTTGGAAATCAGCCAGCAGATTGAGCCCCGAATAACCGGCACCGAAATCGTCGATGGCGGTCTTGAAGCCGAATTCGCGGTATTCACGCAGAATATTGGTCAAATGGCGATAATTATCTACGTGCTCGATTTCCAGGGTTTCGAAAATCAGCCGGTCGATCGGAAAGTTGTGTTTTCGTGCGGCCTCCAGTGTGCTGCGAATGCATAACTCTGGACGGTAGACGGCGTTGGGCAAAAAGTTGATCGACAAGTGTGTCTGCATATTAAGACTGGCCGCGCCTTCGATGGCGCGAGTCCGGCAGAGCTGGTCGAAGCGGTAGCGGTTGTCTTCTGTAACCTGATTTAACACGGACAGCGCGCCCTCACCGGCCACACCGCGCACCAGCGCTTCATGGGCGAATACCGATTGGTCGCGCAGATCGACGATCGGCTGGTAGGCGAAGGCAAAATCGAAGTCCAGCGGCTCGCTCTGCTGGCAGCCCTGGCAACCGCCCTTTGGCGAGGTCAATGAAGTCGGAAATTTTGTCACTCGATCACTCCAGGCCGGTCAGGCGGCGAAGATCACAGTCTATCTGGTGGGCCGAGTTCTTGCGCCCGACAGAAACGGTAGTACAGTTCCGACTACTGGCTGAGCGAGGAATTCATATGGGACAGAAGCAGGAAGAGGACGACAAGGTCCGTCTCGATAAATGGCTGTGGGCGGCGCGTTTCTACAAGACCCGTGCGCTGGCCAAAGCAGCCATTGAAAGTGGCAAGGTGCATTGCCGTGGCGAGCGCTGCAAACCGGGCAAGGAACCACGCATCGGTGACGAGTTCGAGATTCGCACCGGCTTCGAAGTGCGCACGGTGAGGGTCGAGGCGTTGTCGATCGTGCGTCGGGGCGCACCCGAGGCGCAGACCCTGTATGCCGAGACCGAAGCGAGTATCGCCAAGCGCGAAGCAGCTGCGGCGATGCGCAAGGCAGGGTCGTTGGGCGTGAGCACCGATGGCAAGCCGAGCAAAAAGCAGCGGCGTGATTTGTTCAAGTTTCGCGGTAGCAGCAACGAAGATTGAAACGTTATGCCGGCCTCTTCGCGAGCGGGCTCGCTCCCACATTTGATCGAGTCGTCTGTGGCAGCGAGCATGCTTGCGAATCGACTACGACGCGGAATCAGGCGCTACGCACCACACTCATCCGCGACACCAGCGGCAACTTGGCCAGCAATGCGAAAACCGGGGCGGTCAGCTTCAACCAGAAGTTCGCGGCGTGAAAGGCAAACGGCGTGTAGTAGCCCCAGCCCAACGCCCATACCGCCAGCAGTACGCCACCGATGTAATCGTCCTGGCCCCAATGCGCGCCGGCCACCAGACGCGGCAGCATGAACAACACTGCCAGACCCCAGACCGTCAGAAATTGCCCGACCGTGCGGCTGAACACGCCCATGAACAGTGCCCAGATCAACAGCACCGAAGCGTGATCACCCGGGAAGCTCTGGCCCGAGCGATCCTTCAGCTCCCAGGTTTTTTCCAGGTGCGGAAAGTAATCACTGATGTGTACGGCGCCCTCAAGCACCATCGACGGGCTGCTGTGCTGCCAGCCCATATGGTCGGCGAATTTGGAAAACAGCGCGCGAATCACCACCATCAACAGCAGGATGGAGAAAAAACCGAAGAATGCGCGGCGCACGTCGATCGCCCTGAAGACCCAGTCGCCCTTGATCAGCAGCGTCAGCAGAATCAGTCCGACGACGATGTCGAACGGGCGCAGACTTGCAATTGCCCAGATGTGGAGCCATATCGGGTTGCTGGCCAGCGGTGCATTCAGTGAGCGGAACAGCCACTCGTCGAAAATCACACACAGCATCTGACCGGTAGGCCATAACCAGAAAGCCAGTAGCGCCAACGGCACTACGTTACACAGAACCAGCCGGCCGAGGTTCCACCTTGATTGGAACAAACCCGGATTGTTCATAAAATGCCTCCCATGGCGAAAAAGCGCCGGCACCAAAAAAAGTGCCAGCAAGCGCAAATTTTCACGTTTTGTAATCATTTTGTCATCACATTCAGATACCCAGACCTATGACCGACCTAGCGGATACCGATTTCACTCAACGCTTCATCTTCGATGACAGCGACACTCGCGGCGAACTGGTAGCGCTGGAGCGCAGCTACGCCGAAGTCCTCGCCAAACACCCGTACCCGGAGCCGGTCGCACAGTTGCTCGGCGAACTGATGGCGGCCGCTTCGTTGCTGGTCGGCACGCTCAAGTTCGATGGCCTGTTGATTTTGCAGGCGCGCTCGGAAGGGCCGATTCCGCTGCTGATGATCGAGTGCTCCAGCGAGCGCGAAATCCGTGGCCTGGCGCGCTATGACGCCGAGCAGATCGCGGCCGACGCTACCCTCAGCGACCTGATGCCGAACGGCGTTCTGGCCCTGACTGTCGATCCGACTGTGGGCCAGCGCTATCAGGGCATTGTCGATCTCGACGGCGAAACCCTGTCCGATTGCTTCACCAACTATTTCGTCATGTCGCAGCAGGTCGGCACACGCTTCAAGCTGTTCGCCGATGGTCGTCGTGCACGCGGCATGCTGCTGCAACAACTCCCTGCCGATCGCTTGAAAGACGAAGAGGACCGCGCTGCTAGCTGGCAGCATCTCACCGCGTTGGCCAGCACTCTGAGCGCCGATGAACTGCTCAGCCTCGACAACGAAACCGTGCTGCATCGGCTGTATCACGAGGAGCAGGTACGTCTGTTCGATGTGCAGCATCTGCGCTTCAGCTGCAGCTGCTCGCGGGAACGCTCCGGCAATGCGCTGGTCAGTCTTGGGCTGGAGGATGCGCTGGCGCTGGCCGCCGAGCAGGGTGGCAAAGTCGAGATCGATTGCCAGTTCTGCAATCAGCAGTACCTGTTCGACGCGGCTGATATCACTCAATTGTTCGCTGGCGCGGGCGTCGATACGCCGTCAGATACCCGTCACTAAAACGGTTCAGCGCAGGTAAATTCACTGCGCAATGACGGAATATCGCCGTTACGACGGGAGGACCCTACTCTTTTTGGGCTTTTCTGGCATAATCCGGCCCACTTTTTTCGCGGTAGTAGTGCACGACTTTCTACTACAAAACGTTTGGAGCACACTCGGCCACTGGCCGACGGGGAACCTCATGACGCAAGCCAATAACGCCGTGTACACCGATCTGAGTGTTGATGATCTGGTAAAAGAAGCCCTGAATCGCGGTGAAGGCGAGCTTGCCGATACCGGCGCCTTGGTTGTTCGCACCGGTCACCGCACCGGCCGTTCGCCAGTCGACCGTTTCATCGTTGAAGAGCCTTCCACCCAGGCCGCTATCGCCTGGGGCCCGATCAACCGCAAGTTCCCGGCCGACAAGTTCGATGCCCTGTGGGCTCGCGTCGAGGCTTTCAACAACGCGCAAGAGCACTTCGTTTCCCACGTCCATGTAGGCGCGGCGGAAGATCACTACCTGGCCGTGAAAATGACCACCCAGACTGCCTGGCAGAACCTGTTCGGTCGTTGCCTGTTCATCAATCCGGCCCAGTACAACCCGGCTGGCCGTGAAGAATGGCAAGTGCTCAACGTCGCCAACTTCGAGTGCGTGCCTGAGCGTGACGGCACCAACTCCGATGGTTGCGTGATCATCAACTTCGCGCAGAAGAAAGTGCTGATCGCTGGCATGCGTTACGCCGGTGAGATGAAGAAAGCCATGTTCTCGGTGCAGAACTTCCTGCTGCCGGCCGCTGACGTGCTGCCAATGCACTGCGCTGCCAACATCGGCGAAGACGGCGACGTGACCCTGTTCTTCGGTCTGTCGGGCACCGGTAAAACCACCCTGTCGGCGGACGAAAGCCGTTACCTGATCGGTGACGACGAACACGGCTGGGGCGAAGGCGTGGTGTTCAACATCGAAGGCGGTTGCTATGCCAAGTGCATCGACCTCTCCGAGAAGAACGAGCCGGTCATCTGGAAAGCCATCAAGCACGGCGCAGTGCTGGAAAACGTCGTTATCGACGACGCCAAGCACGCCGACTACGCCGATGTCAGCCTGACCCAGAACAGTCGCGCCGCCTACCCGCTGGAGCACGTTGCCAAGCGTTCCGAGAAGAACCTCGGTGGCGAGCCAAACGCGGTGATTTTCCTGACCTGCGACCTGACCGGCGTGCTGCCGCCAGTGTCGATCCTCAATGAAGAGCAAGCGGCCTACCACTTCCTGTCCGGCTACACCGCACTGGTGGGCTCGACTGAAATGGGTTCGGGCAGCGGCATCAAGTCGACCTTCTCCACCTGCTTCGGCGCACCGTTCTTCCCGCGTCCGGCTGGCGAATACGCCGAACTGCTGATCAAGCGCATTCGCGGTTTCGGCTCCAAGGTCTACCTGGTCAACACCGGCTGGACCGGCGGCGGCTACGGCGTCGGCCAACGCTTCAACATCCCGACCACCCGCGCAGTGATCGCAGCGATCCAGAGCGGCGCACTGATCGGTGCTGCCACCGAACACCTCGACACCATCAACCTCGACGTGCCACTGGCCGTTCCGGGCGTCGACACCAACCTGCTCAACCCACGCAACACCTGGGCTGACAAGGCAGCATACGACGAGGCAGCGAAAGCATTGGCCGGTCTGTTCATCGAGAACTTCAAGAAGTTCGAAGTGAGCGACGCGATCAAGGCTGCTGGGCCGAAGTTGTAAGTAATGGTTTGCACTGAATAAAAAACCGCCCTTTGGGGCGGTTTTTTATTTCCGATCTGAAATGCAGCTTGGTTGGACTCAAAGACTTGGCTTGCCCTGGCTATCTGTCAATCAGCCAGTGCACTCAGTACATGGACAGGATCGTTATGAATGGCCTTGAGTAGTGCTTTGGCCGGCCCCGTCGGCTGACGACGACCTTGCTCCCAATTACGTAACGTTCCCAACTGAACATCGATCAAGGCTGCGAACTTTGCCTGCGTCATTCCTGTAGCTTTGCGAATCTGTTTAACCTGTAATGCATCCACATAGAATTCGCGGGACGGCTTTTTTTCACCCCGAAGAATCTCATCCATTTCCTGCACGCTTTCCATCAGCTCATCAAAAAATTTGCTCATGGTTACCTCCAGTTTCCAATCATGGCCTTCAGTGCTTTCCGTTCGTCAGGGGTAAGATCCTGCTGCTCGTTTTTTGGATAAATCATCAACAACGCGATCTGTGATGCTGAAACGAAGTGGTAGTAGATAACCCTTGCGCCACCCCGTTTGCCATGTCCTTTGGAGGCGACTCGTGCTTTGCGCACCCCGCCGGTTCCTTCGATTACATCGCCAATAGACGGGTTTGCGACCAATTGCGTTTGAAAGGTGGCGTAGGCATCGTCGTCCAGTAACTCTCTTACTCGGCGGGTAAAGACTGAAGTCTCAATAAAAATCATGGTCAATGTACGCCAGTGACTTACTTTCAGGCAATGCTGAAGTGTTGATGAGGATGATTGGTGCTTGATCGCCGACAGAGATCGGCGGTGATAAGGCTGCTCGGCTTAGGCCGGCGCTTTCCAGTTGAGCATTTGTGTCTGTGCGACTTGCAGCAGGTCGCAGTCGACCTGTCAGCGGATACAGGGTGTGGGTGATGTGGGTGTCGCTGACCAAAGCAGCGACACCACGACTATAGGTTCGCACCACCCGCTCGCGATAGCCGACAAGGCATCGCGTGAAGTAGGAACGGGACGAACAATGTGTCAGACAGTCACTACTGTCGCTTCAACCCCTTTCAACGCAGATGCTGGTAACCGGAAATATCCAGCAGGCTCGTGGTCAGTCCGGTTGCCGGGCGGTAAATCGTGCCTTTGACTGCCGAGAACGGCACGCCTTTGCTGCCCAGCGAGACATAGCGCTCGCCTTTATCCAGTTCGGTGAAATAGGTGTAGGACTGGCTGTGCATCTTCTTGTAGCGGGCTTCGTCGCTGACGATGGCGCCGGTGAAACGAAGCAGGTCGGCATCGCTCAGGTTAAGGGTCTTGCTCAATGGCACGCCCCAGCGCTTGAGGCAGGTCTCGGCAAGATGGCGAACGATACGGCCGGGTTCGATCAGCGCGTTGAGATCGCTGCTGCTGCTCGGCTCGCCGCCGAGTGCCGTGGCGTTGCCGGCGAGGGTGGCGTGGCGACCGGCCATTGGATAGATCGAGGTTTTTGTGCCGGTTGCGGTTTGCGGAATCACGCAGCTGAAGCCCTTCGAACGCTCATCGCGGGCATAGAAGGCGATGTATTCCTTGACGTTGGATTCGAGTTTCACGCGGTTTTCCTGGAAGTTGCCGATTCCCGGAACCGGGTCAACCGCAAAGATATTCACGGGAATATGTTTGAGTGCAGCGTCCTTGAACATTGCGTTGGCGAGCATATGGCAACTGATACCGCCACGGCTCCAGCCGACCAGATTGACTCGTGTCGGAATAACGCCGTCCTTGCGGAAAGTCTTGATGATTTGTTCCTGTAATTTCTGTTGGGTAATACTACGATCGCCATAGTTATACTGGCGCCAGAACCAGGAGCCTTCAACTTTCACATCGTCAATCGGAATGCCTGCGGCTTTCAGGCGGTTATATTCTGTCTCAGTCAGTTGTTTTCGCTGCCAGTCGCATTTGCCTTTGATAATGTTCACGGCGTGTTGCACGTTTTCGTCCCAGCCTTTACCGAACAGAGTACCGGACAAGCCGTATTCAGAGGTCTTGGTGAACAGGTCATCGGCTTGCAGATTGCCGCTGCCCGGGCCGTCGACGACGATCCACTCGGCAAATTCCCGTCCGCTGTGGTGCGCAGCAAGCGTAGAAACGATTTCGCCATCCCAGAAGCTTTTATGTTTGTCATCAAACTTGTTGGAGCCGGTGCCGCAGAAAAATATCGTCAAAGTTGTCATTTTGTTGCTCTCGTTCTATTTGGAAGAGCAAGCAATCTAGTTGGGGTTGATTGGATTGATAAAGTTTTTCGTTGTTTCGATTCTTGTAGTTTGAATAAATCCATTGTTGTTTGGTCTGTAATGAAATTTTTATTACCACAATTTTTAGTTGTCTGGAGACTTCATCTACCTGATGAACCCTCGTCTGCGCTTGATACCCTGTATTATTCGGTATCGATTTTACCTCCAACCTTTTCTCGACTCGCTGCAATCGCCCGCTAGTCTTTGGACATGGCAGCAGTCAAAGGAGTGACAGCAAATGCACGACACCCTGAAACAGGTTTTTGGTTATCCCCAGTTTCGACCCGGTCAGGAAGCCGCTGTCAGCGCGGTGCTGGCGGGGCGTTCGGCGGCGGCGATCTTTCCCACCGGCTCCGGCAAGTCCCTTTGCTACCAACTGCCGGCACTTTTACTGCCACACCTGACTTTGGTGGTTTCGCCGTTGCTGGCGTTGATGCAGGATCAACTGGCGTTTCTCAAGCGCCACGGCATTTCGGCCGGAAGCATCGATTCGGCGCAGAGCCGCGAGGATGCCAGCGATGTCATGGCCCGTGCGCGTTCGGGTGAATTGAAGATTTTGATGATTTCCGTCGAGCGCCTGAAAAATGAGCGCTTCCGCAATTTCCTGCAGCAGGTGCCGATCTCGTTACTGGTGGTCGACGAGGCGCACTGCATTTCTGAATGGGGCCACAACTTTCGGCCGGATTACCTGAAACTGCCCGACTACCAGCGTCAGTTCAACATCCCGCAGGCACTGCTGCTAACCGCCACAGCCACGCCGAAAGTCATCGCCGACATGCAGGCCAAATTCACCATTGCTCCGGACGATGTGGTCACCACCGGTTTCTATCGGCCCAACCTCAACCTGTTGGTCGAGCCTGTACGCGGTCAGGACAAGCGCCGGCGTCTGGTCGAATGGATGACCGAACGCCCAGGGCAACCGAGCATTGTCTACGTGACGTTGCAGAAGACCGCCGAGCACATCGCCGAGCACCTTCAACGCAATGGAATCCAGGCCGAGGCTTACCACGCAGGTTTGCCGCATGATCAGCGTGAAGGCATTCAACGCCGCTTCATGGCCGGGCAGTCCAACTGCATTGTCGCCACCATCGCTTTCGGCATGGGCATCGACAAGAGCGACATCCGTAACGTGGTGCATTTCGATCTGCCCAAATCCATCGAAAACTATAGTCAGGAGATCGGCCGCGCCGGGCGTGACGGGCAGCCTTCGGATTGCCTGGTACTGGCCAATCGCGACAGCCTCAACGTGCTGGAAAATTTTGTTTATGGCGACACGCCCGAACGCGACGGGATTCGTTATGTACTCGACGAGCTCAAAGCCTCGGTACCGGAAGGACAGTGGGAGTTTCTGCTTGGGCCACTGGCCGATCAGAGCAATATTCGTTCGTTGCCGTTGAAGACTTTGCTGGTGCAGCTGGAACTGCGAGGTCTGATCGCACCGCGTTACGCCTATTACGCCGAGTACCGCTTCAAATACCTGCTTGAGCCTGAAGCACTGCTCCAGCGCTTCGAAGGTGAGCGCAGGGATTTCGTTGCGGCGATCATCCAGACGTCAACTCGCGCACGCACTTGGGCCACGGTGAATTTCGAGGCGATGTACTCGCAGTATTCGGCCGAGCGCAATCGGGTGGTGACGGCGCTGGATTATTTCCAGGAAAAGGGCTGGGTCGAGCTTGAAAGCAAGCAGATGACCGAGGTTTACAGCCTGCTGCACAGCGATTTTCACAGCGATGCCCTGAGCGCTGAGCTGCACGAGTACTTCACTCGCCACGAGCAGACCGAAGTGGCGCGGATTCACGCCATGCTTGACCTGTTCGCCACCGAACGCTGCCTGGGTTATCGCTTGGCCGAGTATTTCGGTGATCACAATGCCCCTGAGCATTGCTGCCATTGTTCGGTATGTTACGGCCAGATCGCGCGGTTGCCCGAGCCGCCGCCATTGCCGCCGCTTGTGGATAAAAACTTCGCAGAACTGTGTGGTGAATTTATCCACAGGCATGAGCAGCACACAGGCGGTGTTCCCTCGGCCGAACGCCTGACGCGATTCCTGTGCGGAATCAGCGTGCCGTTGTTCACCAAACTCAAGGCGCGGGCGATACCGGGTTTTGCTACGTTGGAAGAGTATCCCTACGCAGAGGTCCGCGATTGGGCGGACAGTCACTTGCTCGATTAGCAGAGAGTCTGTGGGCGCTGCATCCATCCGCTGAATGTCGATCATCACGCTAATAAACTTCAAAAAGCGCCGTTGCCTGACTAAGGTTGGAATCTGTCTTCGGATCGCCAACAAGAGAACAACATGAGCCAGACACTCTTCGATATTCAGCAGGCTGCCGTGATCGGCGCGGGCACCATGGGCCGTGGCATTGTCATGTGCCTGGCCAATGCTGGCGTGAACGTGCAGTGGGTAGATAACAATCCACAGATGCTCGAGCAAGCGCTGACAGCGGTCGCCGAAACCTATGCACACAACGTGCGTCAGGGCCGCATCGATCAGGGCGAGGCGGACGCGCGCATTGTTCGCGTCTCTGCGGCGGCGGATTACGCGGCGATTCGCAATGTCGACCTGGTGATCGAAGCGGTGTACGAAAACCTCGAGCTGAAACAGAAGATCTTTCGCGAACTCGACGGACTGCTCAAGCCCGAGGCTCTGCTGGCGAGCAACACCTCGGCGCTGGATATCGACGCGATTGCCGCCGCAACCCGGCGCCCGGAACAGGTGCTGGGTCTGCACTTCTTCAGCCCGGCCCATATCATGAAACTGCTGGAAATCGTGCGCGGTGCGCAAACATCGCCGGCGGCGCTGGAGGCAGCGCTGGCGCTCGGCAAGCGCATGGGCAAGGTCAGCGTGGTGTCGGGCAACTGTCACGGTTTTATCGGCAACCGCATGCTGCATCCGTATGTACTGGAAGCGCGCAAAATGCTCCTCGAAGGCGCGTATCCACAGCAGGTGGATGCCGCGCTACAGGGCTTCGGTTTCGCCATGGGACCGTTTCGCATGTACGACGTGGTTGGCATTGATCTGGAGTGGCGTGCCCGCGAACTGGCTGGCAAAGGGCAGGATGCGCCGGAAGTTCAGGTGGATAACCGCTTGTGCGAACTGGGCCGGTTCGGGCAGAAGTCCGGTAACGGTTACTACCACTATGAGCCGGGCAGCCGCCAGGCCGAGCATGATCCTGAAGTGGATGCGCTGGTGCTGCGGGTCAGCGAGGAGCTGGGTTTCCAGCGTCGCGACATCGGCCCTGAAGAAATCCTTGAGCGCTGTGTGCTGGCGCTGGTTAACGAAGGCGCGAAGATCCTGCAGGAAGGCATAGCCGGCTCAGCCCATGACATCGACCTGGTGTACTTGAATGGCTATGGCTTTCCAGCGGAGAAGGGCGGGCCGATGGCCTGGGCGGATCAGCAAGGGCTGGCGGACATTCATCAGCGCTTGCTGGCGCTGGAGACGCGACAGGGCGATCAGTGGAAGCCGGCGCGCTTGATTGGCGAACTGGCGGCGCAGGGGAAGGGGTTTGCTGAGCGTTGACACCGGTCGGCTGTGCTGACTTTCGCGAGCAGGCTCGCTCCCACAGAAGAGCGCGATCCAATGTGGGAGCGAGCCTGCTCGCGAAGGGCCTGCCACGGTTTGAATTAGACTCGCCGAAAAATCCGAAGGAATCCCTGATCAATGCCCAACCCGACACCGCAACGCTGCGACTACCCCCACTTCCAGCCCATCACCACACGCTGGCACGACAACGACGCCTACGGTCACGTCAACAACGTCACCTACTACAGCTTCTTCGACACAGCGGTGAACACTTATCTGATCCAGGTCGGTGGCCTGGATATCCATGACGGCGAGGTGGTGGGTTTCGTGGTCAGTTCGGCCTGCGATTATTTTGCCTCGATCGCTTTTCCGGATCTGATCGAGATCGGGCTGCGGGTCGGCAAGCTGGGCAACAGTTCAGTGCAATACGAACTGGCTGTGTTCAAGGTCGGCGAAAGCGAGGCGTGTGCGGCGGGGCGATTCGTGCATGTGTTTGTCGATCGGGCGAGCAATCAGCCGGTGCCGATTCCTGCCGGTTTGCGCGGAGCTCTGGAGCAGTTGGTCATCTAAAGGCGCAAAAAAAATCGCAGCCACAAGGGCTGCGATTTTCGTTCAAGCCTTCGCCTTAGTGGTGGCGATAGTACTTGTGATGCTTGCGGTGGCCGTAGGCATGGCCGCGACCTGGATGACCACGGTCGCGGTAGTAGCGACGGTCATCATGGCGACGGTCGTAACGACGATCATCGTCGTCGCTCTTGTTGCCCATGTAGTTACCCAGCGCGCCGCCCGCGCCGCCACCTGCGGCGGAGCCAATCAGGCTGCCGGTGGTGCCGCCGAGGCTGCGACCAACCACGTTACCGCCGGCTGCACCCAGTGCACCACCGATGGCCGCTTCGCCGCGGCTGCGTTTGTCTGCGCCGACTGCGCTACCACCCGCGCCGCCCAGGGCTGCGCCGATGGTGGAACCTGTATTGCCGCCTAGCGATTGACCGACGACCGAGCCAAGAACCCCGCCCAATGCGCCGCCCACACCTGCTTCGGTGGTGCCTCCGGCAGAAGCGAAGCCACTGACCAGGCCAAGGGACAACAAGAGAATCGAGGAGAACTTCATAGAGGATGAGCCTCAAAGGGATGACGGCGCCGATCCTGAGGCTCTGCAATGGGCGTGACAATCGAAATCCGACGAATAACACGACTTGTATACAAGATTGCAAGTTACTGTTTTTTCACCGGAACTTAACCGATTTTCGCCGGTCTTTAGCTACTTCGGACAGGCCGTTTTTATGCAAAAACGGCCTTTTTTTGTGGACGTTCAAAACTTGCAGGCAGGAAGAAATGTATTGAATGTCCCAGCGCCTTCGCGAGCAAGCTCGCTCCCACATTTGAAACGCATTCCAATGTGGGAGCGAGCTTGCTCGCGAATAGGCCGGTACTGACACCCCTTCAGGCCGATTTAGCCATGATCAACCCCGTTTCACTCGCCGCTTCCAACCGTATCGCAATGAACTTCGACGTCGGCGTGTGGCTGCCATCGCCCGTACTTTCCAGCGGCACCAGCGGATTGACCTCCGGATAGTACGCCGCCGCCTGCCCCGCAGGAATATCGAACGCCAACAATGTAAAACCTTTCACCCGGCGCTCACGACCATCGTCCCAGATCGACACGATGTCGGCCTTCTGTCCCGGACGGAAGCCCAGACGAATGATGTCGGCCTCGTTGGCGAACAGCACGTCACGCTGGCCCTTCACGCCGCGATAACGGTCGTCGAGACCATAGATCGTCGTGTTGTACTGATCGTGGGAACGCATCGATTGCAGGATCAGATCCGGCACTTGCCCAGTGGCACGGGTGCGCTCGTGGACCAGATCCTTCGGCAACTGGTTCGCGCGGAAATTGGCACGGCCCGACGGCGTGTTCCACTTGCGAGCGCCAGCGGAGTTGCCCAGATAGAAACCGCCCGGGTTCTTGATCTTGTCGTTGAAGTCCTTGAAGTTCGGGATGGTATCGGCGATCAGTTCGCGAATGCGCCCGTAATCGGCCACCAGCCAGTTCCAGTCCACCGGTTGGCTGCCCAGTGTCGCGGCAGCGATGCCAGCGATGATCGACGGCTCCGAGCGCATCTGGTTCGACAGCGGCTGCAGTTGCCCGTTGGAGGCGTGGACCATGCTGAACGAGTCTTCCACGGTGACCGCTTGCGGCCCTTCGGTCTGGATATCGATGTCCGTGCGGCCCAGGCACGGCAGGATCAACGCATCTTTACCGTGAGCGAGGTGGCTGCGGTTGAGTTTGGTGCTGATCTGTACGGTCAGGTCACAGTTGCGCAGCGCTTCGAAGGTGCGCGAGCTGTCCGGCGTGGCCTGGGCAAAGTTGCCGCCCAAGCCGATGAACACCTTGGCGCGACCTTCGGCCATCGCATGGATTGCCTCGACCACGTTGTGACCGTTATGACGCGGCACCTTGAACTGGAAGCGACGCTCCAGCGAATCGAGGAACGCCACCGGCGGACGCTCGTTGATGCCCATGGTGCGGTCGCCCTGCACATTGCTGTGGCCGCGCACCGGGCACAGACCGGCGCCCGGTTTGCCGATGTTGCCGCGCAGCAGCATCAGGTTGGCGATTTCCTGGATGGTCGGCACCGAATGACGGTGCTGGGTGATGCCCATGGCCCAGCACATGATCACGTTCTTGCCTTTGGCGTACATGCGCGCGGCTTGCTCGATCTCGACCAGCGTCAGGCCGGACTGCTCGACGATCTGCTCCCACGAGGTGTCGTCGACGATGGCGAGGTACTCCAGCACGTTGGCGCTGTGGGCATTGAGAAAATCATGGTCGAACACCGCCGGCTCGCCAGCCTTCTGTGCATCGCGTTCCCATTGCAGGAGGAACTTGGCCATGCCGCGCAGCACCGCCATGTCGCCGCCGAGTGCCGGGCGGAAGTACGCGGTGTTGGTCGGCTTGTCGCCGTTGGTGAGCATTTCGATCGGGTGCTGGGGATGCTGGAAACGCTCCAGACCGCGCTCTTTCAGCGGGTTGATGCATACCACTTGGGCGCCGCGTTTCACCGCTTCACGCAACGGTTCGAGCATGCGCGGATGGTTGGTGCCGGGGTTCTGGCCCCAGACGAAAATCGCGTCGGCGTGCTCGAAGTCGTCGAAAGTCACGGTGCCTTTGCCGACCCCGACACTCTGCGCCAACGCCACGCCGCTGGCCTCGTGGCACATGTTCGAGCAGTCAGGGAAATTGTTGGTGCCGTAAGCCCGCACGAACAGCTGATACAGATACGCCGCTTCATTGCTGGCGCGGCCCGAGGTGTAGAACTCGGCCTGATCCGGGCTTGGCAGATTGCGCAGGTGCTTGCCGATCAGGGCAAAGGCATCTTCCCAACTGATCGGCTTGTAGCGATCGGACTCGGCGTCGTAGACCATCGGCTCGGTCAGGCGACCCTGATATTCCAGCCAGTAATCGCTTTGTTCCAGCAGGGAAGTGACGCTGTGCTTGGCGAAGAATTTCGCATCGACGCGACGCTTGGTCGCTTCCCAGTTCACCGCTTTGGCGCCGTTCTCACAGAACTTGACCATGCCGCTTTCCGGCGAATCACCCCAGGCGCAACCCGGGCAGTCGAAACCGCCGTTCTGGTTGGTCTTGAGCATCATGCGCAGGTTTTTCAGGGCGTTGTCGCTGGTCAGCCACGCCTGGGCCACACTGATCAGGGCGCCCCAGCCGCCGGCGGCACCTTTGTAAGGCTTGTAACGCGGGACAGGTTTCTGGTCGGCTTGATGATGTTGGCTCACGCTTGATTCTCCATCGCGGGGCTGTACACCCGCGGCGCACTTTTCTGCGGCAGGTGGATGAGATTGAGGTTGTGGCGCCGGGCCCATTGCACGGCCAGGCCGGTGGGTGCCGACAGGCTGACCAGGGTCTGGATGCCGGCACGCAAGACTTTCTGGATCAATTCGAGGCTGCAACGGCTGGTGACGATCGCCAGCCCGCCCTCTGTGGATATCTTCTGGCGGATCAGTCCGCCGATCAGCTTGTCCAGCGCGTTATGGCGGCCGATGTCTTCGCGGCCGAGCAGTAAGTCACCGCTGGCATTCATGAACACCGCCGCATGCACCGCGCCGCAGTGCTGGCCGAGCGGCTGGAACGCGCCGATGCGCTGGCGCAAGCCGTCGAGCCATTCGATCGGTGGCAAGGCTGCGCCAGGCAATACCTTGAGATCAGGCAACGCCTGTTCAACCGCTTCGACGCCGCACAATCCGCAACCGCTGGTGCCGGCCAACTGCCGACGCTGTTGCTTGAGGTTCCAGAATGCGCGATTGGCGATGGTCACCTGCGCGTATTGCGCCGAGCCTGCACCCGTCAGTTGCAGATCGTAGATATCGCTGGCGTCTTCGATGATGCCGCTGCCGAGGCTGAAACCGACGATGAAATCTTCGAGGTCGGTCGGGGTGACCAGCATCACTGCCTGGCTGATGCCGTTGTAGGCGATCGCCAACGCGACTTCCTCGGCCAGCGCGGTGCTGGCCGATGCCTCAAGGGGTAAATCGCTGTAGCTGTAGGTCTGGCTGGCGGCAGGCGCGGGCGTTTCGATTGCTGGCGCCGCGCAGGCTGGGCGCTTGGCGTTCATGGCATCACCGACGGTTTGATCTAGGTCAAGACTAGGCGCGGCAAGTTGTCGCGTCTAATCGCTATTACCGATCTACCGATAGATGCCGTCGATCAAGCGTCGTTTGGTGATTTTTGATAGAGCGCGAAACAGGCTTCCGCCAGCGCTGAGCGGGGTGCCCCTCGTCGCATGATCAGCCCCAGCGGCGCGAGGGTGTGGGCATTTTCGATCGGTTGCAGACGCAGATGATCGGCGAGGGTTTCCGCGCCGCCGTCGAGGGGCATGATCGCGCAGCAAAAACCGCCGTGGACCGCTTGCAGCAATTGATGCACGGCATCGGTTTGCAGCAGCGGTTGCGGCGTCAGGCCACGGCTGTGGAAGTTGTGGTCGATGGACTGGCGAAAATGCATGCCGCTGGTGAGCATGCACAGCGGCAGTTCGATCAGCGATTCCCAGCTCAGCGGTGCTTCGCCGAAGCTGAACGAGCGCTCGTCGTAGAGCAGGCCCATGCGCGTTTCGTTGAAGGCCAGCGAATCGAAGCGCTCGCTGTCCAGACGTTCCAGATACGACACGCCGATGTCGATGCGGTTGTTCGCCAGGTGTTCGAGCACCTGCTCCGAGCTCAGCGACGACAGCTCGAAGCGCAGTTCCGGATGCGCCGCGTGCAGACGTTGCATCAGCGGCAACGGATCGAAACTCGACAGCGGCACCACACCCAGGCGCAGCGTACCGATCAGGTTGCCGCGACAGGCCGCCGCTTCCGCCTGCAGGCCATCGTAAGCCGCCAGCACCGTACGCGCCCACGCCAGCACGCGTTCGCCCGGTGCGGTGAAGCCTTCGAAGCGCTGGCCACGGTTGACCAATGGCAGATCAAGTTCTTCTTCGAGGCTGCGCAAACGCATCGACAGGGTCGGCTGGGTAATGTGGCAGCGCGCGGCGGCCTGGCCGAAATGGCGGGTTTCGTCGAGGGCGATGAGGAATTTCAGCTGCTTGATGTCCATCTTCGCTCCGGGCGGTTGGCGGGGTGTGGCGATTCTACCGCCTGCGGCGCGGCAGCGTCATTGGTCGGACTGGAACCGGGTTTGGCTGGGGTGGTCTAGGCTTGGACGACTGACCCTTTATTCCATGGAGTGAATGCAATGAGCCTTTTGAGTTTTGTCAAAGAAGCCGGTGAGAAACTGCTTGATCTGTTGACTCCCGGAAACGCCAATGCCAGCGAGCAGTTGAAGGAACATATCAGCAAGGTCGGGCTGGGCAATCCCAACGTGCAGGCGACCGTGGATGGCGACAAGGTGACAATCACCGGTGAGGTGGCAAGCCAGGAAGAGAAGGAAAAGATTCTGCTCGCGGTGGGCAACATTGCGGGCGTAGGCAGTGTCGATGATCAGATCACGGTGACCGGACCGGTCGTCGTGGCTGCCGAATTTGTCGAGGTCAAGGCAGGTGACACGCTCAGTGCGATTTCCCTGCGTGTCTATGGCAATGCCAACCAGTACGAGAAGATTTTCGAAGCCAACAAACCGATGCTCAAGGATGTGAACAAGATTTATCCGGGGCAAAAGCTGCGCATTCCAAAATAACGCGCTGTCCATGTAGGCGCTGCCGAAGGCTCCGGCCGCGATCGGACGATCTTTTGACTTTGACTTTAAAAAAAGCAAATCAAAAGATCGCAGCCTGCGGCAGCTCCTACAGGGGTCAGAGTCCTGCAATCAAATCGCGGTAGTCCTCGACTGCGGCAAACTCGGCCGTGTCCTTGGGCCCTTTGCGGCTGTCCGGTTCTTTCACCGCGAGCAGATGCGCTACGCCAAAATCCCGCGCACTGCGCAGGATCGGCAAGGTGTCGTCGATAAACAGGCTGCGCGCTGGATCAAACCCGATGTCCGCTTGCAAGGCATCCCAGAACTGCGGGTTCTCCTTGGGATAACCATAGTCGTGCGAGCTGATCAGCCGCTCGAAGTATGGTGCGAGTTCGATCCGTTCCAGTTTCAACGACAGCGAATCGCGGTGCGCATTGGTGATCATGATCACCCGTTTGCCGGCGCGTTTGATCGCGTCGAGAAAGGTGTCGGCATCCGTGCGCAGGGCGATCAAGTGGGCGGTTTCCTGTTTCAGTTCGCGCACCGACAGTTTCAGTTCCGCGCTCCAGAAATCCAGGCAGTACCACTGCAACTGGCCGGCGTGGCGTTCGAACAGCGGCTGCAATTCCAGCTCGGCCATGGCCCGGCTGATGCCGTGCAGTTCGGCGTAGCGCTGGGGCAGGTGCTCGAGCCAGAAGTGGTTGTCGAAGTGCAGATCCAGCAGCGTGCCGTCCATGTCGAGCAGAACGGTATCGATGTCGGACCACGGTAAAGAAGGCATGGCAACGTCTCGAACGGTGAAAGGATATCCGACGCAAACAATCGGGAAAGCCGCGTTATAGTAGCGCGTTCACGCCAAGGAGCTTTGCATGCGCCAGAAACCCACCGTACTTGCCCGCGAGATTGTCGCCACCAGTCGCCTGTTTCGCGTCGAAGAACTCAAGCTGCGATTTTCCAATGGCGTGGAGCGCACCTATGAGCGTCTGGTCGGCAAGGGTGCGGGCTACGGCGCGGTGATGATCGTCGCGATGCTTGATGCCGAACACGCGGTGTTGATCGAGGAATATTGCGGCGGCACCGACGAGTACGAATTGTCTCTGCCCAAAGGCTTGATTGAGCCGGGCGAAGACGTGCTGGCGGCGGCCGAGCGGGAGCTCAAGGAAGAAGCCGGTTATGGCGCGCGCCAACTTGAACATTTGACCGAACTGTCGCTGTCACCCGGTTACATGAGCCAGAAGATCCAAGTGGTGCTGGCCACCGATCTCTACGAAGAACGGCTGGAAGGCGATGAACCGGAGCCGATGCGGGTCGACAGGGTCAACCTGCGCGAATTGTCGGCGCTGGCGCTGAATCCGCAATTTACCGAAGGCCGCGCATTGGCGGCGCTGTATTTGACCCGTGATCTGCTGCGCCAGCGCGGGATGTTCAGCTATGAGTGAGACCTCGATGAATTTTCCCCATCCGCTGATGGCACCGGTAATTGAGTTGGCTTTACAGGCTGGCGAGGCAATTCTGCCGTTCTGGCGCGCCGGCGTTGAAGTCACCGCCAAGTCCGATGATTCGCCGGTGACGGCCGCCGATCTGGCTGCGCATCATCTTATCGTCGCCGGGCTGACGGCGCTGGATCCGAGCATTCCGGTGCTCTCGGAAGAGGACGCCGATATCCCGCAGAGCGTGCGCGCCAGTTGGCAGCGCTGGTGGCTGGTGGATCCGCTGGACGGTACCAAGGAATTCATCAGTGGCAGTGAGGAATTCACCGTGAACATCGCGCTGATTGAAAATGGCCGGGTGGTGTTTGGCGTGGTGACGATGCCGACCAACGGTCGCTTTTACGTCGGCGGTGCCGGACTCGGTGCCTGGCGTGGCGACAAGAGTGGTACGCCGACGGCGATTCAGGTGCGCGATGTGCCTGCACCGGGCGAGGGGTTTACCGTGGTCGCCAGCCGTCGACATTCCAGTCCCGAGCAAGAGCGTTTGCTGGCCGGGTTGAGCGCCAGTCTCGGTGAGCTGCAACTGGCCAATATCGGCAGTTCCTTGAAGTTCTGTCTATTGGCCGAAGGTGCTGCCGATTGCTATCCACGCCTGGCGCCGACTTCGCAGTGGGACACGGCGGCAGCGCAGGGCGTGCTGGAAGGGGCTGGTGGCGAAGTGCTCGATCTGCGCGGTGAAGCGTTTTGTTATCCGGCGCGGGAATCGCTGTTGAACGAGTTCTTTCTGGCGCTGCCGGCGAAGGCTGCGTGGCGAGCTCGGTTGTTGGAGTTGGCCCGAGGTTAATGTTCTGATCCGGAATCCCCCTCACCCCAGCCCTCTCCCCCAGGAGAGGGAGCCGACCGAGTTGTCTGGCGCTATGCATGGACCTGGAGAGTCGAGTCGATTGTGGATTCGGCGAAGCGGTTTCAGGTCGACGTAAATCTGCAGCACCTCCGTATCGGTTCCCTCTCCCTCGGGAGAGGGCTAGGGTGAGGGGGCTTTTGATCTTCAACGGTGCAAAACGTACTGGCCGGTAAATCTCACCGCAACGTCCTCACTTCCCGCATTCAGGATCCGCGTATCCAGCGTCAACCGAGCTCGCCCATAACGCCGATACATCGCCACAAAGCGTTTCCAAATCGCCGCATCCGGCGCCGGGCAAATAGCCACGGCGTCCCCGGTTACCGGCAGCGGATAACTGATCTGCCCTTCCTGAATGACGATGTGTCCGTCGGTAATCCCTTCTTCCTTCAACCGCAGATGCAACCAGCCCCAACCGGCCAGCACCGCGCCACAGTACAGGCTGCCGCCAAACATGGTGCTCTTGTGATTGACGTTGGGCGCGAGCGGCAGGTGCAGGCGCAGTTGCTGATCCCGCCATTCGAGAACTTCAAGTCCCATCTCGGCAGTCAGCGGAATGTCGTGATGCAGCACCGTTTGCAGGTATGCGCTTACGCTGCTCATTCGTTGTCTTCCCCGTGGCTGCTGTCGCCGAAATTCAGACCGTGTTTGCGCAGTTTGTCATGCAGGGTCTTGCGCGGAATGCCCAAGGCTTCGGCAAGGCTGCGCACCGAGCTGTGCGAGCGCGCCAATTCGGCGGCGATCAGCGATTTCTCGAAGTTTTCCACTTGCTCGCTGAGGCCGCCACTGACCACTTCGACAGGCGTGCCGCCGCTGCCATCAGCGCTGTTGTCCAGTGCCAGCTCAAGCCCAAGGGCGAAGCGTTCGGCAGCATTTTGCAGTTCGCGCACGTTGCCCGGCCAGGTGTGGCGCAGCAGCAAGGCGCGGTGTGCCGGTTGCAGTTCGTGGGGGGGCAAGCCGTGGCGGGCGCTGGCTTCATCGGCGTAGTGCTGGAACAGCACCAGTGCGTCTTCGCCCCTTTCGCGCAGCGGCGGGATGCGCAGCGGCGCGACGTTGAGGCGGTAATACAAGTCGGCGCGGAAGCGTCCCTGATCCGCCGCCTGACGCAGGTCTTCCTTGGTCGCGGCGATGACGCGGATGTCCAGTGGGATCAACTGATTGCCGCCCAGACGTTCGACGACCCGCTCCTGCAGCATGCGCAGCAGTTTCACTTGCACGTCCATGCTCATGCTTTCGATTTCGTCGAGAAACAGCGTGCCGCCGTTGGCGAATTCGAATTTGCCGATGCGGCGTTTCTGCGCGCCGGTGAAGGCGCCGGGTTCGTGACCGAACAGCTCGCTTTCCACCACCGACTCCGCCAGGGCGCCGGCGTTGATCGCCACGAACGGACCGTTGCGGCGGCTCGACAAGTCGTGCAGCGCGCGGGCCACGACTTCTTTGCCGGCACCGGTTTCGCCGAGGATCAGCACATCGGCCTTGGTCGCCGCCAGCGCACCGATCTGCTCACGCAGGCGCAGCATTGGCGTCGAATGGCCGACCAGTCGCGCGCTCAGTTCGTTGCGGTCGCTCAAGGCCAGACGCAGGCTGCGGTTGTCCAGCACCAGACGCCGTAGCGAGAGGGCGCGACGGACGCTGTCGAGCAGCGCATCGCTGGCAAAGGGTTTTTCCAGAAAATCGTAAGCACCGGCGCGCATCGCCTGCACCGCCAGCGGTACGTCGCCATGGCCGGTGATCAGCAGCACCGGCAGCTCCGGATCCTGTGCATGCAACTCGCTCAACAGTTCGAGGCCGTCCATGCCCGGCATACGGATGTCGCTGACCACCACGCCGGGCCAGTCACGCTCAAGTTGCGCGGCCAGGCCCTTGGCTTCGGACAGCGGCAGGATTTTCAGGCCGGCCAGATCCAGCGTTTGGCCGAGGGCTTGGCGCAGGTGCGGATCGTCGTCGATCAACACTACCTGGATGCGATTGTCGATGGTCATGCACTTCGGTCCTCGGACGGTTGCAGGCTGACTCCGGGCGCGCCGGCGCGCAGGCGCAGGGTGATCAGGGCGCCGCCTTGCTTGTGGTTGGCGAACGACAGCTCGCCACCAAAGGCGCGCATCAGCGTTTCACAAATCGCCAGCCCCAGGCCCAGACCCTGGGTGCGGGTCTTGGTGGTGTAAAAGGGCTCGCTGGCGCGGCCAAGGGCTTCCATGCAGAACCCGGGACCGTTGTCGCGAATGTACAGATTGACGCCGTCGGCGGTGGCTTCGGCACTCAGCCACAATTTGCGCGGCGGACCTTTTTCGGTCAGGGCATCGAGAGCATTGGCCAGCAGATTGCCCAGCACTTGGCGCAAACGGGTTTCGCCTGCCTCGACCCACAGCGTGGCGGCGGGCAAGTCGCGGATCAATTCGACTTCCATGCTGCGCCGACGTTTGGCGAGTAATGCCAGCGCATCGTCCAGCGCCGGTTGCAGAGCGACGCTTTCCGGTGCGTGGCGATCGCGCCGAGCGAAGGCGCGCAGATGGGCGATGATCGAGGCCATGCGCCCGGTCAGTTCGCTGATCAGCTTGAGGTTGCCGCGCGCATCCTCGGTGCGCTGATGATCGAGCAGCACTTCGGCGTTTTCCGCATAGCTGCGAATCGCCGCCAGCGGTTGATTGAGTTCGTGACTGATGCTCGCCGACATGGTCCCCAGCGCCGACAGTTTGCCGGCCTGAACCAGATCGTCCTGAGCGCGCACCAGCTCCTGCTGGGCGTGCTCGCGCTCAAGCACTTCCTGCTTCAAACGGCGGTTGAGGCCTTCCAGATCGCTGGTCCGTTCGGCGACGCGGCCCTCCAACTCGCGGCGTGCCTTGGCCTCGAAGGCGATGCGCTCTAGATAATGGCGGCGGCGCTGCATCATCAAACCCACCAGCAACATGACCACCAACAGTGTGGCACCGCCGATCGCGACCACCGTGCGCACCGGGCGATCGATCAGTGTACGCGGGGCGAGGATGCTGACGCTCCAGCCGGTTTCGGCGATGTCGTGGGTCTGCGTCAGCCAGGCGTCGGCGCTCAGGTTAAGCGGCCGGGGTTCGCGGGTCGGGTAGGGCTGGATCGCGGTGATTGCAGCGCGCTCGGTTTCACTCAGCTCACGGGTGGCGCGAAAACGCCATTCCGGGCGCGACGTCAGGATGACCACGCCGTTATGGTCGGTCACCAGCAGTTGTTCCGGCGTCTTGCCCCACAGGCTTTCGGTGTGGTCGAGGTCGACCTTGATGACCAGCACACCGATGATTTTCTCGCCGTTGCGCACAGCCGCGGCGAAGAAGTATCCGCGTTTGGCCGACGTGGTGCCGAGGCCGAAGAAGCGTCCGAGGCGCCCGGCCATGGCTTCACTGAAATACGGGCGGAAGGCGAAATTGCGGCCGACGAAGCTGTCGCGTTTGTCCCAGTTCGACGCCGCCAGCGTCTGGCCGGACGTGTCCATCAGGTACATGACTTCAGCGCCGGTCTGCGCGGCGATGTTGTTCAGCAGGCGATTGGCGTTGCCTTGGGTGACGCCGTCATCCGGCGCACCGAGCACCGCGCGCAGGGCCGGCAGATCGCCGAGAATCTGCGGCAACACTTCATAGCGATGAAGGGTGCCGAGCAGGTTGGCGACGTACAGATCGAGGGTCTGGCGATTCTGCCCGGCGAGCTCGCTGCGGTAATAGCGTTCGGCAAGATGTTCCAACGGCCACAGCAGTGGCGCCAGGCACAGGGCCAACAGCGCGAGGCTGCGCCAGCGGGGTCTGCGGGGAAGCGATGGTTTCATGAGCCGGATGCGCCTGAGGTAACTGGCGCATTATGCCCGGCCTCAGGCGAAGACGTCAGCGTCCTTGAGCAGCGCGGCCGCCTGATCCTTGGCCGATAGCGTCGGTGCTTCGTCCAGTTGCCAGTCGATGCCAATTGCCGGGTCGTCCCAGCGAATGGCGCGTTCGTCTGACGGGGAGTAGTAATCGGTGGTCTTGTAGAGAAAATCGGCGTAATCGCTCAGCACTACAAAGCCATGGGCAAAACCCTCGGGTACCCACATCTGCCGATGGTTCTCGTCGGACAGCCGCACGGCCACCCATTTACCAAAGTTCGCCGAGCTGCGGCGGATGTCCACAGCAACATCGAGCACCTCACCGGCGGTCACGCGCACCAGTTTTCCCTGGGTTTGCTGCAACTGGTAATGCAAGCCACGCAATACGCCTCTTTGTGAGCGCGAATGGTTGTCCTGCACAAATTGCACATCCAGGCTGGTTGCTTCCAGAAACGCCTTGGCATTGAAACTCTCGTAGAAAAAACCGCGCTCGTCACCAAACACCTTCGGTTCGATGATCAGAACACCGGGTAGGTCGGTGGTGATTACATTCATGAGTATTTCCATAGATTCGAGGCGAACGGCCGGTATTCTTGCGCAAAGTGCTACCGGGTGCGAGTACCGATGCAAATACCGTAGTCAATGTCGGACGGGGGTTGCGTATCGAGCAACGCAATGGCGATATAAGCGCCTAATAATACTTCAGGGGTCGTCTCATGCCGCTCGCCACGTTGATTCATCGCGCCAGTTTGCCCGCTCCGCAGGTTTCAGAGGCGCAGGCGCTGCAATGGCTGGCCGAGCATTACGGGCTCAGCGGCACGTTGCAGGCGCTGGGCAGCCAGCAGGATCTGAATTATCGCGTTGACAGTGCGCGTGGGCGCTTCGTGTTGAAAATCTGTCGTGGCGATTACGCGCTGGTGGAGCTGCAAGCCCAGCACGCAGGTCTCAAATACCTGGCCGAGCACTCGGCGATCAAGGTGCCGCAGGTGATCGCCGCCAATAATGGTGAAGACCTGTTGTCGCTGCAAGCCAATGGCGAAGCGGTTCATGTGCGATTGCTGGAATACATCGACGGGCAGCCGTTGACCGATTTCGATCATCTTGGCCAGGACGTGGTCGCCGGGTTTGGCCGGCTCTGTGGCGAGATGGATCTGGCCCTGGAAGGTTTCGATCATCCGGGCCTTGAGCGCACATTGCAGTGGGACGCGCGTCACGCCAGCGCGTTGATCAGTCATCTGTTGCCAGTGATCAAGGATGAGCAGCAGCGTACGGTGATTAGCACAGCTGCCGATCAGGCCGAGCGCCGTTTGCAGCCGTTGCTGGACAAACTGCCGGTGCAGGCGATTCACATGGATATCACCGATGACAACGTCGTCTGGGCGCGGGATGCCCAGCGGCATTGGCAGTTGCAGGGCGTGATCGATTTCGGTGATCTGGTGCGCACCTGGCGTATCACCGATCTGTCGGTGACCTGCGCGGCATTGCTGCATCACGCCGATGGCGATCCGTTTGTCATCCTGCCGGCGATCAAGGCTTATCACGCGGTCAATCCGTTGCACTATGCAGAACTGCAAGCGCTCTGGCCGTTGATCGTCGCGCGAGCGGCGGTGCTGGTGCTCAGTGGCGAGCAGCAGGTCAGCATCGATCCGGGCAACACCTACAGCCGCGACAATCTCAATCATGAGTGGGAGATCTTCCGCGTCGCGACTTCGGTGCCATTGGCGCTGATGGAGGCGGCGATTCTCACTGCCGTGGGCCAGACCTTACCGAGGAACGAACACGCAGAATTTGCGCCGCTGTTGCCCGGACTGGTCGGGCGCGAATTTGCGCTGATCGATCTGGGCGTGTTGAGTCCGCACTTCGAGGCGGGCAATTGGGAGCAGCCGGGCATCGATCAGCGCTTGCTGACCGAAGCCGCAGCGGTGCATGGGCTGGCGGCGACGCGTTATGGTCAGTACCGCTTGTCACGTACTCGGCCGGACAGCGCGACTGAGCCGGATACGTTCCCGTTGCATGTCGAATTGCGTGTGCCGGCTGGAGCCGAAGTGCAAACGCCGTTCGCCGGCGTTCTGAAGCAAGCGGCAAACGGTGCGCTGCAACTCGATGGCCCACAGTTCAGCGTTTGCCTGTGGGGCGTGACGCCAGTTCTTGACCATGGCGCGGCAGTGGATCGAGGCCAGAAACTCGGTGCGGTCACGGGGCCGCTGCTGGTGCAGTTGTGCCGAGAAGCAGAACTCGACGCGCCGCTGTTTTGCACGCCGTCCCGTGCGCCGGCCTGGCAGGCGTTGTGTCCGTCACCGGCGACCTTGCTCGGGTTGGCCTGCGACGCCGAGCCGGAGCTGGACGCGAAAACGCTGCTCGAGCGCCGCGACGCCAGTTTTGCCCGCACGCAAAAACACTATTACGTCGACCCGCCGCGCATTGAACGCGGCTGGCGCAACCACCTGATCGACATGCACGGCCGTTCGTATCTGGACATGCTCAACAACGTCGCCGTGCTCGGTCATGGTCACCCTCGGATGGCGGCGGTCGCAGCACGGCAGTGGTCGTTGCTCAATACCAATTCGCGCTTCAACTATGCGGCAGTCGCCGAGTTTTCCGAACGCTTGCTGAAACTGGCGCCAAAGGGCATGGATCGGGTGTTTCTGGTCAACAGCGGCAGCGAGGCCAATGACCTGGCGATTCGTCTGGCCTGGGCCTTCAGCGGCGGGCGCGACATGATCAGCGTGCTCGAGGCGTATCACGGCTGGACGGTCGGTGCCGATGCGGTATCGACGTCAATTGCCGACAACCCGAAGGCGCTGGAAAGTCGCCCGGACTGGGTGCACCCAGTGCCGGCGCCGAACACTTATCGTGGCGAATTCCGTGGCGTCGACTCAGCGCCGGATTACGTGCGCAGCGTCGAACATCATCTGCAGAAACTCGCCGAGCAGAAGCGCCAACTGGCGGGTTTCATCTGCGAGCCGGTCTACGGCAATGCCGGGGGGATTTCTTTACCGCCGGGCTATTTGCCGCAGGTGTATGAAAGGGTCCGCGCGCAGGGCGGGGTGTGCATCGCTGACGAAGTGCAGGTCGGTTACGGGCGCATGGGCCATTTTTTCTGGGGCTTCGAAGAGCAGGGCGTGGTGCCGGACATCATCACCATGGCCAAAGGCATGGGTAACGGCCAGCCACTGGGCGCGGTGATCACTCGCCGGGAAATCGCCGAGGCGCTGGAGGCCGAGGGTTATTTCTTCTCATCGGCGGGCGGCAGTCCGGTCAGTTGCCAGATCGGCATGGCGGTGCTCGATGTGATGGACGAAGAAAAGCTCTGGGAAAACGCCCAGGTGGTCGGCGCCCACTTCAAAGAGCGCCTTGAGGCGTTGATCGATAAACATCCGCTGGTCGGCGCGGTGCACGGCTCCGGTTTCTACCTCGGGCTGGAACTGATCCGCAATCGCGAGACGCTGGAACCCGCAACCGCCGAGACTGCGTGGCTGTGTGATCGGCTGCGTGAGCTGGGGATTTTCATGCAGCCGACCGGCGATGACTTGAACATCCTCAAGATCAAGCCACCGATGGTGACGTCGCGCCAGAGTGTGGATTTCTTTGTCGATATGCTGGACCGGGTGTTGAGCGAAGGCCTGTAAGCAAGGCACATTCCCTGTGGGAGCGAGCCTGCTCGCGAAAGCTGTGTATCAGCCGCCACATGCGGTGACTGACACAGCGCATTCGCTAGCAGGCTCGCTCCCACATTTTTTTTTCGGTTTTAAGTTCGATTTGTATCGGCTTATTTAGCGTTTAAAATGAGAGGTCCCCGTATTATAGCTTTTAAAGCCGATATTTATCGGTTATAAAGTCGCCATTGCCCCGGCATGGCGATCTCTTGTCCGGTGCGCGCGTTTTCTTTTCGGTTGAATTCTTCGACCGTCAAAGCACTAGCCCGGAGATGATTCATGAGCCGTATCGTTACCGTCGCCGCCACGCAGATGGCCTGTTCGTGGGACTTGGAAGCCAACCTCGAAACCGCTGAAAGACTGGTCCGCGAAGCCGCCGGCAAAGGCGCGCAGATCATCCTCATCCAGGAACTGTTCGAGGCGCCGTATTTCTGCCAGAAGCCCAATCCGGATTACCTGCAACTGGCAACGACGGTGGAAGACAACGTCGCCATCAAGCATTTCCAGAAAATCGCCAAGGAGCTGCAGGTGGTGCTGCCGATCAGCTTCTACGAACTGGCGGGGCGTGCGCGCTTCAACAGCATCGCGATTATCGACGCCGATGGCAGCAACCTCGGGATTTATCGTAAGAGCCACATCCCCGACGGCCCGGGCTATCACGAGAAGTATTACTTCAACCCGGGGGACACTGGCTTCAAGGTATGGAACACCCGATACGCGAAAATCGGCGTCGGCATCTGCTGGGACCAGTGGTTCCCGGAAGCGGCACGCAGCATGGCGCTGCAAGGTGCGGAAATCCTTTTTTATCCGACCGCGATTGGCAGCGAGCCCCACGACAAGACCATTTCTTCACGCGATCACTGGCAGCGGGTGCAGCAGGGCCATGCCGGCGCCAATCTGATGCCGCTGATCGCCAGCAACCGCATCGGCAACGAAGAGCAGGACGGCTATGACATCACCTTTTACGGCTCGTCGTTCATCGCCAACCAGTTCGGCGAAAAAGTGCAGGAGCTGAATAAAACCGAAGAAGGTATTCTTGTGCACACGTTCAACCTCGACGAGCTGGAACATATTCGCAGCGCGTGGGGTTCATTCCGTGACCGCCGGCCGAATCTGTACGGCGCGTTGAAAACCCTCGACGGTTCCCTGGAGTCCTGATGACCACATTGAAAAGTACCCCGCGCGCCGACGGCTTCTACATGCCGGCCGAGTGGGCGCCACAAACCCAGACTTGGATGATCTGGCCCGAGCGCCCGGACAACTGGCGTCTGGGCGGCAAACCGGCGCAGGCCGCGCACGCCGCAGTGGCCAAAGCCATCGCCCGCTTCGAGCCGGTGACCGTTGCCGTCTCCGCCGGCCAATACGAAAACGCCCGCGCGCGCCTCGACGTGCCGAATATCCGCGTGGTGGAAATGTCCAGCGACGACGCCTGGGTTCGCGACAGCGGCCCGACCTTCGTCATCAACAACCATGGCGAAGTGCGCGGTGTGAACTGGGATTTCAATGCCTGGGGCGGTTTCGATGGCGGCCTGTATGCGCCGTGGAACCGTGATTCGCAGGTCGGTGGCAAGATTCTCGAACTCGAACGCAGCCCGCGCTACCGCACCGAAGGTTTCGTGCTTGAAGGCGGTTCGATACACGTCGACGGCGAAGGCACGCTGATTACCACCGAAGAGTGCCTGCTCAACCGCAATCGCAATCCGCACCTGAGCCGCGAAGAAATCGAAGCGGTGCTCCGTGACAACCTGTCGGTGGACAAGATCATCTGGTTGCCAGATGGCTTGTTCAACGATGAAACCGACGGCCATGTGGATAACTTCTGCTGCTATGTGCGTCCGGGCGAAGTGCTGCTGGCATGGACCGATGATCCGCAGGATCCGAACTACCCGCGCTGCCAGGCCGCAATGCAAGTGCTGCAAAACAGCACCGACGCCAAGGGCCGCCCGTTCACGGTGCACAAAATGCCGATTCCGGGGCCGCTGTATGCGACCGAAGAAGAATGCTCCGGAGTCGATGCGGTGGACGGTTCGCAGGAGCGCAATCCATCCGTGCGCCTGGCCGGTTCCTACGTGAACTTCCTGATCGTCAACGGCGGAATCATCGCGCCGAGCTTCGACGACCCGATGGACGCGCCGGCCAGGGAAATCCTGCAGAAGCTGTTCCCGCAGCATGAAGTGGTGATGGTGCCGGGCCGCGAATTGTTACTGGGCGGCGGCAATATTCACTGCCTTACCCAACAGCAGCCAGCGCCGCACAAAGAGTGAGTTGAGTCGTAACAGCTTGAGTCGGTTAGCAAAACAGCGACACAACGTTTAGCTCGCCAGGCATGAAAGCAAGCCCGCGGCCCATCAGGACCGCGGGCTTTTTCATGCGCGCTGGTCGGGAATCTGCGCGCCTTGGCATACCTCTTGTATTGCTTCTGGTGCACTAGGGAGGGAGGGGAACTTCAACAGTTCTGTCACAAACCTTGGATAACGTAGCCGCTCATGAACGGGGAGAGAGCGCTGAAATGAACGCCGAAGTGAACGTAGTCAGCGAGCGGACTGTGCATCCCATGGCCGTTAACGGCGAATCGCTCCAGCTGGTTGCGCACTGGTTGAAGTCCAATGGAACGCGTCAGATCAGACAACCTGATCCGCGCCGGATGATGATCGAGCGCTACCCCGCTGGCCTGTTCAGCGATGCTGAACTGGAAGCGTTATGGGATGTGATGGAAGGATAGATTCAACATGGATTGATCAAAAAGCGCTGCCGGGATGGCGGCGCTTTTTTTTGCACTGACATTAGTGCACTTCGGTTCAATGTGGGAGCGAGCCTGCTCGCGAAGGCGTCAGCACTGTCACTGCCTTGTTGACTGGCCACCGCTTTCGCGAGCAGGCTCGCACACAGACCAAAACTCCCTGCTTAACTTCATTTTTTTGCAATCGCCCAGCTAAGAATTTACGTTTCTTAGACGTTTTTCGCCTATTTAAAGACGATTCTTGAAATTGACACACTGTTCAGGGCGCGGCTACGATTCGGCCCAACGCCTGTGGCTAACCGCCATGACTCAAAACAAGGAGCAGGCCCGCCATGACGTTTGCGTCGGCGGGTCTTTTTGTTTCGGGGTGAATACAAGAGTGCAAAAGCGCCGTTTCAGCCGTTCGACACAGCGCGTTTCAACCCGTAATAAGGAAAACAAAATGTTGAACAAGCGAATCAGCCTGATCGCACTGGGGATGTTGAGTGCTACACAGGCCATGGCTAACGACCAGGCCGAATCCAAGGGTTTCGTTGAAGACAGCAGCCTCAAAGTGCTGTTGCGCAACGCCTACATCAATCGTGATTACAAAGACGGTCGCCCGGACAAAGCCGAATGGGGCCAGGCGGCAATCGGAACGTTCTCTTCCGGTTTCACCCAAGGCACCGTAGGTGTCGGTGTTGACGCCTTTGGTCTGTACGCGCTGCGTCTGGACGGCGGCAAAGGCCGCACCGGCGCGCAAGGCATCGACTTCTTCAGACAGGAAAACGACGGTCGCGCGAACCACGACATCGCCAAGGGCGGCGCAGCGGTCAAATTCCGTGTTTCCAACACCGTGTTGACCTACGGCGACCAGATGCCGGCCCTGCCGGTGCTGAGTTACGACAACGTGCGTCTGCTGCCGGAAAGCTATACCGGTACGTTGATCACTTCCCGTGAAATCCAAGGCCTGGAACTGAACGCCGGTCGTTTCACCGCCGAGTCGCGCAAGAGCGATGAAGGTCGTGACAGCGGCGGTCTGAAGGCGATCAACGTGTTGGGCGGTAGCTATCAGTTCACCGAACACTTCAAAGGCGCGCTGTACGCGTCCGACGTTGAAGACGTCTTGAAGAAACAGTACGTGAACGCCAACTACGTGATCCCGTTCAACAAGGATCAGTCCCTGACCCTGGACTTCAACGGCTACCGCACCAAGCTGGACAATTCCTATGTCCGCGAAAACGGTGTAACCGGTGACGACAACAAGATCTGGAGCCTGGCAGCCACTTTCGCCACCGGCCCGCACTCGTTCACCGTGGCGCATCAGCGTTCCACCGGTGACAGCAACCTGGGTTATGCCTACGGCGGTTATCAGAAAGATCAGGGTCGTGTCGGTGACGGTGGTAACACCATCTACCTGGCCAACTCCTACTGGTCGGATTTTAACGCCGAAGACGAACGCAGCTGGCAACTGGGCTACGGCCTGGACTTCGGCGCATTCGGCGTTCCGGGTCTGAGCTACAACTTCGCTTACGTGCGTGGCGATAACATCACCACCTCCACCAGCGAAGGCGGTACCGAGCGCGAGATCTTCAACCAGTTCAAGTACGTCGTGCAAAGTGGCCCGGCCAAAGACCTGAGCGTGAAGTTGCGCAGCTCGATCCTGCGCGTATCGCAGAAATCCAGCGAATACAACGTCAGCGGTAACGAGCTGCGGGTATTCGTGGACTATCCGATCAACATCTTCTGATGATCGATACGTTGTAAGGAAAATGAGAAAACCCCGATTCGTTCGGGGTTTTTTTTCGACGGTTTTTCAGCGGAAACCGGAAATAACCGATGTTTTTGTCATGTAAAAGTTGTTTTTCAGGCGCTGCAGATTTCGTTTCAAGCAGTGCTTCAAATGCCTGAAATTCTTTCTCATGGACGCAAATTCTCCACCTAATAGATTAGGGCGTTCAACGCAGCGGAGAATTGGGTAATGATCGTTTTGAACAGAGAAGTGGGCGAATCGCTACGGCGCGACAAGTTTGTCAACGTCCAGGGTGGTGACTTCAATCTCTACGGTCATTTTGCCGACTTCGTCAGACTGACCAAAAGTTGGGAAAACATGGAGCCTGACAGCTACTACGGTCAGGCCGAGGCCGGCATGCGTTACCGTCGTTACAGCGACTTTGAATACAACCCGAAAACCCGTGAGCTCAAGCAACTTGAGCATCGCGCTTATGTGCAATCGAAAGAGAACAACGCTTACGTCGGTGGCGTGGTACGGCACTTTCAGGATTTTTCCGAAGAAGTGATCTCTTCCCCGGTGATGCGCAGCCTGATCGACACTGATTTCGAAGTGTACAAAAGTGTATTGCCGGAAGAGTTGCACGATGAGATCTGGCAGTGCCAGATCCATCAGATCCGCATCGAAATCAAACCCGGTAAACAGTTGGAAATCACGCCTGAAGGCATTCACTGCGACGGCTATCCGTTCAGCGGCGTGCACTTCTGGGGGCGTAATAACGTCGATGGCGCGGAGAGCCGTTTGTACGACATCCACGAGCATCAATTGGCGGCGACCACCTACGAGGAAATTCTCGACACCACCTACTTCCTCGATCGCGACATGCGCCATTACGTGACCCCGGCGCGCAACACCCACACCCATGCCATGGCGTACCGTCAGATTCTGGCGATTTCCTTCTCGCGGCCCGGGACCGCTTTCGACATTGTTCGCTAATCAGATCACCCCAATCGACGGCGTCGAGTGCTCGACGCCAGTGGTCCTGCGCCGCGCCACCGCCAAGGATGCGCAACGCATGGAGCGCTTCTTCCGCCAGTTCGACGAAGTGTCGTTCTGCGAATGGCAGGACGCCAAATGCCTGCGTGGCGTGTTGATCCAGAAAACCACCACGGCGTATCTGGCGTTCGATGTGGAGGGTGAAATCGTCGGCGCGGTGCTTGGTGGCATGCTCGGCAGTCGTGGCACGATCAACCATCTGGCGGTCAGCCCGCGCTACCGCAGCCAAGGCGTGGGACAGCGCCTTGTCGAAGCTGCATCGTCCGACATGAAGCGGGTCGGGGTGCTGCGGATGTTTCTGTTCGTCGACGATGCTAACCTCGCGGGCAAGCGATTCTGGACTGCCCAGGGTTTTTGCGAGCCTCACGGCGAACGGACATTTGAGAGGGATCTATGAATGAAAGGTCCGGCAGCGCACCGCTGATGGCGACTCATCAGCCGTCGCGCACGTTTGCCGAAGCCAGCCCGGTGGTCGCCGGGTATTTCACCGTGTCGTTTGTCTTCGGGTTGATGGCGGTCAACGCCGGCCTGCCGATGTGGCTGCCGGTGGCGATGTGCTTGTTTGTCTATGCCGGCGCTTCGCAATTCGCCGCGCTGGCGCTGATCTCCAGCGGCGCATCACTGACCACCATTGTGCTGACCACTTTCCTGATCAATGCGCGGCACATGCTGATGTCGGTGTACATGGCCAAGGCCCTGCGCGCGCTGGGTTTGAGCCGCATGGAGCGTTGGGCTTACGCCGGTGGCCTGACCGATGAGTCCTTCGCTTTCCACAGCGTCAAGCTCGGTACCGGCGCACCGGTCAACGTGCGTTATCTGATCGGTTTCAACCTGTTCTGCCACACCTCGTGGGTGCTCGGAGGTTTGCTCGGCGCGGTCTGCGCGCAGTACGCGGCGCACTTGATCAAGTATCAGCTCGACTACGCGCTGACGGCGATGATGCTCTACGTGCTGGTGTCGCTGTGCAACACGCGCAACAAACTGATCGCCGCTGCTGCCGCCGTGATCTGCATGGGCGCGCTGAGCCTGATCGGCAGTTCGCCCTTCAACGTATTTATCGCCACGTTTGTGGGCTGCGGAGTGGGTGTATGCCTGACCAAACGTTCCTGATTCTGGTGGTGGTGCTGATGATGGCCGTGACGTTCCTGCCACGGGCACTGCCGCTGCAAATCAACACCGAACATTGGCCGCCATTTATCGCGCGGGCACTGGAATACTTGCCGGTGGCGATCGTCGCCGCGATCAGCCTGACCCCCTTGTTGATCAAGGACCGGCAGATACAGCTCGATCGCCCGGAATTCTATGCCGCGATTCCGACGTTGCTATGTGCGTATTTCAGCAAAAACCTCTTTCTCAGTGTGGCGGTGGGGACGGCTGCGTACATTGCGCTCGGCTCGTTCATGTAGCGGCATATCGACGACATCGTTCAGGGCCTGGTGGGACAATTCAGGATTGTTCACCGCCAGGCGCACTTCGAGGAAATCCTCGAAGCCGGGGAATATCGTCAGGCCGTGTTTCTGCGCGGCCTCACGCGAGACCATACCCACCGCGTCCATCTGCGTGATCAACGACAGCGTCAGGGTTTCGCTGCAGGAATAGACCATGCGCTGACCGTTCTCGTGATTGCCCAGCCCGGCGTCGAGAAAGCGCAAAAAGCTGTGGGAATATGGACAATCTTCCGCAGGACGCACCTGAAACTTGTTGCCCAGCAACGTCAGCGGATCGTTTTCCTGCCCACAATGCGCACCAACCACCTGAACCTGCACGTCCGGCAGCACAATGCTCGGCAAGCCCGGGCGCTGCGGACCGATCAGCACGGCGAGGTCGAAATCTTCGTTCTTCAGCTTACTCAGATTTTCCATCGACTCGGCGTAGCTGAACTCCATCTGATAATCCGGAAACACCTCGATCAGGCGTCCGATCATGCGTCGGTTGAAATCAGGCGACAGGGTGTTGTTCAACGCCACCTTCAACGTCCGCTGCCCGGGCACCTTCAGCGCCTCGACCTTTTCTTCCATCTGTCGCGTGGCGATCAACACTTTGTCGATGTAGGGCGTGAGCTCCGTGCCTTGCGGCGTCAGCGTCAGTCCCTTGTTGGAACGGCGAAACAAGCGGAAACCGAACTGCTCTTCGACCTTGTTCAACTGTGCGGCCAATGCCTGCACGGTCAGGCACGAATGCTCGGCTGCAGCCGACAGCGAGCCAGTCTGCACGATGCGCATCAGGTTGCGTAAGGTTCTGCTATCCATGGGTAATGCCCTCTGAAGTGGGCTGGTATTGTTGTTTACGAGACGACTGAACCGGCGCCATATGCTGGCTATATTCCCGTACCTGAGCATAGTTGTCGCGGACTTGGTAGCGAATTGATTTCCCCGCCGATGGCTGGAGGCTGACAGAGGATCGGGGTTTTTGCTGGGATGGGGGTGATGGAGATCAAAAAATGTGTGCAAGCAGTATGGATTTTTCACTCTGCACGGTTGTTCCTAAGTGTATTAGTTTTGAGTAAATGTACAGATATGTACTAACCTCAAGGCATGATGATTTCTCTGGAGGCGGCCAAATGCCAACTTCATCTACTGCGTTAAACCCACGCGAACAACTCGACGCCCCCGAAGCCGGCCGCGTTGCGCTGAAGTTTTTCTTCAATCTCATGGAGCACTGGGGCTGCAGCGCCGAGCAGCAACGCACCTTACTTGGCGGCGTCGGCAACACCACGTTCTACAAATACAAGCACCTGCCGCCCAACATCCGTTTACCTCACGACACCCTTGAGCGCATCTCGTACCTGATGGGCATTCACAAGGCGTTGAGCATCATCTTCAGCAACAGCCGCGAACGCGCCTACACCTGGGTCAGCAGCCCGAACACCGCAGCACCGTTCAATGGCCAAACGGCGCTGGATTACATGCTGGCGGGGAGGGTGATCGACATCGCCGACGTGCGCCGCTACCTCGACGGAGTGCGCGGTTGAAAACCCCGGCGCTGGTCGATGTGCCATGGCCGCGGGCGTATCGCATTGTCAACAGCAGCTTCCCGCCGATTGCCCTGTTCGAAGACGTGCTCGACCCCGAAGACCTCGAAATCGCCTACGCCATCGAAGCGCTGACCAACGATCGCCTGATCGAACAGGCCGGCGTACTCGCCCGCGTACGCCCTGAAGATCGACTGTCCGGCCCCGGCTCCAGCCCGGTGATGGCCGCCTTCACCCACGTCGGCAAACGCAGCCGTTTCAGCGACGGCACCTTCGGCGTCTACTACGCCGCGAGCAGCCAGGCAGCGGCGATTGCCGAGACCTGTTTTCATCAGGAGCGTTTCCTTGCTGCGACTCAGGAAGCCGATCTTGAATTGACCATGCGTACTTACGTCAATCGAGTGGTTAAGCCGCTACATGATGTTCGCCATGGCTTTGAAAGCCTGCATCAGCCTGACCCGGAAGCTTATGGCCCTTCGCAGGCATTCGCGCGGCAACTGCGCGACGCTGAATCGTGGGGCTTGCTCTATAACAGCGTGCGATTGGCTGGGCATGAGTGTGTTGCAGCGCTTCGGCCGCCGGCGGTTTCGATTCCGAAGCAGGGGAAGCATTTGCGGTATGTGTGGAGTGCGAGCGAGCGCAAGATTTCGATTGTGTTTGAGATTAATCGGGTTTGAGCCCAAAAGCCCTCGCATTGACGAGAGGGCTTAGTGGGACGATTTACGTCAATGGCTGACTGGCGGCGCATCCAGCACCTTCACAACATCATCGATCAGCGCCTTGCTCAACTCCTGCAAATACTGCGAGGCGTAGGCGTGGAGATCAGGATCTCGAGAAATCGTGGAGTCCGCAGTGAGAAGCTTTGAAATGTGGAGCAAGTGCGAGGCATGTGACAGAGCGGCAACCACCGGTACGCCTCGGTTGGTACGGAACATCGCCTGGTTGGACTGAAAGGAAAAATGCGTGAGGCCGGGTAATTTCAGATCGAGGAGATTGGTCATTTCGCTTCACCGTTTGAACGAAAGTGAAGCGAAGTGAGCGGGTTCGCGAAACGGCGGATGGCGGATGGATCGATGGCATTCATCTGTGAAACTCCCTGTTTCAAATGAGAGCTGCCATTTCGTTCTCAGGCGAAAGGGTGGCAGCTATGCGCAGGCTGAGAAACCGGAGATACAGGAACCCGGCAGACCCGAAGGTCTCCCACGCACAGCCGCCATTGCACGTTAAGACGGACACAAAAAAGCGCCGGCAATCGTGGGTTGGGGCGCTGGTGCGCCTGCATCTTACGCGGGTTCTCAGGCCCGGTCGCTGAATTGGCAGCGACGGGATTGACGGTAGCTCGACACGAGCAAGTGCGCAATCATGGCCGAGTGCTGGCCTTGAGCGGTTATTTACACGTGCAACAATTTTGTTGCGCATGCATCAGATATGTTGCACATTCGCTCTACCGAAACAGCGAGTGATGCACATGAAGTACAGCGAGTTTCGGCGATGGTTGAAAGCCCATGGCGTTGAGTTCCAAGCCGGCAAGGGCAGCCATTTCAAGGTTTCCTTGAATGGCAAATCAACTGTGTTTCCCGATCACGGAGCCAAGGAAATGGGCGAAGGGTTGAGAAAAACGATAATAAAACAGCTGGGCCTAAAGGATTGAGGCCCAGCTGTACCCATGAGAGGAAGCGTGATGTTCGAATACACCTTGGATGTTCACGAAGAGCCGGGCAGCGTCTGGCTGACTTGTGCTGCTATTCCAGAGATGCACGCTGTCGGCGACACTCTGGGGGAGGCATTGGCTACCGCCATCGATGCGATTGAGACGGCATTTTCCATCTATGTGGATGATCGCCGGTTGATCCCAACTGCTCACACAGGAGAGCCGGAAAACGATGTTGTGTTGCGCCTCCCTGCACTGACTGCCGCTAAAGTTGCGCTTTGGAATACGCTATTGGAGTCAGGTGTCAGCAAAGCCGAACTGGCGCGTCGTCTCGGCGTGCAACGGCCCCAGGTCGATCGACTAGTTGATTTCCTGCACCACTCCAAAATCGAGAATGTCGAGCGCGCATTGCAGCAGTTAGGGCGGCGGATTTCTTTATCGGTGGAGGCGGCGTAGTTCAGCATTGAACGTTAGAAAGATCACCCTATGAGGCGGTTCAGCGCGCAGCGTCTAAATATGACGCGGTATCTGCGTCGTTTTCGAGCCTTCGCTACTGATAAACAGGCAGAGTTCAGCGGCTCGGCGGCAACCTTCCAAAGCGACTTGTAAGAGGGATAAACGATGGATCGTGAGAAGGAACAATTTCAGCAGGATTTGCTGGACTCTGTACGGCAAATGAATGCTGGAAAAGCTGCACGCGTCACCGAAGGGACCCTTTCACCACCAGTCGGCACGCCAGATAAGATGGGTGAAGTATCCGCACCCGAGAATTAACAAAGCCTCTGCATTTCCGTAGGAGCTTCGCTTTGTAGGGCAAGCAGGAGCGGGGCAGACCTATCTTTTCTTGTTTCGAAAGCGGTATCTGCGCCCAGTGATGCTAGCTTTGAATACCACATCAACTTGCTTGCATATGCTTCGGTATCGAGCCAGTGCACTATTCAAGGAAAGCGCGTAATGGATCTACACCATGAGTTCGAGGACAGCCAATTTTTCCACCGATCCCGTATCGATCGTCGCGCCGCCGATGCTTTGGTCGGGTTGGCCGCTGGGATTACAGCCGACGGTATCGTGAACATCACTGAGGCGGTTTTTCTAAAGCAGTGGTTGGAGGACAATCTCGCGCATTTGAACGATCCGGTGATCAACCTGCTGTATTCGCGTTTAGCGTGCATGCTTCAGGACAATGCTCTAGACATGGATGAGTCGCAAGAGCTGCTGAACATTCTGCGTAGTTTCTCTGGCGTGGGCATTGAGAGACCGAAGGATGGCGGTACTGCTGCCGTTACTCCTACGGATCTTCCTTTCAATTCACCAGTCCCCGATCTGGTTTGGGACGGCCGAATGTTCGTCTTTACCGGCGTCATGGCCTTTGGGCCGCGTAAGGATTGCCAGGCGCTGGTCGAAGAGCGCGGCGGCCTGATTGGGGGCAGCATAAGTAAAAAGGTGCATTACCTGGTGGTTGGTAGCGTGGGTAACGAGCAGTGGCGCCATAGCACTTATGGAACGAAGATCATGAAGGCCGTCGAGCTGCGTGAGGCGGGAGCGTCGATTGCCATTGTGGGTGAGGGCCATTGGCAGAAGATGCTATTTGGTTGAAGTTACTCGTTGGTGTTTTGGGAAACTCACCCCTTTGTTTTTGGTGCGTCGATCATGTGCCTCCATCATATCGCTCTGATCGCGCGAGTCGCAGGGCGCCAATCGTAATTGGCGCGAACCACGACAATGTGGACGAGCCCGCAACCTAACTCCCCTCAATCAGAGCCCGCTCTTCCAGCCAGATCTCTTGAACAAACTGATCTGTGATCGCATAAATCCCGTGCCCGCGTCGCATGATGATGTTTTCGGCAACCAGCGCGATCACCACCGGTTGAATCTCTTCGACACGCACTTCTCGCCCTACTGATTTTGAATATTCAGCCGCTGCGTCAGTGGAAAATATCCCGCGAGCATCGCCTTCCGTTGAGGCGATTTTGTTAAAGATTGCTTGAGCCAGACTGCCCAGTTGCTCAACTTTTTCCAGCTCAATACTCGCGGCCGCCGAGCGTAATGTGCTGGCTATTACGGGTAGGAAAATATCGGGCTCGCCGTCTTGCTGCAAAAGTTGGCGCAGGGCTTTGAGCATCTCTTCAGGTCTGTTTCCCAAGGTATCGAACGCATCGATGGCGACTTCGAGGGAAGGCAGCTTCTCCTTTTTCACTGTCATTGCGAGTCGGTTGAGCAGGAATTCAACGTAATCGCCTTTCAGCAACGGGTAGGCGGCTGACGTGGCGCCGGAGAAGGCGTGGTTGCGTTTGGCGGTCAGTTCGCTGACTTGCGCCCTGTGGGAGCCGGTCCCGATGAACAGAAAATAGCCTGGTGTATGTGGGCGTGGGTTGATTGCGTCTCGAGCGGCTTTGAGCGCCAGCAATAACTGGTTGCCGTCATCGGAAGAAATGGCGTGTTGCACTTCATCGATGATCAATACCAGATCTGTCTTTGCTTGATCCACGACTTCTGTGAGTGCTTGCGCCAGTGTCGGTCCGTGGGGGCTGCCAATGCTGTCGAGTTTGAAGCTGAACTTGAATCCTGCGGCGCCGATTTCGACATTGCTGACGCGTCTGAATGTTTCCAGAACCGAGGAACCCGGCGTTTGCAGATCTTTCAGGGTTTTTTTAATGGCGTTGTGCACGAGCGTGGCTGGGTTGGCGAGGGTGTCACTCCACAAGTCAACGTAGATGACCAAAGCACCCGCTTCCTCAAGGGCCGGGATGAGGTCATTCCTCAGGAACGTCGTTTTACCTGTTCGGCGCAAGCCTGATAGAAACAAGCCTGAGCGCAGGCCTTCGTCGAGCACTCCCGGGTTAAGAAGCTGATTTGCCATGGACTCGGCCAGTTCTGGACGCTGAAAAATGCTACTCATGCGATTACACCTTTTTATGGATACGCCATAATTATTGCTATTTCATAATTTAGCATAAAGGCAGAAAACTGCTTGCGACAGGACAGTTAGCTTCGACTGAGTGGGCAGAACTCATTTATAGAAACGGGGCGTGCCAAATAATAAAAACCCCAGAAACAACAAAGCCCCTGCATTTCTGCAGGGGCTTCGTTTTGTATGGTGCCGGCACCAGGAGTCGAACCCGGGACCTACTGATTACAAGGAAGGTGCTTTAAACAGTAAAAACAATGCGTTACGACGTTTCTTGTTACGTGCGATTACGTGAAAAGCCGCGTATCCGATGGGCTCCGCAGCGCTTGTTACGTGTGCTGAGCCCCCGCAAATACTCTCGCCAAAGCTTGGTGTTCGATCATTTCTCCCAGCGAACGGTACTCCCATCAATCACCGGATCGTGGCTGCTGACTAGCCTTTGGCTAACGAGCCATAGGCGCGTCGTTTGAACGGCTATGACCTTTCCATGTCCTTCGCTGTCTTTCACAACCTCCTTGCTGACGACGTAGCTGCCACATTCAACACATTCGAAAAGTGTCCCGTGGGAGGTCGGTTGAAGCATCCGTGCCGATGCTCCGCAAATTAAACATTCCATACGTCCTCCGGCTCAGTCGTACGAATGTAGCCGATCCTTCCCGCCCACTCCACCAACCGGTAAGCTCGTACGGAAAGACGCTACTAATCAGCCGAGGGCGAAACGATTGGAACACTGTGATCGTAGACATCCATCATCTTCGCGTCACGGTGGCCACTCGCTTCCTGTTTCTCTGCCCTGGTTCCGATCGTGTCAGTGATGCCGCGCCGTTTCAGATCGTGCAGCGCGAAACGATCCTCCGGATCGATGTTTCCGTCCGCGATCGCCAAAGTGATAAAGCGTTGCCAAGCGGTGTCTAGGCTTGTTTTTCGAAGCGGGCCACCGTGGCTGGCCACGATGATAAAGCGCTTTGACGCCGCGATCGGGATAGGCGTTTTACGGCGTTCCCAAACCCTTGCGCGCAAAGCCTTCGCGCTTTCCCAAACGGTGCGCAGTCGCGGCGTCCATCGGACGATGTTGTCCCGACTGCCCTTGCGCCGATTGGTCAGAATCCCTTCCTGCAGCTCGTTCGCATCCGTGAGCGTTACGACCTCGATGCCGCGAAGTCGGCAAAGGTAGGCCAGCTCCATCACGCTGGCCAGGTATTCGGGACAACCGCCAGGCTCGTTACGTGCCAAACGTCCACGCGCCGTTGCGCGATCGATGAGTACGTCCATAACGTTCAACCGTGGCAACCGTCGTTGTTTACGTTCTATGGGCGCTTCGATGCCCAGGGCTGGGTTCACTTCAAGGAAACCCCGATTGCGTCCCCACTGTAGGACGCGGCGCAGATAACGCAGTGCGTGCGCTGCCTTTGAGGGCGTGCCCTCGTCTGCGATCCGATCGACAATGCGTTGCACCAGGGCGGCGGTGAATTTTCTCACGGTGAGATCGCCCAGTGGCTTGCCCAATTTGGTGGGAATGTTTAGCAGAACATCGCGGGAGTAGCAGTAATCGTCGTGGGTTTTGGGAGCGAGCTTTTTGTAACGGTCGCTCAGGTGGAACTGTTCGCACACGTAGCGCAGCGTTCCTCGATCGACGTTGGACGCCTCGTCCATGATTTGATGGAGTTCTGCCAGCGACACGTCTGCGGGCGCCACGTTTTGGCGGCGCTGCTTTCCGGTCTCGTCCCGATGAAGGGTGTACCAGACACCACTGTCGCGATGGTCGAAGTAAACGGCCGCTGGGAGGGCGGCCTGATCGATATGGGCAGGGATATGGGGGTTGTGCTTACGCTTCCTCGCTCGCCTCATAATATGTCGGTGTCGTACCTTTCAGCGCTGGCCGACGTGACGCCGCCGGCGTGATTAATCAGGTCAAGCGTTGTCCACGGGCCAGTTCGGCCACGGAACAAGCGCACACCCTGGGCGATCAGCGAGCGCTCAACATCGGATCGACGCTGATAACCGGTGATGTGCTGCAGGTCTTGAAAGGTCAAAACACCTGTTGTTGCTTGGCTCACGGTACAACCCTCGAACCTGCGTGTTCCCGCGCCTGATGACAGACCAGTGTAGAGGCGGGTTCCGCTGAAAGCGTAGTAGAAACCACTGGGTATGATTCTGGTGTTGCTTGCTCACGGTGTTTAAACATAACGGCGTTCCTTTGCTTTTCTGATTGCAGCCTTCTCGGCCATTAGAGCGGCCCATTCCTCAGTCTTTCGATGCTGACGAACACGGCTGCATTTTTGATGTTTACGGGTAGATCGGGCGTTGCCGCAGATGTCGCAGATCCAATCGTTTACTGGCCACCGCTGGCCGCTCCCGAAGTGTTTTGCCATCACTCATATGCTGGCCCCCGGTGACGCGTTGCTGGCCAGTAAATGGGCGACAATGGCGGCTTCGGCTGCATCAATATCGCCCTGCTGCTTCGCGAAGGTGGCCAAGCACTCAAGGCGGATTCGCGCTTCGTCAGTCTTGGTAACCTGGTAATCGAATAACGCTGTGCCGACTATTCGAATTGCCATTAGGTGTCGGGCGGCTTGGGGGTCGACGCTGCCCTGTGTGTTAGGCTTTAAGTCGCTGCCGCTGCAGTGCTGTGCTTTCATCGTGTTGCCCTCAGTGGTGGTCGGTGTCGAGGGGCTGCAACCTCTCGACACCAACTCATTGCCAGCTATTGCCGGGATTGTTTCTGGCGGCCAGCTTCAAGCCTTCCGCACCAGGTGAATTACCAAATCCTCAAACTCCCCGACTTCGTCCAAGGTCTGCCATTCCAGAACGACTCGGATCTGCGCAGTTGTGCAGTCCAGGACGAGAATCTCCCGATGGCCACGGCTGGCCCGGACCTCCAAAGCAACTACCAGCCCGCATAGGGCATAGGCCTCGGCGTAAACCGTCCGGCTTTCCTCCCCAAACTGCTCCATAGCCGCATTCAGCCGGCGTATCTCAGCGATTGCGATGTCTCGATCCTGATCGTTGATCACCTGAATCTGCATGGCGGTTACTCCCGGAAAATGAAGCAGCGCATGGTGGAGGGGATGTGGGCGGTAGGAGCCATGTCTTGCTGCCGGGCACGGATCGCGCTTTCCACTCGTTTCTGAGTATCCAGGCATTGGTGAGCACGGCAGTCTTTGAGGAGGCGTCGCAACACCGCCAGATCTGGGATGCGCTGGCGGTGTTCCAGGGCGACCTCGGCGAACTGGTTGAGGTTGATGGCAATCACGCCGGCCTTTTTGCTGTGGTTGACCATCGGCGCAGAAGGCAGCGACTCCAGGTAATCAAATACCTGCCAGAACTCGTTCACTTCCTTCGGATCGGTGCTGATCGCCGCCTGGCGCTCGTTGGCTGCTTTCAGAAGGTACTTGCGACAGGCCTGGATCATGTGGTCCGGGATCGCGATGACAAGCTGCAGGCAATCCAGCAAGGCCAGCATCATGCTGTGGTTCTTGATGACTCGATCGGACGCCAGGTTACGGGTCGCCCAAAGCTCGGCACGGTACTTGGGATACAGCTCCGCGAAGCGCTTGAGCACCTGCTGTTCAGCGCGCATTGCCTTCACCATGAAGTGGCTGACGTGTTCCAGTTCGGTCTGGACGATGGCATCAGCAGCTTTGCGACTCGCATCGGTAATCACTGGCTTGAGAAATGGCAGCCGGACGATCCGACTGATAATCGCTTCGTGGCCGGTGACGATCGCGTTCTGAGCGATCACGATGGATGCACGAAACGGCGGCTCGTAGGTGTCGTTGCTGTTTGACTTGACGCCTCGAGTACGCAGGGTGCCGCCGCCATAGAAGTCCTTGAACTGGTCCCACTCGAACGCCTTGGTATTGTCCTCGTTGGTGTTTCGGTCTGCCTCGAGGAGTACCAATGGGAGGTTGGCCACTTGGCCCATCGCCCGGCTCAAGCCTGAGAACGAACTTTTGGCCGGGTCGAAGCCCTCATAGATCCGCCCGAAGAGCTTCCAGATGAATTTGATCAGCGTGGTTTTGCCCGAATCGGGTTCGCCCGACATTTCCAGAAACGGAAAGCTCTCATGCTCTGCCCTGATCTGCTCGGCGAACAGCGAACCGAACCAGTAGGTGAGGGCCAGAATTCCGTTCTCGCCGAAAACGGTCCAGAGGTTCGGCAGCCAGTCTTCGCGATAGCCCTTGCTGTCCAAGGCCATCTTGAGCCTTACCGACTTCATGAGGCATTTGACGCGCTGCTTGCCGAACTCGAAATAGTCCTCGTCGTTGGCCTTGTAGATAGATCCGCCGTGAATGGCGATGTCATTGAAGATGTACGCCCTGTGATCACGGCTATAGCCCAGAAAGTCGATGGTCTCGACGGTTTTCAGGCGTTCGGTCTGCCGAATGATGATCTGGTCCAAGTGCTTCTGAGTGCCGAGCCAAGTTGCGCCGGAATACATCAGACGGGTCTTAAACTCGCTGCTCGAGGAGATCTGTTTTGGAGTGAAGGTGTAATTCTCGCCCTGATCGTCGTGGATACCCAACACCTGGAAGTAAAACCACGCCTCGTTGGTGACGTCGTTCACCTGCTTGTACAGCGCCTCAAAGCGGCAGTTAGCCAAAAGCTTCAGGCTGCAAACGTTCTGCAGCACCTTGCGGCGGGCAGCCTTGTCGTTGAGCTGCTGGTCTTCGTGGTCTTCGCTGGTTGCCAGCGCTTTCTGTTCCTCTTCGAGCTTCGACAGGTCGAACTTGGCCCAGTAGGTCTGGTTGCCGAAATCAAAAGCGAACTCCGGGAATCCTTCTTCCCAGGTGTACATCAGTAGCGCCTTCTCTTTCGGCGAGGGAGCCAACAGCAGGTCACCTTCATGGCGTGCGGCATCCAAATCACGCTTGCGCTTGTCGTTGCGGGCCTTGCCTTCTTCTTCAAACTGCCAGCGTTGATGTAGATCGTTCCAGTCGACTTTCTTATCCCGCTGGGGAATGAGCGCACCCTTGCATGTGAAGCCCATCTCGCGGGCCTGTTTCACCCAGCGCAGCAGATAGCCACGTGCGGTTGGTTCGTTATCTAGGGCCCAAACCAGAGTGGGAAGATTGCCCGGCCGCTGCTCGACCAGGTGCTTCAAAGCTTCGATCGGGAAATTCACGCTCGACATGGCTGACACCGCGTCGACGGTGTTTTGCACTAGGGCAATGGCGTCAAAGATGCCCTCGACTATCCACAGCTCTTTGACGGTGGCCAGGTCCACACTCGGCGGGCACCACCATTCACCCTGGGCGCTGTATTTGGGCTTGAAGCGAGCCTTCATCTTGCCGAAGCGGGAAGGGCGATCGATCAGACGTTCCCAGTAGCCACCGTTCGGCAGGGTAAATCGAATTGTGGCGCTGGACTCGTTTGTTTCGTGGTTGACGTGGTTTTCCTGGGTGAACCAACCGGTCATGTTTCCGGTGTTCAAGCCTCGGGCGAATTCCAAATACGCACGGGCCGTTACGGTAGGATCGTTGTCCGTTGCTGGCGCTCGCTTGCTCCAATCCTCGAACAGGTCCTCATAGAGTTCTTTGACGTGCTCGATATGGCCGCACCGCTCCGGGCGACCACAGCGGATCTGCCACGGCTTGTCGTGGCGCGCATACAGCTCTTTCTTGTTGCAGGCAGGGCAAACGCCGCCTCGCATGTAGTTTGTGCCTACACGTAACTTCAGGCCGAAGTCGTCTTCCAGCCGCTGAAGTACTTGAGTTCGGATGTCTTCATTCATCATGATTTTTTCGCTGCTTTAAGGCTGAGGCCGAGGCTTTGGGTGAGAGCGCCGATCAGGTGTTTCTGAGCGGCCATTACTGGGCTGTTGGCTAGGATCGATCCGTGGCGCAGGCCATCGGGAATCAGGCGGTACTCGTCTGCGTACCAAAGGTCATTGAGGCTGAGACGGTATTGCTCGCGCAGGTTGGCCAAGAGCGCTTGAGCCTGGTCGGGCGTCAGTTTTGCGTTGATGTTCATGGCGTTTTCCATCGTCAAACCTCAATTTCGGGCGCAGCTCACCCAAACCCACGGGGTGGGGCAGGCGGATTTATTGGTTGGGAGTTACGGTGCGGCTACGCGGAAACGACCGTTGTCCGGTGCGTTGAGGATGCGTTCGTAGATCAAGCTGACAGGTACGGCCCAGACATTGCCGGTGGCCGGGTCGATGATGACTGTGTGGGTCGATGTACTGCTGACGATGTCCAGACGTTGTCGATCGCGGACAGCGGTCATATCGCTGCAGGCCAGATGCACCAGTTTTTCAGCCGTCTGTGTCAGCACGTCGTAGTCGCTGACCAGATGCTGGACGGTGCGATCAAACAACTGTTGATCGTCGCCGAGGTGCTCGCAGTGATGACGCTCCAAAAACACAAGGGCGGCAGCTTTGAGAACGTCCTGATATTCCTGTACTGCAGGCATCTGAGTCATTGGAATTTACCCGCTTTCGACGCGTGCAGTTGGATGACCGCCAGAACCTCTGCGTGCCTGGCTGCAAGGTGCAGAGAGTCCGCGTGGAGAATCGCATCCGCTTCCGCTTCGCTGATGATGCCGTCCTTCAATGCCTCGGCAATGAGGTGGTCGACGGTGCCTTTCTTGGCTGCGGCGTGCACGCAGCGTGCGTACATTTCGACGTTGTCGAGTGTTTCGGGCTCAACAACCGGGACGAACATGCCGCCATACATCGCAGCAATGTACTCAGGCAAAAACGTTGTGGTGGCCTCGAGCTCGAGCTGGTGGATCTGAGCATCGGTCAGCGGACGGCTGTTGTTGTTTTCATAGGCGTGGTTGTCGAACTTTTTGAGCGATAAGCCTATTCGAGCGGCGGCGCATTCGCGCCCGCCTGGATAGGCGCAGATTATCGCGCTGACTACCTGACGCCGAGTTTTTAGAACTGCGCTTTTCATGTTCTGCTTTTCCCTCTGGCCCGGTGCCATTACTGTTCAATCACGCCGTCTTTGATACCCAGCAACACCGCGGCGCGATGTGCCTCCCCACGGCGACCTTTGATCCGACCGTTCAAAAGGTCGCTGACTAAATTTTTGTTCAGTCCATTCTTTCGGCTGAATTCCGCAATGCTCATTCCTCTGCGATCCAAAGCCTCTCGGGCTTGCTCCGGCGTAACTGTGGCGGGCATAGTGCGCACTCTGTTCAGTTGTGTTTGTTTGCGTTTGTCTGTGGTGATTCTTGGTCAAAAAAATGACCAAGTCAATGGTGGTGAATAAAAAAATGCTCATTGCGGATCAAGTAGGTGAACGCCTAAGGGAAGAGCGCGAGCGCCTAGGCCTGAATCAAACAGAGTTTGGGGTGCTACTTGGTGTAAGCCGAGGGACGCAGAAAAACTATGAGCAGGGCGCGAATTCGCTCGACCTTCGCTACGTGGCGGCGTTGGAAAAGTGCGGCGTAGATGCTGCATTTGTACTGACTGGCAGGCGCTCCACGCCACTGGGTCAGCTGTTTTCTCCAGAAGAAGAAAAGTTGATCAGTCAGTACAGGAGCATCACGCCCTTCGACCAAGAGGCAATTCGCCGTTTCCTGCAGGCGATGGCCGATGACGCCGCCCGGGGTCAGAAGTAAACAGCAATACTGCAAACAGGACATTCGTCGCTCCCCAGTATCATTGCTAGCTTCCGCCCCGATAACGTCGATTCAGCAATGCACTTTATGGAGTAGTACGCATGTTGGATCGCACGAAAAAAGACAGCCTGGGTGTAGGTTTCAGTGAATTCGAGTGGCTTGGGTTAACCCAGATGGAGCGGCGCCTGATCGGCCTTTACCGATCGTTGAGCGAACATGAGCAACATCAGTTACGCCGGCTTTCTGAGGTGTTAGCCACCAAACCAGAAGCCGCTGCTAGCGACCGTTAACCGTCCCTTGTAAGAGACCGCCGTCACTATCCGTCGGCGGTTCGTGATTACGCCACCGCCTGTGACCCAAGCTGCTCGAACAGCTCCCGCTGTTTTGCCCTGGGCATATCCCTCAAGTGATCAAACAACATCCTTTCGAATGACTGCGCCGATGGGCTTAACGTATGCGAAAACGTGAGATTCGCGACCCACGTGTGCCCGCATTTCGCGTCCAGGCATTGGCAGTAAAGCTTCGCGAACTCCGTGGATAGCTTCTCCCGTGAAGCGATCCGCCCTCTATGCCCGCATTTGCATTCAACTCTCATTGTGTCCCTCCCCAAGGAAGCCAATCGCCATCAGTTTGCCATATTTTGTAGTGGCAATCTCTTAGCTAGGCAACGGATGCGGGAGAATCAACTGGCTCGATTGCTTCTCGCCAGTTGATTCGCCTATCTGGTCGTAAAGTTTCGTTGACCTGATTGAACAGCTGACAGATCGGCCGGATCTCGTTGCTGGTGTAAACCCGGTCAATCTTTTCGATGTCGCCAAAACCACCGCTGTTTTCCGGAATGATGCCGGCAAGCGCGGGGTTCATACGCCAGGCAGCGATCACGTCATTGCGGGTGATGTTCTTCACTTTTTCCAGCTCGTCTTTGGCCTGAAAATCCCCCACAGGGATGATCTGAATCGCGTTCTCTTTGCCGTTGGGAATGTTGACGAACATCGATCGGAAGTTGCCCACGCCCTTGCTGGAGCTGATCTGCGCGCGCAGATTGTCCTCGTCCTCCTCGGTCAGATCTGGGTCGTTGGTGTAGAAGATGTAACCGGCGTGTGCCCCGTTGCTGTAGTAGCGCCGGCGAAACAGAGTGGCAGCTTCGTTGAGCAGCAGCGCCTGCATGCCGCCGAGATAGTCCGGCACACCGTAGATGTTCTGTTCCACGTCGTAGTCCAGGACGTGCTCGATCTCGTCCTGGTCGAAGTCCATGAACTTGTTGTCGGGCAGCAGCATCCGAAAGCCACCGTCGACCTTGATCCGCATGTTGATCGCTGCCAAGTGCTGCAGCTCCAGAACTTGGCCGAAGGCGTTGGTATCGCGGTAGAAGAAGGCTTCGCCGAACACCATGTAATCCAGCCCAGCACAGCCCATCGTGCGAGCGCTGCAGCCGGCCGAGGGAATCAGCTCACGCAACAGCAGGTTGCGCTTGAACTTGGGAATGGCGCCGTGGTGCGCGTTGGCGCGCAACAGTTTGGCCAGACCCGGCCGCGACACCGGCGGCTTGTAAATCTCGCCGTCGTCGCTGAGAAACACGCCCAGGTACTCGCCGATGTTGCCCGACAGCACCTGCTCGGGTTCGCCGAACGTAAACGCCCGCATGGGCTGTTGCTGTTGCGCCTGCTGGTTGACCGGGCGATTTCTGCGTCGATGCTTGGGCATTGTTTCCACTCGTGACGTAGCGGCTACGACGCCGCTTGTTGGTGTTCAAAGGTTCGTTGGCCAGGGCGTGCATGACTGCCCACGCGATGTCGGCGTGGCCGGTCGCGTCGGTGCGCGAAGCGCTGTAGGTGACCTGGCCGCTGTTGGTGGTGCCGCGCTTGATGGTCAGGAACGCCTGGGCGATATCGGTCCAGCCGGCATCCCACTCAATACGGCTGCCTTGGATCGTGTCCTGCGCTTTGAGCACAAGGGCGTTCTTCGCCTCGAGGCTGTAATGGATCGGCGTTGCTTTCGCGTAGAAGTCGCGTACCAGGTCGAATACGCCGTAGCCCACGCCGGTGACATCGATGCCGATGTGCTGGACGTTGAAGCGCTCGGTCAGCTTCTTGACCTGAGCGGCCTGGTAGGTGAACGAGTGGCCACGCCAGCTGTGCTTCTCCAGGATCCTGAATTTCGCGCCAGGCTCGAGCGGCGGGGCGATGACAACGCACGTCGCGTCGTCGCGGGTCCGGCTTGGGTCGTAACCCAGCCAGACCGGGCTGTTGCCGAATGGTCTGTCCTCGTCAGGCTTGTAGTCCTCCCACAACGACAGGTCGGAGTAGCAGCGCTCCAGATCCTTGAGGCCGAACGCGCTCTGCGTGCTGTCGATGAACTTGCAGTAAAAGAGCTGCTGGAATTTGTCCTCGTCGTACTCGAGCTGCAGCTGCTCGAGGTCGAACAGATCACAGCCGCCGTCGATCGCATCCTGAATGGTGATCGTCTTGCGCCACTGACCATCCGGACACAACGCGCCCTGCGTGTACGCCGCCTCGATCGGCCAGGTGCCGCCGATTTTTTTCCCGCGCTTGCTGTTGCGGAATTCTTCGCCGGTCCAGAACGGGTACGCCTGATGCGACACAGCGCTGGGCGTCGAGAAATAGGTCTTGCGCCATTTTTTGTGGGTGCCCATGGCGCTGGCCACAGTGCTGAGTTTTTCGAAGTCGCGAATCCAGAAATATTCGTCGACGTAGACGTGACCGTGGTAGCCCTGGGCGGTGCTGCTGTTGGTGCTGAGAAAGCGCAGTTCGGCACCGTTGCTCAGCACGATCGGGTTGCCGGTCAGCTCAATGTCGAACCATTGCTTGGCGAACTGGATGATGTAGCTGCGGAAGATCTCGGATTGCGATCGGCTGGCGGACAGGAACACCTGGTTGTCGCCGCTCAGTACCGCGTCCATGAACGCTTCGCCGGCGAAGTAGTAGGTCAGGCCCACCTGCCGGCTTTTGAGGATGTTACGGATCCGGCAGGTCAGCGGGTTCTGCTTGGCCGCGAACAGCTCCTGCTGGTAGCGGTACATTTTGCTGATGAACTTATCCAGGAAGTCGACTTCGGTCAGCCCGCTGATGTCGTTCTTGGCCTTCTTCTCTTTCTTCTTGCCCCTGTCTTCGCCACGCCCGGAACGTTCGCCACGAGGTCGCTGGCGAGGTTCCGAGGCGCCGCCCGGATCGTCTCCGATCGATGCCGCCGCCGGTGCCGGTTTGGCCGCTTGCTTTAGCAGTCGTTCACGCACGGCGGTCAGCCGGTCGAGTTCGTTTAGATCGTCCTTGGAAAGGCTGCCGACCTTGTCCAGCAGCAAGGTGATACGCCGGCCAACAGCGGTCAGCGGTTCCTCGTCCGACAGCATGTCCTCCCACCCACCCTGGCGGATCCAGTAGTAGACGATCCGGATGTTGGGCAGGTTGAGTTGCGCCTGAATTTCCTTGGCCTTACAGCGGCGCAGAAACAGGCGTTTGGCGGCTTCTTTAACTTCGGTCGAGTAGTACATGGGCCGCAGTCTATGCGGCGAAAACAGCGAAAACGCGGGGTTAAATTCTGCGATAAACCTAGATTCGTCATCTAGGAGAAACGCGCAATTGAACCGTTTGTTAGGGGGCGTTTTGCTCCATATCTTGGCGGCTCAAACCACCGATTGAGCGCAGTCATCGCCCATGCCCCGTTCCCTTGTTTCATTCTGGAAACGTGTCGCCACCAGCGGCACCACCGCCGATGGTCGCGAGATCCTTCCCCAGGAACTGCGCGATATCGCCGAGACCTACAAGCCGTCCAAATACACGGCTGTGATCTGGTGCGACCACGAACGCTGGAGCGGTTCACACGGCACCGTTTACGCGGTGCGTCTCGTGGAAGAGGGCGATGACCTGGAAGAAGGGCAGATTGCCCTTGAAGCCCAGCTCAAGCCGAACGATCGGTTGCTGTACCTGAATGACCAGGGCCAGAAACTGTTCACCAGCATCGAGATCACCCCGAATTTCGCCGGCAGCGGGAAAGCCTACCTGACCGGTCTGGCCGTCACTGACGAGCCAGCCAGCCTCGGCACCCAGGAACTCTACTTTTCCCGAAAAACCAACCAGACCGCGTATTACGCCGCCTCGGTTGAGTTGGGTTCCCTACGTGACAGCCAGCCGCAAGGCGAACTGCAGAAGCTGATCACCGCGTTTACGGGGTTGTTCAAGCGCTTCGGTATCGAAGAAATCCCCGCAAACCCGCCATCCCTCACAGAGAGCAAACCCCCAATGGATGAAGCTACAGCCAAGGCTATTCAAGCCCTGATTGAGCAGCAGTTGATCGTGACTGCTGGTCTGCAGGCACTCGTCGACGGTTTCGCTGAAGTAGTGCCCGAGATCGAGCAGGAGCCTGTCGACGATGTGCAAAGCGCTGTCGACGTGATCATTGCTACCGCTGAGGAAGAAAAGAACCTCAGTCGCAATTCCGGCAACAAGGCTGTTTTGGCCAGTCTGGAAAAACTGCAAAAGCAGTTCTCCGCGCTGCAGAACACCCCAACCGGCCGTCAGCTGCCACGCAACCCCGGTCCTGTAACCACTGCCAAAAAGCGGGTGCTCTGACATGGGCCAGCCACTGAGCGCCAAGGGCGCCAAGCAATATGCCGATCTGCAGGAAGCGATGGCGGAAACTTACGGCATTGAACGCGCCAGTAAGACCTTCAGCGTTGAACCGTCGATCGCGCAAGAGCTGAACGATTCGATCACCGCCAAGGCCGACTTCCTGGAGCGAATCAACGTTGTTCCGGTCAGCGAGATCAAGGGTGAGAAGGTGTTCATCGGTGTCAACGGCCCGGTGACCGGCCGAACCAACACCAAGACGACCGATCGCGAAGCGAAGGATGCTTCGGCGCTGGAAAACACCACCTACGAACTGAGCGACACCCAGTCCGATGTGGGTCTGCCGTACGCCAAGATCGACGCCTGGGCGAAGTTTCCGGATTTCCAGGATCGCTATTCGGGTGCTGTGCAAAAGCGCATCGCTCAGGACCGTATCGTGATTGGTTTTCACGGGACGCACGCGGCAACCCAAACCGATTTGGCGGCGAACCCCAAGCTGCAGGATGTGAACAAGGGCTGGCTGCAGCAACTGCGTGAGCAGGCCCCGCAGCAAGTGCTCAAAGAAGGCGCTGCCGCCGGCAAGGTCACGCTCGGCGCCGGCGGCGACTACGCCAATCTCGATGCCCTGGTGCATGACACCAAGCAAATGGTCGACGAGATCCTGCGCGAGGACGGCGACCTGGTGGCGATCATCGGTTCCGACCTGTTGGCCGCTGACAAGGCCAAGCTGTACACCAAGCAGGGCGACACCCCGACCGAGAAAGAGCGAATCGAAAACCTGCAGGTCATCGCGACCTACGGCGGTTTGCCTTCGTTCAGCGTGCCGAACTTCCCGGTCAACGCCGTGCTGGTCACCAGCTGGGATAACTTGTCGATCTACTTCCAGGACTCCAGCTGGCGCAAGCAGGCGGTCGACAACCCGAAACGCTCCCGCGTCGAGGACTACAACAGCCGCAACGAAGGTTACGTGATCGAGCAACTGGAGAAGATCGCGCTGACCGAGAACGTGGAGCTTGTGGCGTGAGCCTGGCCCTGGCGCACAAGCGTCGCACGTTGGCTTTGGGTGTAACCGCTGCCGCCGCCGCTCTGTCGAGCTCGGTCATTGCGTACACACCGGCCGACGCGCTGAGCAGTCCCGCGAATGCTCGCAAGCATTTGATGCTGCAGGAAGCGGCGTTGGATCAGGATTTGGCGCGCATCAGTGCCATCAACGGTCTCGCCGGTCGCCAGGCGCTGAAGCGCGAGGAGTTGCTGCCCAAGTACCAGGAATACGTTCAGCGCTACTGCGAGTCGGGGCTGAATTTCCCCAATCGCGTTGCAGTGCAAGTCATGGTCTGGCTGTTCGACACCGCCCAGTTCGATGACGCCCTGGAACTGGCGGACTTCCTGATCGAGCAAGGGCAGGAAATGCCGGAGCGCTTCAAACGTCGCGATATCCCGACCTTCGTGGCTGACGCTGTGTGCGAGTGGGCCTATGCCGAATACAAGGCAAACCGCAGTCCAGAACCCTACCTCTCTGACCTGCTCCCGCTGGTCGACGGCAAGTGGAACCTGACGGAGCAGATCCCGAGCAAGTACCACAAGTTGATCGGTATGCGCGCCATCGAGGCTGGCGATCTGGAGATCGCGCTGAAGCACTTGGAGCGTTCGACCGAGCTGTATGCCCAGGCGGGCAATGACACACGCATCGAAAAGGTCCGCAAGGCCCTGACCAAAAAAGCGGCCGCTAACCCGGCTTCCGAATAATCGACTACCCCCCCAGCGGGGACCTGTGGAAGTGAGCCGCCCATTTATGGACCGTCCCACTGAAAACAGGCTCCCCGCCCTATTCGAGTGGCCAGCAATGAGCTTTTCCGGGAAACCCACCACCTTTGTGGAACAGGCGATCGAGAACGACGGCTTTTGGCCGGACCTTTCCGTGACCGAGTTTCAGAAGGGGTACCGCCTGCCGGCGGAGCACCTGGTAGAGATGCTGGTCATCAACCTGGCTACGGCCATGGCCCAGGTCAATCGTGACTTGGGCAGTTTAAAAGCGCGCTGGCAGGCCGCTGGAGTGTCACGCGTTGAATCTGCAGACACCACGGTCCTGCCGGAGCGCACCTTTCAAGCTGAGACGTACAAGCGCGCCGTGTATTGCCGTGCCAAGGCCAGCTTGCTGCCGGAGTTTGCCTCGGTCATTCGACGCGAAAGTGCCGAGAGCCTGGGTAAGGAAGCGCCAGAGCGCAAGGAAACGTTCCTGGAGTTCAGCCAGCAAGCAGTTCGATCGCTGCAGGGCCGTAGCCGCATCACGGCGGCACTCCTGTGATCAAACTCCGCGCTTTGACGACGCATCTGATCGAGCGCCGCCTGGTCGAGCCCGAGCAGCTGGACAGCTGGACTGACCAGGTGAACCTCGAGCTGATCTGGAAACCCGACGTCGGCGGCATGCGCATGGGTGACATGCGCTACAGCGCCACGATCGCGCTGGAGCGTTTCGCCGATCACCCGGGGCGCCTGATGGCACTGGTCGGCAGCTGGCTGGAGAACAACGATCAGGATCGCGACGAACTGCCGGCAGCGAAGTTCGACATCACCATGCTCGACAGCGATCTGGCCGACGTCGACATCGCCCTGGAGTTCATCGAGCCGCAGTACCTGGCAGAGGATCCAGAAGGCGAAATCGAGGCTTACGGCAAGACCTGGTCGTTTGTCCCGTTTGACCTGTGGATCGCCGAACACGGCGAAGTGTCGAGCCGTGGCCGGGCGTAGCACTTTCGAGCTCGATGCCCGGGGTTACCTGGGCGTGCGTGAGCAGTTGGCGCTGCTGAGTCTTCCGCCCCAGCTGCGCCGGCGATTGCTGAACAACGTCTCCAAGCGCGTGCGATCGATGAGCCGCAAACGCGTACGCGATCAGCAGAACCTGGACGGGTCGCCGTTCGAAGCGCGCAAGGGCTCTGGCAAGGGCAAGAAAAAGATGGAGGCGGGTCTGGCCAAGCTGATGCAGGTCACCCGCGTGAGCCCCGACGAAGCGGTGCTGGGTTGGAAGAACGCCCTGACCAGTTGGGTCGCAGCCCAGCAGCACAACGGCGTCAGTGAGCGCCGCACCGCCGCGCAGATGAAGCGATGGAACAAGGTGCCGGATGGCCTGGCAGCGACTGAAAAGCAGGCAAAGCGTTTGCGTCGTCTGGGTTTCAAGGTTCGTCAGGAGGGCAAGAAGTCGCTGACCAGGCCGTCCGTGGCTTGGATTCAGGAGCATGTGAACTACGCCAAAGCGGGGCTGCTGATCCGCATCTTGGACGACGAAAAAGCCGAAGGCAGCGGCGCGCAGAGCTGGGAAATCACCTTGCCCAAGCGCCAGTTCATCGGCGTCAGCACTGAACGAGACACCGGCTTGCTGCTGAACCAGGTGCTCCAACAAATTCTTAATTCACCCCGCTAGCGAGGCACTGCATGGCACTCGGCAAAGTCAGCGTTAACAACCTCAATCTCGGCCAAGGTGCCGTGACCGAGATCGAACGCTATTTCCTTTTCATCGGCACCGCCGCCAAAAACGTCGGTCAGGTGCTCGCTCTCAACACTGACAGCGACCTGGACAACGCGCTGGGAATTCCCTCCAGCGACCTGAAAACCCAGATCACCGCTGCGCGCTTGAATGGCGGCGATCGCTGGGCGTGCCTGGCCGCTCCGATCGCAGCAGACGGTGAGTGGTGCGAAGCGCTGGAAAACGCCCAGCAAAAAGGGTTCTCGGTGGAAGCGGTGGTTATCACCAAGCCGGTAACGCAGGGCGCGCAGCTGTCGCTCATGCATAACGCGGCGATCGCGCTGAACAACACCTTTGGCCGCCGTGCTTTCGTCATGGCGGCGAGTGCCGGCATTGCCGCTCAACAGGCGTGGGCTGAATACCTGATCGAGCAGAAGACGATCACGGCCGACTTGGCGGCGCCGCGTGTCCTGGTGGTGCCGCAACTTCACGGCAATGACTTGGGCGTGTTGGCTGGTCGACTGGCCAACGCCGCTGTGAGCATCGCCGACAGCCCCATGCGAGTGGCCTCCGGCGCTGTGTTGGGGCTCGGCCCGATCCCTGTCGACAAGGATGGGGTGCCGCTACCGTCTGCGATCCGCGCCGAGCTGGATAAGGCTCGCTTCTCTGTGTCCCAAACCTACCCCGATTACCCAGGCGTGTTCTGGGGCGACGGCAACATGCTCGATGCGCCGGCCAGTGACTTTCAAGTGGTCGAGCACCTGCGATTGGCCGACAAGGCGGCTCGCCAAGTCCGCCCGTTGTTGATTCGCCGTGTCGGTGATCGCCGGCTGAACAACACGCCCAACAGCGTGGCCGCTGCGATCAGCGCGTTCATGAAACCGCTGCGCCAGATGGCCAAGTCTACAACCTTCGCCGGCGAAGTGTTCCCGGGTGAGATCGAGTCCCCGAAAGACGGCGACATCGTCCTGACCTGGACCAGCAAAACCAAGGTTGAGATCTACATCAAGATCCGGCCGCTCAACTGCCCGAAAGACCTGACCGCGAACATTGCCCTGGATCTTTCCAGCGACGATTCGGAGTAACCCCCTATGTCCCGTATTGGCGGTAAAAATTTCGACATCAACCTCGGCGATCTGCAGGTGCATGTCGAAAGCTGCACCCTGGATATCACCGACAACACCGCCGTGGCGCAAACCCGTGGCGTCCCGAATGGCCACGTCGATGGCGACGTGGCAGCCAGCGGCGAGTTCGAATTCGACACCAGCAACTTCAACCTGCTGATCGAGGCTGCACGCTCTGCGGGCAGCTTCCGGCAGCTGGAGCCTTTCGACTCGGTGTTCTTCGCCAAGGCCGGCGAGGAAGAGCTGCGCATCGAGGCCTTCGGCTGCAAGTTGAAGGTGTCCAGCCTGCTCAGTGTCGACCCGAAAGGCGGCGAGAAGTCCAAGCACAAGGTGCCGTTCGAGGTCACCAGTCCAGACTTCATCCGCGTCAACGGCGTTCCATACCTGGCTGCGGCCGAGATCGAGGGTCTGCGCTGATGGTTTGCCCGTTCGACCGCGCCCAAGCCCTGGAGCAACGCCAGCGCGAACAGGCGATCGCCGCCCAGCTGGCCCGCACGCGGCCGATCGGGCCCAGCCTGACCCACTGTGAAGACTGCGACCAACCAATCCCGGAAAAACGCCAAGCGCTGGGCGGCATGACCCGCTGTGTGCCGTGCCAATCCCTCGCCGAACAAGGACAGCGCCGATGACCCTTCGCGCCAAGCCCAAAACCAGTTTGGAAAGTCGCTTCGCCGTGCTTGAGCACCGTGTAGGTGACCTCGAGGAGCGCCATGAAACTGTGCCGACGCGTGTCACGCGGTTGGAGGGCGAGTTTGAACACATGGCCGTCCAGCTCTCGGATTTGAACGACGGCCAGCGTGAGCTGACCGCGACCGTGTCCGACATCGGTATCAAGGTCACCCGGATGCTCGCTGTGCTGACCGTACTGGGCGTAGTTGCGCAGATGGTCGGTCCTGCTCTCCTGCGGATCCTGTTCCCATGAGCCTGCGCAACAAGATCGCCGCCGGCGCGCTTGTGCTGGCCAGCGCGCCCCTGCTTGCATTCCTCGGCAAGTGGGAAGGCAACGGTCAGAACGTTGTCTACGCCGACAAACTGGCCCGAGGTCTGCCGACCGTCTGCAAGGGCATCACTCGTTACACCAGCCCTTACCCGCTGGTCGTAGGTGACTACTGGTCGTCGGTACGTTGCGCCGAGGTGGAGCAGCTGGTGGTCGAGATGGGCCAGCTGGCTCTGGCTGACTGCCTGAGCAATCCGGCGGTCGGACAATCGACCTTCGACGCCTTGAGCAGCCACAGCCACAACTTCGGCGTGCCCAGCACCTGCGCCAGTCGTGCTGTCGGCCTGATCAATACGGGCCGCATTGCCGAAGGCTGCAAGGCGCTGGCCTGGGCGTCAGATGGCAAAACACCTGTTTGGTCGTCGGTCACCGATGCCCACGGCCGCAAGCAATTTGTACCTGGGCTGCACGCTCGCCGGCGAGCGGAAGCGGCAATGTGCGCGGAGGGCCTGTGATGCTCCGCGAGATCCTGTTCCCGCTGCTGGTGTGCCTGGCTGCATTCGTGGGCTTCCAGATCCTCGAAGGCCAGCGCGACACCGCCCGCGCGGAACGCGACGCCGCCGAGTACGAAGCCAGCGGTCTGCGGGAAGCCGCCCGAATCAGCGGCGAAATGATCGCCGCGCGCGACGGCATCGACCGTCACCGCACTAAGGAACTGACCGATGCACGCGCTCAAATCGACACTCTGCGCCTTGATGTTGCCGATGGCCGTCGGCGGTTGCTCTTCAACGCCACCTGCAGCACCAACACGCCAAACGCCACCGGCGCCGGCGGCGTGGCTGATGCAGGCGCCGCCGAACTCGCAGCAGACGCTCGATCGGATTATTTCGCCCTCAGAGATCAGCTTGCCCTCAGCAAGCAAATGATCCTGGGCCTGCAGGACTACGTCGGCCAGGTGTGCCTGCGCTGACTTGATTCACCCCTTCAACCCACCACTACAACGGACACGAACATGAGCCAGATGCAATCCCGCGACATCACCCTGGAAGTCGGCGACAAAGAATTCGCTTTCACCCTCTCGCCCCAGGACGTCACCAAGTATTTCAACGCCATGACCGCCAACAACAAGGTGGCGCCGTCTTTCAACCTGCTGAGCAGCACCGTGCTGCCGGCGCAGAAGGCTGAACTGCGCGAGCTGATGGCCAACCCGGTGATGACGATGCAGATCGCCGGCGCGCTCCTCGAGGAGTACGCCCCTGACGTCGAGATCATCGTAAAAAAGCCCTTGAGCACGCTGACCGCCTGACCGAGGACGGTCTGGGCCAGTTGATGGCCCTGACCAACCGTTGGCTACCTGGTGCCGAGCCCAGCATCGAAAACATGGGCACGGCCAAGTGGCTGGAAGACGAACATTGGAAGCGCATGGAATTTGCCGTGGCCAACGGCATTGCCCATGCGCTGAACGGATAGGACACACATGGCCGACCGTAGCGCCCGCCTGGACTTCATCCTGGCCCTGACCGACAAGGTCACCGCACCACTGGGCAAGGTGAAGATGGGCTTTTCCGAACTAACCGACCAAAGCGAAAAGAACATCAAAACGATGGGCATGGGCTTGGCCGGTGTGACGGGCGCTTTCGTCGGTATCAACGAATCGCTGCAGCCAGCGCTGGAAATGAACCGCGCCCTGGGCGAGGTCAAATCCTTGGGCGTGGCCGAGGACGCGCTGACATCTCTGAATCAGAAGGCCCTGGATTTCTCGGTGAACTATGGCGAGAACGCCCGGGACTTTGTCTCATCGGCGTACACCATCGAGGGCGCTATCAAGGGCCTGACTGGCAGCCAGTTGGCCACCTTCACCAACACCAGCAACCTGCTGGCCAAGGCGACCAAATCCGACGCCGAGACGATGGGTGCCTACGTGGGCACGATGTACAACCTGTTCAAAGGCCAGGCCGATGCCATGGGCAAAGGTGAATGGGTTGAAAAGCTTGGCGGCCAGACCGCGTTGGCGGTGCAGCTGTTCCGAACCGATGGCGCCCAGCTCAAGGACGCCTTCAAGGAAGTCGGCTCGATCGCTACCGCCGCCGGCGTGGACATCGCCGAGCAGTTCGCGGTGATTGGCTCGCTGAGCAGCACCATGGAAGGCGGCGATGCCGGCGGCCGTTACAAGGCGTTCTTCGAGAACCTGGGCGCCGCCTCCGAAAAAATGGGAATGAAGTTCACCGACTCCAACGGCAAGGCGTTGCCCATGCTGCAGATCATGGAAAAGCTGCAGGGCAAGCTCGGCGATCTGACCAGTGCGTCGGCCAACACCAAACTGATGGAGGCGTTTGGCGGTGAGGGCGCGCAGGTCATCACGTCTTTGGCCAAGGACACCGATCGCCTGCGCAACGGCATGGATAAGCTGGGCAAGGTGCGCGGCCTCGAGGACGCCGAGAACATGGCCAAAGCCATGGTGGACCCGTGGCAACAATTTGCGGCAGCGGTCGAAGCGTTGCGCATTGCTTTCGGTCAGGCGCTGATCCCGATCCTGACGCCGCTGATGGCCAAGCTTTCGGGCATTGCCGGCACCATGACCCGCTGGACTCAGATGTTCCCGAATATCACCCGCGTGATCGGCATTGTGTCACTGACGATTCTGGCGCTCATCGCTGCCATGTCATTGCTGACCTTTGCCGTCGGTGCCTGCCGTATGGCGTGGCTCGCCATGGTCACCGTGTGGAAAGTGGTGCAACTGCTCAATCTTCGAGCCGTGGGCGGCTTCCTCCTGCAGGTGGCGGTCATCGCGCTGTATGTCGCCGGCCTCACCATCCTTTACACCACGATGGCTTTGATTCGCGGCGCGATGATGCTGTGGCAAGGCGCGATCTGGCTCGTCAACGCGGCCATGTTGGCCAACCCGGTCGTGTGGCTCGTCATTGGCGTCATGGCCCTGATCGCGGCTGTGGTCGCCGCCGTTGTGTATTGGGACGAGTGGACGGCCGCGCTGATGAACAGCGAAGCGTTCAAATGGGTCAGCGACCAGCTCACCGCGCTGTCCGAGTGGTTTGCCTCGATGGGCGGCTGGAGCGGCATGGCCAAGGCCGCGTGGGACGGCATCGTCGCGATCTTTCACAAGGCGATCAACAGCCTGATCGAGATGCTGAACAAGATCCCAGGCGTCGACATCGAGACAAAGTTCGGCGCCATGCCGGAGGTGCCGGGTACCGATATCGGCGTCAACAACGCGGACGCGTCCGCAGCAGCACAGAAAGCCCAGCAGACAATTAACGCGGCCATCCCAAGCATGTCGCCGGTGCGGCCCAATGCCGTGCCGCCCGGTGGGTTGCTGACCAGCATTCAGAACAACAACAGCAGCAGCCAGAACAAGGGCACTCATGTGGAGACGCTGAACATCAACACTGCCAAAGCGATGACCCCGCTGGAGCTGGAAAACATGATGAGCATGGCGGTACCGGGATGAGCGAATACATCGACCTGCTGATCCACGACAACGACCTGGTTCTGGATCTCTCCCGCCAGCCGCAACTGATCGATGACCGAGCCAGCATCGCCCAGGACATCGCGCACATGATCCGCGACAGCGGCTTGCTGGTGACGTTGGTCGCCGAGCGCGATCGGCTTAGACAGCGCGATTGCATTCAGCAGTTGGAGCTGTTGGTGGAAGCGGACGAACGCCTGGTACCCGGTACCGCGCTGATCACCCAGCTGGAGCCAGGGCAGTTCCTGGTAACGGCTACCACCCTGAAGTTCGGCACGATCGAGGTAACGCTGTGAGCGACGTAGATTTCAAAAAAGCGTTGGCAGACGCCGGCATTCCGACTACGGAGGATGGCCTACGCCGAGCGTGGGAGGCTGAGGTAGTCGCCCAGGGCAGCAAACTGAGCAACACCAGTACCTGGTCCCCGTTTTGGCGCGTGGTCACCGCCCTGGTGACCAAGCCGGTGATCTGGATCCTGGACTTTCTGATCGCCACGGTTCTGCCGAACTTCTTTGTGAAAACCGCCGTCGATGCTTGGCTCGATATGCTGGCTTGGGGCGTGAACGTCGAGCGCAAGGGTGCGAGCAAGGCCACGGGTTTTTTGCTGTTCACTCGCGTAGCGCCGGGCGGCGCCCTCGAGGTCGCAAAAGGCACCGTTGTGCAGTCGGCCGCGATCAATGGTCATGTGTATCAACTGATCACCACGGCGGTCGGCACCTTCACTGACGGAATGATGCAGCTGCTAATCCCGGTCGAAGCGGTGGACGTCGGCAGTGGTTTCAATCTGGCACCTGGGTATTACGCCGTGTTGCCGGTCCCGATTCCAGGTATTGCCCAGGTCGTCAACGCTGACGGCTGGCTGACGACGCCAGGCGCGGACAAAGAACCCAACGACGAGCTGCGCCTGCGCGTGCGCAACCAGTTTTCAGCGGTCAACCAATGGCACACCGATGCAGTGTATCGAGCGATGATTTCCGCCTTCCCGGGCGTGCGGCCGGACGGCGTCTATTTCGAACACGGCGCCCCGCGTGGCCCCGGCAGCGCGAATGCATTTGTGTTGTTCGATGCGGACGTGCCGGCGGCGACCTATCTGGCTCAGATCAATGCTCACATTCGCGACCTGGGCAACCATGGCCACGGTGACGATCTGCTGGTGATGGTCATGCCCGAAACGCAGCACGACGTGCGTATCACGCTCTGGCCGCGCTCGACCTTGACCGTCGCCCAGCGTGAAACCCTGCGCGAGGAAACTGCACTGTTCATTCGTGCTGCGTTTCGCGAGAGCACGACCGGCGATTACCAGCCGACTCTGACTTATCCACAGTCGCGATTTTCCTTCAGTCGTCTGGGAGAAGAACTGCACCAGCAGTTCCCTGGCATTGAGTCGTTGCACTTCGATAATGACGACATCATTTCAGAGCTGAACATCCCTCGGATCCAGAGCCTGCAGGTGCTGAGCAATGATTAAGCTCGATCTGAAATTCTGGCTGGCCGGTACCGAGTTGACCAAGCTCAAGAACGCGGCCCAGAGCTGGTGGGAAAAGGTCGAGGGCTGGCTGCACTGGCCGTTGATGCAGATGGATGCTGACACCTGCCATCTGACCATGCTCGACCTGCTCGCTTGGCAGCGCGACATCACCCGCTTCAAGGGGGAGCCAGAGGCGCTTTACCGCTTGCGCGTGAAATACGCCTTTATCAATGCCGTGGACGCCGGCAGCACCGCCGGCATGAAACGCATCCTGCAGCGCCTCGGCGTCGGTTATGTCGAGATCGAGGAGCGCATGCCCGATCGGGATTGGGACGTGGTGCTGCTGCGATTCTCCGACACCCAACTGTCGCAAAACCCCGAGTTGCTTCGGGTGCTGATTCAACAGTACGGCCGCACCTGCCGCCGTTACGACTTCGTGACCATTACGCCGGTGCCGTTCGGTATCGCCCTGGTCGATTTCAACGATGACCAGCAGACCCTGGTCGCCAGCCTTTAGGAGCGCCCTCAATGGGAGCCAGTATTACCCTTGCCGGCGAAAGCCTGATCGCGCAGAAACATGCGGCGTTGCAACCGCTAAAGGTTGTGCGGTTCATCTACGCCCATGTCCCGAATCTGGACGTTAACGGTCCTGTCGACCGCGCTGCCCCCAAGCCGGTGGCGAACCAGATCGTCTATGCCTACGACATCCCGAAGGAGCATGCCGGCTATGTGAATCCGAACCAGGTCGTCTACAGCTCGCAGATCGGGTCTGACGTCGGCGACTGGGATTTCAACTGGATCGGCCTTGAAACAGACGAAGGTGTGCTGTTCGCGGTGTCCTACGTGCCGCTGCAGATCAAGCGCCGCAACATTCCGCCGTTGCAGATCGGCAACAACCTCACCCGTAACTTTCTCGTCGCGTTCGACGGCGCCCAAGCGCTGACCGGGATCACCATCGATGCCAGCACCTGGCAGCACGACTTCACTGTGCGCCTGGTCGGCATCGATGAGCGTGAGCGGCTGAGCAATCGCGATACCTTCGGTCGTGCGTGTTTCTTCGGAAGCGCGCTGCAGGTGGAGAAAGTCGGCGGCACCTATCAGCTCAAACCCGGCGGCGCGTACATTGAAGGTATCCGTCTGGTCCGATCAGGTGCTACGCCGATCGTGCCTCCGGGGTTCCCGACTACGGTCTGGCTGGACATCGCGCTGCAGCGAGAACTGAGCGACGTCATCGCGCAATGTTCTGTCGTGTTCGGTGAAAGTCGGGCTGATTACACCGACAGCGCCGGCGTTCGGCATTACTGCGTTCCGATTGCAGATCTGCCAAATACCAATTCCGTGATTGATCGTCGCCCTGTGGAGCCGATCACCGGCCCGCTGGTGACTCACTTCGCGGCGCGTGTCGGTGACTATCCGGATTTGCGCGCCAGAGCGACCACCAAAGACGACGTGGACCTGGGCAGCCTGCCCAACGCGAAAAGCGACAGCCTGGTACTGGATGACAGCGAAAGCTTGGCCACCTCCAAGGCTGTCGCGCGGTTGTGGAAGTCGATCTGCGTGCAAGTGACCCACACGGCGGCCAACAGAGTGTTGACCGCTGCCGAGCGTGGGCTGGTCATCGTGGACGCCGGCGCCGATGCCAGAACGATCACACTGCCTGTTTCGAATGCTGAATTGGGTGTCGTCGATTTTATCGTGCGTCGGGCTGACAACTCCGGCAACCGCGTTGTGGTCCAGGCCTCCGGAAACAACCGCATCAAATTCCACACTCATCTGAATCCTGAGGGCTATCGCTTCCTGGTGCTGATGGGCGGCGGCGACTGGTGGCATTTGCGCAGTGACGGCGCGGGTTATTGGTGGCCGGTAGGCCGGCACGATCCGACCACCTTGGGACGTGTTGTATTCGAGTCAACCACATTATTTATGCCTGGGGGCTATGGACCCCTCAACGGCGGGTTGTTCAACCGTGCCGAGTGGCCTTGGTTATGGGACCACGCTGCGCTCTCGAGTTTGTTGTCGCTTGAAGCGAATCGGTATGGCTACGAAGGCGGATGGACGACGGGGGACGGGGTCTCTACTTTTCGTGGTCCTGAGGCGCGTGCGCAGTTCATTCGAGTGCTCGACGAAGCCAAAGGGATGGACTACGGGCGTCCACCTGGTTCCTCTCAGGTCGACACCATGCAAAACATCACCGGTGGCATCGCCGAGACCGGCACGTCGCTACAAACCGGCTACGGCGCGTTCGCCGTCGGCACTTCTGGCAGTGGTTATTGGACGGGGCCGACCAGTTATGGCACCGATATTTTTACCTTTGATGCCTCGCGAGTCGTTCGAACCTCGAACGAAACCCGGCCGACCAACATTGCCTATCCCGGCCGTATCAAACTCATTTGAAGGAGTCCGACGTGGGAGCTATTTACCTTTATGACATCGCTGGAGCCCTTGAGGGACCTGCTGTTCTGGCGGAGATCCCGGGCTTGGGGATGCAGATGCCAAGCAATGCCATCGAGTTACCTGCTGAACTGAAAGAGCCAGCCGAAGGCTTTGTATGGGCTCTGATCGACGGTGCAGTCGTGCAGATGGCTGACCACAGGGGACTGGTCTATCGGACTGACGATGGCGGTCAGGTGCAACACACGGCACTTGGTCCGCTGCCTGAAGGGCTGGCAGACACTCCCAAGCCGTCACCGGCACACCACTGGCAAGACGGGAAATGGGTACAGAGCGCCGCTTATCTTCATGCTCGCAAAACCGCCGAAATCAACCGGGCGTGTGAGCTGAGCATCACTGGCGGTTTCACCTCCTCGGCCTTGGGGACGGCACATCAGTACGACAGCGCGATTGATGATCAGCTGTATCTCATCAGCGTGATGCAGGGCGAGGGCGGCAGCGTTTACCCCTGCCGAGGTGCCGCCGGCACAAAAGAATTCCAGCAGCACAGCGCCGCTCAGGTACGGCAATTGGGCAATGACTTTAACCAGTTCCGACTCTCTCGACTGCAGCAGGCGAACACGCTGAAAGCTCGCCTTGACCAAGCATTGGCCGCTGGCGATACCGCGACCATTGAAGCTGTGACCTGGGAGGAACCCGGGCTATGACATGGTCGCCGGTGACGATGCGCTGGCCCGAGCAAGCCACGCAATGGATGGGCGAGCTTACCGCCGCGAAGGATCTGGCCGGCGCCGAGCTGGCCAGCACGGCGCAACGTCTGGCGAGTCTCGACGGCATGGCCAGCACCAACCCGGGCCCGGTCGGCGGTGCTGCAAAAAATGCCATTGCAGCCGGCCGCGCTGCATTGGCCGAGCAAATGGGAGAGGCGCCCGCGTGCCTGGTGGTGACACCGTTTCAAAGCGGTATTGGTCAAGGACGCGGCAACCAGCGCTTTCTGTCTGCACCGAACCTGCTGCAGCAGCTGGCGGGCAAACTGATTGATGGTTCTGACGTCGGGCGTCCATCCGGACAGCAGTACGCGCTTTCACTGATGTTTGTCAGCACGAGCTTTGCCCAGTTGGCAGCGACGCTTTCTCGCTTCAATACGCTGATGCCCATTCCCGACCTGGTGCGCGCCGAACGTCGGGCCGGGCACTTGGCGACCTTGGAAACTGAGAAATGGGACATTCCCAGTTCCGGCCCTTTGCCGCTCTGGCGATCGCTGCCGCTCGAGCGCTGCACGTTGTTGAAGGCGGCGAAGCAGACGATGTCCGGTCAGTTGGCAGTTCTGGAGAGCTATGCGGCCGACAGCTCGCCAATGAGTGACTTGGCAGCGCTGGCCACGCGCAAGGCTGCTCAGCAGCAAGGCCGCGACGAGCAACTGGATGCTCTGAAAGCATTGCTTGCCGGCGGATCTGCCGACAGCAGCATGCGTGCGCGGCTCGTTGGTCCAGGTGACGTCAACGAGCTGCGTCGATCGCTCCTCGAGGGCGAAGCCCCAGGGCACGAATGGGTGCTGTCTGCAGGTGTGTTGCTGGTTGGTTCGCTGGAAGGCTTGAGCTTTGTCCGGGAGCTGGTCGGCCTATGACGCTATTACTCGACGGCGAGCAGGTCATGGGCAAGAACCTCAAGATCACAGCCAATCTTCGTATCGAAGCCGATGACATGTCAGGGCAAACCAGTAACACCGACACCGCACACAAGGGTTTCAAACCGAAGACCTTGGCCGTGACGCTGATGATCCCCTTTGTCGATAGCGCGCAGTTGCGCACGCTCATGCGCCTTGCGGAAGCGACTGCCGGCGGTGGCCAGCTCAAGATGTACCGCATCGTGAATGACACCGCCGCCGCGTTTGGCATTCGCGAGGTGCAGTTCTCGGACGGCGTAAGTGCTCGTGAGGCCGACACGCAAGCCGCCTGGTTGGTCCAGTTCACGTTGTCAGAGAAGGCTTCTAACCCGGAAAAGGTGGAGCAACGCCGTGCCGCCAATGGTGTAAGCGCACAGTCAGCGCCTGGCCAGGCGGTGGGAGGGTCGGCCAATGCCGCCGGTTCCGATCAGGAGCTGAGTGGTTTTGAAAAGACGCTTAAGAAGCTCGATGACTACCTGGCGCCGCAAGCATGAAGCTGCATAAGGTTCTGACGATCGCTGGCCAAGTTTACCCGTTGATCAAAGACGAAGTACGTCTGGACATCAAAAGCCCCGGCCGAGCGACGTTCACGGTCAACGCGGGCGCGCCGCTGACAGGGCTGGTGACACTGGATATCGGCTACAACGAGCGCACGCTGCAGCGGCATTTTCTTGGCTACGTTGAGCGATCCACGGCCGCCAACAGCACGCAGCAATTGGTGGCCTGTCGGGAGCTGTCCGCGATCTTGGCCAACCCTATGCCGCTGAATCTGCGTCACGTCGACCTGCAGGCGGTGTTGGCCGAGATCAGCGACAAAACCGGGCTGGGCTTTCGAGTTCCGGACGCGGCTTATGCCAAGGTCAAGGCACCGTATTTCTACAGCCTGGCAGCGGGCTATCTGGCCATGGATAGCCTGGCCAGCGTGTTCAACGTTCCGGACTTCATCTGGCAGCAGCAGGGAGACGGCGAAGTGTTTGTGGGCAGTTGGGCCGACAGCTTTTTCGGGACCCGCGCTGCGCTGCAACTGCCCGTCGAACTCTTCGACGGCTACCAAGGCAATCAGAGCGCGATGATCGCGCCCCTTCCAGGGCTTCGACCAGGTGCAACCATCAACCAGGGCGAGCGGGTCACCAGCGTGACCCTTGCCGGCAATCAAATGGCGATCAAATGGACGACGCAATAAAGCGCAGCGTAGCGCGCCAATTTCCCGAGCTGAGCGGTGGCTACCACCTGCCGCGTTTTGGCCGCGTGGTCGCGGTACCGGATGCGCCGGCCGCGCCCGGGCTGTGTGACGACTTCCGGCCGCGCTTCGGCGTCGATGTCGAAGTGCTGCTCGCCGATGGCGAGCCCGACCCGGATCTGCCGATTCTCACCGGCCTGCCATTGCCGGCGCCGATGGGTGGACAAGAAGCTGGCATGTTTGGCTTTCCGGAAGAGGGCACCACCGTCGTGATCAGCTTCGCCTACGGCCTGCCACACAAGCCGTTCATCACGCAGATCCTGCCACACGGTCTGAGCCTGCCGCGCGTACCAAAAGGTGATCAGGTATGGCAACACAGCGAAGCCTGTCAGCAGCGCGTCGACGCCGATGGCAACTGGTTTCGTCAGACGGATGGGAAGATCCAGGACAAGGCGATCGAGCGCGAAGTTGAAGCCCTGGACAACACCGAGGCCTTCCAGAATCACACCAGGACAGTGGACGATCATTCGACTGAGTCAGTGGGTGGCATCAAGAAGATCGAAGCCCTGGGCGCGCTCAAACTTCTGTCGGGCGGAACCGCGAGTCTGGCGGCAGTGGATGATCTGCACCAGGCAACCGGCCGGGATCTGAATCTGGTTGTGGGGCAAAAGCACAACGCCACGGTGGGCGGCGATATGCAGGAACGGATTGAAGGTTTGAAAAGGAGTGTTTCGGGAAGAAGTCAACGCTTTGAGTCGCCCAAAACGTGGCTAGGCTCCACCGATCTCAATGTTTTGAAAGTGTTGTGCGATTTGCTAGAGATTGTCGAGAAGATGAATGCGCAATTAGCCGCCCATACACATTTGCCCGGCCCTTCGCCTTCGCCAGCAGACGCAGCAGCCTTCACCGCCGGTGCAAAACATTCAGCTTTGCTTTTCACCAATCTTAAAGCTATAACAATGTGACAAGTAACTTTGGTTTCCGTGGAAACCTGAACGGAGCTGGAAAATATGGAAAAAGACTCGAAGGAACTACAGTCCCTCAAAAGCCCTGAAGAAGAGTTAGCCTTCGAAGTGCTTGAAAAATCAAAAAAAGAGTACTCCATTTATTCGCAGTTTAGAATTCCAGCGTTGGAAGCACTGTCCGATTCCATCAAAGATTTTCAAGATAAGATCAGCAAAATTAGCCAGCAATTCCTCCCCCCCGATTTAAGCGGAATGTCTTTTTTAACTGAAACCTTCAGCCATATGAAGCGCGCCAATGAGATACGCGCCGAGAAATATCCAGCACTTTCATCCAATCTTGCGGAAGCCGCATCATACAGCTGGTTTGCGAGCGTATTGATGGATTTTCGATCCTACGAGGAATTATCCTTTGTAACTGACGGTGTAGAGGCTGACAAACGCCAAGAGGTGATAGAAGCGGCCTATGCGGAAAAATACAGAGAGCTTTTTCCTTACTTACTCAACAAAGTTGTATCTATGTTTCCCGCAAGAGCGTTTGCAATTGCTCCTGCCGGCGCTGCACATGAAAGGGGAGAGTATGCGCTATCTGTTCCGGTATTTTTTTCCCAAGCCGAGGGGATACTGCGGGATATAACTTTCAGCGAATTATTCAGCGAAAGAAAATCGCCCATAACAAAATACGCCAGACAGCAAAGAGCGCTAATACCCACTGGGGAACACTGGCTAAACCTTTCGGACGATGCAATTTGGGCGCAACTGAGCGGAGATCTTCCAATTGGTTGGGGGCAAAAACTCCGGATTGACAATTCTTATACCGGCCTAAACAGGAACACCACCTTACATGGCATCGATATCCACTACGCCAGTGAGATAAATAGCCTCAAAGCATTTTCGCTCCTTTGCCATATCGCGGGTATCGCGGAATGGCAAGCTGAAGAAGAATGAAGTTGGGGGCATTGCCCCCATTTCCTTAAGTCTGCGTTATTCCAGTCGGCACCACCAAGATTGCGCATAGGCGCAGCCGTCGATGTACTCAATTCCACTCAACACGAAACCGGTTACTGCCATCCCTGCTAGGGTAGCGTCGAGCAGGGGGGGCAGGGGATCTGGATCGAGTGGCATTCCTATGTCAACGCGGGCTACATTTGCTGCCCGGCCTAATTCATGGCAGTTAGTGGAGTTGACCATGACATTACCCCGGATCGCGCGATAGCGGCGCCGCTCCTTCGGATCTAGGGCGACACCACGTAGGCGCATAGGCGTGACCAGTACTTGCATGCTGCCCCCCTAATCGTCGGCGTCGAGGTCTAGTAGCGATTCCACCGCATAGGCCAATGCCGCGTCCGCTAACTCAAGCAAATCACTCAGTTCGTCAGCATCAATGAAACGGCCCTGGTGCAGGGCATGCGCTTGCTTGAGCAATGCTTTGTGGTGGGCGCCGGGCATCGCAAGCAGCGCCACTTCATCGCGCAGCATCACCCGCCATTGCGCAACTCCGTGTGGCTCCGGAGCTATGGCTTCAGCAGATTCTCTATTCATCGGATATACCTACCTTGTCGATATACTGTATATGCAAACAGTATATCGGCAGGCAAAGCGCTCCACATCTGCGCGGCGACTGACGGAGTGGGATTCATCGAGCCGGTCGACCGATTGAGCCGTAAAACTCCCGCCGCGCGTAAAAAACATCTCAAAAAGCACTTATCCCCCTCCCGCCAACGGGCCTTGTGTCCTTTTTTTGTGCAAATGCGGATGTAGTACTAACAAACCTGCAGCCCAGGCTGGCCGTGGGGCTCTGCAGGCGATCGGCTATTTCACAGGATGCAAAGCTTTGAAGGGAAATGCAGTGCGGTTGCACAGCTACGTAATAGGCACGCCGGAAAGGGATAACGCTGGAGTGCCCGGTTTCATTGGGCGGAAATATTTAAAACGTGGATTTATGTGTGTTTTCGAAAACGCGGACGTTCTTTCTCAGGCGGAGATTTGTTGTGCGCGGGGGAGATCGAATTCACTGCAAGCCCAGCGGAGCAAGGGTTACCGATGGGCCGCAGCGTTTCATAGGGTTTCATGCCTCCTCAGCCTCAACCATTCTGAGGTGGGGCAGGTCGCTCATGTTCTGAAGGCGCGTGAACTCCCTGGTGACTATCGGGATCAGCACGCGGTTCAAAGCATCGCGCAACCTCACAGCCTGGTCTTCGTTGAGCTTCTTTACGGTCCCGGTTTGTCCGCTGGCACAGCACACACTGTCGGGATGAATGCCCAGGTCGTCCATGGTGCCGTCGATGTAGCCGCGCAGGTATTCGCCGCGTTGGAATAGGATTGAGCTTTCGGGGGCTTCTTGGTAATCCCAATGAACCTCCCAAGCCGCGCTTTTCTTGATGATTTCAATGATAGGTAGTGCTGCTCGGGATGCTGTATTACGCATGTTTATTCTTCTCGATCAGTGTGCGCTAGGGCATTTGGAAGGATAGCTTCGAGACACCTCGTTGAAGTTTATTTAGGTTGACCCTCAAAACCCTGTCAGATCATGGATATCCGTCAGCTGATCCTCTGGAGACCCCGTATTTACTGGGCTTCAGCTCTGACACTGAGGATGGATGTTTGTGTCAGATCTGCCATAAGAAAAATAAAATCCTTATAAATCAATGGTTTAAAATTACTGAAACTGACACTGCTCTTTTGTCAGGTTTTGACGGGTCACTGACACGGTTCTGACACTAATGAAAAGCGCTGAAAGCCTTTGATCATAAGGGATAGAGAGTAGTTGAATAGAAATCTGACAAAACTGACAAGCTTTTGAGGGGTCAACCTTATTTTTTTTCGCCTCGCATAGGGGGCGTTTCGTCATACCCGCTAACATTGCAATGACTCTAAAAATTTGAGCTATCACACAGCGCTATTGGCACGGATCGAGCCTTAGCCGCGAGCTTCAACGTTGATCAGGTGAGGGGTTTGAGTCTGCCAACTCTGGGCTAGCAGCCAGGAGAATTCTGCGTACTTGGCGAGTCCAGCGCCGAAGTAGAAACAGGCAGGTCGCTACAGCCGTTGCGGTTGATATAACCGCGATTGCAACAAAAATTCCCCATTGATTCCGCAAAACCAACTCGCCCACGGCGTTTCCCACCAGTTGCATTGCACTAAAATACGAAACTAGTCCTACGAAAAGGGATACAACCTTGGGTACTCCGAACGTTGGCCTTTCGAAGTGGACGAGGCTAAACAGTACTGTCAGGCACAAAAGTCCCCACCCGGCCACCCCGTTCAAGACTGGCTTCAGGTATCGAATGTAGATCGGCTTGGGGAGAGTCAGGTCTGCAAAGGAAATATGTTGAATGCCCGCTATCCGTGCCCGGGCGCTGTAAACAGGCTTCTCACCTGAGGTGATGATGCTAAGGGAGATGGAGTCCTTGGGATTAGAAAGGTGCGGCGCAATCCGTATTACATTCCCCGATAGGGTTATTTCTGCAGGAATGTCGTGGGGAGTGGTGTCTGTGATCCGCGCTGTGACTAGCTTTGCGCCATCACCGATAAGGATTTCAATAGGCTTGTCGAAGTCGGAGCTCAACACAGTCTTGGATCCTGTATTAACAAGCTCCAGAGATGAGGAGTAAGGAGATTCTAGCTTTTTGCCGTCTAACACGACCTGCAAATCCAAAATTTTCGACGCCGGTTCAAGTGAGGTACTTGAGCTCAGGCGTAGCTCCATACTCTTAGAGGACAGGTCGGACTGCCAAACCAACGGCACAACAATGCCGAGAATCGCCACGGCAAGGGTGAGGATAAACTTCCAGTCGAAAACTCGCCATTTCATAGCGTCACCTGATGTCAATCCCTAACATGCCGTCTCGAAAACACTGGTGTTACGTGCGATGTTACGTGTAGCGCAAAAAACAAAGGCCTGCATCGCTGCAAGCCTTTGATTTATATGGTGCCGGCACCAGGAGTCGAACCCGGGACCTACTGATTACAAGTCAGTTGCTCTACCAACTGAGCTATACCGGCGTGTGGGCGACGATTATAGCGATTGGGAAGATCCTGTAAACCCCTGAATTCAGACTATTTTTGCGTTGCCGCATATCACGCTCTGCGCAGTACGTTTCGCAGCTTCCGCAGTGCTCGCACTGTGCGGCTGTTTTGCAGTGCATGCAGTTGGCTTTCAACCTGTTCGGCGCGATGCAGGGCGTCGGCGAGTTGTCTGGCGGTGTCGGGCTCGTCGGGGCTGAGTGGATGCGCAAGGGCGTGGCCGCGGCAGAGCTGGAAGTTGTCGAGGTTGCAGGGCGGGATGTCGAACGCGGGTTTGAGGTTGAGGTGTTCGTTGGCGAGGAACCAGGTGTTGAGGCCATCGAACAGGATTGATTGGTAGCCGGCATCGGTGACCAGGTGTTCCCAGGTGTGATCGCGCAGCCATGGGGTTTCGATGAGGATGATCCAGGGGCGGAAGCGGTTGAAGTCCATGCCGCGCAGGACGGTTTCTTCGTGGCCTTCGACGTCGATCTTGAGGAAGTGGATTGGGCGGTCGGGGGCGTGTTGTTCGCAGAGCGAGGTGAGTGTGCGGGCCTCGACCGTAAAGCTCTGCACGGTCATGCCGAGGTCTTTGCGTTGTTGGGCAACGACGGGGTCGGCGGTGGACAGGCCGGTGTCCGGGATGCCGTAGAAGGTTACGGCGCCGGGCTGGTCGCTGGCGATGCATTGCACGGTGGTGTCGCGCGGGCGTTGCTGGCAGAGCGCGTCGTAATAATCCTGCATCGGTTCGACGTTGATTCCGTGCCATCCATGATCGTAGAACGCTTTGGTGACCGAGTCGTGGTTCGGGTCGTTGGCGCCGACGTCGATGTAGAATCCGTGTTCGAACTGCTTGAGCGCGCGCCACAGGCGGACGTCTTCGAAGTTCTGTGCATAGGAGATGAACGTCACGGTCGCTTCCTGTCGGTCGATTTTTTATTGTTCAGGCATGTGCCGGCGAGGCGGTGAGGCTTTGTATAGCAAGGCTGGCGGATGCTCGCAATTATTCACTTTGGATGCCCGGTATTCGGCGGTTATGCCGTTTGATTGGCGGCTTATGCACAACGGGAAGCCTTGGTCACCGACTTAGTCCGGTTTTTTAGCAGGCATTCTCCATTTTGTATGCAAATCGCTGTTTTGCCGGTTTTTAATCTATGTGAACAAAAAATGACCAGAGCAGCACAAGGGCCGAAACAGGCGGTGATATTGGATCCGCGTAAATTTCATCAACAGAGTTATCCACAGGTTGGCGGGCTGTTATCCGCGCTCGGCCAAAAGCAGCAGATTACGCGGCGTCAGCGCCGTTTCGCAGAATGTGCCCAGACGCACGGCATAGCCTTGCTCGACCAGAAAAAGCGCGCGATCCAGATTCAGCCAAAGCTCCAGTGGCCGGCGGAATAGCCCGCGCAGCAATTCCAGGTTGCGAGCTTCGGCCAGACGTTGCCAACCGGCGGTTTCCAAATGCTCCCAATCCGTCGAGCCGGTTGTGGATAAGTCTTTGAGAGCGGCGAGATCGCGGCAGTAGTCAGCGAACGGTTTATCCAGCCAGGCGCTCGGCAATGACGGGGTGGGCAAGTATTCGTCAACGCCACGCAACTGCCGTTGCAGCAAGTCGAAGGCCAGTCGTCGCGCCATGGACGTGTCGCGCTGGCGTCGGACTCGTGCACCGGCGGTGACGGTTTCGCTCATCGGCAGTGCCAGATCTTCCCGCGATACCCGTAGGCAAGATCGCAGGCCGTTGGAGGACAGTGCCTGATATTCGCTGTGGACGGTGCGGTTGTAGCAACACGGCGCAATCGCCATCTGCTGGCACCCGGTCGCGCTGGCCAGTTGCATCAAGCGGACATGCAGATCGCCGCAAGCGTGGAGCGCGACGGGGGTGTGCGCAGCGTTCAACACGGCGGATGCGTCGGCCGCCAGCGCGTCCTGTTCGATGTGCAGAGCATGCAAATGGTGGCGCCGACTCAGTGCCTGACCGCTGGCAACCAACGCAGGATCGTACTCGACACACGTCAGTTGCTGTCCTGCGTTGAGCAACCGCCGGCCCAGATGACCTTTGCCCGAACACCAGTCCAGCCAATGCGTCGGCTGCGATGAAAAAGCCAAACGGCTGGCAAACGCCTCGATCTGTTGCCATTTGCGCCCCGGCACATCGACATTCAAGCGGTGGCCGGCGGTTTCAAGCGCATGCCCCGGCAGCGAACCGACCGCACTCAATTTTGCCGATAACTTTGCCAATGACGCGAACGGCTCAGGCGCATCGGCAAGATCAGCAGGCTGGTTATGAGCGTTCTCTGCGTCGCCCAGTGACCGCCCGCGTAGCCACGAAGACAACTCGGGGTAGGACGTTTCCCAAGGAAGCGAAAGATGCGTAAACGGACGAGGTTTCCAAAGCGCCTGATGCTTGATCAAAAAAGCATCCAGCGCGCGGAAGCGGGCGAGTAGGGCCTCGCCCGTCAGCACGTGGGAAGTATCAGCGGCCTTGGCAGGCATCGACGCGCAGCCAGCGCTCCAGCAGCTTGAAGCCGCGAACCAGCACGTAAGCCATGACCAGATATAACACGCCCGCGGCAAAGAAGATCTCAACCGGCAGATAAGTGCGCGCGATGATCGTGCGCGCCATGCCGGTCAGTTCCAGCAGGGTCACCGTGCTGGCCAGGGCACTGGCCTTGAGCATCAGGATCACTTCGTTGCTGTAGGCCGGCAGGCCGATCCGTGCTGCACGAGGCAGGATGATGTAGAACATCGCTTTGGGCCGGGACATGCCCAAGGCACGGGCGGCTTCGATTTCACCGGGTGGAATTGCCTGAATCGCGCCGCGCAGGATTTCAGCGATGTACGCCGCCGTATGCAGCGTCATGGTCACGGTTGCACACCAGAACGGATCGCGCAGGTACGGCCACAATGCGCTTTCACGCACCGCGTCGAACTGCGCCAGGCCGTAATAGACCAGAAACAGCTGCACCAGTAACGGTGTACCGCGGAAAAAGAAGATGTAGGCGTAAGGCAGCGAGCGCACGTACCAGCGCTTCGAAGACCGCGCGATGCCCAGCGGAATGGCGAGCAGCAGGCCGGCGATGACCGCAATGGCGACCAGTTCCAGCGTCAGGGTCGCGCCCTGCGCCAGTTTCGGCAGCCACTTGATAATGACTTCCCAGTTCATTGCGCGCTCCTCGCAAAGCCGCGAGCGGCGCGTTTTTCCAGAAAGTGCATGCCGGTCATCGCCAGTACCGTCAGGCCCAGATACATGACGGCCGCGACCATATAGAAGGTGAACGGCTGTTTCGACACGGTCACGCCGATTTGCGCGTGACGCATGATTTCTTCCAGGCCGATCACGGAAACAAGCGCGGTATCTTTCATCAAAATCATGAACAGATTGCCCAGCCCGGGCAGGGCGATGCGCCACATCTGCGGCATGATCAGGCGGGTGAAGATCCGCCATTTCGACAGGCCCAGGGCCTGGCCGGCCTCACGATGGCCCTTGGGAATGGCGAGGATCGCGCCGCGAAACACTTCCGTGGCGTAGGCGCCGAAGCACAGGCCCAGTGCGATCACACCGGCGGCAAATGCATTGAGTTGCAGGTCGGGGTTGCCGAAATACTCACCGAGGGCGCGCATCAGGTTGACCGTACCGAAGTAGATCAACAGCACCCAGAGCAATTCCGGGACGCCACGGACCAGCGTCGAATAAGTGCCGCCAAGCCATTGCAGCGGCTTGTACGGGGAAGTCTTGGCCAAGGCGCCGAGCAGGCCGAGCACCAGGCCCAGGCACAAGGCCGTAAGAGCCAGTTGGACGGTCATCAGCGCGCCAGCGGCGAGCGCCGGGCCGAATCCGTAGAGGTCGATAATCATGGGTTTCTGTTCAAATTGCGGCAGGCAAAGTCGGGAGCCGGCGCCGCTTGGTCACAGCGCCAGTCCCACAGGTCAGATCAATAGATGCTGAACGGGAAGTACTTGTCGTTGATTTTCTTATAGGTACCGTCAGCGACGATTTCCTTCAGTGCGGCGTTCAGCTTCTCGCGCAGAGGATCACCCTTGCGCACGGCGATGCCGATCTTGTCGCTTTCCACTACCGGGTCGCCCTTGAACTCGTAGCTCTTGCCGGCGTCGGTTTTCAGCCAGTCATAGTTGGCGTACTTGTCGGCGAGGATGGCGTCGACACGACCCGAGGTCAGGTCGAGGTAGGCGTTTTCCTGGGTGTCGTAGAGGCTGACCGAGATGTCATCGCCGTAGGTGTCTTCCAGCCAGGTGCCGGCCAGCGTCGCGCGCTGGGTACCGATCTTCTTGCCTTTGAGCGAGTCCTTGTCGGTTTTGAAATCGACGTTTTTCGGTGCAATGAACTGCAGCTTGTTCGAGTAGTACGGGTCGGTGAAGTCCACCGCGCCCTTGCGCTCGTCGGTGATCGACAGCGAGGAGATCAGGAAGTCGAACTTCTTCGCATTCAGGGCCGGGATGATGCCGTCCCAGTCGGACGTCACGACGGTGCACTCGACTTTCATCTTCGCGCACAGGGCGTCGCCGATTTCCTTGTCGAAGCCGACAACCTGGCCGCTGGCGTCTTTGTTGTTGAACGGCGGATAGGCCGCTTCGATGCCCATTTTCAGGGTCTCAGCCATGGCACCTGCGCTGAACGCCAAGGTGACGGCGGCAGCCAGGAAGACCTTTTTGAAATTCTGCATGCATGTTGCTCCGTTAGCGGTTGCTGGACATGAATTGTTTGCAGCGCGCCGAAAGCGGGTTATCAAACACCTGCTGTGGCGATCCTTGCTCTTCTATAAGGCCCTGATGAAGGAACACCACTTCGCTGGAAACCTGGCGGGCGAAGCCCATTTCGTGGGTCACGAGCAGCATAGTGCGGCCTTCTTCGGCCAATGCGCGGATGACACTAAGTACTTCCTGAACCATTTCCGGGTCAAGGGCGGAGGTGGGTTCGTCGAACAGGATCACCTTCGGTTGCATCGCCAGCGTGCGGGCGATGGCGGCGCGTTGTTGCTGACCACCGGACAATTGCGCCGGGTAGGCGTGGCGCTTGTCAGCGATGCCGACCTTGGCCAGCAACGCTTCGGCGACTTCGATGGCCTCGGCCTTGCTCTGGCCGAGCACGCGGCGCGGGGCTTCGATGACGTTGTCGAGCACGCTCATGTGCGGCCACAGATTAAAGTTTTGAAATACAAAACCAATCTCCGAGCGCAGGCGATTGATCTGCTTGCCGTCAGCAGCGACCAATTCGCCGTTCTTCGCGGCTTTGAGCTTGAGTTCTTCACCGGCCACCAGGATCTGGCCCTGGTGCGGGTTTTCCAACAGGTTGATGCAACGCAGGAACGTGGACTTGCCGGAACCGGAAGAGCCGAGGATCGAGATCACGTCGCCGTCGCGGGCGGTCAGCGAGATGCCTTTGAGCACCTCCAGCTGTCCGTAGCGTTTGTGCAAGTTGCGGATTTCAAGCGCGGGCGTGGCCTCAGCCATGTGCGTTCCTCATATATGTTGCGCTCCTGCTGTTGGCGGGCCTTCCTGGCGAGGCGGCCAAGCTAGCATAGCGTTTCAATGGCAGCCAACAGCGCTACGAGCGGTAAACGGGTGGCATGTGGCGGGTTGTCGCATCGGCGCAGCAGACTGTCGCCCCATCAACAACCGAACGGGTGTTTGATCGTGCAAACCCGTGGGTGCCGCGTAAAAAAAGGCGCGATGTTGCCAGCTTTGACGGGGTGTTGGAAGCGCTATCCGGCCGAACGTTCCTTATTCGCCCTTTTTCTGTGCGTCGCACACTTTTTCTGTGTGTTTCTGGTGCGCGGATTCGTCTTGAAAGTGAGTCGCCGGGTAACGTTCTGGCGAATAGCCATTAAACTCAAGGACTTGCATCGGATGCCGGGGCCCCCGGCACTCAAGGACCTGAAACATTTTGGCGCAAATATTGCGTGCAAAATAAGGAACAGGCCGTTGGATTCTTTTTACGAGAAAGAATTTTCAGACGCGCCGGATGCACTCGCTTTCCTTGCAAAGGTAGTCTCTATGAGCAGTACCCCAAGCTCCACAGGCCTCGAACAGGGGCTCAAACCGCGTCATGTGACCATGTTGTCGATCGCCGGTGTGATCGGCGCCGGTCTGTTCGTCGGCTCCGGCCACGCCATCGCTGCCGCTGGCCCGGCCGTGCTGCTGGCTTACGCCGCCGCCGGTACTCTGGTTGTGTTGGTGATGCGCATGCTCGGCGAAATGGCCGTGGCTTCGCCGGACACCGGTTCGTTTTCGACTTACGCTGACCGCGCGATCGGTCACTGGGCCGGTTTCACCATCGGCTGGTTGTACTGGTGGTTCTGGGTGCTGGTGATTCCGCTGGAAGCCAACGCCGCCGCAACGATTCTGCACGCATGGTTCCCGGGCGTGGATATCTGGGCTTTCGCGCTGGTCATCACCCTGCTGCTGACCGTGACCAACCTGTTCAGCGTGAAGAATTACGGCGAGTTCGAGTTCTGGTTCGCCCTGATCAAGGTGCTGGCGATCATCGGCTTCATCGGCCTCGGTCTGGCGGCGATTTTTGGCTTCCTGCCGACCAGTCAGGTCAGCGGTGTGTCGCATCTGTTCGACAGCGGTGGCTTCCTGCCCAACGGCATGGGCGCTGTACTGGGCGCGATCCTGACCACCATGTTCTCGTTCATGGGCACCGAGATCGTCACCATCGCGGCGGCGGAATCGAAGGACCCAGGCAAGCAGATCTCCAAGGCGACCAACTCGGTGATCTGGCGGATCGGTCTGTTCTATCTGGTTTCGATTTTCATCGTGGTGGCGCTGGTGCCGTGGAACGATCCTACCCTGGCCAACCTCGGTTCCTATCAGACAGTGCTTGAGCGCATGGGCATTCCCAACGCCAAGATGATTGTCGATATCGTCGTGCTGGTCGCGGTGACCAGTTGCCTGAACTCGGCGCTGTACACCTCCTCGCGCATGCTGTTCTCGCTCGGCAAGCGTGGCGACGCCCCGGCCATGTCGACCCGCACCAACAAGAGCGGCACGCCTTACTGGGCGGTGATGCTGTCGACCGGCGCAGCGTTCCTCTGCACCTTCGCCAACTATGTCGCTCCGGCCGCGGTGTTCGAATTCCTGCTGGCCAGCTCTGGCGCCATCGCCCTGCTGGTGTACCTGGTGATCGCCTTCTCGCAACTGCGCATGCGCAAGCAGCGCATGGCGCGCGGCGAGAAAATCGTCTTCAGCATGTGGCTGTTCCCCGGGCTGACCTGGGCGGTGATCATCTTCATCGTCGCCGCGCTGACCATCATGCTGTTCCAGGAAGCCCACCGCGTGGAAATCCTCGCCACCGGTCTGCTGAGCCTGATGGTGGTGGCTGCCGGTCTGCTGGTGTCGCGTCGTCGCAAGATGGAAAAGCGTGGTGCGGTGGTGTTGAACTGAGTCGCAACGCGTGATGTGAAAACGGCCGCTGTCAGGGTGACTAGCGGCCGTTTTGGTTTCTGAGAAGGGCTTATTCGCTCTTGTCTTCCTGGGTGTCTACCGACTTCCCATAAGCATCCAGCGCCACCCCGAAATCGGTGATGAACTGCGGCTCGCTCAGCCAGGCCTGGGCCTGTTCGATGGTCATGCCGTCGGCCCACATGCGGTAGTCGATGAGCATGTCGGCGGCGAGGTGGGTGGCGGCCATGCCTTCGTTGTCGGCGTTTTCCATGTCGAGCAGTTCAGGATGGTCGACGATGATGAAGGCCAGTTCGCGCAGCAGGGTCAGCAACATTTCGTTGCGGCTGACGGCTTCGGCGTCGCGCATTTTGCTGAACATCGCCAGGGTGTATTCCGGAATCGGCTCGGCGAGGTGGCCGAGGTCTTCGTCCTGATCCAGCGGTTTGCGCCCGACCATGCGGATTTGCTTGGCTTTGGCCTTGGCGCGTTTGGCGCGTTTCTGTTGCTTGTTCAGGGATGCCATGGGAGCTCAGTTCTTCTGTTGGGTTTGTGCCGCGATCGCGTCGGATGCCGCTACATAGTCAGCCTGGAATGCCGGGGATTCGATCCACGCCAGTGCGCCAGCCTCGTCGGTTTCCTGCGACCACTGGCGATACTCGATCAGCGCGGCGAGGATGAAATCCATCGCGCCTTCTTCGCCTTCCTGCTCGTACACCAGTTCCAGCAGCGGGTCTTCGAGGAACGCGCTGCACATGGCTTGCTGGCTGATCTTCTCGGCGTCGATCATTTTCTTGAACAGTTCGGTCAGGTCCACCGATTCGAAATCGATGCGGTCATCGTTCGGGTCCAGCTCGACCGGCGCTTCGGCGCGTTTGGTGCGGTTCTGCTTGGCCTTGGCTTTGGCTCGGGTGGCGCGTTTTTGCTGCTTGTTGGCGGAGGCCATGGAGTGTTCCGTCGTGCGTGGAGAAGGGCTCAACTGCGCGGGACTTGCCGGCCGGGTGTGTCGGGGGCCAGCGCGCCGTTCTGCAGCCAGGTCAGAGCGATGGGCCATAGTGTGGCTTGGTATGCGCTGCGAAAAAAGCCGAAATGTCCGACTTGTTGTTCGCCGATGTCCTGCGGCGCGATGCGCAGGTGAGTTTTTGTCGCGTTGCTGAAGTAGCCGAGCAGGCGTTCGATCGCAGGGATTGTGCCGTAAGGATCATCGGCGAGGCTGATTGCGAGGGTCTGCGCGCGGACGTCGGCGAAGGGCAGGGCGCCTGTTTTTTTCATCAGCGCGCGACCGCTTGGGCGTTGCTCGTAATGTGCGGTGGGCATGCTCCAGTCGCGGACCACGCCGGTTGGCGTGTCCTCCAGCCAACCTAGCCGTTTGCCTGGAAAATAGCCGCAGAGCAGCGCCATCAAAGGCATGACCACATGCCACTTGCCGAACATCCGCCAGCGCTGTTCGGGGGCGTAATCGCGCCAGTAAGCGAACTGCGCACCGACGGTAACCAGCCGTCGGATGACCGTGCCCGACGCTGCCAGGCCTGCCGCGCAGCCGCCGAAACTATGGGCGACTACATCGATTGGCTGACCGGGAAACTCCCGCTGCGCCCGTTTGAGCATCGCTTCGAAATCCAGCGCGCCCCAGTCGCTCCACGTGGCACGTAGCCCTTTGATCGATTCGCGGCGTGATTCGCCAATGCCCCGGTAGTCGTAGGTCATCACGTCGAAGCCGTGACTGAACAGATAGGCTGCGAACCTTGAGTAATGGCGACAGCGCACGGAGGTGGCGGCGTTGATGATGACCACCGAGCGCTGTGGATCGTGCGAACTATGGCGCCAGGTGAAGCCGCCGAGTGCGTAGCCGTCGTCGGCAGTTTCCTTGAAGGACGTGTCTTCAGCTGCAGTCGAAACTGGTTGGCTCAACTCTGCGTCTTCCAACTCAAATGGGGGCTGACTGCCCATGGCGCTTGACCTCGGTGGTTAGCTGCCCACCTTAGTCGCCGCGCTGATCAAGAACAATCCGGCCGGTTCATTCGGATTGAGTGAGCATGCGTTCTTCGATCAACGCCTGTTCGCGGTTGAGTTCGGCACGTAACTCTTCTTCGCTCGGCAGTATGGTCTTGTAGCTGCTGGCGAACAGTTGCTCATTGCCTTTGAGCATGGAGTAGCGCGCCACCGAGTCATTGCTCTCCGCGCTGAGAATGATGCCGACGGTTGGCTTGTCACCCTCGCTGCGTTTGAGCTCGTCATACATGCGCACATACATGTCCATCTGCCCGACATCGCGAGCACTGAGCTTGCCGCGTTTCAGGTCGATGATCACGAAGCACTTGAGCAGGTAGTTGTAGAAGACCAGGTCGATATAGAGGTCGACGCCATCAGTGCTGATGCGTTGTTGGCGGGCAACAAAGGAAAAGCCTTTGCCAAGTTCAAGCAGAAAGCTTTGCAAGTGGTCGATCAGGGCTTGTTCGAGGCCGCTTTCCCTGACTTTGCCTGCCGAGGGCAGGCCGAGAAATTCGAGCATGACTGGGTCGCGAATGAATTCCCGCGGATTGCATTTCATCGCGTCGATGTTGGTCGTGGCTTCCTCGACCACCTCGGCTTTGTCCTGACTCATCAGCAGGCGCTCGTAGTAGAGCGTCAGGATCTGACGATCAAGGGCACGGCTTGACCAGTTGAGGTCGGCGCATTCGTTCATGTACCACAGGCGCGCTTTCTCGCTTTCGACGCGTAGCAGGCGGCGGTAGTGGGTCCAGCTCAATTCGGGACGCAGTGCGTCTCGAATTGAAAATTTTTGATAAAACAGGCGCATCTTCCACAAGTTGGTTTCGTCGAACCCTTTCCCGAACTGCCCAGTCAGATCCTTTGCCAACAGGGCAATCAGTTGTTTTCCGTAACCCGCACGCTGAGCGCCTTTTTGTTCGAATTCGACGATATGCCGGCCGATTTGCCAACAGGTCTGCACTTGGATCGTGTCGACCGCGCGTAGCACTTTTTGCCGCGCCTGGCGAATCAGGTCGCCCAGTTCGCCCAGCAGTGAATCGATTTTCGGGTCTTGGGTTTCAGCAGGTTTTAGCTGGCTCATCGGGTCTTCCGCATTCTGGAAACAGAGGCGCAAGCATGCCGGGAATGGCGACGCAGGTATGTCGGGCGAACCTGCGAGTTCGGAAGGAAACGCGGGATTGGCGTTGCAGGACGCTGCCGCCGGAAGGCGCGTAACGGGGTAAATGTCCGTAGTCCATTTCGTACTTTTGCCCAGTCAATCGCATCATCGCGAGCGCTTGCCCTTCGGCCTCTGCTCACGACCTCGCCCTTTGCGATAAATCCACAACCCAAACACACCAATGGCCAGCATGAATGCCGTCCAGAAGCTCTGCCAAACGAACTCGAACCAGTATCGCCGAGGTTGCAGTGCCAAGGTGTAGGTGCTGCGCGGCCCACGATTGTTGGTGGTAATGGAGCCGCTGATCCAGCTTTCGATCAGCATGTAGATTGAAAGGCAGACGGCAATGGCAATCAGCACACCGGCGAGGACGGTCAGCCAATAACTCAAGCGGCTTTGCCGATACGGCGGGGGATGGGGCAGGAGGACGCGGGTTCGTTTCTGATTCATCGAGTGATGGCCCTTTTCCGTAAGGGGTAAGCAGTGTTCATCAAATCCCGGACATAAAAAAACCCTGAATCTTGCGATTCAGGGTTTTCGGTATTTGGTGCCCAGAGACGGAATCGAACCGCCGACACGGGGATTTTCAATCCCCTGCTCTACCGACTGAGCTATCTGGGCAACGGGGCGCATTAAAAGGGTTTTTCGGATTTACGTCAACGACTTTTTGAAAATTTCTTAAATTAATTCCGTCGCTTACGAAAACCCCGGGTTATTCGGATGGCGGCACGTAGCCTTCGGCCTTGGCGTATTCCTCGCCGGAGAAGTACTTGTCCATTTCGCCCTGAAGGAATTTGCGATCTTCGGGGTTCATCATGTTCAGGCGCTTTTCGTTGATCAGCAGGGTCTGGTGTTTCTGCCAGTCGGCCCAGGCCTTCGCCGAGACGTGGTCGAAAATATCCTGGCCCTTGGCACCCGGGAACGGGGCGCGTTCCAGCGCGGGCAGTTCTTCTTTGTACTTGCGGCACATTACGGTGCGGGTCATGGCGATTCTCCTGCATTCAAGACGGCGGCCGCGCGTTCGAGCAAGGTCTTGACCGGGGCAGCAAGGCCCAGGCGCGGCGGGGTGGCGAGGTTATACCAGAGCCAGTCGGCCTCGGCCACGTGATGGCTGGCTTCCTGCACCTGAACCAGCCACGGTTCGATGGACAACTGGAAATGGCTGAACGTATGGACGAGGCTCGGCAGCGCCTGCTGCTGGCCCATGGTCAGCGAGTGCTGATCGGCCAGATGCTGCAGATCTTCCAGATCATCCAGTTCTGGCAGGCTCCACAAACCGCCCCACAGTCCCGTCGACGGGCGGCGGTAAAGCAGAATCGCACCTTCGCCGTTGGCGAGCATTGGCATCAGCGTGCGTTTCTGCGGGATGGCTTTGCGTGGCTTGGGAATCGGGTAGCGGGTTTCCAGGCCAAGCATGTGCGCTTCACAGCCACGCTTGAGCGGACACAGCAGGCAGCTCGGCTTGCTGCGCGTGCAGAGTGTGGCGCCGAGATCCATCATCGCCTGGGTGTAGGCGTTGACCCGATCGTGCGGGGTGAAGCGCTCGGCGTTGGCCCATAGCTGCTTGGCGACCTTCGGTTCGCCGGGGTAGCCCTCTTGCGCGGTGAAGCGCGCGAGCACACGTTTGACGTTGCCGTCGAGGATCGGCGCGCGCAGGCCCATGCTGATGCTGGCGATCGCGCCGGCGGTGGACAGGCCGATGCCTGGCAGCTCGGTGAGTTTTTCCACGTCACGCGGGAATTCGCCAGCGTACTGGCTGACGACAATCTTCGCGGTCTTCTGCAGATTGCGAGCGCGAGTGTAATAACCCAGCCCGGTCCACAGGTGCAGCACCTCGTCTTCCGGCGCTGCGGCCAGCGCTTCGACCGTCGGCAGGGCTGCCATGAAGCGCTCGAAGTAATTGAGCACGGTGCTGACCTGAGTCTGCTGCAACATGATCTCGGATACCCAGACCCGGTACGGATTGATGTCCTGCTGCCACGGCAAATCGTGGCGGCCATGTCGGTCGAACCACTCCAGCACCGCCGTGGAAAACTGCTCCGCTGTCATCGCTTGAACAGCCCCTTCAACGCGTTTTTCAGTTCCGGGCTGACTTTGTCGCCCAGTTTTTCGTCGATTTTCTCGCTGAGCTTGTTGCCGGCCATCTTGCTGGCGACCTGACCGAGACGGTCATTGTCGATGCGGCAGGCCTTGGCGCCCAGTTCCAGCGGGCCACGGCAGCGCAGCGGCCACTCGATGCCGACGAACTTCTCGCCGACCTGACAGGCCGGGTCGGGCATGGCGCTGGTGTCGCCCTCGACGATGATGCCGACGCGGTAATCCATACCCAAAACGCGCAGGTCGATGTCGCCGTCACCGTTGACGGTCATGCCGGGAATGCGCACTTTCAGGTCCGGGTTGCTGGCGACGCCGTTGTGTACGGTCAGGTTGCCCTTGAGCTCCTCGAACGGCGTGTCCTTGCCCCGTGGCTCGCCGCTGAGGGATTTGCGGTTGAGGGTGGCGATGCCTTTGCACAATTGCTGTTCAAGGTTGGCGTTGAGCAGCACACCATTGTTGATGACGAAACTGGCGTTGCCGTTGAGCGTATCGATCAGCGCCTGCTGGCTGTTGCCGCTGCCGGTGAGGCTGCTGGTCAGCGTTACCAGACCTTTGACCGGCGGATTCTTGCCTTGGCTTTCGATGATTTTTTCCGCCGGGACGCGATTGAGCCGGGTCTGCAGGTTCAGCACCGGCGCGCTCGGGCGCACGTCGAGAGTGCCGTTGGCGACGAAGCCGCCGTTGTACAGATCACCGCTCAGGTTAGCCAGCGTCAGCAGGCCGCCCTGGCCGGTGGCTTTGAGCGCGGCGTTCTGGATCGGCAGTTTGTCGAGGGTCAGTTGGCCGAAGGTCAGGTCGGCGTCCACGTCGAGTTTGGCCAGGCGTTCGACCGGCAGCAGACGCTCGGTGCTCCAGGCGGTCTTGCTCGGTTTGTCCGGCAGCGGCGTGGTGCCTGCGACGGCACCGGCCTCAGTGCTGGCGACTTCGGCCTGACGCGTCTGCGTCGCGCTATTGGCCTGAGCCGATTTCGGTGGCAGGTAGCGGTCGACGTTGAACGTGTCGGCCTTGAGAATCGCGCGCAGCGACTGTTTGGCGAAGTCCTCGACGGCGATGCGGCCGCTGAAGCTGCTGTCATCGAGTTTCAGGTTGATGTTGTCGAACGACAGGCTGGTTGGGGTGGCCGCAACGCGGCTGACCAGTTCGACCTTGCTCAGGCTGCCTTCGCCCATCGCCGGCAGTGTCTGACCGATGCTGTCGACGAATTTCGCCAGATCGAACTGGGCAATGGAAATGCCGCCGCTGATCTGTGGCGTCTTGTCGAGGTCGTTGGCTTTCAGCTCGCCCAGGGCGCGCAACTGGTTGGCGGAGATCTTGATGCCGGTCCATTCGGCGACGTTCGCTGCCTTGTCCAGCAATAACTGGCCCTGAGCGGAGAAGGTCATGGTCTTGCCTTGCAGCGGATCGCCAGCGAGCTCGCCGGTCAGCTTCAGGTCCTCGAACTTGTAGCGCTGCAGGGCGCGCTCGAAGCGCAGCTCGCCGTTGAGCTCGGTGCGCACGCGCAGCACCGGTTGGTTGGTGCCGAGGAACGCGGTGGCTTTCACCGGGATATTGGTCGAATCGTGTACCGGACCGGTGCTCAGTTGAATGCTTTCGGCACTGAACTGCTTGCCGGTCAGCTCATCGGTGTATTCAACGCGGGCGTTGTTCACGGTCAGGCTATCGATGTCGAGGCGGATCGGCTGTGCCGGTTTTTCCACGGCGACGGTCGGCTCGCTGGCGGTCGCGCCCGGTGCGGCGGGCGCAGTGCTGCCGGGCGCCGCTGGGACTTTGCCGATGTCTTCCCAGTTGCCGTGGCCGTTCTTGTCACGGTTCAGACGCAGGTTGAGGCCCTCGACGCGCACGTCGCTCATCTGCACTTCGCGGCGCAACAGCGGCAGCACGCGCACGGACAGGCCGAGCATCTGCAAGTCGGCAAACGGTTCGGCAGGCTTGGCCAGGGTGGCGACGCTGGCCTCGTGCAATTCCAGGCCGAGCCACGGGAACAGGCTCCAGCCGATATCGCCATTGAGCGTCAGCTCGATGTGGGCCTTGTCGCGGGCTATCTGGCGGATCTCGTCTTTGTAGTCGTTGGGATCGAAGAGGTGGGTCAGGGCAAAACCTGCCGCCACAATGATCAGCAACAGCCCGAGAAGTACCAGACCCAGGATTTTGCCGAACGCTTTCATGGGCGAGTCCTTGTAGTTAGTCGAATTGGTCATATGGCCGGGGAGTATAGCGCTGCGAGCACCCGGTTCGGTGTGGCGTCATCCGCCGAGGGTCGGTAGCGGTACCTGCAACTTTGCCATTGGTCCCTGCGCTTGAGGATGCCCGGCGGGCACCAGACAGCGCAATTCGGCCCCCATTTGCGATGCCATTTTCTGCGCTTGGTTCACCGGCGGTTCAGCCATTCCAACGCGACAGGTAATTTTTCGCACGCACAAATGGGACAAGTAGCAAACGTCGTGGTGCCTTTGCAGACGCGGGGTTCGCGGCTTCCCGAGTCGTACGAGAACAGATGACTTGAAAAAAGGTGATATCAGTTTGGTTTTTCTGTCACCTGAGAATGGTAACCTTCGCCAGTTCGTCCGCCCGTCTGCGACTTAACGTCGCGCCTTCAAGGAGCTTCACCTAAAAAACGGTCATGCCTGCGTGCATAAGGCCGAGGGTGAGCAGTGGCTGGCGAACCATACTAACAATTGGGGGATACACAATGAGCACGAGCATCACGGCGGACGGCCTCAAAGCCGACCAGCCTGCGTTCCTGTCCAAGGAACGCATCATCGCCAAGCCCGGTTTCAACCGCTGGCTGGTTCCACCGGCCGCTTTGGCCATTCACCTGTGCATCGGCATGGCCTACGGCTTCTCGGTGTTCTGGTTGCCGCTGTCCAAGGCACTCGGCGTTACCGCGCCGGTGGCTTGCGCGCCGGACATGAGCTTCATCGCACAGGTATTTTCGTCGAACTGCGACTGGCCGATCTCCATGCTCGGCTGGATCTACACGCTGTTCTTCATCTTCCTCGGCTGCTCGGCAGCGATCTGGGGCGGCTGGCTGGAACACGCCGGTCCACGCAAGGCTGGCGTTGTATCGGCCTTGTGCTGGTGTGGCGGTCTGCTGATTTCCGCGCTGGGTATCTATACCCACCAGATCTGGCTGATGTGGATCGGCTCCGGCGTGATCGGCGGTATCGGTCTGGGCCTGGGCTATATCTCGCCGGTGTCGACCCTGATCAAATGGTTCCCGGACAAGCGCGGTATGGCGACCGGCATGGCGATCATGGGCTTCGGTGGCGGCGCGATGGTCGGCGCACCATTGGCGACTGCACTGATGAGCCACTTCGCTTCGCCGGAAGGCGTGGGCGTATGGCAGAGCTTTGTGGCCATGGCGGCCATTTACTTCGTGTTCATGATCGGTGGCGCACTGTCCTACCGCGTGCCGCCAACCGGCTGGAAACCTGAAGGCTGGACCGCTCCGGCGAAGAAAGCTTCCAACGCGATGATCACCAACCGTCACGTTCACGTGAATGTAGCGTGGAAAACTCCGCAATTCCGTCTGGTATGGCTGGTGCTGTGCCTGAACGTGTCGGCGGGTATCGGTATCCTCGGCATGGCTTCGCCACTGTTGCAGGAAGTGTTCGGCGGCAAACTGCTGGGCGTCGATGTGCCGTTCGGTCAACTCGACGCTGGCCAACTGGCCTCGATCGCGGCAATCGCAGCGGGCTTCACCGGTCTGCTGAGCCTGTTCAACATCGGTGGTCGCTTCTTCTGGGCCTCGTTCTCGGACTACCTGGGCCGCAAGAACACCTACTTCGTGTTCTTCGCGCTGGGTTTTGCCCTGTACGCGCTGATTCCGAACATGGGCCATCTGGGCAACGTTGCGCTGTTCGTGGCGGCGTTCTGCATCATCCTGTCGATGTACGGCGGTGGTTTCGCCACCGTTCCGGCGTATCTGGCCGACCTGTTCGGCACGCAGATGGTTGGCGCGATCCACGGTCGTCTGCTGACTGCCTGGGCTGCTGCCGGCGTGCTCGGTCCGGTGCTGGTGAACTACCTGCGTGAATATCAGTTGAGCATCGGCGTTGAACGCGCCGCTGCTTACGACATCACTCTGTACATCCTCGCCGGCCTGCTGGTGCTGGGCTTCCTGTGCAACCTGATGGTGCGCCCGGTGGCCGACAAGTACTTCATGACCGACGCCGAACTGGCTGCCGAACAGGCGCTGGGCCACGACAAGGGTGCCGATGCCAGCACCGTTCTGGAGTGGAAAGCGGCGCCGGGCACCAAGCCTCTGGCGATCGCGGCATGGCTGGTGGTGGGTATTCCGTTGGCGTGGGGTGTGTGGGTGACCCTGCAGAAGACGGCGGTACTGTTTCACTAAGGTCATTTACATTTGATCGTTCCCACGCTCTGCGTGGGAATGCCTCCCGTGACGCTCTGCGTCACATTTGAAGCGAACGCGGAGCGTCCGGGGCTGCACTCCCACGCAGGGCGTGGGAGCGATCATCATCCCTTCTCGCTTGTATGGACATGTCTACCCGCGACAGCCGGGCGTTCTATCCGTCAGGCATCTCACCTCTCGTGTTTCTGTTTGCCTCCTGCGTGCCTATAATGGCTGCCTTTTTCGCCCAATGATTTTGCGGAGCTGGTGATGGCCGAACGTAAGGCGTCTGTCGAGCGCGACACTCTGGAAACCCAGATCAAAGCCTCGATCAACCTTGATGGCACCGGAAAGGCCCGATTCGATATCGGTGTACCTTTTCTTGAGCACATGCTGGATCAGATCGCCCGTCACGGGTTGATCGACCTGGATATCGAATGCAAGGGCGATCTGCATATCGACGACCACCATACGGTGGAAGACGTCGGTATCACCCTCGGCCAGGCCTTTGCCAAAGCCATCGGCGACAAGAAAGGCATCCGTCGCTACGGCCATGCCTACGTGCCGCTCGATGAAGCACTGTCGCGTGTGGTAATCGATTTCTCCGGTCGCCCGGGCCTGCAGATGCACGTGCCGTACACCCGTGCCACCGTCGGCGGTTTCGACGTTGACCTGTTCCAAGAGTTTTTCCAGGGCTTCGTCAACCACGCGCTGGTCAGCGTGCACATCGACAACCTGCGCGGCACCAACACTCACCACCAGATCGAAACCGTGTTCAAGGCTTTCGGCCGCGCGCTGCGCATGGCCGTCGAGCTGGACGAACGCATGGCCGGGCAAATGCCGTCGACCAAAGGCGTTCTGTAATGCAGACGGTTGCAGTTATCGACTACGGCATGGGCAACCTGCACTCGGTTGCCAAAGCGCTTGAGCACGTCGGCGCCGGCAAGGTGCTGATTACCAGCGACGCGAACGTGATTCGCGAAGCCGACCGCGTGGTCTTCCCGGGCGTTGGCGCGATTCGCGATTGCATGGCGGAGATCCGTCGCCTCGGCTTCGATTCGCTGGTCCGTGAGGTCAGCCAGGATCGGCCGTTCCTCGGCATCTGCGTCGGCATGCAAGCCTTGCTCGACAGCAGCGAAGAGAACGAAGGCGTTGACTGCATCGGCCTGTTTCCGGGCGCGGTGAAGTTCTTCGGCAAGGATCTGCACGAAGACGGCGAGCACCTGAAAGTCCCGCACATGGGCTGGAACGAGGTGAAGCAGACCATCAGTCACCCGCTGTGGCATGACATCCCGGATCTGGCGCGATTCTACTTCGTGCACAGCTACTACATCGCCGCCGCCAATGCGCGGCAGGTGGTGGGCAGCGGTCATTACGGCGTCGACTTCGCCGCAGCGCTGGCCGATGGCTCGCGTTTCGCCGTGCAGTTCCACCCGGAGAAAAGCCATACCCACGGCCTGCAATTGCTGCAGAACTTCGCTGCGTGGGACGGTCGCTGGTAAATGGCTGTCAAGAAGTCCAAACCGCCGATTCTGACCCTCACTCCCGAGCAGGAGAGCGAGGCCAATCGCAAGATTCAGCGGTTCATGGAAGACCGTTTCGAACTGGATCTGGGTTCGTTCGAGGCGGCGGAAATTCTTGAGCTGTTTACCCGCGAAATTGCTCCGCACTATTACAACAGGGCGATTTTCGATGTGCAGACCCACCTCAAGGAGCGGTTTGAAAGCATCGAAAGCGACCTGTGGGCGCTCGAAAAAAATTAAGAGCAGCGGCAAGCGTCAAGCTGCAAGCTGCAAGAGATAGACGCGCGTGCGCGCTTGCAGCTTATGGCTTGCAGCTTGCCGCTCTTTTGACGAAGGAAAAAGCATGCTGATTATCCCCGCTATCGATCTCAAGGACGGTGCCTGCGTACGTCTGCGCCAGGGCCGCATGGAAGATTCCACGGTGTTCTCCGATGACCCGGTGCGCATGGCTGCCAAGTGGGTGGAGGGCGGTTGCCGTCGTCTGCATCTGGTCGACCTGAACGGCGCGTTCGAAGGCCAGCCGGTCAACGGCGAAGTGGTCACCGCGATCGCCAAGCGCTACCCGACCCTGCCGATCCAGATCGGTGGCGGCATCCGTTCGCTGGAAACCATCGAGCATTACGTCAAGGCGGGCGTGAGCTACGTGATCATCGGCACCAAAGCCGTGAAAGATCCGGCGTTCGTTGCTGAAGCCTGCCGTGCGTTTCCGGGCAAGATCATTGTCGGCCTGGATGCGAAAGACGGTTTCGTCGCCACCGACGGTTGGGCTGAGATCAGCACCGTGCAGGTCATTGACCTGGCCAAGCAGTTCGAAGCCGACGGCGTGTCCTCGATCGTTTATACCGACATCGCCAAAGACGGCATGATGCAGGGCTGCAACGTACCGTTCACCGCTGCGCTGGCCGCTGCCACCAGGATTCCGGTGATCGCTTCCGGCGGCATCCATAACCTGGGTGACATCAAGTCGCTGCTCGACGCCAAGGCACCGGGCATCATCGGCGCGATCACGGGCCGCGCGATCTATGAGGGCACTTTGGATGTTGCAGAGGCTCAAGCTTTTTGTGATGGCTACGCGGCCAGATAAAAGCAGCTTCAAGTTACAAGCTGCGAGCTGCAAGTTAGAAGCGCGACCGCAATCCGCCCTTTCTTGCAGCTTGAAGCTTGAAGCTTCTTAATCGGAGATTAAGTCTTATGGCGTTAGCCAAGCGCATCATCCCTTGCCTGGACGTGGACAACGGCCGGGTCGTCAAAGGTGTGAAGTTCGAGAACATCCGCGACGCCGGTGACCCGGTGGAAATCGCCCGTCGCTACGACGAGCAGGGCGCCGACGAGATTACCTTTCTCGACATCACCGCCAGCGTCGATGGCCGTGACACCACGCTGCATACCGTCGAGCGCATGGCCAGCCAGGTGTTCATTCCGCTGACCGTCGGCGGTGGCGTGCGTACCGTGCAGGACATCCGCAATCTGCTCAATGCCGGCGCAGACAAGGTGTCGATCAACACCGCTGCGGTGTTCAACCCGGAGTTCGTTGGCGAAGCCGCGCAGCATTTCGGCTCGCAGTGCATCGTCGTCGCCATCGACGCCAAGAGAGTCTCCGGCCCCGGCGAAACCCCGCGCTGGGAAATCTTCACCCACGGCGGGCGCAAGCCAACCGGCCTCGACGCGGTCGAGTGGGCGAAGAAAATGGAAGGCCTCGGTGCCGGCGAGATCCTGCTGACCAGCATGGATCAGGACGGCATGAAAAACGGCTTTGACCTCGGCGTGACCCGCGCCATCAGCGACGCGCTGGGCATTCCGGTGATCGCTTCCGGTGGCGTCGGCAATTTGCAGCATCTGGCCGACGGCATTCTCGAAGGCCATGCCAGTGCGGTGCTGGCGGCAAGTATTTTCCACTTCGGCGAATACACCGTGCAGGAAGCCAAGGCCTACATGTCGCATCGCGGCATCGTCATGCGCTAAAGCGTACAGGCCAGTGGACAGCATGGCGCGCCCAAGGCACTCTTGGGCACGCCATGGATTCCGGTAGCCCGACATGATCAAACGCCTGCTTGTTGTTCTCGCCAGCGCCTCATTGTTGTTGATCAGCAATGCTCGCGCCGAAAACGGTCCCGACACCGACCTGGTGCTGCTTACCGAAAACTTCCCGCCGTACAACATGGCGAAGAACGGCAAGAATTTCGCCCAGGGCGACAACATCAACGGCATTGCCACTGACATCGTTCGCGAGATGTTCCAGCGCGCCGGCCTCACTTACAGCCTGACCCTGCGTTTCCCCTGGGAGCGTGTCTACAAACTCGCCCTGGAAAATCCCGGTTACGGCGCCTTCGTCATGGCGCGCCTGCCCGATCGCGAAAGACTGTTCAAATGGGTCGGCCCGATCGGCCCGGATGACTGGATCCTGCTGGCCAAGGCTGACAGCAAGATCACACTTGACACCCTCAACGACGCGCGCAAATACAAGATCGGCGCCTACAAAGGGGATGCGATTGCCGAGACACTCACCAAGCAAGGCCTCAAACCGGTAGTAGTGCTGCGCGATCAGGACAACGCTAAAAAGCTGCTCAATGGCCAGATCGATCTGTGGGCCACGGGTGATCCTGCCGGCCGTTATCTGGCGCGGCAGGATGGCGTGACCGGCCTGAAGACCGTGCTGCGCTTCAACAGCGCCGAGTTGTACCTGGCGCTGAACAAGGATGTTTCCGATGACGTCGTCGCCAGGCTGCAGACCGCGCTGGATCAGATGCGCAAGGAAGGCGTGGTCGATGAAATCATGGCGCGCTATCTGTAACCACATCCAGACCAGGCGCTTGCAGCGCTTCCACGCTGCTGCTGTCGATGCCTGGCTCAGCGGGGATGGCCGTCTTCAGCGATGGACACGAGTCGACTGACTCGATGGTTTGTGGCGGGTATTGCGTCAGCAGAACGCTGGAGTCGTCGGTATAGCCGAAATCGACCGCCACTTGAGTACCGTCTTCCCTCACCAGTTCGTAATGGCTTTGCATCTGATAGACCGCTACGGCTGATTGCTTTGGCACCATGGCAATCACGACCTGCGGTCGCAGCTCGTGCCAGCCGTTGGAAGACGCTTCAGTGTGGGTCAGGGCCTTCGGCAGGCAAGCCGAGAATCTGGTCATGCGGATGTCGCTCAGAGGCGCGGATGGCCAGGCTTTTACAATTTCCATCGCGGTGAAGCTATGGAACATCCGCATCGTCACGGCGCTCTGCGCGCGCGGCGCAGTCCATTTTGTCGCGCGGTATGCGTCCGACTCATTGCGCTCATAACCGATGAGCACGTATTCGTCGGTCCTTTTGAGTGCGTAGTAAGGTGAGTTGCGAAACTGTTCACCGGGATGCGCATGATCTCTCACCGCGAACCAGGGCAGGCGGGCAACATGTGTGACCGTGGCGGGTTCGCTTTCGGCTGGCTTGGCATATCCACCGAGAACCGGAGCCTGCGGTGGTTCGCTCAGTTGCACAGGGATCTGCATGCGCAACGCGTACGCCGATGAAGGTGCCGCAGGCTTGCTGTAGCCCTGAATGCCGGCGAATGTGCCCGCTGCAAACAGGATATCGCCTGCTGCCGCAGTCGGCGGTTCGATGGCGTAGGCACTGAAACTCATTTTGGCGCCGCTACCTTTGTCATTCCAGATCAACTCGCCGAGGTTCGCCGCAACGACGAGGTCGACCCTGACGCAACGCACTGAGTTGAGCGAAGGTTTGCAATGATCGGTGGTGCAGACTTGCCCCAAGGCGACGTAACCGACAGGTGCCAAAGGGCGCCAGATCGACAGGCGCGCAACATTGGGCGCCCCGGTTTCTTTCCAGACCAGTTCAAAATCGACAGGGCGCGCCAGTGCCTTGCCTCTGGCGTTGTCTAGTCCTTTCAAATCCCTCTCGCAGACCACGGCCGCGACTACTTCGCCGTTGATATTGGCATCGCCGGGGATCAGCACATCGCCCAGCGGGAAATAGCCCGGCAGTGCATCCGGAGCGGGGGCAGGGCGCCAGAAGGTGGCGGTTTTCGCTTTCGAGCCGTTGCTGCTCCAGACCCGATTGAACTCCATGGTGAAGTTGATCAGCAGGTTGTCCTGGATGATCGGTTCCATTTGCCGTGGCAGCGCGGCGATATTTTTTTCGATAGTCATGATGATTCCTGATAGTTGAAAGGCGACGCGCGAGGGCGTCGCGACCTGTTGCAGGTCGCACTATCGGAAACGGGGACGGTTATCGGGTGGTAACTATGTATGTGCCAGCGTCACAGGGTTTTACCGGTAAACGCCGTCCTTGCCATGCCCGGCCATGGCGCGATTGCTGCGCACGCTGATCATCTGCCGGATATCGATCCAGTCGATGCCCTGCGCTTTTAGCTTGGGTAATTCGCGCTCCAGCACCGCGAGGGTCTGCGGGTACGGATGGCCGATCATCACCGCTGAACCCTGTTTGTGCGCCAGGGCGATCGCGGTCTGCAACTGAGTGGCAATGGCCGCTTCGGTGCGCTCATCATCAAGAAACACGTCCCGGGAAACGCTGGCCAGGTCGATTTTCTGCGCCTGCTGCGCTGCGACGGTCTGCGCGCTGGTGCGGCTGTCGACGAAGAACTTGTGCCGACGCTGCAATTCGCCCATCAACCACGCCATCGCCGCCGGCTGCGCGGTCATGCGGCTGCCCATGTGATTGTTGATGCCGGAAGTGAACGGTACCTTTTCGAACGCGGCATTCAGGCGTTTCTGCAGCTCTTCGATGGGCAGATCGGGGTGCCAGGCGTACGGCCCGGTGGCCGGGTCCATCGGCATGTGCAGGATGACGATCTTGCCGGCGCGATGGGCTTCGCGGGCAAACTCGCTGGCGTGGGGGGTATCGGGCATGATCGCCGCCGTGACCGGGCCGGGCAGGGCGAGCACGCGACGATCCCGGGGCAGGTTCTGCCCCAGGTCATCGATGATCAATGTCAGGTAGGCTTTGTGCGGCGAAGAGCTGGCGGGCTCTGCTTGGGCAAAACCCGCCAGACAGCACAACAGGACGCAGAGTGCGCGGAGCAACATCCTCAGCGGCCGGAGGTGATGCTCAGGCCTTTGAGCAGGCTCAGGGCTTGGGCCAACTGGTAATCGTCATCCTGCGGCATCGCTTTGGCCTTGCCGCCGGAACCGCTCGGTTTGTCGGCGCCGCCGTTGCCGTTGCCCAAATGACCTTGCAGATCGGCTTCCTTGAAGTATTCGCTGTCGGCTTCGTTGGTGATCTTGGCGCGGCGCACTTCGATGTCCGGCACGATGCCCTGGGCCTGGATCGAGCGGCCGTTCGGCGTGAAATACAGCGCGGTGGTGATCTTCAGCGCGCGGTCGTTGTTCAGCGGCAGCACGGTCTGCACCGAGCCCTTGCCGAAACTGGTGGTGCCCATGACCACGGCGCGTTTCTGGTCCTGCAGGGCGCCGGCAACGATTTCCGAAGCCGAGGCACTGCCACCGTTGATCAGCACGACCATCGGCACCGCTTCGCTTTCGTCCTTGCCGGTGGCGGAGAAGCGCAATTCGGAGTTGGCAATGCGGCCCTTGGTGTAAACGATCAGACCTTTGGTGATGAAATGGTCGACCACTTCCACCGCCGATTGCAGCACGCCACCCGGGTTGTTGCGCAGGTCGAGAATGATGCCGTTGAGCTTCTTGCCGTTGTCCTTGCGCAGCTTGGTCAGCGCCTTGGAGACTTCTTCGCCGGTCTTGACCTGGAACTGGGTGATGCGGATATAGCCGTAGCCCGATTCCAGCAGCTGCGCTTTGACGCTCTTGACCTGAATCACTGCACGGGCCAGGGTCACGTCGAATGGCGTGCCACCATCGCGAACCAGGGTCAGGGTGATTTTCTGGCCGATTTTGCCGCGCATCTTGTCGACGGCTTCGGTCATGGTCTGGCCGCGGGTTGGCTGGCCGTTGATCTTGACGATGAAGTCGCCGGCCTGGATGCCAGCCTTCGAGGCCGGGGTGTCGTCGATCGGTGAGACAACCTTGATGAAGCCGTCTTCGGCGCCGACTTCGATGCCCAGGCCGCCGAACTCACCGCTGGTGCTTTCCTGCAGTTCGGTAAAGTCTTCCGGGCCGAGGTAGGCCGAATGCGGATCGAGGTTGCTGAGCATGCCCTTGATCGCGTTTTCCAGCAGGGTCTTATCGTCCACAGGCTCGACGTACGCGGCTTTGATCCGGTCCATGACCTCGGCGAAGGTGCGCAGCTCTTCCAGCGGCAGCGGCGCCTTGGCGGTCGCGGCAGTGCCTGCCGGAGCGACAGTCGGGGCCGGTTGCGCGGCGAACGCCAGAGGCGCGCCGATCACCAGAGCGATCGTCAGGGCCAGCGAGGTAAGGCGGGACAAATGCAGCATGTCGAACGAACTCCTGAATTAGATGGTGCGCTTATCCTTGCGCACGACACCATTGCGCCGGATCACTCGGGTGACCCTGCTGACGAATTGCGAAATACAGCGCTGGTGTGTCCTGGCCGCCACTGTTACCTACAGTGGAAATCGACTCGCCAGCCTTGACCACATCACCCGCCGACTTGAGCAGCGTCTGGTTGTGACCGTAAAGACTCAGAAAACCGTTGCCGTGATCGAGGATCACCAGCAACCCGGCACCGCGCAGCCAATCGGCAAATACCACGCGCCCACCGTGTACGGCGTGCACCTGGCTGCCGGCGGAGGCGCTGATCATCACACCATCCCACTTGGTGCGGGCGTCGTCGCCACGGCTTTCACCGAAGCGTGCGAGTAATCGACCATCAACCGGCCACGGAAGTTTTCCCCGGGTTGCAGCAAAAGGCCCGCCAAAGGTTTCGCCGCTGCTCGATACCAGCGCGCCGGGGCTTGATCTGGCGGGTTTTCGTGGGGCGTCGCTGTTGTCAGCCTGCGCCTCACGCAAACGCTTTTTTTCCGCTTCCTGCTGGGCGATCAGCGCTTTCTGCCGCGCTTCTTCTGCCTCACGAGCCTGGCGCGCCAGGGTTTCTTCGATGGTTTTAAGGACTTTAGACAGGTCTGCCTGATCCTGCTCGCGGGCGGCCAGCTTTTGATCGCGGGCTTTCACGTCGTCATTTAGCTTGGCGAGAACCTGCTGGCGTTCCTTGCGGACCTTCTCGAGTGCTTCGCGCTGAGTGTCGAGGTCGCTTTTCTGCACCAGCAACTGCGCCTGCTGCAGGCCAATGTCTTTTTCGACATTGGCCAGTTGGCGCAGGGTTTCGTTGAAGTTCTTCAACTGCTCCAGGCGGGCCTGGCTCAGGTAGTCGTAATAGGTGAGAGTGCGGGCAAATTTCTCGGGGTTCTGTTGATTGAGCAGCAGCTTGAGGTATTCCTGGCGACCGTTTTGGTAAGCCGCACGGGCCTGAATGGCGATCAGTCGCTGCTGTTCAGTGCGCGCGCTCTGGAGTTTTTTTTTCTCTGCATCGAGCCGCTGCAGCTCGGATTCGCTTTTCTGCAATTCTTTCTGCAGCGCGTCGACCTGCTTCTGCAGCTTGCCCATCTCGGTTTCGGTGCCCTTGAGCTCTTTCTGCACGCCGGACTTTTCTTCCTGCAGCTTGCCCAAGAGTTTTTTCAGCTCGGCGATATCCTGGCGCGTGGCCTCCAACTGCTGTTGGGTTTGCGCGCGCTCGTCGGCGAAGGCCGGCTGGAGCAGACAGGTCAGAGCAAGGGCAATCAGGACGCGAAGCATAGGGGCGGGCGGCACCAGGGTAAGGGACGGCCTAGTATGCCCGCCCGAGGCTGCAAAAAAAACGCCCAATTGGGGCTGTGTGATAACTGGACAGAAAAACACCGCAAAACCATTGTGGGAGCGGGCTTGCTCGCGAAAGCGGTGTGTCAGGCGACATCGCTGTCGACTGATCCACCGTATTCGCGAGCAGGCTCGCTCCCACAGGGATTATCAGTGTTTATACGAGGATCGAAGTGCCAGTCATCTCCGCCGGTTTTTCCAGGCCCAGCAGCATCAGCATGGTCGGTGCCACGTCCGCCAGCACGCCGCCTTCGCGCACTTTCAGGTCGCGTTTGCCGACGTAGATGAACGGCACCGGCTCGGTGGTGTGCGCGGTATGCGCCTGACCGGTGGATTCGTCGGCCATTTGCTCGACGTTGCCGTGGTCGGCCGTGATCAGCGCTTCGCCACCGACCTTGTCCAGCGCCTCGACGATGCGACCGACGCAGGTGTCCAGGCACTCGACCGCCTTCACCGCCGCGTCGAATACGCCGCTATGGCCGACCATGTCGCCGTTGGCGTAGTTGACCACGATCACGTCGTAGCGCTGGTTTTCGATGGCGTCGACGATGCGGTCGGTGACTTCCGGCGCGCTCATTTCCGGCTGCAGGTCATAGGTAGCGACTTTCGGCGACGGGATGAGGATGCGCTCTTCGCCCGAGAACGGTTCTTCGCGACCGCCGGAGAAGAAGAAGGTCACGTGGGCATACTTCTCGGTTTCAGCGATGCGCAGCTGGGTCTTGCCGTTTTTCGCCAGGTAATCACCGAGGACGTTTTCCAGGCTGCCGGCGGCGAAGGCCGACGGTGCCGGAATGCTTGCGGCATACTGGGTCAGCATGACGAAACCGGCCAGTTTTGGCTGGCGGGCGCGCGCGAATTCCTTGAAATCGTCTTCGACGAACACCCGGGTCAGCTCGCGAGCGCGGTCGGCACGGAAGTTCATGAACACCACGGCATCGCCGTCCTCGACTTTTACCGGCTCGCCGATGGAGGTGGCTTTGACGAACTCGTCGCTTTCGCCACGGGCGTAGGCAGCTTCAAGACCTTCCTGAGCGGTGGCGGCGTTGAATTCGCCGTTGCCGTCGACGATCAGGTTGTAGGCCTGGGCGACACGATCCCAGCGGTTGTCACGGTCCATGGCGAAGTAGCGGCCGATGATGCTGGCGATCCGGCCTTTGCCCAAGGCCTGGAAAGTTGCATCGAGCAGTTCGATCGACGAAGCAGCGCTTTTTGGCGGTGTGTCGCGGCCGTCGAGGAAGGCGTGCAGGTAGATTTTTTCGGCGCCGCGCTTGAAGGCCAGTTCGGCCATGGCGATCAGGTGATCCTGGTGGCTGTGCACGCCGCCATCGGACAGCAGGCCCATGAAGTGCACGGCTTTGCCGGCGGCCACGGCTTTATCGACAGCGGCGCAGATGGTCGGGTTTTCGAAGAATTCGCCGTCGCGGATCGCTTTGGTCACACGGGTGAAGTCCTGATACACCACGCGCCCGGCGCCGAGGTTCATGTGGCCGACTTCGGAGTTGCCCATCTGCCCGTCCGGCAGGCCGACGTCCATGCCGCTGCCCGAAATCAAGCCGTTCGGCACCGTGGCCCACAGACGATCCAGCACAGGTTTCTTCGCCGCGAACACGGCATTGGATTCGGGGCTGTCGCTGTGACCGAAGCCGTCGAGAATCATCAGGACCAAAGGTTTGGGCGTAGTCGTCATGGAATCCACTCGTGGCTGATAAAGAAGAGGGCGATGGAAAACGGAGTTGGAGTTTAAAGCGAAGTTCCGACCGCGTCACCGCCGGACGGGGTTTGGCCGACCATAGTGGCTGTGTATACTGGCCGACATTTTAACGCCCTGGAACCTCCTTCGATGGTTGCTCACCTGATTGAATTTGCCACTAACCACTACATTCTTGTCGGTATCTTCGTCGTACTGCTGGCTCTGTTGCTGGCGCACACGATGCAGGGCGGCGGTAAAAGCCTGAGCACTGGCGAACTGACCGCACTGGTCAATAAAGATGCAGGCGTGGTGGTGGACATCCGTCCGGCCAAGGATTATGCCGCTGGCCACATCGTTGGCGCGGTGAACATACCGCAAGATAAACTGGCTGCCCGCGTCGGCGAGCTGGAAAAGCACAAGGCCAAGACCATCATTCTGGTCGATGCCCTTGGCCAGACCGCCGGCACCCACGCCCGCGAGCTGATGAAATCCGGCTTCACCGCGGCCAAGCTGTCCGGCGGGATTTCCAGCTGGAAAGGCGACAACCTGCCGTTGGTGAAGTGATATGAGCGACGTCATCGTCTATTCCAGCGATTACTGCCCTTACTGCTCGCGCGCCAAGCATCTGCTCGCCAGCAAAGGCGTGGCCTTCGAAGAGATCAAGGTCGATGGCAAGCCGCAGCTGCGTGCCGAAATGACCAAAAAGGCCGGACGCACCTCCGTGCCGCAGATCTGGATCGGCGCAAAGCACATCGGCGGTTGTGATGATTTATACGCCCTGGAGCGCGCCGGCAAACTCGACGCGCTGCTCAAGGGCTGAACGGCTGCACCCACGTACAGCACTCCCTAAAAGACCCAAGATCGATAAGGATCTGAGATGACTGACCAACAGAACACTGCAGCCAGCGAAGAAGAAACCGCACCGCAATTTTCCTTGCAGCGCATCTATGTACGCGACCTGTCCTTCGAAGCCCCGAAAAGCCCGGCGATCTTCCGCCAGCAGTGGGACCCGGCGGTCGGTCTGGATCTGAACACTCGCCAGAAAGCGCTGGAAGGCGATTTCTACGAAGTGGTGCTGACCCTTTCTGTTACCGTGAAAAACGGTGAAGAAGTGGCCTTCATCGCTGAAGTGCAACAGGCCGGTATCTTCCTGATCAAGAACCTGGACGCGGCTTCGATGAGCCACACCCTGGGTGCGTTCTGCCCGAACATCCTGTTCCCGTACGCCCGCGAAACCCTGGACAGCCTGGTCACCCGTGGCTCGTTCCCAGCACTGATGCTGGCCCCGGTGAACTTCGATGCCCTGTACGCGCAAGAGCTGCAGCGCATGCAGGAAAGCGGCGAGACCCCGACCGTTCAATAAAGGCTCGGATACGCATCGCGGGCAAGCCCGCTCCCACAGGTTTTGCACATTCCTGTGGGAGCGGGCTTGCCCGCGATTGTTTTGGTCAGGCGAAAACTATTTGAAGTCGTTCTGCCGCCACGCTTCGTACACGGCGACCGCCACGGTGTTGGACAGATTCAGGCTGCGGCAGCCTTCGCGCATCGGCAGGCGCAGGCGCTGTTCGGCGGGCAGGGCGTCGAGCACGTCCGCTGGCAGGCCACGGCTTTCCGGGCCGAACAGAAACGCATCGCCGGGCACGAATGCGGCATCATGAAACGGCCGTGAACCTTTGGTAGTGAAGGCGAATACCCGCGGGTTGCCCAGACTCTCAAGACAACTGGCCAGATCAGCGTGACGCTGCAGCGTGGCATATTCGTGGTAGTCGAGACCGGCGCGACGCAAGCGCTTGTCGTCCATCTCGAAACCCAGCGGCTCGATCAAATGCAGGTGGCAGCCACTATTGGCGCACAGCCTGATAACGTTGCCGGTGTTCGGCGGAATTTCTGGTTGAAAAAGGATGACGTGAAACATGCACGGCTCCGAAGGTAAAGACGAGCGGCATTCTACGCCGCCTGTGGACAACCGTTCGAAACTATTCCCGCGAGTGATCGGTTCGCTGGCCATCGTCGGAATGATGATCGGCCTGATGATCGGTCGACTGACCACGCCGGATCCGAGCGTGCTGGAGCGCGTCGAGGTCACCGACGGCGGTTTGGTGGTGTGGTTCAACAACGAGCCGAAGCTGCATGGCGAGATTATCGACGGCACCATCGCATTGCTGTTTCAGGCGCAAGGTCGGCCGCAAAAGGGCCAGCTCAAGCTCGACGGCAGGGATGTGAACTGGCGCACGCGCAAGAGTGACGGCGGGTTGTTGCTGACGGTGCTGGCGGCGCGGCCGTTGCAGGGTGACTGGATCGGCAGCGAGGTCGATGACCGCTGGCGGCTGGAAGTTCGATTGCGAGAGCAATGATCTGAACTTCATCGTTACCTCCGACGTTTTTTAACGGCATTTCCCACCGCTGCCGTTGACCTTTCCCACCCCCAGCCACCGCAAGCGCGCGTTATCGTCCGCTCTCACGCTCAAACGGCAGGATGCCGACCACAAGCTGCCCTTGCGCACCTGCAGGGGGAAGCTCTTCAAGGATGAAAAACATGCCGGTCAAACCACCCCGCGGCGGCAGTAGCCGCGTTGATATCGATACACCAGCCAGCCCTGCTCGACCGACGGACCTGGACACCGCATTGGTGGATTTACCAGGCCGTCGTGGCTTCGAGATGGGCGCTTCGCTCGATCCTTTGCTGCGCCCAGCTCCGTCATCCATTGGTGCCGATATCGAAGCCGTCTCGCCGTCGCATACCGTAGTGGTTCACGCGGCTCCCCTTGATGCACGGCCGATTGCTCCGGACGTGTCGCTTGCTGCCTATGTCACTGACGGTCGCGCAATACGTGCGCCAGTCAACAATGAAGGTCTTCGGGTTATTAACAAACGCACTTACGCTGACCTGCAAATCGGCGGCATGGCTATGGTTGCTGCTGATCCGCATACCGGACTGTACCGGGCCCGTCGACCAAGCGAGTTGCTGCCTTCAGGTCCGGTGCTGCTGCGCGACGCCGCCAGCGGTCTCTGGCACCCTCGCCTGGTTGTTGAACAGGCGACCCGAGCTCAGGTGAAAAAATATCTGCCAGAAGCGACCGATCAGCAGGCGGACGACTTCATTGCTCTGATCGGCGACAAAGATATTGCAGACGTGGAGCTCAGGCGCGTTCAGATCGGGTTTTCCGAGTTGGACAGCAAGATCAAGCGCTGGGACGTTATGGTGGATAGAATTCACCACAACTATAAACCGTTTGAAACCGTGCAAGCCAAGCTGCGGCGACTGTACAAGTGGCTGGGTGAGCCTGATGAACGTGTCTACCGCAACGGGCGTATGACGGGGTTCAAACTCCAGCTCGATCTCAATTCCTATCTTGTTCGTGAGCTTGCGACAGGTCAGTTCAACTCTATTTCCGACCTTACGATAATATTGCGCTGGGGATGGGATGATCTAGACACCTTCCTGGCTCAGTTTCCCAATGTTGAATCATTGAAGCTTGCGTCGCACAACGGGCCGACTTCCGTGGGTAGCGGATTCAGGGGGAAATACTTCCCGGACGTAGTCACGTCGCGCACGGCCGCGCAATTCAAGAACTTTGCCCGATTGCGAGAGCTCGATTTGCAAGAATGTTCCTTACCGTCTGATTTTTCAGTAATGGGCATGAACGAATTGCGCGTACTTAAGCTCGGCAGCTCTTATAAAGATCGAGATCTTTCGGCTTTGGTCGGTCAACTGTCCGATTTGCGACGTTTGCAGGTACTTGAGTTGCAGCGGAATATCTTGGGAGCCGCGCCTGATGTCTCCGGCATGGCCGATCTGCAATATCTCGATCTGACAGGGACCCAGATATCCAGGCCGCCTGCCGGGCTTGGCGACGGTGGGCCCAAGCATCTGGAAGTATTGAAGCTTGGTAGCAACCCTCTTCAGGTTGTGCCTTCAGTCAAAACTCTGACCGCGTTGCAGGAGCTGGATCTTTCCAATGCAAGGTTAGACGCATTTCCGGAGGGCATCACCGACGAGATTCCCGGCAAAGTGTTGAATCTTGCGAACAATCGAATTACATCGATCCCGGAATCCGTAGAACTCAGAGCAGGCTTCAATCTCAGCGGCAACCCCATCACTGACCCGGCTTCCCTCCGGCGTCTGATACATGCGCGTATAAAAACAGGCGCCGACATCTGGCTGGGAGAGCAGAGTACTGATAGGTCGGCAAACCTGTGGCTACGAAATGTGCCGCCCTCGAAATTATCCGAAAAACTGAAACTCTGGGACAGTTTGGACGGAGCAGGAAGTGAAGTGATCAATGGGATTCGGAAGCTGAGTCGTACGCCTGAGTTTCACGTTGAGTACCCGCTTCTGCAGCGGCGGGTCTGGTGGTTTATCGAGGTCTACGTCAAAGCTGACGCCAGCGAACAGGCAAGGATGACAGGCATTCTGACCAATGAACTTAGCCCCGGAAAAATGCTGGACAGGCTTGAAGCACAAATACGGGAATATGACTCGGGGCGGCAAAACCAGCCCCTGCACCATTTGCCCAAACGTCCAAAGATTAATTAGCGCCGGGCTGAACGCCGCGGCTGGCGGTGTAAAAGCGGGAATCCCTGACCTGCCTGTATCAGGGTTCCCAAAAGTGTGGGCTTCGCGTATCGCGTCGGCCCGGTATAAAGAGGGAACCCCCGGCCTGCCTGTACCAAGGATCCCAAAAGGTTGGGCTCGCCGCGTTGCGCTGTGAGCCCGATGTAAAGAGGGGAATCCCCGGCCTGCCTGTACCAAGGTCCCCGAAACGGGTGGTGAAACGAATCACCTGTCATAGTTATTGCAGGCGGCGTGCCAGGTTTTAATCTGCTGAGACAAAAAAACGCTTTGGGAACGCGAAAGCCCCGGGACTCGGGGCTTTCGCGTTTTTGAATAAAGGGTTTGTCAGTGTTTTGAGGAGTGATTGTGGCGATACGGCTGTGCGCGATCGCGGGTCATTGTGCATTGATGCAGTGCACGTAGCCCTCACCCTGACCCTCTCCCAGAGGGAGAGGGGACTGACCGAGTTGCCCGGTCAAGCTACGCCGACCTGAGATACCGAGCCGAACTCAGGCCTCGAAACCACCCGAGATCGGCTCCCTTCCCCCTCTCACTGGGTGAGGGGGATCGATCCTGTGCACGACAATCCTTAAGGGTTAACCCTCTTCCCCCTCCTCATCATCCCCACCATCCACCTTCATCCCCAGTTCCTTGATCTTGCGCGTCAGGGTGTTCCGCCCCCAACCCAACAGAACGGCAGCATCTCGACGGCGCCCGGCGGTGTGCTTCAACGCCGTCTCGATCATGATCCGCTCGAACGCCGGCACCGCGCTGTCGAGCAGGCTCGACTGGCCGCGGGCCAGAGCCTGATCGGCCCATTGGCGCAAGGCCTGCTCCCAGTTGGTCACGGGCGCCGAATCCTGCGGCAGGTTGAGCAGCTCTGGCGGCAGGTCACTGATGTGCACTTCACGGCCGGAGGCCATCACGGTGATCCAGCGGCAAGTGTTTTCCAGCTGGCGCACGTTGCCCGGCCATGGCAGGTTTTTCAGGTATTCCTCGGTCTCGCTTTTCAGCAGCTTCGGCTCCACCGCCAGTTCCTGCGCGGCGCGGCTGAGGAAATGCCGGGCCAGAGTCGGGATGTCTTCGCGACGATCCGACAGGCGTGGAATGTGGATGCGAATCACGTTGAGGCGGTGGAACAAGTCCTCACGGAATTTGCCGGCGTGGACGAGTGTTTCGAGATTCTGGTGGGTCGCGGCGATGATGCGCACGTCCACTTTGACCGGCACATGGCCGCCGACGCGGTAGAACTCACCGTCAGCCAGCACGCGCAACAGGCGGGTCTGGGTGTCCGCCGGCATGTCGCCGATTTCATCGAGGAACAGCGTGCCGCCGTCGGCCTGTTCGAAGCGCCCGCGGCGCAGGTTTGCCGCACCGGTGAACGCGCCTTTCTCGTGGCCGAACAGTTCCGATTCCATCAGATCCTTGGGAATCGCCGCCATGTTCAACGCAATGAACGGCGAAGCCGCGCGTGGGCTATGGCGGTGCAGGGCGTGGGCGACGAGTTCTTTACCGGTGCCGGATTCGCCGTTGATCAGCACGGTGATGTTGGAGTGGCTCAGGCGGCCGATAGCGCGAAACACCTCCTGCATCGCCGGCGCTTCGCCGATGATTTCCGGCGTGCGGGTCAGGGCTGGCACAACTTCCAGGCCTTGCTGCTCCTGCGCATGTTGATTGGCCCGCTTGACCAGCGAAACGGCTTCGTCGACATCGAAAGGTTTGGGCAGATATTCGAACGCGCCGCCCTGATAGGAGGCGACAGCGCTGTCCAGATCGGAGTGAGCGGTCATGATGATGACCGGCAGCCGTGGGTGCTGTTCGCGAATCCGCGCCAGCAGATCCAGACCACTGGCACCGGGCATGCGGATATCGGAAATGATCACGTCCGGCTGCTGCCGGGCCAGACGACTCATCACGCCGTCGGCGCTGTCGAAGCTCTGGGTGGTCATGCCTTCCTGTTGCAAGGCCTTTTCCAGGACCCAACGGATAGAACGGTCGTCATCGACGATCCACACGGTTTCACTACGGCTCATGTCGATGTGGCTCCTTGTTCCAGTGGCAGGAAGATCGAGAAGGTGGTGTGGCCTGGATGGCTCTCACACTCGATCAGGCCCTGGTGCTGACTGATGATGTTCTGGGTAATGGCCAGGCCCAGCCCGGTACCGTCCGGGCGACCACTGACCATCGGAAAGAAAATGGTTTCCTGCAGTTCCGCCGGGATGCCCGGGCCGTTGTCGATGATCTCGATCTTGGTCACCAGACGATGGCGGATGTGGCCGATGGTGAACTGGCGCATCGCGCGGGTGCGCAGGCTGATGCGGCCCAGACGCAGCTCGTTCTGGCTGCTGATCGCCTGCATCGCGTTACGCACGATGTTCAGCACCGCCTGAATCATTTGTTCGCGGTCGATCAATACGTCGGGAATGCTCGGATCGTAATCGCGCACCAGAGTGATGCAGCCCTGGCTTTCGGCTTCCACCAGTTGGCAGACGCGTTCGAGGACTTCGTGAACGTTGCACATGGCCAGCGAGGGCAATTTGTTCGAGCCGAGCATGCGATCGACCAGATTACGCAGGCGATCGGCCTCTTCAATGATCACATTGGTGTAATCGCGCAGGCTTTCCTCCGGCAGCTCGCGCGCCAGCAGCTGCGCGGCACCACGGATGCCGCCGAGAGGATTCTTGATTTCGTGGGCGAGGCCGCGCACCAGCATTTTGCTGGTTTCCTGCTTGGACAGCTGCGCCTCTTCCTTGGTGATCCGCAGCAGGCGGTCACGCGGGTGCACTTCGAGCAAGAGCAAGGTCGCGCCGTTGCTCAGAATCGGCGTGACCGCGTAATCCACAGTCAGGGTCTGGCCGGTGAGGGCGGTGAGCATTGCTTCGCGCTTGGTGAACGGGTGCGCCTGCTCAACCGCCTGGCGCAGGGAATTGAGCGCCTCGGGAGACTCGGTGAACAGCTCACTGATGAACTGGCCATGGCTGCGCTGACCGCTGACGGCCAGCAACATTTCCGCCGCCGGGTTCATGTACTCCAGACGCAGTTCGGCGTCGAGCAGGATGGTCGCCGTGGTCAGGTTGTCGAGCAGCAAACGGTGAATAGCGTCGCTTATGGTCATCTGGACCCCTTTTGGAGCAAGGCGTGCGCGAGAACAAAGCGCTGATGTCGGGAAAATGCAAAAACCAAACCAAGGCTCCGAAAAGAAGCGCTTGAGCCCTGAAACAGGCGTTTGACGCGCGTTTGTATGGCACGAAGCCAGCTCAAACGGGAAGTTTCGAACCAAAATGGGTTGGGTTGTGGGCGAGATGCAGTTTAGTGCACCAATAGAGTGCGAATGCCTGGAAGACGTTAAAAGAAGCGCAGAAATGGATTTTTCGGTTCTTCAGGTTTGTCCTTGAGCGGGCATTCCGGGCGCACGCCATAGTCGTCGGCGACACAGGGTTTGGCCTGACGTTTCTGCGCCAGGGAAATGCGCAGCATGTGGAACGGCTGATTGGCGGTGCGTTCCACGGTGCGCCCGTCGGCATCGAGGATTTCGATCGAAAGGCTGTGGCTGCCGCGATCAATGTTGCTCAGTGCAAATACCGGGCTGACGCCGGGCTCGCCAGTGGCCTTGCCATCCAGCAGCAGGCGATAACGATGGCCGCTTTGCAGGCCGGGCTCGCTGGTGACACTGACGATCAGCTCGCCGGCGCTGCTGCGCAGGGTGGCATCAGGCTCTGGGATCAGAATGCGCAGCATGTCGTAATGAAAGGGCGCTGGTTCGGCGGATTTTTTCGCCGTGGTGAGCGGCGCTGCGGTGTTGGCAGGGACCGCCATGCGATTGCTCGTCGCGATCGGCACTCGCTTGGCGTTGGCGCGTGGCTGGTCGGTATAGACGCGGTTGCCTTGTGCGTCGATGTAGGTAAAGACCTCCGCCGAGGCGGACGTCGACATCAACACCAGGATGAGTGCCAGCCCCGCGCGAATCACGGCGTATGCACCCGTTGCACGGTGAAGACCGCTGGTGGGCTCTGCTGGATGACAGTCTGGCCATCGATCACTTGCACGGCCAGGCGATGCTCGCCGCGATCGATGTTGATCAATTGCAGAACCGGCACGTTGCTCGGCTGGCCATAAGGCTGGTCGTCGAGTAGCAGCCTTAATTGATGCGGCGGTTGCAGGCGCGGTTTGATCAGGACGTTGACCGTGAAGGTGCCGTTGTTGGCGCGCAGCGCCTCGTCAGTGGGCAGACCGGCGAGCTCGAGGACTTCATAGCCGTTGCGCGGTGGTTGCGGTTGTTCTGCGGTGGGTGCCTGCGGCGCACTCGGTGCTTGCGGCTCGACCCGGTTGAGGGGTGGCAACTCGAGCGGTTGCGCCTGTACGCCGTCCGGCGGCTGATTGCTGTAAGCCGTGTTGCCGTTGGCATCGGTGTACTTGTAGATCTGCGCGGCGGCGGGCAGGGCGATCAGCAGCAGGATGTAGAGAAGCGTGCGACCCATGAAATCGACCGGGGTTGGAAACGATGGGTAGCAGCATAGGACAGGTGGGGCGGTTGGCCCAACTGGCGACACATTCAAAGATCATTCAGACACCACAGATCGCCTGTGGGAGCGAGCCTGCTCGCGAAGGCGTCGTATCAGTCACCATCATCTTCAATGCCTCACCGCTTTCGCGAGCAGGCTCGCTCCCACAGGGTAAATGAACTGCGCCGGGCAATAAAAAAGGCCTCCCGAAGGAGGCCTCTTTTGTCACGCCGCTTTACGCAGCGCTACCGGATCAGCAGCTGTAGTACAGCTCATATTCCAGTGGGTGTACGAAGGTGCGAACCTTGATTTCTTCTTCCGATTTCAGCGCGATGTAAGCGTCGATGAAGTCGTCGGAGAACACGCCGCCCTTGGTCAGGAATGCGCGGCCCTTGTCCAGCTCTTCCAGGGCTTCTTTCAGGCTGCCGCAAACCTGCGGGATCTCTTTCGCCTCTTCAGGCGGCAGGTCGTACAGGTTCTTGTCGGCGGCGTCGCCTGGGTGGATCTTGTTCTGGATACCGTCCAGACCGGCCATCAGCAGTGCTGCGAAGGCCAGGTACGGGTTGGCAGCCGGATCCGGGAAGCGTGCTTCGATACGGCGGGCTTTCGGGCTCGACACGTATGGAATACGGATCGAAGCGGAACGGTTGCGCGCCGAGTAGGCCAGCATTACCGGCGCCTCGAAGCCTGGCACCAGACGCTTGTAGGAGTTGGTCGCCGGGTTGGTGAAGCCGTTCAGGGCCTTACCGTGTTTGATGATGCCGCCGATGAAATACAGAGCGGTATCGGACAGGCCGGCATAGCCTTCGCCAGCGAAGGTGTTCTTGCCGTCTTTCCAGATCGACATGTGTACGTGCATGCCCGAACCGTTGTCGCCGTACAGTGGCTTCGGCATGAAGGTCGCGGTGCGGCCGTAAGCGTCGGCAACGTTGTGCACAACGTATTTCAGGGTCTGAACTTCGTCGGCCTTCTTCACCAGGGTGTTGAACTTGACGCCGATTTCGTTCTGGCCGGCAGTTGCCACTTCGTGGTGGTGAACTTCAACCGACTGACCCATTTCTTCCAGTGCGTTGCACATGGCGGTACGGATTTCGTGGTCGTGGTCGAACGGTGGAACCGGGAAGTAGCCGCCTTTCACGCCTGGACGGTGACCCTTGTTGCCGCCTTCGATGTCCTGGTCGGACATCCACGAACCTTGCTCGGAGTAGATCTTGAACATCGAGCCGGAGATGTCCGACTTGAATTTCACCGAGTCAAAGATGAAGAACTCAGGCTCTGGACCGGCGAATACGGTGTCACCGATACCAGTGGCTTTCAGGTGCTCTTCGGCGCGCTTGGCGATCGCACGTGGGTCGCGATCGTAGCCTTGCATGCTCGAAGGTTCGATGATGTCGCAGACCAGAATCAGAGTTGGATCTTCGGTGAACGGATCGAGTACGGCCGTTTCGTCGACCGGCATCAGGATCATGTCGGAGGCTTCGATGCCTTTCCAGCCGGAGATGGAGGAACCGTCGAACATCTTGCCGACTTCGAAGAAGTCGTCATCCAGCGCATCGCGAGCCGGCATGGTCACGTGGTGCTGAGTGCCTTTGGTGTCCGTGAAGCGCAGATCAATCCACTTGACGTCATGATCTTTGATGAGTTGAACCGACTTCGACATAGTGTCCTCCGGGTGAATTAGGGCGGGTAGTGGATGCCCTTAATAATGGTGATGCCGGCGCGAATACTCTGCCAAGGCAACCTGCCTCACAAGGGAGCAAATTGCATGCCAGTGCCCCAGCATGGGTTTTTTGCCCCAAATTCACGCTTATTAAGGTGCGCAGGCCACTGAATCGACAAATCTCGCCCCGTAATGTTGCGTTTAATTCCAGAAATGACCTGTTTTGGTGCACGCAAAACCTTCTGCAGATTAACTGGTTAAACCTTGAGCAATTTCCGCTATAATCCGCGCCCCCCTTTTTCGGCTGGCCGTTCGCGCGCTGTTTTCATGAAACTAATCGTAAAAGTCTTCCCCGAGATCACCATCAAAAGCCGACCTGTCCGGACGAAATTCATCCGCCAGTTGGCCAAGAACATCCGCGCCGTGCTCCGTGACCTGGACCCGGCCGTGGTGGTGAACGGCGTGTGGGACAATCTCGAGCTGGAAACCCGTGTTACCGACCCCAAAGCCTTGAAAGAGATGGGCGAGCGCCTGACCTGCATGCCGGGCATCGCGCACTTTTTGCAAATCGACGAGTACCCGCTGGGCGACTTCGACGACATCACCGAGAAGTGCAAACAGCACTACGGCGATGCGCTGGCCGGGAAGATTTTCTCGGTGCGCTGCAAGCGTGCAGGCAAGCATGCCTTCAGCTCGATGGACGTGGAAAAATACGTCGGCAGCAAGCTGCGTCGCGAGTGCGGTGCGGCCGGAATCGACCTTAAAGCGCCGCAAATCGAAGTCCGTATCGAAGTTCGCGACAAACGGTTGTTCGTGATTCACAGCCAGCACAACGGCATCGGCGGCTACCCGCTGGGTGCGCTGGAGCAGACGCTGGTATTGATGTCCGGCGGCTTCGATTCGACCGTGGCGGCTTATCAGATCATGCGTCGCGGCCTGATGGCGCACTTCTGCTTCTTCAATCTCGGCGGGCGTGCCCACGAATTGGGCGTGATGGAAGTCGCGCACTTCATCTGGAAGAAGTACGGCAGCTCGCAACGCGTGCTATTTGTCAGTGTGCCGTTCGAGGAAGTGCTGGGCGAAATTCTCGGCAAAGTCGATAACAGTCATATGGGCGTGGTTTTGAAGCGTATGATGTTGCGCGCCTCGTCCGAGATCGCCGAACGCCTGCACATTGATGCGCTGGTCACCGGCGAAGCGATCTCCCAGGTGTCGAGCCAGACGCTGCCGAACCTGTCGGTGATCGACTGCGTGACCGACAAACTGGTGCTGCGCCCGCTGATCGTCGCGCACAAGCAGGACATCATCGACACCGCCAACGAGATCGGTACCGCCGATTTCGCCCGGCACATGCCGGAATATTGCGGTGTGATTTCGGTCAACCCCAAGACCGCAGCCAAGCGTGGCCGGGTTGAGCACGAAGAGAAAGAATTCGACATGGCGGTGCTCGAGCGTGCGCTCGCCAACGCCAAACTGGTGCCAATCGATCGGGTGATCGATGAATTGGGCCAGGACGTACAGATTGAAGAAGTCAGCGAGGCACTGGCCGGCCAGATCGTGATCGACATCCGTCACCCGGATGCCGCCGAGGATGAGCCGTTGGAACTCGCTGGCGTGGAAGTACAGACGATGCCGTTCTATGCAGTGAACGCTCGTTTCAAGGAACTGGACCCTACTCGCCAGTACCTGCTGTATTGCGACAAAGGCGTGATGAGTCGCCTGCATGCCCACCATTTGCTCAGTGAGGGGCATGCCAATGTGCGCGTTTATCGACCGAGCTAAGTGCCCGGGGCTGTTTGCCTGTGGCCTGCGTCACCGGCCCCCCGACACCGCCGTCAAGCTGTAACGGCCATGCCGGACACTACTGCTAATCGCTGCCATGACTTGTCAGCAAACCGAATCCTCTGATCGAGATACACAAGTGATCGAAAATCTACGCAACATCGCCATCATTGCCCACGTTGACCACGGTAAAACCACCCTGGTAGACAAACTCCTGCGTCAATCCGGCACCCTGGAGCGCAACGAGCTCAACGACGAGCGCGTGATGGACTCCAACGACCAGGAAAAAGAGCGCGGTATTACCATTCTGGCGAAAAACACCGCTATCAACTGGAACGGCTACCACATCAACATTGTGGACACCCCGGGCCACGCCGACTTCGGCGGCGAAGTTGAACGCGTAATGTCGATGGTCGACTCCGTTCTGCTGCTGGTTGACGCTCAAGACGGCCCTATGCCGCAAACCCGTTTCGTGACCAAGAAGGCTTTCGAAGCCGGCCTGCGTCCAATCGTGGTGATCAACAAGGTTGACCGTCCAGGCGCGCGTCCGGACTGGGTTCTGGACCAGATCTTCGACCTGTTCGACAACCTCGGTGCGACCGAAGAACAACTGGACTTCCAGGTTGTTTACGCTTCGGCCCTGAACGGCATTGCCGGTCTGGACCACACCGCCATGGCGGAAGACATGACTCCGCTGTACCAGGCAGTAGTCGACCACGTTCCGCCTCCGGCCGTTGACCGTGACGGTCCGTTCCAGATGCAGATCTCCGCTCTGGACTACAACAGCTTCCTGGGTGTTATCGGTGTTGGCCGTATCGCTCGCGGTCGCGTCAAGCCGAACACCCCGGTTGTCGCTATCAGCGCCGATGGCAAGCGTCGCAACGGTCGTATCCTGAAGCTGATGGGCCACCACGGTCTGCACCGCATCGACGTTGAAGAAGCAGCAGCCGGCGACATCGTCTGCATCAGCGGCTTCGACGAGCTGTTCATCTCCGACACGCTGTGCGATATCAACAACGTCGAGGCGATGAAGCCGCTGACCGTTGACGAGCCAACTGTTTCCATGACCTTCCAGGTCAACGACTCGCCATTCTGCGGTAAAGAAGGCAAGTTCGTGACCTCCCGTAACATCAAGGATCGTCTGGACAAAGAGCTGCTGTACAACGTTGCACTGCGCGTTGAAGAAGGCGACTCGGCTGACAAGTTCAAGGTTTCCGGCCGTGGTGAGCTGCACCTCTCGGTACTGATCGAGACCATGCGTCGCGAAGGCTTCGAGCTGGCCCTGGGCCGTCCTGAAGTGATCATCCGTGAAGTTGACGGCGTGAAGCAGGAACCGTTCGAAAACGTCACCATCGACATCCCTGAAGAATCGCAGGGCAAGGTCATGGAAGAGATGGGTCTGCGTAAGGGCGACCTGAGCAACATGGTGCCGGATGGCAAGGGCCGTGTTCGTCTGGAATACAACATCCCTGCTCGCGGTCTGATCGGTTTCCGTAACCAGTTCCTGACCCTGACCAACGGTGCCGGCATCCTGACCTCGATCTTCGACCGTTACGCTCCAGTGAAGTCGGGCCACATGTCCGGCCGTCAGAACGGCGTTCTGGTTTCGGTTGAAACCGGCAAGGCTCTGACCTACTCGCTGGAAACCCTGCAGGCTCGTGGCAAGCTGTTCGTAGAACACGGCCAGGAGATCTACAACGGTCAGATCGTTGGTCAGAACAGCCGCGACAACGACCTGGGTGTGAACCCAACCAAAGGCAAGAAGCTCGACAACATGCGTGCTTCGGGTAAAGACGAGACCATCGCTCTGGTCCCACCTGTTCGCTTCACTCTGGAACAGGCTCTGGAATACATCCAGGAAGACGAGCTGTGCGAAGTCACGCCTAAGTCGATCCGTCTTCGCAAGAAGATCCTCGACGAAAGCGAGCGTACCCGCGCTGCCAAGAAAGCCAAGGCGTAATCTAGCCCTTGAATGAAAAACGCCCCCGGTCGCGAGACCGGGGGCGTTTTTGTTTGTCTGGGGTTTAAACGATATTTTTGCTGGCCCCATCGCTGGCAAGCCAGCTCCCACGGGGTTTTGGGTCGTATATAAAATATGTGTTCGACCACAATCATTGTGGGAGCTGGCTTGCCAGCGATGGCGGCCGGTCAGCCGCTGAAAATCTCAAGACCGATCAGAACTTCTCGATCGCGCGGAAATTCTGCACGCGCTCGACTTCCTTTGGCTTGTATGCGCAATACCCAGGCCGCGGGCCGATTTTCGGGTGGTTGCGGCAGGTGTCCGGGCGCTTGTCATAAATGGTGCACAGGCGGCTCTTACGATCCAGGTAATAGCAGTCGTTGTTGCTCATGCGCTGGAGGGTGAAGATCCCCGACTTCTGATTGAAACGCTCGACCAGACCTTCCTTCTGCAGACGCTTGGCGATGTTCTTCGGCGGATCGCCCAGTTCGAACTCGTCGACCACACCGATGCGCACCAGGTCCTTGATCTTCACTTCGACCGGCAGCGTGCAACAACTGGACATGCACGAGCCGCACATCGGTGCCGAGTATTTCGCCCACGTATCGAGACGATCAATCTCGGCGGCGGCGATCAGGTTGGGCTTCATCATCGGGAGTTACCAGGCGTGTATGCATCAGGGCGCGCGATCATACCGGGAGCGGTGGAATTTTGAACAACCTTTCGCCGGATATTTTCGCAGCCGCCGCATTTTGCCCGACAGGACGGCACGGCCCCTGCATTCATTGGCTCATCCGCCAAGGTTATGTCGCACTGGCGCACAGTCCGCGCAAATACTGCCGAACCAGAGCCGTTACCGCCGGTCAGACCGTCTAGGCTCAGAAAATTCCCGCTCGCTCGAGGTCCTGTTGATGACTCAAGAACCACTAGTTCGCGAAGCAGAGGTGGCCGCATTCCGCGACGCCGTCCTGACCAAACTCACCTACGCCGTGGGCAAAGACCCCGATCACGCCTTCGACCATGACTGGTTCGAAGCCATCGCCCTGGCTGCGCGTGATCACATGGTCGAACACTGGATGGACCACACCCGACAGATCTATCGCAAAGGCCAGAAGCGGGTGTATTACCTCTCGCTGGAGTTTCTCATCGGCCGTTTGCTCTATGACAGCCTGAGCAACCTCGGTCTGCTCGACGTGGCCCGTGAAGCGTTGACCGAACTGGGCGTGGATCTTGAGCGCATCCGCCTGCTGGAGCCCGACGCGGCGCTCGGCAACGGCGGCCTCGGACGTCTCGCGGCGTGCTTCATGGAAAGCATGTCGACCCTCGGCATCGCCGGCCATGGCTACGGCATTCGTTATGAGCACGGCTTGTTCCGTCAGGCGATTGTCGATGGCTGGCAGCAGGAGCAGACCGAGCACTGGCTGGATTTCGGCAACCCGTGGGAATTCGAGCGGCCGGAAGTGGTGTACCCGATCGGCTTCGGCGGCAGCGTCGAAACCGTCACCGATGCCTCGGGCAAGACTCGTCAGGTCTGGTCACCGGCGGAAACCGTGCGGGCGATTGCCTACGACACGCCGGTGGTCGGCTGGCGCGGGGCGAGCGTCAATACTTTGCGCCTGTGGCGTGCCCGCGCCATGGAAGACCTGCACCTGGAGCGCTTCAACGCCGGTGACCACCTGGGCGCCGTGGCGGAAGTGGCCCGCGCCGAAAGTATCTCCCGTGTCCTCTACCCGGCAGACAGTACCGAAGCCGGGCAAGAGCTGCGCCTGCGTCAGGAATACTTCTTTGTCGCCGCCTCGCTGCAGGATCTGCTGCGCCGTCACCGCAACATGCACACCTCGGTGCTGACCCTCGGTGATCACGCGGCGATCCAGCTCAACGACACTCACCCGTCAATCGCCGTGGCCGAACTGATGCGCCAACTCGTCGACGTCTACGACGTCGCATGGGACGCGGCATGGCAAGTCACCGTCGATACGTTGTCGTACACCAACCACACGCTGCTGCCGGAAGCGCTGGAAACCTGGCCGGTGGGGCTGATGGAACGCATGCTGCCCCGGCACATGCAGATCATTTACCTGATCAACGCGCAGCACATCGACTCGTTGCGGGCCAAGGGCATCCACGACTTCGACGTGCTACGTGCAGTGTCCCTGATCGAAGAAGACAACGGCCGCCGGGTGCGTATGGGCAACCTCGCGTTCCTCGGTTCGCACAGCGTCAACGGCGTGTCCGGTCTGCATACGCAACTGATGCGCAAAACCGTATTCGCCGAACTGCACAAGCTCTACCCGGAACGAATCAACAACAAAACCAACGGCATCACCTTCCGCCGCTGGTTGTATCAGGCCAACCCGGAACTGACCTCAATGCTGGTCGATGCCCTTGGCCCGGACGTGCTCGACCATCCCGAAGAACGCCTGCTCGAGCTCGAGCCGTTCGCTGAGAAAACTGCGTTCCGCAAAGCCTTCGCCGAGCAGCGTTTGCACAGCAAGAAGGCGCTGGCCTATCTGATTCACGAGCGCCTGGGGATTGCGGTCAACCCGGCGGCGATGTTCGACGTGCAGGTCAAGCGCATCCACGAATACAAACGCCAGTTGCTCAACCTGCTGCACACCGTGGCGTTGTACCAAGCGATTCGTGCCGAGCCGGAAGTCGACTGGGTGCCACGGGTGAAGATCTTCGCCGGTAAAGCGGCGGCGAGTTATCACCAGGCCAAGCTGATCATCAAGCTGACCAACGACATCGCTCGGGTGGTGAACAACGACCCGACCGTGCGCGGCCTGCTGAAGGTGGTGTTCCTGCCCAATTACAACGTCAGCCTGGCCGAGAGCATTATCCCGGCGGCGGACCTGTCCGAGCAGATTTCCACTGCCGGTTTCGAGGCGTCGGGTACCAGCAACATGAAGTTCGGCCTCAACGGCGCGCTGACCATCGGCACCCTCGACGGTGCCAACGTGGAAATGTGCGAGCGCATCGGTGCCGAGCACATGTTCATCTTCGGTCTCAGTGCGCAACAGGTTGAAGCGCGCAAGCAGAACCACGAGTTCAGTGCCGTACCCGACATCGCCGCCTCCCATCGTTTGAACGATGTGCTGCAAGCGATTCGCAGCGGTGTGTTCTCGCCGGACGATACCTCGCGTTACACCGGGTTGATCGACTCGCTGATCGACTATGACCGCTTCCTGGTCTGCGCCGACTTCGACTCCTACTGGGAAGCGCAGAAGCGTGTTGATGCGCACTGGCATGATTCGCAGAACTGGTGGCGTTCGGCGGTGCTCAACACCTCGCGGATGGGCTGGTTCTCTTCCGACCGGACGATTCGCGAGTACGCCACGGATATCTGGAAAGCACTGGAGTAACTTTCCGCGACAAATTTGCGCAAGGCCCAACGTTTGTTGGGCCGGATCGATATACTGAGCGCCGGTTAAAAGGCATCAGTCACCGCCGTACCCTGTGGGAGCGAGCCTGCTCGCGAAGCGATCGTCGACTTAAACAGAAATGTTGGCTGACAATCCGCCTTCGCGAGCAGGCTCGCTCCCACACGGTTTGTGCCTAGACTGAAGCCATCGCCGGACTCGCCCCGCCCCGGGGCTGCTTAGGGATATCGACCATGCAATGGATGTTCATGTTGATCGGGCTGGTGCTCGGTGGACTGCTCGACGAGTCGTTCAGTGGTGCGCTGTTGGGTGCGCTGCTGGGGCTGGTCATCGGCCAGATGCTGCGCATCGCGCGTCTGGGCGCGCAGGCGGCGGAGCAACAGCGTCAACTCGAGCAAGTGCGCGAAGCCTTGCAAGGCGTGGCTCAGCGGCTGTTTGTGCTGGAGGGTTCGCCCTCGCATGCGCCCGCGCCGCCACCTGAAGCCGAGCCAGTCGCCGCACCCGTCGACGTGGCTGAGCAGGCTGCCCCGAGCCCTGAGCTGATCTGGGAACTGCCGCCCGAACTGGAACCCATCTCCGCCGTCGCCGGCGAAACCAGCCAGCCGCTGCCCGCCGATTTCTGGCGCGCCGAACCGGCTCCCGTTGCCCCAGCACAAAAATCTGCCGAACCCCGTGGCCCGAACCTGATCGAACGCGGCATCAGCGCTGCGCGCAATTGGCTGTTTGGCGGCAACACTGTTCTGCGCGTCGGTGTAGTGCTGTTGTTTTTCGGCCTGGCGTTTTTGCTGCGTTACGCCACCGAAGGCATGGTGGTGCCGATCGAGTTGCGTTACGCCGGGGTTGCGGCAGCGGCGTTGGCCCTGCTGGCGCTGGGCTGGTGGCTGCGCCGACGCAACAGCAACTATGCATTGATGCTGCAAGGCACCGGGATCGCGGTGTTGTACCTGACGGTGTTTGCGGCGATGCGTCTGCATCCGTTGCTTGATCCGTCCGCTGCACTCGGTTTGCTGGTCGCGGTGACGGTGTTCTCGGCCATTCTGGCGATTACCCAAGACGCGCTGGGACTGGCGGCAGCGGCGGCACTCGGCGGTTTCGCCGCGCCGATTCTGACTTCTACCGGCGAAGGCAATCACGTCGCGCTGTTCAGTTATTTCGCCTTGCTCAATGCCGGCATTCTGGCCATCGCCTGGTTCAAGGCCTGGCGCCTGCTCAATCTGATCGGCTTCGTCGGCACCTTCGGTATCGGGTTCGCCTGGGGTCTGCGTTCGTATACGCCGGAACTGCTGTGGAGTACCGAGCCGTTCCTGATTGTGTTTTTCCTCATGTACCTCGGCATCGGCCTGCTGTTCGCCCGGCGCAAATTGCGCGACCTGCCCGATGCCCCGGCTGAGGCTGATCGCGAGGCGCTGCTGCAATGGTCGGCACGCAAGGGCGATTACGTCGACGGCAGCATGTTGTTCGGCCCGCCGATCATTGGCTTCGGTTTGCAGTTCGCCTTGGTTCAGCATCTGGAATTTGCGGCGGCCTTCAGCGCGCTGGCGCTGGGCATGATCTACATGACGCTGGCCAAAGCGCTGATGGGTGGACGCGCGATGTTGCTGGGCGAAACCTGCCTGGCGCTAGGGGTGATTTTTGCCAGCCTGGCGATTCCGCTGGGCCTCGATGCGCGCTGGACTTCTGCAGCGTGGGCGGTGGAAGGCGCGGGGATTTTCTGGCTTGGTTTACGTCAGCATCGGCCGTTCGCCCGCGCTTTTGCCTTGTTGTTGCAACTGGGTTCGGCGCTGGCGTTTCTCAGCCAGTTGCAGCTCGGCGAGAGCAGCCTGCTCGACGGCGCACCGCTGGGCGCGCTGATGCTCGGCGCCGCGCTGCTGTTCAGTTTCCTTCAACTGCGCAAGGCTACGCCTGAGCAGACAACGCCGTGGGAACGCCAAGGGCTTCCAGTGCTGGCATGTCTGGGCCTGACGTTCCTGTATCTGCTGGCACCGTTGTTCCTGTTCATCCAGGGCACGGCGATCAGTTGGGCGTTGGCCGGGTTGGCGACATTGTTTGTTGGCTTGCGAATTCAATCGCGCACATTCCTGTTTACCGCGTTCGCCGTGCAGTTGCTGGGCGGCGCGTTGTTCCTGCTGCGCCTGCAAAGTGCCGGCGAAGAATCGGCGGTGGTGTTCAGCGCCGGTTGGAGCGGTTTGCTCAGTGCGTCGCTGATCGGGCTGGCCTTGATCGGCGGCATGCTGCTCGCGGCTCGCGATGAGATGGTGCGCGCTGATGTGCGCTTGCTTCGTGGCTTATCGGTGATCTTGCTGGCCGGGCTGGTGCTGATCAATCTGGCGGTGCTGTTCGTGCTGCCGTGGCAAACCGCGAGTGCGGTCTGGGCGGCCAGCGGCTTGCTTATCATCTGGCTGAGCCTGTACCTGCAACAGCGTCTGAGTTTCGTTTTCGGCCTGCTGTTGCAGGTGATCGGCGGCGCAGCGTTTGTGCTCGGCGGCCCCGAATGGCTCGGGCCGCTATCCAGCGAAGGGCTGAAACCGTTTGCCCACGGTGGCTTCTGGACGCCGCTGGTGCTAGGGCTGGCCGCGCTGGTCGGTGCGTGGCGCTTGCAACTGAGCAACCATGCCAGTGCTTTTGATGCCTTGAGTTTGCAGCGCTTATCGCAGGTGCTGCTGGTCTGGGGTGCTGCCTGGTGGATGCTGGCGTGGGTCAGCGAAGTGCTGCGGTTTGCTCCGCCGGATCTGCAGGGCGCGTTGTTGCTGTTCGTCGCTGCAATCAGTGTGGCGCTGTGGACGATTTTGTCGCTGCGTCTGAAGTGGCCGGCGCTGGGGTTGCTCTGCACCTTGCTGATTCCGGCGGCGGCGCTGGTTTTGCTCGGCGCTTGGCATTCGCGCTACCACCCGGCCGCCGACTTCGGCTGGCTGGCGTGGCCGGCGCTGTTCGCGGTGCATTTCTTCAGCTTGCGCCGCTTGGCGTCGATGTTGCCGGCGCGCGCGTTGAGCGCCGCCCATGTGCTCGGTTGCTGGCTGCTGATTGGCGTGCTGGCGCTGGAGTTGCGTTACGGCCTGCTGTTGTTGTCCGAGCAATACAACGCCTGGCGCTGGCTGGGCTGGGCGATTCTGCCGAGCCTGTATCTGCTGCTGATGGCGGCACCTCGCAACTGGCCGTGGCCGGTCGCCGCTTTTGCTCGCGAGTACCGCTTGTACGCAGCGGCACCGCTGGCGGTGCTGATGCTGGCGTGGTTCTGGCTGGCCAATGGCGTCAGCAATGGCAATGCCGAACCCTTGCCTTACGTGCCGCTGCTTAATCCGCTGGAGTTGGGTCTGCTGTTTGCGCTGTTCGGCGTTTACATCTGGTCGCGCAGCGCCGTTGCGCAGTTGTCGATCCGCCAGGACTACGCCGACCACGCCACGCAACTGATCGCCGGGGTTTCGCTGTTCGCGTTCTGCACCGCGCTGGTCACCCGCGCTGCGCATCACTGGGCCGGCATCCCGTTCGAGGTCGATCAACTGCTCGCGTCGATGCTGGTGCAGGCCGGCCTGTCGATCGTCTGGACGTTGATGGCGCTGGGACTGATGATCGGCGGCCATCTGCGCCACCGCCGCGAAGTGTGGCTGATCGGCGCGGCGCTGATTGCGCTGGTGGTGGCCAAACTGATTTTTGTCGAACTGAGCAACCGTGGCGGCCTCGCCCGGATCGTCTCGTTTATCGGCGTTGGCGTGTTGCTGCTGGTGGTCGGCTACTTCGCGCCGCTGCCACCCAAACGCGTCGAGGCTGAACCGGCGGCGGACAAACCCGCGCCGGAAACCGAAGGAGTTGCATCTTGAGTCGCATGCTGAATCTGGGGTGGTTGGCGCTGGGCGTGGTGATGGTGGCCGGTGCTCAGGAAAAACCGGCGGACTTCGCCACGCAGGTGCCATTGTCGGTGAGCGGCAATGGCCCGTGGTATCGCCTCGACCTGCCGCTGAGCGCGCAATTGCAGGCGCGCCAGACCGATCTCAGCGATTTGCGTGTGTTCAACGCCGCCGGCGAAGCGCAGGCCTACGCCTTGGCTCGCGAGTCGGCGCAGACCCGTGACGACGGCAAGCTGCACGAGGTCAAGTGGTTCCCGCTGTACAACGCCGCTGACGCCAGCGAACGTGCGCCGAACGTGCGCGTGCAGTCGACCATCAACGGCACGCTGGTCGAAGTGCAACCGTCCTCGCAACTGGAGGCGGGCGAAGAAGTGCTGCGCGGCTGGCTGCTGGATGCCAGTGCAATCAAGGCACCGTTGCAGCAGTTGATCCTCGACTGGACCAGCGAGCGCGACGGTTTCCAGCGTTTCAGCATCGAGGCCAGCGACGATCTGCAGCACTGGCAGTCATGGGGCGAGGGCCAAGTGGCACGGCTGACCTTTTCCGATGAGCGCATCGAACAGCACCAAGTGAGCCTGCCGGGGCAGACCGCGCGTTACGTGCGCCTGCTGTGGGAGTCGCCGGGTTCGGCGCCGATCCTCACCTCGGCACAACTGAAGAGCAGCGACCCGCGCAACCTGCCGCTGCCTTTGGTCTGGTCGTCAAGCGTAGCCGGCAGCAGCACCAAGTCCGGGGAGTACACCTGGCAATTGCCGATGGGGCTGAATGTCGAGCGGGTGCAGGTTGAGCTGAAACAGCCGAACAGTCTCGCGCCGGTGACGTTGGCCGGTCGGCGTGAGAGCAACTTGCCGTGGCAGACACTGAGCAGCGGTTTGCTCTATCGCCTGAGCCAGAGCAATCAGGACGTGGTACAGAACGAAATCCCGCTGTCCGGGCAGACCGTGCAGCAACTCAAGCTGACCGTGGATGAGCGCGGCGGCGGCCTGGGGGAGCAGGCGCCGGACCTGAAATACGCGGTGCGCGCCACGCAGGTGATTTTCCTAGCCCGGGGCGAAGGGCCGTACAGCCTAGCGCTTGGTAATCCGACAGTGAAAACGGCGAACTTGCCGCTGGCAACGTTAATTCCGGATTTCAAGCCAGAAAAACTGGCGAGCCTGGGCAAGGCGACGGTGCAGGGCGAAGCGCTGGCTACGCAGACCTCCACGGCGACGACGGCGGCGGTGGCCGGGACCAACTGGAAGAAGATTGGACTGTGGGCGGTGTTGCTGCTCAGTGTCGTGTTTCTCGCAGCGATGGCGTTCAGTCTGTTGCGCAAGCCGCCAGCCAATACCTGAACATGGCCGGCGCCGCGCGCCATTCGCTGGCAAGCCAGCTCCCACAGTGATCGCGGTCGTTCACATATTTTGTGTACACCACACATCCTGTGGGAGCTGGCTTGCCAGCGATGGCGGCCGGTCAAACAACAAAAGTTCATCAGACTGCCGCTATCGCTCAACCACCACCCGCCCCATTTCCAACTACGCTCAACCCGACACCTGAACTCTGCACCGACAATCACGTCTCATACAGGCAAATACACCCAGGCGCACGTTAGCCGGCGTCTTCGCTCGCTAGGTTTTCAGACTCCCTGTAAACTGCGCGGGTTTTCCGCCCCCCATTCCACCGGAGCCGTCCATGTCCCGCGTTACCTTGAGTCGCTATTTGATTGAGCAGACCCGCAGCAACAACACTCCTGCCGATCTGCGCTTTTTGATCGAAGTGGTGGCGCGTGCCTGCAAGGAGATCAGCCACGCCGTATCCAAAGGCGCCCTGGGTGGTGTTCTGGGCAGCATGGGCACCGAGAACGTGCAAGGCGAAGTGCAGAAGAAGCTCGACGTACTGTCGAACGAAATCCTTCTCGAAGCCAACGAATGGGGCGGTCACCTGGCCGGCATGGCGTCCGAAGAAATGGACAATGCCTACCAGATCCCGGGCAAATATCCGAAAGGCGCGTACCTGCTGGTCTTCGACCCACTGGACGGCTCTTCGAACATCGACATCAACGCCCCGGTCGGCACGATCTTCTCGGTACTGCGTTGCCCGAACGAATACCTGAGCCAGAACGAGCCGCTGAACGAAAAAGCCTTCCTGCAGCCAGGCACCCAACAGGTTGCCGCCGGTTACGCGATCTACGGCCCGCAGACCATGCTGGTGCTGACCTTGGGCGACGGCGTCAAAGGCTTCACCCTGGACCGTGAAATGGGCAGTTTCGTCCTGACCCACGAAGACATCACCATTCCTGAAACCACTCAGGAATTCGCCATCAACATGTCCAACCAGCGTCACTGGGAAGCCCCGGTACAGCGCTATGTCGGCGAGCTGCTGGCCGGTGAAGAAGGTCCACTGAAAAAGAACTACAACATGCGTTGGGTCGCGGCGATGGTTGCCGACGTACACCGCATCCTGACCCGTGGCGGTCTGTTCATGTACCCGCGCGACAGCCGTGAGCCGTCGAAACCGGGCAAGCTGCGCCTGATGTATGAAGCCAACCCGATGTCGTTCCTCGTCGAACAGGCCGGCGGCGCGTCCACCGATGGTCACCAGCGCATTCTCGACATTCAGCCGGAAGGCCTGCACCAGCGCGTTGCAGTGTTCCTCGGCTCGAAAGAAGAAGTCGCACGCGCCACGGCTTACCACAAGGAATAAACATGACTGCACCCTGGCAGCCGTTGCTTGACTGGTGGTTCGGACACGCTGAATCACCGAATGCAGTAGCGGCTGAAAAGGGCAAGTTGTGGTTCGGCAAGCGAGACAGCCAAGACCTCGAAGCGCAGACGCGTTTCGGGGTCTTCGTCGATCAGGCCCTGGCTGGTGAATTGACCGAGTGGACGCAATGTCCCGAAGGTTGGCTGGCGGTGGTGCTGTTGCTCGATCAACTGCCACGCATGATCTATCGCAATACCCCCAAAGCGTTTTCCGGTGATCTGCGCGCGCAGAAACTCGTCGCGCAAGGCGTTGCGGCGGATTTTGATCGGCAATTGAAGCCGATTCAGCGCGTATTCATTTACCTGGTGTTCGAACACTGCGAAAACCTCGCGGTGCAGAACGAGGCGGTTTCCAGATTTATCGAATTGGTGTCTGAACAGCCGGAATCGGAGCGGGCGGTGTTTGCCGATAACCTGGACTATGCCGAGCGGCATCGGAAGGTGATTGCCCGTTTTGGAAGATTTCCGCACCGCAATGCGGTGTTGGGGCGGGAGTCTACGGCTGAGGAATTGGAGTTTCTGTCCAGGCCCGGTTCAAGATTCTGAATCTTCAGTGCGGCTTATGCCGCTTTCGCGAGCAGGCTCGCTCCCACAATTGAAATGCATTCCACTGTGGGAGCGAGCCTGCTCGCGAAGAGGCCTGAGGCCGCAGCTTAAATCCTGAAGCTGCCGACCAGATGCTTCAACCGCGCCGCCTGCTGCTCAAGATCCGAACAGGCGCGCAACGTCGCCTGCAAGTTCTCCACCCCTTCCTGATTAAGGGTGTTGATCTCGTTGATATCAACGTTGATCGACTCGACCACGGCGGTCTGTTCTTCGGTCGCGGTGGCTACCGACTGGTTCATGCCGTCGATTTCGCCGATGCGCTGGGTCACGCTGCCCAGACGCTCGCCGGCCTGGTTGGCGATGCCGACGCTGCTTTCGCTCTCGCGCTGGCTCTCGGTCATGATGGTCACCGCCTGGCGCGCGCCGACCTGCAACTCTTCGATCATCTTCTGCACTTGCTGCGCCGAATCCTGGGTGCGGTGCGCGAGGTTGCGTACCTCGTCGGCGACCACGGCGAAGCCACGACCGGCCTCACCGGCGCGCGCAGCTTCGATAGCCGCGTTGAGTGCGAGCAGGTTGGTCTGATGCGAGATGCTGGTGATCACCTCTAGAATCTGGCCGATGTTCACCGTGTTGCTGTTCAGGGTTTCGATGTTGCCGCAGGAGTCGCTGATCTTTGCCGACAGTTGCTGCATGGCCTGAATGGTTTTATCCACCACCTGCTGGCCATCGACCGCGAGGCTGCGCGCATCGCTGGAGTGTTGCGAGGCGAGGGCGGCGTTTTGTGCGATTTCCTGGGCGGCGGCGCCGAGCTGATTGATCGCGGCGGCGACGCTGTTGGTGCGGCTGGCCTGTTGGTCGGAGTTGTACATCGACGAGTTCGATGCCGCGACCACGCGCAAAGCGACTTCGTTGACCTGGCCGGTGGCCGAGGACACTTCGCGGATCGACGTGTGGATGCGTTCGACGAAGCGGTTGAACGAAGTGCCCAGCGCGCCGAATTCATCGTTGCCGTGAATCACCAGGCGCTTGGTCAGGTCGCCTTCGCCTTCAGCGATGTCATGCATCGCGCGGCCCATGGTCAGCAGCGGTTGCATCAGCACGCGAATCAGCATGCCGAGCAGGCCGATGATGATCAGTACGGCGATGACCATGGCGATCAGCGCCGAGGTGCGAAATTCGCTGAGCATCGAGAACGCGGTGTCTTTGTCGAGCACCAGCGCCACGTACCAGTCAGCCGAAGGCACGCCGTTGACGCGCGTGAAGGAAATCAACTGGGTCTTGCCGTCGAACTCGACCTCTTTCAGGCCCGGACTGACTTGAGGCGCGCCGTTCGGATAGGCCTCGGCGAGGGACTTGAGCACCAGTTTGCTGTCCGGGTGGATCAGGATCTTGCCTTCGGCGCTGACGATGAATGCATGACCGTGGCCGCCGAAGTTCAGCGAGTTGATGATCGCGCTGACGCTGGTCAGATCAATGTCGGCACCAGCGACGCCGAGCATCTGGCCCTGACGCTGCACCGGGGTTGCGACGGTGATCACCAGTTTGCCCGACGAAGCGGCGATGTACGGTTCGGTGACGATGGTCTGCTGTGCGCTATTGGCGGCTTTGTACCAGCCGCGCGCCCGTGGATCGTAGTCCGGCGCACGGTTGCCGGCCGGCACCGAGAACATCACGCCGTCGGCACCGCCAAAATAGCTGAGCTGGAAATTGCCGGTGTAGGCGGGCAGGTCAATGATGCGCTTGAGGCTGGCGGGAGCGTTGCCATCGACAGCGACCTGCTGCGACAGAGATTGCAGCAATTGAATGCGGCTTTCCAGCCAGGTCTGGATGTTGCTGGTGGTCAGGCTGCCCAGCTCCTGCATGGTCGCTTCGGTGCTGCTGCTCAAGGCCTGACGCTGGCGATAGTCGTTGAAGAAGATGAAACAGGCGAACGCAACGGCCACCACAAGGGCAGCAGCCAGCAGAATCTTGTGGCTGAATTTCATGTTTCTGGTCATCGAATGAACTACCGCGAAGGGGCTGGTCAGGAAAGGGCGGCAATTTGCCATATTCGGCAGCGTTGCGCTGCTCTTATTTCGACCGCGCCGCGCCAAAGATTAGGCGCTTGCGGGGAAAGTCGACGAAATGCTCGACAGCTTCACAAAGTTTTTGATTTATCGGCAAAAGCCAGACGGGCGGGCTGATAAATAGGCGTTCGGGCACGGAACCAGATGACACTTTTCTCTTCTAAGCTTCTGGTTGGCACCATGCCATCCCCCCTCGTTCCAGGAGTTTCACCATGTCGCTGCGATCTATCGCCCTGCTGTCGTTTTGCGTGCTGTTGGCCGCATGCAGCAAGGTCAATCAGGAAAACTACTCCAAGCTCTCGGCCGGCATGGCCAAGTCCGAAGTGGAAACCCTCCTCGGCAAGCCCACCGATTGCTCGGGCGCGCTCGGTATGTCCAGCTGCACCTGGGGCGACAAGAACAGCTTTATCAGCGTGCAGTACGCCGGTGACAAAGTGCTGATGTTTTCCGGCCAAGGCCTGAAGTAAACCGGGGCTTCGCGCCCACGGAGAAAAAAATGAAGCGGTTATTGCTGATCCTTTTCGCTGGCCTGGTACTGGCTGGCTGCGCCACTTCCGGCGTCGACCCGTTGGCGCCCAAGACCGTCGACAGTGTCAATCTCAAGCGTTATCAGGGCACCTGGTATGAACTGGCACGCTTGCCGATGTTCTTTCAGCGCCACTGCGCGCAATCCGAAGCCCACTACACCCTCAAGCCTGACGGTAACGTCGGCGTGCTCAACCGTTGCCTGACCCCGGAGTGGCAGTGGGAAGAGGCCAAAGGCACGGCTTATCCACAGGTGCCGGGCAAGACCGACAAGCTCTGGGTCGAATTCGATAACTGGTTCTCGCGCCTGGTGCCGGGCGTGGCGAAGGGCGAGTACTGGGTGCTGTACGTCAGCGACGATTACAAGACCGCCATCGTCGGCGACCCGAGTCGCAAGTACATGTGGCTGTTGTCACGCACGCCAACCGTTAACGGTGTGGTACGCGAAGAATTGCTGAGCAAGGCGCGTCAGCAGGGTTACGACACCACACGCCTGATCTGGCGCGCGTCGGACCGGCAGATGGCCAAGACGTCCAATTAAGCCTCGTTACAAATCAAATGTGGGAGCGAGCAGGCTCGCTCCCACAGTTTGGTTTTGGGTCAGCCCAAGAGATCGCGCAGGACCTGGGTGAATGCGCGAGCGCTGTCCTCTTCGCCAGCATGCCGGCCATCGCGCACCACCCACTGACCATTGACCAGCACATCGCGCACCTGGCGATCGCCGCCGGCGAACAACCAGCGATTGAGAATCCCGTCCCCCGAAGCCGTCGCCAGATACGGATCGTTGCCATCGAGCACAATCCAGTCCGCGCGCTTGCCTACTTCCAGCGCGCCGATCGGCTGCCCCAGTGCCTGTGCACCGCCGTCCAGCGCCGCGTCATACAGGGTGCGCCCGATCATCGGCTGGTCCGCGCCGTACAAGCGATTGCGCCGCTGATCGCGCAGGCGCTGGCCATATTCCAGCCAGCGCAACTCTTCCACCACGCTCAGCGACACATGGCTGTCGGAGCCAATGCCCATGCGCCCGCCCTGGGCGAGGAAATCCACCGCCGGGAAAATCCCGTCGCCCAGATTTGCTTCAGTGGTCAGACACAGCCCGGCGATCGCGCGACTTTTGGCCATCAGCGTGACTTCTTCCGGGTTGGCGTGGGTGGCGTGGACCAGGCACCAGCGCTGATCGACTTCGGTATTTTCGTACAGCCATTGCAGCGGCCGCCGACCGCTCCAGCTCAGGCAATCGTCGACTTCTTTCTGCTGCTCGGCGATGTGGATGTGCACAGGGATCTGCTTGTCACTGGCGGCGAGCACTTCGCTGATCTGCTGCGGCGTCACCGCGCGCAACGAGTGGAAACACAGGCCCAACGATTGCGCTTTCTGCTGCGCCAGTAATGGCTGCAAACGCGCTTGCAGATTCAAATAGTTTTCAGTGCTGTTGATAAAGCGACGCTGGCCGTCATTGGGTGTTTGCCCGCCGAAACCGGAATGGCTGTAGAGCACCGGCAGCAGGGTCAACCCGATACCGCTTTCACTCGCGGCCTGGCTGATTCGTAGCGCCAGTTCGGCCGGATCGGCGTACGGCTGGCCGTTGTTGTCGTGGTGCACGTAGTGAAATTCGGCGACCGAGGTGTAACCGGCCTTGAGCATTTCGATGTACAGCTGACGGGCGATGATGCCGAGCTGATCGGGGCTGATCTTTCCGACGAGGCGGTACATCAGATCGCGCCAGGTCCAGAAACTGTCGTTGGGGTTGCCGGCCACTTCGGCCAGTCCAGCCATGGCGCGCTGGAAGGCGTGAGAGTGCAGATTGGGCATTCCCGGCAGCAACGGCCCGCGCAGCCGCTCGGCGCCGTCTGCGCTGGAATCGGCCTGGATTCGGGTCAACAGCCCATTGGCGCTGACCTCGAGACGTACATTGTTGGCCCATCCGTTAGGCAGCAGTGCGCGTTCGGCAAAGAAGGCGGACATCGTTCGGCACCCCATCGTGTGTTATTTGTATATACATATACAGACGTTTGCCTGCCCGGTAAACTCCGGCAAGCTAGTCACTTTCATCCAATGAACAGGGATCAACCGTGCCGACTCCGCCTCCAGTTTCTCCGTTGGCCGCGAACATGGGCGACAGTCCGGCGCCTTTGTACGCCCGCGTTAAACAGATGATCACCCAGCAGATCGACAGCGGTAACTGGCCGCCGCACTACCGCGTGCCGTCCGAAAGCGAACTGGTCAGCCAGCTCGGCTTCAGCCGCATGACCATCAACCGCGCCTTGCGCGAGATGACCGCCGACGGCCTGCTGGTGCGCATGCAAGGCGTGGGCACGTTTGTCGCCGAGCCGAAGAGCCAGTCCGCACTGTTCGAAGTGCATAACATCGCTGACGAAATCGCTTCGCGCGGCCATCGCCACACCTGCCAGGTCATCACCCTTGAAGAAGAGGCTGCCGGCTCCGAGCGCGCACTGGCGCTGGACATGCGCGAAGGCCAGAAAGTATTCCATTCTCTGATCGTGCATTACGAAAACGACATTCCGGTGCAAATCGAAGACCGTTTCGTCAACGCACTGGTGGCGCCGGAATACCTCAAGCAGGACTTCACCCTGCAAACACCTTACGCCTACCTCAATCAGGTCGCGCCGCTGACCGAGGGTGAGCACGTGGTCGAAGCGATTCTTGCCGAGCCGTCGGAATGCAAGTTGCTGCAGATCGAGAAAGGCGAGCCGTGCCTGCTGATTCGTCGCCGTACTTGGTCTGGGCGTCAACCGGTGACCGCTGCACGTTTGATCCACCCGGGTTCGCGTCATCGTCTGGAAGGACGCTTTCATAAATGAATTATCAAGTGAAGGTTTTACGCGCTGAAGGCTACCCGCGCATGCCGTGGAAAAACGGCGGCGGCAGCACCGAGGAAATCACTCGTGATGCCGGCACTGGCCTGGACGGTTTCGGCTGGCGCCTGTCGATTGCCGACATCGCTGAATCGGGCGGTTTCTCGACATTCGCCGGTTACCAGCGAGTCATCACCGTGTTGCAGGGCGACGGCATGACTCTGTGTGTCGACGGTGACGATACCCGCCCACTGTTACCGCTCGACCCGTTTGCCTTCAGCGGCGAAAGTCAGGTGTCCTGCACGTTGCTCGGCGGTGCGATTCGCGATTTCAATCTGATCTATGCGCCGCAACGTTACAGCGCGCGGTTGCAATGGCTGGAGGGTGAGCAGCGGTTTTTCAGCTCGGCATCGACGTTGCTGGTGTTCAGTGTCAGTGAGCTGATGGAGGTGCGTGTTGGCGACGGCGTTTCGCAGCTCGGTCGGCATGATTGTCTGCAACTGGACGGTAACAGTGGGCTGGTCGAAGTCTCCACCCATGGCGCTTGCTGCATAGTCGAACTTCTCCAAAGCTGACCCCTGTGGCGAGGGGATTTATCCCCGTGGGTCGCGAAGCGGCCCCATTCCTGGTTAAAAAAGCGGTCTGCTGCGCAGCCCATCGGGGATAAATCCCCTCGCCACAAGCCATCCCCACTCTTGTTTCCCTCCACGCACCAACTTGTTACCGAACGCCCCAGCGTGGCGCAAAACCACGCTCACTTGGCCCAGCCGCATCTCCTCGGAATCCCCTACCGGAAAATTTCGTCCACGCCAGAACCCTCGATTCAGGCGCTCTCCAGCCTAGCTCGCGATTTTTCCTGAACGCTCCTCCCACAAGTTGGCCGCTTGATTGCATATGCTTGTATGTACAAGTAAAGACGTATGCGTATGAGTCGTCCGAGACTCTCCGCAGCGTCCACTGATTCGCTTGTCGCGCAGCACAGCGCGCAGGCTGCTGCCCACTGCCAGGGTTGGTTTGAATTGATCGCTGAGGAGTCTTTTTCGTGACTGACAATACCCAGAACAGCAACAAGTTTCGTGACGTGCAGATTCGCGCCGCACGCGGTAACACGCTGACCGCCAAGAGCTGGCTGACCGAAGCACCGCTGCGCATGTTGATGAACAACCTCGACCCGGAAGTCGCCGAGAACCCGAAAGAGCTGGTGGTCTACGGTGGCATCGGTCGCGCCGCGCGCAACTGGGAATGCTACGACAAGATCGTCGAGAGCCTGACCAACCTGAACGACGACGAAACCCTGCTGGTGCAATCGGGTAAACCGGTCGGCGTGTTCAAGACTCACACCAATGCGCCGCGCGTGCTGATCGCCAACTCCAACCTCGTGCCGCATTGGGCAAGCTGGGAGCATTTCAACGAACTCGACGCCAAAGGCCTGGCCATGTACGGCCAGATGACCGCTGGCAGCTGGATCTACATTGGCAGCCAGGGCATCGTTCAGGGCACCTACGAAACCTTCGTTGAAGCCGGGCGCCAGCATTACAACGCTGACCTCAAGGGCCGCTGGGTGCTCACCGCAGGCCTCGGTGGCATGGGCGGCGCGCAACCGCTGGCCGCCACTCTGGCCGGCGCCTGCTCGCTGAACATCGAGTGCCAACAGGTCAGCATCGATTTCCGCCTGAAAAGCCGTTACGTCGATGAGCAAGCCAAAGACCTCGACGACGCTCTGGCGCGCATCGACAAATACACCAAAGAAGGCAAGGCAATCTCCATCGCGCTGCTCGGCAACGCGGCAGAAATTCTCCCGGAGCTGGTCAAACGCGGCGTGCGTCCGGACATGGTCACCGATCAGACCAGCGCCCACGACCCGCTCAACGGTTACCTGCCGGCCGGCTGGAGCTGGGACGAATACCGCGCCCGCGCCAAGACCGAACCGGCCGCTGTGATCAAAGCCGCCAAGCAGTCGATGGCGGTGCACGTCAAAGCCATGCTGGAGTTCCAGAAGCAAGGCATTCCGACCTTCGACTACGGCAACAACATCCGTCAGATGGCTCAGGAAGAAGGCGTCGAAAACGCTTTCGATTTCCCGGGCTTCGTGCCGGCCTACATCCGTCCGCTCTTTTGCCGTGGTATCGGCCCGTTCCGTTGGGCGGCATTGTCGGGTGATCCGCAGGACATCTACAAAACCGATGCCAAAGTCAAAGAGCTGATCCCGGACGACGCACACCTGCACAACTGGCTGGACATGGCCCGTGAGCGCATCAGCTTCCAGGGTCTGCCGGCGCGTATCTGCTGGGTCGGTCTGGGCCAGCGCGCCAAGCTCGGTCTGGCCTTCAACGAAATGGTCCGTAGCGGTGAGCTGTCGGCCCCGGTGGTGATCGGTCGCGACCACCTCGACTCCGGCTCGGTTGCCAGTCCCAACCGCGAAACCGAGTCCATGCAGGACGGTTCCGACGCCGTCTCCGACTGGCCATTGCTCAATGCTTTGCTGAATACCGCGAGCGGCGCGACCTGGGTGTCCTTGCACCACGGCGGCGGCGTCGGCATGGGCTTCTCGCAGCATTCGGGGATGGTGATCGTCTGCGATGGTACCGATGAGGCCGCCGAGCGCATTGCTCGTGTGCTGCATAACGACCCGGCGACTGGGGTCATGCGTCACGCCGATGCCGGTTACCCGATCGCCATCGACTGCGCCAAAGAGCAAGGGCTGAACCTGCCGATGATCACCGGCGGCAAGTAATACGCTTTTGCTTCATGTGGGAGCGAGCTTGCTCGCGAAGAGGCCGGCACAGTCAACATTCGTGTCGGCAGACAGATTGCTTTCGCGAGCAAGCTCGCTCCCACAGAAAAGCAGCTCCACCGATGCTCAGTGAACCCGAATAGCAATCCACAGAGGTTGAATCATGGCGGTTAACAACGAACGTGCAGGCACTACCCCGTTGATCGAAAGGCGTTCGATCGACTACATCCCGGAAGCGGAAAGACACGGTCGTCTGTTCAGCCAGTTCACCCTGTGGATGGGCGCCAACCTGCAGATCACTGCGATCGTCACCGGGGCCCTGGCCGTGGTGCTTGGCGGTGATGTGTTCTGGTCGTTGATCGGTCTGCTGATCGGCCAACTGCTCGGCGGTGGCGTGATGGCGCTGCATGCCGCGCAAGGGCCGAAACTGGGCTTGCCGCAGATGATCTCCAGCCGTGTGCAATTCGGCGTTTATGGCGCGGCGATTCCGATCGTGCTGGTGTGCCTGATGTACCTGGGTTTCACCGCCACCGGTACAGTGCTGTCCGGGCAAGCGCTGGGGCAGTTGTTCGGTGTCAGCGACAGTGTTGGCATCCTGATTTTCGCCAGTGTCATCGTGCTGGTGACAGTGCTCGGCTATCGGGTGATCCACTGGATCGGCCGCGTCGCCAGCGTGATTGGCGTGATCGCTTTTGTGTTCCTGTTCTGGCGGCTGATGAGCCAGACCGACGTTGGTGCACTTCTGCAGATTCGTCATTTCAGCTGGAGCAGCTTTCTGCTGGCGGTGTCGTTGGCGGCGTCGTGGCAGATCGCTTTCGGCCCGTATGTGGCGGACTATTCACGCTACCTGCCGAGCGCCACTTCGTCGGTGAAAACCTTCTTCGCCGCTGGTGCAGGTTCGGTGATTGGCGCGCAGGTGGCGATGATCCTCGGCGTGTTTGCCGCCGCTTCGGCCAACGGTCAATTTGCCGGTCATGAAGTCGCCTACATCGTCGGCCTCGGCGGTACCGGCGCCACCGCCGCGCTGCTGTATTTCAGCATCGCGTTCGGCAAAGTGACCATTTCGACGCTGAACTCCTACGGCAGCTTCATGTGCATCGCCACCATCATCAGTGGCTTCAAAGGGCACCTGACGGTTTCCCGTATGCAGCGGCTGGTGTTCGTGCTGTTCATCGTCGGCGCGGCAACCTTGATCGCCTTGCTCGGGCAGCACTCGTTCCTCGGTGCGTTCAAGTCGTTCATCCTGTTTCTGCTCGCCTTCTTCACACCGTGGAGCGCGATCAATCTGGTCGACTACTACTGCATCACCCGCGAGCGCTACGACGTGCCGGCGCTGGCCGATCCGAACGGCCGCTACGGCCGGTGGAACCTGCTCGGTATCAGCGTCTACGTGTTCGGCGTGCTGGTGCAGTTGCCGTTCATCTCGACCAAGTTCTATACCGGCCCGCTGGTGGCGGCCCTCGGTGATGTGGATATTTCCTGGATCATCGGCCTGGTGCTGCCGGCCGCCGTCTATTACTTCTGCGCAAAGAAATGGCACAGCGCAGTGCCCGATCGCCTGATTCTGCCGGTCGAGCAGAACAGCACCCCACAAGCAAAAAACAGCGGGACCGGTCGCGCTGCGGCGCAGGCCTGATCTGGACGTGGACCAGGCTGGATGCCTCTTGAACTGCCGTAAGCCCATTCATGATTAGGAGCGTCACGACAATGAAATCGAACAAGACCCTGCTGACCACATTGCTGTCCATGGGCCTGTTGGCCAGTGCCGGTGCGACCCAAGCCGCCGGCTGGTGCGAATCGGGCAAACCAGTGAAATTCGCCGGCCTGAACTGGGAAAGCGGCATGCTCCTGACCGACGTGCTGCAAGTGGTGCTGGAGAAAGGTTACGGCTGCAAGACCGACAGCCTGCCGGGCAATTCCATCACCATGGAAAACGCCCTGAGCAGCAACGATATTCAAGTGTTCGCCGAAGAGTGGGTCGGCCGCAGCGAGGTCTGGAACAAGGCCGAGAAGGCCGGCAAGGTCGTCGGTGTCGGCGCGCCGGTGATGGGTGCGGTCGAGGGCTGGTACGTGCCGCGTTATGTGATCGAAGGCGACGCCAAGCGCAAGCTTGAGGCGAAAGCCCCGGACCTGAAGAACATCGCTGACCTGGGCAAATACTCCGCTGTGTTCAAGGACGCCGAAGAGCCGTCCAAGGGCCGCTTCTACAACTGCCCGGCCGGCTGGACCTGCGAGCTCGACAACAGCGAAATGCTCAAGCGCTACGGCCTCGAAAACAGCTACACCAACTTCCGCCCGGGCACCGGCCCTGCGCTGGATGCGGCGGTGTTGTCGAGTTACAAGCGTGGCGAACCGATCCTCTTCTACTACTGGTCGCCGACCCCGCTGATGGGGCAGATCGATGCGGTCAGGCTTGAAGACCAGGCGCAGGGCAACAAGACCATCAGCATCAAGGTCGGCCTGTCAAAAACCTTCCACGACGAAGCCCCGGAACTGGTCGCCGTGCTGGAAAAGGTCAACCTGCCGATCGACCTGCTCAATCAGAACCTCGGGCGCATGGCCAAGGAGCGGATCGAGTCGGCAAAACTGGCGAAAATCTTCCTCAAGGAACATCCTGAAGTCTGGCACGCATGGGTGAGCGACGACGCAGCCAAGAAAATCGACGCGGCCTTGTAGGTCAGGTTTGCCCGGCTGCCAGCACGGCAGCCGGACGCTTGATCGCAACCCCTTGATTGAGAGTCCCTTATGTTTCCCGAAAGCTTTACCTTTTCCATCGCCGACTGGGTCAACGGTTGGGTCGATTCGCTGGTGACCAACTACGGCGACGTGTTCCGGCATATCTCCGACACGCTGCTCTGGGCCATCGTCAGTCTCGAAGGTTTGCTGCGTGCGGCGCCGTGGTGGCTGATGCTGGCGATTGTCGGTGTCATCGCCTGGCACGCCACGCGCAAAGTCGTCACCACTGCGGTGATTGTCGGTCTGCTGTTCCTCGTCGGCGCCGTTGGCCTGTGGGACAAGCTCATGCAAACGCTGGCGCTGATGATGGTCGCGACGATCATTTCGGTGCTGATCGGCATTCCGCTGGGGATCCTCTCGGCGCGCAGCAACCGCCTGCGTTCGGTGCTGATGCCGCTGCTCGATATCATGCAGACGATGCCGAGTTTCGTTTATCTGATTCCGGTGCTGATGCTCTTTGGCCTGGGCAAGGTGCCGGCGATTTTCGCCACGGTGATCTACGCCGCGCCACCGCTGATTCGCCTGACCGATCTGGGCATTCGCCAGGTTGACGGTGAAGTGATGGAAGCGATCAATGCCTTCGGCGCCAACCGCTGGCAGCAACTGTTCGGCGTGCAACTGCCGCTGGCGCTGCCGAGCATCATGGCCGGGATCAACCAGACCACGATGATGGCCCTGTCGATGGTGGTGATCGCTTCGATGATCGGCGCCCGTGGCCTCGGTGAAGACGTACTGGTGGGGATTCAGACCCTCAACGTCGGCCGTGGTCTCGAAGCCGGGCTGGCGATCGTGATTCTCGCAGTGGTCATCGACCGCATCACTCAAGCGTACGGTCGGCCACGCCATGAGGTGAGCAAATGAGCAATGCAAGCGTGAGCAAGATCGAAGTGCGCAACGTCTTCAAGATTTTCGGCAACCGCGCCAAGGATGCGCTGGCCATGGTCGGCCAGGGCAAGAGCAAGGATCAGGTGCTCAACGAAACCGGTTGCGTGGTCGGCGTGAATGACTTGTCGCTGAGCATCGGCACCGGCGAAATCTTCGTGATCATGGGCCTGTCCGGTTCCGGCAAATCCACCCTGGTGCGCCACTTCAATCGCCTGATCGACCCCACCAGCGGGGCGATTCTGGTCGATGGCGAGGACATCCTGCAGTACGACATGGACGCCCTGCGCGAATTTCGCCGGCACAAGATCAGCATGGTGTTCCAGAGCTTCGGCCTGCTGCCGCACAAGAGCGTGCTCGATAACGTCGCCTACGGTCTGAAAGTGCGCGGCGAGAGCAAGCAGGTCTGCGCCGAACGCGCACTGCACTGGATCAACACCGTCGGTCTCAAAGGCTATGAAAACAAATACCCGCACCAGCTCTCCGGCGGCATGCGTCAGCGCGTCGGCCTCGCCCGCGCCTTGGCGGCGGACACCGACATCATCCTGATGGACGAAGCGTTCAGTGCGTTGGACCCGCTGATCCGCGCCGAGATGCAGGACCAGTTGCTCGAACTGCAGAAGACCCTGCACAAGACCATCGTCTTCATCACCCACGACCTCGACGAAGCCGTGCGCATCGGCAATCGCATCGCGATTCTCAAGGATGGCCGGTTGATCCAGGTGGGCACGCCGAGAGAGATCCTGCATTCACCGGCCGATGAGTATGTCGACCGGTTCGTGCAGCGGCGGGCGGCGGTGGTCTGACACTGAGTGGCCTATGTGGCGAGGGGATTTATCCCCGTTGGGTGGCGAAGCCGCCCCAAACCATGCCCGCAAATCCGTCAGACAGACCGCGGTGGCAGGCTTTACGACTGCTTCGCAGCCGAACGGGGATAAATCCCCTCACCACAGGGTTACCGGCATCAACAGAATTGGTATGAGGTTAGAGATGTCCCAGGCTGAAAAGATCATCATCACCGGCGCCCCTCTGCGTTGGCAGGACGTCGTCGCTGTCGCCCGGCATGGCGCGCCACTTGAGCTGTCCAGCGAGACCTGGGCGCGCATCGACAACGCGCAGGCCATCGTTCATCGCATTGTCGCCAGCGGCGAGCGCGCCTATGGCGTCAACACCGGTCTGGGCGGTCTGTCGAACGTTTCGCTGCAGGACGAACAGCTCAGCCAACTCTCGCGCAACACCTTGCTCAGCCATGCCTGCGGTGTCGGCCCGGTGCTCAGCGATGAGCAGACCCGCGCCATCATCTGCGCCGCGATCCACAACTACAGCCACGGCAAATCCGGGCTGCATCGGCGCGTGGTCGAAGGGCTGCTGGCGCTGCTCAATCGCGGCATTACCCCGCAGGTGCCGTCGCAAGGTTCGGTGGGTTACCTGACGCACATGGCGCACGTCGGCATCGCGCTGCTCGGCGTTGGCAATGTCAGCTATCGCGGGCGGATCATTTCGGCGCAACAGGCGCTGGCCGAGGAGGGCCTGCAACCTGTGCAGCTCGGCGCGAAGGATGGCTTGTGTCTGGTCAACGGCACGCCGTGCATGACCGGCCTCAGTTGCCTGGCGATTGCCGATGCGACGCGGCTGCTGCAATGGGCCGATGTCATTGGTGCGATGAGTTTCGAAGCCCAGCGCGGCCAGATCGATGCGTTCGATGCAGAGATCATTGCGCTCAAGCCGCATCCGGGCATGCAGCAGGTCGGCAACAACCTGCGCGCCTTGCTCGATGGCAGCGAAGTGATCGCTGCGAGCAAAGGCATTCGCACTCAGGATGCGCTGAGCATTCGTTCGATCCCGCAGGTCCACGGCGCCGCCCGTGATCAACTGGAGCATGCGATCAAACAGGTGGAAGCCGAACTCAACGGCTGCACCGACAACCCGTTACTGCTGGGCACTCCGGACAATTTCCGGGTGATGTCGCAGGCCAACCCGCACGGTCAATCCGTGGCGATGGCGGCCGATCTGCTGGCGATTGCCATGGCCGAAATCGGCTCGATCGCCGAGCGCCGTCTCGATCGTCTGGTGAATCCGCACGTCAGCGGCTTGCCGGCGTTTCTGGTGGCCAATCCCGGGGTCAACTCGGGGATGATGATCGTGCAATACGTCGCCGCCTCGCTGTGTGCGGAAAACCGCCAATTGGCGCAACCGGCGGTGCTCGATAACTACATCACCTCGGGCCTGCAGGAAGACCACCTGAGCATGGGCACCAACGCCGCGCTGAAGCTGCACCGCGCGCTGGAAAACTGCACGCAGATTCTCGCGATTGAATATCTGCTGGCGGCGCAGGCGTTTGAATTCCTCAAGGAACAGCGCTTTGGCGTGGGCACTGACCGCGCGTGGAAACTGCTGCGCGAAACGGTCCCCGCCTACGACGAGGATCGCTGGCTGGCGCCGGATATCGCTGCCGCTGCGACCGTATTGAAACACCCGAATCTGCCGCACAACGTCCTACCGGACTTGCACTGACAACTACCCATACCAGCGTGCCAAGGCGTGGATCGTTCACAAGACGTGAAGCGACGGATAACGGAATGCTCCGGAGCGACTGGTAGTTAATAACAATGCCTAACAGGAGCATTTTAATGACTGCGCTGAACCTGATCCCCGGCCAATTGAGCCTGGCCCAACTGCGTGACGTCTACCAGAACCCGGTCACACTGACCCTCGACAACAGCGCCAGCGCGCAGATCGAGGCCAGCGTCGCCTGCGTCGAGCAGATCCTCGCCGAGAACCGCACCGCCTACGGCATCAACACCGGTTTCGGCCTGCTCGCCTCGACGCGCATCGCCAGTGAAGACCTGGAAAACCTGCAGCGTTCGCTGGTGCTCTCGCACGCTGCCGGCGTCGGCCAGCCGATCAGCGATGACCTTGTGCGATTGATCATGGTGCTCAAGGTCAATAGCCTCAGCCGGGGTTTTTCCGGGATTCGTCGGCAGGTGATCGATGCGCTGATCGCGCTGATCAATGCCGAGGTCTATCCGCACATTCCGCTGAAAGGTTCGGTCGGCGCATCCGGCGATCTGGCGCCGTTGGCGCACATGTCGCTGGTGCTGCTCGGCGAGGGCAAGGCCCGTTACAAGGGTGAATGGCTTGAAGCCACCGAAGCACTGAAAGTCGCCTGCCTGACGCCGCTGACTTTAGCGGCCAAAGAAGGTCTGGCGCTGCTCAACGGTACCCAGGTTTCCACAGCGTTTGCGCTGCGCGGTTTGTTCGAAGGCGAGGATCTGTTTGCCGGTGCACTGGCGCTGGGCAGTCTTACTGTTGAAGCCGTGCTCGGTTCGCGCTCGCCGTTCGACGCGCGCATTCACGCCGCACGTGGGCAGAAAGGGCAGATCGATGCCGCTGCGGCTTATCGCGATCTGCTCGGTGAGCGCAGCGAAGTCTCCGCCTCGCACGAGAATTGCGACAAGGTCCAGGACCCGTACTCGCTGCGTTGCCAGCCGCAAGTCATGGGCGCTTGCCTGACCCAGTTCCGCCAGGCCGCTGAAGTGCTGGCGGTGGAAGCCAACGCGGTTTCCGATAACCCCTTGGTCTTCGCCGCTGAAGGCGACGTGATTTCCGGCGGCAACTTCCACGCCGAACCGGTGGCCATGGCCGCTGACAACATGGCATTGGCCATCGCTGAAATCGGCTCACTGAGCGAGCGGCGCATCTCGCTGATGATGGACAAGCACATGTCGCAACTGCCGCCGTTCCTGGTGGCCAATGGCGGGGTGAACTCCGGTTTCATGATCGCTCAGGTCACCGCTGCGGCGTTGGCCAGTGAAAACAAGGCGTTGTCCCATCCACATTCGGTGGACAGCCTGCCGACCTCGGCCAACCAGGAAGATCACGTGTCGATGGCCCCGGCCGCCGGCAAGCGTCTGTGGGAAATGGCCGAGAACACTCGCGGCATTCTCGCCGTGGAATGGCTGGCGGCGGTGCAGGGCCTGGATCTGCGTAACGGTCTGAAGACCTCGCCGAAGCTCGAACAGGCGCGGGCGATTTTGCGCAGGGAAGTGCCGTTTTATGAGAAGGATCGGTTCTTTGCCCCGGACATCAATGCGGCGACTGAATTGCTGGCGTCGCGGTGCTTGACCGAGCTGGTTTCGGCGAAGCTTTTGCCGAGCCTCTAATCCACCCACTGATCGTTCCCACGCTCTGCGTGGGAATGCCTCAAGGGACGTTCCGCGTCCAGTGACGCGGAGCGTCACGGGCTGCATTCCCACGCAGAGCGTGGGAACGATCACTATAAGAGGAACCGGGATGAAAACCCTCTGGCAACACTGCCACGTCGCAACCATGGCCAGCGGCGCCTATTCGATCATCGAGGATGCCGCGATCGTGACATTCGGCACGCTGATCGAGTGGATCGGCCCGCGCACTCAATTGCCGTCCGGCGAATACCCGGCGGTCAATGACCTGCAGGGTGCTTGGGTCACTCCCGGCCTGATCGACTGCCACACCCACACCGTGTTCGGCGGCAACCGCAGCGGTGAGTTCGAAAAACGTCTGCAAGGCGTCAGCTATGCCGAGATCGCCGCGCAGGGCGGCGGCATCGCCAGCACCGTGCGCGCCACCCGTGAAGCCACGGAGGACGAGTTGTTCGCCAGCGCCGCCAAACGTCTGAAAAGCCTGATGCGCGACGGTGTGACCACGGTGGAAATGAAGTCCGGCTACGGTCTCGATATGGCCAACGAGCGCAAGCTGCTGCGGGTCATCCGGCGTCTGGCCGAAGAGCTGCCGATCAGCGTTCGCAGCACTTGCCTGGCGGCGCACGCCTTGCCGCCGGAGTACAAGGATCGCGCCGACGATTACATCGATCTGATCTGCGAGCAGATGCTCCCGGCCCTTGCCGCTGAAGGTCTGGTCGATGCCGTGGACGCGTTCTGCGAATACCTAGCGTTCTCGCCGGAGCAGGTCGAGCGAGTCTTCGTCGCCGCGCAACAACTCGGACTGCCGGTAAAGCTGCATGCCGAGCAATTGTCCTCGCTGCACGGCTCCAGCCTCGCCGCACGTTACAAAGCCTTGTCCGCCGATCACCTGGAATTCATGGACGAGGCCGACGCGATCGCCATGGCCGCCGCCGACACCGTCGCCGTGCTGCTGCCCGGCGCGTTCTACTTTCTGCGCGAAACCCAGCTGCCGCCGATGGACGCGCTGCGCAGGCACAAGGTGAAGATCGCCATCGCCAGCGACCTCAACCCCGGCACCTCGCCAGCGCTGTCGTTGCGTCTGATGCTGAACATGGCTTGCACCTGTTTCCGCATGACCCCGGAAGAAGCCTTGGCCGGAGCGACCATCCATGCCGCGCAGGCGTTGGGCATGGCGCAGACCCATGGCTCGCTGGAGGTTGGCAAGGTCGCCGATTTCGTGGCGTGGGACATCGAGCGTCCGGCGGATCTGGCCTATTGGCTCGGTGGCGATCTGCACAAGCGCGTCGTGCGTCACGGCTTTGAATCGAATCTGTAGGAGAGCTGTCGTGGACAAGGTTCTGAATTTCAAACAAGGCCGCGTGCCGCTGCTGATCAGCATGCCCCACGCCGGTGTGCGTCTGACCCCAACGGTCGAGGCCGGGCTGATCCCCGCTGCGAGAAGCCTGCCGGACACCGACTGGCATATTCCGCAGCTCTACGATTTTGCCGAGGAGCTGGGCGCTAGCACCTTGGCCGCTGAGTATTCGCGTTTCGTCATCGACCTCAACCGGCCGTCCGACGACAAGCCGTTGTATGCCGGGGCGACCACGGGGTTGTATCCGGCGACGTTGTTCGACGGCATTGCGTTGTTTCTGGAGGGTCGGGAGCCTTCGCAGCAAGAACGCGCGACTTATTTGCAGCAGATCTGGACGCCATACCATCGCACCTTGCAGCAAGAGCTGGCGCGGCTGAAGGCTGAATTTGGCTACGCGCTGCTGTTCGATGCGCACTCGATCCGCTCGATCATCCCGCACCTGTTCGACGGCAAACTGCCAGACTTCAACCTCGGCACGTTCAATGGCGCCAGCTGTGATCCGCAACTGGCGAGTCAACTGGAAGCGATCTGCGCGCGGCACGAGCAGTTCACCCATGTGCTTAACGGTCGCTTTAAGGGCGGACACATCACCCGCCAGTACGGCGACCCGACGCAGAACATCCACGCCGTGCAATTGGAACTGTGCCAGTCCACCTACATGGAAGAGTTCGAACCGTTCCGCTACCGCGCCGACCTGGCCGAGCCAACGCGGGGGGTGCTCAGGGAATTGCTGCAGGGACTGCTCGCTTGGGGTGAAAAACACCACAACGCCTGATGCACCCCTGAGCTGCCGAAGGCTGCGATCTTTGATCGTTCCCACGCTCTGAGTGGGAATGCAGCCCGTGACGCTCCGCGTCACTGGACGCGGAGCGTCCCAAGAGGCGTTCCCACGCAGAGCGTGGGAACGATCAGGCCCCGGAACATGCTCATTGACGCAAATCGGGTTTATGATGCCCAACGGCAGAATAATACGAGTCCCCCCAGGGATGACCTCGACCCCTTACGGAGCGCGCAATGCAGACTTTGTTTCCGCAGATCAAACCCCACGCCCGGCACGATCTGGCTGTCGATGACACCCATACGCTGTACGTCGATGAAAGCGGCTCGCCGGAGGGATTGCCGGTGGTATTCATCCACGGTGGCCCCGGCGCCGGTTGCGATGCGCAGAGCCGGCGCTATTTCGATCCGAATCTGTATCGCATTGTCACCTTCGACCAGCGCGGCTGCGGTCGTTCCACCCCGCATGCGAGCCTGGAAAACAACACCACCTGGGATCTGGTCGAGGATCTCGAGCGCATCCGCAAGCATCTGGGCATTGAAAAATGGGTGCTGTTCGGCGGCTCATGGGGTTCGACCCTGGCGCTGGCCTACGCGCAAACCCACCCGGAGCGGGTGCACGGTCTGATTCTGCGCGGGATCTTTCTCTGCCGTCCGCAGGAAATCGAATGGTTCTATCAGGCCGGCGCCAGCCGTCTGTTCCCCGATTACTGGCAGGACTACATCGCGCCGATCCCGCTGGACGAGCGCGACGACCTGCTCAATGCTTTCCACAAACGCCTGATCGGCAACGATCAGATCGCCCAGATGCATGCGGCGAAGGCGTGGTCGACCTGGGAAGGGCGCACCGCGACCCTGCGGCCGAACCCGCTGGTGGTCGATCGTTTCTCCGAGCCGCAGCGCGCGTTGTCGATCGCGCGGATCGAATGCCACTACTTCACCAACAACGCCTTCCTTGAGCCCAACCAGTTGATCCGCGACATGGGCAAGATCGCCCACCTGCCCGGTGTGATCATTCATGGTCGCTACGATGTGATCTGCCCGCTCGACAATGCCTGGGAGTTGCATCAGGCCTGGCCGAACAGCGAATTACAGGTGATCCGCGACGCCGGCCACGCTGCGTCGGAACCGGGCATCACCGATGCGCTGGTGCGCGCCGCGAGCAAAATGGCCCAGCGCCTGCTCGACCTGCCGCTCGAAGAAGCATGAAGGCGCTGTTACAGCGCGTACGTGGTGCGCGTGTTGAGGTCGCCGGCGAGACAGTCGGCGCGATCGATCAGGGTTTGCTGGTGCTGGTGGCGGTAGAACCCGACGACACGCGTACCAGCGCCGACAAACTTCTGCATAAGCTGCTTAACTATCGGGTATTCAGTGACGCCGAGGGCAAGATGAATCTGTCCCTGGCAGATGTGGGTGGCGGGTTGCTGCTGGTCTCTCAGTTCACCCTCGCCGCCGACACTAAAAGCGGCTTGCGTCCGAGCTTTTCCACGGCCGCACCGCCGGCGCTGGGTGCTGAGTTGTTCGACTATTTATTGAGCCAGGCGAAACAGGTGCATGGCACTGTGGCATCAGGTAGATTCGGCGCCGATATGCAGGTGCACCTGGTCAACGATGGCCCGGTGACCTTTTTGTTACAGACCTGACAGTGCCTGAAACACCTTTTTCGGAAATTTCGACTGTTTTTAGGCTGTTTTCGCGATAAATACTTTGTTACCCCTGATGCGTTGTCATCCGGGCTACTAGATAATCGCGCGCTGCGGGGATCGACATTCGTTGATCCGTTTTGACTTAGGTAGAGACTTGTCTGGATCCGATTGGGGAATCATTTTGCCCCGGCGGAGTCGGAACATTGCTCGCCAACCTGGCATAAAGATAGCTGGCCGTTGGTTTATTGATCTGTTTTCGGCGAGGGTTGCTCGTGATTGTTAGTCCCTGTAATGCAGCAAAAATGTCTGCCAAACGCATGCGAAGTGCTCTGGTAGCGGGTTCGGCGCTCCTGTGCCTGCTCAGCGCCAGTCAGCTTTGGGCGTTCAATCTTGACGACGTATCGGCCAAGGCCAAAGAGCTGGCCGGGCAGAAGTTCGAAGCCCCGCGCAGCAACCTGCCGAACGAATTCCGCGAAATGAAGTTCGCGGACTACCAGAAGATCCGCTTCCTCACCGAAAAGGCTGAGTGGGCCGATCAGAAGACGCCGTTCAAGCTCTCCTTCTATCACCAGGGTATGCATTTCGATACGCCGGTGAAAATCAACGAAATCACCGCGAACACCGTCTCGGAGATCAAATACGATCCGAGCCGCTTCGATTTCGGCGATCTGAAATTCGATCCGAAAGCCACCGAACAACTGGGTTACGCCGGTTTCCGTGTGCTGTATCCGATCAATAAGGCCGACAAGCAAGACGAAATCATGACCATGCTCGGCGCGAGCTACTTCCGCGTCGTCGGCAAGGGCCACACCTATGGTCTGTCGGCCCGTGGTCTGGCGATCGACACCGCGCTGCCGTCGGGCGAAGAATTCCCGCGTTTCCGCGAGTTCTGGATTCAACAGCCCAAGCCCGGCGACAAGCACCTGGTGATCTTCGCTCTGCTCGATTCGCCGCGTGCCACCGGTGCCTACCGTTTGATCCTGCGTCCGGGCAGCGACACTATCGTCGACGTCAAGGCGCAGATGTTCCTGCGTGACAAAGTCGGCAAACTGGGCATCGCGCCGCTGACCAGCATGTTCCTGTTCGGCGCCAACCAGCCGTCGAAAGTGCTCAACTACCGTCGTGAACTGCACGACTCCAGCGGTCTGTCGATCCATGCCGGCAACGGCGAGTGGATCTGGCGCCCACTGAACAACCCGAAACATCTGGCCGTAAGCAACTTCAGCGTCGAGAACCCGCGTGGTTTCGGTCTGCTGCAGCGTGGCCGTGACTTCAGCCACTACGAAGACCTCGACGACCGCTACGACAAGCGCCCAAGCGCCTGGATCGAGCCGAAGGGCGAGTGGGGCAAGGGCACTGTCGATCTGGTAGAGATTCCGACCGCTGACGAAACCAACGACAACATCGTTGCGTTCTGGAGCCCGGAAAAAATGCCGGAACCAGGCCAGCCGCTGGACTTCGCCTACCGTATGCACTGGACCATGGACGAAGCAGCAATTCACGCGCCGGACAGCGCCTGGGTGGCGCAGACCCTGCGTTCGACCGGTGACGTCAAGCAATCCAACCTGATCCGTCAGCCCGATGGCAGCGTTGCCTATCTGGTCGACTTCGAAGGCCCGTCGCTGGCGGCCCTGACGCCGGATGCCGACGTGCGCAGTCAGGTCAGCGTCGGCGACAACGCCGAACTGGTCGAGAACAGCGTGCGCTACAACCCGGAAACCAAGGGCTGGCGCTTGACCCTGCGGATGAAGATCAAGGATCCGAGCAAGGCAACCGAAATGCGCGCCGCCCTGGTTCAGCCAGTGGTTACCGCAGATCTGGCCAAATCGGTGCCGGCCTCCAACTCGTCGGTCGCCAAGGCTGACAAGGTTGCCGCCAAGCAACAGGAAAAACTCGACAAGGAAGCCAAGGCCGCCGAAGCCAAACAGGCTGAAGCCAAGCCTGCAGCCGACGCCAAGGACAAGGCCAATAAAGACGCCAAGCAGCCAGTCGCTGCCGACGCGGCCCCAGCCACACCGGAATCGGCGCCGACTGAAGAAGTCCTGACCGAGACCTGGAGCTATCAGTTGCCTGCCGATGAGTAATTCACCAGTACAGCCAGAGACTCTGTCCGAGTATCTGGCGCATCTGCCGATGACCGACGAGCAACGCGCGGAACTCGCGGGTTGCCAGTCGTTCAGCGAGCTGCATGAACGCCTGTCATCCTCCACATTCGACGCCCCTGCCGAAGCCGCCCAGGCTTCGGTGGGCAAGCGTCTGACCCTGAGCACTGCCGAAGAACTGGCTGAAGCGGAAATGCTGGTGCTCGACGCCAGTGGTCGGGTCAGCCTCAAGGCGACGCCGCCGATCCGCCGTACCAAGGTTGTGCCGGAGCCGTGGCGCACCAATATCCTGGTGCGTGGCTGGCGCCGTCTGACCGGGCGCACCAACCCGCCGCAGCCGCCGAAGGACGCCAATGTCCTGCCGGCCGCGCGCTGGCGCACCGTCGGTTCGATCCGCCGCTATATCCTGTTGTTGCTGATGCTTGGCCAGACCATCGTTGCCGGCTGGTACATGAAAGGCATCATGCCGTATCAGGGCTGGTCGTTCGTCGATCTGGATGAAGTCCTGCATCAGCCGCTGCTGCAAACCGCCACGCAAGTGCTGCCGTACGCGCTGCAAACCAGCATCCTGATTCTGTTCGGGATTCTGTTCTGCTGGGTGTCGGCCGGTTTCTGGACTGCGCTGATGGGCTTCCTCGAGTTGCTTACCGGGCACGACAAATACCGTATCTCCGGGAAAAGCGCCGGTAACGAGCCGATTCCGAAAGATGCGCGCACTGCGCTGGTCATGCCGATCTGCAACGAAGACGTGCCGCGTGTATTCGCCGGTCTGCGTGCGACGTTTGAATCGGTCGCCGCTACCGGTGATCTGGATCGCTTCGACTTTTTCGTCCTCAGCGACAGTAACGACACCGATATCTGCGTCGCCGAGCAACAGGCTTGGTTGGATGTCTGCCGCGAAGCCAAGGGCTTCGGCAAGATCTTCTATCGCCGTCGTCGCCGTCGTGTGAAACGCAAGAGCGGCAACCTCGACGACTTCTGCCGTCGTTGGGGCGGTGACTACAAATACATGGTCGTGCTCGACGCCGACTCGGTGATGAGCGGCGAATGCCTGACCAGTCTGGTGCGCCTGATGGAAGCCACGCCGGACGCCGGGATCATCCAGACCGCGCCGCGTGCGTCGGGCATGGACACCCTGTATGCGCGCATGCAGCAGTTCGCTACCCGCGTGTACGGCCCGCTGTTCACTGCCGGCCTGCACTTCTGGCAGCTGGGTGAATCCCACTACTGGGGGCACAACGCGATCATCCGCATGAAGCCGTTCATCGACCACTGCGCCCTGGCGCCGTTGCCGGGCAAGGGCGCGTTCTCCGGTGCGATCCTGTCCCACGACTTCGTCGAAGCTGCGCTGATGCGCCGTGCCGGTTGGGGCGTATGGATTGCCTACGACTTGCCGGGCAGTTACGAAGAGTTGCCGCCTAACCTGCTCGACGAGCTCAAGCGTGACCGTCGCTGGTGCCACGGCAACCTGATGAACTTCCGCCTGTTCCTGGTCAAGGGCATGCACCCGGTGCACCGCGCGGTGTTCCTCACCGGCGTGATGTCGTACCTGTCGGCGCCGTTATGGTTCTTCTTCCTCGTGTTGTCGACGGCGCTGCTGGCGGTGAACACGCTGATGGAGCCGCAGTACTTCCTCGAACCGCGTCAGCTCTATCCGCTGTGGCCGCAATGGCACCCGGACAAGGCCATCGCGCTGTTCTCGACGACCATCGTGCTGCTGTTCCTGCCGAAGCTGTTGAGCATCATCCTGATCTGGGCCAAGGGCGCGAAAGAGTTCGGCGGCAAGTTCAAGGTGACCCTGTCGATGCTCTTGGAGATGCTGTTCTCCATGCTGCTGGCGCCGGTGCGGATGATTTTCCACACCCGTTTCGTCCTCGCCGCGTTCCTCGGCTGGGCCGCGACCTGGAATTCGCCGCAACGTGACGACGACTCGACGCCGTGGAGCGAAGCGGTCAAGCGCCACGGTCCGCAGACGTTGCTGGGCTTTCTCTGGGCATTGTTGGTGATCTGGCTGAACCCGAGCTTCCTCTGGTGGCTGGTGCCGATCGTCGGTTCGCTGATGCTGTCGATCCCGGTGTCGGTGATCTCCAGCCGTGTGGGTCTGGGCCTGAAATCCCGCGACGAGAGCCTGTTCCTCATCCCCGAGGAATACAATCCGCCGCAGGCGTTGCTGGCAACCGACCAGTACACCCACGAAAACCGTTATCACGCCCTCAACGACGGCTTCGTCCGCGCCGTGGTCGATCCACAGCAGAACGCCCTGGCGTGCTCGCTGGCGACCTCGCGTCACGGCCAGGCCGAACCGATCGAGTGGCTGCGTCAGGAGCGGGTGCGTCACGCGATCAAGGTCGGCCCGGCCGGGCTGAACAACCATGATCGCTTGCAACTGCTCAGTGACCCTGTCGCACTGGCGCGTCTGCATGAGCAGGTCTGGGCCGAAGGTCATGCCGAGTGGCTGGACGCCTGGCGATCGTCGGTGAAAGCCGATCCGCATGCGCCGTTGCTGCCGCTGCGACCGGTGAGTTTGCAGGCTCAGCCGGCCTGATGAAATTGCCCCGCGAATGCGGGGCTTTTTTTTAAAGATCGCAGCCTTCGGCAGCTCCTGCAGGGTGTACATCGATCCTGTGTAGGAGCTGCCGAAGTCTGCGATTTTTTGCTTGTACGGCCTGACCCGTCACAATAATTGCCGGCAAAAAGCCTTGTGCTAATGGACGAGTGCGTTAGCATCCGTCCCCGAATTGGCGCGCCCGGGCTTTTTTTGCCCGTCTCTGTCGTTTTCGCGCCGCACACGCAATGGTTTTGGGGACTTGAAGATGAAGAAGTATCTGTCGATGCTGCTGGTCGGCGTCGCGGCACTGGTTGCAGTCAATGCGGCGCAGGCCGGCGCTATCGATGACGCGGTCAAGCGCGGCTCGCTGAAAGTCGGCATGGACCCGACCTACATGCCGTTTGAGATGACCAACAAACGCGGCGAAATCATCGGTTTCGAAGTCGATATCCTCAAAGCCATGACCAAGGCCATGGGCGTCAAGCTCGAGCTGGTCTCGACCGGTTACGACGGCATCATTCCGGCGCTGATGACCGACAAGTTCGACATGATCGGCAGCGGCATGACCCTGACCCAGGAGCGCAATCTGCGCCTGAACTTCAGCGATCCGTTCATCGTCGTCGGCCAGACCCTGCTGATTCGCAAGGAGCTGGAAGGCACCATCAAGTCCTACAAAGACCTGAACACGGCTGACTACCGCATCACCTCCAAGCTCGGCACCACCGGCGAAATGGTTGCCAGGAAGCTGATCTCCAAAGCCAAGTACCACGGCTACGACAACGAACAGGAAGCCGTGCTCGACGTGGTCAATGGCAAGGCTGACGCCTTTATCTACGACGCGCCGTACAACGTTGTCGCGCTGAACAAAGTCGGCGCCGGCAAACTGGTGTTCCTCGACAAGCCGTTCACCTACGAGCCACTGGCCTTCGGTCTGAAGAAGGGCGATTTCGACAGCCTCAACTTCATCAACAACTTCCTGCACCAGATCCACGAAGACGGCACCTACGATCGCATCCATGACAAGTGGTTCAAGAGCACCGAGTGGCTCAAGGACATGGAATAACGCGCATCCGCTGATCGTTCCCACGCTCTGCGTGGGAACGCATCCTGTGACGCTCCGCGTCACGAACAGGCAGGGACGCAGAGCGTCCCGAGCGGCATTCCCACGCAGAGCGTGGGAACGATCATCCGAGAACCTGCAATGAAACAGAAAAAAGCCCAATGGCCCTGGCACGTCCTCACCGTGCTGGTGCTGGTCGGCCTGGCCGGCGCGTTGTATTACGCGACGTCGCTGATGTCCTACGAGTGGCGCTGGAACCGCGTGCCGCAGTACTTCGCCTATCAGGCCGAAGAGGCCCAGCGCGCCGCGGACATTTCCACGGTCACCGAGCTGGTGCGCAAGGGCGGCAGTGCCCAGGTCACGCTGCGTAACGATGCCGGTGACGAACAGCACCTGACGGTCGACGAAAACAGCCTGCAATTCGCTCAGGGCGACGATGTCGCTGAAGGCGACGTCGTGGGCGTGACCCGGCATTGGGCGGCAGGACCGCTGTTGTGGGGTTTGTGGACCACGCTTTGGCTGTCGCTCGTGTCCGGTGTTCTCGGTTTGCTGATCGGTCTGGTCACGGGCCTCTGCCGCCTGTCGAACAACCCGACCCTGCGGGACCTCTCGACGATCTACGTCGAACTGGTACGCGGCACGCCGCTGCTGGTGCAGATTTTCATTTTCTATTTCTTCATCGGCACGGTGATGAACCTGTCCCGCGAGTTCGCCGGGATCGCCGCGCTGTCGCTGTTCACTGGCGCCTACGTGGCCGAAATCATCCGTTCCGGCGTGCAATCGATTGCCCGTGGCCAGAACGAAGCTGCGCGCTCGCTGGGCCTGAGTGCCGGCCAGTCGATGCGCCATGTGGTCCTGCCACAGGCATTCAAACGCGTGCTGCCGCCGCTGGCCGGGCAATTCATCAGTCTGGTCAAGGACACGTCGCTGGTGTCGGTGATCGCCATCACCGAGCTGCTGAAAAGCGGCCGGGAAGTCATCACCACCTCGTTTTCGCCGTTCGAAATCCTGTTCTGCGTCGCCGGTCTGTACCTGTTGATCAACCTGCCGCTGTCGAAAATCGCCAGCCGGCTTGAGCGGAGGCTCGCGCAAAGTGATTGAAGTCCGCGATCTGGTAAAAGTCTTCGACACCCGTGGCCAGGTTGTGCGCGCTGTGGACAACGTCAGCACCCACGTCGCCAAGGGCGAAGTGCTGGTGGTAATCGGCCCGTCCGGTTCCGGCAAGTCGACTTTCTTGCGTTGCCTCAACGGTCTGGAAGAATTCGACTCCGGCTCGGTGAGCATCGACGGCCTGCAACTGGCTGACGCCAAAACCGACGTCAACGCTTATCGCCGCGAAGTCGGCATGGTCTTCCAGCATTTCAACCTGTTCCCGCACATGACCGTGCTGGAGAACCTCTGTCTGGCGCAGAAAGTCGTGCGCAAGCGCGGCAAGAAAGAGCGCGAGGCCAAGGCCATGGCGTTGTTGGAGAAGGTCGGCATTGCGCAGAAGGCCCACGAGTTTCCGTCACGCCTGTCCGGCGGTCAGCAACAGCGCGTGGCGATTGCCCGGGCGCTGGCGATGGAGCCGAAAGTCATGCTGTTCGATGAACCGACCTCGGCCCTCGACCCGGAAATGGTCGGCGAAGTGCTCGACGTGATGAAAAATCTCGCCGTGGAAGGCATGACCATGGTTTGCGTCACGCACGAGATGGGCTTCGCCCGGGAAGTGGCGGATCGGGTGTTGTTCTTCGATCACGGCAAATTGCTCGAAGATGCGGCGCCGGCGGCGTTCTTTGATGCGCCAAAGGATCCGCGCGCTCAGGCCTTCCTGCGCCAGGTCCTTTAACCGCAAAAAAAGATCGCAGCCTCCGGCAGCTACAGGGATATGTGTACACCTGTAGCTGCCGGAGGCTGCGATCTTTTGTTTTTGGGCTGTTAAACCTTGAAGCGGCCCACCAGCATCTGCAAATGCGTTCCCAACCGCGCCAGCTCAACACTGGACGCTGCGGTCTCTTCACTCGCCGCCGAGGTCTGATCCGACACATCGCGCACGTTGAGCACGCTGCGGTTGATCTCTTCGGCCACGGCGCTCTGCTGCTCGGCAGCGGCGGCGATCTGCTGGTTCATCGCCTGGATCGCCGACACAGTGCGGGTGATGCTTTCGAGCGAGCCGCCGGCACGCCGGGTCAGTTCGACGCTGCTGTCGGTGAGGCTGCGGCTGTTGTCCATGATCGTCGCCACTTGCTGAGTGCCGTTTTGCAGGCCGACGATCAACTCTTCGATTTCTTCCGTGGACTTCTGCGTGCGCTGGGCGAGGCTGCGCACTTCGTCGGCAACCACGGCGAACCCACGTCCGGCTTCACCGGCACGGGCCGCTTCGATGGCGGCGTTGAGGGCCAGCAGGTTGGTTTGCTGGGCGACCGACTTGATCACGTCGAGGACGCTGCCGATCTTGTCGCTTTCACGCTTGAGCTCGCCCATGGCTTCGGTGGAATGCCCCACCTCGAGCGCCAGACGTTCGATCTGGGCGATGGCTTCGCCGACAACCTTGTCGCCTTCGCGGGCCTGTTGGTCAGCGGCGACGGCGGCCTCGGAAGCCTCTTCAGCGTTGCGCGCGACTTCCTGAACGGTAGCGGCCATTTCGTTCATGGCGGTGGCGACCTGATCGGTCTCGACCTTCTGATTGTTGACCCCGGCGCTGGTCTGCTCGGTCACCGCCGAGAGTTCTTCGGCGGCGCTGGCGATCTGCGTGACGCCGTCGCTGATGCCGCCGATCAATTCGCGCAGGCCTTGGGTCATGCTTTGCATCGAGCGCTGCAACTGGCCAAGCTCATCGCGACGCAGGGACACCAGGTTGTGGGTCAGGTCGCCGGCGGCCACGCGTTCGGCGACTTTCAGGGTCTGGGTCAGCGGAATGATGATTTGTCGAGTGATCGCCCAGGCAGCAATCAGACCGAAGGCCAATGCCAGCGCAGTGGCGATCAGCAGCATGTTCTTGGCATGGGCGGCATCGGTGTCGCGCACCACGGTTTGCGATTCGGTGAGTTTTTTGCTGACCGACATCAGGATCTCGCCCTGAGCCGACATGTTGGCCAGGGCGGCGGTGTTCTTGACCTGCGAATCACGGAACTGGGCAACAGCAGCGCGGTAGGCCTTGAGCGAGTCGGTGGCTTGCTGCAGGTTGGCGATGTGCTGCTCCGGCACGCGGGTCGGCAGGCTTTCGAGGTTTTTCAGGGCGTTGTCGATGGCGGTCAGCGCCGGTTGCTCGGCATCGGCCTTGCCGCTGTAGGTGTAACCGCGCACCTGATAGCGCGCCTGCTGCAACAGTTTGCTCAGCTCGATCACCGCGTTGTACTGCGCAACGCTGTCGCCTTGCAGCAGCGCGCTTTCGACTTCGCCGACCTTGGCCACGGCATTATCAGCGTTGGCGCCCAGCTTGCTGCGCGCATCTTCACGCTGCACGGTGGCCTGGGTCATTTCGCCGAAGGCGCGTTTGTATTCGGCGACCGCAGCGAGCTGTTGATCAACCATCGCCACGTCGGACGGCTGCTCGATCATGCCGCGTGCCGATTGCAGACCGCTTTCGAGTTGGTTGAGGTATCCGTTGACCGCGCCCGGACCCTGTTCGCCACGGCGCATGTCGTAGTCCATGCGTGCCAGGCGCAGGTCCTTGGTCAGCTCGTTGAGGCTGGAAATGAAGCCGAGCTTGTCGCCACGGCTGATAATCCCACTCATGCCGGTCCAGCCGGTGAAAGTGATCAACAGCGTCAGCAACAGCACCAGGCCGAAACCGATGCCCAGCTTGCGTTTGACGCTGACGTTTCCAAGACTCTCGGCTAACCAACGGTACATGCGACCACTCCCTTCGGACCACTCAATTGGACTTGTAGGGGCTGTATCGGCTGGGTGATGGCAATCTGTAACGCCTTTTGTCCGACGCGGTTGCGTCAGAACAGGCGTGCAAGCAGGGCGGTAACGGCGGTTTCGACGCGCAGGATGCGCTCGCCCAGTTGCACCGGTTGCAGGCCGGATTTGGCCAGCAGATCGATTTCGTAGGGAATCCAGCCACCCTCGGGGCCGATGGCCAAGGTCACCGGTTCGCTCAGGGCGCGCGGGCAGGGTGGGAAGTTGCCGGGGTGGCCGACCAGGCCTAGGGTGCCCTCGGCGATCGCCGGCAAGCGATCTTCAACAAAAGGCTTGAAGCGCTTTTCGATGACGATCTCTGGCAGCACCGTATCGCGAGCCTGTTCGAGCCCGAGGATCAACTGCTCACGAATCGCTTCCGGCTCCAGAAATGGCGTCTGCCAGAAGCTTTTTTCGACGCGATAGCTATTGACCAGAATCACCTTGGCCACACCCATGGTCGCAACGGTCTGGAACACGCGGCGGAGCATTTTCGGCCGGGGCAGGGCCAGCACCAGCGTCAGCGGCAACTTGACCGGCGGTGGCTGGTCGAGGCTGACACGCAGTTCCGCTTCGCCTGCTTCCAGACGCAACAACTCGGCCGAACCCATCAACCCGTTGATGCGCCCGACGCGCAGGCTGTCGCCCACTTCCGAGCGATGCACTTCCTGCATGTGGGTCAGGCGGCGATCACCCAGGATTACGCGGTCCGCCGCAATGAAATCGGCCTCTTCGAGCAGCAGCAGGTTCATGCCTGGGTCGCTGGCGGCTGGTCGTTGTGGTCGTCGGCCGGGGTTTCGTCCGGGCGTTCGCGCTTGCTGACCAGCGCGCCGAAGAGAATGCCGATCTCGAACAGCATCCACATCGGTACAGCCAGCAGCGTCTGCGAGAAGATGTCCGGCGGGGTCAGGATCATGCCGACCACGAAGCAGCCGATGATCACGTACGGGCGGATTTTCTTCAGGTATTTGACGTCGACCACGCCGATCCAAACCAGCAGTACCACGGCCACCGGGATTTCGAACGCGACGCCAAAGGCGAAGAACAGCGTCATGACGAAATCGAGGTAGCTGGCAATGTCGGTCATCATCTCCACGCCGGCCGGTGTAGCGGCGGCGAAGAACTTGAAGATCAGCGGAAAGACGAAGTAATAGGCGAACGCCATGCCGATGTAAAACAGCAGGATGCTGGAGATCAGCAGCGGCACCGCGACGCGTTTTTCATGCTTGTACAGGCCTGGCGCGATAAAGCCCCAAATCTGATGCAGGATCACTGGAATCGCAAGGAACAGCGAAACCATCATCGTCAGTTTCAGCGGCGTCAGGAACGGCGACGACACGTCGGTGGCGATCATCGTCGCGCCGACCGGCAGGTACTGGCGCAGCGGCGTCGAGACGAAGGTGTAGATCTGCTGGGTAAACGCGAACAGCCCGGCAAAGATAATGAAGATCGCCGCCACGCAACGCAGCAGGCGGGTGCGCAACTCAGTGAGGTGCGATACCAGCGGCATGTGCTGGTCGTTTTCGGGGAGATCGCTCATGGGGCTCGCGGCGGCAGTGTAGGGTCTTGAGGCGCTGATGTAGTCGGCGCGGCGGAGGGCGCTACGTGTTCGACCGATGTGTCTGTGGTAATCGGTGCGGGTCCTGGCGGTGTTACAACAGGTGCAGGAGTCGGAGCGGCAGCGCTGTGAATCGTCTGCTCGCCCACGTGCTCAGGCGGCGTCGGCTCCTGCTGGTTCGGATTGAAGATCTTCCGCGCCTCTTGCTCCAGCGACAGAATATGCTCGTTGTGCAGTTGCCGACGGATCTCGTCGGCACCAATCTCACGTTCAACTTCCTGTTTGATCGCGTTGAAGCTGCGCTTCAGACGGCCGACCCACAGACCGGCGGTGCGCGCAGCGCCCGGCAGACGCTCGGGGCCGAGCACCAGCAGGGCAACGAGGCCGACGAGCAGCAATTCAGAGAAGCTGATACCAAACATTAGTCAGTGCTCACACGTCTTTGCGGATCGGCTCTTCGACTTTCTGCGCCTGCACGTCGATGGTGTGCGGCGGGTTGGCCTGGGCGGTGGTTTGCGGCTGCACCGGTGGCACTGGCTGCGCCGGCGGGGTCACGTTCGGCTCGGTCGGTTTTTCATCGTCGTTCATGGCTTTGCGAAAGCCCTTGATCGATTCGCCAACGTCGGTGCCAAGGTTTTTCAGTTTCTTGGTACCAAACACCAGCACCACGACAATCAGAATGACGACCCAGTGTTTCCAGTCAAAAATGCCCATGTGGCGATTCCTCTCTAAAAGTTGTTCAGGCGGACGGACGCGAGGCTTTCTCGACGTGTCCGGACAGGCCGAAGCGACGGTCCAGTTCATCCAGCACGGCCTGCGGATGCTGCCCCAGTTGGGCGAGCATGACCATGCTGTGGAACCACAGGTCGGCGGTCTCGTAGATCACATCACTGCAATCGCCGCTGATGGCGGCATCCTTGGCGGCAATAATGGTTTCGACCGACTCTTCGCCGACTTTCTCCAGAATCTTGTTCAGCCCCTTGTGATACAGGCTGGCGACATACGAGCTGTCGGCTGCTGCGCCTTTGCGCTCTTCAAGTACCTGAGCGAGGCGGGTCAGGGTGTCACTCATGTGTGTGTCCTGCGGAATAGATAGCGTGCGGGTCTTTCAGAACCGGGTCGACTGTTTTCCAGTCGCCGTTTTCGAAGACCCGGTAAAAGCAGCTTTGACGGCCGGTGTGGCAAGCGATGTCGCCGATCTGTTCAACCATGAGGATGATCACGTCGGCGTCACAGTCCAGACGCATTTCATGCAGGGTCTGCACATGGCCGGACTCTTCGCCCTTGCGCCACAGCTTGCCACGGGAACGTGACCAGTAGATTGCACGATTCTCCGCTGCGGTCAGTTCCAGCGCTTCGCGGTTCATCCAGGCCATCATCAATACGCGCCCGGTCTTGTGATCCTGAGCGATCGCCGGCACCAGGCCGTCAGCGTCCCACTTGATCTCGTCCAGCCAGTTTTTCATCTTCAAATCTCGAAAAGCAGCAGCAAGCCATGAGCTTCAAGCTGCAAGTAAAAGCAGGTTGCGCGGTGTACCTGTGTCGTCAAGCTTGAGGCTTGCAGCTTATAACTTGCAGCTGATTCGTGCTATCGGCGAACGACCAGATACAAACCGACCGCGATCATGATTCCGGCGGGCCAGTGCGACCACTCGGTCAACGGGCCGCCCGCAGCGAGGATCGCGCCGCCGGCCAGATGCGCGCAGCCGAGCAGGCGCAGGAACCAGTCGTCCTTGCGTTTGCGCCACGGCGGCGGTGGGTCTTTGGCGTGAGGTTGCGACATGCGTTCGAGCAGGTCGCGGGCCATGTTCGACAGGTGCGGAATTTGCTCCAGCTGGCTCTGCACGTTGCCCAGCAAGGCTTTCGGGCTGACGCGTTCGCGCATCCAGCGCTCGAGAAACGGCTGCGCGGTGTTCCACAGATCCAGATCCGGATACAGCTGGCGACCGAGGCCTTCGATGTTCAGCAAGGTCTTCTGCAACAGCACCAGTTGCGGCTGCACTTCCATGTTGAAACGGCGTGCGGTCTGGAACAGGCGCATCAGCACCTGGCCAAATGAAATATCTTTTAACGGTTTTTCGAAGATCGGTTCGCACACCGTACGGATCGCCGCTTCGAATTCGTTGAGTTTGGTTTCCGCCGGCACCCAGCCCGAATCGATGTGCAACTGCGCCACACGGCGGTAGTCACGCTTGAAGAAAGCGAACAGGTTGCGCGCCAGATAATCCTGGTCTTCCGGGGTCAGGCTCCCGACGATGCCGCAGTCGATCGCGATGTACTGCGGGCTCCACGGGTTCACCGTGCTGACGAAGATGTTGCCCGGGTGCATGTCGGCGTGGAAGAAGCTGTCGCGGAACACCTGAGTGAAGAAAATCTCCACACCACGCTCGGCGAGCATTTTCATGTCGGTGCGCTGGTCGGCAAGGGTCGCCAGATCGGTGACCTGAATGCCGTAGATGCGCTCCATCACCAGCACTTTCGGCCGGCACCAATCCCAATAGACTTGCGGTACATAAAGCAGCTGCGAGCCTTCGAAGTTACGGCGTAACTGGCTGGCGTTGGCCGCCTCGCGCAACAGATCGAGTTCGTCGTAAATGGTCTTTTCGTAATCCTGTACCACGTCGACCGGGTGCAGCAGGCGCGCGTCAGCGGAGAATTTCTCGGCGGCGCGGGCAAGAATGAACAGCCACGCCAGATCCTGCGCGATCACCGGTTTCAGGCCCGGGCGAATGACCTTGACCACGACTTCTTCGCCGCTTTTCAGCTGCGCCGCGTGCACCTGCGCCACCGAAGCCGAGGCCAGTGGTTCAACGTCGAAACGGCTGAACACTTCGCTGATTTTCTTGCCCAGCTGTTCTTCGATCAGCTTGATCGACACTTGCGAATCGAACGGCGGCACGCGGTCCTGCAGCAGCATCAGCTCATCGGCGATGTCTTCCGGCAACAGGTCGCGGCGGGTCGAAAGAATCTGCCCGAACTTGATGAAGATCGGCCCCAGATCCTGCAACGCCAGGCGCAAGCGCGCACCACGATTGAGCTCCAGCGGCTTGCGCGGCAGCCAGCGCCACGGCAGCAAAAAGCGCACGGCCAGAAGAAACCAGGGCAATGGCAGATCGAACAGCAGGTCATCGAGGCGGTAGCGGATCACGACGCGCTGGATGCGCAACAGACGGCGGACGGCAAGCAGCTTCATGCGTTATCGCTTGGGTCGAGGGATCGGGAAAGGCGCTCGAAACGCGCCTCGAGTCGTTCCAGATCAAGTTTGATCCGGTCCAGTTCGCTGAATCGCGCCTCGGCTTCGCGTTGCCCGACGAGGGTGCGCGATTCTTCGGCGAGGTATTCGGCAAGATTCTGGTTGAGGCTGGCAAATCCTTGTTGATACCAGCGCGCGCGGCTGCGCAGATGGCCACCGAGCAATTGCGTGGCGACCGGGCCGAGCCAGCGCGAGAGTTCGTACTCCCAGTCCAGCTCGAGGTCTTGCAGTACGCCGGCCAGTTCCAGCAACACGCCGCTGTTGCCATCGAGCTCGACTTCCGGTGCGTGCAGCACGGCGGTCTTGTCTTTGCTCAGGGCCAGTTTCACCAGGCTTGAGGCCGGTGCACGCAACGTGCAATCGACATCCGCTGCCCACTGCGAAGCCAGCATCAGGCCCTCATCGCTGGGCAGAATGAACAATTGCAGCGCCGGGCTGCGGCAGTCGACGGCAATCACCTTGCCGGTCAGATGCGCCAGGCGCGGCAGCGCCGTGCTGTCGAGACGCAGCACCCGGTTGAGGCCGAGTTCGACGCTGGCGAGCAGCCCGGTAAGCAACATCAGGGCTTGATGCCGCGGTGCAGGGCGACGATGCCTGCGGTCATGTTGTGATAGGTCACGCGGTCGAAACCGGCCTCGACCATCATCGACTTCAGGGTTTCCTGATTCGGGTGCATGCGGATCGATTCGGCCAGATAGCGATAGCTTTCCGAGTCGTTGGTGATCAGCTTGCCCATCAGCGGCATGAAGGCGAACGAGTAGGCGTCGTAGGCTTTGGACATAAGTGCGTTGGTCGGCTTGGAGAATTCCAGCACCAGCAGGCGTCCGCCGGGCTTGAGCACGCGCAGCATCGAACGCAATGCGTCCTCTTTGTGCGTCACGTTGCGCAGGCCGAAGGCGATGGTCACGCAGTCGAAATGGTTGTCCGGGAACGGCAGTTTTTCCGCGTCGGCCTGGACGAATTCGACGTTGCCGGCAACGCCGAGATCGAGCAGGCGATCACGGCCGACCTTGAGCATCGATTCGTTGATGTCGGCCAGCACGACCTGGCCGGTCGGGCCGACGAGGTTCGAGAACTTGCGGGTCAGGTCGCCGGTGCCACCAGCGATGTCGAGCACGCGGTTGCCACTGCGCACCCCGGAAAGCTCGATCGCGAAGCGCTTCCACAGACGGTGCATGCCGCCCGACAGAAGGTCGTTCATCAGGTCGTATTTCGCGGCTACGGAATGGAAAACCTCAGCGACTTTTTCCGCTTTCTGGCTTTCCGGAACGTTTTTGAAGCCGAAGTGAGTGGTGGGTTCGGCATCGCTGCCTTTGCGCTGATCAGTCATATCGCTGTCACCAAAAGAGAATGCGCGACATTCTAATCCCCACGCCATGCTTTGTCTTGGAATGGCTAAAGGTAAGATGGGCAACCCTCGGGACGATTTGCCGCAGATGCGGTCAAGATTCAACGATAGCCATTCAATCATCAGGAGTCATTCCATGGCCAAAATCAGTGTTGAGCGCGCCCACACCCTGGGCAAGGAAGCCGCCCGCGAGAAGGCCGACAAACTGGCCAAAAAGCTCAGCGAACAATACGGCCTTGAGCCGCAGTGGTCGGGCGATACCTTGAACCTCAAGCGTTCGGGCGTAAAAGGCGAAGTGCATGTGGCGGACGATTCGATCCGGGTCGACGTCGAACTGGGCCTGATGATGTCGGCCATGAGCGGCATGATCAAAGCCGAGATCGAGAAGGCGTTGGATAAAGCCCTGGCCTGATTTCCAGATTGAAATCCAGTCCCCTGTGGGAGCGAGCCTGCTCGCGAAGGCGGTCTTTCAGTCAAATTATCCGTGACTGACAAACCGCTTTCGCGAGCAGGCTCGCTCCCACATTTGTTTAATGATGCTCCCGCTGGTTAGGGTGCCCTTTCTAATTTTTCTGCCTACTTTGTGCCTGAGCCCGACACTCGTCCGGCAGTTCCTCAAACCTTCTGCGCGTGAGGTGCACCATGGCCAAAGTCATTTTGAAGAAAAAAATCGACGCTCCGACTTCCACTCTGAGCGACGTCAAATCCTATGCCCGCAAGATCTGGCTGGCAGGCCTGGGCGCCTATACCAAGGTCGGGCAGGAGGGCAGCGAGTACTTTCAAGAGCTCGTCGCCGCCGGTCAAACTGTTGAAAAGAAAGGCAAAAAAGCCGTCACCGAAAAACTCCTCGCAGCCAACGCCGAGATTGATGACGCGGCTACTCAGGTCAGCTCGTTCAAAGGTCGCGTTGAAGTTCAGCTCGACAAGGTCGAGAAGGCCTTCGACAACCGTGTGGCCAGCGCCTTGAATCGGATCGGCATTCCGTCTAAACATGACGTTGAGGCACTCTCTGCTAAGCTCGATGAGCTGACGGCATTGCTCGAACGCGTCGCGCGAAAATCTTAAGGAGAACGGGATGGCTGGCAAAAAGAACACCGATAAAGAAAGCAGCTCGTGGGTCGGGAAGGTCGAGTCCTACTCCCGCAAAATCTGGCTGGCTGGTTTAGGCGTGTACTCGAAGATCGACACTGACGGCAGCAAACTCTTCGATGCATTGGTCAAAGACGGCGAGAAAGCCGAGAAGCTCACCAAGACTGCTGTCGGCAAGAAAGTCGAGGACTCGACCTCCTCGGCCAAGTCGCGCATCAGCGGCGTGAAGGACCGCGCCATGGGCAAGTGGGACGAGCTGGAAGGCGCATTCGACAAGCGTCTGAACAGCGCGATTTCGCGCCTGGGTGTACCGAGCCGCAATGAGGTCAAGGCACTCAACGCCAAGGTCGATACGCTGACCAAACAGATCGAGAAACTCACCGGTCTGAAAGCTCAGCCTGTGGCGGCGAAAACCGCTGCGGCGAAACCTGCCAGTAAAACTGCAGCGGCCAAACCTGCGGCGAAAACCGCAGCCAAGCCACTGGCCAAAGCGGCAGCAAAACCTGCTGCGAAAGCTGCGACCAAAACTGCGGCCGCCAAGCCTGCGACCAAAGCTGCCGCCAAACCGGTTGCCGCCAAAGCCGCTGCGAAACCGGCAGCCAAAGCAGCAGCAAAACCTGCGGCTAAAACTGCAGCGAAACCAGCGGCCAAGCCAGCAGCGAAGACCGCTGCCGCCAAACCCGCTGCGAAGCCTGCGGCCAAACCGGCTGCGGCGAAAAAGCCAGCAGTGAAAAAACCGGCCGCGCCGAAAGCCGCTGCGCCAAAACCGGCCGCTACGCCATCGACTGCTCCAACAGCCCCGGCCAGCGCGGCAAACTCCGCTGCGGCACCGACTGCGGCAGCCACCCCGACTGCAGCATCGACACCGTCGACCCCATCCAGTCAGTCCTGATTGCAGGGCAAATCAAAAACGCCCGGCCTGTGAAGGTCGGGCGTTTTTGTTTCTCAAGAATGCCGTGAATCCCTTGTGGGAGCGGGCTTGCTCGCGAAGGGGGCGTGTCAGTCAACTCAAATGTCGACTGACAAGACGCCTTCGCGAGCAAGCCCGCTCCCACAGATGGAATTTGCATTCACAGGAATATTTCGTTCAGTCGTGATTCTCAAGGTATTGCAGCGCCATCCGCTCTGTCGCCACCTTCACTGGCGGCAGCAAATGCGGCGCCACCAGCATCATGATCTGATAAACCACCAGTCTCACTTCCCCCTCCCGATCAAGAATCCGCTGGTAGTCCAGCGAGAACAGCAACGTCATGGTCACCTGCTCTACCAGTTGCCCCAATGCCTGGGTATCGCTGACCAGTTGCCCCGAAGCCTTCAACCGCGCCAACAACGACGCCAGCGTGCGCTTCAGCGCATTGAGCAGATTGCGAATCCCCTTGGCCAGTTTCGGCAGGCGCCCGGCGAGGTTCGACAGGTCCTGGAACAGGAACCGGTATTGCGCCAGCCGCTCGACGATCAAATGCAAGAACAACCAGTAATCCTCCGGCGCCAGCTCCACGTCCGGCGGCGGGTCGAGCAGGGGCGCGAGCTCGTGCTGGAAGCGTTCGAACAGGCCGAGAATCAGCGGTTCCTTACCGTGGAAGTGGTAGTAGAGATTGCCCGGGCTGATCCCCATTTCGTTGGCCACCTCCATGGTGGAAACGTTCGGCTCACCCTTTTCGTTGAACAGTTGCAGTGCACATTCGAGAATCCGGTCGCGGGTTTTCATCCAGTCTTCTTAGAAAAATTCGGTTGAGCGTCAGCGCACATGCACATAGGTGCCGGGTGCCGCTTCCATCGGTGGATAGTTCGGATTGCCGAGGGTGGTGCGAGTCTCATTCAGGGCGCCGGAGCGCTGCGCGACCCATTCCAGCCACTGCGGCCACCAGCTGCCGTCGACGTGTTTGGCATCGTAGTACCAGGCACGCGGGTCGCTGCTCAGTTTGGCGTTCTCGACGTAGGCAGCTTTCGGGTTGCTCGGCGGGTTGAGGATGCTCTGCACGTGGCCGCTGTTGGACAGCACGAAGCGTCGCTCGCCACCGAGCAGCAGGGTCGAGCGATACACCGCGTCCCATGGCGTGATGTGGTCGTTCATGCCGGCGACGCTGAAGCTGTCGACGTTGACCTTCTGCAGGTCGATCGGCGTGCCGCACACCTCGAGGCCGCCCGCGTGGGTCAGCGGGTTGTGCTTGAAGAAGTCCAGCAGGTCGCCGTGCAGTGCCGCTGGCAGGCGGGTGTTGTCGTTGTTCCAGTAGAGGATGTCGAAGGCTGGCGGCTCCTTGCCCAGCAGGTAGTTGTTGACGAAATAGCTCCAGATCAAATCGTTGGGGCGCATCCAGGCGAAGACCTTGGCCATGTCGCGACCATCGAGCACGCCTTTCTGATACGAGCGACGCTTGGCCGCTTCCAATGTTTGTTCATCGGCGAACAGCGTGGCCGTGGTTTCGATCTGGCTGTCGAGCAGACTGACCAGATAGGTCGCGCTGGCAACCCGGCGCAGTTGCCGTTTGGCCTGCAAGTGCCCTTGCAGGGCGGCGATGGTCAGGCCGCCGGCGCAGGCGCCCATCAGGTTCACTTCGCGCGCGCCGGTAATCGCCCGGCAGATGTTCATCGCTTCTTCGACCGCTTCGACGTAACTCGACAGGCCCCACTCGCGATGGCGCACGTCAGGATTGCGCCAGCTGATCATGAACGTCTGCAGGCTGTTTTTCAGGGCGTACTGGACGAAGCTGTTCTGCGGACTCAGATCGAAGATGTAGTACTTGTTGATTTGCGGCGGCACCACCAGCAACGGCTTGGCGTACTGCTTTTCGCTCATCGATTTGTACTGGATCAACTCGAACATTTCATTGCGAAACACCACCGATCCGCTGGTGGTCGCCACGGTTTTGCCAACCTCGAATGCTTGTTTGGTCACTTGCCGTGGCAGGCCGTCGTTGTGCAAAAGATCATCGAAAAGATGGCTCAGGCCACGCACCAGACTCTGCCCGCCGGAATTGAACAGCTCCTTGACCGCCAGCGGATTGAGCAGGGTATTGGATGGCGCTACGGCGTCATTGAGCAGGGTGAAAGCGAAGTGCGCACGGGCCCGATCTTCAGGGCTCATGTCGCCCTCATCGATCCAGCTCTTGACCTGTTTCTGCCAGGCCAGATACGCCTGCAGACTGCGCCGGTAAAACGGGTTGAGACTCCACGCCGGATCGGCGAAGCGGCTGTCTTGCGGATTGGTCGGGTGCAGGGTTTCGCCGAGCAGTACGCGGCCCAACTGCCCGCCAAGCTTCAGCGCGTGCCTGGCGCTGTGCAAAGGATTGCGCAAGCCGTGGGCGGCGACGCTGCGCAGTGTCGACAGCAGGTCTCTGCCACGCAGACCGGCGATCGCACTCTGGGCGTTGATAAACACGGCGGGGCTGGGCACCACGCCCGTCGCTGGTTTTTCGCGCATGACTCAACACTCCTTCGTCTTCAGGGCAAAAACACACTCACCGAACCAGAACACCATAGACGCTGTTACCGGTTGCTGCCTGCGCGGCGTCCTGCCGCGCGCTTGATTTGGAAAGTGCTGCATAAAGCAGGCCGCCGCGATCAGCCGCCCAGCGGCGTCGGATGCGGATGCATGACTGCGCGCAGACGCTCCTCTTCGAGAAACTTCATGATGATCGGCGCCACCGCTTCGGCGCGGGTAATCAGGAACAGATGGCCGTCATCGATGATGTGCAGCTGCGCGTTGGGAATGCGCCAGGCGAGCATGCGCATGTTGATCAGCGGAATCAGTGGGTCGTCATCGCCGGCCAGCACCAGCGTCGGCTGATGGATCTTGTGCAGCCAGTGGATGCTGGTCCAGCCGAGGCCGGCGAACAGCTGCCAGTAGTAACCGAGCTTGCCCGCCGAGCGCACTTTCGCCGCATGGCTGGCCGCCAGCGTCGGGTCGCGGCGGAACGAGCCGCCGTAGATCATCGGCGCGATGCGAATCACATGGGATGGCTGAATGTAGCGGCGCGGGCTGGCCATCATCCACAGCACTTTCGGCTTGCCCGGGACCATTACCGCACCGGCCGCAGTGGCCGCCAGTACCAGTTTCTTGCAGCGCTCGGGGTAGTCGTAGGCGAACTGCTGCGCAAGGGCACCGCCCCACGACACACCGATCACATTGACCTGACCGTAGTCGAGATAGTCGAGCATCCGCGCCGTCAGTTTGGCCAGACCGGGGAAGCGATACGGCCGGTTCGGCGTCGACGAGCCGCCGACACCGGGCACGTCGAAGGCGATCACTTCCAGATCCGGGTCGAGCGCTGCGACAAACGGAAACACCAGCTCCAGGTTGGCGCCGATGCCGTTGAAGATCAGCAGAGGCGTCAGATGAGGCTTGCCGGGACGCACCGCCGTGCGGAGGGTCTGACCATCCAGATCAACGGTGCGGAATATGAACGGTTGCGGCATGGGTCAAACCCTTCGGGTCAGTTGGGAGCAGCTGCAAGCCGCAAGCTTCAAGCAGAACCCCTCAGCTTGTCGCTCGCAGCTTGAAACTTGCCGCTATCTCTCATGTACGTAAGTGCCCGGCGAAGCCTCGCCTGCCGGGTACGCTTTGTTGCCCAGTTTCGTCGGAGCCTTTTTCAGGTTGCCCGAGCGTTCGGCCAGCCATGCCTGCCAGTACAGCCACCAGGAATCGGTGTGCTTGGTCGAATTTTCCTGCCAGTCATCAGCAGTGGCGGCCATCTCTTCGCCGGTCATGTAGCGCGACTTCGGATTGCCCGGCGGGTTGAGAATGCTCTGGATATGGCCGCTGCTCGACAGCACGAATTCGACTTTGCCGCCGAACAGCTGCGCCGACTTGTAGCATGACTTCCACGGGGTGATGTGGTCGTTGGTGCCGGCCAGCGAGAAGATGTCGGCGGTGACCTGCTTGAGGTCGATTGGCGTGCCGCACACTTCCAGTGCGTTGGGGCGGATCAGTGGATTGTTTTTGAACATCTCGATCAGGTCGCCGTGGAACGCAGCGGGCAGGCGGGTGGTGTCGTTGTTCCAGAACAGGATGTCGAACACCGGCGGCTCGTTGCCGAGCAGGTAGTTGTTGACCCAGTAATTCCAGATCAGATCGTTGGGGCGCATCCAGGCGAAGACCTTGGCCATGTCTTTGCCTTCGAGCACGCCGGCCTGATAGGAGTGGCGCTTGGCGGTCTCGAGGGTCTGCTCATCGACGAACAGGGCGACGTCGCTGTCTAGGGTGGTGTCGAGCACGCTGACCAGCAGGGTGAGGGCATTGACCTTGTTCTGGCCGAGCGCGGCGTAGTGGCCGAGCAGGGCGGTGCAGGTGATGCCACCGGAGCAGGCGCCGAGCATGTTCACATCTTTGCTGCCGGTGATCGCGGTGACCACGTCGACCGCTTCCTTCAGCGCTTCGATGTAGGTCGACAGACCCCACTCGCGCTGGGCCTTGGTCGGGTTGCGCCAACTGATGATGAAGGTCGGCACGTTGTTGCGCAGGCAGAAGCGCGCCAGGCTTTTGTCCGGGCTCAAGTCGAAAACGTAGAACTTGTTGATCTGCGGCGGCACCACCAGCAGCGGGCGTTCGTGGACTTGCTCGGTGATCGGCCGGTACTGGATCAGCTCCAGTACGTCGTTGCGGAACACCACGGCGCCCTCGGTGACGCCGAGGCTCTTGCCGACCTCGAACGCGCCCATGTTGACCTGGCTCGGCATGCCGCCGTTATGCACAAGATCCTTGGCCAGATGCGAGAGGCCATCGAGCAGGCTTTTGCCGCCGGTTTCGAAGAAGCGTTTGACCGCCGCCGGGTTGGCCGCCGTGTTGGTCGGCGCCATGGCTTCGGTCATCAGGTTGATGACGAAATGCCCGCGCGCGATGTCTTTGGGGGACAGGCTGCTGTCATCAATCCAGGCATGCAGTTCCTTGCGCCAGGCCAGATAGGTTTGCAGATAACGTTTGTACAGCGGGTTCTGGCTCCACGCCGGGTCGGCAAAACGGCGGTCGTCACCGGCCGGTTGCAGCGCGGATTTGCCCAGCAGCACGTTCTTCAGTTCGAGGCCGAAATGGGTCACGTGCCTGACGCTGTGAATCGGTTGTCTGATGGCCTGTTTCAGCACCATTCGAGCAGAGGCCAGCAGATCCTTTCCGCGCAGCCCGACGACGGGGTTAAGCCCCAGAGTGTTTTCCGAGGCTTGGTACTTCAGGTCATCGTTATTCTTGTCACTCATCTACGACGCTCCATTGTCCTGAGACGAGTACCCGGTTTCACGCTGTCGCTTCCACAGCCAATGCCGGGTACTACTGCTCGGGTGACCGTTGATTCTGCATAGCTGCTTTACAGTCGTAGAGCACTGCAGGGAACTTGCCAGCTCCATTGGTTACCCGAGTTTAATTTTTTTCGCAAGCGGCCCATCCTGGGCTGCGTGAGCGGAGCATTCAAACAGATGAAGTTAGAAAATGCCCTCTAAAGAGCGAGAGCCACGGCCTAGAGCATCAGCTTGACGAACGACTCGTTCGGATCCCGGGATTTTCCGGCAGCGCGCAGCTCGGCCAGATAATCGTCCCAGAGTTCTTTCTGGCGTTGGCCGAGTTCGTAGAGGTAATCCCAAGTGAACAAGCCGCTGTCATGGCCGTCATCGAAGGTCAGTTTCAGTGCGTAGTTACCGGCCGGTTCCAGTTTGCTCAAACCAACGTTGAGCTTGCCGAATTGCAGGATCGGTTTGCCGTGGCCCTGGACCTCGGCGGAGGGAGAGTGCACGCGCAGAAACTCGGCGGGCAGAGTGTATTCCTCGCCGGACGCGTAAGTGAGCGTCAGGGTTTTCGAGGCTTTGTGCAGTTTGATGTCGGTGGGAATCGAGGTCATGGCCTGGCGTCCGTTGTGTGGGTGACCCTGTTTCAAATGTGGGAGCGGGCTTGCTCGCGAAAGCGGTGTGTCAGACAACAATGATGTCGACTGACACGGCCTCTTCGCGAGCAAGCCCGCTCCCACAGGGTCCGCTATCGCTGTAAGTATGGCTTACAGGATATAACGGGACAGATCTTCGTTCTGCGCCAATTCGCCAAGGTGGCTGTTGACGTAGTCGGCGTCGATCAGAATCGCCTTGTCATCGTGGGCGCTGGCCAGGTCGCCGGCGCTGAACGACACCTCTTCGAGCAGGCGCTCAAGCAGGGTGTGCAGGCGACGGGCGCCGATGTTCTCGGTTTTCTCGTTGACCTGCCAGGCGATCTCCGCCAGACGCTTGATGCCCTCGGGCTGGAACTGGATGTTCAGGCCTTCGGTTTTCAGCAGCGCGCAGTATTGCTCGGTGAGCGAGGCGTGCGGTTCGCTGAGGATGCGTTCGAAGTCTTCCGGGCTCAGCGCCTTGAGTTCGACGCGGATCGGCAGACGGCCTTGCAGCTCCGGCACCAGATCGCTCGGCTTGCTCAGGTGAAACGCACCGGAAGCGATGAACAGGATATGGTCAGTCTTGACCATGCCCAGCTTGGTGTTGACTGTGCAGCCCTCGATCAGCGGCAGCAGGTCGCGCTGTACGCCTTCGCGGGAGACATCGGCGCCGCCGACATTGCCGCGCTTGGCGACCTTGTCGATCTCGTCAATGAAGACGATGCCGTGCTGCTCGACCGCTTCCAGCGCCTTGGCCTTCAGCTCTTCCTCGTTGACCAGACGCCCGGCTTCTTCATCGCGCACCAGTTTCAGTGCTTCCTTGACCTTGAGCTTGCGCGACTTCTTCTTGCCCTTGCCCATGTTGGCAAACAGCGATTGCAGCTGGTTGGTCATCTCTTCCATGCCCGGCGGCGTGGCGATTTCGATGCCGGAAACTTCGGCGACTTCGATCTCGATTTCCTTGTCGTCCAGCTGACCTTCGCGCAGGCGCTTGCGGAACAGCTGGCGGGTATTGGAATCGGAGCTCGGCGCTTCTTCGTTGCTGAAGCCCATGCGGGCCGGCGGCAGCAACGCGTCGAGGATGCGGTCCTCGGCGGCGTCTTCGGCGCGGTGGCGTACGCGGGTCATTTCCTGCTCGCGGAGCATCTTGATCGCAGCATCGGCCAGATCACGGATGATCGACTCGACGTCACGACCGACATAACCGACTTCGGTGAATTTGGTCGCTTCGACCTTGATGAACGGCGCATTGGCCAGTTTCGCCAGGCGACGGGCAATCTCGGTTTTACCGACACCGGTCGGGCCGATCATCAGGATGTTCTTCGGGGTCACCTCAACGCGCAGCTCTTCAGGCAGCTGCATGCGGCGCCAGCGGTTGCGCAGGGCAATCGCGACGGCGCGCTTGGCATCGTCCTGGCCGATGATATGGCGGTTGAGTTCGTGGACGATTTCGCGGGGAGTCATGGACATAATAATTGACGGTCCTCAAGCAGAAAAAAGCCGTGGCACACGGGCCGCAACAGGCTTATTCAGCGAGATCCTGCTCCTCAATGGTCTGGGTGTGGTTGGTGAATACGCAGATGTCGCCAGCGATGCCGAGGGCGGTTTCGACGATCTCGCGCGCCGACAGGTCAGTCTTTTTCAGCAGGGCGCTGGCGGCAGCTTGCGCGTAGGCGCCGCCGGAACCCATGGCAATCAGGCCATCTTCGGGTTCAACCACGTCACCGTTGCCGGTGATGATCAGCGAGGCATCCTTGTTGGCAACCGCGAGCATCGCTTCGAGACGGCTCAGGGAGCGGTCGGTGCGCCATTCTTTGGCGAGTTCGACGGCGGCGCGGATCAGGTGGCCCTGATGTTTTTCGAGCTGGCCTTCGAAGCGTTCGAACAGGGTGAAGGCGTCGGCGGTGGCACCGGCAAAACCGGCGATGACCTGGCCGTGGTACAGGCGACGAACCTTTTTGGCGTTGCCTTTCATCACGGTGTTGCCGAGAGAAACCTGGCCGTCGCCGCCCATGACGACTTTGCCGTGGCGGCGGACTGAAACGATGGTGGTCAAGGGAAGAGTCTCCACGCAGCGGGGCGAAAATGCCTTATGCCCATTCATATGGGGGTGCTGGAGGGGATTTCAACCGGCAGGGACGATGGGAGACGAATGGTGTGTGTGATGACGGTGGCGAGGGGATTTATCCCCGTTCGGCTGCGAAGCAGTAGCGAAACCATCATTTGCGGTATGCCTACTGCACCGCAATGGCTGGTTTCAGGGCTGCTCCGCAGCCAAACGGGGATAAATCCCCTCGCCACAAAGTTTGAAGGTCACCTGCAAGTTGCAGCTGACCTCTGAGAGCCTTAGCGGCTCTGGCGTTGTTGTAACAACAGGTTGCTGAAGCCGGCACCGGCCAGTTGTTTCTGTGCCGTTGTCAGTTGTTCACGGTTGCTGAACGGGCCGACCAAGACGCGGTACCAGGTTTCATCCTTGACCGTACCGGACTCCACCGCGACGGCTTGCCCGAGCAGAATGATCTGCGCACGCACCTTGTCAGCATCGGTTTCCTTGCGGAACGAACCGGCCTGGAGGAAGAACTTGGTCACTGGCGCGGCCTTGCTCACTGGCGGCGCTGGCGGCGGCGTAATCCCGGCCAGGGCTGCCTGCGCACGTGCGGTGTCGATCTTCGCCGCTTCGGCCGGGGTCACCGGCGTGGTCGGGATGGCCGGCACTTGCGGCGTCGGCAGGGTCTTCTCAGGTACTGCGTCCGGCGGCACGATCACTTCCGATTCCGGCAGCAAGGTGTAGAAGTCGTACTTCGGCTTCACCGGTTGCGTCGGGCTCGGCGGGGTCTTGTTGGCCTCGGCGATCTTCGACGCTTTCTGCTGCTGTTCGACTTTCTCGCGCTTGACCGTGTCGCTGCCCTTGCCCGGTTCCAGTTTCATCAGAAACACGATGAACGCGCCGACGGTCAGGCCGATGGCCATCCACAGCCAGCCCGGAATCGGTTGTTTCGCTGGGGCCTGATAGCGACTGGCGCCGCGTTTGGGTGCAGGTTTTTTCTTGGCAGCCAACTTACATACGCTCCAGAGTTTCCAGACCCAACAGCTCCAGGCCTTGCTTGAGGGTGCGACCGGTCAGTGCGGCCAGACGCAGACGGCTCTGCATCTGCGCCGGGGTGTCGGCGGCGAGGATCGGGCAGTTCTCGTAGAAGCTGGAGAACAGGCCGGCGACGTCGTACAGGTAGGTGCAGAGAATGTGCGGCGTGCCTTTTTCAGCGACGTTGTTCAGCACTTCGCCGAACTGCGCCAGCTTCGCCGCCAGCTCCTGCTCGTGCGCCGCTTCGAGGACGATCTGGCCGTCGACTTCGCTGAAGTCCTTGCCCAGTTTGCGGAACACACCGGCCACGCGGGTGTAGGCGTACAGCAGGTATGGCGCGGTGTTGCCTTCGAAGTTGAGCATCAGGTCGAAGTTGAAGCTGTAGTCGCTGGTGCGATGCTTGGACAGGTCGGCGTATTTAACTGCGCCGATGCCGACGACCTTGGCGATGTTGCGCAACTCGTCTTCGGCCAGGGTCGGGTTCTTCTCTTTCACCAGGTTGTAGGCGCGTTCCTGGGCTTCGGTGAGCAGATCGATCAGCTTCACGGTGCCGCCGTCACGGGTCTTGAAAGGACGGCCATCGGCGCCGTTCATGGTGCCGAAACCCATGTGTTCCATTTCCATCGGATGGGTGACGAAACCGGCCTTGCGCGCCACGGCGAAGACCTGCTGGAAGTGCAGGGCCTGACGCTGATCGACGAAATACAGTGCGCGATCAGCCTTGAGCTTGCCGCTGCGGTAGCGCACGGCGGCGAGGTCAGTGGTGGCGTACAGGTAACCGCCGTCGGCCTTGACGATGATCACCGGCAGCGGGTCGCCATCGGCGTTCTTGAACTCGTCGAGGAACACACACTGGGCGCCGTTGCTCTCGACCAGCATGCCGGCAGCCTTGAGATCGTTGACCACGTTGATCAGGTCGTCGTTGTAGGCGCTTTCGCCCATGACGTCGGCCATGGTCAGTTTGACGTTGAGCAGTTCGTAGATCTTCTGGCAGTGCGACAGCGAGATGTCCTTGAACCGGGTCCACAGCGCCAGGCATTCGGCATCGCCGGCCTGCAGCTTGACCACCAGGCCACGGGCGCGGTCGGCGAATTCTTCGGATTCGTCGAAACGCTGCTTGGCCGCGCGGTAGAAGTTTTCCAGATCGGACAGCTCGTCGCTGGTGATCGGGTTTTCCTGCAAATAAGCCATCAGCATGCCGAACTGAGTGCCCCAGTCGCCGACGTGGTTCTGGCGGATCACTTCGTCACCGAGGAACTCGAGTACGCGAGCCACACCGTCACCGATGATGGTCGAGCGCAAGTGGCCGACGTGCATCTCTTTGGCCAGGTTCGGTGCCGACAGGTCGACCACGGTGCGCTGCGCCGGGCCGGCCTTGCGTACGCCGACATGGGCATCGGCCAGCGCGGCGTCGAGACGCGCGGCCAGGGCCTGGGTGTTCTGGAAAAAATTGATGAAGCCCGGGCCGGCGATTTCGGCCTTGGTGACGTTCTCGTCAGCGGGCAGGGCGGCGATGATTTTCTCCGCCAGATCGCGCGGCTTCATGCCGGCCGGCTTGGCCAGCATCATGGCGATGTTGCTGGCGAAGTCGCCGTGGGTCTTGTCGCGGGCGTTCTCCACCTGGATCGCCGGCGTCAGGCCTTCAGGCAACACACCTTCGTTGACGAGTTGGGTGAGGGCTTGCTGGATCAGCTGGCGAATGGTGTCTTTCATGGTCTTCTCTTTCGACCGCAAGCGCGGCGGGCGCATCGATGCGCGGGTGGAAAAACTGGGCATTATCCGTTGCGAAGACGGGCTTGCCAACCTTAGCAGGCAGGATGTGGATATGTGGTGACATCAAAGTCAAAAGATCGCAGCCTTCGGCGGCTCCTACACAGGAATGGGCATTTATCTGTAGGAGCTGCCGAAGGCTGCGATCTTTTGATCTTCAATACAAGTCGACGGGATCAACATCCAGCGACCAGCGCACCGCCCGCCCGCTCGGCATCTGCTCCAGCACCAGCATCCAGCTGGCCAGCAACCGGTGCAACGGTGCCCGCGCGGTCGCCTGCAACAACAGCTGCGCGCGATAACGTCCGGCGCGGCGCTCCATCGGTGCCGGCACCGGCCCGAGCAGCTCGATGCCACTCAGATTCAACTCGGCCAGCAGGCGTTCGGCCGCGCTGCACGCTTCATCGAGAAAACCTTCCGCCTGCCCCGGCTTGTGCGCTTCGGCGCGCAGCAGCGCCAGATGGGCAAACGGCGGCAACCCGGCCGCGCGGCGTTCGCTCAGGGCTTGTTCGGCGAAGGCGAAATAACCTTGCTCGGTCAGTTGCACCAACAAAGGATGGTCGGCGAGGTGCGTCTGGATGATCACCCTGCCCGGTTCCTCAGCCCGGCCGGCGCGCCCGGCGACCTGGACAATCAACTGCGCCATGCGCTCGCTGGCGCGGAAGTCGCCGGAGAACAGGCCGCCGTCGGCATCCAGGATCGACACCAGCGTCACCCGTGGGAAATGGTGCCCTTTGGCCAACATCTGCGTGCCGACCAGAATGCACGGCTGGCCTTTCTGGATCGTCGCGAACAGCTGATTCATCGCGTCCTTGCGCGAGGTGCTGTCGCGATCGACGCGCAGCACCGGGTAATCCGGAAACAGAATCGCCAAGCGTTCTTCGGCGCGTTCAGTACCGGCACCGACCGGGCGCAGATCGACCTTGCTGCACTTCGGACACTGGCGCGGCGTGCGCTCGACGTTGCCGCAATGGTGGCAGCGCAATTCACCGTAGCGCTGGTGCACGGTCATGCGCGCATCGCAGCGCGAGCACTCGGACATCCAGCCGCAATCGTGGCAAAGCAGGGTCGGGGCAAAGCCGCGCCGGTTGAGGAACACCAGCACCTGCTGGCCGTTGGCGAGGGTCTGGCCGATGGCTTGCTGCATCGGCCCGGAAATACCGCTGTCGAGCGGGCGGCTTTTCACGTCCAGACGCAGAAAGCGCGGTTGCTTGGCGCCGCCGGCGCGCTCGTTCAGGCGCAGCAGGCCGTAGCGACCGGTGTAAGCGTTGTGCAGACTTTCCAGCGACGGCGTGGCGGAGCCGAGCACGATCGGAATGTTTTCCTGCCGCGCACGCACCAGCGCCAGATCGCGGGCGTGGTAGCGCAAGCCTTCCTGCTGTTTATAGGAGCCGTCGTGTTCTTCGTCGATGATGATCAGCCCGGGATTTTTCATCGGCGTGAACAGCGCCGAACGGGTGCCGATAATGATGTCAGCCTCGCCATCACGCGCGGCGAGCCAGGCCTCGAGACGTTCGCGATCATTGACCGCCGAGTGCAGCAGGGCGATGCGCGCGTTGAAACGCTGTTCGAAGCGCGCCAGGGTTTGCGGGCCGAGGTTGATCTCCGGGATCAGCACCAAGGCCTGCTTGCCGGCTTCGAGGGTCTCGCGGATCAGTTGCAGATAGACTTCGGTCTTGCCGCTGCCGGTGACGCCGGCCAACAGGAAGGCGTGATAACTGTCGAAGCCGGCGCGAATCGCTTCATACGCGGCGCGCTGTTCACTGTTGAGCGGCAGCTCCGGTTGCGCCAGCCAGTGTTCATGGCGAACGCCGGGGGCGTGGCGACGGATTTCGACCTGCACCAGCCCCTTGGCCAGCAGCAGATCGAGGCTGTCCTTGCTCAGCATCAGTTTGCTCAGCAACTGATGCGCCACGCCGTGGGGATGCTGGGCCAGAGTGGTCAGCGCCTCGCGCTGGCGCGGCGCACGGGCGACCCGAGGGTCGTCAACGCTGGCGCCGGGGGCAATTGACCAGAAGCGTTCCTGCCGTGCCTCGGCCAGCTCGCCCTGACGCAGCAGCACCGGCAAGGCCCAGTTCAAGGTGTCGCCAAGGCTGTGCTGGTAATACTGCGCGGTCCACAGACACAGCTTGAACAGCGCTGGCGGCAGTGGCGAAGTCGTATCGAGCAGAGCCAGTGCCGGTTTGAGTTTTTCTGCCGGCACTTCGCTGGTATCGGTGACCTCGACCAGAATCCCGATCATCTCGCGCCGCCCGAACGGCACCCGCAGGCGCATGCCCGGCTGCAATTGCTCGCGCCGCACCCCGGCCGGCGCCCGGTAATCGAACAGGCGGCGCAGGGGCGAAGGCAGGGCAAGGCGCAGAATGGCGTCGGGCACGCGGGGGGATCTCTATAAACGCAAAAGAAGGGTTGAACGCAGATCAATTGTGGGAGCGAGCTTGCTCGCGAAGGCGGTGTATCAGGCGCTTGGACATTGACTGACACGACGCATTCGCGAGCAAGCTCGCTCCCACAGGGTAATGCGTTCAAGGCCGGGAGCCTAGCAGACGGTCGGTCTCGGTGACAGCTTGCGCGATTGAAAAGGTCTGGTAGAATCCGCGGCCTAATTACGTGCGGTATTCAACAATAGTGTTGGGTGGCGGCACGCTAGCCTGAGGAAGACACCATGAAAGCCGAAATCCACCCGAACTACCCGGAAATCGCTGTTACCTGCAGCTGCGGTAACAAGTTCGAAACTCGTTCGACCTACGGCAAAGCCCTGGCGATCGACGTTTGCAACGAATGCCACCCGTTCTACACCGGTAAGCAGAAGACTCTGGACACCGGCGGCCGTGTGCAGAAGTTCGCAGACCGTTTCGCTACTTTCGGCGTCGGCAAAAAAGCCTGAGGCTGATCATTTTGGAAGGTCGCTTCGACTTCTCCAGACTGATGAAAAAGGCGTCCCTTGCGGGCGCCTTTTTTGTGTCTGCGATTTGGCTGTCCGCCGCCCAGGCCTTTTGTCCGGCACCCGCAGGGCTGACCAGCGTTTCCGTGCAGCGGGTGGTCGATGGCGACACCCTGCGCCTGAGTGATGGTCGCAGCGTGCGCATGATCGGCCTCAATACGCCAGAGCTGGGCAAGCAGGGCCGCAGCGACGAACCGTTCGCCGTGGCGGCGCGCAAACACCTGCAGGCGCTGGTCGATGACAGTGGCGGCCGCGTCGGTCTGCGGCCTGGCAAGCAGGCGAAAGACCATTACGGCCGTACGCTCGCGCATGTTTACAGCGTCAGCGGTGCCAATCTCGAAGCGCAGATGCTTGCCGCTGGCCTGGGTTTTCAGGTTGCCGTGGCGCCGAACGTCGATCTGGTCGTCTGCCAGCAGGCCGCCGAACGCCGCGCGCGACAGGCCGGACTTGGTCTCTGGCGGCAATCCCCGGTAATCAAGGCTCAGCAGATTCAGCGTTCGGGTTTCGCCGTGGTCAGCGGTCGGGTGAGCAAGGTGCAGCGCAATCGCGGCGGAATCTGGATCGAGTTGCAGGACACGCTTGTATTGCGGGTTGCACCCAATCTGCTGGGACAATCCGACAGCGCCCGCTTGCAGGCGCTGAAGGGCAAGCAGGTCGAAGCACGTGGCTGGGTGGTTGACCGATCCCGGCGCGGTGGTCTGCAAAAAGGTCAGGCGCGCTGGTTGCTGCCGTTGACCGATCCTTCGATGCTGCAAGTATCGCGCTGAAGAAAAATTGTAGACATTTTTCTGATTGATTGTGAACAGTCCAGCCCTTGTGCGCCGTGGCTCTTGGCCCAAAGTCGTAGGGCAGGGCGCTTGACAGCAGTGACTGCCCAGTCTTGTGGGGACTTTGCGAGGCGCGTATCCTCGCTGACCAGTCTGTCCAACAGTAAAAAAGCGGAATGCCAAAATGTCTGATCTGAAAACTGCCGCTCTCGAATACCACGCCAATCCTCGTCCGGGGAAGCTGAGTGTCGAGCTCACCAAGGCCACTGCTACCGCCCGCGACCTGTCGCTGGCCTACAGCCCCGGCGTAGCTGAACCAGTGCGCGAGATCGCTCGCGATCCTGAACTGGCCTACAAATACACCGGCAAGGGCAACCTGGTGGCAGTCATTTCCGATGGCACCGCTATTCTGGGCCTGGGCAACCTCGGCCCACTGGCTTCCAAGCCTGTAATGGAAGGCAAAGGCGTGCTGTTCAAGCGCTTCGCCGGCATCGACGTATTCGACATCGAAGTCGATTCGGAAAGCCCGCAAGCCTTCATCGACACCGTCAAGCGCATCTCCATCACCTTCGGTGGCATCAACCTGGAAGACATCAAAGCGCCAGAGTGCTTTGAGATCGAACGCGCTCTGATCGAGCAGTGCGACATTCCGGTGTTCCACGATGACCAGCACGGCACCGCGATCGTGACCGCTGCGGGCATGATCAACGCCCTGGAAATCGCTGGCAAAACCCTGCCGGAAGCGAAGATTGTCTGCCTCGGCGCCGGTGCTGCCGCCATCTCCTGCATGAAACTGCTGGTGAGCATGGGCGCTCGCATCGAAAATATCTTCATGGTTGACCGTACCGGCGTGATTCACTCCGGCCGTGACGACCTGAACCAGTACAAAGCCGTATTCGCCCACGCTACCGACAAGCGCACCCTGGCTGACGCATTGGCAGGCGCTGACGTATTCGTCGGTCTGTCCGGTCCGAACCTGCTGAGCGCCGAAGGCCTGCTGTCGATGGCGGCCAATCCGATCGTGTTCGCCTGCTCGAACCCGGATCCGGAAATCTCCCCGGAACTGGCGCACGCCACCCGTAGCGACGTGATCATGGCCACCGGCCGTTCGGACTACCCGAACCAGGTCAACAACGTACTGGGCTTCCCGTTCATCTTCCGTGGCGCCCTGGACGTTCGCGCCAAGCGCATCAACGAAGAAATGAAAGTCGCCGCCGCCAACGCCCTGCGCGAACTGGCCAAACTGCCTGTTCCACAGGACGTGTGCGATGCCTACGGCGGTGCTCCGCTGGAATTCGGCCGTGAGTACATCATTCCGAAGCCAATGGACAAGCGCCTGATCACCCTGATCTCCGACGCCGTGGCCAAGGCCGCGATCGAGACCGGCGTGGCCACCCTGCCGTATCCGAAGAACTACCCGCTGAAAAGCGTGGATGACGTGTTCAACGGTTAAAAGCAGCCGCCCATAAAAAAACCCAGCCTGGTGCTGGGTTTTTTTATGGGCTACAAGCTACAAGCTGCAAGCGTGCATCGTTCGCGCTTTTGCTTACCGCTTGTAGCTTGGCGCTTGCAGCTGCTCCCCTAGAACAGATCGATCGGCGCCTGCTCATCCGCCGGCAGCGGGCTGCCTGGCACGGTGCCGTTGCCCAGCTCGTTCACCGATGGCGGTGTGTCTTCAGTCTTGAACAGTTCGAAGTAGGCCCCCGGCGTGCTCGGCGTTGCTGCACGTCCGCTGACCGGATCCACCCGCAGGCTGAGCAAGCCTTCCGGCTCAGGCTGCACATGCGGCGGCTTGTCTTTCAGTGCGGCGGACATGTAATTCATCCAGATCGGCAGCGCCACGGTGCCGCCGAACTCCCGGCGTCCGAGGCTTTCTGGCTGGTCGAAACCGGTCCACACCGTGGTTACGTAATCAGCGTTGTAGCCGGAGAACCAGGCATCTTTCGATTCGTTGGTGGTACCGGTCTTGCCGGCGATGTCGCTGCGGCCCATGGCCAGTGCGCGCCGGCCGGTACCGAGCTTGATCACGTCCTGCAGCATGCTGTTGAGGATGTAGGTGGTACGTCCATCGACAATCCGCTCGGCTACGGCCGGCGCTTGCGGCACTGCCGGGTTGCCCGGCGCTTCACCGGCAACCGGGGCGGCATTGACCGTGAACGACTCGGTGGCCGGCGCAGCGATACCGTCGGTCGCCGAACCACCCTGTGGCACGGTCGGCGGATTGGCGACGAACAGCGTGTCGCCGTTACGACTTTCGATCTTGTTGATGATGTACGGGGTGATCTTGTAGCCGCCGTTGGCAAAGGTGCTCCAGCCGGTGGCAATTTCCATCGGCGTCAGCGTCGCGGTACCGAGTGCCAGCGACAGGTTCGGCGGCAGGTCTTGCTTGTTGAAACCGAAACGGGTGATGTAGTCGATGGTCTTGCCCACGCCCATGGCTTGCAGCAAGCGGATCGACACCAGGTTGCGCGACTTGTACAGCGCTTCACGCAGGCGGATCGGGCCGAGGAAGGTATTGGTGTCGTTTTTCGGTCGCCAGACCTTGTCCAAGTATTCGTCGACGAACACGATCGGCGCATCGTTGACCAGGGTGGCGGCGGTGTAACCGTTATCCAGCGCGGCGCTGTAAACGAACGGTTTGAAGCTCGACCCCGGCTGACGCTTGGCCTGCAGAGCGCGGTTATAGTTGCTCTGCTCGAAGGCAAAACCGCCGACCAGCGAACGGATCGCGCCGTTCTGCGGATCCAGTGACACCAGCGCGCCTTGCGCCTGCGGAATCTGGCTGAATTTCAGCGAATTGTCTTTTTGGCGCTGCACGCGAATCAGATCACCGACCTGCGCGACATCCGACGGCTGACGCGGGTTGGCGCCCATGCTGTTGGTATTGAGGAACGGCCGCGCCCATTTCATCGTGTCCCAGGCAACGTGCTCTTCACCGGTGCGGGTCAACACTTGCAGGCCGGTTTTATCGACTTGGGTGACGATCGCAGGTTCCAGGCTGCTGATGGTGCGCTGCTTGGTCAGCTCGCTGGCCCAGGCTTCGCGAGTCTTGCCCGGCAGGCGCGACTCGGGGCCGCGGTAGCCGTGGCGCTGGTCGTAGGTCATCAAACCTTCGTGCAGCGCGGTGTTGGCCATTTCCTGCAGATTGCTCGGCACTGTGGTGGTGACGCGGAAACCTTCGGTGTAGGCGTCGCTGCCATAACGACCAACCATTTCGGCGCGGGCCATTTCGGCGATGTACGGTGCGTTCACTTCCGGCGTCGGCACGTGGTAGCTGGCGTTCAGCGGCTCGTTGATCGCCGCGGTGTAGTCGGCCTCGCTGATCTTGCCCAGCTTGTACATGCGCCCCAGGATCCAGTCGCGGCGTTCTTTACTGCGCGCCGGGTTGGCCAACGGGTTGAAACGCGACGGTGCTTTCGGCAGGCCGGCGATCATCGCCATCTGCGCCAGGCTGACGTCGCGGATCGACTTGCCGTAATACACCTGCGCCGCCGCCTCGATGCCGTAGGCGCGGTTGCCCAGATAGATCTTGTTGACGTACAGCTCAAGGATCTCGTCCTTGGTCAGCTGCCGCTCGATCTGCAGGGCCAGGAGAATTTCAGTGGTTTTACGCGAGAAGCTGCGCTCGCTGGTGAGGAAGAAGTTCTTCGCCACCTGCATGGTGATGGTGCTGCCGCCGGACTGAATGTGTCCGCTTTTGACCAGTTGGGTCGCCGCGCGCATCAGGCTGCTCGGGTCGACGCCATAGTGATTGGCAAAATTGTCGTCTTCAGCACTTAGTAACGCATTAATGAAATTGGGCGGAATGTCGGCGAAACGGATCGGTGTACGGCGCATTTCGCCAAATTCTGCGATCAACTTGTTGTCGCTGCTGTAGACGCGCAGAGGAATCTGCAACTGAATGCTTCTCAGCGCCTCCACAGACGGCAAACCCGGACTAAGGTAAAGAAAGGCGCCGCTGAGACCTAAGAGCAGTCCGCAGAAAACGGCGACGATGGACCAACCGAAAAATTTCAGCAGACGAATCAAGGCTTTTGGACATCCAGGGCAAAGAATGAATTTGGCACGGGGCTGCGGTTACACACAGAGCCATCCGCGCGGGCAGTAAAAAGCGGAAAAAATCGCTGGGCATTATAAGCACTTTTCCGTCGGGGGCGTCATTGGCGCTTCTGTCAAGACGGGGGTCAAGGAACGCAATGCGTATTACAGAGTCCGTAACTCACGGAAAGTCATAGGGAATTGGTAGTGCTGGGACTCTTCAATAAAAAGACCAATGCGTTACTGGGGATCGACATCAGCTCCACCTCGGTAAAGCTGCTGGAACTGAGCCGTCAGGGCGAGCGCTACCGGGTCGAGGCCTACGCGGTGGAGCCGTTGCCGGCGAACGCCGTGGTCGAAAAGAACATCGCTGAACTCGAGGGCGTCGGCCAGGCGCTGAGCCGGGTACTGGTCAAGGCGCGCACCGGGGTCAAGAGCGTGGCAGTAGCGGTGGCCGGTTCGGCGGTGATCACCAAGGTCATCGAGATGGACGCCGGGCTGTCCGACGATGAGCTGGAAAACCAGCTCAAGATCGAAGCCGATCAATATATTCCCTATCCGCTGGACGAAGTCGCCATCGACTTTGAAGTCCAGGGCGTGTCGCCGCGCAACCCGGAACGGGTCAACGTGCTGCTTGCCGCCTGTCGCAAGGAAAACGTCGAGGTTCGTGAAGCAGCGCTGGCGCTCGCCGGTCTGACTGCACGGGTGGTCGATGTCGAGGCCTACGCACTCGAGCGCTCGTTCGGCCTGCTGGCGACGCATCTGGCGGCCTCCCAGGAGCGCCTGACCGTGGCGGTGGTCGACATCGGCGCGACCATGACCACCCTCAGCGTCCTGCACAACGGCAAGATCATCTACACCCGCGAGCAACTGTTTGGCGGACGCCAGCTCACCGAAGAGATCCAGCGCCGCTATGGCCTCACGGTCGAGCAGGCGGGACTGGCGAAAAAGCAGGGCGGCCTGCCGGATGATTACGTGAGTGAAGTCTTGCAGCCATTTCGTGAAGCGCTGGTGCAGCAGGTTTCGCGTTCGCTGCAATTCTTCTTCGCCTCCGGCCAATACAACGCGGTCGACCATATCCTGCTCGCCGGCGGCACGGCTTCGGTGCCCGGGCTCGATCGTCTGATCGAACAGCGTCTGAACACCCCGACCCAAGTGGCCAACCCGTTTGCCGACATGGCTTTGGGCAGCAAGGTCAACGCCGGCGCGCTGGCCAGTGACGCGCCAGCATTGATGATCGCCTGCGGGCTCGCGCTCAGGAGTTTCGACTGATGGCGCGGATCAACCTTCTCCCCTGGCGCGAGGAGCGCCGCGAAGAGCGGCGCAAACGCTTCCTGCTGATCCTGATCGGCGTGCTCGCCGGCTCGATCGGCGCAGTGCTGATTGCCGATCAGATCATCAGCGCAGCGATCGAGCGGCAGATGGCGCGCAACGATTACATCGGCAAACAGATCGCCGTGGTCGACGAACGCATCAAGCAGATCAGTGAGCTCAAGGCGCGCCGCCAGCAACTGGTCGAGCGCATGCGCATCATTCAGGACCTGCAGGGCAACCGGCAGATCAGCGGGCGGATCTTCGATCAACTGGCGCGTACGTTGCCGGACGGTGTGTATTTCACCGATGTGAAAATGGCCGGCAAGACCCTGTCCATCAGTGGTGCGGCCGAGTCGAACAATCGGGTTTCCGAGCTGATGCGCAACCTTGATGCGTCCGACTGGTTCGACGCGCCGAGCCTGAATGAGGTCAAGACGACCAGCGCCGATCAGGTCGAACAGGCCAATGTCTTTCAGTTGACCGTTCGTCAGACCCAGCCCAAGGTGCCGGAGGGCGAGCAATGAAAGCCTCCGAGTGGCTGCTAAGCCTGCGCAATATCGATTTCAACGACCTCGACACCAGCAATATCGGCTCCTGGCCGGCGGCAGTAAAAACCCTGTGCGGTGCGCTGGTGATGGTGTTGATCCTCGCGCTTGGCTATTACTTCTTCATCAGTGATATGGAAAATCAGCTCGAGCTCAAGCGCGAAGAGGAAACCACCCTCAAGGAGCAGTTCGCCAGCAAGGCGCGGTTGTCGGCAAACCTTGAGCTGTACACCCAGCAGATGAAAGAAATGGAAAACACCTTCGGCGTGTTGCTGCGGCAATTGCCCAGCGACACCGAAGTCCCGGGCCTGCTTGAAGACATCACCCGCACAGGCTTGGGCAGCGGTCTGGAATTCGAAGAAATCAAGCTGTTGCCGGAAGTGATCCAGCCGTTCTACATCGAGCTGCCGATCCAGATCACCGTAACCGGTGCCTATCACGACCTTGCGACCTTCGTCAGCGGTGTCGCCGGCCTTCCGCGCATCGTCACCCTGCACGATTTCGAACTGGCGCCGGCCAACCCCGAAGGCGGGCCGAAGCTGCGCATGAGCATCCTCGCCAAGACGTATCGCTATAACGATAAGGGGCTGGAAAAATGACCCCGATTCGTTATTTCGTCCTGCCGATGCTGCTGGTCCTGAGCGGCTGCGGTGGAGGCGATGACTTCAGCGACCTCGACGCGTACCTCAACGAAGTGCGCCTGCGCCCGGCGGGCAAGATTGAACCAACGCCGACATTCCGGTCTTACCCCACATTCACTTACAGCGCCGCCAACTTGCGCAGTCCGTTTTCGCGGCAGGCGCGGGTCGATCTGGCCGGGCAGAAGCACGGCTCGCGCAACGTCAAACCCGACCCCAACCGGGTCAAGCAATACCTTGAAGGGTTCAATATCGAGCAGTTCGAAATGGTCGGCACGATTGCCAATGCCTCGGGCTCGTTTGCGCTGCTGCGCGGCGCGGGCGGAGTGCATCGCCTCAAGGTCGGCGACTACCTGGGCCGCAACGACGGCCGGATCGTCGCCATCAGCGCCACCCAGGTCGATGTCGTCGAGATCGTGCCCGACGGCGCCGGCGCCTGGCTGGAGCGGCCGCGCACCATTCCTTTGAAAGAGCACTCATAGTGGAAGTCGAACAATGAACAGGATTTTCTCCACCCTCGGTTTTTCGCTATGGATAGCGCTGGTGTCACCGATGGTAATGGCGGCCAGTCTGAAAGCGCTGGATGTTGCCGCGCTGCCGGGTGACCGCGTCGAACTGAAGCTGTCGTTCGACGGCCCGCCACCACAGCCCAAGGGCTACACAACCGAGTCACCGGCACGCATTGCACTGGATCTTCCGGGCGTGACCAGTCAGTTGGCCAACAGGAATCTTGATCTGGGCAGCGGCAACGCGCGCACGGCCACGGTAGCCGAAGCCAAGGATCGCACGCGGCTGATTGTCAGCCTGACGCAATTGGCGCCGTACAGCACGCGGGTCGAAGGCAATAATCTGTTCGTCGTGGTCGGCCAGGGCGCCTCGACGACTGCGCCGCGCCCGGCCGCCGTTGCACCGCGTGCCGCCACGGCCAGTGCGGCACCCACCAGATCTTCGCTGCCGCGCAGCCGGGCGATTCGCGGCGTCGATTTCCAGCGCGGCACCGAAGGCGAGGGCAACGTGGTCATCGACCTCTCTGATCCGACCATTGCCCCGGATATCCAAGAGCACGATGGCAAGATCATCCTCAGCTTCGCCCGCACGCAATTGCCGGAAAAACTGCGCGTGCGCCTCGACGTCAAGGACTTCGCGACCCCGGTGCAGTTCGTCAACGCAGCAGTTACCGGCGATCGCACGGTGATCAGCGTCGAGCCCAGCGGCACCTTCGACTATTCCACGTTCCAGACCGACAACAAGCTCACCGTGAGCGTTCGGCCGATGAGCGTCGACGACCTGCAAAAGCGCAACGCCGACCGTCAGGCGTATGTCGGCGACAAGCTCTCGCTGAATTTTCAGGACATCGACGTGCGCTCGGTGCTGCAACTGATCGCTGACTTCACCAATCTCAACCTCGTGGCAAGCGATACGGTGCAGGGCGGCATCACGTTGCGCCTGCAGAACGTGCCGTGGGACCAGGCACTGGATCTGGTGCTGAAAACCAAGGGCCTGGATAAACGCAAGATCGGTAACGTGCTGCTCGTCGCGCCGGCCGATGAAATCGCCGCCCGTGAGCGTCAGGAGCTGGAGTCGCAGAAGCAGATCGCCGAGCTGGCGCCATTGCGTCGCGAGCTGCTGCAGGTCAATTACGCGAAAGCGGCGGACATTGCCAAGCTGTTCCAGTCGGTGACCAGTGCCGAAGCCAAGGTCGACGAGCGCGGTTCGATTACCGTTGATGAGCGGACCAACAACATCATTGCCTACCAGACCCAGGATCGCCTCGACGAATTGCGGCGGATCGTCGCGCAACTGGATATTCCGGTGCGCCAGGTGATGATCGAGGCGCGCATCGTTGAGGCCAACGTCGATTATGACAAGAGCCTGGGCGTGCGCTGGGGCGGTTCGGTGCAGAACAAGGGCAACTGGAACGCCTCCGGGGTCAACGGTTCGTCGAGCACGATCGGCACGCCGGGCAGCACCGGCACCAACTCGCCGTTCGTCGACATGGGCACGGTCAACAACACTTCGGGGATCGGTATCGCTTTCATCACCGACAACGTGTTGCTGGATCTGGAACTGACGGCGATGGAAAAGACCGGCAACGGCGAAATCGTCTCGCAGCCGAAGGTGGTCACCTCGGACAAGGAAACCGCGAAAATCCTCAAAGGCACCGAGATTCCGTATCAGGAGGCCAGCTCCAGCGGCGCCACGTCGGTGTCGTTCAAGGAGGCCTCGCTGTCACTGGAAGTCACCCCGCAGATCACGCCCGACAACCGCATCATCATGGAGGTCAAGGTCACCAAGGATGAGCCCGACTACCTGAACAAAGTGCAGGATGTGCCGCCGATCAAGAAAAACGAGGTCAACGCCAAAGTGCTGGTGAATGACGGCGAGACCATCGTAATCGGCGGTGTTTTTTCAAATACTCAGAGCAAGGTTGTAGATAAGGTGCCATTTCTTGGCGATGTGCCGTATCTTGGCCGCCTTTTCCGGCGTGATGTGGTTTCGGAGAAAAAATCCGAGCTGCTGGTATTTCTCACTCCGCGTATCATGAATAACCAGGCGATTGCTGTGAGTCGTTGATTCTGTGCGAAATTTGATACTTGTAGGACCGATGGGTGCTGGCAAAAGCACCATCGGCCGATTGCTGGCCAAAGAGCTGCGCCTGCCGTTCAAGGATTCCGACAAGGAAATTGAGCTGCGCACGGGTGCCAATATCCCATGGATCTTCGACAAGGAAGGCGAGCCCGGCTTTCGTGACCGCGAGCAGGCGATGATCGCCGAGCTGTGCGCGTTCGATGGCGTGGTGCTGGCGACCGGCGGCGGCGCAGTGATGCGTGATGCCAATCGCAAGGCCCTGCATGAGGGCGGGCGCGTGGTGTATCTGCACGCCTCCGTCGAGCAGCAGGTCGGCCGCACTTCCCGCGATCGCAATCGGCCGCTGCTGCGCACCGCCGATCCGGCGAAAACTTTGCGTGACCTGCTCGAAATCCGTGATCCGCTTTATCGGGAAATCGCCGATCTGGTGGTGGAAACCGACGAGCGGCCGCCACGCATGGTGGTGCTCGACATTCTCGACCGCCTCGCGCAGTTGCCACCCCGTTAAAGCATCGGCGGAAATGCGCTATTCTCGGCGTCCTGTCAGCGTCCGCCGAGGGTGTGGCGGATGCCGGGCGAGCGGCGTCATACCGCTACAGGCCGCAGAACACCAATAATTTCAGGGCAGGATGCCTGCTTCCATCTTCACTGTGGGGACACATGCAGACACTCAAGGTCGATCTAGGCGAGCGCAGCTACCCGATTCATATTGGCGAAGGTCTGTTGGATCAGCCGGAACTGCTGGCGCCGCATATCCACGGGCGGCAGGTGGCAATCATCTCCAACGAAACCGTCGCGCCGCTCTATCTCGAACGTCTGACCCGCAGCCTGGCGCAGTTCTCGGTGATCTCGGTGGTGTTGCCTGATGGCGAAGCCTTCAAGAACTGGGAAACCCTGCAACTGGTTTTCGATGGTTTGCTGACCGCCCGTCATGACCGCCGCACCACCGTGATCGCCTTGGGCGGCGGGGTGATCGGCGACATGGCCGGTTTCGCGGCCGCCTGTTATCAGCGCGGTGTCGATTTCATCCAGATTCCTACCACGCTGTTGTCGCAGGTCGATTCGTCGGTCGGCGGCAAGACCGGCATCAACCATCCGCTGGGCAAGAACATGGTCGGCGCGTTCTATCAGCCGAACGTAGTGCTGATCGATACCGCATCGCTGAAAACCCTGCCGCAGCGCGAGTTGTCGGCGGGTCTGGCGGAGGTCATCAAGTACGGCCTGATCTGCGACGAGCCGTTCCTGACCTGGCTCGAGGAAAACGTCGACGCCCTGCGCGCGCTGGATCAGGCCGCGCTGACCTATGCGATCGAGCGTTCCTGCGCGGCCAAGGCTGCGGTGGTCGGCGCCGATGAAAAGGAAACCGGCGTGCGCGCCACGCTCAATCTCGGCCATACCTTCGGCCACGCCATCGAAACCCACATGGGCTATGGTGTCTGGCTGCATGGCGAGGCGGTGGCGGCTGGTACCGTGATGGCGCTTGAAATGTCCGCGCGCCTGGGCTGGATCAGCGAGCAGGAGCGTGATCGCGGCATTCGTCTGTTCCAGCGGGCCGGTCTGCCGGTCATTCCGCCTGAAGAGATGAGCGAAGCCGATTTTCTCCAACACATGGCAATTGATAAAAAAGTGATCGACGGTCGTCTGCGCCTGGTGCTGCTGCGCCGGATGGGCGAAGCGGTAGTGACCGACGATTATCCGAAAGAGGTTCTACAGGCCACGCTGGGAGCGGATTACCGCGCCCTGGCTCAGCTTAAAGGTTAAAACGATTCCGATGACTAGTTTGCATGCCGACGAGGCGTTTCTCGGCCATTTCCAGTTAAGTCACGACCCGTTCGCGCCACGGGTGCCGGGCTTCAAATTCTTCCCGGCCCAGCGCAAGCCGGTGCTGGGTCAACTGCATCATCTGGCGCGTTACAGCCAGTTGCTGCTGGTTGTCACCGGTCCGCAGGGCAGCGGCAAGACCCTGCTGCGCCAGGCGCTGGTGGCCAGCACCAATAAACAATCGGTGCAGAGCGTGGTGGTTTCTGCCCGTGGCGCCGGGGATGCGGCCGGCGTGCTGCGCCAGGTGGCGCAAGCGCTGGATGTCGCGCAGGCCGAAGTCGGCGCGATTCTCGAGCAGGTGGTGCAACTCGGTCTGACCGGGCAGGAAGTCTATCTGCTGGTGGACGATGCCGAGCAGCTCGACGAGTCGGCGCTGGAAGCGTTGATGGCGCTGGGCGCCGGCACGCCGGAAGGTCGTCCGCATGTGTTCCTGTTCGGCGAGTCGTCGCTGATCGCTCAGCTCGAGGCGTTGCAGCTCGAAGAAGAGCGTTTCCACGTCATCGAATTGCAGCCGTACACCGAAGAAGAGACCCGCGAATATCTCGACCAGCGGCTGGAAGGCGCGGGCCGGGGTGTCGAACTTTTCACCGCAGATCAGATCTCTGATATTCACGAAAGCTCCGAGGGCTGGCCGGGCAACATCAACCAGGTCGCTCGCGATGCTCTGATCGAAGTCATGATTGCCAGCCGCTCCGCGGTCAAGCGTCCAAGTATGGGGTTCAACATGCCGAAGAAACACGTATTGGCGATTTCCGCCGTCGTTGTGGTCGCGGTTGCCGCCGCCTGGCTGATGCCGGGTCGCAGCAAGGCGCCGACCACCGGTGCTCCGGCCAATGAACAGGCGCAACTGCCATTGGGTCAGGGCGCCGCGAACGGCGCCAATCCATCCGTCGAGTTCGCTGGCAACACCCAGCCGATGCCGCTGCCTTTGGTCGGCAACTCGCAGCCGGTCATGCGTGGCCCGCTGGCCGAAGCCGCCGGTGGTATCACCGAAGGCGACGACGGCGTGCCGCTGGAAGGCTCCAGCGATACTCCGCCAACCGTAACCACCTCCGCGCCGCCTGCGGGCGTTCCGGCCGGTCCTGCGCCGACACCGGTTCCGACCCCTGCGGCCAAGCCGGCACCAACCCCGGCTCCGACGCAGATCGCCACGGCCAAGCCTGCTCCGGCCACGCCAGCGCCAGCTGCGAAACCGGCTCCTGCTCCGGCCAAGCCTGCCGACAAGCCCGTTACCGTGGCCAAGGCTGCCGGTGGCAGCTGGTACGCCGGTCAGCCGACCAGCAACTATGTCGTGCAGATCCTCGGCACCAGCTCGGAGACCGCCGCGCAGAACTTCGTCAAGGAGCAGGGCGGCGAGTACCGTTATTTCAAGAAAGTCCTCAACGGCAAGCCGCTTTACGTGATCACCTACGGCAACTTTGCCAATCGTGATGCGGCCGTTTCTGCCATCAAGGCCTTGCCAGCGAAGGTTCAGGCTGGTAAACCTTGGCCTCGCACTGTCGCCAGCGTCCAACAGGAACTGGCAACAACTCGCTGAAGATTCGGCGGCCTTACCCAGGCCGCCTCTCCCGGCACCTCAAAATCTCCACGAGTGCGCGCTTTCTGAAAAGATCGCGTGCCTTGTGGTGTCTGCGTCACAGTAGTTTTTGAGTCGTTGCGGTCAGAATTTAAAAAAGTTTTGACTAGCACAGCAGATCGCTTTAAACCTTTCACAAATGCGACATGAATTTGCGACAGTTCGTCGTCAAATTTGTGAGCCTCTGTGTCGCTGTGTACAATGACCACCCTTTTGCCCCCGCTAAGCCGGCGTACGTTCGGCGCGGAACGCAAGTGGTTGAATTGAAAAGAAATTTGCCTCGAATAGAGGCAGCCTGGTGAGAAAGTGTCTATGAAAGCAGGTCTGTACCAACCAGATGAATTCAAGGATAACTGCGGTTTCGGCCTGATTGCTCATATGCAGGGCGAGCCCAGTCATACCCTTTTGCAAACGGCCATCGAGGCCCTGACCTGCATGACCCACCGCGGTGGGATTAATGCCGACGGCAAGACCGGTGACGGTTGCGGTCTGCTGATTCAAAAACCCGACGCCTTCCTGCGAGCCATTGCCCAGGAAAGCTTCGGCGTCGAAATGCCCAAGCAATATGCCGTGGGCATGGTGTTCTTCAATCAGGATCCGGCCAAGGCCGAAGCCGCTCGCGAGAACATGAACCGCGAGATCCTTGCCGAAGGTCTGCAACTGATCGGCTGGCGCAAAGTGCCGATCGACACCAGCGTCCTCGGCCGTCTCGCCCTTGAGCGCCTGCCGCAGATCGAGCAGGTCTACATCGGCGGCGAAGGCCTGAGCGATCAGGACATGGCCGTGAAGCTGTTCAGCGCCCGTCGCCGTTCGTCGGTGGCCAACGCCGCTGACACCGACCACTACATCTGCAGCTTTTCGCACAAGACCATCATCTATAAAGGCCTGATGATGCCGGCCGACCTGGCCGCGTTTTATCCAGACCTGAGTGACGAGCGCCTGCAAACCGCGATCTGCGTGTTCCACCAGCGTTTCTCCACCAACACCCTGCCGAAATGGCCGCTGGCGCAGCCGTTCCGCTTCCTCGCCCACAACGGCGAAATCAACACCATCACCGGTAACCGCAACTGGGCACAGGCCCGTCGGACCAAGTTCACCAATGATCTGATGGATCTGGAAGAGCTCGGTCCGCTGGTCAACCGTGTCGGTTCCGACTCATCGAGCATGGACAACATGCTCGAACTGATGGTCACCGGTGGTATCGACCTGTTCCGTGGCGTGCGGATGATCATTCCGCCTGCGTGGCAGAACGTCGAAACCATGGACCCGGATCTGCGTGCGTTCTACGAGTACAACTCGATGCACATGGAGCCGTGGGACGGCCCGGCCGGCGTAGTAATGACCGACGGTCGTTACGCGGTGTGCCTGCTCGACCGTAATGGTCTGCGTCCGGCGCGCTGGGTGACCACCAAGAACGGTTTCATCACCCTCGCCTCGGAAATCGGCGTGTGGAACTACCAGCCCGAAGACGTGCTCGCCAAGGGCCGTGTCGGCCCGGGGCAGATCTTCGCCGTGGACACCGAAACCGGGCAGATCCTCGACACCGATGCGATCGACAACCGTTTGAAGTCCCGTCATCCGTACAAGCAATGGCTGCGCAAGAATGCCCTGCGCATTCAGGCGACCATGGAAGACAACGACCACGGTTCGGCTTTCTACGACGTCGATCAGCTCAAGCAATACATGAAGATGTATCAGGTCACGTTCGAAGAGCGTGATCAGGTGCTGCGTCCGCTCGGCGAGCAAGGCTACGAAGCCGTGGGCTCGATGGGCGACGACACGCCGATGGCCGTGCTGTCCCAGCGTGTACGCACGCCGTACGACTATTTCCGCCAGCAGTTCGCGCAGGTGACCAACCCGCCGATCGACCCGCTGCGTGAAGCGATCGTGATGTCGCTGGAAATCTGCCTCGGTGCCGAGCGCAACATTTTCCAGGAGTCGCCGGAACACGCCTCGCGCGTGATCCTCAGCTCGCCAGTGATCTCGCCGGCCAAATGGCGCTCGCTGATGAACCTCGACCGTCCGGGTTTCGAACGGGCGATCATCGACCTCAACTACGACGAAAGCCTCGGCCTCGAAGCGGCGATCCGCAATGTTGCCGATCAGGCTGAAGAAGCTGTGCGCGCCGGGCGTACCCAGATCGTCCTGAGCGACCGTCATATCGCTCCGGGCAAGCTGCCGATCCACGCTTCGCTGGCGACCGGTGCAGTGCACCACCGCCTGACCGAAAAAGGTTTGCGTTGCGACTCCAACATCCTCGTTGAAACCGCGACCGCCCGTGACCCGCACCACTTCGCGGTGCTGATCGGTTTCGGCGCCTCGGCGGTGTATCCGTTCCTGGCCTACGAAGTATTGGGCGACCTGATCCGTACCGGTGAAGTGTTGGGCGACCTCTATGAGGTGTTCAAGAACTACCGCAAAGGCATCACCAAAGGCCTGCTGAAGATCCTGTCGAAGATGGGTATTTCGACCATCGCTTCGTACCGTGGTGCGCAGCTGTTCGAGGCCATCGGCCTGTCCGAAGAAGTCTGCGACCTGAGCTTCCGTGGTGTGCCGAGCCGGATCAAGGGCGCGCGTTTCGTCGACATCGAAGCCGAGCAGAAAGCCCTCGCCGTCGAAGCCTGGAGTCCGCGCAAGCCGATCCAGCAGGGCGGTCTGCTGAAGTTCGTCCACGGTGGCGAATATCACGCGTACAACCCGGACGTGGTCAACACTCTGCAAGCCGCTGTGCAGCAGGGCGACTACGCCAAGTTCAAGGAATACACGTCGCTGGTGGACAACCGTCCGGTGTCGATGATTCGCGACCTGTTCAAGGTCAAGACCCTCGACACGCCGCTGGACATCAGTGAAGTCGAGCCGCTGGAGTCGGTGCTCAAGCGCTTCGACTCCGCTGGCATCTCGCTGGGCGCACTGTCGCCGGAAGCTCACGAAGCCCTGGCCGAAGCCATGAACCGTCTCGGTGCGCGTTCCAACTCCGGCGAAGGTGGTGAAGATCCGGCACGTTACGGCACCATCAAGAGTTCGAAAATCAAGCAGGTTGCCACCGGCCGTTTCGGTGTGACTCCGGAATACCTGGTCAACGCCGAAGTGCTGCAGATCAAGGTCGCCCAGGGCGCCAAGCCGGGCGAGGGCGGGCAACTGCCGGGCGGCAAGGTCAACGGGCTGATCGCCAAGCTGCGTTACGCAGTGCCGGGCGTGACCCTGATTTCGCCACCGCCGCACCACGACATCTATTCAATCGAAGATTTGTCGCAGTTGATCTTTGACTTGAAGCAAGTCAACCCGCAGGCGCTGGTTTCGGTGAAGCTGGTAGCAGAAGCGGGCGTCGGCACCATCGCCGCCGGTGTGGCCAAGGCCTATGCGGACTTGATCACCATTTCCGGCTATGACGGTGGCACCGGTGCTTCGCCGCTGACCTCGATCAAATACGCTGGCGCGCCGTGGGAACTCGGCCTGGCTGAAACCCACCAGACCCTGCGCGGCAACGACCTGCGCGGCAAAGTCCGGGTCCAGACCGACGGCGGCCTGAAAACCGGCCTCGACGTGATTAAAGCGGCGATCCTCGGCGCCGAAAGCTTCGGCTTCGGTACCGCGCCAATGATCGCACTGGGCTGCAAATACCTGCGCATCTGCCATCTGAACAACTGCGCCACTGGTGTCGCGACGCAGAACGAGAAGCTGCGCAAGGATCACTACATCGGCACCGTCGACATGGTGGTGAATTTCTTCACCTACGTCGCCGAAGAAACCCGTGAGTGGTTGGCCAAGCTTGGCGTGCGCTCCCTCGAAGAGCTGATCGGTCGCACCGATCTGCTGGAAATCCTCGAAGGCCAGACCGCCAAACAACATCACCTGGACCTGACGCCGCTATTGGGCAGCGATCACATCCCGGCGGACAAACCGCAGTTCTGTGGCGTTGAGCGCAACCCGCCGTTCGACCAAGGTCTGCTCGCGGAGAAGATGGTTGAGCTGGCCTCATCGGCAATCAACGACCTCAGCGGCGCCGAGTTCGATCTGGACATCTGCAACTGCGACCGTTCGATCGGCGCGCGGATTTCCGGCGAAATCGCGCGCAAGCACGGCAACCAAGGCATGGCCAAAGCGCCGATCACCTTCCGTTTCAAAGGCACGGCGGGGCAGAGCTTCGGTGTGTGGAACGCCGGCGGTCTGAACATGTACCTGGAAGGCGACGCCAACGACTATGTCGGCAAAGGCATGACCGGCGGCAAGCTGGTCATCGTGCCGCCGAAGGGTAGCGTTTATAAAACTCAGGAAAGCGCCATCATCGGCAACACCTGCCTGTACGGTGCCACTGGCGGCAAGCTGTTCGCCGCCGGTACCGCAGGCGAGCGTTTCGCCGTGCGTAACTCCGGTGCTCACACCGTCGTGGAAGGCACTGGTGATCACTGCTGCGAGTACATGACCGGTGGTTTCGTCTGCGTGCTGGGCAAGACCGGTTACAACTTCGGTTCTGGCATGACCGGTGGTTTCGCCTACGTGCTCGATCAGGACAACACCTTCGTTGACCGGGTCAACCACGAACTGGTGGAGATCCAGCGGATCAGCGGCGAGGCGATGGAAGCCTATCGCAGCCATCTGCAGAACGTGCTGAACGAGTACGTCGCCGAAACCGACAGCGAGTGGGGTCGTGAACTCGCCGAGAACCTCGACGATTACGTGCGTCGTTTCTGGCTGGTCAAACCGAAGGCAGCGAGTCTGAAATCTCTGCTCTCCAGTACTCGTGCGAGTCCGCAGTAACGACGCAGCTGCAAGCCACTAGCTTCAAGCGACAAGCTGAAGCTAGTACGCGTTGTACCGGACTAATGTGATTTTCTTGCAGCTTGAAGCTTGTAGCTTGGAGCTGTCGTGTAAGAGGTTTTAGTAATGGCTGAACGTCTGAATAACGACTTCCAGTTCATCGATGTCGGGCGCAAGGATCCGAAGAAGAAACTGTTGCGTCAACGCAAGAAAGAGTTCGTTGAAATCTACGAACCGTTCAAACCCCAGCAGTCGGCCGATCAGGCCCACCGCTGCCTGGGTTGCGGCAACCCGTATTGCGAATGGAAGTGCCCGGTGCACAACTTCATTCCCAACTGGCTGAAGCTGGTGGCCGAGGGCAACATCCTTCAGGCCGCCGAGCTGTCGCACCAGACCAACACCCTGCCGGAAGTCTGCGGCCGGGTGTGCCCGCAGGATCGTCTGTGCGAGGGTGCCTGCACCCTCAACGACGGCTTCGGCGCGGTGACCATTGGTTCGGTCGAGAAGTACATCACCGACACCGCGTTCGCCATGGGCTGGCGCCCGGACATGTCCAAGGTCAAGCCGACCGGCAAACGCGTGGCGATCATCGGCGCAGGCCCGGCGGGTCTGGGTTGTGCCGACGTGCTGGTGCGTGGCGGCGTAACTCCGGTGGTGTTCGACAAGAACCCGGAAATCGGCGGCTTGCTGACCTTCGGCATCCCCGAGTTCAAGCTTGAGAAGACCGTGCTGAGCAATCGTCGCGAAGTCTTCACCGGCATGGGCATCGAGTTCCGCCTCAACACCGAAGTCGGTAAAGACGTGACCATGGAACAACTGCTCGCCGAATACGACGCGGTGTTCATGGGCATGGGCACCTACACCTACATGAAGGGCGGTTTTGCCGGTGAGGACCTGCCGGGCGTTTATGACGCGCTGGATTTCCTGATCGCCAACGTCAATCGCAACCTGGGCTTTGAAAAGTCGCCAGAAGATTTCGTCGACATGAAAGGCAAGAAGGTCGTGGTACTCGGCGGCGGCGACACGGCGATGGACTGCAACCGCACCTCGATCCGTCAGGGCGCCAAGTCGGTGACCTGCGCTTATCGTCGTGACGAAGCGAACATGCCCGGCTCGCGCAAAGAGGTGAAGAACGCCAAGGAAGAAGGCGTGAAATTCCTCTACAACCGCCAGCCGATCGCCATTGTCGGTGAAGACAAGGTCGAAGGCGTGAAAGTGGTCGAGACCCGTCTCGGCGAACCGGACGCCCGTGGCCGTCGCAGCCCCGAGCCGATCCCGGGTTCCGAAGAGATCATCCCGGCCGACGCCGTGGTCATCGCTTTCGGCTTCCGCCCAAGCCCGGCGCCGTGGTTCGAACAGTTCGAGATCCAGACCGACAGCCAGGGCCGCGTTGTTGCGCCTGAGCAAGGTCAGTACAAGCACCAGACCAGCAACCCGAAAATCTTCGCCGGTGGCGACATGGTGCGCGGGTCTGACCTGGTGGTGACGGCGATCTTCGAAGGGCGCAATGCGGCTGAAGGGATCCTCGATTATCTGGGCGTCTGACGACGCCAGCGGCAAGCTTCAAGTTTCAAGCGGCAAGCTACAAAGCAATCCTGCTTTTAACTTGCCGCTTGTAGCTTGCTGCTTGCCGCTGTCTTTTGAGACCATGCCCGCACTTTTTTTCCGGATGCCGACATGACTGCCCTGAAGAACGACCGCTTCCTCCGTGCCCTGCTCAAGCAACCCGTTGACGTCACCCCTGTGTGGATGATGCGCCAGGCCGGTCGCTACCTGCCGGAGTACCGCGCCAGCCGCGCCCACGCCGGCGACTTCATGAGCCTGTGCATGAACCCGGAATTCGCCTGCGAAGTCACCCTGCAACCGCTCGACCGCTACCCGCAACTGGACGCGGCGATCCTGTTTTCCGACATCCTCACCATTCCCGATGCCATGGGCCAGGGCCTGTACTTCGAGACCGGTGAAGGTCCGCGCTTCAAGAAAGTCGTCAGCACCCTCGCCGACATCGAAGCCCTGCCGATCCCTGACCCGCACAAAGACCTCGGCTATGTCATGGATGCGGTCAGCACCATCCGCCGTGAACTCAACGGTCGCGTACCGCTGATCGGCTTCTCCGGCAGCCCATGGACGCTCGCGACTTACATGGTCGAAGGCGGCTCGTCGAAAGACTTCCGCAAGACCAAGGCGATGCTCTACGACAATCCGCAAGCCATGCACCTGCTGCTCGACAAGCTGGCGCAGTCGGTGACCTCGTACCTCAACGGCCAGATCATGGCCGGTGCGCAAGCGGTACAGATCTTCGATACCTGGGGCGGCAACCTGTCGGCGGCGGCGTATCAGGAATTCTCGCTGGCCTACATGAAGAAAATCGTCAGCGGCCTGATCCGCGAGAACGACGGCCGCAAAGTGCCGGTGATCCTCTTCACCAAGAACGGCGGCCTGTGGCTGGAAAGCATCGCCGAAGCCGGCGCCGACGCCCTCGGCCTGGACTGGACTTGCGACATCGGCAACGCCCGCGCCCGCGTCGGCGACAAGGTCGCGTTGCAAGGCAACATGGACCCGACCGTGCTCTACGCCAAACCGGAAGCGATCCGCACTGAAGTCGGGCGCATTCTGGCCAGCTACGGCAAGGGCAGCGGCCATGTGTTCAACCTTGGTCATGGCATCACCCCGGAAGTCGATCCGGAACATGCCGGCGCGTTCCTGCGTGCGGTACATGAGCTGTCGGCTCAGTATCACGAGTGATCAGCGCCCAATAAAAAACGCCCGGCCAAATGCCGGGCGTTTTTGTTTGCACGATCCAATGTCGGACACAGATCAACTGTGGGAGCGAGCCTGCTCGCGAAAGCGGTGTGTCATTCAACACTGATGTTGCCTGACACAGTGCATTTGCGAGCAGGCTCGCTCCCACATGGTTTTATGTCAGGCTTTGACGCCCTGCAACGGTGGCAACTTCGCCAGCTTCAACGCCACCAGCAGGGCAATCAGCAACAACGCACCAATAAACAGCCCGATCCCGTTCCACCCGCCCAGATGCCAGAACACCCCGCCCGCCGTCCCAGCAATGCTCGATCCGGCGTAATAACTGAACAGGTACAGGGAAGAGGCCTGCCCCTTGGCCGTCAACGCGCGCCGGCCGATCCAGCTGCTCGCCACCGAGTGCGCGGCGAAGAAGCCGAAGGTGAACACCAGCATGCCGACGATCACCAGCAACAACGAAGTGAACATGGTCAGTGCCAGTCCGGCGAACATCAGTGCAATCGTCGCCCAGAGCACTTTGCGCCGCCCCAGTTTGTCCGCCAGCGAGCCGATCTTGGCCGAGCTGTAGATACCGGACAGGTAGACCACCGAGAGCAATCCGACATACACCTGATCCAGGTTGTAAGGCGCTGCCAGCAAGCGATAGCCAATGTAGTTGAACAGCGTGACAAACGCGCCCATCAGCACAAACGCTTCAAGAAACAGCAGCGGCAGGCCGGCGTCGCGAAAGTGCATGGTGAAGCCGTCGAGCAGGCTGCGCGGGTGCAGCGAGCGAGCGCGGAAGTTGCGCGATTCCGGGAGTATCTTCCAGAACACCGCCGCTGCGACCAGCGCCAGACCGCCGATCACCAGCATCGCCGTGTGCCAGCTGACGAAGTCGATCAGCACGCCGGTGATCAAGCGTCCGCTCATGCCGCCGATCGCGTTGCCGCCAATGTACAAACCCATCGCCAGACCGATGTGTTGTGGATGGATTTCTTCGCTCAGATAGGTCATCGCCACCGCTGCGAGCCCGCTCAACGACAGGCCGATCAGCGCGCGCATGATCAATACGCCGTGCCAGCTCGGCATCATCGAACTGGCGATGGTGCACAACGCGGCAGCGAACAGTGCGGCGACCATCACCGGCTTACGTCCGATGCGGTCGGAAATCGGCCCGGTGATCAGCAGACCGAAGGCCAACATGCCGGTCGCCACCGAGAGGATGAGACTGCTCTGCGCCGCGTTGATCCCGTATTCGTGGGACAGCAGCGGCATCATCGGTTGCACGCAATAGAGCAGCGCGAACGTCGCAAAGCCGCCACAGAATAGCGCCAGCACCGTGCGCATGAACGCCGGCGTGCCTTTTTCGATGTAGATCTCCTGCAGCTCGGCGCGCACATCGTCGTCGGCAGCGGGCGGGATTTCGTGGGCAAGGGGCGCGACAGCAGTTTTCACTTCAGACCTCAGAGAGCGCAGCCGGGCAGGCAATGAAAAAATCATATAGCTGGCTAATGTTTCTATCCAATATATTGTTCGACCTGTTTGATAGCTTCAGCGACCTAATGGAAATCCTATGGAATTGCGTCATCTGCGTTACTTCATTGCCGTCGCCGAAGAACTGCATTTTGGCCGGGCCGCACAGGTGCTGGGCATCTCGCAGCCTCCGCTGAGCCAGCAGATTCAAGCGCTGGAGCAGCAGCTCGGTGCACGCCTGTTCGAGCGCACCAATCGTCGGGTCGAGTTGAGCGAGGCGGGCAGGTTGTTTCTGCAGGAGGCGCGGCTGGTGCTGGCGCAGGTCGACAAGGCAGCGGATGTGGCCCGGCGCGCGCAGCTTGGTGAGCTTGGCGAACTGAAGATTGGCTTCACCTCGTCGGCACCGTTCAACTCGACCATTCCGCAGGCGATTTTTTCCTTTCGTCAGCGCTTTCCGGCGGTGCATCTGAACCTGCGCGAAATGAGCAGCACCATGGTCGCCGACGCCTTGGTGGACGAGTCGATCGAAGTCGGCATCATGCGCCCGCTCGGATTGCCAGATTCACTGAGTGTTGTGGAGTTGATGCGCGAGCCATTGGTGGCGGTGCTCAGTTCCAAGCATCCGTTGGCCCAAGGCAGAGACGAAGGCCTGTTTCTCTCGGCGCTGGCGCTGGAGCCGTTCGTGTTTTTTCCGCGCAGCTATGGCAGCGGGCTCTACGCACAACTGCTCAGTCTGGCCCGTGACGCCGGCTTCAGCCCGCATTTTGCCCAAGAGGCTGGCGAGGCGATGACCATTATTGGTCTGGTGGCGGCGGGATTGGGTGTATCAGTACTGCCAGCGTCTTATCAACGCATGCGCATTGATGGCGTGGTCTACCGTTCGCTGCTAGATCCGGAAGCAATCTCGGCGGTGTGGCTGGTGCAGCGCAAAGACCAGAAATCGCCGATGGCCAAGGCGTTTGTCGAACTGCTGACGCGCAAGGTCGAGCCGCTGACGGTGTGAAGGCGGCCGGCGCTTTCGCGAGCAGGCTCGCTCCCACAGTTGAGCTGGGTCTCCACCGAAATTGTGTATGTCTCCTAGCTCCTGTGGGAGCGAGCCTGCTCGCGAAGAAGCCGGAAGCAGCACACATGCTGGTCCCGGTAGCAGCACACTCTGTGGTCAGTGATCATTTCTGAATAGAGCGAGCGCGTCTTGAAATTATGAGTAACTATCCCGAAAGGGGCTTGTGAGACTCTGAGGATCCTGGGCAACCAGCCATCGCAGAGCCAGGCAGGTAATCGGCGATGACATGCCAACCTGTCTGTGAAAGGGCGCCGAATGGCGCCCTTTGTCATTTCTGGCCTTTACTGAACCTTCGCCAGATCGCCCTTCAATGCAACGCCCGCCATGATCGCGCCGGCGTGGCATTCGTAGGTTTGCGCGTCCTTGCGCTCGTTGCTCTTGTAGAAGCTGACGATGTTGGTCACGGCATTGGCGCCGGCGTTTTTCGCGGCCTGGTGCAGGCTGATGATTGCCGATTGGGCGACCCACTCGCAGGCAACTTCGTCAGATTTATTGAAAGCGTTGGTTTTCTTGTTGGTCACGGCGCCGGGGCTGACCACGGTGACTTTACCGGCCGGGGTGTTGCCGGCCAGATAGAATTTCACGCTGCCATCGATCTTGCCCGAGCGGGTGGCTTCGGCGACGGCTTTGTCGAATGGCAGGTAGACCGCCGTGTCGCGGGCCTGGCTGACCGCTGGCAAAGCGCAGAGCAGCAGGGTGACGGCGGCAAAATTCTTGAAGTGCATGAAGGTCTCCTTGACCTGGATTGATTCGGTTATGCCCAGCGGCGGAAGATCAACGAAGTGTTGACGCCGCCGAAAGCGAAATTGTTGTTCATCACGTAGTCGTGGTGCATCTGGCGGAATTCGCCGCGCAGGTAATCGAGCTTGCCGCAGTGCGGGTCGACCTCGTCGAGGTTGAAGGTGTGCACGTACTGATCGCGATTCATCATCTCGATGCTGAACCACGACTCCAGCGCACCGCAGGCGCCGAGGGTGTGGCCGAGGAAACTCTTCTGCGAGCTGATCGGCATGTGTTCGCCAAACAGGCTGTTGGTGGCCAGCGTTTCAGCGATGTCGCCCTGTTCTGTAGCCGTGCCATGGCCATTTACATAACCGATGGCCTCTGGCGCCAGCCCAGCGTCTTCCAGCGCCAGCTCCATGGCGCGGCGCATGGTCACTTGCTCTGGACGCGTAGTGTGCTGACCGTCGGCGTTGCTGCCAAAACCGACGATTTCCGCGTGAATACGTGCGCCACGGGCGAGGGCGTGTTCCAGCTCCTCAAGCACGAGCATGCCGCCGCCTTCGCCGATCACCAGACCGTCGCGGCCCTTGTCGTACGGGCGTGGGCTGGTCTGTGGCGCATCGTTTTTCAGGCTGGTGGCGTAAAGCGCGTCAAACACCATGGCTTCGGTCGGGCACAGTTCTTCGGCGCCGCCGGCGAGCATCAATGGCAAGCGGCCGAACTTGATTGCCTCGTAGGCATAGCCGATGCCCTGGCTGCCGCTGGTGCAGGCGCTGGACGTCGGAATCAGGCGGCCGGTGAGGCCGAAGAAGATGCTGATATTGGCGGCGGTGGTGTGCGGCATCATCCGCACGTAGGAGTTGGCGTTCAGCCCCTCGGCCACCGAGTTGAGCAGCATGTTGCCGAACGCTTTGATTTCGTCAGTGCTGCCGGTGGACGAGCCACAAGCGACGCCCATGCGCCCGTCCTTGATCGATTCGTCACCGAGCAGGCCTGCATCGGCCAGAGCCTTTTCTGCTGCCCCGACCGCCAGTCGCGAAACCCGGCCCATGCTGCGCAACTGCTTGCGGGTCCAGTGCGACGGCACGAGAAAATCATCGATGGGCCCGGCCAGACGCGTATTGAGCTCAGTGAAGCGATCCCACTCGTCCATGCGGCGAATGCCGCTGCGATTGGCTGCGAAATTGCCGGCAATGGTCGGCCAATCGCTGCCCAGCGAGGTGATGCCGGCCATGCCGGTGACGACGACGCGCTTCATCAGCACAGGCCTCCGTTGACCGCCAGCACCTGGCGGGTGATGTACGAGGCTTCCGCCGACATCAGGAAATTCACCGCAGCGGCCACTTCTTCCGGGGTGCCCATGCGCTGCGCGGGGATCATTTTCATCAGTTCCTCCACCGGCACGTTTTCGTCGAGCATGGCCGTGTCGATCAGGCCAGGGGCGACGCAGTTAACGGTGATTTTGCGCTTGCCCAACTCGATCGCCAACGCCTTTGCCGCACCGATCACGCCGGCCTTCGAGGCGCTGTAATTGACTTGCCCACGGTTGCCGATCAGGCCCGACACCGAGGTGATGCAGACGATGCGTCCGGCGGCGCGACGACGGATCATCGGCATCATCACCGGGTGCAGAACGTTGTAGAAACCGTCGAGATTGGTGCGCAGGACCACGTCCCAATCGTCATCGCTCAGCGCTGGAAACGCGCCGTCGCGGGTCAGCCCGGCGTTGAGCACTACGCCGTAATAGGCGCCGTGGTTTTCGACGTCGCCCTCGAGAATGCTTCTGCAGGCTTCGCGGTCGGCGACGTCGAATTGCAGGATGCGCGCACGGCGACCCAGTGCTTCGATTTCGGCCTGCACCGCTTGGGCTTCGGTCATGCCGCTACGGCAATGCAGGACGATGTCATGCCCCGCCTGCGCCAGACGCAAGGCAATGGCGCGGCCGATGCCACGGCTGGAGCCGGTGACCAGTACGGATTCAGTCATCGTGCGACTCCTTTGTCTGTTGCAGATATTGGTTGGCTTCGGGTGGACGGAAAACGTTGAGCCGAGCGCTGGCAAGTATGCCGTTGCCGTGGATATGGCATTCGAACACGCCCATGCCGTTGTCGTCCTCCAGTGAGCGCAGACCATGGATGGTCAGCTCGCTGCCGGCCGCAAAGGCTTCGACGTTGCACTCGAATTTGCGCGTGCCGAGGAGAAAACCCAGCTCCACCTGATTGCCTTTTTGCCGGGCGTGGCAACCGGCGAAAGCGGCGACGCTCTGCGCCATCAGCTCGACGCCGACCCACGCCGGCAGGCTGCCGTCGGGCAGGTTGAACAGGCCGTCGGGCTTGACCGTGAGGCGGGTGAAAATCTGCTCGTCGTCGAAGCGCTCGATGGCGTCGATCAGGATCATGTCGCCGGCGTGCGGCAGCAGTTCGGCGAGCGGCCAGTGGCTCATGGGGCGTCTCCGATAATCAGGCTGACGTTGTTGCCGCCGAAGGCAAACGAGTTGCTCATCAGGTAGCGCGGTGCAATGGACGTCAGGCGTTCGCTCGCGGTCACCCACTTGAGTGGCGGCAGCGCGGGATCGGCCTGGCCATCCCAGATGTGCGGCGGCAACGCCTGTTCAGGGTTTTCGGCACTCAGGCTCAGCCAGCAGAACGCCGCTTCCAGCGCGCCAGCCGCGCCGAGGGTGTGACCGGTCAGCGGTTTGGTTGACGAGCAGGCGACGCCTTCGGGAAACAGCGCCGCGACCGCCAGGCTTTCCATGGCGTCGTTGTGCGCAGTGGCGGTGCCGTGCAGGTTCAGGTAGTTGATTTGCCCGGCTTGCAGATGCGCACGGCCAAGGGCTTTTTGCATCGCTTGCAGGGCGCCGCGACCGCTCGGCTCCGGCGCGGAAATATGATGCGCATCCGAGCTGGCGCCTGCACCTAGCAAGGCAATGCCCGGGCCTTCGCCGCGCTGTTTGCTCATCACGAACAGCACCGCTGCTTCGCCGATGTTGATGCCGTTGCGGTTGGCGGAAAACGGATTGCAGCGTTCATCTGAAACGGCTTCCAGTGAAGAAAAACCGTTCAGCGTGAGCTTGCACAGACTGTCGACGCCGCCGCACAGCACCGCATCGCACAGGCCCAGATCGAGCAGGCGCTGGGCGCTCATCAGCGCGCGGGCACTGGAGGTACAGGCAGTGGAAATCACGTAGGCCGGGCCGCTCAGTTGTAGCCATTCGGCAAGGAAATTCGCCGGGGCACCGAGTTCCTGCTGGCGATAGTCGTATTCGCGGGGAAACTGCTGCTCGCGGATGTAGTGGGCCAGACCACTACTGGCCTCGTCGATGCCCGAGGTGCTGGTGCCGAGCACCACGCCGATGCGCTCACGGCCATAGGTCTGGATCGCGCGATCGATGTCAGCGCGGACTTGCAGCGCGGCTTCCAACAGCAGCTGATTGTTGCGACTGCTGTGTTCGAGCAGTTCGGCGGGGATCGGCGCCAATTCACCGTGCACGCCCGCGACAGGCAGCTCACGTTCAGCGACCCAGCCGGTATCGCGGCGCATCCCCGAGCAGTCGCCGGCAAACAGATTGCGCGCGACTTCAGACTTGTCGCGGCCCAAAGCGCAGATCACGCCGAGGGCATTCAGGTAAGCGGTCATGGCGTCGATTCACCTAACTGGGAAACGCGATAGTGCGGGCCTTGAGGCAGATTCAATTGGAAGCTCAACGGTTGTGAATAGCGGATGTTCCAGCGCGCCGGCAGTGAACGCTGATCGGCCTGTTGCCGGGCGTCGGGATAGTTGCGCAGCAGCTCGGCGGACGGCGTCAGGGCGAACAGCAATGCGGCGAACAATTCCCGCGCTTCCGGGTTCGGCGGCAGCAGACCGTCGGCCTGCCAGTGTCCGTCGATCAGCTGCTGACGGGCCAGGGGAATGCCCAGCGGATCCATCATCGACCAACGCGTGCCGGCGCCTTCGTGCTGGATCACCAGCAGCCAGTCCTGCCGCTGTCCGGCTTGCTCGCGTTCGATGTGCAGTTGCAGCGGCAGGGGCAAAGTCGGGTTGGCTGCGGGTAGTGGCGGCTGGCTGGCGCAGGCGCTGAGCAAGGCAACTAGCACCAATACTAACCACACCACAAACCTTGTGGGAGCTGGCTTGCCAGCGATGGCGTCGGCACATCCAGCATTTTTTTTGACAGACACACCGCCATCGCTGGCAAGCCAGCTCCCACAGGGACCAATGTATTCAGGTCGAAAGTGGTGCATCAGATCTCACCTTGCAATGGCTTGCGCGCGACGACATTCACTAGCGTCTCTTCACGCTCACCGAATGGCTTGGGTTTGCTCAAACGCAACCGCTCCAGCAAACCGAAATCCTTCGACCGGCTCCACCACAGATACGGGTAGGACACATTGCGCTCGGCAAACTCGAAGCCCTGCTCGCGAATCATCTGCAGATAGCCGGCGGCGCTCTTCTGCACATGCATCGGATGGCGGAACAGCCAGCGAATCACCCAGGTATCAATGTAAGCCTCGGTGGACTCGGCGAACAGCAGATAGCCGCCCGGCTTGAGCACGCGATAGAACTCGGCCAAGGCCTTTTCCTGCTCGACCAGATGATGGAAGGTCTGGTGACAGAACAGCAGATCGACACTGTCATCGGCGACTTGAAGCGTGGCGCAATCGCTGCCGATCAATTCGACCTGCATGCCCAGGCGCGCGGCCTCTTCGGCGCTGAGTTGCAGGCTGTGCGGGTCGGCGTCGACGCCGATCAGGCGCTGCGGGGCGAAGGTCTGGCGCAGGTGGCCGAACGACTTGCCCTGCCCGCAACCGGCGTCCAGCAGCACCGGGTGTTCCGGCAGCGCTTCACTGAACAAGCCACGCAAGTCGTTGATCGCCACGCGCAGCACATGGTGCTGCCAGGTGTGGCTGCGCAGGAACCAGAGACCGAAGCGGGTTTCCTCGACGTAGCTGTCGCTCAGGTAATTCATGGGGTGTCCTGCGCGCAGAGTTGGGAAATCATCTTCAGCCGGCGCCGCGCTTCACTGACGAACGGGTTGCGCTCGTCCCAGGCGTAACCGGCGAGGATCGAGCAGATCATCCGGCGAATCTCCGCCTGGCTGTCCTCGTAGAAAATCACGTCCTGGAAGGTGCCGGCGTACCAGCCTTCGACGTAGCAGCGGAAGGTGTCGACGCCGCGTTTCAACGGCTCGGCAAATTCGCTTTGCCAGTCCACCGTTTCACCCTGCAACTGACGGTGCAGCACGCCAGCGGCCATGCTCGCCGAACGCATGGCAATGGTCACGCCGGAGGAGAACACCGGGTCGAGAAATTCTGCGGCGTTGCCCAGCAGCGCGAAGCCCGGGCCATGCAGGGTTTTCACGTTGGCCGCGTAGCCGCCGAGGGTGCGCGCCGGGGTGTCCCAGACCGCGTTGTTCAGAACCCCGGCGAGGCTTGGCGTCTCGGCGATAAAACTGCGCAGGCAGACATCGAGATCGGCATCGCGACCGGCGAAGTGCTCGGCGGCAGCCACCACGCCCACCGAGCAGCGGCCGTTGCTGAACGGGATGGTCCAGAACCACACATCGCGATGCTCGGGATGTGTGGTGACGAGGATCTTTTCGCGGTCGAACGCCGGATTGTCGATGTGATCTTCAACGTGCGTGAACACCGCCTGACGCACCGGGAAATTCGAAGGCGCTTCGAGGTCGAGCAGACGCGACAACACGCGGCCATAGCCGCTGGCGTCCAGGACGAAATCGGCTTCGACGCGGTACTCGCTGCCGTCTTCGCGACGCACATCAAGGAATGGTTTCGCCTGATCGAAATCGACGCTGACGATCGCATCGCCATAGCGGATTTCTGCGCCTTGCAGTGCCGCTTGATCGGCCAGCAACTTGTCGAAATCGGCGCGCTGCACCTGGAACGTGGTCGGTTTGCCAGCGGTGAAGGTGTCGCCAAAATCGAAAGCGCTGTAACGCTCGCCCCAGGCAAACGCCGCGCCGGTCTTGCGCTGGAAACCAGCGGCATTGACGGCGTCGAGCATGCCGGCTTCTTCGACGAAATCCAGGCAGTGACTGAGCAGGCTTTCGCCGATCGAAAAGCGTGGGAAGTGCTGGCGCTCGAGCACCAGCACATCGTGGCCCTTGCGCTTGAGCAGGGCGGCGGCGATAGCGCCGGACGGGCCGGCACCGATGATCACGACCTGACGGGATTCCATTTCAACGATTGGCACGTGAGCTCCGGGGCAAGGGACTGTTCAGATTCAGGGGCGCGCGATGCAGGCCGATAAGGGCCGGCAGCAGCGTCGCGATCAGGCCCATCAGCATCAGCGCGAAATACAGCGCCGGGGTGATGAGCTGTTGTTGCAACAACAGGTTGAGAAAGACGATTTCGCTGAGGCCGCGAATGTTCAGCAGCACGCTTTCGCGCCAGCGGCTGGCGCCGGCAAACGAGGCGCCCGCCCAACCGAGGCCGAGCCAGTTGCCGAGCAGTTTACTGGCAATCGGCAACAGCAGCAGCGCCGCCCACTGCCCGGCGTCTAGGCTGGCGAGGGCGCTGTGCACGTCGATCTGGACGATGCCGAACGTGAGGATCAGCGGGATTGCGATACACGTCTGCAAGCGGCTCATCCAGCGCGTCGGCAGCGGCAGCACCAACGGCACTTTCAGCAGCGCCATGCACAGCAGATAGCCGATGCCGAAAATCAGCGCGTTGAGTTTGTAATGCTCCGCCATCACCAGCAACGCGAAGAAGCCGAGGCTGTAAGTCAGCGGGCGACGCACGCGCAGCAGGTGCAAAAGCAGCGGCACGCCGGCCATGGCCACGGGCAGCAACAGGCTGCTCAAGTGCAGGCTGCCTTGGGCGAGGCCGAACAGCGTCCAGCAGATCAGGTCGATAAGGATCGCGGTCTGCACCAGACGCCGGGTGGCAGCGGGCGGGTAATCGATGTGACGCAAATACAGGTACAACACCGGGATCGCCGTAATCGCGAAGACCAGGCCGATGGCCAGTGCGTTGAGCCACGGCTGCGACGGCAGCAACCAATACGCGACCGCCAGCCCGCAAGCGAACGGCACGGCGAAACTCGGCACGGCGATTTTTACGCTCTGGCGATCCAGACGCAGGTCGATGACGTCGCTGAGGATATGCCCGAGCAGCAAGGCGAAGCTCAGGCTGTAGAGGTTTTTCAACCAGTCCGGTGCGATCAGCTGTGCGCCGCTGAGCTGCCAGCCCGGTTCGATCCAGAAATACATTAGTAACGGCAAACCGAAGCTCGCCAGCAGCAACTGACTGACGATCGGAATCAGGCCGACATGGCGGCCGACCCGGGTCGCCAGCGCAAACAGCGCCAAGGCCAGCAACCAGAAGCCGAAGACCATCATGCGCTTGGCTCCGCAGCCGGTTCATGGCGCCCGGCCCACGGCGCGAGCATGAAGCTGAACGCCAGCCCCAGGCTCACCGACAGGCCGAAATTGCTCACCGCTGGCGTGCTGGACACTGCCAGCAGGCCGAACGACAGCCACGTTGTCAGCGCAGCGAGCAAGGTGCCGAGCAGGCTCACCGCTGCACCGCCGACCTGCTCGCGCATGAGGATCGCGTAATCGACGCTGATCGCCGTCACCAGCAACAGGCCGAACAGGCTGAACAGGGTCAGCGGCTGACCGAGCCAGCCGAGGCTGGCCAGACTGCACAGCGCCGCCAGCAGCGGCAGGGCAACGATACGCAGCGCGCCAGTGAGGCCGAACGGCAGGAACAGGACCAGCACGATCAACACGCAGGAGGCGAGTTTCAGTTCAGCGGCGCTGATCTGTGTGGCGGCAAAGACCTTGTTCAGGTCACCGAGACGATCAACCAGCACCACTCCCGGCAGATCGAGCGCCTGCACACGCAACAACGACGGATTGTTCAAGCCCTGCAGGCTGGTCATTGCCGCAACGCCGTCTTCCGTCGGGCCAAGCCACAGTGTGCGATACGGCTCGCCGAGCGGGCCGGCCAGCGCGGCGTCGATGTCTTCAGTGGGCAGCGTCTGTAACTGCTGCAGTTCGTTTTGCAAAGCCGCTGCTGGCACGCCGAGATCGAGCAGCGGTTGCCAGAGCGACGGCAGCTTGTTCAGCGATTCGCGCACCTGCTGTTGCTGACTCGGCGCGCTGACCAGTTGATCGAGGGCCAGAAAGCCTTGCAGCTTGTCGAGATTGACCAGTTGCTGCAGCCGCTCGCTCAGCGCCGCCTGGCGCTCGAGCAACTGCTCCTGATTGGCCGCGCGGATCAGGAAGAACTGGCTGGTCGGTTGATACCCGGTGATGCGCGCGATGGTCTGCGCTTCGTCGGTCAGATGCTGCGGCGCACCGACCCATTGGCGGATGTCGTTTTTGCTCTGCAATTGCATCAGGCCGCCGACGCAGAAGGCGATCAGCAGCGCCAGCAACACGGGCGTGCGGATGCAAGCGAGCAGTGCCTCGCGCAGCTGAATCAGGCGTTCGGCCAGACGCAGCGGCCATTGCGCCGGGCGCAGTTCGACATTCCTCAGCAGCGCTGGTAGCAGGCAGACCGCCGACAGATAGGCACCGAGCAAGCCGGCAGCGGAGAACACCGCGATCTGCGTCAATGCCGGAAACGGTGTCCACGCCAGCGCCAGATAGCCGATGACGCTGGTGATCAGGCTCAGGGTCAACCCCGGCAAGGTCAGGCGCAGGGCCGGCCAGCTGCGCCAGGGCTTGAGGCTCCAGCTCTTGGACAGATAGTGCAGCGGGTAATCGACGGCAACGCCGATCAGACTCGAGCCGAGCACCAGCGTCATCACATGCATGTGACCGAACAGCGCCACGCAGGCCACCGCGCCGAACAGCATGCCGACCAGCACCGGCACAAACGCCAGCAGCACGCCCCAGCGACGAAACGCCAACAGCAGCAACAGCAGAATGCCGACCGTCGCACCACCGCCGACCCAGGTCATTTCGCGGGTGGCTTGTTGCTGGCCGTTGGCGGCGTAGAGCAGGCCACTGGCGGCAAGCAACTGCACGTCGCTTTGCGCCGCCTGTTCACGGCTGTGCTGGAGCAGTTCTGCCACTTGCAGCGGCAGGTTCATGTCGAAGGCGTTGCCGGTGGTACGCGCCCGCAGCATCACCCAGCTCTTGCCGCCAGCATCGGCGACCAATGCGCCGCTGCCGATGTCCAGTTGCACCGCGCCATGCTTTGGCTGGCTGTTCTGGATGCGTCCGGTCAGGCCCAGCCAATCGTCCTGGCTCGGCACCAGGGTGAAGCCGTTGAACGGGTCGAACAGCGCCTGCACCCGCTGCTGAATGAACACCTCGGGATGCTCGCTGAGCAGTTGCCGGTCATCCGCCGAGAGCATCGCCAAACGCCCTTGCAGCAATTGCGTACGTAGCGCCGGCAAGTCGGCTTGCAGGTTCCACTGCACGGTTTCGAACAGACCGCTGGCCTGCCATTGTTCGCCCAGTTGCTGAGCCATGGTCAGCGCTTGCTGGCGATCGGCGTGGCCGACCAGCACCAGCATTTCGCGGTTGAGCGGCTCTTGCATGCGCTGCTCGGCGCGCAATTCCAGCGCGTCTGGATTGGTGCCAGGCACCAGCTCCATGAGATTGGCCGACAGCGGCGCACCGTCGCGCCACTGCCAGGCAGCCAGCGCGACGACGGCCAGCAGCAGGCTCAGAAACAGCCAGGGCAGCCTGCGTTCACTCGGCAAAGTCATGTTGCTCCGCTTCGCTCAGGGGTTGCCCGGCCGTGCTGTCCTGCATGCGCAGCAGTGTGCTGTCGCCCTGGGTTTCCAGCAGTTCGATGCTTTGCACCAGAGCACCGCCGTCAATATTGATTTGCTTGAACACTTGCTTGAGCAGCACCGAACGCGGCGTCAGGGTCAGTTGCCACTGCTGCGCCGTGCCGCTCAGGGCCAGTTCGAAATCCCGTTGCAGACCGCTGCTGTCACCTTGCAGCACGGCGAGAAACAGCCGGTTCTGCTCGGCACCGGCGCTCTTGTTCGGCAGCAGTTGCCAGCCGCTGGCGTCACGGCGGGCAATGCCATTGGCGGTGATGCGGTAGTCCTGTTGCAACGGGGTTTTCAACAGCCACAGCAGGCCATGATTTTTGGCGAGGACGAAGCTGCCCTTGCTGACCAGCGGCTGCGGCAGGGCGCGCAGGTGTTTTTCCTGAATGAACTGGCCGTGGATCACGTCCGGTTTCGCCAGTTGTTCACTGAGTTGTTGCAGGTCGAAGGCATTGGCCCATGACGACACGGCCAGCAGCGCCAGCGCGCCGAGGCTTCTGAAAAACACATTCATCGCAGCATCCTTTCCACGGCATCGGTGAAGACTTTTGGTGAAGCCAGTTGCATCTCGCGGCTGCTGACTTCAACAGCGACCTGCACTGAGCTGGCGCGAGTCAGGCGTTCGCCGGTCTGCAGGTCGGTGATCAGATAATTGATCTTCAGACGGTTTTCCCACTCGACCAGACTGGCTCGCACGTTCAGCCGCTGGCCGAACACCGCGCCGCGCACGTAGCGCAATTGCAGGTCGATGATCGGCCAGGCGTAACCCGACTCGACCATGTGCGTGTAGTTGTGGCCGATCTTGTCCAGCAGCGCACAGCGCGCCACTTCGAGGTATTTGACGTAATGGCCGTGCCAGACCACGTGCATGGTGTCGACGTCGAAAAACGGCACGAGAATTTCGGTATCGGCGTGAAGCACTCCGGCACTACGCATGCAGCCTCCAGTGTTGCGCGGCGATGCGTTGCAGGCACAGGCGCAGTTCGCCTTCCAGGGCGCGGTCTTCGATGACCGGCGGGAAATCCTTGCCGAGTTCTTCGTGCATCGCCGCCAGCGCCGGCGGCAGCGGGCGCGCATCGAAGGCTTGAGCGCGCAGCCACACGCCTTGGTTGGCGGCAAGCAGGGTGGCGGCGGCGACCTGTTCGGTCAGCTCCAGCACGCGAATCGCATCACGGGCGGCGATGGTGCCCATGCTCACCTTGTCCTGGTTGTGGCATTCGGTGGAGCGCGAGAACACGCTGGCCGGCATGGTATTTTTCAGCGCTTCGGCGGTCCAGGCGCTGGTGCCGATCTGCACCGCTTTGAAGCCATGGTTGATCATCGCCCGATCGGCTGGCGCGCCGGAGAGGTTGCTCGGCAAGCCGTGGTTGTAGCGTTCGTCGACCAGCAGCGCCAGTTGCCGATCGAGCAGATCGGCGACGTTGGCCACAAGGTTTTTCAGGCTGTCCATGGCGAACGCGATGTGCCCGCCGTAGAAGTGCCCGCCATGCAGGACGCGCTCGGCTTCGGCGTCGATGATCGGGTTGTCGTTGGCGCTGTTCAGCTCGGTTTCGATGAAGCCGCGCAGCCAGTTCAGACTGTCGGCCAACACGCCGAGCACATGCGGCGCGCAACGCAGCGAGTAGCGATCCTGCAGACGATGCAGCGGTGCAGTTGGCGCGTCGATTGCCAGATCCTTGCGCAGCCACGCGGCGACCTGCATCTGTCCCGGATGCGGCTTGGCGGCGAACAGACGTTCGTCGAAGTGCTCCGGGTTGCCTTGCAGCGCGACAACGTTGAGCGCGGTGATGCGCGTGGCCAGTTGCAGCAGGTAATCGGCGCGAGCGAAGGCGAGGCAGGCGAGGCCGGTCATCACCGCTGTGCCGTTCATCAGTGCCAGCGCTTCTTTCGGGCGCAGCACCAGCGGCGTCCAGCCGAGTTCGCGATGCACGTCGGCAGCCTGACGACGTTCGCCACGGAACATCACTTCGCGCTCGCCGGACAGGGTTGCGGCGACATAGGACAGCGGCGTCAGATCGCCGCTGGCACCCACCGAACCCTCTTCGGGAATCAACGGCAGGATGTCGTATTCGAGAAACGCATGCAGACGCTCAAGTAGTTCGACGCGCACCCCGGAGACGCCGTGACACAGCGACTGCAAACGCGCCGCCAGCACCGCACGGGTCGCCTGCGCGTCGAGCAGTTTGCCCAGGCCGCAACCATGAAAGGTGTAGAGATGACGCGGCAGCGCCTCGACGTGATGCAGCGGCACCGCGACCACGCAGGAATCGCCGTAACCGGTGGTGACGCCGTAGATCACGCCTTCCTTGTCCAGCAGCGAATCGAGAAACCGCGCGCCCTTGGCGATGCGCTCGCGATAGTCGGCGTCAGCCTGCAACTGCACGGGCGCCTGACGGTTGGCCAGGGCCAGCACGTCTTCGATGCGCAAAGGGCGTTCGCCGAAGGTTACCGGCTCATGGGTTGGCGTCGTCATCGGTCTTCCAGAAAGGGTAAAAGTTGAACCATTGCTGCGGGGCTTCGAGGCAATAGTGACTCAGGCGCTGCGCGTAGCGCGTGGCCCACTGATGAATGACCTGCTCGCGCTCGCGGCGTGTCCATACCACCGCGTCGGCGAACGGTTCGAGGGTCAGGCGATAGTGGCCGTCGGGTTGCTTGAGGCACATCAGCAGATTGACCGGGCACTTGAGCAGGCCGGCCAGCAACCACGGGCCTTGCGGAAATGGCGCCGGATGGCCGAGAAAATCCACCATCACGCTGCGCCCGCCGTGCAGCGGCACGCGGTCGCCGGCAATCGCCAGCCACTCGCCGCGTTCCAGCCGTTCATGCAGTTGCAGCATGATCACCGGGTCGAGTTCGCTGACCTGGATCAGGCGCAGATTGGTCGCCCCGGCCTCGCCGAGCAAGCGGTTGAATTGCTCGGCATGCTTGGTGTGCACCAGCACGTTCATGGTGACCTTTTCGCCGATCTCCGCCAGCGCGCGGCACACTTCGAGATTGCCCAGATGCGCGCCGACCAGCAGTTGTCCGCGACTGCCGCGCAACTGCTTGCGCAGCAGCGCCGGGTCGATGATTTCGATCTGCTCGATGCTCAGCTTGCCGTTCCATACATCGAGCTTGTCGAGCAGCGAATCGGCAAAGGTCATGAATTGGCCGAACACCCGCCAGTGGCTCGGGCGCAGGTCGTCGCGCCGGCTCCACTCGGCCAGCCGCTGCTGGTACTGCCAGGCACTGCGCCGGGCGACGCGGCCGAAGAGGAAAAAATACAGGACGATGCCATAGAGCAACGGACTGAGCAGGCGGCGGCCGAGGACTTTGGCGGCGAACGCGGTGAATTTCATCAGCAGGAAACTGCCGCGCTCTTCGCGGTCGGCCCAGTGCTTCTTGTCGACTTCTTCGCTCATGGTTTCCACCGCCGCCAGAGGATCACTGGCCAACGCAGCAACATGCCGAAGAACAGCCGCGTGTGCATGCTGGAAATCAGCGCGTTGTCGTGGAACAGGCGAAAGTGCGATACACCGTCCAACGGGTAATGCACGCTGGTCTGCAGCCAGCGCATCGGCTGATTGCGCCAGGCCAGACGCACGAGAATGTTCGAGTCGAAATCCATGCGTTTGCCGACTTTGGCCGAGTCGATCACCGCCAAAGTCGGCGCCAGTGGATAGACGCGGAAGCCGCACATCGAATCGCGAATCTGCAACGACAGGGTGTTGATCCACACCATCACGTGGGTCAGGTAGCGCGCGTACAAACGCCCTTTCGGCACGCTCTCGTCGAACAGCGGATAGCCGCAGATCATCGCCTCGGGATGGGCGCGGGATTCGCCGACGAAGCGCGAGACGTCGTGCAAATCGTGCTGACCGTCGGCATCGACCTGCAAGGCATGGCTGTAGCCCAGACGCGAGGCTTCGCGCAGACCGGTCATCACCGCGCCGCCCTTGCCCTGATTGGCTGTGAGACGCACCAGGAAAACCCTGTCGCGCTCGGCCAGGGCGTCGAGCACCCGTGCGCAGGACGGCTCGCTGGCATCGTCCACCAGAATGCACGGCAGACCTTGTGCGAGCAGGGCATCGACCACGGTGGTGATTGCGGTTTCGTGGTTGTACACCGGGATTACGGCGCAGGGGTTATGCATGGGCAGGCCCCAGGAGAATGCGTCCGCTGGAACACGTCGCCGTGTCATTGCGATAAGCGAAATACAACTTGCCGCGCTCGGCATCGAAACGCAGATGCAGCTGGATTTCATCACCCGGGCGCACCAGTTGCTGGAATTTCAGCACTTCCATTCCGGCAAACGCGCCGTCCAGATTCAGCAACTGCCGACCCAGATTCAGCGCCCACTCCACCTGCACCACGCCGGGCAAAACCGGCACCTTGGGAAAGTGTCCGCTGAAGTAGGCCAGATCCGGCGGCACGCTGAGTTGCAGGCTCCATTCGCCGTCGCTTGCGCTCTGCTCCAGCACTTCGGGGGCTTTCGGCCGTGCGGCCAGCAGCAGCGCTTCGACGTCGGCTTGCGCCAGTTTGCCCTGGCTGTTCAACGGCATTTGCCGCAGCAGGCGCCAGCGTCGGGGCAGGGCGAGGGCTTCGCAATGTTGGTTCAGATGTTTGCGCAGGGTTTCGGTCAGGCCACGGCGGCCGTGCTCGCGCAGGGCGAACAGGCCCGATTCGCTGAGCACCAGCAGCGCACCGAGCGAGGCGCGGTTTTCCTGGACCACACCGAGGCGCGCTTCGGCGACCCAGTCATGGGCTGCCAAGGCCTGCTCAAGCATCGGCAGCGAGATGCGTTTTTCTTCCAGTTTGACGATGCGGTCCAGTCGCCCCAGCAGTTCGAAACGACCATCGGCGGCAATGCGCGCGGCATCGGCGCTGTGTTCGACATGGCCGGCAGGCAGGTAAGGCGAGGCGATCAGCAGGGCGCCGTCGCTGTCCTGGCTCAGTTCGACGCCAGCAAACGGTTGCCACAACGACTCGCCCTGACGCCAGGCGATGCCGCCGGTTTCCGAGCTGCCGAGGATTTCCGTCGGCCATTGCTGCAAGCGCTGTTGCAGGCTTTGCGCAGCCTCCAGTGGCAACGCGCCCCCGGAGGAAAACACCCGGCGCACCGCGCTCAGGGCCGGCCAGTCGAGGTTGTCGCCCATGCGCTTGAGCAGCGCCGGGCTGGCGACCCAGGCAAAGGCCGAATGCTCGCGACTGGCGCGCTGCAGGTCTTCGGAAAAGGCCAGTTGCCGGCGCACAAACGGGCGCCCGGCGCACAGTGGCCACAACACGCGAAACAGCAGGCCATAGATGTGTTGCGTGGCGACACTGCCGATGATGCAGGCTTGACCGAGGTCTGCGCCCCACAACTGTTCCAGCGCTTCGACCTCGTTGGCCAATTGGCGCAGGGTCTTGTCGATGCGCTTGGGGTCGCCGCTGGAGCCGGAGGTGCACAGGCTCAGCCGACACCGACCCAGATCCAGTTCGGCGCCGTGCAGGCCGGGTTGAGTGAAGTCGTGCAACTGGGCGTCGCCGGGTTGATCGGTCAGCCATAGATCGACTTCCTGCGACCAGCGCTGACGCGTCTGCGCTTGCAGATCCGCCGGCAGCAACACGCTGACGCCGGCTCGCCAGGCACCGAGCAGGGCGATGGCGAGGTCGGCAGCATCTTCCAGATGCACGGCCAGTCGTTTCACGCCCCGGCTTTGCAGGCCTGCGGCAACGCTCAGAGCCTGCTCCCGCAGTTGCGTGTGATCGAGGGCCGGCGCATGGCAGATCGCCCGTGCCGGCAGTGCCTTGAGCAACAGCTGCTCAAGTTTTATCCAATTCATGTACGGCCTCTTACCCGTTGTCGTATCAGCCATTCAATGGCAAACATCAGGCCGATCAATCCATAGGAGATCAGGCCGGTGTACAACATCCACCAATCCAGCGGCGCCCACAGAGTGAGGAGGGCGGCGCACAAACCGTTGCAAAAGAAAAACACGCTCCAGGCCAGCGTCACCTTGCGCGTATAGCGAATGGCAACCTCAGGCAGTTCCGGCTCGCGCAACCGCGCCAGGCGCTCGACCATCGGCGGGCCGTATTTCAGGCTCACGCCGAACAGCACCAGCATGAACGCGCTGATCAGCACCGGGTACCAGCGCAACAGCTGCGGGCTGTCGAACACCGCTAACAACAGGCAGAACCCGATCGCTGTGCAGGCCATCCACAGGCTGCCGGACTTGCGTTCGCCGGTCAGGGCGCGCGCCAGCCACAGGCTGCCCAGCAGCAGCGCAAATTGCCACGGGGCGAAATGCTCCATGCCGAAATACACCGCAAAGGGGTACAGCAGACCGGCCAGCAGCAGGCCCAGGCCGATCAGTCGGCTCATGCGGCCGGTTGAACCAGACGGAACACCGCCTCGACCACGTCACCGACAGTGCGCACCGACTTGAATTCTTCGGCGGCGATTTTCTTCCCGGTCTGGCGTTTGATGTGATCGATCAGGTCGACGGCGTCGATGCTGTCGATTTCCAGGTCCTGATACAAGTTGGCGTCCATGCTTACACGGGCCGGATCCAGTTCGAACAGCTCGACCAGGGCATCGCGCAGGGTGTTGAAAATATCGTCACGAGTTTGCATGGTCCGGTCTCAAGCTGCCTGTTTTGCCGTGACGAACGCCGCAAGGCTGGCCACGTTGGTGAAATGGTTACGGGTGTCTTTGGCATCGGCGTCGATCTTGATGCCGTATTTTTTCTGGATCGCCAGGCCCAGTTCCAGCGCGTCCACGGAATCCAGGCCGAGGCCTTCGCCGAAGAGTGTCTGCTCGTCGCCGATGTCTTCTGGGCTGATGTCTTCCAGGCCCAAGGCGTCGATGATCAGCAGTTTGATGTCACGCACCAGGCTAGCGGTGTTCAGTTCGCTCATCTGCGGCGAGCTCCTTAATGAAATAGTCATGCAAATAATCGTTGAGCTTGCGCGAGGCCTGCGGTGCGGGGCCTTGCGCGGCGAAGGTCTGTGGGTCTATATCGGCCCCCACGCGAAAACTGAAGTGCACGCGGCGATGGGGGATGCGATACCACGGCTCGGCTTTGGTCAGGGTGGTCGGGCTGACCTTGATGATCACCGGGGTAACGATTTTCGCACCGCGCAGGGCAATCGCCGCCGCCCCCCGATGAAAGGCCGGCGCCTGCCCCGGCTGGGTGCGCGTGCCTTCGGGGAAAATGATCAGGGTCTGGCCGTCCTGCAACGACTGTGCGGCGGCGTCGAGCATGTCCATGCTGCCGTCGTTGCTGATGTACTCGGTGCGGCGCAGCGGGCCACGGGTGAATGGGTTTTCCCAAAGGGTTTTCTTCACCACGCAGTTGGCGTGGCGCACCAGACCGATGAGAAAAACCACGTCGATCAGCGACGGGTGGTTGGCGATGATCATCTGTCCCGGCCGGCCAAGGCGTTCGGCGCCCTCGATGTCATAGGTGAGCACGCCAGTGCGGGCCATGAACCGCACGAAAAACCAGAACAATCGGCTGACCGTGCGCCGGGCGCGCAGGCGATGTTCAAGTGCGTCACCGGGCAGGCAACCGAGCAACGGGAATACCAGCACGCGTAGACACAGCCCGCCGAGCCCGAACAAAGCGAAGCTCGCAGCAGTGGCCAGCAGGCGCCAGTAGTAGGCGTCGCGGTATTTGGCGGTCACGGGTTGCGATGCCAGGTCCATACACGATTCTTCCACGCATGTTGGCAGTCAGGTTGCTGGCCGAGCAGGGTTCGCAGCAGGTTCAGCGCGTGGGGCCAGTGCACTTTGGACTGTGGTTTTGGGCTGCTGCTCAGGGTCAGCCGCCAGTCGGTACCGGGCGTGAGCAATAAACCCAGCGCGTAAGGGAATGGCACGTCATCGACCCACTGCGAATACGCCTCGGGCGGTTGTTCTTCGGTGATCACCAACAGCACGGCCGGGGCGCCTTCTTCGAGCAGTGCGGCAGCTTCAAGCATGCCGTGCTCCAGACCGTCGCCAGCGGCGGCGAGGGCGGTCATTTCGCTGGTTTCACCGCGCATGATCGACCACAAACCGATGATCGCGTTATGCACCGAAAGGCTGAATTGGGTCGGCGACAAAGGCTGTTCGGTGGCCAGGTCACGGAGAATTTCAAACGTGCGGGGGGTTTCGCCGTGCCGGGAAACGAACACCAGCGGCAGATGGTCCCGGCCTTCGGCCAGCGGCCAGCCAACGCTGAAGGCCATCCGCGCCAGGCGGCTGAGGCGACGGCGTTGCATGGCCGGCAGAAACGACACATCGGGCGCGGCATCACTGCTCTGCAGCACGACCGGTTGTCGGCTCCAGGCCTGCCAGGCGTCCACGCTGTCGAGCCCCGGGGCCCACGCGCGCCATTGGGCGATGTTGAAGTTGATCACGGACATTCATCCCGCCCCTGCGGGCTTTCGTTGACGCGTTGAGTCGCCAGCGCCGCAGCAGGCTTGGCTTGGCGCAGGGCGCCGGGTGGCGCGCATTATCCCGGTGCGACGGGTGTGTAGCAAATGTTGGTTACATTTTGCTCAACAAAATGTACCGAGCGGTTCGCTGGAGTGGCTATCACTTGGCCATTATCCATATTCCCCAGGGTCAGTCTGTCAGGTGTCTCTGTGACGGCTGGCGGTTTTTTCCATGCGTGGGCGCCGATATTTACACCTGGCGGCGTAGTCCATGTCGGTGAAGGTAGCGAAGCGCGGCCACCGCCAACTACACTCGGTCATTCTTTGATACACGGAGGTTTGGTCATGCGGCGCGTGGTGTTCAATCAGAAAGGTGGCGTGGGCAAATCGAGCATTGCCTGCAATCTGGCGGCGGTCAGCGCCAGCGAGGGTTATCGCACGTTGTTGGTCGACCTCGATGCTCAGGCCAATTCCACTCAGTATCTGACCGGGCTCACCGGCGATGACATTCCGATGGGCATCGCCGATTTCTTCAAACAGACACTGTCGTCCGGGCCGTTCTCGAAAAAGAATCAGGCGGACATCTACGAAACTCCGTTCGACAACCTGCACATCATTACCGCCACCGCCGAGCTGGCCGACCTACAGCCCAAGCTAGAGGCGAAACACAAGATCAACAAGCTGCGTAAGTTGCTCGATGAGCTATCGGAAGACTACGACCGGATCTATCTCGATACCCCGCCAGCACTGAATTTTTACGCGGTATCGGCGCTGATTGCGGCGGATCGCGTGCTGATTCCCTTCGACTGCGACAGCTTTTCCCGTCAGGCCCTGTACGGACTGATCGCCGAGATCGAGGAATTGAAGGATGACCATAACGAAGGCCTGGAGGTAGAAGGCATTGTGGTCAATCAGTTTCAGGCGCGGGCCAGCCTGCCGCAGCAGATGCTCGATGAGTTGATTGCCGAAGGCTTGCCGGTATTGCCGGTGTACCTGAGCAGTTCGGTGCGCATGCGCGAGTCGCACCAGGCCAGCATGCCGCTGATCCACCTCGATCCACGGCACAAGCTGACGCAGCAGTTTGTGGAACTGCACAATCTGCTGGAAGACCACTGATCCCTCGAAGAATTCTTAATCCCTGTGGGAGCTGGCTTGCCAGCGATAAGGGCGGCAGACTCTGCATCTTTCGTGACTGATCGATCGCAATCGCTGGCAAGCCAGCTCCCACAGGTTTCTGTGTTGGGTCAGATCCCTTGGCTACGCAGCCACGCCATCAACTGCGGCAATGGCAACGCACCGCTCTGCCGCGCCACTTCCCTGCCGTTTCTAAACAGAATCAGACTTGGAATCGAGCGAATCCCCAACTGCGCCGACAACTGCTGGTTCGCCTCGCTGTCGAGCTTGGCCAGCCGACACTTGCCCGCCAACTGCGCCGCAGCCTGTTCGAACACCGGCGCGAACGACTTGCACGGCCCGCACCAGTCCGCCCAGACATCCACCAGTAACGGCAGATCGCCCTTGATCTGACTGGCGTAATCGCCTTGCTTGAGCTCGAACGGTTTGCTCAACAGCACCGCAGACTTGCAGCGCCCGCATTTGGGCTGGTCAGCCAGGCGCTCGGCGGGGATGCGGTTGAGGCCGTTGCAGGTGGGGCAGGGGATGAGGAGTGGGGTGGTCATGATTGGTTCTCTGATAGGAGTCTATAGAACTGATTTGAAGTCGATCTGCCAACTTATCAATGTCGCAACTGCTCACATTTTTCTCAAAACAGTTCCGGGATCGATGGCTAGTCTGAAGACCAATTCGGCGTTTTACGCTTGTCGTGAGGAGATCGCTTTGTCTTTATCTGCGTGCTACTTTTGTTGCACTAATCCAGGAATCGATGGTTCCTATGCATCAAATCGGAGCGACATAATGTCCGTAACTTCCAAGATACGCCGCCAAGGCGGCGCTGCCGTCATTACGATTCCGCCCACGCTTTTAAAGTTGTTGCATCTGGAGGTTGGCGCACAGCTAGAGCTGAATGTGGTCGATGGCGAACTGATTGCTCGTCCAGCCGTAGCCGCTACGCGTAAGCGTTATAGTTTGTCAGAGCTACTCGAAGGCGCAGAAGAATTGCAGAAACTTAACGCCCAGACTAGCGAGACCCTTGAAGGTGATTCTGTCGGCCGGGAGCTGGGTTGATGGTGCGCCGACAGCCCCCTCAGCGGGGTGACGTTTACTGGATTGATCCAAACCCAGTGGCGGGGCGGGAGATGATGAACAGACATCGCTTTGTGGTGATCACGCCCAGAGAGATCAACGCATTGGGCCTGAGCATGACGGTGCCTGTTACTAGCGGTGGGAATTTCAGCCGGAATATGGGTTTGGCGGTCGCCATTACTGGCCACGAAACCAATGGTGTAGCGGTGTGTAATCAGGTTCGCAGTTTTGACATAGAACAACGGGTACGAGACGGCACGGCCAAATTCATCGAGCGACTGGATGACGTGACAATGTCTGACATCGTCGACCGTGTAATCAGTGCAATCGACCCGCTAAGCTGAAGCGCCTACGAAGAACAACTGATCTCCAAATGCTTGCCCCACTCCGGTGGCCGCTCGGCATAACCTTCCATTCCCGGCTGTTCCTCAAACGGCTTGCTCAACACCGCATGCAGCCGGCGCACCTCGGAATAATCGCCTTGCTCGGCGGCATCGATGGCTTTTTGCGCCAGGTAATTGCGCAGGATGTACAGCGGATTGACCGCATGCATCCGTGCTCGGCGTTGTGCCTGATCGGCATTGCCGTCGCGAGTCACCCGGGCGACGTAGCGTTCGCCCCAGGCATCGAAACCTTTGATATCGACAAAATCGTCGCGCAGGCGGGCGATGGCCTGTTCGGCTGACTCTTCACCGAGGCGGCGGAAGAACAGCGTGTAGTCGACGCCGCTGTTCTGCATCAGTTGCAGCAGGTTTTCCAGCAGTTGCTGGTCGTCGTCCTCGGCAGTGGTGAAGCCGAAGCGGCGGCGCATCAGGTCGAGGTAATGTGCCTGGAACAGCGGCAGGTACAAGCCGAGAGTTTCGCGCAGGGCCTCGACGCTGATGAACGGCGTCAGTGCCTGTGCGAGGGCGCTGAGGTTCCACTGGCCCACCGGTACCTGATTGCTGAACGAGTAGCGGCCCTGATCATCGGAGTGATTGCAGATGAAATGCGCGTCGAAGTCATCGAGGAAGGCGAACGGGCCGAAGTCGAAGGTAATGCCGAGGATCGACATGTTGTCGGTGTTCATCACGCCATGGCAGAAGCCATAGGCTTGCCACTTGGCGATCAGCTCGGCGTTGCGCTCGACGATCTCGCGAAACATCGCCAGATACGGTTCCGGTTGTTCGAGGCATTCGGGGAAGTGCATCGCCAGCACATGCTCACCGAGCTGTTTCTGCTGCTCGGGGCGCTTGGTGTAGTAGAAATATTCGAAGTGGCCGAAGCGGATATGGCTCGGCGCCAGACGCAGCACCATCGCCGCGCGTTCCTGCTTTTCCCGCCAGACCGGCGTGTCGGAGCCGATGACGCAGGCGGCCCGCGAAGACGGAATGTTCAGCGCGTACAGCGCTTCAGAGGCGAGGAACTCACGGATCGATGAGCGCAGCACCGCGCGGCCATCGCCCATGCGCGAAAACGGCGTCTGCCCGGCGCCTTTGAGGTGCAAATCCCAATGCTCGCCGGCGTTGTTGTAGACCTCGCCCAGCAGCAGGCCGCGACCGTCACCCAGTTGCGGGGTGTAGCCGCCGAACTGATGGCCGGAATACACCATCGCCCGTGGCTCGGCATCGGCCCACAGTTTGTGGCCGCCGAACAGTTGCGCGAATTCTTCGGTGTCGGCGCTGGCCGCATCGAGATCGAGCAAGGCCAGAGCGGCCGGGCTGGCGACCACCAGGCGCGGATTGTCGATCGGCTCGGGCAGCACGTGCGCGGAGAACGCGTCGCCCAGACGGGCAAAGCGGTTGTCGAAAGTCAGTTCGTCGAGGGCTTTCACGGGCCGGCTCCAGCAGAATGTCCGAGCATTCTGCTGGGACCATGTCGGTTAGTCGAGTTTGCTCGGTGGCGGTTCCGGCAACGGTTTCTGCCCGTCGACGACCGGCACGATGGTTTTGTTCTCCGGCTCCACAGGCACCATCTTGTATTCCTGACCGTGCAGGTTCTTCAGATAAACCTCCATCTGCCGGAACGAGATGTTGATGTGCTGCTTCTTGAACTCTCGGTTGATGAAGCGGTTGACCTCATCCAGCACCGGGTTGCGGTCACCGAGATCGCGCACATGCATGCGCAGTTCGTGATCGAGGGTGCTTTCGCCGAAGTTGAGGAAGTACACGTGCGGCTCTGGTTCTTTGAGCACACGCGGGTTCTCCCGAGCTGCTTTGAGCAGCAGTTCCTTGACCAGGTCCAGATCCGAGCCGTAATCGACGCCGAGTTTCAACGTGACGCGGGTGATGGTGTCGGTCAGCGACCAGTTGATCAGTTGCCCGGTGATGAACGTCTTGTTCGGGACAATGATGTCCTTGCGGTCAAAATCGGTGATGGTCGTGGCGCGGATGCGGATCTTGCTTACCGTGCCCGACAGGTTGCCGATGGTGATGGTGTCGCCGATCCGCACCGGGCGTTCGAAGAGAATCATGATGCCGGAGATGAAGTTGGCGAAGATCTCCTGCATGCCGAAACCGAGGCCCACCGACAGCGCCGCCACTAGCCACTGCAACTTGTCCCAACTGACGCCGAGGGTCGACAGGGTGGTGACGAAACCGACGCCGGCAATCACGTAGGACAGCAGCGTGGTTGTCGCATAAGCGCTGCCCTGCGCCAGATTGAGCTTGGACAGCACGAACACTTCGAGCAGACCGGGCAAGTTGCGCGCCAGCGCGAAGGTGATGCCGATGATGATCAGCGCGCCGAGCATGTCGCCGATGCTGATCGGCACCATGCTCATGTTGGCGCCGGTGCCGCTGGTGTATTCGTAGAGGGTGATGTTGTCCAGATACGAGAACACCGAAATCAGGTCCGACCAGACCCAGTACAGCGCCGCGATGAAACCGCCGAGCAGGGCCAGGCGGATCAGGCGCAGGGACTGTTCGTTGACCTTTTCGATGTCCAGGGTTGGCTCTTCGATCACCGCTTCGCCGTCGCCGGCCTCTTTCGCCGCCTGCCGTTTGGCCAGCGCGCGCTGGTAAGCCAGGCGCCGCGCGGCAACGCTCAGGCCCCGGACGAAAGTGGCCTCGATCACCAGCCAGAACATCAGCAGGTACAGGGTGTTGATCAAGCGGTCGCTGAGTTTCAGCGCGGTGTAGTAGTAGCCGAAGCACACCGCGACAAACAGGGCGATCGGCAGCAGGGTGAACATCACCCCGACGGCTTTGCGGAACAGCGAAGCGTTCTGGTGCGTCGGGCTGCTGATCAGCAGGCGACTGAGCAGCCAGGCCATCAAGGCGTAACAGGTCAGCACCACCGGCATGCCGAGCACGTCATCGGCCAGCGCCGCCGGTTGCAACTCGGCGACGGCCACCACGGCCACCAGCGCCATTACTACAAGGCCGAGTCGACGCACCCAGCCCTGAAGGAACTCGACCTGTGGCTTTTCCCAGCGGAAGTGCAATTCCGCCACGCCACCGGGCGCGAGAATCCGGTACGCGGTGTAGAACACCAGCCAGGCCTGCCCCATCTGCAGCAGCGCCGCGCCCATATTGGCGTTCTGCCCGCGCGCGTCGATCTGCAAGGCCAGACCGCACAGCGCCAGACCCAGCGCCACCGGCATCGCCAACAGAATATTGATCAGAATCGCCTGCGGCGTGTGCCACTGGCTGTCGCGCTTGAAATGGCCGATGTCCTGGTGAACCTTGTTGAGTCGTCCGTACAGGGCCTTGCGTCGCCACAACAGGGCGCCGATCAGCAGCGCCAATGGCAGGAACAACAATGGCCGCTGGGTCAGGCCGTCAGTCAGCTCGCTCAGGCTCGACGCCCACGGCAAGGTGTTGACCTGCCGCTCAAGGCGCTCGGGCACGCCGCGCATCCATTCCACGTCCAGCGGCTTGTTGCTGGGGATCCAGAACATCTGTTCGTCGAGCGTCGCGCGCAGGCTTTGCGCGGTGCTCAGCAATTGCTTCTGGTTGAGCTGCAGGGTGATCGATTCGTTGAGCATCGCGCTCAACTCGCGGTTCAGCCGCTCGAGCAGATCAGCGCGGGTGTTGGCCAGATCAAGCAGGCTTTTGCGCAATTGCGGCGTGACCTGCTCCGGCGGCTGCGTGGCCAGCAGATTGTCGACGTAGGTGGCCGGACTGCTCAGCAGCTCGCGTTGCTGGCTGACATCGAACTGATACAGGCGAATATCGGCAATCTGGTCGGCGAGGTCGCGGTCGACCTTCAAGTGCGGCAGTGCCTGCTTCTGTTTATAGAGAATTTTCGATAGTAGCAGGCTGCCCTTGAGCACACTGATCTGCTCATCCAGTGCCGAATCGCTCTGGGTCAGGGTATCGAGTTGCTGTTTGGTCTGCAGGTTCTGCTGCGTGACTTCGTTGAGACGGTCGGTGCTCTTGAGCAAGTAATCGGAAAGCTTGAGGTTGGTCGCGCTCTCACTCGCCAGCAGGCTGCTGCCGCCGGCCTTCTGCGCTTCGATCGATTGCTGGGTGACGGTTTCCTGCGACTGCGCCAGACGCTTCTGATTGATCAGGGTTTGCAATTCCTGGATCTCGCGGTCGAGCCGATCGGATTTCTCCGAAAGCAAGTCGTGCTGAGCGTTGCCCAGATCCTGCAACTGGGTGTTGCCGGCCAGTTCCTGGCGGCGCAGCGGAATCAGTGCATTGAGTGCGGCGAGTTCGGCGTTCAACTGGTCGCGCTGTTCGGCGGTGACCGTTTTGCCCGTGTCCTTGCCGGATTTGAGGATAGTGTTGATCTGCTGGATGCGCGTCTGGCTGGCGGAAATCTCCGCCTGAGCGCGCTCGGGGCGAGTCTGCGCGGTGATGATCAGGCTGTTGGCTTCGGCCAGGGCTTTCTGCAGATCGCTTTGCTGGGTCGAGCGATCGGTGAGGATCTGCTCCAGTTGCTGGATCGACTCTTTCGGAAAACGCTGCGCGACCGGCACTGGTGCGGTGGCCTTGAGGCGGCTGAGTTCGCGGGTGTTCTCGATCGTCTGCTTCGGCGCGTTGGCCAGCTGACGCTTGAGATCGATCAGCTTCTGCTCGTAATCACGCTGGTTGTTCAGCTGATTCAGGGTGTTCTGCATGACGGTCTGCAGGGTCTTCTTGTCGGCGTCCGGCAGTTTGCTGTCGGCCAGCTTGTCGAGGCTGGCCTGCACGGCATCGCTGGACGGTGGTTCGGCAGCATGCAGCGGGCCGACGACAAGACTGAGGCCCAGCAGGGCCGCGGCGAAAAAGGAGCGCAGGGTAGGCATAGAGACCGGTCAAGCAAGTGAGAGTGGAGGCAGTTTAGAGGAAGAGTCCGGGGCCCGGGCGACTTCCTTCGGGGAATCTGACGCCCACTTTGCCGATCTTGTTCCCGTCCATGACCGCCACCGTCCAGTGGGTGTTGTTCCATTCCACCTGGTCACCGACGATGGGGGCACCCCCGACTTTTTGCGCAATGAACGCGCCCAAAGTCATGTCCGGATCGATGCCTTCGGCCGGTAAGCCATACAACGCTGCAACCGCTTTAAGCTGGGCGTCTCCTTCAAGCACGAAGTCGCCGAAGAAACGCAGATCGAGGCCACGTTGCGGCGCCTGGCTGAACAGTTTGCCGAGGGCCGGCAGGTTGTGTTCATGGCCAATAACACACAGTAAATCATCGACTTCCAGCACCGTACTACCCGACGGATGGAGCAGTTGCTGGCCACGAAACAGGGCGGCGATGCGTGTGCCTTCGGGCATTTTCAGCTCACGCAGGGGCGAACCGATGCACCATTTCTCCGCGCCGAGCTTGTAAACGAACAGCTCCCACTCGCTGGTCACATGCACTTCCAGTGCCGCCCGGGATATCGGCGCGGGTTCTGGCGGAACGGTCACCTTGAGCAATTTGGCCACCCACGGCAGGCTCGTACCCTGCACCAGCAGCGACACCAGCACGATGAAGAACGCCAGATTGAAATACAGCTGCGCTTGCGGCAGGCCGGCCATCAGCGGGAACACCGCGAGAATGATCGGCACCGCGCCGCGCAGGCCGACCCAGGAAATAAAAGCCTTTTCACGACCGTGGAAGGCTTTGAACGGCAGCAAGCCGACCATCACTGACAGCGGCCGCGCGAACAGGATCATCCACAGCGCCAGACCGAGGGCGGGCAGGGCGATCGGCAGTAGATCGTGGGGCGTGACCAGCAGGCCCAGCACCAGGAACATGCCGATCTGCGCCAGCCACGCCATGCCGTCGAGCATGTGCAGAATGCCGTGGCGGCTGCGCACCGGGCGGTTGCCGATGACCAGACCGCACAGGTACACGGCAAGGAAGCCACTGCCGTGCAAGGCGTTGGTCAGCGCAAACACCACCAGCCCGCCAGCGATGATCAGGATCGGATACAGCCCGGCGGCAAGATTGATGCGGTTGACCAATTGCAGCATCACCCAACCGCCGCCCAGACCGATCACGCCACCGATGCCGAATTCGCGGATCAAGTGGGTCAGCAGACTCCAGTGCAGGCCGGTCTCGCCGCTGGCGAGCATGTCGATCAGGGTCACGGTGAGAAACACCGCCATCGGGTCGTTGCTGCCGGATTCGATTTCCAGGCTGGCGCTGACCCGTTCGTTGAGGCCTTTACCGCCGAGCAACGAGAACACCGCAGCGGCATCGGTTGAACCGACAATGGCACCGATCAGCAGACCCTGAATCAGATTGAGGTCGAACAGCCACGCAGCGGCCATGCCGGTCAGCCCGGTGGTGATCAAGACGCCGACCGTGGCCAGCGACAGCGCCGGCCATAACGCCACGCGGAAACTCGATACCCGCGTGCGCAAACCGCCGTCGAGCAGGATCACCGCCAGGGCGAGGTTGCCGACCAGATAGGCCGTCGGGTAGTTGTCGAAAATGATCCCGCCACCATCGACCCCGGCCGCCATGCCGACCGCGAGAATGATGACCAGAATCGGAATGCCGAGACGTGAAGAAAGCGAGCTGACCAGAATGCTTGCGCCTACCAGCAACGCGCCGATCAAGAACAGGCTGTTGATGGTCGTCGCATTCAAAGGCAGTACTCCAGAAGCGTAAAGACGAGGCACAAACTGACCATGCAGTCTGCGTGCCAGCGATTCTAACCTGTTGAAATGTGATGCTGTCAAAAAGCTTTTGTGCAGAATCGCCTTGCAGATGCGGCGAGTGATGACTGTGGCGAGGGGATTCATCCCCGTTCGGCGGCGCAGCCGTCGTAAAACCGTTGTACGCGGGTCCTCAGGTGGAACCGCATACGCTGTTTTTGGGGCGGCTTCGCCACCCAACGGGGATAAATCCCCTCACCACAGGGGAAGTTCCAGCGAAGTGTGTTACAGGCTGAACCGCCCAACCATGTTGTTCAGATCCAGCGCCAAGCGCGACAGCTCATTGCTCGCCGCGCTGGTCTGATTCGCCCCGGTCGCCGATTGCACCGACAGATCACGGATGTTGACCAGGTTGCGATCGACTTCACGCGCTACCTGCGCCTGCTCTTCGGCGGCGCTGGCGATGACCAGGTTGCGCTCGTTGATCTCAACGATGGCGCTGTTGATGGTGTCCAGCGACATCCCCGCGCCACGGGCGATGTTCAGCGTCGATTCGGCGCGTTCGGTGCTGTTGCGCATTGAATCCACGGCGTGTTCGGTGCCGCTCTGGATGCTGCCGATCATGCGCTCGATTTCGCTGGTCGACTGCTGGGTGCGATGGGCCAGTGCGCGCACTTCGTCCGCCACAACGGCAAAACCACGACCGGCCTCACCGGCACGAGCCGCTTCGATCGCTGCGTTCAAGGCCAGCAGGTTGGTCTGATCGGCGAGGCCACGAATCACGTCGAGCACCTTGCCGATGTCGCGGGATTCATTGGCCAGATCGCCGATCAGGGACGCGGTGCTTTGCACATCGGCGCTCATGCGTTCGATGGCGCTGACGGTTTCCTGCACCAGATCACGACCGTCGCCCGCCGAAGTGGTGGCGTTCTTCGAGGCTTCCGAAGTGCTGACCGCGTTGCGCGCGACTTCCTCGACGGCGCTGGTCATCTCATTGACCGCAGTGGCCGCCTGCTCGATTTCATTGTTCTGCTGGGTCAGGCCGCGAGCACTTTCGTCGGTGACGCTGTTCAGCTCTTCCGCAGCAGACGCAAGCTGTGTGGCCGAACCGGAGATGCGCTGCAGGGTGTCGCGCAGCTTCGATTGCATCTTCGCCATGGCCGCCAGCAGGCGCCCGGCTTCATCTTCGCCATCGACATGGATCGGCTGGGTCAGGTTGCCTTCGGCGATGGTTTCCGCCGCTTCGAGTGCCTTGGAAATCGGCTTGGTGATGCTAGTGGTCAATAACCAGGCGAACAGCAACGTCAGGCCGCTGGCAATCACCAACAGGGTGACGACCAGGTTGAACGACATTGAATACTGGTCACTGGCACCTTGATTGGTCTCGGCGATCTGCTGGGTGTTGATCTCCAGCAAGCGCGCCAGCGCGGTATTCACCGCTTCCGAATTGCTCAGCAAATCGCTGTTGAGCATCTGCCGCAACTCGTCGACCTGATTGTTGCGCGACAGGGTTTTCATGCGCTCTTCAAGCTGACGGTACTGCGCCAGCAATTGCACGTACTGATCGTACGCCGCACGTTCCTGCGGGCCTTCGATCAGTGGCTCATAGGCGCGTTGCGCATCGGCGATCTGGCGGTTGCGCAGGTCGAACAGCTCGATGGTTTTCTGCTGCACGTCGGGTTCGCGGTTGATCAGCAGGCGGTAAGAAAGCACACGCAGGCGCAGGGTCAGTTGAGTGAACTCATCGAGGGCCTTGATCGATGGCACGCTGGCGGTGGCGATGTCTTCGCCGGCCGCGCGGATTTTGCTCATCTGGTTCAGCGCAAACACGCCGAGGATCAACATCAGGCCGCCGATCAGGGCGAAACCAGTAAACGCCCGTGGGGCGATATTCATATTGCGAAGGGACATGGGCGGATACCGAAAAGGGCCGCATCCATGCGGGCTGAGACTGCTGTATGGGTGACTTATCGGTCATACGACTAAAGTCTTGAGGTGGTGTGCGTATTTGTCGCAGACGGCTCTGTGCGACGAAGTGCAGGAACCAGATCGACCATTCACAGTCTTTTAAACTCGCGAGAAGCTTCGCCACCCAGGAAAATCAAGGCCTTGCGCCGGTTTAACCCTGGCATCCGTGGTGACTTTTCTTTATCGTACGCGCCCTTTGAAAAACGCTTGGAAGATCAAAATGTTGGAAGCATCCCTCAGCCAATTGGAACAGCTCGTCAGCGACCTGGTGCAACAGAACCAGACCCTGCTGCAGACCAACCAGACCCTGTCCACGGAACTGGCCCAGGCCAAGGATGAAAACGAAAACCTGCAACTGAACCTGATGGAGCAGGAAGAAAAACACGGCGCCACCGCCGCGCGCATTCAGGCGCTGGTTGATCGCGTCAACGCCGGTCCCGTCAGCGCATGAACCACGGCACAGCAGGGGTAAAAGTCATCTCCATTCTCGGCGAGGACTATTCGATCAAGGCACCGGCCGGGGAAGAACAGACCCTGCTGGACGCGGCGATGATGCTCAAGGCAGCGCTGGAAGACACCAAGCGCAAATACCCGACGCTGATCGGTGACCGTTTGCTGGTGCTGGCAGCGATGAATCTGTGCTCGCAGCAGATCGAAATGAAGAAGCAGCACAAAGAAGAACTCGAGCGTTATCAAGAGCAAGTCAGCGCCACGGTCGAGACGATTGCCAAGACCATCAGTCAGGGCTGATGAGGTTGCGCACAACCAGGGAATAGATTGTCGGTTGGGATGTATACAATCGGCACGGCTGTTGCAGTGTTTCGGCCACTTATTCCTTGGGGGTGTTCCATGCAGTGGTGGCGACGCAGTATTCAGTGGCAGTTGATTCTCGGCATGGGCGCGGCCCTGCTGATCAGCATCGTGATTGTGGTTGGCATTTATACCCTGGTGGTCAACCGCCTCGCCCAGAGCTATCTGGTCGAACAAGCGCTGCCGTCGAGCATTGAAGCGACGCGCAACGACATCGAACGGATCCTCGTACAACCGCTCACCGCCGCCAAAGACATCGCCAGCAACAGCATGGTGCGTGACTGGCTGGCATCCGGCGAAGACAGCAGCAAAACTGCGCTCTTCGCGCAGTATCTGGAAGGCATCCGCGCTGAACACAAAGCGTTTACCGCGCTGATCATCGGCACTGAATCCAACCACTACATCACCGAAAAAGGCTTGGATCGCACCCTCAGTCGCGCCAAACCGGCCGACGCCTGGTTCTATTCCTTTCTCGACAGCAATCAGCCGCGCACCCTCAATATCGACAACGACGGCGCCACTGGCGAGCTGGCCCTGTTCATCGATTTGAAGGTCGAGCAGGCCGGTAAAGTCGTCGGTGTCGCCGGGCTCGGGCTGAGCATGAAAGAGCTGTCGGAGCTGATTCACAACTTCAGCTTCGGCGAGCGCGGCAAGGTCTATCTCGTGCGTTCCGACGGTCTGATTCAGGTCCATCCTGAAGCGCAGTTCAGCGGCAAACGCACCTTGACCGAGCAGATCGGTGCCAACGCGGCGCAAGCGCTGATGGGCCACAAAGAGGCGGTCAACAGCAGCTTCCAGCGCGACGGTGAAGACTTCCTCGCCTTCAGCCTGCCCCTGCGCGATCTCGGCTGGACGCTGGTGGCCGAAGTGCCACAGTCGCAGATCTACGCCGAAGCGCGCAAAGCGATGTGGATGAGTGGCGGCATCGGTCTGGTGGTGGCGTTGGTTTGCCTGGCGCTTGTGGTGTGGCTGGCGCAGGGGCTGGTGCGACCGATTCGACAAGTAACACGGGCGCTGGTGGCCATCGGTAGCGGTGGTGGAGATTTGACTCACCGGTTAGATTCCAGTCGTGCCGATGAGCTCGGCGACCTGGCTCGCGGCTTCAACCGTTTCCTCGACAGCCAGCGCGCGATGATCGGCGAAGTGCTGACCACCAGCGAGCGCTTGCGCACGGCCGTGGGCCAAGTGGCGAAGGTGGTAGACAACACCGCCGAGCGATCCGGCCGCCAACAGGAAATGACCGACATGGTCGCCACGGCCGTTCACGAAATGGGCCTGACCGTGCAGGAAATCGCGCAGAACGCCGGCAATGCCGCGCTCGCCTCGCAAACAGCCCGTGATGAAGCGTTGCAGGCGCGGGAGGTGGTCGGCGGCTCGATCCGTCATATCGAAAGCATGTCCGATGACATCGGCGTGGCGGCGGGGGCGGTGGCTGAGCTGGCGCAGCAAGTGGCGTCGATCGATTCGGTGCTGGCGGTGATTCGTGGCGTTTCCGAACAGACCAATCTGCTGGCACTCAACGCCGCCATCGAAGCCGCCCGCGCTGGCGACATGGGCCGTGGCTTCGCAGTGGTCGCTGATGAAGTGCGCACCCTGGCCCGCAGAACCCAGGCCTCGACCGACGAAATTCAACTGATGATCGGCAGCCTCAAGCAAGGTGCGGAGAACGCCGTGTCTTCGATGCGCACCGGCCAGGCGGCAACTGGCACCGGGGTTGAATCAAGCCAGCGGACCGGTGCATCGCTGACGGCGATCACCGGCCAGGTCGAGCGCATCAGCGATATGAACCATCAGGTGGCGACAGCGACCGAAGAGCAGTCGGCGGTGACTGAAGAGATCAACCGCAATGTGCAGGGGATTTCCGATCTGGCGCGGGCGACGGCGGGGGAGGTTCGTGCGTGTCGTGAGGATTGTCAGATGTTGCAGCGGCTGGCGGATGATCTGGCGCGGCAGATGGGTGGGTTCAAGTTGAGTTGATGCTCCGTCAGCTCGTGCCTCTTCGCGGGCAAGCCCGCTCCCACAGGGTTCTGGGGTGTTCACGCATCATGAACACGCCACAATACCTGTGGGAGCGGGCTCGCCCGCGAAGACGGCATCAGCCACTACGCATAATCCGGATCAGAACCACTCCTCGCGCATCCCCAGACACGTATCATCCCGCGCCTCCAGCAAGTCCAGCTCATGCTGGCATCCCGGCACTTCCCATGTCAGGAAATACCGCGCCGCCTGCAACTTGCCCTGATAGAAGTCGACATCCGCCGAATTGCCTTTGGCCAGGCCTTCCTCGGCGCGGATCGCCTGCTCCAACCAGCGCCAGCCGATCACTGCGTGGCCGAACACTTTCAGGTACAGCGCCGAGTTCGCCAGGCTGCTGTTGACCTTGCCTTGGGCCAGATCGGTGAGCAGGCCGATGGTCACGGTTTGCAGGCGGGCCACGAGTTTTTCCAGCGGTTCGCGCAGCGCAGTCAGCGAGTCGTACTCAGTGGCGCGTTCGCCAGTGTTGGCGATCAATCTGATCAATTGCTTCAGACCGGCGCCGCCGTTTTGTGACAGTTTGCGCCCGAGCAAATCCAGCGACTGAATGCCGTGGGTGCCTTCGTGGATTGGATTCAGGCGGTTGTCGCGGTAGTACTGCTCTACCGGGTATTCGCGAGTGTAGCCGTGGCCGCCAAGAATCTGGATCGCCAGTTCATTGGCCTTCAGGCAGAACTCCGAAGGCCAGGATTTGACGATCGGCGTCAGCAGGTCCAGCAGCTCATGTGCCTGTTTACGCTCGGCTTCGGTTTCCAGCGTAGTGGTGTCATCGAACAGCCGCGCGGCATACAGGCCGAGGTCAAATGCGCCTTCGACGTAGGATTTCTGCGTCAGCAGCATGCGTCTGACGTCCGCGTGCTGAATGATCGCCACCGGCGCCGTGCTCGGATCCTTGCTGTCGGGCACCCGACCCTGCGGCCGTTCGCGAGCATATTCCAGTGAGTACAAGTAGCCCGCATAACCGAGCATGACTGCGCCCATGCCGACGCCGATCCGCGCCTCGTTCATCATCTGGAACATGTAGCTCAAGCCGTGGTGCGGCTTGCCCACCAGATAGCCGACGCACTCGCCGTTATCGCCGAAGTTCAGCGCCGTCGATGTGGTGCCGCGCCAGCCCATCTTGTGGAACAAGCCGGCGAGCAGCACGTCGTTGCGCTGGCCGAGGCTGCCGTCATCGTTGACCAGAAACTTCGGCACGATAAACAGCGAAATACCTTTCACCCCCGGCGGGGCGTCGGGCAGTTTGGCCAGAACCATGTGCACGATGTTTTCCGACAGCGGGTGATCGCCACCGGAAATGAAAATCTTGTTGCCCTTCAGGCGATAGGTGCCGTCGGATGCAGGCTCGGCGCGGGTGCGGATATCCGACAGTGATGAACCGGCGTGGGGCTCGGTCAGGGCCATGGTGCCGAAGAAGCGTCCGTCGATCATGGGTTGCAGGAAGCGCTGTTTCTGCTCTGCGCTGCCGAAGCTCTCGATCAGGTTGGCCGCGCCCATGGTCAGGAACGGGTACGAGGTCGACGCGGCGTTGGCGGACTGGAAGTGCGCGAAGCAGGCTTGCGACAGCAGGGTCGGCAATTGCATGCCGCCGGCCTCGAAACTGCGCGCGGCGTTGAGGAATCCCGCCTCGAGAAAGGCATCCACCGCTGGTTTCACTTCGGGAATCAGAATGGCCTGGCCATTTTCATAGCGCGGCTCGTTTTCATCGCCTTTGCGGTTGTGCGGGGCGAAATACTTTTCGGCGATGTTGCGCGCGGTGCCGATGGCGGCGTCGAAGGTCTCGCGATTGTGCTCGGCAAAGCGCTCGCGCCGGGTCAGGCCCTCGGCATCGAGGACTTCGTACAGCTCGAAAGCCAGATTGCGGGAACTGAGCAGCGTCTCGGACATGGCGGCCTACCTTAAAGAAAGTATGCCGCAGTCTAGGTAGGCCCATAAAAATGGGGAAGGAAGATAGATAAGGGTGATGGGGCGGCACAAGCCACAAGCTTCAAGCTGCAAGTAAGAGCAGTTTGCTTTTACTTGCAGCTTGTCGCTCGAAGCTTGTAGCTGCTTTTATCCAATCGTCATCAGGCTGGCATTACCCCCCGCCGCAGCGGTGTTGACGCTCAATGCCCGTTCGATCACCAGACGCTCCAGGGCAATGTTGGTCTCGCCCTGGGACAGGCCCTGAACGCCAACGATTGCACCGCCACGCTGGGCGATCTGCTGGCAGACGCCGCGCAACTGGTCAGAGTGGCCGTGATGCAGCACGGCATCGAACACCACTTCGTCTTTGTTCCAGTCGGCAACGCGCTTGATTCGCGCCTGGACTTCCTTCGGCAGACGGGCGAACAACGCCTTGGTCAGCTCGGTTTCCGGCCACACCGCCGAACCGCCCACCGCCAGCACAGCCGCCAGTTGCGTCAGCAGATCACCCTCAACTTCCGCCAGGCACAGTACGTGTTCGCGCGGCAGGATCGCGTAGCTGTTTTTCTCGCCGGTCGGGCCAGCCAGCACGCGGGTGATGCCGCTCTGCGATTGCGCCGCGTATTGCACGCACAGAGTGCTCAGGTCGGCAAACTTGTTGTTGTCGGCCCAGGCTTTCAGCGCGTTCAACGATTGGCTCATGGCATCGCGCAAGCGCACGTCCGGGGCGACGATGGCGTCACCGCGAGCGAAGGATTGTTCGATGGCGTCGGTCGGACGCGTCGACAGCAGGCGATACAGATACAGCGGGCCACCGGCTTTCGGGCCAGTACCCGACAGGCCTTCGCCGCCGAACGGCTGCACGCCGACCACGGCACCAACGATGTTGCGGTTGACGTAGACGTTACCGGCGTTGACGTTGTCGATCACCTTGGCGATGGTCTCGTCGATGCGCGTGTGCACGCCCAGCGTCAGGCCGTAACCGGAGGCGTTGATCTGGCCGATCAGGTTATCCAGCTCTTTGCGCTTGTAGCGCACCACGTGCAGTACCGGGCCGAAGATTTCGCGTTGCAGTTCGTCGAAGCTTTCCAGCTCGATCAGGGTCGGCATGACGAAGGTGCCGCGCTTGATCTCTTCGCTGTCGGCAATCGCCACTTGGTAAACATTGCGACCTTTATCGCGCATGCCCTGGATGTGCTTGTCGATGCCGGCCTTGGCTTCGGCGTCGATCACCGGGCCGATGTCCACGGACAGACGCTCGGGGTTGCCGAGACGGCTTTCGGCCATCGCACCTTTGAGCATTTCGATGACGCGATCGGCGGAATCTTCCTGCAGGCACAGCACGCGCAGTGCCGAGCAGCGCTGACCGGCGCTGTCGAAGGCCGACGACACTACGTCGATCACCACTTGTTCGGTCAGTGCCGAGGAATCGACGATCATCGCGTTCTGGCCACCGGTTTCGGCGATCAGCGGAATCGGACGGCCCTGACTGTCGAGACGGCCAGCGATGTTGCGTTGCAGCAAGCGCGCGACTTCGGTGGAACCGGTGAACATCACGCCTTTGACGCGTTCGTCACCGACCAGACCGGCGCCGACGGTTTCACCACGGCCCGGCAGCAGTTGCAGCACGCCTTCCGGGATGCCGGCTTCGAGCATCAGGCGCACAGCCTGAGCCGCAACCAGCGGAGTCTGCTCAGCCGGTTTGGCCAGTACCGGGTTACCGGCGGCCAATGCCGCAGCGACCTGGCCGCTGAAGATTGCCAGCGGGAAGTTCCACGGGCTGATGCACACCACCGGACCGAGTGGGCGGTGGGCGTCGTTGCTAAAATCGTTGCGCGCCTGCACTGCGTAATAACGCAGGAAGTCGACGGCTTCGCGGACTTCGGCGATGGCGTTGGCGTAGGTCTTGCCGGCTTCACGAGCCAACAGGCCCATCAGCGGCTGGATCTCGCCTTCCATCAAGTCAGCGGCACGTTCCAGAATCGCCGCGCGCTCGGCCGGCGGCGTGGCCTGCCAGATCGGCGCGGCGTTCAGCGCGCATTGAATGGCGTTGTCGACGTCTTCGACGGTAGCTTCTTGAACGTGACCGACCACATCGCGGTGATCGGACGGGTTCAGCACGGCTGCCGGCGTTTCGTTGCTGGAGGCGCAACCGAGCATCGGCGCGGCTTTCCAGTCGTTGTGTGCAGTGGCGAGCAAAGCGCAGGACAGCGAAGCCAGACGATGTTCGTTGGCCATGTCGATGCCGCTGGAGTTGGCGCGCTCGGCACCGTACAGATCACGCGGCAGTGGAATGCGCGGGTGCGGCAGGCCGAAACCGCCTTCCACGGTGGCCATCTGCTCGATCTGCGCAACCGGATCGGCCACCAGTTCCTGAATCGAAATCGACTGGTCGGCGATACGGTTGACGAACGAGGTGTTGGCACCGTTTTCCAGCAGGCGACGCACGAGGTACGCCAGCAGGGTTTCGTGAGTGCCGACCGGGGCGTAAACGCGGCACGGACGGTTCAGCTTGCCCTCGGAAACCTTGCCGACAACCTGCTCGTAGAGCGGTTCGCCCATGCCGTGCAGGCACTGGAATTCGTACTGGCCCGGGTAATAGTTCTGACCGGCAATGTGGTAAATCGCCGACAGGGTGTGGGCGTTGTGCGTAGCGAACTGGGGGTAGATGACTTCCGGCACCGACAGCAGTTTGCGTGCGCAAGCAATGTAGGAAACGTCGGTGTACACCTTGCGGGTGTAGACCGGATAGCCTTCCAGACCCTCGACCTGGGCGCGTTTGATTTCGCTGTCCCAGTACGCGCCTTTCACCAGGCGGATCATCAGGCGATGGCGGCTGCGGCGGGCCAGATCGATCACGTAGTCGATCACGTACGGGCAACGCTTCTGGTAAGCCTGGATGACGAAACCGATGCCGTTCCAGCCAGTCAGCTGCGGCTCGAAGCACAGACGCTCGAGCAGATCCAGCGACAGCTCAAGGCGGTCGGCTTCTTCGGCGTCGATGTTCAGACCGATGTCGTATTGCTTGGCCAGCAGGGTCAGCGACAGCAGGCGCGGGTACAGCTCGTCCATCACCCGCTCGTACTGCGCGCGGCTGTAACGCGGGTGCAGGGCCGAGAGCTTGATGGAAATGCCCGGGCCTTCATAAATCCCACGGCCGTGGGAGGCTTTGCCGATCGAGTGGATCGCTTGTTCGTACGAGGCCAGGTATTTCTGCGCGTCAACTTCGGTGAGTGCCGCTTCACCGAGCATGTCGTAGGAATAACGGAAGCCCTTGGCTTCGAACTTGCTCGCATTGGCCAGCGCTTCGGCGATGGTTTCGCCGGTCACGAACTGTTCGCCCATCAGGCGCATGGCCATGTCGACGCCCTTGCGGATCATCGGCTCGCCGCTCTTGCCGATGATGCGGCTCAGCGACGAGGTCAGGCCGGCTTCGTTGTGGGTGGAGACGAGTTTGCCAGTCAGCAGCAGGCCCCAGGTCGCAGCGTTGACGAACAGCGACGGGCTGTTGCCCAAGTGCGGATGCCAGTTGCCGGTGCTGATCTTGTCACGGATCAGCGCATCGCGGGTGCCTTTGTCCGGGATGCGCAGCAGCGCTTCGGCCAGGCACATCAGCGCCACGCCTTCCTGGGACGAGAGGGAGAATTCCTGCAACAGACCTTGAACAATACCGGCACGACCGCCGGCACTTTTCTGGTTACGCAGTTTTTCGGCGATGGTCGCGGCGAGTTTGTTGGTGGCTTCAGCCATCGGGGCCGGCAGGCGCGCCTGCTCGATCAGCATCGGCACCACTTCCGGCTCAGGGCGGCGGTAGGCGGCGGTGATCGAAGCACGCAGAACCGATTGCGGCAGGATGCTTTCAGCGAATTCGAGGAAGCATTGGTGAGCGTGATCGGTCTGCACTTCGCCTGCGTCATCGGCGTCTTTGGCGGTCAAACCGTTCAACTCGGTCAGGGTTGCACCACCCTCGAGTTTTTCCAGGTAATTGAAAATTGCCTGCTTGATCAGCCAGTGCGGCGTGCGATCAATCGAGGTTGCGGCAGCCTTCAGGCGCTCGCGGGTCGGGTCATCGAGTTTGACCCCAAGGGTGGTGGTAGCCATATTTTTATCCTCATGGTTGCCACAGTTGCGTGGCATCAGCTGGCCGCAAGATTAGCCGTGCGTTGAATGAGGTGCAACCGGGTGCAACCCTTTTTTTGCCGGAATAATACGCAGCTCGTCAGGAAATATTTTCTGGTACGAAAGTGCTGCTCCTGCTTGGTGCTTTTGCTTCTAGCAAAGAGCCATGACTGCGACAAAAGGGAGCAAAAACGGGGCGATCGTCGATTAATCCGGCTGGGTGCAACTAATTCTCGCGAAACTGGTTGCACCTTATTTGCTTTGTTGCATAGCATTCGCCGCCAAGGTGCAACCGGGAATAACCCGGTGCATCGGCTGATGGCTTTCCTGGGGAAACATCAGTCTTAAATGCGCGGGATCCCGGATCGTCTGCCAAACGTCGTCGTTTGCGAGCGGTTCACCACCGCCGCTACATAAAAACAAAGCCAGGGCGTAACTCAATGAGCGTAAGCAATCCAACCCTGATCACGTTCGTGATCTACATCGCAGCAATGGTGCTGATCGGCTTGATGGCCTATCGCTCCACCAACAACCTTTCCGATTATATTCTCGGTGGTCGCAGCCTCGGCAGCGTCGTCACCGCGCTGTCTGCCGGTGCCTCCGACATGAGCGGCTGGTTGCTGATGGGCCTGCCGGGCGCCATCTACATGTCCGGTCTGTCCGAAAGCTGGATCGCCATCGGCCTGATCGTCGGTGCCTACCTGAACTGGCTGTTTGTCGCCGGCCGTCTGCGTGTGCAGACCGAGCACAACGGCGATGCCCTGACTCTGCCGGATTACTTTTCCAGCCGTTTCGAAGATAAAAGCGGCTTGCTGCGGATCATCTCGGCGATCGTGATTCTGGTGTTCTTTACCATCTACTGCGCTTCCGGCATCGTCGCCGGTGCCCGTCTGTTCGAAAGCACGTTCGGCATGACCTACGAAACGGCGCTGTGGGCCGGTGCTGCGGCGACGATTGCCTACACCTTCATCGGCGGTTTCCTCGCGGTGAGCTGGACCGACACCGTACAAGCCACGCTGATGATCTTCGCGCTGATCCTTACGCCGATCATCGTCCTGCTGGCCACAGGCGGCGTTGACACCACGTTCCTCGCCATCGAAGCGCAAGATCCAAGCAACTTCGACATGCTCAAAGGCACCACCTTCATCGGCATCATCTCGCTGATGGGTTGGGGTCTGGGCTACTTCGGTCAGCCGCACATCCTCGCGCGTTTCATGGCGGCGGATTCGGTGAAGTCGATTGCCAAGGCACGTCGCATTTCCATGGCCTGGATGATCCTGTGCCTGGGCGGCACCGTTGCGGTGGGCTTCTTCGGTATCGCTTACTTCTCGGCGCACCCGGAAGTGGCCGGTCCTGTGACCGAGAACCCGGAGCGCGTGTTCATCGAACTGGCGAAAATTCTCTTCAACCCATGGGTTGCCGGTGTACTGCTGTCGGCCATTCTGGCTGCGGTAATGAGCACCCTGAGCTGCCAGTTGCTGGTGTGCTCGAGCGCCCTGACCGAAGACTTCTATAAAGCTTTCCTGCGCAAGTCCGCTTCGCAACTGGAGCTGGTCTGGGTCGGTCGTGCCATGGTGCTGCTGGTAGCCCTGATCGCTATCGCGCTGGCTGCCAACCCGGAAAACCGCGTACTGGGCCTGGTGTCCTACGCCTGGGCCGGTTTCGGTGCTGCGTTCGGTCCTGTCGTGCTGATCTCGGTAGTCTGGAAAGACATGACCCGCAACGGCGCACTGGCCGGTATTCTAGTCGGCGCAATCACCGTGGTGGCCTGGAAGCACTGGGAAGTAATGGGGCTGTACGAAATCATCCCTGGCTTCATCTTCGCCAGCCTGGCCATCTACATCGTCAGCAAGCTCGGCGCGCCGACTGCTGGCATGGTGCAGCGCTTCGAAGCGGCGGAAAAAGATTTCCACCTGAACAAGTGATGAACTGAGCTTCGGCTCACATAAAAACGGCCCGTTTCCTACAGGAGGCGGGCCGTTTTTTATTGCCTGTGATTCTTCAATAACACTGGAGAACCCTGTGGGAGCTGGCTTGCCAGCGATGACGGTGTGTCAGTCAGCGATAAGTTGAATGTGCCGACCTCATCGCTGGCAAGCCAGCTCCCACAGGGACACTGACCGGCTTGAAGGAATGTCTGTAGGCAAAGTGCTAATTTCTAAAGGTCCTTTCAGCAAACCACGTAGGGCAAATCTGAATTCCCCGTCACCTGCCCATCACCCCTTGCCCCTCATGCAGAATCGCCCGCCCTCACACTGCAGAGAGACATCGGATGTTCGCGCCTGCCAATCAACCGCGTTTCACGTTGACCCTCGAAGGCGCCCAGCATGACCTCAAAGTTCTTGAGTTCACGGGCAGGGAAGCCATCAGCCAGCCATTTCGCTTCGAACTGGAACTGGTCAGCGAGCGGCCGGACCTGGATCTGGAAAGCCTGCTGCATGGTCAGGCGTTTCTGAGTTTCGAGGCTCAGGGTTGCGGTATTCATGGTCAGATTTATCAGGTCGGACAGGGAGACTCCGGGAAACGCCTGACACGCTATCACCTCAGCTTCGTCCCGCGTCTGACGTATCTCGGGCATCGCATCAACCAGCGGATTTTCCAGCATCAGAGCGTGCCGCAAATCGTCACTCAGGTTCTCAAGGACCATTCGATCCTGCGCGATGCCTTTGAATTTCGCCTGGGCAGCGAATACCCGCAGCGCGAGTACTGTGTGCAATACGCCGAAAGCGATCTGGCCTTTATCCAGCGTCTGTGTGCCGAAGTCGGCATTCATTACCACTTTCAACACAGCCCCGAAGGCCATCTGCTGGTGTTCGGCGACGACCAGACCGTGTTCCCCAGGCTGCCCGAGCCGACGCTTTATCTGCCGGGCAGCGGCATGTCCGCTGGCGCGCCGGCGATTCAACGTTTCAATGTGCGCGTGGAAACCCGCACCAGCGTCGTCACCCGGCGCGACTACAACTTCGAAAAACCACGCCTGTCTCTGGAAAGTCGCAGTGACGGCGAGCAGCGTCCGGTGCTGGAGGACTATCACTTCCCCGGCCAATTCAGTGATCGCGAAACCGGCAAACAGCTGACTCGGCGAACGCTGGAACGGCACGTTGCCGATTACCGTCAGGCCGAGGGCAGCAGCGACGAGTCTTCACTGGTCTGCGGGCATTTCCTGCAACTCACCGAGCATCCACGCAGCGACTGGAATGATCTGTGGTTGCTCACCACCGTCGAACATCGCGGGCGCCAGCCGCAAGTGCTGGAAGAGTCGGTGACCAGCGATGGCGAATCCTTCCAGGGCTACCGCAATACTTTCGTGGCCACGCCGTGGGACGTGATCTTCCGTCCGGCGCTGGCGCCGGAAAAGCCGCGCATGTCCGGTTACCAGCCCGCCGTGGTCACCGGACCGAAAGACCTGGAGGTCCATTGCGATGAATTTGGCCGGGTCAAAGTGCAACTGGCCTGGGACCGCGATGGCGAATTGAACGAGCACTCCAGTTGCTGGCTGCGCGTCGCGACCGGTTGGGCTCACGATCACTACGGCAGCGTATTGATTCCGCGAGTCGGCATGGAAGTGCTGGTCGGCTTCATTGATGGCGATGCCGACAAGCCGCTGGTCATGGGATGCCTGCCAAATGCGGCGACTCCGGTGCCGCTGGACCTGCCGGCGGACAAGACCCGCAGCATCTTCCGCAGCCAGAGCAGCCCTGGCGGTGGCGGTTATAACGAACTGCGCATCGAGGATAAAAAGGGTGCCGAGGAAATCTACCTGCGTGCCCAGCGCAACTGGACCCAGCATGTGCTCAACGACCAGCAGTTGCAGGTCGACAACCAGCGCAGTGTGGTGGTCACCGGCACCGCCCGCCATGAACTGAAGGCCGACGAACAGCGCATCACCCACGGCCAGCGTCAGACCGAAGTGAGGCAGGATGATCATTTGTCCGTGCTCGGCGATCGACAGGTTCGGGTGAACAGTCAAGCCACCAGCGCCTCGGCGCAAATCCATATCAGCGCAGGCCAGCAAGTGGTCATCGATGGCGGCGCGAGCGCGACGATTCAGGCCGGCGGACAGTGGATCAACATCGGCCCCGGCGGAATTTTCAGCAGCGTGCCGATTGTTGTTGGCGGCGCGCCGATGGCGGCGATGAGCGCGGCGCCGGTGGTGCCGGGTTTGGCGAAGAAACTGGCCGCTGCGCCGGCGGCGATTCTCACGGCCGCACAGATCATGAGTTTCAAAGGTGACGCGCCGTTCTGCGAAGAGTGTGAGCGTTGTAAGGATGGTGTTTGTGCAGCCTGAAGCGTTAACCCCCGAAGATTGGCTGGCGCGTCAGCCGCTGCTGGCGTCAGAACAACTGTTTTCAGTTTTCAGCCGCGCCAGCGACGCCGATGCGTTCAAAGCCTGGCAGGGCACAGCGAGTCCAGTGTGGGCCGAGACCATTTATGCCGAGTGGGATGCGGTGATGCCCTATGTGGGAATTGTCGCTGCGGACAGTGAGTTTTTACGTTGGGTGGCGGAAACAGAATCCCGGGATTGGGGATGGTTGGCGGTGTCTTCGGCAGATCTGGAAGTGCTGGTCGAACATTTCCGTAGTCTGACTCAAGTGCTGATGCCGGACGGTAAAGGGGTGTTTTTCCGCTTTTGGGACGGTCGTTTTCTGCTGCCTCTTTTGCAGTCTGGCGAGGTCAATCCCGCGCAATTGCTGCCGGTCGTTTCGCGAGCCTTGATGAATGGGCAAGCCATTGACGTCGGGGGGCGTGCGCTGGTTTCGGGGCGGGTCTTCCCGTGGTGGAGCGTGCCGCAATCGCTGTTGGCGCAGACTGATGCGAGCGTACGCATCGCCAATGTTCTGCAGTGGCTGAGCGAGGAGCAGCCGGCCGTGTTCGAGGCGTTTCCCGAGACGGTCCTGCGCTGCAAGGTCGGGCAGTTTTTCAAATTATCGATGTCGGAAGATTCGTCACGATCGGCGCTTCTGGAGTTTTTACTGGCAGAGGCAGAATGAAATTTCGGGGCAAACGCTTCGGACGTTTCCTTCGAATTGCGGCGGTTTTCATGAACTGGTGCGTGGTGGGTTGCAGGGATAGTCTTTTCGTTGTCACTGCGAGAGCGGTGGCAGGGTGAAGGATCCCCGCATTCATGACGTTACAGTTCGTTGGCTTTTTGCGGCACTTGGTTCAAGTCCGTAAGATCGTTCGCGGCGGCTGTGCGTGGGGCACGCTTCGGCGTGGCCGAGGTCCATGATTGCTCGGTTCCTACTCCTGCGCACAGCTGCCACCCTAACCCGTAGGAAGGTGTGATGGCGGCTCACGTTTATCAATCATGGGACCCGGAAAATGACCAATATGCATACTGATCCACCCTACGAAAAAATCACGCCTCACCCCGACAACCGCTTCATGGCCCTCACCGGCAATTGCAGCGACATGCCCAGCCTGTTCATCGACACCCACGTGCCCCTCGACATCCTCATGGACGCCGCCAACCATCGCATCCGCGCCGTGGTCCAGGTTCTGGAAAACATGTGCATGCGCGGCTCGATCGAATGCGACTCTGTGATCCTCAGCGACTTCGCCCTGCTGTGCGCCATCCCATTGCGTGACGGCTGTGACGTGCTCGATGTCATCGGCAAGCGCCTGCGCAGCTTGCCCGCCTGAAGATCAGAAGATCGCAGCCTTCGGCAGAGTGAGCGCCCATCCCGTGTAGGAGCCGCCGAAGGCTGCGATCTTTTGATGTTGATTGAAATCAGGGGGTCAGTCAGAGATGTAGGCATCTTGAGTTTTGATAAAGCGGCTGAACGCTTCGGAGTTGTAGATCTTCAGGCACGCAAGGAACACCACTTTTTCATTTGAGTGTTTGCTGCGTGAAGGTGTCTGCTGGTAAGCCGCCGATATGTAGCTCAGTGTTTCTTTATAGGGATCGTGCAGCACTTGCAGCGTGTCTTCATTTTGCAGGATGGAATGTAGGCCGTTGCCCATGAATGAATAGGCATTGGCGGACAGCGCAATGTCTTTTTCCAGCGCTGAGCGTTCGTTGAATGGCTTCAGAATGCAGTGGCTCAGCCCGTAGTTCTTTAGTGTCTGGCGTGCCTGTTCAATGTGAGTTTCGTCGGCAAGGGCGAGGTATGGACTTAGAAGGCTGAGTGAACAGATGATGAGATATCGCATGAGTTTTTGACTTCCTGTCGTTCATGGTCAGCCAGTTTAACGGCATAAAAGCAAAGCCCCCCACGCTAGCCCTCTCCCAGAGGGAGAGGGGACTGACCGAGTTGTCTGGGTGATGTACGCCGACCTGCGACTTCAGTGGTGAACTTCGCTTGGCCAAGCCTGGATGGTGGAGTTCTTTCTGGGAACTGGTCGTGTGACGACTTGCGACTTGGGCGCTTATCTACGCTTGGCCAAGCCTGATATCACGTCGATCATTCAGGTCGATGTAACTCGCAAGATCGCCACCGTAAGTCCCCTCTCCCTCCGGGAGAGGGTTAGGGTGAGGGAAAGGCTTTTGTCCACTCGGCTGTGAACCCCTGACTTGCCGCCCGGTAAAAGGTAAACTTTGCGGCCCTCGCAGGAGCAGCCATGAATTATCGTCACGCCTTCCATGCCGGCAATCACGCCGATGTGTTCAAACACCTGACCTTGACCCGCCTCATCGCCCTGATGTCGCGCAAGGAGCAGCCGTTTGCCTATCTCGACAGCCACGCGGGCATTGGTCTGTATGACTTGCAGGGCGATCAGGCCAATCGCACCGGCGAGTACCTGGAAGGCATTGCGCGGTTGTGGGATCAGCCGGACCTGCCGGCGCTGACTGCCGACTATATGAAGGTGCTGCACGAGATGAACCCGGATGGCCAGTTGCGCTATTACCCGGGTTCGCCGGAGCTGGCGCGGCGCCTGACGCGGCCGCAGGATCGGGTGATGCTCAACGAGAAGCACCCCGAAGATGGCGTGTTGCTCAAGGACAACATGGCCGGCGATCGTCGGGTAAAAGTGCATCTGGGCGAGGGCTGGCACGTGGCACGGGCGATGTTGCCGGTGCAGGAAAAGCGGGCGGTGATGCTGATCGATCCGCCGTTCGAGCAACTGGACGAGATGCAGCGTTGTGCGGCGTCGATGAAAGAAGCCATCGGCCGCATGCGCCAGACCGTGGCTGCGATCTGGTATCCGGTGAAGGATCAGCGTGCACTGCGGCGTTTTTATCAGGACCTGGCAGGCACGGGTGCACCGAAGTTGCTGCGTGTGGAGCTGCTGGTGCATCCGCTGGACACGCCGAACAGCCTGAACGGTTCCGGGCTGGCGATCGCCAATCCGCCGTGGGGGCTGGAGGAAGAGTTGCGTGAGTTGCTGCCGTGGTTGTCGAGGAAACTGGGGCAGACCCAGGGTGGCTGGCAGATGGATTGGTTAATAGCGGAATGAAGCTACAAGCTACAAGCTACAAGCTACAAGCTGAAGCGAAAACAGCGCTTGCAGCTTGAAGCTTGCCGCTAGCAGCTTTTAGCTCGGCATGCACACGCCGGTGCCGCCAATCCCGCAGTAACCTTCAGGGTTCTTCGCCAGATACTGCTGGTGATAAGCCTCGGCAAAGTACACGGTCGGGGCCTGGTCGATCTCGGTGCTGATTTCACCCAGACCGGCCTTGGCCAGTTCCGCCTGATATACGTCTTTGCTTTTCAGCGCCGCATCCAGTTGCTCCGGGGTGGTCGCGTAGATCACCGAGCGGTACTGGGTGCCGATGTCGTTGCCCTGACGCATGCCCTGAGTCGGGTTGTGCAGTTCCCAGAACATCGCCAGCAGTTCTTCGTAACTGACTTGGGCCTTGTCATACACCACCAATACCACTTCGGCGTGGCCGGTCAGGCCCGAGCAGACTTCTTCGTACGTCGGGTTCGGCGTGAAGCCGCCGGCGTAACCGACGACTGTGCTGACCACGCCTTCGCGCTGCCAGAAACGTCGTTCCGCGCCCCAGAAGCAACCCAGCCCGAAGATTGCAAAGTCGACGTCCTGAAAGAATGGACCGAGCAGCGGGGTGTCTTCGAAGACGAAGTGTTTTTCCGGCAGAGTCATCGGGGTTTCGCGGCCGGGCAGGGCTTGTTCTTTGGTTGGAAGCACGTTTTTGTTCACCAGAATTTCCGAGCGCAGAACCATGAGCGTTCCTCTCAGTCAGGTTGGAGGTAAAAAGTCAGACCGCCAGTGTGCCGAATGATGCCGGAATTCGCACTATCAAAACTGTGGGAGCGAGCCTGCTCGCGAAAGCGGGGTGTCAGGCGACGAAGATGTCGATGGTTTTATCGCCTTCGCGAGCAGGCTCGCTCCCACAAGGGATCTTCATAGAGGCAGGCTTTAGAGGCACAGCGGCCCACGCGGGTAGCGCTTGAGGGCTTTAATCAACTCGTCACCGGGAATCGGTCGGTCGAACAGATAACCCTGGCCGACGTCGCAACGATGCCGGCGCAGGAACGCCAGTTGCTCGGCGGTTTCGATGCCTTCGGCGACGACCTTGAGTTTCAGGTTGTGGGCCATGGCGATCACGGCGGAGGTGATTTCCATGTCGTCCTGGTTGTCCGGAATTTCATGGATGAAGCTGCGATCGATCTTGATGATGTCGATCGGGAATTTCTTCAGATAGCTCAGCGACGAGTATCCGGTGCCGAAGTCATCCATGGCCAGGGTCAGGCCCAGGCGCTTGAGCTGGTCGAGCTGCAAGTGGGTGTCTTCGGTGGCTTCCAGCAGCAGGCCTTCGGTCAGCTCCAGTTCGAGCAGACTCGCCGGCAGCGCTTCTTCCCTGAGGATGTTGGCGATCGAGGCGACCAGATCCGGATCGGAGAACTGTTTCGGCGACAGATTGATCGCCACTTGCAGATTGCCCAGGCCGGCGGCGGTCAAGGATTTGCTCATGCGGCAGGCCTGACGGGCGATCCATTTGCCGATCGGAATGATCAGGCCGGTTTCCTCGGCGACGCTGATGAACTGGTCCGGGCGGATCATGCCGCGTTCCGGATGGTTCCAGCGCAACAGCGCTTCCATACCCAGCAGGCGCCCACTGCGCAGGCACAGTTTCGGCTGGTAGAACACGTCCAGCTCGTTCTGGGTCAGGGCGCGGCGCAGGTTGTTCTCGACGAACAGTTTGTAGCTGGCTTCGGCGTTCAGCGCTTCAGTGAACACCTGCAACTGATGTTTACCGTTGGCCTTGGCCTTGTGCAGCGCCAGACCGGCGTTGCGCATCAGTGTCTGCGGATCGCGCCCGTGCAGCGGCGCGCAGGCGAGGCCGACGGAGCCGGTGACGCTGATCAGCTGATTGTCGACGAACATCGGCTTGTCGAGGGTCATGAGCAACTGACTGGCGATCTGCTGCCCGGCTTCAAGATCGGTGTCGTCGAGCAATACGGCAAATTCGTTACTGGCAAAACGCGCCAGGCTCCCACTCGGGCTGAGGCTGTTGCGCAGGCGCCGGGCGAGGCTGATCAACAGTTTGTCGCCGGTCTGGTGACCGAGGCTGTCGTTGATCCGCTTGAAGTTGTCGATATCGACCAGCAACAGGCTGATCGGCGCATCGCTGTCGCGGGCAAAACGCTCATCGAGATTGCGGATGAATGCCGGACGATTGCCGAGGTTGGTCAGGTTGTCGGTATAGGCCAGGCGCTCGATACGCTGCTGCGCGAGTTTGGTCTGGGTGATGTCTTCGTAGATGCCGATGTAATGCGTCAGCTCACGGTTGTCGCCATAGACCTTGGAAATCGACAACTGCCCCCAGTAGGGTTCAAGGTTTTTCCGGCGGCTCTTGAATTCACCCTGCCAGCTGTTGCTCTGGGCCAGCGCCGAGGGCGCGTCGAACAGCAGCTCGCTGAGGTTTTCCAGCGCCGGCAACTCCGACAGGCGCTGGCCGTGGACTTCCTCGGTGGTGTACTGGGTGATCGCGGTGAAGCTCGGGTTGACGTACTCGACAACGCCGTCGCAGTTGACCAGCAAAAAGGCGTTGGCGCTTTGCTCGACCGCGCGCTGAAACAGGTGCAGGGCGCTGGTGGCAGTGCGGCGGTTGTGGTTGTTGATCACTTGCGCGAACTGGTCGGCCAGCTCGCCGGCAAAGGCAATTTCGTCGGACTGCCAGGCGCGGGTCGCGCCGGTCTGTTCCAGACACAACACGCCGACCACTTGCCCGTCGACGCGAATGCTGGCGTCGAGCATGGCGTTAACGTCACGCGGACGCATCGCCTCGGCCATCTCGCGGGTGCGCGGGTCGTGCATGGCGTTGTGGGCATCGATGGCGCGGCTGCTGTGCAGCGCCTCCATGTAATCGGGGAAGCCGCTGATATCGATCGGCTCCGGCAGCAGGTATTCCTGGGTCGCACGATGGTAGGCGGAGATCGGCAGCAAGCGCTGGCCTTCGAGGTTCCACAGGCTGGCGCAGTCGATCTCGTAAATGTCGCAGGCGCAGCGGGTGATCAGCTCGGCGGCTTCCTGCAGCGAATTGTGGGTGCTGTAGCGCTGGCGTGCGAGCAGCAGAATCAGATCCTGCTGGGCGCGTACGCGTTCCAGATGCTGCAGTTGTTCCTGCTGGGCACGCTGGTTCAGCTCAAGGGCGATTTGCAGGCGCGAGTTCTGGGTTTCCAGATCCACCGAAGGCAGCGCCTGGGTTTCGTCGAACACCTCGTCGACGGCCAGCAGGTAGCCGCGCAGCAAATGCCGGTTGTGCTGTTTGTAGGCTTCACCCAGCTCGAGGATGTTCAACGCGCCGGCGGCGGTGTGCAGGGTGTAGCGCACCACGTAATGCGCGCTTTTGCTCAACTGCTGCTGGATCGCGTCATGCAGTTGGTAGCGCGCTTCGGGCTCCATCAGGCTGGCGTAGGGCGAGCCGACCAGGGCGCAGAGCTCGACGGCCGGCTGGCCGAACTGGCGTTCGCAGTTGGGATCGAGGAACAGCATCGCCCAACTGGCTTCATTCAAGCGCTCGAAACGCAGCATGCCGAGCCGCGAGGGCACAGGCAACTGCGTCACTACCTCGGCCGCCATACGGCTGGCGGCATCGGGTTGGCTCTTCATGAAGGGAACTCGCTTGGAAATATGCTGAATGCGCCGGGCTCTCGCCCTCTTGTCTGTTGGCTGCGGCAAGGTTGCATCATTGCGGCACCGACTGACAAGAGAGATGAAGGCCAAGTGCTATAAGAATATGTCGGCTGCAGTGAACATTTCTCCAGTGCATGACTGAAATGAACAAAAGATCACAGCTTCACGCCGCCCCAACAGGGTAATGCGCCTGGTGTAGGAGCTGCCGAAGGCTGCGATCTTTTGCTGTTTCAACGCAATTTCATTCTGATCGACTGCAGCTTCTTGCCATCGCGGTCATGGTAGTTGACCCATATCTGATCAGCCTCAACGACCACATGCGCAAAATTGTCCTGACTCACCACGGCACCGGTCAGCTCGTGCCGATAATCCCCGGCTGCCGTGCGCACCAGCGGTTGATCGAGGATAAACGTCGAGGCTTTGGCATACGGCAACAGTTTGCTGTTGTGCAGCGGTGACGACACGATGGTGTGCACTTCGAAATCGGTGTCTTCGCTGTGAGTCAAGCGACTGGTCAGCGAGCCATGGACATCGCCTGAGACGAACACCACGTTTTTGATCCGATGGGTACGAATGGTTTCCAGCAGGCGCAGACGCTGTTCGGGAAAAGCTTTCCAGGCATCGTCACCGTGAAGCTTGCGGTCGGGATAAAACATCACGCTGGTCACCACGAATTTCACCCGTGCCGGAGTGTGAATCAGCCATTCAAGCAGCGCTTGTTCCTGTTCGACGTCGAGAATGCGCCGATCGTCTTTCGACAGGTTGCGCTGGGTGCGACTGTCGGTAACGAACCAAGCGATATCGCTGTCGCCGAACTGATACCAGTAATGCTTCAAGCTGTCCCGGTCTATCTGGCCCTTGCCGTTACATGCATAAACCGGGCTGTGGCTGGCTTGATAAAGTTCATAAGCGGCCATGGCATTGCGATACAAGTCCTTGTCCGCATCTTTGGCATTGGCGGGCCAGTTATCTTCGATTTCATGATCGTCAAGCATCATGTAAGTAGATGTATTGGACATCAGTCGTTGAATATTCGGTTGCGAAAATGCCGTTCGATATTTCTTCAGAATGTCTTTGGCTTCGCGATCCGGTGCAATGATATTCAAGTCATCTACATAAACCTGGTCGCCGGTCATGATTACCGCACTGACCGGTAGATGACTGTTTTCGATCAGTTGATTGATCGAGCCAAAGATGCGGTCGCCCAGTTGCGGCAGGGAAGCGATGCCTGCGGTGATCCGCAGATAACGGCACGAACCGACGATAAAGCTGCGGGGCTGGTTGCCCTGCGCAGTTCGGGTGCGAAAGCGGTAGAGCTGACGCGGCCATTGCAATGGAAACTCGACCACCGTGTCGATGGTATGCACCGGGTTCATCGGACTTAGGCAACCGGCTTGATATTCGTATTCACAATCGGCATCGAGATCGTGCAATACGAGCACACCCGACATGTCATTAGCCGGATTCAAAAGTGCAAATACGCTGTTGGACCATTTTTCCGCACCGGCCTTGCGAGCGCGGACTCCTGCAAACACTCTTTTTCTGTCCTGCTGTTCGCCGCGAATGAAAATGCGTACTTCGTTAGTTGTGGTGTGGCCCACAATAGGGCCGATAGTCGGTTTGAACATGATCGATTCCGTTCGAGATTTTAATAAGATGAATTAAATAAGCGGAGCGCATTGAAGCAACTTTCCTGAGCAGAGGTTAGTTGGCCGGCGGCGGAAAATATTGGCGTTAAGTGGACCAGGCCTGTGGCCGATGTCAGCGCAGGTTGTAGGAAAGAGGCGCGATCCGGTTTATTTCAGGCAAAAAAAAGCCCCGTCAATTGACGGGGTTGAGGTACGAGCGTGTGGCGCTCGAAAGGGTGCAGCAAACAGCCCTCCGTTGCCGGAGGGCCGTTTGGGTTACAGCAGGATGGTGCGGATGTCGCCCAACAGGCTGCCCAGACGCTGGGTAAAGCGTGCAGCTGCAGCGCCGTTGATCACACGGTGATCGTAGGACAGCGACAGTGGAAGCATCAGCTTCGGCTGGAAGGCTTTGCCGTCCCAGACTGGCTGGATGGTTGCCTTGGAAACACCGAGGATCGCCACTTCCGGCGCGTTGACGATTGGCGTGAAGCCGGTGCCGCCAATATGACCGAGGCTGGAAATGGTGAAGCAGGCGCCTTGCATCTCGTCCGAGGACAGCTTCTTGGTGCGGGCCTTTTCAGCCAGCGAAGCCGCTTCGGCCGCCAGTTGCAGCAGGCTCTTCTGGTCGACGTTCTTGATCACCGGCACGAGCAGGCCATCCGGAGTGTCGACGGCGAAGCCGATGTTCACGTATTTCTTGCGGATGATCGCCTTGCCGCTTGGCGCCAGCGAACTGTTGAAGTCCGGCAGCTCCTTGAGCAGGTGCGCGCAGGTCTTGAGCAGCAGCGGCAGGATGGTCAGCTTGACGCCAGCCTTCTCGGCCACGGCTTTTTGCGCTACACGGAAGGCTTCCAGCTCGGTGATGTCCGCCGAGTCGAATTGCGTCACGTGTGGCACGTTCAGCCAGCTGCGGTGCAGGTTGGCCGCGCCGACTTGCATCAGGCGGGTCATCGGCACTTCTTCGATTTCGCCGAAACGGCTGAAATCGACCACCGGGATCGGCGGGATGCCCGCGCCACCGGTAGCGCCGCCAGCAGCGGCCGGTGCTTCCTTGGCCTTCTGCATCATCGCCTTGACGTAAACCTGCACGTCCTCCTTGAGGATGCGACCATGCGGACCGCTGGCGCCAACGGCGCTCAGCTCGACGCCGAACTCACGAGCCAGTTGACGCACGGCAGGGCCGGCGTGAACCTTCGCGCCCGGCTTGGCCGGTGCGGCGGCTGGAGCGGCGGCAGGTGTAGCGGCAGCGGCAGCCGGAGCAGCAGCGGCAGGTGCCGGCGCGCTGGGTGCAGCCGGGGCAGCAGCAGGTGCCGCGCCTTTGACTTTGAGCTTGAGAATCAGGTCGCCGGTGCCGACTTCGTCATCCAGCTTGATCGAAACGCTTTCGACCACGCCAGCGGCAGGCGATGGAATCTCCATGCTGGCCTTGTCGGATTCCAGAGTGATCAGCGACTGGTCGGCTTCGACGGTGTCGCCGGCCTTGACCAGCACTTCGATGATCTTCGCCTTGCCGGCCGAGCCGATGTCCGGGACGTGGATGTCCTGAACGCTGTCAGCGGCCGGTGCGGCCGGAGCAGCAGCCGGGGCTGGCGCAGCGGCAGCAGCAGGCGCAGCAGCCTGAGCCGGAGCGGCGGCAGCCGGGGCCGCAGCACCCGCCACTTCCAGGTCCAGAATCAGGTCGCCAGTGCCGACTTCGTCGTTGAGCTTGACGCTGATGGCCTTGACCACGCCAGCGGCAGGCGACGGGATTTCCATGCTCGCCTTGTCGGATTCCAGGGTGATCAGCGATTGATCAGCTTCGACGCTGTCGCCGACCTTGACCTGAATCTCGATGATCTGTGCCTTGCCCGACGAACCGATGTCCGGCACGTGCACTTGCTGTACCGAAGCGGCAGCAGGAGCAGCGGCAGGCGCGGCAGCAGCAGGTGCCGCAGCCGGTTTCTCTTCGGCTTTCGCAGCAGGTGCGGCGGCCGGCGCAGGGGCCGCTTCAGCGGCGCCCTCGACTTCCAGTTCGAGCAGTTCGTCGCCTTCTTTCAGACGGTCGCCCAGCTTCACTTTCAGGCTCTTGATGACGCCGGCTTTCGGGGCCGGCACTTCCATGCTGGCCTTGTCCGATTCCAGAGTCAGGATGCTCTGGTCGGCTTCGATGCGGTCGCCGACCTTCACAAACAGTTCAATTACTTCACCTTCACCGCTGCCGATGTCAGGTACGCGAATGAGTTCGCTCACAAAATGTCTCCTCAGCAGTCCAGTGGGTTGCGTTTTTCCGGGTCGATGCCGAACTTGGCGATGGCTTCAGCCACAACCTTAGGTTCGATATCACCACGGTCAGCCAGTGCTTCCAGGGCTGCCAACACCACGAAATGACGGTCGACTTCGAAGAAATGACGCAGTTTCTTGCGGCTGTCGCTGCGGCCGAAACCGTCGGTGCCCAGGACTTTGAATTCCTTGGACGGTACCCACTGACGGATCTGCTCGGCGAACAGCTTCATGTAGTCGGTAGAGGCAATGACCGGACCTTTACGGCCGTTCAGGCACTCTTCGACGTAGCTCAGCTGAGGCTTCTGGCCAGGCTTGAGACGGTTGCTGCGTTCTACGGCCAGGCCGTCGCGACGCAGTTCGTTGAAGCTGGTAACGCTCCACACGTCAGCGCCGATGTTGAACTCTTCACGCAGGATCTTCGCCGCTTCACGCACTTCGCGCAGGATGGTACCGGAGCCCATCAGCTGAACGTGGTGCGCCGCATCGCGAGTGTCTTCCTCGAGCAGGTACATGCCTTTCTTGATGCCTTCTTCGGCACCGGCCGGCATGGCTGGCTGCTGGTACGACTCGTTCATCACGGTGATGTAGTAGAAGATGTCCTGTTGCTCTTCGGTCATCTTCTTCATGCCGTCCTGAATGATCACCGCCAGCTCGTAGCCGTAGGTCGGATCGTAGGTGCGGCAGTTCGGGATGGTCGCGGCCAGCAGGTGGCTGTGACCGTCTTCGTGCTGCAGACCTTCACCGTTCAGGGTGGTACGGCCGGCGGTGCCGCCGATCAGGAAACCACGGGTACGGCTGTCGCCAGCGGCCCAGGCCAGGTCGCCGATACGCTGGAAGCCGAACATCGAGTAGAAGATGTAGAACGGCAGCATCGGCTGGTTGTGGCTGGAGTACGAAGTACCGGCAGCGATGAACGAGCTCATGGCGCCTGCTTCGTTGATGCCTTCTTCAAGGATCTGACCTTTCTGGTCTTCCTTGTAGAACATCACCTGGTCTTTATCGACTGGCTCGTAGAGCTGGCCGACGGAGGAGTAGATACCCAGCTGACGGAACATGCCTTCCATACCGAAGGTACGGGCTTCGTCCGGGATGATCGGGACGATGCGCGGACCGATTTCCTTGTCCTTGACCAGTTGCGCGAGGATCCGCACGAAGGCCATGGTGGTGGAAATTTCACGGTCGCCCGAGCCGTCGAGGATGGCTTTGAGGGTGTCCAGATCCGGAGTCGGTACGCTGAAGCTCTGCGCACGGCGTTGTGGCACGAAGCCGCCCAATGCAGCGCGACGCTCGGCCAGGTAGCGGCCTTCGGCACTGTTCGGCTCTGGCTTGAAGAACGGCAGGTTCTCCAGCTCTTCGTCCTTGACCGGGATATCGAAGCGATCGCGGAACAGCTTCAGGCTCTCGACGTCGACCTTCTTGGTGTTGTGCGCGGTGTTCTTCGCTTCGCCGGCACCGGTGCCATAACCCTTGATGGTCTTGGCGAGGATGACGGTCGGTTGTTCCTTGTGGTTGACCGCTTCGTGGTACGCCGCGTAGACCTTGTACGGGTCGTGGCCGCCACGGTTGAGTTTCCAGATCTCGTCGTCGGACAGATCGGCAACCATTGCCTTGAGTTCAGGCGTGTTGAAGAAGTGCTCGCGAACGAACGCGCCGTCTTTGGCTTTGTAGTTCTGGTATTCGCCGTCGATGACTTCGTCCATGCGACGCTGCAGGATGCCGTCGACGTCCTTGGCCAGCAGTGGGTCCCAGAAACGGCCCCAGATGACTTTGGTCACGTTCCACTGTGCACCGCGGAACACGCCTTCGAGTTCCTGGATGATCTTGCCGTTGCCGCGAACCGGGCCGTCGAGGCGCTGCAGGTTGCAGTTGATGACGAAGATCAGGTTGTCCAGCTTCTCGCGGCCGGCCAGGGAGATCGCGCCCAGGGATTCCGGCTCGTCGCACTCGCCGTCGCCCAGGAAGCACCAGACTTTCTGTTTGCCCGGCTGGATGAAGCCACGGTGCTCCAGGTACTTCATGAAACGCGCCTGGTAGATCGCCTGGATCGGACCCAGACCCATCGATACGGTCGGGAACTGCCAGAAATCAGGCATCAGCCAAGGGTGCGGATAGGACGACAGGCCTTGACCATCGACTTCCTGACGGAAGTTGTTCATCTGGTCTTCGGTGATGCGGCCTTCCATGAATGCACGGGCGTAAACGCCTGGCGAGGTGTGGCCCTGGAAGTAGATCAGGTCGCCGCCGTGTTCGTCGGTCGGGGCCTGGAAGAAATAGTTGAAGCCGATGTCATACAGGGTCGCACTGGAAGCGAAGCTGGAGATGTGACCACCCAGGTCCGAATCTCGCAGGTTCGTGCGCATTACCATGGCCATCGCGTTCCAGCGTACCAGCGAGCGAATGCGGCGTTCCATGAACAGGTCGCCAGGCATGCGTGCTTCGTGGGTAACGGGGATCGTGTTGCGGTAAGGCGTGGTGATCGCGTAAGGGAGCTGCGAGCCGCTGCGGGTCGCGAGTTCGCCCATACGGGTCATCAGATAGTGAGCACGGTCTTCGCCTTCTTTGTCGAGAACCGATTCCAGGGCGTCCAGCCATTCCTGGGTTTCGACGGGATCGAGGTCTTGCATGGCTTGCTCCAGGGCGGAAAGGCTTCCAGAATCGGTTGCCTGAGTTTGCGACTGGCCTTGTGGGCAGACGATTTAAAATTCTTGGATTGCCGACAGGTTGTTCCGGCGGCGTGTAGTTTTACTACAAATCTTCCGGCATTTCAGCCTTTCGAATGTATAGACGAGTAGTAAAACTACAGATGAAAGGCTTGTGGCCTCCGACTGCGTTGTGAGAATAATCGTTAAGGCGGGTCGATTTCCATCCGAATAAGGTGAAAGTTTGATGCTGGATGCCAAAGAAGAACAAATTTCAGCTATTTCTAACTTTTGTTCGACAGTCCTTCACGTAGCGGGTTTTCATCATTCACTACAAGCGGCCCTTTATACGCCGATCAAGGATAGACCATGACCCTGCCCGTGCTTGCCGAACTGCCCGCCATTCTCCTGCCGTTGGTCAGCCGATCCGAGCAGTCGTTCCGTACGTCCGTCGCCGCCCTTGAAGACGATCACGGCCTGTCGAGCTGGACGCCGGAGCGCTGGGCGCAATTCGCCCGCGTCAGCGCTGCCAGCGAATTTGTCATTGAACAGAGCATTCGTGACCCTTTGATGTTGCTGGCACTGGTGGCGTCCGGCGAACTCGATCGGCCCTTTGCGCCCGGCGAGTTGCGCGCACAGATCGCCGCCGCCGTAAACAGCGCGCAGAGCGAAGACGAACTCGGCCGCGCCTTGCGTCGCCAACGCGCGCGCCATCAGGTGCGGATCATCTGGCGCGACCTGACACGCCAGGCCGATCTGGTGCAGACCTGCCGCGACCTCTCGGACATGGCGGACGCCACCATCGATCAGGCTTATCAATGGCTGTACAGTCGTCATTGTGAGCAATTCGGCACGCCGACCGGTCGGCGCAGTGGTGAGCCGCAGCAGATGGTCATCCTCGGCATGGGCAAGCTCGGCGCGGTCGAGCTGAATCTGTCTTCCGACATCGACCTGATCTTCGCCTACCCCGAAGGCGGCGAAACCGTCGGCGTGAAACGCTCGCTGGATAACCAGGAATTCTTCATCCGTCTCGGCCAGCGTCTGATCAAGGCGCTGGATCCCATGACGGTCGACGGCTTCGTCTTCCGCGTCGACATGCGCCTGCGCCCATACGGATCGTCCGGTGCGCTGGTGCTGAGCTTCAATGCGCTGGAGCAGTATTACCAGGATCAGGGCCGCGACTGGGAACGCTACGCGATGATCAAGGCGCGGGTGGTGGCTGGCGATCAGGTGGCCGGCGCGCAGTTGCTCGACATGCTGCGACCGTTCGTTTATAGGCGCTATCTGGACTTCTCGGCGATCGAAGCGCTGCGCACCATGAAGCAGTTGATCCAGCAGGAAGTGCGGCGCAAGGGCATGGCCGACAACATCAAGCTCGGTTCCGGCGGCATTCGTGAGGTCGAGTTCATCGCTCAGGCCTTTCAACTGATCCATGGTGGCCGCGACCTGAGCCTGCAACAGCGTCCTCTATTAAAGGTGCTGAGCACGCTGGAAGGGCAAGGCTATCTGCCGCCGGCGGTGGTCAGCGAATTGCGCGAGGGTTACGAGTTTCTGCGTTACACCGAACACGCGATTCAGGCGATCGCTGACCGTCAGACGCAAATGCTGCCGGACAATGCTCAGGATCAGGCGCGCATCGCTTTCATGCTGGGTTTCGCCGATTGGCCCGCCTTCCATGAACAACTGATGTACTGGCGTGGGCGTGTGGCCTGGCATTTCGCCCAAGTGATCGCTGATCCCGACGAAGAAGAGGGCGGCGAAAGCGAAGTGGTGGTCGGTGGTGAATGGCTGCCGCTGTGGGAGGAAGAACAGGACGAAGAGGCCGCGTGCCGGCAGTTGCAGGAAGGCGGTTTTGTCGATGCCGGCAAAGCGCTGAAAGCGCTGGCCGGTTTGCGCGGCAGTCCGCAATTGCGCGCGATGCAGCGACTGGGACGCGAGCGTCTCGATGCGTTTATTCCACGACTGCTCGCGCAAGCGGTGGAGCATGCCAATCCCGATTTGGTGCTTGAGCGCGTGCTGCCACTGGTGGAAGCGGTGGCGCGGCGTTCGGCGTATCTGGTGTTGCTCACGGAAAACCCCGGCGCGCTGCGCCGCCTGTTGACCCTGTGTGCGGCGAGCCCGTGGATTGCCGAACAGATCACGCGCTTCCCGCTGCTGCTCGACGAATTGCTCAACGAGGGCCGGCTGTTCAAGCCGCCGCTGGCGCCGGAACTGGCGGCCGAGTTGCGCGAACGGCTGACGCGAATTCCCGAGGACGACCTCGAGCAACAAATGGAAGCCTTGCGCCATTTCAAGCTGGCGCACCGCTTGCGCGTCGCCGCCTCGGAAATCGCCGGCAGCCTGCCGTTGATGAAGGTCAGCGATTACCTGACCTGGCTGGCCGAGGCGATTCTCGAACAAGTGCTGGCCCTGGCCTGGCGGCAGACCGTGGCCAAGTACGGCACGCCGCTGCGCACCGACGGCACGCTGTGCGATCCCGGCTTCATCATTGTCGGTTATGGCAAAGTCGGCGGTATCGAACTGGGGCATGGTTCCGATCTGGACCTGGTGTTCATCCATGACGGCGATCCGCAGGCGGAAACCGATGGGCCGAAATCCATCGACGGCGCGCAGTTCTTCACGCGTCTGGGGCAGCGGATCATTCACCTGCTCACGGCGCAGACCAACTCCGGCCAGCTCTATGAAGTGGATATGCGCCTGCGTCCGTCCGGCGCTTCCGGGCTGCTGGTGAGTTCTCTCGGCGCGTTCGCTCGCTATCAGGAAAATGAAGCCTGGACGTGGGAGCATCAGGCTTTGGTGCGCGCGCGGGTGCTGGTGGGCAGCCAGGATGTTGGCCAGGCCTTCGAGAAAGTCCGCGCGCAGGTGCTGGGCAAGCCTCGGGATTTGGTCAAACTGCAGCAGGAAGTCAGCGAGATGCGTGCCAAGATGCGCGACAACCTCGGCACCCGCAGCACCGCGGCCGGCACGGCGGCGAATGCGTTCGACGCGGGCGTGCCGTTCGATCTCAAGCAGGACGCCGGAGGTATCGTCGATATTGAATTTATGGTGCAATACGCGGCCCTGGCGTGGTCACACAGCCATCCGCCACTGCTGCGCTGGACCGATAACATCCGCATTCTGGAAGAGCTGGAGCACGAAGGGCTGATGCCCGCCGAAGATGCCAGTCTGTTGCGCGAGGCCTACAAGGCCTACCGCTCCGCCGCCCACCGGCAGGCCTTGCAGAAGGACGCCGGGGTGATAGCCGGGGATCAGTTTGTCGAAGAGCGGCAACAGGTGTTGCGGATCTGGAAAGAGTTGGGGCTAAGCTGAACCACAGATGTATGGCCGGATGCAAAACCCTGTAGGAGTGAGCCTGCTCGCGATAGCGGAGTGACAGTCGACAGTCATGTTGAAGGAAATGACCCATCGCCAGCAGCGCCGCTTCCACAATGATTATCGAGGCGGGGAGGCGTAAATGCCTCCCCGGTTCGTTTTTGGAAACCACATGAATATTCTGATCGTTGGGCCCAGTTGGGTCGGTGACATGGTGATGGCGCAGACACTGTTTCAGTGTCTCAAGCAGCGCCACCCGCAATGCGCAATCGACGTGCTGGCGCCCGAATGGAGCCGGCCGATCCTCGAGCGCATGCCCGAAGTGCGCAAGGCCTTGAGCTTCCCGCTCGGCCACGGCGCGCTGGAACTGGCGACGCGTCGGCGCATCGGCAAATCCCTGCGCGGCCAGTACGATCAGGCGATCCTGCTGCCCAATTCGCTGAAATCGGCACTGGTGCCATTTTTTGCCGGCATCCCGAAACGTACCGGTTGGCGCGGCGAATTCCGCTATGGCCTGCTCAACGACGTGCGTACCCTCGACAAACAACGCTATCCGCTGATGATCGAGCGCTTCATGGCCTTGGCCTATGAAGCGAACGCTGAGTTGCCGAAGCCGTATCCGCGCCCGAGCCTGCAAATTGACCCGGTCACCCGCGAAGCCGCTTTGGCCAAATTCGGCCTGAGCCTCGATCGCCCGGTCCTGGCCCTGTGCCCTGGCGCCGAGTTCGGCGAATCCAAGCGCTGGCCGTCCGAGCACTACGCCAAGGTCGCCGAAGCGCGCATTCGCGAGGGCTGGCAGGTGTGGCTGTTCGGCTCGAAAAACGATCACGCGGTCGGCGAGGACATTCGTGCCCGGCTGATCCCGGGCCTGCGCGAAGAATCGGTCAACCTCAGCGGCGGCACTTCTTTGGCCGAGGCCATCGACCTGCTGTCCTGTGCTGATTCGGTTGTCTCTAACGATTCCGGCCTGATGCACGTCGCTGCGGCATTGAATCGCCCGCTGGTCGCGGTCTATGGCTCGACCTCGCCGGGCTTCACCCCGCCGCTGGCCGAGCAGGTCGAGATCGTGCGCCTGGGCATCGAATGCAGCCCTTGCTTCGATCGCACCTGCCGTTTTGGCCATTACAACTGCCTGCGCCAGCTGATGCCGGACGCGGTCAACGATGCCTTGCAGAAGTTGCAGGCCTCCGTGATCGAGGTTCATTAACTTGCGGGTATTGCTGATCAAGACTTCATCGCTGGGCGACGTGATTCACGCGTTGCCAGCGCTGACCGACGCCGCCCGCGCGATCCCGGGCATCAAGTTCGACTGGGTGGTGGAAGAAGGCTTCGCCGAGATTCCGAGCTGGCACCCGGCGGTCGATAAGGTAATTCCGGTGGCCATCCGCCGCTGGCGCAAGAATCTGTGGAACACCATCACCAGCGGCGAGTGGAAACGCTTCAAGCAAAGCGTGCGCGCGAATAAATACGACCTGGTGATCGACGCTCAAGGCTTGCTGAAAAGCGCCTGGCTGACCCGCTACGTCAAAGCGCCGGTGGCCGGCCTCGATAAAACCTCCGCTCGCGAGCCGATGGCTGCGCGCTTCTATGATCGTAAACTCGCTGTCGCCCGAGGCCAGCACGCCGTCGAGCGCGTACGGCAGTTGTTTGCCATCGCTCTGGGTTACGACTTGCCCAAAGGCCTCGGCGAATACGGCCTCAACGTCGAGCGACTGGTTGAGTTGCCGCGCAAGAATGCCTACGTGGTGTTCCTCCACGGCACCACTTGGGACACCAAGCACTGGCCGGAAATCTACTGGCGCGAGCTGGCCGAGCGGGTCGGCTACCTCGGCGTTGGCGTGAAGTTGCCGTGGGGCAACCCACAGGAAAAAGCCCGCGCCGAGCGCATCGCTGCCGGCTTCAAACATGCCGAAGTGCTGCCGAAGCTCAATCTGGCCGGCGTCGGCAAAGTCCTCGCCGGCGCGCAGGCTTGTGTGGCGGTGGACACCGGTCTCGGCCACTTGGCCGCTGCGCTGGACGTGCCGACCATTTCGCTGTTCGGCCCGACCAACCCGGGCCTGACTGGCGCCTACGGCAAGCTGCAGATTCATCTGGCCAGCGACTTCCCGTGCGCGCCCTGCATGCAGAAAAAATGTACCTACCAACCGACCGAGCAGGATGCCCGTCAGTTTGACCTGAAACGCGAGCAGCCTTTGTGCTTCACGCGTGTAAATCCCGAGCGTGTCGCCAGCCGACTGAGCACGTTGTTGATGGCTGAGGAGCTGCGCTGATGCAATTGGCATTCGTCCTGTACAAATATTTTCCGTTCGGTGGCTTGCAGCGCGATTTCATGCGCATCGCCCTCGAATGCCAGAAGCGCGGCCATCAGATACGTGTTTACACGTTGATCTGGGAAGGCGATATACCGCCGGGTTTTGAAGTGCTGGTGGCGCCCGTCAAGGCGTTCTTCAATCACCGTCGCAATGAGAAACTCAGCGCGTGGATGGCGGCGGATCTGGCCAGGCGCCCGGTCGATCGTCTGATCGGTTTCAACAAGATGCCGGGCCTGGACGTGTACTACGCGGCTGATGGCTGCTTCGAAGACAAGGCGCAGAACCTGCGCAACTCGCTGTATCGCCGCTGGGGCCGCTATCGTCACTTCGCCGAGTACGAGCGCGCGGTGTTCGCCAAGGACGCGAAGACCGAAGTGCTGATGATTTCCGAAGTGCAGCAACCACTGTTCATCAAGCACTACGACACGCCGCTTGAGCGCTTCCATCTGCTGCCGCCGGGCATCGCCCAGGATCGTCGTCGCCCAGCAAATGCTGATGAAATCCGAGCCGGTTTCCGTGCCGAATTTGATCTCAGGGACGACGAGCTGCTGCTGGTACAGATCGGCTCCGGCTTCAAGACCAAGGGTGTCGATCGCAGCCTCAAAGCGCTGGCCGCACTGCCCGCCGAATTGCGCAAACGCACCCGGCTGTTTGTAATCGGCCAGGATGACCCCAAATTGTTCCAGATGCAGAGTGCGACGCTGGGCCTGGGTGACAACGTGACCTTTCTCAAAGGGCGCAGCGATATCCCGCGTTTTCTGCTCGGCGCCGACCTGTTGATTCACCCGGCCTACAACGAAAACACCGGTACCGTGCTGCTTGAAGCGTTGGTGGCCGGTTTGCCGGTGCTGGTCAGCGCGGTCTGCGGATACGCCCATTACATTGCCGAGGCCGACGCCGGGCGAGTGCTGGACGAGCCGTTCGAGCAGGCGCAGCTGACGCAATACCTTACCGAGATGTTGAGCAATGACGCTGCACGTGCGGCCTGGAGCCGCAACGGTCTGGCCTTCGCCGAGACGGCCGACCTCTACAGCATGCCGCAGCATGCGGCGGATGTGATTCTGGCGGAGCACGCTTAATGAAGTTGATGCTGGCTGAACCGTTCAAAAGCCTTTGGGCCGGACGCGACCCGTTCGCCGCAGTCGAAGGCTTGCAGGGCGAGGTATACCGCGAGCTGGAAGCACGCCGGACATTGCGCACGGAAGTCGACGGCCATGGCTTTTTCGTCAAGATCCACCGTGGCATCGGCTGGGGCGAAATCTTCAAGAACCTGCTGACCGCCAAGCTGCCGGTGCTCGGCGCCGGGCAAGAGTGGAAAGCCATTCAGCGCCTGCAGGAAGTCGGCGTGCCGACCATGACCGCCGTCGCCTACGGCGAGAAGGGCAGCAACCCGGCGGATCAGCATTCGTTCATCGTCACCGAAGAACTGGCGCCGACCATCAGCCTGGAAGACTTCAGCATCGACTGGGTCAAGCACCCCCCCGAGCCAACACTCAAGCGCGCATTGATTGCCGAAGTGGCGCGGATGACCGGCATGATGCACCGCGCCGGGGTCAATCATCGCGACTGCTACATCTGCCACTTCCTGCTGCACACCGACAAACCGATCACGCCGGAAGATTTCAAGCTCTCGGTGATCGATCTGCACCGTGCCCAGACCCGCGCGAAAATCACTCAGCGCTGGCGCAACAAGGATCTGGCGGCGCTGTATTTTTCCGCGCTGGACATCGGCCTGACTCGCCGCGACAAGCTGCGTTTCCTCAAGGGTTATTTCCAGCAACCGCTGCGGCAGATTCTGGCAGAAGAGGCGCCGCTGCTGAACTGGCTGCAAGGCAAGGCCGACAAGCTCTACGAACGCAAGCAGCGTTACGGGGATGCGCTCTGATGGCGGGCTGGACGCTTGAGCCGCAGTACAGCGAACTCGCCGAAGAGTTTGGCAGCCTCGACGCCGTATTTGCGTTGCAGGGTGAACGCCTGACTCGCGACCCGCTCTCGGAGGTCATTCGCGTGCAGCGCGCCGGCGTCAACTATTACGTCAAGCGCTACGTCGGCGCCGGTAAGGGCCTGCGTCGCTACCTCGGCAAGCCGCGGGTGAAGATGGAGTGGCAGAACCTCAAGCGCTTCGCCAAGTGGGGCATCCCTACCGCCGAGGTGGTCGCCTGGGGGCTGGAACGACGTGGTGCGGCTTATGATCGTGGCGCCATGATCACTCGCGAATTGCCCAACACCGAAGACCTCTCGGCGCTGGCCGAGCGCAAGGATCCCAAACTCAAGGATCGCGCCTGGGTCGACGGCGTCAGCCGGCAACTGGCCGGTTATACCCGGACCATGCATGATCACCGCTTTACCCATAACGACCTGAAATGGCGCAACCTGTTGATCGACGATCAGGCGCGTATCTTTCTCATCGACTGCCCCAACGGTGAGTTCTGGCGTGGCTTCTGGCTCAAGTACCGGATCACCAAGGACCTGGCCTGTCTCGACAAGCTGGCCAAATATCACCTGTCCAATACCCAACGCCTGCGTTTCTATAAGCAGTACCGCCAGTGCGATCGGCTCGATGTCGCCGACAAGAAACGGATTCGGCACGTGGTGAGATTTTTTGAGGGACGTGAATGACTGATTTTATTGCCGAGCAGGACCGTGGGCTGCTGGAGCGCCACGGTCTCGGCACTTTCGACGCGCTGTGGGCCAAACAGCTGGAAGCGGTGGATGAGCCCAACACTTCTGGTGGCGGCTGGAGCAGCGTGTTCCGCCTGAACCTGGAAGGCCAGGGTTATTACCTCAAGCGCCAGAGCAACTATCTGACCCGCACCTTGCATGCACCGCTTGGCGAGCCGAGCTTTGCCCGCGAGTTCCGCAATATCAGCCGCTATCGCAAGCTTGGCATCCCGGCATTGCAGGCCGCGTTTTTCGGTGAGCGCAAGGTTGATGGGGAAGTGCGCGCCATTTTGCTGACCCGCGCACTGGACGGCTGGAGCGATCTGGATTCGTTGCTTGAACGCTGGGCTCAACTCAGTGCCGCGCAACATTCGGCGATTCTCAAGGCCTGCGGATTGCTGGCGCGGCGTCTGCACGGCATGCGTCAGGTGCATGGCTGTTTTTATCCCAAGCATATTTTTCTGCGCGCCACTGGCGACGGTTTCGAGGCGCAACTGATTGATCTGGAAAAGACCCGGCCGCTGCTGTTCGGCGCGCGTGATCGGGTCAAAGATCTGGAGCCGTTGCAGCGCCGTTCGCCGCAGTGGAGCGAGGCAGACTTGCGCCAATTGCTCGCGGCTTATCTCGATCAGCCGACTGACAGTTCGCTGCTCGACCGCTGGCTCGATCGGCTGACGGCACGGCGCAGTCACAAGGAGACCCGCTGATGCGCTTGTCCGAACTGGCCCGATCCGGGCGCTCACCCTCGTTGCCGCTGACTGTGACTCTGGCGGATGCAGCCGGGGCTGCGGATTTGCAGTTGCTGAGCCTTTTGCGGGTGCTGCCCGGGCAGCGCTACGTCGGTGCCGGGGTATGGCGCGGTCGGCCGGTACTGGCCAAGTTGTTGGTCGGCAGCAAGGCTGCCCGGCATTTTCAGCGTGAGCTGGATGGCGTGCGGCTACTCGCTGCGCAGGGCCTGACCACGCCGCTGCTGTTGGCCGATGGGCTGGAAGACGGCGAGGGCGGCTGGCTGCTGTTTGAATTTCTCGAAGACGCCGAAAGCCTCGGTGATGCCTGGGCGAAGGTCGAGTCGCTGCCTGTGTTGGCCGATGAGCAAACGGCCGTGTTGGCCGAAGCGCTGGATGCCATCGGTCGCCTGCATGGCAAAGGGCTCTGGCAGGAAGACTTGCACCTGGACAATCTGCTGCGTCACGGCGGCCAGCTGTATCTGATCGATGGTGCCGGGGTGCGTGCGGAAACGGCGGGGCAGCCATTGTCCCGGCAGAAAGTGCTGGAAAACCTCGGGGTGTTTTTCGCCCAGTTGCCCAAGTCACTGGAGCCGTTCACCGAAGAGTTGCTGGTCTATTACCTGTTGAGCAACAGCGAGCATGCGTTGCCGCTGGAGGCATTGCAAAAGCAGATCGACAAGGTCCGGAGCTGGCGCCTCAGGGATTATCTGATCAAGGTCGGCCGCGACTGCACCTTGTTCGCGGTTCACCGCGGCGCATTCGCTCTGCGCGCCATTCGCCGCGAAGAAGAAACCGCCATGCTGCCGGTGCTCGAACAGGCCGACGCCTTGCTTGATCGGGGGCATCTGTACAAGACCGGTGGCGCGGCCAGCGTCGGCCGAGTCGAGGCGGGCGGCCGCACGCTGGTGATCAAGCGCTACAACATCAAGGGCTTTGCCCACTGGCTCAAGCGCTTCTGGCGCCCGAGTCGGGCCTGGCATTCGTGGCGCGAAGGCAATCGCCTGGCCTTCCTTGGTATCGCCACGCCGAAACCGCTGGCGGTACTGGAAAAGCGGTTTTTGTGGCTGCGCCGCAGTGCCTATCTGGTCACGGAATTCCTGCCGGGGCCAGACATCATCGAGCGCTTCACGCCTTACGTGGAGAATGGCGAGGCACCAGAAGCCGAGTTGCAGGCACTGGATCAGCTGTTTGCCCGGTTGATTGCCGAGCGCATCAGTCATGGCGATTTCAAGGGTCACAACCTGTTCTGGCAGGCGGATCGCTGGGCTTTGATCGACCTCGACTCGATGTGCCAGCACGGCTCTGTCAGCAGCTTTGCCCCGGCCTACGCCCGGGATCGCGCGCGTTTCATGCGCAACTGGCCGCCAGGCAGTGCGTTGTATCGCGTCATTGATCAGCGCCTGCCGAAAGAGGTCTCGAGCGCGGGGTGACTCCATTTCGCGAGCAGGCCGCTTCCGGCGATGGACTCGGTCCCCTGCGGATCCGAGTCTGCGGGCAGTAACGGACAAAACACAGCGACTTGTCCTACAGCTTCTCCAGAAGCCATGAACTGTGCCCTGCTCGGCCTCGATGCTAATTTGCCTGTCGATTCTGGAGGGCGAATCTTGAGCATGAAAAAACTGATGACGCTGGGCGTTCTTTCCTGGGTTCTCTCAGGCTGTGGCAGTGTCTCGACCGTATTGCAGGACGACGCCGATGCTGCCCGTGACTTGCGCAAGAAGAAGACCTACTGCCAATCGATTCCGCGCGTATACAGTGGCCTGGCCTTCGATTTTTGCACGTTGAATGCGCCGCCCGATCCGACGGGCATGCTGGCGCCCTTTGTGTTGCTTGATCTTCCGCTGTCCGCCGTGTTCGATACCCTGTCGCTGCCCTATACGATTCATCGCCAGGTCGCCGACTCAAACCTGAGTATTTACTGGCGCAGAGACGGCTATTGAGTCGTTCGGTCCGTTGAATCGGCCCATTCGCGCAGGTGACAATTCGCACAAGGTAATTCCCGTCATGTTTACGCTATAATCCCGCCCTTTAGCTGCCACTCGCCCTGTGCGAAGGCACATCAATACTCAAGGCGCATCGCGCCTGCATGCAGACTAAAGAGGCTAGACCCCTGTGGCATTGACGATTCTTGGCCTGTCCGGCGCCCTTAGCCATGATCCTTCCGCAGCCTTGTACATCGACGGCAAGCTGGTCGCGGCGGCTGAAGAGGAGCGCTTCGTACGCGATAAACATGCAAAGAACCGCATGCCCTACGAATCGGCGAAATTCTGCCTCGAGCAAGCTGGCATCAAGCCGTCCGACGTTGACGTGGTGGCAATTCCATTCGCCCCGATCAGCCTGTTCGGCAAGGCCCGCTGGCACTACGCCAAGCGCTATTGGTACGCCCCGGATCGCGCTCTCGATGCAATCCTGATGGGCAACCGCCGCTACAAGCGCTATCGCAACAAGATCGTCTGGTGCCTCGAGCAACTGGGCTTCGATCCGAAGAAAATCAAGATCGAGCCGGTCGAGCACCACCTGGCACACGCTTCCAGCGCCTATCACTGCTCGGGTTTCAAAGAGAAAACCGCGATTCTCGGCATCGATGGCAAGGGCGAATACGCCACGACTTTCTTCGGCTATGGCGAAAACGGCAAGATCCACAAGATCAAGGAATTCTTCGACCCGGATTCCCTCGGCGGCCTGTACGGTGCGATCACCGAGTTCCTCGGTTTCGAGATGCTCGACGGTGAGTTCAAGGTCATGGGCATGGCGCCGTACGGCGATGCCAGCAAATATGATTTCTCACGTCTGGCCTCGTTCGAGAATGGCGAACTGGTGATCAATACCGACTACGCCAACGTGATCGGCCTGCGTCGTTATAAAGAAAAGGGCAAAGGCTTCTACTTCTCGCCGAAGCTGATCGAGTGGCTGGGTCCGAAGCGCGAAGGCGACATCGCCGACGAGCCGTACATCCACTACGCCGCGAGCATGCAAGCGCTGTTCGAGAAGCTGGCGTTGCAGATGATCGACTACTACCTGGGCGACGTGCTCAAGGAAACCGGCAAACTGGCTTTCGCCGGTGGCTGTGCGTTGAACGTCAAGCTGAATCAGAAAATCATCGCCCGTGACGACATCAAGGAGCTGTTCGTACAGCCTGCGTCCGGCGATGCCGGCACCGCGGTCGGCGCTGCCGCTTACGTGTCGCACGCCCGTGGCGTACCGGTCGAGAAGATGGAACACGTCTACCTCGGCCCGTCCTACAGCAACGAAGATGTGATCGCTGCGTGCGCCCGTCATGAGAACAAGCCGACCTGGCGCAAGCTCGACAACATGCCGCAAGAGATTGCCAGAATCATGGTTGAGGGCAATCCGGTGGCCTGGTTCCAGGGCCGGATGGAATTCGGTCCGCGTGCACTTGGCGGCCGTTCGATCATCGGTTGCCCGAGCATTCCCGGTGTGGCTGATCGAATCAACCACCAGATCAAGTTCCGCGAGCGCTGGAGGCCTTTCTGCCCGTCGATGCTCGACACCGTCGCGCCGCAGATGATCAAGATCGATCACCCGGCGCCGTTCATGACTTTCACCTTCGAAGTCGCCGAAGAATGGAAAACCCGCGTGCCGGAAGTTGTCCATGAAGACGGCACTTCCCGCGCCCAGGTGCTCAAGCGTGAATACAATCCGCGCTACTACGACATGATGAAGGCGCTGGAAGACCTGACCGGCAACGGCGTATCGCTGAACACTTCGCTCAACCGTCGAGGCGAACCGATGATCTGCTCGCCGACCGATGCGCTGAACATGTTTTTTGGTTCTGACCTGCAATATCTGATCATGGAAGATATTCTTGTCGTCAAAGACGGCGTGCAAGGAAACGGTCTTGACTGAAACACTGATCAGCATCGTGATCCCCGCGTACAACTACGCCAGTTCGCTGCCTCGGGCTGTGGAGTCGGTGCTGGCGCAGTTGCATGAAGCGACGGCGGATCTGCTGGTTATCGATGACGGTTCCACTGACGCGACGCCTGAGGTTGTACAAGCGTTGCTGGCAGAACACCCCGGGCGTTTTCGTGCCATACGCCAAAGCAATGGCGGACTGTCTTCAGTGCGCAATCGCGGGATCGAGGAAACCACCGGGCAATTTCTGGTTTTTCTCGACGCAGATGACGAGATGGCTTCCGGGGCACTGGCGGCGTTATCGCAACACATCGCCGGTTACCCTGAAACGCGGATGATCATCGGCGCTCATTGGTCAATCTTCTCCGGTGGCAAGCGCAGCCTGCAGGCTGTCAAACCACTGCCGGCAACGTTGCGCCAGCGGGTCAGAGGCTATTTGCTGGACAAGACGGTGTCGATCTCCAACGGGGCTTGCGCAATGCATCGTGATGTATTCGCGCCGGGCAACTATCCCGAGCATCTGCGCAACGTTGAGGATTTACCGGTATTTGCGCAAGTGCTGGCGCGCTTTCCCTGCACGGTGATCGAACAGCCACTGGCACTCATTTACAAGCACGCCGACAGCATGCGCCATGATTTGCGCCAGAGCCTGGCAGCGGGTACCGAGCAGGTGGTTGCTGAAGTTTTTTCCAGTCAGCGGATGCCGCGAGAATTTCACGATTTGCGTCAGGCATATCTCGCTCAACGATGCCTGTCATTGTTTCGAGATTGCTATTCGCATGGCGAATACGCATTGGCGAAAGCATTCTACATGCAGGCGCTACGCGCCGACTGGCGCATTCTCGGGCGTTGGTCTTACATGCGCAAAGCCTTGCGCCTGCTGTTCCGATAAATCTGTTGTTTTTTGGCGTACCTGTGGCGCGTGATGTTGAGGGGGCTGGGTGAAAGGTACGGATAACAAGTGGGTGATCAAGGCAGCTCGGGTAATCAATGAGCGACCGGTCAGTGTCGCGTTCTGGGCAAGCATTCTCCTTTCACTGATCGCCGTGTGGGGTACCGCAACGGTCGGTCGCGATGCCGCGCTGTACATCGATATCGCCCATGAGGTTGTCTTGCACGGGGCCGACGTGGCCTGGGTGCATTTCGACTGGCCGTGGTTCTCCATTCTTCTGGCCCTGACCCATCGCTTTCTGTGGTTGCCGTTGGAGTTGAGCGCCTATCTCTGGTGCGGTCTGTTTTTTGCCGGCACCAGTGCCTTGATGGTCGATTGTATCCGTCGACGCTCTCCCGAGCTTGCCGGCTGGGCGTGCCTGATTGTGCTGGCGATGCCAGCGGTCAATGCGTTTCGAAATGACATCATCCGTGAATGCGGTTTCTGGTTTTTCTGCACGCTGGCGTTATGGCAGGCGCTGCGTTGGCAAGCCTTGGGCGGCTGGCTCAGAGCCGGCCTGATTCACTTGGCTATCGTGGCCGCAGCGCTGTTCCGGCTGGAGGCATTGCTTTTATTGCCAGCGCTGGGGCTGTGGCAGTTGCCGGGGCTGTGGCGCTCCGGTCAGCGCGCGCGTTTGCTGCAGTTTGCTCTGTTGCCGGTGGTGGGGCTGCTGGTTGCATCGGCCTTCGGATTTTTCATGTCGGCACGCTTCCTCCTGTATCTGGACATGATTGCACCGCAGGGCGTCTACAAGTCGTTTCAGATGCTGTCTGAACAGTTTGGCAACTCGCTGATCAACAAGTACTCCCAGGATGAAGCCGGGCGCATCGTGTTCTTCGGGCTGCTGGCGACGATGATGATCACCTTCGTCAAGCTGATGGGGCCGTTCGCTGCGCCATTTGTCCTGCGTCGCAACTGGGGAGTCTTGGGTGTTTACTGGCGTGACTATCGTCCGTTCGCCTGGGCAGCACTGCTGTATCTCGTCGTGCTGATGCTGTTTTTCATCAAGCAGCAGTTCATGAACGCCCGGTATCTGAGTTTCCTGAATTTGTTGTTCGTACCGGTACTGGCGATGGGGCTGGCGGCATTTGCCCGGCAGTTTCCGCGCTGGACCAAAGTGCTGGTCGTGGCAGCGTTGCTGGTGATGCTGTCGAATGTGATTTCGACTGGCGCTGGCAAGACCCATTACGTGGCCGCCGGGCGCTGGATGTCCGCGCACGTTGAGCCTGAGGCCAGCGCCTGGTTCGAAGACGGTCGCATCAGCTATTACGCGGGGCGGGGTTATGTCCTGCCGACGCTCACGCGTGAACAGGCGATGTCGCCGGAGCACGCCGATGACTATCGCTATTTCCTGATCGAAGGCAAAGGCGATGAGCCGTGGCTGGGCGAGTGGCTGGTGGCGCACAAGATGCGCATCATTGAGCGCTTCGCCAATCGCAAGGGTGCGACGATTCTGGTGATCGGCAAGTAAGGCTCAATCGAGCAGTAGGCGCAGGCGTTCTATCAGCGCAGCCTGCCGCTTGCTCGGCAACGCCTGGCGATAACCTTCCAGGAAGGTGTGCCCGGCGTCGTCGCCGAGCAGCCATTGCCGGTCTTGTTTGTAGCGCAGCAAATGGGCGAAGTTGCGCAGTCGCTTGCTGTCGCTCAGAGCGCGCCTCTGGCAGCGCAGGTCGGCGATGTCGATCAACCCGAGCTGATTCTGCGGCGTCTGCACGACATTACCGAAGTGCAGGGACCGGAAATACACGCCTTTTTCGTGCAGTTGCGCAATGAACGCGCCCAACTGAGCGCGCAACGTCTCGGTTTCTTCGGGCGTGCCCTGCAATTGCCGTACGGTCTCGCCCGCCAGCGGTGCGTAATACACGCCATCGCGCTGAATGCTTGGAATACGATAAACCGCGATCACATCGGGGCAGAGAATGCCGCGCTGCTGCAACGCCTTGGTGTTGTTGGCGAAGCGCTGGGCGTAGGGAAAGAACAGCGCTGAACTCAACAAGCGCTTGCGGCGGAATAGCTTGAGCATGCGACCGTCGGCCAACCTGAGCACCTTGTCGCCGGAACCGTCGGCTTCGAGTACCTGAGCGCCCTTGCGCAGTGCCTCGTAAGTGCTGTGATCAATCGATTGCATGCCTGACTCCCCATCGTGAGCCGGCTATCTTAACCGACTTGGCCAAAGGCTGGCGTCCGGCGATGTTTATCGGCGCAAAAGGGCCTGTGATATCATCGCCGCCTCACTGATTTACGCGGATTACCATGAGCAGTCCTGAACCGAAAGCCCAGTCAACGCTGGCGATCTATTTCCGCCTCTTGGCTTACGTGCGTCCCTACGCCGGCTTGTTCATCCTGAGTATCGTCGGCTTCCTGATCTTCGCATCGACCCAACCGATGCTCGCCTACATCCTCAAATATTTCGTCGACGGTCTGGCCAATCCCGAGGCCAGTCTGTTCCCCGGCAATCCTTACCTTGGCAAGTTGCAATTGCTCGAGAGTGTGCCGTTGTTGATCGTGCTGATTGCCGTGTGGCAAGGCGTCGGCTCGTATCTGGGCAACTACTTTCTGGCGCGGGTTTCGCTGGGGCTGGTGCATGACCTGCGTGTGGTCCTGTTCAACAAGCTGCTCGATCTGCCCAACAGCTATTTCGACAAGAACAACTCTGGTCACCTGATTTCCCGTATCACCTTCAACGTGACGATGGTCACCGGCGCCGCCACCGACGCGATCAAAGTGGTGATCCGCGAAGGCATGACCGTGATTTTCCTGTTCTGCACCCTGTTGTGGATGAACTGGAAGTTGACCCTGGTGATGGTCGCCATCCTGCCGGTGATCGGTCTGATGGTGAACAGCACCAGCAAGAAATTCCGCAAGCAGAGCAAAAAGATTCAGGTGTCGATGGGCAACGTCACGCATGTGGCGTCCGAGACGATTCATGGTTACCGCGTGGTGCGCAGCTTTGGTGGCGAAACCTACGAAAAGGTTCGCTTTCACGACGCCAGCCAAAGCAACACCGACAAGCAACTGACCATGACCAAGACCGGCGCGGTGTATACACCGATGCTGCAATTGGTGACCTATAGCGCCATGGCGGTGGTGATGTTTCTGGTCCTGTACCTTCGCGGTGATGCATCGCCTGGTGATCTGGTGGCCTACATCACCATGGCCGGCCTGCTGCCAAAACCGATTCGCCAGCTCTCGGAAGTCAGCTCGACGATCCAGAAGGGCGTGGCCGGTGCCGAGAGCATTTTCGAGCAGCTGGACGAGCCGGCGGAAGTCGATCACGGCACGGTCGAGCGCGACCGTCTGCAAGGTCGCCTCGAAGTGCGCAACCTCAGCTTCAGTTATCCCGACAGTGAGAAGAAAGTCCTTGATGACATCAGTTTCGTCGTCGAACCAGGACAAATGGTCGCGCTGGTCGGTCGTTCCGGCAGTGGCAAGTCGACCTTGGCCGGTCTGATTCCGCGTTTCTACCAGCACGAGCAGGAACATGGGCAGATTCTGCTCGATGATGTGCAGGTGCAGGACCTGACCCTTCGCAGCCTCCGTCGGCAGATAGCCCTCGTGACCCAACAGGTCACGCTGTTCAACGACACGGTGACCAACAACATCGCTTACGGCGACCTGGCGGGGGCGCCGTTCGATGAGGTCAAACGCGCGGCCACCGAAGCCTACGCCGATGAGTTCATCGTCAAGATGCCGCAGGGCTATGAAACCCTGGTCGGCGAAAATGGTGTGTTGCTGTCCGGTGGACAGCGTCAGCGCATCGCCATCGCACGTGCATTGCTCAAGGACGCGCCGCTGCTGATTCTCGATGAGGCCACCTCGGCCCTCGATACCGAGTCGGAACGGCATATCCAGGCGGCTCTCGATCATGTGGTGCAGAACCGCACGACGCTGGTCATCGCTCACCGTTTGAGCACGATCGAAAAGGCTGATCTGATTCTGGTCATGGATGACGGCAAGATTGTCGAACGCGGCACTCATGCCCAGCTTCTCGCGCAAAATGGCTATTACGCACGCTTGCATGCGAAGGAATTCGAAGAAGGCGACGAGCCGCAGCCGACCCATGTGACCGACCTATGCTGACGGCGTTTCGCGCCTGGCGGGAGCGCGGCTGGAGCCAGATCGATCAGGCGGCCTACGCACAGGCCTGGCAGCGCTTCGGTGGCAGTTTTGCCACGCATCCCGATGTGGTGGAGCGGCTGTCGGCATTTGTCGGCATCAAGCTGCATTATTTGGGCTGGATCGCTGACGGCGAAGTCGTCGCGGCTGTTGCTTGCTGGGGAAAACATGCCGCGCTGTCCAAGGAAGTGCTCAAGCGCGAGGGCAAGCGCGGGCTGCTGGACATGGGCAACGCCGAAGTGATTCTGCCGATTGCACCGGATGTCGTGGTTCCGGTTCGCCAGCGCATGGCTTACGTGTCGCAACTCAACGCCGGGCAAATCAGCACCCTGCGCGCCCAGCCCGAAGGCCTGGCACTGGCGCGGCTGCCCGAGGATTACTCGAAGAAGTTTCGCTACAACCAGCGTCGCGAACAGCGCCTGCTGGAAGAGGCGGGTGGTGCGCTGATTCCGATGGCCGACTTGACGCCACAGGAGCAGGCCGCCGCTTACGGTGATCTGTTCCAGCGTCGCTGGGGTTTCGAGGTGCCTGGCAAGGCCGGGTTGGTCGAGGTCTTCACGCTCTTGCGCGAGTTCATGACCGGTTCGGTGGTCATGCTTGAGTCGGCGCCTGTGGCGATTCAGATCCTCTACCGTGTCGAAGCGCCGCAATGGGTATCGCTGGAATACGTCAACGGCGGCGTCGATCCGCAAAGCCGTGAGTTCAGCCCCGGCAGCGTGCTGAGCTTCGTCAACACCCAGCAGGCCTGGGCGGATGCTCAGGCACTGGGCAAGACGCTGCGCTATTCGTTCGGCCGTGCCGACCGTGAATACAAGGATCGCTGGTGCCACACGGTGCCCGTCTACAAGGTCTGAAGCCATGACTGCTCGCAAGCAACAGCTCCTCAAGGCGCATCGGCGCAGCAAGCGCTTGTTCCTCATCGCGTTCCTGATCGTCCTGGTGGCGGCCGGTTTCGGGCTGGGCTGGTGGCTGGTGCCGGTGCTGCTGGGGTTGGCGTGGGGGGCGCACGAAGCGTGGTTCGCCGACCACCTGTTCTACCGCGCAAGCGACGACTATCAGTACCAGTTTCCCGGCGATACAGCGCGGCAAAGCGTGAAGCTGGATGGCGGAGTCGTACATCTGAGCGAGCCGCTGGCGCCGGGAGAAACGCTGCTGCTGGAACTTCAGATCAAAGCGACGTGGCTGGGCCGCTGGCGCGATCCCTATGTCGAGTTGGGTAATGATCGCCAGGATTTCGAGCGTGGCGTCGGTGGGCGGCGCTTTCTCAATCTCTCCGGGCAAGCCGCAGCGCTTGGCGAAAACGCGCTGACAGTGCGTGGTCGGCATTGCACGCTGAGTTCCAGCGGCACGTTGTGGGTCATGAGCAATCCCGATTACGCGCAGCAACGGGTCATGGTCATCGCGCCCCACGCCGATGATGCCGAGCTTGCAGCGTTCGGGCTCTACAGTCGCGGCGAAGAAGCAAGCATCGTCACCCTGACCCAGGGCGAAATCGAAGCCGAAGATTTTCAGCGACTGGGTCTGGACAAGGCTCAGGCGGCTCGTTTGAAAGGTCGCCTGCGCAGTTGGGACAGCCTGAGTATTCCGTTGTGGGGCGGGGTGCCGGCCAGTCGTTGTGTACAGCTGGGCTATTACTGCCTGCAATTGCCAGCGATGGCCGAAGAGCCGAACACCTCATTCGGCTCGCGCGAATCCGGCGAAAATGATGTGCGCACTGTCCGTCAGCACAATCCGTTCGACCTGCCGGGCGATGTCGATGGCGCGCCGACCTGGATCAATCTGGTCGGCGATTTACGGCAATTGCTCGAGCACTTTCGCCCCGAAGTCGTCGTCACTCCGCATCCCGAACTGGACCCGCACAGCGATCACGTCGCTTCCACCCGTGCCCTGCTGGAAGCCATCGCCGCCAGTACGTGGCAGCCGTCGACCTTGCTGATGTACGCCAACCATCTGCATGACAATGATCGTTGGCCAATGGGCCCGGCCGGTAGCGGTATTGCACTGCCGCCGGCGATCGAACCGTTGCCGACCGACCGTTTGTGGAGTCCGCTGCTGTCAGCGGACGTGCAGCTGGACAAGGCCATGGCGCTGGCCATGGAGCATGACCTGCAGGGCCCGCTCGGATTCAAGCGGCAGTTGCGTCGCGTCATTCAACAGGTGCTTGCTGGACGTCGCTGGCCTGTCACAGGCAGTAACGAGTTTTTCCGCAAGGCTGTTCGCCGCCACGAACTGTTCTGGGTCCGCGACCTTTGAGATTGAGGCGGACGGCGCTTTACCCTGTGTTAATATCGCGCCCCTGTTCATTTTGTATGTGGGTTGCTCCATGAAGTTGTCCATGCCGCGTTTCGATCAAGCCCCTGTCTTGGTGGTCGGCGATGTCATGCTCGACCGTTACTGGCATGGCGGAACCTCACGGATTTCCCCTGAGGCGCCAGTGCCGGTGGTCAAGGTCGAGCAGATCGAAGACCGCCCGGGCGGTGCCGCGAACGTTGCCTTGAACATTGCCGCGCTGGGTGCGCCGGCATCGCTGGTCGGCGTGACCGGCGATGACGAAGCCGCCGACAGCCTGAGCAACAGTCTCAAGGGCGCCGGCGTACGTGCCCTGTTCCAGCGCATTGCGCACCAGCCCACCATCGTCAAGCTGCGGGTCATGAGCCGGCACCAGCAATTGCTGCGTATCGACTTCGAAGAACCGTTCGCCACCGATGCGCTGGCGCTCGGCTCGCAGGTCGATGACCTGCTCGAAGGCATCAAGGTGCTGGTGCTTTCCGACTACGGCAAAGGCGCGCTGAAAAACCATCAGGCGCTGATCCAGGCTGCTCGGGCGAAAAACATCCCGGTACTGGCCGACCCGAAGGGCAAGGATTTTTCGATCTACCGTGGCGCCAGCCTGATCACCCCGAACCTGAGCGAATTCGAAGCCATCGTCGGCGGTTGCGTTGACGAACACGAACTCGTCAGCAAGGGCGCAACGTTAATGCACGATCTGGAGCTGGGAGCACTGCTGGTCACCCGTGGCGAACACGGCATGACCCTGCTGCGCCCGGATCAACCGGCGTTGCATTTGCCAGCGCGTGCCCGGGAAGTGTTCGATGTGACCGGCGCCGGCGACACCGTGATTTCGACCCTGGCCGCTGCGATTGCTGCCGGTGAGGATCTGCCACACGCCGTGGCCCTGGCCAACCTGGCGGCGGGGATTGTGGTCGGCAAGCTTGGTACCGCGGCCATCAGTGCCCCGGAACTGCGCCGCGCGATTCAGCGTGAAGAAGGCTCCGAGCGCGGTGTGCTGGGCCTTGAGCAACTGGTGCTGGCCGTCGCCGACGCCCGTGCGCATAACGAACGAATTGTCTTCACCAATGGCTGCTTCGACATCCTGCACGCCGGCCATGTGACTTATCTTGAGCAGGCACGAGCCCAAGGCGATCGACTGATTGTCGCGGTCAACGACGATGCCTCGGTCAGTCGCCTGAAAGGCCCTGGTCGCCCGATCAACAGTGTCGACCGGCGCATGGCTGTTCTGGCGGGCCTCGGTGCGGTGGATTGGGTCATCAGTTTCCCGGAAGGTACGCCTGAGAACCTGCTGCGCGAGGTCAAGCCTGATGTGCTGGTCAAGGGCGGCGATTACGGCATCGATCAGGTTGTCGGTGCTGATATCGTCACCGCTTATGGCGGTACCGTGAAAGTGTTGGGGCTGGTGGAAAACAGCTCGACGACCGCGATTGTCGAAAAAATACGCAGTCGCTGATCAGATGAGTTTTTGCCGTTGTGTACCGCGTGTGAACGGATTTTGCCTTGGGGATTTCACCGTTTCCGTTGATGTAGGCAGGTTTGAATCCGCTGCGCTTGCCCGCCTATGTTACGTGGTCGACTAATCTATGAAAGTCATGCTTCTGGTGATGGACGAGCAACGGGTCATACTTGACCGGCTCTACGACATCGTTCAGCAGAACTGCGATGAGTGTTTCATCTATCGTCTGAGCAAACAGCAGCAGATGAACCTCGGCGTTTTTCTGGCTTCGGTCGATTACCAGACCTTTGACCGCGTGGTGATTTTCTCCCGGGTCAAGCGTCTGGCCCCGCAACTGCGGGTGCTCAAGTGCATTCCCGGGCTGGTCTTTCTCGAGCACGATGCCTACCAGAACTACATGCCCGCCAGTAAATATCGCGGCGTGTATTCGCGTCTGTATAGCCGTTTGCCGAGCTGCCGGGCCTTGGTGTCCGGCGCTGTTGTCGCGCGCAAGATGCTGGCGGAAGGCATCGATACGGTGTTCGTCTCCAAAGGCTACGACGAGCAGATGCTGCGCAACACCGGCGTCGCGCGCGACATCCCGATCGGCTTCCTCGGCAGCCTGAAAAGCACTGAGTACGCCGAGCGCAAGGCCATGCTCGAATCCCTTTCGCAGCGTACCGGCATGCTCGTGACTCGCACCAAATCGGGTGCGGAATACCTCGAAACGCTCAATCGCATCAAAATCTTCGTCAGCGCCGATATCGGCATGAACGAGTTCATGATCAAGAACTTCGAAGCCATGGCGTGCGGCTGTGTGCTGCTGGCCTGGAGCCAGGGCGAGGAAGACCGCTTGCTTGGTTTCGAAGACATGCACAACACCGTGTTTTATCGCAGCGAAGACGAGGCGGTGGCCAAAATCAAGATGCTGCAGGACGACCCCGAGCTGGCGCAACGCATCGCCAGCAACGGCCAGGCGTTTGCCGAGAGTCGCTATTCGTTTGCGCGGGTCGGTCAGGCACTCGCCGAGGCCATCCAGCGCGAGATGCGTCCATGGCAGCCACCGTCGGCTTTCACTCGGTTCTGGGTCAAGCTGCGTTACGGCATGAAGGTGCCGGCCTGAATGACGGACGAATACATGGCGCTGGATGCGCTGCCCGGTGGTGACCAGTCGGTTTTGCAGGCTTTGCCCGAAGCCCTGCGCGAATGCCTCAGCCGTGCGGCGCGGGTGGTATTGATCGCTAATAATCCCGCGATTACCGCAGCAGATTTCGCAGCGCTGAATATCGGCGCTGATGACGTCGTCGTCAGTTTCAATCACTGCATCAAGGCGTCGCTGCTCAATGAGCAAAGCGTCAATCTCTTCGTGCACGGCTACAACGCGCCCGACGCCTATTTCTTCGGGCTGCCCGGCAACCAGGACGTACAGCGACTGTTCGACCGCGCGGGCGAGCGCTGCTTCACCATGCTCGTGGGTTGCGCAGCGCCGATGTGCCCGATGCCGCGCGTGGCGATGTACTGGGATCGCATACCGTTGCCGCCGCTGTGGAACTACCCGGTCGACCGCCCGGGCGGCAAGCGCTACGTCGGCCCCTCCACCGGCTTCAACACGCTGGTGCTGCTCGACTGGCTGCGCGGGCATCTCGGTTATACCTATCAGCTGATGACCCTGGGTTTCTCCAACGAAGCGGGGAAGCTGTGGGGTGGCCATGCCTGGGATTACGAGCGGGACTGGTTGCAAAAGTCCAATGTCATTGTCGTGCCGCTGCAACCCCGGCGCTGGTGGCAGAAACTGTTCAAGCGCAAATAAGCCACGCCGCAATCAGGTGCCTGCCGGGCCGAATCATTTCTTCATAGGTGCAATCGAGTGGTGAAAATTGCCGTGGCGTTTTTCGGAATTCCGAGAAATTCGCCGATCTGCTTCCCTTCAATCGAACAGAACGTACTCGCGCAGTTGCCTGCGGGCAGCGAGGTGAAGTGCTTTTATCACCTGTATAAAGTCGATGAAGTGCAGAATTCGCGCTCCGGCGAGAAAGGCGAGCTGGCGGCTGACAACTACCAGCCCTTCGAATCGATGACCGGCGCGCTCACCTCGACTGAAGGTGTGCTGGAGCGCTGGGATTTCGAGCAGGTCAAGGCGCAGGGTGATACCTGGGCCGACGACTATGCGTCGCTGCGCAACCTGATTTATCAGCTCAACTCATTACACACCGTTACCACCGAGATCGAATCCTTCAATCCGGATTTCGTTGTGTTCGTGCGGCCGGACAATTTCTTCCACACGCCGCTGCCGGGCTACCTGTTCAACCACGCCGATGCGCGACGGCACAACGTCTATATCCCGGACTGGCAGTGGTGGGGTGGTCTCAATGATCGGTTCGCCGTATGCGGGCGCGATACCTATATCGCCTACGGCAAACGCATCGAGCGCATCTTCGATTTCTGCAAGGCGACCGGCCGCAAGCTGCACTCCGAGCGCTTGCTCAAATACGCCCTGCTCGAGGCAGGCGCCAAGGTCTGCACGTTGCCGATCCAGGCGTCGCGCGTTCGAATCACTGGCGCATTTGCCGAAGAGTCATTCTCACCCAAGCGTGGCATGGGCAAGCGCGAAAACCGTTACTTCCATTTCTTCGCGAAGTTGCGCACTTGGTGGGATCGTCGCCGCTAGGGGTTATCGGCTCGCGCGCTTCCTGCCCAGCCCGACCAGGCGCAGTGCCTTGATGCTCAATTGTTTGAGACCCGTGCGCGGTGCCTTGGCCGGTTGCAGGCCTTGTTGCACCAGCCAGTCCTTCCAGCGAATGCGTTCGTCATGCACGACCCAGCCTTGCTGCGTAGCGAAGCTTTCAGCCAGGTGAATGCCGCGGGTGCTCGCCGGTATCAGCTTGTCGCGTTTGAGGGTGAACAGCTCCGCGATTGGCGCGCCGTCCTTGAGTGGCATCAGATACAGATCCGGACGCTTGCGGTCCAGCCGCGCCACCAGTTGATCGCCCTCCAGGCGTTCATCGACATGGAACAGGCTCAGGGATTTGGCTTCCTTGGGCACTTCCAGGCGCAAGTCGTAGATCAATTGCAGTGACGCGGTCGGCAAATGCACGTAGGCCCGTGGCCGTTCCAGCAGTTGCAGGTTGGCGCAGCGTACCGGACGCGCCGAGCCGGACAGCGGCGACAGGCGAAACGGCAGCGCCTCGCGATAATGCAGGGCAGCGGAGTAGGGCGCTGGCAGCCAGGTGTCGTTGAAGCGCCCGCCGAGCCAGCCTTCCGGGGTTTCCAGCAGGCACTCTTCAGCAATTTCCTGAATCGCCGTGTGCAGCGGGATATTCAATTCATGGGCCGGCACGTAGCCGGAAATCAGCTTCAGCACGACATCGCCGCGATCCTGCCGACGCTGGCGCACCAGCACCCAATAATCGCGGTTCTGCCAATGCAGGGTCAGGCGCACGGATACGCCGAGGTTGGCTAATTCGACGGCAAAGCGCTCGCTGTCGGCGACGCTGACCGGTTTGCGTCGTTGCAGAGTCTGGGCGAAGTTCAGCGGCATGCCGACGCTCTGGTAGCTCAGGCCTTCGGGCGTGGCTTCGACGAACAGCGGCAGCGTCTTGAAGTTGCTCGGGTTCTTGCGGATGAGCGTGCGCGGCATATCGGCTCCTGCTTAAGGCCTCGGGGCGGCGTCAGTGACCACGCAGGACCTGGGCAACGGTCGCTACGTTATGGGCGAGGTGCAGCGGATTGATCGTGCCGACAATAGCACTGGCGACGCCGGGCTGAGTGAACAGCAACTCGAAGCTGGCGCGCACCGGATCGACTCCCGGACTCAGACAGACATGACCACTGGCCAGGGCTTTTTTCACCAGAATGGCTTTGCCGTGGGCAGCAGCATAGTCAATGACCGCTTTTTCGTTTCGTTCGTTCAGATTGTAGGTGACCATCGCGCAGTCGCCTTGCTCCAACGCTTTCAAGCCGCCTTCGACGGTTTTGCCGGAAAAACCGAAGCCGCGGATCTTGCCCTCGGCCTTCAACGTCGCGAGGGTGGCGTAGACCTCTTCCTGCTCAAGAATGACCTTGTCATTGCCGTCCGAGTGCACGAGGACCAGATCGATAAAATCCGTTTCCAGACGTTGCAGGCTGCGCTCGACCGACATCCGCGTGTGCGCGGCGCTGAAGTCGTGACGCGATACGCCGTCGGCAAACTCTTCGCCGACCTTGCTGACGATCACCCAATCCTGTCGCTGACCGTGCAGTAGCGGGCCGAGGCGTTCTTCGCTGCGACCATAGGCCGGTGCCGTGTCGATCAGGTTGATGCCCAGGTCGCGCGCCTGGCGCAGCAGCATGCGCGCCTCGTCGTCGCCGGGAATCTGAAAGCCGTTGGGGTATTTCACCCCCTGGTCACGGCCGAGTTTGACCGTGCCCAGGCCCAGCGGGGAAACCGTCAGGCCGGTGCTGCCCAACGGGCGATGCAGATCGTGCAGAGTGGCGATGGTCATGGCAGCAGTTGCTCCCACGCGGGTACGCCGAGCGGCGGTTTAGGCAACGGCGGCAGCGGCTCGGTCGCTTGCGGCTGGATGCCGTCGTGTTGCAGCGAAGCGATGACGCGGTCGGCGAAGTCCGGCGCCAGTGCCAGTTTGGTCGGCCAGCCGACGAGCAAGCGGCCTTCCTCGGCGAGGAACGCGTTGTCCGGGCGGGTCAGGCCAGTCTGCAGCGGCTCGGCGCGGTCGACGCGCAGGGTGGCCCATTGCGTGGTGCTGAGGTCGATCCACGGCAGCAACTGGGCGATTTCCTTTTGCGCCGTGGCAATCTGTTCTGCCGGCTCGCGAGCCACGCCTTCGCTTTCGGCGATGTCGCCGCCCATGTACCAGACCCACTGGCCGTCAGCCGCCGGATGCGTGGTCACGGTGATGCGCGGCTTGGTGCCGCCGCCCAGGCAGTGCGCGTACAGCGGTTTCAGGCCGGGGCCTTTGGCGAGGATCATGTGCAGCGGCCGGCGTTGCATGGCCGGCCGGCTCAGGCCCAAGGCTTCGAGCAATTCGGCGGTACCAGCGCCGGCGCTGAGAACGATGCGCTGGGCGCGGATTTCGCGACCATCGACTTTCAGCCCGACCAGCACACCGGCTTCCAGCAGCGGCTCGATCACCTTACCGGCGAGCAAACCGTCACCGGCCAGCTCGGCCAGACGCTGGATCAGGCTCGGGACATCCACCACCAATTCGGCGAGGCGATAGACCTTGCCCTTGAAGCGCTTGTCTTGCAGGGCCGGCGGCAGTTCATTGCCCTTGACCTGATCGACCCGGCCACGCACGGCTTTGCTGGCGAAGAAACTGGTGAGGTTGCCGGCCAGAGTGCCTGGCGACCATAGGTAATGGGCTTCGGACAGGAGGCGCACGCCGGACAAGTCCAGCTCGCCATTGCCGGCCAGCGCCTCGCGCCAGCGGCGCGGCATGTCGGCGATGGCTTCGGAGGCACCGGTCAGCGCGCCATGCAGCGCGTACTTGGCACCGCCGTGGATGATGCCCTGGGACTTCACGCTCTGCCCGCCACCGAGGCTGGCGCTTTCCACCAGCACGGTCGAGAACCCCTGACCGCGCAGGCGCGCATTCAGCCAGAGGCCGGCGACACCAGCGCCGACAATCAGAACGTCGGTGGAAATAACGGATGGCATGCAGCGACCTCGGAGCTTGAAGAAGCCGCAAGTTTCAAGCTTCAAGCTGCAAGCTGCAACCCGGACCAGCAAATCAGCAATGCTTGCGGCTTGCCGCTTGAAGCTTGCTGCTGCTTTTTAATGCCCGGCAGTTTTCGAAAACAGCTGGATCACAACGACACCCAGCACAATCAACGCCATCCCGAGCATCGCCGGTACATCGAGCTTCTGCCCGTAGATGAACAGAGCCGCGACGCTGACCATGACAATGCCCATCCCGGCCCAGACCGCGTAGGCAACGCCCACCGGTACGGTGCGCACCACCAGCGTCAGCATCCAGAATGCAATCCCGTAGCCGACGATGATCAGCATCAATGGCAGTGGCGTGCTGAAGCCCTTGACCGCTTTCATCGAAACGGTGGCGATCACTTCGGCGCAGATGGCGATGGCCAGATAGACGTAGGCGTTCATGATTCGGTCCTCAAATAAATCGTTGCTTGCTGAGGCCCATTCTAGGGATTGCTCAGATGGGGTAAAGTCATTACCTATCTGCTTTGAGGATAGGTCTAAAAACCGCATGCAATGGAATCTCGAACAATTGCGCGTATTTGTAGAGGTTGCCGAACAGCGCTCGTTTTCCGCCGTGGCGCGTCGGCAACGCAAGGCGCAATCGGCGATCAGCAACGCCGTTGCGATGCTCGAAGAGGATCTGGGCGTGAGCCTGTTCGAGCGCAGCAGCGGTCGTCAGCCGAGTCTCACCGAGGCGGGCGAGGCGTTGCTGGAAGAGGCCCGCGAGGTGTTGCGCCAGTGCGAGCGCCTCAACGGCCGGGCCATGGCCATGCTGCGCGGCCAGGAGGCGCAGTTGCGGGTGGCCCAGGACGAGGCGATGCCGTATCAGGCGCTGGTAGAAAGTTTCGGCGAACTGGCCGAGCAGTTTCCCAGCCTGGAAGTGCAACTGACCAGCGCCGCCCAAGGCGAGGTCGCGCGCAAACTGGTCGAGCGCCGCGCCGATCTCGGCTTGCTGTTCTATCACGATGAAATTCCCGAAGCCCTCGAGCGCCGCGTACTCGGTCGTGTCGAGATGGTCACGGTGTGCGGCGTCAATCATCCACTGGCGCAGCAGCCCTACGTGACCTGCCAGCAACTGGCGCAGCACCGGCAACTGTTGATGTCAACGCAGACCAGCGTCTATCCCGGCAACGAGCCGGCCAGCCCGCAGGTATGGCGTGCCGACAGCTTCTACGTGATGTCTGAATGGCTGGTGCGCGACCTTGGCTGGGCCTGGCTGCCGCGACATGTTGTGCAGTACTCGGCGTATCAGGGCCAGATGATTGAACTCGACAGTGAGTGGACGCCGCCAGCGCTGGTGGTGGAGCTGGTCTGGCGCCGCGACGAACCGCTCGGTCCGGCCGCACGCTGGCTGGCGGAACGTTTTGCCGTGCACTTGCGGGCGATCGGTGACAAAAGCCGATAAACTCCGCCGCCATGAATAGAACTCTCTACACCGTGCTGTTTTACCTGGGGCTGCCATTGGTGGCGATTCGGTTGTGGCTGCGCGCGCGCAAGGCGCCGGCGTATGCCAAACGCATTGGCGAGCGCTTCACGCTTGGCATGCCGACCCTGCAGCCCGGTGGCATCTGGGTGCACGCGGTGTCGGTGGGCGAAAGCATTGCCGCCGCGCCGATGATCCGCGCCTTGCTCGAGCGCTACCCGGCCATGCCGATCACCGTGACCTGCATGACCCCGACCGGTTCGGAGCGGATTCAGGCACTGTTCGCCAATGAGCCGCGCATCCAGCACTGCTATCTGCCGTACGACTTGCCGTGCGCCGCTGCACGCTTTCTCGATCGCGTACAGCCCAGGCTTGCGGTGATCATGGAAACCGAGCTGTGGCCCAACCATATTCATCAATGTGCCAAGCGCGGGATTCCGGTGGCGCTGGCCAATGGGCGATTGTCGCAGCGTTCCGCCAAAGGCTATGGCCGCTTCAACAAACTCACCGCGCCGATGCTCGCCGAGATGAGCCTGTTGGCCGTGCAGACCGAAGCCGAAGCCCAGCGCTTTCGCGATCTCGGCGCGCGCCCGGAGACGGTTGAAGTCACCGGTTCGATCAAGTTCGACCTGACCATCGATCCGCAACTGCTGCAACGCGCAGCCGAACTGCGCAGCCAGTGGCAGGCGCAGGATCGCCCGGTATGGATCGCCGCAAGCACTCACGAAGGCGAAGACGAAGTGGTGCTCGACGCCCATCGTCGTCTGTTGGCCAATCATCCGGATGCGTTACTGATTCTGGTACCGCGTCATCCCGAGCGTTTCAATTCGGTGTTCGACCTGTGCCAGCGCGAAGGTTTTGCCACGGTACGCCGCTCGACCGGGGCTAATGTCGATGCGCAGACGAGCGTGCTGCTCGGCGACACCATGGGTGAGTTGCTGTTTCTCTATGCCTTGGCCGACAGCGCTTTTGTCGGCGGCAGTCTGGTGCCGAACGGCGGGCACAATCTGCTCGAACCCGCCGCCCTGGCGAAACCGGTACTCAGCGGCCCGCACCTGTTCAACTTCCTCGACATCGCTGCGCAATTGCGTGAAGGCGGTGCGCTGGTGGAAGTCGATGATGCCGAAGGCCTCGCAGTCGAGGTGCAGCGTTTGTTCGAACTGCCCCGTGATGCGCAGCGCATGGCCGAGGCCGGGCTGGCGGTGATGCGGCGCAATCAGGGCGCATTGCAGCGGCTGCTGGATGGCTTGGCGCGGCTGATCCAATAGTCGCCTGGAATATTACTGTGGTGAGGGGATTTATCCCCGCTGGGTTGCGGAGCAGCCCCAAACCATTCAACGCGGTGATTCAGAAAAACCGTGTTCACAGCTGTTGCGACTGCTGAGCAGCCGGACGGGGATAAATCCCCTCACCACAGGGGTTCATTCCAGATTGTTCATGGCCGGGCCTTACTGTGGCGAGGGGATTTATCCCCGTTGGGTTGCGAAGCAGCCCCAAAACCATTCAGCGCGGTGATTCAGTTAGATCTGGCAAGTCGGATTTACGACTGCTGCGCAGCCGAACGGGGATAAATCCCCTCGCCACATGGATTCATCCCCGCTGGGTTGCGAAGCAGCCCCAAAACCATTCGACGCGGTGATTCAGTCAGATCTGGCAAGCATGATTTACGACTGCTGCGCAGCCGAACGGGGATAAATCCCCTCACCACAGGGGATTCATCCAGATTGTTTAAGGCCGGGCCTTGAGCTGCGCCTCGGCCGCCGACGCCAGATCCGGCGGCAGGAAATCCTTGTCCGGGTTGTAATCGGCTTTCAGATAGCGCCGCAGGTCTTCCAGATCACCCGGGTTCAGCGTCCCTGCCGCTTGCTTCAGGCGCAGGTTGTCGAGGATGTAGTCGTAGCGGGTGTTGTTGTAGTTGCGCACCGAGGTGTACAGCTGGCGCTGCGCGTCGAGCACGTCGACGATGTTGCGTGTGCCGACCTGATAACCGATTTCCGTGGCTTCCACCGCACTCTGGTTCGAGATGATCGACTGGCGGCGCGCCTGCACCTGCTCGACGTCGGTGTTCACCGCGCGGTGCAGATTGCGGGTGTTTTCCACCACCTGCCGGCGCAGCGATTCGCGCTGCTGTTCGCTCTGATCGAGTTGCGCATAGGACTGGCGCACTTGCGAACTGGTCAGGCCGCCGCTGTAGATCGGGATGTTCAGTTGCAGGCCCAGCGTGCTCTGCTCGACGTTGCCGCCGTAGGGCGCGCCGAACGAGTTGGGGTTGGCGAAGCCGAGGGCGTCGTTGTCGCCTTTCTCGTATTTCGCCACCGCGTCGAGGGTCGGCAAGTGGCCGGCCTTGCGCTGCTTGAGTGTCTGCTCGGCGGAGCTGACCGCGTAGTTGCTGGCGAGCAGGTTGAGGTTCTGCCGCGCTGCCGTGTCGACCCAGGATTTCGCATCGTTGGGCGCTGGCGGCAGGATCGGCAGCGTATGGACGATGCCCTGAATCGAGTTGTACTGACGGTTGGTCAGGGTGATCAACGCCTGGAACGCATCATCAACCTGACGCTGGGCGACGATGCGGTTGGCTCGTGCGGTGTCGTAACTGGCTTGCGATTGCAGGACGTCGGTCTTGTCCGAGAGGCCGACATCGAAACGCTCGTTGGACTGATCGAGCTGACGTTTGAACGCCGCTTCTTCAGCCTTGGTCGAGGCGAGATTGTCCTGGCTGCGCAGCACGTTGAAGTAGCTTTCAGCCGATTGCAGGATCAGGTTCTGCTCGGTGGCCGAGAGCTGCAGCGCGGCCTGCTCGTTAACGTCCTTGGCTGCTTGATACTGGAACCAGCGATCGGCGCGGAACAGCGGCTGCGCGAGCGTCGCCTGATAGGAATGCGCGCTGCGGTTGGCGATGGCCGAGGGTTGGTCGATCGAGGTGCGCACGTCAGCAACTTCGGCGCCACCGGACAGGTTCGGCAGCAGACCGGCACGGGCCTGCGGCACCACTTCTTTCTGCGCGCCATACTGGGCGCGGGCCGCCGCGAGGTCGGCGTTGTTGTCGACTGCTTCCTGATAGACGCTGACCAGATCGGTTTTGGTCGACAAGGGTGCTTCCGCTGCCCAGGCCATTGTGTTGGACGCACAGGACACGGCAACAGCCAGTGAAAGTTTGCGCAGCATGAGGCGATCCCTAGCATGAATATTATGGAAGTAATCCGGGCGCCAAAGGTAAGGCGCAGCCCGCGCAGCGTCAAGGCTCAGCAGGCCAAGCGAGTGTAGTTGCGCATTGCTCCGGCAACAATCGGCCAGCCTGTGTATTTACGCCATTCATCATGGCGTTCGCTGCGGTGTTGGCGTTCCTCGGTGGTTGTGTCTAGACTGGCCGGGTTCTTGTCGGGGTGCCTTGCTATGAGGCTGAGATCGAATAATTTCGGATCCCGTTGAACCTGATCAGGTTAGCGCCTGCGTAGGGAACAAGATTTCTCGTCACCCGGCGAGTCCTCTTGTGCTTCGTCCGGGATATTGTTCGACAATCGAACGCTCATGACGAATGCACAGCACCGGTCCTGGTGCGTCCGTGCCTTTCAGGTTCTGCTCCGACAATCCACTGCTGGATGCTGTCTGGAGAGCCCGTGATGACAACAAAAGAAAAAAACGCGATCAACCTGAGTGACTCGGCCAAGGTCGACGAGCAATCGGTCAAGCCGTTCACCCGTTCGCAAAAAGTCTACGTTCAGGGCTCGCGCCCGGACATTCGCGTACCAATGCGCGAAATCAGCCTCGATGTAACCCCGACCGATTTCGGCGGCGAGATCAACGCGCCGGTTACCGTCTACGACACCTCCGGCCCGTACACCGATCCAAACGTGGTCATCGATGTGCGCAAAGGTCTGGCCGATGTGCGTTCGGCGTGGATCGATGACCGTGGCGACACCGAGCGTCTGCCGGGCCTGAGTTCGAACTTCGGCCAGCAGCGTCTGGCCGATGCCGAGCTGACCAAACTGCGTTTTGCCCACGTCAACAACCCGCGCCGGGCCAAGGCCGGGGCCAACGTCAGCCAGATGCACTACGCGCGCAAAGGCATCATCACCGCCGAGATGGAGTACGTCGCCATCCGCGAAAACATGAAACTGCAAGAGGCCCGCGCGGCCGGCCTGCTCAAGCAGCAACACGCCGGCCACAGCTTCGGCGCAAGCATTCCGAAAGAGATCACCCCGGAGTTCGTCCGCGAGGAAATCGCCCGTGGCCGCGCGATCATTCCCGCCAACATCAACCACGTCGAACTGGAACCGATGATCATCGGCCGTAACTTTCTCGTGAAGATCAACGGCAACATCGGCAACAGCGCGCTGGGCTCTTCGATCGAAGAAGAAGTGGCGAAACTGACCTGGGGCATTCGCTGGGGCTCGGACACGGTGATGGACCTGTCCACCGGCAAACACATTCACGAAACCCGCGAGTGGATCATCCGCAACTCGCCGGTGCCGATCGGTACCGTGCCGATCTATCAGGCGCTGGAGAAGGTTAACGGCGTCGCCGAAGACCTGACCTGGGAGCTGTTCCGCGACACCCTGATCGAGCAAGCCGAGCAGGGCGTCGACTACTTCACCATCCACGCCGGCGTGCTCCTGCGCTACGTGCCGCTGACCGCCAAACGCGTCACCGGCATCGTTTCCCGTGGCGGCTCGATCATGGCCAAGTGGTGCCTGGCGCACCACAAAGAGAACTTCCTCTACACCCACTTTGACGAAATCTGCGAAATCATGAAGGCCTACGACGTCAGCTTCTCGCTGGGCGATGGCCTGCGTCCCGGCTCGATTGCCGACGCTAACGACGAAGCGCAATTCGGCGAACTGGAAACCCTCGGCGAGCTGACCAAGATTGCCTGGAAGCACGACGTGCAATGCATGATCGAAGGCCCGGGCCACGTGCCGATGCAGTTGATCAAAGAGAACATGGACAAGCAGCTCGAATGCTGCGACGAGGCGCCGTTCTACACCCTCGGCCCGCTGACGACCGACATTGCGCCGGGCTACGATCACATCACCTCGGGTATCGGCGCGGCGATGATCGGCTGGTTCGGTTGCGCGATGCTCTGCTACGTGACGCCGAAGGAGCACTTGGGCCTGCCGAACAAGGATGACGTGAAGACCGGGATCATCACTTACAAGATCGCCGCACACGCAGCGGACCTGGCCAAGGGACACCCGGGCGCGCAGATCCGTGATAACGCACTGAGCAAGGCGCGTTTCGAATTCCGCTGGGAAGACCAGTTCAACCTCGGTCTGGACCCGGACACCGCACGTTCCTACCACGACGAAACCCTGCCGAAGGATTCTGCCAAGGTCGCGCATTTCTGTTCGATGTGCGGGCCGAAATTCTGCTCGATGAAGATCACCCAGGAAGTCCGCGAATATGCGGCCAACCAACGCATCGACGCGGTCGACGTGGACGTCGCCAAGGGGCTAGCTGAGCAGGCCGAGCGGTTCAAACAGGAAGGCAGCCAGCTGTACAAGAAAGTCTAGTCACAAGCGGCAAGCGGCAAGCTGCAAGATTAGAAGCGGTCCGCGTACCGCTTTTAACTTGCGGCTTGCAGCTTGCCGCTTTTTCCTGCTCCTCTTTGAGATAACACCCTTGAGCATTCAACCCGGCACTTATTCTCCCGACCTCGCCGTCCCCGCTGAAAAGCGTGTGTTCGGCGGTCGCGATCTGTTTTCCCTGTGGTTCTCCCTCGGTATCGGCCTGATGGTTCTGCAGACCGGCGCATTGCTTGCGCCGGGGCTGGGCCTGTCCGGTTCGTTGCTGGCGATATTTCTGGGCACGCTGGTGGGCGTGCTGCTGCTCGCGGCGGTCGGCGTGATCGGCAGTGACACCGGCTTGTCATCGATGGCGGCGCTGAAGCTCAGTCTCGGCAGCAAAGGCGCGAGCCTGCCGGCGCTGCTCAATCTGCTGCAACTGATCGGCTGGGGCTCGTTCGAAATCATCGTCATGCGCGATGCCGCCAGCCTGCTCGGCACCCGCGCCTTCAGCGAAGGCTCGCTGTGGGCCAATCCGATGCTGTGGACGCTGTTTTTCGGCGCGCTGGCGACCTTGCTCGCGGTGAGCGGGCCGTTGACGTTCGTGCGGCAGATTCTGCGCAAGTGGGGCATCTGGCTGTTGCTCGCCGCGTGCCTGTGGCTGACCTGGAACCTGTTCGCCAAAGCCGACCTCGCGGCATTGTGGGCGCGCGCCGGTGACGGTTCGATGCCATTCGCGGTGGGCTTCGACATTGCCATCGCCATGCCGCTATCGTGGCTGCCGCTGATTGCCGACTACTCGCGTTTCGGCAAGCGCGCGAAGAATGTCTTCGGTGGCACGGCTGTCGGTTTTTTCATCGGTAATTTCTGGCTGATGAGCCTTGGCGTGGCCTACACCCTGGCGTTCGCGCCGAGCGGTGAAGTCAATGCGTTGCTGCTGGCCTTGGCTGGCGCCGGTCTGGGCATTCCGCTGTTGCTGATTCTGCTCGACGAGTCGGAAAACGCCTTCGCCGATATTCATTCGGCGGCGGTCTCGAGCGGGATTCTGTTGCGCCTGAAAGTCGAGCACCTGGCCTTGGCCATCGGCGTGATCTGCACGCTGATCGCACTGCTGGCGCCGTTGGCGCAGTACCAGAATTTCCTGCTGTTGATCGGCTCGGTGTTTGCGCCGCTGTTCGGCGTGGTGCTGGTGGATCACTTCATCCTGCGCAAGCGCAGTGCTCAGGTCGCCTCAGCCGCATTGCGCTGGCCGGCGTTGCTGGCGTGGCTGGGTGGCGTGAGCACCTACCATTTGCTGGCGAATCTGTATCCGGATGTCGGCGCAACCCTGCCGGCGCTGGTGCTGGCAGGGTTGCTACATCTGGTGCTGGGCCGGGCCTTCAGTTACGGCCGGGAAACAGCTCAGGCTTGAGAATGCCGTTCAGGCGCGGGTAAGGAATCTTCAGTTCGACGTGGCCCAGCGCATAGGGCGCGATGGTGGTCACGTCGTACTTGAGGATCACGCCACCGTAGGTCAGCGCCACGTGCGGGGTTTTCACGAACGGCCAGTTCGCGACGAATTCCGCCTCCTGATCGAGCTTGGTGCTGATCAGCCAACTGTTGTGCGCCACTTGCGCGGCTTTCCAGAACGCCTCTTCCTGACCCGGCAACAACATGTCGGACAGGTTCAGCACTTTGTGTTGCTGGCGCGAATAGTTGATGAAACCGCGACCCGGAGTGCCGTGGGCGCCGCCGGTGTCGAGGTAACTCGACAGTTCGATGATCACCAGTCCGTCATGCTGCTCGCGTACTTTCGCTTGCAGATAGCTGCTGTTGCGCGGGCCGGCGCTGGCGAGGAACTGCTCGCGGTAGGCGGCCAGAGTTGGCGCGACCGGTGCGTTCTTCTCGGTGCGGGTCATTTGCAGCAGACGTTTTTCGATGATGCCGTCCAGTGCCGGCTCATCCGGGAAGCGCAGGGTGTCGATGTTCACCAGCGGGCAATCGGGGTTGGAGCAGCCGGGTTTCAGTTGCTCCGAAGCGTCGCGGGTGGTTTCCAGCGGCGTGCGATAGTTGGGCTGGAACAGGCTGGCACAGGCGCCCAGAGTCAGGGCAATAGCGGCCACAGAGGCAATTTTGAAAAGCGACATGGGCGTCCTTTCGAAAGCAGGGGAAGGCGAAAAGTTACCGCTTCGACTCTCAACGGAGCAGTCAGTTCGCCACTAAGCTAATTAGAGTGGGTTTCACCGTCACCGTCCATCCCGCTGACGGTAAAGGGGCTGCATCAAACGGTGCGGGCGCGTTAGGATGGCGCGAAGTCGAGGTTGCCGGTCACACACAGCAACCTCGTATTGGATGTGCAGTAAAGAGGATGTTTATGACGGACTTTGCCAACGCCATTCCGACCGCCGTCGATATCGTGCGGCGCGAAAAATGCTACGAGGGCTTCTACAAGCTCGACCGTGTGCACCTGCGCCATGAGTTGTTCGCCGGTGGCATGAGCCGCGAGATCAATCGTGAAATCTTCGTGCGCCACGATGCCGTGTGCGTCCTGCCTTACGATCCGCAGCGCGATGAAGTGGTGCTGATCGAGCAGTTTCGCGTCGGCGCCATGGGCAAGGCCGACAACCCGTGGCTGGTCGAACTGGTCGCCGGTCTGATCGACAAGGATGAGCAACCGGAAGAAGTTGCTCACCGCGAGGCGCAGGAGGAAGCTGGACTGGACATCAAGGCGCTGTGGCCGATGACCAAGTATTTCCCGTCGCCGGGTGGCAGCAACGAATTCGTGCATTTGTATCTGGGGCGTTGCAGCACCGACGGTGTCGGTGGGCTGCACGGGCTGGAAGAAGAGGCCGAAGACATTCGCGTAACGGTCTGGGCATTTGAAGATGCCTTGCAGGCCGTGCGTGACGGTCGGATTGCCAACGCGGCGAGCATCATCGCCTTGCAGTGGCTGGCGCTGAACCGCGCCGAAGTGAGGGGGCTATGGTCGTAAACAAGCTGCGCGATCGTTATCGGGTTGACCTCGTGGGGCTGCAAGCCGCCTGTGAGGCCAACTACGCGCGCCTGATGCGACTGCTGCCGGACATGCGCAACGAACCCGAGGCGCGGCGTATCGCCGTGACCCAGGGCGAGCAGATGCTCGGCGTGCTCGCCCTCGAAGTGCTGCAGACCTGCCCGTACACCACGACCTTGCAGGTGCGCCAGGAACACAGCCTGCCTTGGCTACCGGTGCCGCAACTGGAAGTACAGGTCTATCACGACGCGCGCATGGCCGAAGTGATCAGCGCCGAACATGCACGACGCTTTCGCGGCATCTATCCTTATCCGAACGCTGCCATGCACCAGCCCGATGAAAAGGCCCAGCTCAATGTGTTTCTGGGCGAATGGCTGAGCCATTGCCTGGCGCTGGGGCACGAGTACGAAGTCGTTCGCTAGTTGTGAACTGCGTCCGCTTCGGCGGTTTCCCCTTTGTGTCATCCCCCAGCATAATTGCCGCACCCATCCATTGCGTGCCTAGCCCCGGGAGAGCGCCTTGCCCAGCGTATCGACATTGACCAGCGCCGACCCGGCGCTGCTGGTGCAGTTGTCCGACAGCCACCTGTTCGCCGCAGCGGACGGCAAGCTGCTGGGCATGAAGACCCGCGCGAGCCTGCAACAGGTCATCGACCTGGTGTTGGCGCAACAGGCGCAGATCGATCTGCTGCTGGCCACCGGCGACATTTCCCAGGACGGCACGCTGGAGTCGTATCAGGCCTTCCGCCAGATGAGTGGACAGATCGCCGCGCCAGCACGCTGGATACCCGGCAATCACGACGAGCCGATGGTCATGGCCGAGGCGGCGGTGCAGAGCAGCTTGCTCGAACCGGTAGTCGATATCGGCAATTGGCGGGTGACGATGCTCGATTCGGCGGTGCCGGGTTCGGTGCCGGGCTATCTGCAGGATGATCAATTGCAACTGCTCGCCCGCGCGCTGAGCGAAGCGCCGGAACGTCATCATCTGGTGTGCCTGCATCATCATCCGGTGTCGATCGGCTGCGCATGGATGGAGCCGATCGGCCTGCGCAACCCGGAAGCGTTCTTTGAAGTGCTGGACCGCTTTCCGCAGGTTCGCGCGGTGTTATGGGGGCATGTGCATCAGCAAATCGATCGCGAGCGCAATGGCGTGCGCTTGATGGCCTCGCCTTCGACGTGCATCCAGTTCGAGCCCGGGAGTGCGGATTTCAAAGTGGGCGAGCAGGCGCCGGGGTATCGCTGGCTGCGGTTGTTGCCGGATGGGCGTTTGGAAACCGGGGTTGAGCGCGTGACTGGATTCGATTTTCAGGTTGATTACGGTTCCAACGGTTACTGAGACCATACGGGCCTCTTCGCGAGCAGGCTCGCTCCCACATTGAAACGCGATTCCCTGTGGGAGCGCCGGTGCGACGCTTCGACCTGCTCGCGAAGGCGGCCGCACAAACACCCACGATTGCTCTGACTCCCTGTAAACTCCGCTATCTTTCGCCGACAGCCAGGGAGCTCAAATGTCCGGTTCGATCCTCTATATCCACGGTTTCAACAGCGCGCCGGCCTCGAAGAAGGCCTGTCAGCTGGTTGCGGTCATGGAGCGGCTGGGGTTGAGCGAGCAATTGCGCGTGCCGGCGCTGCATCACCATCCGCGCGAAGCCATCGGTCAGCTCGAGCAGGCAATCGCCGAGCTGGGCCGGCCGTTGCTGGTGGGAAGTTCGCTCGGCGGCTACTATGCGACTCACCTGGCCGAGCGCCATGGCCTGAAAGCCCTGCTGGTCAACCCGGCGGTCAGCCCGCACCGGATGTTCGATGGTTATCTGGGCACGCAGAAGAACCTCTACACCGATGAAACCTGGGAACTGACCCACGGCCACGTCACGGCGCTGGCCGAACTGGAAGTGCCACCACCGCAGGATCCGCAGCGTTATCAGGTCTGGTTGCAAACCGGCGACGAAACGCTGGATTATCGCCTCGCCCAACAGTATTACCGCGCCTGTGCCCTGCGCATTCAGGCTGGCGGCGACCACAGTTTCCAGGGCTTTGCCGGGCAATTGCCGGCGTTGCTGAGTTTTGCCGGCATGGCTGCCGATATGTATCAGGCAATCGATTTCACCACGCTGTGAAGTCTTGCCCCTCTTTCATGAATGACTGACGACGAGACCTTATGGCCACTCCCAGCGCTAGTTCTTATAACGCCGACGCCATCGAAGTCCTCTCGGGCCTCGACCCGGTGCGCAAACGCCCCGGCATGTACACCGACACCAGTCGGCCGAACCACCTCGCCCAGGAAGTCATCGACAACAGCGTCGACGAAGCCCTGGCCGGCCACGCCAAATCGGTGCAGGTCATCCTGCACGCCGACCATTCGCTGGAAGTCAGCGACGACGGCCGAGGCATGCCGGTGGACATTCACCCGGAAGAAGGTGTGTCCGGTGTTGAACTGATCCTTACCAAGCTGCACGCGGGCGGCAAGTTCTCCAACAAGAACTACCAGTTCTCCGGCGGTCTGCACGGCGTGGGTATTTCCGTGGTCAACGCGCTGTCGACCGAAGTGCGCGTACGGGTCAAACGTGACGGCAACGAATACCAGATGACCTTCAAGGACGGCTTTAAGGCCTCCGAGCTGGAAATCGTCGGCACCGTCGGCAAGCGCAACACCGGCACCAGCGTGTACTTCGCGCCGGACCCGAAATACTTCGATTCACCGAAATTCTCCATCAGCCGCCTCAAGCACGTGCTCAAGGCCAAGGCTGTGTTGTGCCCGGGGCTGCTGGTCAGCTTCGAAGACAAAGGCACCGGCGAGAAAGTCGAGTGGCATTACGAAGACGGCCTGCGCTCCTACCTGGTCGATGCGGTCAGCGAATTCGAACGTCTGCCGAACGAGCCGTTCTGCGGCGCCTTCGCCGGTAACAAGGAAGCGGTCGACTGGGCGCTGCTGTGGCTGCCGGAAGGTGGCGACGCGGTGCAGGAAAGCTACGTCAACCTGATCCCGACTGCGCAGGGCGGCACGCACGTCAACGGTCTGCGTCAGGGCCTGCTCGATGCGATGCGCGAGTTCTGCGAGTTCCGCAGCCTGCTGCCGCGCGGCGTGAAGCTGGCGCCGGAAGACGTCTGGGAGCGCATCGCGTTCGTCCTGTCGATGAAGATGCAGGAACCGCAATTCTCCGGCCAGACCAAAGAGCGTCTGTCTTCCCGTGAAGCGGCGGCGTTCGTCTCCGGTGTGGTGAAAGACGCTTTCAGCCTGTGGCTCAATGCCAACCCGGAGACTGGTCTGGCCCTGGCCGAACTGGCGATCAACAACGCCGGCCGCCGTCTCAAGGCGAGCAAGAAAGTCGAGCGCAAACGCGTCACCCAAGGCCCGGCGTTGCCGGGCAAACTGGCGGACTGTGCGGGGCAGGACCCGATGCGTTCCGAGCTGTTCCTGGTCGAGGGTGACTCCGCCGGCGGTTCGGCCAAACAGGCGCGGGACAAGGAATTCCAGGCGATCCTGCCGTTGCGCGGCAAGATCCTCAACACCTGGGAAGTCGACGGCAGCGAAGTGCTCGCCAGCCAGGAAGTGCACAACATCGCCGTGGCCATTGGCGTCGATCCGGGCGCGGCGGACATGAGCCAGCTGCGCTACGGCAAGATCTGCATCCTCGCCGACGCCGACTCCGACGGTCTGCACATTGCGACCTTGCTGTGCGCGCTGTTCGTTCAGCACTTCCGCCCGTTAGTGGATGCCGGTCACGTCTACGTGGCGATGCCGCCGCTATACCGTATCGACCTCGGCAAAGAGATCTACTACGCCCTCGACGAAGCCGAGCGCGACGGCATTCTCGATCGCCTGGTCGCCGAGAAGAAGCGCGGCAAGCCGCAGGTCACCCGATTCAAGGGTCTGGGCGAAATGAACCCGCCGCAACTGCGTGAAACCACCATGGACCCGAACACCCGGCGTCTGGTGCAGTTGACGCTGGGCGAAGACTTCGCCGAAACCTCGGAAATGATGGACATGCTGCTGGCGAAGAAACGCGCCGGCGACCGCAAATCCTGGCTGGAATCCAAAGGCAACCTCGCCGAGGTGCTGGCCTGATGCAGTTTGGCTGGGCCTTGGCGGGTGCGTTGCTGCTGAGTGCGCTGAGCGTGTCGGCCGAGCCGCGGCAAGAATTGCGGCTGCTCTCCGAACACCCGGTCGAGGGCATGCGCGGCGGCAACCTGTCGGGTCTGGCCATGTGCGGCAATGAGCTGTGGACGGTTTCCGATCGCGATGACGAGCAGATCTATCGGCTCGATACCCGCGATCCGGTCTGGCAGGCGCAAACCGTGCACATCGACGTGCCGCCCGTGCCGGAGAGCGGCTTGCCGTGGGGCTTGAGTTCGCGCACCTGGGCGGCGTCGTTCATTCGCGGCGGCGATCTGGATTTCGAAGGCATCAGTTGCGACAGTGCCGGTAATCGCTACATCGTCAGTGAAGCCCATGCGGCGGTGCTGCAGGTGCCGGTCAGCGGTCCGGCGAACTGGCTGAAGATCTCGCCGCTGCTGGTTCGCGAGGCGCGGGCGAGTGGCATGCTGCTCAAGTTCAATGCGATCTTCGAGGGCCTGGCGATCAACCCGGCGGGCGACCGGATGTGGCTGGCCGCCGAACGACAGAACCGCGGCCTGCTGCTGATCAAGCGTCAGCAAACAGTCTGGGATTGCGACGGTCGCTGCGTGCTGCTCAGTGAGGGCGGCAAGGAAATGCAGCCGGCGCAGTTCCCGAAAGCGAAAGCGGTCGACCGCGACTTTTCCGACATTTCGTTGTTCAACGGCAAGCTGTTTACCCTCGAGCGCAACGCGTTCGAGATTTGTCGTCGCGATGCGCAGACGGCCAAGGTCGAGCAGTGCTGGTCGTATGCAGGTGAACTGTTGCAGGAAAATCGCCGCTACTCGCAGAACTACGGACTGGAGGAAGCGCTGATCATTGATGCTGAAGGCGCGTGGATCGGCGTCGACAACAATTTTGGCCCACGTGCTGACGGCGAAGTCCGCCCGGTGGTCTGGCGCTTCGCCGCGCCGGACGGTGGCTGGAGTGCCAGGCCATGAGCCAGCAACCGCCGGGCAAGCGCGCCGGTCGGGTGTTGATGATCCTCGCCTGGTGCGCGGCGTTGTTTCTTGCGACGAAGTTTTTTGGGCAGTGGGAGCAGCGCCAGCAGAATCCGAACATCGTGGTCACGTCGGAGCAGGGCGAAGGTTTTATCGAAGTGAAACTGGCGAGCAATGCCCAAGGGCATTTTGTCGCCAGCGGCCAGATCAACGGCGAGCCGGTCGAGTTCATGCTCGACACCGGCGCCACCGATGTGGCGATCCCGGCGGATCTGGCCAAGCGTTTGAAGCTGCAAGAAGGTTTTGGCGTGACCCTGAGCACGGCCAATGGCCTGAGCCAGGGTTACCGAACGAAGATTGCTCGCCTGCAATTGGGCGACATCGTCCTGCGGGATGTCCGCGCACTGGTGGCGCCGGGTCTGCATGGCGATCAGGTGCTGCTCGGCATGAGCGCCCTGAACAAACTTGAATTTACCCAGCGCGGTGGCACCATGCTGCTGCGCCAGACAACGAACCGATGAGGCCCGCATGAGCGACTCCCTTGATCTCAGCCTGGACGGTGTAGAACGCCGCTCGCTGGCTGACTTCACCGAAAATGCCTACCTCAACTACTCCATGTACGTGATCATGGACCGCGCCTTGCCGCATATCGGCGACGGCCTGAAACCGGTACAGCGGCGTATCGTCTACGCCATGAGCGAGCTGGGGCTGGACGCTGATTCCAAACACAAGAAATCGGCGCGTACCGTCGGTGACGTGCTCGGTAAATTCCACCCCCACGGCGACTCGGCGTGCTACGAAGCGATGGTGCTGATGGCGCAGCCGTTCAGCTATCGCTACACGCTGGTCGACGGCCAGGGCAACTGGGGTGCGCCGGACGATCCGAAGTCCTTCGCCGCCATGCGTTACACCGAAGCGCGGCTGTCGCGCTATTCCGAAGTGCTGCTCAGCGAACTGGGCCAGGGCACCGCCGACTGGGGGCCAAACTTCGACGGCACGCTGCAGGAACCGCTGGTGTTACCGGCGCGCCTGCCGAACATTCTGCTCAACGGCACCACCGGTATCGCCGTAGGCATGGCCACCGACGTGCCGCCGCACAACCTGCGTGAAGTCGCCACTGCCTGCGTGCGTCTGCTCGATGAGCCGAAAGCCACGGTCGAGCAGCTTTGTGAGCACATTCAGGGCCCGGACTATCCGACCGAAGCGGAAATCATCACGCCGCGCGCCGACCTGCTGAAGATGTACGAAACCGGCAAGGGCTCGGTGCGTATGCGCGCCGTGTACCACGTCGAGGACGGCGACATCATCGTCACCGCGCTGCCGCATCAGGTCTCCGGGGCCAAAGTGCTGGAGCAGATCGCCGCGCTGATGCAGGCCAAGCCATCGAAAGCGCCGCAGATCGCCGATCTACGCGACGAATCCGACCACGAAAACCCGTGCCGCATCGTGATCATCCCGGTCAACAGCCGCGTCGATCACGAAGCGCTGATGCAGCACCTGTTCGCCAGCACCGAGCTGGAGTCGACCTACCGGGTCAACGTCAACATCATCGGTCTGGACGGCAAGCCGCAACTGAAAAACCTGCGTGCGCTGCTGGTCGAATGGCTGGAGTTCCGCGTACTGACCGTGCGTCGCCGTCTGCAATTCCGCCTCGACAAGGTCGAGCGTCGTCTGCACCTGTTGGACGGTTTGCTGATTGCCTACCTCAACCTGGATGAAGTAATTCACATCATCCGTACCGAGGAGCATCCGAAAGCCAAGCTGATCGAGCGTTTCGCCCTCAGTGAAATTCAAGCCGACTACATTCTCGACACGCGTCTGCGTCAGTTGGCGCGACTGGAAGAGATGAAGCTGCGCGACGAGCAGGATGAACTGCTCAAGGAACAGGCCAAGCTGCAAGCGCTGCTGGGCAGCGAAGCGAAGCTGAAGAAACTGGTGCGCACCGAGTTGCTCAAAGACGCCGAAACCTACGGCGACGACCGCCGTTCGCCAATCGTCGAGCGCGCCGAAGCCAAGGCGCTGAGCGAACACGATCTGCTGCCGAACGAGAAAGTCACTGTCGTGCTGTCGGAAAAAGGCTGGGTGCGTTCGGCCAAGGGCCATGACATCGACGCCACCGGCCTGTCGTACAAGGCCGGCGATGGCTTCAAGACCTCGGCGGCGGGGCGCTCCAACCAGTTTGCCGTGTTCATCGACTCCACCGGCCGCAGCTATTCGGTCGCCGCGCACACCTTGCCGTCGGCCCGTGGCCAGGGCGAACCGTTGACCGGCCGTCTGACGCCGCCACCGGGCGCATCGTTCGAATGCGTGCTGATGCCCGAAGACGATGCGCTGTACGTGATTGCGTCCGATGCCGGTTACGGCTTCGTGGTCAAAGGCGAAGATCTGCAAGCGAAGAACAAGGCCGGCAAAGCGCTGTTGAGCTTGCCGAACAACGCCAAGGTCATCGCGCCGCGGCCTGTGGCTGATCGTGAGCAGAACTGGCTGGCCTCGGTCACGACCGAAGGTCGCCTGCTGATCTTCAAAATCAGCGATCTGCCACAATTAGGTAAGGGCAAAGGCAACAAGATCATCGGCATTTCCGGTGAGCGCGTGGCCAGCCGCGAGGAATATGTCACGGACATCGCCGTCCTGCCGGAAGGCGCCACCCTGGTGTTGCAGGCTGGCAAACGGACCCTGTCGCTGAAAGCCGACGACCTCGAGCACTACAAAGGTGAGCGTGGACGGCGCGGAAACAAACTTCCGCGGGGCTTCCAGCGGGTCGATGCGCTGCTCGTCGAAAACCTCAATTAGGCGAGAACGCCATCCTAGAGCGTTCGATCTGCGATTAAACGCGTAGATCGACGCTTTGGCGCTGGAGTCGGAACGCATATTCACGGATGATATGGCCTTTCAAGCGCCGGCGTGGCCGAGCGTTCTTCATATTTATTGAGTATTTTCACTGTGGTCAGCCTTGTGGCGGCCACCTGGACGGGATGATGACTGCGCTACGCCCCCTTATTTTGTTGCTCGCCGGCGTTCTTGGCCTGGCGGGTTGCAGCGTTCACCAGCCGGTGTCGCTGTATCAACTGGACAGTGGAAGTCCGGTTCAGCCTGCGCAAAGCGCGGGCATGGCGGTTTTGCTGGGGCCAGTGGTAGTGGCCGATTACCTGCAACGCGAAACCCTGCTGCAGCGTCAACCCGACGGCAGCCTGCAAGCGGCGACCGACGGTCGTTGGGCTGGCAGCCTTTCGTCGGATATCGATCAGTTGCTGATGCGTCAGGTGGCTGGTCGTCTGGACAGCCAGCGTGTAGTGCTGGCGCCTGCTACTGCCGGGTTTACCCCGGATGTGCAAGTGCTGCTGACCATCACTCGTCTGGATTCCGGGGCGAAACAACCGGCTATTCTCGATGCGCAATGGCGTTTGATCGATCGTCGAGGCAAGGTGCGCGATAACCGCATCATTCATCTGCAGGAGCTGCACGCCGGCAGCACCGCTTCGCAGGTGCAGGCACAAGGCATCCTGTTGCAGCGTCTGGCCGAGCAATTGTCGGTGGCGCTCAAGCCTCTGGCCAACCAGCCGCCCGTGGCCGAGGCACCGCGCAAAGCCGCGCCGAAGCCCGCAGCGCCGGCGGCGGATGCCGAGAAGCAACCGAAGATTCCAATGGCCTCGCCGATCCGTACCGATATGGAAGTGTTTCGCTTCTGAGGCCAGAACGAGTCAGAACAGAGCCCGCCTTGTGCGGGCTTTGTTGTGTCTGGGGGGGCAGAGATTATTCATCTTCAGCGCTGGCCCCTTCACGAGCAGGCTCGCTCCCACATTTGATCGGCGACGTGCAGGCCCGGTGGGAGCGAGCCTGCTCGCGGAGGGGGTCAGTACAGGCAACAAAAAGCCCGCAGACATTCACTCATCTGCGGGCTTTTGCGTATCGGGCCTAAGCCTTACGCCCGGCGCTCATGCATCCGCGCCAGTTGCCGCTCCAGCATCGATGGATAAGGCTCCATCAACCGCTCCACACAGCAAGCGCCCTCGGGGCTGGCGATCGGCCGGATCCGCGCGCGCTGCCGGATCAGCGCGTCATCACTGATCTTGCGCTCGACCAGCAAGAGATTGCGGCTGTGCTGCGACAAGGCCAGTGCATCCTGGGCCGAATCGGTCAGCAGCAGATCGATCTGGCTCAGGCCAAACAGCTCATCGCCCAAGGTCAGGCCCAGCTGCAATTGCAGGGTGATGCCGCTGTCCGCGACCTCGATCTGCAACTGGTGACCGAGTGCGCGCAGCAACTCGCCGCAGCAGATGGCATTGGTCAGGTAGTCGTCGCCGCAATCTTCGGTGTGGAACAGCAGCAACGTACTGCCATCGTTGAGGGTTTCGATTTCGCCCTGATACAGCGAAGCGGCCTGTTCGAGGCAGTCGCGATAGCGTTCCTGCAATTCTTCCAGACGTGCGCGAGGCAAGCGGCGTAATTGTTCCTGCGAGCCCAGTTGCACGGCCAGTACGGCGGTGTGCTGTGGCACGTCAGGCGTCGGTTTGCGCGTGAGCGGTTGTGCGGCGCTGGTGAGCGACTCGTCGCGCAGGTCGGCGAAGGCGTCATCATCGTCATCGTCTTCGACGGTGCTGACCAAGTGACGCGGGGCCGGTTTCTTCGCGGCCAGCGGGCGGCTTTCGTCGAAGCTTGGATCGCGCAGATTACGCACCTCGAATTCCGGCTCGTCTTCTTCCTCGGCGAATTCCGGCTCGGGTTCGGGCTCAGGCTCCGGTTCCGGGGCGTAGCTGGCGTGCAGCTGGCGCGCCAGATCACCGATTTCATCCTGACGATCGATGCCCGGTGTATGCGCGTCGATGCGGCGCAGCCATACACGCAATTGCAGCAGCGGCGTCGACAGATAGCGGCCCATGCGCAGGCTCAGAGCCAGCGACAGTGCCAGCAGAATCGCGCTCAGAATGCCCATGCTTTGCAGGCTGATGGTCATCGGCTGCTGGAACTGATCCATGTCCAGGCTGATGCGCAGTTGCCCGGCCGTCACGTCCTGGAAAGTGATCTTGCTCTCGTACATGCCCTCGGCTTCGCCCAGCAGGCTGTGCTTGGGACGCTGACCGGACTCGGCGAGGATGCGGTTGTCCACGCTGTAGATCGCCGCGTGGGCGACCAGTTTGTTCTTGGTCAGGTTGTTGAGCAGCACGTTGAGGCTGAGGATGTCGTTGGACACCAGCAGCTCGGTGGCGGAGGTGGCGGTCTGCGTGGTCAGGCTTTCGCCCAGCGCATCGGCCTGCTCGTGCATGGCCTGCTTGAATTGCAGCCCCATCACCCCGGCATAGATCACCAGGGCCAGAGCGACCAGGATCACGTTGTGGCTGGCAATGCGCAATGCAATCGGTACACGGCGGTGGCGCAGTGCACGGAAGATCAGCAGGAAGAAGTTATCGGTTTTGACTGGCGTGGGCCGGTTCACTTGAGCTCGGCTCTTTGTCCGTGAAGTTGACGCGCAGTATAGCGACAGGCCCCAGACCGGCAAAGCGCTCGCGGTGCCCGATGGTCACTGAAAGTGGGTAGAATGCGGTTTTTTTCCAGTTGCGGGGGTGCGCGTTGCGCGAAATCGTCCTGATTAACATCACGGGAGTCGACCGTCCGGGTCTGACGGCGGCCATCACCGGTGTTCTGGCACAAGGTGGTGTGAACATTCTCGACATCGGTCAGGCGGTGATCCACGACACCCTGTCGTTTGGCATCCTGGTTGAAATTCCCGATTCCGAGCAGGGCAAATCGGTGCTCAAGGACATCTTGTTCAAGGGCTACGAACTGGATCAGCAAGTGCGCTTCACCCCGGTGTCCGAAGAGGATTACCAGCAGTGGGTGGGCAATCAGGGCAAGAAACGCCATATCGTCACCCTGCTGACGCGCAAGGTCACTGCCGGCCAATTGCAGGCCGTCAGCGCGATCACCGCCAAATATGGCCTGAACATTGACCATATCGACCGTCTGTCGGGGCGCATGCCACTGGACACACCGGCCGACAAAGGCAAGGGTTGCATCGAGTTTTCCGTGCGCGGCGAAGCTGCCGATCCGCAGGCCCTGCGCGCCGAATTTCTCAGCGTTGCCCAGGAATTGAACGTCGATATCGCCTTTCAGGAAGACTCGCTGTTCCGTCGCAACCGACGTCTGGCCGTGTTCGACATGGACTCGACGCTGATCGAAGCGGAAGTCATCGATGAGCTGGCCAAGGCGGCCGGCGTGGGTGACCGGGTCTCGGAAATCACCGAGCGCGCCATGGCCGGCGAACTGGATTTCCGCGCCAGCTTCAAGGAGCGTCTGGCGCTGCTCAAGGGCCTCGACGTCAGCGTGCTCGACTCGATCGGCGCCTCGCTGCGCCTGACCGAAGGCGCAGAAACCCTGTTCGCCGAACTCAAACGGCTCGGCTACAAAACCGCTATCCTGTCCGGCGGCTTCACTTATTTCGCCAAGCAACTGCAGGCCAGGCTTGGCATCGACTACGTGTTCGCCAACGAGCTGGAAGTGGTCGACGGCAAGTGCACCGGTCTGGCGATCGAGCCGATTGTCGATGCGCAGCGCAAGGCTGACTTGCTCAAGGAACTGGCGCACAAGGAAGGTCTGCGTCTGGAGCAGACCATTGCCGTCGGCGACGGCGCCAACGATTTGCCGATGCTGGCGATTGCCGGGTTGGGCGTGGCGTTTCGCGCCAAGCCATTGGTCAAACAGTCGGCGAAGCAGGCGATCTCAACGCTGGGACTGGATGGTGTGTTGTATCTGCTGGGCTTCCGCGATCGCGACGGGCAGCTCTGAGATCTCGATAAGCTGATCTGGCCTCTTCGCGAGCAGGCTCGCTCCCACGGGAAACCTCATTCCAGTGTGGGAGCGAGCCTGCTCGCGAAGGCCGAGCCTCGATCTAGAGCGAATGCCACAACGAATCAAAATCCTCCTCGCCCCCGCCATTGTGCGCAGGATCCAGCGAGCGATAGGCGAACTGGTTGAAACTGTGCGTACTCGCCACCCGCCGATCCAGCCCGGCGCGGTGTTCCTCGCCCTGAGTGTTGATCAACACCTTGTTGCCTTCCTGAAACGGCAGACGCGGCGCGAGTAAGGTGGCCGGCACATCGATCGCACTGATTTCCGGCAGCAGCAAGCCGCGCAAATACTGGCTGTGATCGTCTTTCGTTCGCACGAGTTGCAGACCGCACGGCTGCGCGTGTGGCGCGACCAGTTCAATGCCCATCTGCGTGCCGCTGCCCCGCACCTGGCGGATCCAGCGAATCACCGCAATGCTCCAGCCTTTGCTCTCGCTGTCCTGAATGCCGAGCATTTCCCCGGCCTGCAATTCGGCCGGCACCTCGCTCGGCCAGGCCAGGCAATAGCCGCCGGGGCTGTGGTTGATCACCGGCAGGGCGTAAGTCGGATAGTTCGGTGCGTTGCCGGGGCCATCGTCCTCGCTCAATTGGTCGTACTGGATTTCCTCGTACGGCAACAGCTCATCGTTGCTTTGCGGGGCGGCGTCGAACGCTTGGCTCCAGCTGTCCTTTTCGCCGTTGGCCACCACGCTGCTGAAATTTGCCGCGCGGGCACCGGGATGTTTGAGCAACTCGCTGAAGGTGCGCTCGCCGCCGAGGTAGAAGTGCAGGGCGCTCATGCCGACACACACAGTCAATGAGCCTTGGCCGGCGATACGCTGAAAGCTGCGTTCCGCAGCCTGGCCCCAAGTGGCGTGGAGATGTTGCAGGGTATCGAGGCTGAGACCGGCGGAGACAGGCAAAGGTGTCGAGGTCGGCTGGTGCTGCAAGTGCGTTTCGAGCTGTTTGACCAGTGGCTGCGGATCGAAGCCCAGCAGCCCGCTCTGTTGTTCGCTGCGAAACATCTTGCGGTAGCGCGGGCCGACATCGAGTTCCGGACTGACCGCAAACAAGCCGTCGTTGGTGCTGCCGGGATGCAGCTTGAGCAGAGCGCTCCACGGCTCGATCACCTCCGCTAGCCGGGCGATCTGGCTCTGGCGCAATTGATTGCAACGGGCGCTGCCCAATAGCAGAGCGGCGATGTAGGTTTGCTCGACGCTCAGTTCGCTGGTCAGGTAAGCCAGATCATCGCGCAGCCGCCGTTGCTGCAGCTGTAGTTCAGAAGCGCTGCGATACAGCTGATGCAGTTCGAACCACACATGCTCGGGTGGAGAACTGTACAACTGCGTCGCACGCACCAGTTGCGCCTTCAGCGCGTGCGCGGCACGTTGCAAAGCGGTGCTGACCAATGTCGCGCGGTCCTTGCTGTATTTGGGCAGGATACGCAGGGCGATCTGTTTATAGCCGATGGCCAACTGGCCTTGCAGGGCCTGACACAGGTTGCTGACTTTGCGCGAACGCTCGTCGAGCATGATCGCCTGATGCAGAAAGTGCCGTTCCAGATGCTGGCAGACGAAATACACCTCGGGCCGCAGCAGTTCCAAGAGTTGCAGGCGATTGTCGCTAGGAGTGAGCAACAGGTTCAGTTCGCCGAGGCCTTGATAGAGCAGGCGGGCGGTTTCGCCGATGTTGGCCTTGGGCAGGCCGGCGATCCAGCGCTTGAGGTCGCGCGGGCTGGCGTCGCAGAACGACAGGCGCGTTTGCGTGGGAGTCGGAGCGCGCAGCTTGGGAGAAAAGTTGGTCTGGCTCATGAGCAAAACCATAGCAGCAAATGCCGCGGTTTGCGGAAGCAGCCTTGGCTGCTTCCGCGAACAGGGTCACGCTTTTGGCAGTGCCAGACCCTGGCCCATCTGCACTGGCGAACCGGCCACCAGCTCTTCGGCCCACTTCACCTGATCCGGGCCAAACAGCACGATCGCCGTTGAACCGAGCTTGAAGCGCCCCAGTTCCGCGCCTTTTTCCAGATGAATCGGTGCGCGTGCGGCTTCGTCGTAGCGGAAGGTTTTCAGCTCGCGCTTTGGTGGTGTGACCAGACCGGCCCACACGGTTTCGATCGAAGCGACAATCATCGCGCCAACCAGCACCACGGCCATCGGCCCGCGTTCTGTATCGAAAATGCACGCCACACGCTCGTTGCGGGCGAACAGCTCGGGAACGTTTTCGGCGGTGGTCTGGTTCACCGAGAAAATCCGCCCCGGGATGTAGACCATTTCGCGCAGGGTGCCGGCCAGCGGCATGTGCACGCGGTGGTAGTCCTTCGGCGACAGGTAAATGGTGGCGAAGTCGCCGCCCATGAACGGCGCCGCGTTGGCCGCATCACCGCCGAGCAATTCAAGCACGCTGAAGCTGTGGCCCTTGGCCTGGAACACGCGACCGTGCTCGATCGGGCCGAGCTGGCTGACCGCACCGTCGGCCGGGCTGAGGATCGCGCCCGGGGTTTCGTCCAGTGGGCGTGCGCCATCTTTCAGGGCGCGCGTGAAGAACGCGTTGAAGTGCTCGTAAGCGGTGAGGTCTTCGACCAGCGCTTGCGACATGTCCACTTGATAACGCTTGGCAAACCATTGGGTGAAGGCATTCTTGAACCAGCGCACGCGGCATTCGGCGATGCAGCCGGCCAGGCGCGACAGCAGGTGATGCGGCAGCAGGTACTGACTGAGGATAAACAGACGCTCTTTCATTAGTTGTCCTTAAAACCTTGAATCTCGACAGGCGTGTCAGGGTGGTTGCCCCATTCGCCCCATGAACCGGCGTAGCCCTTGACCCGCGGATAACCGAGGGATTTGGCCACCAGATAAGTGAAGCCCGACCGGTGATGGGTCTGGCAGTGGGTAATGATTTCCTTGTCCTTGGTGATCCCAAGGTTTTCGAGGATCTGCGGCATGTCGCTGCGGATGCGCAACTGACGCGCCGGGTCCATGCCCGCGGTCCATTCGAAATTGACCGCGCCGGGGATGTGTCCGCCCTTGGCTGCGAGGACTTTCTCGCCGGAATATTCCAGCGGCCCACGCGCGTCCCAGATCGCCAGATCGGCCGCGCCGAGACGGCTTTGCAGGTATTCGCGGGTGGCGGTCGGTTCGTCGTGCAGGGTCAGCGAGACCGGGCCGCCGACTACGGGTGGTACCTGGATCGACATCGGCATTCCGTCTGCCAGCCAGGCCGGCAGGCCACCATCTATATAGTGGTACTTGTCATGGCCGATGACATCGAGCAGCCAGATGAAGCGTCCGGCCCAGCCGCCGCCCTCATCGTCATACACGACGTAGACCGCGTCTTTGCGATGGCCGAGCTCGCCGAACAGCGCTTGCAGATCGGCTTTCGCCGGCATCAAACCCGGCGCCGGTGGCTGGCCGAGCTGGGTGCGTTTCGGGTCGACAAAACGTGCGCCGGGCAAGTGACCTTCGGCATACCGGGCAGGGCTGGTCAGGTCCACCAGGATCAGTTCCGGGGACTCCAGACGCGGCAGCAGGTCGCTCGGCTCGATGACAAGCGACAAGCCAGAGAAGTCAGACATGTGAGGTCTCCAGAGCACAAAGGGGAGGATTGTAGCGCAGGCTCATTGGCCACGGCTGCTAAAGCTGTGCAGGGCTTTTTCGATGCACTGCGCGGTTTTGCCGAAGGCTTGTACGGTGATGTCGGCGAACGGCCCGCCGCCCTGATCGGCAACGACGATCATGATCACCCGGCCGTTATTCACCAGTGAGCGCAGGAATAAGTGCTCCCCGCGAAACAGCGTGCGCAGGCTCGCCGGTAACAAGGCCGAGAATTGCGCGTTGTTCTCCGGCGAGATCCGCACCTGCGCCTGCTGAGCGAGCAGGCGTTGCAGGACTTTGCTCTGGCTGACGACAAAACTCAGCGCCGCCGCATCCTTCGGCAAACCGGCGGTCTGGTGCACGCGCAGGGTCGTGTGTGTGCGGTCGGCCATCAGAATCATCACCCGGCGCATGCCGCTCGCCACCAGTGCCTCGCGGGCGGCGACGGTCAGGCTCATGGCATTGGTGAAGCGGCTGGGCTCGGCGAGCAGTTCGGCGCATTGCCGACGCCACTGGCTCAGATCATCCGCATTCGGCGCTGCGGCCGGAAGCATGCCGGCCGGCAACCGGCGAGTGCCCCACGGCCAGATCAGTGAAACCGCCGGGTGCCACAAATCAGGCATCGCATGTTGACGCGCACTGTTCGCCGCTTGCTGGTGCAACTGTTGCTGCACTTCGTCCATGGAAATCTGCAGATACAGGCTGGTCAGGTACTGCCAGCGTTTGCTGTGCGGACTGTCCCAGGCCTGTTGCGCCGACAGCGCCAGCCCATTGGCGAGCAGCACGGTATTCGCCGGCTGATTGAGCCAGCGCCGCAGTGTCGGGTCGTCGTCGAGACGATTCTGCTGGCGCAGCGGGTGTTCGCTGTCGCGGGCGATGCGCAGCACTTTGACCAGTTCGCGTTGTTCGCTGAGCAGCAATTTGTAGCCTTGCTCGACCCAGATCGGCAGATGCCAGGCCTGGACCAGTGCCTCGGCAATTTTCAACAGGCGCACGCCGAACAACTGCTTTTCGACGACCCCCGCCGATTCGCCCTTGTGGATAACTCGCAGTTCCCATTCTTCGAGCAACTGCGGATAGGTCAGTGCCAACGGCCACAGCGGCGACAAAAACAGCAAGCTGCCCCAGTGGATGTCCTGCCACAGTCGCGCCAGGCGACTGGCAAAAAAACCGTTGGCCTGCTGTGTCGCGTGTTGGCTGATCAGCTGCAATTGGCGCAAGGCCTTGGGGATCTGCCGGTGCGGTTCGGCGGGCAGGCGCGCGAGCAATTCTTCGGTGCGCGCAAGGCCCAGACGATTGATTGCCACTTCGAGATTTTCCGCTGGCGCGGCCATGGTGCCGTGGGTGTGACGATTCGCCTCACGGATGATGCTCAAGGCCAGCGCCGGGCTGTCCTGCATCAGATCGGCGATGTCGCGCAGCGAGCTGCGGTTGTCGCGGATCGCTCGGCAGACTTTGTCGTGAGCCTCTTGTGGTACGGGCAGGAGGACGCTGTCGAGCAGCTTGACCCAGCCGTCGAGGGTGGTCGGTTTTGCGTGTGGGACGTTCGTTTCATTAGCCATGTCTGGACGAGATCTTCACTGACTGTAGACGCGCCCTACATGGGCTAAATTGGCTTTTCGCCTGAACTGGCTATAGTCTGGCGCAGTTTTGCCGATAAGTAGAAGAAGAGATTTTTTAACTTCCGAATATGACCTTGAACCCGACTTAAACAAGTACCTTCTACCTATGGCTAAAATTATCGGCATCATCGTCGTATTCGCGAGCGTGCTCGGCGGATACGTGCTCTCCCACGGCAAGATTGCCGCCCTGATCCAGCCTTTCGAGGTGATGATCATCGGCGGTGCGGCCCTCGGCGCGTTCCTCCAGGCCAACCCCGGTTACATGACGATGCACGTGCTCAAGAAATCCCTGAGCATGTTCGGTTCGCGCTTCACCCATACCTTCTACCTGGAGGTGCTCGGGCTGATCTACGAGATCCTCAACAAGAGCCGCCGCGAAGGCATGATGGCGATCGAAGGCGACATCGAAGATGCCGCCGCGAGCCCGATCTTCGCCAAGTACCCGGCGGTGCTCAAGGATGAACGCATGACCGCGTTCGTCTGCGATTACCTGCGCATCATGTCCTCCGGCAACATGGCTCCGCACGAACTCGAAGGCCTGTTCGACATGGAGCTGTACAGCCTCAAGGAAGACCTCGAGCACCCATCGCACGCCGTCAACGGCATCGCCGACGGCATGCCCGGTTTCGGTATCGTTGCGGCGGTACTCGGTATCGTGGTGACCATGGCCTCGCTGGGCGAGGGTGACCAGGCGTCGATCGGTCTGCACGTGGGTGCGGCACTGGTCGGTACGTTCTTCGGTATCCTCGCGGCGTACGGTTTCTTCGGTCCGCTGGCGCATTCCCTGGCCCACGATGCCAAGGAAGAGCTCAACGTCTACGAAGCCATCAAGGCCTCGCTGGTGGCTTCGGCGTCCGGCATGCCGCCGTCGCTGGCGGTCGAGTTCGGGCGCAAGGTTCTATATCCGGCGCACCGTCCAAGCTTCGCCGAGCTGGAACAAGCGGTTCGCGGTCGCTAAGTCATGGAAAATAATCAGCCGATCATCGTCAAGCGCGTCAAGCGCATTGCCGCCGGGCACCACGGCGGGGCGTGGAAAATCGCCTTCGCCGACTTTGCCACGGCGATGATGGCGTTCTTCCTGGTGCTGTGGCTGCTGTCCACCGCCACGCCGGAACAGAAGATCGCCATCGCCGGTTATTTCAAGGACCCGGTCGGCTTCTCCGAAAGCGGCACGCCGTACATCATCGATCTGGGTGGTACACCGACCCTGGCGCCGGAAAACACTCTCAACCCTGAAGTGAAGTCGCAGCCGCAACCGGACAAGGTCACGGTCGACACCGAACAGGTTGAAGGCATGGCCGAGCAGGTCGAGAAGGAGCGTCTCGAACTGCTGCTGCAAGAACTGCAGAACAAGGTCGACGAAAATCCGCAACTGCAGAAATTCAAGGATCAGATCCTTTTCGAAATCACCCCGAACGGCCTGCGCATCCAGATCATGGATGCCGAGAACCGGCCGATGTTCGACTCCGGTTCCGCACGCCTGAAGCCGTACTTCGAAGACATCCTGCTGGCCATGGCCGACACCATCAAAGCGGTGCCGAACAAGATCAGCATCAGCGGCCACACCGACGCCAAGCCGTACATCGGCACTGGCGATTACGGCAACTGGGAGCTGTCGGCCAACCGTGCCAACGCGGCTCGCCGTGCTCTGGTCGCGGGCAGCTATCCGGATGCGCAGGTCGCGCGGGTGGTCGGTTATGCCTCGTCGGCGTTGTTCGATCGGGAAAACCCGTTCAACCCGGTCAACCGCCGGATCGACATTGTCGTGCTGACCAAGAAAGCCCAGGCTGCCATAGAAGGTGCGCAGGGTCCTGAGGCGGCGAAACCGGCAGATCAGGGGCAGAACGGTGCTGCTCCGGCAGCCCCGGTTGATCCGAATGCGCTGCCGGCGGACAAACAGCCAGTGCCAGCGCATGAGTTGCGCGAGCGCTTGAATCTGTTTGACGATGCGGCGCCGAAACCGGCTGAGCCGGGGAGTGCAGCACCAGCACCTGCGCCGAAGCAGTAAGTGAAAAAAAGCCGACAGTGATGTCGGCTTTTTTGTGGCTATCGGTTCATGCCCCTGACCATTTTCTTAGCGTTGCTAAAATAATCGGGGACAGGCCGGCACAGTCTCAGAATCCCCGACGAATCCGGTTCTTCAACTGTTCATGAAACATCTCCGCATCGCGCTTGTAAGCCCCTTTGACCGATTCGCTGATCGAATCCAGCGCCATCGACCGCTTGTTCGACACCTCATCACGATACGCATCGATAAAGAAATCCAGATCGCTGGCCGTGCTCAGCTTCGGCCACTTGTCCAGATAGATCGGCAATTGCGCCGGCCCGGTCTTGAAGGTGCAGATCCGCCGATTGCTGATCGTCGCCTCGCCAATTTCGAACGGCACCCACCAGGACTGCGCAGTCTTCTCCGATACCACCGCCAGCAGATGCGTGCACTCGGTGATGTTGCGGGTAATGACCCCGGTGATGTCGTCGGTGGTCTGCGATTCCGGATCCAGCACGTCGAGGTAAGTCCTGATTTTCGCCTGGGTCAGGCGGGTGTTGATGGCGATCGCATGGGCGCGATCCATGTGGCGATAGCTGATAAAGACTGGCATCAGAAATGTCCTTTGAGGGCGAGTTCGCGGTAATAGGCGCCGAGTGCCGTGAGGCGGCAGCCGGTGGAGTTGAGGGCGGCGTAGTACATGTGCTCGGCGTCGACCGGCTCGATCAGGCTGTGACGATTGCACTTCTGCAACTGGGCGAAGACCTCGCCGTGCTTGGGCACGAATGCCTTCTCGGTGGGTTCGTAGCTGGGGTCGAGCGGGAAGACCGATTCGGCTTCGGCGAACCAGTCCGGCAATTTGCGCAGGATGTCCTTGGGGATCAGCGGCGAGACTTCGCGCAGGGAAATGAACTGCGAAACATTGGTCTTGAACACCGGGCGCTGTTCCCACGGTCCGAGGGCGTTGTCGACGAAGGAGTACAGGCTGCCGGGGGTGATTTTGCCGAGGATATTCGCCGCGCCGCCATGCAGCGCTTGCAGGAGCAGGCCGGTGAACACACCGTGCTGCGCGCCCTCCAGCGCGGGCTCGGCTTTTTTGCAGGCGGTGAGAATGGTCATGCCCTCGCCGACCATACTGCTCTCGCTGCGCAAGGCGCGCACTTCGCCGGCCGAACCGCTTTCGCAGCAGTCGAGGATGATCACTTTGTTTTTGATCCGGGTGGCCTTGTCCGCCCAGTTGAGGATGTCGCTGATGCGGATGCCGTCCTTGGCGTTACGGTAGTCCTGCGCGATCAACATGCCTTCGTCAGTGTCGGCGTCGAAACTGCCATGGCCGGCGAAATACAGCAGGGCGACGTTGCAGTCACCGGAAAACAACTCGCGGATCTGGTCTTCGAGTTTTTGCCGGCTCAGATAATCCTCGGCGGACGTCAACAAGACATTCTTGAAGTTGGGATCGCCGTTGGCGTTGGTTTTCAGCACCGAAGCCATGGCCATGGCGTCGTTGCAGCAACCGCTCAGCCCGGAAATATGGGCATAGTCATTGATGCCGATAAACAGTGCCTTGCGCATGGTTACACCACCGTGGGCAGGCGGATCGTGCCGAAGTCGGTGCAGCAAGACGAATGGATGAAGAACAAAACGCAGGTTTGCATGGCTTTCCTCGAGTGTCGCTGTGAGCGAAGGAGGAAACGAATGTAGGCCGCTGGCGCGGGCCTACAAGGTCTGCGCGGCAAAACAGAAATGTCCTGCAAGCAGGCGCGCAAAATCCTACAGACGAGGCTGATGTTTAAGGAGGAGGGGCGTGAGTCAGATGCAGTCCGACAATCGGCAGCCCATCGTGCAGGGCTGCCGGCGTGGCTGTTTAATAGCCGTTTTCAGGCAGGCTGGCGATGATCGAGCGATAGCTGTTCATGCGTTGCTGCTGGATGCGCCCGTCTTCCAGCGCCTTGAGCAGCGCGCAACCCGGTTCGCGGTCGTGCTTGCAGTCGCGGAAACGGCAAGTGCCGAGCAGGTCGTCGAACTCGATGAAACCGGCTTCGACGTCGGCGCGGCTGACGTGGCCCAGACCGAATTCCCGGATGCCCGGGGAGTCGATCAGTTCACCGCCGCCGGGGAAGTGGAACAGCCGCGCGGTGGTGGTGGTGTGCGTGCCCTGACCGGACAGCTCGGACAACGGCCCGACACGGGTATCGACTTCCGGCAACAAACTGTTGACCAGCGACGACTTGCCGACGCCGGACTGGCCGACGAATACGCTGATGCGCCCGTCGAGCTGCTTTTGCAGTTGCTCCATGCCGTCGCCGTGGTGGGCCGAGACTTCCAGCACCGGATAACCCAGCGTGCGGTACACCGCCAGCAAGGCGTTCAGCGCCGGGGCGTTCTGCTCGTCGATCAGATCGAATTTGTTCAGCAGCAGAAGCGGGCGGATGCCGGCGTGTTCAGCGGCGACCAGGTAGCGGTCGATCAGGTTGGCGTGCGGCTCGGGCAGCGGCGCGAAGACGATGACGATCATGTCGACGTTGGCGGCAACCGGCTTGAGCTGGCCACGGCTGTCGGGACGGCACAGTTCGGTGCTGCGCGGCAGTTGCGCGACGATTACGCCAATGCCTTGGTTGCCGGCGCGCCAGACCACTTTGTCGCCGGTGACCAGCGCCGGCAGGTTGGCGCGCAAGTGGCAGCGGAACACTTGACCGGCGAGTTCGCCGTCAACAGCTTCGACTTCTACCTGCACACCGAAGTGGGCGATCACCAGGCCGTGCTGCTCAGGGCCGAGGTCGCCGCCCTCAAGGGCTTCGACCGCCGAGGACTCGCGTTTGGCGGCGCGTGCGGCGCGCTCGCCCTGAATCTTTTCGATGCGCCAGTTTTGACGACGATTGAGTTGGCGTTTGGCCATGGGTGTTCCGTCTGAAGAATGCAGCGATTAGGTAAAACGGCCGCGAGTTTAGCACGCCCGGCTACCGGCCTAGGCTAAACTGCGCAGCATTGCCTAGGAGCCCGAATATGCAAAACCCGCAGAACCTGATCTGGATCGACCTGGAAATGACCGGTCTGGACCCGGACAACGACGTCATCATCGAAATGGCCACCATCGTCACTGACAGTGAGCTGAATACATTGGCCGAGGGCCCGGTGATCGCCATCCATCACAGCGACGAAGTACTCGCGCGCATGGACGAGTGGAATACCCGCACCCACGGCAATTCCGGCCTGACCCAGCGTGTTCGTGACAGCCGCATCAGCATGGCCGAAGCCGAGGGGCAAACCATCGCCTTCCTCGAGAAGTGGGTGCCGAAGGGCAAATCGCCGATCTGCGGCAACAGCATCTGCCAGGACCGTCGCTTCCTTTATACCCACATGAAGGCACTGGAAAGCTACTTCCACTATCGCAACCTCGACGTCTCCACGCTCAAAGAGCTGGCCGCGCGCTGGGCGCCGGATGTGCGTGACAGCTTCAAGAAGGGCAGCACCCACCTGGCGCTGGATGACATCCGCGAATCGATTGCCGAGCTGCAGCACTACCGCAAGCACTTCATCAAGTTCTGACGCGATCCCTGTGCAGGAGCTGCCGCAGGCTGCGATCTTTTGATCTCTGTTTCGAATCTGAAAAAGCAGAATCAGAAGATCGCAGCCTTCGGCGGCTCCTGCAGGGAGTTGTGTTTGCTGAGGCGCCCTCTTCTGGTGCGGCGCTGAAATGGCTAGACTGCGCGCCTTCCTGCCTGGACTGCCATCATGTTGCTGATGCTCTATCTGATCGCCATCACCGCCGAAGCCATGACTGGCGCGCTGTCCGCAGGACGACGCGGCATGGATTGGTTTGGCGTGGTGCTGATCGCCTGCATCACCGCGCTCGGTGGCGGTTCAGTGCGCGACGTGCTGCTCGGGCACTACCCGCTGACCTGGGTCAAACACCCGGAGTATCTGGTGCTGACGTCGGTGGCGGCGATGTTCACCGTGTTCACCGCACGCTGGATGCGCCACTTGCGCTCGCTGTTTCTGGTACTCGACGCGGTGGGCCTGGTGGCATTCACCTTGATCGGTTGCATGACCGCTCTGGAGATGGGCCACGGTATGCTGGTGGCGTCGGTCAGCGGTGTGATCACCGGCGTCTTTGGCGGCATTCTTCGCGATATCTTCTGCAACGATATTCCGTTGATTTTTCGTCGCGAACTTTACGCCAGCGTCTCGTTTGCCGCTGCGTGGTGCTACATGTTGTGTCTTTATCTGAATGTGCCGGGTGAACAAGCCATTCTGATCACTTTGTTTGGCGGATTCTTGTTGCGTCTGCTGGCCATTCGTTTTCATTGGGAAATGCCGAAGTTCGTCTATAACGACGAACATTGACCGCGGTGGCGGTACTTTGAATGTAGTGCGGCGAAGCCAGGTTTTTCGCTGGCGACCGGCGTGCGTATATTCTTACATTTTGCTCTTTGATATTTCCCTGCCAAGAATGTAGTTTTTTTTGCTGACATATTCCCTATGTCGATAAAAATCATTCTTTTTAAGGATCTGCATTATGAGTGAAAGCATGGACGCTACAAATAATCACCAAATTACTGCGCCTGTTCTTGCGGGCCTTGCCAGTTTTAAAGTCAAGTTCGATGCCAGTGATAATGCCCAGAGCAGGGCACTTTTCGCTAACGGTCGAATGCAGGTAAAAGTTCAAGTACTCGTTTCCGGAGTCAATGCTGACGGCGAAGCCATGCATGTTCCGGCAGATGTGATGGAGAGTATCGAGCTCATTCATTACGCCACCGGCAAGACTTTGCGCGACGGCTGGGCTGCAAGCAACGTGCAGGGTCGATTCACCGTCGAGGCCCGATCCGCAATGTCTGTCGGGGAGATAGCTGATGATATGGAGGATGACAGCGTTCACCCTCAGGTTCGCACATTCTGGGTGTCCTCATCGAGCGCCGGACCGACTCAGATCGGTGCTCGACTGTTTCTGGACGGCGAGAGAATTCTCAGCAACGGAACCACACTCTCCAGTGTCCATGACAGCAGTGTAACTATCGAAGCAGAAACTCCTGCGACATATTCTGTTGATGGTGTGTTTCGGTTGTATCAAACCAGGGTTGGCAATGAGTCGCCCGGCAATCGAATCTGGAAGTACCATTTAGGCCTCTATCCGGGCGGGAAGCAGATCAGGCTGGTTGACTGGATTGTAGAGGGCGTAAAAGAGGGCGAAAATCATAATTTTGCCGGCGGTAACCGTCTTAATGAAATAAAAACGAATTATATGGACTGCATTTTTGTACGCCCCGAAAAGTCCAATATCACTGTAACGTTGCCTGTTAATGGCGATCCGTTTGTATACACCTTTACCAGAGATGCGCAAACATGGAGTCATAAGCATTATAAAGTAATAACTCAGAGCGACGGAGAATTGACTATCGTGCAGGCGCTATCCGAATATTCGGAAAATACTACAGCGCGGAAATATGGAGGCGTACTTTTCTTCATCGCCATCGATGAATACGGTACCGAGCATAAATTGTCGATTCGTGCGGATTTTTACGAGCGAGATTTGTATCTTCAACGAGGCTGAGCCTGATCATTCCCCCGATGCAATGTCGGCGGATGCAATAAAAGTATATGCGTTGGACATTGCGTCTGTAGATAAGCTGCCATGTCCAATTATCAGGATGCGCGCCACCTGCGTTTTCTGATGTCTCGCGTTGGCCCCGCAGCAATGAGCGGCCAACGCAACCACTCCTCAAGGATGAGCATTCATGACTGGCAAACCGCCAAAGAGCAAACCTGTATCTGCCCCAACCAAACCATTCGATCCTGGAGTGGAACGCCCCCGCCCGCTGTCGTCCTCGCCTTCAACGGTAGCGCATCTGCCTGACGCACACGGTCAGGAACTGTCGTCCTTTTCGCCAGATTCGACGGCAATGACGCCCGTCATCAGCGTGAGCACGAGTCCGATATTTTCTGCAATTGACCAGTTCGCAAGGAGCCCGGCAAAAAACTCGCTGGAGAATTATTGGATACCCACACCAAAAAGTCTCGACGAAGCCGGTGCGCCGGGAATCATGTTTTTCAAACAGCGACAGTATGTGGCCGTCGCCGATGGCCGTCTCGTTCAAGTGATTCGGGATGCCGAGAGCGGCCTGTTTCGTGTCACGCATGCCAGTGAGCTGCATCCTTCCGGTCCGCTGTTGAGGCCGGATAGCGAGGGTCGGTTCTGGCTTCCTCTGGAAAATGGCGATTGGCACAATCGTTCTTCAAGCACCTATTCGGAACACAGCCAGATAGCGGAACTGTTTCTGCGATCAGGCCATTCGGTGGATGATTTCTCCTCGCTCACTATCAAACGTGCTCTTGCAACGAGCGGTGTGGGCGCAATGCTCATACACGATTCGCCCATTCACCCTGTCGCTATGGCGTTGATGACGGACACGCTCAGGCGCTTTAACCTCGATTCGGGCATCCAGCGATTCATCACCCAAATGCACAATCCCGATCCGTCCGTACGCTGGCAGGCGGACCCACAATGGCAGGCTTTGCTGTCGTCAGGGGAAGGCGAGCTGGTCGAGCACGATGGCAAAAGGCACGGAGCTTTGCTCTTCGAGCGGAGTGAGCGGGCGTTTGAACTCGACTGCGATGAAAACACATTGCAGATGCGTCGGATTTTTCCTTACCTGCCCAAGACAATCGCTCAGGCATTGTGGCGAGAGGCCAGTGCCGCCGACCATCTGCATTTGCGTCTGCGGCCTGGGATGCCGAGGCACATGGCAGAAAAGACCCTGATGGCGCTGCGCGAAGTGCGTGTTGCCAGGGCCTGCGAAGGAATATATCTGGAGTCGGCATCCAGTCTGGACAGTGATTTGCTGGCGTTGCTGATGATCGGGCGGCTCGAGAAGTGGCCGCAAGAGGTTCGTATCGAAATTCATCAGGATATGTCGGACGGCAAACCCTTGAGTGCCACCGGTGATGCAGGGTCGCAGGTGCATTACACACTGACGCGTCAGTTGGAAGGCTATGTGATCCGCGGCAGCAACATACCGACACCCGAAGGACCGATGGATCTGTATTCGGCAGTCTGGCGTCTGTTGCAGCCCGGGCAACGCCAATTGCTCGATGTGGCGCAGGGCGGTGGCATGGCTCTACAACGGCTGATACGTGCACAGCCATTGCCGTCGCGCCAAAGCGTGAGCAAGTTGTTAGGGGAGGAGCCATTGCCAGTTGACTTCATCTCCAGCGCTGCATTGCACGGGCAAGGGGGGCAGCTGCTGGGCGGTGGCGACAATAATCGGCAATCGACAAAGTCCGCTGCGGAGCGTGTAAAAGCACTTTATCCGCAGCTTTCGGATGAGCAGGTGACGTCGTTTGTCACCGAGCGCTTGCAGAGTGACCCATCGGCAATACTGGCCCGTCTGGAAAAAGAGTTCGCGACATTGCGTAATGAACTGACGATATGGAGCGCCGATGGGGCGGTACTTCAGTCGCGGACCGCTGGACCCGAAAACGCGCCGCCACCCACCGTGCAACGCCAGGCTCGAGAGCGGTTCAGCGCTAAGTTGCAGGATATCTGGCAGCGCAAGTCGGATTCCAGATGGGGGGAGGGAGACGATCAGTTTTCCTACTATGTCGATTTTCCGGGAGAGTTACCAAGGTTGTCCGGTCGGTTTGAGTACGTAACAGAGTTGCTATTGACCGCAAATGAACCGGGCGCACGGATAGGTGCGTTTCTTGACAGCTTTCCCAATATCCAGTCTTTGGGAATATTTGGCATTCAAATCGAGGAATTTCCGTCAGGAATATTTCAAATGCGCCAGTTAACCAAGCTTACCCTGGACGGCTGCTCCCTTACTCTTTCCGACGTCACCGCTGAAGGGTTGTCCAGAATCGAAACGCTTACCCGGTTGAATCTGGCAAACAACCCTCTGACAGTTGCTCCGCATGTAGGCCACATGGCTGGTTTAACCGGATTGATGCTGAGCAACGCAAATCTGTCCAGCCTTCCTTCAGGCATGGATGCGCTCAGAAAACTGGCTGTCGTGGCCTTGCATGATAATCATATTTCCGACGTGGGATTTGAACTGTTCGAGATTCCGGATACACAGAACCTGTTCGTTGGTTTGTTGAATAACCCGCTGAGTGAGGCATCGCGGCAACGAATCAATCAGTTTCTCGAGAATTCCAGTATGGACCGCAAGATGGAAATACAGACGCAGGAGGAAGTTCCTGATTTCGACTCCGATAGTGAGTCCTCGGAAAGCGGGTTCTCGACAGGGTCAGACAGTGACTGAATGTTGGTGGAAGTAACGAATCCTTGGTTTTTATAACATATACAGACAAGAGTAAGCGCTCATGACGTCCCCTTCTGATTCTATGGATTCGAGATCAGGAGGGGAGAAAGTTTCTGGAGTGCTGGAATCAAAGGGGCAGAAAAGATGTTGTTTTTATTTCTTGTCGTGGCGCTGGGTTTCTTCCATTTGTGAACATTTGTGTGAGTGGGTGACAGAGATGTTGAATTATTACCTCCTCACAATTTGTCGAAGGTTTCGACTGTTTTAATTAAAGTTGAGCCTCAATACTTTGCTGCGTCCTTAAAGGGGAAAATCTGTCAAACAGCAAGGTATCGTAAAATGATTGATGAACAAGTTGGTATATCCCGCATCGAGGTTAAGCTCGACTCCACAAACTCTGGCCACCACAAAGTGCTCTATGCCAACGGTCGTATGCAGGTGCGTGTGTTGGTGCTTCTGCACGGGATTGATAACAATGGGGACGGCGCATCACTGCATGGACACCCTGCCCTGCAGTCGCTGCGCCTGATCGCCTATCACGGTGCGCGTCCTCTGGAGGGTGACTGGAGTGTAACGGTGCAGGAAAATCGTTACGCTCACGAAATGACGGGTGGTGCAACTCGGCTGACTGAAGTCCCGCGCGTCACGGACAACCGGGTAAGCAACGTCTCTGATCCGGTACAGATTTTTCAATTCTGGGTTTCGGCATCCAGGCCTGGAATCATGGAAGTGGCCGCCGAGATTGTAATGGACGGCGTGGTACTGCGTAGCAATGGAATTGGTTTCGATAGCAGTGTTACGCTGGAGGCAGTTCCGCCGAAAAAATATAACCGGAACAGCTTTTCTCTTTATAAGTTCGGTGCGTTCAGGGAGCTGGTTTACGAGGAGCGAATTCAAATCTTCCATGTCGGGCTCCAAGCTGACGGCCGTCAGATCAACTTGCTGGATTGGTACAGCAACGACATAGCGCTTAATCCATATGACGCCGATGATGCGGTAATGGTCTACTCGTCAGGAACAATTAACCACTACAGTGGCGGCGGCAGGAGTTTTTACGGCTATCTGGCCCCCATCTATGGGCAATCCGCTTCGATCCATACTCGTCACGGTTATGTTAATTTCCGGATCAATGATGTGCCCGGTGTGCTGACTCTTGTGCAACGCACTACTTTACAGACAGAGGAAAAACCGGGAAATGAAGGCGCGTTCGAACTTGCGGTTATTGATGAATTCGGTACAGAGCACTGGCTTGCTATTGAGGGTGACATAGAGCAGCGAACTTTTATCTTGGGCGAATCGAAGCGGTCAACAAAACAATTCTCCTGATATGGATTTTTTGTGGCCAGCGATTTTCACTGGCCGACTTGATCGTTTCAACTCTAGATGGAAAAGGGAGATTTTTTCTATGGAAAGTAATTCATCCACCGCTGTTCATTCAAACGCTTTCAACTTCGGTGAATTTGTTTCGGGAGGCGTCGATCCCCGCACGGGCATGTACACCTGCGCTTTTTCGTTGGGGAAGTTGCACTCGGCGGATCTCAATGGTCCTGAGTTCGCGTTTTCACTGGGCTTTAATCCGCTCAATCAGGTGGATGTCGGTTTCGGTATTGGCTGGTCGCTGACCATGACCAGTTATGATTTGCAGAGCAAAGTCATGACCTTGTCCAACGGTGAACGCTACAAGGCTGTCGAGACGTCTAGCGGTTTGAAGTTCAAGGAAATGAAACTGCAAACAGCGAAGGTATTGGTAACTGGGCCAGGGCGTTATGAAGTTCGATACAAGGATGGTCGGCGCGAGTTGCTGAAAGTCCAGGTCGGCAGTCATTTCGCCGTCGCGGAAAAAATAATCGCAGCGAACGGTGTCAGCGTTACGCTGAAGCACGAGTCCTTCAACGGATTCCCCAGGTTGACCGAAGTCAGCGATACCAAGCGCTGCCTCTTGAGAGTCATACGCAAGGCAGGCCAGGTGATATTCACCCGGCATCCCGACACTGCTTCCAGTTCCAGCTACAAATTGATCTTGAAAAACGCTCGGGTGACGGCGATCGAGCTACCGGTCGGTAAAGGTTGGGATCTGGAATATGAGGTCATTCACGGGGCCAGCTATCTGCACCGCCTCGTCAATCCATTGCGCGGCGTAGAAATTATTCGCTACAAGCGCCAGGGTCATCGTTTCGTAAGTGGCGTTGAGCGGACACTGCCGTTTGTCATCGCTCATGATATTTACCCGGGGCGCGGCCAGCCCAAGCTCTGCAAAACGTACGAGTACTCCGATCATAACTTTCTCGGCCAAGGGCTATCGCCGGCCAGTGACAGTGACGGTGATCCTCTCTACCAGGCCCCCGGCTACTACGTGTACACCTCGGATGAGAAGTGGGTGGTAAAAGGTAAGGTTCACACGCGCATCAAACGCACCTACAACAAGTTTCATCTTCTGGTCGCAGAGACGACCACCTGTGGCGACGCGCAGATCGAAGCCATCACCGAGTATCACTGCTCCGTCACCAAGCCATTCAATGACCAAGTGGCTCAGTTCCGCATGCCGAAGGTGCATTCGGTGACGTACCTTGATCGGCGCACCCAGCAAAAACGGCTGGAAACTACGGTCACCGAGTTCGATAACGAAGGCAACCTGGTCAAGCAGGTCGAGCCAAACGGGATCACGACTTCGACCGAATTCTATCCGGCAAGTGGTGGAGACAATTGCCCGGAGGATCCGCTGGGTTTCTCCAGGTTCCCGAGTAAGAGGACGGTTACTGCGGCCGCGTCGGATGGTACTTCGACTGTCACCTACTATGACTATGCGCTGCACACTGCGCTGGAGGGGGCGGAGCTGGGATCCGTGTTACCGGTCACTGAGCGTTTTTTCGAAGTTGTGGAAGGTGTTGAGCTACTGCGTTCGAAAACCCAACGCAGTTATCTGGACCTGCCCAAGGACCCGCTCAAGCACGGGGCTACGAAAGAGCAAAGTTTCATCCTGAATGAAAAAAAAACCTCTACCGAATTCACCTATGAGCTTGAGGGTGACGGATTGCGGGTCAAGTCCAGCACCCGCGGATTTGACGGGACGGTGCAGACCAGTGAGAAAGTGCTTTCGACGCTGACTGGATTACTGGTGTCGGAAACAGGTGTCGATGGCGAGCGTATCGAGCATGAATACGATGCGATCGGCCGGGCAGTGTGCAAAACGGTCGCTTCGGGCACCCCTTATGCGGCTGCTACCCGTTGGGCCTATCTGGCCGCCAACAGACAGCAACCGGCGACAATGGTGACCACCGATCCAGGCGGGGGTGAGCAAAGAGTGAGCTATGACGGCCTGGAGCGGATCATCACCGTTCAGGAAAAGGACTGCGACCATCCCGACAAGGACGGTCTCATCCAGGCTCGCACACTTTATTCTGCCCTGTATGATTCGGTCGGTCACAAGGTGAACGTGACGCTGACCGATTGGCGCGATAACAAGCCTTATCCGGTCAGCACCCGCTACGAGTTCGATTCCTGGGGTCAGGTCAGCAAGACGCTGCATGCCGATGGGCGTATTGAACATAGTGAGGCGAATCCGGTCCTTCGCCAGCACAGCCATTGGCTTCAGGGCATGGGCAAGACACTCACCCTGATCAATGACTTCGGCAAGCCGTTGAGTGTCGAGAGCTTCAATCTGAAGAACAAGAGTCTCGGCAAAACCGTTTACACCTATGACGGTTACGGACGCACGACCAGCCAGACAGATCCTGTCGGCAATACCAGGAAATATGAGTACGACGTTTTCGACCGGATGATCCGCAGTGTTATGCCCGACGGCAGTAAGGTCGTAACCGACTACGCGGAGCATAGTGATGAAGGGCTTGCGATCGACATCAAGGTCGGTGACAAAGTGTTGGGCCAGCAGACTTATGATGGTTTGGGTCGTTTGATCCAAAGTACCGTTGGCGGACGAAAGTCTGAGGCTGGTTATGAAGCGGGCTTCACTCAGCCACAGTGGCACAAGAGTGCTGATGGCAAAAAAACCGAGTTCACTTATTTGCGCGATCTGGGCGGTTTACTGACTGAGCGCAAGGCGGGAGAAGAGGTCACGACACTGACTTACGACCCCGTCAGTGGCAATCCCTTGACCTGTACCGAAAGCGGCAGGACACGCAGCTTTGCCTATCACCCTTCCGGGCGCCTGAAATCTGAAACGACGACCTTCGGCGCTGTCATGAAAGCAACATCCAGTACCTGGTCCCTGCAGGGGCGACCGATCACCCACGTTGATGTGCTCGGTACCGACAACAGATCTGAATACGATGAGTTCGGCCGCCTTCTATCCGCCTCGCAAGGGTCGCTGAAAACCGAGTTCCACTACGACGCCCAGACGGGAATGCTGGAGTGGACGAAAACCGAAGACACGTCGATCAAGCGTCATATGATCACCCGGTTCGTCTACGACGATATCGGTCGTGAAACCCGGCGTACATTCGAGAGTCAGGGCCAGCCTGACCAGACGCTGCAATCGACTTACACGCTTGCCGGCAAGCTGGCGCAGAAAGTCTCCAGGCGCGGCACGCAGATTTTGCGTGATGAGCAATTCACCTACGATGTGCGCGGGCGTCTGATCCAGTACGACTGTGCCGGCACTCAAAAGCCCCGCGATCCGTATGGCAAGGAAATCGTCCAGCAGACCTTCACCTTCGATGCGCTGGACAACATTCTTACGGTGCAGACGAAGTTCCCGCTGGGCGTGAATCTGACCACGTTCAGTTATGACAATCCCGATCCTGTACAGCTCAGCGCAGTCAAACATTCCCATGTCGACTATCCACCGGCAGTGACACTGGAATACGACGCCAACGGCAGGATGATCAAGGACGACCAGGCGCGAACGCTGGCCTATGACGCGTTCGGACGTCTTGAGCAATTGTCCGACGCAGGGGGATCAGTAATCCGTGGCTACCATTACGACGGTCTCGACGATCTGGTTGAACTGTCGCAACCCGAAAAGGCGACTGTGCAGCGTTATTACCACGCAGGCCGGGTCGCCAATGAGGTGAGTGGTGAAAATTCATCCAGTGTCGTGCGTCACGGTGGCGCGCTTGTGGGGCAGCGGCAACTCGGTTTGAACGCCAGCGCTTTGCTGTTTGGCACCGACCAACAGCAAAGCGTGCTGGCAACACTGGGTAAGGAGGAGCACCTCACCGATTGCGCCTACAGTCCTTATGGGCACCGTCCTGCCGAAGGCGGATTGTTCAGCCTGGCGGGGTTCAACGGCGAACAGCTGGATCCGGTTACCGGGCTGTATCTGCTGGGCAACGGTTACCGGGCCTATAGCCCGACACTGATGCGTTTTCTTTCCCCCGATAGCATGAGTCCGTTCGGTGCGGGCGGATTGAATGCCTACAGTTATTGCCTGGGCGACCCTGTCAATCGGGTTGACCCTACCGGGCATGTCTCCTGGCAATCGATCCTCGGCATCGGCCTCAGTATTCTCGGGATTGTTGCCAGCGTGGTGACGATGGGCGCGGCGACGCCATGGGCAGTGGCGGCATTGGGGCTGGCGGTTACTTCAGGCCTGGCGGGTATTGCCAGCGAGGTGGTCAATGAGCTGGCACCGGGTTCTCAGGCGGGCGAGATATTGGGCTGGATCAGCTTTGGTCTCGGGCTGGCTTCGCTCGGTGCAGGTTTGGCGGCGGGTGCAAAAGCTGCTGTGAATGCGGGCAGGAAGATGGCTTCAGCTTTTAGCAAAGGGCTCAGTGGCAGGGGGGCAGGCAAAGCGGGGCAACATTTAAAGAAGGGTGGAAAAGGCGCAAGGGCCGCGGCCAAAAAAGCCCAGGCGCCCGTGGAGGAAGTCACGGAGAGACCTTGGCAATTAATCAGGCCCGATCCAGAAAGCTACCTCTATGCCACTCATAAGACGATGGCCGACGAATTCTTCGGGTACGTGGAAAGCGATATGTCCCCCCTCCAGGCAGCCAGGAAATCCAGGATGTATTACGAGGAATTCGGCGCAGCCGGTGATGGAAGAAAAGTAACGCATGTTTTTTTCGCAGCCTCGAAAGGACGTGGGGAGCGTATTTATCTTCTAGAGGACAGTAAACAGAGAGTTTGCAAAGTCCTGCGGGCGGGTGGCCATTGGTCCGACGGGGAGACCAACGCAATAATGAGATCGGCGAAAAATATGGTTACAACGCGCACATGAGCACTGTGAATACTTCGCCTGCCCGTTATGGGTGTGAAGGTCTGGAGTGCTGCTCCAGCGCCCACTCCACATGCTCTCTAACCAACTCTGACGGATAATCCCGTCGCGCCTTCAGCGCTTCCAGCACCGGAATCGTTGAAGGCGCATTCCCCAGCCCCACCGCGAGATTGCGCAACCAGCGCTCATAGCCGGCGCGCCGCAACGGCGAGCCTTCAGTGCTGCTTAGAAACTTCTCTTCATCCCACATGAACAGTGCAGCCAGCTCGGCATTATCGAGATTGTGCCGGGGCGTGAAATCGCTTTCTCCAGTCGGCCGGGCGAAACGGTTCCATGGGCAGACGATCTGGCAGTCATCACAGCCGAACACACGATTGCCGATCAGCGGCCGCAACTCTTCGGGGATGGCGGTCTTCAGCTCAATGGTCAGATAGGAAATGCAACGCCGGGCGTCCAGCACATAGGGGCCGACGAACGCATTGGTCGGGCAGATATCCAGACACGCGGTGCAGCGCCCGCAATGTTCGGTGCTGTGCGGCTCGTCCACCGGCAGCGGCAGATCGACGAACAGTTCACTGAGGAAGAAATAACTGCCGGCCTTGCGGTTGAGCACCAGGGTGTTTTTGCCGATCCAGCCCAGCCCCGCCTGTTCGGCGATGGCTTTTTCCAGCACCGGCGCGCTATCGACGAAGGCGCGAAAACCGAACGGGCCGATCTGCGCCTGAATCCTGTCGGCCAATTGTTGAACACGTTTACGGATCAATTTGTGGTAATCGCGGCCCAAGGCATAACGCGATACGTAAGCCTTTTCCGGTTCAGCCAGGCGTTTGGCCATTTCGGTATCGCCCGGCAGGTAGTCCATACGCAGCGAGACCACGCGCAACGTACCCGGCACCAACTCTTCGGGATGCGAGCGTTTGCTGCCGTGGGCGCCCATGTAGTCCATGTCGCCGTGGTAGCCGGCCTCGAGCCAGCGCTGTAGATGCTGCTCGTGTTCGGCCAGGTCCAGACCGCTGATGCCGACTTGCTGGAAGCCCAGCTCGCGGCCCCAATCCTTGATCGATTGGGCGAGGGCGGGCAGGTCTGTGGTGATGGCGGACATGAGGCGAGAGAAACCGGAGCTGAGGTGCGTATAATTCTGCCAGACATCGGAGCCCGAAGACGCATGCCGCAGACGAAAGATGAATTACCCGACGCGCTGTACCGCGCCGCACAGGTGCGCGAACTCGACGCGCGGCTGATCGCCGCCGGCACGCCGGGCTTCGAATTGATGCAACGCGCCGCCCGCGCGACGTGGCGGGCACTGGTGCGCAAGTGGCCGGCAGCGAACGAACTGACGGTGCTCGCCGGGCACGGCAACAACGCTGGCGACGGTTATCTGGTGGCCGGGCTGGCGCTGCGGGCCGGTTGGACGGTGCGCGTTCTCGCCGTCGGCGATCCGCAACGTTTGCAGGGCGATGCCGCACTGGCCCATGCCGAATCCGTAGCTGCTGGTGTTGTGGTGCAAGGCTGGCAGGGGCAAAGCGAGCTGCGCGGTGTCGTCCTCGATGCCTTGCTCGGCACTGGCCTGAGCGGCGAAGTGCGTGAGCCGTATGCATCGGTGATCAAGGCGATCAACGCCTGCGGTTTGCCGGTGGTGGCGGTCGATATTCCGTCAGGGCTATGTGCCGATACCGGGCGTGAACTGGGCGTCGCGGTCCGCGCCGATCTAACGGTGACATTCATTGCTATGAAGATCGGGCTGTTGACCGGTGACGCGGCGGATCATATCGGTGAACTGGTCTTCAACGACTTGCAATCCACCAACGAAATTTTCAGTGACATTCCCGTCTGCGCTGAACGCCTGAGCGCCGCTAATCTTCCAGCACTTGCGCCGCGCGCGCCGACCTCGCACAAGGGCCGCTTTGGCCATGTGCTGTTGATCGGCGGCGATCATGGTTTCGGCGGGGCGACTCTGCTCAGCACTGAAATGGCCTTGCGCGGCGGCGCGGGCATGGTCTCGCTGGCGACTCGGCCAGAGCATGTGCCAGCGGCGCTGACCCGTATCCCGGAAGCCATGGCTCTCGGCACCTCGTCAGCCAATCAACTGATGGGCCTGCTGGAAAAGGCTTCGGTGCTGGTGGTCGGGCCGGGCCTTGGTCAAGCCAGTTGGGGGCGCGCCTTGTTGTCGGCAGCCGCCAACGCACCGTTGCCACAGGTGTGGGACGCCGACGCGTTGAACCTGCTGGCCAGCGCTTTTGTACAGTTGCCCGAGGGTTGCGTGATTACCCCGCATCCGGGCGAGGCGGCGCGCTTGCTCGGCATCAGCACCGCTGAAGTGCAGGCCGATCGCCTGACTGCTGCATTGGCGTTGAGCAAAAAGTATTCAGCGGTAGTGGTGCTGAAAGGCGCCGGCAGTTTGATCGCCCATCCCGACGGGCGTCTGGCCCTTTGTCATCAGGGCCATCCGGCGATGGCCACGGGCGGGTTGGGTGATGTGCTGGCCGGTCTCACCGGCGCATTGCTGGCCCAAGGCTTGGGCGCGTTCGATGCGGCATGCCTGGCCGTCTGGCTGCACGCCAATGCCGGTCTGCAACAAGGCAAATTCGGCCGTGGGCTGGCGGCCAGTGATCTGATTCAAGCCATTCGTCAGTTGTTGGAGGAGCATGCACCGTGTCTGAAGTAACCCTGTACCTGGCCGATGAACAGGCGATGAGCGACTTTGGCGCACGGATCGCCCGCGTCACCCAGGGCCACGGCCTGATTTTTCTTGAAGGCAACCTGGGCATGGGCAAAACCACTCTGTCGCGGGGCATCATTCGCGGGCTGGGGCACGTCGGCGCGGTAAAAAGTCCGACCTTCACTCTGGTCGAGCCCTACGAGATCGGTGAAGTGCGCGCGTTCCATTTCGACCTGTATCGCTTGGTTGATCCGGAAGAACTGGAATTTCTCGGTATCCGTGACTACTTCGAGGACGATGCCCTGTGCCTGATCGAATGGCCCGATAAAGGTGCAGGCTTTTTGCCAAAGCCTGACCTGACCATTACCATTGGCCCGCAAGACAGCGGTCGTTCGCTGAAAATTTTAGCCCAGGGCTCGCGTGGCGAGGCCTGGTGTGCCGCTTTGGCATTGGAATCCAATTAAATGATGGGGTTTGGTATGCGCTTTCGCGCGTTGGTGGCTGCCGCTGGACTGATGTTGATGGCAGTAACCGTCAACGCTGTGGCCGATTCAAAGGTCAACAGCGTGCGCCTGTGGCGGGCGCCGGACAATACGCGACTGGTTTTCGACCTCAGCGGCCCGGTGCAGCACAGTGTCTTCACCCTGACTGCCCCGGATCGGTTGGTGATCGACATCAACGGCGCCACCCTCGGCGCGCCGTTGAATGTGCAGACCGCGAACACGCCGATCACCGCGATGCGCTCAGCCCAGCGCACGCCGACCGACTTGCGGGTGGTCATCGACCTGAAAAAAGCCGTCACCCCGAAAAGTTTCTCGCTGGCGCCGAACGCGCAGTACGGCAACCGTCTGGTGGTCGATCTGTTCGACAACCCGGCCGATGCCGCGCCGCCGCCGGCCCCGACACCTTCGGTGGCGACCGTGCCGGCAGTGCCGGTGACCCCGACTGAGCCGGCGATCAAGCTGCCGCCAGCCCCAGCGGGCAAGCGCGACATCATTGTGGTGATCGACGCCGGCCACGGTGGTGAAGACCCGGGCGCGTCCGGTTCGCGCGGCCAGCGCGAGAAAGATGTGGTACTGCAGATCGCTCGCGAGTTGCAGCGTCAGGTCAACGGCATGAAAGGTTTCCGCGCCGAACTGACCCGTACCGGCGACTACTTCATTCCATTGCGCGGGCGGACCGAAATCGCGCGCAAGAAGGGCGCCGACCTGTTCGTCTCGATTCACGCCGACGCGGCGCCGTCCGCAGCCGCGTTCGGTGCGTCGGTGTTCGCTCTGTCCGATCGTGGCGCTACGTCCGAGACCGCCCGTTGGCTGGCCGACAGTGAAAACCGTTCCGACCTGATTGGCGGTGCCGGTAACGTCAGCCTCGACGACAAGGACCGCATGCTCGCTGGCGTGTTGCTCGACCTGTCGATGACCGCGTCGCTGACTTCCAGCCTCAACGTCGGGCAAAAGGTGCTGACCAACATCGGTCGCGTCACGCCGCTGCACAAACAGCGCGTGGAACAAGCCGGATTCATGGTGCTGAAGTCGCCGGACATCCCGTCGATCCTGGTCGAAACCGGCTTCATTTCCAACGCCAACGAAGCGAACAAACTGTCCGCGTCGAGCCACCAGCAGGCGCTGGCCCGTTCGATCAGCAGCGGCGTGCGCCAGTTCTTCCAGCAGAATCCGCCGCCCGGCACTTACATCGCCTGGCTGCGTGATTCCGGCAAGATTGCTCAGGGTCCGCGCGACCACCGCGTCGGCCCGGGCGAGACGCTAGCGATGATCGGCGTGCGCTATCAGGTTTCGCCGGCCACGTTGCGTGCTGCCAACAACCTGAAAAGCGATGAGCTGAAAGTCGGTCAGCACCTGACCATTCCCGGCACCGAACTGGCGTCCAAAGAATGAATCAGGTATTGAACACTGCGCGCATCGAGCTGCTGAGCCCACGACTGGCGAACCAGATCGCCGCTGGTGAAGTGGTTGAGCGTCCGGCTTCGGTGATCAAGGAGTTGCTGGAAAACAGCCTCGACTCCGGCGCCAAGCGTATCGACGTCGACGTCGAGCAGGGCGGCGTCAAGTTGCTGCGCGTGCGTGATGACGGCAGTGGAATTTCGGCCGATGACCTGCCGCTGGCCCTGGCCCGTCACGCCACCAGCAAGATTCGCAACCTCGAAGATCTGGAACAGGTGATGAGCCTGGGTTTCCGTGGCGAGGCGCTGGCGTCGATCAGCTCTGTGGCGCGTTTGACCCTGACCTCGCGCACCCGCGATGCCGATCAGGCCTGGCAGGTCGAGACCGAAGGCCGGGACATGGCGCCGCGCGTGCAGCCGGCGGCGCATCCGGTCGGCACTTCGGTGGAAGTCCGCGACCTGTTCTTCAACACCCCGGCCCGGCGCAAATTTCTCAAGACCGAAAAAACCGAATTCGATCACTTGCAGGAAGTGATCAAGCGTCTGGCGCTGGCGCGTTTCGACGTGGCTTTTCATCTGCGCCACAACGGCAAGACCATCCTCAGCCTGCACGAGGCCCACGATGATGCGGCCCGCGCACGGCGTGTGGCGGCGATCTGCGGTTCGGGGTTTCTCGAGCAAGCTTTGCCGATCGAGATCGAACGTAATGGCCTGCACCTGTGGGGCTGGGTCGGTTTGCCGACCTTCAACCGCAGTCAGGCGGACTTGCAGTATTTCTTCGTAAACGGCCGAGCAGTGCGCGACAAACTGGTGGCCCACGCCGTGCGTCAGGCTTATCGCGACGTGCTGTTCAACGGTCGGCACCCGACCTTCGCGCTGTTTTTCGAGGTCGATCCGGCGGCGGTCGACGTCAACGTCCACCCGACCAAGCACGAAGTGCGTTTCCGCGACGGGCGCATGGTTCATGACTTCCTGTATGGCACGCTGCACCGTGCGCTGGGCGACGTGCGTCCGGAAGATCAATTGGCCGGCTCGGTCACCACGGCGATCGTTCGACCTAGTGGCATCGAGGCGGGCGAATTCGGTCCGCAGGGCGAGATGCGTCTGGCCGCCAATGCGCTGCTGGAGCAGCCGCAGGCGCAGCCGGTGTTCAATACTTCGTCCGGCGCCAGCGCTGGCGGCGCTTATCAGTATCAATACACGCCGCGTCCGCAATCGACGTTGCCCGCTGCCGAAGCTCAAGCTGCTTACAAGGAGTTTTTCGCGCCGCTGCCTGAAGCCAATGCCAGCGCACTGCCGACCGGTCAGGAAGATATCCCGCCGCTCGGCTATGCACTGGCGCAGCTCAAGGGCATCTATATTCTGTCCGAAAACGCCCATGGCCTGGTGCTGGTGGACATGCATGCCGCCCACGAGCGGATCATGTACGAGCGCCTGAAAATCGCCATGGCCAGCGAAGGCCTCAGTGGTCAGCCGTTGCTGGTGCCGGAGTCACTGGCGGTCAGTCAGCGCGAGGCCGACTGCGCTGAAGAACACGCCGCGTGGTTTCAGCGTCTTGGTTTTGAATTGCAGCGGCTGGGGCCGGAAACCCTGGCGATCCGGCAGATTCCGGCACTGCTCAAGCAGGCCGAAGCCAACCGACTGGTCGGCGACGTACTTTCGGACCTGATGGAATACGGCACCAGCGACCGTATCCAGGCGCACCTCAACGAACTGCTCGGCACCATGGCCTGTCACGGCGCGATCCGCGCCAATCGGCGCCTGGCCGTGCCGGAAATGAACGGCTTGCTGCGCGACATGGAAAACACCGAGCGCAGCGGTCAATGCAACCATGGCCGACCGACCTGGACCCAGTTGGGCCTGGACGATCTGGACAAACTGTTCCTGCGCGGTCGTTGATGAGCCAGCTTCCTCCAGCGATTTTCCTGATGGGCCCGACCGCTGCGGGCAAGACCGACCTGGCCATTGAGCTGACCAAGGTGCTGCCGTGCGAATTGATCAGCGTCGATTCGGCGCTGGTCTATCGCGGTATGGACATCGGCACGGCCAAGCCTTCGAAAGAACTGCTCGCCGAATATCCGCACCGGCTGATCGACATTCTCGATCCTGCTGAAGCGTATTCCGCTGCCGATTTCCGTCGCGACGCGTTGCAGTCCATGGCCGAAATCACTGCGCGGGGAAAGATCCCGCTGCTGGTCGGCGGCACCATGCTCTATTACAAGGCTTTGGTTGAAGGGCTGGCGGACATGCCGGCAGCCGATCCCGAGGTGCGCGCGCAGATCGAGGACGAAGCTGCACGTCTCGGCTGGCAAGCCCTGCACGATCAACTGGCGCAAATCGATCCGGTGTCGGCGGCGCGCATTCATCCCAATGATCCGCAACGCTTGAGTCGGGCACTGGAAGTCTATCGAGTCAGCGGGCAGAGCATGACCGCCCTGCGCGAGCAACAATCTGCGCAAAGTACTGAAGCAGCCGCTTCGGGACGTCAACAATTGCCCTATACTGTCGCGAACCTGGCCATTGCTCCGGCGAATCGTCAGGTTCTGCACCAGCGAATTGAACAAAGATTCACAAATATGTTGGAACAGGGGTTCATCGACGAGGTCGTAGCCCTGCGTAAAAGAAGTGACCTGCATTCGGGGTTGCCGTCTATACGTGCGGTAGGCTACCGCCAAGTCTGGGATTACCTGGACGGCAAGCTGACATTGGCCCAGATGCAGGAGCGGGGCATCATCGCCACGCGCCAATTGGCCAAGCGCCAGTTTACCTGGCTGCGCAGCTGGGACGATTTGCACTGGCTGGACAGTCTTGATTGCGACAATCTGCCACGCGCCTTGAAATACCTCGGGACCATCTCCATATTGAGCTGAGTCCTTGCAATTGCCGTCTATCCTTGGGGGTGTGACGGCCGAAGCCATCTGAATTTACCTGTTTTTATTATTGAATCCTTAAAGGAGTGCGGCACATGTCAAAAGGGCATTCGCTACAAGACCCTTACCTGAACACTTTACGTAAAGAGAAAGTCGGGGTTTCCATCTACCTGGTCAACGGTATCAAGCTGCAAGGGACGATCGAGTCGTTCGACCAGTTCGTGATCCTGCTGAAAAACACCGTCAGCCAGATGGTCTACAAACACGCTATCTCGACCGTCGTGCCGGTTCGTCCAATTCGTCTGCCTAGCGCAACCGAAAACGAACAGGGCGATGCCGATGCAGCGCCGGGTAACGCCTGATAGGAGTCTCCTTTGTTCTTTGAGCGCCACGGTGGTGGTGAACGAGTCATCCTCGTTCACTTGGATGGACAGGACCCTGAGGCGCGCGAAGATCCGCAGGAGTTTCAGGAGTTGGCAAATTCGGCTGGCGCCGAGACCGTCGCGTTTTTTAACGTGCCGCGTCATCGGCCAACCGCCAAATATCTGATCGGCAGCGGCAAGGTCGAGGAACTGCGCGACCTGGTCAAGGCTGAAGAAGCCGATCTGGTGATTTTCAATCACATCCTTACGCCCAGTCAGGAACGCAACCTCGAACGTGTTTTCGAGTGTCGCGTGATCGATCGCACCGGGCTGATTCTCGATATTTTCGCTCAGCGCGCACGTACCCATGAGGGCAAGCTGCAGGTCGAACTGGCCCAGCTTGACCACATGAGCACGCGGCTGGTTCGCGGCTGGACTCACCTTGAGCGTCAGGGTGGCGGTATCGGTATGCGCGGCCCGGGTGAAACCCAGCTGGAAACCGACCGCCGCCTGCTGCGGGTTCGCCTGCGCCAGATCAAGGGGCGGCTGGAGAAGGTACGCAGTCAGCGTGAGCAGTCGCGCCGTGGCCGATCCCGTGCGGACATTCCTACCGTTTCGCTGGTGGGTTACACCAACGCTGGCAAATCGACACTCTTCAACAACGTGACGAAATCCGACGTGTATGCGGCCGACCAACTGTTCGCCACACTCGACCCGACCCTGCGCCGCCTGGAGCTTGACGACCTCGGTCCGATTGTCCTGGCCGACACCGTGGGCTTCATTCGTCACCTGCCGCACAAGCTGGTCGAGGCATTTCGGTCTACGCTCGAAGAGTCGAGCAATTCCGACCTGCTGTTGCACGTGATCGATGCAGCCGAACCGGATCGCATGTTGCAGATCGAGCAGGTGATGGTGGTGCTGGGCGAGATTGGTGCCCAGGACTTGCCGATCCTCGAGGTCTATAACAAACTCGATTTGCTCGAAGGTGTCGAGCCGCAGATCCAGCGCGATGCCGATGGCAAGCCGCAACGGGTCTGGCTCTCGGCGCGTGATGGCAGCGGTCTGGAACTGCTTGAGCAGGCCATCGCCGAGTTGCTCGGCAGCGATCTGTTCGTCGGCACCTTGCGCTTGCCGCAACGATTCGCTCGACTGCGTGCGCAGTTCTTTGAGCTCGGGGCGGTACAGAAAGAAGAATACGATGAAGAAGGTGTCAGCCTGCTGACCGTTCGTTTGCCCCGGATCGAGCTGAATCGATTGGTAAGCCGCGAAGGATTGCAGCCGATGGAATTCATCGAGCAACACACTTTGCAATAAAAGCCTGAAAAAGCGGTTGTGCCGCAACGGCAGGCATTCTGTAGCATTGGTCGGCGCGCCGTGGGTGCGTCTTTGCTTTATCAGATGGAGAGCGCTATGGCTTGGAATGAGCCGGGTGGCAACTCGAATAATCAGGATCCCTGGGGTGGCAAGCGCCGCAATAACGGCGACCGCAAGGGACCACCGGATCTCGACGAGGCCTTCCGAAAGCTGCAGGAAAGCCTGAACGGGTTGTTCGGTGGTGGTAAGAAACGCGGTGATGACGGCGGCGGGTCGGGGCGCAGCAGTGGCGGCTTCGGCGGTCTGCTTGGCATCGGCCTGGTGGTGCTGGCGGCTGTCTGGCTGTACAGCGCGGTTTATGTTGTGGACGAGCAGGAGCAGGCCGTGGTGCTGCGCTTCGGCAAGTACTACGAGACTGTCGGCCCGGGCCTGAACATCTATTTCCCGCCGATCGACAAGAAGTATATGGAGAACGTGACGCGTGAGCGTGCGTACACCAAGCAGGGCCAGATGCTGACTGAAGACGAGAACATCGTCGAAGTGCCGCTGACCGTGCAGTACAAGATCAGCAACCTGCAGGACTTCGTGCTGAACGTCGATCAGCCCGAAATCAGTCTGCAGCACGCGACCGAAAGTGCACTGCGTCACGTGGTCGGTTCCACCGCCATGGACCAGGTGCTGACCGAAGGTCGTGAATTGATGGCCAGCGAAATCAAGGAGCGTCTGCAACGTTTCCTCGATACCTATCGCACCGGTATCACCGTCACCCAGGTCAACGTACAGAGCGCAGCGGCACCGCGTGAAGTACAGGAAGCCTTCGATGACGTGATCCGCGCCCGTGAAGACGAGCAGCGTTCGCGCAACCAGGCCGAGACCTATGCCAACGGCGTGGTGCCGGAAGCCCGTGGTCAGGCCCAGCGCATCATCGAAGATGCCAATGGTTACCGCGACGAGACCATCTCGCGCGCCAAGGGTGAGGCCGATCGCTTCACCAAGCTGGTCGCCGAGTATCGCAAGGCACCTGAAGTCACCCGCGAGCGTCTGTACCTGGACACCATGCAGGAAGTCTTCAGCAATACCAGCAAGGTACTCGTGACCGGCAACAAGAACGGCCAGAGCAATCTGCTCTACCTGCCGTTGGACAAAATGATCCAGAACAGTTCGGGTAATGCACCGGTGACCGGTTCGGCCGCCAGCAACAACACGGACGTCACGCCGCATGTCACCGACGTGCCGCAGACGCGTACAAGGGAGACCCGCTGATGAGCAATAAATCGCTGATCGCCCTGATCGTTGGCGTCGTCGTGGTACTGGTGGGCTGGAATTGCTTCTACATCGTCGCTCAGACCGAGCGCGCGGTGCTGCTGCAATTCGGTCGTGTGGTTCAGGCCGATGTCCAGCCGGGCCTGCATGTGAAAGTGCCGTACGTCAACCAGGTGCGCAAATTTGACGCGCGTCTGTTGACGCTGGATGCACCGACGCAGCGCTTCCTGACCCTGGAAAAGAAAGCCGTGATGGTCGATGCCTACGCCAAGTGGCGGGTGAAAGATGCCGAGCGCTTCTACACCGCGACTTCGGGTCTGAAGCAGATCGCTGATGAACGTCTGTCCCGTCGTCTGGAATCCGGTCTGCGTGACCAGTTCGGCAAGCGCACCCTGCACGAAGTGGTGTCGGGTGAGCGTGATGCGTTGATGGCTGACATCACTGCATCGCTGAACAAGATGGCGGAAAAAGAGCTGGGTATCGAAGTGGTCGATGTCCGGGTCAAGGCGATCGATCTGCCGAAAGAAGTGAACCGCAGTGTGTTCGAGCGTATGAGCACCGAACGTGAGCGTGAAGCTCGCGAGCACCGCGCCAAGGGTAACGAGTTGGCCGAAGGCATCCGTGCCGACGCCGATCGTCAACGCCGCGTGTTGCTGGCTGAAGCCTATCGTGAATCCGAAGAGGTTCGCGGTGACGGTGACGCCCAGGCTGCTGCGATCTACTCCAAGGCCTACGGTCAGGATCAGGAGTTCTACGGTTTCTACCGTAGCCTGCGTGCCTACCGCGAAAGCTTCGCGAACAAGTCCGACGTCATGGTCCTCGACCCAAGCAGCGACTTCTTCCGTTATCTGGAAAAAGCCAAGCCTTGATACGGCGTTGACCTGAATCATTCCGCCCGGCGGCTAAAACCTCGGGCGGGGTGATCCTTTCGGAAAACGTGTGTATGATGCGGCAGCCGGGAAATTCCCGGCTTTTTTGCGTCTGCACGTTTGATTGCTGTTTTAGTTGCAGGCATCGGGTTTGAACAGCCCGAGCGTTTTTCGAGGAAAGTGATGGGCGAAGCCGGTAACAGGCCTTTCGCTGCGTCGTTCATGCGCGTGCGTTTTGAACGCCCCGGTCATTTTCTGCTTCACTCAAGGCTCGCCCTCGTGCTGGCCGCCCGGATCAAAGGGGAATGGCGTAATGGCAACGGTAGACCGCTGGCTGCTGCCAGATGGCATCGAAGAAGTACTGCCACCGGAGGCGGCGCGCATTGAAGTCGCGCGTCGTCAGGTGTTGGATCTGTTCCAGAGCTGGGGTTACGAGTTTGTCGTGACTCCCCATATCGAGTACCTGGAATCCCTGCTGACCGGCGCGGGCCAGGACCTGGATCTGCGTACCTTCAAGGTCATCGACCCGCAATCGGGCCGGCAGATGGGTTTCCGTGCCGACATCACGCCGCAGGTCGCGCGCATCGATGCCCACACCCTACGTCGCGAAGGTCCGAGCCGTCTGTGCTATGCCGGCAGCGTGCTGCACGCCCAACCGCGGGCATTGTCATCTTCGCGCAGCCCGATCCAGCTGGGTGCCGAGCTGTACGGCGACGCCAGCCCGAGCAGCGACGTCGAAGTCATCAGCCTGATGCTGGCGATGCTGCAACTGGCCGATGTGCCGGATGTGCACATGGACCTCGGCCATGTCGGCATCTATCGTGGTCTGGCGCGCGCCGCCGGTCTGTCCGGTGAAGTCGAGCAACAGTTGTTCGATGCCCTGCAGCGCAAGGCCATCGATGAAGTGATTACGCTGACCGAAGGCCTGCCGGCCGATCTGTCCGGCATGCTGCGCGCACTGGTTGATCTGTGCGGCGGCCGTGAAGTGTTGAGCGCTGCCCGCGAGCGTCTGGCCAATGCGCCGGCGCCGGTGCTGGCGGCGCTGGAAGATCTGCTGGCGATTGCCGAGCGTCTTTCCGTGCGCTTCCCGCAGCTGCCGCTGTATTTCGACCTCGGCGAGTTGCGCGGCTACCACTACCACACCGGTGTGGTGTTCGCGGTGTTCGTGCCGGGCGTTGGCCAGTCCATCGCTCAGGGCGGTCGTTACGATGACATCGGTGCCGACTTCGGTCGCGCCCGTCCGGCGACTGGTTTCTCTACCGATTTGAAAACCCTGGTGACCCTGGGGCGTGCTGAGATCGAGCTACCGTCTGGCGGTATCTGGATGCCTGACAGTACGGATGCGGCACTCTGGCAGCAGGTTTGCCAGTTGCGCAGTGAGGGTCAGCGTGTCGTTCAGGCCTTGCCTGGACAACCTTTGGCCGCCGCCCGTGATGCGGACTGCGACCGGCAATTGATTCAGCAGAACGGGCTTTGGCAAGTATCGCCACTGGCTTCTTGAGTTTTCCTGCCGGCCTTCGCCGGCACCAAGTTTGCGCGAATGAGGACAAGTGTTATGGGTAAGAATGTCGTAGTCCTGGGCACCCAGTGGGGTGATGAGGGCAAAGGCAAGATCGTTGATCTGCTGACCGAACATGCTGCCGCCGTAGTGCGCTACCAGGGTGGCCACAACGCGGGTCACACGCTGGTGATCGACGGTGAAAAAACCGTCTTGCACCTGATTCCGTCGGGCGTGCTGCGCGAAGGCGTACAGTGCCTGATCGGCAACGGCGTGGTGGTTGCACCTGACGCCCTGCTGCGCGAGATCACCAAACTGGAAGAGAAAGGCGTACCGGTGCGCGAGCGCCTGCGTATCAGCCCGTCCTGCCCGCTGATCCTGTCCTTCCACGTCGCGCTGGACCAGGCTCGTGAAAAGGCCCGTGGCGAGTTGAAGATCGGTACCACCGGTCGCGGCATCGGCCCGGCGTACGAAGACAAGGTTGCCCGTCGTGGGCTGCGTGTCGGCGACCTGCTGAACATGCCGCGCTTCGAAGACAAGCTGCGTGAACTGGTGGATTACCACAACTTCATGCTGGTCGGTTACTACAAAGAGCCAGCCATCGAGTTCGAAAAGACCCTGGCCGAGTGCAAGGAATACGCTGAGCTGCTCAAGCCGCTGATGCTCGACGTGACCGCCGAGCTGCACGACCTGCGTCGTGCCGGCAAGGACATCATGTTCGAAGGCGCGCAAGGTTCGTTGCTCGACATCGACCACGGCACCTACCCGTACGTGACCAGCTCCAACACCACCGCAGGTGGCGTGGCGACCGGTTCGGGCGTGGGTCCGATGTTCCTCGACTACATCCTGGGCATCACCAAGGCCTACACCACTCGCGTGGGTTCCGGCCCGTTCCCGACCGAGCTGTTCGATGACGTTGGTGCGCACCTGGCCAAGCAGGGTCACGAGTTCGGCGCTACCACTGGCCGCGCCCGTCGTTGCGGCTGGTTCGATGCCGTCATCCTGCGTCGCGCTATCGACGTGAACAGCATCTCGGGCATCTGCCTGACCAAGCTGGACGTACTCGATGGTCTGGAAACCATCAACATCTGCGTCGGCTACAAGGACGCGCAGGGCAATGCCGTTGCGCCGACTGATGCTGATAGCTACGTCGGTCTGCAGCCGGTGTACGAAGAAGTTCCGGGCTGGAGCGAATCGACCGTGGGTGCCAAGACCCTGGAAGAGCTGCCGGCCAATGCTCGTGCCTACATCAAACGCGTTGAAGAGTTGATCGGCGCGCCGATCGACATTATTTCGACGGGCCCGGATCGCAACGAAACCATCGTTCTGCGTCATCCGTTCGCTTGATAAGTCGTTGATGTAAAAAACAAAGGCCCCTTAATCGGGGCCTTTGTCGTTTATGCCTGTTGGACGGCATGACCTTTGCTGTGAATCTGTCTACAAGAGTGCCATCAAATTAATGGCGTCAGAAGTAGAGGGATTTAAAGTGTCAGCCGTTCTCTCACTGTTACAAAGCCGTTTGTTGCGGCCGGTGTTCGTTACCCTTGGTATCGCCCTTTTGGTGCAGGTGTTGGTGGCGGTTGCCCTGACGCGGAGCACTGTGACGGCGCTGGAAGCCGATCTGGCTGTGCGCCTGGGTGCCGACAGCCAGAAACTCTCCGGTGAACTGGAGCAGGCCGGGCGTGAAGTCACTTCAAGCCTTGATGCTTTGTCAGCCAGCACTCGTCAGCGCCTGACCGCCGGTTTGTCTGCCCGCCTCAAAGAAGAGCAGGCGCAACTACGGGCGACGCTGGAAAAGGATCTCAAGGACTCGGCCAACGACATGGCGCAGTTACTCGCCTCTGTGGCGCCGCGCGCCATGTGGGACAGTGACGTACCGACGCTGTCGGAGTTCGCTCGTCGCGCTCAGCGCAATCCCAACGTGCTGTTCGTGGTGTACGACGACGCCACTGGCCAGCATCTGACCCGTTATCTCAACCGTGAAAACCCGATCAACAAGGCCTTGCTGGAAAAAGGTCAGGGCGAGCGTGCGCTGGATAAAGTGCTGGATGCGGCGAAAAACGATCCTTCGGTTTACTACCTCGAAGCCTCGATCAATCCCAATGGCGTGGAAATCGGCAAAGTGCTGATGGGCGTTTCCACGGCCTCGGTGGAAACCGATCTGGCCGAGCTCGACAAGCGCTTCCTCGCGCTGATTGCCAGCAGCGATCAATTGGTCGGCGACAGCCTCAAAGGCGCAGCGGCGGACAGCGCCAAGGCAATGCAGGCGCGCCTGCAATCGGCGCAGGGCACCGCTGGCGAAATGAAAGCCAACACCGCACAAACCGTTCAAGACGCTGCCACGACACTGCGCTGGCGTATCGGCCTCGGCCTGGCACTGGTCGGTTGCGGCGTGCTGCTGTTGCTGGCCGTAGTGTTGGGGCATCGCGTAGTCAATCGCCTGAAAATGCTCAACACGGCGATGGACGACCTGGCGGCGGGCGAGGGCGACCTGACCAAGCGTGTGCAGATCAACAGCAAGGATGAGATCGGTGATATGGCCTCAGCGGTCAATCGCTTCGTCGACAAGTTGCAGCCGATCGTACGCGAGGCGGGCGATGTCGCTCAGCGCACTGGCGTGGAAATTGGCGCGATGACTTTGCGCAATGCCGGCGCCGATGCGGCCGCCGGGATGCAGCGTGATGAGGTCGCAGAAAGCCTGCGTGCGCTCTCGCAGATGGCTGACGAAGCGCAATCGGAAAGTCATGCCATGCAAGCGGCACTCAAACAAGTCGTGGAAATCCGCCAGGCCACCGATGAAAACACCCGAACCTCGGCGAAGGTCGGTGGCCTGATCGAAGCGCTGGCGGGGCAAGTCGATACCGGGGCGAAAGTCATCGAGCGCCTGGCGCAGCAGAGCGAACAGATTGAGGTGGTGCTGACGGTGATTCACGGTATCGCCGAGCAGACCAATCTGCTGGCGTTGAACGCAGCGATCGAGGCGGCGCGCGCTGGTGAGACCGGTCGGGGATTCGCCGTGGTCGCGGACGAAGTGCGTGCGCTGGCGAGCAAGACGCAAAGCTCCACCGGTGATATTCAGGCGCACATTGTTGCGCTGCAGCAGGGCGCGCGTGAGGCGGTCGAGGCGATCGGCCAGGCCGGACGGCAGGCCAGCGAAGGTTTGCTGGTGTTGCGCGACAGCGCGCGGTTGCAACAGTCGGTGCAGGCTTCGGTTGAGCAGGTGCATGCGGCGATCGGTCTGGCGACGCAAGCAGCAGCGCATCAGGCGCAGGGCGCACAGGCAGTGCGTGGGCGCGTCGAGACGATTCATGCACAGGCCGAGAAAGCGGCGCAGGCAGTGGTGGAGACCACGGCCAGTGGCAAGGTGCTGGATGGTCTGGCTGCGCAATTGAAAGCCAGCCTGGGGCAGTTCCGCGCTTGATGTTGGCTGGGCTGGCCCTATCGCGAGCAGGCTCACTCCTACATTTGGAATGCGTTCCCCTGTAGGAGTGAGCCTGCTCGCGAAAGCATCATCAGCGGCTCAGATACATCCGCGTCGTCAGCAGATAAACCGGCAACCCCGAGACCACAATCAACAACGCCGCATAAGGCGCCGCTGCGGCAAACTCGACATTCGCTGTATGCGCCCAGACCTCGGTCGCCAGCGTGTTCAGTCCGGTTGGGCTGAGCAGCAACGTCGCCGTCAATTCCTTCATCGCATCAAGAAACACTAGCGCAAAAGCCGCGCCCAATGCCGGGAAAATGATCGGCAAGGTCACCCGGCAAAACGCGGTGAACGACGATGCGCCCAAGGTTCGCGCCGCTTCTTCCAGCTGCGGCGCAGCCTTGTTCAGCGCGGTACGGATCGGCGCTTGCGCCAGTGGCAGAAACAGCAGCGCATAAGCGATCAGCAGCAAGCCCGACGTCTGATACAGCACCGGCACGTAATGCAAGGCGAAATACACCAGCGTCAGCGCGATCACCAGCCCCGGCAGTGCGTGCAGCAGATACGGCAAGCGTTCGGCCCAGATTGCCAACTGGCCCTTGTGGCGCACCACCAGTAGCCCGACCGGCACTGCCAAAACCAGACACAACGCCGCGCCGCCCAACGACAATGCCAGCGATGACAGCAGTGCCTCGCTGATTGCCGCTACCGGGAACGCCGCCGATGAGCCGACCGCCAGCCAGTAGGCCAACATCCCCAACGGAATGCCGCTGCCGATAATCGCCAGCAACAGGCAATACAACTGACCTGCCGCCGCCCATGGCCCAAGCTGCACTTGTTCAGCTTGCCGCGCCGCGCCCTGGCCGGTGCGCACATGCCGGCCCTTGCCACGCACGCGCAGCTCCAGCCACAACAGCAGCAGACACAGCGCCAGCAACACCGCCGAAAGCATCGCGGCGTTGGCATTGCTGAATTCCAGTTCGAATTGCTGGTAGATCGCCGTGGTGAAGGTCTGCAGGCCAATGATCGACAGCGCGCCGAATTCCACCAGCATGTGCAGGGCAATCAGCAGCGAACCGGCCAGCAGCGATGGCCACAGCAGCGGCAGGGTGACGCGGAAAAACACGCCCCAGCGATTCTGTCCCAACGTGCGGGCGGATTCTTCGAGGGAGGGATCGAGATTGCGCAGGGTGGCGGCAACCGGCAGAAAGATCAGCGGATATTTCGACAGGCTCATCACCAGAATCGCCCCGCCGAGTCCTTCGAATTGCGCGCTGAGCGAGACCCAGGTGAAGCTGCTGACAAACGCCGGCACCGCAAACGGCAGGCACAGGATCACGCCCCACAGGCGCCGCCCCGGCAGATTGCTGCGTTCCAGCAACCACGCCAGTGATAGGCCGATCACGCCACAGGTGACCGTCACGCCGACCATCAGTGCCAAAGTGTTGCGCAACAGGCCAAACACATACGGGCGCCACAACAGGTGCAGCGCCTCGGCCCAGCCGGCCTGCCAGGCTTTCGCCCCGACGTAGGCCAGTGGCAACAGGCTGAGTACCACCAGTAGCAATACCGGCAGCACCAGCCAGATCGACGGGCGTCTGCGTCTTGGTACGTAACCCCCGCGCGCGGCGGGGGCCGATAACGATGCTGTCATCAGTTCAGGCCAACTTCGCGTTCCAGCTCCAGCGCTTCTTCAGCATTGCCCAGATCCGCCGGAGTGACATTCGGCGCTTCCAGTTCGCTGAACGGCTTGAGGCCGCGATCCGATTCCATGCCTTTGTGCAGCGGGTACTCGGCGGTGGTCTGGGTGATCACGCGCTGACCTTCTTCGCTGGCCATGAAGGCGAGGAATTGCTGGGCTTCTTTTGGATGTTTGCTGGATTTCAGCACGGCAGCGCTGGACACGGTGATCAGGCCGCCAGCGTCGCCCCCGGTGAAATAATGCAGCTTGGAGTCGAGCTTGCCTTTTTCGCGTTGCAGGGCGAACCAGTAGTAATTGTTCACCAGCACGGTAGCGACTTCGCCGTTCTCCACGGCTTTGAGCGCGACCATGTTGTTGCTGTAGGTTTTGCCGAACGCGCGCAAACCGGTCAGCCACTCTTCGGCAGCGTCACGACCGTGCAGTTTGATGATCGCTACGGCCTGTTCCTGGAAGGCGCCACTGGTCGGCACGAAACCGACCTTGCCTTGCCATTGCGGCTCGGAGAATTCCATCACCGATTTCGGCAGGTCTTTTTCGTCGATCAGTTTCGGGTTGAACGCGACCACGCGTACGCGGGCGGTAACGCCGATCCAGGTGCCGTTGGCGGCGACATACTTTTCTGGCAGAACCGCCAGTGTCGCGTCATCGGCCTTGGCCAGCAGCCCCTGTTCGCCGAGGTTGTTCAGCGGCGGCGACTCTTCGGTGTAGATCACATCGGCGGGGGAGCGATCGCCTTCTTCGATAATCTGGCTGGCGAGCTGGTTGCTGCTGCCTTTGCGCACGTTGACGTGGATGCCGGTCTTGGCTTCAAAAGCCTTGGCAATCGCGTCGCCGACTTCCTTGTGCTGGCCGTTGTAGAGAGTCAGGGAAACCGCATCGGCAGCCTGGGTGAGGGGAGTGGCGAGCGCCAGGCCGAGGAGGGTGAAGGTCAGGCCTCGGCGCAGGGTATTTCGAAACGTCATTCGCAGGGTTCCTCACTGTCGCATTGCAAAAACTTGCAACAATGATAAACGATATTGTTTCTCAAGTGCGCCTTGTGGGGCGACTGGCGATTGTGTTGGAGCTGCCGAAGGCTCGGGCCGCGTTCGGACGATCTTTTGATCTTGCGTTTAGTCGAGAAGGGCAAAAGCAAGATCAAGAGATCGCAGCCTCGTTGCACTCGTCAGCTCCTACACGCTCCTACAAGACCTGCGGGAATTCAGGAAGCCAGAAACGCAAAAACCCGCTTTCGCGGGTTTTTGTGAAATCCAAGGCCTGAACCTTGAATTTGAATTGGTGCCCAGAAGAAGACTCGAACTTCCACGACCGTAAGGTCACCAGCACCTGAAGCTGGCGTGTCTACCAATTTCACCATCTGGGCAATCATCGCAAGCGTTGCCGCTGTTGATGTGGCGCACTATACGGAGGCCTTTTTGATCTGTAAACCCCTGATTTGGTTTTAATAAATCAGTGCGAACAAAAGCTTTCCCGCAAATGCAAAAAACCCGCTTTCGCGGGTTTTGTGTGAGTCTTGAAACTGATCTAGTCTCAAACTCGAAATTGGTGCCCAGGAGAAGACTCGAACTTCCACGACCGTAAGGTCACCAGCACCTGAAGCTGGCGTGTCTACCAATTTCACCACCTGGGCATCATCGAAAGCGCTTGTGCGTCGTCGATGGCGCGCACTATACGGAGCGCTTTTTTAACTGTAAACCCCTGCTGTAGAAAAAACTGAATTTTTTTACCAGCGGCGTTCAAAACGGTATCGGAGCGTCGATACAGGGCCTTGCAAAGCCTTATAGAAGCGGAAATTTCCCGTTTCCCGACGCCTATGCCAAACTAACCCGCATATAGACAAGGTGAAAACTCTCTAATGGCCGATTGGCAGTCCCTCGATCCCGAGGCCGCTCGTGAAGCGGAAAAATACGAAAACCCTATTCCCAGCCGCGAACTGATCCTGGCGCACCTCGCCGATCGGGGTTCGCCTGCTGCCCGCGAGCAACTGGTCGAAGAGTTTGGTCTGACTACAGAAGACCAGATCGAGGCCCTGCGCCGCCGCTTGCGCGCCATGGAGCGCGACGCTCAATTGATCTATACCCGCCGTGGTACTTACGCGCCGGTAGACAAGCTCGACCTGATCCTCGGCCGCATCAGCGGTCACCGCGACGGCTTCGGCTTCCTGGTGCCGGACGACGGCAGCGACGACCTGTTCATGAGCCCGGCGCAAATGCGTCTGGTGTTCGATGGTGACCGTGCGCTGGCCCGGGTTTCCGGTCTCGACCGTCGTGGTCGCCGTGAAGGCGTGATCGTCGAAGTGGTGTCCCGCGCTCACGAAACCATCGTCGGCCGCTACTTCGAAGAAGGCGGCATCGGTTTCGTCGTTGCCGACAATCCGAAGATCCAGCAGGAAGTGCTGGTCACTCCGGGCCGTAACGCCAATGCGCAGATCGGTCAGTTCGTCGAGGTGAAAATCACTCACTGGCCAACGCCGCGCTTCCAGCCGCAAGGCGATGTGGTCGAAGTGGTCGGCAACTACATGGCGCCGGGCATGGAAATCGATGTTGCCCTGCGCACTTATGACATTCCGCACGTCTGGCCTGAAGCGGTTGTGAAAGAAGCTGCCAAGCTCAAGCCGGAAGTTGAAGAAAAAGACAAAGAGAAGCGCATCGACCTGCGCCATCTGCCGTTCGTCACCATCGACGGCGAAGATGCCCGCGACTTCGACGACGCGGTCTACTGCGAAGCCAAACCGGGCAAGCTGCGCCTGTTCTCCGGTGGCTGGAAGTTGTACGTGGCGATTGCCGACGTCTCCAGCTACGTGAAGATCGGCTCGGCGCTGGACAACGAAGCTCAGGTTCGCGGCAACTCGGTGTACTTCCCCGAGCGCGTGATTCCGATGCTGCCAGAGCAACTGTCCAACGGTCTGTGCTCGCTGAACCCGCAAGTCGACCGTCTGGCCATGGTTTGCGAGATGACCATCTCCAAGTCCGGCGAAATGACCGACTACTGCTTCTATGAGGCGGTGATCCATTCCCATGCCCGTCTGACCTACAACAAGGTCAGCGCGATGCTGGAAACGCCGAAGGCTACCGAAGCGCGCAAATTGCGCGGTGAGTACACCGACGTCGTGCCGCATCTCAAGCAGCTGTACGCGTTGTACAAAGTATTGCTGGCCGCACGCCACGTACGTGGCGCGATCGATTTCGAAACTCAGGAGACCCGGATCATCTTCGGCTCCGAGCGCAAGATTGCCGAAATTCGTCCGACCGTGCGCAACGATGCGCACAAGCTGATCGAGGAATGCATGCTGGCCGCCAACGTGGCCACTGCCGAATTCCTCAAGAAGCACGAAATTCCTGCGTTGTATCGCGTTCACGCCGGCCCGCCGCCGGAGCGTCTGGAAAAACTGCGCGCGTTCCTGGGTGAGCTCGGCCTGTCCCTGCACAAAGGCAAGGACGGTCCGTCGCCGAAGGATTATCAGGCTTTGCTCGCGAGCATCAAGGATCGTCCGGATTTCCACCTGATCCAGACCGTAATGCTGCGTTCGTTGAGCCAAGCGGTGTACAGCGCTGAGAACGACGGTCACTTCGGCCTGAATTACGAAGCCTATACCCACTTCACCTCGCCCATCCGTCGGTACCCGGACCTGCTCACGCACCGCGCGATCCGCAGCGTGATTCATTCCAAGCAGGACACCCCGCACGTTCGTCGTGCCGGTGCGATGACCATTCCGAAGGCACGCATCTATCCGTACGACGAAGCAGCGCTGGAGCAGCTCGGCGAGCAGTGCTCGATGAGCGAACGCCGCGCCGACGAAGCGACCCGTGATGTGGTGAACTGGCTGAAGTGCGAATTCATGAAGGATCGCGTCGGCGAGTCGTTCCCGGGCGTGATCACCGCGGTGACCGGCTTCGGTCTGTTCGTCGAGCTGACCGACATCTACGTCGAAGGCCTGGTGCACGTCACCGCGCTGCCGGGTGATTACTACCATTTCGACCCTGTGCATCACCGCCTCGCGGGCGAGCGCACCGGCCGCAGTTTCCGTCTTGGCGACACCGTTGAAGTACGCGTCATGCGCGTCGACCTCGACGAGCGCAAGATCGACTTCGAGATGGCAGAAAAAACCATCAGCGCGCCGATCGGCCGCAAGAAGCGGGGCGCCGAAACCGCTGCGCCTGCTGCCAAGGTTGCGGAAGAAAAGGCTCCAGCGAAAACCGCCAGCCGTCGTCCGGCCAAGGAAAAGGTTGCCGAAGCCTATCGCCCGAGCGATGCCGTGGCGAAAAACGCCGAGCTGCGTAAAAGCCGTGAATTGAAGAAGGCCTTGTTGGCCGATGCGAAAAGCGGTGGTAAAGCGGCGTCCGGGGGAAAGACCGGGCGGTCGGCGCCTGACAGGGCGACCGACGGCAAGCCAGCCAAACCGAGCAAGCACCGTAAGGGCCCGCCAAAAGCGGGTTCCGCTCCAGCCAAAAGTGGCGGGGCGCGTAAACCGAAGGCGAAGTCATGAGTCAGTTGGAAAAAATCTACGGCGTTCACGCGGTAGAAGCGTTGCTGCGTCACCATCCCAAGCGCGTCAAACAAATCTGGCTGGCGGAAAGCCGCAATGATCCGCGCGTGCAGACGCTGGTCGAACTGGCCAACGAAAACCGGGTTCAGGTCGGCCAGGCCGAGCGTCGCGAAATGGACGCCTGGGTTGAGGGCGTGCATCAGGGCGTGGTCGCGGAAGTCAGTCCGAGCCAGGTCTGGGGCGAAGCAATGCTCGACGAGTTGCTCGATCGCACCGAAGGCGCGCCGCTGCTGCTGGTGCTCGACGGCGTGACCGATCCGCACAACCTCGGCGCCTGCCTGCGTTCGGCCGATGCGGCCGGTGCGCTGGCGGTGATCGTGCCGAAGGACAAGTCGGCCACGCTGACTCCGGTGGTGCGTAAAGTCGCCTGCGGCGCCGCGGAAGTGATTCCGCTGGTGGCCGTGACCAACCTGGCGCGCACGCTGGAAAAACTCCAGCAGCGCGGCCTGTGGGTTGTCGGTACAGCCGGTGAAGCCGAGGTCAGCATTTATGACCAGGACCTGACCGGCCCGACCATTCTGATCATGGGCGCCGAAGGCAAAGGCATGCGCCGCCTGACCCGCGAGCACTGCGACTATCTGGTGAACCTGCCGATGGCCGGTAGCGTCAGCAGCCTCAACGTCTCGGTCGCCACCGGCGTGTGCCTGTTCGAAGCCCAGCGCCAGCGCGGCGCGAAGGCCAAGGCCAGCGCTTCGCGCAAGCTATAAGCTGCAAGCTGCAAGCTGCAAGCTGCAAGCTGCAAGCTGCAAGCTGCAAGCCTCAAGTCAGAAGCGGTCCGCTTGCAGCTTGAGGCTTGTAGCTCATAGCTGCTGTTCATTTATTCACCAATTGCCTTGCGCCCCCGCAGTCCCTTCTCTACAATTGCGCCCCTTGCTGTGACGGCAGGCACGCATGTGCCCCGCGCCAGCAAGTCCATAAGTGTCATTCACTCCTTGTCTGACCGTTTTTGAGCGGCAGGCTACAACCCGTAAGGAGCATTCATGCGTCATTACGAAATCATCTTTCTGGTCCACCCGGATCAGAGCGAGCAAGTCGGCGGCATGGTTGAGCGTTACACCAAGCTGATCGAAGAAGACGGCGGCAAAATCCACCGTCTGGAAGACTGGGGCCGTCGTCAACTGGCCTACGCAATCAACAATGTTCACAAGGCTCACTACGTGATGCTGAACGTTGAGTGCACTGGCAAGGCCCTGGCCGAGCTGGAAGACAACTTCCGCTACAACGATGCAGTGATCCGTAACCTGGTCATCCGTCGCGACGAAGCCGTTACCGGCCAGTCCGAGATGCTCAAGGCTGAAGAAAACCGCAGTGAGCGCCGTGAGCGTCGCGACCGTCCTGAGCACGAAGGCGCCGAAGGCACCGACAGTGATGACAGCGACAACAGCGATAACGCTGACGAGTAATCCACGGACCTTATTAAGGAGCCTATCAAATGGCACGTTTCTTCCGTCGTCGTAAATTCTGCCGCTTCACCGCTGAAGACGTGAAAGAGATCGACTACAAAGATCTCAACACTCTGAAAGCCTACGTATCCGAGACCGGCAAAATCGTTCCAAGCCGCATCACCGGTACCAAAGCTCGTTATCAGCGTCAGCTGGCCACCGCTATCAAGCGCGCCCGCTTCCTGGCCCTGCTGGCCTACACCGACAGCCACGGCCGCTGAGACCGGGCAGTCGACAAGTAGCAAAGGATTGAATGCATGCGCGCCTTAGCTGAGTTCATCATGCGAGGCCGAATGCAGGCCACTCTCGTGGTGGCCGGATGTGCAACATTGCCGTTGTTGTATTGGTTGGGTGCTGCCGCCGGGAGCCTTGTGCTGCTGCGGCGCGGATTGACGGACGCCCTTGGCGTTCTGTCACTGGGACTGCTGCCGGCATTGATCTGGTGGCTGTATGCCGACGACCCACGGGCACTTCTGGTGCTGCTGGGGTCTTCGGGGCTTGCGTTGGTTTTGCGCGCAAGCGAATCCTGGGTCCGCACGCTGCTGGTCAGCGTAGTGATCGGAGTGGTGTTTTCAGTGGTGCTCGGGGTCGCGTTTGCGGCCCAGATCGAGATGCTTGCACAGGCCCTTATAAAGGTCATGCCGGCGCTCCTCGGTGAGACTTACAAGCAATTGTTGGTCGATGAGCAAGCGCGTTTCGCGTCCCTGATTGCACCGGTCCTGACCGGACTGATTGCGGCCTTGTTGCAGATCGTCAGCGTGCTGAGCCTGATTGTCGGGCGGCATTGGCAGGCGTTGTTGTACAACCCGGGTGGTTTCGGTCGCGAGTTTCGCGCCATCCGCATCCCGCTGGGGCCGGCGATGTTACTGCTGGCGTTGATGCTTCTGGGCCCGAATCTCGGTGCACAGATGGCCATGTTGACGCCGTTGTGCAGTGTACCGCTGGTGTTCGCCGGGCTGGCCCTGATTCACGGGCTGGTCGGGCAGAAGCGACTGGCCGGTTTCTGGCTGGTGGGGTTGTACGTCACGCTGCTGTTGTTCATGCAGCTGATCTATCCGTTGCTCGTGGTTCTGGCCATTGTCGACAGCCTGATTGATTTTCGCGGTCGTCACGTGTCGAAAGACACCGACAGCGCGAACGGTGAAGGTTAAAAGTTAGAGGATTTTCACATGCAACTGATCCTTCTGGAAAAAATCGCCAACCTGGGCAACCTGGGCGACAAAGTAAACGTTAAGGCCGGTTACGGCCGTAACTACCTGCTGCCTTTCGGCAAGGCTACCGCTGCGACCGCTGCCAACCTGGCTGCGTTCGAAGAGCGTCGCGCCGAGCTGGAAAAAGCCGCCGCAGACCGTAAGGCATCGGCTGAAAGCCGTGCTGCCCAACTGGCCGAGCTGGAAGTGACCATCACTGCCACCGCTGGCGACGAAGGCAAGCTGTTCGGTTCGATCGGTACTCACGACATCGCTGACGCACTGACCGCCTCCGGCGTTGAAGTGCAGAAGAGCGAAGTTCGTCTGCCGAACGGCACCATCCGCAACGTGGGTGAATTCGACGTGGCCGTGCACCTGCACGCCGAAGTTGAAGCCACCGTACGCGTTGTCGTGGTAGCAGCTTAAGCAACACGGATCGGCTGGCGGCTTGTCCGTCAGGCGGTTAACATCGGGCACGATCCTGTTTACAGGTCGTGCCCTTTGTCTTTCTGAATTCCCTGCTTTTCACTAATACTCAAGTGGCCATGAACGATATCTCCGCTCCCGAGCAATACGATCTGCAAACCGCTGCCCTGAAGGTGCCGCCGCATTCCATCGAGGCTGAACAGGCTGTACTCGGTGGTCTGATGCTGGACAACAACGCCTGGGAACGCGTGCTCGATCAAGTCTCCGACGGCGATTTCTATCGACATGACCACCGCCTGATCTTCCGCGCGATCGCCAAGCTGGCCGATCAGAACTCGCCGATCGACGTCGTGACCCTTGCCGAACAACTCGACAAGGAAGGCCAGACGTCGCAAGTCGGCGGCCTCGGCTATCTTGGCGAACTGGCAAAAAACACCCCGTCCGTCGCCAACATCAAGGCCTATGCGCAGATCGTCCGCCAGCGCGCGACGTTGCGCCAACTGATCGGTATCAGCACCGAGATCGCCGACAGCGCCTTCAACCCCGAAGGCCGTACCGCTGAAGAGATTCTCGATGAAGCCGAACGCCAGATCTTCCAGATCGCCGAGGCGCGGCCGAAGACCGGCGGCCCGGTGGGCGTCAATGAGTTGCTGACCAAGGCCATCGACCGCATCGATACGTTGTTCAACACCGCCGACGCGATCACCGGCCTGTCCACCGGCTACACCGACCTCGACGAGAAGACCAGCGGCTTGCAACCGTCCGACCTGATCATCGTCGCCGGCCGTCCGTCGATGGGTAAAACCACCTTCGCGATGAACCTGGTGGAAAACGCCGTATTGCGCAGCGAGAAGGCTGTACTGGTTTACTCCCTCGAGATGCCAGGCGAATCGCTGATCATGCGTATGCTTTCTTCGCTCGGCCGTATTGACCAGACCAAGGTGCGTTCCGGCCAGCTCGAAGACGATGACTGGCCGCGCCTGACTTCGGCGGTCAACCTGCTCAATGATCGCAAACTGTTCATCGATGACACCGCCGGTATCAGCCCTTCGGAGATGCGCGCGCGCACCCGGCGTCTGGTGCGTGAGCACGGCGATGTCGGCCTGATCATGATCGACTACCTGCAACTGATGCAGATTCCCGGATCCAGCGGTGACAACCGTACCAACGAGATTTCCGAGATTTCGCGATCGCTGAAAGCCCTGGCCAAGGAATTCAATTGCCCGGTAGTGGCCCTGTCGCAGCTCAACCGCTCCCTCGAACAACGCCCGAACAAGCGCCCGGTGAACTCCGACTTGCGCGAATCCGGAGCGATCGAGCAGGACGCCGACGTGATCATGTTCGTTTACCGCGACGAGGTGTATCACCCGGAAACCGAGCACAAAGGCATTGCTGAAATCATCATCGGCAAGCAGCGTAACGGTCCGATCGGTTTTATCCGGCTGGCGTTCATCGGCAAGTACACGCGCTTCGAAAACCTCGCGCCGGGCAGTTACAACTTCGACGACGACGAGTAACAGCAGACCGGATCGCCGGTCTGCTGACGGGGCCAGTTTCAGTTGGCCCCGGCTGTCGCGTCGCTGACTGCAGGGACCGCTACTGGGGCGTCTGGCTGCAACTCTTGTCGGGTCAGTGCCTGAATCAGCGTCGCTTCGCTGATTGCCAACTGTGCGGTGAGGTCGTCAGTTTGCGTGTCGTACTGGGCCTGAGTCAGGGTTTTGTTGGAAAACTGCGCGGACAGCTCCGCCTGTTTCTCCTGATAGGGCTGGCGGGCCGCGTCGAACTGGGGCGAGTATTTGTACGTAATGAAATCCTGCCAGAAGTCTGTCGCAACCAATGCCTGGACCTCCTCCGGCGAGTCGTTCGTCGCGACAACTTTCCGATATGCCAGCTCAAGCATCTCTGTTGTGACGTCAGCCATGCCGATGAACGACAACGTCTGCGGCTGAAACGGCAATTGCAGCCGGTCCTTGAGACCGAAGCGATACGCCATGGTCATCTCATGCGGGTCGCGTATGCGCAGGCGATGGCGGTTACGCTCGCCCGCCGCTATCTGCGGATTATCGGCAATAGCCCTGCTTGCGGCGACCTGCGCGGCAGCGATGTCATCTACTTGCTTGAGTCGAAACAACCCTTTGGACAATTCCACCAGAGGCGTGCCATTACCGTCCTCACGTGCTTTCACCCGGGCCTTGTGGGTCATGGCAAGCACTTGCAGGTCGGTGAAGGTCGCGGCTGCCAGATCCGTGCAACCCGCTTCGCAGGCGCGGTCGAAGAGTTCTCTGCGCAGGGCGCGCGATTGCGGGTTGTTTTCGCTGATGACCTCGATTACGTCCCAGGCCTGCCGTCGGAAGTCCTGATGATGGGCGAGGCCGGCGATGATGTTGAAAAAGCCATCCGAGCCTTCCTGTGCCCTCAGGGTGTTCATTTGGGCGATTCTCGTTGCCGCCTGTTGTGGCGACAGCCCGGCGACCCATCGCGGGTTCAGCGCCACCGGATTCTCGATGGGCACCTGTATTCGTGAAACGGGGCGAGCCGTGGTCAGCAGGTTCAAACGGTGTTGAAGCGGGGTGCCGGCGGCGGCCAGGCGCTCACTGTAAAGACGCAGCCGTTCATGCGTCGTATCGCTCAACGGATTATTGTTTATCCGTGTGCCGCTGTTGACCTGTACCGAGTGCGCCAGCCGTTCTGCTGGAGGGGCGACGACAAAGTCCGGAAGTGTGGTGATCCGATTGTTGCCGAGGGTAATCTTGCCCAGTTGTGGTTGATCGAAAAGGCCTGTCGGCCATCTGTCGATGCCAGTGTTGGACAGATCGACCTCGCGAATGTCTGTGATCAGGCTGAAATCCGGCACCACGCCCAACTGTGGATTGTCCTGCATCCATAAGGCTCTGAGAGTCGTGCGCCCGGCGAGTATCTGCGCCGTTTCGGCAGTGAGTTCAAGCTGATTGCCCTGCAGGAACAAGCGTGTCATGCCATGCATCTCTCCCACCGCCGGCGGCAGATCCCTGAGCCGATTGTTGGCCATGTTCAGCCAGCGCAGATGGCGAAAGCGTGTGAGAAAGCCTTCCGGCGACTCGGTGAGGTTCATATTGTTCAGTTTGAGCGAACCTACGTGGCTGAAGTCGATGCTCAGGTCCGGCAGGGTCGGCAACGTCAGGCCGCTGAGGTCGAGCTCCAGACCGATTTCGCTATTGTCGTAGGCGCGTTTTTGCGGTGTTTCCCGGCGCCAGCAACTGAGGATTCGATCCCGTGCTTCGTTGCGGTCACTGCGGGTCTGGGCGTTGAGCTGCAGTTGGTTGGCTCGAATGTAGCGCTGACGATTGTTGCCGCCCGAAAAAACCCAGTCATCGAGCTGGCCCTTCAGTACCGCGAACTCTTGCTCCAGCGCCAACAGCCGGGGCGCGATACTCGCCTTTTCATGATTCCAGATATATTCGCGGCACGTCTGGATGCTCTTGCCCGGGTATAGATTTCGATAGCGCTGTGCTCGCGAGTTTTCGCTGTCGAACGCGGCGGGGTGGGTGGGGGCTATCAGGTCAGGGTGCGAGGCTTTCAGCCGGCGCCAGTAACCATCGAACTTTCTCCAGTACGCTGAGGGGAAGTCGTTGCCTTCCAGCCGCGTGCCGTTATTGATCCGTGCGATACGCGGCAGGTCATCCGGCAACGGGTGGAGGTTGGCCTGCGGCACTTCACGTAGATGATTGTTACGTAAATCAAGCGAGGTCAGAGCCGTTTTGTCGAGCAGTCCATTGGGCCATTCGGTGATTCCGGTGCTTCTCAGAGTCAGTGTCTGCAAACCTGACATGGCACTGAAATCGGGTATTGTCTCAAGCGGATTGTCGCTCAGATCGATGTGCTTGAGTGCGTGCAGGTCGCTCAGCGCAATGGCGCCTTGCTGATCGAGTTTTATCTTGTTTCCATGCAAATCCAGACTGCTGAGTCGCGGCAGCCTGGCAATGACTGCCGGCATTTTTTCGATGTTGCAGGAAGTCAGGCTCAACTGTTCCACATTCGGGAATTTGCCAAGAAACGCGTCGGCCGCCTCCGACCAGGACACGGCGTCTAGGCTGAGCAACTTGACGTGGCTGAAATCCGCCGTCAGGACCGGGAGCTGTGCATACACCTGATGCAATTTCAACGCGCCGTCCGAATCTCCCAGCCAGCAGCCTCGGATCAGTCTGGCAATGCGCCGAGCTTTGATCACTTCCGGGCCGGTTGTAGATGAACCCGTCTGACTGTCGGTTATATAGGCCTCCAGTTGCGTTTCGAGCAGGTCGAATTCCGCCAGGCGCCGGGATGATTCGCCCGGGGCCCTTTCTTCCAGCTCAAGCAGATACTCCTTGGCCGCCTGTGCATCTTTGTCGGGATACATTCGTTGCACCGTGGCGATGTCTGCGGCGGCGGCGTCGAGCCGGAATGCCTTCGGCTGTTCGCCAGTGCCTGCCTGAGGGTGCGCAACGTTCACACGTTGCCAATACTTCTCCAGAGTTTGCCAATAGCCTGCCGGGAACGGATTGCCTTCAATGAGCGTCACGCTGTTGACACGAGCATTAGCCAGGGATTGATCGCTCGATGGGTGGAGAATTTTCTCCGGTATCTGGTGCAGTTGGTTGTCGCGCAAATCCACGGTTACCGGGGCTTGCAGATTCTGTAGCCCATTTGGCCATTGCTGGAGTCGGGTGTCGCGCAGGCTCACCGATCTGAGTGCGCCCATCGCACTGAAGTCGGGTGCTATGTCCAATGGATTGTGGGACAGGTTGAGGTATTGAAGTTGGCTCAGTCCGCTCAGTTGCGCCGCTGTTTGTTGCGTAAGCCGAAGCCGGTTACTGGTCAGGTTCAGCTCGGTCAGCCCAGGCATTTTATCGATGCTGGCAGGCAGCGTATCCAGGCTGGAGCGGGCGATGGTCAGGCGTTTGAGCGCAGTAAAACCGTTGAGAAAGTCATCGGCGGCAGCCGACCAGCTAACGGTGCCCAGTTCCAGTGCGTGCACATGGCTGAAATCAGCAAGCAATACTGGAAGCACACCGTTGCCCAGTTCGAGTCTGAGCCCGTCGCCGGTCTGTCGTTTCCAGCTGCGCCTGATCGCCGTAGCGCTCCGTTCCGCAGCTACCACTCGGGTTTTGTCAGTGCTGTCTGCAGCGGATGTTTTGACCCACGCTGCCAGATTGTCCTTGAGCGTTTGGTATTCGCTTTCACGTCGCGACAGATACTCGAGCACGTCGTCACCCTGCGCCCGCAGAAGCGTGCCCAGGTCTTCATCATTGAGGCCCGGAAACAGTTTTCTCGCCCGCGATTGCGCGGTGGGGCGCGGGTTGAACAATGCCGAGAGCCGGCTGCGCAGACTTCGTCGCCCCGGGTTGTCATCGCCGCCGCGATTCATACCACCCGTGCCGCCCACTTCGGCGCCCAGCCAGCCTGCGTGGGCATCGAAAACAATCGGCTCCGACCTGCCGGAACGTGTCGCGACATACGTATTATCGCTGTCGACGGCGACCGGATCGTCCGGCCGGACGATGCGCATCACCTGCGTCCAGGGCGTTGAAGCATCAACGTCGTGCAGTACTTGATAGCTGTGATTGTCGATCACCGCGTAGAGCCGGCCGTCATGGCGATACAGGCCGTCGCTGTCGTGTCGAGCGCTGCTGAAATCCAGCAATGTCCGGAAATCTTGCAAACGCGTCGCTGGCAGCGGGAAAGTCTTCGGCTGCAAATCGTCCACTGCGTGCCAGAGTCCACCATCGGGGTCACGCAGCATCACGGGGCCAGAGGGCGTCGATTCGCTCGCCAGCCTGGCCCGCCACAGGCCGCTCTGCGCATCCTTGCCGACCTGCACGAAGCTGCCATCCGCCATCTCGATGTACTGACGCCCCTTGAACAGCATTACGCCGTCCAGGTTCGCAGCGGGCAAGCCGGCCGTCGAGGTGAGCCGATAGTCCTCCAGCGGCCGGGCGACGACCACAGCTCTTTCCGTTACTTGTGCAGTGGAATGCACTGTGACGCTGGGGGCCGGGGCGATTGCGTCGGCATTCGTGTTGCCGGTCGGTCCGCCCGGTCGTGGCTGGGCTGCAAGTGAGATTGCCGTGTCGAAGCCCGGCCGCAGTGTTACGTCGGGGCGTAGCACTGGCGAATCCACTGGCGTGCCCGGTCGCAGATGGACATCGACCTGGGTAGTGCCTTTGAGCGGTGTTTTGATTGGCATGTCTTTACATTCCTTGTAGGGCTGCCCCGCAGCGCTTGAATCCGGTGCGCCGGGGCTGTTCGGCATCATTGCCTGGGAGATGTCGGCGAGTAGCCATGGATAGAGAGGCTTGCTACCTGCCTGGTAATGGTTGATGGCCCGGGACTCGCGAGGGGAGGAGTACTCGCGGCCAGATTGAAAATTCTTTGCGCCGTGCGTCCATCGAAATGTTCGCGCCAGATGGCGACGTGTTCGCGCCCCGCACGTTCTTCCCGGCGTTGCGCGGCGGCGCCCATGGCGCTTTGCTGGAGGGTTTTCAGATGGGCGCCGCGCACATTGAAGTTCAGATCTGGGGTATTCCGGGCTGGATAATGGAAATGCGCATGCCAAAGTTCTTTGTCACCAGTGGCATCCCTGATCGAGTAAAGGTCCAGGTATTCTCTGTTCTTGCCCTTGCCTCGTTTGATTCGGTCATCGGTCTTCACCACGCGCACCTGCGCGCGGTCCATCAGGTAAATCAGTCGATCGACGCTCAGGAAGTCTTTGTCCTTGTAAATCCGGATGCGAATTTCTTCGCCCGTTTCGCGCAGGCGTTGGCTCTGCTCCCTCAGGCTTTGAACAAGGGGTGTGGCATTGGCATCGCTTGTTTCAAATCGCTGAAGCTCAAGCGCAGTGTCATCCAGGGTTTTGGCCCGTCCTTCAAGCGTTTCGACAATGTTGTCGGGGTGATTTTTCGCTTGCTCTTGCCTGAGGGCGATGTCCACGTACGAATCGGTTTGCTGCAGATGTAGACGGGCCTCGGCAATCAGCGTGGGCAGGCGTTTACTCTGAACCGCCTGCGCCGGGCGCCATTCGCCGTCCCTGCGCTCATAGATTTGTGCAGACTGTTTCAGATCAAAAGTGTTCGTGACGCCAATGACTTCCTCTCCCTGCGCGGTGCGCCGAGACTCGCCGACGTGGAGCTTGTAGACGCCGTGTTTTTTTGCGCGAAAGAGTCGCCATGATTTGGGTGGCGGACCATTTTTGACTTGTGGCGGGATGAAGTCGAAGTCAATCGGCAGTTCGTGGACTGGCGGCGCGGTACCGTCGGGCTGCGCGTGGTAAATACGATTCAGGCGGGTTTCCAGCATGTGTTCAAACGCGCTGATTTCTGCGCTGATGTCATTGCGTGAGGTGACGTGTTCGGGGCCGTCGGGCAGGTCGAGCCGGTCGTACCAGTCACGGATGGCTGCGCATTGCTGAGCCAGGTTATTGAGTACCACGGGGTGCGCGGCCTGCGGAACGCTGTCGAGTGCTCCGTAGACAAAAGTCGCCTGGCCAAACTGGACGGCCAGATCCGATGCCTGAGGAGCATCACTGCGCGATTGAGGATTGTCCAGCAGCACGCTTTTGCTCAGGACCCACGAGGCAACTACGTCATGCGTATCCATCGGTGAAAGGACGTCCTGACCCAAATCGTCCGCCGAGACCTTCCACTTTTTCAGCAGAGTGTCGGCAATGAGCTGGCGCTTTTTCAAGTGGGCCAGCTGTCGGGCGAGAAAACCGACGGTCCGCGCAAGCCTCTCCGGAGTGAAGTCGAGCAAGGGACCTTCCAGGGCGCGGCGACTCATGCCACATTCGATGAGCTGCTGGTAGGCGAGCATTTGGCTTTTTTGCAGCGCAATCACTGCATCTCGGTAATCTCCCTCCGTCATGAAAGTTTTTATGACGGACTTTTCGTCCTCATAGAACTTCAGAGCCTTGCCAAGCTGCTTCAACTCCCGGTGGCTGTGCAGTTCACGCTGCACAAGCGCAGTCAGTTCAGCAGAGACCCTGGCGGCGTGTTCGCCCGCCCCATCCTTCGCAGTGAGCCATGCGGAAAACAGCTCTTGACGCTTTTTCCTGGCTTCGCGGATTTGCGCATTTATACGGTCAATTTCAGAACCTGCGTCGAGGCGCTGCAAGAACGCAGTCATTGAGTCGGCGCCAGTTCGCGGCATGCCCGCAGCGCCGTACACAATGGTGCCTTGCCAGCCGTGCCGGGCATCGAATGCGACAGGCTCCGAACTGCCGAGGCGTGAAGCCAGGTAAATATTGTTTTCCTGGGTGGCGACCGGGTCTTCGGCGCGAACGATGCGCATCACTTTCCTGCGCGGAGTCGAGGCATCGAGATCGTGCAGGACTTGATAGGCGTGTTGCTTTATCAACGCGTAGAGCTTGCCATTGAAGCGATACAGGCCATCGCTGTCCGGAGCGGCCGTACTGAAATCCAGATCGGCGCGAAACGCCTCCAGCCGTCTAGCAGACAAGGGATAAGTCAATGGCGAAGAGGTGTCGACCGGTTGCCAGAGACCGCCGTCGGCGTCGAATTGCAACAACGGCCCGGACGGATGCAATTCGCTGGGCCACTTGGCCCGATAGAGGCCGCTGGCAGAGTCCAGGCCCACCTGCACGGTCCCACCCTCCGGTACTTTCACGTACTGACGGCCGCGATAAGTCGAAATGCCTCGGGCATCGGCGGCAGGGAGCGCAGGGAGTGAATGGATCCAGTAATCCTGCAACTGACGTTGGTGCGCGACCGGGGAAGGCCATGAAGCGACTATCGCCCTGACCGATACCGGCGGTGGCAGGGAAATAATCCGATGCAATTCCACATCGATCGCCGTGGGCGCTGTGATCGACATCGGGCGTGTGGGGGGGCTGGGCGGCGGCCCGCTTTCGGATGGGGGCGGGAAACGGAGGCGGGGTATCGAGTCATCGGGCCGCGGTCTATGGACCGAGACGGTCGTCGTGCCCCTGATGGGCGGTTTGGGTGGCATTGCCTGTCTTCCTTTCATTTTTCCCGCCTCGCTATTCCCGAAGGGAGAGCGACGCGCGGGCGGCTTCCTTGCCGTGTCGTGTATCGTGCGTTCAGCAAAAACGCGTAAGGTGTGGCGGGTTGACGGCGCAAGAGCAGCGCATGGAGAAACCGACCACTGTCGTCGGAATTGGTCAAAATTTGTGCTATATTCCGCGCCCGCGATTTTTCACTTCAACACCGGTCGTCGACATGCAAGCAGCCAAGCCGTTATTTGACTATCCAAAATATTGGGCCGAATGTTTCGGGCCAGCGCCATTCCTGCCGATGAGCAGGGAGGAGATGGATCAGCTTGGCTGGGATTCGTGCGACATCATCATTGTTACCGGTGATGCCTACGTCGATCACCCGTCCTTCGGCATGGCGATCATCGGCCGGCTGCTGGAGTCGCAAGGCTTCCGCGTCGGGATCATTGCGCAACCGAACTGGCAGTCCAAAGATGACTTCATGAAGCTCGGCGAGCCAAATCTGTTCTTCGGCGTCGCGGCGGGCAACATGGACTCGATGATCAACCGCTACACCGCGGACAAGAAAATCCGTTCCGACGACGCGTACACGCCTGGCGGCATGGCCGGCAAGCGTCCGGATCGCGCCAGCCTGGTCTACAGCCAGCGCTGCAAAGAGGCGTACAAGCATGTGCCGATCGTGCTCGGCGGTATCGAAGCCTCGCTGCGCCGCATCGCCCACTACGACTATTGGCAGGATCGCGTGCGCAACTCGATCCTGATCGACGCCAGCGCCGACATTCTGCTGTACGGCAACGCCGAGCGCGCCATCGTCGAAGTTGCCCAGCGCCTGTCGTGGGGCCACAAGATCGAAGACATCACCGATGTCCGCGGCACCGCGTTCATCCGTCGCGATACGCCGCAGGGCTGGTACGAAGTCGACTCCACGCGCATCGACCGTCCGGGCAAGGTCGACAAGATCATCAACCCGTACGTGAATACCCAGGACACTCAGGCCTGCGCCATTGAGCAGGAAAAAGGCCCGGTCGAAGATCCGCAGGAAGCCAAGGTTGTGCAGATCCTCGCCAGCCCGCGCATGACTCGCGACAAGACCGTGATCCGCCTGCCGTCGATGGAGAAGGTGCGTAACGACCCGGTTCTGTACGCCCACGCCAACCGCGTGCTGCACCTGGAAACCAACCCGGGCAACGCCCGTGCGCTGGTGCAGAAGCATGGCGAGCTCGATGTCTGGTTCAACCCGCCGCCGATTCCGATGACCACTGAAGAAATGGACTACGTGTTCGGCATGCCTTACGCCCGTGTGCCGCACCCGGCGTACGGCAAGGAGAAGATTCCGGCCTACGACATGATCCGTTTCTCGGTGAACATCATGCGTGGCTGCTTTGGTGGCTGCACCTTCTGCTCGATCACCGAGCATGAAGGGCGGATCATCCAGAACCGTTCCGAAGAGTCGATCATTCGTGAAATCGAAGAGATCCGCGATAAGGTGCCGGGCTTCACCGGCGTTATTTCCGACCTCGGCGGCCCGACCGCGAACATGTACCGCATTGCCTGCAAGAGTCCGGAAATCGAATCCGCCTGCCGCAAGCCGTCCTGCGTGTTCCCCGGTATCTGTCCGAACCTGAACACCGACCACTCGTCGCTGATTCAGCTGTACCGCAGCGCCCGTGCCCTGCCGGGTGTGAAGAAGATTCTGATTGCCTCCGGCCTGCGCTACGACCTCGCCGTCGAGTCGCCGGAGTACGTCAAGGAGCTGGTGACCCACCACGTCGGCGGTTACCTGAAGATCGCCCCGGAGCACACCGAGGAAGGTCCGCTCAATCAGATGATGAAACCGGGCATCGGTAGCTATGACAAGTTCAAGCGCATGTTCGAGAAGTACACCAAGGAAGCGGGCAAGGAGCAGTACCTGATTCCGTACTTCATCGCCGCCCACCCGGGCACCACCGACGAAGACATGATGAACCTCGCTCTGTGGCTCAAGAGCAATGGCTTCCGCGCCGACCAGGTGCAGGCGTTCTATCCGTCGCCGATGGCCACCGCTACGGCGATGTACCACTCGGGCAAGAACCCGCTGCGCAAGGTCACCTACAAGAGCGACGGCGTGACCATCGTCAAGAGCGAAGATCAGCGTCGTCTGCACAAGGCGTTCTTGCGTTATCACGACCCGAAAGGCTGGCCGATGCTGCGTGAAGCGCTGATCCGCATGGGCCGCGCCGATCTGATCGGCCCGGGCAAGGATCAACTGATTCCGGCGCATCAGCCGGCCACCGACAGCTACCAGAGCGCCCGTCGCAAGAACTCGACGCCGGCCGGCAGCCACAAGGTCGCCAAAGAGAAGACCACCAAGATTCTCACCCAGCACACCGGTTTGCCACCGCGTGCCAGTGATGGCGGTAATCCGTGGGACAAGCGTGAACAGGCCAAGGCTGCGGCGTTCGCCCGCAACCAGCAGGCGGCCAAGGAACGCAAGGATGCGGCCAAAGGCAAAGGCCCGAAGCCGACACGAAAGCCGGTCGTGCCGCGGTAAACACGGCTTGAGCTGAACAGAACGCCAACCTTCGGGTTGGCGTTTTGCTGATCGTTCCCACGCTCTGCGTGGGAATGCCTCTCGGGACGCTCCGCGTTCCAGCCGTTACTCGCAGTATTGTCAAACATGGTTGTGACGCGGAGCGTCACGGGCTGCATTCCCACGCAGAGCGTGGGAACGATCAAATGCGGTGAGCCCACTGGCCCCATCGCTGGCAAGCCAGCTCCCACAGGTTTCTCTGTCGGTCAAAGAACGGTGGCCACAAAAGATCCCTGTGGGAGCTGGCTTGCCAGCGATGGGGCCCGCTCAGACACTTCCATCAATGACTGCCTGCCACAAATAGAAGCACACTCGCCAAACCATTTCCTCGCATCGCCCGGTTTTGGTGCTGTACTGCCTTGAGCATTTCGCGAAAGCGCGCAAGCCTGTGCATGGCATAAGTCTTGCGCGCTTTCCCATACGCCCAAGGCTCGCAGGAGGCACGCCGTGTCGATTCATGTCGCATTGCATCACGTCACGCATTATCGCTACGACCGCGCTGTCGAACTCGGCCCGCAGATCGTCCGCCTGCGCCCGGCACCCCATAGCCGCACGCGAATTCTTTCCTATGCGCTGAAAGTCTCGCCCGAGCAGCATTTCATCAACTGGCAGCAGGACCCCCAGGGTAATTACCTGGCACGTCTGGTGTTCCCCGAAAAGACCGCAGAGCTGCGCATCGAAGTCGATCTGGTAGCGGAAATGGCGGTGTTCAATCCGTTCGATTTCTTTCTCGAACCGTACGCCGAGCGAATCCCGTTCAGCTACGCCGCCGATGAGCGCAAGGAGCTGGCGCCGTACCTCGAAACCCTGCCGCTGACGCCAACGTTCAAGGCTTACCTGGACAGCATCGACCGCACGCCGCTGCCGGCGGTGGATTTTCTGGTGGCGCTCAATCAGCGCCTCAGCGAAGACATCGGCTACCTGATCCGCATGGAGCCCGGCGTGCAGACTCCGGAGCACACACTGCAACACGCCTCCGGTTCCTGCCGTGATTCGGCATGGTTGCTGGTGCAGCTGTTGCGTAATCTCGGTCTGGCGGCGCGGTTTGTTTCCGGCTACCTGATTCAACTGACCGCCGACGTGAAAAGCCTCGACGGCCCGTCGGGCACCGAAGTCGACTTCACCGACCTGCACGCCTGGTGCGAGGTGTATTTGCCGGGTGCCGGCTGGATTGGCCTTGATGCGACGTCCGGGTTGTTCGCCGGGGAAGGGCATATTCCGTTGGCGTGCAGTCCCGATCCGTCCTCGGCGGCGCCGATCAGTGGTCTGGTCGAACCTTGCGAGACACAGTTCAGCCACGAAATGTCGGTCGAGCGAATCTGGGAAGCGCCACGTGTCACCAAGCCCTACACCGATGAACAGTGGCGGGCGATCCAGGCGCTGGGGCGGCAGATCGATGCCGATCTGCTCGCAGGCGATGTGCGCCTGACCATGGGCGGCGAGCCGACCTTCGTTTCCATCGACGACCCGGACGGCGCCGAATGGAACACCGCCGCGCTGGGGCCGGACAAGCGTCGGCTGTCCGCCGAACTGTTCCAACGCATGCGCAAGCAATACGCGCCGCAGGGGCTGGTGCATTTCGGTCAGGGCAAGTGGTATCCCGGCGAGCAGTTGCCGCGCTGGTCGCTCAATTGTTACTGGCGCCGCGACGGTCAGCCGATCTGGCACAACGACGCGTTGATCGCCGACGAGCAGCAGGACTATGGCGCCGACGGCGAACTGGCCGGACGCTTTCTCGCCAGCGTCGCCGAGCGCCTGAAGTTGCCGGCACGCTTCGTCTTCCCGGCTTACGAGGATCATCTCTATTACCTCTGGCGCGAGGGCGCGTTGCCCGGCAACGTCTGCGCCGAAGATTCGCGTCTGGAAGAGCCATTGGAGCGCGCGCGATTGCGCAAGGTCTTCAGTCAGGGCCTGAACAAGGTGATCGGCCAGGTGCTGCCGCTGGCGCGCACGGCCAAGGGCGATCAATGGCAGAGCGGGCGTTGGTATCTGCGCGATGAGCACTGTCGCTTGGTGCCCGGGGATTCGCCGCTGGGTTATCGCTTGCCGCTGGCGTCGCAGCCGTGGGTGAAAGCGGCGGAATATCCGTTCATCCATCCCAACGATCCGAATCAGGACTTCGCTGAACTGCCGGATGCCGCGCAGCTCGGTGTGCACGGCGAACCGGCTGCGCTGGATGAGCGGGTGCCGAAAATCGATGAGTCCGCTGACTGGCTGACCCGCACAGCATTCTGCGCCGAGGCCCGCGAAGGGCGGCTGTATCTGTTCATGCCGCCGCTGGAGCGGGTCGAGGATTATCTGGAACTGGTCTCGGCCATTGAGGCCACCGCCGAAGAACTGCATTGCCCGATACTGCTGGAAGGCTATGAACCGCCGAGTGATCCGCGCCTGAGCAATTTCCGTGTCACTCCGGACCCGGGCGTGATCGAGGTCAACGTGCAGCCATCGGCGACCTGGGACGAGTTGGTCGAGCGCACCGAGTTTCTCTACGAGCAGGCGCGGCAAACCCGCCTGACCACCGAGAAGTTCATGATCGACGGGCGCCACACCGGCACCGGCGGCGGCAACCATTTCGTCCTTGGCGGCGCGACACCGGCGGACTCACCGTTTCTGCGGCGGCCGGATCTGCTGCGCAGTCTGATCAGCTACTGGCATAACCATCCTTCGCTGTCGTACCTGTTTTCCGGCCTCTTCATTGGCCCGACGTCCCAGGCGCCACGGGTCGACGAGGCGCGTAACGACGCCTTGTATGAACTGGAAATCGCCTTCGCGCAGATGCCGGAACCGGGCGAGGAATGTGCGCCGTGGCTGGTCGATCGCCTGCTGCGCAATTTGCTGATCGATGTCACCGGCAATACCCATCGCGCCGAATTCTGCATCGACAAACTGTATTCACCGGACGGCGCCACCGGGCGTCTCGGCTTGCTGGAACTGCGCGCTTTTGAAATGCCGCCGCATGCGCGCATGAGTCTGGCTCAGCAGTTGTTGCTGCGGGCGCTGGTCGCGCGCTTTTGGCGCGAGCCTTATGCGCCGGCGAAACTGGCACGCTGGGGCACCGAGCTGCACGATCGCTTTTTGCTGCCGCACTTTATCGAAGAGGATTTCGCCGACGTCATCGTCGAACTCAACAACGCTGGCTATCCGTTGCGCGCGGAGTGGTTCGCGGCGCATCTGGAGTTTCGTTTTCCCAAGATCGGCGACTACGCCGTCAATGGCATCGAGCTGGAGCTGCGTCAGGCGCTAGAACCCTGGCACGTGCTGGGCGAGGAGGGCTCGGCGGGCGGCACGGTGCGCTACGTCGATTCTTCGCTGGAGCGCTTGCAGGTCAAGCTCAACGGCTTGCCGCCACAGCGCTATCTGCTGACCTGCAATGGCGTCGCGGTGCCGTTGCACCCGACCGGGCGCGTGGGCGAGTTTGTCGCCGGCGTGCGCTTTCGGGCCTGGCAACCAGCCAACTGTCTGCAGCCGACCATACCGGTGCACGCGCCGTTGGTGTTCGACCTGCTCGATACCTGGATGGGGCGTTCGCTGGGTGGTTGCCAGTACCACGTCGCCCATCCCGGTGGGCGCAATTACGAGACCTTGCCGGTCAATGCCAACGAAGCGGAAAGTCGGCGGATGGCGCGGTTTTTCCGCCTCGGACACACGCCGGGGAAACTTCCCGTACCCAAAGTAGAAATCAATGACGAGCTACCGATGACCATCGACCTGCGCCGTTACTAGAGCCTACGCAACACGCGGATTTTTCGTCTATCCGCGTGTCATGTGCCTGCGTTAGTCTGACTGTTCCCTGCTGTCTGCCGAGCTTTCCATGCCTGACCTGTTAGACCGCTACCCGCTGACCGCGGGCACCTATCACGAACTGCTCGACGGCAGCGGCGCGGTGCGCTCGCATTGGCAGCGCCTGTTCGATCAGTTGCAGCGCAGCAGTCCAGCGCAACTGGTGCAGCGTCAGGCCTTGCTGGCGCGGCAGATTCAGGAAAACGGCGTCACCTACAACGTCTATGCCGATCCCAAGGGCGCTGACCGGCCGTGGGAGCTGGATCTGCTGCCCCATGTGATTGCGGCAGATGAGTGGCAGCAATTGTCCGCCGGCATCGCTCAACGTGCGCGCTTGCTCAATGCAGTGCTGGCGGATCTGTACGGTCCGCAGCGGTTGATCAGCGAAGGCCTGCTGCCCGCCGAGCTGGTATTCGGGCACAACAATTTTCTCTGGCCCTGTCAGGGCATTGCCCCGCCCGAGTCAGCCTTTTTGCATCTGTATGCCGTGGATCTGGCGCGCACGCCGGATGGTCGCTGGTGGGTCACTGCCGATCGCACCCAGGCGCCGTCCGGGGCCGGCTATGCGCTGGAAAACCGCACCATCGTCTCCCGCGCCTTTCCCGATTTGTACCGCGATCTGAAGGTTCAGCATCTGGCCGGTTTCTTCCGCACTTTGCAGGAAACATTGGCCCGTCAGGCACCGCAGGGCGATGACGCACCGCTGGTGGTGCTGCTGACCCCAGGGCGTTTCAACGAAAGTTATTTCGAGCACCTGTATCTGGCCCGTCAGCTCGGCTATCCGCTGGTCGAGGGCGGCGATCTGACAGTGCGCAATGCCACCGTTTACCTGAAAACCCTCAGTGGCCTGCGCCGGGTGCACGCGATCATGCGCCGCCTCGACGATGATTTCTGCGACCCGCTGGAACTGCGTACCGACTCGGCGCTCGGCGTCCCCGGTCTGCTGGAGGCAGTGCGTCAGGGGCGGGTGCTGGTGGCCAATGCGCTAGGCAGCGGCGTGCTGGAATCGCCGGGCCTGCTGGGATTTCTGCCGAAGATCAATCAGTTCCTGTTCGGCGAAGAACTGATCCTGCCGTCGATCGCCACCTGGTGGTGCGGTGAAGCGCCGGTGCTGGCGCAGGCGCTGGAAAAGCTCCCGGAGTTGTTGATCAAACCGGCGTTCCCGTCGCAGAGCTTCGCCCCGGTGTTCGGCCGTGATTTGAGTGACAGTCAGCGCCTCGAGCTGGCGCAGCGTATGCAGGCACGGCCTTATGCCTACGTCGCGCAAGAGCTTGCGCAACTGTCGCAGGCGCCGGTCTGGCAAGCCGAGGACGGTCATCTGCAACCCCGCGCGATCGGCATGCGCATGTATGCGGTGGCCAGCCACGATGGCTACCGCGTGTTGCCGGGCGGTCTGACCCGAGTGGCGGCCGAGGCTGATGCCGAAGTGGTGTCGATGCAGCGCGGCGGGGCGAGCAAGGACACCTGGGTGCTCAGCGACCGTGCGCCGAGTGGTGAGCAGTGGAAGGCGCAGCGCAATGTCGGCGTGCACGATCTGGTGCGGCGCGATCCTTACCTGCCATCGCGGGTAGTAGAGAATCTGTTCTGGTTCGGCCGCTACTGCGAACGCTGCGACGACAGCGCGCGGCTGCTGCGCATCATGCTCACGCGTTACGTCGATGGCGATGATCCGCAGGCGCTGCAAGCAGCGGTCGATCTCGGCGAGCGGCTGGCGCTGTTGCCGGATGAGGGCGAACTGCCGGAGCGCCTGCTCGCGGCGTTGCTCGGCGAGGACTGGTCGTTCAGCCTGCGTTCCAATTTGCAGCGTTTGCAGTGGGCTGCATCGCAGGTGCGCGGCAAGCTGTCCCGGGAAAACTGGCAGGCGCTGGTCGAATTGCAGCGCGAGGCGCTCGAGCTGGAAGTCGATGAACCGGACTTCGGCGAACTGCTGGATTTTCTCAATCGTCTCGTGATGTCGCTGGCGGCGCTGTCGGGGTTTGCCCTGGATGACATGACCCGCGATGAAGGCTGGCGGTTTCTGATGATCGGCCGCCGCATCGAACGCCTGCAATTTCTCAGCAGCAGTCTGGCGGCGTTTCTGCGCGGTGCGGGTGCGTTCGATCAGGCGGGGCTGGAATGGTTGCTGGAACTGGGCAACAGCAGTATCACCTATCGCTCGCGCTATCTGGCGGTGGCGCAACTGATTCCGGTGCTGGATTTGCTGCTGCTGGATGAGCAGAACCCCCACGCGGTGCTGTTTCAGCTGAAACTGGTCACCCGCACGCTGAAACGCCTGAACGACGATTTCGCCGCGCCTCGGGAAACCGCGCTGCCGCAACTGGTCGAGCGCCTGTCGCGGTTTGATCTCGGTTGTCTGGAGAATCCGCTGTTCGGCAAATCCAGCGTACGTGCCGCACTCGAGGGTCTGGCCGATCTGTTGCAGGACATCGCCGAAGCCAGCGGCCAGGTTTCGGATCGTCTGGCGTTGCGCCATTTCGCTCATGTCGATGATGTCAGCCAGCGTACGGTGTCCGTGTGATGAGCGCTCACTATCAGATCTTTCACGACACCTGTTATCACTACGACAGCCCGGTCTCCCTCGCGCAGCAACTGGCGCACTTGTGGCCGCGCGAATGCAGCTGGCAGCGCTGCACCGAGCAGCAGTTGCTGATCAGTCCCGAGCCGACCATGCGCCGTGATGAGCTGGATGTATTCGGCAATCCGTTGACGCGTCTGGCATTTGAACGGCCCCATGACCAATTGCAGGTCGACGCCCGGCTGACGGTCGAGGTGCTGGCGCGGCCGGCGCTGGATTTCAACCAGTCGCCAGCGTGGGAGCAGACCCGCGATGCGCTGACTTACAGCAGTCAGCCGTTGTCCACCGACTTGCTCGAAGCCTGTCGCTACCGGTTCCAGTCGCCTTATGTGCATTTGAAGCGCAGCTTCGTCGAGTTCTCGCAAAGCTGTTTTCCGCCAGGGCGACCGTTGTTGCTCGGGGTGCAGGCGCTGATGCAGAAGATCTTCAGCGAATTCACCTTCGATGCCGAAGCCACCCAGGTGGCGACGCCGCTGGTGGAAGTGCTGGAGCGTCGACGCGGCGTGTGTCAGGACTTCGCTCATCTGATGCTGGCCTGTGTGCGCTCGCGCGGTCTGGCGGCGCGTTATGTCAGCGGCTACCTGCTCACTCAGCCGCCGCCGGGGCAGCCACGCCTGATCGGCGCCGACGCCTCGCATGCGTGGGTATCGGTATTCTGTCCGGTATCGGGCTGGGTGGATTTCGATCCAACCAACAATGTGCAGCCGGCGCTGGAACACATCACGCTGGCGTGGGGACGGGATTTTTCCGATGTGTCGCCGCTGCGGGGGGTGATTCTCGGTGGGGGTAATCATGACCCGGAAGTGCGGGTTACGGTAATGCCTCAGAATTGATGAGTTTTCAAATGTGGGAGCGAGCCTGCTCGCGAAAGCGTCAGGTCAGCCAATAGATTTGTAACAGATACACCGCTTTCGCGAGCAGGCTCGCTCCCACAGGGATTTTGGTGTGTCAGGGAACGCAGGGCTGTGAGGGCCGGCAGCAAAACTGCCAGCCCCGTCACAAATCCGCAGGGTCTGATTCGATCATCAAACCCGGTGGGGCTCAGGCGTCGGGCGCCTGATCTTTCGGTGCATCGGATGCATCAACATCATCATCGGTCGCCGCTTCACCGTCAGGGTTCAGTGCCGCTTCTTCAGCGGTTTGCTTCTTGCGCTGAAGCTTTTCCTCTTTCTTCTGTTCCTTTGCCAGGTCTCGTTGACGTTTGGCGAAGGAGTAATTGGGTTTGGCCATGGGCGATCCTCTTGGGTCGAAGGTGAGGTTGAGCGGCGCGTATTCTGCCCTGTATCGGTGTCCGGGGGTTAACCGGGTTTCTGGTCGACCCACTTGGGCGTGACGGTCGGCTGCCACTGATCGAGGGCGTCGAGCAGGGAATCTGGCGATTCGCTCACTTGCAGCATGTCACGGTGTGGCGCGCGAACGAAGCCTTCGCCGACGATATGATCGAGAAAAGCCGTGAGTTTGCTGTAGAAACCGTTCACTTCCAGCAGGCCCAGAGGCTTGCCGTGATAGCCGAGCTGGCCCCAGGTCCAGACTTCGAACAGTTCTTCCAGCGTGCCGAGGCCGCCGGGCAAGGCGATGAACGCATCGCTGAGTTCGGCCATTCGGGCCTTGCGCGCCTGCATGCCGTCGACCACTTCCAGGCGCGTGAGGCTTTTGTGGCCGATCTCCTTGTCCATCAGGCTTTGCGGGATGATGCCGATCACTTCGCCGCCAGCGGCCAGCGCGGCATCAGCAACAATGCCCATCAAGCCGACGGCGCCACCGCCGTAGACCAGCGTCAGACTACGCTCGGCCAGTGCCCGGCCAAGGGCGACGGCGGCTTCGGTATAGGCCGGCACGGTACCGGCGTTGGCACCGCAAAACACACAAACGGATTTCAGCGACATGCGTTACTCCTGGGTCGATCAGGCGCACAGGGTAACGGCTGGCGCGCCGTGCTCCAAGGACTAGACTTCGCGTTCGGGTGATTCAAAAGTACCGCTGGCGCCACAGGCGTAGGCGGCGAGCAAGCTGCACAACAAGCCGTTGAAGAACATGACAGGCACTCCGTTTCAGTAGGTGGGCCGATCATAGGGCTGGCCGAATGAAATGGCCGTTAGATTGTGTCGATGAGTGTCATAGCCTGAAAGTTGTATACAATTTTTGACACAAGTCATAGGAACTTGCGAAGATTTCAGGCAGTCTTTCCACCACTAGTGTTTTTGTTAACCCTGCCTTGGAGATTCACCATGTTTTCCAAAGTTGTTGCGGTATCCCTGCTGGCGCTGGCCAGCAGCCAATTGATGGCTGCCGAGTGCAAAACCACCGTTGATTCCACGGATCAGATGTCCTTCAACACCAAGGAAATCGTGATCGACAAGAGCTGCAAGACCTTTACCGTCGAACTGACCCATTCCGGCAGCCTGCCGAAGAACGTCATGGGTCATAACCTGGTGATCAGTAAAGAAGCTGACATGCAGCCAATCGCTACCGACGGCCTGGCAGCCGGTATCGACAAAAACTACCTGAAGGACGGCGACGCCCGCATCATCGCCCACACCAAGATCATTGGCGCCAAGGAAACCGATTCGGTGACCTTCGATGTGGCCAAGGTGGCTGACGGTGGCTACGGCTTCTTCTGCTCGTTCCCTGGCCACATTTCGATGATGAAAGGCACCATCGTCGTCAAGTAATCAGGGCCAATGTGGGAGCGAGCCTGCTCGCGAAGAGGCCATCCGCTTCATCGAAATACTGATGGCCAAAGAAAAAGCCCGCGGAGGATCACTCCTCAGCGGGCTTTTTCATGCCGTTGAAAAATCAAGGCGCAAACGGCATCACCCGCTTGTGATGAGTCTTGTTGTACGTATCGACAATGATCTTCGCCGCCTCGTCCCGGACCGTTTCACCGTGCAGGAACGCATCGATTTCGGCATAGGTCACGCCGTGCGCCGCTTCGTCCGGCTTGCCCGGTGACAGGTCTTCGAGGTCAGCCGTCGGCACTTTTTCGACCAGCGACTCCGGCGCGCCGAAGCTGCGGGCAATGGCGCGCACCTGATTTTTCACCAGGCCGCTGAGCGGGGCGAGGTCGCAGGCGCCATCGCCAAATTTGGTGAAGAACCCCATCACCGCTTCCGCCGCGTGGTCAGTGCCAATCACCAGACCGCCCGCCACCCCGGCAATCGTGTACTGCGCGACCATGCGCATGCGCGCCTTGGTATTGCCCAGCACGAAATCCACCGACGCTGCCGGCTTGCCTTCGAACGCCGACACCTGAGCCGCCAGTGCCTTGACCGCCGGGCCGATGTTCACGGTGTGGATTTCGTCAGGCGCGATGCAATCGAGCGAGGCCTTGGCGTCGTGCTCGTCGAACTGGGTTTCATAGGGCAGGCGCACGGCGATGAATTTGTAGCGGTCGTCGCCGGTTTTCTCGCGAAGTTCACGCACTGCGCGCTGGGCCAGGAGGCCGGCGGTCAGTGAGTCGACGCCGCCGCTGATGCCCAGCACCAGGGTCTTGAGCCCGGAATTGACCAGACAATCCTGGATGAACGACAGGCGTCGGGCGATTTCCGCCTGCAGGGCCTGATCGTCGGCGAACGGTGGTTGCACCTTGAGCTGCTCAGCAATCTCACGCTGTACGGCTTGCATGAATTCACTCCTTGCTAGATAGACTGGATTCGGCAGGAACCTGAAACACATGTCGCAAATAGGCGACGAAATTCGGATCTTTGCAGTGGGTCTTGCCGGGCTCGTCGGAGATCTTCGCCACCGGCTGGCCGTTGCAGGCGGTCATTTTAAGCACGATGCTCATCGGTTCGACACCCGGGATATCACAGGTGAGGTTGGTACCGATGCCGAAGCTCACATTGATGCGACCGTGCAGCGCGCGGAAAATCTCCAACGATTTCGGCAGGGTCAGACTGTCGGAAAACACCAGGGTCTTGCTCATCGGGTCGATGCCAAGCTCGTGGTAGTGCGCGATGCACTTTTCACCCCACGCCACCGGGTCCCCGGAATCGTGGCGCAGGCCATCGAAGAGCTTGGCGAAGAACAGATCGAAATCGCCAAGAAACGCATCGGTGGTGATGCAATCGGTGAGGGCGATGCCGAGCAGGCCACGGTACTCGCGAACCCAGCAGTCGAGCGCGGCGATCTGGCTGTCGATCAGGCGCGGGCCGAGTTGCTGATGGGCCATGATCCACTCGTGGGCCATGGTGCCCAGCGGTTTCATGTCCAGCTCGCGGGATAGATGCACGTTGCTGGTACCGACGAAACGCCCGGGGAAGTCATGCTTGAGCACGTTGACCACTTCAGCCTGCACGCCAAAGGAAAAGCGCCGGCGCGTGCCGAAATCGGCGACCTGCAGTTGCGACAGCTCATCGGCCGAGGCGTTGGCGGTGAGCCAGTCGAACTTGCGATAAAGCTGTTCGCGCGCCTGCTCCAGCGAAGTGTCCCGGTAGCGATAGCGATTGCGCACTTCGCTGACAATCGCCAGCAGCGGCACTTCGTAGAGGATGACATGGAGCCATGGCCCGCGCAGACGGATGAACAGTTCGCCGTTTTCGATGCCGGTGTGCAGGTAGCGCAGGTTGAAGCGGAACAGGCCGAGGAAGCGCAGGAAGTCCGGTTTCAAAAAGGTGATGCGCTCGAGAAAGCTCAACTGATCGGCACTCAGGCTCAGCTCGGCCAGACGCTCGACCTGATGGCGGATCTCGGCCAGATACGGGCGCAGATCCTCGGCGTTGCGGCAGCGGAACTCCCATTCGACTTCGACGTTGGGGTAGTTGTGCAGCACCGCCTGCATCATCGTCAGCTTGTAGAAGTCGGTGTCGAGCAGGTTCTGCACGATGCGATCGGCAAACACACTCTCGCTCATAAAACGGGTCTCCAGTTGCGCCGCGCCTGGCGCGGTCTATATCGATGGCGCTAGTGGCGCATATCGGCGGTGGGGATTGCCAGCATTTTTTCAGAGCGCCGCAGATCCACTGTGGGAGCGAGCCTGCTCGCGAATGCGGTGTGACAGTTAAAGATGATGTGGCTGACCCGACGCTTTCGCGAGCAGGCTCGCTCCCACAGGGATCCCGGTCGACCTCACACCGGGCTATCGATTTGTTCAAGCATCCATTTCACAAAATCCCGCACCTTCGGCACTTCTGCCGCGTGTTCGGGGTAGGCCAGGTAATAGGCGTCGCTGCTGGGCATCGCATGTTGCCAGGGTATGACCAGTTTGCCCTCGGCCAATTCCTCTTCCACCAGAAACCGTGGCAGCAGCGCTACGCCGCAGCCGACCTGGGCGGCGCGGATGCACATATAAAAGGTTTCGAAACGCGGCCCGTGGTAGCTGTGTTCGGTGTGGTAGCCCTGACTGTCGAACCAGTCGTGCCACGCCTGTGGTCGCGAGGCGTTTTGCAGCAGCACCAGATCGGTGAGTTGCGTCGGGTCAGTGAATGGCGTATCCGGCAGGCTGCCCGGGGCGCAGACCGGCACCAGTTGTTCGCCGAACAATTTCAGGCATTCGGTGCCCGGTCGCGAAGCCTGGCCGAAATAGAAGGCCAGATCGCTGCGCCCCTGCAACAGATCGTCGGCCTCCTGCTCGTTGCATAGATCCAGATGAATCGACGGATGGCGCAGGCGCCAGCCTTTCAGGCGCGGCACCAGCCAACGGGCGCCGAAAGTCGAAGGGGTGGAAACGCGCAGGACTTCGGTTTCGCCGCCGTAGGAACGCAGGTAATGCGTCGACATCTCCACTTGGCTGAGGATTTTTCTGACCTCGACCAGATACAAATCCCCGGCCGGTGTCATCTGCAAACGCCGACGCACGCGGCGGAACAGCAAGTGCTGCAACAGCTCTTCAAGCTGTGCGACCTGTTTGCTCACCGCACTCTGGGTCAGGTTCAGCTCTTCAGCGGCGCGGGTAAAACTCAGGTGCCGGGTCACGGCCTCGAAGCATTGCAACGCGGTGATCGAGGGCAAGTGGCGTTTGTTCAGCATGGCCAGTCCTTTTTCTTGTCTTTCTATACGCAGCATGAATAAACGGAATGATATCTGGCGTAAAGGTCGTTTGTTGCATCGCCTTGGTGAGGCTACAACTAAAGGCCTGCCCGGCCATGCGAAGGATGGCTGCACACATTCTGTTTTTTGCTTGAGGAGAGACCGATGGTTGCCGCATTGCTTGATCGTCTGGGAGTCAACCCGGCCCTGTACCAGAACGGCAAAGTGCCGGTGTATTCGCCCATCGATGGCAGCCAGATTGCTTCGGTGAAATGGGAAGGCGCTGCCGAAGTCGAGCAGCACATCAGTCGCGCAGATCATGCATTCGAGCACTGGCGCAAGGTGCCGGCGCCGCGTCGCGGTGAGCTGGTGCGCCAGTTCGGCGAAGTATTGCGCGAGTACAAGGCCGACCTCGGCGAGTTGGTGTCGTGGGAGGCCGGCAAGATCACTCAGGAAGGTTTGGGTGAAGTGCAGGAGATGATCGACATCTGCGATTTCGCCGTCGGCCTGTCGCGCCAGTTGTACGGTCTGACCATCGCCTCCGAGCGCCCCGGCCACCACATGCGTGAAACCTGGCATCCGCTTGGCGTGGTCGGCGTCATCAGCGCGTTCAACTTCCCAGTCGCGGTGTGGGCGTGGAACACTACCCTGGCGCTGGTCTGCGGCAACCCGGTGGTGTGGAAACCTTCGGAGAAAACCCCGCTGACTGCGCTGGCCTGTCAGGCGCTGTTTGATCGCGTGGTGAAGAACTTCAGTGATGCCCCCGCGAGCCTGTGCCAGGTTGTGATCGGCGGTCGTGATGCCGGCGAAGCGCTGGTCGATGATCCGCGTGTTGCGCTGATCAGCGCCACCGGCAGCACGCGCATGGGCCGCGAAGTGGCGCCGAAAGTCGCCGCGCGTTTCGCCCGCAGCATTCTTGAACTGGGTGGCAACAACGCGATGATCCTTGGCCCGAGCGCCGATCTGGACATGGCAGTGCGCGCGATTCTGTTCAGCGCCGTCGGCACCGCCGGGCAGCGCTGCACGACCTTGCGCCGTCTGATCGCCCATGAATCGGTCAAGGAAGAAATCGTCACCCGCCTCAAGGCTGCCTATTCGAAAGTACGCATCGGCCATCCGCTGGAAGGCAATCTGGTCGGCCCGCTGATCGACAAGCACAGCTTCGAAAACATGCAGGATGCGCTGGAACAGGCACTGAGCGAAGGCGGCCGGGTGTTCGGCGGCAAGCGCCAATTGGAAGAGCAATTCCCCAACGCCTACTACGTATCACCGGCCATCGTGGAAATGCCCGAGCAGAGCGATGTGGTCTGCAGCGAAACCTTCGCGCCGATTCTCTATGTGGTTGGCTACAGCGATTTCGAGGAAGCGCTGCGCCTGAACAACGCCGTGCCGCAAGGCCTGTCGTCGTGCATCTTCACCACCGACGTGCGCGAGGCCGAGCGGTTCATGTCGGCAGTCGGCAGCGACTGCGGCATCGCCAACGTCAACATCGGCCCGAGCGGCGCGGAAATCGGCGGCGCCTTTGGTGGTGAGAAAGAGACCGGCGGCGGCCGTGAATCCGGCTCCGATGCCTGGCGCGCGTACATGCGCCGGCAGACCAACACCGTCAACTACTCGCTGGAATTGCCTTTGGCGCAGGGCATTACATTCGATTAAGCAGCTACATGCTTCAAGCTACAAGCGTCAAGCAGACCGGCTTGCAGCTTGTAGCTTGGAGCTTGCGGCTGCTCCGACAGGAGCTTGGCAATGCCGTTACGCGAAGAATGTCTGTGGGAAACGCTCACGCCACAACGGCCGGATAACACCGCGCTCAAGGGCGAGGTCAAGGTCGATGTCTGCGTGATCGGCGCCGGGTTCACCGGGTTGTCGGCGGCGCTGCATCTGTTGGAAAAAGGCAAAAGCGTTTGCGTGCTGGAAGCGAATCGCGCAGGGCACGGTGGTTCCGGGCGCAACGTCGGGCTGGTCAACGCCGGCCTGTGGATTCCTCCGGACGAGATCGAGGCCGGTTTCGGCGAGGCGGTCGGCAGTCAGCTCAACCGCATGCTCGGTGCGGCGCCGGCGCTGGTGTTCAGCCTTGTGGATAAATATCAGATCGATTGCCAGTTGCGCCGCGAAGGAACTTTGCACATGGCGCATAACGCCAAGGGCGAGGCGGATCTGCGCAGTCGCGAGCAGCAATGGAAGCGCCGCGGTGCGCCGGTCGAACTGCTGACCGGCAAGGCCTGCGAGCAAGCCACCGGTACGCAGAAAATCGCCGCCGCGCTGCTTGATCGCCGTGCCGGCACGCTCAATCCCATGGCCTATGTCACCGGGCTGGCCAATGCCGTGCGTGGGCTCGGCGGGCAGATGTTCGATCATTCGCCGGTGACTCGCCTCGAGCGCATCGGGCAGCAATGGTCGGTGCAGAGCGCGCAGGGTTCGGTGCTCGCCGAGCAAGTGGTCATCGCCTCTAACGCTTACACCGAGGGTGACTGGACAGAGCTCAAGCGCAATTTCTTTCCCGGTTATTACTATCAGGTCGCCTCGGTGCCGCTCCGCGAAGACGCCGCGCAGGAAATTCTTCCCGGCGGGCAGGGCTCGTGGGACACCCGTCAGGTGTTGAGCAGCATCCGCCGTGACAAGGACGGGCGCCTGTTGCTCGGCAGCCTCGGCAATGGCAATCAGAAACCGACCTGGTTTCTCAAGGCCTGGGCTGATCGGGTGCAGCAGCATTACTTCCCCAATCTGAAGCCGGTCGAGTGGGAATGCACCTGGACCGGGCGCATTGCGTTTACCCCTGATCACCTGATGCGCCTGTTCGAACCGGCGCCGGGCCTGGTGGCCGTCACCGGTTATAACGGTCGCGGCGTCACCACCGGCACGGTGGTCGGCAAAGCTTTCGCCGATTACCTGTGCAACGGCAATCCGCAGGCACTGCCGATTCCCTTCGCACCGATGCAGCCCCTGGCTGGTGTGGGTTTGCGCAGTTGCCTGTACGAGGCCGGATTTTCCCTGTATCACGCGGGCCAGTGCCTGCGCATCGTCATTTGAGTGTTGAAATTTGTTGCCGCAAGCGGCGCTTTTGCATCCAGCGACTAGCCTGTGATGGTGCGGGTTGTAGCAGTCCCGCACCAGCAGTGTGCAGTTCGGTGACGCGGGCTGTTACAGGCTGGTTGCACGTCGTTTGCCGCTGCGGTTGCAATGATGGCGCGCGAGGGTTGCGCCTGTAAAAACAAATGGTTTCACCTTCCGCGGTTTAGACGGTTGCACGCCCAATGAAAATGGGACCGAAACAGTCGAAATAACAACAACGCAGCGACTTTTTGAAGAATAAAAAACCGATGGCACGGGCCTTGCTCTGAGCTTTGAGTGAAGTGAAGTCGCAGTGCCAACTAAAAAAAACCTTGGAGCACCACCTCATGTCCCAGACGTTTTACAAGAAAGGCTTTCTGGCCCTCGCAGTCGCTACTGCGCTGGGTGTTTCTGCGTTTGCTCAAGCCGATATCAAGATCGGTGTAGCGGGTCCGATGACCGGTGCCAACGCGGCATTCGGCGAGCAGTACATGAAGGGTGCACAGGCAGCGGCCGATGCGGTCAACGCGGCGGGCGGCGTCAATGGGGAAAAAATCGTCCTGGTCAAAGGCGATGACGCCTGCGAACCGAAGCAGGCAGTGACGGTCGCCAAGGACCTCACCAACCAGAAAGTCGCCGGCGTGGTCGGGCACTTCTGCTCCTCGTCGACCATTCCAGCATCGGAAATCTACGACGAAGCCGGGATCATCGCGATCACCCCGGGCTCGACCAACCCGCAAGTTACCGAACGCGGTCTCAGCGCCATGTTCCGTATGTGCGGACGTGACGACCAGCAAGGCATCGTCGCCGGCGACTACATCGTCGACATGCTGAAGGGCAAGAAAGTTGTCGTGCTGCATGACAAGGACACCTACGGCCAAGGCCTGGCGGACGCTACCAAGGCTCAGTTGGAAAAACGCGGCGTCAAGCCTGTGCTGTACGAAGGCCTGACCCGTGGCGAGAAAGACTTCAGCACCATCGTCACCAAGATCCGTGGCGCCGGCGCCGATGTCGTCTACTTCGGCGGCCTGCATCCGGAAGCCGGTCCACTGGTTCGCCAGCTGCGTGAGCAAGGCCTGAAAGACGTCAAGTTCATGTCTGACGACGGCATCGTGACCGACGAACTGGTGACCACTGCTGGCGGCCCGCAATTCACCGATGGCGTGCTGATGACCTTCGGCGCCGACCCGCGTCTGCTGCCAGAGAGCAAGACCGTAGTGGACGCGTTCCGCAAGGCCGGCACCGAGCCTGAGGGCTACACCCTGTACGCCTATGCTTCGGTTCAGACCCTGGCGGCGGCGTTCAACGGCGCGAAGAAAAACGACGGCGAAGCCGCTGCCAAGTGGCTGAAGGCCAACCCGGTGAAAACCGTCATGGGCGAGAAGACCTGGGATGCCAAAGGCGACCTGAAAGTCTCCGACTACGTGGTTTACCAGTGGGACAAGGACGGCAAATACCACCAGCTGGAAAAGCAGAAGTAAGGGCTGAAGCGATCGCTCGGCTCACTTGAAACCCTGTGGGAGCGGGCTTGCCCGCGATGGCGTAAGGTCAATCGACACACAAGTTGGCTGATCCACCGCTATCGCTGGCAAGCCAGCTCCCACAGGATTCAGTGGCGATCGGGCTGATCACGCTCCGACATTGCTCCGACGTACATCTGTATTTTTCCTAGAAGAACCGCGCGCCATGGGCGCGCAGGTTCTCACTGCGTGAGATTGCGTTATGGATGGTATTTTCCTGCAGCAACTGGTCAATGGCCTGACCCTCGGGTCGGTCTATGGCCTGATCGCCATCGGCTACACAATGGTCTACGGCATCATCGGCATGATCAACTTCGCCCACGGCGAGGTTTACATGATTTCCGCTTACCTGGCGGCAATCAGTCTGGCTCTGCTGGCTTACTTCGGTATCGAATCCTTCCCGCTGCTGATGCTCGGCACGCTGATCTTCACCATCGTCGTCACGGCGGTGTATGGCTGGGTCATCGAGCGTGTTGCCTACAAACCCCTGCGTAACTCGACCCGCCTGGCGCCGCTGATCAGCGCCATCGGTATCTCGCTGATTCTGCAGAACTACGCACAGATCGCTCAGGGCGCCAAACAACAGGGCGTGCCTACGCTGCTGACCGGTGCCTGGCGTGTTGAAGTCGGCAGCGGCTTCGTGCAACTGACCTACACCAAAGTCTTCATCCTGATCGCCGCGTTTGTCGGGATGGGGCTGCTGACCTATGTCATTAAATACACCAAGCTCGGCCGCATGTGCCGTGCAACCCAGCAAGACCGCAAGATGGCCTCGATTTTGGGGATCAACACCGATCGGGTGATTTCCTACGTGTTCATCATCGGTGCAGCCATGGCGGCACTGGCCGGTGTGCTGATCACCATGAACTACGGCACGTTCGACTTCTATGCCGGCTTCATCATCGGCATCAAGGCGTTCACCGCAGCGGTTCTGGGCGGCATCGGTTCACTGCCCGGCGCCATGCTCGGCGGGATCATCCTCGGCATCTCCGAGTCGCTGTTCTCCGGTCTGGTCAACTCCGACTACAAAGACGTGTTCAGTTTCTCGCTGCTCGTCCTCGTACTGGTCTTCCGGCCGCAGGGCCTGTTGGGCCGTCCTCTTGTGTCGAAGGTGTAAGCGATGTCTGCAACCACTGAAAAATCCATCGATATCAAAAAAAGTCTGGTCGAGGCGATTCTTGCCGGCCTGATTGCGCTGATCGTGTTCGGCCCGATTGTCGGCGTGGTCCTCGACGGCTACAGCTTCAACCTCGAAGCGACTCGCGTGGCGTGGATCATTGCCATCGTCATGGCCGGTCGCTTTGCCCTCAGCCTGTTCCTGCAAACCCCCAAGGGCCTGAAGATCCTCGACGGATTCGAGAGCACCGGTTCCGGTGTGCACGTGCTGCCGGCGGACTACAAATCGCGGCTGCGCTGGATCATCCCGCTGATCATTGTGCTGGCGATCATCGTGCCGTTTGTTTCCAACTCCTACCTGCTCGGCGTGGTCATCCTCGGCTTGATCTACGTGCTGCTGGGGCTGGGGCTGAACATTGTGGTCGGTCTGGCCGGGCTGCTCGACCTTGGTTACGTGGCGTTCTACGCCATCGGCGCCTACGGTCTGGCATTGGGTTATCAATATCTGGGTCTGGGTTTCTGGACAGTGCTGCCGCTGGCGGCAATCACCGCAGGCCTGGCGGGATGCATTCTCGGTTTCCCGGTGTTGCGTCTGCACGGTGACTATCTGGCGATCGTGACCCTGGGCTTCGGCGAAATCATTCGTCTGGTGCTCAACAACTGGCTGTCCCTGACCGGCGGCCCGAACGGCATGCCGGCGCCACTGCCGACGTTCTTCGGCCTGGAGTTCGGCAAGCGGGCGAAGGATGGCGGGGTACCGTTCCATGAGTTCTTCGGCCTGACCTACAACCCCGACGTGAAGTATTACTTCATCTACGCGGTGCTGTTCCTGGTGGTGCTGGCGGTGCTGTACGTCAAGCATCGGCTGGTGAAAATGCCGGTGGGTCGCGCCTGGGAAGCCCTGCGTGAAGATGAAATCGCCTGCCGTTCGATGGGTCTCAACCACGTGCTGGTCAAGCTCTCGGCGTTCACCATCGGTGCGTCGACGGCGGGTCTGGCCGGGGTGTTCTTCGCCACTTATCAAGGCTTCGTCAACCCGACTTCGTTCACCTTCTTCGAATCGGCGCTGATCCTCGCCATCGTCGTGCTCGGCGGCATGGGCTCGACCATTGGCGTAGTCATCGCCGCGTTTGTGCTCACCGTCGCTCCGGAACTGCTGCGCGGCTTCGCTGAATACCGCGTGCTGCTGTTCGGCATCCTGATGGTGTTGATGATGATCTGGCGACCACGCGGGCTGATCCGCATCAGCCGCACCGGGGTCAAACCACGCAAAGGTGCCATTCACTACGAGAGGACTGCGCCATGAGTGAAGTCGTACTCTCTGTTGAAAAATTGATGATGCATTTCGGTGGCATCAAGGCCTTGAGCGATGTCAGCCTGAAGGTCAAACGCAATTCGATCTTCGCCCTGATCGGCCCCAATGGCGCCGGCAAGACCACGGTGTTCAACTGCCTGACCGGTTTCTACAAGGCCACGGGCGGCAAGATCGAACTCAATGTGCGCGGCCAGCAGACCAACGTCATCCAGTTGCTGGGCGAGTCGTTCAAACCGACTGATTTCGTCTCGCCGAAATCCTTCCTCAGCCGCATGTACTACAAGATGTTCGGCGGTACTCACCTGGTGAACCGTGCAGGTCTGGCTCGGACGTTCCAGAACATTCGCCTGTTCAAGGAAATGTCGGTGCTGGAAAACCTGCTGGTGGCGCAGCACATGTGGGTCAACCGCAACATGCTCGCCGGTATTCTCAATACCAAGGGCTATCGCAAGGCCGAGAGCGATGCGCTGGATGTCGCGTTCTACTGGCTCGAAGTGGTCGATCTGGTGGACTGCGCCAACCGTCTCGCCGGTGAACTCTCGTACGGCCAACAACGCCGTCTGGAAATTGCCCGGGCCATGTGCACGCGGCCGCAGATCATCTGCCTCGACGAACCGGCCGCCGGCCTCAATCCTCAGGAAACCGAAGCGCTCAGCGCGATGATCCGGCTGCTGCGCGACGAGCACGATCTGACCGTGGTGCTGATCGAACACGACATGGGCATGGTCATGAGCATTTCCGATCACATCGTGGTTCTCGACCACGGCATCGTCATCGCCGAAGGCGGGCCGGAAGCGATCCGCAACGATCCGAAAGTGATCGCGGCCTATCTGGGCGCCGACGAGGAGGAGCTGGTATGAGTCAACCGATCCTCGAACTGCGTAATCTGGACGTGTTCTACGGCCCGATTCAGGCGCTCAAAGGCGTTTCCCTGCAGATCAACGAAGGCGAGACCGTCAGCCTGATCGGCTCAAACGGCGCCGGCAAGTCGACCTTGCTGATGTCGATCTTCGGCCAGCCGAGAGCGGCGGGCGGGCAGATTCTTTATCAGGGCGTCGACATTACCCACAAGTCCTCGCACTACATCGCCTCCAACGGCATCGCGCAGTCGCCGGAAGGGCGGCGGGTTTTCCCCGACATGACCGTCGAGGAAAACCTGCTGATGGGCACCATCCCGATTGGCGACAAGTACGCCAAAGAGGACATGCAGCGCATGTTCGAGCTGTTTCCGCGGCTTGAAGAACGGCGTAATCAGCGGGCGATGACCATGTCTGGCGGTGAACAGCAGATGCTCGCCATCGCCCGTGCGCTGATGAGCCGGCCGAAGCTGTTGCTGCTCGATGAGCCGAGCCTGGGTCTGGCACCGATCGTGGTGAAACAGATTTTTGCCACCCTGCGCGAGTTGGCCAAAACCGGCATGACCATCTTTCTGGTCGAGCAGAACGCCAACCATGCGCTGAAGCTGTCGGACCGGGCATATGTGATGGTCAACGGCGAAATCCGTCTGACCGGCACAGGCAAAGAGCTGCTGGTGAATGAGGAGGTGCGTAACGCCTATCTGGGCGGGCACTGATTCTTCTCGCGGTTGTACACAGCCCCGGCGACGAGAGTCCCGGGGTTTTTTTATTTTTTGGAATCCACCACAGGTAAATTGGGTAATTACCGAAATTGTGGAAAACAAATTCCCCAAGCTGCCAAAGCGCGACATATAGACGCTGCAAATGGCTGTTTTTCCACAGTTTTGACTTGTCCCCGGTTACTGTGGAACTGGCTGTGAATAACGTGGGTGTATATGGTTGCAGGCCTTGTAATCCGTGGTCTCCAGGCGTGTGATTGTTTTTTGATCAGTCAGTTTCAGGCAGGCGTGAGGCGCCATTGTCAACCTTTTTATAGCGCATCCAGGTCGGGTACTGTTGTGTGTAAAAGCCTGTGGATAAGTCTGTGACTAAACTCTGGAAAGACCTCGCGGAGCGCCGTAATTGCTGGCCTCGCGCAATCACCCGGTTGCACCGTCCGTCGTGCAAAATGCCCTGTCCCGCACATCCCCCGCCTCACGGTCAAGCAAAAAACTTTCCATTTCGCCCGCAAAGCCTTGTGTGGCGCGGCTTTGCGCGTTTGCACTTGCCCCCGGAAACTGTGGAGCAGACTGTGGATAACATGCGTGCACATGGCTACAGGCCACGCTGGCCAAGGCCTTGGCAGGTCTGGTTGATTTTTGTACAGCTGGCAAGTGTTGCCCGTATCCGCGAGGGCGGGCATGCTGCCTGCTGATTTTCTATTCCAAGGGCTGCCGTGGCGGCCGAAGCAAGGAGAACACGATGTCCGACACCCTGTTTATCACCGGCGCGACGTCCGGTTTTGGTGAAGCCTGTGCCCGGCGTTTTGCCGAGGCTGGCTGGAAGCTGGTACTGACCGGCCGTCGTGAAGAGCGCCTCAATGCCCTCTGCGCTGAACTGTCGAAGCAGACCGAAGTGCATGGTCTGGTCCTCGATGTGCGCGATCGCAAGGCGATGGAGGAGGCAATCGCCAACCTGCCGCCGTCGTTTGCCAAACTCCGTGGCCTGATCAACAACGCTGGCCTGGCGCTCGGCGTCGACCCGGCGCCGAAGTGCGATCTGGATGACTGGGACACCATGGTCGACACCAACGTCAAAGGCCTGATGTACGCCACCCGCCTGCTGCTGCCTCGGCTGATCGCCCACGGCCGTGGCGCCGGTATCGTCAACCTCGGCTCCATCGCCGGTAATTACCCGTACCCAGGCAGCCACGTGTACGGCGCGACCAAAGCCTTCGTCAAACAGTTCTCGCTGAACCTGCGTTGCGATTTGCAGGGCACTGGCGTGCGGGTCAGCAACATCGAACCCGGCCTGTGCGAAAGCGAGTTCTCGCTGGTGCGTTTTGCTGGTGATCAGGAACGCTACAACGCCACTTACGCCGGCGCCGAGCCGATCCAGCCGCAGGACATCGCCGAGACGATTTTCTGGGTGATGAACACCCCGGCGCACATCAACATCAACAGCCTGGAGCTGATGCCGGTGAGCCAGACCTGGGCCGGGTTTGCCATCGAGCGTAACAAGGCTTGATACCGCGCTGAGGCCATTCGCGAGCAGGCTCGCTCCCACAGGATCCCCGGTGAACACAAATCTTGTGAGGTACTCGGTCTCTGTGGGAGCTGGCTTGCCAGCGATGAGGTCGGCACAGGCAAAACAAGTCGATAAGCTAAACTCCTCATTCAACCATCAGGCCGCACCCCGCGGCGCTCAAGGTTTCATGAGGCGTTCAAGTGAGTAACCGAGGTGAGCAGGCACTGCTCAAACAATCGACGCTGCTGATGCTGGCGGTGTCGATTGCCGGGATCGTCACCGGTTTTGTTTCAGGTTCGCAATCCATCCTGTTCGATGGCTTTTTTTCGCTGATCGCGACATTCATCAAAATCCTGATGCTGATCACCGCCCGGCTGATCGCCAAGCAAAGCAATCAGCGTTTCCAGTTCGGCTTCTGGCATCTGGAGCCGATGGTGCTGCTGATCGAAGGCAGCTTCCTGCTGTTGATCGCCATCTACGCCTTTCTCAACGGCGTGTTCGGCATCATCAATGGTGGCCGCGATATCGAGCTGGGTCTGGTGATCGTCTACGCGGCGGTATTCACCGTCGTCGAGTTCGCCTACTTCTTCTACGTGCGTCAGCGCAATCGCACGCTCAAATCCAGCCTCATCCAGTTCGACAACATCAGTTGGCTGGTCGACGCGATGCTCTCGGTGGGGTTGTTGATCAGTTTCCTCGCCGCGCTGCTGCTAAAGTCCCAGGGCTATGGCGAGTGGGCGGTGTATGTCGACCCGCTGATCCTCATCGTACTGGCGCTGACCATGCTGCCCCCGGCGTTCAAAATCCTCGGCCCGGCGTTGCGTGATGTGCTGGGTATTGCCCCGGACACTCTGGATGAGCAGGTCAGGCAGGTCATGGAGGTGGCGAAGGTCGAGCATGGTTTCGACGATTACGTGTCCTACGTGCAAAAGCACGGTCGGGCGCGGTTCATCGAAATTCATGTGGTGTTGCCGGCGGAGTATCCGCTGCGCAATGTCGCGCAGCTGGATGCGCTACGCGAGCAGATATCGGCGCAGTTGGGCGAGCCGGATGCGGCGCGCTGGTTGACGATCAGCTTCACCGGGGACAAGAAGTGGATAGCCTGATGACCGCGTAACGGCATTCGCGAGCAGGCTCGCTCCCACAGGGGAATGCATTTCAAACTGTGGGAGCGAGCCTGCTCGCGAAAGCAATTGTTCGGTCAGCGAAGATATTCAGCCAGTCCGCTATAACAAGTCGCCAAATGATAAGGCGTGGTCGATGGCATGTCCTTGCGGCTGACTTCACCATTTTCATCCCGGCACTCATGCCAGCCGCCGGCATGCAGAAACCGCTGCTGCAACGCCTGCAACTGACGCAGCACCACCGCTTCGCTATCGGCGCGCAAGGTCAGCGCACGCAGGTATTCGGCCTGAGCCCAGATGCGCTGGGTCGAATCCCTTGGACGGCCATTGCTTTCCAGATCAAGCATCGCCCGCACCGCGCCGCAGGACACCAATACGCCGTACTGCTCGGTAAAGGCAAATGCCCGATCCAGCGCCCGATGCAGTTTCGAACCGCGTAACAGCGGCGACGATTCGAGCAGGAAATACCATTCGAACTGGTGTCCCGGCTCGTACCAGTTATCCACAGCACCCAGCGGCTTCTCCATCAACACGCCATATTGCGGATCGACGAATTGCTTGTGCATGGCTGTGCATAACTCAAGCAGGGCGTTGTGCGTCTGCGGGTCTTCGCGCACCGCCAGAGTGGCGAGGAGGGCTTCGGCCAAGTGCATCAGTGGATTTTGCAGTGGGCCGGTTTGCAGGGTGAGCCAATCCCGCTCAAGGCAGGCTTCGTACAAACCGTCGCCGGTGGCGAACCGGCGGCCAATGATTTCCAGCGCGGCGTTCAATGTCGACTCGGCCAGCGAATCCCGGGACTTGTCCCAGTAATGCGCGCAGGCGAACAGGATGAAGGCGTGGGTGTAGAGATCCTTGCGCTGGTCCAGCGGCTTGCCCTGTGCGTCGATGCTGTAAAACCAGCCGCCATGCTCGGCATCATGGAAGTGCCGTTGCAGGGAACGGAACAGCGCGGCGGCGCGGACTTCGGCGTTATCCACAACCCCGATCAGGCTGGAGAACAGATACAGCTGCCGTGCGCAGGCCATCGCCCGATAGCGTTGCGCTGGCAGCGGTTGATGCGCGGCGTCCAGCGCCTCATAGGGCAACGCCATGTCGGCATTCCAGCCCGGGCCTTGCCACAGCGGCACGATCACGTCGAGGAAGTGCTGCTGCACTTGGCCAAACAGGGCGGTCAATTCGGGCAGGGCGGTGGAGCGGGAAGCGTGGGGCATGGGCGGGCGTCACGGGCTGGGGCGATTGCGCGACATGGTAGCAGAGAGGCAGCCTTTAAAGGTTTGGTGTCTGATCGGCCGTCATCGCTGGCAAGCCAGCTCCCACAAGGAAATTGAGTGTTCACACAATTGTGGACTTACCCGATAACCTGTGGGAGCTGGCTTGCCAGCGATGAGGCCGGCTCAGGCGATAGAGATTAGCCTGCCAACAACCACACCCCGGTCGCCGCCGAAGCCGCACCCGCCAACCGCACCAGCGGCGCCGCTGCCTGCGGAAGAACTCGCACCACGCCATAACCGAGCGCATGCAAAACCGCCGTCGCCGCGACAAACCCGGCCGCATACGCCCACGGGCTGCTCATGTCCGGCAGCTCCAGCCCATGCGCCACGCCATGGAACAGCGCAAACAGTGCCGTCGCGGCCACCGCCATCACCAGCGGCGGACGCACCGCCAGTGCCACGGCCAGGCCTAGCGCCAATACCGAAGCGGCAATCCCGCTTTCCAGCGCCGGCAACTCGAGCCCCTCAAAACCGAGCAAACCTCCGAGCAACATGGTGCCGACAAAAGTGCACGGCAGCGCCCAGCGCGCCGCGCCTTGTTGCTGCGCCGCCCACAAACCGACGGCGAGCATTGCCAGCAAGTGGTCGAGCCCGCCGATCGGGTGGCTGATGCCCGCGACGAGGCCGCTGTCGCCATGGCCCGGGTGAGCGAAGGCCAGCGCCGGTGTCAGCAGCAACGCCAGAGCGCCAAGAATGCGTTTGAGTGTCATGGATAAGCTTCCTTGTGAATAAATGGATCAGGCGGCGGTCAGCAGGCCCTGACGTTCGATGAAGGCGATGATTTCTTCGAGGCCCTGACCGGTTTTCTGGTTGCTGAACACGAACGGCTTGCCGTTGCGCATGCGTTTGGTGTCGCTGTCCATCATTTCCAGCGAGGCGCCCACCAGTGGTGCGAGGTCGATCTTGTTGATCACCAGCAGGTCGGACTTGCAGATCCCCGGGCCGCCCTTGCGCGGCAGCTTGTCGCCGGCGGAGACGTCGATCACGTAGATGGTCAGGTCTGACAGCTCGGGGCTGAAAGTTGCCGAAAGGTTGTCGCCGCCGGACTCCACCAGAATCAGATCCAGCCTGGGAAAACGCCGGTTCAGTTGATCGACCGCTTCGAGGTTGATCGAGGCGTCTTCGCGGATCGCCGTGTGCGGGCAGCCGCCGGTTTCCACGCCGATGATCCGCTCCGGCGCGAGGGCTTCGTTGCGCACCAGGAAATCGGCGTCTTCGCGGGTGTAGATGTCGTTGGTGACCACGGCGAGGTTGTAGCGCTCGCGCAGGGCCAGGCACAGGGCCAGGGTCAACGCGGTCTTGCCGGAACCGACCGGGCCGCCGATGCCGACGCGCAGAGGTTGTGTGTTCATGTGATTCTCCAAAGTGGACGGGCCCTAGGAACGGAACAGACGGCTGTACTGGCGCTCATGGGCCATGCACGCCAGGGACAGGCCGAAAGCGGCGCTGCCGATGTGTTCGGGATTGATGCGGGTCGCTTCGTGCTGCGCCTGTTGCAGCAGCGGCAGCAGTTCGCTGGTCAGGCGCTGGGCGGCTTGCTGGCCCAGCGGCAGGGTTTTCATCAACACGGCGAGCTGGTTTTCCAGCCAGCTCCACAGCCACGCAGCAAGAGCATCCTGCGGGCTGATGCCCCAGGCCCGTGCTGCCAGTGCCCAGCACAAGGCCAGATGCGGTTCGCTGATCTGTCCGAGAAAGTCGCGAGACGGCGTGTCGAGTTCCGGTAAACCGTTGAGCAGTTGCTGCAACGAGTAGCCCATCTGCCGGCTCTCCAGATGCAGCTCATGGGTTTCGCGGCTGGCACGGTGGCTCTCGCAGAGTTGCCGTAGTTCGGTCCAGTTTTCTTTTGCTGCGGCTTGGCAATGCGCCAACAGTAGTGGCGCTTCGAAACGGGCGAGATTGAGCAGCAGTTGATCGCTGATCCACCGGCGGGCGCTGTCCGGATTGTTTACCCGGCCGTTATCCACCGCCATTTCCAGGCCTTGGGAATAGCTGTAGCCGCCAATCGGCAGTTGCGGACTGGCCAGACGCAGCAGCGCCCAGGCCGGATTCACAGGCGCACGCCGAACTGGTGGAGTTTCGGTGCGTAGTTGAAGTCTTCGTCACCGTGGCGGGAATGATGATGGCCGCCGCCATAAGCGCCGTGTTCCGGCTGGAACGGCGCTTCGATGGCTTCGACTTGTGCGCCGAGCTGCTCGAGCATGGCCTTGAGCACGTAATCGTCGAGCAGGCGCAACCAGCCATCGCCGACTTGCAGAGCGACATGGCGGTTGCCGAGGTGGTAGGCCGCGCGGGTCAGTTCGAACGCATTGGCGCACGTGACATGGAGCAGTTGTTCGGGACGGGCGCAGACGCGCACCACACGGCCGTCTTCGGCCTGCAGGCATTCGCCGTCATACAGCGGTGGCTGGCCGCGCTCCAAAAACAACCCGACGTCTTCGCCTTCGGCACTGAAACAGCGCAAACGGCTTTTGCTGCGCGCTTCGAAGGTCAGGTGCAACTCAGCGGCCCAGACGGGTTGAGGGTCGATTCTGCGATGAATCACCAGCATCGGAAAGCTTCCAGCAATGAACGTTGATTGGGCTAGAGCAAGCGCCGCGCCAATCGGGCGATGTGTAGGAAATAGCTGTCGGCGCGTGCCTGATCTTTCAACAGGCGCGGTGATTCTGGAAGGTTTTGGTGCATGAAGGATTTGTCATGCACCAAATCGAGGCCGTGACGGATGGTCAATGTGGGAGCGAGCCTGCTCGCGAATGCGCAGTGTCAGCCAAGATGTATTCAGCTGACCCAGCGCTTTCGCGAGCAGGCTTGCTCCCACAGGGGGCTGCGCTGTGCCAGATAAAGAAGGGGTTACTCGGTACTGCCCAGCCCTTGCCAGTGCTTGAGGCCGATGAAGATGAAGCGCAGTTGCTGGGTGATCTTCGCCTGCGGGGTCAGGTGCTCGGGCAAGGCTTCGGCGGGCGGGTCGATAATGTCGGGGAGGGTGGCGAACACCGATTTGACGATCAGGTCGGCCATCACGCTGAGCCCGGCGATGTCCAGATGTTGCAGCTTGGGCATCAGCGCCAGATCCGCCGCCAGGTCGGCGCTGATGTTCTCGCGCAATCGGCCAATCGCCTGGCGCACCGGCAGCGAGCCGCCGTATTGTTCGCGGGCAAGAAACAGGAATTGCGAGCGATTGGCGTTGACCACATCGAGGAAGATGCGCACCGAGGCATCGATGATGCCGCCCATGACGAACTCGTTGTGACGCACCAGGCGGATGGTCTCGCGGAAGGTCTGACCGACTTCACTGACCAGCACCAGCCCCAACTCGTCCATATCGGCAAAATGACGGTAGAAACCGGTGGGCACGATGCCGGCGGTCTTGCTCACTTCGCGCAGGCTCAGGCTGCCGAATCCTCGGCCGCTTTCCATCAGGTGGCGGGCAGCGTCCATCAAGGCGTTGCGGGTCTGTTGTTTCTGTTCGGCGCGGGGCAGCATCGCAGGGTGTGTTCTTCGGCAGGACAAGCGCCGCACTCTAGCAAATCGGCTTTGTCGGCGTCGAACGGGGAGTCGTGCAGCGAGGGTTTTACAGAAGCTGAAAAGTCAAAAGCCCAATCCGCTGATTGGGCTTTTTTGCCGGGCCGTCATGGGCTCAGCTCAATTTGCTGTTGCGTTCGATCACACGGTCACCACCACCTTCAGCGAGGGCTTGACCCAGTGGGGTTTTATCGAAGCCGTCATCAGCCAGGGTCTGGCCCTGTGGAGTGCGCTCGGTACCGTCGGATGCGAGAGTCTGGCCTTGTGGGGTGCGCTCGGTACCGTCGGAGGCGAGGATCTGACCTTGTGGTGTGCGATCCGAACCGTCCTGAACCAGGCCTTTCTCTTCGAGGCGATTGCGACCGTTTTCAGCCAGGGCCTGGCCTTGTGGTGTGCGATCCGAGCCGTCTTGAACCAGACCTTTTTCTTCGAGGCGGTTGCGGCCGTTTTCAGCCAGGGTCTGACCTTGTGGAGTGCGCTCGGAACCGTCAGAAGCTACGGTCTGGCTGAACACCGAGTGGCTCGATTTGATTTGCGGAGTAGCCTGATCGGCAGCGGGCAGGGCGAAAGCAGTGCTGGCTAGCATCGACAGGGTAAGGCTGAGCAGTAATTGGCGTTTCATGATAGTGGCTCCTCGGGAGGGCGATAAAGTGGGTACGAGGGCAATGCTACTCTCGATAAGTCGATATAAAAGTTCATAAACGCAATGGTAATAATCAACAGAATTGATTGTTCGGCGCGAAGGCTCTAGATCGGGCCTTTGCGGGCGACGGTTTTGCACCGTCGTGGGTATTTTCGACTCACTCGCGCCTCGCAAGAGTGCGGGTCGCGGTAACACTGCTCGACCGATCGGTCAGTTTTGCCGGGCCTTTTATGGCTTAAACTGCCTTTCAATTAAACCTGCGAGCCTTTCGCCAGTCACAGACTGCATAAGGGCCGCTTCGGTCTGCCGTTTCAGCTGTACGTCGGGTAGCCGGCGTGCGGTCGTGATCAGGAGCTTTGTGCATGACGCGCACTGGAAAAATCTTCAGCTGGACCTTCGCCATCCTCGCGCTGCTGCTGGCAGCCTTGATTCTGATCATCGTGTTTTTCGACTGGAACCGGATCAAACCCACCATCAACGCCAAAGTCTCGGAAGAACTGCATCGGGCGTTTGCCATCAATGGCAACCTGGCGGTGATCTGGCAGCGCGAGCCGGAAGAAGGCGGCTGGCGCGCCTGGGTGCCGTGGCCGCATGTGGTCGCCGAGGACTTGAGCCTGGGCAACCCGGACTGGTCGAAGCAGCCGCAGATGGTCACGCTCAAACGCGTCGAGCTGCGCATTTCGCCGCTGGCCCTGCTGGCGCAGCGCGTGGTGATTCCGCGCATCGACCTGACCGAGCCGAATGCCGAGCTGCAACGGCTGGCCGATGGCCGCGCCAACTGGACGTTCAAATTCGACCCCAAGGATCCGAATGCCGAGCCATCCAACTGGGTGGTCGACATCGGTGCCATCGGCTTCGACAAGGGCCACGTGACTCTCGACGACCAGACCCTGAAGACCAACCTCGATGTGCTGATCGACCCGCTCGGCAAGCCGATTCCATTCAACGAGATTGTCGGCGACAAAGCGGCGAAAACTGCTCAGGACAAGGGCGGTGCACCGCAGGACTATGCCTTTGCACTCAAGGTCAAAGGCCAGTATCACGGGCAGAACCTCACCGGGCAGGGCAAGATTGGTGGCTTGTTGGCGTTGCAGGACGCGAGTAAACCGTTTCCGTTGCAGGCCCAGGCGAAAATCGGCGACACCCGTATCGAACTGGCCGGCACCCTGACTGACCCGCTGAATCTCGGCGCCCTCGACCTGCGCCTGAAGCTGGCGGGCGACAGCCTCGGCAATCTTTACCCGCTGACCGGCGTGACCCTGCCGGATACGCCACCGTATTCCACCGACGGCCACCTGATCGCCAAGCTGTATGACGAAGCCGGGGCAAAGTTCACTTATGAGAAATTCAACGGCAAGATCGGCGACAGCGACATCCACGGCGACCTGACCTACGTGGCCAGCCAGCCACGGCCGAAACTCACGGGTGCGTTGCTCTCCAATCAACTGCTTTTCGCTGACCTTGCGCCGTTGATCGGCGCCGACTCCAACGCCGAGCAAAAGGCCCGCGGCGGGGCGAGCAAGCAGCCAGCAGACAAAGTCCTGCCGGTGGAAGAATTCAAGACCGACCGCTGGCGCGCCATGGATGCCGATGTCGAGTTCACCGGCAAACGTATCGTCCACAGCGAGAAGCTGCCGTTCAAGGATCTGTATACCCATCTGAAACTCAACGACGGCGAGCTCAGCCTGGAGCCGCTGCGCTTTGGCGTTGCCGGCGGCACGCTGGATGCGCAGATTCGTCTCAATGGCCGCACCGAGCCGCTGGAAGGCCGGGCGCGGTTGACCGCACGCAAGTTCAAGCTCAAGGAACTGTTCCCGACGTTCGAGCCGATGAAAACCAGTTTCGGTGAGCTCAATGGCGATGCCGACATCAGTGGCCGTGGCAACTCCGTGGCGAAGCTGCTCGGCGGCGCCAATGGCAATCTGAAGATGTTGATCAATGACGGTGCGATCAGTCGCGAGCTGATGGAACTGGCCGGGCTCAACGTCGGCAACTACGTGGTCGGCAAGATCTTTGGCGACAAGGAAGTGAAGATCAACTGCGCGGCGGCGGACTTCGATATCAAGACCGGCCTGGCGACCACGCGGCTGTTTGTCTTCGATACCGAGAACGCAATCATCTACATCGATGGCACGGCAAATATGGCCACTGAACAACTCGATCTGACTGTGACCCCGGAATCCAAAGGCTGGCGTCTGATCTCCCTGCGCTCGCCGCTGTATGTGCGCGGCAAGTTCATCAAACCGGATGCCGGCGTCAAAGCCGTACCGTTGATGCTGCGCGGGGCGGGGATGGTTGCGCTGGGCGTGATAGCCGCACCGGCGGCGGGATTGCTGGCGCTGGTGGCGCCGAGCGGTGGCGAGCCGAATCAGTGCGCGCCGTTGCTGGAGCAGATGAAGCAGGGCAAGGCACCGGTGACCGTCAAACCGACCAAGTAGTCCCTGTATCTGATCGTTCCCACGCTCTGCGTGGGAATGCCTCAACGGACGCTCTGCGTCCGCTCTTGGGACGCGGAGCGTCCCTGGCTGCATTCCCACGCAGAGCGTGGGAACGATCAAACCAACAAAATAATCTCCAGCGTCTACAAAGATGCCATCGCGAACAGGCTCACTCCTACAGGGGGAACGCGTTCCAATTGTAGGAGTGAGCCTGCTCGCGATAGCGATTTGAAAACATTACAGATCGTTAAGGATGTCCGCCATGTCGTCGGCGTGTTCTTCTTCCTGGGCGAGGATGTCTTCGAAGATGCGGCGGGTGGTCGGGTCCTTGTCGCCGATGTACTGAATGATCTCGCGGTAGCTGTCGATGGCGATGCGCTCGGCCACCAGATCTTCGTAAACCATTTCCTTGAGCGAGTTGCCCGCCACGTATTGCGCGTGGGACAGCTTGCTCAGCAGGTCGGGGTTGAACTCCGGCTCACCGCCCAGTTGCACGATGCGTTCGGCGAGGCGATCGGCGTGCTCGGCTTCCTGGTTGGCGTGCTCGAGAAATTCGTCGGCGGCGACGTTGGCTTTCAGGCCGTTGGCCATGAAGTAGTGGCGCTTGTAGCGCAAGGTGCACACCAGTTCGGTGGCCAGCGACTCGTTGAGCAAACGCAGTATTTCTTCACGATTGGCGTTGTAACCCTCGGTGACCGCGCCGTTTTCCACGTGTTGCCGTGCGCGCTCGCGCAGGGTTTGAACATCAGACAAATGCAGGTCACTCATTTCATTCTCCTGGAGGCTAATCCGATAGGCGCCACGTTCTGAAGACGCGGTCGCTACTCAGGGTGTGAGTCTTTAGCGAAGCGAAAAGTTTTATACGATTTACGCTGGGCTCGGTTCAGGAACTGCTGAAGACTGCGATGTCGGGAGGGTCAGAGCTGGAATAGGGTTATCGTTGAGTTGTCATCGTCGAGGTGGATGCTTGGCGGGCGTCTTGCACGTCTGGCCTCCACACACAGCGCACAAGGATGTATCCCATGTCGACACGTTATCCACTGGTGCTGGTGCCGGGTATGCTCGGGTTTGTCCGGCTGGTGTTCTACCCGTATTGGTACGGCATCATCAAGGCGTTGCGCCGCAAGAGGGCGACGGTCATTGCCGTGCAGGTGTCGCCACTCAATTCCACCGAGGTGCGCGGCGAGCAGTTGCTGGCGCGGATCGAGGAAATCCTCCGCGAAACGGGGGCGCAGAAGGTCAATCTGTTCGGCCACAGTCAGGGCGCGTTGACCGCGCGGTATGCGGCGGCGAAGCGCCCGGATCTGGTGGCCTCGGTAACATCGGTGGCCGGGCCGAATCACGGCTCCGAACTGGCCGATTATCTGGAAAAGCACTATCCCGCCGACAGTGCGAAAGGGCGCGTACTCGAAGCGTTGCTGCGTTTGATCGGCTGGATCATGGCGTTGCTCGACACCGGTTATCACGGGCCGAAACTGCCGGTGGATATCCACGCCTCTCACCAATCGCTGACGACGTCGGGCGTCGCCTTGTTCAATCAGCGCTTTCCACAAGGGCTGCCGGAAAGCTGGGGTGGGCAGGGGCCGGAAGAGGTCAACGGTGTGCGTTACTACTCCTGGTCAGGGACACTGCAACCGGGCAAGACCGATCGTGGCGGCAATCTTTTCGACGGCACCAACCGCAGTTGCCGCTTGTTCGCCAAGACCTTCGTTCGCGAGCCGGAGCAGTGCGATGGCATGGTCGGGCGTTACAGCTCGCATCTGGGCACGGTGATCGGTGATGACTATCCGCTGGATCATTTCGACATCGTCAATCAGTCGCTGGGCCTGGTGGGCAAAGGCGCAGATCCGGTAAGGCTGTTTGTCGAGCATGCGGCGCGGCTGGAGGCTGCAGGGTTATAGCCAAACAGACCGCGTCATCGTTCTTCGCGAGCAGGCTCGCTCCCACAGGTGTCTGCATTTCAACGTGGGAGCGAGCCTGCTCGCTAAGGGGCCTTATCAGGCAACGCCGACCTGCCGGCCCAGCACCGTGGTCCAGCGCTCCGACAAAACCACCCCACCCAGGGTCAGCAATCCACCCACCAGGTGATACATCGCCAATTGTTCCTTCAACACCACTGCTGCAATCAGCGCGGTAATCAGCGGCAGCAGATTGAAGAACAACGTCGTCCGGCTCGGCCCCAGTCGCTGCACCGCCTGCATCCAGGCCAGCGGCGCGACCATCGAAGCCAGCAGACACGCATACAGCACCAGCGGCACGTTCTGCAGATTGAGCCCGGTCTTCCGCGATATCGCGAACAGCGGAAACAGCACCACTATCGCCACCAGCACCTGCAAGTACAGCAACACCAGCGGTGGCAGGCGCAGCTGCCATTTTTTCAACAGCGTGCTGTAACCCGCGTAGGCCAGCGTGGCGATCAGCATCATTGCGTCACCCATGTTGACCCCGTGTTGCAGCAGCGCACCGAGGCTGCCGGACGACACCACCACCAGCACGCCAGCGAACGACAGCACCGCACCGACCAGCGCACCGGCGGTCAGGCGCTGGCCGAGGCTGATGATCGCCATGGCCAGCGACATCAATGGCATCAACGACAGGATGATGCCCATGTTGGTTGCGGTGGTCAGTGTTGCGGCGAAATAGGCGAGGCTCTGATACACCGCCATGCCGAGCACGCCGAGGACGAAAATCCGTCCGAGATTTGGCCGAATCTGCGGCCAGTGGGCAATGACTTTTCTCAGCATGAACGGCGTGAACAGCAAGCCGGCGAGCAGCCAGCGATAAAAACCGATTTCGGCCGGGAAAATCGCACCGACCGCCAGTTTGTTGATCACGGTGTTGCCGGCCCAGATGAAAATCGCCAGCAGGGGAAACGCGTATTGCATGGGACAAAACCAGAACGTTGATGAAGCGCGATTATCGCCTGTCTGGATGCAGGCCTATACTGCGAACCGGACAACCTGCCTCTGCATCCGGACAGCATGAACAGCAAACACATCGATCTGCTCGATTTCAGCGAATTGCCGTCGGCGGTGTACTTCCGCTACGCCGATTTCAACGCCCACGAATACGCCGCGCCGCACCGGCACCCTTGGGGCACGCTTGAGTACGCAGCCCATGGCGTGCTGCACATGGATGTCGACGGCAGCCGCTTCATGTCGCCGCCGCAGTACGCGGTGTGGGTGCCGCCCGAGGTCGAGCACAGTTTCTACAGCCATCAGCCGGTCAACTACCGCGCGGTGTGCCTTGATCGCGAGGTCTGCGCGCGATTGCCGGGGCGCGCCTGCACACTGGCGATCAGCGACATTCTCAAAGCGATTCTCAAGGACTTCGCCGCCCGCGATGTGAAGATCCCCGAGCAGGAGGCCGATCGGCGGCTGGCTCAGGTGCTGGTCGATCAATTGCAACAGGCGCCGGTGCAGGAATGTTACCTGCCGTATGCGAGCAGTTCCGGCCTGCTGGCGATGCTCGAAGCCTTGCAGGCCGAGCCGGGCAACAACCAACCGTTGGCGCATTGGGCCGCGCAGGTGCATGTCAGCGAGCGCACGCTGGCGCGGCAGTTCGCTCGTGAACTGGGCATGAGTTTTGGCGAGTGGCGCCAGCGCTTGCGTTATCTGGCGGCGATCGAGGCGCTGGAAACCTCGCGTTCGGTGCAGGAAATCGCTTTCGACCTCGGCTACAGCAGCGGCTCGGCCTTCATCGCCATGTTCGCCCGCCAGGCCGGTTGCACGCCGGAGCAGTATCGGCGCAGCCACCTCGAGGGCAGGAAGGTGTAACAAGCTTTGACTACACTGCGATAGAGGCCGCATCCATCGGTGCGGCAACAAGGAGAAAACTCCATGAAGATGTTGCGTGTGCCGTTGTTGATGATCGGTCTGCTCCTGTGTTCCCAGGGTTTCGCCGCCACGGCGCAACAGAACAAGATGACCACTTGCAATGCCGATGCGACCGCCAAAAGCCTCAAGGGCGACGAGCGCAAGGCATTCATGAGCACCTGTCTGAAAGCGGCGCCTGCGGCCAACGATGGCAAGGTGCTGACGCCTCAACAGCAGAAGATGACTACCTGCAATGCCGATGCGAAAACCAAGGCGCTGACCGGTGATGCGCGCAAGGCGTTCATGAGTGAGTGTCTGAAGAAAAAGTGAAACGGTAAATAATGTGGTGAGCGTGCCGGCCTCTTCGCGAGCAGGCTCGCTCCCACATTTGAAACGCGCACTCCTGTGGGAGCGAGCCTGCTCGCGAAAGCGTCGGTGAATGCACCGCCATTCCCACGCCCCGCATATCCCTAGTGCTAACCCCGGATCGCTGGCAGACTGCCCATCCTTTCACGCCGTTCGTTTTGAGGCTGTATGCCAACGTTTTCTCAGCGTCATGTTGTGTTCTGGGTCAGTTGCATCATCATTTTTGGCGGACTGTTGCTGGTGCTGCCGCTGCGCCTGTTGCCGAGCTTGCTGGCCGGGTTGCTGGTGTTCGAGCTGGTCAACATGCTCACCCCGCAATTGCAACGGCTGATCGAAGGGCGGCGTGCGCGCTGGTTGGCGGTGGCGCTGCTCGGCACGCTGGTGGTGAGTGTGCTGGCGCTGATCTTCGCCGGCGCCATCAGTTTCCTCCTGCATGAAGCGGAAAACCCCGGCGCCTCGCTCGACAAGTTCATGGGCGTGGTCGATCGCGCGCGCGGGCAATTGCCGCCGTTCATCGACGCCTATCTGCCGGCCAGCGCGGCGGAATTTCGTGTAGCGATCGGCGAGTGGGCGAGCAAGCATCTGGCCGACCTGCAACTGGTCGGCAAGGACGCTGCGCACATGTTCGTCACTCTGCTGATCGGCATGGTCCTCGGCGCGATCATCGCCCTGCAGCGCATCCCCGACGTGACCAAGCGCAAGCCGTTGGCCGCCGCTTTGTTCGACCGTTTGCATCTGCTGGTGCAGGCGTTTCGCAATATCGTCTTCGCGCAGATCAAGATTTCCCTGCTCAACACCGTATTCACCGGCATCTTCCTCGCGGTGATTCTGCCGATGTTCGGCATCAAGCTGCCGCTGACCAAAACCCTGATCGTGCTGACCTTCCTGCTCGGCCTGTTGCCGGTGATCGGCAACCTGATGTCGAACACGCTGATCACCATCGTCGGCCTGTCGCTGTCGATCTGGGTAGCGCTCGCCGCGCTGGGTTACCTGATCGTTATCCACAAGCTCGAATACTTTCTCAACGCGCGCATCGTCGGCGGGCAGATCAGTGCCAAGTCGTGGGAATTGCTGCTGGCAATGCTAGTGTTCGAAGCCGCGTTCGGTTTGCCGGGGGTGGTGGCGGGGCCGATTTATTACGCGTACCTGAAGAGCGAATTGAAGCTGGGCGGGATGGTTTGAAAAGCAACTTCGAGCTGCAAGCTTCAAGCTGCAAGTAAAAAGCAGAAGCGAGAGCCGCAGTGGCTTTTGCTTTTGCTCTTACTTGCAGCTTGCAGCTTAAAACTTGCAGCTGCCCCTAAACGCCATAGCGTTTGCGGGCTTCAATCGCCAAACCGCTACCAATGCTGCCAAAGATGTTGCCTTCGACATGCCGCGCGTTCGGCAGCATTGCCGAGACGCTGTTGCGCAGGGCCGGGATGCCGCTGGAACCGCCGGTGAAGAACACCGTGTCGACTTGATCGACTGCTACGCCAGCGTCATTCAACAGCTGCGTAACGCTGCCGCGCACGCGCTCCAGCAAGGCTTCGATTGCCGATTCGAACAACGCGCGGCTCAGCTCGACGCTCAGCCCGGCTTCGATGCGGTCCAGCGGCACGTGGCGGCTGTCGGCGTGGGTCAGCTGGATCTTGGTTTCTTCGACTTCCATCGCCAGCCAGTGCCCGGCGCGCTGTTCGATCAGCTTGAACAGGCGATCGATGCCGCCGGTGTCTTCGATGTCGTAGCGCATGCTGCCCAGCGCCAGCGTGGACTTCTGCGAGTACACCGAGTTGATCGTGTGCCAGGTTGCCAGGTTCATGTGGTGGCTGGTCGGCATGTATGCGCCGCTTTTCATGCGGCTGCCGTAGCCGAACAGCGGCATCAGGCCTTGCAGGCTCAGTTGCTTGTCGAAGTCGGTGCCGCCGATGTGCACACCGCCAGTGGCTAGGATGTCGTCGTGACGGTTATCGACACCGCGGCGCTCGGGCGACAGGCGCACCAGCGAGAAGTCGGAGGTACCACCGCCGATGTCGACGATCAGCACCAGCTCTTCTTTTTCGATGGTCGACTCGTAGTCGAACGCTGCCGCGATCGGCTCATACTGGAACGACACGTCCTTGAAACCGATTTTGCGCGCCACTTCGACCAGCGTGTCTTCGGCCTCCTGGTCGGCCAGTGGATCGTCATCGACGAAGAACACCGGACGGCCCAGCACCACTTGCTCGAATTCCCGACCGGCGGCGGCTTCGGCGCGGCTCTTGAGCTGGCCGATGAACAGCCCGAGCAGGTCCTTGAACGGCATCGCCGTGCCGAGGACGCTGGTGTCGTGCTTGATCAGCTTGGAACCGAGCAGGCTTTTCAGCGAGCGCATCAGCCGGCCTTCGTAGCCTTCCAGATACTCGTGCAGGGCCAGGCGTCCGTAAACCGGGCGACGCTCCTCGATGTTGAAGAAGACCACCGACGGCAGGGTGATCTTGTCGTCTTCCAGCGCAATCATGGTGTCCATGCCGGGGCGCAGCCAGCCGACGGTGGAGTTGGACGTGCCGAAGTCGATGCCGCAGGCACGGGCTGGAGAGGCGTCTTTCATGTCTTTCGGATTCCGGTCAAAAAAACGGCCGCGCAGTGTATGTCAGTGCGCGGCAGATTCGAAGGCCGGTCATCCGCTATTTCGCGCCAACCCAGTTGAAAACCGCCGCTTCGCCCCAAACTTGCTGGCATGGGCCGGCAGACACACCGGCGGTCGCAAGAACCGTCGTCCACTGCCGATAAACTTCTGCGGCGCCACCCGGTCACAACCTTGAGATCGGTCAACCCGGCAAGCGCCAATCGGGCGCACGCTGGTCTCGGCGCGAAATCGATAACGGATGGTGATCCTTCAATGGACTTCAAAGACTATTACAAGATACTCGGCGTGGAGCCGACAGCCGACGACAAGGCCATCAAGGCGGCCTATCGCAAGCTGGCGCGCAAATACCACCCCGATGTCAGCAAGGAAAAAGACGCCGAGGCCAAGTTCAAGGATGCCTCGGAAGCCTATGAAGCGCTGAAAAGTGCCGACAAGCGTGCCGAATACGACGAACTGCGCCGTTATGGCCAGCACGGTCAGCCATTCCAGGGGCCACCGGGCTGGCAGAGCCGTGGCGGTTTCGGTGGCGGCGGTGCCGACACCGGCGACTTCTCGGACTTCTTCAGTTCGATCTTCGGTAATCGCGGCCCCGGTTTCGGTGGCGCCGAGAGCCGCCAATCACGCGGACGCCGAGGGCAAGACGTGGAAATGGAATTGCCGGTGTTCCTCGAAGAAACCCTGTCGAACGAATCGAAGAAAGTCACCTTCCAGGTGCCGCAATACAACGCGCACGGCCAGCACGTCAGCAACACCAGCAAGAGCCTGAACGTGAAGATTCCGGCCGGCGTCACCGACGGCGAGCGGATCCGCCTGAAAGGTCAGGGCGCACCGGGCATCGGTGGCGGGGCAAATGGCGACCTGTACCTGACCATTCGGTTTGCGCCGCATCCGAAATTCGATGTTGAAGGCGAGAACCTGATCATCACCTTGCCTCTGGCTCCATGGGAGTTGGCGCTGGGCACCGAAGTGGCCGTGCCGACCCTGACCGGCAAGATCAACCTCAAGGTCCCGGCCGGCAGCCAGAACGGCCAGCGCATGCGCGCCAAGGGCCATGGCTTGCTGAACAAGGCCGGCGAGCGCGGTTATCTGTTCGTGCAGCTCAAGGCCGTGATGCCGAAAGCGTCCGACGATGAGGTCAAGGCGCTGTGGCAGGAACTGGCGAAGAAAGCCGCGTTCAACCCGCGAGAGAACTTCTGAACCCGACGACGGAGTAGCCCATCATGAGCAGCCCCCTGATCGTTCAACTGGACCTGGCAGAATTCTGTGAGGCGGCCGATTTGTCGGACGTCTACGTGATCGAAATCGTCGAGCACGGCATCCTCGAACCTCAGGGCGCGCAGCCCCGGGAATGGCGTTTCACCGATTACGAATTGGCCTTGGCCAAGCGTGCGGCGAAGCTGCGCCGTGATCTCGAGCTGGAATGGGAAGGCGTGGCGCTGGCGCTGGATCTGCTGGATGAGGTGCGCGAGTTGCGTGCTGAAAACCGCATGTTGCGCCAGCGGTTGGGGCGGTTGGTGGTTGAGTAGCTCAGGCTGATGTTTTCCGCTTGGCTGATCTGGCCTCATCGCTGGCAAGCCAGCTCCCACAGGTTTTTGAGTTGGAACATGGATGTCAGTTTTACGCAGAAACTGTGGGAGCTGGTTTGCCAGCGATGAACGATGACGCGGAGTTTCTGACTCATTATTGAAAAGGCCCTGAAGGGCCTTTTTTTGTGATCAGAACAGAAAGTACCGCTGCGCCATCGGCAAGGTTTCCGCAGGCTCGCACCACAGCAACACGCCATCAGCCTTGACCTGATAGGTCTGCGGATCGACGTCGATGTCGGGCAGATAATCGTTGTGAATCAGGTCGGTTTTCTGCACGTCACGGCAGCCTTTCACCACGCCGATTTTCTTCTTCAGCCCCAAGGCTTCGGGTAATCCGGCTGCATGCGCCGCCTGGCTGATAAAGGTCAGGCTGGTGGCGTGAAGCGAGCCGCCGTAGCTGGCGAACATCGGGCGATAGTGCACCGGTTGCGGCGTCGGAATCGAGGCGTTGGCGTCGCCCATCAGGCTGGCGGCAATCGCGCCGCCTTTGAGAATCAGCGTCGGCTTGACGCCAAAGAACGCCGGACGCCAGAGCACCAGGTCCGCCCATTTACCGACTTCGATCGAGCCGACTTCATGGCTGATGCCGTGGGTAATCGCCGGGTTGATGGTGTACTTGGCGATGTAACGCTTGGCGCGGAAGTTGTCGTTGCCCTCGCCGTCCTGGGGCAGTGGGCCGCGCTGTTTTTTCATCTTGTCGGCGGTCTGCCAGGTGCGCGTGATGACTTCACCGACGCGGCCCATGGCCTGACTGTCGGAGCTGATCATCGAGAACGCGCCGAGGTCGTGGAGGATGTCTTCGGCGGCGATCGTTTCGCGGCGGATACGGCTTTCGGCAAACGCGACGTCTTCGGCGATGCTCGGGTCGAGGTGGTGGCAGACCATCAGCATGTCGAGGTGTTCGTCGATGGTGTTACGAGTGAACGGCCGGGTCGGGTTGGTCGAACTCGGCAGCACGTTGGGGAAGCCGCAGGCCTTGATGATGTCCGGCGCGTGGCCGCCACCGGCACCTTCGGTGTGATAAGTGTGGATGGTGCGCCCCTTGAATGCGCCGAGGGTGGTTTCGACGAAACCGGATTCGTTGAGGGTGTCGGTGTGGATCGCCACCTGCACGTCGTACTGGTCGGCGACGTTGAGGCAGTTGTCGATGCTCGCCGGGGTGGTGCCCCAGTCCTCGTGCAGTTTGAGGCCGATGGCGCCGGCCTTGACCTGTTCGATCAACGGTTCCGGCAGGCTGGCATTGCCTTTGCCGGTCAGGCCGATGTTCATCGGGAACGCATCGGCGGCCTGGAGCATGCGCGCCAGATGCCACGGGCCGGAGGTGCAGGTGGTGGCGTTGGTGCCGGTAGCCGGGCCGGTGCCGCCGCCGATCATGGTGGTGACGCCGCTCATCAGCGCTTCTTCGATCTGCTGCGGGCAGATGAAGTGGATGTGCGTGTCGATGCCGCCAGCGGTGAGGATCATGCCTTCGCCGGCAATCACTTCGGTACCGGCGCCGATGGCGATGGTCACGTCGGGCTGCACGTCGGGGTTGCCGGCTTTGCCGATCGCAGCGATGCGCCCGTCCTTGAGGCCGACGTCGGCCTTGACGATGCCCCAATGGTCGATGATCAGCGCGTTGGTGATCAGCGTGTCGACCACTTCGGCGGCGAGCAACTGGCTCTGGCCCTGGCCGTCGCGGATGACTTTGCCGCCACCGAATTTCACTTCTTCGCCGTAGGTGGTGAAGTCCTTTTCGACCTCGATCCACAGCTCGGTATCGGCCAGGCGCACCTTGTCGCCGACGGTGGGGCCGAACATGTCGGCGTAGGCTTGGCGGGAGATTTTCATTTCCGTTCCTCGGAACTGAGCTGCAAGCTTCAAGCTGCAAGCCTCAAGTAAAAGCGAATGTGCGAGCGCCACAAGACTGCTTTTTTCTTGCAGCTTAAAGCTGTCTTTTCAGAGATCACCCATGATGCGGCCGGCAAAGCCGAACACCCGGCGATGCCCGGCGTAATCGACCAGCTCGACCTCACGGCTCTGGCCTGGCTCGAAGCGCACGGCGGTGCCGGCGGGAATGTTCAGGCGCATGCCGCGACTGGCCGCGCGATCAAAGGTCAGCGCGTCGTTGGTTTCGAAAAAGTGGAAGTGCGAACCGACCTGGATCGGCCGGTCACCACTGTTGGCGACTTTCAGGCTCACGGTGCGGCGGCCGACGTTGAGTTCGATGTCGCCGGGCTGGATCTGGTATTGGCCAGGAATCATCGCTGGGCTCCTTGCAGGACTTTGTAATAGAGAGCGGTCGGGCGATAGGTGCCGTTCGGGTCGCAGGCGTAATCAGGGATTTCGCCGGCGCGGACGTAGCCCAGCGCCTTGTAGAAATCTTCTGCCGGCGAGCCGGCCTCGGTGTCGAGATAGAGCATGCCGCGCCTGTATTTCGGCGCCTCCAGTTCCAGCGCCTGCATCAGTTGCTGACCGAGGCCACGGCGCCGCGCGTGTTCGCGCACCAGCAGTTTCTGCACTTCGGCGCGGTTCAGACCATTGGCTTTCTGGCACAGGCCCAATTGCACGCTGGCCAGCACCTGCTCGTCCTTGACCACCACCCACAGCAGCGTGTTGCCCTTGTTGACGTTGTCCTGCACCTCATCGAAATAGGCGCGCGCCTGGGCTGCATCGAGGTCGGCCATGAAACCGACGCTGGCGCCGTAACCGACGGCGTCGAGCAGCAGATCGATCAGGCCCTGGCGGTAGTGGGCAAAGCTCTCAGCATTGACGCGGCGCAACTGGGCAGCGTTCATCGACATCACTCCTTGTGGGCATCCGGCGGCGGAGCGCCGGGGTTGAGGGTCAACTGCATGAAGGTCAGATCGAGCCAGCGGCCGAACTTGGTGCCGACCTGCGGCATCTGCCCGGTGATGCGGAAACCGGCGCGTTCGTGCAGGCGGATCGAGGCGGCATTGCCACTCTCGATGGCGGCAACCATGACGTGTTTGCCGCAAGCGCGGGCGCGTTCGATCAACGCGGTCATCAGTTGCGGGCCGAGGCCGTTGCCGCGTTGATCGCTGCGCACGTACACCGAGTGCTCGACGGTGTGGCGGAAACCGTCGAACGGCCGCCAGTCGCCGAACGAGGCGTAACCCAGCACTGCGTTTTCGCGGTCGACGATCACCAGAATCGGGTACGCCTGCAACTGACGCGCGTCGAACCATGCCTGGCGATTGCCGAGGTCGACCGCTTGTTCGTTCCAGATCGCCGTGGTGTGGAGCACGGCGTCGTTGTAGATGTCGCGGATCGCCGGCAGGTCGGCCTGGCTCGCATCGCGAATGCTGTAAGTCATGGCGCGGCCTCAGGCGATCGGCTGGTGAACGGTGACCAGTTTGGTGCCGTCGGGGAACGTCGCCTCGACCTGGATCTCCGGGATCATTTCCGGGATGCCTTCCATCACTTGCTCGCGGCTGAGCAGGGTGGTGCCGTAGTGCATCAGCTCGGCGACGGTCTGGCCGTCACGCGCACCTTCGAGCAGCGCGGCAGAGATGTAGGCCATGGCTTCCGGGTAATTGAGTTTCACGCCACGGGCCAATCGCCGCTCGGCAACGAGGCCGGCGGTGAAGATCAGCAGCTTGTCTTTTTCGCGTGGGGTCAGGTCCATGGTTCGGGTTCCATCAGGGCAGATTGAAAAATTGTCTGATTGCGCACATCCCCTGTGGGAGCGAGCCTGCTCGCGAATACGGTTTCATATTCAGCGTATGGGGTGGCTGACATGACGCTTTCGCGAGCAGGCTCGCTCCCACAGTTGGATTGCATTTCAGGTGTTCCAGATTCGCGGTGGCTGGGCTTCGCGGCCCAGCAGCACAGGTCTTAGCAGTCGCCATAACTCAATCAGCCACGCACGCGCGAGCAACGCTTCACCGGCCAGACACCGCGCCACCAGCAAACCCGGCAACTGGGTCAAATCACCACGCACTTCGTGCCCCAGCGAGCGGCAACGCTCCAGCAACCCGGCCTCAATCTCACCGGTCACCAGCAGCGTCGCAAACACCGGATTGCCATCCAGGCCGATTGGCGAGTCGAGCAACCCGTCGTTGCCGACAATGCGCTGCCGTTCGTGCCAGAGCAACCGACCGTCGCGGCGGATGTCCAGGTGCGCCTGAAAATGCCCGAGGTCGAAACGCTCGCCGCTGGCCGGACGACCGAGCGCGACCACGTCCCAATAAAACAGCCGTGCGTCACCTTCAAGGTCGATGGTCGTGGTCAACTCAGCCTGCGCGGCGCTGTAGACGATGGTTTCCTGCGGCAGCCATTCCAGTGTCGCGCCGGCGGCCACGCGCAGATCGAGTTGTTGATAAGCCGGCCCACCGGCGCGATACCACTTCGCCGCGCCAGGGCTGGTGATTTGCGCCCAGGCGTTGGTTTCGACGCGAGCGCTGATATCCAGACGATCACCACCGGCAATTCCGCCCGGTGGATGGACGATGATGTGTTGGCAGACCTCGGGGCCTTCGGCGTACAGATGCTTTTGCACGCGCAGCGGGCCGAGGTGGCGGCGCATGACCGGGCGCGTGCAATCGCCGAAACGCGCGTAGGCCAGTTCCAGCTTGGCGTGCCAGCTCGGGGTAAACAGGGCAGGTGCAATAATCGAATTCATGGTTTTGTGATTATCGTTAGGAAGCTACAGATTAGACCGCCGCGTTAGATCGTGACCAGCCCGCGTACACCTTCGGCCTCCATATGTTCACCGCGACCCTGCTGGACGATCTCGCCCCGCGACATCACCAGGTATTGATCGGCCAGTTCGGCGGCAAAGTCGTAGAACTGCTCGACCAGCAGAATCGCCATGTCACCGCGCGCCGCGAGCTGCTTGATCACCGCGCCGATTTCCTTGATCACCGAGGGTTGAATGCCTTCGGTCGGCTCATCGAGAATCAGCAGGCGTGGTCGGCTGGCCAATGCACGACCGATCGCCAACTGCTGTTGCTGACCGCCGGACAGATCGCCGCCACGGCGCTGCTTCATTTGTAGCAGCACCGGGAACAGTTCGTAGATGAAACCTGGAACTTCCTTGGCTTCTGAGCCTGGAAACCGCGACAGACCCATCAGCAGATTTTCTTCCACGGTCAGCCGGCCGAAGATCTCACGACCCTGCGGCACGTAGGCGATACCGGCCTGCACACGCTGATGCGGTTTGAACGTGGTGATCGGTTTGCCTTCCCAGTTCACCGCGCCTTCCTTGGCCGGCAGCAGGCCCATCAGGCATTTGAGCAGGGTGGTCTTGCCCACGCCGTTACGCCCGAGCAGGCAAGTCACTTCGCCGACTTTCACGTCAAACGAAAGGCCGCGCAGGATGTGGCTACCGCCGTAGTACTGATGAAGTTGTTGGACCTGTAGCATCGGAACTCCGTTAGTTGGGCTTCAAGCCGCAAGCTGCAAGCTGCAAGCAAGAGCAGTGCTGTTTATGACTTTGCTTTTACTTGCTGCTTGAAGCTTGTCGCTTGCAGCTGGCCGATTCATCGGCCCAGATAGACCTCGATCACCCGCTCGTTTTCCTGCACCTGTTCCAGCGAGCCCTCGGCCAGCACGCTGCCCTGATGCAGCACCGTGACGTGGTCGGCAATCGAGCCGACAAAACCCATGTCGTGCTCGACCACCATCAGCGAATGCTTGCCGGCCAGCGACTTGAACAGCTCGGCGGTGAACTCGGTTTCGGCGTCGGTCATGCCCGCCACCGGTTCGTCGAGCAGGAGCAATTGCGGGTCCTGCATGAGCAGCATGCCAATCTCGAGGAACTGCTTCTGGCCGTGGGACAACAGCCCGGCCTGGCGATTGACCGAGGTGGTCAGGCGAATCGTCTCGAGCACTTCGCTGATGCGATCCTTCTGCTCGCCACTCAGGCGCGCACGTAAACTGGCCCACACCGACTTGTCGGTCTTCTGCGCCAGCTCCAGGTTTTCGAACACGCTCAAGGCTTCGAATACCGTCGGTTTCTGAAACTTGCGGCCGATGCCGGACTGGGCAATCTGCACTTCGCTCATCTGCATCAGGTCCAGGGTTTCGCCGAACCAGGCCTTGCCGTGGCGGGGCCGGGTCTTGCCGGTGATCACGTCCATCAGCGTGGTCTTGCCGGCGCCGTTGGGGCCGATGATGCAGCGCAGTTCGCCGACGCCGATGTACAGGTTGAGATTGTTCAGCGCACGGAAGCCGTCGAAGCTGACGCTGATGTCTTCCAGGGTCAGGATCGTGCCGTGGCGCGTATCGAGGCCGGGGCCGACGCGCTGGCCGAGGCCGATCGAGTCGCGACTGGTGCCTTCGTCCTTGTTCGGTTCCACAGGGAAAAACGCCGGTTCGAGCATGAATTCCGCACTCGCTGTGACTCTCATTGTTCACCTCGTTTCTTCAGCAGGCCGATCACGCCCTTGGGCAAGTACAACGTCACGACGATGAACAGCGCGCCGAGGAAGAACAGCCAGTATTCCGGGAAGGCCACGGTGAACCAGCTCTTCATGCCGTTGACCACGCCGGCGCCGAGCAACGGCCCGATCAGCGTGCCGCGCCCGCCAAGGGCCACCCATACCGCCGCTTCGATCGAGTTGGTCGGCGACATTTCGCTGGGGTTGATGATGCCGACTTGCGGCACGTACAACGCGCCGGCCAGTCCACACAACACCGCACTCAGCACCCAGACGAACAGCTTGAAACCGCGCGGGTCGTAGCCGCAGAACATCAAACGGTTTTCCGCATCGCGCAACGCGGTCAGCACGCGACCGAACTTGCTCTGCGCCAGGCGCCAGCCGATGAACAGGCTCACCACCAGCAGCAACACCGTGGCCAGAAACAGCGCCGCGCGGGTGCCCGGTTCGGTGATGCCGAAACCGAGAATCGTGCGGAAATTGGTGAAACCGTTGTTGCCGCCAAACCCGGTCTCGTTGCGGAAAAACAGGAGCATGCCGGCGAAGGTCAGCGCCTGGGTCATGATCGAGAAATACACGCCCTTGATTCGCGAACGGAAGGCGAAAAAGCCGAACACCAGCGCCAGCAGACCCGGCGCCAGCACCACCAGACACATGGCCCAGAGGAAGCTGCTGGTACCGCTCCAGTACCACGGCAATTCGCTCCACGACAGGAAGGTCATAAACGCCGGCAGACCATCGCCGGCTGCCTGACGCATCAGGTACATGCCCATCGCATAACCGCCGAGGGCGAAGAACAGACCGTGGCCCAGCGACAGCAGGCCGGCGTAACCCCAGACCAGATCCAGCGCCAGGGCGACGATGGCGTAGCAGAGGATTTTGCCGACCAGGGTCAGCGTGTAGGCCGAGACGTGCAGGGCATTGTCTGGCGACAACAACGAGAGCAGCGGCAGAACGATCAGCAGCGCGAGGATCACCCCGCCGACCGCGAGCGTGGCTTTCGGCCCGGCCTTTTGTGTGGCCGTGACTAATAGAGGCTGGTTCATCAGTCGATCACCCGTCCTTTCAGTGCGAAGAGGCCTTGCGGACGTTTCTGAATGAACAGAATGATCAGCGCGAGGATCAGGATCTTGCCGAGCACCGCACCGATCTGCGGTTCGAGAATCTTGTTGGCGATGCCCAGGCCAAATGCCGCCAGCACGCTACCGGCCAATTGTCCGACGCCGCCGAGCACCACCACCAGGAACGAGTCGATGATGTAGCTCTGGCCAAGGTCGGGACCGACGTTGCCGATCTGGCTCAGCGCCACGCCGCCCAATCCGGCGATGCCCGAGCCGAGACCGAAGGCGAGCATGTCCACGCGCCCGGTTGGCACGCCGCAGCAGGCGGCCATGTTGCGGTTCTGGGTAACGGCGCGCACGTTGAGGCCGAGGCGGGTCTTGTTCAGCAGCAGCCAGGTCAGCACCACCACGAACAATGCGAAAGCGATGATGACGATGCGGTTGTACGGCAGCACCAGATTGGGCAGTACTTGGATGCCGCCGGACAGCCACGCCGGGTTGGCCACTTCAACGTTCTGCGCACCGAACAACAAACGCACAAGCTGAATCAGCATCAGGCTGATGCCCCAGGTCGCGAGCAGAGTTTCCAGCGGCCGACCATAGAGATGGCGAATCACCGTGCGCTCCAGCGCCATGCCAATGGCGGCGGTGACGAAAAACGCCACTGGCAGCGCGATCAGCGGATAAAACTCGATGGCCTGCGGTGCGTAGCGCTGGAACATCAACTGCACCACGTAGGTCGAGTAGGCACCGAGCATCAGCATCTCGCCGTGGGCCATGTTGATCACCCCGAGCAGGCCGAAGGTGATCGCCAGACCGAGCGCCGCCAGCAGCAGAATCGAGCCGAGGGACATGCCACTGAATGCCTGACCGAGGACTTCGCCGATCAGCAGTTTGCGTTTGACCTGAGCGAGGCTGGTTTCAGCGGCGGTGCGTACGCCAGCGTCGTTTTCCACACCCGGTTCGAGCAGACCTTCGAGGCGTGTACGCGCCAGCGGATCGCCGGTTTCGCCGAGCAGGCGCACGGCGGCGAGGCGCACCGCCGGATCGGCGTCGACCAGTTGCAGATTGGCCAGCGCCAGACTCAGCGCGGCGTGGACACTTTGATCTTTTTCGCCAGCCAGTTGCTGGTCGAGGAATTTCAGCTGCGCGGGTTTCGCGCTTTTCTGCAATTGCTGCGCGGCGCTCAGACGGATTTTGGCGTCGGCGGCGAGCAATTGATGGCTGGCCATCGCGGTGTCGATCAGACCCCGCAGGCGATTGTTCAGGCGCAGGGTTTTGGTTTGGCCGTCGATGCTCAGCTCGCCTTGTTGCAAGGCGCCAAGCAACTCGATACGCGCGGGAGCGGGCTGCGCGGCCCAGGCTTCCAACAGTTTGGCTTGTTGCGTCGGGTTGGCCGCGACGAAGTCTTCGGCGTCGCCGGCGTGGGCCAGTATTGGCAGCAAGAGTGCAATGGCGCAGATAAATCGGTAGAGAGCAATGGGCATATGCTTGGCCTTGCATAGTGATCGTTCCCACGCTCCGCGTGGGCATGCAGCCCGGGACGCTCCGCGTCCCTGGCGGACGCAGAGCGTCCGTCGAGGCATTCCCACGCAGAGCGTGGGAACGATCAGGTTGAGCGGGATGACTCAGTTGCTCTTCACCGCATAATCGGGCTTCTTGTCGTTGCCCTGAATGAACGGGCTCCACGGTTGGGCGCGCACCGGACCTTCGGTCTGCCAGACGACGTTGAACTGACCGTCGCTCTGGATCTCGCCGATCATCACTGGTTTGTGCAGGTGGTGGTTGGTCTTGTCCATGGTCAGGGTGTAACCGGACGGCGCGGCGAAGGTCTGGCCGGCGAGGGCTTCGCGAACCTTGTCGACGTCAGTGGATTTGGCTTTCTCGACGGCCTGCGCCCACATATGGATGCCGACATAAGTAGCTTCCATCGGATCGTTGGTCACCGCTTTGTCGGCGCCCGGCAGGTTGTGTTTCTTCGCGTAGGCTTTCCAGTCGGCGACGAACTTCTGGTTCACCGGGTTCTCGACGGATTCGAAGTAGTTCCACGCCGCGAGGTTGCCCACCAGCGGTTTGGTGTCGATGCCGCGCAGCTCCTCTTCACCGACCGAGAACGCGACAACCGGCACGTCGGTAGCCTTCAGGCCCTGGTTGGCCAGTTCTTTATAGAACGGCACGTTGGAGTCGCCATTGACGGTCGAGATCACCGCAGTCTTGCCGCCGGCGGAGAACTTTTTGATGTTGGCAACGATGGTCTGATAGTCGCTGTGACCGAACGGCGTGTAGACCTCTTCGATGTCCTTGTCGGCCACGCCTTTGGAATGCAGGAACGCACGCAGGATCTTGTTGGTGGTGCGCGGGTAGACGTAGTCGGTGCCGAGCAGGAAGTAGCGCTTGGCGCTGCCGCCTTCTTCGCTCATCAGGTATTCCACCGCCGGGATCGCCTGCTGGTTCGGCGCTGCGCCGGTGTAGAAGACGTTCGGCGACATCTCTTCGCCTTCGTATTGCACCGGGTAGAACAGCAGGCCGTTGAGTTCTTCGAACACCGGCAGTACCGATTTGCGCGAGACCGACGTCCAGCAGCCGAACACCACGGCGACCTTGTCCTGGGTCAGCAACTGCCGGCCCTTTTCCGCGAACAGCGGCCAGTTCGATGCCGGGTCGACCACCACCGGCTCGAGCATCTTGCCGTTCACACCGCCCTTGGCGTTGATCTCGTCGATGGTCATCAGGGCCATGTCTTTGAGCGACGTTTCGGAGATCGCCATGGTCCCGGACAACGAATGCAGAATCCCGACCTTGATGGTCTCGGCGGCCTGGACAGTCCAGGTCATGCCCATCGCGGCAATGGATGCCGTGAGTGTGAAAGCCTTGATCAAACTGCGACGCTTCATTGTGCGATCTCCATGAACATTGAGTTTTTATGGTTGGCAGATGCGGACGACTGAAGGGTGTTTTGCAAGGGCTGTGCCTGGTCGGGTTTCAACAAGAAAATGTCGTATCAGCGCGCTTGCTCGATGAAGGTCTGCACCACGAGAGGACGGGTTGCGGGCGATGGTGCGTCGAGGTGCGCCAGATTGGGGCGTGGCGGACGTGCGGATGCGGACACAGAAACGATATACATGTACCGCCGTTCGCAGGTACGGCGGGCACAGACTCATTCGATCGTTATCCCGATTTACCAACAGGATATTTTATGAGTGATGTGTCAGGCCGGTCTGGCCGTGCGGCAAGTCCCGCGAAAAAACGACTTCCTACCCTCAGCCCCGCTTTTCTCACCCAAGAGGACGCCGCTTATTGGGTGCACAGCCGGATCCCGCTCGGCTCGGACAGGGAACATGGCAGTGTGATTCTGCTGCGCCCGGATGGAAAGTTCGTGGCGACGGCGCCCGTGCCTAGCGGCGTTAGCAGTTTCGACCTGAGCACCATCGTCGAACTCGACGCATCGGGTTCGTTGGTGCCGCCCAAGGGGTACACCTTCGTTGCGAACATTCATAGCCATCCGCCTCGTCACGATGTCTTTCGCAAGCTCTATCCAGACCTGGATGAAATGAACCTGCGGCTGTTCGTCAATTTCTTCTCCAGTGACGATTTCCTTGGCGACGTGGCGAACCAGGAGGTCTTTCCCAGTGCTTACCTTTCTGGCCCCGATGGCACCTTGCTGAAGTATTCGCCCAGCGGTTCCGAGGCAGAGTTTCTGTATTACAGCTGGCACGATGCGGGGTCGCCGCCCGGTCATCCGCATGGGACCTATGACGTGCCGAGCATCATCCGGAAATTCGCCACAGTGGGTGAACTCAAGGTGATCGTTTCCAATGCGGACTGGGGCCATTCGATCGGTGTCGTGCCGTCAGACTGGCAGCGCGGCAAAGCATTTGCTCAGAACATCGTGCGCGAGTTGCCGCTGATGACCCGCGTCTGCGCCAGCGCTGAACGCGCCGTGCTCGCTGCGCTGAAATCCAGAGGGGCGCAGACCGCCGGGCTGGTGCTGAAAAAACTCTCCGGCGAAGAATACGTCGCGACCCATTCACGCCCGACCGGGCTGACGGCATGGGATGCCAAACAGCTATTTCCGGTGGATGCCAAAGGGCAATCGCAACTGCCACGAGGCTATCGGCTGGAGGGTTTTTACTTTTCCTCCCGGCCAGATCCTGCGACGTTCCCGCCCGCTCAACCGTGGCTCTATGCCAATTTTTTCACCCCGCAGGAAGTCGCCCTGGCGATCGAAGCCCATCGGCGCAACAAACATCTCGGCACGCTCGGGCGAGGGTTATCCCTGTATATGCAGGCACAAGACCATTCGATGTTGAAGTACAGCTTCAGCGGCGATCCGGTCGAGTCGGCGCTGAGTGTGGTCGAGGCGGACGGATCGGTCGGCGACAGCGGTGTGCAGGCGCGCTTGTTGGCCGGCACCTTGCGTCCTCGCGTATTCGTGTCAATGCTGGTATTGGCCGGCAGACTGGAGGTGCTGCGCGGCAGTGCGTTGTGGGCGCGTCTGGGGCGCGTGACGCTGGAATGGCAACCCTTTGCGCATTTTCCCTGGCCGGTGTTGAGTCGCGATTTCCTGTCTGCGGACGACGCGGCCCGTTATGCCCATGAACAAGTCGGCAAGCGCCGTGATCGGCAATACGCGGGCTATGTGCTGGAACGCAGCGATGGCCGTTTCGTGGTCACCGAACCACTGGAAGGCGGCATCGTCGCGCTCAGCCGCGGAACGTTTTTCCCGAGCGACAATGATGGCCGTCCCGTATTGCCGGATGACTGTTCAGTGCACGCGCATTATGTTTCTCACGAAGCGTTGTCGCGACTTGATCCCTCCATGGTCGAGCGCTTGAAGTGGACGCGCGAGGACGCTGTGCTGAGTCTGCAAATGCTCAGCGTCGAGGAGACACGGCAGGCTTTGCTTGACGCCAGGCCCGTGTATTCATCCGGTGCACAGAACAGCCTGCTGCGGTTCGAGCCTGGGCAGAGCACGTCCGCCCTCGCCATTCGTCTTGGCAGCGCCGAACATCCGGGGCCACTGGCACAGGGCCTGAGCAACGGAACCATGCGGCCGCAGGAGTTCATCCGCGAGCAGGCGGCAGCAGGGCGTTTGACGGTTCTGATCGACAACGACCTGTGGGGCGCCCGCGGGCAGGTCTCAGCCACTTGGGTCATGCCGTTGCGGGCCCTGCCGAGCAACCGCCCGGATCCGCTGATGTTCGGTGCGCTCTTTGCCTCGGCGGACGACGCGGCGCAGGATTGCTATGGGCGCGACAGGCGAACGCACGATCAGGAGCGAGCGTGGTTCGGCTTCATTCTCCAGCACCAGAACCGCAACGATCATGTCGCCACGGAATTGGTGGCCGTCGGCGACCAGCGCAATAACGTTTTTCAACTGCAAGCGCTTTTCAGTGTCCGGCGATCACCGCCCTGGTACCAGTTTCCGGAGGGTTTTGCCCCGCATGCCTTTTTCTACTCGCGTCAGCGCGTGAAATTTCCGCCAGGCGCTGCAGACGCCTGGCTGGCGCGATATTTCATACCGCCGGATGACCTGGCCATCTCGATGTATTACGCGCGCCGCCGCCCGATCGCCGGAGCAAAGCCACTTGTTGCGCTTTATCTGGCCACTCACGACGGCGCTCTGCTCAAGTACGTCATGCACAGCGCCAGCAAACTGTTCGATGATGCCACGCCCGATCTGACGCTCGATGCCATCAAGCGCCGGATCGCAGCCGGAAGGCTGTCGCCTGCGGAATTTGTCCGGATGGTTGCCGACAGTGGTGAGCTGACTGTCATGCGCACCAGTCGCTGCTGGGACAAGGCGGGTCTGGTGACGATGGACTGGCAACCGATTGCATATGCGCAGCGCCTGGAACTGACGCCGGTTTTTCTGAGTGCTGACGATGCGGCGGTGTATGCCAAAGGGTTGTTACCCGGCATGACGCAAAAGACCCTTGGCGGGGTGATTCTGAAAAGAGCTGATGGCTTGTATGTCGCCACCACGCCCATTGAAGTCTCCCGAGAAGACTTCGACATCAGCGAAATCTACCCGGATGAAAACCCGACACTCGGCTTGTTTCCAACAGGCTGCCGGGTCATGGCACGTTATCGCTCAAGAGTCGCCAGAGCGTTTTCCTTGCTGTTGTCGCCAATGCAGAAGCAGATCTACCTGAACATGCTGTCGGTCGAAACGTTGTACTCGGCATTCGTCCGCCTGCAGGACCGGAAATTGCGTGAATACCTGTTCGCGCCGGACGGTTCGCTGATTCGCTATGACGCCGGGCTCTGGGATCAGTTATTCATCGATTTCCTGTTTACTCTGGCGGAATACCAGGCGGTGCCCGAGTCCTTCGACGCGATAAAAATCAGGCAGTGCATGTACCTGGGTGAATTGCAGCCTTCGGCCTGGCTTGACGCTCTGGCCAAGGCCGGCGATCTGCACGTTGTGATCGGCAGCCCGTTATGGGGCGTGCCCGGTCCGGTGAGCGAGTGGGAGAACGCTTCGGTCAGCCTGTCGCCGGCCCCGGCTTACACCAAGGCCACCAGTGCAGCGGCCTGCAGTCCGGCGTTTGTTCAGGCCGATGCAGCTGCACGGTATGTCCATGAGGCGGCGGTGAGTCGCGCCAGCCAGACCTTCGGCTTCATCTCGCGCTCGCCGCAGGGCGTGTACATCGCCAGCCTGGCGGTCGAGGTGCAGGGCTCGCACCTGGCGCTCGATCGGGTATTCGAACAAGGCAAGCTCATTGATGGGTTTGCTCTGCACGCGGTTTATCTGCGCGCGGCGCTGCCGTCACTGGGCGCGCCGAACGATGATTTTCAGTATTTCTGCTTCCCTCCGGGCGACGTGCAGCAGGCCTGTGCACGGGCGTATACGTCGCAAGGCTATTGGCCAATCTACTTTTCCTGCGCCGATGGCGCGCTCTTGCGCCTGGCACTTCACGCGTTTGAACCGGGTGAATTCTTTGACAGTTTCGGCCAGATCGAACTGCGCCCCAATGCTTTCGTATCGAAAAATCAGGCGGCAATCGATGAACGCGACATTGCCCAGGGCACTTTCAGCTTTATCGACTACGTGCGCCGGATGGCACGCGCCGGTCAGCTCGACGTGATCGAGACCAGTGAGTACTGGTCTCGTCGTGGTCAGGTCACGCAAAGCTGGCAGCCGCGTCAGGCCGATATATCCGCCGAGCAACGCTGGCGAGACGATCCCGTCCCCGCGTTGGGGCCGATCTTCCACCACGCTGACGATGCGGCTCGCTATGCCCACAAGCGAACCGGCACGGTCGTGATCGAAACAGGTTACGAGGGTGCGGTGCTGGCGCAGCAGCGTGGCGACCGATTTGTGCCACTGGAACCCATAGCCTATGTCGTGGGTAAGGACGACCCGCTGTCGCGGATATTTCGCACCGCCACCGATTCTTCCGTCAGTTGGCGCAACCCGGTGCCGCGTTATCCGCAAGGGTACGCACTGGTGGCCAGCCATCAGTTCCACGTTTCGGGCAACACCTTGCTGGTGCCGGACGCCGATCAGGTCTACGCGAATTTCGCCTCGCCCGCGCTGATGCTTGCGCATACCCATGAGCCTGTCGAAAAAGGTTTGAAGATCCAGGATTATTACTACTCGACGCCGCACGCTGTTCTGCTCAAATACACACCTGTGTATTCGGCGGCGGAAAAAAATCTGCTATCGACCCGGACGGTGACGTTTGAGGGCGGGAAATGGGTAAGCCGACTGAGCCCGGGTGGATTTTTATCGCGGCTGATGGATCTGGGAGAATTCAGGGTCTTGATCGCAGGCTACTACTGGCGCCAGTCGGGACGAATGGGCAGCGCTTGGCGAACCCGTCGCCAGCAAGCTCCGAGCCCGGCTACTGTCAGGTGGCGTGACGAGTTGTAAGTCAGTGAAACAACTGGTGCGGGCGATTGGAACAACCCGCGCCACTCCCGTCAGCGTGGTAGCTCTGCGGCGTTGCGGGCGACTCTCGGCAGTACAAACCGGTCTAGCAACCACACCACCAGCAGCGAAGCCCCCACCAGCGGAAACACCACCGCCAGCACCAGCATGATCGCCACGCCGGTTTTCCATGTCGGCAAATCATGACGCAGCGGTGGCACGCCGAACTTGCCTTCGGGACGGCGCTTCCACCAGATCACCACGCCGCTGACGGCGCTGAGCAGGATCATCAGGCAGATCAGCAGCACGACGATCTGGTTGAAGGTGCCGAACATCTTGCCTTCATGCAGCATCACGCCGATTTCCGTGGCGCGCGCGACGGTACCGTAGTGCTCGAAACGCACATCGGCGAGAACCTTGCCGGTGTACTGGTCGACGTGCAGGGTGGCATCGTTGCGCGGGTCGTCGGCGAATACGGCAATGGTGAACACGCCGGTGGCGGTAGCCGGCAGGGTAATGCTGTAGCCGGGTTCAACCTTGCGTTCGCTGGCGATGTTTTGCACGTCCTGCAGGCTGATCGCGGGTGCAGCGGGGCCGGCATGGGTGTTGCCGTGATTCATGTGTTCGGCGTGGTCGCCGGACATCGGCATCGGTGTGTTTTCCATCGCCCATGGCACGGTCTGGCGGGTCGCGCTGTTGAGGCTGCGTGCCTCGATGTCGGAGGTCGGCACGTTGTTCCACATCGCGGCCGGGAACACGTTCCATACCGCCGCATATTGTTTGCCCCAGAAACCGGTCCAGGTCATGCCGCTGAGCAGCATCACCAGCAACAATGTAGCGCCCCAGAACCCGGTGACAGCGTGCAGATCACGCCACAGCACGCGCCCACGCGCGTTCAGCCGCGGCCACAAAATGCCCGCCGCCTGACCGCGCGGCCACCACAGAAACAGCCCCGACACCACCAGCACCACGCCCCAGCCAGCGGCCATTTCGATCAGCCGATCGCCGACTGTGCCGATCATCAATTCTCCGTGGATCGCACGGGCGATGGCTTGCAGATTTTGCTTGGCATCCTGCTCGCCGAGGATGTCACCGTGATACGGATCGACGAATACATTCAGTTCGTGACCAGCGTTTTTCACCACGAATTGCGCGCTGCGCTCGGCATTCACCGGCGGCAGGTACTGGGTGACCTGGCCCTGCGGATAGGCAGCTTTCACCCGTTGCAGCAAGTTATCGGCCGGCGCCGTGTGGTGCCCGGCCGGTACGTCGAGCAGGCTGCTGTACATCAGCGAATCGAGTTGCGGTTTGAACAGATAAATGATCCCGGTCAGGGCCAGCATCACCATGAACGGCGCGACGAACAGTCCGGCATAGAAATGCCAGCGCCAGGCCAGGTTGTAGAAATTGGGTTGAGGCTTTTGCATCACGTGTGCTCCGCTGGGCTTGGTTCTTTTTCGTTGTTTGTTTACCTGTGGGAGCGAGCCTGCTCGCGAAGGCGTCATGCCAGACGACATCATTATTGAATGCGTCGGCCTCTTCGCGAGCAGGCTCGCTCCCACATGGGTAGGTGTCAGAAACTCATATCCACTTTGGTCCAGAGCGTGCGCCCCGGTTCATTAATTGCCTGTGGGTCATTGGCCGGGTAACCGAACCCGGCGTTGCCGGCCAGGTTCAGGTGCTCGGCGTAGGCCTTGCCGAACAGGTTGTCGACGCCGCTGCTGACCTTCCAGTGTTTGTTGATGCGGTACGCGCCGTTGAGCGAGAACACACCGAAGCCCGAGCTCTGGTCGTAATCCTTGCCGACCACGTTGCCCTTGTTCGCGTCGATGCGGTGCTGCGCGGCGACCACCCGCCACAATGCGCCGGCGCTCCAGTTATCCTGGCTGTAGGTCAGGCCGAAACGTGCATCCAGCGGCGGCATCTGCGGTAATGCCGAGCCGTCGCTGCTGTTCTTGCCCCAGGCGTAGGCCAGGGTCGCATCGGCTTTCCAGTTGTCGGTGAGGTTGTAGGCAGCACCGAGTTCACCACCCATCATCCGCGCGTCAATGTTCTCGGCGCGCGAGGTGCTCATGCTCATCATTCCCGGCGTGTAGTCGAAGAGGATGTAATCGCGTACCACACCGATGTAACCCGAGGCCCAGGCTTCGAGGTCGGCGCTTTTGTAATTCACGCCGACATCCAGCTGAGTGGTTTTTTCCGGTTTGATCGAATCGAAAGCGTTGACCGAACCTGCCGGACCGGCGTCTGGCGAAAACAGCTCCCAATAGTCCGGGAAGCGCTGCGCATGACCGAGGCCTGCGTAAAGCGTGGTCGGGCTGTCGGCCAGATCGTGCTCGTAGCGCACGAAGCCACTGGGCAAGGTATCGGCGCGGGTGTCGCCAGCGGTCGGATTGGGGCGAGCCATCAGTCCCGATCCGCTGCTCTGGCGATAATCCTTGGCCGAAGCGCGGTCGACCCGGGCACCAGTGATCAGGCGATCACGCTCGGCGGCATACCAGGTCAGTTCGCTGAATACACCATAGTTGTGGAACTCGGCGTCCTTGCTGTACGGCAGCTCTTTGTAGGTGTCGACGCCCATCGCACTGCGCTCGCGGTGCTCGTTGGCCTGCGCATCCAGCCCGGTGATCAGCTGAATGTCCGCCCAACGCCAGGTCGCCTTGAGCCGCGCGCCGAGGGTGCGCCGATCAACGTTGGACGCCATGGGCCCGGCCATCATCCCGGTGCCGGACGGCGTGCGCAGGGTGTAGTTGTCCATCACATGGTCGGCGTAGTTGTAGTAGACCTGCGCCTCGAGTTTTTCCAGCACGTCGCTGATGTTGGATCTCTCGAGACGCAGGCCGAGGCTTTCGCGCAGGAACTGCGAACCGTCCATGCCGCGCCCGGCGTACCGCGCCTCGCCATCGCCCTTGCCGGCGGTGAGTTCGATCAGGGTGTCGGCATCCGGCGTCCAGCCCAGCGCAATGTCGCCGTTCCACTTGTCGTAGCGCGAGGCGACGATGTCGTTGTTGCCGTCGCGGTAGTCGTCGGAATGCGCGGTGTTGCCGATCACCCGCACGTAACCCAGAGGACCGCCGGCAGCCGCATCGACGACCTTGTCGAAACGACCGTGGGAACCGGCCAGTATGCTGGCGTTTACGCGAGTGCCGAGTTCACCGAAGCTCTCCGGCTCGCGGTCGAAAAGCACCGTACCGGCCGATGCGCCGGGACCCCAAAGCACGGTTTGCGGACCTTTGATCACGGTGAGTTTGTCGTAGGTTTCCGGCGAAATATACGAAGTCGGCGCATCCATCCGGCCAGGGCAGGCGCCGAGCATCATGCTGCCGTTGGTGAGGATGTTCAGCCGCGACCCGAACATCCCGCGCAGCACCGGGTCGCCGTTGGTGCCGCCATTGCGCACCAAAGCGAAGCCGGGAATGGTCTTCAGGTAATCGCCGCCGTCACTGGCCGGCACCGGTTGGCGCGGATCCTTGGGGTTGGTGACGATCGTCAGTGGTGAGCTTGGGGCGATGGCAGTGATCACCGTTGGGCTCAGTTCTTCCTGATGGGCGGCGTGATCATCGGCCAACACCAATGGTGCAAGCATTACGCCGCAAAGTACGGCAATAGCGTGCCTGCAACGAATCCGCAATTCATTCAGGGCAAAGTGCGCGCGGGCAGATTTCGCGCAGGGGACAGCAGTAAACCTGGACATGACAATTTCCATCGAACAGTCGTAAACACCACGGCCGGCAGCCTGGAGCTGGCTTCTCCGCCGTGTGCAATCAGAGGTGCGTGTTTACGTGGCGATGGGCGGGGCGCGGGTGCGGGCGCCTGGGAAGAAGGTTTGGCGGGCGTGGCCCAAGCGTGGGAAGGGTGGGGTGTAGGTGTTCAGTGGCGGGATGTTGAAGGCGACGAAATCGACACCGCCGGTCAGCGCCGGGCAATTGAACAGCAGGCTGCAATAGCCGCATTTTTCCCACAGCACGTGGTGCGAAGATTGCGGCGGGCAATGCTCGGCCGCAGGCTGGGCTGCATGGCCGCTGTGATCCATGCCGGGCATGTCCATCGACATGTCCATGCTCATTGGCATCGACGTCGAGGCGTGTCGATCCATCGGCATCGACTGAGAAATCAGTGGACCGATGAAAATCATCAGCATGGCGAACAGGGCGATCCAGCTGCCACGCGTCAGCGCTTGAGTCTGACGGTGATGCGGGACGGGCCTGGCGCGTAACGGACGCATGGGCGAAGTCAGCCGAAACGGTTACTGAGCGTGCACGTGGCCCTGAGCGGATTCCGGCGGTTTCTTCTGCACGGCAACTTCAACGCTGACGTCACCGGCCTTTTCGAAATGCAGGGTCATCGGGAAACGCTTGCCGTCGCTGAGCAGGCTGCGATCGCTCGGGTTGAGCAGCATCACGTGGTAAGCCATTGGCGCGAAGGTCACGGTGCCGCCGGCGGGGATTTCCACGCTTGGCACTTGCTGCATCTTCATCAGATCGCCCTGCATCACGTGCTCGTGCAACTGAGCTTGTGCAGCGATGGGCGAGTCGACGCTGAGCAGGCGATCGGCGCTTTTACCGGTGTTGTGAATGATGAAATAGGCGGCGACGGTCGGCGCATTCGGCGGCAGTTCCTGCGACCACGGATGGGCGATGTCCAGCGCACCCGCCTTGTATTCATGGGCATGGGCGAAGCACGCCGGCAACAACAGCGCAGCGAGGACGAAGAGTTTCTTCAACATGGCAGTTCTCCAGAACGAGTTGAAACGCGGATTTGTGGCGCGAACAAATCAGACCAGAGGGGAAGCACGGGGATTGAGACTCGGCCATTGCTGGCGCAGCGTCGGGGCTTGCAGGGAGGCGGGCGCAACGCTGCGGTTGCTTTCAAATTGCGCGAAATACAGCTGCGGCGAATGCCCCGGCAGCGCCAGCAATGGCGCCCCACCTGAGCAACACCAGCAGTGCTGCATGTTCGAATGGTTGTCGTTTTGCGGGGCCTTCTGATCCGTGGCACCGATGTCGATCGCCACCATCTTCATGCCGCTGCCGGTGCAGAAACTGCTCCACAGTATCTGCTCGGCCGGTGAACTGGCCGCCTGCGCCATCGCCCCGCTCAGCGGCATGGCGAGCATGTTGAACAGCACTGCAAAGCAGGCGATCCAGGCAAATGCTAACCGGCGTCGGTTCATGGGACAGGTCCGTTGGGTGGGCGATCAGGCGCGGCCCATTTAGCCTGATCAGGGCCGATAAGTAAAAAAGCGTCGTGCGGTTTGGTGTCGCAGTTCATTCACAGCGTTACGGCATGCAATCTCAAACCCAGAGCCTTCATGACTTTCATGATAGTTGCGAATTCGGGATTGCCAGTGCTACTCAGGGCTTTATAAAGACTTTCGCGGCCCAAACCTGCATCCCGCGCCACTTGTGTCATGCCTTGAGCCCGGGCGATGTCATTGAGCGCTGCACGGATAAGGACGCCGTCGCCTTCGTCATCGTCAAAACAGGCATCTAGATATGCCGCCATGTCCTCGGGAGTTTTGAGGTACTCGGCGGCGTCAAAACGGGCGAATTCTTCGGTCATGATTTACTCCTCATTTCCGATGTTATGAGCCATCTGCACGGCGCGTTTGATATCTCTTTTTTGTGTCGATTTATCGCCCCCGATCAGCAGCAGATAAATCACTTCGCCTTTGCGTGTGAAGTACATCCTGTAACCAGGGCCGTAATGAACACGCATTTCATAAACAGTGTCACCGACGAACCCGCAATCGCCGAAGTTGCCATTTTCGGCTGTTTTAATTCTGGAGATGATTCGGCCTTTCCCTTTGATGTCTTTCAAGGAGTCGAGCCATTCGGAAAATATGCGGGATCGTTCAAAAGCGATCATGTTGGGATCGTATTCCTTGGGATACAAGCTGGCAAGCCGCTTTTCTGGCTGTCTGCTTGTTTTGATTAAAGGAACCGAAGTATTGGATTCAGGAGGTAGGGAGGAACAGTCGGCTGCGTCTGTAAAATATGCAGGCCAATTCGCACATAAATTCAATTTTAGGAAATGTCTGACGTCGTCAGGGCTTCAAGGACTTCAGACGCTGATCCAAACTCCCGATCAACCCCCGGCAACCCCGGGCGCTTCAACACCAGCACCGGCACGCCACGCTCTCGCGCCACTTCGAGCTTCGGCTCGGTGGCGCTGCTGCCGCTGTTCTTGCTGATCAGCACATCGATCTGCCGGCGCTCGAACAGCGCTTGCTCGTCTTCCAGCAAAAACGGGCCGCGGGCGCCGATCACTTCGCAGCGCGTGTTGCCGGGATAGACGTCGAGGGCGCGCAGGGTCCAGAACTGGTGGGCGGGGATTTCCTCGAGGTGTTGCAGCGGCTCGCGGCCGAGGGTGAACAGCGGGCGGTGGAACGGTTCCAGCGCTGCGATCAGCTCGGCCCAGTCAGCCACCTCACGCCAGTCATCGCCCGCTTGCGGTTGCCATGCCGGGCGGCGCAAGGCCCAGCAGGGGATGCCGGACAGCTGTGCCGCGCGGGCGGCGTTGGCGCTGATTTTTGCGGCGTACGGGTGCGTGGCGTCGAGCAGCAGATCGACACCTTCATCGGCGATGAACTGCGCCAGACCCTCAGCACCTCCATAGCCGCCGACCCGAACCTGGCAGCGCAAATCGCTCGGCACCCGGCCAACGCCGGCGAGGCTGTAGATATGTTGTGGGCCGAGCGTGCGGGCAATCGCCAGCGCTTCAGTCACGCCGCCGAGCAGCAAGATCCGCTTCATACGAAACCTCCGGCATGGCCGACAATCCCGCCCTGACGATCAATGGCAAACACCTCGACCTGCACCTGCGCTGGCACCACGCTGCGGGCGAAATTCAACGCATGACGACACACCTCGTCACCCAGAGTGATGCCTGCCGCATTGGCCATGGCCAAGGCTTGTTGACTGGTGTTGGCCTCACGAATGCCTTGCTGCAATGCCGCATCCGCGCCAATTGCCGCCGCCCACTCGGCCAGTTGCGGCAAATCGATGCTCGAATGTCGCGAGTGCAGATCCATATGCCCGGCGGCGAGTTTGCTGATCTTGCCGAAGCCGCCGCACAGGCTGAGTTTATCCACAGGTACTTTACGCAGGTGCTTGAGCACCGCGCCGACAAAGTCACCCATTTCGATCAGGGCGATTTCCGGCATATCGTAGACACGGCGCATGGTGTCTTCGCTGGCGTTGCCGGTGCACGCGGCGATGTGCAGATAGCCGTTGGTTTTCGCCACGTCGATGCCCTGATGAATCGAGGCGATGTAAGCGGCGCAGGAAAACGGCCGGACGATGCCGCTGGTGCCAAGGATCGACAGGCCGCCAAGAATGCCCAGCCGCGGATTCATGGTTTTCAGCGCCAGTTCTGCGCCGCCCTCGACATTGACCGTGACCTCGAAGCCGCCGCCATAGCCGGTTTCGGCGGCGAGCAAGGCCAGGTGATCGCTGATCATCTTGCGCGGCACCGGATTGATCGCCGGTTCGCCGACGGCCAATACCAGACCCGGCCGGGTCACCGTGCCGACGCCGACACCGGCGTTGAAGCGGAGCCCCGGCTCGGCACACAGTCGCACCTGTGAGTAAAGCAGTGCGCCGTGGGTGACGTCAGGGTCGTCGCCGGCATCCTTGATCGTCCCGGCTTCGGCGCCGCCCTCGCTCAGGCGGCAGAACTCCAGGCGCATCTGCACCTGTTTGCCCTTGGGCAGCGTGATCTGCACCGCGTCGGCAGCGATGTCGGTGAGCAACAGGCGCGCGGCGGCGAGGCTGGTGGCGGTGGCGCAGCTGCCGGTGGTCAGGCCGCTGCGCAGGGGCGCGGGTTGTTCGGCGGTTTCGTCACGCATCGAGGGGTTTGACCAATTCCAGCAGGGTGATCGGCAAGGCCTGACGCCAAGTGTCGAACTCGCCGAGCGGTTGCGCCTGGGCGACATGAATGCGCGTCAGTTCGCCGCCGTATTGTTCGCGCCAATGCATCAGGGTGACTTCGCTTTGCAGGGTCACGGCGTTGACAACCAATCGGCCGCCGGGCTTGAGCTGGTCCCAGCAGGTCTCGAATACACCCTCACGGGTGACGCCGCCGCCGATAAACACAGCGTCCGGCCGTTCGAGGCGATCCAGCGCTTGCGGTGCCTTGCCACGGATCAGTTGCAGGCCGGGCACGCCCAGCGCATCGCGGTTGTGTTCGATCAATTGCTGACGACCCTCGTCGGCCTCTATCGCGATGGCGCGGCAACTCGGATGGACGCGCATCCACTCGATGCCGATCGAGCCGCTGCCGGCGCCGACATCCCAGAGCAGCTCACCTGGCGTCGGCGCCAAGCGGGCGAGGGTGATGGCGCGCACGTCGCGCTTGGTCAGTTGGCCGTCGTGGCGGAATGCCGAATCGGGCAAGCCGGCGAGGCGCGACAGGCCTGTGATGCCGGGCTCGGCCAGGCATTCGATGGCGATGACATTGAGATCGGCAACGGACGCGTCGTTCCATTCGCTGGCGCTGCGTTCGATACGCCGCTCGGCATCGCCGCCCAGATGCTCCAGAACTGTCATGCGACTTGGGCCGAAACCACGCTCGCGCAGCAATTGCGCAACCGCGGCCGGGCTGCTGCCATCATTGCTCAGCAGCAACAGACGCACGCCGCTGAACAGATGCGCATTGAGCGCCGCCAACGGACGCGCCACCAGCGACACAGTCGTCACCTCCTGCAACGGCCAGCCCAAGCGCGCCGCGGCCAGTGCGCAGGACGAAGGGGCGGGAATGATCGCCATCTCGGCGCTCGGTACCTGCCGCGCCAGACTGGCACCGACGCCGTAGAACATCGGATCACCGCTGGCCAGCACGCAGACCGGCTCGCCACGCGACTCGAGCACTGGCGCGAGGGAAAACGGACTCGGCCATAATTGCCGCTCGCCGCCAATGCACGGCGGCAGCAGATCCAGCTGACGCTGGCCGCCGACGATCCGCGAAGCGCCCATCAGAGCACGCCGGGCGTTCTTGCCCAGGCCCTTGAAGCCGTCTTCACCAATACCCACAACGGTCAGCCAATCGCCCATTTCATACTCCAGATCCTGCGTCCAGCGAAGCGGGCGACATGATAACGCGACAATCGATAACTGGCTGCTGTCCTTTTTCAGGAGCGCCGACATTGAATGTTTACATTGTCTTTTGTGATTTTTCGAGTTCTTCGCAAGTATTGAATTGGCATTCCGCTGGAAATGCTTGTGACTATCTGGAATGTACTTTTTTAGTAAATTGAATAATCGGATGGATAATTGAAATGAGCGATGTTTTGAACAATGTTTCAGCACTTCCCGACCAAGGCAGTGCGACGGTGATGGGGAATAATCTGGTGTCCTTCTTTTCTGGATTGACTGCGGAAGACAAACGATTCGTCAAAGACAGTATGCGCTGGGCAGAATACAGAGCCGATTTGCGTCATAACAGAAACAGTGAGCCAGCTGCTTGGTTTGAATATTATTCTGGGGTGCTTTGGTCTGTCGGCTGGAGCTTGGAGCAAGCTCCGGTAATCCATGTTGACAAGAGTTTTACCGGTAATGCGCTGGAAGTCTGGACGCGATCCTTGGCGCAACAATTAAGTCGGGAAAAAGTCGGGCTAATGAAGGAAGCGTTTCACATGCTTGAGACACATTCGGACGCAATAGACGTATTTAGAGGCAGCGCTCGTGAATGGAGCGATTTTCGTTTTTCCCCTGCTCAGTACAATTTCAATAGGGAGTTGGAGATTGTCATCAGTAATGTTCGCTTGCTTGATGCGAAGTGGTCCTCTACCTATTTGTTCTGGACTATTCAGCATACGGGTTCGGAGCTTGATATCCGCTCCAGACGCTTTTTGATCAGGTCTGCCGCGATAAATGAAAATCGGATTAAGTTGGCTGCTGCAGTGCTTGATATGCGCACGCGTGAAATTGAGTTGGCTCAGGGCGTTTGATATTAGTTGGAAAGCTGTGTTTGCTGGTTTGTATGATGGTCTGAAATTAAATGCATGGATTTTCGATTTGATTAACTCCGATGCTGTGGTTAGTTTGTTTTCCACACCAAGTCGGTGTTTTAACCATGAAAGGAATCCATTTATGACTGAGCTGAATAAAGATGTAATCTCCGCTGTTGAGCGGTTTAGTTTGATTGCGCAAACCAATGAGTTTATCGCAGCGCAGCCAGTGTTGCGCTCGCGTTCGGCACGTGTTGGCAGTAGCTTGCCAATTGATAAAGATGAACTGAATGCAGCAATCATGGGCTCGGGTATTGCAGGCTTTGATGCAAGCATGTCCAAGCGCAGCAAGCGAATCGTTAAAAACACCTACATGTATGCTGATCTGGTTGCCTTGCTCAAATATCCGGCACCCAACCAAAAGGAACAGCGCTATAACGAGTTTATGCGATTAATGAAACTGGCTGGCTGGTTTGCTTTCAGCCAGCCCTATAATCGATATACCGCTACTTCGCAAAAACTGACCATGGATAATGTTGCCCTGTCTGTTCTGCATACCGCTGTTGGTGCAGCAGTAGGACAGGGCCAGGCAGCCCTTAAAGTACTGTCCACTGTGGCAGATGCGACCATGGATGCGCTGAAAAATGAACCACAGGCCCTGACGCTGTTCGAGAACAACTCGAAGAAAGCCGAAGGTGGCAACTTTTGCATGAGTGCGGCTTCGCAGGATGATGAAGGTGGTATCACCCTGGCAATCGCTGCTGTGCAATATCTGGCTTCGGCTCAACCTACCAAAGTACTGTTTGTAGAGTGGGCTACATCTGCTGTGGAGATTTATAACGCCGGCGCCACGATGTATATGGATGAGGAAGACTATGCAATGGTAGAGCCGTTGATTGTCAAGGCTCTGACGGAGCAGCGTGAGAAAGCGCTCAGCTACGAATTTGGCCAATCGGTCTGAAAGTGATTAATGCCAGAGGCGCAAGCCTCTGGTTTTTTGTGGGAGATGCACATGTTCGCGATTTCGAAGGTTTTCGTATGCGCAGGGGCATTAGTGCTGGTGAGTAAAGAACTGTCGACATCTGGCATTGACGACAGTCTCGATGCGCTGCTTTATTCACAAACGGTCGCTTCGCATAAAGTTCCCGATGCTGTCGAGCACGAGGCATGGAATGATGCCAATAAAACCGCTTTGAAAGTCACCGGTGCTTTGTTTTTCGACGATCCGGTTATCAGCTTGCCAGTCACTACGCTCGATACTTTTACGTTGCTGGAGCTGACTCAAGAACTCTTGCAAGGTTGGGCACCGGCAGTTTTGAACCAACAGGTAATTGCCAATCTGACCTCGCAACTGGAGAGCGACGGTGCTGCCCTTGAGCTGCTTCAGCGAAATATTCTGCAAGAGGGCAAGTCGATTCGCTTCATGCTTGGCAGCGTATCTGCGGAATCAACGATTACGATGGTCGTCATTTCGTTTGCCGTCAAAGAGCCTGTTCAGGGCAATGTGCTTGAGCGACGCTTCAATGCTGAGCAGATAGTGGGCAACCTTGCTGTTGATTGCTACAAGGCTCTTATAGATGCCGATGATTACTGTTTCTCGAGAGCCAGGATTATTGCGTTATTGGGTGAGCGGCGCGAAAAGCAGATTATCGCCCTGACCTGAAAGCGCGGCTGAGGCAACAACTGAAGCCTGCCTGCCCCACCGGTCGAGACAGAGGGCAGACTTTTCATACCGGTGGGCAAAGCAGGCATAATACTGCGCCTTCGCCCGCGAAGCGCTTCTGCCACGCAACCGGTCAGCCCCTTGAACGAACGCCCGATGTCCACCGCCATACGCCCCTCGGCCTGTCCGGGGTTACTGCGTATCGTCCAGGCACTGGACGGCGGTATCTGTCGGATCAAGCTCGATGGCGGTTCGATCAGCGCTGATCAGGCCGATGCGGTGGCCGCTGCCGCCGGAGCGTTTGCGAGCGGTGCGATCGAAGCGACCAATCGCGGCAACCTGCAGATTCGCGGCATCGGTGCGCAATCGGCGGCGCTGATCGAGCGCTTGCTGGCCGCTGGCCTCGGGCCGAAGAACGCCGCCGGCGACGATGTGCGCAATCTGATGCTCAGCCCGGCCGCCGGCATTGATCGGCAGATGCTGATCGACACGCGCCCGCTCGCAGGGCAAATCCTCGACACCTTGCAAAGCCATCCGCGCTTCCATGAGTTGAGCGCCAAGTTCGCCGTGCAGCTCGATGGCGGCGAAGCGCTGGCGATGCTCGAGCATCCCCATGATCTGTGGTTGTCGGCGTTCGAGCGTGACGGCGAAACCCTCTGGGCATACGGTCTGGCCGGTTGCCCGACCGATCGCCCTCTCGGCGCTGTGACTCAGGACAACGCTCACGCGCTGGTGGTCGCCGCGCTGGAACTGTTCCTCGACCTGGCCCGGCCAGAGCAAACACGGATGCGCCATCTGCTCGATGAGTTGCCCAGGCTCGCGTTTCTGGAATCGTTGCGCGAGCGCGTATCGCTCAAGGCAATCAGCAATTGGCAGCGCCCGCCGTCGGCAGACGCGCTGCACATCGGCGCTCACCAGCAGAACACGCAGGGTCTCTGCTACGTCGGCGCGGTGCCGCCACTGGGCCGACTTGATCCGGCGATGCTGCGTGGCGCGGCGCAACTGGCCCGACAGTTTGGCGATGGCAGTCTGCGCTTCACGCCGTGGCAGAGCCTGCTGCTGCCGAACGTGAACGCCACTGATACCGACAACGTGCTTGAGCAGTTGCGGGCGTTGGGCCTGTTGTCGAGCGACGCCGAACCACTGGCGCGCCTGATCGCCTGCACCGGCGCCGATGGCTGCGGCAAAGGCCTTGCCGACACCAAGCAGGACGCCCGGCAACTGGCACCTTTGCTGCCCGCAGGGCTCAGCGTGCACCTGTCGGGCTGCTCGCGCTCCTGCGCCGCCGCTCACTGCGCGCCCGCCACACTGCTGGCCGTTAGCCCCGGCCATTACGACCTTTATTTTCGCGATGCAGCACAACCCGGTTTCGGCTCGCTGCACGCCTGCAACCTTACTATTGAAGCGGCCGCGACTTTGCTCGACGCCCGCTCCCGGAGCCCCCTTGATGCTTGATTACATCCGCGACGGTCAGGAGATCTACCGCAACTCCTTCGCGATCATTCGCCGCGAGGCCAATCTGGCGCGCATTCCCGCCGATCTGGAAAAACTCGCAGTGCGGGTGATCCACGCCTGCGGCATGGTCGAGGCCGTCGACGGTCTGCAATTTTCCGACGGCGCGGGCAAGGCCGGGCGCAATGCACTGGCGGCCGGTGCGCCGATTCTCTGCGACGCGCGGATGGTCTCCGAAGGCGTGACCCGCGCGCGCCTGCCGGCCAACAATCAAGTGATCTGCACCTTGCGCGACGACAGCGTGCCGGAGCTGGCTCGCGAGTTGGGTAACACCCGCTCGGCCGCCGCGCTGGAACTGTGGCGCCCGCACCTTGAAGGCAGCGTGGTGGTGATCGGCAACGCGCCGACCGCACTGTTCTACTTGCTGGAAATGCTCGACGCCGGCGCGCCAAAACCGGCACTGATCCTCGGCTTCCCGGTGGGTTTTGTCGGCGCTTCCGAATCGAAAGCGGCGCTGGCTGCCGACAGTCGCGGCGTGCCGTTCGTGATCATGCAGGGTCGCCTGGGCGGCAGCGCCATGGCCGCCGCCGCCGTCAATGCCCTCGCCACGGAGATCGAATGATGCAGGCCAAAGGACGTCTGATCGGCCTCGGTGTCGGCCCCGGTGATCCGGAGCTGATCACTGTCAAAGCCTTGCGCCTGCTGCGCGAATCGCCGGTGGTCGCGTATTTTGTGGCCAAGGGCAAGAAGGGCAATGCGTTCGGGATCATCGAGGCGCATCTGGTCGAGGCGCAGAATCTGCTGCCGCTGGTCTACCCGGTGACCACCGAGGCGTTGCCGGCGCCGCTGTCGTATGAGCAGGTCATCAGCGATTTCTACGACGAAGCTGCTGTAGCGGTCGCCGAGCATCTGGATGCCGGCCGCGACGTGGCGGTGATCTGCGAGGGCGACCCGTTCTTCTACGGCTCCTACATGTATTTGCATGACCGCCTCGCCAGCCGTTACGAGGCCGAAGTCGTGCCGGGCGTGTGCTCGATGCTCGGCGGCGCTTCGGTGCTCGGTGCGCCGCTGGTGTATCGCAATCAGAGCCTGTCGGTGCTTTCCGGCGTGCTCCCCCATGAAGAGCTGAAGCGGCGTCTGGCCGATGCCGACGCGGCGGTGATCATGAAGCTGGGGCGCAACTTTCCCAAGGTGCGTCAGGTGCTGGAAGAACTCGGTCTCGCCGAGCGCGCTCTGTATGTCGAGCGCGCGACCATGGCCAATCAGAAGATCGTGCCGATGGATCAGGTCGAGCCAATGTCTTCGCCGTACTTCTCGCTGATCATCGTCCCGGGCGAACGGTGGCAAGGTTGATGAGCCAAGCGACTCCCGCCATCGTCATTCTCGGCCAGGGCAGCCTCGCCACGGCGCGGCGCATTCAGCAGGTCTATCCAGCGGCGCGGATCCACGGCCTTGCCGGGCGCGTCGAAGGCGCCGACTGCACGTATCAGGAATTCGGCGCCACCCTGCGCGGGTTGTATCAGCAGGACACGCCGATCATTGCCCTGTGCGCGGCGGGGATTGTCATTCGCACCTTGGCGCCGCTGTTGCTGGAGAAAGGCGCCGAACCTGCGGTGCTCGTAGTAGCGGAGGACGGCAGTGCGGTGGTGCCGTTGCTCGGAGGCCTCGGCGGCGTCAACGTCATGGCCCGTGAGATCGCGGCGGCGCTGCAAGTGGCACCGGCAATCACCACCAGCGGCGAATTGCGCTTTGGCACCTGCCTGCTCAACCCGCCGAGCGGCTACGCACTGGCGGATCTGGAATCGGGCAAACGCTTCGTCTCCGATCTGCTTGCCGGGCACAGCGTGCGCATCGAAGGCGCTGCGCCGTGGCTGGATCAGGCGCAGTTGCCGCAGGATCCGCAGGCGCAGCGGTCGATTCATGTGAGTAGTGCGCAGCGGGTGGCCAGCGCCGATGAATTGCTGATTTACCCGCGCAGTGTGGCAGTGGCGGTGAGTGCTGAACTGACGGACCTGCCAAACGTCCTTCGCGCTGCGTTGCAACAGGCCAACGTCGCCGTGCCGGCACTGGCCTGCCTCGTGGCAGCAGACGCTGAAATGGCCGCATCGAATTTGCGTGAGGCAGCGCTCGAGTTGGGCGTGCCGCTGCGCTTTGTGGCGGCGCAAAGCGATCTTCAGACCTTGGCCCGCGTTGCGGTGCCCACGGCGAACGTGATCAGCGCAGAACATCTGGCGATCGCGATTGCCGAGCAACCGCTGGACGTCGCGCAGATCGGCCGGCCACGCGGTCGTCTCGCGGTCATCGGCCTCGGCCCCGGCGCCGCCGAACTGATGGTGCCTGCGGTGAAAGCCGAACTGGCCCGCGCGACCGATGTGCTTGGTTACGAAACCTACGTACGCATGGCCGGCCCCTTCCGCGACGATCAGGTGCAGCACTGCACCGACAATCGCGAAGAAATGCAGCGTGCCCGCCACGCCTTCCGGCTTGCCGCCGAAGGACGCTCGGTGATCGTGGTGTCTTCTGGCGATCCGGGCGTGTTCGCCATGGCCGCTGCGGTGCTCGAAGCCCTGCACGAATCGGACGATCCGGCGTGGCACAGCGTCGATCTGGAAATCCTCCCGGGCGTTTCCGCCTCGCTGGCCACTGCGGCTCAGGCCGGTGCGCCGCTGGGCCACGACTTCTGCGTGATGTCGCTGTCGGACAACCTCAAACCGTGGGCGATCATCGAGAAACGTCTGGATCTGGCCGCCGAAGCGGATCTGGCCCTGGCGTTCTACAACCCGATTTCCCGAGCTCGCCCATGGCAGTTGGGCCGGGCGCTGGAAATCGTCGCGCAACATCGCGCGTCTGAAACACCGGTGGTGCTGGGGCGCGATATTGGCCGTCCGGGACAGACGCTGCGTACCACGACACTGGGCGCGTTGACGCCGGAACAGGTCGATATGCGCACGATGGTGCTGATCGGTTCTTCAACCACTTGCACCTTTGCCCGTGCCGGTGGTGGTGATTGGGTTTATACGCCGCGTTGGTACGGCGAGAAGCCGCTTTAATGATGTGCATGCCGAGGCAAGTTGTAAGTAACTTGTCTCGGCGTGACATCCGGTCAAAGTTCCTGTCTGAATCTTTCCCTTTTGAAACCGGACGATGATTGCGTCAAGAACGCCGCTTTGGCTGTCTGGCCAGTAACTGGCGGCCAACTTATCTGTTGCCGGATGGTGCGCGTGAGTAACGTCACTGTTATTTGATATTTCCCCGGTAATCATTTGAGTTTTGTGTTTTTTGAAGTCAATGCATCGGCAGCATAACTTCGTCCAGGTTTACTTTAATGAATCAGGGATGAAGGCTTATGAGTGTCATGGAACAGTATGTCGGCGAAGCGGATCTTATTTCTGCCAACGATTATTCAGCGCTGCAACGCGCCTTGAAGGAGTTTTCCGCTACTGAAGAATATGCCCAGTTGACAGCGCTTTACGAGAGCGCAGGCAGGGCCTCGGATTTCACTGAAAAACTGCAAGTCGTAACGCTTTTCCTCGACAACTTCGAGCGCCTGGCCAAGCGCAAGAAGGCGCCCATGCCGGTGGCCATTGATCGAATCGAAAACGGTCTGCGCGATTACGCGACGCGCCTGGCGGCAACCGTGAGCATGTTCAGTGACATACCCGCGCCAGTGCCCAAAACAATGCACTTTGTCTGGGTCGGCGGCAGCCAGGTCGGCGCTATCCAGCGTGATTACATGAATGTCTGGCGTAAGGTTCTGGCCACAGAGGGCTACCAGTTCAATCTCTGGTATGACAGCGATGCCTTGCTTGCTTTCGAAATGAATCGGGTCATTTCCGACAGCGCGCGAGTGGATGCGATGGAGTCGGGTGGTGACACCGTGAGCAAGCCCGGCGAATTGGCGAAGATGATCGAAGACCGGGCGCGAGTCTTGAAACACGAGATGTTCGATTTTCTGCAACAACCGCAATGGCAAGGCAAAGCCGATCATGCCCGTATTGAATTGATGGTGCGCGCCTACGGTAAAGACCGGGCAACACTGGAGAGCTTTCGGCAGCAATGTTTGCAGACTCATGAACAATTGGCCGGTAGCGATTTGCAGTTGCGCGATGTTCGCCAAGAATTTCACGGGCATTTTCTGGCCGATGTCTATCAACGTGAAGTGGCGATGCGCGGCAACTTCGCAGCGGCCAGTGATGTTGTGCGCTTGCAGGCTGAGTATCTGGAGGGTGGTCGTTACACTGACATGGATTACTTGCCACCGTTGGCCGACAAATTGGGTGGCGTGGATATCAGCGGTTACAGCGAAGAGCAACGTATTGGCGTATTACAAGTGTTGCTCAATAACGATGAAACCTTGATGCCGGGTCGCGACCGGCATCGCTATCTCGACAGAGTAGAGACTATTGCTGCTGCAGATCGGGAGGCGTTACAGACGTTTGCTCGCAACAAGCCTCCTCTAGCGGAGATCTTCGTCGCCCCGCAGCAGCATTCGGTACCACGGGATGCGATGCGTCTGGGAACGGCTCATGGGGTATCCGTTGCGGGGGAAATGAACGCGCATATCCTCGCCCACGCCGGCAGTGGCATGACCATGGCCTACATGCAGATGATCCGTCTGAATTATGACTGCCTGCTACAAGTGGAGCGTCGTGCGATCGCCGCCGGTATCGATATGAACGACGCGGGGCGTCTGGTCGCGGTTATTCAGAACGTCGTGAATGAAGTGCTCGTGCAAAAGAAATTCCCGGCTTCAACGATCCATTTCGCCGCGGGCAGGCTCATCGAAGCCATCCATTCCTATTATCAGGACGGCATTCGGGTCGGTGCTCGAAGCACGATTACCCTTACCGGACCGGGGGCAGCGGCCGCCGGGCTGACCAAATACATCGAAGAACATTTGCTGCCTGACCAGATCGACCGCATCCGCAATCATCTGAAACTGGTCGAGGGCTATAACGTTTTTACCGAGGAGGAAATGATCTCCGGCTGGACCGTCAATGACGATGAGGCGCAGTGGCTGGCCAAAGAGCAGGAAAAATGGCGCAGCGGCAAACTCAAGTCGCGTTATACCGGCCAACTGGCGGATCTGCTCAAACCGCAACAGACGCTGACGTTCAAGCAGGGCTGGCCGGTGGTGGGCGGTAAACCGGTATTGTTGACGTCGGTCCTGCAGCAATGGATGGATGACCTGGGCGAGCCCTTTGTCCGGGCTATGCGCGAAAAACTCAGCGGTGAGATCACCTTCACCGATGCTTTTGCCTTCGGCTTCGACACGCGGCAGTTGATTGCGGCGCAACCGCAGGGCGTGCTGCCGGTTTCCCATGGCGCCGAAACGTCCAGCAATCTCAACGAACTGTTCAGTCGGGTTGCCCATGACGCGCTGCCGCTGCAACAACTCAGTCCGCTGGTGCGGGTCATGCTCGGCGGGATTTTCGGCGCAGACAGTCTGGACGATGCGGGCTTTGCGAGCGTCTGGAAAACCGTGCGTGAGCTTGCCGTGGCAACCGATGGAGACGGCACTTTCGCGCGTTTTGACGCCATCGAAAAAGCCATTCATCAGCGCCCGGAATTCGAGACGGCGCTGACGCGGGGTGAGGCGCATGAAGTGTTGACGGCGCGTGAACTCAAGGTCCAGGCACTCTTCGAAGCGCTGACGGTGCGACAATGGCGCGAGCGTATCGGGCAGATCAAGCGCACCGCGCAGCGTGAATACCGCACCCGGATCATTCAGCGCAGTGCGCAGGTGCGGGAAATGTTCATCAGCGCCGGCGCGACCTCGGCCCGGCAATTGTCGCAGGACTTGCTGATGCAGACGACCAGCGACCCAGGGCGACGGTGTTATCCGCTGGCGCTGTTGATGGGCGCAGCGGTGGTCGCCGGCGAGTCGGCCGAGCGCACGCTGGTCGGGCATGTCGCTACGGCCAACATCGATCCTGAACACACCAGTTCACGGGCGTTGCTCAGTGCGCTGAACGAATTGCGGACTGTCCCCACCAACACCATTGGCAAGCCTCTTGGCCTGCAGAATCTGGACTCGCTGATGCAGCAGCTGGAGGCGAAAACGGCTTCTACCGTCCTGTTGCTCGACACCGGCGATCACGCGTTGTTGATGGCCAAGGTGCAAGTAGACGGCCGGTTCGTCTATCGCTTCTACGACCCGAACTTTGCCATCTACGCGTTCGCCACAGGTGCCCAGGCCAGGCTTGGCGTGGAGCGTTATCTGAGTGCAGGCGATAGCGCACTGGCCAGGCTTTACGGGCTGGGCGACATGGCGGCTGCGCGCTTCAACGTCATCGAGCTGAACACTGAGGTGATTGCCGCGCGCAAGCTGTCGGCGGGGTTGCGCGTGGACAGTTTCTTACACTCGCCATCGAGCGATTCGCGCCGTGCCTCGGTCTGGGCCAGACAAGCGCTGGCGCGCCAGCGCTCGCTCAGCGAAAACGCGCGCATGGGCACAAGCCTGGCACAAGTGGATGCACGATACTGGGCGCAGGCATTCGGCGAGGCCACGCAGCAATTGCGCAGTGAACACTCGCTCGGGCGCGAATATCTGCCGTTGCTCGACACCCTCAAGCCGCAGGCGGACGGCGCTTTTTCGCTGACTCTGGTCGATGCGCAAAACCCGCGTCAGGCGCGAACGGTCAGTACCATCGACCCGCGATTCAACACGCTCAAAGAGCATCTGCAGCGGTTGGTCAAAGCGGCCAAACCCGCGGCCCCGGGTGAGTCTGATGGCGGCAGTCGCTTGAGCTTTGCCTTTGCGATCCAGACCCTGATCACCGAAATGCGCCAGCGCGATTACCAGGCTGGCGATCAGTTGCCAGCCCTGTCGATTGCCCTGCAAGTGCAGGTCTATGTCAGTTATGCCCAATTGGGTTTCGGCGTGGTCAGCGATACCGCTCAGGTGATCAACCTGGTGCGGCAGGTCGCCGCCAGTGAGCAGGCGCTGCTGTTGCGTCAGTCGTCGCTGGCCGGCCGTGTGCTCGGGCCGGCAGCCACTGGTGTCGGCTTTGCGTTCTCGCTGGTCAACATCGGCTTCGACATCTACAACCTTTCGCTGGCGCAGAACCACGAGCAGCGCTCACGGTTTTCCACGTCGCTGGCGTTCAATGTGGCGGCATTGGGGCTGGACATTGCCGCGCTGGCAGTCGGTGGAACGGTCGGCGCGGCGGCAGCCATTCTGTCGGTGCCGTTGCTTGGTATCGGCATCGGTGCCACCGCGATTGCCAGTAATCTGGGGCAAATCGCCGACAAGGCTACGGCGGTCGGCAATCATTTGCGTGCCGTCCACAACGCTTACCAGCCAGGCGCTTTTACTTTTGCCGACGGGACGCTGCAGTTCCCGCCCGAAGCCGTCATTACCCAGCTTGATCTGCAAGACCGGCAGGTTCGTTTCGACAGCCAGCGGTTTTATCCGTGGGGCGGCGGCCCGCTGGAGCTGCCGCAGTACAACGATGATCCGAAGCAGATCCACCGATCGCTGAACATTCGCCAGGCCTTCGGTCTGCGCGAGAGCGCAACGCTGGCTATCCGCGACGATGCTGCGCTGCATACCGTGGTGCTGCCCTGCACGCCGCTTTGCTATTACGGTTACGAATATCAACTGGGGGGCGCCGGCTATGTTTACGAGGCCTTGCCGGGAGAGCAGGTTGAACCGCGTAGCGCCAGTGAACATCCCGACCCGAACTGGTTGTCGTATTTCAATCCGGTCATAGCAGTGGGCGATACTCTGAGAATACAGCTCGATGAGCGCATCCACACCCGCTACCCGCAATTGCGCAACAGTGTGGCGGACAAGCTCGAATACGATGAGCGAGGCAACCGGCGTTTTTATCTGCACAGCACGCCGTCGCTCAAACACATTCTCTACAAGCTGCATCCGGTTTATAAACCGACCATGATTCGCGTGCAGCTCAACGAGCATGTTCGTCAGTTGGCGGTGCCGACGTTGCCGGTGGAATGGCTGCACAAAATTTCCTATGAAATCACCTCCATGCCCGGTCACTGTCAGTTGCGCCTGACTCGCGGTTTGAGCGAGGTGAAATTTAACGGCGTTGGCAAATGGCTGGTGCATGCGCCCTGGGTCAATCTCGAGCAGGTCCGCTTTGCTGATGCAGTGATCGCGGATGACGACGGCCCACGGTCATATCTGGCGGGGCGTCAATTGACGATTGACGGCATCGTGCTTTCGGCTTTCGAGGGGCTGATCGAACTGGCCGGAGGTGAACTGTACGAGCTGGACTGGCAGCACAATGCATTGCGCCTGGTGTCCGTTACCCTTGGCGATACCCACCATTCCCGCGATGTCCTTGCGCGACTGAGCAAACTCGGTGACGAGGATCGTCTGGCCGCCGGCTATCTGAGGCTTGAGCGATTCAACGTGCCGTTCACCCCGGCCAGCCAGCCGCTGAGGACCACGGCTTTTTACGATGGCCCGCGCAGACGCCTGTTATACGCGCGCAACCTGCCTGGCGCGGTCAGCGATGGCTTGCTGCTGGGCGCCGCCACGGCAGATGAAGCGTGGTTTTATCATCCCGATCACGCCACCGTCTGGCGCGTCAATGTGCTCAGCGGGCTGGTCGTGCAGCGCTATCGTTTGCTGAGTCTTGAAACCGGCACGAAAATCAGCGCTTTCGCGCAACTCGCAGACGGCACTCTGCGCGTCTCGCAGCAGTTGGTTGAGCGCAAAAACCTCAACATGCGAACCACGCTGGAATTTCACCTGGCTGACAAGGACGTGACGCTGACCGATATCACGCTAAGGTCGCGCGGGTTGGAAAATTCCCCCCTCAAACCTGAAGAAGGCAGCCGGATCGTGTTTTTCCGTCATCGCCAGAAACAGCCTCGCCCCTATGCCGACGAAACCCCCGGCATGGCTCCGGCCATCAGCACATGGCGCTACGCACCATATATTCATGCGCAGGCTTATTCCTTCGATCAACTGCTCGAGCGAGCCTGGATCGGCGCGGAAAATGGCCGCTACTTCCGCGCGGACCCGTACAGTGACGCGGACAGAGTGTTGCTCATGCCGCGATCCGCTGATCCGGCCATGGCACGGCTGTTCTACAGCAAGCAGAGCCAGATGCTCAGCCATGGCATCGAACTGCGTGACAATGTTTTCATGCAGCAAGCGCTGGCGCGGGATGTGGTTGACATCAGACGTGTCGGTGACAGCTATCTCGCCACGTTGAGCGATGGTCGACTGTTCGAGATTGACCTCGGTGCCCGTGAGGATAACTGGTTGTCCGAGATAGACAGGGATGTGCTGCAGTTCGTCGGCCTCAGCCAGCGCTGGCTGCAACAACATCCCGACTGGCTGGCCGCACTGCCGGCGCTGGCCAGGCAATACAACAGCGCAGCATTTGCGATCATCGGCTTGCGCGCCCAGGCAGGCCAGCCCTTTCTGGCCGCATGGTGCGTGGACGAAAAGCTGGTACTGGCGCAAACGCCTGGCAACCGTGAGCTGACGTTACTGGGCCTGACGCCGGACCGGCAAGCCGTCTGGCTGCTGGATTCCGATGCCGGAGCAATCTGGCGGCAAACGCTAGTGTCATTCGAGGAAGCTCGCGCGGCGTTCGGCAACAGCAGCGTCGTGCAGCATCGCCAGGCCTTGCCACAGGCCGAACCGGTCTGGTCATCGTGGACATTCGGCGAAGTCCTGCCGCAGGGCGATGGCCTGCTCGGGCGCACCCGCGAAGGCGTGACGCTGCAACTGCAGGATCAACAACCGGCACGAATTATCGGCACGGAAAATCGCTGGTCCTATCGCCTCGGCGAAACGCCCGCACAATTGTGCGAGCGTTTGAAGCAACTGCTGGACGGACAATCTCATGCCGCCTTCCTGCCCGTCGAAAATACGGGCAATCGTTACCAGTATTACGTGCCGACGCTGAATCGGCTGTTTGATGTGACTGCCCGGGAGGATGGCCAGTGGGCGACGTTCCTCGGTACGCGCGATACCGATAATCCGCTATTGCTCGACTCGATCGACGAGCTGGTTTTCAGTGCCGGAACGACCGACAGCGTCTGGTTGCCGGGCAGCCATGCCCGCCGTGATGCTCAGGTCATGACGCTGCAAGTGAGCGATGACCTCACCGAAGTCCTGCCGCTGCTGGTTGACGGCGTGGACACATTGATCCTGAGCTTTGGTTCGCACACGGAGGGCTATCGGATTTCGGCCGATAGCTGGCCGCGTCTTGATTGCGTTGTTGTCGATGTGCGGCGTCCGTCCGCCAGCGAAGCGTCGGAGCCAGGCTTGCTCGCGCTCGACGTGGGGGACTGTGGGCATTGGTTGATGTCGCGGGTTGCTGACGAGCTGTTGCTTGCCGATCCGGACAATGGTCGCAGTCTGATCGTGCGCAACGCCCAAGCGCAGAGCGCATGCGAGTTGGCGCTCCGCGTGTCGGGTCGCCTGTATCTGTTCGCGCTGGAGCAATGGTTGCTGGCGTTTGAGGCTGCGCAGGACAGCGACGCCACCGCTACGCTGGCGGCCGTGACTGAACAGTTGCCTTGACGGGTTGAGCCTGCACGATAAAACGCCGCGAACGTTGCCGTTCGCGGCGTTTTATCGTGTCCTGTGCGTAAAACTGCGGGCGCTCAAGGCACCAGATAACCTTTGACGCCGGTAAAGATGATCTGCGCCGCCAGCGCGCAAACAAACAATCCCATCAAGCGGCTGACAATCTGCAAACCCTGATCGCCGAGAATCCGCTCGATGCGATTCGACAGGTACAGCACCACACCGACAGTGAAACTGGCCAGCGCGATACTCATGATCGCGGTGAGCTTGTCGTCCCAGTGCGGCTGGCTGACGCCCATCACCAGCAATGCACCGATGGTGCCCGGGCCGACCGTCAGCGGAATGGTCAGCGGCACGATGGTCACGTCCTGCTGCACATTGTCGGCCTGCACCGCCGGTTTGCCCTGCGCCATGCCCAGTGCAGAAATGAACAGCACGCTGCCGGCGCCAATGCGGAAAGCATCCACGGTGATGCCGAAGACATCGAAAATCACTCGCCCGAACAAATACAGCAGAACGCTGGAAATCAGGGTCGCAAGCGCCACCTTCCAGGCCAGGCGCCGCTGCTCCTTGCGCGAATAGCCGCGGGTCAGGCTGATAAAACAGGACAACACGAAGAACGGGCTGTAGAGCACCAGCATCTTCAGATAAACGCTGAACAACACATGGAGCATGATGCAAGCTCACTGGCGATGGAGTCGGGGGGGAGTCTATCAGGCACCGGACAATCTGTCGGTTTACGACGGCTGGGTCGTGGCCCGGTTCTGCTGATCGCGCTGGGCGACCCAGTGTTCGATCAACTCGCGCAACTGAGAGAGCTCGACCGGTTTGGACATGTGCCCGTCCATCCCCGCCTGACGCGCGCGCTCTTTGTGTTCAGCGAGAATATGCGCGGTCAACGCCACGACCGGCGTGCGGATGCGTTGGTTGCTGACTTCCCACGCGCGTAATTGCTGCGTCGCGGAGAAGCCATCAAGGACCGGCATCTCACAGTCCATCAGCACCAGATCGTAACGCTGGGCCTTCATCGCTTGCAGCGCTTCTTCGCCATTGCTCGCGGTGTCCGGCTGCAGGTTGAGCTTGCCGAGCATGCCGCGAATCACTTTGGTCGAGATGGTGTTGTCTTCGGCGACGAGGATGCGGAAGTCGCTCGGCACTTTGGCTGCCGTAGCCGCCGTGAGCACTTGCGGCTGGTACACCACCTGGCCCTTGTTGCGCTGATTGAGTTCGTCGGCGAGGGTGGTCTTGAGCGTATAGCCGGCCACCGGTTTGGCCAGAATCCGTTTGATTCCCGAGTTGCGCGCAATGATCTTGCTCGGCGCGTTGCTGATGCCGGTGAGCATGATCAGCAGGATGTCGTGGTTCAGGCTCGGGTCTTCCTTGATCTTCGCTGCCAGTTGCATGCCGGTCATGCCGGGCATGTTCTGGTCGAGCAGGACCACGTCGAAGTAATCGCGCAGGTGCGCCTTGGTGCGCAGCAGTGCCAACGCTTCCTTGCCCGACGGCACGGCGCTGACATTCAGGCCCCAGGCGCTGCACTGCTGCACCAGCACTTTGCGGCAGGTGTCGTTATCGTCGACCACCAGCACCCGTGCACCTTGCAGCGGGCTGTCCAGATCGGACGTCGGATGCTCGAGGCGATCCGGGTCCAGCGGCAAAGTCAGCCACAGCGTGCTGCCCTGAGTGGCGCCGCTCTTGATGCCGAACTCGCCTTGCATCAGACGAATCAGTTGTCGCGCAATCACCAGGCCGAGATTGCCGCCGAGGCGATTGGCCGAAAGGAAATGTTTGCTGTGCAGTTCAGCGTGCAGCAATGCTTCACGCTCTTCCTGCTCCATCGGCGCGCCGCTGTCCTGCACGGCGATACGCAGGCGCGGTTTGCTGCTGCGCTCGTCGAGGGCAACGACGATCAACACTTCGCCTTCCTCGGTTTTCTTCAGGGCGTTTTCCAACAGGCTCAGCAAGGTCTGGCGCAGGCGTGTCGGATCGCCGCTGATCACCCGTGGCACTTGCGGCTGGATGAAACTGATCAGCTCGACGTTCTGTTGCTCGGCCTTGGCCCGGTAGATGCTCAGGCAATCGTCGATCAGCGCGTTGAGGTCGAACTGCACGTCGTCGAGTTCGATCTGCCCGGATTCGAGCTTGGATATGTCGAGGATCTCGTTGATCAGTGTCAGCAGTTCGTTGCCGGCGCTGTGGATGGTCTGCACGTAATCGCGCTGCTTGACCGACAGCGGCGTGCCCAGCAGCAGCTCGGTCATGCCCAGAACACCGTTCATCGGCGTGCGGATTTCGTGGCTGATCTTGGCGAGGAATTCGGCTTTGGCGTTGATTTCGGCGTTGCTGGCCGCCAGGTCGCGGCTGATGCTGAAGCGGCTTTCGGTGATGCTGCGCTGTCGCTCACCCAAGGCAATGCTCATCAACAGGCCGCTGATGCAGATGAACACCATCAGCGTCATGATCAGGCCTTGCGGCGTGACCAGCGTCAACCCCAGCAGCGCCGGGAGGATGACCAGCGTGCCGATGTTGAACACGACCATGGCGGCGACGAACAGACGCGCCGGGCGATAGCCCTTCTGCCAGTGATAGAAGCCCACCAGCAACATGCTCAGGCCGGCCAGTGCGACCAGTGCGTAGGTGATGATGTTCAGCGGCAACGTGTTGACGAACAGCAGCAACAGGCTGCACGTGACAATCAACAGAATGTCGCCCCACAGCAGTTTGTTCAGCGGGTGCTGGCCCAGAGGCGCGAAGAAGCGCAGGGCATACATCAACCCGGCGGGAGCCGTCAGCAACAGGGCCAGATAAGCCCCTGGCGTCTGGAACGCATGCCAGTTCGGCAGCCACGGACCGGCAAGGTTGAGCAACAGGAACAGACTCAGCCCGAGCAGGCCTTCACAGATTGCCAGCCACAGACTGCTGCGCGAGCGCGAGTAGGCGTAGCGCACCAGATTGTGCAGCAGGAGCATGGCAAGACAGCCGAACAGCAGGCCGAAAATCAGCGTCTGCTTCTGATCGGCCGCGCCTTCGAGCGCTGCCTGCAGGGTGATGTGCGGGCGCAACTGATGGTCGGAGACCATGCGCACGTAGACATCGAGGGGCTTGTCGGCCTGGGGCAGCGGCAGCATGAAATCGCTGCTCGGCAACGGTCGCTCGGCCTGGGGCCGCTCGTTGCCGGTATTGCGTTGCTCGATCAGCCGGTCGCCGTCGAGCACGTAGAGATTGAGCTGTGACAAGTCAGGGGCAAAGATGCGCAGCACTTGCTCGTGCTTGCCCGGCGCCAGTTTGAAGCGCAGCCACAGGGCGCCCTCGGGTTCGGCCGCAGTCAGACGGTCAAGCTCGGTGGGGCTGAATTGATTGGTGTAGCGAGCGGAGCGGATGTCGCTCAGTTGCAGGATGCCCTGATCGTCAAGCAATACCGACCAGCCACTGCCTTGCGCGGCCTGGGCCGGGAGCATGCAGAGCAAGGTCATCAGCGTGACGGTGAAGCTTATGGCAATCCTGAGCCAGCGCACGGCGAAATCCCTTCGTAGGTTGATGCCAGAATATAACGATGCGCGACGACCGAACAGCCCGGCGAGGAATGGCATCCCGCGCCGGGCCTGATGATCGCTTACTCCTGGGTTTCGCCGCGTTCACGGGCAATGGCGCGGTAGCCAATGTCCTTGCGGTAGAAGCAGCCTTCCCAATCGATGGCAGCGGCCAGTTTGTAGGCTTGATGCTGCGCTTCACCGACGGTGGCGCCCATGGCCGTGGCACAGAGTACGCGGCCGCCCGCAGTAACGACCTGACCGTCCTTCAATGCGGTACCGGCGTGGAAGACTTTGCCTTCCAGACCCGCCGCTGCATCGAGACCATTGATCGCCGCGCCTTTAGCGTAGTCGCCCGGGTAGCCGCCAGCGGCCAGCACAATGCCGACGCTCGGACGCGGATCCCACTGCGCTTCAATCTTGTCCAGCGCTTGCGCCAATGCGGCTTCAACCAGCAGCACCAGGCTCGATTGCAGACGCAGCATCACCGGTTGGGTTTCCGGATCGCCGAAGCGGCAGTTGAACTCGATGACTTTCGGGTTGCCGGCCTTGTCGATCATCAGACCGGCATAAAGGAAACCAGTGTAGACGTTGCCTTCCTCGGCCATGCCGCGCACGGTCGGCCAGATCACCTGGTCCATCACGCGCTGATGCACGTCGGCGGTGACTACCGGGGCAGGGGAGTAGGCACCCATACCGCCGGTGTTCGGGCCGCTGTCGCCGTCACCGACGCGTTTGTGATCCTGGCTGGTGGCCATCGGCAACACGTTCTTGCCGTCGACCATGACGATGAACGAGGCTTCTTCGCCGTCGAGGAACTCCTCGATCACCACGCGCGAACCGGCGTCGCCAAACGAGTTGCCGGCGAGCATGTCGCGCACGGCGTCTTCGGCTTCGGCCAGGGTCATGGCGACGATAACGCCTTTGCCGGCAGCGAGGCCATCGGCCTTGATCACAATCGGCGCGCCTTTTTCACGCAGATAAGCCAGGGCCGGCTCGATCTCGGTGAAGTTCTGGTAATCGGCGGTCGGGATCTTGTGGCGGGCGAGGAAGTCCTTGGTGAAGGCCTTCGAACCTTCCAATTGTGCAGCACCGGCAGTCGGACCGAAGCAGTCCAGACCACGAGAGCGGAACAGATCAACGACGCCAGCCACCAGCGGCACTTCCGGTCCGACGATGGTCAGGGACACGTTCTTTTCGGCGAAATCGGCCAGTTGCTCCAGCGCTAACACATCGATGGCGACGTTTTCGCACTTGGCTTCAATGGCGGTGCCAGCGTTGCCCGGTGCAACGAAAACCTTCTGCACACGCGGATCCTGAGCCACTTTCCAGGCCAGAGCGTGTTCACGGCCACCGCTGCCAATGATCAAAACATTCAAAGAGAGACTCCTTCGGAGAAAGCTGCAAGCTACAAGCTGCAAGTAAGAGCGACTGCGTGGCGCTCAATTACAGCTTACGGCTTTGAATTAATAAGGCTGCACCTGCAAGAAGGAGCGACACCTGTCTGCTCTTTCTTGCAGCTTGCAGCTTGAAACTTGCGGCTGCTTCAATGACGGAAGTGGCGCATGCCGGTAAAGACCATCGCGATGCCCGCTTCATCAGCAGCAGCAATCACTTCGTTGTCACGCATCGAACCGCCTGGCTGGATCACCGCAGTGATGCCGACCTTGGCCGCATTGTCCAGACCGTCGCGGAACGGGAAAAAGGCATCGGAAGCCATGACTGAACCGGCGACCTGCAAACCGGCGTGCTCAGCTTTGATCGCGGCGATGCGTGCCGAGTTGACGCGGCTCATCTGGCCGGCGCCGACACCGATGGTCTGGCGGTTCTTGGCGTAGACGATGGCGTTGGATTTGACGTACTTGGCGACTTTCCAGGCGAAGATCAGGTCGTGGATTTCCTGTTCGGTCGGCGCACGTTTGGTCACCACTTTCAGGTCATCGGCGCTGATCATGCCGATGTCGCGGCTCTGCACCAGCAGCCCACCGTTGACGCGTTTGTAATCCCAGGCAGTGGCGCGGTCAGCCGACCACTCGCCGCAGGCCAGCAGGCGTACGTTGGCTTTGGCGGCAACGATGGCACGGGCTTCTGCGCTGACGCTTGGGGCGATGATCACTTCAACGAACTGACGCTCGACGATCGCCTTGGCGGTTTCGGCGTCCAGTTCACGGTTGAAAGCGATGATGCCGCCGAACGCCGACTCGGTGTCGGTGGCGTACGCCAGTTCGTATGCCTGGCGGATGCCGCCCTCAGCGTCCGGGCTGACCGCTACGCCGCAAGGGTTGGCGTGCTTGACGATCACGCAGGCTGGCTTGACGAAGCTCTTCACGCATTCAAGCGCAGCGTCGGTGTCGGCGACGTTGTTGTACGACAGCTCTTTGCCTTGCAACTGGGTCGCGGTGGCGATGCCGACTTCGGCAGGCTTGGCTTCCACGTAGAACGCCGCGCTCTGGTGCGGGTTCTCGCCGTAGCGCATTTCCTGAGCCTTGATGAACTGGCTGTTGAACGTACGCGGGAATTCGCTGCGACCTTCAGTGCTCAAAGTTTCAGCGGCCTGGTTCACGGTGCCCATGTAGTTGGCGATCATGCCGTCGTAGGCCGCGGTGTGCTCGAAGGCCTTGAGCATCAGGTCGAAACGCTGAGCATAGGTCAGGCCGCCGGCCTTGAGATTTTCCAGAACGTTGGCGTAATCGCTGGCATTTACCACGATGGCTACGTCTTTGTGGTTTTTCGCTGCCGAACGGACCATGGTCGGACCGCCGATGTCGATGTTCTCGATAGCGGTCGGCAGGTCGCAGCCTGGCTTGTTGATGGTCGCTTCGAAGGGATACAGGTTGACCGCTACCAGATCGATCGGCTTGATGCCGTGCTCGTTCATGATCGCATCGTCAGTACCGCGACGACCGAGGATGCCACCGTGGATTTTCGGGTGCAGGGTTTTTACCCGACCGTCCATCATCTCGGCGAAACCGGTGTAATCCGCGACTTCCACTGCGGCAACGCCGTTATCGCGCAGCAGCTTGAACGTTCCGCCGGTGGAGAGGATCTCGACGGCCAGAGCTTCGAGCTCCTTGGCGAATTCGAGGATCCCGGTCTTGTCGGAAACGCTGATCAAGGCGCGGCGGATCGGCAGGCGGGTAGTCTGGTCGGTCATCTCAATTTCCATCAAAAGCAAAGGAAGTCAGCAAAAAAGGCGACCGTTTTTTACGCGGGCGCCTTTCTGGTTTGATTGAATGCTTACAGCAGATCGTACTGCTTGAGTTTCTTGCGCAGCGTGCCGCGGTTCAGTCCGAGCAGCTCACTGGCCTTGGTCTGGTTGCCCTTAACGTAGTTCATCACGCTTTCGAGCAGGGGCGCCTCGACTTCGGACAGCACCAGGTTGTACACATCCGTGACGGACGCGCCCTCAAGGTGGGCGAAATAATTGTGCAGCGCCTTCTCGACACTCCCGCGAAGGGTCTGGCCTTCTTCGCTCGGCGTGTTGAGGTGCTGTTTCAAATTCACGTTGTCGCTCACGGGTGTTGTTCCACTCACTAAAGTCTCGGTCATCATCGTCATGCGGCCACCCCTTCTTCGTCCCCTGTCAGGCTCTTGTAACGCTCGGCGAAGAACTCCCGAACGTCGGCGCATTGTGTTTCCGTACCATCCAAACGATTGAAACGGGCGCGAAACTCCCTGGCGCCCGGCAAGGTTGCGAGATACCAGCCCACATGCTTGCGGGCAATGCGCACGCCCATCACGTCACCATAGAAGGCGTGAAGGGCAGCCAGATGCTCCAGCAGGATGCGTTCCACTTCGCTCAGTTCCGGCGCCGGCAATTTCTCGCCGGTGCGCAGGAAGTGTTCGATCTCGCGAAAAATCCATGGCCGCCCTTGAGCGGCACGGCCTATCAGCAGGCCATCGGCACCGGTCGCGTCAAGCACGTATCGGGCCTTTTCCGGCGAATCGATATCGCCATTGGCAAACACCGGGATCGACACCGCCTGCTTGATCGCGGCAATCGTGTCGTACTCGGCTTCGCCTGTGTACAGATCGGCGCGCGTACGGCCATGCACGGCCAGCGCTGCGATCCCGGCCTGTTCGGCGATCTTCGCCACGGTCAGGCCGTTCTTGTTCTCGCGATCCCAGCCGGTGCGGATCTTCAGGGTGACCGGCACATCAACCGCGGCCACCACGGCCTGCAGGATCTCGGTCACCAGTGCTTCGTCTTTCAGCAACGCGGAGCCGGCGGCCTTGTTGCAGACCTTCTTCGCCGGACAGCCCATGTTGATGTCGATAATCTGCGCGCCCAGTTCGACGTTGGCCCGTGCCGCATCGGCCAGCATCTGCGCATCGCCACCGGCAATCTGCACCGAGCGGGGCTCGGGATCGCCTTCGTGGATCATGCGCATGCGCGACTTGCGGGTATTCCACAGGCTCATGTCGCTGGTGACCATTTCCGAGACTACAAGCCCTGCGCCCAGACGCTTGCACAGCTGACGAAAGGGCTGGTCGGTGACGCCCGCCATCGGGGCGAGAATCAAACCGTTCTGCAATGTATATGGGCCGATGCGTACCGCCGACATAGGACTTCCCTGAAGTGGGGCCGGATCATGAGAGTTCGAAAAAGGGTGGGCATGATACCCGCTCTCGATGACTGGTTAAAGGCTGAATTGAACAAAATCTGAACAGTTATTCTGTTATCGCCAACGGTTTGGTTGGCTCCGATCCAGTCAGAAAAATGCCGTCAATCGGGAAACGCTGAAGCGGTTCATTCCGGCGAATGGAAGTTCAGGCTGTAGTTCACCGCTTTCGGCCCCGGATCGAGAATATCCAGGGCGATGTGGATCGGCGTCTGCGGCGGCATTTCCGCCAGGCCTTCAAGATCGCCGCTCAGGTACTCGCCGGGTTTGAAGCGACGACTGGCGATCAGGTGACCGTTGAGGTCGGCAAAGCGCAGTTCGAGCAAGGGGAACGGCTGGGAAAACGTCGCGCGGTTGTAAATGATCGCATCGACCACCAGCGCCCCGCTGAATTCCGGATGGCTGCGCACCACCAGGTTGCTGCTCTTGATCTTGCCGATGTCGACTTTGGACGGCACGGTGCAGCCGATCTGCGGGCAGACCTGCTGGAACCATGGGCGGTATTGATCCTGCCGCGCCAGTTCCTCGAAGTGATAGGCGATGTACTGAGCGGCAAGAGCGCCGGCGGCCAACACCACCAGCAGCAGCCAGAGCAGGCGCCGGCCCCAAGGGGAACGGCGTTGCTGCCAGTCCAGTTGCAGCGGATCGTCGGTCAGATCCTGCAGCACCTCGGCGCGCACGCCGGGCTCGGCCCGTTCACGCTTTTTGCGCGGCGAGGTGATCAACGGCAGATCGTCGTCATCGCTGTCGTCGCTGGCCGACAGGCGCTCACGGCGGGCGTTGGGATCGATCGGATCGTGCAGGCGCAGTTGCGGGATCGGCGGCTCGTCGTCCAGATCCACCGGCTCCAGCGACAGCGAAGGTTCGGTGCGCTCGGGTTCGAGGGTTTCGATGTGCTCGATATCTGGCTCGATATCTGGCTCGACATCAGGCGCTACGCTGCGCTCATCGGCAGGCTCGCTGAACAGGCTGTCGGGCCAAGTGCCTTCGTCGGGTTCCGGGCTATCGCGCCGGGCGCTCAAGGAATCTTCGCGGGCACGCCCGAACTCGGCGACCGGCTGGATTTCGCGTTGTTCGAGGCGGGCGAGTTCTTCGTCCAGATCGAGGCTGTCCAGATCCAGTTCCGACGCGCTCCATTGCTTCTGGCTGATGGCGCGCGGTGCAGGAATTTGTTCGACGACCGCAGAATCGCTGACAGGCGCGGGCGCTTCAGGCAGCGGCGGCGCGAGTGGCGTCACCGCGTCCTTGCCGGCATGTTGCTCGAGCAGCTGCTTGGCAGCATTGAACACTTGCAGGCAGGAGCCGCAACGAACCACCCCGCGCGCCACGCTCAACTGGGCATGGTTGACGCGGAAACTGGTCTGGCAATGCGGGCACTGGGTGACGAAACTGTCGGTCATGCGGCGATCCGGTTCAGGCAAGCGGTCATTTTAGCGCCGACGCCCGGTGATGCGCACCCAGCCATCGCGATTGGCGATCGGGTCGAGCTCGAAGTCCTGCGCATAAGCCGCAGCGACTTCTTCGCCCTGCTCGGCGAGAATGCCCGACAGCGCCAGGCGCCCGCCGCTCTTGACCAGACTGGACAGCTGCGGCGCCAGAGACACCAGCGGACCGGCGAGAATGTTGGCGACCAGCACGTCGGCCGGAACCTGCGGCAGATCTTCCGGCAGATACAGCGGGAACAGCTCATCGGCAATGTTGTTGCGCCCGGCGTTGTCGCGCGAGGCTTCAAGTGCTTGCACGTCGATGTCGGTGCCCACGGCTTCCTTGGCGCCGAGCAGCAGCGCGGCAATCGCCAGAATCCCCGAGCCGCAGCCGAAATCCAGCACGTGGCAGTCTTTCAGATCCTGGCCGTCGAGCCATTCCAGGCACAGCGCGGTGGTCGGGTGCGTGCCGGTGCCGAAGGCCAGGCCCGGATCCAGCAGCAGATTGACCGCGTCAGGCTCAGGCGCTGCATGCCAGCTCGGTACGATCCACAGGCGCTGGCCAAAACGCATCGGCTCGAAACCGTCCATCCAGCTGCGTTCCCAGTCCTGGTCCTCGATGACTTCGCTGTGGTGCTCGGGCAGCGGACCGCCGGTCAGCAGTTCCAGATGGGCCAGGACCGGCTCCGGTTCAGTGCCGCCTTCGAACAGGGCCAGCAAGTGGGTGTGCGACCACAGTGGCGTGGTGTTGAGTTCTGGCTCGAAGATCGGCTGGTCTTCAGCGTCCATGAAAGTCACCGACACGGCACCGACTTCGAGGAATGCGTCCTCGTAGGTTTCGGCTTGTTCCGGGGTGATGGCGAGACGGACTTGCAGCCAAGGCATGGCGGGCACCTTTGAAAATCTGTGGGGCAGCCCGAAGCTGCAAAAGCGCGCAGTTTACGCCAGGTCGCCGGCAAAGTGGACACGCCGCTTTGCTGTTACACAATCACCGGGGCGATATACATATGTATTGCCTGAGTGCGGTTGCCGGCAAATAGAGTGAAAGCTCATTTATACGCAATAACGGGCTGGACGACATGGCGGGTGAACAAGGGATTGTAGAAGAAAAACGAGCGCAAGCCGCTGCGTCCACAGGAACGGCCCAGGAGATTCTGCTGCGGATCACGCGTTGGCAGGTGCTGATCGACAAGCGTCTGAGCAGCCAGATGACCTTACTGGCGGCCATGGAAAACTTTGCGTTGACCGAGCTGCGCGATCACTACCCGCACGGCAATATCGATCCGGGGTTCGTGCTGGCTTTGCTTGATGCGATCCTGCAGAAAATCATCGACGGCAAATCGCTGATGTACCTGGCGATCCGTAACGCTCCGTACCGCTGGCCGGGCGCTGCTGATCGGGCTTTGCCGGCCGGCCGCCGTCAAGCGGTCATCCAGGCCGTAGATAGCGTTTCGGAACATTTCCTTGATCATTACAAAAATTATCTGCGAACACACTGGCAAACCAAGGGACAGGAGACTGCGTTCGATCAGTTGGTCTTGCGCAAGTTGCGGCGCTACATCAACGACATCGACGCGCTGTTCCACCCAGACCGTCTCGCGGGGCTGACGCCGGATCGATTACGCAGGCAGATCGAAAAGGTTCAGGAACGAGGCGCTCGCCGCTATCGGTTGACCGCGCTGGCAACGGGCGCGGAAAAGAAAAGGCTGGAAGCGCAGTCATACGCGCAATTGCCACATTGGTTGCGGGTGCTGAATGAACCCGGGTTAGCCAGGTTGCGCAGTTATCAAGAGCAGACGTCGCAGGCCCAGGCAGCGCTCGATGATCTGTTGGAAGGCTACGGCTCGTTGCGCGCCTATGCCCGGCAACAGGCGATTGACTACATCCGGCTCAAGCTCGACATGGAGGTCGAACCGGACCGGATCGACGTTCGCCTGAAATGGCGTTCAGCGGTTGGCGAGCCGACGCAGAACCGCAGTCTGAGCGAATTGCTCGCGGCGGGACCGATCGGCGCGGATTTCGCCGTCGTGCTGGAAGTGACCAGGGGCCCTTCGCGACGCAATCAGCCGCTGGAGCCGGCATTCATCGCCGATATGCTGGCCGGCCAGGATTACCCGGTCGGATACCTCAGAGCCCTCGCCGGGCAATATGCGCGCGAAGAAGTGCAAAAAGCCTCGATCGACTGGTTTATCGCACGGCTCAAGCAAAGCGCGTTCATAGCGCGTTGCGCAGGGCATATGGCGGTGGAAGAGCATGACCGTCTCGAACCGATGTGGGCGGGGAAGGCCATGGACGCGTCCTTGCGCGTCGCCGCGCTGGCGCTACCCAACGGCATGCAGTGTGCCGACTTTCTGGTGTTTTATCGGGAAGACACTCCATCAACGGTGAGCGACCTGCTGCTGTACGCACCAAACAAGCCGGACGGTCAAGAGTGGATCCGCCTGCCTTCGCTGGCGGCACTGACTGGAGAGGTCTGGGGCTGGACGCAGAGCGAGTCCGGTCGCGAATACCTTGTGCAGCAGCTTTCCCCGACTGCCCATCGTCAAGCCCGTGAGTATCTTGTTGCCGTGGCGGCCGATCCTGGCCTTTGGGGAATGAAAAGTGATATCCGGCGTGCGTCCATGCCGTTCGCCGAATGCGTCGAAGCGGCGGTGCAGATGGGTCTGGCGAAAAATTTGCAACAGGTCGAAGAGGACAACTCACTGCGCTGGTACTCAACGCTGCCCCTGGATGCGCGCCGACGTCTCAGCAGCCTGAATCAGGAGCTGGTTGTCCATCAGCAGGTCTTCAACGAGTGGCTCGGCGGTTTCGAAGTCTTTATCGACTTCGCCAGACGCACGGTTGCCGCCGAGATCGCGCCTTATATGCGCAGCAAACAGGTACTGGAACCGGTCGACCCGGCCACCGTATTGATCGATTACAACGCCGGCCTCGCTGATCGCAGGCAGCAGTCGGTAGCCAGCCTGCTCGATCTGGCGATCTACGGCTATGACGACAACGCCGGCATCGATCATCCGAAAAAAGGTGTGCGCTCCTCCGTTGGCCAGGATTTGAGCCGAGTGCGCAGCGCCGATCTGGCCTTGTATCTGCGCCGGGCCTGGTTGGGTGAAAAGTACGCCAGCGAGATCCGCAGCAAATATCTCGACGCCCGCGATGACGCTTACGAGCCGCGTCGGTTCGCCTGGCGCAACGTGCTGCTGTCGAAGATGGATCGTGATTTGCGCGTCGCCAGAAGTCAGGCGCGGTTAAGCGACGCGGTCTATTTTGCGCTGGTCCGTCAGGTCTCGTTGTTGAGTCAGCCGCCAGCGCCGGGTACGCATTTGCCGGGCGCCAGCGTGGTCAGCAGTGACGGTGTTTTCAGCTTTACCGTACGCAGCCACGTGGTGCTCGGGGTTTACGTTTTCACCTGTTTCTATCCCGAACCGTCCTGGTGGCTGTACACCCCAGATGCTCCCGATGATCTTGTGTTGCGTGCGTATCAGTCACTGTATGGCGACATTGCCGGATCGTTGCATGACTATTTGCTGGCACGCACGCCGGTTGCTGCGCGCGCCACGGTGTCGCGTTCGCTGTATGCGATAGCGGCAAAAAAACAACGCGTCGATACGCTGTTCGAAGCGCAACGAGTGAGCGATGCTCGCAGCGAATTCAATGCTTATATCGAGCGCACCGTCACCGATGTGGAAGACATCACCACCAGTCGCGCAGAAATGATCGAGCGACAAGTGGTCAAAGGCCTGATGTTCGGTGCCGCGCCGTTCTGCATGGTGTTTCCGCCCTTCGCCTTGCTGCTGGACGTCGTGTTCGTTGCCGTCAGCGCCGGTCAAGCCGTCGCGGCGCATCTGGAAGGCGATGTCGAGGGCGCGCTCGGGCATTGGCTTGAGGCGTCGTGGGGCGCGCTGTTTGCCTCGGTTGGCGCTGGCAGTACGGTCAAATTGCTTGGGCGTACGGTCAGAAACCTGAAGTACACGACACGGCCGGCCTCATTGCTCAGCGAGCGCTTGAACACCGTGGCTCCGCTTCGCAAGGAAGCGTTGCCGGCGGTTCGCGAGGTGCGTTTTCATGCCAGGCAGGCCGTCAGCAACAAGCCGGGTAATTTGCAGCGGGTCACTGAAGAAGGTGTTTTTTATGGCACATGGCGCAGTCCGCCGAGTGCTGTCCAGCCGCAGCCGAGCTATTACATTCGCCACAGAGGCAGGTACTTCCAGGTCAGGGAAAACCCGCATTTCGGTGGCCTGAGCCTGGTCGATGCCCGGCGTCCCGCCGCCATTTATCAGCGCCCCATACGCCTGGCTGCGAGCGGCAAATGGACCCATGATCGAGTCGGGCTGCGCGGCGGCCATGATCAGGTGCGCAACCTTGGTCATGTAAGCAATCTGCGCGATGCATTTCCCGGTCGCGTCGAGCCAGCGCTGAGCCGTGGGGCGTTGCAGGGCGAAGCCGTGGTAGCGAAGTTCGTCGCCGGGTCTGTGGACAATTATCTGTTTTCGCTGAACGCGCAAACCTGCGTGATTGCCTCGATGTACAACCCGGCGACCAAGGTCGGCGCGGTCATCCATTTCGATCACAACATTCACTCTCTGATTGAGCGAGCCGTCCAGGACGTGATGGCGCGCCTGGGAGGCTCGGCCAAGGATATTCGTGCCACCCTGGTGGGCGGAGACTGGCTGACGGGGGCGGATATCGGCGGGGCGGTCAGAAGGGCATTGCGCCAGCAGGGGCTGCGGCCAAGCTGGGATTACTGGTCCTACTCTTCATGTCTGGGTAATAACTATGCGGTTTCGCTGAATCTGAACAGCGGTGTTTCGACTGTGTTCAAGACGTCCTCCAATCAGGTTGAGCGCCTGTATACGCCGGTTTTGCAGCGAGCGGGATATGCCACCGATCCGGTAGCGAAACGCGCGAAGCTGTTCATGCAGCGGTTTCGTCAAAAGCCGTTGCAACAAGATGCCTCTGGCGCTGTGGTCGATCAGGGCGGGCGCCTGGCCACTGCTGAATTGATTCAAGGGCAGGCTTTTTCGTTGGTGTCGCTGAGCTGATGGCGTTGTTCCAGGCATAAAAAAACCCGATCCGCAGGGATCGGGTTTTTTACACCGCTTCAGCCTTACGACTGTTTGGCCAGCTTGTGCTCGAGGTAGTGAATGTTCACACCACCCTTGCAGAAGCCTTCATCACGAACCAGGTCGCGGTGCAGCGGGATGTTGGTTTTGATCCCGTCGACCACGATTTCGTCCAGGGCATTGCGCATGCGGGCCATGGCTTCGTCGCGGGTTGCGCCGTAAGTGATCAGCTTGCCGATCAGCGAGTCGTAGTTCGGTGGCACGGCATAACCGCTGTACAGGTGCGAATCGACGCGAACGCCGTTGCCGCCTGGAGCATGGAAATGCTTGACCGTGCCCGGGCTCGGCATGAAGGTCTTCGGATCTTCAGCGTTGATCCGGCACTCCAGCGAGTGACCGCGGATGACCACGTCATCCTGAGTGAACGACAGCTTGTTGCCAGCGGCGATGCTGAGCATCTCCTTGACGATGTCGATACCGGTGACCATCTCCGAAACCGGGTGCTCCACCTGAACACGGGTATTCATTTCGATGAAGTAGAAACGACCGTTCTCGTAGAGGAACTCGAAAGTCCCGGCGCCACGGTAGCCGATGTCGATGCATGCCTTGACGCAGCGAGCCAATACTTCCTGGCGCGCCTTCTCGTCGATGCCCGGTGCCGGCGCTTCTTCGAGAACCTTCTGGTGCCGACGCTGCAGCGAGCAGTCGCGGTCGCCCAGGTGGATGGCGTGGCCCTGGCCGTCGGACAGTACCTGCACTTCGACGTGGCGCGGGTTGGTGAGGAATTTTTCCAGATAGACCATCGGGTTGCCGAACGCCGCACCTGCTTCGGAGCGGGTCAGTTTCGCCGAGGCGATCAGGTCTTCTTCCTTGTGCACCACACGCATGCCGCGACCACCACCGCCGCCGGCGGCCTTGATGATCACCGGGTAGCCGACTTCACGACCGATGCGCAGCGCCGTTTCTTCGTCTTCCGGCAGCGGGCCGTCAGAACCTGGAACGGTCGGTACGCCTGCTTCGATCATCGCGTGCTTGGCCGATACCTTGTCGCCCATCAGGCGGATGGTGTCGGCTTTCGGGCCGATGAAGGCGAAGCCGGAGTTCTCGACCTGCTCGGCAAAATCGGCGTTTTCCGCGAGGAAACCGTAGCCTGGGTGAATGGCGGTAGCGCCGGTCACTTCAGCGGCAGCGATGATGGCCGGAATGTGCAGGTAAGACTGAGCGGCGGAAGCCGGGCCGATGCAGACGGATTCGTCTGCCAGACCCAGGTGCATCAGCTCTTTGTCGGCCTTGGAGTAAACGGCGACGGTCTTGATGCCCATCTCTTTGCAGGCACGCAGAATCCGCAGGGCGATCTCACCGCGGTTAGCGATCAGAACTTTTTCCAACTTCGCAGTCATCAAAGGCTCTCCGCGGTTCAAACGATGGTGAACAGCGGTTGGTCGTACTCAACCGGCTGGCCGTCTTCGACGAGGATGGATTCGATCACACCGCTGGTTTCAGCTTCGATGTGGTTCATCATCTTCATGGCTTCGACGATGCACAGGGTGTCGCCTTTCTTCACGGTCTGGCCGACTTCAACGAAGGCTGGCGAGGTTGGCGAAGATTTACGGTAGAAGGTGCCGACCATCGGCGAACGGGCAACGGTGCCGTTCAGCGCGGGTGCAGCAGCGGCAGCCGGAGCAGCGGCAGCGACTGGCGCGGCAGCAGGGGCAGCGGCCGGAGCCTGCATCGGGGCTGGCGCGTAGTACTGCTGCGCCGGGGTCTTGCTGTGGCGGCTGATGCGTACGGACTCTTCGCCTTCCTTGATCTCGAGCTCGTCGATGCCGGACTCTTCCAGCAATTCGATCAGTTTCTTAACTTTACGGATATCCATGAATCATCAACTCCCAAGGGTCGGTCAGGGGCGTATAGCTTGGTGTTCAAGCTGCTCTAGTGCGGCCTCCAGGGCCAGTCGGTAACCGCTGGCGCCAAGGCCGCAGATCACTCCTACCGCTACATCGGAGAAGTAGGAGTGATGGCGGAAAGGTTCGCGCTTGTGCACGTTGGACAAATGCACTTCGATGAATGGGATGCTCACTCCCAGCAGCGCGTCACGTAATGCGACACTTGTGTGCGTAAAAGCCGCCGGATTGATCAGAATGAAATCCACGCCTTCACCGCGCGCAGCGTGAATGCGATCGATCAATTCGTACTCGGCGTTGCTTTGCAGATGAAGCAGATGATGGCCGGCTTCGCGGGCGCGCCGCTCCAGATCCTGATTGATCTGCGCCAGGGTCGTCGACCCGTAGGTCCCCGGTTCCCGGGTGCCGAGCAGGTTCAGGTTGGGGCCGTGCAGCACCAGTAGCGTTGCCATCTGCGTTGTCCTTGTTATCAATGAGCAGTCGTCAGAACCCGGCGACTATGCCGCAAAGCCTTTGTGACTGTCCAGTTCCATGCAATAGGCGGCACGATGGGCGATGTTTGCGCGAAATTTGTGACCGAGTGAGCTGATCCGGTCATTAGTGGTGGTGGCGTGGGCCTCTTCGCGAGCAGGCCCGCTCCCACAGGGAGATGCATTCCAAAGTAGGAGTGAGCCTGCTCGCGATAGCGGTGTGTCAGACGCGAAAGGCCTGAACGGCCGTATGCAATTGGCCGCCCAGAACCAACAGATTCTCGCCCTGTTCACGCCCTTGGCCGATGCGCAGCAGGTTATCCCCACCCAGTTGATGGATGCGTTCGCTGTGATCGCGGATCTCGCTGACCGCGCCACTTTGCTGCGCGGTGACATCGGCGATGCGCACGGCGGTGTCGGCGATGGTCTGGATCGCGCCGACGATTTTGTCCAATGCGCCGTCGGCCGCCTGCGCCTGATTGGCCGTGGCTTCGGCGTGTTCGACCTGCGCGCGCATGCCTTCGACCGATTGCCGGGCGGCGGTCTGCAGGCCGGCGATCAGCGTCTGGATTTCTGCCGTGGCCCCGGCGGTGCGTTGTGCCAGCGAGCGCACTTCTTCCGCGACCACGGCAAAACCACGGCCCATCTCCCCGGCGCGGGCCGCTTCGATTGCGGCGTTCAGGGCGAGCAGATTGGTCTGGTCAGCAATCGAACGAATTACCGTCAGCACGCCGCCAATGGTTGCCGACTCTTCCGCCAGATGTTCGATCATCTGTGCGTTGCCTTGAACTTCACCAACCAGCGCATGCAACCCGGTGAGGCTCTGGCCGATGACCGTCTGGCCATGCTCGACAGCCAGTCCGGCGTGGCGGCTGGCGTCGGCAGCCTGGCGGGCATCGCCGGCCACTTGCTGAATGGTCGCCTCCAGTTCACCCAGCGAGTCGCGAATAAGCGCGGTATCGCCGGCCTGATGTTCGGCGCCGCTGTGCAGATCATTGCTCAGTTCGGCGAGGGTGCGGCTGCTGCCGGCGACTTGCTCGGCGTTGCCGCGAATCGTGCCGACCAGATCCACCAGATAGGCGCGCAAGCGATTGAGCGAGGCTTCGATGTCGTGCAGTTCACGGTTGGTCTTCCCCAGTTGGATGTCGCGACTGAAATCGCCCTCAGCCCAGGTCGACAGCGCCGGGGCGAGGTTGGTCAGGGTGCGGGCGAGGCGCCGCTGCAAGGTGTCGATGAGCAGGGCGATCAGTAGAATCAGGCCGATCATCACGCCTTGCATCAGGCGCACTTCGCCCTGGATCTGCCCGTGTTGCGCGCGTACCACCGGTTCGAGACCGGCGATAACGTGCTGCACGCTGGCGATTTTGTCGTGGGTGGCGGCGCTGAGGTCGGCGCGTTTCTGGATCTGCTCGCGGGTGCGCGTCAGTTCTGCCGGATAGCGGCCAAGCAAGCTGTTCAGTTCGCGCTTGAGGGCGATACCGGCATCTTCGGCGGCGGCTTTGTCGGTGTTTTCGATGCCCATCAACGCGGCGAAATCGTCACTGCTCGATTCGTTGCTGGCGACCACACCGAGCAAGGGCAGGGCATCGATGGACTCGGCCTGGGCGCGCATGTTGCCCACTTCGCGCTCGACATCGGCAGCCAGTTCACTGCGCCCGCTGCTGACCAGTTTGTCCCGCGCCAGCGACAGTTTGCCCAGATGCTGCGATGCGGCGAGCAGTGGTGCGAGGTAGGCGGCGTTGCCATTGGCGTAGGTGTTGAGCTGGTCGAGGCTGGCGCTGAGTTCACGTTCGGCCTGCAACAGCAGCGCCTGCGGATCGCCGGCCAGTTTGCCGGCGGCGAGCAGGTCGGTTTTGCTGAATTCATCGAGGCTCGTCAGACTTGGCCGCACGGTGTCGGCCAGCGGCGGAGGCAATTCATCCAGTTGTTTCTGCACGCTGTCGATGGCCTGAGCGGCGCTGCTCAGGCGCAGCGCGTCACCACTGGCGAGGTAATCCTCGACGTTGCGCGCCACTTCATTCTGAAATTGTTGCGACAGCCCCAGATAACGCTCCATCAACAGATAGGGGCGTTCGAGGGCTTTTTGCGACCACCATAGCGTGGCGCCAAGGGCCACGCAGACGGCGACCAGCAGCAGAGTGTTGAGATTGGTGAGCAACTTCAGGCGCATGACGGCTACCAACGGCAGAAATGGTAAGCGCCTGAATTTATTGCGGTTCCATTACAAGGTTATGACCGAATCAGTGGATTCCGATGAAAAAGTGGCACTTTGCTTTGACTGCCGCGCGGTCTGCACTCGATTGCGTCCGGCACCTTTGGCGCGGTACAGCGCCTCGTCGGCCTGGCTGGCCATCATCAGGCTGTCGGAGTCATCGCACATCTCCACTACACCGGCACTGAACGTGCACCACAGATCCTGCGGCTGCGCCGGGTAATGAATCTCGGCGAAGCGTTGACGAATTTCGTCGAGCACTTTGTGCGCTGCGTCGATATCGGTGTCGGGCATGACAATGGCGAACTCTTCGCCGCCGTAACGGCCGATGAAGTCGGTCTTGCGCAAACGCTGCTTGAGAAACAGCGCCAGGCTCTTGATCACACGGTCGCCCATCGGGTGGCCGTGACTGTCGTTGACCCGTTTGAAGTGATCGATGTCGAGCATGGCAAAGCTCAGCGGCTTGTTCTCGCGGCGCGCACGGAACGAGCAGTCTTCGAGCAATTGCAGAATGTGCGTGTGGTTGTACAGGCCGGTGAGGCTGTCGCGAACCATCCGCGCCTTGAGATTGCGCGCCCGCGCGGCGCGGTTGCGCACGGTGGTGATCAGGTGGCGTGGCTTGATCGGCTTGGTCAGGAAGTCATCACCGCCCTCGCTCATGGCGTCGAGCTGCTTGTCCAGATCATCCTCGGCCGACAGGTAAATGATCGGCACGCTGACGTAGCGGTCGTTGTGACGGATGACCTTGGCCAGCTCGGTGCCGGTGCAGGCCGGCATGTACATGTCGAGGATGATCAGGTCCGGCTGGAAATCCGCCAGTTCGGCCATTGCCTGAATCGGTTCGATCAAGGTGCGGGTGACAATCCCGGCGCTGTTGAGCAGGCGCTCGGTGTGCAGGGCCTGGGCGCGCGAGTCGTCGATGATCAGCACTTTATAGGGCTCGTACTGGGCGACGCAGGTCAGCACTTCGATTTTTTCCAGCAGGCTCGACGCTTCGAGGGTGCCGGTGAGGAATTCCTGGCCACCGGCGCGCACGGCGGCGAGGCGGGTCGGGGTGTCGGTTTCGTGCAGGCTGAAGAACAGCAGCGGCAGGGGTTCTTCGAGGCCGACCTGAGCTTCGGCGGCGAGTTTCAGGCCGATGCCGGGGCCACTGAAATCCACGTCCATGACGATAGCCGCGGGCAAACGCTCGACCATCGACGAGCGAAACGCCGCCACACTGTCCAGCGCCTGCGCGCTCAAACCGAAAAATTCCAGCTGCTTGGCCAGCCGCTCGGCGCGGTCGTGATCCTGCAACATTACGTAGATCGGCTTGCGCAGCGGCGGCAGGAACGTCTGGTCGAGCTGATCGCCATGGCGCAGGCCAGTGCGCGACAGGCGCTGCATCAAACGATTGAGATCAGTGATCAGGCCGCTGCTGAGGCGCCCACGGTTGGCATCCACCGCTTGCAGCGACTGGCTGATGTGATGCGCCAGCTGGGTGTGTTCCGGCTGTTCGAACCGCTCGGCAAAACGCAGCAGGCGCAGATTCGCCTCGCTCAGTTCGGCGAGATCGACGGTGGACCACTCACTGCGTTGCAGGCGCTGCCATATCTCAAGAATCTGACGTGCCTGATGAATTACCCGCTGGGCAAAGTGGTGCTTGAGACGCTCACGGCTGGGGTCTTCTGGCTCGGTCATATCCTGACTACTAGTTAGGGTGCATGCTGAGATCGACTGGTGGCTCTATGCTAGCACCTCTTTTCCCTTAGACGAGTGTCGTACGTCAATAATCTGCTGGACGACACGATTCAGTTTCTGACCGGGCGGTTTTCTCATGCACTTGCAGGTCAGTTCGATGCCCGAAATCCGGGCGCCCGACTTGAAGGTGGGGGCAGAGGCGTCGGGAATTCTCCATCGCTGCTCGGGCCGAATCCAGATCGGAGTGCACTGCGTTGCTGGCGTTGCCGTATCAGGGAATCCCTTAGTATGTGGCGAAGCGTCATCCGGCCGCACCATTTGCGGCTTATCGTTAGCGACGGGTGCCCGGCCTTGGCACGTTGTTGTATGGTTGTGGTCGAACCGTTGAACCCAAGTGATTGAAAGGATATCGCCATGCTGGACTGGAAAAACCGCGCGGGCAGCGCGCCTGAACGTGCCGCCGAGCCCAAGTCGGCCACCCGCAGCTATGTCGGCGGGCTGCTGTTCAGCCGGGCGCTGGCCACAGTGGTCGGTCTGTATTTGCTGGTCACCATCGCGCTGGGCTGGTACTGGAGCCAGGAACCGGAGCTGTTTCCGGTGGCGCAGAACGCCCAGGTCGCTGCCGAGAAAGAGGGCAAGCAAATGGTGGTCGGCTACACCACGGTCGAAACCCTGAAGACTGTTGCCGGCACCTTGCTCAACAAGCCGGGCGGTTACATTTCCAACGATCGTTTCCCGCCGGGCCTGTGGATGGACAACACGCCGAGCTGGGAATATGGCGTGCTGGTGCAGGTGCGTGACCTGACCCGCGCCCTGCGCAAGGATTTTGCCCGTTCGCAATCACAGTCCGCCGAAGACGCCGATCTGGCCAAGGCCGAACCGCGTTTCAACTTCGACAACAAAAGCTGGGTGCTGCCGTCCAGCGAGTCGGAATACCAGGAAGGCATCAACTCCCTGAGCCGTTATCAGTCGCGCTTGTCGGATCCGAATCAGAAAAACGCGCTGTTCTACGCCCGCGCCGACAACCTCAACAACTGGCTGGGCGATGTCGGCACCCGTCTCGGTTCGTTGTCGCAACGCCTGTCGGCCAGTGTCGGTCGGGTCAAGCTCAATACCGCGCTGAAGACCGAAGTTCCGGCAGTTGGCGAAGTGCCGCAGGTTGACGAAGAAGTCGTGGAAACCCCGTGGATGCAAATCGACAACGTGTTCTACGAAGCACGCGGTCAGGCCTGGGCGCTGTCGCATCTGCTGCGCGCCATCGAAGTCGATTTCGCCGATGTGCTGGCGAAGAAGAACGCCACCGTCAGCGTGCGCCAGATCATTCGTGAACTGGAGGCTTCGCAAGAGCCGGTGTGGAGCCCGATGATCCTCAATGGCAGCGGTTTTGGCGTCTTGGCCAACCACTCGCTGGTCATGGCCAATTACATTTCCCGGGCCAACGCGGCGGTGATCGATTTGCGTCAACTGCTCAATCAGGGCTGATTCGTGAGTCAAACAACCAGAGAGGCGGCCCATCGCGCCGCCTCGGACGCCGAACAGATCGCTTGGGTCGACGAGCAGGACAACCTGCTCGGCGCGCTGGTGCGCTCCGATTTGCGCGAGCGCGGTCTGATTGGCCGGGGCACCTACATCATGCTGTTCAATTCCGCCGGTGAGCTGTGCGTGCACCGGCGCACCTTGAGCAAGGCAATTTACCCCGGCTACTGGGATGTTGCCGCAGGCGGCATGGTCCAGGCTGACGAAAGCTACGCCGAGTCGGCGGCGCGCGAGCTGGAGGAAGAGCTGGGCGTCAGCGGCGTCGAACTCACCGCTCACGATCACTTCTACTTCGAAGACACTGGCAACCGTCTATGGTGTTCGGCGTTTTCCGCCGTGTGGGACGGGCCGCTGAAACTGCAGCCGGAAGAGGTCCTTGAAGCGCGCTTCATTCCCGTCGAGCAGGTCATGCGCGAAATCAGCGAAAAGCCGTATTGCCCGGACTCTCTGGCCGCGCTGAAGCGCTATCTCAAGGCGCAGCAAAGCAACGTCGCAAAGAACACATGAATTGGCGCCGATTGGCACTTAGCAATCGCGATTTTTGCCGTTACACTGCGCGACCTTTTCAAACTGCACCGAACGCTTCCCATAAGCGCCGATGCAGTAGCGCTGCCCCTGCCTGAGTGGGGCTTCGCGGTCGCTGACCTTGCCCAAGGTTGCGATCAGTCTTTGTCCTCCCGAGAGGATTGCCGGTGGCCAAGAAAGCCGCATCCTTCGCCGCCCTGGGCGGCCTGGTATTTTCCACCGACGCAGGTCGTCATTGCCCGGAATGCAGCAAACCGGTGGACGCCTGTATCTGCAAACAAACCGTGATCCCGGCCGGTGACGGCATTGCCCGCGTGCGTCGCGAAAGCAAAGGGCGTGGCGGCAAGACGGTGACCACCATCACCGGCGTGCCCCTGGCCGAAGACGCGCTCAAGGAGCTGGCGACGACGTTGAAGAAACGTTGTGGCACCGGCGGGGCGTTGAAGGACGGCATCATCGAAATCCAGGGCGATCACGTCGAGCTACTCTTGGCAGAGCTGATCAAGCACGGTTTCAAAGCGAAGAAGTCCGGCGGCTAGCAGCCTCTGTGAAACCCTCCGGCGGCTTGATCCGGCTTCGAGTGTTCTCGGATCCGGCGTCGTTGCCATGGTTTTCACAGAGCCTGTTCATGACCGGTTTCTAAACTCCACGCAGTCAGTGCGGTCTACCGCCGCACTGACGAACCGTCATTTTCATTCTTTAGACTGCGCCGGCCTGCACTTCAGGCGACGCACTCTGACTTCTTTATAGGGGACTTCGATGTCCGTACGACGCACACGTAAAGACGATGGCAGCCAATGGACAGTTGCGGACAGCCGCAGCGTTTACGGGATTCGCCATTGGGGGGCCGGGTATTTCGCGATCAATGAAGCCGGTCGCGTCGAAGTACGTCCGAACGGCCCGAGCAGCTCGCCTATCGATCTGTTCGAGCAAGTCGACCAACTGCGCAAGAGCGGTTTGTCCTTGCCGTTGCTGGTGCGTTTCCCTGACATCCTGCAAGACCGTGTCCGTCAGTTGACCGGCGCTTTCGATTCCAACATCGAGCGCCTGGAATACCAGAGCCAATACACTGCGCTGTACCCGATCAAGGTCAACCAGCAGGAAGCGGTGATCGAGAACATCATCGCCACCCAGAACGTCTCCATCGGTCTGGAAGCCGGCTCCAAGCCTGAGCTGCTGGCGGTGCTGGCGCTGGCGCCGAAGGGCGGCACCATCGTCTGCAACGGTTACAAGGACCGCGAGTTCATCCGCCTCGCGCTGATGGGCCAGAAGCTCGGCCACAACGTGTTCATCGTCATCGAGAAAGAATCCGAAGTCGGCCTGGTGATCGAAGAAGCCGCCTCGCTCAAGGTCAAGCCGCAGGTGGGCCTGCGCGTGCGGCTGTCGTCGCTGGCCTCCTCGAAATGGGCGGACACCGGTGGCGAGAAATCCAAATTCGGCCTGTCGGCGGCGCAACTGCTGTCGGTGGTCGAGCGCTTCCGGGGCGCCGGCCTCGATCAAGGCATCCGCCTGCTGCATTTCCACATGGGTTCGCAGATCGCCAACCTCGCTGACTACCAGCACGGCTTCAAGGAAGCGATCCGTTACTACGGCGAACTGCGCAACCTCGGTCTGCCGGTGGATCACATCGACGTCGGCGGCGGCCTCGGTGTCGACTACGACGGCACCCACTCGCGCAACGCCAGTTCGATCAACTACGACATGGACGATTACGCCGGTGTCGTGGTCGGCATGCTCAAGGAATTCTGCGACGCGCAGAGCCTGCCGCATCCGCACATCTTCTCGGAAAGCGGCCGTTCGCTGACTGCGCACCACGCGATGCTGGTGGTGCAGGTCACCGACGTCGAGAAACACAACGACGAGATCCCGCTGATCGAGAACAAGGAAAGCCTGCCGGAAACCGTGCAATGGCTGGTCGATCTGCTTGGCCCGACCGACATCGAAATGGTCACCGAAACCTACTGGCGCGCCACGCACTACATGAGCGACGTCGCCGCGCAGTACGCCGATGGCAAGCTGACCCTGGCGGAAAAAGCCCTGGCCGAGCAGTGCTACTTCGCCGTGTGCCGTCGCCTGCACAACTCGCTGAAGGCGCGTCAGCGTTCGCACCGCCAGGTGCTCGACGAACTCAACGACAAGCTGGCCGACAAGTACATCTGCAACTTCTCGGTGTTCCAGAGCCTGCCGGACACCTGGGCGATCGATCAGGTGTTGCCGATCATCCCGCTGCACCGTCTCGATGAAGAGCCGCTGCGCCGTGCGGTGCTGCAGGATCTGACCTGCGACTCCGACGGCAAGATCAACCAGTACGTCGACGAGCAGAGCATCGAAACCAGCCTGCCGGTGCACGCGTTGAATGAAGGCGAAGATTACCTGCTGGGCGTATTCCTGGTCGGCGCCTATCAGGAAATCCTCGGCGACATGCACAACCTGTTCGGCGACACCGACTCGGTGAACATCTACCAGAACGCCGATGGCAGCGTGTACCACGCCGGTATCGAAACCCACGACACCATCGAAGACATGCTGCGTTACGTGCACTTGTCGCCGGAAGAACTGATGACCCACTACCGCGACAAGTGCGCCAGTGCCCGGATCAGTGCCAGCGAGCGCACGCAGTTCCTCGATGCCTTGCGTCTGGGCCTGACCCGCTCCTCCTATCTGTCTTCCTGAGACCCGATAGCGTTCCGCCCGGGTTGTCCGATTTTTTTCCGCAAGCTGTGGAAAATTCGGACAACCCGGTGGGACATCTCCTGATTTTTTCACGAAAACCTGTGCGATCACGGTCAGCAAACTCATCTGGTCTGCTTTTCGCGTAGGTCATTTCCTAAGTTGTACTTCGCCTCTCTACTCGGCCATGCCTCTCGGCGAGAATCCCCGGCCGCCCCTCCTGTAGAGATCCGCCCATGTTCGATCCAGTCAACGAGTCGTCGTTTCGTCTCGATGTAGCGGGCCTGTCCGACCCCTTCGAAGTTCTCGCCTTTACCGGAAGGGAAGCGCTCAGCGAACCCTTTGTCTTCGAGATCGATGTGGTGATCGACGATCCGCATCTGGATCTTGCCGGCCTGCTGCATCGTTCTGCGTTCCTGTGCTTCGGCCCGCCCGGCCAGGGTGTGCACGGGCAACTGCACAGCCTTGTCCAGCATGAGCACAGCCATGGCCTGCGCTTGAGTCGCGTGCGTCTGGGGCCCAGGCTCGACTGCCTCGACCTGCGTTTGAGCCAGCGCATATTCAGCGGCCGCTCCGTGCCGCAGATCATCGACCAGGTCCTGCGTGAGCACGGCATCGTCGGGCTGCAACGACGTTTCGACCTGCACAGCGACTACCCGGCCCGCACCTTCTGCACGCAATACCGGGAATCCGATCTGCAACTGCTCCAGCGCCTGTGCGCAGAGGCGCGTATTCACTATTACTTCGAGCATCACCGCGACAGGCATTGTCTGGTATTGGGCGATGATCCGACGCGGATGCCGCAGGCAGACGTCGCGCGCTATCAGGGCGAGCATGACCACCTTTGCGTCACTCCAGCCGTACGCCAGTGGCAACTGCAAGAAGATTCACAGGCCGGCCAGCGCGGACCGAATGCCGAAGGCCACAGCGATTTGTCCGCCCTGCGCAGCGGTCAGTGGTTGCCGTTGGACGGCCATCCCTTCATCGAATGCAACCGCCCATGGTTGCTGACCCGCATCGAGCACCGTGCCGATCAGTCTCTCGAACCGCCCTACGGTAATCGCCTGTTCGCGGCCGCGCGGGTGCCCGTCTTTGCGCCCGCCGCGACGCCAGCCAAGCAACGCATGCACAGCCTGCAGCGTGCCTGGGTGGTTTCGGTCGATGAAGCGCAACCCGATCGCTCGCGGCCGGTCGCGGTGCAATTTGACTGGCTGTATCAGGGCGAAGGCGCAGCGCCGAGCCATTGCTGGCTACCGCTCGCACCAACCCTGAGCGAGTTGCCATCAGCGGCGCTGGCCGATGGCGTGGAAGTCGTGGTGAGTTTCCTCGAAGGCGACCCCGATCAGCCGATGGTCAGCGGCGTTCTCCAGCCTCCGGCGCTGGTGGAGGATACGGTTGAGGACGATGTCCCGTTGCCGGAGTTGCTGGTGAGCGATGGGTTGCAGCAGCTGTTGCAGTCCGGCGAGCCGTTGCTGCTGCTGTGCCTGATGCCGGGAGGTGGGAGCTTCAACCACTGTGCCGAGTCCGTGTGCAGTTGCCGGCTGTTGACCGCGCTTGATCAGAGCAGCGCAAGATGAGCGGCGCGGCGCTTGAGCCTATGGCGCAATGGCTGTTACTCGATACCCCTGACGCGTTACGCGCCCTGCTGACGTTGCGGCAGGGCTTTGCCGATGTGCAGCGGCACCGGTTGTTCGACGGTACCGAATTTCAACCGGTCAGCGAGCACGGCCCGGTTCTTGTCGACTTGCGTGAGAATCCGGCATTGACCGCCTTGTGCCTGCGCGATCCGGACACTTGGCGCGGGCTGCTGCTGAGCTGCGAAATACCGGCGCAGCAGCTGATCAGCCACTTGCAACGCATGCTCACCGTCTCATTCGGCTTGAATCACCGGGCCTTGCTCAGCTATTACAACCGGCAGACCGCCAGCTATTTCTTCGATGCCTGCGATGCCGCGCAACTGAGTCGCTGGCTCGGGCCAATCCGCCAGTTGCGCTGGTTTGGGGGTACCTGGGCTGACCGCGCCATCGGCAGTCAGGGCTGGCAACAGCTGCGCAATCCCGGCCTGCTCGTCGAACCGCTGGGCATCGAAGAAAGCCTGACCCGGCGCCAGCGTGAGCGCCTGCAAACCTGTCTGCTGGAACAACACATCTGGCGCTGGTGCCAATCCCTGTGCGCCGATTACCAGACGATCGCTGTGCATGTGCAACAGGGTCTGGCGCTGGGTTTCAGTGATCGCGCGGTGCTCGACGGCTGGCTGTGGCTGCGCCTGCTGCATCCGCGCGCGGTGCTGGTTGCTCCACCGGCGGGTCTGACCCAGCAGGAGCGGCTCGATCATCTGCGTCGGCAGTGGGGTGCGGCGGACTGACTGATGCCGTCAGTGAGCCTTGCCGCTGAACCAGCCATCGCTGCGTTTCAGCCACAGGGCTTGCGCGCCGAGGGTCACGCTGCGCAAGACCATGAACAGCAGGAAAGATATCCACAGGCCGTGATTGCCCAGTGCTTGCAAGAACCAGGCGAACGGCAGGAGCAACAACACCGTCAGCAGCATGCCATTGCGCATTTCCCGCGCGCGGGTGGCGCCGATGAACAGGCCGTCGAGCAGGTAACTCCACACCGCAATCAGCGGCAGCACGGCGAGGTAGGGCAGGTAGACGAAGGCCGTGTCGCGCACGCTCTGGATGTCGGTCTGCATCTCGATGAACAGGTGCCCGGCCAGCAAAAACAGCACGGCGAATCCGAGGCTGGCAATCAACGACCAGCCGCCGGCCACCACCAGTGACCGGCGCAGGGCCAGGCGATCTCTTGCGCCGATGGCATGGCCGCACAAGGCTTCAACGGCGTGCGCCAGTCCGTCGAGTGCATGGGCCGTCAGCAGCAGGCCGTTGAGCAGCAGCGCGTTGGCCGCTACGGTCGCGTCGCCGAGCCGCGCGCCTTGCACGGTGATCAGGAAAAACACCGATTGCAGGGCGAGGCTGCGGATGAAAATGTCCCGGTTGACCGCCAGCAGCGGGCGCCAGCTCTGCCAGACTCTCAGTGCCGCCCAGATGATCTGCCCCGGATAGGCGCGCAACGCCGTGCGCGTCAGCCACAGGCCGAGCAGGGCGCCGCTCCATTCGGCGATTACCGAAGCGCGCGCCGAGCCGACCACGCCCCAGTCCAGGCCGATGACGAACCATAGATTGAGGACGATGTTGATCAGGTTGGTGCTCAGCAGAATCGCCAGCGGCGCCCGCGCGTTCTGCGTGCCGAGGAACCAGCCGACCAGTGCATAGGTCGCCAGCGCGGCGGGCAGGCCGAACAGGCGCGTGTGGAAAAACGCCCGGGTCAGCTGATCCAGTTCAGCCGACGGTTGCATGAAGTGCAGGGCAACGCCACTGAGCGGCACGCCGAGGCCGCCGAGCACGACGGCCAAGCCCAGTGCCAGCAACAGGCCCTGCAAGAGAATCTGCCGCAACGCCGCACCATCGCTGCGCCCGGCAGCCTGCGCGGCAAAACCGGTGGTGCCCATGCGCAGAAAACCCATCGCCCAGGCGAGAAACGTGTACAGACTGGCGCCGACTGCCACCGCGCCGAGTTGATGGGCATGCGGCAGGTGGCCGATGACAGTGCTGTCGACCAGCGCCACCAGCGGCACGGAGATATTGGAAAGAATCATCGGCGCGGCGAGCGCCCAGACCTTGCGGTGAGTCGGGCGGTCGCGCCAGTCGGTAATCAGAGAGGACATGCAGGCTCCTTGGGGGAGCGGGGATTGTAGCGATTAACGCAATTCACTGTAGGAGTGAGCCTGCTCGCGATAGCGCCCGTTCAGTCACACAAGCTTCGAATGACATACCGCGATCGCGAGCAGGCGAGGGCCTACAGGGGGCGGTGGGTTAATGGATGATCCAGCCCAACAACCACAACCCCAGCAGCAACCAGATGATCCCGGCAATGATCGACGCGTTCATGAACGCCCGGATCGCCGACCAGAGCAGCATCAAACCGACAATCAGCGCGATGATGCTGATGATCGAGGTGTCCATCCCCAGCGTCTGCGCGAGGCCGTCGACAAAGTTGCCGCCGGCATTGCTGAGCATGTTGAACAGGCCACTGAGGCCATCGACGATAAAGCGGATGACCGAACCGAGTGCCTGGCCGAGCCATTCGAAAAAGCTTTCTACACGCATGTGTGCATCCCTGATGAAAGAGCTGAGCCTTGGGCCACACCGAGGGCGGCCGAGTTCCCTGCATGATAGAAGGTTTGCCCGGATCATGTGTGGGAGCGAGCCTGCTCGCGAAGGCGGCGTGTCAGGCAAATCCGGTCTGGATGATCCACCGCCTTCGCGAGCAGGCTCGCTCCCACAATAGATCATCTGCGCTGCTTGCCTTCAGCCCGCATCCCCCCGAAGCTATGCGTCTTCAGGAGAGCCCGATGAACCTTGTTGAACTGACCGAACGCCTGCACGCCATTCGTGACCGCAATGACTGGCGGCAATTTCACAGCCCGAAAAACCTCGCCATGGCCGCCAGCGTGGAAATGGCCGAGCTGGTGGAAATCTTCCAGTGGCTGACAGAAGACCAGTCGCGCCAGTTGCCGGCGGAAAAACTCGCGCATGCCGGGCAGGAAGTCGGCGATATCGTCCTGTATCTGTTGCTGCTGTGCAGCGAGCTGGGTCTGGACATGAATGAAGTGGTGCGGGCCAAGCTCGCCGACAGCGAACGGCGGTTCAGCTGATGAGCGACCGTCATTTCGATCAGTTGGCCACGCGCTTCGCCGAAAAAATCTACGGCGGCGCCAAAGGCGCGATTCGCCTCGCCGTGTTGCAGGCCGACCTGACCGAGGCCTTGCCGGATCGCCCGCTGCGTGTGCTGGATATCGGCGGTGGCCTTGGGCACATGTCGCTGTGGCTGGCCGAGCGCGGCCATGACGTCACCTTTACCGAACCGGCCGAACCGATGCTGGAAGGCGCACGCGAGCGTTTTGCCGAAGCCGGGCAAACCGCGACATTCATTCAGGCACCATGGCAGGAACTGCTCGGCCAGCTCGCCGAGCCCTACGATCTGGTGATCTGCCATGCGGTGCTGGAATGGCTCGCCGAGCCTCACGCGATCCTGCCGGTGCTGCATCAACTGACCAAGCCTGGCGGCTGGCTGTCGCTGGCGTTCTACAACCGTGATGCGCTTATTTATCGCAATCTGCTCAAGGGCCATTTCAAGAAAATGCGCAAAAACGTCATGGCCGGCGAGAAGCAGAGCCTGACTCCCCAGCAACCTCTCGACCCGCGGGAATTGGCAACGCAACTCGCCGGAATGTGGCAGGTCGAAAGTCAGAGCGGCGTACGGGTATTTCACGACTACATGCCGGTGGAATTCCAGGCCCGCGCCGAACTGGCGGACTTGCTGGAAATGGAACTTGCGCACCGTCGTCACCCAGGCTTCGCCGGGCTTGGGCGTTACTTGCACTGGATCTGCCGGCCGATCTGAGCGGAGCGCGACATGAAAGCTCAATGCGGGTTATTGCTGATGAGTCTGGGGTTGGTCGCCTGCCAAGGCAGCAACCCCTACGTGGCCCAGTCACGGCCGTTGCCGCCGGCACCGCCGCAGGCCGCCACCACCTTCGACCGCAGCGCCTACCCGGCGCCGCCGCGTGATTACGGGCGCTACCGCAATTGGGCCTGGCGCGACGGGCAGTTACCACCGGGCACGGCGTGGGCCGACTCGGCGCAGGTGGCCGAGGCGGTCAGCAACGCTCTCGACCAGCGCGGCTTGCGGCCGATGCGCGACAACCGCCCGGCGGACCTGCTGGTCAGCGCCGACCTTCGTCTGGAAACCCGTCTGCGTCAGGTTCGCGACGACTACGGCTACTACGGTGGATACGGCGGCTATGATCGTTATGGTCGCGGTTACGGCATGTACAACAGCGTGCCGGTCATGCGCACCTATCAAGAGCAGGTCGTGGTGGTGCGGGTCGATCTGTTCGATGCCGGCAATGGTCAGCCAGTGTGGAGCGCCAGCGCCGAGACCGGCACCCAGGGCAATCAGATCGAACGCGCCGATGCGATCCGCGAGGCTGTGGAAAAAGCCATGGCGGCGTATCCTCCCAGCTGACGTCGTGTCAGCAGGTTCATGTCTTCACCCGGAGAAAAATCATGTTCCGCCGTCTCGCTCTACTCGCTGTTGCCGCGCTGCTCAGTGCCTGCGCCGCCAATCAGGTCAATCACGACTTCGACGCCAGCCGCGACTTCGCCGCTTATCGCAGCTGGAGCTGGAAAGACCCGGCCCTGCAATACCGCCCCGATGATCCGCGCATCAAGAGTGACCTGACCGAACAGCGCATTCGCCAGGCAGTGTCCGATCAACTCGATCAGCGCGGTTTGCGCCCGGCTGCTGGTGGCGGCAAGGGAGATCTGAGCGTGCAGACCTACCTGATCGTCGAGGACCGGCAGCAACAGGTGACGACCAATTACGGCGGCGGTTGGGGCGGCCCGTGGAACGGCTACTGGGGCGCGCCTATGTACAACGAAACGCGCAACGTCACCTACAAGGTCGCGACCATTCAGATCGACCTGCTCGACGGCAAGGACGGCAAACTGGTGTGGCGTGGCAGCGATGAACAAATGCTCAGCAGCCGCCCGAATCCGGCCGATCGCAGCAATGCCATTCGCGAGACCGTGGCACGGATCCTGGCCAACTATCCACCGCGTTGAACCGCTCTGAACCGTCCCTGTGTGAGCGAGCTTGCCCACGAAGGCGGCGGTGCATTCAACATCTTGATTGCCTGATCTGGCGCTTTCGCGAGCAGGCTCGCTCCCACAGGTTTCGGTGTTGAACGAATGATCTTCAACCAGGCATAAATCCCTGTGGGAGTGGGCTTGCCCCCGAAGGCGGCGGTACATTCAACATCTTGATTGCCTGAGCTGGCGCTTTTGCGAGCAAGCTCGCTCCCACAGGGTTCGGTGTTGAACCGATGGCCTCGGCCCAGCGCAAATCCCTGTGGGAGTGGGCTTGCCCACGAAGGCGGCGGTACATTCAACATCTTGATTGCCTGAGCTGACGCTTTCGCGAGCAAGCTCGCTCCCACAGGGTTCGGTGTTGAACGAATGATCTTCAACCAGGCATAAATCCCTGTGGGAGTGGGCTTGCCCACGAAGGCGGCGGTACATTCAGCATCGTGATTGCCTGATCTGGCGCTTTCGCGAGCAGGCTCGCTCCCACAGGGTTCGGTGTTGAACGAATGATCTTGAACCCGGCATAAATCCCTGTGGGAGTGAGCTTGCTCACGAAGGCGGCGGCACATTCAACATTTTGATTGCCTGATCTGGCGCTTTCGCGAGCAAGCTCGCTCCCACAGGTTTCGGTGTTGAACGAATGATCTTCAACCCGGCATAAATCCCTGTGGGAGTGGGCTTGCCCACGAAGGCGTCGGTACATTCAGCATCGTGATTGCCTGATCTGGCGCTTTCGCGATCAGGCTCGCTCCCACAGGGTTCGGTGTTGAACGAATGATCTTCAACCCTGCACAAATCCCTGTGGGAGTGAGCTTGCTCACGAAGGCGGCAGTACATTCAACATTTTGATTGCCTGATCCTGGCGCTTTCGCGAGCAGGCTCGCTCCCACAGTGTTCGGTGTTGAACCGACGGTCTCGGCCCAGCGTAGATTCCTGTGGGAGTGGGCTTGCCCACGAAGGCGTCGGTACATTCAGCATCTTGATTGCCTGAGCTGACGCTTTCGCGGGCAAGCTCGCTCCCACAGGGTTCGGTGTTGAACGAATGATCTTGAACCCTGCACAAATCCCTGTGGGAGTGGGCTTGCCCACGAAGGCGGCCGTACATTCAGCATCTTGATTGCCAGACCTGACGCTTTCGCGAGCAAGCTCGCTCCCACAGGGTTCGGTGTTGAACCGAGGGCCTCGGCCCAGCGCAGAATCCTGTGGGAGTGGGCTTGCCCACGAAGGCGGCGGTACATTCAGCATCGTGATTGCCTGATCTGGCGCTTTCGCGAGCAAGCTCGCTCCCACAGTGTTCGGTGTCGAACCGATGGCCTCGGCCCAGCGCAGATTCCTGTGGGAGTGGGCTTGCCCACGAAGGCGGCGGTACATTCAGCATCGTGATTGCCTGATCTGGCGCTTTCGCGAGCAATCTCGCTCCCACAGGGTTCGGTGTTGAACGAATGATCTTGAACCCTGCACAAATCCATGTGGGAGTGGGCTTGCCCACGAAGGCGGCGGTGCATCCAACATCTTGATTGCCTGATCTGGCGCTTTCGCGAGCAGGCTCGCTCCCACAGTGGGCGGTAGCCCTCTAAATGACGCGGCGCCAGCGCGCTTGCTCCACCGTGTCTACACTCCTTTTTACCAACGCAGGTAGCTCGCCACTGCGCCGGCAAAGGAGTGCGCCATGTCGCCAGGATCGCAAGGCAACGGCCCGGCCCGGCAACGCGGGGCGATCGGCTTGATGGCGGCTGCCACCCTGAGTCTGGCGCTGGTGATGATGTTGCTGGTGGTCGACAGCGGTCGCCTGTACATGGAACAGCGCAAATTGCAGCGGGTGGTGGATACCGCCGCCCTCGAAGCGGTCAGTCGCGGCGGCAATTGCCTGCCCGGGCTGAGCGCCGCCAGTTATGCCGGGCAAAGTGCGCTGCGCAATGGTTACGTGGTGGATGCCGCCAATACACTCGCGACCACCTGCGGCACATTGGCCACCGCTGCCAGCGGTATGCGCAGTTTCACTGTCGATGCCACGCAATCAAGCGCAGTCAAAGTCGCCGCCAGTCGTACGGTCACCAGCAGTTTTGCTGGTGGTGTGCGGGCGTTGCTCAGCGCTACACCGGTCAGCCTCAACACCACACTCAATGCTTCGGCAGTTGCCGCGAAACCGCAGCCGACCGTCGCCCAACTGAATATTCGCAGCACCCTCGCCAGCATCGACACGGCGCAGTCGAACATCCTCAACCCGCTGTTTTCCGGGCTACTCGGCGGCAACGTCAACCTCACGGCGGTGGGCTGGGACGGCTTGCTGCACACCGATATCAACCTGCTCAAATACCTCGATCAACTGGCAATCAACCTCAATGTCGGCGCCGGCAATTACACCCAGTTGCTCAACACCCAGGCAACGGTGACGCAGCTGATCCAGGCCGCCGCAACGGTGGTGCAACTCAACGGCGCGACTGCGCAAGTGGTCACCGCGCTGGGCCAGTTGCAGGCCGCCGCCATCAATGCGGCGCCGGTCAGACTCGGCGAGATCCTGCAGCTGCAAACCGGCACCACGGCGGCGGGGCTGGATGCCAACCTGCAATTGCTGCAACTGGTGCAAGGCGTGGTGCAACTGGCCAACAGCAAGAGCGCGGTGGCGGCGACCTTGCCGGTCAACGTGCTGGGGCTGGCCGGTGTCACGGTGCGGGTGAAGGTGATCGAGCCGCCGCAGTTCTCGGCGATTGGCGACCCGGCGCGGGCCAAGGCCGATCCGTTGGGACCGGACCGGATTTATGTGCGCACCGCGCAGGTGCGCACGTTGTTGTCGGTGAATTTGCCGGTGCTCTCGGGGGTGACGGGGCTGACGAATGCGGTGCTGGGCCTGGTCGGTACGCTGACGCCGACGCTCAATGCACTGTTGAGCCTGAATCTGGTGGACACCCTCAATTCCATGTTCTGCCTGTTGGGCGCCGGTTGCCAACAGCTCGATCCGAAGCTGCTGCCCTCACCGCGGATCGATATCGCGCTGGATGCCGGCGGGGCGAAAAGCTATGTCACCGATTACCGTTGTCCGACCGGCGACAGCGGCAGCAAAAGCCTGACCGCCGCCGCCACAACCTCTCTGGCTGATCTCAAACTCGGCAAGATCGATCCCATCGCAGCGTTCTCTTCAGTTGCTGAACCAACGGTGGCGCCGCTGCCGCTGGTCGATCTCGGCATCATCACCTGCCACAAGATTCTCGGCATCGGCAGTTGCGATGCCGCCTCCCACGTCCAGTACGGCGCCGGCGGCATCGCCCTGAAACTCGACACCAGCGTCGCGCAGACCACGCAAAATCTGCTGTTCTCCAGCACCACACCCTTCGCCACCCCGGCCAATCTAAACCGGCCGCCGAGCCTGCTGTCCGCCGCGCCGACCAGCAACATCGTCGGCAGCCTGGCGAACACCCTGTCGGGCATCAACCTGATCGTCTACAAACCTGTGGGCAGCAATCCGCTGGGCGCCATCGTCACCGGTGTGGCCTCGTTGATCAGCGATGTCAGCAACCGCTTGTTGCCGGTGGTCACCGGTTTGATCAGCCCATTGCTCGATCCACTGTTGAACAATCTGCTCAAAGGCCTGGGCATCAATCTGATGAACACCGAGGTGGGCGCCAACATGACCTGCGGGCAGACCGGCAAGGCCTATCTGGTGATCTGATCATCCGTGGCGATCGGCAATTCGATGCAGAACCGTGCGCCCTCCGTGGAGTTGCGCACGCTCAATTGCCCGCCCATGTTGGCGATGATGCCGTAGCTCACCGACAAGCCCAAGCCGGTGCCGACGCCGATCGGCTTGGTGGTGAAGAACGGCTCGAAGATCCGCTCCAGCAAACGCGGATCGATACCGCCGCCATTGTCCTCGACCCACAGCCGCACGCTTTCCTCGTCGCGCTCGGCGTAGATCGAAATCCACGGCTTGAACGTTGAGTCGCCCTCGCGTTTGCCGAGCAGGGCGTCGCGGGCGTTGACCATCAGATTGATCAGCACCTGCTCCAACTGATCGATGTGGCCGCGCACCTGCGCTTCGAAACCGGTCTCGCTGATGCGCAGGTCGACACCTTTACCGCGCATGCCATCGGCCAGCAGCGACAGGGTGCCTTCGATGGCTTGGGCCGGGTTGAACAACTGTTGTTCGATTTCCGAGCGCCGACCGAATACGCGCATGTGGTCGACGACTTTCGCCGCGCGTTGCACCTGAGCGTCGATGCGGTTGAGTTTTTCGGTCAGGTAATCGACCTGCACATCACCGTTGCCGAGGCGCTTGAGCACGTTGACGATGGCCATGCGCATGACGTTCAGCGGTTGATTGATCTCGTGGGCGAGGCCGGTGGCCATTTCGCCGAGGGTGGCCATTTTCGCGCTTTGCGTGAGTTGCTGTTGCGAGCGGCGCACCTCGGTGTTGTCGCGGCCCACCGCCTGCACTTCGATCAACTGTCCCTGCTCATCGAACACGCCGCGATCCGACCAGACCCACCAGGCGTGTTCGCGTCCGGGCAATTGCAGGCTGATTTCCGCTGTACTCACTGGCTGTTCCGGCGTCAGTTGGCTCAGACGCTGCACAAAAGCGCCGCGCTGTTCCTCGGACATCCAGCCGCCCAGAACAACCCCGGGCAGTTGTTCCGGGGTGCATTCCAGATAAGTTGCCAACGGTCGGTTGCCGAAGATCAGCGTCAGATCCGGGCGATAACGGCAGATCATCGCCGGCGAATCCTCGACCAGAATCCGGTAGCGCTCTTCGCTCTGGCGGACCTGCTCGGCAGCAAGCGTTGCGTCGGTGACGTCCAGCCACAAGCCCACCGCCTCGACCGGCAGGCCGAGATCGTTGCGCAGCAGTTTTGCCTCATCGAGCAGCCAGTGGTACTCGCCACGGCGGTCACGCAAGCGATAACGCGCACGCACCGAGCCTTCGCGCAGCAACTGGCGGTTGCGCTGGAAATACAGTTCACGGTCGTCGGGATGGACGTGCTCGACCAGTGTTGCTGCATCGCAATCTTCCAGCGTCCAGCCCAGCAAGGGTTGCAGGCTGGCGCTGAAAAATTCGGGAACCAGCGCGCCTTCTGCATAGCGCTGCACGTAGATCACTGCCGGCGAACTGGCGACCAGATTATCCAGCCGCGCATGGGCTGCGGCGGCGCGCTGTTGTTGATTCTGGATGTCGCTGATGTCGAGCATGAACCCGACCAGACGCCGGTGTTCACCCGTGCCACTGACCTGGCCCTGAATCCGATACCACGTCGCGGTTGCGCCGACCTCCGCCTGATGCAGGCGCACGCTCAGGGTCAGCGCTTCGCCCTGCAACTGCAGGGCGCGCAAACGGCTGCGCAACTCGTCGCGGTCGGCGGGATGAAACAGCGACAGCCAGTCTCTTACCGGCAGCAGGCGATCGCTGAGATTCAGTGCCGAAGCCAGCGACGGCGCCAGTGCAATCTGCTCTTCGGCACTGATTTCCCACCAGCCGGTGCCGAGCAGGTTTTGCAGGGAATCCAGGCGCTCCATAGATTGCACATGGCGCTGCTCGCGCAAGCGGCTGAGCAACGGCCCGGCCAGTGCGCCGGCGAGGGTCAGCCAGTCGCGATCGCTCAGCCACGGCGCCATAGTGTCGACCGTGTAAAACCCGCAAAGCAGCCACGCGACCACGCCTTGATCATTGCTGTAGGGCACGGCGAAACCATCGGCATTGCCGAACGTGGCCTGCAATCGCGAATGTTCATAGCGACCCTGCGGGCCGGCGAGGCGTTGCGGCGCGCTGCCGTTGAGGCTGTCCAGCGGCGTGCCCAATGGCTGACCGTCCTCCCACAATTGTGGAGCATCATGGCCACGAAACTGTTGATGAATCTGCCAGCCCTGAGCCTGTTCATCGAGCACGGCCACGGCCAGGCAGGGGATATGCCAGCGCTGGGCGATCGCCTGCAATTGTTCGCCGAGCACCGTCGGCAGGCGCGTCAGGCTGCACGTGCGCAGATGATCACTGACCTGCGCGGCGAGAGTCTGGCAGGCATCGCGGTCGTGCGATTGCTGACGTTCGAGCAACAGGTCAGCGATGTCGAGCAGTTGCAGCAGCCAGCCATCACCCAGCGGCTGCACCCAACCACGCAGGTGCAGCGGCTGATCATTCACGCCGGGGAAGTCGAGATCGAGCAATTGCCCGTGCCAGTCTCGCGGCTGACCTTCAATGGTCAACAGGCTTTGTGGCAGCAGATAGGCGCTGAGTGGCAGCGGTTGTCCGTGAGGTTTGGGCTGGGCAAGCAAATGCCGCAGCGGGCCGGCGATCTGCAACACCTCGCCGTCGCCATTCAAATACAGATGCAGGCCGGTGGGCGGCGCGCCGAGGTGGTCCGGCAGCTCAAGAACAGCGCTGGGGGCACGCTTGAGCAAACGGCCGAAGAGCTTATCGCCGGCGGTCAAAATTGCAGGCTCGAGCGGGCGGTCAGGTGCGTGGGCAGATTGGGCACCGTGCCAAGCCCCGGCAGCACCAGAAACGGCATGATCTGGTTGAGCTTGCTCACCGGGTAATTGACGCTGACGGTCAGGGTGCCAGTCGCCGCGTCGTACGCCGCGCTGGTGTCGCTCCCGACCACCAGATTCAAGGCCGAGGGCAGCCATTGCAGTTGCTGGGTCAGCGCGGCATTGGCGGTGTTGACCAGCACCGTCGAATAGTTCGGCGTGGTCGGGTCGACCGCAACGCTGCGGCGCACCGCCTCAGCGGTGGCCTGGTTGAACGATTGCATCATCACGAAGGGCAGGCCGTAGCTGACCAGCCCGTAAAACACTGCGAAAAAGATGATGAACACCAAGGCGAATTCGATCGCCACCGCACCTTTTTGCGACCTGCGAAAGCCGTTTTTCATGCGTGCGTCTACCCTGACAGTCACTGCGTAGTATCAGCATAGAATCAATCAGCCAAAACGGACGGCTTTCAGCGGATGCAGATTTCACTTGTTCTGATCTGGCTGGCGATCTGCGCCGCGCAAGATGCCCGGCAGCGGCGTATTTCCAACGCATTGACGTTGGGCGTCGGCGCGCTGGCGCTGGTCTGGTTGCTGGCGACCGGCAGCACCTGGTTGGGCGCCGACGCGGCGCAAGGTGGATGGGCCTGCCTGATTGCTTTGCTGCTGACGATGCCCGGTTACGCCTTGGGACGCATGGGCGCCGGCGATGTGAAATTAATGACAGCCCTGGCTCTTGCGACGAACGGCATATTCGTTCTTGGCGCGTTTATCGGTGCTGGAGTAGCCAGCGTGATTTGGCTGCTGCTTGCGCCAAAAGTCTGGCCCCATATCGGTCAAGGGCTTAGAGAGCACGTACGCCATCTCGCTCCGGACAAGTCAAAAAAGCTGCCATTTGCGCCGTTCGTGTGGATAGGTGTAGTGCTCTCGCTGTACTGGATCACCTGATCGCGGGGTGCCACTAGTCCTATGTACATAGTCGGAAAGTGGGTCTACTTTCAATTCAGGCGAATACGCCACCAAAGTGCAGGAATCGTCAGCGTTGGCCCGAGCAAATGGAGTGGTTCGTGAACAAGCCTAGTGCGGTAAAAGTCCTCGTGGTCGATGATCAACCGCTGATCGTCGAAGAACTCTGTGAGTTTCTTGAGAGCAGTGGCTACCGTTGCGTGCCGTGCGAGTCGAGTCTCGAAGCCATCGAGCTGTTCAGGGCTGACCCGGACATTGGTCTGGTGCTGAGTGATTTGCACATGCCGGACATGGACGGCATCGAGTTGATCCAGGCGTTGCAGCGGCTGGCCGGCAAACAGCGGGTGTTCGAGGCGATCATGCTCACCGGGCGCGCGGACAAGCAGGATGTGATCAAGGCGTTGCGTGCGGGGATCGCCGATTACTATCAGAAGCCGATTGAGCTGGCAGAGTTGCTCGAGGGTGTGCAGCGCCAGGAGTTGGCTTTGCAGGAACGACAGAAGAATCTGCATCTGGGGCATTTGAATCAAAAGTTGCAGTTTTTGTCCGAGTCGATTGATGACCTTTTTCAGGATCTGGACAAGGTGCGGCGCTCGCCTGCGCCGGTGGTGAGTGAGGGCGAGTCTGAGTCTGGCGAGATGCCGGCGGTGTTCAGTCAGTTATCGCCCCGACAATTGGATGTGGCGCGGTTGGTGGGCAAGGGGCAGACCAATTATCAGATTGCCTGTGAGTTGGGGATTACCGAGAACACGGTGAAGCTGTATGTGTCGCAGGTGTTGCGGTTGACGCATATGCATAATCGGACGCAGTTGGCTTTGGCGCTTTCTCCTGGTAGTTCGGCGGGGCGGCAGCGGGTTACTGCGCATTGACTTGGCGGCCTTTGGGCCGACCATGTTCTGGTTGGATTGCGTGAATATCCGTTTCTTCGGGTGTTGCGGCTGGCGGTTTCGCCCTTACGGCGAGTCACTTTTTCAAACGCCAAAAAGTAACCAAAAGGCTGTGCCCTGACGTTCGGCCCCTCGCTGGGGCTCGGGGTTCCTTCGCTCCGGGATCGATCCTGGCGCAGCGGCTCCGGTTTGCTTCGCTGCACCTCCTTCCGCTGTGTCTGGCTGCGCCAGACGGTCGCTGCGCTCCCACGCCCGGATCAATCCCTCCACTCAGCCTGCCGACGGGCTCCAAGATCAAAATCTACTCGAGCTTGCGCTCATTGTTGAGTGGTGCGGCTTCGCCGCGGGCAGCTGCGCAGCTTTTGCTTTCTGTGGGAGCGAGCCTGCTCGCGAAGGCGGCCTGACAGCCGACCTGTTTTTGAGTCTTACGCGATCCAACTGTAGGAGCTGCCGAAGGCTGCGATCTTTTGATTTTGATTTTGCTGTTCTGTAGGAGTGAGCCTGCTCGCGATGAGGCCAGTCGGTCCGCCGATAACTCGAAGTCGTTTAAATCTGTTTCAAAATAACCAGAACCTTCCCACAAGGTTTTCAGGTTGTCCGTCGGACGTCGGGTCACTAGTCTCTGGCTGTCGCTGACAACTCAGCGGCCAGGTGTGGAAACCTGAAATTCAAGTAGTTGCTTTGCATTGCTACCGTAATCGTTGTCGGCGTGTTCGTTCGTCTGCAAACTGTGTCGCGGCGGCTGTGCGTGGGCAGACTTTGGTCTGGCCGGTTGCCTACTTATCGGTTTTCCACCCTGCGTACAGCTGCCACCTTTTGTCGTGTGGAAACGACAGAAGAGGGCGTCACAGCCAAGTAGGAGTTCTCATGGACAAACTCATCCCAGACCCACCCCCATCCCCCACCACCCCGCTCGAAGACGCCATGCGCGCCGACGATCTGGTGAAAAACCGCGAAGCGATAAAACGCGCGCTCGATTTCTATCTCTGCCCCGAACCCGCAAAACCGCACCCGCCCAGCACGCTGTTCATGGTGGTGCCCAATGTCGATACCGAAAGCCTGTTGGCGCATGCCTGTGAGTCGCTGGCGTCAGCGAGTGCGATGGCGAGCAATTTCGCTGGTGAACTGAGCGGGTTTCAGCGCAGCACGGCGTTGGCGATTCAGCAGATTGTCATGCTGGCCGAGCTGGCCGTGAATAGGGCGCTGGATCGGGTTGATCCGCAGACCTGAAACCGCGTTATCGTTCTTCGCGAGCAGGCTCGCTCCCACAGGGGAAATGCATTGCAAACTGTGGGAGCGAGCCTGCTCGCGAAGGGGCCTTCAAGGGCACCACCAGACTAATTCTTGCTCTCGATCTTCCCGCCCGCATCCGGATCGTAAAAATCCGGGATCTCGTATTGGTATTTCTTCAACCAGCGCTGCATCGCCAGTTCGCGTTCGGTGGCTGTTGCACTCTGAGGTTTCGGCGAGGCGGCTTTGTTGCGGCTTTGCAGGACCAGCCAGCCTTCGGTTTCCTGTTGCTGCGCTGAGGCCGGGCCGGTGTCGATGGCGTGGGCGCTGAGGGGCAGGGTGAGCAGGGTCAGGTAGCACAGGCCTTTGCGGATGGTCATGGCTGTCTCCTATTCGAGCGTCGGCGGTAGCGGGTCGATGAAGGCGGCGACGCGGTCGCCGGGTGTGGCTTTGGCGTGGGTCGGGGCTTTGAGTTTTTCCGCGCGTTGCTGCGCTTCGGTGAATTGTTCCGGGGTCAGTTTCGAGCGGCTGACGATTTCCGCGGCTTGCGGCCAGTCGTTCTGGTAGAGCAGCAGGGTGACCATGTTCAGCGTCGCCAGTTGATTGTTCTGGCTCAGCTCGATGGCGGTGAGGAATTCGAATTTCGCTTCGTTGAGGCGCAGTTGGTTGAGGTAGACCACGCCGAGGTCATTGCGGATTTTTTCGTCGGTGGGCGCCAGGCGCGCGGCGCGTTGCAGGTGGGCCTGGGCCTGGCCGTTGTCGCCACGGGCGGCGTAGACCTGGCCCAGGCCATGTTCGGCCTGGGCGGTGAGGCAGCCGCCGAGCAGGCTGCGGTAGAGCGGCTCGGCTTCGCTGCGACCGAGCAGGCGATAGACCTTGGCTTTGCGCAGGCGCACTTCGCTGAGGTTGTCCGGCAGGCTTTGCAGATTGGCCAGGCTGGCGTGGAGCTTGCCGTCGCTGGCCAGATCATCGGCGAGGTTCAGCGACAGTTCCTGCTCCGACGTGAGTTTGCTGCAGCTGGACGGCGACAGCAGCGAGGTCCACGGCGCCTGGCCATCCGTGGCGCAGCCGCTGAGCAGCAACAGACTTGCCATGACTATCAGTACTTTCATCTAGCGCTCTCCATGAGCCAAGGTCAGTTTGCGAAGGCGCGGGCGATGGCGGTGAAGCCCGGGCCGGCCAGTACGATCAGCAGGGCGGGAAACAGAAACAGCATCATCACCACCGACATCTTCGCGGACATTTTCGAGATGTATTCCTGCAGCCGGGTCAGGCGTCGGTCGTCCAGTAATAGCTTGAGCGCCAGCAGTGATTTCATCGCACCGCCGCCCTGGTGGATCAGTTGCTGGAGGATCACGCAGGTGTCGGTGAATTCGTCCACCGCGAGCATCACCGCGGTCTTGTTCAGCTCCTGACCCAGCTCCAGACCCGAGTCGACGCGGCTGAGGATCAGGCGCAGTTCGCTGGTCAGCTCCGGCAGCAGTTTCTGCGCTTCGACGCTGAGCACACGCAGCGCTTGTTCCACGGCCATGCCGGATTCGAAGAGGATGCGCAGCAGCGGAATGAACGTGGAGATTTCCACGGCGATGGTTTTCTGCCGGCGGGCGGCGGCGTAGGCGAGCAGGCGTTTGGGCAGCAGATAGCCGCCGCCCGCAGCGAACATCGGCGCCATCCAGCGGTGGCTGGTCTGCGGGAAAAACACTTCCTGCAAAAAGATCGCCAGCCCCAGAGCGAGCAGCGGCGTGCCGATCTGGCAGGCGGCGAAGAGCGCGCGTTCGTTGGCGCGGCGCCAGCTGAGGCGGCCGAGCAGGGTCTGGGTTTCGCTGTCGATGCTCACCGAGCCGCGGCCGAAACGGCTGTTGCCCAGCGCGCGCAGCCAGTGGCCGAAACGGTTCTCCCGGACCAATTGGCCGTGCAAGCGCTGATGCACCTGTCGCACGCGGCGGCGCTCGGTGAGCAGGTGATTGCCCACCAATAACAGCGAACCGAGGAGCAACAGCAACGCCGCGAGCCAGACCATCTCAAACGCTCCGCAACATGCGCCACAGCGCCAGACTGCCGAGCACCTGCAACGCGGCGGCGCTGAGCAGCATGGTCTGGCCGCTTTCGTCGTGCCACATACCGAGCACGTAGCCGGGGTTGGTCAGCATGAAGTAGCTCACCAGAATCAGCGGCAGCAAACCCAAAACCCAAGCGGTCATACGTGTTTCCCCGGTCAACGCGCGCAACTGCCGCGCGCCCTGATCGCGCTCGCGGATCAGTTTGATCAGGTTCTCCAGCAGTTCACTGGCGTTGCCGCCGTAGCGGTGATTGACCTTCAGGCCGAGGGCGAACATGCGCAGTTCGTCCTGCTCGTAGAGTTCGGCGAAATCGCTGACCGCATCGGGCAGGTTCACCCCCAGTTGCACGTTGCGCTGCACCCGGCCCATGGCTGCTTTCAAGGGATCTTCACTGGCCTCGATGCCGCCCAGCACCGCATCGCTGAGCGTGCGCCCCGACTTGAGGCTGCGCACGGTGTGGTCGAGCAATTGCGGCAGTTGCTCGATCATGCGGCGGATCCTCCGCCGGTAACGAATGGCGATGTACAGCCGCAACGCCACGGGCGGGACGATCAACATGATCAGCAACCCAACCCAGCTCCCGAGCAGGAATCCCAGGCCCATCGCCGCCGCCCACAGGCTCAGCCACAGGCCGAAACGCTCGCTCGGCCGACCCAGTCCTGCACGCAGAAACATGCGCTCCAGCCCCACCCACCTGGTCTGCTCGACGGCCAATTGCGGTTGCCCCGCAGCGAGTCGATTGAGGACTCTCTCCGTCGCGGTCTTGCGCAGGCCTTGCAGGAACAGATAGATCGACAGCCCGAGCAGCATCAGGCAAATGGCGATGAGAATGATCGGTCCCAGCATCTGCGTGCTCCTCGCCGTCAGCCCAGGTGAGCGTCGTGGCGCAGCTTGTCGCCGGCCGGGTTGAGCGCTTCGCGGGCGAAGCCGAAACCTGTGCGGCGGTCGAGGCGGAACAGAGTGTTGGTGACGTAGACGTCCTCGCGAATGCCGACCACTTCCACCACTTCACTGACGCAGCGCCGGCCATCGGGCAGGCGTGTCAGTTGAATGATCACGTCGAGGGCGGCGCAGATCATCTGGCGCAAGGTACGTTCGGCGATCGAGCGCCCGGTCAGGCCGACCAACGTCTCCAGACGCAGCAACGCGTCCTGCGCATTGTTGGCGTGCACGGTGCTCATCGAACCGTCGTGGCCGGTGTTCATCGCGGTGAGCACGTCGACCACTTCGACGCCACGGATCTCGCCAAGAATGATCCGGTCGGGACGCATGCGCAGGGCGTTGCGAATCAGGTCGCTGGCCTTGACCTCGCCATGCCCCTCGGCATTCGGCGGACGGGTTTCCAGACGCACCACATGCGGATGGCCGAGCTGCAGTTCGGCGACGTCTTCGATGGTCACCAGCCGTTCGTGCGGGTTGATCAACTGGCTGAGGATGTTCAACAGCGTGGTCTTGCCGGTGCCGGTGCCGCCGCTGATGAGGATGTTGCAGCGCCTGCCCACGGCGTTCTGCAGGAATTCGAAAATCGCCAGATCGATGGTTTGCATCGCCATCAAATCGGTGCTTTTGAGCATGTCCTTGCGAAACTTGCGGATCGACAGGCACGGGCCGTCGAGGGCGATCGGCGGGATGATCGCGTTGACCCGGCTGCCATCGGGCAGGCGCGCATCGACCATCGGCGAGGACTCATCGAGGCGGCGCCCGAGCGGCGCAAGGATGCGTTGCATGACCCGCTCGACGTGATGCGCATCGATAAAGCGCAGATCGCTTTGATGCAATACGCCGTCGCGTTCGATGAACACCCGGTGCGGGCCGTTGACCAGAATTTCCGTCACCGACGGGTCGCGCAGCAGGACTTCCAGTGGGCCGAAACCGGTGAGTTCGTCGACGATTTCTTCGCCGAGGCGCTCCATCTCGTAGCGCGAAATCGCCAGGTGCAAACGCGCGATGTATTCGGCGACCTTGTCGGTGACGAACTGCGCCAGTTGCTGGCGTGAACCTTCCAGCAGGTTTTTTCCCGACTCCTCGATAGCGTCGATGATGTAGCGGTGCAGGACCAGTTTCAGGCCTTCGTGATCGCTGTTGCCGATCGCTCCGCGTGGCGTCGCGCCAAAGAGTTTTTCTGCGCTCATGAGTTACCTCGCAGACGGTCGAACCAGGTGACTTTCGGTTTGCTCAGGCCCTCGGAACGCTTGGCCAGACGCTCGCCGAGGGCGCGCAGGCTCTGGGTAAGTTTCTCCCGGGGCGCCAGTTCGAACAGACTCACGCCCTGGTTTTTCGCGTTCAGGCGCACGTCGGGACTGAAGGCCAGCACGGCGATGACTTCCAGATTGAAGGTCTTGCCCAGGGTCTCGGCATCCGGCGCGACATTGCTCAGGTAGCGATCAATCAGCAAGCGCCCGTGCTCGAGTTTCATGCCTTTCTCGCGCCACTGGTTGAGCACGGCGAGGTTGCGTCGGCAATTGAGCACGTTCTGGTCGGTGTACCAGAGCAGTTTGTCGCAATGGCTGACGAAGGTGCGCAACGCCTCACTGTCGGCCTGCCCGGTGAGGTTCACGACAATGTGCTGGAAGTGCTGGCGCAAGGCGCTGAGCAGCATGTACAGCTCGGCGGCACTGGTGGTTTCCAGCGGTTCGTCAGTGTTGGCGTAGGCAAGAATGCGCAGGCCGTGGTCGGCACTGGTGAAAGCACTGTCGATCAGCGTCGCGTCGAGCCGGCGCAAATGACGCAGGGCATCGCCGAAGTGAAACGAACTCTCCAGCCCCAACAACGCCAGGCTGTCGCCACGGGGCAGGCCAAGGTCGAGCAGCAAGGTTTGCTGGCCGCTCTTCTGCACCACCATGGCCATGTGATTGGCGAGCAAGGCACCGTCGGAACTGCTCTGCACGCCGTACATCACGGTAAGCCCGCCGAGCTGTGTGTTGGGAGTGACGGCAGGCAGGCGTTTGCCCAAGCGCCGCACCAGTCCGGCAACTTCGCTTGAGCGCGAGCCATAGGCAACGAAATCCCGCGCACCGGCGCGCATCGCATTCAGCACAAGCTGATTGTCCATGCCGTCGCCGAGAGCAACGATCGCCAGCATCGGCTTGGCTTCCAGCGCACCTTCGATCAGCGCGCTCTGCGCGACGACGTGCTCGCGGTCGAGACCGACGAAGACCAGATTGGCGAACGTTACATCGACCAGTGCGAGCAATTCGTCGAGGCTGCCGGCACCGGCGCTGATGACCTGGCCGAGTGGCGCGAGGGCGCTTTGCAGCCATTCCAGATCGGTGCTGTTGCGGGTGATGGCGAGGAAGGTTTGACTGAGATTCTGGTTCATTGCGACAACCCGCTGCGCTTGTCGAAGTTACCGTTCTCGAGGAAGAACATGCGATAGAAATTCGGGTCGTAATTGCGCAGTTTCTCCCCCGGCAACGACGGCAGTCGCGCGTCCGCCGCCAATGGCTGGACCAGGTGCGGGGTGACGATCATCAGCAGTTCGCGCTCTTCGCGTTTGATCTGCGAACCCTTGAAAAAGGCCCCGAGTATGGGAATGTCGCCCAGGCCGGGAAACTTATTCACTTGCGAACTGTTGGTGGTGCTGATCAAACCGCTGATGACGAAACTCTCGCCATCACCCAGCGACACGCTGGTGTCGGTGCGGCGGATGGTCAGCGCCGGAACGGTGGTGCCGGCGATGTTCACCGCGTTGGCAAAATCCAGTTCGCTGACCTCCGGGGCGACCTTCAGCGCGATGCGGTCGCGGCCGATGATGGTTGGCGTCAGGGTCAGGCGGATGCCGAATTCCTTGTATTCGATCGACACGCTGTCGCTGCCGGAACTGGGCACCGGAATCGGGATTTCCCCGCCGGCCAGGAAGCTCGCACTCTGCCCGTTCAACGCCACCAGACTCGGCCGCGCCAAGGTGTAGGCGAAGCCGCTGGTTTCCAGGGCGTTGATGATCGCCATGGTCTTGCCGCCGACCCAGGAGAAATTGAACAGTGAGTTATCCACCGGCAGGCGCGGCTGCGGCACGCCGTCGATCGGTGGCAGCGTGCCGGGCGAACCGAACAGGAAATTGCCGCGCGTGCCGATCAGCGACGCCGTGGCTTCCTTGAGTTTGGTGCGGCTGACTTCGACGAAGCGGATGTCGGTCTGCACTTGCGACGGCAGCGTCGGATCGTCCGACGGCACGCTGCTGGTCAGCGCCGTGGTCGCCGCGCCCTGGACGAAGACCATGGCTTGCTGCGGCTGCGCCGAGCAGGCGGTCCAGACCATCAGGCTGGTCGCGCCGGGGCCGACGCCCGTGAGCAAGAAGGACGAGCCGCCATTGGCATGCACGTCGGCAATTTTCGGGTCGCCGACCGCCAGCCGAGTGATTGCCACCGGTGACTGCATGTCCTGCTGGAAGCCTTCACCGATCTCGATCACCGAGGGCAGGCGCGGCAGTGCCGAGCAATTACCCACCGCCGCGAAGGCGCTGTCCATCGTCAATCCCAACAACAGCAAGGCCCGGAGCGCCGGTTTCAATGTCGGTCTGAGTCGACTCTGCATGCACGTGAATCCTTGCGCAGTCATGGGGTTTGTTGGCTGATCTGGTTGCCGCGAATGATTTCCACCGCACGCCTGGACACCGCGCCTGCACTGGCGCTGGCAGGTGCTTTTTGCGCGCTGCCCAGGGCGAGTTGAGTGAACTGGAAGAGCTGGCTGTTGGCGCGATCCAGGTGCGCGGGCGATTGCGCTTCGCCGGCCCAGTATTTGGCCAGCCGTTGTTCTTCGCTGCTGCGCACCGCGAGACGCAAGGTGCCGACTTGAGTGGCGAGCATCAGGCGGCTAAGCAGTTGTTCCGGCACCGCCAGCACCACGGTGCGGGCGGCGATGCGGCGCTGGTCCTGTTTGAGTTTTTCTTCGGCGCTGAGGTTGGGGGATGCCGGTTGGCCGTCGTTGGTCAGGCCGTACTGATCACCGATGCCGAGCACGCGCAAAGCCGGAACGGCGATCTGCGCCGACTGCTGCAGATTGCTCGCGTCCTCGCGCAGATACAGCAGCACATCAACGTAATCGCCCGGCAGCAACTGTCCGGCGGCACCGATCACTTCATCGACGGCCACGGTCAGTGCGCGCTCGTCGCGGCGAATCATCCGTGCCAGCGCACCGCCGGCCCGGAAGCTTTCGTCATTGAGCCAGGTGCCGGCGCTGAGGTGGCGCCAAGGCGTGCGGCCGACTGCTTGTTCGATGCTGGTCAGGCTGCCGGCCGGTGCGCTGCGCAGTTTTTCCACGGTCACATCGGTGGCGGTCAACGGCGTGAACGGCGCTACATCGTGGAGCAGCACCACCACCGGTTGGCGGGTCTGGTCTTCGGCAATCGCGACAGTCTGTTCAATGCTGACCGCTGGGGTGACGGGCGCCTCAGCGACCGGGGCCGGCTGACGACTGAGCACCAGCCCCCAGTAACCGACAAAAACCGCGCCGAGCAACAGCAACGCGGCAAGGCCCATGGTGACGCGACTGTTCATGACGGCTCTCCCTTTCCTGCTGCACAACCGACTGCATTTGCTTGCGAAAGGCGGACTGCTTCGGCAGCTATGAACATGCAACTATTTCGCTATTTCCAAGCTAGCTGATCCAAGCAAAAGCGCCATTAATGACAGGCAAATAACCCACCAAAGTGTGAGTCCCGGCCAATTAACAGCAGGAAATGGCCGGGACACATTGGGATTAATGCTTTGTGATTAATGCGTTCTTACAGTTGTTGGGCGGGGGTTTGTTGACAATGCTCAAGTGGCACGGTGGAACCATGCCGCGGTGGTGATGTCGGCGCCAGAGGCGCGAAGGAGTGGACCTATGTTTCGTATGACTTTTGATTATGTGATCGCCAGGGCTCGCGCGTTTGCCCGCAGTGAAGAGGGTGCTTCGGCGATCGAGTATGCGATTGTGGTGGCGATGGTGGCGGTGGTGGTTGTGGCTTTCGTTAGCCCGCTTGGCGACAGGGTGCTGGCGATTTTCAACAATGTTCTGACGTCGCTCGATGGTACGGCTGTGGCTCGGCCAACACCCTGAGGCTTGTGAACACTGCGTCTGGCTGATATCGCACTACACTGGATTTATCTTTCAGTATTCAGGTATTGCCTATGAACGCGCCTTCGTCGTCCCGCCAACAACTGCTTCTGGTTGATGATGAAGAAGACGCGTTGCTGGAGTTGGCGGAGTTGCTGGAAGGGGAGGGGTTTGTCTGTCATACCGCGACGTCGGTGAAGCTGGCGTTGCATCTGTTGACCCGGCATCCGGATATTGCTTTGGTGATTACTGATTTGCGCATGCCCGAGGAGTCGGGCATGTCGTTGATCAGGCGGCTGCGTGAGCATACGTCGCGCGAGCATTTGCCGGTGATTGTGATGTCGGGGCATGCGGATATGGAGGATGTCAGCGATATGTTGCGGTTGCAGGTGCTGGATCTGTTTCGCAAGCCGATTTATCACGTGAGGTTGTTGGAGACTCTCGATAATTTGTTTCCCAAGCCTCGGGTTGAGGCTGGGTGACTCGGCGGCCTTTGGGCCGACCGTGTTGGTGGGGGTTTGGTGAATATCCGTTGCTGCGGGGGTTGCTGATTACGGTTCCGCCCTTACGGCGGGTCACCTTTTTCAAACGCCAAAAAGGTAACCCAAAAGGCTTGCTCCTACGTTCGGCCCTCGCAGGCTCGGGTTCCTTCGCTCCGGGACTGATCCGGGCGCAGCGGCTCCGGTTTGCTTCGCTGCACCTCCTTCCGCTGTGTCTGGCTGCGCCAGACGGTCGCTGCGCTCCCACGCCCGGATCAATCCCTCCACTCAGCCTTCCGACGTCGCCGGTGGATCAAGATCAAGAGCACGCGAGCTTGCGCTCATTGTTGAGTGGGGCGGCTTCGCCGCGGGCAGCTGCGCTGCTTTGCTTTTGTGGGAGCGAGCCTGCTCGCGAAGGCGGCCTGCCAGCCAACCAATTTCTTCCTGATGTACATCAATCCTGTGGGAGCTGGCTTGCCAGCGAAGGCGGCCTGCCAGCCGACCTGTTTCTCACTGATGTACTCGATTCAAACTGTGGGAGCGAGCCTGCTCGCGAAGGCGGTCTGCCAGCCGACCTGTTTCTCACTGAACGCACCCGATCGAACTGTGGGAGCTGGCTTGCCAGCGAAGGCGGCCTGCCAGCCGACCTGTTTCTCACTGAACGCACCCGATCGAACTGTGGGAGCTGGCTTGCCAGCGAAGGCGGCCTGCCAGCCGACCTGTTTCTCGCTGATGTACTCGATTCAAACTGTGGGAGCGAGCCTGCTCGCGAAGGCGGCATGCCAGCCGACCTGTTTCTCGCTGATGTACTCGATTCAAACTGTGGGAGCGAGCCTGCTCGCGAAGGCGGTCTGCCAGCCGACCCATTCCTGCCTGATGCACATCAATCCTGTGGGAGCTGGCTTGCCAGCGAAGGCGGCCTGACAGCCGACCTGTCTCTCACTGAATACCCGCGATCATAACTGTAGGCGCGAGCCTGCTCGCGATAGCGCCCTGCCAGCCAACCCATTCCTGCCTGATGTCCATCAATCCTGTGGGAGCTGGCTTGCCAGCGAAGGCGGCCAGTCAGTCAACAACGCTCTGCCTGACTCACCACCTGCGCAACCAACCTCTTGCTCTTGTCACTCCGGCACAAGCCTGTCCAATACGCGGTTCACCGCCAGTTCGCCCAGCATGATCACTTGCTGTATTCCCAACAGGGAGCTGCGCTGCGGTCCATCGATAAATCCGGCCAGGTCGCTGGCCATGATGCTCGCCGAGGCCAGTGATTCGCAGGCATGCACCAACAGGGTTTCGTTGTCCGCAGCCGGGTCGACGAGGAACAGGGTGCTGGGTTTGCGCGGTGCGGCGGGGTCTTTGATGAGGCGGGGGTTGAGGTAGTAATCGATGGCGCGGTCGGCGGCTTCCTTGAGCTTTTGCGCTTCGACGAGCGGGTCGGCGAAGGTTGGGTCGGCAAGGGGTGGATCGGGCGTTATCTTTTTCACGGGCTCAGTCTCCTGATGGAGTAGGGCCGCAACCGGTTCGCGACTAAACGAAAGGGAGGCAGCTGCACGCAGGTTAGTCGACCGATGAGCCACGAAATCGGCGCGCCCGAAGGCGCCCTGCGCACAGCCACCATCAAGTGCAGGTATGCAATACCTGGCTGACAGGAACCTGTGCGTCGTGGACAAGCGGGCGACTAAACCCGACCACTGATGAGCAGTGGCAGGCAAACGATAGAGCCCGCGCCCCAGGCGCACAAGCCGGCGGATTCTGGCGTAGCTGTAGGCAATGGCGCAAGGATTTGTGGGCCGTTGCGAGGTAACGGGGCGTGTGTTTAAACGGCTGGTTTAAGCGCTGCGATAAATCGGTTGAATAGCCGAACACTTTCGCGAGCAGGCTCGCTCCCACAGGGACGGCGGTTGTACTGAGGAACCGTGAACACCGCCGCATCTGTGGGAGCGAGCCTGCTCGCGAAGGCGGTGCGTCAGTCAAAAAAATCCTGGCTGACACACCGCTCGGCCATCACAACTGATAACTGAAACTGATGCTGTACCGCGGCTTGCGGTTCAACGTGTCCAGCGCTTCATCGGACATGGCCTTCGCCACTTCCAGGGCGACGTTGTAGTACTTGGCATCGCCGAACCTCAGTCCGAGCGCGGTAGATGACAGGTTGTTGGCCTGCACCGGCAGTTGGTTGAACCAGCTGCGCGAGCGGTCGACGACGACGTAGGGTTGCAGGATGCGCACCCAGTTGCCGTCGCGGTTGAAGCTGTAGTTGACCTCGTAGGCCACGCCCCAACCCTTGTCGCCCGAGGCCTGGTCGTCGGGGTAGCCACGGCCGAAGTTCTGCCCGCCGAATACGGCGCGTTCGCTGTCGGGCAAGGTGTCGTCGCTCCAGTACAGCGCCGCGGAGAGCACGCCTTGCCAGTTGTCGAGGAACTTGTCGCTCTGCACGCCGGACAGTCTGACGCGGAAGAAATCCAGGTCGATGTCGTCGTAGTTGGTGTGCGCGCCGAGGCTGTCGAAGCCCTGGTAGACGCCGGCACTGAGGATGCGCAGTTGGCGGGCGTCGGCCTTGCGCCAGTCGCCTTCGAAAGCCAGGGCGCGGACGTCGGTGCGCAGTTCGGTGCTGAAGGGAAAGTTGATGCCGTCATAGCGCGTCTTGTCGTCGACCGCATACAGGCGCGAGCCGGCGGTCAGCAGTTCGTTGGCGGAGGCGATCAGGGGCGTGCTGAAGCCGATCGAGTAGCGATCGTTCTCGCGGTGGGTACTCAGGCGTCCGCCACCGCCCACCAGCACTTCGGTGTCCGGGTCGGCGCGGTAACGCGAGGCCGAGACGTTGAGTTGGGTGCCCTCGGTATCGAGGAACTGGCTGTAGTCGAGACGGTAGTAATGCTCTTTGTCGTCGCCCGGTGGGAACAGGCCGCTGAGGCTCAACTGTTCGCCCATCGACGTCTGCGAATTGCTGCTGACACCGAGCAATGCCTGTGGGCCGTTGCGGTTGTCTTCGGTGGTGCTCAGGGTGCTGGTGAACGGTTTGCGACTGGCCTGGGCAACCAGGGTGGTCGCGCCATCGGTGGTGCCCGGCGGTGGCACTTGCGCTTGGATGGTCACCCCGGGAATGCGGCTCATCAGCGTGGTGTAGCGCTCGAAGGTCTTGCGCGTCAGCGGGCGTTCGGCCTGGATCTTGGCGGCGAGTTTGTCGAGCAGGCCTTTGACCCGGCCGATGTCGCCCTGCATCTGGATATCGCGCACGTAGCCCTCGACCAGCACCACCCGCGCCACGCCGTCATCGAAGTTCTGTTGCGGCAGGAACGCGTAGGACAACAGGTAGCCGTCCTGCTGATAGCGACGGGTGATGTTGCGCGTGGCTTCGATCAGTTCGGCCAGGCTGGCCTGGCGGCCGATCAGGGGCTTGTAGATTTCCGCGAGTTCGTTGAGCGGGTAGATCGTGCCGCCTTCGATCTGCACGGTCTTCAGGTTGACCTTGGTTTCCATCAGCAATGGCTGCGCGGCGGTCGCACCCGGGTCGGGCACTTGCAGCGGCGCCGCGCTCGGCCGATAGGCGTCGGCGGGCAGGTTGGGTACGGGCAGGTTGCGGATGGTTTCGTTGCTGTTGAGAAAACTGGGCAAGGTGTCGGCGAGGGCAGCGGAACTGAGGCTCAGGCACAGCAGGGATGCCAGTACGCGCATAGGACACTCCATGGTCAGAACACAGCACAGGGCAGGTTTTTCCTTAGAAAAAAGGCGGAAGACTCGTGGGAATCTTCCGCCCTCAACCAAGCGTAGGCGCTGTAGGTAAGGCCGTCGAATCGGCCAGGTGCAATTCAGCGTTTGTTGCCGCCCAGCGCGCCGGTCAGGCCGCCGAGTACCCCGCCCAGACCGCCAGTTGTGCCGCCAGTGGCAGTGCCGCTGTTGACCAGACCACCGACCGCTGCCACGGTGCCGCCAACGTTGGTGACCAGACCGCCGACGGCAGTGGTGACCGGATTGTTGGTGGCGGCAATCGCCCCGCCGATATTGCCGACTGCGGCGCCCACCTGACTTGTGATACCCGCGACCGGCGTGCCGAGACCGGTAGCGGCGCCGACCTGTTGAGTCACAGTGGTGACTGCGCTGGTGACCGGATTGAGACCCGCACCGACGGCGGCGCCGACGCTGGCCAGCGGCGAGGTGGTTGCAGTGATCGGAGTGCCCGAGCCACCGAGTACGGTGTTGATCGAAGCAATCGTGTTGCCCAGCCCGCCAGCAGTGACGCCGCCGGCACTGACTACACCGCTGGTGCTGCCGGCATTCAGACCGCTGCCGACGTTGACCACCGCACCCCCGACGGTTTGCAGCAGGCCGGTACCGCCGAGGCCACCACCGATGCCGCCGATTCCGCCAGTACCCGAGCCAGTGCCATTGGACACCAGACCGCCCGCTTTGCCGACCGCCGTGCCGGTGTTGCTCAGGGCGCCGCCGAGGGTGTTGGTCAGGGCATTGCCGCTGCCTGCGTCGGTAACTTTGCCGCCGAGGCTGTTTACCGTTGCGCCGACTTTCGCAATCGTCCCTTTGAGCGGATCACCCAGGCCGGTGGCATCACCGAGTTTGTCGGTGGTGCTTTCGACCATGGCGATCACCGGCACCAGACCGCTGCCGAGCTTGTTGGTCAACTGGCTGGTCGGGCCGCTGGTCAGTGAGGTGTTGAGGGTGTCGCCAAGCATGGTGACTTTTTCACCGATGCCATCGACCAGCGGCACTACTTTGGTGACGACGCCACCAACCACGGGAACGCTACGGGTCGCTGTGTTGAGTTTGACGCTGAGGTCCGACACGCCGTCGCCAACATCGGAAACCACACCGCCAACCGAGGCCGCTGTGGTGGTCAGGCCATTGGGATCAGTGGCCAGTTTGCCGATGCCATTGCTGACACCATCGCCCAAGGTACTGACGACGTTGCCGGTGGTGTTGGCCAGGCTTTGCACGATACCGCCAGCGACTGGAACCGTGCTCAGCGAATCGCCGATCTGGCCGACGCCATCGCCGACACCGCTGACGGTTTTGCCGACATCCTGAACAAGTGTTGTGGTCACCAGCGAAGGTGCAGCGGGATTGGTCGGGTTGGTGGGATCGGTCGGGTCTGTCGGATTGGTTGGGTTGGTCGGATCGTTGCCGCCGCCGGTGCCGCCAGTGCCACCGGTTCCGCCACCGGTTCCGCCGCCGGTGCCACCAGTGCCGGCAGTATCGCCGCCGGTTCCGCCGCCCGCTCCACCGCTGCCATCGGTGCCCGCCGTGCCGTCCGCCGTCGAGCTGCCCGAACTGCTGCGATGACCGCCACCGCCGCTGCTGCAGCCGCCAAGGCCAAGGGAGAAAATCAATGCCAGCGCGATTGCCGATTTGCACCACACGTCTTGAGTTTTCATGATTGAGATTCCTGCACCTTTCACAACCTTACGTTGCCTTCGATGGCCCGCCGATCTGTCGTCGGCGATGCCTCGTCCGTGGCTGTAATCTCAGTCGATGGCAGGTTTTTCACCATTCTCAAGTTGGTATTAACCCCTTTATATAGAGGGCCCGGCGCAATGCCGAAGGACTAATACCCAGGTAATAAACGGGCAAAAAAAAGCCTTGATATTCAAGGCTCGGTTTTTTCCAAAGCGGCGGGCAGGGCGCGGAAAAACTTAAGTGATATACACACAATTAACGGGTTTTTCCGCCCCGCCAGATCAGGCGATCGGTTGCCACTGACCGACCATATGTTCCAAGTCGCCGGCACCGACCAGGCGCAACTCACCGCTGGAGCCCGCGGCACTGGCCAGCAATGTCACTTCACTGGGCAGGCGCACCGGTTTGCGAAAGTGCACGGCGATTTCCAGGTTGGCTTTGGGCAGGTGATCGGAGAGTGCCGCCAGTGTCCGCGCCTTGTTCCACAGTCCATGGGCAATCGCGGTGGGAAAACCGAACAGTTTGGCGCTCGCCGCACTGAGGTGAATCGGGTTGTAGTCGCCGGAGACTTTCGCATACTGGCGACCGATATCGGCCGGTGCAGTCCAGCGCGTCACCTCAAGCAAATCCTGCGACGGCTGCCAGTCCTGTGCCAGCGCCTCGCCCTCGAGTTTTACCCCGCGACAGAGCATCCGGCTTTCGGCTTCCCACAGTGGCCCGAGTTGATCGTCCAGGGTAGTGAGCAGATCGAACGTCGCGCCCTTGGCATGTGGTTGCAGGTTGTGCACACGCACGCTGACTTGCGCGCGGCTGATCGCGCCCATCGGCCGCAGCACGCGGATGCGGTTGCTCAGGTGAATCAGCCCCAGCAGCGGGAACGGAAAATCCTTGGCCGTGAGCAATTGCATCTGCAAGGCGAAGGCAAGGATGTGTGGATAGGTCGGCGGCAGCAGGCCGTCATCGACGAAACCGCAGACTTTGCGATAGGCCGACAGCCGTTTGCCGTCGATATCGACCCAGCAGCGCAGGCCGCTGTCGGACAGTTGCGTGCCGGTGATTTTGCGTCGCGTCGCCGCCCGCGAGTACAGCGCGGGCAGGCTCGGTTCGCGATCCAGCGTGTGCCATTCGATGCTCATGCTCAAGCCCCCAGAACGCTTTGCCCACAGACCCGCAACGCCTGCCCGGTGAACGCGCCCGTGCCCGGTTGCGCCAGCCACGCCACGGCTTCGGCGACGTCTTGCGGCAAGCCGCCCTGGCCCAGCGAACTCATGCGCCGCCCGGCCTCGCGCAGGCCGAACGGAATGTGCGCAGTCATTTGCGTCTCGATGAAACCCGGTGCGACGGCGTTGATGCTGATGCCGCGCTCCAGCAGCGTTGGCGCCCATGCCTGGGCCAGACCGATCAGGCCGGCCTTGCTCGCCGCGTAGTTGGTCTGCCCGCGATTGCCGGCGATGCCGCTGATCGAGGCGAGCAGGACCACCCGTGCGTTGTCGCGCAGGGTGCCGCTGTCGAGCAGCGCCTTGGTCAGCACTTGCGGCGCATTGAGGTTGACGGCCAGCACCGCGTCCCAGAATTCCGGGGTCATGTTGGCCAGGGTTTTATCGCGGGTGATGCCGGCGTTGTGCACGAGGATGTCGAGGCCGTCGGGCAGCTGTTCGATCAATTGCACGGCGGCGTCATCGGCGCAGATATCGAGGGTGATCGCACGTCCGCCCAAGCGGGCGGCGAGAGCCTCGAGGTCGGTCTTGGCCGGCGGTACGTCGAGCAGAATCACCTCGGCGCCATCGCGGGCGAGGGTTTCGGCAATCGACGCGCCGATGCCGCGCGCGGCACCGGTGACCAGCGCTTTGCGTCCGGCAAGTGGGCGCGTCCAGTCAGTCACTGGCGTGGAGCACGCGGTCAGGCGAATCACCTGACCGGAAACGAATGCGCTTTTCGGCGAAAGGAAAAATCGCAGCGGGCCTTCCAGTTGATCTTCGGCACCTTCGCCGACGTAGATCAGCTGCAAGGTGCCCCCGCCGCGCAGTTCCTTGGCCAGTGAGCGCGAGAAGCCTTCAAGTGCCCGTTGAGCACTGGAAGCGAACGGATCGATCAGGGTTTCCGGCGCGCTACCGAGGATCACCAGATGCGCGCTGTGGTCGAGGTTCTTTATCAATGGCTGGAAGAATTCGCGCAGTTGCTTGAGCTGGTCGGTGTGCTGCAGGTCGCTGGCGTCGAACACCACCGCTTTGATTTTCGGCCCGTGGCCGGGGATCCACGCGGTGGCCAGCGAGGGCTCGGCGCCGTAGCTGTAGATTGCATCGGTCAAGCGATTGGCAAACCCGCTGATCCGTTCGGCCAGCGGCCCGCCACCGATCAACAGGGCGCCTTCGATCGGCCGCAGACGCCCCGCCTCCCAGCGTTCCAGCCGCACCGGCGACGGCAGGCCCAAGGCCCCGACCAGACGATGGCCGAAGGATGAGTTGGCGAAGTCGATATAGCGGTCAGACATGGAACGCTCTCCAGAAGTTGGGGTTCAAAGTGTGGACTGCCTACGGCAATCAATCGTTCGATCGCCGCAATAAGGCCTACGCTGGTTTAGCAGAGTAGACCACTGACCCTGTGGGAGCGGGCTTGCCCGCGATAGCGGAGTGTCAGCCGCTGAAGGGTTGGAAATGCCGCCCCCATCGCTGGCAAGCCAGCTCCCACAGGTTTCCATGTGAATCCGCAAATTCCACAGGAGTTATCCATGACCCAGCTGCGCCGCGTCGCGATCATCGGCGGTAACCGCATCCCTTTCGCCCGCTCCAACGGGCCGTACGCCACCGCAAGCAATCAGGCGATGCTCACCGCCGCGCTGGAAGGCCTGATCGAACGCTACAATCTGCACGGCCAGCGCATCGGCGAAGTGGTGGCGGGCGCGGTGCTTAAATTGTCACGGGATATGAACCTGACCCGCGAATGCGTGCTCGGCTCGCGCTTGTCTCCGATGACACCGGCCTATGACATCCAGCAAGCCTGCGGCACCGGTCTGGAAGCGGCGCTGCTGGTGGCCAACAAGATCGCCCTTGGCCAGATCGACTGCGGCATTGCCAGCGGCGTCGACACCACTTCCGATGCGCCGATCAGCGTCAGCGAAGGCCTGCGCAGGATTCTTCTGCAGGCCAACCGCGCCAAGAGCACCGGCGACAAACTGAAAACCCTTTTGCAGTTGCGGCCCCAGCATCTGATTCCCGAATTCCCGCGCAACGGCGAGCCACGCACTGGCCTGTCGATGGGCGAGCACTGTGAGCTGATGGCGCAGACCTGGAATATTCCTCGCGAAGAACAGGATCAACTCGCCTTTGAAAGCCACCACAAACTCGCCGCTTCCTACAGCGAAGGCTGGCACAACGATCTGATGACACCGTTTCTTGGCCTGACCCGCGACAACAATCTGCGCCCGGACCTGACCCTGGAAAAACTCGCCACGCTGAAACCGGCGTTCGAGAAAAGCTCCAAGGGCACGCTGACGGCGGGCAATTCTACGCCGCTCACCGATGGCGCTTCGGTGGTGTTGCTGGGAAGTGAGGAATGGGCCAAAGAGCGCGGCTTGCCGATCCTCGCTTATCTGCGCGACGGCGAGGCGGCGGCGGTGGATTTCGTCAACGGTGCCGAGGGCCTGCTGATGGCGCCGGTGTACGCCGTGCCACGCTTGCTGGCGCGCAACGGCCTGACCTTGCAGGATTTTGATTACTACGAAATTCACGAAGCCTTCGCCGCGCAGGTCTTGTGCACGCTCAAGGCCTGGGAAGATCCCGAATATTGCGAAACCCGCTTGGGTCTCGACGCACCGTTGGGGTCGATTGATCGCAGTCGGCTTAACGTGAAGGGCAGTTCGCTGGCGGCGGGGCACCCGTTTGCTGCGACGGGCGGGCGCATTGTCGCGAATCTGGCAAAACTGCTGGATGCGGCAGGCAAGGGCCGAGGGTTGATCTCGATCTGTGCAGCGGGCGGGCAGGGTGTCACCGCGATCATTGAACGCTAAGCAGTATTCCAATGTGGGAGCGAGCCTGCTCGCGAAGGGGGCGTGTCAGTCGCCATCATTTTCTGCTGACAGACCGCTTTCGCGAGCAGGCTCCCACAGGGGCTTCGGTGCATGTGCATGTCAGATTCTGTCGCAAATGCCCTTGCCGGCCGATACCAATCAATGCCACGGTCTCGGCTATGATTCGCCCGGGTCGCTGCGATTGATCCGGCACAGTGTGTGCATCCTCAAGGTTCACAGGTCGGCAACCCCTCCCCGTCGGGCGAGGATTGCCGTATAACGAGTGACATTCGCGTGTTTGGTAATAAAGGACCCACAATAAAAGCTGATGAAGACTCCAAAACGCATTGAACCCCTGATCGAGGACGGTCTGGTCGACGAAGTGCTGCGCCCACTCATGAGTGGCAAAGAGGCAGCTGTTTATGTAGTGCGCTGCGGCAATCAGTTACGTTGCGCCAAGGTCTACAAGGAGGCGAATAAACGCAGTTTCCGCCAGGCGGCCGAGTATCAGGAAGGCCGCAAGGTACGTAACAGCCGGCAGGCGCGGGCCATGGCGAAAGGGTCCAAGTTCGGTCGCAAAGAGACCGAAGACGCCTGGCAGAACGCCGAAGTGGCGGCGCTGTTCCGTCTGGCCGGCGCCGGTGTGCGAGTGCCCAAACCCTATGACTTCCTCGACGGCGTGCTGTTGATGGAACTGGTGGCCGACGAATTCGGCGACGCCGCGCCGCGTCTGAACGATGTGGTGCTGGAGGCGGATCAGGCGCGCGAGTATCACGCGTTCCTGATTTCGCAGATCGTGCTGATGTTGTGTACCGGTCTGGTGCACGGTGACCTCTCCGAGTTCAACGTGCTGCTGACCCCGACCGGCCCAGTCATCATCGACCTGCCCCAGGCAGTCGACGCTGCGGGTAACAACCACGCGTTCAGCATGCTCGAGCGTGACGTTGGCAACATGGCTTCGTACTTCGGCCGTTTCGCGCCGGAATTGAAGAAGACCAAGTACGCCAAGGAAATGTGGGCGTTGTACGAAGCCGGCACCTTGCACCCGAACAGTGTGCTGACCGGCGAGTTCGACGATCCGGAAGACCTGGCCGATGTCGGCGGGGTGTTGCGCGAAATCGAAGCGGCGCGCCTCGACGAGGAACGCAAGCAAGCCATTCGCGCGGCGGACGACGCGCCGAAAGGCAAACCCGAAGAACCGCCTCCACCGCCGTGGATGCAATGATCGCGTGATGAGAAACCCGGCTTCGGCCGGGTTTTTTGCGCCTGCGCATTCCAGAACCAGCGAAACACCTGTGGGAGCGAGCCTGCTCGCGAAGGCGGTATGTCAGTCACCGATAACGGTGGTTCAAATGCCTTTCGCGAGCAGGCTCGCTCCCACAAGAGATATTGGTGTTGCTGAAAGTTGTATGGGAATCTGGCTTGCCTTCGCACACTCAAGGACTGAATGTGACCACCCCACGCAACACCCACCTGATCGTGATCGCCCGGTTGATCTCGGATTTCGGCGCCTTCCTCAACATGGTCGCGCTCGCCACATACGTCTACCTGCTGAGCAACAGCGCCATGAGCGTCGGCATCTTCCTCGCGAGCCGTGTCGGTGGCGGGATTTTCGCCAGCATGATCGGCACGCGCTTCTACCGGCGCTGGCAGGGCCGCGCACCGCTGATTGCTTTCGATCTGTTGCGCGCCGCGCTGCTGGGGCTACTGTTGGTCACACCGGCGAATCAGCAGACATGGCTGTTGGCGTTCATTGCCTTCGGCCTTGGCCTGGGCAATTCGATGTTCGCCATTGGTCTCAACAGCCAGTTGCCGCACTTGATCGAGCCGGCGCAATTGCTCAAGGCCAACGCCTGGATCACTTCAGCTTCTTCTGCGGCGATGGTCGGCGGCAGTCTGGTGTCGGGGTTGCTGGTGGCTGCTTTTGGTTTCGAAACGGTCTTCGCCCTTAACGCGCTGACCTATTTGCTCGCGGCGCTGCTGATCGTGCCGCTGCGTTTCAAAAAAGCGGACATCAGCGAACAGCCGCAACGCGGTGAATGGTTTGCGCTGCGGCAAGGCCTGCGTTCGGTGCCAGTGGTCGCGGCCATGCTCGCGGTGACCATGGCCGACACCTTGGGCAGTGCCGCGCACAACGTCGGCTTCCCGATCATTTCGAAACTGCTCACGCCCGAGGCGGCGAGTACGACCTTGGGCCTGGCGCTTGCGGTATGGGCCAGCGGCAAACTGCTCGGCGCACGCATCGCGAGTCACCTCAAGGGCTCGGAGAACAGCCACCTCGAAAGAAGATTTTTCTGCGGCGTGGCGCTGATGTCCTGCGGTTTCATTCTGATGTTCCAGCAGCACAGCCTCGCGGGGCTGCTGCTGTTTGCATTGCCGGCCGGGCTTGGTGATGGAGTCTCCGAAGTCAGCCTGATGTCACGTTTGCAACGGGAACCTGCGGCGTTGCGCCTGCCGATTTTCAGCGTGCTGACCTTGCTGCAGATGAGCGGTTTCGGCATCGGCATGCTGGTCGCTGCGCCGTTCTATGCGTGGTGGACGCCGGGGGCCGTGGTCATGCTGTTCCACGGCATTCCCCTCGGCACCTTGGGCGTGGTGACGCTGTTGCGGATCAGGCGCGAGCGGGTTGCGCGCAGCAGCCCGACGCCAGTTCCTTGAGGATCGGGCAGTCCGGGCGATGGTCGCCGCTGCAATGTTCGACCAGATCCTGCAGGGTGTCACGCAACTCGCCGAGCTCGCGGATCTTCTGGTTCAGCTCGTCGATGTGCTGGCGCGCCAGTGCTTTCACATCAGCGCTGGCACGCTGGCGATCCTGCCAGAGGGTCAGCAGCTTGCCGACCTCCTCCAGAGAAAAGCCCAGATCCCGCGAGCGCTTGATAAACGCCAGCGTGTGCAGGTCATCGCTGCCGTACACGCGGTAGCCGCTTTCGGTGCGATTGGCCGCTTTGAGCAGGCCGATCGATTCGTAATAGCGGATCATTTTTGCACTCAGGCCACTCTGCCGGGCCGCTTGGCCGATGTTCATCGGTGTTCCTCCAGGTCCTTGGGTTTCCAGGTTTTCAACAGTAGCGCATTGCTCACCACGCTGACGCTCGACAGCGCCATCGCCGCACCGGCCAGCACCGGATTGAGGTAGCCGAACACCGCCAGCGGAATGCCGATCAGGTTGTAGACAAAGGCCCAGAACAGGTTCTGGCGAATCTTTGCGTAGGTCTTGCGGCTGATCTCCAGCGCCGCCGGCACCAGGCGCGGATCGCCGCGCATCAAGGTGATGCCGGCGGCGTGCATGGCGACGTCGGTGCCGCCGCCCATGGCGATGCCGATGTCGGCGGCGGCGAGGGCCGGGGCGTCGTTGATGCCGTCGCCGACCATGGCGACCACCCCGGTTTTCTTCAGCTCGGCGACGGTCGCGGCTTTGTCGGCGGGCAGCACTTCGGCGTGAACATTGCGGATGCCCAGAGCCTCGGCCACCGCCCGTGCGCTGCCGCGATTGTCGCCGGTCAGCAGGTGGCTGTGGATATCCCGCGCGGCGAGTTGTTGCACCGCTTGCAGAGCGCCGGGTTTCAGCGTGTCACCGAAGGCGAACAGACCCAGCACATGCGGCTGAGGACTTTGTTCAATCAGCCACGACAGTGTGCGACCTTCGCGTTCCCAGGCTTCGGCGGATGCGCTCAATTCACCGGCACTCAAAGCGCTTTCGTCGAGCATCCGCCGATTGCCCAGCGCCAGGCGCCGGCCATCCAGCGTGCCGGCAATCCCGCGTCCGGTCAGCGCCTGGCTGTCGCTGACATCGGGCACGTTCAAGCCGCGTTCGGCGGCTGCATCCAGCACGGCTTTGGCCAAAGGATGCTCGCTGCCGCGCTGCAAGGCTCCGGCCAGTGTCAGCAGATTATTTTCGTCACCATCGACCGCGCTGAAGTGCGCGATACGCGGCGAACCCGAGGTCAGCGTGCCGGTCTTGTCGAACACCACACTGCTGACTTCATGGGCGCGCTCCAGCGCTTCGGCGTCCTTGATCAGAATCCCATGACGCGCGGCGACGCCGGTGCCGGCCATGATTGCCGTCGGGGTGGCGAGGCCGAGGGCGCACGGGCAGGCGATCACCAGCACGGCGACGGCATTGATCACCGCAGTTTCCAGCGGCGCGCCATACAGCCACCAGCCGATCAGCGTGGCCAGGGCGATCAGCAACACGGTCGGCACGAAGATCTGGCTGACCTTGTCCACCAGTTTCTGAATCGGCGCTTTCGCCGCTTGCGCGTCTTCGACCAGACGAATGATCCGGGCCAGCACGGTTTCCGCGCCGAGCGCCTGGGTGCGCACCAGCAAACGTCCTTCGCCGTTGATCGCGCCGCCGGTGACCTTGTCGCCCGGTTGTTTCGGCACTGGCAGGCTTTCGCCGCTGATCAGCGCTTCGTCGGCGTGGCTCTGGCCTTCGACGACTTCGCCATCCACCGGGAAGCGTTCGCCGGGTTTGACCAGCACCAGATCTTCGAGGCGCAGGGCGCTGATCGCAACGTCCTGCTCACGCCCGTCGATGACTTGAATCGCGCGCTCCGGCCGCAACGCTTCGAGAGCGCGAATGGCGCTGGCGGTCTGACGTTTGGCGCGGCTTTCGAGATATTTGCCGAGCAATACCAAAGCGATGACCACCGCCGAGGCCTCGAAATACAGATGCGGCATGCGTCCGGCAGCGCTGGCCCATTCATAGACACTCAAGCCATAACCGGCGCTGGTGCCGAGGGCGACGAGCAGGTCCATGTTGCCGGCGCCGGCGCGCACGGCTTTCCACGCCGCAACATAAAAGCGTGCGCCGAAGATGAATTGCACGGGGGTGGCGAGGGCGAATTGCGCCCAGGCCGGGAGCATCCAGTGAATGCCGAACGGTTGCAGCAACATCGGCAACACCAGCGGCAGGGCGAGGGCGATCGCACAGATCAATGCCCAACGCTCGCGCTGCAGGCGTTGTTGCTGGTCATCGGATTGTGGCCGTTCGGCTTGCCAGACGCTGGCCGCGTAACCGGCCTTTCTCACCGCGTCGAGCAGGGTTTGCGTATCGACCTGGCCGAGCAATTCGATGTGCGCACGTTCGTTGGCCAGATTGACACTGACGCTGCTCACGCCGGGGACTTTGTTCAGGGCACGTTCGACGCGACCGACGCAGGACGCGCAAGTCATGCCGTCGATGTTCAATTCGACGGTTTGCCGGGGCACGCTGTAACCGGCGCGCTCCACGGCTTGCATCAGCGCCGGCAGGCTGTCGCCGGGTGCCTGCACCCGGGCCTGTTCGGTGGCGAGGTTGACGCTGACGGCACTGGTGCCGCTGACCTTGCGCAAGGCCCGCTCGACACGCCCGGCGCAACTGGCGCAGGTCATGCCAGCAATCGGCAGATCGAAAGTGGTGGATTCGGACATCGGTCGCGCTCCCTGTAGTGGATGTCTACAGGATCAACCTTGCCATGCGGGCAAGGTCAAGCACCATTCCGCAAGATGTTGATCGTTCCCACGCTCCGCGTGGGAATGCCTACTGTGACGCTCCGCGTCACGCTTCGGGACGCAGAGCGTCCATGGCTGCATTCCCACGCAGAGCGTGGGAACGATCGGCGATGATGCACCGCATTCGCGAGCAAGCTCGCTCCCACAGGTCAGGAATTTGCTCAATAACCGAGATCGGCGCGCTTCAGATACATACCTTCCTGCGTCATCGCTATCCGGTACTTCTGTATCTCACCCGCTTGCAGTTTAATTTCCTGCGAACCCGGCGCCAGCATGCCGGGATTACAACCCGGTGCCTGGCCCGGCAGCAGTTTCAAGCGCAGCGAAACCTCGCCCGGCGGCAGGTTGAACGAAGTGCTCTGCTCCTGGAACAGGCGCGCCGAGAGCTGGTCCTGGATGTACACGCCGATCTCGCACGAGGTCGCCACTTCGAGGCGCTCGCGGGAAATGATCAGTACCGCGTAGTCCTCACCGGCGGCTTGCACCTGCGGGACGGCGGCGAAAAGGCTGAGCAAGCCAAACAGGCCCAAAGCTGACCAGCGCATGGCTGAATCTCCTGAATTTCAGTCATTGATGCACGCAGCTTGGCCGAGCGCGGCGCCGAATGCCAGCCCGGCAGTTTTGCGCAGAACTTGACCTTGCCATCGTGGCAAGCTCGAGACTGCCGGCAACCTCACTCAAAGGAGTCTTCCCATGCAAGTGTTCAACGTTCAAGGCATGTCCTGCGGTCATTGCGTCAAAGCCATTACCACTGCGGTGCAGGCGCTGGATCCGGCGGCCAGCGTGCGCGTCGATCTGGCTGCAAAGGAAGTCGGCGTCGAAAGCGCGCTGAATGAAGATCAGGTCATCGCGGCGATTCGTGAAGAAGGATATGACGTGAAGCTCGTCTGAAATTGATCGTTAGCGAGCTATCGGAATGTTCAAGGCGTCCGGGCGCGGCTAGACTGTCGGGCTGCGACTTGCCCACCTGGATGCCTGATGAACTTCCGCACGATTTTGATACTCGGCGCCTTGAGCGCCTTCGGTCCTTTGGCGATCGACTTCTATTTACCTGCCTTCCCGGCCATGGCGTTGGCGTTCGGCACCGATGAGCAGCATGTCCAGCTGACGCTGGCGGCGTACTTCCTCGGTCTGTCGCTGGGCCAACTGGCGTACGGGCCGATTTCCGATCGTTTCGGTCGACGGCTGCCGCTGCTCAGCGGCGTTGCCCTGTTCACCCTGGCGTCCTTGGCCTGCGCCTACGCGCCGAGCCTGGAATGGCTGATCGGCGCGCGTTTCGTCCAGGCATTGGGCGGTTGCGCGGGGATGGTGATTTCCCGTGCGGTGGTTGCCGACAAGTGCGACGCGGTCGGCTCGGCGAAGGTGTTTTCGCAACTGATGCTGGTGATGGGCCTGGCGCCGATTCTGGCGCCGATGCTCGGCGGTCTGCTGGTCAACACCACGGGTTGGCAGTCGATCTTTCTGGTGCTCACCGGGTTCAGTGCGGCGGCAGGTCTGGCGGTGGCATTGGGGCTGCCGGAAAGCATGCCGGCCCACGTCCCGCGCCAGCCGTTGTCCGGTGCATTGCGCCAGTACGCGCGACTGGTAAAGGACTCGGTCTATCTCGGCCATGCCCTGACCGGCGGCATCGCCATCGCCGGGATGTTTGCCTACATCGCCGGTTCACCGTTTGTGTTCATCAAGCTCTACGGCGTACCGGCCGAGCATTTCGGCTGGCTGTTCGGCACCAACGCGGCGGGCTTCATTCTGGTGGCGCAGGTCAATGCGCGCCTGCTCGCCAAGCGCGGCCCGGCGTTTTTGCTGGTGCGAGCGGTGTGTGTGTATTTCCTCGCCGGACTGACATTGCTGGCGGTCAGCTCAATGCGTCCGGATGCGCTGTGGCCGTTGCTGATTCCGCTGTTCATTTGCATCGCCAGCCTCGGCTGCATCATTCCTAACGCCTCGGCTTGCGCGATGAACGGTCAGGGCGCACGCGCCGGCAGTGCGTCGGCGATGCTCGGTTGTCTGCAATTCAGCATCGCCGCCGGTGCCGCCGCGTTGGTGGGGGTGTTGCACGATGGCAGCGCCGTGCCGATGGCGATGGTAATCAGCCTGTGCGGTCTGCTGGTGGTGAGCGTCGCGCTGCTCACCCGGCGCTTGCAGAATGCCCGGGCGCTGGCGCTGGCGCTGGCCCAGGTCTGAGCGCTCGACTTTGGAGCTCAGCCAGCGGCGCGCTGCTGGCTGGGTTCGGGGATCCGGTGGGGCGCGCAGAGTCGCGCTTCGAGGGTGCGAGTGAAAGCCAGGGCCTCGGCTTCACTGCGAAAGGTCACGACATGCTGGTCCAGGCGCACCTGCCATTGGGACTTTGCCACTTCTTTTATCAGGATCTTCATTGCTGACCTCCCTTGCGTAAAAGATGTATCGCAGAGGCTTCGATTGTAGACCTCGATACCCGCGTAATTGTGACAAGGGTCAGGCAACCGACTGACGGCAAAAAGCCCCGCAACCGCTCTGGCATCACCAGCGATTGCGAGGCTTTATTGTTTAGAAACCTTCTAAAACAATTTTCCCCTTGGCCTTGCCGCTTTCCAGCAATTCATGGGCGCGGCGCAGATTGGCGGCATTGATCACGCCGAAGTGCTCGCCCAGGGTGGTCTTCAAGGTGCCGGCGTCAATCAGCTCGGCGACGCGGTTGAGCAGCTTGTGCTGTTCGATCATGTCCGGCGTTTCGAACAGCGAGCGGGTGTACATGAACTCCCAGTGCAGTGACAGGCTCTTGCGCTTGAGCAGGCTGATATCGAGGGACTTCGGATCGTCGATCAGCGCCAGTTTGCCTTGCGGCGCGAGGGCTTCGACCAGTTGCGCAAGATGCTGATCGGTCTGGGTCAGGCTGGCGACATGCGTCACGCTGGTGATGCCTGCGCGTTTCAATTCTTCGCTCAGCGGCTGGCTGTGATCGATGACCAGATCGGCACCCAGGTCGCTGACCCAGTCACGGGTTTGCGCACGGGACGCGGTGCCGATGACTTTCAGGCCGGTCAATTGATTGGCCAATTGAGTGAGGATCGAACCCACTCCGCCCGCCGCGCCGACGATCAGCAGGCTCTGACCCTGATCGGTGCTGCCTTCGCTGATCTGCAGGCGCTCGAAGAGCAATTCCCAAGCGGTGATCGCGGTCAGCGGCAGTGCGGCGGCTTCGGCAAAACCGAGGGACTTGGGCATGTGGCCGACAATGCGCTCATCAACCACGTGCAACTCGCTGTTACCACCGGCCCGGGCGATCGAACCGGCGTAGAACACTTTGTCGCCCGCCTTGAACAGGGTGACGTCGCTGCCGACCGCCTTGACCACACCGGCAACATCCCAGCCCAGCACTTTTGCCGCGCCGTTTTCCGGTGCCGCGTTCTGCCGCACTTTGGTATCGACCGGATTGACCGAGATGGCTTTGACTTCCACCAACAGGTCGCGTGGGCCGGCGACCGGCTCCGGCAGTTCGATGTCCTGCAGAGACTTGGCGTCGCTGATCGGCAGAGAGGCGTAATAGGCGATGGCTTTCATGGATGGCTCCGTGCGGTTGATAGAAGAAGAAATCAGGATGAATTCGATGGAGTCATCATTGGCTATTTCTCTGCGCGATAAAACCGGCTAAAAGAGCAGTCTCTTTCAATATTTTTTTGATAATCGAGGCTGCGCATGCTGCGTTTTGATGACCTGCAGTTGTTCGTCCGCGCTGCCGATCTGGGCAGCCTGTCGGCGGCCGCACGGGTGATGGACATGTCCGCCGCCGTGGCCAGCGCGGCACTCAAGCGCATCGAGCAGCAGCTCGGTGCGCGGCTGCTGGCGCGTTCGACCCGCAGCCTGCGCCTGACCGCCGAAGGCGAAGGCTTCCTTGAGTATGCCCGCGCCGCCCTGAGCAATCTCGACGAAGGGCGTCGCTTGCTCGCCAGCGGTCAGGACCAGGTCAGCGGGATTCTGCAGCTGTCGGCGCCTTCGGATTTCGGGCGCAATCTGCTGCTGCCGTGGCTTGATGCGTTCCAGCGTGAACATCCGAAACTGACCGTGCGGCTGTTGCTCGGCGATCGCATCGCCGACCTCTTCCGGCAACCGGTGGACATCGCCCTGCGCTATGGCGAGCCGGAAGATTCCAGCCTGATCGCCTTGCCCATTGCCCCGCACAATCGCCGCGTTTTGTGCGCCTCTCCAGATTATCTGGCCCGGCATGGCGAGCCGCGCCAGCTCGAGCAACTGGCCCAGCACAACTGTCTTTTATACATGCTTGGCAGCCGCGTTCACGACCACTGGAATTTTCACGATGGCAAGCGCGAAGTCGGCCTGACCGTCAGCGGCGATCGTTTCAGCGATGACGCCGACGTGGTGCGGCTATGGGCCCTGGCTGGCGCGGGGATCGCCTATAAGTCATGGCTCGACGTCGCTACCGATGTGCTGGCCGGACGCCTGAAAGTGCTGATGCCGGAACTGCTGTGTGAGCGCGCACCGCTGAATCTGTTGTGCGCCCATCGCGCACAATTGAGTAAGCCAGTGAACCTTCTGAGGGAGATGCTCGCCAGCCGTTGCGCCGAATTGGGTAGTCAATTTCCCGCTTTTCTCAAAGTTGATCATTAGTCGCAGGCAAATAGAGAAATTTCTGTCAGGAACAATCGCCACCTGCGCAGGCCCCGGCGCAGGACGTCTGGCTTAACCCGCTTATACTAGCGCCCGCCTCATGCCTGCACTGAAACCCGGCGCGCAGACCCCGTAACGCGTTGCCGGCTTTTGGTGGCGGTTGCAACTTCTGCCGCAAGGTTGTGTGCCGGAGCAGCTGGTGTCGGCGGCATGTCTTGCCCCGATCCAGGGCGATTTTCGCGTGTTGGCCGATGAGCGATCAGCGGCCAAGATGTCTCCGAGCGGTAGACGATACGATTCGACAGGGAGTGAACATATGGAACATGCACCGTGCATCAGCCAGATCGCGACATTGCTGGCCGACCCCAAGCGCAGCGCGATGATGTGGGCGTTGATGGATGGCTCGGCGCGGCAAGCCGAAGAGCTGGCGCTGCTGGCCGGGCTCTCGCCGTCGTCGGCCAGTGCGCATTTGGGGCGATTGTCCGCAGGTGGTCTGTTGAACGTCGAAATGCGTGGGCGCAAACGCTTCTTCCGCCTCGCGGCGCCGGAGGTGGGCGCGGCGATCGAGGCACTGGCCAGCGCCACCATTGCCAGTGCGCCACGGCAAATTCCCGCTGCGCTGAAACGCACCACGCCGATGGTCAGGCCGCAGGCGGCACCATCTTCGCTGTTGCGCGCGCGGTTCTGCGACGATCATCTGGGCGGCACCCTGGCAGCCGACCTGTACCAGCGCCTGCTCGATGCCGGCTGGATCGAACAGCTTGAGCAACGGGTGGTGGTTACGCACAAGGGCTCCACCCAACTGGCCCAGCGCGGCGTATTCATTCAGGCCCTGGCCCACCGCAACGTGCAGGTCGCCTGCGCCTGCCCGGACTGGAGCGAGCGCCGCCCGCACATGGGCGGCTCACTGGGCGCGGCGCTGTTGCAGTTGTTCATGCAGTCCGGCTGGCTGACTTTGCCCAACGATTCCCGCGCCTTGCAGCTGACCGCCACCGGTCAGCGGGAAATCCATCGCTTCGCCGCCGAGACCGAGCTGGAAACAGCGTTCTAGAGCATCTGCCTGCGGTGAGCTGACGATCGACGTCGCCTACGGCTGTGAACAGGTCGCATCCAGTACGACCTCTGAATGACCATCGCGCACACTCGATCCGGGGATTTTCCAGATGGGGAGCGCAACATGAATACACAACGCTTTGGCGCGGCCGAGCGCCTCGAACGGCTGCCGCTCAGCGGTTATCACCGCGTCATTTTCATCATCATCGCCTTGGCGTTTTTCTTCGATTCCATGGATCTGGCGATGATGACTTTCTTGCTCGGCTCGATCAAAGCCGAGTTCGGCCTGAGCAGCGCACAGGCAGGGCTGCTGGCCAGTTCGAGCTTTTTCGGCATGGTGCTCGGGGCGTCGCTGTCGGGAATGCTCGCCGACCGCTTCGGGCGCAAACCGGTGTTTCAGTGGAGCATCGTACTGTGGGGCTTGGCCAGTTACCTGTGCTCGACGGCGCAGACGGTGGAGACGCTGACGCTGTTTCGCATCCTGTTGGGAATCGGCATGGGCATGGAATTTCCCATCGCGCAGTCGATGCTGTCGGAGCTGATTCCGGCGCAACGACGCGGGCGCTACATCGCCCTGATGGATGGCTTCTGGCCGCTGGGGTTTGTCGCGGCGGGTGTGCTCTCGTACTTCCTGCTGCCGCTTATTGGCTGGCGCGATATTTTCCTGGTGCTGGCAGTGCCGGCGGTATTTGTCCTGGCGATCCGCTTTTTCATTCCCGAGTCACCGCGCTGGCTGGAACAGGCCGGGCGCGACGCCGACGCGGACAAGGTGTTGAACGGCATCGAAGCGCGGGTGCGTGCTTCGCTGGGCGGTGCGGCGTTGCCGGAACCGGTTCGGTTGCCGCGCACGGTGACGCCACCGGGCAATTTCTTCTCTGCACTCAAGCAGATCTGGTCGCCGCAATATCGCCAGCGCACGACGATGATCTGGAGTCTGTGGTTCTTTGCATTGCTGGGTTTCTATGGGCTGACTTCATGGCTCAGCGCATTGCTGCAGCAGTCCGGTTTCGCCGTGACGCAGTCGGTGTACTACACGGTGCTGATCTCGCTCGGCGGGATTCCCGGATTCCTCATGGCGGCGTGGCTGGTCGAGCGTTGGGGACGCAAACCGGTGTGCATCGTCACCCTGCTCGGCGGCGGGGTGATGGCGTTTCTCTACGGGCAGAGCGCAGTATTCGGCGGCAACGTGGCGCTGCTGATCGGCACCGGATTGTTGATGCAGTTCTTTCTGTTCGGCATGTGGGCGGTGCTCTACACCTACACGCCGGAGCTGTACCCGACTTCGGCACGGGCAACCGGCTCGGGATTCGCCTCGGCGATCGGCCGCGTCGGCTCGCTGCTCGGGCCATTGGTGACCGGGCTGGTGTTCCCGATTACCGGGCAGGGCGGCGTGTTCGCGCTGGGCGCGGCGTGCTTTGCGATTGCGGCGGGCGTGGTGTGGCTGTTCGGGATGGAGACGCGGGGCAAGACCCTGGAAGAGCTGACCGAAGCGCAGCTATTCAAATAAACGCAGTACCCTGTGGGAGCGGGCTTGCCCGCGATGGGGCCAGCAAATTCAACATCTATGTTGACTGACAATCCGCTATCGCGGGCAAGCCCGCTCCCACAGGTATTGATGTGATTTTGCAGTTGCTTACGGTTTTACCAACCGCGCATCCAGGCTGTTCTGCGCCAGGCGTTTGGCCTGATCCTGGGTCATGCCCAGATGCTCGTGCAGCGCATGGAAGTTCTCGGTCACGTACCCGCCGAAATACGCCGGGTCATCGGAGTTCACCGTGACCTTCACGCCGCGCTCGAGCATGTCGAGGATGTTGTGCTGCGACATGTGATCGAACACGCAGAGCTTGGTGTTGGACAGCGGGCACACGGTCAGCGGGATCTGCTCGTCGATGATCCGCTGCATCAGGCGCTCGTCTTCGATGGCGCGCACGCCATGGTCGATGCGCTGGATTTTCAGCAGGTCGATGGCTTCCCAGATGTACTCCGGCGGGCCTTCTTCACCGGCGTGAGCGACGGTGAGGAAGCCTTCGTCGCGGGCACGATCGAAGACGCGTTTGAATTTGCTCGGTGGGTGGCCCATCTCGGAACTGTCGAGCCCGACCGCGACAAACGCATCACGAAACGGCAGCGCCTGATCGAGGGTTTTCTGCGCTTCGTCTTCGCTGAGGTGGCGCAGGAAGCTGAGGATCAAACCGCTGCTGATGCCCAGTTGCGTCTCGCCATCCTTGAGCGCGGCGGCGATGCCGTTGAGCACCACTTCGAACGGGATGCCCCGGTCGGTGTGGGTCTGCGGATCGAAGAACGGTTCGGTGTGAATCACGTTCTGTGCCTTGCAGCGCAGCAGGTAGGCCCAGGTCAGGTCATAGAAGTCCTGCGAGGTGCGCAACACATCGGCGCCCTGGTAATACAGGTCGAGAAATTCCTGCAGATTGTTGAAGGCGTACGCCTTGCGCAGGGTTTCGACGTCGCTCCACGGCAGGGCGATCTTGTTGCGCTCAGCCAGGGCGAACAGCAGTTCAGGCTCCAGCGAACCTTCCAGATGCAGGTGCAGTTCGGCTTTGGGCAGGGCGTTGAGCCAGTCGTACATAGTCTTTTCTCATCAGGTGCAATGCCGGCATTCTACAGAGGCTGGCTGCAACAATTGGCAAAACCTGACCAGGTGATCGATCAAACCGCCTCTTGCTCGCGGCGATAGGCGTAGGTATCGGCGAAGCGCGACAGCAGGAATTGCGCGCAGGTGGTGGTCGGATATTTCGCCGGGTGCTGTGCGTCCTGACAACCGGGCAGGCATTCGATGCGCGTGTCCGGGTGCGGTTCGGCGAAAAACGGCATCGAATAGCGATCCACGCCTAGCGGGCTGATCACCCGGTGCGGGGTCGAGCGATAACGGTCGTTGCTCCAGCGCGCCATCATGTCGCCGAGGTTGACCACGAACGTGCCATCAATCGGTGGGGCGTCAATCCATTCACCTTTGACGTTCTTCACCTGCAAACCACCGGCGCTGTCCTGATAGAGCAGGGTGATGCAGCCGTAATCGGTATGGGCGCCGGCACCTTGTTGCTCGGCGGAGCTGGCGGTGTGGCGCGGCGGGTAATGGATCATGCGCAGCACGCTGACCGGCTCGACGAAGCGCGTATCGAAGAAGTCGCGCTCGATGCCCAGCGCAATGGTCATCGCTCGCAGCAGGGTTTGCGCCAGTGCCTGCATGTCGAGGTAATGCTGCTCCATCAGCGTTTCCCAGCCGGGCTGCGCCGGATGCCGATTGGGGCCGCGCAAGGGTTTTTCCGCGAGCACCTCGGGATGTTCGTTCGGCAGGTGCAGGCCCATGTCGAAGGTTTCTTTGAGGTCACTGGGTTTGTCCGGGTCCAGTTGCTCTGTGGCAATCGCGCCGTAGCCGCGATGATGGCGGGTCTGGGTAATGTCGATCTTGAGCTTTTCCGCAGCGGGCAGGGCGAAGAAACGCTGGGCGTGATCGAGCAGGGCGTCGATGCGCTGCGCCGAGATCGGATGGCCCTTGATGTAGAAAAAGCCCCACTCGCGACAGGCTTGGTCGATTTGTTCGGCCACCGCAGGCCAGGCGTTTTTGTCGTCGCCATAGAGCGGGCTGATATCAATGATCGGAAGCTGATCCATACACAATCCTTGAATACGCTGTGTTTCCAATGTGGGAGTGAGCCTGCTCGCGAAGAGGGAGTGTCAGACAACATTTTTGTTTAATGACACACCGCTTTCGCGAGCAGGCTCGCTCCCACAGGGTTTTGTGTGGTGAATCGAGGGACTACTTCGGCATCTCGGCCTTCATGCCCTCAACGTAGTAATTCATCGAAGCCAGTTCCACATTGGTCGCGCTCACGCCCGCCGGGATTTTTTCTACACCGGCCTGATCCTTGATCGGCCCGGTAAACGGCTGCAACGCGCCGCTCTTGATATCGGCGATCAACTGCTCGGCCTCGGCTTTCACCGGCGCTGGCACCAGATCGCTGATCGGTAGTTCGACCGTGCCTTCCTTCAACCCGCCCCAGTAATCCTGGGATTTCCAGGTGTGGTCGATCACGCTCTGCGTCGCCTGAATGTAGTGCGGCGCCCAGTCATTGACGATCGAGGTCAGCACCGCTTTCGGGCCGAAGTGAGCCATGTCCGAGGCGTAGCCCACGGCATACACGCCGCGCCGTTCGGCAGCCTGGATCGGCGCCGGGCTGTCGGTGTGCTGGAACACTACATCAACACCCTGATCGATCAGCGCATTGGCGGCGTCGGCTTCCTTGCCCGGATCGAACCAGGAGTTGACCCACACCACCTTGATTTCGGTGCCAGGGTTGTACTTGTTCAGGGCCAACTGGATGGCGTTGATGTCGCGGATCACTTCCGGAATCGGGAACGAGGCGACGTAGCCGATCTTCTTGGTCTTGGTCATTTTCGCTGCGAGGAAGCCGCTGACGTAACGGCCCTCGTAAGTGCGTGCCAGGTAGGTGCCAAGGTTCTTGTCCTGCTTGTAGCCGGTGGCGTGTTCGAACGTTACTTTGGGAAATTGCTTGGCGACTTTCACTGTCGGGTTCATGTAGCCGAAAGAGGTGGTGAAGATCAGGTCGTATTTGTCCTTGGCCATGTTGCGGATCACCCGCTCGGCGTCGGCGCCCTCGGCGACGTTTTCCACGTAGTTGGTGGTGATCTGCGTGCCGAGTTTTTCCGCCAGGGCCTTGCGCCCCTTTTCGTGCTGATACGTCCAGCCGTGGTCACCGATCGGGCCGATGTAGACGAAACCGACCTTCAGCGGATCGGCAGCGCTGGCGCTCAGGCTGATTCCCAGACCGATGGCGGCGTACAGCAGTTTGTGCAGCGGACGTATTGGCATGAACCCGAACTCCATTTTGTTGTGTGTGCTCAGGGCCAATGCAAATTGCTGACCAACAGGACAATAAATAATCCACAACCGCAGTGCGGCCTTCGCGAGCAGGCTCGCTCCCACAGGGGGATCGCAATTCAATGTGGGAGCGAGCCTGCTCGCGAAGAGGCCGGTATGGCTAATAAATGTGCATGCCTGAAATCAGCCGCCATGGTTTGGTGCGCAAAGATGTAACGAAACGTTAGCGCCGCGCGGCAGTCAGTAGCTTCATCAGCTCTTTTCGGCAAAAGGCCCGTCATGCTCTCGATCCTCAAACAAGAAAGCTTCCTGCTGCTGGCAGTCCTTGCCGCGTGCGTCGCTTATCCATTGGAACATTGGCTGCTGCACAGCGGCCAGATCGTCGCGCTGGGCGGCGGTCTGCTGCTGATTGCCTTTATCGTCGCCGCTTCGATGCGCGTCGCTCATCACGCCGAACTGCTGGCGGAAAAGGTCGGCGATCCCTACGGCACGATGATCCTCACGCTCTCGGCGGTGCTGGTCGAAGTGGTGATCCTGGCGATCATGATGAGCAACGAAGCCTCGGCAACACTGGTGCGCGACACGATTTATTCAGCGGTGATGCTCGACATTAACGGCATCCTCGGCCTCGCCGCACTGATGGGCGGGATCAAGCACGGCGAGCAGTCCTACAACGACGATTCGGCGCGCAGCTATAGCGTGATGATCCTTACCGCGATGGGCGTGTCGATGGTGGTTCCGGAGTTCATTCCCGAGGCCAACTGGAAGATGTATTCGGCGTTCACCATCGGCGCGATGATGGTGCTTTACGCGCTGTTCCTGCGCATGCAGGTCGGCCCGCACAGTTACTTTTTCAGCTACAGCTACCCGGACAAACGTCGCAAGAAGGAGCCGGTCGAGCAGGAGCCGAAACCGGTCAGCCTGGCGCTGTCGGTTGGCATTCTGGTGTCGGGGGTGGTGATTATCGGCGCACTCGCCGAGGTAATGTCCAAGACCCTCGATCTGGGCCTGGAAGGCACGGGCGCGCCGCCGGTGATCACGGCGATTCTGGTGGCGGCGATTTCTGCAGCGCCGGAGATTCTGACTGCGTTGCGTGCGGCACTGGCCAATCGCATGCAGTCGGTGGTCAACATTGCGATGGGCGCGTCACTGTCGACGGTGATTCTGACCGTGCCGGTGATGGAAGCGATGGCGCTGTACACCGGCCAGCCGTTTCAAATGGCGATGACCCCGGTGCAAACGGTGATGATCTTCATCACCCTGATCGTCAGCGCGATCAACCTCAATGACGGCGAGACGAACGCCATTGAGGGCATGACGCACTTTGTGCTGTTTGCCACATTCATCATGCTGTCCCTCTTAGGACTGTGATCGTTCCCACGCTCCGCGTGGGAATGCCGCCATGGACGCTCTGCGTCCGCTTTTGGGACGCTCTGCGTCCCGAGATGCATTCCCACGCAGAGCGTGGGAACGATCATATGCGGGGATCAGGTACCGGCGATCAACTGCCGAGCCGCCTGGCTGTGATCGGCAATCAGACCTTTCAGGTCCAACCCCTCGACCTGCCCATCAACCACACGCCACTTGCCACCGATCATCACCCGATCTGCCCGATCAGCGCCGCACAGCAGCAATGCCGAAATCGGATCATGGCTGCCGGAGAAGCGCAGTTCATCAAGCTTGAACAACGCCAGATCCGCCTGCTTGCCCACGGCGATTTCGCCGATGTCGCTGCGACCGAGCAGGCTCGCCGAACCCTTGGTCGCCCAGCCCAGCACGCGTTCCGGGGTGATCTTTTCGGCGCCGTAACGCAGGCGCTGGATGTACAGGGCCTGACGCGCTTCGAGGATCATGTTCGAGGCATCGTTGGACGCCGAACCGTCGACGCCAAGACCGAACAGCGCGCCGGCGTCGGTCAGCTCGATGCTCGGGCAGATGCCGGACGCCAGGCGCATGTTCGAGCTTGGGCAGTGGCAGATGCCGGTGCCGGCCTGGCCGAGGCGGGCGATTTCGTCGGGGTTGAAATGGATGCCGTGCGCCAGCCAGGTTCGCGGGCCGAGCCAGCCGACGCTGTCCAGATAATCGACGGTGCGCAGACCGAAACGTTGCAGGCAGAAGTCTTCTTCATCAAGGGTTTCAGCGAGGTGGGTGTGCAGACGCACATCGAGCTTGTTCGCCAGATCAGCGCTGGCGGACATTATTTCCGGAGTCACCGAAAACGGCGAACATGGCGCCAGAGCGATCTGGATCTGCGCGCCGTCGCCACGCTCGTGGTACTCGTGAATCAGCCGCTGGCTGTCATCGAGAATCACCTGACCTTCTTGCACCGTTTGTTGCGGAGGCAGGCCGCCGTCCTTCTCGCCGAGGCTCATCGAGCCGCGCGTAAGCATGGCGCGCATGCCCAGTTCACGCACCGTTTCGACCTGCACGTCGATGGCGTTTTCCAGACCGTCCGGGAACAGATAGTGATGGTCGGCAGCCGTAGTGCAACCCGAGAGCAGCAATTCGGCCAGCGCCACTTTGGTCGCGAGGGCGAGTTTTTCCGGGGTCAGCCGTGCCCATACCGGGTACAGGGTTTTCAGCCACGGAAACAGCGGCTGATTGACCACCGGCGCCCAGGCGCGGGTCAGGGTTTGATAGAAGTGATGGTGGGTGTTGATCAGGCCCGGCAGGATCACGTGCTCGCGGGCATCGAACACTGCATTGCACGGCGACGACGGCTGCTGACCGGCAGCGAGCACTTCGACGATCACACCGTCTTGCACGACAAGGCCGCCACGGGCATCAAGCTCGTTGGAGGTGAAAATGGCGAGGGGGTTTTTTAACCAGGTACGGGTCGCAGGCATTGTGGCCGGCTCCTCTGAAAGTTGGGTTCAGGGTTGCCAGCTCAGTGTTGCCCTGTCTGCTGATCCAGGGTCGCCGCGAAGGACGAGGCGCGCAGTTTCAAACAAATCGCAGCGCCGGGCAAGCGCCACCCGACCATTCGCCATCACTCCCTGTGGGAGCGAGCCTGCTCGCGAAGGCGTCATGTCAGTCGATACAGATTTAACTGACAGATCGTATTCGCGCGCAGGCTCGCTCCCACATCGGGATTTTCAGTGCTTACCAGGCAATCGTTTCCCCTTTGTAATTGACGAAGTGATGCCCGCCCTTGCCGGTGAACGCATTGACCTGATCAATCAGCCCGCGAGTGCTGGTTTCTACATCCAGGTCAGCACCTTCGCCGCCCATGTCGGTCTTCACCCAGCCCGGGTGCAAGGACAGTACGGTGAGTTTCTGTTCACCCAGTTGCGTGACAAAACTGTTGGTCATCGAATTCAGCGCCGCTTTGCTCGCCTTGTACAACGCCAGCTCCGGCGCGTCGGGCATGGTCACGCTGCCGAGCACCGAACTCATGAACGCCAGCACGCCGCTGCCGTCGCGGATCTGCCCGACGAAACGCTGGGCCAGATTGATCGGCGCCACCGCGTTGGTGAAAAACAGCTGCCCGACCTCGGCCAATGTCGCGCCGCCCGGGGTCTGCACGTCCGGTCCTTTGACCCCAGCGTTGACGAACAACAGGTCGAAGGTTTCGCCCTTGAGCTTCTGGCTGAGGGCGATCACTGCTTGCTGATCGTCCATATCGAGCTTCTCGATGCGCACGTCACCCAGCGCTTGCAGCGCCTCGGCCTTCTGCGGATTGCGCACCGTCGCGGTCACTTGCCAGCCATCGCCCAGCAGGGTCTTCACCAGACCGAGGCCCAAGCCGCGGGAGGCGCCGATGATCAGTGCGTTTTTTGCCTGAGACATGATGGGTTTCCTTGAAAGTCAGCATTCAGGATTCAATGGACACGCCTGACCGCGCCACAGTTGCAGCGCTTGGCGAAACAGGCTTTGACCCCGGAGCATACTCCAGGCTTCTTGAGTTTCTCGAGGGTGTTTGATCAGAAACAGTTGTGGGGCGTGATTCAAGTGTTGCCTGTGCGGACGCTTTCGCGAGCAGGCTCGCTCCCACATTTGCCCGCGTTCACTCAGATCCCCTGTGGGAGCGAGCCTGCTCGCGAAGAGGCCCGCTCTGACAACGATCAGTGTCCCGATTGCCACGGCTGCCCCAACGAAACCGGCGCATACAACCGAGTGCGCACGGCATCGCGGGACAGCATCACCAGCACCAGGATCGTCGCGACATACGGCAGCATCGCCAGCAGGCTCGAAGGAATCGCCAGTCCCAATCCCTGTGCCACCAAGTGCAGGATGCTGGCGAGGCCGAACAGGTACGCCCCAAGCAACAACCGCCACACCCGCCAACTGGCGAACACCACCAGCGCCAGGGCGATCCAGCCGCGGCCAGCGGTCATGTTTTCCGCCCACATCGGCGTGTAGGCCAGCGACAGATACGCCCCGGCCAACCCGGCCATCGCTCCGCCAAACAGCACCGCCAGGGTGCGCACGGTCAGCACTGGCAAGCCCATGGCGCTGGCCGCATCCGGGTTTTCACCGACCGCTTGGATGATCAGGCCGACACGACTTTTGATGATCACCCACGCCACCAGCGCAAACAGCGCGAACGACAGATACACCAGCAGATCCTGGGCAAACAGCATCCGCCCGATCAGCGGGATCTCACTCAGATACGGAATCGCCAGAGGCTCGAAACCCGCCAGCGGCTTACCCACCCAGGCCGCGCCGACAAATGTCGACAGGCCCACGCCGAAGATCGTCAGGGCCAAACCGGTGGCGACCTGATTGGCGTTGAACACCAGTGCGACCAGGGCAAACAGTGACGACAACAACATCCCGGCCAACATCGCCAGCAGCACACCCAGCCACAGGTTGCCGCTGTTCAGCGCGACGATAAAACCGATCACCGCACCGAACAGCATCATGCCTTCCTGGCCGAGGTTGAGGACGCCGCTTTTCTCGCAGATCAACTCACCCAATGCCACCAGCAACAGCGGCGTGCCGCAGCGAACCATGGCATAGAAAATATTGCTCAACAGATCGATATCCATCACAGCGCTCCGGCGTTTACGGCAGGGGTCGAGGCGCGCCGGGTCCAGCGCAGTTTCAGACGTGGCCGATAGAGAATCAGCACGTCACAGGCGAGCAGGAAAAACAGCATCATGCCCTGGAACAATTGGGTGATCGCTTGCGGCAGATTGAGCGACATCTGCGCGCTCTCGCCGCCGATGTACAGCAGCGCCATGAGCAGACTGGAGAACAAAATGCCAAGCGGATTCAGCCGTCCGAGAAACGCCACGGTGATTGCCGCGTAGCCATAGCCCGGTGACACCTGCGGCACCAATTGGCCGATCGGCCCGGTCACTTCGCAGACCCCGGCGAGCCCGGCCAGACCACCGCTGATCAACAGCGCCAGCCAGATCAGGCGCTTCTCGCGAAAGCCGACAAAACCTGCCGCACGCTTGTCCAGCCCGAGTACTTTGATCTGGAAGCCGATAAAGCTTTTCTGCAACAGCACCCACACCGCGACCAGCGCGAGCAGGGCGAAATACACCCCGGCGTGCACGCGGCCGTCCTCCAGCAGCAGCGGCAAACGACTGGCGTCGCCGAACATCGCCGACTCGGGAAAATTGAAGCCCGCTGGATCCTTCAACGGCCCGTGCACGCAAAACAGCAGCAAGTTCAGCGCGATGTAGTTGAGCATGATGCTGGTAAGGATTTCATTGGCATTGAAGCGCGTGCGCAGCCATGCGGTGAGCCCGGCCCATGCGGCGCCCGCCAGCGTGCCGGTCAGCAGAATCAGCACCAGCGCCCAGCGACTTTGCATGTCGATAATGTTCACTGCCAAAGCACTGCCGGCCAAGGCGCCGAGGAGCAACTGGCCTTCGGCGCCGATGTTCCAGATCCGCGCCTGGTAGGCCACGGCCAAGCCCAGTGCACAGAGCAAAATTGGCAGCGCCTTGACCAGCAATTCAGACACGCCATACAAATCGCTGACCGGTGCGATCAGCAGTGTGTGCAAGGTTTGCAGCGGGTCGTGGCCGAGCGCGATGAACAACAGCGAGCCGCAGCCGAGGGTCAGCGCCGCCGCCAATAACGGCGAGCACCACAGCATCAGACGCGATTGCTGGCCACGGGGTTCGAGAGAAAGCAGCATGTTGAAACTCCGTTAAACCGAAGCGGCGAGAGGTGAATGATCGAACTGGCCGGCCATCCACGCGCCGACATCGCTCAGTTGTGTAGCGCCGGTGTCTTGCAGCGCCGACAGACGCCCGCCGCACAGCGCGCCGAGGCGATCGCTGATCTGGAACAGCTCATCGAGGTCTTCGGAAATCACCAGAATTGCCGCGCCGGCATCGCGCAGGGCAATCAGCGCACGGTGAATGGTCGCGGCGGCGCCGACGTCGACGCCCCAGGTCGGGTGCGCGGCGATCAGCAGTTGCGGTTGCTGAAGAATTTCCCGGCCGAGGATGAATTTCTGCAAGTTGCCGCCGGACAGGCTGCGCGCAGCCGTTTGCGTGTCCGGGGTTTTCACGCCGAAACGCTGGATGATCTGCTGCGCGAGGGCTTGGACTTTGCCGCGTTGGATCAACCCGTGGCTCACCAGTCCTTGCTGGAAAGCACTGAGCAGGGCGTTATCGGCCAGGCTCAACTCCGGCACCGCGCCGTGGCCGAGGCGTTCGGCCGGCACGAAGGCCAGACCGAGTTTGCGCCGCGCATCCGGGCGCAGGTCAGCGACGTTTCTATCTGCGAAGCGCAGGGTCGCCGCTTGCGCACGAGGCAAGGGCTGCTCGCCGCTGAGCAGGGCGAGCAATTCATCCTGACCATTGCCCGCGACCCCGGCGATGCCGACGATTTCACCGCTGCGCACTTGCAGGTCGATGTCTGTCAGCGAGCAACCAAACGGATCCGGGTTGTGCCAGCTCAAACCCTGCACCTGCAAAAATGCCGCGCCACCGCTGACCTTCGGATACTCGCCAATCAAAGCCGCCGCTTCGCCGACCATCAGTTGTGCCAGTTGCTGATCCGTACATTGCGCCGGCAGGCAATGCCCGGCTACCCGACCGCCGCGCAGCACCGTGGCGCTGTGGCACAAGGCGCGCACTTCACCGAGCTTGTGGCTGATAAACAGAATGCTGCAGCCCTCGTCGGCAAGGCGCCGCAGGGTGATGAACAATTCGTCCGCCTCTTGCGGCGTCAGTACTGAGGTCGGCTCATCGAGAATCAGCAGGCGGATGTCCTGCATCAGGCAACGGATGATTTCCACCCGCTGGCGCTCGCCGATCGACAGGCTGTGGACACGTCGCTCCGGCTCCAGCGCCATGCCGTAACGCCGCGATACTTCGCGAATCTTCGGCTCCAGTTGCTTCGGCGTGCCGGCCGCCGCGCCCATCGCCAGGGCAATGTTCTGCGCCACGCTGAGGGTTTCGAACAGCGAGAAATGCTGGAACACCATGCCAATGCCCAACTGCCGCGCCTGCGCCGGATTGCGCATTTGCACGCGCTGCCCCTCCCAGAGCATTTCACCGCTGTCGCACTGGGTGACCCCGTAAATGATCTTCATCAACGTACTTTTGCCCGCGCCGTTTTCACCGAGCAGGGCATGGATCTCACCCGGCGCGATGCTCAGGTCGATGGCGTCGTTGGCCAGACAACCGGGGTAGCGTTTGCTGATCTGGCGCAGTTGCAGGCGCGGCGGGGAAGGGGCGATGGACATGACAGGCTCGACTGACTTGGAATTGTGCCTGTGGATAAAGCAATTTCCTGGCCATTGAGTCAGGAACGCTTGCGCAACCCGTTGGCAAACGCCGATTGCAGCGCATCGGCGCTCGACCTGGTTCGTGGTCGAGCACCATTTCAGCGCAAAGCCGTTGATCAGGCTCCAGTTTTGCCCGCGAGTAGTTGGTTAAAAAGTGAGCAAACGCTTGCGGCCTAGACAGATCCAGCGACAGCGGTGGTCATGAACGGCTTATCCACAGGTTGCTCCACAGTAATTGTGCGCAAGCCTGGGACCTGGGCATAAGCACTGCATTGCTTTGTTCTAATGGTGATAAACGCAGTTAACTGTTTGTTTTTAGGCTGAATTCCCGTTTCGTCGGATCAATTGAACGAAAAGTGAACAAATCGCGCAAAGCCGCATGACAGAAGGGTTACAGCGGTGTGTGCTCAGGTTATCCACAAGCGGGTGCACAACAGGTGTGGGCAACTTGCCAACTCGGGGATGCCCTAAAAGATCGCAGCCTTCGGCAGCTACTACAGGGGAACGCATTTCAACTGTAGGAGCTGCCGAAGGCTGCGATCTTTTGATCTTGAATTTATCGCTGCAACAAAATCCGCCCACGGCTCAAGTCAGCAAGTTGCGTTTGCAAGATATCGATCTGCGCTTGCCCCACCGCTAACTTCAACTCCACCCCATTGGCCGTGAAGTTTTCCTCCACCACCAATCCACCGAGATCGGCCACGCGCAACTTCACCAGCGCCAACTCGGCAAATCCACAGGCGCAACTCAGCGACACACGGCTGATCAGCTCGATTTTTTCCGCCGCTTGCAGGCACTTGTTGGCGCCACCGCCGTAGGCCCGGGCCAAACCGCCGGTGCCCAGTTGAATGCCGCCGTACCAGCGGATCACCAGCACCGCGACCTGATCGCAGTCCTGCGCCTCGATCGCCGCCAGAATAGGGCGTCCGGCGGTGCCGCCGGGTTCGCCATCGTCAGTGCTGCGGTATTGCGCGCCGAGTTTCCACGCCCAACAGTTGTGCGTGGCATTCAAGTCGCTGTGCTGCTCGAAAAACGCCTGCGCGTCGGTAGGGCTGCTGATCGGTGTCGCCAGAGTGATAAAGCGGCTTTTGCGAATCTCTTCGCGGTACTCGCAAAAACCGCTGAGGGTGAAAGGCATAAACGTCTTATAGAGAAGGAGTGAGGCCGCAGCCTTTGAGAATGATGCGGATCAGGTTGTTGCCGGCGTCTTCCATGTCCTGCTTGGTCAACTTGCTGCGCCCGGTGACGCGGCATATCTGCGTGGCGAAGTCGGCATAATGCTGGGTGCTGCCCCACAGCAGGAAAATCAGATGCACCGGATCGACCGGGTCCATTTTGCCTGCATCGATCCACGCCTGAAACACCGCCGCGCGCCCGGTGAACCAGGCGCGGTAGTCCTGATTGAAATATTCGCTCAGGCATTCGCCGCCGCTGATCACTTCCATGGCGAAGATCCGCGAGGCCTGTGGCTGGCGCCGGGAGAATTCCATCTTCGCGCGGATGTAGCGGGTCAGCGCTTCGGCCGGGTCATCCTCGGCAGTGAGGGTGTTGAAGGTGCTGTCCCACAACTCGATGATGTTGCTCAGCACCGCCACATACAAACCGAGCTTGTTGGTGAAGTAGTAATGCAGATTGGCCTTGGGCAGCCCGGCATTCTGCGCGATGGTGTTCATGCTGGTGCCTTTGAACCCGTGACGGGCGAACTCGTCTTCGGCGGCTTTGAGAATGGTCTCTTCGTTCTTCTGACGAATGCGGCTGGCGGGTTTGCCGCCGTGGGCTGGGACTTCAAAGGTCATAGGCACTTCCGGGATTGTCTGTGGGTGCAACCAGTTGCGTTGATAGCGCACCCACAGGCATCCGACAAGTCCTTGCGCGGAAAAACAGTTACGCCTGTTCGATCTTGTTCAACGACGCGGGACTTTTTGCCGCTGTGGTTTTGCCTTCCGGCAACAACAGACACAGGAAGATTGCCGTCAGCCCGCCGCTGGTGATCGCCGAGTCGAACAGGTTCTGCACCAGTTTCGGCAGCAGGTGCAGCAGGTTCGGTTGCGCGGCGATGCCGAGGCCGACGCCGAACGAAGTGGCGATGATCAACATGCTGCGTCGGTCCAGCGGCGACTGCGCGAGAATGCGCACGCCCGCCGCCGCCACCGCGCCGAACATCACCAGCGTTGCACCGCCGAGCACTGGTTTGGGGATCTGTTGCAGCACCGCGCCGATCATCGGGAACAGGCCGAGGCAGAACAGGATCGCGCCGATGTACAGGCCGACGTAGCGGCTGGCAACGCCGGTCAATTGGATCACGCCGTTGTTCTGCGCGAACGTTGTGTTGGGGAAAGCGCTGAAAGTCGCCGCGATCATGCAACTCACGCCGTCACCGAGCACGCCACCGCGCAAGCGGCTTATATAAGAAGGGCCGCTGATCGGTTGGCGGGCAAGCATGCAATTGGCGGTGAGGTCGCCGACGGTTTCGATGGTGCTGATCAGATAAATCAACGCGACCGGCAGGAAAGCGGTCCAGTCGAAGGTGAATCCGAACTTGAACGGCGTAGGAAAACTCACCAGCGGCAAGTCAGGCAACGGCTGTGGCACCAGTTTCCCGCTGAACCACGCCGCGAGGCTGCCGAGCACAAGTCCGATGATGATCGCCGACAGCCGCACCCACGGCGTATTCGAGCGGTTGAGCAGAATGATTGTCAGCAGCACGAACACGCCCAAGGCCAGATTACCCGGCGCGCCGAAGTCCGGCGCGTTGAAGCCGCCACCCAGATCTGTGATGCCGACCTTGATCAGGCTGATGCCGATCAGCGTGATGACGATGCCGGTCACCAGCGGTGTCACCACTCGGCGCAACTGACCGATGAAACGGCTGAGCACGATCTGCACGATTGCGCCGAAAAAGCACACGCCGAAAATCATCGCCAGAATATCTTCCGGGCTGCCGCCGCGCTGCTTGACCAGAAACCCGGCCGACAGCACCGCACCGAGAAACGCGAAACTGGTGCCTTGCAGACAGATCATCCCCGCGCCAATGCCGAACGGTCGCCGCGCCTGGATAAAGGTGCCGACGCCCGAGACCATCAGCGCCATGCTGATCAGGTACGGTAGATGCGCGGTCAGCCCGAGCGCGGAACCGATCACCAGTGGCGGGGTGATGATGCCGACGAAACTCGCGAGCACGTGTTGCAGCGCGGCGAGAATGGCGGCGAGTGGTTTGGGGCGGTCGTTGAGGCCGTAGATCAGTTCACTGGATGAATCGGAATCTGGCTGCATCGCTTTGGCTTCTTGAAGGAGAGTTACCCCTTCTCTGCAAAAACCTGTCCACTTGCTCAGGTTATTCCTCGATTCTGTCGATGAGGCCCAGCCGGGCTGGGCTCTGCGCGCTTATCTATCGCGTCGCGGCCAGACTCTCCAGGAAACTTTCCAGCACCAAATGAGGGCGCCGCCCCTTGCGCGTGACCGATGCCAGACTCAAATCGTAAAAACGCGTGCCGGCCTTGAGCGCACGCAAGCGCCCCTGCTGTACCCAAAGATTGGCGTAGTGATCCGGCAGGTAACCGATGTAGCGTCCGGTCAGAATCAGAAATGCCATGCCCTCACGGTCAGAGGCACTGGCGGTGCAGTTGAGCGCCTGGTAGTGCGCCTGAATCTCTGCCGGCAAACGGAAGGTCGGCGCAATCGCGTCCTGACTGTCGAGGCGTTGATCATCGAGTTGCTTGTCGTCGACATAAAACAGCGGATGACCCACCGCGCAATACAGCAGCGAACGCTCGCTGTACAACGGCTGATATTCCAGTCCCGACAAAGCGCTGGCCTGCGGCACCACGCCAACGTGCAGGCGCCCGTCGAGCACACCTTGTTCAACTTCGTTTGGTGCAATCATGCGAATCTGGATCTGCACATCCGGCCCGCGTTCTTTTAACTGCGCGAGGGCGTGGGTGATGCGCATGTGCGGCAGGGTGACGAGGTTGTCGGTGAGGCCGATGATCAACTCGCCGCGCAGGTGTTGGTGCAGACCGTTGACCTCGGTGCGAAAACTCTCCAATGCACTCAACAGCTGTAGTGCCGACTGATACACCTCACGACCTTCCTCGGTCAGCGAAAACCCGGCCCGGCCACGCTGACACAAGCGCAAGCCGAGGCGCTGTTCCAGATCGCTCATCTGCTGGCTAATCGCCGAGCGCCCGATGCCGAGCACGGTTTCCGCTGCGGAGAAGCCGCCACACTCCACGACGCTGCGAAAAATCCGCAGCAGGCGAATATCAAAATCACTGACCTGGGCCAATGGATCGGCGCGGCGGCTGCTCATTTCTTGTTCTCTTTGTTTAGCAATGATCTAACTGAAGGTTAGAAGAGTTGGATTTCACCGACTTTATCGCCGTGGCAATTTAGCTGCAACAACGCTTTCCATCTCCCTGACGCTTATGCCCTGCGAGGTTTTGCCCGATGAACATGCCTGAAAACGCGCCGTCGCCACTGGCCAGCCAACTGAAGCTGGACGCGCACTGGATGCCGTACACCGCCAACCGCAACTTTCAGCGCGACCCGCGTCTGATCGTCGGCGCTGAAGGCAGCTGGCTGTTCGACGACAAGGGCCGCAAGATCTACGACTCGCTGTCCGGTCTGTGGACCTGCGGCGCCGGGCACACCCGCAAGGAAATTCAGGAAGCCGTTTCGAAACAACTGGGCACCCTCGATTACTCGCCGGGCTTCCAGTACGGCCATCCATTGTCGTTCCAGCTGGCAGAGAAAATCACCGAACTGACCCCGGGCAACCTGAACCACGTGTTCTTCACCGACTCCGGTTCCGAATGCGCCGATACCGCGGTGAAAATGGTCCGTGCCTACTGGCGCCTAAAAGGCCAGGCGACCAAGACCAAGATGATCGGCCGCGCCCGTGGTTACCACGGTGTGAACATCGCCGGCACCAGCCTCGGTGGCGTCAACGGCAACCGCAAACTGTTTGGTCAGGCGATGATGGATGTCGATCACCTGCCGCACACACTGCTGGCGAGCAACGCGTTTTCCCGTGGCATGCCGGAGCAGGGCGGTATTGCTTTGGCCGATGAACTGCTGAAGTTGATCGAACTGCACGACGCTTCCAACATCGCTGCGGTGTTCGTTGAGCCGATGGCCGGCTCTGCCGGGGTATTGGTTCCGCCGCAGGGTTACCTCAAGCGTCTGCGCGAGATCTGCGATCAGCACAACATCCTGCTGGTGTTTGACGAAGTGATCACCGGATTCGGTCGCACCGGTTCGATGTTCGGCGCCGAGAGCTTCGGCGTAACACCGGACCTGATGTGCATCGCCAAGCAAGTCACCAACGGCGCGATTCCGATGGGCGCGGTGATTGCCAGCTCCGAGATCTACCAGACCTTCATGAACCAGCCGACGCCGGAATATGCCGTGGAATTCCCCCACGGCTACACCTATTCGGCGCACCCGGTGGCCTGCGCCGCCGGTCTTGCGGCACTCGATCTGCTGCAAAAGGAAAACCTGGTGCAGAGCGTCGCCGAAATTGCGCCGCATTTCGAGAACGCGTTGCACGGCCTGAAAGGCTCGAAGAACGTCATCGACATCCGTAACTACGGCCTGGCCGGCGCGATCCAGATTGCCGGGCGTGACGGCGACGCCATCGTGCGTCCGTTCGAAGCGGGCATGGCCCTGTGGAAAGCCGGGTTCTACGTGCGCTTCGGCGGCGACACCCTGCAGTTTGGCCCAACCTTCAACAGCAAGCCGCAAGACCTCGATCGTCTGTTCGACGCGGTCGGCGAAGTGCTGAACAAGCTCGACTGATTTTTCCTTCTATATATGTACGAAACAACAGGCGCCTCTTGCGGCGCCTGCTGACCAGAATTCAGGAGTGTTCGATGAGCGTTATCCCGCATTTGATCAATGGCGAACTGGTGACCGAGAACGGTCGCGCGGTGGATGTGTTCAACCCGTCTACCGGCCAGGCGATCCATAAACTGCCATTGGCCAGCCAGGCCACCATTCAGAAAGCCATCGATGCCGCCAAGGCCGCGTTCCCGGCCTGGCGCAACACGCCGCCGGCAAAACGCGCCCAAGTGATGTTCCGTTTCAAGCAACTGCTTGAGCAGAACGAGGCGCGCATCTCGCAACTGATCAGCGAAGAGCACGGCAAGACCCTGGAAGACGCCGCCGGTGAATTGAAGCGCGGTATCGAGAACGTCGAGTTCGCCTGCGCCGCCCCGGAAATCCTCAAGGGCGAATACAGCCGTAACGTCGGCCCGAACATCGATGCCTGGTCAGACTTCCAGCCGTTGGGGATTGTTGCCGGTATCACTCCGTTCAACTTCCCGGCCATGGTCCCGCTGTGGATGTACCCGCTGGCGATCGTCTGCGGCAACTGCTTCATCCTCAAGCCATCCGAGCGCGATCCAAGCTCGACGCTGCTGATCGCTCAGTTGCTGCTGGAAGCAGGATTGCCGAAAGGCGTGATGAGTGTGGTTCATGGTGACAAGACGGCGGTGGACGCGTTGATCGAAGCGCCGGAAGTCAAAGCGCTGAGCTTCGTCGGTTCGACACCGATTGCCGAATACATCTACGCCGAAGGCACCAAGCGCGGCAAACGCGTTCAGGCACTGGGCGGCGCGAAGAACCACGCGGTGTTGATGCCGGATGCCGATCTGGACAATGCGGTCAGTGCACTGATGGGCGCGGCCTACGGTTCCTGCGGCGAACGCTGCATGGCCATCTCGGTGGCCGTGTGTGTTGGCGACCAGGTCGCGGACGCGCTGGTGGCGAAACTGGTTCCACAGATCAAAGCGCTGAAAATCGGCGCGGGTACCTCGTGCGGTCTGGACATGGGGCCGTTGGTTACCGGTCAGGCGCGTGACAAGGTCAGCGGTTATGTGGACGACGGTGTGGCGGCGGGCGCGACCCTGGTGGTCGATGGTCGTGGTTTGAGCGTTGCCGGGCATGAAGAAGGCTTCTTCCTTGGTGGCTGTCTGTTCGACAACGTCACCCCTGAGATGCGCATCTATAAAGAAGAGATCTTCGGGCCGGTGCTGTGCGTGGTGCGGGTGAACAGCCTGGAAGAGGCGATGCAACTGATCAATGATCACGAATACGGCAACGGCACCTGCATCTTCACCCGTGACGGCGAAGCGGCGCGGCTGTTCTGTGACGAGATCGAAGTCGGTATGGTCGGCGTCAACGTTCCGCTGCCGGTGCCGGTGGCTTATCACAGCTTCGGCGGCTGGAAGCGTTCGCTGTTTGGCGACCTGCATGCGTATGGTCCGGACGGCGTGCGCTTCTATACTCGTCGCAAGGCAATCACCCAGCGCTGGCCGCAACGTGCGAGCCATGAAGCTTCGCAGTTCGCATTCCCTAGCTTATAAGTAGCTGGATGTGCAGGAGGCCGACCTTTCAGGTCGGCCTTCGCGTTTTCGGGGCTTTTTGACCGATATGACAGAAATATGAAAATAGGTGTTGACGGCAGATTCCAGAGGTCTATAATTCGCCCCACTTCCGGCGCAGTCGAAACGGAAAACTCCTTGAAATTCAAAGAGTTGCGCAGTTTTCGACAGCGGCTTGCTTCAGATCATCGAAGCCTGGAAGGAGTTGAAAGAGCAGTGATGTGTAGCTCTTTTAACGGTTCGATCTTCTCGGTCGAAAGCGGAGAAAAAGAGGTGTTGACAGCAGCGATTAACGCTGTAGAATTCGCCTCCCGCTAACGAGAGATCGGAAGCGCAAGTGGTTGAAGTTGTTGAAGAATTCTTCGAAAACTTCTGAAAATAATCACTTGACAGCAAATGAGGCTGCTGTAGAATGCGCGCCTCGGTTGAGACGAAAGATCTTAACCAACCGCTCTTTAACAACTGAATCAAGCAATTCGTGTGGGTGCTTGTGCAGTCAGACTGATAGTCAACAAGATTATCAGCATCACAAGTTACTCCGCGAGAAATCAAAGATGTAACCAACGATTGCTGAGCCAAGTTTAGGGTTTCTTAAAAACCCAAAGATGTTTGAACTGAAGAGTTTGATCATGGCTCAGATTGAACGCTGGCGGCAGGCCTAACACATGCAAGTCGAGCGGATGAAAGGAGCTTGCTCCTGGATTCAGCGGCGGACGGGTGAGTAATGCCTAGGAATCTGCCTGGTAGTGGGGGACAACGTTTCGAAAGGAACGCTAATACCGCATACGTCCTACGGGAGAAAGCAGGGGACCTTCGGGCCTTGCGCTATCAGATGAGCCTAGGTCGGATTAGCTAGTTGGTGAGGTAATGGCTCACCAAGGCGACGATCCGTAACTGGTCTGAGAGGATGATCAGTCACACTGGAACTGAGACACGGTCCAGACTCCTACGGGAGGCAGCAGTGGGGAATATTGGACAATGGGCGAAAGCCTGATCCAGCCATGCCGCGTGTGTGAAGAAGGTCTTCGGATTGTAAAGCACTTTAAGTTGGGAGGAAGGGTTGTAGATTAATACTCTGCAATTTTGACGTTACCGACAGAATAAGCACCGGCTAACTCTGTGCCAGCAGCCGCGGTAATACAGAGGGTGCAAGCGTTAATCGGAATTACTGGGCGTAAAGCGCGCGTAGGTGGTTTGTTAAGTTGGATGTGAAATCCCCGGGCTCAACCTGGGAACTGCATCCAAAACTGGCAAGCTAGAGTATGGTAGAGGGTGGTGGAATTTCCTGTGTAGCGGTGAAATGCGTAGATATAGGAAGGAACACCAGTGGCGAAGGCGACCACCTGGACTGATACTGACACTGAGGTGCGAAAGCGTGGGGAGCAAACAGGATTAGATACCCTGGTAGTCCACGCCGTAAACGATGTCAACTAGCCGTTGGGAGCCTTGAGCTCTTAGTGGCGCAGCTAACGCATTAAGTTGACCGCCTGGGGAGTACGGCCGCAAGGTTAAAACTCAAATGAATTGACGGGGGCCCGCACAAGCGGTGGAGCATGTGGTTTAATTCGAAGCAACGCGAAGAACCTTACCAGGCCTTGACATCCAATGAACTTTCCAGAGATGGATTGGTGCCTTCGGGAACATTGAGACAGGTGCTGCATGGCTGTCGTCAGCTCGTGTCGTGAGATGTTGGGTTAAGTCCCGTAACGAGCGCAACCCTTGTCCTTAGTTACCAGCACGTTAAGGTGGGCACTCTAAGGAGACTGCCGGTGACAAACCGGAGGAAGGTGGGGATGACGTCAAGTCATCATGGCCCTTACGGCCTGGGCTACACACGTGCTACAATGGTCGGTACAAAGGGTTGCCAAGCCGCGAGGTGGAGCTAATCCCATAAAACCGATCGTAGTCCGGATCGCAGTCTGCAACTCGACTGCGTGAAGTCGGAATCGCTAGTAATCGCGAATCAGAATGTCGCGGTGAATACGTTCCCGGGCCTTGTACACACCGCCCGTCACACCATGGGAGTGGGTTGCACCAGAAGTAGCTAGTCTAACCTTCGGGAGGACGGTTACCACGGTGTGATTCATGACTGGGGTGAAGTCGTAACAAGGTAGCCGTAGGGGAACCTGCGGCTGGATCACCTCCTTAATCGACGACATCAGCTGCTGCATGAGCTCCCACACGAATTGCTTGATTCATTGAAGAAGACGATAGAAGCAGCTTTAAGCTCCAAGCTGATAGCTCTGAGCTAACAGTTACAAGCTCGAAATTGGGTCTGTAGCTCAGTTGGTTAGAGCGCACCCCTGATAAGGGTGAGGTCGGCAGTTCGAATCTGCCCAGACCCACCAATTTTGTTATGGGGCCATAGCTCAGCTGGGAGAGCGCCTGCCTTGCACGCAGGAGGTCAGCGGTTCGATCCCGCTTGGCTCCACCATAAACTGCTTCGAAGTTTGAGAGTTTAGAAATGAATATTCGCGTTGAATATTGATTTCTAGTCTTTTGATTAGATCGTTCTTTAAAAATTTGGGTATGTGATAGAAAGATAGACTGAACGTTACTTTCACTGGTAACGGATCAGGCTAAGGTAAAATTTGTGAGTTCTCTTAGTTGAGAAATTCGAATTTTCGGCGAATGTCGTCTTCACAGTATAACCAGATTGCTTGGGGTTATATGGTCAAGTGAAGAAGCGCATACGGTGGATGCCTTGGCAGTCAGAGGCGATGAAAGACGTGGTAGCCTGCGAAAAGCTTCGGGGAGTCGGCAAACAGACTTTGATCCGGAGATGTCTGAATGGGGGAACCCAGCCATCATAAGATGGTTATCTTGTACTGAATACATAGGTGCAAGAGGCGAACCAGGGGAACTGAAACATCTAAGTACCCTGAGGAAAAGAAATCAACCGAGATTCCCTTAGTAGTGGCGAGCGAACGGGGACTAGCCCTTAAGTGGCTTTGAGATTAGCGGAACGCTCTGGAAAGTGCGGCCATAGTGGGTGATAGCCCTGTACGCGAAAATCTCTTAGTCATGAAATCGAGTAGGACGGAGCACGAGAAACTTTGTCTGAATATGGGGGGACCATCCTCCAAGGCTAAATACTACTGACTGACCGATAGTGAACTAGTACCGTGAGGGAAAGGCGAAAAGAACCCCGGAGAGGGGAGTGAAATAGATCCTGAAACCGTATGCGTACAAGCAGTGGGAGCAGACTTTGTTCTGTGACTGCGTACCTTTTGTATAATGGGTCAGCGACTTATTTTCAGTGGCGAGCTTAACCGAATAGGGGAGGCGTAGCGAAAGCGAGTCTTAATAGGGCGTCTAGTCGCTGGGAATAGACCCGAAACCGGGCGATCTATCCATGGGCAGGTTGAAGGTTAGGTAACACTGACTGGAGGACCGAACCGACTACCGTTGAAAAGTTAGCGGATGACCTGTGGATCGGAGTGAAAGGCTAATCAAGCTCGGAGATAGCTGGTTCTCCTCGAAAGCTATTTAGGTAGCGCCTCATGTATCACTGTAGGGGGTAGAGCACTGTTTCGGCTAGGGGGTCATCCCGACTTACCAAACCGATGCAAACTCCGAATACCTACAAGTGCCGAGCATGGGAGACACACGGCGGGTGCTAACGTCCGTCGTGAAAAGGGAAACAACCCAGACCGTCAGCTAAGGTCCCAAAGTTATGGTTAAGTGGGAAACGATGTGGGAAGGCTTAGACAGCTAGGAGGTTGGCTTAGAAGCAGCCACCCTTTAAAGAAAGCGTAATAGCTCACTAGTCGAGTCGGCCTGCGCGGAAGATGTAACGGGGCTCAAACCATACACCGAAGCTACGGGTATCATCTTCGGATGATGCGGTAGAGGAGCGTTCTGTAAGCCTGTGAAGGTGAGTTGAGAAGCTTGCTGGAGGTATCAGAAGTGCGAATGCTGACATGAGTAACGACAATGGGTGTGAAAAACACCCACGCCGAAAGACCAAGGTTTCCTGCGCAACGTTAATCGACGCAGGGTTAGTCGGTCCCTAAGGCGAGGCTGAAAAGCGTAGTCGATGGAAAACAGGTTAATATTCCTGTACTTCTGGTTATTGCGATGGAGGGACGGAGAAGGCTAGGCCAGCTTGGCGTTGGTTGTCCAAGTTTAAGGTGGTAGGCTGAGATCTTAGGTAAATCCGGGATCTTAAGGCCGAGAGCTGATGACGAGTTACCCTTTGGGTGACGAAGTGGTTGATGCCATGCTTCCAAGAAAAGCTTCTAAGCTTCAGGTAACCAGGAACCGTACCCCAAACCGACACAGGTGGTTGGGTAGAGAATACCAAGGCGCTTGAGAGAACTCGGGTGAAGGAACTAGGCAAAATGGCACCGTAACTTCGGGAGAAGGTGCGCCGGTGAGGGTGAAGGACTTGCTCCGTAAGCTCATGCCGGTCGAAGATACCAGGCCGCTGCGACTGTTTATTAAAAACACAGCACTCTGCAAACACGAAAGTGGACGTATAGGGTGTGACGCCTGCCCGGTGCCGGAAGGTTAATTGATGGGGTTAGCTAACGCGAAGCTCTTGATCGAAGCCCCGGTAAACGGCGGCCGTAACTATAACGGTCCTAAGGTAGCGAAATTCCTTGTCGGGTAAGTTCCGACCTGCACGAATGGCGTAACGATGGCGGCGCTGTCTCCACCCGAGACTCAGTGAAATTGAAATCGCTGTGAAGATGCAGTGTATCCGCGGCTAGACGGAAAGACCCCGTGAACCTTTACTATAGCTTTGCACTGGACTTTGAATTTGCTTGTGTAGGATAGGTGGGAGGCTTTGAAGCGTGGACGCCAGTTCGCGTGGAGCCATCCTTGAAATACCACCCTGGCAACTTTGAGGTTCTAACTCAGGTCCGTTATCCGGATCGAGGACAGTGTATGGTGGGTAGTTTGACTGGGGCGGTCTCCTCCTAAAGAGTAACGGAGGAGTACGAAGGTGCGCTCAGACCGGTCGGAAATCGGTCGTAGAGTATAAAGGCAAAAGCGCGCTTGACTGCGAGACAGACACGTCGAGCAGGTACGAAAGTAGGTCTTAGTGATCCGGTGGTTCTGTATGGAAGGGCCATCGCTCAACGGATAAAAGGTACTCCGGGGATAACAGGCTGATACCGCCCAAGAGTTCATATCGACGGCGGTGTTTGGCACCTCGATGTCGGCTCATCACATCCTGGGGCTGAAGCCGGTCCCAAGGGTATGGCTGTTCGCCATTTAAAGTGGTACGCGAGCTGGGTTTAGAACGTCGTGAGACAGTTCGGTCCCTATCTGCCGTGGACGTTTGAGATTTGAGAGGGGCTGCTCCTAGTACGAGAGGACCGGAGTGGACGAACCTCTGGTGTTCCGGTTGTCACGCCAGTGGCATTGCCGGGTAGCTATGTTCGGGAAAGATAACCGCTGAAAGCATCTAAGCGGGAAACTTGCCTCAAGATGAGATCTCACTGGAACCTTGAGTTCCCTGAAGGGCCGTCGAAGACTACGACGTTGATAGGTTGGGTGTGTAAGCGCTGTGAGGCGTTGAGCTAACCAATACTAATTGCCCGTGAGGCTTGACCATATAACACCCAAGCAATTTGCTGACCTGAGAAGGCGCCAGATTGCGGTGTGTGAAGACGAAACGAACCGAAAGTTCGAAGCGCACAAACACCTAGCTGTCACATACCCAATTTGCTGAAACGAGGCCATCTGGTCACGATTCAGTACCCGAATTTCTTGACGACCATAGAGCGTTGGAACCACCTGATCCCATCCCGAACTCAGCAGTGAAACGATGCATCGCCGATGGTAGTGTGGGGTTTCCCCATGTGAGAGTAGGTCATCGTCAAGATTAAATTCCGAAACCCCAATTGCGAAAGCAGTTGGGGTTTTGTTTTGCCTGCGAGAAAGTTCTTACAGCCTTTGCAGACCTCGTCCGGCTGTCACATCCGGCCGACAATGCTAAGGTTCTGCCTCGGCTTAAGCGATCTTTCAAGGAATCCATATGTCGGACGCCCAGTCCCTCAACGCTGCATTCATGGTGGTTCAGAGCAACAGTCTCGACGAGCTGCGCAGCCTTGTGGTCAGCATCATGCGGCGTTACCCATTGGCACCCTTGGAGAACGAAATCGCTTTGGTGCAAAGCAACGGCATCGCCCAGTGGCTCAAACTGGCATTGGCCGAGGATCCCGAAGACGACGACCTTGGCGGTTGCGGAATCGCTGCGGCGATCGACGTTCAACTGCCCGGCAGTTTCATGTGGCAGCTGTATCGCATGGTGCTGGGAAGAGATGAAATTCCAGCGAAATCCCTGCTCGATAAAGCTCCGTTGACCTGGCGCCTGATGCGCCTCTTGCCACAGGTAATCGATCGCCCACATTTCGAGCCGCTGCAACGCTTCCTCACCCACGACAGCGATCTGCGCAAGCGCTACCAATTGTCAGAGCGTCTGGCCGACCTGTTTGACCAATATCAGGTGTACAGGGCTGATTGGCTGGAGGATTGGGCGGAAGGCCGCCACCCATTGCGCAATGTGCGAGGTGAAATCAAGCCTCTGCCACCGACCAGTTGCTGGCAGGCGGAGTTGTGGCGGGCGCTGCTGGATGACGTCGGCGAACAAGGCATGGCGCAGAGTCGTGCAGGCGTCCATCAACGCTTCATGGAGCGCATCAACATACTCGACAAGGCACCGGCTGCGCTGCCACCGCGTGTGATCGTTTTTGGTATTTCTTCATTGCCCGCGCAGGTACTTGAAGCGCTCGCAGGTCTGGCGCGTTTCAGCCAGGTACTGCTTTGCGTACACAATCCTTGCCGTCATCACTGGGCGGACATCGTCGCCGACAAGGATCTGCTGCGGCATCAATACAAGCGGCAGCAGCGCAAAAATGGAATGCCTGTCGTGCTTGATGCCGAGACGCTGCATCAGCACGCGCACCCGTTATTGGCAGCGTGGGGCAAGCAAGGTCGCGACTATATCAACCTGCTCGACAGCTACGACGATCCCAACAGCTACCGCGCAGCCTTTCGTGACGGCCGCATCGACCTGTTCAGCGAAGCCCAGCCGCACAACATGCTTAACCAGCTTCAGGACGACATCCTCGAATTGCGTCCACTCAACGAGACACGCGAACTCTGGCCTGATGTCGACCTGGCGCAAGATCATTCAATACGTTTTCACATCGCCCACAGTGCTCAGCGTGAAGTCGAGATTCTGCACGATCAACTCTTGGCGCGTTTCAGCGCCGACCCGGACTTGCGCCCGCGGGACGTAATCGTCATGGTCCCGGATATCGACAGCTATGCGCCGCATATCCGCGCGGTTTTCGGTCAGCTCGATCGATTTGACCCGCGCTTCATTCCGTTCACTTTGGCGGATCAGGGCCAGCGTGGCCGCGATCCGTTACTAATCGCAGTCGAGCACCTGCTCAAACTCCCGGACAGCCGTTTCCCGGTCAGCGAGATTCTCGACCTGCTCGATGTGCCGGCCCTGCGTGCTCGCTTTGGCGTAGAGGAGCGCGACCTGCCAACTTTGCATCGCTGGATCGAAGGCGCCGGCGTGCGTTGGGGCATGAGTGCCGAGCAACGGGCCGGTCTCGGTCTGCCGGAGGAGCTGGAGCAGAACAGCTGGCATTTCGGTCTACGCAGAATGCTGCTGGGTTACGCCGTCGGCAGCGCCGAGGCGTGTGCAGGTATCGAACCTTATGATGAAATTGGTGGGCTTGATGCCGCTCTGATCGGGCCACTGGTTGCTCTGCTGGATGCCTTGGAAATCGCTCACCAGCAACTCACACAACCGGCTCAGCCGAAAGAGTGGGGGCTGCGCTTGCAGGCACTGATGCAGGTGTTTTTCCAGGCCAGCAATGAGCACGACGATTACCTGCTGACTCAACTGGAAGAGCTTCGCGAAACATGGCTGGAGACCTGTGAGACGGTAGGTCTGATTGATGAATTGCCGCTGACTGTCGTACGCGAAGCCTGGCTCGCCGGGCTGGATCAAGGGCGTTTATCGCAACGATTCCTCGCCGGTGCGGTGAATTTCTGCACCTTGATGCCGATGCGTGCCATTCCTTTCAAACTGGTTTGTCTGCTGGGCATGAACGACGGCGACTATCCGCGTGCCCAACCGCCTCTGGATTTCGACCTGATGGGCAGCGATTACCGACCTGGCGACCGCTCACGGCGTGAAGATGACCGCTACCTGCTACTCGAAGCGCTGTTGTCCGCACGCTCTCAGCTCTATATCAGTTGGGTCGGTCGCAGCATCCGTGACAATAGCGATCGACCTGCCTCGGTGCTCATCGGCCAGTTGCGCGATCACCTCGCCAGCGGCTGGCGTTCAATCGATCCAAGCCAGGATCTGTTGGACGCGCTGACCGAAGAACACCCCCTGCAACCTTTCAGTGCCCGCTATTTCCACGAAGGCGAGCAACTGTTTAGCTACGCCAGCGAGTGGCAGGTGTTGCATCAAGAGAAAACGCAGCAAAGTGAAGCACCCTTACTCGCGCCATATGTTCAAGAGGAACCGCTGACGCTGGCATTGCTCCAGGACTTTCTGCGTAACCCGGTTCGGCATTTTTTCACCCAGCGTCTCAAGGTCTACTTCGAAGCCGCTCAAGCGCCGTTGGCCGATGAAGAACCTTTCGTGCTGGACGCATTGCAGCGCTACACGCTAAGTGACAGCTTGCTGGAAGCCGCACTGAGCCAGCCGGACAATATCAATCAGGCGCTGCAAGCCCGGGCGCTGCGCCTGCAAAACAGTGGCCTGCTGCCTATGGCCGGTTTTGGCGAATGCCTACAGCGTGAACTGATCGAACCGCTGCCGGATCTTCTGCAGCGTTATCAACAGTTGCTGACGTTATGGCCGACGCCGTTGACCAGTGCGATCCCGGTCAGTCTCGACTTGCAAGGTATGCGGCTGGAGGGCTGGCTCGCAAGCCTGCATCAACGCGCCGATGGCGGACTGCTGTCAGTCACCACCATTCCCAACAGCATCGGCTCGATCAAAACGCGCAAGTGGCACCGGCTGACCAAACCGTGGGTCACCCATCTGGTCGCCTGCGCCAGCGAGCACGCGTTGACGACGGCATTGGTCGCCAGTGACGACACACTGTTGCTGGAGCCAATGGAGCGAGACCGCGCGCTGCGTTTGCTCGGTGACCTGCTTCTCGCCTGGCAATCCGGAATGCGCCAACCCTTGCCGATTGCGATAAAAACCGCATTCGCCTGGTTGTCGCAAACTGACCCGGTCAAAGCCGAAGCCGCTGCGCGAAAAGCCTATGAAGGTGACGGCCAGACCAGCGAGGGCGAACGGCGTGAAAGCCCGGCACTGCTCCGGCAATATCCCGATTTCGATGCACTGTTGGCAGACGAAACCTTCACTGGCTGGTGCGATACCTTGTATCGCCCGTTATTCGAAGCGTCATGGCGTTCCTTGTCCAGCGAAGGTGCGCGCGCATGAGTACCAAGACACCGTTGGCTCTGGCTTTTCCGTTGCGCGGCAGCCAGCTGATCGAAGCGAGCGCGGGCACCGGCAAGACTTTCACGATTTCGGCTCTTTATCTGCGGCTGATTCTCGGCCATGGCGGCGAGACCAGGGGTTTTGCGCGCGAATTGCTGCCGCCGCAAATCCTCGTTGTGACGTTCACCGATGCTGCCACCAAAGAGCTGCGTGAACGGATTCGAACCCGCTTGGCCGAGGCGGCGCGTTTCTTCCGCGACGAGATTCCCGCTCCTGACGGACTGATCGCCGAGCTGCGCGATCAGTTCGATCCGCAGCAATGGTCCGGATGCGCCAACCGTCTCGATATCGCCGCGCAGTGGATGGACGAAGCCGCGGTTTCGACCATTCACAGCTGGTGTCAGCGCATGCTGCGCGAGCATGCGTTCGATAGCGGCAGCCTGTTCACGCAATCGCTGGAAACCGATCACAGCGATTTGCTCGGCGAGGTGCTGCGCGATTACTGGCGGCTGTTCTGCTACCCGATGCAGGGCGATGCGCTGAACTGGGTGCGCAGCAATTGGGGTGGCCCCGCAGCGTTGTTGCCTCGGGTCCGGGGCTTGTTCGCCAGCGAGCGTGACACCGATGAAGGCAAGGTGCCTGCGGAGCTGATCACCGAATGTTTGCTGGAGCGGCGGGCGGCATTGGTCGAACTGAAGATGCCTTGGCGTGACTGGGCAGACGAGCTGCTTGCTCTCTGCCATGAGGGCGTGGCCAGCAAAACCGTCGATGGCCGCAAGATGCAGGCGCGTTATTTCGAACCCTGGTTCGAGAAACTCAAGACCTGGGCCGAAGACGAGGCGCTTGAGCAACTGGACATTGGCACCGGCTTCACCCGTCTGACACCCGATGGCATGGCCGAAGCCTGGAAAGGCCAGGCCCCGAGTCATCCCGGGCTGGACGCCATGTCCGGACTCAAGTCGAGTCTTGATGCCTTGCCGACCCCCGATGCCGCTGTTCTGCAACACGCTGCCAAGTGGGTCGGTGCACGCTTCGAAGAAGAGAAGCGTCGCCGCGCGGAAATGGGATTCGACGACATGCTGCTGCGTCTGGATGCAGCGCTGCAATCGGAGGGCGGCGAGCGTCTGGCGACGTTGATCCGCGAGCAGTTTCCGGTGGCACTGATCGACGAATTCCAGGATACCGATCCGGTGCAATACCGCATCTTCGAGAGCATTTACCGCATCGAAGACAATCACCCTGACACCGGCCTGTTCCTGATCGGCGACCCCAAGCAGGCGATCTACGCCTTTCGCGGTGCAGACATCTACACCTACCTGCGCGCACGTCAGGCCACTACCGGCCGCTTGCATACGCTCGGCACCAACTTCCGCTCCAGCCACGGCATGGTCACAGCGGTCAATCATGTATTCGAACGCGCCGAGTCCCGAGAACAGGGACGCGGCGCGTTTTTGTTTCGCGAGAAAACCGGCGAAAACCCGGTACCGTTTCTGCCTGTTGAATCTCAGGGACGCAAGGAAACGCTGCGGATTGCCGGGCAAGACGTCGCGGCACTGAATGTCTGGCTATTGCCTAGCGATCAGCCGCTGTCCGGCGCAGTGTATCGCCAGCAAATGGCCGCCGCCTGCGCCAGTCAAATCACCACACTGCTCAATGGTGGGCAAACCGGCAGCGCTGGTTTTGTTCAGGGAGATGACTTCAAAGGTTTGCGTCCTTCGGACACCGCGATCCTCGTCCGCGACGGTAAGGAAGCCCAAGCCGTACGCGCCGAACTCGCCGCCAGAGGTGTGCGCAGTGTTTATCTGTCGGACAAGGATTCGGTGTTCGCCGCGCAAGAGGCGCACGACCTGCTGGCGTGGCTGAAGGCTTGTGCCGAGCCTGATGTCGAGCGTTCGCTGAAGGCTGCCCTGGCCTGCACTACTCTGAATCTGCCGCTGATCGAGCTGGAGCGCCTGAACCAGGACGAAATGGTCTGGGAAGCCCGGGTCATGCAGTTCCGCGGCTATCGCGAACTCTGGCGCAAACAGGGCGTGCTGCCGATGTTGCGGCGCCTGCTTCACGATTTCCATTTGCCGCAGACCCTGATGCAGCGCAGTGACGGCGAGCGCGTGCTGACCAACCTTTTGCACCTCTCGGAACTGATGCAGCAAGCCGCTGCTGAACTGGACGGTGAACAAGCGTTGATCCGCCATCTGGCCGAGTTGCTGGCACTGTCCGGTCAGGCCGGTGAAGAGCAGATCCTGCGTCTGGAAAGCGACGAACAACTGGTCAAGGTTGTGACCATCCACAAATCCAAGGGCCTGGAATATCCGCTGGTGTTCCTGCCATTCATTTGCTCGGCGAAACCGGTGGATGGCAGCCGTTTGCCGCTGCATTACCACGACGCTGCGGGCAAGGCGCAGATCAGCCTCAAGCCGACCGCCGAGTTGATCGCGCTGGCTGACGATGAGCGTCTGGCCGAAGATCTGCGTCTTCTGTATGTCGCGTTGACCCGTGCGCAACATGCCTGTTGGTTGGGCGTCACTGATCTCAAACGCGGCAATAACAACAGCTCTGTGCTGCACCTTTCTGCGCTGGGTTACCTGCTGGGTGGCGGCGCCGCTTTGGGCGAGTCCAGCGAATTGAATCGCTGGCTGCAGGATCTGCAGCAAGACTGCGCGGCGATTGGCATCGGCGAAATGCCTCAGCCCACTGATGAGCATTACCAGCCGCCGCGCAATGAAGCAGTGCTACGAGCGACGCTACGGCCTAAACGCAAAGCCAGTGAAAACTGGTGGATCGCATCGTACAGCGCCCTGCGCATCAGCGACATAATGAGCATCGGCAGCGATGAAGCACCGGACAGTCCGCAGGCGCAAAAGCTCTTCGACGACGAGCGCCTCGACCCCGACGCGCCCCGCGAAATCATCAGCGGTGGCGCCGATATCCACCGTTTTCCTCGCGGACCGAATCCCGGCACGTTTTTGCACGGCTTGCTGGAATGGGCAGGTGCTGAAGGTTTTGCGGTGACCCGCGAAGCGCTGGAGGATGCGCTTGCTCGGCGCTGCAACCTGCGCGGCTGGCAAGGCTGGATCACCACCCTGACTGACTGGCTGCAGCATTTGCTCAAGTCGCCGTTGCCGATCGCTGGCGGGCAACCGCCGGTGGTTCTTGAGCAGCTGAAGCAATACCGCGTCGAGATGGAGTTCTGGTTCGCCAGCCACAAGGTCGATGTGCTCAAGCTCGACGAACAGGTGCGTCAGCATACCCACAACGGCGTCGCCCGAGTTGCGGCAGAACCGGTGCAACTCAACGGCATGTTCAAGGGCTTTATCGACCTGACCTTCGAGCACGACGGCCGCTATTACGTCGCCGATTACAAATCCAATTGGCTCGGCGTCGATGATCAGGCTTACACCGTGCAGGCCATGGAACAGTCGATTCTCGACAACCGTTACGACCTGCAATACGTACTTTATCTGTTGGCACTGCATCGCCAGTTGAAGGCGCGGCTGACGGATTACGATTACGACCGCCACATCGGCGGGGCGCTGTATCTGTTTCTGCGCGGTACGCGTGCCGAAAGTCGTGGCGTGTACTTCGTGCGTCCGCCACGGGAACTGATCGAACGCCTCGACCGGATGTTTCAGGGCAAGCCCGAACCCAAGTCCGAACCCGCCTGGGAACAGGGAGTCCTGCTATGAGCCGCACATTCGCCGATCTGCTGCCGACACCACTGGAAGCGGACAGCCTGTCGAAACTCTCGCCGCTGACCCGCGCCGATGATTTGCTGTTGTTGCTGAGCCGTTGGGTCGAGCGCGGCTGGCTGCGGGCGCTGGACCGCGCCTTTGTCGCGTTCTTGCATGAGCTCGATCCCGAGACCGATCCGCTGGTGCTGCTGGCGGCTGCGCTGACCAGCCACCAGCTCGGCCATGGTCACGTGTGTCTGGATCTGTTCGAAACCCTCAAGGCGCCGGATTTTGCGCTGTCCTTGCCCCCTGAAGGCGACGTGCAGGGCGGGGTGTTGCTGCTGCCCTCGCAACTGCTCGAAACGCTCGACGGAGCCCATTGGTGCAAAGTGCTGGCAAGCAGTCCATTGGTGGCCCTGGCTGCTGACCCGAGTGAAACAGCGCAGACACGTCCATTGGTGCTGTCCTCGAAACGCCTGTACCTGCGACGTTACTGGACCTACGAACGCCGCATCGATGCAGCGTTGCGCCAACGCTTGATGCAATCGGAGCCGACGCCAGATGATCTGCCGCAGCGCCTCAATGAATTGTTCGGCGGCGCGAAATCTGCAGCTGTCATCGACTGGCAGAAACTCGCTTGCGCCATCGCCACGCGCAGCGCCTTCAGCATCATCACCGGCGGCCCGGGTACCGGTAAAACCACCACGGTGGTGCGCTTGCTCGCGTTGCTGCAGGCACCGGCTGTCGAGGCTGGTCATCCGCTGCGCATTCGTCTGGCGGCACCGACCGGCAAGGCCGCCGCGCGCTTGACCGAGTCGATCAGTCAGCAAGTGCAATCATTGCAAGTCGCCGAAGCGGTGCGCGCGGCGATCCCCTGCGATGTGACCACCGTGCACCGTTTGCTCGGCAGTCGACCGGGTACCCGGCATTTCCGTCACCATGCCGGTAATCGATTACCGCTGGATGTTCTGGTGGTCGACGAAGCCTCGATGATCGACCTGGAAATGATGGCTAACTTGCTCGACGCCATGCCGGCCCATGCGCGGCTGGTACTGTTGGGCGACAAGGATCAGTTGGCCTCGGTCGAGGCCGGTGCGGTGTTGGGCGATCTGTGTCGTGATGCCGAGGGCGGTTGGTACAGCCCGCAGACCCGACAATGGCTGGAGTCAGTCAGTGGCGAGTCGTTGCAGGGCAGCGGCCTGCATGAAGACCGCGACGGTACCCATCCGCTGGCGCAGCAAGTGGTGATGCTGCGGCACTCGCGCCGCTTCGGCGAGGGCAGTGGCATCGGTCAGCTCGCGCGTCGGGTCAATCAGCAATTGGCCGACGAGGCGCGACAACTGCTCTCCGCAGGCGGTTACGCCGACGTGTATTCGCTGCCGCTCAAAGGCGAACATGATCAGAAGCTCGAACGCCTCTTGCTCGAAGGTCACGGCAACGGCCCGCAAGGCTATCGCCATTACCTGAGCATACTGCGCGATCAGCGCCCACCGTCTACGCGGCCACTTGAGCATGCGGCCTGGACCGATTGGGCGCGGGAAGTCTTGCAGGCGTTCGATACGTTCCAGTTGCTGTGCGCGGTGCGCAAAGGGCCGTGGGGCGTTGAAGGTCTGAACCAGCGCATCACCGCTGCGTTGCTCAAGGCGCGTCTGATCGAGAGCGATCAGCAGTGGTATGAAGGTCGGCCCGTGCTGATGACTCGTAACGACTATGGTCTGGGCCTGATGAACGGCGACATCGGCATCGCCCTGAAACTGCCCGAGCGTGAAGGCGCAGAGATCGGCAAAACCGTTCTGCGCGTGGCCTTCCCGCGTAACGATGGTCAGGGCGGCGTGCGCTTCGTGTTGCCGAGTCGACTCAATGATGTCGAAACCGTGTACGCCATGACGGTGCACAAGTCCCAGGGCTCGGAGTTCGCCCATACGGCGCTGATCCTGCCGGATGCGTTGAACCCCGTGCTGACCAAAGAACTGATCTACACCGGCATCACTCGCGCCCGGCACTGGTTCACCTTGATCGAGCCGCGTGCCGGCGTGTTTGAGGAAGCGGTGCAGCGCAAGGTCAAGCGTCTGAGCGGGCTGTTGCTGGAACTGGAGGAGGGCACCGAGCCTCAGGGATGAAGCGCTGAATGACCGGCAACGATTACTGACCAACCGGTCAGAGGCCGGCGCCTCGCTGGCGTTCTGGCGCTGTGCTATCGTTGCGGCATCATTTCGTTACGCTCCTAGAGAATCCCTGCATGAAGGTGGCCGTCCGGACGACAGAGCGTGTGGTTGCCTGCCAGCGCGCCCTGCTGATCGTTTTGCTCTGGTTGTTGGCGGGCAGCGCCATCGCACAAGCGCAAACCGGGCCGGCCGAGCAACGGGCCAAAGCGGTCACGCAAGTGGTTCTTGGCATCCTCAGTTATGCACGCTGGCCAGTGGAACCGGCGCAGTTGCGCTTGTGCATCATCGGTCCCACCGAATACACCGATGACCTGGTCAAAGGGACCACACAAGCCACTGGTCGGCCGGTGGCGGTGCGTCGTCTGCTGGCGGACAACCCGGGCATCGTCAGCGAATGCGATGCGGTGTACATCGGCAAGCTCACCGCCGATGAACGCAGCCGCCTGTTCGCATCATTGATCGGGCATCCAGTGCTGAGCATCAGCGAAGCGGACGATCAATGCACTGTCGGCAGTCTGTTCTGCCTGCGCGTCGGCGATGAGCAGGTGTCGTTCGAGGTCAATCTCGATTCAGTGGCTCGCAGCGGGGTACGCATTCATCCCAGCGTGCTGCAGTTGTCCCGTCGCAAAGCGGCGGCGCCATGAAGCTGTTCAGCTGGAAGGCTCGCCCGACCTTGGGCTCGGTCATCGGCCGTGGGCATTTGATCGTCGCGCTGGTAGCGGTGGCGATGGCCAGTGTCTCGCTGACCTTGCTGGGCGTGCTGGCGCTGCGGGTGTATGCCGATCACAACCTGCACTTGATCGCCCGTTCGATCAGCTACACCGTCGAAGCGGCCGTGGTGTTCAACGACAAAGCGGCGGCAACCGAGGCGTTGGCGATCATCGCCGCCACCGAAGAGGTGGCGGATGCCCGAGTGCTGGATGCGCAAGGCCAATTGATTGCGCAATGGCAGCGCGCCGAGACCGGCTTGTTCTCCGAGCTGGAAATGCAGATCACCCGCGCCATTCTGGAGAAACCGGTCAGCCTGCCGATCGAACATCAGGATCGCGAAATCGGTCGGGTCCTGCTCATCGGTCACGGCGGCAGCCTGATGCGCTTCCTGCTCAGCGGCCTGGCCGGGATTGTGCTGTGCACCGCGATCAGCGCCTGGGTCGCGCTCTATCTGGCGCGGCGGCAGTTGCGCGCGATCATCGGCCCGTTGCACAGCCTCGCCGCCGTCGCCCACGCCGCCCGCAGTGAGCGAGCGCTGGATCGGCGCGTGCCGCCGGCGCAAATCGCCGAACTGGATAATCTGGGCAACGACTTCAATGCCTTGCTCGGCGAACTCGAGTCGTGGCAAACCCACCTGCAGAACGAAAACCAAACCCTCGCCCACCAAGCGACCCACGACAGCCTCACCGGTTTGCCCAACCGCGCGTTTTTCGAAGGCCGCTTGATGCGCGCCTTGCGCAACGGCAAAAAACACGATGAGCGGGTCGCCGTGCTGTTTCTCGACAGCGACCGCTTCAAAGGTATCAACGATAACTTCGGCCACGCCTCGGGCGACGCAGTGCTGGTGGCGATCGCCAATCGAGTACGAGCGCAATTGCGCGAGGATGATCTGGTCGCGCGGCTGGGCGGCGACGAGTTCGCTGTGTTGCTCGCGCCGCTGCACACCGTGGAAGACGCAGAGCTCATCGCTGACAAGATCCTCGCCAGCATGGACGTGCCGATCACCCTGCCCGGCGATACCAGTGTGGTGACGTCGCTCAGTATCGGCATCGCCGTTTACCCCGATCATGGCGCCACGCCGGGGACTTTACTCAACGCAGCCGACGCCGCGATGTATCAGGCCAAGCGCCTGTCGCGCGGCGCGCAATTCACGGCCGGGTCGGAGCGCCCGGTCGATACCGTTCACACCAGGAGCTGATGCCCGTGTTCACACTTCCCGTTCGACTGTTTTCCGCATTGCTGGTGATCGCCGCGCTGACCCTGAGCGGTTGCCAGAGCGCCCCTCAGAAAGGCCTGACACCGGCGCAGGTCGCCGTGCTCAAACAGCAGGGTTTCGAGTTGACCGACGACGGCTGGGAATTCGGCCTGTCGGGCAAAGTGCTGTTTGGCAGTGACGTCGAAAGCCTGAACGCACCCAGTACGGAAATCGTCGAACGCATCGGCAAGGCGCTGCTCGGCGTGGGTATCGAGCGGGTGCGCGTGGATGGCCATACCGATGCGTCGGGTAAGGAAACTTACAATCAGCAACTGTCCCTGCGTCGGGCCAAGAGCGTCGCCAACGTCCTCGGCACGGTCGGCATGAAGCAGGAGAACATCCAGCTGCAAGGCCTCGGCAGCAGCGAACCCGTGGCCTCCAACGACACCGCAGCGGGGCGCACGGAAAACCGCCGGGTGTCGATTGTGGTCAGCGCCGATTAATCGGCAAAGCGCATCTCCCGCGTTTCCCCCATCAACAACGCCTGATTGCGCTCCGTCACTTCGCGAATGTAATCCCACAACAACGTAATCCGCTTCAACTTGCGCAAATCCTCCCGGCAGTACATCCAGAACTGACGGGTGATGTCGATTTCCTCCGGCAGCACCGGCAGCAATCGCGGGTCCTGTGCGGCGAGGAAGCACGGCAGGATCGCCAGCGAGCGCCCCTGCTGTGCGGCGACGTATTGTGCGATCACGCTGGTGCTGCGCAAGTTTGCGCTGGCGCCGGGCAGCACGTTGGCCAGGTAGAGCAGCTCCGAGCTGAACGCCAGGTCATCCACATAACTGATGAATTGATGCTTGCTCAAGTCGGCCGGGCGGTGGATCGGTGGGTGTTTGTCCAGATAGTCCTGGGTTGCGTACAGCTGCAAGCGGTAGTCGCAGAGTTTGCAGCAGACGTACGGCCCGTGCTCCGGCCGCTCGAGGGCAATGACGATGTCGGCCTCGCGCTTGGACAGGCTGATGAAGTGCGGCAGCGGCAGGATGTCCACCGAGATTGCCGGGTAGGCGTCGACGAAATGGCTCAGTTGCGGGGTGATGAAGAAACTGCCGAAGCCTTCGGTGCAGCCCATGCGCACGTGCCCGGACAGGGCAACGCCAGAGCCTGAGACTTGCTCGCAGGCCATGTGCAGCGTGCTTTCGATCGACTCGGCATAACCGAGCAAGCGCTGGCCTTCGGTGGTCAAGACGAAGCCGCTGGTGCGGGATTTTTCGAACAGCAATGTGCCGAGCGCCGCTTCCAGCGAACTGATCCGCCGCGACACCGTGGTGTAGTCGACGGCCAGGCGTTTGGCGGCGGTGCTGGCCTTGCGGGTGCGGGCGACTTCGAGGAAAAACTTCAGGTCGTCCCAGTTCAGCGAGCCTAGCGAGGTGATGTTTTTTTGCATGATGGACGGGCTTATATGTGCGTTCTTATTAGAAGTTTGCACATCTATACTCCAAAAACAGTCCGACAACCATTCTGGACACACGCCTCATCTCAAGGCGAACCTTTCGCCTTGGCTCCTACGATAAAAACAAGTTCTGGAGACCAGCATGAACGCATCGCTTACGCCCAACGACACCACCCTGCAAAAGGTCAAGCTGCTGATCGACGGCGAATGGATCGAATCGCAGACCACCGAGTGGCACGACATCGTCAACCCGGCCACCCAGCAAGTGCTGGCCAAGGTTCCGTTCGCCACCGCCGCTGAGGTCGATGCCGCTGTCAGCGCCGCCCAGCGTGCTTTCCAGACCTGGAAACTGACCCCGATCGGCGCGCGGATGCGCATCATGCTCAAGCTGCAAGCGCTGATTCGTGAGCATTCCAAACGCATCGCCGTGGTCCTCAGCGCCGAGCAGGGCAAGACCATTGCCGACGCCGAGGGCGATATTTTCCGTGGTCTGGAAGTGGTCGAGCACGCGTGCTCGATCGGCACCCTGCAAATGGGCGAGTTCGCCGAGAACGTCGCCGGCGGCGTCGACACTTACACCCTGCGCCAGCCGATCGGCGTCTGCGCCGGCATCACGCCGTTCAACTTCCCGGCGATGATTCCGCTGTGGATGTTCCCGATGGCAATCGCCTGCGGCAACACCTTCGTGCTCAAGCCCTCGGAGCAGGATCCGCTGTCGACCATGCTGCTGGTGGAGCTGGCGATCGAGGCCGGCGTTCCGGCGGGCGTGCTCAACGTGGTTCACGGCGGCAAGGATGTGGTCGACGGCCTGTGCACGCACAAGGACATCAAAGCCGTGTCTTTCGTCGGCTCGACCGCTGTCGGCACCCACGTGTATGACCTGGCCGGCAAGCATGGCAAACGCGTGCAGTCGATGATGGGCGCGAAAAACCATGCCGTGGTGCTGCCCGATGCCAATCGCGAGCAAGCGCTGAATGCCTTGGTCGGTGCCGGTTTCGGTGCCGCCGGGCAGCGCTGCATGGCCACTTCGGTAGTGGTGCTGGTCGGTGCGGCGAAACAATGGCTGCCGGATCTGAAAGCGCTGGCGCAGAAGCTCAAGGTCAACGCCGGCAGCGAGCCGGGCACCGATGTCGGTCCGGTGATTTCGAAAAAGGCTAAAGCGCGGATTCTCGAACTGATCGAAAGCGGCATCAAGGAAGGCGCCAAGCTTGAACTGGACGGTCGTGACATCAGCGTGCCGGGTTATGAACAAGGCAATTTTGTCGGCCCGACCCTGTTCTCGGGCGTGACCACCGACATGCAGATCTACACCCAGGAAATCTTCGGCCCGGTGCTGGTGGTGCTGGAAGTCGACACGCTTGATCAGGCGATTGCGCTGGTCAACGCCAATCCGTTCGGTAACGGCACCGGCCTGTTCACCCAGAGCGGTGCGGCGGCGCGTAAATTCCAGACTGAAATCGACGTCGGTCAGGTCGGCATCAACATCCCGATTCCAGTGCCGGTGCCGTTCTTCAGCTTCACCGGTTCACGCGGTTCGAAACTCGGCGACCTCGGCCCGTACGGCAAGCAAGTGGTGCAGTTCTACACGCAGACCAAAACGGTCACGGCGCGCTGGTTCGATGACGACAGCGTCAACGACGGCGTGAACACCACCATCAACCTGCGCTGAGGATTCGATCATGAAAATCGCATTTATCGGGCTGGGCAACATGGGCGCGCCGATGGCGCGCAACCTTATCAAGGCCGGCCACTCGTTGAACCTGGTCGACCTGAACAAAACCGTGCTGGCGGAACTCGAGCAACTGGGTGGCACCATCCGCGCTTCGGCGCGCGAGGCGGCGGAAGATGCCGAACTGGTGATCACCATGCTCCCGGCCGCTGTGCATGTGCGCAGTGTCTGGCTGGGGGAAGAGGGCGTGCTCGCCGGCATTCGCCAGGGCGTGCCGGCGGTGGATTGCAGCACCATCGATCCGCAGACCGCCCGCGACGTTGCAGCGGCCGCCGCCAAACACGGCGTGGCCATGGCCGATGCGCCGGTCTCCGGCGGCACTGGCGGTGCGACGGCCGGCACATTGACCTTCATGGTCGGCGCCACGCCGGAGCTGTTCGCCACGCTGCAACCGGTGCTGGCGCAGATGGGCCGCAACATCGTGCATTGCGGTGAAGTCGGCACCGGCCAGATCGCCAAGATCTGCAACAACCTGCTGCTGGCGATTTCGATGGTCGGTGTCAGTGAGGCGATGGCGTTGGGCGATGCGCTGGGGATCGACACCGGCGTGCTGGCCGGGATCATCAACAGCTCGACCGGGCGTTGCTGGAGTTCGGAAATGTACAACCCGTGGCCGGGCATCGTCGAAACGGCGCCGGCTTCGCGCGGTTATACCGGTGGCTTCGGTGCGGAATTGATGCTCAAGGATCTTGGGCTGGCGACGGAAGCGGCGCGGCAGGCGCACCAGCCGGTGGTGCTCGGCGCGGTGGCGCAGCAGTTGTATCAGGCGATGAGCCAGCGCGGTGATGGCGGGAAAGATTTCTCGGCGATCATCAACAGCTATCGCAAGCCGCAGTAATCGCGATCAGCCCTTTGTGGTGAGGGGATTTATCCCCGTTGGGTTGCGCAGCAGCCCCCTGGATTGTGTCAGGCAAACCGAGTGCTCAGGGTTTGCGACTGCTGCGCAGTCGAGCGGGGATGAATCCCCTCGCCACGGGTTTTAGCAACGCCGGGACATTTGCCGGGAAATCACGTCGGGTGATTTCCCGGCTTTTTTGCATCAGGCGAAGACGAAATATTTGCGCACGGTCTCCACAACTTCCCACGTGCCCTTCATGCCTGGCTCAACCACGAAGATATCGCCGGCGCGCAGGTGGATCGGCGCCATGCCGTCCGGGGTGATCACGCAGTAGCCTTCTTGGAAATGGCAGTATTCCCACTTCACATAATCGACCCGCCACTTGCCCGGCGTGCAGATCCACGTGCCCATGATCTTGCTGCCGTCTTCGCTGGTGTAGGCATTGAGGTTGACGGTGTGCGGGTCGCCTTCGAGTTTTTCCCACTTGCAGGCGTCGAGTACCGGCAGCGGGTGAGTGTCGCGCAAAACGGTGATAGGGGCGGTCGCGGTCATGAGGACTCCGGGCAAGTAGACTTGAGAAATGAAGTCGCACCCTATAGCGCCCGGTTGCCGCTCAGTTGTCTGGGGTCGACATCGGAGTGCTCAGAAACGCGCGCAGCGCTGAGCGCTTGTAACAGTGCCTGGGCATAACCCGGCAGCGCGCCGAAGTCTCTCGCACAGAGCAATAACCTGCGGCGCGCCCACGGCTCATTCAGAGTCACGCACTTGAACCGCTCCAGCGTCGCGCGTTGGACAGCAGCCAAGGGCACGATGGCCAGTCCGGCGCCATGGGCGACCATGCGCATCGCGCCATCAAAGCCATCGGCGCGAATGCGCACCTGCATTCGCGCGCCGCTGTGCAGCGCCTGTTCTTCCAGATAAATCGCCAGTGCGCTGTCGGCGCCGAGTCCGACAAAGTCGTGCTGCAGCGCGTCGCTGAAACTGACCTCGGCGGCGTCAGACAACGGGTGATCGAGCGGCAGAATCAGCACCAGCGGATCGTCGCGAAACGCCTGAGTCTGTAGGCCGTTGGTGTCGACCGCGTCGGACACAATCCCCAGATCCGCTGCGCCTTCGCGCAAGGCATGGGTGATCCGCGCGCTGGGCAGTTCCTGTAGATCGATGTCGAGATTGGGATGGCTGCGCAGGAAGTCCGCGAGCAGTTCCGGCAGGTACTCGGTGATCGCCGTGGTGTTGCACAACAGCCGCACCTGGCCTTTGACGCCATGCGCGTAATCGGCCAGATCCTGCTGCATGCGTTCGGCCTGTTGCAAAAGGATCCGCGCATGGCGGGCGAGGGCTTTGCCGGCCGGAGTCGGGGTAACGCCACGGCGGCCGCGCTCGAGGAATTCAGCGCCGAGTGAGGCTTCCATTGCGCGGATTCGAGCGCTGGCGGCGGCGAGGGACAAATGGCTGCGCGCGGCGCCGGCGGTGATGTTGCCGGTGTCGAGGACGTGCAGGTAGAGGCGCAGGTCGGTGAGGTCGAAGTGCATGGGGTTTGCCTCTGGTTTGAGGTGGCTGGGCTGGCCCTTTCGCGAGCAGGCTCGCTCCCACAAGGACGCATGTACAGCGCAGACCCCGTGTGGGAGCGAGCCTGCTCGCGAAGAGGCCAAACGCCTCAACGCCTATATAAGCCTCTTGCAAAGCAAGAGGCTGCCTCAGTATATGGCAGATTTCCCCCCAGCCCGGATCAGTGCACATTATCACAATGCACACGCTAATCGACTTCTACCAAACCCTCGGCCTGGCCCTGTCTTTACTGGTCATCGCTACCTTCATGCTCGCCGGCACGGTCAAAGGCGTGATCGGTCTCGGCCTGCCCACTGTCGCCATGGGCCTGCTCGGTCTGGCTATGGCGCCGTCGCAGGCTGCCGCGTTGTTGATTATTCCGGCGACCCTTACCAACCTCTGGCAGCTGAGCTTCGGCGGCCATCTGAAAAGCTTGCTCAAACGCCTCTGGCCCGTGCTGCTGATGATCTTCCTTGGCACCGGCATCGGCACCCTGTGGATCGGCCTGTCCGGCGGACATTGGGTGGTGCGTGGACTTGGCGCGGCGCTGTTGCTGTATGCATTGAGCGGACTGTTTCTGCCGACTTTGCACGTCAACCCGCGTCATGAGCGCTGGCTCGGCCCGCTGTGTGGTCTGATCACCGGCGTCATCACCTCTGCCACCGGCGTCTTCGTGATTCCGGCGGTGCCGTACCTGCAAGCACTGGGGCTGAGTCGCGATGAACTGGTGCAGGCCCTCGGTCTGTCCTTCACGGTTTCGACCCTGGCGCTGGCGCTCGGGCTGCTCTGGCACGGCGCACTCGGCGGTGGCGAATTGAGCGCCTCGCTGCTGGCGCTGATCCCGGCCATGCTCGGCATGTGGCTCGGTCAGTGGCTGCGTCAGCGCATCAGTGCGGTGCTGTTCAAGCGCGTGTTCTTTATCGGACTGGGCGCGCTCGGCGCCCATTTGCTGATCAGCGGCTAGCCGAGGATTCGCTGAGCATGTCGATCGGGCGGATATCGAAATCGCGCTCCAGATACTCCATCCGTTTGGCGAAGAACGCTTTCATGTGCGGCAACGCTGAGTGCACATCCAGATGCGCCTGGCTTGCCCAGATTTCGTAGAAGATAAACAGCGTCGGATCTTCCTTGTCGCGCAGCATGTGGTACTCGATGCAACCCGGTTCGGCGCGGCTCGGCTCGACATAGGCGCGGAACAGCGCTTCGAACTCGGCGGCTTTTTCCGGGCGGGTCTTGGCGTGCAGGATGAAACCCTGGCGTTCACTCATCACAACGTCCTCGAATGCAGAAAGCGCCAAATGCTACGGCAACAATTGCGTGTCGATTCGTGCGTTTTGATCAAATGTATTTTGCGCCGACGTGGCTGTTTCCGCGCGAGATCGATGGTTAATCTGCCGCCATTCCAATTCCTGTTTCAATCCAGCCTCAAAGGCTGCGCCGAGGTTTTTCGATGAAAAAAGTCCTGCTGCTCAATGGCGGTAAAAAATTCGCCCACTCCGATGGTCGCTACAACACCACCCTGCACGAGACCGCGCTGAGCGTGCTCGATCGCGGCGGCGTCGACGTCAAGACCACGTTTATCGACGAGGGCTACGACGTTGCCGAAGAAGTGGCGAAATTCCTCTGGGCCGACGTGATCATTTATCAGATGCCGGGCTGGTGGATGGGCGCGCCGTGGACGGTGAAAAAGTACATCGACGAAGTCTTCACCGAAGGCCACGGCAGCCTCTACGCCAGCGACGGTCGCACCCGTTCCGATGCTTCGCAGAAGTACGGCAGTGGCGGTCTGCTTCAGGGCAAGCAATACATGCTGTCGCTGACCTGGAACGCGCCGCAGCAAGCCTTCGATGACCCGACGGATTTCTTCGAAGCCAAAGGCGTGGACGCGGTGTACTTCCCGTTCCACAAGGCCAACGAGTTTCTGGGCATGACCGCGTTGCCGACCTTCCTCTGCGTCGACGTGATGAAGCGTCCGAACATCGAGAACGATGTGGCGCGTTATGAGCAGCATCTGACTGAGGTGTTTGGCCTCAAGGCCTGATGGGTTTCGGGCTACTATCCGGGTAACAGCAAAAGATCGCAGCCTTCGGCAGCTCCTACAGTGGGCATGGCGACAGGCTGCGATCGGCGATTCCAGCGAGGACACCCGTGAAAGCCAGATCCGATGAGTTGCAGATTTTCGTCTGCGTAATCGAATGCGGTTCGATATCCGCCGCCGCCGAGCAGTTGGGGCAGACGCCGTCGGCCGTCAGTCGCACGTTATCGAAGCTCGAAGCCAAGCTCGACACCACGCTGATCAACCGCACCACGCGGCGCATGGACCTGACCGAGGAGGGCAAGTATTTCTTCGAACAGGCCAAGCTGATTCTCGATCAGATGGAGCAACTCGAAGAACGCCTGTCTTCGCGCCAGCAAACTCCCTCCGGACGCCTGCGCATCAACGCCGCCTCGCCGTTCATGCTCCACGCCATCGTCCCCTACATCGACGAATTCCGGCAGCTGTATCCGGACATTCAGCTCGAACTCAACAGCAATGACCTGATCATTGACCTGCTGGAACAAAGCACCGACGTCGCCATCCGCATCGGCACCCTCGCCGATTCGACGCTGCACGCGCGTTCGCTCGGTTGCAGTCCGTTATTGATCGTCGCCAGCCCTTCGTACCTGAAAAAACACGGTGCGCCCCGGCAGGTCGCAGACCTGAGTGAACACACGCTGCTCGGCTTCACCCACAACGAAGGCCTCAACCAATGGCCGCTGCGCTATGTGCACGGCGACCGCTGGCCGATTAACCCGGCGATCAGCGCCTCCAGCGGCGAGACCGTTCGCCATTTGGTGCTGGAAGGGCAGGGCATCGCTTGTCTGTCGCACTTCATGACCATCGACGATATTCGCGCCGGACGCCTGAAAGTCCTGCTCGGCGAATTCAACAGCGGCTACCGCCAGCCGATCAACGCCGTGTACTACCGCAACTCGCAACTGGCGTTGCGCATCCAGTGCTTCCTCGACTTTATCCAGAGCAAACTCGCCGCCTACGCAAGCGCCGAATTCAAGGGCTGATTCGTGATCCCTAAGCAAGAGTGAATTGGCCGAGAGCGGGTTTTTCGCCTGAGTTCATCGGCCGATACTCGCTGCATCACTTATTCACGCAGGGAGTTACTCCATGAACGTATTCGTTACCGGCGCTGCCGGTTTTATCGGCGGTTCCATCGCCACCGGCCTGGTGCAGGCCGGGCACACAGTTACGGGTCTGGTGCGCAGCGCGGAGCAGGCGGATGAGCTGAAAGCATTGGGCATGCATGCGGTGATCGGCACCCTCGATGACAGCCAATTGCTGGCGCAACAGGCGCGTGCTGCCGACGCGGTGATCAACGCTGCCAGCAGCGATCATCGCGGTGCGGTGGAAGCGTTGCTCGATGCTTTGCGCGGCTCGGATAAAGTCTTTCTGCACACCAGCGGTTCGAGCATTGTCGGCGATGCCTCCGGCGGCAAATCCAGCGATGTCATCTATTACGAAGACAATCTGCCGGAACCGACCGTCGATAAGGCGGCGCGCGTGGCCATCGACAACCTCGTGCTCGCGGCGGCGCAGGATGGCGTGAACTCGGCTGTGATCTGCAACACCCTGATCTACGGCCACAGCCTGGGCGTCAACCGCGACAGCGTGCAACTGCCGCGACTGCTGAAACAGGCGCGCAAGAGCGGCGTGGTGCGCCACGTCGGGACAGGGCAGAACATCTGGTCCAACGTGCACATCGAAGACGTCGTCGCCCTGTATCTGTTGGCGCTGACCAAGAACGTGCCGGGCACTTTCTACTTCGTGGAAAGCGGAGAAGCCTCGTTCATCGACATGACCACCGCCATGGCCGAAGCCCTCAACCTGGGCAAGCCGCAAGACTGGCCACTGCAAGACGCCGAAGCGGAATGGGGCTATGAAATGGCCAACTACGGCCTCGGCTCCAACAGCCGAGTACGCGGCAAACACGCCCGCGAGCTGCTGGGCTGGGCACCGAAACGCACGTCGGTGGTTGAATGGATTCGTAACGAAATGGTGTGAGTCCAGCGCGCACCGAGTGAAGCCATTCGCGAGCAGGCTCGCTTCCACAGGTTGACCGCGTTCTGCCTGAAAGAATGCAGTCCAAACTGTGGGAGCGAGCCTGCTCGCGAATGCGGTGGGTCAGCCAATGAAGATGTCGGATGTGATGACGCCTTCGCGAGCAAGCCCGCTCCCACCGGTTGACCGCATTCTGCCTGGAGGAAGGTGATCAAAAACTGTAGGAGTGAGCCTGCCCGCGATAGCGTCGTGTCAGTCAAATGATCTCGTTTTGACCCACCGCAATCGCAAGCAGGCTCACTCCTACAGGTTGAACGCGGTCTGCCTGAAGGAATGCGATCAAAATGTGGGAGCGGGCTTGCTCGCGAAAGCGTCGTGTCAGTCAAATGATCTCGTTTTGACCCACCGCAATCGCGAGCAGGCTCACTCCCACAGGTTGAACGCGGTCTGCCTGAAGGAAATGCGATCAAAATGTGGGAGCGGGCTTGCTCGCGAAAGCGGCGGGTCAGGCAATGAAGATGTTGAATGTGAAGCCGGCTTCGCGAGCAAGCTCGCTCCCACAGATGACCGCGGTCTGCCTGAAGGAATGCGATCAAAATGTGGGAGCGGGCTTGCTCGCGAAGGCGGCGGGTCAGGCAATGAAGATGTTGGATGTGACGCCGCCTTCGCGAGCAAGCTCGCTCCCACAGATGACCGCGGTCTGCCTGAAGGAAATGCGATCAAAATGTGGGAGCGGGCTTGCTCGCGAAAGCGGTGGCCCAGGCAATGAAGATGTTGAATGTGAAGCCGTCTTCGCGAGCCGGCTCGCTCCCACAGGGTTATGTGGTGATCTGGAAAGCCATGAAAATCCCGCCCTCCGATTTTCATTAATCACGACACGCCATACCCACCAGCGACACGTCTTGTCTCTCCACGAAAATTACTTTCATGTGGTTTGAAATCTCTTTCTCGAAATGATTTATGAGTTTCACAACCCATTCGAACGTGACCCTTTCGAGGAGTACCGCATGACGCCTTCCTTCGGCTATTGGCTGCTGGTCTATGCCGCCGTGGCCATCATCGCGCTGATCGTGTTGATCGCCCGTTACCGGCTCAATCCGTTCATTGTCATCACCCTGATTTCCCTGGGCCTGGCGCTGGTGGCCGGGATGCCGCCGTCGGCGGTGGTCGGTGCGTATGAGGCTGGCGTCGGCAAGACGCTGGGGCATATTGCGCTGGTGGTGGCGTTGGGGACGATGCTCGGGAAGATGATGGCCGAGTCCGGTGGGGCCGAGCAGATGGCGCGCACGCTGATCGAAAGGTTCGGTGAGAAGAACGCGCATTGGGCGATGGTCTGCATCGCGTTTCTGGTCGGCTTGCCGCTGTTCTTTGAAGTCGGTTTCGTCTTGCTGGTGCCCATCGCTTTCACCGTGGCCCGCCGCGTTGGCGTGTCGATTCTGATGGTCGGGCTGCCAATGGTGGCCGGCCTTTCGGTGGTGCATGCGCTGGTGCCGCCGCACCCGGCGGCGATGCTCGCGGTGCAGGCCTATCAGGCCTCGGTCGGGCAGACCTTGCTGTACGCGATCGCGATCGGCATTCCGACCTCAATCATCGCCGGCCCGCTGTACGCCAAGTTCATCGTGCCGCGCATTCAATTGCCGGCGGACAACCCGCTGGAAAAGCAATTTCTCGACCGCGAACCGCGCGACAAACTGCCGGGTTTCGGCATTACGATGGCGACCATTCTGCTGCCGGTGGTGCTGATGCTGATCGGCGGCTGGGCCAACCTGATTTCCACCCCCGGCAGCGCGTTCAATCAATTCCTGCTGTTCATCGGCAACTCGGTGATCGCGCTGTTGCTGGCGACCTTGCTGAGCTTCTGGACGCTAGGCATCGCACAGGGTTTCAACCGCGAATCGATCCTCAAGTTCACCAACGAATGCCTCGCGCCCACCGCCAGCATCACCTTGCTGGTCGGCGCGGGCGGCGGCTTGAACCGGATTCTGGTGGATGCCGGCGTCACCGATCAGATCGTTGGCCTCGCCCATGAATTTCACCTGTCGCCGCTGATCATGGGCTGGTTGTTCGCCGCGCTGATGCGTGTCGCCACCGGTTCGGCAACCGTGGCGATGACCACCGCATCGGGCGTTGTCGCGCCGGTGGCCATCGGTCTGGGTTATCCACACCCTGAGCTTTTAGTGCTGGCGACCGGCGCAGGCTCGGTTATCTTTTCCCACGTCAACGACGGCGGCTTCTGGTTGATCAAGGAATACTTCAACATGACGGTCGCGCAGACGTTCAAGACCTGGACCGTGCTCGAGACGCTGATCTCGCTGGTCGCGTTCGCGCTGACCGTCGGCCTTTCCTATCTGCTGTAACCGGAGCCCGCCGCCCATGGACATCCTCTACCAGATCCGCGCCCGCCAGGATTCCTTCAGCGCCGGCGAGGGCCGCATTGCGCGGTTGATGCTCGACGATGTCGGGTTTGCCGCCAGCGCCAGCCTCGAAGACCTCGCACAACGGGCCGAGGTCAGCACCGCCACGCTGTCGCGCTTTGCCCGCACGGTCGGCTGCCGTGACCTGCGTGATCTGCGCCTGCAACTGGCCCAGGCCAGCGGCGTTGGCAGCCGTTTTCTCGACCCGGCGGGCACGCCCGAGCAGTCGGCGTTTTACGGGCAGATCGTCGGCGACATCGAAACCACGCTGCGCCAGCATCTGGCTGGTTTCGACGAATCGCGCTTCGCCGACGCAGTGAAATTACTCAGCCAGGCGCGGATGATTCACGCGTTCGGCATGGGCGGTTGCTCGACCCTGTGCAGCGATGAATTGCAGGTGCGCCTGGTGCGCCTCGGTTACCCGATTGCGGTGTGTCATGACGCGGTGATGATGCGCGTCACCGCCGCCAGTCTGAACGCCGAGCAAGTGCTGATCGTCTGCTCGCTGACCGGCATCACCCCGGAGCTTTTGGAAACCGTGGAGCTGGCGCGCAACTACGGCGCGCGCATTCTCGCCATCACTCGCGGCGATTCACCACTGGCCGAACTGGCCGACGTCGTCCTGCCGCTGCAAGGCGCGGAAACCTCGTTCATCTACAAACCGACGGCGGCGCGCTACGGCATGCTGCTGGCCATTGACGTGCTCGCCACCGAGCTGGCGCTGGCCAGCCCTGAAGACAATCAAGAACGTCTGCGGCGAATCAAACTCGCCCTCGACGAATACCGTGGCGGCGACGATCACCTGCCGCTGGGAGACTGACATGCAGTACGACATCCTGATCCGCAACGCGCTGGTCATCGACGGCAGCAACACGCCGGGCTACCGCGCAGACGTGGCGATTCTCAATGGTCGCATCGAGCGCATCGGCGACCTGCACGATGCTCGCGCCAGCGAAGAAATCGACGCCGCCGGCCGGGTGCTGGCGCCGGGTTTCATCGACGTGCACACCCACGACGACACCGTGGTCATCCGCCAGCCCGAGATGCTGCCCAAGCTCAGCCAGGGCGTGACCACGGTGATTGTCGGCAACTGCGGCATCAGCGCTTCGCCGGTCACTTTGAAGGGCAATCCGCCGGATCCGATGAACCTGCTCGGCAGCGCAGCGGCGTTCGTCTACCCGCGTTTCAGCGACTACCGCGCCGCCGTCGAAGCGGCCAATACCACGCTGAATGTCGCCGCGCTGGTTGGCCACACGGCGCTGCGCAGCAATCACCTCGACGACTTGTTCCGCACCGCAACGCCCGAAGAAATCACCGCGATGCGTGAGCAGTTGCGCGAAAGCCTTGAGGCCGGCGCGTTGGGCTTATCCACAGGCCTGGCCTACGCCAGCGCCTTCAACGCCTCGACCGATGAAGTCATGCAACTGACCGAAGAACTGACGGCGTTCGGCGCGGTGTACACCACCCATCTGCGCAGCGAATTCGCCCCGGTGTTGGAGGCGATGGACGAAGCATTTCAGATCGGCCGACACGCGCAATCGCCGGTGATCATTTCCCACCTCAAATGCGCCGGCGTCGGTAACTGGGGACGCAGTCCGCAATTGCTCGCAGCGCTGGAAGAGGCAGCGAAAACCCATCCGGTCGGCTGCGATTGCTACCCGTACGCGGCGAGTTCTTCGACGCTGGATTTGAAGCAAGTCACCGACGCCCACCGCATCACCATCACCTGGTCCACGCCGCACCCGGAAGTCAGCGGGCGCGACCTGATCGACATTGCTGGCGAATGGAAGCTGTCGCTGGAAGAAACCGCGAAACGTCTGCAACCGGCGGGCGCGGTCTACTACGGCATGGACGAGGCCGATGTCAGAAGAATCCTCGCCCATCCGCTTTCGATGGTCGGCTCTGACGGACTGCCCGAAGACCCGTTTCCGCATCCACGCCTGTGGGGCGCTTTCCCACGGGTGCTCGGCCATTTCAGTCGCGACGTCGGCCTGTTTCCACTGCACACCGCCGTGCACAAGATGACCGGCCTGTCGGCGGCGCGTTTTGGCTTGCAGGAACGCGGCGAGATTCGTGAAGGACATTGGGCGGATCTGGTGTTGTTCGATCCGGCGACCGTGCGTGACGTGGCCGATTTCAACGATCCGCAGCGGGCGGCGCAGGGGATCGACGGGGTTTGGGTCAACGGCGTGTTGAGTTATCGCGACGGGCAGGCGAATGGGGCGAGGGCAGGGCGGTTTCTTGCGCGACAGGGCGACCTGCGCGACAACTTTCGTTAAGGATTCGTGGTTTGCGTCACAGTGATGGCACATTGCGATTAAAGAAAGCCATCCACAAGCCGATTTGCTGACATCCTCCCCGTCTACACTGTGGGGCCAATCAGTCAGGGAGCACCCCATGAGCTTCGGCAAAACCACCCCGATCCTGCGGATCTTCGATGAGGCCAAGGCTGTCGAGTTCTACGTCGATTTTCTCGGTTTCAAGATCGACTGGCAGCATCGCTTCGAAGCGAATTTTCCGCTGTATCTGCAGGTGTCACGGGGCGAGTGTGTGCTGCATCTGTCCGAGCATCACGGCGATGCCTGCCCGGGTTCGGCGCTGCGTATCGAGACCGATGAGCTGGAGGCGTTTCAGCAGCAACTGATGGCCAAGGATTACCAGTTCTCGCATCCGCAGATTCAGGCGATGCCTTGGGGCAGTCAGGACATGACGATTGCCGATCCGTTTGGCAATCGGTTGGTGTTTACCAATGCGATCAGTCTTTGACTTGAACGCCTGGCGCGACCTGACCTCTTGGAATTGCCCGCAGGCATCAGTAACACTTGCGGGCGCTCACCTCATTCCGTCGGCACCAACCGATCCAGCACCCGATTCACCGCCATCTCCGCCACCATCACAATCTGCGCGATGCCCTGCAACGTCTTGCGCTGCGAGCCGTTCACCAGCCCTGCCTGATCGTTGAGCATCACCGTCGCCGAGCCCAGGGTTTCGCAGGCGTCGGCCAGCAGCGATTCGTTGTCGGCCTCGGGATTGGCCATGTACAGCGTGTTGGACTTGTAGGGCGGGGCCATGAATTCAGCGCTGGACGGGCCGAGGTAATGGTCGAGGGCGCGGTCGGCGGCTTCGTGGAATTTCTTCGAGTCGGCGGATTCGTAGGGGGATGCCGGGTCGGTGGTTGGCGGGTTTGGGGTTACTTTGAACATGAATGCTTGCCTCTTATGAAGCTGCATCCGTTTCGCCGCTAAGCAAAGGGAGGCAGCTGTGCGCAAGTTAGCGGACCGGTAAGCATTCAACCCGGTGCATCCGAAGATGCCATGCACACAGCCACCATCGAGTGCAGGCGTGAGCCTGACCGGATTGGACTTGTACAACCGGAATGCTGTCCGAGCCGCTAAGCTCGATCACTGAGAAATCAGTGACCGAATCAAGTTACCGGCAGGCCCCAAGGCGCACAAGCCGGCGGATTCTGGCGCAGGCGTAGGCAGCGGCGCAAGGAATTGTGGGTGGTTTCGCGGAATGCTGGGCGGTTTTAAACAGTCGAAGGGCGTCGTGTTTATTGCGCGATGTATCTGGCGGAAATTTACGGCGCTGCCGATGACGCCATCGCTGGCAAGCCAGCTCCCACAGTGTCCGAGTTGATCACTATATCTGTGGCTTGCACCGAACCTGTGGGAGCTGGCTTGCCAGCGATAGGGCCATCAGCATCACCGCCGATTCCGCAACCGAAACTCCCCCGGCGGCATCCCGCGCCAGCTCTTGAAGGTGCGATGAAACGAGCGCGGTTCGGTGAAACCCAGGTACTGCGCAATGTCCTGAATCGGCAACGTGCTGTTGAGCAAATAGTGCTCCGCCAGTTCCTTACGCAGCTCATCAAGAATCTGCTGATACGACGTCCCGACGTGCTGCAATTGCCGCTGCAACGTGCGCACCGAGACGCTGAGCTGTTCGGCCACTTGCTCCTTGCGCGGCAGGCCCTCCTTGAGCAATCCGCGCAGGATGTTTTTCACCTGTTGCGCCAGCGACACATCCTCCAGCGTCGCCAGCAAACCCATCGCGTGTTCTTCCAGGGTTCGCAGCAATTGCGCATCGGCCTGGCGCAGCGGCAACTGCAAATACGCCACCGGCACGACCAGCGCCGAATACGCCTGATCGAACCGCACCGGGCAACCGAAAAACGCCTCGTACTCGGCCTGCGTGACCTCATCCGGCCGCCCATGCTCCAGCCATACGCAGGCCGGCGGCAGCTGCGTGTCGGCGATCCAGCGCGCGTAGTGCAGCCACGAACCGAGCACGTTCTCCACCAGATGCCGACGAATCCGTGGCCGCTGGTAGCGGCAGCTCCAGATCAGATGCACGTGCTCGCCCTGCACCTCGGCGCGGCTGACGCCCATGTCGCCGACGAGTTTTTCGAACGGCATGATCCGGCTCATCGCATCGCCCAACGTCGCGCAATTCATGGTGATGTAACCAAGCACGCTCCACGAATTGGGCAGGACGAAATTCGCCGCATGCAGGCCGAACAACCCATCGCCGGAGTGCTCGCAGAAATAATCCAGCAAGCGCTCGTGAACCTCACCCGGCAGGCGCAAGGTGTTGTCGCTCAACTGCTGCGCCTGCAACCCGGCCGCCGCCAACGCAGGCTCGATGGCCATGCCCAACTGTTCGGCATGACGCAGGTATTTGAGCAGCGGCGGAACGGAAGTGAAGCCGAGCGATGGCATGGTCGCGGTCCTTTGATCGACGGCGCGTGAGCGAATGAATGCCGCAAGGTAAGAGGATTGCCCGGCGAAAGTAAATGCCCGGACGTTTGGCGCCATTCGCTACAGGATCTGGCCGGATGCGACCGTGACAGATCTCCAGCGCTGACTAGTATGCAAGCTTGATCCAACGGCAGAAAAAGGACACACGCATGCGACGCTGGAACGGCTGGGGAGAGGCAGGCACGGTGGTCGAACTGCCGGCCCAGGGCGCGACATTTCTCCACGAACGCTTGGGCGCTGGCCGGGCATTGCCCGATGCGACCTTGGCGGCGGCGTTGGCGCAAGTGCCGACTTCGCGCCTGGTGCCGCATCGCTTGTACAGCGTCGATACTCACGATCGCCTGCTGCACGCGCGCGGCCAGAGCCTGCCGGATTGGTTGGCGTTGCGCGAAGGCGCGCTGGGCACGTATCCCGATGCCGTGGCGTTTCCCGAAACCGCCGAGCAGATCCGCCAATTGCTGGCGCTCGCCCATAATCAGGATCTGTGCCTGATTCCCTACGGCGGCGGCACCTCGGTGGCCGGGCACATCAATCCGCCGAACTCCGCGCGCCCGGTGCTGACGGTGTCGCTGGCGCGGATGAATCGCCTGACCGACCTCGACGAACAGAGCCTGCTGGCGACGTTCGGCCCCGGCGCCAGCGGGCCGCAAGTCGAAAGCCAGTTGCGCGCGCGCGGCTACACGCTGGGGCATTTTCCGCAATCGTGGGAGCTGTCGACGCTCGGCGGTTGGGTGGCCAGTCGTTCCAGCGGCCAGCAGTCGTTGCGCTACGGGCGGATCGAGCAATTGTTCGCGGGCGGCACCCTGGAAACGTTCGCCGGGCCTCTGCAGATTCCGACGTTTCCGGCGTCGGCGGCAGGTCCCGATCTGCGTGAAATGGTGCTCGGTTGCGAGGGCCGTTTCGGGATCATTTCCGAAGTCAAAGTGCGGGTCAGTGCGTTGCCGGCGGACGAACGTTTCTACGGTGTGTTCCTGCCCGACTGGCCGCAGGCGCTGCAAGCGATCCGGCAACTGGCGCAGGCGCGCGTACCGCTGTCGATGCTGCGTCTGTCGAACGCGGTGGAAACCGAAACGCAACTGGCGCTGGCCGGTCATCCGCAGCAGATCGCCTGGCTGGAAAAGTACCTCAAGCTGCGCGGCGCCGGCGACGGCAAATGCCTGCTGACCTTCGGCGTCACCGGCAATCGCCAGCAAAACGCACTGTCACTGAAACAGGCGCGCCAGCATCTGAAAGCCTTCGGCGGCGTATTCACCGGCACGCTGCTGGGCAAGAAGTGGGCGCAGAACCGCTTCCGTTTTCCCTACCTGCGCGAGAACCTGTGGAACGCCGGTTACGTGGTCGACACCCTCGAAACCGCCACCGACTGGAGCAACGTCGACCACTTGCTCAGCCTGATCGAAAACAGCCTGCGTGACGCCTTGGCCGCCGAGGGCGAACGTGTGCATGTGTTCACTCATCTCTCGCACGTTTACGGCGAGGGCTCGAGCATTTACACCACCTACGTGTTTCGCCCGGCAGCGGACTATGCCGCGACGCTGGCGCGCTGGCGGGTGCTCAAACACGCGGCCAGCCAGACCATCGTCGACAACCACGGCACCATCAGCCATCAGCATGGCGTCGGCAAGGATCACGCGCCGTATCTGCTGCGCGAAAAAGGCCCGCTGGCGATGCAGACGTTGCAGGCGCTGAGCGAACATTTCGACCCGGAAGGGCGTCTCAACCCGGGCACGTTATTGCCAGAGTCGCGGCCATGACGGCGCAATGGAATGCGCAGTGGCGCGAGCAGATTCTGCCGACGCTGGCGGATGAAGCCTGGGACCTGATCGTCATCGGCGGCGGCATCAGCGGCGCCGGGATTGTCCGCGAAGCGGCGCGCCGGGGCTGGCGCTGTCTGCTGCTGGAGCAGCGCGATTTTGCCTGGGGCACCTCCAGCCGATCATCGAAAATGGTCCACGGCGGTTTGCGTTACATCGCCAAGGGCCAGTGGCGCCTGACCCGCGATTCGGTGCGCGAGCGTCAGCGGCTGCTCGACGAAGCGCCGGGGCTGGTCGAGCCGATGAGTTTCATGATGCCGCACTATCGCGGCGGCTTTCCCGGGCCGCGCGTCATGGGCGGCTTGCTCTCGGTGTACGACGCGCTGGCGGGGCGGCGCAACCATGGTTTTCATGACGCCCAGCAACTGCGTTTTCTCGCCCCAGGAGTGAAGGAAAACGGCCTGCTCGGCGGCAGCTGTTTTGTCGATGCGCTGACCGATGACGCGCGACTGGTGATGCGCGTACTGCGCGAGGCCCGGGCCGATGGTGCGGTGATTGTCAGCGGTGTGCGCGTCACGCAACTGCTGCGTGAAGGCGGGCGGGTGAGCGGGGTTCAGATCGAAGATGGCGAGGGCGGCGCGACGCTGCAATTGCGCTCCTCTGTGCTGGCCGTGGCCACGGGTGCATGGGCTGAGCGCCTCCGTCCCGCTGACGCTGCGAAGCAATTGCGCCCGTTGCGCGGCAGTCATCTGTTGCTGCCGGGCTGGCGTTTGCCGGTGGCGCAGGCGTTCACTTTTCTGCATCAGCGCGATCAGCGCCCCGTGTTTGTGTTTCCGTGGGAAGGCGCGACGGTGGTCGGCACCACGGACCTCGATCACCGCGAAGACCTCGACCACAGCGCACGCATTTCCAGCGAAGAGCTCGACTATCTGCTCGCCGCTTGCCAGCAGCAATTTCCCGGCGCCGAAATTGGTGCCGACGATGTGCTTTCAACTTGGTCAGGCGTGCGCCCGGTGGTCGGCAGCGCGACGGGTGCGCAGCAGGGCAAACCGTCCAACGAGACCCGCGAGCATGTGTTGTGGCAGGAGCCGGGTTGCGTGACGTTGGCCGGCGGCAAACTGACCACATTTCGCCCGCAAGCGATCGAAGTGCTCAAGGCCTGTGCGGCGATGCTCGGGCGTTCTTTTGTCGATGACGGCGCGCCGGTGTTCGCCGCTGTGCCGCCGCTGACGATTGCGGGACTGAGCGGCAGTCAATGGCGACGCTTGGCCGGACGTCACGGTCGAGACTTGCCGAGGCTGGCGCAATTGCTCGGCGAACTCGGTCCGGAAACGGTTGGCGCCAGCGATACGTTGTGGGCAGAACTGGCGTTCGCCTGCGAGGCGGAAATGATTCTGCACCTGGATGATTTGCTCCTGCGCCGCACCCGTTTGGGCCTGTTGCTGCCGCGCGGTGGCGAGGACTATCTGCCTGCGATTCGCACGCTCTGCCAGCCGCGATTGGCCTGGGACGATGAGCGCTGGCATGCGGAAACTCAGCGTTATCGGTCGTTGTGGCTGCGCGAACACGGCTTGCCGGAGATCACGCCATGAAATACCTGTTAGCAATCGACAACGGCACTCAGAGCGTGCGCGCATTGCTCTTCGATCAGCAGGGCAATCTACTCGGCAAAGGCAAAGTCGATCTGCAGGCGTACTACTCGACGCAACCCGGTTGGGCCGAGCAGGACCCGGAATATTACTGGGCGAAACTCGGCGAGGCCTGCCAGCAACTCTGGCAGCAGACCGGCATCGATCGTGCGCAGATTGCCGGGGTGTCGCTGACTACCCAGCGCGGTACGGTGATCAATGTCGACGCCGAGGGCAAACCGTTGCGCCCGGCAATTGTCTGGCTCGATCAACGCCAGACCGAGGTCGAGGGCGGCATCAAAGGGCCGTGGGGCTGGCTGTTCAAACTGGTCGGCGCCAAGGCAACGGTGGATTATTTCCGCGCCCAGGCCGAGGCCAACTGGATCGCCCGGCATCAACCCGAAGTGTGGGCGGCGACCGACAAGTTTCTGCTGCTCTCGGGCTTTCTTACTCATCGCCTGTGCGGGCGCTTCGTCGATTCGGTCGGCTGCTGCGTCGGCTATCTGCCCTTCGACTTCAAACGCCTGAAATGGGCGGCGCCGCGCGACTGGAAATGGCAGGCACTGGCGGTGCGCCCCGAGCAGTTGCCAAGCCTGCACAAACCCGGCGAAACCCTCGGCTACATCACGGCCGAAGCTGCCCGTCACACAGGTATTCCCGAAGGCCTGCCGCTGATTGCCGCTGGCGCGGACAAGGCCTGTGAAGTGATCGGTTCCGGCGTGGTCGATGCGAGCACCGTGTGCCTGTCCTACGGCACCACCGCGACCATCACCAGCACCCGCTCGCGCTATCTGGAAATTGTCCCGCTGATCCCGCCGTATCCCTCGGCCGTGCCTGATCAGTACAACTGCGAAGTGATGATCTATCGCGGCTACTGGATGGTCAGCTGGTTCAAGAACGAATTCGGCCTGCGCGAGATGCAACAGGCAAAAGAACAGGGCATCGAACCGGAGCAACTGTTCGACGCACTGGTCGACGCGGTGCCGCCGGGCTCGATGGGTTTGATGCTGCAACCTTACTGGTCACCGGGCATCCGCGAACCGGGCGTGGAAGCCAAAGGCGCGATGATCGGCTTCGGCGACGTACACACCCGCGCGCACATCTACCGGGCGATTCTCGAAGGCCTGGCCTACGCGCTGCGCCAGGGCATGGAGAACATTGAGCGACGTTCAACGGTCTCGATCCAGCGCCTGCGCGTCGCCGGCGGCGGCTCACAAAGTGACGCCGCCATGCAACTGACCGCCAACATCTTCGGCCTGCCGGCAGAACGCCCGCATGTGTATGAAGCGTCCGGGTTGGGTGCTGCGATTTGCTGTGCGGTGGGGTTGGGAATGCACAGGGATTTTCCATCGGCCATTGCGGCGATGACTCGGGTTGGAGCGGTTTTCACACCGCAGCCTGATGCACAGAAGGTTTATGAACAGTTGTACAGAGAGGTGTATTTGCGGATGTACCGGCAGCTCAAACCGCTGTATCAAAGCATCCGCAAAATCACCGGGTATCCCGAATAGTGCCGACACCCTGGACCCCTGTGGGAGCGAGCCTGCTCGCGAATGCGGAGTGTCAGGCACTGTTGATTTGTCTGATCCACCGCTTTCGCGAGCAGGCTCGCTCCCACGGGGGTATTGCAGTGTGCCGCTACCGACGATGCCACTCGGCGGGCCTGACTCCATTCAAACCTGAATATGCTAGCCTGCAATCGATGATTTCATTGATTGCAGGAGGGCGACATGGCCAGCATCACCATTCGAAACCTTGACGAGAAGCTCAAGGAGCAGTTGCGCATTACCGCTGCACACAACGGACATTCCATGGAAGAAGAGGCTCGGCTGATTCTGGGCCGAGCGCTCACCACGGTTGATCGTGCCGGAGGGCTGGGCAGTCGAATCCACCAGCGTTTCAGTGCCGAGGGCGGAACCGAGCTCGATCTGCCTGCGCGTGCAGAAAAACCGCTCGGGGTGGATTTTTCTGAATGATAGTGCTCGATACCAACGTTCTATCCGAATTCATGCGCATCGAACCCGAGGCTCGAGTGTTGGCTTGGGTGGATGCGCAACCGGCCATGGACCTGGCCATCAGCGCAATCACCGTGGCGGAGATACTGCACGGCATCGCTCGATTACCTTCCGGCAAGCGCAAACAAAAACTCCAGGCCCACGCTTTGGCAATGTTTGAAGAGGATTTTGCCGGGCGGATTTTGCCGTTTGATGCCCACGCAGCCGTCGAGTACGCGACGCTGGTAGCCGATGCAGAGGCGAAAGGGCGGGGGATTGCAATGGCCGATGCCCAAATCGCGGCCATCTGCCGAGGCCACGGAGCCGCGATTGCTACGCGCAATGTCCGGGATTTCGAGTTTTCCGGGATTGAAGTGATCAATCCGTGGCAGGTCTGAAAACCTGCTCTGTCATTTAAACCGCATTCGCGGGCAAGCCCGCTCCCACAGGGATTATGCGACGGGATCAAAATCCAGCGAGCCACACAAATCCAATGTGGGAGCGAGCTTGCTCGCGAAGGCGGAGTGTCAGGCGACGTTGGTTTGACTGACCCACCGCCATCGCGGGCAAGCCCGCTCCCACAGGGATTTTCGGTGAGCTCAAAATCCGGTGAGTCACACAAAACCAAATGTGGGAGCGAGGTGAACACATCAACAGTGCTCGATCACGAAAACCTGTGGGAGCGGGCTTGCCCGCGATTTGGTGTCAGCCTCAGCGCAAAACCAAAATCAAACGCGGAAGTGGCTGACCATCTGCTGCAACTGACCACCCAACCGCGCGAGCTCAACACTCGACGCTGCCGTCTCATCACTCGCCGCTGCGGTCTGCTCGGACACGTCGCGGACGTTGATGATGCTGCGGCTGATTTCTTCGGCCACGGCGCTTTGCTGTTCGGCAGCGGCGGCGATCTGCTGGTTCATCGACTGGATGTTCGACACCGTGCGGGTGATGTTTTCCAGCGAGGCGCCGGCCTTGCGCGTCAGGGCGACGCTGCTGTCGGTCAGCGCGCGGCTGTTGTTCATCACTGCCGAAACCTGCTGGGTGCCGTTCTGCAGACCGGCCACCAGACCTTCAATTTCCTCGGTGGATTTCTGCGTACGCTGGGCCAAACCGCGCACCTCATCCGCAACCACGGCAAAACCACGCCCGGCTTCACCAGCACGTGCCGCTTCAATCGCGGCGTTGAGCGCGAGGAGATTGGTCTGTTCGGCAACAGCCTTGATCACGTCCATGACGCTACCAATCTTGTCGCTTTCCTGTTGCAGCACGCTCATCGCTTCGGTCGAACGCACCACTTCGCTGGCCAGACGCTCGATCTGTGCGATGGCCTCATTCACCACCTTGTCGCCTTCACGGGCCTCACCATCCGCAGCGGCAGCGGCTTGCGACGCTTCCTCAGCATTGCGCGCAACTTCCTGCACGGTGGCAGTCATTTCGTGCATGGCCGTGGCGACCTGATCGGTCTCGACTTTCTGGCTGTTCACGCCAGCGCTGGTCTGCTCGGTCACGGCGGAGAGTTCTTCAGCGGCGCTGGCAATCTGGGTGACGCCATCGCGGATGCCACTGATCAAATCACGCAGGGTCACGCCCATGCGCGCAATGCCTTGCTGCAACACGCCGAGTTCGTCGCGGCGGGTGACGGTGACATTCTGAGTCAGGTCGCCGCTGGCGATGCGCTCGACCACGGCCAGGGTTTCCTGCAACGGCCGGGTGATCTGACGGGTGATGATCACCGCAGCAATCACGCCAACCAGCAGCGCCAGCAACGTGCTGATCAACTGGAAGGTGCGCGCCTGGGCGCTTTCAGCATCACGGCGATCAAGCTGGATCTGGTACAGCTGCTCGCTCAGGGCGACGATGGTGTTGCCCTGATCAGTCATTTCCTTACGCGCCTGCACGGCGTCGGCGTTGGCGTTTTTGTACGCCATCAACGCGCTGCGATAGCTGGTCAGCGCGGTTTCCAATTGGCGCAAGGCGTCCTGCTGAGTCGCGGCAAATTGCGCGTTCAGTGGCTTGAGACTGGCGATGGCCGCGTCGATCTGGCCGACGGCTTTCTGCTCGGTCTCGGCATTGCTGGTCGCGGTGTAACCACGCACTTCATAGCGCGCGAGGATGAAGGCTTCCTTGGCCGCAGTGACCGCCTGGAACTGCTCGAAACGCTGATCGCTCAACTCCATCTGCTGCACGCGCTGGCTGATCGATTCGATCAGGTTGTAGGCGGTCTGGGCGTTGACGCTCATGGTGTCGCGGGCGCTGTTGCCGGTGCGATAGGCGTTGCGCATTTTGTTCAGCGAGGTCTGGTATTCAGCGATGGTCGCGGCCTGCTGCTTGAGCAGTTTGACGTTCTCCGGACTCTTGAATTTGCTGATCAGCGCCTGCTGCTGAGCGGCGAAACTTTCGAGGGTGGTCTGCACATTCTGCGCGGCGGTTTCGTCGCCGTTGGTCAGCATGTATTGCAGGCGCACCACGCGCAATTTGGTCAAGCCGGCGTTGAGCTGGGTGATGTCGCTCATCCAGTTGCTGCGGTCGATCAGGCCGCCGAGGCTGGTCCAGCCGGTCAGCGCCAGAATGCAGGTCAGGGCCAGCACCAGGCCGAAGCCCAGGCCGAGTTTCATGTTCACGCTGATGTTACCGAACCAGCTATTCATGCAAATCCTCCAGAAACGTTGGGTTTCTTGGTCGTCAGTTAGGCTGGAAGATTGTTGTTCTTTTGAGCCAGCAGGGGTGTTAGCAGGTCTGTATCGGCCGCAAACCCGAGAGCTGAAAGGATTTTTGTCTGACAGTCCCCGGAGCAAGAATCCCAAGGACTTTTTCACATGGGTTTCACTGGCTGCCCACGTACGCCTCTGTACTTTCGCCGCATCGAATGACCTGTGATGCAGAGTGGCGAGGCGGTTTTTGTGGAATTGAGACTGAGTCTGTTCGGCGTCAAACGCTCGATCGATCTGAGCGCTCTGGCGCGTTTTCGCGATGCGTGGGTGGTGCTGGCGGCATCGATTTTGGTGGTCCCGCTGACCCTGTGGTTGCTGGCGCCGAACGCCGTGCCGGATCTGGCCCACGGTAATCTGGCGGGTGCGCAAGCTTTAGCGACGGGGTGGGCCAAGGGCGAGATGATCGTGCTGGTGCGCCACGTCGAACGTTGCGATCACTCCAAAGCGGCGTGCCTGAGCGGCAGTGACGGCATCACCGACCGCTCGCGCAGTGTCGCAGTGGCAGTCGGTGCTCGTTTCGAACAACTGGGCCTGGCCGACGCTGATATCTATAACAGCCCGTCAATGCGCACCGTGCAGACGGCCGGCTATATGTTCAACCATGCGGCCAGGGGCGATGATTGGTTGATCAACTGCAGAGGCCGCATGTTGCAGGATGCCCTGGCGCACAAGGTTCCCGGGCGTAACCTGGTTCTGGTGACCCACAGCGAGTGCATGGCGCAGATCGAAAAAGACCTGAAAGTGCCGGCCTCGAACATGGGGTACGGCGCGTCCTTGTTCATATCAGCGGCCAGCCCGTCTGCACCGAAGATGCTCGGCTTCATTGAAGCTTCCGACTGGCGCACGGTGACTACCCGATGAAAACCCGTTTCTACGCTTACAACCTCGGCATTGCGCTGGTTTGTGCGGCCGTGGTGTTCCTGATGTTCGACATGAGCAACATCGACATTGCCTTCAGCAATCTGCTGTTCGACCCGCTGAGCCAGACCTTCCCGATCGACAAAATCCATTTCTTCGAAAAACTCACCCACAAATGGGCGCGGATCATCCCGAACTGGACGGCGGAGATCGCCCTGATCGGCGCACTCCTGTCGCTGATCTGGCCAGTGGTCAATCCGCACAAACGTCCACGACTCGGTGCCTTTCTGCAGCGCAGCAGAGTCGCACCAGTGCTGCGATTTGCCGCAGATCACCGTAGGGATTTTTTCTTCGTCGTGGTCGCATTTGCGCTCTGCACAGGCGTGATCCACTTCCTCAAATCCCACACCAGCGTCTACTGCCCGATCGAAACCACGATGTACGGCGGGAAAATGCCCCACATCGAGTGGTACAGCAATTTCCAACTGTTTCATGAGGCCGGGAGTGGCCGTTGCTGGCCGGGCGGCCATGCGTCGGGCGGCTTCACCATGCTGGCGCTGTATTTCGTCGCGCGGCGGCATCAGTGGCGTTTTTCCAGTGCGATCTTGTGGGGCTCGCTGCTGCTGGGCCTGGTCTACGGCACCACTCGCGTCCTGCAGGGCTGGCACTACATGTCCCACACGTTTTGGGCCGGCATCTTCGTCTGGCTGACCTGTTTACTGACGGCATTGGCCTTCTACGGACGGGCACGCTTGGATTTACCGGTGCGGGCCAAAAGCACGCAGGAAGCTTTCACCGCACAGCCTGAAGTCTTGCTCTGAACGCGTTCAGAAAAACATGGATTGAATATCAGCCCAAGCGCCGCGACCAACGCTGATCCGGCGCCTCGAACCCCGGATTGACCAGCGCCGTCAGCACATGATCCTGCCAGCGCCCGGCGATATTCAGATACGCCTTCGCATAGCCCTCACGCTCAAAACCCAAGCGCTCAAGCAAACGCGCACTGCGCTCATTGTCCGGAATGTAATTGGCCATGATCCGATGCAGATTCTGCGTATCGAACATATAACCAATCCCCGCCTCCAGCCCCTCCTGCATCAAACCCTGCCCCTGATGCGCCTCATCGATGTGATAACCCAAATAACACGCCTGAAACGCCCCGCGAATAATCCCGCTGAAATTGCACGCCCCGATCATCTGCTGGCCGTCCAGCGACAGCAGCGCGAAATGCATGGCTAACCCGGCTTCGAAGGCGCTGGCCTGGATCTCCAAGCGACGACGGATGTTGGCAGTGGAGAAGTAGTCGGTGGTGCGGATGGGCGACCAGCGAGCCAGGTGCCGCTGGTTGCGTAGAGAAAGCGCTTTCGAGCTCGGCCTGATCGGGGGAGAGGATCGCCAGCGTCAGGCGCGGGCAGGGCAGGGATAACAGCGGCATCGAGCGCTCCTTGGCGAGGGATCTGCTGGCAGAGTCGCGCATATGCTGGGAAGCGGCAAGGTGTGCTGGATGGCAGACGAAAAAAAGCCCGCTAGGAGCGCGGGCGAACCGTAGTTTCTTGAATGAGCGGGGGGATTTTATCGGTTCGAGGGGTGGGGGGCGGTGAAGAAATATTCATGTCGAAACAGGCGCATCAATTTTTCGCCATACTTTCTGAGGGGCCGCCATCCCTAAACAGTTAAAGGCTTCAATGCCTGCAAAACCAAGCGATGATTTTCAGAACATCTTTGCTCACACATTCGCGCATGGCGAAATTTTGATACTAGACGTCGAGTTGGCGGGAGCGACGAGGGACTGACGACGATTATTGTTTTCGCACAAAAGCAGGAAACACTAATCATGCTGCCGTCGATTGAAAGAACAGACAGTCACGTTCATTTTTTTACTTCGCAAGACCTGCGCCGAGTGTCCGCTGCGCTGCCCTATGCATTACCTGCGCCGCACTCGCTGACGGCTTATCTGGACAACTTGATGGCTGCCGGTATGGCTCCGACGCTGATCAATAACGTCCATCTCAGTATTCTGCCGGACTCGGAAAACGTATTTGCCTCGTTTGACGAACTCCACAAGCTTCAGGCAGCCAACCCTCAGCGCTACGGCAGTGTGAGGTTAGTGGGCACGATCAAGGCAGACCCGGCTTATGCCACCAATGAACGGCTTTCGCACCCACAGGTGATTGGCGCCCGCATCGTTTTGCACGATGCACGGCCGGAAAGCGTTTCTCCCACCCAGTTCAGTGATGAACAGTGGCAGGCGTTTTATCAACGCTTGCAACCGCACCAGCATCTGCACATTTACGCGAAAGAAGCCGAGACCAATTTGCGCGTACTGCGCCAGATCCCTTGCGATGTGCCGGTCTTCATCGATCACCTCGGCACTTGTCATCCCGAGCGCGGCATCACCGAGCCTGCCTGGATCGCGCTGCTTGCCGACGCCAGCGCGCGGGGCAACGTGTGGTTCAAGGGGCCCGGCTATCGCACCAGCAGCCAGCCCGAAGAAACCGCTCGTTTCGTGACGCAAATCGTCCGCGCCGTCGGCGCAGACAAGATCCTGCTGGAAGCAACCGATGCGCCTCATGTCGGAACGGACAACGAAGGAGTCAAGTATTCCGAGCGGTTCGATCCGAGCAAGGCGTTCAACTTTGTTGATGCCGTTGCACGGCATGTTTCCCAAGCAAGCGAAATTCCTGTTGGCCAACTTCTGCGAGGAGCGTCTGGCCAGTTGGCAAGTTGATCTACGCCCACACCTCTCACTTCGAGATCACTCAGAAATGACGAACATTACAACAAGAGACATCAACTTCAGTGTCAACTACGGCGATGAAACACTCAGCCTCAAAGGCACGGTCTTTCAACCGGAACAACACGACGCGCAATCGCAAAAACTGCCACCGGTAATTTTCAACTCCGGCTTCACCGGCGGAGTCACGATGTACGGCCAGTTGTTCGGTCGCGCCCTGGCGGCCCTTGGTTATCGGGTCATGACGTACGACGTGGCCGGTTTCTTTTCCAACAAGCACATCCGTAACACCATCGGGTCAGGCGACAAGGTCATCACCAACGTCATTCTCGAAGACCAGAAAGATGAAGTGTTGGGGGCCGTTGCCTGGGCACGGGCGATATTCGGTGAGATGCCGGTGGTCGCGTCGTGGGCGATGGGCTCGGTGGCCAGCCTTGGAGCGGTGGCTGAACTCGCCGCCGCCGGCGCCGAACAGATCCGCTTCTGGGTGCCGATGAGCTACACCAACATCCGCAAACTGCAGGCCTTGCGCGCAGATCCGGCGGCGGCTGATGCGGCCATCGCCAAACTGGCCGATGACGCGCCGATCCCGCCGTTCGACACCGGCACCGATGAGACCCGACTCGGCTACTACCCGCTGGATCCTGAAACCCAGGCCTACGTCGACCAGCAACTGGGCGGCTACACCGAAGCGGGCGGCGCGGACCGTTGGCCGGGCTGCACCCACGTGACGGCGAAATCCTACACGTCCTATGTGCACTATGACCCGGAGCAATCCATCGAAGGCGCAACAGGCTTCCCGCCGGCGCTGATCATCCATGGCGCAGACAATACTTTGCACATGCCATCGGAGTCCGTGCGTCTGCATCAAAACTATCCGGGCGATGCCGGCCCGCATGCGTTGATCATTTCGAAGATGCAACATGGTCAGCAGAATCAGGCCGACCACCCGGTGTTCAAATCGATGATCCAGACCATCGACCAAGCCATCCGCGCGCGGGCCTGAGCCGCTCGCCATTCGCCTGCGAGACCTCGGGTGTCGAGGTCTCGCAGCGATTCCCCAGCCCTGCGGGAGTTGTTCCTGTCTGGCTGAATGCGTGCCCAGCCCCTAACATGCGGGTCGATAGCCGTTCGCTCGAACGGCTGCCCCCCATGAAAGGATCTGGCGATGACAGCCCCCATCGATTCAGCGACGTCTGTGAATAACTCGACGACCAAGCGAATCGGGCTGCTGATTCTCCCGCAGTTCTCCATGATGGCGCTGGCGGGTGCCAGCGAGCCGTTGCGTGCGGCGAATCGGCTGTCCGGCAAAACGCTGTATGACTGGACCCTGCTGACTGAATCGGGCGGACCGGTCAGCTCCAGCAGCGGCATCGAAATCCACACCGTGCCGGTTGATCAGGCGCCGGAACTGGATCGCGTGTTTGTCCTGGCAAGTCTGGACATCGAGCATCAGAAGCCGCCGAAAATATTGCGTTTCCTCCAGCGTGCCGCCTCGCGCGGAATCACTGTAGGCGCACTCAGCACCGGCACCTTCATCCTCGCCCGCGCCGGATTATTGGAAGGCAAGCGCTGTACGTTGCACTGGGAATCCATCGGCCAGTTTTCCGAAGAATTCCCGACCATCGAAGTCACCCGGGAGCTCTACGTCAACCATGACAACCGCTGGACATGCGCCGGGGGCACGGCGGCCATTGACCTGATGCTGGCGCAGATCGCGCTCGATTTCGGTAATCAGCTCGCGGCAAATATCGCCGAACAATTTCTGCACGCGCGGATACGTGCGCCGGAAGAGCATCAGCGAATGTCGATCCAGTGGCGGTTCGGTATTCATGATCGACGGCTGACCGCCGCCATCGCGTTCATGGAAAACAATCTGGAAAACATCGTCGGCATCGAAGAAATTGCCGACCGCTGCAACCTGTCCCATCGGCAACTCGAGCGTCTGTGGCACCAGCACTTCGGCATGACGCCGAAAAAGTTCTATCTGGAGCTGCGGTTGAATGAAGCGCGCCGATTGCTGCGGGAGAGTACCCAGCCCATTGCGTCGATTGCCTACAGCTGCGGGTTCGTTTCGGCATCCCACCTGGGCGCTGCTTACCGTCGTGTCTGGGGCTGTACGCCCGGAGAGGAGCGGCGGAAATTTGATGATGCTCACTCCTGATTTTGTTACACGGAACATCCACCGTAAAACTTCAGAACCTCTAATCCGGCAAAATCCCATAGCTAGCTAATGACTCGGCCTGCCGAGCTGAGAACTCTGGCGAATCTTTTCATTTGGCGATTGCGCCTGCAGCCATTTGCCATCCATCCAACGCCCTGCACTTCATGCATTCTGGGTGCGTGACGTCGATTTTTTGATAGAAATCGTCGAACTCCAAGCTCAGAGTGCTTGCACCGGCGCGGTACTGTTTCGTCCACACACGGCGTTCACTCCAGATGCGCGACCGATAAAAACAACAATGACGTACAGAAGGCACAACCCTCATGGAAACCTTGAGTTTCATTCTGGAAAACGCGGGGCTGATCGGTCTGCTACTCGGCCAGCACCTGCTCATCGTGGCGATAGCGGTGGGGCTGGCAATACTGACCGGCGTGCCCGTCGGCATCGTCATCTCCCAGCACCCCAGAACACGTCGGTGGGTCCTGGCCTTCGCCGCCGTGCTGATGACCATTCCCTCCGCCGCGCTGTTCGGGCTGATGATCCCGGCGCTGTCGCTGATCGGCTATGGGATCGGCGTGGTGCCGGCGGTCATTGCGCTGTTTCTCTACTCCCAGTTGCCGATCATCCGCAACACCACCACGGCGATCGCCAACATCGACCCCGCGTTGCGTGAAGCCGCCATCGGCATGGGCATGTCGACCGGGCAACGACTGCGCAAGGTTGAGCTGCCGATTGCGGTGCCGCTGATCATGGCGGGTGTAAGGATGGCCACCGTGATCAACATAGGCATTGCAGCCATCGCGGCTTATATCGGCGCCGGCGGCCTGGGCAGCCTGATCATTCGCGGCATCGCGCAATCGGATACCCGACAGCTTCTGGCTGGTGCGATCGTTATCAGCGTCATCGCGATCGCCGCCGATTACGCGCTGTACGGCTTGCAGCGCTTGCTGACGCCCAACGGCTTGAACAAGAACAAACTGGCCACCGGCCGAATGAAGGAAGCGACGACGTGATCCAGATCGAAAACCTGAACAAGCAATTCGGCGCTGTCACGGCGGTAGAAGATGTCTCATTCAACGTCGAAGAGGGACAGATCTGCGTACTGCTCGGGCCGTCGGGCTGTGGCAAAACCACGACGCTGAAAATGATCAACCGACTGATCACGCCGACGTCCGGCACGATCAGAATCAACGGTCGCGACACGTCCGGACTGGACAGCGTCACCCTCAAACGCTCCATCGGCTATGTGATCCAGCAAGTCGGCCTGTTCCCGAATATGACCGTCGAGGAAAACATCTGCGTCGTGCCCAATCTGTTGGGCTGGGACAAAAACAAAAGCCGTAAGCGCGCCGCCGAGTTGCTGGAAGTGGTCGCGCTGGATCCGGCGAAATTTCTCAAGCGCTATCCCTGTGAGCTGTCCGGTGGGCAACAACAACGCATAGGCGTGGCGCGGGCGCTGGCGGCGGATCCGCCGGTAATGTTGATGGATGAGCCTTTCGGTGCGATCGATCCGATCAACCGCGAAGTGATCCAGGACGAATTCATGCGCATCCAGCGCCTCGTCAACAAGACCGTGTTGTTCGTCAGTCACGACATTGATGAAGCGGTGAAGATGGCCGACTGCGTCGCCCTGTTCCACAACGGCAAAATCCAGCAGTTCGGCAGCTCGGATGATTTGCTCGCCCGACCCAACAGCGACTTCGTGGCGAACTTCATGGGCGGCGATCGGATCATGAAACGCTTGCGCCTGCTGCGCGCGGCGGACGTCGTCAGCAAAATCGCGCCACGCGAACACATGCAGATCGTCGGCAGTACCAGCGGCATCACCGCGCACTCGCACCTGATCGTCAAACCAGGTGATGACCTGCGCCAAGTGCTCTCGCAACTGCTCGGTCGCGGCCAGGACTGGGCGCTGTGCAACGACAGCGACGGGCGCTTTCTCGGCTATGTGCACCAGGCAGACATTCTCGCGCGCCTGGTTGAAAACATCACTCCGGCGGTGCACTGACGATGGCGGACTTACTCAACCGATTCTGGCAGGGGCTGCAGTTCTACTGGGGCGACATCAGCTACCTGACCGTCCAGCATTTGCAGATCGTCGCCGTCAGCGGAGTGCTGGCCATCGCCATTGCGCTGCCGTTGGGTGTGTGGATGAGCCGCCCGGCGAACCAGCGTTATGCCATGGCCAGCATGCAGGTCCTGAACGTGGGGCAGGCAATTCCCAAACTCGCGCTGCTGGCGTTGGCCATGAGCTTGACCGGCGTCGGCAGCGGGGCAGCGATCTTCGGCTTGTTTGTCGCGACCTTGCTCCCCGTCGCGGTCAACACCTACGAAGGCTTGCGCGCGGTGCCGCAGCATCTGGTCGAAGCGGCCGAAGCCATGGGCATGACGCCACGGGAAACGCTGTGGAAAGTCGAAATTCCCAATGCGCTGAACGTGATTTTCGCCGGCATCCGTACCGCGCTGGCGATCAACGTCGGCACCGCACCGCTGGCCTTCCTCGTCGGTGGCGGCGGGCTGGGCGAGCTGATCTTCACCGGCATCGACCTGAACGACTTCGGCATGATGCTGGCCGGCGCCCTATCGACCGCGCTCCTGGCGATTGCGGTCGATCTGGGCTGCGGCTTGATTCAACACGCTGCAGTCTCCCGAGGCTTGCGCATGGCCGGACGCCAATGAATCCGAACACCCTTCACCTAAATCAATAACATGAGGTGCACGATGATTTATCGAATCCTGGCCAATCTGATCTTCAGCTTTAGTCTCGTTGCCGGTGTTGTCGGCAACGCTACTGCCGATACCAAAATTGTCGTCGGCGGCAAGAAATTTACCGAACAGCAACTGGTCGCCGAAATGACCGCACAACTACTGCGCGCCAACGGCTACAAGGTCGATAAACGCGCAGACTTGGGCTCATCGGTACTGCGCGCGGCGCAAGAGAACGGCCAGGTCGATGTGTACTGGGAATACACCGGCACCTCCCTGATTACTTACAATAAAGTCACCGACAAACTCAGCGCTGAGGAAACCTACAAAAAAATCAGCGAACTGGATGCGCAAAAGGGCATCACCTGGCTGAACCCTTCCAAGGCCAATAACACCTACGCACTGGCCATGCGCAAAGTGGACGCCGAAAAGGATGGCGTCGTCTCGATCAGCGATCTGGCGAAAAACATCGAAGCGGGCAAATCGTACAAGTTTGCTTCGAATGCCGAGTTCTTCTCCCGGCCGGATGGCCTGCGTCCTCTTCAGGAGGAATACGGGTTTGAATTCGAGCGCAAGAATATTGTGCGGATGGATGGCGGGTTGACGTATCAGGCGCTTAGGGATGGTCAGGTTGATTTGGCGTTGGTCCTTTCCACCGATGGACGAATTCCGGCGTTTGGGTTTGTGGTGTTGAAGGATGATAAGGGGTTCTTTCCTGGCTATGCGTTGACGCCGGTTGTTCGTACTCAGGTGCTTGAGGTAAATCCGAAGATTGGGGAGTTGCTGAATGCGCTTTCTTCCAAGCTGGATGATGGGACGATTGCGGGGCTTAATTCGCGGGTTGATGTGGGGCGGGAGTCGATTGAGGGGGTGTCTAAAGCGTTTCTGCAACAAAGCGGTTTGCTTTAGTTGGCGGGGGTGGCGGGAGCTGTGATCTCGCTATAGGTTGTCCGGGACGGATCTAGCCAAACCGTGAATATCGAAGTGGATTCCGCCCGGCCAGTGATACCAGCTAGACGAGCTCATGTGCCCACTTATAGCTGCTGTACAAGAAAGGCCGACTGTCCTCCTTTTTGGTCTCCACAACCCTCAGGCGCACCTTCGTGCCTACCGGATAGCCCCGGATTTCTCTAGAACACTCTATCTTCATGTTCTGGGCAAAAGACTCTCCGCTGGCTGGTCGAACACCATTCTTGCGGCGGGCTGGGTCATAGAAAACTTCCGCGATGATTGAGACGTACTCTTCTGGATCGTGCCTCAGCTCCCAAGTCATAGCCGCTCCTTGAACCATTGGGTTGTTGAAGTCTGAGTGAAGATCAGCCAATCCCCGCTGTCAAAACATCAAATATGATTCGGGTTGGAGCCTGACGCCATGCGGAGCAAGTTCTTGGGCTTGCGGCTTTGAATTTTCACGTCTGAAAGGCATGTGACTTGAGCTCCCCTAGGCATTCCAACGCTGTTCGTGTAGTCAAAACTTTCCCGGTCACGGGCTTGAAATACCTTTCAAAATTGATCTGTACGAGGTGCTGTGGAGCTCAATGGCCCTGAAATCCCCGTATTTACTTGATTCCAGGCCAAAAAATAGACGTCCGTGGACGTCTTTAGAAGCCGGGGTAATCTGAATTGAGTTGGTAGGTTATTGATTTTTAAAAACGAATAACGATTTTCGCTTTTGGCTGGAATACCGATTGGAATACCTGACGTCGCGTGAGCACTTAATTTTCAATCTGTCCAACAAGCTTTGTGAAATTGTGGCCAACGAAACGATCTGTGGATAGCTCTCAGCGCTAGCAAAGGCATCTCCAAGTGGACTGGGGTCAGCGACTTCAGAGCCTAAAGTGAAAGCTCCGGATGGGGCCCCTCGGGTGTTAGAATTCCGTTTTTGCCCGTACTCCAAGGAGTTATTGCGTGAACACGGAAAATCATTCCCAGACGGCCGCGTTTCTTTGGTCCATTGCCGATCTGCTGCGCGGTGACTTTAAACAATCGCAATACGGCCGCATTATCCTGCCATTCACCCTGTTACGGCGCATGGAGTGCGTACTTGCTCCGACCAAGGATGAGGTAATCAAGCAGACATTCGCCCAAGAAGGTCGCCCGGATACCGTGCGCGAAATGATTCTGCTGCGCGCTGCCGGTCAGCAGTTCTTCAATGCCTCGCCGCTGACCCTCAGCACACTGTCCGATACACAGACTGCCGCCGACTTAATGAGCTACGTGCAGGCGTTCAGCAAAGACGCACGAGAGATCTTCGAGCATTTCCACTTCGAAGACTTCGTACAGCAGTTGGAAACCGCCAACCTGCTGTACCAGGTGGTGCAGCGTTTCGCGGCAACCGATCTGAGCCCCGAGTTCATCAGCAACTTCGGCATGGGCATCATCTTCGAAGAGCTGATCCGCAAGTTCGCTGAAAGCTCCAACGAAACCGCCGGGGAGCACTTCACCCCGCGCGATATCGTGCACCTCACCACCTCGCTGGTGATCACCGATCAGGACCACAAGCTCGCGCCCAACAGCATCGTCACCATCTATGACCCAACCGCTGGTACCGGCGGCTTTCTGTCTGAGGGTGATGAGTACATCCAGTCAATCAGCGAGAAGGTCAGCGTGTCGCTGCACGGCCAGGAGCTCAACCCCGAGTCTTACGCCATCTGTAAGGCGGACATGCTAATCAAGGGCCAGGACGTGGCAAGCATTAAGCTCGGCAATACCCTGTCCAACGACCAACTGGCCGGCAAATCCTTCGACTTCATGCTCAGCAACCCGCCGTTCGGCGTGGAGTGGAAGAAGGTACAAAAACAGATCACAGATGAGCACCGCCACAAGGGCTTCGACGGCCGCTTCGGCCCGGGCCTGCCGCGTGTATCTGACGGTTCGCTGCTTTTCCTCCTGCACTTGGTTAGCAAGATGCGTGACCCGCGTGAAGGTGGCTCGCGCATCGGCATCATTCTCAACGGCTCGCCGCTGTTCACTGGCGGTGCAGGTTCGGGTGAATCGGAGATTCGCCGCTACCTGCTGCAAAACGACTTGGTCGAAGCCATCGTCGCGCTGCCGACGGACATGTTCTACAACACCGGCATTGCCACCTATGTATGGATCCTCAGCAACAGGAAAACGGCAGCGCGCCAAGGGAAAGTGCAGTTGATCGACGGCACCCAGTACTACGCCAAAATGCGCAAGTCGCTGGGCAGTAAGCGCCAGTACATCACCGAGCATCAAATCAGTGAGCTGGTGCGCCTGTATGGCAGCTTCGAGCAAACCGCGCAGAGCAAAATTTTTCCCATTGATGCTTTCGGCTACCGCCGTATCACCGTCGAACGCCCACTGCGCCTGAACTTCCAGACCAGCGCCGAGCGCGTCGCTAAAGTGCTGGAAGAAAAAGCCCTGCACAAGCTCGACAGCGCCGCTCAGCAACAACTGCTGGCCGCCCTGCAAGCGATGGATGGCAGCCAGCTTCACCGCAACCGTGAGCATTTCAGCAAGCTGCTCAATAGAGCCCTCGCCGCGGACGGCGTCAGCCTGAGTACATCGGAGCTAAAAGCCCTGATGAGTGCCCTGAGCGAGCGCGACCCCGAGGCGGATATCTGTATGACCAAGGGCCAGCCGGAAGCCGACGCCGGCCTGCGCGATAACGAGAACGTGCCGCTGGGCGAGTCGGTGTACGATTACTTTGCGCGCGAAGTCATCCCCCATGTGCCGGATGCCTGGATCGACCAAAGCAAAACCGACGAGCTGGACGGCGGGGTCGGTATTGTCGGTTTCGAGATTCCCTTTAACCGCCACTTCTTCGTCTTTCAGCCGCCGCGTCCGCTAGTCGAGATCGATCGCGACCTGAAAGCCTGTACCGACCGCATTAAGCAGATGATCGAGGGGCTGTCGGCATGAGCTTCCCTGCGTATTCCGCTTACATGGATGCTGGTGTCGACTGGTTGGGCAAGATTCCCGAGCATTGGCAGCAAAAATGGTTAGGACTTCTTGCTGTCGAATCACGTACGGCTTTCGTAGATGGCCCCTTTGGCTCTGATTTAAAAAGCAGTGATTACCAGGAAGAAGGTATTCCTTTAATACAGCTGAATAACATTAGGGATGGCCTGCATGTTCTTCGAAACATGAAATTTATCAGTGAAGAAAAAAGAAATGAACTATACCGGCACTCTGCTTTTCCAGGCGACATAGTCATTGCGAAGATGGCTGATCCCGTTGCTCGTTCAGCCATTGTATCTGATGAATTTTCTGAATACGTGATAGTTGCTGACTGCGTGAAAATGACTCCAGACTTGACGTCTGTTGATTTGAGTTTCCTGATTTGGGCAATCAATTCTGACTGCGTTCGGATTAGCGCAGAGCTGATGTCATCAGGCGTCACACGGATACGTATCAACCTTGGTCAAATTAAGAAACTCAGAATTCCATATCCACCTCTTCGCGAGCAAACCCAAATAGCCCGCTTCCTCGACTACGAAACTGCACGCATCGACGCGCTAATCGAAGAGCAACGGCGCCTGATCGAACTGCTCAAGGAAAAGCGTCAGGCTGTGATCTCCCACGCCGTCACCAAAGGCGTCGATTCTACCGTGCCGATGAAAGACTCTGGCGTGGAGTGGCTAGGAAAGGTACCGGAACATTGGGTTGTTTCGCGCGTAAAAAATGTTGCCTCGTTCATCACATCAGGCTCACGTGGGTGGTCAGATTATATTGATGAATCAGGTGAAGATATTTTTCTACAAAGCGGGGATATGGATAATCGCCTGAACGTGTTATTCGATAAAGCCAAGCGAATCATCACCCCGGAAGGTGCTGAAGGCTTAAGGACTCGGCTGCAAGATGGCGATTTGGTTGTCTGCATTACCGGGGCAAATACCGGTCGTGTAGCAGTGGTGGGTAAGGTGTGCGAGGCTGCATATGTCAATCAGCATCTCGGACTTGTCCGGCCGTATGTACTGGCGTGTAACTCTCGATATCTCGGATATGCATTGTCTTCATCCGCCTGTCAGAGTTATTTCAATGTTGAACAATATGGTCTGAAAGAGGGGCTTAGTCTTACTGATATTGCTGAAGCGCCTCTGATGGTGCCACCGCTTGCGGAGCAGGTTAAGTTGGTTGAGGTGATCGAAAATCACCTGGTCAACCTTGACGGGCTAACAAGAGATTCTGAAATGATTGTTGAGCTGCTCCAAGAGCGCCGCGCCGCCCTAATCTCCGCCGCCGTAACCGGCAAAATGGACGTGCGCGGCTGGCTGCCACCGGCCCGCGCGAAATCCTCCGAATTAGAACAAGAGGCTGTGTAATGGCGGACAGCAAGGAAGCTCAGTTTCAGCAGGACATCATCGACGCCCTGGCCGCACAAGGCTGGTTGGTCGGCACCGCCAGCGGCTACGACCGGCGCACGGCGTTGTATACCGAGGACGTGCTGGCCTACTTCAAGGAAGCTTGGCCGGAGCGTTGGGACAAGTTCGCCAAGGCCAACCCGAACAACCCGAATGATGTGCTGGTGCAGAAGCTCGTGCGCGAGCTGGAGCAGAGCGGCACCCTCGATGTGCTGCGCCATGGCTTTAAACTGCCGGCGGTGAAGGTGGAGTTGTGCAGCTTCCAGCCCGACCACGGCATGAACCCGGATACCTTAAAGCGCTACCATAGCAACCGACTGCGCGTGGTGCCTGAGGTGTCCTATTCGCCGCATGCGCGTGAGGCTGGCAGCGGTGGACAGAGCTACAACCCACGGTTGGACTTGGTGCTGTTCGTCAACGGCATCCCCACCGCCACACTAGAGCTGAAAAGCGAGTTCAAGCAGTCGGTGGAAAACGCCAAGCGCCAGTACCGCAATGACCGCCCAGTAAAAGACCCGCTAACGCGCAAACCTGAGCCGCTGCTGACCTTCAAACGCGGTGCGCTAGTGCACTTTGCTGTGGGCCAGAACGAAGTGGCGATGACCACCAAACTTGCGGGTAAAGATACCTTCTTCCTGCCGTTTAACCTCGGCAGCGCGGAAGGTGGTGCGGGTAACCCGATGCCTGAGGACGATAGTCAATACGCCACGAGCTACCTCTGGCAACGCCTGTTGCAGCCAGATACGTGGCTCAAGGTGCTGGGGCGCTTTCTGCACTTGGACAAGAAAACCAGTGAAAGCTTCGACGGCACGCTGGTGACCAAGGAGACGATGATCTTCCCGCGTTTCCACCAATGGGAAGTGGTCAATAAGCTGATCGATACCACCCGTACCGAAGGGCCGGGCAAGCGATATTTGATTCAGCACAGCGCAGGCTCTGGTAAGTCCAACTCCATCGCCTGGACTGCACATCAATTGGCTTCGCTGTACGACGAAGCCGGTCAGCGCCTTTTCAATTCGGTGATCGTGGTCACCGACCGCACGGTGCTCGACAGTCAGTTGCAAAACACCATTTATCAGTTCGAGCACGCCCAGGGCGTCGTCAAACCGATCAGCCGGGATATCGGAAACCAAAGTAAGTCCGAGCAACTGGCCGAGGCGCTGGCTGAGCAGACGCGCATCATCATCGTCACCATCCAGACCTTCCCGGCGCTGTTTGATGCGCTGGATAAGTACCCCAAACTTGCCAGCGGGCGTTATGCAGTGATCGCCGACGAGGCGCATTCCTCGCAAACCGGCTCTTCGGCCAGCAAGCTGAAACAGATTCTAGGCAGCGATGTTCTGGAGGCGGAAGAAATCAGCGCTGAAGAGCTACTGGATGCTGCCGTACAAGCTCGCCAACCCAATGAGCGCATCAGCTACTACGCCTTTACTGCCACCCCAAAAGCTAAAACCCTGGAGCTGTTCGGTCGTCCGGCCGATTCCACGCTGCCAGCGAGCACCAGCAACAAGCCTGAGCCGTTTCACCTTTACTCCATGCGCCAGGCGATTGAAGAGGGTTTCATCCTCGACGTGCTGAGCAATTACACCACCTACAGCACCGCATGGAAGATCGCCCACCCGGATGGCGAAGACGACGAGGTGGACAGCAAAAAAGCGCGCATCAAGCTGGCACGCTGGGTGCGTTTACACCCGTACAACATAAGCCAGAAGGTCGAGGTAATCGTCGAGCATTTTCGCGCCAATATTCGCGGTCTGCTCAATGGTCAAGCCAAGGCCATGGTAGTGACCAGCAGTCGTCAAGAAGCTGTTCGTTATCAGTTGGCATTAAAAGCTTATGTGCAGCAGATGGGTTACAGCGATGTGCATCCGCTGGTGGCGTTCTCCGGCAGCGTATTACCGGACGAGGAAATCCCCGAAGAGGTGACGGAAAACAGCAGTCTGCTCAATGCAGGCCTGAATGGCCGCGACCTGGCGGACGCTTTCGACACTCAAGACTTCAACGTGATGATTGCTGCCAATAAGTACCAGACCGGCTTCGATCAGCCCAAACTGTGCGCCATGTACGTGGATAAGAAGCTGCAAGGTGTGGACTGCGTGCAGACCTTATCGCGGTTGAATCGCACCTTTGGTGACACCAAGCAAACCTTTATCCTCGACTTTTTTAACGAGCCGCAGGACATTCTCGATGCCTTTTTGCCGTACTACACCAAGGCCGAGCTGACCGACGTGACCGACCCGCAGATCATCTATGACCTGCAAAAGAAGCTGGATGCTGAGGGCATCTATCACTGGCAGGAGGTAGAAGCGTTCGCGTTGGCTTTCTTTGACCCGAAGGCGCAAGCCAGCAAACTCAGTTATTACTGCGCGCCGGCCAAGGAGCGCTTTGCCAAGCGGTACGCCTTCTCGCTGGAGTCGCGTCAGCAGGCACTGGATTACAAGCGTACTGCTGAAGCCAATGGAGACAGCGCCGGTCTAAAAAAAGCCGAGCACGCATTGAAAGAAGCTGGTGAGCAAGTTGATCAGCTCGACCTGTTTCGCAAGAACCTGCAGAGTTTCGTGCGCCTGTACGAGTTTCTGTCGCAGATCGTGCCTTACGAGGATCGCGAACTGGAGCAGCTGTGCGTATACGCCAAGCACCTGCACCCGTTGCTGCGCGTTGATCGCTTGCTAGAAGACGACGTGGATGTGGGCGAGCTGCAACTGAGCCACTATCGCCTGAGCAAACGCGCCGAACACCAGCTACGCCTGAGCGAGGAAACTGGCGAATACACCCTCAAGCCGGGAAGTGATGTGGGCAGCGGTAAACCTCACGATCCAGAGAAGAAGCGGTTATCCGAAATCATAGAGGCGCTCAACGATATCTTCGGTGCCGAAGTGAGTGACGACGACCAATTGCAGTTCCTTACCGGCATCGCGCAACGCATCAGCCGCCAGGACGATGTCATGGCGCAGGTAAACAACCATTCGATTGATCAAGTTATGCACGGCCTGTTTCCCAAGCGCGTTCTCGACACTGTGCTGGACGCCATGACTGACCACGAAAAGCTGTCGCTTGAAGTGTTGGATAACGAGACGAAGAGCCGGGCGTTTGCGCTAGTGATTTTGAAGATGCTTAAAACGGTAGCTACCCTCGATGATATTCATACGGGCGGTGTCTGAAGCAGGCGGTAAATTAAGGAGCAACAGTGGCTATTCCGGATTTTCAAAGTGTGATGCGCCCTGTGTTGAGCATCGTTCAGAACACTGCTGCGCTGCCGCTAAATGAGTTGCGCGAGCGTGTAGCCGATCAGTTTCAGCTGACCGAGGACGAACGCAAGGAGCGCCTGCCTTCCGGTTATCAGACGGTGATCAACAATCGAGTGGGCTGGGCTCGTACCTATTTGAATAAAGCTGGGCTGCTTTGCATTCCGACCAAGGGCATGGTGCAAATTACTCCGCGAGGCCTTGACGCCTTGGCCAATGGCCCGCAGCGCATCACGGTTAGCTGGCTGAAGCAGTATCCCGAATTCGCAGAATTCCATACTGCCAAAGCGCAAGCAGATGATGTCCCCGCTGTGCCGAACGTTGGTACTGCCGAAACCACTCCAGACGAGCAACTAGCAGAGGCGCATCAGGCGCTGACGCAGTCTTTGGCAGATGAGTTGCTGACGCAAGTTAGGCTGGCCAGCCCTAGCTTCTTTGAACAGTTGGTCGTCGATCTCATGATCGCCATGGGATATGGCGGCTCGCGTAAAGAGGCTGGTAAGGCGACCCAAGCGACCAATGATGACGGCATTGACGGCATCATCAAAGAAGACAAGCTAGGCCTTGATGTGATTTATCTGCAGGCCAAGCGCTGGACCAACACTGTTCATCGCCCCGAAATCGACAAGTTTATAGGCGCCCTGACTCGACAGCGTGCACGAAAGGGCGTGTTTATTACCACCTCGGACTTTTCTGAAGGGGCTCGCACAGCAGCGCTCGGGCTGGATATCAAAGTGGTATTGATCGACGGTGTTGAACTGGCGCGCCTGATGGTAGAAAACAACCTGGGCGTGAGCATCAAGCAAGTTTACGAAGTGAAGCAACTCGACAGTGACTACTTCGCGGGGGAATGACTTGCAACGTCGCTGGCAGGGGCAGTCAACGTGCGGGACATTTTTCAAGGCTAGGGCCCTGCTTAACGTGGCCTGCTACAGCTCCTATCCCAATTGATAGCGAAGGCTTGCCGACGTTCAACAATCGCTCATGTCAGCAAAACGTTTTGGGCGGGCGAATGAGCCAGTCTTTCCACGAAGGATTGCTTTGACAGTTTGAGATGCTAAGTCTAGCGATTGTGGGCTAGCTGAATAGACAGCATCAACCTGCCGGTTACGTGAGAGCCTTTTGATTCTCATCATCTCTGAAAAATCGAGGTCGTGTGCATGCGGGTGTTCGTTAATCATGGCGAGACTACCCATTAGGCTGTTGCGGCAAGCTTGGGTTAAGGCTAACACGGTCATTCGAGGTATTGAGCTCTCGCGCTAGCTAGAACCCCGCCCCATCGAGTCATTTTTCCTTGGCTCAGGCTTGGTCGTTATTATCACCGCTGAGTCTTATCGACTGTTGTTTGCTTGACCGTCTGGTGCTGGTGGGCGGATTGGCTACCGGAACTGAAGTCCTTGATTGCACCAAATCCCAGCCAAAAAAAAGACGCCCTAAGGCGTCTTCTTCATCGAGTTGGTGGAGCCGGGGGGATTTGAACCCCCGTCCGCCAGTACTCCGCTGTCGGTACTACATGCGTAGCCGTGTCTATTAAGTTAACCCTCAGCGACCCGACGGGCAGGGTGCTTTGGGCGAGTTGTGTAAGTTTTAGCCGCTTCGTCCACAACGTACTGCACGGCGATTCTGTTCTATATGACAATCATTTCGGGTTTACAGACATCCCCTGATGATTGCTGGACCCGAAGGTACCAGGAGCATTGTCAGCTGCAATTAAGCAGCGAGAGCAACACCGTATTGGTCGTCATTGGCAACTATAAGTAGTTGCAACAGTGGATTTACGACTTCTGTTACCAAGTCGGCATGCACCTAGAGTTTCGCAACCGGCGTCGAATCCTAAACGGCCCCGAACTCATTGCCCGGTGAATCTGATCGGGCAACAAGCGTGCACAGTGTACGTCAATCCGCCGACGAGGCCAACCCGCAGGTTGGCTCGTCAGCATGTATCAGTTGTTGGTACCGGTCGATTTACGCAGCTCTACGATGGTTTGCGAGGTTTCGGCAACGCAGTCGTCGATTTTGCCTTCGGCTTTCAGCGCTTGGGCCTTGCTCACGCTGGTTTCGGCACGCTGGCTCAGTTCTGGCTTCGCTGACAGCTGAGCTTTCATACCATTGATGGTTTGAATATTGGCATCGCACAGATCGGCAGGCTTGTCTGCGGCGAACGAAGTGGACGCCATCATCGAGGCAGTAACGAACAGACCTAACAGTACAGAACGCTTCATGTGTATCTCCTTGAACTGAGGGATCCAGGCTTCGCTGACCGCTGGGCGAGCCACCGAATGGAGGAAAAGCCCCGATTTGTCGGGGCCTGTTCTGTGGATTGCCGTCTCGCTCAAGAGTTCTATTTTTCTTCAGACGACTTTTGCCCGCGTTACTCGATCCACCAGATAAACCAGCCCGTGGTAGTCGATGCCACCGTGCTGGGTGAGGCCGATTTCGCAGGTGCGGCTGGTGGAAATGCCCTCGCTGCAATGCTGGACGGCGTCCTTGAGCGTCCGCAGCGAATGGCTGTTCAGCTCCGGCGTGGTGAAGCCTTTGTCGCCGGCAAACCCGCAGCAATGGATGCCTTCGGGAATCACCACGGTGTTGCTGCATTTGCGCGCCAGATCGATCAGCGCCTGGCTTTCGCCCAAGTGCTGAGTGCTGCAGGTCACGTGCACGGCAATCGGCGCTTCCTGGGGTGTGAAGTCCAGACGATCCAGCAGATGCGTACGGATGAAGCGCACTGGATCGTACAGATCCAGTCGCGTTTCGCCGATGTCTTGGACCAGTCGCAGCGTACATGGGCTGGTGTCGCAATAGATCGGATCGAGGCCGCCGCGGCTGGCGTGAAGCAGGGCGCTGATCAGTTCCTGGCGCTTGTGCTCGGCCTGTTCGGCGTAGCCTTTGGAGGCGAACGGTTGGCCGCAGCAGAGGTTGTCCTGGTTGTCGGGAAAGACGACCTGGTAACCGGCCTTTTCCAGCAAGCCACGGGTTTTGTCGTACAGCGACATCTGTTCTTTGTCGCCCGCCGCCGGGCCCATGACCCGTGAGACGCAAGCCGCCAGATAAACCACGCGCGGGCGCTCGTCCGCCACGCTCGGGCTGAAGCGAATGGCTTTTTCCGGCTGTGGCATGGCGTTGGTCCACAGCGGCGCCTGGCCTTTGGACAAGCGCGTCAGCGTCGCCGACAACTTCGCCAGACGCGGCGCACCGAGCATCATTCGCGCACCGTTGGCGACGTGCAGAGTGAAGCGCGCGCCTTGCAGGGTCTTGGCGAAATTTCCTTCGATCCAGTCAGCGGTTTTCTGATGCGTGGCGTTTCGGCCACGGAGCTTTTTCACCAGTTCGCCGGTGTTGATGCCTACAGGGCAGCGTTGCGCGCACAGGCCGGTCGCGGCGCAGGTGTCGATGCCTTGGTAGTCGTAGGCTTTTTCCAGTTCGGTGGTGTCGACGCCGGCGCGCTTTTTCGCCTGGATATCGCGCCAGATGACGATGCGCTGGCGTGGGCTCAAGGTCAGGCCTTTCGATGGGCAGACCGGTTCGCAGAAACCGCACTCGATGCACTTGTCCACAATCTCGTCCGCCGCCGGCAGCGGTTTCAGGTGCTTGAGGTGGATCTGCGGATCTTCGCTGAGCACCACGTCCGGATTGAGAATGCCGTTGGGGTCGAGCAGGCGTTTGAGCTGCCACATCAATTGATAGGCGTCGCTGCCCCATTCCAGTTCCACGAACGGCGCCATGTTGCGGCCGGTGCCGTGTTCGGCCTTCAGCGAGCCGCCGAATTCCACCGCGACCAGTTGCGCGACGTCGTCCATGAACGCTTGGTAGCGTGCGATTTCTTCCGGGCTGTTGAAGCCTTGGGTGAAGACGAAGTGCAGATTGCCTTCCAGTGCGTGTCCGAAAAGGATCGCTTCGTCGTAGGCATGTTTGTCGAACAGCTCGATCAGGCGATTGACGCCGATGGCCAGTTGTTCGACCGGGAAGGTCACGTCTTCGATGATTACTGTGGTGCCGGTTTTGCGCACGGCGCCGACGGCGGGGAAGGTGTCTTTGCGGATGGCCCAGAGGCGGGCGTTTTCCACCGGGTCTTCAGTGAAGTCGACCTGCTTTTCTACGGGGAAATTGCGCAAGGACGCCATGATTTGCGCCAGTTGTTCCTGCAGTAATGTCGATGACGCGGCGCGGGATTCGATCAGCAGTGCGCAGGCATTTTCCGACAGCAGCTGTACGAAAGCGGGCATGCCTTTTTTGTCTTGCACTGAGCGCAGACTGCGTCGGTCGAGCAGTTCCACGGCGGATACCGGTTGGCTTTTCAGCACGGTCACCGCGTTGCAGCAGATTTCGACATCGGGGAACACGATCAGCGCCGAGGCCTTGTTCGGGTGATCGATGACGGTGTCGTAAGTCACCGCGCTGATAAAGCCGAGGGTGCCTTCGGAGCCGACCAGCAGGTGGCTCAGGATATCAACAGGCTCGTCAAAATCCACCAGGGCGTTGAGCGACAGGCCGGTGGTATTTTTCAGACGGTATTTGTGGCGGATTCTTGCGGCCAGTTCTGCGTTGGCGCGGGTCTCGCGGCCTAATGTCGCCAGTCTTTCGAGCAGGTCGCCGTGGCTAGAACGAAATGCCGCGACGCTGGCAGGGTCTTCGCTGTCGAGGCGCGTGCCGTCGGCCAGCACCAGACGAATCCCGGCCAGGGTGTGATAGGTATTCTGCGCGGTGCCGCAGCACATGCCGCTGGCGTTGTTGGCGACGATGCCGCCGATCTTGCAGGCATTGATCGACGCCGGATCCGGGCCGATCTTGCGCCCGAACGGTGCCAGCCAGGCGTTGGCCTGCGCGCCGATCACGCCCGGTTGCAGGCGGATCTGCGTGCCCTGACCGCGAATCTCGCGGGCGTTCCAGTTATCCCCGAGCACGATCAGCACCGAGTCGCTGATCGCCTGCCCGGACAGGCTGGTGCCGGCGGCGCGGAAGGTCACCGACACGTGGTCGCGCTGGGCCAGTTGCAGCAGCGCCACCACTTCGTCTTCGGACTCGACGCGGATCACCAGTTTCGGGATCAGCCGATAGAAACTGGCGTCGGTGCCGAAGGCCAGGGTCGACAGCGGATCGTCGAAGCGCCGCTGTGCTGGAATCAGTTGCTCGGCATCACGCAGGAAAGCGGCAGGAAGACTCATTGATCCTCCAGAATCAGCACGACCAAATCTTTCGGGCCATGCGCGCCGTAGGCGAGGACCTGTTCAATATCGGCAGTCTTCGACGGGCCGGAGACCAGCAGCGCGTTGGTCGGCATGCCTTGCGCCCATTCGAATTCCTCTTGCACCTGATAGAAGTTGTCGCGGATTTCGCTGGCCTTGAGCAAAGCGAAATGCACCGGCGGCACCAGGCTCATCAGGCGCGGTTCTTCACGGGTAGGCCAGATGATCAGGCTGCCGGTCGCGGCGATCGCGCCGAGGGTGCCGGTGAGGCTGGCCGGGGTGTCGTTGAACAGCTCGGCTTTCCACTCTTCCATCGGGCGGTCGTAGGACTTCAGTTCTGGCAGCTCGGGATTGTTCGCCCAGTGCTGTGTGATGCGTTGCCCGTGCGGTGTAGTCGGTGCGATCAGCAGGCTCGGCAATTGGCGGTCGCGCAGCAGTTGCGCGAGTAATGCCGGCCACTCCTCGGCCGAGGTCAGGTGGATTTCGGTGTGCACCGCTTCCATCAGTTTGCGCAATTGCGGGATGCGTTGCTCGGCGCTGTAGGTGTAGGGCTGGGTGACCAGGTCGACATCGAAGTTGTCGGTGATCGGCGTGGTGCCGGTCAGACTTTTCCGCAGCTTGCCGAGGATATTTTGCTTGGCGCTCATCGACGCTCTCCCTGTTTGCCCAGATGCTCGCGGGCCATGTCATGCAACGAACGCGCGGCCGGTTTTGGTGCGCTGTGGTTTTGCGTCCAAGGGCCGACATTGCTCGGCGTGAGGGCGCGCAGGTGCGTGGCGAAAAAAGCGAACAAGCGGTACAGCGTCGGCGAGCTATTGAGTTTGGCCCAGGCGTTCCAGATGAACCGTTCCTTGCGCGAATACTTGCTGCCCTGACCGCGCATCACCTGATTCGGCGCGTCCGGAGCTTTGACGTTTTCCTCACGCAGACGGCGCAGGATGGCCGGGATCGGAATCTTCACCGGGCAGACTTCACCGCAGGCGCCGCACAGTGAGGACGCGCTCGGGTGGTCCGGAACCTTGGCCAGGCCGACCATGTGCGGGGTGATGATTTTGCCGATCGGCCCTGGGTAGACCTCGCCATAAGTGTGGCCGCCGACTCGGGTGTAAACCGGGCAATGATTCATGCAGGCGCCGCAGCGGATGCAGTTCAGGGTCTGGCGCAATTCACTGTCGGCGAAAGCCTGGCTGCGACCGTTGTCGAGCAACACCAGATGCACTTCCTGCGGGCCGTCGAGTTCATGTTCCTTGCGCGGGCCGGAGATCATGTTGACGTAAGTGGTGATCGGAATGCCCAGCGCCGAGCGCGTCAGCAGTGACAGCAGTGGGACCACGTCACGCAGGTTTTCCACGACTTTTTCGATGCCGGTCACGGCGATATGCACCGGTGGCACGGTGGTGGTCATGCGCCCGTTGCCTTCGTTTTCCACCAGCAGCAGGGTGCCGGTTTCGGCGACGGCGAAGTTGACGCCGGAGACGCCGATGTCGGCTTCGAAGAATTTCTGCCGCAGGACCCTGCGACCGATCTGAATGAGTTGGTCAACGTCCTTGGTGTATTCCACGCCAAGTTTGTCGTGGAACAAGGACGCGACCTGACCGGCATTCTTGTGGATCGCCGGCATAATGATGTGTGAAGGCTTCTCGTGGTCGAGCTGGACGATGTACTCCCCCATGTCGGACTCCAGACATTCAATGTCCCGAGCCTCGAGGAAATGGTTCATCTCCATCTCTTCGCTGACCATCGATTTGCCCTTGATCACTTGCCGCGCCTCGTGAGCGCGGATGATCGAGAGGACGATGCCATTGGCCTCGTCCACCGTTTCCGCCCAGTACACTGTCACACCGTTGCGGGTCAGGTTCTGTTCCAGTTGCTCGAGCAGGTCGGGCAACTTGGACAGCGCGCGGGCCTTGATCGAATTGCCCAGTGCGCGCAAGTGTTCTCTTTCGTGGGCATCGCTGAAAGCCGCTGCCCGCTTGGTCATCAGTGAATCCATGGCAGTGCGGAAGTTGTTCCGCAGCTGCTGATCACCTAGGGCGTTGTGTGCCCGGGTGCGAAAGTCTTCTTCGACGGCGACCGTAGGAATAATCGTCGAGGTGCTCATTGTGCACCTCCGGTTCGCTGCCAAAGGAAGCTTGCCAGATGTTGCCCGCGTAACGTTTCCTGCTGTTTCTCCAGCGCGCCGTTGATGTTCATCAAACAGCCGCAGTCGGCACTCAGTACCTTGTGCGCGCCGGACTCCTTCAGTGCGCGGGTCTTGTCAGCCACCATCGCGCCGGAAATGTCTGGCATACGGACGCTGAATGTCCCACCGAAGCCACAGCATTCGCTTTCGTGGTCGTGATTGACCCGCTCCACATTGCTCAACTGCGCCAACAACTCGCGGCCATGCAGGTGGGTATTCATTTCGCGGCGTGCCGAACACGAGGTGTGCAGCGCGACTTTCACCGGTTCGCCGCTGTCCTTGAGCTGCACCTTGCAGACGAACAGCAGAAACTCGGCCAGTTCATAAGTGCGCGCCGCAAGGGCCTGCACCTGTTTCAACGTTTCCGGCTCGTCCTTGAACAAGTCGGCGTAATGCTCACGCAGCATGCCGGCGCAGGAACCCGACGGCACCACCACCGGATAATCCCCGGCAAACAGCGCCAGTTGCGAGCGCGCCACCGTCCGTGCCTGCTCGGTGTAACCCGAGGTGTAGGCCGGTTGCCCGCAGCAACTTTGCCCTTGCGGATACTCGACCCGGATCCCTTCACGCTCCAGCAGATGGATCGCGTCCATCCCGGCTTCGGGGTAGAACAGGTCGACCACACACGTGCCGAAAAGGTAGACCCGCGACGGTTTCTCGCTGGGGTATTGCCGAGGTTCGGGCAGTGGCGGTGCCACGCGGGTCGCGTTCGGCACAGCGTTGTAAAAAAGCTCGCTCATCAGGCGTGTCTCCGGGTGGGCCCGGTTATCCGTCTGCTGCGGCTGCCGAATATAAAGCGCATTGCTTTCAGCAGCCTTACAGACCCGGTGGTGAATTGCTGACGCCGGATCACGGGCCGGCGTCGGTTATTTCCGTCTTTCTTGTAGGTTTAGTGCACCAGCATGCCGGTGAACCAGTAGGCCTGAGCCAGGGTGATCAAACCGACAATCGTTGCAAAGAATAGGCTGTGCTTGAGGGTGAAGCGGAACAGATCCGATTCCTTGCCGACCAGACCGGTCGCGGCGCAGGCCACGGCGATCGATTGCGGCGAGATCATCTTGCCGGTCACGCCGCCGCTGGTATTGGCCGCCACCAGCAAAGTGTCGTTGACGCCGATCTGGTGTGCGGTGGTCGCTTGCAACGAACTGAACAGCGCGTTCGACGACGTATCCGAACCGGTGAGGAATACGCCCAGCCAACCGAGGAATGGCGAGAAGAACGGGAACGCGGCGCCGGTACCTGCCAGCACCAGGGCCATGGTCGAGGACATGCCGGAGTAGTTGGTGACGAAGGCGAACGCCAGCACCATGCCGATCGACAGGATCGGCCAGCGCAGTTCGTAAAAGGTCTCTTTCAGAGTGGTCAGACCAGTTTTGAAATTGATCTTCAGCACCAGCATCGAAATCAGCGCGGAGAAGAAAATCGCCGTGCCGGTTGCGGAAATCGGGTCGAGTTTGAACACCGCTGGAATGGCGGTCGGGTTGGCCACGATCGGCGCAGTCTTGATCACCAGTTGATCAAGGTGCGGAATCGCGAAGTTGAACACCCAGCCGTACATCGAGCCGCCGGCAGCGAACATCGCTTTGAAAGGCTTCAGCGTCCAGATCGTCACCAGCACAGTGAGGATCAGGAACGGCGACCACGCCTTGAAAATTTCCCCGAGGCTGTAGGGCGAAGCGACGGTGGTGCGCTTCTGGCCGAAGCCGCCGACGCTGGCGCTGACCACCGAAGCGGATACGGCGCCAACGATGTGCTGGCCGGCGGCGCGACGTGGTTGCCAGACCTTGAGGAACAGGGTCAGGGAAATCAGGCTGGCCAGTGCCGAGGTGATGTCCGGCAGTTCCGGGCCGATGAAGTTGGAGGTGAAGTATTGGGTGATAGCGAAACTCAGACCTGCCACCAGCGCGGCCGGCCAGGTTTCGCGCACACCGCGCAGGCCGTCCATCATGAACACCAGCCAGAACGGCACGAACAGCGACAGCAGTGGCAGTTGGCGACCGGTCATGGCGCCGATCTTGAAGGCGTCGATGCCAGTGACCTGGCCCGCCACGATGATCGGAATCCCCAGCGCGCCGAACGCCACCGGAGCGGTGTTGGCGATCAGGCACAGGCCGGCGGCGTACAGCGGATTGAAGCCCAGTCCAACAAGCAATGCGGCAGTAATCGCTACCGGCGCGCCGAAGCCGGCGGCACCTTCCAGAAATGCGCCGAAGCAGAAACCGATCAATAACACCTGCAAGCGCTGGTCATCGGTGATCGACAGGACCGAGCTGCGGATGACCTCGAACTGACCGCTTTTCACCGTCAGTTTGTAGAGGAACACCGCCGCGACAATGATCCAGGCAATCGGCCACAGACCATAAGCGAAACCATAACCAGCGGCGGCGAAGGCCATGTCCACGGGCATCTGGAAGGCGAAAATCGCCACGGCGATCGAAAGCGCGAGGGTGATGCTGCCGGCCACGTGGCCTTTGAGGCGGAACACCGCCAGGGCGAGAAAGAAGAACACGATGGGAATGACGGCTGCGAGAGCGGAGACGCCAAGACTGCCGAGCGGGCTGTAGAGCTGTTGCCAGGTTTGCATAGTGGGGTGGCCCCTAATTGTTGTTGGTCAGGCACTGTGAGCAATCTTGGATAATTGGTAAGACCAATTTACAAGCGCTGTTGGCTAGGGTAAAAGCCTTGGTAGCGGTGTGTCAATTTGCCGCCCTGAATCTTTCGTCGAAGATGCGGTGCAGGGGGCAACTGATCCGCTTTGGCGAACTGGCGTCTGGCAGGTGTCGGCGGCTTGCGGATAGGCCAGAATAGACACCCCGGCGAGCGGTCGGGATCGTGGAGAAATGAGTTATGGGCTTTGATCAGATACGTCAGCGCCGTTTGTCTGACGATATTGTCGAGCGCCTCGAGGGAATGATCCTCGAGGGCACGCTGAAGTCGGGCGAGCGATTGCCGGCCGAGCGCACGCTGGCCGAACAATTTGGCGTATCACGCCCGTCGTTGCGCGAGGCGATTCAGAAACTCGCGGCCAAAGGCTTGCTGGTCAGCCGTCAGGGCGGCGGTAATTATGTGGTGGAAGGCCTGGGTTCGACCTTCAGCGATCCACTGTTGCAATTGCTTGAGAGCAATCCCGAAGCGCAGCGCGATTTGCTCGAGTTTCGCCACACCCTGGAGGCATCGTGTGCCTACTACGCCGCATTGCGCGCTACCGATGTTGATCGCGAGCGCCTGACCGCTGCGTTCGAAGAGTTGCAGGATTGCTACTCGCGCCATGAAGAAGTCAGCCGCGCGGAAGAGGGCGCGGCGGATGCGAAGTTTCATCTGGCGATTGCCGAGGCCAGCCACAATGCGGTGTTGCTGCACACGATTCGTGGCTTGTTCGATCTGCTCAAGCGCAACGTCGTGACCAACATCGGCGGCATGTACAAGCAGCGTACGGAAACCCGCGACATGCTGATCTCGCAACATCGGGAATTGTATCTGGCGATTATCGAAGGGCGTGCCGAGCAGGCGCGAGAAGTGTCCAGCCGACATATTCTGTATGTGCAGGAAGTGCTGGAAGAGGTGCGTCAGGAGGTGCAGCGCATGGCTCGGGCGGAGCGGCGCAAGGGGATGTGATCAGGTGTGCTTGGGTTGATGCTGAAATAGCTTTCGCGAGCAGGCTCGCTCCCACATGGAAATGCATCCGAATGTGGGAGCGAGCCTGCTCGCGAATTGGCGCTAAAGGAGAAAGATCAGTCTTCCTTGCCCTTGTTGCGCACCGCACGCTGCAATTCACGACCGGCATCGCGCTCGCGCTCGGTGTCACGCTTGTCGTATTCCTTCTTGCCCTTGCCCAGAGCGATCTCGCACTTGACCATGTGCTTGCTCCAGTACCAGGACAGGCAGACGCAGGCGTAACCCTTTTGCTGCACGGCGGCGGCAAGCTTGTCCAGCTCGCGGCGGTTGAGCAGCAGTTTGCGTGTGCGCACCGGGTCGGCGATGACGTGAGTGCTTGCGGTCATCAACGGCGTGATGTGGCTGCCGAGCAACCATGCTTCGCCGTCCTTGAGCAGCACATAGCTGTCGACCAGCTGCAACTTGCTCGCCCGCAGACTTTTTACTTCCCAGCCGGCCAGGACCAGACCAGCCTCGAACTTGTGCTCGATGAAGTAATCGTGTCGCGCCTTTTTGTTCTGCGCGATGGTCCCTATTGGGTGTTTCTTCTGTTTAGCCATAGGGGCGGCATTATATGGAGTTGTTCGGCTGTCGGCTACGGTGTTGCTGCGTGCTTGAGCAGGTTGAGTGAATCCCGGACAATGCGGCCTCTTTTTCTAACGCTTGGGCGTGATAAACGATGTCGACAGACAAGGTTTCTGTCCACGGCAGTTGGGCTAGCCGCTGGGTATTCATACTCGCCGCGACCGGTTCGGCCGTGGGACTGGGTAGTATCTGGAAGTTCCCCTACATGGTCGGGGTCTACGGGGGCGGCGCCTTCGTGCTGATGTTCCTGGCGTGCATCGCGCTCATCGGCGTGCCGGTCATGCTCGCGGAAACCCTGATCGGCCGGCGCGCCCGGCAAAGTCCGGCGAACGCCTTGAAGGTGCTGGCGCTGGAAGCGGGACACTCGGCGAAATGGTCGTGGGGCGCGTTTGCCGGAATGATCACGGCTCTGCTGATTCTGTCTTTCTATAGTGTGGTCGGCGGCTGGTCGCTGGACTACATCGTCGACATGGGTCGCGGCGATTTCCAGGGCGCGACGGCCGATCAGGTCGGCGCCTATTTCGGCAATGTCATCTCCAACCCATGGCGCCTGACACTTTGGCACACGATTTTCATGCTGCTGTCGGCCTTCGTCATCGCCAAAGGCGTGGTCGCCGGGCTTGAACGCAGTCTGCGGATCATGATGCCGCTGCTGTTCGTGATGATTCTGGTGCTGCTGGGCTACAGCATGACCACCGGGCATTTCATGGAAGGCGTGCATTTCATGTTCGATTTCCACCCGGAAAAAGTCCTCGACGGCCTGCTGCCAGCGATGGGGCACGCGTTCTTCTCGCTGAGCGTCGGCGTTGGTTCGATCATGATCTACGGCGCCTACATGCCGAAGAACACCTCGCTGTCGGGCACGGTGGTCGGTGTCGCGCTGCTGGATACTTTCGTATCGCTGGTGGCCGGTCTGGCATTGTTTCCAATTGTATTTGCTGCTGGCCTGAATCCAAGCGAAGGCCCGGGACTGATGTTCGTCAGCCTGCCATTTGCTTTTGGTAATGTATTTTTCGGCCAGTTGATGGGCGTGGTGTTCTTCGTGCTGGTCGCGGTGGCTGCCTGGAGTTCGGCGATTTCCCTGCTCGAACCGATGGTGGCTTACCTGGTTGAACGCACTAAAATCAGCCGCACCTGGGTGACTTTCTGGCTGGCGTTCACCTGCTGGTTTGTCGGTCTGGGTACAGTGTTTTCTTTCAATATCTGGAAGGAAGCCAAGTTTTTCGTGAACGAAGGCGGGACGTTCAGCCTCTACCAATGGGGTGCGCAGAGCGGTCTCGACTTCTTCGGCGTGATCGATTTCTTCACCTCGCGGATCATGTTGCCCCTCGGTGGCTTGTGTTTCGTGCTGTTCGCGGGATGGGTGATGGGGCGTGAGGCGGTGCGGGATGAATTGTCCATCCGTAACCCGGTTCTGTTTGCCCTGTCCCTGTTCTTGATGCGCTACGTGGCGCCTATCGGCATTCTTGTAGTCTTTGCCGCTCAGCTCTGGAAGTAACGCTTACATGACGACACATATCCAACGATCCGCGCTCCTGCCGTACCCGGCGCAGTTTCTCTACGACCTAGTCAACGACGTCGCGCGTTACCCGGAGTTTCTGCCGTGGTGCTCGGAGGCTGAAGTGCTGGAAAGCTCGGCGGAACATATGCGCGCCAGCGTCGGCGTGGCCAAGGGCGGCCTCAGTCAGCATTTCGTTACGCGCAATACGCTGGTGCCGGGGCAGTCGATCGAGATGAACCTTGAAGAAGGCCCGTTCACTCAGTTGCACGGCATCTGGTTATTCAAGGCGCTGAACGAAAAGGCCTGCAAGATCAGTCTGGATCTGTCGTTCGACTACGCCGGCCCGCTGGTGCGCGCAACTTTGGGGCCACTGTTCAATCAGGCGGCTAACCAGTTGGTGGATGCTTTCTGCCAGCGCGCCAAGCAGATGCATGGTTGAGCCGGTGATCGAGATAGAAGTCGTGTACGCGGCGGTTGATCGCCAGGTTTTGCGTGCGATCAGCGTGGCTGAAGGCGTCAGCGTTCGGGCGGCGGTGCACGCATCGGGCATCGCGGCCGAGTTTCCTGAGCTGGATCTCGCGGAGTGCCCGCTGGGTATTTTTGGCAAGGTCGTGACTGACGCCGATTCTCGCGCGGTTCAGGCGGGGGATCGCATCGAAATTTATCGACCGCTGCTGGCGGATCCCAAAGAAGTTCGACGCTTGCGTGCGGCCAAGGCTGCTGAGGCGAAAGCGCGGAATATTTGATCAGGCCAAACGGCAGGCAATAAAAAACCCGGAATGTCCGGGTTTTTTATTGCCTCGCCTATTACTGCGGCGAGGTGTCCAGCGGCTCTGGTGTCGGAACCGGTACGGTTTCCACACCATCGACGTCCTTCTGGATCTGATCCAGCAAGGAGCCTGGTTTGGCTGGCTTTTCAGCTTCTGGCTTGTCGGTGTTTTCAGCAGGCGCGGTCACGTTCGTGCCGCTGTCCTTGCCGAGAATGGCTTCGTCACGGCTCACGCCGGGCATGAAGTCACCGGACAGGCTGACAAGCTGGTCATTGGAATTGAAGATAACGCTGATTCGTTCCTGCTGGCGTTCACCGCCACCCGGTTGCAGGCTGTACAGATAATCCCAGCGATCGGCATGGAACGTGTCGGCAAGCAGAGGGTTGCCCATGATAAACCGTACTTGCGGCCGGGTCATTCCCGGGCGTAACTGGTCTATCATGTCCTGCGTGACGACATTGCCCTGCTGGATGTCGATTTTGTAAACCCCGGGGAATGAACAACCGGCGAGTGCGAGCAGTCCCACAAAGGTGAAACTGGTTAGCAAGAGCTTGGTGTTTTGCATCGGTGGGCGACTTCCACTATCTTGGCTGGGACAACGTAAACGCCGATCATACCCGCATTAAGAGAAGCTGCGAAGCAGCATCGCGAGAAAGCTGACCATGGTTGAAAATAGCGAACTACGCAAAGCCGGCCTCAAAGTGACCCTGCCACGGGTCAAGATCCTGCAAATGCTCGACTCTACCGAGCAGCGCCACATGAGTGCCGAGGACGTCTACAAGGCGTTGATGGAAGCTGGTGAGGACGTCGGTCTGGCCACGGTTTACCGTGTTCTGACCCAGTTCGAAGCGGCCGGCCTCGTGGTCCGCCACAACTTCGACGGCGGCCACGCGGTCTTCGAACTGGCTGACGGTGGCCACCACGACCATATGGTCAACGTGGAATCGGGTGAAGTGATCGAATTCTTCGACGAAGAAATCGAAAAACTTCAGAAGTCGATCGTCGAGAAGCATGGCTTCGAGATGGTTGATCACAACCTGGTGCTGTACGTACGCAAGAAAAAGTAAGCATGTCGCGCGAATTTCACATTCGCGAAACGAACGAAGGCGACCCAAGGGTCGCCTTCGTGCTTCCTACTCTTTATTAAGCCTTGGCAGTCACCACCATTTTTTTCGCGTGAGCCAGGGATTCCTTGGTCAGGTCGATACCGCCGAGCATGCGCGCGACTTCTTCGATGCGCTCGTTCTTTGTGAGCTTGGCGACGGCGGTGTGAGTCGCCTTCTCGTCGCGGACCTTGTGCACGAACAGATGCTGATGCCCCTGCGCCGCCACTTGCGGCAAGTGCGTCACGGTCAAGACCTGGCCGCGATCACCGAGACGGCGCAGTAACTGGCCGACAATCTCGGCAGTCGGGCCGCCAATGCCTACGTCCACTTCGTCGAACACCAGCGTCGGCACACGGGAGGTCTGGGCGGTAATGACCTGGATCGCCAAACTGATCCGCGACAGCTCACCACCGGAGGCGACTTTTGCCAGCGCCTTGAGCGGTTGGCCGGGGTTGGCGCTGACCAGCAGTTCAACCTGTTCCAGCCCGTTCGGCAGCAACTCGTCGCTGCTGTTGGCTTTCAGTTCGATGGTGAAGCGACCACCCGGCATGCCCAGGCGCTGGATTTCCTGCTCCACCGCGCTGGCGAGGCTGCCGGCGGCTTGATGGCGAAGGTCGCTCAGCTCGCGCGCTTTCTCTTGATAGTGGCGGGCATAGGACGCCAGTTCCTCACCCAAGCGCTCGATGGATTCATCATTGGCGTTGAGGGTTTCGATTTCATCCAGCAGCTTCTGCTGCATCTCGCCGACTTCGGTCGGCTGGATCCGGTGTTTGCGCGCCAACGTGTAGATCGCGTCGAGACGTTCTTCGAGATATTGCAGGCGAGCCGGGTCGGCATCGAAGTTATCAAGGAAGCGGTTGAGCTCGCCGACCGCTTCTTCCACCTGAATCTGTGCGCTGGTCAGCAGGCTGCTGGCTTCACCCAGCGCCCCCACCGAGCTGTTCACGCTGGAAAGTCGATTGAGGCTGGCGGTCAGCGCATTCAGCACATTGCCTGAATCGCTTTCGCTGCACTGCTCGACCACTTGCCGGCAAATGCCCAGCAAGGTCTCGGCGTTGGTCAGGTTCTTGTGTTCCTGTTCCAACTGCTCGAGTTCGTTTTCGCCGAGGCCGAGGTTTTCCAGTTCTTCGAGCTGATAGCTGAGCAGTTGATGACGTGCGCGCTGTTCGTCGCCGGAGTTGGAGAGCCGCTCCAGTTCCTGGCGAGTCTGGCGCCAGCGCTGCGCGGCAAGCTGCACCTGACGCGCCAGGTCGGTAGCGCCGGCGTACTCGTCGAGCAAGCGGCGATGAGTATCAGTTTTCAGCAGGGACTGATGTTCATGCTGGCTGTGGATATCGATCAGCAGCTCACCGAGGGCTTTGAGGTCGCCAAGCGGGCAGGGCGTGCCGTTGATATAGCCGCGCGAACGACCTTCCGAAGTGATGACCCGGCGCAGGATGCACGGCCCGTCGTGTTCCAGATCGCGCTCGGCCAGCCAGGCGCTGGCTTCAGGGATATCAGCGAGATCGAAGGTGGCTAAAATGTCGGCTTTATCGGCGCTTGGGCGAACCACGCCGCTGTCGGCGCGATCGCCCAGCGTCAGGCCCAGGGCGTCGAGCATGATCGACTTGCCGGCGCCGGTTTCCCCTGTGATCACGCTCATCCCGCGATCAAGTTCAAGATCGAGATGTTCAACGATGGCGTAGTTGTGTACGGACAGGTGCACCAGCATAAAGGCCGCTCCCAGGCTTGAGGTCTGGTTATTTATACAGTGTTTTGCTCAGGGCTGACAATGCTCTCGCTTAGCTCGATTTGCTTGATAGAAGCGTTTTCTTAGTGCATTCAAGAATGAGTATTCAGCACTTTTTTGTAGGGACAATTGTTTTCAGCCCTTGAAGCCTGATTTTGCGGCCCCATATATCGGGGCAGAAGCGCGAGTCAGGCTCGCGGACGAAATTGAAAGGAGAATTCTATGGCTGACGAACAGACAGTAGATACGCAAAACCCAGATGCCAATCAGGCGCCCGAAGGTTCGGGTGACGACCTGGCGACCCGTGTGCAAGTGCTCGAAGAGCAATTGGCCGCCGCGCAGGATCAGTCTCTGCGTGTTGCTGCCGATCTGCAGAACGTTCGCCGCCGGGCCGAGCAGGACGTCGAGAAGGCGCACAAGTTTGCCCTTGAGAAATTCGCCAGCGACCTGCTGCCGATCGTCGACAGCCTGGAGCGCGGCCTCGAGCTGTCGAGCCCGGACGACGAAAGCATCCGTCCGATGCGCGAAGGCATCGAGCTGACCCTGAAAATGTTCCACGACACCCTCAAGCGCTACCAGCTTGAAGCGATCGATCCGCATGGCGAACCGTTCAACGCCGTTCACCATCAGGCGATGGCCATGCAGGAAAGTGCCGACGTCGAACCGAACAGCGTGCTGAAGGTTTTCCAGAAGGGCTACCAGCTCAATGGTCGCCTGCTGCGCCCGGCGATGGTCGTGGTCAGCAAGGCGCCGGCACCGGTTTCGCCTTCGATTGACGAGCAGGCTTGAAATTAGCCGCAAGGCCCCCATTTAGAAGTCAAGCGTTTAAGTGCTACCGCAGTCAGCCACCACTGCTGCGGCAACAAAATCCAAAGTTTCGGGAGAGTGAACATGGGCAAAATTATCGGTATCGACCTGGGGACTACCAACTCCTGCGTCTCCGTGCTGGAAAACGGCAAAGCCAAAGTTATTGAAAACGCTGAAGGCGCGCGCACCACGCCGTCGATCATCGCTTACGCCAATGATGGCGAAATTCTGGTAGGTCAGTCGGCCAAGCGTCAGGCTGTCACCAACCCGCACAACACCCTGTACGCGGTAAAGCGTCTGATCGGTCGTCGTTTCGACGAAGAAGTTGTGCAGAAAGACATCCAGATGGTCCCTTACAAGATCGTCAAGGCTGACAACAATGACGCCTGGGTAGAAGTGAACGGCCAGAAAATGGCACCGCCACAAATCTCGGCTGAAATTCTGAAGAAGATGAAGAAGACCGCCGAAGACTACCTCGGCGAGGCAGTCACCGAAGCGGTGATCACCGTTCCGGCCTACTTCAACGACAGCCAGCGTCAGGCTACCAAAGACGCCGGCCGCATCGCTGGTCTGGACGTAAAACGTATCATCAACGAACCAACCGCAGCTGCTCTGGCTTACGGTATGGACAAGGCCAAGGGCGATCACACCGTGATCGTTTATGACCTGGGTGGCGGTACCTTCGACGTATCCGTTATCGAAATCGCTGAAGTTGACGGCGAGCACCAGTTCGAAGTGTTGGCCACCAACGGTGACACCTTCCTCGGCGGTGAAGACTTTGACATTCGTCTGATCGACTACCTCGTTGACGAATTCAAGAAAGAAAGCGGCATGAACCTCAAAGGTGACCCGCTGGCGATGCAGCGCCTGAAAGAAGCCGCTGAGAAAGCCAAGATCGAGCTGTCGTCCGCTCAGTCGACCGACGTCAACCTGCCGTACATCACTGCAGACGCGACCGGTCCTAAGCACCTGAACGTGAAAATCTCGCGTGCCAAGCTCGAAGCACTGGTTGAAGACCTGGTTCAGCGCACCATCGAACCTTGCCGCATTGCCATGAAAGACGCCGGTATCGACGTCGGCGCGATCAACGACGTGATTCTGGTCGGTGGTCAGACTCGTATGCCGCTGGTACAGAAGCTGGTTACCGATTTCTTCGGTAAAGAAGCGCGTAAAGACGTTAACCCGGACGAAGCTGTTGCCATGGGTGCTGCGATTCAGGGCGCTGTTCTGGCCGGTGACGTGAAAGACGTGCTGCTGCTCGACGTCAGCCCGCTGACCCTGGGTATCGAAACCATGGGTGGCGTGATGACTGCGCTGATCGAGAAAAACACCACGATTCCTACCAAGAAATCGCAAGTGTTCTCGACCGCCGACGACAACCAGGGCGCTGTGACCATTCACGTTCTGCAGGGCGAGCGCAAGCAAGCCGCACAGAACAAATCGCTGGGCAAGTTCGACCTGGCCGACATTCCACCAGCTCCACGTGGCGTGCCGCAGATCGAAGTGACCTTCGACATCGACGCCAACGGCATCCTGCACGTCGGCGCGAAAGATAAGGCTACCGGCAAGACCCAGTCGATCGTGATCAAGGCCAACTCTGGTCTGTCCGACGAAGAAATCGAGCGCATGGTGCGTGACGCCGAGGCGAATGCCGAGGAAGACCGCAAGTTCGAAGAGCTGGCCGCTGCCCGTAACCAGGGTGATGCACTGGTGCACTCGACTCGCAAGATGATCGCTGACGCGGGCGACAAGGTCACCGCCGAAGAGAAGACTGCAATCGAAGCTGCTGTGGTTGCCCTGGAAGCCGCCGTCAAGGGCGACGACAAGGCTGCCATCGAAGCCAAGGTTGAAGAGCTGTCGAAAGTCTCCGCTCCGGTTGCTCAGAAGATGTACGCCGAACAGGCTCAGCCAGCTGATGGCGCAGCCCCGCAAGGCGAATCGGCTGAGAAGGCTGACGACGTTGTCGATGCCGAGTTCGAAGAAGTCAAAGACCACAAGTAAGTTGTTGGTCGCCCGGTTGACTGCCTTGCGGCGGTGACTGGTAGGATGTCGCCGCGCGGGAGCTTGCCTCCCGCGTTGGCGTATCTGGAATACGCGAATTTTTACAGCATGCGACAGCGTTCGGATGCTGGCGGTATGGCCGGGAATGCTCCTGCTTTTCGCGCCGCAGATACCGCATCAATCAAGACCAGGATCGTTGAATTGACGTGAGTTGGGTCCGGGCCTTAATGGGGGCTCAACGAGTTTGGCGAGGCTCAGGAGGGGTTTGCCGAACGTCCTTAAGAGTGCAAAGAACTTATGGCAAAGCGTGACTATTACGAAGTATTGGGTGTCGAGCGAGGCGCAAGCGAAGCGGACCTGAAGAAGGCCTATCGTCGTCTGGCCATGAAGCACCACCCGGACCGTAATCCCGATGACAAAGCATCGGAAGAGTTGTTCAAAGAGGCCAACGAGGCTTACGAAGTACTGTCCGACTCCAGCAAGCGCGTGGCATACGACCAGTACGGTCATGCCGGCGTGGATCCGAGCATGGGCGGCGGCGGTGCCGGTTTCGGTGGCCAGAACTTCTCGGACATCTTCGGCGATGTCTTCAGTGACTTCTTCGGCGGCGGTCGCGGCGGTTCCCGTGGCGGCGCTCAGCGTGGCAGCGATCTGCGCTACACCCTGGAGCTGAATCTGGAAGAAGCGGTGCGCGGCACGTCGGTGAATATCCGCGTTCCGACACTGGTCAACTGCAAGCCGTGCGATGGTTCCGGCGCCAAGAAAGGCTCCTCGCCGACGACGTGCCCGACCTGCGGCGGCATTGGTCAGGTGCGCATGCAGCAGGGCTTCTTCTCGGTGCAGCAGACCTGCCCGCGCTGCCATGGCCAGGGCAAGATCATTTCCGATCCGTGCGATTCCTGCCACGGCGACGGTCGCGTCGAAGAGTACAAAACCCTGTCGGTCAAAGTACCGGCCGGTGTCGATACGGGCGACCGCATTCGTCTGTCTGGCGAAGGCGAGGCGGGTACCCAGGGCGGGCCGACTGGCGACCTGTACGTTGTGATCAACGTGCGCGAACACGACATCTTCCAGCGTGACGGCAAGCATCTGTTCTGCGAAGTGCCGATCAGCTTCGTCGACGCAGCACTGGGCGGCGAGCTGGAAATTCCGACCCTCGACGGTCGCGTCAAATTGAAAATCCCCGAAGGTACGCAGACCGGCAAGCAATTCCGCGTACGCGGCAAAGGCGTTGCGCCAGTGCGTGGTGGTGGTGCCGGTGACCTGATGTGCCGTGTCGCTGTGGAAACGCCGGTCAATCTCAACCGTCGTCAGCGTGAACTGCTGGAAGAATTCCGCAGCTCCCTGGCCGACGACAACAGCCACTCGCCGAAAACCACCGGTTGGTTCGACGGTGTGAAGCGTTTCTTCGGCGATTTGTAAGGAGTCGGCATGCGACGTATTGCAGTGATGGGCGCCGCCGGGCGCATGGGCAAGACCCTGATCGAGGCGGTGCAGCAGACGCCGGGCGCTGGTCTGACGGCGGCGGTTGATCGTCCGGACAGCACGCTGGTCGGCGCGGACGCCGGTGAGCTGGCAGCGCTGGGCCGTATCGGCGTGCCGCTGTCCGGTGATCTGGACCGTGTAGTTGAAGAGTTCGATGTGTTGATCGACTTCACTCACCCGACCGTGACCTTGAAAAATCTCGCGTTCTGCCGCAAACACGGCAAAGCGATGATCATCGGCACCACCGGCTTCAGTGTTGAAGAGAAGCAATTGCTGGCCGAGGCGGGCAAGGACATTCCGATCGTCTTCGCCGCCAACTTCAGCGTCGGCGTCAACCTCTGCCTGAAATTGCTCGACACCGCTGCGCGCGTGCTGGGCGACGATGTCGATATCGAGATCATGGAGGCCCATCACCGGCACAAGGTCGATGCTCCATCCGGTACCGCGGTGCGCATGGGTGAAGTGATTGCCGATGCCTTGGGGCGTGATCTGAAGAAGGTCGCGGTTTACGGCCGTGAAGGCCAGACCGGGGCGCGTGAGCGTGAAACCATTGGTTTCGCCACCGTGCGTGCTGGCGACATCGTTGGTGATCACACCGTTCTGTTCGCTGCCGATGGCGAGCGCGTCGAGATTACTCACAAGGCTTCTAGCCGCATGACCTTCGCCAAGGGCGCGGTGCGTGCGGCGCTGTGGCTGGATGGTCGCGAGCCGGGCCTGTACGACATGCAGGACGTGCTCGACCTGCGTTGAGCTGTTGCTGAACCCGGCGCAAACGTCCCGTTTTGCGCCGGTTTTTACCGCTTGGCGACGACCTGTCGCATTCTCCGGCCTTTAGGGCTCTTTAGCGGTGGACCAAAAACGGCCTTTTCTGTAAGCTACAGCTTTAGTGTGTCCACTAAAAGCGCGCAGAATAATTTCAGTGAAGAAGCGGGGTGACGTGTCCATACGTCACTCCGCTTTTTTACAACCTGCGATTGCCCTTTCATGCGTTATTTACGGGAGGTCTTCTTGACTAAGCCAGCCATACTCGCCCTTGCTGATGGCAGCATTTTTCGCGGCGAAGCCATTGGAGCCGACGGTCAGACCGTTGGTGAGGTGGTGTTCAACACCGCAATGACCGGCTATCAGGAAATCCTTACCGATCCTTCCTACGCCCAACAGATCGTTACCCTGACTTATCCGCACATCGGCAACACCGGCACCACGCCGGAAGATGCCGAGTCCGACCGCGTCTGGTCCGCTGGCCTGGTCATCCGTGACCTGCCGCTGGTAGCGAGCAACTGGCGTAACACGATGTCCCTGTCCGATTACCTGAAAGCCAACAATGTTGTGGCAATTGCCGGTATCGACACCCGTCGCCTGACCCGCATCCTGCGTGAAAAAGGCGCTCAGAACGGCTGCATCATGGCCGGCGACAACATCTCCGAAGAAGCGGCTATCGCCGCTGCGCAAGGCTTCCCGGGCCTGAAGGGCATGGATTTGGCGAAAGTCGTCAGCACCCAGAAGCAATACGAATGGCGCTCGACTGTCTGGGATCTGAAAACCGACAGCCACGCGACCATCGAAGCCTCCGAACTGCCGTATCACGTGGTGGCCTTTGACTACGGCGTCAAGGTCAACATCCTGCGCATGCTGGTCGAGCGCGGCTGCCGCGTCACGGTGGTGCCTGCCCAGACCCCGGCCGCCGATGTCCTGGCGCTGAAGCCGGACGGCGTGTTCCTGTCCAACGGCCCGGGTGATCCGGAGCCATGCGACTACGCGATCCAGGCGATCAAGGAAGTGCTGGAAACCGAGACGCCGGTATTCGGCATCTGCCTCGGCCACCAGTTGCTGGCTCTGGCCTCCGGCGCCAAGACCGTGAAAATGGGCCACGGCCACCACGGTGCCAACCACCCGGTGCAGGACCTGGACACTGGCGTTGTAATGATCACCAGCCAGAACCACGGTTTTGCGGTCGACGAAGCCACCCTGCCGGGCAACGTGCGCGCGATCCACAAATCGCTGTTCGACGGCACCCTGCAAGGCATCGAGCGCACCGACAAGAGCGCGTTCAGCTTCCAGGGCCACCCTGAAGCGAGCCCGGGCCCGAACGATGTTGCGCCACTGTTCGACCGCTTCATCAACGAGATGGCCAAGCGACGCTAAGCGTTCGCCTTGAGACTGTAGAGAGAAGCCCTCGAGGGCGGCCCCGGCACCGGTGGCCCCTTCGGGACTTCAGAAATCGATCAAGACGGCTTGCCGACTGACCTGCGGATTTGAGTGACAACCCATGCCAAAACGTACAGACATTAAAAGCATCCTGATTCTCGGCGCTGGCCCGATCGTGATCGGCCAGGCCTGTGAATTCGACTACTCCGGCGCCCAGGCCTGCAAAGCCCTGCGCGAAGAGGGTTACCGCGTCATCCTGGTGAACTCCAACCCGGCCACCATCATGACCGACCCGGACATGGCCGACGCCACCTACATCGAGCCGATCAAGTGGCAGACCGTGGCCAAGATCATCGAAAAAGAGCGTCCGGACGCCGTTCTGCCAACCATGGGCGGCCAGACCGCTCTGAACTGCGCCCTGGATCTGGAGCGCGAAGGCGTTCTGGAGAAGTTCGGCGTAGAGATGATCGGTGCCAACGCCGACACCATCGACAAGGCTGAAGACCGTTCGCGTTTCGACAAGGCGATGAAATCCATCGGCCTGGCGTGCCCGCGTTCTGGCATCGCCCACAGCATGGAAGAGGCCAACGCGGTTCTCGAAACCCTCGGTTTCCCGTGCATCATCCGTCCGTCCTTCACCATGGGCGGCACCGGTGGCGGTATCGCTTACAACCGTGAAGAGTTCGAAGAAATCTGCGCCCGTGGTCTGGACCTGTCGCCGACCAAAGAGCTGCTGATCGATGAATCGCTGATCGGCTGGAAAGAATACGAAATGGAAGTTGTCCGCGACAAAAAGGACAACTGCATCATCGTCTGCTCGATCGAAAACTTCGACCCGATGGGCGTGCACACCGGCGACTCGATCACCGTGGCTCCAGCCCAGACCCTGACCGACAAGGAATACCAGATCCTGCGTAACGCCTCGCTGGCGGTACTGCGCGAGATCGGCGTGGAAACTGGCGGTTCCAACGTGCAGTTCGGTATCTGCCCGAACACCGGCCGCATGGTCGTGATCGAGATGAACCCGCGTGTATCGCGTTCCTCGGCGCTGGCTTCGAAAGCCACCGGTTTCCCGATCGCCAAGGTCGCGGCCAAACTGGCTGTGGGTTACACCCTTGATGAACTGTCGAACGACATCACCGGCGGCAAGACCCCGGCGTCCTTCGAGCCGTCGATCGACTACGTCGTCACCAAGCTGCCACGCTTCGCCTTCGAGAAATTCGCCAAGGCTGATGCGCGCCTGACCACGCAAATGAAGTCGGTCGGTGAAGTCATGGCCATTGGCCGGACCTTCCAGGAATCCCTGCAGAAAGCCCTGCGCGGCCTGGAAGTCGGCGTTTGCGGTCTGGACGAGAAACTCGACCTGAGTAACCCGGAAAGCATGAGCGTGCTCAAGCGCGAACTGACCGTGCCGGGCGCCGAGCGTATCTGGTACGTGGCTGACGCCTTCCGCGCCGGTCTGTCGGTCGAAGACATCTTCGGCATGAACATGATAGACCCTTGGTTCCTGGTGCAGATCGAAGACCTGATCAAGGACGAAGAGAAGGTCAAGACCCTCGGTCTGTCCTCGATCGACCGCGACCTGATGTTCAAGCTCAAGCGCAAAGGCTTCTCCGATCAGCGTCTGGCCAAGCTGCTGGGCGTGACCGAGAAAAACCTGCGTACGCACCGTCAGAAGCTGGAAGTGTTCCCGGTCTACAAGCGCGTTGACACCTGCGCCGCCGAATTCGCCACCGACACTGCTTACCTGTACTCGACCTACGAGGAAGAGTGCGAAGCCGCGCCGTCGGGTCGCGACAAGATCATGATCCTGGGCGGCGGTCCGAACCGTATCGGCCAGGGCATCGAGTTCGACTACTGCTGCGTTCACGCTGCTCTCGCCCTGCGCGAAGACGGCTACGAAACCATCATGGTCAACTGCAACCCGGAAACCGTCTCCACCGACTACGACACCTCCGACCGTCTGTACTTCGAGCCGGTAACCCTGGAAGACGTGCTGGAAATCTGTCGCGTCGAGAAGCCGAAAGGCGTGATCGTCCAGTACGGCGGCCAGACTCCGCTGAAACTGGCTCGTGCTCTGGAAGCTGCTGGCGTGCCGATCATCGGCACCAGCCCTGACGCCATCGACCGCGCCGAAGACCGCGAGCGCTTCCAGCAAATGGTCGAGCGCCTGAACCTGCGTCAGCCGCCAAACGCCACTGTGCGTAGCGAAGATGAAGCTGTTCGCGCTGCGGCGAAGATCGGTTATCCGCTGGTGGTGCGCCCGTCCTACGTGTTGGGCGGCCGTGCGATGGAAATCGTTTACAAGGAAGACGAACTCAAGCGCTATCTGCGTGACGCGGTGCAAGTGTCCAACGACAGCCCGGTGCTGCTCGACCACTTCCTCAATTGCGCCATCGAAATGGACGTGGATGCGGTTTGCGACGGCAAAGACGTCGTCATCGGCGCGATCATGCAGCACATCGAACAAGCTGGCGTTCACTCCGGTGACTCCGCATGCTCGCTGCCGCCGTACTCGCTGCCGGCGCACATCCAGGACGAGATGCGCGAACAGGTCAAGAAAATGGCTCTGGAACTGGGCGTTGTCGGCCTGATGAACGTGCAGTTGGCCTTGCAGGGCGAAGACATCTACGTCATCGAAGTCAACCCGCGCGCCTCGCGTACCGTGCCGTTCGTTTCCAAGTGCATCGGTGTTTCCCTGGCCATGATCGCTGCGCGCGTGATGGCCGGTAAGACGCTGAAGGAAATCGGCTTCACCAAGGAAATCATCCCGAACTTCTACAGCGTGAAAGAGGCGGTGTTCCCGTTCGCCAAGTTCCCTGGCGTTGACCCGATCCTCGGCCCAGAGATGAAATCGACCGGTGAAGTGATGGGCGTCGGCGACACCTTCGGCGAAGCATTCGCCAAGGCGCAAATGGGCGCCAGCGAAGTACTGCCGACCGGCGGTACCGCGTTCATCAGCGTGCGCGATGACGACAAGCCACTGGTTGCAGGCGTGGCCCGTGATCTGATCAACTTGGGCTTCGAAGTGGTCGCCACTGCCGGCACTGCCAAGCTGATCGAAGCGGCAGGCCTGAAAGTGCGCCGCGTGAACAAGGTGACCGAGGGTCGTCCGCACGTGGTCGACATGATCAAGAATGACGAAGTCACGCTGATCATCAACACCACCGAAGGTCGTCAGTCGATTGCCGATTCGTACTCCATTCGTCGCAATGCCCTGCAGCACAAGATCTACTGCACCACCACCATCGCTGCGGGCGAAGCGATCTGCGAAGCGCTGAAGTTCGGTCCGGAAAAGACCGTGCGCCGCTTGCAGGATCTACACGCAGGATTGAAGGCATGAGCATAACCAAGTACCCAATGACTGTTCAGGGCGCTCGCGCCCTGGAAGAAGAACATGCTCACCTGACCAAGGTCGTTCGTCCGAAGCTCAGCCAGGACATCGGTACGGCCCGCGAGTTGGGTGACTTGAAGGAAAACGCTGAATACCATGCCGCCCGCGAACAGCAGGGCATGGTCGAAGCACGGATTCGTGACATCGAAGGCCGGATTCAGAATCAGGTCATCATCGACGTCACGACCATTCCTCACACCGGTAAAGTGATTTTCGGTACCACCGTCGAGATCGCCAACGTCGAGACAGATGAAAGCGTCACTTACCACATCGTGGGTGAGGATGAGGCTGACTTCAAACTCGGCAAGATCTCCGTCGGTTCGCCGCTGGCCCGTGCCTTGATCGGCAAGGAAGAGGGTGACGTCGTCGCCGTCAAAACGCCAAGCGGCGTGATCGAGTACGAGATTGTCGAAGTTCGTCACATCTGAAAGAAGGCGCCCGCTGCATGCGGGCGCCATGCTTTGGCAACTGACCCAGATGCTTTGGGTCGGTGGCCTATGGTTGATTCATATCGGTTTGCAGCCGGCGTTGGGCCAGATCGGACTCGCGCCGCTGTTGATCGACGAAGTCGCCAGTGCATTCGAAGTGCTGGTGGTGGGGTTCGCCGCTCTGTGCGTGATCTTTCAGGCTTTGGTGCTGGTACAGGCCGAGGGCCTTGGCAGTCTATGGCGGGATTTTCGCGGGCAGGTGCTGTTAATGGCGTTGTACGCGTGCGCGATGTATGTCGCCGTGCGTGTCGGCTGGCCGGATGCGCAGCGCTGGCAGGTATTCAGTTATCTGGTACTGGGATTTTCCGGGCTGGTGCTGGTCATGCAGCCGGTGCCGGGATGGAGTGGCAGGGTGCGCGAAGCACACCCTTGACCCTGCGCATCACTTGAAGCGATGAACGTTCGACAGCTGCTTGTTGGCGCTGAAGTTCTTGCGGTAGACCAGAGCCATCTTGCCGATGACCTGGACCAGGTCCGCTTTGCCGACCTTGCACAGCTCGGCGATGTGCGCCAGGCGCGACTCGCGGTCGAGGATATTGAGCTTGATCTTGATCAGCTCGTGATCCGCCAGGGCGCGTTCAAGTTCGGCTAAAACACCTTCAGTCAAACCGTTGTCCGCCACCGTCAACACTGGTTTGAGGTGGTGGCCGATGGATTTGTACTGTTTCTTCTGCTCTGGAGTGAGCGGCATAATCTGACCCTTTCGTCTGGATTCTGTAAAATGGCGGCCATTTTACCCGAGGGTTCGTGGATCCGCCCAACTAATCACGACCCTAATCATCGAGGTGCCCAATGGCGCGTTCCAAGACAAGCCTTGGTTGGCTGAAAAGACATGTCAACGATCCTTATGTGAAGCAGGCGCAGAAGGATGGCTACCGCTCGCGTGCGAGTTACAAGCTTCTGGAGATCCAGGAAAAATACAAACTCATCCGCCCGGGCATGAGCGTGGTCGACCTCGGCGCGGCGCCAGGTGGCTGGTCGCAGGTCACCAGTCGGCTGATCGGTGGGCAGGGGCGTCTGATCGCCTCGGACATCCTCGAAATGGACAGCATTCCGGACGTGCATTTTATCCAGGGCGACTTCACTGAGGACTCGGTGCTCGCTGAGATCCTTGAGGCCGTGGGTAATTCGCAGGTGGACCTTGTGATTTCCGATATGGCCCCCAATATGAGTGGTACGCCCGAAGTGGATATGCCCAAGGCCATGTTCCTCTGTGAGCTGGCGCTGGACCTGGCGGAACGGATCCTCAAGCCCGGTGGCAATTTCGTCATCAAGATTTTTCAGGGCGAAGGGTTTGATGTTTATCTGAAGGATGCGCGGAAGAAATTCGACAAGATCCAGATGATCAAGCCAGACTCTTCCCGTGGCAGCTCCCGTGAGCAGTACATGCTGGCCTGGGGTTATCGCGGCGGTGATGCGTAAAACGAGGTTTTTCAGCGGGGCGATAGGTTTTTCATATTTCGCTCTGCAGGCATAAGCGAATATTGTGTAGAAAGTGTTTCACAAAGGGTTACAGACGGCGCCTGCCAGAGTTGTAGGTAATGTAGTAAGTTAGGCCGGTGAATATCATGCGAAGCGCGCGCCAGTAGCGGAGCTTGCTTCAGAGGGTAGTTAATTGAACGATATGGCAAAGAATCTGATCCTGTGGTTGATCATCGCGGCAGTCCTGGTGACGGTGATGAACAACTTCTCCAGCCCTAACGAGCCGCAGACCCTCAACTATTCCGACTTCATCCAGCAGGTCAAGGATGGCAAGGTCGAGCGCGTAGCTGTTGACGGCTATGTGATTACCGGCAAGCGCACCGATGGCGACAGCTTCAAGACCATTCGTCCGGCAATTCAGGACAATGGCCTGATCGGCGATCTGGTAGACAATCACGTTGTGGTTGAAGGCAAGCAGCCTGAACAGCAAAGCATCTGGACCCAGCTCCTGGTAGCCAGCTTCCCGATCCTGGTGATCATTGCGGTGTTCATGTTCTTCATGCGCCAGATGCAGGGCGGTGCCGGTGGCAAGGGCGGGCCGATGAGCTTCGGCAAGAGCAAGGCGCGCCTGCTCTCCGAAGATCAGGTGAAAACCACGTTGGCTGACGTTGCCGGTTGCGACGAAGCCAAGGAAGAAGTCGGCGAGCTGGTTGAGTTCCTGCGTGATCCGGGCAAGTTCCAGCGTCTGGGTGGCCGCATCCCGCGCGGTGTGCTGATGGTCGGCCCGCCGGGTACCGGTAAAACCTTGCTGGCCAAGGCGATCGCTGGCGAAGCGAAAGTGCCGTTCTTCACTATTTCCGGTTCCGACTTCGTCGAAATGTTCGTGGGTGTCGGCGCGAGCCGTGTCCGCGATATGTTCGAACAAGCCAAGAAACATGCCCCTTGCATCATCTTCATCGACGAAATCGATGCCGTAGGTCGCCATCGTGGCGCCGGCATGGGCGGCGGTCACGACGAGCGTGAGCAGACTCTCAACCAGTTGCTGGTGGAGATGGACGGCTTCGAAATGAATGACGGCATCATCGTGATCGCAGCAACCAACCGTCCGGACGTACTCGATCCTGCGCTGCTGCGTCCGGGCCGTTTCGACCGTCAAGTGGTGGTTGGCTTGCCAGATATTCGTGGTCGCGAGCAGATTCTCAAAGTGCACATGCGCAAAGTGCCAATGGGCGACGACGTTGCTCCGGCAGTGATCGCACGTGGCACTCCGGGCTTCTCCGGTGCTGACCTGGCCAACCTGGTCAACGAAGCGTCGTTGTTCGCTGCTCGTAGCGGCAAGCGCATCGTCGAGATGAAAGAGTTCGAACTGGCCAAAGACAAGATCATGATGGGCGCCGAGCGCAAATCCATGGTCATGTCCGAGAAAGAAAAGCAGAACACTGCTTACCATGAAGCCGGCCACGCCATCGTCGGTCGCGTTGTGCCTGAGCATGATCCGGTCTACAAGGTATCGATCATCCCGCGCGGTCGTGCGCTGGGTGTGACCATGTTCCTGCCGGAGGAAGACCGCTACAGCCTGTCCAAGCGTGCGCTGATCAGTCAGATCTGCTCGTTGTACGGTGGCCGTATCGCTGAAGAAATGACTCTGGGCTTTGATGGTGTGACCACCGGTGCGTCCAACGACATCATGCGTGCAAGTCAGATTGCCCGGAACATGGTGACGAAATGGGGCCTGTCGGAAAAACTCGGTCCGCTGATGTATGCCGAAGAAGAGGGCGAAGTGTTCCTCGGTCGCGGCGGTGGTGGTCAGGCTGCGAGCTTCTCCGGTGAGACCGCCAAGCTGATCGACTCCGAAGTGCGCAGCATCATTGATCAGTGCTACGGCACCGCCAAGCAGATTCTCACGGATAACCGTGACAAGCTGGATGCCATGGCTGATGCGCTGATGAAGTACGAAACCATCGATGCCGAGCAGATCGACGACATCATGGCCGGCCGCACACCACGCGAGCCTCGCGACTGGTCGGGTGGCACCGGTACGCCTCCGCCACCTGTCGTGCAGGATGAGCGTCCGGAAAAACCGATTGGCGGTCCGGCTGCTGACGTTTAAGGCTTGAAATGACTTCTGTTCAGTCCCTGACCCGGTTGCCTTGCGGCAACCGGGTTCTTGATTTGGCCCAGACGCATGTCATGGGCATTCTCAATGTCACTCCTGATTCTTTCTCCGATGGTGGCCGCTATAGCCAGCTCGACGCGGCTCTGCGCCACGCCGAAGCCATGGTGTTGGCTGGCGCGACGCTGATTGACGTCGGCGGCGAGTCGACTCGGCCCGGCGCGCGAGCGGTTTCTCCGCTGGAGGAGCTCGAGCGCGTCGCGCCGATTGTCGAGCTGATCAATCGCGAGCTGGATGTCATCATCTCGGTCGATACTTCCACCCCGGCAGTCATGCGCGAAACCGCACGGCTCGGTGCTGGCCTGATCAATGATGTGCGTTCGTTGCGTCGCGATGGTGCGCTGGACGCGGCGGCCGCGACAGGGTTGCCGGTCTGTCTCATGCATATGCTCGGCGAACCGGGGGATATGCAGGACAATCCGCGGTATCAGGATGTCACTCGCGAGGTCGGGGAGTTTCTCGCCGAACGCATGGATCAGTGCGCGCAGGCGGGTATTCCTGCCGAGCGGATCATCCTCGATCCCGGCTTCGGCTTCGCCAAAACCCTGCAGCACAATCTAAGCTTGTTCAAGCACATGGAGGCCCTGCATGCGCTGGGTCGACCTTTGCTGGTAGGTGTTTCACGCAAGAGTATGATTGGCCACGCTTTGAATCGTCCCGTGGGCGAGCGTCTGCATGGCGGCCTGGCGCTGGCAGCGCTGGCGTCGGTCAAGGGCGCGCGGATATTGCGCGTCCACGATGTGGCGGAAACTGTCGATGTAGTGCGAATGATCGCGGCCGTAGAATCAGCCGAATAAGAATGATGGAGCACTTATGAGCAAGAAATATTTTGGTACCGACGGCATTCGCGGTCGCGTAGGTGAATACCCGATCACGCCTGACTTCATGCTCAAGCTCGGCTGGGCGGCTGGCATGGCTTTCCGCAAGATGGGTGCCTGCAAGGTGCTGGTCGGCAAGGACACGCGGATCTCCGGCTATATGTTCGAATCGGCACTGGAGGCGGGCCTGACCTCGGCGGGTGCCGATGTGATGCTGCTCGGCCCGATGCCGACGCCTGCCATCGCCTATCTGTCGCGCACTTTCCAGGCAGAGGCCGGGATCGTGATCAGTGCATCGCACAACCCGCATGATGACAACGGCATCAAGTTCTTCTCCGGCAAAGGCACCAAGCTGCCGGATGAATTGGAATTGATGATCGAAGAGTTGCTCGATACGCCGATGACCGTCGTCGAGTCGAGCAAGATCGGCAAAGTCTCGCGAATCAATGATGCATCGGGTCGCTACATCGAGTTCTGCAAAAGCAGTGTGCCTACCGGGACCAGTTTCGCCGGTCTGAAAATCGTCATCGATTGTGCGCACGGTGCCACTTATAAGGTTGCGCCGAGCGTCTTCCGTGAGCTGGGTGCCGAAGTCGTCGTGCTGTCTGCTCAGCCGAACGGGCTGAACATCAACGATAACTGCGGTTCCACGCACATGGGGCCGTTGCAGGCTGCGGTGCTGGCTGAACATGCCGACCTCGGCATCGCTTTCGATGGCGATGGCGATCGCGTGTTGATGGTCGATCACACCGGCACCATCGTCGATGGTGACGATCTGCTGTTTATCATCGCTCGCGATCTGCACGAGCGCGGAAAACTGCAGGGCGGTGTTGTCGGTACGTTGATGAGCAACCTCGGCCTCGAGCTGGCATTGGCAGATCTGTCGATCCCGTTCGTTCGCGCCAATGTCGGTGACCGCTACGTGATCGCCGAACTCCAGGAGCGCAACTGGCTCATTGGCGGGGAAAATTCCGGGCATGTGGTCTGCTTCAACCACACCACCACGGGGGACGCGATCATCGCCGCCTTGCAGGTGTTGATGGCCCTGAAATCCCGTAACGAAGGTCTTGCACAAACCCGGCAGGCGTTGCGCAAGTGCCCGCAGGTGCTGATCAACGTCCGCTTCGGCGGCGGTGAAAGCCCGCTGGACCATCCGGCTGTCAAGGAGGCCAGTGCCCGTGTCACTCAGGCGATGGCGGGGCGCGGCCGCGTGCTTCTGCGCAAGTCCGGTACAGAGCCTCTGGTGCGCGTCATGGTCGAAGGCGAAGACGAAAACCAGGTTCGCGGCTATGCCGAAGAGCTGGCAAAACTGGTAACTGAAGTTTCTGCCTGATACGGCTTGCAAGCCATGAATGTGTTGGGTAACATCTGCGCCCACTTTGACCGACGAGGTACAGCATGCGTCGCCCTATGGTAGCTGGTAACTGGAAGATGCACGGTACCCGCGCCAGCGTCGCTGAGCTGATCAACGGCCTTCGTCATCTGGCCTTGCCAAGCGGTGTTGATGTCGCGGTGTTCCCGCCTTGCTTGTATATCAATCAAGTGATTGATGGCTTGAAAGGCAAGTCGATTTCGGTCGGCGCGCAGAATTCTGCGGTGGAAGCCATGCAAGGTGCGTTGACTGGTGAGATTGCTCCCAGCCAACTGGTGGATGCAGGTTGTTCCCTGGTGCTTGTCGGGCATTCCGAGCGCCGCCAGATTCTCGGCGAGCGAGACGGGATGCTGAATCGCAAGTTCGCAGCGGCACAGGCATGTGGCTTGATTCCGGTGTTGTGTGTAGGGGAGACCCTCGAGCAGCGCGAAGCCGGAAAAACGCTTGAAGTTGTCGGGCGTCAGCTGGGCAGCATCATCGAGGAGCTGGGTGTCGGTGCGTTTGCCAAGGCAGTGATTGCTTACGAGCCGGTCTGGGCCATTGGTACCGGGCTGACTGCAACGCCGCAACAGGCTCAGGATGTGCATAAGGCCATTCGCGAGCAGTTGGCGGCAGAGAATTCTGAAGTCGCACGAGGTGTGCGGCTTCTATACGGCGGCAGCGTGAAGGCGGCCAATGCGGTCGAACTGTTCGGCATGCCGGATATCGATGGGGGGCTCATTGGTGGAGCTTCCCTGAATGCAGATGAGTTCGGTGCGATCTGTCGCGCCGCGGGAAACTGAAAAAATGCTGGAAACAGTCGTAGTCGTTTTTCATCTGCTGGGTGCATTGGGCGTAGTTGCTCTGGTTTTGCTGCAGCAGGGTAAGGGTGCGGACGCTGGCGCGTCTTTCGGAGCAGGTGCTTCAAATACTGTGTTCGGAAGCCAAGGTTCCTCTACCTTTCTTAGTAAGTTTACTGCTATACTTGCCGCCGGTTTCTTCATAACCAGCTTGGGGTTAGGTTACTTTGCTAAAGAGAAGGCTCATCAGCTGACTCAAGCAGGTCTGCCAGATCCAGCAGTGTTGGAAGTACCTAAGCAACAACCGGCTTCTGATGATGTCCCGGTGCTTCAAGAGCAAAAGTCGGCTACTCCAGCGACTGACGTGCCTCCAGCTCAAGAGCAGAAGTAAGAAGAGTTCCAAACGTAGTATTGCCGAGGTGGTGGAATTGGTAGACACGCAACCTTGAGGTGGTTGTGCCCATAGGGTGTAGGGGTTCGAGTCCCCTTCTCGGTACCAATTAGTCAGGAGAGCCCGCTGTTGCGGGCTTTCTTGCAGGTGGAAGGTTACATTGACCCTAAAAGGGATCGGTCGTATACTTCCGCCCCAGCTTTGTCGCGGGGTGGAGCAGTCTGGTAGCTCGTCGGGCTCATAACCCGAAGGTCGTCGGTTCAAATCCGGCCCCCGCAACCAGTTTAAGGAGCCCCTTTTAAGGGGCTTTTTGTTAGCTGGATACTTTCAACGCCGCTGTTCGACGGCGTTTCAAGGATGGGCGTTATGCCCATTTTTTTATTTTGCAAAGCATGCACATATCATGCACTAGGGGGTTCAGGTGTCGAGCAAGCTAGAAGAGTTGCAGGCCTTGCTGGCCCCGGTGGTCGTGGCCCTGGGCTATGAATGCTGGGGTATCGAGTTTTCGGCTCAGGGTCGTCACTCGATGTTGCGCGTTTATATCGATAAAGAGGGTGGCGTGCTGGTGGACGATTGCGCCATTGTCAGCCGTCAGATCAGCGGTGTTCTGGATGTTGAAGATCCGATCTCCGTTGAATACACCCTTGAAGTTTCCTCGCCTGGCATGGAGCGCCCGCTGTTCACTCTTGAGCAGTTTGCAAAATTTGCCGGTGAACAAGTGAAGATCAAGCTGCGCTCGCCTTTCGAAGGTCGACGCAACTTTCAGGGCCTTCTGCGCGGTGTAGAAGAGCAGGACGTCGTGGTGCAGGTAGAAGACCACGAGTTCCTGTTGCCGATCGATATGATCGACAAGGCCAACATTATTCCCAGTTTTGACTGAGACGCGGATCCCGCGGATCCAATGGCTTGCGAAAGGCGAGGCGTACGATGAGCAAAGAAGTACTGCTGGTTGTTGAGTCGGTATCCAATGAAAAGGGTGTACCGGCAAGCGTAATTTTTGAAGCGCTGGAGCTGGCTCTGGCCACTGCTACCAAAAAGCGTTTTGAAGACGAAGTGGACCTGCGTGTGGAAATCAACCGCCACACCGGTTCCTACGAAACCTTCCGTCGCTGGACGGTCGTCGAAGAGAATGATCTCGACGATCCGGCCATCGAGACCTGGCCAAGCAAGGTTGCCGAAACGCACCCTGGCGCCAAGGTTGGTGACGTCGTCGAAGAGAAAATCGAATCCATCGAGTTCGGCCGCATCGCTGCACAGACTGCCAAGCAGGTCATCGTGCAGAAAGTTCGCGAAGCCGAGCGCGCTCAAGTGGTCGACGCCTATCGCGAGCGCCTGGGAGAAATCATCTCCGGCACCGTGAAAAAAGTTACCCGCGACAACGTGATCGTCGATCTGGGCAACAACGCTGAAGCGTTGCTGGCCCGTGAAGACATCATTTCTCGCGAAACCTTCCGTGTCGGCGTGCGTCTGCGTGCGCTGCTCAAGGAAATCCGCACTGAGAACCGCGGCCCGCAGCTGATCCTGTCGCGTACCGCGCCGGAAATGCTGATCGAGCTGTTCCGTATCGAAGTGCCGGAAATTGCTGAAGGCCTCATCGAGGTCATGGCCGCCTCCCGTGATCCGGGTTCGCGCGCCAAGATCGCCGTCCGCTCCAAGGACAAGCGCATCGACCCACAAGGTGCCTGCATCGGTATGCGCGGTTCGCGCGTCCAGGCGGTATCGGGTGAGTTGGGCGGTGAGCGTGTTGATATCGTGCTGTGGGACGACAACCCGGCCCAGTTCGTGATCAACGCCATGTCCCCGGCCGAGGTTGCGGCAATTATCGTTGACGAAGATGCCCATGCCATGGACATCGCCGTTGGCGCAGACAATCTGGCTCAGGCCATCGGTCGCGGTGGTCAGAACGTGCGTCTGGCCAGCCAGTTGACTGGCTGGACCCTGAACGTGATGACCGAATCGGACATCCAGGCTAAGCAGCAAGCAGAAACCGGCGACATCCTGCGCAACTTCATCGACGAGCTGGAAGTCGACGAAGAACTGGCTCAGGTGCTGGTAGATGAAGGCTTCACCAGCCTGGAAGAGATTGCCTACGTACCGGTGGAGGAAATGCTCAACATCGACGGCTTTGACGAGGACATCGTCAACGAGCTTCGTGCTCGCGCCAAGGATCGCTTGTTGACCAAAGCCATCGCTACTGAGGAAAAGCTGGCAGACGCCCATCCGGCCGAAGACCTGCTCTCGCTTGAGGGTATGGACAAGGATTTGGCGATGGAACTGGCGGTGCGCGGCGTAATTACCCGCGAAGACCTGGCCGAGCAGTCTATTGACGACCTGCTCGACATCGACGGCATTGACGATGATCGTGCCGGCAAGTTGATCATGGCCGCCCGAGCCCACTGGTTCGAGTAATTAGGCGCGGCCTGAGGAGAGAAGTGCATGACGCAAGTCACGGTGAAACAACTGGCCGATGAGGTCAAAACACCGGTAGAGCGCCTGTTGCAGCAGATGCGTGAGGCAGGTCTGCCGCACACCGCCGCCGACGAAAATGTGACTGACAGTGAGAAGCAATCCCTGCTGACTCACTTGAAGAGCAGTCACAAGGCGAAAGTGGAAGAACCACGCAAGATCACGCTGCAGCGTAAAACCACCAGCACCCTGCGTGTGGCTGGTAGCAAGAGCATCAGCGTTGAAGTTCGCAAGAAGAAAGTTTTCGTACAGCGCAGCCCGGAAGAAATCGAAGCCGAGCGCAAGCGTGAACTGGATGAGCGTCGCGCAGTAGAAAATGCTGCCCGTCAGAAGGCTGAAGAAGAAGCCAAGCAACGCGCCGAAGAAGAAGCGCGTCGCCAGCCTGCTGCTGCGCAAACCGCTGCCAGCGACGCCGTTGCGGCGCCGGCTGCTGCTGAGCCTGTTCGCGAAAGCGCACCGGTAGTGGCTGCTGCTCCTGCTCCATCGGCTGACGTTCGCAACAAGCAGAACGAACAGCGCCGTCCGGACAAGCCACGTGCCGACGACAACAATCGTCGCAGCGGTGGCGGTGATGGCGAGCGCAAAAACGCTCCGCATCGCGCATCGGTCAAAGAAAAAGCCCCGGCGCCACGTGTGGCGCCACGCACTACCGACGAAGAAAGCGATGGCTTCCGTCGTGGTGGTCGCGGCAAGGCCAAGCTGAAGAAGCGCAACGCCCACGGTTTCCAGAGCCCAACCGGCCCTGTCGTGCGTGATGTGCAGATCGGCGAGACCATCACGGTTGGCGACCTGGCCAACCAGATGTCGGTCAAAGCGGCTGAAATCATCAAGTTCATGTTCAAACTGGGTACCCCAGCGACCATCAACCAGGTGCTTGATCAGGAAACTGCTCAACTGGTAGCCGAAGAACTGGGCCACAAAGTGACCCTGGTCAGCGACACCGCTCTGGAAGATTCCCTGGCCGAGTCCCTGAAGTTTGAAGGCGAGTCGTTCTCCCGTGCACCAGTCGTGACCGTAATGGGCCACGTTGACCACGGTAAGACTTCCCTGCTCGACTACATCCGTCGTGCCAAGGTAGCTGCTGGCGAAGCCGGCGGTATCACCCAGCACATCGGTGCATACCACGTAGAGACTGATCGCGGCATGGTCACTTTCCTCGACACCCCGGGTCACGCTGCGTTTACCGCAATGCGTGCCCGTGGTGCCAAGGCGACCGACATCGTGATCCTCGTGGTTGCAGCGGACGACGGCGTGATGCCACAAACCATCGAAGCGGTTCAGCATGCTCAGGCAGCTGGCGTACCGCTGGTGGTAGCAGTGAACAAGATCGACAAGCCGGGCGCCGATCTCGATCGCATCCGCAGCGAACTGTCGGTTCACGGCGTGACTTCCGAAGACTGGGGTGGCGACACGCCTTTCGTTCCGGTTTCGGCGAAGATGGGTACTGGCGTGGACGAGCTGCTTGAAGCCGTTCTGCTGCAGGCCGAAGTTCTCGAACTGAAAGCTACTCCGTCGGCTCCTGGCCGTGGTGTGGTGGTTGAATCGCGTCTCGACAAAGGTCGCGGCCCAGTCGCAACCGTGCTGGTTCAGGACGGTACGCTGCGTCAAGGCGACATGGTCCTGGTCGGTTCGAACTACGGCCGTGTACGTGCCATGCTCGACGAGAACGGCAAGCCAATCAAGGAAGCGGGTCCATCCATCCCTGTCGAGATCCTCGGCCTGGACGGTACCCCGGACGCTGGCGACGAGATGAGCGTGGTTGCCGACGAGAAGAAAGCCCGTGAAGTGGCTCTGTTCCGTCAAGGCAAGTTCCGCGAAGTCAAACTGGCTCGTGCTCACGCCGGCAAGCTGGAAAACATCTTCGAAAACATGGGTCAGGCGGAGAAGAAGACGCTCAACATCGTCCTCAAATCCGACGTCCGTGGTTCGCTGGAAGCGTTGAACGGTGCCTTGAATGGCCTGGGCAACGACGAAGTTCAAGTGCGCGTCGTGGGTGGCGGTGTCGGTGGTATCACCGAGTCCGACGCCAACCTGGCACTGGCTTCCAACGCTGTACTGTTCGGCTTCAACGTGCGTGCCGATGCCGGCGCCCGCAAGATCGTCGAGCAGGAAGGTCTGGATATGCGTTACTACAACGTGATCTACGACATCATCGAAGACGTCAAGAAAGCCCTGACCGGCATGCTCGGCAGCGATGTTCGCGAGAACATCCTGGGTGTGGCCGAAGTGCGTGACGTGTTCCGTTCGCCGAAGTTTGGCGCGATCGCCGGTTGCATGGTGATCGAAGGTGTTGTGCACCGTAACCGTCCGATCCGTGTACTGCGTGAAGACATCGTTATCTTCGAAGGCGAGCTGGAATCCCTGCGCCGCTTCAAGGATGACGCTTCCGAAGTGCGCGCCGGCATGGAATGCGGTATCGGCGTGAAGAGCTACAACGACGTCAAAGTCGGCGACAAGATCGAAGTCTTCGAGAAGGTTCAGGTTGCTCGCAGCCTCTGACTCGCGCACTTCAAGGGCCACGATGGGCCGTAGCATGCAAATGCACGGCACAGCGTCCGGACTCTAAACGCAACGCCCGGTCTGGCTTTTGTCAGGCCGGGCGTTTGCCGCTTTCAGACCTTGCGGGTTTCACCGCTGGGCAGTAACAGGTAACAAATCATGGCAAAAGAATACAGCCGTACCCAACGTATCGGCGATCAGATGCAGCGCGAGCTGGCGCAACTGATCCGTCGCGAAGTCAAAGACCCGCGCGTCGGCCTGGTCACCATCACCGCTGTGGAAGTGTCCCGTGACGTTGGTCACGCGAAGATTTTCATCACCGTGATGGGTCAGGACAACGCTGAAGACATCGCGCAAAGCATCAAGGTGCTCAATGCCGCCGCAGGCTTCCTGCGCATGCAATTGGCCCGCGAAATGAAGCTGCGCAGTGTGCCGCAATTGCACTTCCACTACGACGAATCCGTCGTGCGTGGCGCGCACCTGTCGGCGCTGATCGAGCGCGCCGTCGCTGAAGACAATCAGCACGTTGCCGCTCCTGCACCTGAAGACACCAAGGAGTAATTCGGTGGCTCAGGTCAAACGTATCCGTCGTAACGTCAGCGGCATCATCCTCCTCGACAAGCCATTGGGGTTCACCTCCAACGCTGCCTTGCAGAAGGTGCGCTGGCTGCTCAATGCCGAGAAGGCCGGGCACACCGGCAGCCTCGACCCGCTGGCCACCGGCGTGTTGCCGCTGTGCTTCGGCGAGGCGACCAAGTTCTCGCAGTACTTGCTCGATTCCGACAAGGGCTATGAGACTCTGGCGCAACTGGGCAAGACCACCACCACGGCCGATGCCGAAGGCGAGGTTTTGCAGGAGCGTCCGGTGACCGTTGGTCGCGCCGATGTCGAAGCGGTTCTGCCGAAATTTCGTGGGCAAATCAGTCAGATACCGCCGATGTACTCGGCACTCAAGCGTGATGGCCAGCCGCTGTACAAACTGGCACGTGCAGGCGAAGTAGTGGAGCGCGAACCGCGTTCTGTTACTATTGCGCGCTTGGAATTGCTGGCCTTCGAAGGCGATACTGCGCGGCTTGCGGTGGACTGCAGCAAGGGCACCTATATTCGCACCCTGGTGGAGGATATCGGTGAGCAACTCGGTTGTGGTGCGTACGTCGCAGAACTGCGCCGGACCCAGGCCGGGCCTTTCACCCTGGCGCAGACCGTGACCCTCGAAGAGCTGGAAGCGGTACATGCCGAAGGCGGCAACGAAGCGGTCGATCGCTTCCTGATGCCATCGGACAGCGGCCTGCAGGATTGGCCGTTGCTGCACTTCTCGGAAGCGAGCGCGTTCTACTGGCTCAACGGCCAGCCGGTACGTGCCCCGGATGCACCGAAGTTCGGCATGGTACGAGTACAGGATCACAATGGTCGCTTCATCGGTATCGGTGAAGTGAGCGAAGACGGGCGTATCGCGCCGCGTCGCTTGATTCGGTCAGAATGACCGGAACCGGTCTGCGCAAGCGGGCCGGCGAGTGTGGCTGTTAACAGGCATGGTCACTACTCATTTATAGATACAGGGATTTGTCCCTGGCCTGTTGAAGCTGTTTCCCTGAAACAGTTTCCTGATAAGGAAGGATTGCCTCATGGCTCTCGACGTTCAAGAAAAAGCTCAAATCGTTGCTGACTACCAGCAAGCTGTTGGTGACACTGGTTCGCCAGAAGTGCAGGTTGCACTGCTGACCGCCAACATCAACAAACTGCAAGGTCACTTCAAGGCCAACGGTAAAGATCACCACTCCCGTCGTGGTCTGATCCGCATGGTTAACCAGCGTCGCAAGCTGCTGGACTACCTGAAAGGCAAGGACGTAAGCCGGTACGCCGCGCTGATCGCTCGCCTGGGTCTGCGTCGCTAATCAGCGATTGCGCTATGAGGTTGGTGGTCTGTCGGGCGTCAGCGGTTTTCCGCTGGCGCCTTGCAGGCTCCCAGCCTCAAGTTTTATCTGCAGCATGGCTTTACCCGTAGCACCCGGACAATTGCCATCGGGCCGATTCCCGAGATTGCCCAAGAATTCGCAAGAAACCGTTTCCCCCAAGAGCCACAAAGAAGGTAGGACACCGTGAACCCGGTAATCAAAAAATTCCAGTTCGGTCAATCGACCGTTACCCTCGAGACAGGCCGTATCGCCCGTCAGGCCTCCGGCGCAGTATTGGTCACCGTTGACGACGACGTCAGCGTGTTGGTGACTGTTGTCGGTGCAAAGCAAGCCGATCCGGGCAAGGGTTTCTTCCCTCTGTCCGTGCACTACCAGGAAAAGACTTACGCTGCCGGTAAGATCCCTGGCGGTTTCTTCAAGCGTGAAGGCCGTCCTTCCGAGAAAGAAACCCTGACTTCCCGACTGATCGACCGTCCGATCCGTCCGCTGTTCCCAGAAGGCTTCATGAACGAAGTGCAGGTTGTCTGCACCGTCGTTTCCACCAGCAAGAAGACCGATCCGGACATCGCTGCGATGATCGGTACCTCGGCTGCCCTGGCCATTTCCGGCATTCCGTTCGACGGCCCGATCGGCGCCGCTCGCGTGGCTTTCCACGAAAGCACCGGCTACCTGCTGAACCCGACTTACGAACAGCAAGCCGCTTCGAGCCTGGACATGGTCGTTGCCGGTACTTCCGACGCCGTGCTGATGGTTGAATCGGAAGCCAAAGAGCTGACCGAAGACCAGATGCTGGGCGCAGTACTGTTCGCTCACGACGAATTCCAGGTTGTGATCAACGCTGTTAAAGAACTGGCTGCCGAAGCCGCCAAGCCAACTTGGAACTGGGCTCCTGCGCCAGAAGCCACCGAGCTGCTGGGCGCGATCCGTGCCGAGTTCGGCGACGCGATCTCCCAGGCCTACACCATCACCATCAAGGCCGACCGTTACGCTCGCCTGGGTGAGCTGAAGGACCAAGTGGTTGCCAAGCTGTCCGGTGAAGAAGGCCAGCCAAGCGCTGCTGAAGTCAAGGCAGCCTTCGGCGAAATCGAATACCGCACCGTTCGCGAAAACATCGTTAACGGCAAGCCACGTATCGACGGTCGCGACACCAAGACTGTGCGTCCGCTGAACATCGAAGTCGGCGTTCTGCCGAAGACTCACGGTTCGGCGCTGTTCACCCGCGGCGAAACCCAGGCGCTGGTTGTTGCAACACTGGGCACCGCCCGTGACGCGCAACTGCTGGACACCCTGGAAGGCGAAAAGAAAGACCCGTTCATGCTGCACTACAACTTCCCGCCGTTCTCGGTGGGCGAGTGTGGTCGCATGGGTGGCGCCGGTCGTCGCGAAATCGGTCACGGCCGTCTGGCCCGTCGTTCGGTTTCGGCCATGCTGCCGGCCGCTGACGTGTTCCCGTACACCATCCGCGTGGTGTCGGAAATCACCGAATCCAACGGTTCGAGCTCGATGGCTTCCGTGTGCGGTGCTTCCCTCGCGCTGATGGACGCTGGTGTACCGATGAAAGCACCGGTGGCCGGTATCGCCATGGGTCTGGTTAAAGAAGGCGAGAAGTTCGCCGTCCTGACCGACATCCTCGGCGACGAAGATCACCTGGGCGACATGGACTTCAAGGTAGCCGGTACCGCCAAAGGCGTTACTGCGCTGCAGATGGACATCAAGATCAAGGGCATTACCGAAGAGATCATGGAAATCGCTCTGGGCCAGGCCCTTGAAGCGCGCCTGAACATCCTCGGCCAGATGAACCAGATCATTGGCCAGTCGCGTACCGAACTGTCGGCCAACGCTCCGACCATGATCGCGATGAGGATCGACACCGACAAAATCCGTGACGTTATCGGTAAAGGTGGCGCGACCATCCGTGCGATCTGCGAAGAAACCAAGGCTTCGATCGACATCGAAGACGACGGTTCGATCAAGATCTTCGGCGAAACCAAGGATGCCGCAGAAGCTGCTCGTCAGCGCGTTCTGAGCATCACTGCAGAAGCCGAGATCGGCAAGATCTACGTCGGCAAGGTTGAGCGCATCGTCGACTTCGGCGCATTCGTAAACATCCTGCCAGGCAAGGACGGTCTGGTGCACATCTCGATGCTGAGCGACGCTCGCGTAGAGAAAGTCACCGACATCCTGAAGGAAGGCCAGGAAGTGGAAGTGCTGGTACTGGACGTGGACAACCGCGGCCGTATCAAGCTGTCCATCAAAGACGTGGCAGCTGCCAAGGCTTCGGGCGTTTAATTACCCGAAAGCTTTAGCGCAATGAAAATGCCCCCGCCGTGTAAACGGCGGGGGCATTTTTTTATCTGAAATAAAGAAATTGTAGTTCTCAAAAGAAAACCATCAGACAACCCACAAATTTGCCGCAGCCCGAGTCCGGTGCTAGGTTTAGCCCACCGCCCGTGTAGCTCAGCCGGTAGAGCAGCGCACTCGTAACGCGAAGGTCGCAGGTTCGATTCCTGTCTCGGGCACCAACTCCTCAGCGCGCCACGTCGATACATGTTCCGCAGGTCAGCTTTTTGTGCAAGAGATGTAAAGAGCCGTGTAATTCGTCATGCAAACGTCCTATATTCGGTGCCTGCATGAGCATCGCTTAGCAGTTTTCAGATGATCCCGAATGGTTCCGAAGGCCGGCCAGTCCGCGTCAGAGAGATCCTTGATGATCCAGATCCATCCTCCATTCCTAAGATCAGCGAGAACCCCATGACTGAATTGACCCAAGAGCAACGCCACGAACAAGCGCTGGAAAAATATCTTCTGGATGTGCCGGACCTGAAGGAAGAGATCAAGGACCTGAGTCCCGATGATCAGAAAGACCAGATCCAGTGGGCCTTCGAAGACGAAGCCGAAGCGCAGGGCTTGCAGCCGTGGGAGCTGACGCTCAAGTACACCAGCACGCCGGAGGAGTTCGAGGCGCAGCGCCTCGTGCTGCACAAGGAAGCGGCGGAAGTATTGGGTGTCGAGTGGGAAGAGTACTGCGAGATGAATAATCTAGTCGTTTAAAAGCAGCTACAAGTTTCGAGCTGCAAGCTACAAGTTAAAGCAGAATCGCTCAGCTTGCAGCTTGCAGCTTGCAGCTTGCAGCTTACAGCTCAGAGACTCAGTCTCATCGACAGATCCACCGCTTTGACATCCTTGGTCATCGCGCCAATCGAAATGTAATCCACGCCCGTTTCGGCGATCGGCAGCAGCGTGCTTTCGTTGATGCCGCCGCTGGCTTCCAGTTTCGCTTTGCCGGCGGTCAGGCGTACCGCTTCGCGCATGTCGTCCAGGCTCAGTTCGTCGAGCATGATGATGTCGGCGCCGGCTTCCAGCGCCTGCTTCAGTTCTTCAAGACTTTCCACTTCGATCTCCACCGGTTTGCCCGGGGCGATCTTGTGTGCGGCGGCCACTGCTTCGGCGATGCCACCGCTGGCGGCGATGTGGTTTTCCTTGATCAGGAAAGCGTCGTAGAGACCGATGCGGTGGTTGTGACAGCCGCCGCAGGTCACCGCATATTTCTGTGCCAGGCGCAGGCCGGGCAGGGTCTTGCGGGTGTCGAGCAACTTGACCTGCGTCTCGCCGACGAAGTCCGCCAGGAACTGCGCGCGTGTCGCCACACCGGACAGCAACTGCAAGAAGTTCAACGCGCTGCGTTCACCGGTCAGCAGTGAGCGAGCCGGACCTTCCAGGTGAAACAGTGGCTGATTGGCTTGGACCCGCTGGCCGTCGACCACTTGCCAATGCACCGCCACGCGCGGATCGAGCTGGCGGAACACCGCATCGACCCACGCGGTGCCGCAGATGACGGCGTCGTCACGGGTGATGATGGTGGCTTTGGCCAGGCGTTCGGCCGGGATCAGTTGCGCGGTGATGTCGCCGCTGCCGACGTCTTCGAGCAACGCTCGGCGCACGTTGTTTTCGATTTCGGCGGTCAGATCGGCGAGACGTAGATTCGGCATAACGGACTCCACAAACAAAGTGGTTCGATTATAGGGGCAGGGCGCGAGCCAACCCAAGGCGAGAACGCGCGTCCCTGACGCATCTGGTCGATTTTCCTGAGCTGAGTGCGTGGTGCGTGGTGTATAGGGGAAACCCTGAGGCCTATAGCATCGCCGGCCTCTTTTGCCAGATAATCCGCCTTGTATTTGACGTCATGGCTTTGACGAACGACTCCACGGGAGCAGTGTCAAAGCGACGAACCGAATCACCGTTCCAGGAGGCTTGGATGCGCAACGACGGGAAAGTGGTGCCTTTGCACCGGGCGACTGCCGATCTGGCGGACCACTCGCCACTTGCCCGCCTGCCGGTGATTCTGCTGCAGGTTCGCGACAAGGCCGCGCAGCAGTTGCGCCACGATTTGCAGGAATTGTTCGATAACGCTGATGACACCCTGTTCGAAATGGCCGACCGGGCGCGCAACGACGTCGATCAGAACATCTTTTTCGAAGCCATGCGCGACCTGCGCCTCAAGCGCAAGAACATCGAGCGCGGTTTTCTTGAACTGTTCTTTGAGGCCTTCGCCGGCCTTACCCAATACGACCCTGCCGCCATTACCCTGCCACGCACGCTGGTGGTCGAAGATTCGGCGCCGCGCACCGATGCCATGGAGCGCACCGTAGCCGTGCAGACCATGGTCAGCCGTGTGCTCAAGCGCGACGGCTTCGCTCTCGACCAACTGACCGCACGGTTCAGCTCGATGCTCGGCAAGCGTCTCGATGATCAGCACAATCCCCTCAGCCCGGCGATGCTCTGCGAATACTTCCTGCAGGCCGGGCGTAACCTCGGCGTCGAGATCAAGGTCAAGCTGATCCTGCTCAAACTGTTCGAACGCTATGTGCTGGCCGACACCGAGCAACTGTATGCCGAAGCCAATCAGTTGCTGCTCGCCACCGGCGTGTTGCCACATCTGAAACCCGCCGTGGCTCGTCGCATGGTCGAGCCTGCCGATAGCGACACATTCATTGAAGATCTCGACGAGCCGCCAGCGGACGAAGGCATCGAGGAAGTGTTCGCAGCGATGCAGCAATTGCTCGCCCACGTGCGCGGCCGCGTCACACCGACCCTGGAGCCCGGTGCCCCGGCGCATCCGATCAATACCCGCGACCTGCTGCGGTTGTTGTCGCACTTGCAGCAATACGTCCCTGCGCTCGAGGCTCAGGAGGATTTCGATCTGCGCCACCAGCTCGAGCAACTGCTGACCCGGGTCAGCGTCAGAAGCGGCAGATCCCGCGTCGTCGCGACCGCCGACGAAGACGTGATCAACCTGATCGCCATGGTCTTCGACTGCATCCTCGATGATCGCAACGTGCCTGACGCGCTCAAGACGCTGATCGGCCGATTACAGATTCCGATGCTCAAGGTCGCTGTACTGGACAAAAGTTTCTTCAGCCGTAGCACGCACCCGGCGCGGCGCCTGCTCAACGAAATCGCCGAGGCCGCAATGGGCTGGAGCGATTGCGACGGTGCTGAGCGCGACAGCCTCTACGTGCGCATCGAGCAAGTGGTACAGCGCTTGCTGAGCGAGTTTGTCGACGACCCGGCGATCTTCTCCGAACTGCTCGCGGACTTCCTCGCCTTCACCCAGGAGGAACGTCGCCGCACCGAACTGCTTGAACAACGTTTGCGGGACGCCGAGGAAGGCCGGGCGAAGGCCGAGCTGGCTCAGCGGCGCGTCGCGCAGGCGTTACAGCAGGCATTGCTGGGCAAAGTGCTGCCGGCGACGGTGGTGGGTTTCGTCCAGCAGGCCTGGAGCAAAGTGCTGTTGCTGACCTGTCTCAAGCACGGCGATCAGTCCGCCGAATGGCACGCCGACGTGCAGACCATGGAACAGTTGGTCTGGAGCGTGCAACGCCATGACGACGGCGAATCCAGCCTGCGCCTGCTGGCACTGGTCCCGGGGCTGCTCAAATCGCTGCGCGATGGCCTCAGCAGCACCGCGTTCGATCCGTTTGCCACCAGTGAATTCTTCAGCGAGCTGGAGGCTCTGCACGTACGCGTGCTGGAGCGTTCCGACGACGCCGATCACAGCGTTACGCCGCTGATCGAAGTCACGCCCGAGGTCTTGCAGCACAGCGCCGACCAAGCAGCAGCCACGCCGGCGCCGCGCCTGGCGCAAGACGCTGCCGGGCTGTCTCAGGTCGAGCAGTTGCGCGTAGGCAATTGGGTGGTGTTCGACGAGGACGACGAACAGAGCTTGCGTTGCAAACTCGCCGCGATCATCGAAGAGACCGGCAAATATGTCTTCGTCGACCGCACCGGGACGAAAGTGCTGGAGCGCAGCCGCACCGATCTGGCTCTGGCGTTCAGCCGAGGCGCGGCGCGTGCGCTGGATGACACCTTGTTGTTCGACCGCGCATTGGAGTCGGTGCTGGGCGACCTGCGGCGACTCAATCGCGGCAAGTGATCGCGCGGCGGGGGCGGATCGCGGCATACTGGGCGCCCACATGGTCGGTGTTGAAGGAATCGGTATGCAGTTGGATCCCGCGAGCGGGTGGTGTCATGGCGTGCAGATCTGCCCGTCGCCCAACTTCAATGAGCGCCCGGCGGGCGAAGTGTCCCTGTTGGTCATCCACAACATCAGCCTGCCGCCGGCGCAATTCGCCACGGGCAAGGTGCAGGAATTTTTCCAGAATCGTCTGGATGTCACCGAACACCCCTATTTTGCAGGCATCGCTGAGCTGCGCGTCTCGGCGCATTTTCTGATCGAACGTGACGGCAAGGTCACCCAGTTTGTCTCCTGTCTTGCGCGGGCGTGGCATGCCGGCGTTTCGATGTTCGAAGGTCGTGAAACCTGTAACGATTTTTCCGTGGGCATCGAGCTGGAAGGCACCGATGATCTGCCATTCACCGACGAGCAATATCGCGCGTTGACTGCGCTGACCCGGCAGTTGCAGAAACGTTTTCCGGCGATCACCGCTCAGCGCATTTGCGGCCACAGCGATATCGCGCCGGGGCGCAAGACCGATCCGGGACCGGCATTCGACTGGGCACGCTACCGCGCCGCCCTGGCAAAAGAGGAAGGACAATGAGTTTTCTGGTGTTACTGCTGGCGGTGTGGATCGAGAAGTTTTCGGCCCTGCGCCATCGGCTTCAACGCGACGGCGGATGGATCCGCGAACTGCACAAACTCGAAAACAGCAATCGACTGGCCAGGCAGCCGTGGCTGGTGCTGACGATTCTGGTGCTGTTCCCGGTGGCGTTGCTGGCGCTGTTGCTGCTGGTACTGGAACCGGTGGCTTACGGTCTGCTGGCGCTGCCGGTGCACTTGTTGGTGGTGATTTACAGCCTCGGGCGTGGCGATCTGCTCGGCGGCCTCGGGCCGTTCCGCGATGCCTGGCGTCGTGAGGACCTGCAAGCGGCGGCGCACGTGGCCAAGCGCGACCTGAACATCTGCGCTGACAGCGGCGAGCAATTGCTCGAGCAGGTGCAAGGTCATTTGTTGTGGCAGGCCTATCAGAGTTTCTTCGCGGTGATCTTCTGGTATTTCCTCCTCGGTCCGGTGGCAGCATTGGCCTATCGGCTGTTGGCGCTGGCCGAAGAGCACGGGACCAACCCGGCGCTGGTCGAGCGTGCTGCGCAGTTGCGCCATGCCTTCGATTGGGTGCCGGTGCGTTTGCTGGCGGCGAGTCTGGCGCTTGTCGGCAACTTCGTCGCGGTCAGTCGAGTGATGCTGCACGAACTGTTGAACTGGAACATCAGCGCAGCGCAGTTGATCAACAAGGTCGGCCTGGCAGCCGGGGAGGTTCCACCGCCAGTGGTCGGCCCGGACGGCATCAACACCCTCGACTGCCTGTGGGAACTGCTGCTGCGCGCGGCGGTGCTGTGGTATGCCGGGTTTGCCTTGTGGACTGTTCTGGTTCACTGATCACAGCAAGATCAAAGATCGTCCGATCGCGGCCCGAGCCTTCGGACGATCTTTTCGTTGTTAACCTTAAGTTACAAAACCTCCCGCCGATTTACGCTATACAGAGATAGCGCCCGATAGTGGCTATCTGCTCTCGTCCCGCGCCTGCCAATAAAAACAAGAAAAACCAAGGGAGACTTCCAGTGAAGAGCTTGCTCTATCCCGCCGTCTCGCTGATGAACCGTCTGAGCTTCGGCATGAAGTTCAGCCTGATCAGCGTGCTGTTCCTGGTGCCGATGCTGGTGACCAATTTCTATCTGGTGCGCGACTCCTATCGCGAATTTCAGGGCACCCGCGTCGAACTGCAGAGCCTTGACCTGCTGGGCAGCAGCCTGAGCCTGCGTCGCGATCTGGAGACCCTGAACAATCTGGTGCAGATCGACGTCACCCTCGGCCAGTCCGGCAAGGCCGGCAACGTCGAAGCGCAGATCCAGACGCTGGAGCAGGCTTTGCTCGGGCGCCTGGAAGGGCTGGCGGCGATGACCGAGGACCCGGAGCAGATCAAGCAGTTCGAGGCCAAGCGCGATGAAATGATCGCCGCGTTCAAGGCCCAGCAGGCGGAGAGCTCGCTGCAAAGCAAAAGCGCGTTGATTGGCAAATTGCTGGCCAGTGCGCAGATTTTCAGCCAGATCATCACCAGTCAGGCCGGCCTCAGTCGCGATAACCAGAGCGACATTCGCCAGCTCAGCGAACTGGTGACGCTGATCACCCCCAGCGTCACGCAGACTCTCGGCGAAGGCCGGGCGATGGGCTCGTATTCGTTGGGCCAGGGCTTTCTAAACAGTTCCTCGAGCACGCGTTTTGACGAGTTGCTGGTGCAGATCGAAAAACTTCAGGCTGAGTACGCTCTGAAACTGCAGGACGCCCTCGGTTCCAGCAGCGCCGCCCGCGAATCCCTCAGTGCCCAGGCCGACACCAGCAAGGCCTCGCTCAAGCAGGCGAGCGAGCTGTTCGAAGAGCAAGTGGTGATGGCCGACACCCTCGATGCGCCGTGGCAGGCGTTCTACGATCAGGTCACCGGGCTGATGGAACACACCTACCAGCTCAATCAGGCCACGCTGAAATTCCTCGACAGCCAGTTGCAGCAGCGTCTGGCGCAGAACCGCGCGCACATGATTCTGCAAGCCTCGGCGCTGTCGGTGGTGTTCGTGCTGATTTTCTATCTTTATGGCGGTTTCTACGCCTCGACCCGCACCACCCTGAAAAGCCTTGGCGCGATGATGGACAAGGTCGCGGCCGGTGACATGACCGTCAACTTCAAGGCCAGCAGCCGTGATGAACTGGGCGAGTTGGGCGAGGTGTTCAACGGCACGGTGAAGAAGATTCACGACTTGATCGAACGTGTCGGTCACACCGTCGGCGAGGTCGAGCGTCAGGCCGGACAGGTCGAAAGCGTGTCGGCGCAAAGCAATCAGGCCGTCGCCGGGCAGCGTACGCAGATCGAACAAGTGGCGACGGCGATGAACCAGATGTCGGCGACGTCAATGGAAGTCGCGCGCAGTGCTGCGGCCGCGGTGAGCAGCGCCCATAGCGTCAACGACGAAACCCTCAGCGGGCGCGGTCTGGTGGAATCGCAGCAAGGCAGCATTGCCGCGCTGGCCAGCGAAATCGATCAGTCGGTGCTAGTGATCAATCAACTGGCCAGCGACAGCCAGTCGATCAGCCGGGTGCTGGAAGTGATCAAAAGCATCGCCGAACAGACCAACCTGCTGGCGCTCAACGCCGCGATCGAAGCGGCCCGGGCCGGTGAGCAGGGCCGAGGCTTCGCAGTGGTCGCCGACGAAGTACGCACCTTGGCCAAGCGCACCCAGCAATCGACCGAAGAAATCGAACAGATGATCGCCAAGTTGCACGGCGGCGTCGGCGCGGCGGTGAAGGCCATGGGTGTCAGCCATCAGATGGCCAATGGCACGGTCGGGCAGTCGGAGAAGGTCCAGCAGGCACTGGAAAATATTCTTGGCGCGGTGGGCATGATCGTCGACCAGAACCAGCAGATCGCCGCCGCCGTCGAACAGCAGACCGCCGTGGCCCATGACATCGACCAGAACATCGTCGAGATCAACCGAGCCGGCGAACGCACAGCGCAAGGTGCGCACCAGACCGAAGATGCCAGCCGCGCGCTGTCGGCGCAGGTGGTAGAACTCAAACAACTGATCAGCGCGTTTCGCGTCTGAAAGGCTGGAGCCGGATCAAAAATGTGGGAGCGAGCCTGCTCGCGAAGGCGGTGGGTCAGGCACTGGCGATGTCACTGACAGATTGCTTTCGCGAGCAGGCTCGCTCCCACAGGGGATTTGCGGTGTTACCAGCCGAAGACTTCGCAGCAGTTGGCGGTGCTGACGTTGGCCAGTTGTTCTGGGGTGATATTCATCAGCTCGGCCAGCGCCGCACAAATCGCCGGCAGATGCGCCGGGCTGTTGCGCTGGCCGGGGAACATCGCGGGGGCCATGTCCGGTGAATCGGTTTCCAGCACCACCGATTGCAGCGGCAGTTCCGGCAGGACCCGATGCATGCGCAATGCCTGCGGCCAGGTCGGTGCACCGCCAAGACCCAGTTTGAAACCGAGCTTGATGTATTCCCGCGCTTCCTCGCGGCTGCCGGCAAAGGCGTGGATGATGCCGGCGCGCTTGAGCTTGAAGCGTTTGAGCGTGGCGATCACCGCTGCGTGGCTGCGGCGGACATGGATCAGTGCTGGCAACTCGAAGTCCGCCGCCAGTTGCAGCTGCGCTTCGAACAACGATTGCTGGCGCTCGCGATCCAGGGTTTCGATGAAATAATCGAGGCCGATCTCGCCGACTGCGCACAGCTGCCGATGCCCACGCAACCGTGTCAGCCAGTCCCCCAGCGCATGCAAATCCTCGGGACGATGGCGATCGAGAAACACCGGGTGCAGACCGAACGCCGCGTACAGCTCGGCATCGCTCTGCACCAGATCCCAGACCCGTTGCCAGTTGTCCTGATGCACGCCCAGCACAACGATGCGCCGCACGCCGAGGGCGCGGCTTTCGGCCAGCAACTCGGCGCGATCGGCGTCGAAGTCGGGGAAGTCGAGGTGGGTGTGGCTGTCGATCAGCTCCACGATTCAGTCCCGATGAATACGCTGCTTGAAGGTCCGCGCAATGGCTTGCACGCCCGGTTGGTAGTCGTCCTGCTCGACCGCGGCCAGGGCCAGTTCCAGGGCCTTGTCGGCGATCAACTGATGTTGCTGGGACATGGCATTGACCGGCAGCGGCAGGAAATCCAGCAACTGCGTGTCGCCGAAGGTGCCGAGGCGCAGCGGCCGCGATTTAAGCGGGAAATCATGCAGCGCATCGAACACGCCTTGCAGCAGCACGTAGGAAGTGGTCACCAGCGCGTCAGGCAAATGCCCCAGACGCTGCAGGAGTTCTTCCATCAATTGCTTGCCGCACTCGCGGCTGAACGACTCGGCGTGCTCGACCAGCACTTCGCCTTTGAAGTCGCTGAGCGCTGCGCGGAAACCGGCGGCACGCTCCTGGCTGATGCTCAGCTCCGGGCGTGCGCCGAGCAGCACGATCTGTTTGGGCTGCGGATCGAGCAGGCTCTGGGTCAGGTGCAGACTGGCCTCGCGGTCGTCGCTGATCACCGAACAGAAATGCTCCGGCTCCATGACCCGGTCGATGGCGATGATCGGCAGACCTTTGGCCTGCAACTGGCGGTAGCTGTCATCATCGGCGGGCAGGCAACTGGCAACGATCAGCGCATCGCAGCGACGCGCGCGGAACAGTTGCAGCAACTGGCGCTCGCTGTCCGGCGCATCGTCGGAACTGGCGATCAGCAATTGATAACCGCGCGCCCGCGCGCCTTGTTCGAGCAACTTGGCGATCCGCGCGTAACTGGGGTTTTCCAGATCCGGCAGGATAAAGCCCAGGGTGCGCGTGTGCCGACTGCGCAGGCCGGCCGCTTGCGGATTGGGCGTGAAGCCGTGCAGATCGACCACCGCGCGCACGCGCTCGACGGTCGCGTTGCTGATGCGTTGCTGTTCGGCCTTGCCGTTGATGACGTAGCTGGCGGTGGTGACGGAGACGCCGGCCAACCGCGCGATATCACTGAGTTTCAACCCGGTATTTCCTTGTTGTTTCGAGCATGCCGCGACATTTTCGCCAATCCTACCCGATAAGGGCAGTCGACTTGTTGCCTGGGCAGATCCGACCAGTTGGACTTCAAGGATGAGACATTATCGAGTAACGTGCCGATCAATCTAGATTAAACGTTTCAGCAAGCGTATTTTCTACGTTTTAGACGCCTTTGGCCGGTCCTGCCGTGAAACCGCCAAAACTGCCGCTGAAAAGCGCGGCAGAGCGCCTAAGCTGTGAACCATTCAAAACAATACCTGGCGTTGAACTGCGCCAAAAAGGAGATCGCATGCTCGAGCTCACTATAGAGCAGATATCCATGGGCCAGTCGGCCGTGGATAAACCCGCTGCCCTGCAATTGCTGGCCAGTCATCTGGTTGCCGACGGTCTGGTGGCCGACGGTTACCTCGCCGGCCTGCAGGCCCGGGAAGCCCAGGGCTCGACCTTTCTCGGTCAAGGCATCGCCATTCCCCACGGCACCCCGGAAACCCGCGATCAGGTATTCGCCACCGGCGTGCGCCTGATGCAGTTTCCCGACGGCGTCGACTGGGGCGATGGCCAGATCGTTTATCTGGCGATCGGCATCGCGGCGAAATCGGATGAACACCTGCGCCTGCTGCAACTGCTGACCCGCGCCCTCGGCGAGACCGATCTGGGCCAGGCCCTGCGTCGCGCCAGCTCCCCCGAAGCGTTGCTGAAACTGCTGCAAGGCGCGCCGCAGGAACTGGCACTGGATGCGCAGATGATCGGCCTCGGCGTGTCGGCCGATGATTTCGAAGAGCTGGTCTGGCGTGGCGCGCGTCTGTTGCGTCAGGCCGATTGCGTCAGCAATGGTTTTGCCGGTGTTTTGCAGCAAGTCGAAGCGCTGCCACTGGGCGATGGCCTGTGGTGGTTGCACAGCGAACAGACCGTGAAGCGACCGGGGCTGGCGTTCGTCACCCCGGACAAACCGATGCGCTACCTCGGCCAGCCGCTCAGCGGTCTGTTTTGCCTCGCCAGTCTGGGCGAAGCGCATCAGGCGTTGCTCGAGCGTTTGTGCGCGTTGCTGATCGAAGGTCGCGGCCACGAATTGGGCCGCGCCACCAGCAGCCGCAAAGTCCTTGAAGTGCTCGGCGGTGAACTGCCGGCCGATTGGCCGAGTGCACGCATTGCCTTGGCCAACGCCCATGGCTTGCACGCACGCCCGGCGAAAATTCTCGCGCAGTTGGCGAAAAGCTTTGATGGCGAAATCCGCGTGCGCATCGTCGACAGCACTGACAGCGCCGTGTCGGTGAAGAGCCTGAGCAAACTGCTCAGCCTCGGCGCCCGCCGCGGTCAGGTGCTGGAGCTGATCGCCGAGCCGAGCATCGCCGCCGATGCCTTGCCGGCCCTGCTCGCGGCGATTGAAGAAGGCCTCGGTGAGGAAGTCGAGCCGCTGCCGGCCGTAAGTCAGCAGCGGGAAGTGATCGCCGACATCGCCGAAGTGCTGGTCGCTCCGGCGTCGGGCAGCCTGTTGCAGGCGATTCCCGCCGCACCGGGCATTGCCATCGGCCCTGCGCACATTCAGGTGCAACAAGCCATCGATTACCCGTTGCGCGGCGAGTCTGCTGCGATCGAGCGCGAGCGCCTCAAGCAAGCGCTGAGCGACGTGCGCCGCGACATTCAGGGCTTGATCGAACGCAGCAAGGCCAAGGCCATTCGGGAAATTTTCATCACTCACCAGGAAATGCTCGACGACCCGGATCTGACCGACGAAGTCGACACCCGCCTCAAGCAAGGCGAAAGCGCCGAAGCGGCATGGATGGCGGTGATCGAAGCTGCGGCCAAACAGCAGGAATCGCTGCAGGACGCTTTGCTTGCCGAGCGTGCCGCCGATCTGCGCGACATCGGCCGCCGGGTGCTGGCGCAGTTGTGTGGCGTGCAAACCGCGAACGAGCCTGAGCAACCGTACATTCTGGTGATGGACGAAGTTGGCCCGTCCGATGTCGCGCGGCTGGACCCGGCGCGAGTGGCGGGTATTCTCACCGCACGCGGCGGCGCTACCGCGCACAGCGCGATCGTCGCCCGTGCCCTCGGTATTCCAGCACTGGTCGGCGCGGGTGCGGCGGTGTTGCTGCTCGAACCGGGCACACCGCTGCTGCTCGACGGCCAGCGCGGGCGTCTGCATGTCGACGCTGATGCCGCGACCCTCAAGCGTGCCGCCGAAGAGCGCGACACCCGCGAGCAACGCCTGAAGATTGCCGCTGAACAGCGCCATCAACCGGCGCACACCACTGACGGTCACGCCGTTGAAGTGTTCGCCAACATCGGCGAAAGCGCAGGTGTGACCAGCGCGGTGGAGCAGGGCGCCGAAGGCATTGGTCTGCTGCGCACCGAACTGATTTTCATGGCCCACCCGCAGGTGCCGGACGAGGCGACCCAGGAAGCGGAATACCGTCGCGTCCTCGATGGCTTGGCCGGGCGCCCGCTAGTAGTGCGCACGCTCGACGTCGGCGGTGACAAACCGTTGCCGTATTGGCCGATTGCCAAGGAAGAGAACCCGTTCCTCGGCGTGCGCGGCATTCGCCTGACCCTGCAGCGGCCGCAGATCATGGAAGCGCAACTGCGTGCCTTGCTGCGCTCGGCTGACAACCGTCCGCTGCGGATCATGTTCCCGATGGTCGGCAGCGTCGAAGAGTGGCGCCAGGCCCGCGACATGACCGAACGTCTGCGCAAGGAAATTCCGGTCGCCGACCTGCAATTGGGGATCATGATCGAGGTGCCGTCCGCCGCGTTGCTTGCGCCAGTGCTGGCCAAGGAAGTCGACTTCTTTAGCGTTGGCACCAACGACCTCACCCAATACACCCTGGCCATCGACCGTGGTCACCCGACGCTGTCTGCACAAGCGGATGGCTTGCACCCGGCGGTCCTGCAACTGATCGACATCACCGTGCGCGCCGCCCATGCCCATGGCAAATGGGTCGGTGTCTGCGGCGAGCTGGCGGCTGATCCGTTGGCGGTGCCGGTGCTGGTCGGCCTCGGTGTCGACGAACTCAGCGTCTCCGGGCGCAGCATTGCCGAAGTCAAGGCGCGCATCCGTGAACTCAGCCTGACCCAGGCGCAAACCCTCGCTCAACAGGCCCTGGCCCTGGGCAGCGCGAATGAAGTGCGCGCATTAGTGGAGGCCCTGTAAATGGCCAAGATTCTCACCCTGACCCTCAACCCGGCTCTTGACCTCACCGTCGAGCTGTCGCGGCTGGACGCTGGTCAGGTCAATCGCAGCGAGGAGATGCACACCCACGCTGCGGGCAAAGGCGTCAACGTCGCCCAGGTGCTGGCGGATCTCGGCCATCAGGTCACCGTCAGCGGTTTTCTCGGCGAAGACAATCAGCAAGCGTTCGAAACCCTGTTCGCCAAGCGCGGTTTTATCGACGCCTTCATCCGCGTGCCGGGCGAGACGCGCAGCAACATCAAAGTCGCTGAACAGGACGGGCGCATCACCGACATCAACGGTCCGGGGCCAATGGTCGATGCAATGGCGCAGCAAGCTATGCTTGATCGCTTGCTGCAGATCGCACCGGGGCACGATGCCGTCGTGGTCGCCGGCAGTCTGCCGCGCGGCGTCACTGCGCAGTGGTTGCGCGAGCTGATTGAAAGGTTGAACGCGCTCGGCTTGAAAGTCGCCCTCGATTCCAGCGGCGAAGCCTTGCGCGCTGCGTTGCAAGCCAGCCCCTGGCTGATCAAGCCGAACACCGAAGAACTGGCCCACGCCCTCGGCTGCGAAGTGGTCTCGCCGATCGCCGAAGCACAAGCCGCGGCACGTCTGCATGCGCAAGGCATCGAGCACGTGGTGATCTCCCACGGCGCCGACGGGGTCAACTGGTTCAGTGTCGGCTCGGCCCTGCACGCCACGCCGCCGAAGGTCAGCGTGGCCAGCACGGTCGGGGCCGGCGATTCCTTGCTGGCCGGCATGCTCCACGGTTTGCTCAGTGCCGATACCCCCGAGCAAACCCTGCGCACCGCCACCGCGATTGCGGCGATGGCGGTGACCCAGATCGGTTTTGGCATCAACGACGCTGCGCAACTGGCGCAGCTCGAACAGGGCGTGCGCGTGCGTCCCCTGACAGAACAATAAGAGGGTTTGTGATGAAGTTAGCCATTGTTACGGCTTGCCCGAACGGCATGGTCACCAGTGTGCTGTGCGCGCGTCTGCTCGATGCAGCGGCGCAGCGTCAGGGCTGGAGCACCAGCGTCGAGGTGGTTGATCCGGCGCACCCGGAACGCGAATTGTCGGCGGCGACCATCGAAGCGGCGGAGTGGGTGTTGCTGGTCACCACTGGCGCGGTGGACATGAGTCGCTTCGTCGGCAAGCGCGTGTTCCAGATCGCTCCGGCGCAGGCCTTGCAGGATGTCGAAGCGGTGCTGCGTCGCGGTGCTGAAGAGGCCGAAGTCTACGTGGCCAGCGAGGGCGAACCGGCGATCGATGCGCCCCGTGCGCCGCGCATCGTCGCCATCACGGCCTGCCCGACCGGCGTCGCCCACACCTTCATGGCCGCCGAAGCGTTGCAGCAGACGGCCAAGCGCTTGGGCTATGAATTGCAGGTCGAAACCCAAGGCTCGGTCGGCGCGAAAACCCCACTCAGCGCAACGGCCATCGCCGAGGCAGACGTGGTGCTGCTGGCGGCAGATATCGACGTCGCCACCGAGCGTTTCGCCGGCAAGAAAATCTATCGCTGCGGCACGGGCGTTGCGCTGAAGCAGTCCGAAGCAACCCTGAAAAAAGCCCTGGCCGAAGGCGCTGTGGAAAGCGCAGCAAGCGACGGCAAGGCTCCGGCCAAGTCCGAGAAAACCGGTGTCTACAAACACCTGCTCACGGGTGTTTCGTACATGCTGCCGATGGTGGTGGCGGGTGGTTTGCTGATCGCGTTGTCCTTCGTGTTCGGCATCACCGCGTACAAGGAAGAAGGCACGCTGGCGGCGGCGCTGATGCAGATCGGCGGCGAAACCGCGTTCAAGCTGATGGTGCCGCTGCTCGCCGGTTACATTGCCTACTCGATTGCCGACCGTCCGGGCCTTGCTCCGGGGATGATCGGCGGCTTGCTCGCAGGCACCTTGGGCGCTGGATTCATCGGCGGGATCATTGCCGGTTTCATCGCCGGTTACGCCGCCAAAGCCATCGCCCGCTATGTGAAATTGCCGCAGAGCCTGGAAGCGCTGAAGCCGATTCTCATCATCCCGTTACTGGCCAGTCTGGTCACCGGCCTGGTGATGATTTACGTGGTCGGCAAACCGGTCGCCGGCATGCTCGCGGCGCTTACGCAGTTCCTCGATAGCATGGGCACCACCAACGCAATTCTGCTGGGTGTGTTGCTCGGCGGCATGATGTGCGTCGACCTCGGTGGGCCGATCAACAAGGCGGCCTATGCGTTTTCGGTGGGGCTGCTGGCCTCGCAGAGTTACGCACCGATGGCCGCGACCATGGCCGCCGGCATGGTGCCGCCGATTGGTCTGGGCATCGCCACCTTCATTGCCCGGCGCAAGTTTGCCCAGACTGAACGCGAGGCCGGCAAAGCCGCTTTCGTGCTGGGCCTGTGCTTTATCTCCGAAGGGGCGATTCCGTTTGCCGCGAAAGACCCGCTGCGGGTGATTCCGGCGAGCATCGCCGGCGGCGCGCTGACCGGTGCCTTGTCGATGTACTTCGGCTGCAAACTCATGGCGCCGCACGGTGGCTTGTTCGTGCTGGCGATTCCCAATGCGATCAACCATGCACTGCTGTATCTGCTGGCGATTGTCGCGGGGAGCCTGGTCACGGCGGTGGTGTATGCGCTGCTCAAAAGGCCTGAGGCTGTCGAGTTGGCGCTGGAACCTGCCAAGGCCTGACCGACAACACCAAATCCCTGTGGGAGCGGGCTTGCTCGCGAAAGCGGAGTGGCAGATAAAAAGTATCGCCTGACACAACGTCTTCGCGAGCAAGCCCGCTCCCACATTCAGTCGCGGTTACTCAGACGGACCGCGATCAATGGTGGGAGCAAGCGAGCCTGCTCCCACATTGGAACTACGGGGTGTCTGGTGTCATGGCGAGTTCATATAGGCATGCTTAAGTTTTCCCTTTTGCAGGGAGAACACCATGAGCGATTTCAATCTCGGCCGGCGTCGCGTCATGCAAGCGGTCGGCGCCGGGCTGTTGCTGCCGGGGCTGGCGCCGGCGGTGATTGCTTCGGTCAAGGATCGTCCGCAGCTCACCGACGGCGTGCAGTCCGGCGACCTGCTCGGCGACCGCGCGATGATCTGGAGCCGCAGCGATCGGCCGGCGCGCATGGTGGTGGAGTGGGACACCGGCAGCCTGTTCGGCAACCCGCGCAAATTCGTCTCGCCACTGGCCGATGCGCGCAGCGATTTCACCGCCCGCGTCGAACTCACCGGCCTGCCGGCCAACCAGGCAATTTTCTATCGCGTGCACTTCGAAGATGCCCAGAGCGGCGTCGCCAGTGAACCGTGGTTCGGCCATTTGCGCAGCGTGCCAACGACAAAACGCGACATCCGTTTTGTCTGGAGCGGTGACACCGTCGGCCAGGGCTTCGGGATCAACCCGGACATCGGCGGGATGCGCATCTACGAAGCCATGCGCTTGCGCTTGCCGGACTTCTTTATCCACAGCGGCGACACCATTTATGCCGACGGCCCGGTGCCCGCGCAACTGACCACCGAAAGCGGGCGCATCTGGCGCAACATCACCACTGAAGCCAAGAGCAAAGTCGCGCAGACCCTCGACGATTATCGTGGCAACTATCGCTACAACCTGATGGACGAAAACATCCGCCGCTTCAACGCCGAAGTGCCGCAGATCTGGCAGTGGGACGATCACGAAGTGGTCAACAACTGGTCACCGGGCAAGCAACTGGATGAGCGCTATCAGGAGAAAGATATCCACAAGCTGGTCGGTCGCGCCCGGCAGGCGTGGCTGGAATACGCGCCGATGCGTTTGCAAGCGGCGGACGGCGGCGGGCGCATTTATCGCAAGCTCAGCTACGGGCCGATGCTCGACGTATTTGTGCTGGATATGCGCAGCTATCGCGAAGCCAATGACGACAACCTTGGCGCGGCAAAACCGTTTCTCGGCCGTGAGCAACTGGATTGGCTCAAGCGCGAATTGAAGGCATCGAAGGCGCAGTGGAAAGTCATCGCCGCCGACATGCCCATCGGCCTTGGCGTCCCGGACGGCGAGGTAAGCCCAGGCGTGGCGCGTTGGGAAGCCGTGGCCAACGGAGACCCTGGCCCGGCGCAGGGGCGTGAGCTGGAAATTGCCGAATTGCTCGGATTTCTACGTGCGCAGCAGGTGCGCAATTTCGTGTTTCTGACGGCGGACGTGCATTACTGCGCGGCGCATCACTACCACCCGGACCGTGCCGCGTTTCAGGATTTCGAACCGTTCTGGGAGTTCGTCGCCGGGCCGTTGAATGCCGGCAGCTTCGGGCCGAATCCGTTGGACAAGACGTTCGGGCCTGAGGTGGTGTTCGAGAAGGCGCCGCCGGCGCAGAACACCTCGCCGTTTGCCGGGTTTCAGTTTTTTGGCGAGGTGAATATCGACGGGCAGAGCGGTGAGATGAGTGTGGTGTTGCGGGATCTGGATGGCATCGCTGTTTTCGAACAGAAACTCCAACCGGTCTGAGCACCGCGTCCCCTGTGGGAGCGAGCCTGCTCGCGAAAGCGGACTTCCAGCCAACACCAATGTTGACTGTTAAATCGCCTTCGCGAGCAGGCTCGCTCCCACAAGGGGATGGTGTTGGGTCAGTAAACATCCCGGCGATAGCGGCCCTGTTCGATCAGGCGTTCGACTTCGGCGCTGCCGAGGATATCGTTGAGGGCCTGGTCGACGCCTGAGGCCATCCCCTGAAGGCTGCCGCAGATATAGATGACGGCACCATCTGCCAACCATTTCTTCAATTCATCCGCCGACTCACGCAAGCGATCCTGCACATAAACCTTTTCAGCCTGATCCCGTGAAAACGCCAGGTCCAGCCGCGCAAGATCACCATTGACCAGCCATTCCTCAAGCTCGGCGCGGCAGAGGAAATCGTGTTCGCGGTTACGCTCGCCGAACAGCAGCCACTGTCGTTGCTGACCGTCGGCAATGCGTGCCTTGAGCAAGCTGCGCAGGCCGGCCAGCCCGGTGCCGTTGCCCAGCAGGATCATCGGCACCGGCTCGTTCGGCAGGTGAAAACCACTGTTGCGCCGCACGCGCAGGCTGATGCTGCCGCCCACTGGCGCGTGTTCGGTGAGCCAGCCGGAGCCGATGCCGAGGCTGCCGTCGTTGTGCTGTTCCTGACGGACGATCAGTTCCAGCACGCCGTCAGCGGCAATCGAGGCAATCGAGTATTCGCGCATCGCCAGCGGCACCATCGCGTCGACCAGCGACTGCGCATGCAAACCGACCAGATGCGCGCGGTGTTCGGGCAACTGGCGTGAGGCGAGGGCGACTTCCAGTGGTTCGTCGATCCCATTGACCTTCACCTGAGTTTCGCCACGGATGCCGAGGCCGTCGAGGAAATGCTCGATGGCCCACGGGCAGTTGCGCGGCAGCACTTCGACCAGGTCACCGGCCAGCCAACTGCGGGTGTCCGGGGCTTTGAGGCCGAGCAGGTAGACCGGCGCGCCGCTGCTGTCGGGGTTCATCAGTTCGCGACGGACCAGCGTCCAGTTGTCGTAGCTGGGTGCTTGCCAGGTTTCGCTCGGCGCCTGTCCGGTGAGCTGGCCGAGTTGCGTTTGCCAGTGACGCAGCGCGTAGGGATCGCCGCTGTCGACTTCCACTGGGGCGAACAACGTCTTGCCGCCGTGTTCGCCGAGCCATTGATGCAGGCGCTTGGCGAAGCCGCAGAAGTGCGCGTACTGCCGATCACCGAGGCCGAGGACGGCGTAGTTGAGGCTATCGAGTGTCGAGGCCTTGGCCAGCACTTTGCGTTCGAAACCGCGGGCGCTGTCCGGCGCTTCGCCGTCGCCGAAGGTGCTGACCACAAACAATGCGTTATTCGAGTCCCGCAGATCCTGTTCGCTGAGATTGCCCAGCGGCTGCACGTTGACCGGCAGCCCGGCGGCCTGCAATTGCCCGGCGGTCTGCCACGCCAGTTGCTCGGCGAAACCGCTCTGACTGGCGAAACCGATCAGCCATGCCGAAGCATCGGCGGACGGTTGCGCGAGGCCTTGGCGCGCATCCTTGATCTGCTTTTTCTTGCGCCGGCGATCCAGATACAGCAGCCACCCAGTGATGAAAAACAGCGGCATGCACACCGCCGCAATCGTTACGATAATGCGCCCGACAAGGTCGAAATAGCTGCCCACGTGCAGCGCATAAATGCTGGTCAGCAATTGTGCCTTGAAGCTTTTCTCGGCATAGCGGTCGACGCGTTTGACTACGCCGGTCGCCGGGTCGAGTGTGATCTGGTTCAGCGCGCGATCATGCGGCGAGCTGTCGAGCAGGTAGAACACGGTTGCCGGTTGGCCGGCCACTGCTGGCATGCGGATGTTGTACGCGGCCAGACCCGGGCCGGCGGCGCTGTAGATGCTGCTCCACATCGCCGCGTAGTCGGCGGTCGGTGCCGGACCTTCCGGCGCCGGGCCGCGCCCGCCGCGCACGCGTTCGTTTTGCGGCGCGTCGGAAAGCAGTCGGGTCAGGCCTTTGTTGTACCACTCGTACGACCATGACAAGCCGGTCAACGCCAGCAGTAGATAGACCAAAAGGCACCAGGTGCCGGCTACCGAATGCAGATCCCAATTGAACGCGCGGCCCTTCTTTTTCCAGTCCAGGGTCAACCACACGCGCCAGCTGTTCCACTGGCGCGGCCAGCGCAGATAGAGGCCAGAGAGACAGAAGAACAACAGCATCAAGGTGCAGGCGCCGGTGATATTGCGCCCGGTATCGCCCATGGCGAGGAAGCGGTGCAGTTGCAGCATCAGGCCGAAGAAATCCTGACCGGTGGCGTCGCCCTTGAACTCGGCGGTGTACGGATCGAAGTAGCGCATTTCGCCACGCCGTTCGCCCTTGGGCGGGGTGAAGAACACCCGTGCGGCGTGACCGCTGTCGGTCTCGACCCAGAGCATCGCGACTTTCTTGCCGGACGCGGCTTCGATGCGTTCCACCAGTTCAACTGGCGGCAGCACGCCGGCGACCTGTTTTTCCACCTGCAGAACGGACGGATTCAGCGCGCGCAGGATCTCGTCCTGAAACGAATAGGCCGCGCCGGTGATGCCCATCAGGGCCAGCACCAGCCCTGCGGTGATGCCAAAAAACCAGTGCAACTGGAACAGGGTTTTCTTCAACACGTCACTCGCCGTCCGTTCGGAAATTGTCATCACGGCGCGCATTATGCCGTGGGTTATCAAGAAGCGTTTTGCGTAACACACAAAAGCCCCGTTCAACTGAATGAACGGGGCCTGATCCGTTTCGCAGATCTCATGTGGGAGCGAGCTTGCTCGCGAAGGCGTCGTGTCAGTCAGCATCGACTTCACTGAGCCACCGCTTTCGCGAGCAAGCTCGCTCCCACAGGTTCTCACATCGGTCAGAAGTGGAAGTTGGTGCTCAACAGCGCCGTCCGTCCCGCCGCCTGGTTGGCGAAGTGAGTCGAGAAGGCTTTGTCGTAATAGGTTTCGTCGGTCAGGTTCTGCACGTTGAGTTGCAGGTCGACGTTCTTGGTCAGCTTGTAGGCCGCCATCGCGTCGTAACGCACGTACGAATCGACCATCGTGGTGTTGGCGACACTGCCGTAGACGTCGTCGACGTAGAATGCGCCACCACCGATCGTCAGCTTCGGCGTGACCTGATACGTGGTCCACAGGCTGGCGCTGTTTTTCGGTGTGTTCGGCAGATCGTTGCCGTCGTTGGCGCGACCCAGCGGGCCACCATCAACCTGTTCGCTGTCCATGAAGGCGTAACCGGCGAACACCTGCCACTTGTCGGTGATCTTGCCGCTGGCCGACAGTTCGAAGCCTTGCACGCGGGTCTTGCCGGCGTTCTCGTAGGAACTTGTGTCGACCTGCACGCGAGCGTTTTCCTTCTCGGTGCGGAAGATGTCGGCGGTCAGCGACAGGCGATCGTTGAGCAGATCCCACTTGGTGCCGATCTCGTAGTTCTTGGTGGTTTCCGGCTCCATGTCGCTGCTCAGCAGGTTGCCGCTGCGATCCGGTGTGCCGCCCAGCGGGTTGCCTTCCTGGCCTTCGCCCAGGGTGTTGCCCGGCGGCGTCGCCGAGGTTGCATAGGAGGCGTAGATGCTGCCGTTTTCCGCCGGTTTGTAGACCACGCCGAACTGGCCGGTGACGAATTCGCTGGTGTCATCACCCTTGGAGGTGGTGGTACCGGCGGCGTTGTAGGTCTTGTAGTCGGTGTCGAAATGGTCGTAGCGCAGGCCCATGTTCACCAGCCATTGCTCGGATAACTCCAGCGTGTCGAACACGTACAGCGCGTAGGTGTCGGCCTGGGTGTCGGTGCCGGCGTAGTTGCGCGAGATCGCGCCGTTCCACGGGTCGTTTGGATTCGGGTTAGACAGCGAGGTGCAGTTGTAACCGCTGGCCGCGCCGATCAGGCCCGGGTTGCAGTTGGTAGTGACAGCGCTGGTGCGCGGCGTGGTGTCGGTGTTGACGTTGTACGAGGATTTCTCGCTCTGCTCGCGGGTGTACTCAACCCCGGTGGAGAAGCTGTTCTTGAAACCGGCCACGTAAAAGGTGCCGAACAGATCGGTCTGGTTGGTGGTGGTTTCGGTGTTGCTCACCCGCGTGTTGGCCCGGCGCCAGACGCTGCCGTTGTTGACGTTACCCTTGCTGTCGTCCGGCTGGGTCAGGATGTAATCCTGCATGCTGGTGCCGTGGCGCAGGGTGTTCTTGATGGTCAGCGCATCATTGAGGTCGTGCTCGATGGCGAAGGTCGCGGTGTCGGTGCGGCCCTTGCGGAAGTCGCGATCCAGACCATAGAAATTGTCGTGATCGCCACCGGCGTACGGCTTGTCCGGGTTGGACTTGGTGCGCGCGGCCGATCCACCGGTAGGGATGGTGTAAGGGATACCCGAGTCCGGGGTGTCGTTGCTTTCCAGATGGTAGTAGTCGAGGTTTACGCGGGTATCGGTGCCCAGGCCGAAGGCCAGCGACGGCGCGATGCCCCAGCGGTCGTAATCGACCTTGTCGCGACCGGCGACGTTGCTCTCGTGGCTCATCAGGTTGAGACGGCCGGCAGCGCTGTCGCTGAACTGGTAGTTGCCGTCGAGGGTGTAGCGCTGGGTCTGGTCGGAGCCGTAGGTGAAGCCGCCGTCGAACGAGTTGCCCAGATGAGCTTTCTTGCTCACCAGATTGATGCTGCCGCCGGCGGCGCCACGACCGCCAATCGCCGAGTTCGGGCCTTTGCTGACTTCGATGTTTTCCACGGCGAAGATTTCGCGGCTCTGCGAACCGGTGTCGCGCACGCCGTCCAGATAGGTGTCGCCCTGGGCGTCGAAGCCGCGAATGAACGGACGATCGCCCTGCGGGTTGCCGCCTTCACCGGCGCCGAAAGTGATGCCCGGCACGGTACGCAAGGCGTCCTGCATGTTCAGCGCGCCGGTGTCCTTGAGCACTTGTTGCGGGATGACGGTTACCGAGCGCGGCGTGTCGACCAGTGGCGCGGTGTACTTGGGCGAGGAGGCTTTTTCGACTTGGTAGGACGTCGAGTCCTGGGCTTCGCCGGTGATGGCGGTGGCGTCCAGGGCGATGGCGTTGCCGGACGCTTTGCTGTCGGTCTTTTCTGCTGCGAAGACCATCTGTCCAGCGGAGCCGGCGGTGATTGCGACACCGATTGCCGAGGCGAGCAGACGTGGTGAACTGACCGGTAATTGTGCGTGTTGACGTGCCATTTTTATTCCCCTCCCCAAGGATTTGAGGCGGCGGAATATAGGGTAAACAGGTATTCGTATCAATTGCGAAACATTGTTATTCGCATTGAATTTACATTCTTTACAATTTGCCCTTACGGTTTTTGCCTGTTCGTTCGTCTCGCGGGTTTTACACGGTCAATAAGAATCAATACCATTGCCGCCTTCTTGCCATCAGGTGACATCGCCATGCTGCTGCACATTCCCGGGCTGTTTGCTAAAGACGAAGTGCAGCGCATCCGCCTGGCGCTGGAGCAAGCGGATTGGGCCGACGGCAAGATCACCGCCGGCTTCCAGTCGGCCAAGGCCAAGCACAATCTGCAATTGCCCGAAGGCCACCCGCTGGCCAAGGAAATTGGCGCGGCGATGCTCGAGCGGCTGTGGAAGAATCCGCTGTTCATGTCCGCCGCATTGCCGCACAAAGTCTTTCCACCGTTGGTGAACTGCTACACGGCCGGCGGCAGTTTCGACTTTCACATCGACAATGCCGTGCGCCAGCCCAAGGGCAGCATCGAGCGGGTGCGCACCGATCTGTCGGCGACGCTGTTTTTCAGCGAGCCGGAAGATTACGACGGCGGCGAACTGGAGATTCAGGACACCTACGGCACCCAGCGCGTGAAGCTGCCGGCCGGTGACATGGTGTTGTATCCGGGCACCAGTTTGCACAAGGTCAATGCGGTCACACGGGGTGCGCGCTATGCGTCGTTTTTCTGGACGCAAAGCCTGGTGCGCGAAGACAGCCAGCGTGCGCTGCTGTTCGAAATGGACGGGGCGATTCAGCAGCTGACTCAGGACGTCCCCGATCACCCTTCGCTGATCTGCCTCACCGGCACTTATCACAACTTGCTGCGCCGTTGGGTCGAGGTATGAGTTTCCAGTTGCGCCGCGAGGAAGTTCTCGACGCCGCCGGGTTGGCGGCAATGCTTGAAGAAAGTCCCGCCCGCGCTGCGCAGGCGATCTTGCTGGCGGCGGGCGAGGGCGAGGTTGAAGCGCAGGCGTTGCTTGGGCAGATCCTGCTGGACGGGCAGGGCATCGCGCAGGATCAACCGCTGGCGTTGCGCTGGTTCGGCATCGCCGCCGGTCGCGGGCACCTGATGGCGCGCAACATGCTCGGGCGTTGTCATGAGCATGGTTGGGGCTGTGCGGCGGATGCCTCGGTGGCGGCGCAGCATTATCGGATCGCCGCGGAGGCGGGGCTGGACTGGGCGATGTACAACCTCGCCAATCTGCTGGCTACCGGACGCGGGGTGGCGGTAGATCATCAGCAAGCGCTGGCGTTGTACCGGTGCGCGGCTGAGTTGGGCCATGCGAAATCGATGAATCTGCTGGGGCGTTATCTGGAGGAAGGGCAGGTGTGTCCGGCGGATCCAGTTGCGGCGCGTGAATGGTATCGGCGCTCGGCTGAGGGTGGGGATTTTCGTGGGCAATTCAGTTTTGCTGCAGTTTTAGCGGATGAGGGGCGGATTGATGAGGCGGTCGATTGGCTTGAGAAAGCCTTGGCCTCCGGAAATCTGAATTTTCTGCGGGTGGCGAGTCAGACGCTGGCTGATGCGACAGATTTGCGGATTCAGGCTTTGGCAACTCGGTACCAGCGGCGTGCAGATGAACTGACCCGCACCGCATAACCCTGTGGGAGCGAGCCTGCTCGCGAAGTCGTCGTGTCAGTCACCCACATCTGTACTGACTCACCGCTTTCGCGAGCAGGCTCGCTCCCACAAGGGATCTCCAGTTATTCATGGATCACAAAAAAGCCCATGACACGTCATGGGCTTTTCACTTGCAGCTTGCAGCTCAAAACTTGCAGCTGCTCCTTAAACGTAAAACGACTTCAGCGGCGGGAAGCCATTGAACTCGACCGCGCTGTAGCTGGTGGTGTACGCACCGGTCGACAGCCAGTACAGGCGATCACCAATCGCCAGGTTCAGCGGCAGGCCGTACTTGTAGTTCTCGTACATGATGTCGGCGCTGTCGCAGGTCGGGCCGGCGATCACCACTTCTTCCATCTCGCCTTTCTTCTCGGTCCAGATCGGGAACTTGATCGCTTCGTCCATGGTTTCGATCAGGCCGGAGAACTTGCCCACATCGGTATACACCCAACGCTCGACGGCGGTGCGCGACTTGCGTGCAACCAGTACCACTTCGCTGACCAGGATGCCGGCGTTGGCGATCAGCGAACGGCCCGGCTCCAGAATGATTTCCGGCAGGTCATCACCGAAATCTTCCTTGAGGAAACGGATGATTTCTTCGGCGTAGGTTTCTAGGCTGTTGGTGCGGGTGATGTAGTTGGCCGGGAAGCCGCCGCCCATGTTGATCAGCTTGAGGTGAATGCCGTCTTCTTCTTTCAGGCGCTCGAAGATCACTTTGACCTTGGCGATCGCTGCGTCCCAGACGCTGATGTCGCGCTGTTGCGAACCAACGTGGAAAGAGATGCCGTATGGCACCAGGCCGAGGTCACGGGCGAGGATCAGCAGGTCCATGGCCATGTCGGTCTGGCAGCCGAACTTGCGCGACAGCGGCCAGTCAGCGGTGGTTGAGCCTTCGGTCAGGATGCGCACGTAAACTTTCGAGCCCGGCGCAGCCTTGGCGATGTTGCGCAGGTCGGCTTCGGAGTCGGTGGAGAACAGACGCACGCCCTTCTCGTAGAAGTAGCGGATGTCCTTGGATTTCTTGATGGTGTTGCCGTAGCTGATACGGTCGGCGCTGACGCCGCGGTCCATGACCTTGTCCAGTTCGTAGATCGAGGCGATGTCGAAGCTCGAACCTTTTTCCTTGAGCAGGTCGATGATCTCAACGGCCGGGTTGGCCTTGACCGCGTAGTAGACCTTGGCGAATTCGAAACCGGCGCGCAGGTCATCGTAGGCCTGGGCGATCATCGCGGTGTCGATCACCACGAACGGGGTTTCCTGTTTGTCGGCGAACGCCTTCATTTTGTCGAATGTAGCGCGCGCGAAATAGTCTTCGACCTGGATCGACATGCTGGGTGCTCCTATGGGCAAACTCGTAAAAACAATGGGTGCATGAACGCCCTCCGTATCCCCACTTTGGTTCGCCTACTTCCCAAGGCATGTCGCCGAAAGCAAAAAGGCCCAGAGATGTGCAGCTATCCCTTGGCCTTGCTGTCTCGTCGTCAGTACTTGAGCCGGATGGATCGTTTCCAGCATGGACGTTCGGCGCGAACTTTAGGGCGTGAGGGGCGCGAGATCAACTAAAAATGTCGCGTTTTTGCACGGTTCTGACGTGCGTCGCGTTCATCACTCCTTCTACCCGACCGAGATGACGGGGAGATGTTCCCGGCGAATTTTCGAGTGTTAAACATATCTGCACGTTCGTGGCTTTTGTCAGCTAGATCGCAGGTAAGTGTGATGGCGGCAACATCGGCGACGTTGGCGTCGAGAGGTGGGCGGTAGGGGGATTTTGGCTGTTTGAGACGGAGTTTCTCAGACGCTCTCTGAATATCATATGTTGAGATTCTTTTCCGCCTGATGAGTGAAGAAAAAATCACTCGGATCCTGTGGGAGCGAGCTTGCTCGCGAAGGCATTTTCACAGTCGACATCGTTGTTGACTGATATTGCGCTTTCGCGAGCAAGCTCGCTCCCACAGGGCCTGTATTTTTAGGCGACGACCGTCTCAGCCGGCGAGACGATACTGGTCTTCATTCCCCGCGAACGTCCCGAGCTCAGGTACGCCGCAATCGACTCCTGCGTTACCTCGCCGAGGAACACCCGTTCGGCATCCATCACCGGCAGCCAGGCGCGGTTGAACTCGTACATGCGCGACAGCAGGATACGCAGGTGCTCGTCGTACGCTGCGGTGGCGTTGAACTCACGCAGGAATTGCGCGCAGGTGCCGGTCTGGCGATGCAGGTCGCGACGGCGCACGTAACCCAGCGCCTTGTTCTCGGCGCAAGTCACCACGACATAACGGCGGTCATGCTCGTCCATCAATTCCAGCGCATCGGCCACTGGCGTTTCCGGGCTGACCGACGGCGCGTTGTCCGCCGCGTCTTCGGCCTTCACCAACAGCAGGCGCTTGAGGGTGCTGTCCTGGCCGACGAAGTTGCTGACGAAGTCATCCGCCGGATGCGCGAGCAGGGTGTCCGGGTGGTCGATCTGCAGCAGTTTGCCGGCGCGGAAAATGGCGATCTTGTCGCCCAGTTTGATCGCTTCGTCGATGTCGTGGCTGACCATGATCACGGTCTTGTTCAGCGCGCGCTGCATCTCGAAGAATTCGTTCTGGATCATCTCGCGGTTGATCGGGTCGACCGCGCCGAACGGCTCGTCCATCAACAGCAGTGGGGCGTCAGCCGCAAGCGCACGAATCACGCCGATACGCTGTTGCTGACCACCGGACAATTCCCGCGGATAACGATGCAGATACTGCTTGGGCTCGAGCTTGATCATGCTCATCAGTTCGCGGGCACGGTCGTGGCATTTCTGTTTGTCCCAGCCGAGCAGTTTCGGCACCACGACGATGTTCTCTTCGATGGTCATGTTCGGGAACAGACCGATCTGCTGGATCACGTAGCCGATGTTGCGGCGCAGCGTCACTTCGTCGAGATCGGTGGTGTCTTCGCCGTTGATGAGGATCTTGCCCGAGGTTGGCTTGATCAGGCGGTTGATCATTTTCAACGTGGTGCTTTTGCCGCAACCCGATGGCCCGAGGAACACGCAGATCTCGCCTTCATTGACGGTCAGGCTTACCGAGTCCACGGCTTTGACGTCTTTGCCGTTGCTTTGGAAAGTTTTGCTGAGGTTTTGAAGTTCGATCATTTCAGGAGTCCTTTTGGAGTCAGCGTGCGTTGCAGCCACTGCAGGAGGAGGTCGGCGAAGATCGCCAGAAGACTGACCAGCAGCGCGCCGACGATAAGCATCGACATGTCACTGCGGCTGATGGAGGCGAGGATCAACACACCGAGGCCGCCGGCGCCGATGGTCGCGGCGATGGTCATCACGCCGATGTTCATCACCACCGCCGTACGTACGCCGGCGAGGATCACCGGCACCGCAATCGGCAACTCGACCATGCGCAGGCGCTGGCCGAAGGTCATGCCGATGCCGCGCGCGGCTTCGCGGATGCCCGGCTCGACGCCGGTGAGGGCGAGGTAGGTGTTGCGCATGATCGGCAGCAACGAATAAAGGAACACGGCAGTGATCGCCGGCAGCGGCCCGAGGCCTTGGCCGAACTTGGAGTAGAACGGCAGCAGCAGGCCGAACAGGGCGATCGACGGCACGGTCAGCAGCACCGTGGCGCTGGCCTGCAACGGGCCGGCGAGGGTGGGGAAACGCGTCATCAGAATGCCCAGCGGCACGCCGATGACGATCGCCAGCGTTACGGCGATGCCGACCAGAGTGATGTGCTGCCAGGTCAGGTGCATCACCTGCTGCCAGTCGAGATGGGAAAAGGCGTTCAGAAATTCCATGACTTCTCCTCTCTTAATTCAATGGATGCTGGCGCAGGAAATCGGCGGCAACGGACGATGGGCTCTCGTGGTCGACGTCCACCCGCGCGTTGAGCTGGCGCATGGTTTCGTCGTCGAACAGTTCGGCCAGCGGCTTGAGTTGTTCGGCCAGTTTCGGGTTGGCGTCCAGCGTGGCCTGACGCACCACGGGAGCGGCGGTGTAGTCGGGGAAGTAATGCTTGTCGTCTTCCAGCAATTTCAGGCCGAAGGCGTTGAGGCGGCCGTCGGTGGTGTAGACCAGACCGGCAAACACCTGGCCGTTGCGCAGTGCGGTGTAAACCAGGCCGGCGTCCATCTGCCGGATGTTCTTGCGGGTCAGGTTCATGTCGTAGAGCTTGACCATGCCGTCGAGGCCGTCGGAGCGGTTGGCGAACTCGGTGTCCAAAGCCACCAGATGGTTGGTCTTGGCCTCGGCGCGCAGCACTTCGTTGAGCTGGCTGATGTTGCCGATCTGCGGGTATTGCTCGGCGACTTTTTTCGGCAGGGCAAGGGCATAGGTGTTGCTGAATTTTGACGGCGTCAGCCAGACCAAGCCTTTTTTCGCGTCGAGTTCTTTGACCCGGGCGTAGGACTGCGCGCTGTCGAGTTTCTCGGTGACATGGTTATAGGCCACCAGCGACACGCCGGTGTATTCCCAGAGCAGGTCCAACTGGCCGCTTTCGTGGGCGCTGCGCGCGAGGTTGCTGCCCAGGCCGCCGGTGATCTGTGCGTCGTAGCCTTTGCTGCGCAGGTATTGCGCGGTGATTTCGGCGAGCAGGGTCTGCTCTGTGAAGACCCGGGCGCCGAGGCGGATGACCGGTTTTTCAGCGGCTTGCGCGATTCCTGCGAACAGCAGGACGCAGCCTAGGATCAAGCTAAGTCGTTTCATAAATACTCCTTCGCAAAGCCTTAAGACGGGCGCAGACCGCGTTCCAGCCAGAGACGGCTGGCGAGGGTGACCACGCCATCGAGCAGCAGCGCCAACAGCGCGGTGCACGCAGCGCCGAGCAGCAGTTGCGGCTGATTGTTCAGGGCGATGCCGGGGAAGATCAGGCTGCCGAGGCTGTTGGCGCCGATCAGGAAGGCCAGCGGCGCGGTGCCGACGTTGATTGCCAGCGCGACACGCACGCCACCGACGATGATCGGCACGGCATTGGGCAATTCGACTTTCCACAGCACCTGGCGCGGGGTCATGCCGATGCCGACAGCGGCTTCCTTCAGCGAGCCCTGGACATTTTTCAGGCCTTCATAGGTGTTGCGCACGATCGGCAACAGCGAGGCGAGGAACAGCGCGAAGATCGCCGGGCCGCTGCCGATGCCGAGGATGCCCAGCGCAATCGCAAGCACGGCCAGCGGTGGCACGGTGTTGCCGATATTGAAGATCTGCATGAAGCGTTCGGCGCGGCCGACCATGCTCGGGCGGCTGAGGAAGATACCGGCGGGGATGCCCACGACAAGGGCGGCCAGCATGGAAGCGAGGACGAGAATCAGATGAGCTTGCAGGTAAAACAACAAATCGTCGCGGTAGTGTTCGATCGTGTTGATGCCGATCCAGTGGACCAGCAGGGCCAGGAGCGCGATCACCACCGCACCTCCCATCAGCCCTTTGCCATAGCGGATAGCCACAGGCGGACTCCTTTTTTTGTAGTCGGCGAGCGCTGCTCCGCGTGGCAAGCCATTCCTGGCTGCCGGAGTCAGCGTTCGCGAAAAGTAGCCGTTTTCCAGCACCGGCCAAGCGGTGCGAAAGCGAGCCATGAGCGCAGCCTCGTCAGGCTAACTTGCTGATTTTTCAGCCCCTGACGAAGATTCGTAACAGGGGATGGACGTCTCCATGCTTTAAAAGGTTCCCATCTGAGGCAGCATTTGGCCACCCTTAATGTGCTCAACGGTTCGGTTATTGTCCTGAGTTGGGCTATAATCGCGGCCCTTTTTTGAATCACCGCCAGGCGATTTCCCATGACCCAACAGGCCGCCGAAGTCGCGAAACGCCGCACTTTCGCCATTATTTCCCACCCCGATGCCGGTAAAACCACGATCACCGAAAAGCTCCTGTTGATGGGCAAGGCGATTGCAGTGGCCGGTACGGTGAAATCCCGTAAATCCGATCGCCATGCGACATCCGACTGGATGGAAATGGAGAAGCAGCGGGGTATTTCCATTACCACGTCGGTCATGCAGTTCCCCTATCGCGAACACATGATCAACCTGCTCGACACCCCGGGCCACGAAGACTTCTCCGAAGATACCTACCGCACCCTGACGGCGGTGGACTCGGCATTGATGGTGCTCGACGGCGGTAAGGGTGTAGAGCCACGGACCATTGCGCTGATGGACGTCTGCCGTCTGCGTGACACGCCGATCGTCAGCTTCATCAACAAACTCGACCGTGACATCCGCGACCCGATCGAACTGCTCGACGAGATCGAAGCCGTTCTGAAGATCAAGGCGGCGCCGATCACCTGGCCGATCGGTTGCTACCGCGACTTCAAGGGCGTGTATCACCTGGCCGACGACTACATCATCGTCTACACCGCCGGTCACGGTCACGAGCGCACCGAAACCAAGATCATCGAGAAACTCGACTCCGACGAGGCGCGCGCGCACTTGGGCGACGAGTACGATCGTTTCATCGAGCAGCTGGAACTGGTACAGGGCGCCTGCCACGAATTCAACCAGGAGGAATTCCTCGACGGTCAACTGACCCCGGTGTTCTTCGGTACGGCGCTGGGCAATTTTGGTGTCGACCACGTGCTCGATGCTGTCGTCGATTGGGCGCCGCGTCCGCTGGCCCGTGTGGCCAACGAGCGCACCGTCGAGCCGGTGGAAGAGAAGTTCTCGGGCTTCATCTTCAAGATCCAGGCGAACATGGACCCGAAACACCGCGACCGCATCGCCTTCATGCGTATCTGCTCGGGCAAGTACGAAAAAGGCATGAAGATGCGCCACGTGCGTACCGGCAAGGACGTGCGCATCGGCGATGCGCTGACGTTCTTCTCCTCCGAGCGTGAACAGCTGGAAGAGGCGTACGCCGGCGACATCATCGGTCTGCACAACCATGGCACGATCCAGATCGGCGACACCTTCAGCGAAGGCGAGGTCCTCGGTTTCACCGGTATTCCGCACTTCGCCCCGGAACTGTTCCGTCGCGTGCGTCTGCGTGATCCGCTGAAATCCAAGCAGCTGCGTCAGGGCCTGCAGCAGTTGGCGGAAGAGGGCGCGACGCAGGTGTTCTTCCCCGAGCGCAGCAACGACATCATTCTTGGCGCCGTCGGTGTGCTGCAGTTCGATGTGGTCGCCAGCCGTTTGAAAGAGGAATACAAGGTCGAATGCTCGTATGAGCCGATCACGGTGTATTCGGCGCGCTGGATCGAGTGCGACGACAAGAAGAAGCTTGAGGAGTTTTCCAACAAGGCGGTGGAGAACCTTGCGCTGGATGGCGGTGGGCATCTGACCTATCTGGCGCCGACGCGGGTGAATCTGGCGCTGATGGAAGAGCGCTGGCCGGACGTGAAATTCCGCGCGACGCGGGAGCATCACTAAGTTTTGAGTTGTTGTTCTGAAAGCCCTTGAGGTGTAGACCTTGGGGGCTTTTTTATGGGCTGCCGGTTTTGGTCTTGGCGGCCTTTGGGCCGACCAGGCGTTGGTTGATTTGGGTGAATATCCGTTTTTTGCTGTGCTGCAGCTGGCGGTTTCGCCCTTACGGCGAGTCCCTTTTTCAGACGCCAAAAAGGAACCAAAAGGCTTGCTCCTACGTTCGGCCCTCGCAGGCTCGGGTTCCTTCGCTCCGGGATCGATCCTGGCGCAGCGGCTACGGTTTGCTTCGCTGCACCTCCTTCCGCTGTGTCTGGCTGCGCCAGACGGTCGCTGCGCTCCCACGCCCGGATCAATCCCTCCACTCAGCCTTCCGACGTCGCCGGTGGATCAAGATCAAAAGCGGTACTCGAGCTTGCGCTCATCGTGTGTAGGAGCTGCCGAAGGCTGCGATCTTTTGATTTAGCTTTTCTGTGGGAGCGAGCCTGCTCGCGAAGGCCGCCTGACAGCCGGCCGATATTTAGCAGACTGCCTGCGAATCCATTTAGGGGAGTGAGTGCTGAGTGAAAGCTATACGTCCTTTGAAACCCATTCAGGCTACGCGTGGGCTTAGCTGTTTCTGTTATTGCTGTTATTCGAAACCAATCTGTCCACCGATGGCATTTCTGCCCGCCCCGCCGCGTCCTAAGTGGTGAGCCGGGCGGATCGCAACTAGATTCACATCGAGCCAGTCCGGCAAGCATGTCTTAGCGCAACAGGATGGAGTCGGCCATGAAAAGCAGATTGCTACGGATTTTGATGTTGTTGAAAGTGATGGTGATGCTGTCCCTCGGTACTGCAACGGCGTGGGCTGAGTGTGAGGATCACGATTCGCAGGCGTTCAACGGCCAGGTCGGGCATAGCGGGCTGATGCTCGCCAAGTCCGAGTCGGAGCCCGGGGATATGAATCAGGGCGGCAGCGCCGATGATGACGACTCGACCACTGACGAGCCGGACAGCGATGATCCGGATGACGAAGGCGACAGCCAGACGTAGATCGCCGGGCAAAGAAAAACCCCTTCTGCCTCGACTGATGCGCAATCGAGGTGGAAGGGGTTTTGTTAACGCATGAATTCTTGAATCAACACGAACTCCCTGTGGGAGCGAGCCTGCTCGCGAAAGCGGTTAATCAGTCACCGATGATGTTGACCGAGATGACGCCTTCGCGAGCAGGCTCGCTCCCACATGGGGTTTTGTGGCCTCCGGATCTGCTTACGCCGCGCCGTCGAGAAACTGCTCGGCGTAGTGACAAGCCACCTGCCGGTTATCCAGTTCACGCAACAGCGGTTCTTCCGTGGTGCAACGCTCGGTCGCGTACGGGCAGCGCTTGTGGAAGGCGCAGCCCGATGGCGGGTTCAGCGGGTTGGGCAGTTCGCCGACGATCTTGATTTTCGGCTTGTTCGGGTCCGGGTGAATGGTCGGGGTCGCCGACAGCAGCGCCTGGGTGTACGGGTGCAGCGGGCGCTCGTAGATGTCGTTCTTCGGGCCCAGTTCAACCGGGCGACCGAGATACATCACCATCACGTCATCGGCTACGTGCTGCACCACCGCGAGGTTGTGCGAGATGAACACGTAGGCGGTGTTGAACTCCTGCTGCAGGTCCATGAACAGATTGAGCACCTGGGCTTGAATCGACACGTCCAGCGCTGAAGTCGGTTCGTCCGCGACCAGCACTTTCGGTTGCAGCATCATTGCCCGGGCAAGCGCGATACGCTGGCGCTGACCACCGGAGAACATGTGCGGATAGCGCTGGTAATGCTCGGGACGCAAGCCGACCTGCTTCATCATCGCCTGGACTTTCTCGCGACGTTCGCTGGCCGACAGCTTGGTGTTGATCAGCAGCGGCTCGGCCAGTTGATCACCGATTTTCTGCCGTGGGTTCAACGACGCATATGGGCTCTGAAAGACCATCTGCACGTCTTTGCGCAGTTGCTTGCGCTCGGCCTTGTCGGCGCCGGCGACTTCCTGGCCGGCGATCTGCAGCGAGCCCGACGACGGTTCTTCGATCAGTGTCAAAGCGCGGGCGAGGGTGGATTTGCCGCAACCCGATTCACCTACTACGGCGAGGGTCTTGCCGGCTTCCAGTTCGAACGACACGCCGTTGAGCGCGCGCACGGTGGCGTGGCCCTTGAACAGGCCACGGGAGACTTCGTAGTGACGGGTCAGGTCGCGGGCGGTGAGTACGACGGCCATTACGCCACCTCCTGGTTCAGCGGGTAGAAGCAGCGGGCGAGGCTGTTGGCTTTTGGATCAAGGCCCGGACGCTGGGTGCGGCAGTTGTCCTGCACATACGGGCAGCGCGGCGACAGCAGGCAACCCTGCGGTCGGTCGTAACGGCCCGGGACGATGCCCGGCAAGGTCGACAGACGCGAGGCGCCGAGGCTGTGTTCGGGAATCGCCTTGAGCAGTGCTTCGCTGTACGGGTGCGCCGGGATGTCGAACAGTTGCGGCACCTGACCGACTTCAACGGCCTGACCTGCGTACATCACGCAGACGCGCTGGGCGGTTTCCGCGACGACCGCCAGGTCGTGGGTGATCAGCACCAGGCCCATGTTCTGTTCTTTCTGCAACGCCAGCAGCAGATCCATGATCTGCGCCTGAATCGTCACGTCCAGCGCGGTGGTCGGCTCGTCGGCGATCAGCAGTTTCGGCTCGCCGGCAATCGCCATGGCGATCGCGACACGCTGGCTCATACCGCCAGACAGTTGATGCGGATAGGCGTCCATGCGGCTGGCGGCGCCCGGAATTTCCACTTTTTCCAGCAGTTCGATGGCACGCTTGCGCGCTTGCTTGCCGGACATTTTCAGGTGCAGGCGCAGCACTTCTTCGATCTGGAAACCGACGGTGTAGCTCGGGTTCAGTGCGGTCATCGGGTCCTGGAAGACCATTGACAGGTCTTTGCCGACGATCTGCCGACGTTGACGGTTGCTCAGTTTGAGCATGTCCTTGCCGTCGAAGCTGAGCGAGTCAGCGGTGACGATGCCGGGATGCTCGATCAGGCCCATCAGCGCCATCATGGTCACGGATTTACCCGAACCCGATTCGCCAACGATGGCCAGCACTTCGCCTTTGTCGACCTTGAGGTCGAGGCCGTCGACCACCGGGGTCGCGGTCTTGTCGCCGAAGCGGACGTTGAGATTCTTGATTTCCAACAGTGACATGTGAATCTCCTCAGGCGGCGTTCTTGAGTTTCGGGTCCAGCGCATCGCGCAGGCCGTCGCCCATCAAGTTGATTGCCAGCACGCTGAGCAAAATGGTCAGGCCGGGCAGACTTACCACCCACCAGGCGCGTTCGATGTAGTCGCGGGCCGAGGCCAGCATGGTGCCCCACTCTGGGGTTGGCGGTTGTACGCCGAGGCCGAGGAAGCCCAGTGCGGCGGCATCGAGAATCGCCGAAGAAAAGCTCAGGGTCGCCTGCACGATCAGCGGCGCCATGCAGTTGGGCAGCACGGTGATGAACATCAGGCGCGGCAGACCGGCACCGGCCAGGCGCGCGGCGGTGACGTAGTCGCGGTTCAGTTCGCCCATTACGGCAGCACGGGTCAGACGCACGTAGGACGGCAGGGAAACCACAGCGATGGCGATCACGGTGTTGATCAGGCCAGGGCCGAGGATGGCGACGATCGCCACGGCCAGCAGCAGCGACGGCAGGGCCAGCATGATGTCCATCAGGCGCATGATGGTCGGGCCGACCACTTTCGGGAAGAAACCGGCGAACAGACCCAGCAGGATCCCCGGAATCAGCGACATGACCACCGACGACAAGCCGATCAGCAGCGACAGACGCGAACCCTGGATCAGACGCGAGAGCAGGTCTCGGCCGAGTTCATCGGTGCCGAGCAGGAACTGCATCTGCCCGCCTTCGAGCCACGCCGGTGGCGTCAGCAGGAAGTCACGGTATTGCTCGCTCGGGTTATGCGGCGCGACCCACGGCGCGAAGATCGCGCAGAAGATGATCAGCAGCATGAACAGCAGGCCGGCAACGGCGCCCTTGTTCTTGGAGAACGCTTGCCAGAATTCTTTGTACGGCGACGGGTACAGCAGGCTTTGATCCACGGCGGACGTGGCGGTGGCTACTGAGGATGTTGGAGTGCTCATGGGTATTGACCTCAGCGCTGATGACGGATGCGTGGGTTGGCAAAGCCGTAGAGGATGTCCACCACGAAGTTGACCAGAATCACCAGGCAGGCGATTAACAGGATGCCGTTTTGCACCACCGGATAGTCCCGGGCGCCGATGGCTTCGATCAGCCATTTACCGATGCCGGGCCAGGAAAAGATGGTTTCGGTCAGGACCGCACCGGCCAGCAGCGTGCCGACTTGCAGGCCGACCACGGTCAGCACCGGAATCAGCGCATTGCGCAGACCGTGCACGAAGACCACGCGCGACGGCGACAGGCCTTTGGCCTTGGCGGTGCGGATGTAGTCTTCGCGCAGCACTTCGAGCATCGACGAACGGGTCATCCGCGCAATCACCGCCAGCGGAATGGTGCCTAGCACGATGGCCGGCAGGATCAGGTGATGCAGGGCGTCGAAGAACGCGCCGACGTCATCGGCCAGCAGCGTGTCGATCAGCATGAAGCCGGTTTTCGGCTCGATGTCATACAGCAGGTCGATGCGCCCGGACACCGGAGTCCAGCCCAGGCTCACCGAGAAGAACATGATCAGAATCAGGCCCCACCAGAAGATCGGCATCGAGTAGCCCGCGAGGGAGATGCCCATCACCCCGTGGTCGAACAGCGATCCTCGTTTGAGTGCCGCGATCACCCCGGCCAGAAGCCCGAGGATGCCAGCGAACAGCAGGGCGGCCATGGACAGTTCCAGGGTCGCCGGGAAAAGAGAGGTGAACTCGGTCCACACGCTTTCACGGGTACGCAACGACTCACCGAGATCGCCCTGGGCCAGTTTGCCGATGTAGTCCAGATACTGGGCATACAGCGGCTTGTTCAGCCCCAGGCGTTCCATTGCCTGAGCGTGCATTTCGGGGTCGACCCGACGTTCGCCCATCATCACTTCCACGGGGTCGCCCGGAATCATGCGAATCAACGCGAAAGTCAGCAAGGTGATGCCGAAAAACGTGGGGATCAACAACCCCAGTCGGCGGGCAATAAAACTAAACATCTTGTGTGGTACCTCATCAGCCGGTTAGGCGTGTCCGGCGTCCCTCAGGTCAGGGACGCCGGGCGTTTCTTATCTACTTCACCTGGGTGGTGGCGAAGTTATTAGTGGTGAGAGGGCTGATGTGGTAGCCCTCTACATTGTTGCGCATTGCAGTGAACATCCGAGTATGGGCCATGCTGATCCATGGCTGGTCCTGATTAAACAGCACTTGAGCCTGTTCGTAGAGCGCGGCGCGTTCGGCCGGATCTACTTTAGCCCGCGCTTCATCCAGCAGTGCCTGGAATTTCTCGTTGCACCAGCGTGCGTAGTTTTCGCCGTTCTTGGCGGCCTCGCAACTGAGCATAGGCGTCAGGAAGTTATCCGGGTCGCCGTTGTCGCCCGCCCATCCGGCCGAGACCATGTCGTGCTCGCCGGCCTTGGCGCGCTTGAGCATCTCGCCCCATTCCATCACGCGGATGTCGATCTTGATCCCGACTTTCGCCAGGTCAGCCTGCATCATCTGCGCGCCGAGCATCGGGTTGGGGTTGGTCGGACCGCCGCCGTTACGGGTGAACAAGGTGAACGTGGTGCCTTCCGGAACCCCGGCTTCCTTGAGCAGCTTGCGCGCTGCATCGAGGTCGCGTGGCGGGTTCTTCAAGTCATGGTTGTAGCCGAGCAAAGTCGGCGGGTACGGGTTGACCGCCACCGACGCGTTGCCCTTGCCGAACAGCGCGTTGACGTAGGCCTCCTTGTCGAAGGCGATGTCGATGGCTTTGCGCACGCGCACATCGCTCATGTACTTGTGCTGGGTGTTCATGGCGATGTACGAAACGGTCATCGCGTCCAGCTCGTCGACTTTCAGGTTGCTGTCTTTCTTGATGCTCGGGATGTCATCCGGTTTCGGATACAGCGCGACCTGGCACTCGTTGGCCTTGAGCTTCTGCAGGCGCACGTTGTTGTCGGTGGCGATGGCCAGAATCAACGCGTCGGCCGGCGGCTTGCCACGGAAATAATCCGGGTTGGCCTTGAAGCGCACCTGCGCATCCTTGGCGTAGCGCTGGAAGATGAACGGGCCGGTGCCGATCGGCTTGTTGTTCAGGTCGCCGGTCTTGTTGGCCTTGAGCAACTGGTCGGCGTATTCGGCCGGGTAGATCGACGAGAAGGCCATGGCGATGTCGGCCAGGAACGGCGCTTCGCGGCGGGTCAGGGTGAACTTGACCGTGTTGTCGTCGACTTTCTCGACGCTTTTGAGCAGTTCCTTGAAGCCCATGCTTTCAAAGTACGGGAAGCCCACGCTCGACAGTTTGTGCCACGGGTGATTCGGGTCCAGCTGACGCTGGAAACTCCAGACCACATCGTCGGCGTTCATGTCGCGGGTCGGCTTGAAGTATTCGGTGGTGTGAAACTTGACGCCTTTGCGCAGATGGAACGTGTAGCTCAGGCCGTCTTCGCTGATGTCCCAGGACTCGGCGAGTGCCGGGATCACCTCGGTGGTGCCGGGTTTGAAATCGGCCAGGCGGTTGAAGATGGTTTCGGCCACAGCGTCCGCCGTGACTGCAGTTGTGTACTGGACCATATCGAAGCCTTCCGGGCTGGCTTCGGTGCAGACCACCAAGGGTTTGGCCGAGGCGCCGACAGCGACACTCAGCAACGCAGCCGCGATGGCCGCACGTAGGGGAAGCATTTTCATCGATAACCCTCTGCAATCGGTTGAAGACAGAAAACCGAACGGCCGACTCATCATGAGTCAGCCGTCGGTTGGCGTTTTTACAGAATGTTGAACGGGATGGTGGTTACGAGACGGAATTCGTTGATGCTGCCGTCAGCCTGGTTTTCGCTGGCACGGTGCGCGGTGTAGGTGCCGCGAATCGTTGTGGCCTTGAGCGGGCCGCTCTGTACTGCGTAGGTTGCACCGACGCCGTATTCATAGTGGTGCTCGCCGTCCATTGCCTGCACGCCATCGTAGCCGCCACCCTTGTAGTGAGTGCCGTCGATGCCCCAGCCGCGTGCCTGGTAGATGTTGAATTTCAGGCCTGGCACACCGTACTCGGCCATGTTGATGCCATAGGAAACCTGGAAGGATTTCTCGTTCGGGCCGTTGAAGTCCGAGAGCAGGGAGTTGGCCAGGTAGATACCGTTGGTTTCGTGCAGGTAGTCGAAGTACTCGTTACCGTTCACTTCCTGATAGGAGAAGGTCACGGTGTGGGCCTGGTGCGTCAGGCCGAACGACAGCGAGTAGGTGTCGTTGTCGATGTCACCGAGCAGTTTTTTGCCTTCGTCGACGGTCTTGTAGTAGTTCAGGCCGGTGGTCAGGCTCAGCACCGAGCTGTCGCCCAACACGTGGGTGGCGCCGAAGTAGTACTGGTTCCACAGGTCTTCGGCCTGGGTGCCCCACAGGCTGGTGGTCAGGCTGGCGAACGGCTGGTAGGAAATACCGGCGGTGTTGACGTGATCGGCTTCAGCGTTGATGTCACCGTATTCGGAGCGGAACTTGCTCAGGCTTTCTTCGGTACGTGGCGAAACGCGGTCGAAGGTCGCGACGTCGAATGCCAGGTTGTTCAGCTCTTCGCTGTGGATCGCGATGCCTTCGAAGCTCGATGGCAGCGGACGGTTGCCGATCACATCGACTTGCGGGCTGCTGAAGTTCATGCGGCCGGCGGTCAGAGTGGTGTTGGAGATGCGCGCCTTGACGTTGGCCAGGCCCAGCTTGCTCCACTGGCCGACAGCGTCACCGCCTTCGCGGGTCAGGGTACGGTTGTTGCCTGCGCCTGGGCGGGTGCCCGGAGCGCCGCCGTTGTTGGCGGCAAGGTTCTCGCGGTCGCGCTCAAGGGCGATCGCGTTGTAAGCAGCCACTTCTGTGCTGAAGCCGACGGTACCTTCGGTAAAGCCCGAGTTGTACTTGATGATCGTGCCTTGGACCCAGTTGATCCGGCGATCGGTTTCGGTGGACTGGCCGTTCTTGCGATACGCGAACTTGCCGCCACGTTTGAGTTGTTCGTTGGCGTACCAGTTACGGGTCGAACCGCTGATCGATTGCCCTTCGAGGAAGCCAGTGGCTTCGGCCTGGGCGCTCTTCTCGTTGACGGTCACCGGGGTGAACGCCTGGCTTTGGGTTTCCGCATAAGCCGTAGCGGTGATGCTGCTGATGGCCAGGGCCAGTATCGCGGTGCTGCTCAGTTTCATGGGTGAAGCTCCTTTACTTTCTTTTTATCCCGGCTTTTTTTGGTATGCCGGTTATTGGTTTAGAACTCGTTCACACATCGCAAACGTTTGCAAAACGCCGGATTGGCGAATTTCGGCAAAGCGCTTGCGTGAGGGGAGTAGATGGCTCCCCTCAGCATTGCGGCTAATCGGTGGGTTTAATCGATACTGACACCCGAGAACACGTTGCGGCCGAACGGGCTGACTTTGAACCCTTCGACGCGGGTGCTTAACGGCTGGTTGACCGTCGAGTGGGCGACAGGCGTGATCGGCACTTGCTGTTTAAGCAATTGCTGGGCCTGTTTATAAAGCTCGGTGCGCTGGTCGCGGTCGGTGACGACCTTGGCCTGTTTGATCAGCTTGTCATACGCCGGATCGCACCACATGGAGTAGTTGTTGCCGCCGATCGCGTCGCAGCTGTACAGCGTGCCCAGCCAGTTGTCCGGGTCCCCGTTGTCACCGGTCCAGCCGATCAGGCTGACGTCGTGCTCGCCGTTCTTGGTGCGCTTGATGTACTCGCCCCATTCGTAGCTGACAATCTTCACTTTCAGGCCGATCTTGGCCCAGTCGGACTGGAGCATTTCGGCCATCAGTTTGGCGTTCGGGTTGTATGGACGCTGCACCGGCATTGCCCACAGGGTGATCTCGGTGCCTTCTTTCACGCCGGCAGCCTTGAGCAGTTCCTTGGCTTTTTCCGGGTTGTAGGCGGCGTCCTTGATGGTGTCGTCGTAGGACCACTGGGTCGGTGGCATGGCGTTGACGGCCAGTTGCCCGGCGCCTTGATAAACAGCGTTGAGAATGCCCTGTTTATTCACGGCCATGTCCAATGCCTGACGCACTTCCAGTTGATCGAAGGGCTTGTGGCGCACGTTGTAGGCGATGTAGCCGAGGTTGAACCCCGGCTTGGAAATCAGTTGCAGCTTCGGGTCGGCCTTCAGCGCTTCAACATCGGCCGGACGCGGGTGCAGGGTGATCTGGCATTCGCCAGCCTTGAGCTTCTGCACGCGCACCGAGGCATCGGTGTTGATCGCGAAAATCAGGTTCTTCAGCTTGACCCGGCTCGGATCCCAGTACTGCGGGTTGCCGGTGTAGCGGATGTTGGAGTCTTTCTGGTAGCTCTTGAACACGAACGGCCCGGTGCCGATCGGCTTCTGGTTGATATCGCTCGGCTTGCCGTCGGCCAGCAGCTTGTCGGCGTATTCGGCAGACAGAATCGAAGCGAAGCTCATGGCGATGTTCTGGATGAACGCGGCGTCAACGCTGTTGAGCGTGAACTCCACGGTCAGCGGCCCGGTCTTCTCGACCTTGGCGATGTTCTTGTTCAGGCTCATCCCGTTGAAATACGGAAACTCGGTGGGATAGGCCTTACGAAACGGCTGCTGCGCATCGAGCATGCGGTTAAACGTGAACACGACATCGTCAGCGTTGAAATCGCGGCTCGGCTTGAAGTAAGGAGTTGTATGAAATTTCACGCCTTCACGCAGGTGAAAGGTGTATTTCAGGCCATCTTCGGAAATGTCCCACTTGGTCGCCAGGCCCGGTACGACATTGGTCGCGCCTTTTTCGAACTCGACCAGGCGGTTGTACAGCGGCTCGGCGGCGTCGTTGTCGGTGGCCGTCGTGTACTGCGCGGTATCGAAACCCGCCGGGCTGCCTTCCGAGCAAAACACCAGGCTGTCGCTGGCGGCGTAGCTTGCAGACGTGGCGGCCAACAGGCCGGCGCCCAACAGAGCGGAAAAAACCAAGGTATGGCGCATGACGCTCCCTCTTTTTAGTGTTGTGCAATGCGTCAGGGTCCCTATCCCGGGACTTTCTGGTCGCATTGAGCTCAATCCAATACGTACGGCAAAACCGGTGGCCCACGCAGACACTGGTCAGTACGCGACGGTAGGCACCGTGCCTCTGGCAGTAAATACGTAATTGCCTTAATGCTCGTAGGAAAAGTCGACGCGCCTATACCGAAGCAATCATCTGCGGCGGATTTGGGTGTAGGCCTTTTCCTTTTTTCCCGGTAGATAAAGCAACGGCGACGTCAGAAACGCCGCCGTCGCGATGTCTTACTTGCTGACGCTGACGCCGTAGAAGGAATTCAGGCCAAATGGGCTGATCTTGAAATCCTGCACGTTGGCGCGCATGGGTTGATACACCGTCGAGTGAGCGATAGGTGTCATTGGAACTGCATCTTTGAGGACGTGTTGCGCCTGTTTGTACAGCTCGGTGCGCTTGCCCTGGTCGGTAGTGCGTTTGGCTTCTTTCACCAGGCCGTCGAATTTCTTGTCGCACCACTTGGAGAAGTTGTTGCCGCTCAGCGAGTCGCAGCCAAACAGAACGTTGAGCCAGTTGTCCGGATCACCATTGTCACCGCTCCAGCCAATGATCATGGCCTGGTTTTCGCCACCTTTGGAGCGCTTGATGTACTCGCCCCACTCGTAGCTGGTGATCTTCACTTTCAAGCCGATCTTGGCCCAGTCGGACTGGAGCATTTCAGCCATCAGTTTGGCGTTCGGGTTGTACGGGCGCTGCACCGGCATTGCCCACAGGACAATTTCGGTACCTTCCTTGACGCCGGCTTCCTTGAGCAGCTGTTTGGCTTTCTCAGGGTCGTACTTGGCATCCTTGATGGTGGTGTCGTAGGACCATTGGGTCGGCGGCATGGCGTTGACGGCCAGTTGGCCCGCGCCCTGGTAAACCGAATCGATGATTTGTGGCTTGTTCACGGCCATGTCCAGCGCCTGCCGCACGCGCAGGTCAGCCAATGGGTTGGCCTCGTTGCTGCCCTTGACCTTGTCCATCACGTTGTAGGCGATGTAGCCCAGGTTGAAGCCGGCCTGATCCGGCATCTTCAGCGACTTGTCTTCTTTCAGCGCTTTCAGATCCGCCGGACGCGGGAACAGGGTGACCTGGCACTCGTTCTTCTTCAGCTTCTGGATACGCACCGACGGGTCGGTGGTGATGGCGAAGATCAGGTTGTCGATCTTCACGTCTTCAGGTTTCCAGTAATCCTTGTTGCCGGTGTAACGGATGTTCGAGTCTTTCTGGTAGCTCTTGAACACGAACGGGCCGGTGCCGATCGGCTTCTGGTTGATGTCGGCGGCTTTGCCATCCTTGAGCAGTTGGGCCGCGTATTCGGCGGACTGCACGGACGCGAAGCTCATGGCCATGTTCTGAATGAACGCGGCGTCGACTTCTTTCAGGGTGAACTTGACGGTGTGGTCGTCGACTTTATCGATCTTGGTGATGTTGGTGTCCATCCCCATGTCGGTGAAGTACGGGAATTCGGTCGGGTACGCCTTACGGAACGGGTCGTCCTTGTTGATCATGCGGTTGAAAGTAAACAGCACGTCGTCGGCGTTGAATTCACGAGTCGGCTTGAAATACGGGGTGGTGTGGAACTTGACGCCTTCACGCAGGTGGAAGGTGTAAGTCAGGCCATCATCGGAAATGTCCCACTTGGTCGCCAGGCCAGGAATCACGGCGGTGCCGCCGCGCTCGAACTGGGTCAGGCGGTTGAACATGGTTTCGGCTGAGGCGTCGAAGTCGGTTCCGGTGGTGTACTGGCCTGGATCAAAACCGGCCGGGCTCCCTTCGGAGCAGAACACCAGGTTAGTCGCAGCGGTGGCGAAAGGTGCGGAGGCTAACAAGCCTGCGCCGACTAGAAACGGAATGACCGCGTGTTTAAGCATGTTGGCCTCATGATTTGTTGTCATTTTTTAGTTGTGAGGTACGACCTCGTGAGTCGTGCCTGCGGATACTTATGCAGGGCCCATACCCAATGCAAGATCCAGAGCGGTCGACGGCGTTAAACCGTGGCACGAACGTACCTTAATGTCGCATCCGTATAACTTTTGACGCATTTGACCGTTTGCGAGTGGTTTTTAAGGTGCAAATGCAGCCCCAAAACGGTGCGGCAGTCACCTGCTGCGCGCCGCCTTGGGGCCGGGTGTTACTTATTTATACCCACCCCATAGAAGGGGGTCAGACCGAAAGGGCTGATGCGGAAGTCGCTGACTTCCTTGCGCAACGGCTGGAACACTGTGGAGTTGGCGATCGGGGTGATCGGCACCTGCTGTTTAAGGATCAGTTGCGCCTGTTGATACAGTTTTACCCGTTGCGCTTTATCCGTGGCCACTTTGGCCTGCTGCACCAGTTTGTCGTAAGCCGGGTCGCACCATTTCGCATAGTTGCTGCCTTTGACTGCCGCGCAGCTGTACAGCACGCCCAGCCAGTTGTCGGGGTCGCCGTTGTCGCCGGTCCAGCCGTAGATCATCGCGTCATGTTCGCCATTCTTTGCGCGCTTGATGTACTCGCCCCATTCATAGCTGACAATGTTGGCCTTGATGCCGATCTTGTCCCAATCCTGCTGGATCATTTGCGCCGACATACGTGCATTCGGGTTCGACGCACGCTGCACTGTCATCGCCCAAAGGTTGATGGTTGTACCGGGTGCAACCCCGGCTTCCTTGAGTAGCGCCTTGGCTTTCACCGGGTCGTAAGGCGCGTCTTTGATGTTCGGGTCGAACGACCATTGCGCAGGTGGCAAAGCGTTCTGTGCCAACTGACCGGCGCCTTGGTAAACCGCCTTGATGATTGCCGGTTTGTCGATGGCCATGTCCAGCGCCTGACGGACCTTGAGCTGATCAAGAGGCGGGTGGGTGGTGTTGTAGGCGAGGAAGCCAAGGTTGAATCCGGCCTGTTTCAGCACGCGCAGGTTCGGGTCTGTTTCCATGACCTCGATATCGGCGGGGCGTGGATAACCGCTGACCTGGCATTCGCCGGCCTTGAGCTTCTGCAGGCGCACGGCGGCGTCGGGTGTGATCGAGAAAATCAGGTTATCGATTTTCACGTCTTCGGGTTTCCAGTAGGCCTTGTTGGCCGCGTAGCGGATCTGCGAATCCTTCTGATAGCGCTTGAACACAAACGGGCCGGTGCCGACCGGCTTCTGATTGAGGTCGGCGGCTTTGCCGTCCTTCAACAGTTGTGCGGCGTATTCGGCTGACTGCACCGAGGCGAAGCTCATGGCGAGATTTTGCACGAAGGCGGCGTCGACGTTGTTGAGGTTGAAGCGCACGGTGTGGTCGTCGAGTTTTTCCACCGACTTGATCGTGGTGTTCAGGCCCATGTCGGTGAAGTACGGGGATTCGGCGGGGTAGGCCTTGCGGAAGGCGCTCTCCGGGTCGAGCAGACGCTGGAAGGTAAACAGGACGTCGTCGGCGTTGAAGTCGCGGCTCGGGGTGAAATAGTCGGTGGTGTGGAACTTCACGCCTTCGCGCAGGTGGAAAGTGTAGTGCAGGCCGTCGCTGGAGACGTCCCATTTTGTCGCCAGGCCGGGTTCGATGTCGGTGCCGCCACGCTGGAATTGGGTGAGGCGATTGAAGACGGTTTCGGCGGAGGCGTCGAAGTCGGTGCCGCTGGTGTATTGGCTGGGGTCGAAGCCGGCGGGGCTGGCTTCGGAGCAGTAGACCAGGGTTGTGGCGGCATGTGTGATCGGGGCGATGGCTGTAAGTGCGAGGGTGATCAGTAGTGGTTTGAGGGTGGATCTTGGCATGGAGTCCCCGGGGAATTTGCTGGTTATGCTTTCAGGGTAGCGGGGATTTGGAGGGCTTCGGAAATATCGTTTTTTGTGTTGGGGTGTCTGTCTCGGTATATAGCGGCTTGGTTTGGGGGTGTATCCGTTGCTTCGGGTGCTGCGGCTGACGGTTTCGCCTGACGGCGACTTCCTTTTTTACAAGCGCCAAAAAAAGTAAGCAAAAAACGCTAGCTCCTGCGTTCGGCCCTCGCAGGCTCGGGTTCCTTCGCTCCGGGATCGATCCTGGCGCAGCGGCTACGGTTTGCTGCGCTGCACCTCCTTCCGCTGTGTCTGGCTGCGCCAGACGGTCGCTGCGCTCCCACGCCCGGATCAATCCCTCCACTCAGCCTTCCGACGTCGCCGGTGGATCAAGATCAAAAGCAGGCGAGCTGACACTCGGCCTATTGAGTGGTGAAGAGCGGGTGTTTGGCTTTGGCTTTGTGGTGAATTCGCCCCTCACCCCAGCCCTCTCCCCGAGGAGAGGGAGCTGATTTGTGTGCTTTTCAAATCCTGAGTTCAACTCAGACTTTCACGTCGGCGTATCTCCCCCAAACACCTCGGTCAGTCCCCTCTCCCTCTGGGAGAGGGTTAGGGTGAGGGTTTGCTTTTTGGCTGTTTAAATCCGATGCGAAACAGCCAGAACCTTCCCACAAGGTTTTCAGGTTGTCCGTCGGACGTCCGCTCTCTAGGCTTGGGTCGTCGCTGGTTGTTCAGCGATCGGGTGTGAGAACCCGGAAAATTAGTGATTCAGTGCGCATGTCCGCATAATTGCCGCCAGCTCTTCAGTTGTCTGCAATAGCGATATGGCGGCTGTGTGCGGGCAGACTTCGGTCTGGCCGGTTTTCCTATTTTTCCGGTTTCTCACCCCGCACATAGCTGCCACCCACTTCGCCGCGTGAGAAACGGCAGGTGATGGCGTTCATTTAGCAAAGTAGGGCTATTTAATGACCAAGCCAGTCCCCGACCCACCCGAAGAAACCCCAACCCCCCTCGAAGCCGCGCTGCGTGCCGACGATCTCGCGAAGAACCGCGAAGCCATCAAGCGTGCCCTCGATTTCTATCTCTGCCCGCCACCCGGCAAACCGCATCCACCAAGCACGATGTTTTCGATCCGGCCCGACATCGACACCGAAAGCCTGCTGGCTCACGCCTGTGAATCTCTCGCTTCAGCCAATACGCTAGCCAGCGATTTCGCCGATCAGCTCGGTCGGCCGCAGCGCAATACCGCGCTGGCGATCCAGCAGATCATCATGCTGGCGGAGCTGGCGGTGAATCGGGCGCTGGATCGAGTTGATCCGCGTACGTAATCAGGGAGGGCCACCGCGTTATCGTTTTCGCGGGCAAGCCCGCTCCCACAGTGTTATATGCAATTTTCAAAACACTACAAAACCTGTGGGAGCTGGCTTGCCAGCGATAGCGGTGGATCATTCACTACAAAACCCGGACACAAAAAAAACCGGCAACCATTTACTGATTGCCGGTCCTTCATTCAGCCAGGCTCAAATCACTGCATCAACACTTCAATCGAGCCATCCGCGGTCATGCTGACCTGGCTGGTGCCGGCTTCAACTTCAGGTGTCACCGGGGCGGAATCCATGGCCGCTGCTTTCATCATCATCGGCGCACGCAGGTACGGTTGTGGGTAACCGTTGCTGTTGAGGTTCAGGTTGACGATTTTGTAACCCTTGCCGCCCAGCGCATCGGTGGCCAGTTGGGCGCGGGTCTTGAAGGCGGTGACGGCTTCTTTGAGCAATTGGTCTTCGCTGGCCTTGCGGGTCGGGTCAGCGATGGCGAAATCCATGCCGCCCATTTTGAGGTCGGTCAATAGCTCGCCGGTGAGTTTCGACAGGGCGGCGAAGTCGGTGCTTTCCAGGCGCAGTTCGGCACGTTCGCGCCAGCCGGTGATCTTCTGGCCTTTGGTGTCGTAGATCGGATAGCTGTTGCGGCTGCCCGTGCGCAAGGTGATGTCTTTGACTTGCTTGGCCTGGGCGGTGGCCTTGTTCATGGTGGTGCTGATGGCCGCGGCGAGTTTGGCCGGGTCGGTGTTCTGCTCTTCGGTGTAGAGCGTCACGATCATCTGGTCGCGAGCCACTTCCTGGCTGACTTCGGCGCGCAGGGAAATCTGGTTGTAATGCAGCTCATCGGCGGCCAGCGCCGGGAGGCTGGCGACGCTGCCGACGGTCAGGGCGAGGAGGGCGGCGCTGCGGCGAAATGTGTGCATGAAGGCTCCTTGAATGAGGCGCAGAGGGCGCTGCGTGAGCCATCAGACTCTATAAAGCAGCTGCAAGTTGCAAGCTTCAAGCTGCAAGTAAAGGCAAGAGCAAGAACTGCGGCGCTTTTGATCTTGCTTGCCGCTTGAAGCTTGCAACTTGCAGCTGCTCTCCTGTGGTCGTTTGCCGCACTTTCGCCTCTGAGCCCCGCGCCTTGGTTATACTCCGTGCGATCCGCCTGGAGCGCTCATCAGGAGAGCTCATGCTCGCCCCCGTACAACTGACTTCCGCCACTCGCCAGAACCTCTGGCGGCTGACTTTCATCCGCACCCTGGTGCTCGCCGCGCAGGCCGGGTCCGTGGGCCTGGCCTACTGGCTGCAATTGTTGCCGTTGCCGTGGGTGCAATTGGCGATGACCCTGGGCTGTTCGATTCTGCTCTGCGTGTTCACTGCCGTGCGCCTGCGCACATCGTGGCCGGTGACCGAGCTTGAATACGCGCTGCAACTGGCCTGCGATCTGGTGATTCACAGTGCGCTGCTGTATTTCTCCGGCGGTTCGACCAATCCCTTCGTTTCCTATTATCTGGTGCCGCTGACCATCGCGGCGGTGACGCTGCCGTGGCGTTATTCGGTGATTCTGTCCGGCATTGCGCTGGCGCTGTACACGGTGATGCTGACGCGTTTCTATCCGCTGGAAACGCTGCCGGTCGCCCGTGAGAATCTGCAGATCTACGGCATGTGGCTGAGCTTTGCGCTGGCTGCAGCGGTGATTACCTTCTTCGCCGCGCGCATGGCTGAAGAGTTGCGGCGGCAGGAAGAATTGCGCGCAATCCGCCGTGAAGAGGGGCTGCGTGATCAGCAATTGCTTGCCGTGGCGACCCAGGCCGCGGGTGCGGCGCATGAGCTGGGTACGCCGCTGGCGACCATGAGCGTGTTGCTCAAGGAAATGCAGCAGGACCATCCCGACCCGATGTTGCAGGACGATCTGAAGGTGCTGCAGGATCAAGTCAAACTGTGCAAGGAAACCTTGCAGCAACTGGTCCGCGCCGCCGAGGCCAATCGGCGTCTGGCGGTCGAGATGCAGGACGTCACCGACTGGCTCGACGAGGCGCTGAACCGCTGGCACCTGATGCGCCCGGAAGCCAGTTATCGCTTCCAGCGTCTCGGCCAAGGCGCAGTGCCACGCATGGCGCCGCCGCCGGACCTGACGCAGGCCCTGCTGAATCTGCTCAACAACGCCGCCGACGCTTGCCCGGAAAATCTCCAGGTCACCCTGGATTGGGATGCGGAAACGCTGACCATCAGCATTCGCGACCATGGCGCCGGTGTGCCGCTGGCCATCGCCGAGCAGATCGGCAAACCGTTTTTTACCACCAAGGGCAAAGGTTTCGGCCTGGGCCTGTTTTTGAGCAAGGCCAGCGTGACACGCGCCGGCGGCTCAGTGAAACTCTATAGTCATGAGGAAGGCGGCACGCTCACCGAGCTGCGCCTGCCCCACGGCGCCCGAGGAGACCTAACATGAGTGACGAAATCCAAGTCGAAGGCGAAGAACTGCCGCATTTGCTGCTGGTCGATGACGACGCGACCTTCACCCGCGTGATGGCGCGTGCCATGGCCCGCCGTGGCTTTCGCGTCAGCACCGCCGGTTCCGCCGAAGAAGGCTTGACCATCGCTCAGGCCGATCTGCCGGATTACGCCGCGCTCGACCTGAAAATGGACGGCGACTCCGGACTGGTGTTGCTGCCCAAGCTGCTGGAACTCGATCCGGAAATGCGCGTGGTGATCCTCACCGGTTATTCGAGCATTGCCACGGCAGTCGAGGCGATCAAGCGTGGCGCCTGCAACTACCTGTGCAAACCCGCCGATGCCGACGACGTGCTGGCCGCGCTGCTGTCCGAGCACGCCGACCTCGACAGTCTGGTGCCGGAGAACCCGATGTCGGTCGATCGTTTGCAGTGGGAACACATCCAGCGCGTGCTCACCGAGCACGAAGGCAACATCTCCGCCACGGCCCGCGCGCTGGGCATGCACCGCCGCACCCTGCAGCGCAAACTGCAGAAGCGTCCGGTCCGTCGCTGAACCTGCGCTGAACGACTATCGCCAGCCCTCGCGATAAATCGCGCCGATCCTCTATGATCGGCGCGTGTCTGTTGTTTTCTATATCGAGCCTTATCCATGAATCAGAACGCTGAATATTCCGCGGTCAACGATGCTGTGCGCGGGCAGTTTTTTCGCAAAGTCTGGGCGATGACCACGCCTTACTGGCGCAGCGAAGAGAAGGGCAAGGCCTGGACGTTGCTGATTGCCGTGATCGCGCTGACGCTGTTCAGCGTATGGATCGCGGTGTGGTTGAACAGTTGGTACAAGGATTTCTATAACGCCCTGCAGAAAAAGGATGAGGCGGCGTTCTGGCAGTTGATCCTGTATTTCTGCGGTATTGCCGCTGTGGCGATTCTTGCTGCGGTGTATCGCCAGTATCTGACGCAGATGCTGACCATTCGCTGGCGGGCGTGGCTGACCGAAAAGCACTTCACCCGGTGGCTTGAACACAAGAATTACTACCAGCTGGAGCAGGGCGGTTACACCGATAACCCGGACCAGCGAATCTCCGAAGACCTTAATAAATTCACTGCGAACACACTGGCGCTTGGCTTGGGCTTGATCCGTACGGTCGTCAGTCTGGTGTCGTTCTCGATCATTCTGTGGGGCGTCTCCGGCAGCATCGAGGTGTTCGGTTTCACTGTTCCCGGCTACATGTTCTGGTGTGCACTGGTCTATGCGGCGGTCGGCAGTTGGCTGACGCATTTGATCGGCCGACGTCTGATCGACTTGAACAACAACCAGCAGCGTTTCGAAGCCGACCTGCGTTTCTCAATGGTGCGGGTGCGCGAAAATGCTGAAAGCATCGCGTTGTACAACGGCGAGCCGAATGAAAATCGGCGCTTGAGCAATCGTTTCGGGCTGGTCTGGCATAACTTCTGGGACATCATGCGCGTGTCCAAGCGCCTGACGTTCTTTACTTCGGGCTATGGGCAGATCGCGATCATTTTCCCGTTCATTGTTGCCGCGCCACGTTATTTCAGCGGCAAGATCGAGCTGGGTGAGCTGATGCAAATCAACTCGGCGTTCGGCAATGTGCAGGAGAACTTCAGTTGGTTCATCAGCGCTTACCAGGATCTGGCCGAGTGGCGCGCCACTTGCGATCGTCTGCTGAGTTTCCGCAATGCCATGAGCAACAACGAGGAGCGCGTGCCCGCCATCGATGTGCAGAACCAGGGCAGCGAATTGCAGGTGCACAGCCTCGGCCTGGATCTGGCCGATGGACGTCATTTGCTGACCGACGCCGACATGACTGTGGAGCCGGGTGAGCGCGTGATGCTCAGCGGCCGTTCCGGAAGCGGCAAGTCGACACTGCTGCGGGCGATGGGGCATTTGTGGCCGGCGGGCCACGGCAATATTCGTTTGCCGGCAGCGCGTTATCTGTTCCTGCCGCAGAAGCCTTATCTGCCCATCGGTACATTGCGTGAGGCGCTGAGTTATCCACAACCCGGTGACACCTATGCGCCGGAGCGTTATGCACAGGTGCTGGAAACCTGCCGTTTGCCACATCTGCTCGGGCGGCTCGATGAGGCCAATCACTGGCAGCGCATGCTCTCGCCGGGTGAGCAGCAACGCTTGGCTTTCGCCCGTGCACTTCTCTATGCACCGCAATGGCTGTACATGGACGAAGCGACTTCGGCGATGGATGAAGAAGACGAAGCGACCTTGTACCAGGCGCTGATCGATGAGATTCCAGGGTTGAGCATTGTCAGCGTCGGTCATCGAAGCAGTTTGAAACGATTCCATCCACGGCATGTGCGGATCGACAGCGGTCGTCTGGTCGAACAGGCCATAACTGTCTGAACACTCACCTGTGGGAGCGAGCCTGCTCGCGAAGGGGCCATATCGGTCGACGAATCTGTCGTCTGAACCACTGCTTTCGCGAGCAGGCTCGCTCCCACAGTGGGGTAATGTGATCTGCCCGGTGATCGTACAACCCGCTTGAGCTATGATGGCGCCAAGCCGAACTTTCGAGACAAGATACAAATCATGGAAAAGCTGATCGACACCCCGCGCCTCCCCCGCAAGCGCCGTAGCCTCGCCCAGGAATTGGTGACGGTGTTGAGCGAGCAGATCCGTGATGGCCTGCTCAAACGTGGCGACAAATTGCCCACCGAGTCGGCGATCATGGAAGCCCATGGCGTCAGCCGCACCGTGGTCCGCGAGGCGATTTCCCGTCTGCAGGCCGCCGGCCAGGTGGAAACCCGCCACGGCATCGGCACCTTTGTCCTCGACACGCCGAGCCCGAGCGGTTTCCGCATCGACCCGGCCACCGTCGTCACTCTGCGTGACGTGCTGGCAATTCTCGAATTGCGCATCAGCCTCGAAGTCGAATCCGCCGGCCTCGCCGCGCAACGCCGCAGCCCCGAACAACTGGCAACCATGCGCGCCGCCCTCGACGCTCTGAACGAAAGCGCCTCCCATGCCAGCGATGCGGTGTCGTCGGACTTCGCTTTCCACCTGGAAATCGCCCTGTCCACCGGCAACCGCTATTTCACCGACATCATGACCCACCTGGGCACCAGCATCATTCCGCGTACCCGGCTGAACTCGGCGCGCCTGGCCCACGACGATCAACAGCACTACATGGGCCGTCTGAGCCGTGAGCACGAAGAAATCTACGACGCAATTGCCCGACAGGATTCCGATGCAGCGCGTGCGGCGATGAGATTGCACCTGACCAACAGCCGCGAAAGACTGCGCCAGGCCCATGAAGAGGCGCAGGCGCAGGCGTGAAATTGAGCGATAGTCTTAATTGACGACTGTCAAGATAATTTTCTCGGAAGTCTCTTCGGCTCCTCCGACGTTTGCAGCGGTGTAATGAAACGTCGCGCTTGAGGCCGATGCCAGGTTTTCTTCAAAAAAACTCTTGCGGACTTTCAACTCAATGATGCTGGGGACGGTGGTGACAGTGCTCTCCGCAAAGTCCTCGGCATTGCCCATTTTTGTAAAGAGTTTGATCCTGCTTCCGTCGGTAATAGCTGGAGGGAATGCATGGATGTGGACCGTAACAGCATCCCCCTTGATCGCACTTAGCTTCAACTGATTGTTGTTGGCGTCTTTGACGTTTGGGGCAGCGAGCACTTTTGTTTGAGAACTCATATCGATGTTCCTTCTCGAAATTGAAATGGACGGATGATGAGGGGATGTTCTCACCTCACCCGCTGATCTAATCTGAATGTCTGGGGAGGGCGCACCTGTAAGAAATACCAGTCCCGACCAACGGTCAGGCCTCAAACGCGGAAATGCTTACGCCTCGACCCGCAGCCTCAACGCCCGCGAATACGGCTCCATACTCGACTCATCACGAAACTTGTAGCGCAGCTCCACCTCGCGGTTCAGGTACGGTTGAAGCGCCTCTTTCGGCAACTGCACCTCGATGTCGAGCAGCTTTTCCATTTCATCCTCGGCGTCGTCCCAGGCGCCGGTGTCCACCTCATCACCTTCCCATTCGGGTTCTTCTCCATCACTGCCGAGAATCGCGTAAACGCTCCAGTTCGCTGCGAAATCGCTGGAATCCGGCACCTGTACGGTGAGGATATCCGGCATCTGCGAGAGCTGAAGCGTCACGCAATCGTCTTGAGCAGGGGCGGTGTGGGAGAGGGTAGGGGCGGCAAAGTGCATCGACATAACAGCTTCCTTTGAGTGGTCCGCCACGATCCTTCGTGGCAGTCGACGTATTTTAGGAGCGGCTCGTCCCCTCGCAATTAAACGAATCCAGACCAGATATTTCCGCCAGCGAAGGCTTCAAGGACGGGCCTTCCAGCGATTTCAGCAAGCGCAAAAAGCGATTTTGTCCGACAAAAAATCGCTGGCAACGATGAAATGCAGTTGACGGTTATCTTTTAAGTTGTACGATGACCTACAACTTCGGCGAAGGCTGAACGGTCCACTCACAATAAAACGTTGCTACCAGGGTGTTCGAATAATGAATCCACAAGAACTGAAGTCCATCCTCTCTGCCGGCCTGCTGTCTTTCCCGGTGACCGATTTCAACGCGCAGGGCGATTTCAACCGCGCGGGCTACATCAAACGCCTGGAATGGCTGGCTCCGTATGGCGCTTCGGCTCTGTTCGCTGCCGGCGGCACCGGTGAGTTCTTCTCCCTGGCCGCCAGCGAATATTCGGAAATCATCAAGACCGCCGTCGACACCTGCGCAACCAGCGTTCCGATCCTCGCCGGCGTCGGTGGTTCGACCCGCCAGGCCATCGAGTACGCTCAGGAAGCCGAGCGTCTGGGCGCCAAAGGCCTGCTGCTGCTGCCGCACTACCTGACCGAAGCAAGCCAGGACGGTGTTGCCGCGCACGTAGAAGCCGTGTGCAAGTCGGTGAAGATTGGCGTGGTCGTCTACAACCGCAACGTCTGCCGCCTCACCGCGCCGCTGCTGGAGCGTCTGGCCGAGCGCTGCCCGAACCTGATCGGCTACAAGGATGGCCTGGGCGATATCGAGTTGATGGTGTCGATCCGTCGCCGCCTTGGTGATCGCTTCAGCTACCTGGGTGGTTTGCCGACCGCCGAAGTCTACGCCGCTGCCTACAAGGCGTTGGGCGTGCCGGTGTACTCCTCGGCGGTGTTCAACTTCATCCCGAAAACCGCGATGGACTTCTACCACGCGATCGCTCGCGAAGATCACGCCACCGTCGGCAAGATCATCGACGACTTCTTCCTGCCGTACCTGGACATCCGCAACCGCAAGGCCGGTTACGCCGTGAGCATCGTCAAGGCAGGTGCAAAAATCGCCGGCTATGACGCAGGTCCGGTGCGTGCGCCGCTGACCGACCTGACCGGCGAAGAGTACGAAATGCTCGCCGCGCTGATCGACAAGCAAGGCGCGCAATAAACGAGAAAAGCGAGGCCGCTGAGCAATCAGCGGCTTTTTGCGTGAAGGCTTTTAGAGTTGAGGGCTGCCCTGTGACAACTGCAAAACGCTACGACAACTACATCAATGGCGAATGGGTCGCCGGTGCCGATTACTCGGCCAACATCAACCCGTCCGAACTCAGCGACACCATCGGCGACTACGCCAAGGCCGACCTGAGCCAGGTCAACGCCGCCATCGACGCTGCGCGCGCTGCGTTCCCGGCGTACTCCACTTCGGGCATTCAGGCCCGTCACGATTCGCTGGATAAGGTCGGCAGCGAGATCCTCGCCCGTCGCGAAGAGCTCGGCACGCTGTTGGCCCGTGAGGAGGGCAAGACCCTGCCGGAAGCGATCGGTGAAGTGACCCGCGCCGGCAACATTTTCAAGTTCTTCGCCGGTGAGTGCCTGCGTCTGTCCGGTGACTACGTGCCGTCGGTACGCCCGGGCGTCAACGTTGAAGTCACTCGCGAAGCACTGGGCGTGGTCGGTCTGATCACCCCGTGGAACTTCCCGATCGCCATCCCGGCATGGAAAATTGCTCCGGCCCTGGCCTACGGCAACTGCGTAGTGCTCAAGCCTGCCGATCTGGTGCCGGGCTGCGCCTGGGCGCTGGCGGAAATCATCTCCCGCGCAGGTTTCCCGGCCGGTGTGTTCAACCTGGTGATGGGCAGCGGTCGCGTGGTTGGCGAGGCGTTGGTCAACAGCCCGAAAGTCGACGGCATCAGCTTCACCGGTTCGGTGGGCGTTGGTCGTCAGATCGCCGTGAACTGCGTTTCGCGCCAGGCCAAAGTGCAACTGGAAATGGGCGGCAAGAACCCGCAAATCATTCTCGACGACGCCGACCTCAAGCAAGCGGTCGAGCTGTCGGTGCAGAGCGCGTTCTACTCCACCGGCCAGCGTTGCACAGCGTCGAGCCGCTTGATCGTGACTGCCGGGATCCACGACAAATTCGTCGAAGCCATGGCCGAGCGCATGAAGTCGATCAAGGTCGGCCACGCGCTGAAGGCCGGCACCGACATCGGTCCGGTGGTCTCCCAGGCGCAGCTTGAGCAGGACATGAAGTACATCGACATCGGCCAGTCCGAAGGTGCGCGTCTGGTCAGCGGCGGTGGTGTGGTGACATGCGACACCGAGGGCTACTTCCTCGCGCCGACCCTGTTCGCCGACAGTGAAGCGTCAATGCGTATCAGCCGCGAAGAGATCTTCGGCCCAGTGGCCAACATCGTTCGCGTGGCCGATTACGAAACCGCGCTGGCGATGGCCAACGACACCGAATTCGGCTTGTCGGCCGGCATCGCGACCACTTCGCTGAAGTACGCCAACCACTTCAAGCGCCACTCCCAGGCCGGGATGGTGATGGTCAACCTGCCGACCGCCGGTGTGGATTACCACGTCCCGTTCGGTGGCCGTAAAGGCTCGTCCTACGGCTCGCGTGAGCAGGGCCGCTATGCACAAGAGTTCTACACGGTCGTGAAGACTGCCTACATCGGTTCCTGATACACGCAATACCTGTGGGAGCTGGCTTGCCAGCGATTCGGGCAACGCGGTGCTTCAGGCACGCCGCGCTGATGCCATCGCTGGCAAGCCAGCTCCCACAAAGACCAAAGAATGTTTTACCCGCATAAAAATAATCAGTGGGAGTACATCTGCATGCAATCCTCCAAGCCGACTCACGTCCGCTATTTGATCCTGCTCATGCTGTTTCTGGTGACCACGATCAATTACGCCGACCGTGCCACGATCGCCATTGCCGGCTCCAGCCTGCAAAAGGACCTTGGCATTGACGCCGTTACCCTCGGCTACATCTTCTCCGCATTCGGTTGGGCCTACGTCGCCGGGCAAATTCCCGGTGGCTGGCTGCTCGATCGCTTCGGCTCGAAAAAAGTCTACGCCCTGAGCATTTTCACCTGGTCGCTGTTCACCGTGCTGCAAGGCTTCGTCGGTGAATTCGGCATGTCCACGGCAGTGGTTGCGCTGTTCATGCTGCGTTTCCTCGTGGGCCTGGCCGAAGCGCCATCGTTCCCCGGCAACGCGCGCATCGTGGCGGCGTGGTTCCCGACCGCTGAACGCGGCACCGCTTCGGCGATCTTCAACTCGGCGCAATACTTTGCCACCGTGTTGTTCGCGCCGCTGATGGGCTGGATCGTCTACAGCTTCGGCTGGGAGCACGTGTTCATCGTCATGGGGATTCTGGGCATCATCTTCTCGCTGGTGTGGCTGAAGGTTATCCACAGCCCGCGCCAACACCCGATGGCCAACGAAGCTGAAGTCAACTTCATCGCTGACAACGGCGGCATGGTCGACATGGACCAGAACAAAGGCAAAAAAGCCGATGGGCCGAAGTGGGACTACATCCGTCAGTTGCTGACCAACCGCATGATGCTTGGCGTGTATCTGGGCCAGTACTGCATCAACGGCATCACCTACTTCTTCCTGACCTGGTTCCCGGTGTACCTGGTGCAAGAGCGTGGCATGACCATTCTCAAGGCCGGTTTCATCGCTTCGTTGCCGGCGATCTGCGGCTTTATCGGCGGTGTGCTCGGCGGGGTGATTTCCGATTACCTGCTGCGCAAGGGCCACTCGCTGACTTTCGCCCGCAAGGCGCCGATCATCGCTGGTCTGCTGGTGTCTAGCAGCATCGTTGCGTGCAACTATGTTGACGTGGAATGGATGGTCGTGGGCTTCATGGCGCTGGCATTCTTTGGCAAAGGCGTGGGTGCACTGGGCTGGGCGGTGGTTTCCGACACTTCGCCGAAACAGATCGCCGGTCTGAGCGGTGGCCTGTTCAACACCTTCGGCAACATCGCTTCGATCACCACGCCGATCGTGATTGGCTACATCATCAGCTCCACCGGTTCGTTCAAATGGGCGCTGGTGTTTGTCGGTGCCAACGCACTGGTGGCGGTGTTCAGCTACCTGGTGATCGTCGGCCCGATCAAGCGTGTGGTCTTGAAAGAGCCGCCAGCCAAGGGCGGCAATGAAGCCACCGGCAATTTGTCTCAAGCGCATTCCTGAGGAGCGGCGTCATGCAGTTGATTGAACATTCCGACTCGCCGCGCTACATCCGCCTGCACGAGCGGGACAACGTTGTAGTGGTGGTCAACGATCAGGGCGTACCGGCCGGTACCGAGTTCGCCGACGGCCTGGTCACCCTGGATTTCGTACCGCAGAGCCACAAGGTCACCCTGGAGGATATTCCCGAAGGCGGCCCGGTGATTCGTTACGGGCAGATCATCGGCTACGCCTTGCAGCCGATCCGTCGCGGCAGTTGGGTCAAGGAAGATCAACTGCGCATGCCGACCGCGCCACCGCTGGACAGCTTGCCGCTGTCCACCGATGTGCCGGATGCGCAGGCACCGCTGGAAGGCTTCACGTTCGAGGGTTATCGCAACGCCGACGGCACTGTCGGCACGCGCAACATTCTCGGCATCACTACGACCGTGCAGTGCGTCACCGGCGTGCTCGATCACGCGGTCAAGCGCATCAAGGAAGAGCTGCTGCCGAAGTACCCGCACGTCGATGACGTGGTGGCACTGACCCACAGTTATGGCTGCGGTGTGGCGATCACCGCGACCGACGCCTATATCCCGATTCGTACCGTGCGCAATCTGGCGCGCAACCCGAACCTGGGCGGCGAGGCGCTGGTGATCGGTCTGGGCTGCGAGAAATTGCAGGCCGGGCAAGTGATGCACGAGGACGATGCCTCGGTGGATCTCAGCGATCCGTGGCTGTACCGCTTGCAGGATTCCAGTCACGGCTTCACCGAAATGATCGAGCAGATCATGGAACTGGCCGAAGTGCGCCTGAAGAAGCTCGACCAGCGCCGCCGCGAAACCGTGCCGGCCTCCGAGCTGATTCTCGGTATGCAGTGCGGCGGCAGCGACGCGTTCTCCGGCATCACCGCCAACCCGGCGCTGGGTTATGCCTCAGACTTGCTGTTGCGTGCGGGGGCGACGGTGATGTTTTCCGAAGTCACCGAAGTGCGCGATGCGATCTACCTGCTGACGTCGCGGGCGCAAACGCAAACCGTCGCCGAAGAGCTGGTACGGGAGATGGACTGGTACGATCGTTACCTGGCCAAGGGCGAAGCCGATCGCAGCGCCAACACCACGCCCGGCAACAAGAAGGGCGGGTTGTCGAACATTGTCGAGAAGTCCCTGGGCTCGATCGTCAAGTCCGGCAGCAGCGCGATCAACGGCGTGCTCGGACCAGGCGAGCGTTTCAAGCAGAAGGGGCTGATTTTCTGCGCGACGCCAGCCAGCGATTTTGTCTGCGGTACGTTGCAACTGGCGGCGGGGATGAACCTGCACGTGTTCACTACCGGTCGGGGCACGCCATACGGGCTGGCCATGGCGCCGGTGGTCAAGGTATCGACGCGGACCGAACTGGCGCAGCGCTGGCCGGACCTGATCGACATCGACGCCGGCCGCATTGCTACCGGGCGCGCGACCATCGAAGAGCTCGGCTGGGAGTTGTTCCACTATTACCTGGACGTTGCCAGTGGCAAGCAACAGACCTGGGCGGAGAAGCACAAGCTGCATAACGACATCACCTTGTTCAACCCGGCGCCGATTACCTGAGACCGCGTCATCGTTCTTCGCGAGCAGGCTCGCTCCCACAGGGAAATGCATTGCAAATGTGGGAGTTAGCCTGCTCGCGAAAGCGATCTGCCAGACGCCGAAGGACTTGCGGTGCCTGTGATCGTTCCCACGCAGAGCGTGGGAACGATCAGGGCGAAAGTGGCTTATCATTAGCCCCCTATCGACGCTCACCCAAGGCTCCCCGGCATGCTGGCAATCTTTCTTGAAACCCTGAACATCACCGCGCCGGTGTTTGCCATGCTGTTTCTCGGTGTGCTGCTCAAGCGCATCGACTGGATCAACGACAACTTCATCCACACCGCCTCATCGCTGGTGTTCAACGTCACGATGCCGGCATTGCTGTTTCTCGGCATCCTCCACGCTGACCTGCACGCCGCGCTGCAACCTTCGCTACTGATCTACTTTTCCCTCGCCACCCTGGTGAGTTTCGCCGTGGCCTGGGGCTGGGCAATTTTCAAGTGTCCGCGTGAAGATCGCGGCATCTACACCCAGGGCGCGTTTCGCGGCAACAACGGCGTGATCGGCCTGGCGCTCGCTGCAAGCATGTACGGCGATTACGGCATTTCGCTCGGGGCGATTCTGGCGGCGCTGGTGATCCTGTTCTACAACACGCTGTCGACCATTGTGCTGGCCGTATACAGCCCGGTGATCAAGTCCGATCCGTGGAGCATCTGCAAAAGCGTGTTCAGCAACCCGCTGATCATCAGCGTGATTGCGGCGGCCCCGTTCGCCTATTTCAAGATCGGTTTGCCGGGTTGGCTGGAAACCTCCGGCCAGTATCTGGCGCAGACCACTTTGCCGTTGGCACTGATTTGTATCGGTGGCACGCTGTCACTGGCGGCGTTGCGCAAGAGCGGCAAGATGGCGCTCAGTTCCAGCCTGGTGAAAATGGTCGGTCTGCCGTTACTGGCAACCGTGGGCGCGTGGTTGTGGGGCTTTCGCGGGGCGGAGTTGGGGATTCTCTTTCTCTACTTTGGCAGCCCGACGGCGGCGGCAAGTTTCGTCATGGCCCGGGCGGCACAGGGCAATCATGAGCTGGCGGCGGCGATCATTGTGCTGACCACGTTGATGGCGGCGATTACCACCAACGTCGGGATCTTTGTGTTGCAGTGGGGTGGGTGGATCTGATCAAGGATTTGCGGTGTCTGGCAGGGCCTCTTCGCGAGCAGGCTCGCTCCCACAGGGAAACGCATTGCAAATGTGGGAGCGAGCCTGCTCGCGAAGGCGGTCACTGCGGTTTCTGGTAGCTGTCGATCACTTCCTGCGCCGCGCGAAACGCATCGATCGCCGCCGGCACGCCGGCATACACCGCGCAATGCAGCAGGGCTTCGCGAATCTCCTCCACCGTGCAGCCATTGTTCAACGCGCCGCGTACGTGGCCCTTCAACTCTTGCGGACACTTCAACGCGGTCAGCGCGGCGAGGGTAATCAGGCTGCGGGTTTTCAGCGACAGACCTTCGCGGTTCCACACCCCGCCCCAGGCGTGTTCATTGACGAAATCCTGCAACGGCTGGGTGAACTCGGTGGCGTTGCCCAAGGCGCGATCAACGAAGGCATCGCCCATGACCTGACGACGGATTTCAACCCCGGACTGCTTCGACTCGTTCATGGCACATCTCTTTTGTGGTGTTGGCGACGCCAGGCGCGGATCGACGTGAACAACAGAAACGTCAGCAGCGCCGGCAGGACATAAAACAGCATCAAGCGCTCGAGTCTGCCGGCCAGCGGCATGCCGGTGGTGAACGACACCACATGCAGCCCGTAGACCAGATACAAACCAAGCAGCAGCAAGCCTTCGGCCCGGGTCACGCGGTAGCCGGAATAGAACACCGGCAGGCACAGCGCCGCGACGCCGAGCATCACCGGCAAGTCGAAATCCAGCGCATTCGGGGAAACGGAAAGCGGCGTCGGTGCGAGTAGGGCGGTCAGCCCGAGCACCCCGAGCAGGTTGAACAGGTTGGCGCCGATCACGTTGCCCACGGCAATGTCGCGCTGTCCGCGCAACGCAGCGATCAGCGAAGTCGCCAGTTCGGGTAGCGAAGTGCCGACCGCGACCACGGTCAGACCGATGACCCGTTCCGACAGGCCCAAGTCGGTGGCCACGACCACGGCGGCGCCAAGCAGCAGACGCCCGGCGAACACCAGCATGGCCAGGCCAGCGAGAATCATCAGCCCACTGATCAGCCAGGATTGCTGCGTCTCGGTGGGTGGTTCTGTATGCGGTCGCGTCGAGTGTCGCGACTGGCGAAACAGCAAGCCGAGGTACAACGCCAAAGCGCCGAGCAGCAGCACGCCGTCGAAACGCCCGATGTCCTTGTTCCAGGCGAGGATGAATACCAACAGGCTGGCGCCGATCATCAGCGGGATGTCCAGGCGCACCAGTTGCCGCGACACGCGCAGCGGGATGATCAGTGCCGACAGGCCAAGGGTTACAAGGATGTTGAAGATGCCGCTGCCGACCACGCTGCCGACGGCGATGTCGGGGTTGTCGGACAGCGCCGCTTGCAGGCTCACCGCCATTTGCGGGGCGCTGCTCCCGAGAGCGACGATGGTCAGGCCAATGATCAGCGGGCGCACATGCAGACGCTCGGCCAGACGCACGGCGGCGCGCACCATCAGCTCGGCGCCGATGAGCAAAAGACACAGGCCACTGAGCAATTCGATGACGTTGATCAGCGGCAGATCAGCTAGTCCGAAAATGGTCGGCGCTCCATCAGTCGAGGGCCTGCACGCGTACCCGGGCGGTGCCGCTGCGCAGCATGCCGATTTCGTCGGCGGCCTCGCGTGACAGATCGATCAATCGGCCACGGGTGTGCGGGCCCCGGTCGTTGATGCGGACCACGACCGATTCGTCGTTTTTCAGGTTGGTGACCTTCACCCGCGTGCCGAATGGCAACTGGCGGTGGGCGGCGGTCAGGGAATGCTGGTTGAACGCTTCGCCGCTGGCAGTGCGTTTACCGTGATGTTTGGCTCCGTAATAGGAGGCGACGCCGGTCTGGTCGTAACCGTGCGGGTCGATGGTGTCGGTACTGGCGCAACCGGCCAGCAGAGAGAGCAGGGCGCTGCTCAAAAACAGGCGCTTCATTCAAAGGTATCCCGGATCAAATGTAGGATTGACCTGTGGTGAGGGGATTTATCCCCGTTGGACTGCGCAGCAGTCCCAAAACTGAAAACTCGATTTATCTGGTGCAAATCAAGCTCAGCAATTGGGGCCGCTTCGCGGCCCAACGGGGATAAATCCCCTCGCCACAGGTCCCTTCCACAGGGGATGGAGCCAGGCTTTGGATCTGGCTCCATTGGTGGTCAGCCTTCGAGCTTGCTTTTCAGCAGTTCGTTCACCTGCTGCGGGTTGGCTTTGCCTTTGGAGGCTTTCATGGCCTGGCCGACGAAGAAACCGAACATCTTGCCGCGTTTGGCTTCGTCTGCCGCGCGGTACTGTTCGACCTGTTCGGCGTTGGCCGCGAGCATTTCATCGAGCACGGCCGAGATCGCGCCGGTGTCGGTGACTTGCTTGAGGCCGCGCTTTTCGATGATCTCGTCAGCACTGCCTTCGCCGTTGGCCATCGCTTCGAACACCACCTTGGCGATCTTGCCGGAGATGGTGTTGTCCTTGATGCGCTGTAGCATGCCGCCCAGTTGCTCGGCGGACACCGGCGAATCCTCGATGTCCAGGCCCTGCTTGTTGAGCAGGCTGCCCAACTCGACCATCACCCAGTTCGCCGCCAGTTTCGCGTCGCCACCGATGGCCGCGACTTTCTCGAAGTAGTCCGCCTGCTCACGGCTGGTGGCCAGCACGTTGGCGTCGTAGGCCGACAGACCGAACTGGCTCTGGAAGCGTTCGCGTTTTTGCGGTGGCAGTTCCGGCAGAGTCGCGCGCACTTCACCGAGAAACGACTCTTCGATGACCACCGGCAGCAGGTCCGGATCGGGGAAGTAACGGTAGTCGTTGGCTTCCTCTTTCGAACGCATCGGACGGGTTTCGTCCTTGTTCGGGTCGTACAGGCGGGTCTGCTGGATGACCTTGCCGCCGTCTTCGATCAGCTCGATCTGACGCTGGATTTCCGAGTTGATCGCCTTCTCGATGAAGCGGAACGAGTTGACGTTCTTGATCTCGCAGCGGGTACCGAACTCGACCTGGCCTTTCGGCCGTACCGAGACGTTGCAGTCGCAACGCAGCGAGCCTTCGGCCATGTTGCCGTCGCAAATGCCCAGGTAGCGCACCAGCGCGTGGATCGCCTTGACGTAAGCCACGGCTTCCTTGGCGCTGCGCATGTCCGGCTCGGAAACGATTTCCAGCAGCGGCGTGCCGGCACGGTTCAGGTCGATGCCGGTGGCACCGTTGAATTCTTCGTGCAGGCTCTTGCCGGCATCTTCTTCCAGGTGCGCGCGGGTAATGCCGACGCGTTTGACCGTGCCGTCTTCCAGGGCGATGTCCAGGTGGCCTTTGCCAACGATCGGCAATTCCATCTGGCTGATCTGATAGCCCTTCGGCAGGTCCGGGTAGAAGTAGTTCTTGCGGGCGAACACGTTGTGCTGGCCGATCTCGGCGTCAATCGCCAGACCGAACATCACCGCCATGCGCACCGCTTCCTGGTTGAGCACCGGCAGCACACCGGGCATGCCCAGGTCGATCAGACTGGCCTGAGTGTTCGGCTCGGAACCGAACGTGGTGGAACTACCGGAAAAGATTTTCGACCGGGTGGTGAGCTGAGTGTGAATCTCCAGCCCGATCACGACTTCCCATTGCATGTGTGTCTCCTCAGAAGCCGGTTGGGGTGCGGGTGTGCCAGTCGGTATTGAGCTGGTACTGGTGCGCCACATTGAGCAGGCGACCTTCCTGGAAATACGGCGCGAGCAACTGCACGCCCACCGGCAGACCGTCGACAAAACCGGCCGGCATCGACAGGCCCGGCAGGCCGGCGAGGTTGGCGGTGATGGTGTAGACGTCTTCCAGATAGGCAGCGACCGGGTCGCTGTTCTTCGCGCCGAGTTTCCACGCCGGGTTCGGCGTGGTCGGGCCGAGGATGATGTCGACTTCATTGAAGGCAGCCATGAAGTCGTTCTTCACCAGACGACGGATCTTTTGCGCTTTCAGGTAGTAAGCGTCGTAGTAACCGGCGGACAGCGCGTAGGCACCGACCATGATCCGGCGCTGTACTTCGGCGCCGAAGCCTTCGCCACGGGAGCGCTTGTACAGGTCGATGAGGTTTTCCGGGTTCTCGCAGCGATGGCCGAAACGCACGCCGTCGAAACGCGACAGGTTGGAAGACGCTTCTGCCGGGGCGATCACGTAGTAGGCCGGAATGGCGTGCTGCATGTTCGGCAGGCTGATTTCCTTGATCACCGCACCGAGCTTCTGCAACTGCTGGATGCTGTTCTGGATCAGCTCGGCAATGCGCGGGTCGAGACCGGCGCTGAAGTATTCCTTCGGCACGCCGATGCGCAGGCCTTGCAGCGACTCGCCGAGGCTGGCGGAGTAATCCGGGACTGGCTCATCGATGCTGGTGGAGTCATTCGGGTCGAGGCCGGCCATGCCTTGCAGGAGGATCGCGCAGTCTTCGGCCGTGCGCGCCAACGGGCCGCCCTGATCGAGGCTGGACGCGTAGGCAATCATGCCCCAGCGCGAAACGCGACCGTAGGTCGGCTTCAGGCCGGTGAGGTTGGTGAACGCCGCCGGCTGACGGATCGAACCGCCGGTGTCAGTGGCCGTGGCCGCTGGCAAAAGACGAGCGGCAACCGCCGCCGCCGAGCCACCGGACGAACCGCCTGGCACGTGTTCCAGGTTCCACGGGTTTTTCACGGCGCCGTACCAGCTCGACTCGTTGGCCGAACCCATGGCGAATTCGTCCATGTTGGTCTTGCCCAGAGTCACCGCGCCGGCAGCGGCCAGTTTCGCGACTACGGTGGCGTCGTAGGGAGCCTTGAAATTGTCGAGCATCTTCGAGCCGCAGCTGGTGCGGATGCCCTGGGTGCAGAACAGATCCTTGTGGGCGATCGGCGCGCCGAGCAGGGCGCCGCTCTCACCATTGGCCCGGCGCGCATCGGCGGCTTTCGCCTGCTCGATGGCCAGATCCTCGGTGAGGCTGATGAAACTGTTGAGCTGCGGATCGAGCTGGGTAATACGCGCCAGCAGGACTTTGGTCAGCTCTTCGGAGGAAAACTTTTTATCGGCGAGACCGCGGGCGATCTCGGCCAGAGTCATTTGATGCATTGCAGGCTCTTTCCCTTTAGTCGATGACTTTCGGAACCAGATACAGGCCGTTTTCGACCGCTGGTGCGATGGACTGGTAGGCCTCGCGGTTATTCGTCTCGGTTACCACGTCGGCGCGCAGGCGCTGACTGGCTTCCAAAGGGTGGGCCAGCGGCTCGATACCGTCGGTATCAACGGCCTGCATTTCGTCGACCAGCCCGAGAATGCTGTTGAGGGCGGAAGTAATGTGCGGAAGATCGGCATCGTTGAGGCCAAGGCAGGCCAGATGCGCGATTTTTTCCACGTCGGAGCGTTCTAGCGCCATCGGGATTCTCCAGTGGAAAACAGAACGGACGGCGTCCGTGTGTTAGATTGTCGGAACACTACCGCACTTCTACGGTCATAAGGCCGCGATTGTGGGGCTTGGTGCACAGAAAAGCGGCCAATTTAACATATTGGCGCCTTGCCCAAAATCCCTGTCGTTGTTAGAGTTTGCCGCACTTTTTTACCCACGCGTTGCCTAGGGTCCCTTTCCCATGTTCAAGAAACTGCGTGGCATGTTTTCCAGCGATCTTTCCATTGACCTGGGCACTGCCAACACCCTTATTTACGTGCGCGAGCGCGGTATCGTCCTGAATGAGCCATCGGTTGTGGCCATTCGGACACACGGTAACCAGAAAAGTGTCGTCGCTGTCGGCACCGAGGCCAAGCGCATGCTTGGCCGTACGCCGGGCAACATTGCTGCCATTCGTCCGATGAAGGACGGCGTGATCGCCGACTTCAGCGTCTGCGAAAAGATGCTGCAGTACTTTATCAACAAGGTTCACGAAAACAGTTTCCTGCAGCCCAGCCCACGAGTGCTGATCTGCGTTCCATGCAAGTCCACCCAGGTTGAGCGTCGTGCCATCCGTGAATCGGCCCTTGGCGCCGGTGCCCGTGAAGTGTTCCTGATCGAAGAGCCGATGGCTGCTGCGATCGGTGCCGGTCTGCCGGTTGAAGAAGCGCGCGGTTCGATGGTCGTGGACATCGGTGGTGGTACCACCGAAATCGCCCTGATCTCCCTGAACGGTGTGGTTTACGCCGAATCCGTACGTGTCGGCGGCGACCGTTTCGACGAAGCGATCATCACTTATGTGCGCCGCAACTACGGCAGCCTGATCGGTGAATCCACCGCTGAGCGCATCAAGCAGGAAATCGGTACCGCCTACCCGGGCGGCGAAGTACGCGAAGTCGATGTTCGCGGTCGCAACCTGGCCGAAGGCGTTCCACGCGCATTCACCCTGAACTCCAACGAAGTGCTCGAGGCTCTGCAAGAGTCGCTGGCAACCATCGTTCAGGCGGTGAAAAGCGCGCTGGAGCAATCGCCGCCGGAACTGGCCTCCGACATCGCCGAGCGTGGCCTGGTGCTGACCGGTGGTGGCGCGCTGCTGCGTGACCTCGACAAGTTGCTGGCCCAGGAAACCGGTCTGCCGGTGATCGTTGCCGAAGACCCGCTGACTTGCGTTGCTCGCGGCGGTGGCCGTGCGCTGGAAATGATGGATAAGCACACCATGGATCTGCTTTCGAGCGAATAAGCTTCGAATGCAATACGTGGGTGAACGCACAGGCAGCACTTTGCAGTGCTGCCTGTTGGCGTTTATCTTCTGTCAGTCTTCATCCAGGCCGGTTTGATGCCGTATGAATAAACAGAACATTTGCCTGGGAGGAGCGGCTTATTAAACCGCTTTTCACCAAAGGCCCTTCGTTGGGCGTGCGCCTGTTGGTGCTGGCCGTGCTCGCGGTCGCACTGATGGTGGTCGATGCACGTTTCGACCTGCTCAAACCCGCGCGCAAGCAAGCGTCGCTGGTGCTCATGGATGCCTACTGGATTACGGACCTGCCCGGCCGCTTGTGGGAAGGGGTCGCCAGTCAGTTCGGCAGCCGCACCGAGCTCGTCGCCGAAAACGAAAAACTCAAGACCGAAAACCTGCTGTTGCAGGGACGCATGCAAAAGCTCGCGGCCCTGACCGAGCAGAACGTTCGGCTGCGCGAGTTGCTCAACTCCTCCGCACTGGTCAATGAAAAGGTCGAAGTGGCCGAGCTGATCGGCATGGACCCCAACCCCTTCACCCATCGCATCATCATCAACAAAGGTGAGCGCGACGGCGTGGTGCTCGGCCAACCGGTGCTCGATGCCCGCGGGTTGATGGGCCAGGTGGTTGAATTGATGCCGTACACCTCGCGTGTCCTGCTGCTGACCGACACTACCCACAGCATTCCCGTACAGGTGAACCGTAACGGTCTGCGCGCGATTGCCAGTGGCACCGGCAACCCGGAGCGCCTGGAATTGCGTCATGTCGCCGACACGGCGGACATCAAGGAAGGCGATCTGCTGGTCAGCTCCGGCCTCGGCCAGCGATTCCCGGCCGGTTATCCGGTGGCGACGGTAAAAGAGGTCATCCACGATTCCGGCCAACCGTTCGCTATCGTCCGCGCCGTGCCCACAGCCGCCCTGAACCGCAGTCGCTACCTGCTGCTGGTGTTCAGCGACAGCCGCACTGCCGAGGAACGCGCCAATGACGCGGCCCAAGCCCAAGAACAGCTCGATGCCCACGGCGGTGGCCCGATGTTGCCGGCCAGCGTGCCGAAACCGTTGATCATGCCTGCCACGCCATCGACCGCTACCGCAGCGCCGGCCACTGAAGCCGCATCGCCTGCCGCCACGCCAGCCAAGCCCGCCGCGAGCAAGCCGCCCGCTGCCGCTCCGGCCGCTGCCAAACCACCGGCCACCAGCAAACCACCGGCGAAACCGCCAGCGACTACCGGGGGACGAGAATAATGGTCGGCGCGAAAAAATCCGGAAACGGCTGGATGATCTGGCTGACGTTCTTCGTTGGCATCCTGCTCAGCGTTTCACCGTTGCCGATCTTCATGGAAATCCTTCGCCCGCTGTGGCTGGCCTTGCTCGTGACGTTTTGGGCGCTGTACATGCCGCACACGGTTGGCATGGTGACGGCGTTCTGTCTGGGACTGGCCGAAGATGTCCTGCAGGGCGACCTGCTCGGGCAGAACGCGCTGATCCTGACCCTGATTACCTTCCTTGTATTGTCGTTGCAGCAGCGCCTGCGCATGTTCCCGATGTGGCAGCAGTGCCTGGTGATCCTGGTGATCTTCGGCCTCGCACAATTGGCGCAACTGTGGCTCAGCGCTCTGACCGGCAACCGTCAGCCAACCCTGGCGCTGGTCTTGCCGGCGCTGGTCAGTGCCTTGCTCTGGCCGTGGGTCAGCTTCGCCCTGCGCGGGATGTGCCGACGCTACAGAATCTATTGAGCCGGTGAAGCAGGGCACTGAACAGGGAGATGTTTTGATGAAACTGCTTTACCTCGCCTCCGGCTCACCGCGTCGCCGTGAATTGCTCACGCAGATCGGCGTGCGCTTTTCCGCCATCAGTGCAGACATCGACGAAACCCCGCTTCCTGAAGAATCCCCTTCGGCCTATGTCGAGCGCCTCGCGCGTGGCAAGGCTGAGGCCGGGCGCCGCTCGGTCGTCTCTGGCCAGCCGTTCTGCGTGCTTGGCGCCGACACCGCTGTGGTGCTCGACGGCAAAATACTTGGCAAACCGGTGGACGAAGCCGACGCATGCGCCATGCTGATGATGTTGTCCGGCAACGAACACGAAGTGCTGACCGCCATCGCCGTGCTTGAAGGTGAGCGCTGCGAGTCGCGGGTGGTGCGCAGCCGCGTGCGTTTCCGCACCATCAGTCGCGAAGAGGCCGGCGCCTACTGGGCCAGTGGCGAACCGCGCGACAAGGCCGGCGGCTATGGCATTCAGGGCCTGGGCGCGGTGTTTGTCGCCGGGCTCGAAGGCAGCTATTCGGCGGTGGTCGGCCTGCCGCTGTGCGAAACCTGCGAGGCGTTGGGCCATTTCGGCATACCCTGTTGGCAAAACCTGAACACGCCCTGAGCGTCGTACGAATCCAGATGCGGCCACTATCGTGAACATGCCTGAACGAGATCCTGCCATGAGTGAAGAGATTCTGATCAACATCACGCCGATGGAGTCGCGCGTGGCGGTGGTCGAAAACGGTGTGCTGCAAGAAGTCCACGTTGAGCGCACGCAGAAACGCGGGATCGTCGGCAACATCTATAAAGGCAAGATCGTGCGCGTCCTGCCGGGCATGCAGGCAGCATTTGTCGACATTGGCCTCGATCGCGCGGCTTTCATTCATGCCGCCGAAATTTCCCTGCGTGAAGGCCCGGCCGTGGAAAGCATCAGTTCGCTGGTGCACGAGGGCCAGAGCCTGGTGGTACAAGTCACCAAGGATCCGATCGGCTCCAAAGGCGCACGTCTGACCACGCAACTGTCGATCCCTTCGCGTTATCTGGTGTACATGCCGCGCACCGCCCACGTCGGCATTTCCCTGAAGATCGAAGACGAAGCCGAGCGCGAGCGCCTCAAGCAGGTGGTCAGCGATTGCGTGGCCAAAGAAGGTATCAAGGAGGCCGGCGGCTTCATTCTGCGCACGGCCGCTGAAGGCGCGGGCGCTGATGAAATCCTCATGGACATCCGCTACCTGCGGCGTCTCTGGGACCAGATCAACGAGCAGATCAAGACCATCGCTGCGCCCAGCGTGATCTATGAAGACCTAGGCCTGGCCCTGCGTACTCTGCGTGACCTGGTCAATCCGAAGATCGAGAAAATTCGCATTGACTCGCGGGAAACCTTCCAGAAAACCACGCAATTCGTCGCCGAACTGATGCCGGAAATCGCCGATCGTCTGGAACACTATCCGGGTGAGCGACCGATCTTCGACCTCTACGGTGTCGAAGACGAAATCCAGCGTGCGCTGGAGCGCAAGGTGCCGCTCAAGTCCGGCGGTTATCTGGTGATCGATCCGGCGGAAGCCATGACCACCATCGACGTCAACACCGGGGCGTTCGTCGGCCATCGCAATCTCGAAGAAACCATTTTCAAGACCAATCTCGAAGCGGCCACGGCGATTGCCCGGCAAATGCGCCTGCGCAACCTCGGCGGGATCATCATCATCGACTTCATCGACATGGAAGATGAGGAGCATCAGCGGCAGGTCCTGCGCACTCTGGAGAAACAGCTGGAGCGCGATCACGCCAAGACCAACATCATCGGCATCACCGAGTTGGGCCTGGTGCAGATGACCCGCAAGCGCACCCGTGAAAGTCTTGAACAGGTGCTGTGCGAGCCGTGCAGCAGTTGTCAGGGACGCGGCAAACTGAAGACTGCCGAAACCATCTGTTACGAGATCTTCCGCGAGATCCTGCGCGAGGCCCGGGCCTATCAGGCCGAGGGTTATCGGGTACTGGCCAACCAGAAAGTGGTGGATCGCCTGCTTGACGAAGAATCCGGTAACGTCGCCGAGCTTGAAGGCTTTATCGGCCGCACCATACGCTTCCAGGTGGAAACCATGTATTCCCAGGAACAATATGACGTGGTGCTGCTCTGAAGCCCTGCATCACCCTTCATTCAACGCGGCTGGCCTCAGCTTTTCGCAGTATTTTTGCCATGGGAGCCAACTGACATGGAACGTCTGACACGCATATTGGCCGCACTCACCCGTTGGGGGCTGGGCCTGTGCGCGTTGGTTCTGGTGTTGATGGCGCTGTACGTCAGCCTCGGCCGCGAGCTGACGCCGCTGGTAGCGGAATACCGCGCCGACATCGAAGACAAGGCCAGCGCCGCCCTCGGCATGCCCTTGCAGATCGGTGAGCTGGAAGGCAACTGGAGCGGTTTCGCACCGATTCTGCTGGCCCACGACGTGATGGTCGGCGACGGCGCCAATGCGCTGCGCCTCGATCGTGTGCGGGTGGTACCGGACCTCTGGGCCAGTGTGCTCGCCCGCGAGGTGCGCCTCGCACATATCGAACTCAATGGTTTGAAGATCAGCCTCAAGGAAGCCGAAGACGGCACCTGGGCGCTGGAAGGTCTGCCGGTGCAGAAGGATCAGCCGTTCGATGCGGCACAACTGTTCCAGCGCTCGCAGATGATCAAGCAACTGTCGGTGCTCGATAGTCAGGTGACCCTGCAACCGCTCGACCACCCGCCCATGACGCTCACCTATGTCGGCCTCAATCTGCGTACCGGCGCGAGCCGCCAGCGTCTCGACGCGCGTCTGACGCTGCCCGATGGCCAGCCAGTGGCGCTGAGCCTGAAGACCCAATTGCGTCCTGATCAATGGCAGAACAGCGCCATCGAGGGTTATGCCAGCCTGCCGCAAAGCGACTGGTCGAAATGGCTCCCCGAACGCCTGACCCAGCAATGGAATTTTTCCGAGATCAAGGCCGGCGGCGAACTCTGGGTCGATTGGGCCGAAGGCGCATTGCAGAGCGCTGCGTTGCGCCTGAATGCACCGCAAGTGACTGGTGCCTACGCCGAGCGCAAGCCGATCCAGATCAATAATCTGGCGCTCAACGCCTATTACCGCAACACCGCCGAGGGGGTGAAGGTCACTCTTGATTCGCTGGCGATGAGTTTTGGCGAAACCCGCTGGGAATCCCGCGTGCAGGTACAGCAGACCCGGGCCAGCGCCAAGGCGGAAGAGCTCTGGCACTTGCAGGCCGATCGCCTCGATCTGACCCCGATCACGCCGCTGATCAATGCGCTGGGGCCGCTGCCGCAGAGTTTCGCCACGGTGGTCGAGCGTTTGAAGGTCACCGGCGGACTGCGCAATGTCCTGCTGGACTTCCGTCCGACCGCCGCCGACGGCAACAAATTCGGCTTTGCCGCCAACCTCGACAACGTCGGTTTCGATGCCTATCACGGCGCTCCGGCGGCGCGAAATGTCAGCGGCAGCCTTAGCGGCAATCTCGACGGCGGCGAATTGCGCCTCGACAGCAAGGATTTCGTCCTGCACCTCGATCCGATTTTCGCCAAGCCATGGCAATACCTGCAGGCCAATGCGCGGCTGACGTGGAAGCTCGACAAGGATGGCTTCACCCTGATTGCGCCGTACCTGAAGGTGCTGGGCGAGGAGGGCAAGATTGCCGGTGACTTCCTCATCCGCCTGCACTTCGACCATAGCCAGGAAGACTACATGGACCTGCGCGTTGGTCTGGTCGATGGCGACGGCCGCTATACCGCGAAATATCTGCCGGCGGTGTTGAGCCCGGCGCTTGATGAGTGGCTGCGCACAGCGATCCTCAAAGGCGCGGTGGATCAGGGTTTCTTCCAGTATCAGGGCTCGCTGAGCAAGAATGCCGGCGAGGCTGATCGCAGTATCAGCCTGTTCTTCAAGGTACATGATGCCGAATTGGCCTTTCAGCCGGGCTGGCCGCACGTGAGCAAGGTCAGCGGCGATGTGTTCATCGAAGACAGCGGCGTGCGCATCTGGGCCAGCAAAGGCCAGTTGCTCGATACCCAAGTCAGCGATGTCTTCGTCAATATTCCTCACGTACCGGCCGGGCAGAACAGCCATCTGTTGCTCGATGGCGCGTTTGCCGGTGGCCTGGGCGATGGCTTGAAGATTCTTCAGGACGCGCCGATCGGCACTGGCGAAACCTTCGCCGGTTGGGAAGGCGCTGGTGATCTGAACGGCAAGCTCAAACTGGATATTCCGTTGGCCAAGGGCGAACAGCCGAAAATCCTCGTTGATTTCAAGACCGCCAATGCGCGGCTGAAACTGGCTGAGCCGAAACTGGAACTGAGCCAGCTCAAGGGCGATTTCCGCTTCGACAGTAACAAAGGCCTGAGCGGCCAGAACATCTCTGCACGGGCCTTCGACAAACCGGTCACTGCGCAGATCTTCGCCGATGGCAGCGCCAACCAGATCAAGACCCGGGTGGCGGCGTCGGGGCAGGTCGAAGTGAAAAAGCTCACCGACTGGCTGGGCGTGACCCAGCCGTTGCCGGTGTCCGGGACGATTCCGTATCAGTTGCAGCTGAATCTTTCCGGGGCAGACAGCCAGTTGCTGGTCAGCTCCAGCCTCAAAGGCGTGGCAGTGGATCTGCCGGCGCCCTTCGGCATGGCCGCCGATGTCGGGCGGGACACGGTGTTCCGCATGACCTTGCAAGGGCAGGAGCGGCGGTACTGGGTCAATTACGATCAACTGGCCAATTTCACTTTTGCTGCGCCGCCGAGCAATTTCGCCGATGGCCGTGGCGAACTGTTCCTCGGCGCTGGCGAAGCGGTGTTGCCGGGCGCCAAGGGTCTGCGCATTCGTGGGGTGCTGTCAGAGCTGGACGTTGCGCCGTGGCAGGAACTGGCGAATAAATACGCCGGGCAGGATCCGGGCGGCAGCGCCAAACAGTTGCTCAGCAGCGCTGACATCAAGGTCGGCAAATTGACCGCGCTCGGCACCACACTGGATCAGGCCTCGGTGCAGATCAATCGCAAGCCCGGCGCATGGAATCTCGCCCTCGACAGCCAGCAGGCCAAGGGCACGGCCAGCCTGCCGGACGTCAAGGGCATGCCGATCGCGGTGAATCTGCAATACGTGAAACTGCCGGCGCCGGACCCGGCGGTGCAGGCCGACGAGAATGCGCCCGATCCATTGGCGTCGGTCGATCCGACGAAAATCCCGGCGCTGGATATCACCCTCAATCAGTTGTTCCTCGGCCCCGATCTGGTCGGTGGCTGGTCGCTGAAAGTGCGGCCGACTGCCAAAGGCATTGCCCTGAACAACCTCGACATGGGCCTCAAGGGCATCCTCCTGCAAGGCAACGGCGGCTGGGAAGGCACCCCGGGTGCGACCAGCAGTTGGTACAAGGGGCGTATTGGCGGCAAGAATCTGGCTGACGTGCTCAAAGGCTGGGGCTTTGCGCCGAGCGTCACCAGTGAAGAATTCCACATGGATGTCGATGGACGTTGGCCAGGCTCGCCGGCGTGGCTGGCGACCAAGCGCTTCTCCGGCACCCTTGACGCCTCGCTGAACAAGGGCCAGTTCGTTGAAGTGGAGGGCGGCGCGCAGGCGCTGCGGGTGTTCGGCCTGCTCAACTTCAACTCAATCGGCCGGCGCCTGCGTCTGGACTTCTCCGACCTGTTCGGCAAGGGCTTGAGCTACGATCGGGTCAAAGGCTTGCTGGTGGCGAACAATGGCGTCTACGTCACCCGAGAGCCGATTCGCCTGACCGGGCCTTCAAGCAATCTGGAATTGGACGGCACGCTGGATCTGGTCGACGACAAGGTCGATGCGAAATTGCTGGTGACACTGCCGGTGACCAACAACCTGCCGATCGCCGCGCTGCTCGTCGGCGCACCGGCGGTCGGCGGCGCGCTGTTCCTCATCGACAAGCTGATCGGTGACCGCGTCGCGCGCTTCGCCAGCGTCAAGTACACCGTCAAAGGGCCATGGAAAGAGCCGAAAATCACCTTCGACAAGCCTTTTTGAGCGGCCCGGCGTTGAAGCGATGGAGTAGCATGGCCAAATACCTCTTTGGGAGTTCGCCATGTCTTTAGCGGTGATTCAAATGGTCAGCCAGAGCGACGTGCCGGCCAATCTGGCCCAGGCCCGACGCTTGCTTGAACAGGCTGCCGCCAGCGGAGCGAAACTCGCGGTGCTGCCGGAAAACTTCGCCGCCATGGGCCGTCGTGATGTCGCCGATATCGGTCGCGCCGAGGCCTTGGGCGAAGGGCCGATCCTGCCCTGGTTGAAACAGGCCGCCCGCGACCTCACCTTATGGATAGTCGCCGGCACATTGCCGTTGCCACCATTGGGTCAACCCACGGCCAAAGCCAATGCCTGCTCGTTGTTGATCAACGATCACGGCGAGATTGTCGCGCGCTATGACAAGCTGCATCTGTTCGATGTCGATGTCGCCGACAATCGCGGCCGGTACCGTGAATCAGATGACTATGCTTATGGCGGTAATGTAGTGGTGGCGGACACGCCGGTGGGGCGCGTTGGTCTGAGCGTGTGTTACGACTTGCGCTTCCCGGAGCTGTACAGCGAATTGCGTGCCGCCGGTGCCGAGTTGATTACCGCACCGTCGGCCTTTACTGCCGTGACCGGCGCCGCGCATTGGGATGTACTGATCCGCGCGCGGGCCATCGAAACACAGTGTTATATCTTGGCGGCGGCACAGGGCGGCAGCCATCCGGGGCCACGCGAGACTTTCGGGCATGCGGCGATTGTCGACCCGTGGGGGCGTGTGCTGGCCCAGCAGGATCAAGGCGAGGCGGTGTTGCTGGCCGCCCGCGACAGCGATGAACAAGCGTCCATTCGGGCGCGCATGCCGGTGACGCGTCATCGGCGGTTTTTCTCGCAGGGCGCTCAGCGGCCTGCTTCAGAACACGAATTTAAGGCGTAAACCTATGAGCGAGTTGTTGTCCTCAGTCAGTGATCACCTGTTGGCACCCGGCGGTGTCACGATCGAGAGCCTGCAAGGCGTGCTCGGCGATCTGGCCGGGCCGGGCATCGATGCCGCCGACCTGTATTTCCAGGGCCAGATTTCCGAGTCATGGGCGCTGGAAGACGGCATCGTCAAGGAAGGCAGCTTCAACCTCGATCAGGGTGTCGGCGTGCGCGCGCAGTCCGGTGAGAAAACCGGTTTTGCCTACAGCAACGCGATCACCCTCGAAGCCCTCGGTGCAGCGGCCCGCGCCGCGCGTTCGATCTCACGTGCCGGGCAGAATGGCACCGTGCAGGCATTCACCAGCCAGGACGTCGCGCAACTGTACGCGCCCGATAACCCGCTGGAAGTGCTCAGCCGCGCGGAAAAAGTCGAGTTGCTCAAACGCATCGACGTCGCCACCCGCGCACTCGATCCACGGATTCAGCAGGTCAGCGTGAGCATGGCCGGGGTTTGGGAGCGGATTCTGGTCGCGTCCACCGACGGTGGCCTGGCCGCCGACGTGCGACCGCTGGTGCGCTTCAACGTCAGCGTTATCGTCGAACAGAATGGCCGTCGCGAACGCGGCGGGCACGGCGGCGGTGGGCGTACCGATTACCGCTACTTCCTCGCCGAAGACCGCGCCATGGGTTATGCCCGCGAAGCGCTGCGCCAGGCGCTGGTGAATCTGGAAGCGATTCCGGCGCCGGCCGGTACCTTGCCGGTGGTGCTGGGTTCCGGCTGGTCCGGCGTGCTGCTGCACGAAGCGGTCGGTCACGGTCTGGAAGGCGATTTCAACCGCAAGGGCAGCTCGGCCTACAGCGGGCGCATGGGTGAAATGGTTGCCTCCAAACTTTGCACCATCGTCGATGACGGCACCTTGAGCGGCCGTCGCGGTTCGCTGAGCGTCGATGACGAAGGCACGCCCACCGAGTGCACTACGCTGATCGAAAACGGCGTACTCAAGGGCTACATGCAAGACAAGCTCAACGCGCGGCTAATGGGCGTGGCGCGCACCGGTAACGGTCGCCGCGAATCCTACGCGCACCTGCCGATGCCACGGATGACCAACACCTACATGCTCGGTGGCGAAAGTGATCCGGCGGAAATTATCGCTTCGGTGAAGAAGGGCATCTACTGCGCCAACCTCGGCGGCGGTCAGGTCGATATCACCAGCGGCAAGTTCGTATTCTCCACCAGCGAGGCCTATTTGATCGAGGACGGCAAGATCACCGCACCGGTCAAAGGCGCGACGTTGATCGGCAACGGTCCCGAGGCGATGAGCCGGGTGTCGATGGTCGGTAACGATCTGGCGCTGGACAGCGGTGTGGGTACGTGTGGCAAGGATGGGCAGTCGGTGCCGGTGGGTGTCGGCCAGCCAACGCTGAAAATCGATGCGATTACCGTGGGTGGCACGGGCGCATAAGAGAGGCGGGGCTTTCGGGTGGCGCGCAGGACGGCCACCCGGTGGCGATTATCAACGCAGGCCGCGTTGAGTCTCGTCCAGCTCCCGAATGTATTTGAAGATCTTGCGGCTCGAAGCAGGTGGTTTGTTTTGCGCAACCTCATGCTGGGCCTGACGGATCAGGGAACGCAATTGCTGGCGATCGGCGTCCGGGTACTCGATGACGAATTTCTCCAGCACGGCGTCATCGCCCGCGATCAGGCGGTCACGCCAGCGTTCCAGATTATGGAAACGCTCGTTGTACTGGCGAGTGGAGGCATCGAGTTGATCGAGCAGAGTCAGAATCGCGTCCGTGTCCTGGTCGCGCATCAGTTTGCCGATGAACTGCAAATGCCGTTTACGCGCGATGTTCGCGGTGTGCTTGGGCGCATCGGCCAATGCCCGGCGCAAAGCGTCGGTCAACGGCAGTTTGGCGACCAGATCAGGCTTGAGTGTGGTCAGGCGCTCGCCGAGGTCAACCAGCGCATGCAGCTCGCGTTTGACCTGAGATTTGCTTTTTTCTCCCGTATCGAGGGAGTCGTCGTAAGAATCAACCATGGTGGCAGTCCGCAAAGAAACGCCGCCATGATAACCAGTCGGGGGCCGCTTGTCCGGCCCGGTCGCTCGATGACCCCAGCCGAAAGCAGAATTTGAGTGGAGATGAGCATGAGTGCAGTTCAAAGCGTCGGCCCGCAGGCATTGCCGGCACTGCAAGAACAGGTCGAGCAGATCATCGCCGAAGCCAAGCGCCAGGGCGCCAGCGCCTGTGAAGTCGCGGTGTCGCTGGAGCAGGGGCTGTCGACCTCGGTGCGTCAGCGCGAGGTCGAAACCGTTGAATTCAATCGTGATCAGGGTTTTGGCATCACCCTGTACGTCGGCCAGCGCAAGGGCTCGGCCAGCACCTCGGCCACCGGGCCAGAGGCGATTCGTGAAACCGTCGCAGCAGCACTGGCCATCGCCAAGCACACTTCCGAAGATGAAGCCTCAGGCCTCGCCGATGCGGCATTGATGGCCAGGGATGTGCAGGATTTCGACCTGTTTCACGAGTGGGACATCACCCCGGAGCAAGCTATCGAGAAGGCTTTGCTCTGCGAGGCAGCGGCGTTTGACGCCGATGCGCGGATCAAGAACGCCGACGGCACCACCCTCAGCACCCATCAGGGCTGCCGGGTTTATGGCAACAGCCATGGTTTCATCGGCGGTTACGCATCGACCCGGCACAGCCTGAGTTGCGTGATGATCGCTGAAGCCGAAGGCCAGATGCAGCGCGATTACTGGTATGACGTCAATCGCCAGGGCAGTCTGCTCGCCGATCCGGTGAGCATCGGCCAGCGTGCCGCGCAACGGGCAGCGAGCCGTCTGGGCGCGCGTCCGGTACCGACTTGCGAGGTGCCGGTGCTGTTTTCCGCTGAGCTTGCGGGTGGCCTGTTCGGCAGCTTCCTCTCGGCCGTGTCGGGCGGCAGCCTGTATCGCAAATCGTCGTTTCTCGAAGGCACGCTGGGACAGAAGTTGTTCCCGGATTGGCTGACCATCGATGAGCGTCCGCATCTGATGCGTGCCATGGGCAGTGCTTCCTACGACGGTGATGGCCTGGCGACCTACGCAAAACCGTTCGTCGAAAAAGGCGAGTTGGTCTCATACATCCTCGGCACCTACTCCGGGCGCAAACTGGGCATGCCGAGCACCGCCAACGCGGGCGGGGTGCACAACCTGTTCGTCACCCATGGCGATGAAGATCAGGCAGCACTACTCAAGCGCATGGGCCGGGGATTGCTGGTCACCGAGTTGATGGGCCATGGCCTGAACATGGTGACCGGCGACTATTCGCGCGGTGCGGCGGGCTTCTGGGTGGAGAACGGCGAGATCCAGTTCGCTGTGCAGGAAGTGACCATCGCCGGCAACATGCGCGACATGTTCAAGCAGATTGTCGCGGTGGGTAATGATCTGGAGCTGCGCAGCAACATCCGCACCGGCTCGGTGTTGATCGAGCGGATGACTGTCGCCGGCAGCTAAGCCCGGCCGTTACACAAAAAAGGCGCGCCACCTCATCGGGTGGTGCGCCTTTTTTATGATTGCATAAATCCCCTGTGGGAGCGGGCTTGCTCGCGAATGCGGTCTTTCAGTCAGAACATCTCTGGCTGGACACACCGCATTCGCGAGCAAGCCCGCTCCCACGGATTGCGTGCATGTCTGCTTGTGTTGGTTCTCATTATCATCTAATAATAAATCTCATCTCCGAACGAGTCCCGGATCATGAGTTCTGCCTTGCACGAGCAGCCCTACCTCGAAAGCTGGCGCTGGATGAGCCGCCAGATCCGTTGCGCGCTGGATCCCGACGAACCGCGCCTGATCGAACACTACCTCGCCGAAGGGCGCTATCTGTCCTGTTGCACAGCCATTTCGCCCTGGACTGTCGCCGAAACGTCTTTTCGTCTGCTGCTCGACACTGCCACCGATGTCGCGTTGCCGTGGCATTGGCGCAGCCTCTGTGTCGATCAAGCCTGGCGTCCCTTGCGTGAAATGGAACGCCTGTCGCTATGCCAATGCCGCGTGCGGCGCTGGCAACGCTACACCTGGCAGCTCGCCACTTGCGAGTTGCAACCGTCGATTCCTCTCATTGATTTGCTGCAAGGACATTCGCATGACCAAGACACGTATTGAACGCGACAGCATGGGCGAACTGCAGGTGCCGGTCGATGCGCTCTATGGCGCGCAGACCCAGCGCGCCGTGGACAACTTCCCGATCAGCGGAAAACCGATGCCGACGCAGTTCATTCGCGCATTGATCCTCGCCAAAGCCGCCGCCGCCCGCGCCAATGTCGAGCTGAACCAGATCAGCGCGGCCCAGGGCAAAGCCATCAGTGATGCCGCGCAGGGTCTGCTCGAAGGTGATTTCATGCAGCACTTCCCGGTGGACATCTTCCAGACCGGGTCTGGCACCAGCTCGAACATGAACGCCAACGAAGTGATTGCCACGCTGGCCAGCCGCATGCTCGATGAACCGGTCAACGCCAACGATCACGTCAATTGCGGGCAAAGCAGCAACGACATCATCCCGACCACCATCCACGTCAGCGCCGCGCTAGTGCTGCATGAACAACTGCTGCCGGCGCTGTTGCATCTGGTCCAGGTCATCGAGCGCAAGGCCGAGCAGGTGCATCACCACGTCAAAACCGGGCGCACCCATCTGATGGACGCGATGCCGGTACGCATGAGCCAAGTGCTCAACGGCTGGGCGCAGCAGCTCAAGGCCAACATTGCGCATCTGCAGGATTTGCTGCCGAGTCTGCAAGCACTGGCGCAGGGCGGCACGGCGGTGGGTACCGGGATCAATGCGCATCCGGAATTCGCCGCTCGATTCAGTCGGCACCTGAGCCAACTGACCGACGTGCAATTCACTCCGGGCAAAAATCTGTTCGCGTTGATTGGCTCGCAGGACACCGCCGTCGCCGTCTCCGGGCAGCTCAAGGCCACCGCCGTATCACTGATGAAAATCGCCAACGACCTGCGCTGGATGAACTCAGGTCCCTTGGCCGGTCTCGGCGAAATTGAACTCGAAGCGCTGCAACCGGGGTCGTCGATCATGCCCGGCAAAGTCAACCCGGTGATCCCGGAAGCCACCGCGATGGTCGCTGCGCAAGTGATTGGCAACGACTCGGTGATCACCGTCGCCGGTCAATCCGGCAATTTCGAACTGAACGTGATGCTGCCGATCATCGCGCAGAACCTGCTGAGCAGCATCGAACTGCTGGCCAACTCCAGTCGCCTGCTCGCTGACAAGGCAATCGCTACTTTCAAGGTCAACGAATCGCGCCTGCAAGAAGCGTTGTCGCGCAACCCGATTCTGGTCACCGCGCTCAACCCCATCATCGGTTATCAGAAAGCCGCTGAAATCGCCAAGCAGGCCTACAAGGAAGGCCGCGCGGTGATCGACGTCGCTCTGGAACACACCGACCTGTCGCGCAGCCAACTGGCAGAGTTGCTCAACCCCGAGAAACTCACCGCCGGCGGCGTGTAAACCCCGCAACCGCTTTGGAGGCTCACCATGGAGCACTGGAAACGCACGATCGAACGGGCCAATCGCTGTTTCATGCTGGGCGAGCTGATCGACGCCCGTGAGGCTTACCTGCAAGCGCTGGCCCTGGCGCAAGTGTTGTTCGAACGCTGGGCGGATGCCGACGAAGCGGTGGCGGCCTGCGTCGTCTCTCACCACAACCTCGCCGACCTGCATCTGCGCCTGAATCAACCGGAGGAGAGCGCCGAATACCTCTGCGCCATCCACCAACGCCTGTTGCAGACCATGCAGGACGAACGGCTGCGTCCGGCCCTGCGTGAAGCGGCATTGCGCCAGAGCAGCAAGACTTACGTCGAACTGCTGAATTTCATCAGCGAGCACGGCGAATACCCGCGCACCCAGCGCCTGCTGCATCCGGACACCGGCAATGCTCGCCGCGCCTCAAATTCTCATCAGTATGGAGTCCATTGAAATGGCTTTTACCTTGCCTGCCTTGCCTTACGCCTACGATGCCCTCGAGCCGCACATCGATGCGCAGACCATGGAGATCCATTACACCAAGCATCACCAGACCTACATCAACAACCTCAACGCCGCCGTAGAAGGGACCGAGTTTGCTGAATGGCCGGTGGAAAAACTCGTCGCCAGTGTCCAGCAACTGCCGGAAAAGCTTCGCGCGGCGGTGATCAATCAGGGCGGTGGCCACGCCAACCATTCGCTGTTCTGGGAAGTCATGGTGCCCAACGGTGGCGGCAAGCCCGACGGCGCGCTGGCCACGGCTATTGATGAGCAACTGGGCGGACTCGACAGCTTCAAGGAAGCCTTCACCAAAGCCGCGCTCACCCGTTTCGGCAGCGGTTGGGCGTGGCTCAGCGTGACCCCGGAGAAAAAACTGATCGTGGAAAGCAGCGGCAACCAGGACAGCCCGTTGATGAACGGCAATACCCCAATCCTCGGTCTCGACGTCTGGGAGCACGCCTACTACTTGCGCTACCAGAACCGTCGCCCGGAATACATCAGCGCGTTCTACAACGTGATCAACTGGCCGGAAGTTGCTGCGCGCTATCAGGCCGCGCTGGTTTAAGCCTTCCATAAAAACAATCAGGGCTGAGTATGGGCACGCAAACACTGGCGATTGGCAGCGGGCGCATGTTTCGTTACGCGGTGGGTTCACTGTTGCTGTTGGCGGGGATGACTTTACTGGTCGCCCACGGTTTGCAATGGCTGAATCTGGAACCGAGGCTGTTGCGCGCCTTGCAGGGCGGTGCCATCTGCGCATTGGGTACGGCGCTTGGCGCGGTGCCGGTGCTGGTGATCCGGCGCATGCCGCAGGCACTCAGCGACACCTTGCTGGGATTTGGTGCCGGGGTGATGCTGGCGGCGACCGCATTTTCGTTGATCGTGCCGGGGATTGCTGCGGCCGAAAGTCTTGGTCTGACGCCGTGGGCTGCCAGTGGCCTGATCTGTTTCGGCATCCTGCTCGGCGCGTTTGGCCTGTATCTGGTTGATCGCAGGGTTTCCGGTGCCTCGCCGGAGATGCTCTTCGGCACGCTGGAGCATCCGGTGATTCCACCGCGAATCTGGCTGTTCGTGTTCGCCATCATTGCGCACAACATTCCGGAAGGTATGGCGGTCGGCGTATCTGCCGGCGGCGGCATGCCGGATGCCGACAGCCTGGCGATGGGCATCGCTCTGCAGGATGTGCCGGAAGGACTGGTGATTGCTTTGGTGCTGGCCGGGGCAGGAATGTCACGGGTCAGGGCGTTTCTGATCGGCGCGGCGTCGGGGTTGGTTGAGCCGGTGTTTGCGCTGTTGTGTGCGTGGCTAGTGAGTCTGGCTCAGGTACTGTTGCCGCTGGGACTGGCACTGGCGGCCGGGGCGATGTTGCTGGTAGTGACCCACGAAGTGATCCCGGAGTCGCGCCGTCACGGACATGACAAACTGGCGAGTCTTGGCTTGTTGATCGGGTTTTGTCTGATGATGGTGATGGATACGGCGTTGGGTTGAAAGAAGATCAAAAGGTCGCAGCCTGCGGCAGCTCCCACCTTGGAATGCGTTTCCTGTAGGAGCTCCGCAGGCTGCGATCTTTTGACTTTGGCTATCAGCCACCTTCGTCGAAGTAGTTGTTGATCAACGCTACCAGCGCATCCATGGCTTCCTGCTCTTGATGCCCTTCAGTACTCAAATAAATTTTGGTGCCCTTGCCCGCCGCGAGCATCATCATTGCCATGATGCTCTTGCCGTCGACAGTCGTTTCAGGTGTGCGTCCCACTCTGATCGTGCAGTCTGGATACTGACCGGCCACGCCGACGAACTTGGCCGATGCCCGGGCATGCAGGCCCAGCTTATTGATGATTTCGATTTCACGAGCAGGCATCGCGGTGTGGATCCTTTAGGTGAGGTCGCGGTGGCGAACCTGGACGTTCTTCAAGGTTTTCTGCAGAGCCTGACCCAGGCGTTCGGTCAGGTAGACGGAGCGGTGATGCCCGCCGGTGCAGCCAATGGCAACGGTGACGTAGGCGCGGTTGCTCGCGGCGAAACGTGGCAGCCATTTGTTCAGATAAGCGTAGATGTCCTGATACATTTCTTCGACATCGGGCTGCTGGGCCAAATATTCTGCCACCGGTGCATCGAGGCCCGACTGCGCGCGCAGCTCCGGTTTCCAGTACGGATTGGGCAGGCAACGCACATCGAAGACCAGATCGGCATCGACCGGCATGCCGCGCTTGAAGCCGAACGATTCAACCAGGAACGCCGTGCCGGGCTCAGGCTGATTCAACAGGCGCAACTTCAGGGTGTCGCGCAGCTGGTACAGATTGAGATGGGTGGTGTTGATTTTCAGGTCGGCCAGATCGGCGATCGGGCCGAGCAGGGCGCTTTCATCGTGAATCGCTTCAGCCAGTGAGCGATTGGCGTTACTCAACGGGTGACGACGACGGGTCTCGGAAAAACGCTTGAGCAGGGTTTCTTCGTCGGCGTCCAGATACAGCACATCGCACTTGATATGTTTGGCACGGACGTCTTCGAGCAATTCAGGAAAGCGTGACAGATGGCTGGGCAAGTTGCGTGCATCGATCGACACGGCGACCAGCGGCTGCGCCAGCTCCGTGTGGATCAGCGCCCGCTCGGCCAGTTCCGGCAGCAAACCAGCCGGCAGGTTGTCGATGCAGTAGTAGCCGTTGTCCTCAAGGACATTCAGGGCGGTACTTTTGCCCGAGCCCGAACGGCCACTGACGATGATCAAGCGCATGATTAGTGCCCGTTCTGCTCGTCCAGTACAACCTGGTACAAGGCTTCGTTGCTCGCGGCGCTGCGCAGTTTTTCGCGCACTTCCTTGCGGTCGAGCATGCTGGCGATCTGGCGCAGCAACTCCAGATGCGCATCAGTCGCGGCCTCCGGGACCAGCAGCACGAAGAGCAGGTCGACCGGGGCGCCGTCGATGGCGTCGAAATCGATCGGGGCTTCCAGGTGCAGCAGGGCGCTGACTGGCGCCGTGCAGCCCTTGAGGCGGCAATGGGGAATGGCGATGCCGTTGCCGAAACCGGTGGAACCGAGTTTTTCACGGGCGATCAGCGCCTCGAAGACATCCTGCATCGCCAGATCCGGCACTTCGCGGTGGATCAGGTTGGCAATCTGTTCGAGGGCTTTTTTCTTGCTGCCGCCCGGCGCGTTCACTTGGGAACGGCCGGGGGTCAGGATGGTTTCAAGTCGGATCATGGGATAGGGGTGTTAACGACCGGTTGCGCCCTGGAGGAGGCTCTGGGTCTTTTCCTTATGCTTTTTGAGTTGGCGATCCAGCTTGTCGGTGAGTGAGTCGATCGCAGCGTACATGTCAGTATCTTCTGCGTTGGCGACCACTTCGCTGCCGGGGATATGCAAGGTGGCTTCGATCTTCTGCTTCAGCTTTTCGACGCACATCGTGACCTGCACGTTGGTGATCTTGTCGAAATGTCGCTCCAGTCGTTGGAGTTTTTCCTCGATGTAGGAACGCAGAGGTTGGGTCACTTCCAGTTGGTGTCCACTGATGTTGACTTGCATACAGCTTCTCCTTCGTTGCCAGTGCATAAAGCGGCAGGCCGAAAAGCCTGCCACTGGAACGCTGTAACGTGGCTTACATCAACCGCTTGCGTTCGCTCGAAGGCGCGATTCCGAGGGATTCGCGGTACTTGGCGACGGTGCGGCGAGCCACCTGAATGCCTTGTGCCTCCAGTAAACCAGCGATCTTGCTGTCACTCAACGGCTTTTTCTGATTTTCCGCGGCGACCAGTTTCTTGATGATCGCGCGGATCGCTGTGGACGAGCATTCGCCGCCTTCGGAGGTGCTGACGTGGCTGGAGAAAAAGTATTTCAGCTCATAAATACCGCGCGGGGTATGCATGAATTTTTGCGTGGTTACCCGGGAAATCGTTGATTCGTGCATGCCGACCGCTTCGGCGATGTCATGCAATACCAGCGGCTTCATCGCTTCGTCGCCGTATTCGAGGAAGCCGCGCTGATGTTCGACGATCTGCGTGGCCACTTTCATCAGCGTTTCGTTGCGGCTCTGCAGGCTCTTGATGAACCAGCGGGCCTCCTGCAACTGGTTACGCATGAAGGTGTTGTCGGCGCTGGTGTCGGCACGCTTAACAAACCCGGCGTACTGGGCATTGACGCGCAGACGTGGCACCGATTCCTGATTCAGCTCGACCAGCCAGCGCTCGTTGTCCTTGCGCACGATCACATCGGGAATGACGTATTCGGCTTCGGTCGATTCGATCTGCGAGCCGGGACGCGGATTGAGACTCTGCACCAGTTCGATGACCTGGCGCAGCTCGTCTTCCTTGAGCTTCATCCGGCGCATCAACTGGCTGTAATCGCGACTGCCGAGCAGGTCGATGTAATCGGCGACCAGCCGTTTGGCCTCGCTCAGCCACGGCGTCTTCGCGGGCAACTGACGCAATTGCAGGAGCAGGCATTCGCTGAGGTTGCGGGCGCCGATCCCGGCGGGCTCGAATTGCTGGATGCGATGCAGGACGGCTTCGATCTCGTCGAGCTCGATGTCCAGTTCAGGATCGAACGCTTCAAGAATTTCTTCGAGCGTTTCGTCCAGGTAGCCCTGATTGTTGATGCAGTCGATCAGGGTCACGGCGATCAGGCGATCGGTGTCGGACATCGGTGCCAGGTTCAGTTGCCAGAGCAGATGGCTCTGCAGACTCTCCCCGGCGGACGTGCGGGTGGTGAAATCCCATTCGTCGTCATCGCTGCTGGGCAGGCTGCTGGCGCTGGTCTGGTAGACGTCTTCCCAGGCGGTATCCACCGGCAATTCGTTGGGGATGCGCTCGTTCCATTCGCCATCCTCGAGGTTATCCACCGTCGGGGCGGTTTCCTGATAGGAGGGTTCCTGAATCTCGGCGGGCTTCTGTTCGGCGTTGTCGGCCAGAGGATCGGCGTTGTCGAAGTCGTCGCCTTCTTCCTGGCGCTCAAGCATCGGATTGGATTCCAGAGCCTCCTGGATCTCCTGTTGCAGGTCCAGGGTCGACAATTGGAGCAGGCGGATGGCCTGTTGCAGCTGCGGTGTCATCGTCAGCTGCTGGCCCATTCTCAAGACTAGCGATGGTTTCATGGCAGGGGCTTAACACCTTATTCGCCGGCGCTTTGCGCCATCCACTACAGGGCGCCGAAGCGCCAAACTTAAGCAAATTATATGCCTGAAACTGAAGTGTTTGCCTAGAGCGCTGTAACAATTAAAGCGGATAAATGCGCCTTGAATCGATACAGCGCTGTCGCGCTTACAGGCGGAACTCGTGACCCAGATACACTTCCTTGACCAGATCGTTGGCCAGGATGGTCTCGGCATCGCCTTCAGCGATCAATTGACCGTCGTTGACGATGTAAGCGGTTTCGCAGATATCCAGTGTCTCGCGGACGTTGTGGTCGGTGATCAGCACACCGATGCCCTTGGCCTTGAGGTGGTGAATGATCTGCTTGATGTCGCCCACCGAGATCGGGTCGACACCGGCGAACGGTTCGTCGAGCAGGATGAATTTCGGCGCAGTCGCCAACGCACGAGCGATTTCCACCCGGCGACGCTCACCACCGGACAGGCTCATGCCGAGGTTGTCGCGGATGTGGCTGATGTGGAATTCCTGCAGCAGGCTTTCCAGCTCCTTGCGACGACCGGCCTTGTCCAGTTCCGGACGCGTCTCGAGGATCGCCATGATGTTATCGGCAACCGACAGTTTGCGGAAGATCGACGCTTCTTGCGGCAGATAGCCGATACCCGCCTTGGCGCGGCCGTGCATCGGCTGGTGGCTGACGTCCAGGTCATCGATCAGCACACGGCCCTGATCGGCCTGCACCAGGCCGACGATCATGTAGAAGCACGTCGTCTTGCCGGCGCCGTTCGGGCCGAGCAAGCCGACGATCTGCCCGCTGTCGATCGACAGGCTGACGTCACGCACGACCTGGCGGCTTTTATAGGCCTTGGCCAGGTGCTGAGCTTTCAGAGTTGCCATTACTGGGATTTCTCTTCGGTTTTCTTCTTCGGCTGGATCACCATGTCGATGCGCGGACGCGATTCGGTGACCTTGCTGCCCGTGGCGCGACCGGCGCTGGCCAGTTTCTTCACGGTGTCGTAGACGATTTTTTCGCCCTGGGTGACGTTGTTATCCTTGTCGATAACCTTGGCCTTGTCGATCAGCACCACCCGGTTCTGCTGGGCGTGGTATTGAATCGTCACGCCGTAGCCCTTGACCGGGTTGGCGTCGCCCTGGGTCTGCAGCTGCTCGAAGTAAGCCAGGTTGCCCACCGAGGTCACCACGTCGATGTCGCCATTGGGCGCGCGCGTCATGGTCACGGTGTTGCCTTTAACGATCATCGAACCCTGGGTAATGATCACGTCACCTTTATAGGTGGCGATGCCATTCTTGTCGTCCAGTTGGGCGTCGTCGGCCTGAATGCGGATAGGCTGCTGCTGATCGTTCGGCAGGGACCAGGCGCTCGCGCTTCCCAGTGCTGCGCCCAGACTGAGCAAAATAGGGAGGGTTTTAACGAGCCTCATACTGTCCTCTTACGTTCGATTGCAGGTGTATCCTGCTGTCCTTCAGGTACGCTTTCATTCCGACGCCAGTCGATACGCCACCAGCGCCCTCGATTCTAACGGGTTGCGCAGTCTGCGCATATTCCTGCTGCGGGAACACGGTCATGCGCGTGCTGGTGATCAGCGTGCCGCGCTTTTTCTCATCGGTGCGCTGCACACGGACCGAATCGATCAATTCCACTTCGGTACCGCCCGAGTTCACTTCGCCGCGTTCGCTGGTCACGTGCCAGGGGAAGTCGGTGCCGCGATACATGTTCAAGTCAGGCTTGGTCACCAGGGTGACATCGGTCGCCTTGACGTGCTCGGCCTTGTCGGAAGTCATCTCGTACTGCACCTTACCGTCGGGCAGGTACTGAATGGTATGCGTGTTGGTCGCGTACCAGTCGATCGGATTCTCGGCAGCCGAAACCGGTGGCTTGTCGAGGAAGCGTTCCGGGCTGATGTTCCAGTAGCCGACCGCAGCGAAAATCGCCGCGATGCAGCCGAACAGCAGGAAGTTGCGAAACTTTTTGCTAAACATGGTCAGGCTCACAGGTACGCGGCGTTGGCCGCTTCGAGGCGGCCCTGGGCGCGCAGGATCAATTCGCAGAATTCGCGGGCGGCACCTTCGCCGCCACGGGCGCGGGTAACGCCGTGGGCGTGTTCGCGGACGAAATCGGCAGCGTTGGCCACCGCCATGCCCAGCCCTACACGGCGGATTACCGGCAAGTCTGGCAGATCGTCACCGAGATAGGCGACTTCTTCATAGCTTAGGCCCAGTTGCGCGAGCAGGCCGTCGAGCACCACCAGTTTGTCTTCACGCCCCTGAAACAGATGCGGGATGCCGAGGTTCTTAGCGCGGCGCTCGACCACCGGGGTCTTGCGACCGCTGATGATTGCGGTTTGTACGCCGGCATTCATCAACATCTTGATGCCTTGGCCGTCGAGGGTGTTGAAGGTCTTGAACTCACTGCCGTCTTCAAGAAAGTACAGGCGGCCGTCGGTGAGCACACCGTCGACATCGAAGACTGCCAGTTTGATCGCTTTGCCGCGTTGCAGCAGATCGTTGCTCATTACATGACTCCTGCGCGCAGCAGATCGGAGAGGTTGAAGGCGCCGATCGGGCGATCCTCCTCGTCGACGACTACCAGGGCGTTGATTCGATGGTCTTCCATGATTTTCAGGGCTTCGGCGGCGAGCATGTCGGGCCGGGCGGTCTTGCCGTGGGCGGTCATCACCTGATCGATGGTGGCGCTGCGGATGTCGATGGCGCGATCCAGGGTGCGGCGCAAATCACCGTCAGTGAAGATCCCGGCGAGCTTGCCGTCGGCTTCAAGGATAGCGGTCATGCCCAGGCCTTTGCGGGTCATTTCCATCAGTGCGTCCTTGAGCAGGGTGCCGCGTTGTACCTGCGGCAGCTCTTGCCCGGCGTGCATGACGTTTTCCACTTTCAGCAGCAGGCGACGGCCAAGGGCGCCACCCGGATGCGAGAAGGCAAAATCTTCGGCGGTAAATCCACGAGCTTCCAGCAGCGCCACGGCCAGGGCATCGCCCATGACCAGCGCAGCAGTAGTAGAAGAAGTCGGTGCCAGATTCAACGGGCAGGCTTCGTGCTCGACATGCACATTGAGATTGACCTCGGCAGCCTTCGCCAAGGGCGACTGCGGATTGCCGGTGACGCTGATCAGTTGAATGCCCAAGCGCTTGATCAGCGGCAGCAGCGTCACGATTTCATTGGTCGAACCAGAGTTCGACAGGGCCAGAATCACGTCGTCGCGGGTAATCATGCCCATGTCGCCATGGCTGGCTTCGGCCGGATGCACGAAAAACGCCGGAGTGCCGGTGCTGGCGAGGGTGGCGGCGATCTTGTTGCCGATGTGCCCGGATTTGCCCATGCCGACCACGACCACACGGCCCTTGCTGGCCAGAATCATCTCGCAAGCGCGTACGAAATCGGCGTCGATATGGGCCATCAAGCCTTGGACGGCTTCCACTTCGAGGCGGATGGTGCGTTGTGCCGATTGAATCAGGTCGCGGGTTTTGCTCATGTCAGAATCGTATGGGCCGATGAAAAGGCGGCGATTATAGCGGTTATGTGGCAAAGCCTCACGCAAGTTCGACGTGCTTTGTCATTACTGGTTACCAAAACCCTCTGAAACTCGCTCAGGCCCTCTTCAGTCGGCGATCTTGGCCGGGTTCTCGCTTGGGCGCTCAGCCTTTGCAGTGATATAGTTCGCCGCCAGTTCGGCCTGCCCGGGATGCAGGTGTTTCCGAGGAAAGTCTGGCATCCCAGTGAGAGGCTGCATCGCAAGGAGTTTAGATGAGTGCCGATAACGCCTACGCGGTCGAGCTGAAGGGAGTCTCCTTCAAGCGCGGTGCGCGGAGCATTTTCAATAACGTCGATATCCGCATCCCGCGCGGCAAGGTCACCGGCATCATGGGGCCTTCTGGCTGCGGCAAGACCACGCTGTTGCGCCTGATGGGCGCGCAGTTGCGGCCGTCCAGCGGCGAAGTCTGGGTCAATGGGCAGAACCTGCCGACGCTGTCGCGCAGTGATCTGTTCGATGCGCGCAAGCACATGGGCGTGCTATTTCAGAGCGGTGCGCTGTTCACCGACCTCGATGTGTTCGAGAACGTGGCCTTTCCGCTGCGGGTGCACACCCAGCTGCCGGAAGACATGATCCGCGACATCGTCCTGCTCAAACTGCAGGCCGTGGGGCTGCGTGGCGCCATCGAGCTGATGCCGGACGAACTGTCCGGCGGCATGAAGCGCCGCGTGGCGCTGGCCCGGGCGATAGCCCTCGATCCGCAGATTCTCATGTACGACGAGCCCTTCGTGGGCCAGGACCCGATCGCCATGGGCGTGCTGGTGCGCCTGATCCGTCTGCTCAACGATGCGTTGGGCATTACCAGCATCGTGGTGTCTCACGATCTGGCGGAAACCGCGAGCATTGCCGACTACATCTATGTAGTGGGCGATGGTCAGGTGCTGGGGCAGGGCACGCCGGATGAGCTGATGAATTCGGATGAGCCGCGTATCCGCCAGTTCATGACCGGCGATCCCGATGGCCCGGTGCCGTATCACTTTCCAGCGACGGATTACCGCGCAGATCTTCTGGGGAAGCGCTGATGCGCAGAATTTCATTGATGGAACGCGTGCGTCGGTTCGGCGAATCGGCGATCGACGCGGTCGCGGTGTTTGGTCGAGCGACCCTGTTCCTGTTTCACGCCCTGCTGGGCCGTGGCGGTATCAGCGGTGGTTTCGGCCTGTTGATCAAGCAGCTGCATTCGGTCGGCGTCATGTCGCTGGTGATCATTGTGGTCTCGGGCATTTTCATCGGCATGGTCCTCGCGTTGCAGGGCTTCAGCATTCTTTCCAGCTATGGTTCAGAGCAGGCGGTGGGGCAGATGGTCGCCCTGACGTTGCTGCGTGAACTCGGGCCGGTGGTTACGGCATTGCTGTTTGCCGGTCGCGCCGGTTCGGCCCTGACCGCCGAGATCGGCAACATGAAATCCACCGAGCAGCTGTCCAGCCTGGAAATGATCGGTGTCGATCCGCTCAAGTACATCATCGCCCCGCGCCTGTGGGCCGGCTTCATTTCCTTGCCGGTGCTGGCGATGATCTTCAGCGTCGTCGGCATCTGGGGTGGTTCGTGGGTCGCGGTCGACTGGCTGGGTGTCTACGAAGGCTCGTACTGGGCGAACATGCAGAACAGCGTGACCTTCACCAGTGACGTGCTCAATGGCGTGATCAAAAGTGTCGTTTTCGCCTTCGTCGTGACCTGGATCGCCGTATTTCAAGGCTATGACTGTGAACCCACTTCCGAGGGAATCAGTCGTGCCACCACCAAGACCGTGGTGTTTGCCTCGCTGGCAGTGCTCGGCCTGGACTTTATTCTGACCGCTTTGATGTTTGGAGATTTCTGATGCAAAACCGCACCCTGGAAATCGGTGTCGGCCTGTTCCTGCTGGCAGGGATCCTGGCTTTGCTGCTGCTCGCCTTGCGCGTCAGCGGCCTGTCTCCGACTTCGTCCACCGATACTTACAAGTTGTATGCGTATTTCGACAATATCGCCGGTCTGACGGTCAGAGCCAAAGTGACCATGGCCGGTGTGACCATCGGCAAGGTCACCGCTATCGATCTGGATCGCGACAGCTTCACCGGTCGGGTCACGCTGCAAGTGGATAAAAAGGTCGACAACCTGCCGGTCGATTCCACAGCGTCTATCCTCACCGCGGGTCTGCTGGGCGAGAAATACATCGGTATCAGCGTCGGCGGTGAAGACACCCAGTTGAAAGACGGTGGAACCATCCACGACACGCAGTCGTCACTGGTACTGGAAGACCTGATCGGTAAATTCCTGCTCAATACCGTTAGCAAAGACGCCAAATGAGGAGCTTTTGAATGATCTCTATCTTGCGACGTGGCCTGTTGGTGTTGCTCGCGGCCCTGCCGTTGATGGCTAACGCTGCACCGGGGCAATCGGCTCATGACCTGATTCAGGACACCACGAACCGGATGCTTGCCGACTTGCAGGCAAACAAAGAGAAGTACAAGCAGGATCCGCAGGATTTCTATGCGGCGCTGAACAACATTGTCGGTCCGGTGGTGGATGCCGAGGGCATCTCCAAAAGCATCATGACCGTGAAGTATTCGCGCAAGGCCACGCCTGAGCAGATGCAACGCTTCCAGGAAAACTTCAAGCGCGGTCTGTTCCAGTTCTACGGCAACGCGCTGCTGGAATACAACAACCAGGGCATCACGGTTGACCCGGCCAAGGACGAATCTGGCGACCGCACCAGCGTCAACATGACCGTCAAGGGCAGCAACGGCGCGATTTATCCGGTGCAGTACACCCTTGAGAAGATCGGTGGCGAGTGGAAACTGCGCAACGTGATCATCAACGGCATCAACATCGGCAAGCTGTTCCGTGATCAGTTCGCCGACGCCATGCAGCGCAATGGCAACGATCTGGACAAGACCATCGATGGCTGGGCCGGTGAAGTGGCCAAGGCCAAGCAGGAAACCGACAAAGCCGCCGCGAAGCCAGCGCAATGAGTGAGGCGGCAGTTCGCATGAGTGATGTCGACGAGCTGGTGCTCAGCGGCGTGCTGGATTACCGCACCGGGCCCGACCTGCGCAAGGAAGGGCAGGCGCTGATCAAATCGAGCAAGGCATCGGCGCTGGTCATCGATTGTTCGGCGGTGCAGAAGTCCAGCAGCGTCGGCCTGTCATTGCTGCTGTGCTTCATGCGCGATGCGCAGGCGGCCGGCAAGGCCGTCAGCATTCGCGCGATGCCCGAAGACATGCGCGAAATCGCTCAGGTCAGTGAACTGACCGAGCTGTTGGCGCATCCCTGAACCGACATCTATAAAGAAGCCCCCCGTCAGAGTCCTGCGTTGCGGGGTTCGCAGGCGCGGGGCTTTTTTGTATGATGTCCGACCCGTGCGCACAGGGCGCCGATTGAGGTTGAGCATGCAGGCCGTAGAAGTGAAGAGCTTCCTTGAAGGAAAGCTGCCAGGAACGCTGGTAGAAGTTGAAGGCGAAGGCTGCAACTTCCAGCTGAATGTGATTAGCGATGAACTGGCGGCGTTGAGCCCGGTGAAGCGTCAGCAGCAGGTCTATGCCCATTTGAACCCATGGATCACCGATGGCAGCATCCATGCGGTCACTATGAAATTTTTCAGCCGCGCGGCCTGGGCCGAGCGCACCTGAGCCCTAGGGCGTCGAGATACTAATGGATAAATTGATTATTACCGGTGGCGCTCGTCTTGATGGCGAGATCCGCATTTCCGGCGCGAAGAACTCCGCCCTGCCGATTCTGGCCGCGACCTTGCTGTGCGATGGCCCGGTCACCGTTGGCAACCTGCCGCACCTGCACGACATCACCACCATGATCGAGCTGTTCGGGCGCATGGGCATCGAGCCGGTGATCGACGAGAAGCTCAGCGTCGAAATCGACCCGCGCACCATCAAGACCCTGATCGCCCCGTACGAACTGGTGAAAACCATGCGTGCGTCGATTCTGGTACTAGGCCCTATGGTTGCCCGTTTCGGTGAAGCCGAAGTCGCACTGCCTGGCGGTTGCGCCATCGGTTCGCGTCCGGTTGACCTGCACATCCGCGGTCTGGAAGCCATGGGCGCGGTCATCGACGTCGAAGGCGGCTACATCAAGGCCAAGGCGCCTGAAGGCGGCCTGCGCGGCGCGCATTTCTTCTTCGACACCGTCAGCGTGACCGGTACCGAAAACATCATGATGGCCGCTGCACTGGCCAAAGGCCGCAGCGTGTTGCAGAACGCCGCGCGTGAGCCTGAAGTGGTCGATCTGGCGAACTTCCTCAACGCCATGGGCGCCAAGGTTTCCGGCGCCGGCACCGACACCATCACCATCGATGGCGTCGAGCGTCTGGGTTCGGCTTTCTACAAGGTCATGCCTGACCGTATCGAAACCGGCACCTACCTGGTCGCTGCTGCCGTGACCGGTGGCCGCGTCAAGGTCAAGGACACCGATCCGACCATTCTCGAAGCAGTGCTGGAAAAGCTGCGTGAAGCCGGCGCGGAAATCACCTGCGGTGAAGACTGGATCGAGCTGAACATGCACGGCAAGCGGCCGAAAGCGGTCAACGTGCGCACCGCGCCGTACCCGGCGTTCCCGACCGACATGCAGGCCCAGTTCATCTCGCTGAACGCCATTGCCGAAGGCACCGGTGCAGTGATCGAGACGATCTTCGAAAACCGTTTCATGCACGTGTACGAACTGCACCGCATGGGCGCGCATATCCAGGTTGAAGGCAACACCGCGATCGTCACCGGCATCGAGAAGCTCAAGGGCGCGCCAGTCATGGCCACCGACCTGCGCGCATCGGCCAGCCTGGTGATCTCGGCGCTGGTTGCCGAAGGCGACACGCTGATCGACCGCATCTACCACATCGACCGTGGTTACGAGTGCATCGAAGAAAAACTGCAAATGCTGGGTGCCAAGATCCGTCGCGTTCCGGGCTGATCGCTGCATCGGGACACAGGGACGTGTCCGTTGAATTCGTTTCGAGTCGAGGGTGTACGCACCCTCGATGTGTGTCCGGCGCCGATTGCGACCGGGCATGAGTACCTTGATAAGGACTGACGTTTCCCATGTTGACCATCGCACTGTCCAAGGGCCGCATCCTTGACGACACCCTGCCGCTTCTCGCTGAAGCGGGCATCGTGCCGACCGAGAATCCGGACAAGAGCCGCAAGCTGATCATTCCCACGACCCAGGACGACGTGCGTCTGCTGATCGTGCGTGCCACCGACGTGCCGACCTATGTCGAGCATGGCGCGGCCGACCTCGGCGTCGCCGGTAAGGACGTGCTGATGGAATACAGCGGCCAGGGCCTGTACGAGCCGCTGGACCTGCAGATCGCCCAGTGCAAGCTGATGACCGCCGGCAAGATCGGCGCCGCCGAGCCCAAGGGCCGTCTGCGCGTGGCGACCAAGTTCGTCAACGTCGCCAAGCGTTATTACGCCGAGCAGGGCCGTCAGGTCGACATCATCAAGCTGTACGGCTCGATGGAACTGGCGCCGCTGATCGGGCTGGCCGACAAGATCATAGACGTGGTCGACACCGGCAATACCCTGCGCGCCAACGGCCTGGAGCCACAAGAATTGATCGCCACGATCAGCTCGCGCCTGGTGGTCAACAAGGCTTCAATGAAAATGCAGCACGCCCGAATCCAGGCGTTGATCGACACCCTGCGCAACGCAGTGGAATCGCGACACCGCGGCTGATCTACCAGCGCGGCCCGAGGCCGCGCCGTCTATCCGCCTCATAGCCAGAATTCTCAGGTGCCCAAGCGGATCGAATGCTAGTTTCGGGCGCCTGAGTTTTTGCCAATTCCTATGAGGCTCTCGCTATGACCGCACCGACTGCAATTCGCCGACTCAACGCTGCTGACCCGGATTTCGTGCATCATCTGGATCATCTGCTGAGCTGGGAAAGTGTGTCCGACGACTCGGTCAATCAGCGCGTGCTGGACATCATCAAGGCTGTGCGCGAGCGCGGTGACGCGGCGCTGGTCGAGTTCACCCAGAAGTTCGACGGCCTCGAAGTCGCCTCGATGGCTGACCTGATCCTGCCGCGCGAGCGCCTCGAATTGGCCCTGACCCGCATCACCGTGCCGCAGCGCGAGGCCCTGGAAAAAGCCGCCGCGCGTGTACGCAGCTATCACGAAAAACAGAAGCAGGACTCCTGGAGCTACACCGAAGCTGACGGCACGGTGCTCGGCCAGAAAGTCACGCCACTGGATCGCGCAGGCCTGTACGTGCCGGGCGGCAAGGCCTCGTATCCGTCATCGGTATTGATGAACGCGATTCCGGCCAAGGTCGCCGGCGTGACCGAAGTGGTCATGGTCGTGCCGACCCCGCGCGGTGAAATCAACGAGCTGGTGCTGGCCGCTGCCTGCATCGCCGGGGTGGACCGGGTGTTCACCATCGGTGGTGCGCAAGCGGTTGCCGCACTGGCTTACGGCACCGAAAGCGTTCCACGTGTCGACAAGGTTGTCGGCCCGGGCAATATCTATGTCGCCACTGCGAAGCGCCATGTGTTCGGCCAGGTCGGTATCGACATGATCGCCGGTCCTTCGGAAATTCTTGTGGTCTGCGACGGCCAGACCGATCCGGACTGGATCGCCATGGACTTGTTCTCCCAGGCCGAGCACGACGAAGACGCGCAAGCGATTCTGGTCAGCCCCGACGCCGAGTTTCTCGACAAGGTGGCCGCAAGCATCAATAAATTGCTGCCGACCATGGACCGCGCGACCATCATCGAAACTTCGATCAATGGCCGCGGTGCGTTGATTCAAGTGAGCGACATGGCGCAGGCGATCGAAGTCGCCAACCGCATCGCCCCGGAACACCTGGAATTGTCGGTCGCTGATCCACAAGCCTGGCTGCCGCAAATTCGCCACGCTGGCGCGATCTTCATGGGTCGCCACACGTCCGAAGCGTTGGGCGATTACTGTGCCGGCCCGAACCACGTATTGCCGACTTCGGGCACCGCGCGCTTCTCCTCGCCGCTGGGCGTCTACGACTTCCAGAAACGCTCATCGATCATCTTCTGCTCCGAGGCCGGCGCTTCCGAGCTGGGCAAAACTGCATCGGTACTGGCCCGTGGCGAATCACTGAGCGCCCACGCGCGCAGCGCTGAATACCGCATCAAAGACCAAGACTTTCTGAAAGGGCAGGGGAACTGAGCGATGAGTAAATTCTGGAGCCCGTTCGTCAAGGATCTGGTGCCCTACGTGCCGGGCGAACAGCCGAAGCTGACCAAGCTGGTCAAGCTCAATACCAACGAAAATCCGTACGGCCCATCGCCAAAGGCGCTGGCGGCGATGCAGGCCGAGCTCAACGACAACCTGCGCCTGTACCCGGACCCGAACAGTGACCTGCTGAAAAACGCCGTCGCCGAATACTACGGCGTGCAAACCAGTCAGGTGTTCCTTGGCAACGGTTCGGACGAAGTGCTCGCGCACATCTTTCACGGCTTGCTGCAACACGGTCAGCCGCTGCTGTTTCCGGACATCAGCTACAGCTTTTATCCGGTCTACTGCGGTCTGTACGGCATTGAATTCGATGCGGTGCCGCTGGATGCGCAATTCCAGATCAACCCGGCCGACTACGCCAAACCGAACGGCGGGATCATTTTCCCCAACCCGAACGCCCCGACCGGGTGCCTGCTGGCGCTGGACGCGGTCGAGCAAATCCTCAAGGCCAGCCCGGATTCGGTGGTAGTCGTGGATGAGGCTTACATCGACTTTGGCGGCGAGACGGCGATCAGTCTGGTGGATCGCTACCCGAACCTGCTGGTGACGCAGACGCTGTCCAAGTCACGCTCGCTGGCTGGCCTGCGTGTCGGTCTGGCGGTAGGGCACCCGGATCTGATCGAGGCGCTGGAGCGGATCAAGAACAGCTTCAACTCCTATCCACTGGATCGTCTGGCGATTGTCGGCGCGGCGGCGGCGTTTGCAGACCGCGAGTATTTCGACAAGACCTGTCGTCAGGTGATCGAGAGCCGCGAGTGGGTGGTCGCGCAGTTGCAGGCCAAGGGCTTTGAAGTGCTGCCGTCGGCGGCCAACTTCATCTTCGCGCGGCACCCGCAGCATGACGCGGCGGGCCTGGCGGCGAAACTGCGCGAACAGGGTGTGATCGTACGGCACTTCAAGCAGCAGCGGATTGCGCAGTTCTTGCGGATATCGGTGGGTACGCCGGAGCAGAATCAGGCGTTGATCGAAGGCATCGGAGAACTGTAAGCAGAAGCCAGCGTGTGGAATAACCCTGTTTACGCAAAGCATTTTTCGTAAACAGGGGCTGTTTGGTTATTTGGGGTTAGAGTTTATTAAATTGAATGCTCCGGCAATTTTTATTTTTTCCTCGGTCGTAAAAAAATAAGTGCCTTTCACGGCATAGACTTCTCTACTGTTCGCCTCGGTGTGGATGTTCATGGACCCCGTTACCGCTTCGTAAGCTTTGCCTTCGAAGTGGAACTCCCATCCTTGTAGCAGCTGCTTGCGTATATCCTCAAAGATCAGCTCATGGCTGGTCCCTGATGAAAGACCCTTTGGATAGCACAAATGGATAGTTGTGGCTTCTTGAGTGGCGTCATTGAAACTGGAAGCTGAGAATAAGCCTCCGCCGATTCCGGTGTCGGGAAGAGGGTATAGGAAAGGCGATCTGTTCAGAATGATCACTGCTTCATGATCGCGTCTAAATGTGATCTGTCCGGTTGTTACTGAAGTTCCGTCGTTCTTTTCAATCAATTTGCCAGTCATATTTATGTCCTGAATTGATGGATCCGAAACATGAAACTATCTATTTTTAGCGTAAATATTAACTGTCAGATATGACGGTTTTTTATAACGATTGCTCATATATACAATCGCCATAATGTCGGAGAAGTTGTTAATGATGCGGCTCGCCAAGGAATGTCAGCGACGTGAACAACCCGCGACTATCCACATCCGCGCTGTCCTTCACCGGCACTTCAACCTGCGCCACAATCACATTCAAGCCCTCATTTCTCACCAATACCTGCGCACGCCCATCCTTGTCCGTCTCGGTACTCAGCGTGTTCGGCGCGCTGCGGTAATCGCCATACAACTTCACCCCCGCCGCCGGTTTGCCATCGAGCAATACGCGCACCGGCAGCGAATTCCCCGGTCCGACCGTCAGCGGATCAATCTCGGGCACAATCAGCAACTTGATCTGATCGAGCTTCGGCAACTTCGCCCCCGGCTGATAGATCGCCAGGCTGTACTTGAACGTCTGCGTGGCCTCGGTGGCGCCGGGTACTTTGCTGCGTCCTTCGTTGACCCACTTCTTGTCCGCCGTCTGCGACCACATGCCATTGTTCAGCGCCACGGCCATCACCGCAGGCGACTTCAGCGGTTTCAAGCGTGCGTGATCGGTGAGCCGCTCAACGCTGACCGGAATCATCTTGCCGCCGGCGTCATAAGCCCAGGCGCCGCTGATCTTCCGCGCCTTGAACGCGTTGTCTTCTGCGCCATGGCCGTAGACCACTTCGATGTTGCCGCGTCGTTCTTCTGTCCACAGGCCATGGGCCGATACCTGACCAGTGAACAGCGCAGCGATGAGCAGAAGGGATTTGCCGTAGTGCATGGTGACGTCCTTTTACAGGTTGAGTGTCAGGCTGACGGTGAAATTGCGTGGCTCGCCGGGGTTGACCCAGTAGTTGCTGTAGGAGCGCTCGTAGTATTTCTCGTCGAATATGTTGTTCAGGTTCAGGCCGACGGTGACGTTGTCGCTGGCCTTGTAGTGCGCGAGCAAGTCGACGGTCTGGTAGGCCGGCAATTCGAAGTCGCTGCCGGATTCGCCCGAACGATCACCGACGTAGGTGAACGCTGCACCGACGTCTGAACCGCGCAGTCGGCCATCCTGAAATTTATAAACACCCAGCAGACTGCCGCTGCGTTTGGCCACGCCGAGGATGCGGCTGCCGGTGGGAATGGTCGCGTCGCCCTTGGTCACCTCGGCGTCGATGCAGGCGAAGGCGCCGATGACCCGCACTGCGTCGGTCACCTGGCCGCTCACTTGCCAATCGAAACCCTGACTGCGCGCCTTGCCCATGGCGCGGCTGGTGTCGGTGTCCGGATCGAGGGCGAGAACGTTTTCCTTGTCGATGTGGAAGAAGGCGAGGGTGCTGCTCACGCGCTCATCGAACAGCTCGTTCTTGATCCCCACTTCGTAACCGACGCCTTCTTCCGGGTCGAAGGATTTGCCGGAGGCATCCACGCCGTTGTTCGGTTTGAACGAGGTCGAGGCGTTGGCGAACAGGCCGGTGTATGGCGTGAGCTGATAGAGCAGGCCGGCGCGTTGGGTCAGCGCGTCGTGGCGTTGCTGGCTTCTGGCGTTGCGGCTGTGATCGTCGATGCGCTGATCGAAATGCTCGAAGCGCGCGCCGAGCATGCCGCGCAGCTTGTCGGTGAAGATGATCTGGTCCTGCAGATTCAGCGCATGACTTTCGACGTGTTCGAAAAAGTCGGTGCCCGAGCGTGCGCCGTTGGGTTTCGGCTGGCCGTAGACCGGCTTATAGATGTCGATGGCGTAGGGGCCGCCAGCAATGGTGGTGACGCGTTCGTCCTTGCGGTAATTCTCGTACTCGGTGCCGATCAGCAACTCATGCTGCCACGCACCGAGGTCGAACAGGCCGCGCAGTTCCAGTTGGGTGATGCTGTCGTGCCAACTCGTGTCGCGTTCGCGCAAGCGGCGGTTGACCGTATGGCCGTCGGCGTTCAGCGGTCGTGCTTCGGAAGCGTCGCCCCAGAGCTTGCCTTCCTTGTAGTGACTGGCCAGACGCAGTTTCCAGCTGTCGTTCAGATGGTGCTCAAGGGTGGCCTGGAGCAGGTTGTTGTGGTTGTCGATGTTGCCGTCGTTGGGTTCGCCCAAGAACGTCGAACGGGATACGCCGCTCCACTTGTTGTTCGGCGCCACCACGCCACGATCGAACGTCGAGTTGTGACGGACGATTTCGCTTTCCACCAGCAGCGAGGTGTCCGGGTTCAACTGCCAACTGAACGAAGGCGCGACGAATACCCGCTGGCTGTCGACGTGGTCGCGAAAGCTGTTGTTGTCTTCTACGGCGAGGTTGATACGCGAGAGCACATTGCCCTGTTCATCGAGGGGCGTATTGACGTCCAGCGCGGTGCGATAACGGTCCCAACTGCCGGCGCTGGTCTGCAATGTAGCGAATGCTTCAGGCTGCGGCTTCTTGGTGACGATGTTTACCGTGCCGCCGGGATCGCCCCGGCCGTACAGGCTCGCCGCCGGGCCTTTGAGCACTTCGATGCGCTCGATGTTGGCCGCATCCGGCGTGCTCGGATAACCGCGATTGGCACTGAAGCCGTCCTTGTAGAACTCGGACGTCGTGAAGCCGCGCACGCTGTATTCGTACAGGGTCAGGCCGCCGAAGTTGTTCTGCTTCGACACGCCGCCGGCAAAATCCAGCGCGCGTTCAACGCTGCTGCTGCCCAGATCCGAGAGCACACTGGCCGGAACGACGCTGATGGCTTGTGGGATATCGCGAATCGCCGTGTCGGTTTTGGTCGCACTGGCCGAGCGAGTCGCGCGATAACCGCTGACCGGGCCGGTGGGTGATTCGTAGTCGGAAGTGACGCTGATGGCTTCCAGCTCAACGGGCTGCGGCTCATCGGCGAAGGCGGGATCGCAGAGCAAACCCAGGGTCAGGCCGAGTAGTGAGGCCTTTTTGCGAGACGACATGTTATGTTGTTCCAATTGCTAGAATTGAAACAATATAACATGCCCTTTGAGAATGTCTGTTATTCGCGCCGCTGGCGCGAAAACATTTTTACTCTTCTTTTTCTTTGACCGGTGCCGGTGGTGGACGAAGGCCGATTTCAGCGGTCAGCTTCAGCTCTTTGCCGTTGCGCATGACCTGGATCGTCACCTTGTCGGTCGGTTTGATCCGCGCCACCTGGTTCATCGAGCGGCGACCGTCGCCGGCCGGCTCGCCATCGATGCTCAGAATTACATCGCCCAGTTGCAGGCCGGCTTTCTGCGCCGGGCCGTCACGGAAGATCCCGGCGACGACAATCCCCGGACGCCCGGACAAGCCAAACGACTCGGCCAGTTCCTGCGTCAGCGGCTGCACTTCAATGCCCAGCCAGCCGCGAATCACCTGACCGTGCTCGATGATCGATTTCATCACTTCCATCGCCAGTTTCACCGGGATGGCAAAACCGATGCCTTGCGAGCCGCCGGATTTGGAAAAGATCGCCGTGTTGATGCCGGTGAGGTTGCCGTTGGCATCGACCAGCGCGCCGCCGGAGTTACCCGGGTTGATCGCCGCGTCGGTCTGGATGAAGTCTTCGTAGTTGTTCAGCCCCAGCTGATTGCGGCCGGTGGCGCTGATAATGCCCATGGTCACGGTCTGGCCGACGCCGAACGGGTTGCCGATGGCCAGCGCGACGTCGCCGATGCGAATGCTGTCGGAGCGGCCGACGGTGATTGCCGGCAGGTTTTTCAGGTCGATTTTCAGGACCGCAAGGTCAGTCTCAGGATCGCTGCCAATCACCCGCGCGAGTGTTTCGCGGCCATCCTTCAGCGCCACGACGATCTGGTCGGCGCCGCTGGTGACGTGGTTGTTGGTGAGGATGTAGCCTTCCGGGCTCATGATCACCCCGGAACCGAGGCTCGATTCCATGCGCTTCTGTTTCGGCGAGTTGTCACCGAAGAAGCGGCGGAACTGTGGATCCTCGAACAAGGGATGCGCCGGTTTGTTGATGACCTTGGTGGTGTACAGGTTGACCACCGACGGCGCGGCGATGCTTACCGCGTCGGCATAGGACACCGGGCCCTGTTGCACGATCGTTGTCTGTGGCGCCTGTTGCAGATTGACATCGAGGCTCGGCAGCCCGACCCACTCGGGGTAACGCTGAATAATCAACAGAGCGATAAGCACACCGGCCAACAGCGGCCAGCCGAAAAAACGCAGCGCCTTGAGCATTAAGCACGTTCCTGGAAAGGTTGCAGGCGAGGTCAGACCGCCCATAATGTCGCGCATTATACGAGGCCGCGCGTGCCTCTGAACGGGATATTTAGGAGTCTTTCATGGCCGTTGCCCTCAGCACCCTCGTCGAAGAAGCCGACCGTTACCTGGGCAGTGCGAAAATCGCCGATTATTGCCCCAACGGATTACAGGTCGAAGGCCGCCCGCAGGTGATGCGCATCGTCAGTGGCGTCACCGCCAGCCAGGCGTTGCTTGATGCCGCCGTCGAAGCCGAGGCCGACCTGATCCTGGTCCATCACGGTTATTTCTGGAAAGGCGAAACCCCCTGCGTCACTGGCATGAAACAGCGCCGCTTGAAGACCTTGCTCAAGCACGACATCAGTCTGCTCGCCTATCACCTGCCGCTGGATCTGCACCCGGACGTCGGCAACAACGTGCAACTGGCGCGTCAGCTCGACATCACTGTCGAAGGTCCGCTGGATCCGAGCAACCCGAAAGTCGTCGGGCTGGTCGGTTCGCTGAATGAGCCAATGACCGCACGGGATTTCGCGCGCAAGGTGCAGGAGGTCATGGGCCGCGAGCCGCTGTTGATCGAAGGCAGCGGCATGATCCGTCGCGTCGGCTGGTGCACCGGTGGTGGCCAGGGTTATATCGATCAGGGCGTGGCGGCGGGTGTCGATCTGTTCATCAGCGGTGAGGCCTCCGAGCAGACTTTCCACAGCGCGCGGGAAAACGACATCAGCTTCATCGCCGCCGGCCATCACGCCACCGAACGCTATGGCGTGCAGGCGCTGGGTGAGTATCTGGCGAAGCGTTTTGCCCTGGAGCACATCTTCATCGATTGCCCGAATCCGATCTGAGGTTAAACATCTCTCCAATGTGGGAGGGGGCTTGCTCCCGAAAACGGTGTGTCATTCGACGATGATTTCGAATGACACAACGCTTTCGGGAGCAAGCCCCCTCCCACAGGAAAAGCAGCTGTTCGGCCTAACTGGCAGGCATATTGATATACCCTTTCGATCTAGTTGGCGTCCTGATTAGAAGAGGTCGCTGTGCTAGGATTCCCCGCTCGAACACGGCCCGCTGGCCGTTCATAAGAAAGCTTTCGTGAGTAGCCATGGTCGACAAACTGACGCATCTGAAACAGCTGGAGGCGGAAAGCATCCACATCATCCGCGAGGTGGCCGCCGAGTTCGACAACCCGGTGATGCTGTACTCCATCGGTAAAGACTCCGCCGTGATGCTGCACCTGGCACGCAAGGCGTTCTTCCCGGGCAAACTGCCGTTTCCGGTGATGCACGTCGACACCCGCTGGAAATTCCAGGAGATGTACAAGTTCCGCGACAAGATGGTCGAAGACTTGGGCCTGGACCTCATCACCCATATCAACCCCGATGGCGTGGCGCAGAACATCAACCCGTTCACCCACGGCAGCGCCAAGCACACCGACATCATGAAAACCGAAGGCCTGAAACAGGCACTCGACAAGCATGGTTTCGACGCAGCCTTCGGCGGCGCCCGTCGCGATGAAGAGAAATCCCGCGCCAAAGAGCGCGTGTACTCCTTCCGCGACAGCAAGCACCGCTGGGACCCGAAAAACCAGCGCCCCGAGCTGTGGAACGTCTACAACGGCAAGGTCAACAAGGGCGAATCCATCCGTGTGTTCCCGTTGTCGAACTGGACAGAGCTGGACATCTGGCAGTACATCTACCTCGAAGGCATCCCGATCGTGCCGCTGTATTTTGCTGCCGAACGCGAAGTGATCGAGAAGAACGGCACGCTGATCATGATCGACGACGAGCGCATCCTCGAGCACCTGTCCGACGAAGACAAAGCGCGCATCGTGAAAAAGAAAGTGCGGTTCCGCACCCTTGGCTGCTACCCGTTGACAGGCGCGGTGGAGTCCGAGGCCGAAAGCCTCACGGACATCATTCAGGAAATGCTCCTGACGCGAACTTCCGAGCGCCAGGGCCGGGTCATCGACCACGATGGCGCAGGCTCGATGGAAGACAAAAAACGTCAAGGCTATTTCTAAGGGGCTGTCATGTCGCACGCATCTGATTTGATCAGCGAGGACATCCTCGCCTACCTGGGCCAGCACGAACGTAAAGAGCTGCTGCGCTTTTTGACTTGCGGTAACGTCGATGACGGCAAGAGCACCCTGATCGGGCGCCTGCTGCACGACTCGAAGATGATCTACGAAGATCACCTCGAAGCGATCACCCGCGATTCGAAGAAATCCGGCACCACCGGTGACGACATCGACTTGGCATTGCTGGTCGACGGTCTGCAGGCCGAGCGTGAGCAGGGCATCACCATTGATGTCGCCTACCGCTATTTCTCCACCGCCAAGCGCAAATTCATCATCGCCGACACCCCCGGCCATGAGCAGTACACCCGCAACATGGCCACCGGTGCGTCCACCTGTGACCTGGCGATCATTCTGGTCGACGCTCGTTACGGCGTGCAGACCCAGACCCGTCGGCACAGCTTCATCGCGTCCCTGCTGGGGATCAAGCACATCGTCGTCGCTATCAACAAGATGGACCTGAAGGACTTCGACGAAGGCGTGTTCGAGTCGATCAAGGCTGACTACCTGAAGTTCGCCGAAGGCTTGAAGATGAAGCCGACCAGCATGCACTTCGTGCCAATGTCTGCCCTTAAAGGCGACAACGTGGTGAACAAGTCCGAGCGCTCGCCGTGGTACACCGGCCAGTCGCTGATGGAAATCCTCGAGACTGTCGAAGTCGCTGGCGATCGCAACTTCACCGATCTGCGTTTCCCGGTGCAATACGTCAACCGTCCGAACCTGAACTTCCGTGGTTTCGCCGGTACGCTGGCCAGCGGCATCGTGCACAAGGGCGACGAAGTCGTAGTGCTGCCGTCGGGCAAGAGCAGCCGGGTGAAATCCATCGTCACTTTCGAAGGTGAGCTCGAGCACGCCGGCCCAGGTCAAGCGGTGACGCTGACCATGGAAGACGAAATCGACATCTCCCGTGGCGACCTGTTGGTGCATGCCGACAACGTGCCACCGGTCACCGACAGCTTCGAAGCGATGCTGGTGTGGATGGCTGAAGAGCCGATGCTGCCGGGCAAGAAATACGACATCAAACGCGCCACCAGTTACGTGCCGGGCTCGATCGCCAGCATCGTCAACAAGGTAGACGTGAACACTCTGGAAGAAGGCCCGGCGAGCGCGTTGCAGCTCAACGAAATCGGCAAGGTGAAGATCGCGCTCGACGCGCCGATCGCCCTCGACGGTTACGACAGCAACCGCACCACCGGCGCATTCATCGTCATCGATCGCCTGACCAACGGCACCGTTGGCGCCGGCATGATCGTCGCTCAGCCTGTAACGCATGGCACCGCCACCCACCACGGCAAACTGGCCCACGTGGCGACTGAAGAACGTGCCCAGCGCTTCGGCCAGCAACCGGCTACCGTGCTGTTCAGCGGTCTGTCGGGCGCGGGCAAAAGCACTCTGGCATACGCGGTCGAGCGCAAGCTGTTCGACATGGGCCGCGCGGTGTTTGTGCTCGACGGCCAGAACCTGCGTCACGATCTGAACAAAGGTCTGCCGCAGGATCGCGCCGGGCGCACCGAAAACTGGCGTCGTGCCGCGCACGTGGCGCGTCAGTTCAACGAAGCAGGGCTGCTGACATTGGCCGCGTTCGTTGCGCCAAGTGCCGAGGGTCGCGAGCAGGCCAAGGAACTGATCGGCAAGGATCGCTTGCTGACGGTCTACGTGCAGGCCTCGCCGACCGTGTGCGCCGAGCGTGATCCGCAAGGTCTGTACGCCGCTGGCGGCGACAACATCCCGGGCGAATCCTTCCCGTACGATGTGCCGCTCAATGCCGACCTGGTGATCGACACGCAGTCGCTGAGCCTGGAAGAAAGCGTCAAGCAAGTGCTGGAGTTGTTGCGTCAGCGTGGCGCGATCTAAGGCAGAAGCAGCGGCAAGCTTTTAGCTGCAAGCGGAAAGAAAAAGCCCGTCGATGAGTGATCATCGGCGGGCTTTTTTTGTGCTAGGTGATCGTTCCCACGCTCCGCGTGGGAATGCCTCATTGGACGCTCCGCGTCCGCTTCGGCAGGGACGCGGAGCGTCCCGGGCGCATTCCCACGCGGAGCGTGGGAACGATCAACTGTGGGAGCGAGCAGGCTCACTCCCACAGGGGTCAGTGTTTGGGGGGATATTCGCGGTGCATCTGCTCCAGCAACGCATCCTTGTCCAGCCACAGCTGGTTGATCCAGCCCTGAAACTGCAAGCGGTACTCGCCGTCCTGGTCGTAGTTCTTGCCGATGAAGGCCGGCGGAATTTTGATTTCTTCAAAGTGCACCACCACATCGCGCACATTGCCGCAGAGCAAGTCCCAGAACCCCGGACGCCCGGCCGGGTAGTGAATCGTCACGTTAACGATCGACTCCAGTTGCTCGCCCATCGCATCCAGTACAAACGCAATGCCGCCAGCCTTCGGTTTGAGCAGGTATTTGAACGGTGACTGCTGCTGCGCATGCTTGCCTTCGGTGAACCGCGTGCCTTCGACAAAGTTGAAAATCCCCACCGGGTTATGGCGAAACTTCGCGCAGGTCTTGCGCGTGGTTTCCAGGTCCTTGCCTTTTTTCTCCGGGTGTTTTTCCAGATACGCCTTGGAGTAGCGCTTCATGAACGGAAAGCCCAGCGCCCACCAGGCCAGGCCAATTACCGGCACCCAGATCAGCTCCTGCTTGAGGAAAAACTTCAGCGGTTGGATCTTGCGGTTGAGCACGTATTGCAGCACCAGGATATCCACCCAGCTCTGGTGGTTGCTGGTGATCAGGTACGAGTGCTGATAGTCGAGGCCCTGCAGGCCACTGAGGTGCCAGCGGGTTCGCCGTACCAGATTCATCCAGCCCTTGTTGTTGCTGATCCACGCCTCGTGGGTGTGGCTCATCAGCCAACCGGCAATGCGCTGGGTAAAGGCAAACGGCAGGGCCTTGACCAGCGCCACGCAGAACAGGAACGAGCAGAGCAGAATCGTGTTGAGCGCCAACAGCAGCGAGGCGATCACGCCGCGCACGGGTGCGGGTAGAAAATCCAGCATTTACACATCCATAGGTCGGTTGGCGGCTTGAATCGCGGTGAGCGCGATGGTGTAGACGATGTCATCGACCTGCGCGCCGCGCGGCAGGTCGTTCACCGGTTTGCGCAGGCCTTGCAGCATCGGCCCGAGGCTGACGCAATCGGCGCTGCGTTGTACGGCTTTGTACGTGGTGTTGCCGGTGTTCAGATCGGGGAATACAAACACTGTGGCTCGCCCGGCGACCTGGCTGTTCGGCGCCAGTTGCCGGGCGACATCGGCGTTGGCGGCGGCGTCGTATTGCAGCGGGCCGTCGATCAAGAGCGAGTGCTGTTGTTCGTGGGCGAGCAGGGTGGCTTCGCGGACTTTTTCGACTTCCTCGCCAGTCGCCGATTCGCCGCTGGAATAGCTGATCATCGCCACCCGTGGGTTGATGCCGAATGCGGCCGCCGAGTCGGCGCTTTGCAGGGCGATTTCGGCCAGTTCGGCAGCGCTTGGGTGCGGGTTCATCACGCAGTCGCCGTAGACCAGCACTTCTTCCGGGAACAGCATGAAGAATACCGACGACACCAGCGTGCAGCCTGGCGCGGTCTTGATCAGTTGCAAGGCCGGGCGGATGGTATTGGCGGTGGTATTGATCACACCCGAGACCAAGCCGTCGACCTCGTCCAGCGCAAGCATCATGGTGCCGATCACCACGGTGTCTTCCAGTTGCTGCTCGGCCATTGGTGCATTGAGGCTTTTGCTTTTGCGCAGGGCGACCATCGGTTCGACGTAACGCTCACGGATATGGTCCGGGTCGAGAATTTCCAGACCCGGCGGCAGCACGATCCCTTGGGCGCGGGCGACCGCTTCGACGTCCGCGGGTTTAGCCAGCAATACGCAGCGGGCGATCCCGCGTTCCTGGCAGATCGCCGCTGCTTGCACGGTCAACGGCTCGCTGCCTTCAGGCAGGACGATGCGCTTGTTCGCCGCTTGCGCGCGCTGGATCAATTGATAGCGGAACACTGCCGGTGACAGGCGCATCTCCCGTGGGGTGCCGCAGCGCTGGTGCAGCCAGTTGGCGTCGAGGTGGCTGGCGACGAAATCGGTGATGATCTCCGCGCGCTCGCGGTCATCGATGGGGATTTCCTTGTTCAAGCCATTGAGCTGGTTGGCGGTGTCGTACGAGCCAGTGCTTACCGACAACACCGGCAAACCGGCCTGCAACGCGCCCCGGCACAGGTCCATGATGCGCGGGTCGGGCAGGGTGTCGCTGGTCAGCAGCAGGCCCGCCAGCGGCACGCCGTTGATCGCTGCGAGGCTGACGGCGAGGATGATGTCGTCGCGATCGCCCGGCGTCACCACCAGCACACCGGGCTTGAGCAGCTCGACGGTGTTGCGCATGGTCCGTGCGCAAATGATGATGTTGCTCATGCGCCGGGTTTCGTAGTCGCCCGCGTTGAGCACTTGCGCGCCCATCAGGTCGGCGACGTCGCGCGTGCGCGGCGCGTTGAGTTCCGGCTGAAACGGGATGCAGCCAAGCAAGCGGAAATCACCGCTACGCAACAACGGCGAATGCTCCTTCAGCCGCGTGGCGAAGGCCTCCATGCTCTCGTCGGTCTTGACCTTGTTGAGGATCACCCCGAGTACTTTCGGGTCTTTCGGGCCACCGAATAATTGCGCTTGAAGCTCGACACGGCCAGAAAGCTCGGCGAGCACTTCGTTTTCCGGCGCCGAGACCAGAATCACCTCGGCATCGAGGCTTTTGGCCAAGTGCAGATTGACCCGCGCGGCGTAACTGGCGCTACGGGTCGGCACCATGCCTTCGACTACCAGCACGTCTTTGCCGACGGCGGCCTGTTGATACAACGTGATGATTTCTTCGAGCAGTTCGTCGAGCTGACCGTCGCCGAGCATGCGCTCGACGTGCGCCAGCCCCAACGGCTGCGGCGGCTTCAGGCCGTGGGTGCGCGCCACCAGTTCGGTGGATCGCTCAGGGCCAGTGTCGCCCGGATGTGGCTGGGCGATCGGTTTGAAGAAGCCGACTTTCAGCCCGGCGCGTTCAAGCGTGCGCACCAGCCCGAGGCTGATGGAGGTCAGACCCACGCCAAAATCGGTGGGGGCGATAAAAAAAGTTTGCATGGGAATTCTCTATGCAAGGGTGTCAGCCTATGTCTGGCCGACTACCGAAATTCAGTCGCCAAGGTTAGCGCTAACCGAGCCTTGTGCACACCAACCGCAGGCAAAGGGTTGACCTGTTTTTTCAATACGTTGCGCCGGATCCAGGACCCAGGCGCGGGTTTGCCACGGCGGCTGATGGCGCAGGTGCTGGGTGTGACCACAGGAAAGCTCGACCACCCAATGGCCGTCTTCGTCCTGATGGAAGCCGGTGATCGTCGAAACCCGTTTGTCCGGGTTGTGGTCGCTTTCACGCGATTGCTTCGCTAAACTTGGCCTTTCTATATTCTTATGCAAAAGGTCTCGCCCCATGCTGATCGCCGCCAATAAGGCTGTCTCCATCGACTATACCCTGACCAACGACGCTGGTGAGGTCATCGACAGCTCCGCCGGCGGCGCTCCGCTGGTTTACCTGCAAGGCGCAGGCAACATCATCCCGGGCCTGGAAAAAGCCCTGGAAGGCAAAGCCGTCGGTGACGAGCTGAAAGTAGCCGTTGAGCCGGAAGATGCTTACGGCGAATACGCCGCCGAGCTGGTCAGCACCCTGAGCCGCAGCATGTTCGAAGGCGTCGACGAGCTGGAAGTCGGCATGCAGTTCCACGCTTCGGCGCCGGACGGCCAGATGCAGATCGTCACCATCCGTGATCTGGACGGCGACGACGTCACCGTTGATGGCAACCACCCTCTGGCCGGTCAGCGCCTGAACTTCGAAGTGAAGATCGTTGATATCCGTGACGCCAGCCAGGAAGAAATCGCTCATGGTCACGTCCATGGCGAAGGTGGACATCACCACTGATTTTCTGCGCTAAGCTTCGAGTACTGGAGAGGCGCCTGTGGGCGCCTTTTTAGTCCGCGGCTGTCCTTGGTGGCCTCGCCAAGTGGCTGTTTCGAGTAGAACACGAGAATCCTGGAGTTCGGCATGAGTGCTTTTCACGACCTTAAGTTGACAGCCCTGGATGGTCAGGAGCTACCGCTGGCGCCGTTCAAGGGCCAAGTCGTGCTGGTGGTCAACGTGGCCTCCAAATGCGGCTTGACCCCCCAGTACGCGGCACTGGAAAACCTGTACCAGCAATTTAAAGAGAAGGGCTTCACTGTGCTGGGCTTGCCTTGCAACCAGTTTGCCGGCCAGGAACCGGGCTCGGAGAAAGAAATCCAGGAGTTTTGCAGCCTCAACTATGGCGTGACCTTTCCGTTGTCGAGCAAGCTCGAAGTCAACGGCCACGAACGGCATCAGTTGTATCGCCTGCTGGCGGGCGAAGGCGCCGAGTTTCCCGGCGACATCACCTGGAACTTCGAAAAGTTTCTGCTAGGCAAGGACGGCCGGGTACTGGCGCGGTTCTCGCCGCGCACGGCGCCGGATGATCCGACAGTGATCGCCGCGATCGAAAAAGCCTTAGCCTGAATCAGAAAATCGCAGCGTTGAGCTGCGATTTTTTTACCTGCCTTTTGACCCTTAATCATTCTGATCAATAGTGCTGTCACGGGGATGGCCTGCCGGATATTATCGCCGTCATATCGATCAATGTTCGTCGCCAATGTTTTCGTGGAGCCTCTCGATGTCCGTTCAAGCCCTGTTCAAACCTTTCCACCTCGGTGCCCTCGAATTGCCGACCCGCGTGGTCATGGCGCCAATGACCCGCTCATTCTCGCCGGGCGGTGTGCCGAATTCTAAAGTCATTGAATACTACCGTCGTCGTGCGGCCGCTGGGGTTGGTCTGATCATCACCGAAGGCACCACGGTCGGCCACATCGCGTCCAATGGCTATCCAAATGTGCCGCAGTTTTTCGGTGAAGCGCCACTCGCGGGCTGGAAAAAAGTTGTCGACGCCGTGCACGCCGAGGGCGGCAAGATCGTCCCGCAACTGTGGCATGTCGGCAGCGTACGCCGCCTCGGCACCGAGCCGGACGCCAGCGTGCCGGGCTACGGTCCGTCGGAAAAACTCAAGGACGGTCAGGTCGTGGTTCACGGCATGACCAAACAGGACATCCAGGACGTGATCGCTGCGTTCGCCCAGGCTGCCAAAGATGCGCAGAGCATCGGCATGGATGGCGTGGAAATCCACGGCGCTCACGGCTATCTGATCGACCAGTTCTTCTGGGAAGGCAGCAATCAGCGCACCGATGAATACGGTGGCAGCCTGGCCAATCGTTCGCGTTTTGCCATCGAATTGATTCAAGCAGTGCGCGCGGCGGTCGGTGAAGGCTTCCCGATCATTTTCCGCTTCTCGCAATGGAAACAGCAGGATTACACCGCGCGTCTGGTGCAAACCCCCGAAGCGCTGGGCGAGTTTCTCAAGCCGCTGTCTGACGCCGGCGTGGACATTTTCCACTGCTCGACCCGCCGCTTCTGGGAGCCGGAGTTTGACGGTTCCGACCTGAACCTTGCTGGCTGGACCCGCAAGCTGACCGGCAAACCGACCATCACCGTCGGCAGCGTCGGCCTGGACGGCGAGTTCCTGCAGTTCATGGTCAACACCGACAAGGTCGCGCAACCGGCCAGCCTGGAGAATCTGCTGGAGCGTCTGAACAAAGAAGAGTTCGACCTGGTAGCAGTGGGCCGCGCGTTGCTGGTCGATCCGGATTGGGCGCAGAAAGTCCGTGACGGGCGTGAACAGGATATTCTGCCGTTTAGTCGTGAGGCGTTGATGACGCTGGTTTAAGCGGCGCCATTTCGAACCATTCGCGAGCAGGCTCACTCCCACCTTCGACCGCATTCCATCTGAAAGAATGCAGTACCCATGTGGGAGCGAGCCTGCTCGCGAAAGCTGTTTCTATGTCGCCGAAAATCTAAGGTTGTGCCTGAGCCCCAGTCACTACCAGCTCCCCCACACAAGCCCCACGCAAATACCCCTCGAACTGCTCGATAATTGCCCCCCAGCCCTGGCGACTGCCATGCTGCCGCGCATTCAGCCTGACGCAGCGCAACCGCTCATCCTCCTCCAGCAACCATGCCGCCGCTTCGCAAAACGCCTGCTCATCGCCGGGCATGGCTGACACGCCGTTGTAGCCGTGGCGAATATGCTGCGCCGCCGCTGCCTGATCATAGGCAACAACGCCGAGTCCCGAAGCCAGGGCTTCCAGCACCACATTGCCGAAGGTCTCGGTGAGGCTGGGAAATACGAACAGATCCCCTGAGGCGTAGTGCGCTGCCAGCGCTTCCCCGCGCTGTGCTCCGCAGAAAATCGCCTCCGGCATCTCTTTTTCCAGCGTTGAACGTTGCGGGCCATCTCCGACCACAATCAGCTTCAGATGGCGCTGTGGATAAGTTTCCCGCAGGGTGTCAAAGCAGCGTTTGAGCAGCCCCAGATTCTTCTCCGGGGCGAGCCTTCCTACGTGGATAACCGCGATATCCGTATCAGAGAGCCCCCATTGCTCACGCAACGCGCTCTGACGTTTGCTCGGATGAAACAACTGGCTGTCCACACCCCGCGACAACAACGCCAGCCGCTCGAAATGCCGCCGCTCCAGCTCCAGGCGCTGACTGACGCTCGGCACTAGAGTCATTGCCGAACGATTGTGAAACCAGCGCAAGTAATGGGTCAGCATCCGCGTCAGCAGGCCGAGGCCGTACTGGCTGGTGTATTGCTGGAAGTTGGTGTGAAAACCGCTCACCACCGCAATCCCCAGGCGCCGTGCCGCACGCAGTGCCGACAACCCGAGCGGCCCTTCCGTGGCGATGTACAGCACATCCGGACGTTGGCGTTTCCAGCGCCGCAGCAGCTTATGCATCGACGATTGGCCCCACTGCAGCCCCGGATAGCCCGGCAACGGCCATCCGCGACACAGCAACAGTGCATCGTCTGTGCTGCGTTGCGGATCGCCGGCCTGGCGCGGACGCACCAGCTCCACCTGATGCCCACGTGCGCGCAGACCCTCGCACAAGCGGCCAAGGGTATTGGCCACGCCGTTGATTTCCGGAGGGAAGGTTTCGCTAATGAGGGTGATATGCAGAGCTGTCGTCATGGCCTCAGTGTCGGCTGAGGCCATGTCGACGTTGTGACGTTCGGATGATGGATTTGTGACGCGGTCAGTGTTGAATCACCAGATTCTCGGCACCGCGCTCACGCACCCAGAACAGCGTAGCCCCGGCCACCGCCGCTGGCATCATCAGGATATTGACTACTGGAATCAGCAGCACCAGATAAACGATCCCGCCAAAACTCATGCTCTGCCAGCGCTTCTGCCGCAACCAGGCGAGCATCTCGTTCCAGCCGAGTTTGTGGTTGTCCGCCGGGTAGTCGATGTACTGGATGGCCATCATCCACACACCGAACAGCAGCCATAACGGCGCGGCGACAATATTCACCACCGGGATGAAGGAGAGGATGAACAGGCCGATGGCGCGCGGCAAGAAGTAGCCGAGCTTGCGCATTTCCCGGGCGAGGGTGCGCGGGATCATCGCGATCAGTTCGCCCCAACTGAACGCCGGGAAATCATCGGTGCCGCGCACCACCACTTCGACTTTTTCCGCGAGGAAGCCGTTGAACGGTGCGGCAATAATGTTGGCGAGCATGGTGAAGGTGAAAAACACCATCAAGGCCACGAGGACCACGAACAGCGGCCAGAGGATATAGCTTAGGAAACTCAGCCATTCAGGCAACGACGGCATCAGTGTGTCGACCCACAGGCTGAACTGGTGGCCGGCCAGATAGATCAATCCGACGAACAGCACCAGGTTGATCGCCAGCGGCAACAACACGAACAGGCGCAGGCCAGGGCTCAGGACCAATTTGAGGCCTTCGCGCAGGTATTGCGGGCCTGACAGAACAGGGGCGGGCATAAGGTGCTCCGAAGCAAGGGAAAACGCGCCGACGTTACCGGCTTTGCCCCAGCGGCGAAAGCGCGGCAGGGCAATCGACATTCACTGTAACAAAGAGGTCTATGTCGTCAGCGTCTCGGCATAGAGACCACCTATGAGCTGGATTGTTAAACCGTATTTCCTTAATCTTGCCCCCCTCGATACGCTGCACCCAACTTTTTACAGGACTGTCGAGTTCAAGCCTTCCCCAAGGTGTCCACGGTCCTTTTTTATTCCGCCGGCCGTCCGGCGTCCGCGCCAGATTTTTCATGGCCGGCCAACAGGAGCAGATTTATGTCTGAAGTCCGTCATTCGCGAGTGATCATTCTCGGTTCCGGCCCTGCCGGTTACAGCGCTGCGGTCTACGCGGCCCGCGCCAACCTCAAGCCACTGCTGATCACCGGCATGCAGGCCGGCGGTCAACTGACCACCACCACCGAAGTCGACAACTGGCCGGGTGATGTGCACGGCCTGACCGGGCCGGTGCTGATGGAGCGCATGCGCGAGCACGCCGAGCGTTTTGAAACCGAGATCGTCTTCGACCACATCAACGCCGTGGACTTCGCTGCCAAGCCGTACACCCTGACCGGTGACAGCGCCGTCTATACCTGCGATGCACTGATCATCGCCACCGGTGCCAGCGCCCGTTACCTGGGCCTGCCTTCGGAAGAAGCGTTCATGGGTAAAGGTGTTTCGGCCTGCGCGACCTGCGACGGTTTCTTCTACCGCAACAAGCCGGTCGCCGTGGTTGGCGGTGGCAACACTGCTGTCGAAGAAGCGCTGTACCTGGCCAACATCGCCAGCACCGTGACTCTGATCCACCGTCGCGAAACTTTCCGCGCCGAGAAGATCCTGATCGACAAGCTCAACGCCCGTGTGGCTGAAGGCAAGATCATCCTCAAGTTGAACGCCAACCTGGACGAAGTCCTCGGCGACAACATGGGCGTCACCGGTGCGCGTCTGCGCAATAACGATGGCAGCTTCGACGAAATCAAAGTCGACGGCGTGTTCATCGCCATCGGCCACACCCCGAACACTTCCCTGTTCGAAGGCCAGTTGACCCTGAAAGACGGTTACCTGGTGGTGCAGGGCGGCCGTGAAGGCAACGCGACGGCCACCAGCGTAGAAGGCATTTTCGCTGCCGGTGACGTGGCTGACCACGTTTACCGTCAGGCCATCACCTCGGCCGGCGCCGGTTGCATGGCGGCACTGGACACCGAGCGTTACCTGGACGGCCTGCAGAACGCCACGTTCTAAGACCGCAGGGCACAAAAAAACCGGCCAGAGATTGGCCGGTTTTTTGTGCCCGAGATTCGCAGCCGCCACGCATCCAGTATGGGAGCGAGCCTGCTCGCGAAAGCGGGGTATCAGTCGACATCAACGTTGAATGTCAGTCCGTCTTCGCGAGCAGGCTCGCTCCCACAGTGGGTAGGTGTGGCTATTGGGGGCAGCGGCGGTTCAGCGGTTGTGCGCTGAATTTAACCCCGGCCAGGCCGTGCTTGATCAACGCGCGGATATTGCCGTGATCGCTGCCTTCAGGGGTCGCCAGCACCGAGCGGTAATGCTCGCCGAACGCCAGCAGCGCTTCTTCATCGCTCAAACCTTCGAGCAGGGCCAGACCCAGCGTCTTGCACGAGCCTTCGTTCTGCCCGGCAGCGTTTTCCACGCCGCCGTTGTTGAACGCTTGCGGCTGGTAGTCGTAACCGGCGGCGATGAACGCCAGGGTGTCGGCGAAAGCATGCTCGCCGCTCTTGAGGCTGGCGCGCAGGGTGTTCAGATCAGTCATTGGGTTTTCCTTTGGCAAACGCTGCTTGCTGCTCGGCGCTGGCTTCTTGCTGGTATTGGGCCTTCCACTCGGCGTAGGGCATGCCATACACCACTTCCCGGGCATCATCGAGGCTGACCTCGATCTGGCGTTGGTCGGCCTCGGCCTTGTACCACTTGGACAGGCAGTTGCGGCAGAACCCGGCGAGGTTCATCAGGTCGATGTTCTGCACGTCCTTGCGGCTGTCGAGGTGAGCGACGAGTCGGCGGAAGGCGGCGGCTTCGAGTTCCAGGCGTTGTTGATCGGTCATGAGGGGTCTCTTCGAGACAGCTTCAAGCGGCAAGCTGCAAGCTGCAAGATGGATCGGGGTCGGCTGTTAGCTTACCGTTTGAAGCTTGAAGCTTGAAGCTTGAAGCTTGAAGCTTGAAGCTTGAAGCTAGCGGCTCGCCGCGAGCGTAATCGATACCGACTCGGCGAAGCGCAGCGCGTGCGGCTTGTCGACTTCGACTTCGGCGTACAGCACCGATGCATTGGTCATCACCAGATCGAGCAATTCTTGCGTCAGGCGTTCGAGCAGCGCGAAGCGGTTGCCCTCGACATGAGCGATGATCGCTTTGGTGATGGTGCGGTAATTGAGCGCGTGGTCGATGTCGTTGTCACGCACGGCTTCTTGCGCCGCGTACAGGATGGTCAGGTTAATCAGCACGTCCTGCTTGTTGAGGATTTCATCCTCGTTGATGCCGATAAACGTGCGCAAGCGCAGATCCTTGACCCGGATGCGCGCCATTCCCGGTTGAAGTTGTGGCATTGATTTGCTCCGTCCAGTCTATTGCAGGCGTTCTGGTGGATATTACTCGACTCGCAGCCGAAGCGGGACGGCCTATTTGACGTGCCGGCCGCCGTTGAGGGTCAGGGTTGTGCCGGTGACATAAGGATTGTCGAGCAGATAGCGCAGGCTTTGATAGATCACCTCGCTGCCGGGTTCGATGCCCAGCGCGGATTTGGCCAGCGCCCTGGCACGGTAAGCGGCGTCATCGTCGGGGTTGAACAACAGCAGCGCCGGAGCAATGCCATTGACCTTGATGGCGGGCGCAAAGCGCGCGGCGAACGACAGGGTAAGGCTGTCGAGCCCCGCCTTGCTGGCGCAATAACCAATGTGCTTGCTGCTGCCCTTGCGGGTGACGTCGTCGCTGATGTGAACGATGTCGGCTGGCGCCGAACGCTGCAGCAACTCAGCGCAGTGCAGGTTGATCAAGTAGGGCGCGAGCAGGTGGATACTGAACATGCGGTTGAAGGCTTCAGCTTCGCTGCCCGGAGTTTCCGCCAGCCATTCAGAAGCGTTGTGCACGATCGCGCGCAAACTGTCGGTGTGGGCTTTAAGTGCATCGATAAAAGCCAGAATCCCGGCCTCGCTGGAAAAGTCCGCGTACAGACCTGTCGCGCCCAGATCGCGCAATTGCTGCACGCCGGGGCGTTCGGTTCGGTACGTGAAGATGACTCGATGGCCATCTTCGAGCAAGCGCTGCGCACAGTGCAGGCCGACCCGCTGACCGGCGCCGGTGATGAGGATCGGGGCTGCGGAATCTGGCATGGGCGGCTCGCTTCGCGGTTGAAGCGAAAACTATAACAGGCTCGCCGCCCGCTGGAGATCAGCGATTCTGCGCCGACGGTGTAGCCGCCAGTGGCCGCGTCGGTGGGCTGTTCAACCAGTTCGCCAGCAGCCGCGTCGATAAGGGGATGAAAAAATACACCATCAGCGGTGTCAGGCACGCCGTGCCGATCAATATCCGCGGCAACAGGCTCAACTCAGCCAGCAGCGGGCCGAGGATAAAGTTGAAAATAAGCGACACCGGGAAAAACGCCAGCCAGATCGCCACGGCTTGCTTCCAACGCGGTGGGCGTTGCCCGGCCGCACCGAACCAGCCTTCAATGCCACTGACCCGATGTTCTTTGGGATGCTCGAACAGATCGCTGCCACGGTTCAGCCAGGCTGTGCGCGATGCCGAGTACTCCCACGCATGCAGCGTCTGCTCATCGACAAAGCGGAAAATGATCTGGAATTCGTTGTCGCCTGGCGGCGGCGCAAGCACGCCGGAGCCCAAATAGCCGGGGAAGTCGGTTGCCAATTGTTCGCCTTCGCGCAGCCAGGCGATCAGATCGTGATAACGGCCATCGGCGACGCGACGCGCTACCATCAGCGTGACGGGGGAAGTAGACATTTTGTATCTCCGTATTTCGAGTGCGGCGCTCCGGGTAAGAGTCTCGCCTGACGCGGGCCGGGGTAGAGGCCTGCGCTTTGTAACAAGCAAGGATTATTCCTGATTTTGTCGATTAAACCAGCCACATTCGTCGTAGATCATTGCTTGGACGTTTGCGCCCCATCATGTTTAGAATGGGATCCAATTCACCGACATGGACGTTGACCGCAGATGCCTGTAATCACGGACACTCGCCCGGCTTCGACAGCCCCCGGCGCGCTCGATCGCGAAGAGCTGTTTCCCATCCGCGAGGTGGCGCGGTTGACCGGTGTCAACCCGGTGACCTTGCGTGCCTGGGAACGCCGCTACGGATTGATCCAGCCGACCCGCACCGAAAGCGGGCATCGTCTGTATTCAATGAACGACATTGAGCGCGTTCGCAGCATTGTCGACTGGATCGATCGTGGCGTGGCGGTAAGTAAAGTCGGCAAGATTCTGGCGAAGACTGAACCTGCGAAGGTTCTGGCGAATTTTATTCCTGATGACCATGTGCAGGCCGATTACAAGCAATGGCAGGAGCAGATTCAGCAGGCGGTGAGTGCGTTCGACGACCAGCAACTGGATCGTGTCTACGGGCAGATTTTTTCGTCGTACACGCTGCCGGTTGTGTTCGAAGCCATCATCCTGCCGTTGTGGCGGCAACTGCTTCAGCGCCAGGACGCGTTCGGGCAGACCAGCGAATGGTTGTTTTTCGATGGTTTTCTCAGGGCGCGCGTATTGCAGCGCATCGTCATGCTGCGTGGCGCGCAACCGCGTCGAATCATCGTCAGTGCGCTCGCCGGGCAGTGTCGTGAACTTGAGTTACTGGTGGCGGCGCTGTTTCTCAGCGGCAACGATTCCGGTGTACGGGTGCTGACCACCGGCCAACCCTTCGACGAGCTGACCCTGGTTTGTGAAAAGGTCAAACCTGCGGCGCTTGTGCTGTTTTCCAATCATGCCCCGGGGCCGGAACTGCCGCGACGCCTGAATCGTCTGGCGATGAGCCTCGACTGCCAATTGATGCTGGCCGGCGATGCCTCGGATTTGGCTGAGGACAGCCTGGCCGGCTCATCGGTGGCCTGTCTTGGTAACGAGGGCGCGACCATGCGTCAGCGCATGAAGCAATTCATGGCAGGCAAACTGGATACCTGAAACTCAGGCGTGCAGGGCGGGGTGAGTCAGGCGATGTTGTTGCAGGATGAACTGGCGCAGGCGCTCGGTTTCGTCGGCATCGGTCTGGCTCAGTTCGTAAGCGAAGAAACCTTGCTCGGTTTCCCGTTCGAAATGGCCGCGCAGGGATATCCGCTCATAACCGGAAGGGCTGAACCACAGGGCGAAATGCTTTGGTGGCTTGGTCTTGTTGCGCACTTCCAGCAACACGCCTTTATGAGATACCTCATGCACCCACAGCGTGCCGGGCTGGCCTTTGGCATTTTCCAGTGCCACCGGCTCTTCCAGTAGAAGGCGCCATGGGCGCACCATCGGGCCGTCTTCGTAGATGCTCGGCACACCGAGACGCAGATGCAGCGCGTGGAACTCGTCTTCAACCAGATGCAGCGGGAAGGTCATCTGCTGATTTTCGAAATTGGCCTGGATCGTCACTTGTTCATGAGCAGCCAGACGTGTCAGCAGATCGCGGATTTGCGAACCGCCATTAACCAGCAGACTCGACGTCGCATCCCGCACATTCAATTGCGGGTTGTGCTGCATGGTCTGGATGAAATCCAGCTCGTCCTGGGTGAGGAGGGCGTCGCGCTGCATGGTTAACTCGAAGTGAATAGTTACAAAGTCATTGGTGATTGTAGTTAATGACCATCAGTTCGCGGTTTTGTTTGCGCCGTTCGTCGCTTTGAGTGCTGCCAACTCGCTTTGCAGCGCCGCCACTTGTGCTTCCAGCTGCGCAACCCGCTGCTGCGCCTTGACCTGAACCGTCACATCCTTCTGCACGCCGATGAAATAGGTCTGTCCGTCATCGGCATTTTTTATCGTCGACAATGACAATTCGTTCCAGAACGGCGTGCCATCCTTGCGATAGTTGCGCAGGATTTCCCGGCAGCGACCGCCTTCACGCAATGTCTCGCGAATCAGCTGCAGGCTTGGTTGATCACGGTCTCCAGCCTGCAAAAAACGACAGTCCTGGTAGAGGATCTCCTCACTGCTGTAACCGGTCATGCGCTCAAAGGCAGGGTTGACGTAAATAAGGATGTTGTCCTGCTCGCCTTCCTTTTCAGCGACCACGATTCCGTCATTCGACGCATTGATCACCATTTGCAGCAGGCTGGCGTTGATCATCCGAGAATCCCTTCCGTTGTGTCAGTGGCAGGCATTCTAGAAGAAAGCCGCGGACTGTCTATAGGCCAGCACCCTCCATTGAGAGCGAATCGCAACATCGCAGCGTGGGCTGTTACTATCGCGGCTCTTTTTTTCAGTTCCAGGATCAGATTGATGAAAGTCGCCATCCTCTCAGGTTCCGTCTACGGCACCGCCGAAGAAGTCGCCCGCCACGCCCAGAACCTGCTGAAAGCCGCCGGCTTCGAAACCTTCTACAACTCCCGCGCCACATTGGCCGATATTCAGGCGTTCGGCCCGGAGGCCCTTCTCGCTGTGACTTCGACCACGGGCATGGGCGAGCTGCCGGACAACTTGCAACCTTTGTATTCAGCTTTGCGCGATCAGTTGCCAGCTACCTTGCGCGGCCTGCCCGGCGCGGTGATCGCGCTCGGTGATGCCAGCTACGGCGACACCTTCTGCGGCGGCGGTGAACAGCTGCGAGAATTGTTTGCCGAACTGAGCGTGAACGAGGTGCAGGAAATGTTGCGCATCGACGCCAGCGAAAGCGTCACGCCGGAAACCGATGCCGAGCCGTGGCTGGCGCAACTGATCGACGCGCTCAAGGGCTGATCGCCCAGAGATATCGCTGCACCTGGACAAGCGTCGTTGCGTTGGAAGTGGTTCAGGCTGTTTGCTCGACTGACTCGTTCAGTCATCAAGCTGGCTGCCAATGCAACTACGCGATGCCCAGCGCCTGACTAGACTGCTGACACGAGCAGAACAAGAAGAACGCAGAGGTGCATACAGTGAGCGTAGCCCCCGTCCAATCGTCGCCGAATGTCAAAGACCAGGTCAGCGCTGCCGAGTGGCAGACCCGCGTCGATCTTGCCGCCTGTTACCGTCTGGTCGCGCTGCACGGCTGGGACGATCTGATCTTCACGCATATCTCCGCCAAGGTGCCCGGCACCGAAGATTTCCTGATCAATCCGTTTGGGCTGATGTTCCACGAGATCACCGCCTCAAGCCTGGTGAAAGTCGATCAGGCTGGCAACAAACTCATGGACAGTCCCTACGAAATAAACCCCGCTGGTTACACCATCCACAGTGCCGTTCACGAAGTCCGCCACGATGTAGTTTGCGTGCTGCATACACACACCGCGTCAGGCGTCGCCGTTTCGGCGCAAAAGCAGGGGGTGTTGCCGATCAGTCAGCAATCACTGTTCGTGTTGTCGAGCCTGGCTTATCACGCTTACGAGGGTGTGGCGCTGAATCATGAAGAAAAGGCGCGCCTGCAAGCCGATCTCGGCGACAACAATTTCCTCATGCTGCACAACCACGGTCTGCTGACCTGTGGCGGCACCATTGCCGATACTTTTCTGATGATGTTCACCTTCCAGCGTGCCTGCGACATTCAAGTCATGGCGCAAACCGGCGGGACGGAACTGATCGCCATCGAACCGCAGATTCTCGCCGGCGCCAAGGCAATGATTGCCGGCGTCACCAAGAGCGCTCAAGGCATGGGCGGCGCGCTGGCGTGGCCGGCGCTGCTGCGCAAACTCGATCTCCAGGATCCGGGGTATAAATTCTAATGCCACTCGCCGAGATTCCCCTGTGTATCTGGCGCAAGCGCAGCCGGACCTTTGTTTTTCGTGGCCAGACGATCCATTACTGGGTGGCGGGACAGGGTGAGCCGCTGTTGTTGATTCACGGTTTTCCCACCGCCAGTTGGGATTGGCACTACCTGTGGCAGCCGTTGGCACAGCGTTATCAGGTGATCGCCTGCGACATGCTTGGCTTCGGCGATTCGGCAAAACCGCGCAGTCACACCTACAGCCTGCTGGAGCAGGCCGATCTGCAGCAGGCGCTGCTCGCCCATCTGCAGATTGAACAAGCGGTGCACCTTCTTGCCCACGATTATGGCGATAGCGTCGCTCAGGAATTGCTCGCGCGGCACTACGAAAAACACCTCGACGTTGCCAGTTGTGTGTTTCTCAATGGTGGTCTGTTTCCGGAAACCCATCGTCCGCTGCTGATGCAGAAACTGCTGCTCAGCCCGATTGGCTGGCTGCTTGGTCGCGCATTCAGTCGTGAGGCGTTGGTCAAAGGTTTCCGGCAGATCTTCGGCCCGCAGACCCAGCCGACTGAAAGCGAACTGGATGATTACTGGAGCCTGGTCGAGAGCAACCACGGCCCGCGCATTCTGCACAAACTGATCACCTACATTCCCGAACGCCGGGTGCAGCGCGAGCGCTGGGTGGCGGCCATGCAGGGTGGCGACGTTCCTCTACGGGTCATTGACGGCGCAGTCGATCCGATCTCCGGCGTGCACATGGTCGAACGTTATCGCGAACTGATCCCTGATCCGGACACCGTGCTGTTGCCGGGCATCGGCCACTACCCGCAGACCGAGGCGCCGGTGCAGGTGCTCAAGCACTATCTGGCGTTTCGTGATCGTCTGGTATTGCCTCCGCGCAAAGTGGCGTACTCCTGATTTCACCGGGAGCACTCGCTCTCGGCGCTATACAGTCTCGACCATCCCCCTACCTTATCGCGCACCATTCAGCCTCAGCCGTGTTCGTTGTGAGCCAAAGCGTCGTGCCTGACACTCGGGAGCATTAACCCTTGGCCTGCTGGAGTTGCTGCGATGAATGAACCCGTGCGTTTCGAAGATAAAGTCGTGATTGTCACCGGCGCTGGTGGCGGCCTCGGTCGTGCGCATGCGCTGCTGTTCGCCAGGCAGGGTGCCAAGGTGCTGGTCAACGATCTCGGCGGCTCGACGCAGGGTGAGGGCGCCAATGCCTCGGCCGCCGACCGCGTGGTGGCGGAAATTCGCGATGCGGGCGGTATTGCCGAAGCCAACCATGACTCGGTCACCGACGGCGATAAATTGGTGCAGAACGCTCTCGATGCTTTCGGCCGCGTCGACGTCGTGGTCAACAACGCCGGGATCCTGCGCGACAAATCGTTTCACAAGATGGACGACGCCGACTGGGATCTGGTCTATCGCGTCCACGTCGAAGGCGCCTATAAGGTTACCCGCGCTGCCTGGCCGCATCTGCGCGAACAAAACTACGGCCGGGTGATTTTCACTGCATCGACTTCGGGCATTTACGGCAATTTCGGCCAGTCCAACTACGGCATGGCCAAGCTCGGGCTGTACGGGCTGACCCGAACGCTGGCGATCGAGGGCCGCAAGAACAACATTCTGGTCAACGCCATCGCCCCGACCGGCGGCACGCGCATGACCGAGGGCCTGATCCCGCCACAGGTATTCGAGCAACTGAAGCCGGAACTGGTCAGCCCGCTGGTGGTGTATCTGGGCAGCGAGCAATGTCAGGAAACGTCTGGCCTGTTCGAGGTCGGCGGCGGCTGGATGGGCAAGGTGCGCTGGGAGCGCAGCCTCGGTGCCGGCTTCGATCCGCGCGAAGGGTTCTCGCCAGAGGATGTGGCGGCGCACTGGCAGCAGATTTGTGATTTCGAAGGCGCGGCGCACCCGAAGGACAATATCGAAGCGTTGAAGGAAATGATGGCGAATTTGCAGAAGTATTCGATTTAAGCCTTCCCTCCGGTCACAGGGCTGCTGGGCCCTGATTCCCGCTCCCATGCGCATCGCACAAGAAATCGCCCATAAAAAAGGCCGCTGCAAACGCAGCGGCCAAGGTAAGACGTTGGATCAAGGAGCTACAAATCAACGTCAGTGAACAGCGGGGCGATAAATCGAAGATCGATTCATCCGAAATCGGTAGCCAATCGCTTGCGCTTTCAGCGTAGCGGGCTTCGTGTTTTCCAGCGTGTGCCGGGAAAGCGCGCTCAGGATAAGGGCTTGCGCCTGTAGGAAAAATACCGATTCCAGACATGCACTGTTACGGGGCGCGCAACAGTAGCGTGGGCATGCATGGCACTGATGATGTGCCATCCAGCCAGTCCATGAACGACTCCAGGCCCCGCCGTACATGGCCATTCATCCTTTCGAGCGACAACGCAAATACCTCCTTGGTGCGCTTATCGACCGCTTCACCCGGCAGTAGGGTGGGGCCTTCTGTCACTCACCGGGGAAGACGCATGACAAAAACAACAATGCGCGCCATCTTCACACCGCAGGCGCTGGCCGCTGCGGTGGCTCTGGGTTGCTGCGCCCAGGCGCACGCGGTCGCCTTCAACATCGGCGAAATCGAAGGCACCTTCGACTCGTCACTTTCGGTCGGCGCGAGCTGGGGCCTGCGCGATGCCGACAATTCGCTGGTCGGCACGGTCAATGGCGGCAGCGGACAATCGTCCACCGGTGATGACGGGCGCCTGAATTTCAAGAAGGGCGAAACCTTCTCGAAGATCTTCAAGGGCATCCACGACCTCGAATTGAAGTACGGCGACACCGGCGTGTTCGTGCGGGGCAAATACTGGTACGACTTCGAACTCAAGGACGAAGACCGCGAGTTCAAACAGATCAGCGACAGCGGCCGCAAGGAGGGCGCCAAGTCTTCCGGCGCGCAGATCCTCGATGCCTTCGTCTATCACAACTACGCCATCGCCGATCTGCCGGGCACCGTGCGGGCCGGCAAGCAGGTGGTGAGCTGGGGCGAAAGTACCTTCATCGGCAACTCGATCAACAGCATCAACCCGGTCGACGTCTCGGCATTCCGCCGTCCCGGTGCCGAGATCAAGGAAGGCCTGATTCCGGTAAACATGCTGTTTGGTTCGCAGAGCCTGACCGACAAACTTTCGGTTGAAGGTTTCTACCAACTGGAGTGGGACCAGACCGTTCTCGACAACTGCGGCACCTTCTTTGGCGTCGACGTGGCAGCGGACGGCTGCAACAACGGTTACACGGTCGGCAGTCCGGCGGTGGCGCCGCTGGTGCCGCTGACCACCGCGTTTGGCCAAGGCATTCAGGTCACCCGCGAAGGCGTTGTCATTCCCCGTGGCGGTGATCGTGATGCGCGGGATTCCGGGCAGTGGGGCACGGCGCTGCGCTGGCTCGGCGAAGACACCGAATACGGCCTCTACTTCATGAACTACCACAGCCGTACGCCGACGGTCGGCACCACCACGGCGGGGCTGTCGACGCTGGCGGCGTTGCCAGGTCTGGTCGGCATTGCCAACGGCCTTGCGCCTGGCAGCGGCGCGGGGCTGGCGCAAAGTGTGATGCTCGGGCGCGGTCAGTATTACCTCGAATACCCGGAAGACATTCGCCTGTACGGCGCGAGTTTCTCCACCACTCTGCCCACCGGCACCGCGTGGACCGGCGAGATCAGCTATCGGCCGAACGCACCGGTGCAGGTCAACACCAACGATCTGACCCTGGCATTGGTCAACCCGATTGCCGGCGGTACCGCATCGCCACTTGCGACTTCGCCGGGTGCCGACAACAAAGGCTACCGGCGCAAGGAAGTCACCCAGATCCAGAGCACCCTCACGCACTTCTTCGATCAGGTGCTGGGCGCCGAACGCTTGACCGTGGTCGGCGAAGCGGCGGTGGTGCATGTCGGTGGTCTGGAGTCACGCAGTGAGCTGCGTTATGGCCGAGATTCGGTGTACGGCCAGTACGGATTCGGCGGCGACACCGACGGCTTCGTCACCTCGACTTCGTGGGGCTATCGCGCCCGGGCGATTCTCGATTACGCCAACGTCATCGGCGGGATCAACCTCAAGCCCAACCTGTCGTGGTCGCACGACGTTGCCGGTTACGGCCCCAACGGTCTGTTCAACGAAGGTGCGAAAGCCATCAGCTTCGGCGTCGATGCCGACTACCGCAACACCTACACCGCGAGCCTGAGTTACACCGACTTTTTCGGTGGTGACTACAACGTCCTCGAAGACCGTGACTTCGTGGCCCTGAGCTTCGGCGTGAACTTCTGATCTGCCCGAGAAGGATGACTGCAATGCGCAAAACGATTCTGCAATGTGGCGTGCTGGCCTTGAGTCTGCTGGCGGCCAAGGTGATGGCGGCGGTGTCGCCGGATGAAGCGAACAAACTCGGCACCAGCCTGACCCCGCTCGGTGCCGAGAAGGCCGGCAATGCTGACGGTTCGATTCCGGCCTGGACCGGCGGTATCCCGAAAAACGCCGGCGCGGTAGACAGCAAAGGCTTCCTCGCCGACCCGTTTGCCAACGAAAAACCGCTGTTCACCATCACTGCCGTCAACGTCGAGCAGTACAAGAGCAAGCTGTCCGATGGCCAGGTGGCGATGTTCAAACGCTACCCGGAAACCTACAAAATCCCGGTCTACCCGACCCACCGCACTGTGGGTGCGCCGGCGGACATCTACGAGTCGGCCAAGCGCAGCGCGCTGAACGTCAACGCGATCAATGACGGCAACGGCCTGGCCAATTTCACCGGCAATCGCTACTACGCGTTCCCGATTCCGAAGAATGGCGTCGAGGTGCTGTGGAACCACATCACCCGTTATCACGGCGGCAACCTGCGGCGGATCATCACCCAAGTCACGCCGCAGACCAACGGCAGCTATACGCCGATCCGTTTCGAAGAAGAGATCGCCGTGCCGCAACTGATGAAGGACATCGATCCGGAAAAAGCCGCCAACGTGCTGACCTTCTTCAAGCAATCGGTGACTGCCCCGGCGCGGTTGGCCGGTAACGTACTGCTGGTGCACGAAACTCTCGATCAGGTGAAGGAACCGCGTCTGGCGTGGATCTACAACGCCGGTCAACGCCGCGTACGTCGGGCGCCGCAAGTGGCCTATGACGGCCCGGGTACAGCGGCTGACGGCCTGCGCACTTCCGACAACTTCGACATGTTCTCCGGCGCGCCGGATCGCTACGACTGGAAACTGGTCGGCAAGAAGGAAATGTACATTCCCTACAACAGCTACAAACTCGACTCGCCGAAGCTCAAGTACGACGACATCGTCAAGGCCGGGCACATCAATCAGGACCTGACCCGTTACGAACTGCACCGCGTCTGGGAAGTGATCGGCACGGTGAAACCGAACGAGCGGCACATCTACGCCAAGCGCCACATGTACATCGACGAAGACAGCTGGCAAGTGGCACTGGCCGATCACTACGACGGTCGCGGGCAACTGTGGCGCGTCGCCGAAGGCCACGCTCAGTATTACTACGATCACCAGGCTCAGGCCTACACGCTGGAAGCGCTCTACGACATCATTGCCGGCCGTTACATTGCTCTGGGCATGAAGAACGAAGAGAAGCACAGCTTCGAATTCGGCTTCGAAGCAAAGGCTGCCGATTACACGCCATCGGCCCTGCGCGCCGAAGGCGTACGCTGACGATTGGCCGCCACCGCTGGACAAAAGGCGACCACACGGTCGCCTTTTTTATGGTCATCAATCAGCGTGCTGAATACTCGTCAACAAGGGCGCGGGAGAGGGCTAGGGTGAGCGCACAACGATAAGAAGGCTCACCCGATGACCGCCATGACCGCGTGCCTGGATCGACCCGGATTTCTGCCCAGGCTTTCTTCACATCATCAGCCTCGCAATCGCCTGAGCGAACCGTTGCTGGCATCAAGCGCGCGGGTCAGGCTGTTATGTGCCCCCGCAGGCAGCGGCAAAACCGCACTGCTGACCGAATGCCTTCTGCAGGTGCGCTCAGATTGCGAGGCCATTTGGCTGCCGCTGGCAGGAGCAGCGTTCAGCCCCGAGGAATTCTGCCTGCGTCTGACGCGGGCGCTCGGACTGGTCGAAGGTCTCGAAATACCGCAACTGATGACGGAGCTGGCGCATTGGTCAAGGCCGACTTCGCTGTTTATCGACGACTACTGTCGTCAGCCAAATCCGCCTCTGGATGCTCTGCTGGATCGCTTGCTGGCGGTCAGCAGCCCGATGCTCACATGGTGGCTCAGCACTCGCCGCCGGCCGCAGTGCAACTGGCCGCGGCTGTTGCTCGATGACGAACTCTACGAGTCCGAGCCCGCCAGTCTGGCGCTGACTCACGATGAGGTTGTATCGGTGTTGCGCCATTTGCCGCCAGATCAGGCGGACCGTGTCGCCGCTCGTATCCTTGAGCGTACCGGCGGCTGGTGCGCAGGCGCGCGCATGGCGATTTTGCAAAAGTGCGACTGGTCGCAGAACCCGCAGCCGCAGCAGCGGGTCGACACGTTGCTCGACTATCTGCAGCACGAACTCTTCAACCACCTGACGCCGGAGCAGGACGAGGCGTGGCGTGTTCTGGCTCACCTGCCACGGTTCAACGCGCCGTTATGCGAGCACTTGTTCGGCCCCGGCGAAGGCGCGCAATTGCTGCACGATCTGCAGGTGCTGGGCTGTTTTATCGAGCCATGGCAGGACTCCGCTGACTGGCTACAGGTCTTCCGCCCGCTGTCGCGAATCATGCAAGCGTCGCTTTGGCCGTGCGCGCGTTCCTGGCACCGGCGCGCCTGTCAGTGGTTTACCGCGACGCAGGATTGGCGAGCAGCGTTCGAGCAAGCGTTATTGGCCGAGGAATACGAAACCGCCGTAAGCCTGTTGCAGCATCTGAGCTTTGAGGACTTGTTCGAAGACCAGACCGTCGTCCTGCTGTTGCGCTTGCATGAGCAACAGAGTCAGGAGCTGACCTTGATGACTGCGCAGTTGATCGGGCTGGTCACCGGGGCTTTGTTGTTCGCCGGCCGATTCGAACAGGCCGGGGAATGCCTGGCCCATCTTGCGCGCTTCATGCCGCAGCCGACAGCGCATCTGCAACAGCAGTTGCTGGCGCGTTGGCAAGCGCAACAGGGCTGGCTCAGTCATCTGCAAGGGCAGATGGAGCCGGCGCGCGCCTGCTTTCAGGAGGCGCTGGCGGCGCTGGCGGATGATGCCTGGCAGGCCCGTTTGATGTGTCTGTCGGGGCTGACCCAGCAGGCGTTACTGTGCGGTGAGCTGGATCAGGCCCATGCCCTGAACCGCGAAGCGCTGTGCCTGGCGCGTGCTCACGGCTCATTGCTGTTCGAAGGGTTGCTTGAGCTTGACCACGCGCAATGGCTCGAGCAGCGCGGGGCGCCCCTGCGTGCAGAGAATCTGCTGGTGGACATCGAGCACCTGCTGCGCCAGCGCATCATGGTGCCCACGCCGCTGCTCGGCCGGATTGCCCTGCGCCGCGGACGGCTGGCGCTGTGCATGGGCCTTGAGGTGCAGGCCGCGGACCTGTTCAGCCGCGGCCTTGAGGATTGCTCGCGCAGTGCTGACAAACGGGTCTTGTATGGCTACCTGGGGCAGGCGCAACTGGCCGGTAATCGCGGCGATTATGCCTGCGCTTTCGAACGCCTGCGCGAAGCGGAGAGGGTCATGCAACAGCGGCAGATTCCCGATACGGTTTATCGCGGCGTCGTGCTGCAGGTCAGTAGCCAGTTCTGGTTGCAGCAGGGCCGGCCGCAACTGGTGCAGGAGGCGCTGGGCCGGCTGTTACGGCATTACTGTGGACCTTCTGCGCTGCAGGCGCCTCCCGCGACGTTTGAGCTGATTATCCGCATTGAATACCTGCTCGCCTGCGCGCATGCACAATTGAATCGATCCGAAAATTGTCTGCCAACGATTGAGCGATTATTACGTCACGCCCATGCCAAAGGCATGCTGACGGCGGAAACGGAGTTACTGCTGGCCTGCGCCGAGTTGGCCGAATCGAGCGGTGACACGGCAGCGGCACAGCAAGCTTTCCAGCGCGCCGGGATGCTGGTGGAGCGCTGCCGGTTACAGCAGGCCCTGCGGGAATGGGAATTGCGCCGAGGCAATGCCGGCCAAATGTCCGGGGCGCAAGTTCCGCCTTTGCATTCCGAGCCGGGCGACCCTGCGCCGGGGCTGAGTCGGCGTGAACGCGAAGTGCTGATGCTTATTGCTCAAGGCGCTTCGAATCAGCAAGTTGCCGAGAAGCTCTTTATTTCATTACATACCGTCAAGACTCACGCAAGGCGTATCAATGGCAAGTTGGGTGTGGAGCGTAGAACCCAGGCTGTGGCGAAAGCCAAGGTAATGGGACTAATTGTTTAGTGGGCTGTGAAAGATTAATTAAAGTTAGTTTGTTTCCTTTCGTTGTGCATGTTTTGTAAATTGTTGGGCCTTTTGGTCGGTGGAAAAAGAATTTACCTTGCCGGCTATCTGCAGTGGCTGCAATCGCAGCTCTGGATAGTTATAAAACAAGGACAAGTTGTGAGTAAATTGTTTAAAAGCCTGATGCGCCATTCGCTCGGAGAGCAAGTTACATGGGCTGAAGAGTGGGAAAAGGCAAGTCAGGCAAAATCCAGACTTTTTGCAATCATCGATGCAATGCCGACCGTGGCAGATACAGTGCGGAATTTGCTTGAGAGTGAGTTGGCACGGCTGCGCAAGAATATTGATATCGATAAGGTGTACATCAACACAGACCCTGTTTTTCCGGCTGATGAAAATCGACCGTCGGGCACGCTTTGGGAAGTGACTCTTTATTGCCTGGATAACAATGTCAGCCCGCTCTACATTGACGGCAGCGATGGAGTTTTCCTTCTCCCGGATACGTTTGGCGAGCAGTTCAAGGTCGAAACCCTCGATACGCTGATTGTCGAAGATCTAATTGCGGCAGTGTCTGCCGGACTGCCAACAGCGCTGCGCAGCGACATCGGAAAGTTCTGGGCGGCTTCGGTGCAATCCGCTCGTCCCGACGCTGAGTCGTCGTCCAACAAGCAGGCATTCATCGAGGCCTACGCGTCGGTCACGAGTGCAGAGCTTTCGCTATCGGTCATGGCCAATAATTTTGACGCCAGTCTGGGTGAGAGATTCGCTTATCTTCTCGACGGCATGGGCCGCGGGACATTTGAAGTCAACCTCCAGCCTGTGCCGGATTATCTCCAGTCGTTGCAGCCCTGCTTCGTTCTTGACAATGCCGAGCGTCCGGAAGCGGAAATGCCGCTGGTCAATGAGTCAACCAGCTATCTCCTGCATACGCCGGAAAACGGCTTTGAGCTATTTGAGAAAAACAGCGAATTGCACGAACATCTGCAAGGCCGACTCTCTGTGCCCGGCGACCAGATCCGATATCTGAAAGCCGGTCAGAGCGCTCATCGGTTCTGCGCAGAGGCACATCTCAAGGGCCAGCTTGACAGCGTGTCGGCATTGGTCGATGGCCGTGAGCAACTGGATACTACGCTGACCTCTGCGCTGCAGGAAAACCAGCAAATGCATGTCCTGCGCTATGGCATAAATACCCGCTTCTTCCTGCTTTGGCGCGCGTTGAAACGTACCGAATGGCCAAACTGGCTGGTGGCCGCCAGCAGTGACGTCCAAGAGCGATATACCGAACTCGAGGACTCCAGGGATCAATACCAGGCTGATTATTCAACTGCGTTCGATGCATGCTTTTCGTTCAAAGACTATGTTTTGCGTACCTTCGCTGGATGGGCCGGGCGGGTCCTCGGCGAACAGCTGGATCCAGAGGCGATCAGCGTCCATAGCTCTTACACTCTGCGCATTGCCGGTCGCACTATTGAGCAGGAAGATACCCGGACTCTGACAGAGTTTATTGTGTTCGGCCTGCATGACAATGATCACAAAGCCACCCTCACTATTACCGGCGCGCCCAATGGAAGCCGGTTCACGGCCGAAGCACTTGAGCAGTGGCTGGCGCACCGCAACGTTCGGTTAGAATATGCACAGGACCTCGCTTCAACACCTTCTGTCGACTATCAGGAGGCCTATCGTAACTATCTGTTCAGCCAGATGGAGTTTGCGGTTTTTGTTGCCCGGCACTCTGGGCGGCTGGATTCCACCGATGCGGAAATTATCGAGCGGGTCATGGCCAGTGATTCCTCGGTGACTATCCAGGGATTGAAAATCAGATTACATGGACCTGCGTTGAAAGATGTCCTGATGATCTCGGTCGGAGGATACGCACCGTCGCTGATGTTCATCAAAACCCCTGCAGGTGATTTCGAACTGCACAAGTTTTCCAATATTTACGCGGCGAACCGCTGGTTGGAGACGGCGCTGACCTCAAATCGTGAATACGCGGCGTTGTTGATCCACCCAGACTACCTGAACGGTGCGGGTGTTTTGCGCGTCAATGCTCTCTCACAGCTGGAATATAGCTATACGCTGGATGGTCAACCGGTTGACCTGCATCTGGACTCTGAAGCCCCGTTGGCAGACTACGTGAATGTCGCCTACCGCGCTGAAGTGGCGCTGCATAAAGCCATTGCACCGGCAGCTTATCGGGCGATTGGTTTCGAAGGCCGCAAGCGCTACGCCGGTTTGACCACCGAGCTCAAGGCGCTGTCCACAGTGGATGCGCGGGACAACGGATTCCCGACGTTCGAGCAATTCACCTATGACGCCGTTAAAGCACAAATAGAAGAAATCCTGCGTTCTCGCGGGACTGACGTTGCGGTCAATCCCGACCATATTATTGTGCAGACCGAAGATTATCGTAAGAGTGTGACCGACGTCTTGCTCGAGGGGCTCGCCTTTGAAGCGGTGCATCCGGCTTACGAAACAAAATTCAGCCCAAAATACTATCTGGTGAATGGGCATCCCAATATTGAAAAACTGGATATCCGCGACCTTTCTTCGCTGTCGAAAACATTCCGCCCCGGTGACCGATATGCCGCAATGCTGAAGGAACAGTATCTGGACAAGGCTCACCCGGATTACGCATTCAAACGTGCGGTGCACGCTCGAAAAATTCGTTGTGAAATGAACTGCAACGCGTTTTCCGACTTTTTTAACGGCAGATTGTCGTCTGAGACTTTTGCAGCGGTGCAGCGCGTCATTGATAGTCTGAAGGAAAGTGGTGGATATCAGTCGATCGTTAATGACAACTTTGAGGGTGATGAGGGACTTTACAAGTTAAACGTTGGTAAGCTGGGTTTGGCAGCAACCTGGGACCGCACGGTGGGTGGCGTTTATATATTTCGTCTGAAACTGCTATCCGGTTTCCATGATTTGCTCTACACGCCTGACGCGCCGGATCTTGTCAGCTTCCGGCCGATCGCAGAGTTCATTCCTTCGATTCGTTTCCGATATGGTCCGTTCAGAGAGTATTACAGTGGGCGGATAATGCTGGTTGACAAGCAGGTGGTTGAAAGTTATTTCGATGACCTGGTTGCCACCCTTGATACCAGACCGGTCCTCCGCACGCAAAATCGCGCAAAGCTTCCTGATCTGTTTACTTTCCATGACGAGCGTGTACGCCGAGTACTCAGTGACATAGACGAACGCACCACCAGTCTCAATGAAGTAATCGCCAGCCTGATTTATGACAACCTGTTGAAGGCCGCAAACATTGTCAGCCTCGTGGTGCCACCGATAGGTACGGTGGTCGTCGCCGTTCAAATGATGAAGAGCATCTACGATGCATCACAGTCGCACCGACGCGGGGATTATTCCGCTGCGCTGGGACATGTACGCGATGTATTGACCGGATTGCTGACATTAGGCAAGGCTGCGGCGGCGGGCGCACCCGCAAAACAACTTACCCGGGTGCAGCGCTCGTTTCTCGACATGTTTGAAGACGCTCGGACGGTCGCCGAACTCGTTACGTATTACACCGGCCATGAAGACCCCCAGGATGAGCTGATCGGCTTCTTCAAGTCACTGATGGAAGATGCTGGCACCGCATTGAGCAAGACCACAGTGCGCTGAGCCGTTTCGAGTGCTCATAGTCCGGACCTATCCTTCATAACCCATCCGCCAACTCACGGCCCGCGTCGCAGCCAACAACCGCTGCGCCGCCGGGCCGTTTTCGTCGGCGTGGAACAGCGAGGTCGGGCCGACGATGGTCAGTACCGCGGCGATCTGCCCGACCGCGTTGAACACTGGCGCAGAAAGCGCATCCACACCCGGCATCAACAAACCGTGCACATGATGCAGACCGCGTTCGCGGATCTGTTCGCACAGCGCTGCATAGGCTGTTTCGTCCTTGAGCGGATGCTCGTCGACTGCGATTTCCTGTTCGCGCAATTCATCGGTTTCCCGGTGTGGCAGGTAAGCGCTGAACACCAGCCCGGTGGACGAACTGAGCAGCGGCAGCACCGAACCCAATTGCGTCACCACCGTCACCGCGCGCACCGCCGGTTCGATATGCACCACGGTTGCGCCCTGATTGCCCCACACCGCGAGGAAGCAGGTTTCGTTGAGTTCGTCGCGCAACTCGGAAAGCGGCAGGGCGGCGACCTTCAGCACGTCCATGCTGTTGAGTGCGGCCAGGCCCACCCGCAGCGCTTCGCGACCGAGGCCGTAATGGTTGGTGGCGGCGTTCTGTTCGGCAAATCCCGAAGCAATCAACGCTTGCAGATAGCGATGCACCTTGCTCGCCGGCATCTGCACGTGTTCGGCCAGACGCGACAGCGAAGTCGATGGCGACAACTCGGCCAAGGCCTTGAGGATGTCAGTGCCGACCTCGGCGGAGCGGACTTTCTGTTTGCCGTTGCTGTCGCTGGTTTTTTCCATGGGGCTGGCGGTTCCGGTTCGAATGGGCGTCTTTATAGCTTGACGCTGGATAGCGAGCAAATTACGTTATGCGTAATCAGATTACGATAATAACAACCCCGGCGTGCCGAGACCTCTGAGCCAGAGCGATGGGCCATTGCCGACTCCCTGTTCAGGAGGCTCCATGAACCTCGATTCAACCGCTCAGGCTTTGGCGTATCAGTCCGGGTTCGGCAACGAATTCAGCTCTGAAGCGTTGCCCGGCGCGCTGCCCGTTGGCCAGAATTCCCCGCAAAAAGCCCCGTACGGCCTCTACACCGAATTGTTCTCCGGCACCGCGTTCACCGTGCCGCGCAGCGAAGCGCGACGCACCTGGATGTACCGGATTCAGCCATCGGCCAATCACCCGGCGTTCGTCAAACTGGAACGGCAACTGGCGGGCGGGCCCTTGGGTGAAGTAACGCCCAATCGCCTGCGCTGGAATCCACTGGAGCTGCCGACCGAACCGACGGATTTCATCGATGGCCTGGTCAGCATGGCCGCCAACGCCGGGGCTGAGAAACCGTCCGGCATCAGCATCTACAACTACACAGCCAACCGTTCGATGGAGCGTGTGTTCTTCAACGCCGACGGTGAAATGCTGCTGGTGCCGCAACTCGGCCGACTGCGCATCGCCACCGAACTGGGCGTGCTTGAAGTGGCACCGCTGGAAATCGTCGTGCTGCCGCGCGGTCTGAAATTCCGCGTTGAACTGCTCGATCCGCAGGCGCGCGGTTACCTCGCCGAGAACCATGGCGCGCCGCTGCGCTTGCCGGATCTGGGGCCGATCGGCAGCAATGGTCTGGCCAATCCCCGGGATTTCCTTACCCCGGTCGCCGCGTACGAAAACCTCCAGCAACCGACCACTCTGGTGCAGAAATTCCTTGGCCAGTTGTGGGCCACCGAACTCAATCACTCACCGCTGAATGTCGTCGCCTGGCACGGCAACAACGTGCCGTACAAATACGACCTGCGCCGTTTCAACACCATCGGCACGGTGAGTTTCGATCACCCCGATCCGTCGATCTTCACCGTGCTGACCTCGCCGACCAGCGTGCACGGTCTGGCCAACCTCGATTTCGTGATCTTCCCGCCGCGCTGGATGGTCGCCGAAAACACCTTCCGGCCACCTTGGTTCCACCGCAACCTGATGAACGAATTCATGGGCCTGATCCAGGGCGAATACGACGCCAAGGCCGAAGGCTTCGTGCCCGGTGGCGCTTCGCTGCACAGCTGCATGAGCGCCCACGGTCCGGACGGCGAGACCTGCACCAAAGCGATCAATGCCGAACTGAAACCCACGAAAATCGACAACACCATGGCCTTCATGTTCGAGACCAGCCAGGTGCTGCGCCCAAGCCGTTTCGCCCTCGACTGCCCACAATTGCAATCCAGTTACGACGGCTGCTGGGCGACACTGCCCGCTACGTTCGACCCGACCCGGAGATAACTCATGACACACAATTCCATTACTCGCAGCTGGGTCGCTTCGGCCAACGGTCACAGTGATTTCCCCTTGCAGAACCTGCCGCTGGGCGTGTTCAGCCTGAACAGTTCGACGCCTCGCGCAGGCGTGGCGATCGGCGAGCACATCTTCGATTTGCAAGTCGCGCTTGAGGCCGGTCTGTTCGACGGCGTTGCACGCAGTGCCGTGGAAGCCATGCACGGCGGGCAATTGAACGCGTTCTTCGCACTCGGCCGTGAAGCGCGGGTGGCCCTGCGCGCACGGCTGATCGAACTGTTCAGTGAAGGCAGCACCCTGCGCGGCAGCATCGAAGCGCAAGGTGCGACAGTGCTGCCACTGGCTGCCGATTGCCAGATGCACCTGCCGGCGCGAATCAGCGATTACACCGACTTCTACGTCGGCATCGAGCATGCGCAGAACGTCGGCAAATTGTTCCGTCCGGATAACCCGCTGCTACCGAACTACAAGCACGTGCCGATCGGTTACCACGGCCGCGCATCCACGGTGCGAGCCTCCGGCACCGACGTGCGCCGGCCGAAAGGCCAGACGCTGCCGGCCGGCCAGACCGAACCGGTATTCGGCCCCTGCGCGCGTCTGGATTACGAACTGGAGCTGGGTATCTGGATCGGCCCGGGCAACGAGATGGGCGAGCCGATTGCCATCGCTGACGCTGCCGAGCACATCGCCGGGTTCTGCCTGCTCAACGACTGGTCGGCACGGGATATCCAGGCTTGGGAATACCAGCCGCTCGGGCCGTTTCTGTCGAAAAGTTTCATCACCAGCGTCTCGCCGTGGGTGGTGACGGGCGAAGCGCTCGAGCCATTCCGCACGGCGCAACCTGCGCGCCCCGAAGGTGATCCGCAGCCGCTGCCGTATCTGCTCGACAAGCGTGATCAGGACGGCGGCGCCTTCGATATCGAGTTGGAAGTGCTGCTGCGCACCGAAGCCATGCGCGAGCAGAACCTGCCGGCCCATCGCCTGACCCTGAGCAACACCCGCTACATGTACTGGACCGTGGCGCAAATGGTCGCGCACCACAGCGTCAACGGCTGCCAGTTGCAGGCCGGTGACCTGTTCGGTTCGGGCACTTTGTCCGGCCCGGAAAACGGCCAGTTTGGGAGCTTGCTGGAGATCACTGAGGGCGGTAAGAAACCGATCGAACTGGCTTCCGGCGAAGTGCGCAAGTTCCTCGAGGACGGTGACGAAATCATCCTGCGCGCCCGCTGTGCCCGCGAAGGGTTTGCTTCGATCGGCTTCGGCGAATGTCGCGGCACCGTGATCGCTGCACGCTGACGGGAGCGGCTCATGGATCTCTTTACCTATTACCGTTCCACCTCGTCGTACCGGGTGCGCATTGCGCTGGCATTGAAAGGGCTCGATTACCAGGCGCTGCCGATCAACCTGATCGCACCGTCGGGTGGTGAACATCGGCAAGCGGCGTATCTGGCGCTCAATCCGCAGGGTCGGGTGCCGGCCTTGCGCACCGATGATGGCGCGCTGCTGATTCAGTCGCCGGCGATCATCGAGTATCTGGAGGAACGTTATCCACAGGTGCCGTTGCTGCCGGATGATCTTGTCGCGCGTGCGCAGGTGCGAGCTGTCGCGGCGGTGATCGGCTGCGATGTGCATCCGCTGCACAACGTCAGCGTGCTCAATCGCCTGCGCCAGTCGGGGCAGGATGAGGCGCAGGTGGTGGAGTGGATCAGCCACTGGATCAGCCAAGGTCTGGCGACGGTGGAGCAGTTGATCGGCGACAGCGGTTTCTGTTTTGGCGAATGGCCGTGTGTGGCGGATGTGTATCTGATTGCGCAGTTGTATGCGGCAGAGCGGTTCAACGTCAGCCTGGAGGCATATCCGAAGATCTGCCGTGTGGCTGCGTTGGCGGCTGAACATCCGGCGTTTATCAAGGCGCATCCTGCCAACCAGCCAGACACCCCTAAATGATCGTTCCCACGCTCTGCGTGGGAATGCATCTCGTGACGCTCTGCGTCACATTGGACGCAGAGCGTCCGGGACGGCATTCCCACGCGGAGCGTGGGAACGATCAAACAAAAACAGGTACCTTGCGATGCATAACCAGATTGCCAGCTTCCGCGCGGCGCTCGACGCCCGGCCTGTGTCCCGCTATCAGTGGGTGCTTCTGATCCTGCTGGCGTTGTTGCTGGTCACCGATGGCTATGACGCCCAGGTGCTCGGTTATGTGGTGCCCGCGCTGGCTCAGGACTGGGGTCTGGAAAAGTCTGCGTTCGGCCCGGTGTTCAGCGCCAACCTGCTCGGCCTCACCCTCGGGTCTCTCGCGGTTACGCCACTGGCTGACCGTTTCGGTGTGCGGCGGATTCTGCTCGGCTGCGTGCTGATCTACGCCACGCTGACGGTGCTGATGGTGTTCGCCGATTCGCTCAACACGCTGATGATCGCGCGATTCATCTGCGGCATCGGCATGGGCGGCGCAATGCCCAGCGCGATGGCCTTGATGTCGGAATATTCGCCACCGCGTCTGCGCACCTTGATGGTGACGCTGGCGGCCTGTGGGTTCTCGTTCGGTGGGGCGGCGGGCGGTTTTGTCGCGGCCGGTTTTATCGATCAGTTCGGTTGGCAGGCAGTGTTCCTCGCGGGCGGCGTGACGCCATTGCTGCTGTTTCCTATTCTGTGGTGGAAGCTGCCGGAGTCGCTGCCGCGTTTGCTGCGTGATGCACCGCCGTATGCACGGCTGCGCAAGGTCACCGCGCGGATGTTGCCGGACTGGCAGCCACCGCTCGCCAGTGTCGAGCAGAATGAGCGCGAACTGGGCAGCAAACTGACCGTGGTCGAGTTGTTTCGCAACGGCTATGCGCGGCCGACCCTGCTGATCTGGGCGACGTTTTTTGTCAGCCTGATTCTGTTGTATTTCATGATCAGCTGGCTGCCCACACTGCTGCTGGAAAGCGGTTTGAAACTCAACGAAGCCAACCTGGTGACGTCGATGTTCCTGTTCGCCGGGACCCTGGGCGCGATTTGCATGGCCTGGTTCGCCGACCGGTTGCAACGCAAGGTGCGCCTGTTGTCCGGCGTACTGGCAGGGGCGGCGCTGTGCACGATTCTGCTCGGGCTCAACCACGACGATCCGCGTTTTCTGGTGGCCTGTGTGTTTGCCGCCGGGTTCTGCATCATTGGCGGGCAACTGACGCTAAATGCCTTTGCCAGCAATTTCTACCCGGCTCATGTGCGCGCCACCGGTACCGGTTGGGCATTGGGCGTAGGCCGATTCGGTTCGATCCTCGGGCCGCTGTTCGGCAGTCTGCTGCTGGCGATGCACATTCCGGTGGAGCAGATTTTCTTCTTCTGCGCGATCCCGGCGGTGATTGCCGCGCTGCTGATCATTCAGGTGCGCTCGCCGACTGATGCCTCCCGAGCCACCGTGGGAGCGAGCCTGCTCGCGAAGAACGATAACGTGGTTTGACCGGAGACCGAGGTGCCTGCTTCGCGAGCAGGCTCGCTCCCACACAGGTTTGTGTGGGCTCAAGGATGGGGACAAGCCTGCGGAAGGTGGTCAATGAACGACGGAGTTGGGCGGCAGATGACCGAGGCGTTCGGTCAGGCGCAGGCGCTGGATCGGATCTTCGCTGAGCAACAGCGCGTGCTCCAGATCGAAGCGTTCAGCGTTCGGACAATCCAGCCGTTGATACAAACTGGCGCGAGCCATGTAATCGGCAGCCTTCGCGCCACCCAGTTCGAGCACTCGTTCCGCGTCGATCAGCGCGGCGATGTGATCGTCGTGGGTCAGATGCAATTGGCGCAGGTTGCGCGACAGGCGCTGGAGCATCTGCACTGGCGTCGCGGTGAGCAGATGCTCGGCGCTGAGCTGCATGTTCGGTCCGTATTGACGTTGCAACAGCTCGCGACAGTCGTTGGGATACAAGCGTCGACCTCCGCAAGGGTCGAGCAAGTGGTCGGCGCCGGGTACCCGCAACAGGAAATGCCCGGGGAAGTTGACCCCGACCAAAGGAATCTCGAGGCCATGCGCCAGTTCCAGTGCGATCAACGCCAATGCCAACGGCTGACCCCGCTGGGTGTGTAACACACGATGCAGCAGCGCTGCCTGTGGACGCAGCGGCAGGAAATCATCCTGGGCGAAGCCGAGATCGACCATGCGCCGCAACAGCGGTTGCGCCAGTTCGCTGACCGGCAGCATCGGCAGGCCGTAGCTGACGCGTAATTGCAGATCCTTGAAGGTACGCAACCATGTCTCGGGCTCGAGAGTTTTGTCGTGCTCGGCACTTATCCACAGCGCAGCTTCCAGCAGGGCTGGCGGTGAACGATGCAGGCATTCGAAAAAGCGTTGGCGCGCACTCATCTGAATCTCCCTCCAATGCCTCGTTTTAGCCCCGTCCGGGTTGTTCGTCCAGTGCTGGGCTCGCTGAGCGCGACTTATTGCGGCATGACATTGTCCGCTCGGCGGCTCATGCCGGTGCGCGCCAGCAATTTTCAGGGGCAAGCCTATACTGGCGTTCTACAAGAAGTGATTCGGGAGCCTATCGATGTTCGCTCTCATGCAAAGCACTCGCCTGGAATCGCTGCACCTGAGCGTGGATCCGGTCACCGGGTTGAAGGCGGTCATTGCCATTCATGACAGTCGCTTGGGGCCAGCCTTGGGCGGCTGCCGTTACCTTGCCTATCCCAACGACGAATCTGCGGTCGAGGACGCCATTCGCCTGGCGCAAAACATGAGCTACAAAGCGGCGCTGGCCGGCCTTGCGCAGGGTGGCGGGGTGGCGGTGATCGTGCGCCCGGTCCATGTCGAGAATCGCGCCGCGTTGTTCGAGGCTTTCGGTCGTTGTATCGAGCAACTCGACGGCCGCTACATCACCGCCATCGACAGCGGTACTTCAGTGGCCGACATGGACTGCATCGCCCAGCAGACCCGGCATGTCACCAGCACCACCTCGGCAGGCGACCCGGCACCGCACGCGGCCATGGGCGTGTTCACCGGCATTCGCGCCACAGCGATGGCGCGTCTGGGCAGCGACAACCTCGAAGGTTTGCGCATTGCCATTCAGGGGCTTGGCAACGTCGGTTATGCACTGGCCGAGCAACTGCACGCTGCCGGCGCCGAGTTGCTGGTCAGTGACATCGACCACGGCAAGGTGCAACTGGCGATGGAGCAGCTCAATGCCCATCCGATCGCCAACGACGCATTGCTCAGCACGCCGTGCGACATTCTCGCGCCTTGCGGTTTGGGTGGGGTGCTCAACAGTCACTCTGTGTCGCAACTGCGCTGTTCCGCTGTGGCCGGTTCGGCGAACAATCAACTTTCCCATCTGGATGTGGCGGATCAACTGGAACGGCGCGGCATTCTTTACGCGCCGGATTATGTGATCAATGCCGGTGGGCTGATCTACGTTTCGCTGAAACATCGCGGTGAGGAATTGCCGACCATCACGGCGCATCTGTCGAAAATCAGTTCGCGGTTGACCGAAGTTTTTGCCCACGCGCAGGCGGAAAAGCGTTCGCCGGCGCGGGTGGCGGATGAGTTGGCGGAGAAGGTTTTGTATCGCTGAAAGCAAAAGATCGCAGCCTTCGGCAGCTCCTACACTCGGAATGTAGGAGCTGCCGAAGGCTGCGATCTTTTTAATTACTTCGGCGCTTTCGCTGCTTTGGCTGGCTTCGTCGGCGTCTCATCAGGTTCTGTCGCTTCAGCTTTTTCGACAGGCTCGGCCGGCGCATTGATCAGCTCCGACAGCGCATCGGGCTGGCTCTTGAATGCTCGGGCGAACACATCACGATTCTTCGCCATGTAGATTCCGGCTTCTTCCACTTGCTGTTCAGTCAGGGACGGAACGGCTTTTTGCAGCACATCGGCCAGATATTCGGCCAGTTCGAGCATTTTGTCATGACGATCAGCTTCGGCTTTATCCATGAACAAGCGCTCCAGATCTCGGCTGCTGCGGTATACCACTTCGACGGCCATTCACCACCTCACATGCCTTCACATTAAGTTGTCTTGACGACTACTGTATCCATATACAGCGAAAAGGATAAGCGAATCCCTGCGCCATGGGTAGTGGCTTTTCAATGTAGACCGGATTTGGTGTTTGTCAGGGAACCGTGTCGCTGCTCTTCGCGAGCAGGCTCGCTCCCACAAAAAATCCAGCGGTGCGACCAAACGCCACGGCGCGGGATTTGCGGCGGATCGCCATGATGCGTGGCCCTGAACCTGCATGAAAACCGTGGCTACAAGGCGCACGCGCAAAACCGTCACGTGCGATACGCATCATCCGCCCGATACGGGCTAAGGAAACTCATCGTGAAAATCAACTGGGCCGAGAAACTGCGGCGCAACGTGCACCAACTGGCCGAGTCCCTGGGCAACCTGTTCGTCGAAACCTTTCATTACCTGGCGCTGTTCGCCATCGGTGCGGTGACGGCGTGGGCGGCGGTGATGGAGTTTCTCGGCATGCTCGAAGTCGGGCACATCAAGATTGATGACATCCTGTTGCTGTTCATCTATCTGGAACTGGGCGCGATGGTCGGGATTTATTTCAAGACCAACCACATGCCGGTGCGCTTCCTGATCTACGTGGCGATCACTGCACTGACGCGCTTGCTGATTTCCAACGTCTCGCACCACAACCCGCCGGACATGGGCATCATCTACCTGTGCGGCGGCATTCTGTTACTGGCATTCGCGATTCTGGTAGTGCGTTACGCCTCCTCGCAGTTCCCCTCAGTGAAGATCGAGAACCCGCAGCGCAAGATCGGCACGGGTTCCAGCGAGCATCCTGAAGTGGAAAAGGGCGAGCTCTAAAGGCCCGCCGCCTGGCCGGGCTGACCTTTGACCCGTGGCGGTGGCGGGGTCAGTCCGACGCCGCTGGTCATGGCTTCGAGAATCGACATGGCGCTGTGGCCCTGTTCGATGGCGATGCCGAACTGGATGCTTTGCACCAGCCGTTTCAAACGCTCGGGATCATTGCGCTGTTCGGCACTGATCATGCGCTTGGCCACGATGCGGCCGGCGTTGGAAAGCGTCAGCATGATGCTGCCGTCCAGGCCCTGAATGCTCAGATTGATCTGATAGTCCGGCGCGAAGGCATCGGTAATGATTTGAAATGGGTTGTCCATGATGCGTCACCGCCTGATTGAACGTGCAGTTGTTGACCGGCCATGATCCGATTTGGTTCGCAACACCAGACCACTGGCATCTCGTTCGCTGAGGTTTGCAACGTCCGTTTGCCTCAAGAGGGATATAGCAAGGGGCATGCCGGAAAAATTGTCAGACAATGAATACGCCATAAAAAACGGCGAACCATTTGGCTCGCCGTTTTTTATGGCGCGTTTTCAGGGCAGGAATCGGGCGATGACCGCTGACAGTGCAAACAGGCCGATCAGCATTCCACCCAGTTCACCGCCAGCCCGCCCCGCGAGGTTTCCTTGTATTTATCGTGCATGTCGGCGCCGGTGTCGCGCATGGTGCGGATCACCCGGTCGAGGGAAATGAAGTGATTGCCGTCGCCGCGCAGGGCCATTTGCGTGGCGTTGATTGCTTTCACCGCCGCGATGGCATTGCGCTCGATGCACGGCACTTGCACCAGGCCACCGACCGGATCGCAGGTCAGGCCGAGGTTGTGTTCCAGGCCGATTTCGGCAGCGTTTTCCAGTTGCTCCGGTGTCGCGCCGAGGACGTCGGCCAGACCGGCGGCAGCCATCGCACAAGCTGAGCCGACTTCGCCCTGACAGCCGACCTCGGCGCCGGAGATCGATGCATTTTTCTTGCACAGAATGCCGACGGCAGCTGCACCGAGAAAGAACGCGACGACGTCATCATCAGACGCATCCGGATTGAATTTCATGTAGTAGTGCAGAACGGCCGGAATGATCCCGGCGGCGCCATTGGTCGGCGCGGTGACCATGCGCCCGCCGGCAGCATTTTCTTCGTTGACGGCGAGGGCGAACAGGTTGACCCATTCCATCGCCGACAGGGTCGAGCTGATCACATTCGGTTTGCCGATTTCGAGCAAACTGCGGTGCAGTTTCGCCGCGCGACGCGGTACTTTCAGACCGCCGGGCAGGATGCCTTCGTGGCGCAAACCTTGTTCGACGCACTCGCGCATCACCGACCAGATGTGCAACAGGCCCTGACGGATCTCGGCGTCGCTGCGCCAGGCGCGCTCGTTGGCCATCATCAGTTCGGAAACGCGCAGATTGTGCTGTTTGCACAAAGCGAGCAGCTCGGCGGCGCTGGAAAAATCGTAGGGCAACACCACGTCGCTGGCGGGCGCCACACCGGATTCGGCTTCAGCCGCTTCGACGATGAATCCGCCCCCCACCGAGTAATAGGTTTGCGCGAACAGCTCGGCGCTTTCGCCAAGGGCCGTCAGCGACATAGCATTGGGATGATAGGGCAGGCTCTCATCGAGCAGCAGCAGATCATTCTGCCAATCGAAAGCAATCGAACGCTGACCAGCGAGGGATAGTTGCCCGGTTTCGCGCAGTTGCTGGATGCGTGGCTCGATGGTCGAAGGATCGATGCTGTCCGGCCACTCGCCCATCAGGCCCATGACCGTTGCGCGGTCAGTCGCGTGGCCGACGCCGGTGGCCGAGAGCGAACCGTACAGGCGGATCTGCACCCGTCGCACATCATTGAGCAAATGCTGATCTACAAGAGCCTGGGCAAAGGTCGCCGCTGCACGCATCGGGCCGACGGTATGGGAACTGGACGGGCCGATGCCCACTTTAAATAGATCAAAAACACTGATAGCCATGCTAAACCCTTACAAGCAATGGAGTAGGAATCGCTGCCATTTTTTGTCGGACAAGCGCAATGTCGGCGATACTGCCTGCCTCGCTTCGAGGTGACCAACGAAACCTCCTAAGACAGCCTTTAGCAGGACTAAACAATGAGTCGTCAATTGCATGCCCAGACCTATGTCTGGCTGCAGGTGTTTGCCTGTGCCGCGCGGCACCTGTCGTTCACCCGTTGTGCCGAAGAGCTGCACATCACCCCGGGCGCGGTCAGCCAGCAGATTCGCCAATTGGAAGAACGCTTGGGCTTTCGCCTGTTTCATCGGCGCGCGCGGGGCGTTGAGTTGAGTGCGCAGGGGCAGCGGCTGGCGATGACCGTCAACGAAGCCTATGGCAGCATCGATGCGGAGTTGCGCCGGCTGGACGCCGGGATGATCAGCGGGACGCTGCGGTTGCGTTCGATACCGTCGTTTCTCGGCAAGTGGCTGACCCCACGCCTGCCGCGCTTGCAGCAACGTTTTCCGGATATCCAGTTGCGCCTGGTGGCGGAGGACAGCAGCGTGCCGTTGCACGAGGGCGATTTTGATCTGGCCATCGACCTCAACGATGGCAGCTACCCGGGATTGTTATCCACAGCCTTGCTCGACGAGCAGATTTTCCCCGTGTGCGCGCCGAGCCTGTTGCGCGGGCGACCGCCGTTGCACGGGCCGGCGGATCTGGTGCATTTCCCGTTGCTGCACGACATCACCGCCTGGCGTGGCAGTTACGAATACGCGGAATGGGAGTTCTATTTGAATGCGATCGGCTTCGAAGGTGCCGATGTACGACGCGGCCACACGTTCAATCGCAATCACCTGACCATCGAAGCGGCGATTGCCGGCATGGGCGTGGCGATTGCCCGGCGCACGTTGCTCAATGATGAGCTGGAACGCGGTACCTTGATCGTGCCGTTCGGCCTGTCGGTGCCCAATCACAAGCGTTACGTGCTGCTGTATGCGCCGGGGGCGTTGAGCCATCCGGGCGTGCGCGCTGTGCATGACTGGCTGGTGGAGGAGGCGGGAATTTTCCGCAGTCTGCACCCGCTGAATGACGGGCAATTGTGAGCAGATTTTGCCAATGGGCGAGGCGACCCAACTCCCGACATTAACAGCGCCTCGCTCGGTTGTCCGGCTTTTTTTGCGAATGAATATTTTTCTTTTTTCAGGGGTTGAAATGTTCGCCGCTCGGGCCGATTGTTGTAACCAGGAGGTCAGGAAATTCACTTCAAGGCCTCCAGCGAGCTAGCTGAAATAAGGGATGAACTATGCAAATCCAAGTCAACAGCGATAACCATATTCAAAGCAGTAAGCGACTGGAGGAGTGGGTACGTACAACTATTGAGAGCACGCTCGACCGTTATGAAGAAGACCTGACCCGTGTCGAAGTCCACCTCAGCGACGAGAACGGCGAGAAACCAGGTCCCCATGACTTGCGCTGCCAACTGGAAGCGCGGCCAAAAGGCCACCAACCGATTTCCGTGACCCACAAAGCCGATTCGCTGGAACAGGCGATCGACGGTGCTGCCGAGAAACTCGAGCACAAACTGGATCATCTGTTCGGCAAACTGCGAGGTAAACCACGCGCCGCTGTAGTGCCATTTAGCGGCAAAGCCAACGACAAGCTGTTGGCGGAAGAATTCGACGAGAACGAACAGGCAGCGATCAACAGTTGATGCGCTGATTTCACAAGTCACACAAGGAGAACGGGCCTGCTGATGCAGGCCCGTTTTTTTTGGCGATTTTTTAGAACGTCACCGAAGTCTGCACATAAACCGTCCGCGGCTCACCTGCATACTTGCCCTTGTTGTTGTCATCGAACGAGCGTGTGAAGTACTGCGTGTTGAAAATGTTCTTCACCCCCACCGCCACGTTCAGATCGGAAAGCTGCGGTCCGAAGTCATACCCGGCGCGGCTGCTGAACAGCATGTAGCCGGGGATCTTGCCGGTGCTTCCATCGGCGCTTTCCTTCGAAGTGTTGGCGTTGTCGGCAAACTGGTCGCTCTGGAAGCTGCTGTCCAGATTCAGCTTCCATGGCCCTTCGGTATAACCGACGCCAATCGTGCCTTTGTGTTTGGAAGAAAACGGCACGCGGTTGCCTTTGTTCGGACCATTCTCGCGAATAGTTGCGTCGACATAGGCATAACTGGCGTAGACATCGAAACCGGCCAGCGCCGGGCTCAAGTCATCCAGTGCGTAGTTGACGCTGGTCTCGATGCCTTGATGGCGGGTTTCACCACGAGCGATCACCGAATCGTTGGTCTGGTTGCTTTCGTACTGGTTGTCGAAGTTGATCAGAAATGCGCCGATCTCCGCGCGCAGGGCACCGTTGTCGTAGCGCGTGCCGAGCTCCCAGGTGCGGGCCTTTTCCGGCTTCACTTCGCCGCTGCTCACGCGGTTGGGCATCTGGCTGTATTGCACGCTGCCAAACGAGCCTTCGGTGTTGGCGTACAGGTTCCAGCTGTCGGTGAGGTGATAGAGCACGTTCAGCGCCGGCAGCGCGGTGTTGTAGTCGCCCTTGTATTTGACGTTGGTCAGGTTGTTGGTCTGCTGCGACTCGATCATCTCGTAGCGCACGCCCGGGGTGATGGTCCATTTGCCGATATCGATACGGTCATCGACGAAGAATGCGTTGGCCTCGGTACCACCGCGAGTGTCGCGGTCGTTGCGGCTGCTGGTGGTCGGGTATTCGTTGGCGCTGATCGGCGTGCGATAGCGCAGTTCGTGGCCGGCCTCGTTGATGTAGCGGTAACCGACGCCGACTTCGTGGCTGCTCGGACCAAGATCGAAGCCTTGGGCGAAACGGGTTTCCAGACCACGCACCCAGTACTCGCGCGGCGATAGCGACAGGAATGTGCCCTGATCCAGATAACCGCTGCGCAGGGTTTTGGTGAAGAAGGTGTTGGCGGTGAACTCGCGGCGGTCTTCCTGATAGCGATAGCCGACGTTGAACATCGTCCGGCGGCCCCAGAACTGGTCTTTCGGCCGCGTCGACTGATACGGATCGGCATCGTAATCGGCGACGTTGAGACCGCCGGGCATGTCGGCCTTGCCTTCGTAATACTGGGCCATGGCGTTGAAGCTGTTGGCGTCGTCGAGCTGGTATTTGCCCTTGAGGATCAGGTCGTCGATCTCGGTATCACTGTGTTCACGCCAGTCACCGCCACGGGTGCCGGAGTACAACAGCGCACCACCGAGGCCGTTGGCGTTGGTGCCGCCGGCCAGCAGATTGGCGCTGGTCTTGAAACCGTCGTGGCTCGACGATGGGCTGGTTTCAGTCTGGAAACCACCTTTGACTGTTGGCTCGTCGGGAATCGCCCGGGTCACAAAGTTGACCACGCCGCCGACGTTCTGCGGGCCGTAACGCACCGCGCCGCCGCCACGCACCACGTCCACGGCATCCATGTTGCCCATGCTGATCGGCGCGAACGACAACTGCGGCTGACCATAGGGCGCGAAAGGCACCGGGATGCCGTCCATCAATACGGTCGAGCGTGCGGCCAGGCGCGGATTCAAACCACGAATGCCGAAATTCAGTGCCATGTCATGGCTACCGGTGCCGTTGTTCTCCGGCGCATTCACACCGGGGATGCGGTTAAGTACGTCGCGGGCCTGGGTCGCGCCCTGCCGTTCGAACTCTTCGCGGCGGATCACATCACGCGCGCCGGGGTGTTCGAAGACATTGATCTGCGCCGCGTCGCCGAGCCAGTCGCCGACTACGGTCGAGGTGCCCAGCTCCAGCGCCGCGTCAGCCGGCGGTTGCAGGCTGAAGGCGTTGTCACCCTCGGCTCGGGCTTGCAGGCCGGTGCCTTCGAGCAAGGCATCGAGGCCTTGTTGCGCGGTGTAGTTGCCTTTCAGACCACGGCTCTGCACACCGCTGGTGACTTGCGAGCCAAAGGAAATCAGCACGCCGGCTTCACGGCCAAACTGGTTGAGCGCGGTTTCCAGTGGCGCCGGGGCGATGTGATAAACCTTGGCCTCGGCGCCCAACGCGGCGGGCAGGGCGGTGAAGCTGAGGCTAGCGCCGAGCAGAAGATTGCGCAGGCTGCGGGCCAGTGGCGTAAGGCGGGTGGGCTGCATGTGGATGATCCTGAGAAGGTGGAATCAAGGGGGCTTTCCTTCTCTGTCACGCCAGATCTGAAAAACGGCTCATGGTTGTGGCGTTTTTTTACACCCGCGCTTCGACGCTCACCCAATAACGGGTAAAGCGCTTCACTCTGACCGGCAGACTGATCTGCAACAGGTCAAGAATCCGCTCACTGTCATCCAGCGGATACGTCCCGGAAATCAACAGATCGGCGACCTGACTGTCGCACCGTAGTTGTCCGCGCCGGTAGCGGCCAAGCTCTTCGAGGAAATCGCCGAGGCGCATATGGGCGGCGACCAGCATGCCGTCAGTCCAGGCGCCGCTGTTGGCGTCCAGCGGCCTGGATTCGCTGACGGCGCTGGCGGTAAAACTCAACTGCCGCGCGACCGGCAGTAGCACGGGCGCGCGCTGGCTGGCGGTGAGTTCGACTCGTCCTTCGAACAGCGCGATCTGCGTACGCTCGGCAAATTGCCGCACATTGAGGCGCGCACCTTGGGTTCTCAGCACGCCGTGTGCCGTGCGTATTTCGAACGGATTTGCAGCGCTCAACAGCATTTCGCCCTCGAGCAGACGAATCAACCGCTGCGCACCATCCACATCAACCGAGCTGGCGGTATTGAGCTGCAACGAATCGGCGCCACTCAGGGCAATCTTGCGCCGCTGTCCGACCGGCGTGCGGTAATCGGCGAGCAGCGACGGCAGCGGCGTGTGCTCGCGCAGGCCCCAGGTCGCCGCTGAGCCGGCACCGAGAATCAGCAACAGTTTCAGCGCCTGACGGCGACTGCTCGACTTCGGCCCGTTCAGCGCGGCGTGGGCCAACGGCGAGGAAACACCCCGCAGACGCTGATTGACCCGCTGCATGTGTTCCCACGCCCGGCGGTGTTCGCTGTGTGCGTCCAGCCACTGTTGCCAGGCTTGTTGCTGGCGCGGGGTGAGCGTGCCCTGCTGCATTTCCAGCTGCCAGTGCACCGCCTGTTCGGCGACCTGCGCGGAAAATTCCGGCACACGATTCATAACGCGAAATAGCAGCGCATGGCCGCTTTGTTCAAATGGCGTTTGACCGTGGCCACGGAAATACCCAGTTCGGCGGCGATCTGTGGATAAGTCAGACCATCGACCTGAGCGAGCAGGAAAGCGCGTTTGATCTGGCGCGGCAAGCCGTCGAGCATTTCATCGAGTTCGACCAGTGTCTGCAGGATGATCGCTTTGTGCTCTTCCGACTGCGCGATCATTTCCGGCATCTGCGCCAGGGTTTCGAGGTAGGCGCGTTCCAGATCCTGGCGCCGGTAATGATTGAACAGCACGCGCTTGGCCAGCGTGGTGAGAAAGGCGCGCGGTTCGATGATCACCGGTGGCTCGCGGGCGGTCAGCACCTTGATGAACGTGTCCTGGGCCAGATCCGCCGCGCTGTCCGGACAGCCGAGCTTGCGCCGCAGCCAGCCGGTGAGCCAACTGTGATGGGCGTTGTAGAGCGATTCGACGGGATGGGCGGGCGGCAACGAAATCACTCCGGACGCAAAACCTGCGTAGAGAACGTACGTTAGAGAACAAGAACGGTTCGCATTGTAGGGGTTGGCGACCGTGTCCGGCAATCAGATGCTTTTGCGTATGAGAATATTTATCATTAATATTGCTCGCCTGTAGATTCGGCTTGTCGGCCGAATGTTTTTCGTTTCAGGGTCGAAACATGAAAGGCAAACTCGTAACCCTTCCCATGTCCTATCGTCTGGCCGTCACTTCGCGAGTGCTGGCGGCGATTTTCGGCGGCTATCTGGTGGCGGCGCTGGCCAGTGTCACCCTGACGTTGTGGCTGCCGCTGAACCGCGCCGAAGCGGTGGTCACTGGCATGACCGTGTCCTTTCTGGTCTATCTGGTCGCGGTGCTCTGGTGTTTCGCCTGCCGCAGCGCATGGTCGGCATGGGTCGGCCTGTTGGTGCCGAGCGTGATCCTCGCCACCATTTCCGGTGCCGCGCGCGGTCTGGGGCTGGCATGAAAGAAGGTTTCCGCCAGGCAATGGCGTGGCTGCACACCTGGGCCGGGCTAGTGTTCGGCTGGTTGTTGTTCGCGATTTTCCTGACGGGAACACTCGCCTACTTCAAAGACGAAATCAGCCACTGGATGCAGCCGGAAATTGCGGCGCATCCACTCGATGCCGAAGCGAGCCTGACGCTCGCGCAAAACTATCTGCAGCAACACGCCGCCGGTGCCTCGCGATGGCTGATCGATTTGCCCGATGCCCGCGATCCCGGTCTGACCGTGCGCTGGCAGCAGGCTTCGGGCAAACCCGGCGAGCGCGGCCGCTTCGAATCCAGAACCCTTGACGCTCAGACCGGGGCCGAAGTACAGGGCCGCGAAAGCATGGGCGGCGAGTTCTTCTACCGCTTTCACTTCCAGTTGCAGATGCCTTATCCGTGGGGCCGCTGGCTGGCGACCATCGCTGCGATGGTGATGTTCGTCGCGTTGATCAGCGGCATCATCACCCACAAGAAAATCTTCAAGGACTTCTTTACCTTCCGCCCGCGCAAGGGCCAGCGTTCCTGGCTCGACGGGCATAACGCGGTGGGTGTGCTGGTGCTGCCGTTTCACTTGATGATCACCTACAGCAGCCTGGTGATTTTCATGTCGATGGTCATGCCAGCCAGCATCGTCGCCTCTTATGGCAGCGACGTGCGCAAGTTCTACGACGAGGTCTTTCCCGCCTCGAAGACGCCCGAGCGCGCCGCTATTGCCGCGCCGTTGAGCGCCATGGCGCCGTTGCTGGCGAAGGCCAGCGAGCAATGGTCGGGCGGCCACACGGCGCGCCTGTCGGTGAGCAATCCGGGCGATACCAGCGCCACGGTGGTGCTGTCCCGCGCGGGCGATCGGGTGGTGCATGATTTCGGCCGGGCGGTGACCTTCAACGGCGTCACCGGGCAGCTTCTGAGCAGCACCCCCGATCAGCCCATGGCGATGGCGGTGGGTGGCGCGTTTTACGGTTTGCACATGGGCCATTTCGCCGGGCCGCTGTTGCGCTGGCTGTATTTCCTTTGCGGACTGGCCGGCACGGCAATGATCGGCACCGGGCTGGTGATCTGGCTCGGCAAGCGACAGCTCAAGCACGCTAAAAGTGCGGCGATGCCGTTCGAATTGCGTCTGGTCGAAGTGCTGAATATCGCCAGTATGGCCGGGCTGGTATGGGCGGTGGCGGTGTTCTTTTTGGCCAATCGACTGCTGCCGGTGAGTCTGGCAGGGCGGGCCGATTGGGAAGTGAACGCGTTCTTCATAGTCTGGGGCCTGAGCGTGGTGCACGCGGTATTGCGTCCGGGACGCAAGGCGTGGATCGAACAGCTGACGCTCGGCGCCGCGTTGTTTATCGCGGTGCCGCTGATCAATGCGCTGACCACACCGTGGAATCTTGGCGCCAGCCTGATGCAGCGCGACTGGGCACTGGCCGGATTTGATCTGACGTGTCTGGCAACGGGGCTTTTTCTTGGCTGGGCTGCGCGCAAGATGCAGCGTACGGGCAACCACGCCAGCGTTCGCCAAGTAGGTTCTTCGCCTCGCTCGATCACTGTCGAACAGGGTGCCAACTGATGCTGCTGGCCCTGTTGCTCACCTATGCCGGCTTCACCGCGTTGTGCCTGTCGATGCCACGTCATCACGCCGAATTGCTCGGCGCCAAACCGTCGACGCGCCGCCGTCAGGGTCTGGCGTTGGCGGGATGGCTGTTGCTGGCGCTTTCGCTGTGGGCAGCGGTCGCGGCCAGTGGCTGGAGTTTCGGTCTGGTCGACTGGTTCGCGGTGCTGATGCTCAGCGCTTTGGCATTGGTGCTGTTGCTGCCGTATCGCCCGCGTCTGGCCATGGCCCTGGCCGGGTTGAGCCTGCTGGCGAGCCCGGTCGCCGCCTGGGCGCAGTGCTGAAGTGCTGATCGGTCTGCCACCGGAATCGCGTGACGATGAAGCGCGTGGCGCGCGTGCGCATTTTCTTCAGGTGTTTCTGTCCCAGCGTGCGCAAATGGAGGCGCTGGTGAACCGGCGCGTCGGTTGTCGGGCGACGGCGGCGGATCTGGTCCAGGATCTGTTTTTGCGCTTCTGGCGGCGGCCGCTGGTGCAGGTCGAAGAACTCAGCACTTATCTACTGCGCTGCGCCGGCAATATCGCCATCGATCATTTGCGCAGCGAAGGCACGCGCACACGGGTCAACGAAGGCTGGCAGCCGGACGAACCCGACAGCCATGGCAGCGAACCCCAGGCTGCACTCGAAGCCGGCAACGATCTGCGCCATGTCGAAGCCGCGTTGCGCGCCTTGCCCGAGCGCACGCGGCAGATTTTTCTGCTCAATCGCATTCATGGGCGCAAGTACGCCGAGATCGCCAAGGCCATGGGCCTGTCCCAAAGTGCCGTGGAAAAACATATGATGCGCGCCCTCGAGGCCTGCAAGGCCAGCCTGCGCGAACCCGCGCCACGTCTGCCAGGGAAAGCACCGTGAAGCCATCAAACCCGATCACGCCGACACCGGCCCAGGAGCAGGCCGCGCTGGCCTGGCTGAGCCTGTTGCACGACCGCCCGAGCACTGGCGATCAGCTGACCTTCAGCCAATGGCTGCGCGCCGATCCAGCCCATGCCCAAGCGTATGCGCAGGCGCAGGTGATCTGGGAACTCAGCGAAAGCCCCGCGCGCACGCTGGCCGATGAAGATGCGTTCGCGCTGCAAGGTTATCTGCGGGCGATGGATGCCCCGCGTCGTTCGCCGATGTTGCGTTGGTCTGGAGCACTAGCGCTGGCCGCGTGTCTGCTGTTGATGGTCAGCCTCGGCACGGGGTGGCAGGCGCAGCGCTGGCTCGACGATCTGCGCGCCGATCATGTCTCCACGCCTGGCGAAATTCGCACGGTGACACTGGCCGATCAGTCGCAAGTGACGCTGGATGCCGATAGCGCGATTGCTGTCGATTTCAGTCATGGCCAGCGCCGCGTGAAATTGATCAGAGGCGCTGCTTTCTTCAGCGTCACTCACACTGGCGATCCGTTTGTGGTGGCGGCGGAGCAGGGCGAGGCGCGGGTGCTGGGCACGCAGTTCGAAGTGCGCCGGCAACTCCACGGCGCGCAAGTGACGGTATTGTCCGGACGTGTCGCGGTGACGGCGGACGAGCACGGTCAACAACAGATTCTCACTGCTGGTCAGCAAGTTGCTTATGCCGACGGCACTGCGGAAAAACTGCATGCCGTGGACAGTGAAGCGCAACTGGCCTGGCGTCAGGGTTGGCTGACTTACTACAAGACCACGCTGGCCGATGTGGTAGAGGATCTGCGCCGCTATTACCCGGGGCGGATTGTGCTGCTCAACGATGAGCTGGCGGCGCGCAAGGTCAGCGGCAGCTTTCCGAGCAAGGACCCGCAGGCGGTGCTCAATTCGTTGCAGGGGGTGTTGGGGTTTGAGCAGCATCGGGTGTTGGGGCAGCTGATTATTCTGCGCTGAGGCTGCCGGCCTCTTCGCGAGCAGGCTCGCTCCCACAGGGAACGCATTCCAAAGGTGGGAGCGAGCCTGCTCGCGAAGGCGTCATCCCAGGCGACAAATTCTCGAAAAATATTTTCAAATTAAAGGTGAGGTAACCCCGAGCCCCATCCGTGTAGTGACTGAAACTGCGAGCCATTCGCATCCGTTGCGGTTCTACACAGGTCATTGAGCAATGAAGTCCAGGGCAAAATCCGGTTCGGTCAAACAGTGGTTGGGCATGTCGGCGCTGAGTTTTTCCGCGTTGGCATTGCTGCCGATGAATATCGCGCTGGCGGCAGAAGCGGTGAGCAATCAGGCGCAACAGCAATTCAATTTTGCCCTCGCCGCCAAACCGTTGCCGCAGGCCCTGAGCGACTTCAGCCGCGTGACCGGGCAGAGCGTGGTCTACACCGACGAAGCGCCGTACGGCCTCGATGCTCCGGCAGTCAACGGCCGGATGAGTGCCGAGCAGGCCTTGCAGCGGTTGCTCGGCAATTCCGGCCTGAGCTTTCGCCGCACTGACAGTCACACGTTGGCGCTGGAGCCGATGCCGACCGCAGGCGCGCTCAATCTCGGCGCCACCACCATCACGTCCACGCGCGACGAATCGCTGAGTTATCAGCCGCCGGAAACCAGTTCGGTGATGCGCTCATCGGCGTCGCTGCAAGAGATTCCGCAGACGGTCAATGTCATCCCGGCGCAGGTCATTCGCGATCAGGCGCCGCGCAATCTCGACGACGCGCTGGCCAATGTCAGCGGTATCACGCAGGGCAACACCTTGGGCAGTACCCAGGACTCGGTGATGACTCGCGGTTTCGGTGACAATCGCAACGGCTCGATCATGCGCGACGGCATGCCGCTGGTGCAGGGCCGCGGCATGAACGCGACCGTGGATCGCGTCGAAGTGCTCAAGGGCCCGGCCTCGTTGCTTTACGGGATTCAGGACCCGGGCGGCGTGGTCAACCTGGTCAGCAAGAAGCCCGAACTGACCCAGTACAACGCCGTGACGGTTCGCGGTTCGACCTACGGTGACGGCAAGAACGGCAGCGGCGGCGCCTTCGACAGCACCGGCGCGCTGGGTGATTCCGGCTTCGCCTATCGCATGGTCGTCGATCATGAAGACGAAGATTACTGGCGCAACTTCGGCACCCATCGCGAGACGCTGATCGCACCGTCGCTGGCCTGGTACGACGAGCGCACCAAGCTGCTGTTCGCCTACGAGCACCGCGAATTTCTCACCCCGTTCGACCGTGGCACCTTGATCGATCCGCGCACCAATCATCCGCTGGATATCTCGCGCAAGGAGCGTCTCGACGAGCCGTTCAACGACATGGAAGGGCGCTCGGATCTGTACCATTTCGAAGCCGACCATGAACTCAACGACGACTGGAAAGCCCACTTCGGCTACAGCTGGAATCGCGAGACCTACGACGCCAGCCAGGTGCGCGTGACTGCGATCGACACCAACAAAGGCACACTGACCCGCAGTATGGACGGTACCCAGAACGCGATCAGCACCGATCGTTTCACCACCGCCAGCCTCGAAGGCAAAGTGAATGTGCTGGGCATGCAGCACGATCTGGTGTTCGGTGTTGATGATGAATACCGCAAGATCTACCGCGAGGATCTGATCCGGCAGAAAAGCCTGACGACGTTCAGCTACCTCAATCCGGTGTATGGCCGCGAAGTGATGGGTACTACGGTGAGTGCGCCCGACAGCGCGCAGACCGACAAACTGCGCAGCGACTCGGCGTTTCTGCAGGACTCGATTCACCTCAACGAGCAGTGGATTCTGGTCGCCGGTGGCCGTTTTCAGGAATACGACCAGTACGCCGGCAAAGGCGTGCCGTTCAAGGCCAATACCGACAGCAACGGGCAGAAGTGGGTGCCGCGCGCCGGTCTTGTGTATCGCTACACCGACGCGCTGTCGTTCTACGGCAGCTACACCGAATCGTTCAAACCCAACTCAACCATCGCCCCCCTGAGCGGCAGCAGTACCGTGCTCGACGGCAGCATTGCGCCGGAAGAAGCCAAGTCGTGGGAGCTGGGCGCGCGACTGGATATGCCGGGCAGTATCACCGGCAATATCGCGCTGTTCGACATCAAGAAACGCAACGTGCTGGTGGCCAATTCCGAAGGCCCGACCACGATCTACAGCGCGGCAGGCGAGGTGCGTTCACGCGGTCTGGAACTGGATCTGAGCGGGCAACTCAGCGAGCACTGGAACCTGATCGGCAGCTATGCCTACACCGATGCCGAAGTCACCGAAGACCCGGAATACAAAGGCAAGCGCCTGCAAAACGTAGCGAAGAATTCCGGCTCGCTGTCGGCGGTGTATGACTTCGGCAATGTGTTTGGCGGCGATCAGTTGCGTGTCGGTGCCGGCGCGCGTTATGTCGGTGAACGCGCAGGCAACGCGGTGAATGATTTCGATCTGCCGAGCTATACCGTGGCGGATGCGTTTGCCACTTACGACACCACGGTTGAAGGGCAGAAGGTCAAGTTTCAGTTGAACGTGAAGAACCTGTTTGATCGCACCTATTACACCTCGTCCGCGAGCCGCTTCTTTGTGTCGATGGGGGATTCGCGGCAGGTTTCCTTGTCCAGCACTCTGGAGTTCTGATCCAAAACCGCATCAACGCTCTTCGCGAGCAGGCTCGCTCCCACAGGAGACTGCATTTCAAGGTGGGAGCGAGCCTGCTCGCGAAGGGGCCATCACTGGCGAAAAGGTACGAGTTTCTAACGCAAAAACGCCTGCCGATACTCGCCCGGCGTCCCACCCAAAACCTGCCTGAACCGATTAGTGAAATGGCTGGCACTGGCAAACCCGCACGCCAGTGCAATCTCCCCCAAGGGCAGCGCCGTGCCGCGCAACAATTCCCGTGCCCGGCTCAAGCGCCGCGCCAGCACATATTGATGCGGCGGCAGGCCGAAGCTCAGGCGAAACATCCGCGCAAAGTGATATTCCGACAGCGCACACAGCCCGGCCAGTTGCCCGAGGCTGATCGGCTCAGCCAACTGATTGTCGATGAACTCCACCAGTTGCCGGCGCTGATGCGGTGCGAGTCCGCCCTTCAAGCGCAAGCCCTGACGCGCACCGACCTGGTTGAGCAGGGTGTGGCTGATCAATTCGTGGGCGAGGCTGCTGGTCAGCAAGCGTTCGGCTGGCTCTTCCCAGTTCAGGCTCAACAATCGGCGAAAGCGCTGGGCCTGCTGCGGATCTTCGAGAAAGGTCTGTTCGCGTAATTGCATTTCGCGCGGTTCGCGATCGAGCAACGTCACGCAACCGAGGGCGAATTGTTCGGCGCTGAAATACAGGTGCGCCAGACGGATGTCGCCATTGATCACCCAGCCCGATTCATGCTCGGCCGGCAGGATGCACAGCTTGTCGGGCCCGCCCTTGCGGCCCGGCTGGCCACGGCGAAATGTACCAGTGCCGCCGGCGATATAGCAGGACAAGGTGTGATGACTCGGCGCTTCATATTCCTGGGCGTCGTGGTGATTGGTCCACAAAGCCGCAGACAAGCCGTCGCCGAGCTCGGCGCTGTGCACCAGACGTGCATTCGGCGAGCGGTTGAGGGCTTGAAAGACTTGCAGGGTATCGATGGCGGCCATGTGCGGTTCTCTTCAACGCCTTCGCATCCTACTCCGTAGGCGTGGCGCTGCCAGCCAGTTGGCAGACAAAAGCGCAAGATTCTGCAAGCGCCGAAGGATGGCCAAGGCAGACACTCAAGGCCTGTTTAAGGAGTGTCTGCCATGAACCTGTCGTTGTACCTGCTGACCGTGCTGATCTGGGGTACCACCTGGATCGCCTTGAAATGGCAATTGGGCGTGGTCGAAATTCCTGTGTCGATCGTTTATCGCTTCGGCCTGGCTGCATTGGTGTTGTTTGCGTTGCTGCTGCTCAGCCGACGTCTGCAACCGATGAATCGGCGTGGGCACCTCATCTGCGTCTTGCAGGGCCTGTGCCTGTTCTGCATCAACTTCATGTGCTTTCTGACCGCCAGTCAGTGGATTCCCAGCGGGCTTGTGGCGGTGGTGTTTTCCACGGCAACGCTGTGGAACGCGCTGAATGCGCGGGTGTTCTTCGGTCAGCGCATTGCGCGCAATGTGTTGCTGGGCGGTGCGTTGGGGCTGTCGGGTCTGGGGATGTTGTTCTGGCCGGAGCTGGCGGGGCATGAGGCCACTCCGCAAACCTTGCTCGGTCTTGGTCTCGCGCTGTGCGGAACCTTGTGTTTTTCGGCAGGCAATATGCTCTCCAGTCTGCAACAGAAAGCAGGGTTGAGGCCGTTGACCACCAATGCCTGGGGCATGGCCTACGGCGCGGCGATGTTGTCGGTGTGGTGTCTGCTCAAAGGCATTCCTTTCGACATGGATTGGTCGCCGCGTTACGTCGGCGCGTTGCTGTATCTGGTGCTTCCCGGCTCGGTGATCGGCTTTACCGCCTACCTGACGCTGGTCGGGCGCATGGGGCCGGAGCGTGCGGCTTATTGCACGGTGCTGTTCCCCGTGGTGGCGTTGAACGTGTCGGCGTTTGCCGAAGGTTATCAATGGACCGCGCCAGCGCTCGCCGGATTGGTGTTGGTGATGCTGGGCAACGTGCTGGTGTTTCGTAAACCGAAACCACTGTTGTCCGCCGGGCAGGGAAAGTTGGCTTGATAAAACGAGCGCTGCTGTTCAGCGCTCGACTTTCAAGGTGATGTAGATCATTACCGGGAAGATAAAGTCGACAATGTGTCGTGCCCAGTCCTTGGCGTTCCATGATTGCGAAGTGTCCATGTCGAACCATTCAACACCGACAGTTTGCAGGCACACGTAATAAATGAAGATGGCGACCAATATGCCCATGATCGAAAACTTCTTGGCTTCATGAAACGCTGCAGCCGAAGCATCAATGTAGCGATATAACTGGTAGGTACCGATCAGACAGAGCAACGTGTAAGTGACTTCCATGGTGATGATGAACCAGTAGATCCGGTGGTGGATCATGGGCGAGTCAATGGCCCGGTACATGATGTTTTCGCTGGCGTTGGTGGTGTCCATACTCAGAATGTGCGCCACATAAGTGTAATTGGATTCATAGTCGGTGAAGTTATGAATCATCACCAGCAGGCCGAAGAAGCTTATATAAGCCATGAGGATGACTTTGCTGTAACGAATAAGTTTGTCAGTGGTCAGGGTGTTCACGGGAATGGCTCTCCATGGCAATCAATCAATGAGTTGATAAGTTGCGAGAGCTTATATGGCTGTTACTTGGTCTGGCTTTTTTGTTCGGTTGCAAGTTATGTAAGGTGAAGGCCGGCGCAACGTTGCGCCGGCCCTTTTTTTCAGCCGCGCCAGGCCTGCGGATTGACCAGATCCTGCGGCCGTTCGCCGAGCAGGGCGCTGCGCAGGTTGGCCAGAGCGCGGTTGGCCATGGCTTCGCGGGTCTCGGTGGTCGCTGAGCCGATGTGTGGCAGGGTCACGGCGTTTTTCAATTGGAACAGCGGCGATTCGGCCAGTGGTTCTTTCTCGTAGACGTCGAGCCCGGCACCACGGATGCGGTTGTTTTGCAGGGCTTCGATCAGCGCCGGCTCGTCAACGACCGGGCCGCGCGAAATGTTGACCAGGATGGCGCTCGGCTTCATCAGCGTCAGCTCGCGATGGCTGATCAGGTGGCGGGTCTTGTCGCTCAGCGGTACCACCAGGCAGACGAAATCGGCTTCGGCGAGTAGCTCATCAAGGCTGCGGTACTGCGCGCCGAGTTCCTGTTCCAGTTCGGTCTTGCGACTGTTGCCGGTGTAGAGGATCGGCATGTTGAAGCCGAAGCGCCCGCGCCGGGCGACGGCGGCGCCGATGTTGCCCATGCCGACGATGCCGAGGGTCTTGCTGTGCACATCCGTGCCGAACAGCGGGGTGCCGACGCTGGCCTGCCATTGCCCGGCCTTGGTCCAGGCGTCGAGTTCGGCGACGCGGCGGGCGCTGCTCATGATCAGGGCGAAAGCGAGGTCGGCGGTGCTTTCGGTGAGCACGTCGGGGGTGTTGGTGAGCATGATCCCGCGTTCGTTGAAATAGTCGAGGTCGTAGTTGTCGTAGCCGACCGAGACGCTGGAGACCACTTCGAGTTTTGTTGCGCTTTCCAGTTGTGCGCGGCCGAGTTTGCGGCCGACGCCGATGAGGCCGTGGGCGTGGGGCAGGGCTTCGTTGAACTGGGCGTTGATGTCACCGGTCTTGGGGTTGGGGACGATTACGTCGAATTCTTGTTGCAGGCGTTCGATCATGGGCGGGGTGATGCGGCTGAAGGCCAGGACTGTTTTTTTCATTGGGCTTGGGCTCGTCGGGGCTTGATTGCAAGCACGCTAACATTTTCTTGTTCGGGTTGTCTTGGCGGCCTCTGGGCCGACCATGCCTTGGTTTGTCTGGTGTGAATATCCGAAGGTTTCGGTGCGGCGGCTGGCGGTTTCGCCTGACGGCGACTTACTTTTTTACAAGCGCCTAAAAAAGTAAGCAAAAAACGCTAGCTCCTACGTTCGGCCCTCGCAGGCTCGGGTCCCTTCGCTCCGGGACTGATCCGGGCGCAGCGGCTCCGGTTTGCTTCGCTGCACCTCCTTCCGCTGTGTCTGGCTGCGCCAGACGGTCGCTGCGCTCCCACGCCCGGATCAATCCCTCCACTCAGCCTTCCGACGTCGCCGGTGGATCAAGATCAAAAGCACTCGAGCTTGCGCTCATTGTTGAGTGGGGCGGCTTCGCCGCGGGCAGCTGCGCTGCTTTGCCTTTGCTTTTGTAGGAGCGAGCCTGCTCGCGAAGGCGGCCTGACAGCCGACCTGTTTCTCGCTGATGTACTCGATTCAAACTGTGGGAGCGAGCCTGCTCGCGAAAGCGGTTTATCTGACAGCTCGAATTTGAATGTGTCGAGTCCTAGGCGGGCTCCGGCCAATTGATACGCTACCAATTCCATCCTTCTGCACTTTGTCTAGAACCAGATCGTAAGTTTCTTATAGCAAAAAATTTTGTTTTACTGTCATTTCTGTCAGGTGCGATCAGAGTTCAATCATGCAATCTTGTGTCTGCACACTATTTTCCTGTGTGTACCGGGATCCATAGAGAGGGAACTTGTCATGCAAAATAAAATTCGGCTCCATTCGAAATCAAAAAAATCAGTATCAGGTTCGGCCAACGTGCTGATTGACAGCCTTCCACCGTTCAATGGCAGTGTTTTGAAATTCTTGACTGATGGCAAGGAAGTCCTAGTTAGTGCAAATCAACAATTTGACGAAAAACGGTCGGCGTCGTTGAGCATCAGTTTTCCAGAGTCAATTGACAACAAAGAACATGATTACGTTAAAGACAGCGGTATCGACATTATCTATGTACTGATTGAAAAGGATGACGATGGGGAGACATATACTCCTTACTCAGCTGTTTACGGAAGCGGAAAAGTCACAGTTGCATTCGATTTGGAACGAGGCACATTCCATGCGACGTTCAATTTAAAGGTACAGAACGATCCAACAGAGCCCCAGCTGGGAGCAAACGGTGCGTTCAGAGACGTTCAAGGTCTTGAGCACGTACAGAAGTAACACTCTGTCTTTATCGCCGATTAGTGCTATCGCAACGACGTTGCATTGGGAATTCCGCGTCATCGGAACGCGGAACTCCCTCCGGGTCTTTGAAAGTCAGGTCGCAACGCGGACGCCAGCCAGACTCCCGCTCAACTCATACGCAACCAGTTCCGCCTGATGCGCCGCCAATATCTCCGGCAACGATCCGCGCAAATATTCCACCCAGGTTTTGATCTTGGCATCCAGGTACTGCCGCGACGGGTAGATCGCGTAGAGGTTGAGTTCCTGTGAGCGGTAGTTCGGCATGACCCGCACCAGAGTGCCGTTGCGCAGGCCTTCGATGGCGGCGTAGACCGGCAGCACGCCGACGCCCATGCCGCTGGTGATGGCGGTTTTCATGGCGTCGGCGGAGTTCACCAGGAACGGTGAGCTGTTGATGGTGACCGTTTCCTGGCCGTCCGGGCCGTCGAAGGCCCATTTTTCCAAGGGGATCACCGGGCTGACCAGGCGCAGGCAGGCGTGGTTGAGCAGGTCGCTGGGTTTCTGCGCGGCGCCGTTGGCTTTTACGTAGGCCGGCGAGGCGCAGACGATGCTGTAGGTGATGCCCAGGCGCTGCGAGACGAAGCCGGAATCGGGCAGTTCGCTGGCCAGCACGATGGACACGTCGTAGCCCTCGTCGAGCAGGTCCGGCACGCGGTTGGCCAGGGTCAGGTCGAAGGTCACGTCGGGGTGGGTCTTGCGGTAGCGGGCGATGGCGTCGATGACGAAGTGCTGGCCGATGCCGGTCATGGTGTGCACTTTCAACTGGCCGGCCGGGCGCGCGTGGGCGTCGCTGGCTTCCGCTTCGGCTTCTTCGACGTAGGCCAGAATTTGTTCGCAGCGCAGCAGGTAGCGTTTGCCGGCCTCGGTCAGGGCGATGCGCCGGGTGGTGCGATTGAGCAGACGCGTTTGCAGATGGGCTTCGAGGTTGGAGACCGCGCGCGAGACGTTGGCAGTGGTGGTGTCGAGTTGCACGGCGGCGGCGGTGAAACTGCCCGCTTCGGCAACACAACTGAAGGCGCGCATGTTTTGCAAAGTGTCCATGGGGTGCTCTCAAGGGAGATGGCAAATTGTGACACGAAGTTTCAGGGGCTGAGACCCCCGACCAAGGGATTATCTCGTTAACCGTAACAAAGATTCACAGAAATCCCAGCTTATCGCCGCAGAGGCAGCTCCATAGAATTGCGCCGATCCTGTGCCGGCGCTGCCGAAGGCTGCGGTCTTTTGATTTTGTTTTAAGGGAAGCAAGATCAAAAAATCGCAGCCTGCGGCAGCTCCTACACGGTCCTCGATCTATCCCTCTCTCAGGAATTCGCAGCTGTGCCGCGTCGCATCAACAGAGCGCTTTTGCCGCTCAGTGTTCTGGCTTTAACCCTGGCTCTCGGCGGCTGCATCTCAACCCAAGGCATTGCCCCTCACGGCGAGACGCTCGCGGCTGATTCACTGGCCACCGACGCGGCCATTGCCGAGGCTGCCAAAGATGCCCACTGGCCCAGCGCCCAATGGTGGCAGGCGTTTGGTGACGCGCAACTTAATCGCTGGATCGACCTCGCCGTGCAAGGCAGCCCGAGCATGGCCATGGCCGCTGCGCGGGTGCGTCAGGCCAAGGCCATGGCCGGTGTTGCCGAAGCGGCCGAGGCGTTGCAGATCAATGGCGAGTCGACCCTCAAGCGCCACAACTGGCCGACCGATCAGTTCTACGGCCCCGGCGATCTGGCCAACACCACCACGTGGGACAACAACGCCGCGCTCGGCTTCAGCTACGCCCTCGATCTCTGGGGCCGCGAGCGCAATGCCAGTGAGCGGGCGGTTGATCTGGCGCATGTGAGCGTGGCCGAGGCGCGACTGGCACAGCTGGAACTGCAGAACAACATCGTCCGCGCCTACATCGAACTGTCGCTGCATTACGCCCAGCGCGACATCGTCGCGGCGACGCTCCAGCAGCAACAGCAGATTCTCGATCTGGCGCAGAAGCGCTTGAACGGCGGGATCGGCACGCACTTCGAAGTCAGCCAGGCCGAAACGCCACTGCCGGAGACCCATCGCCAACTCGATGCGCTGGACGAGGAAATCGCCCTGAGCCGCAACCAGATCGCCGCGCTCGCCGGCAAAGGTCCGGGGGCGGGCGCGCAGTTGCAGCGCCCGACATTGTCCCTCGGTGCTGCGCTGAAACTGCCATCGGCATTGCCCGCCGACTTGCTCGGCCAGCGGCCCGATGTGGTCGCCAGTCGCTGGCAAGTGGCGGCGCAGGCGCGTGGCATCGATGTCGCCCATGGCGGCTTTTATCCTAATGTCGATCTGGTCGGCAGCCTCGGCTATATGGCCACTGGCGGCGGGGCGCTGGAGTTTCTGACCGGCAAGAAACTCAACTACAACGTCGGCCCGGCGATCTCGTTGCCGATCTTCGATGGCGGCCGCCTGCGGGGCGAATTGGGCGAGGCGGCGGCCGGTTATGACGTCGCCGTGGCGCACTACAACCAAACCCTGATCAACGCACTGAAGAACATTTCCGATCAGTTGATCCGCCGCGAGTCGATGGACAAGCAGCAGGAATTCGCTGCCGAATCCGTGGCCGCAGCGCAGAAGACTTACGACATCGCGATGATCGCCTACCAACGCGGCCTCACCGATTACCTCAACGTGCTGAATGCGCAGACGTTGCTGTTCAAACAGCAGCAAGTGCAGCAGCAGGTGCAGGCGGCGCGATTGAGTGCGCATGCCGAGCTGGTGACTGCCTTGGGGGGCGGCCTCGGTGCCGGTGATGACGTGCCGACAGCCGAGCAGACGCAAGCCCCGAAAACCCCGGCGCTGCTGCGTTGAACTCTAAATCTCTATTGGGAATTTCCTCCTTTGGAGTTGACCCCAAACCCTGTGGCGAGGGGATTTATCCCCGTTCGGCGGCGCAGCCGTCGCAAAGCCAGTGCACGCGGTGTGACTGTGGGAATCGGGTCGTAGTTTTTGGGGCCGCTTCGCAGCCCAACGGGGATAAATCCCCTCACCACAGGTTTTGCAGTGACCACAGAAAACTCTTCAGTTCTCGAACATTGAGCAGGATTTAATGACTCCCTTGCCCGCACCGTTGCGCTGGCTCCACTCCCTGGAATGGCGTCGCGGTTTTTTCGACTGGGCACGCAGCGATGGCGTGACCTGGGTGTATATCTTCAAGGTGTTGCTCGCCGCGTTTCTCACCCTGTGGCTGGCGATGCGTCTGGAACTTCCGCAACCGCGTACGGCGATGATCACGGTGTTTATCGTCATGCAGCCGCAAAGCGGTCAGGTGTTCGCCAAGAGTTTCTATCGCTTGCTCGGCACGCTGGCCGGGTCGGCGATGATGGTCACGCTGATCGCTTTGTTTGCGCAGAACACCGAATTGTTTCTCGGCTCGCTGGCGATCTGGGTCGGCATCTGCTCGGCCGGTGCCGCGCGTTGCCGCAATTTTCGCGCGTATGGTTTTGTGCTCGCCGGTTACACCGCAGCGATGGTCGGTCTGCCGGCGCTGGCGCACCCGGACGGCGCCTTTATGGCGGCGGTGTGGCGGGTGTTGGAAATTTCGCTGGGGATTCTCTGTTCGACGCTGATCAGCGCGGCGATTCTGCCGCAGACCGCCAGTGCGGCGATGCGCAACGCCTTGTATCAGCGCTTCGGCGTGTTCGCGCTGTTTGTCACTGACGGCCTGCGCGGGCGCAGCAAAGCCGAGGCGTTCGAAGCCAGCAACGTGCGCTTCATTGCCGAAGCCGTGGGCCTGGAAGGACTGCGCAGCGTGACCGTGTTCGAAGACCCGCACATGCGCCGGCGCAACGGCCGGCTAAGTCGTTTGAACAGTGAGTTCATGGGCATCACCACGCGCTTCAACGCCTTGCATCAGTTGCTTGAACGCCTGCGCGGCAATGGCGAAGAGCATGTCGTGGCAGCGATCAAACCGGGCTTGCAGGACCTCGCCGAAGTGCTCGACGGCTTCAGCGGTCGCGCGCTGACCAGCCCCGATGCGGCACGTTTGGCGACCGCGTTGGCCACCTACAAGGAAGGTCTGCCGGCACGTGTCCGAACCCTGCGCGGGATCTTTCAGGACACTGCTCCGAGCGAAGCCGAACAACTGGATTTCCACACCGCCTACGAATTGCTCTACCGCTTCGTCGATGACCTGCACAGCTATGCACAGACCCACGCGTCCCTGGCCGAGCACCGCCACGAACGCGAGCGCTGGGACGAGCCCTTCACCCCGCAAACCAACTGGTGGGCCGCAGCCGCGTCGGGAATTCGTGCCTCGTTCATCCTGATTGTGTTGGGCAGTTATTGGGTCGCCACCGCGTGGCCGAGCGGGGCGACCATGACCCTGATCGCCGCCGCCACCGTCGGCCTTTCCGCGGCGACACCGAACCCCAAACGCATGGCCTTTCAAATGGCCTGCGGCACGTTTCTCGGTGCGCTGATAGGCTTCGTCGAGATGTTTTTCATCTTCCCGTTGATCGACGGTTTCCCCTTGCTCTGCGTGATGCTCGCGCCGGTGATCGTGCTCGGTTCGTTCCTCGCTTCACGACCGCAATACGCCGGTGTCGGCCTCGGGTTGTTGATCTTTTTCAGCACCGGTTCAGTGCCGGACAACCTCACGATTTACAACCCCTACACCTTCATCAACGACTACATCGCCATGGTCATGGGCATGCTCGTGTGTGCGGCGGCGGGGGCGATCATTCTGCCGCCGAACAGTCGCTGGCTGTGGCAGCGCCTGGAGCAGGACTTGCGTGGCCAAGTGGTCTACGCGATCAGCGGCAAACTCAAGGGCCTGGCCTCGCGTTTCGAGAGCCGTACCCGCGATCTGCTGCATCAGGCCTATGGCCTCGCAGCAGGGCAACCGAAAGTGCAGAAGAGTCTGCTGCGCTGGATGTTCGTGGTGCTCGAAGTCGGCCACGCGATCATCGAATTGCGCAAGGAACAGGCGATCCTGCCGGTGCACCCGGCGTATGCCGAATCGCAGCCGTGGCGCCAGGCAATCCGCGTGATGGGGCGCGCGTTGGTACGCCTGTTTTTGCAGCCGAACGCGAGCAATCTCGAACGCGCACTGGTAGCCGTCGATCACGCGATCAGCCGCGTCGCCGCCACCGATGAGCCGTTCGCGCCGCACTTCGACACCTCGGCGTTGCGGCGGGTGAAAAGCTACCTGCACTTCATCCGCACCTCGCTGCTCGACCCGCAATCACCCCTCGCCCAATTCGCTTCTGCCCGGCCCGAAGGACTCGCCCATGCCTCGTGAAATCGCCTTCCACGGCGTGTACATGCCGACCATGACCCTGATGTTTTTCATTGCTGCGGGACTGGCCTGGGCAGTTGACCGCTTCCTCTCGGGGTTCGACCTGTACCGTTTTTTCTGGCACCCGGCGCTGCTGCGTCTGAGCCTGTTTACCTGTCTGTTCGGCGCCATGGCGCTGACTGTCTACCGTTGAGAACATCTTGATGAAAAAGTTTTTCAGCCTGCTCGCGACCCTGCTGGTGTTGGCCCTGGCGCTGTGGATCGGCCGCACGCTGTGGGAGCACTACATGAACACGCCGTGGACCCGCGATGGTCGCGTGCGTGCCGATATCATCAACGTCGCCGCCGACGTCACCGGCGAAGTGGTCGAAGTGCCGGTGCGTGACAACCAGTTGGTGAAGAAGGGCGATCTGCTGATGCGCATCGATCCTGAGCACTACCGCATCGCGGTCAAGCAGGCGCAGTCACTGGTGGCTTCGCGCAAGTCGACCTGGGAGATGCGCAAGGTCAACGCCCATCGCCGCGCCGACCTCGACAATCTGGTGATCTCCAAGGAAAACCGCGACGACGCCAGTAACATCGCCGACGCCGCGCTGGCCGATTACCAACACGCCCAGGCGCAGCTGGAAGCCGCCGAACTCAACCTCAAACGCACTGAAGTCCGCGCCGCGGTGGACGGCTACGTGACCAACCTCAACGTGCATCGTGGCGACTACGCACGCATCGGTGAGGCGAAGATGGCCGTGGTCGACATGAACTCGTTCTGGGTCTACGGCTTCTTCGAGGAGACCAAATTGCCGCACGTCAAAGTGGGTGACAAAGCCGATATGCAATTGATGAGCGGCGAGGTGCTCAAGGGCCATGTCGAAAGTATTTCGCGCGGCATCTACGACCGCGACAACCCGGAAAGCCGCGAGCTGATTGCGGATGTGAATCCTACGTTCAACTGGGTGCGGTTGGCTCAGCGGGTGCCGGTAAGGATTCGCATTGATGAGGTGCCGGCGGGGGTGTTGCTGGCGGCGGGGATTACTTGCACGGTGGTGGTGAAGCAGGACCTGGCAGACAATTGATCGACCAGGTCGCCCCTGAACCGGGCGACGCGGTGATGCTTCCAGCTACTGGGAAATGTTGTAGCGATACAGACAACCCAGAGGATTTTTCTGGATTGATGTTCAGGACAACAATCAGTTTGTCTCGATACTGCTGAAAATGAAACTTCGAGAGCGTCTACAAATTCACTTAGACATCAACAGAGTGCCTGAGGCCGTTCTGTTGGTGACGTGGCTTCTTGTATGACTTAGTGAGTCAGGCTCGATAATGACGAAATAAAATTCCTCGGGGGCCGCCTACTCCAGGCGCGGTAAAATTACACAGTAATCGGTCGGATGAATAGCGCAGGAGTGCGCTAGCCCGTCCTGACGAGGGCTCCTGTACAACGCCTTCGTTGCCAAAAGCTGTATTAAGTTTGCCGTCAAGTTTGAATAAGGCGAGTGTAAAAAGTTGCTCCCCTCCTGCTACATAAATGTCATCCCCTTGGGTGACGACGGCATCCCAGCCCAAAGTGTGGTCTGGGCTAACTGCACACTCAAGCGCCTCCCCATTATGGAATGCCATATCGTTCTCACCTCGTTGGTCAAAACCAACTAGTAATCCGAGAGCCTCAGAACCGCCCAGATTACCAGTGCTACCTGCTGCCAGGAATTTACCGGTGCTGCGCTCAGTGACGGCATTTAGTTCGATTCCACGGCGTTCATCAGTGAATAGCCGGAAGCCAGGGATAGCCGGGTCTTTTCCAAAAAGCGGGTTGAACGAGCCGGTGGGATTCAACATGACTAGTAACCCGATGTTGAACGTTGATGTTTTTGGGCGCGCGTAGCCTGATACGAGAATATTGCCATTATCGAGAATGCACACATCCGTCAAGTCTATGGCTGCATCATCAGGTAATTTTATATCAACGATTCCGTTGGAGCCGAAGGATTTATCAGGTTCGCCACTGGCATCAAACTTCATCAGGTAACCTGTACGGATTCGAGAGGGGCCGGTTGCCCCTGAAGTTCCGATAAGCACACTGCCGTCTTTCAGTGTTCGGATGAAATGATACTTTGCGAAGAAAACGCGATCGTTGATTATGTTTTCTACGATGATCTGCCCGTTAGTTCCAAAGTCCTTGTTTCGCTTACCCTTCTCGTCGATGCACAAGATCGCAATTTGGGCATCTAGAGAGCTTGGTGATTTTGACGATCCGAACATATAAATGCGCTCATCCTTCAGCGCAAAGCTGCCACCGTAAGCAGGTAAGTCTGGAGCAAAGAGTTCTGTGAGGAAACCTTCTTCGCCAAAGCTTTTATCAACATTTCCGGAAGAGTCCAGTTTTGCGATGGAGAAGTGATGAGTGTCAGTGAGTACCACCGAGGATGAAACCAACATACTTTCATCGGGAAGTATCAAGGTTCCTGAGACCCAAAGGTCTGGAAAAATATGAGCTGTAAATACGTCTTTGGCGTACAGTCGGCCATTTTTTCTCGGACCCCAACTTTCATCAGGGTTACCCGGAGCATTCTTCCGTTTTTCATTGTCCATTGTCTATCACCTTTATCCGCTGATTGCCGGACTCTAACCGGGAATAGCTCGCAGGAAAGCCCGACTAAACTCCTACATAGACGACTTTATGCCGATTAGAGCGTGGCCGTAACTGTCAGCTTTGACAGTTGACAGAAGTGAGTGGCGGGTCTCGCAGGGCTCGGCATAACCGAGAGTTACGGACTGGCTCGGGACGTTAGATGGATGCGAATCTAAAGCTGCCCATGCAACCCAAACCGCTTCATCAACGTCGATTCCAGCAATCCCTTCGGCAGCAACGCCGCCAACAACGGCAACGCCCGGCTGCCGTTACCGATGCGGATCAACCGTGGCGGCTTGCTCTGCTGCACAGCCTTAAGCAATTCAGCGGCAAACTCACTGGCCGGCGTCGGCTTGTCCTGCGACGCCTTGGCCCGTGCGCGAATGCCCTCACGTAGCGGAAACCACGGCGATTGCTCGTTGATCAACTGCTCGGCTTCATGCCCGGCGTTCTTCGCGAAGCTTGATTCGATCGCGCCGGGCTGAACCTCCATCACGCGGATGCCGAACGGTGCCAGTTCCATGCGCAAGGCATCGCTCAAGGCATGTACCGCCGCTTTCGACGCGCAGTAGGCGCCGGCAAACGGCGTGACTAAAACACCCGACACACTGCCGATATTCACCACCAGCCCCTTGGCCTGACGCACCAGCGGAAACAACGCGCGGGTGACGCCGACAATCGCAAATACGTTGGTTTCGAACTGACGCTGCATCGCCTGAACGCCGCCGTCGAGCAGCGGCCCCATGGCGCCATAACCGGCATTGTTGATCAATACGTCGAGGCCGCCATGTTGCTGGCCCAGACGTTCGGCGAGTTGTTCCAGCGCGACGCCATCGTTGACGTCCAGCTGAATCGCGGTGAAACCGGCGGCGCTGAGCGCGCTGACGTCTTCAGCCCTGCGCGCACTGGCCCAGACTTCGTATCCGGCCGCTTTGAAAGCATCGGCGAGGGCGCGGCCGATGCCGCTGGAACAACCGGTGATCAACGCAACGGGCATGGCGCATTCCTTATGCAAAAAATCGGGGAAGGGGATCAGTCGGAGAAACTACCCTGCAAATGCTCGGCGCGAAACTCCAGCGTTTGCGGGCGATAGCCGGGGCGCAGCGGCGGCAGCGGCAGGCAGTCTTCCCAAGTCGCGCCGGCCTGCAGTTCGCCGGGGCCGCGATAGCGTGGGGCGGTGTATTGGTTGTCGGCCAGATTGACCGTATCGCCCGGCGCGTATGCGGCGATGCGCCAGCGCAGTTCGGTCAGCGGCACATTGTTGCCGTTGTTCATTTTCAATTGAAGGGGTCGGTCGGCCGGACATTGTTCGGGGGCATAGGCAATGCGCAGTTCCAGGCGCGCCAGTTGCTTGATCTCGCGGTTGTCCAGCCACACCACCCACATCGCCACAAGGCCCAGGCCGATGGCTGCGGCCACCGACACCGGCAAGGCCTTGGCCGGATAGCGCAACAGCAGGATCAGCCAGGTGATGACCAGCAGGATGCCAATGAACATGCGCGAGTGCTCCATGGAGGATTGAAGTCCATCCTACCGAACGCCTCGCACGATGGGTATTGGTGAGAAGCGCCAGCCTACCGTCGGTCGGGACTGTAATTTCTGACAGTGGCCACGGGGGCTTGCGCTTGCTCAGATGGGCAGATGCTTACACGGACGTTGACTGATCATGGGTATCCACAGCAAAACGCCGACGCTTGCCGTGAACGATCCGCGCGGTCTGGCCGTCCTCACAGTCAATTACTGGCGCACCGATGCATCGTTGGCAAGCGAGCCCCGGATCGAGCGAACGCTGCGCGACGTTGCCGGGCGTGCGGTCAGACAATGGGATGCTCGACTCTGGGCGCTGCAAGCGATTGATCCGCAAACGCCTGCCTCTCTGTCATCGGTGTACTCCCTGGACGACAGCGTACTGCGCTCGGACAGCACTGATGCAGGCATTCAGGTCCGGTTGCCGGGTTTGGCGGGTGAGACGCTGTTCAGTTGGGACAGCCGTGGCGCACGTCGCGAGGACCAGTACGATAATTTGCTGCGCCCGGTTGCCGTGTTCGAACAGGGCACTGGCCTGCCCCGGCGGTGCACCGAGCGTTTTGCCTATGGCGTCCCCGGGGCGGGCGACGCGTGGCGCAATCAGCTCGGTCAATTGATCCGACATGACGATCCGGCCGGCAGCGTGCTGTTTGAGCAATTCGCAATCACTGGCCAGTGCAGCGAAAGCATTCGCCAATTCACGCTTGAGTCAGCGGCCCCGGATTGGCCGCAGGGCTTGGGTGATCGGCAGAAACTGCTCGAATCCGCAGCCGGGGCAACCACGCAGTGGCGCTATGGCCCGCTCGGAACCGTGCTCGAACAGTTCGATGCTGCTGGCAACCTGCAGGTGTTCGCACTGACACTCGACGGGCGGTTAGGCGGGGTGGGTCTGAGGCTGAGGTTTCAGACCCAGGACTATCCCGTCGTCAGCGATATTCGCTACAACGCCGACGGCCAGGTCATTCGGGAACTGGCGGGCAACGGCGTTTCGACCACGCTGAGCTACCGTCCCGAGGACGGCCGTCTGCTCACCCGCCATGCTCAGGATCAATACGGCAAAGTCTGGCAACGCCTACTGTATGCCTATGACGCGATGGGCAATGTACTGAGCATCGAAGACCAGGCATTGTCCGTGCGCTGGTTCGCCAACCAGCGCATCGAGCCAGTCAGTCGCTACCGCTATGACAGTCTTTACCAACTGATCCATGCGACTGGCTGGGAGGCCGGCGCCGCTGGTGGCGGGCCGATCGCTGTCGGTAACTACAGCCAAAGCTATCGCTATGACGCCGGGGGCAATTTGCTTGAGCTGACTCACACTGGCCAACAGAGTCCAGGTCATCAACTGCAGGCCGCGCGCCACAGTAATCATTGCCTGCCGTGGCGCGACGGTAAGCCGCCCTCTGAGGCAGAGATCGCTGAAGCTTTCGATCCGCGGGGTAATCTGTTGTTGCTGGATCAAGGACGCCCGTTGCAGTGGAATCTGCGTAATCAGCTGGACTCGGTCGTGGTCGTGCAACGCGAATCAGGCGCCGATGATCGCGAAAGCTATCTCTACGACGGCGGCGGTCAACGTGTCCGTAAAACCAGGTCAGCCCAGACCAACGCGCGCAATCTGTTCGCCGATATACGCTATCTGCCCGCGCTGGAGTTGCGCATGGACACCGGCACTGCGCGGAGCTTGCAGGTGGTCAGCGTGCAGACCGGACTCAACAGCGTTCGCGTTCTGCACTGGGAAAGCCCGCCACCGACGGGCACCAACGATATCTACCGATACAGTTTCAGTGATCATCTGGGGTCGCTCAGTCTTGAGATGGACGCAGATGCGCGACTGATCAGCCGTGAATATTTCTATCCGTTCGGTGCGACGGCGTGGGCCGATGAGCCCGACGTCAGTTACAAGACCGCGCGCTATTCGGGAAAGGAACGTGATGCCACGGGGCTTTACTCCTTTGGGTTTCGCTATTACGTGCCGTGGCTGCAACGCTGGTTGAATACCGATCCTGGCGGGGCGATCGACGGCCATAATCGCTATCGCGCGATGCGCAATAACCCAATGACTTACACGGACAGCGACGGGCGCAAGCCCGACAAGCATGCACCCGATCGGGTGTACCACGATCTTGCCGACAAGAAACTGGTCAATCCCGTGCAAGCCGCCGGCATGCAGCCCGTGCGCCGTTACTTCGAGAATGACCCCAATCCCGACGTTCAGGCCTACCGCCGCGAAATACCGGTAGCGCTGGCAGAGCTGGGAGCCCGGGACAACTCCGTGCTCAACACCCATCAGGCACATGTCATTGCCGCCGCCCGGACGCACACCGCACCCCCGTCGGGGGCCGTGCTGTACCACTCCGGTGAATTCGTTTCTTCGACAATGAATCGGGTGTTGGGGGAGGAGACCACCAGCCGGATCATGGGACCCATGTCCGTTGCGTTCAACAGCCCTGTTGAAGAACCGCAAGTACTTGCAGCCAGGCGCGGTGCTGTGGCCAAAAGCTTCCAGATCGGCGGAAATCTGCTGATGCACGCCGCCCACCCTGCCGTTCAGTTGGTTGGCTCTGTAAGTGTGGCAATGGGCAATGCCATGCAGGTTTCCGAGGCTCAGACGCGGATCCAGTACAAAATGCTCAGCACACCCGTCCCCGTACCTCCAGCCGTTTCCCCGAACAGCCCAGCGGTCGACTTGCGCTCCTTCAATCGATCGACCCCGCGCCGGTCATTGTTTCCGGAACCGACCGCAACCCGCACACCGTTGGCGCAGCAGCTGTTTGCCGCGGCGTTTACTCAAGATCCCGTGGCGATGGCACAGGGGATGGAAGGCGAGTCGCTCGAGGAAGATCCAGCATTGGCGAGACGCCGTAATTCAGTTTTCGGCTAGGCGAAAAAAAGCCCCCGCCCAGCCCGCTGCGGATAGGGAACGCAACGGGCTGGACGAGGGCTTCTCGTTTTAGCGAGCGATCACTGCGCGATGGTTTTCACCGACACGCCGCGTTCGATCGGGGTCGAGCGACCGTAGATATCTTCGAAACGCTCGATATCGTCTTCACCCAAGTACGAACCCGACTGCACTTCGATGATTTCCAGCGGGATCTTGCCCGGGTTGCGCAGGCGGTGCACCGAGGCGATCGGGATGTAGGTCGACTGGTTTTCGGTGAGCAGGAACACGTTCTCGTCGCAGGTCACTTCGGCGGTGCCGCTGACCACGATCCAGTGTTCGGCGCGGTGGTGGTGCATCTGCAGCGACAGGCACGCGCCCGGCTTGACCGAGATGTGCTTGACTTGGAAACGCCCGCCCATGTCCACCGAGTCGTACGAGCCCCACGGACGATAGACTTCGCAGTGATTCTGGGTTTCGCTGCGGCCCTGCTCGTTGAGCGTGTTGACCATCTGCTTGACGCCTTGGACCTTGTCCTTGTGGGCAATCATCATCGCGTCTTTGGTTTCGACCACAACGATGTTTTCCAGACCGATCACCGAGACCAGTTTGCCGTTGCCGTGGATCATGCAGTTCTTGCTGTCCTGAATCACCACGTCGCCTTTGCTGACGTTGCCGTTGGCGTCTTTCTCGTTGACTTCCCACAGCGACGACCAGCAGCCGACATCGCTCCAGCCGGCGGTCAGCGGCACCACGCAGGCGCGCTGGGTTTTTTCCATCACCGAGTAGTCGATGGAGTTGTCCGGGCAGCAGGCGAAGGTGGCTTCGTCGAAGGTGACGCTGTCGGCGTCCTGCTGGCTGCGCTCGAGGGTCAGCAGGCAGGTGTCGTAGATGTCCGGATCGTGCTTTTTCAGTTCTTCGAGGAAGCGGCTGGCGCGGAACAGGAACATGCCGCTGTTCCAGTAGTAACCGCCGGATTCGACATACTCGGTGGCGCGCTTGACGTCCGGTTTTTCGACGAAGTGCGAGACGCGGCTGACGCCTTCGGGCAGCAGCGAATCAGCGGTGGATTTGATGTAGCCATAACCGGTTTCCGGTTTGGTTGCCGGCACGCCGAACAGGACCATTTCACCGTTTTCCGCCGCGACGGTGGCCAGAGCCAAGGCGCGTTGCAGGGCTTTTTGGTCTTCCAGCACGTGGTCGGCCGGCAGCACCAGCATCAGTTCGTCGCGACCTTCATTGACCAGCATCATCGCGGTCAGCGCGACGGCCGGCGACGTGTTGCGGCCAAACGGTTCCATCAGGATGCGCTGGCATTCCAGATTGCGTGCGGCCAGTTGCTCGTTGACGATGAAGCGGTGTTCCTTGTTGCAGACCACGATCGGCGTGTCCATGCCTTCGAACACCAGGCGCTCGAGGGTTTGCTGGAACAGGGTGTGTTCGCCGGTCAGGGCGAGGAATTGCTTGGGGAATTGCTTACGCGAAAGAGGCCACAGACGCGAACCGCTACCACCTGACAAGATCACCGGAATCATAATGTTTACTCCATAAAATGCAGTTGAGAGCTGCAAGCTGCAAGTGGTGAGTTAGAAGCACTTCACTTGCAGCTTGAAGCTAGTAGCTGATAGCTCGAGCGATTAGCGAGTCGACACCGGGCGTTTCACCCAGACTGGCGACAGGTTGCTGCCGTTGCCGGTGACGTACAGCACCGCTGCCTCACCACGCTCCAGGGCGACCGGTTTCACGTCGCCGACTTTCTTGTCGCCTTCGTACAGCGCCAGGCTGACTTTCACCGGGTTGATTTCACGTTCGCCACGGCCCTTGGCTGCCACGTTCGGCACCACTTCGGTCTTGCCGTCGGCGGTTTTCAGGGTCAGCGGCTTGTCGCTGAGGTTCTGCACGCGTACCAGGGATTTCTGCTTGTTCTTGAACGGCGGCTCTTCGATCAGTTGTGGCGCGCCGGAAGCGTTGTTGACCAGGGTGTAGTAGTGGTCACCGGCGAGTTTGACCGGCAGGGTCTGGCTGCCGACTTTGGCGCTGTAGTCGCCGCCTGGCATGAAGCTGAAGTCGCTGCTGGCCAGTGGCGCGATGTCGCTCAGGTTGGTGCTGCCGACAGTCGCGCTGACTTCAGCGTTGCTGGCGTTGTAGACACGCACGAAGGTCGAGCCTTTCGGTGCGGTCGGGCCGTACAGCGCGGCGTCGCCGCCGGCAAAGGCTGGGACGGAAAGTACGCTGAGGCCAGCAACCAGTGCGAAGCTTTTAGCGAGACGACGAGGAGTAGTAGTGAAAGTCATGGTGTACCTCTCTTTCAGTTTTGCGCCCGATCGGGCGTCTCGGATTTAGTGTTGATGGCTACGTTTTGTTGGCGGGCGCCGGCTTGTTTGAGCTCTGCGACCCACTGCGGGTCGGCGTCGCCGATTTCGTTGTTCACAGGCAGATATCGTTCAGGAAACTCCCAGATCAGCACTTGTGGCGGGCTGTTCTTGAAGTCATCGCTTTTCAGGTAGCTGAGCATTGGCAGAATCGGGCCGTGGCCGTCTTCGGCGTAGTTGACGACGTCGCTGTGCAGCGCTTGTTTGAGCGCACCGACGAAGTTCCAGTTGGGGTTGGCGCTGTAGCTGGTGCCGATCAGCGCGACCGGTACTTCGCTGTTGGCGAACAGCGCGTCGTCACCGGCAGGTTGCTCGGCGGCCACGGTGTTGCGTTTGAGCAGTGGCTCAGGCGCCGGCATCATGTTTTCGAACAGCGGATCGAGTGGCAGGAACAGACGCAGATCGCCCTTGTGCGTAACCTTCTCCGCTGGCGTGGTGACGAAGCGCTGGGGCTCGCCGCTCAGCGGGAATTTCTCGGCAATGGTTTTCGCCAGCGTGTTGGCGGCGATCTCGGCGCCTTCCGGCGTCCAGTGGGTGTCGGTGCGCAGGAACACTTGCTGACCGTTCTGCTTGGCCTGTTGCAGCGGGCCGAGCAGGTCAGGGGCGAGGATCTTGTCGGCCGCAACACGGGCGTGGAAATCCTGATACAGGTTCTGGTGAATGCTCGAAGGCTTCACTTCATCCAGATGCTCCGGATACAGACGCACCTTGGCCGGCACGATCGCCATCACCAGTTTCACGCCTTTCTCTTTCAGGGTCTGGCGCACGCCTTCGACCAGCGCGTAGTTGCCTTGCAGGTTCTGTTGTTCGTTGACGATCGGGTTGAATTCCTCATCGCTGTACAACCACTGGTCGCGGCCGAGCACGACGCCCGGACGACCTTCGTTGAACAGTTTGAAATCCAGCGCGGCCCAGAGGTTGGTGCCCAGACGCTTGATCGGGAATTCATCGTCGTAGTGGGTTTCCACCGCTTTGGTCCAGCGGCCATTGAGCACCGTCGCGTCGGCGTTGGTGCTGAAGCCGAAGAAGCTGCGAATCGACCACAGGCCCAGGACCAACAGCGTCACCAGGAACAGGGCGATGTAGAAGATGCGTAATGAGCGGGTCATGTCAGATCCCTCAGAACTGGAAGTAAAGGAACGGCGAGAAGCTTTGCGCCGAGAGTTTGAGAATCGAGGCGATGAACAGCAGCAGGATCAGCCCGCGCATCACGTAGCGCGACCAGTCAGCGGTCCAGTAGGCCGGTTGCACCTGGGCTTCGACGCCGACGGTGTAGCCAGGTTCGTGGATGCTCGCTGGATTTTCACCAGGCGCTGCCTTGATCATTCCCGGGGTCGCAGTGGCAGGGCCATCGGCCTTGACGTTGACTTCCGGTTTGGTCTTGGCGGGCGGCTGATTGGTGTACAGATCACGCAGGCCGAAGAACGCCAGGGTCACGTAAGCCACCACCAGGGTCGCCACTTGCAGACCGGTCAGGCTGGCCTGATTGAGTTCCGACAGCGACCAGTCGCCGAAGCTGAACATTGCACCGTACATGCGACCGGCAACGTGCAGGTTCTCGGCACGGAAGATCACCCAGCCCATCACCACCAGCAGGAAGGTCAGTGCCCAGCGGATCGGGTTGAGGCTGCGCGGCGAGGTGTTCAGGCCGAGCATTTTTTCGATCGCCAGCCACATGCCGTGCCAGGCGCCCCAGATGATGTAAGTGATGTTCGCGCCGTGCCACAGACCGCCGAGCAGCATGGTCAGGAACAGGTTGCGATAGGTCATCAGCGTGCCTTTACGATTACCGCCGAGGGTGATGTAGAGATAGTCACGCAGCCAGGTCGACAGGCTGATGTGCCAGCGGCGCCAGAACTCGGTGATCGACTGGCTGATGTACGGCTGCTTGAAGTTTTCCATGAAGCGGAAACCCATCATCAAGCCCAGACCGATGGCCATGTCGCTGTAACCGGAGAAGTCGAAGTACAGCTGCGCGGTGTACGCCAGCGCACCGAGCCAGGCATCGCCCGTGGTCGGGTTCTGCAGGGCGAAGCAATGGTCGGCGACCACGGCGAGGGTGTCGGCGATGAAGACCTTCTTGATGAAACCCTGCATGAACCGCGTGCAGCCCTCGGAGAACTTGTCGAGGGTGTGCGTCCGGTTGTTGAACTGATCAGCGAGGTCACGGAAACGCAGAACCGGGCCGGCAATCAGGTGCGGGAAGATCGCCACGAATGCTGCGAAGTCGATCAGGTTGCGCGTCGCCGGAGTGTCGCCACGGTACACGTCGATGATGTAGCTGATCGATTCGAAGATGTAGAACGAAATACCGATCGGCAGCAGCACATGGGTCAGGATGAACGGTTCAAGACCGAACGAAGTCATGATCGCGTTGATGCTGTCGACGCCGAAGTTGGCGTATTTGAAGTAGCCGAGGATGCACAGGTCCACCGCCACGCCAAGCAACAGCCAGCGCTGCGCCGGTTTGGTTCGCACGCCGGCGGCACCGACTTTCAGGCCGATCCAGTAGTTCCACAGCGTGACCGCTGCGAACAGCGCGAGGAAGTCCACTCGCCACCAGGCGTAGAACACGTAGCTGGCAATCAGCAGCAGCAGGTTGCGATAGCGTTGCCCGCTCAGGTAGTACAAGCCGAGAAAGATCGGCAAGAACAGAAACAGGAACACGTTGGATGAAAATACCATCCCGATCTCTCCATGTTTGAACCAACAGTCAAGGGCCAAAGCCCCCCCAAACCCCCCGTGGTAGTGGAGGGGTGAAACAGTCCTGCGATCGTTCCCACGCTCTGCGTGGGAATGCCTCAATGGACGCTCTGCGTCCGCTTCGGCATGGGACGCGGAGCGTCCCGGGCTGCATTCCCACGCGGAGCGTGGGAACGATCAGCCATCAGTGTTTTCAGGAACCCTTGTTGCCCTTTTCATGCGACGGGTCGTAGACCTTGGTCAGGTCGCCGCCAAGACGGAAGGTCTTGAACGGTTGCATGTCGCGCTTCTTCTCGATCACATCCGGCGCACAGGTGTAGAGCGTGCAGAACGGTTCGAGCCAGGCGAATTTCATGTCCTCTTTCAGGTCGGTCATATCCTGCTTTTTGCCGTTCTTTTCTTCGAACTCATCAGGGTCCTTCACACCGGCCAACACGCGATCACCGAGACGCTTCAGTGCGCCATTGTTTTCCTGACGCAGATCGACACCGTTGACCTGGGCGAAACTGGCGATCATTGCCAGCGGCGGCAGGGCGTAGTTGTGATAGGCGAGGGCGCGTTGCTGGCGCTTGAGTTCGTTGGGCAGGAAACCATCGGCATCGACTTGATTGACGCCGACCTTGTATTCCTTGACGGCCCAGTCGAACAGGTCGCGGCGGTTGGTGGCGACGGCGGTGGCCATCACCGACCAGGCGGCCCAGTACGAGTGGTTGTTGGTTTTTTCCAGCGGCAGGTTGTCCCAGTCGCTGACCACCTGATCGGCCATTTTGCTGAACCAGGCTTCGATCAACTGCGCTTCCTGCTGGTGCTGGGCCAGTGGGTGCGAGTCGGAGAACTTCAGGCGAATGTACGACGAGGCCATGCTGCCCAGCGCCCATTTGCGCATCGACTTGCCGGTGTGGTTGAAGTCTTTCGACATCAACGCGTCAGCCTTGGCCCACGCGGTCAGCCAGTTGAGCGTGCATTCGAGCTGCTCCGGGCGACCGTCGCGCATGAACTGCATAACCCGCTTGGCGGTGCCGCGTTCCAGCGTAGTGATGTCTTTGGTAGTGTCGCGAAAGGCTTTTTCCGACTGCACGTTCAGCGTCGCGCGGGCCTTGTCCGAACCTTCGTATTTGCTGCGAAATTGCAGCGGACCGGTGTACGGCGCTGGCATCGCGTCGCAGCCGTCGCTCTTGTCACCGGTCTTGAATTTATCCACCGGGGCGAAGTAGCCCTGCGGCGGACGCAATGGCGCGGCGGCCTGAGTCGCCCCGGCGAACATCGCCAGGCTCAGGAGTGTCGGTGCCAACAGATTTTTCAGTTTCGGATTTCGCATAGCAGACCTCATTGCCCGAGCTGCGCGGTCTGTTGACCGACGCCCGGGAATACGTTGCGTTTGCAGATTTTCGCTTCGACTTTTTGTGGCGCGGCGCCAGGTCCGGCTTCAGGACCCTGGACTTCAACGGCCAGCAGGTTTTGCGAGGCCCAGTCTTCGTCCGTGCGCAGCTCAAAGGCGAAACGACCGTCGGTGTCGGAGGTTTCCGGTTTCTCGATCTTGATGTCCTCGTGGCGACCGTTCATGTACCAGAGGGTGGCTTGCAGGGTTTTCACCGAGGTGTCGGCGAAGCGGATGTCGACCTGATGGTTGGCGTTTTGCAGGTTCAGGTTCTTGCTGTTGACCAGCAGTTCTTGCTTGCTGCCTGGCTTCAGCGTGGCACTGGCGGACATCTGCGCGTCTTTGCCTTCGCAACCGTTGTCGAGCAGGGCCATCATCTGGCGATAGATGGTTTCCTGGTCGAGGCGATACAGCGGCGAGAATTCCCAGATGAGAATCTTCGGCGGGGTCTTCTGGAATTCTTCGCTGCCCAGGTACTGCAGCATCGAACCTTCGAAACCGCCGCCGGGGAAGGCCACGTTGAGAATGTCGGCGCCGATGGCTTCTTCGAGGAAACCGGCGAAGTTGTAGTTCTTGCCGCTGTGCGACGTACCGACCAGGGTGATCTGCGGATTGCCGGAATCGCCGAACAGGTCGCCGTCGCCGGCCTCGCCTTTCGGCTCGGTGGTGAACTGGTCCATGTACTGGATCGCGTAGCTGGTGCCGCACAGCTGCCCGGCCATGTTGTGCAGCGTGCCGGTCTTGCCCATGCGCCCGGACTTCTTGGTCTCGAATTCACGCTTGGGAATGTCGGCGAAGGCCGGGATCTGCTTGACCTTTTCGGCGACGATTTTCGCCGTGCGCTGGGCACCGTAAGGCGTCCAGTGCTGGTCGCCACGGAAGTAGAAGTCGTGGGCGGGCAGGGTGTCCGGCAGCGATTCGTTGGTCAGTGGTGACAGGTCCGGCACCACATAACCCATCTTGGCGAAACGGCCGAGCATGGTCTTGTAGTTGCCCAGGGCTTTCTCGTAATCGAACGCGGCTTTTTCCTGCGGGTTGAGCTTGTTGCGGTTCACCAGGCCACGGGTCGGCTGGTAGACGATCACCAGCTCAACGCCTTTGCTCTTGAACGCATCGTGCAACTGTTGCAAGCGCTTGTAGCCGGCTGGTGTGGTGTTGAACTCGGTGCGCAGGTCTTCCTGGGTACGGAACAACCAGTCGCCCTGGGCCTGCACCAGCGTGGTGAAGTTCTGCTGATAACGCGTGGTGTAGTTCTTCGCGTCATGGGCCGCCGGGCACAGGTTGCAGCACGGCTCGGCGGTGAACTTCGGTGGCGTGACGCTTGCGCCGTCAGCGTCGGCGCGGGCGTTGCCGGCAGCGAGAATGCCGAGGGTCAGGGCCGAGAGGCTGAGCAGTTTGATCATGTGTGGGTGCATAAAAATTATCCTCAGTCCTGCAATTCGGTCTGGCGTTCGACAGGGTCGATCAGCACGGCTTTCTGCTGGCGCACCAACAGATCGAGAATTTCATCCTGGCGCTCGCCGAGGATGCCGTTGAAGCTGATCCCGCTGGACTTGGTCGGCGCCAGCATCGACACGCGATACAGCTCGACACTCAGCGGCGAGTCGATCGACAGCGGGCCGCTGCCGTTGGCTGCCAGCTCGCCGCCGACGACGATCAGCGAGACCTGCGCGTCGAACGGGTCGAGCTTGATGTCACGGTCGGTGTCGGTCAGGTCCTTGATGTGCCCGTAGATACCGGTCAGGCCGTTGGTCATGGCAACGTTTTCGTAGAGGCGGATGTTCACGCTGTTACGAATCCGGATCCCGTGACGGGTATTGCTGATGACTTTGTTGCCCCACAGCAGGTTGTCGGCGGACTCGTAGAGCGTGATGCCGTCGGTGTGGTTCTTGTAGATCTCGTTGTAGGCAATGATGTTGTTGACGCTGTTACGGTCGATCACCAGGCCCGACAACTTGTTGTCGAAGCTCTTGTTGTTGAAGATGAAGCTGTCGTTGACCTCACGGGAAATGATGATCCCGTGCTTCTTCTTCGTGCCGTGAACGGTGTTCTCGGCAATGATCAGACGGTGCGAACGGTCATGCGGGTCGATGCCGTAGACGATGTTGTCTTTGTAGGTGTTGCCCTTGACCACAAAGTCGCGGGTTTCGTAGCAGTAGAAGCCGTACCACATGTCCGAGAACTCGGAGCCGACGATCCAGCCGGTCGGTTCCGGGCGCTTGAGGACTTTGGCCATGTTCGGCGTGTACTGGGAAATACTTACCCCGTACGACTTACTGTTGGCGTAACCGAAACTGGCCATCTTGCTGTTGACGATGTAGGTCTCGGTGCCGCCCCAGGAGAGCAGGAACGGACGGAATTCCTTCGGCGAACGGAAGGTTGCCGGGCCGTTTTCCTTCTCGCGCCAGCCGGTGACTTTGGTGTCACGCACGAACAGTTTGCCGTCGTTGACCAGGAACGAACCGGCCTCTTGGGACAGGCGCAGTTCCTGGGTCTGACCGTCGATTTCGAGGATGCCTTTCTCGCCGACCACGATCGGCAATTTGGCCAGGTACACGCCCGGAGCGGTCTCGCTGAAATACTGCTTGGGCAGTTTTTTCGCCAGATCCTTGAGGTTCATGTAGCCGTCGTCGATGAAGATGGCCTGCGGGATGCCGTGCTGACGCACCACCCATTCGGCCATCTTGTTATCGCCGCCGATGAAGTCCTTCAGGGCGTTTTCCTGCATCATCCGGCGCACGCTGATCTTGCCCGGCTTGCTGCGCACGATCTTCGCCGCAGCGGCTTCGGCGGTGAAGCCGGACAGGTCGGGCAGTGTCGGCTTGGCCAGTTTCAGCGCGTCGGTCGGCGCGCTGCTGACGGTGTAGGTCTTGGCCTGTTGCAGTTCTTTGGCCACGGTCGCAGGTTTCGCCGGTTCAACATTGGCGAAGGCGCCGGCGCTGGCCAGCAGCATCGCGCCGGCCAGCAGGCTGAGTGAGCCTGTTCTGGTGCTGATCATGTCGGGCACTCCCTTGGCGGTTTGCATCAGAAGCGCCAGATCACGTCAATGAATGCGCGGTGCATGTAGGAATCAACCTGGCTGCCATAGGCATCGCCCGGTTTGAACACACCGCCACGGAAACGCACCAGTGCCGAAGGCTCGTCGATCGACTGGCTCAACGCCGCCGGCAACAGGCCTTGCTTGAAGTACTTGGTGACGACCAGGTCCATTTCCTGACCCAGGTCCTTGTTGCCATCTTCAAGCGGCAGCGAGGTGCTGGAGAGGATCGCGCCGGTGACGTCGTCGGTGTTGTTTTCCACCGCGTTGATGCCGTTGCTGCCGACCGGCTTGTTGCCGTCGACACGCCAGAACTTGTGGTAGATCAGGCTGGCGTCGTACTCGTCGTTGACCATCCACGAACCGAACAGGGTGGCGGTCTGCATGTTGTTCATTTCGCCACGGAACGCTTCGCCGAAACGGTGCACGCGCGAGCGGGTACCGGTGTAGTTGGAGCGGTTGCTCTCCAGACCGTTCTGCTCGTAATCGGCACTGGCGCGGGCGTAGGCACCGCCGACTTGCCACTGCGGATCGAGGCGCAGACGCACGCCGACATCGGCTGCCCAGCCGCTGATGTCATCGCTGCGCTTGGCTTGTGTCGGGCGCGTGCCGTCGGCGTTCAGCGCATTGACCGTGTCGCGGTCGCCGCTCATGCCGGTGATGCTGCCCCAGTAGTTGACGGTGTTGGTGTTGCGCCAGTTGTAGGCGTCGCTGTCGGCAGTCAGGCCGATCCAGCTGATGTCGCCGTTCTCGGTCTTGTCCAGCGAATCGCGCGGGACGCCCGGCTCGGCGTAATCGAGTTTGCCGTCATCGTGAGTGTGGTGGCCGCGAATGCCGACCCACTGCCCTGGCGTCCACTGGTAAGCGGCGTCGGCGTAGGCGTGCAGGCGATCCTTGTCTTTCGGTGCCAGCTCTTTCAAGTCGGTGCGGTATTCGCTGAAACGCTCGGCAACACCGGCATTGGCGCGCAGCAGTGTGGTATCGAAGGTCCAGTTCAGCGCTTCGATGTTGGTGTCGCGCCATTGGCCGTCGTCATTGCGCAGACGCTGGCGACCGAACTTGAGGATCTCGCCAGGGTAGGGCGTGAAGCCGCTGTAGCCGACCCAGAATTCGCGCATCGCCAGATAGTTTTTCTTGGTTTCACGATCGCCGCTGTCGGTGGTCTGTTCGCCGTCCGATTGCTGCAGGGTGTCGGTCTCGATGATGTCGGTCGAGGTCACCGCCTGACCCATCGCATAAGCGCTCCACGCGCCGCTTTCGCCGTAGATCCACGGACGCAGGTCGAGGCCCACGCCGTTGACGTCGCCGCCGCCGGCAGTGCCGAGGTCGCGGTCGTCTTCGGACTGGCCGGTAAGTTTCACTTCCAGACCGAAGTTCTTGCTTTCAGTCATCGCAGCCAGTGTCGGGCAAGACCAGAGCAGCGCGAAGGTGAGGCCAATACCGGCCTTCACGAATGGGTTCAGCTTCATAGTTTTTCCTCGCCGTCTTCTTCTTGCAGGGCGTGCAGTTGCAGCGTGTTCGAGTTCAGGGCGCCACGGCTGGCCTGTTCCTGTTGCAACAGGCGGCGGGCTTCGGGCAGGCGCTCGGGCGGCAGTTGCGCCTCGAGGGTCGCTGCCAGTTCATCGGCTTGCGGGGTGTTCTGGGCCTTGGCCAATTGGCTGAACACGTAGGCGTTCAGCGGGTCGGGCTTGGTGCCCTTGCCTTGCGAGAACAGCTGGGCGATGGCGAAGTCGGCACTGTTCTGGCCATTGCGCGCAGCGGTCAGCAGGTGGTCGAGAGCCTTCTGTGGATAGACCTTGCCCAGGTAGCCACGGCGGTAGATCTGGCCGAGGTAGTAATCGGCGGCGACTTCGCGGCCAACGGCTTTCTGGAAGTGTTCCTCGGCAACTTTCGCGTCAGCCGGAACCAGTTTTCCTTCGTAGTAGACCTTGCCCAGCAGCAGTTCGGCGCGCGGCTGGTCGGCGGCGCGGCCGTTGTCCAGGTACTTCATCATCTGGTCGACGTCGCCCAGTTCGGGGAAGTCGTAAAGCAATTGCGCGAGGGTGACCCACGACGCCGGGTAGCCCGGAGCGATCGGCTCGAGCAACGACTGCGCGGTTTTTTCGTCGGTCTTGCCCAGGGTCGAGTCGGCCAGCACGCGGGCCACGGAGTCGACACGCTGCGCAGTGACGGTGCCACGGCTGTAACCGGCCTGCATCTGCTTGATCAGCTCGGCCTGTTGCTCCGGCTGGCCACGTTTCTGGTAGACGGTGGCCAGTTCGACGTAGCAGATGTCGGTGGTGTTGAGCGCGGCCTTGCAGATCTTTTCCACGTCATCCAGGTGCTGGTCGTAGGTGCCCTGGGTGCGATACAGCAGCACCTGCGCCAGACCCGCTTCCGGGTAACCGGATTTGCGCCACTGATCGATCTGCTGCTGGGCGTTGATATTGGGGAAGCTGTGCGGGTATTGCAGATACAGCATCGCCAGCGGGATCAACGTATTGCCTTCGCCATTGGCAGCGGCTTTTTTCAGCAGGGTTTCGGCTTCGTGATGCTCGGCTTCGGTGGACCCGGGCTTGGCCACCAGCAGGCGACCGAGACGTGCCTGGGCACGCGGCGACACACTGGCCGCTGCGCGGTAAGTCGCTTCGGCCTGTTTCATCTGCGCCGGGTCGCGGCTGTCGACCTGGATATCGGCCAGGCCGACTTGCGCCTCGCTGTAACCCAGATCGGCCAGTTGCTGGTAATTCTGCGCAGCGGTGGCAGTGTCGCCACGCTTGAGCGCTTCGTTGGCCAGACGCTGGTCGGGCAGCCCGGCGCAACCGGCCAGACTCACTGCCAATGCCAATGCGCACACTGACCCCATGTGGGAGCGAGCTTGCTCGCGAAAGCGGTGTGTCAGTCGGCACTGAGGCTGAATGTCAGAATGCATTCGCGAGCAAGCTCGCTCCCACAGGGTTTGTGGTGTGCTTGAGATGGGTGGAGTAGTCACAGGCATGTCCTCGACTTAAAGACCGGCAGCCATGGCTTTGTCGATCAGCCAGTTCAGGTTCGGGCCACGGTCGCTGTTCACTTCCACCGGGCGGCCGGCCAGGCTGCTGTCGAGCGGCTCGTCTGGCTGGATCTGTACGCGAATGTCGGAGGACAGGTCGGCGCTCTTCAGGCTGGTGCTGCTGACGATCTTGCCGGTGCGGGTCTTGTCTTCGCCGGCGATCTGGAAGCTCACCGGAGTACCCGGGCGGACGTCGCCGAACTGGCGATAGGAGAAGCGTGCCTCAACGTTGGCCTGGGTGTTGCGCGGCACCAGTTGGAAGATCACGTCGCCCTTGCTCGCGTACTGACCGTCAGCCACCAGTTGCTGGGCCACGGTGCAATCGCACGGCGAGGTCAGGGTGCCGGTCATTTGCTTGCCGAACAGTTCTTCAACCTTGGCCGGGGCCAGTTGGTCTTCGGCCAGATGGCCCTTGAGTACGTCGAGCATGCTGGTGCTGAAGGTCGCCAGTGGGGCGCCTTTGGCGGCAACGCCGTCGGACTTGACCAGGCTCTGCACGGTCCCGTCACGCGGCATGGTGATGTTCATCCCCGGCACGCTGACCAGACCGGCCTGGGCGTGGCTGACGAAGTACATGCCGTACACCGACTTGAAGATGAAACCGGCAGCGACCAGGCCAACGGCGAAAATACCGGCGCTGAAGGTCACGGCTTTCAGACGGCCGAACGGGGTCATGCCGGTGTCATTGGTCTTGTTCTTGCGCGCCTTGGTGAAGTTGTCGCGCTGCAGGGTCGCCAGTACTTCGCCGATGCTGACGATGTCGCCGGCCAGGTGCGAAGTGATCAGGTGGCGCAGGGTGGAAATGTCCTGCGGCTCAAGGTTCTGGAACTGGCAGCCGGCGCGGCCGGTGGCGCGATCGAAGGAACGCACCTGCAGTTCAACGTCCATGGCCAGGCCGAGGTTGTCGATGACAAATTGCAGACGCGCCTTGTACACCTCGCCGATGGTCAGCGGCATCTGCCCGGCGTTGAACGCCAGACCGCCAGCCGACAGATCGAGGACGCGCGCTTCGAGTGGCGTCCGGTCAGGGCCGAAGAAACGCAGCTTGGCCGGGATTTTCACGCGAGCGTGCTGGCGCTGGGCTTCGGATTCATGCACTACGTTGACGTTGACGGCGGTATTCATAGGGGCGATTTCCTTGTTAATTCAATAGGAGCGGGTCAGACCATCATCAGCAGCACGGCGACAAAAATGCTGCCGGCGGAGAAGGTCATGGTCCGAGACGACCAGGTGTTGAACCAACGTTGAAAGCTGGCGAGATCACGGGTCAGGGATGTGGGCTGGCGAGTCCAGGATTGTTGGTCGAGGCGGAAGAACACGTAGATCTTCACCAGGGCGCCAACGATCTGGTTGTAATACAGAATCGCCGGGTAAGCAGGGCCGATGCGGTGACCGGAGCACGACAGCAACAGCGTCAGGATCAGGCGGGTGATACCGATCCATAGCAGGTACACGAGGATGAACGCGGTGCCGTACTTGAAGCTGGCGATCAGTGCGACGGTCAGGCCGAGCAGCGAAGTCCACATCGACACGCGCTGGTCGAACAGCACCACCGAGGTGAACACGCCGAGGCGGCGGATACCCAGACCCAGTGCGCGGGAGTTCTGGCGCAGGTTGTTGCCGTACCAGCGGAACATCAGCTTGCGGCTGGCCTTGATGAAGCTCTTTTCCGGCGGGTGCTCAACGGTATTGATCGCGGCGTCCGGCACGTAGAAGGTGTCGTAACCCAGGCGCATCAGGCTGAACCAGCTCGACTTGTCGTCGCCGGTCAGGAATTTGAAGCGGCCCAGACGCCAGTGTTGCAGCGAGTCGCTTTCAACGTCGGCGATGAATTCCGGATTGGTGACTACGGAAGCTTTGAACACCGACATCCGCCCGGTCATGGTCAGCACGCGCTTGGACAGGGCCATCGAGCACATGTTGATGTGGCGCTGGGCGAAACGCAGCTTGTGCCATTCGCTCATGATGTAGCCGCCGCGCACTTCGCAGAACTCGTTGGTGGTCAGGCCGCCGACATTGCCGAACAGCTGGAACCACGGCACGGTCTTGCGCACGACGCCTTCGCCGAGCACGGTGTCGCCGTCGATCACCGCGACCACGGCACGGTCGTCCGGCAGGTGACGGGAGATCGCGCGGAAACCGAAGGCCAGGCCATCGCGCTTGCCGGTACCGGGAATGCGCACGAAGTCGAGCTTGACCCGCTCCGGCGGATTCATCCGCGCCCACAGCGCCTTGACCAGCAACTCGTCGGACATTTCCACGATCGAGCAGACAATGGTGGTCGGCAGTTCGCAATCGATGGCTTCACGGATCACCGAGCTGTAGACCTGCGCGGTGGTCAGCGCGTCAATACGAAAGCTGGTGACCATCAGAAACACATGCGACGGGTCGGCCGCTTTACCCAACTTGCGTACTTTGCGACGCAGGTGCGGGTAAACGATGTAGAGAAAAATCATGCCGCGCACAAAGTGCGTTGCACCCATCGAGTAGCGCCAGATACCCACGGCGCCAATCAGGAAAATGAAGTCCTTCGACTCGGAGTCGAATGTGGACGTGGGCAGCATCAAGGCCAGGCCCATCAGCAGACTGAGATAAAAAAGCCAGCCGGCTGATTGCAGAAAAAAATGTTTGAGCTTGGTCATAACCGTCATCCGAAGGTAAGGGAAGCTGCAAGTTGCAAGCTTCAAGCTGCAAGCCAATCGCGTTGACTTGCAGCTCGACGCTTGTCGCTTGGGGCTGCGTTACCAGCAAATACCTTCGGTGCGGCTACCGGCGCTGGTGGACTTGGACATGAAGCCCACCAGGTCGATGACTTGCTTGCCCTGTGGCGCTTCCTGGGCCAGCGAACGGAACTTCTCGTCGCGGTTGCCGAGGATGATCACGTCGGAGTTGTCGATCACCGAGTCGAAGTCGGAGTTGAGCAGGGACGACACGTGCGGAATCTTCGATTCGATGTAGTCCTTGTTCGCACCGTGGACACGGGCGTATTCGACGTTGCTGTCGTAGATGCTCAGGTCGTAACCCTTGCCGATCAGCATTTCCGCCAGTTCGACCAGCGGGCTTTCGCGCAGGTCGTCGGTGCCGGCCTTGAAGCTCAGACCGAGCAGGGCGACTTTGCGTTTTTCATGGCTTTCGACGATATCGAAGGCGTTCTGCACTTGCGATTCGTTACTGCGCATCAGCGAGTTGAGCAGCGGCGCTTCGACGTCCAGGGAACCAGCGCGGTAGGTCAGCGCGCGCACGTCTTTCGGCAGGCACGAGCCGCCGAAGGCGAAGCCCGGGCGCATGTAGTACTGGGACAGGTTCAGGGTCTTGTCCTGGCAAACCACGTCCATCACTTCACGGCCATCGACGCCCACGGCTTTGGCGATGTTGCCGATCTCGTTGGCGAAGGTCACTTTGGTCGCGTGCCAGACGTTGCAGGTGTACTTGATCATCTCGGCAACGGCGATGTCCTTGCGGATGATCGGTGCGTCGAGTTCTTCGTACAGCGATTGCAGAACGTCGCCCGACGCGGTGTCGAACTCGCCGATGACAGTCATTGGCGGGTGATCATAGTCAGCGATGGCGGTGGATTCACGCAGGAATTCAGGGTTGACCGCAACGCCGAAATCGACGCCGGCCTTTTTGCCCGAGCAGTCTTCCAGAATCGGAATCACCACGTTGGCCACAGTGCCTGGCAGCACGGTGCTGCGCACGACGATGGTGTGACGGGTGGTTTTTTCGCGCAGGACATAACCAATCTCGCGGCACACCGCCTCGATGTAGTTCAGTTCCAGATCGCCGTTCTTTTTGCTTGGCGTGCCGACGCAGATCATCGACAGGTCGGTATCACGAATCGCCTCGGCGAAGTTGGTCGTGCCGCGCAGACGACCGGTCTGAATACCCTGTTGCAGAAGTTCACCCAGGCCCGGTTCAACGATTGGCGATCGGCCGTCGTTAATCATGTCGATCTTGTCTTTGGCAACATCGACGCCAACTACGTCATGGCCACGTGCAGACAGGCAACCGGCACATACTGCGCCAACGTAACCCAAACCAAATATGCTGATGCGCATCGCAATTACCTCTGTATATATCAGGCCTTAGAAGGCCGGAGTTAATGGTGTTCAGCGGTCACTAGTGCACTCGGAAGTGCGGCTTACAGGCGCCGCAATGCCGTGTGCAGGCATACAAAGTTCCGAGTGTCTAATAAGTGCACTCAAGATGTGCGCAACTAGGCCTTGTTGTTATGACTTGCCCTGTTATGCAGCCGATCTTCCGTGCAGGAAGACTCTAGTGCAGTCGTGTAGCCTGCTCGACGTCCGGTAGGGAGCCGGTAAATCAAGCAGTTAGGTGCTCAGGCGAGCACGTTTATAGGGGCGCGGCCTTGGCCTTTGTAGGGGATATTAATGGTGCGTATCTCCTGTCCTTCGATTGTTTTGAGACTCGTTAGTCACTCAGGCAAGTTGCTGTGACAACTTGGTTACATGGCTATCTGCTCTGCGTAAGTTATCTCGTACAAACTCGCCGAGAATCGTTACCGGTGGTATGAGCAACGCATTTGGACATAGTTCCAGCCCACTCATCGTGCCAGCCGAAATTTTTTGAAATATTGGTGGAGATGGCACTGGGTGCAATTTGATAGCACTAACGATTTCGTCCTTTAGTTATCGGGGCGAAACCGGGGCCGATAGTTTTGCGCCACTACGGGTAAAAAATTTAGGTGCCACTACTGAAAAAAAACTTCAGTGTCGAGTGAAACTAAAATTAGAAAATGGAGTGTTGTTTTATTGGCGCCATGAATTTGGCGATATGTCGCGGGGGGATTTTGACTTCGGGCGGACTGCACGACTCCCGAAGAAAAGAGTCGTGCAAAGGGCATGCTTTATTCCGGGGCGTGGTCGCGCAAAAACACCAGGTTGTCGGGTTTCGATTGCTCGGCGCTGTAGCGATAACCCTGCACATCGAATTGCTTGAGCTGAGCCGGGTCGTTGATGCGTTCCTGGATCACAAATCGGCTCATCAGACCGCGCGCTTTCTTCGCGTAGAAACTGATGATCTTATACTGGCCGTTCTTCTGATCCTTGAACTCGGTATTGATGATCCGCGCCTTCAACGCGCTGCGCTTGACCGCAGAAAAGTATTCGTTGGATGCAAGGTTGAGCAGTACGTCATCGCCTTGCTCGGCCAGCGCTTCATTCAGCCACTCGCTGATGCGCGTGCCCCAGAACGCATACAGATCCTTGCCGCGGCCGTTGGCCAGTTTGGTGCCCATCTCCAGGCGATAGGGTTGCATCAGGTCCAGCGGCCGCAGCAGGCCATAAAGGCCGGAGAGCATGCGCAGGTGCTTTTGCGCGTAATCGAATTGCGCTTCGCTGAAGGACTGCGCGTCGAGACCGGTGTACACATCGCCTTTGAATGCGAGCAGCGCCTGCTTGGCGTTCTCTGGTGTGAAGGCTGGCGTCCAGCTGCCGAATCGCGCGGCATTGAGGCCACCGATCTTGTCGGACACGTGCATCAACTCGCTGATCTGCGCCGGACTCAACTCGCGCAACTGCTGGATCAGTTCCTGGGAATGGTCGAGGTACTGCGGCTGGGTAAAGCGCTGGGTCGCCGGCGGTGTTTCGTAGTCGAGGGTCTTGGCGGGGGAAATCACCATCAGCATGAAGTCGTCTCCTTTAATCGTGGGGGCGATTCTAGGGGGTTGTCCTTGTTGACTCCAGCTATCAAGCCCATAGGTGATCGACGGCTTAACTCAGACCCCTTGTGGGAGCGAGCCTGCTCGCGAAAGCGGATTCACATGATCGTTCCCACGCTCCGCGTGGGAATGCAGCCCATGACGCTCTGCGTTACAGTCGTCGGACGCGGAGCGTCCGGGGAGGCGTTACCACGCAGAGCGTGGGAACGATCCACAGGGTATAGGTGTGGCTGCGGGGAATGGGACAGGATCAGCTATAGTGCCGCGCGGGTTTTGTTATGGAGACATCCCTTTGCGCATTGTTCTTTTATTCACCGCGTGGCTGCTGAGCTTCGCGGCCGTCGCGGCACCCGGTGATGCGGCGACGCTGGATCGCACGACCTGGCCGGAGCAGCTCAGCAATCCGACCCTGTTCGACGTCGCGTCGCGGGCGGAAATCCTTATGTTCGCTCGAGGCCTGCTTGGCACCGAATCCATCGACGAGGCGGCGCTGGCCCAGCGCCTGGGTCTGCGCACGGTCAATATCGATGCGGTCAATCAGCTGCGTCAGCGTCTCTGGCAGCGCTTGCTCGCCAACTACAATTACGCCCAGCAAAGCTGCGATCAGGACGCCTCATTCTGTTTCCTCGTCGAAGACCTGCCTACCCTGCGCGAACAGGCGGCCAAGTTCGTGGTCAGCGACGACAGTTATTACACCAAATGGGCCGAGCCGAGCCGGATCTTCCATTTGCAGTACCTCGACGAGTTGATGCGCAAGGCCGCGCTGTCACCGCAAACGAGTAATGAATTCGATCGTTTTGGCGACTACGAGCGCAACGGCGACGAGATGCATGACCGGCTGTTTTTGCTGACCTTCGACAGCGCCGCCAACGTGCAACCGGACAACACCGACTGGCTGACCGAGTACCTGCGCAAATCGAATCTGAGCGGGACATTCTTTGTGCTGGGCAAGGATATTCAGGCGCGACTCGCCGGCCGTTCGGTCAGCAGCCTGCAGGCGAGTTTCTCCCGGCAGTGCGTTGGCGTGCAGGGCTGGGAGTTCCGCTCCCATAGCCATTGGCAGGACTGGCAGGATTCGGTACGGCGCAGCGCCGACCTGGTGAAAAACAAACTGCCGGAAAACTATGTGCCGCTATTCCGTCCGCCGGATGGTCAGCGCCGCAGTGACGCACAAGGTTTCTTCAATAGCCAGGGCCTGCAAGTGGCGCTGTGGGACATTGATGCTCAGGACGGTGCCGGCAAGCTCAAGGGCCCGGCGAGCGCGCAGCGAGTGCTGACCCTGATGCTGTTGTGGCGTCACGGAGTGATCAATTTCAACATGAAACAGGATGCGGTGAAGACGTCCGTGCCGTGGCTGATCACGCAGACTGCGCAGAGCGGCATCGGCTGGGAAGACTGTCAGGACGCGTTTCGTTGAGAACGACAAAAAGCCCGGAAACATTGGGCTTGGGGTGATTTTCAGGAGGAATTCGATGCAGGCGGACTTCCGACTTTAGCGGGGTACGGGGAGTCCGCCAAGGGCTTTTCGTCACTCTGCAAAATAAACTTAAAAAAACCGTCAAAGTGCTTTTTTATGTCATCGGTTTTGGAGTATTACGAAGACAGACCGCCGAAACCTGCAACACAGGTGGCGTCTTCCCAGACTCCTATTGTGTGCAGTTCATCCAGGCCCTCGTGGATGAATTCGGCAGTCACCTCGAGGCGCAGCACTGTCACGGTATTGCGTCGAATGGCTCCCACAAAGGTGACCGAGTATGGATGATCACGGACGCAGCCCTTCCTCCAACCAGCCAATCCTGTATGTACTCGATACCAACGTATTGATTCACGATCCAAATGCCCTGCTGAATTTCGAAGAACACCACGTCGCCATCCCGATGACCGTGCTGGAAGAGCTGGACAAGCTCAAGAGCGGCCATCACAGCGTGGCCGCCGAATGTCGCCAGGCGATCCGTCTGATCGACAAGACCCTGGGCGATGCGTCCCCCGAAGACGTCGAACTGGGCGTGCTGATCCAGCGTGGCAAGGGCGGGCCGAAGGGCTTGCTGTCAATTCTGATGAGCAAGCAGGCCGAGTCGAACCTGATTCTGCCCGAGCACCTGAACGACAACAAAATCATCAACCAACTGATTGATCTGCACACCCGCGATCCACAGAAACCGGTGGTGCTGGTCACCAAAGACATCAACATGCGCCTCAAGGCGCGCGCCTGTGGCATCGACGCCGAGGACTACAGCACCGACCAGTTGGTCGATGACGTGTCCCTGCTGCCCAACGGCTACCACAACATGACCGGCTCCTTCTGGGACCGCGTGAGCAAGGTCGAAACCCGTCAGGACCACGGCCGCACCTGGCATCAGGTGCAACTGATCGACAACCTGCCGGCCGTGCACATCAACGAGTTCATCATCGACGAGCAGGGCTTTGTCGGCTGGATCAAGGAAATCCAGGAAGACCGCCTGCTGATCCTCGACCTGCATCAGGAACCGCTGCTGCATCAGGAGGCGTGGGGCCTGAAACCGCGCGACATCTATCAGAGTCTTGCGCTTTACGCGCTGCTTGATCCGGACATCCATCTGGTCAACCTCTCCGGCGCCGCCGGTTCCGGTAAAACCATTCTGGCGCTGGCTGCTGCGATCGAGCAGACCATGGTCAGCAAGCGCTATCGCCGCATCATCGCCACCCGCAGCGTGCAGGGCCTGGACCAGGAAATCGGTTTCCTGCCCGGCACCGAAGCGGAAAAAATGGAGCCTTGGCTGGGCGCCATCACCGACAACCTCGAAGCCTTGCACATGGATGACGAAAACACCCATGGCAGCGTCGACTACATCCTCAGCAAAGTGCCGTTGCAGTTCAAATCGCTCAACTACATTCGCGGTCGCAGCTTCCAGCAGAGCCTGATCCTGATCGACGAATGCCAGAACCTCACGCCGCACCAGATGAAAACCATCATCACCCGTGCCGGCGCCGGTTCCAAAGTGGTGTGCCTGGGCAACCTGGCGCAGATCGACACCCCGTACCTGTCCGCGACCAGCTCCGGGCTGACCTACCTGACCGAACGCTTCAAGGACTTCCCCAACGGTGTACACATCACCCTGCAAGGCGTGCCTCGCTCGATCCTGGCCGAATACGCCGAATCGCATCTCTAAAGAGGAGCAGCTATAAGCTTCAAGCCGCAAGCTACGAGTGGTCCGAGTGAACTTCACTTGCCGCTTGAAGCTTGCGGCTTTCGGCTGTTTAAATGCGAGCTTTCCTGACGCCTGCCTACCGCGCTTTAACTTGCCGCTTGTAGCTTGCCGCTCGCAGCTGCCTCAAGGAGGCCCTCGTGCTGACTCATCTCGATTCCCAAGGTCGCGCCAACATGGTCGACGTCACTGAAAAAGCCGTGACGTTCCGTGAAGCGACCGCGCAAGCGCTGGTGCGCATGCTCCCTGAAACCCTGCAGATGATCGTCAGCGGCGGTCATCCCAAGGGTGATGTGTTCGCTGTCGCGCGCATTGCCGGGATTCAAGCGGCGAAGAAAACCAGCGATCTGATTCCCCTGTGCCACCCGCTGATGCTCACTGGCGTCAAAGTCGAACTCAGCGCCGAAGGCGAAGATAGCGTGCGCATCGTCGCCCGCTGCAAGCTGTCCGGGCAGACCGGTGTCGAGATGGAAGCGCTGACCGCCGCCAGCGTCGCCGCCCTGACCATTTACGACATGTGCAAAGCCGTGGATCCTGGCATGACCATCGAAAGCGTGCGTCTGCTGGAAAAGGTCGGCGGCAAAAGCGGCCACTTCCAGGCGGAGCAGCCATGAAACTGACCGTGAAGTTTTTTGCTCGTTACCGTGAAGCGCTGGGCGTGGATTCGGTGAAGGTTGAAGGCGATTTCGCGACCGTCGATGACGTTCGCAAGCTGTTGGCGCAACGTGATGGCGCCGAGGTGTTGAGCGAGCAGAACCTGATGTGCGCGCGCAACGAAGACCTCTGCCAGCTCGGCGAGCCAGTGGCCGATGGCGACGAAGTGGCGTTTTTCCCCACCGTGACAGGAGGCTGAACATGGCGATTCGCGTGCAGGCCACGCCGTTCGATCCGGGCGCTGAAGTCAACGCCATGCACGCGGCGAACGTCGGCGTCGGTGCGGTGGTGAGTTTTGTCGGTTACGTACGCGACTTCAACGACGGGCTCGACGTGGCCGGGATGTTTCTCGAGCACTACCCGGGCATGACCGAAAAAGCCCTCGGCAAGATCGCTGTCGAAGCCGAGCAGCGCTGGCCGCTGCTCAAGCTGGAAGTGCTGCACCGCATTGGCGCGCTGGAGCCGGGCGAACCGATCGTCTTCGTCGGCGCCGCCAGCGCCCATCGCCAGGCCGCATTCGACGCCTGCGCCTTCGTCATGGACTACCTGAAAACCCGCGCTCCGTTCTGGAAAAAAGAAAACACCAGCGACGGGCCACGTTGGGTCGAAGGACGTGACAGTGATCATGCGGCTGCGGATCGCTGGAAAAAATAATCCCTGTATTGCTCATTAGTCAGTCTTCGCGAGCAGGCTCGCTCCCACAGTTGAAATGCGTTCCCCTGTGGGAGCGAGCCTGCTCGCGAAGGCGTCATCTGCAATACCGAAAACCCTCCCCTCTCTACCCGATTGACGATTTGTACCTGAGAGTCCAGTATGGATTTCCAAGTACAAAAATGCTTCTGTCTTGCAGCTATCAGCTATCAGCTATCAGCTTGCCGCTTGTAGCTGCTCTTCTTCGCCAAACCTACAACAACCCGCGAGAGAACGAACATGAAGAAATTCCCCCTCATCACCGGTCTGGCCCTCAGCCTGTTGGCCTCCGCCAGCGTATTCGCCGCCGAGAAAACCCTGCGCATCGGCATCGAAGCGGCCTATCCGCCATTCGCGTCGAAAACCGACAAGGGTGAAATCGTCGGTTTCGACTACGACATCGGCAATGCCCTATGCGCGCAGATGAAGGTCAAATGCGTGTGGGTTGAAGGTGAGTTCGACGGGCTGATTCCTTCGCTGAAAGTGAAGAAGATCGACATGGCGCTGTCGTCGATGACCATCAACGAAGATCGCAAGAAGTCGGTGGATTTCAGCCACAAGTACTACTTCACCTCCTCGCGTCTGGTCATGAAGGAGGGCGCCACGGTGGATGACCAGTACGCCAGCCTCAAGGGCAAGAACGTCGGCGTGCAGCGCGCGACCACCACCGATCGTTACGCCACCGAGGTGTTCGAACCCAAGGGCATCAACGTCAAGCGCTACAGCAACAACGAAGAGATCTACATGGACCTGGCAGCGGGGCGCCTCGATGCGATTTTCGCCGACACCATTCCGCTCAATGACTTTCTGTCGATGCCGCGTGGCAAGGGCTATGCGTTTGTCGGGCCGGAGCTGAAGGATCCGAAGTACGTCGGTGAAGGCGCGGGTATTGCCGTGCGCAAGGGCAATGCCGAACTGGTCAGCCAGTTGAACAGCGCCATCGACGGGATTCGCGCGAATGGCGAGTATCAGAAGATTTCCGATAAGTATTTCAAAGCTGATATCTACGGCGATTGATCAAGCGCTTTCGCGAGCAGGCTCGCTACCACAGGGGTAATGCATTCCAAATGTGGGAGCGAGTCTGCTCGCGAAGAGGCCAGCGCTAGCGATGCAAATCTTCAGCCCTTCAATTCCTTCAAATGCTTGTACACCGTCGCCCGTCCCATGTTCAGCACATTGGCCACATAGTTCGAGGCGCTCTTGCCCTTGAACGCGCCCTCGGCGTGCAGCGCCAGCACCAATTCGCGTTTGTGATCGCGGGTCAGCAGGTTCAGGCTCAGCTGCCGCTCGCGCAACCAGGCGTGGAGGAAGGTGTTGATGCGTTCCTGCCAGTCATCACGGAACAGCGAGTCCGGCTGCGGAATCAGTTTGCTCGGTGACAGAAACAGATCCAGCGCCGCTTTGGCGTTCTCGAACAGGGAAATATTCAGATTGATGCACAGCACTGCCAGCGGACGACTTTCGCTGTCGCGCAGCACAGTGCTCAGGCTGCGAATCTTCTGGCCGTCCCAGTTGAGCTTTTCGTACGGGCCGATATTCCTGTCGCTGACATCCTCGCTGAGCATGTCTTCCAATGACGAGTCGTCGCCGATCTCGCGCTTGGACAGGTTGTTGGCAATGTAGTCGACCTTCTGCGTACGCAGGTCGTGCAGCACCACCTCGGCGTGGGGAAAGAACAGCGTGGCGATGGCGTCGGCGATGGCGCGGAAGTTATCCAGCGCCGGGTCGAATTCGGGGGCAGTCATGACAGTGGAGCTCCAGGCAGCGTCAGCGCCCCTTGTGCCGGGGCGCTGCGAGTGTGCCGCAATCTTTTGGGCGAGTCGATGCGATCAAGCCAGTCGGGCCGGGGAGAGCATGGCGCTGTCCAGACCGAATTCATGCAGGTGCTCGGGAAGCGGCTCGCCGCGCACCAGCGCCGCACTGGCCTGGCCCATCGCCGGCGACGTCTGGATGCCGTAACCGCCCTGCGCGGCGACCCAGAACAACCCCGGCACCTGCGGATCGAAACCGCTGAGCAGGTCACCGTCGGCAACGAAACTGCGCAAGCCCGCCCAGGTGCGCGTCGGCCGGCGGATGGTCAGCGTGGTGGCTTCTTCGATCTGATAAATACCCATGGCGATGTCGAGTTCTTCCGCCTGCACATCGTGCGGTTCGACCGGATCGGCGTTGGCCGGCGAGCCGAGGAACATGCCGGCGTCGGGTTTCATGTAGAACGACTCGTCGAGGCTGACCAGCATCGGCCAATGGTGAGTGTCCACGCCTTCAGGTCCGGCAAAGATAAACGCCGCACGACGTTTTGGTTGAAGACCCAGCGGCTGCGCGCCAGCCAAAACGCCGACTCTGTCGGCCCAGGCACCAGCGGCATTGATGATGACCGGTGCGCTGAAAGACTCGCCATTGGTCTGCACGTGCCACAGGCCATCGGCATCGCGGCGCAGGCCAAGCACTTCGCAATCGGTGCGGACTTCGCCGTGGTTGCGCCGAATGCCGCGCAGGTAGCCTTGGTGCAGCGCGTCGGTGTCGATGTCGCAGGCCGATGGATCGTAGATCGCGCCGTGGACTTTTTCCCGGCGCAGGATCGGTAGGCGCGCGCAGGCTTCGTCGGCGCTGAGTAGTTGCATCTGCGGCACGGTGGCTTTGGCGCTGAGGTATTGGTTGTTCAGTTCGGCGGGATCACCGATGAAGTCGACGGTCATTTCGCCGCGCGGGGTCAGCAGTGGGTGCTCGCAAAAACCGCTCGGAGGACTGTCGAAAAACGCGCGGCTGGCCTGAGTCAGTGCGCGGACCTGTGCGGTGCCGTAGGCGGCGGTGTACAGCGCGGCGGAGCGACCGGTGGAGTGATAGCCGGGATGGGTTTCACGCTCGAGCACGATCACTTTGCCGTGCGGCGCCAGCCAGAACCCGGTAGAAGCGCCGGCAATCCCGCCGCCGATGATGATGAAATCTGCGTGGCTCATGTAGGTCTCCAGTACGCAATATCAAGGCGTACGCTAGTCCCTTGTGGGAGCGAGCCTGCTCGCGAAGCGGTGTATCAGTCGACATCTTCGGTGAATGTCAGACCGCATCGCGAGCAGGCTCGCTCCCACAGGGGATTTATGGCGTTAGTGGGTTAAGTGATAAACCGCATTGGCGAGGGCAATGTCTTCCAGGCCCAAGCCGATTGAACGGAAGAACACGTGACGGTCGTAACCCGGGCGCTGCACTTTTTCGCTGAGCAAGTCGGCGAGGTCGCCGACAATCGAACCCTTGCTCCAGCCATGCTGTTCGGCGGCAATCAGCATCTCACCAGCCGAACCCGGCGTGGTCAGACGATAGTCGCAGAACACCTGCATGTCGTTGAGGCTTTGCGGCGGTACTTCATGGGCGCGCGGGGCGTTGGTGCTGATCGAGGTGATCAGCGCCGGTTTGCTTAACGTTGCAGGATCAATCACCGGCCCGGCCGACGAGGTGCAGAGCATGATCACCTCCGCGTCGGCAATGGCGGACTCGCGGCTGTCGGAAATCTTCACTTGCGGCGCGATGGTCCTCAATACGGCCTGTGTCTCAGGATCTTCCGGCAGCGACGGCGAGTACACGCTGATGCTTTGCCAGTCGCGCAAGGTTTTGACGTAATGCAGATGCGCCTGAGCAACTTTCCCGCTGCCGATGATCGCCAGTCGTTGGGCATTCAACGGGGCGAGGGCGTCGACCGCCACTGCCGTGGTCGCGGCGGTACGCGCGGTGGTCAGTTCGCTGGCGTCACAGAGCAGCAGCGGCTGGCCGGTTTTCATCGACATCAACAAAGTCCACGCCGTCACCAGCGCACCCTGCTCGCGCGCGATGTACGGCGAGGTCTTCACTCCGTAGACACCATCCTCTGCCAGCACGCCCAAATAGTTGATGAAGTCGCCGGCACCCTGCGGGAACTCGACCACTTGCTGTGCTGGCTGCACGGCGTTACCGGCCGCCAGATCGCGGAACAGCTTGCGCAGGATCTGCGGCACATCGATGCGCGCCAGCAGATCCCGGGCCTGCGCCTGATCGATGACGTAAGGCGTACCAGACATTTTGCGCTCCAAATCTAAACTTATTTTTCCATTATGGACTTTTAGTTTAGATGGGCAACCATCAGGCGTAAAAAAAGCGCAGTCCGTTGCCGGCTGCGCTTTTTCATTTCGTGGCGCTTACTGTGGACGCTTGCGCTCAACCGCGCGCAACAGATGCGTTGGCGGCGTTTCGCAACTGATCTTGCGACCAAGCTTTTCTTCGATCGACGGCAACTGGTAGGAGTCGTCCTCGCCGGCAAAGCTGATCGACACTCCGTCAGCGCCAGCACGACCGGTACGGCCGATACGGTGCACGTAATCGTCCGGGACTTCCGGCAGGGTGAAGTTGATCACGTGGCTGATGCCATCAATGTGGATGCCGCGGCCGGCGACATCAGTGGCCACCAGCACGCGAATCTTGCCTTCGCGGAAACCTTCCAGGGTCTTGATGCGCTTGTGCTGCGGCACGTCGCCAGACAGTTGCGCGGCATTGATGCCGTCACGCACCAGGCGCTCTTCGATGCGGCGCACTTCGTCCTTGCGGTTGGCAAACACGATGACCCGCTCCCAACCGTTATCGTTGACCAGGTTGTAGAGCAGCTTGTATTTGTCGGCAGCGGCCACGGCGTAGATGTGCTGCTCGACGTTCTCGTTGGCGACGTTGGTAATTTCGATTTCGACGATGGCCGGATCGGTGGTCCATTGCTTGGCCAGATTCATCACGTCTTCGGTAAAGGTCGCCGAGAACAGCAAAGTCTGGCGTTCGGACTTCGGTGGGGTCTGGCGAATGATCTGCCGTACCTGCGGGATGAAACCCATGTCGAGCATACGGTCGGCTTCGTCCAGCACCATCACTTCAACCATGTCCAGATGCACGTCGCCGCGCTGGTTGAAGTCGAGCAAACGCCCCGGCGTCGCAACAAGAATGTCGCAGTGGCGCGCTTCGAGGTGCTTGAGCTGTTTGTCGAAATCCATGCCGCCGACGAACGTCATCACGTTGAGGCCGGTGTACTTGGTCAGGTCAGCGGCGTCCTTGGCGATCTGCACCACCAGCTCGCGGGTCGGCGCGATGATCAGCGCACGCGGTTCGCCCATGTAGCGCTCTTTCGGTGGCGGCGTCTGCAGCAACTGGGTAATGATCGAGATCAGGAATGCGGCAGTCTTGCCGGTGCCGGTCTGCGCGCGGCCAATGGCGTCTTTGCCGGCGAGGGTGAAGCCCAGCACCTGCGCCTGGATCGGCGTGCAGTACGGAAAGCCCAAGTCCTGGATGGCGTGCATCAGCTCGGGGGCAAGTTTGAAATCGTGAAAGCGGGTTTTGCCCTCCTGTGGCTCGACGACGAAGTCTTCGAGTTTCCACGGAATGACCGGTGCCTTGGGCTTCGGTTCGCGACGCGGTCTGGCCGGTTTCGGCGCTTCGCTGCGCACAGGCTCTGCAGCGATTGGTGCGGCCGCAGCAGGTTTTTCTTCTGGCTTCGGTGTCGCTACGGGAGCGGGGCGGTCGACCTGCGGGGCATCGCTGCGATGACCGGGGGCGTGCGACGGCGCACTGGGAACTGGCGCGAGCTGCTCAGCCTCGCTTTTACCGAACATTTTCTTGAGTGCTTTGAGCACGGTCATCTCATCAGTTGGTTAAGGAATGTACGCCGGCCAGTGTAATGCAAGAATCGGGCGCGGCGTAGTAGGAGGGATCAATGGGCGGACATCACTCGCCAATCAGCGCAGGCGTTCGCTCAGCCAGACGCCGATGTCGCGAATCTCTTCAGGTAACACTTCGTGCTCCATTGGGTATTCCTGCCATGTCACGGTGACACCATGCTTCTTCAAATGCTCATAAGCGCTGCGGCCCATCGAGTTTTGCACCACGTTATCGAACTGGCCATGCAGCGACAGCACCGGAATGCGCTGCTGACTGGCGGACAATTCCAGTTCATCGCTGAAAGTCGGTGCGTAAGTCGACAGCGCCAGCACCCCACCCAACGGTCCCTGCCATTTCAGAAAAGCGGTGTGCAGTACCACCGCGCCGCCTTGCGAAAACCCGGCAAGAAAAATCCGCGAGGCGTCTATTCCGCTGGCGCGCTCGTTTTCGATCAGTTCGACGATGCGATCCGCCGAGGCTTCCAGTTCGTCGCGATCGATCGCTCGGGCCGGACTCATGGCCTTGATGTCGTACCAGCTGGGCATGGCATATCCGCCATTTATCGTCACAGGACGGGTCGGTGCCTGCGGCAGCACAAAGCGTGTGCTCAGCAGACTTTCCTGCAACGCCTCGGCTACCGGCAGGAAGTCATAGCGGTCGGCGCCGAGGCCGTGCAGCCAGATCACGCAGGCGTCTGCGGGCTTAACAGGCTGAAGAATCAAGGGCTCGGTCATGTCTGCTCCAAAAATGTGCGGGCGCTCTCATTGAGTGCGTGATTGAAGTGCGCGCCCGGTTGATCCGTTAACAAGATGTCGCAAGGTTACAAGTTTAGCTATTGACGTGTCGCGCAATCACTTTGGCAAGCAGTGTGGTACGGCCTTTGCTATGGAGGATTGCGTACGAAGCGTCCTACGCGTGGCGGTAACACTATCAGTCTACGTCGCGCGATGGGACAGCAACGAATCCGGTGATGGATGTTCGCCAATGGCCGCTACGGGCTTAACGAACGTGAAAGGGCCACAGCCCGTTCGGCCGATTGGTGAGAAGTGAGTGATCCATGATGTGGATTCTCTCCTACTAGACTCATAGCGAAGGTCCTACGTCGGTTGACCCCAAAAAAAGCCAACACGGGTCAGCAACGCCTCAAAAGGGTGCGACAGGACTCAAGCTCCGACACAACAAGAGCAAAACTGGAGGTTTGAATGAAGATGTTGAAATCCACTCTGGCAGTCGTGACTGCAGCAGCAGTACTCGGCGTCAGCGGGTTCGCTCAGGCGGGTGCAACCCTGGATGCGGTACAGAAAAAAGGTTTCGTGCAGTGTGGCGTGAGCGACGGTCTGCCGGGCTTCTCGGTACCGGATGCGACCGGCAAGATCCTCGGCATCGATGCCGACGTCTGCCGCGCTGTGGCCGCTGCTGTTTTCGGCGACGCCAACAAGGTCAAGTTCAGCCAGTTGAACGCCAAGGAGCGCTTCACCGCGCTGCAATCCGGCGAGATCGACATCCTGTCGCGCAACACCACCATGACCAGCTCCCGTGACGCGGGCATGGGCCTGAAATTCCCGGGCTTCATCACCTACTACGACGGCATCGGCTTCCTGGTAAACAACAAGCTGGGCGTGAAAAGTGCCAAAGAGCTCGACGGCGCGACCATCTGCATCCAGGCCGGTACCACCACCGAGTTGAACGTTTCCGACTACTTCCGTGGCAACGGTCTGAAATACACCCCGATCACTTTCGACACCTCCGATGAAAGCGCCAAGTCGCTGGAATCCGGTCGTTGCGACGTGCTGACTTCCGATAAGTCCCAGCTGTTCGCCCAGCGCAGCAAGCTGGCTTCGCCGAAGGACTACGTGGTGCTGCCGGAAACCATCTCCAAAGAACCACTGGGTCCGGTCGTGCGTAACGGCGACGACGAGTGGCTGGCCATCGTACGTTGGGTCGGCTACGCGCTGCTCAACGCCGAAGAAGCCGGCATCACTTCGAAGAACGTCGAAGCTGAAGCCAAGTCGACCAAGAACCCGGACGTGGCCCGTATGCTCGGCGCTGACGGCGAATACGGCAAAGACCTGAAACTGCCGAAAGACTGGGTTGTGCAGATCGTCAAGCAAGTCGGCAACTACGGTGAAATCTTCGAGAAAAACCTCGGCAAGAGCACTCCGCTGGAAATCGACCGTGGCCTGAACGCCCTGTGGAACAACGGCGGCATTCAGTACGCACCACCAGTGCGCTAATGGTTCTATCGCCCGGCGGGCCAACCGCCGGGTGATGTTCTTGTTCCATTTCTTCCGGGGCACTTCATGCAAAATTCAATCGGCGCACCAAAGCAGAGGCTCAGCCTCAGCGATCCACGAGTGCGTGCGTGGCTATTCCAGATCATCACCGTTGTGGCGGTGGTCTCGCTTGGCTGGTACCTGTTCGACAATACCCAAACCAACCTTCAGCACCGGGGCATCACTTCCGGTTTCAGCTTTCTGGAGCGCAGTGCCGGGTTCGGCATCGCTCAACACCTGATCGACTACACCGAAGCGGACAGCTACGCGCGGGTGTTTGTCATCGGCCTGCTCAACACCCTGTTGGTGACTTTTATCGGCGTGATCCTGGCGACGATCCTCGGTTTCATCGTCGGCGTGGCGCGGCTGTCGCAGAACTGGATCATCGCCAAACTGGCGACGGTGTATGTGGAAGTATTCCGCAACATTCCGCCGCTGCTGCAGATCCTGTTCTGGTACTTCGCGGTGTTCCTGACCATGCCGGGGCCGCGCAACAGCCACAACTTTGGCGACACCTTCTTCGTCAGCAGCCGTGGCCTGAACATGCCGGCCGCACTGGCTGCCGACGGTTTCTGGGCCTTCGTGGTCAGCATCGTGCTGGCGATCGTCGGCATCGTGCTGATGTGCCGCTGGGCCAACAAGCGCTTCGAAGAAACCGGCGTACCGTTCCACAAGTTCTGGACCGGCCTTGCGATTCTGTTGGTGATCCCGACCCTGTGCGCGCTGATTTTCGGTGCTCCGCTGCACTGGGAAATGCCCGAGCTCAAGGGCTTCAACTTTGTCGGCGGCTGGGTGCTGATCCCGGAACTGCTGGCGTTGACCCTGGCACTCACTGTGTACACCGCAGCGTTCATCGCTGAGATCGTGCGTTCCGGGATCAAGTCGGTCAGCCACGGCCAGACCGAAGCGGCGCGTTCGCTTGGCCTGCGCAACGGCCCGACCCTGCGCAAGGTGATCATCCCGCAAGCCCTGCGCGTGATCATTCCGCCGCTGACCAGCCAATACCTCAACCTGGCGAAAAACTCCTCGCTGGCCGCCGGTATCGGTTATCCGGAAATGGTTTCGCTGTTCGCCGGCACCGTGCTCAACCAGACCGGGCAGGCCATCGAAGTGATTGCCATCACCATGAGCGTGTACCTGGCGATCAGTATCAGCATTTCCCTGCTGATGAACTGGTACAACAAGCGCATTGCGCTGATCGAGCGGTAAGGAAAAGCGCATGAGTACTCATACTTTCAAACCCGACATGCCTCCACCCAACAGCAGCATCGGTGTGGTGGCGTGGATGCGCGCGAACATGTTCTCCAGCTGGCTCAACACCCTGCTGACGCTGTTCGCGTTTTACCTGATCTACCTGGTCGTGCCACCGATCCTGAGTTGGGCGATTGTCGATGCCAACTGGGTCGGCACCACCCGCGCCGACTGCACCAAGGAAGGCGCCTGCTGGGTGTTCATTCAGCAGCGTTTCGGCCAGTTCATGTACGGCTACTACCCGACCGAGCTGCGCTGGCGCGTGGACCTGACCGTGTGGCTGGCGGTCATTGGCGCAGCACCGCTGTTCATCTCGCGCATGCCGCGTAAAGCGGTGTACGGCCTGAGCTTCCTGGTGGTGTACCCGATCATCGCCTTCACCTTGCTGCATGGCGGTTTCGGTCTGACCACCGTGCCGACCAGTCAGTGGGGCGGCCTGATGCTGACGCTGGTGATCGCCACCGTCGGCATCGCCGGAGCATTGCCGCTGGGCATCGTGCTGGCGCTGGGGCGGCGTTCGAACATGCCGGCGATTCGTGTGGTCTGCGTGACCTTCATCGAGTTCTGGCGTGGCGTGCCGTTGATCACGGTGTTGTTCATGTCCTCGGTGATGCTGCCGCTGTTCCTGCCCGAAGGCATGAACTTCGACAAGCTGCTGCGGGCGCTGATCGGGGTGATCCTGTTCCAGTCGGCCTACGTCGCCGAAGTGGTGCGCGGTGGCCTGCAGGCGATTCCCAAAGGGCAGTACGAAGCGGCTGCCGCGATGGGCCTCGGTTACTGGCGGTCGATGGGCCTGGTGATTCTGCCCCAAGCGCTGAAGCTGGTGATCCCGGGCATCGTCAACACGTTCATTGCGCTGTTCAAGGACACCAGCCTGGTGATCATCATCGGTCTGTTCGACCTGCTCAACAGCGTCAAGCAAGCCGCCGCCGACCCGAAATGGCTGGGCATGGCCACCGAAGGCTACGTGTTTGCCGCCCTGGTGTTCTGGATTTTCTGTTTTGGTATGTCGCGCTATTCCATGCATCTGGAACGCAAGCTCGACACTGGCCACAAGCGTTAGGAGTTCTCTGTAAATGAGCGAAGCAATCAAAAAGCCTGTGGGTCCGGAAGGCATCATCCAGATGCAGGGCGTGAACAAGTGGTACGGCCAGTTTCACGTACTCAAGGACATCAACCTCAACGTCAAACAGGGCGAGCGCATCGTCCTGTGTGGCCCGTCGGGCTCCGGTAAATCCACCACGATTCGTTGCCTGAATCGTCTGGAAGAGCACCAGCAGGGCCGCATCGTCGTCGATGGCGTGGAACTGACCAACGACCTCAAGCAGATCGAAGCGATCCGCCGCGAAGTCGGCATGGTGTTTCAGCACTTCAATCTGTTCCCGCACCTGACCATTCTGCAGAATTGCACGCTGGCGCCGATGTGGGTGCGCAAGATGCCCAAGCGCAAGGCCGAAGAAATTGCCATGCACTACCTGGAACGCGTACGCATTCCGGAGCAGGCGCACAAATATCCGGGGCAACTGTCCGGCGGTCAGCAACAGCGTGTGGCGATTGCCCGCGCCCTGTGCATGAAGCCGAAAATCATGCTGTTCGACGAACCGACTTCAGCACTCGATCCGGAGATGGTGAAGGAAGTGCTCGACACCATGATCGGTCTGGCCGAAGACGGCATGACCATGCTCTGCGTGACCCACGAAATGGGCTTCGCCCGCACCGTGGCCAATCGCGTGATCTTCATGGACAAGGGCGAAATCGTTGAGCAGGCGGCGCCGAATGACTTCTTCGACAATCCGCAGAATGACCGGACCAAGTTGTTCTTGAGTCAGATTTTGCATTGATCGAAGCCTCGCAGTGAGATAAACCCGGGCTGAGTTCCCGGGTTTATTTTTTTCTGATTTTCTCAGGACACCGGTGCCGTCTCCTGCTCCGGGAAGCGCGCGGTCAGCAGCCGCCGCAAGTCAGTGCCTTCGTTCATCGCCTGTATTTCGGCGAGCAGATGAGGGTGACGATCCAGCAGGCGCATAAGATTGAACAAGGGTTGAGGCGGTGGAAGCTCGCCGCGTTCGTAGCGGGAAAAAGCGTTGTGCCCTCCACCCGATAGCAATTTGACTGCCTCTTTTTGGGTGAGATGTAATTTACGGCGGATGCGTTTCATCTCGGCGCCCATCACTTGTAAGCACTCTTCGAGCAATTTATCGCCGGCGTCGCAATAGCGTTCGGCGCTGTCAGTGTTGTTATCAAAAATGATCTCACCGCAGGCTTTGCATTCCCATCCTGCAATGTCGTGCACCCGACGTGAGACGTTTTTGTAGTCGACAGTCATACTGCGACGTTCGAAATGCTGCATCGCATCTTGGGTGCCACAGCTCATGCATTGCCGTGTATTCATAGGTTCTTCTCCTTGAAAGAGATCACGGGAGGACCGCCGTTGGGGCAGTAGGTGATTTTTATGTACAGCTCCACGTCGTAAAGTCCAATGTGGTAAACGTCCTGCCAGTCTCGGTGATTGGTGTAGCAAGTCATGGACTTGTAGAACATCCGGCGCTCCAGCAAGCAGATAGCCTGCTGCATTCGTTTCAGGTTTAACCCCATGCGTTTGCCCGAGCTCATCGCAGTTCCTGTAAAAGCTTTCGCGCCCAGCCTGATGACCTCTTGTTTCACCGCTCCCAAATCGTAATGGGGTGTGTTCTTTTCCATAAGAAGCCAAAACCCTGTCCCTGAAATTACCCTTAAAGGGTAATTTTGACCAATCGAAAATGCCGCTCCATGTGTCTCCGATTGACCCTAGGTGGTTGCCGTCCTACATGGGTCTGACTAACATGTCGGAAAATTCATCCTATGATTGGATGAAAAGGCGAGGCTCATGTCTGAAATTTCCCCTTTGATCAAGCGATCCCTGGTCGATCAGGCGCTGGAACAGCTACGCCAGCGCATCAACAGCGGTGCGTGGCGGGTCGGCGAGCGCTTGCCTACCGAGCCGGAGCTGTGTGCCGAACTGGGCATCAGCCGCAATACCGTGCGTGAGGCGATGCGTGTTCTGGCGTTCTCCGGGCTGATTGAAATTCGTCAGGGCGACGGCAGTTATCTTCGTGCGGTGGTCGATCCGCTGGATACGCTGAAAGCGTTGTCCCGCTGCTCGTTGGAGCAGGCCCGGGAGACCCGACACATCCTTGAGGTCGAGGCCATCGGCCTGGCAGCATTGCGCCGTACCGATGAGGATCTGGCGGCGCTACGCGAAGCGCTCGGCACCAGCGGCAGCCACTATCACGGTGATCTCGACACTTACATCGCCTGCGATCTGGTGTTTCATCGGCGACTGGTCGATGCCGCGCACAACCCGACCCTCAGCGAGCTGTATCGCTATTTCTCCAGCATCGTCGGCGCGCAATTGCGCCAGACCTTGAATATTTCCCCGCGCCGTCAGGACGTGTTCGACCTGCACATCGACTTGCTCGATGCGGTCGAACAACGCGACCCGGAGCGGGCCAAAGCCTTGTCGAGGCAGTTGATCAATGAACCTTGAAACCGAGAAAACCATGTCCCGCAGTGAGTTATCCACAGCGTCGAAACGTTCGCCCGAGCTGGAGGAGTTGCTGATCGATGCCGAGGCTGATGACGAGCAGGTCCAGCAAAGCCATCCGTGGGTAAAACGCCCCTGGCTGTTGCTGCTCGGGCTGATTCTGGTGGCGCTCAACCTGCGCCCGGCGTTGTCGAGCATGGCGCCATTGCTCAGCGAGGTCTCCAGAAGTCTCGGGCTGTCTGCGGCGCAGGCGGGATTGCTGACCACGTTGCCGGTGCTGTGCCTGGGCTTGTTTGCGCCGCTGGCGCCGATTCTGGCGCGGCGTTTCGGTGCTGAGCGGGTAGTGCTGGGGATTCTGCTGACACTGGCCGGCGGGATCATCTTGCGCAGCAATTTCGGCGAGATCGGCCTGTTCGCTGGAAGCGTGCTCGGCGGCGCCAGCATTGGCATTGTTGGCGTTTTGCTGCCGGGTATCGTCAAACGCGACTTCGCCAAACACGCCGGGACCATGACCGGGGTCTACACCATGGCCCTGTGCCTGGGCGCAGCGATGGCGGCGGGTTCGACCGTGCCCCTGAGTGAACACTTCGGTAACAGCTGGGCCATGGGCCTGGGCTTCTGGGTGATTCCGGCATTGGTGGCGGCGGTTTTCTGGCTGCCACAAGTCGGCTCCAAACATGGCGCACACAACGTCGCCTATCGCGTGCGCGGGTTGCTTCGTGATCCGTTGGCCTGGCAGGTGACCTTGTACATGGGCCTGCAATCGTCGCTGGCCTACATTGTGTTTGGCTGGTTGCCATCGATCCTCATCGGGCGCGGGCTGACCCCGACCCAAGCCGGATTGGTGTTGTCCGGTTCGGTGATCATTCAACTGGCCAGTTCGCTGGCTGCGCCGTGGCTGGCGACCCGTGGCAAGGATCAGCGTCTGGCGATCGTCGTGGTCATGGCGTTGACCCTGGCCGGGCTGTTCGGCTGCCTGTATGCACCTATCGAAGGTCTGTGGGGCTGGGCGATTCTGCTCGGGCTGGGGCAGGGCGGCACGTTCAGCCTGGCCCTGACCCTGATCGTGCTGCGCTCGCGTGACTCACATGTCGCGGCGAACCTGTCGAGCATGTCGCAGGGCTTTGGCTACACCCTGGCGTCGATGGGGCCGTTCGCCGTGGGCGTGGTGCATGACTGGACCGGCGGCTGGAATGCCGTCGGCTGGATTTTCGGCATCATTGGCACCGGCGCGATCATTGCCGGCCTCGGTGCCGGGCGCGCGTTGTATGTGCAGGTGCAAAGCGAAAAGATCTGAATGCACTGGGTGCAAACGTAGGAGTGAGCCTGCTCGCGAAAGCGGTGTTTCGGTCAACATAGATGTTGAATGTTGAATTGCCTTCACGAGCAGGCTCGCTCCCACAAGGGTTTTGCGTATTGCCGATAGTGTTTCTGCGCGCGGCAGATTATGGTGCTGGCAATCTGTACCTATTTCTTTGGAGACTGCCTTGAGCGAAGCCCACAGCGCCCTGATCACTCGCTTCTACCAAGCCTTTCAGCGCCTCGACGCCGAAGCCATGGCCGCCTGCTACACCGATGACGTGGTCTTCAGTGATCCGGCCTTCGGTGAACTGCGCGGGCGCGATGCCGGCGACATGTGGCGCATGCTCACCACCCGTGCCAAAGATTTTTCCCTGACTTTTGACAATGTCCGTGCCGACGAGCGCACGGGCGGCGCGCATTGGGTGGCGACTTACCTGTTCAGCCAGACCGGCAACATCGTCATCAACGATATCCAGGCCCGCTTCGTGTTCCGTGACGGCAAGATCTGTGAGCATCACGACCACTTCGATCTGTGGCGCTGGTCGCGGCAGGCGCTCGGTTTCAAAGGCCTGCTACTGGGGTGGACGCCGCTGGTGCGCAACGCCGTCCGCGCCCAGGCGCGCAAGGGACTGAAGGCATTTCAGGCCGGGCGCTGATAAGATCGCCGCCTGTTTTCCTACACGTTCAGATCCCGAAGTGACCAGTCTTAGCGAACAATCCGTCGATGCTGCCGAGCCAGTGAACAAATCCTGGTTCGTCTACCTCGTGCGTGCCGCCAATGGCTCGTTGTATTGCGGAATCAGCGACGACCCCGTTCGGCGTTTCGCCAAGCACCAGAGCGGCAAAGGCGCGCGGTTCTTTCTTTCCAGCCCGGCGATGGCGCTGGTCTACACCGAACTGTGCCGCGACAAAAGTGATGCTTTGCGCCAGGAGCGGCTGATCAAAAAGCTCAAGAAGAGCGCCAAGGAATGTCTTGTCGCGTCTTATCAATCTGACTGATTGGTTCCCATCAGCCAGATCGGTAGGCCTGTCCGGCAATGCGCGTTAAGCTGCGGATTCACTTTTCCAGCGGCGGAGCCGAGCATGTCCGAGTTGATTCTGCACCATTACCCGACCTCTCCCTTTGCCGAGAAGGCCCGCCTGCTGCTGGGCTTCAAAGGCCTGTCCTGGCGTTCGGTGCATATTTCCCCGGTGATGCCGAAACCGGATCTGACCGCGTTGACCGGTGGCTACCGCAAGACCCCTGTGTTGCAGATCGGTGCTGACATCTATTGCGACACCGCACTGATCGCTCGACGCCTGGAACAGCAAAAAGCCCTGCCGGCGTTCTTCCCCGAAGGCCAGGAAATGACCAGCGCCAGTTTTGCGGCGTGGGCTGATTCGGTGGTGTTCCAGCACGCGGTGAGCCTGGTGTTCCAGCCAGAATCAGTGGCAGTGCGTTTCGGCAAATTGCCGCCGGAAGCGATCAAGGCTTTTCTGGCCGACCGTGCCGGTCTGTTCAGCGGTGGCAGCGCTACGCGTCTGTCCGCCGAGCAGGCCAAACATCAATGGCCGACGATCATGGCGCGTCTGGAGCAGCAGTTGCAGCGCGAGCAGGATGACTTCCTCTTCGGCGAACCGTCGATTGCCGACTTCGCCCTGGCGCATCCGCTGTGGTTTCTCAAGGCGACCCACGTGACGGCGCCGCTGGTGGATGACTATCCGGGAGTTGCGGCGTGGCTGGGTCGAGTGTTGGGATTCGGCCATGGCGCAGCGAGCGAGATGTCTTCCGTCGAGGCACTGGAAGTCGCGCGTAACGCGACGCCAGCGGCATTGCCGAATGAGCAGTTCGTTGATCCGAATGGCTTCAAGGCGGGCCAGCAAGTGGCGATTGCCGCTATCGACTACGGCGTCGACCCGGTGGTAGGCGAGCTGCTGTTTGCTGGCAGTGAAGAGCTGATCATTCGCCGCGAAGACGAACGTGGCGGCGTGGTGCATGTGCACTTCCCGCGCTTCGGCTTCCGTATCGAAGCACGCTGATTTATCAAGTCAGCTGCAAAACCTGTGGGAGCGAGCCTGCTCGCGAAGACGATGGATCATTCAACATTGTCGTTGGCTGATGCAGCGCTTTCGCGAGCAGGCTCGCTCCCACAGTGGATTATTTCAGGGCAGCGAGGATTTCTTCCGGATCAAACCCGCGAATCAACGTGCCATTGACGTCGATCAACGGTATCCCACGCCCACCCAATGCCTCATACGCCTTGCGCGCGTCGGCGTCCTTCTCGATGTCGAACTCCTTGAACGGAATGCCCTTGCTGTCGAGAAAGCGTTTGGTCTGTTTGCAGTAGCCGCACCAGTCGGTAGCGTAGAGCACGACATTGGCCTGCGCCCGCTTCTGCTCCGAAACCATTTGCGCGGGATTGAAGAGCCGCTCGATCTTGCCCCAGTTCTGATAGACCACGACCACCAGCAGCACCAGGACGACTTTTTTCAGCACATTGCCGAGCATCAGTTGCGCCGCTTCAACTGATCGGTCAGCGAAGTCGGCAGGCCCTTGATGATCAAGGTGCCGTTCTCTTCGTCGTACTCGATCTTCGAACCCAGCAGGTGCGCTTCGAAGCTGATCGACAGGCCTTCGGCGCGGCCGGTGAAACGGCGGAATTGGTTGAGGGTGCGCTTGTCTGCCGGAATCTCTGGCGACAGGCCGTAATCCTTGTTGCGGATGTGATCGTAGAAAGCTTTCGGACGTTCTTCGTCGATCAGCTCCGACAATTCTTCCAGGCCCATCGGTTCGCCGAGTTTGGCCTGGCTGCTGGCATAGTCGACCAGGGTCTTGGTTTTTTCGCGGGCCGAGTCTTCCGGCAGATCTTCGCTCTCGACAAAGTCGCTGAAGGCCTTGAGCAGGGTGCGCGTCTCGCCGGGGCCGTCGACCCCTTCCTGGCAGCCGATGAAGTCGCGGAAGTATTCCGAGACCTTCTTGCCATTCTTGCCCTTGATGAACGAAATGTACTGCTTGGATTGTTTGTTGTTCTGCCACTCGGAGACGTTGATCCGCGCTGCCAGATGCAACTGGCCCAGATCGAGATGGCGCGACGGCGTTACGTCGAGCTCGTCGGTTACTGCCACGCCTTCGCTGTGGTGCAGCAGGGCGATCGCCAGGTAATCGGTCATGCCTTGTTGATAGTGGGCGAACAGCACATGGCCGCCCACCGACAGGTTGGATTCTTCCATCAGCTTCTGCAGGTGCTCGACCGCCACTTTGCTGAACGCGGTGAAGTCACGGCCGCCTTCCATGTACTCCTTCAGCCAGCCGCTGAAGGGGAACGCGCCGGATTCCGGGTGGAACAGGCCCCAGGCTTTGCCCTGTTTGGCGTTGTAGCTTTCATTGAGGTCGGCGAGCATGTTTTCGATGGCTGCGGACTCGGCCAGTTCAGAGTCACGAGCGTGCAGAACTGCAGGCGTGCCGTCGGGTTTTTTGTCGATCAGGTGGACGATGCAATGACGGATCGGCATGGGCTTCTCGGCTGTTGGAAGGGAGGAGGGCAGGCTCCCCCGAAAAAGCGCTCAGTGTACCGCAACCACTGGTTTTGGCGGGGGGCGAAGGGCAAAACCGGGGCAAGAGGCCGGCCTTATGCGGTTTTTTACCGATTTAGCGCAATAAAGCTGACCAAATGGGTAGCTAGAGGCGGATATTTCCTTGTCGCTGTGCTAGTTTTGCCCGGTCTTGCGCGAAGTCACTGCGTTAAGCGTGCATTCAGCATTTGTCAGGTCGAACCAAACCCTGATTTCGGCATCTATAACCCGACTCGTCGTGGTTATCGCCGAGGGTGCCAGATCCAGAAGATCGGGCTCGATGGCTGACACTGCACTCTGCAATCCATATGAATTTGATAGGGAAGGAACACTACATGGCTCTTACTAAAGACCAACTGATCGCCGACATCGCTGAAGCTATCGACGCGCCGAAAACCACCGCGCGTAACGCTCTGGACCAACTGGGCCAAATCGTTGCCGATCAGCTGGAAAACGGCGGCGAAATCACCTTGCCAGGTATCGGCAAGCTGAAAGTGACCGAGCGTCCTGCCCGCACTGGCCGTAACCCTTCGACTGGCGCTGCCATCGAAATCCCTGCAAAGAAAGTGATCAAGCTGGTTGTGGCCAAAGGCCTGACCGACGCTGTGAACAAGTAAGACGCAGCGATAAAAAAAACCGTGCTTCGGAGTGATCCGGGGCACGGTTTTTTTGTGTCTGTGATTTGACGACTGACTCATGAATGCCATAAACCATTGTGGGAGCGAGCTTGCTCGCGAAAGCAGTGTGTCAGTCAACTTCAATGTCACTGATATACCGCATTCGCGAGCAAGCTCGCTCCCACAGGGGACCTGCTGTGTCTTAGCGAACCCAGCGCTCACGCCGCCAGATCTGCTGCTCGGACTTGGTCTGGAATGTCCAGGCGACAAAGCGGCTCTGCTTCTGCCCCTGCGACATCTCCACGACCTGGCTTTCCAGCACGCCGGCCTTCTTCAGTGCTGTCTCGATGGCCGGCAGGTTCGATGCCTTCGACACAAGTGTGCTGAACCACAACACCTTGTGCTGGAAGTTCGCGCTTTCGGCGATCAGCTGCGTCACAAACCGCGCTTCACCGCCTTCACACCACAGCTCGGCCGATTGTCCGCCGAAGTTCAACACCGGCAGCTTGCGTTTCGGATCAGCCTTGCCCAGAGCACGCCACTTGCGCTCGCTGCCCTTGGTCGCCTCTTCCATGGAGGCGTGGAACGGCGGGTTGCACATGGTCAGGTCGAAACGCTCGCCCGGCTCGAGCAAGCCTATGAGGATGTGCTTGCGGTTTTCCTGCTGACGCAGCTGGATGACCTTGCTCAGATCGTTGGACTGCACGATGGCTCGGGCCGCCGCCACGGCTGTCGGATCGATCTCCGAGCCGAGGAAATGCCAGCGGTATTCGCTGTTGCCGATCAGCGGATAAACGCAGTTGGCGCCCATGCCGATGTCCAGCACATTGACGATCGCACCGCGCGGCACCTTGCCATCGTTCATGCTCGCCAGCAGGTCAGCGAGAAAGTGTACGTAATCGGCACGCCCCGGAACCGGAGGGCAGAGGTAGTCCGCCGGAATATCCCAATGCTGGATGCCATAGAACGCCTTGAGCAGCGCCCGGTTGAACACGCGCACCGCATCGGGGCTGGCGAAGTCGATGCTTTCCTTGCCGTACGGATTGGTGATCACGTATTTGGCCAGTTCCGGCATGGTCTTGATCAGCGCCGGGAAGTCGTAACGACCCTGATGGCGATTGCGCGGATGCAGGCTGGCCTTCTCGCGCGGCTCGACGGCTTTGCTCGGGGATGCGGCGTCAGGCTTCTTGCGCGCAGGTTTGGGTGTGCGGGGGGCAGTCATGGGCGTGGTCGATTCGGGTATGGCTGAAAGTGGCGGGTATTGTCCCACATTGTTCAGCGATAGCGTTTGCTTATGCGTAAACGGTCTAAAATACTGTCATATTTGACAGTGTGTATTGTCGTTCTATTCAAGTTCACTGTCAGGGCAATCCTAAACAACGCAGCCGTCCAAAACTAATCAATTTAAAGTTAAGGAAAACACTCATGACACAATCAATTACGTTTCCCGGTGCAGATTCCGGGATGATCAATTGCGATTCGAAACCGCAACAGGGAATCGAGGTCAAAGTCGCCTTGCCAGGAGCTCAGGTCGGCTCGCCGTGGGAGCTTGTATGGGAGGGATTTAGAGATGCAGAACTTACGCAGCCGGTAGAGGGAACGCAGACACCACCGCTCAAAGGCTTTGTCACGGCAACAGACACGACCGAAGGCTTAAAAAGAACGATTGGCGATTATTTTCTTCACATCAGACCCATTCGAACAGGATGGGGAAAAGTGTCTTTCACGCTCAATCGCGGCAATCCACAGCACGAGAGCATTCACGTGGACTTAATCAATGCTGCGGGGGAATATTGCGAAGAAGCCCTAGGGAAGTGAAGGGTTGAAAGCAGGATGAAACAAAGGGAGGCCATTGCGGCCTCCCTCTTTCAATGCGATCTGCCGTTAAAGGCTGGCAATCCTCGCGTGCTGCTCGGCCAGTTTGCCCAGGGCCTGTTCGGCCTCGGCCAGTTTGGCGCGTTCCTTCTCGATGACTTCGGCCGGGGCCTTGTCGACGAAACCTGCGTTGGACAGTTTGCCGCCAACCCGCTGGACTTCACCCTGCAGACGCAGGATTTCCTTGTCCAGACGTGCCAGTTCGGCACCCTTGTCGATCAGGCCGGCCATTGGCACCAGCACTTCCATCTCGCCCACCAGTGCGGTGGCGGACAGCGGTGCCTCTTCGCCAGGGCCGAGTACGGTGATCGATTCCAGACGCGCCAGCTTCTTCAGCAGCGCTTCGTTCTCGGTCAGCCGGCGCTGGTCGTCAGCGCTGACGTTCTTCAGGAAGATCGGCAGTGGCTTGCCCGGGCCGATGTTCATCTCGCCACGAATGTTGCGCGTGCCGAGCATCAGTTCCTTGAGCCATTCGATGTCGTTTTCCGCCGCCGGATCGATGCGCTCTTCATTGGCCACCGGCCAAGGCTGCAGCATGATCGTCTTGCCCTGAATGCCGGCCAGCGGCGCAATGCGCTGCCAGATTTCTTCAGTGATGAACGGCATGAACGGATGCGCCAGTCGCAGCGCCACTTCCAGTACGCGCACCAGTGTACGGCGAGTGCCACGCTGACGTTCTACGGGCGCGTTCTCGTCCCACAGCACTGGCTTGGACAATTCCAGATACCAGTCGCAGTACTGGTTCCAGATGAACTCGTACAACGCTTGCGCGGCGAGGTCGAAACGGAATTGATCCAGTTGACGGGTCACTTCGGCTTCGGTGCGTTGCAGCTGCGAGATGATCCAGCGATCGGCCAGCGACAGCTCGTAAGCTTCGCCGTTCTGGCCGCAATCTTCGCCCTTGTCCAGAACGTAACGCGCGGCGTTCCAGATCTTGTTGCAGAAGTTGCGATAGCCTTCGACGCGACCCATGTCGAACTTGATGTCGCGACCGGTCGAGGCCAGCGAGCAGAAGGTAAAGCGCAGGGCGTCGGTGCCGTAGCTTTCGATGCCATTGGCGAATTCTTCGCGGGTGGCTTTCTCGATCTTCTTCGCCAGTTTCGGTTGCATCAGGCCCGAGGTGCGCTTCTGCACCAGGGTTTCCAGGTCGATGCCGTCGATGATGTCCAGCGGGTCAAGGACGTTGCCCTTGGACTTGGACATCTTCTGGCCCTGGCCGTCGCGTACCAGACCGTGTACGTACACAGTCTTGAACGGAACCTGCGGCGTGCCGTCTTCGTTCTTCATCAGGTGCATGGTCATCATGATCATCCGGGCAACCCAGAAGAAAATGATGTCGAAACCGGTGACCAGCACGTCGGTGGAGTGGAATTTCTTCAGGAACTCGGTCTGCTCAGGCCAGCCCAGCGTGGAGAATGTCCACAGGCCGGAACTGAACCAGGTGTCGAGTACGTCGTTGTCCTGTTGCAGTGCAACGTCCGCGCCGAGGTTGTGCTTGGCCCGCACTTCGGCTTCGTCGCGACCGACGTAGACCTTGCCCGACTCGTCGTACCAGGCCGGAATGCGGTGGCCCCACCACAGCTGACGGCTGATGCACCAGTCCTGGATGTCGCGCATCCACGAGAAGTACATGTTTTCGTACTGCTTGGGCACGAACTGGATGCGGCCGTCTTCAACAGCGGCGATAGCAGGCTCGGCCAGTGGCTTGGTCGACACGTACCACTGGTCGGTCAGCCACGGCTCGATGACCGTGCCGGAGCGATCGCCTTTCGGCGTTTTCAGATTGTGATCGTTGACGCTCACCAGCAGGCCGGCAGCGTCGAACGCGGCGACGATCTGCTTGCGCGCTTCGAAACGCTCCAGCCCGGCGAACTCGGCCGGAATCTTGCCGTCAATGCTCTCGTTCAGCGTGCCGTCGAGGTTGAATACCTGTGCAGCAGGCAGCACGTTGGCGTTCTTGTCGAAGATGTTCAGCAGCGGCAGGTTGTGGCGCTTGCCGACTTCGTAGTCGTTGAAATCGTGGGCCGGGGTGATTTTCACGCAGCCGGTGCCGAATTCAGGGTCGCAGTAATCGTCGGCGATGATCGGGATGCGGCGGCCAACCAGTGGCAGCTCGACGAATTTGCCGATCAGGGCTTTGTAGCGCTCGTCGTTCGGGTTAACCGCGACGGCGGAGTCGCCGAGCATGGTTTCCGGACGGGTGGTGGCGACGATCAGGAAGTCATTGCCCTCGGCGGTTTTCACGCCGTCAGCCAATGGGTATTTCAGGTTCCACAGGAAGCCTTTCTCTTCGTGGTTTTCCACTTCGAGGTCGGAAATCGCCGTGTGCAGTTTGGTGTCCCAGTTGACCAGACGCTTGCCGCGATAGATCAGGCCGTCTTCATGCAGACGCACGAAGGCTTCCTTGACCGCTTCCGAGAGACCGTCGTCCATGGTGAAGCGCTCGCGGCTCCAGTCGACGGACGAGCCGAGGCGGCGGATCTGCCGGCTGATGTTGCCACCGGACTGATCTTTCCATTCCCAGACTTTCTCAAGGAATTTTTCCCGGCCCAGATCGTGACGATTCTGGCCCTGGGCTTCGAGTTGGCGCTCCACCAGCATCTGCGTGGCGATACCGGCGTGGTCGGTGCCCGGCTGCCACAGGGTGTCGCGACCCTGCATGCGGCGGAAACGGATCAGTGCGTCCATGATTGCGTTGTTGAAGCCGTGACCCATGTGCAGGCTGCCGGTGACGTTCGGCGGCGGGATCATGATGGTGTAGGACTCGCCCGCGCCTTGCGGGGCGAAGTAGTTCTCGGACTCCCAGGTCTTGTACCAGGAAGTTTCAATGGCGTGCGGCTGGTAGGTCTTATCCATGCGCGGCGGGACCCTATTGGCATTTATTCAGGAAAAGCCGGGAAGTATAGCCGTGGGGACAGCCACAAGCCACAAGCTGCAAGCTTCAAGAGGAGCGCGGCGGATTTGCTTTGGCTTTGGCTTGCAGCTTAAAGCTTGCCGCTTGCAGCTGCGGCGAGCAGCCGCTCCATCCGCGCATCGAGGCGGCGTTTGATTTCGGTTTCGATGTGCGGGGCGAAGTCGTCGATCACGTCTTGCATGATCAGTTGCGCAGCGGCGCGCAGTTCGCGGTCCAGGTGGAGGAGGGCGTCCGGGCCTTTATCGACCGGGGCGGCAACCTGGGCAGCCGGGGCCGGCGTTGGTTCTTGTTCGACCGCCGCCGGCTCATTGCTGACGGAATCGAACAGCATCGGAATCTGTTCCTGTTCGCTGTCATCGACCGTATCGGTCAACAGCGGTGGTTGCAGGTTGTCATCGCCGAGCAACTGACGGATCGATTCGAGATCGTCCAGCAGATGCGTGGCCTTTTGTTGCGGTTTCGGAGTGTCCATTGGAGTGCTCAGAGTCGCTGTAAACGGTGGTCTTGCAGAGGATAGCCCTGTTCGCGGTAGAAACGGAAACTCTCCCGCGCGGCGGCTCGAATGGTCGGATCTTCCACCACTACCTCCGCCACTCGGGCGAATTTGCTGGCGAAGGCCGGCACTTTCAGATCGAGATTGACCAGCAGATCCTGATGCTCGCCACAGTCTTCCCCGAGTCCCAGCACGATCAAGCCGTCCGGTTCACTGTCGGCAGGGCCGTGGGGCACGAAGCTTTCGCCCTTGAATGCCCACAGGCGCGCATCAAGATCGTCACGCTGGGCCGCATCGCTGCAATGCAGGTAAATGCGGTGGCCCATGCGCCAGGCTTTCTCGGTGAGCTTGCAGGCAAAGTCCAGGCGTGCAGAAGGATCGGCGCTGGGCAGGATATAGAAGTCGACTTTGGTCATTGCGGTTCCAGGGCGGCAAGCGGCGTCACCCGAAAGTGACGCCGCCTTTCAGCAGTTTCAGGCCTTGGCGCGATCCAGCAGGTACTGGGTCAGCAGGGGTACCGGACGGCCAGTGGCGCCTTTGTCCTTGCCGCCGCTGGTCCACGCGGTGCCGGCAATGTCCAGATGCGCCCAGTTGAGGTTCTTGGTGAAGCGCGACAGGAAGCAGGCGGCGGTGATGGTGCCGGCCTTCGGCCCGCCAATGTTGGCGATGTCGGCGAACGGGCTGTCCAGTTGCTCCTGGTACTCGTCGAACAGCGGCAGTTGCCAGGCACGATCGTCGGCAGCCTTGCCGGCGCTGAGCAACTGGTCGATCAGTTCGTCGTTGTTGCCCAGCAGACCGGAAGTATGAGCGCCCAAGGCCACCACGCAAGCACCGGTCAGGGTGGCGATGTCGATCACCGCTTGCGGCTTGAAGCGCTCGGCGTAGGTCAGCGCATCGCACAGCACCAGACGGCCTTCGGCATCGGTATTGAGGATTTCCACGGTCTGGCCGCTCATGGTGGTGACGATGTCGCCCGGACGCGACGCGTTGCCGCTTGGCATGTTTTCGGCGCAGGCGAGGATGCACACCAGATTGATCGGCAGTTTCAGCTCAAGTACCGCACGCAGCGTACCGAACACGCTGGCCGCGCCGCCCATGTCGTACTTCATTTCGTCCATGCCGGCGCCCGGCTTCAGGCTGATGCCGCCGGTGTCGAAGGTAATGCCCTTGCCGACCAGCGCGTATGGCTTCTCGGATTTCTTGCCGCCGTTGTATTGCATGACGATCAGCCGCGGTGGCTGGGCGCTGCCCTGGCCCACGGCGTAGAACGAGCCCATGCCGAGGGATTTGATCTTCTTCTCGTCGAGTACTTCGACTTTGAGGTCTTTGAACTCTTTGCCCAGGTTCTTCGCCTGTTCGCCCATGAAGGTCGGGTGACAGATGTTCGGCGGCAGGTTGCCCAGATCGCGGGTGAAGGCCATGCCGTTAGCGATAGCAGTGGCGTGATTCACGGCGCGCTGAACTTCGGCTTGCGCAGCCTTGATGGTCAGCAGGGTGATTTTCTTCAGGGCGCGCGGTTCGGCTTTCTGGCTCTTGAACTGGTCGAAGGTGTAGCCGCCGTCGACCAGGGTTTCTGCCAGCAGGCGAGTCTTGCCGTAGCTGTCGCGACCTTTGACGATGACTTCGTCCAGCGCCAGCACGGCATCACCGCCGCCCAGACCTTTGAGGGAGTTAAGGATGCCGGCAACGATTTTGCGGAACGGACGATCGCCCAGTTCCTCGTCCTTGCCCACGCCGACCAGCAAAACGCGCTCGGCTTTCAGGTTCGGCAGGCTGTGCAGCAGCAGGCTTTGACCGACCTTGCCGGCCAGGTCGCCACGCTTGAGCACGGCGCTGATCGCGCCGCCGCTCGACTCGTCGACCAGTCTGGCGGCGACACCGAGTTTTCGGCCTTCGCCGACGGCAACCACCAGGGTGGCGGTTTTCAACGTTTCTGGGCTAACGCTTTTTACAACCAGTTCCATGTCCGGATCCCTGAATGAATGGTCAACACGCAGGCGTTCGACGTTGTCCGCAATCGCCTGCTTATAAAGAGAAGAGGCGCAGGCCGAAGCCTGCGACAAGGGCCGCAGTTTGAACCTCGCTCCCCGCGCCTGACAACCCTCGAGCAAAGGATTACAGAGATGGATGAGTGTGCGCAGTGACAGGCGCCCCCAATCACAGGATAATGCCGCATCTTTTTTCGACCGCTCTGCATGGCGGGCCGGTCGATGTGTTTGCTTGTTTGGCCGCCTTAGCCTGACAACCCTGGAGTGTCTGGTTTGATCGTCTTCCGTTATCTGTCCCGCGAAGTCCTGTTGACCCTCAGCGCCGTAAGTGCCGTGCTGCTGGTCATCATCATGAGCGGTCGCTTCATCAAATACCTGGCGCAGGCTGCGGCCGGTCAGCTCGATCCGGGCTCGCTGTTCCTGATCATGGGCTTTCGTCTGCCGGGTTTCCTGCAACTGATTCTGCCGCTGGGTCTGTTCCTCGGGATCCTGCTGGCCTACGGTCGCCTGTACCTAGAAAGCGAAATGACCGTGCTTTCGGCCACCGGCATGAGCCAGCAGAAGCTGTTTCGCATGACCCTGTTTCCGGCGACGCTGGTGGCACTGGTGGTGGCGTGGCTGAGCCTTGGCCTGGCTCCGCAGGGCGCCAACCAGTTTCAGTTGCTGTTGAACAAGCAGGACGCGCTGACCGAGTTCGATACCCTCGAACCGGGCCGCTTCCAGGCATTGCGTGACGGTACTCGGGTGACCTACACCGAAACCCTGAGCGACGACCGCGTCAATCTCGGCAGCGTGTTCATCTCGCAGAAGAACCTTGGTGCCGATAAGAAGGACCGCGGGATTTCCGTGCTGGTGGCCGAGTCGGGTCGTCAGGTAATCCGCCCCGATGGCAATCGCTACCTGATCCTCGACAACGGCTATCGCTATGACGGCAGCCCGGGGCAGGCCGACTACCGTGCCATCCATTACGAAACATATGGCGTGCTGTTGCCCAAGCCGGACGTCAGCGAAGAAGTCACCGATCGTGACGCGATGCCGACCTCGTCCCTGTGGGGCAGTGATGACATCCGTTCGAAAACCGAGCTGCAATGGCGTATGTCCCTGCCATTGCTGGTGTTCATCGTGACCCTGATGGCGGTGCCGCTGTCGCGGGTGAATCCGCGTCAGGGGCGTTTCCTCAAGCTGCTGCCGGCGATTCTTCTTTATATGGCTTACCTGACCATCCTGATTGCCGCTCGCGGCGCCCTCGAAAAAGGCAAGATCCCGCCAGCCCTCGGCCTGTGGTGGGTGCACGCGATCTTCCTGGTCATCGGCCTCGGCCTGCTGTATTGGGAGCCGATGCGCTTGAAACTGGCCAGCCGTCGCAGCGCCGCGCTGGAGGTGGCTCGTGGTTAAACTCGACCGCTACATCGGCAGCAGCGTATTCATGGCAATCATCGCCGTGCTGGCGATCATCCTCGGCCTGGCAACGCTTTTCGCCTTCATCGATGAAATGGGCGACGTCAGCGACACCTACACCCTGGTCGACGTGCTCGGTTTTGTCTTGCTGACCGCACCGCGCCGGCTCTATGAAATGCTGCCGATGGCGGCATTGATCGGCTGCCTGATCGGCCTCGGCAGTCTGGCCAGCAGCAGTGAGCTGACAGTCATGCGCGCTGCTGGCGTGTCGATCGGCCGTATCGTCTGGGCTGTAATGAAGCCAATGCTGGTACTGATGCTCGCTGGCGTGCTTATCGGCGAATACGTTGCCCCGGCCACTGAAAGCATGGCCCAGGCCAATCGCTCGCTGGCCCAAGGCAGTGGCGACGCACAAAGCGCCAAGCACGGTATGTGGCACCGTCAGGGTGAAGAATTCATCCACATCAACGCGGTTCAACCGAACGGTCTGTTGTACGGCGTGACGCGTTATCACTTCGACAAGGAGCGCCATCTGCTCAGCTCCAGCTTCGCCAAAAAGGCTGAGTTTGACGGCACCAAGTGGCAGCTTACCGACGTTGCCACCACGCTGTTCAAGGAGCGCAGTACTGAAGTCCTCAATACCCCGAGCGAGGAGTGGGATGTGGCGTTGAGCCCGCAACTGCTCAGCACCGTAGTCATGGCGCCGGAATCGCTGTCGATCAGCGGCCTGTGGGGCTACATCCACTATCTGGCCGAGCAGGGCCTGAGCAACGGCCGTTACTGGCTGGCATTTTGGGTCAAGGTGTTGCAGCCGCTGGTGACTGCCGCGCTGGTGCTGATGGCGATCTCGTTCATCTTCGGTCCACTGCGTTCGGTGACCCTCGGTCAGCGTGTTTTCACCGGCGTGCTGGTGGGCTTCACCTTCCGCATCGTCCAGGATCTGCTGGGGCCATCGAGTCTGGTGTTCGGTTTCTCGCCGCTGTTTGCGGTGCTGGTGCCGGCCGGCGTGTGCGCGCTGGCGGGTGTCTGGCTGCTCAGGCGAGCGGGCTGATGAACAAGCTTTCATTCAGCGCTTGAACCCTGAAAACGCCTCGGTCGCCAGACCGGGGCGTTTTTGCATGCGATCCGGGTGACAGGCGAACGTGACGCTTGCGCCGTGTATCAGGTACAATTCCCGGCTATTTTTCGGCGGGCCAAGCCTGCAGCCTTTTTGAGTGTTGATCCGTGAGTGATTTGAGTCATATCCGCAATTTCTCCATCATCGCCCACATTGACCATGGCAAGTCGACGCTGGCTGACCGTTTCATCCAGATGTGCGGCGGCCTGGCCGAGCGTGAAATGGAAGCCCAGGTACTGGATTCCATGGATCTTGAGCGTGAACGCGGGATCACCATCAAGGCCCACAGCGTTACCCTCTATTACAAAGCCAAAGACGGCATCACCTACCAGCTGAACTTCATCGACACCCCGGGCCACGTCGACTTCACCTACGAAGTCAGCCGTTCCTTGGCCGCGTGTGAAGGCGCCTTGCTGGTGGTCGATGCGGGGCAGGGCGTAGAAGCCCAGTCCGTGGCCAACTGCTACACCGCCATCGAGCAGGGCCTCGAGGTCATGCCGGTGCTGAACAAGATCGACCTGCCTCAGGCCGAGCCGGATCGCGTCAAGGACGAGATCGAGAAGATCATCGGCATCGACGCTACCGACGCCGTCACCTGCAGCGCCAAGACCGGCCTGGGTGTCGACGAAGTGCTCGAGCGTCTGGTACACACCATCCCTGCGCCGACCGGCAACATCGAAGATCCGCTGCAAGCGTTGATCATCGACTCCTGGTTCGACAACTACCTGGGCGTTGTTTCCCTGGTACGCGTGCGCCACGGCCGTGTGAAGAAGGGCGACAAGATTCTGGTCAAGTCCACCGGCAAGGTGCACCTGGTCGACAGCGTCGGCGTGTTCAACCCGAAACACACCGCCACTGTTGATCTGAAGGCCGGCGAAGTGGGCTTCATCATCGCCAGCATCAAGGACATTCACGGCGCACCGGTCGGTGACACCCTGACCCTGAGCTCCACGCCAGACGTTCCGGTGCTGCCGGGCTTCAAACGCATTCAGCCACAGGTTTACGCCGGTCTGTTCCCGGTCAGCTCCGACGACTTCGAGGATTTCCGCGAAGCGCTGCAGAAGCTGACCCTGAACGACTCGTCGCTGCAGTACACCCCGGAAAGCTCGGACGCCCTGGGCTTCGGCTTCCGTTGCGGCTTCCTCGGCATGCTGCACATGGAAATCATCCAGGAGCGCCTCGAGCGCGAATACGACCTGGACCTGATCACCACCGCGCCGACGGTAATTTTCGAGCTGGTGCTGAAAACCGGTGAAACGATTTACGTCGACAACCCGTCGAAACTTCCGGACGTGTCGGCGATCGAGGACATGCGCGAACCAATCGTGCGCGCCAATATCCTCGTACCGCAGGAACACCTGGGCAACGTCATTACCCTGTGCATCGAGAAACGCGGCGTACAGGTCGACATGCTGTTCCTCGGCAATCAGGTGCAAGTGACCTACGACCTGCCGATGAACGAAGTGGTTCTGGACTTCTTCGACCGTCTCAAATCCACCAGCCGCGGCTATGCTTCGCTGGACTACCATTTCGATCGTTACCAATCGGCTAATCTGGTGAAACTGGACGTGCTGATCAACGGCGACAAGGTCGATGCCCTGGCATTGATCGTGCACCGTGACAATTCGCACTTCAAAGGTCGCCAGTTGACCGAGAAGATGAAAGAACTGATTCCTCGTCAGATGTTCGACGTGGCGATTCAGGCCGCCATCGGTGGTCAGATCGTCGCCCGGACAACCGTCAAGGCGCTCAGAAAGAACGTATTGGCCAAATGCTACGGCGGTGACGTCAGTCGTAAGAAGAAGCTGCTCGAGAAGCAGAAGGCCGGTAAGAAACGCATGAAACAGGTCGGCAACGTGGAAATTCCACAGGAAGCCTTCCTCGCCGTGCTCAGGTTGGAATAATCAGGTCCTATGTCGCTAAATTTCCCGCTGTTGCTGGTCATCGCCGTGTTCGTCTGCGGCCTGTTGGCGTTGCTTGATCTGCTGTTCCTGGCGCCGCGTCGGCGGGCTGCCATTGCCTCGTATCAAGGCAGTGTCAGCCAGCCCGAGCCTGTGGTGGTCGAGAAGCTGAACAAAGAGCCGCTGCTGGTCGAATACGGCAAGTCGTTCTTTCCGGTGCTGTTCATCGTGCTGGTGCTGCGTTCGTTCCTGGTGGAGCCGTTCCAGATTCCGTCCGGCTCGATGAAACCGACCCTGGACGTCGGCGACTTCATTCTGGTGAACAAGTTTTCCTACGGCATCCGTCTGCCGGTGATCGACAAGAAGATCATCGAAGTCGGTGACCCGCAGCGCGGCGATGTCATGGTGTTCCGCTACCCGAGCGACCCGAACGTCAACTACATCAAGCGTGTGGTCGGCCTGCCGGGTGACACGGTGCGTTACACCGCCGACAAGCGTCTGTTCGTCAACGGCGAATCGATTGCCGAGAAGATGGTCGGTGCCGAAGCGGGTTCGCTGGGCAGCGCGGAGCTCTATCAGGAAAAACTCGGCGCAGCCGAGCACCTGATCCGCAAGGAAATGAGCCGCTACCGCGCGACCCCGGATCGTTCGTGGACAGTGCCTGCCGGGCACTACTTCATGATGGGCGACAACCGCGACAACTCGAACGACAGCCGCTACTGGGATGATCCGAACATTCCCAAGGACCTGCTGGGCATGGTTCCCGACAAGAATATTGTCGGCAAGGCCTTCGCGGTCTGGATGAGCTGGCCGGAGCCGAAACTCAGCCACCTGCCGAATTTCTCGCGGGTCGGCCTGATCAAGTAATCAAACACGGCGCTGTTGACCACAGCGCCGAATGCATTTCTGGAGCCGGCACAATCGGCTTCGCAATCGCCAGGATTTATTTTTTGAACACAGCGTTAATTGTCCCAGGCCTGCGCCGTACCCCGGCGATGGCAGTGGAAACCAGCCACGAACTCAGCGTGGGTAAACCGTGAGCGTTTCTCTAAGCCGTCTCGAGCGCCAGCTCGGTTACACCTTCAAGGACCAGGAGCTGATGCTGCTGGCCCTCACGCACCGCAGTTTTGCCGGGCGCAACAACGAGCGTCTGGAATTCCTCGGTGATGCCATCCTCAACTTCGTTGCTGGCGAGGCGCTGTTCGATCGCTTCCCGTTGGCCCGCGAAGGCCAGTTGTCGCGTTTGCGCGCACGCCTGGTAAAAGGTGAGACGCTGGCCGTACTGGCTCGCGGTTTCGACCTCGGTGATTATCTGCGTCTGGGTTCGGGTGAACTGAAGAGCGGTGGTTTCCGCCGTGAATCGATTCTCGCCGATGCCCTCGAAGCCCTGATCGGTGCGATCTACCTCGATGCCGGCATGGACGTCGCCCGCGAGCGCGTGCTGGCGTGGCTGGCCGGCGAATTCGAAGGCCTGACGCTGGTCGACACCAACAAGGATCCGAAAACCCGCTTGCAGGAACACCTGCAATCGCGCGGTTGCGAACTGCCACGCTACGAAGTGGTGGATATCCAGGGCGAACCGCACTGCCGTACCTTCTTCGTCGAATGCGAAGTGGTCTTACTGAATGAAAAAAGCCGAGGTCAGGGTGTGAGCCGTCGTATTGCCGAACAGGTAGCGGCCGCCGCAGCACTGATTGCCCTGGGCGTGGAGAATGGCAATGACTGATACAAACGCAACTCGCTGTGGCTACGTTGCCATCGTCGGCCGTCCCAACGTCGGCAAGTCGACGCTGCTCAACCACATCCTCGGCCAGAAGCTCGCGATCACCTCGCGCAAGCCGCAGACCACCCGCCACAACATGCTCGGGATCAAGACCGAGGGCGACGTGCAGGCGATCTACGTCGACACCCCGGGCATGCACAAGGGTGGCGAAAAGGCCCTGAACCGTTACATGAACAAAACCGCTTCGGCGGCGTTGAAAGACGTCGATGTAGTGATTTTCGTTGTTGACCGCACCAAGTGGACCGACGAAGACCAGATGGTGCTCGAGCGTGTGCAGTACGTGACCGGCCCGCTGATCGTCGCGCTGAACAAGACTGATCGCATCGAAGACAAGGCCGAGCTGATGCCGCACCTGAGCTGGCTGCAGGAACAGCTGCCGAACGCACAGATCATCCCGATTTCCGCGCAGCACGGGCACAACCTCGAAGCGCTGGAAAAGGTCATCGCCGATCACTTGCCGGAGAATGATCACTTCTTCCCGGAAGACCAGATCACCGACCGCAGCAGCCGTTTCCTTGCCGCCGAACTGGTGCGCGAGAAAATCATGCGCCAGATGGGTGCCGAGCTGCCGTACCAGATCACCGTCGAGATCGAAGAGTTCAAGCAGCAGGGCAAGACGTTGCACATCCACGCGTTGATTCTCGTTGAGCGTGACGGTCAGAAGAAAATCATCATTGGCGACAAGGGCGAGCGCATCAAGCGCATCGGCACCGAAGCGCGCAAGGACATGGAGCTGCTGTTCGACTCCAAGATCATGCTCAACCTGTGGGTCAAGGTGAAGGGCGGCTGGTCCGATGACGAGCGCGCGCTGCGTTCGCTGGGTTACGGCGACCTGTAAAAACGCGGTTGGCGCAACACCGAAGAAACCTGTGGGAGCGAGCTTGCTCGCGAAGGCGTAGTGCCAGCCGACATATTTGTTGACTGTCACCCAGCATTCGCGAGCAAGCTCGCTCCCACATTGGTTTTGGGGTGAATATAGAACCGCGTTTTCATCAATGAGAGCTCCATGTCCTCAACACCACCTCCCGCGCAACCGGCCTACGTCCTGCATTCGCGCGCCTATCGCGAAACCAGCGCACTGGTCGATTTCCTCACGCCGCAAGGTCGGCTGCGGGCAGTGTTGCGCAGTGCGCGGGGCAAGGCCGGGACGCTGGCGCGACCGTTTGTGGCGCTGGAGGTCGAGTTCCGTGGCAAGGGTGAGCTGAAAAACGTCGGGCGCATGGAGAGCTCTGGCACCTCCGCCTGGCTCAACGGCGAGGCGCTGTTCAGCGGTCTGTATCTCAACGAACTGTTGATTCGCCTGCTGCCTGCCGAGGATCCGCATCCTGCGGTGTTTGATCACTATGCCGCGACCCTGTTGGCGCTCGCCGAAGGCCGACCGCTTGAGCCGTTGTTGCGCTCCTTCGAGTGGCGGCTGCTGGATGATCTTGGCTACGGTTTTTCCATGAATACAGACATTCATGGCGATCCTGTTGCTGCGGACGGTCTCTATCGCCTGCAAGTCGATGCCGGACTCGAGCGGGTTTATCTGTTGCAGCCAGGCCTGTTCAACGGCACTGAACTGCTGGCCATGGCCGAGGCCGACTGGTCGGCGCCCGGCGCGCTGTCGGCGGCCAAGCGTCTGATGCGCCAGGCGCTGGCAGTCCATTTGGGCGGGCGTCCGCTTGTCAGTCGCGAGCTGTTTCGCAAGCCCTGATATGCTGTGCGCCGAATCTCTCAATCCAGGAGCGCATCCGTGACCAGCAGCAATCGCATTCTTCTCGGCGTGAACATCGACCACGTCGCCACCCTGCGTCAGGCCCGTGGCACGCGCTACCCGGATCCGGTCAAGGCGGCGCTGGACGCAGAAGAGGCGGGCGCCGATGGCATCACCGTGCACCTGCGTGAAGATCGCCGGCACATCCAGGAGCGCGACGTGCTGCTGCTCAAGGATGTGCTGCAAACGCGCATGAACTTCGAAATGGGCGTCACCGAAGAAATGATGGCGTTCGCCGAGCGCATTCGCCCGGCGCACATCTGTCTGGTCCCGGAAACCCGTCAGGAGCTGACCACCGAAGGCGGTCTGGATGTAGCTGGACAGGAAGAACGCATCAGGGCTGCGGTCGAGCGCTTGTCGGAAATCGGCAGCGAAGTGTCACTGTTCATCGACGCCGACGAGCGCCAGATCGCCGCCTCCAAGCGCGTCGGTGCGCCGGCTATCGAGCTGCACACCGGGCGTTACGCCGATGCCGAAACCCCGACTGAAGTGGCTGAAGAGCTCAAGCGCGTCGCTGATGGCGTGGCGTTTGGGCTGGCGCAGGGCCTCATCGTCAATGCCGGGCATGGCCTGCATTACCACAACGTTGAAGCAGTGGCGGCGATCAAGGGCATCAACGAACTGAACATTGGTCACGCGCTGGTGGCGCATGCGTTGTTCGTGGGCTTCAAATCTGCTGTGTCGGAAATGAAGGCGCTGATTCTGGCGGCGGCCAAGCACTGAGCAGCTACACAAAACCCCTGTGGGAGCGAGCCTGTTCGCGAAAACGATGTATCAGTCAAAGATAATGTCGACTGACACGACGCTTTCGCGAGCAGGCTCGCTCCCACAGTTGGATTTGAGGTGTGGGTTAAAGCGGGGCGGGTTCTTGCGCGGGTTTTGACTTGTCGATGGCTGGCACATGCAAATTGCCTTCAGCCACCTGATCGCCTTCGAGCTGCGGCTGGGTTACCCAGGTCAGGATGTCGTAGTAGCGCCGGATGTTCGCTACGAAATGCACCGGTTCGCCACCCCGGGCGTAGCCGTAACGGGTCTTGCTGTACCACTGTTTCTGCGACAGGCGCGGCAGGATTTTTTTCACGTCCAGCCACTTGTCCGGATTCAAGCCTTCCTTCGCCGCCAGTTTGCGCGCGTCGTCCAGATGGCCGCTGCCGACGTTGTACGCCGCCAAGGCAAACCAGGTGCGGTCCGGTTCCTGGATCGAATCGTCCAGCTGATCCTTCATATAGGCCAGGTACTTGGCGCCGCCCATGATGCTCTGCTTGGGATCGAGGCGGTTTGATACACCCATCGCCTGCGCGGTGTTCTGAGTCAGCATCATCAAGCCGCGCACGCCGGTTTTTGACGTCACTGCGGGCTGCCACAGCGATTCCTGATAACCGATGGCAGCCAGCAGGCGCCAATCGACTTTCTCTTTCTTCGCGTAATTCTTGAAGTGCTGTTCGTATTTCGGCAGGCGCTGCTGCAAATGCTGGGCGAAGGTGGTGGCGCCCATATAGCCGAGGACATCAACGTGGCCGTAGTAGCGGTCTTTCAGGCGTTGCAGGGTGCCGTTTTTCTGCACCTTGTCCAGATAGGCGTTGATTTCATTGAGCAGGCTGTTGTCCTCGCCCGGGCCAACCGCCCAACTCTGACTGCGCGCGTCACCGAGATCAAAGGCGACGCGGATGTTGGTGAAGTACACCTGGTTCATCGCCACTTCGTTGGAGTCGACCAACGTCAGGTCGATCTGGCCCTCATCGACCATGCGTAGCAGATCGACCACTTCAACCGCGTCGGATTCTTCGTATTCGATGCCGGGATATTTCTGTTTCAGCCCGGCCAGTTGCTCGGCGTGGGTGCTGCCCTTGAGCACGGTGATCTTCTTGCCGACCAGATCCGCCGGATCGGTTGGCCGCGACTGGCCGTTGCGGTAGATGATCTGCGGGGTGACTTCAAGGTAGGAATGGGAGAACCGCACCTGCTTCTTGCGTTCATCGCTGCTGACCAGACCGGCCGCCGCGAGCACCGGGCCGTTCGGCTTGCCGACCTGATTGAACAGGTCATCGAGATTGTCGGCGGTCTCGATCTTCAGCTCGACACCCAAATCGTCGGCGAAACGCTTCACCAGCTCGTATTCGAAGCCGGTTTCACCGCTGCGATCCTGAAAGTAGGTGGCGGGACTGTTACGGGTAACCACCCGCAGCACACCGTCCTCCTTTACGCGCTCAAGTGTGTTGGGTTTATCAACACAGCCACCGAGCATCAGGAAGAGTCCGGTTGCGATCAGCCATTTGGCGTATCGCGGACGCAAAGCCGTTGGGAAAAACATCTGCGCAGTATACGCAAACGGCCACGGGCGCCATATCTCGACAGCGTAGGACGAGTCTGCTAGCGATCACAAATCCGAACGAAATCCCTTGAATACGGGCCTTCAGGGCATTTTGTTACAGTAAAAATAAGCCGCACTGAAACGCTCGATTTACCTGACCCCGGAGGCAGAAACACAGATTGCTACCCGAGTGCAACCGTGCGTAGCGTTTCGGGTGATGTTGAGGTCGGTTTAGGCTAGAATGCACGGCCTCAAAGCACACCCCTTCCCGAGGCTGTCCCGAAGATGTTGATCCTGCGCGGCGCTCCTGCCCTTTCTGCCTTTCGCCACAGCAAACTCCTTGAGCAACTGAGCCAGAAGGTTCCGGCTGTCAGTGGCCTGTATGCTGAATTCGCTCACTTCGCCGAAGTCACCGGCGTCCTGACCGGCGACGAACAGCAGGTGCTAGCGCGCCTTCTGAAGTACGGCCCAAGTGTTCCGGTTCAAGAGCCGACCGGCCGTCTGTTTCTGGTGTTGCCGCGTTTCGGCACCATCTCGCCGTGGTCGAGCAAGGCCAGCGACATCGCCCGCAACTGCGGCCTGAGCAAGATCCAGCGCCTGGAACGCGGTATCGCCTTCTATGTTGCAGGGCAGTTCAGCGAAGCCGAAGCCCAACTGATTTCGGACGCCCTGCATGACCGCATGACCCAGATCGTGCTGGCCAACCTCGAGCAGGCCGCCGGTCTGTTCAGCCATGCCGAGCCGAAGCCGCTGACTGCAATCGATATCCTCGGTGGCGGTCGCGCCGCGCTGGAGAAGGCCAACACCGAGCTGGGCCTGGCCCTGGCTGAAGACGAGATCGACTATCTGGTCAACGCCTTCAATGGTCTCAAGCGCAACCCGCACGACATCGAACTGATGATGTTCGCCCAGGCCAACTCCGAGCACTGCCGCCACAAGATCTTCAACGCCAGTTGGGACATTGACGGCCAGAGCCAGGAAAAAAGCCTGTTCGGCATGATCAAGAACACCTATCAGATGCACAGCGAAGGCGTGTTGTCCGCTTATAAGGACAACGCTTCGGTGATCGTCGGCAACGTTGCCGGCCGCTTCTTCCCGAACCCTGAAACCCGCCAGTACGGCGCGGTGCAGGAGCCGGTGCACATCCTGATGAAGGTTGAAACCCACAACCACCCGACCGCGATTGCCCCGTTCCCGGGCGCATCGACCGGTTCCGGTGGCGAGATCCGTGACGAAGGTGCAACCGGTCGCGGCGCCAAGCCCAAGGCTGGCCTGACCGGTTTCACCGTATCGAACCTGCAGATCCCGGGCTTCGAACAGCCGTGGGAAGTGCCGTACGGCAAGCCTGAGCGCATCGTCACCGCGCTGGACATCATGATCGAAGGCCCGCTCGGCGGCGCGGCGTTCAACAACGAATTCGGTCGTCCGGCGCTGACCGGCTACTTCCGTACCTTCGAACAATCGATTACCACTCCGCACGGTGACGAAGTGCGTGGTTACCACAAGCCGATCATGCTCGCTGGCGGTATGGGCAACATCCGTGAAGAACACGTCAAGAAAGGCGAGATCGTTGTTGGTTCGAAGCTGATCGTGCTCGGCGGCCCGGCGATGTTGATCGGTCTGGGCGGCGGCGCGGCTTCGTCGATGGCCACCGGCACCAGCTCGGCGGATCTGGATTTTGCTTCCGTACAGCGTGAAAACCCGGAAATGGAGCGTCGTTGCCAGGAAGTCATCGACCGTTGCTGGCAACTGGGTGACAAGAACCCGATCAGCTTCATCCACGATGTCGGCGCGGGCGGTCTGTCCAACGCCTTCCCGGAACTGGTCAACGACGGCGATCGCGGTGGCCGTTTCGAACTGCGCAACATCCCCAACGACGAGCCGGGCATGGCCCCGCACGAAATCTGGTCGAACGAATCCCAGGAACGTTACGTTCTCGCCGTCGGCCCGGAAGACTTCGAGCGCTTCCAGGCGATCTGCGAACGCGAGCGCTGCCCGTTTGCCGTCGTCGGTGAAGCCACTGCCGAACCGCAACTGACCGTGACCGACAGCCACTTCGGCAACAACCCGGTGGACATGCCGCTGGAAGTGTTGCTGGGCAAGGCGCCGCGCATGCACCGTTCGGTGGTTCGCGAAGCCGAGCTGGGCGATGACTTCGATCCGTCGAACCTCGACATCAGCGAGTCCATCGAACGCGTTCTGCATCACCCGGCCGTAGCCAGCAAAAGCTTCCTGATCACCATCGGCGACCGCACCATCACCGGCCTCGTCGCCCGTGACCAGATGGTCGGCCCATGGCAGGTGCCGGTGGCGGACGTTGCCGTCACTGCCACCAGTTTCGACGTCTACACCGGTGAAGCCATGGCGATGGGCGAGCGTACACCGCTGGCTCTGCTGGACGCGCCGGCATCGGGCCGCATGGCCATCGGCGAAACCATCACCAACATTGCCGCCTCGCGCATCAACAAGCTCTCCGACATCAAACTGTCGGCGAACTGGATGTCCGCTGCCGGCCACCCGGGCGAAGACGCGCGTCTATACGACACCGTAAAAGCGGTCGGCATGGAACTGTGCCCTGAGCTGGGCATCACCATTCCGGTGGGCAAGGACTCGATGTCCATGGCCACGCGCTGGAACGATAACGGCGAAGACAAGACCGTCACCTCGCCGATGTCGCTGATCGTGACCGGTTTCGCGCCAGTGGCTGACATCCGTCAGACCCTGACTCCGGAGCTGCGCATGGACAAGGGCACCACTGACCTGATCCTGATCGACCTCGGTCGCGGGCAGAACCGCATGGGTGCTTCGATCCTCGCGCAAGTCCACGGAAAACTCGGCCAGCATGCGCCGGATGTCGATGACGCCGAAGACCTGAAAGCCTTCTTCGCGGTGATCCAGGGCCTCAACGCCGACGGTCACCTGCTGGCCTACCACGACCGTTCCGATGGTGGTCTGCTGACCTCCGTGGTGGAAATGGCCTTCGCCGGCCACTGCGGTCTGAGCCTGAACCTGGACAGCGTTGCCGAATCCGCTTCGGAAATCGCCGCGATCCTGTTCAACGAAGAACTCGGTGCGGTGATCCAGGTTCGCCAGGACGCCACCCCGGACATCCTCGCGCAATTCAGCGCCGCCGGCCTGGGCGACTGCGTGTCGGTGATCGGTCAGCCGATCAACAATGGCCAGATCAACATCACCTTCAACGGTGACACCGTGTTCGAAGGCCAGCGTCGTCTGCTGCAACGTCAGTGGGCCGAGACCAGCTACCAGATCCAGCGTCTGCGCGACAACGCCGACTGCGCCGAGCAGGAATTCGACGCGCTGCTGGAAGAAGACAACCCGGGCCTGAGCGTCAAGCTCAGCTACGACGTCAACCAGGACATCGCCGCGCCTTACATCAAGAAAGGCATCCGCCCACAGGTTGCCGTGCTGCGTGAGCAGGGCGTCAACGGTCAGGTGGAAATGGCCGCCGCTTTCGACCGCGCCGGTTTCAGCGCGATCGACGTGCACATGAGCGATATCCTCGCCGGCCGTGTCGATCTCAACGAGTTCAAAGGCCTGGTGGCCTGCGGCGGTTTCTCCTACGGCGACGTACTTGGCGCCGGTGAAGGCTGGGCCAAGTCGGCGCTGTTCAACAGCCGCGCCCGCGATGCGTTCCAGGGCTTCTTCGAGCGTAACGACAGCTTCACGCTGGGCGTGTGCAACGGTTGTCAGATGATGTCCAACCTGCACGAGTTGATCCCGGGCAGCGAGTTCTGGCCGCACTTCGTGCGCAACCGCTCCGAGCAGTTCGAAGCGCGCGTGGCGATGGTGCAGATCCAGGAGTCGAACTCGATCTTCCTGCAGGGCATGGCCGGTTCGCGCATGCCGATCGCCATCGCCCACGGTGAGGGTCATGCCGAGTTCGCCAGCGAAGAGGCACTGCTGGAAGCTGATCTGTCCGGTTGCGTGGCGATGCGTTTTGTCGACAACCACGGCAAGGTCACCGAAGCCTACCCGGCCAACCCGAACGGCTCGCCGCGCGGGATTACCGGCCTCACCAGCCGTGACGGTCGCGTGACGATCATGATGCCGCACCCGGAGCGTGTGTTCCGCGCGGTGCAGAATTCGTGGCGGTCGGAAGACTGGAACGAAGATGCACCGTGGATGCGTATGTTCCGTAATGCGCGTGTATGGGTTAACTGATCGTCGTGTACAAGCTGGCGTTTTTTGTTCCTGACAGTCATGTCGAGGTGGTCAAAGGGGCTGTGTTCGCTGCCGGTGGTGGGCGGATCGGTGACTATGACCACTGTGCATGGCAGGTGCTTGGCCTGGGCCAGTTTCGACCGTTGGACGGCAGTCAGCCGTTTATCGGTCAGGCGGGGCAGGTCGAGCGGGCTGAGGAATGGAAGGTTGAGCTTGTCGTTGCGGATGAGTTGATTGTGGCTGTTGTGGCGGCGTTGAAGCTGAGTCATCCGTATGAGACGCCGGCTTATGAGGTGTGGCGGCTGGAGGATTTCTGATCTTCTTTGCTGCTTGAACGTGAAACCCGCAGATGAGGGATTGTCTGTGGGTTTTTTGTTGGCCTTGGTTTTATTTTGATTTGGGTGAATATCCGTTTTTGCGGTGCTGCGGCTGGCGGTTTCGCCTGACGGCGACTTACTTTTTTACAAGCGCCAAAAAAAGTAAGCAAAAAACGCTAGCTCCTGCGTTCGGCCCTCGCAGGCTCGGGTTCCTTCGCTGCGGGATCGATCCGGGCGCAGCGGCTACGGTTTGCTGCGCTGCACCTCCTTGCGCTGTGTTCGACTTCGTCGAACGGTCGCTGCGCTCCCACGCCCGGATCAATCCCTCCACTCAGCCTTCCGACGTCGCCAGTGGATCAAGATCAAGAGCACTCGAGCTTGCGCTCATTGTTGAGTGGGGCGGCTTCGCTGCTTTGCTTTTCTGTGGGAGCGAGCCTGCTCGCGAAGGCGGCCTGACAGCCGACCCGTTTCTCGCTGAATGCTTGCGATCAAACTGTGGGAGCGGGCTTGCTCGAGAAGGCGGCCTGACAGCCGACCTGTTTCTCGCTGAATGCTTGCGATCAAACCGTGGGAGCGGGCTTGCTCGCGAAGGCGGCCTGACAGCCGACCCGTTTCTCGCTGAATGCTTGCGATCAAACTGTGGGAGCGGGCTTGCTCGCGAAGGCGGCCTGACAGCCGACCTGTTTCTCGCTGAATGCTTGCGATCAAACTGTGGGAGCGGGCTTGCTCGCGAAGGCGGCCTGACAGCCGACCCGTTTCTAGCTGAATGCACCCGATCACAATTGTAGGAGTGAGCCTGCTCGCGATGAGGCCCATCCAGGCGCCCGAGAATTGGCGATTGTTTAAATCCGGTAACCAATAACCCGAACCTTCCCACAAGGTTTTCAGGTTGTCCGTCGGACGTGCGATCTCTAGTCTTTTCCCGTCGCTGCGAATCAGCGATCGGGAGTGAGATCCCCGGATAGCTTGCAACTGGCGCCAGCACCACGATAATTGGCGCCAGCTCAATCTGCTGCCTGCTTTATGGCGGCTGTGTGCGGGCAGACTTCGGTCTGGCCGGTTGCCTGCTCCGGTGGATCTCACCTCGCACATAGCTGCCACCTATTCGCCGCGTGAGATCCGGCGATCGATGGCTGCCCATCAGCATCAGCAGGAGAAGCATTTTGGATAAGATCGTCCCCGACCCACCCCTCGAACCCACCACCCCCCTCGAACAAACCATCCGCGCCGACGATCTCGCGAAAAACCGCGAAGCGATCAAGCGCGCGCTGGATTTTTACCTGTGCCCTCAGCCGAGCAAAGCGCACCCGCCCGGCACCATGTTCCTCATCCAGCCCGACATCGACACCGAAAGCCTGCTCGCTCATGCCTGTGAGTCACTCACTTCAGCCAACACCCTGGCCAGTGATTTCGCCGATCAGTTGGGGCGACCGCAACGCCATACCGCGCTGGCGATTCAGCAGATCATCATGCTTGCCGATCTGGCGGTGAACCGTGCGCTGGATCGGGTTGATCCTCGCGCCTGAAAAGCAGGTCTCACCTAGACGATGCCGCCCAGCGCGGGGCCGTGTTGAATGGCGCGCGGCTTTGAGCTCGGCATTCAACGCCGGATTCCAAGCCAAAAAACCACCGGGCCATCAAGCCCAGTGGTTTTCCATTACGTGCAATCGTACTGGCGTCACTTCACCTGGGTCAGCTTCACATCTGCTACAAGCATCTCGATCAACGTCCGCAGGTATTTGAAACCCTGATCTTTTTTCTCCCAGCGATCAACGAAGAACAGGCCTTTGTCATTGACCTGGATCGGCGTGACAACGATCTCGCCAGTCCTGGATTTATGCACCACGCTGGCGCTGCGGGTGTCTGCGTTCTCGATCAGGAAGTGCCCGGGTTGGGTCAGTTTGCTGCGACTGACAGAAGGCGTCGCGACGGGCTTTTTCGTTCCGGGGACGGCCACCTCCATGAGAAAGTCGCTGGTCAAGGCCCGAACGTTGGCCTCGCGCTTGCCGCTGACAAACTCCCACGAGCCACGGTGGATATCCCTGGCCAGCTCAGGGGCAGTGTCGCGTACGTGCAGGCTGACGGCGGACAGGGTGTCGGCCAGACCTGGCACACCGAGATTGTAATTAGTGTGCGCACTGCCGATGAGCGCCAGCCATTTATGCGGCCCGTGAGCCAGTTGATCGGCTTCGATCACTTGGGTCGCGAAATAGCTGAACATCTCGTTTCGCGAAATATCCTCGTCATAGATGCCCTTGAGGTGGTAAGAGGCTGTGCAATCGAGGGCCCTGATGCGAATTTTGTATTTGGCCGCGGCCTGGAAGACCTCTGTGTACGTATCGTTCCCCTTGTAAGTGGGCATGTGTCCGCGATCCTGACGATGCAGATAGGCCTTCAGCCTGTCCGGCATGCGCTGAGTCCGCAGGAAAATATCGAGATCGGCCTGGTGCAGGTCGGTGAACAGGTGCTCCACATATAACGTGTCATACCCCGCTTCCTTGAGCGCTTTCATGTGCTTTTTCAGCAGTGCTTTGCTTGCTACATCGGCGTGGGCTTCGCCGATCAGCAGATTTAGATTTCCGTCGCGCAACTGCTGCAAAAAAGCTTCGAAAGTACAGTCGGAGGTGAGCACCGGCAGGATGGGTGCGTCGGGAGGGACGAATTCGGTAAAAGTGTCTCTGGCTGTTTTCTCCAGACGTTTGCGCTGGGCGAGGAACGCGTCGTAGGCCTTTCTTTCACGGGCTACGGTCGGGGCGTAGTTCGAGTCCAGGGACTTGGGCTGAGGCAACATGTCGGCGATGGCGTCGCGCAACGGCGCGGCAATATCGAATTCGCTGAAGTGATCAACAGGGGTGCTAGCGGCTGCGGGCCCGGACACTGGCCGGGGCGCCTTGTACGTGCTTGGCATTTGTACGAGGAAGTCACCTTGCGCTGTCGCGTCTCCGGTAATGGCACCGGGCGCATCCCTGCCTATGCGTGCGGGTTGATACAAGTCGACATCTTCGACACGCACGGCAACGGCGTCATGCAGGTCGGCCAGACCCGGGATCTTGTCGAAGGTGCATATGCGTGACTGTTCGGTGAGGACGATCCAGCGTTCCTGCGGCGCATCGCCGATATCGGCAGCCAGGGCCTTGTGCGAGTAGAAATTGCGGATGCTATTGCTTCGAGGCGTCAGTGGTGAGATCTCGGACAGCACCATGGCGTGCTCAAGTTGATAGCTGGTCGAGGCATCGAGAGCACTGATTTGAAAACCCTTTTCGCGAGCGGCACGGACGAGTGCAAGATACGAATACGTTGCGTCCTTACCATGCCCAAGCGCAGCATCAATGGCTTTCAGGTGGTGTTTGATGTGTTTCCAGCTCCCACCCGTGTTCATTTTTTCCAGCTTGGGATGAAAAATATCGGCGGCCAGATACTCCACATAAAGGCGCTTGAAGCCATTGGCAGCGAGCGCGTCCAGGTTATCGATCAGCAGTTGTTTACTGGCGATCGAACCGGGTTGGGCGCCGACGACCAGATTTTTCCCCTTGCACGCATCGCTGGTGATCAACTGTGCAAATGTGCTGTCGGCGGCGACATCCACCATCTGAGGGCGAGGGGGTAACGGGGCGAGGTCGGCGAAATGGCGAGTGGCGTCTGCGGTCAGTTTTTGTACCTGTTCGAGGAAAGCCTTACGGGTCGAAGCAAATTCTTCGACAACAGCGGCAATGATCGACTGAGGCGCGACCATGTAATCTGCACTGCGTTTGATGACTTCATCTCTGGATTGCGGATTCATCACCGTTTCTACACGATCGCGGTATTTCTGCGCCACGCCGTAATCCTTGTGCGGCCCCGGCGTTTCTGGAACAGCGTCATATTTTGGCGCGCCGCCGGCCACACCGCTGCGCACCATCATGCCGTCCGCGTTGCGCACGGTGAGGATGCCCGTCGACACCAGCTCCGGGCTACCGGGCACAGTGGTGTACAACAAATAACGGCCGAGCGCGTCGGGTTGGTGACTGGCCCAATAGAGCTTGCCCCTGAACATCACCGTACCCATGTCATCCCGCTGCGGTGTGGCTGCAACCCGGTCAATCAGCGTGACTGTCTGTTGCTGCTCTATGCTGGCGGCCCTGGCGGTCTGGCGCAGCGGTCGGTTGAGCGGTTTGAGTGAACGCAGGGCGGGACGCAGATCGGTCAGCACTGCGCCGGCGCTGTTGAACAGGTAACCAAGCAGATGCATGAACGCTTCGCCCTGTTCACCCTGGCGATACGCGTGCAGCGCCAGCATGGCGTCCTTGAACGCCAGCAACAGGCCAGTGCTCAGGCTCAACAAAGGAAAAGGCGCGGTCGCGATGGCGGTAACCCATTCGACACAGGTCCAGACCAGGCTGCTGATCATCTGTGCCCGGCTGGTGGTAGTGGCGTGGACATCATCGATCTTGCGTTGCAGCTTCATGTCATACAGGACATCACGCAGATCCTTGACCGGATCCACCGACGTCGTCGAGTCATACCGGGCTGGACCTGGCGTGGTTCGGTTGATCTCCTGTGGCAGGTCCTTTTTGGCCGTTTCCAGAAACGTACGGACCCGCTTCTGAGCCTGAACCCCGACCCTGACTGTCAGATATTCGATCAGCCCATCGGTCTGCTTGAGCAGGTAATTGAACAGCCGCGCTTCGCGAAAAGCGACACCGTCGGGGGCATCCGGGGTGTAGAGCAGCGCCGGCTGTTTGTCGTGGCTGAACAACCAGGTATCGATGACCCACTCACCGTCAATCATCAGCCGGTGGATCGGATAGCGAGTGCGCGTTGGCGGCGAATTGTCGTCCATGCTGGCGATGCTCCGCTCCAGCCATTGCCGATCGCTGGAGCTGATATGCCCCTGCAGTTGGCATTCCAGGGCAGCGCTTTTCATCTGCCGCTGAGTAATGGCCAGAAGGGTGCTGCGCCGGAGCACATAGCCTTCGCTGGCTGGACTTTGCAGTTCGGCTTTGACTTTGTCGGTATAGCGCTTGCCAATCCAGACCCCGGTGACCGAGCGCGCGACATTCTCCGCGGTGAGATTGCTGACATCGATACCCTTCGGACCTTTGAAGCGTGCCGATCGGGAAAATTTTGCATCGAGGAAACCGATCCCGTCGGCATAGCCGTCACGATACAGCTCGGTGTAGGTCAGCGGCTTGGGGGTCAGCGCCGGAATGATCGACATCGGTGAGTAGGCCCAGACGGTGTCCGGGTCTACATCATTGTCCGGGCGTTTGAGCAAGCGGTTCAGGCTGATCTTTGCCTGCTCGTGCACGAAAGCATCGAAGGCCGGAAAGCGGCTGCCGGATAACGGATGCGTGGCAAATGCGCGCAACGTGTTCTCGGCGCCTTCGGTCAGGGTCGTCAGCTGTCTGCGGTGGGCGGCGGTGGTCTGGCGATACCATAGCGGCGTGCTGAAGTCGTAGTCATCGATTCGCGTCGACAGCACGTGCTCAGCCATTGCGCGCAGGCAATCGAGATGGCTGCCACAGTGCTCGAAGGTGACCTTTTTGTATTCCATGGCTTCAGGCTTGAAGCTCAGCGCGGACAGTACCTTGCGCATACTCGGACGAAAGCGCATTGGCGCGCGATTGAGCAGGTAGCCAGCCATGCTCTCGGAGTCATCGAGGCTCTTCGCCCAGTCGAGCACGTGGGTCTGGCATTCGATTTCGCTGTCGAAAGCCTGGAACTGCCGGTCGCGTGGCGCTTGTGGAGTGCACAGCAATACGCGTTTCACGGCGCCAGTGGCGCTGGATTCGCGCAGTACCCACAGATCCTGCAATTGTGCGCCGTGCAAGGACAGTGTTGCGGCCTGCAAGTGGAGGTCACGGGCGTTGCGCAGTCGCTGGATCATTTGTACGTCGCTGTCGAGCAGATGCCCCTGCAACATGGCGCTGTAGGCCAGGGCGACGATCCTTTGGTCGAGCATATGCTCGATGGCTGGTCGGACGGTACGTCGGGCATGCATGTCGCGCTGCAGCTGAGCGAAGTCGACGCGAGGCTGCAAGTCGATTGCCTGCTCGACCAGCCAGGCGGGCGTCAGGTCGGCGAATTCCAGCGGCAGGGGCGCATGGTCATACGTGAGCGTGGTGTGCCTGAGGAATTCCGACCCCGGCAATTCATCGCCAGTGTGCGGGCCTCGCAGCGACAGGTCGAGCAGGCTGCGCTGATGAACATAGACGCCGAATCCAGGCACGCGCCGATCAGTGCTGATCTGCAGTTTATCGATGTCCAGATCGTCGATTTCCAGGTCATCGCTCAGACGCTGCAGCCATTGTTCGCGAGCGAGCGCCGTCAGGCTGACCAGCGGCCCCATCAGGTCGAGCAGTTTCTGTCGCGCCTGTTGATAGTTGCCGACATGCTCTGCCAGCTCGGCCTGCCGGGTGGCACTGGCGCTACGAAACCAGTCCGGTGCGCTGTTACGCAAATGCCGTTCGAACAGGGTCTGGGCACGCAATTCGAGGCGCGGGGTGAGCTCCGGTAGCGCAGCGGCGATGGCACGGTCGAGGGCGGCGCGCAATTGCGCCGGGTCCTGTTGTGGATTGTCGACGAAGCTCAACGCCCGTTCGATGTCTTGCGTGCGTTTATCGGCGAGGGTGTCACAGGCGCGCTCGAACAGCGGCTGACTGTCGATCAACGACAGTTGCAACGGCCAGATGCCGGCTGCGCTCAAGTCGTGATATCGCACGGGCAGCATTTGTCGGAATTCCTCGCGGCTGGCGGGGTGTTGCAGGTAGTGCAGCAGCCGGGCATCCAGATCTTCCAGCGAGTTGAAGGCTTCGATACCTCGCGCAGGGGTGAACAACAGCACGTCGCCGACGTTTTGTGTGGTGACCAGACCATCGAGCGTCGGGCTGCTTTTTTCAGTCACCACAAAGGCACCGGCGAGTTCGATGGTTTGCCCTTGGTAGCTGAACTGCACAGCGTAGGCTGCCGGTCGCAGGGCCGGGCCCAGGGTGAGTTTTTCCAGCAACGCGCCGGCGTCGGGGTGCAGCAGACGATCTTTTACAGCCTGCCGCGCCTCGTGCTCGAGCGCGGTGAATCCTGCATCGTAGGTCAGAAAAGACTTTGCGGATTTTCCGTCGATCTGGTCACGCAGATCCATGTCGAGCAGTGTCGTATCGAGGTTTTTTTTCAGGTCCGCCAGCAAGGATTTGCCGCTGCTGCTCTCTAGATCGCTGTCGGCCAAGGCCTGATACAGCGCACGGCTGCGCCGCACAAACTGTTCGCGATGGCTCTTGAGCAAGCCGTTGATGCGGTTCAGACAGGCTTGTTCGGCTGTGGCTTCTTGCTCGGGCAGCAGCGCGGTTTCGAGATTGAAAAAGTGATGCCCGATCTGATTGAGATCGCTTCTGATCTCATCGAACGTCGGGGCGGGGGATGTGCTCATGGGCACGCTCTCCATGCGTGTGGGATGAACACCGAGCATGCCGAGGGTGCGCGAGAGGAGGGTGGTAGATATGTATTGCTTTGCCGGCGGAAAAATAGCCCGCCGTGCGTGTTGCGCTTTGTCGCACGGCGGGCCACAGGCGGATGTTTTGAACCATGGAAGCGAGCCTGCTCGCGACGCGGCCCGCCAATCACCGCCGGTTCAAACCTGCGCGTTGATTTCCCGGCGACTGACCAACCCTTCGATCGCTGCACTCAGACTCGCCGCTTTCTCGCCAACCAGCAGATGCCAGACGCCACCGTCCAAATGGCTGACGCCCATACATCCCAGCGCTTTCAACTGCGCCTCTGACAACGCCTTGCCGTCGGCCAGTTGCAGGCGAATCCGGGTCATGGCGATGCAATCGAGTTGCAGCACATTGTCGCTGCCGCCCACGGCATTCAGCCATTGCTGCGCCTCGTTGCTGGTGAGCGCAACGGTCTTTGGCCGATCGACAATGTCAGCCGCTTCAATCGCAGCCACACGGCCCAACGCCGGCATCGCCAGGCGGATTTCATCAGCGATGCTATCGGCCAGCGGCCCGACCACCACCTGCAAACTGCCACCCTTGCCCGGGCGCACCACGGCCATTGCGCCCAGCGCTTTCAGCCCGTCATCCGAGGCCTTGTTGCGGTCGACCATTTCCAGGCGCAGTCGCGTTGTGCAGGCGCCGACCGTGAGCAGATTCTCTGCGCCGCCCAGTGCCTTGATGTACGCACTGGCGCGTTCGGTTTCCGAAAGCACGGCTTTTTCTGCCGTGGCCACGTCTTCGCGCCCCGGCGTCTTCAAGTTGAAGCGGCGGATACAGAAGTCGAACACCAGGTAATAGATGGCCGCGTAGGCCAGCCCGACCGGCACCACCAACCAGCCATTGGTCGACTTGCCCCAGCCGAGAATCATGTCGATGAAGCCACCGGAAAAGGTAAAGCCGAGATGAATGTTCAGGCCGTTGGTGATTGCCATCGACAACCCGGTCAGCAACGCATGCAGAAGGAACAGCAGCGGCGCGAGGAACATGAAAGCGAATTCGATCGGCTCGGTCACACCTGTCAGAAACGAGGTCAGGGCCATCGACAGGAAGATCCCGCCCATCACCTTGCGCCGCTCCGGCAGGGCGTTGCGGTACATCGCCAGACAGGCGGCGGGCAGGCCGAAGACCATCATCGGGAACATGCCGGTCATGAACTGGCCGCCCTTCGGATCGCCAGCAAAATAGCGCGACAGATCGCCGGTCACCAGGGCACCGGTGGTCGGGTCGGTGAAGTTGCCGAAAACGAACCACGCCATGTTGTTGAGGATGTGATGCAGGCCGGTGACGATCAGCAGGCGGTTGAACACGCCGAAGACAAAGGCGCCGAGGCTGCCGCTTTCCATCATCAGCGCGCCGAACGCGTTGATGCCCTGCTGGATCGGCGGCCAGATGTAGCCGAACAGCACGCCCAGCCCCACCGCCGCAAACCCGGTGACAATCGGCACAAAACGCCGGCCACCGAAGAACGCCAGGTACTCCGGCAGCTTGATGTCCTTGAAGCGGTTGTACAGCGCGCCGGCCAACAGACCGCTGACGATCCCGGCGAGCATGCCCATGTTGATGGTCGAGTCGAGCACCTTGAGCGTGGAGATCATCACCAGATAGCCGATCACCCCGGCGAGGCCGGCGGTGCCGTTGTTGTCCTTGGCAAAACCGACGGCGATGCCGATGGCGAAGATCATCGCCAGGTTGGCGAAGATCACCTGTCCGGCATCGTGAATGATGGCGATGTTCAACAGATCCGTATCACCCAGACGCAGCAGCAGGCCGGCGATCGGCAGGATCGCGATCGGCAGCATCAGCGCACGGCCGAGGCGTTGCAGGCCTTCGATGAAGAGTTGGTACATGGCGTTTGTCCTTGTTGTTTTTGTTAGCGCAGAGGCCAATGTTGATGACAGGCGTGACGCACGGCGGCGGCGCTGGAGAGCTTGAGCAGGTCGCGGCTCAGACGCTGACATTCGGCTTCGTGCAACTGGCGCACGCGGTCCTTGATTTCACCGATCTGCACCGGGCTCACCGACAGTTCGGTGACGCCGAGGCCGATCAACACTGGCGTCGCCAGCGGGTCGGAGGCGAGGGCGCCGCAGACACCGACCCAGCGCTTGTGCACCGCCGCGCCTTCGCAGGTCATGGCGATCAGACGCAGCAACGCCGGGTGCAGGGCATCGACCCGCGCGGCCAACCCGGCGTGATCGCGGTCCATGGCCAGGGTGTATTGCGACAGATCGTTGGTACCGATCGAGAGGAAGTCGGCGTGTTCGGCCAGTTGTTCGGCTTGCAGCGCGGCGGCGGGGACTTCGATCATCACGCCGATCTCCGGGCGCTCGGCAATGCGCAGTTCAAGCCGCAGTGCATCGACGCGCTGGCGGATGTGCAGCAGTTCGTCGACCTCAGTGACCATCGGCAACAGAATCCGGCAACGCGACAACGGCTTGATCTGCAACAGCGCGCGCAGTTGCTGATCGAGAATTTCCGGCCGCGCCTGGGCCAGCCGAATGCCGCGCAGACCGAGCACCGGGTTGGCTTCGGGCGGCAGTGGCAGGTAGTCGAGTTGTTTGTCGCCGCCGACGTCGATGGTGCGGATGATCACCGGCTTGTCGCCCATGGCATCGATCACCGCTTGATAGGCGCTGCGCTGTTCTTCGACGTCCGGTGCAGTCTGGCGATCGACGAAGAGAAACTCGGTGCGCAACAGGCCGACACCATCGGCACCGTTGGCAAATGCGTCTGCCGCTTCGTTGCTTGAGGCGACATTGGCGACCACTTCGATGTGCACGCCATTGCGCGTTTCAGCGGGCAAATGGGCTTTGGCCTGTTGGCTGTCGCGACGCTGCTGACGCTTGATCTGCGCCTGTTGCACTTCAGCCAGGCGCTCGGCGTTTGGCGTCAATTCGAGACGGCCGCCGTCAGCGTCGAGCACAACGGCCTGATCTTGCGGCTGCTCAAGCAACTGCGCGCCCAAAGCGACGATGCAAGGCAGACCTTTGCCGCGCGCCAGAATCGCTACGTGCGAGGTCGCGCCGCCTTCGGCCATGCACAACCCGGCGACGCCTTGCGCGCTGAGTTGCAGCAGATCCGATGGCGTCAGTTCATGGGCGGCAACAACGGCGCCGGCCGGCACCTGGTATCCCCAGGCCTCGCCAAGCAGAGCGCGCAGGACGCGTTGCTTGAGGTCGCGCAAATCGTTGGCGCGTTCGGCCAGCAGCGGACTGCCGGTGCCTTGCAGCATGTCGCACTGGGTGTCGATCGACTGACTCCAGGCATGGGTCGCTGCGGTGCCTTGTTCGATAAATTGCTGGGCGGAGTCGAGCAGGGCCGGGTCTTCGAGCAGCGCCATGTGTGCGGCGAAGATCGCTTCTTCGTCGGTGTTCTGGTGCTTTTTCGCCTGAGCGAGGGTGGCGGCGATTTCGCTGCGCACCGCGTTCAACGCCGTTTCAAGAGTCTGCTGCTGTTGCAGCGGATCGTGATGGCCCGCATCCGCCGGCAGAGTGATCGCGTTCAAGCGAAACAACGGCCCGGCGACCAGCCCTGGCGCCGCGCAAACACCGTGCAACACGCCAGCCTCGGCCGGGCGTTTCAGCGCCGCAGTGCTGACCGGCGCTTGCGCGTGATGATCGTCCGGCAGCGCCGTGGCCAATGCGCTGAGCAGCGCTTGCAATGCGGCATCGGCGTCCGGCCCCTGACAACTGACCTGCACTTCATCCTGCTCACCAATGGCCAGCCCCATCAAACCGATCAGGCTGTTGCACGGCGCCGATTTGCCGTTGAAGTGCAGCTGTGAATGGCTGCTGAAACCCTGCGCGGTTTGGCGGATCAGCGCAGCGGGGCGCGCATGCAAGCCGCCGCGATGAGCGACGCGCGCCTGACCACGAGCCTCGGGCCCACCGGTTATGTCGGTATTCGCCGCCACCACATTGCGCGCGATGATGTGCAGCAACGGCTCGCCGACTTTCACCGCTTTGAGGGTGATCGGCCGCACCTGAAAATCCGCGCTGTTGGTCAGTATCAGCAGGCTGACCAGGCTTTTGCAGTGCTGGCCGACCTTGTCCAGGTCATAACGCAGCAGCGGCTGACCGAGGCTGACGCGATCGCCTTCCTTGACCAGCATGGCGAAACCTTCGCCATTCAACTCAACGGTGTCGAGGCCCAGGTGCAAGAGGATTTCCGCGCCGTTGTCGGCGCGCACGGTCACCGCGTGGCTGCTGCGCGCGACGTGGATGACCACGCCGGCGCAGGGCGAATACAGCGTGTCATTGAGCGGGTCGATGGCAATGCCGTCGCCCATCGCGCCACTGGCGAACACCGCGTCCGGGATGTTGGCGAGCGTCAGCACGGGACCGCTGAGCGGGGCGCTGAGGGTCAGCTCTTTATTGTTGTCGGGCATGGCTGGGTCTCATCAGGTGTGCAGTCAGTCGGACTTAATGCGTGCGGGTCACTTTGCTCAGATGGCGCGGCTGATCCGGGTCCATGCCTCGCGCCACGGCCAGGCCCGCGGCCATCACGTAGAAACTCTGGATCGCCAGAATCGGATCGAGGGCCGGGTGTTCGGCGCGGGTCAGGGTCAGGTCGCGTTCGCTGATGTCATCCGGGGCGGCGAGCAAAACCCGGGCGCCGCGCTGGCGCATTTCCGCCGCCAGACTCAGCAGGCCGGCCTGCTCGGCGCCGCGTGGGGCGAAAACCAGCAGCGGATAGTGTTCGTCGATCAGTGCCATCGGCCCATGACGGACTTCGGCACTGCTGAACGCTTCGGCCTGAATCGCCGAGGTTTCCTTGAATTTCAGCGCCGCTTCCTGGGCAATGGCGAAACCGGCGCCACGGCCGATCACCATCAGGCGCTCGCAATCGCGCAGGGCTTCGATGGCCACGCTCCAGTCCTGTTTCGCCGCTTCGCGCAGGCCTTCTGGCAGCGCATCGTGGGCTTGCAGCAATTCGCTGTCCTCTTTCCAGTGCGCGATCAAACGCGCGCTGGCGCTGAGGGTGGCGATAAAACTCTTGGTCGCGGCGACGCTGCTTTCCGTGCCGGCGAGCAGCGGCAGGCTGAATTCACAAGCCGCTTCCAGTGGCGAATCGGCAGCGTTAACCATTGACACGCTCAGCGCGCCACGCTTGCGCAACAGGCGCAGGCTGTTGACCAGATCCGGGCTCTGTCCCGACTGTGAAAACGCAAAGGCAACCTGACCGCTGACTTTCAGTGGCGCCTGCTGCATGGTCACCACCGACATCGGCAATGAGGCCACCGGCACGCCCAGTTGCTGCATGGTCAGGTAGGCGAAGTAACTCGCCGCGTGGTCGGAGCTGCCACGGGCGACGGTCATCGCCACTTGCGGTGGCTGCCGGCGCAGGCGCCCGGCGATCTCGATCATCGGCGCGTCGAGTTGTTGCAGTTGGGCTTGCACGGCCTCGAACGAGGACAGCGCCTCTTCAAGCATTTTTGAAGTCAATGTCTTCTCCTTCGACCATGACGGCGGTCAGTGTGAGTGAGCGATCGAGCCGCACGCAGTCGGCCCAGGCGCCGGGGGCAAGGCGCCCGCGTTCGGTAATGCCGAGGTAGTCGGCGGGAAATTGCGACAGACGCTGCGAGGCTTCGGCGATCGGCAAACCGATCTTCACCAGATTGCGCAGGGCCTGATCCATGGTCAGGGTGCTGCCGGCCAGCGTGCCGTCGGGCAGACGCACGCCCCCCAGACATTTGGTCACGGTGTGGCTGCCGAGCTTGTATTCACCGTCGGGCATGCCGGCGGCGGCGGTCGAATCGGTGACGCAGTACAAGCACGGGATCGAACGCAGGGCCACGCGAATCGCGCCGGGATGCACGTGCAGCAGATCGGGAATCAGCTCGGCGTATTTGGCGTGGGCCAGCGCCGCGCCGACGATGCCTGGCTCGCGGTGATGCAGTGGGCTCATGGCGTTATAGAGATGAGTGAAACTGCTGGCGCCGGCAGCCAGCGCCGCGACGCCTTCCTCGTAACTGCCGAGGGTGTGGCCGATCTGCATGCGGATGCCACGGCTGCTCAGTTCGCGAATCAATGCATCGTGACCGGCGATTTCCGGGGCGATGGTGATGACGCGGATCGGCGCCAGCGCCAGATATTCTTCAACTTCGGCCATCAATGCGGTGTGGGCGAAGTTCGGTTGAGCGCCGAGTTTTCCCGGGTTGATGTACGGGCCTTCAAGGTGCACGCCGAGGACTCGCGCGGCGCCTTTCGGACGCTGTTCACAGAATTGTCCTACCTCTTTCAGGACATTTGAGATCTCCGCGCTCGGCGCAGTCATGGTGGTGGCCAACAGCGAGGTGGTGCCGAAACGCACGTGGGTTCTGCTGATGGTTTCGAAGGCTTCGGCGCCTTCCATAATGTCTTTGCCACCGCCGCCGTGCACATGCAGGTCAATGAAACCCGGCAGCAGATAGGGTAGATCGTTAGCCGCCGGATCGCAGGGCACGCCCTCGATCGACACGACCTTGCCGTGTTCGTGAATCAGCCGGCCGCGAACCCAGCCGCTGGCGGTGAGGATGTTGTCTTCGGACATTTTCGTTCTCGCTTGGGGCCGCTCTCAGCGGCGCAGCTCTGCCACAAAGTCGTAGTAGTCGTTGCGGCAATAGGTGTCGGTGACTTCGATCGGCGTGTTGTCTTCCAGATAGCCGACCCGGGTCATCAGCAGCATGGCGGTGCCGGGGGCGATGCCGACCAGTGCGGCGAATTCATCCGAGGCGTTGATTGCCTGGATGTGCTGCAGGGCGCGGACGATCGGTTTGCCGATGCCGTCGAGGTATTCGTAAAGCGAATCGCCCACCGCTTGCGGCCTGGGCATGATCGACGCGGGCAGGGTGCTCATCTCGATCGCCATAACCGTGTCATCGGCTTTGCGCAGGCGCTTCATGCGCGCCACCTTGTCGTTGGGCGACAGGCCGAGGCGGATCAGTTCTTCGTGAGTCGGCAGGGTGATTTCACGCTCCAGCCATTTCGAGCTCGGCACAAAACCTTTCAGGCGCAGCATTTCGCTGAAACCGGAAAGACGCGACAGCGGTTGTTCCAGGCGGGGGGTGATGAACGTGCCCGAGCCTTGCAGGCGGCGGATCAGGCCTTGCTCCAGCAGGACTTCCAGCGCCTTGCGTGCGGTGACCCGGGAGATGCCGAGCTGGTCGCTGAGGTTGCGCTCGGACGGCATCGCCTGTTCGGCCTTCCACTGCCCGGCATGAATCGCCGCTTCCAGATTGCGCGCCAGTTGCAAGTACAGCGGCGTCGGCTGGGAATCGTCGGGACGTAGGGTCTGGAGGTCGTTCATGTAGGTCGTTTCCGTCGCGAGTATTGGATTGTTGTGGCTCGCTTGTGCGACGGAAATTAATACCACTTGAATACCATGTCAACGCATGCAAACGGCCTGTAACCCGCGAATATCGGGGGGCTAGGGGGCGGTGGTCTTAAGTGGTATTAGCGATGGTCGTTGAAAAGCAAAAGATCGCAGCCTGCGGCAGCTCCTACAGTGAGAAGTGGTATCACCCCGTAGGAGCTGCCGCAGGCTGCGATCTTTTGATTTATTTTTTTGCGGGTGACCAGTGGTCAGGGATTAAGGACGAATCTCGATCATCGTGCCGTCCGGTACCAGGTTCCACACTTCACGCATGTCGACGTTGCGCATGGCGATGCAGCCATCGGTCCAGTCGAGGGTGTGGAACAACTGCTCCGGGTTGTCTGCCGAGTCCGGGGTGCCGTGGATCATGATCATACCGCCCGGCTCGACACCTTCACGGCGAGCGCGGGCGGCATCACTGATGTTCGGGTAGGAGATGTGCATCGACAGATTGAATTTGTCGCTGGTCTTGCGCCAGTCGATCCAATAGAAACCTTCGGGTGTGCGTTTGTCGCCCTCGATCAGTTTCGGGCCTTTCTTCGCGCCCTTGCCCAAAGAAATGCGATAGGTCTTCAGCGGCTTGCCGTCGGCAATCAACTGCAGTTGGTGAGCCGATTTGAGTACCAGGACTTTTTCGATCAGTGGAGTATTGGACGGCGTCACGGTGGTCACGAATGACGCTTGCGAAACGCTGACGAACGACAGGCACAACAGGGCAAGCAACCAGCGCATTGAAACAATTCCCCAAGAATGACGCAGACACAGAGTGATAGATGCAGGTGTGGTTATCGGCAGGGTGCCGTGAAGCTCAAGTGATCGCCGGCTGCACCAATGGCGGAATCGACTCCGAACGCACCGGGTAAACCTCGCTGCGCCGGTCGGCGAAGAAGCATTCCAGCGTGCGCCCGACCGTGCGGAACGCCAGCTCGTCCCAGGGAATGTCGGCCTCTTCGAACAGCTGCACCTCAAGGCTTTCCGGCCCGGCCGCGTACTGCAGATCGGCCAGTTCGGCGCGGAAGAACACATGCACCTGGCTGATGTGCGGCACGTCGATCAACGTGTAGATGCTCAGGTTGCGCACCCGCGCGCAGGCTTCTTCGGCAGTTTCGCGGATGGCGGCCTGCTCGATGGTCTCGCCGTTTTCCATGAAACCGGCGGGCAGCGTCCAGTAACCGAGGCGCGGCTCGATGGCGCGGCGGCAGAGCAGCACTTTCGTCCCCCAGGTCGGCACGCAACCGGCGACGATATTGGGATTTTGATAGTGAATGGTCTGACAGCGGTCGCAGACAAATCGCAGCCGCGAGTCGCCTTCGGGAATGCGCTGGGTGACCGGGTTACCGCAGTGGCTGCAAAAATTCATGCTCGGGTTCCTGAATGCTGCGCCTATCTTGGCGTGCAGCGGGGCCGGTCGGCAAGTTGTCGTTTCGCGACACGACGGGTTTCGGGGGCTTGGGCGCTCGCTTTGATTGGTGCATGATGCGGAGCAAGGCACCGATCGAGAACACTCATGCTGGACGAGCTACTGCATAGGGTAAGCAACCACACACCGCGCACGCTGGAGACCGACGCACGTTTCCCCGAAGCCGCCGTGCTGGTGCCGATCACCCGCAGTGACGAACCGGAACTGGTCCTGACCCTGCGCGCCAGCGGGCTTTCGACCCATGGCGGCGAAGTTGCCTTCCCCGGAGGGCGCCGCGACCCGGAAGATCCGGACCTCATATTCACCGCGCTGCGCGAAGCCGAGGAAGAGATCGGCCTGCCACCGGGCCTGGTCGAAGTCATCGGCCCGCTGAGTCCGCTGATCTCCCTGCACGGCATCAAGGTAACGCCGTATGTCGGAGTGATTCCCGATTTTGTCGAATACCAGCCCAATGATGCCGAAATCGCCGCCGTCTTCAGCGTGCCGCTGGAATTCTTCCGCAAGGACCCGCGCGAGCATACCCACCGCATTGACTATCAGGGCCGCAGTTGGTACGTGCCGAGCTATCGCTTCGGCGAGTACAAGATCTGGGGCCTGACGGCGATCATGATCGTCGAGTTGATCAACCTGCTCTATGACGCCAAAATCAGCCTGCACCGACCGCCGAAAAGCTTTATCGATACCTGAGCCGTCGTTCGAACGGCCGTGAGCCCCGAGGAAAACAAGATGAAATACCGCCTGGGCGACGCCCGTGTCGAAACCCATCCACAGAGTTGGGTCGCGCCCAATGCCGTGCTGGTGGGCAAGGTTCGCCTGGAAGAGGGCGCCAATGTCTGGTTCAACGCCGTATTGCGCGGCGACAACGAACTGATCCTCATCGGTAAGAACAGCAATGTGCAGGACGGCACGGTAATGCACACCGACATGGGCTATCCACTGACCATCGGTACCGGCGTGACCATCGGCCACAACGCGATGCTCCACGGCTGCACGGTCGGCGATTACAGCCTGATCGGCATCAACGCGGTGATTCTCAACGGCGCGAAGATCGGCAAGAACTGCATCATCGGCGCCAATTCGCTGATCGGCGAAGGCAAGGAAATTCCCGACGGTTCGCTGGTGATGGGCTCGCCGGGCAAAGTCGTGCGTGAACTGACCGAGGCGCAGAAAAAGATGCTCGAAGCCAGCGCCGCGCACTATGTGCATAACTCGCAGCGTTACGCCCGCGATCTGGTCGAGCAGGAAGAATGACGACTGTTGAACGACCCGTCGCCTCGCCGTGCGTGAATATTTGCGCGCTGGATGAGGATGATGTCTGCACCGGGTGCCAGCGCACAGTCGCCGAGATCACCCGCTGGGGCCGCATGAACAATGACGAGCGCCGGGTGGTGCTGGGGTTGTGTCATGAACGGGCGAAGGCGAGTGGATTGGTCTGGATGATTCCCGCGAAGTCAGGCGTCTGAACCACCGCTTTCGCGAGCAGGCTCGCTCCCACCTTGAAAATGCGTTCCACTGTTGGAGCGAGCCTGCTCGCGAAGACGTCGGTCCTGTCACCGCACCTATTGGCGCAATACCAGCGCTCAAGTAACCTGTGCGCCACATTTACAGGCCGCCCCCATGATCTTCCTCATCGCCTACATCAGCAGCGTCGTGCTGATCAACTTCGCCTTTTCCACCGCACCGCACCTGGACATCATCTGGTCCGCATGGGGCGGCCTGGTGTTCGTGCTGCGCGACATGGTGCAAACGCGCTTCGGTCATGGCGCGATCGTGGCGATGCTGGCGGCACTGGTGCTTTCCTACATCACCTCTGACCCTTCCATCGCACTGGCCAGTGCCACGGCGTTCGCAGTCTCCGAATGTATCGACTGGCTGGTATTCAGCATCACCAAGCGGCCGTTGCGCGACCGTCTGTGGATCAGTTCGGCGCTGAGCATTCCGCTGGATACCTTCATTTTTTTCGGCATGATTGACGCCTTGACGCCGCCGGTGATTATCACCGCGCTGGCCTCCAAGTTCGCTGGTGTCACCGCCGTCTGGCTGATCATGGCCTGGCGTGATCGCAAACAGGCTGTCGCCAGCTGAAGCCAAACCCTCGGGTTCATGTAAAATGCCGCGCTTTCTCCCCATGGAAAGCGCACTTGCGTGGCTTTCCTCGATGATCCGCTTCCTTTGAGGACCTGAGATGACCCGTATCGGAACTCCATTGTCGCCAACCGCGACCCGCGTATTGCTGTGTGGCTGTGGTGAGTTGGGCAAGGAAGTGGTAATCGAACTGCAGCGCCTGGGCGTTGAAGTGATTGCCGTCGACCGCTACGCCAACGCGCCGGCCATGCAAGTCGCCCATCGCAGCCACGTGATCAACATGCTCGACGGCGCTGCTCTGCGTGCAGTGATCGAAGCCGAGAAGCCGCACTTCATCGTGCCGGAAATCGAAGCCATCGCTACCGCCACGCTGGTCGAGCTGGAAGCCGAAGGCTTCACCGTGATCCCTACCGCGCGTGCGGCGCAGCTGACCATGAACCGCGAAGGCATCCGTCGTCTGGCTGCCGAAGAGCTGGACTTGCCGACCTCGCCGTACCACTTCGCCGACACCTTCGAGGACTACAGCAAAGCCGTTCAGGACCTGGGTTTCCCTTGCGTGGTCAAGCCGGTGATGAGTTCGTCGGGCAAGGGCCAGAGCCTGCTGCGCAGCGCCGACGACGTGCAGAAAGCCTGGGATTACGCGCAAGAGGGCGGTCGCGCCGGTAAAGGTCGGGTGATCATCGAAGGCTTCATCGACTTTGACTACGAAATCACCCTGCTGACCGTGCGCCACATTGGCGGCACCACGTTCTGCGCACCGGTCGGCCACCGTCAGGAGAAAGGCGACTATCAGGAATCCTGGCAGCCGCAGGCCATGAGCCCGATTGCCCTGGCTGAATCCGAGCGCGTTGCCAAAGCAGTCACTGAAGCGCTGGGTGGCCGTGGTCTGTTCGGCGTCGAGCTGTTCATCAAGGGCGATCAGGTGTGGTTCAGCGAAGTCTCGCCACGGCCGCATGACACCGGCCTGGTGACGCTGATTTCCCAGGACCTGTCGCAGTTTGCCCTGCATGCCCGCGCCATTCTCGGCCTGCCGGTGCCGCTGATCCGTCAGTTCGGCCCATCGGCGTCGGCGGTGATTCTGGTGGAAGGGCAGTCGACCCAGACTGCATTCGCCAATCTGGGCGCTGCGTTGAGCGAGCCGGACACGGCGCTGCGCTTGTTCGGCAAGCCAGAAGTGAATGGCCAGCGCCGCATGGGCGTGGCGCTGGCGCGGGATGAATCGATCGAGGCCGCGCGTGCCAAGGCGACCCGTGCGTCTCAGGCTGTCGTAGTCGAGCTCTAACCGCGTCGCGGCATTCGCGAGCAAGCTCACTCCCACAGAGATCTCTGTTGATCACAAATTTTGTGTACGACAAAAGACCTGTGGGAGCGGGCTTGCCCGCGATAGCGATCGGTCAGGCAACCTGATTCAGATCGTTGTTGCGCGTCTCCTTCAAACAGAGCACCGCAATCAGACTCAACACCGCCGCCGCCGACACATACCCGCCGACATAGCTCAACCCACCCATCGCCACCAGTTTCTGCGCAAAGAACGGCGCCGCCGAGGCTCCGACGATCCCGCCGAGGTTGTACGCCGCCGAAGCGCCGGTGTAACGCACATGCGTCGGAAACAGCTCAGGCAACAGCGCGCCCATCGGTGCGAATGTCACGCCCATCAAAAACAGCTCGATGCACAGAAACAGCGCCACGCCCCAGGTCGAACCCTGCGTCAGCAATGGTTCCATGAGAAATCCGGACAGAATTGCCAGCACGCCACCGATGATCAGCACCGGTTTGCGCCCGTAACGGTCGCTGGCCCAAGCGGATAATGGCGTCGCTGCGGCCATGAACAACACGGCAAAGCAAAGCAGGCCGAGGAACGTTTCGCGGCTGTAACCCAGCGTGGATACGCCATAGCTCAGGGAAAACACCGTCGAGATATAGAACAGCGCATAGCAGACCACCATCGCCGCCGCACCGAGCAGGGTCGGCGCCCAGTATTGGCTGAACAACTCGACCAGCGGCACTTTGACCCGCTCCTGACGGGCGATCGCATTGGCGAACACTGGCGTTTCATGCAATTTGAGGCGCACATACAGGCCGACCATCACCAGCGCCGCGCTGAGCAGAAACGGAATGCGCCAGCCCCAGCTGCGGAACTGTTCGTCATCCAGGGTCATGGCGAGGGTCAGGAACAGCCCGTTGGCGGCAAGAAAACCAATCGATGGCCCGAGCTGCGGGAACATGCCGAACCACGCGCGTTTGCCCTTCGGCGCGTTTTCCGTGGCCAGCAGCGCGGCGCCGCCCCATTCGCCGCCGAGGCCCAGGCCCTGACCGAAACGCAGTACACACAGCAGAATCGGCGCCCAGGCACCAATGCTGTCGTAGCCAGGTAATACGCCAATCAAGGTGGTGCACACGCCCATCAACAGCAGCGAGGCGACCAGCGTCGACTTTCGACCGATGCGGTCGCCGAAGTGGCCAAACAGCGCCGAGCCCAGTGGTCGGGCGAGGAAGGCAATGCCGAAAGTGAGAAACGCCGAAAGCATCTGCGCCGTGCCGGAGGTCTGCGGAAAGAACACCGGCCCGATCACCAGCGCCGCAGCAGTGGCGTAAACGTAGAAGTCGTAGAACTCGATCGCGGTCCCGATGAAGCTGGCCGTGGCCACGCGCGTGGCGGAATTGGTCGGCGGAGCAGGCGCGGTTTCGCTGTAAGCGGTATGGGTCGTCATGCGGTGATCCCTGACAGTCATGAGCTCCAGTGGAGCGAATTATTATGGTCGAACACCCAGGGATGTGGGGTAGGGCGCGAGCGCTGTTTCGAGTAGGAACAGTCGTCGGTTTTTGGCGGAAACGGTCGGGATCCAGGTAGTGCCGGGTAAGCACGGGGAGCGACGGCGCTTGGGTAAGCGCCTCGATTATAGGAAGGGGGCTAACGATCAAACAAGCGCAAACAATGCAGCTTTATCGAGCAGGCACCAGAGCAGGCACCGATGAGGTCAGCCAGATCAACACCTTGCTCACCCGGTTTTCCTCGGTTTCGAGAATTTCCAGTCGATAACGCCCGATCTTCAGGCACACCGCGCTTTCCGGAATGGTTTCCAGCGCCTCGGTGACCAGGCCATTGAGGGTCTTCGGCCCATCGCTCGGCAGATGCCAGCCCAGGCACTTGTTCAGGTCGCGGATCGACGCGGCGCCATCAATGACCATACGCCCGTCGGCCTGGGGATGGATGTGCGGGTTGTCGAGGCTGTGCTCGCTTTCGAATTCGCCGACGATCTCTTCGAGAATGTCTTCAAGGGTGACGATGCCCAGCACTTCACCGTACTCGTCCACTACCATGCCGAGGCGGCGTTGCTGCTTGTGGAAGTTCAGCAGCTGCAGTTGCAGCGGCGTGCTTTCCGGGACGAAGTAGGGCTCGTAGCTGGCGGCCAGCAGTGCCTCGCGGGTTAATCCACCGTTGCTGAGCAAATGACCGATCTGACGGGTGTTGAGCACCGCTTCGACCTGATTGATGTCGCTGTGAAACACCGGCAGACGCGTGCGCTTGTTCTCGCGCAGTTGCTCGATGATCTCTTCGATCGAATCGTCGAGGTTGATGCCATCGACGTCACTGCGCGGCACCAGAATGTCGTTGACCGTGATGTTGTCCAGCGCATGAATGCCCGATACCGGGTGGCTGCGCACCGGATGTTCGTGATCATCATCGTGATCGGCCGGCAACTCGTCCTCGCTCTGTTGCACCACCTGCGCCTTGCGCGTAAACGGGGTCATCAACAGAGCGCTGACCCGGCTGAACAGCCATGCGAACGGATAGACGATTTTCATCGGCACGGCCAGCAGGGCATTGCCCAACGCCAGCACGGCGTCGGGATAGCGCCGGGCCACGGTGCGCGGGAAATAATCGGCGAACACCAACAGGATGCCACCGGCGCCCAGGCAGGCCGCCCACGGGCCGTTTTCTTCGCAGAGGAAAATCGCCAGCAGCGTCGCGATGATCACTGCGAGGGCGCGGCACAGGGTGTTGCAGAGGATCAGGCTGTCGAGCGGGAAGCTCAGCTTCGCCAGCGGTTTATCGCTGGCGCGCGAGGCGATACGTTGCGCGAGCAGGTGTTGCTGCGCGATTTCGACGGCGGTAAACAGCCCTGACCATAAAATCAGCAGGACAAATACCGCGAGCATCGGCCCTATGGGCAAACCGTCCATTTATGCCGCCCGTCAGATGTGCAGAATGTATTCACGAACCAGTTTGCTGCCGAAGTACGCCAGCATCAGCAGGCAGAAACCGGCGAGGGTCCAGCGAATCGCCTTGTGGCCACGCCAGCCCAGACGATTGCGACCCCACAACAGCACGCTGAAGACGATCCATGCCAGACAGGCCAGCAAGGTCTTGTGCACCAGATGCTGAGCAAACAGGTTCTCGACGAACAGCCAGCCGGAAATCAGCGACAGCGACAGCAGCGTCCAGCCGGCCCAGAGAAAGCCGAACAGCAGGCTTTCCATGGTTTGCAGGGGCGGGAAGTTCTTGATCAGCCCGGACGGGTGCTTGTGCTTGAGCTGATGGTCCTGAACCAGCAGCAGCAATGCCTGAAACACGGCGATGGTGAACATGCCGTAGGCGAGGATCGACAATAGAATGTGGGCAAGGATGCCCGGCTCTTCGTCGATGATCTGCACCGTGCCGGTCGGCGCGAACTGCGCCAGCAATACCGTGATCGCGCCCAGCGGGAACAGCAGCACCAGCAGGTTTTCCACGGGGATCCGTGAACAGGCGAGCAGGGTCAGAGCGATTACTGCGGCGGCGATCAGGCTCGAGGCGCTGAAGAAGTCCAGGCCGAGGCCGATCGGGGTCAACAGATGCGTGAGCAGGCTGGCGCCGTGGGCGAGCACGGCGAACACGCCGAGGCTGACCAGCAGGCGCTTGTTCGCCTTGGCGCCGGTGGCCAGGCGGGTGCTTTGATAGACGGTCGCAGCGGCATAGAGCAGGGCGGCGGCGAGGGTGGTCAGCAAACTGGGTGACAAGGGGAGCATAAATCCTGTTAGGCGAGCCCGAAAGGCGCTGAGTTTGGCATAGAACCGCCACGGCACGAAAGACTCCGCAAGCTGACGGCGAGGTGTCCGCCGGCCGCAGTCTTCGCTATAATCCGCGACCTGCCCACGCCGCAGGCTCGCCGAGCACATGTTGATTCCGGTCTGGGCCGCCATTATCCCGGTTCGTACAGGGCCTGAAAGGATCGCGCAATGTTTGAAAACTTAACCGACCGTCTCTCGCAGACGCTGCGCCATGTCACCGGCAAGGCGAAGCTGACCGAGGACAATATCAAAGACACCCTGCGTGAAGTGCGCATGGCGTTGCTCGAAGCTGACGTCGCACTGCCGGTGGTCAAGGACTTCGTCAATTCGGTCAAGGAGCGCGCTGTCGGCACCGAGGTGTCGCGCAGCCTGACGCCGGGCCAGGCGTTCGTGAAGATCGTCCAGGCCGAACTCGAAAGCCTGATGGGCGCGGCCAACGAAGACCTCAACCTGAGTGCCGTTCCGCCAGCCGTGATCCTGATGGCCGGTCTGCAGGGCGCGGGTAAAACCACCACTGCCGGCAAACTGGCGCGCTTCCTTAAAGAGCGCAAGAAGAAGTCGGTCATGGTTGTTTCGGCGGACATCTATCGTCCGGCGGCGATCAAGCAACTGGAAACCCTGGCCAACGACATCGGCGTGACGTTCTTCCCGTCCGACCTGAGCCAGAAGCCGGTCGACATCGCCAATGCGGCTATTAAAGAAGCCAAACTGAAATTCATCGACGTGGTCATCGTCGACACCGCCGGTCGTCTGCACATCGACGAAGAGATGATGGGCGAGATCAAGGCGCTGCACGCCGCGATCAACCCGGTCGAAACCCTGTTCGTGGTCGACGCCATGACCGGTCAGGACGCCGCCAACACGGCCAAGGCCTTCGGCGACGCGCTGCCGCTGACCGGTGTGATCCTGACCAAGGTCGACGGCGACGCCCGTGGCGGTGCCGCACTGTCGGTGCGCGCCATCACCGGCAAGCCGATCAAGTTCATTGGTATGGGCGAGAAGAGCGAAGCGCTCGATCCGTTCCACCCTGAGCGTATCGCCTCGCGGATCCTCGGCATGGGCGACGTGCTCAGCCTGATCGAACAGGCCGAAGCGACGCTGGACAAGGACAAGGCCGACAAACTTGCCAAGAAGCTGAAAAAGGGCAAGGGCTTCGATCTCGAAGACTTCCGCGATCAGTTGCAACAAATGAAGAACATGGGCGGCCTCGGCGGGCTCATGGACAAACTGCCGAGCATCGGCGGCGTCAATCTGTCGCAGATGGGCAATGCCCAGAACGCCGCAGAGAAGCAGTTCAAGCAGATGGAAGCCATCATCAATTCCATGACCCCGGCCGAGCGCCGCGACCCTGAGCTGATCAGCGGTTCGCGCAAGCGCCGGATCGCCATGGGTTCCGGCACGCAGGTGCAGGACATCGGCCGCTTGATCAAGCAGCACAAGCAGATGCAGAAGATGATGAAGAAATTCACCGCTAAGGGCGGTATGGCAAAAATGATGCGCGGCATGGGCGGTATGTTGCCCGGCGGCGGCATGCCGAAAATGTGAGACAGGACACCAAGACTTCGCCGGTCGTCGCACCGGCGCAGACCCTGCAAGGCCGCAGGATCAACAGCAAACCCGCACTCGGCGGGAGCTGACTGGCCGTTTTTATCGACGGCTCTCTATGCAAATCTGCACGGCATGCCATGGGCGCCGGAAAAAGTCATTTGCAAAAGTCCGGATATTCCTTAGAATATGCGGCCTTTCGGGCACCCATGCCCGCTGTGCATTTAGATTTGCAGCACCGACTACAGGAACGATGTTCACATGCTAACAATCCGTCTTGCCCTTGGCGGCTCCAAAAAGCGCCCGTTTTACCACCTGACCGTAACCGACTCGCGTAACCCGCGTGACGGCTCCCACAAAGAACAGGTTGGTTTCTTCAACCCTGTTGCCCGTGGTCAGGAAATTCGTCTGTCCGTGAACCAAGAGCGCGTTGCCTACTGGCTGAGCGTTGGTGCACAACCTTCTGAGCGTGTTGCTCAGTTGTTGAAGGAATCTGCCAAGGCTGCGGCCTGAGCAATATGAACGCGACGCCAGCCCCTGCCGATGATTTGATCGTTATTGGCAAAATCTATTCTGTTCATGGCGTTCGCGGCGAAGTGAAGGTTTATTCCTTTACTGATCCGACTGAAAACCTGTTGCAGTACAAAACCTGGACGCTCAAGCGCGAAGGCAACGTCAAACAGGTCGAGCTGGTCAGTGGACGCGGGAGCGACAAGTTCCTGGTCGCCAAGCTCAAGGGTCTCGATGATCGTGAAGAAGCTCGTCTTCTGGCCGGTTATGAGATCTGCGTGCCGCGCAACCTGTTCGCTGAATTGACCGAAGGCGAGTACTACTGGTACCAGCTGGAAGGTCTGAAGGTCATCGACACCCTTGGGCAACTGCTCGGGAAAATCGATCATCTTCTGGAAACCGGCGCCAATGATGTAATGGTCGTCAAGCCTTGCGCTGGCAGCCTGGATGATCGCGAACGCCTGTTGCCCTATACGGAGCAATGCGTGTTGGCCGTCGACCTGGAAGCGGGCGAGATGAAGGTGGATTGGGACGCGGACTTCTAGACGTGGCTAATTTGCGCGTAGAAGTGATCAGTTTGTTTCCCGAGATGTTTTCCGCCATTGGCGATTACGGCATCACCAGTCGTGCGGTCAAACAGGGGCTCTTGCAGCTGACCTGTTGGAATCCGCGAGATTACACGACGGATCGGCATCACACTGTGGACGATCGCCCGTTTGGCGGTGGTCCGGGCATGGTGATGAAGATCAAGCCCCTGGAAGATGCGCTGGCTCAGGCCAAGGCAGCAGCCGGGGAGGCGGCGAAGGTGATTTACCTGTCCCCCCAAGGCCGTCAACTGACTCAGTCGGCGGTACGCGAGCTGGCACAATCGGATGCATTGATCCTGATTGCCGGCCGCTACGAAGGCATTGACGAGCGCTTTATTGAGGCTCATGTCGATGAAGAGTGGTCGATTGGCGACTATGTACTGTCTGGCGGCGAGCTGCCGGCCATGGTCCTGATCGATGCGGTTACACGACTGCTGCCTGGAGCTTTAGGGCATGCGGATTCCGCTGAGGAAGATTCCTTTACGGATGGTCTGCTGGATTGCCCGCACTACACCCGACCGGAGGTGTATGCGGATCAGCGTGTTCCCGACGTGTTGCTGAGTGGCAATCACGCGCATATCCGGCGTTGGCGTTTACAGCAGTCCCTTGGTCGGACCTATGAACGACGCGCCGATCTTCTGGAAAGCCGCTCGCTTTCTGGAGAAGAGAAGAAGCTGCTCGAGGAATACATCCGCGAGCGGGACGATAGTTAACAACGTATCGATGGTAGATCGAACGATTTACCTTAGGAGCACAGCATGACCAACAAAATCATCCTTGCACTCGAAGCAGAGCAGATGACCAAAGAAATCCCTACCTTCGCCCCAGGCGACACTATTGTCGTTCAGGTGAAAGTGAAGGAAGGCGATCGTTCCCGTCTGCAAGCGTTCGAAGGCGTTGTAATCGCCAAGCGTAACCGCGGCGTGAACAGTGCGTTCACCGTTCGTAAAATCTCCAACGGTGTTGGCGTAGAACGTACTTTCCAGACCTACTCCCCGCAGATCGACAGCATGGCTGTCAAACGTCGCGGTGACGTACGTAAAGCCAAGCTGTACTACCTGCGCGACCTGTCGGGTAAAGCAGCACGCATCAAGGAAAAACTGGCTTAAGCCCAGCTTCCGATGCAGAAAAAAGCAGCCTACGGGCTGCTTTTTTGTTGCCTGCGATTTACCGGATCCATCTTAAATGCCTCGCTCATTGGAGCTGCCTGTTTCTTGATCTGGCCGGCTATGAAAGACTGACGCCCCTTTACTGTCCAATTGCACGCAGCGCGAAAAAGCCCTGCCCTGAGCATCCATGTCTGCCATCGACCATCCGCTGATTGATCAATTTCTCGACGCTTTATGGCTGGAAAAAGGTCTCTCCGATAATACTCGCGACGCCTATCGCAGCGACCTCGCGCTGTTCAACGGCTGGTTGCAGGAGAAAAATCTCGAACTGATCAATGCCGGCCGCGAGTTGATCCTTGATCACCTGGCGTGGCGCCTGGAGCAAAACTACAAGCCGCGCTCCACCGCGAGATTTCTCTCCGGGGTACGTGGTTTTTATCGCTATCTGTTGCGAGAAAAACTGATCAGCGTCGACCCGACGTTGCGCGTCGACATGCCGCAACTCGGCCGGCCATTGCCCAAATCGCTGTCGGAAGCCGATGTCGAAGCGCTGCTCAAGGCGCCGGACCTGAGCGAGGCCATCGGCCAGCGCGACCGGGCGATGCTGGAAGTGCTGTATGCCTGCGGTCTGCGCGTGACCGAACTGATCAGCCTGACGCTGGAGCAGGTCAACTTGCGCCAGGGTGTATTGCGGGTGATGGGCAAGGGCAGCAAGGAGCGCCTGGTGCCGATGGGCGAGGAGGCGATTGTCTGGGTTGAGCGTTATATGCGTGATGGTCGCAATGAGTTGCTCGGTGGCCGTCCCAGCGATGTGCTGTTCCCCAGCCAGCGCGGCGAACAAATGACCCGCCAAACGTTCTGGCACCGCATCAAGCACCAGGCCAGGGTCGCCGGGATCAGCAAGTCGCTGTCGCCGCACACCTTGCGCCACGCGTTCGCCACACACCTGCTCAACCATGGCGCGGACTTGCGCGTGGTGCAGATGCTGCTCGGCCACAGCGACCTGTCTACGACGCAGATCTATACCCACGTCGCCCGCGCCCGATTGCAGGACCTGCACGCCAAACACCACCCACGCGGCTGACACATCCCATAATGTTGAAACACTGACCTGTGCCGAGGGGATTTATCCCCGTTAGGCTGCGCAGCAGTCGCAAACCCGGCTGGCTCGATTTTGACTGGAAGATCGCGGTGGATGGTTTAGGGCTGCTTCGCAACCCAGCGGGGATAAATCCCCTCGCCACAATAATGTGTGGCAGCTACATGTGGTTGTGGGTCAGTTGTACAAGCATGAAGATGTGTCAGTTGCACATGAGTGTGTGGCGACAGGCGCATTCGGCCACCGTGACCTTATGTGTTAGGCTTTGCCGGTTTGCACGATGGACGGTTATGACCCGGTGTTTCGCACGGGCGTTCTGATCGTTCCATACGCCCGCCCTCAGGAGTACTCATGCGTCTGACCCAGATTTTCGCTGCCGCCGCCATTGCGTTGGTAAGCACCTTTGCCGTCGCCGATGACGCGGCCGACAAAGCCATTCGTCAAAGCCTGGAAAAACTCGAACTCGAGGTTCCGGTCGAAAGTATCAGTGCCAGCCCGTTGCCTGGCATGTACGAAGTCAAACTCAAAGGCAGCCGCGTGCTGTACGCCAGCGCCGATGGCCAGTACATCGTGCAGGGCAACCTGTATCAGCTCGCGAATGGCAAACCGGTCAACCTGACCGAAAAGACCGAACGCCTGGGCATTTCCAAACTGATCAATGCCATCCCGGTGGCCGAAACCGTGGTCTACCCGGCCGTGGGCGAGACCAAATCGCATATCACCGTGTTCACCGACACCACCTGCCCGTACTGCCACAAACTGCATGCCGAAGTGCCCGAGCTGAACAAGCGCGGCATCGAAGTGCGCTACGTGGCGTTCCCGCGCCAGGGCCTGAATTCGCCGGGTGACGAGCAGCTGCAAGCTGTGTGGTGCTCCAAGGACAAGAAAGCCGCCATGGACAAAATGGTCGATGGCAAGGAAATCAAGGCCGCCAAGTGCGATAACCCGGTTTCCAGGCAATTCGCCCTCGGTCAGTCGATCGGCGTGAACGGTACACCGGCCATCGTTTTGGCTGACGGCCAGGTCATTCCGGGCTACCAGCCGGCGCCACAAGTCGCCAAACTGGCGCTTGGCGCGAAGTAATTCGCATCGTCACGGGCAACCGTTGACGATCGTGGTCCGGCAGTAACAGCGCCGGGCCATCAACAGAGAGCCGCGAGCACGCGGTTGTTTTCCGGCCGACCCTGTGTCGGCCGTTTCATGGGGAGTTCACAGTGAATCCGGTCAAAGTAGGCATCTGTGGGTTAGGGACCGTCGGTGGCGGTACCTTCAACGTACTTCAGCGCAACGCCGAGGAAATTGCTCGTCGTGCCGGGCGTGGAATCGAAGTGGCACAAATTGCCACGCGCACGCCAAAGCCTCAGTTCCAGACGACCGGTATTGCGATTACCAACGATGTCTTCGAAGTGGCCACGAACCCTGAGATCGACATCGTCATAGAGCTGATGGGCGGCTACACCGTTGCCCGCGAGCTGGTACTCAAGGCCATCGAGAATGGCAAGCATGTGGTCACCGCGAACAAGGCGCTGATAGCCGTTCACGGTAATGAGATTTTCGCCAGGGCACGCGAGAAAGGCGTGATCGTGGCGTTCGAAGCAGCGGTGGCCGGTGGCATTCCGGTGATCAAGGCGATCCGCGAAGGCCTGTCCGCCAACCGCATCAACTGGGTTGCCGGGATCATCAACGGCACCGGCAACTTCATCCTCACCGAAATGCGCGAGAAGGGCCGTACGTTCGAAGACGTGCTGGCCGAAGCGCAGGCACTGGGTTATGCCGAAGCCGACCCGACCTTCGACGTCGAAGGCATCGATGCCGCGCACAAGCTGACCATTCTGGCGTCGATTGCCTTCGGCATTCCGCTGCAATTCGACAAGGCATACACCGAAGGCATCACCAAGCTGACCACTGCCGACGTCAACTACGCCGAAGCGCTGGGCTATCGCATCAAGCACCTCGGTGTGGCGCGCAGCACTGACGCCGGCATCGAGTTGCGCGTGCACCCGACGCTGATTCCGGCCGATCGCCTGATCGCCAACGTCAACGGCGTGATGAACGCAGTGATGGTCAACGGTGACGCCGCCGGTTCGACGCTGTTCTACGGTGCCGGCGCTGGCATGGAGCCGACCGCTTCGTCGGTGATCGCCGACCTGGTCGACGTCGTCCGCGCGATGACTTCCGACCCGGAAAACCGTGTGCCGCACCTGGCCTTCCAGCCGGACTCGCTGTCGGCGCATCCGATCCTGCCGATCGAAGCCTGCGAAAGCGCTTACTACCTGCGCATTCACGCCAAGGATCATCCGGGCGTACTGGCTCAGGTGGCGAGCATCCTGTCGGAGCGCGGCATCAATATCGAATCGATCATGCAGAAGGAAGTCGAAGAGCATGACGGCCTCGTGCCGATGATCCTGCTGACCCACCGCGTGGTCGAGCAGCGTATCAACGATGCGATCACCGCGCTGGAAGCACTGGCTGGCGTCGATGGCCCGGTTGTACGGATCCGTGTCGAACATTTGAACTAAAAAAGCAGCTGCGAGCTTCGAGCTGCAAGCGGCAAGAAAAAGCAGTCCGGCTTTTACTTGAAGCTTGTAGCTCGTAGCTTGCAGCTCAAACCAAAGGTTTGCCCCTATGCGTTATATCAGTACTCGCGGCCAGGCCCCGGCCCTTAATTTCGAAGAGGTCCTGCTGGCTGGTCTGGCGACCGACGGCGGTCTGTACGTCCCGGAAAATCTGCCACGTTTCACTCAGGAAGAGATCGCTTCCTGGGCCGGCCTGCCGTATCACGAACTGGCGTTCCGGGTGATGCGCCCGTTCGTTACCGGCAGCATACCGGATGCCGATTTCAAGAAGATCCTCGAAGAAACCTACGGCGTGTTCGCCCACAGCGCCGTTGCGCCACTACGTCAGTTGAACGGTAATGAATGGGTGCTTGAGCTGTTCCACGGACCGACCCTGGCGTTCAAGGACTTCGCCCTGCAACTGCTCGGCCGTCTGCTCGACTACGTGCTGGAAAAGCGCGGCGAGCGCGTGGTGATTGTCGGTGCCACCTCCGGTGATACCGGTTCGGCGGCCATCGAAGGCTGCAAGCATTGCGAAAACGTCGACATCTTCATCCTTCACCCGCACCAGCGTGTGTCGGAAGTACAGCGTCGGCAAATGACGACGATCTTCGGCGAGAACATCCACAACATCGCCATCGAAGGCAACTTCGACGACTGCCAGGAAATGGTCAAGAACAGCTTTGCCGACCAGAGCTTCCTCAAAGGCACGCGTCTGGTGGCGGTGAACTCGATCAACTGGGCGCGGATCATGGCCCAGATCGTTTACTACTTCCATGCCGCGCTGCAGTTGGGCGGTCCGGCGCGCTCGGTGTCGTTCTCGGTGCCGACCGGCAACTTCGGCGACATCTTCGCCGGTTACCTGGCACGCAACATGGGCCTGCCGATCAACCAGTTGATCGTCGCCACCAACCGCAACGACATCCTGCACCGCTTCATGAGCGGCAACCAGTACGTCAAGGAAACCCTGCACGCCACGCTGTCGCCGTCGATGGACATCATGGTCTCGTCGAACTTCGAGCGTCTGCTGTTCGACCTGCACGGTCGCAACGGTGCGGCGATTGCCGGTTTGATGGACTCGTTCAAAAAGGATGGCAGCTTCAGCGTGGAACAAGAGCGCTGGACCGAAGCGCGCAAGCTGTTCGACTCGCTGGCGGTGGACGATGCGCAGACCTGCGAAACCATCGCCGACGTCTACGAGCAGAGCGGTGAAGTCCTTGATCCGCACACTGCCATCGGCGTGAAGGCTGCGCGCGAGTGCCGTCGCAGTCTGGACATTCCGATGGTGATTCTGGGCACTGCCCATCCGGTGAAGTTTCCCGAGGCAGTGGAGAAAGCGGGTGTAGGAAAAGCGCTCGAACTACCTGCACATCTTTCTGATTTGTTTGAGCGAAACGAGCGCTGCACCGTGCTGCCAAACGACCTGAAAGCCGTGCAAGCCTTTGTCAGTCAGCACGGCAACCGAGGCAAGCCACTCTAAGCCAGTAAAAGCTGTCACATTTTGAAGCCCGTCTCCTGACGGGCTTTTTTGTTTCTGCTGCCACACTGCTCGGGTTTTCACCCACGAAGGACGGGTGAGTCGATCACGAAGGAAATGGCAATGCTGTTTTACAGAGGTTTGAAACCGGCACTGGGCTGGTTGTTTTTGTTGGCGGTGCTGGGATGGATGCACAGCGGCGTGGCGGCGCAGATGGCACTCGATCAGGCCAATGCCGCGGTCAACGTGGCGGCTGTCGAGCTGGATGCGCAAGAGCGGCAGTGGATCCGCGACAACCCCAGAGTGACGGTGGCATCGGTGCAATATCCGCTGTACCTGTTTCAGGACGAACACGGCCAATGGAGCGGCCTGAACAACGATGTGCTCAAACGCGTCAGTGCAATGACGGGCCTGCAATTCGAGCATCAGGAGTCGTTCTCTACCGATCATATGCTTGAACGTCTGCAAAGCGGGGTCGCGGACATCAGTACGACATTGGCCATGAGTGATGATCGCAAGACCTTTCTGGATTTCAGTCATGCTTTCGGAGGTGCCGGCTGGGTTTTTGTCGGACATGCCAACACCCCAAGGGTGGAGTCCTTCGAACAGCTGGCCAAGCGCGTTGTGGTTTTACCCGCCCGCCATGCTCTGGAGGACGTGATTCGGCGCGATTACCCGTCGATTCAAATTCGTTCGGTGAAGACCTACGCCGAAGCGCGAGCGTTGGTGGAAAGCGGTGAAGCCTATGCGACCATAGAAAACGAAATCGGCGCGCAGCTTTATCCGTTGGGCATGCTCAAGGTCGGCGGACTGGTAGAAGGCAAGTGGGAAGCCGATCATCTGGCTGTGCGAAAAGGCATGCCGCAGCTGCTGAGTATTCTCAACAAGGCGCTGGAAGCTTTCCCGGCTGCCGAGTTGCGGGCGATCCGTCTCAAATGGCTTGAAGGCATCTCGCCGCCACCGGTGCCGTCCCTCTGGGAGCGGCTGGTCGAGTGGGCATGCTGGGCGATGGGGGTGATCGGTGTGTTCGGAATACTGTCGTTGGTATGGAACAGACGCCTGGCGGCGGTGATCAAGTTGCGCTGTGAAGCGGAAAAGGAGCTGGGTGATCAACTGGCCTTTCAGCATGCTCTGATCGATTCCATGCCAGACCCTGTATTCGTACGCGATTTGCAGGGGCGTCTGATCATCTGCAACCGCAGTTACGAAGAAGCGCTGTCGGTGCGCCTGGATCAGATGCAGGGGCGTTTGCTGATCGAGGTTGACGCATTTCCCGAAGCCACCGCGCGGATGCTGCACGACGAATTCATCGCGCAGCTGCAGACCCGCAAATCGCGCTTCAGCAAGCGCCAGTTGCTATTCAATGGCGGGCCTCGAGAGGTCTATCAGTGGACCGTGCCTTTTTACAGCGGCGACGGCAAGTTGCGCGGCTTGTTGGGCGGCTGGACCGACATCACCCAGCGCCGGACCGAGAGCGGCTGCCGATGTCTGCAATAAAGAAGGGAAATGTCCTGCAAGACGCGACTACTTTTCTGATGGGAGGCTTAAGACGCCTGCCCTAGAGTGGACGACAACTGCGGTGAGAGTCCGCGATGATCGCTCCAGAGGTCGCCCATGCGCTCGCTTAAAGTCCTGATTCTTGAACCTAACCCGTTCCAACTGATGGCATTGCATCAAATGCTCAATGCCATCGGCATCTACGACGTCTTGACCGCGCCTTCGCTTGCGTCAGCGCTGTGTTCCCTGGGGCACCGCGGTGCGGTAGATATCGCCATTTGCGATCCGCAACTCAAGGGTGGCGATGGCCTGGCTCTGATTCACCATTTGGCCGCCCACCATGAGGCGCGCGCGCTGATTCTGCTGGGGTCTGTCGCGCAGAGCCTGTTGAGTGATCTGGAACCGGTGCTCCGCCAGCAACGTCTGCGTCTGCTGGGGCGTCTGCAGACGCCGGTCTCGGCAGTGTTGATGAGGGGGCTGCTGGACAGCTATCTGATCACACCACAGGAACTCGTCGAGGTCTGAAGCCGGCGGTTATTTTTCTGTCATCTTCGCCGTGCATGCTCTGTCAGACGCAGGCCCATGAGATTGGGTGGCGACAGGCAGAACTTTCTTCTCGGGCCGGTGGTCATTTAATGTGAACACGCCCCAGGCACTGTGTTTTCGGACTATTGAGTGGAGATCGAGATGGAAAGTATCAGTCTATTGCTCGGTGAGGCTCTGAGCCCGTATCAGGTGACGCTGACCCCTCGCGGCAGCCATGGTGAATGTCTGGTGACGCTGAAGAACAGCAGCGGCGCCATTGTGGTGGAACGCGAATTCAATCAGGCCCAGTTGAGCGACAAGCGCTTGCTGACCGACGTGGTGGACGGCCTGCACCGCGACGTGATGATCGCCGAAGGGCGGCTGGAACCCTGCGTCATTGCAGCGTTGCGCAATGCAGCTCTGGACAAGCGTCCGGCCCTGTAAAGATGAAATATTTTTTGTGGGAACCTTCCTGCATCCCTGTCAGTCAGACCCCATAACAGCAGGATCAAGCATTGTGCTCCGGTGCTTGTCGCTTGCTGCTACGGGTCTCGAAGCAGACCCCGTTTAACCCCGAGTCGTCTCCCCACTTCTCGGGGTTTCTTTTGCCCGGCGTTTGCGCAGTGCGCGGCTTGTTGCTCGAAAAACCGAAGCGCCCGGCGGTGCTCAGATGGCCCCGTCTTCACGCAGCCGAGTGATTTGCGCCGCGTCGTAGCCCAGATCGCCAAGCACCTGAGCATTGTGTTCGCCCAACTGAGGCCCGACCCATTCGGACGACCCCGGCGTTTCCGACAACTTCGGCACGATGCCGGGCATTTTGAAATCCTTGCCGTCCGGCAGCTTGGCATGCAGGAACATTTCCCGCGCCAGGTATTGCGGATCGTTGAACATGTCCTCGGCGCTAAAGATCCGGCTGACCGGTACGTCAGCCTGGTTGAGCAAGTCGAGAACAGTCTGCAGCGGTAGGGAATTGACCCAGCGATCGATCACGCCATACAACTCGTCGCGACGACCGTCGCGGCCGTCATTACTGGCCAGCACCGGGTCGTTAGCCAGATCTTCACGGCCAATCACGAGCATGAAGCGTTTGAAGATCGCATCGCCATTGGCACCGATCTGCACATGCTTGCCGTCGGCGCTGGTGTGGATCGAAGAGGGCGTGATGCCCGGCATGATGTTGCCGCTGCGCTCGCGGATGAAACCGAAGACGTCGAACTCCGGCACCATGCTTTCCATCATCGCGAAAATGGCTTCGTAGAGCGCAACGTCGACTACTTGGCCCAGTCCGCCGTTGACCTCGCGATGACGCAGTGCCATCAATGCACCGATCACGCCCCACAGCGCGGCAATCGAATCGCCGATGGAGATCCCGGTGCGCACCGGTGGCCGGTCTTCGAAGCCGGTGATGTAACGCAGACCGCCCATGGATTCGCCGACCGCGCCAAAACCTGGCTGGTCTTTCATCGGCCCGGTCTGACCGAAACCGGACAGACGCACCATCACCAGTTTCGGATTCAGTGCGTGCAGGGTCTCCCAGCTCAGGCCGAGTTTTTCCAGTACGCCGGGTCGGAAGTTTTCGATAAGAATGTCGGCTTCACTGAGCAGCTTTTTCAGGATCGCCAAACCGTCAGGGTGTTTGAGATTGAGGGTCAGCGACTTCTTGTTGCGCGCCTGGACAAACCACCACAACGAGGTGCCTTCGTACAACTTGCGCCACTTGCGCAGGGGATCGCCGCCGTCCGGCGATTCGATCTTGATCACTTCGGCGCCGAATTCGCCGCAAATGCGCGAGGCAAACGGCCCGGCGATCAGCGTGCCCAATTCAATGATTTTCAGACCCGAGAGCGGTTTGCTGGTGAGCGGCATGCGAAATCCTGTAGGACAAGGCTGAACGGATACAGGGTTTTAACATAGCCGGCTGTCAGACGCCGCAGCTCGATCGCCATCAATTCGATGATTGCCTGTGGCATCGGTTAGACTTGCCGACTTTCCTCGTATCAAGAAGCCCGTTCATGGCCCAGCCGTCCACTACCTACAAATTCGAACTGAACCTCACCGACCTCGACCGCAGCGTCTACGAAAGCGTCAAGCAGACCATCGCCCGTCATCCTTCGGAGACCGAAGAACGCATGACCGTGCGGCTGCTGGCCTACGCGCTCTGGTACAACGAGCAGCTGTCGTTCGGGCGTGGTCTGTCAGACGTGGATGAACCGGCCTTGTGGGAAAAGAGCCTGGACGACCGTGTCCTGCACTGGATCGAAGTCGGCCAGCCGGATGCCGATCGCCTGACCTGGTGCTCGCGCCGCACCGAACGCACCAGTCTGCTGGCCTACGGCAGCCTGCGCGTATGGGAAACCAAGGTGATCCCGGCGATCAAGAACCTGAAAAACGTCAACATCGCCGCCGTTCCGCCGGAAGTGCTGGAGACCTTGGCCAAGGACATGCCCCGCGTCATCAAGTGGGACGTGATGATCAGCGAAGGCACGATCTTCGTCACCGACGACCGCGGTCAGCACGAAGTCCAGTTGCAATGGCTGCAAGGTGAGCGCGGCTGAGGTCGCGACACCGCTGATATTTTCCCACGAATCAAAGAGAAGCCTCCTTCGCCCCATGCGTATCGAACCTCGTCAACTGCCTGCCACGCTGCCTTTCCTCGGTGATCTGCCGCCACTGCTGACCCGCTTGTACGCGGCGCGGGGCGTGCAATCGGAAGCGGAGTTGGACAAAAGTCTGGCGCGCTTGATCCCGTTCCAGCAGCTCAAAGGCATCGATGCGGCAGTCGACCTGCTGGTGACGGCACTGGAGCAACGCCAGCGCATTTTGATCGTCGGCGACTTCGACGCGGACGGCGCCACCGCCAGCACCGTCGGTGTGCTCGGTCTGCGCCTGCTGGGCGCGGCGCATGTCGATTACCTGGTGCCGAACCGTTTCGAATACGGCTATGGCCTGACGCCGGAAATCGTCGAAGTCGCGCTGACCCGTGAACCGCAACTATTGATCACCGTCGACAACGGCATCTCCAGCGTCGAAGGCGTCGCGGCGGCCAAGCGCGCCGGACTGAAGGTGTTGATCACCGACCACCACTTGCCCGGCGATGAACTGCCGCAGGCCGATGCGCTGGTCAATCCGAACCAGCCGGGCTGCGAGTTTCCGAGCAAAGCGCTGGCCGGCGTCGGAGTGATCTTTTACGTACTCATGGCGTTGCGCGCGCGTCTGCGCAGCCTCGGCTGGTACGAGAGCAAGCCACAACCGAACATCGGCGAACTGCTCGACCTGGTGGCGCTGGGCAGCGTCGCCGACGTGGTGCCGCTGGATGCCAACAACCGCATCCTTGTGCATCAAGGGCTGGAGCGGATTCGTGCCGGCCGGGCGCGGCCGGGGATCAAGGCGATTCTCGAAGTCGCCAAGCGAGAGGCTGCGCGGATCACTTCCACCGACTTGGGTTTTATCGTCGGCCCTCGCCTGAACGCCGCCGGACGTCTGGACGACATGAGCCTGGGCATCGAGTGCCTGCTCACCGCCGACGCCAATCTGGCGCGAGAAATGGCTGCGCAACTGGACGGCATGAACCAGGATCGCAAATCCATCGAGCAGGGCATGCAACGTGAAGCGCTGGCGCAGCTCAAGGATCTGCCGGTCGAGTCGATGCCGTTCGGTCTGTGCCTGTTCGATCCGGAGTGGCATCAGGGCGTGATCGGCATCCTCGCCTCGCGGATGAAAGAGCGCTATTTCCGCCCGACCATTGCCTTCGCCGATGCCGGCGATGGCTTGCTCAAGGGCTCCGGACGCTCGGTGCAGGGCTTCCATATTCGCGATGCGCTGAGCGTGGTCGCGGCGCAGCATCCGAACCTGATCGCCAAGTACGGTGGCCACGCGATGGCCGCTGGTCTGACCTTGGCGCAGGAAAATTTTCCCTTGTTCGCCGAGGCATTTGACGCTGAAGTACGTAGGCAACTTCGCGAAGAAGACCTCACCGGGCGCATGTTGTCGGACGGCACGCTGGCCGTCGAAGAGTTTCACCTCGAACTGGCCCGCGCCTTGCGTCACGCCGGGCCATGGGGGCAGCATTTCCCCGAGCCGCTGTTTCATGGCGTGTTCCAGTTGGTCGAGCAGCGCGTGGTTGGCGAACGGCATTTGAAAGTGGTGCTGAAAAGCGAATGCGGCTCGGTGAAGCTCGATGGCATCGCGTTTGGCATTGATCGCGATGTATGGCCGAACCCGACGATTCAATGGGTGGAACTGGCTTACAAGCTCGACGTTAACGAGTTTCGCGGCAACGAGACTGTGCAGCTGATGATTGCTCATATCGAACCGCGTTAAGCCATTCGCGAGCAGGCTCGCTCCCACAATACGGTGCAGTCTTGTGGGAGCGAGCCTGCTCGCGAAAGTGTCCTTTCACACACTGAATTACTCTGAACCCTCCGTCATTCCCGGTTGTCGACTAGGCTCTAAGCACTGCTTGATTGGCCTTGTGACGTCTTGTCGAATTTTTGCCCGCGGGGGCGGGTGCTGCACCCTTTTTCTGTCACTCGTCGACTTTTCAAACAGAACCCTGGAGCCTGCCCACTGATTCGAGAGGTGCCCCATGAGTCTGCTGCTTGAACCCTTTACTCTTCGCCAACTGACCCTGCCCAACCGCATCGCCGTGTCGCCGATGTGCCAGTACTCCAGCGTCGACGGCCTGGCCAACGACTGGCATCTGGTGCACTTGGGCAGCCGCGCGGTGGGCGGTGCCGGTCTGGTTTTCACCGAAGCCACGGCAGTTACCGCCGACGGGCGCATCACCGCCGAAGACCTCGGTCTGTGGAACGACGAACAGATCGAACCGCTGCAACGCATCACTCGCTTCATCACCGCCCAGGGTGCGGTCGCTGGTATTCAACTGGCCCACGCCGGGCGCAAGGCCAGCACCCACCGGCCGTGGATCGGAAAGCATGGCAGCGTCAAACCCGAGGATGGCGGCTGGACCCCGGTCGGGCCATCACCGATTGCTTTCGATCCGCAACACACCCAGCCGAAACAGCTCGATGAAGGGCAGATCGCCGAGGTGATTCAGGCCTTTGTCGACGCGGCCAAACGCGCGCTGACGGCGGGGTTCAGCGTGGTCGAGGTGCATGCCGCGCACGGCTATCTGCTGCATCAGTTTCTTTCGCCGCTGAGCAATCAACGCCGCGATCAATACGGTGGTTCGTTCGAAAACCGCATCCGCCTGGTGCTGCAAGTCACCGAAGCGGTGAGGGCGGTGTGGCCAGAGGAATTGCCGGTGTTTGTCCGCGTCTCGGCAACCGATTGGGTTGAAGACGGCTGGAATCCGGATGAGACCGTGGAGCTGGCGCGTCGCCTGCACACCCTGGGTGCCGACCTGATCGATGTGTCCTCGGGTGGTACGGCGGCGAATGCGGAGATTCCGGTCGGGCCCGGTTATCAAACGCGCTTCGCCGAACGGGTGCGCAAAGAGTCAGGCATCGCCACTGGCACGGTAGGCATGATTACCGAGCCGGCGCAGGCCGAGCACATCCTGCGCACCTGTCAGGCCGATATCATTTTCCTCGCCCGGGAACTGCTGCGTGACCCGTACTGGCCGTTGCATGCCGATGACGATCTGGGTGGACGCAAAGCGGTGTGGCCGGCGCAGTATCAGCGGGCGACCCATCGGGATCAGCCGATTCATGAATCGGATTTGCGTGATTGAGTCAGTCGAGATAAAGCAAAAAGCCCCGGTCAGTGATGGCCGGGGCTTTTTTTCGTCTGGTTGTCTTTGTTGCCGTGCTGGCGCCATCGTTGGCAAGCCAGCTCCCACAGTTTTGGTGGCGTACGCGAAATTTATGCTCGACACCATTCATTGTGGGAGCTGGCTTGCCAGCGATGAGGTCCGCGCAGGCGCCTCAAATCTTCAAGGGTATTTGCGCTTGTCCGGCGCTGGCGGGAAGTACTGGTACAACCAGGTCTCACTTAAGGTGCGGTCGTTGGTACGAATGAACAGGCGCAGTTCCACGGGCTCGACACTGTCATTGGTCGGGTACCAGTCGAACAGGATCCGGTAACCCTTGATGTCGTCCAGCACCAGCACGCTGAAATCCTGCACCTTGCCGTTCGAGCAGGTCACCACCGGTTCGATCCCGGTGCCCTGCGGCAAACGTTCCAGCCCGCCGCCGGTGAAATCCACGGCAAAGCGGCGTGCCCACACCTCTGGGTAATGTTCGCCCGGTGCCCAGCCTTCGGTGAAACCGCCCATGCCGGAACGGGTCGCGTGCACCCGCGCCAAAGGCGTACCCACTGGCGGCAGTGCGCTCCAGTAGAGCTTGTAGCCATAATTGAGCGAGTCCCCGGCAGCCACGGGTTTTTTCGGCGTCCAGAACGCGACGATGTTGTCCAGCGTCTCGCCGGTGGTAGGAATTTCCAGCAGATCGATAGAGCCTTCGCCCCATGCGGTCGTCGGCTCTACCCACAGGCTCGGACGCTTGCTGTACCAGTCGACGGTGTCCTGATAGTTGGCAAATTCGTGATCGGTCTGCACCAGACCGAAACCCTTCGGATCCGTATCGGCGAACGCATTGAACTGCAGGGTGGCCGGGTTGTTCAGCGGGCGGCAGATCCACTCGCCGTTGCCGCGCCACATGGCCAGGCGATCCGAGTCATGAATCTGCGGGTGGATGGTGTCGCACATGCGCCGTTCGTGGGTGCCACAGCTGAACATGCTGGTCATTGGCGCCACGCCGAGTTGTTCGATGGTGGTACGAGCATTGATGTGCGCGTCGATTTCCATGACCACGCGCTCGGCCTGGCAATCGATGTCGAAGCGATAGGCGCCGGTCGCGCTCGGCGAGTCGAGCAGGGCGTAGACCACAAAACGTGTGGCGTTCTTGTCCGGCGTCTCGAACCAGAACTTGGTGAAGTCGGGAAACTCTTCGCGCTTCTTCGCGTAGGTATCAATGGCCAGGCCGCGCGCGGAGAGGCCATATTGGCCAGTAGCATCGACCGCACGGAAATAGCTGGCGCCGAGAAACGACACCACGTCATGCCGATCCAGCTCCGGTGCCTTGAACAGTTTGAAGCCGGCAAAACCCAGATCGCCCTTGAGCTGCTGGGTGTCGACCGAAGTGTTCTCATAATTGAACAGCGCCGGGCGGAAATGCACCTCGCGTGCCATGCGCGTCTTCGGATCAACGCTGTACATGCGCACCGGCTGACGGAAACCCATGCCGACGTGGAAAAACTGCACGTCCAGCTGACCTTTGTTTTCCTTCCACAGGGAATGCTCGCCGTCGTAGCGGATCGCGTTGAAATTCTGCGGAGTCATGGTCGCCAGGGTTGGCGGCAACACCTGTTTCGTATCCTGATAGGCATTGCCGGCGAGCTGCTTGGCCTGACGCTTCAACGCTTCGAAATCGAAGGCCTGGGCCTCGCCATCGGCGGCGCCACCATTGGCCGCCCAGGCGCGAGCGGCCAACAGACCCGACGCGGAAAGACCGGTATAGGCCGCAATGGCCATGGACGCTTTGAGCAAATTCCTGCGGTGCATAAATACAACCTGTCGTGTGCAATCCAGCGCCGTTCCTGGCACCTGTCGGATCGGAAATTACGGTTCGGTCATGCCTTCGGCCAAACGCAACGGACTATAAACAGATGCCCGCTAGCTTAATCGGTTCGATTGTCGGGCAAAAAGGCTTGTTTGCGTTGCGTCATCTGGCAATGAAACAAGACATGTCTGTAATTTTTCTGACAGGGCTCTCTGATTTAGAGGGCATATCTGCTTTTTTCGATTAATTACTCTAAAAACCACTTTTCAACGCCGATTTAATTCCTATTCTATGGGCAAGACCGGATACAAGCCTTCGTGCCGGCGGGGCACACGACGCTGCTCGAAGAGGCAGGGCGATGTGAGGTTCAGCAGTTTCTTGACTCAATAGAGAAGGACATCGTCCATGGCAAAAATACACGGCATCACCGAAATGTTAGGAATCTTTCCATGCTTGGGCCTCGGGCGCAGAAGACGCCGGCTCAGTTCGGAAGAGTTGAAGCTGGTTGAGCGTTATCGAGAGCTTTCCGAGAATGACCGGATTGCGATGAGGTATCTGGTGGATGCGATGCGGAGTGTTTCGCGGTTTTAAAGCTGGGGCGGGAGCCGTGAAACCATTTGGCTTTTACGGCGGCCAGATCAGTCAGCCACTCGCGTCGGCATCGGCGAGGCCTATATCGATGGCCATTCAACTGGCTAGAAGGTTTACAGGCTGGCCTTGTAGCGAGGGCGAAAGCTTCCTCGCTACAAGGCCTTCTGGTTTAGCGGACCGGATACGGTTGCTGGCCGTGCATCAAGTCCGGTACATCACGCCATTTGACCCACGCCTGCTGTTGCCAGTGCAGCAATGGCACGGTGACGCCTGCCCAGTGCATCGAACTGAGGCTCGGTTGATTGTCCACAGGATTCGATTGCACTTCGCGCAGCATCGGAATGACTTCATGGCTCAACCATTGGCGCAGGTGACGGTTTTCCGGGACGAAGTGATGGATGAGCAGGGCGAACAGCCCAGACTCGCTGACCATCGCGCAATCGACGATTTCGCCGTTCTTTCGCAATAGCACATTGCGACGCTGGTCGGGATCGAGTTTCAGGGTGAGACGTTCGTTGAGGTGGTAACCCATCAGGCGCCCAAGGTCCTGAACACAGAACCATATCTCGTGTTCCTGCATAAAAGCATGAAGGAAGCGGTCGTGGCGGGTGAAGATGGTGGGGGTGAAGTGCGTCGACGGAGCATTCTGGATTTGCGTAGACATGTAGTGACTTCCGTTTCGAGTTGGAAAGCCGCCACCAATTCTTCGAAAAATTGGGTGGCGAGCCGAATGGCGTTCGAAGTCGGGTTACTTCCTGTCGAAACGGTAAAGCCGGAAGGCCCGCGCCACACGGCCCGCCATAAAGCAGAACTGAAGTTGTGAACAATCAGCAGTTCAATGGAGGGCATGCAAGCACCGTTTTGACAGTTTCCGGCTTCGACCCCGGGTCGCTGAGTTTGCAGCGACGGGTAAAGCCTATCGGTCAGGCACTTGCGGCGACAAGTCTACTCTTTCGCCGCACAGCGTAGGAAATTGAGCTTTTTCAGGAAGGCTGCATCTGTAGGAAATGCCTGTTTTTACGCCCTCGCCAGCGAGGCTATCCCTGAGCAGTGTTTTTTCCGTTATTTGTGGAAATCTTGCGCACCGCTGCCGGTGCTGGGCCCTCGTTTCAGGCTCGGAGGATTTCCATGACTAACGGAGAGTTCAATGAAGGTTTCCCTCAGACAGATCAACGGCCCTTGGGATCAGGGTTGGGTGCTGGACAAACACATGGTAAGTAGTACCTGTCTTGGCAACGATGAACGCGGACATCCATGCTTCGATAATCAGCGCACTGAAGTTGGCGAGGCGACCTACCAGCTCAAATACCAGAAGGATTGGACGCAGGTCAGCCCACTTGCCCAAGCCGTTGCGACAAATGTTTTTCCAAAACTGGATCAGGTAGGTTTCGTGGTGCCTATGCCTGCTTCAAAGATTCGTCAGCGACAACCTGTTACTGAGGTCGCTCTGGCGTTAGGACGAATTATCGGGCGGCCGGTTTTCTCGGATTTGCTTCGGAAAGCGAACACAGGGAAGTCGCTCAAGGATTTGCATTCCAAAGCCGACAAGGTTGCCGCGATTGGAGACAGTTTCAGCGTCAATGATGAAATCACCACCGATGGGCGCTGGAATGTTTTGGTTGTAGATGATTTGTTTGATAGCGGCGCGTCGATGGACGCGGCCTGCGCTGTTTTGCGTAAATATCCGAAGGTGGGGAAAATTTACGTCGCAGCGCTAACCTGGAAGTGAACTCAATGACGACTGTATTTATTGCCGGCTCTATCAATATCAAGAACCTTGATCCCAAGGTAAAGGAGCGCATCAGTAATATCGTGGCGTCCGAGTTTGAGGTGGTAGTGGGTGATGCGGGTGGCGCAGACACCTCGATTCAGGAGTACCTACTGAGCCTCGAAGGATCCAGAACAACGGTCTTTTGCAGCGGTTCGGTACCGAGGAACAATCTTGGGCGGTGGCCCGCCAGGACCGTGGTCTCAAAACATTCCAAGGGATCGAGAGCCTTTTTCACCGAAAAAGACCTGGTCATGGCCGAAGCGGCTGATTACGGGCTAATGATATGGGATGCCAAGAGTACCGGTACGCTCAGCAACGTTATTGAACTGTTGTCGAGAAAAAAGAAGTCGCTGGTATTCGTCAACAAGGAAAAGCAGTTCAAAGTGGTCGGGGACGTCAGTCAGCTCGAGGAGTTGATTGCAGTCATGTCCGATCACGCCAAGCAAAAAGCCAACGAAAAAATCCGTTTGTTTGATCGTATTTCCTTACTGAAACATGATCAGGCGGAGCTTTCCTTCTAATGATTGTTCTTGGCTTTCTGACCCTCTGCAGCCTGTCTGTGAGGGCTCAAATAGGGCGTTGAGCCAAACCGAGTTCTTCGCGAACAGGCTCTCTCTCACAGAGAAGTGCCGATCGTAGGTAGTTGTTGACCTCAGTGCCTGAACATCACATGCCGAACCGTGGTGTAGTCCTCCAGCCCGAACATCGACATATCCTTGCCGTACCCGGACATTTTCTGACCTCCATGTGGCATTTCGCTGACGAGCATGAAGTGCGTGTTGACCCAGGTGCAGCCGTACTGCAGCCGCGCTGACAGGCGATGCGAACGCCCTGTGTCGGCGGTCCAGATGGAGGAGGCGAGGCCGTAGTCGGAGTCGTTGGCCCACTCAAGCGCTTGTGCTTCATCGGTAAATTTGGTCACCGAAACCACTGGACCGAACACTTCACGGCGGACGATTTCGTCATCCTGCTGCGCGTCGGCCAGCACCGTGGGTTCAAAGAAGAACCCATTGCCTTCGACAGCCTTGCCGCCGGTGATCAACCGGATGTGCGGCTGCGCCACGGCGCGCTCGACGAAAGCGGCGACGCGGTCGCGGTGTTGTGCGGTGATCAGCGGGCCCATCTCGGTGGAGGGATCATCCTGCACGCCGTATTTGATCGTGCTGACCGCCGCGCCGAGTTTTTCGACGAATTTGTCGTAAATCCCTTGCTGCGCGTAGATCCGGCAGGCAGCGGTGCAGTCCTGCCCGGCGTTGTAAAAACCGAAGGTACGAATGCCTTCCACCGCCGCGTCGATGTCGGCATCGTCGAAGATGATCACCGGTGCCTTGCCGCCCAGTTCCATGTGCATGCGCTTAACGCTGTCGGCGGTGCTGGAAATGATGTTCGACCCGGTGGCGATCGAACCGGTCAGCGACACCATGCGCACTTTCGGATGGCTGACCAGTGGACTGCCGACGGTAGCGCCCCGGCCGAACACCAGATTGAGTACACCGGCCGGGAATATGTCCGACGCCAGTTCGGCCAGACGCAACGCCGTCAACGGGGTTTGTTCCGACGGTTTGAGCACCACCGTATTACCGGCAGCCAACGCCGGAGCGATTTTCCAGGCGACCATCATCAGCGGGTAGTTCCACGGTGCGATGGAGGCGATTACACCAACCGGATCGCGGCGAATCATCGAGGTATGCCCGGGCAAGTATTCGCCAGCGGCCGAACCGCCCATGCAACGACTGGCGCCGGCGAAGAAGCGGAACACGTCGGCAATCGCCGGAATCTCGTCGTTGAACGCGGCGCTGTAGGGTTTGCCGCAGTTGTCGGATTCCAGTTTCGCCAGTTCCTCGCCGTGGGCTTCGATGGCATCGGCGAGTTTGAGCAAAAGCAGCGAGCGGTCTTTCGGCGCGGTTTGTGACCACTCGGCGAAGGCGTTGTCGGCGGCACGCACGGCGGCATCGACCTGGGCTTCGCTGGCTTCGTTGATCTCCACCAGTATTTCGCCCCGCGCAGGATTGAGCACCGGCTGCGCCGGGCCTTCGCCGTCGATCAGTTGGCCGTTGATCAAGAGTCTGGTTTGCATGGGTTTGTCCTCTTTACAGCAACTGTTGTTTTCCTGAATAAACCGGGACCCTGTGGGAGCGAGCCTGCTCGCGAAAGCGCTGTGTCAGTCGACATCAACGTTGGATGTGCCGGCCACTTCGCGAGCGGGCTCGCTCCCACAAGGGAAAACGGTGTCTGTCAGATATTTATTTCCCGCCACTCCCCGCCACGCTCTCGCCCCCTCGCGTCAAGTAATACGCGCCGAGAATCGGCAACATCGTCACGATCATCACCAGCATCGCCACGACATTGGTCACCGGCACATCCCGTGGGCGGCTCAACTGATTGAGCAGCCACAACGGCAACGTGCGTTCATGCCCGGCGGTGAATGTGGTGACTATGATTTCATCGAACGACAACGCAAACGCCAGCATGCCACCCGCGAGCAACGCCGAACCGAGGTTCGGCAGGATGATGTAGCGGAAGGTCTGCCAGCCGTCGGCGCCGAGATCCATCGACGCTTCGATCAAACTGTGTGAAGTGCGGCGCAGGCGAGCGATAACGTTGTTGTAGACGATCACCACGCAGAAGGTCGCATGGCCGACGATGATGGTGAACATCCCCAGCTCGATGCCCAGCGACTTGAACGTCGCCAGCAAGGCGATCCCGGTGATGATCCCCGGCAACGCGATCGGCAAAATCAGCATCAGCGATATGCCTTGCTTGCCGAAGAAATCGCGCCGGTACAACGCGGCCGAGGCGAGTGTGCCGAGCACCATGGCGATCAACGTGGCGATGGCTGCGATCTGCAATGACAGCTTGATGGCTTCCAGTACATCCGGCCGGGAAAACGCCACGCTGAACCAGTGCAGGGTAAAGCCCTTCGGCGGAAAACTGAACGCCGCGTCTTCGGTGTTGAAGGCGTAAAGGAAGATGATCAGGATCGGGAGGTGCAGAAACACCAGCCCGCCCCAGGCTGCGACGCGCAAACCTATAGAAGCATGCCCTTGGGATGAAGATTCAGAGCGCATCGAAGGCCCCCAGACGTTTGACGATGGCCAGGTAAACCGCAATCAGCACGATCGGCACCAGCGTAAACGCCGCCGCCATTGGCATATTGCCAATCGCCCCTTGCTGCGCGTACACCATGCTGCCGATGAAGTAGCCCGGCGGGCCGACCAGTTGCGGCACGATGAAGTCGCCCAGGGTCAGCGAAAAAGTGAAGATCGAACCCGCCGCAATCCCCGGAATCGACAAAGGCAAGATCACCTGCATAAAGGTCTGACGCGGCTTGGCGCCCAAGTCGGCAGACGCCTGCAACAGCGACGGCGGCAAACGCTCCAGCGAGGCCTGGATCGGCAGGATCATGAACGGCAGCCAGATGTAGACGAACACCATGAACCGCCCCAAGTGCGAGGTCGACAGAGTGCTGCCGCCGACACCGGGAATCCCCAGAACCATCTGCAACACCGGCTCCAGACCCAGGTGCTGAACGAACCATTGCGCCACGCCGCCCTTGGCCAGCAGCAGCGTCCACGCGTAAGCCTTGACGATGTAACTGGCCCACATCGGCAGCATCACCGCGATGTAGAAAAACGCCTTGGTCTTGCCCGTGGTATAGCGCGCCATGTAGTAGGCGATCGGAAATGCAACGATGGCGCTGGCGATCGAGACGACGATGGCCATGCTCAGCGTGCGCAGGATGATGTCAAAGTTCGACGGCTGGAACAGCGCGGCAAAATTGGCCAGCGTCAGGTCCGGCGTGACTGCCATGGTGAAGTCGTCGAAGGTGTAGAAACCCTGCCACAACAGCATCAGCAACGAGCCGAGATAGATCGCGCCGAACCACAGCAGCGGCGGCACCAGCAGCATCGACAGGTACAGGTTGGGCTTGCGATAGAGCAGGTTGGAAAACCTGCGCAGCGGTGGCGACGAAGTCATCGCGAGCGAGCTCATTTCATACCCCGCTGGCCACGGTGTCGTGCAGCGCGATCATCGCTTCCCGCGCCCAGCGTGCGCTCAGACGCTGGCCAGTCTGTAGCTGTACGCCGCTGTCGAGCCACTGGTTGTTGGCCTGGCTGATGCTCAGGGTCTGGCCGTTTTCCAGCTGCAATTCATAGCGCGTGGCGCTGCCCTGATACTGGATATCGTGCAGCAGGCCGCTGACTTCGATTTCATGGCTGGCGAGTGGGCCTTCGGCGAAACGCACGTGTTCCGGGCGAATCGAAAACGGCTGTGGATGGCCGCTGATTTCCCGCGCCAGATCGCCGCGAATCACATTCGAGGTACCGACGAATTCGGCGACAAACGTGGTGCTCGGTTTCATGTACAGATTGCGCGGACTGTCGACCTGCTCGATGCGGCCCTTGTTGAACACCGCGACGCGATCGGACATCGACAGCGCTTCGGTCTGATCGTGGGTGACGAAGATGAAAGTGATGCCGAGCTGACGTTGCAGCTTCTTCAGCTCGCTTTGCATCTGCTCGCGCAATTTAAGGTCTAGCGCGCCCAACGGCTCGTCGAGCAACAGCACGCGCGGGCGATTGACCAAGGCGCGGGCGAGGGCGACACGCTGGCGCTGACCGCCAGACAACTGCACCGGTTTGCGTGAGCCATAGCCGCCGAGGGCGACCATGTCCAAGGCTTCTTCGGCACGCTGATGGCGCTCGGCTTTACCCACGCCTTTGACCTTCAAACCGTAGGCGACGTTGTCGAGCACGTTCATGTGCGGGAACAGTGCGTAATCCTGGAAAACCGTGTTGACGTCGCGTTGATACGGCGGCAAACCGGCGGCTTCGGCACCGTGAATGCGGATCGAACCGGCGCTCGGTTGCTCGAAACCGGCGATCAGGCGCAGGCAAGTGGTCTTGCCCGAACCCGAGGGGCCGAGCATGGAAAAGAACTCACCGTCCTCGATGTCGATGGAAACCCGGTCAACGGCCTTCACCTCACCGAACTGCCGGGACACGTTGGTGAACTGGACTGCAAGTGGCATGGTGTGTTGCTCCCCAAAAGGCGAGGGCTGTCGCGCCTGCTCGGCCTTACTGCTGGAAAACCTGAATCTTAAGAGCTTCGCGAGCAGGCTCGCTCCCACAGGAGGAATACAATCCAATGTGGGAGCGAGCTTGCTCGCGAAGAGACTTTAACGGCCGCCCATGATCGCGATGTAGTCCTGCGTCCAGCGGCTATACGGTACGAACTTGTCGCCCTCAGCCTGTGGGGTTTTCCAGAAAGCGATCTTGTCGAACTGATCAAAACCATTGGTCTTGCAGCCCTCAGCACCGAGCAGCTCGCTTTCCTTGCACGCTGCTGGCACCGCCGGCAACGAACCAAACCACGCCGCCACATCACCCTGGACTTTCGGCTTCAGCGACCAGTCCATCCACTTGTACGCGCAGTTCGGATGCTTGGCCTCGGCGTGCAACATGGTGGTGTCGGCCCAGCCGGTGGCGCCTTCTTTGGGGATAGTCGAGGCGATCGGCTGTTTCTCGTTGATCAGGCCGTTGACCTGATACGGCCAGGCGCTGGATGCGACCACACCTTCGTTTTTGAAATCGCTCATCTGCACCGTGGTGTCGTGCCAGTAGCGGTGAATCAGCGGCTGCTGCGCGCGCAACAGATCGAGCACGGCTTTGTACTGAGCTTCGGTGAGTTGGTACGGATCCTTGATGCCCAAATCAGGCTGGGTCGATTTCAGGTACAGCGCCGCGTCGGCGATATAGATCGGGCCGTCATACGCCTGCACGCGACCCTTGTTCGCCTTGCCATCGGGCAGATCCTGCGCGGCGAACACTACGCTCCAGCTGCTCGGTGCCGTTTTGAATACATTGGTGTTGTACATCAGCACGTTCGGGCCCCACTGGTACGGGGCGCCGTAAGTCTGGTGGTTGACCACGTACCATGGCGCGTCTTTCAGACGTGGATCGAGGGATTTCCAGTTCGGGATCAAGGCCGTGTTGATCGGCTGTACACGCTTGCCAGCGATCAACCGCAGCGATGCATCCCCGGACGCTGTGACCAGGTCGTAACCGCCCTTGGCCATCAGGCTGACCATCTCGTCGGAAGTCGCGGCGGTCTTGACGTTGACCTTGCAACCGGTTTCCTGCTCAAAACCGCTCACCCAGTCATACGCCTTGTCGCTCTCGCCCCGTTCGATGTAACCCGGCCACGCCACGATATCCAGCTGACCTTCGCCGGCGCCGACAGCCTTCAACGGCTCGGCGGCCTGCAAACTGGCGCTGGCCAGGATGGCCGTGGTGATTGCACTGAGCAGTGCGGTCTTGTGCACGAACATGGTTGATCCCTCTTCTTCATATTATGGTCGGGGCAGTGGTGAACGCGGTGCAGCGTGCCGTGGGCGGCTTGTTATTAGCGTAGTCAGAGATGGCCGTGGCGGGGCGGGCGTGTCTCGACATCGGCGATGGAGATTTCGTGCTGGGCTGAAGTGTAGATCGGTTTTTTCAAGGTCAGCCGCGGACTTCAATTCCGAATGCAAGCAACATCTCGAAGCACACTCGCGCGGCCGCTTCGGGCACTTTCGCACTAGGCTGAGGGCCTTACAGATCCGGATAACCCCTGTTTGGAGGCGGAACATGAACACCCGTGGATTGCTCGATCAACTGCTCAAATCCGGCCAGGATCTGCTGCAGAACAAGGCTGGCGGCGCGTCGAACAAATCGGCTGCCGGTGGGCTGGGCGGCTTGCTCGGCGGCTCGTCAGGCGCCAGCGGCCTCGGCGGTCTGCTCTCCGGCGCAGGCGGAGGCGCACTGGCGGCCGGCGCCATGGGCCTGTTGCTCGGCAACAAAAAAGTGCGCAAGGTCGGCGGCAAAGTCGCGATCTACGGCGGCCTCGCCGCACTCGGTGTGCTCGCCTACAAGGCCTACGGCAACTACAACGCGCAAAAAGGCAGCGCCCCTCAAAACGAACCGCAAACCCTCGACCGCCTGCCACCGGCGCAAGTCGAACAACACAGCCAGGCCATCCTCAAAGCCCTGGTCGCCGCCGCCAAAGCCGACGGCCACATCGACGAGCGCGAGCGCGAACTCATCGAGGGTGAATTCACAAAACTAGACAACGACCAGGAACTGCAACACTGGCTCCATGCCGAGCTCAACAAACCCCTCGACCCCACCGACGTCGCCCGCGCCGCGAGCACGCCGGAAATGGCGGCAGAGATGTACATCGCCAGTGTGATGCTGGTGGATGAGGAGAGTTTCATGGAGAAGAGCTATCTGGATGAACTGGCGCGGCAGTTGAAATTGGAGCCGGGGTTGAAGGTGGAGTTGGAGAGGCAGGTGCGGTTGGCGGCGGTTTGAATTATGGGTTTGAGAAATCGCAGCGTTGAGTTGCGATTTTTCCGTCTGCGGGATTGAGGAAACCAGAGTTAGACAAATGAGAAAGACAAATGAGAAAGACAAATGAGAAAGACAAATGGGGACAGATTTATTTCTCGTGATTAGAAAATAAATCTGTTCCATTTTTCTAAAAATATGTTGGGTTTCGTCGAACAATTTAGAGGTTCTCAATGTTGGTTGGGCCACCGTCATCAATGAGTTTCCTCATGCGACGATTATAGAGTTCAAGGTCCTGAGCATCATTGTTGGCTTCGATTGTTTCTCCCAGAAAAACCATGATACGTGAGATTTTCTGTTTCTCACTTTCAGTCGTGTCGCACACGAGATCAAATCCGTCTTTTGACAAGAAAGGGTATTTGTTTCTTAGGTAATAATAGCAGCCAATGTTTTCAAGCAAGTCGCTGGCGTCTTTTTTTGTCAGCTCAACCGAATTTAAGTATTCGCTAAATGCATCTTTCAATATTTCGATCGAGGTTTCTAGCGGCTCTAAATAGGTGCACAGTCCTTGCCAATTTATGATATGCAACTGGGTTCCCCAGTCAGGATCTCTTGTGAAATATTGGTCACTACCTTTGAAGTAGGCAGGGAACTGATTTTTGTTCAAAGCTATTTCAAAGTTTGTTGTCATTGAGGTTGTTCTCAGTTGTCAAGTTGGCTTGGCAAGCAAATCTGTACCCATTTTAATTTTTTATTTCGGACTGGTCAAAATCTAATTGTGTCTAGGTTGTCAATATGCGCGGTTAGCTTTTCAAGAAAAGCCTTTTCGCTGCTGAAGTTGTTGTTGGCAATCATATCTAAGAACCAAGTGGAGTCTAAAACTGTAAATATTTCAGTCCACTCTGGACTTCTAGCTTTCCATTCGGGCATGACGTTCGCGGCAAAGCCGTGGCCTTTGCCTTGGGATAAGTGAAAATAGTTGTCTTCGAATGAGTAGCCTATAATTTTCGGCCAGTTTGAACTGTGCAGAAGATTTGGCTCCATATCCTTTCTAGCAATCACATAAAAAATTCTCATCATTCTTCAGGAGGTATCTGTGGTTTGTCGAAGTTGGCTGTGCGTGGGGTTGGGTGGATTTTTTTTTGCTCCGCTGTCACCCATTTTTAATGCGTGCTTAAACCAAGGGCTAAAATTTTTGGTTTGTTCAACAGGGCATGTCATGTATCAGTGCACGATGGCGTAAAAATTTAGCATTATACGCTCTGCTCAAAAAATTTCGAGATTAAGCAGGCAACCCTTCAGTTTTAACCGCTTGATCTCGTCGTCAAACTTGTATTTTGGCGATTCTTTGTTTTTTGTATCGTGCTGCTGTCTAAGGAGGCGAAATAATTTCCCTGTATTTTTCTTGCTTTGTTCATCAAGGCTTTCAATTAGGTCGTAATTAGTGGCTGACAGAAACGCGATTTTGTTTTTAAGTGTGTAGTAAGCGCTTATGTTTGAAAGCAATGCCTCTGCATCTGAATAGTCTTCTTTTAAATGTTTTGCGTAATCTTCGAATATGGTCGTTAACAGGCTTTGTGCTGCTTTTTGATTTTTTAAAACTCCACACATTTCCTGCCAGTTGCTGATGAAGAGATGGTCTCCCCAGTCGGATCCGCGGGAAAAATACTTTCCAGTCCCTTTAAAGAAGTCAGATGTTTCATGAAGTTCTAAAGCCGTCTCAAAAGTAGTCTTCATTGAGCTTTTTCCAGCCATCAAGGTTTGTCACAAAACGTTCCAATGTCAATGCTTTGATGAGCATTTTTTGAATCACGAATTTGTGGATTCGGAACCTAAGTATGCTCTAGCTTGGGAATATACCGGTGTCATTATTTTTCTAAGAACGGTTGGCTGTCATTTAGAGTTAGCAGTCCAAGTCAAAAGCATGCGACTGTGAGGGCCGCAATCGGCTGAAACGAGATACCTATCCCGAAAAAGGGCTAGAGCCTTCCCGAGAAAATAGCAAGTTCGGCTCGTCAGAAATTTTTTAGGTCGCAACTCCGCGGTCTGCGCCTGGCTTGAACATGAGAGATTCGTCTTCTTGTCTAGCTTTACAGCGCTCTACAAAAATCAGTGCTGCAGACGGATCTTTAAGAAAGAGTTCGTACGACTCTTTGCTTATTTCGTAATACTCATCATAGTCAACCAAGCGGTTGTTAACATGGATAGAAACATAATACGTTCCACTAACTGCTTCTATTCCTATGGTAAATCGCTCGTCTGTATTGATAGAAGTGTCATTGAATTTCATGATCATCCTCTTATAGAGACAGTGGTGATATTTCAAATTTTGGTGCAAGCGAGCCTTTAGCGTCGACTATTGCTTCACTGTTTCCATCTGGCAATTTTCGACCCGGAATCCATAGGTCGTTATCGCCAGCTTCATTTCCTGATGGAATTCTTGGTCCAAGTCCGCGTTCGTTTTCGATTTCACTGATCAGAAGAAGTGATAATTATTTTTCGGCTGGGGCGTTCCTTGAGCTAAGTTATAATTACGGTAGCACTGAATCGCTATGACGACAGTCTGGCCGAGTATAATCATAGTGCCGAACGCCTTTATCGAGCCATTGTTTGGGTTTCGCTTTTCAAAGCGAACATCAGCATCGTGTAGTAGCTGTGAAAAAAGAAACTTCGCTATTTCTAAATCAGGTTAAATGCACTGTGTCACTCCCAACGCCCTAGCATGATGTGCGCAAAGTCGGAGAGGGGATGCGCACGGTTGTTTTCGTCCCTTTTTCTACTCACGCCCATAAACCAATAAAATCATCAAAGTTATTAGAAACTAAGTGGGTTTTACTTGAGTTTGGGTCAAAAATTTCAACCGTAATTGAGGGCGTATTGAAATTCAGGCAAACAAGGTAACCGCCCGCATCCCGTGCGATAGGGACCAATCCATTCGGAAGCCCTGGGGGTTTTCCTGCCCCTGAGTACCATGAGATGGTATACGGGGTTGCGTCGGGCGAAAATGAAAAGAACTCGCTTATGCAAGTTCCTTCGTCGTCATATGAAAATGAAGACACCTCAGGAGAGGCTTCGTCGGAATATTTAACTAAGTCCAAGTAGGACTCTGGGAAAATTACACCAAGTAGTTTTTCTACTTGGGAAATCGTATTGGCATCCACTGAGGATCCCTGTTCAATCCCGAAAGTACTCCAGTCAATCTTCATGTCAGCCCTCCGTAATTATTTCTTTCCATCCGCAAAGCCCCCTTTGTTTCCGGGGTGGAACATCTTCTGCCAAAGAGCATTCCATTGAGGACCTTTCGATTGTTCATGTTGATAGCGCCATACCAGCTGGAGTGTATCCGTTCCCGGTACGTGATGCCATGTGACCTCCTTACCAGGGCTAATGCCTTTGGTTGGTATCTTGGTGCCCTTTACACGTCTGAATCCTGGCACCATGGTTTCCATTATTTTATTAAAATCTGCATCAGTATCGGCTGACTTTAAGAGGCTTTCGTTTGCAACCTTGAAATGTTCTGCGCGGTTCGGAACTGCTAGCACATCCGGGCCAATTTTGGTCTCGTATAAAACGCTATATGCGTGGGGATCCAATGGCGTCGCCATACCGCTTAGTGCTTCATTACGGTTTGCTGCAACCGGATCCACTGCTCCGGCAGTTTTTGCCTTGCCTCCATCCGCCTCTAGGCACTCCAATCCCAACGGATCCACCCACATAGTGGGGTTAGGGACGTATTGGTAGTTGTTCAACCCTCCTGCGAGTTTGAACGGATCCGGCGTCAGAAACCGCCCAGTTCCCGGATTGTAGTAACGATGGCGGTTGTAATGGAGGCCCGTCTCCGCATCGAAGTACTGACCTTGGAACCGCAGCGGGTTGTCGATTTCACTGACATCCAATGCCGCGAGGTTGCCATAGGCACGGTACTTCGCCGACCACATGATTTCGCCGCTGTAGTCGGTGAGTTCTTGAGGGGTACCGAGGTGGTCAAGTTGGTAATAGAACGGCGTTGCCTTCAGGGGGCCTTCGCCGTCGAGCATTGCCAGAGGACGGAAACTGCCAGGTTCGTAGATATAGCTGCGATACCGGTTTTCTGCGCTTTCTGCGATCAGACGTTCGCCTTGCCATAAGAACTCGGTGGTACGGCCGTCGACCGTTTTTTCGATACGGCGGCCGAAGGCGTCGTACTTGTAGCTAGCTGTGCTTCCGCCTGGCAGGCTGACGCCGATCAGGCGATGCTGGCGGTCATAGCGGTACTCGGTGACGACTTTCTGGGCGGCGCCGCGGCGTTCGCGAATCAGATTGCCGTAGGCGTCGTAGTCGTAATGCCGGTCACCCTGCATCAACAGGCGGTTGCCTTTGACGTTGGCGAGGTTGGCGGTGCCTTCGTTGGTTTGGCCAAGCAGGTTACCCGCCGGGTCATGGGCGAAGCTTTCCGGTGTGGCGCCGCGCACGCTGATCAGACGATCGAGTGGGTCGTAGTGATAGCTGCGATTGCCTTTGCGGCTATCGTCGACGCCGGAAAGGTTGCCAATGGCGTCGTATTCATAGCGACGCTGGAACAGGTTCTTATCACGCTGACTGACGCTGTGTGCTTGCAAACGACCTTGTTCGTCGTACTGGTATTGGCTGAGCAATAGTCCTTGTTGGCGTTGTAGTTCGCGACCGGCGCTGAATTGGTGGCTGGTCAGGCGAGAACCGTTGAGGTCGATGCTGCTCAGGCGCCCACCGGACAAATGACGGTAGTCGAGCGTGCTTCCATCGGGCAGGCGACAATGGCTCAATTGGCCGACGCTGTCATATTCGTAACGTGTGGTGCCCCAGCCTTGGTGTTCAGTGATCAGGCGGTCCTGTACATCGTATTCATATGCAAGCGGCCAATGACCATCATCAATATTTACCAAGCGACCCAGTGCGTCGTAGCTGTAGTGAATCTCTTCGCTGTCGGGCAGGGTTTTGACCAGGAGGCGACCGGAGGCGTCGCGCTGGTATTCGGTGACCAGTTCGCTGCCGTCGTCGCCGAATTCGGTTTTCTTCAGCAACTGGCCTTTGAGGTCATACTCGTAGGCAGTGCGGCGACCGTCGAAGCCGATTTCTTGCTGGATCAGGCCATTTGAGTAGTAGTCGAGCTGATAGCGTTCGCCGCGCTCGTTCTCAATCTCGGTGAGGTTGAGTTGCGAGTTGTCGTAGCGGTAGCGAAGTTGGCTGCCATCCGGATTGATGCGGCGGCTGACCAAGTGCAGGTTGTCGGCGTATTCGTAGCGAGTGATACGGCCCAGCTCGTCGCGTTCGGCGGTGACTTTGCCGTAGGCGTTGTAACTGAAAGTGCGTGTCGTGCCACCGGGTAAAGTGATCTGCGCCAAGCGCTGCGCTGCGTCCCATTGATAATGGGTGATGGCGCCGCTCTCGTCTTGGCGGGTGATCAATCGGCCGAATGAATCGTAGCGGTACTTGCGCTGGCCTCCATCGGGCAGACGTTCTTCAAGCAATTGCCCAAGGCCGTTCCAGTCGAGCTGATGGCGGCTACCGTCGGGGTGGGTAATTTCCAGCAAGCGGCCTCGGCGGTCATAGCGGTAGCACGTCTCATTGCCGTCGGGGTCGGTCTGCTGGGTGATGTCGCCCTGAAGGTTCCGCTGGTATTTCCAAGTGGCCTTGCCCCGACGGACTACTCGTATGAAACCGTTGTGATACTCGTAAGTAGTCGGTTGGTCTTCAGGGGGAATGATTGCGACCAGGCGTCCGGCTTCGTTGTATCGATATTCTGTGATGGCGCCAAGAGGGTCCTTTTCAGCAATTAGCTGACCTTTTTCATCATAGGCTCTTTGTGTTTCTGCACCATCCGGACCGGTCTCGCTGACCAGTCGAGCGTTTTTATCGTGGACGTAAATCTGCTCGCTGCCGTCTGCATTAGCGACAGTAACTGTGCCTTCATCGTCCCAAACATAACGCGCATCGATCTGCGCAATATTGGACCACTGACGAGTACAACGGGCCCACTTGCCTTCGCGTTCCCACTCCCAGTGAAAGCTTGCGCCGCCGGCCAGTTGGCGCTGTTGGATTACATGCTGCTCGTCATAGTGATAGTGCTCGACTTCCCCAACGGCATTGGTGGCGCTTATCAGTTGATTACGCTCGTTGTACTTATAGCTAACCAGTGTCTTGACCGTCTGCCACGGGTCTTGGCGTTCGCCTCGTTCGTTGTACTCCTGACCTAATTGTTGGTAGTCAACGGCGACAATATGGCGATCTTCATAGCGCAGGAGCAAAGAACGTCCCGCTCCGTTATCGATGCGCTGGATGCGATCAACCAAGTCATAGCTGATGTGCAATTGGTTGTCGTAGGCATCGCTAATGGTAGTCAGGCGTCCGGCGCGGAAATGATAAAAACGTGTGTCCTCTCCGGCCTGAGCCAAGATCAATTCGCCTGGCGCATCCCCTATGAAAATCGCCGCCTCGGAAAGGCTATTGGTGATGGACGGACGCTGTTCGTTAGGTAGAGGGAACTCGGTCCGACGGTTTTCGTTGTCAGTCCACAGCACGACGTCATCGCTGATTTGTAAACTATGTGATAGCGGATGGCTCCAGCCGAAGCCTAGACGGTTGTCGATCTCTACCGCGCTGGTGCGGTAAAGACGTACCCATTCCAGCGGTAGCAGGCCGTCCAATTTTCCATCAGTGAGGGTTAGTAGTTCCTCACCGGTGACCATCGAAATGGGGTCGCCCTCGCAACGGGTTTTGGATTTGCACTGTGCCGCTTGATTAGCCGGGTTCGTGGACTGCTTAGGTGCGTCATTAACCGGTTCGTTTTTCACCAGCAGGCTTTGCGGTTCTGTTTTCTTCCGAGCAAACACCGAGGCGTTCGGCTCCTTAAGCGTGGGGGTATCAGCGGTCTTGGGAAGAGGCACAGGGCCACCACCAGTATCAGTAACACCGATGGAAAGAGGTGCCTTCTTACCTGCGTTCAGTGGAACATCCTTGGCCTTGAGCATTACAGGCTTGGAAAGCTCTGTATGGGCCGGAAGGCTATGTTTGCTGCTAGCCGACATCAACTGTTCAGCCAAACCCTCAAGGTATTTGAGTGCTCCCCCAGGCTTCATTTTGCTCAGGGCCTTGGTCCCCAACCGCACGGCAAGGCCGGCTCCGCCCGTAAGACAGATACCGATGACTACGTTGATCAGGAACTCGACGCCGATGCTTGCGATCACGTTGACGATCACCTGCGGCGGCAGCATGCCCACCCAGGCCACAATTGCCGAGATGTAGATAAACATCAGCGGTTCGTCGTTGAGTATCAACAAGGCAGAGGCAATTGCGTCTTTGGAGGTCGCGTAGAGCTTTTCGAGTTCAAGGTCTGATAAGTAGTCGCGAAGCTTTTTGGCATTCCCTATCGGATCGGCCAGAAGACCGACAAGGTTTTTCAAGTCATCCCATAAACTGAGTAGCGCCTGCTCGAAGCTATCGAGCGCTTCTTTCAGCAGAATCATCGCGCGACCCGCACGATCCGCCGCAGAGTAGGTGCTCCACTGCGCTTGGAACTTGCTCGCCCACTCGCTTCTCAACCAGCCGTCGAGATCGCTGATCACACCTTTATAAGAACCATAAAGAGCTTTGACATCGCTTTCGGAGACGTCTGGAAAAAAGGTGATGCGATAGTGTTTCCCCGGGATGCAGTTATCGATAGTTTCGATACCACTGGGGCCAATCTTTTTATTGATCGGGGCTCCTACCACGGAGTAGCCAATCATTGCTTTTTCGACCTGTTCGATGCGCACCGGGGTATCGCCGATGGGCACGTAGCGTGCGGTCTCGAATGCATGGATCAGCGTAAACTTGCCATCCTTTGGACACACGGCAAAGGTCTCGACTGCCCCTGTCCTGGTTCTACGCTGCGTAACGCTGACCTCATTGCCAACCTTGAATTTCTGGTCGACGTCCATAGCCCAGCCTGTCCAGAAACCATCCGCCCAATTTTTGTAGTCGCTCAGGCAATTATTGAAGTCTTTAAGGATCAGGTTAACGTCGGGAGCTTTGGCGTCCAGTACCTGAAGAACCAAGGTTCCCAGTGGGCTGCTAATCATGCGTTGACTTCCTTTGTCAGCTGCGCGGCGAGGCGCTCTGCCATGTCTTCGGTATTCGGTTGATGTCGGACGAAGCGTTCGACTTTGCGGCGCAGGTTGTTTTCAGGAAATGCGAAATACAGCTCAGGACAGTCTTCACCCAGCCACTGCATCAGGTTGTCGATGACAGTGTTTAGGTCGCCCTCGGCAAGCTGTTTGAGTAGCTTCTCGGGCACCTCCCACCACGGCCAGTCCCGCACCTTCGGCAAAACCCGTGTCCCAACCTCCAGCGTTTGCCCATTGATCAGATACCGCTCAAACACCGGCAGTACTTCCCCAGCCTTCTCCCCAAGCCCCTTCAAAATCGGGTAGATGTGCCGCCCATCCCAGAAGCGGAAAAACACCTCCGTCCCGTCAGGCATCTTCACCTGTGTCAGGCTGCGCAGGTGCTCGAACACGTCGTTCGGTTCGGCGCGTGAGACGGCCAGCCAGCCCCAGTCGAGGACGTCGGTTTCGGCGATCCAGGGCAGGAGTGCCGAGTTCGGTTTGAGTTCGGTGACGTAGGGCATCACCGGTTGCCAAGTGGAGTAGGGTGTGCCGCCCCAGATCGGCAGGAGCTGGGCGGTGGGTTCGGTGAGGTACAGGGTTTTCAGGGCGTCGGCATCGCTCGCCGCACTGATCACCAGATACAAACGCTCGCCACTCTGCAACGGCTGTTGCGCCAGCCAGTCTTTGGGTGTCAATCGATCAGATGGCACAGGCACCTGCCTTGCATTTTTCGCATTCTTCGCAGAACGGCGCGTTGCGTTTGAGGGTGTTGATCTGGGCCGGGGTCAGGACCTGGCCGGCCTTGTCGGCATCCGCCTGTTTCAGCACGCCGGGCATCAACGGCGCGGCGCCCGTACCAACGCCGGGGCTGCCGCCGGAGTTCATGTTGATTACCGGGCCGCTCAAGGTCACGCCGCCGGCGTCGATCTTGATGAAGCTGCCGCCGCCGACCAGAGTCAGTTCCGCGCCAGCCTCCATGACCACTTTCATGCCGCTGCTCAGGTGGATTTCCTGGCCGGCGTCGATGAACTGGCCGGTGCCGATCTTGATGTGCTGATTCACACCGACGGTGAGGTGGTCGTTGGCGCGGGTTTCGACTTTGCGGTCGGCGTAGACGGTGTGGTGTTCTTCGGCCTTGAACTCGGTGTAGCTGTTTTGCTCGACGGTGTCGTGGCGTTCGTTGCCGACGCGAATTTTCTGGTCGTGCTCGATGTTTTCGTCCCAGTCGCGCTGGGCGTGCAGGTAGATCTGTTCCTGACCTTTTTTGTCTTCGATGCGCAGTTCGTTGTAACCACCGCCGCCCATCGAGCTCAGGGTCTTGAAGGTGCTGCGGGTCTTGTTGGCCGGCAGCGCGTACGGGACGGTGTTTTCCTTGTGGTACAGGCAGCCGCTGATCAGTGGTTGATCGGGGTCGCCTTCAAGGAAGGTGACGAGCACTTCCATGCCGATGCGCGGGATGGCGATGCCGCCGTATTGGGCGCCGGCCCAGGCGCTGGAGACGCGCAGCCAGCAACTGGTCTTGTCGTCGGCCTGACCTTCGCGGTCCCAATGGAACTGGACTTTGACCCGGCCGTATTCGTCGCAGTGGATTTCTTCGCCTTTCGGGCCGGTAACCACCGCGCTCTGGCTGCCGAGGATGCGCGGTTTCGGGTGGCGCAGCGGCGGGCGATTGGGTACGTCCCACGGGGTGGCCTGAAAGCGGTTGCGATAACCCTGATGGAAATCGTCTTTCAGCGCGGTGGTGTCGCTGGTCACCGACTCCTCGAGCACTTGCGGCTGCTTGCCTTCATGCAGGACTTCGGTGAGCAGCCAGAGGTCGTTCCACTTGGCTTTCGGGTGTTCGGTCAGGGCGAGGAAATGGCCGCTGACCAGCAACGGCTGATCACTCTTGCCTTCGGCCAATTGGAAGTCGCTGCGATGGCGTTCGAGGGCGCGTTTGGCCAAATGTTTGCCGCGCTCGCGGTCGATGAAGCGGCCCGGGTAATCGTAGTCTTCGAGGTCGGGCAGGGCGTCGCCACGGTTCTCGCTTTCCAGGGTCAGGCGCGGTTTTTCGAAGTCGTAGTCGCGGCGGGTGGTGCGGCTGGTGCGGGTTTCCAGGCGCAGGTCGAAACGCTTGATCACCGGGTTGCTGGCGACCATGCCCGAGTCTTGCTGATAGGGCACAGGTGCCAGTTTCGGGAACACCGTCTGGTCATCGCCGAAAACGAGCTTGTGCGCCGTGGCGCTGTGCTGGAAGTGGAAGTGAATGCCTTCCTCTTCGCACAGGCGCTGGATGAAGTGCAGATCCGACTCGTCGTATTGTACGCAGTAGATGCGTTCGGGATAGATCGAGCCGGTCTTGAATTCGTAGGCGTTGCCTTGAATGCCGTGCTCTTCCAGCACCATGCCGATGATTTTCGGCACCGTGAGGTTCTGGAAGATGCGCTGGTTGATGCGGTGCGCCAGATACGCCAGTTGCGGGCGCAGGGTCACCGAATAACGGGTCAGGCGCTTGCCGGAATCGCCTTGCGCGGCGCGGTAGATCAGGCCATGAATGCCGCTGCCGTCAGGAGACAGCTGCAGAAAGGCCGGTTTGTGCAGCAGGGTTTCGAGGTCCAGCGACGGCTGCTCACTGACCAGCTCCACCTCAAAGACAAAAGGCTGGCTGATGGCTTCCCGTCCGGTGAGGGTAAACACCTGGAAATCGGCGGAAAGCCCTTCGATGGTCAGGGCAAAGTGGGTTTCATTGGCCGGCGCGAACATCCCTTGTTCCTCGTGCTGTACAGCGGCGCCCGTCGACGGCCGCAAAAAAGCGGCTCAACGTACGCGAAATTCTGGAGGGGCGTAAACAACATCGACCAGCAGAGCTGGCCGATGCGTGTAACGGTCAGCCGTAATTAAACGACTGGAGCACGCCAGTCATCGGAACCCGAAGTACCGGATACTTCGTGGGTCCAGGTGATTTTGCGGTAGGTGAACTGCACTTCTTCCAGGTGGGTGAAGTGCGCGTTGCCTGGATCCTGGCAGTTGTGCATTTTGTTGTTGATGGCGACGATGATCGCGTCTTCCAGTTTGGTGGTGTAGTAGTGCTCTTGGGTGCCTTGAGCCGAAGTGCGGTACCACTGGATAACGATTTCGCTCATGCGCTCGCCGGAAGTCAGTGCTGCTTGCAGCAGTGGCGAAGCCTTGTCGTAGACTTTGGTGATCACAACTGGCTTGTGAACGCGCTGACCGGTTGGCTGACCGGATTGCGGGTCACGCGGGATGATCACGTCGTGGGTGAAAGCCTGAACCATGACCTGGTCTTCGTGGCCTTCCTGGTAGGTGTTGCCAACGGAGTCGGCGGTGAAAGCGCCGGCAGTGATCAGGCCTTGTTTTTCGCCGGTAACCGACATGTACGCTGGTGTTGCCATGGGGTGCTCTCCTTGCGGATAAAGTTAGGGTGCCCGGAGGCGAAATCGCCCGGTGGGTGGCTGAGAGTTATCAAGGAGCGTGCCAGGTTTTGTGCGATGCCCGGATGGCGGGGGCGGCGCGGTGGTTGGTCATCATTCGCGGCGATTTTCACCGCGATAACCGGGAGAAAGTGCGCAAGAAGTTGCGCAGTACTGCGCAACTTCTTGCGCACTTGGCTGCAGGCCTTGCCCGGCTTGGGCTACAGGGAATTTAGGCCCTGAAATATTACGACCAACTGCGCAACTTCTTGCGCAGTTGGGTATTTGCCGGGACCGAGATGGTTGCTTCGCGAGCAGGCTCGCTCCCACAGGGGATTTTGGCTAGCCGCAATCTTGAGCCCACCACAACACCTGTGGGAGCGAGCCTGCTCGCGAAGGCGTCTGTTCAGGCAAACCATAGGCACTGACACACCGCTATCGCGAGCAGGCTCACTCCTACAGGGTTGCTCTAAACCCGGGTTAGAAAGCGTCTTATAAATGAAACACCGCGCTCGGCTATACTCCCCGCATTTCGATCAGGCACGAGGATTCACTGTGAAGAACTGGACGTTGCGCCAACGCATTTTGGCGAGCTTTGCGGTGATTATCGCCATCATGCTGTTGATGGTAGTGCTGTCCTACTCGCGGTTGTTGAAGATCGAGGCCAGTGAGAACAGCGTGCGCGACGATGCCATTCCCGGCGTCTATTACAGCTCGATGATTCGCGGCGCTTGGGTCGACAGTTATTTGCAGACCCAAAAACTGCTCGGCCTCAAGGAAGGCCAGGGCGTTTCCAGTGAAGACGCTGCGGACTACAAGGCGTTCGAGGCGCGTCTGCAAGAACATATGGCCAGCTATCGCAAGACCATGGCCACCGATGAAGACCGCTCCGAATTCGCCCTGTTTGAGAAGTACCACGATACCTTCATCCAGATTCAGGATGCCGTGCTGGACCTGCACAAGCGCAATCTGGAAGCCGACGCCATCAAGCTGTTCAACGAGAAACTGACCCCGGCCTGGTACACCGGGCGCATGAAACTCAACGACATCATTGGCGAGAACAAGCGCGTTGCCGACGAGGCCATGGCCAACATCGACGACGCGGTCGCAACGGCCAAAGTCAGCATGGTCATTTCCCTGCTGGTTGCGGTGCTGGCCGCCGGCCTCTGTGGTCTGCTGTTGATGCGCGCGATCATGGCGCCGATGAACCGCATCGTGACCATCCTCGACATCATGCGCACCGGTGACCTGAGTTCGCGTCTGAATCTCGATCGCAAGGACGAGTTCGGCGCGGTCGAAACCGGCTTCAACGACATGATGACCGAGCTGACGTCGCTGGTGTCCCAGGCCCAGCGCTCTTCGGTACAGGTGACCACCTCGGTGACCGAGATCGCTGCCACGTCCAAGCAGCAACAGGCCACCGCCACCGAAACCGCAGCGACTACCACCGAAATCGGCGCAACCTCCCGCGAGATTGCTGCGACGTCGCGGGATCTGGTGCGCACCATGACCGAAGTGTCCACCGCTGCCGATCAGGCCTCGGTGCTCGCCGGCTCCGGCCAGCAAGGCCTGGCGCGCATGGAAGACACCATGCACTCGGTCATGGGCGCGGCCGATCTGGTCAATGCCAAACTGGCGATCCTCAACGAGAAGGCCGGCAACATCAATCAGGTGGTGGTGACCATCGTCAAGGTGGCCGACCAGACCAATCTGCTGTCACTCAACGCGGCGATCGAAGCCGAGAAGGCCGGCGAGTACGGTCGCGGTTTTGCCGTAGTCGCCACCGAAGTCCGGCGTCTGGCCGATCAGACCGCCGTGGCCACCTACGACATCGAACAGATGGTTCGCGAGATCCAGTCGGCGGTGTCGGCCGGGGTGATGGGCATGGACAAGTTTTCCGAAGAAGTACGCCGGGGCATGTCGGAAGTGCAGCAGGTCGGCGAGCAGTTGTCGCAGATCATCCATCAAGTGCAAGCGCTGGCGCCGCGGGTGTTGATGGTCAACGAGGGCATGCAGGCCCAGGCCACCGGCGCCGAGCAGATCAACCATGCGCTGGTGCAGTTGGGCGATGCCAGCAGCCAGACCGTCGAATCGCTGCGTCAGGCCAGTTTCGCCATCGACGAACTGAGCCAGGTGGCCGTCGGCCTGCGCAGCGGCGTTTCGCGATTCAAAGTCTGATGAGCGAAATCATCGCCAAACGTGGCGCTGCGCCAGTGGCGAAGCAAGCGCTGTTTCTGCTGTTTCGCATCGGCAGCGAACGCTACGCCCTGCGTGCCACCGAAGTGGCCGAAGTGCTGCCGCGCCTGCCGCTGAAACCGATTGCCCGGGCACCGCATTGGGTGGCCGGGGTGTTCGCCTATCGCGGGGCGGTGGTGCCGGTGATTGATCTCAGCGCGCTGACGTTTGGGCAGCCCGCCGAGGCGCGGACCAGCACGCGCTTGGTGCTGGTCAATTATCAGCCGGATCCAGCGCAAGCAGCGCAATGGCTCGGGCTGATTCTCGAGCAGGCCACCGACACGCTGCGCTGCCATCCGCAAGATTTCCAGCCTTACGGCCTCGACAACCGCGAGGCGCCGTACCTCGGTCCGGTGCGCGAAGATGCGCAGGGATTGCTGCAATGGGTGCGGGTCAATGACTTGCTCGATGACGCCGTGCGCAGTGTGCTGTTCCCCGACCCGCCGCGTGATCCGGCGCAGTTAGAGGCGCAGCCATGAGTGGTGATCAGCGCTTTTTCGATTTTCTCAAAGAACGCATTGGCCTTGATGTCGCGTCGGTGGGCGCGGCGATCATCGAGCGTGCCGTACGCCAGCGCACCACGTTGTCCCAGGCTGCCCATGCCGACGAATATTGGCAGCTGTTGCAAGGCTCGCGGGATGAACAGCAGGCGCTGATCGAAGCGGTGATCGTCCCGGAGACGTGGTTTTTCCGCTACCCGGAATCCTTCGCGACGCTGGGCAAACTGGCGCGAGCCCGGCTTAAAGAACTCAACAATATGCGCGCGCTGCGCATCCTCAGCCTGCCGTGCTCTACCGGCGAAGAACCCTACTCGATTGCCATGGCCTTGCTTGATGCCGGATTGCGGCCGCATCAATTCAAGGTCGACGGCATGGACATCAGTCCGCTGTCGGTGGAAAAGGCGCGGCGTGCGTTGTATGGCAGGAATTCGTTTCGCGGTCAGGATCTGGAATTCCGCGAACGACACTTTTTTGCCGAGCAGGACGGCCACCGGGTCAACGAATACGTTCGCGAACAGGTGCGCTGGCAGGTCGGCAATGTCCTCGATCCGACGCTGTTGGCGAGCGAGCCTGCCTTCGATTTCGTGTTCTGCCGCAACCTGCTGATCTACTTCGACCAGCCGACGCAAAAGCAGGTGCTCGAAGTGCTCAAGCGCCTGACTCATGTCGACGGCGTGCTGTTTATTGGCCCGGCGGAGGGCAGTCTGCTCGGGCGTTTGGGCATGCGCTCGATCGGCATCCCGCAGTCGTTCGCTTTCAGCCGTCACAGCGAGCCGTACCCCGAACCGTTGCCAACGCCCAAACCAGTCGCCGTGCCGGTCAGCCAACCACTGCGCAGCGCGGCGTCGCCAGCGCCAGTGCGCAATCGGCCGTTCGCTGCCGTGACGGCTTTGCCGGTGACGAAAAAAACTGCCAATCCCGACGCCGCGACATTGTTGGCGCAGATTGCCGCACTGGCCAACGAAGGCAAAAGCGCCGAGGCCCGTGCCGCATGCGAAGACTATCTGCGCAGCCATGAACCGGTGGCGCAGGTGTTCTATTGGCTCGGCCTGCTCAGCGATGTCGCCGGCCTGAGCCTCGAGGCCCAGAGTTTCTATCGCAAGGCCTTGTACCTTGAACCGCAACATCCCGAAGCGCTGATGCACCTGGCCGCGTTGCTGCAGGCCCAGGGCGACACGGCGGGTGCCCGACGATTGCAGGAGCGCGCCGCCCGCAGCGGGCGCACCGCCGACAGTGAGCGTAAACGATGAGCGCGTCCGACACCTTGAACGTTACCCACGAAGACGCGCGCGCGATCGACGATTGCTGGAACCGCATCGGCATTCATGGCGACAAGTCCTGCCCGCTGCTGGAAGAGCACATCCATTGCCGCAACTGCTCGGTATATTCCGCCGCAGCCACGCGCCTGCTCGACCGCTATTCGTTGCAGCAGGACCAGCGCGAAGCGGTGGTCAGCAAAGTCGAAACCGATGTCAAAACCCGCTCGCTGCTGATGTTCCGCCTCGGCGAGGAATGGCTCGGCCTGGCGACGCGCAGCCTTGTCGAAGTCGCGCCGTTGCAAGCGATTCACTCGCTGCCGCACCAGCGCTCGCGAGCCTTGCTCGGCGTGGCCAATGTCCGTGGCGCCTTGGTCGCGTGCCTGTCGCTGGTGGAACTGCTCGACCTCGACGGCAGCGTTGCGCCGGCCAGCGGCGGGCGAATCATGCCGCGCATGCTGATCATCGCTGCCCATGGCGGGCCGGTGGTGGTGCCGGTGGACGAGGTCGACGGCATTCATGCCATCGACGAACGCATCCTCGATGCTGCGTCACAGTCCGGTGCGCAGGCCAGTGCCAAGTACACCCGTGGCGTTCTGCAATATCGCGGTCGCAGCTTGCGCTGGCTGGATGAAGAGCAGCTGCTGTCCGCCGTGACCCGGAGCCTGACATGACCCCCGAGCAAATGCGCGACGCCTCCCTGCTCGAACTGTTCAGCCTCGAAGCCGAAGCCCAGACCCAAGTGCTCAGCGCCGGGCTGCTGGCGCTGGAGCGCAATCCGACCCAGGCCGATCAACTGGAGTCGTGCATGCGCGCGGCGCACTCGCTCAAAGGTGCGGCGCGGATCGTTGGTATCGACAGCGGCGTCAGCGTCGCCCACGTCATGGAAGATTGCCTGGTCAGCGCGCAGGAAGGGCGTTTGTTGCTGCGTCCCGAGCACATCGATGCGTTGTTGCAGGGCACCGATCTGCTGATGCGCATCGCCACGCCGGCCAATGCGCCGCAACCTGCGGACATTGAAGCCTACGTGGCGCTGATGGGGCGTTTGCTCGATCCGTCGGCGTCAGCCGCTGTGGTTGCCGCGCCGCCGATGGCCGAGGTGCAGATCGAGCCAGCGCCGATAGTGTCAGCGCCGATGGTCGACGAGCCCGCCGAGCCGACCCCGCGCAAAAACAAACGTACTACCGAGGGCGGCGAGCGCGTATTGCGCGTCACCGCCGAACGCCTGAACAGCCTGCTCGATCTGTCGAGCAAATCGCTGGTGGAAACCCAGCGTCTCAAGCCGCATCTGGCGACCATGCAGCGCCTCAAACGCATGCAGAACAACGGCCTGCGCGCGCTGGAAAATCTCAATGTGCACCTCAAGGAGCATGCGCTGAGCCTGGAAGCGCTGGAGTCGCTGGAAGATGCGCGACGTTTGCTCGCCGAGTCGCAGCAACTGCTCAGCGAGAAAAACGCCGAACTCGACGAATTCGCCTGGCAGGCCAGTCAGCGCGCGCAAGTGCTCTATGACACCGCGCTGGCCTGTCGCATGCGCCCGTTCGCCGACGTGCTCAGCGGGCAGGCGCGTATGGTTCGCGACCTCGGTCGCAGCCTCGGCAAGCAGGTGCGCCTGGAGATCGAAGGCGAGAAAACCCAGGTCGATCGCGATGTGCTGGAAAAGCTCGAAGCGCCGCTGACTCACTTGCTGCGCAACGCCGTCGATCACGGCATCGAAACCCCGGAGCAACGCCTGCTCAAGGGCAAGCCGGAAGAGGGTCTGATTCGCCTGCGCGCGTCCCATCAAGCCGGTTTGCTGGTGCTGGAATTGAGCGATGACGGCAATGGCGTCGATCTGGAGAAAGTCCGCCGCAGCATCGTCGAGCGGCAGTTATCCCCAGCCGAAACCGCAGCGCAATTGAGCGAAGAGGAGCTGCTGACGTTCCTGTTTCTGCCGGGATTCAGCCTGCGCGACAAAGTCACCGAAGTGTCCGGGCGTGGCGTCGGCCTCGACGCGGTTCAGCACATGGTTCGCCAATTGCGCGGGGCCGTGGTGCTGGAGCAGACGGCGGGCGAGGGCAGTCGTTTCCATCTGGAAGTGCCGCTGACGCTTTCGGTGGTGCGCAGTCTGGTGGTGGAAGTCGGCGAAGAGGCTTACGCGTTCCCGTTGGCGCACATCGAACGCATGTGCGATCTGGCCCCGGAAGACATCGTGCAGGTCGAAGGACGTCAGCATTTCTGGCACGAAGGCCAACATGTCGGCCTGGTTGCCGCCAGCCAGTTGCTCAATCGCCCGGCCAGCCAGAACGATGGCGCTACCCTGAAAGTCGTGGTGATCCGTGAGCGCGAGGCGATTTACGGGGTGGCGGTCGAGCGCTTCGTGGGTGAACGCACGCTGGTGGTGTTGCCGCTGGACGAGCGTCTGGGCAAGGTTCAGGACATTTCCGCCGGGGCCTTGCTCGATGATGGCTCGGTGGTGCTGATCGTCGATGTCGAAGACATGCTGCGTTCGGTGGACAAGCTGCTCAATACGGGGCGCCTGGAGCGCATCGCCCGCCACGGCAATCAAGCTGCCGAAGCGGCGCGCAAACGAGTCTTGGTGGTCGACGATTCGCTGACTGTGCGCGAGCTGCAACGCAAACTGCTGCTCAATCGCGGCTACGACGTCGCGGTGGCGGTGGACGGCATGGATGGCTGGAACGCGCTGCGTTCGGAGAACTTCGATCTGCTGATCACCGACATCGACATGCCACGCATGGACGGCATCGAGCTGGTCACGCTGCTGCGCCGCGACAACCGTCTGCAATCGCTGCCGGTGATGGTCGTGTCGTACAAGGATCGTGAAGAAGACCGCCGCCGTGGACTGGACGCCGGCGCCGACTATTATCTAGCCAAAGCCAGTTTTCATGACGACGCCCTGCTCGATGCAGTGGTCGAGCTCATCGGGGGAGCGCGGGCATGAGGATCGCAATCGTCAACGACATGCCCCTGGCGGTGGAGGCCCTGCGCCGAGCGCTGGCCTTCGAGCCGGCGCATCAGGTGATCTGGGTCGCCAGCAACGGCGCCGAGGCGGTGCAACGCTGCGCCGAGTGCACGCCAGACCTGATTCTGATGGACCTGATCATGCCGATCATGGACGGCGTCGAAGCCACGCGGCGGATCATGGCCGAGACCCCGTGCGCGATTGTCATCGTCACGGTGGATCGTCAGCAGAACGTGCACCGCGTGTTCGAGGCCATGGGCCACGGCGCGCTGGACGTGGTCGACACCCCGGCGATCGGCGCCGGCAATGCCCAGGAAGCGGCGGCGCCGTTGTTGCGCAAGATCCTCAACATCGGCTGGCTGATCGGCGACAAGGCACCCCGTTCGCGCCCGGCGCCGAGTTCACCGCGCAGCTCGCCGTCGCGTCAGCGGCTGGTAGCGATCGGTTCGTCCGCTGGTGGGCCGGCGGCACTGGAAGTGTTGCTCAAAGGCCTGCCGAGGGATTTTTCCGCGGCGATCGTGCTGGTGCAGCATGTCGATCAGGTGTTCGCCGCCGGCATGGCCGAATGGCTGGCCAGCGCCAGCGGCCTCGATGTGCGTCTGGCCCGCGAAGGCGAGCCGCCGCAAAGTGGCGCGGTGCTGCTGGCCGGGACCAATCACCATATTCGCCTGTTGAAAAACGGCACGCTGGCCTACACCGCCGAACCGGTCAACGAGATCTACCGCCCTTCGATCGACGTGTTTTTCGAGAGCGTTGCCAGTTACTGGAACGGTGACGCGGTCGGGGTTTTATTGACCGGGATGGGGCGCGATGGTGCGCAAGGGCTTAAGCTCATGCGCCAGCAGGGTTATTTGACCATTGCGCAGGATCAGCACAGCAGTGCGGTGTACGGCATGCCCAAGGCTGCCGCGGCGATCGATGCTGCGGTGGAAATCCGCCCGCTGGAAAAGATAGCGCCACGATTGCTGGAGATTTTCCCCAAATGAACAGCTTGATCGGCAATCCAGGCTCCCGCAGTACTCAGGTGACCGCCCATGAATGATTTACAGATCGACGACATTAAAACCGACGAGAACGCCGCCATGGTGTTGTTGGTGGATGATCAGGCGATGATCGGCGAAGCGGTGCGCCGTGGGCTGTCGAATCAGGAAAACATCGACTTCCACTTCTGCTCCGACCCGCAGCAGGCCATCGCCCAGGCGGTGCGAATCAAGCCGACGGTGATCCTGCAGGATCTGGTGATGCCCGGCCTCGATGGTCTGAGCCTGGTGCGCGAATACCGCAATCACCCGGCGACCAAGGACATCCCGATCATCGTCCTCTCGACCAAGGAAGACCCGCTGATCAAAAGCGCAGCGTTCTCCGCCGGCGCCAACGATTACCTGGTGAAACTGCCGGACACCATCGAACTGGTCGCACGCATCCGCTACCACTCGCGGTCCTACATGACGTTGTTGCAACGCGATGCGGCGTACCGAGCGTTGCGGGTCAGCCAGCAGCAACTGCTCGACACCAATCTGGTGCTGCAACGGCTGATGAACTCCGACGGCCTGACCGGGCTGTCCAACCGCCGGCACTTCGACGAGTACCTGGAGCTGGAGTGGCGCCGTTCACTGCGCGATCAGACGCAGCTGTCATTGCTGATGATCGACGTCGATTACTTCAAGTCGTACAACGACAGTTTCGGCCACGTGGAAGGCGATGAAGCGTTGCGCAAGGTTGCTGCAGCCATCCGTGACGCCAGCGCGCGACCGTCGGATCTGCCGGCGCGTTATGGCGGCGAGGAGTTTGTGCTAGTGCTGCCGAACACCTCGCCGGGCGGCGCGCGGCTGTTGGCCGAGAAGCTGCGCCAGACTGTGGCGGCGTTGAAGATTCCCCATAACACGCCGACCGAAGGCTCCAGTCTGACCATCAGCATTGGTCTGGCGACCATGGTGCCCCAGGCGGGCAGTGATTGCCGGCTGCTGATTTCGGCGGCGGATCGCGGGTTGTATCTGGCCAAGAACAATGGGCGCAATCAGGTCGGGATCGAATAACTTTCCTGACGATGCAATCCACCTGTGGGAGCGAGCCTGCTCGCGAAAGCGGTTGTGCACTCGACATTGCCGGCGGCTGGCAGGTCGCCTTCGCGAGCAGGCTCGCTCCCACAGGAGATCGCGTCAGGTCAGTGTCAAGTGAATCACCCCCAGACCCGCCAGACGGGCTGCCGCGACAGCCTCTTTACGTTATACTCGCCGGCTTTCAAAAGTTCGCCAACGAGTGCTGCCCGTCATGGAAATCAACCCGATCCTGAACACCATCAAGGACCTGTCCGAGCGCTCCGAAACTATTCGGGGGTATCTTTGACTACGATCAAAAGCATGAGCGTCTGACTGAAGTCAATCGCGAGCTTGAAGATCCGAGTGTCTGGAACAAACCTGAATACGCCCAGGAGCTGGGCCGCGAGCGTGCCGCGCTGGCGCAGATCGTCGATACCCTCGACGAACTGAACGGCGGTCTGGCCGATTGCCGCGACCTGCTGGACATGGCCGTCGAAGAAAACGACGAAGGCGCAGTGGGCGATGTCGTCGCCGAGCTGGCCCGTCTCGAGGAAAGTCTGGCCAAGCTGGAATTCCGCCGCATGTTCAGCCATGAAATGGACCCGAACAACGCCTACCTGGATATCCAGGCCGGTTCCGGCGGTACCGAAGCGCAGGACTGGGCCAACATCCTGCTGCGCATGTACCTGCGCTGGGCTGACAAACGCGGTTTCGAAGCGACCATCATGGAACTGTCCGCCGGTGAAGTCGCCGGTATCAAGGGCGCGACCGTGCACATCAAGGGCGAATACGCCTTTGGCTGGCTGCGTACCGAGATCGGCGTGCACCGTCTGGTGCGCAAGAGCCCGTTCGACTCCGGCAACCGTCGCCACACCTCGTTCTCCGCGGTTTTCGTCTCGCCAGAGATCGATGACAAGGTGGAAATCGAAATCAATCCGGCAGACCTGCGGATCGACACCTATCGTTCTTCCGGTGCCGGTGGTCAGCACGTAAACACCACCGACTCGGCCGTACGTATCACCCACGTACCGACCAACACCGTGGTCAGCTGCCAGAACGAGCGTTCCCAGCACGCCAACAAGGACACCGCGATGAAAATGCTGCGGGCCAAGTTGTACGAGCAGGAAATGCAGAAGCGCAACGCCGCCTCGCAAGCGCTGGAAGACACCAAGTCGGACATCGGCTGGGGTCACCAGATCCGCTCTTACGTGCTCGATGCGTCGCGGATCAAGGATCTGCGCACCAACATCGAACGCAGCGATTGTGACAAGGTGCTCGACGGCGACATCGACGAGTATCTGGAAGCGAGCCTGAAATCCGGCCTGTAACACCCTCTGTGGGAGCGGGCTCGCCCGCGATCCCCAGCCGAAGGCTGGGGGCAACGAACCTGATGGAATACTTAAAGACATGAGCGACCTACAACTCGACCCGCAAGCCCTGCAACAGGAAGAAAACTCCCTGATCGCCCTGCGCAAGGAAAAGCTTGCTGCCGAGCGCGCCAAGGGCAATGCCTTCCCGAACGACTTCCGCCGCGAAAACTACTGCGATGCCTTGCAGAAACAGTACGCGGACAAGACCAAGGAAGAGCTGGCAGAGGCTGCAATCCCGGTCAAGGTTGCCGGTCGCATCATGCTCAACCGTGGCTCGTTCATGGTGATCCAGGACATGACCGGGCGCATTCAGGTCTACGTCAACCGCAAGACGCTGTCGGAAGAAACCCTGGCCGCGGTGAAAACCTGGGACATGGGCGACATCATTGCCGCCGAAGGCACCCTGGCGCGTTCCGGCAAGGGCGACCTGTACGTTGAAATGACCAACGTGCGCCTGCTGACCAAGTCGCTGCGTCCGCTGCCGGACAAGCACCACGGCCTGACCGACACCGAACAGCGCTACCGCCAGCGCTACGTTGACCTGATCGTCAACGAAGACGTGCGCCAGACCTTCCGCGTGCGTTCGCAAGTGATCGCGCACATCCGCAGCTTCCTGATGAAGCGCGACTTCCTCGAAGTCGAAACGCCGATGCTGCAGACCATTCCCGGCGGCGCTGCGGCCAAGCCGTTCGAAACCCACCACAACGCACTGGACCTGCCGATGTTCCTGCGTATCGCGCCGGAGCTGTATCTGAAGCGTCTGGTGGTTGGCGGTTTCGAAAAGGTGTTCGAGATCAACCGCAACTTCCGCAACGAAGGCGTTTCGACTCGCCACAACCCTGAATTCACCATGTTGGAGTTCTATCAGGCGTACGCCGATTACGAAGACAACATGGACCTGACCGAAGAACTGTTCCGCGAGCTGGCGCAGCTGGTGTTGGGCAGTACCGACGTGCCGTACGGCGACAAGGTGTTCCACTTCGGCGAGCCGTTTGTGCGTCTGTCGGTGTTCGACTCGATCCTCAAGTACAACCCTGAGTTGACTGCCGATGATCTGAACGACATCGACAAGGCTCGCGCCATCGCCAAGAAGGCCGGCGCCAAGGTGCTGGGCTTCGAAGGTCTGGGTAAATTGCAGGTGATGATTTTCGAAGAGCTGGTCGAGCACAAGCTGGAGCAGCCGCACTTCATCACTCAGTACCCGTTCGAAGTGTCGCCGCTGGCCCGTCGCAACGACGAAAACCCGAACGTCACCGACCGCTTCGAGCTGTTCATCGGCGGCCGTGAAATCGCCAACGCTTACTCCGAGTTGAACGACGCCGAAGACCAGGCCGAGCGCTTCATGGCGCAGGTGGCCGACAAGGACGCCGGTGACGACGAAGCCATGCATTACGACGCCGACTTCGTTCGTGCGCTGGAGTACGGCATGCCGCCAACCGCCGGTGAAGGTATCGGCATCGATCGTCTGGTGATGTTGCTGACCAACTCGCCGTCAATCCGCGATGTGATCCTGTTCCCGCACATGCGACCGCAAGCGTAAACGTTTCAGTTAAAAAGCCGCCTAAAACAGGCGGCTTTTTATTGCCTGTCTGGTACAAATGTATCAATTGGTTAATTTGGAATTAGTAGAGGAAGTGCTGTCGTGATGGGTGCAATAGCTCAAGAAGGTGCAGCGGGTATCGCCACTGCGGTCGCTGAAAGTGTTCAGTACCAGGGCCGCAAGGCCAGCCGACAGGGCAGTGAGCAGCGTCGCCAGGACATTCTCGACGCCGCGATGCGCATTGTCGTGCGCGACGGCGTCCGTGCCGTGCGCCATCGTGCGGTCGCGGCGGAGGCCGGCGTGCCGCTGTCGGCAACCACGTATTACTTCAAGGACATCGATGACCTGCTCACCGATACCTTCGCCCAATACGTTGAACGCAGCGCGGCGTACATGGCCAAGTTGTGGATCAACAACGAAGGCCTGTTGCGCGAAATGGTGGTCAGCGCCGACGGCAGCCCGGAGTCGCGCTCGCAACTGGCCGATGACATTGCGCGATTGATGGCCGATTACGTGCATCGGCAACTGATCAACCGCCGTGAGCATCTGATGGCCGAACAGGCGTTCCGCCAGGAAGCGCTGCTCAATCCGCGTCTGGCCATTCTGGTGCGCTCGCATCAGCAGATTCTGTTGCAGGGCACCTGCCAGTTGTTCCAGGTACTGGGCTCGCGCGAACCGCAACAGGATGCCAAGGTGTTGACGGCGATTATCGGGCGGATGGAATATCAGGGCCTGCTCAACGACGCCGAGCCATTGGCCGAAGAGGACATGCTCGGGATCCTGACGCGGTATATGCACCTTGTATTGGCGTCGGTCTAGCGTTTCACGCTACACCCCGTGGGAGCGAGCCGTTGATGATCGTTCCCTCGCTCCGCGTGGGAATGCATCCTGTGACGCTCTGCGTCACGCAGCAAAAAGGGACGCGGAGCGTCCCGGGCGACGTTCCCACGCAGAGCGTGGGAACGATCAAAAGACTGAGTTTCAGCACGTCACGTTTTCTACAGGAGTTTCGGGTGGACGATTACCAGCAGACGATACGCATGTTGTCCGATCGCATTGTGCTGGCGCAGACGCCGATCCGCGTGCTTGATGCGGTCAAGTGGGACGACAACGTGCGCAAGGGTTTCCTCAAGGCCAAAGGCAAGGAAATGCCGGCGGTGGATCGCGACTACTACCTCAACCGCCCGCTGTCGTTCGATTCGAGCCAGGTCAAACTGGAATTCCAGAACATCGAGCGCGACATCACCCGCCAGCTCGGCCAGTTCAACCCGGTCGGGCAGATCATGCGGCGCATGTGCAAGGAATACCGCATGGTGGTGCGCATGCTCGAAGCGCGCGGCACCGAGGACTTCGGGCTGATCTCGCAGGAGCTGTACGGCGCGGCGTCCGATGCCTTCCACGCCGGTGACCCGACCCTCGCCGACCTCGGCCTGATGATGTCCGACTACCTGAACAACATCGACGGGCGCGGCGATCTGAAGGATGAGCCGAAAATCCTTACCGCCAAGGACGCGGTGCACCTGCTGCAAACCCGCTTGAACAAGGTGTTTGGCGAAGCCGAAGAAACCATTCGCGTGTTCGAGTCCGACGGCATCGTCGCCGACGCTGCGGCGGGCGCCGACTACATCAAGATCCGCACCGATGCGCTGTTCAACAACCGTGACGTGCGCGCACTGGAGGTTCACGAAGGGCTGGTGCATGTCGGCACTACGCTCAATGGTTTGAACCAGCCGATCTGCACGTTTCTGTCGAAAGGTCCGCCATCGTCGACCGTGACCCAGGAAGGTCTGGCGATCCTGATGGAAATCATCACGTTCGCCTCCTACCCAAGTCGCCTGCGCAAACTGACCAATCGCACCCGCGCGATTCACATGGTCGAGGAGGGCGCGGACTTTTTGCAGGTGTTCGAGTTCTTCCGCGAGCAAGGCTTCGAAATGGCGGAAAGCTATGGCAACGCCAGTCGGGTGTTTCGCGGTTCGACGCCGACCGGTCTGCCATTCACCAAAGACTTGTCCTACCTCAAGGGCTTCATCATGGTTTACAACTACATTCAGTTGGCCGTGCGCAAGGGCAAGCTTGAGCAGATCCCGCTGTTGTTCTGCGGCAAGACCACCCTGGAAGACATGCGTACCCTGCGCCAACTGGTGGATGAGGGGCTGGTGGTACCGCCGAAGTATCTGCCGGATCAGTTCCGTGACTTGAATGCGTTGTCGGCGTGGATGTGTTTCTCCAACTTCCTCAACCATTTGAGCCTGGACCGGATTGAGGCGGACTATTCCAATATCCTTTAACCCCAACCCGTATATCCCCTGTGGGAGCGGGCTTGCTCGCGAAAGCGGTCTGACATTCAAAAAAGGTGTCGACTGACACACCGCGTTCGCGAGCAAGCCCGCTCCCACATTTGATCTGCGTTGGTCTCACGTTTTTGCGAGGTTTCACCGGATGAGAATCCTCGGCATCCTTTGCCTGCTCTTGACCCTCGGCGGTTGCAGTTCGCTGCTGTTCTACCCTGAACCGGGCCAGATCTTCACCCCGGACAAAGCCAAGCTCGAATACCGCACCGTCACGCTGGTCACCGCGGATGGCTTGAAGCTCAACGCCTGGTGGCTGCCGGCCAAACCTGGGGTCGAGGTCAAAGGCACGGTCCTGCATCTGCACGGCAACGGCGGTAATCTGCCGATGCATCTGGGCGGCAGTTGGTGGTTGCCGAAGAACGGCTATCAGGTGCTGCTGGTGGACTATCGCGGCTACGGTTTGTCCGAAGGCAAGCCGAGCCTGCCGGCGATCTATCAGGACATCGACGCGGCGTTCGCCTGGCTCGACAACGCGCCTGAGGTCAAAGGCAAACCGCTGGTGCTGCTCGGGCAGAGTCTGGGCGGCGCGATGTCGGTGCATTGGCTGGCGCAGCACCCGGAGCGGCAAAAACAACTCAAGGCCCTGGTGCTCGATGGTGTGCCGGCCAGTTATCGCAGCGTCGGCCAATTCGCCCTCAGCACTTCGTGGCTGACCTGGCCATTGCAAGTGCCGCTGTCGTGGCTGGTGCCGGACGGCGACAGCGCGATCAATTCAATGGCGCAGCTGACGGGCGTGCCCAAGCTGATCTTCCACAGCATCGACGATCCGCTGGTGCCGATGGCCAACGGCATTCGCCTGTATCAGGCAGCGCCGCCGCCGCGCGTGTTGCAGCTGACCCGTGGTGGTCATGTGCAGACCTTCGGCGACCCGGTGTGGCGGCAGGTCATGCTGCGCTATCTCGACGATCCGGAACACTTCGACGGCCTGCGCCGCCTCGGCGAAATCCCCAACTATCCGCCGCCTCCGAATTCTGCTGATGAGACCCCGCAATGACTGAAGAACGTAATGCCATCCCGCTGATCATCACCGGTATCTGCAGCATCCTCGGCACCGTCGGGGCGCTGTGGTACTACGGCTACCTGCACTTCGCCAAACCCGAGGATGCGCTGCTGCTCAATGAATTCACCATGCTCAAGACCGTGCCCGGCGAAGACTACAAAGTCTCGCTGACCCCCGCGCCGCAAGTGGCGCAGTGCATTGATGGCGTGCTGGTGTTGTTTGATACCGAGCAGAAAGGGTTGACCGGGGTGTTGGTCAATGCGCAGAAGAAAGCCGTGCGTTGCATGGGTGAAGAGACCCCGCAGAAGCTTGAGCAGTAACCCCATCAAATGTGGGAGCGAGCCTGCTCGCGAATACGGTTTCACCTTCAACATTGATGTGTATGACACTCCGCTTTCGCGAGCAGGCTCGCTCCCACAAGGAATTTCTGGTCGCCCATGAAAAAGCCCCGCCTGATCACCCAGGCGGGGCTTTTGCGTTACCCGGTGAAGCTTAGTTCGAGCTCACCGAAGAACGCGGTGCTACTGGCTGGTTGTCGTTGGAAATGGTCACTTCCACACGACGGTTCATCGCACGGCCCGACACGCTGCCGTTATCCGCTACCGGATATTCCTTGCCATAACCCTGAGCGACGATGCGCGAAGGATCGACGCCCATCTTGATCAGAGCCATCTGCACGGAAGTCGCGCGGCGCTCGGACAGCGACTGGTTGTAGCTGGCGGTGCCAGTGCTGTCGGTGTAACCCTCGACGATCACTTTGCGATCCGGGTTTTCCTGAAGGAATTGCGCCAGTTTGTTGATGTTCACCAGACCGCTGGATTTCAGATCAGCCTTGTTGGTGGCGAACAGCACGTCACCGAAAGTCACCAGCGTGCCGCGATCGGTCTGCTTGGCATTGAGGCTGTCCTGCAGCTGTTTGATCTGCTGGTCACGCGCGTCCAAGCGAGCCTGAGCTCGTTGGGCAGCGGCGTTTTTCAGGTTGTTTTCAGCGGTGCGCAGAGCGATGGTCTGCTTGGCCACTTCGACGCGCTGGTTGGTCAGGTAAGCCAGTTGATCAACCTTGGCTGCGTCTTCTTTGTCCAGATAAGCCTTGTCGGCCTTGTCCAGGTAATCGCTGGCGTCTTTGGTTTCCAGTGCTGCGACTTTGCTCGCCTGTGGGTTGGCCTGCAGGCCGGCGTAGTTGGTGCGCGCCTGTTCCAGGTTCGGGTTAGGCGGGGTGGAGCAGGCAGCCAGTGCAACGCTTGCGGCCAGAAGAGCGGGAATCATCAGTTGCTTACGCATAATTTGTCGTCCTTTCTATCGGTAAGAGTTTCAGCTTTGCGGTCGGGATGCGCGCTTACTGTACGGTGCGCTGGCTTTCCTGACGCAGTTCCTGAACACCTTTCTGGGAATCCTTCACAGCCTGTTCGGCCTTGGCGGCCTGAGCCTTGCGTTCAGCGACGCGAGCGTCCCATTCAGCCTGTTCGGACAGGCGACGGGCCTCGTCGTACTTCTTGTCGTGCATGGCGATTTCAGCTTGTTTCAGTTTGTCCTGAGCCTGCTTCATTTCCACCGCAGCAAATTCGGTACCGCCAGCGCTGACAGCGCTGTTGACGGCCGATTGGGTCACGGCGTATTGCTCGGTCGGTGGGTTACCGGCGCAACCGGCCAGTACGAAGCTGGTGCCGATGGCCAGAGCGGCCAGTTTCAGACCGCGCAGGTGGGAAAACGAGGTTTGGGTTTTCATGGTCTTCAACTCCATTAGGCATCTCCTGAAAATACAACTGAATCCATCCTGGCAGAGGAGCCGAAAGCATCGCTTGTTGACGCGAATTGAAACGCTCGTTCCAGGCGTGGTTACCTGTTCCGACCGGCGGCATTTTTGAAAAGTTCAGAAAAGATGGCCTATCGCCAAAAATTAAATTGACCGTTTGGACAAGGCTCTGGGACGGGAACTTTGGCGGTTTGAAGCGGTACGCGCGGGTGAGTTTTAAGGTGATATCAGGGATGATCAGTACCCTGTGGGAGCTGGCTTGCCAGCGGTGAGGCCATCATGCTCAGCACATCTTTGACTGAACTGCCGCCATCGCGGGCAAGCCCGCTCCCACATTTTTCTCGGTGTCAGGAATCAGTGCTTCTGTTTGTTCTCAGTCGAGGACAAATCATGCAAATGCCGTCGCGACAACGCCAGAAAACGCGGCGTCGGGCCGACATCCTCGTACAACGGATCACCTTCTTCATCCGTCGCCACCACCGTCGAACCCTTCACATACGGCAGGCTCGCTTCGAACTCCTCAAGTGCGGCGCCGATCAGTTCGCCGAGCAGTTCTTCGGGATGGCGCTTGGGATACATCTCGGCAATCGCCGCCAGCCTGGCGGCGGATTCCACATCCAGATGAATCGTGTAGCCAGTATCGGTCAGGCGACCTTTGGCGTTTTCTTCCCAATGCTGGGCGAGTTCACGAATTTTCATGATGACCTCATTTAGCGCCTGCGGATGGCAGGCCTGGGTGAATGGCCGGCAGCGCCGGCAGCGGGCCGTCGTACGGCTTACTGTTGAGACTGGCTTTCGCGCGCAAGGTTTAAGTCGATTCGTCGCCTGCTTGTAAGAAGCGGCGCAGAGCGGCACTCTCTGGCAAAGCATTCATTTCTGCGCTGTCCCCGATTACCGCTGGAGAACTGCTGATGACCGATATTGATGCACGCTTGCGCGAAGACGTTCACCTGCTCGGAGAGCTGTTGGGCAACACCATTCGAGACCAGTACGGCGAGGCGTTCCTCGATAAGATCGAGCAGATCCGCAAGGGTGCCAAGGCCGACCGGCGCGGTTCGATGGACGCCGAACTGAGCGCCAGCCTCAATCAATTGAGCGAAGACGAATTGCTTCCGGTCGCCCGGGCCTTCAATCAGTTTCTCAACCTGGCCAACATCGCCGAGCAATATCAGCTGATCCATCGCCGCGAGGAGTCGCAACCGGCGCCGTTCGAGTCGCGGGTGTTGCCGGAACTGCTCGCGCGCCTGCGCAGCGAAGGCCACAGCGCCGAATCTCTGGCCCGGCAACTGGCGCGCCTGGAAATCGAACTGGTGCTGACCGCGCACCCGACCGAAGTGGCGCGACGCACGTTGATCCAGAAGTACGACGCGATCGCCGCGCAACTGGCCGCGCAGGATCATCGCGACCTGACGAGCGCCGAGCGCGAGCAGATCCAGACCAGGTTGCAGCGCTTGATCGCCGAAGCCTGGCACACCGAAGAAATCCGCCGCACCCGCCCGACGCCGGTTGATGAAGCCAAATGGGGCTTCGCAGTGATCGAGCATTCTTTGTGGCAGGCGATCCCCAACCATATGCGCAAGGCCGATCAGGCGCTGTTCGCCGCCACGGGCCTGCGCTTGCCGCTGGAAGCCGCGCCGATCCGCTTCGCCTCATGGATGGGCGGCGACCGTGACGGCAACCCCAATGTCACCGCCGCCGTCACTCGCGAAGTCTTGCTGCTGGCGCGCTGGATGGCCGCTGATTTGTATCTGCGCGATGTCGATCATCTGGCTGCCGAATTGTCGATGCAGCAGGCCAGCGACGCGCTGAAGGCCAAGGCCGGCGACAGTGCCGAACCCTATCGCGCGGTGCTCAAGCAATTGCGCGAACGTCTGCGTGCGACGCGTAATTGGGCGCACGCTGCATTGACCGCGCCGACCCCGGCGCCCGCCGATGTGCTGCACGACAATCGCGATCTGCTTGAGCCTTTGCAGCTGTGTTTCAACTCGCTGCACGAGTGCGGCATGGGCGTTATCGCTGACGGGCCGTTGCTCGATTGCCTGCGCCGCGCGGTGACGTTCGGCCTGTTTCTGGTGCGCCTCGATGTGCGTCAGGATTCGACCCGGCACAGCTCGGCAATGACCGAAATCACCGATTACCTCGGCCTCGGCCGCTATGAGGAATGGGACGAAGAACGGCGCATCAATTTCCTCACCGAAGAACTGAGCAACCGCCGTCCGCTGCTGCCCGCGCATTTCAAACCGTCGGCCGACACCGCTGAAGTGCTCAATACCTGCAAGGAAATCGCCGCCGCACCCGCTGCATCGCTGGGTTCTTACGTGATCTCCATGGCTGGCGCCGCCTCTGATGTGCTCGCGGTGCAACTGCTGCTCAAAGAGTCTGGTGTCCTGCGGCCAATGCGCGTGGTGCCGCTGTTCGAAACCCTCGCCGACCTCGACAACGCCGGACCGGTGATGGAGCGTCTGCTGTTGTTGCCGGGCTATCGCGCGCGCCTGCACGGCCCGCAGGAAGTGATGATCGGCTATTCCGATTCGGCCAAGGATGCCGGCACCACTGCTGCGGCTTGGGCGCAATATCGCGCGCAGGAACGCCTGGTGGAAATCTGCCGCGAACAGCAAGTCGAACTGCTGCTGTTCCACGGTCGCGGCGGTACCGTTGGCCGTGGCGGCGGTCCGGCGCACGCGGCAATTCTGTCGCAACCGCCGGGTTCGGTGGCGGGGCGTTTCCGTACCACCGAGCAGGGCGAAATGATTCGTTTCAAATTCGGCCTGCCGGACATCGCCGAGCAAAACCTCAATCTGTATCTGGCCGCCGTGCTCGAGGCGACCTTGTTGCCGCCACCGCCGCCGACGCCTGAATGGCGGCATCTGATGGACGAATTGGCGGCGGACGGTGTCAGCGCTTACCGCCAGGTCGTGCGGGAAAATCCGCAATTCGTTGAGTACTTCCGTCAGTCGACCCCGGAGCAGGAATTGGGACGTCTGCCGCTCGGCAGTCGCCCGGCCAAGCGCCGCGCCGGCGGTATCGAAAGCCTGCGGGCGATCCCGTGGATTTTCGGTTGGACCCAAACCCGATTGATGCTGCCGGCCTGGCTGGGCTGGGAGACCGCACTGAGCAAGGCGCTCGAGCGCGGCGAGGGCGAATTGCTTGGGCAGATGCGCGAACAGTGGCCGTTCTTCCGCACCCGCATCGACATGCTGGAAATGGTGCTGGCCAAGGCCGACGCGGATATCGCGCAGTCCTACGATGAACGTTTGGTCGAGGCGAACCTGCTGCCGTTGGGCGCGCAGTTACGCGACCTATTGTCGCAGGCCTGCTCCGTGGTGCTTGGTCTGACCGGGCAGTCGCAGCTGCTGGCGCACAGCCCGGACACCCTCGAATTCATCCGCCTGCGCAACACCTACCTCGACCCGCTGCATCTATTGCAGGCCGAACTGTTGGCGCGTTCGCGGCAGCAGGAAGTCGAGCAGGGCAGCCCGGTAGAACAGGCGCTGCTGGTGTCTGTGGCGGGGATTGCCGCCGGATTGCGCAATACCGGCTAAGGTTGCTGAGCAGTTCAGGCGGCATTCGCGATGAGAGCCGGATGTCGCCACGCCTGGCGTAGGAAAGTGCCGCGAGGCGACAGTTAATGTTGGGGTTGCGACTTGGGTTACCGCGTCGCAAGGTCACGGCGGGCGTCGGTTTCTCCGACTTTTGGCGTCTTGTGTGGGCGCAGCCTGCTGTGTATCTTGATCAGCCTTTGGCCGTTTGTGCGGCCACGACCCGTATTTTCAGGATCCGCTGGTTACGAGCGAATCCTTTGTTTTGTAAAGCTTTTATATAAAAAATTGAGGAGCACATCGATGCGCGTCATTCTGCTGGGAGCTCCCGGGGCCGGTAAAGGTACTCAGGCAAAGTTCATCACCGAGAAATTCGGCATTCCGCAAATCTCCACCGGCGACATGCTGCGTGCGGCGGTCAAGGCTGGCACTCCACTGGGCGTGCAAGCCAAGAGCATCATGGATGCCGGCGGCTTGGTGTCGGATGACCTGATCATCGCGCTGGTCAAGGACCGCATCGCTCAACCTGATTGCGCCAACGGTTTCCTGTTCGACGGCTTCCCGCGCACGATTCCGCAGGCTGAAGCACTGGTCACTGCCGGTGTCGAGCTGGACGCAGTGGTGGAAATCGCTGTTGAAGACGAAGAAATCGTCCAGCGCATCGCCGGTCGTCGTGTTCACGAAGCCAGCGGCCGCGTGTACCACATCGTCTACAACCCGCCGAAACTGGCTGGCAAGGACGACATCACCGGCGAAGAACTGGTGCAGCGCAAGGACGACACTGAAGAAACCGTGCGTCATCGCCTGTCGGTCTACCATTCGCAGACCAAGCCGCTGGTGGAGTTCTACCAGAAGCTGTCGGCCGCCAATGGTGGCAAGCCGAAGTACAGCCACATTCCGGGCGTGGGTTCGGTCGATGCGATCACCGCCAAGGTGTTGGCTGCGCTGAGCTGAAAAGTCTGAACCGCAGCATCAATCCACGGCCCGCTTGCGGGCCGTAGTTGTTTATACTGACGCACTTTTTTCCCCACCCCTGTTTTGGAAACATCGATGAGCACCTTGCTGGCCCTGGACACCGCGACTGAAGCTTGCTCCGTTGCCTTGCTGCATGACGGCAAGGTCACGAGCCATTACGAGGTGATCCCGCGTTTGCACGCGCAGAAGTTGCTGCCGATGATCCAGCAATTGCTCGCCGATGCGGGTACCACGCTGCAAGCGGTCGACGCGATTGCCTTCGGCCGTGGCCCGGGCGCGTTTACCGGTGTGCGTATTGCCATTGGCGTAGTGCAGGGTTTGGCCTTTGCTCTGGATCGTCCGGTGTTGCCGGTATCCAACCTTGCGGTGCTGGCCCAGCGTGCCTTTCGTGAACATGGCGTAAGCCAGGTGGCAGCCGCCATCGATGCGCGGATGGATGAAGTGTATTGGGGCTGCTACCGCGAGACGGCGGGGGAGATGCGTCTGGTTGGCGCCGAAGCCGTGTTACCACCGGAAGTCGCCGCGTTGCCCGCTGATGCCAGTGGCGATTGGTTCGGTGCCGGTACCGGCTGGGGCTACGGCGAACGCATCGCGGTCAATCTGAGCGGCTCCGACGCGGGCATGCTGCCCCACGCCGAAGACCTGCTAACGCTCGCGCGTTTCGCTTGGGAACGCGGCGAGGCGATCCCGGCGGATGACGCCCAGCCCGTCTACCTGCGCGATAAAGTCGCCACCCCCAAAGCCCGCTGATACGACGCTTTCTCCTGTGGGAGCGAGCCTGCTCGCGAAGGCTTCTGGTCAGTCAATGCATGTGTTGAATGTGCTGGACCCTTCGCGAGCAGGCTCGCTCCCACAGGTTCGCTGGTCACATATAAATATCGCCAATCGTCAGTTTCCGACCCCTCGCTTAAAACCTTTTGCGCTTTCTGTGTTCTAGTTATCACTCGGCGGTTTGCTAAGTCGGTCAAGTGCCGCTAAATTGCCATCATTGATACCGAGCATGACATTATGCGTATAGACGGCGTTTCCACTCAGTCCTACCCCATCAAGCGCAAGCCGCGTAAAGGCAATGCGGCGCTGGATGAATCCGTCGACATCATCGACGGCGAGCTGGAATTCCCGAGCGAAGAGCAGATGGCCGCCCGTGCTGCTCAAGCCACCGCGCAACGCCTGAGCAATCTGCCTGCCCGTCAACAAGACATGATCTACCACCGCGCGATGAAGAAAAGCGTAGCCATGGCCCTGGCCAGCTACTTGAGCACCGCCGGTTTTGTCGACTGGGATGCGGACGTGCTGGGCCTCGATCTGTATATCTGATGAATTTGCCTTACTACCTCGGATGCCCGTCCTGGAGTGAAAATGCCTGGCGCGAGTATCTGTATCCGGTAGACGCAAAAACTTCTGACTTTCTCGCTCTCTACTGCCAGGTGTTCAACGCCGTCGAAGGCAACACCACCTTCTACGCCAGCCCATCGCCAGCCACTGTGCAGCGCTGGGCCGAGATCATGCCGGCGCACTTTCGCTTCACTGCCAAATTCCCCGGCGACATCAGCCACAGTGGCGACTTGTGCGAGCAACTGACCGCTGCCGAAACCTTCCTGCAATTACTCAAGCCGTTAGGCGAACGTGTTTCGCCGCTGTGGCTGCAACTGTCGAAAAGCTTCACGCCGCAGCGTCTGCCGGAACTGGCGGCGTTCATCGATGCGCTGGATTGCCCGCTCGCGGTCGAGGTGCGCAATGAACAGTTCTTCGCCAAAGGCGAGAGCGAGCGCCTGCTCAATCGTCTGCTGCTGGATCGCGGTGTCGAGCGCATCTGCCTCGACCCGCGCGCGCTGTTCAGTTGCCTGTCGACCGAGTCCTCGGTGATCCACGCGCAGTCGAAAAAGCCGCGTGTACCGACCCGTCCGGCGGCGTTCACGCAGTTTCCGCAGGTGCGTTTCATCGGCCATCCCGAGCTTGAGGCCAACGATGCGTTTCTCATGCCGTGGGTGGCGAAGATTGCTGAATGGATCGAAGAGGGGCGCACGCCTTACATCTTCCTGCACACCGCCGACAACCTGTTGGCAGCGAAACTCGCGCAACGTTTTCACGCCCAGCTGGTGCAACGTTTGCCTGGCTTGCCCACGCTGCCTGAGCTATACAGAGAACCCGCCGTCGAGCAGCTTGGCTTGCTCTGAGGCGGTTTTTTTCTGCCCGGGAGCTCGTCGATGAACGTCGAAGTCAGTCAACAGCAACTCCTCAAAGCCCAAGCCTTCAAGGCCCTGCATGATCGCCAGGGAATCTTCGTCATCCCCAATCCGTGGGACGCCGGCTCGGCGAAAATGCTCGCCAGTCTCGGCTATCAGGCCTTGGCCACCACCAGCGCCGGTTACGCGTTTTCCCAGGGCAAGGCTGATGGCGCGTTGAGTCTCGACGAGACCCTGGCCAATGTCCGGGCGATTGTCGCAGCGACGGATCTGCCTGTGGCGGTGGATCTGGAAAACGGTTTTGCCGATGATCCGGTCGAGTCTGCGCAGAGTCTCTTGCGCGCCGCCGAAGCGGGCGCGGTGGGCGGGTCGATCGAAGATGCCACGGGCCGTGCGGACGCACCGATCTATTGCTTCGAACACGCCGTGGCGCGGATTGAAGCCGCTGTCGCGGCGGTGCGCACGCTGCCGTTTCCCTTCATCCTCACCGCTCGAGCGGAAAACTACCTGCACGGCAACCCTGACCTCGACGACACCGTTCGCCGTTTGCAGGCATTTGCCGAGGCGGGTGCCGACGTGCTCTATGCACCGGGTTTGCGCAGCGCCGAGGAAGTGCTCGCAGTGGTGCAAGCGGTGGCGCCAAAACCGGTCAATGTGTTGATGTCTGGCGGTTTGAAACTGACCGTGCAGCAACTTGAGGAAATGGGCGTACGCCGCATCAGCACCGGCTCGGCACTGGCGCTGGCGGCGTTCGGCGAGTTCTTCCGCGCGGCTGAAGAAATCCAGCAATCCGGCACCTTTGGCTTCACGTCACAGTCGATGCCGTATGCCAGGGCCAATCAATTCTTCAAGGACTGAGCATGGGACGTTGGCTGTTCTGGGGGTTGTTGCTCGCGATGGGTGGTGCAGCGGTAAGTGTCTGGCGCGGCTGGCTGGAGGTGCCGCCACAGTGGAATCCGTGGGCGCCATTGGACATAAAAGCCGCGCCCAACTGGCTGACCGGTTACAAACTCATGCGCCTGCGCAGTGATCCTGAATTGTGCGCACAGGCATTGAGCAGCTCGGATCTGCGCGTCAGTCCCCAGGCCGACAGTCCCGGAGCCAAGTGTCCGCTGATCGGTGCTCTGCGGGTGCAGGGCGGTGAAGTGGCGCTGAGCAGCAGTTTCATCGCCAGTTGCCCGCTGGCGGTGGCCTACGCAATGTTTGAACACCACACCCTGCAACCGGCGGCGCAATCGCTTTACCGCCAGAAGATCGCGCGGGTCGATCACTTGGGCAGCTTTGCCTGTCGCAATGTCTACAACCGTGAGAGCGGTGCCCTTAGCCGACATGCCAGCGCCGACGCGCTGGACATCGCCGGTTTCCGCCTGGCTGACGGACGCACGATCAGCGTGCTCAAGGATTGGCCCAGGCAGAATCAGGACGCAGAGTTTCTGCGCCAGCTGCGTGACGGCGCCTGCGAGTCATTCAGTGTGGTGTTGAGCCCGGATTACAACGCCGCTCATCGCAATCACTTTCATGTCGATGTCGGGCGCTGGAGCGTGTGTCGCTGAGAATCAGGCGGCGAGGCGCAGGTTCTGCAGAACGATCGGGCGCGCCCAGCCATTATCGAAGTCCAGCGCTTTCTGTTGCTCGACGATTTCTTCCGGCGGGAACGGCGGGTAAGGCTTCTGCAGCAAGTCCAGGTCGAACTCGGCAATCGGCAGGTACAGCGGACGTTTCTGCGGAGCAGGACCTGGCTCCGGCAGTGGCTGGCCATTGTTGATCACGATCGGGCGTACCCAGCTGCTGTCGAAATCCTGCTGCTCTTGCTGAGCCTGGAGTTCTTCTGGCGGGAACGGTGGGAACGGCTTGTCCAGCAGCTCCATTTCGAACTCGGCGATCGGCAGGAACAGTGGCTCTGGCGGGCGAACCTGGGTTTCGACCACATCGCATTCGCGCTGGCTGACGATGTGCGCGTGCAGCTCGCTGCCAACGGTTGGTTCTTCCGGGCTGTTCAGGTCAACCGGTGGAAACGTGCCGCAGGCCGGCACCACTTCACTCGTCTGTTCGGCCAGGGCCTGGGCAAAGAAATCCTGCCACAGGTGACTGACGCCGCTCAGTGCTTGAGTGTTATGACGGCTGAAGTCGCCATGGGGCGAAACGTAGCCAATCGATGTGGGAAGAATGCCTGACATTTTTTTCGGTTGACGCTCAGCTCTGGCAAAATGCGCGTTGAATGGTTTATCGGCGGTTTTTGTCGATCCTTAACTTTTTTGAGCGTTTTTTCATGATCGAGTCACCCGCGGCCTGCCGCATCCATGTCCAGGCCCTCGCCCCGACGTTTCAAGCGCAAGCCGAGCACTGGGCCGAACGTCTCGGCCTGCCGCTCGGCGAGACGGACGGCGAGTTCGCCTTGCAGGTCGGCGAGCAGGGTTTGCAGTTGCAGCAGCTCGGCCCGGATGCCCCGGGCCCGGTGCGGGTCGACTTTGTCGAGGGCGGCGCGGCGCATCGTCGTTTGTATGGTGGCGGCAGCGGGCAGATGATTGCTAAAGCGGTCGGCATCGCCAAAGGCGTGCGCCCGCGGGTGCTGGATGCCACGGCAGGCCTGGGCAAGGACGCGTTTGTGCTGGCCAGTCTCGGTTGTGAAATGAGCCTGATCGAGCGCCAGCCGCTGATCGGCGCACTGCTTGAGGACGGCTTGGCCCGGGCGGCAGAAGATTTCGATGTAGCGCCGATCGTGGCGCGGATGAAGTTGCTCAAGGGCAATTCCATCGAAGTGATGCGCAGTTGGGAAGGGGAGCCGCCGCAGGTGATCTACCTCGACCCGATGTTCCCGCATCGTGAGAAAACCGCGCTGGTGAAAAAGGAAATGCGCCTGTTCCGCCCGCTGGTCGGCGACGATCCGGATGCCCCTGCCTTGCTTGAAGCCGCGCTGGCGCTGGCCACGCACCGGGTGGTGGTCAAGCGCCCGCGCAAGGCACCCTGCATCGAAGGGCCGAAACCGAGCCATGCGCTGGATGGCAAATCGAGCCGGTATGACATTTATCCGAAGAAAGCGCTGAAGTCTTAAAGGCAGCTGCAAGCTACAAGCTACAAGCTACAAGCTACAAGCCAGAGCCAATTCACTGCTTTTGCTTTTTCTTGCAGCTTGTAGCTAGAAGCTCGCAGCTGCTCCTCCCCCATAGGCCCTGATAAACAACCCCACCACCTCCCGCACATGCCGTTCCGCTGCCTCTCCGGTCAGCGGCTCGCCGCAGCCGTACAACAAACGAAAATTTCCCGCGCCTTTGATCAGGCAGAAGAAGTGCTCGGCGGCGTTGCGTGGCTGGTCGATGCTCAGCGCGCCGGTTGCATGGATTTTCGCCAGCAGACCTTCCATGCCGTTGACCACGCGCTCGGGGCCGGCCTCGAAGAAAATCAGAGACAGCTTCGGGTCCTGACTGCCCAGCGCCATGATCAGGCGGTGCAGGTTCACTGATTCATCGCTATTGATCAGTTGGTGGAAGCCCCGGGCAATGTTCAGCAATACATTTTCCACCGGGATGTTTTCCGGCAATTCGAAAAACAACGGTGGCAATTGCTCCTCGCATTTCGCGACGACGGCAGCGGAAAACAGCGTCTCCTTGTCGTTGAAATGGCTATAGACCGTCAGCTTCGACACGCCGGCCTCGCTGGCCACCGCGTCCATGCTGGTGTTGGCGTAGCCATGGCAGAGAAACAGGGTTTTTGCCGCATTCAGGATCGCCTGGCGCTTGGCCAGATCCTTGGGACGACCCGGACCGTTTGGAGCTGAAAGATTGTTCGACATTCTTCGCTTTTAATACTGGACTGGTGAGTTTGCTATTAATACCATACCCGCCAGTATAAATATTCCAAGCCTCATTCGCGAAAGGTCCGTCACCATGTTCCGCCATGCGTTGTCCTTTGCCGTGCCAGTCAGTCTGGCGTTCCTGTTATCGGCGTGCGGTCAGGAAGAGGGGACCAAAGTCACCGTGCGACCGGCCATGGTGGTACAGCCCGAGCCTTCGGCGCAGGCGATGGAAAGTTATCCGGGCGAGGTGCGAGCCCGTTATGAGCCTGATCTGGCGTTCCGCATCGGCGGCAAAGTCAGCCGACGACTGGTCGACGAAGGCCAGCGCGTCAAGGCCGATCAGCCATTGGCCGAACTCGATCCGCAGGATGTGCGCCTGCAACTGGAAGCCACCCGCGCGCAGGTTGCTGCCGCCGAGGCCAATCTGAACCTGGTGCGCGCTGAGCGCGATCGCTACAAAACCCTGATGGAGCGGCAGATGGTCAGCCGCTCGGCCTACGACAATGCGGAAAATCTATATCGCTCCGGCGAAGCGCGCCTTAAACAAATCAAAGCCGAATTCAACGTTTCGACCAACCAGGCCAGTTACGCGGTGCTGCGTGCGCCACAGGACGGTGTGGTGGCCAAGCGTTCGGTGGAAGTCGGCCAAGTGGTCGCTGCCGGGCAAACCGTGTTCACCCTCGCCACCGATGGTGAGCGCGAAGTGTTGATCAGCCTGCCGGAGCAAAGCTTTGGCCGCTTCAAGGTCGGTCAGCCAGTGACCGTGGAGTTGTGGGCACAGCAGAATCAACGCTTCGCCGGGCAGATCCGCGAGTTGTCGCCGTCCGCCGATCCGCGTTCACGCACTTTTGCCGCGCGCATCTCGTTCACCAGCGGCAAAGTCCCGGCCGAATTGGGGCAAAGCGCCCGGGTGTTCGTGCAGTCGGCCGACAGTGTCTCGTTGTCGATACCGCTTTCCGCGCTGACCGCTGAAAACGGCGCGACCTACGTCTGGGTGGTCAATGGCAACAACACGTTGAAGAAAACCCCCGTGCGGGTCGGTCCGTTCGGCGAGAAAAGCGTGGCGGTGCTCGAAGGCCTGAATGCCAGCGACTGGGTAGTGGCTGCCGGTGTCCACGTATTGCTCGAGGGCCAGCAGGTGCGACCAGTGGATCGCTCCAACCGTGTGGTCAATCTGGCGAACAAGGAGTAAGCCCCGATGCGCTTCAACCTCTCCGAATGGGCGTTGCGTAATCGCCAGATCGTACTGTTCCTGATGCTTTTGCTCGCCGTTGTCGGCGCGTTGTCCTACACCAAACTCGGCCAGAGTGAAGACCCGCCGTTCACCTTCAAGGCGATGGTGATTCAGACCCGCTGGCCCGGTGCGACCGCGCAGGAGGTCTCGCGCCAGGTCACCGAACGTATCGAAAAAAAGCTGATGGAAACCGGCGAGTACGAACGCATCATGTCGTTCTCCCGCCCCGGTGAATCCCAGGTCACTTTCATTGCCCGCGATTCGATGCACTCCAAGGACATCCCCGACCTCTGGTATCAGTTGCGCAAGAAGGTCGGCGACATCCGCCAAACCTTGCCGCCGGGAATCCAGGGGCCGTTCTTCAACGATGAGTTCGGCACCACCTTCGGCAATATCTATGCGCTCACCGGCGATGGTTTTGACTACGCCGTGCTCAAGGATTACGCCGACCGCATCCAGATCCAGCTGCAGCGGGTCAAGGACGTTGGCAAGGTCGAACTGCTCGGCCTGCAGGACGAGAAAATCTGGGTCGAGCTGTCCAACGTCAAACTCGCCACCCTCGGCTTGCCGCTGGCGGCGGTGCAACAGGCGCTGGAAGAGCAGAACGCGGTGTCCACGGCAGGGTTCTTCGAGACCGGCAGCGAGCGCTTGCAGTTACGTGTTTCGGGGAATTTTCAGACAGTCGATGAGATAAAGAGCTTTCCGATCCGCGTCGCCGATCGTACGTTCCGCATCGCCGATATCGCCGATGTGCGTCGCGGTTTCAGCGACCCACCGGCGCCGCGCATGCGTTTCATGGGCGACGACGCAATCGGTCTGGCCGTGGCGATGAAGGACGGCGGCGACATTCTCGTCCTGGGCAAGGCGCTGGAAGGCGAGTTCTCGCGGATCCAGAAGAACCTCCCGGCCGGCATGCAACTGCGCAAGGTTTCCGATCAGCCGGCAGCGGTAAAAACCGGCGTCGGCGAGTTCGTTCAGGTGTTGGTTGAGGCGCTGGCGATCGTCTTGCTGGTGAGTTTCTTCTCCCTCGGCGTGCGCACCGGCATGGTCGTCGCGCTGACCATTCCACTGGTGTTGGCGATGACCTTCGCCTGCATGTATTACCTCGGCATCGGCCTGCACAAGATTTCCCTCGGTGCGCTGGTGCTGGCGCTGGGTTTGCTGGTGGACGACGCGATCATCGCCGTGGAAATGATGGCGATCAAAATGGAGCAGGGCTTCGACCGCATTCGCGCGGCGAGTTATGCCTGGACCAGCACCGCATTCCCGATGCTCACCGGCACGTTGATCACCGCCGCCGGTTTCCTGCCGATTGCCACTGCGCAGTCCGGCACCGGCGAATATACCCGCTCGATTTTCCAGGTGGTGACCATTGCCTTGCTCGCGTCGTGGGTCGCGGCGGTGATGTTCGTGCCGTATCTGGGGGAAAAACTCCTGCCGGATCTGGCGAAAATTCACGCGGCAAAACACGGTACTGGCGATGGTCAGCCTGATCCGTATGCCACGCCGTTCTATCAGCGCGTGCGGCGTCTGGTGGAGTGGTGCGTGGCCCATCGCAAGACGGTGATCGTGCTCACCGTCGGCCTGTTTATCGCCTCGGTGATGTTGTTCCGCTTCGTCCCGCAGCAGTTCTTTCCGGCTTCGAACCGGCTGGAGTTGATGGTCGACCTGAAATTGGCCGAAGGTGTTTCGCTGGCCAATACCACCAGCGAAGTCAAACGCCTCGAAGCGCTGCTGAAGGAGCACGCCGGCATCGACAATTACGTGGCCTATGTCGGCACCGGTTCGCCACGCTTTTATCTGCCGCTGGATCAGCAACTGCCGGCGGCGAGTTTTGCCCAGTTCGTCGTGTTGGCGAAAACCATTGAAGAGCGTGAAGCGCTGCGCAGCTGGTTGATCGAAACCCTCAACGAACAGTTCCCGGCCCTGCGTTCGCGGGTCACTCGTTTGGAAAACGGCCCGCCGGTTGGCTATCCGGTGCAGTTCCGCGTCACTGGCGAGCACATTGAAGAAGTCCGTGCGTTGGCGCGCAAAGTCGCAGCGAAGGTTCGCGAGAATCCGCATGTGGTCAACGTGCATCTGGACTGGGAGGAGCCGAGCAAAGTTGTTTATCTGAACATCGATCAGGATCGCGCTCGCGCGCTTGGCGTAAGCACGGCCAATCTGGCGAAATTCCTGCAGAGTTCACTGGTCGGCTCGACGGTCAGCCAGTACCGCGAAGACAACGAATTGATCGAGATTCTGCTGCGCGGCACCGTGCATGAACGTACTGAGTTGTCGCTATTGCCGAGTCTCGCGGTGCCGACGGATAACGGTCGCAGCGTGGCGTTGTCGCAGATTGCTACGCTGGAATATGGCTTCGAAGAAGGCATCATCTGGCACCGCAACCGCCTGCCGAACGTGACGGTCCGGGCGGACATTTATGGCAAGGAGCAGCCAGCGACGCTGGTCAAGCAGATCATGCCGACGCTGGACCCGATTCGCGCTGAATTGCCCGATGGTTATCTGCTGGATGTCGGCGGCACGGTGGAGGATTCCGAGCGCGGGCAGAAGTCGGTGAACGCCGGGGTGCCGATGTTCATCGTCGTGGTGCTGACCTTGCTGATGGTGCAGCTGCGCAGTTTCTCGCGTACGGCGATGGTGTTTCTCACCGCGCCGTTGGGCTTGATCGGGGTGACCCTGTTTCTGATGGTGTTCAGGCAGCCGTTCGGGTTCGTGGCGATGCTCGGGACGATCGCGCTGTCCGGGATGATCATGCGCAATTCGGTGATTCTGGTCGATCAGATCGAGCAGGATATTGCATCGGGGCTCAGGCCCTGGCAGGCGATTATCGAGGCTACGGTGCGGCGGTTCCGGCCGATTGTGTTGACGGCGCTGGCGGCGGTGCTGGCGATGATTCCGCTGTCGCGCAGTGTGTTTTTCGGGCCGATGGCGGTGGCGATCATGGGTGGGTTGATTGTGGCGACGGCGCTGACGCTGCTGTTTTTGCCGGCGTTGTATGCGGCCTGGTTCAGGGTTCGTCGGGAGGGTTGATCCTTGGCGGCCTCGGGCCGACCAGGCTGTTGGGGTTTTGCGCGAATATCCGTTGCTGCGGTAGCGGCTGCTGGCGGTTTCGCCTGACGGCGACTTACTTTTTTACAAGCGCCAAAAAAAGTAAGCAAAAAACGCTAGCTCCTACGTTCGGCCCTCGCAGGCTCGGGTCCCTTCGCTCCGGGACTGATCCGGGCGCAGCGGCTACGGTTTGCTTCGCTGCACCTCCTTCCGCTGTGTCTGGCTGCGCCAGACGGTCGCTGCGCTCCCACGCCCGGATCAATCCCTCCACTCAGCCTTCCGACGTCGCCGGTGGATCAAGATCAAGAGCACTCGAGCTTGCGCTCATTGTTGAGTGGTGCGGCTTCGCCGCGGGCAGCTGCGCTGCTTGCTTTTCTGTGGGAGCGAGCCTGCTCGCGAAGGAGGCCTGACAGCTGACCTGATTTCGCGGGTGTACCCGATCCAATTGTAGGAGTGAGCCTGCTCGCGATGACGCCCTCTCGGCCAACCATTCGCCATCAGATGTACTCGATCTCCTGTGGGAGCGAGCCTGCTCGCGAAGGCGGTCTGACAGGCAATTCATTTCAAATCGCCAATTCGCGCTGCCTTCCCACAGTTTTTTCAGAAACCTCCGATCTTGAGGCGCTGGCCGTCGAATGCTGTACTCCGGGTTCTGTTTTCCGAGTCCTTGAGTCTGTCCGATGAAGAAACCACCGCCATTAGCCGGCAGAACGGATCCTGTTTTCGACCTGTTGGCCCGCTCGCCACACAAGCAATGACTTGCGGATTATCTGGCGCTGCTCAAGCCGCTGGATGACCAGGGGCGCTATCTGCCATTCGAGGCGTTGCGCTATCGCTGGGCGGGAGGGTTGGACGCGAATCTTTGTTGGGCGTTGGTGAAAAAGGCGCGGGCGGCCCAGTACATTCATTTGTTGCCGTTGGGCGAGCCGGTGCAGTGGGGCAAATACGTGCCGACGCCGTTGGCGCAGAAAACCTTGTCTGTGGTGGATCGTTACGCCAGTACGGCCGCGCTGGATTACATGACCAGTCAGATCGGCGAGCGGGCGCATTTCTGTTGTCTGCTCAATGACTTGATCGAAGACGAGGCCATCGCCAGTAGCCAGTTGGAGGGTGCGGCGACCACGACTCGTGTTGCCAAGGACATGCTCAAGCATCAGCGCCAGCCGCGGACGCCGGATGAGCGCATGGTCATGGGTAATTATCGAATGATGAATTTCGCTTGGGAAAAGCGTTATGAACCTCTGAGCATTGAGCTGATTGCAGAGATCCATCGAGTGGGTGTGGAGGGGATCGATGACGAGCAGTACTCCCCCGGATTGTTCCGGACCAATGATGAGGTGGTTGTTCAGGATGGTTCAGGCAACACCGTGCACCGACCACCTCCTGCTGCAGGATTGGTTGCGCGGTTGGCGAGGCTGTCCGCCTGGATCAACCGGCCCGCTGCCTCGATTCTGGACAAAAATTATCTGCATCCACTGATCAAGGCCGTGACGCTGCATTTCGCCATGGGTTATGAACATCCATTTCGCGACGGTAACGGGCGGGTCGCGAGAGCCTTGTTTTACTGGTTCATGTTCAAACATGAGTTCGCGGCGTTTCGCTACATTGCGATCAGTCTGCTGCTGCGCAATGCACCGGTGAAATACGGACGCTCCTACCTGCACACCGAGGCGGATGAGCTGGATCTGACTTATTTCATCGAGTTTCAATGCGCGGTAATTTTGCGAGCCGTGGTCGGATACACCAATGTTCGTCAGAAAAAGGCTGAATGGCTCGAGGGCGAGTCGCCTCGCCCCAGTGTGATGACGTCTTAAAGCGTACCAAACACCTTCTTCGCCAGACTCGTTGCCGCAGCGGCCGGGTTCTGACGTATCGTCTCTTCCTGCTTGCCGATCATCTCGAACAAACCATTGAGTGCCTGTTCAGTAACGTAGCTCTCAACGTTCGCGCTCTTCGCATCGACTACGCCGAAGGCCGCAGCTTGACCTGCAAAGGCGTTGTACTTCTGCGCGACGCCGACCTTGTCGGTGGCTTGCTTGACGATGGGCAGGAATTTCGCGCGGATCTGTTCGCGGCTGGATTTGTTCAGGTATTGGGTGGCGGAATCATTGCCGCCGCTGAGGATGCCTTTGGCGTCGGCCACGCTCATTTTCTTCACGGCGTCGACGAGGATGGGCTGGGCCTGGGTCACTGCGGATTCGGCGGCTTTGTTCATCGCGGTTTCCAGTTCTTCGACCTGGGCGCCCATGCCGAAGGCTTTCATTTTGCTGGCGGCTTTGCCGAGTTTGCCCGGCAGTTCGATTTTCACTTCGGGGTTGTTGCTGAAGCCGCCCGGGGTGCCGAGTTGTTTCACGGCGATCTGGGCGCCTTGGGTCAGGGCGTCCTTTAGGCCGCCGGTGGCGTCTTGCTGGGACAGGTCGTTGAGCGACAGTGCCAAGGCGTTGGCGGAGATCAGCAGGCCGGCGCAGGCGGCGGCGAAGCGAAGGGTAGGGCGGCGCATGGCGGCTTCCTTGTGGCGAAAGTGGATTAACGAACGGCGTCGACGCGGATTTTCAGCGGCTGCGGGTCGTTGCCGTCGAGTTGCACGGCGTGGTTTTCGGTGGTGATGAACATCAGCTCGCCGTTGACTTCAATGCGTGCGCTGATCGAGTAGCGGTGGCCGGATTTGACCTGCGCCGGATCGTAGCTCAAATGAAACGGCAGCGGCACCTGCCCTTTGATTGGGCCTTTCTGTTGGTCGAGGACGACGGCTGGCGCATCGGCCAGCGACACATCCTGCAGGCTCACGCTCAGGGTCGCGCTCGGGGGCAGGGCGATGCGTTGCAGGTAGAAGACTTCGCCGTCGAGGCTGGCCTTGCCGGCAGGGGTGGTTGATTGGCAGGCGCTGAGGAGGGTGGCGGCGGCGAGGGTTAGCAGTTTTTTCATGGGTGAATCTCCTTTCAATGTGGGAGCGAGCCTGCTCGCGAAAGCGCTGGGTCAGTCAAACTAAATCTCGACTGACATTCCGTCTTCGCGAGCAGGCTCGCTCCCACAGGGGTAAGGCTTCAAGCCTCAGGCTGTGGCGTGATCTGATCCGCCGCATCTTCACTGCGGTGCAGCGCGACCTGGCGGATCGACAGGCGAATCTCCGCCGGCAACACGCGCTTGGCCGCGCCTTCGGCCAGCTCGCCGAGCAGTTCGTGGTAGCTGAGCTTGCCGGCTTCGTCGCGGCGCAGGACGTCGAGGTCGAGCAGGGTCTGGATGAAGTGGCGGAACAGGCTCTTGTCGAAAAACTCTGGGGCGTTCAGGCCATGGAGGATCGACAGACGCTGGGCCATGACCGTGCAGAGGTCTTCCAGCTCTTCGGCGCTGATGCTGTTCTGGCCGCTGTTGAGCAGCAAAGATACGGTCATGTAGAAGCGCTGCAGGGTCTGCGCGATGCTTTTCGACAGCAACGTCAGCAGCACGAAATGCCGCGAACTCGGCGCCGGACGCAGATACAGATCTTTCTCGAACCGCAACAAACCCTGCTCGACGAACGCTTCCAGCCACTGATCGATCACTGCGTCGAGCTCATCCAGGCTCCAGCGGATGAACAGCTCCGATTGCAGGTACGGATACAGCGCGCGGGTATAGCGCAGGATCTGCTCGCGGCTCATGCGCGAGGTGCTCTGGAAGAAACTCGCGAGCAACGAGGGCAGGGCGAAAATGTGCAGGACGTTGTTGCGGTAGTAAGTCATCAGGACGGCGTTCTGCTCGTCCAGATACAGAATCTTGCCCAGCGCATCGTTCTGCTCGGCGAGCAGATCCATGTCCTTTACATGCTCGATCAGCGCACGGCCATCGCCTTCCGGCAAGGTCGTGTGCGGTGAATACGGGACTTTGCGCAGCAATGCCAGATACAGATCCAGCACCCGCGCCATGGCCCGATCGTCCAGGGCCAGACGCGTGGTCGACAGCAGGGCCAGCGCCACCAGATTCACTGGATTGATTGCCGCCGCTTCGTTGAGGTGCCGGGCGACTTTTTCGCCGAGGCGGTTGGTGGTTTCGTTGAGCCACGCCGGTTTGAACTGCGGGCCGAGCTCCTGCTGGCGCCAGTCCGGTTGCTCGGCGTCGAGGAATTCCGCGAGTTTGATCGGCTCGCCGAAGTTCACCGCGACCTGACCGAAACGCTGCTTGAGCGCGCCGATCACTTTGAAAATGTCGAAAATCGACTCTTTTTTCTTGCTCGCCCCACGCAGTTCGCCGAGGTAGGTGCGGCCTTCGAGCACGCGCTCGTAACCGATGTACACCGGCACGAACACGATCGGCATCCGCGACGAACGCAGGAAACTGCGCAGGGTGATCGCGAGCATCCCGGTCTTCGGTTGCAGCATGCGCCCGGTGCGCGAGCGCCCGCCCTCGACGAAATATTCGACCGGGAAACCTTTGGTGAACAGGGTGTGCAGGTATTCGTTGAACACCGAGGTGTACAGCGGATTGCCCTTGAAGGTGCGGCGCATGAAGAACGCCCCGCCACGCCGCAGCAGGCTGCCGATTACCGGCATGTTGAGGTTGATCCCGGCGGCGATGTGCGGCGGGGTCAGGCCATTGCGGAACAGCAGATAGGAAAGCAGCAGGTAGTCGATGTGGCTGCGATGGCACGGTACGTAGATCACTTCGTGACCCTGCGCGACATTCTGCACGCCCTCGATGTGGTTGACCTTGATGCCGTCGTAGATCTTGTTCCAGAACCAGCTCAGCACCACTTCGAGAAAACGGATCGCGGTGTAGGTGTAGTCCGAGGCGATCTCGTTGCCATAGCGCAGGGCCTGGGCCTTGGCTTTTTCCGGGGAGATTTTTTCGCGCTCGGCCTCGTCAAGGATCGCCTGTTTGACCAGTGGCTGGTTGAGCAGGCCTTTGACCAGATTGCGCCGGTGAGAAATGTCCGGACCGATCACCGCAGCTTTCAGGTTGCGGAAGTGCACGCGCAGGATGCGCTGGGCCATGCGCACGGTGCGCTCATGGCCCTTATTGTGATCGATCAGTTCGCGCAGGTGGATCGGCGCGGAAAACTGCACGCGGGTTTTACGCCCGAGGACGATGATGCTCAGCAGTCGGCGCAGACGACCGGTGACCGCCCAGCTGTCAGCAAACAACAGTTTCCACGGGCTGTTTTCGCTGTCTGGCGACTGGCCCCAGAACACGCTGACCGGAATGATTTGCGCGTCTTCGGCAGCGTTCTGCGTCAGCGCGCTGACCAGACGGGTGAGGGTCGGCGGCGCGCCGCGTTTGTCTTGGCGACCGAGCCAGTCCGGGTCCGGCGTCAGGTAGAAAAACGCCGCCGGCTCTATAAGCGAACCCACCGACACCGCCAGCACCGGGCGCGGCAGGCCGGCCTTGGTGCATTCGGTGTCGACCACCGCCAGATCGGTCAGCGATGGGTTTTGCAGGACGTAGAACACCGGACGACTGCGGTCGAGGTTAAGAGTGAACGACGACTGATTGATAGTCTCGGAGCGAACCCAGAGATACAGCAGGCGGCGCAGGGTGCCAAACACAAGACGGCGGAACGGGGAACGGGTCATACGGCTTCTGCGTGAGTGAATAAAACCGAGCAGGCGCTCGGGCGGTCGATAGTGTGACGGATTCGCTGAAAATCGGCAAAAAAGCGCCGAAGTAATCTCCTGTTGAGAGTTTCTTCACCTGTCATATACTCGGCGCTCTGTTGCCGGTGCCCTGTTATGGACGTCGGACGCAGGCTGACGTTCCTCGAAGGCTTTCCTGCGAAAAGCCTGTTCAATAATAAAAAAGGAGTATGAACCGATGGCAACACGCGAAACCGGCAACGTGAAGTGGTTCAACGACGCCAAAGGCTACGGCTTTATCCAGCGCGAAGACGGGGTGGACGTGTTCGTGCACTACCGCGCGATTCGCGGCGAAGGGCATCGTTCGCTGACTGAAGGCCAGCAGGTCGAATACGCGGTGATTACTGGCGAGAAGGGATTGCAGGCGGAAGACGTTGTAGGTCTGTAAAAGCAGCTGCAAGCCTCAAGCTGCAAGCAGTTCAGCTTGAAGCTTGAAGCTTGTAGCTGCCGCTAAGCGGTCTTCCAGGTGATTTCTTCTTCTCCGTCTTCGCTGATGCGAATCCAGCGATCGGCGGTTTCTTCACCTTCTTCTTCGACCCACGTCCCCGGTGCACAACGCACTTCCACGTTCAGCGCGGCAAAGGCTGCACGGGCGCAGGCGATGTCGTCGTCCCATGGGGTCTGGTCGCTTTCCAGGTACAGGCTGTTCCACTTGCCCACGGCTTTCGGCAGCCAGGTCACTGGCACGTTGCCCGCCTTGCACTTGTAGGTCTGGCCTTTCTGCACCCAGTCGCTGCACGGGCCCAGCGCTTGGCTGAGCCAGGCGGCGATGGCCTTGTGGTCGACGTCGGCGTCTTTCAGGTAAATCTCGATGTCCGGTTGGCGCATGGATGTCCTCACTGCGGGTCTGAAAAATCCATTCGCGGATTTAGCCGGCCCCGGGCCTGTGCCCGAGACCAAAAGTTATTGAAGAACGAAATAATCGTAGCGCATCGACACGGTGGTCTCGAACGGCTCGGCCTGTTCGATCACTGCCGCACGACGCTCGGCACTGGCACGCCAGCCGTGAGGCGTCATCGCCAACAGGTTGGCGCGGTCCTCGGGCTTGTCCAGAGTCAGCTTGAATTCCAGGGTTTCGCTGTGCGCCAAGGCCATGCCTGCCGGCACCAGAGCCAAGTGCTTGTCGTCGGTGTACTCGCGCACTTCGTCGTACAGGCGCTCGCGCAATTCCATGAGATGGCCACGGGTCGGGCCGACCTTCATCAGGCCGCCGCCGACGCTGAGCAGACGCTTGGCTTCCTCCCAGTCCAACGGACTGAAGACGCTGGCGAGAAACTGGCAACTGCCTGAAGCCAATGGCACGCGGGCCATGCTGGCGATCAACCAGGTGATCGCCGGATTGCGTTTGCAGGCGCGTTTGACCGCTTCGCGGGAAATATCCAGCGCATAGCCGTCAGCGGTCGGCAAAGCCTCGGCGATTTGCGCGGTGTAGTAGCCCTCGCCACAACCGATGTCGACCCAACGCTCTGGCGCATAGCTCGCCGCCAGTTCAGCCAGACGCTTGGCCACCGGCGCATAATGCCCGGCGTTGAGGAAATCACGCCGCGCCTCGACCATCGCTTGATTGTCGCCCGGGTCGCGGCTGTTCTTGTGCTGCACCGGCAACAGGTTCAAATAACCCTGACGCGCACGGTCAAACCGATGCCCGGCGGGGCAGACCACGCCGTTCTCCACCGCATTGAGCGGCTCACTGCAGATCGGGCACGCGAGCATCAGGCGAGCAACTTGATCATTGTCTGGTAGTAGATCTCGGTCAGTACGTCGAGATCCGCCGCCAGCACGCGCTCATTGACCTGGTGGATGGTCGCGTTGACCGGGCCCAGTTCAACCACCTGCGTGCCCATGGTCGCGATGAAACGGCCATCGGAGGTGCCGCCGCTGGTCGATGCTTTGGTCTCGCGACCGGTGATGTCTTTGATGCTCGACGACACCGCATCGAGCAGCGCACCCGGTTCGGTGAGGAACGGCAGGCCGGACAGCGCCCAATCGATGTGCCAGTCCAGGCCATGCTTGTCGAGGATATCGGCCACACGCTTCTGCAGGCCTTCGACGGTCGATTCGGTGGAGAAGCGGAAGTTGAACACCGCCACCAGATCACCGGGGATCACGTTGGTCGCGCCGGTGCCGGAATTGAGGTTAGAGATCTGGAAACTGGTCGGCGGGAAGAAGTCGTTGCCGTGGTCCCAGTGCTCGGCGGCCAGTTCGGCCAGCGCCGGAGCAGCGAGGTGAATCGGGTTCTTCGCCAGATGCGGGTAGGCCACGTGGCCCTGCACACCTTTGACCGTGAGCTTGGCACCGAGGGAGCCGCGACGGCCGTTTTTCACCACATCGCCGACCAGCGTGGTACTCGACGGTTCGCCAACGATGCACCAGTCCAGACGCTCGTTGCGCGCGACCAGACGCTCGACCACAGCCTTGGTGCCGTGATGCGCCGGGCCTTCTTCGTCGCTGGTGATCAGGAAAGCGACCTTGCCTTTATGGTTCGGGTAATCGGCAACAAAGCGTTCAGCGGCGACGGTCATCGATGCCAGGCTGCCTTTCATGTCCGCCGCGCCACGGCCGCAGAGCATGCCGTGTTCGTCGATCATGGCGTTGAACGGATCGATCTGCCATGCGGTCACCGGACCGGTCGGCACCACGTCGGTGTGGCCGGCGAAGCACAGCACCGGGCCGTCGTTGTTGCCGTGGGTGGCCCAGAAGTTATCCACATCTTCGATGCGCATCGGCTCCAGGGTGAAACCGGCATCGCCCAGGCGCTGCATCATCTGCTTCTGGCAGTCGGCATCGACCGGGGTCACGGAAGGACGGCGGATCAGGTCGATGGCCAGTTGAAGGGTCGGCGATAGGTCGGCGTGGGCCGTCATGGAAAACTCCGGGATCATGAATTTGAGCGAGGGCCAATGTGGGAGCGAGCTTGCTCGCGAAAGCGGTGTATCAGGCAACATAAGGGTTGAATGTTACAAAGCCTTCGCGAGCAAGCTCGCTCCCACAGGGATAGGAGAGCGCCCGCAAAATGGCGGTTATCTTAAAGCAAAACGGCGACCATTGGCCGCCGTTTAGTGCTGCGTTGCGGATTTAGACGACCGGCACCGGCTCAGCTTTGGCCGCAGGTTTGGGCAGCGACGACAGGAACGCCATGATCAGCGCCGCCAGATACGGCAGCGACTGCACCAGCAGCATCGTCACCCAGAAGCGCATGTCATTGCTCGGAATGCCCTGCACCAGGAAGATCCCCAGCGCCGCGCCCCACAGTAACAGCATAATGAACAGCTCTTCGCGAGCCTCGCTGATCGCCACCCAGAAACCGTGGTTGTCGGCGTTTTTCGGCGTGCGGAAAAACGGAATGCTGCTGGTGAAGAAACCGTACAGCACCGCTTTGGCGATGGTGTGCGACAACGCCAGGCCGGCCAGTGCTGCGCAGAACGCATCCTTCAGATTCACACCGACGGCGCGACGGTAGAGGAAGATGATCTTGCCAACCTTGAACACGAACAGCGCCAGCGGCGGGATCGCGAAAATCAGCAACGGCGGATCGACCCGTTGCGGCACGATGATCATCGCCGCCGACCACAGTAACGCGCCGACGGTGAAGAAGATGTTCATGCCATCAGCGACCCACGGCAGCCAACCGGCGAGGAAGTGATAACGCTGACCGCGAGTCAGTTCGGTGTCCTTGCCGCGCAGCAGGCTGCGGGTGTGGCGCTTGATGATTTGGATCGCGCCGTAGGCCCAACGGAAACGCTGTTTCTTGAAGTCGATGAAGGTATCCGGCATCAGGCCCTTGCCGTAGCTGTCGTGGTAATACGCCGCCGACAGGCCTTTCTCGAACACGCGCAGACCGAGTTCGGCGTCTTCACAAATGCACCAGTCAGCCCAGCCCAATTCTTCCAGCACGGAACGGCGGGTCATGGTCATGGTGCCGTGCTGAATGATCGCGTCACGGTCGTTGCGGGTAACCATGCCGATGTGGAAGAAGCCTTTGTATTCGGCGTAGCACAGCTTTTTGAAAGTGCTTTCGTTCTGGTCGCGATAATCCTGCGGCGACTGCACCACGGCGATTTTCGGGTCGGCAAAGTGCGGCACCATGTGCTTGAGCCAGTTCGGATGCACGCAATAATCGGAGTCGATCACCGCAATGACCTCGGCATCCTTGGCGGTGTGCGGAATCAGGTAATTCAGCGCGCCGCCCTTGAAACCGGCCAGCGGCGAAACGTGGAAGAACTTGAAGCGCGGGCCGAGGGTTGCGCAGTAATCGCGCACCGGTTCCCACACCGCCGGGTCCTTGGTGTTGTTGTCGATGATCAGGACTTCGAAGTCGGGATAATCGAGTGCGGCGAGGGCGTCGAGGGTCTGTTTGACCATCTCTGGCGGCTCGTTGTAGCAGGGCACGTGGATCGACACTTTCGGTCGATAATCGGAATCGCCCAGCACTGGCAGGAATTCCCGACGGCGCTTGTGAATCCACACCGCTTCGGCCAGTTCATGGGCCTCGGTGAGCAGCACGATGAAGACCCCGAGCGCACCGAGCGCCAAGAGGAATCCGACCGTGAGGCTGAACCACGTGCTGTATTGCTGGCTGTAGTCGTAGCCGATGTACACCAACACCGAACCGCAGAGGAACGCGATAAAGGTCAGAAACGTGCGACCGCGCTGGCGCAGCGCCGAGCCGTCGATCATCAGCAGGGTCAGCGACAGCAGCGCCAGCACCACCGAGCCGATGGCCAGCACGCGCCATTGCGGAATCGCCACCACCGGGCCTTCGAAATTGAATTTCTGCTGGCGCGCGGCATTGAACACGCCCCAGTAGGCGCCGACCGAACCTTCATCGCTGGCCTTCCACGGCTGATCGAACGCTTCGATCACGAAGTAGTTGAAGCCTTGGCGATTGAGCTTGTTAACCAGCGTGCGCAGATAAATTGCCTGATCCGCCGGCGAGGCATCGGCGCCACCGCGCATGCGACCGTTGCTCGGCCAGCCGACCTCGGAGAGCAGCAGCGGTTTTTTTGGAAACAGTTTCTTCAGATCGCGGGCGCGGTCGAAGACGAACTGGCCAGCCTTGTCGACCGGAATGAATTCCCAGTAGGGCAAGACGTGGGCGGCGATCAAATCGACATGTTTGGCCAGTTGCGGGTATTTCTCCCAGATGTGCCATTGCTCGGAGGTGGTCACCGGTACTTTGACCGCAGCGCGCACCCGATCCAGCAGAACGATCAAGGCCTCAGGGGTGATTTCTTCACGAAACAGCGCCTCGTTGCCGACTACCACGCGTACGACGCTGCGCGAGGTGTTGGCCAGTTCGATGGCTTTGGTGATTTCCCGCTCGTTGCGTTCCTGGTCCGGGCTGATCCAGATGCCGAGGGTGACACGCAGGCCGAATTCTTCAGCCAGTTTCGGGATGTCTCCCAGCGAACCGTCGACCGAATAGATACGGATGTTGTCGGTCAGCTTGCTCATGATTTCCAGGTCACGGCGCATCTCGTCGTCCGACGGGTACTGATCCTTTTGGGGGTACTGCCCCTGCTGGAATGGCGAATACGAGAAGCCGGAGATCTGCTGCGGCCAGTTCGGCGCCGTGACCGGGCGATTGACCAGCGCCCAGAAACCGGTGAACAAGGCAGCGATGGCCAGCACCACCACCAGGTTGAGTCCAAATTTACGCGATGACATAGCTGTTTCGGGTTCCAAAGGCTGTGGAACGAAGGATCGGTCGGATAGACGCCCGAGGGGCGCGCATCCTACACCGGCGGTTAACCAGTCGTACAACTGACGGGAAAATGCCTGACATTGGGCAGCCGTCTCTGACTTAAGTTCTTACACTTGTCGCTTGCAGCTTAAAACTTGTCGCTGCGTAGCCCTATAATGCGCGCCGGTTTTTGGGGTAATGGTCATGAGTACAGAAGATCCGCGGTTTGCAGGCATCGCCCGTTTGTATGGCATCGAGGGCCTGGAACGCTTGCGTGCCGCCCATGTGGCGATCGTCGGCGTCGGTGGCGTCGGCTCCTGGGCGGCGGAAGCGATGGCCCGTTGCGGGGTGGGCGAGATCTCGCTGTTCGACCTTGATGACGTCTGCGTCAGTAATGCCAACCGTCAGTTGCACGCCTTGGACAGCACTGTCGGCAAACCCAAGGTCGAGGTGATGGCCGAGCGCCTGCGCGGGATCAACCCCGATTGCACGGTGCACGCCGTGGCCGATTTCGTCACCCGCGACACCATGGCCGAGTACATCACGCCGAACATCGACTGCGTGATCGATTGCATCGATGCGGTGAACGCCAAAGCGGCGCTGATCGCCTGGTGCAAACGCCGCAAGATCCAGATCATTACCACCGGCGGCGCGGGCGGGCAGATTGACCCGACGCTGATTCAGGTCTGCGATCTCAACCGCACCTTCAACGATCCGCTGGCCTCGAAAGTGCGTTCGACCTTGCGCCGGGACTACGGCTTTTCTCGCACCGTGACCCGCCACTACAGCGTGCCGTGTGTGTTTTCCACGGAACAGCTGCGCTACCCGAAACCGGACGGCAGCATTTGCCTGCAGAAGAGTTTTGTCGGCGATGGCGTGAAACTCGACTGCGCCGGCGGGTTTGGCGCGGTGATGATGGTTACCGCGACATTTGGCATGGTCGCGGCGACCAAGGCTGTGGACAAGATTGTGGCGGGGGTGCGGCGCCCTTCGGACCGAGTAAAACCTCTGGTTTGAACGGTGAGGCTGATGACCTCATCGCTGGCAAGCCAGCTCCCACAGGTATTGGGTAAGTTCAGTGCATCTATGAACACCACCGAACCCTGTGGGAGCTGGCTTGCCAGCGATGGCGATTAACCGGCCAACTCATTCATCCGCTGGAGCACCGCATTCAAGCCATTACTGCGCGAAGGCGACAACTGCCGCGACAGCCCAAGCTGATTGAACCAATCCGGCAAATCCACCTGCTGCAACTCCGCCGCCGACAACCCGTTGACCCGCAACAGCAGCAACGCCACCAACCCACGAATCATCCGCGCATCGCTGCTTGCCTTGAACTGCCAGTGCCCGTCGCGCAAATCCCCGACCAGCCACACCTGACTCTCACAGCCATGCACCCGGTTGGCCTCGCACTTTTGCGCGTCATCCAGCACCGCCAAGCGATCGCCGAACTGCATCAGCAGCCGCGCCCGCTGTTCCCAGCCCGCCGCAGTCTGAAACGTCTGCAGCGCTTCGGCCGCTTCCACCGGCAGGCTCATCGCAACATCTCCAGGGCCTGGTCCAGCGCCTCGAAAAAGCGCTCCAGATCTTCCGAATCGTTATACAGCGCCAGCGACACGCGAATCGCGCCGGCCAGTTCGAAGCTTTTCATCAGCGGCATGGCGCAGTGATGCCCCGCACGCACGGCGATGCCTTGTTCGGTAAGCAGATGCGCCAGATCAGCGTTGTGCACGCCTTCGACGACAAAACTGGCCAGCGCCAATTGCGGCTTGCCGAGCAGGCGAATGCCATTGCGTGCGGCGAGGCCGTGCAGCAGATAGTCGTGCAGTGCCGCTTCGTGGGCAGATACGGCGTCCTGATCCAGACCGGCCAAGTAGTCGAGGGTTGCTCCGAGGCCGATGACGCTGGCGATCGGCGGTGTGCCCGCCTCGAACCCCAAAGGCGCCGGCCGGAAGCGCGAATCCTGATAGTTGGCGTCGAGCACCATCTCGCCGCCGAACTGCCAATGCTGCAATCGCTCCAGCGCAGCGTTGCGCCCGAACAGCACGCCCAGACCATCCGGGCCGTAGAGCTTGTGGCTGGAAAACACATAGAAGTCGCAACCCAGCGCCTGCACATCATGCCGGCCGTGCACCACACCTTGCGCGCCATCGACTACCGTGAGCGCGTTCTGCGCCTTGGCCATGCCGAGCAAAGCGGTCAATGGCTGCCAGGCGCCAAGCACGTTGGACAACTGGCTGACCGCCAACAAACGTGTGCGCGGGCCGATCAGATGCACGGCAGCGGCGAGGTCGATCAGGCCGTCGGCATCCAGCGGCAGGATCACCAGTTTCAGCTGACGGCGTTGCGCCAGTTGCTGCCACGGCAGCAGGTTGGCGTGATGCTCCAGAGCGCTGATGACAATCTCATCGCCCGGCTGAAACAGAGGCTCCAGACCATAAGCCAGCAGATTCAGCGCGCTGGTGGCACCATGCGTGAAGATGATTTGCCCGCTGTCACCGGCATTCAGCCATTGGCCAACCTTGCGCCGACTGTCTTCGAACGCTTGTGTCGCGTGGGCACCGGGCAGGTGTTGCGCACGATGTACATTGGCCGCGCCGTTGGCGTAGTAATGCGTCAGTGCGTCAAGTAGGGCTTGTGGTTTTTGCGTGGTGGCGGCGCTGTCCAGATAGGTCTGGTCTTGCCGTTGCAGAGCGGCGATGGCCGGGAAATCGGCGCGCCAGGGGGAGGGGATCATCATGAGTTCAGCCCTGTGAAATTGGGCGGGGTGTACGCCAAACCTGTAGGAGTGAGCCTGCTCGCGATGACGGTGTGTCAGTCAACGTATCCGGTAACTGATACACCGCTATCGCGAGCAGGCTCACCCCTACAATCGATCGTCCAGGCGCTTAGTTGTGAGCGTGCAGCGCTTCGTTCAGTTCGATCGCCGATTTGTGGGTTTTGCACTCCACAGCACCGGTTTCCGAATTGCGACGGAACAGCAGGTCAGTCTGACCGGCCAATTCACGCGCCTTCACCACCTTGACCAGATTGTTGTTTTCGTCGAGCAGCGCAACCTTGGTGCCAGCGGTGACGTACAGGCCCGACTCCACAGTGTTGCGGTCGCCCAATGGAATGCCGATACCGGCGTTGGCGCCGATCAGGCAGCCTTCGCCGACCTTGATCACGATGTTGCCGCCGCCCGACAGAGTGCCCATGGTCGAGCAACCGCCGCCCAGGTCCGAACCCTTGCCGACGAAGACGCCAGCGGAAACGCGGCCTTCGATCATGCCCGGGCCTTCGGTGCCGGCGTTGAAGTTGATGAAACCTTCGTGCATGACGGTGGTGCCTTCGCCAACATAGGCACCCAGACGCAGACGAGCGGCATCAGCGATACGCACGCCGGCCGGTACTACGTAGTCGGTCATTTTCGGGAACTTGTCCACCGAGAACACTTCCAGCAGCTCGCCGCGCAGGCGTGCTTCGAGTTGCATTTCCGCCAGTTCGCTCAGGTCGATCGCGCCCTGGCTGGTCCACGCCACGTTCGGCAGCAGCGGGAAGATCCCGGCGAGGCTGACGCCGTGCGGCTTGACCAGACGGTGCGACAGCAGATGCAGCTTGAGGTAGGCCTCAGGCGTGGAGGTCAGTTGCGCGTCTTCGGCCAGCAAAGTGGCGACCAGCGGCTTGTGGCTTTCGGCCAGGCGGGTCAGGAGCTTGCCTTGCACGGCGTCGATGCCTTTCACGGCTTCTGCCAGTTGCGCAGCCTGGGCGGTGGTGAAGGTGATGGCCTGGTTGCCTTCGCTGTAACCGAGGATCGGTGCAACAGCCGCGACCAGTTCGGCCGAAGGATTGAGCAGTGGCTGTGCGTAGAAAACTTCCAGCCATGCGCCTTGACGGTTCTGGGTGCCGACACCAAAGGCGATGCTGAACAGGGAATTGGACATGTGAATACCTCTACAAAGAGTGACGGGCTGCTTACTTCAGAGCAGCCGCGTAGATATCTGGCTTGAAGCCAATCAGGGTTCGGTCACCGAGATCGAGCACCGGGCGCTTGATCATCGAGGGTTGCGCGAGCATCAGTTCGATGGCTTTCGACTGGTCGAGATCGGCTTTGCGTTCGTCGTCGAGTTTGCGAAAGGTCGTGCCGGCGCGGTTCAACACGGTTTGCCAGCCGTGCTCGTCGCACCATTGGCTCAGGTGCTCACGGTCAATGCCGGCGGTCTTGTAATCGTGAAAGTCATAGCTGACAGCGTGTTCATCAAGCCAGGTGCGCGCCTTTTTCATGGTGTCGCAGGCTTTGATGCCGAAAAGGTGCAACGTTTTACTTGAAACGGCCAAGGAATCGCCCCCTTTACAGGTGCTGGGAAAAAATGGTGACGGATTATGCCATGACCGGACGGTTTCGTCGGCCACGGTTGTCGTAACGCTGTAAAACCTGTGGGAGCGAGCTTGCTCGCGAAACGGGGCCTGTCAGTCAACTTCTGTGCTGAATGACACACTGCATTCGCGAGCAAGCTCGCTCCCACATTTAGTCCGGCGTCCAGGCGTGCGACATAGGTGCAACGGTCAGCCACAGCCTAAGGCGCTAATATGGCAGTTCAACGCTGTCGATCGCCTGAGATTCTGGTTTTATGCAAACTGCTTACACCGTCCTGATCCTGCTGATGCTGGTCAGCCTCTCGCGCCTGGTCGGGCGGGTCATCCCGCTACCGTTGCCGCTGGTGCAAATCGCCGCCGGTGCCTTGCTCGCCTGGCCGACTTTGGGCCTGCACGTCGCCCTCGATCCCGAGTTGTTCCTGTTTCTGTTCCTGCCGCCGCTGCTGTTTTCCGATGGCTGGCGCATGCCCAAACGCGCACTCTGGCAACTGCGCGGGCCGATCCTGACCCTGGCCGTCGGCCTTGTTCTGTTCACCGTAGTCGGCGCCGGTTATTTCATTCATTGGCTGTTGCCGACGATTCCGTTGCCGGTGGCCTTTGCTTTGGCAGCGGTTTTGTCGCCGACCGACGCCGTCGCAGTTTCGGCGATTTCGCAGAACCGCTTGCCAACGCCGCTGATGCACATGCTGCAAGGCGAGGCGCTGATGAATGACGCCTCGGGCCTGGTGACCTTCAAGTTCGCCCTCGCTGCGGCGGTCACAGGCGTGTTCTCACTGACCAATGCCAGCCTGACGTTCGTCGCGGTGGCGCTGGGTGGTCTGGCGGTCGGCGTGGCGTTGAGCTGGCTGGTCGGGCGCCTGCGCGCGTGGATGATCGCCCGGGGCTGGGACGATCCGGCCACTCACGTGGTGTTCATGTTGCTGCTGCCGTTCGCCGCTTACGTATTGGCCGAACGTTTGGGCGCTTCAGGGATTCTCTCGGCGGTAGCGGCAGGGATGATGCAGAGCTGGCTCGACCTGTTGCCACGCCAGACCAGCACACGCTTGCTCAACCGCAGTGTCTGGGCGCTGCTCGAATTTGCCTTCAATGGCTTGATCTTCTTGCTGCTCGGCCTGCAGTTGCCAGACATCATCAAGGCCGTGGTCAGCCACGAACCGACGCTGTGGCCGACCCTGTTCTACCGCTGCCTCGATGTACTGGCGATTTTCGTTGCGCTGGTGCTGCTGCGCTTCATCTGGGTGCAGAGCATCTGGCGCTTGTCGGTGTTGCTGCGCCGAGTGCGCGGCAAGGGTGAGCTGACGCAAGTGCCGACGGCGCGTTCATGCTGGTTGCTGACGGTGGGCGGTGTGCGCGGGGCGGTGACGCTGGCGGGCGTGATGTCGGTGCCGATGCTGATCGGCGCCGAGGCTTTTCCTGAACGCGACTTGCTGATTTTCATTGCTGCCGGGGTGATTCTGCTGTCGCTGGTCTCGGCCTGTATCGCGCTGCCCTTGCTGCTGCGCGGCATCGACAAAAGTCCCGACGACAAGCGTCGTCAGGAAGTGCGCGACGCTTGGCGCAAGACTGCCGAAGCGGCGATTCACTCGCTGGAAAGCGAAGAAGTGGTCCCACAGGATGCCGCTCAAGCGGCGTTGGCGGCGGAACTCAAGGCGCGGATCATGTCCGAATATCGCCATCAACTTGATGTGTTCAACGATTCCGCCGAAGCCCAGGCGCTGGCATTCCAGATGGATCTGCTTGAACGGCGTTTGCGCTTGAAAGCACTGCGCGCGCAGCGTCTTGAGCTTTACAGTCTGAGCCGTCAGCACCAGATCGGTGATGACGTGTTGCGAGAAGTGCTCGGGGAACTGGATTTGAGCGAGGCCAATCTGGGGCAGGTCAAATAACCGCTTGAGCGCTTGCAGCAGTGGCTGCCGCAAGCGCTCCGCAATCACTTCTGGCGGGTGATGAAATCACGAATCCGTTCGGCGGCTTCAACGCACTCAGCCAGCGGCGCAACCAGCGCCATGCGCACACGGCCCGCACCCGGATTGACGCCATCGACATCGCGAGACAGGTACGAGCCCGGCACAACGGTCACATGCTCCTGCTCGAACAGATCACGGCAGAACGCCGCGTCATCGCCTTTTACATTCGGCCACAGATAGAAGCTGCCATCCGGGCGCTGCACGTCCAGCACCGGGCTGAGAATGTTCAACACTGCATCAAATTTCTCGCGATACAGCGCACGGTTGGCGCGCACGTGCACTTCGTCATTCCACGCGGCGACGCTGGCCAGTTGGGTTTGCACAGGCGTCGCGCAGCCGTGGTAAGTGCGATAGAGCAAGAAACCCTTGAGGATGTCGGCATCGCCGGCAACGAAGCCTGAACGCAGACCCGGCAGGTTGGAGCGCTTGGACAGACTGTGGAAGACCACGCAGCGCTTGAAGTCATTGCGACCCAGTTCGACGCAGGCGCTGAGCAGGCCCGGCGGTGGGGTTTGCTCGGCGAAGTACAGTTCGCTGTAACACTCGTCGGCGGCAATCACGAAGTCGTACTGATCAGCCAGGGCGATCAGCTTCTTCAGGGTCTCGACCGGAATCAGTGCGCCGGTCGGATTGCCCGGCGAGCACAGGAACAGAATCTGGCAGCGCTGCCAGATCTGCGGCGCTACTGCGTCGAAGTCCGGGTTGAAGCCGTTTTCATCCAGGCACGGCAGGTAATGCGGCTTGGCCCCGGCGAGGAACGCCGCACCTTCGTAGATCTGATAGAACGGGTTGGGGCTGACCACCAGCGCATCGTCGCCACGATTGACCACGGTCTGGGTGAAGGCGAACAGCGCTTCACGGGTGCCGTTGACCGGCAGCACATTGCGCGCCGGATCGATCCAGCCGTTCGGCACACCGAAGCGCCGCTCGCACCAGCCGGCGATGGCTTCGCGCAGGGCCGGAATGCCGAGGGTGGTCGGGTACACCGCCATCTGATCCAGGTTGTTCGCCAGCGCTTCGGCGACAAAACTCGGCGAACGGTGTTTCGGCTCGCCGATCGACAGGGCGATCGGGCGTTTGTCCGGGTTCGGCGTAACGCTGCCGAGCAGGGCGCGGAGCTTTTCGAACGGGTACGGCTGGAGCTGGTTCAGAGCGTTGTTCATGGGGGCCTCTTTTAAATGCTCAAGAGCTTTCTGCCACAGGGGATTGTATGTACCGGAGGAAAGCATGGGCTGCATTCACAGGGATAAACGGGTGATTCAGATACTGATCCGCGAAAGTTTGATATCCGGTTCCTGATTGACGCTCAGTTGCTCGACGATCGCATCCTGCAAACGGCTGCACAGCAGCGGATCGGACAGCGGCTGGTTGTGCGCGTCGGTGATGAAGAACACGTCTTCCACGCGTTCGCCCAGGGTCGCAATCTTGGCGTTCTGCAGCGACAGGTCGAACTCGAGGAAAATCCCCCCGACCCGCGCCAGCAGGCCCGGCCGGTCGGGGGCCGTGAGTTCCAGCACGGTTACCGGACGCTGGGCATCGTTGTGAATGGTGACCTGCGGCGCAAAGGCAAAATGCTTGAGCTGGCGCGGCACGCGGCGCTGGATGATCGTCGGGTAATCGTCCGGGTTGCGCAGAGCTTCGGTCAGACCTTCGCGGATCTGCTTGATCCGCGCCGGGTTGTCGCCGATCGATTCGCCTTCGTTGTCGAGCACGATGTAGGTGTCGAGGGTGAACTGGCTGCTCGAGGTAATGACCCGGGCGTCGTGAATGTTCAGGTTGAGCTGGTCCATCGCCGCCACGGTCACGGCGAAGAAGTCGTGCTGGTCCGGTGCATAAATGAAGATCTGCGTGCCGCCCTCGAACTCGCGCTGGGTGGTTTCCTTGATCAGCACCAGCGGCCCGCCATCGACCGGTTGCTGCAGGATCGCATCGCTGTGCCAGGCTACATCGCCGGCGGTATGACGCAGAAAATAGTCATCGCCCAATTGCGCCCACAGCTGCTCGACATCGTCCGGGTCGGTACCGCCGCGCACGAGGATGTCCAGCGCCGCGCTTTGCGTCTGACGGATCTGTTCTTCGCGGTCCACCGGATTTTCCAGACCACGGCGCAGGGCCCGTTTGGTCTCGGTGTAGAGCTGGCGCAACAGGCTGGCGCGCCATGAATTCCACAGCGTCGGGTTAGTCGCATTGATGTCGGCCACGGTCAGCACGTAGAGGTAGTCGAGGCGGGTTTCATCGCCGACCGCCTGGGCGAAATCGTGGATCACCTGTGGGTCGGACAGATCCTTGCGCTGCGCAGTGGTGGACATCACCAGGTGGTTCTGCACCAGCCAGACGATCAGGCGGCTGTCCCACACCGGCAACTGGTGACGCTGGCAGAACGCTTCGGCATCGACTGCGCCGATCTCCGAGTGATCGCCGTGCCGGCCCTTGCCGATGTCGTGGTACAGGCCGGCCATGTAGATCAGTTCAGGCTTGGGCAGTTTGGCCATGAGCTTGGCGGCCAGCGGAAATTTCTCCGAGACCTGGGTGTACTGCAGTTTGCGCAGGTGCTTGATCAGGTTCAGCGTGTGCGCATCGACCGTATAGATGTGGAACAGGTCGTGCTGCATCTGCCCGACGATAAAACCGAACTCCGGCAGATAGCGCCCGAGAATGCCGTAACGGTTCATCCGCCGCAGATTGCGGTGGATGCCGATCTTGCACTTGAACAATTCGATGAACAGGCTGGTGTTGCGGATATCGTTGCGGAAGTTGTCGTCGATCAGGTGCCGATGTTCGCGCAGCAGACGAATGGTGTCGGCGCGCACCCCTTTTATTTCCGGCTGCTGGGCCATCAGCACGAAAATTTCCAGCATGGCGAACGGCGTGCGCCTGAACACGTTGTCATTGCGCGCTTCGATGTAGCCGTCATGCAGCTGGAAGCGCGAATTGATCGGTTGTGGCGGCGCTTCGTCTTCCGGGGCGAGGATGACTTCCTCGAAGTGCTGGATGATCAGGTCGCTCAACTGGGCGATGCTCATCACCGTACGAAAGTATTGCTGCATGAAGTTTTCGACCGCCTGTTTGGCGTCGTCACCTTCAAAACCGAGCAGGCCGGCAATGGTGCGCTGGTGATCGAACAGCAAGCGGTCTTCGGAACGACCGGCGAGCATGTGCAAGGCATAACGCACTTTCCACAGGAATTCCTGCGACGAGGCGAGCAGGGCGTTTTCGCTTTCGACCAGGAACCCTTCGCCGGCGAGGGCGCGCAGGTTCAGGGTGCCGTACTGACGGCGGGCGACCCACAGAATGGTCTGAATATCGCGCAGGCCGCCGGGCGAGCCTTTGACGTTCGGTTCAAGGTTGTATTCGGTGTCGTTGTATTTGTGGTGACGTGCTTTCTGTTCGGCACGCTTGGCGAGGAAGAACTCCTTGGCCGGCCACATGTGCGCGGTGCTGGTGACATCGAGCATGCGCTGACGCAGACGCTCGGGGCCGCAGATGGTGCGGCTTTCCATCAGGTTGGTGACCACGGTCAGGTCGGCGCGGGCTTCTTCTGCGCATTCGTCGACCGAGCGCACGCTCTGGCCGACTTCCAGGCCGATGTCCCACAGCAGGGTCAGAAAGCGCTCGATGGAATCGCGGAAAACTTCATGGTCAGCGCTGTCGAGCAGGATCAGCAGATCAATGTCGGAGTAAGGGTGCAGCTCGCCGCGACCGTAGCCGCCCACCGCCACGAGAGCGATGTCGGCGTCTTCGCTCCAGTTGAATTGTTCCCAGGCCTTTTGCAGGATGTTGTCGACGAACCAGGCGCGGTCTTCGATGAGGCGGCGGATATCGCGGCCATTGCGAAAACGCGTGTCGAGGACCTCGCGGGCCTGGCGGATCGCCTTCTTGAACGCCGCGATGGGGCTAGCTTTGAGGGCCAGTTCAGCCTGGAACTGGCCGCGGTCGAAGAGTTCGGGATCCACCTGCGGCATCGATTGGCTTTCCTTCTGTAGGCTGGGAACGTACTGGGTCTCAGGCCGAGATGCGCGGGATGGTGTCATCGCTGCGCAAGGTGAAGATCTCGTAGCCGGTGTCGGTCACCAGCAGCGTGTGTTCCCACTGGGCCGAAAGCTTGCGGTCCTTGGTGATTGCGGTCCAGCCGTCGCCGAGTACCTTGGTGTCAGCCTTGCCCTGGTTGATCATCGGCTCGATGGTGAAGGTCATGCCAGCCTTCAGTTCCATGCCAGTGCCGGCGCGGCCGTAGTGCAGGATCTGCGGTTCTTCGTGGAAGACCTTGCCGATGCCGTGGCCGCAGAACTCGCGCACCACCGAGAAGCCGTTCTTTTCCGCGTGCTTCTGGATCACTTCACCGATATCGCCAAGGCGGCAGCCGGGTTTGACGATCTCGATCGCCTTGTACATGCATTCCTGGGTGACTTGCGACAGGCGCTCGGCCCAGACCGGCACTTCGCCGACGTGGAACATGCGGCTGGTGTCGCCGTGGTAGCCGTCCTTGATCACCGTGACGTCGATGTTCAGCGTGTCGCCGTTTTTCAGCGGCTTGTCATTCGGGATGCCGTGGCAGACCACATGGTTGATCGAGGTGCAGATCGACTTCGGATAGCCTTTGTAGTTGAGCGGGGCAGGGATGGCCTGCTGCACATTGACGATGTAGTCATGGCAGATCTGGTTGAGCTGATCAGTGGTCACGCCCGGTTTGACATGTTCGGCAATCATTTCCAGCACATCGGCGGCCAGTTTACCGGCGACACGCATGCCAGCGATGTCCTCGGGTGTTTTGAGGTTGACGGTCATACAGGCTCTCTCTGCGCTCGGCGGCGCTTACGGATACGAATTGGGTGGCAAGCGTACATTTTGCGACCCTGAAAAACGCGATTCTACCAGACGGGAGGCGCAAATCCGCGCCTGCATGTCCGGCTTCTATCTATACAATGGTGCGCATCGAGCCGATTCCAAGGGGGCTGCGCCCATGTCCCTGGTGCGAATACAGATTCCGGGTTCCGTTTCTGCGCACCCTGTGGTATAAAATGCGCCGCTTTCCGGGGATGCCCCGAAAAGCTTAAATCCACACACGTGTCGACACGATGACCTGGGTGCCTTGGGCTTTATGCCTCTGGTTGGTCATTGGGATACGTGGAGGCCAAACCCGACTTATCAAGGAACTATCATGTCCCAAGTCAACATGCGCGATATGCTGAAGGCCGGTGTGCACTTCGGTCACCAAACCCGTTACTGGAATCCGAAAATGGGCAAGTACATTTTCGGCGCGCGTAACAAGATTCACATCATCAACCTTGAAAAAACCCTGCCAATGTTCAACGAAGCTCTGACTTTCGTAGAACGTCTGGCCCAGGGCAAAAACAAGATTCTGTTCGTCGGCACCAAGCGTTCCGCTGGCAAGATCGTTGCTGAAGAAGCAGCACGTTGCGGTTCGCCGTACGTCGATCACCGCTGGTTGGGCGGCATGCTGACCAACTTCAAGACCATTCGTGCTTCCATCAAGCGTCTGCGTGACCTTGAAGTTCAAGCCGAAGACGGTACTTTCGCCAAGCTGACCAAGAAAGAAGCGCTGATGCGCTCCCGTGATCTTGAGAAGCTGGATCGTTCGCTGGGCGGCATCAAGGACATGGGCGGTCTGCCTGACGCACTGTTCGTGATCGACGTTGATCACGAGCGCATCGCGATCACCGAAGCCAACAAGCTGGGCATCCCGGTCATCGGCGTTGTCGATACCAACAGCAGCCCGGAAGGCGTTGACTACATCATCCCAGGTAACGATGACGCCATCCGCGCTATCCAGCTGTACATGGGTTCGATGGCTGACGCAGTTATCCGCGGTCGCAACAACGTTGCTGGCGGTACTGTTGAATTCGCAGCTGAAGAAACTCAGGCTGCAGCTGAGTAATCGACGCCCCTGGCGTTGACTCAGTAAGCAAAAAGGGGGCTTGGCCCCCTTTTTGCCACCTCGAAAACCATTTGTCGGCGCCCACGTCTGTATTTGTCATGTGTGGCAGCCAACATGGGTGGTTCGGGAAGAATTGAACGCCCGTTCGATCGGGTGGAATGGTTGAAAACCTATCCAAGAGGAATTTGAAAATGGCAGCAATTACTGCAGCGTTGGTCAAAGAACTGCGCGAGCGTACCGGCGAAGGCATGATGGATTGCAAGAAAGCCCTGGAAAAGGCTGACGGCGACATCGAAAAAGCCATTGATGACATGCGTGCTTCGGGCGCCATCAAGGCTGCGAAAAAAGCTGGCAACGTTGCCGCTGAAGGCGCAATCGCCATCAAATCGAATGACAAGGCAGCCGTGCTGCTGGAAGTCAACTCGCAGACCGACTTCCTGGCTCTGCAAGACGACTTCAAGAACTTCGTTGCTGCCAGCGTAGAAAAAGCTTTCGACGAAAAACTGACCGACGCAGCTCCGCTGATCGCCGCTCAGGAATCGGCTCGTGAAGCTCTGGTTGCCAAAGTCGGCGAGAACGTCAACATCCGTCGTCTGGTACGCGTAGAGGGTGATGTTGTCGGCACTTACCTGCACGGTAACAAGATCGGTGTTGCTGTTGTCCTGAAAGGCGGTGACGTCGAGCTGGCCAAAGACATCGCTATGCACGTTGCTGCAAGCAACCCTGAGTTCCTGCTGCCTTCGCAAGTCTCCGACGAAGCGATCGAGCGCGAGAAGGCTGTGTTCCTGCAGCTGAACGAAGAAAAGATCAAAGGCAAGCCAGAAAACATTGTTGAGAACATGGTCAAAGGCCGTATCAGCAAGTTCCTGGCAGAAGCGAGCCTGGTCGAGCAGGCGTTCGTCAAGAACCCTGAAGTCAAGGTTGGCGAGCTGGCCAAGAAAGCCGGCGCAGAAATCGTTTCCTTCACTTACTTCAAAGTAGGCGAAGGCATCGAGAAGCCGGTCGACAACTTCGCTGAAGAAGTTGCTGCCCAGCTGGCTGCCGCCAAGCAATAAGACGGTTTTTCAACTGTCGCCCGAAAGAGGCTGCCCGCTAACGCGCGCAGCCTCTTTTCAGATGGGGTACCAATTTTTTATTTGGTTTCCACCCGGAACTGACTTACAAAGCCATGTTCCGATGGCGCTGCAGCAGCGCCAAGCTAGAGTGAACGCCAGCTGTAAACAGCTCGCAAAGAATTTTTAAATACGCCGCAGGAGAGATTCGCAATGGCTCAGCAGGGCAGTGGTTATCAGGCTCGCTATAAACGCATTCTACTCAAGCTTAGCGGCGAGGCCCTGATGGGCTCGGAAGAGTTCGGGATCGATCCGAAGGTGCTGGATCGCATGGCACTGGAAGTCGGCCAACTGGTCGGCATCGGCGTTCAGGTCGGTCTGGTGATCGGCGGTGGCAACCTGTTTCGCGGTGAAGCCCTGAGCAAAGCCGGTATGGATCGGGTAACAGGCGACCACATGGGCATGCTGGCCACTGTGATGAACGCTCTGGCCATGCGCGATGCGCTGGAACGTGCCAATATCTCGGCCATCGTCATGTCGGCCATTTCCATGGTCGGTGTGACCGATCACTACGATCGCCGCAAAGCCATGCGCCACCTGAACTCCAAAGACGTCGTGATCTTCGCGGCCGGTACCGGTAATCCGTTCTTCACCACGGATTCGGCAGCCTGCCTGCGTGCAATCGAAATCGACGCCGACGTTGTGCTCAAGGCCACCAAGGTTGATGGCGTCTACACCGCAGACCCGTTCAAAGACCCGCATGCCGAGAAGTTCGATCATCTGACTTATGATGAAGTACTGGATCGCAAGCTGGGCGTAATGGATCTGACTGCTATCTGCCTGTGCCGCGATCACAAGATGCCGCTGCGCGTATTCAACATGAACAAGCCCGGCGCCCTGCTGAACATTGTGCACGGCGGCGCTGAAGGGACTTTGATCGAGGAAGGCCAACAATGATCAACGAAATCAAGAAAGACGCCCAAGCGCGTATGCAGAAATCCCTGGAATCTCTGAACCACGCGTTCGGCCAGATTCGTACCGGCAAGGCTCACCCGAGCATCCTCGGCAGCGTCATGGTGCCTTACTACGGTACTGACACTCCGCTGAGCGGCGTTGCCAACGTCACCGTGAAAGATTCGCGCACCCTGCAGGTCGTGGCCTTCGAGCGCAACATGCTCGCTGCCGTCGACAAGGCGATCCAGAGCGCCGGGCTGAACCTCAACCCGACCAACCTGGGCGAGTTGCTGCTGATCCCGATGCCGGCCCTCACCGAGGAAACGCGCAAAGGTTTCACCAAGCAGGCCCGTAGCGCAGCGGAAGACGCGCGCGTTGCTGTGCGCAACATCCGTCGTGATGCCTTGGGCGAGCTGAAGAAACTGGTCAAGGACAAGGAAATCAGTGAAGACGAAGAACGTCGTGCCATCGCTGATATCGACAAGCTGACCAAAGAATCCGAGGCCCAGATCACCAAGGCCACGGACGAGAAAGAAAAAGACCTGATGGCCGTATAAGGGTCGAGCTTTAAATGGACAAGACCAAGCAGACTGCGCCGTCCGCGGTGCCGCGCCATGTCGCGATCATCATGGATGGCAATAATCGCTGGGCGAAAAAACGCTTTATGCCGGGTGTCGCCGGGCATAAAGCGGGCGTGGATGCTGTGCGGGCGGTGATCGAGGTGTGCGCTGAGGCCAAGGTCGAAGTCCTGACCCTGTTCGCTTTTTCCAGTGAAAACTGGCAGCGCCCGGCCGATGAAGTCAGCGCCTTGATGGATCTGTTTTTCAAGGCCTTGCGTCGTGAGGCCAAGCGCCTCAACGACAACAACATCAGCCTGCGCATCATTGGCGATCGCTCGCGCTTCCACCCTGAGCTTCAGGCGGCGATGCGCGAGGCCGAGGCCATGACCGTCGGTGCCAACCGCTTTGTCCTGCAGATCGCCGCCAACTATGGCGGTCAGTGGGATATCGCGCAGGCCGCGCAGCGTCTGGCGCGTGAAGTCCAGGCCGGGCACTTGCGCCCGGAGGACATCACCCCGGATCTGCTGCAGACCTGTCTGGCCACCGGCGACCTGCCGTTGCCTGACCTGTGCATCCGCACCGGTGGCGAGCATCGCATCAGCAACTTCCTGCTGTGGCAGCTGGCCTACGCCGAGCTGTACTTCTCCGACCTGTTCTGGCCGGACTTCAAACACGAAGCCATGCGCACCGCGCTGGCCGATTTCGCTTCGCGCCAGCGTCGCTTCGGTAAAACGAGCGAACAGGTCGAAGCTGGAGCCCGGGTTTAATGCTTAAACAACGAATCATCACTGCACTGATCCTGCTGCCGATTGCCCTGTGCGGGTTTTTCCTGCTCAAAGGTGCCGGCTTCGCGCTGTTCATTGGCCTGGTGGTGAGCCTCGGTGCCTGGGAATGGGCGCGTCTGGCCGGCTTCACCGCGCAATCGTTCCGCGTCGGCTTTGCGGCTGTGGTCGCATTGATGCTGTTCGTCATGTATGTGCTGCCAGGCCTTGCGCCTTGGGTGCTCGGTGCATCGGTGATCTGGTGGGCGATTGCAACTTATCTGGTGCTGACCTATCCACGCTCGAGTGCGCACTGGTCCACTGCGGCGACCAAGCTGCTGATTGGCCTGCTGATCCTGCTGCCTGCGTGGCAGGGGCTGGTGCAGATCAAACAGTACCCGCTGGGTAACTGGTTGATCATGGCGGTGATGGTGCTGGTCTGGGGCGCGGACATCGGTGCTTATTTCTCCGGGCGCAAGTTCGGCAAGCGCAAGCTGGCGCCGCACGTCAGTCCGGGCAAGAGCTGGGAAGGCGTTTACGGTGGTCTGGCGCTGAGTCTGGTGATTACCGCGATCGTCGGGCTGGTACGCGACTGGACCGTGGCCGAGCTGCTCAAAGGCCTGATCGGCGCTGCAGTGATCGTCTTTATTTCCGTGGTCGGTGACCTTACCGAAAGCATGTTCAAGCGCCAGTCCGGCATCAAGGACAGCAGTAATCTGCTGCCCGGCCATGGTGGCGTGCTGGACCGCATCGACAGCCTGACCGCAGCCATTCCGGTGTTCGCCGTATTGCTCTGGATGGCCGCACCGTGAGTCGTCCCCAGCAGATTACCGTGTTGGGTGCGACCGGTTCGATCGGTCTGAGCACTCTGGATGTGATTGCCCGTCATCCTGAGCGTTATCAGGTTTTTGCATTGAGTGGTTTCTCGCGCCTCAGTGAGTTGTTCGCGTTGTGCGTGCGCCATGTGCCGCAATTTGCCGTGGTGCCTGAAGTGACCGCCGCGCGCGGTTTGCAGGATGACCTACGTGCAGCCGGTTTGCCGACTCGCGTTCTCGTAGGCGAGGAGGGTCTGTGTCAGGTTGCCTCCGCGCCTGAAGTCGACGCGGTCATGGCGGCCATTGTCGGTGCGGCGGGTTTGCGTCCGACACTGGCTGCGGTCGAGGCGGGCAAGAAGATCCTGCTGGCCAACAAGGAAGCGCTGGTGATGTCCGGTGCTCTGTTCATGCAGGCCGTGCGCAAAAGCGGCTCGGTGCTGCTGCCGATCGACAGCGAACACAATGCGATTTTTCAGTGCATGCCAGCGGATTTTGCGCGCGGCTTGAGCTCGGTGGGTGTGCGGCGGATATTGCTCACAGCCTCTGGCGGTCCTTTCCGGCAGACGCCGATGGTCGAACTGGCAGATGTTTCGCCTGAACAGGCTTGCGCGCATCCGAACTGGTCCATGGGGCGCAAGATCTCCGTGGATTCGGCAAGCATGATGAACAAGGGCCTTGAGTTGATCGAAGCCTGCTGGTTGTTCGATGCCAAACCGGCTCAGGTCGAAGTGGTGATTCATCCGCAAAGCGTGATTCACTCTCTGGTCGATTACGTCGATGGCTCGGTCCTGGCGCAGTTGGGTAATCCGGATATGCGCACACCGATTGCCAACGCATTGGCCTGGCCGGAGCGTATCGATTCCGGCGTACCGCCATTGGATCTGTTTGCCATTGCGCGACTGGATTTCGAGGCACCCGATGAAAGCCGCTTCCCCTGCCTTCGTTTGGCTCGTCAGGCGGCCGAAGCCGGTGATAGCGCGCCGGCGATGCTCAACGCGGCCAATGAAGTGGCCGTGGCGGCGTTTCTCGACGGACGGGTTCGCTACCTGGAAATCGCGAGTATCATCGAGGAGGTCTTGAACCTGGAGCCGGTGGTAGCGCTGAACGACCTCGATGCCGTGTTTACGGCGGACGCGAAAGCGCGAGTGCTGGCCGAGCATTGGTTGAGTCGGCACGGCCGATAGTTTCTTGTAACGCAACGGCGACACGCGACACTGAACAGGATTGCGGAGAAAGTAGATGAGCGCGCTCTATATGATTGCCGGCACCCTGATCGCCCTGGGTGTGCTGGTCACCTTTCACGAATTCGGCCACTTCTGGGTCGCGCGCCGCTGTGGCGTGAAGGTTCTGCGGTTCTCCGTGGGCTTCGGCATGCCACTGCTGCGCTGGCACGACAAGCAAGGCACCGAGTTCGTGGTCGCCGCGATTCCGCTGGGCGGCTACGTCAAAATGCTCGACGAGCGCGAAGGCGAAGTGCCGGTTGATCAACTCGATCAGTCGTTCAATCGCAAATCAGTACGTCAGCGCATCGCCATTGTCGCCGCCGGCCCGATTGCCAACTTCCTTCTGGCGTTAGTGTTCTTCTGGGTCTTGGCGATGCTCGGCAGCGAGCAGGTACGCCCGGTCATCGGCGCGGTCGAATCAGGCAGCATTGCCGCCAAGGCTGGTCTGAACGCCGGTCAGGAGATCGTCTCGATCGATGGCGAGCCAACGTCGGGCTGGGCTGCGGTCAATCTGCAGCTGGTGCGTCGTCTCGGTGAGAGCGGCGCCATTCAATTGCTGGTGCGCGAGCAAGGTTCGACCGCCGAGTCACCGCGCACGCTGGCACTGGACAACTGGCTCAAAGGTGCCGACGAGCCGGATCCGATCCGCTCGCTGGGTATCCGTCCCTGGCGTCCGGCCTTGCCACCGGTGCTTGCCGAGCTCGATCCGAAAGGCCCGGCCCAGGCGGCGGGGCTGAAAACCGGCGATCGCTTGCTGGCGCTTGATGGCCAGCCGCTGGATGACTGGCAGCAAGTGGTCGATACCGTTCGTACGCGTCCTGATACCAAAATCATGCTGCGCGTCGCGCGCGACAGTGCTCAAATCGACGTCCCTGTGACCCTGGCCGCGCGCGGCGAAAGCAAATCGCCAAGCGGTTATCTGGGGGCTGGCGTCAAAGCCATCGACTGGCCGCCGGAAATGATCCGCGAGGTCAGTTATGGGCCGCTGGCCGCGATTGGCGAGGGCGCCCGGCGCACTTGGACCATGAGCATTCTGACGCTGGATTCGCTGAAGAAAATGCTGTTCGGCGAGCTCTCGGTAAAAAACTTGAGTGGACCGATAACCATTGCTAAAGTGGCGGGCGCTTCTGCCCAGTCGGGCGTCGCTGATTTCCTGAATTTCCTTGCTTATCTGAGTATTAGCCTGGGCGTTCTGAATTTGCTGCCCATTCCTGTACTGGATGGGGGGCATTTGTTGTTTTATCTGATCGAGTGGGTGCGTGGTCGCCCCTTGTCGGATCGGGTGCAAGGTTGGGGGATACAGATCGGTATCAGTTTGGTGGTCGGGGTGATGTTGCTTGCTCTGGTCAACGATCTGGGTCGACTGTAACGCTTCGCTGAATTGCGAATCTGCCGCATTTTGCGGCAGTTTGTTTATTGCCAGTTGGAATAAGAAAGGACTTCATGAAACGTCTGCTGCTAACTGCGGTTCTCACCGTATTGATGATCGCCGAAGTTCACGCCGAGTCCTTCACTATCTCTGATATTCGCGTCAATGGCCTCCAGCGGGTCTCCGCGGGTAGCGTCTTTGGTGCCTTGCCGTTGAACGTCGGCGAGCAGGCGGATGATCGTCGCCTGGTGGAATCCACTCGTGCGTTGTTCAAAACCGGTTTCTTTCAAGATATCCAGCTGGGCCGCGAAGGCAACGTTCTGGTCATCACCGTGGTCGAGCGTCCATCGGTCGCCAGTATCGAGATCGAAGGCAACAAAGCCATCTCTACTGAAGACCTGATGAAGGGCCTCAAGCAATCCGGTCTGGCCGAAGGCGAGATCTTCCAGCGCGCCACCCTCGAGGGTGTGCGTAACGAACTGCAACGTCAGTACGTCGCCCAGGGTCGCTATTCGGCTACCGTCGATACCGAAGTGGTCTCGCAGCCGCGTAACCGCGTGGGTCTGAAGGTGAAGATCAACGAAGGTACGGTTGCCGCCATCCAGCACATCAACGTGGTAGGCAACACGGTTTTTCCTGAGGAAGACCTGACCGACCTGTTCGAACTGAAAACCACCAACTGGCTGTCGTTCTTCAAGAACGATGACAAATATGCCCGCGAAAAACTCTCCGGTGACCTGGAGCGTCTGCGTTCCTACTATCTGGACCGCGGCTATATCAACATGGACATCGCTTCGACCCAGGTGTCGATTACCCCGGACAAGAAGCACGTCTACATCACCGTGAACGTTACCGAGGGTGAGAAGTACACCGTTCGTGACGTCAAGCTCAGCGGCGACCTGAAAGTCCCTGAAGACCAGGTAAAGTCGCTGTTGCTCGTGCAGAAGGGCCAGGTGTTCTCGCGCAAGCTGATGACCACCACTTCCGAGCTGATCACCCGTCGCCTGGGTAACGAGGGCTACACCTTCGCCAACGTCAACGGCGTGCCACAGCCGCATGATGACGATCACACCGTGGACGTCCTCTTCGCTGTCGATCCGGGCAAGCGCGCCTACGTCAACCGCATCAACTTCCGTGGCAACACCAAGTCCGAGGACGAAGTGCTGCGTCGTGAGATGCGTCAGATGGAAGGCGGCTGGGCTTCGACCTACCTGATCGACCAGTCCAAGACCCGTTTGGAGCGTCTGGGCTTCTTCAAGGAAGTCAACGTTGAAACCCCGGCCGTGCCAGGTGTCGACGACCAGGTGGACGTCAACTACGCCGTTGAAGAACAGGCTTCCGGTTCGATCACTGCCAGCGTCGGTTTTGCCCAGAGTGCCGGTCTGATTCTCGGTGGCTCGATCACCCAGAACAACTTCCTCGGTACCGGTAACCGCGTCAGCATCGGCCTGACCCGCAGCGAATACCAGAGCCGCTACAACTTCGGTTACGTTGACCCGTACTGGACCGCCGATGGCGTGAGCCTGGGTTACAACGCGTTCTACCGCACCACCGATTACGATGAACTCGATGCCGATATTTCCAGCTATGCGGTAGACAGCCTCGGTGCGGGCGTGAACGTCGGTTACCCGATCAGCGAGACTTCGCGTCTGACGTTCGGCCTGTCTGCCCAGCAGGACAAGATCAACACCGGTCGCTACACCGTTGACGAGATTTTCGATTTCGTCGAAAAAGAAGGCGACAACTACCTGAACTTCAAGGCCTCGGCCGGCTGGTCCGAGTCGACTCTGAACAAAGGTGTACTGCCGACACGTGGTCGTTCCCAGAGCCTGACCCTGGAAACCACGCTTCCTGGCAGCGACCTGTCGTTCTTCAAACTTGATTACCGTGGTCAGTTGTTCCAGCCGATCACTGAAAACTACACCCTGCGCCTGCACTCGGAACTCGGTTATGGCGACGGTTACGGTTCGACCGACGGCTTGCCGTTCTATGAAAACTACTATGCGGGTGGCTTCAACTCCGTACGTGGCTTCAAGGACAGCACGCTGGGTCCGCGCAGTACACCGAGCCGCGGTGCAGATGTAACGGGTAATACGGGGACTCTTCGTGACCCGGATCAGGATCCGCTGCCATTCGGTGGTAACGTGTTGATTCAAGGTGGCGTTGAAGTGTTGTTCCCGCTGCCGTTCGTGAAAGATCAGCGTTCGCTGCGGACCTCGGTGTTCTGGGACGTGGGTAACGTATTCGATTCCAAGTGCGACAAGACGACCAACGCTAGCGCGGGTTCTACGTCCAGCACTCAGTGCAACGACATCAGCCTGAGCAACATGGCCAGCTCCGTAGGTGTGGGCGTGACCTGGGTCACCGCACTGGGACCGTTGAGCTTCGCCCTGGCGATGCCGGTCAAAAAACCGGATGACGCTGAAACTCAAGTGTTCCAATTCTCCCTCGGCCAGACGTTCTAAGCGTCTGACCCAAGACAACGACAATGGATTTTGTAGGAGTGCATCGTGCGTAAGTTGACTCAATTGGTTCTCCTGGCCTCCGTACTGGTGGCAGGCCCGGCGTTCGCCGACATGAAAATTGCCGTGCTGAACTATCAGATGGCGCTGCTGGAATCCGACGCGGCGAAGAAGTACGCCGTGGATGCCGAGAAGAAGTTTGGTCCGCAACTGACCAAGCTGAAAACCCTGGAAAGCAGCGCCAAAGGCATTCAGGACCGTCTGATGGCCGGTGGCGACAAGATGCAGCAGGGCGAGCGTGAGCGTCTGGAGCTGGAATTCAAGCAAAAGGCCCGTGACTTCCAGTTCCAGTCCAAGGAACTGAACGAAGCCAAGGCCGTGGCTGACCGTGAAATGCTCAAGCAGCTGAAGCCGAAGCTGGACAGCGCTGTGGAAGAAGTCATCAAGAAGGGTGGTTTTGACCTGGTGTTCGAGCGTGGCGCAGTCATCGATGTCAAACCTCAGTACGACATCACGCGCCAGGTTATCGAGCGCATGAATCAGCTGAAGTAACCCATGACCGTGACTATCAGGCTCGGCCAGTTGGCCGAGCACCTCGGCGCCACCCTGCGTGGCGACCCCGAGACGCAAATTACTGGGCTAGCCACTTTGCAAGAGGCTGGCCCAGCTCAGTTGAGCTTTCTGGCAAATCCCCAATACCGCAAATACCTGGCCGGTTCGCAGGCGGCAGCGTTGCTGCTCAAAGAGGCTGATGCCGAAGGTTTTTCCGGTAACGCACTGGTGGTGCCAGACCCTTATCTGGCCTACGCGCGTATTTCGCACCTGTTCGATCCAAAGCCGAAGGCTGCTACGGGTATTCATCCGACAGCGGTGATCGCGGCAGATGCGGTGGTTGATCCGAGTGCAAGCATCGGCCCGTTCGTGGTGATCGAAGCCGGCGCGCGCGTTGCTGCACAGGTGACGCTGGGCGCGCATTGCGTGGTCGGCGCCCGCAGCGAGATCGGTGAAGGCGGCTGGCTGGCTCCGCGCGTGACGCTGTATCACGATGTGCGCATCGGCAAGCGTGTGGTTATTCAGTCCGGCGCAGTGATCGGCGGTGAGGGCTTCGGCTTCGCCAACGAAAAAGGCGTATGGCAGAAAATCGCCCAGATCGGTGGCGTGACCATTGGCGACGATGTCGAGATTGGCGTAAACACCGCCATCGACCGCGGCGCCCTGGCCGATACCGTGATTGGCAACGGCGTGAAGCTCGACAACCAGATTCAGATCGCACACAACGTCCAGGTCGGTGATCACACCGCCATGGCTGCGTGTGTCGGCATTTCCGGCAGCACCAAAATCGGCAAGCACTGCATGCTCGCCGGCGGTGTCGGTCTGGTCGGCCACATTGATATCTGCGACAACGTTTTCCTCACCGGAATGACCATGGTGACCCACTCGATTACCGAGCCGGGCGCCTATTCTTCCGGCACAGCCATGCAACCGGCGGCCGAATGGCGCAAAAGCGCGGCCCGTATCCGTCAGCTCGATGACATCGCGCGGCGGTTGAAACAGCTGGAAAAGCGCGTAGGGGAAGTGACCCCTGACGGCAATGCTTCATCTGATGGCTGATACCATTTCCATATCAAGTGTGCACAGCCTCTAGACTGCCTCCTTGATTTGCTAGAGGAGTGCGCGTCAGTCGCGCTCCCAATCTTTACATAGGCTTTCCCCTGAATGATGGACATCAACGAGATTCGCGAATACCTGCCTCACCGTTACCCGTTCCTGCTGGTGGACCGGGTGGTGGAACTGGACACTGAAGGCAAGCGAATTCGCGCCTACAAGAATGTCAGCATCAATGAACCGTTCTTCAATGGTCACTTCCCTGCGCATCCAATCATGCCGGGCGTGCTGATCATCGAAGCGATGGCTCAGGCTGCCGGGATCCTCGGTTTCAAGATGCTCGACGTCAAACCGGCTGACGGCACCCTGTATTACTTCGTCGGTTCCGACAAGCTGCGCTTCCGCCAGCCAGTCAAGCCGGGCGACCAGTTGATCCTTGAAGCGACCTTCATCAGCTGCAAGCGCAAGATCTGGAAGTTCGAGTGCCAGGCTTCGGTGGACGGCAAGCCGGTCTGCTCGGCAGAAATCATCTGTGCGGAACAGAAAGTATGAGTTTGATTGACCCTCGTGCAATCATCGATCCGTCCGCCATTCTGGCTGACGGCGTCGAGGTCGGCCCGTGGTCGATCATCGGCGCAGGTGTGGAAATCGGCGAGGGTACCGTGATCGGGCCGCACGTGATCCTCAAGGGGCCGACCCGCATTGGTAAGCACAATCGCATCTACCAGTTTTCCTCGGTAGGCGAAGACACCCCGGATCTGAAATACAAAGGTGAGGAAACTCGCCTGGTGATCGGTGACCACAACGTCATCCGCGAAGGCGTGACCATCCACCGTGGCACCGTTCAGGACCGTTCGGAAACCACCCTGGGTGATCACAACCTGATCATGGCCTATGCCCACATCGGCCATGACAGCGTCATCGGCAACCACTGCATTCTGGTCAACAACACTGCGTTGGCCGGGCATGTACACGTTGACGACTGGGCAATCCTCTCCGGTTTTACCCTGGTGCATCAGTACTGCCACATCGGCGCGCACAGCTTTTCGGGCATGGGCACGGCGATCGGCAAGGACGTTCCGGCGTTCGTCACCGTATTCGGCAACCCGGCCGAAGCGCGCAGCATGAACTTCGAAGGCATGCGCCGTCGCGGTTTCAGCGAAGACGCGATCCACGCCTTGCGCCGTGCCTACAAGACAGTCTACCGCCAAGGCCTGACGGTCGAGCAGGCGCTGGCCGAACTGGCCGAGCCGTCTGCGCAGTTCCCCGAAGTCGCCGTGTTCCGCGATTCGATCCAGGCGTCGACTCGCGGCATCACCCGCTGATCATGGCCAGTCTGCGTATTGCGCTGGTGGCGGGTGAGGCTTCCGGTGACATTCTTGGCGCTGGCCTCATGCGCGCACTCAAGGCACGGCACCCGGCGGTCGAGTTCATCGGCGTCGGCGGTCCGCTGATGCAGGCCGAAGGCCTGACTTCGTACTTTCCCATGGAGCGCCTGTCGGTCATGGGCCTGGTCGAGGTTCTCGGTCGCCTGCGTGAGTTGCTCAAGCGCCGCAAGGACTTGATTGCCACGCTGATCGCCGCGAAGCCGGACGTGTTCATCGGCATCGATGCGCCGGATTTCAACCTCAATATCGAACTCAAGCTGCGTCAGGCCGGGATCAAGACCGTGCATTACGTCAGCCCGTCGGTGTGGGCGTGGCGGCAAAAGCGCGTGCTGAAGATCCGCGAAGGCTGTGATCTGATGCTGACCCTGTTGCCGTTCGAAGCGAAGTTCTACGAAGAGAAGGGCGTGCCGGTGCGTTTCGTCGGTCACACCTTGGCCGATACGATTCCGCTGGAGGCTGACCGAGCTGCCGCGCGCGCCGAGCTGGGTTTGCCTGACGGACCATTGGTGGCGCTGATGCCGGGCAGCCGTGGCGGTGAAGTCAGCCGCCTCGGCGCGCTGTTCCTTGATACTGCCGAACGCCTGCGCGGCATGCGTCCGGGCGTACGCTTTGTGATTCCCTGTGCCAATCCTGAACGTCGCGTGCAACTCGAAACGCTACTGGTCGGCCGCGATCTGCCGGTGACATTGCTCGATGGTCAGTCTCATCTGGCCCTCGCCGCGTGTGACGCCGTGTTGATCGCCTCCGGCACTGCTACCCTTGAAGCGCTGCTGTACAAGCGGCCAATGGTAGTGGCGTATCGGTTAGCGCCGCTGACATTCTGGATTCTCAAACGTATGGTCAAGAGCCCTTACGTGTCGCTGCCCAACTTGCTCGCCCAGCGCTTGCTGGTGCCAGAGTTGTTGCAGGATGATGCGACTGTCGACGCGTTGGCGCAGACCCTGTCGCCATTGATCGAAGGTGGTGAGGAACAGACCCGTGGCTTCGACGAGATCCACCGCACGCTGCGACGCGATGCTTCCAATCAGGCGGCGCAAGCCGTCCTTGACCTGATCGGCAAACCACAATGAGCAAGACAAGCATGCAGATGGGCCTGGATTTCACGCTGGTCGCCGAAGTCGAAGAACTGGTCGCCGGTGTCGATGAAGTCGGTCGTGGCCCGTTGTGCGGCGCGGTGGTAACGGCGGCGGTGATCCTTGATCCGAACCGGCCGATCCTCGGTCTCGATGATTCGAAGAAGCTCACCGAGGCCAAGCGCGAAAAGCTCTACGAAGAGATCTGCGAAAAAGCCCTTAGTTGGTGCATCGCCCGCGCAGAAGTGGAAGAAATCGACGATCTGAATATCCTCCACGCGACCATGCTGGCCATGCAGCGCGCGGTCGCCGGTCTGCACATTCAGCCGAAGCTGGCGATGATCGACGGCAACCGCTGCCCGCATTTGCCGATGCGCGCCGAGGCGGTGATTCAAGGTGACGGCAAGGTACCGGCGATCGCTGCGGCGTCGATTCTGGCCAAGGTCAGCCGTGACCGCGAGATGGCGGCATTCGAATTGATCTACCCGGGTTACGGCATCGGCGGCCATAAAGGCTACCCGACGCCCGTTCATCTGGAAGCACTGGCGCGGCTCGGCCCGACGCCGATTCACCGCCGCTCGTTCGCCCCGGTACGCCTGGCTTACGAGGCGCGGGAAAGCCTGACGCAGGTTTAGGCCCAAGGCTGATGTTTTAACCAAGGCCCGGTACAATCCGGGCCTCGTTGTCTCTATGTAACTGGACAGGATCACTATGCCGGCTTCATTCGTTCATCTACGCCTGCACACTGAATACTCCCTGGTCGACGGGCTGGTGCGGATCAAGCCGCTGGTCAAGGCGCTGACCGCCATGAACATGCCGGCGGTCGCGGTCACCGATCAGAACAACATGTGTTCCCTGGTCAAGTTCTATAAAAACGCCATGGGTGCCGGGATCAAGCCGATCTGCGGCGCCGACCTGTGGCTGGCGAACAAGGATCCGGATGCGCCGCTCAGCCGGCTCAGCCTGCTGGTGATGAACGCTCAGGGTTATCGCAATCTCACCGAACTGATCTCGCGCGGCTTCATCGAAGGCCAGCGCAACGGCATGGTCATCGTCGAGCGCGAGTGGGTGGCCGAGGCCAACGAAGGTTTGATCATGCTGTCCGCCGCCAAAGAAGGCGAGATCGGCATGGCCATGATCGGCGGCAACCCGGCGGAAGCCGAAGCGCTGGCGCGCGAGTGGATGGCAGTGTTCCCGGATCGTTTCTATCTGGAAATCCAGCGCACCAACCGCCCCAACGATGAAGAGCAACTGCACGGCGCCGTGGCCCTGGCCGACAAGCTCGGCGCGCCGCTGGTGGCGACCAACGATGTGCGCTTCATCAAGCAGGAAGACTTCGCCGCCCACGAAACCCGCGTGTGCATCGGTGAAGGCCGCGCCCTCGATGATCCGCGTCGTTCGAAGAATTACAGCGATCAGCAATACCTGAAAAGCGCCGAGGAAATGCTCGAGCTGTTCAGCGATATTCCCGACGCCATCGAAAACACCGTCGAGATCGCCAAGCGCTGCAACATCGAAGTGAAGCTGGGCACGCACTTCCTGCCCAACTTCCCGATTCCTGATGGCATGACCATCGACGAATATTTCCGCAAGGTGTCTTTCGAAGGTCTCGAAGAGCGCCTGGCAGTGCTGCTGCCCAAGGACACCACCGAAGACTACGAAGCCAAGCGCCAGGTTTACGTCGACCGCTTGAATTTCGAGCTGGATATCATCATCCAGATGGGCTTCCCCGGTTACTTCCTGATCGTGATGGACTTTATCCAGTGGGCCAAGAACAACGGCGTACCGGTAGGTCCGGGCCGTGGGTCGGGTGCCGGTTCGCTGGTGGCTTACGTACAGAAGATCACCGACCTCGACCCGCTGGAATATGACCTGCTGTTCGAACGGTTCCTCAACCCGGAACGGGTCTCGATGCCCGACTTCGACGTCGACTTCTGCATGGACGGCCGTGACCGCGTGATCGACTACGTGGCCGAGAAATACGGGCGCAACGCGGTGAGCCAGATCATCACCTTCGGTTCCATGGCCGCCAAGGCTGTGGTCCGTGACGTGGCGCGGGTGCAGGGCAAGTCCTACGGCCTGGCGGATCGTCTGTCGAAGATGATTCCGTTCGAAGTCGGCATGACCCTGGAAAAAGCCTACGAGCAGGAAGAAATCTTGCGTGACTTCATCAAGGTCGATGAAGAAGCGGCGGAAATCTGGGAGATGGCGCGCAAGCTCGAGGGCGTGGTGCGTAACGTCGGTAAACACGCCGGTGGCGTGGTGATCGCACCAACCAAGCTGACCGACTTCTCGCCGATCTACTGCGACGAGGCCGGCGACGGTCTGGTGACCCAGTTCGACAAGGATGACGTTGAAGCGGCCGGTCTGGTGAAGTTCGACTTCCTCGGCCTGCGCACGCTGACGATCATCGACTGGGCACTGAAAACCATCAACCGCGACCGCGCCAAGGTCAACGAGCCGCCGCTGGATATCGCTTTTATTCCGCTGGACGACAAACCGACCTACCAGTTGCTGCAAAAAGCTGAAACCACGGCGGTTTTCCAGCTTGAATCCCGCGGCATGAAAGAACTGATCAAAAAGCTCAAGCCTGACTGCCTGGAAGACTTGATCGCACTGGTGGCACTGTTTCGTCCGGGTCCGCTGCAATCGGGCATGGTGGACGACTTCATCAACCGTAAGCACGGACGCGCCGAGCTGGCGTATCCGCATTCGGATTACCAGTACGACGGCCTCAAGCCGGTACTGGCGCCGACTTACGGCATCATCCTGTATCAGGAACAGGTGATGCAGATTGCCCAGGTCATGGCCGGTTACACCCTCGGCGGTGCGGACATGCTGCGTCGAGCGATGGGTAAGAAAAAACCCGAAGAAATGGCCAAGCAGCGCGGCGGTTTCATTGAGGGCTGCGCGACCAACGGCATCGACGCGGATCTCGCCGGTAACATTTTCGACCTGGTGGAAAAATTCGCCGGTTACGGCTTCAACAAATCCCACTCCGCCGCTTATGGTCTGGTGTCGTACCAGACCGCCTGGCTGAAAGCGCACTACCCGGCGCCGTTCATGGCCGCGGTACTCTCGGCGGATATGCACAACACCGACAAGGTCGTGACCTTGATCGAAGAAGTGCGGACGATGAAGCTGCGCCTCGACGCGCCGGACGTGAACACTTCGGAGTTCAAGTTCACGGTGAACGACGACGGCCGCATCGTTTACGGCCTCGGCGCGATCAAGGGCGTCGGTGAAGGTCCGGTGGAAGCGATCACCGAAGCGCGTCAGGCCGGCCCGTTCAAGGATCTGTTCGACTTCTGCGCGCGGGTCGACCTCAAGCGCATCAACAAGCGCACCCTTGATGGTCTGATTCGCAGCGGTGCGCTGGATCGCCTCGGCCCGTATTTCCACGACGAGCAAAAGGCTTATCAGGCCAACATCGATCGTAACCGCGCCGTGCTGCTGGCGGCGATGGAAGAAGCAATCAAGGCTGCCGAGCAGACCGCACGGACCCACGACAGTGGCCACGCCGATCTGTTTGGCGGCTTGTTCGTCGAAGAGGATGCCGACGTCTACGCGTCCCATCGCAAGGCCAAGGAACTGACCCTCAAGGAACGCCTCAAGGGTGAAAAAGATACCCTGGGCCTGTACCTGACCGGTCACCCGATCGACGAATACGAAGGCGAGATCCGCCGTTTCGCCCGCCAGCGCATCATCGACCTGAAGCCGGCGCGTGACACGCAAACCGTAGCGGGGATGATCATTGCCCTGCGGGTGATGAAGAACAAGAAGGGCGACAAGATGGGTTTCATCACCCTCGACGACCGTTCCGGACGGATCGAGGCGTCGCTGTTTGCCGATGCGTTCCATTCGGCGCAGTCGCTGCTGCAGACTGACGCCATGGTGGTGGTCGAGGGCGAGGTCAGCAACGACGACTTCTCCGGCGGCCTGCGCCTGCGGGTCAAGCGGGTAATGAGCATGGAGGATGCGCGAACCAATCTGGCCGAAAGCCTGCGCCTGAAGCTGCACACCCAGGATCTCAAAGGCGATCAGCTACGCTGGTTGGGCGAACTGCTCAAGCGTCATCGCGGCGCGTGCCCGGTGACCATGGAGTACACCAGCCCGGATGCGAAGACCTTGCTGCAGTTTGGCGAGAGCTGGCGGATCGACCCGGCGGATGCGTTGATTCAAGCCCTGCGTGACCAGTTCGGGCGTGACAACGTCTTCCTCCAATACCGTTGACCGGCAGGTGCCATCATAGCGCTTGCCCGCAACCTGAATTTTTTAATCTCGACCTCAGCGCGCCTCTCCCTTAAGGTAGGGCGCGAATAGACAACCGGCCGGCCCAAGCTCACTTGGGACACGACCCAAGACGGACGCCTATGAACCCGAATTTTCTAGATTTCGAACAGCCGATCGCCGACCTGCAAGCCAAGATCGAAGAGTTGCGCTTGGTCGGTAATGACAATTCGCTGAATATCGGCGATGAGATCTCCCGCCTGCAGGACAAGAGCAAGACGCTGACCGAAGACATCTTCGGCAAGCTGACCAGCTGGCAGATCGCACGCCTGGCGCGTCACCCGAAACGCCCGTACACCCTCGATTACATCGAGCACATCTTCACTGAGTTCGACGAACTGCACGGCGACCGTCATTTCTCCGATGACGCTGCCATTGTTGGCGGTATCGCCCGTCTGGAAGACCAGCCGGTGATGATCATCGGTCACCAGAAGGGCCGTGAAGTGCGTGAGAAAGTCCGCCGCAACTTCGGCATGCCGCGTCCGGAAGGCTACCGCAAGGCCTGCCGTCTGATGGAGATGGCCGAGCGTTTCAAGATGCCGATCCTGACCTTCATCGACACCCCAGGTGCCTACCCTGGCATCGACGCTGAAGAGCGCAACCAGAGCGAAGCGATTGCCTGGAACCTCCGTGTGATGGCGCGCCTGAAGACCCCGATCATTGCCACCGTGATAGGTGAAGGTGGTTCCGGCGGCGCACTGGCCATCGGCGTTTGCGATCAACTGAACATGCTGCAATATTCGACGTATGCGGTGATCTCGCCGGAAGGTTGCGCTTCGATTCTGTGGAAAACTGCAGAAAAGGCCCCGGATGCCGCTGAAGCAATGGGCATCACCGCTGAGCGTTTGAAAGGCCTGGGTATCGTCGACAAAGTGATCAGCGAGCCACTGGGCGGCGCCCATCGTGATCCGGCTGCTGCCGCCGCTTCGATCCGCGCCGAGCTGAGCTCGCAACTGGCGATGCTCAAGCAGTTCGATAACGAAGCGCTGCTCAAGCGCCGTTACGATCGCCTGATGAGCTACGGTCTCTAATCGAGCGCCGATTTGGCTGACGATGCAAGACACTGTGGGAGCGAGCTTGCTCGCGAAGGCGTTATAACAGACGACGAAATTGTTGAATGTTAATCAGCTTTCGCGAGCAAGCTCGCTCCCACACTTGGTTTCCGGCGAGGGTAAAGACATGGGTGAACGCTCGATTGATTTGCCATCCCGTCTTCTGCTGAACCTTGAGCCTTGGCGCAATGCCGCTCACTGGCACATCGCCTTCTCCGGTGGCCTCGATTCCACCGTCCTCCTGCATCTGCTCGCCACTCTGGCGAACACCGAATCTCTTCCTGCGCTTAGCGCCATTCATATCCACCACGGCCTTCAGGCTGCGGCCGATGCGTGGCCGCAACACTGCCAGGCCGTTTGCGATGCGCTGGCCATTCCCTTGCAAGTAGAGCGGGTCACCGTGAAGGGCGGGGCGAGCCTGGAGCGGGCGGCGCGGGATGCGCGTTACGCGGTGTTCAGTTCGCTGACGCAGAGTAATGACGTGCTGTTGACTGGCCAACACCGCGACGATCAAGCGGAAACCCTGCTGTTTCGGCTGTTGCGTGGTGCCGGTGTCCGCGGGCTCGGCGCGATGCCGCGCCAGCGTACGGTGGGGCAGGGCACGCTAGTCCGACCGTTGCTGGACGTCAGCCGCGCCGAGCTGAAAGGTTATGCACAGGCACATCAGTTGCGCTGGATCGAAGATCCGTCGAATCAGGATCGGCAGTTTTCGCGCAACTACCTGCGCCATCAAGTCATGCCGGTCCTGACCGAGCGTTGGCCGCAAGCGCAGGCGAGCATGGCGCGCTCGGCTGCGCATCTGCGTGAGGCGCAAGGCTTGCTCGATGAGTTGGCACAGATTGATCTCGCAGAAGCCGAAACGACCCATGAATTTGCTTGGCTGGGCGTACCATCGCTTGCGCTGGCGCCTTTGGCGGCGTTGTCTGACGCCCGTCAACGCAATGCCCTCAGCCACTGGCTCGAACCGTTGACCCGTCTGCCAGATGCTGACCATTGGTCGGGTTGGATCAACCTGCGCGATGCCACCACCGACGCCTCACCGATGTGGCGTCTGGCCGATGGCGAGTTGCACCGCAGCGCCGGTCGCGTCTGGTGGCTCAGCGGCCATTGGTTGCGCATGCCTGTGATCGGCGCCGACTGGCAGACCCCGACTTCAGCGCTGCGTTTGCCCGATAACGGAGGCGTCATGCTCCGCGGGCATGCTCCAACCGGGCCGTTGCGTATTGCCTATCGGCAGGGCGGCGAGGTCATGCAACTGGCCGAGCGCGGCAGTCGTGATCTCAAGCGTCTGCTCAACGAGCGCGCGGTGCCGGCCTTCGTGCGTGGCAGATTGCCGCTGCTGTTTCGTGGCGAACAATTGCTTGCGGTGGCGAACCTGTCGGGTCTTGCTGGTCAGATGGACGAAGGCTGGACATTGCACTGGCAGCCAACAGACGAAGATCAAGGTTTGAGCTGAAAGGAGCATTCCGGTAGACTACGCTCCCTTCTTGATACAACTTCTGTGGATTCGCCTGAATTGCAGGAGTTGCCGATTACCAAGCAGTCTTTGCTGGGCGATTCCAAAAAATGTGTAGCGAGCAACGTACCGGTGTTTCATCTGCCGGTCTGTCACAACGCGGCGGTTTTTTCGAAAGGTGCACTGTGATTAATGCAGGTGATCGGGGGCTTCGGCCTTCCTTCGCTTTCCCCGGCGGCTCGTTCCGCTTTAACGCAGACTTCTAGGGTTTTTCATGACGCGCTACATATTCGTCACGGGCGGTGTTGTTTCTTCATTGGGGAAAGGCATTGCCTCGGCTTCATTGGCGGCTATCCTGGAGGCGCGGGGGCTTAAGGTCACCATGCTGAAGCTGGATCCGTACATCAACGTCGATCCAGGCACCATGAGTCCGTTCCAGCACGGTGAAGTGTTCGTCACCCACGACGGCGCCGAGACCGACCTGGATCTGGGGCACTACGAGCGGTTCATCCGCACGACCATGACCCAGAACAACAACTTCACCACCGGCCGTGTCTACGAGCACGTGCTGCGCAAAGAGCGCCGTGGCGACTATCTGGGTGCAACCATCCAGGTCATCCCGCACATCACCGACGAAATCAAGCGCCGCATCATCAAGGGTGCTGGTGACGCTGACGTGGCGATGGTCGAGATCGGTGGCACCGTCGGTGACATCGAGTCGCAACCGTTCCTCGAAGCCATCCGTCAGCTGCGATTCGAAGTCGGCGCCAAGCGCGCAATGCTGATGCACCTGACGCTGGTCCCGTACATCGCCACCGCTGGCGAAACCAAGACCAAACCGACCCAGCACTCCGTCAAGGAACTGCGTTCGATCGGCCTGCAGCCAGACGTGCTGGTGTGCCGTTCCGATCACCCGATCGACGTGTCCTCGCGTCGCAAGATCGCGCAATTCACCAACGTTGAAGAGCGTGCGGTGATCGCCCTCGAAGACGCCGATACCATCTACAAGATCCCGGGCATCCTTCACTCGCAGGGTCTGGACGATTTCGTCGTCGAGCGTTTCGGCCTGCAATGCGGCAGCGCCGACCTGTCCGAGTGGGACGCAGTGGTCGATGCCAAGCTGAACCCGGAACACGAAGTGACCATCGCCATGGTCGGCAAGTACATGGAACTGCTCGACGCCTACAAGTCGCTGATCGAAGCGATGAGCCATGCCGGCATAAGCAACCGCACCAAGGTAAACCTGCGCTACATCGATTCCGAAGACATCGAGAACCAGGGCACTGCGCTGCTCGAAGGTGTCGATGCGATCCTCGTACCGGGCGGCTTCGGTCTGCGTGGCGTGGAAGGCAAGATCACTGCCGTTCAGTACGCTCGCGAAAACAAGGTTCCGTACCTCGGTATCTGCCTGGGCATGCAAGTGGCAGTCATCGAATTCGCCCGTAACGTTCTGGGCTGGAAAGACGCCAACTCCACCGAGTTCGATCGTGCCAGCGGCCACCCGGTTGTCGGCCTGATCACCGAGTGGGAAGACGCCACCGGCGCCGTTGAAGTGCGTACCGAAGCGTCCGATCTGGGGGGCACCATGCGCCTCGGCGCCCAGGATTGCCTGCTCGAGCCGGGCTCGAAAGTGCACGATTGCTACGGCAAGGATGTGATCGTCGAGCGTCACCGTCACCGCTACGAAGTGAACAACAACCTGCTGCCGCAGATCATCGAAGCCGGCCTGAAAATCTCCGGTCGTTCCGCCGATGCTGCGCTGGTAGAAGTGGTTGAAGCGCCGGATCATCCATGGTTCGTCGCCTGCCAGTTCCACCCAGAGTTCACCTCGACCCCGCGCGACGGTCATCCGCTGTTCAGCGGTTTCGTCAAAGCCGCGTTGGCTCAACATCAAAAGAAGGCTTAACCCGATGGCACAGAAGATCATCCGCGTCGGCGACATCGAGATTGCCAACGACAAACCCATGGTGCTGTTCGGCGGCATGAACGTGCTGGAAAGCCGTGACATGGCCATGCAGGTTTGCGAAGAGTACGTGAAGGTCACCGAAAAACTCGGTATCCCATACGTGTTCAAGGCCAGCTTCGACAAGGCCAACCGGTCTTCTGTGACCTCGTATCGCGGCCCTGGCCTGGAAGAGGGCATGCGCATCTTCCAGGACATCAAGCAAGCCTTTGGCGTGCCGATCATCACCGACGTCCACGAGCCGGACCAGGCTGCGGTCGTCGCTGAAGTCTGCGACATCATTCAGTTGCCGGCCTTCCTGTCGCGCCAGACCGATCTGGTCGTGGCGATGGCCAAGACCAACGCCGTGATCAACATCAAGAAAGCCCAGTTCCTCGCGCCTCAGGAAATGAAACACATCCTGAACAAATGCGTCGAAGCGGGTAACGATCAACTGATCCTCTGCGAGCGCGGTTCGAGCTTCGGCTACAACAACCTCGTGGTCGACATGCTCGGCTTCGGCATCATGAAGCAGTTCGAATACCCGGTGTTCTTCGACGTGACCCACTCGCTGCAAATGCCCGGTGGTCGTTCCGACTCCGCTGGCGGTCGCCGCGCGCAGGTCACCGATCTGGCCAAGGCGGGCATGAGCCAGTCGCTGGCGGGTCTGTTCCTCGAAGCGCATCCGGATCCGGACAACGCCAAATGCGACGGCCCTTGCGCCTTGCGTCTGGACAAACTGGAGCCATTCCTGGCCCAGCTCAAAGCTCTGGACGAACTGGTGAAGAGTTTTCCGACGGTAGAAACCGCGTAACGCTCGATTCTCCGGTAAAGTACCGCACGATTTGTCGCTCATGCCCTCGGGCGTGAGCGTTGTCGTCTGCAAGTCTGCCCGCTGTACTTCGCTTGCCGACGATAAAGATTTCCTCTAGCTGCGTCGTTTTCGTCAACTTTGGAGTGTTTACAACAATGGCAAAAATCGTCGACATCAAAGGTCGTGAAGTTCTCGACTCCCGTGGCAATCCCACCGTGGAAGCGGACGTGCTTCTCGACAACGGCATCATCGGCAGCGCCTGCGCGCCGTCCGGTGCATCCACTGGCTCGCGTGAAGCGCTCGAGCTGCGTGATGGCGACAAGAGCCGTTACCTGGGCAAGGGCGTGCTCAAGGCGGTAGCCAACATCAACGGTCCGATCCGCGATCTGCTGCTGGGCACCGACCCGAGCGACCAGAAAGCGCTGGATCAGGCGATGATCAAGCTCGACGGTACCGAAAACAAAGCGACCCTGGGCGCCAACGCCATCCTCGCGGTGTCCCTGGCTGCGGCCAAGGCGGCTGCACAGGATCAGGACCTGCCACTCTACGCGCACATCGCCAACCTCAACGGCACCCCGGGCGTGTACTCGATGCCGGTACCGATGATGAACATCATCAACGGTGGCGAGCACGCCGATAACAACGTCGACATCCAGGAATTCATGGTCCAGCCAGTTGGCGCCAAGTCTTTCTCGGAAGGTCTGCGCATGGGCACCGAGATTTTCCATCACCTGAAAGCCGTGCTGAAGGCCCGTGGCCTGAGCACCGCCGTTGGCGACGAAGGCGGTTTCGCACCGAACCTGGCGTCCAACGAAGACGCGCTGAAAGTGATCTCCGAGGCTGTTGCCAACGCCGGTTACAAGCTGGGCACCGACGTCACCCTGGCGCTGGACTGCGCGGCGAGCGAGTTCTACGAAGACGGCAAGTACAACCTGTCCGGCGAAGGCCAGGTGTTCACTGCTGAAGGTTTCGCCGACTACCTCAAAGGCCTGACCGAGCGTTACCCGATTATCTCCATCGAAGACGGTCTGGACGAGTCCGACTGGGCTGGCTGGAAAATCCTCACCGACAAGATCGGTGAGAAGACCCAACTGGTGGGCGACGACCTGTTCGTGACCAATACCAAGATCCTCAAAGAAGGCATCGATAAAAAGATCGCCAACTCGATCCTGATCAAGTTCAACCAGATCGGCACCCTGACCGAAACCCTGGAAGCCATCCAGATGGCGAAGGCTGCCGGTTACACTGCGGTGATCTCGCACCGCTCCGGCGAAACCGAAGATTCGACCATTGCCGACCTGGCTGTGGGCACCTCGGCTGGCCAGATCAAGACCGGTTCGCTGTGCCGCTCCGACCGCGTTTCCAAGTACAACCAACTGCTGCGTATCGAAGAGCAGTTGAACGGCAAGGCCAAGTACAACGGCCGTGCCGAGTTCCGCGGTTAAGCGCAACCTGATCAAAGGACACCGGATTGTGTCGGAAAAGTCGTGACAGCGATGGATTTGCCACTAATCTGATGCCTTAAGCACAAGCCTGGATCTTTCCAGGCTTCGTGCTATCAGATGCTGCAACATGATGCGTGGCTGTCTTTTTTCACTGGATACCTGATATTCGATGCGCAGTCCTTACTGGTTGTTTCTTGTTTTGCTCTTGCTACTGGCCGGTCTGCAGTACCGCCTGTGGGTGGGCAATGGCAGTCTGGCGCAGGTCGCCGAGCTGAAACAGCAGATCGCCGAGCAACATGCCGAAAACGAAGGCCTGCTGGAGCGCAACCGGGTGATGGACGCTGAAGTCAGCGAGCTGAAGAAAGGCATGGAGACCGTTGAAGAGCGGGCTCGTCACGAACTGGGCATGGTCAAGGACGGCGAAACCCTTTACCAGTTGGCCCAATGATCGATTCCCTGCCGGCCTTCTGGGCCGTGATTCCTGCCGCGGGCGTCGGTGCCCGAATGGCCGCGGACCGTCCCAAGCAATATCTGCAACTGGGCGGGCGCACAATTCTCGAACACAGCCTCGGCTGTTTCCTCGATCACCCGAGCCTCAAGGGGCTGGTGGTCAGTCTTGCTGTCGATGATCCATATTGGCCGAATCTGGCATGCGTCAACGATCCGCGCATTCAGCGGGTTGATGGCGGCGCGGAGCGTTCCGCTTCGGTGCTCAATGCCTTGCTGCATCTGCATGCGCAAGGTGCCGACGATGACGATTGGGTGCTGGTGCACGATGCGGCCCGGCCGAATCTCAGTCGCGACGATCTCGACAAGTTGCTTGCCGAACTGGCGGATGACCCGGTCGGTGGTCTGTTGGCGGTGCCCGCTCGCGACACGCTCAAACGCGTTGATAAGAACGGGCGTGTGGTCGAAACCGTGGATCGCAGCGTGATCTGGCAGGCTTACACGCCGCAGATGTTCCGCCTCGGCGCGTTGCATCGGGCGTTGGCCGACAGCCTGGTTGCGGATGCCGTGATCACCGATGAAGCTTCGGCGATGGAATGGGCCGGTCTGGCGCCGCGTCTGATCGAAGGGCGCGCGGATAACCTCAAGGTGACCCGACCGGAAGATCTGGAATGGTTGCGCCAGCGGTGGGCTAACCGCCGCTGATTGCTGTGGCGTCCATTGCGCCGCCTTCGCGAGCAAGCTCGCTCCCACATTTGATTTGCGCCTGACACCAGATTTGCAGTCACTGCACGTCCACTGTGGGAGCGAGCTTGCTCGCGAAGGCGGCCGCACGAACAACCCATCACTCAGCTTCGATACTCCGCCCGCTCCGCCAACCCTTCTTTAAGAAAATCCACCAACTTGCGCACCTTCGGCGACAAATGCCGCTGCTGCGGATACAGCGCCCACACCGCCGTATTCGGCGGCTGATGCGCCTCCAGCAAGGAAATCAGCGCGCCACTGTGCAAATGTTCGAGCACGTAATAATCCGGCAACTGACACAACCCGACACCCTGAAGCGCCGCATCCAGCACCGCCTGCCCACTGTTGCAGCGCCAGTTTCCTTGCACTCGCTGGGAAAACTCCCCCCCGTTCTGTTCCAGTTGCCAGATATCCGAACTGCCAATCAGGCAATTGTGCCGACTCAATTCCGACAAACTGTGTGGGCGCCCATACCGTTCCAGGTAGGAAGGCGACGCGCACAGATACATTCTTCGTGGCGCCAGACGTGTCGCGACCAAGCGCGAATCTTGTAACCGTCCCAGACGGATCGCCAGATCCAGCCCTTCATGCACCAGATCCAGCTGGCGATTGCTCAGCTCTATATCAATGCGCAACTGCGGGTACAGTCCCATGAACCGCGTCACCAGCGGCACGATAAACCGTTCGCCATAGGCCACCGCACAGGTCATGCGCAGCATGCCTTTCGGTTCGCTGGACAGATCGCCCACCGCGCGCAAGGCTTCTTCGCGACCATCCTGCAAACGTTGGCAATGTTGCAAAAACGTCTGCCCGGCTTCGGTCAGCGTCACCCGCCGGGTGCTGCGATAGAGCAGGCGCGTCTGCAAACGCTCTTCGAGTCGTACGATTTGTCGACTGATGTGCGAGGACGAGATCCCAAGACGCTCGGCAGCGGCGGTGAATTGGTTGCATTCGGCGACGGCAACGAACTCGTCGATGCCTTCCCAGCGGTTTTCCGACACTTGGATTATCCCCGTATGGCAATAATGTTTTGCTTTGGCTCGGATTATTCCTCAGGGTGCGCTGAACTACACTGTCTGTCTGCTTTTTTATTTATTGGATTCATTGGAGAGTCAGCATGATCAAGTCGCGCGCCGCCGTTGCCTTCGAGGCCAAGAAGCCGCTGGAAATCGTAGAAGTCGATGTCGCCATGCCGAAGGCTGGTGAAGTGTTGCTGCGCGTGGTCGCTTCCGGGGTGTGCCACACCGATGCCTACACCTTGTCCGGCGCAGACCCGGAAGGCATCTTCCCGTCGATCCTCGGTCACGAAGGTGGCGCCATCGTTGAAGCGATCGGCGAGGGCGTGACCTCGGTTGCCGTCGGCGATCACGTCATTCCGCTCTACACCCCGGAATGCGGCCAGTGCAAATTCTGCAAGTCGGGCAAGACCAACCTCTGCCAGGCCATTCGTGCCACCCAAGGCAAGGGCCTGATGCCGGACGGCACTTCGCGCTTTTCCTACAAGGGCGAAACGATTTTCCACTACATGGGCACATCGACGTTCTCGGAGTACACCGTGCTGCCGGAAATTTCCGTAGCGAAGATCTCCAAGGACGCGCCGCTGGAAAAGGTCTGCCTGCTCGGTTGCGGAGTGACTACCGGTATCGGCGCCGTGCTCAACACCGCCAAGGTCAAGCCAGGTGACACCGTGGCCATCTTCGGTCTCGGTGGTATTGGCTTGTCGGCCGTGATCGGCGCGGTGAAAGCCAAGGCTGCGCGCATCATCGCCATCGACATCAACCCGGCCAAGTTCGAAATCGCCAAACAACTGGGTGCCACTGATTGCGTGAACCCGAAAGACTACGATCGTCCGATTCAGGAAGTGATCGTCGACATGACCGACGGCGGCGTCGACTTCTCCTTCGAGTGCATTGGCAACGTGCAACTCATGCGCGCCGCGCTTGAGTGCTGCCACAAAGGCTGGGGCGAGTCGGTCATCATCGGCGTTGCCGGTGCCGGTCAGGAAATCGCCACCCGTCCGTTCCAGTTGGTTACCGGTCGCGTCTGGCGTGGTTCGGCGTTCGGCGGCGTGCGTGGTCGTACTGAATTGCCGAGCTACGTCGACATGGCCCAGAGCGGCGAAATTCCGCTGGATACCTTCATCACCCACACCATGGGCCTGGAAGATATCAACAAGGCGTTCGACCTGATGCACGAAGGCAAGAGCATCCGCACCGTCATACATTTCTAACAGCAGCCCCGAGCTGCAAGCTTCAAACTGCAAGTAAAGGTGTTCGTGCTTTTTCTTGAAGCTTGCGGCTTGCAGCTTACAGCTAGGGAGAATCCCTTGAATCTGGAAAATATTTCCTGTCAGAAGAGTTTCGGTGGCTGGCACAAGCGCTATCGCCATCGTTCCGAAGTGCTTGATTGCGACATGGTCTTTGCCGTGTACCTGCCGCCGCAAGCGGAGCAGGGCGGCAAGCTGCCGGTGTTGTACTGGCTGTCGGGGCTGACCTGCACCGATGAGAATTTCATGCAGAAGGCCGGTGCGATGCGCATGGCTGCCGAGCTCGGTCTGATTATTGTCGCCCCGGATACCAGCCCGCGTGGCCCGGATGTTCCGGACGATGCGAACAAGGCCTGGGACTTCGGTCTCGGTGCGGGGTTTTATCTGAACGCCACCCAGGAACCGTGGGCGCGGCACTATCAGATGCATGACTATGTCGTGAAGGAACTGCCTGCACTGGTCGAAGCGCATTTCCCCGCATCCGACAAGCGCAGCATCAGCGGCCACTCCATGGGCGGCCACGGCGCGTTGGTCTGCGCGCTGCGCAATCCGGGTCGTTATCAATCAGTGTCGGCGTTCTCGCCGATTACCCATCCGATCGATTGCCCGTGGGGCCAGAAGGCCTTTTCCAACTATTTGGGCGAAGACCGTTCGAAGTGGAAGGAGTGGGACGCCTGTGTGCTGATTGCGGAGGCGACGGAGAAGTTGCCGTTGCTGGTCGATCAAGGCGATCGCGACGATTTCCTCGCCACGCAACTGAAACCCGAAGCCTTGCAACACGCCGCAAAACAAGCGGGGCATCCGCTGGAGCTGCGCCTGCAACCGGGTTACGACCACAGCTATTTCTTCATCTCAAGCTTCATTGACGACCACTTGCAGCATCACGCGCGCGCTCTGCGCGGTTAATGCAGGTAGAATCACGCCCTGACAAAAATCGGGGCGTTTTTTTATGCGTATTGGCCACGGCTACGATGTGCACCGTTTCGCTGAAGGCGATTTCATTACTCTGGGCGGCGTGCAGATTGCACACGGCTTCGGGCTGCTCGCTCATTCCGACGGTGACGTCCTGCTGCACGCCTTGAGCGACGCCTTGCTCGGCGCGGCGGCGCTGGGTGATATCGGCAAACACTTTCCGGACACCGACCCGCAATTCAAGGGCGCCGACAGCCGTGTGCTCTTGCGTCATGTGGTCAGTCTGATCCACGCCAAGGGCTGGAGAGTCGGCAACGTCGACAACACCATCGTTGCCCAGGCGCCAAAAATGGCGCCGCATATCGAATCGATGCGCGCGCTGATCGCGGCGGATCTTCAAGTTGAGTTGGATCAAGTGAACGTCAAAGCTACCACCACCGAAAAGCTTGGCTTTGTCGGTCGCGAAGAAGGCATCGCCGTGCACTCCGTTGCCTTGTTGCTGCGCGCATGAATGAACTGCAATTGCTCGGCCCGCGGGCCTATGGCGAAGCGCTTGGTACCGCAGTACTGAAAGCCATTGCCGAAGATTTTCAGGTCGATGAAGTGCTGGATATCCCGTTCAGCGGTGACGGCGAACACCTGTGGATCTGGGTCGAAAAACGCGGTCTGAATACCGAAGAAGCGGCCCGTCGAATCGCCAAGGCGGCGGGTGTGCCGTTGCGCACCGTCAGCTATGCCGGCCTGAAAGACCGTCAGGCCCTGACACGACAGTGGTTCAGCGTGCAACTGCCGGGCAAGGCCGACCCGGATCTGACGGCGGCGGAAAACGACACGCTGAAGATCCTCAAGACCACGCGCCATAAGCGCAAGCTGCAACGCGGTGCGCATTCGGCCAACGGTTTCACCCTGCGCCTGACGCAATTCAATGGCGACAAAGACGCGCTTGAACAACGCCTGCAACTGATCGCCAAGCAGGGCATTCCCAATTATTTCGGCGCCCAGCGTTTCGGCCATGACGGCGGTAACGTTGTCGATGCGCGGGCGTGGGCGGCGCGCAAGGCTTTGCCGGAACAGCGCAATGTGCGCTCGCGCCTGCTGTCGACGGCGCGCAGCTTTCTGTTCAACCAGGTGCTGGCGGCGCGCGTCGCCGATGGCACCTGGAACACCGCGCTGGTTGGCGATCTGCTGGCCTTCACCGACAGCCGCAGTTTTTTCCCGGCCGGTGAAGCCGAATGCAGCGACCCGCGTCTGGCGATTCTCGACCTGCACCCGACCGGTCCGCAGTGGGGTGTAGGTGACTCGCCGGCTGCTGGTGCTGTCCATGAACTGGAGCAGGCGATCGCCACCCGCGAAGCGGAGCTGCGCGACTGGTTGATCCACGCCGGCATGAGCCATGAACGTCGCATCCTGCGGCTGCCCATTGGCGGGTTGACGTGGCATTATCCCCAACCTGACATTCTGCAACTGGAATTCGTCCTCCCGGCCGGATGCTTCGCCACCGTATTGGTGCGCGAGCTCGTTGATCTGGTGCCGGTGGGGCAGACGGACAGCCCATGCGTATTCTGATTTCTAACGACGATGGGGTCACCGCGCCCGGTCTCGCCGCGCTTTATGCTGCGCTGGCGGACTACACCGAATGCGTGGTTATCGCCCCGGAGCAGGACAAAAGCGGCGCCAGCAGTTCGCTGACGCTCGACCGTCCGCTGCACCCGCAATACTTGGCCAACGGCTTTATCAGCCTCAACGGCACGCCGACCGATTGCATTCACCTGGGCCTTAACGGCTTGCTTGAACGCGAAGCGGACATGGTGGTTTCCGGCATTAATCTGGGCGCCAATCTTGGTGACGACGTGCTGTATTCCGGAACCGTGGCGGCTGCGCTGGAAGGACGATTTCTCCAGCGCCCATCGTTTGCCTTTTCCCTGGTCTCGCGTCAGGTGGACAACCTGCCGACAGCGGCCTACTTTGCGCGCAAACTGGTCGAGGCCCACGCCGGGCTCGATCTGCCACCGCGCACGGTACTCAACGTGAACATCCCCAATTTGCCCATCGATCACATCCGTGGCATTCAGTTGACCCGCCTCGGCCACCGCGCTCGCGCGGCAGCCCCGATGAAAGTGGTCGATCCGCGCGGCAAGGCCGGTTACTGGATCGCCGCTGCCGGTGACGCTGAGGATGGCGGCCCGGGCACCGATTTTCATGCCGTGATGCAGGGTTATGTGTCCATCACACCGTTGCAGCTTGATCGCACTTTCAATGATGCCTTCAGAAGTCTTGACGGCTGGCTGGGGGGGCTGAGCTGATGCGTGAACATGACGACCGCCTGCGCAGCGGCATTGGCATGACCTCCCAGCGTACGCGCGAGCGACTGATCCAGCGGCTGTATGAAGAAGGCGTATCGAACGCCAAAGTGCTGGAAGTGATCCGCCGCACACCGCGTCACCTGTTTGTCGACGAGGCGCTGGCGCATCGCGCTTATGAAGATACCGCGCTGCCGATCGGCAACAACCAGACCATTTCCCAGCCTTATATGGTGGCGCGCATGAGCGAGCTGCTGCTGGAAGCGGGTCCGCTGGATAAAGTGCTGGAGATCGGCACGGGCTCCGGCTACCAGACGGCCGTGTTGTCGCAATTGGTTGAGCGGGTGTTTTCCGTCGAGCGCATCAAGGTGCTGCAGGATCGCGCCAAGGAGCGTCTGGTCGAGTTGAACCTGCGTAACGTGGTATTTCGCTGGGGCGATGGCTGGGAAGGCTGGCCGGCGCTGGCGCCCTACAACGGCATCATCGTCACCGCCGTGGCCACCGATGTGCCACAGGCCTTGCTTGATCAATTGGCTCCTGGTGGACGCATGGTGATTCCAGTCGGCTCCGGTGAAGTGCAGCAACTGATGCTGATCGTGCGCGAAGAACATGGCTTTTCCCGACACGTTTTGGGCGCTGTACGTTTCGTGCCTTTGCTCAACGGGCCACTGGCCTGAGCATTTGTAAACAGGCGCTGAATTCCTTTCAACGGCGCCGGTCTTACACCGGCAGCCAGGTTTTAAACGCAGCGTATTTGCCACTGGCAAACGTGTGCGCCCGGTGATTTCGCTTCATTAAAGGTAAAGCCGGTTCGGCCCGTTATACTTGCGACACCTCATGCCGCAGTGCGGCATTCAGAATTTTCAGCCACCACAAAAGGGAGCGGCGGGTGAGTCTCACAGTCATTGCGCAGCGTATGGGTAACACGAGCTTTCAGCGCCTGGTGACTGGCCTTGTCTTGAGCACCTTGCTGGTCGGTTGCTCCAGCACCAAATCGAGCAACGTGCGGGTTGTCGATCGCAACAATGCGGTGGCACAACGTCCTACCGTAACCACCGGGCAATATGTAGTCCGTCCTGGCGATACCTTATTTTCGATCGCCTTTCGTTACGGCTGGGACTACAAAACCCTCGCCGCGCGGAACAACATTCCTACGCCGTATACGATCCATCCGGGTCAGACAATTCGCTTCGACGGGCGCAGCGGTTCAACGCCGACTGCGGTCGTGAGCAACGCCAGTTCTTCACCTTCTTCGTCGAGTAAAACCACGGTAATCCGGCGCCAGGCGAATGGCACCACAACCACTACAACCACCGGTTCCAAAGGGGTTGTACCGTCCGTCGCGAGCAAACCTGCGCCCGCGCCACTGCCTCCGGCAGGCCCGGCCCCGACCGGCTGGGGATGGCCATCTAATGGCGTTCTGATTGGAAAATTCTCTTCAAACGGTAGTTTGAATAAAGGAATTGATATCGCCGGAGATTTGGGACAGCCTGTTTTAGCTGCGTCTGATGGGACGGTCGTATACGCCGGGAGTGGCTTAAGGGGCTACGGCGAATTGGTCATCATCAAACACAGCGAAACCTACGTCAGTGCTTACGGACATAACCGCAGGCTGTTGGTTCGGGAGGGGCAGCAGGTCAAGGTCGGACAGACAATTGCCGAAATGGGGTCAACGGGTACAGACCGGGTGAAACTGCATTTTGAGATTCGCCGCCAAGGTAAACCTGTGGATCCGCTGCAGTTCCTGCCAAGACGTTGATTTGAAGGCCAGCCTGTTCCGTCGCGTAGAGGGGACAGGCTCCAGCGTTGCCAAGGATAAAGGCGTCGCTTGAGCTTGGGGTCGAACTCACCAAAGGACTATAACAATGGCTCTCAGTAAAGAAGTGCCGGAGTTTGACATCGACGATGAGGTTCTCCTTATGGAGACCGGCATCGATTCGGATTCGATGTTGAATGATGAAGGGGCTGCTCCACCTTCCGTTCGTTCCAAATCCAGACACTCCGCCACACTCAAACAACATAAATACATCGACTACACTCGGGCACTTGATGCCACGCAGCTGTATCTCAACGAAATCGGCTTTTCCCCTCTGCTGTCCCCGGAAGAAGAAGTTCATTTTGCGCGCTTGTCGCAAAGTGGCGATCCGGCCGGGCGCAAGCGCATGATCGAAAGTAACCTGCGGCTGGTGGTCAAGATCGCCCGGCGTTACGTCAATCGGGGGCTGTCGCTGCTGGATCTGATTGAAGAGGGCAACCTCGGCCTGATCCGCGCGGTGGAAAAGTTCGATCCCGAGCGCGGCTTCCGCTTCTCAACCTATGCCACCTGGTGGATCCGTCAGACCATCGAACGCGCGATCATGAATCAGACCCGGACCATCCGGCTGCCGATTCATGTGGTCAAGGAGCTCAACGTGTACCTGCGGGCCGCACGCGAGCTGACGCAAAAACTCGATCACGAACCTTCACCCGAAGAAATCGCCAACCTGCTGGAAAAACCGGTGGGCGAGGTCAAGCGCATGCTCGGCCTGAACGAACGGGTTTCTTCGGTCGACGTCTCGCTGGGTCCGGATTCGGATAAAACCCTGCTGGACACCCTCACTGATGATCGTCCAACGGATCCGTGCGAACTGCTGCAGGATGACGACCTGTCGCAGAGCATCGATCAATGGCTGTCGGAACTGACCGACAAGCAGCGCGAGGTGGTGATCCGCCGCTTTGGCCTGCGCGGCCACGAAAGCAGCACGCTTGAGGACGTAGGCCTGGAGATCGGTCTGACCCGCGAGCGGGTACGGCAGATCCAGGTGGAGGGCCTAAAGCGCCTTCGCGAGATCCTGGAGAAGAATGGCCTGTCGAGCGAGTCGCTGTTTCAGTAAGCGCCTGATCGACCGCCCGCAAAAAGCCCCGGCTGATTTGATCAGTCGGGGCTTTTTGTTTATGCCTGTCTCGTGCATCGGGGCTGGCAGGCGAGGTGCCAGACGAGCGGTCTGCATTTTCTGAGTTTGTAGTCTCGCGCTGTAAGCCTTTGCTTACTGTGTCGTAAGTGTTCGCTATTTTTACACTTCGGCGGAAGGCGATTGCACTCGTTGCCAAACGGTAACTTTCTGATTTTGCAGAAAATTTTTCAATTGTTATGTCTTTATGTCAGCGTAGTCATGCACCTGAGCCTGATTGCTCCGCTGCGGAAACTCTCTAATATCAGGGCTGTGTCGACGGACAGACACGCCCTTCACGGAAGAGGGGAACGGACATCGCAGGAGGCGATTCATCAGGACGATGAAAAGGAATACAGGGAATAGGGAAAAAATGTGGGCGGGTCATACCGCCCCTTTTTTCGCCTGCAAAAAAGTACAACCTGCACAAAGCAAAAAGGCCCGCAAGGGGCCTTTTCATTCGACGCGAGGCAGATCAGCGTTCGAGGTCAGCAATTTTACCGGTCTTGCCATCCCACTCTTCAGCGCCCGGCAACGGATCTTTCTTCTCTGTAATATTCGGCCAGACATCCGCCAGCTCGGCATTGAGCTCGATGAAGTTTTCCATGCCACTTGGGATCTCGTCTTCCGAGAAGATCGCCACAGCCGGGCATTCTGGTTCACACAACGCGCAGTCGATGCACTCGTCCGGGTGAATCACCAGGAAGTTCGGGCCTTCGTAAAAGCAGTCCACCGGACAGACTTCTACGCAGTCGGTGTACTTGCACTTGATGCAGTTGTCGGTGACGACGAAGGTCATTTCTAATTTTCTCCTCAGGCGGCGGCAGCGTTGCCCCTTCACGGTTGGGGTCGCCAGGTTCGGGAGCGATACCTGCTGACCAGGCTATGAGCCAGCAGCATCCCGAACCGCGCGAGATTCTAACAGCTTGAAGCGATTTGCGTTATATCCGCTTCTTCAGTGCTTATATCCGGTTCTTCAGTGCATAGAGCATTTCCAGCGCACGGCGTGGCGTCATATCGTCCAGATCCACTTTCGCCAATTCGTCGAGTACCGGATGCGGCAGCGAGGCGAACATATCGCTTTGCTGCGGTGTCGACGGTTTGCCCTTGGCCGCCGGTTTCGGCGCCTCGTGGGGCAGGGCAGTGTCTTCCAGGCGACTCAGATGCTCACGCGCGCGCAGGATCACTTCGCTCGGCACACCCGCCAGTTGCGCCACTGCCAGGCCGTAGCTCTGGCTGGCCGGCCCAGGCAGAACGTGGTGCAGAAACACGATGCGTTCGTTGTGCTCGGTAGCGTTCAGGTGCACGTTGGCTACCAGAGGTTCGGCTTCCGGCAGCACGGTCAGTTCAAAATAGTGCGTGGCGAACAAGGTGTAGGCGCGCAGGTGAGCCAAGCGCTCGGCCGCCGCCCACGCCAGCGACAGACCGTCAAAGGTGCTGGTGCCGCGCCCGACTTCGTCCATCAGCACCAGACTGCGCTCGGTAGCGTTATGCAGGATATTGGCGGTTTCGCTCATCTCGACCATGAAGGTCGAACGACCGCCGGCCAGATCATCGCTTGAACCGATACGGGTGAAGATGCGGTCGACCAGCGACAACTCACAACTGGCGGCCGGCACGAAGCTACCGATATGCGCCAGCAGCACGATCAAAGCGGTTTGCCGCATGTAGGTGGATTTACCGCCCATGTTCGGCCCGGTGATCACCAACATGCGCGTGTTATCGTCCAGGCTCAAATCGTTGGCCACGAACGGCGTGGTCAGCACTTGCTCGACCACCGGGTGACGCCCCTGAGTGATGCGCATGCACGGCTCGCTGACGAAACGCGGGCAGTTCAGGTCAAGATTCAGCGCGCGCTCGGCAAGGTTGCTCAGCACGTCCAGCTCGGCCAGTGCGCTGGCAGTGTCCTGCAGCGGTGGCAGTTGGCTGATCAAGTCTTCGAGCAGCGCTTCATAAAGCATCTTTTCCCGAGCCAGCGCGCGACTCTTGGCCGACAGTGCTTTGTCTTCGAACTCTTTCAGCTCGGGCGTGATAAACCGCTCGGCGCCCTTCAGCGTCTGCCGGCGGATGTAGTCCGCTGGCGCCGATTCAGCCTGCTTGCTCGGCAATTCGATGAAATAGCCATGGATGCGGTTGTAGCCGACTTTCAGATTGGCCAGACCGGTACGTGCTTTTTCGCGGGCTTCGAGATCGATAAGGAACTGGCCGGCGTTTTCGCTCAGTGATTGCAGTTCGTCGAGTTCGCTGTCGTAACCGGTTTTCAAAACGCCGCCGTCACGGATCACCGCCGGCGGGTTATCGATAATGGCTTTTGCCAGCAGCGCCGCCAGTTCCGGGTAGGTGCTGGTGGTGGCCGCCAGATGCTGCAGGTGCGGCGCTTCCAGATCGGTCATCGCCACTTGCAGTTCTGGCAGCGCGCCGAGGGCGTCACGCAGACGCGCAAGGTCACGCGGTCGCGCATTGCGCAGACCGATCCGCGCCAGGATCCGTTCGATGTCGCCGATTTCCTTGAGCTGCGGTTGCAGCTTTTCGAAGCGATAACCGTCGAGCAGGCAACGGATTGAGGTCTGGCGGGCCAGCAGCACGGTGAGATCGCGCAACGGCCGGTTCAGCCAACGAGTCAGCAATCGGCTGCCCATGGCGGTCTGGCAGCGATCGACCACCGATTGCAGGGTGTTGTCGCGGCCACCGGCCAGGTTGGTGTCCAACTCGAGATTGCGCCGGCTGGCGCCGTCGAGCACCACGGTGTCATCGAGGCGTTCGTGACGCAGGCTGCGCAAGTGAGGCAGGGCGGTGCGCTGGGTTTCCTTGGCGTAGGCCAACAGGCAACCGGCAGCGCCAATGGCCAGGGTCAGGTTTTCGCAGCCGAAGCCTTTCAGGTCTTGGGTGGAAAACTGCTGGCAGAGACTTTTCAACGCAGAGTCACGCTCGAAGTCCCACGGCGCACGACGACGCACGCCACGGCGTTTTTCCGCCGGCAGGTCTTTTGGCCAGTCATCCGGAATCAGCAGTTCAACTGGATTCACGCGCTCCAGCTCGGCCAGGAGGTTTTCCCAGCCTTTGATTTCGAGCACAGTGAAGTTGCCGCTGGTGATGTCCAGCACCGCCAGACCAAACAGACGCTCATCGCCCAGCACTGCAGCAATAAGGTTATCGCGACGCTCATCGAGCAGCGCTTCATCGCTGACCGTCCCCGGCGTGATGATCCGCACCACTTGGCGTTCAACCGGGCCTTTGCTGGTGGCTGGGTCGCCGACCTGCTCGCAAATCACCACCGACTCGCCGAGCTTGACCAGTTTCGCCAGGTAACCTTCCGCCGCGTGGTAAGGAATCCCACACATCGGAATCGCCTGACCCGCCGACTGCCCGCGCGCGGTCAGGGTGATGTCCAGCAACTTGGCAGCTTTCTTCGCATCTTCGTAGAAGATCTCGTAGAAATCGCCCATGCGATAGAACATCAGCTGATCCGGGTGCTGATTCTTCAGGCGCCAGTATTGCTGCATCATCGGAGTGTGGGAGGACAGGTCGGAGACGGCTTTATTCATCGGATTGTCGGGCAACTCGTTAAAAGATGTAGGGCAAAGCGCGGGCAGTGACCGGGCTTTTCCGCGATGGGCGCAAGGTTACCATGGGCAGTCAGCCCGACGCAGGCACTGCGGTCGGGAGAGCGTTTACTTGCAGTGAAAAGTTGATCAATGCACGATTTATGCAAATTAGCATTTGTCTTCGCGAAAAACTTCAAGCACTATGCGCGTTATGCAAAAACGCAACGTTTCGTCCGTCTTAAGAGCACTGCTCGACCAGCACGGGATCTCCCCCACGGAGCTCCACCGTCGCACCGGCGTGCCTCAATCCACGCTCTCGCGGATTCTCAGCGGGAAGATTGTCGATCCTTCGGATAAACATATCTCGAAGATCGCCGAGTATTTCAACGTCAGCACCGATCAGTTGCGCGGGCGCGCGGATGTCACGCCAACGACCGGCGGCACTCGCGCTGACGTGCATGCGGAACTCAAGGACATAAGCCTGTGGGACGACGACACGCCCGTCGATGACGACGAGGTGTCGGTGCCCTTTCTACGTGAGGTTGAATTGGCTGCTGGATCAGGAAGATTCGTCATCGAAGAGAGCGAACGCTCCAGCCTGCGCTTCGGCAAGCGCAGCCTGCGCCACAACGGCGTGCAGTTCGACCAGGCCAAATGCGTAACGGTGCGCGGCAACAGCATGTTACCGGTCCTGCGCGATGGTGCGACTGTCGGCGTCAACGCCGGCAAGTGCGGTATCGGCGACATCATCGACGGCGACCTGTATGCGATCAATCACAACGGCCAGTTGCGCGTGAAACAACTTTATCGCCTGCCCACCGGCATTCGCCTGCGCAGCTTCAATCGCGACGAGCATCCGGACGAGGACTACAGCTTCCAGGAAATCCAGGAAGAGCAGATCGTCATCCTCGGTCACGTCTTCTGGTGGGGCATGTACGCCCGCTAACTCTCGTTCATCCAACTGAAACCTGCCCCTCGGCAGGTTTTTTTTCGCCTGCAGAAATCTCCCCACCCCTTGGCCCGCTTGGGTTTCATGCGCAAGCGCAAATTTAATGCATAAATAAATGCATTTACGCATTGACTGTATATGCATCCATGCATATTCTTGCCACCAAGCCGCTCGATAAAGCGGCTGGCAAGACAAGCTCTTTAGTTTCACAAGAACAGGCAGCGATGAACCGGCCTCAACGGTTCAGAGGGTTGGCAACTGACCCGGGTGTGCAGCGTAAAGCACCAGAAGCAGTTATCCGGCGGGCAGGGACCGCGGTCGGAAAAACAATCTGAATGGACTCGTACCGCGCCAGTAGCGCCGAAAAGTCAGCTCCCTTCTCGAATACAGGATTGGAAGGAAGGCGAAGGAGCGCATTACTGAAAAGCCCGGCGTGCAAGCGCCGGGCTTTTTGGAATGCCTACCGGGCAGAAACTGAAACGCCGGGATGCCGGCACTCAATAAGGATGATGAGCATGAAGAAATACGCACGTGTTGTCGCTGGCAAAGTAGACAACATTTTTGAAACCGCGAACCCGATCACCGATGAGTTTCCGGCGGATCAAGTCTGGGTGGATGTCAGCGCATTGCCCAAGATCGATTATTCCTGGAACGCGGTGAACACCGACGGCGTCTGGACATTTACTGATAGCGATATGTGGGGGCAACCGTCCATGTTGGCTATTCAAATGCGTAACGAAAGAATGACTCGTTTAGACAAAGTCAACTTCACCCTGGCATCGTCGGCACTGGTGCAAAAAGTCGAGCTGGGGCTGGCAACACCTGCTGAAGAGGCCGCACTGCTGGCCTACAAGCAGTTCTTCATCGCGATGAGCCAAGTCAACAAACAGCCGGGCTATCCACTGAGCGTCATTTGGCCTGAAGTGCCATAAGCGACATTTGACGCATCCGCAATATTGAAATGCGCAGTGCATTACCGAAAAGCCTGGCCTTGTTGCCGGGCTTTTAAATACCTGCCAGTTGCACGGCGATATTCCTGCCAAAGAGTAAATGAGGAAGACCCAATGAGTCTTTATGCATTGGTTGAATACAACCGAGTTGTCCAGTTGAAAGAAAGTGAAGTGATTCTTGAACCACCCGCTTCGCCAACCTCGGTTTGGGTTGATGTAACCGGCAGTACGGATATTCGGGTGGGTTGGAGCGCAACCTTCAATGGGGTCTGGACCTTCTCTGCACCGACCGAAGAAGAGCTGCGAAACGAAGCCGAACAGCAGAAGTGGCAATTGCTGAATGGGGCCGCCAACTGGTTACTGATGAACTCGCTGCAGTTCAAAGCCGACGTCGGCGTCGCCACCAGCGACGACCAGGCTCGGCTGTTGGCCCACAAGCAATACTGCATCGCCCTCAGCGACATCGATCAGCAGTCTGGTTATCCGGCGAACATCGCGTGGCCAGTCGCACCTTACTGATTCCAACTCGAGTAATCGATCGGCGGGACCGCATTGCTGAAAAGCCTGGCGCAAGGCCGGGCTTTTTGGAATGCCTGCCTGAAGAGACATTATTTGAACTCAATTCCCATCTATCACCCACTGCCCACGGAGGCGTGACATGACAAACGAGCAACAAGCGTTGGCGGACATGCCGATCTGGCTGGTCATCCTCCTCGCCGTCGTCGGAGGGGTGTCCGGCGAAATGTGGCGTGCCGACAAGGAGGGCGCCCGCGGCTGGTCACTGGTACGGCGGCTGGCCCTGCGCTCCGGTGCCTGCATGATCTGCGGCGTGTCGGCAATCATGCTGCTGTATGCCGCCGGCATGTCGATCTGGGCCGCTGGTGCGTTTGGCTGCCTGACCGCCATGGCCGGCGCCGACGTCGCCATCGGCCTTTACGAACGCTGGGCGGCCAAGCGCATCGGCGTCTGCGAAGTACCGCCGCGCGACCAGCCTTAACCCTGAATATTTTCCGTGCCGCCATGTTGGCGGCAGGGCTGCGCGTGGACGAATGAAAAGGAGGTCATGTATGCCCACACCGATCCAGCAGCCGTCGCAACTGTTTACAGCCATCGCGACGACACTGCGCAACACCGCCGGTCTCAACCTCAATGTCGGCGGTCCCGATGACTTCACTGCGGCGGGCGATCAGGCCTGGATACTGATCGACTTTGACCGAAACGCGTCCGGCGTGCGCGCCGCAGATGGGCGTATCGCTCATGTAATGACGTTGTCACTGCAAGTCGTGCCGGCGCTTTCTGCGACCGCATTTACGGCATGCGACCTGATCGCTGTGCTGAAAAACCTGATCACCGACAACCGCTGGGGATTGCCCGGCGATCAATGCGATCTGCCCACGAATATCGATGGATTGCCCTCGTTGCTCATTCGCGGCGATCAGCCATACAAAGCCTGGACCCTGACCTTCGAGCAGACCCTCTACCTCGGTCCGACCCTGCTCGATGATCCGCTGGGCGTGCCCAAATTTGCCCGCACCTGGGAGGTCAGCAATATCGACGATCCCGAGCAATACACCGCGCTGGAGGGTTGACCGATGTTCGACGCATTACTGCGTATGCAGCTCGGCCCGATCATTGAGCGTCTGGCGGAAATGGAAGCGGAAATCGAAGACCTGCATCGCCGTGCCGAGAGTTTCTGTCGTATTGGTATCTGTCAATCGGTCGATGCGGCTAGCAACACTTGCCAGGTCAGCCATGGCGGATTGCTCACGCCGGCGATCAAGTTTTTCAACCCCAGCGCCGGTGCGCAAAGCGAATCGCGAATCCCGACGGTGGGCGAGCAGTGCCTGCTGTTCAACTATGGCAGCGGTGAAAGCGGTGCGCAGAGTGTGGCGTTGTTCGGTTTGAACAGTGACCGTTTCCCAGCGGCCTCGACCGTACCGACGCTGACCCGTCGGGTGCATGTCGACGGCAGCGAAAGCGGTTACGACGATGCCACTCACACCTTGCACTGGCAAAACGGCCCGGCCGCGTTCAACGGTTCTCGCGAGTCGCTCCAGTTCAGCATCGGCCCGGCGCGACTGGCCATGACTCCGCAGTTGATCACCCTGCAACTGGGCGCCGTCGGCCTGAGCATCGACGCCTCGGGCGTGCATTTCAGCGGCCCTTTGGTCGACCACCAGGGCCGCGTCATCAGCCCCTGAATCGAGAGTTTTCCATGATCGGAATCGATAGAGACAGCGGGGCCACGGTCGACGACTGGCTGCAGTTTGTGCAGCGCGCGACCCGGGCCCTGACCACGCCGCTGGGCACCCGGCAGAAGCGACCTTTGTACGGTTCGCTGATTCCCACTCTCCTCGGGCAGAACCTCGGTGACGACATTCTGCTTCTGGCACAGAGCCACGCCGCGCAAGCGTTCTACAACTCGCAAAACGGTATCGATGATTTTCAGCCGCAAGTGATTGTTGCCAGTCGCCACGGCGACGGCCTGCTGCTGCGATTTGCCGGCACCTGGAAAAACCGCCAACAAACTTTCGAGGTGGCGACATGAGCATGCTTATCCCGGGCCAGAATCAGCTGGCCGAACCCGCGCTGATCACAGTCGAAGCGTTTGAAGATCTGCTCGCCGAGTTCAAGACTTTCGTCATCGAATACGTGGGTGCTCGTTCGCCGACCAGCGCCGTGAAACTCAAGGCGAGTCTGGAAAACGAAAGCGAATTGCTGACCCTAGCGCTGGAAGCGTTCTGCGTGCGTCTGCAAACCCATGAGCGTAAATACAATGCGCGCATCAAGCAGATGCTGGCGTGGTGGGCGACCGGCAGCAATCTGGATGCGCGGCTGGCGGACATGGGCTTGGAGCGGCAATTGCTCGATCCCGGCGACCCGGCGGCATTTCCGCCGGTGCCGGCGATTTATGAAAGTGATGACGACGCTCGGCTGCGTTATTACCTGGCACCTCATGCACCGGCGGCTGGTTCGCGGATGCAGTATCGCCGTGAGGTATTCACCCTCGGCGAGCGGCCCACGGTGCAGGTCGAGTCCACTGATTCCGGCGTGGTAAACGTCACCTACACCTTCGATCCCGACGGCCTCGCCGCGCAGGTCAAGGATGGCAACGGGCGGCGCACTGCGCCGGGCGAAGTGCAAGTCACCGTGCTTTCTCGAGACGGCGATGGTACGCCTTCCGAAGCATTGCTCGACGGCGTCCGTCAGCACTTTGCTCGTCCCGACGTGCGCCCGGAAACCGACCTTGTCACCGTCAAGGCTGCCGAGATCCAGCGCTACAAAATCCGCGTCGTCGCCAAAATCAATTCCGGTCCCGATTCGGGCCTGACCAAGGTCGCGGCGCAAGCGCAATTGCAGGCTTACGCCGACAGTTGTCATCGCCTGGAAGGTCGGGTCGATCCGAGCTGGATCGACTACACGTTGCACAGCGCCGGCGCCGTGCAACTGCAGATTCTCGAACCGCTGGCGCCGATCGTCACCACCGCTTTTCAGGCGCCTTATTGCACCGCGGTCGAAGTCGAGGTGCTGACGCTATGAGTGAAAAAACTCAGCGCCCGACCTTACTGCCAGCCAACAGCTCGGTACTTGAGCGCGGACTGGATCTGGGCTTCGGCGCCTTGCTTGATCGCATCGCACCGCCGTTCCCGGAATTGATGAACCCCAGCGAAACGCCAGTGGCTTTCCTGCCTTATCTGGCTGCCGATCGTGGCGTCGCCGAATGGAGCACTGATGCGCCGGTGGCGGAGAAGCGCCTGACCGTCGAACTGGCCTGGCCCACCGCGCGCCAGGCCGGCACCCGCAAGGCGCTGGAAAACGCCGCCAAAGGTTTGCAATTAAGACCCGAGATCCGCGCCTGGTACGAACAGACACCGCCCGGCGTGCCGTACAGCTTTTCCGTACGAGCCTTCAGCGACCAACCCTACAGCGAAGAAATCGATGCACGTCTCGACCGCCGTCTGACCGATGCGAAAAGCGAGAGGGACGTTCTCTCCGTATCGGTGGGTTTGAGCGCATTCGGCAGTCACGTCATCGGTGCTGCGACGTTCTGCGGCGAGCTGACCACGGTTTATCCGGTGTTCATCGAGGGCCTTGAAACCTCTGGCGAGGCGTTCATGGCCGCCGCGTTGTACACCGTCGAAACATCCACTATTTATCCTCAGGGGGCCTGAATGGCTGACTATTACACCCTGCTCACCAACGCAGGGATTGCCTACGAAACGGCGTGCAAGGCTGCGGGCACGCCGATCAAGTTGACGCAGATTTCCGTCGGCGATGGCGGCGGCACAGTCTACAACCCGGCCGCGACCGCCACTGCACTGAAACGCGAAGTCTGGCGCGGACCGCTGAATGCGCTGTTCCAGGACGAGAAGAACCCGAGCTGGCTGCTCGCGGAAGTGACCATTCCGCCGGATGTTGGCGGCTGGTATGTGCGGGAAGCAGGGCTGTGGACTGACACCGGGATTCTTTACGCCATCGTCAAATATCCGGAGTCGTTCAAACCGGTGCTGGCGACGTCGGGCTCGGGTAAAGAGTTTTACATTCGCTCGATTTTCGAGACCAGTAATGCGTCGCTGGTGACGTTGTTGATCGATGACACCGTGGTCAAGGCGACGCGTGCCTGGGTCATGAGTTATCTGGCTGAAGAACTCGGCAAACTTGATGGCAAGCAGTCGGTGCGAGTCGCAGCAACGGGCAATGTCGTATTGAGCGGTGCGCAGCAGATTGATGGTGTGGCAGTGATCGCCGGCGATCGTGTGTTGCTGCCGAGCCAGACCCTGGCCAAGGACAATGGCCTGTGGATTGTTGCCAATGGCGACTGGGTGCGGGCCACTGATGCCAACACCAGCGCCAAGGTCACTCCGGGCCTGACGGTTATGGTGGAGGAGGGCGTAGTGAATGGAGATTCGCTGTGGCACCTGACCACCAACGCACCGATCACCCTTGGCACGACCGCGCTGCAATTCAAGATGCTCGCCGGGCGAACCGGGATTGCTGCGGGGACTTACAAGAGTTTGACGGTTGATGAATATGGTCGCGCGACTGCGGGTGCAAACCCGGAGACGCTGGCCGGATTTGGGATCAAGGATTCGTACACCAAAGCTGAAGTTGAAGCGCTGATCGCCAAGGCTTCGGCGTTGCCAGTGGGATCGATTGTGGCGTTTCCGGTTGATGCGCCGCCGCCGGGTTTTCTGGAGCTGGATAACAGCGTCAAGAGCAGCGCGACTTACCCGGACTTGAGCGCCTATTTGGGTGGCAAGTTCAATAAGGGTGATGAGGGGGTTGGCAACTTTCGGTTGCCTGAGGCGCGCGGGGAGTTTTTGCGCGGTTGGGATCATGGGCGGGGGGTGGATGCCGGGCGTGGCCTTGGCAGCTGGCAGGCCGACGACAACAAATCGCACGCTCATACGGTCACCCGCATGCAGGCGTTCGCTAATGCGTCCGGCAGCAATCCCAGTGCCGTAGTGGTAGACAACGGCAATACGGCCGTAATGACCAATTTCGCGGCAGGCTTCAATAGTTCTGGTGGCGCAGAGGCACGCCCCCGCAACATCGCCGTCATGTGGTGCATCAAAGCCTGGAACGCCCCGGTCAATCAGGGAAACATCGATATCTCGGCACTGTCAGCGCTCGCACAGCAATCTACCGAGTCCAATCAAGGCACTGCAAAAGTGGCTACTCAGGCACAGACCGATGCGGGCGCAGATGACAAAACAATCGTCACTCCGAAGAAGTTGCGCTGGGGCTTTTCTGTATCCCGGGAACGTACCGGATACCTCATGCTGCCAAGCTGGCTAGGCGGCGTGATCATCCAGTGGGGGACGATCAATGCGATTGAGGCAGGCGGACAAGTAAGCGTCACCTTTCCGATAGCCTACCCAGTGGCTCAGGTGATGACACTGGTCGGAAACAGCTCTTCGACGGGCTCTACTTCAATCACCTCCACCCTATGCGTTATGTACGGTGGCCTTACGAAGTTCACTGTTTCTGCCATCGGCAGCAGCGGTCAACCGAACGGGCCATGGATTTCCGTTGGCTGGTAACAGGGAGATACCGATGTCTATTTTTTATGCCGCCTCAACTGGTGGCTTTTATGACGACGCTGTGCATGTTGCAATGCCCGACGATGCTGTTGAGATCACTGCAGAACTGCGCTCTGAACTTTTGGCCGGAGAAGCACAATCTCTTGTGATCGGCGCAGACGAAAACGGCCGACCGGTGTTGAAAAAGCTTGAGCCTGACTTTCAAACCCAGGCCACCAGCGAGCGTATTTGGCGCGACGGTGAGATCGAAAGCATCAAATGGTTAAGAGAGCGTCACCGTGATGAAGTTGAAATGGCAAGCGCTACGACGTTATCCGGTGAGCAATATGAAGCACTACTGCACTATCTGAAATTGCTGCGCGATTGGCCGCAGTCTGAGGGTTTTCCAGACGAGCAGGCGCGGCCTGAGCGACCTGAATGGTTCGCAACGCAAACTCGCTAGAGCGCCCCGACTGCGGGGCGTTTTTTTAATCCCGTTCAACTGACCCAACACCCGCCAAAGCCCCTCCCTCGAGGGGCTTTCCCGTTTATGGAGAAACGAAAAATGGCAAACCGCCAAACCTACACCGTGCTCGTCCCGTTCCCCACAGGTCGTGGGCACTGGTCGAGCGTCGGTCAAGAGCTGGAACTGCTCGACGTCGAGGCCAGCGCCTTGCACTTTGCCGGTCGACTTGAACCGAAAACCCCTATCCCCCAGGCCAAAAAGGCCGCTGCCAAGAAGGCTGACTGAACATGGCTGAGGTTCTGAACTTCGAGCACAACGGCATTACCGTCAATGCCACTGAATCCCCCGAGGCCATGGGTGGCCTGGGTGACAACGTCATCGGTCTGGTCGGCACCGCGCCGAAAGCCGATCCACTGATTCCGCGTAACGCGCCGTTCCGCATCAACAGCTTTACCACTCACGCGCTGCTCGACCCGACCGGGTCGGAAGAGGGCACGCTGTATCACGCGGTTTACCAGATCCTCAAAGTGGTCAAGGTGCCGGTGTACGTAGTCATCGTCGAGGCAGGCGCGACGCCGGCCGACACGGTCAACAATGTGATTGGCGGTGTCGAGCCGGCCACTGGCCGCAAGCTGGGTCTGGCGGCGCTGGGCAGTGTCCCGGAAGACCTGACCATCATCGGTGCGCCGGGCTTTACCGGCAGCAAAGCGGTGGCCGGTGAGTTCGCCGCGTTCGGCAAGCGCATCAAGGCCCGTGTGGTGCTGGACGGCAAGGATGTCTCGGTGGCCGATCAGGTGCTGTACAGCCAGGAACTCGGCGGCGCCGAGCTCGGTTTCGACCGTTGCCTGGTGGTGCACAACATGCCCGCCGTGTATTCGAAAGCGGCGAAGAAAAACGTCTTCCTGTCGCCGTCCAGTCTGGCGATTGCCGCGCTGGCCAAGGTCAAGCAGTGGGAGAGCCCGGGCAACCAGGTGACCTACGCCGAAGACGTCTCGCGCGTCGTCGAATACAACATTCTCGACACTTCCACCGAAGGCGATCTGCTCAACCGTTACGGCGTCAGCTACTACGCCCGCACCGTGCTTGGCGGCTTCTCGCTGCTGGGTAACCGCTCGGTCACCGGCAAGTTCATCAGCTACGTCGGCCTCGAAGACGCGATCAGCCGCAAGCTGGTCAAGGCCGGCCAGAAAGCCATGGCCAAGAACCTCACCAAATCCTTCATGGATCAGGAGGTCAAGCGCATCAACGACTGGCTGCAGACCCTGGTTGCCGACGAAACCATTCCCGGCGGCAGCGTCTATCTGCACCCGGAACTCAACAGCGTCGAGAAGTACAAGAACGGCACCTGGTACGTGGTCATCGACTACGGCCGCTACGCGCCGAACGAACACATGGTTTATCAACTCAACGCCCGCGATGAAATCATCGAGCAGTTCCTGGAGGACGTTCTCTAATGTTTACCAACCGCGTAAGACAGGCCATCGCGGCCACCCTGCAAGGCCTGCCGTTGTCGGCGACCGTTGAGGAATTCACCCCGCCGAAAATCGAATTCGACATGGAAGAGATGCGCGGCGGGCGCTTCATCGTCGAAGAAATGGCCAAGGGCGGCAAAGCGCTCGGCGCCAAGCTGACCCTGCAAGGCCTCGGCGCCGAAGTGCTGCTGGCGCTGGGCGTGAAGCTGGGCGACGACATCCTGCTGAACGTGCGCGAAGCCGGTCAGGATCAGGACGGCAACACCTGGTTCACCTACCACACCGTCGGCGGCCAGCTGAAATCCCTTGAGGAAACCGCAGTGAAAATGGGCGAGAAACCCAAGACCAACCTGGAACTGTCCTGCCGCACTTACAACCGCCTGGAAAACGGCGTGCCGGTGATCGACATCGACGTGCGCACGCAGAAATTCGTGCTCAACGGCGTCGACATCCTCGGTGATGCCCGGCGTGCGGTGTTGATGCCGTAAACCAGCAGCACGCCACACACAAAACCTGTGGGAGCGGGCTTGCCCGCGATAGCTGTGGGTCAATCAACTCAATGTTGGAAGTGCCGACCTCATCGCGGGCAAGCCCGCTCCCACAAGGGATTTCAATAATTCCCAAAGAATCACCAAGGACTTCATACATGCCGTGGATGCCACCCCAACACGAACTGCTGTCACCGATCACCGGCGATGACGGTTCGCAGATTAAAACGATCCAGCTCAAACCGCTGTTCTACGCCGCACAGAAAGAAGCGCTGGAACGCGCCGGCGATGACGAAGACGATCAGTTTTTCGAGCTGGCGTTGCTCGCCACCGGCCTGTCGGTCAAGGAACTCGACCAGCTCAAACGCCCGGATTACGTGAGCATCGCCCAGTACGTCCATGAGATGTCGACCCGGCCGAGTGCGTACTTTCTTGACCAGGTCGAAGACGCGGAGAAACCCGACGATCCCGATCAAGTGCAATTGCTGCAACCGCTGGCCGTCACCGGCCGTACCGTGACCTCGCTGAGCCTGGAAATGCCTGCACTGCGCGCCACCAAAGTGATGAAGAAACTGAAAACGGCGAAGGAACGCGCCGAATTCATCACTGCCCACTGCACCGGCCTGATGATCCCCGATCTGGCCCAGCTGACCGTCCCCGACTGGACGCAATTGCAGGTGCGCATTGATGATTTTTTAAACCAGCCGGCGGCCTACTTTCGGAACGCGACATCGAAGTAATCCTCGATATCGTCCCGCTCATTTACTCGGTAAGTGAGGCGGAGATTCTGGAATGGGACGCCGAGAAGGCGTTGCGCCGCTACGACATAGCGATCACTCGCCTTGGCGTGAAACAGGAGTAGAGCGGCAATGGCAGTGAATCAATTTGCGCTAACGAATGCTGACGACAGCAAGGGCCTCGCGCTGGCCGCTATCAGCCTGAGCGCAGCGGCGTTGGGAGCAGCAGCCGGACCACTTCTCGCCACAGACCAGACGGGCGGCCTGCATCAGGCGTTACTGACGGCCAGCGGCAAGATCAGTCTGCTCACTACGGCGATAGACGCGTTGAACGTGACGCTCGCGGCGCTACGTTCTTTGTCACTGACGTCCAGTACTGGAGCGAAGGGCGACTCATCCGGCGCGCGCAAAACCGAGGAAAAACCCTCAGCGAATGCTGAGCTTCCAGCAACCCGCAAGTCGGCGCTGGCAATGGATACGGCGGCGGCCGCGCTGAGCAGCGTCGCCGGAATTTCGCGCGAGGATGGAAAGGACGTCGCCCAGTCCAGCCTGATCATGGCCAGCGCCCCGCTAGTAGCGGCGGGTGGCACTACCGGGGTGGATCTGGTCAATGTCGCAAGCGTGGCAGCCAAAGCAGGGCTTGGCAGCCAATACGCCAATGCTTCTGACAAAAAGCTCGAGTTGCTGACCTTTGCCAACGACGTGGCGATCACGGCGGCGGCCTTCAAGCTCCCGGCGATGGAAGTGGCCGAAATGGCCAAGGTCTGGCGGACCTCAATGAAGCTTACGCGGGACCAGGCCGTTGATCTGGCAGACGCAGTCAACCACCTCGGCAAGCTGCCTGGGGATGTGCAGTCAGCCGACATCGGTGCAGTCCTGCAACAGTCGGGTGAGTCAGCAGTAGCCGCCGGCCTGCAACCGGAAAAGGCAGCGGCGCTGTCGGCAGCACTGCTGAACGCTGGCACGAAAAAGGATGATGCCGGCGTTGCGCTGAAAAACATTTCCGATGCGTTGGCTAAAGGCGACCAGGCCTCCGCGGCTGAAGCGGCCGCCTGGCAACAATTGAAGCTTGATCCCAAAGCTGTTGCGCAAGCCTTGCGCGATACCGGCAACCAAGGCTCGCAACAAGGCGCTGTGCTGACGGTGCTGGCTGCGCTGAACGCCAAACCCGTCGAACAACGTACGGCATTGGCCCGCACGCTATTTGCCGACAGTGGCAATGCCGCGCTCGCGCTTTCGCAGAACCTGGCACAGGTCAACGAAGCGTTTTTCCAAGTAACCGATAAACGCCAATATGCGACCTCGGCCCTGGGCGACAACGCCTCGGTGAAAGCGTCCGCGCTGGCGCTCGCCAATACCCAACAAGGGCAGTTGAACATCAAGAATGCGCGAGAGGAGCGCTTGTCGGTCGCCAAAGGCAACGCATTGGCACCCGACATCGAGAAACCGGGCGATACGCATTCGACCGATAAGTTGAGTGAGCTGGCCGAAACCTATCCGAAAACCACCGGTGCCGTTTTGACGGCGGCTGAGTGGGCTAAACCAGTGTTCGACTTCGTTCTCGAATCGGTTGCCGATCAACTCAAGGAGCGTTTAGGCAAAGGCATTGTCGATAAAGCCGCCAGCCGTATTCCTGATCGCTGGAAACCGGCTGGATCAGCGGGTGCCGCTGTGAACTCGCTTACTCAGGGGGCGGGGCCCGTCATTGCCAATCGGGTTTCCAGCGCCAGCAACGGGTTGAAGATATTCGAACAGGCAGCATGGCCCAGTGCTCCGCGCCTGGGCGTTGCGGCCGCTGAAATTCGCCCCGTGTCACGAATCATGCCTTGGCCGGTGAAGGCGGCAATCGGCGCCGCCGATGTCGTCGAAGGCGTAGCCAGCGGTGACAAGCGCAAAATGGCGACAGGCCTGGGTGCCGCTGGCGGTGGCTGGGCCGGTGCGGCCGCCGGTTCCGCCATAGGTGCATCGATAGGCAGCATCGGGTTGGCGCCGGGCATGGTGGTAGGCGGCCTCATTGGTGGGCTCATCGGTGGGTGGCTTGGCTCGGAAGGAGGCAGTTGGCTGGGAGAGAAACTGGTTGCGCCAACACCGGACAAGCTCGCTGCGCCCGAGCAGGTCAGTAAAGAACTGACGACTGCTCAGCCTGCAGCGCAGCCGCTGACGTATGCACCGACTGTGCAGGTCTACTGCAGCGATCCCGGCAGCTCGGACAAGATCGGTCTGTTGGTCGCGCAACATCTACAAAACCAATTCATGCAAATCACCCCGTTGATGACCAACAACCCTCTTGCCACGCGCCGCGATGCAGCCCTGACCGATGGAGTCGCCTGATGAAACAACAAATGGCACTGGGCAATTTCATCTTTGGCCTGTCGCGCAACTTTGCGTACCACCAGTTACTGCGCAAGTCTGACGGAGGCTGGACCGAGATACAGATCCTCACCAGCAAACCCAAGTCCAGCCAGACCGGACAAAAACCGGAAACCCTGACCATCACCGGCAAGTCGATGTACGCCGTAGCCATGGATCGGCTCGATGAGTTGCGTGCGCTACAGGATCTGCGTACCCCGCTGCCGTTGATCGACGGGATTGGTCGCAATTGGGGTCTGTGGCGGATCAGTAGCGTTCAGGAAACCCAGACCCAGATCATCGATGACGGCACGGCGATGGTGGTCGATTGGGTCATTGAATTGGCGGAGTTCAACAATGCGTAAGGCACGAAGCGTGGCCGGTGACTCGGTGAATCTGCTGCTCTTTCGGGAAACCGGGCGCAGTGATGACACCGCTGAAGAGGCGCTGTGGAAACTCAACCCGACCTTGGCCGAGCACGGGTCGATTCTGCCCGCTGGCGTCTGGGTCGAGCTGCCGGAACTGGACGTGAAACCCGCGGTGGTCAAAGCAGCGACGGCCTGGGATTAAGGAGGGGGCATGGCACTGGGATTTACGCCGGCGGTGAATATCTACGGGGCCAACGCGGCCCTGCTCAATCAGCGTCTGATCAGTTGGGAGCACATTGATGCCGCCGGTTTCGAGTCCGATCAGCTGACGCTGACCATCGATCTGGAGGGCCTTGAAGGGCTGCCGAGTCTGGGCGGAAAAATTGGTCTGCAAGTCGGTTATCGGGAAACCGCAATGATCGATAAAGGCCAGTTCAAAGTGACGCGTCTGACGCCGACACTGTTCCCGTTTCGCCTCACACTGGTGGCCACTGCGGCGCCGTTCAGCAAGGATGATGAAACCGGCTTCAAGCAGCGCCGCACCGTCAGTCATGGGCCGACGACGCTGGGCGGGTTATTTCGCAAGCTGGTAGAACCCCACGGCTTTTCGCCACGGGTCGCGCCTGAAGTTTCGTTGATCCGCATCGAGCACATCGACCAGTCCAACGAGACCGACATGGGTTTTGTCACGCGTCTGGCGAAAAAGTACAACGTCGTGGCCAAGCCTTACGGCGACGTGTATGTGCTGGCGCGGCCCGGGCAGACCAAGTCGTTGTCGGGGCAGATTCTGCCGGACGTGGCCCTGTCGGTTACGCACAACAATCGCCCCGGCGATCACGCATTCATCAGCGCCACGCTGGAAGAATCGGCCCGCGAGCAGGTCAAGGGCTGCAAGACCTGTTTCTGGGATGCGGCGGCCGGGGTGTTGCGTTGGGTCGAGACGGGCGTAGCGCCGTTCAAGACCGTGCGCCAGAAGCAGCCCAGCGAAGCGGATGCCATCGCGGTAGGCGAGGGCGAAGTACGCAAGATGCTGCGCCAAAAGTACAAGGTGAAGATCACCTGCCCGGGCGATCCGCGCCTGGCGGCCGAAGGTCTGCTGTTGCTCGATGCGAGCTGGCCGGACTTCATGCGCGGACGCTGGTCGATCGACAAGGTTACCGCCAGCGGCAGTCGCGAGAACAGCTATCGCTGCCTGATTGATGCGTCGTGCCTGGATCCCAAGGCTGAACAGTAATCCTGAACCGAATGCATATTCCTGTGGGAGCGAGCCTGCTCGCGAAAGGGAAGTCAGCTTCAGCATCGATGTGACTGATCGACCGCTTTCGCGAGCAGGCTCGCTCCCACAGGGACTGCGGCGTTCACTGTAATTTCTCTTACTTCGGAACACCCCCATGAAGATCACCCCGATCCTCACGCAACTGCGTGGGCAATGCCCTGGGCTTGCCAATCATATTTCGGTGGGCCTCGATCTGGCGCTGCTGCAAGGCAACCCGGATCTGCCAACACCTTCGGCCCACGTGCTGCCAATCGCCGATCTGGCCAGCAACAGCACCACCCAAAACCTCGTCACCCAACCGATCCGCGAGCGCTTCGAAATCGTCCTGGTGCTTGACGCGACCGACGCGACAAAAGCGCTGGATCTGTTGCACGACCTGCGCGCCGAACTGTGGCGCGCGCTGGTGGGGTTCAAGCCCGATGCCGACTACAGAGCCATCGTCTACGACGGCGGTGAACTCGCGTCGATCAACAGCAGCCGCGTGTTCTATCGGCTGCGTTTTTATGCCGAGTTCCAGCTCGGCCGCAATCTGCCAAGTCAGCCTGCGGAGAGTTGGCACGAGCGCGAACTGGACGCTTTGTCGTCCTTTACCGGGATGACGGTGCGGGTCGATGCGATCGATCCGGCTGACCCCAATCTGCAACGCCCGGGCCCGGATGGCCGGGTGGAAATGACTTTCTCTGGAGACGTAACCCCATGAGCAACCGCATCACCGTAGTGCCGGCCGCTGGCCGTGTCGTACCTGACCCGGAGGCGGGCGACTTGCTACCTGCCGAAGGCCGTGAAGTGCTGGACAGCGCCTGGTGGCGCCGGCGTCTGGCCGACGGCGATATCACACTCAAAACCGCAAAAGCGGCTAAACCACAGGGAGCCAAATAATGGCGATCGGATTCAGCAACATCCCGGCGGACATTCGTGTGCCGCTGTTCTATGCCGAAATGGACAACTCGGCCGCCAACAGCGCGACCTCGGCCATGCGCCGTTTGATCGTCGCGCAGGTCAACGACAATATTGCCCCGACTGAAGTCGGCAAACTGGTGCTGGTTTCCAGCGTGGCGCTGGCGAAAAGCATCGGCGGCCAGGGCTCGATGCTCGCCTCGATGTACGAGACCTTCCGTAAGGCCGACCCGATCGGCGAGATCTGGTGCCTGCCGCTGCACAACACTGAAGGCGCAATCGCCAAGGGTGTGCTGACTCTGACCGGCACCGCGACCCAGGCGGGCATGCTCAACCTGTATGTCGGCGGCGTACGTGTGCAAGCCACCGTGGTCAATGGCGCCACCGCCGCGCAAGCGGCCACTGCACTGGCGCAGAAAATCAACGCCACTGCCGACCTGCCGGTCAGCGCAGCCGCTGCTGAAGGTATTGTCACCCTGAACGCCAAATGGACCGGCGACAGCGGCAATGACATCAGCCTGCAATTCAATCGCCTGGGCAAGAGCAACGGCGAAGAAACTCCGGCTGGCCTGACCAGTGCAATCACCGCCATGACCGGCGGCGCTGGAGTGCCGGATCAGATCGCCGCCGTCGCGGCACTGGGCGACGAGCCTTTCGAATTCATCGCCTTGCCGTGGTCCGATCTGGCCACCCTCAACACCTGGCAAGCGATCATGGATGACAGCAGCGGGCGCTGGTCGTGGGCCAAGCAACTGTTCGGTCACGTCTACAGCGCCAAACGCGGCACGGTCGGCACGCTGGTCGCCGCAGGCCAGGCGCGTAATGACCAGCACATGACCATCCAGGCGCTGGAGCCGGGCGTACCGCAACCGTTCTGGGTACAAGCGGCGGCACTGGCAGCGCGCACGGCGGTGTTCATCTCCGCCGACGCCAGCCGCCCGACACAAAGCGGCAGCCTGCCGGGCGTCGACCCGGCGCCGGCAAGCGAGCGTTTCACCCTGACCGAGCGTCAGTCGCTGCTCAACTACGGCATCGCCACTGCTTACTACGAAGGCGGTTACGTGCGCATCCAGCGTTCGATCACCACCTACCAGAAGAACGCTTACGGTCAGGCCGACAACTCCTATCTGGACAGCGAAACCATGCACCAGTCGGCGTTCATCGTGCGTCGTCTGCAAAGCGTGATCACCAGCAAATACGGCCGCCACAAACTGGCCTCCGACGGTACCCGTTTCGGCGCCGGCCAACCGATCGTCACGCCAGCGACCATTCGCGGCGAGCTGATCGCGCAGTACGCCAAGCTCGAACTCGAAGGCCATGTGGAGAACGCCGAGCTGTTCGCCGAGCACCTGATCGTCGAGCGCGACGTGCAGGACCCGAGCCGCGTGAACGTGTTGTTCCCGCCGGATTACATCAACGGTCTGCGCGTGTTCGCACTGCTCAACCAGTTCCGTCTGCAGTACGACGACGCGGCCTGATCGGCGCCGTCGTCGCTAAGCATTCAGCCCACCTCGCGTGGGCTTTTTTATTCAAGGGAGAAACACCATGGGTCAACTGATTGCAGGCACCTGCTACGTCAAGGTCGACGGCGCGCAACTGACTATCAATGGCGGCTGCGAAGCCCCGCTGATGGCTGTCAAACGTGAAACCGTCGTGCCCGGTTTCTACAAGGAAACCGACATCGCGCCGTCGTTCAAAGTGACCGCGCTGCACACCGCCGACTTCCCGCTGAAGAAGCTGATCGAAGGCACCGATATCACCGTCACCTGCGAATTCAGCAACGGAAAAGTCTACGTGCTGGCCGGCGCCTATCTGGTCGAGGAGCCAGTCTCCAAGGGCGACGACGCCACCATCGAACTGAAATTCGAAGGCATCAAGGGGACCTGGCAATGAGCGGCGCCGTGAAGCTTCAAGTAGCAATCGAAGCCCACGGCGAGCCTCTGACCGAACTCGTCCTGCGCCGTCCGACGGTGCAGGAAGTGCGAGCGATCAAGGCGCTGCCGTACAAGATCGACAAGAGTGAAGAAGTCAGCCTCGACATGGACGTGGCGGCCAAATACATCGCCGTGTGCGCCGGCATTCCGCCGTCGTCGGTCAACCAGCTCGATCTGGCTGACCTCAATGCGCTGAGCTGGGCCGTTGCGAGTTTTTTCATGAGTGCGGCGTCGACGCCATCACCGACCTGATCGCCGTCGCCTATGACCTGGCCTGGTTCTGGAAGGTTGACCCCGAACAGATGATGGCCAGGCCACTGGATGTGCTCCGCGAATCGCTGGAGCACGCGCAACGGATCAATGCGATGCAGCAGGTGCAGTGATGGCGAATACCAATTTGAGCCTGATCCCGCAGAACTTTCCCGTCACGGTCAACATGCTTGTCGTGCTCAAGGGCGCGGAAAAGATGGAGGCCGAGATGAAAGGGCTGCGCGGCAAGGTCGCAGCATTCAAGAAAAACATGGAAGACAGTGGTCTTGAGCCGCTGGATGTTGCCGGGTTCATTGCCGAAGGTGGCTTGCTCAAGCCGTTTCAGGATGGCATCAAGAAAGCCATCGAAGCGCAGGATGCGCTGGCGAGGAAGGCCATGGCACTCAAGGGTCTCAAGGTGCCGAAGCTGGTGCAGGGGGAAACTTCGGCCAACCTGGCAAAATTCAACGAAGCCCTCGATAAGGTCTCGTTGAACATTGGCAATGCATTATTGCCAGCGGTCAACGGCATCGTCACGGCGATCACTCCGGTGATCACCTCGATTGGTCAGTTTGTGGCGAACAATCCGTACCTTGTCGAAGGCTTGGCAGCGGCAGCTGTCGCGTTCACGGTCGTGACCGTTGGTGCAATGGGGCTGGTTGGTGTGTTGGGAATTCTGACGTCGCCGATCGGTTTGATTGCCGCCACGATTGCGGCGGCGGTGGCGATCATCGTGATTGGCGCGCGCTTGATTACCAGCAATTGGGGGGCAATCTCGGGTTTCTTCAGCCAGACCTGGCAATCAATCAGCGATGCGACTCGTCGCGGCATCGACGATGTGCAGAAAGGCTGGGATGACATGGTCACAGGCGCGAGGCAACGGTTCGACGCGATGCGTGCCACAGCATCACTGAAGTGGCAGGAGATGCGTGCTGACGCGATTGCCGGCGCCAGCCATCTAGCGGCGGGAGCATCCGAACGCCTGAGCGCATTCGGCGCATTTATCGACGAAACCTGGAATTCGGCAAGCGTGTCCGTCCGTGGTTACTGGGACCGCGCCGCAGCCAGCACTGCTGCTGGATTGCAAGAGCTCAAGGCCCGGCTATACACGTCTCCTTTGGAAAAAATGACCGCCCTGTGGAACTCGGCCGATGAGGCCGTTACCGAATACTGGGATCGTAGCTATGCGGCGACGATGTCCGGTTGGGAATCGGTCAAATCGACATTCGACGGCACGCTGACGGCAAAACTGGCGGGCATATGGGACTCTGCGCAAAGCGCCGCGTCAACGGCGCTTGAAGATATTGGCAACAGAGTCGCAACGGGTTGGTCGGCCATCACCTCTATGTTCGACGGAACGCTGACGACGAACATGGAGGCGGTCTGGAACACTGCGCAAAGTACGATTTTCCGTGCTGTAGGCAACATGCAAAACATTGCCGCGAGTGGATGGGAACAACTCAAATCCACGTTGTCCTGGTCTCCGAGCGCTATGGTCGAAAGTGCCTGGCAACCCTTGGCGCCGGTTTTTTCAGCACTATGGGACGTACTTAGGGCGGGTGCTCAGCCATTGAAAAACGAGTTCCAGAACTTGTTCGGCAGTGCTCCCGTGGAAGCGGTCATGGCGAAGTGGAATGGCATCACGGACTACTTCTCCGGTTTGTGGGCAACACTGAAAACGGACGCACAGTCGGTAAAGGTGACCCTGAGTGATCTTTTCAATCAGTCGCCGCTAGAGACGATCCAGCAGAAGTGGCAACCCGTTCTCGCCTGGTTCAGTGATGTGTGGACAAGGCTTCAAGGTATTTTCGGGCAGGTCAAAGAACTGCTCGGAGGTAACTTTTCCGGCTTCTTCGCCACTATCACCGGCACCAGCGCTGCTGCGCCTGGGGCGCCTGCGCTAGGCAGCACGTTGCCGCAAAGCTCCGGTGCGCTGATTCAACAAAGCGCAATCAACAACCGCACGCAACTCGAAGGCGGGCTGACCGTACGCTTCGAAAATGCACCGGCGGGGTTGCGCACCGAACAACCGCAAACCAATCAACCGGGCCTGGCCGTGGCGTCGCGCATCGGTTATCGCTCGCTGTCGATGGGAGGTTCTCAATGAACTGGCGTGACCGTTTGTTGCCGGCATCCTTTCGCGGTGTCGGCTTCTGGATCGACCAGGCGAAAACCCCGGTCGGTCGCAAGGGGCAATTGCACGAGTACCCGCAACGTGACCTGCCGTATTTCGAAGACCTCGGCCAGCAGGCGAAGACTCACGACATCACCGCCTTCATCGTCGGCGCCGATTGCCTGGAGCAGCGCGACAAGCTGCTCAAGGCGTTAGAGGCGGGCAGTGGCGAGCTGGTGCATCCGTGGCTTGGGCGCTTGCAGGTCAAGGTCGGCGAATGCGACATGACCCACACCCGCCAGGACGGCGGGCTGGTGACCTTTGCGCTGAAATTTTATCCCGATAAACCGTTGCCGTTTCCGACCGCGACGGTCAGTACCCAGAAAGTGCTGTTGGCCAAGGCCGATACCTTGCTGGGTTCGGCCGTGGCGCGCTTTGAACAGGCGATGACGCTGATCAAGGCTGCGCGGATCGGCATCGCCAATCTGCGCAACAGCCTGACCGGGGTCTATGAGGTGATCAAGGAACAGCTCAAACCGCTGATCGCGCAGTACCGGCAGATCACCGAACTGGTCAAGGCCGTGAAGGAGTTGCCTAAGGAAGTGGCGGCAGAATTCAAAGGCTTGCTTGGCGATATCAAGGAGCTGAAGGCCTTCGCGAAGGAGGGCTACCGTGGCGTGATTGCCGACGTGTCGCAACAACTCGAAGCCATTTGCAAGGCCGATGCGCCAAAGATCACCACCGGCAAGGACACCAACGCGGCGGCGCAAGCCATGGCCGATCTGGTGCAGGACACGCTGCTGGTCAAAGTGGCGCAATGGGTGGCGTCGATGCCGGTCGCCAGCCCTGCGGTAAAACTCCTTTCGACCCCTTCGGTGGCGCATCAGGCGGATCGACCGGTGACCCGTCAGGAAGTGCCGGTGACCGAGGAAATGAAAGCGCTGCAGAAAGCGGTCGGCGCGGCGATTGACCCGATGCTCGACAAGGCCGATCCCAAACACCACCAGGCCATCAATGACGTGAAGGAAGCGCTGCTTGCGCACCTCAAGGCCGTGGCGTCTTCGGGGGTGCGACAGGTCAGCCAATCGTTTCAGGAAAGCCTGCCGGCAGTGGTGGTCGCCTACCGGCAATTTGCCGATGCCACACGGGTGACTGAAGTGACGCAGAGCAACGCAATGAACCATCCGGGCTTTGCCCCCAACGACGTCAAAGTCTCCAGGGAGTAAGCCATGAGCGAGATGGACAACTCTGTCACGCTGACCGTCAACAACATGGAATACGGCGGCTGGAAAAGCGTGGAAATCACTGCTGATCTGGAGCGCCAGTTCCGCACCTTCAAACTCGACATCACCTGGCAGTGGCCGGGGCAGACGGTGGATCAGCGGATCAAACCGGGTGACCCGTGCGAAGTGAAAATCGGCCAGGATCTGCTGCTGACCGGCTACGTGTTCAAGGCGCCGATCCGCTATGACGGTCGGCAGATCAGCCTGACCATCGAAGGCAGTTCCAGGACTCAGGATCTGGTCGATTGTGCCGCCCGTAACCTGCCCAGCCAATGGCAGCAGCAGCCATTGCTGAACATCGTTCAGGATCTGGCCAGGGAATATGGGTTGTCGGTGGTTAACGAAATCAGTGAAACCACACGCCTGACCAAACACACCATCGTGCCCGGTGAAACAGCCTTTCAGTCGATCGATCGGCTGCTCTCGCTGCTGCGGGTGTTTTCCACCGACAACGAGCTGGGCCAACTGGTGCTGGCCAAACCCGGCAGTGGCGGGCGGGCCAGTGATGTGCTCGAGCTGGGCAAGAATATTCTGTCCGCCAATGCGCCCATGGATTACAGCCAGGTGTTCTCCGAATACCGGGTGATCGGCCAGCAGAAAGGCTCGGACAAGCAGAGCGGGGCGGCGGTCAGCGAAGTCGAATCGACGGCCGCCGACCTGACCTTCAAGCGTCGGCGCACCACGATAATCAATGAAGGCACGCAACTGACTTTTGAATTGGCGCAGCAGCGTGCCCAATGGGAAAGCGCCACCCGCATGGGCCGGGCGCAAACCACCACTTATCAGGTGCAGGGCTGGCGTCAGGCAAACGGCGATCTGTGGCGGCACAACACGTTGGTGCGGGTGAAAGATCCGGTGCTGGGATTCGATGGCGACATGCTGATTTCCAAAGTCACCTATTCGCTGTCCGCGCAGGGCTCGATGACGACCTTGCAGGTGGCACCGCCGCATACCTTCGATGCTGATCCAACGCCAGCGAAAAAACCCTGAACCGGACACCGATCCTTGTAGGAGTGAGCCTGCTCGCGATAGCGGTACAACTGACAAACAAGTGTCGACTGTCATACCGCGATCGCGAGCAGGCTCACTCCTACAGTGGAACGCGTCCTGTCCACATTTTGAGAAAACCCCATGAGCCTACTGACACGCCTGCTGGCGCGCGGCACTGTCGTGCTCGCCAATTCGGCCTCCAAGCTGCAATCGCTGCAAATGCGCCTCACCGCCGGCGAAGTGAACGACGACCTCGAACACTTCGAACCCTACGGTTTCACCAGCCATCCACTGGCCGGCGCCGAAGGTGTCGTCACCTTCATTGGCGGTGACCGTTCCCATGCCATCGCCCTGGTCATCGCCGACCGCCGCTATCGCCTGCAATCGCTCGCCGCCGGTGAGGTGGCGATCTACACCGACGAGGGCGACCGGATTCATTTCAAGCGCGGGCGGATCATCGACATTGAAACCGCCACGCTGAACGTCCGCGCCAGCAGCGCGGTGAACTTCGATACGCCGGTGATCAACCAGACCGGCAAGATCGTTTCCAGCGGCGACCAGCTCGCCGGCGGCATCAGCCAGATCAACCATGTGCACGTCGGCGTTCAGGCCGGCAACGGTCAGACCGGCGTGCCGGCAGGAGGCAAATGATGCTGATCAGCCCGAACCTGCATGCCGCACTGACCCGCGCGGTGTTGATCAGCCTGTTCACCTGGCGCCGCGCCGCCGATGACGACGCCCTCGATGACGACGAGCGCTTCGGTTGGTGGGGCGACAGCTTTCCCACCGTCGCTGACGATCGCATCGGTTCACGGCTGTGGCTGCTGCGCCGGGTCAAGCTGACCCGTCAGACCCAGATGGACGCCGAATTCTATGCCCGCGAAGCCTTGCAATGGCTGATCGACGACGGTCACTGCAGCGCCGTCGACATCCTCAGTGAACGCCTCGACGCCCAGCGCCTGAACCTGCGCACGGTCCTGACCCTGGCCGACGGCGAACGTCTGGACATCAACCCCGATAACAGTTGGCAGGTGATCTATGCCGTTTGAAACCCCTTCGCTGCCGGTGCTGATCAAGCGCACCCAAAGCGACCTGGCCGGCGATTCGCTGCGCCAGTCCGATGCGCAAGTGCTGGCCCGCACCCTCAGCGGCGCCGCGTATGGTCTGTACGGCTACCTCGACTGGATCGCCGGACAGATCCTGCCGGACACCGCCGATGAGTCGACCCTGGAACGCATCGCCGCACTGCGTTTGAACCAGCCGCGCAAACCCGCGCAAGTCGCCAGCGGCAGCGTCAGTTTCAGCGCCACGGCCGGCGCGCTGCTGGACGTCGACACGCTGCTGCAAGCGAGCGATGGCCGCACCTACAAAGTCACCAGCGCACGCACCGCAATTAATGGCAGCAACACGACAACGATTGCAGCACTGGAGGCCGGCAGCCTTGGCAATGCCGACGCCGGGCTGGCGCTGACGCCGGTGCAGCCGATTGCCGGCGTGGTCGGCAACAGCTTCGTCGTCCTGGCGCCGGGCCTCAGCGGCGGCGTCGCGCTGGAAAGTCTCGAATCGCTGCGCTCGCGGGTGATTCGCTCGTACCGGATCATTCCCCACGGCGGCTCGGCAGACGATTACGAAACCTGGGCGCTGGAAGTGCCCGGCGTCACCCGCGCCTGGTGCCGAGGCGGCTTTCTCGGCCCCGGCACCGTCGGCGTCTACATCATGCGTGACGACGATCCACAACCGGTGCCCAACGCCGAGCAACTGGCGCAGGTGCAGGCGTACATCGAACCGTTGCGCCCGGTGACCGCCGAGGTGTATGTGCGTGCGCCGATTCAGGTGCCGGTGACCTACCGCCTGAAGCTCACGCCGGACACCAGCGCCGTGCGCGCAGCGGTCGAAACCCAGTTGCGCGATCTGCACAACCGCGAGGCCGACCTCGGCGAGGATCTGCTGATCAGCCACATTCGTGAAGCCATCAGCAGCGCTGCCGGTGAAACCGATCACGTGCTCAGCGCCCCGGTCGCCAACGTCACCGCCAAGGACAGCGAACTGCTGACGTTTGGAGGCTGCGTATGGGGGGCATAAGAACCGCCGCGCAATACCAGGCGCAACTGCGCGCCTTGCTGCCCAGCGGCCCGGCGTGGGACCCGGAACGTGTGCCGGAGCTCGAAGAAGTGCTGCAAGGCGTCGCCGTTGAACTGGCGCGCCTCGACGCGCGCGCCGCTGACCTGCTCAACGAAATGGACCCGGCCGGCGTCAGCGAACTGGTGCCGGACTGGGAGCAGGTGATGAACCTGCCCGACCCGTGCCTGGGCGCCACGCCGCTGTTCGACGACCGCCGCCTCGCCGTACGCCGCCGCTTGCTCGCGGTCGGCAGCCAGGCTGTCGGCTACTACCTCGACATTGCCAAAAGCCAGGGCTACCCCAACGCCACCATCACCGAACACGAAGCACCCCGCATGGGCCGTGCCCGGTTCGGTGCGGCGCATTGGGGCACCTGGGAAGCGCAATTCATGTGGACGCTCAACACCGGCGGCCGCCTGCTGCTCGGCCGGCGTTACGGCGCGAGCTACTGGGGCGAGCGCTTCGGCGTCAACCCGGGCTCGGCGCTGGAATGCCTGATTCACCGCAGTGCGCCAGCGCACACCAAGGTGCACATCAATTATGACTAGGGAGGAATGAGGGATGGATTATCCAAAAAGCATGCCTGGTGTCGGTTTGGTCAACAGTCGTTTCGTTGATGAAAATCCCGTCACCGGAACACCGGGATCACTGATTCCTGCTGAGTGGGGCAATGCCCTTACCGAAGAGGTCTTGACGGTTATCAAAGCAGGGGGAATTGAACCGACTGAAGGCTTGAACACGCAGCTGCTGGAGGCCATTCGCAGCAAAAAGCTGTTTGAAACGCCGCCTCAGTTCGATGCCAGTCAGAAAGTCGCGACGACCGAGTTCGTGCAGCGTGCGCTTGGCAGTCTGGCGGGGCAGACCAACTATGTGGGTGAGGTGTCATTGACCGCCGCTGATGTTGGCAGGCTTTCGATTTTTACCGGCCCCAGTACTGCAACACTGCCGGAGTGGTCGACTGTCCCGGCGGGAGGTCTGATATCGCTTTGTGCCAGCTCTGGTGGTCTGACGGTCAAAGCCAGAGCTGGCGAAACCCTGGGCACCCCCAATGGCGCCTCGCCGACATCGCTGTCGTTTGTCGGTGGCAGCTTCGTGACCTTTCGCCGTCTTTTGCTTGGCGGTGGCTGGGGCCTGGACTCCGGTGACGGGGCACTCAAGTATTCGCCAATGTTCACCGCCTCGCTGGTTACGGCCGGCGGTTATCAGCGCCTGCCCAGTGGATTGATTCTGCAGTGGGGGCTGGCCACGGGTGGTGGTCTCAGCGAAACCATTACTTATCCGATTGCCTTCCCCAACGCCGTGCTTTTTCTGTCTGGCAGCGATATCTCACCGGGCTTCGCCGATCTGCGTTTCTCCCTGTTCAGACTCTCGCAAAGCCAGTTTCAGCGCTTTTCCAATTCGGATCCGGGCGGTTGGAACTGGTTCGCCATAGGCTTCTGACATCAAAGGTGAATTCAATGAAATATATAGATTTTGATGCCTCGGGTGAGTTGCTTGGGCGCTACGACTCGGCGATCCACGCGCAGATTCCGGCAACTGCGGTGGAGATTTCCGATGAGCTGTTTCTGCGAACGATCGAAGAGCGCGACGGCCTCTGGAAATGGACCGAAGGCAAGGTCACCAAACACTCGCGTCCGAACGCTACGCAGGTGCTTGAAAGCGAACGGCGAGCGTCGGCCCTGGCGCGGCGTGACGAGTTGTTGGCCGAAGCCGATCAACAGACCGTGGGTATGGCAGACGCCTACATTGCGGGTCTGCTTGATGACGATGACATGTGGCAGTTCAAAGCCTACGCCGGTTACAAACTGGCTCTGAACAAAGTCGATAAACAGCCAGGTTTTCCGCAGAACATAAATTGGCCAGCCTTGCCGGTTGGATGACATCCCTGAGTCGAATTCCGATAAAGCGGGAGATCGAAAAGGTCGGTATCACGCTGTACAAGCCGAACCTCAAAGCGAGGCGGATTCTTGTCCGGCTGATCGGGCAGGGGGCAGCGGCGGTGGATGTTCGCCGGTTGCCGCCGGTTTGCAGGGTATTGGCGGCGGCGGAGGCTCTGGAGCTTTCACACAAAGCCTTTATGACGTGACTACGGATATGCTCGCAGGCGTGCCCGTTACGCTGGGTAGCGGCGGCGCTGCGAGCAATGTGATGGGGCAGGCCGGTGGCGGCGCTTCGTTCGGCACCTACATGAGCGCTGCGGGCGGTGAGGGCGGGCAGGTGCTCACTGTCGCTTCTTCAGCCACAGCGGCCGGTTTCGTACAGGGCGGGGCCGGAGGGCAAGCGGTCACCGGTGGAAATCTTGTCAATGCGCGGGGCATCCCCGGTGAGTACGCGATGTACAACGGCAATTGGGGCGTTCTCTCCGGAGCAGGTGGTGCCAGCCCCTATGACGGTGGTGGTACCCGCGTGGGCGTCAACGGGGTCGGCGTTTCCGGCGGACGTGGTTCCGGTGGCAGCGGGTCCTGTTCGACCAATGCTTCAGCTGCCGTGGTGAGCGGCGCCGGCGGCAACGCCTTCTGTGAAATCTGGGAGTACGAGTAATGGCTATTTATGCTCGGGTCGAACACGGCGTGGTCGTCGAGCGGATCGACACCGGTGACTACGTCATCAACCAGTTGTTTGCACCGTCCTTTGTCGAGTTGATGGTTCTGGTTCCGAACGACCAGCAAATCGAAATAGGCGCGCCGCTCGACACGATCCCGGCCGCAGATGAACCATCGCCGGCAGCGCAGCACTCAGTGAATCTTCAGACATCCACGCCTGCAGAAACAGAGTCTGCGACATCCGCACGCGCCTGGCGCCAGACATCGCTGGCAGCGACCGAATGGCTGGTCACGCGCCATCGTGACGAGCAGGCGCTGGGACGCGGCACCCACCTCCAGGCCGCGCAATATCTGGACCTGCTCGAATACTTTCAGTCGCTGCGCGACTGGCCTGATTCGCCATATTTTCCTGCATTGAGTTCCAAGCCGGAAATACCGCTTTGGCTTGCAAACGTTAATGGCTGACAGGGCGGAATGTAAGTTCACCGAAGGAGATTAAAAATGGATTATCCCAAAAGTTTGCCAAGTGCCGGTTTGGTAAATGGCAGATTTATCGATGAAGATCCCGTCACGGGCACGCCCGGTTCGCTGATCCCTGCAAGTTGGGGTAACAGCGTGACGCAGGAAATTCTTGAAGTTATCAAAAGTTCAGGCGTGGCGGCGGATGAAGGCGATAACACGCAGCTTCGCACAGCGATCAACGCATTGATCCTGAAGAAACAAAACGAAAGCCTGGCCACTCAAGAAGACGCTGAAGCTGGTACGAACGCAGCAAAACTCATGACACCCTTGCGGACATTTCAAGCAATAGCCAGGAAGGTTCAGCAAGCGACAGAGGCGTTCGTGGGGACGGCGAAAATTGCCTCTCAGGCCGAGGTCAATGCGGGCACTGGCGATGCATCAATCGTTACCCCTAAAAAACTCAGACTTGGCTTCATGGTGCGATTGGGTACTTCTGGTTATGTGGTTTTTCCCTCATGGATGGGCGGGATAATCATTCAATGGGTTAACGGCAGTGCCAGTCAGGCAGGCAATAACAATAATGGCGAGCTGAATTTATGGCCGCTGGCATTCCCCAATGCGTTGTATGTCGCGGTGGCAACTCACGAAGGTACGTCGACAGCAACTTTCCTTACATGGAATGCCGTTTCGACCGTCAGCAGGCAGGTAGGCATCAATGTGCGCTGCCCTGATTACCCTAACACCACTATTTCCGCGCGCATCATCGGCATAGGAAATTGAATATGTATTATTTTTCCCCGACTACTAGCGGTTTTTATCATTCTGAACTGCACGGCCTGAATATTCCCAACGATGCGTTTGTACTCAGCGAAGGCGAGTACTGCGCGCTGGTATCGAATGCTCCGAAAGCAACCGTCCTTTCCCTTGATAAAGACGGCCGTCCGGAGCGGGTTCCAGTGGTTGCCCAATCTCATGACTCAATTGAGCGTGCCTGGCGCAACCAAGTGCTTCAAAGCACCCAATGGCTGGTTTTGCGTGATGCCGAAGAACTGGAAACCGGCGAGGGCACGACCCTGCACGCTGAAGAGTTCAAGCAACTGCTTGCCTATCGCCAGGCCTTGCGTGATTGGCCCGATCAGCCTGAGTTTCCGGATGCACATTCGCGCCCGATTGAGCCGGACTGGCTCGGCGCTCTGACTTTATAGGGAATCAATCGTGGATTATCCGAAAAGCGTTCCCAGCGTAGGGCTGGTGAATGGAAAGTTCGTCAATGAAGACGCCGTTGCAGGCATGCCGGGCTCGCTGATTCCGGCGGCCTGGGGCAACAGCGTTACCGATGAGTTGTTGAATGTCATCAAATCCGCCGGGCTGGAACCGAGCGAAACCGATGCGAGCCAACTGCTGCAAGCTGTGAAAAAGCTCAGCCAGGCTGGTGACGACAAACACGCCGCGGACATCGGCGCGGCCAACCTTTACATGGCCAACTATGTGCCAGTGGTCAGCGTATTGAAGGATGGCTTGGCACTGCGCTTCACCGCAGCCAATGCCAACACCGGAGCGAGCACGTTTGCCCCGAATGGATTGCTGCCCAAGCCGTTGGTCAGCCTTGCACTGAGCGCATTGCGCCCGGCGGAAATTGTTGGCGGCAGTGTGTGCTCGGTGGTGTACAGCGCTGCGCTGGACAGTTGGGTGTTGGTCTATGCGAGCGGCGGTAATGCGGCGAGCGGCCGGTTGCTGGGGGTGAAAACGTTTACTGCGTCGGGGGCTTATGTGCCGACTGCGGGGATGAGAAATGTGTTGGTCAAGGTTATGGCCGGTGGCGGTGGCAGTGCGGGCGTTGGCGCGACTACCGCTGCGCAATATGCGACCGTGGGTGGCGGGGCCTCTGGCAGTTATGCCGAAGCCTGGCTTTCCTCCGATTTGATCGGTTCCCAACAGATAGTAACGGTGGGTGCAGGTGGAAGCGCCGGACAGGCTGCTGCAAACGCAGGAGGAGGTGGCACCAGTTCGTTCGGTTCGCTGGTTTCTGCTGCCGGTGGTGGCGGGTCGCCGTGGATCGGATTTGTCGCTAATCAGGGAATGGCGCTTTGTACCGGTGGTTATCCTGGCCTTGTGGCAAGTGGCGGCAATGTCCTCAATAGCGCGGGCAGTGCTGGCGCCCCGGGAATATCGGTCAACGGCTCGACCCTCGCAGGAAATGGCGGTAACTCGCCATTGGGCTGTGGCGGTTTTGCGAGTAGCGCAGCCAACGCATTAGCGGCTCCAGGCACCGGTTACGGTTCCGGTGCAGGCGGAATCGCCAATGCGCCAAGTCAACCGGCCAGACCCGGCGGCGCAGGTGCCCCGGGGGTCGTCATCATTTACGAGTACGCCTGATGAAAACCTACGCTCGCATCGTCAACGCCACAGTGGTCGAGTTGTTCGCGACCGACGGCAATATGGCCGAGATGTTTCACCCGGATCTGCTCTGGGTCGATATCAGCGAAGTCATGCCGGCACCGCAAATCGACTGGACAGCCCACTTCGGAACCCTTGGTTGGGTGTTTGCGTCAGCCGAACAACCCGCGCCGGCCAGCACCTTGAAAACTCTGGCAAATAAATGGCTGGCAGGCATCACGGGTCAGCCGTGATTCAATCAGGATCAATCCAGGGAGGATCAAGCATTATGCAAATAACCGAAAACAACCTTATCGACATCATGCCCAACGCCCGCTCCCAAGCGGGCGTTTTTGTTTCTGCACTCAACAACGCCATGGCGCGTCGTCGCATCGACACGCCCAAGCGCATTGCCGCGTTTCTTGCGCAAATTGGCCATGAGTCCGGGCAGTTGCGCTACGTGCGCGAACTGGGCAACAACCAGTACCTGAGCAAATACGACACCGGCACATTGGCGCTGCGTCTGGGTAACACGCCCGAGGCGGACGGCGATGGACAAAAATATCGGGGGCGTGGGCTCATTCAAATTACCGGTCGCGCCAACTATCGCCAGTGCAGCGTCGGCCTGTTCGGCGATGAGCGTCTGCTGTCCTTGCCCGAACTGCTTGAACAGCCGCAGTGGGCGGCCGAGTCTGCGGCATGGTTCTGGGAACAGAAGGGCCTGAATGAGCTGGCCGACCGTGATCAGTTCAACACCATTACCCGACGCATCAACGGCGGGTTGAACGGTTTGCAGGATCGCCTGGATATCTGGGCGCGGGCGAGGGCGGTGCTATGCCAATCCCCTGGCGAATGATCGGCGTTTCGTCGTTGGCCGCAGCAGCCTTTGCTGGCGCCTGGCAATTTCAGGACTGGCGTTACGGGCGGCAACTGGCCGAGCAGTCCCGATTAAACGCTGAAGCCGTGAATCGACAGAACCTCGCCGCCGCCACCGCGCAGCAGGCCGAGCAGGATAAACGCCTGGCCCTGGAGCAACGGCTCGCGGCGAGTGAACAAACCCATTATCGAGCGCTGAGCGATGCCCAACGTGATCAGGATCGCCTGCGCGATCGCCTTGCTACTGCCGATGTGCGGCTGTCAGTCCTTCTCGACGCCGGCGACGTTGCCCACGCCTGCGCGGTGCCAGCCACCGCCGGCACCGGCGGCGTGGATTCTGCAACCGTACGCGCCCGACTTGACCCGGCGCATGCTCAACGAATTATCGCCATCACCGACACCGGGGACCGTGGATTGATCGCTTTGCAGGCTTGTCAGGCCTACGTCAGAGCGTTGGCGCCCGAACATTTTGAATGATTCTGTGTATTGAAAGCGCGTCCGGCTCGTGTACGGTGAAGGCATTCCACACGATCTGGAGCTCGCCGTGAAAGAGACCACCCAACTGGCCGCAGAACTGGGCCGACGTCTGCAAATGCTCAATGCCCACGTTACTACCGCCGAGTCCTGCACAGGCGGCGGGATTGCCGAAGCGATCACGCGGATTCCCGGCAGTTCGGCCTGGTTTGAAGCGGGTTACGTGACATATTCCAATCGACAGAAAACCCGGCAGTTGACTGTGCCGGGCGATTTGTTCGAGACGGTGGGCGCGGTCAGTCGTGAAGTGGTCGAGGCGATGGTGCGCGGTGCGCAGCAGCACAGCCTGGCGCATTTTGCCGTGGCGGTCAGCGGTGTTGCCGGTCCCGACGGCGGCACGCCGAACAAGCCGGTGGGTACGGTGTGGCTGGCCTGGGGCGTGGGCGATGCGATTTACAGCGAGGTTCAACACTTCCCTGGCAACCGCGACGAAGTCCGCCGTCAAACGGTGAAGGCCGCGCTGGAGGGGCTTGTGCGACTAGCGGCACGAGAAATCGAAAATCAGGGGTAGGCGATCTTCGAACGCTGTGGAATAATACTGGCTACTTATACAGGTGTTGGCCGTCAGGCCTTATTGATTACGTGAGGACTTTAATGGACGACAACAAGAAGAAAGCCTTGGCTGCGGCCCTGGGTCAGATCGAACGTCAATTCGGCAAGGGTGCCGTAATGCGTATGGGCGATCAAGACCGTCAGGCGATCCCATCCATCTCTACTGGCTCTCTGGGTCTGGACATTGCACTCGGCATCGGCGGCCTGCCAAAAGGCCGTATCGTTGAAATCTACGGTCCTGAATCCTCCGGTAAAACCACACTGACACTGTCGGTCATCGCCCAGGCGCAGAAAGCTGGCGCGACCTGCGCATTCGTCGACGCCGAACACGCTCTCGATCCAGAGTACGCCGGCAAGCTGGGCGTCAACGTTGATGACCTGCTGGTTTCCCAGCCGGACACCGGCGAACAGGCCCTGGAAATCACCGACATGCTGGTGCGCTCCAACGCTGTTGACGTGATCATCGTCGACTCCGTGGCCGCATTGGTACCGAAGGCTGAAATCGAAGGTGAAATGGGCGACATGCACGTCGGCCTGCAAGCCCGTCTGATGTCTCAGGCGCTGCGTAAAATCACCGGTAACATCAAGAATGCCAACTGCCTGGTCATCTTCATCAACCAGATCCGAATGAAAATCGGCGTGATGTTCGGCAGCCCGGAAACCACTACTGGTGGTAACGCGCTGAAGTTCTACGCCTCGGTTCGTCTCGACATCCGCCGTACCGGCGCGGTGAAAGAAGGTGACGAAGTGGTCGGCAGCGAAACCCGCGTCAAGGTTGTGAAGAACAAGGTGGCTTCGCCGTTCCGTCAGGCCGAGTTCCAGATTCTTTACGGCAAAGGCATCTACCTCAATGGCGAGATGATCGACCTGGGCGTGCTGCACGGTTTCGTCGAGAAGTCCGGCGCATGGTATGCCTACGAAGGCACCAAGATCGGTCAGGGCAAGGCCAACTCGGCCAAGTTCCTGGCAGACAACCCGGAAATCGCCGCGAAGCTCGAGAAGCAACTGCGTGACAAGCTGCTGGCCCCAGTGGCAGACGTCAAGGCTTTGGCCTCCCGGGACAAGCTCGATAACATGGCCGAGGCCGATGTCGACGTTTGAGTCGTTGAATGACACTTGTACTCGATACTCTCGTCGCGGTGCGGCGAACCGCCATGGACCTGCTCGCACGTCGCGAGCATGGTCGAGTCGAGTTGACGCGTAAGCTGCGTCAGCGCGGCGCCGAGGCGGAGCTGATCGAAACAGCCCTCGACCGTTTGACGGAAGAGGGTCTGCTTTCCGAAGCCCGTTACCTTGAAAGTTTTGTCTCCTACCGCGCCCGTTCCGGCTATGGCCCATTGCGAATTCGTGAGGAGCTCAGCCAGCGCGGTTTGCAACGCACCGATATTGAAATTGCCCTGCGCGAAAGCGGTATCAACTGGCAGGCGCAGCTTCAGGATACGTGGCAACGCAAGTTCTCCGGGCATTTACCGATTGATGCGAAAGAACGGGCCAGGCAAGGCCGGTTTCTGGCGTATCGGGGGTTTTCGATGGAGATGATCAACCGCTTGTTCAGCGGTCGAGGGATGGACGATTAGACCGATTCAACAAAAAAGGCCCGCTATTTTTTAGAAAATAGCGGGCCTTTTTTTGCCTTCAAATTACGTTGAAAGGCTCGCGTGAGCGTTGTGCTGCGGGCGGTTTTGAGTCGGCCCAGTTTTCCGCCAGGTTGATGAAGTCCACCAATTCCCTCAGCCGACCATGAGTGCGGCCATTGAAGGCAAACGCCAATCGCGCCAAGTGGCTGAACTGCGCATCGTCGTGTTCTTCACCGCTGTAGGCGTGTTGATGAAACCCGTCGCTCAGGCACAGATCAGCAAATTCCTCCTGCATCTGCGCCAGTGCCTGGTCGCTGAGCTTATGGTTCATGCGAATCACAAACTGCCGCTTGAGCCAGCGACTGGAGTGGAAGTTGCTATAGAACTGATTGATCTCGTCCACCGCTTCTTCAACGCTGTAAACCAGTCGCATCAGCTTCATATCGGTCGGCAGGATATAGCGATTTTCTTCCAGCTGATTGCGGATGAAGTCCAGCGCACCTTGCCAGAAGGTGCCGCCCGGAACATCCAGCAACACCACCGGCACCAACGGGCTTTTGCCAGTCTGAATCAGCGTCAGCACTTCCAGCGCTTCATCAAGGGTGCCAAAGCCGCCCGGGCACAGCACCAGCGCATCAGCCTCTTTGACGAAGAACAGTTTGCGGGTGAAGAAAAAGTGGAAGGGCAACAGCTTGTCAGTGCCATCCACGGTCGGGTTGGCGTGCTGTTCGAAGGGCAGAGTGATATTGAAGCCCAGGCTGTGGTCACGTCCGGCCCCTTCGTGGGCGGCGGCCATGATGCCGCCGCCAGCGCCGGTGATGACCATCATGTCTGCCTGCGTCAGCGCTGCGCCGAGCTCACGGGCCATTGCATACAGAGGATGTTCCACTGGCGTACGTGCCGAGCCGAACACGGTGACCTTGCGCCGGCCCTTGAACTGTTCGAGCACACGGAACGCCTGCTCCAGTTCACGCAGGGCTTGCAGAGTGATCTTGGCGTTCCAGCGGTTATGGTCTTCCTGAGCCATGCGCAGCACGGTGAGGATCATGTCGCGGTAGATAGGGATGTTCGGGCTGTTGGGGGAAACATGGTTGAGTTGTGCTTCGACCTCGCGGATGAGGTCGCCGCTTTCCTGAAAATGACGGCTCAAGAGGTCATTCGGTTGATAAGGCATTCAACGTCTCCTTCTGTACAGGGCGGCTAGCCCTGACACAGCGTCCGGGCCGCACTGCAAAAACACACAGGGCCGGCAGTTCCATTTCTGCCGTTAACGAATGATCGGGAATACTCTCAATCTAGACCCTCGCACGCATTCGCGCTGACTTGAACAGTGCGCTGTAACGTTTCGCCTGGCAACCGCTTACTGATTCGCGCCAAAGCCTCGCCGCTCGTCTGAACGTGTCGCAAAGGGCCATCACTCTGATTTACTCAAATACAGACGTCGTAAGACAACCTTGCGCTTGCGCAAGGCAAGGCAATTCAAGGATTCGTGGGTGGCAAGGAGGCGGGATGCATGGTCAGAGTGGTTTTGGAAATCGATACTCAGCTGTATCGAATGTTGCAGGAGTCGGCCGAGACGCATCAATTGAGTCTCGAAGAAGAGTGCTGCCGACGATTGGCCGGCGGCGAACGCCGCTCGCGCTATTTGCAGGCGCTGGTGGCGGAACTGCGCGCCGAGGATGAACAGCGGCGCGCCAAGGCTTCGCGCTGATTACTTCTTCTTCGCTGGCGCGGCTTTCGGGCAATCGGATTCCTGATAGCTGGCCGAACCGATGGCTTTGTTGGTTTTCACTTCGGTGAAGTCGTAACGCATGATCGCGCCCTTGGCCATCAGCTTGCGGTACGACGGGTTGTTGCAGACCGACGCGCCCAATTGGAAATACACAGCCTTGGGATCGGCGCGCATCTTGTCGGCGTGGCTCTTTTGCACGCTCAGATGGTTGATCAGTTGCGTGCCTTCGACGGTGTAGCCTTGATCAAGAATGTCTTCATTGATCGCCCGTGGCGTGCCGACGCTGCTTTGGGCGGCGACGTTGCGCAGCTCTCGGTTCAGATTCTGCTCACTCAGGGACGCAGCCTGAGCGGTAAAGGACGACGCCAGCAGAATGGCAGCGGTAGGAACGATAAGGCGCAGCATGAAACTCTCCTGATTCGGTGACTGGTGGTTCGACCCGTCACGGGGCGGTGCGTTCAGTGGCGGCGAATTATAGGGGAGCCGGTCTGGGCGGTACAGGCTTGTGGCCGTCGCTCTGGTAAACTGCCGGCCTTTATTACCCTGCCGAGTGTCGTTCGTGTCGAGTTTCCCAGTCTGCCGGTGTTGCCCGTGATGAACCATGCCCCCAACGCCGTGGCCCGCCTGCGCGATCAGCGCGAGGACGAAGGCATCAAGCCGATTCAGGCGCGTGGCTTTCGCTCCGAGCGTTGCCGCGATTGCCGGGTCATCATCAGTCATTGCCTGTGCTCGTGGCGACCAAGCGTCGACACCCGTTCTGGCGTGTGCCTGATCATGACCGGCAAGGAAGTCTTCAAGCCAAGCAATACCGGTTGGCTGATTGCCGACGTGGTGCGCGACAACCATGCGTTCATCTGGTCACGCACCGAGCCCGACCCGCAAATGCTAGCACTGCTCAACGATCCGCAATGGCAGCCATATCTGGTGTTTCCGGGTGAATATGTCGAGCCGTCGCGGGTAACCAACACGGTGAGTGTCGATAGCAGCAAGCGCCCGCTGTTCATTCTGCTCGATGCGACCTGGACTGAAGCGCGGAAGATTTTCCGCAAGAGTCCGTATTTCGACCGCTTACCGATCCTCAGCCTGCTGCCGGACAAACTCTCGCGTTACCGTTTGCGCCGTTCGACCCGCAACGAGCACCTGTGCACCGCCGAAGTCGCAGCGTTGTGCCTGGAACTGGCCGGTGACAGCGATGCTGCTTCGGCGCTGGACGCTTATTTCGATGTGTTCAGCCAGCATTACCTTGGTGCGAAACAGCAACTGGACCTGAACGAATCGACCCCCGCTCACGCGGAGCTGTTGCCTTATATACGAAAGCCGCAGCCGGAGTTGGCCCGATAGTTGCCCATACTGTCGCTAGCGCTGGCCATGTTGCTTGACCACCCCGGCTGCGCTGGGCATGCTTGGCGCCGATTAGGGTGCGGCCAAGGTTTGAAACGCCGTGTTTGTTGCTGATTGGCGTTGAACGTGCCCCTGTGGATGTCGCCGGAATGTGGCATCTTGAGTTGCTTTGGTCTGACCGGAATGCACTGGCGGGCCATCAAAAACAGGATCATTTGAAAAATGGCCACATACGACATCCTGATTGCCGATGATCACCCCCTGTTTCGCAGCGCCCTGCACCAGGCAGTGACGCTGGGCCTTGGCTCGGACGTGCGGTTGGTGGAGGTGGCGAGCATTGCCGAACTGGAAGCGCGCCTGGCCGAAAAGGCTGACTGGGATCTGGTCCTGCTGGACCTGAACATGCCCGGCGCCTACGGTTTTTCCGGCTTGGTGCTGCTGCGCGGGCAGTACCCGCAGATTCCGGTGGTGATGGTCTCGGCCCAGGAAGAAGCCTCGGTGATGGTCAAATCCCGCGAGTTCGGCGCCAGTGGCTTCATTCCAAAATCCAGCGATCTGAGCGTGATTCAGGAAGCGGTGCGCAAGGTGCTTGATGGCGACGTGTTCTGGCCGCCGCAAGCCTTCGAAGCGGTGAGCGTGTCCGATGAGGCGAAAGCCGCCAGTGATGGCCTCGCCAGCCTGACGCCGCAACAGTTCCGCGTGCTGACCATGGTCTGCGAAGGTCTGCTGAACAAACAGATCGCTTATGAGCTGAGCGTGTCGGAAGCGACCATCAAGGCCCACGTCACGGCGATCTTTCGCAAATTGAATGTGCGCACTCGGACACAAGCGGCTTTACTGCTGCAACAACTTGAGTCAATTCCGAGCCAGTGATGGCTGGCGGTTTCACGCTTTTTTGACTTTCGTTGATCTAGCTTCCCCACTCCTTTTTGGCTGGTTTCTTTCTTATGTCACCTTTCAAGGGCCAGACCGGCCTGAAACGCATTCTCAACGCTTCCGGCTATTCGCTCGACGGCCTGCGCGCCGCCTTCACCGGCGAAGCGGCGTTCCGTCAATTGGTGCTGCTCAACGTGGTGCTGATTCCGCTGACATTCTTCCTCAATGTCAGCCGTGTCGAGCAGGCGGTGTTGATTGCTGTTTGCTTGCTCGCTCTGATTGTCGAGCTGCTCAATTCAGCGGTGGAAGCGGCCATCGACCGCATCTCGCTGGAACTGCACCCGCTGTCGAAGAACGCCAAGGACATGGGCAGCGCTGCGCAGTTCGTGGCGTTGAGCATGATTGGCCTGGTGTGGGCGGTGATTCTGCTTTAAGCAATGGTCGGCAAGACGATCTCGTCGCTGCGCTGCACCCCGGCGGTGAAGGCGCGGCACAGCTCGAGAAACTCGCGCATGGCCGAGGTCTGGTATTTCTGTTTGTGCCAGATGAAATAGAACTGCCGGGCCAGATCCAGGTCCGGCGTCTCCACCGGCACCAGACTGCCGCGCCGGAAGGCATCGCGCAGCGCCAGCCGCGAAATGCAGCCAATTCCCAGCCCTGATTCCACTGCGCGCTTGATCGCTTCGGTGTGTTCCAGCTCAAGACGAATGTTCAGCGCGCTGCGATGGTGACGCATGGCCTGATCGAAGGTCAGCCGCGTGCCAGAGCCCTGTTCCCGCAGAATCCATGCCTCGTGGGTCAGTTCTTCCATCGTCGCGCTGCCGCGTTTGGCCAGCGGATGTTGCGGCGCACAGAACACCACCAGCTCATCCTCGACCCAGCTCTGCACTTCGATGTCGGGGTGGCTGCAATCGCCTTCAATCAGACCCAGATCAATTTCGTAATGCGCGACTTGCTGCACGATATTGGCAGTGTTCTGCACGTGCAGCTTGACCTGACTTTCCGGGTGCCGCTGCATGAAGCTGCCGATCAGCAGGGTGGCCAGATAGTTGCCAATGGTCAGCGTCGCCCCCACTGATAAAGAGCCGAAACCGGATTTGCCATTGAGCAGGTCTTCGATTTCCTTGGCCTGATCGAGCAGGGCCACCGCTTGCGGCAACAGTTGTTTGCCGAGGGCGTTGAGGCTCAGGCGTTTGCCGGCGCGGTCGAACAGCTGGCAACTGGACTGGCGCTCGAGCTCGGTGATCGAAGTGCTGGCCGCCGATTGCGAGAGGTTGAGCAGACCCGCAGCGCGGGATACGCTTTCCTGCTGGGCGACGGCGACGAAGACTTGCAGTTGACGGAGAGTAAATCGCATATCGATATAACCGATAACCCTTATCTTAATAATCCAGTTAACAGATATTGTCGTCGCTATTAGAATGCGATGCAATTGCGCACGTTAAGCCTCATTGAGCCGCGCAGACCAATCTCCAGGAGTCAAACGTACATGAGCAACATGAACCACGAGCGTGTCCTCAGTGTTCATCACTGGAACGACACTCTGTTCAGCTTCAAGTGCACCCGCGATCCGGGCCTGCGCTTCGAGAACGGTCAGTTCGTGATGATCGGCCTGCAACAGCCCAACGGCCGCCCGCTTATGCGCGCTTACTCGATCGCCAGCCCGAACTGGGAAGAGCATCTCGAGTTCTTCAGCATCAAAGTGCAGGACGGTCCGCTGACCTCCCAGCTGCAGCACTTGAAGGAAGGCGATGAGATCATCATCTCGAAGAAGCCTACCGGCACGCTGGTTCTTGATGACCTGAACCCGGGCAAGCATTTGTACCTGCTGAGCACCGGCACCGGTCTGGCGCCGTTCATGAGCGTCATTCAGGACCCGGAAACCTACGAGCGCTTTGAAAAAGTGATCCTGGTCCACGGTGTGCGTTACGTCAACGAAGTCGCCTACCGCGAATTCATCACCGAGCACCTGCCGCAGAACGAGTTCTTCGGCGAAGCGCTGCGTGACAAGCTGATCTACTACCCGACCGTGACCCGCGAGCCGTTCGAGAATCAGGGCCGCCTGACCGACCTGATGCGCAGCGGCAAGCTATTCAGCGACATCGGCCTGCCACCGATCAACCCGCAGGACGACCGTGCGATGATCTGCGGCAGCCCAAGCATGCTCGACGAGACCAGCGAAGTGCTCGACAGCTTCGGCCTGAAGATCTCGGCGCGTATGCGCGAGCCGGGTGATTATCTGATCGAGCGTGCGTTCGTCGAAAAATAACACCCCTTTGTAGGAGTGAGCCTGCTCGCGATAGGACCGTGTCAGTCGAAATCCATCTTGACTGATCCACCGCAATCGCGAGCAGGCTCACTCCTACAGAAAAGCAACAAGCCCGCGTTGCCTGAGAGGCAGCGCGGGCTTTTTCGTTTCCGGGGTCTACGCTGAGGCCGGGATGACTTCCAGCACGCGGATCTGTTCGGGCGTCGGGTAATGCCAGCGCACGTCCAGATCCCAGAACTGTGCGCCATATTCACGCTCCGGCGTCGGTGTCTGATACGCCGGACGCGGATCCTGGGCCAGGCACTGTTCAATCAGTTCAACCAATGGCTCGCCGAGGCGCTGAGCGTGTGTGTGCGCCTGTTTCAGCGCCGAATCCGCCCATTGCACGTCGATCAGCTGCGGCGCGGCGCTGGCGATGTCGTTGGTCGCCGCCGGGATGATGTCGGCATACGGCACGTACGGTTTGATATCCAGCACCGGCGTGCCGTCGAGCAGATCGATCCCGGAAATAAACAGGCGATTGGCCTCGACCTTGTCCAGCTTCACCACTGATTGCCCGATGCCGTTCGGTCGGTGTGTGGCGCGGGTGGCGAACACGCCCATCGACTTGTTGCCGCCCAGTCGCGGCGGGCGCACCTTCAGGCGTGGCTTGTCTTCCAGGGCCTGATGGAACAGGAACAACAGCCACACGTGACTGACCTGCTCCAGCCCCTGCACCGCGTCACCCTGATCGAACGGCGCCACCAGCTCCAGCACGCCACGGGCGGCCGGGGCCAGTTGTGGCTGGCGGGGAATGGCGAACTTCTCCTTGAAACAGGAGCGCACGAAGCCGATCGGGGACACGCTGTAAGTCATGGTTTGCAATCGAAGCGGGGTAGGGCGGGCATGATAACCCGGCTCGCTTCAAGTCTGGTGGTGACAGGGCTGGCCTCTTCGCGCGCAGGCTCGCTCCCACAGTGGATCTATGTCGTGCACAAATCCTGTGGGAGCGAGCCTGCTCGCGAAGGCCGCACCGCCGATCTACAAACTGAACCCACCATCCAGAGGAATGATATTCCCGGTCATATAAGCCCCCGCCGTACTCGCCAGGCTGATCGCCAGCGCCGCCATCTCTTCCTCACGCCCCCAGCGCTTCATCGGAATCAGCGCAGTATCCTCAGCCAACGCCTGTTCATCATTACCAATATGCTGGGTCATCTTGCTCGGAAATCGTCCCGGCGCAATCACGTTGACGTTGATGTGCTGGCTTACCAGTTCCCGCGCCAGAATTCGCGACAACTGATGCAGTGCGGCCTTGCTCGGCCCATAGGCATACGCCTGCTCGCCAAACGAAGAAATCCCCGCCACCGAACCGATATTGATGATCCGCGCCGGATTCGCCGCCGAGCCAGCCTTGCGCAGCAACGGCAGAAACTGCTGGATGCAACTGAACACCGAGGTCACGTTGAGCTGCATTACCTTCTGCCAGCCCTTGACCGGATAACTCTCCAGCGGCGCGCCCCACGTGGTGCCGGCATTGTTCACCAGAATGTCCAGATGAGTGATCTGCTCACCCAGACGCGCGGCCAATTCCCGCACGCCTTCTTCGGTCGCCAGATTTGCCGCCACGCCGTGGCAAGTGCCCATGGCGCCAAGTTCTTCGGCGGTTTGATGGCAGGCTTCGACGTCGCGCGAGCACACGTAGACATGGGCGCCGGCCTCGACGAATGCCTTGGCGATCATTTTGCCGATACCACGAGTACCGCCAGTCACCAGAGCGGTGCGGCCTTGCAGGGAAAAGTAGGGATGCATGGCGAATCCTGAAGATTAGGGATCAGTACACCCTAGTCGTCAGCCGCGAAAAGCGGAGCCACTATTTTCGGAGGGAATGAGGGGCCATGCGGCCAGCTTCGAGTTGCAAGCCACAAGCGGCAAGTTAAAGCAGGGGCTAACTTGCAGCTTGCAGCTTGCAGCTGTTTTCAGGCTCTCACGCGCAGCGTGAGCCCTTTGAGGAAGTTACGCAGCAACTGGTCACCACACGGGCGATAGTTGGTGTGGCCGACCTTGCGGAACAGCGCGCTCAGTTCAGGCTTGGATACCGGAAACTCGGCAGCCTTGAGGATCGCGTGCATGTCGTCTTCTTTCAGTTCGAAGGCCACGCGCAGTTTTTTCAGGATAATGTTGTTGGTCACCGGCACTTCGATCGGCTGTGGCGGACGGCTTTCGTCCTTGCCACGCTTGAAGATCACCAGCCCGTCGAGGAAGTGCGCGATGACTTCGTCCGGGCAGCGTACGAAGCCTTCTTCGTCTTCTTCTTTCTTGTCGAGCCAGGTGATGACATCGGCGAGCGTGACGTCCATGCCGCCCAGTTTGATGATCTCGACAACTTTCTTGTCGCTGATGTCGAGCATGTAGCGCACGCTGCGCAGTACGTCGTTATGAACCATGTCGGTATTCCTGATACGTGTGGGCAGCGCTCGCGGGCGCTGCCGGAATGTGGGGCGGCAGGGGAAGTCTTAAAACTTCTCTTTGCCGGACAGGTAGCGCCATTGGCCGAGCGGGACCTTGCCGATCGAGACGCCGCCGATGCGGATGCGGCGGATGCCGATGACCTTCAGGCCAACCGCTTCGCAGAACTGCGCAATAATTCCCGGCTGCGGGTTTTTCATGGCGAAGCGCAGTCGGTTTTCGTTCTGCCAACTGGCCTTGACCGGCGGCAGCTCCTTGCCCTTGTGGGTCAGGCCATGCTGCAAACGGTTGAGGCCGTGGGCAGCCATCTCACCTTCGACTTCGACGATGTACTCCTGCTCGATCTTCGCAGCGTCGGCGGTGAGCTTGCGCAGGATTTTCCAGTCCTGGGTGAATACCAGCAGGCCGCTGGCCTTGGGCTGCAGGTCGGCGCTGGCAGTCAGGCGCAGGAAATGCCCGCGCAACGGGCGCTTGCCGTAGCGATGCTCTTCGCTGAGGGTTTCGGCGCTGAGCGATTGCATGGCGCTGTCGACATCCATGCCGGCGGGCGCGTTGAGCAGGATGGTCACCGGCTCCGGCGCGGTGGCCTTGGCGTCCTTGTCGAGCTCGACCTTTTGCTCGCCGACCTTGAATTGCGGCTCATCGATGACTTCGCCGTCCACGGTGACCCAGCCGCCCTCGATGAACAGCTCGGCCTCCCGGCGGGAGCAACCGACCAGTTCGATGAGGCGTTTGGAGAGGCGAATCGGGTCAGTCATGACAGGGCCGTAACAAAAAAGGGGTGGGCATTGTACCTGTGTGGAAGCGGTTAAGCCCGGTTCCATTTGCTGGATGGTCGCTTTGCCTGTGGGAGCTGGCTTGCCAGCGATGGCATCGCCTTGGCATTTGTCGGTCACCGCGGCGTCTGCATCGCTGGCAAGCCAGCTCCCACAGGGTTCTATGTGGTGTCAGGCATGGTTCGCGCGCTGCTGGTTTTGCCGCAAGCGCATATGCAGCAGCGGATACGGCTGGCCCATGCCATCGACCTCGGAGCGGCCGATCACCTCGAAGCCTTGCTTCTCGTAAAAACCCAAGGCTTGCGGATTTTGTTCGTTGACGTCGAGTTCGTCGGCGTTCAGTCGTTCGATCGCATAGCGGAGCAACTGCTTGCCCAGTCCCTGGCCACGATGGTCAGGATCGATGAACAGCATTTCAATCTTGCCCGCCGCCACACCGGCGAAGCCGGTGATGCGCTGCTGGCGGTCCTTGGTGCAGATCAGCATGACCGCATCGAGATAGCGAGTGAGCACCAGATTGCGCAGCAGCTCGATGTAGCTGTCCGGCAGGAACTGATGAGTCGCACGGACCGAGGCCTCCCAGACCCGGGTCAGTTCTTCGTAATCGCTGATTTTCGGTGTGTGGATGACCGAATGCTGACGCATGTGCGCGTGCCTCTTGTGCGGTTCAAGGGAGTCCGTCCCCCGCTAAACGATAGCCGCAAAAAAGCCCCGTCTCCTGGAAAAAGAGCGGGGCTTCTGGATACAGCGCTATTCCCCTGTGGGAGCGAGCCTGCTCGCGAAGGCATTGTGTCAGGCAATATTTACAGCGACTGACCCAGCGCATTCGCGAGCAGGCTCGCTCCCACAGGAATTTCGCGGTGCTTAGATCTGCTCAGCCCACAGGTCGTATTCGTCGGCATCGGTCACCTTGCACCAGACCTTGTCGCCCGGCTTCAGGTTGCTGCCGTTATCGATAAATACGTTGCCATCGATCTCAGGCGCGTCGAAGAAGCAACGGCCCACCGCGCCTTGTTCATCAACCTCGTCCACCAGCACTTCGATCTCACGACCAATGCGCATTTGCAGACGTGCCGAGCTGATCGCCTGCTGGTGCGCCATGAAGCGCTCCCAACGATCCTGCTTGACGTCGTCCGGCACCACTTCCAGATCCAGATCATTCGCTGGCGCGCCGTCAACCGGCGAGTACTGGAAGCAGCCGACGCGGTCGAGCTGGGCTTCGGTCAGCCAGTTGAGCAGGTACTGGAAGTCTTCTTCGGTTTCGCCCGGGAAGCCGACGATGAAGGTCGAACGGATGATCAGGTCCGGGCAGATTTCGCGCCAGTTCTTGATCCGCGCCAGGGTCTTGTCTTCGAACGCCGGGCGTTTCATCGACTTCAGCACTTTCGGGCTGGCGTGCTGGAACGGGATATCCAGGTACGGCAGGATTTTGCCCGCGGCCATCAGCGGAATCAGCTCGTCGACGTGCGGGTACGGATAAACGTAGTGCAAGCGGACCCAGACGCCCAGCGTGCTCAGCGCTTCGCACAGCTCGGTCATGCGGGTTTTCACTGGCGCGCCGTTCCAGAAACCGGTGCGGTATTTCACATCAACGCCGTAAGCGCTGGTGTCTTGCGAGATCACCAACAGCTCTTTAACGCCGGATTTGACCAGGCGCTGGGCTTCGTCGAGCACATCGCCAACCGGACGGCTGACCAGTTTGCCGCGCATCGACGGGATGATGCAGAACGAGCAGCTGTGGTTGCAGCCTTCGGAAATCTTCAAATACGCGTAGTGGCGCGGGGTCAGCTTGATGCCTTGCGGCGGCACCAGGTCGATCAGCGGGTTGTGATCCTGACGCGGCGGCACCACTTCGTGCACGGCGTTGACCACTTGCTCGTACTGCTGCGGGCCGGTCACGGCGAGCACGCTTGGGTGCACGTCGCGTATGTTGCCTTCTTCCACGCCCATGCAACCGGTGACGATGACCTTGCCGTTTTCCTTGATCGCTTCGCCGATCACTTCCAGCGACTCAGCCTTGGCCGAATCGATGAAGCCGCAGGTGTTGACCACCACGACGTCGGCGTCCTGATAGGTGGACACCACGTCATAGCCTTCCATACGCAGCTGGGTCAGGATGCGCTCGGAGTCGACCAGTGCTTTCGGGCAACCCAGAGATACGAAGCCAACCTTTGGATTGGCCGGCGCAGGAGTGGTGGACATGTCTAACCTCGGTGTTTTGTGACGTCGCTGGCCACGCGCGGCAGCTGACGGATGGGCGCTTGAGATGCGCCTCTGATCAAAAAGTGCGCAATTCTAGCGGCGGGCAACGCACTTGACCAGCTTTATACGGGGAAATACGACGAGTGCTGCGCTATGCTTCGCGCCGTTGAGCTTTACCGATTTCGTGCAGTCAATCATTGGTCTGTAACAACAGGTAAAACAGCGCATGCTGCAACTCAAAGCATAGTGCTTCCTTCAAAGAAGCCGGTATCGAGATCAGGAGTGTTGGATGGGTCAGGCAAGTAGTCATGCGGCGGGCGCCGAGGGTTCGGCAAGCAGACCGCTGAGCATGCTGGTCGCGGCAGTCGGGGTGGTTTATGGCGACATCGGCACGAGCCCGTTGTACACCCTCAAGGAAGTGTTTTCCGGCGGTTATGGTGTGCCGGTCAATCACGATGGTGTGCTCGGCATTCTGTCGTTGATCTTCTGGTCGCTGATCTGGGTGGTTTCGATCAAATACATGATGTTCGTCCTGCGCGCCGACAACCAGGGCGAGGGCGGCATCATGGCCCTGACGGCACTGGCACGGCGGGCAGCGGCGGGGCGCAAGCGCCTGCGCACGTTGTTGGTGGTGTGCGGGCTGATCGGCGCGGCGCTGTTCTACGGCGACAGCATGATCACCCCGGCCATTTCGGTGCTGTCGGCGATCGAAGGCCTCGGCCTGGCGTTTGAAGGCATCGATCACTGGGTGGTGCCGCTGTCGCTGGTCGTGCTGGTCGCGCTGTTTCTGATCCAGCGCCACGGTACCGCGCGGATCGGCATTCTGTTCGGGCCGATCATGGTCACCTGGTTCCTCGTCCTCGGCGCCCTTGGTGTGTACGGCATCAGCCACACCCCGGAAGTGCTGCACTCGCTGAACCCGATGTGGGCGGTGAATTTTTTCGTCGTGCACCCGGGCATGGGCGTCGCAATTCTCGGCGCCGTGGTGCTGGCGCTGACCGGCGCGGAAGCGCTGTACGCCGACATGGGCCACTTCGGCCGCAAGCCGATTGCCCGCGCCTGGTTTCTGCTGGTGCTGCCGGCGCTGGTGCTCAACTACTTCGGCCAGGGCGCATTGCTGCTGGAAAACCCTGACGCCGCGCGCAACCCGTTCTACCTGCTGGCACCGAGCTGGGCGCTGATTCCGCTGGTCGGCCTGTCGACCCTGGCCACGGTGATCGCCTCGCAAGCGGTGATTTCCGGCGCGTTCTCCCTGACCCGTCAGGCGATCCAGCTCGGTTACATACCGCGCATGTACATCCAGCACACCTCCAGCGACGAACAAGGCCAGATCTACATCGGCGCGGTGAACTGGGCGCTGATGGTCGGCGTGGTCCTGTTGGTGCTGGGCTTCGAATCCTCCGGTGCACTGGCCTCGGCTTACGGCGTGGCGGTGACCGGCACCATGCTGATGACTACCATTCTGGTGTCCGCCGTGATGCTGCTGCTGTGGAAGTGGCCACCGATCCTCGCGGTGCCGGTGTTGCTTGGCTTCCTGCTGGTGGATGGCCTGTACTTCGCTGCCAACGTGCCGAAGATCGTTCAGGGCGGCGCGTTCCCGGTGATCGCCGGTATCGCGCTGTTCGTGCTGATGACCACCTGGAAGCGCGGCAAACAGCTGCTGGTCGAACGCCTCGACGAAGGCGCGCTGCCGCTGCCTATCTTCATCAGCAGCATCCGCGTGCAACCACCGCATCGCGTGCAGGGCACCGCCGTGTTCCTCACCGCTCGTTCCGACGCCGTGCCGCATGCGCTGTTGCACAACCTTTTGCACAATCAGGTGCTGCATGAGCAAGTGGTGCTGCTGACAGTGGTTTACGAAGACATCCCGCGCGTACCGCCATCGCGGCGTTTCGAGGTCGAAGCGCACGGGGAGGGCTTCTTCCGGGTGATCCTGCACTTCGGCTTCACCGACGAGCCGGACGTGCCGCAGGCGCTGAAGCTGTGTCATCTGGATGATCTGGACTTCAGCCCGATGCGCACCACCTACTTCCTCAGCCGCGAAACGGTGATTGCCTCGAAACTTGAGGGCATGGCGCGTTGGCGCGAAGCGCTGTTCGCGTTCATGTTGAAGAATGCCAATGGGAACTTGCGGTTCTTCAATCTGCCGCTGAACCGGGTGATTGAGTTGGGGACGCAGGTGGAGATGTAAGCCTCGGCTCAACTGAAAAAGCCCCCATCGGCCTTGTGGCTGGCGGGGGCTTTTTTGTGCCTGCACATAAACTTCAAACCCACGCAAATCCCCCTGTGGGAGCGAGCTTGCTCGCGAAGGTTGAGTGACAGGAGAAGCATTCTTCGGCTGACCCACCGCATTCGCGAGCAAGCTCGCTCCCACAAGGGTTCTGTGGTGTTAGTGGCTTTCAGGCAATTCTTCTTCGGATTCGGTCTTTGTGCGAGCAGGTCGTGGCAGCAGCGCTTGTATCACATCGTCAATCAGAGCCTTGCCCATCACCGTCAGATAGTGCGCCGCCCAAGCGTGACGGTCGGTGTCTTTGGCGTAGGCAGCGTCTTCTGCAAAGGATTTGGCGAGGTACAGCAGGTCGGAGGATTGGGACAAGGCATCGATGATCGGTATGCCGGAGCGAACGTTGAAAAGGGCTTCATTCGCGTTGTAGAGGAAGGGGGTGAAGCCGATGGTTTTAAGGTGTGCTGGTCCGTGCGGATCATTTTCAGTCATCGTGTAACTCCTTGGTTCGAAGTGCCGCGACTTTCGTTACCACGCGAAAGGAGGCAGCTGTACGCAGGGTGGTAAACCGGGAACCAAGGAAACCGGCACGCCCGAAGGCGTCCCACGCACAGCTGCCATAACGTGATGGACGTGCTGTTGCGCCGGTTTCTCCGGGTTACCACACCCGATCGCTGAATGGGTCAGCGACGTGCGGAGAGTATCCTGTCAAAAAACAGCGCAACAGGGCGGCAAGGCGCCATAACACACGATTCGGAGTTTGCCTACAAGGTCTGTCGGCGTCATCCGATATTGAGAGACGAGAAGTAAACAAAATTACACATCATCTACAAAACTAACTAATGAAGTGCGTCTTGAATTTCTTTCAGTCGCCAGTTAGGAACTGTCCTTTGTCCTACGACCGAGGACAGTTCGGCTGCAGAACTGTTTCTCAGACTCAGCTGGTGCAGCGCCTTATCTCAGAAGCGATACTGTTTTGCATCCAAGCACATCCTGCGAAGTAATTCTTTGGCGCTTGACGGCGACATAACATGTGCGTGCAGCATCCGCGAAAGGTGGGCGTACTCAAGGCGTAAACCGGTTGCAAAAATTCCTGGGTCATCCGAGCCGATAACTACACTGACGGGACCATCTACCGGATGTTTACCCAAGCCCAGCCAGCTGCGCGCATGGTGATCGTTGTAGTTCTTGTGGATGCTGATCCGCAGGTTGCTGCTTGGAAGAGTTTCAATCGCAATCGAGCGCTCACGTAGTAAGCCCAGCACCGCGTTTTGAAGGGCCCTGATGACCTTGGGGCGCAACACATCGTTCTCCCGTGAAACGACCACGTCCTCGCGGGCGGCCTTCAGCTCTTCGGTGCTCGCGTTGATGCCGTGTCGGCGCAGGAAGTGAGTGAGCGCTATAGCGTTGCCCTGACGGGCGTTGGCAAAGCATCGGGCTTCGAAGCGGCGATTAGGATCCACATCGTCCACGCTCACGTTCTGTGCAAGGGGATCGAGGGAGCGCAGTTTCCACGAGTCGGCGAGAAGATCCGGAGTTATACGTGGCTCGTTCCAGATCTTCATCGACAGGCGCTGGATCTCCGCTTCAATCAACGGCAGATTGTCACTGTGGGTGCGGGTCGATAGCAGCATTTCTCTGGCGAATACTAAGTCGTCCAGGCGCTCTTCGGCCGGCATGACCACGTAGCCGCCAACTGCTTGCCACCACGATTTCGGATCGAGTCCCGAAGCCGTGCCATGTCCAATCCGGCAACCCGCATCGAAGTCGAGAAAGACCACTGCCTCGTGGATAGCCCGTATTCCGGAGACAATGTGTCCGAAGTCTTCACCTGCATGATAGGTAAAGCGTCGAATCCCGGCTTGGCGCATACGTCGGAATACCGGGGCGAATACTTCGGGGCCGGCATGGCGTTCATTGCTTGCTGCATCGATGCCGCGAATTAGCGTTTCCAGCCCGGGTGTGCGCTGAATTAGCGCCACTAGTGCTCGCGCACGTTGATCGGATTCGCGACGCACTTTTGCATCCCGACAAATCGCGCGTAATTTCTCCCCGGTAAAGAAGCTTTCACGCTCCTTCTTATCGCTCTGTTTTACGAAGTGTGGCACCAGCCCCAGACGCAAGCGTCGGGACGAAAGGGGAATATGGCTGCGACCGGGCTGCTCTCGTGAAATGCTAGGCCATTGGTCATCGCCTTTTTCCAACTGCCGGACCCGGCTCAGCAGGTCCGACAGAGAGCGATACTCGCGAGCTTCGCGCATCACTCCGGCCGGTCGCGTCGGACCTTCTCCGAGGAATTCCAGATAGCCGCGCAAAATCAGCCCTAGCAATTTTGCGCTGTCATCGGGGGTCATTTTCGGGGTAAACCGGCCTTCTAGGAAATCCACACCTTTTTGCTGTCCGCGCTCGATCTGGCGGAAACGCTCGGCGTAGTCCTTTTCTGTGGCTTCGCGCAACTCGTTAAGGGTGATGCTTTGAAACTGATCGAAGCCTTTCTGATCCGATTGCTGGATCAGCAGCCGACAGAACTGCGCGCGCAGCAGTGCGTAGTGCCAGAGTAGCAGACCGCTGGTGTGGTCCATACGGTTCTCATCGAAGCCCTTGAACAGTGCCACCAGTTGCCAGGCTTCCTTGACCACTCTGGGTGTCTGTGACGAAAGGCGGCGCAAACAGTCTTCCTGTGCACGTCGATAGGCCGCCACCGGAGGCTCGCCAAACGTCGGGGCAACTTTCCCGGCTGCGTGGTTCAACAAGCCTGCCTTTAGCGCAGCGGCGCTCGTGACCCGCAGCATCAGTCGTTCCGGTGAAAGTTCCGGGTCTTCCTGTTGCAGCAAGCGTTTCACACCGTTGCCGATAGATACCCTGATGCCGATATCCTGTTTGATGGTTTTCGCTGTAAGGCCGCCGACCACCTGTTCCGGTCGTTCCAGCGCGTCGAACCAGACCTTTTCGGCCTCGGTGGTGCCGTTGAGGTGCAGATGAGTTTCGTCCAGTCCCTCGGTTCGGCACAGGTGATCGAGAAACGGATCATCGTCAACCGGCAGGGTGGAATCGCAAAGCCATGCATCGATTCGGTCGACCGCGCGCCGTAGCTCATCAGATGATGGCGTGGCGTCGGACAAGTCTAGACGCTGCGCCATCCAGGCAGACGTAATTAGCAGCGGCGGAACCACTAGCACCAGATCCTGCCAGGGTTCGAGCAGTCGTGTCCGCACCCGGATCGAGCCGTCGTTGCCCTCGCACAGGAACATGTCGCCGAGACACCACAGCAGTTCTGGCAGGTTGCCATTCAGATCATCGCCCGGGCCTTTCTGCGGTTTCTGCTCGCGACCTAAGCGCAGACTGCCTGGATACTGATCGGGCACTGCGGTGCGGCCATTGATCTGCTTCACGATCCGCGCGATTCGGTTCTCGACCCCCTCATCAGTCAACGCAGGATGCAGTCGGCGCATTTCCAAAAAGCGTCCCGTGCTATGGGCGTCGTTCAGGGTTGATTGTTGTTCCTTCGTGAAATGGCTGAACGTATCGGCATTGGCGGGCGCGGATTGCGCTAAACGCTCGAAAGCGCGCAGCAGGTCCAAGTTGCCCAGCACGCATTTGGCGTAGTCCACCAACTCACAAGCTTCGAACAGCTCGGTGTTGAGGGGCGAGGACTTCTTCGATTTATTTCGTGACATTACGTGGCACAACGTTGAGGACATCGTAGAAGCCGTCTACCTTCACCCAGCGCTGATTTTTGGATGTAAGTATTTTACCGATTTTAATGTCAATTTTCGGTGGCGTAAGCCAAACGGAAAAGTCGGGATTGATCTCAACGTTGTCTGACTCTTGATTTTCTAGCCAGTTTTCCAGTGTTTCAAATGCAGCGATTTTTAACTGACTGAACTTAGTTTCCCTATTGTCATCTTTATGGCGGAGGAAGAGCCAAACTAGTGGGCAAGAGAGTAGGACTACAATCAGCGGGTGCAGGGTCTCTGTATCGCTTTCTGCAATGCGTACAAGAGCGTCATGGAAGGGGCGGTCGGAGTCCTTCGGGCTTTCTTTGCGCCCGGTTGACGTTGACGTAAGTACAAGAAGCCCGTGTAGGATATTTGTTATTTGGCGATGCAGGATCTCTCCACTTTTCCAGGACGATTTGACTTTGTTGTCTAGATCCATCAGATCGTCATGGATGCGCGATGCCATACTCCCCAACAATGATGGAGAAATCTCGAGATTAAGGCGGTCATTGCGTGCGAAGGCGTGCCATTCCTTAAGATATTTCTCGAAACTATTGAACTGACTATCGTCCTGCTTGTTTTGCTCGTCCTGCTCGTCGGCCGAGTGGTCATCATCCTTTGAGTCTTCTTCGCTCTGTTCTTCATCGGCTTCATTTGAGGCGGTGAAATAGCTTTGTGTTTTCTCTCGCTTGAATGGTGGAACGATGGCGGACACGGAATATGAAGCCAGGTCGCTAATATCGTCGGACAGTAAGAGCTCACCGATGACGGCAAACAGTGAAAGAGCCGAGAGTGAGCGAAATACTTCACCACGCTCGCTGAAGCGTTTATAGACGATCAGATTCAGAAGCTCGCTAAATTTGTCAGTGCGATTATCTTGAAGGTCATCGATCGAAAACCAGCCGACACCTTGTCGTACCTGCAATTGTTCGGCACCTGCATCTGAAAGCTTGTTGACCCAATTCACTGTTGATATATCGCGCTTTTGATTTTCGAGCTTAGCGTTCAGCTCGCCTACGGTTAGCTTGTCACCCTTTTCACTTTTTAGGCCGTAGACACGTTGCAAACTCTCGCCCCAAGAAGGTTTTTGTGTCAGCCCGACCGAGCCAAATGAACTGGCAGGTACCTTGGCGACTTCTTGGCTGCGCGATCTGTCGATATTTCCGATGCGTGCCGCCAATTCTTGAAGTGATGGAGACGATTTGGTCCACAGGAATCGAAAAATGGCCGCTCGGACCTCTTTATCCACGTTCTCCGGGCGTCGCATCATGGTGACAGGCAACGCCAGTGCGAACAGAGCCCTCAGTGATCCTCCGTTGTTTGACTTTAAACCTTGGGCGAGTGCCAAAGCCAGACAATGCAACACGACTGCCCTTACCGGATCTACCGGAACCCCGAATTGCAGCAAATCGGGTGCGTCGTCTTGCTTGTACAGCCACTCGAATGCCGCTTTCAGAGAGTAGTCGAAGTTGCCTCGCTCAATGAGATCAGTCGGGACCTGGCTCGTTCTTAGTCGGGTTTCGAATACCTTTAAGATCATCTGACGACTGGATTTTTGGTCATCCTGGTTAAGCGCTTGCAGATAGCCAATAACTAAGCGCAGGTGTTCCATGGAGACGAAGTCGAAAAACCTCTGCGATTGACCGTCCTTTTCGAGCAATAGCTTTCGAATCCGTGCGGTCGCCCACAAAGGCAGATCTTGTACACTGCTCTCATTCAGGCTTGGCTTAACGCAAACTCCTGAACCCTGCATGATGCCTCCTAGCGGCAGCATCGCGATTCGGTTTTGTGGCGGTACGATCTTCAAAAGGTACTGCTCTTCCAGTTCAAGCACAGCATGGCCAAGGTTGCGCTTGTCATCTCCAATTACGGCGGGATCGTGTTTGAGTACCTGTTCACCGAACGTGCCATAAATATTTCGTCGCAGCAGTCGACCATAGAGATCCAGGTCGCCGGAAAGCAAAAGCACGAGGCGGGGAGAGGTCAGATACTTGCGGATGGTCTCAAGGATTGTGTGGCCGTGGCTAAAGTTTGTATCGACGTCGTCAAACGCAATGACGAAAGCCTTTTTATTGAGCATGGCCAGCGCCGTTTCGAGATAGACGCCAAACTTCAACTCGAACATGCGACCTTTCTTGGCTTTATGCAGGCCGCGGCTCATGACCCAATTAGCATCTTCCCATTCGTTACCGTAGGCCGAGTCGGGCCCGATCCCGTCCAACAGGCCGAGCCCTTCTGCGAGAGATTGACGCACCTTCTCCATTTTGCCGCAATCGTCCGCTACATCGGCAATGGCAGCCTCGATCATCGACAGAATGACGATAATGATATTTTCTTTGGTTTCTATCAGTGTCGGGTCAATCATCGGCAGGACATAGAGCTTTTCCGCCACCTTAGCGATGTCTGGCTCTATTGATTTGTCGAGCTTTTGCGCAGTGTTCAATCGGTGTAATGCATTCAGAAGAAAAGTGGTTTTGCCACTGCCGCGCCCACCTTCAATTAGCATTGCGTTGTGTATGCGCCTGTAGCTCAAGGAGGTCTCTTTGACCTTAGCGTAGCTGTCTTCGCTCTCTTCGGAGATACCGTTTACCTGCTCGATGATCAGGCTATCGAGACGCTTTATGGCGTCGCGTTGCAAGATGTCATTACCCTCGGTGAACCTTCCAGTTTCACTTATTGAGAGGTTGATGACTAGTGACGGTTCGCTCATTGTCGGTATCCCTTCCTAAAAATATCTGGAGTTTACCCGGAGATAGAAGTACTGGCGAGATAATGGCGCTGTCGACGTTTGTTTTTGAAAATCTGCTCTACTTCCTCTAGTTCCGAACGACTCGCTTAAAAAAGCCCCCTCAGCTATGTCGCTGCGGGGGCTCTTTGTTGGAGCCTTTCAGATCACTCTTCAGCCACCTGAGTCGCCGCCTGACGCTTCTGGATCAAGTCCACCAGACGCTTTGCCAGCGCCGGGTAATTCTCATCAAAGTGATGCCCGCCGGGCAGTTTCACCGCTTCACCCACAGCAGTCTTGTCCGTGCAGCCACTCTCATCCGTCTCTTCTTCACCATAGATGCACACAACCTTGGCCGCTGGCAGCTTGGCCATCTCCGGGCCAGTGGCGGCTTCTTTGCCGGCGTTGCCGAGCCAGCCTTCGACTTCGATTTCGAAGCTGCCGGTGCGGGCGAAGGCGAGCAGGATGATCGCGTCGACGCGCTGCTGTTCGTTCTCTGGCAGGCGGTTGTAGATCGCCGGGAGTACGTCAGCGCCGAACGAATAGCCGGTGAGGATGAAGCGTTTGGTGCCCCATTTCTGCCGGTAGTGCTGCATCAGTTCGGTGAGGTCCAGTGCGCTTTGCTCCGGGCTCTTGTGCTGCCAGTAGTAGCGCAGGGTATCGATGCCGACCACCGGGTAGCCGATCTTGGCCATTTCCCCGGCCACGTCGCGGTCGAGGTCGCGCCAGCCGCCGTCGCCGGAGAGGAACAGGGTTACGGTGTCGTTGGCCTGACCGGCCGGCACTTCAACTACCGGGATCGCCAGGCCGCCGTTGGCCTTGTCGCCGCCGACGAGGATTTTGCGCAGTTCGTTGTTCAGCACTTGCGGCAGGTTGATGTCGTAGTCGCTGATGCTGGTTTCGGCGTTCGGCTGATCGCGCACGAAGCCTGCGCTGGCATCGTCCGGGTTGTCGTTCCACGCCACCAGCCAGTGGCCGTGGGCGGCGGATTTCGGCAACAGGTGGGTGCAGCCGGGTTTTTCCAGGGCCAGATCGACGGAGACGGCCTGGGCCTTGTCGTCTTTCTGTTCCGCCAGCCAGCGCCACGCCAGTACGGCGCCAGGGCCGATGCCGCTGACCAGGGTGGCCGGGCCATTCAGTTCGCGCAGGCCCGATTGCAGGGCGCGGCTTTGCAGCAGGCAGTCCTTGGGCAGGATCACCTGGACGATCTGCGCCGAGGCGCTGCGGCTGAGGGTGGTCAGTTGTTTCTCAGTGAGCTTCTGTTCGTCGGTGACGGCCACCAGCACCTGAGCCTTCGGCTTGCTGCCGGGGATCACGCGGGTCATGGCTGTGCCATCGGCGGGTTTCAGTTGTTCGACGGTCGGTTCCGGTGCCGGGCGTTTGAGGTACCAGTAACCGCCGCCGGCAATCACGGCCAGCACCAGCAGGGCGGCCAGGATGTACTTCAGGGAGCGTTGAATCATCAGCGTTTCACCAATCCAGTCAAGCCGCCCGCGATCAGGGCAGCAGTGTCGGCCAGCGCCACGAGCGGATCGAGTCCGGCGGGCACGGCCATATAACGGGGTTCCCAGTCAGGCTGGAACTTGTCTTTGAAACGGCGCAAACCTTGGAAGTTGTACAGCTGCTCACCACGGCGGAAGACCATCGAGCCCAGGCGCTGGGTCAGCGGAGCGCCGCGCCGGGGTTGCAGCCCCGACAACGGCACCATGCCCAGGCTGAAGCGCGCGTATCCGTGACTCTTATAGTGTTGAATCAGGCCGACCATCATGAATTCCATGGTCAGCTTCGGCGCTTCCGGGTGCGCGCGCATCAGGTCGAGACTGGCCAGATCGTGGCTGTAGGTCTCGAGCAGATTGGCGAACGCCACCGGGCGGCCTTCGAAGCGAATCACCGCAATGCGGAAATGCTTCAGGTAATCGTCGCTGAAGCGGCCGAGGGAGAAGCCTTTCTCGCGCACGTTCTTGCCGGTCAGCCAGGCATCGGAAATCACCTTCAGCTCGTCCATCGGCGCCTGGCCCGGCTCATGGATTTCCAGCGACAGACCATCACGGGTTCCACGGTTCCAGGTGTAGCGCAGGTCCTTCATCTCCTTGCCCTTGGCTTCCAGATCGAAGCGCAGCAGATCGACCCGGGCTTCTTCGCCGAGCTTGATCGCAGTCAGGCCGATGTCCATGTAATACGGCAAATTCTCCGCGCGTACTTGATAGAACACGGGACGGGTGTGATGAATGTCGCAGAGGTCGCGGAACTGCCAGATCATTTCCGCACGTTGCTGGCTCGGCCCGATCGGGTCGTACAGCGCCACCAGACTGCGGCCACGACGGGCGTACATCAGGAACGCCTCATCGTTGGGATGAAACAGCAACGCCTTGTCACCGGTCAGCGCGAGGCCGCCGTCGGGTTGTGACGAGGCCATGAGGATTTTTGCCGCGCGATCCAGTTCGTCCGGCGTCGGCAAATGAATCACCGGGCGCGCGGTGCGCAGCAGCCAGGTCAGCGAGATTATTACCAGCAACACCGCCGCACCGAGCAGCGAGCGCAGACCGCGCGGCGCGTCAGCGTCGAGGGTGAACTGCCACCACAGCTGGTGGCTGTAGGGTACGTCCTGATAGGCAAACAGCAGCAACCAGGCCGAAGCGCCCAGCACGCAGAGACTGGCGACCAGATACAGCGGCGAAAACGGCAGTTCGGTCAAACGGCTCGGGCGATAGAAGGAGCGGCGGAACACGCCGAGCAGCGCGGCCGTAAACGTCATCAGCGTGGCTTCTTCCCAGTCGAAGCCTTTGAGTAGCGAGAGCAGGGCGCCGACCAGCAGCAGAATGACGGTCAGCATCCACGCCGCCGACAGACGCCGGCGCAGGCCTTGGGCGAGCAACAGGCACAGCACGCCAATCAGGCTGGCGCCGAAGTGCGAGGCGTCGACCAGGCGATGCGGGATCAGAAAACCGATGTGCTCCAGGCGCGTGTCGATCTCTGGGGTCGCGCCGGAAAACAGCAACACCACGCCCGACAGGAACACCAACACCGCCAGAATCGGCGCGGCCAGACCGGACGCGGCGCGCATGGTCTGGGTCTGAAACAGGCGCTGGCCTTCGTTGATCAGCAGCAATACGCAAGCGACCAGCAGCGGCAGCACCACGTAGATCAGGCGATACAGCAGCAGGGCAGCGGCCAGCGGCGCGGCGCCAAGCTTGTCGGCAAACGCCGCGAGCAGAATCGCTTCGAACACGCCAACGCCGCCCGGTACATGGCTGAGTACACCGGCGGCCAGCGCCAGCAGATACACCAGCAGGAACGGCGCAAACGGCGGCGCTTCCGGCAGCAACAAATACAGAACGGTGGCGGCAGCCGCGACATCGAGAGCGGTGATCACCAGTTGCAGCAAGGTCAGGCGCCGACCCGGCAGGCGCAATGTGCGCCGACCGGCGCGGACCAGCAGATTGTCGGGGTAGGGCTGTTCCGGCAGACGACGGCGATAGATGCCGATTGCCAGCACAGCACCGACGATCAATACGGCAGCGGCGACAGAACCGAGCAAGACTTCGGACAATCCCAAGGCCTGCGAGGCGGCCGGCAGGTTACTCAAGGTCGCCAGCGCGGCCAGCGGCGGCAAGGCGCAGCCCAGCGAGAGGCTGGCGAACAAGGTCATGTGCGCGACTTCCGACGCACCGACGCCCAATCGCGCATATAAACGATAGCGAACCGAGCCACCGGAGAGCAGCGACAGGCCGATCGCATTGCCGATCGCAAAAGCGGTGAAGCCGCCGAGCGCGAGCATGCGCGGCGGCAGTTTTACACCGGCGTAGCGGCTGGCCGACCATTCATAGCCGAGCAGGATGATGAAACCGACCACCGTCGCGCCAATGGCGCCGAGCAGGGCCGGTTTCGGTACATCGAGAATCGAGTCATGCAGCGCATCGAGATCAAGCTCGGCGAGCAGATGGCGGCAGGCAATCAGGGCAATGGCAAACAGCAGCAACGTGACGGCCAGACCGATCGGCTGACGGTATTTGCTTAACCGATCCAGCCAGCGCAAACGCTCGGGTTTGATCGGTTGTTCTGCTGTAACGGTGTCTTGTGGGTCAGACGAGTTGGCGCGCATCAATCACCTCTTGGATTGTGCGCGACAGGATGGAGGTATCCAGCCAAGTTACCAATCCCTGTAGAAAAAAATAATCACAAAATACTACGCCTCTCGTCGGGCATCGGCGAGGGCAGTTCCTGGATTGCAGAAGCCCTGTCTGCGACTCAAGCATAGTCGCAACTCAGCGTTTCCGATGATCCCCAGCGGTTCACTGCACAGTGACAGATCATTGTTGCGAAAGGACTTTTTCAACAGATACAAAAAAGGCCACTCTTTCGAGTAGCCTTTTTTGATGTTTGGTTGCGGGAGCCGGATTTGAACCGACGACCTTCGGGTTATGAGCCCGACGAGCTACCAGACTGCTCCATCCCGCGTCTGTGTGGCGGCATTCTACAGGCGAACGGCGAGGTGTCAACCGCTAATCCTGGAATGGGTCAAATAACTGCGAAATCGCGGCAAACGGTCGCAGGTAATGTGTAAGTTTCGGAAATGCAACGAATTGCCGTTTTGCTTGCGATTGAGCGGGGCGCTCATTTGCAAAACAGACGCGCACAAAAAAGGCCACTCTTTCGAGTAGCCTTTTCTGATGTTTGGTTGCGGGAGCCGGATTTGAACCGACGACCTTCGGGTTATGAGCCCGACGAGCTACCAGACTGCTCCATCCCGCGTCTGTGTGGCGGCATTCTACAGAGGTTCGCGCGTGTGTCAACCGCCGATCTGGATAAATCTGTTGAGGTTCAAGTGCTTAGCGTATGTTAGCGGCGGTTGGCCGGCGCACAGGGCAGGTGGCGCAAGGCTTTCAGCTCTATTGCGTGTTGATCTGTGATTGAAAAAATAAATTCAGCGGAAATCTCCTACGGTCGGAAAAGAATATTCAACCACTGGTGCTATATACAGGTGTGAGTGAGATACTGCCGCTCCGGCTTGCCACGTTGTCTTTTTCCGACATGACCCAGCGAAAAATCATCCACATTGACTGTGACTGTTTCTACGCCGCCATCGAGATGCGCGATGATCCTCGTTTGGCCGGCAAGCCGTTAGCGGTGGGTGGTTCGGCGGATCGACGCGGGGTGATCGCCACCTGCAATTATGAAGCTCGCGCCTATGGTGTTCGCTCGGCGATGGCCTCCGGGCATGCGTTGAAGCTGTGCCCGGACCTGACCATCGTCAAGCCGCGCATGGAGGCTTATCGCGAAGCGTCGAAGGAAATTCATACGATCTTTGCCGACTACACCGACCTGATCGAGCCGCTTTCGCTGGACGAGGCCTACCTCGACGTCTCCGACAGCGCGCACTTTGGTGGCAGCGCCACGCGCATCGCCCAGGACATTCGCCGCCGCGTCTCCAATCAACTGCACATCACCGTTTCCGCAGGCGTCGCGCCAAACAAGTTTCTGGCGAAGATCGCCAGCGACTGGAAAAAACCCAACGGTTTATTCGTGATCACCCCGGATCAGGTCGAGGATTTCGTCAGCGGTCTGCCGGTGAGCAAGCTGCACGGCGTCGGCAAGGTCACCGCCGACAAGCTCGGCAAGCTTGGCATCGTTGACTGTCAGCACCTGCGCGAGTGGGGGAGGCTGGCGTTGGTGCGCGAATTTGGCAGTTTCGGCGAGCGCTTGTGGAATCTGGCCCGTGGGATCGATGACCGTCTGGTGCACAACGACAGTCGGCGTCAGTCGATCAGTGTGGAAAACACCTACGATGTTGATCTTCCGGATTTGCGCGCCTGCCTCGACAAATTGCCCGAGCTGCTCGATACCTTGCAAACCCGCATGTCGCGGATCGACAGCAGTTATCGACCGGGCAAGCCGTTCGTCAAAGTCAAATTTCATGATTTCACCCAGACCACACTGGAACAGGCCGGGGCAGGGCGCGATTTGGGCAGTTATCAATTATTGCTGACGCAGGCGTTCAATCGCGGCGGCAAACCGGTGCGGTTGTTGGGCGTGGGGGTGAGGCTGGAGGATTTGCGCGGCGGGTTTGAGCAGATGGAGTTGTTTGAGCGGTAGATTCGCGGCGCCTGGCAGGGCGTCTTCGCGAGCAGGCTCGCTCCCACATTGGATCTGCGTCGTTCACAAATCCCTTGTGGGAGCGAGCCTGCTCGCGAAGTTTCTAAGCTTTAATTCGGTCCCGGATCAGCCACTAAACGCCCGGCATCCTTGGTCAACGCCTTGAGAAACTCAGCCTGCAATTCAGGATCATTGCGGGTCAGTTCGATCAGGCTCTGTTCCAGTTCGCTGGCTTCTTCTTCCAGGCCCAGTTCCGACAGACGTTTGACCCGGTGGACCCACTGGCTCACTTCGTCATCTTCCAGGTCGTCGTAAATCAGCCCGTGCGCCTCAATCAACTTGCCGCGCAGGTGGCCGCTGAGCATCAGCGTCGAGTCGGTATGCACATCGTCCTTGGCGTCTTCGACACTGATCTGCAAGCGGCCGATATGGTTGAGGTCATGTTCGGCAAACGGACTGTCGAGCAGGTTCAAGCGCAACACGCCGTTGCGGTCGGTGGTCATGTCGAATGTTTGCTTGCCGGCCTTGACCTGCACCGGCCGCTCGCTCCATGGCAGGCTCGAATACTCCGTGCGCTTGTCGCGCTGGACTTCATCGATGCCGGCGAGGTTCTGTTGCGCGCGACCGTTGGACTGCACGTTCATGAACGGGTTGAGCCCGGCGAAACCGTAGCTCAGCCAATCCCGGGTGACGCTGTCCGGCAGATTGCCGAGTGCGAACACGTTGACCACGTTCGCACCGACACCACCGACCACGGCCACCGCGCCCAGCGGAATCTCATAGACTTCGCGCCAGGGTTGATAAGGCGTGTAGCGGTCGTAACGGCGGGTGACCTCGAACTCGGTGACTTCGAAAGTCTTCTGCTCGTTGATCTTCACGCGTCGTTGCGGCAGCTCGAGCACTTTCGGCTCGCCTACATCGATCTGCAGGCTGTGGTTGAGCAACTTTCGCTCGACCCGCTCTTCGTGCTCGCTGCGTTGCGACATGTGATTGGCGCAGCCGCTGACCAGCAGGGCGCCGCACAGGGCGGCGCCACCGAGGCCTAAGGTGTTTCGCTTGAACATGACGTCTCTATCTGGTTTCAGCGGCGGATACGGGCCTGAAGGAAGGACACAACATCGGCCACCGGCAGCGCTTGCGCCTCTGCTTCGGAACGACTCTTGTATTCCAGGTTGCCTTCGGCGAGGCCGCGGTCGCTGACCACAATCCGGTGGGGAATGCCGATCAGCTCCATGTCCGCAAACTTGATGCCCGGGCTGGTTTTCTTGTCGCGATCGTCCAGCAGCACTTCGAAGCCGGCCGCCGTCAGTTCGGCGTACAGCTTGTCGGTGGCTTCGCGCACCTGCTCGGTTTCATAGCGCAGCGGTACCAGAGCAATCTGGAACGGCGCCAGGGTGTCGCTCCAGATGATGCCGTTGGCGTCGTTGTTCTGCTCGATGGCAGCAGCCACCACGCGCGATACGCCGATGCCGTAGCAACCCATTTCCAGGGTCACCGGCTTGCCGTTTTCGCCCAGCACTTCGCACTTCATCGCCTTGCTGTACTTGTTGCCCAGCTGGAAGATGTGGCCGACTTCGATGCCGCGCTTGATTTCCAGCGTGCCTTTGCCGTCCGGGCTTGGGTCGCCGGCGACGACGTTGCGCAGGTCGGCAACGGTCGGAACCGGCAGATCGCGCTCCCAGTTCACGCCGAAGTAGTGCTTGTCGTCGATGTTCGCGCCAATGCCGAAGTCGCTCATCATCGCGACCGAGCGGTCGATGATGATCGGCAGTGGCAGGTTCAGCGGGCCGAGCGAACCAGCGCCGGCGCCGATCGCGTCACGCAGTTCGGCATCGGAGGCCATCACCAGCGGGCTGGCCACGCCAGGCTGGTTGGCAGCCTTGATTTCGTTCAGTTCGTGGTCGCCACGAATCACCAGCGCGATCAGCTTGCCTTCTTCTTCGGCGTGGACGATCAGGGTCTTGATGGTCTTTTCAATCGGCAGATTGAATTTTTCCACCAGCGCCGCGATGGTCTTGGTGTCAGGCGTATCGACCAAGCGCAGTTCTTCGGTTGGCGCAGGCCGCGAGGTTTCCCGAGGCACCGCTTCGGCTTTTTCGATGTTCGCCGCGTAGTCGGAACCGTTGCTGAAGACGATATCGTCTTCGCCGGACTCGGCCAGCACGTGGAATTCGTGGGAGCCGGCGCCGCCGATCGAGCCGTTGTCGGCTTCTACCGGACGGAATTTCAGACCCAGACGCGTGAAGATGTTGCAGTAGGCTTCATGCATGCGGTCATAAGTGATCTGCAGCGACGCCTGATCAGCGTGGAAGGAGTAGGCGTCCTTCATGATGAATTCGCGGCCGCGCATCAAACCGAAGCGTGGGCGGATTTCATCGCGGAATTTGGTCTGGATCTGGTACAGGTTGATTGGCAGCTGTTTGTAGCTGCTCAACTCGTTGCGCATCAGATCGGTGATCACTTCTTCGTGGGTCGGGCCCGCGCAGAAATCACGACCGTGGCGGTCTTTGATGCGCAGCAGCTCAGGGCCGTATTCTTCCCAGCGCCCCGATTCCTGCCACAGCTCGGCCGGTTGGGTGCTCGGCATCAACACTTCTAGAGAACCGGCAGCGTTCATTTCTTCGCGAACGATGGCTTCGACCTTGCGCATGACTCGCAGGCCCATCGGCAGCCAGGTGTACAGGCCCGAGGCAAGCTTGCGGATCATGCCGGCGCGCAGCATCAGCTGGTGGCTGATCACGACCGCGTCGGAAGGCGTTTCTTTCTGTGTGGCGAGCAAAAATTGACTGGTGCGCATGGTTGGCCGTTGTCGGTTGCTATGACTGGAAATGACGCAGCAGTGTACCGGCGAGTTTTGCTGACGTACAGAAGTGTGGCCGGCGGAAGGCGCCAGCGGCGGGATTCTTCCCGCCATTGGCGAAGCGTCCTACGATTCTTCGGTGACCGGCGTCGGTGCAGGCTCGGGCGTCGGTGTTTGTCCTTCGCGGCGGCGTTCCTGGAACCAGTGCAGCGCGATCAGTAGTAGCGTCGGCACGCCGAGCAGCGCGGTGATGAGGAAGAAGCTGTGATAGCCGAACTTCTCGACCAGCACGCCGGAATAGCCGCCCATCAAGCGCGGCAGCAACAGCATGATCGAGCTGAGCAGGGCATATTGCGTCGCCGAGAATTTCAGGTTGGTCAGGCTCGACAGGTAGGCGACGAACGCCGAGGTCGCCAGGCCCGAGCTGAAGTTATCGAGGGAAATGGTCACCACCAGCATTTGCAGGTTCGGGCCCATGTCCGCGAGCATGACGAACAGCAGGTTGGTCGCCGCCGAAGCCACGCCACCGATAAACAGGATCGGCAGAATGCCGAAACGCACGATCAACAGCCCGCCCATGCCGGCGCCGACGAGGGTCATGATCAGGCCGAAGATCTTGCTGACACTGGCGATCTGATCCTTGGTGAAACCCTGGTCGATGTAGAACACGTTGGCCATCACGCCCATGACTGTGTCCGACATCCGATAGGTGGCGATCAGGCCCAGCAGCAACAGCGCCTGCCAGCGATAGCGCAGGATGAAGTCATTGACCGGCGTCAGTACCGGTGCCAATCCGCGCCGGCCCATGGCCGACAGGCACATCCCCGTCAGCAACGTATAGAGGATGGCGCGCAGAAAGGCGCGGTCTTCGAGCAGCAGATCGAGCGGGCTCATGTCGCCGAACAGCACGCCGGCAAAATCGGTGTTGTACAACTGGGTAAACATCGCCGGTACCGACACCAGCAATATGATCAGCACGAACACCGACATCAATTGATGCATGAACGTATAGCGCCCGGCCTGCAACTGCGTGCGCAGCGGCACCGGTGGTTCGCGCATGAACAGCGTGGTCAGCAGCGCGGGCACCATCAATGCGCCAAACAGTACATAGGTGCCGGTCCATGCCGCGTGCTTATAGTTGAAGCCGGTTGAGCCGAAACCTTCGGCGAAGAACAGCGCGCCGGCGGTGGCGAGCAGGGCGGCAACGCGGTAGCCGGACATATAGCTGGCGGCGAGCGCGGCCTGGCGGCTGTCATCGGCGATTTCCAGGCGATAGGCGTCGACCGCGATATCTTGGGTGGCCGAGGCGAAGGCGACTACGACGGCAATGGCGATCAGCCAGGACAAATGCTTTTGCGGATCACAGAAGCCCATGCCGATCAGCCCGAGAATCACCAGTGCCTGGGAGAGCACCAGCCAGGAACGGCGGCGGCCGAGTTTGCCCAGCAAGGGCAGGCGCCATTGGTCGAGCAGGGGCGACCAGACCCATTTGAACGCATACGCCAGGCCGATGAGGCTGGCATAGCCGATGGTTTCACGGGCCACGCCCGCTTCACGAAGCCATACGGAGAGCGTCGAGAACACCAGCATGTACGGCAGGCCGGCGGCAAAACCGAGCAACAACAGCACGAGCGTCGAAGGACTGGCATAGGCGGCGAGCGCGGCGCGCCAGGTTTTACGGGGCATGGGCTGAAGTCTGCCTCAAAATTGCGAAAACAAAGCGCGCACTCTAACCGCTGTGCTCTACCGGACGCCAGCCATGGCGCCGAATATCCACACGATTGTTCTGGACGGTGATGCCTTCCATGCGCAATCGCGCACGTTGTTCATCACCGGAGGGGCTGCCGACCGGCAGACTGATGCGTCCGCCGGCGCCGAGTACGCGGTGCCAGGGCAGCTTGGTGTCGCCGGGCAACTGACTCAAAGTCCGCCCGACCCAGCGCGCGGCACGGCCCAGCCCGGCGAGTTCGGCCAACTGTCCATAACTGACGACTTTGCCTTCGGGCACTTGGGCGAGTGTCGAGTAGAGCGCCGTGCGTCGGATTTGCGCATCGTTTTCAACGCTGTCGAGCGGGTCTTTCACGTACGCGGCTCCTGAGCATTGGCGTGACGATGGCGACAAGGGTAATCGCTCGCGGTCCAGTTGAGAAATGAACTCAATTGAAATAGTCCGGTCAGTCCTTGTCATGGGCAAAATCCTACGGATAATGCCGACCTTTTTCGCCAACTCTGAGCCCCCGATCTGCTTATGTTCCCCAGAACCTTGTTGTGCCTTGCTGTTTTCAGCGCGTCCACGCCCCTGCTTGCCGACACCGTCTGGTTGAAAAACGGCGACAAGCTGAGCGGCACCATCACGGTATTCGACGGCGGCAAGCTGTTGATCCAGACCAAATACGCCGGTGCGGTGGCGATTGACTGGAAAGAGGTCAAGACCCTCGACAGCGATCAGCATCTGTTGGTGAAACAGGATGCCTATGCCGGCGAAGTGTCGAAGTCACTGACGGCAGCCGACGATGGCAAGGTCACCCTGGCCAATGGCGAGGCGCCGAAGACTGTCGAACTGGCGAGCATTCAGCAGATTCTCAAGCCCAAGCCGATCGTCACCGACCTGGTGTGGAAGGGCAACGTCGATCTCGCCCTGGATTACCAGCGCGCCGAAAAGGACACCGACGATTACGACGTTGCGTTCAAGACGTCGGCGCGGCATGGTCGCTGGCGGCATACCGCCGAGGGCGAGTACAACCGCGAAGTGCAGGATGCGGAAACCACCACCAACAACTGGCGCGCCGAATACTCCCTCGACCGCTTCCTCACCGATCAGTGGTTCTGGCAGGGCCGTCTGAACTACAAGCGTGATCACATTGAAGAGCTGGCGCGCCAGCGTGTCGTTGGTACCGGTCCGGGTTACCAGTTCTGGGATGACGAGCTCGGCGCGTTCTCGCTGGGTTCGTTGCTCAACCGCACCGACTACGAATATCGCGATGGCAGCAAGGACAACTTCTATTCCGTCGCGATGAAGTGGGACTACAACCGCTACCTGATCGGCAAGAAGGTCGAGTTCTTCACCAATGGCGAAGTCGGCAAGCCGCTTTCGGGGGTTGCTGATTACGCGCTGGATGCCGAGCTGGGCCTGCGCTACAAGGTCACCGACTGGGCATCGCTCAACCTCAAGGCCGAGCGCGACATCATCAGCGGCACCAACGATGCGGATTTGAACAAGACCCGTTATACCGCAGGGTTTGGCGTGGCTTGGTAAAGGCACAAACAAAAAATCGCAGACTTTCGGGCTGCGATTTTTTTTGCCTGAAAAAACAGGCGCCCACAAAAAAGCCCCGCTTTTAAGGGCGGGGCTCTTTTCTAAAGAAGCTACAAGTTAGATAACTTGTACTTCTTCAGCTTGCATGCCTTTCTGACCGCGGGTAGCGATGAAAGAAACCTGTTGGCCTTCTTTCAGGCTTTTGAAGCCGTCGGATTGGATAGCTTTGAAGTGAACGAACAGGTCGTCACCGGATTGTGGAGTGATGAAGCCGAAGCCTTTTTCATCGTTGAACCACTTAACGGTACCGGTTTGGCGATTAGACATGGTGTAACTCCTTGAACAAAGATAACTGCGACTCAGGAAGAACCCTGGCCGAGACTGAGTGCAAAGAGCAGGAAAAATTCTTGTAGATGGTTGGATCGAAATTCAACATATCGTGTAGAGATTCTCAGTGACACAAGCAACACAGTGACGCCACCTTAACCCTTTTTCCGGAACGTGCCAATGTTTCTTGCAAAGGATTCTGTGTTTTAGGGATCGGCGGTGCGACGGTTCGTCGCCACATCGCGTAAATACGGGGTGTTCGCCGAGAATTGCGTTGCGCACTTTGAACGAGACGACGCGCCCGGTAAGATGCCGGACAGAATTTTTCCACCTCGCTATTCAGGACAAACCCGCCATGAGCATCAAATCGGACAAGTGGATTCGCCGCATGGCGCAGGAACACGGCATGATCGAACCGTTCGTCGAGCGCCAGATGCGCGGCAGCGACGACAGCCGGGTGATTTCCTACGGCGTGTCGAGTTACGGCTACGACGTGCGTTGCACCAACCACTTCAAGGTGTTCACCAACATCAACTCGGCCATCGTCGACCCGAAGAACTTCGACGCCGGCAGCTTCGTCGACATCCACAGCGACGTCTGCATCATTCCGCCGAACTCCTTCGCCCTGGCCAGCACCGTCGAGTACTTCCGCATTCCGCGCAATGTGCTGACCATCTGCCTGGGTAAAAGCACCTACGCGCGCTGCGGCATCATCGTCAACGTCACTCCGCTCGAGCCTGAGTGGGAAGGCCACGTGACGCTGGAGTTCTCCAACACCACCAACCTGCCGGCGAAAATCTACGCCAACGAAGGTGTGGCGCAGATGCTCTTCCTCGAATCCGATGAAGAATGTGAAGTTTCCTACAAGGATCGTGGCGGCAAATATCAGGGCCAGCGTGGCGTAACCTTGCCGCGTACCTGATCGACCATCCGACGGATGTCGGGAATTCTTTGGCGGGCAGACACTCTATGGGGTGTACTGCCCGTTTTTGTTACACACAGAATCGGGCCTTCACTGAGGAGTGCCCTATGAAGATCGACCCGCGAATCAGCGCTGAACTGGCAAGGCTTGAGCCCAATCAGATAGGCGTTCTGGCCTGGTCGCTATTGGCGAATCCGTCTTTGAGCCTGTCCGGCGTGCCCGGCCAGCCCGATCCCGATACTCCCAACGAACAACCGACCGAACCAGGCGAGCCTACGCTGCCGGACGAACCGCCTCCGGCGCCTGTCGCCTGATCCATTGACATGAATATGGCCCGTCAGTCTGATCGATTTGCGATCTAGCTGACGGGCCATATTTCGTTGTCGCCGATCACGAAGACCTTGCAGCTGTCGTCGCGCTCGACCTGATAGCCGCCGGTAAACGCACCGAAGGCCGGCATCAGGCTGATGCGCTCCCCCAACCTGAAGCAGGCCAGGCGCAAGCTCTGCCGACCTCTGCCGTGCAATCGATAAACCGGATGCACGTGGCCCGCGAGCACGTGCCGCTCGGGATGCGGATCGGGCTCATGCTGCAGGGCGAATGGCCCGAGCAATAGCGGCTCGGGCACCACGCGGATATTCAGCGAGACCGGCGGGTCGCCTGCGCGTTTGTCGTGGTTGCCGCGAATCAGCGTCATCGGCAGATCTGCGTGCCGTGCTCGCCACTCTGCCAGCGCATTGAGTGTGGTGGGGACATGTGAGCCAGGTCCATGCAGGAAATCGCCGAGGAAGATCAACTGGCGACACGGCAACCGCGCCAGCAACGCGTCGATCACTTCGATGTTGCTCGCCGTCGTGCCATGCGGCACTGGCTGGCCGAGGCTGCGATAGGCCGCCGCTTTGCCGAAATGCACGTCGGCTATCAGCAGTGCCTCCTGCGCTGGCCAGTAAAGAGCTTTCTCCGGCAGTAACCACAACTCTTCGCCGGCCAAGCGCACCGGGTACGCGCTCACGATGATTTACCGTGGTCAGCGGTTTTTTCCAGGTCACCGACCATTCTTCTGATCCTGTCAGCCAGTTTTTCCGAACTCATGCTTTCGCGCATCCGCTCCACCAGCAGCGGAAAGCCTAGTGGTGTAGGACGTTTAACCTGATGCACGTCCAGTTTCATTTGATTGATCCGCTCCAATGTCTGTTCCAGACGACGAATATCCAGTTCTTCGCGAAGGACCTCTTCCCCGGCCTGGGCCAGCAGCAGGTTGTCGGCGTCGTATTGTTTGAATACCTGGAAAAACAAGCCACTCGACGCCTGCACCTGGCGGGTACTCTTCGGTGCGCCCGGATACCCGGCGAACACCAGCCCGGCGATGCGCGCAATTTCGCGGAAGCGGCGCAACGCCAGTTCACCGGCATTGAGGCTGGCCAGCACATCCAGCAACAGGTCATCGGCGTTGAACAGGTGCGCGTCGAGATGCGCGGCCCAATCCACCGGCGTGGCGCTGAGCAGCTCCAGGCCGTAGTCATTCACGGCAATCGAGAAGGTCACCGGTTGCCGCTGACTGACGCGCCATGCCAGTAAGCTCGCCAGTCCCAGATGCACCTGACGCCCGGCGAACGGATAAAGGAAAAGATGCCAGCCTTCGCGGGATTTCAGCACTTCGGCGAGCAGATTCTCGCTGGTGGGCAAGCCGGACCAGCGTATCTGCGTCTCCAGCAGCGGCCGCAAAGCGTGCATTTCCGGACCTTTCAATTGCCCCTGAGCAGCGGCGCTGAAGCGCGCCACCACCGCTTCGGCCAATTCGTTGGATAACGGCATGCGCCCGCCATTCCAGCGCGGCACGGCGGCTTTTTTTGCGGTGCTGCGTTTGACGTAGGCGGTCATGTTTTCCACCCGCACCAGCTCGAGCAAGCGGCCGGCGAAGAGGAAACCATCGCCGGGTTTCAGTCGCGCGATAAAGCCTTCCTCAACGCTGCCCAGTTGTTTGCCACCGCCGCCCTTGCTCCAGAATTTCAGGTTGATGCTCGCGTCGCTGACAATGGTGCCGATGCTCATGCGATGGCGCCGCGCCAGACGCGCATCCGGCACACGCCAGACGCCGTGTTCGTCCGGTTCGACTCGGCGGTAATCCGGATACGCTGTAAGAGACATCCCCCCATGGCGTACGAACGCCAGCGCCCAGGCCCAGTCCGCCGCTGTCAGGTCACGATAAGCCCAGGCACCACGGACTTCTTCGTACAACTCTTCAGGAATAAAGCCACCGCCAAGGGCCATGCTGACCAAATGCTGGACCAGCACGTCCAGCGGCTTGTGCGGTGACAGGCGCGGCTCGATGCGCCGTTGCTCGACGGCGTCGCGTGCGGCGATCGCCTCGATCAGTTCCAGGCTGTGGGTCGGCACCAGCGTTACCCGCGAGGTGCGCCCCGGCGCGTGGCCGGAACGCCCGGCACGTTGCATCAAGCGCGCGACGCCTTTCGCCGAGCCGATCTGCAGCACGCGCTCGACCGGCAAGAAATCCACGCCCAAGTCCAGGCTCGAGGTACACACCACCGCTTTCAATTGGCCATTCTTCAACGCCTGCTCTACCCAGTCGCGGGTATCGCGTGACAGTGAGCTGTGGTGCAACGCAATCAGCCCGGCCCAGTCCGGCCGCGCTTCCAGCAGTGCCTGATACCAGATTTCCGATTGCGCACGAGTGTTGGTGAACACCAGGCTGCTGGCACAGGCGTCAAGTTCGGCCACCACTTGCGGCAGCATCTTCAGACCGATGTGCCCGGCCCATGGAAAACGTTCGATCGCCGGTGGGAGCAGGGTGTCGACCTTCAGCGTTTTTTCGCTTTGCCCCTGAACGCTGACGCCGCCGCCCTGTGGGATCAGCACTTGCTCTGCGTGGGATTGATTACCGAGGGTGGCGGACACGCCCCAAACGATCAGTTCCGGCTGCCAATGACGCAGCCGGGCGAGGGCCAGTTGCAGTTGCACGCCGCGTTTGTTGCCGAGCAACTCGTGCCATTCATCGACGACGATCATGCGCAGGCTCGACAGCGCCGTGCGCGCATCGGCGCGGGCCAGTAGCAGGGTCAGGCTTTCCGGGGTGGTGATCAGCGTTGTCGGCAAGCGCCGACCCTGACGGGCGCGTTCGCTACTGCTGGTGTCGCCGGTGCGCAGGCCGATGGTCCATGGAATCTGCAAATCATCGACCGGGCTTTGCAGTGCGCGGGCAGTGTCGGCGGCGAGGGCGCGCATCGGCGTAATCCACAGCACTGTCAGCGGTTCGGCCGGCGGTTTGCGTTTGCGCGGTGTAGCCACGGGCGGATGCAGGCGGGCGAAGCGGTTGAGAGCAGCAAACCACACCGCGTAGGTTTTGCCGGCGCCGGTGCTGGCGTGGAGCAATCCGGATTCGCCGCTTTTCACCGCCGCCCACACCTGTTTCTGAAAGGCAAACGGCTTCCAGTCGCGAGCGCTGAACCAGGTTTTTGCAAAGTCGGGGGATTTCGCCATGCCGGCTGCGTGCGCTCTGGAGGTGTTGTTTCAGAGACAGCGAAGCGGGGGGACAAGTTTAACTTTGTCGGTCGGTGGATTCCCCCTGTGGGAGCGAGCCTGCTCGCGAATGCGATGTCACATTCAACATTGATGTTGACTGATAAACCGCTTTCGCGAGCAGGCTCGCTCCCACACAGGGTTGGGTGCCAACCTATTTAAGATTGCCGCTCAGGAACTGCTTCAGCCGTTCGCTTTTCGGGTTGCCCAGCACTTCTTCCGGCGCGCCTTCTTCCTCCACCAGACCCTGATGCAGAAACAGCACCTGATTCGACACCTTGCGCGCAAAACTCATTTCGTGAGTGACCATGATCATCGTCCGGCCTTCTTCGGCCAGACCCTGAATCACTTTCAGCACTTCGCCAACGAGTTCCGGATCGAGCGCCGAAGTCGGTTCGTCGAACAGCATCACCTCCGGCTCCATCGCCAGTGCCCGGGCGATCGCCACGCGCTGTTGCTGGCCGCCGGAGAGAAACGCCGGATATTGATCGGCAACCCGCGCCGGCAAACCGACCTTGTCCAGATAACGCCGGGCGCGATCGTCGGCCTCCTGTTTGCTGCAGCCCAGCACCCGGCGCGGGGCCATGGTGATGTTTTCCAGCACGGTCATGTGGCTCCACAGGTTGAAATGCTGGAACACCATCGCCAGCCGCGTGCGCAGGCGTTGCAGTTCATTGGCGTCGGCGACGTGCATGCCGTGGCGGTCGGTGGCCATGCGGATCGATTGGCCATCAAGGCTCATGGCGCCATCATTGGGCTGTTCGAGAAAATTGATGCAGCGCAAAAAGGTGCTTTTGCCCGAGCCACTGGCGCCGATCAGGCTGATCACGTCGCCGGTCTTGGCCTTGAGCGAAACGCCTTTGAGCACCTGATGATCGCCATAGCTTTTATGCAGGCCTTCAACGGTCAGTTTGTACATGGACGAGCATCCTCAAGGCGAAAGTAGGTAGCCGCTGCGATAGGCTTCGGCGCCCGCGACGTGGGCGATGACCATGCCGGCAGTGGCCATGCGCCGCAGCGAGCGCGCATACAGCAGGCCGGCGGCGGTGCAATGAATGGGGGTGACCTTGTCGTGGACCGGGTCGATGATCTCGGCGATTTGTTGCCCGGCCTGCAGGTATTGGCCGGGCGTGGCGCAGTACACCAACAGGCCGCCGACGGGCGTGGTCACCGGTTCGACACCGGCCAGCGGCGTGGCTGGGTAGGGCAGCGGCGGTTGCGGTTTGGTCTCGCCAACGATGGCATCGAACTGGATCAGGTAGTCGATCAGCGCCTGACAGTCGCGGCTGGCCAAAGGGTGATTGACGTCGCCCTGGCCGCGTAATTCGACCGTCACCGAGAAACTGCCCAGCGGAATCTCGAACTGTTCGCCGAAGCGTTCGCGTAGCTGCCACCAGAGCAGGGTGAAGCATTCGTCGAACGACTGCCCGCCGGAATCGGTAGCGAGCAGGCTGGCCTGGGCTTCCATGTAGCGCGCCAGCGGCTCGACCTGCGGCCACGCCTCGGGCGTGGTGTACAGGTGCACCACGGATTCGAAGTCGCAGTGCAAGTCGAGCACCATGTCGGCATCGCAGGCCAGGCGTTGCAGGGTCAGGCGCTGGGATTGCAGTTGGGTGGTCGGCGTCTGACGGTCGAGGGCGTTGCGCAGGCTGGCGCGGATCAGTTCGAGGTTGTGCTGCGCATCGTCGTTGAGTTGGCCTTCGATGGCGTTGCCGATTTCTTCGCTGAGGTCGACGAACCAGCGATTGAAGTTCTGCCCACTCTCCAGGTCGTAACGGCCCAGCGGCACGTCCATCAGCACTTGTTCGAGGCCGACCGGGTTGGCCACCGGCACCAGTACGATTTCGCTGCGCAGGCGGCCGGCAGCTTCCAGCTCGGCCAGACGCTGTTTCAGGTGCCAGGCGACCAGCATGCCCGGCAGTTCGTCGGCGTGCAGCGACGCCTGAATGTAAACCTTGCCCTTGGCCTGCTGTGGGCCGAAGTGGAAGCTGTGAATCTGCCGTGCGGTCCCCGGCAGCGGGGCCAGCAAGTCATGGATCTGGTGGCGCATTGTTATCTCTTTATTTTCAAACCGGTGCTAGTGAGTCGGCCCGAGGAAGGCCAGCCAGCGGCGTTCGGCGAGGCGGAACAGGCCGACCAGCGCAAACGTAATGGTCAGATAGATCAGCGCGGCGATGCCGAATGACTGGAAGGTCAGGAAGGTCGCCGAGTTGGCATCCCGCGCGACTTTCAGGATATCGGGAATGGTCGCGGTGAACGCCACGGTGGTCGAGTGCAGCATCAGGATCACTTCGTTGCTGTAGTAAGGCAACGAGCGGCGCAGTGCCGACGGCATGATCACGTAGGCGTACAACTTCCAGCCGGTCAGGCCATAAGCCTTGGCCGCTTCGACTTCGCCGTGGTTCATGCTGCGAATCGCCCCGGCGAAAATCTCCGTGGTGTACGCGCAGGTATTGAGCGCGAAAGCGAGGATCGTGCAGTTCATCGCGTCGCGAAAGAAACTGTCGAGGATCGGCTGTTCGCGCACGGCGGCGAGGCTGTAGATGCCCGTGTAGCAGATCAGCAACTGGATATACAGCGGCGTGCCACGGAACAGGTAGGTGTAGAACTGCACCGGCCAGCGAATGTAGAAGTGCGGCGAGACGCGGGCAATCGACAACGGAATCGAGACGATGAAGCCGATGCAGATCGAGGCGGTCAGCAGCCACATCGTCATCGCCAGCCCGGTGATGTTCTGGCCGTCGGTATAAAGGAAGGCGCGCCAATATTCCTGGAGAAGTTCGATCATCGTACGGCCTCCCGGGCACCGGCGGCGTAGCGGCGTTCGAGCCAGCGCAGGATGAAATTCGAAGCACTGGTGATCAGCAGATAGATCAAAGCGGCGAGAACCAGAAAGTAGAACAGTTGATAGGTGCTTTTACCGGCGTCCTGCGCTGCCTTGACCAGATCAGCCAGACCGATGATCGACACCAGCGCGGTGGCCTTGAGCATGACCATCCAGTTGTTGCCGATGCCTGGCAGGGCAAAGCGCATCATTTGCGGAAACACCACAAAGCGAAAGCGCTGGCCACGTTTGAGGCCATACGCAGTGGCGGCTTCGACCTGACCACGCGGCACCGCGAGAATCGCGCCGCGGAAGGTTTCGGTGAAATACGCGCCATAAATGAAGCCCAGCGTGAGTACGCCGGCGCTGAACGGGTCGATTTCGATGTATTCCCATTCCATATAGTCGGTCAGCGACGTCAACCAGGTTTGCAGGCTGTAGAAGATCAACAGCATCAGCACCAGATCCGGCACGCCACGAATCAGCGTGGTGTAGAGCTGCGCAGGCAGGCGCACCAGTTTGACTTTCGACAGTTTGGCACTGGCGCCGAGCAGGCCGAGCAACACGGCCACCAGCAGCGACATCGCCGATAATTTGATGGTCATCCAGGTGCCTTGCAGCAGCAACGGGCCGAAGCCCTGCAGACTGAAGGAGGCCAGCCCCAGATTTTGCAGAAGGGTTTCAAACATAAATCAGCAACCTGAGCGGATGGAAAAGGCGCCCATCGGGGATGGGCGCCGGGGCATTATTTACCGCTGTACAGATTCAGGTCGCCAAAGTGTTTCTTTTGAATCTCGGCGTATTTGCCGTCGTCGTGTAACGCTTTGATACCTTTATCCAAAAGTGCCTTCAGCTCAGTGTTACCTTTCTTGATACCGACAGCCGTTTTGGCTGGCAGCAATTCGCTGTCGACCGGCTGGCTGATTTCATACTCGGCGCCTTTTGGCGACTTCAGGAAGCCCAATTCGGCTTGCAGCATGTCCTGGATACCGGCGTCGAGACGGCCGGAAGTCAGGTCGGAATACACCTGATCCTGGTTCTGATAGGCCTGGGTTTTCACGCCGGCCTTGTCCAGTACGGCTTTGGCGTAGGCTTCCTGAATGGTGCCTTGCTCATAGCCAACGGTTTTGCCCTTGAGCGAAGCGACATCGGCGGTGATGCCGGAGCCTTTCTTGAACACGTAAGCGGTCGGGCCGGAAAACAGTTCGCTGGAGAAGTCGATGACTTTCTCGCGGGCCGGGGTCACGGTCATCGACGAGATCACACCGTCGAACTTGTTGGCCTTGAGGCCCGGAATCATGCCGTCGAAATCGCTTTCGACCCACTTGCACTTGACCTTCAGTTCGGCGCAGATCGCGTTGCCCAGGTCGATATCGAACCCGACCAGGCTGCCGTCGGCCGCTTTCGACTCGAACGGTGCGTACGAAGGGTCAACGCCAAAGCGCAGCTCTTTGTATTCCTTGGCCAGCGCGGAGCCGGCGGAAATGCACAACGCCAGTGCAGAAAGGGTCAGCAATGCTTTTTTCATTATTCAATCCCTAAGAACCAATATGAGCGCTTGTGGCGCAGAATTATTGTTACTGCAACGCTTACGACCTGTAGAAAGTAGCAATTTCCGAACCAGAGTGCCGAACAGGTGTTTTAAAAGGTCGAGTGCAGAGAGGCAAGGGTAGTTGAATGCACGGAAACGGGCATTGCTGTTTGCATGCACTGTTTTGGATCAAACGCGTAGCTCGGAGCAGTTGAAACTGTGGCGAGGGGATTTATCCCCGATCGGCTGCGCAGCAGGCGCAAAAACCTGAGTGCACGATTTCAGGGGGAAATTGCTGGGGGCCGCTGCGCCGCCCAGCGGGGATAAATCCCCTCGCCACAGGGTTCTGCGATGTGTCGAGAATGAATCAGGCGAGCAAGTCTTGCAGGGTAGCGAGACTGTCCGCTTCTTCGACGGTCTTGTCCTTGCGCCAGCGCAGCATGCGCGGAAAACGCACGGCGATGCCGCTCTTGTGCCGGCGCGACAGGGCGATGCCTTCGAAGCCGAGTTCAAAGACCAGACTCGGCTTCACACTGCTCACCGGGCCGAATTTTTCCACCGTGGTTTTGCGCACGATGCTGTCGACCTGGCGCATCTCTTCATCGGTCAGCCCCGAATACGCCTTGGCGAACGGCACCAGCGAGCGCTGGCTGGATTCCGGCGGGCCGTCCCACACGGCGAAGGTGTAATCGCTGTACAGACTGGCGCGGCGGCCGTGTCCACGCTGGGCATAAATCAACACGGCATCGACGCTGAACGGGTCGACCTTCCACTTCCACCACACGCCCATGTCCTTGGTGCGGCCGACGCCATATAGCGAATCGCGGGCCTTGAGCATCATGCCTTCAACGCCGAGTTTGCGTGACGCTTCGCGCTGGCGGCCAAGGTCGAGCCAGTCTTCGCCGGTCAATACCGGCGAGGGCAGCAGCACCGGGCTGTTGCAGCGCGCGATCACTTCCTCGAGTTGCGCCCGGCGCTTGACCTGCGGCTGGTTGCGCCAGTCTTCGCCCTGCCATTCCAGCAGGTCGTAGGCGAGCACCACCACCGGCACTTCTTCGAGAATCTTCTTGTCGAGCGTCTTGCGACCGATGCGTTGTTGCAGCAGGGCGAACGGTTGCACGGCCGGCGGCTCATCGGATTGCGGATCGAAGGCATCTTCGGTGGTTGGATGGGTGCTCTTCCACACGACGATTTCGCCGTCGATCACCGTGCCGTCGGGCAAGCCGTGCACCAGCACATCGAATTCAGGGAAGCGCTCGGTCACCAGTTCCTCGCCGCGCGACCACACCCACAGTTTGCCGTCGCGCTTGACCACTTGCGCACGGATGCCGTCCCACTTCCACTCCACCTGCCAATCGCTGGCCGGGCCGAGCAGGGCGTCGAATTCCTCGACCGGTTGCGCCAAGGCATGGGCGAGAAAAAACGGGTAGGGCTGACCGCCGCGCTGGGCGTGTTCGTCGGGGGATTCCGCGGCGATAAGTTTCAGGTAACTGACGGCGTTGGGACGGTTCGACAGATCGGTGTAACCGACCAGACGCTGGGCCACGCGCTTGCTGTCGAGGCCGGCCATCGACGCCAGAGCGCGGGTGACCAGCAACTTCGACACGCCGACGCGGAAACTGCCGGTGATCAGCTTGATGCACAGCATCAGGCTCGGTCGATCCAGTTGCGCCCACAACATTGGCAATTGCCGCGCCAGATATTCCGGCGTTTCACCGCGCAATGGCAGCAGCTTGTCTTCGATCCATTCGGCAAGACCGGCCTCGGAGCTGTGCGAATTTTCCGGCAGCACCAAAGAAATGGTTTCAGCCAGATCGCCGACGGCCTGATAGCTTTCTTCGAACAACCACGGCTCCAGTCCTGAAACTTCGACCGCCAACTCGCGGAGAATACGCACTGGCACCAGTTGCCGAGGCCGGCCACCGGAGAGGAAATACACCGCCCATGCGGCATCTTGTGGCGCGGCCTGCGCGAAGTACGCCTGCATCGCCGCCAGTTTGGCGTTGCTCGACGTGGTGGCGTCGAGTTCGGCATATAACTCGGCGAAGGCTTTCATGGGGAGGTCTCGGCGACGGTGGGTTCGGTGGCGATGTTGTCGTCTTCGTCATCGCCGTATTCGGTGGTGAAGCCTTGTGCATCGAGGCCCTGTTCGCGCAAATGGCGCACGAGCACACCGATCGAGCCGTGGGTGACCATCACCCGTTCCGCGCCGGTCTGGTTGATCGCCCACAGCAGACCGGGCCAATCGGCGTGGTCGGAAAGGACGAAACCGCGATCGACGCCGCGCCGCCGCCGGGTTCCGCGCAGGCGCATCCAGCCGCTGGCAAAGGCATCGCTGAACTCGCCGAAACGGCGCATCCAGGTACTGCCGCCCGCTGACGGCGGCGCAATGACCAGCGCCTGACGCATGATCGGATCGCTTTTCTTCACGTCGCCGGCGTAGATCGTCGGTGGCAGGTACACGCCGGCATCGCGATAGACCCGGTTCAACGGCTCGACCGCGCCGTGGCTGAGAATCGGCCCGAGGGTTTCGTCGATGCTATGGAGAATCCGCTGGGCCTTGCCGAAGGAATAGCAGAACAGCACGCTGGCCTTGCCGGCGGCGATGTTGGCCGCCCACCACTGATTGATCTCGGCGAAGATCTGCGCCTGCGGCTGCCAGCGATAGATCGGCAGGCCGAAGGTCGATTCCGTGATGAAGGTGTGGCAGCGCACCGGTTCGAATGGGGTGCAGGTGCCGTCCGGCTCGACCTTGTAATCCCCCGATGCAACCCAGACCTCGCCACCGTATTCCAGCCGCACCTGTGCCGAACCGAGGACATGCCCGGCCGGGTGAAAACTCAAGATCACTCCGTGGTGGGTCAGGCGTTGGCCGTAGTCGAGGGTTTGCAACTGGATGTCCTGACCCAGACGCGCGCGCAGAATCCCGGCGCTGGCGCTGCTCGACAGGTAGTGCTGATTACCGGTGCGCGCGTGATCGCCATGGGCATGGGTGATCACCGAACGCTCGACCGGCCGCCACGGATCGATATAGAAATCCCCGGCGGGGCAGTAGAGACCTTCAGGTCGGGCAATAACAAGATCCATGTCGTGACCGGAATGGGGGGCTTGTTAACTATGAGGCGGGCGTGAAGCTGGAAGTTCGATCGGCTTTAAGGGGGATGCAAAGCCAATGTGGGAGCGAGCCTGCTCGCGAAAGCGGTTTACCAGACACATCAATTCTGACTGTGCCGCCGTCTTCGCGAGCAGGCTCGCTCCCACAGGGGGAACTGCGTTTACTTGCCGGGGGTGAGGGTCAAGCGGGCCTTGCCATACACCCGGTCAAAGTTCTGCGGCTGCATCGGCAAGCCGATGTACTGACCTTTCAGCCACGCATCGATCCCGTTCAGGTAGTTAGGACTCAGTGGATTGCCCGACTGCCCCGTACCGTTCTGCGCCATCAGCGGTTCGCTCTGGCCGAAGTCGACGATAAAGCGCATCGACGGCGCGCGCGTGGTGACGAAGTCCTGGCCCCAAGCAAACGCCGAGCTGTTCAGCGTGGTGTGATCGCCACCGGCTGCCAGTGGTCCGCGCACCGTCTGACCGTTGCTGTTTTTCCACGCATAGCTGTGCAGTTTGCCCCACTGCCAGGCGCGGTGATCGCCGCCCAACTGACTGTCGCCAGCCGTAATCGCCGCAGCGAGGCTACGGGCGAGAATCACCGCTTTGTCTTCCTTCTGCGGCGTGCGCAGGTCATCCCAGAACGGACTGTCCTCACGTCCCAAGAGATGATCGGCCTGCGCCGCGTAGGACAGATCGCCATTGGCGACAAAGGCCTTCCACGCCGGGCTCGACTCAGGACCCAGTTCGTCGAGGAAAATCTGCTTCATGCTTTCTTGCAGAAACAGTTCGTAGATCGCCGCATCCGCCGAGGTCGGGCTGAGCTTGCCGTCGAACGCCATCAAGCGCGTGAAGGCTTCGCGGGCCTTGCTCCGCTCGGCTTCCGGCAGGACGTCGATTGCCTGTTTCAGCGGTTGCTTCATGCCCGGCGCTTCGAAGACTTTTTTCAGCTTGGCGGCGAAGGTGGTGGTCTGGTCGTACTGCATGGCGATCACGCTGCGGCTGTCGTGCTTACCGCTACCGGCCATTTCCGCCAGGCGCTCACCGCGCTCCGGTGCCGCCCAGGATTTCGACAACTGCATGCCGTAGCCGTCGGGGATGACGCGTTGGTTGGCGGTGCCGAGCCAGCCTTGTGCCGGATCCTGATCGTAGGGGTGCAGCATCGGGTCGGCATAACCGTCCCAGTCGTAGCGACCGTCCCAGCCCGGCGAGGGCAGCAGGCCTTCGCCTTCGCGACGGTTGGGGAAGCGCCCGGTGACTTGCCAGCCGATATTGCTTGCGTCGGCGAATACCAGATTGAGGGTGATGGCGCGGATTTCGCGGCTCGCGTCCGAGGCGCGTTCGACGTTCTGCGCGCGGGTCAGATCGAAGAAGGCATCCAGCGTTTTGTCGTCGGTGAAGCTTGGCGTCTGCAAAGCGAGGCCGAAACCGCTGCCCTGCGCCGCTGCCTGCGCACTGTTGAGCAACGCGCCGTGACGGGTTTCGTAAACGGCTTCGCGAATCGGCCGCTGGCCTTTGACGAAGTAGGTTTCATTGCGCACACCCAGCGACTGCCATTTGCCGTTGACTTCATAAGTGAGGCTGCTGCCCTGACGGCGGATTTTCTCGAGGAACAGGTCCTGGTTATCGCCGAGCACGCTGGTCATGCTCCACGCCACTTTGCCGTTGAAGCCGCCGAGCACCATTGGCAGACCGGCAACCGTGACGCCGGCTGCCTGATATTTCGGCGCGCGGATCTGCACGAAACTCCACAACGACGGCGCGGCCAGCGGCCCGTGCGCATCACTGGCCAGCAGGCTTTTGCCGCTGCGGCTGCGTTGCGGGGCGATCGCCCAGTTGTTCGCAGTCGGCGTGGCGAGCAGGTTCAGCGCCGACAGTTGCTGGCTGGCGCTGCTCAGTTCCGTCAGCCCCGGAATCTGCCCGTTGAGCTTGAGGCCTTGCAGCTTGTCGGCTTCGGCAACCGGCAGGTTTTCATCGGGTGCCGACGGGCTCAGCCAGGCGAGTTTGTCCGTGGTCACGGTTTGCGCGAGCACCAGCGACTGGATTTCCTCCGGCAGGTTGGCTGACTGGCTGAAATTCAGCAGGGCAAAAATCAGCGCCGAATCTTCCGGTTTCCAGTATTCGGGCTTGTAACCGCTGGCGGCGAGATCGCCCGGCAACTTGTCGGCGTAGCGGAACAGGTAGGCGTTGACGCCCCGTGCATAGACCTCGAAGAAGCGCTTGAGCCGTGGCGACGAGGCCTTGTACAGCTCGCCGGCGCTTTTCTTCAGATTGACCGCGCGCATGTAGCGATCGGCATCGAGCATCGACGCGCCGGACATTTCCGCCAACCGGCCCTGAGCCAACAGGCGCAGGGTGACCATCTGGTTGATGCGGTCGCTGGCGTGGACATAGCCGAGGCTGAACAGCGCGTCATGGAAGCTGTTGCTTTCGATCAACGGCATGCCCATCGCATTGCGCCGCACCGACACGTTCTGCGCCAGGCCCTTGAGCGGTTGCACGCCGGAGGTCGGCGGCAGGCTGTCCTGGGCGTTCCAGGTCTGGCAACCGGACAGGCCGAGGACACCGGCCACTGCTGCGGCAACGCCGAACCGGGGAAGAAAATGTGTAAGGGCTGGCGAGGCCATGGCGAAGCTCCTGCGGGGTATAAGGCTGGGGGCGCAATAAAGCCGCTACGTTAGTGACGGCGCGAGGGCCGCGCAAGCGGGGCGAGCGGTTATTTGTGCAGTTGTCGGCTGATCGGTCAGGGCTGTGGCGGTTGCTTGTGGGAAAGCGCTGATGTTGAACTACGGAACAAGTCCCAAGACCTGTCAGGAGAAAGATCGCTATGCAGCTTCAAAGCAACACTGCGCTGATCATCATTGACCAGCAGAAAGGCATCCTGCATCCGCGTCTGGGGCGGCGGAATAATCCTCAGGCCGAAGAGCGAATGCTTGCGTTGCTGGCGCATTGGCGCCGGAGCGGGCGCCCGGTGATTCACGTGCAGCACTTGTCGCGCTCACCTGATTCAGTGTTCTGGCCGGAGCAGGACGGAGTGGAGTTTCAACCGCGCTTTGCGCCGCAGGAGGGTGAATGGCTGATTCAGAAACAGGTGCCGGATGCGTTTTGCGCCAGTGGGTTGGAAGCTCAGTTGCGTGAGGCTGGGATCGGGCAATTGATCATCGTCGGTGTCGCGACCAATAACTCGGTTGAATCAACGGCGCGCACCGCAGGCAATCTGGGGTTCGACACGTGGGTGGCGGAGGATGCGTGCTTTACCTTCGACAAGGCCGATTATTTCGGCACACCGCGAACAGCGGAAGAGGTGCACGGGATGTCGCTGGGGAATCTGCATGGGGAGTATGCGACGGTGGTCAGTGTTGCCCTGATTCTTACAGCCAACTGATAGACCTGTGGGAGCTGGCTTGCCAGCGATTGCGGTGAATCAGGCGACATCAATGCAGGGATGTGCCGCCCTATCGCTGGCAAGCCAGCTCCCACAGGGGCTGCGCAGGTTCACAAAAATGTGTTCAGTGCAGATCAACTGTGGGAGCGAGCCTGCTCGCGAAGGCGGCAGGTCAGGCGAAGATGATCCTCGCCAGTGACATCAAGCGCCGTGGCACTTCTTGAATTTCTTGCCGTTGCCGCATGGGCAAGGGTCGTTGCGGCCGACGTCTTTCAAGGCGTTGCGCACCGGTTCCTGGTGGGCGTGGCCGCAGTTCGGGCCGTGGACATGGCCATGGTCGTGATCGTGATGGTGGTCATGATCGTGGTTGCAGTCAGGGCCATGGACATGGGGTTGCTGGGTCATCGAGGTCACTCCGGAGTTAGATCGGCGGGGATTATCACGCCATTGCGCTCAAGGTGCACGTAGTGGGCGATGAATAAACCTGTTTCCATTTCCCCCTGCAATCGATACGGAATCTGCTGACCAGGATTTTTCAGCAACTTCACCACCTGTTTGACCTTCGGCCACAGATTGGTGCGGATCGGCACTTTGAGGTAAGCGCTGCGCTTGGGCCCGACGGTAAACCAGTGCTCATGCTCGCCTTCAGTGAGCAGGATGTCGGCCAGGTGAATCCGATATTCGAGGCCGCGCACGGTCAGGTCGCTGTCGTTGGGATTGTCAACGCGAAAGTGCAGGATGAACTTCTGTTCGAGCAGCTTGGCCCGCACCACTTCGACTTTCACCAGATGCACGGCAGGCTCGACGCTGTCATCGCTGAACCACGAGGCACAGCCGCCGAGGTTTACGATCAGCATCAACAGCAGACAATCTAATGTGCGCCGACGACCGAGCATGGTGTTACTCCCTTTGGTGCCAGTCTAGACCTAAAAAGATCGCAGCCTCCGGCGGCTCCTACAGAGTGAACGCAAATCCTGTGTAGGAACTGCCGAAGGCTGCGATTTTTTGATCTTCAGCTCAAGCGCCGAAATAACCCGCACAACACTTCTTGAACTTCTGCCCGCTGCCGCAAGGGCATCCGTCATTGCGTCCCAGCTTCATCTGCACCGTGGGATCGATGAAATACCAGCGCCCGGCGTTCTGCACGAATGAAGAGCGCTCGCGATGGCTGTGCTCGCCCTGGCTGTCGTGCCAGCGCGCGGTGAAGGTCACAAACGCGTGTTCCGGCTGGCCGCCGAACACTTCCGAGCTCTCGACCTCAAGGCCAAGCCAGGTGCTTTGGGCACTCCAGTCGCTGATCGATTGCCTGTTCAATCCCGCCTGCTGGGCGGGCAGGGTAGTCGCCACCAGATACTCGACCAGCCCCAGCACATAAGCGCTGTAGCGTGAGCGCATCAGGGCTTCGGCACACGGAGCCGGGTGACCGTCATGATAAGGGCCGCAGCAGGCATCCAGCAGATTGCCGCTGCCGCACGGGCAAATGGCTGTACTCATTGCATTACCACCAGTATTTCCCGAAGTTTTCCGGATTGGCCCAAAAGCGTGAATTGAGCCAGTCGGGGACTTGTTTGTAGTCAAGCAGATCGTAGGTGAACAGGGTCAGCACCTGCTCGTCGCGCTGGAAGCGCTCGCTGGCCTGCAGGGCCAATGAGTAGAAGTCGGTTTCCTGCCAGCCACTGGCCGCCAGATCCGCCAGCACTGCGATGCGGCTGGCGTTGAGATTGCGGATGCCGCCCAACAGATTCAGGCCATCGCGCTTGGGCAAATGTTCCAGGCAATCGACTACCAGCGCCAGATCGAAGCGTTGCGCGGCCAGCTCAGCCGGCAGTGCGCCGGGTGCGGCATGGGCGACCACGGTGTCGGGGTGCGCGTCCTTGAAAGCGCTCAACGCGGGAAATTCGCTGGCGCCGATCAGCAGCAGACGGGCCGGGGCGTAGCGATCCAGCAAAGCGGCCAACGCTTGTTGTGGCGTGCGCGAAGAAATGGCGGCGTTCATCGAAGCTCCTCAGTCAGACCGCCAAGACTAGCCTGCCAGACCGCGTCGGCAAAGCGCCCGGTGGCGGCGGTTTTCGCCAAAAGAGGCAAACCCCTGTGAACACGGTCGCAAACAGCGGTGGCCTATTGCTGGCGGAGATTAAAACTCCGGTCTTTACTCCCTGAATCGGTTTCAAGCCGATCCCTCAGGAGAAAACTAGATGAGCATAGTTCGGACAGCATTACCCTTGGTTCTGCTAACCAGTGTGTTGACTGGTTGTGCAGGTTTGCAGAAAACCGACTGGCCGACCTGTGCGGCGGTCGGTGGTGTGGTCGGTGCCGGTCTCGGCGCGACTGAAAGCGCTTCGTGGGCCGGCTACGGTGCGCTGCTGGTCGGCGGCACGGCAGCGGCCTATTGCTGGGTGCACGGCGATGGCGATGAAGACGGCGATGGTGTGCCGGACAGTCGTGACAAGTGCCCAGGCACGCCAAAAGGCGTGCAGGTCGATGCTGACGGTTGCCCGCCGCCGACGCCTGCGCCAGTGGTCGAAGAAGCGGTAGTGGTCAAGGAAGAAACCATCGTCATTCGTGATGTGCATTTCGAGTTCGACAAAGCCACGCTGACCGGCCCTGACAAGCAAGTGCTGGACAAGGTCGCCGATCGCCTGAAACAGGAGTCCTCTACCGCGCAACTGACCGTGACCGGTCACACCGACAGTGTCGGCAGCGATGCCTACAACAAGAAACTGTCGGATCGGCGTGCGCACTCGGTGGTGGAATACCTGATCCAGCAGGGCGTGCCGCGTGCCAGCTTCGTTTCGGTGTCGGGCCTTGGTGAAAGCCAGCCTGTCGCTGACAACAAGTCGGCCGATGGTCGTGCACAGAACCGTCGCACCGAAATCAAAATCGTCCGCTAGCCCCTCTCGCATCCGCGGCTTGTGCAGTCGCGGATGCGGGTCTTTACTCCTGTGTAACCGGTATGGGCCGGTACACAGGAGCGTTCACAAATGCGTGTTTTCTCAAGGTCCGTCTTGCCGGTGCTGCTGCTTGGCAGCTTGCTCACCGGTTGTGCCACTCACAGCGATGGCACCGCCCCTCTCAATCAACGTACGTGGCCGATCTGCAGCCTGCTTGGCGGCCTGGTCGGTGGCGGTCTTGGCGCCATTGAAAGCGCCGGCTGGGCCGGTGGCGGCGCGGCATTGGGTATCGTCACCGGCGGGCTGATCTGTTACGCCCAGGATGGCGACGAGGACAGCGACGGCGTTTTCGACCGCCGCGACCGCTGCCCGGACACACCGGAAAATACCGAAGTCGATCACCGTGGCTGCCCCTTGCCGCAATATCCGGTCGCAGTGAAACCGGTCGAACCGGCGCCGCAAACTGAGGTGATCACCTTGAGCGATGCTGGCAATGTGCTGTTCGATTTCGACAAGTCCGATCTGACCCCGGCGGCAAAAGCCCAGCTCGACACCTTGATGGACAAACTGCGCAATGCTGACGTGGTCAGCATCAAAGTCATCGGGCACACCGACAGCAAAGGCTCCGACGCCTATAACCAGGCATTGTCGGAACGCCGTGCGAGCAGTGTTGCGGCGTACCTGCTGAGCCAGGGCCTGGCGCCGAACAAACTCACCAGCGAAGGTCGGGGGGAGAGTGAACCGGTGGCCGATAACGCCAGCGATGAAGGCCGCGCGGAAAATCGCCGGGTCGAGCTGCACATCAATCGGTAGGAAATCGCTGTAGTGCGCAGGCTAGAGCTGCCGGGTCGAAATTGTCGGCCCGGCAGCCATTTCCTCGGCGTTTGCACAAATTTCATTTTTCCCTCTGGCTTATCCCCCGCAGAAGCCGGTACTGTGCGTGCAAAGAATAATTCGCAACACGGGGGAGCGTATGAAGGTGTTCTGGGGGCTGGGGCGTTTGCTGACCCTGCTGTTCTGCTGCGTGGTACTGGCCAATCAACTGGTGCCGTTTGTTCATCCGCTGCATCTGCTGGTCAATCTGGCCGGTGCTCTGTTGTTGCTGATTCATTTACTCGAAGTGCTGCTGTGCAACCGCAGCCTCAAGGGCCGTCCGCACCCTTGGCGTGATCGTGGTCGCATCCTGTTGTTCGGCGTTTTCCACCTGCAAACCATCCCGGCCCCGGCCGCTCCGGAGGCTTCTTCCCATGCGTAAACTTTGCCTGCTCGCTGCATTCATCAGTCCACTGGCCTGCGCCCAGGTGGTCAATGTGCAAAGCAATTCACTGATGCGCTTGCCCAACACCACCAGCACGCTGCAACTGGAGAAGCTGGAAGTCGCCGATTACGGCACCTTGCTGATCCCGTCCAACGTGACCGAGTTGAACATCGATGAACTACGCCTCGGCCACGAAGCGCGCATCGCCATCGTTCCGGCTGAACAAGCGCTGGAAGTGAAGGTCAAGCGCGCTGAATTGAGCGAGGGCAGCCAGATCACCGCACGCGGCGCCCCCGGCACTTATGAAAAAGCGGCCCGGGCCGGGCGCAATCTGAATCTGCAATTCCAGGCCCTGAGCGCGCCGCAACTGACGGTCGATGCCCGTGGCGGCAGGGGCGCGCCGGGTTTCGTCGGCCTCGACGGCGGCAACGGCGAAGATCCGGGCTGCACCTATGGCTCGGCCGGCCACGGTGCCGATGGCAGTGACGGCAGCGATGGCCAGCCAGGCGCGCCGGGTGCGCTGGTGCGCCTCGCCGTACCACGGGATTTTCCGGTCGAGCTGATCAAAGTCAATGTGGCTGGCGGTGCCGGCGGCCCGGCGGGTGTCGGTGGGAAAGCAGGGAAGGGCGGCCAATCCAAGGGCTGCCTGGTGTATCGCGCAGATGGCGGCAAGAACGGCAAGGCCGGCGCGGATGGCCAGCCTGGGTCGGAGGGAGCGGCGGGTTCGGTTACCGTGCAACGGCTCTAAAACTGCGACCCACTCTCTGATCAATAAAATGCTTTGGTGAGTGAAGATCTTTGGTGAGTGAAATTATGTGGCGAGGGGATTTATCCCCGCTGGGTCGCGAAGCGGCCCCGCTCTAAAAATCAAAAGCGGGACTGCTACGCAGCCCAGCGGGGATAAATCCCCTCGCCACAACTGTGCTCACAGCAGAAAAATAGTGCGATTCAGTGCATCGGTCTCGCCGCCGCTACCGCCACCAGCACCAACCCGACCAGCAGATTAAGCCCCACTACCCGGCGAATCCGCCCCAGCACTGCCGCACCCGCCGGCCAATCCTTCGCCTCAACCGCCGTGCGTAACTCCGGTAGCATCAACCCCTGAATGCGGATGAACAGCGCCGTCATCACCACATACAAACCGATCATCACCTGCACATACTTCGGCGCGGTTTCGAAGCCGACCTGCTGTAGATGCAACATGCCCATGCCGCTGATCGGCAACAGGATCACCGCGACCCAGACCCAACGGAAAAAACCTTGAAACACTTCCACCCACAGGGTCAGTCGAGCGGGGCCGTCCAGCGCCTTCACAGCCGCAGGGCGCAAGACCATCCAGGCGAAAAACATACCGCCGACCCACACCAGAGCGGCAAGGACATGCAGGGGGTAAACGAGGCTAAAAGGTGTCATTCGGGCACTCCGTTCTGCGCAGGATCGATTAGGCAGGTATGATAGCCGCCGAATCAAACCACTGAAAATTTATCCAGCGTTTTTGCGCCCGACACTCAATGATCAGCACTGAACTCAAAACCACGATCCAGGGCGCCTACTCGCGTTTTCTAGAGGCCAAGAGCCTCAAGCCGCGTTACGGCCAGCGCCTGATGATCGCCGAAATCGCCAAGGTCCTCGGGGATATCGATACCGACGATGAAGGCCGGCGCAGTGGCGACCCCGCGATTGTCGCGGTGGAAGCCGGCACCGGTACCGGCAAGACGGTGGCGTACAGCCTGGCGGCGATCCCTACGGCGAAACTGGCCGGCAAGCGTCTGGTAATTGCCACCGCTACCGTCGCCCTGCAAGAGCAGATCGTCTACAAGGACTTGCCTGACCTGATGCGCAACAGCGGGCTGAATTTCAGTTTCGCCCTGGCCAAGGGCCGTGGCCGCTACATGTGCCTGTCCAAGCTCGACATGCTGTTGCAGGAAGGCCACGCGCAAACCGCCACCGCGCAACTGTTCGAGGAAGAAGGCTTCAAGATCGAAGTCGACGAGGCCAGTCAGAAGCTGTTCACCAGCATGATCGAAAAGCTCGCCGGCAATAAATGGGACGGCGACCGCGACAGCTGGCCGAACGCGCTGGAAGACGCCGACTGGGCGCGCCTGACCACCGATCACAGCCAGTGCACTAATCGTCATTGCCCGAACTTCGGCCAGTGCGCCTTCTACAAGGCCCGCGAAGGCATGGGCAAGGTCGATGTAATCGTCACCAACCACGACATGGTCCTGGCTGACCTGGCACTGGGCGGCGGCGCCGTGCTGCCGGACCCGCGCGACACCATTTACGTGTTCGACGAAGGTCACCATTTGCCGGACAAGGCCATCGGCCACTTCGCTCACTACACGCGCCTGCGCTCCACCGCCGACTGGCTGGAGACCACCGCGAAGAACCTGACCAAACTGCTCGCACAGCATCCGTTGCCGGGCGATCTCGGCAAGCTGATCGAGCAGGTGCCGGAGCTGGCGCGGGAGATCAAGACCCAGCAGCAGTTCATGTTCACCGCGTGCGAGCAGATCGCCGATTTCAAGCCCGGCGAAGACGTCGAAGGCCGCGAGCGCCCGCGTCATCGCTTTGTCGGCGGGGTGATTCCCGAGGACATGCGCGAGATGGGCATCGAGCTGAAAAAAGGCTATTCGCGCCTTAACGATCTGTTCCAGCGCCTGACCGACCTGCTCAAGGAAGGCATGGATGGCGAGGTCAATATCGGCATCGCCAGCAATCAGGCCGAAGAGTGGTATCCGCTGTTCGGCAGCCTGTTGTCCCGCGCTTCCGGCAATTGGGAATTGTGGACCGCGTTCACCGCCGAAGACCCGGAAGACAGCCCGCCGATGGCGCGCTGGCTGACCCTGGCCGAAAGCGGCTCGCTGTTCGACATCGAGGTCAACGCCAGCCCGATTTTGGCGGCGGAAACCTTGCGTCGCAGTTTGTGGAACGTCGCGTACGGTTGCCTGGTGACCTCGGCGACGCTGACGGCGCTGGGCACTTTCGACCGTTTCCGCATGCGCGCCGGTCTGCCGAAAAAGGCTGTCACGGCGGTGGTGCCGAGCCCGTTCCACCATGCCGATGCCGGCGTGCTGCGCGTGCCAGACCTGAAGGCCGACCCGCGCGATGCCGCCGCCCACACGGCGGCGATCATTCGCGAGCTGCCCGATCTGGTCGAAGGGTCGCGCGGCACGCTGGTGCTGTTCTCCTCGCGCAAGCAGATGCAGGACGTATTCGACGGCCTCGACCGCGATTGGCGCAAGCAAGTGTTCATTCAAGGCAATCTGTCGAAACAGGAAACCCTGAACAAGCACAAGGCGCGGGTCGATGGCGGTGATTCCAGCGTGCTGTTCGGGCTGGCCAGTTTCGCCGAGGGGGTCGATTTGCCGGGTGCCTACTGCGAGCACGTGGTGATCGCCAAGATTCCGTTCTCGGTGCCCGATGATCCGGTTGAGGCCGCGTTGTCGGAGTGGATCGAGGCGCGCGGCGGCAATCCGTTCATGGAAATCTCTGTGCCCGATGCCTCGCTGAAACTGGTTCAGGCCTGCGGCCGTCTGCTGCGTACCGAAGAAGACCGCGGCACCATCACTTTGCTCGACCGGCGTCTGGTCACTCAGCGCTACGGCAAGGCGATCCTCAATGCGTTGCCGCCTTTCCGTCGTGAAATATCCTGAGACTCGGGTGGGCCGATTGGCCCACCGCGTTGTCTATCTCTCTGCCACCGCTGTTCCACTGGCCTTGACTGGTCGTTAGGGAGAACTCCGTTCTTATGATCCGCCGTTCGTTGCCCGCTGTTTTCGCCTTGATCTTTGCCGCGCCGCTGCTGGCCGCGCCCGCCGGTCAGCAGACGCTGTTCAACTTCGTACGCCCGGCCGACGTGGTCAAGGTCGTCACGGAAAACGCCGACTTGCCGCAGGCCAATGCCGAACAGACCGCGGAAGGCGAAGTGCTGCGCCGGGTGACGTTCAACCCGGTCGCCCGGCCGACCTTGCGCCTGACCCCCCAGACTGGCGCCTGGGACTGGTCGCAGTCCGGCATGATGAGTTTGCGTCTGCAAAGTGCGATGAACTGGGCGGTGACGGTCTATGTGCAGATCCAGAGCAACGATGGCCGCACCCTGGTCAGCCGCGTCGATCTGCCGGCCGGCCCCGCGCAGACCTTGCTGGTGCCGCTGGTGGCTTCGACGCCACTGAGCCAGGGCATGAAAGCCGGGCCGCCGATGCCGATGACTGTCGATGGCCAACGCATTCTGCTGGCCAGCAGCACCGGCGAGATCGACCGCAGCCAAGTGGTTTCGGTGAGTCTTTCGATGGATCAGCCGAACGTTGCGCAGAGCCTGTTGCTTGAGCGGTTCGGCGTGCAGGACGGCGAATCGGTGACGAAGGCGGTGTACGGCAATCTGGTCGACGCTTACGGGCAATCGACCCGCAGCAAATGGCCGGAAAAAGTCAGCAGCGACGAGCAACTGAAAAACGCCGCCAGCAAAGAGCAGCAACAACTGAACAGTTGGCTGGCCGAGCGCGAAAAGTCCTCGCTGGACAAATTTGGCGGCTGGAATAAAGGCCCGGCGTTCAAGGCCAGCGGTTTCTTTCGCACGGAAAAACGTGACGGCCGCTGGTATCTGGTGACCCCTGAAGGTCACCCGTTCTATTCGCTGGGCGTCAACACCGTCAGCCCGCAAGTCAACCAGACCTACGTCGCTGGTCGTGAGTACATGTTCGAATCGTTGCCGAAGAACGACGACCCGCTGGCCGCCCATTTCGGCGAGGGCGACAACCGTGGCGGCAACGGTGCCGATCAGGGCCGTGGCTACGGCAACGGCCGCTGGTACGACTTCTATGGCGCCAATCTGCAACGCCTGTACGGCGAACCGTGCAAGGCGGACAGCGACAACAAGGCCGGGATTGCCGAAGCGGCAAAGGCGGGCGCGGCTGAGGCCGGTTCGGTGCAGGCTGCTGAAACTGCAGCGGTGCCTGTCGAGCCGAAATCGGGTATTGCCGAAGCGGCGCAGACTGACGCGGTGCAAGCCTCCAGCGCGCAAACCACTCCGTGCAAAGCCACAATGGATGAAGAACGCTGGACCCGGCATACCCTCGATCGGCTGCAAGCCTGGGGCTTCAACACGGTGGGCAACTGGAGCGCGCCGTCGCTGGCGGATGCTGAGCGCGTGCCGTACACCTTGCCGCTGTCGATCGTCGGCGATTACGCCAGTATCAGTACGGGCAGCGATTGGTGGGGCGGCATGCCGGATCCGTTCGATCCGCGTTTCGCCATGGCCACCGAGCGCGCCGTGGCCATTGCCGCCCGCGATCACCGTGATGATCCATGGTTGATCGGTTATTACGCCGACAACGAACTGGCCTGGGCCGGTCCCGGTGACGATCCGAAGGCTCGCTACGCGCTGGCCTACGGCACGTTGAAAATGACCACCGACGTGCCGGCCAAGCGCGCCTTTCTCAAGCAACTGCGCGACAAGTACCGCAATCAGGCCGGGCTGTCCAAGGCTTGGGGGATCGACTTGCCAGCGTGGGAACTGATGGAAGATCCCGGCTTCGTGCCGCCGCTGCCAAACCCGGAGCATCCGGAGATCGAAGCGGATTTCAAATACTTCCAGAAGGTCTTCGCCGATACCTATTTCAAGACCATTTCCGATTCGCTGAAATGGCACGCGCCGAACCAGATGCTGCTTGGCGGCCGCTTCGCTATCAGCACGCCTGAGGCCGTGGCGTCCTGCGCGCAGTATTGCGATGTGTTGAGCTTCAACATGTACACGCTCAAGCCGCAGGACGGCTACGACTTCGCCGCGCTGGCAGCGCTGGACAAACCGCTGCTGATCACCGAATTCAACTTCGGCTCAGCTGACCGGGGCCCGTTCTGGGGCGGCGTGACGCAACTCGCCAAGGAAGAAGAGCGCGGCCCGGCCTATGCCAACTTCCTCAAACAGGCGCTGAGCGAACCGTCGATTGTCGGCGTGCACTGGTTCCAGTATCTCGACCAACCGGTGACCGGGCGTTTGCTCGACGGCGAGAACGGCCATTTCGGTCTGGTCGGGGTGACCGATCTGCCTTATCAGGGTTTTGTCGAGGCAGTGCGCAAAAGCAATCTGCAGGCGCTCGAGCAACTGGGCAAGGAGGCGCAGAAAACCCCGGCGGCGGAAGTTGAAGGCGGGCGCAAGGCCGAGGCTGGCAAAGCGCCGGGGGCTGCACAGGCGGGTGGGCATTCGGGGAATGGTCACTAGGTTTCAGATCGCGTTATCGTTCTTCGCGAGCAGGCTCGCTCCCACAGGGGAACTGCGCTGCTGTTGAGATCCAGTGTAGGAGCGAGCCTGCTCGCGAAGGGATCACCATAAATTGCCGATCAACCGTCTGGCCCGCGCCTGTTCCCAAATCCCTCAAGGGCTGGAACAATGCGGGCCACTTTGTAGAGCGTTTTCGCGGGGGAGTTGCGGGTGCAGATTCAGGGACATTACGAGCTTCAATTCGAAGCGGTGCGCGAGGCTTTCGCCGCACTGTTCGACGATCCCCAGGAACGCGGCGCAGCCCTGTGCATCAAGGTCGGTGGAGAAACCGTTCTCGACCTCTGGTCCGGTACTGCCGACAAGGACGGCGCCGAAGCCTGGCACAGCGACACCATCGCCAACCTGTTCTCATGCACCAAGACCTTTACCGCCGTTACCGCGCTGCAACTGGTGGCCGAAGGCAAGTTGCAACTCGACGCCCCGGTTGCCCGCTACTGGCCGGAGTTCGCCGCCGCCGGCAAAGAATTCGTCACCCTGCGCCAATTGCTCTGCCATCAGGCCGGCCTGCCGGCCCTGCGCGAACTGCTCGCCCCTGAAGCCCTGTACGACTGGCAAACCATGGTCGACGCCCTTGCGGCCGAAGCCCCATGGTGGACGCCCGGCACCGGTCACGGTTATGCCGCGATCACCTACGGCTGGCTGGTCGGCGAATTGCTGCGCCGCGCCGACGGTCGTGGGCCGGGCGAGTCGATCGTCGCTCGGGTCGCTAAGCCGTTGGGCCTGGATTTCCATGTGGGCCTGGCCGACGAAGAGTTTCATCGCGTGGCGCACATCGCCCGTGGCAAGGGCAACGCCGGCGACGCTGCGGCTCAGCGCCTGCTGCAAGTGACCATGCGCGAACCGACGGCCATGACCACCCGCGCTTTCACCAATCCGCCGTCCGTGCTGACCAGCACCAACAAGCCGGAATGGCGACGCATGCAGCAACCGGCGGCCAACGGCCACGGCAACGCGCGCAGTCTCGCCGGGTTCTATGCCGGCCTGCTCGATGGCAGCCTGCTCGAGAGCGAGATGCTCGAAGAGCTGACCCGCGAGCACAGCCTCGGCGACGACAAGACTTTGCTCACCCGCACTCGCTTCGGCCTCGGCTGCATGCTCGATCAACCGGACGTGCCCAACGCCACCTACGGCCTCGGCCCGCGCGCGTTCGGCCATCCGGGAGCGGGCGGCTCGATCGGTTTTGCTGATCCTGAGCACGATGTGGCTTTCGGTTTCGTGACAAATACCCTGGGGCCTTACGTTTTGATGGATCCGCGCGCGCAAAAGCTGGCGCGGGTGCTTGCCACTTGTCTGTAAAGCTTCAACAAAGGTTCCAGGGTCGGAACCTCGAAGGGATTTTCGTTTCAAAACGGCTGTTTATCCGGGCGAAAGTGCTCTGATTTTTCATTACTTTATTTTGTGGATTTTCAATGTCATCTAAAAAGACCCTCGCCTTGGCCCTGTGTGTAGCGATCACCGGTTGCGCACAGAACCCGAAAAACGATGCAGACGGCGGCAGTTGGTGGCCGTTCGGTTCTTCCGACAAAGTCGCGGCCAAAGATCCGGCACCGGCTCCGGCTCCTTTGAAACCAGCGGCGACTGCGCCAGTGGCCAAGGCTGAGAGCAGCAACCCGTGGTACTGGCCGTTCGGTTCCAGCGATGAAGCGGTCAAGGCTGATCTGAAGGCCGAGGTCAAACCTGAAGCCAAACCGGTCGAAGTGGCCAAAGCCGAGGCGCAGTCCAATGGCAAATGGTGGTGGCCGTTCGGCGGCAAGGACCAGCCAACCGCCAAAGCGGTGCCTATGCCGGATCCGAAGGTCACTCAAGCCTGGCTCGACGACTACGAGCCGCGTCTGCGTGAAGCGGTGAAAGACAGCAATCTGCAACTCGAGCGTCGCGATAACGTACTGGTGGTGACGGCGCCGGTCGAAGGCTCGTTCAACCCGGACCGCCCGGCGATGCTGCTGCCGGTCACGCTTGGCCCGTTCACTCGCGTAGCGAAAATCCTTGAAGCCGACCCGAAAACTGCGGTGCTGGTGCTCGGTCACAGTGACACCAGCGGTGCGGCGCCGGCCAACATCAAGCTGAGCCAGGAACGTGCACAATCGGTTGCAGCGATCTTCCGCCTCAGCGGCTTGCAGCGCGACCGTCTGATGCTGCGCGGCATGGGTTCCGAAGCGCCGCGTGCGGCCAACGACAGCGTTGAAGGTCGCGCCTTGAACCGTCGTGTCGAACTGCTGGTGACGCCGCAAAACACCATGGTTGCACTGCTGAGCAAATACAACATGCCGGCGCCGAAGCCGGTGACGATGGTTGCTGCGCAAGACGTCAAGCCAGTGGCCAAACCCGCCACCCCAGCGCCTGCTGCCAAGAAAGCTGCTGCCCCGGCGGCGAAAAAAGCGCCAGCCAAAAAAGCTGCCGCCAAGGCTCCAGCGAAAAAGGCGCCGGCCAAGACTCCGGCGAAAAAGACTGCGCCAGCCAAAGCCGCCGCGACCGACAAGAAAGTCGCCGCAGCCGACGCCGCCAAGAAGTGATCCGCTAACGAAAAGGAATCCGCCATGACCCAGGCTCTGGCCGATATGCGTCGCGACTACACCCGTGACGGTTTGACCGAGGCGCAAGCCCCGGCCGAGCCGTTTGCGCTGTTTCACCAGTGGTTCGCCGATGCGGTGAAAACCGAGCAGGCGCCGGTCGAAGCCAACGCCATGACCTTGGCCACGGTCGATGCCGACGGTCGTCCGCATTGCCGCATTCTGTTGCTCAAGGGCCTGGACGAGCAGGGCTTCACCTTCTTCACCAACTACGACAGCGCCAAGGGCCAGCATCTGGCGGCCAATCCGTTTGCCGCCATGACTTTCTTCTGGCCAACACTGGAGCGCCAGGTGCGCATCGAAGGGCGGGTGGTGAAGGTTACGCCGCAGGAGTCCGATGCTTATTATCAAGTGCGGCCGCTGGGCAGTCGCCTCGGCGCCTGGGCCTCGCCGCAGAGCCGGGTCATCAACGGCCGTGGCGAGCTGGAAGATTTGCTCAAGGCCACGGAGCAGCGCTTCAGTGACAGCCAGCCGCACTGCCCGGAACATTGGGGTGGTTACCGCTTGTTGCCCGAGCGCATCGAGTTCTGGCAGGGCCGTCCGAGCCGCCTGCACGATCGCCTGAACTACCGCCTGCTGGGCACCGAGTGGATTCTGGAACGACTGGCACCCTGAGCAGTCTACCGAGCGAGATAAACGCGGATGGCGCAGGATCGCTGATTTGACGCTACCTTGAGTGGACGCTCGCGGGCATCTGTACCAGGCCTGAATGGAAGCCAATTTTATCCGGATGGTGTCGTGACAGGCGCCAGGCCACGGGGTTTAATGAACACATGTTCTTTTGGAGTTGATGCTATGCGTAAGTCTGTTCTGCTGGTTGCTTCCTTTTCGACGATGGCGATGTTGCTGACCGGCTGCCAATCGAGCCTCACCGGCGACTCCTACTCCCGTGACGAAGCGCGTCGTGTACAGACGATTCGCATGGGCACCATCGAATCCCTGCGACCGGTAAAAATCGAAGGCACCAAGACCCCGATCGGCGGCGCAGCAGGCGCAGTGGTCGGCGGCGTCGGCGGTAGCGCCATCGGCGGCGGCAAGGGCAGCATTGTCGCTGCAGTCATCGGCGCAGTGGCCGGCGGCCTGCTTGGCTCGGCCACCGAAGAAGGCCTGACCCGCACCCAGGGCGTGGAAATCACCGTCCGCGAAGACGACGGCAGCATGCGCGCCTATGTGCAGCAGGTTCAGGAGAATGAAGTATTCCGCGTTGGCGAGCGGGTACGGATTTCCACCGTTGGCGGAACCAGCCGCGTTTCGCACTAAGCGAGAAGCCGGGTAAAAGAAAACCCCGATCAGGTGGAAGAAGTCGGCGATGTTATGATCGCTAATTTCGTTCACCCAGTCGGGGTTTTTCATGCCTGTTGCATTTTCGTATATTCGTTTCAGCAGTGCAGAACAGGCTCATGGCGATAGCCTCACGCGCCAGCAAGAGTACGTCGCCAAATGGCTGCTGGCCCACCCTGAATACGCTCTGAGTGGTGCAAGCTTCCAAGACCTAGGCATCAGTGGTTACTCCGGCAAACATCTCGAAAATGGTTTCGGCAAGCTTCTCGCTGCTGTCGAAAGTGGTGTTATCAAACCCACTGATGTTGTGCTGATCGAAGCCGTCGACAGGGCAGGGAGACTTGAGCCGTCAGTGATGCTCCACCTGCTTACAGGTATTGTGAACGCGGGAGTAAAGCTGATCACGCTGGACGATGGGATCACGTACAGCAACGACCCCAACAATTCGAACAACCTTTTTCTCCTAGTCGCCAAGGTGCAACAGGCACACCAATACAGCGATGCGTTGAGCCGAAGGATAAAAGACGCCTACACGCGGAAAAGGGAGAGGGCGGCTGCCGGTGATGGAGTAAAACGTCACACACCAATCTGGCTCACTTCCGAAGGTGAGCTTGTCGAAGGTCTTGCTCCGGTTATTGTTCAAGTGTTTGAGGACTACGCAGATGGTCTTGGCGAGCGTCGGATTCTTTCCCGCATTCGTGGCAAGCACCCGTCAGTAGAAACTACTAATCCAACCACATTGAAGCGTTGGTTGCGGAATCCAACTGCGATTGGACGCTGGAATGACATTGAGGATGTGTACCCTCCAGTCATCAGTAAAGAACTCTGGTACAGGGTGCAGAAGCGTTTGCAAGAAGGTTATGTGCCTCGGTCAGCTCCTTCGAAATATTTGTTGTCTGGCTTGGTTCGGTGCGGGCGGTGTGGCACCAATTACTGTGTTGTAGATACGAAGCGTTCTCCGGCTGTGATGCGTTGCTATCGGCGTCATCGTCAGGGTGCAGAGGGGTGTTCGAATGGAAGTTCGATTCCTATGCACGTACTCGATTTTGTCCGTAGCCAGACAATGTACGGTGCGATGCAGCGTGCAGCCCAAAGTCGGAACCTCACGTCAGGCGAAAAGCGTTTGATTGAAATCGAAGGTGAGTTGAGCGAACTACGTCGCCAATCGGATAACGCTGCGGAAGGGTTGGCGAAGTATGGAATGGTTCCTGCGATCACCACCGTCCTCGACAGATTGACGGAGCAAGTCCAGCAACTTGAGCGGGAAAGGGCGTTGCTCAAAGTAGCACCGGCTCCAGCGTCCTTGGATGACATGGTTGACCTCCAACATACATTGCTGGATGACGATGAAATGAGATTAAACGCCCTTCTACAAGGTGTGGGATATAACATCGTTTGTGACGGCACCTCAATCACTGTAGATGAACCACACATACATACTGGGGGGAAGCGCCAGGTGTATGAATACAAAGGTTCACAGCGCTCCACAGAGACGTACAGGGTGATCGAGAACAACCGCACTGAGCACTACCTCGATATGCCCAACTCCAAGCGCGTGGCTGCCGCTATAGCCGACTTTGAAGCTACCCCCATCACCCAGCACTTACGCTGGAATGGCACTGAGTTTGTCGAGGAAAGTGCTTAAAAGTTTGGAGTATATCGGGAATCTGCCGTCGCATAATCGGCGCCAGAAACCCTTCGAAAACCTCCGTAAACCCCAGAATAACCTGCACTGAATTCCTCATTCTTCAATCACCCACCTCCTTGTCGCCCAGTGTTTACGGGGTGAATTGGTCGTCTGGGCTAAGCATGGCGCTTTCTCTCCGATGGAAACTGGTTTATGGAAAAATGGCACGGTGCTTCATGGGCCCAGAACGATTGGCGCTTAATCACATCTGGACTCTGATCGCAACCATTTCTTGACAAGCGGCTAAAAATCTGTAGAATACGACGCCTACCCAGTAGGTAGACAGACAATGTTGAAGCCTCCACCGCGACCACCGAACAGGTGCCTTGCATGGGGGCTTTTTAACGTCTGCGATTTACCAAACCCAACCGGCAATACCCGAGGTAACGCCAATGACATGAACTTGAATAGGAGAATTTAAGATGACCAATATCGCCCTCAAAAAAGTCAATAACATCACTGTATCGGCAACCGATATTCGCTCCACTCTCATTAAGCACCACACCGCCACCATTGACAGCTTTGTCTTCGACAAGAGGACAGGCGAGTTGCTGGGCTGCTACACCTTCTCGGACTACGCCCCCGAACCGACTGATTACCCAGCGGCAACCAATCAAGCAGAAATCAGTTACATTCATGTCGAAGACGGTAGTCCAATCCCTCTTTTCACTTCAGTTGCGAATAATGCGAGCATAGCAACAGTCTCCACCCTTCCAAGACCAAGTTCCCAACCGGTCGACGTAGTAAAGAGTGGACAAGGTCGAAGCGAGTCGGTGATTAAAAATCCGGTGCATGCCGCGATCTGGGCTGCAAAAGTTGAAGAGATTCCAACACCATGGTTGGACGACTATGTTCATGGGGCTATCAATACGGGGCCAGGATTGATTAACGGCAAGTACAGCGTATCTCCTGCTGATGTCACTAAATTACTCAGGCTTCCGGAAATTTCAGTAGACAGCGCGTCAACATGGTTACTGAATCACGACCGTAACCCGATGAGCGTGAGACAGATTCAGCGTGTCGTCGAAGCGACGAGAGTGGCACTGAAGGGGATCGCACTGTACTTGGAGCGTCATCCGGAAACGCTCTTTCGGCTCGGTGTTGAAATTGACTTCAGTTCGTTTTGGACAAGTTGCATACCCGACAAAAAGCAGCTTGGGCGAAAGGAACACCCGAAGCGACAGGAAGTAATACTTCTACTGGAGCAAGGTGGAGCGATAAAGACGATTGCACGACAAACAGGTGTCTCCAAGACCACTGTCAAGAAATGGCAATTAGAACTGCTGGCCACTTGAGCCAAGCCTGCCCCCTGTGACGAGAAACCGTCATGGGGGGTCAGTAACTTGAGTTAACGACAGATATATAAGAGAGACTGGCAATAAGTCGCATCGTCCCGATTCTGGATCAGCACACCATCAATACAATGAAATCAACACACATCAAAATTCTTCGCTTTTGATCTGCTACACCGAAGGTGGGTTTGATAACTTCAGCGTTGCTGATGAAGTACTACCGAATACGTCCGTATTCACTTCTGCACCAACAGACAAGAGTAAGATCAAATTCACAAACGTAGAGCTGGACTTGTGTAATTTTTGTTTGTTACTGAAGTACATTCGGAGGAGTGTCGGCGGTCACGCCGGAGCTGAGTACACTTGAAAACTAACGTTTTCGGTGCAAAGACCTTGGTGTGAACACACTTCGGCAGAGCCAGGAGGTAGTAACCCTTCAAGCTCCGCATGGCTGATACCATTACCAGTTGAGCTGGTCACTGTGCTATGAGCGTTTCATTTGAAGTTGTGTGGTTATAGTGCATCGTCTATATCGTCCACTGTGACAGTGAATTTTTCGTTTGCTTGGTTGATGGTTAGTCCCGACTTCTTGCAGGTGGCAATGCCTCGCCGATAAAGGTCATTGATCTTTTCTTTGTCATTGTCCTTAACGGCTGTCGTGAAGTAGTTGACTAATATGCTGGCGGTATTGCTTGAGGTGTCTGTCATTATCCTTAGCGTGGTTGATGGGTACTTGTTCTTCGCAGCAACTGCTTTCATCTTGACTCCAGCGATATCGCTAGAACTATCCATCATCTTTGGATTTATGTACTTTTGTGAGGCGAGGAAGCCAACGCATTTCGAGATGTCGTTTTCTTCTTCGGATAGTCCCTCTGCAAAACTGGAGGTGCTGAGTGCAAGCAGGGCTGCTGAAAGAATCAGTTTTTTCATAGATCATTTGTCCTCTGGGAGTTGGTGACTTACCGGAAGTAGAAGTAGAGAAACACGACAAGCAGAATCACGAATATCACTCGCCCCTGAAGTACGTCGTAGTTTAGTTCGTCTTTCTTGATCTGCTGGTACGTATCGGTGTCACTCAGCCCCTGTGTTTTGTAAAGCATGATCTGATTAATCTGCTTGTCGATTCTCTTGTTGTGGGCGTCATTGCTTCGCATGGTTATCCCCCACACCAGCAGCCATAGCCCTCCTGTCAGCACTGTCATGATCACGTGCAGGATGTGATTTGTCGTCTTCTTCTGGTTGGTGAGTACAAACAGTTTTTCGTTCATGGGCATCCCTGTCAGGTGCTAGCTGGGTGAGCAACGAGGATATCAATGTATCACTTGGTGTGTCATCACCTGGTGTGTTCACGATTGGGGTACATCCGACCATCATTCGGGGATGCAGCCAAATCAGAATTTGAGAAAGGGCTTCGGCCAACGCATTCGAGAGCTACGCAACAGTCAGGGCTTCAGTCAGGAGGCTTTCGCTGATAGGTGCGGGTTCGTTCGAACTTACATGTCCCGAATTGAGACTGGCACCGCCAACCCCAGCCTAGACGCGGCCAAGGTGCTGGCTGATGGACTGGGAATGACGCTGTCAGAGCTTCTACAAGGACTTTGATTTGACTTGTCTTGCCGTAGCCAAGCTGGTTTGTGAGTGGCGTTCAGAGCGGAACGCGTCGGTTGGACATCGTGCAGATGGACACTAGCCACCTCACCAATTCCCAGAGTCTTTGCCGCCCTTCTGCATGCATTCAACTCAATCCCGTTGTTCACAACGTGAGCTGTGGTTGGTTATACCGTCTTAGGGCAAAACCCTCGATATACCCAGCCGCCCCCATAACCAATGGCATACAAAACAGCGCATACACCAGCCCAGATAGCGAGCATGATGCCAATGTACTCAAGCTGCCTGTAGATAAGATCATCCTTGAACTCTTCGTAGCGTTCATATTCTCGCTTGTCAGAGTCCACCGTGTACTGACTTGGAAGCTTGAACTCAAGGGCAATTGTTGAAACCCGGAAGTGCTCGGCTGCTTCTCTCTCTTCAGTGGGTATGTTCTGTCAGCCTACAAAGGCGAACCCTAGCCCTATCACTAATGACGCCACCACCCACAACCGTTGCCACCCATTCATCCCGCTCTCCTTGTCCATGTAGTTTGAGTCAGTATCCAGGATGGCGATCAGCCCAGCCAGTGCGGCTACAATGTTGCCATCTGACCAAAAGGGACGCCGCCTCATGACGAAGAATGACAAGAAGAAGCGTAGGAAAGGTCAGGTAACGATTCCACGGGACCACTACGTCTGCGGGCACACTCCCGGCAAGGTCGAATCACTTACTGTGGAGATGGACCCAGTGACGCAGCAACTGAGTGTCCGTGAGGTTGATCCCAGCAGTATCAGGTATCAAATTACGTACGTGCGGGAGAAAAAGGATGACAAGGTTCTCTATTCAGCCCCAGCTGATGACTTCTCGATGTCCTTGGATCATTACGAAGAACTCAAGGCTCGCTTCGATTACCTGATGGCTGTAGATACCAATACGCTAAATGAAATCCATCAGGGTTATCGGGTCAGCGCTTGTTGCATTTACGTGGTGCAGGATCATCTCAGTTCTCTGAATGCTGAGAGTCGCTACGTTCACCACGCCACCTTCCTCATCTTGAACACTGATCATCACGCCAAGAGTGAGCCGATTGGATGGCACCTAGCGATTACACGGAGCATCCACCCGCTGATGCAACACAGCAGAATCGGAATGATCGTTGATAGTGAATTGAGTCAACATATCGACATCAACGCCGGGAGGGAGCCGTATTACGCAACAAGCCACCTGCCGCCCAACCTGAAATTCCTGTACGCCTCAAGTGATGGTTCAGCGACGTTTGCCAACGCAATGATTCAGAGCTGTGATACCGGTGCCAAGGCTGTGTTGAATGAGTTCAAGAAGAAGGGTGTAGCCGATGTACTTAGGCACAAGCCAATCGAGGTTGGCACGGCGCTGTGCGTTCGGGTTGTATCTAGTCGGCCAGATGGAAAACCCTGAAAAAATCTCGATTAACTCATCATATCCCCTACGGTTTTCACACGATTGACTTGGGGCGAAGTGGTGCCCACGTGTTGAGCTGGCGTGTCACCCCGGATTCCAGCAAGTGCTCTGAACTGGTCTAGGCTGCTGGTTCTCTCGATCAAGGATGAACACCATGCCTAACAGCTCAGATGCTAACATCGCCACAGCAGAGGTACTAACTCTCTTGCTCCACAACCAGCACGCCTTAGCCGCTGCAATTGAAGAAGTGGCCCTATGGGCTAAATCCACCGGTTCAAGCGAAGCCCATGAAAACGCCGTTACCGCATTGGAAACTCTCGATGCGAACGCATCAGCCATCACCGCTGGAATTCTTAAGCTCAGGCAATAATTGCTAACAACGAAGAGTCCTCTGCGATAGCTCATCCCAGCGACTGATTCGACCTTCAACGATCTCAAGGCAGCGTGTCCGTATCTCATCGCGGTCAACGCCAAAATGGGCTCGGCGATGGGCGTCCGCAGTTAAGGCTATGACGTTCTCAACCGTATCAGCACCGCCTTCTGAAAGTGGAATGATGTGATGGGTTTCCAAATAGACGCCACCATTCGCCATCAGAAAACCTGGAACCTCCGTTAGCTCACAGACACCTCCTGAACGCTCCAACACCCGCCGACGAACGCTTGGATCACGGTAACGTTGTACGCCATTATAGATATATGTGTCCGGCCGCTCATTCGTAGCAAACTGATCTACAACGGGAGGATCGCTCACCACAGCAATTTCCAACTGCATAGGCGTTTCTTCAACATCAGTCGTTTCAGCAACGATGCTCAATGGATTTGGGTTACCTCGAACTAGTAAAAATGCCCCATCTTCTTCGAACGACTCGACGAACCACGGCTGATCATCCAATTGGCGTCCAGTCGCTCGATCATGCTTTGCTCTTTCATCTTCCGTCTCACGCTCCCGAACAGGTCCTGTCACGATGACTACTCGAACAGGAGTCGAGTTTATGGCGGCTAGGTGGACTGTAGTGCTGAAATGCTGTGCACGATTGATACGTGGGTCTTTGATCGTTCGATTTCGATTCTTGGGGTATTTTTCAAGCTGCTGGATCAAGGCATCGGCATATGCTCTCAGATTTTCTGAAAAGCAGACCCGCCCTTGATTGTCGACATACAATCCCTCCCACCAAACACACAACAGCAGGGTGCTTATATCGGCGCTCCGAAAAGACCATTCGTAACAGTAGCCGCCATTTGATTGAGGCCGGCTTACTGATCTGCCGTCCGATTTTCTAAAACTCCATTCAGAGACGTCTATACCTGCGCTCTGCACACAGTCAATGATCATCGACTTGCCAGTTGGTCGAAGCGTTTCAAGATCAATGCCCATTCCCTGCCCCTGTATGCCAAACGCCTGATCATGACGATGATAACAGGGACTCATCAAACGACCGTTAAACGATACGAGCCAGAAGACCCGCAAACTGGCATCGTTAAATTAGTGTTGACGAGATAGTGATACCAAGGTATCGTGATCCCACCTTAAACGATACCAGCAAGGAGCCGCCCACCATGTCCCGCACATTTCTCTACTGCCGCGTCAGCACCTCCAGCCAGTTCACAGAGAACCAAGTGCAGGAAGTGAAGAACGCAGGCTTCGACGTACAGGCAGGCAGGGTAGTTGAGGAAACCATCTCGGGCAGCATCGCTGCTACGGAACGCCCCGGCTTTCAGAAGTTGCTGGATCGTATGGAGAGCGGAGATGTGTTGATAGTCACCAAGCTGGACCGCCTAGGCCGCAACGCCATGGATGTACGTCAAACAGTTGAACATCTGACAGCTAGTGGCATCCGTGTTCACTGTCTGGCATTGGGCGGGGTAGACCTGACATCAGCAGCAGGAAAGATGACCATGCAGGTGCTTGGGGCTGTGGCTGAGTTCGAACGTGACCTTTTGATCGAGCGCACACAAGCGGGTCTGGAGCGCGCCAAGAAGGAAGGTAAGAAGCTTGGTAGGCCGGAAGCTCTATCAACCACTCGTGATGTTCTCGAACTCAAGGAGCAGTGTTGCAGCCAGTCTGAGGTAGCGGAGAAGCTTGGTATTGGCATTGCCACCGTGAAGCGTCACTGGAACAGAGTGATGGTGGTAAGCAAGCCCACAGGGACATACGTTCTTGGTCAGGCAAAAGCCTAGAGCGTCAGCGGTAAGCAAGTGACAAACACATTTCATCAACGCAGTGCGGACCATCCACGAGGAAAGATGATGCTCCCACAACCACGTTGCAAGTCCTCCCATTGCCTGGGACGTTGTGACACCGCTCTTTAACAACTCGCATGTTATTTATGGTTCCGCTTGGACCGATCTTACTGAGGTCGCTGTTCGTTGCTTGATAGCACTAGCTTTCACACAGAATTTCAGGGGAAGCGCCCCGGCTTATATTCCAGCCTGAAAATTAAACGTAATAAAGATGAGGCCGTTTCCCAAGGCGCGGGCCAGGGTTTTAGACTACTTTTCAACCTTGCCATGTTCAAGGAACTGACGGGCACCAAAGTACCTTTCACTGACATGGTGGAAATCAATCTTCCCCACAGCGTCTAGCTCATCAAGTCTATCACTCTGCCAGCTGGCAAATTTATAGATTACATAAGCTGAGGTTTCGTGTATTGGCTCTTGCCTTTGACCTGTAATCCAACTATCCCATTCCATATGATAGAAGTAGCTGGGCTGCATAGTCTCTGGGCTTTTGTCAGGGTTGAGCAGTGTGCTGAATCTGGAGCGAATCACCTTCTCAGCTGCCTTATAGGTATGCTGCATGCTGTCGCTCTTGATTCTCTCAGCCAGATTCTGTGCAATGATAATCAGGCGTGCAGACTCCAGCCACGCAAGGCGACTTCTATACAGTTTGCCATCGATAGGACTTTTGAGCTTTTCTAGGGCTTCATTCAAACATTCGAGAGATTGTTTGCTATACACCTCATCGTCTCGAATTTCTTTTTCCTGGGCGATACCAGAGAGCTGTGTAGAAATGGTGTCTGATTGAGTTTTTATGGTGGCTATGATGCCGATGAACCCAAGGGCAGAGATTAAAGTTGATAGCACGCCCCCGAAGTAGTCACCAAACACGCCCCAATCACCAGGGCTTGTGCTCAAACCGGATGCAGAGAATTGCCAGAGCCAAGGGGCAGCTACAGCCGTTGTACAGGCGATCAATGCAATGATAGCGATAGGTGCCCAACTCTTGATTGGGTTGTGCTTTTTGGTGCTAGCCTCCACTGCTACACGCCTCATCTATCAATTCTCCTAGAGTTTGTCAGCACGCAAGTCTAGGCTAATTAGCAGCCCTTTCATAATTTCATGGCAATCCTTCTCGGGCATATCTGTTGTAATATCAATCAAGCCAACGCTATTCCTTTTAACTGTGCAGCCTACATCTTCAAAGTGAGTTACAACGTCTGCATAGAACGCCTCAAGCTTCTGCTCTTGTTCATCAGCAGAGAGCTCATCCCGCATTGGATTGGTTGGGGTTGGACCTTGGTAGTAGGGTCTGTAGCTGTAAGTTTTCATGTATAACCACTGGCAGTTGGATTTAGATCGAGTCTATCTAAGCGCTTTAGTTACTGCAATTATATTCATCTGCTCGGAGCACTTTCTGCTCGAAAGGCCATTCGCACATAAGAAGTTATTACGAACATAAAGAAGAGCCTCGCGGCCTGACGCCTCCAGTCGCATGGTACAATGGCCGTTTGCCATGTTCGGGGATAGCTGATGGATGTGAGAGGGAGCTTGGGGCGGGTGCGAACGTGGGTATGGCTGGGTCTTCTCGGTGCTGCGGGCACTCTCGGCAATTACCTTATCGAGAACGGCAAGCTGCCTGACTGGCTCTCGGGAAATGCAGGCACCCTCACAGGTCAGGTACTGGAGGCTCTAGCTACCTTCGGTAGATGGCTCACCACTGAGGTTGGAATCTCCCGGTGGCTACTGATCCTGCTTTGCATCGTCTTGTTTCTTGTGGTTTCGGTGCTCTGCTTCGCCTTTTGGAACCACTTCAAGAATGCTAATAGCGATGATCGTGACTCAAGTTGCTTATCATCAGCAGAACTAACCCTCTTCAACGTAGTGGCGAGAGGTGCAAACTTAGGGCATGCAGTGACTTGGGAGACTTTCCTTTCATCTGGTATGCCTAGAATAGCTACGGAGCATGCTCTAGAGCAGTTATATAATCGTGGATTGGTTGATAATGATCGTCTCACCAGGAGTTTCTTCAACCTAACTCCAAGAGGTAGGGCGTATTATCTTCACTTGGAAAGCCTTGGTAAAATCTGATCTATCCACTAGGTTTGTCATTTGCACATGAAGAGGTGGTTATGGGGGATTTTACTAAGAGGCTGACTGAGCGACGCATGCACCCTGAGATTGCCCAAGGTCACTGCTTGATTTGTGGCAGCTATGGCAGGCTCAGTTGGGATCATGTGCCGCCACAGCACCACACTTCGCCCAATACAAACTGGTCACACTTCACCAACAGCGTCACAGACGGCCACAGAAGCTAAGCCGTGCGTAGGGTGTCCGTCACTTATTTTAGAATCACTCAGCTTTAAAACAGGGTGGCCGTGTTCGCGTTGAGTAGCTCAGGTGATAACGCCGGTTTCCAGCATGCCATGCTCAATCACATTATTTTTGCCAGCTAAATTTGAAGCAGCTCCAACAATGCAAAGTCTCTCCGGGCGGCGGCGGGGTTTTATGCCGTAAAAGGTCATTCGCCCGATGGAGACTCTGAGGTCATGAATTCACTTTCAAAGAACATAAAACCCTCTATAGTTCTTGAAGAGAAAAGCACCCCCATTCTACTCATCTTTTCGCTATACCCAAGATCACGAACGCTCATGATGAGTTCAATCTGATCTTTAACCTTCTGCGAGAGCAGTGACAATAAATAGGAGATAAACTCCCGAACGATAGCGTAGTTAGCCTCTATATGGTCAAGCTTGACACTTTCGATTCTAATACCAAGAGTGTCCTGCCATAGATCGCCATACTCATACTTCACTGGCACGTTACCATTAAAGTACACGTCACCGATTTTTAGCTTATTTACGTTAAAGTTTCCGTGCAGCAAATCGTTTCTGTCACTCATGAGCTGATAGAAGCTCCTACAAGAGACGTGCGAATGATCAACGGGCCGCTCAAATCCCATGCAGTTAACGTGCAGAAGTTGCAGCCTATTTGATATGGTGTCTGAGACAAAATCTCTGTACTTGATATCGTCTTCCCTTATCTCGCTTTTGGCTAGTGCGAAGATTAAGAGATTGATGAAGGTTTCTGCCTGTACAGGAAGCATGCATCTCAAGCCGAACGCAAGTCCGGTGCCGAAGGTGTATCTTTCATCCATCTTTGAGAATCTTTCTTGATAAGTTTTCAACTCATCTGCGGAAGTTGGGGTATGCACTCTATCTACTGCTGGTGATAAGTTAAGCTCTCTCAGCTTGTTGAACTGAGTCTCAATCGTTGATTCTATGCTGTGGTAAGGATTAACAAACTCAGTCCACTTTTCAAGCTGCGTGCGAATGGCCGTCATCTGTTTGCCATAAGCACCAAGGTCTGCCTTGATTTGCGATACAAGATTAGCCTTGGTAATCTCTGGCCGGTTAAAGTTTCCTAAAAACTGAACCTCGGTCCGGTAGTTATGACCTTGAAACATGACCATGCCGTCATCATTCATCAAAGTCCATTCCCAATGTACCAAGTTGTCAGAGGAATCATTCCTCAAAAAATTCATAAAGCCATTAGGTGGACCATACTTGGCATATAGGTAACAGTAGATGCTTATTGGTCTGATTTCGTTTTTTAGAATCCAGCCCGAAAAGCCTTTTGGCTGACGCTTTTCAATTAGGATTTTAGCCAGCAACTTAGGCGGAATCACTTCGAGCTTTAGGAAGTAGTTCTGATGCTCTTCGTCCAAGGTTAGCTCCTGAATTTATGAAAAGGCGTTAGGCCGTCTTGGCTTTTCGGATGTCTCGGCGAAGTACCGCTAAGCAGAACGCCATCTTTGCAGAACGATCAGGCTTTAAAAAGAATGACCCACCTTATACAGAGGTCTAACAGCAACCTTGCTTGATCAGCCGTCCTTTACAGAGATTGCCGCCAGCTTCTGGGCAGGGCTCGCCCCCTTCGAATACACATCATGCGTCTCGCACCGATCCTGCCACACTCTCAGGAACACAGCTCTTTTTACCAAATAGCTCCCAAGACCGCCTCATCATGTGCCGTGGAGCCTTCAGGGCAGCAAAGAACTGGGTGATAGACCTTTCGCTTATACGCCATCTCCATAGGAGGCCAGTAATGCTTTACATGATGCTACCGCTAGATAGGCATTTTGACTCAGGGTTTGGTGCAGTCGCAGACTCGTTCAGGGACGCTGCTGAGGCTCTTGAAGACTCCAGAGAGAGCACCCCAACCTTGAATGCTCATCTGCCAGTGAGCTTTCTCTACCGGCATGCTATAGAGCTTTTCCTGAAGTCAGCGATCATCATTTTTCACAGGAAACTCAACATCCCCTACGGTGCCATACCAGCAAGCGGCGAACCTCAAATCCCTGTCGGGGAGAAGTGGAAGCCCATGCATAACGTCCACGGCCTTCAACCGCTTTATCAACACTTCTGCTCGCTTTTTGAAGACCACGCCGAGTACCTAGCTACCCACACAAACACAGATTGGAGCCTCCCCGCCGAGCTAGGGCAATGGATCAGTGAGATCGAGGAAACAGACTCATCTAGCACGTTCTTCCGCTATCCAGTTACGAAGGACAAGGAAAAAGACAAAGAGAAATCCGTCTTCCGGGAAGACCATTACGATGCCCTACTTTCAAGAATGGGACAGCACCAGAAGCCAACCAAAACGCTACTGATGCTTGATCAGGATGACAACGTGGTCGAAACCTTCTCACACGACGACACTCGCGCCAAAGAGATCATCGTCACGTTGAAGCAGGTTGCAGAGCTTTTTTCCAATTGCCACGCCGCATTGGTAGGCGAGCTAACCGGAGGTGCTTGAAGCCGTATTGGTTGTGAGTCGATTGGAAATCGAGGACATAGCGAGGATTTGGCGTGCGGTAACGAGGGGGTGAGTAGTCGCCAGTACAACGGATTTCGAATCCGTCCCGTTCGGGCATTCCGGCAACTCCCCCGATCACCCATCGTTATTTTCTGGGTGGCACACAGACCGCCCCACCCTGTGTAACACCCGTAAAACGGCAGGCCAGATTCTTGAAATTATCGCCTCACTGTCGTCACACATAGTGCAACGAACTTGAGTCAGTCTTCCTTGAATCCCGGTAAGCCCTGAGCAGCACGCCATTCCTTTACAACGCGTGTAACGTCTTCTGCTGACCCGCTTGACCAATTTTCTGGGTAGTAGATGAGGTCAGTGCCGTCTGGGTGACCAGTCATTTCGCAGAATTGGTCTAGCAGGACATCTAACACGTCATCAGTTGCTGCTTTGTTTTCAGCCAGCAGCTTGTGCATGAAGCTGATGAATTCGTCTTCGGTGTAGTCGGTGATATCGTTTTTCATTACCGGTGTCATCCGTTTCTATGAATGTCGATGTGGTGCTTGGGGGTCACGACGTTCAGGTTATCGACATCGTAGACTTTCCCACCCTTGGCTACTTCGTCTGCATGGTGCAGCTCGAATGATCCACGCTTTCCCGCTCGGTCTCTGTAACGTGCCTTTGGTGCTTTGCCTTCCCGCATACGGTCAACGTTATTGTCTGTGAATTGTTCCACTAGTCCAGTGCTGACTACCGCCTTCCAGAGTGCTCGCCTGAAACTGTCGAAGGTGCCGAAACTTTTACCTCGTAACTGGTCAGCAATTTCAGTTGGTATCGGTGCACCGAGTCCAGAGGTAGCCCCGGCAAGCCAGATGCCTGTCACATCCTTTCCCTGTCCCGTAACGGTGCCGGGATCAAGCCGGACATTCATCACGATATACAGCGGCTGAATGCCAGAGCCAGCAGGGAAAACGAGAATAAAATCCTTGTAGGTGTCGGGGTATATAGGGCTGACGATGATGTTATCTGCCTGTTCTGTAGGCGGATAAATCCAAATCTGAGGCGCTTGAGGCGCACTCTCTAACGGTGGAGTCCCTGACGTGCTGGATGGGTCAACGGCTGGCGTCCAGATCAGTGTTACACCATCGCCAAAGTCCGCCACCTGCTGAGAGCCTTGCTCTTCGAATTGCACCACGGGAATCATCTCCCAGTCGGTGCGCTTCTGGGTGTTGTACCCGTATCCCTTAAGGGTGCCATCTGCTTGTTGTTCGACGTGAATCCGAACCCGTGTGCGGCCTTCCTTGAGCGATTTAAGTTGTTCCTCTGTGTACAGGCTGCTATCACCCAAGCTGGACGGCCACAGCAGTGCAACAAAACCAGCCAACGCACCAGCAGCAACGCCGGTAGTGAGAACCCCGCCAGCAGCGCCAGCACCAGCGCTCGCACCTGTTGCAGCACTCCCGCCAGCAACGGCAGCTCCAGCAGTGCACAGGCCGCCACAGGACACACCAGCCGCCGTAGCAGCGCCACCCAATAGAAGGGTGCCCAGTGTTGCCGGTATTGCACCGCTAACTTTCTTGAGGGGAATGTTTCCCTGTGCGTCCGTTTCACGGCCACCGAGAATGGCAAACTCGCCGTAGTTGCCCACCTTCTCGACAGGGATAAACCCGGCTGGTTTCCTGTGGTCGATCACACCGTCTGGAAGATCACAGCTCTTGGCGAACACGCAGCCCAAGCTATTTGGCTTGGCATCTTCTTTCGGAGGGAGGTCATTGTATTCCGCCCAACGCTGGGCATGGATATCAACAGGTTCTACGCCGCTGTTACGGTAGCCCTTCGGCGGGTTTGGTACGTATCCGCTCACATGAGCTTCCTTGTTCGTCCTTGGGGATTCCAGCCTGAGGCTGAGGCAGAATGAAGTTGCCGGGAAGCTCAAGCAATGGCTGTAGGACAAATCCCAAAAGCCTTGCTGAAAACTCTCCGTGTTCCGTGTCATTCGCCGAGGAGCGGAGGATACCCGCTCAAGCTAGGCATGTTGAGTGGTGGCGATTAGCCTCTTAATAGGGATGCGATTCAGAATCCAGTTTGAACTTGAATATAATTATGCCGATTGTTGCTGACTGGTCGGGGTTTTTATATATTTACTGCGTGCTCAGGTTACACGTCAGCTGGAAATAGCACATAGCGTCATGAACTTTTTTGACGAGTAATTTCTCCAACGCTTCAAGCTGATGCCGTTCAAGATCGTACCCTTCCCAGCCCCATTGTTCTTCAGTCCAACCCATGATGAGTTTTATTTTTTCATCATGTCCGCACGGAATTTTTTCCTCGAATACGAGAAGGTCAGTCGTTTTGTCGAAAGCCTCAATGACGTAGATCATGTGAAGTATTACCAGTTGTCGCTGTACTCAAAAGCAATTTGATAGTCGTATATGTCCATGGCGATAGGGTGTTGAAAAAAAGGCTGGATAATGTCCACCCAGTGTCCTAGGACATCGAATCCGCCATTGTTTATATTGTTTTCGACTGGGATCCCCAATGCATTTAGTACGGACTCATCGTCGCCTAAATCGTTGGAAAATTCCTCGCCTTGGCCAATGGCGGTTCTCTTGTCGTACCACTCCAAAACTATTTTCAGTCCCATCACTACCTCACAAATATTTCCTTCGGATGCTTCTCTCAGGTTTGGGATCTTCTCGTCGTTCCCCTGTCGCCGGGTCAAACGCTCCCAAGTGGGCTCCATCACTTGCACGATATTCTTCCAGTTCACCGTGCATTGAGTCCCATTCGTAAATTCTCTTGCCCTTGGCATCTGTCCATCGTTTTCGAAGTCCTCCACCGCCTTGTACCGGATTCATTTTTTTTGCGATCTTCAGACCGGGGAACGCAGTGATTTCTTCAGTTCTGGGAGGTTTATGGTAGCTATGTCCTGCGGCCGCTAAACCTTTACGCGCCTCGTTGATTACGATGTAGAGAGGTTTAACTCCCGACCCCATCGGAAACACCAAAATAAAATCCCGATACTCCGGCGGATAAACCGGATTCACCAGTATTCCGTCCGCCGCTTTCGTCGGGGGATACACCCAGATATGCGGTGCCTGCGGGGCAGCCTCCAGCGCTGGAATGCCGAGAATGTCCGAGCCATCCACCGCCGGGGTCCAGAGCAGTTCGACGCCTTCACCCAGATCCGCAACGAACCGGTCGCCGCGTGCAGTGAATTGCACGACATCGACCATTTCCCAATCGCGGTTCTTGCCGGTGTAGAAACCGTAACCCTTGAGCGTGCCATCGGCCTGTTGCTCGACACGCAGGCGCACGCGGGTTCGGGCTTGTTTGAGTGTGCTTAGTTGCTCATCGGTGTAGAGCGCGCTGTCGCCCAGGGTGGATGGCATCAAAAGCGCAACCAGGCCCACCAAAGGCGCAGCCGCTGCGCTCGATACGAGCGCCGGCAGCGCTTCAAAAGCCGAGCCTGCCAGGGCCAGACTGCCGAACCCGACCGGGATGGCGTTGGCGCTGATTTTCTTGAGAGGAACGCCGCTTGGGTCGGCTTCGCGAGCGCCGAGCAGAATCAGCTCGCCGTAATCCTTCAGGCTGTCGGTCGGCACCATGCCGGAAGGATTGCTGTAATCGATAATCGCATCCGGCAACTTGCAGGACTTGGCGAATACACAGCCGGCACGCACGGCTTCAGGTTTTTTCGCCGCCACTTCACGGCTGCGCTCGAACGCCTCCTGCCGCGCCAGCATCGCGTCGTAAGCGTTTTGCCCGGCTTCACGCTCGGCCAGTTCTGCGGCCGTCATATACCGCCAAGTAACGTGATGCCCGTCGCCCTGCGGTGGGTTTTGCACCCGGGGAATGTCCTCGTTCCGCGCCACTGATCGTCCCTTCGTTCACCATCGACAGCCCCTCGAAAAGGGGCTGCACGACGTTATCGAAGCGGGGAAAGCGTGGCTGTAGGACGGGTCGCTAATGACGTGGGGATTGTTCGCTGCGTAACTGTGAGGCGGTAAATTTGCGGCGAGGGGTCAAGCTCCCTCGTCACAAGGATTATTGCAGTTGTGAATTCTTGCGACTCGCCGCCGCCGTCACCGCATAACCAATCACCGCCGCGAGGATCGAGCCGGTGAGGATGCCCATGCGATCCATGCCGGCGTAATCACTCACGCCGGGTTCGAAGGCCAGCGAGCCGACGAACAGGCTCATGGTGAAGCCGATGCCGCAGAGGATTGCCACGCCGAGGACCTGGCCCCAGTTGGCGCCTTGGGGCAGGGCGGCGATGCCGATCTTGACCGCCAGCCAGGTCAGGCCGAACACGCCGACGGTCTTGCCCAGCAGCAGGCCGATGGCGATGCCCATCGGTACGTCGTGGGTGAAGCTTTCGACGGTGACGCCGCTCAGCGACAGGCCGGCGTTGGCGAAGGCGAACAGCGGCAGGATGCCGTAGGCGACCCAGGGGTGCAGCGCGTGTTCGAGGGTCAGCAGCGGCGACGACTCGGCGTTTTTCGTGCGCAGGGGAATGCAGAAAGCCAGGGTCACGCCGGCCAGTGTGGCGTGGACACCGCTCTTGAGCACGCAGACCCAGAGGATCAGGCCGATGATCATGTAAGGGCCGAGCTTGACCACGCCGAGCCGGTTCATCGCCACCAGCGCGGCAATGCACGCAGCCGCCAGGCCAAGGGACAGGGTCGAGAGTTCGCCGGAATAGAAGATTGCGATGATGACGATGGCGCCGAGGTCATCGATGATCGCCAGGGTCATCAGGAACAGTTTCAGCGACACCGGCACGCGTTTGCCGAGCAGGGCCAATACGCCGAGGGCGAAGGCAATGTCGGTGGCGGTCGGAATGGCCCAGCCACTCAGGGCGGCGGGGTTGTCGCGATTGAGGAACCAGTAGATCAGCGCTGGCACCAGCATGCCGCCGATCGCTGCTGCGCCGGGCAGGACGATCTGCGAGGGCTTGGACAACTGGCCGTCGAGCACTTCGCGTTTCACTTCCAGACCGATCAGCAGAAAGAACATCGCCATCAGGCCGTCATTGATCCACAGCAGCAGGGGTTTGGCGATTTTCAACGCGCCGATCTGCGCCACCACTGGAGTGTCGAGCAGGCCGGTGTACAGCCACGACAGCGGTGAGTTGTTGATGATCAGCGCGAGAACGGCTGCGGCGATCAATAGCAGACCGCTGGCGGCTTCCAACTGAAAGAAACGCGTGAAAGTGCTACGCAGAGGCAAGGTCGCTCTCCATCGAATCAAGAAAAAGGTGAAACACCCTAACCCGTACCGTTAGTTGTTAAAACAAAAGTTATATTCTTTTTTGTTATATGTCGTTACAGGCTGTCTGGCTCGGGCAGCACTGAGCCTAGCAGTTGCCTGACACATTGAGACTCAGCTGTACCTTTGCCGCCTGCGGGATTTTTCCTAAGCTTGGGGCAGACCTTTTCAGAAGACCGATCTTCTGGCTGATTCAACGAGAACCGAAACCATGAGCGACAACCGACAGTGGGCCCGCGAAGCCATCCGCATCATCGAGGCGGACTTCCAGCGCAGCGCCGACACCCACCTGATCCCTTTGCCGCTGCCCGGTTTTGCTGGCATCGAGTTGTATTTCAAGGACGAATCCAGCCACCCGACCGGCAGCCTCAAGCACCGCCTGGCCCGCTCGCTGTTCCTTTACGCGCTGTGCAACGGCTGGCTGAAACCCGGCGCGCCGGTGATCGAAGCGTCCAGCGGCTCGACGGCGATCTCCGAAGCGTATTTCGCGCGCATGCTCGGTTTGCCGTTTATCGCGGTGATGCCGGCGACCACCTCGAAAGAGAAGATTGCCCAGATTGCCTTTTACGGCGGGCAGAGCCATCTGGTGCAGGATCCGACGCAGATCTACGCCGAATCCGAGCGCCTGGCCCGCGAGCATGGCGGTCACTTTATCGACCAGTTCACTTACGCCGAACGTGCCACCGACTGGCGAGCGAACAACAACATCGCCGAGTCGATCTTCCAGCAGATGCGCTACGAAAAACACCCTGAGCCGACCTGGCTGATTTCCAGCCCCGGCACCGGCGGCACCACCGCGACCCTCGGCCGTTACGTGCGTTATCGCCAGCACTGCACCCGCGTGTTGTGTGCCGATGCCGAACGGTCGGTGTTCTTCGATTTCTACCAGACGGGAGATGCCAGCCTGCGCCTGGACTGCGGCTCACGCATCGAAGGCATTGGCCGGCCTCGGGTCGAAGCGTCGTTCCTGCCCAAGGTGATCGATGCGATGGTCAAGGTGCCGGACGCCTTGTCGCTGGCGGCCATGCATTATCTGGCGCAGCGTTTGGGGCGGCATGTCGGCGGGTCGAGCGGGACCAATCTGATCGGTGCGCTGATGGCGGCGCAGCAGATGAAAGCGGCGGGGCAGTCGGGGTCGATCGTGGCGATCCTGTGCGATGGCGGCGAGCGTTATGCCGACACGTATTACGATCAGGATTGGCTGAAGGCGCAAGGCTATGAACTGGGTGAGTTGATCGCAGCGGTGGCGGCGAGTGCCGAGCGCGGGGAGGTGCTGCCGACCTCGGTGCTGCGCGCCAACATCTGACACACCCCAATCAAATGTGGGAGCGGGCTTGCTCGCGAAGGCGGTGTGTCAGGCGATAAACGAATCGACTGAAACGACGCTTTCGCGAGCAAGCCCGCTCCCACAGGGGGTGTGTTGTGTCAGCTAATGCTGATTAGTCAGTGAGACCGAGGATATCGCGAGCCACCGCCTCGGCAATGCGAATCCCGTCGACACCCGCCGAGAGAATTCCGCCGGCATAGCCCGCGCCTTCACCGGCCGGGAACAGGCCTTTGACGTTCATGCTCTGCAGCGAATCGTTGCGGGTGATGCGCAGCGGCGACGAAGTGCGTGTCTCGATTCCCGTCAGCACCGCGTCGTGCAGCGAATAACCGCGAATCTGCTTCTCGAACGCCGGCAAGGCTTCACGGATCGCCTCAATGGCAAAGTCCGGCAGCGCCAGCGCCAGATCGCCCAGCGCGACGCCCGGCTTGTACGAAGGCTCGACTTCGCCCAGCTCGGTCGACGGCTTGCCGTTGATGAAGTCGCCAACCAGTTGCGCCGGGGCCTTGTAGTCGCTGCCGCCAAGGATGAACGCGTGGGACTCGAGGCGCTCCTGCAACTCGATACCGGCGAGCGGGCCGCCCGGATAATCGACTTCCGGGGTGATGCCGACGACGATGCCGGAGTTGGCATTGCGCTCGTTACGCGAGTACTGGCTCATGCCATTGGTGACCACGCGATTGGGCTCGGACGTCGCCGCGACCACGGTGCCGCCCGGGCACATGCAGAAGCTGTAGACCGAACGCCCGTTCTTGGCGTGGTGCACCAGTTTGTAATCGGCAGCGCCGAGTTTCGGGTGGCCGGCGTATTTGCCCAGACGCGCGCGGTCGATCAGCGATTGAGGGTGCTCGATGCGGAAACCCACCGAGAACGGCTTGGCTTCCATGAACACGCCACGGCTGTGGAGCATGCGGAAGGTGTCGCGGGCGCTGTGGCCGAGGGCCAGGACCACGTGTCTGGAATGCAGGGTTTCGCCGCTGGCCAGCTGCACGCCGACCAGTTGGCCGTTTTCGATCAGCACGTCGCTGACGCGCTCCTGGAAGCGCACTTCACCGCCCAGTTCGCGGATCTGCTCGCGCATGTTTTCGACCATACCGGTCAGGCGGAACGTACCGATGTGCGGCTTGCTGACGTAGAGGATTTCTTCCGGCGCGCCGGCCTTGACGAACTCGTGCAGGACTTTGCGGCCGAGGAATTTCGGGTCCTTGATCTGGCTGTACAGCTTGCCGTCGGAGAACGTACCCGCGCCACCCTCGCCGAACTGCACGTTGGACTCGGGGTTGAGCACGCTTTTGCGCCAAAGGCCCCAGGTGTCCTTGGTGCGCTGACGGACTTCGGTGCCGCGCTCGAGAATGATCGGTTTGAAGCCCATTTGCGCCAGCAGCAGACCGGCGAAGATGCCGCACGGGCCGAAACCGACGACGATCGGCCGCTGGCCGAGATCGCTCGGGGCCTGACCGACGAATTTATAGCTGACATCCGGTGCCACATTGACGTTACGGTCGTCGGCGAACTTGCCCAACACCCGGGCCTCGTCGCGTACGTTGAGGTCGATGGTGTAGATGAAGCACAGTTCGGAGGACTTTTTGCGCGCGTCATAGCTGCGCTTGAACAAGGTGAAATCGAGCAGATCATCGCTGGCGATGCCCAGACGCTGCACGATGGCGGCGCGCAGGTCTTCTTCGGGATGGTCGATTGGCAGCTTGAGTTCAGTGATTCGTAACATGGCGGGGATCCGGATTCGCGGGGCGCACAACTGCGCCAAGGCGTTTGAAGGCGGCGATTATAAGCCGCCGCGAGCGGATCCGTGGGGGAAAAACGATCAGTCGTTGCGTGCGCCGCCGAAATAGCCGCAGCCGCGCTGCACCTGACCGTCGATGCGCAACTCGGCGCTCATGTGCTGCACGCTGCCGGTGCTGCTGTCGACGCAGCGCTGTGGCGCGACCCACAATTCAATGCGCTGGTTGTTGGCTTCGCTGCTGAGATTGAAGCGGCCGTCGCCCAGTTGTTCTTCCACATACGGCACGGCCAGCGGCGGCTGGCCGTCGCGCTCGATGACCATGCCTTTGCCGCTGACCTTGACGTTCCACTCCGGGGCATGGCCGGCGGCGCGCAGGATCAGCAGTTTGAAATTCGGATCATCGCAGGCCGTGCCCGAGCGTTCTACACGATACAACTGGACAAGGTCGAGACGGTCGCCGGAGACCTTGCCGCGCACATCGGCAAACAGCTTGCCCTGCTCGTCGGCCAGGGTGGCGGCCTCTTGCAGGACGCTGGTGCCGCCGATGTCGTTGACCACCAGTTGCCGCTGATCCTGGCACGGCTGGAACACCAGTTTGCCGTCGGCAGCAGTCAGTTGCCCCTGCATTCGCGTCTGTCCTGCATGGGAAACACTTTCACGCTGGCCGTCGAACAACTGGCAGGCGGCAAACAACGGCAGCAGGGCAACGAGGACGATCGAACGGGCAACACGCATCTTTGGCTCTCCAGACAAGTGCTGCCACGTTACGCAGCCTGACCGTTCATCACAAGGGCCTTAACCCACGTGAAATGTCTGACCGGTTTGCAGGCCTTCGACACTTTTCGCGTAGGCCAATGCCACTTCCGCTGCAGGAACCGACTTGAAGCCACGGAAGTAGGGCGCGTATTTGCCCAGGGCTTCGGTCAGCACGGTCGGGCTCACCGAGTTCACCCGCAGGCCACGCGGCAGCTCGATGGCGGCGGCGCGGACGAAGCTGTCGAGCGCGCCGTTGACCAGCGCTGCAGAGGCGCCGCTGCGAATCGGGTCGTGGCTGAGCACGCCGGTGGTGAAGGTGAACGAGGCGCCGTCATTGGCGAACTCGCGGCCGATCAGCAGCAGATTGACCTGGCCCATCAGCTTGTCTTTCAGGCCGAGGGCGAAGCTGTCCCCAGTCATCTCGTCCAGCGCTGCAAACGTCACGTTGCCCGCCGCGCAGATCAACGCATCGAACTTACCGGTCTGTTCGAACAGCTTGCGGATCGACGCGCTGTCGCTGATATCCACTTGCAAGTCACCGCTGTTGCGGCCGATACGAATGACCTCGTGGCGTTGCGACAATTCTTTGTCCACCGCCGAACCGATGGTGCCGCCGGCGCCTATCAACAGAATCTTCATCGAGCTGTACCCCAATTGAGTGAATGAGGTTTCAGTGTAGGGTGGTTTTTTCCGCGGATAAGCGCACTAATAGGCAACCTTTGGTTTTCAAATGGAAACAATCCATGAGCGAAATGGATGACCTTGCTGCGTTTGCCGTGCTGATCGAGGCCGGCAGTTTTACCTTGGCCGCGCAACAGTTGGGCTGCAGCAAGGGCCAGTTGTCCAAGCGCATCAGCCAGCTCGAAGCCCAATTCAGTGTGGTCTTGCTACAACGCACGACTCGGCGCTTGAGCCTGACGGCGGCGGGGGCGGCGCTGCTGCCGCAGGCTCAGGCGCTGGTGGCTCAAGTCGAACGCGCGCGGCAGGCGTTGGCGCGGTTGAAGGACGACATGGCCGGCCCGGTGCGCATGACGGTTCCGGTGTCGCTCGGCGAGACCTTCTTCGATGGCTTGTTGCTGGAGTTTTCCGGGCAATACCCTGAGGTGCAGATCGAGTTGGAGCTCAACAACAGCTATCGCGATCTGGCCCGCGATGGCTTTGATCTGGCGATTCGAGCCGAAGTGGCCAATGACGATCGGCTGGTGGCCAAGCCGCTGTTGGCGTGGCACGAAATGACCTGCGCCAGCCCGGCCTACCTCGAGCGCTTCGGCGTGCCGGCGACGCCGCATGCCTTGGCCGAGCATCGTTGTCTGCTCAACAGCCATTACAGCGGCCGCGAAGAATGGCTGTATCACCAGCAGCACGAGTTGTTGCGGGTGCGGGTTTCGGGTCCGTTTGCCAGCAATCACTACAGCCTGTTGAAGAAAGCAGCGCTGTCCGGTGCTGGCATCGCCCGTTTGCCGTCGTATCTGCTGCAAGCCGAATTGGCTGACGGCCGCTTGCGCTGGCTGCTGCGCGATTACCAGACCCGACGGATGCCGATGTATCTGGTGCACCCGTATCAGGGGGGATTGCCGAAACGCACGCAGGTGTTGGCGGATTATTTGATGGGCTGGTTCAAGCGCAGTGGCGAGGCGCTGGATCGACTGCAGCGCTGATGTGATTTCCCTGTGGGAGCGAGCCTGCTCGCGAATGCGTCAGTTCAGTCGATACCGATGTTGAATGACACACCGCTTTCGCGAGCAGGCTCGCTCCCACAGGGGGGATCTTATTTTGCGAAACGGCGGGCAAACAGGTGATCGATCGACAACTTGCCCGGCCCGGTCGCCATCAGGTACAGCAACACCGCCGCCCAGGTGCCATGGGTCGGGTAGGCATCCGGGTAGACGAACAGTTGGATAGTCAGGGTCATGCCCAGCAGTGCCAGCGCCGAAAACCGCGTCGCCAGGCCGAGCAGGATCAGCAGCGGAAACACATGCTCGGCAAACGCCGCCAGATGCGCGGCAATTTCCGGCGACAGCAGCGGCAGGTTGTACTCGCTTTGAAACAGCGGAATCGTCGAGTCCGCCAATCGCGGCCAGCCCAGTTCAAAAGTGCCGTCGATCAAATCGACGGCCAGTCCTTCGACCTTGGTTTGCCCGGACTTCCAGAACACCGCGGCAATGGAAAAACGCGCGATGAAGGCAACCAGGCTGTGCGGGATTTTTTCCAACAGCGCGATGACGCGCAGGATAAAAGCGTTCATGGCAACTCCTTGTAATTGAGCTGGGTGATCGCGTTATGCGCAATCAGTAAGGCGAGGGTTTGGGCGAGATCGAACGGCGGGCTGTTCCCTGCCGCCGCGAGCAGTGGCGAGCCCTGTAGCAGATGATGAAGGAACACGCTCGCACCCGGCTCAAGCGCAAACACCTCAACGTCGAGACCATTGCGCAGCACCAGAGCGTGCTGGCCTTGATTGAGGCCAATGCCCGCCAGACTTTGCTCCTGCTGGTGCGCGGCCCAGATCGCGACAACGGCGTAGGCTGAGTCGAGCAGGTGCAGAGAGGGATGCAGTTCGAAACACAGTTCACTCAGCGACTGCGGATCGGTCAGCGCGGCGCTGACTTGCTCCGGCCGGATCGGCTGCGCATCGGCGGCGTGGTAGGCGAGGGTGCGCAAGTGCTCGAGTCGCGCAACATCGGCCACATAGGGCACACCGGCGATGGGTTCGAATTGCCCGATGAAATCGGCGAAGTCTTCGCCGTAGCGGCTCATCAACGGACTTTGCGGCGGCTGACCGCGTACGAAAATCGCCGCCATGGCGCGGAAGAATTCCTCACCGACCAACTGCTGCACCACCGGGTAGCTATCGGCCAGCGCATTGATCAGCGAACTCTGCATGTTGTTGCGGTACACCGCGAAACGTCGCGACGGATCAGCGCCATTGCGGCTGCACAGGCCCTTGGGATACGGCAGTTGCACATTGAGCAGGGCGGCGGCGAAGTCCGCTTGCGTACTCATGCCGCACGCTCCGCGCGGCGCAACAGCTTTTCGGCTTGCTGTGCTTCGGCGAGCAATACGGCAAAGGCCGGCACGTGATTATCACGTTCAATCAGCGTCGCTATCGGGCCAGTCCGTTGCAGCACCCGGCGGTACAGATTCCAGACGGCCTGATCAATCGGCGCGCCGTGATCGTCGATCAGCAAACGATCGCCGAGGTTGTCACAATCTTCAGCGAAGCCGGCCAGATGAATCTCGCCGACCGCGTGCAATGGCAGTGCGTCGAGGTAGGCGAGCGGATCACGCTGATGATTGATGCACGACACGTAGACGTTGTTGACGTCGAGCAACAAGCCACAGCCGCTGCGGCGGATCACTTCGGCGATGAACACGGGCTCGTCGATCGTCGAATGCTCAAACGCCAGATAGGTCGCCGGGTTTTCCAGCAGCATCGGACGTTTGAGCGTGTTCTGCACTTGGTCGATGTGCGTGCAGACGCGATTGAGCGTCGGCGTGTCATAGGCCAGTGGCAGCAGATCGTTGAGGAACACCGGGCCGTGGCTCGACCACGCCAGATGTTCAGAAAAGGCTTGTGGTTGATAGCGCTCGATCAGCTCGGCGAGGCGTTTGAGGTGCTGGCTGTCCAGCGCGCCTTCGCCACCGATCGACAGGCCCACGCCGTGCAATGACAGCGGGTACTGCTCGCGAATCAGACCGAGAAAGTGATGAAACGGGCCGCCGGCCACCATGTAGTTTTCGGCGTGGACCTCGAAGAACCCGAGGTCCGGGACGGAGCCGAGCACTTCGAGGAAGTGCCCGGTCTTGAGCCCCAGCCCGGCGCGGGCAGGGAGCTCGGAGCGAGCTGCCTGAGTGCGCGGCAGGGACGGTTCGTGATGACTGAACATGGGCGTCACTCAGGCAGGCCGTGGATCAGGACTTGGCTTTGAAGGCTTCGAGCTGACCGAAACCGGTCGGCGAGGTTTTGCTTTCGGTGGTGGCGCAGGTGCCTTTCGGAACGAGTTTCCAGGCGTTGGCCTGATAGTCCATTTTCGCCGTGCCGGCGCAGGTAGTACCGGCACCTGCGGCGCAATCGTTCTTGCCCTTCATGGCCACGCCGAAGCATTTTTCCATGTTGGCATCGGCGGCCTGGGCGGTGGAGACAGTGGCGATGCTCAGAGCGGAACCGAGGGCCAGAACCAGGGCGGTGGCGGACAGGGTACGGGTAGTCGCAGTCATGATGTTTCTCCAGTTTTTTATCAGGGTTTCTGCAAGCGGTTTGCGCTTGCTTGTCCCTCTAGAGAACGGGTGGGGGGATGCGTTACACGCGGAGCGAGAAATTTATAAAAAATGTCGGATTCAGCTGTATCTCTGTGGGAGCGAGCCTGCTCGCGAAGGCGATGTGTCAGGCACCCATAATGTTGAATGTCACACCGCTTTCGCGAGCAGGCTCGCTCCCACAGGGTTAGCTTGGTGATACTCAGGAAATAAAAAAAACGGCCCGAAGGCCGTTTTTTTATGCAGCGATAACTCAACCGCCGAGGTACGCCTCGCGTACTTTCGGGTCGGTCAGCAGCGCTTCACCGGTGCCTTGCATGACCACGCGGCCGTTCTCCAGAACGTAGGCGCGGTCGGCGATTTTCAGTGCCTGGTTGGCGTTCTGCTCGACCAGGAACACCGTCACACCGTCCTTGCGCAGCTGTTCGATGATGTCGAAGATCTGCTGGATGATGATCGGCGCCAGACCCAGCGATGGCTCGTCGAGCAGCAGCAGCTTGGGCTTGCTCATCAGCGCGCGGCCGATGGCGAGCATTTGCTGTTCGCCGCCGGACATGGTGCCGCCGCGCTGGTTGAAGCGCTCTTTCAGGCGTGGGAAAAGTCCGAGAACCTTATCCATCTGTTCCTGATAGTCGCCCTTGTCGGTGAAGAAACCGCCCATCGACAGGTTCTCTTCCACGGTCAGACGGGCAAACACCCGACGACCTTCCGGCACCACGGCAATGCTCTTGCGCATGATCTGCGACGAGTCCTGGCCGACCAGTTCCTCACCCATGTAGCGAATGCTGCCGCTGTGCGCCTGCGGCGAACCGCACAGCGTCATCAGCAGCGTGGATTTGCCGGCACCGTTGGCGCCGATCAGCGTGACGATCTCGCCCTGACGGACTTCGACGTTGACGCTGTGCAGGGCCTGGATCTTGCCGTAGAAGGTGGAAACGTTTTCGAACTGCAGCATTTACGCTTCCCCCAGGTAGGCTTTGATCACTTCAGGATTGTCGCGGATCTGTTCCGGCGTACCGTCGGCCAGCGGTGTGCCCTGGTTGATCACGACGATGTGGTCGGAAATGCTCATGACCAGTTTCATGTCGTGCTCGATCAGCAGCACGGTGACGTTGTGCTCTTCGCGCAACACACCGATCAGCGCCTTGAGGTCTTCGGTTTCCTTCGGGTTCAGGCCGGCGGCCGGTTCGTCGAGCATGAGGATCCGCGGGCGGGTCATCATGCAGCGGGCGATTTCCAGACGCCGTTGCTGGCCGTAGGCGAGGGTGCCGGCGGTGCGGTTGGCGAACTCTTTGAGGTTGACCTTTTCCAGCCAGTACTCGGCAAATTCCATCGCCTCGCGCTCGCTTTTGCGGAACGCCGGGGTCTTGAACAGGCCGGACAGGAAGTTGGTGTTCAAGTGACGGTGCTGGGCGATCAAGAGGTTCTCGACCGCGGTCATGTCCTTGAACAAACGCACGTTCTGGAAGGTCCGCACCACGCCTTTGAGCGCGATCTTGTGGCCCGGCAGGCCCTGGATCGGCTCGCCGTCGAGGAGGATGCTGCCGCCGGTAGGCTGATAGAAACCGGTCAGGCAGTTGAACACGGTGGTCTTGCCGGCGCCGTTCGGGCCGATCAGTGCAACCACCTGTTTTTCCTTGACGGTCAGCGCCACGCCGTTGACCGCGAGCAAGCCGCCGAAGCGCATGCTCAGATTGTCGACTTTAAGGATCTCGCGGCTCATTTGCGCAACTCCATGTGTGGGCGTTGCATCGGCAGCAGACCTTGTGGACGCCAGATCATCATCAGCACCATCAGCGCACCGAACATCAACATGCGGTATTCGCTGAACTCACGCATCATTTCCGGCAACAGGATCATCACGATCGCCGCCAGAATCACACCCAGTTGCGAGCCCATGCCACCCAACACGACGATGGCGAGGATGATCGCCGACTCGATGAAGGTGAACGACTCGGGCGTCACCAGACCCTGACGGGCGGCGAAGAAGCTGCCGGCGAAACCGGCGAACGCAGCACCGAGGGTGAACGCGGAGAGCTTGATCACGGTCGGGTTCAGGCCCAGCGCGCGGCAGGCGATTTCGTCTTCACGCAGTGCTTCCCACGCACGGCCGATCGGCATGCGCAGCAGACGGTTGATCACGAACAGCGCGGCCAGTGCGAGCAACAGCGCAACCAGGTAAAGGAAGATCACCTTGTTGATCGAGTTGTATTGCAGGCCGAAATATTCGTGGAACGTCTGCAAGCCTTCAGCCGCTTTACGCTCGAAGGTCAGGCCGAAGAACGTCGGTTTTTCGATGTTGCTGATGCCGTTCGGGCCACCGGTGATATCGGTCAGGTTACGCAGGAACAGCCGGATGATTTCGCCGAAACCCAAGGTCACGATCGCCAGATAGTCGCCACGCAGACGCAATACCGGGAAGCCCAGCAGGAAGCCGAACGTCGCCGCCATCAGGCCGGCAATCGGCAGGCAGATCCAGAAGCTCAGGCCGTAGTAATGCGACAGCAGCGCGTAGCTATAGGCACCGACGGCGTAGAAGCCGACGTAACCGAGGTCAAGCAGACCGGCCAGACCGACGACGATGTTCAGGCCCAGGCCGAGCATTACGTAGATCAGGATCAGCGTCGCGATATCCACCGCACCACGGGAGCCGAAGAACGGCCAGACCAGGGCGATCAGAATCAGCGCAATGATGAAATAGCGCTGGGTGGTCGGCAGGGTCAGGAAGTTGCTGGCCTTGGCCGGGATCAGCGGCATGCCCGGCGAGGAGCGCCAGGCTTTGCTGATCTGCTGGTTGAACAGCACGCGCAGGAACATCAGCACCGAGCAGATCGCGATGGTCGCGAGGATGGCCGGGCTGGTGTTGTGCACTTCCAGATTGATGCCGACGATGGTCAGTTTCAGACCGAGTACCGGGTAGGCCACCGCCCACACCAGCAAGGCACTGAAGAGTGCCTGTTTAAGATTCCTAGTCATACTTTCTCAACCTCCGGACGGCCCAGAATGCCGGTCGGACGGAACAACAGCACCAGAACCAGCAGGCCGAACGCAACGACGTCCTTGTACTGGTCGCCGAAGATATCGGCACCGAACGCTTCCGCTACACCCAGCACCAGGCCGCCGAGCATGGCTCCCGGGATGCTGCCGATGCCACCCAGTACCGCGGCGGTGAAGGCCTTGAGGCCGACGAGGAAACCGGCGTTCGGGTTGATCACGCCGTATTGCATGCTCAGCAACACGGCAGCGACCGCCGCCAGCGCAGCACCAATGACGAACGTCAGGGCGATGATGTTGTTGGTGTTGATGCCGAGCAGGTTGGCCATCTTGATGTCCTCGGCACAGGCGCGGCAGGCGCGACCCAGGCGGGAACGAGAGATGAACAGGGTCAGGCCGAGCATGGCGATCACGGTCACCACGAACACCACGATCTGCATGTAGGAAATCAGCACTTCTTGTGCGCCACCCGGACCGAAGGCGAAGTTGCCCGGGATCAGGTTGGGGATCGCTTTGTCCTTGGAGTCTTGCGCCAGCAGAACGGTGTTCTGCAGGAAGATCGACATACCGATGGCAGAAATCAGCGGGATCAGACGGTTGCTGCCGCGCAGGGGGCGGTAGGCGATCCGTTCGATGCTGTAACCGTAGGAACTGGTGACGACGATGCTGGCGATGAACGCCGCGGTCATCAACAGCGGGACACTGTCGAGTCCCATCATGGTCAGCCCGGCGATGGCGATGAACGCCACGTAGGAACCGATCATGTACACCTCGCCGTGGGCGAAGTTGATCATTCCAATGATGCCGTAAACCATCGTGTAGCCGATGGCGATCAGGGCATACATGCTGCCAACGTTGAGGCCGTTAACCAGCTGTTGGAAGAAGTGATAGAGGTCAGGCATTACAGCGCTCCTAAAAACCTGTACGCATTTCACTGGTGGAGTCATTTTCCCGCCCGGCCCCGTGGATCTCTATCCACTTCGAATCCGAGTTTTGCCAGCGAACCGCTGATGACGGTTTTGAGATTTTCAGGGGGGCCGACTGGCGGATCACGCCAGCGCGGCCCTTACATTCGCAAAACAAAGCCCACGGCATGCCGTGGGCTTTATTGGCAGTCAGTCGGGCAAGGCCTTACTGAGGCGAAACTTCGGTTTTAGGTTTGCCGTTGTGCCACTCGTACACGACAAATTTGAAGTCTTTCAGGTCGCCCTTGGCGTCGAAGCTCAGGTCGCCGGTCGGGGTCTTGAACGAACCGGCGTGGATGGCTTCAGCCACTTTGGTCGCATCTTCGGACTTGGCCGCCTTGATGCCTTCGGCAATCACGGTCACTGCCGAGTAGGACGGGAACACGAACGGACCGCTCGGATCTTCCTTCTTGGCTTTGAACGCGTCAGCCAGGGCCACGTTGGCCGGATCCTGGTCGAAGGATTTCGGCAGGGTCACCAGCAGGCCTTCGGAGGCGTCCTTGGCGATCTGGGTGATCGAGTCGTTACCCACGCCTTCCGGACCCATGAACTTGGCTTTCAGGCCTTTTTCCTGAGCCTGACGCAGGATCAGACCCAGCTCCGGGTGGTAGCCGCCGTAGTAGACGAAATCGACACCGGCTTGCTTGAGCTTGGCGATAATGGCGGAGAAGTCTTTGTCGCCGGCGTTGACGCCTTCGAAGACAGCAACCTTGGTGCCTTTCTTCTCGAGAGTCGATTTCACGGCGGTGGCGATGCCTTCACCGTACTGCTGTTTGTCGTGCAGCACGCCAACCACTTTCGGTTTCACGTAATCGGCGATGTAGTTGCCGGCGGCAGGGCCCTGGGCGCTGTCGAGACCGATGGTGCGGAAAATCATTTTGTAGCCACGGGCGGTGATGTCCGGGCTGGTGGCAGCCGGGGTGATCATGATCACGCCTTCGTCTTCGTAGATGTCCGAAGCTGGCTGAGTGGAGCTGGAGCACAGGTGACCGACCACGAACTTGACACCGTCGTTGACGACCTTGTTCGCTACCGCTACCGCTTGTTTCGGATCGCAGGCATCGTCGTATTCAACGGCTTCGAGTTTCTTGCCGTCGACGCCGCCCTTGGCGTTGATCTGCTCGATGGCCATTTTCGCGCCACTGAACTGCATGTCGCCGTACTGGGCTACTGGACCGGTCTTAGGACCGGCGATACCGATTTTGATGGTGTCAGCTGCGAACGAATGGCTGGCAACCCCGGCCAGAACCATAGCGGCAAACAGTTTGGAAATCTGCTTAGTAGCCTTAGTCATAGTGCTCCACTCTTACTGTTGTATTTTTTAGAGTTCTGGCGCCGTAGCAGCAGAACCGGGTCAGATATCTTTGCGATACCCTCCGGAAAATGCCCCGGCAACTGTACCGGTACAGTGTAGAGCGCCGCTTGATCAACTGGGAAGCGGGCGCCACGGGGCAAAACTTGGGGGTGTCGCATTTTTGAATGAAAGAGACAGAATTGCGGCGGGGCAATCGGGGGCATATATCCCAAAAGGCAGCATTCCCTGGCGTTCCTGCTCTTTTCGTTCGGTGCAGCGATTTGCAACCGGGTTTTTCTGCCGGACCACCGACGTTATCATTCGCGTCGATTTCTTTTCCGGACAGCTCCCATGAATCAAGAACCTAGCACCCTCTATGCCAAGCTGCTTGGTGAGACGGCATCTATTACCTGGAAAGAGCTTGAGCCGTTCTTCGCCAAGGGTGCCCTATTGTGGGTCGACCCAGCGCTCGATTTGATTGCCGCCGCCGAGGCCGTGGCATCGGACGAAGGCGAGAAAGTCGCGGCCTGGCTGGCCGACGACAAGGTCGCCAAGCTGTCTGAAACGCGGGCGCTGGATATTTTCGAGCGTGATCCACAGCTGTGGGCAGTGGTGGTTTCGCCGTGGATTCTGATCCAGGAAAGGGCGGCCGTTTGATTGCCTGCACCCTTTTGGTGCCTCGATTGCCGCGCCGCAAGTGTGTAGCGGAGTAGCGTGATGGCACCTTGCCGTGGAGAAATGCCACGCCTCACGGTGACGTAAACGTAACGGGAACAGTTTATGGAGCGGCCTGAGGGTCGCTTAATTGTTTCTGGATGTTGGGAAGGCTGAAATCTTTAGTGAATTTGAAGACCCCATCGCTGGCAAGCCAGCTCCCACAGTGTCCGGGTGTACACAAATATTGTGAGCACCACAAAGTCTGTGGGAGCTGGCTTGCCAGCGATTGGGGCGACTCGGTTTTGATCAGACCGAATAAGTCTTCCCGGTATGGTTATTCAGCGAAATCACCTTGGTCTTGCCGATCCGGTGGCGGTAGATCTCGCGCAGGTATTTGATCGACTTCTTCACGCAATCGCGCGACAGGCGAATGTCATTGATCGAGACAAACTTGTCCTTGTCGTTGATCAGCTCGCGATATTTCTTCTCGTACATCGGTTTAATCGCGTACCAGTTGGTGTCGAGGATCTTCGCCGGGTTTTCGAATTCATTGAGCAGGTCGTCGATCCGCTCCTCGTCGAAGTCTTCCTGAATGATGAAGTCGAGAATCGAGTTATCCAGCGTCTCGTCGAAACGGTACGGATTCTTCGCGAAGCAGCGCTTGATGAATGCCACGATCAGCGTGAGGAAATCGTCCGACAGGCACGGGCTCTTGGCGATCAGCGTGGTCAGCGACAGGTTGGCCGAAGCGCCGATCACCAGCGCATAACGCTTGAGCGTGGTGTTGGGGAACAGGCTGTTGAGGTGGGTCTTCAACCGGTTCAGGTCCATGTAGGACAGCTTGTAGTCTTTCGGCAGCGAGACGATCGACACCACCGACGAGCAGTTCTTGAAGAAGTGCAGGTCGTGCAACGCGGCGGCGTCGTAACCGGAATTCTTGTACTGCTCAAGCGAAGCGCGATAACGCTTGGATTCGATCGGCAGCAGGCTGATGCCTTCGATGGCCTGGGTGACCTTGTTGAAGTGCGGCAGGTCGATCGAACGGAAGAACAGGTCGTCGATGTTCAGGCGTTGCGGCTCTTTATCGAAGACCTTGAACTTGTCGCTGCTTGGCGGTGGGGTTTCCGGCACCACCGATTCGGCGTAGGCAATCGCCACCGGGCCGGCCAGACTCATGAACAGGTCGTTGGCATCCAGGCGAATGGTTTCGCCGATGTCGATGCCGGCGCGGCGGAAGTAGTTCTGGTCGTAGTCAGTGGTGACTGCCTGCGCCGTCAGAATGTTGAAGATCTGCTGCGAGATGTACTGGTTGGCGTGCTTCTCCATGGCATTGACATCAATGTTCTGGATGTTGCCGTCATCGCTTTCTTCGGCGTAACGCATGATGTCGTTGGAGATCAGCATCATCGCGTTCCACGGGCGGATACGTCCCATCACGCTGGCTTCGCTGCTGTCTTCGTTAGCGAAGTTGTAGGAGAAATCCCATTCCTCCGACAGGTATTTGCACAGCAAGCGCCCGGCGTTGATGTGCAGCGCCTCGGACATTTCGCTGCGGTGGTCGGAAATGTTCGGCAGCACGCAGATGCCGCTGGTGAAGATCGGCTCGAACACAAACGAATGCCCGCTCTTGCCGTCGTGCTCGTCCATCGGTTTGGTGTCGAACGTCTTGTTCATGTACGAGTGCTGCTGAGCGAGGCCGAACTCCGAGGCCATGCCCGAACCGGTACCGCCGCCGGCGCTGAAGATCGAGAAATACAGGCGTGACTGGTTAGCCTTGATCCCGCAGCTGTCGATCAGGTACGAGTGGATCATTTTCCAGTCGGGGCTGGAGAAGCGCTGGGTGTCCTTGTTGAGGATGATCTTCGCCAGGTACTGGCCGAGGATCGGCGCGTTACCGGCGCCACCGGCATGGACTTCGGACAAGTCCATGATCTTCATTTTGCTGTAGTCGCGCAGGAAACCGCTTTTCTCGCCCTTGCGCGAGAAACGGATGCGCCCGGCGATGTCCTTGTCGAGGTCGCCAAGCATCACCAGCGGTTCGACCAGAAACACCGGTTTGGTCGATTTGCTGGTACCGATGCGCAGATTGTTCTTGATCCACTGCGCCGGGCTGTAGCCCTTGTCGGCCAGACGCCGGTCGGTCGGGCGATCTTCGTTGTTGAATTCGTTGAGGTAGAACTTGCGCGCGTTGTACACCAGCTCCGCCACGTCGAGGGCGATGTTGGAGCCGCAGCGACCAAGGCCGATCAGGCACACCGAGGGGAATTCCTGATCGTTGTGCTGCTCGTTGTCGCCTTCCTGATGCGCCGGGCGCGGGAACACCGAATCGCGCAGGCCGTCGAGGTTATCGAGGATGCGGTCAGTGTTGGTTTCGGTGAAGTACAGGTATTGCTGGGTCGACAGCGGGCGCGAAGGCGGCGTCGATCTGGATAATGACGCGCTGTTCGCGGCGGGGCTCAGGGTCAGATCGGCTGTTGCACTGGCGGGATTGTTTTTGGAGGTCATGGTGCGCCATTTACCTGGACTGGGTCGGCCCGCCGAACAGTGCCGGCGAACCTCACGGAATAAGATCTCGCGTCTTGTGTGCGCGCATATGGCCCGGGCGTCGTAGTGCTGGCTGGTCTGATCGCCGGGCGGAATCCTTTCCTGATCGTTGATGAATCGGCCATGATTCGGTGATCTTTAATCGAAAAGAGGCGAAATGATGTCAACGCTACCTTCGTTGGGGTTTGCCGGAATCGGCCTGATGGGCCTGCCCATGTGCCGGCGTCTGCTGGCGGCGGGTTACCCGCTGACAGTGTGGAACCGCAACCCGGACAAATGCGCATCGCTGGTTGCGGCCGGCGCCCGCCAGGTATCGAGCCCTGCCGAACTGTGCGCGCACGCCGACATCGTCATGCTGTGTCTGGCCGACACTGCCGTGGTGCGTGAAGTGGTGTTTGGCACTGGCGGTATCGCCGAAGGTGCGAAAAACGGCCAGCTGTTGGTGGATTTCTCCAGTCTTGAACCCACCGCGACTCGCGAGATGGCCGCAGAGCTGGCCGAGAAAACCGGCATGGGCTGGCTTGACTCCCCGGTGTCCGGCGGCGTAGTCGGCGCCGAGGCCGGGAGCCTGGCGATCATGGTCGGTGGTGCAGCGGCAGATCTTCAGCGCGTGCGCCCGGTGCTGCTCAGCCTCGGTCAGCGCGTCACGCACATGGGCGGCGTCGGCGCCGGGCAAGTGACCAAGGCCTGCAACCAGATGATCGTCGCCTGCAATGCGCTGGTGATTGCCGAAGTGGTGGCGTTGGCCGAGCAGGCCGGGGTCGATGCCAGTCTGATCGCCGAGGCGTTGGCCGGTGGGTTTGCCGATTCCAAGCCGTTGCAGATCCTTGCCCCGCAAATGGCCGAGAGCCGTTTCGAACCGATCAAGTGGCACGTGCGCACGCTGCTCAAGGATCTCGACACGGCGGTGAAATTTTCCCGCGAGCAGGGCTCGGCGACGCCAATCAGCGGATTGGCCGCACAGTTGATGCGCCTGCATGGGGCGCAAGGCTTTTTAGCCCAGGATCCAGCGACGCTGGTGCAAATATATCGCGCGCCAGACTCAACGGATTGACCCCGAGGACGGGTTTGCGCTGGTTGATTTCATCGAGCACCGCGCACAGTTCGTCCAGCGGCACCGGGCGGCTGAGCAGATAACCCTGAATGAAGTCGCAGCCCGAACGCTCGAGAAACTCGTATTGCTCCAGGCTCTCGACGCCCTCGGTGACCACCTGCAGGTGCAGCGTGTGGGCCATGACGATGATCGCCTGGACGATCTCCATGTCGGCCGTGGCGGTGGGGATGTCGAGGATGAACGAGCGGTCGATTTTCAGGGTGTTCAGCGGCAGGCGCTTGAGGTAGGCCAGCGACGAGTAGCCGGTGCCGAAATCATCGATCGACAACGACACGCCGAGGGCGCGGATCTGCCGCAACAGCACCAGAGTGTTGGCGATGTTGCCCATCAAGGCGTTTTCGGTGACCTCCAGTTCCAGGCGTTCCGGCGCGACACCGGCGGTGCGCAGCGCGTGCTCGATTTCCTCGGCCAGTTCCTCGCGAGCCAGATTCAGCGGCGAGCAGTTCCAGGCGATTCTCAATTCTGCACAACCATGCCGCGATAGCTCACCGAGGTCCTTGCAGGCGCGGCGCAGCACCCAGTTGTCCAGTTCGGCGATCAAACCGTTGTTCTCGGCGATGCCGATAAAGCGATCCGGTGTGAGCAAACCGTGGACCGGATGCTGCCAGCGAATCAGGGCTTCAAGCTTGGTCACGCGCCCGGTTTTCAGTTCGAAGATCGGCTGGTAGTAGAGCATCAGCGCGTTGTCTTCCCGCAGCGCGCTGCGCAGTTCTTCTTCCAGTTGCAGCTCGAAACTGGCGCGACTCTTGAAGCTGGAATTGAAGAAATGCAGGCCGTTGCGCCCGGCGCCCTTGGATTGGTACAGCGCCAAGTCAGCGTGTTTGAGCAGCTCCTCGCAGGTGGTGCCATCTTCGGGGAACAGACTGATGCCGATGCTGGTGGTCATCACCATGCGCCGGCCGGCCAGTTCGATCGGCTCTTTCATCTTGTGCATGATGCGCTGCGCCATGCCGCGCGCCTCTTCACGGTCGCGCAGGCTGATGAGGATGCAGAATTCGTCGCCGCCGAACCGCGCCACCACATCTTCGTGGCTGCGCACCGAGCTCTTGATGTGTTGGGCGATGACTCTGAGCAGCGCGTCACCGGCGTCATGGCCGAGGCTGTCGTTGATGCGCTTGAAGTGGTCGATGTCGAGAAACATCACCGCGAGCATGCCGCCCTCGCTGGTTTTCTGGCTGAGTTTTTCGGCGAACATCTGGTTGAAACCACGACGGTTGATCAGGTTGGTCAGCGCGTCGTAATTGGCTGCTTGCTGCAGAGACATGCGCGCCTGATCGAGTTGGCTGAGCAGGGCGTTGAGCCGGCGCAGGTCGTTTTCCTTGTTCTGCAGCTTTTTGTCGGCGAGGGCGGCGCTGATCGCACTGCCGAGAATCAACAGGATGATCAGCGCTACGGTCAGGCCCAGTTGCAGATGGCCGGTGTCGCCGCCGCTCGCTGCCAGAGCGCCTTCGGGAAGCACCAGATCCAGCGCAGCCATGCCGGTGAAGTGCATGCTGATGATGCCGGCGCCGAGAATCAGCGCCGCGCTGTACTTGAGCAACTGATGTGCCACGCCGCTGCCTTCACTCAGATAGCGCGCCACCCACAGTGCGGCGAAACTGGCGCCGATGGCAATCAGCACCGACAGCGCGAACAGCTCCGGCTGGTAGTAGGCGGTGGCGCTCGACTTCATCGCGGCCATGCCGACGTAATGCATGCCAGCGATGCCCAAGCCGATGACAAACGCGGTCTTCAGGCAATGCAGCGCGCTCGGCTGCACCTCGCTCAGCGTGTGCATGGCCAGCCACGAGGCGAGCAGGGCGATCAGCAAGGAGAAGAGGGTGATGACGAGGTCGTACTGGATGTCGATTGACGTCTGAAAAGCCAGCATGCTGATGAAATGCATGGCCCAGATGCCGCCAGCCAGGCAGGTCGCGCCGATCCAGCGCCACAGTCGTCGAGACCCCGAATCTTCGGCATGAACCAAGCGTTCGGCCATGTCCAGGGTGGCGAAGCTTGCCGCGCAGGCAACCAGATAGGCCACCATCACCAACAGCGGATTGTGGCTGCAATCGAGCAGAACCTGCCCGCTCTGCGGCAGCTCGGCAACAAACTGCAAACCAAGCCACTCCATAGCATGCCCCGTCTCGGATTCATCTGGCCCGTGCGTCAATCAACGCAGGCGAATGAAAGCAGTATAGAGGCGGTTTTCCGGCTGCAAGCCGTAGTGGCACATTGGTGGTAATGATTTTGCCATTAGCCTCATAGCGATTCGCGCTAAGGCTCAGGCAATGCGCTCCAGCGGCAGGTCGTTCCAGTGTGGCGGCAAGGGTGGCAAGCCGTGGGCGGCGCGGGCCTTGTCGCAGTCGGGGTTGTGCTCGCCGTTCTCCCACGACGCCTCGAACTCGCGGCAGGTGCTCGAACGCTTGTCATAGATCGTACACGCCACAGCGCTGCCGACCTCACCCGCCAATGACGTGCAACGCGTCGGTTTGCGGTCGGTGCCGATCATTGCTACTCGGCTTGGAGTGATCTGCGCAACCAGTTCATCGGGCACCGTCCCGCCAGCGGATGAGCACTCACCCCAGAAAAAAGACACACGAAAATGGGAACAGCAGGCACCGCAATTCAGACACGGACTGGCTTCGGACATGGGCGGGGGTATCAAAGGGATTGATCGGAAGATCCGGACGGATCCGGCGGCCATTCTAGGCTTTGCCATGGCGTTGGGAAGGGGGGCACGAAACTATTTTTTTGTCGCCGGATTTTGCCGCGAAAGCCCCGTATGGCGGGGGATTCCAGAGTTATCAAGGGCTTACGTTTCGTTACAGTGCGATGGGTCGATATCAGGCTGACGAATGATGACAGACAGCCCCCGCGCGGCTGACTAGATTGCAGGTTCCGGGCTCGACGCGCTGGCAGTGAAGCCCTCATAACAATAAAGAGACGGACCCATGCAGAACTCGACCCAAGCGGCGAATGCCTGGCGCATTCTGTTCCTGCTGTTCCTCGCCAACCTGTTCAATTTCTTCGACCGCACCATCCCGGCGATCATCATCGAACCGATCCGCATGGAATGGCATCTCAGCGACTTTCAGCTGGGCATCATCGGCACCGCGTTCACCATCGTCTACGCCGTTGCCGGTCTGCCGCTGGGGCGCATGGCCGACACCGGTTCACGCAGCAAACTGATGGGCTGGGGCCTGGCGACCTGGAGTGCGCTGACTGCGGTCAACGGTATGGTCGGCAGTTTCTGGAGCTTTCTGATCGTGCGCATGGGCATCGGCATCGGCGAAGCCAGTTACGCACCAGCGGCCAATTCGCTGATCGGCGATCTGTTTCCGGCACACCGTCGCGCGCGGGCGATGGGTATTTTCATGCTCGGCCTGCCGCTGGGGCTGCTGCTGGCGTTCTTCACCATCGGCGCGATGGTCAAGGCCTTCGACAGCTGGCGCGCGCCGTTCTTCATCGCTGCCGTGCCGGGGTTGATCCTGGCGATTTTCATGTTCTTCATCAAAGAGCCAAAACGCGGCGCGGCAGAAACCGTGCAGGTCTCGCAGGAGAAAGTCGACCGGCCTATCCGTCGCGTCCTCGCCGTGCCGACCTTCCTGTGGCTGGTGATGGCCGGGCTGTGCTTCAACTTCGCGACCTATGCCTGCAACTCGTTTCTGGTGCCGATGCTGCAGCGCTATTTCCTCATGCCACTGCAGGAGGCGGCGGTGGCGACTGGGGTGATCGTTGGCGTGACGGGATTGGTCGGGCTGACACTCGGCGGCTGGATCGCCGACAAGATTCATCAGCGTTTCGCCAGTGGGCGGCTGTTGTTCGCCGCGTTCAGCCTGATCATATCAACCCTGTGCACGGCGTGGGCGCTGCATGCCGGGCGCATCGAGATCGGTGTGTTCGTCGCGGTATTCAGCGTCGGCTGGCTGTTCGCCTACAACTTTTATACCTGCGTGTACACGGCGATTCAGGACGTCGTCGAACCACGCCTGCGGGCCACGGCGATGGCGTTGTTCTTCGCCGGTCTGTATTTGCTCGGCGGCGGGTTGGGGCCAGTGGTCGTGGGTGGGCTGTCGGATCACTTCGCGCACACGGCGATGCTGTCGGCAGGAGCTGAACAGATGACCGAAGCGTTCAAGGCCGTCGGCCTGCATGACGCGATGTATCTGATCCCGGTGGCGCTGTTTTTGACCATGGTCTTTCTGTTTCTGGCATCGCGGTGTTTTGTGCGGGATGCGCAGCGGATGAAGGAGGGATTGGTGGCGGTGGTTGAGCCAGAAATTTCTGCGGCGACTGCATGATTGCAATCGCTGGCAAGCCAGCTCCCACAGTGACCGAGTCGTACACATAATCTGTAAAACAACCCGGAACCTGTGGGAGCTGGCTTGCCAGCGAAGGGGCCATCAGCATCACCGGATAAACATCAGACAAACAAAAAGGCCCGCATCACTGCGGGCCTCTTGGTTTTCAGCGGTGGAGCGGGGCGGTTAGCCCGCTACCAGCACCCGAATCGCTTCCAGGCGCAGCGCCGCTTTGTCGAGCATCGCCAGACCCTGCTCACGCTGAGTGCGCAACGCCTCCAGTTCGCTGTCGCGCACCGTCGGGTTGACCGCTTGCAACGCGGTCAGGCGCGCCAGTTCTTCATCAGTGTCGGCGGCCAGACGACGGCGCGCTTCGGCTACACGCTCGGCATGACGCGGGGCGATCTTTTCTTCGCCGGCGTTGATCCGAGGCGTCAGCTGATCGCGCTGGGCCTGGATGAACTTGTTGGCGCTGGCCCGTGGCACGCTTTCCAACTGGTCGTTGAGGGTTTCGAAGGACACCCGTGGCGACAGGTCGTTGCCGTTGGCATCGAGCAGGCAGCGCAGCGCCGCCGGCGGCAGGTAGCGACCCAGTTGCAGCGAGCGCGGTGCGACCACTTCGCTGACGTAGAGCAATTCGAGCAACACGGTGCCCGGTTTCAACGCCTTGTTCTTGATCAGCGCGACGGCGGTGTTGCCCATCGAACCGGACAGCACCAGGTCCATGCCGCCCTGCACCATGGGGTGTTCCCAGGTGATGAACTGCATGTCTTCGCGCGACAGCGCCTGATTGCGGTCGTAAGTGATGGTCACCCCTTCGTCGTCGCCCAGCGGGAAACTGGCGTCGAGCATCTTCTCGCTCGGCTTGAGGATCAGGGCGTTTTCCGAGTGGTCTTCGCTGTCGATGCCGAACGCGTCGAACAGGGTTTCCATGTAGATCGGCAGGGCGAACTGATCGTCCTGCTCAAGGATCGCTTCTACCAGCGCTTCACCTTCGCCAGCGCCGCCGGAATTCAATTCCAGCAGACGGTCGCGGCCAGTGTGCAGCTCGGCTTCGAGACGTTCACGCTCGGCGCGTGCTTCGTCGATCAGCGCTTGCCACTCGCCGTCATCGGCTTCTTCGAGCAGCGGCAGCAGGCGCGGGCCGAACTGGTGCTGCAAGGCGTTGCCGGTCGGGCAGGTGTTGAGGAAGGCGTTGAGCGCCTCGTGGTACCACTGGAACAGGCGCTGTTGCGGGCTGGTTTCCAGGTACGGCACGTGCAGTTCGATGATGTGTTTCTGGCCGATCCGGTCGAGACGACCGATGCGCTGCTCGAGCAGGTCCGGGTGCGACGGCAGATCGAACAGCACCAGGTGGTGAGCAAACTGGAAGTTGCGACCTTCACTGCCGATTTCCGAGCAGATCAGCACCTGCGCGCCGAATTCTTCGTCGGCGAAGTAGGCGGCGGCGCGGTCACGCTCGAGGATGTTCATGCCTTCGTGGAACACCGTGGCCGGGATGCCGGAACGCACGCGCAACGCGTCTTCCAGGTCCATCGCGGTTTCGGCGTGGGCGCAGATCACCAGCACTTTGGTGCGCTTGAGCATTTTCAGCTGATCGATCAGCCACTCGACGCGCGGGTCGAATTTCCACCAGCGCTCTTCTTCGCTGGCGTCCGGCTGGGCCTGGAAGCTGACTTCCGGGTACAGCTCGGCGTGTTCGCCCAGCGGCAGTTCGAGGTATTCGTCCGGGCACGGCAGCGGGTATGGATGCAGTTTTCGCTCCGGGAAACCCTGCACAGCGGCGCGGGTGTTGCGGAACAGCACGCGGCCGGTGCCGTGGCGATCAAGCAGTTCACGGACGAGGCGGGCGCTGGCTTCAGTATCGCCATCGTTGACGGCGGTGAGCAGGGCTTCGCCTTCATTGCCGAGGAAACCGTGAATGGTCTTGTGCGCCTCGGCGGAGAGACGGCCCTTGTCGAGCAGTTCCTGCACCGCTTCGGCGACCGGGCGATAGTTATCGCTCTCGGCGCGGAACGCGGCCAGGTCGTGAAAACGGTTCGGGTCGAGCAGGCGCAGACGGGCGAAGTGGCTGTCCTGACCGAGTTGTTCCGGGGTGGCGGTGAGCAGCAGCACGCCGGGGATGACTTCGGCCAGTTGCTCGACCAGCGAGTATTCCGCACTGGCTTTTTCTTCATGCCAGACCAGGTGGTGCGCTTCGTCGACCACCAGCAGGTCCCAACCGGCAGCGAACAAGGCGTCCTGTGCCTTTTCGTCGTCGACCAGCCACTCCAGCGCGACCAGCGCCAGTTGCGTGTCTTCGAACGGGTTGGTGGCATCACTTTCGATGAAGCGTTCTTCGTCGAACAGCGCGACCTGCAGGTTGAAGCGGCGGCGCATCTCCACCAGCCACTGATGCTGGAGGTTTTCCGGAACCAGAATCAGCACGCGGTTGGCGCGGCCCGAAAGCAGTTGGCGATGGATGACCAGACCGGCTTCGATGGTTTTACCCAGCCCCACTTCGTCCGCCAGCAATACCCGTGGGGCGATACGGTCGGCGACTTCGCGGGCGATGTGCAACTGGTGTGCGATCGGCTGCGCGCGCACGCCGCCCAGGCCCCAGAGCGAGGACTGCAACTGGCGGCTGGTGTGTTCAAGGGTGTTGTAGCGCAGGGAGAACCACGACAGCGGGTCGATCTGCCCGGCGAACAGGCGGTCGCTGGCCAGACGGAACTGAATGAAGTTAGACAGCTGGGTTTCCGGCAGGGTGACCACTTCGTTCTGCCCGTTGAGGCCGTGATAGACCATCAGCCCGTCGACATCGTCGACCTGCTGCACGGTCATCTTCCAGCCTTCGAAATGGGTGATGGAGTCGCCCGGCGAGAACCGCACGCGGGTCAGGGGCGCATTCCGTAGCGCGTACTGGCGGGTTTCGCCAGTGGCCGGGTAAAGCACGGTCAGCAAGCGGCCGTCCTGTGCCAGAACGGTGCCTAAACCAAGCTCTGCTTCGCTGTCACTGATCCAGCGTTGCCCCGGTTGATACTGCTGCGCCATGCTGCCTGACTCCCACCTTGAAAAAGCGGGCTATCTTAACGGAATGCGACCCTGAGGGCCAAAGGAATAGGAGCAGCGGCAAGCTTTTAGCTTCGAGCTGCAAGCTGAAGCCGAGGCGTCATGTGTCGCTTTTTTCAAGCGGCAGGGCACCAGTCAGTGTCTACCGGGTCACAAGTTTGCGACAGGCGGCTCAAGGCGCCTGCACCCCAGCCGATAGCCTGCAGACAGGAGACCTTTATATGTTGCCACCGATGCTCCCCTTGAGCGCCGTGCCGATCACTTCCCAGCAGGATCCGATCCGCCAGCGGCCGGACATCCCGCCAGTGGTGCCGGTGCAGGAAAGCTCCAACGAAAGCACGATCGATCTGCAGAAACGTGATCCGGAAGAGGATCGCCTGCTGGCGCGCGAAGAGCAGCGTCGCCAACAGGAGCGTGATCGTCGGCGTCGCGAGGCGGATGAGGATCCTGAAGAGCATTTGGCCGTGCCGGGCACTGAGCTGAACGCTGACAACACCGTACCGGTGGTGCCGTTGATAGACGATCAGCCGCGTCAGGGCTTGTGGGTCGATATCGAGATTTGACCGATGACTGGTCAGCGTCTGCGCCACGCGGCATGATTGGCGCAATCCTGCCGGTGACGGCAGCTCTGATCTCTTTTGCGATGTGCCGGACGCCATGAGCCAAGACGACAAACTGATCGACCTCAGCACTGAACGCGCCAAGCGTGTGCATGACCTCAACGAGAAACGCTTGAACGAAGTGCGCAACGCCTTCGAGCAGGCGATGCCGTTGGGAAAAACCAAGAAAAAGTCGAAGAACAAGCCGAAAAAGCGTTGATCTCCCACTGCATTGGTTGATGCAGGTCAGTTATTTTCCCTCCTTTATTTCTCAACGTTGCGGATATTGATCCTGGTCAATATGTGCGCCTGTGTGTTTGTTAATTTGAATCCATCGCAGCAAAGCAGGGCCAGGAGGCCAGTCATGTTTTTCGATAACGTGGTGTTTGCCGGGGTTCTCACGGTGGGGCTCATGGTGCTGTTTTTTGCAGGGTTTGGATTTTTTATCTGGAAGGATGCGCATAAGCGGCGCAAGTGAGTTCTTCTGGATTTGATGGGCACGCAAGGCATTTTGGGGCGACTTCGGTTGCCCCTTTTTTTTGGCCGTGGCGGCCTGTGGGCCGACCAGGCTGTTTGGGGTTTGGGTGAATATCCGTTGCTTCGGTAGCGGCTGCTGGCGGTTTCGCCCTTACGGCGAGTCACCTTTTTCAAACGCCAAAAAGGTAACCCAAAAGGCTAGCTTCTACGTTCGGCCCTCGCAGGCTCGGGTTCCTTCGCTGCGGGACTGATCCGGGCGCAGCGGCTCCGGTTTGCTTCGCTGCACCTCCTTCCGCTGTGTACGACTGCGTCGTACGGTCGCTGCGCTCCCACGCCCGGATCAATCCCTCCACTCAGCCTTCCGACGTCGCCGGTGGATCAAGATCAAGAGCACTCGAGCTTGCGCTCATTGTTGAGTGGTGAAAAGCGTGTGGTCTGCTTTGGATCTGTGTTGGATTCGCCCCTCACCCCAGCCCTCTCCCGAGGGAGAGGGGGCCGATTTATGTGGTGTTCAAAACCTGCATTCGACTCGGTATCGCAAGTCGGCATATTTCGCCTAAACACCTCGGTCAGTCTCCTCTTCCTCCGGGAGAGGGCTAGGGTGAGGGGCTCTTGATCTGGCTTTTGCTTTGGCTTTTGATCTCTTGCCCCTTCGGCAGACTTCTTACCCCCAATAACAAAAAAGGCGTGATCCTCACGAATCACGCCTTTTCCAATCAACAGCTAACGATCAACTACCCAACGCCTTCGAAGCCAACCAGAACAACCCGGCCGACAGCGCCACGGTCGCCGGCAAGGTCAGTACCCAGGCCAGCAGAATAGTCTTCACCGTGCCACCCTGCAGGCCGCTTTTATTGGCAACCATGGTCCCGGCCACACCCGAAGACAGCACGTGAGTGGTCGACACCGGCAGGCTGAAAATGTTGGCCATGCCGATCAGGCTGGCTGTGGTGATCTGTGCCGACATGCCCTGCGAATAAGTCATGCCTTGCTTGCCGATCTTCTCGCCAATGGTCAGCACCACACGCTTCCAGCCGACCATGGTGCCCAGGCCCAATGCCAGGGCAACCGCCAGAATCACCCAGAACGGGGCGTATTCAGTGGTGGTGGTCAGGTCTTTGCGCAGCTTGTCGAGGTCAGCCTTTTCACGGGCTTCCAGGCCTGGCAGCTTGCCGACTTTCTTCGCCGTGTCGTCCAGGCAGAGCAGGTAGCGACGCACTTCGATGCGGCTGTCCGACGACAGCGAATGGTAGTCCGCTACACCTTTAAGGGTGTGCAGCAGGGCGGTGATGGTCGGTTCGGTCTGCTGCGGGTTGCAGCGGAATTTCTCCGGCAGGTCGCCTTCCACGCTCTTGCCCAAGGCCAGGAATTCACCCAGCGAATCGGCGTTGCGCTGGTAGAACTGGCTCAGGTGCAAGGTTGCGTCGCGGGTGCGTTCGATCTGGTAGGTGGTGCTGTTCAGGTCGAGCACGAACTGCGCCGGGACGATGCCGATCAGCACCAGCATGATCAGGCCGATGCCTTTCTGACCGTCGTTGGAACCGTGCACGAAGCTCACGGCCATGGCCGAGATCACCAGGACCAGACGGTTCCAGAACGGTGGGTGCTTTTTGTCGTCGATCTTGCGGCGCTGTTCCGGCGTCTTGTGCATCTTCGACAGCGGGCGCCACCATTTCAGGCCGATCAGCACCAGTGCGGCGATGAGGAAGCCGGCCATCGGCGAGAACACCAGCGAGGCGCCGATGTCGATCGCTTTCTGCCAGTTCACGCCATCTCTCAACGGGATGTCGTTGATCAGCGCGTTGGCCAGGCCGACACCGAGGATCGAGCCGATCAGGGTGTGCGAGCTGGAAGCCGGGATACCGAAGTACCAGGTGCCCAAATTCCAGGCGATTGCCGCGGCGAGCAACGAGAACACCATCGCCAGGCCATGGCCGGTGTTCACATTGATCAGCAGCTCAACCGGCAGCAAGTGGACGATGGCATACGCCACCCCAACCCCGCCCAGCAGCACGCCGAGGAAATTGAACACACCGGAAAAGAACACCGCCAGGTGTGGCGGCATGGCTTTGGTGTAGATAACAGTGGCTACCGCGTTAGCGGTGTCATGAAATCCATTGATGAACTCGAAGGCGAGGACAAACGTCAGGGCGAGCAAGAGGCTCACAAGCACCCAAGCATCCAGTCCGCTGAATAAATCGATCATGAAGGTTTTCTGACCCGGTCGTAAGGGGGCGCGATTATGCCAGAAAAGACAGGAAATCGATGCCCCGTCTGCTCATTGGTCACAGGCATCTGCGATCTAATTTGTTGCAGGGCGTGAAAACCAAGCGCTGCGCAGGGTTTTTCAACTAATTGATTTTAATGAAGAAATTGGATTTTTAAGGCAAATTTTCCGACGCCGCATAGTCTCAAACGTTTGTCTGAAATATCTCTGAAACCTGTGGGACGCTCGTTCACAAGCCGCAAAACAGTGATGCAGCCGCTGCCCGCGGATAGCGGGCGCGCGAGGTGTCGTCTTGCCACCGCGCTGTGGCCGAGGTGGACGCCGACTATCGAATGCTCAACCGCCGTGGCTCATGGCTCTTCGGCTTTGAGTTCCTTTTCGATCTTTTCGATTTCCTGCTTGAACACCTGATCCTGAACGGTTGGGCGCTTGCGCCATGCCTTGCGTTCCGGTTCCGGCTGAGCGGCGTAGGTGGTGACTTCCCCGCCGTAAACTTCCTTGTAACGTTGTTCCTGGCGCTCTAGTTCCGCGCGCAGTTCGTCTTTTGTCACGGTGCTACCTGTATGAGTTGAATTGAATATCCGGTGAAACACACTGCAACGAGTCAATTGCGCGCCCCCGCCAGTCATCCACAGCCCGATCAGGCGCGGAGACATTGAAGAGGCAATCAAGACTTCCGTGTTACAGGCGGCTACGGCACCAGATAAAAACTGACGCAGCATCAGTTTCCTGTTTCAGCGAGCGCTGGCGTTGCATGTGTGATGGGCGCCGGGCGCTGGCCGGAGCTGAGACGAAGGACCTCGTTTCAGCAAGTCGCAGGCTTTTGATTAAAGCGCCGCGATTAGGGTGCATTATAGCGGCCGATTCGGGAATGACTATCTTTGCCAAGTTAAAAACGGTTCTGAATGTGTGATGGTTTTGTTGCTGGCAACTTTTGCCGCTAGTTAAGTGTAAAGACAGCGTTATAGAACAGGCGTTCTGTTTTTGGCGCCATTAACTGGAACAACTAAGTTGCGAGCAGAATCGCTAAAGCGGCCTCAAGGATGAAGAGGAGGGCAGGGGGTCTGGATTGCGATTATCGGTCGGCGGTTCGATAATCGCCCAATGTTGGCGCCCCGGTGCTTGTGCATCGCGCGGCGAGCCGTTTGACTAGGCATCGATGCGTGCCGGACAAGGACAAGAAATGAACGATCAAATGCGCAACTCCTTCACGTCGGTGGCGCCGCCCATCGTCGCCTCGCCGGCCAAGCGCATTCAGGCGCTGACTGGTGATCCGGATTTCATGACCTCGCTGGCCCGAGGCCTGGCGGTGGTGCAGGCGTTTCAGGAACGCAAACGCCACCTGACCATCGCGCAGATCAGTCATCGCACGGAAATCCCCCGAGCCGCCGTGCGCCGTTGCCTGCATACGCTGATCAAGCTCGGCTACGCCACCACTGACGGCCGCACCTATTCGCTGCTGCCGAAAGTGCTGACCCTCGGCCATGCCTATTTGTCCTCGACACCGCTGGCCGTATCCGCCCAACCGTATCTGGACCGCATGAGCGAGCAGCTGCACGAAGCCTGCAACATGGCGACGCTGGAGGGCGATGACATTCTCTATATCGCGCGTTCGGCGACCACTCAAAGATTGATCTCGGTCGACCTTTCGGTCGGCGGGCGTCTCCCTGCCTATTGCACGTCGATGGGACGCATTCTGTTGGCGGCGCTGGACGACACCTCCCTGGGCGAATACCTCGACCACGCCGAACTGGTGGCCAAGACCAGCCGCACCATTCATACCCCGGACGCGTTGCTCGAATGTTTGCAGCAGGTGCGGCAGCAGGGCTGGTGCATTGTCGATCAGGAACTGGAACAGGGGCTGCGCTCGATCGCCGTGCCGGTGTACGACGCCTCCGGGCAAGTGGTGGCAGCGCTGAATGTCAGCACCCACGCCGGGCGGGTCAGCCGCGCCGAGCTGGAGCAGCGCTTCTTGCCCGGCCTGCTCAGCGCCAGTCGCGACCTCAGCGCGCAGCTGTTCGCCTGAGGAAGCTGTTCGATAAACGCACAGTGTTGCGTTTATCGAATTGACGCTAAAACCCTCGGATCATTAATGTCGCGGCAGCGTCATCCGGCGCTGATGTGAATGAGCTCGCCGGACTGTCGACCCCATAATAATGACAAGAGGCAATTCACCATGCGCTCGCTTCCCGACTGTCTGTATCTCACCCGTTGTTGCCGGGTTCACCGCAACGCCTGATTACAACCTTCTATTCTTGTGACCGTGCCGTGCTTTGGCCGGCCGCCGTTCGACTGCGTTTTTTGCGTGGAATAAAAATAATGAACCAGCCTCAGTCCGCTGTGGGTAACTGCCTCGATGTGCAGACCTTCATCAACGCTCATCCGATCTCGCGCTATCAGTGGCGGGTGGTGATCCTGTGTTTCCTGATCGTATTTCTCGACGGCCTCGACACCGCCGCCATGGGCTTCATCGCCCCGGCGCTGTCGCAAGACTGGGGCATCGACCGCGCCAGCCTCGGCCCGGTAATGAGTGCTGCGCTGATCGGCATGGTCTTCGGCGCGCTCGGCTCCGGCCCTCTGGCTGATCGCTTCGGGCGCAAAGTCGTGCTCGTCGGTGCGGTGATTCTGTTCGGCGGCTTCAGCCTGGCCTCGGCGTACAGCACCAACGTTGAACAGCTGCTGGTGTTGCGCTTTCTGACCGGCCTCGGTCTCGGCGCGGGCATGCCCAACGCCACAACGCTGCTCTCGGAATACACCCCGGAGCGCAAGAAGTCGCTGCTGGTGACCAGCATGTTCTGCGGCTTCAACCTCGGCATGGCCGGCGGCGGCTTCATCTCGGCAAAACTGATCCCGGCGTTCGGCTGGCACGCGTTGCTGATGATTGGCGGGATCCTGCCACTGATCCTCGCCGTGGTGCTGCTGTTCTGGCTGCCGGAATCGGCGCGCTACCTGGTGGTGCGCAACCGAGGCACCGACAAAGTACGCAAGACCCTCGCGCCGATCGACCCGGTTGCCGTCGCCCAGGCGTCGAGCTTCAGCGTGCCGGAACAGAAAACCGTGAAGGCGCGCAATGTCTTCGCGGTGATTTTCTCCGGCACTTACAGCACCGGCACCTTGCTGCTGTGGCTGACCTATTTCATGGGCCTGGTGATTGTGTACCTGCTGACCAGTTGGCTGCCGACGCTGATGCGCGACAGCGGCGCGAGCATGGAGCAGGCCGCGTTCATCGGTGCGTTGTTCCAGTTTGGCGGCGTGTTGAGCGCGGTCGGGGTGGGCTGGGCGATGGATCGCTTCAATCCGCACAAGGTCATCGGCATTTTCTACCTGCTGGCCGGGGTGTTTGCCTACGCGGTGGGGCAGAGCCTGGGCAACATTACCTTGCTGGCGACGCTGGTACTGGTGGCGGGCATGTGCGTTAACGGCGCGCAATCGGCGATGCCGTCATTGGCAGCACGCTTCTACCCGACTCAAGGTCGCGCGACCGGTGTGTCGTGGATGCTCGGCATCGGCCGCTTTGGCGCGATCCTCGGCGCTTGGATGGGCGCAACCTTGCTTGGTCTGGGCTGGAATTTCGAGCAGGTGCTGACGGCGCTGGTGATCCCGGCAGGGTTGGCGACGGCGGCGGTGCTGATCAAGGGCATGGTCAGTCATGCGGATGCGACCTGAGGCAGACCCATGATCGTTCCCACGCGGAGCGTGGGAACGATCATTAGGGAAGCAACAATCCGTTCGATAAACGAACACTCAGTCGATTATCGGATTGTTTGGCGAATTTCCCGAGCTTAATCTTCAGTGACTCCGGCGCTGAACCTCGCGCCTTTTTATCACTGGCGATTCCTTACAAGAACAGGAGCCCGCTCCATGGCTGAGATCCTTTCGCTGCACGACGCGGTGAAGCAATTCGTCAACGACGGCGATGCCGTCGCCCTTGAAGGCTTCACTCACCTGATCCCTACGGCAGCGGGTCATGAAATCATTCGTCAAGGCAAGAAAGATCTGACGCTGGTGCGGATGACGCCTGACCTGATCTACGACCAACTGATCGGCGCCGGATGTGCGCGCAAACTGATTTTCTCCTGGGGCGGCAACCCGGGTGTGGGCTCGCTGCACCGTTTGCGTGACGCGGTCGAAAAGCAGTGGCCGCACGCGCTGGAAATTGAAGAACACAGCCACGCCGACCTTGCCAACGCTTACGTCGCTGGCGCATCCGGCCTGCCGTTCGCGGTGCTGCGTGCCTACGCCGGCTCCGACCTGCCGAAGGTCAATCCGCTGATCAAAACCGTGACCTGTCCGTTCACCGGCGAAGTGTTAGCGGCAGTGCCATCGGTACGCCCGGACGTCACCGTGATTCACGCGCAGAAAGCCGACCGCAAAGGCAACGTGTTGCTCTGGGGCATTCTCGGCGTGCAGAAAGAAGCGGCGCTGGCGGCCAAGCGCTGCATCGTCACCGTGGAAGAAATCGTCGACGACCTCAATGCACCGATGAACGCTTGCGTACTGCCGACCTGGGCCTTGAGCGCGGTCTGCCATGTGCCGGGTGGCGCGCATCCGTCCTACGCTCACGGTTACACCGAGCGTGACAATCGTTTCTATCAGGCGTGGGACCCGATCGCTCGCGACCGTGAGACGTTTACCGCGTGGATCAACGAATACATCCATGGCTGCGCTGATTTCAGCGAATTCCAGGCCAAATTGGCCGCTGCTTCGGAGGCCAAGTAATGACTTACACCACCAATGAAATGATGACCGTCGCGGCGGCCCGGCGCCTGAAGAACGGCTCGGTATGCTTCGTCGGCATCGGCCTGCCCTCGAAAGCCGCCAACCTTGCGCGCCTGACTTCATCGCCGGACGTAGTACTGATTTACGAATCCGGCCCGATTGGCGCCAAGCCGAGCGTGCTGCCGCTGTCCATCGGTGACGGTGAGCTGGCCGAGACCGCCGACACGGTGGTGCCGACCGGTGAGATTTTTCGCTATTGGTTGCAGGGCGGGCGCATCGACGTCGGTTTCCTCGGCGCCGCGCAGGTCGACCGTTTCGGCAACATCAACACCACCGTGGTCGGCGACTACCACGCGCCGAAAGTGCGTCTGCCGGGTGCCGGTGGCGCACCGGAGATTGCCGGTTCGGCGAAAAGCGTGCTGATCATCCTTAAACAGTCGGCGCGGTCGTTTGTCGACAAACTCGATTTCATCACCTCGGTCGGTCATGGCGAGGGTGGCGATTCGCGTAAACGTCTGGGCCTGCCGGGCGCCGGGCCGGTGGGGATCATCACCGACCTGTGCATCATGGAACCGGAGGAGGGCACCCACGAATTTGTGGTCACCGCGCTGCATCCGGGCGTGACCCGCGAGCAAGTGGTTGCCGCCACCGGTTGGGCGATCCGTTTTGCAGACTCCGTTGCAACCACCGCTGAGCCGACCGAAGTCGAGCTGACCGCGCTGCGTGATCTGGAAGCGCGCACCGCCGCCGCCCACGGTCAGGCGCCGGGAGAAGCATGATGCGTGACGTGTATATCTGCGATGCGATTCGCACCCCTATCGGCCGTTTCGGCGGCGCACTGTCCGCCGTCCGCGCCGATGACCTTGCCGCCGTGCCGATCAAAGCCCTGATGGAGCGCAATCCTTCGGTGGACTGGAGCGCCGTCGATGAGGTGTTCCTCGGCTGCGCCAACCAGGCCGGCGAAGACAACCGCAACGTTGCGCGCATGGCATTGCTGCTCGCCGGCCTGCCGGACAGCGTGCCGGGCGTTACGCTCAACCGCCTCTGCGCTTCAGGCATGGACGCGATCGGCACCGCATTCCGTGCGATTGCCAGCGGCGAGATGGAGCTGGCGATTGCCGGCGGCGTCGAGTCGATGTCCCGCGCGCCATTCGTGATGGGCAAGGCCGACGCGGCGTTCTCGCGCAACATGAAACTGGAAGACACCACCATCGGCTGGCGTTTCATCAACCCGCTGATGAAGGCGCAGTACGGCGTCGATGCCATGCCGCAGACCGCTGATAACGTCGCCGACGACTATAAAGTCTCGCGCGCAGATCAGGACGCCTTTGCCTTGCGCAGTCAGCAACGTACCGCCGCCGCTCAAGCCGCCGGATACTTCGCTGAAGAAATCGTCGAAGTGCGCATCGCCCACAAAAAGGGCGAAACCGTGGTCAGCGAGGACGAACATCCGCGCGCCGACACCACCATTGAAGCGCTGGCCAAACTGAAACCGGTCAACGGCGCGGACAAAACCGTTACTGCCGGCAATGCCTCCGGGGTCAACGATGGTGCTGCTGCGCTGATTCTGGCGTCAGCCGAAGCGGTGAAAAAACACGGCCTGACCGCCCGCGCAAAAGTGCTCGGCATGGCCAGCGCCGGTGTCGCGCCACGGGTGATGGGCATCGGCCCGGTGCCAGCGGTGCGCAAACTGACCGAGCGCCTCGGCGTCGCGGTCAGCGATTTCGACGTGATCGAACTCAACGAAGCGTTTGCCAGCCAGGGTCTGGCGGTGCTGCGCGAACTGGGGCTGGCGGATGACGCGCCGCAGGTCAACCCGAATGGCGGCGCGATTGCCCTCGGTCACCCATTGGGCATGAGCGGTGCGCGGCTGGTGCTGACTGCCCTGCATCATCTGGAAAAGACTGGCGGCAAGAAAGGTCTGGCGACCATGTGCGTCGGTGTTGGCCAGGGTCTGGCCCTGGCCATCGAACGTGTCTGACGCGCTGCGGCACTTACAAGAACTGAGGAAAGCGAAATGACTGACAAGCCTGGTTACCGTCGCCCACAGACAGGCACTCAGCCTGACTACCTGCACCCGACGTATCAATCCACCAACCTGCGCTCGCCGTCCAAGCCTTTGGTGTACCTGCCCCATTCACTTTCGGAAATCACCGGGCCGACCATCGGTGCCGAGCATGTTGCCGAAAAGGACAATGACCTCACCGCACAGCACGACGGCGAGCCGTTGGGCGAGCGCATCATCATTCACGGCCGCGTGCTCGACGAGGACGGTCTGCCGGTACCGGGGATTCTGGTGGAGATCTGGCAGGCCAACGCCGCCGGCCGCTATAACCACACCCGCGACCTGCACGACGCGCCGCTGGACCCGAACTTTACCGGCACCGGTCGCACCGTCACCGATGCCGATGGCTGGTACCAGTTCCAGACCATCAAGCCCGGCGCCTATCCGTGGGGCAACCACCACAACGCCTGGCGCCCGGCGCATATCCATTTTTCCCTGTTCGGGCCGAGCATCCTTACGCGTCTGGTCACGCAAATGTACTTCCCCGGTGATCCGCTGCTGGCGTACGACCCGATCTACAACTGCGTGCCGGACACTTCGGCCAAGGAACGCTTGATCGCCAGTTTCGATCTGGAAAAAACCATTCCGTCCTACGCCCTCGGTTACCGCTGGGACATCGTGCTGCGCGGCCGTGAAGCCACGCCGATGGAGAAATAAGATGACGCTCTATGCGACCACGTCCCACACCGTCGGGCCGTATTACCACATCGGCCTGACCTGGCTGAACCGCGAAACCCTGGCCAACGAACTGACCCTCGGCGAGCGCGTGGCGATCACCGGCCAGGTGGTGGACGGCAATGGCGATGTCGTCAACGACGCCATGCTCGAAGTCTGGCAGGCCAACGCCGCCGGCAAGTACGACCACCCGGAAGACCATCAGGACAAGCCGCTGGATCCGAATTTCGAAGGTTTCGGTCGGGTACCAGTGGACGCCGAAGGGCGCTTCCGTTTCACCACGATCAAACCCGGCACCGTGCCAGGGTTGAAAGGCTCGACTCAGGCGCCGCATCTGGTGGTGCTGGTGTTTGCCCGAGGGTTGGTGAAGCACTTGCTGACGCGGATTTATTTCGAGGGCGAACCGGCAAACGTTGCTGACCCGTTGCTCGATTGTGTGCCGGCGGAGCGTCGCCAGACGTTGCTGGCCAAGGCGGATGCGTCGGGTGTGTACCAGTGGAATGTAGTTCTGCAGGGCACCGATGCCGAGACGGTGTTCTTCGATTATTGAGAGAACACCCCAAATCCCCTGCAGGACAGATTCCCTGTGGTGAGGGGATTTATCCCCGCTGGGCTGCGAAGCAGCCCCAAAAACCAGTCGGCGCGGTATTCAGATGAACCGCGTGTATCTGATTTGCGAGTGCTTCGCACTCGAGCGGGGATAAATCCCCTCGCCACAAAGACTGATCCAGACGTGGGTGATGATCCGATGTGGAACGGGACTGTTGCAAAGTATGTCTAGACTGTGACTGTCCCTATCGAGTGAAAAAACAATGACAACGCCCACCTCCCATTACACCGGTGAAGAGCGCAGCAAGCGCATCTTCGCCATCGTCGGCGCTTCGTCCGGCAACCTCGTCGAATGGTTCGACTTCTACGTCTACGCGTTCTGCGCGATCTATTTCGCCCCGGCGTTCTTCCCCTCCGATAACCCGACGGTGCAACTGGTCAACACCGCTGGCGTGTTCGCTGCCGGGTTCCTGATGCGTCCGATTGGTGGCTGGATTTTCGGCCGCGTCGCTGACAAGCACGGGCGCAAGAATTCGATGCTCATCTCGATTCTGATGATGTGCTTCGGCTCGCTGTTGATTGCCTGCTTGCCAACGTACAAGGACATCGGTGTCTGGGCGCCAGTGCTGTTGCTGTTCGCGCGTTTGCTGCAAGGTCTGTCGGTCGGCGGCGAATACGGCACCACCGCGACTTACATGAGCGAAGTTGCGCTCAAGGGCCAGCGCGGTTTCTTCGCCTCGTTCCAGTACGTCACGTTGATTGGCGGGCAACTGCTGGCGGTGTCGCTGGTGGTGGTGCTGCAACAGTTCCTCACTGAAGAAGATCTGCGTGCCTACGGCTGGCGGATTCCGTTTGTGGTCGGTGCGGTGGCGGCGCTGATTTCGCTGTTCCTGCGTCGTTCGCTGAAGGAAACCACCAACGAGGAAACCCGCGCGCACAAGGACGCCGGCAGCATCACCGCGCTGTTCCGCGATCACAAAGCGGCGTTCATCACTGTGCTCGGCTACACCGCTGGCGGCTCGCTGATTTTCTATACCTTCACCACCTACATGCAGAAATACCTGGTGAACACCGCCGGCATGCACGCCAAGACCGCCAGCTACATCATGACCGGCGCGCTGTTCCTGTATATGTGCATGCAGCCGTTGTTCGGCATGCTCGCCGACAAGATCGGCCGACGTAACTCGATGCTCTGGTTCGGCGCCCTCGGCACGCTGTTCACCGTGCCGATCCTGCTCAGCCTGAAAAGCATCAGCAGTCCGTTCCTCGCCTTTGTACTGATCACTCTGGCGCTGGCGATCGTCAGTTTCTACACCTCGATCAGTGGTCTGGTGAAAGCCGAGATGTTCCCGCCTGAAGTCCGCGCGCTGGGTGTCGGCCTGGCCTACGCAGTGGCGAATGCGATCTTCGGTGGCTCGGCAGAGTTTGTTGCCCTGAGCCTCAAGGCCGGCGGCATGGAAAACGCCTTCTACTGGTACGTCACGGCGATGATGGCGGTGGCCTTCCTGTTCAGCCTGCGTTTGCCCAAGCAGGCGAAGTATCTGCACCACGATCTGTAAACCCATGTGCGCGGGCTGCGAGGCCCGCGCCGGCAAGGACTGTTTATGACTCAGCGACCGGGCAATCAATTGTTCGATGCCTATTTCACCGCCCGCAATATGCGCGAAGTGTTCTGCGATCAGGGCCGCGTACAGGCGATGCTCGATTTCGAAGCGGCGCTGGCCCGGGCCGAAGCGCGGGTCGGGCTGATTCCTTCATCGGCGGTGGCACCGATTGCCGCAGCGTGCGAGGCGGGCCTGTACGACTTTGCGGTGCTGGGTGAGGCGATCGCCACGGCCGGCAATTCGGCGATTCCACTGGTCAAGGCCTTGGGCAAGCAGATCGCCTCGACCGATGCCGAAGCCGAGCGCTATGTGCATCTGGGGGCGACCAGTCAGGATGTGATGGATTCCGGGCTGGTCGTGCAATTGCGCCAGGCGCTGGCGCTGATCGAAAACCAATTGGCACAACTGGCCGACTCGCTCGCCACTCAGGCACAACGCTTCGCCACCACGCCACTGGCCGGGCGCACCTGGCTGCAACACGCCACGCCCGTGACCCTCGGGATGAAAATTGCTGGATGGCTTGGCGCCGTCACGCGCAGCCGTCAGCGTCTGCAACAACTGAAACCGCGTCTGCTGGTGCTGCAATTCGGTGGCGCCTCCGGCACGCTCGCGGCGCTGGGCGAGCAGGCGTTGCCGATCGCCGAGGCCTTGGCCGAAGAGCTGCAACTGACCCTACCCGAGCAACCGTGGCATACCCAGCGTGACCGCATCGTCGAATTCGGCGCTGTGCTTGGCCTGATCGCCGGCAGCCTCGGCAAATTCGGCCGCGACATCAGCCTGTTGATGCAGACCGAAACAGCGGAGGTTTTCGAGCCCGCCGCACCGGGCAAAGGCGGGTCGTCGACCATGCCGCACAAACGCAACCCGGTTGGCGCGGCGGTGCTGATCGGCGCGGCCACGCGGGTGCCGGGGCTGGTGTCGACGCTGTTCAGCGCGATGCCGCAGGAGCACGAACGCAGCCTCGGTTTGTGGCACGCCGAATGGGAAACCCTGCCGGAGATCTGCTGCCTGGTGTCCGGTTCGCTGCAACAGGCGCGCTTGCTGGCCGATGGTCTGGAAGTCGATGCGGCGCGCATGGCCCGCAACCTCGAATTGACCCAAGGCCTGGTGCTGGCCGAAGCGGTGAGCATCGTCCTCGCCCAACGCGTCGGCCGCGACACCGCGCATCATCTGCTCGAACAATGCTGCAAACGCGCCGTGGCCGAGCAACGCCATTTGCGTGCGGTGCTCGCTGACGAGCCGCAAGTCACCGCCGAACTCAGTGGCGCGGAACTCGATGATCTTCTGAGCCCCGCGCATTACCTCGGCCAGGCGCAAGTCTGGGTCGAGCGCGCGGTGGCCGAACACAACGCTTTGACTGTCTGAAGGAGAGGGCTGTGGCTTTCGTTCAACTCGCCGATGGCGAACTGCACTATCAAATTGAGGGCCGGGCGGAGGCGCCGGTGCTGGTGCTGTCCAACTCGCTGGGCACCGACCTGCACATGTGGGACGCGCAGATGCCGGCATTCACCGAGCATTTCCGCGTGCTGCGTTTCGACACGCGCGGCCACGGTCAATCGCTGGTTACCGAGGGGCCGTACAGCATCGAACAACTTGGTCGCGACGTGCTCGGTCTGCTCGATGCGCTGCATATCGAGCGCGCGCATTTCTGCGGACTGTCGATGGGCGGGCTGATCGGTCAGTGGCTGGGGATCAATGCCGGGCATCGTCTGCACAAACTGATCGTGTGCAACACCGCAGCGAAGATCGGTGATCCGTCGGTGTGGAATCCGCGCATCGAAACCGTGTTGCGCGACGGCCCGGCGGCGATGGTCGCGCTACGTGATGCCTCGATTGCGCGCTGGTTCACCCCGGATTTTTCGGCGGCGCACCCGGACGCGGCGAAGAAAATTACCGACATGCTTGCCGCAACCAATCCACAAGGCTATGCGGCCAACTGCGCGGCCGTGCGCGATGCCGATTTCCGTGACCAACTGGCTTCGATCAACGTGCCGTTGCTGGTGATTGCGGGCAGCGAAGATGCGGTGACGCCGCCGTCCGGCGGGCACTTCATTCGCGACCACGTGCGCGGTGCCGAGTACGCCGAGTTCCAGGCGGCGCATTTGTCCAACGTGCAGGCTGGCGCCGATTTCAGTGATCGGGTGCTGGCGTTTCTGCAGGCTCAGTGAGGAAGATTTTGTGGACGAGAAACAACGTTACGACGAAGGCATGCAAATACGCCGCGCGGTGCTGGGCGATGCCCATGTCGATCGCAGCCTGACCACGCTGACCGAGTTCAACTCGGAATTCCAGGAGATGATCACCCGCCACGCCTGGGGTGACATCTGGACCCGCCCGGGCCTGCCCCGGCACACCCGCAGCCTGATCACCATCGCCATGCTGATCGGTATGAACCGCGAGGGCGAACTGAAACTGCACCTGCGCGCGGCGGCCAACAACGGCGTGAGCCGTGGCGAGATCAAGGAAGTGATCATGCAGAGCGCAATCTACTGCGGCATCCCGGCGGCGAATGCGACGTTTCATTTGGCGGAATCGGTGTGGGATGAGCTAGGAGTCGAATCCCGGGATTGATGGCGCCCGAAATTACGCCTTCGCGAGCAAGCTCGCTCCCACATTGGAGTTGTGTCGATCACAAAACAAATGTGGGAGCGAGCTTGCTCGCGAAGGCCATTTCATATTCGACAGAGATGTCGACTGAAGCTGCGCTTTCGCGAGCAGGCTCGCTCCCACAGTGGGGCATGTGTGGTTAGAGAAGGCTGATCGGGTAGCTGACGATCAACCGGTTCTCGTCGAACTCGTTGTTGCTGAAGTCGCGGCGCATGGTCGAGTTGCGCCATCTGACGTTCAAATCCTTCAACGTGCCGCTCTGCACCGTGTAACCCAGTTCCGACTCGCGACCCCATTCCTTGCCGTCGGTGATCGTCCCGGTGTGCACGTTGTCGCCGCTGATGTAGCGGTTCATCAGGGTCAGGCCGGGGATGCCCATGGCGGCGAAGTTGTAGTCGTGGCGCAACTGCCAGGAGCGTTCCTGAGCGTTGTCATAACTGGCGTTGTAGCTGTCGTTGGCCAGCGTCCCGCCACTGGTGCCGTTGACGCGCATCCAGGCGCTGTCGCCGGTGAGTTTCTGCAGGCCGAGGTAGAACGTGTTGCCGCCATACTTGGCCGAAAACATCCCGTACCAGGTCTTGTTGTCCAGATCGCCGGCGCGAGCGCTGCCATCTTCCTTGCCGTAGAAAAAGCCGAGGTTGGCGCCCAGCGTCCAGTCGCCGAGCGGCTGGCTGTGCAGCACGTTGAGGTACTGCTGGCTGTAGATGTCCTTGAGTTGCGCGTTCCACAAGCCGATCTGCGTGCGCTTGTCGTTGAACAGGTATTCGCCGCCCTGGAAGTTGAAGCGATCTGAGGTGAACGCGGCTTTGCCGGTCATCGACATGTCGCTCATGCTGCTGTCGTCGCGCGGGCTGTTGGCGCGGAACTGGCCGCCATAGAGGGTCAGGCCGGCGATTTCCTTCGAGGTGATCTGGCCGCCACGGAAGGTTTGCGGCAGCGAGCGACCGTCGTCCGAACGCAGAATCGGCAGCACCGGCATCCACTCACCGACCTTGACTTCGGTCTGCGAAAGCTTGGCCTTGAAGGCGACGTTGGTGCGGCCAAAGTTGTCCGCCGGGCCACCGTCATGGTCCAGCGGCAACAACTGCGTGCCGCCCGTGCCTTTACCGCCATCGAGCTTGACCGAATACAGCCCGAGCACGTCCATGCCGAAGCCGACCGTGCCTTGGGTGAAACCGGATTTGGCGTCGAGGATGAAACTCTGCGTCCACTCTTCAGCTTTGCCTTGGGTCTTGGTCGGGTTGGTGAAGTTGCGGTTGATATAGAAGTTGCGCAGGTTCAGGTTGACCTTGGCGCCCTCGACGAAACCGCTTTCTTCGGCGCTGGCTGGCAGGGCCAGACCGGCGATGGTCAGGGCGATCACAGCGGGCAATGCGTAGGGCACAGGGAAAACTGTCATGGACTTGGGTCTCTCTTGTTTTTTTAGGGCGAACGGCTGCGCTGCCGCGGCGGGTGCGGCGCAGGCAACGTGATGCAGGTCTGAGATGAAACGGTGGCGGTCAGCCGGGCGGGGCAGGGCGCTGGAGCATGGTGTCGAACCTTGTTGTTATTGGTTTTCTGGTTCGAATGGTGAAGGGCCTGTGTGTTCGGGTTCAATTGCTGAAAGCGGGTTTTGGGCGGTTATCGAACGCAAGATTCAGCCGGTTTTTGGGTGAATGTGAGGGCCTCATCGCTGGCAAGCCAGCTCCCACAGATTTTTGCATCGCTCACAAATTTGGGTACACCACAGAACATTGTGGGAGCTGGCTTGCCAGCGATGAGGCCAGACAAGACAACGTAGTTTTATGGCAGGCAACAAAAAGCCCACCAGTCGGTGGGCTTTTTGTTTCACTCGATGATGATCAGAACAGCTTCATCTTCGGCGCTTCTTCTTTCAGCGGTTCGTTCTGCGCAGTTTGCGCATTCCAGCCACCGCCCAATGCCTTGTACAGGTTGACCGCGCTGTTCAGCTGCGCGAGGCGGTCGGTGATCAGCGCTTGTTGCGCGCTGAACAGCTGACGCTGGGCATCGAGGAAGGTCAGGTTGCTGTCGACGCCGATGCGATAGCGACGTTCGGCCAGGCGGTAGTAATCCTGGTTGGCCTGAACGAAGTCACGTTGCGCCTGCAGCTGCTCGGTATAGGTCTGGCGTGCGGCGAGGCCGTCGGCGACTTCCTGGAAGGCGGTCTGGATCGACTTCTCGTAGTTCGCCACGCCAATGTCCTTCTGGATCTTGGCGTAGTCGAGGCTGGCGCGCAGGCTGCCGGCGTTGAAGATCGGCAGGTTGATCTGCGGCTGGAACAGCCACGTCCCCGAACCACCCTTGAACAGGCCGGACAGATCCGGGCTCAGGCTGCCCGCGTTGGCGGTCAGGCTGATGCTCGGGAAGAACGCTGCACGCGCCGCGCCGATGTTGGCGTTGGCCGCTTTCAGGTTGTACTCGGCTTGCAGAATGTCCGGGCGGCGTTGCAGCAGATCCGAAGGCAGACCGGCCGGCACGTCGCTGAGCAGGTCATCGGACAGCGGTTTGGCCGCTTGCAGGTTGGCCGGGATACCGGTGCCAAGCAGCAGGGTCAGGCTGTTCTCGTCCTGCGCGACCTGGCGGGTATAGCGCGCCAGTTGTGCCCGGGCGTTTTCCACGGAAGTGCGCGACTGCGCCAGATCCAACGCCGAGGCCACACCGACTTCGTTGCTGCGGCTGGTCAGCTTGTAGCTTTCTTCGAAGGCACCCAGGGTGTCCTGCGTCAGCTTGAGCAGTTCCTTGTCCGCCTGCCAGGTCAGGTAGGCATTGGCGACGTTGGCGACCAGACTGATCTGCGTACTGCGGCGTGCTTCTTCAGTAGCGAAGTATTGTTGCAGCGCTTGCTCGCTCAGGCTGCGCACCCGACCGAACAGATCGAGTTCGTAGGCGCTGACGCCGACGGTCGCCGAGTAGGAGCTGGTGATCCCCGACTCGCCGGTCTGCGAGGCACGGGCCGGCAGACGCTGGCGGCTGCCAGCGGCATTGGCCGACACTGCCGGGAACAGGTCGGCGCGCTGGATGCGGTACTGCGCCGCGTAAGCGTCGATGTTCAGCGCCGCGACACGCAGGTCGCGGTTGTTTTCCAGGGCGACCTGGATCAGCTGTTGCAGGGCCGGGTCATGGAAAAACTGCTTCCAGCCCTGTTCGGCAGCGGCTTGCGCCGGAGCCTGGGCCGGCGAATACGCCGGCCCCTGCGGGTACTGGCCTGCGACCGGAGCCTCAGGCTGCTGATAGTCAGGTATCAGCGAGCAACCGCTCAGCACGAAGGCAGCGACTGCGATGGAGAGTAGCGACTTGCTCATTGGCCAGCCTCTTTAGGAGTTTCAGTAGTCTCATCCGCGTCGGTCTTTTTGCGCTGACCGATGGACGACACAGTAACGAAGAACAGTGGGACCCAGAAGATCGCCAGGATCGTGGCCGTGAGCATACCGCCAATCACGCCGGTACCGATCGCATGTTGACTGCCTGAACCGGCGCCGGTGGAAATCGCCAGCGGCACAACACCGAGGACGAAGGCCAGCGAGGTCATGATGATCGGGCGCAGACGCATGCGGCAGGCTTCGATTGCCGCTTCACGCAGGGTGCGTCCCTGTTCATGCAGTTCCTTGGCGAATTCGACAATCAGAATGGCGTTTTTAGCCGCCAGACCGATGGTCGTCAACAAGCCCACCTGGAAGTACACGTCGTTGGACAGACCGCGCAGGCTGGTGGCCATCAGTGCACCGATGATCCCCAGCGGTACCACGAGCATGACAGCGATCGGAATCGACCAGCTCTCATACAGCGCCGCCAGACACAGGAACACCATCAGCAGCGACAGGGCATACAGCGCCGGCGCTTGCGAGCCGGACAGACGTTCCTCGTAGGACAGACCGGTCCAGGAGATACCCACACCGGACGGCAGCTTCTTGGCAATCGCTTCGACTTCAGCCATCGCTTCACCGGTGGAGTAGCCCGGCGCCGGAGCCCCGAGGACCTCGACCGCTTCCACACCGTTATAGCGCGCCAGCTTCGGCGAACCGTAGACCCACTCGCCCTTGGCAAATGCCGAGAACGGAACCATGGTGCCTTCGGCGTTACGCACGTACCACTTCTTCAAGTCTTCCGGGCTCATGCGCGAGTCCGGCTGGCCCTGCACGTAGACTTTCTTCACCCGACCACGGTCGATGAAGTCGTTGACGTAGCTACTGCCCAGCGCGATCGACAGGGTGTTGTTGATGTCGCTGATGGTGATGCCGAGGGCACTGGCCTTCTCGTCGTCGATTTCCAGTTGGAACTGCGGCTCATCGTTCAGGCCGTTCGGACGCACCTGGGTCAGCACCTTGCTTTGCGCCGCCATGCCGAGGAACTGGTTGCGCGCTTCCATCAGTTTTTCGTGGCCGATACCGGCACGGTCCTGCAGGAACACGTCGAAACCGGTGGCGTTACCCAATTCCAGAACCGCTGGCGGGGCGAAGGCAAACACCATCGCGTCGCGGAAGCTGAAGAAGTGTTGTTGGGCACGCGCAGCGAGGTTGAACACGCTGTTGTCGGCGTTACGTTCGCCCCACGGCTTGAGCATGATGAACGCCATACCCGAGCTCTGCCCACGGCCGGCGAAGTTGAAGCCGGTCACGGTGAACACCGAAGCCACCGCGTCCGCCTCACCGCCGTCCTTGTTCGGACGCAGCAGGTACTCACGCATTTCGTCCACGACCACTTGCGTACGCTGGGCACTGGAACCGGCCGGGGTCTGTACCTGGGCGAACAGAACGCCCTGGTCTTCTTCCGGCAGGAACGCGGTCGGGATGCGGGTGAACAGCCAGATCATGCCCACGACGATCAGCAGGTACGCCAGCAGGTACGGCGCCTTGCGGGTCAGCATGTTGCCGACGCCACGCTCGTAGCTGCGTACGCCACGGTCGAAGTTGCGGTTGAACCAGCCGAAGAAACCTTTCTTCGGGGTGCCGTGCTCGCCTTTCGGAATCGGCTTGAGCATGGTTGCGCACAGCGCCGGGGTGAAGATCAGGGCAACCAGTACCGACAGGGCCATCGCCGAAACGATGGTGATCGAGAACTGCTTGTAGATCACACCGGTGGAGCCGCTGAAGAACGCCATCGGCAGCAGTACCGCGGAGAGCACGAGGGCGATACCGACCAGTGCACCCTGGATCTGGCCCATGGATTTCTTCGTCGCTTCTTTCGGTGACAAGCCTTCTTCGCTCATCACTCGCTCGACGTTTTCCACCACGACGATGGCGTCGTCCACCAGCAGACCGATGGCCAGCACCATGCCGAACATGGTCAGGGTGTTGATGCTGAAACCGGCGGCGGCGAGGATGCCGAATGTACCGAGCAGTACCACCGGCACGGTCATCGTGGTGATGACGGTGGCGCGGAAGTTCTGCAGGAACAGGAACATCACCAGGAACACCAGCGCGATCGCTTCGACCAGGGTGTGCACCACGCCTTTGATCGACTCGGTCACCACCGGGGTGGTGTCATACGGGAACACCACTTCCATGCCTTGCGGGAAGAACGGCTTGAGGCTGTCGATGGTGTTGCGCAGCGCTTTGGCCGTATCGAGGGCGTTGGCGCCGTTGGCCAGTTTCACCGCCAGACCGGACGCCGGGCTGCCGTTGAACTGGGCGCTGATCGCGTAGTTCTCACCGCCGAGGCCGACTTCAGCCACGTCTTTGAGGCGAACCTGCGAGCCGTCCTTGTTGACCTTGAGCAGAATTTCCTTGAACTGCTCGGCGGTCTGCAGACGGGTCTTGCCGATGATCGTCGCGTTCAGTTGCTGGCCCTGCACGGCAGGCAAGCCACCGAGCTGACCGGACGACACCTGGACGTTCTGCGCAGCAATGGCGTTTTTCACGTCGACCGGGGTCAGGTTGAAGTTGTTCAACTTGGCCGGGTCGAGCCAGATCCGCATCGCGTACTGCGCACCGAAGACCTGGAAGTCACCGACGCCAGCGGTCCGCGAGATCGGGTCCTGCATGTTCGACACGATGTAGTTGGACAGGTCGTCCTTGGTCATGCTGCCGTCACGCGACACCACGCCGATTACCAGCAGGAAGTTCTTCACTGCCTTGGTCACGCGGATACCCTGTTGCTGCACTTCCTGCGGCAGCAGCGGGGTGGCCAGGTTCAGCTTGTTCTGGACCTGAACCTGCGCGGTGTCGGAGTTGGTGCCTTGCTCGAAGGTTGCGGTGATGGTCATGCTGCCGTCGGAGTTACTTTCCGAAGACACATAACGCAGGTTGTCGATACCGTTGAGCTGTTGCTCGATGACCTGTACCACGGTGTCCTGCACGGTTTGTGCGGACGCGCCTGGGTAGGTCACCTGGATCGCAATGGCCGGTGGCGCAATGCTCGGGTATTGGTTGATCGGCAATTTCAGGATCGAAAGTGCCCCGACCAGCATGATCACCAGGGCGATTACCCAGGCGAAAATCGGACGGTCGATGAAGAATTTTGACATGGGTTACTCCCCTTTGCCGCCGGCGGCTTTGTCAGCTGCCTGTGCGGGGGCCGGGTTCTTGGTGCCGACGTTAGTCGCCTCGGTCGCTTTGACCTCGACGCCCGGTTTGACGTACTGCAGCCCTTCGGTGATCAGACGATCGCCGGCTTTCAGGCCGTCTTCGATCAGCCACTGGCTGCCGACGGTGCGGCTGGCCTTGAGCTGACGCAGCTCGACCTTGTTGTCGGCGCCGACGACCAGCGCGGTCGGGGTGCCTTTGAGGTCGCGGGTGACGCCTTGTTGCGGCGCGAGGATCGCTGCGCTGTTGACGCCGGCCTGCAACTGGGCGTGGACGAACATGCCTGGCAGCAGGGTGTGATCCGGGTTCGGGAATACCGCGCGCAGGGTCACCGAGCCGGTGGTCTGGTCAACCGAGACTTCGGAGAATTCCAGCTTGCCGTCGAGCTTGTACTGGCTGCCGTCTTCCAGGGTCAGCTTGACCGCAGCGGCGTTGTCGCCAGCCTTCTGCAGACGGCCGCTTTCCAGTTCGCGGCGCAGTTCCAGCAGTTCCACCGACGACTGGGTCACGTCGACGTAGATCGGATCGAGCTGCTGAATTACTGCCATTGCATCGGCCTGGCCATTGCTGACCAGTGCGCCTTCGGTGACCGAAGAGCGGCCGATACGGCCAGAGATCGGCGCGTAGACCTTGGTGTAACGCACGTTGATCTGCGCAGTCTGCAGCGACGCTTCCGATTGCAGGCGGTTAGCCAGCGCGGTGTCGTATTCCTGACGGCTCACCGCTTGCTCATCGACCAACTGCTTGTAGCGGTCGGAGATCGACTTGGTCGAACGCAGGTTGGCTTCGGCACTTTTCAGGGTCGCTTCGTAGACCGACGGATCGATCTGATACAGCTGCTGGCCGGCTTTGACGTCGGCGCCTTCCTTGAACAGACGCTTGAGGATGATGCCGTTGACCTGCGGGCGAACTTCAGCGATGCGGAACGCACTGGTGCGGCCCGGCAGCTCGGAGGTGAGGGTAAAGGCTTGTGGTTGCAGGGTGACGACGCCGACCTGAGGAGGCGGAGCGGCAGGGGCCGCTTCTTCCTTTTTACATCCGCTGAGCAGCGATGCCAGGGCGACGGCAGTGACCAGAGCGGTAACAGCTGGCTTGAATTGCATGAAGATCCTCGGGTCAGGCGCGCAAGAAGCGCACAAGAAGTGTGAAAGAGTAAAAATCGGGCACCGGGTGGATAAGTAGCTTGCTAAGTAATATACTTACGTTCATGGTTGTTTGTAAACACCTGCGCCGCGTACCCACCCTGATACAAAAGTCGTCGCAAGGTTTGAAATTGTAGGCCGGGGAGTCGATTCACGAGAGATCGCCCCCCTCTTTATTCAGCGGATATTCAGCCATCCCTGAAACATCCTGTTTGAGGTTTTACTGCCATGGTCCGTCGTACCAAAGAGGAAGCTCAGGAAACCCGCAACCAGATTCTGGAAGCGGCCGAGAAAGCCTTCTATGAAAGGGGGGTTGCCCGCACCACCCTGGCGGACATCGCGACCCTCGCCGGCGTGACGCGTGGCGCCATCTACTGGCATTTCAGCAACAAGGCCGACCTGGTCCAGGCCATGCTCGACAGCCTGCACGAACCGCTGGATGAACTGGCCAAGGCCAGCGAAAGCGAGGACGAACCTGACCCGCTGGGCTGCATGCGCCAGTTGCTGATTCATTTGTTTCATCAAGTTGCACTGGACCCGAAAACCCGGCGCATCAACGAAATTCTGTTTCATAAGTGCGAGTTCACCGATGAAATGTGCGATCTGCGCCAGCAGCGCCGGACGGCCAGTCTCGATTGCAACGTGCGCATCGGCCTGACCCTGCGTAATGCGGTGAATCGCGGCCAGTTGCCGGAAGATCTCGACACTGCCCGCGCGGCGATCAGCATTCATGCCTACATCGACGGCCTGCTGTACGGCTGGCTGCTGGCCCCGGACAGCTTCGAACTGCACGCCGAGGCTGAACGCTGGGTCGACACCGGGCTGGACATGCTGCGCCTGAGCCCAAGCCTGCGCAAATGAAACAAAATGCGCAATTGCCCGGGGAGATGTCAATCAGCCGCCATGGCCGATTATTGCGGCGGGGAGTTTAAACGTAGCCAGCCGTGGATTTTGTAGGGAAATTGTGTCGCTGTTGTGAAACGTTGTCGCTGGCTCTTACCCTGCGCCAACAACAAAAAGCCCCGGACTCTCACAAGTCCGGGGCTTTTTCATTGCTGCACTACAGCGTGCTTACAAGGTCGGATAGTCGATATAACCCACCGGACCCTTACCGTAGAACGTCTCCGGATGCGGCTCGTTCAACGGCGCATCAGCCTGCAAACGTGCCGGCAGATCCGGGTTGGCAATGAACGGCACGCCGAAAGCGACCGCGTCTGCCTTGCCACTGGCCAGCCACTCGTTGGCGCTTTCCTTGGTGAACTTCTCGTTGGCAATGTATGGGCCACCGAACGCTTCTTTCAGTCGCGGACCGAGGCTGTCGGCGCCTTCTTTTTCGCGCGAGCAGATGAACGCGATGCCGCGCTTGCCCAGTTCACGGGCGACGTAGGTGAAGGTCTCGGCGAGGTTGTCATCGCCCATGTCGTGGGAATCGGCACGCGGTGCCAGGTGCACACCAATGCGACCAGCGCCCCAGACTTCGATCGCGGCGTCGGTCACTTCCAGCAGCAGGCGTGCACGGTTCTCCAGCGAGCCGCCGTACTGGTCGGTGCGCTGGTTGGTGCTGCTTTGCAGGAACTGGTCGAGCAGGTAACCGTTGGCGCCGTGGATTTCCACGCCGTCGAAACCGGCGGCTTTGGCATTCTCGGCGCCAGTGCGGTAGGCGTCGACGATGTCGGCGATTTCAGCGGTTTCCAGGGCGCGTGGGGTTGGATAGTCGGCCAGTGGACGCACCAGGCTGACGTGGCCCTTTGGCTGGATGGCGCTTGGCGCGACCGGTGCTTCACCGTTCAGGTACGAAGGGTGAGAGATGCGGCCGACGTGCCACAGTTGCAGGAAGATCTTGCCGCCAGCGCCGTGAATCGCCTTGGTCACGTTGGCCCAGCCACGCACTTGATCGTTGGACCAGATGCCCGGGGTGTCCGGGTAGCCGACGCCCATCGGCGTTACCGACGTGGCTTCGCTGAGGATCAGGCCGGCCGAGGCGCGTTGTACGTAGTATTCGGCCATCAGCGCGTTCGGCACACGGCCTTCGTCGGCGCGGCAGCGGGTCAGCGGGGCCATGATGATGCGGTTGTTCAGCTCGATGTCGCCGAGTTTGATCGGGTCGAAAATAGTCGCCATGTCTAGAAGCCTCTCTTTAATGAAGGAAGTTGATCAGTTGGAAGCAGGCGCCAGCTCGGCATTGCCGTTCTGGCGGAAGGTAATCAGGGTCACCAGCAGGGCCAGTACAGCCAGCGCGGCGGCAGCCAGTGGCACGCTGGACAGGCCGTAGCCGTGGGCGATAACGCTGCCGCCAACCCAGGCGCCGAGGGCGTTGCCGACGTTAAAGGCGCCGATGTTCAGGGTCGAAACCAGGTTCGGTGCAGCCTTGCCAAAGGTCACCACGTTGACTTGCAGCGCCGGCACAGCGGCGAAACACGCGGTGGCCCAAAGGAACAGGGTGATTTCGGTCGGGATCAGCGCGACGCTGGTCCAGCTCAGCACGGTGGAAACCACGGCCATTGCGATGAACACGCCAATCAGCGTGGCGGCCATGCCTTTGTCGGCGAGTTTGCCGCCGATGATGTTGCCGACCGTCAGGCCCAGACCGATGAGCATCAGCGTCCAGGTCACGCCACGCGGCGATACGCCGGTGACTTCGCCAAGCAGCGGCGCGACATAGGTGAACAGGGTGAACACCGAGGCGGCGAACAGCGCGGTCATGCTCAGCGACAGCCAGATGCCGGCGCCTTTGAGCGCGGCGAGTTCGGCGCGCATGTCGAGTTTTTCTTCGTCACGCTTGGCCGGCAGGAACCGGATCAGGCCGATCAGCGCGATCACACCGATGACGGTCACTGCCCAGAAGGTCGAACGCCAGCCGGCTTCCTGACCCAGCGCCGTGCCCAGTGGCACGCCAAGTACGTTGGCCAGGGTCAGACCGGTGAACATCAACGCGACCGCCGAGGCACGTTTGTTTGGCGCGACCAGATTGGCCGCTACTACCGAGCCGATGCCAAAGAACGCACCGTGACACAGTGCGGTGACGACCCGGGCAAACATCAGCACGTTGTAGTCGCTGGCGATGGCGCAGAGCAGGTTGCCGACAATAAAGATGCCCATCAACGCCACCAGCGCGGCCTTGCGCGGCAGCTTCGCGGTAGCCAGTGCCATGAACGGTGCACCGATGGCCACGCCCAGGGCGTAACCGGTGACCAGCCAGCCAGCGCCGGGAATCGACACACCGAGGTCCGCCGCCACGTCGGGCAGCAGGCCCATGATGACGAACTCGGTGGTGCCGATGGCGAAGGCGCTCAGGGCGAGAATGAGGAGCGAAAGGGGCATGCAGGTTTCCTTGTCGGCTGGCTGACGTTAAGGGTCAGAGCTCTTTACTGAGGGTGCTGAGAAACGCCTGGATGACGTCCTCGTTACGTTTGAAAAAATGCCACTGCCCGGCCTTCTGGCTGCTGATCAGCCCGGCGCGTTGCAGGGTCGCCAGGTGCGCCGACACGGTCGATTGCGACAGGCCGCAACGCTGATCGATCTGCCCGGCGCAAATACCGTATTCATGGTTGTGCAACTGCTCGGGGAATTCGCCTTTCGGGTCTTTCAGCCAGTTGAGGATGTCTCGCCGTACTGGGTGCGCCAGGGCTTTTATTATTTCGTCGAGGTCGAGGTTCATGGCTTGGGCTCGTGGTGGCAGTGGCGATATATCGCGATGGAGCGAACTTTAAATCGTTGGATCGCGATATACCAATATGAAAATGGTCTGACGAGCCAATAAATCGCTATATCGGGTTATAACGATATGGGCGTGTCGAATGACCGGACGCGGTGCTAAGCTGCGCCCATGAACTATCTCGCGCACTTGCATCTCGGCGGCCAGCGCCCCGGTCAGTTACTCGGCAGCCTGTATGGCGACTTCGTCAAAGGTCGGCTGCAAGGCCAATTCGACCCGGAAGTGGAGGCGGCGATCGCGCTGCATCGGCGCATCGATGTTTTCACTGATCGGCATCCCTTGGTCGACATCGCTTTGGGCCGCTTTACCGAAACGCGGCGGCGTTACGCCGGAATCGTCCTCGATGTGTTTTTCGATCACTGCCTGGCGCGAGACTGGCCGCTGTATGCCGACCGACCGCTGGAGCAGTTCACCGCAGACGTCTATCAGGTGCTGTCCCGCGAACGACAGTTGCCGGAACGGCTGGCAAAGATCGCCCCGCACATGGTCGCCAACGACTGGCTGGGCTCGTATCGCGAATTCGAGGTGCTGGAACAGGTGTTGCGCGGGATCTCGCGACGGCTGACCAGACCCGAGGAATTGGCCGGGGCGATGGCGGAGTTGCGACGCTTGTATGAACCGTTGAGTGAAGATTTCAGCCTGTTTTACCCGCAACTGCAGGATTTTGCAGTGCAATCACATACAACCTGAATTCCTGTGGGAGCTGGCTTGCCAGCGATAGCTTCGGCACATTCAACTTTGATGTTGATTGATCGACCGCTTTCGCGGGCAAGCCCGCTCCCACAGGGGGCCAAGGTGATTTTGGCATTTGTGTTTCAGGCAGCGATTGCCGGGCGCATGGGCGATTGTCGGGTTTCCGGAATCGATCCAAACAACACCTTCTGCACCGCCTGCTGCGCTTCGAACGCCAGCGCCGCACGTTCGCGGCCCTGGCATTCAATCGGCTTGAGCAGATGCACTTCGACGTCGCCGCAGTCATGGCTGAACAGGCGCATCAGGTGCGAGAGCAAATCATCGTCGCCAATGAACGGTGCGAGCGTGTCGATTTCGCCGTCACGCAGATAACGGATCGCCACCGGTTGCAGCATCACTTCGGAATCGATCGCCGCCGACAGCAGGCGACCATGGAAAGTGCGCAGCGAACGGCCATCGGTGGTGGTGCCTTCGGGGAACATCAGCAGTGCATGTTCGGTTTGCAGATGGCGGGTCATCTGTTTGCGGATCAACTGGCTGTCGCCCGACCCACGGCGGATGAACAGGCTGCCGGCCTTGGCCGCGAGCCAGCCGGCCACCGGCCAGGTGCGCACTTCGGCCTTGGACAGAAACGACAGCGGCGTGAGCATGCCCAGCAGCGGAATGTCGGTCCACGAGACGTGATTGCTGACCCACAGCATCGGCTGTTTTGGCAGCTCGCCATGGACGCTCACGCGAAACGGCAGGGCATTGCTCAGCCGCGCCATGAAGAAGCGCGACCAGCGCTGACGCCGCTCCATCGAATGAGCCAGACCGAGGCGTTCGAACACGCCGAAGACGCTGGCCATGGTCAGCCCCAGCGTCACCACCAGCAGCACTCGCGCGATTCGCGCGTACACCCGCAACCGGCTCATCACACCGCCGCCTTGAAGTGCCTGGCGTAGCGCGGGCAGAGTTCGTCGCGCTTGAGCAGGATGAACACGTCGGCGACCTGGAAGTCTTCGTCCCAGCACGGCTCGCCGCAGATCTTCGCACCGAGGCGCATGTAGGCCTTGAGCAGCGGCGGCATTTCGGCGATGACGTTGGACGGGATATCCAGCGTCGGCAGCGGATTTTTCGGCTCGGCGCGCAGGTGTTCGGTGCACAGATAACGCTCGCGCAGACGCTGCATGATCGCGTGGGCCTGAATGCCGCCGTCCTGCATCGGGATGCTCGCGCAACCCATCAGGTAGCTGTAGCCGCCCTGATTGAGCACTTCGGCCAATTCACCCCAGAGCACGGCGATGGTGCCACCGTTGCGGTACGCCGGATCGACGCAGGTGCGGCCGATTTCCAGGATCGGGCCTTGCAGATGCGCCAGGCCATGCAGGCTGAATTCTTCTTCACTGTAGAACTTGCCGAGGCTGCTGGCGGCGGTGTGATCGAGCAGACGCGTGGTCGCCACCAAGCGCCCGGTGTTCAGATCACGCACGCCGATGTGGCTGCAGTGAACATCATAATCATCCATGTCCAGACCCAGTTCGGCGCCTTTCAGTTTGGCGTTGAATTCGCCACTGAAGACGGCGAAGCGCAGGGCCTGGGCTTGCTGCAAGGCTTGTGCGCCGATCAGGCGTTCGGCTTGCAGGCGGCGTTCATTGCCGGTGTCGCTGATGCGGGCGATTTGCGTCATGTGAATCTCCGTACGGGCCTTTAACCCGTCGTGGGTTGCAGCCGATCGACTTTCTTTATGCAGCCGTGTTGTGCAAAGTCAGGCTATGTAGCCCCGGTGTCATCGCCATGAACGTTCGGTGATGCTTATATGACAGCCCACAAGGAGGCGCCCATGCCCTGGACAGATCTGCTGCACCGCCGTGAACGCTCGCCCACCGTTGCCGATCTGGCCGAAGGCTTTGCGACGCTGTTGCAGACGCTGGGCAACGTCACGCCGTTCGAGTTGGCGGTGGCCGGCGGGCGGCGGATGGCCACGCCGGGGCTGGCGTTTCTGGTTGGTTATCAGGCGGCGCTGCGCATGTTGTGGCCGAGCGCGCCGCTGAGCCTTGGCGCCTTGTGCGCGACCGAACAACGCAGCCTGCGCCCGGCCGAGATGCAAACGCGGCTGCGCGATTTGCGCTTGAGCGGACGCAAGGATTTCGTCACCGCCGGCGATGCCGCCGACTGGCTGCTGGTGGCGGCACGTAGTGAGGAGCCGGGCGAAACACCGCGCCTGAGTCTGGCGGTGGTGTATCCCGGCGAGCCCGGCGTGAAGGTGGAAAAACTACCGGCGTTGCCGCTGATGCCGGACATCAGCCACGGCCGCCTGCACCTCGACGGCGCCCTGTGCGAGCTGCTCGCTGGCGATGGCTGGGACGCCTACGTCAAACCGTTTCGCAGTCTTGAGGATGTCTACGTGCTCAGCGCCATGACCGCGTGGCTGTACGGCATCGGCCAGGACAGCAATTGGCCGCAGGCCCTGCAACTGCGTTTGCTGGCGCTGTTGGCCGGGTGCGCCGAGGCCAGCCGGCAAGCGCCGAACAATCCGGCCGGTCATGTGCTGTTGGGTGGGTTGTTTGCGCAGTTTGAATCCCTCAAGACCGAGGTAGATCAGGCGTTGTTGCAGGGTGATCCTGCGTGTGCGGCGATGTGGCAGCGTGATCAAGGCGTGATGCAGTTGGCTGCAGGGGCCCGGGCCAAGCGCTTGGCCAAGGCTCTTGCGTTGGCCTGACTGGCCTCATCGCGGGCAAGCCCGCTCCCACAGGTTTCAAAGGTGTTCATGAAATGTGCGTTCACTTGGGACCCCTGTGGGAGCTGGCTTGCCAGCGATGGCAATTTCATGGACGACCAACATCTAAAATTTGTCATGAGCTCCGACTAGGCTCAGCAGGTTCATTCCCAGAGCCTCAACCATGTTCAAAGGCCTGTCCCTGTTCCTGCTGCTGATCAGCCTCACCGCCCACGCCGAACAATGGCCCGGCGAGCAATGGCCGACCGCCCCACAGATCGCCGGCCCGGCCGTCGATGCGCTGGAAACCTACGCCTTCGCGCCCCGCAACGACGCCACCCGCGAAGGCATCCGCACCGACGCCTTGCTGATCATCCGCGACGGCCAGATTCTCTACGAACGCTACGCCGCTCCGACCACTGCACAGACTCCGCACCTGACCTGGTCAATCAGCAAAAGCCTGCTGGCCACGCTCCTCGGCATGGCCTACGGCGAAGGCCTGTTCAAGCTCGACGATCCGGCGCTGAAGTTCTACCCGGCGCTGGACAAACACCCGGCGATCACCCTCGGCCATCTGCTGGACTGGGCCTCCGGTCTGGATTGGCAGGAGGACTACGAATACGCGCCGCTGAAATCTTCGGTGGTGGCGATGCTCTACACCCGCGGCCGTCGCGACATAGCCGCATTCACTGCGAACCACGATGCTTACGCCGCAGCGGGCCAGGCTTTCCGCTATTCCAGCGGTGACAGCAATTTGCTCGCCGCCGCCCTGAAAACCATGGTCGGTGCAGAGCGTTATGCCGATTATCCGTGGACAGCATTGTTCGAGCCGTTAGGCATTCGCCACGCCGTGTGGGAAAGCGATGCCAGCGGTACATTTGTCGCCTCGTCCTATGCCTATCTCACTGCGCGCGATCTGGCGCGGGTCGGCCTGCTGATGGCGCGCGGCGGGCGCTGGAACGATCGGCAGTTGCTGCCCGAGGACTGGCTTGCGTTCAACCTGAAACCTTTTGCCGGCTACCAGGCGCAGCAGGACGAAGCCGTGCCCGGCGGCCATTGGTGGCTCAATCGGCCAGTCGATGGCGCACCATCACCATGGCCCGACGCCCCACCCGACACCTTCGCCGCCCTCGGCCATTGGGGCCAGGCGTTGTACGTGATGCCCAGTGAAAAGCTGGTGATCGTGCGTTACGGCGATGATCGTGATGGCAGCTATAAGCACAACGAATTGCTCAAACGCGTCTTGCAGGCGGTGCGGCCATGAAGCGCTTTCTATTGTTGCTGCTGATCGTGCTGCTCGGCTGGGGTTGGTATGAACGGGAGAATCTCTGGGCGTTCCCGGACATCATCAGCGCCTACACCGCCAAGGAATATTGCTCGTGCCGGTATGTGATGAACAACGATGCCGGGTATTGCCGTGGTTATGTAAAGCAATGGCTGCCAACCAGCGGTTTTACCGATGACGCTTCGAGCAAAACCATCACCGTCAGCGGTATGGGCCGCAGTAACAGCGCGCAATGGCTGAGCGAACGCCAGGGCTGTCGCCTGAATCCTTGAATTATCTGGTCTCCCCTGTGGGAGCTAGCCTGCTCGCGAAATCGTCGCAAGCCGCAATACATGCTGTGCGGGGAGCATTGCATTCGCGAGCAGGCTCGCTCCCACAGGGCTTGCAATAACTTGGCGGGCGGTTAAGGTTCGTGCAGGTTTATCGCCCCCACGAGTGTTCAATGTTCAACCGCTCCCTCTATACAACCTTCGCCAGTCTGCTGTTGACCGCCGCGGCACTGCCGGCCCAGGCCAATTGGTATCTGGACGGCGAGTCGTCGCGGCTGTCGTTTGTCAGCACAAAAAATGCCAGCGTGTCGGAAGTGCAGCGCTTTCTGGTGCTGCACGGCAAGGTCGATCCCAACGGTCGTGCCGAGGTCGAAGTCGAGCTCGAATCGATCAACAGCGGCATTCCGCTGCGCGATGAGCGCATGCGCAAGGAGCTGTTCCAGATCGAGCAGTTTCCCGCAGCCACCATCACTACGCAGATCGACTTGCGCCCGATCAACGATCTGGCCCCCGGCGCGCAGCTGGAATTGCGCCTGCCGCTGACCGTCAGCCTGCACGGCAAGCAGCACGAATACCCGGCCGAGTTGCTCGCCACGCGTCTGGATGATCGGCGCTTTCAAGTGGTCACGCTGGAGCCGCTGGTGATCAATGCCGAGGATTTCGATCTGGCGCCGGGTCTGGAAAGCCTGCGCAAACTCGCCGATCTGTCGGCGATCAGTCTGTCGGTGCCGGTGGGTGCGGTGCTGATTTTCACGGCGCGCTGACATGCGCGGTGCGGTGTTCCCCTGGCGTGACGGCAACCGTTTCGAACTGTTGATCGACGGCCCGCAGTTCTTTCCGCGCATGCTCGAGCACATTGCCGGGGCAAAAGAGCAAATCGAACTGGAGCTGTATCTGGTCGAGGCCGGTGCCTGCGCCGAAGCCATCGTGCAGGCACTGGTCGCGGCGGCCGAGCGCGGCGTGCGCGTGCGTTGCCTGTTCGATGATTACGGCAGCCTCGCGTTCACGCTGCATCTGCGCCAGCGCCTGACGCAGGCCGGGGTCGAGCTGCGTTTCTACAATCGCCTGAGCTGGCGGCGCTGGGTCGGTAACTTCTATCGTGACCACCGTAAATTGCTGCTGGTCGACCAATGCCTGGCAGTGGTCGGCGGCACCGGCGTGACCGATGAATTCTGGACGCCGGGCCATGATGTCAGCGAGTGGCACGAGGTGATGGTCGAGATCAGCGGCCCGTTGGTGATCGATTGGCAATTGCTGTTTGACCGGCAGTGGATCGCCAACCGTTATCGCCGCGCCTGGCGCCCGGCCGCGCATTTCGGTCTGCCGCGCCTGCCGCGTGTGCCGGACAAGGGCGAGGGCATGGGCCGCGTGGCTTACGCCGACGCCCGACAGCACCGCGACATTCTGCAGTCACTGTTCCGCGCCTTGAACAGCGGCCAGCAGCGCATCTGGATGGCCACGCCGTACTTTCTGCCAACCTGGCAAATCCGCCGCTCGCTGCGCAAAGCCGCCGCACGCGGTGTCGATGTACGGCTGCTGCTGACCGGGCCGCGCACCGATCACCCGTCAGTGCGCTACGCCGGGCATCGCTACTATCCGCGCCTGCTCAAGGCTGGCGTGCAGATCTTTGAATACCAGCCGTGCTTCCTGCACCTGAAAATGGTTCTGGTCGACGAATGGGTGAGCATCGGTTCGTGCAACTTCGATCACTGGAATCTGCGTTTCAATCTGGAGGCGAATCTGGAAGCGCTGGACCCGGCGCTGACGGCAGCGGTGGAGGCGAGCTTTGTGAAGGACTTCGGCTTGAGTCAGCTGGTGAGTCTTGAGGAATGGCAGCGCCGACCGTTGTGGCGGCGGGTCAAGCAGCGGGTGTGGGGCTGGGTGGACCGGTTGGTGGTGAATATTCTCGACCGTCGCGGGTAGCCGTTGATTCAAAGACACCGAAAGTCCGATGTGGGAGGGGGCTTGCTCTCGAAGGCGGAGTGTCATTGAGCAGATGAATGCCTGACACACCGCCTTCGGGAGCAAGCCCCCTCCCACAGGTTCATGTGTTACCTGAAAAAATTACAGCAGTTCAAAACTCTGCTGCGTCACCGCCTGCGAGTCCAGGCCGATCTGTACGTTGAACTTGCCAGGCTCGGCGGCGTATTTGAGCTGGGCGTTGTAAAACTTCAGGTCTTCCTCGGTGATGGTGAAGTGCACGACTTTCTGTTCGCCGGCCTTGAGCATGATCTTCTGGAAGTTCTTCAGTTCTTTCACCGGACGGATCATCGAGCCGGTGACGTCCTGGATGTACAGCTGCACCACGGTTTCGCCGTCACGCTTGCCGGTGTTCTTGACCATGACGCTGGCGTCGAGCTTGCCGCTGGCGTTCAGGGTGGTCGATGACAGCGCCATATCGCTCAGGGCGAAGGTGGTGTAGCTCAGGCCATAGCCGAACGGGAACAGCGGACCGGTGGTGTCATCGAAATACTGCGAGGTGTAGTTGCCCGGTTTGCCCGGTGTGAACGGCCGGCCAATGCTCAGGTGGTTGTAGTAGGTCGGGATCTGGCCCACGGAACGCGGGAAGGTCACCGGCAGTTTGCCCGACGGGTTGTAGTCGCCGAACAGCACGTCGGCGATGGCGTTGCCGCCCTCGGTGCCGCTGAACCAGGTTTCCAGAATCGCGTCGGCCGACTGGTTCTCTTCGAGAATCGTCAGCGGGCGGCCGTTCATCAACACCAGCACCAGCGGTTTGCCAGTGGCTTTGAGCGCGCGGATCAATTCGCGCTGGGTTTCCGGAATGTTCAGGTCAGTGCGGCTCGAGGATTCGTGGGACATGCCACGGGACTCGCCCACCGCTGCAACGATCACATCAGCCTCTTTCGCTGCTTTCACCGCTTCGTCGATCAGCACGCTGGCCGGGCGCGGGTCATCGACCACTTCCGGGGCATCGAAGTTGAGGAAGTTCAGGTAGTCGAGGACCTTCTTGTCGCCCGTGATGTTGGCGCCACGGGCATAGATCAGGTTGGCCTTGTCGCCGATCACCGAACGCATGCCATCGAACAAAGTGACCGATTGCGCCGGACGTCCGGCGGCGGCCCAACTGCCCATCATGTCGATCGGCGCTTTTGCCAATGGACCGACCAGCGCGATTTTCGCGTCTTTCTTCAGCGGCAGGGTTTCGTTCTGATTCTTCAGCAGCACCAGACTGCGCCGCGCCACTTCGCGGGCCTCGGCGCGGTGCAGGCGGCTATCGGCGTAGGTGTCGGCCGGGTCATCCTCGGCCTTGCCGATGCGCAGGTATGGGTCCTTGAACAAGCCCATGTCGTACTTGGCCGCGAGGACTTCGCGCACGGCGTTATCGATGTCTTTCTGTTCTATCTCGCCGGACTTGAGCAACCCCGGCAGCTCTTTGCCGTAGAGGGTGTCGTTCATGCTCATGTCGATGCCGGCCTTGATCGCCAGCTTCGCCGCTTCGCGACCGTCCCGGGCGACGCCGTGCTTGATCAGTTCGAAGATCGCGCCGTGATCGCTGACCGCCAGGCCTTTGAAGCCCCAGTCCTTGCGCAGCAGATCATTCATCAGCCAGGTGTTGGCCGTGGCCGGAATGCCGTTGATCGAATTCAACGCCACCATCACACCGCCAGCGCCGGCATCGATCGCGGCGCGGTAGGGCGGCAGGTAATCCTGGTACATCTTCACCGGGCTCATGTCGACGGTGTTGTAGTCACGACCGCCCTCGACCGCGCCGTACAGGGCGAAATGCTTGACGCTGGCCATGATGCTGTCGGCAGCGCTCGGGGTCTCGCCCTGATAGGCCTTGACCATGACTTTGGCGATGCGTGAGGTCAGGTAGGTGTCTTCGCCAAAACCTTCGGAGCTGCGGCCCCAGCGCGGGTCGCGGGAGATGTCGACCATCGGCGCGAAGGTGATGTCGAGGCTGTCGGCGGCGGCCTCTTTAGCCGCAACGCGACCGGACTGGCCGATGGCATCCATGTCCCAGCTCGATGCGAGGGCCAGTGGAATCGGGAAAATCGTACGGTGACCATGGATCACGTCGTACGCGAAAAACATCGGAATCTTCAGGCGACTGCGCATGGCCGCGTCCTGCATCGGACGGTTTTCCGGGCGGGTGATCGAGTTGAACGTGCCGCCGATGTTGCCGGCGGCGATTTCCTTGCGGATCAGCTCGCGGGGCATTTCCGGGCCGATGCTGATCAGGCGCAACTGGCCGATCTTCTCGTCGAGGGTCATTTGTTTCATCAGGTTGCTGATGAAAGCGTCCTTGTTCTCCAAAGGTACCGGGGTCGTGGCGGCCAGTACCTGATGACTGGCCAGGCTGACGAACAGACCCAGCAAACACAGCTTCTTCATGAATTTTTTCTCAAGGGCCCAAACGGTGATGCAACACCGGCCAGCCAAAATATAGGGAGCGACTATTGTTGTTCGGGTGCCGGCGCAAAATTCTGAGCCGGAAAACCGCAGCCGACAGCGGCAACGTGAACGCGAAGGGCACTTTTTAGCCGATTAACCCGTCGCATGCCAGTGGCGGCGCCGATTATGCCCCAACCGCTGGCCGGGAATGCCCAGCGCTCGGTTTTTAAATCCAATGTGTCATGGAGCATCACTGCAATGAATATCAGCCCAACCTACCGTTCACGGCTACAAGTCGCCACGTTGCTGGTGTGCGCCACGCTGTTGACCGCGTGCGGCATCAACAATATCCCGACCCTTGATGAACAGGCGAAAGCCGCCTGGGGCCAGGTGCAGAACCAGTACCAGCGCCGCGCCGACCTGATTCCCAATCTGGTGGAAACCGTGAAGGGCTACGCGGCCCACGAACAGGAAACCCTGACTGCTGTGATTGAGGCGCGAGCCAAGGCCACCTCGATTCAGGTCGATGCCAGCACCCTCGACAATCCCGAGAAGCTCAAGCAGTTCCAGCAGGCGCAGGATCAACTGACCGGCGCATTGAGCCGTTTGATGGTGGTCTCCGAGCGCTATCCGGATCTGAAGGCCAACCAGAATTTCCTCGCCTTGCAATCGCAACTCGAAGGCACGGAAAACCGCATTGCCGTGGCGCGTCGCGATTTCATCCTGGCGGTGCAGAAATACAACACCGAGATCCGCACCTTCCCCGGTCGCCTGTGGCACAGCGTGATGTACAGCGATCTGCCGGTGCGCGAGACCTTCGAAGCCACCACGCCCGGCGCGGAGAAGGCCCCGGAAGTGAAATTCTGATTCGAGGTCGTCCATGCGTGTGTTGAAACTAAGCCTGGTGCTGATGCTCTGGCTGTTCGCCGTCAGCGCCCGGGCCGAACTGACGTTTCCGCCGCTGAGCGGGCGCGTGGTCGATCAGGCGCAGATGCTCGAGCCATCGATTCGCGCGCAACTGAGCCAGCAATTGCAGGCGCACGAGCAGGCCACTGGTGAGCAGTTGGTGGTGGTCACGCTGCCGGATCTGCAGGGCACCACCATTGAGGATTTCGGCGTTCAGCTCGGTCGGCACTGGGGCATCGGCCAGAAGGACAAGAACAACGGCGCCTTGCTGATCGTCGCCCGTGACGAGCGCAAACTGCGCATCGAAGTCGGCTATGGCCTGGAGGATCGCCTGACCGATGCGCAGTCGTCGGTGATCATTCATCAGGTCATCACCCCGGCGTTCAAGGCCGGCAACTTCAGCAAAGGCATCAGCGATGGCGTTGCGGCGATGCTGGTGGTGCTTGGTGGCAATCCGCTCGATGAGCCGTCGACCGTGTACGAATCCAGCGGCGACCCGGCGGATGATTTCATCTCGCGGCATCCGGCGCTGTTCATGTTTCTGGTGATGTTGTTCATCCTGACGGTGTTTGTCTGCCAGATGCTCGGTATCCTGCCTGCCGGCCGGGGCGGCTCCGGAGGAGGGGGCGGCTTTGGCGGTGGCGGCGGATTCGGCGGCGGTGGCGGTGGCGGCTTCAGCGGTGGCGGGGGCAGTTTCGGCGGCGGCGGTTCGTCCGGCGGCTGGTGAGATCAAAAGAATAATGAGCAGGCACTTTTCGACATGGCATTACTGACTGAACACGAACAACGCAAAGTCGCCGAGGCCATCGCCCGGGTCGAACGCGACACCGACGCCGAACTGGTCACGGTGCTCGCTGCCCGCGCCGACGATTACGCGTACATCCCGCTGCTCTGGGCCAGCCTGCTGGCGCTGGTGTTGCCGGGCATCGTCCACTACCTCACGGGCTGGCTGACCCTGCGCAGCCTGCTGCTGGTGCAATGGGGCATGTTCATCGTCCTGTGCCTGTTGTTCCGCCTGCCGAAGATCACCACCCATCTGGTCCCGCGCCGCGTACGCCACTGGCGCGCCTCCAACCTGGCGCGGCGGCAATTTCTCGAACAGAACCTGCACCACACCGTGGGCAGCACCGGCGTGCTGATTTTTGTCTGCGAGGCTGAGCGCTATGTGGAGATTCTGGTGGACGAGGGAATTTCCAAACGGCTGGACAACAGCAATTGGGACGCGATTGTCGCGGCGTTTACCGAACAGGTCAGGCAGGGGCGCACGCTTGAAGGGTTTGTCACGTGTGTGGAGGCGTGTGGCGAGTTGTTGAAGGTGCACGTGCCGGTGACGCAGGTGAGGAACGAGTTGCCGAATCGGTTGGTGGTGTTGGGCTGAAGCAGTCGCGCATATTTGGCCTGTGTGGCGAGGGGATTTATCCCCGATCGGCTGCGTAGCAGTCGCAACACCTGCGCGCGTGGTTTGACGGGCCGAACACAGAGGGCCGCTTCGCGCCCCATCGGGGATAAATCCCCTCGCCACAAAGGTCGGTGTCATGGATTTTGCCGTTGGGTAAATAAGAGGATGTCCCCAACCCCCATCCCCCCTAAAATACCCGCCATTCCCGATTCCGCCCGTCCGAGGCCGCTTGTCCATGTCCGTTTCCGCTTCTTCCGCGCCGTCCGCCAAACCGGCCGCCGATCACCACGCCCAGTTCATCGAGCTGCTGCAAACCAGCCTCGGCGACAACGGTTTCATCAAACTGGTGCTGGCCAAGTACGTCGGTGAAGAGGCAGATCTGCAGCGGGTCATCATCAAACCGGTAACGGTCAAGGCGCAGCCGTGTCTGTCCTTCGTTTATCGCTACAAGACCCGCGACATCACCAAGAACCTGCCGCTTGACGAGGGCGTGGCGCTGATTGCCGCTCTGCTACCGACCTCGTTCAAAAATGCGCATTTATTGGCGCTGACCGACGAAGCACAGCTGGAATACAGCAAAAAGGGCAAGAGTTCGCTGTTCAAGAGCAAACCTCAGCAATTGCGCGAAGCGCCGTCCGCCGAGCACAACCGCGAGAAAAACCGCTTTCTCGAACTGAGCCGCCCGTTCCTCAAGGACTTGGGCGTGACCAATGCGCAACACGAGCTGATCCCGGCGATGTCGCGCAAGTGGAAGCAGATCAACAAGTTCATCGAAGTGTTCAGCCATGCCCTGACCTCGTCGCCGCTGGCGCTGGACAAACCGGTGCGGGTCGCCGATTTCGGTTCGGGCAAGGGCTACCTGACGTTCGCCATTCACGACTACCTGCGCAACACGCTGAAGGCCGAGGGCGAAGTCACCGGCGTCGAGCTGCGCGAAGAAATGGTCAACCTGTGCAACACCGCAGCGGCCAAGCTCGAGCATCCGGGGCTGGTGTTCAAGTGCGGTGACGTGCGCACCGTGGCGCCAAGCGAACTGGACGTAATGATCGCCTTGCATGCCTGCGACATCGCCACCGATTACGCGATCCACACCGGCATCCGCTCGGGAGCGTCGATCATCATGTGCTCGCCGTGCTGCCACAAACAGATCCGCCTGCAGATCCAGAGCCCGGCGCTGCTCAAGCCGATGCTGCAATACGGCTTGCACCTTGGCCAACAGGCGGAAATGGTCACCGACAGCTTGCGCGCGTTGTTCCTCGAAGCCTGTGGTTACGAGACCAAGGTGTTTGAATTCATCTCGCTGGAACACACCAACAAGAACAAGATGATTCTGGCGGTGAAACGCGCCGAGCCCGTTAATCCAGCGCAGTTGTTGGCGAAGATCGCAGAGCTCAAGGCCTTCTACCACATCAGCGAACACTGCCTGGAAAGCCTGCTGCGCGCCGACGGTTATATGCCTTAACAGGCAGCTGCAAGCTTCAAGCGGCAAGCTGCAAGTTGAATGATGACGCTGGTGTGCCTGATCTGGGTGACCCTGCTTTTTCTTGAAGCTTGAAGCTTGAAGCTTGAAGCTTGCAGCTTGCAGCTTGCAGCTCAATTTGGGTCTACCTTGAATACTCCCAGACCTTTCCCCGAGGAGTTTCCCCATGGTCGCGAAAAAGATCCTGATGCTGGTCGGCGATTACGTCGAAGACTACGAAGTGATGGTGCCGTTCCAGGCCATGCAGATGGTCGGCCACACGGTCCACGCCGTGTGTCCGGACAAGTCTGCCGGCAGCACTGTACGCACTGCGATTCATGATTTCGAAGGCGATCAGACTTACAGCGAAAAACCCGGTCACCTGTTCGCGCTCAATTTCGATTTCGCCAAGGCCAGCGAAGCCGATTACGACGCGCTGCTGATTCCCGGCGGTCGTGCGCCGGAATATCTGCGGCTGAACGACAAAGTCCTCGAACTGGTGCGCGCGTTCGACAACGCCGGCAAGCCCATCGCAGCGGTCTGCCATGGCGCGCAACTGCTCGCGGCGGCGGGTGTGCTCGAGGGGCGTGAGTGCAGCGCGTATCCGGCCTGCGCCCCGGAAGTGCGCTTGGCCGGCGGCACGTTCATCGACATTCCGGTGACCGAGGGTCACGTTCAGGGAAATTTCGCCACCGCTCCGGCATGGCCCGCGCATCCAAACTGGTTGGCCGGCTTCCTCGGCCTGCTCGGCACCAAAATCACCCTGTAGTCGCAGGCGACAGACCGCGGGGGCTGGTCTTTACTCTGAAGCGCGAGATCTCTCAATCGCCCAGGAGAAACAGGCATGTCCGGATGGTACGAAGTGAGCAAAAGCAGCAACGGCCAGTTCAGGTTCGTGTTGAAAGCGGCGAACGCCGAAACGATTCTGACCAGTGAGCTGTATAGCACCCGCGCCGGTGCCGACGGTGGTATCGCATCGGTTCAGAGCAACAGCCCGCTGGCTGAGCGTTACGAAAAAAAAGCGACGAAGGATGGTCACCCGTATTTCAACCTGAAGGCAGCCAATCACCAGATCATCGGCAGCAGCGAGTCGTATTCATCGGATGGCGCGTGTGACAAGGGCATCGCCAGCGTGAAGGCCAACGGCCCGACGAAAACCATCAAGGACAAGACCCTGCCTGTCCTCTGAAATCCGACATCAACCTGTGGGAGCGAGCCTGCTCGCGAAGGCGTCAGCCCGGCCAATATCAAACCTCAACCGGTACCGACAATTTCGGATCACCCAGCGCATGACTCTTGGCATCAAAGAACCGCAACTCAACCCCGGTACCTTCAAACACCTTGGCGTAGTGACGCTTCTGATGCTGGATGAACGCGGCACTGCGCGGGTAGATCGAGATCGCCACGCACTTCGGTCTGGCGAGGCGCAACGCCCGCACCAGGTGCGCATCCTGCTCGCCCAGCGCGTGGCCGAAGATGCACAGGCTGTTATCGTGGGCCAGTAACTGCTCGTAGCAGAACGACAGATAATCCGAGCTGCGGATGGTCTTCAGCTTGTCCGCACTTGGCCCTTCGGTGACGAACAGTGGCACATCATCCAGCGTCTTGATCGTGTTGTTGATGGCGAAGCTGCCGAGCAGGGTGCCTTCGGTCGAGGTCAGTTTGCGTGCGGTGCCGTCCTGATTGCGCACCAGATGCAGACCACCGTGCAGGTACAGCAGACGCGGTTTGTCGGTGGCGCTCTGGCTCAGATCGAAACTCGCGTCCGCGCCATTGAACAGGTCGTCGATGGCTTCGCCCGGGTGTTGCAGCGCCCAATGGTTGAGCAAGTCGTAGTTGGTGGTGAACACCGTGCGGTAGCGTGCCAGTTCAGCATTGAGCACCGCCAGAGTCGAAGGCTGGACCAGCCGCCACGGGATGTGCACCGCGTGCACGGTGTTGATCAGTGCTTCCTTGATCGCGTAATAGCGATTGCGCGGCGCCGCCGAGCTCACCGCCAGCGCCTTGTTGACCCGGCTGGTGGTTTTCAAGGCGCCCAGCACTTGCTCGAAGCTGCGGGTTTGCAGCGCATCGAACACCGCCAGTTCCGATGGGCTCAGCGGTTTCTCTTCGACCGTACGGGCGTTTTCGAACAGCGAGTCGTAGCCGAAGTCATCCCATACCGCGCGACTGGCGCCGTTGCCCACCAGCAAACCGCTGAAAGCGGTCGTGGCGCGCAGGGCACTCCAGTCTTCGAGGGTGGCATCGACATTGAGAAAATCGGTCATTGCGTGGGCGATCTCAAAACAAAGGGCAGATGGACGGCGACTTTATCACGAGCGGACATTGAGCCAGATCAACATTGCTTGTGACCGATCGGTCGATCCTGTGTGAATCCGCCGAATCGAGGCAGTCGATCCGGCTCCAGTCAGGAGACATACGATGAGCAGCACCTTCTTCATTCCGGCGGTCAACATCATGGGCAGCGGCTGCCTCGACGAAGCCATGCTTGCCATCCGCAATTACGGTTTTCACAAGGCATTGATCGTCACCGACGCCGGGCTGGCCAAGGCCGGCGTCGCCGCGATGATCGCCGAGAAACTGGCGATGCAGGACATCGATTCGGTGATCTTCGACGGTGCCAAACCCAACCCGAGCACAGCCAATGTCGAATCAGGTCTAGGGCTGTTGAAGGAAAGCCGTTGCGATTTCATTGTGTCGCTGGGCGGCGGCTCGCCGCACGATTGCGCCAAGGGCATTGCCCTGTGCGCGACCAATGGCGGGCGGATCGGCGATTACGAAGGTGTCGACCGTTCGAGCAAGCCGCAACTGCCGCTGGTTGCGATCAATACCACCGCCGGTACTGCCAGCGAGATGACGCGCTTCTGCATCATCACCGACGAATCGCGCCACGTGAAAATGGCCATCGTCGACCGCAACGTCACGCCGCTGCTGTCGGTCAACGACCCTGAATTGATGGTCGCGATGCCCAAAGGCCTGACCGCCGCCACCGGCATGGACGCGCTGACCCACGCCATCGAAGCCTACGTATCGACCGCTGCCAACCCGATCACCGACGCCTGCGCTTTGAAGGCCATGAGTCTCATCAGCAGCAACCTGCGCCTGGCCGTGCGCGACGGCAGCGACCTGGCGGCGCGGGAGAACATGGCTTACGCGCAGTTCCTCGCCGGCATGGCGTTCAACAACGCCTCGCTTGGATTTGTCCACGCCATGGCGCATCAACTCGGCGGTTACTACGACTTGCCTCACGGCGTCTGTAACGCCGTGCTGTTGCCGCATGTGCAGAGTTTCAATGCGCAGGTCTGTGCTGATCGCCTGCGGGACGTCGCCCACGCCATGGGCGCGGACATTCGCGGTTTCAGCGCGGAAGAGGGCGCCCAAGCGGCGATCAATGCCATTCGCAGTCTGGCCAAAGATGTCGAGATTCCCGGCGGACTGCGCGAGCTGGGCGCCAAGCTCAGCGACATCCCGGTGCTCGCCGCCAACGCCTTGAAGGACGCCTGCGGACTGACCAATCCGCGGGCGGCGGATCAGCGCCAGATCGAAGAGATTTTCCGCAATGCGTTTTGAATGAAAGCGCGCAGGCGAGCGAAGTCGAACAGTCCTTCGCTTGCTTCTGCGACCACGGCAAATGTCCGCACACGGCCCCAATCTGAAACCTGGCCGGCGATGTTGTGGACAGCGGATATCCGGTACTGCCCGACCGCCAGGGAGGGTGCAGCCGGGGTTTGCCATTTCCGGTCGCTTTCGACCGCTGCTCTGGCAATCTCCATGCCAGTGTCCAGATCGAAAATACTGACGAAACCCTCGGCTCGCGTGACATCTCCTGAAAACATCAGCGGCGTATCGACCTGCGCGCCCTCAATCGGTTCGACAACGCCCGGGACGTCGATCTCGGGCCGCAGTCGCACCTCGTATTCGCGCACTTCACTCCATGCAGACGTGATGCCTGCATAGGTCTGGTGTGCGCGAATCTTCTGCTGGCCCTGGGCCTGGACGCCGTTGATGCTGAACGCCCATCGTCCGTTTTCGCTGACCAGCCCCTCGCCGAGTGAATGAGTGTTTTCAAGGTTCCAGACCTGCACAAGAGCGTGGGGTATGCCGCTACCGAGCAACAAAGTCGCAGGTCCCGTCGTGCTGGCCTCCTCGGGACAGGTGATGGTCGGGGCCGGGGCAGGTTGTGGCATTTGCTCGTCGCGAGTGCTCATCATGCTTCTCGTCCATGGCTGATTTGAATGCTGAGACTGGCATGACGTGCCTGAATTCGAACCTGTAAGAACTACCAGTCATTCAGTCTTTTTTGCACATAGCGTAATTTCGTTTTCTTCTAAAAAACTGTCATTTATGTCAGTTGTCCGGCGTGGCGGCTTCGGGTCGAATGCTCGGAACGAGGGGATCGACGTCGATCTCTTGAGGAGAATGCGAACATGTCGGAATCCACCGCGCCATTGCCCCCAAACGCGCAGTCAGCCGGAGAGCTGGATGCGCTCTTTGGTCTGCGAGCGCTGAAGTTTCCCGGAGCGAGCAAGACCATTGCCAAAGGCGTGGCGATCACTCCGTCGGGGCAGATCATGGTCAGCGCTACCGTCGAGCAATCGGGCCATTCGTACTACGGCCTTGCGCGGCTGGATGCCGATGGCAATCCGGATCCGGCTTTCGGCGAAGGCGGATATCTCAGCGGCCAGTTCGGCACAGGCTCGCTCACGCAAGGCGGGCCGTTGATTGTTGATGCGCTCGGACGGTTCTGGATGTGCGGTGTGATTGGCATGGTCAAAGACAAGACGCTTGAATACCAGCAAGTCATCGCCCGGTTTCTGTCCGATGGCTCGCCGGACATCGAGTTCGGCGGCGACAGGAATGGCTACCGGATTGTGCCCATGCGAATTCCGGCACTCTTTGGGGCCACGCAGGGGCAACTGCTGCTGGCCAAATCCGATCCGCAGCTTGCGCAGCCGGACAGGCTGCTGTTCGTGACCGCGCAAAAGGGCAGTGGCCTGTTGACGCGGTTCAATCTCGATGGCTCGGACGATTTATCGTTCGCCAGCAACGGTTGGCTGCCCCTGTCGCTGCCAGGCGTGGCCATTTCGCTGTCCGGGATCATCCAGCTCGACGATGGACTGATTTTGCTGCATGGCAAAACCGAAATCACCAATCAGGGATTGGTCATGGCATTCGACCACAACGGGAAAGTTGCAGAAGCGTTCGGCGACAAGGGCGTATTGCTATTGAACCTTCAGCGCGATGGCCACCCGCTCGAAAGCCGCGTGGAGCAGATCATTGAGCAAACGGCAGAGCGCTTGCTTCTGTTCGGTTCGGCGGTCGAGTCAACGGAAGGCACGAAACTGCAACATGCGTTCATCAGTGGTATCAACCATACCGGTGAGCTGGACGAAACGTTCAATAGCAAAAATCCTGTGATCACCCCAGCGACACAGCTACTGGATCTCAGGCAATGGACGGCAGGGTTTGCGCTGGACGACATCGCCGGCAAACGGATCGTTGCAGTCGGCCAGACCTCGGGCAGCGCACGGGGCTTGTTGACGGGAGGCTTTCTGGCCGATGGTGCAGTGGATGATTCGTTTGATGTCGAGGGCTCGAGAGACGTTTCGTGGTCAGCCATCGACGCTTGCCTGCAAGGCTCTTCAGTCCTGGTATTGGGGCGCAGGGACGACAGCGCACAATTGGTCCGCTTGTTGACCGCGGCTGTCGCATAACGGCGCAAGACCATCGGACATCGAGCAGGCAGAGGTAAAACCGGGCTATCCTGCCGGCTCGGATGAACCTCTGCCTTCGAGCCCAGCATGCTGCAAAAAAGCCTGATCCGCCGTCTCGACCTGATCACTCTGCAACTGTTCGTCGCCGTCCACGAAGAGGGCACCCTGACCCGTGCGGCTGCGCGCGAAGCCATTGCGGTTTCGGCGGCGAGCAAGCGGCTGATGGAGTTAGAGGAGGCGTTGGGCATCGCTTTGTTCGTGCGCCAGGCCAAAGGCATGGTCCTCACCCCGGCCGGTGAAACCCTGCTGCACCATGCGCGGCAGATGCTCTTCAATGTCGAGAAGATGGGCCTGGAGCTAGGCGAGCACAGCCACGGTGTGCGTGGTTACGTGCGCATGCTGGCCAATCTTTCGGCGATCATTCAATTCCTGCCCGAAGACTTGCGCGACTTCTCCGCGCAGCATCCGCAGGTCAAGACCGACCTTGAAGAACGGCCCAGCGCCGGGGTGATTCAGGGCGTGCTCGACGGCGTTGCGGACCTCGGCATCTGCTCCGACGACAGCGACATCAAAGGTCTGCACAGCGCGCTGTATCGCCAGGACAAACTGGTGGTGGTGATGCTGCCGGAGCATCCGTTGGCTGCGCGGGAATCGGTGGCCTTCGATGAAACCCTCGACAGCGACTACGTTGGTTTGCACGCGGCCAGTTCGATCAACATGCGTACCCATGCAGCGGCGCGGCAGGCCGGTAAAGTCCTGCGCATCCGCATTCATGTGCCGGGATTCGATGCGGTCTGCCGGATGGTCCAGGCGAACATGGGCATCGGCATTCTGCCGCAACGAGCCTATGAGTTGTTTGGTCAGGCATTGGGCTTGCGCGCGGTGCCGTTGACCGATGCGTGGGCGGATCGCGCGCTGATTGTGGTGGTGCGCGATGAGGCGGGGTTGTCGCCGGTGAGCCGGATGTTGTTTGAGCATTTGCGTGAGCAGGGCGCCTGAATCTCTATTGAATGGGCCGGCCTCTTCGCGGGCAAGCCCGCTCCCACAGTTTCCAGCGTGTATGCAAATTGTGCGGCTGACTTTGAACCCTGAGGGAGCGGGCTTGCCCGCGAAGGCGGCTTTGAATTCACCACATCGCTGAAGCATTCGCATTTCGCGAACGCCCATTGCCGAGTGACGGCTGGATTCGCTGACGATCGTTCCTCTAGCCTTGGCGACATATTCCAAGAACAAGAGGTACCCCGCGATGACTGCCCCTTTGAGTGCGATCAAAGTGATCGAGATCGGCACCCTGATCGCCGCGCCATTTGCCGCGCGCATGCTTGCCGAGTTCGGCGCCGAGGTGATCAAGATCGAAGCCATGGGCCAAGGCGACCCGCTGCGCAAATGGCGCAAGCTGCACGAGGGCACGTCGCTGTGGTGGTACCTGCAATCGCGCAACAAGAAATCCCTGGCACTCAATCTCAAATCCGCTGAAGGCATCGAACTGGTCAAGCAACTGGCCGGTGACGCCGACGTGATCATCGAAAACCTGCGCCCCGGTGCGCTGGAAAAACTCGGTCTGGGCTGGGACGTGCTGCATGCGCTGAATCCGAACCTGACCCTGGTGCGTATCTCCGGCTACGGCCAGACCGGCCCGTACCGCGACCGTCCCGGTTTCGGTGCGATTGGCGAGGCCATGGGCGGCATTCGCTACACCACCGGCAATCCCGATTCGCCACCGGCTCGGGTCGGCGTCAGCCTCGGCGATTCGCTGGCCTCGCTGCACGCGGTGATCGGCGCATTGATGTCGCTGCTGCGGGTCAAGACCGGGCAGGGCGGTGGACAGATCGTCGATGTTTCGCTGGCCGAGAGCGTGTTCAACGTCATGGAAAGCCTGGTGCCGGAATACGACATGCTTGGCCATGTGCGTGAACGCAGCGGCGGTGCGCTGCCGGGCATCGCGCCTTCCAACACGTATCTCACGGCGGACGGCGCCTACGTGGTGATTGCCGGCAACAGCGACCCGATCTACAAGCGCCTGATGCACACCATTGGCCGCGCTGATTTGGCCGACGCAGAAGAATTCGCCCACAACGACGGCCGCGCGGCCAAGAGCGGCTTGCTCGATGCAGCCATTACGCACTGGACCAGCAGCCTGCCGATCAACGAAGTCCTGGCTGCTCTCGAAGCTGCCGAAGTGCCGGCCGGGCGCATCTACTCGGTGGCTGACATCGTCGCGGATCCGCACTATCAGGCGCGGGACATGTTGCTCAATGCCGAGTTGCCCGGTGGCGCAACGGTGAAGATGCCCGGCATCGTTCCCAAACTCTCGGAAACCCCCGGCGGAGTGAATTGGTCCGGGCCGAAACTGGGCCAGCACACCGACGCTATTCTGGCCGGGCTGGGCCTGACTGAACTCGACATCGAACGCCTGAAAGGCCAAGGGGTGGTGCAATGATCACTGACTATTCGCAAACCCTGATCGTCCAGGAAGTCTCGCCGCGCGATGGTTTACAGATCGAGCCGACATGGGTGGAAACCGCTGACAAGATCGCCCTGATCAACCAACTGTCGCAGGCCGGATTCAGCCGCATCGAAGCCGGCTCGTTCGTCTCGCCCAAAGCCATTCCGGCCCTGCGTGATGGCGAGCAAGTGTTCAACGGCATTCAGCGTCAGCCAGGGGTGATTTACGTGGCGTTGATCCCCAACCTCAAAGGCGCGCAACGGGCACTGGCGGCGAATGCCGATGAGTTGAATCTGGTTATGTCCGCCAGCCAGACCCACAACCTGGCCAATATGCGCATGCGTTGCGAGGAGTCGCTGGCCGCATTCGCTGACATCGTTGCGTTTGTCAGCGGCTCAGGTGTGCGCCTCAACGGCAGCATCGCCACCACGTTCGGTTGCCCGTTCGAAGGCTACATCGACGAGGATCGCGTGCTGCACATCGTCGACGCTTATCAGGAGCTCGGCATTCAGGGCATCAGCCTCGCCGACACCACCGGCATGGCCAATCCGCGTCAGGTCGATCGCCTGGTGCGGCGCGTTTTGCAGCGGGTTTCGCCGGCCGATCTGACCCTGCATTTCCACAACACTCGCGGCCTTGGGCTGTGCAATGTGCTGGCCGCTTACGAGGCCGGTGCACGGCGCTTCGATGCGGCGTTGGGTGGCCTCGGTGGCTGTCCGTTTGCGCCGGGTGCGTCGGGCAACATCTGCACTGAAGATCTGGTGAATCTGTGCGAAGAAGTCGGCATTCCCACCGGGATCGATTTGCCGCTGCTGCTGGAACTCTCGCGCGGCTTGCCGGCGCTGTTAGGCCACGACGTCCCCGGTCAGTTGGCCAAGGCCGGGCGCAATTGCGATCTGCATCCGATGCCCACCTGAGACACACCAGTACCCCTGTGGGAGCGGGCTTGCCCGCGATGACGGCAGCAAATTCAACGAAAGCGTTAGCTGAACTGACGCCATCGCTGGCAAGCCAGCTCCCACACAAAAGCGCTCCACAGTGAGCGTCATCACCAGACAACAAAAACAATCGGACGCCCATCGGTAGTCCGCCTGGAGAAAAACCTATGAGCCTCAATGTAATGGAGGCGGGCGTGAATCCGTCCGTCGATAACGACGCCGAAAAAGCCCTGGTCAGCAAAGTCGCCTGGCGCCTCATGCCGCTGATCATGGTCTGCTACCTCTTTGCCTTCTTCGATCGCATCAACATCAGCTTCGCCAAATTCCAGTTGCAGACCGACCTGAGCCTCAGCGACACCGCGTATGGCTTGGGCGCCGGGCTGTTCGTGGTCGGTTACGTGCTGTTCGAAGTGCCGAGCAACATGATGTTGTACAAGGTCGGCGCGCGACGCTGGATTGCGCGGATCATGATGTCGTGGGGCGTGGCGACGGCGGCGATGGTCTTCGTCAACAGCGAATGGCAGTTCTATGCGCTGCGCTTCGTGATCGGCGCGATGGAAGCCGGGTTTGCTCCGGGCGTGCTGTATTACCTGACACTGTGGTTTCCGCAGCACTTTCGTGGCCGCATCACCTCGATGCTGTTTCTCGCCTCGGCGTTCGCCGGACTGGTCGGTGCACCGTTCTCGGGGCTGGTGCTGCAACACCTCGACGGCGTGTTGCAGATGCGCGGCTGGCACTGGTTGTTCCTGCTCGGTGGTGTGCCGTGTATCGCCCTCGGTTTTCTCGTGCTGACCCAACTCAAGGACCGCATCGAGGATGCGCACTGGCTGACGGCTGACGAGAAGAAATTGCTCTCCAGCCGCATCGCCCATCACGAGCCACACAAGAGCGGCGGCTCATTGCTCGCGGCGCTGAAAATTCCCGGTTTCCTGACGTTGGGTTTGATCTACTTCCTGATTCAGGTCGCGTCCTACGGCCTGAATTTCTGGGCACCGCAATTGATCCGCAGCGCCGGCACCGAAAGCCCGGTGATGATCGGCCTGCTGACCGCCATTCCGTACATCTGCGGGGCGATCAGCATGGTGGTGATCGGGCGCTTGTCAGACGCCACCGGTGAACGGCGCAAGTTCGTCGCCGGGCTGGTGATCGTCGGTGCGATCGGCTTTTTCAGCGCAGGGATCTTCGCCAGCCACACGACCTTCCTGATCGTCGCGCTCGGCCTGCTCGGTGCGGGCATTATCGCTTCGATTCCGAGCTTCTGGACACTGCCACCGAAGCTGCTGGCGGGCGCCGGTGCCGGCGCGGCAGGCGGGATCGCGGTGATCAATACCTTGGGGCAGTTCGGCGGGATCGTCAGCCCGGTCATGGTCGGGCGCATCAAGGACCTCACCGGCAGCACCACCCCGGCGCTGTACGTCATCGGCGTCGCCGCGCTGATCGCGGCAGCGTTGCTGCTGTGGGGCCTGCCGCAGAAGTTGCGTACGCTTGACAAGTATTGAGATTGGCGGCGTCTGTGATGACGCCTTCGCGAGCAGGCTCGCTCCCACATTTGGAATGCTCTTTCCTGTGGGAGCGAGCCTGCTCGCGAATTCCCACTTCAGACACATGAGAAGATTCGCTGGCCTGATCTGTTGAATCCTCCGATGCAGAAGGGGATAGTGCGCGGCTGCAAATGTCATCAAGGAGCGGGAGTGACAATGAAGTCCATATGGATCAGCGCTACAGCGCTCTGTGGATGGTTGATGGCTGGGCAGGCGTGGGCCGATTGCACGCCGCCTGCGGTCAGCGGGGAAGCGGATTTCTCGCTGTGCAAGGACTGGCCGGCTTATCCACCGCTGACGATCACCGCGCTATCGACGTTTGTGCCCGATCCGGTCTATGGCCAGGACGGCACGGTGGGTTCGTACGATCTGGCTCTGGCCGTCACTACCGCTGGCGGCCCCAAGCCGCTGGCGACCTATCATCAGCCGTCGGCGTTTCTCTCCGATGCCATCGCGCTCGACAATCTGGAACTGGATACCGCGCGCTATAAACTCACGCCCGACCTCCGTGCTTTCGGCGTACGCGCCCATTTCAAAGGCTCGTCACGCGTCAATCCGCTGGATGAAACGCTGCTGTCGCTCTACGTGAAGGAGGGCGACAAACTGCGCCCGGTGCTGGATCGCTTGCTGGTTTACAGCTTCAGCGGCGAATGGGATGGCAACTGCGCGGGCGAGCGAGCAGAGACGGTGCGTACGCTTGAGATGGGCAAGACCAGTTCCCATGGTTATGCGGATATCATTGTCCGCTCAGTCACCACTGGGCTGGTGGGTGAGGGGCCACGCGACACCTGCGAATCGAAGACCACCCACGAAAAACCAGTGCTGACCACGTTGCGTTACGACGGGAAAACCTACGTTTTGCCGCAAGGTTTCAAAGGCGTGTGACCTGCGTCACTGAGACGAATATTTCAAGGAAGAATCATGATTGTGCCTCTCCGAATTTTTATCGCACTCGGCTTGTTTGCGCTTACGGCTCAAGTCCACGCCGCTTGCGAAACCAAAGCCTTCAATGGCGAATACCTGTCGCGTTGCAAGGTCTGGCCCGCTGTGCAGAATCAGGCGATTGCCGTCAAATCCACGTATCTGGCGGATGCGGATGACGAAGACGTCGGGGTATTCGATCTTGACCTTGCAATCGTCAATGCCAGCAACGCCAAACCGATTGCCACTTACCGCAAACCCGGCGCTTACAACTCCGATGCCGTGCGTTTCGACGATCTGCGCATCGACACCGCGCGCTATCGCCTGGCAGAGGATGTTCGCGCATTTGGCTTGCGTTCGAAGTTCGTCCACAGTTCCCACGCAATTCCTTACGAGAAAACCGATCTGGCCTTGTATGTCCGCGAAGGCAATCAGTTGCGCCCGGTGCTGGAAGGCTTGGTGGTCTACAAGAACAACGGGGAGTTCAGCGGCGACTGCGAGGGCTACCTCAAACAGGTACGCCGCACCGTTGAGATCGCTGAGTCCAGTCATCATGGTCTCGCCGATCTGATCGTTACCAGCCGTGGCAGCAAGATGAAAAACACTCAGTCGGGTAAAGAGTGCCTGTCGAAAACCACCCACCTGAAGACAACCCAAGTCAGCTTGATCTACGACGGCCAGCAATATGTCGTCCCTGAAAACCTCAGAGGTTATTGAATCGAAAAACGTCTCCGGGCATGCGTTTCACGACGCGCAGTGATCGGACGTGTTCGGCTGAGATAGACTCTGCGCCACGTGTTCTGGCGCTTGCAGGTTTTCCATGACTCCATCATTGCTGTTGGCCGTTCTGGCTTCGGGTTTCATCTACGGGATCACGCCGGGTCCGGGTGTGCTGGCGGTGTTCGGCATTGGCGCGGCGCATGGGCGGCGGGCCGGGGCGGGGTTTCTGTGTGGGCATCTGCTCGGCGATGTGGTCTGGTGCAGCACGGCGCTGGTGGCGATTGTCGGTGCGCGGGAGATCGGCAGCACCGCCTTCGATGTGCTCGGCGTGCTCAGCGCGGTGTATCTGTTCTGGCTCGGCTGGCGTGCAGTGCGTGCCCAGCGCCGTAGCGGCGACGAGGCGCGAGGGGCGGCGCGGCAGCCGTTCTGGCACGGCATTGTCTTCGGCCTGACCAATCCCAAGGCCTACCCGGTGGCGGTGGCGACCTTCACGGCGCTGCTGTCGAGCCGCGCTGAACTGCTCAACTGGTCGATGCTGCCGGCGCTGATCGCCCTGAGTTTTATCGGCGGCGCGCTGGCTTACGCAATCCTCATCGGCGTGGTTGGCGCGCAGCGAGTGCGCACGGTGTATCAACGTCACGAATTGCTGATCACCCGTTTGTGCGGCGTGATGTTTATCGGTTTTGCCATTAACGCACTGGTGCACGCGCTGCCGGGTTTGATGCCCGACAAGGGCTGATGCTGAGCAAATAGTGACTGAACCGTTCGTCGCGCCTGCGGCAGTTTTTCTAAACCTTTGACCGTAAAAGCCTTCCTAACTGAGGCGGACAATTGTCCGCCGCGACTATTTGAGCAGCGGGCGAATCACGGCCCGCTTGAATTTTCCACGAAGGAGGGCGCGACCATGAGCCGGATGGCCACCCGTTTACGTAACGCCAGTTTTGCAACCCTGCTGGGCCTGTGCGCCAGCACTGCGTTCGCCCAGTCGCCAGCCGAATTCATCAACGATGCCTCCGCCAAAGGCATGGCCGACATCGAAGCCAGCCGTCAGGCCCATGGCAAGACCGAATCGAAAGAGGTCAAGGATTACACTATCGTTGTCATCAACGACCGCACCACGGCCAACCAGCATCTGGCGAAAATCGCCAAGAAACTCGACCTGCCGGTGGCCCCCCGCGAAGAGCTCGCCGACAAGGCCAAAGAGCTGATGCCGGAAGTGAAGGACGGCGCGACGTTTGATCAGGCCTACGCCGCGAGCCAGGTCAAAGCGACTGAAGAGGCCATCACCCAGATCGAGCAGCAGGCGCAAACCACCGACGTGCCGGAAATCAAAGCGTTTGCCGATGAGACCTTGCCGAAACTGCAAAGCCATCTGGAGAAGGCTCGAGCGTTGCAGGCCAGTCGTTAACTTCGCCTTATTGTTGTAGCGCGAGCGAGACCTTCAGTTGAAATGCGGTGCTTGCCCTGTGGGAGCGAGCCCGCTCGCGAAAGCGGTGTCTCAGTCAATGATGTGTTGACTGACCCTCCGTTTTCGCGAGCAGGCTCGCTCCCACAGTTGTGGTTACGCACTGGATTTGCTCAGCACTCATTCAAATCCTGCTTTGGCTTGCTCTTGTCGCCAAGCCCTTCGAGATCGAACACCTGATTTTCACCCAATGCTCGGTAGTGCTGGCGCAGCGCCTCCAATTGCTGCAAATCCAGCGCCTCCAGCCCGAGCATTGCGTTCTGCGCCTCCTTGTTCACCCGCAATAGCTCATCGAGCTTCAAATGCAGAATGTCGGTATCGCGGTTCTGCGTGTTCTGAATCAGGAACACCATCAGGAACGTGATGATCGTCGTCGATGTATTGATGATCAGCTGCCAAGTGTCGTTGTAACCAAAAATCGGCCCGCTCAAACCCCACAACCCGATCAGGATCAACGCCCCCATGAACGTCTTCGGGCTACCGGCCCACAGGGCAAGTTTTTGGGCAATCTTGGCGAATTTCATGATGGGAGTCCTTGTTTTGGGAGCTTGAAATTCAGACATCAGCGTTGCGCTGAAAATTCTGTTTACAAGTTTCGGTGCAGGACTTTGGTAGGGAAGGCGTGCCGCACGGATCGCTGTATTGTGTCGGCAGTTGCCAGAACACCCTCGACAGGAGAACGCAATGAGCTGGTCTGCCAAGCAATACGTCGCTTTCGAAGATGAACGCACCCGCCCGGCCCGTGATCTGCTGGCGGCAATACCCACGGAGCACGCGCGGGCGGTGGTGGATATTGGTTGCGGGCCGGGCAATTCCACCGAGTTGCTGGTGCAGCGTTTTCCCGAGGCCAAGGTCAGTGGCCTGGACAGTTCGGCGGACATGATCGCCGCCGCGCGCAAGCGCTTGCCCGATGTGCAGTTCGAGGTGGCCGAGATCGACAAGTGGACCGATGAAGGCCCGTTCGATGTGATCTTTGCCAATGCAGTGTTGCAATGGGTGCCTGATCACGCTTCGTTGCTGCCAGCCTTGGCGAGCAAGCTTTCAGATGGTGGCAGCCTGGCGATTCAGATGCCGGACAACCTCAACGAACCGTCCCACCGTTTGATGCGTGAAGTCGCCGCCAATGGGCCGTGGGCGAGCAAGCTCGCAGACGCTGCCGGGCAGCGTACCGACATGGCCAGTGCCAGTGATTATTTTTCAATGCTGCGGCCGCACTGCGCGCGGGTCGATGTGTGGCGCACCACCTATCACCACCAACTTCGCGATGGTGCGGCGGGGGTGGTGGAGTGGTTCAAGGGCAGCGGGTTGATTCCATTCCTGAGCCCGTTGACCGAGGAGGAACGGGCGCAGTATCTGCAGCGGTATCTGGCGGAAGTTGCCAAGGCTTATCCGGCCTTGGCTGACGGCTCGGTGCTGCTGCCGTTTCCACGGCTGTTTATTGTTGCGACTCGCTGAATCACGCCGCTAACTTTCTTGAGTTCGCCACGTTATCTCATGTCGGCGCATCTCTTGAACACAACCCGGTCAGTTCCTCAAGGCCGAGGAATATATCGAGCAGACTCTCGCTGCGCTCGCCAACTGGAAGAAAGTATTAACTCGATTGAATGTCCCGCACAAAGCCGGGGAGCCGATCTTCAATGTACTGGCGAGGCTGCATCTGGATTTCGAGGAAGCAAGCTGCAGACGGGTGGGCAGCATTGTTCGTTCTGATAGATGTTGACGCTGACATTTCAAATCCCAGCCGCTAAAAAGCGACCAGCAAGGCAATTCCAACACGCCGTGACAACTGCCCAATAAAAAGCCCGGCGCGTGCCAGGCTCTACTTTACTCTCTCAGCACCGTCACGCTTGCTTCTCACGTGCCGCCAGCATCACTTCAATCTGCTTTTTGGTAGCTTCGGTCAGCACTTCGCTGTAAACACGCTTTTTCTCCTCCGATTTAGCATTTCGGATGAAGTCTGCGAACGGACTGGTGGATTCCTTTTCGGATCCGAATTTCATGTGATTGCTCCGTCTGTGATCCTCTGAATTGGTCTGCGCTGGTAACCAGATCTCAAATCCCACGCACAAAAAAACCGGCCATCAAGACCGGTTTTTTCCATTCCTGCATCCCGCGTCAGACGACACAACGCGAGATCAATATTCGGTGGAGCGGGTAGAGGGAATCGAACCCTCATCTAAAGCTTGGGAAGCTTTCGTTCTACCACTAAACTATACCCGCTCAGAGCGGCTGACTTTGTACCAGACTCGGCCACGGATTTGAAGTTTTCTTTTCTCTGCGAGGGCCTTGCCACGCAGAAATCGGTCGATCGCGAGCAAGGGCTGCGCCGGTGCAACAGGCACTTCAAGCTTGCAGCCTTGCCCGCGATGACGCTGTTTCAAATGGCCAGGGCATGGTGATCCTGCATAAACGAGTAGCGCGTTCGGCTGGCTTGCGGCGCAGGTTTCAGGAAGCCGAGCAGAGCGTTCTGGCTGTCGCGGCAGGCGGCTTTGTGCTCCATGTCGAGGAAGTGCCCGGTGGCTTGCAGGGTAGTGAAGCTGCTGTGCGCTACGTGATTGCCAAACAGGCGTGCGTCTTCAGCGGCGGTGTATTCGTCCCATTCACCGTTCAGGAACAGCACCGGCACGTTGATCTTTTTCGCCGCATTCAGATAGCACTGGCGATCGCTGTGCAGGACGTCGTTGATGTGAAAGTGCATCTGCCCGTATTCATGCTCGGCGAGGCTGCTGACGTGGCGATAGTTGAAGCGTTTGAACAGCGACGGCAGGTGTTTGCCAATCGTGTTGTTGACCAGATGGCCGACCCTGTCGCCGTCGCGGCTGCCGAGGTAATCGACGCCGCGCTCAAGGTAATCGAGCATGTGCGCATTGATCACCGGCGAGAACGAGCTGATCACGGCTTTTTCGATGCGCCGGGGCTGCTGGGCGAGGGCGACCAATGTTGCCGCACCGCCCCAGGAGAACGACAGCACGTGCTCGGCAGCGAAGTGGTCGATCAGCTCCAGCAGAATCTGCCCTTCGACTTCCTTCGTCAGATGTTTCTCATGCCGGTTGTGGGCTTTTGACCGACCCGCATAGGGCTGGTCGTAGCAGACCACGTTGAATTGCGGGTGCAGGTTTTTCACGGTCTGTGCAAACGACGCAGTCGTGGCCATCGAGCCGTTGACCAGAATGATGGTCTTTTCTGCGGCGTCTGCGCGATAGAACTCCGTGTAAACCCGATACTGACCCTGTATATCCAGCACAGCGATTTCTGGCCTCATGTCATAAGACTCCTGGCAAGCAAGCGGGTATGCGCGCAATCGAGATTGCACGAGCTTTGTGACAGGTAGGCATACGCCTGGAATTTGCTGGCCCATGTCGATCCGGTACGGCAGGTCGACGGGTGTTGTTATTGGCGGGCAGATTGCCGGCTGAGGCGCAGCCCTTGAGGGCAGACGACCGACAAAAAGTTTCTTGGAAGTATGTGGTGACTCATCGGTCACATTTCGGCCGACGTCCTGATTCAAGCAGGGGACTCGGGATCACGCAAGTGCCGTCGGCAAATTGTTCGACAACTTCGGCTGAGCGGTCGGCGGCTTAGAACAAATGAATCTCTTCGGTGCGCAAAGCGCGGTACTCGCCCGGTTTTAGCGCGTGATCGAGCGCCAGTTCACCCACGGATTCGCGGTGCAGGCGCAAGACTTTGTTGTTGAAAAACCCAAACATGCGCTTGACCTGATGGTAGCGGCCTTCAACGATGCTCAGCCGTGCCGAGCGTGGACCAAGCAGCTCAAGCTGCGCCGGTAGCGTGGTCAGATCTTCGAAAGCGAAGTAAATGCCCTCGGCAAATTTCAACGCGTAGCTCGCGTCGATATCCTGTTCGGTTTCGACGTAATAGACCTTCGGCAGTCTGGTTTGCGGCTGCGTCAGGCGCCGCGACCAGGCGCCGTCATTGGTGATCAGCATCAGCCCGGAGGTGTTGAAATCCAGACGTCCGGCGATGTGCAGGTCAGCCTTGTCCGGCTCATCGAGCAGGTCGAGCACGGTCGCATGCTGCGGATCGCGAGTGGCGCTGACGCAGCCTGGCGGTTTGTGCAGCATAAAATAGCGCGCATGTTTACCGCTTTGCAGCACCTCATCGTCGACTTCGACCCGGCTGAATTCCAGCACGTCACTGTGCGGGTCGCTGACGACTTTCCCGTCAATCCGTACGCGCTTTTCTACCAGCAACAGGCGAACCTGCTGACGGTTGTAGCGGGGCAGATTGCTGAGGAAACGGTCGACGCGCATGGTCAGAATTCAACGGACAAAGGGCCGCGCATCTTACGGGATCGGCCGCCGGCCTGCTTGCAGTTGCGCTTCGACCTGCGCGCAACGCGGGCACAGGCAGGCTTGATTGCGCAACTCGACCGGCAGCGCCTCGAGCACCGCCGGGTCGATGGTTACGCCGTAACACCAGCATTCGCGGTCGGCGGTGCGTGGGTCGGCGAGGCTGCAGTCGTTGCGGGCACCGCAGGCCGGGCAGTGGTCGGGTTTAACGTCGTTATCAGGCATAGGTCGAGTGCGGCATTTCCATGCAGGTGCGGTTGCGCCCGGTTTGCTTGGCGCGGTACATCGCATGATCGGCCCGCGACAGCAGAGTGTGCAAGGTGTCATCGCGTTGCACGGTGGTGGCGCCGATGCTCACGGTCAGATGCAGGCTGTGGCCATCGTAGGCATATTCGTGTTGCTCGACGTGTTGACGGATTTTTTCGGCGATTTTCTGCCCGGTCTCGCCGTCGGTATCTTTCAACAGAACGATAAACTCTTCACCGCCCCAGCGGCAGACGATGTCGGCGTGACGCAGGCAACTTTGCAGGTCACGGGCGAAACCGATCAACACCTGATCGCCGGCCATGTGGCCGTAGGTGTCGTTCAAGGCTTTGAAGTGGTCGAGGTCGAGCAACAACGCGGTCAGCGGCCTGGTTTCTCGTTGGGCCTCGTGCAGCGCTTGCGCGGCGAGGATGTCGAAACCGCGTCGGTTCGGCAGTTCAGTGAGACTGTCGAGGGTGGCGTGCGCCTGAATCTTCGCCTGGAAGCGCTTGATGACCCGATTGAGCAGCGCCAGCACGATCAACGTCACCAGCAGGCAGATCAGCAGATTGAGATACAGCGACTGGCGGATCTCGCTCAGCGCGCCATCCTCGCGTTTATCGACGAACAGGTACCAGTTCAACTCGGGGATAAACCGCACGTTGAGAAAATGCCCTTGGCCCTGAGTGGAATATTCGTAGCTGCCGCTGTGCGGCTTGGGCAACTGGCTGACCAGACTTTTCATGCTCTCCAGTTCGCCAAGACTCTGGCCGATGTGCGCGCCATCCGGGCCACCCTCGGCACCGGTCAATACGAGGCGGCCGAAGGTATCGACGAAGTACACGCTGCGTTGATAGCGCTGTTGATACTTGTCGATCAGCTTGATCACCGCGTCCACGGTCAGGCCCACGCCCGCTGCACCGATGAAGCGGTTGTGGTAGTCGTAGACCTTGTAGTTGATGAAGAACGTCAGGTTGTCCTTATTCGCCAGATCCGGGTCGACGTTGATCTCGTACGGGTCCTGCATGTCGCGCACGCGGAAGTACCAGGTGTCGCGCGGCTCGTCGACTTTGACCTGCTTGAGCACGCCTTTGGCGTGGTAGTAGGTGAGCGTGGCATTGGAAACGAAGAACGCCGTGTAGGCGCCGTAATGGGTCATGACCTCGTCGAGATAGCGGGTCATCTGCTCGGGATTCTGCTCGCCGTTAACCACCCAGTCGCGCATGAACGTGTCACGGGACATCATCGAGGAAATCAGGATCGGCCGGACCAGATCTTTCTGGATTTCCGAATAGACCGTGTCGGAGGTCAGTGGCAGTTCAGTGTTGACGATGTTGTCGCGGATCGACTCGCGGGAGGCGAAGTAGCTCAACAGTGACGTGGCGAGAAAGCCGGCGCCGAGCAGGGCGACCAGGGTGAGCACCAGGGAACGTTGCGAGTACAAGGGAGAACGAAGCGGCATGGCAGATCCGTTGGCAGTGGCCCGATGGGATGCATTCTAGTGGGATGGTCGGGAAAACACTGCGGGATTTGTGCCTGAAATGGCGGGGGATATGACGTAGCGGTGTGTCAGGGAAATCGCAGCCCCTCACCCCAGCCCTTTCCCGGGTGAGAGGGAGCTGGATTGTGGGTGATGGAAAATCTGTGATCGACTCGGTATCAGCCAATGGCAACCGATGGACAATCGCCTCACCCTGGCCCTCTCCTGGGGGAGAGGGCCAGGGTGAGGCGAGCTTTCGGATCAGCCCCGGGATGCCAGATACGCCCGCCATCCCCCCAAATGACTGATATCCACCGCACCCTCCAACCCATACGGCTCACAGATAAACCCGCTCTCCCAGCGCCCATCCGCCAGTTGCACCTTGCCCAACCCGAGCGGCGCCGGAATTCCGGTCAGAAACGAGCCCAATTCGCTGCTCGGCAATTCCCACACCTCCACGGCAATCGCCACGCCGGCGTCCTTGACCCGTACCATGCCCGGCCGCAATGGCGGGCCGCCGGCGAGGGCGTGCAGTCGATAGTCCGGCGAACTGAACGTGGTTTCCAGCAAGCGCCCGCCACGCTGGGTCAGTTGCCAGTTCAACGCCAGCCCTTGCAGGTGCGCGCCACACACCACCAATCGAGCGCGGTCATTGCGCGCAGGGTTTGCCGGAACTGGCAGGGCACTGTCCTGCTGGCGCTGCAAGGCATCGGCCACGCTCAACAGATACTGATCGGTAAACACCCGCCCGAACAACGTCACGCCCCACGGCAAACCGTTGCTCATGAACGCGGTCGGCACGGCGACGGCGGCGTAGTCGAGCAGGTTCATGAAGTTGGTGTAATAGCCGAGTTCGGAATTGCGCAGCACCGGCTCGGCCGCAAGCTCGGCCAACGTCACTGGACGGCCGATGGTCGGCGTCAGTACGCAGTCGAGATTTTCCAGGGCCTCGTCGCAGAGGGCCTTCAGCGCCTGCAATCGATATTGCGCGCGGAAGGTCTGCACGCCAGTCACTGCCGGAGCCTTGGCCAGCACCGCACGGATCACTGGCAGCACCGCTTCGGGATTCTGCTCCATCAGCTCACCGGCGACGCTGTAACGCTCGGCGACCCAAGGCCCGTCGTAAAGCAACCGCGCTGCTTCGAGAAATGGCGACAGGTCCAGTTCGACCGCTTCGCCACCCAGAGCCTTGAGCCGTTCGATGGCCGCTGCGAACAGTTGCGGCCCTTCGTTGCAGCCGAAAAATTCAAGGTCCTGCGCCCGTGGCACGCCGAAGCGAAACGGCCGTACCGCGCCGAATGCCGAGCCGTCGTTCCATGCCGGGTTGCGTCGGCTGTATTCATCGCGAGCATCATGTTTGGCTGTCAACGCCAACAACTGACTGGCCTCGCGAGCAGTGGCGGTGAAGGTGGTTACGCAGTCCAGCGTGCGGCACGCCGGCAGCACGCCAGCGGTGGAAATCAGGCCCTTGCTCGCCTTCAAGCCCACCAGATTATTCAGCGCCGCCGGCACCCGCCCGGAACCGGCGGTGTCAGTGCCCAAGGCAAAACTCGCCACACCTAGCGCTACCGCCAGGGATGAACCCGCGCTGGAACCGCCGGACGGATACTCCGCCAGCACACTGTTCGGGCACGCACCATAAGGCGAGCGGCTGCCATTGAGGCCGGTGGCGAACTGATCAAGATTGGTCTTGCCCAGCGGAATCGCCCCCAGCGCCAATAGCTGCTCGACGATGGTCGCCGACTGCTGCGGCACATAGGCGAACGCCGGGCACGCGGCGGTGGTGGGAATGCCGGCCAGATCGATGTTGTCCTTGATCGCGAACGGCACGCCATACAGCGGCAGACTGTCGAGGTCACGACCGTCGAGAGCGGCCAGATACGGCTCCAGTTCATCTACGCTGAGCAGGTGGATGAACAGGTGATAGTCGGGATTCAGCGCAGCGGCTTTTTCGCGCAATTGCAGCAGCAGTTGGCGCGGTGTGGTGTCGCCATTGCGATAGGCGTGGCGCAGTGCATCGAGTTGCAGATTCATCGGTTGATCCTTTTCAGAAATGGCTTCAGTCGAGTTCCAGCACCACCACCCGTTGTCCGGCGCGCACCGCCGAACCGGGTTGCACGCGGATCTCTCGCACCACGCCGGCCAGCGGCGCGAGCACCGGGATTTCCATCTTCATCGACTCGAGAATCACCAGCACATCGCCCGCCGCGACACGCTGGCCGGCCGCGACCTGCACCTGCCAGAGATTGCCGGCGATGTGGCTGTCGACGCTGTGTTCACCGTTTTGCAGTGGAGCTTCTTCGCTGGCGTCAGGCACGGCTTCTTCACTGTCGAAATGCGCCTGGCCGCTGGCGATCCAGCGCTCGCGTTCAGCCTTGAACGCGCCCTGTTGTTGCGCACGGAAAGCGCTGATGCCCTCGGCTTCCTGACTGAGAAATGCCTGATAGTCGGCGAGGTTGAGCTGGCTGTGTTCGATGTTCAGATCGAAGCGCCCCAGCGGGAAATCACGGCGAATGCGCAGCAGTTCTTCGGCGCTGACCGGGTAGAAGCGGATCTGATCGAAGAAGCGCAGCAGCCACGGTTTGCCATCGAACGCGGCGACTTCGCGATAGCGATTCCACATTTGTAGCGTGCGCCCGACAAACTGATAACCGCCCGGGCCTTCCATGCCGTACACGCACAGGTAGGCGCCGCCGATGCCCACCGAATTCTCGGCGGTCCAGGTGCGTGCCGGGTTGTACTTGGTGGTCACCAGACGATGGCGCGGATCGAGCGGCGTGGCCACCGGCGCGCCGAGGTAAACGTCGCCAAGGCCCATCACCAGATAGCTCGCATCGAACACCGTGCGCTGCACTTCGTCGAGATTCGGCAGGTCGTTGATGCGCCGGATGAATTCCAGATTGCTCGGGCACCACGGCGCGTCCTTGCGCACGGTGGTCATGTATTTCTCGATCGCCAACTGGCAGGCCGGGTCGTCCCACGACAGCGGCAAGTGCACGATGCGCGACGGCACTTGCAGATCTTTTGCGGCGCACACCGCGTCCCATTCGCCGACGATGATGCCGAGCAGATCGGCCAACGGCAGTTGCTCCGGCTGGTAGTGCACTTGCAGCGAGCGAATGCCCGGGGTGAGGTCGATCACGCCATGCAGGGCTTTGCTTTCCAGCGCCTGCATTAGCGCGTGGGCGCGAAAGCGCAGGACCAGATCAAGCTCCGGCGCGCCGATTTCCAGCAGTAGATGAGTGTCGCCAGAAACCCGTGCAACCAGTCGCTGATCGCCTTGACCCAACGCCAGCACCACAGGCGACACTAAACCCTGTGGGAGCGAGCCTGCTCGCGAAGAGGCCGTGTCAGTCAATATCGATTTGTCTGGGCCGACGCTTTCGCGAGCAGGCTCGCTCCCACAGGGTGCATCCCATTTCAGGGCGAGATCGCGGGCGGCCTTGAGGTCGACGGGAATGAACTGAATTTTATCACCCGCCTTGAGCTGCCCCAACTGCCACAGATCCGCCTCGATCACCGTCACCGGGCAGACAAACCCACCCAGGCTCGGGCCATCCGGGCCGAGGATCACCGGCATGTCGCCAGTGAAATCCACCGCACCAATCGCATACGGATTGTCATGGATGTTCGACGGATGCAGACCCGCTTCACCGCCATCCTCACGCACCCACTCAGGCTTCGGCCCGATCAGGCGCACGCCGGTGCGGCTGGAATTGAAGTGCACTTCCCACTGGGTTGCGAAGAACGTGGCAATGTAGTTTTCGCTGAAGTATTCCGGCGCGCCGTGGGGGCCGTAGATCACCCGGATCTGGCGCACGCTCGGCAGCGCAGTGATGTGCTGTTCGGCCAGTTGCTGGCCGGCGCTGCGCTCGGTCAATGCCGGCACATGCAAGACGTCACCGGCCCTCAACGCGCGACCGCCATGCCCGCCAAACTGGCCGAGAGTGAAGGTACTTTTGCTGCCCAGATAATCCGGCACCTGCAGGCCGCCGCGCAGACACAGATAACTGCGCGCGCCGGCGCCGCTGATGCTGCCCAGTTGCAATGTAGCGCCGGCCGGGATCAGCAGCGCGGTGTTCATCGGCACCGGTTCAGCGTCAAGCGTAAGGGCAATCGGCGCGCCAGTGACTGCGACCACGGCATCACAATTGAAACGCAGGATCGGCCCGCTCATGGTGATTTCCAGTGCGGCGGCGCCTTGTTCATTGCCGAGCAGACGATTGCCCAAACGCAGCGCTCGGCTATCCATCGGTCCCGAGGGCGGCACGCCGACGGCCCAGTAACCGAGGCGGCCGGGGTAGTCCTGCACGCTGGTCTGCGTGCCGGCGCTGAGCACTTCGAAGGTGTTGGCGTGATACAGCAGATTTTCCAGACAACGGGTCCACGGCTGACCGCTGGCGAATGGAGTATCGAGCAGAATCTGCCGCAGATAGTCGCGGTTGGTTTCCACGCCGTACAGCAGGCTATCGCCCAGTGCCTGATGCAATTGAGCGCGAGCCTGTTCGCGACTCGGCGCCCAAGCGATGAGCTTGGCAATCATCGGATCGAAATACGGCGGGATTTCCACACCGGCCTCGACCCAGGTGTCGATGCGCAACTCAACGCCGTTGGCAGGCGGAAACTGCACAGCGGTCAGCAGGCCCGGGCTCGGCTGGAAATCACGCCCCGGATCTTCCGCGTACAGACGTGCCTGAATTGCATGGCCCTGCGGTTCCAGACCTTGATACAACTCGCGCAGCGGTGGCAGATCACCGGCGGCCAGCTCGATCATCCAGCGCACCAGGTCCACATCCCACACTTGTTCAGTGACGCCGTGCTCGACCTGCAGCCGCGTGTTCACTTCAAGGAAATAAAAACGCTGAGCCTCGCTGTCGAAGACGAATTCGACGGTGCCGGCGCTGCGGTAATTCACCGCTCGCGCCAGTTTGATCGCCGCCGCGCACAGCTCATCGGCCATGCCTTCGGGCAGGCTCGGCGCCGGGGTTTCTTCGAGGACTTTCTGGTTGCGCCGCTGCACCGAGCAGTCGCGCACGCCGAGAGCGATGACTTCACCGCAGCCGTCGCCGAATACCTGCACTTCCAGATGCCGCGCGCGTTCGATGTACTTCTCGATGAACACCCCAGCGTCGCTGAAGTTGTTCTGGCCGAGGCGTTTCACCGCTTCGAATGATTCGCTCAATTCATTGGCGCTGCGGCACACGCGCATGCCGATGCCACCACCGCCAGCGGTGCTTTTCAGCATTACCGGGTAGCCGACCTGTTCGGCGGCGCTCAGCGCGCAATCGAGGCTGTCGAGCAGGTCGGTGCCTTCGAGCATGGGTACGCCGTGCTGTTTGGCCAATGCGCGAGCAGTGTGCTTGAGGCCGAACACCCGCAATTGCTCCGGCGTCGGTCCGATGAAGGCGATGCCCTGCGCTTCGCAGGCTTCGGCGAACGCTGCGTTCTCGGAGAGAAACCCGTAGCCGGGATGAATCGCCGTGGCGCCGGTTTGTTTGGCGATCTTGAGGATTTTGTCGACCGCCAGATAGGTCACGGACGCCGCGCCTTCGCCGAGGCTGTGCGCTTCAGCGGCCTGGGAGCTGTGCAGGCTGGCAGCATCGGCTTCGGAGTACACGGCGACGCCTTGGGCCTTCAGCACGTTGATCGTGCGCAGGATGCGACAGGCAATCGCGCCACGGTTGGCGATCAGGATTTTTTCGAACATGGCATAACCCCTGAAGGGGGAGCGGGCCGTCCCGCTGTTTTTCGACAGACATCCGGGCCGTCCCGGATGGAAAAAACACACTTCACTCCAACCCACCACAAACCCCCTGTGGGAGCTGGCTTGCCAGCGATGAGGTCGGCACATCCAACATTGTTGGTGACTGAAACACCGCAATCGCTGGCAAGCCAGCTCCCACAGGACTATCAGTGCCTTGAAGCTTTCAGACACTGCCCGGAACGCGCCTGGCACAGGGCAAAAAGCCAACGGCGTAAACGGCTCATGGTCAGTTCCATACCAGCAACTCCGCCGGGGTCGGGTTGTAGGCATTGCACGGGTTGTTCAACTGCGGACAGTTGGAAATCAGCACGATGACGTCCATCTCCGCGCGCAAATCAACGTACTTGCCCGGCGCCGAAATACCGTCCTCGAAGGTCAGCCCGCCATCCGCCGTTACTGGCACGTTCATGAAGAAATTGATGTTCGGCCCGATGTCGCTCTTGCTCAATCGGCCGTCGTGGGCGCAGGCGCGCAGGTAGTTGTCGCGGCAGCTGTGCATGTAGCGTTTTTCCAGGGCGTAGCGCACGGTGTTGCTCTCTTGCGCGCAGGCGCCGCCGAGGGTGTCGTGGCGCCCACAGGTGTCGGCAACGATGGTCAGCATCGGCTGGCCGAGGTTGGAATACAGCACGCTGCCGGTGCTCAGGTAGACGCTGTTCTGTCGGCGCAAGGTGCGTTGCACGTCGTAGCGTTCCTTCGGGTTGGCGAGGCTGTAGAACAAGGTGTCGACGGCCTGATTGCCTTCCAGATCGAGGATGCGCAGGGTCTGCCCGGCCTTGACTTCCATCAGCCAGGGCTCGCCGGCGGGAATGGTCGCGCGGTAGATCGCGCTGTCGGCTTGCTTGTGCGAAGTGGCGATTGCGAGTGACATGGCAGCGATCCTCAGGCGAACAAACGGTCGGTGTTGATGAAGCCGCGCTCGTTTTCCGGGCGCGAAGTGCGGCAATGTTCGGCGACGCTGGCGTCGGCGTTCATCCAGCTCAGCTTCAAGGGTTTCGGGGCGTATTCGGGGGACGGGTCCATCGGGTGTTGCAGGGCGGTGAGCACCACCAAAGTGTCCATCGGCGCGTATAACTCGATGTAGTCGCCGGCCTTCGAATTGCCCTCGATGAAGTGGAAATGCCCGGCCTCATCGACGTTCACGCGGCTGAACAGATTGAGGGTCATCAGCAGGTCGGACAGGCCCAGGCCCCACTTGCCGAGTTCCACCAGCAGGTTGTCGTTGCCGTTGCGAAAGAAGCCGTTGCGCAATTCCTGATAGCGGCCCTGGCCGTATTTTTCGGCGACCTCTTGCGCGCACAGCACGCCGCCGAGGCTGTCGCTCCAACCGCAGGTGTCGGCGCTGATCGCGGCGAGTACGCGGCCCATGTCCGAGTACAGGCAGTGGCCGGCGGTGAGCTTGGCGGTGTGTTGGCATTTGAGGCTGTCGGGCAGGTTCAGCCGCTCGGTTTTTTCATTGGCATTGAGCAAGGTCAGGCTGACATTGGCGCCGCCGCGCAGGTCGGTCAGACGCAGCAATTGGCCGCGCTTGAGCACGAACGAACGGTGGCCGCCGCCCGGCAGCAGTTCTTCAGCGAAGGGTGGGAAGAGTTGGATTGAATCAGTCATTGGAGCAGTCCTCTCAAGCAGTGCGAAGGGTGCCCGCCAGCGGTAGCGGCAGGGCCTCGACGGCGGCGCGCTGGGCGCGGCGGTCGCTGTTCAACGGGATGTCGTAGGTGATGCGGGCGCCATAGGCGCCGGGGGCGTGCGGGTCGAGGCGCACCTTGTCGAACACCAGCAGGCGCGTGCCGAGGCTGAAGCCTTCGGACAGGTCGTGGGTGACCATGAACACCGTCAGTTGCGTCTCGCGCCACAGCTCCAGCAGCAGCGCGTGCATGTCTTTGCGGATGCCCGGATCCAGCGCGCCGAAGGGCTCGTCGAGCAGCAACACGCGCGGCTTCATGATTAGCGCCTGAGCGATGGCCAAGCGTTGCTGCATGCCGCCGGACAGCTGTGCCGGGTACTTGTCCAGCGCATGGCCGAGGCCGACTTTTGTCAGCAGGGCTGCAGCCTGCTCGCGGGCCTCGCGTTTGGCGCTGCCAAACAGCCGGCCAAGCAAGGGCGCGCGCGGCAATTCGAGACCGAGGGCGACGTTGTCGAGCACGCTCAGGTGCGGGAACACCGAGTAGCGTTGGAAGACCACGCCACGGCTGGCATCCGGCTCGCTGGCCAAGGGCTGGCCGTCGAGCAGAATCTCCCCGCGACTGGCGCTTTCCTGGCCGAGCAGCAGGCGCAGGAAGGTCGATTTGCCGCAACCGGAGGCGCCGACCAAGGTGCAGAACTCGCCTTCGTTGACGCTCAGGTTCAAGCCTTCCAGCACCACTTGATCGGCGTACTGCTGCCAGACGTTTTTTACTGTGATGAAGCTCATTTCGCCGCTCCCTCGTACCAAGGGAAAGCGCGCTGGGTCAGCTGTTTCAAGCCCCAGTCCATCAGCCAGGCGAGCAGGGTGATCCACACCACGTAGGGCAGGATCACATCCATCGCCAGGTAGCGCCGCACCAGAAAGATCCGGTAGCCGAGGCCATCGGTGGAGGCGATCGCTTCGGCGGCAATCAGGAACAGCCACGCCGAACCGAGCATCAAGCGCAGCGAGATCAGCAAGCGCGGCAACAGCTGCGGCAAGACCACGCGCAGCATCAGCGTCCAGGTCGAGGCACCGAGGGTCTGCGCCTTGATCAGCAGTTCGACCGGAATGTCGCGGGCACGCTGTTCCAGATCCCGGGCCAGCGCCGGGGTGATGCCGATGACGATCAGCATGACTTTCGACAACTCGCCCAGGCCGAAGACGATGAACAGAATCGGCAGGATCGCCAGCGGCGGCACCATCGACAGCACCGTCAGCAACGGCGACAACGGCGCGCCGAACAGCGGCAGGGTGCCCGCCGCAATACCGAGGCAAAGACCCGCCAGCGCCGCGATGCCGAGGCCGATGACCAAACGGCGCAGACTCGACGCAGTGTCTTGCCACAGCAGGTATTCACCGGTGCGGCTGTCGGCGTTGAAGGCCAGGCGTTTTACCGCGTCGCTCATCTGCACGGCGCTGGGCAGCAGTTTGTCGTTGGGGTTGTCCGCCAGGCGCTCGGCCGAGCCTGTGAAGTAGGCGAACAGGACAAGCGCGAACGGCAGGATCACCAGCAACAGGCGACTCGGGCGATCGGGGTGGCGATTGATCAGGCGCATGGCCAAATCCTCTGTGGCTTACAGCTTGGCGTCGGCGGCCATCTGCACGTAGGTCGGATCGAAACGCAGCTTGAGATTGGCGGTGTCGCCGCTGGTCACGCCGTTGGCGAAAGACATGCCGACCGCGCTCGGGTCCTTCGCGCCTTCGCCGAGCAGGCCGTGCTCGAAGGAGAACTCAGCGACCTTGCGCATGGTGTCCGGCAGTTGTTTGCTGGTGGCGAAATTCAGCGCTTCGCTCGGCGTGGCGAACAGCTTTGTGGTGTCCAGTTGCGCCTGGAAGCCTGCGAGATCGGTGCCAGAGGCCTTGGCCATGTGTTCCAGTGCGGCTTTGCTCGCGGCATTTTTCGCGTTCATCAAAGCGACCACTTCGAACCACGCCCCGGTCAGCGCTTTGCCCAGTGCCGGGTTGTCTTTGAGCGTGGCGCTGTTGACCACCATCATGTCCATGATCTCGCCCGGAATCTGGCTGGAATTGAACACTTCGGTGACGCCGGGTTTGGCCTTGATATCCGAGAGCATCGGGTTCCAGGTGGTCACGGCGTTGACTTCGTCGGTGTTGAACGCGGCGGCAATGTCGGCGTCGGAGGTGTTGACCACTTTCAGGTCTTTCTCGGTCAGGTCCACCGAGTCCAGCGCGCGAGCCAGCAGGTAATGCGAGACCGACAGCTCGACCAGATTGACGTCCATGCCTTTCAGATCGGCGACTTTTTTACCTTCGCCTTTGAGCACGATGCCGTCGTTGCCATTGGAGAAATCGCTGACGATCAACGCGGTGCTGTCAACGCCGCCGGCAGCGGGAATGGTCAGCGCATCCATGTTGGTCATGGTGCAGCCGTCGAACTGGCCGGCGGTGTACTGGTTGATCGATTCGACGTAGTCGTTGAGCTGCACGACGTCGATCTTGATCCCGTATTTCTTCGCCCATTTGTCGACGATGCCCTGGCTGCCGGCGTATTCCCATGGCATCCAGCCGGCGTAGATCGTCCAGCACACGCTGAAGTGGTCTTTCTGGGCAGCGGAAGATTGCGTGCTGATGAGCGCGGCGAAGGCGGCGGCGAGCAGGGCGGGGAAACGTAGTCGGATCATTGCGGATTCTCCAGTTGATCGAGGGCGGACAGGAAGGCAACGCGGCACCGCGAACGGTGGCTTGTCTCCCGGGCTTTTGTCCCGCCGTGTAACCTCAACTGGAGGTCGCCAACTCTCGGACCAGCCACTCGCGCTTGCGAGCCGGAACCCTAGTCAGCCATTGCAAATTGTGGTGCCGCGAACCTGTGATGACTCCTGCACAGGTTTGCTAAAGCGAGAGACGTGCCAAGTCGCGCCGAGGCCTCTGCGGCGGGGATCTGCTGGATTGCCGAGGGAAGCTGGGGGAGCTATAGCGCATCGTGGTGGTGCGCGGTTGCACCGTCATGCAGCGCGTTTACGCTTCACGGGTCGCTGATTTTGCGGATAAACAAGATTTCATAATCACTTGTTTCAACTTGTTGCAGGAACGCACCAGATTCTGAAACCGCTGTCTGATTCTTCGACAGTCACGCAATTGCTGACGGTCGCCTGCCAGCGTCGCTGGTGTGGCCAACCCGCGGTCCAGGAGGCCGCCATGTATCGCCGAATCGTACTGCTTGCCGTGATGCTTTTTTCCCTTGGCGGATGCGTTCCTTATTCCTATGGAGACAGCTACTACAGGTCAGAGGTCTACACATCACCCGCACCGGCCTATTACAGCGGTGGCGGCTCCTATTACCGCAGCGGCGGCACTTATTACACTCAGCCGCGCTACTACCAGCCAGCGCCGCGGTACTACCAGCAACCGCGTTATTACCAGGCGCCGCGGCACTATCAACCGGCCCCGCGTTATTACGAAAGCCGTCGCTGGCACGGCAACGATCGCGGACGCTGGGACGGCCACCGTCGCGGCGGTTGGGACAATGACCACCGGGGCCGCGGCAACTATGATCGTCACAGCGGTCGCCGTGACTACAACGGCCGTGGCAACCGCTGGTAAATCACCGCAACGAACAAGCGGCGCATCAAGCGCCGCTTTTTTTTGCCTGTCGAAAACGTGTTCCGTGGGCCGTCTCCCAAGGCAATCCCGGAAGCGTCCTACAGTTTCATTTCGTGGTGTTTGTTAGCGTTCGTGGATGCCGAACGAGGCGAGCAATCCTCAGCTCGATAGCGGCGAAAAATGGACGTTCAGCGCTATGAAGCTACTGGTTATTCATCAAAATTTTCCCGGTCAGTTCCGTCATGTGGTGCTGGCAGCACTGGACCGCGGTGATGAGGTCGTGGCGATAGGCCGGGACACGGCACCGGGCGTCGACGGTGTGAACACCCATCGCTATCGAGCGACCAGCCGAGCGCCCGGCAATATTCACCCCTATCTGATCCGATACGAACAAGCGGTAATTGATGGGCAGAAGGTCTTCGAAATTCTGAGCAGGCTGAAGCGTTCGGGTTATCAGCCAGATGTCATTCTTGCTCATCCCGGATGGGGAGAAACGCTGTTCGCCAAGGACGTCTATCCCGATACGCCGCTGATTCACTATTGCGAGTATTACTATCGAGCGCAGGGCGCCGATTGCGGGTTCGACCCTGAATTCCGCCGAGCCACAACGGAGTCGTCACGGCTGCGAGTGCTCAACTCGCTGCATCTGTTGAATCTTGAACACTGTGATGCCGCGATTGCGCCTACGCAGTGGCAGCGCAGCCTGTTTCCGGCTGCTTACCAGTCGGCAATCCGGGTAGTTCACGAAGGTGTGATTCAACGTTCTGACCTGGCGAAAGTCGCGGCAGTCAGATTGCCCAATGGAATCGAGCTCAAAGCCGGACAGCCGATCGTCACCTATGTCGCCAGAAACCTCGAGCCTTATCGCGGCTTTCACAGTTTCATGCGAGCGATCCCGCTTATTCAGGCAGAGTGCCCCGATGCGCAGATCATCGTGGTTGGCGGTGATGGTGTCAGTTACGGGAGTAAGCCGGTCGGGTATCCGGATTGGCGCAGCAGGATGGAGGCAGAGGTCAGTTTCGATCACTCCAGCGTGCATTTCACAGGGAAACTTCCTTACCAGACTTACCGCGCGGTTCTCGCATGTTCCAAAGTCCATGTTTATTTGACGTATCCGTTTGTCTTGTCGTGGTCGTTACTGGAGGCGATGGCGTCCGGTTGTGTGGTTGTTGCGTCGGATACGGCTCCGGTAAGGGAAGTCATTGTCGATGGGGCTAATGGCATGTTGGTGGATTTCTTCGACCATCAAGGAATTGCCAGCAGTGTAAGCAAGGTTTTGCAGTCGGCAGGTGAGTACGATGGTCTTGCCAGCGCCGCGAAGTTGACGGCAGGTCGGTTCAGTGTGGAATCGGGCGTGAGCCAATACTTTGAGGTTTTTGCAAACGCGATATCCGGACATAACGACATACCAACCGTTCCGCAGTTTGAGCGGGAGGTTTGAAATGTCCAGGAAGTCGCGTAAGCAGGCGATCAGGTGGTTTAAAAGGTTATTGAAGTATGGATTGTTCTTTTATGTCTGTTATTGCGTAGCGGAATTTTATATTCGCAAAGAACAATCCGCGGCGTCGGCGGCTATTCACCAGGCAGACGAGAAAGCTTGTCAGAAAAAACTGGCGAGCATGCAGCAAGTGCCGATATTAGGCGGCGCCTATATAGATAAGACGCTAGTCCCTGAGTTTTACGTTGGCATGCCGGAGATGGTGAACAAGAAAGCGTGTCTGGCCATTGCTCTGAAGGGGCTTTTCTGGTGGACCGGGACGGGACTGCACCGGCACCAGAATCAGCGCCCGGAACCGATCCCCGAAAGCTGGCGGCTCTATAAATTGAATGCCGGGCTTTTTACTAGAAAAGAAACTACCGAGCCCCATGAGCGGGGTTATCGGCACGTCAACTGGCCGGATGAGTTGATTGTGAAACTAAAGAATTATCCGGGGCTGGAAGTTTGGCTGAATGCTCCGCCACCGCATTTCAAGAATGTGTCATCCGTACGAAATTTTGTCATTGCAGGTTGGCCGCGGCGAGACGGAACCCCTCGGCTGATCAAGTGTGACGGCTTGATTCGCCCGGCTTCCGAAGAGCAACTGACTGACAAAAAGCTGGCAAGTTTTGGTAGGGCTGAATTGGAGAATCTGGATTTCGGCAAATTAAATTTCTTCTGCACGATCAATCTGGATAACTTCGACTTCGCTGGAGGGCACGGTAGTGTAGGACTTGGTCTGTCGTCATTACGCGAAGCACCTGAGATGCTCAAGTATCTCAGTGATTATCTTTCACGCTCTGTTATTACAAGGAAGTAACAATGAGTTATGTTTTTAACGATATGGAAAAATCGGAAATTTTCAATGCGGCAAATAGTTGCAAAGGCATGACGTTAAATTCTGAGGGTGTGGAGTACATTGCACTGGAATTAGCAGGGGCGAGCTGCGCTCCTCTGTATCAAAAGCTGTTCGATATTATTGGCGAAAAAGTTTCTGAGGTTTTCGCTGTCGATAAAGAGGCTGGAGAGGTGCTGAAAAGCGCCAGACTCTGGCTAGCCGTGGCCATTGATGCCAACGGTGGAAACGGTGCCTACTCTGCCCTGATTCGTGGTTACACCTCACGCCAGGGTGAACTCAGACTGAATAGAATATTCAGTGAAGACCTGATGCAGCTTTCATCCAACCAGGTTGCCGTCAACTTCATCAATACCCTGATCAACGGATCCCTTGCCGGTCAACTGGCGCCATGGACGGTTCCGTCAATCAGCCAGATCGCTGAAATCGACGCCAGCGCGATTGGCGAGGCGCTGTTCAAGGAGGTTTGCGGGGAGGACGATACCGCCGTGAAACGCAATGCCGGCTGGTCTGGAACAGTCGGATTCAGCCTGCTGGGCGGTAAACCTCCCTATGAAACGTGGAGACTGATCTCTGCGGGCGACCCGGATGCGGAGGATGACGGCCCACCTACTCAGGCAAAGCCCAACCGGCTCGACGACTATAAAAACATTCTCTTCGCCATCGACGCCTACAGCGTCGGCCTGCGAGCGGCCATCAATAATTTCGGCATCAATCCACTGCAAAGTCTGCTTTCAGTGGTGCCGGAGCAAATCAATATCGCGCTGGCCAGTGGCAGTGTGAATCCGCTGATTCAGCATGTAGTGAAAGGCACGCCTGTTGCCGCCGTGGTCGAGCTGATCTTGCGCTACGGCCAGAACGAATTTTTCGACATGTTCAAGCGCACTTACGACGGCGATTCTGCTGCCACACCCACCACCAACGAAACCTTCGCCAGCAACGCTTACGCATTCTTTTCGGCATTTTCCCCAGAGCAGTCGCAAAGCATCGTCACCCGGACAATAGGCGAGTTCGGCAATGCCAATGCATGGGCGAAACTGGCAGGCGAGGCGACGCCGCTCGGTCTGGCGTTGCGCAACTCTTTGCAGCAACTCAGTGAAGTCGTCATAGAACGAGCCGACGCTTATCCCGACCGCAACCTTGAACTTTACGATCCGCACACTGGCGAAGGCGTCATCACCGCGCCGTGGCTGGCGGATCGAGCGCAAATGCTGGCGCGGTTGATTGCCCGAACCCAGGGCTCGTTTGGCGAACACTCGCTGCAGCAGTTTTCCTACTCCGATCTCGCCTCAGGCAAACAGGCGCCGATGACCACCGGTGTGTTGAACCCGCTGGCCCTGTTCGGTGACGACGGTGGGCGATCTTTCGCCGGTGGCGCCAATGCCGATCATCTGTATGGCGGCGAGGGCAATGACTCCATCGATGGGATGGCCGGCCACGATGTCATTGAAGGCGGTCGCGGTAACGACTCGCTTACCGGAGGTGACGGCAATGATGGGTTGTACGGAATGGCCGGTGACGATGTTCTGATCGGAGGAAAGGGTAACGACTCCCTGATCGGAGGCGAGGGCAGTGACCGCTATGAGTTTTCCAGCGGCGATGGCCTCGACGAGATTCTTGAGGCCAACGCCGATGGGCAGCTGTGGATCAACGGCGCACCGATTCCCGCACTCAAACGCCGCGCGCCTCTGAGCAATATCTGGTCTACCGAGGATCGGTCCATCACCCTGACGCTTGTTGAAAACACCCTCAACATCAAATACGGCGAGGGCGATCTGGTGGTGATCAAAAACTTCCAGGCCGGGATGCTTGGCATCCGCCTCCCTGAATATGAGGGGCAGCCGCTCACTGCTGCGGATTTGACGCTTCAGGGCGACTGGAAAGCCAAAGACGCCGATCCCACCGTCCCTGGCGATCAGCCCTCCTTTGATGAGATGGGCAACGCGGTGCTGCTGCCCAAGGTCAAACACCGCAACAAGGCCGACGTACTTTACGGCTCCGCCGCAGACGACGTCATTCTCGGCTTGGGCGGCTCCGATCGATTGTTCGGCAAGGCTGGAGACGATCGATTATTCGGCGACAAGCAGACGACAATCGAAAAGGCCATGGCCGACGGTGACGCCAAGGGCAAGGCGAATCGCGGTGACTGGCTCGACGGCGGGCAAGGTGACGATTTGCTTATCGGTACGGCATCGCGAGACGTTCTGCTCGGTGGCAATGACCGGGATACCCTGATCGGCGGTGCTGGCGATGATGTGTTATCCGGGGACGAAACCACCGGTGCGCTGGAACAAGGTTGGGCGGTCAAGCGCGCTGCCGTCACGATTGCTCGCGGTGTGACCAGTCACCGAGCGGTCTATTCAAAGGCCTCGATAAACAGCGCGCCCGAGGGCGCTGACGACGTGCTGTACGGGCAGGGCGGCAAGGATATTATCAACGGCGGCTGGGGTGAGGACCTGCTTGACGGCGGAGCTGACGACGATTTTCTCAAAGGCGATCAAGGTAACGACACCCTGGCCGGTGGCAGCGGCAACGACGTAATGCTCGGCGACAACCTCGATTGGGGCGGTGGTCTACCCAGCAAACACCATGGCAACGATATGCTGGACGGCGGCAGTGGTGATGATTCACTCGGCGGTAACGGTGGCAGCGACGCTTTGTATGGCGGCCCTGGCAACGACATCTTGCAGGGTGATGACGGCGTACTGGACGGCGTCGAAGGCGATGCCGCGCATTTTTTTGGCGATGATCTGCTGGACGGTGGCCCCGGCGATGACAAGCTCTGGGGCGGCGGTGGCGATGATTTGCTCTTCGGCGGCGAAGGCAATGATGATCTGATTGGCGATAGCCCCGAGCATCCGGTTCGTTATCAGGGTAACGACTTTCTTGATGGCGGTGCGGGGGATGACACCCTGCGAGGCATGGGCGGCGCGGATACGCTGCTGGGTGGGGCGGGAGCTGATTTCCTCGATGGTGACGTGTCTGACCTGCAGCCGGGCGGCATCAATGATGATTTGCTTCAGGGCGGTGAAGGAAACGATACGTTACAGGGTGGTTTCGGTGCGGACACGCTGTACGGCGGCGCGGGTGACGACATCCTGGCCGGCGATTACGAAAACAGCGCTGAGGCCGAGCACAACGCCGATTATCTGGACGGTGGTTCAGGCAACGACACGCTGCTCGGAGGCGCTGGCAACGACACCTTGCTGGGCGGGGAAGGGACGGACTACCTGCGCGGCGATTCTGGCGATAACGTGTTTGATGGCGGTCCCGGTCACGACGTGTTGGACGGGCTGGAGGGTGCTGACATCTACTATTTCGGCACTGGCGACGGGCTGGATGTTGTCAACGACTCGGGTGGCCGCAACGTTGTCAGGTTCGGCGCAGGTTTCTCCGCGCAAAGTCTGAAAGCCGACGTTATCGAAGCTGCCGTCGGTACGGTGTTGCGACTGGCCAATGGCACGGGCGATGCGATACACATCAAGAATCACCAGATGTGGAAGGATTCCACATTCAGTTTCAGCGACGGCGTGGCACTTGATTACACAGATGTCCTGCGCAAAACATTGCCGCCGATAGAGGTGCCCGAATCACCCGTATCGGAAGTTGTAGCCGCCACAGGAACCCAGGAAGGCAAAGTTGAGGATCCGGTTAAGCCAGACGATGTAACCGCTGCGGCGCAAGCCCCGGTGGCATCTGTTCAAACGGTCAACTGGACCGATCAATTCCTCGCGCAACTCAAGTCAAAACGCTCTGCCCGCAAACTCGCCACAGGTTTTACCTTGAACGATCAAGGCGTCTGGGTTCGCAGTCATATCTCCACCAGCGCCACCGGCTACACCACTCACGCCGAACTGAACGATGACAGCATCGGGGCCGGGGCACTGTCTGAAACGCCGCCATGGATGAAGGCTGATGCCGGGCAAGCCGTGATCAGTGAGAGGCAGTCGAACACCACAACCCGTGTCGAACATAAACCGGTGAAAGCCGAGGGAGCAATGCCTTCCTCAAGCCAGGCACCTCGCTATTATCGATCCGGCTCGGCCAACGGGTTTTCATTCAATACCGGCGATGTATTGGTTGAAGACCGACAGCAATCCGGCGCGCTTGAGGGCTGGTACGTCTATCCGGCGGCAAGCTTCAGTTCGGGCGCAACAGTGCCCAAGGCGTTTCGCTGGGATGTCACGACTGAAAAGATCAAACGCAAAATCGTCCATGGCAACGATGCCGGCGGGCGAGTCAACGTCGAAGTGGAAAACGTTTTCCACGGCGGCGCGGGAGACGATCTGATCGTCGCTTATGCAGGCTCCCCACTTGACTACGGCACTGTCGGCGACAGAGCACCGGGCGCGTTTTTATCCGCCGGGGCAGGTGACGATACCTTGCTGGGCTCCGAGGGCGCCGACTATCTGCTCAGCGGCTCGGGTGATGACTGGCTCTACGGCGAAGACGGCGCCGACACCTACATCGTGCAAGCGCATGCCGGAGCGACAACCACGATTGCGGACGTGCTCAACCCTGTTTTCCACCGAGCAGAAGTTGGCGTAGCGGGGTGGAAAGACGAGTACGGTTCGATTGATCAGGACACGGTCGTCCTTCCCGCAGGCGCGCAGCGCGATGCACTGCAATTGAGCTGGGGTGCTGCGCTGATAGAAACCACCCATGTCGAGCTGGAGCCCAACTTGAGTCGCGGGGCTTACCGCAACCCGCCGAGAGCGAAAATGCTTCATTCGACACTCGATATCCAATGGGGCGGGACGCAAAAAGTCCGCATCGTCTTGCCCCACAACGGTGAACTTGAGGGCGCCGGTATTGAGCTCGTAAAGTTCGCCGATGGGTCGGTCGCAAGTTTGAAGCAGCTACTGGAATCGAGTCAGCTGGGACCTGCGCCCGAGATTTTTCATGCGGGCGTCATCGTCAACAATCCCACCCGTTCAACTTCCTTGCGAGACGGACGAGCACTTCCATTAGTCGGCGGTCGTGGCAATGACACGATAACCGGGGCGGGAGAGATCCGAGGTATGCAGGGGGATGATGTGCTCACGGGCAGCCCCGGTGATGATCTGCTGCTGGGTGGGCCGGGTGATGACACGCTGGCGGGCGGCGCTGGAAATGATATCTACCGATACGATGGCCTCGGCCGAGACGTGATCATCAACAACGGAGGCGGCCTGGACGGGATCGATTTTTCCGAGCGCAGGCTGACGATCGACAACCTGAAGTTTCACCGTGAGCGCGATGATCTGGTGATCGTGGTGGATTACGGCATGGCGCCGAAAATCCGGGTTTCCAGTCATTTTGCCGCTGGTGAAAGCGCTATTGGCTTCATAAGAGTCAGCGAAGGAACAGCGACTCAGGACTACAGCGCGACGCAAATTGCCGAACGTCTGCACCCGCTTCCGCCACTGAGGGATGTCGAGGATATTTTGATAAAGGGCGACGATGAAGCGCAGCGGGCGATGAAGGAAATCATTGAGTTCTACGAGCTGAATGTCTGACAAGACGACCGATTGAGCCGGCCCGCGATGGCAATCCAGTCGCCATCGCGGGCCTCGCGTCACCTCAATACTGGGTCAGATCGGCCAACGGATGCCGCCCCTCCCAAACCTTGTGAAAATGCGCCTCGACCACCGCATCCGGCACGTTATTGATATCCGGCCAATGCCAGTGTGGCTTCTGATCCTTGTCGATCAACCGCGCGCGCACGCCTTCGCTGAATTCCGGGTGGCGACAGCAATTGAGGCTCAGGGTGTATTCCATCTGGAATACTTCGGCCAGCGACATGTGCCGCGCGCGGCTGATCTGTTCCCAGACCAGATGCGCGGTCAGCGGCGAGCCCTCGGCCATGGTTTTCGCCGCGCGGGCGAACAACGGATCGCTGCTGTCGCGGTGCAGGCTGATGGCTTTCCACGCACAGGTGACGTCGCTGACGTCGAGCAGTTCGTCGATCTGCTGGCGACGCGGCAGCCACTGCGCTTCGGGCATTTGCTCAAGAGCCTCCTGCTGCAGCGCCTTGAGCAGACTGTTGAGCTGCATCGCGGTCTGTTCCTGCCAGTTCAATTGCAACAAGCCTTCGATCAATTGCGGTTGCTGTTCGTCGAGCAGGAAACGGTCGGCCAAGTCCAGATCCAGCGCATCACGGCCGTTGATATGCGCGCCGGTCAGGCCGAGAAACAAGCCGAGCTTGCCCGGCAACCGAGCAAGAAACCAGCTGGCGCCAACGTCCGGATACAGACCTATGGTGATTTCCGGCATCGCCAGACGGCTGCTCGGCGTGACGATCCGCGTGCTCGCGCCTTGCAACAGGCCCATACCGCCGCCCAGCACGTAACCGTGCCCCCAGCAGATCAGCGGTTTCGGATAGGTATGCAGGCTGTAATCGAGGCGATATTCCGCGCTGAAAAATTGCGCGGCCAGCGGCGGGACTTCGCCGGGGTGAGCACGGCAGGCTTCGACCAGGCTGCGCACTTCGCCACCGGCGCAGAAGGCTTTGGCGCCGTTGCCGCGCAGCAGCACGCAGACGACTTGCGGGTCATTGGCCCAGGCGTTCAATTTGTCGCTGAGGGCGTTGATCATCGGCAGGGACAGGGCATTCAGCGATTTTTCGGCATCCAGGCTGGCGATGCCGATGCGGGCGCCGTCGGTGCCGGTAAGTTCTTCGAAGTGCAGATTCATCGTGACCTCGATCGGGAATTTGAGCGATCAGTATGATCGCTATGGGGGAAAGTGCCGGATCTGCGTCAGATCAATTGACAAGCGTGGTCGGCTTTCCTAGGGTTCGCCCCATTGTTTTTGCCGGAAATGACCATGACTGCTGACGACCGTATCAAACTCGAACCGAGCTGGAAGGAGGCACTGCGTGCTGAGTTCGACCAGCCGTACATGGCAGAGTTGCGCAACTTTCTGCAGCAGGAGCGGGCAGCCGGCAAGGAGATATATCCGCCGGGACCGATGATTTTCAACGCTTTGAACTCCACGCCGCTGGACCAGGTGAAAGTGGTGATCCTCGGCCAGGATCCGTATCACGGCCCGGGCCAGGCCCACGGTCTGTGCTTTTCGGTGCAACCGGGCGTGCCGGCGCCGCCGTCGCTGGTCAACATCTATAAAGAGCTGAAGCGCGACCTCAATATCGACATTCCCAACCACGGCTACCTGCAGAGCTGGGCCGAACAGGGTGTGCTGCTGCTCAACACCACCATGACCGTCGAGCGCGCCAACGCCAACGCGCACAAGGACAAGGGCTGGCAACACTTCACCGACCGCATCATTGAAGTGGTCAGCGAAAAGCAGCCGCATCTGGTATTCATGCTTTGGGGCGCCCATGCGCAGAGCAAGCAGAAGCTGATCGACGCGACCAAGCATCTGGTGCTGACCTCGGTGCATCCATCGCCGTTGTCGGCCTATCGCGGATTTTTGGGTTGTGGTCACTTCAGCCGGACCAACAAGTTTCTCGAACAGAATGGCGAGATGCCGATCGATTGGCGCTTGCCACCTCTCGCCTGAGATCATTCCCACGCGCAGCAAAGGAATGCAGCCCGGGACGCTCTGCGTCCCAAAGCGGACGCGGAGCGTCCATTGAGGCATTCCCACGCAGAGCGTGGGAACGATCAGTTAGTCAGGACTCTGGAATACGATTCCAGTACCTGAACAACGGCTCCGCCAGAAACAGCACAAACAACAGCCGCATCACCTGCATCGCCGTTACCAGTGGCACCGACAATTGCAGGGTCTCCGCCGTCAAACTCATCTCGGCAATCCCGCCGGGCATCATCCCAAGGGTCAGCGAACGCAAATCCAGATGGGTCAGCGCACTCAAGCCCAACGCGGCCAGTGACGCGATCAACATGGTCAGTGCCGTGCCGATCAAAGTCCGGCCCATGAAGGATGGGGCGTGGCGGAAGAACTGGCGATTGAAGTGACAGCCCAGACCGCTGCCGATCAGCCATTGGCCGATCTGACTGCCGCCATTGGGCAAACCGATGTGCAAATCCCACGTAATGCTCACCGCCGCACTGACCAGCAACGGCCCGAACAGCCATGGATTGGGTTGGCGCAAACGCTGCCAGAGCCAGGCGAGCAGGGCGCCCGCTGGGAAAAGAATCGCCAGCCAGCGCCAATCGACGCTGCCGGCGTGAGAAATCGGCGTGCCGTCACCGAGCAGATACTTGAACGCCGCCGGCACGCACAACACCACCACCAGTACCCGCAGACTCTGCCCGGCCGCAACATGGCTGAGCCGGGCGCCATTGCGCGCGCCGAGGTTGACCATCTCCCCGGAACCACCGGGCATGCTCGAGAAAAATGCCGTGGCACGGTCCTCGCCGGTGCGGCGCATCAGCCACACGCCGAATACCGCCGACAGGCTGGTGACCAGCGCACCGAAGAAGATCAAACCGAAATGACTGAGCACCTGTTCCATCACCAGCGGGGTGAAGTGCAGGCCGATACCGATGCCGACGATCCACTGTCCGCACTTGCGCCCGCCAAGGATTTCCGCCAGTTGCCACGGGGTCAGGCAGCGCACGAGGATGATCGCCAGCAACGAGCCGACCATCCACGGTAGCGGCCAGCCGATCTGGCTGGCGATGAAACCGCCAAGCAGACCGACCAGCGGGGTGCCCCACCAGGCTTTCAGGGAAGCGCGATCAGACATCGGCGATGGCGCGCCGCGCAGCCGAACGCTTGCGCCAGATGCGAATCAGCGGCATCAGCAGCATGATCGCGGTGAGGATCCAGCAACCGAAGGTGATCGGGCTCGACCAGAGAATCTCCAGCGCACCGTTGGAGATCGACAGGGCGCGACGCAGGTTCTGCTCCATCAGGCCACCAAGGATAAAGCCCAGCAGCAGCGGCGACAGCGGGAAATCCAGCTTGCGCAGGATGTAACCGAAGATGCCGATACCGATCATCAGGAACAGATCGAAGGTGGTCGCGTGCACCGCGTAAACGCCGATTCCGGTGATGATCGCGATGATCGGCACCAGCGCCCAGTTCGGCACGGCGAGGATGCGGGTGAATACGCGGATCATCGGGATGTTGAGGATCACCAGCATGACGTTGGCGATGAACAACGACGCGATCAGGCCCCAGACGATGTCGGGCTGCTGTTGGAACAGCAGTGGACCCGGAGTGATGTTGTACAGCGACAGCGCGCCGATCATCACCGCCGTGGTGCCCGAACCCGGAACGCCGAGGGTCAGCATCGGAACGAGAGCGCCGCACGCCGCGCCGCCGATCGCGGTTTCCGGCGCGGCCAGACCACGGGGATCGCCCTCACCGAATTTGCCGCTGGTGCCGGCGATACGCTTCTCGGTCATGTAGGCCACGGCACTGGCGAGCGTTGCGCCGGCACCGGGCAGGACGCCCATGATGAAACCGAGCACACCGCAGCGGACGTTGACGACGAACACCGACGCCGCTTCCTTGAAGTTGAACATCATCCGGCCGGTGGCTTTTACCGCTTCCTGGCCGTGGTGGGTTTTTTCCAGCAGCAGGAGGATTTCGCTGATGGAAAACAGACCCAGCACCAGCACGACGAACTGGATGCCGTCGGTCAGGTGAATGTTGTCGCCGGTGAAACGGTACACGCCGCTGTTGGCGTCGATGCCGACGGTGGAAAGGAACAGACCGATCAGTGCCGCAATAAAGGTCTTCAACGGTCGATCACCGGCCATGCCGCCGAGACAGACAATCGCGAACACCATCAACACGAAGTATTCCGCCGGTCCGAAGGCAATCGCCCATTTCGCCAGCAGCGGCGCAAACAGCACCATGCCGCAAGTGGCGATGAATGCGCCGATGAACGAACTCCACGCCGACAGCGACAGTGCCACACCGGCCATACCTTTACGGGCCATCGGATAGCCGTCGAGGGTGGTCATTACAGTTGAGGCTTCGCCCGGAATGTTCAGCAGGATCGAACTGATCCGGCCGCCGTATTCGCAGCCCAGATACACCGCCGCGAGCAGAATCAGCGCCGACTCCGGCGGCAGGCCGAGGGCGAACGCGATCGGGATCAGCAGCGCCACGCCGTTGATCGGACCGAGGCCCGGCAACAGGCCGACGACGGTGCCGATCAGGGTGCCGCACAGTGCGGTCACCAGGTTGTACGGGCTCAGCGCGACGCCGAAGCCCTGACCCAAATAGCCAAGGGTATCCATATCAGTTCTCCAGGACGCTGAGCAGGCCGAGGGGCAGCGGAACATCCATCAAGCGATCGAACAGCAGATAGAGACCAACCGCCATCAGGCTGATGATCACCACGCTCGGCAGCCAGCGGCCGCCGTAGAGACGCGCCATCGGTACGCCGGTAAGAATGCTGGCCACGATGAAACCAAGGGGTTCGAAGGTGCCAGCGAACACCAGCAACAGCGCCACGCAGATAGCAATCTTGGTCAGGGTTTCGCGGTCCAGCGGCGGCTCGTCTTCACTGTGTTTGATCGGTGCCGGACGAAACACCATGTACAGCAGCGCCAGGCCCATCAGGCCGAGCATCAGCAGCGGGAAGGCGCGCGGGCCGACCGGTTCGTAGGAAAAGGCCGCTTGGTACGGCCACGCCATCAGTGCCAGGCCGGCACACACCAGCAGCAACACCGAGGCGAAAATGCGTTGAATTAGCATGGGAGCTCCTGGGCTGCGTCCCCGCGTAGGAGACGCAGCCACTAGACAGAGACGATCACTGGATCAGGCCGAACTCTTTGGCCAGCACTTTGTAGTCGGCGACCTGCTTCTTCACGTAGGTGTCCAGTTCCGGGCCGGTCATGGCGAACGGGAACAGCTCACGCTGATCGCGCAGCTTGGCGAACTCGTCGGAAGCCAGCAGTTTGTCGAACGCGTCTTTCCACCAGGCGTAGTCTTCGTCGCTGACTTTCGGCCCGAGGTAGAAGCCCCGCACCACTGGCCAGACGATGTCGTAGCCTTGCTCGCGAGCGGTCGGGATGTCTTTCATTTCCGGCTCGTCGAGACGCTTGTCGGCGAACACCGCGAGCAGACGCATGTCACCGCTCTGGATGTGCGGCATGGAGTCGGAGATGTCGGTACTGCCGACCTGGATGTGACCACCGAGCAGGGCCGTGGCGATTTCACCGCCGCCTTCGAGTGCCACGTAACGCAGCTCGCGCGGGTTGATCCCGGCAGCCTTGGCGATCAGTGCGGTTTGCATCCAGTCCTGACTGCCGACGGTGCCGCCGGAGCCGATGACTACCGAGCCTGGATCTTTCTTCAGGGCTTGAACGAGATCGTCCAGAGTCTTGTAGGGCGAATCGCTTTTCACTGCGATGGCGCCGTAGCTGGTGCCAACCGCCGCGAGCCAGCGCACGTTGGTTTCATCAAAGCGACCGAACTTGCCCTGCGCCAGGTTCAACAGCGAACCGCTCGACCATGCGACCAGCGTGCCGGCATCCGCCGGACGTTGCGCGACCACCGCGTTGTACGCCACCGCGCCGACACCGCCGGGCATGTAGGTGACGCGCATCGGCTTGCTCAGCAGCTTCTGGTTGACCAGGGCGCTCTGCACCAGTTTGCAGGTCAGGTCGAAACCGCCGCCGGGGGAGGCAGGAGCGATGCATTCCGGGCGTTTCGGCTCGGCCATGAGTTGGCCGGCGAACAGCATCGCGCCAGCGGCGAGAGCGACTTTACGCAGTGATACGTTCATTTGAGTCTCCAGAGGAGTTGTTGTTATGGATGGACTGAATGATCAACGGGCAACGCTAAAGCTTAGCGGCAGGCGCAGTTTTCTCGCGGCGGGAGCGCAAGCATTGAAACAACGGAGGGGAAACAGGACCGCGGTGAGAAACCGACAGTGCAATTCTGGAATCGAGCAAGGCGAGCAGGCATTACAGCCTTGGTGCGCATGGAAGGCATGCTGGGGTACTCCGTTATTGTTCTTATGGGTCGAAAACGCTTCATGGCGTTTTTCGTTGCGCTGTGTGGCAGCAGCGCGACAGTCGAAACTGTCCGTGAGCCGACTCTAACCGGCTAACCTTTCAGCAACCTTTCAGTTGTCTTTCACGGTTTTCGGGCTTCACAGCGGCGGTTGCGGCTGTAAACTCCGCGGCAAAGCGCGGCGTCGGCCAACCCTGAACGAGGTACAAATCCATGCGTGTCCTGCTCGTCGAAGACCATTTGCAACTGGCCGAAAGCGTGGCTCAGGCGCTCAAGAGCACCGGTCTGACGGTGGACGTGTTGCACGATGGCGTGGCCGCCGACCTGGCATTGAGCAGTGAGGAATACGCCGTGGCGATCCTCGATGTCGGCCTGCCGCGCATGGACGGTTTCGAGGTGCTCGCGCGGCTGCGCGCTCGCGGCAAGAACCTGCCAGTGTTGATGCTGACCGCGCGCAGCGATGTGAAAGATCGCGTGCATGGCCTCAACCTTGGCGCTGACGATTACCTGGCCAAACCGTTCGAACTCACCGAGCTGGAGGCACGGGTCAAAGCCCTGTTGCGCCGCAGTGTCCTCGGCGGCGAGCGTCAGCAGCGCTGTGGCGTACTGGCTTACGACCTCGATACGCGTCGCTTCACCCTCGGCGAAGAACTGCTGACCCTGACCTCGCGCGAGCAAGCCGTCCTCGAAGCATTGATTGCGCGGCCGGGGCGAGTGATGAGCAAAGAACAACTGGCCGCGCAGGTGTTCGGCCTCGACGAAGAAGCCAGCCCCGACGCCATCGAAATCTACGTGCACCGCTTGCGCAAGAAACTCGACGGCCAGCCCGTGGCTATCGTGACCTTCCGTGGCCTCGGCTATCTGCTGGAAAGCCGCGATGCATAAGCCCAGCAGCCTGCGCTGGCGCTTGCTGTGGAACCTGGGATGGTTGTTGGTGGTGCTGATGCTCGCCAGTGGCTTGAGTGCTTACTGGAACGGTCGCGAAGCTGCCGACACCGCCTATGACCGCACGCTGCTGGCCTCGGCACGGACTATTGCGGCGGGATTGTCGCAGCGCGATGGCAGCCTCAGCGCCGACGTGCCTTATGTGGCGCTGGATACCTTCGCCTATGACAGCGCCGGGCGCATCTATTACCAGGTCAACGACATTCACCAGAAGCTGATTTCCGGCTACGAAAATCTGCCCGGACCGCCGCCCGGCACGCCACGCACCGACAGCTATCCGGCGCTGGCACGTTTTTATAACGCGAAGTACAACGGCCAGAACGTACGCGTGGTCAGCCTGCTCAAAGCCGTGAGCGAGCCGAACATGAACGGCATGGCGGAAATCCGCGTGGCCGAAACCGACGAAGCGCGGGTCAGCATGGCGCGCAGTCTGGCGGCGGATACTTTGCTACGTCTGGGCATGCTGGCCGTGGGCGCGTTGTTGCTGGTGTGGTTCGCGGTGAGTGCGGCGCTGCGCCCGCTGGAACGCTTGCGCACCGCAGTGGAAGAGCGCCAGCCCGACGACTTGCGGCCACTGCCGCTGGTGGAAGTGCAGCATGAACTCGGGCCATTGGTGCGCGCGCTCAACCATTTCACCGAGCGCCTGCGCGGCCAGTTCGAACGGCAGGCGCAGTTCATCGCCGATGCCGCTCACGAATTGCGCACACCGCTGGCGGCACTGAAGGCGCGGCTGGAACTGGGCCTGCGCTCGAACGAGCCGGAAACCTGGCGCACCACCCTCGAATCGTCGGCACAAAGCACCGATCGCCTGACGCACCTGGCCAATCAGCTGCTGTCGCTGGCCCGCGTCGAAAACGGTGCACGGGCGATTGCCGAGGGCGGCGCGCAGTTGCTCGATCTGAGTCAGTTGGCCCGTGAACTGGGCATGGCCATGGCGCCGTTGGCGCACAAGCGTGGCGTAGCGTTGGCATTGGAGGCGGACGAGCCAGTGTGGTTGCGTGGCGAACCGACCCTGCTCAATGAACTGCTGAGCAATCTGGTCGACAACGCGCTGGCGCATACGCCGCCGGGCGGCAATGTGATTTTGCGGGTCACGGCGCCGGCGGTGCTTGAGGTTGAGGACGACGGGCCGGGGATTCCGCTGCACGAGCGTGATCGGGTGTTCGAGCGATTTTACCGGCGTAATCAGCAGGTCGCCGGTTCAGGCCTGGGACTGGCGATTGTCGGCGAGATCTGCCGTGCGCATCTGGCGCAGATTACCCTGCATGATGGCGAGCAGGCGGGGTTGAAGGTGCGGGTCAGCTTTATTGCCGGGTAGTACTTTTGTGGCAAGGGGATTTTCCCCGGGTAGTAATCTTGTGGCGAGGGGATTTATCCCCGCTCGGCTGCGCAGCAGTCGCGGTTCGGATCGCAGAGTCTAGGGTCGCTTCGCAACCCAACGGGGATAAATCCCCTCACCACAGGTCAGTAGAACATCGACCGCGATTCTTCCAGATCCGCGCAAAATTGCTTGTTCTCCGGATCAATCCCCAGTTTTCTGAACGCCGGCACACTCAGCGGATCAATCCGCGCAAAGGGATGGTCGGTGCCCTTGCGGCAATACAGATTCGCCACTTGCACCACGTCCACGTAATCGATGCGGGCCGAGTCGCGTTCGAAATCCTCATAGAGCAACGGCAGTTGCACCAGACGCTCGGGAAACTCCCAGACCCGCAGCAACTTCTCGCCCAGCACTGGATGAATCTGCTCGATCACATGGGTCAGGCTGACCGCATCCGAGAGCAACTCGTTGTGGTCTTCGGCGTAAGTCAGAATCGGCAACACGCCAATCTGATGCACCAACCCGCCGAGTGCTGCTTGATCAGGCTTGAGCTGGGTATGACGACGGCAAAGTGCATAGCTGACGCCGGCGATCTCCAGACTGCTGCGCCAGACTTCGCGCATTTTCTGCTCAACCACTTCGGAGCGGGCGTTGAAGATCTGCTCCATGACCAATCCGATCGCCAGGTTGCTGCTGTAGTTGATGCCCAAACGGGTAATGGCGGTGTGCAGGTCGGTGACTTCCTGCGCGGCGCGCAGCAGCGGACTGTTGACCACTTTGATCAGGCGCGCCGACAGCGCGGCGTCGCGGCCGATGACTTTGCTCAGATCGCTGACGCTGATTTCCGGATCCTCGGCGGCCTTGCGAATTTGCAGGGCCACTTCCGGCAACGTTGGCAGAACCAGGTCATCGTTATCGATGGCCGCAACCAAATCCTGTTGGACCTTTTCCGCCAGTTCGCTCATTTGGACTCTCTAGGGTCTTGCAACAATGCTGCGATCAGCGCTGGATTTCGCGGTCGCGATCCAGTTCGTATGGCAGGTCGAGCACGTGCAACGCGGGGCCTTCGAGGGCGCCCAGACGCAAATCACCGGCTTCGGCAGCTTCGGCCTGCAACACGGCCAGGAGTTCAATGTTTCCCTCGGCATTGGCGGCCAGGACCACTTCGCCGATCGAACTGTTGTGGCTGGGTGCAAACAGTTGAGTGCCGGGCTCTGGCAATTCAGTCGCGTCGAGGCGCAAGCGGTACAGACGACGCTTGAGCTTGCCCAGGTACTGCATGCGCGCAACGATTTCCTGACCGGTGTAGCAGCCCTTCTTGAAACTCACGCCGCCGACCGCCTGCAGATTGAGCATCTGCGGGATGAACAATTCGCGAGTGGAAGGCATGACCTGACCGATACCGGCGCGGATCTGGCCCAGCAACCATTGATTCAGCCCGGCCTCGGGCAGGGTGGTCGACAGTTGGCTTTGCACGTTTTGCGCCTGAGCGGCAGGCACCCAGAGTTCGGCACGGTCGGGCGAGACGCGGATGGCAATCAGGCTTTCATTGCGCACAACGCTGTCGGTTTCGGCGGGCAGTGCCAGACCGAGGCTTGTCAGGGCTGCGTCGCCATGCGCCAGACCGAAGCGCACCCAGGCGGCGCTTTCATCGGTCAGTTTCGATTTGGAGAACACTGCGTACTTTTTCAGGTCGGCCAGTTGCGGCTCGAGCAGCTCGCTGGCCATCGCCATCACTACGCCGTCACCTTCCAGCAGGATGCGGAAGCTCGACTGCATCCGGCCTTTTTGCGTGCAGCGGGCGCCAAGGCTGGCGCGGGTGTCACTCAGGTAATTGATATTGCAGGTCAACTGGCCTTGCAGGAATTTTCCGGCGTCCGCACCGCGAACCGCGAGTACGCCTTCATGAGACAGGGTGCAGAAAAAAGCAGAATCGGCCATGGGTCATCGCAGGGTAAATAGACTGGGGCACATCATAAGGGGGCAGGGTTGAAATGGGTAGTTGATAAAGGATCAGGGATGCCCGACCAAAGCCGACTGTGCGGCCCGCGCCGGGGCTGTATACTGCCCGGCAAATTCGAGGAGGGCTCCATGGTCGAACAAGTTGAACTGAATCGCCTCTTTTGGCACAGCCGTCGCGGCATGTTAGAGCTTGACGTGCTGCTGGTGCCGTTCGTGCAGGAGGTCTATCCGCACCTCAATCAAGTGGATCGTGATCTGTACGTGCGTTTGCTGACCTGTGAGGATCAGGACATGTTCGGCTGGTTCATGGAGCGCAGCGAGTCGGAAGATCCCGAGCTGCAACGCATGGTCCGGATGATTCTGGATCGTGTCCAGCCCAAGTAATACGTTCGAATGCCGCTGGCATGCCTCACGGCAGTTGCTGGCGGCGTATCTGCTGGCCCAGGCGTTCGCCATGGGCTCGTTGTTTCTGCTGTCGATTCCACTCTGGGCCAGTATGGCTGGGGTTTTCGGCTGTTTTTTGCATGGCTTCTGGGTGATTCCGCGGCAGATTCTGCTGAGTCATCCGCAAGCATTCTGCGGATTACGGCGCGACGGCGATGGCTGGCAGGTCTGGAATCAGGCTGATGGCTGGCAAGCAGTGCAATTGCGCCCGGACAGTCTGGCGCTGCCATTGATCGTGGTGCTGCGCTTTCGCCTGCGCGGAGAGTGGCGGGTCAGGTCGATCTGCGTGCCGCGTGACTCGCAGGCGGCGGATCTGCACCGACGCCTGCGAGTGCGGCTCAAGTTCAGCCGGCGTAGGTGGGCGGCACCAGAATAGTGTCGAGCGCTTCGGGCAGCATATCCGGATAGTCGAGGGTGTAATGCAGCCCGCGGCTTTCCTTGCGTTCCATGGCTGAGCTGATCATCAATTCGGCAACTTGTGCCAGGTTGCGCAGCTCGATCAGGTCACGGCTGACTTTATAGTTGCTGTAAAACTCATCGATCTCATCCAGCAACAGACGCACCCGGTGCTGCGCCCGTTGCAGACGCTTGTTGGTGCGCACGATGCCGACGTAGTCCCACATGAATCGGCGCAGCTCATCCCAGTTGTGCGCGATGATCACATCTTCATCCGAGTCGGTGACCTGGCTGGCGTCCCAGACGGGCAGGGCGCTCGGCGCCGCGATATCATCCAGCTGCGCGAGAATGTCCGCCGCCGCCGAACGGGCGTAAACGAAGCATTCCAATAGCGAGTTGCTGGCCATGCGGTTGGCGCCGTGCAGGCCGGTAAAACTGGTTTCGCCGATGGCGTAGAGGCCGGGCACGTCGGTGCGCCCATGCTGATCGACCATCACGCCGCCACAGGTGTAGTGCGCGGCGGGAACCACCGGGATCGGTTGTCTGGTGATGTCGATGCCGAAGCCCAGGCAGCGCTCATAAACAGTCGGGAAGTGGCTTTTCACGAACGCTTCGGGCTTGTGACTGATGTCGAGATACACGCAGTCGACACCCAGACGCTTCATTTCATGGTCAATGGCCCGCGCGACAATGTCACGAGGCGCCAGCTCGGCGCGTTTATCGAAGCGATACATGAAGCGCTCGCCATTGGGCAGCTTCAGATGCGCGCCTTCGCCACGCAGGGCTTCGGTGATCAGGAAGCTTTTGGCTTGCGGGTGATACAGGCAGGTCGGATGGAACTGATTAAATTCCAGGTTCGCCACCCGGCAGCCGGAGCGCCAGGCCATGGCGATGCCGTCACCGCAGGCGCCGTCAGGGTTGCTCGTATAAAGATAGACCTTGGCCGCGCCGCCCGACGCCAGAATCACGAAACGTGCGCCGTAGGTATCGACTTCCCCGGTGGCACGATTCAGTACGTAGGCGCCGAGACAACGATCGCCTTCCATGCCCAAGCGGCGTTCGGTGATCAGATCGATGGCAACGCGCTGTTCCAGCAGTTCGATGTTCGCGCGCTCTTTGGCCTGGGCCAGCAAGGTCTTGAAGATCGCAGCGCCGGTGGCGTCGGCAGCATGGATGATCCGCCGATGGCTGTGGCCGCCTTCGCGGGTCAGGTGAAATTCGAAACCACCGTCTTCAGTGCCGGACTGTTCGTCGCGGGTGAACGGCACGCCCTGGTCGATCAGCCATTGGATGGCTTCGCGGCTGTGCTCGACGGTAAAGCGTACGGCGTCTTCATGGCACAAGCCGCCGCCCGCATTGAGGGTGTCGTCGACATGGGATTCGACAGTGTCGGTATCGTCGAGCACTGCGGCCACGCCACCCTGGGCCCAGAAGGTCGAACCGTTGGCGAGATCGCCTTTGCTCAATACGGCAATGCGCAGATGACCGGGCAAGGTCAACGCGAGACTCAAACCGGCAGCACCGCTGCCAATTACCAGAACATCGTGTTGGAACTGTTGGCTCATTTCAGGATTCCGCTCAAAGCGACCCGGGTCGGGGTTGGCGCAAGACAGCTGGATCGGCGAGTCAAGACAGCCACACAGCCCACTAGTATATAGAGGGGTTGGGCGGCACAATAGCCGGGCCCAGATGGCATTGTGAGACTACTGCGCGGTGAAAAGGGCTGTGCTTCGTCGGAAGATTTTTTTCACAGGTGTGGGAAAAGACACCTGTATCGGCGCTGAAACAGACTTTTCCGCCCACGGTTGCGCAATCTCAGGTGGGTACGGCTATAAATAATTGGAACTTTTGCCAAAGGGCCAAGATCAATAGACGGTGCCAGAAACCACGGACAGTGTCGGCTTCAGTGCGGAATCTGCGTTTGGATTCCTGCCGGCGAAACCGATAACAAGATTATTCGCGCAGCCGGTTTATCCCGCGCTGCGTTTTTCGTGCGTGCCAAATCAGAGCTCGCAGGAAACTTGCTTGGAGGGGGAGAACTTTTGCGAAAAGCCCGAGTCTATGTTTGCAAGTCTGGTCGTTTAGTAATGCAAGTCTCCTCCGGGCTTATCGAGGAGTGTTCATGCTAACCCAGGAAGAGGATCAGCAGCTGGTCGAACGCGTTCAGCGTGGCGACAAGCGAGCTTTCGATCTGCTGGTGCTGAAATATCAGCACAAAATTCTCGGGTTGATCGTGCGTTTTGTGCACGACACCCATGAAGCCCAGGACGTTGCTCAGGAAGCCTTTATCAAGGCGTATCGGGCACTTGGAAATTTCCGCGGTGACAGTGCGTTTTATACGTGGCTGTATCGTATTGCCATTAACACGGCAAAGAACTACCTGGTTTCCCGCGGCCGTAGGCCGCCGGATAGCGATGTAAGTTCAGAGGATGCGGAGTTCTACGATGGCGATCACGGCCTCAAGGATCTCGAATCACCGGAACGCGCATTGCTGCGGGATGAGATCGAAGGCACTGTCCATCGAACCATTCAGCAACTGCCAGAGGATTTGCGTACGGCTTTAACTTTACGTGAATTCGATGGTCTGAGTTACGAGGACATTGCGAGCGTCATGCAGTGTCCGGTGGGTACCGTGCGCTCCCGGATTTTCCGCGCTCGGGAGGCCATCGACAAAGCCCTGCAACCGTTGTTGCAGGAAAACTGAGACAGCGGCGACAGCCAAGAGAGGAACGCCATGAGTCGTGAAGCCCTGCAGGAATCGCTGTCCGCAGTGATGGATAACGAAGCGGACGAACTGGAATTGCGTCGAGTGCTCAGCGCACTGGATGATGTTGATACCCGTGAGACCTGGGCTCGTTACCAGATCGCTCGGGCAGCCATGCACAAGGATCTGCTGCTTCCGCGTCTGGATATCGCTGCGGCAGTATCTGCTGCGCTGGAAGACGAAACGGCTCCGGCCAAAGTATCCCGCAGCCCATGGCGTAACCTGGGTCGCCTCGCTGTTGCCGCTTCGGTAACCGTGGCCGTTCTGGCCGGTGTTCGCCTGTACAACCAGGACGAAATCGCTGGTGTTGAGCTGGCCCAGCAGTCGAATCAGCCTACTCTGGCCACTCCACAGGTCAAGGGTCCGGCAGTTCTGGCTGGCTACAGCGAAAGTTCGGAAGCGACTGGCCCGATGGCCAATGGCGTTCTGCAAGGTCAGCCAGGCTGGCATGATCAGCGTCTGCCAGGCTACCTGCGCCAGCACGCTCAGCAGGCTGCACTCAAGGGAACTGAAAGCGCGCTGCCATACGCACGTGCCGCAAGCCTGGAAAACCGTTAAGGAGGATCATGCGCGCCATCCCTCTACTTTCGCTTCTGCTCAGTGGCTGGTTCATTGTTCCAGCCCACGCTGACGAGGCCCAGGACTGGTTGACCCGTCTGGGCCAGGCCGAGCAGCAGCAAAGCTTTCACGGTACTTTCGTTTACGAGCGCAACGGCAGTTTTTCCACGCACAACATCTGGCATCGCGTCCAGAATGGTCAAGTCCGCGAGCGGTTATTGCAGCTCGACGGCTCGGCTCAGGAAGTCGTGCGCATTGATGGGCGTACTCAATGCGTCAGCGGCACCCTGATTGCGGGATTGGGTGATTCACCCAACGCTGCCGCCCGTGCGCTGGATCCCAAAAAGCTGAAGAATTGGTATGACCTTGCCGTCATTGGCAAGTCGCGTGTGGCCGGTCGCGATGCCGTGATCGTGTCACTCACGCCTCGTGATCAGCACCGCTACGGTTTCGAGCTGCATCTGGACAAGAAGACGGGGCTGCCGCTCAAGTCGTTGCTGTTGAACGACAAAGGGCAGTTGCTTGAGCGTTTCCAGTTCACCAGCCTCGACACTGATGAGATCCCGTCGGACAAGGACTTGTTGGCAGACGCCGATTGCAAGCCGATCAACATCGCAAGCGACAAGGCTTCTGCAGCCAAGACCGTGCAAAACTGGCGTTCGGACTGGCTGCCGCCAGGCTTTGAGCTGACCAGCAGCAGTTCGCACAAAGATGCGCAAACCAAGACCCAAGTCAGCAGCCTGATGTATGACGATGGTCTGGCGCGTTTCTCGGTGTTCCTTGAACCGTTGAATGGCGCAACCGTCACTGACACCCGCACTCAGTTGGGCCCCACCGTCGCGGTATCCCGTCGCCTGACCACGCCGCAAGGCGAAATGATGGTCACGGTTGTCGGCGAAATCCCGATTGGCACCGCCGAACGAATCGCTCTATCGATGCGTAACAACGATGGCGCTGCGACCAGCAAGCAGTGAGCTGATTTCAGTCATTTCCACTTCGTCGTCGAGACGTCGAAATGTTTGCTGAGCATTTTCATTTGCAAAACCCCTGAAAATTTTTTATAGGTCAGAGCCTCACGGCTCTGGCCTTGTTTGTTGTTCCCGGAACAAAAATGCCGGTCTGTGGTTTCCGGTGTTCCTTTGCTCCATATCGCTTAACCCTGCTCGTCGTAACGGGAGCTGTATGTCGATACCAAGTTTAAAGTCTTACCTTTCCATCTTCGCCACCGTGCTGTTGCTCGGTCAGGCGGTGCCTGCTGCGCAAGCGGCCGATCTGCCTGATTTCACCCAGTTGGTCGAACAAGCGTCGCCCGCGGTGGTGAACATCAGTACCACGCAGAAACTGCCGGACCGTCGCGTGAATCAGCAGATGCCGGATCTGGAAGGCCTGCCACCGATGCTGCGCGAATTCTTCGAGCGCGGCATGCCGCCTCAGCAGCGCTCGCCGCGTGGCGACGGCCGCCAGCGTGAAGCGCAATCGCTGGGTTCAGGATTCATCATTTCGCCGGATGGCTACATCCTTACCAACAACCACGTGATCGCCGATGCCGACGAAATCCTCGTCCGTCTGGCTGACCGCAGTGAGATGAAAGCCAAGCTGGTCGGCACCGATCCACGTTCGGACGTGGCCTTGCTGAAAATCGAAGGCAAGGATCTGCCGGTGCTCAAGCTCGGCAAATCCCAGGACCTGAAGGCCGGCCAGTGGGTCGTCGCGATCGGTTCGCCATTTGGCTTCGACCACACTGTGACCCAAGGCATCGTCAGCGCCGTGGGCCGCAGCCTGCCGAACGAAAACTATGTACCGTTCATTCAGACCGACGTGCCGATCAACCCGGGCAACTCCGGTGGTCCGCTATTCAACCTGAACGGTGAAGTGGTCGGCATCAACTCGCAGATCTACACCCGCTCCGGTGGTTTCATGGGCGTGTCGTTCGCCATCCCGATCGACGTGGCGATGGACGTTTCCAATCAGCTCAAAAGCGGTGGCAAAGTCAGCCGCGGCTGGCTGGGCGTGGTCATTCAGGAAGTGAACAAGGATCTGGCCGAGTCGTTCGGTCTGGACAAGCCGGCCGGCGCCCTCGTTGCACAGATTCAGGATGACGGCCCCGCGGCCAAGGGCGGCCTGCAGGTTGGCGACGTGATCCTGAGCATGAACGGTCAGCCGATCGTCATGTCCGCAGACCTGCCGCATCTGGTCGGTGCGTTGAAGGCTGGCGCCAAAGCCAATCTGGAAGTGATTCGTGAAGGCAAGCGCAAAAACGTCGAGTTGACCGTCGGCGCAATCCCGGACGAAGACAAAGAGCTGGACGCGTTGCCGAAATCCGGCGCTGAAAGCAGCAGCAATCGTCTCGGCGTTGCAGTCGGCGAATTGACCGCCGAGCAGAAGAAAACCTACGACCTCAAAGGCGGTGTGGTGATCAAGGAAGTGCAGGACGGTCCTGCGGCCCTGATCGGTCTCCAACCGGGTGACGTGATCACCCACCTGAACAACCAGGCCATCGGCTCGGCCAAGGAGTTCACCGACATCGCCAAGGCGTTGCCGAAGAACCGTTCGGTGTCGATGCGCGTGCTGCGTCAGGGCCGTGCCAGCTTCATCACCTTCAAACTGGCTGAATAAACCAGCTACAAGGTAAAAAGAAACCGCCTCGAAAGAGGCGGTTTTTTTGTGTCTGCAGCTTCTACCTTGCGGGGAAACTCAGCCCATCATGTCCTTGACCATGCGCTCCTGCTCCATCAGCTCGCGCTGACGGGCGTCGATGCGCGAGGACAGCGGGAAGTTGTTGCCGGCCTTGCGCTTGGCGAAGTCCAGTTGCTGAATGGCCTGGCGGTAATCGCCGACCAGCGCAAAGTACTCAGCGCGCGCCTGATGCAGGCCAATGATGTTGCCCGACAGGCCGCGAGTTTCGGCAACCTGATACCAGACGTCCGGATCATCCGGGCGGGTCTTGAGCAAACTGTCTAGCGCCTTCTCGGCATCGGCGGCGCGATTCTGTTTCAGCAGCAGATCGACGCGCACCTGATTCAGCGGGTAATTGCCGGGGTATTGAGTGAGCATGCGATCGACCCGCGATTGCGCATCCGGCAGGCGATTGTTGGTGATGTCCAGATCGACCTGAGCGAGGTTGTAAATGATTTCGTTCGGCGACTTGGCCAATAGCTGCTTGAGGTTCTCGCGAGCTTCGTTGAGCTGGCCGCCCTTGATTTGCGCGATGGCCAAGCCGTAACGCGCCACATCGTTTTTCGGATTCTCATCGAGCAGGGCGCGGAAACGCTTGGCGCCCAGTCCCGGGGTTTCCTCATAGATCAACTGCACGCGCGCACGAATCAACTGATAACGCATGCTGTCTTCAATGCCGCCCGGTTTCGCCTGCTCGGCGCGGTTGCGAGTGTCAGCGATACGCGATTCGGTGACCGGGTGAGTCAGGAGGAATTCCGGCGGCTTGGCGTCGAAGCGATACTGGCGCATCAGTCGTTCGAACATGGTCGGCATCGAACGCGGGTCGTAGCCGGCCTTTTCCAGATTGAGAATGCCGATACGGTCCGCTTCCTGTTCGTTCTGCCGCGAGAAGCGTCGTTGTTCCTGCAATGCCGCAGCCTGAGTGCCGGCAATGGTAGCGATGCCGGCATCACCGCCACCAGCCGCGGCGATGACGATGCCGGCGAGCAAAGCGGCCATCATCGGCACCTGCATTCTTTGTGACGCTTCGACGCCGCGAGCAAAGTGACGTTGCGACAAGTGCGCCAGTTCGTGAGCGAGCACCGAGGCGTATTCACCTTCGGTCTGGGCGTTGAGGAACAGACCGCCGTTGACCCCGACCACGCCGCCCGGTGCAGCGAAGGCGTTGAGTTGCGGGCTGTTGATCAGGATGAATTCCAGGCGTCGGTCGGAGACCTGGCTGGTCTCCACCAACTTGTAGACGCTGGATTCGACGTAATCCTTGAGCTGCGGATCGTTGAGCTGGGACACCTGACTGCGCAGCATGGCCAGCCAGGCACGGCCGAGCTGGTATTCCTGTTGCGGCGAGACGATGGCAGAACTGGCGTCGCCGAGTGACGGCAGATCGTCGGCAAAGCCTGGTGAGGCGAGCAGGCAAGCGAGCGTCAGCAGGGTAGGGCGCAGAAAAGTCATGCACAAAGCCTTGGAGGACAAAGACCTTACTGTAGCCGGACACCGAAGCCGCGACCAGATATTCTAGGCAGCTCGACAACCTGAACCGGAGTGCCGCAATGACCGACGCTGTAGCCCACGACGTGGAACTGGACGCCAGTGGCCTGAACTGTCCGTTGCCGTTGCTCAAGGCAAAAATGGAGCTCAATAAAATGCAAAGCGGCGCCGTACTCAAGGTCATCGCCACCGATGCGGGCTCACAACGGGATTTCCGTACCTTTGCCAAACTGGCCGGTCATGCGCTGTTGCGCGAAGAAGACGAGGCTGGCGTCTACCGTTACTGGTTGAAAAAAGCCTGACGCGAGCGCGTTAACGATCGAAGGGAATATTGATGTTCAAAGTGTTACGCGACTGGATTCAGCGCTACTTCTCCGATGAAGAAGCCGTGGTGCTGGCGGTGCTGCTGTTTCTCGCCTTCACCGCCGTGCTGACTCTTGGCGGCATGCTTGCGCCGGTGCTGGCGGGAATGGTGCTGGCGTATCTGATGCAAGGCCTGGTGGTGACGCTTGAGCGGCTGCGTGTACCCGGTGGCGTGGCGGTGGGCCTTGTCTTTGCGCTGTTCATGGGCGCGCTGATGCTGTTTATCGTCGTGGTGCTGCCATTGCTCTGGCATCAGTTGATCACGCTGTTCAACGAACTGCCGGGCATGCTCGCCAAGTGGCAATCGCTGCTGCTTCTATTGCCCGAGCGCTATCCGCATCTGGTGTCTGACGAGCAAGTCTTGCAGGCGATCGAAGCGGCGCGGGGCGAGATTGGCAAGTTTGGCCAGTGGGCACTGACCTTTTCGCTGTCGAGTTTGCCGCTGCTGGTGAACATCATGATCTACCTGGTGCTGGTGCCGATTCTGGTGTTCTTCTTCCTCAAGGATCGGGCGATGATCGGCGAGTGGGTGCGCGGCTATCTGCCTCGCGAGCGCGCGCTGATCACCCGCGTCGCCCAGGAAATGAACCGGCAGATCGCCAATTACATTCGTGGCAAAGGCATCGAGATCGTGATTTGCGGCGGCGTGACCTACATCGCCTTCATCGCGCTGGGCCTGAACTATGCGGCGCTGCTAGCGTTGCTGGTCGGCTTGTCGGTGGTGGTGCCGTATGTCGGTGCGGTGGTGGTGACCGTGCCGGTGCTGCTGATTGCACTGTTCCAGTGGGGCTGGAGCGACCAGTTCATCTACCTGATGGCGGTCTACGGGATCATTCAGACGCTGGATGGCAACGTACTGGTGCCGTTGCTGTTTTCGGAAGCAGTGAATCTGCATCCGGTGGCAATTATCTGCGCGGTGCTGTTGTTTGGCGGGTTGTGGGGATTCTGGGGCGTGTTTTTTGCGATCCCGCTGGCGACGCTGTTCAAGGCTGTGCTGGATGCGTGGCCGCGCAAGGAGCCGGTGGTGGCGCCGTTGCTTTAAAAGCAAAGATCGTCCGATCGCGGCCCGAGCCTTCGGCAGCTCCTACATTTGGAATGCTTTCCCCATGTAGGGGCTGCCGAAGGCTGCGGTCTTTTGATCTTAGGCTTTGTTCAGGGTCTCAGCCGCCGCCAGCACGGCATCAACATGCCCTGGCACTTTCACGCCACGCCATTCCTGACGCAGCACACCGTCCTTATCAATCAGGAAAGTGCTGCGATCAACGCCCAGGTATTCCTTGCCATACAGCTTTTTCAGCTTGATCACGTCGAACAACTGGCAAACCGCTTCGTCCTTGTCACTGATCAGTTCGAAGGGGAATTCCTGTTTGCCTTTGAAGTTTTCGTGCGATTTCAAACTGTCACGGGAAATGCCAAAGACTTCGGTGTTGGCAGCCTTGAAAGCCGCATATTGATCACGGAAGCCCTGACCCTGAGTGGTGCAGCCCGGGGTGCTGTCCTTCGGGTAGAAATAGATCACCACTTGCTTGCCCTTGAGTTCGGACAGGCTGACGGTCTGCCCGCTGGTCGCAGGCGCGGTGAAATCCGCAACCGGTTGGTCGATGACAACGGCCATGAAAGCTTCCTTACATTGGGTTTTGTGGGCGCCAAGGCTCGATCAGCGCATCCAGGTTCATCGCGTCGGCGAAGTCGAGGAACTGATCGCGCAGCCAACTGATCTGGGTACCGGCCGGCAGGGTTACGGTGAACGTGGCGTTGAGCATGGTGCCGCCGGTCTGTGGCGCCTGATAGGTATCGCAGGTGAGGTTTTCCAGTTCGACGTTGTGGTCCATGAAGAACTGGCACAGCTCATTGATGATGTCCGGGCGATACGCCGAGCTGACGTAAGCCACGTAAGGCAGCGCCTGTGGGCGATTTTCCAGAGCCGCGCTGCGTACCACGTTGACAGTGAACGCATGACGCTTGGCCAGCAATGGCAGGCTGCCTTCGAGGCGCGCGAGGGCGTCCCAGCTGCCGGAAACTTCCAGCACCAGGGCGCTGCACTCGCCGTGGCGGGTCAGGCGAGAGGTGACGACGGCGCAGCGGTTTTCATGGCTGGCGCGGCACAGGACGTTGGTCAGCTCCATGGGGTTGGCGCCGAGGGCACTGATGACAAGGAATTGTTCGCGAACTGTGGGGGTGGACATGCAGCATTCCTAAAGCGATGAGCGGTCGGTAGGTTGACGGGCGTTGGTGGCCGGGAGTGCCTGTTCTGGCGGTCCGTATAAAGAGACCCGGCCGGCGCTCGCGGCTCGCTCCACTGTGCGGGAGCGCGTCGATGCGGCGCAGGAACGGGCCCTGGGAGGCCGAAAAGGGAGGCTGAAACCCGGCGTACAAGCTGATCTGTACCGATCAAAGTCTGAAGGGTAGCGAAAAGCGGCGCCAAGGGGAATGGCGGCGGCGCAGTACTTCGCTTGTGCAAGCATCTTGGCGCCAGTACCATTACCGCTCTCTTTTTCCGGCAGGAGCGGTTTCATGATTGCGGGCAGTATGGTGGCACTGGTCACTCCCATGGATGCACAAGGGCGTCTTGACTGGGACAGCCTCAGCAAACTCGTGGACTTCCACCTCAAGAACGGCACCCATGCCATTGTCGCCGTCGGTACAACCGGCGAGTCGGCCACCCTTGATGTAGAAGAGCACATCGCCGTCATCAAAGCCGTGGTCAAACAGGTTGCCGGGCGCATTCCGGTCATCGCCGGCACCGGCGCCAATTCGACCCGCGAAGCCGTCGAGCTGACCCGCAACGCCAAGGCCGCCGGCGCCGATGCCTGCCTGCTGGTGGTTCCTTATTACAACAAGCCGACCCAGGAAGGCCTGTACCAGCACTTCAAACACATCGCTGAAGCCGTCGACATTCCGCAGATTCTCTACAACGTTCCCGGCCGCACCTCCTGCGACATGCAGGCCGAGACGGTGATTCGCCTGTCCACCGTGCCGAACATCATCGGCATCAAGGAAGCCACCGGCGACCTGAAGCGCGCCAAAGCGATCATCGATGGCGTGAGCAAGGATTTCATCGTGCTGTCCGGCGACGATCCGACCGCTGTCGAGCTGATCCTGCTGGGCGGCAAAGGCAACATTTCGGTCACCGCCAACGTCGCTCCGCGCGAAATGGCTGACCTGTGCGAGGCCGCGCTGAAGGGCGACGCCGATACCGCACGGGCAATCAACGAAAAACTGATGCCGCTGCACAAGGACCTGTTCATCGAAGCCAACCCGATTCCGGTGAAGTGGGCTTTGGTCGAAATGGGCCTGATGCACGAAGGCATCCGCCTGCCACTGACCTGGCTGAGCACCCCTTGTCATGAAACGCTGCGCACGGCCCTGCGCCAGTGCAGCGTCCTGGTTTAATTGAGGAAGTACAACGCATGAAGCGAATGGCCGGACTTTCCGCACTTGCCTTGATTATCTCCAGCACCAGTGGCTGCGGATGGGTCTGGGGGCCGGAAGGTTATTTCCGCGACCGTGGAAGCGATTACCTGCAAGCGCAACAGACTGCACCGATGCAATTGCCACCGGATGTGAGCACTGCCAAACGTCTCGATCCGCTGTTGCCGATCCCGCGCAACGTGGCCGATGACACCGCGACGGGCGAATACATTGTCCCGCGTCCTCAGCCGTTGTCGGCGGTTGCAGATGCCACTGATTACTCGCTGCAGAAGAGCGGTGATTCGCGTTGGGTCGTGGCCCAGCACCCGCCGGCCGAAGTCTGGCCAGTGGCGCTGCAGTTCTTCCAGGACAACGGTTTCCGTCTGGATGAACAGCGTCCGCAGACCGGTGAATTCACCACCACCTGGCAGCACTCCGACGAGCTGTCCGCGTCGATGGCCAAGCGCCTGAGTGCGGCCGGTATCGCCAGCGACAGCGAAACCCGCGTGCGCGTGCGCATCGAGCCGGGCGTGCAGCGCAACACCAGTGAAATCTACGTGGTCAGCGCCGAGCGTCCTGCCGGCAGCACGGCCGACGTGGCCTTCACCAACCGTTCGGTCAACACTGGCCTGGACGCTGCGTTGGTCGACGACATGCTCGCGAGCATGAGCCGTACTTCCGAGAAAGGCGGTTCGGTGTCGATGCTGGCCTCGCGTGATTTCGATGCGCCGAGCCGCGTCAGCCTCAGCGAAGACGGTAGCGGCAACCCGGTGTTGAACGTCGGTACCGATCTGGACCGCGCTTGGTCGAGCGTCGGCCGTGCGCTGGAACAGGGCGAATGGCGCGTTGAAGACATCAACCGCAGCCTGGGCCTGTACTACATCAACCTGGCCGAAAAAGCCGAGAAGAAAGACGACAAGCCTGGCTTCCTCAGCAGTCTGTTCGGCAGCGCGCCGAGCAAGGAAGAAGTCGAAGCCCGTGCCGAGCGCTATCAGGTTCGCCTGAGCAAGGTGGGCGAGAACATCCAGGTCACCGTCGAAAAGAACATCAACACCGTCGCGCCGGCCGATGTCGCGCGTAAAGTGCTGAGCGTGATTCAGGACAACCTGGGCTGATCCGATATGCGTTTTGCCGTTCTCGGCAGCGGTAGCCAAGGGAACGGCACGCTGATCGCCAGTGCTGATACGTATGTGCTGGTGGATTGTGGTTTTTCCCTGCGGGAAACCGAAAGACGCCTGTTGCGCCTGGGTGTGCACCCAGCGCAACTGAGCGCGATACTTGTGACCCACGAACATGCCGACCACGTGCATGGCGTGGGTTTGCTGTCTCGGCGCTACAATCTGCCGGTCTACCTCAGTCGCGGCACGTTGCGGGGGATGCGCAAACCGCTTGAACCGGCGGGCTTTCTGGCCGGCGGCGAGCAACTGCAGATCGGCGCACTGAACGTCGGGGTCATTGCCGTGGCCCATGACGCGCAGGAGCCGACCCAGTATGTCTTCAGCGATCAGGAACAGCGGCGCTTCGGCCTGCTGACCGACCTGGGGTCGTTCTGCGAGCGGGTGCTGGATGGCTATCGGGATCTCGATGCGTTGATGATCGAGTCCAACCATTGCCGCGACATGTTGGCCCGTGGTCATTACCCGTACTTTCTCAAGCAGCGGGTGGGCGGCGAACGCGGACATCTGAACAACCATCAGGCGGCATTCCTGGTGGCCGAGTTGGGCTGGCAGGGTTTGCAACACCTGGTTCTGGCCCATCTGAGCAGCAAGAACAACCTGCCGCAGCTGGCCCGGCAATGTTTTGTCGACACCCTCGGGTGCGACCCGGACTGGCTGCAACTGGCCGATCAAGATTCAGGGCTCGACTGGCGCCACATCGCCTAGCCCACCTACTTAGCAAGCGGAGCCCATCATGGAAAAACGTGAAGAACTCTACCGCGGCAAAGCCAAATCGGTTTACAAGACCGACGACGCTGACCGCTTGATCCTGCTGTTTCGCAACGACACCTCGGCGTTCGACGGCAAGCGCATCGAACAGCTCGATCGCAAAGGTATGGTGAACAACAAGTTCAACGCCTTCATCATGCAGAAGCTCGAAGCGGCCGGCGTGCCGACCCAGTTCGACAAACTGCTGGGCGACAACGAATGCCTGGTGAAGAAGCTCGACATGATCCCGGTGGAATGCGTCGTGCGTAACTACGCCGCCGGCAGCCTGGTCAAGCGTCTCGGCGTCGAAGAGGGCATGAAGCTCAACCCGTACACCTTCGAATTGTTCTTGAAGGACGACGCCAAGGGCGACCCGTTCATCAACGAATCCCACGTCGTGGCATTCGGTTGGGGCACCGCCGAGCAACTGGCGCGCATGAAAGAACTGTCGCTCAAGGTCAACGAAGTCCTGAGCAAACTGTTCGACGACGCCGGCCTGCTGCTGGTCGATTTCAAGCTTGAATTCGGCGTGTTCAGCGACGGCTCCATCGTCCTCGGCGACGAGTTCAGCCCGGACGGCTGCCGTCTGTGGGACAAGGACACCAAGAAGAAGATGGACAAGGACCGCTTCCGCCAGGGCCTCGGTGACGTCATCGAAGCCTACGAAGAAGTCGCCGCTCGTCTGGGCGTACCGCTTTAATCGACGCAAGCATCTGATAGCACGGAAAAAATTTCGTTTGGGGGGTTCGCAACCAACGAAAGTGTTGTTATGATGCGCGCCGTTGGAGAGATGCCAGAGTGGCCGAATGGGACGGATTCGAAATCCGTTGTACCTTCACCGGTACCTAGGGTTCGAATCCCTATCTCTCCGCCATTATTGAACAAGACGAAGCCCCCGTAATCATTGCTGATTACGGGGGCTTTTTCGTTTTGGTGTTAAATTTAGGGCGTGTGCCGATTGAGTGTTCTTTGCGTTGTTATCAAAGCGCCTGGTTCGCCTCATCGGTCAGTCAAACGAAACGCGTGCGTCGGTGACGGTTCGGACAGAGAGCAATTGCTTTCTCCACTGTGTCATCACCGTCATCCGCCAGGCGAACTATGTGGCATTGAGCTATTGAGATTTTGAAAATTTCGCAAGTTCCTCCCAGATGTAACCATAGCTGTAGCGTAGCCATGCAACCTTTAACACGTGTAAACGGCGTCGTAGCCAACTGGTTTCCCGTGCTTGGAGTTCTTCGGCTATTTCGTTTAATAACCACTCATCCTGGAAACCACTCCAAACAGGCGGGACGGGCGTTTCAAGATTACTGAAACACACAGGGGCAACCTCAGAGTACAGGATGTGCTCAACAACCTCGGGATCAAAACCTCGGATTCGCTCTGCAATGGACCCATAGTCAACGGCGCTGTCTACAAAGGCTTCTGCCAGCGCGATCTGGATGCGTGCTCGATCCGCATCAGTCAGAATATGTCCCAATGGGCCAGCTCCTCTAACTCTGCGTCGAACGTATCGGCGGCAACTCCGCCGGCAATGCCACCGGCGATGCTTCCAATGAGAACAACTGCTATGGCGCAGGCCGGGGCTCCCGGCCCACAAATAGCGGAGATCCCCAAACCTGCCAGAAATCCACCCGCCGCACCTCCGCCCAGAATCGTGGCTTGACGAGCCGTCTCCTTGGCCTTGTCGTCTGCATTCAGTATCTGATAAGTGGCTAATACCGCTGTCAGGACAATTCCAACCTTGCCCATGACAGACATGATTTTAGTTCCAGCAGTGAACTTTGCATTAGCGCTGCCCGATCGTTCCAAAGCTCTGTACAAGACCTCTTTCTGTTGAGCCTTGGAAAGCTGGTCGTAGTTTTTTTTGAATTGAGCCTGGGATTTCTCATTTAGGATTTCGTTGTATGTGCGACCATTTTTTTTCTTCTTTTCCGCGATGGCCAGACCCTGTGCGGAGGTCATCTTGCGATGTTCGAACATGATTTTGTTGCGCATCTCGTTGCTGAACTTGGTCGCATCTTCAACGCTGATATTGCCGGCTTTCACGTCGGCGAATATTTGTTGGGACATTCGTCGAATATTGCGCTCGTAGTTTGCGCGGACGCGTTCATCCTTAATCGCATCAGTTGCGAAACGACTGGCTGCCCCTTCCATGCCAGCGACTGCCATCTCAAGGGGGGAGCGCTCGAGCGTATGTTCACTTTTGACAATATAGCTTCCAGTTACCAGGTTTGGTTCCGTCACAAGAATATCCTTATCCCAAGAAGTCATTCAGCAGTCCGTCAATACCTGCGGTCGTACAGGTATTCTCATGATGGGCGAATGCCAAGGTGTGGCACGTTTTTCCGGTGGGGTTGGAGAATTTGACCGAATTGTTTGCATCAAATACGCCGTGCATGGAAGAGCCATCGTCAAAGTGTGCCGTACAGGTGAGCCCTTCGTAGCTTTCTTCCGCGGGTATCTTAAAACCGATCCAATTCCCATGAATGACCATGGGTTTAGGCGGAATGAAGGGGGCAGGGGTATGGGAGCTTCCAATGATGACCGTACCCGAGCCACCGATTACGACGTCTCCGTGGCTACCGACAGTGCCGACTAGCGCAGCATTCTGGCCATTAATAAACACTGTGGAGGATACTGCGGAGGCTAACGCACTTCCGCAGGTACACTTGTCATCTTTGCGAGCGGCTGCGAGACCGTCGAAATACACATCAGGAGATCCGGACGCGATAGCTTTCGGTCCGTGCCCCGGGATTGGACAACTGGTTGGATCGGTGATGCGTGCCGCTGGTTTTGCCATCATTGACTCCCTGTCAGTGAATTACTGGGATGACTGTATCAGACTCGCTTTGAAAATCGGCCGCCGAAGGTGAGAGAGAAGGTTGCGTCCAAGGGATGAAAACGAGGTCGGAACCTCCCTTCGCCCTTTGCAATTGTAAGGGCCACGAATCCCTATCTCTCCGCCATTATTGAACAAGACGAAGCCCCCGTAATCATTGCTGATTACGGGGGCTTTTTCGTTTCTGGCGTTTTGTTCGTTACGCTTTTCGGGTACAACCTGCCGACTGCATAAAAGGAACAGCTCGATGAGTGAAGTTCAGCCGTTGGCGGGGGATGACGATGTGAAGCCGCAGGCCGTGAGTCTGCGCGAGGCTTTCTGGTTCTGGTTGAAGCTGGGCTTTATCAGTTTCGGCGGGCCGGCCGGGCAGATTTCGATCATGCACCAGGAGTTGGTCGAGCGGCGACGCTGGATTTCCGAGCGGCGTTTTCTGCATGCCTTGAACTACTGCATGTTGCTGCCGGGGCCGGAGGCGCAGCAGTTGGCGACCTACATCGGCTGGTTGATGCATCGAAGCTGGGGCGGCATTGTGGCCGGGGCTTTGTTCGTGTTGCCTTCGCTGTTCATCCTGATTTTCCTGTCGTGGCTGTACATCGCCTTCGGTGAAGTGCCGGTGGTGGCCGGGCTGTTTTACGGGATCAAGCCTGCGGTGACGGCCATCGTGGTGCAGGCGGCGCATCGCATTGGTTCGCGGGCGCTGAAGAACAATTGGCTGTGGGCGATTGCGGCAGTGTCGTTTACCGCGATTTTTGCGTTCAATGTGCCGTTCCCGCTGATCGTGCTGGGCGCGGCGGTGATTGGCTATTTTGGCGGACGCTTGGCGCCGGAGAAATTCAGGGCCGGCGGGCATAGCGCGGCGAAGAAGTCTTTCGGTGCGGCGTTGATCGACGACGACACGCCAACTCCGGCGCATGCCCGTTTCAGCTGGACGAAACTGGCCATGCTCGCCGTGATTGGCGCCGCGCTCTGGGCATTGCCGATGGGCGTATTGACCGCGCTGTTCGGCTGGCAGGGCACGTTGACGCAAATGAGCTGGTTCTTCACCAAAGCTGCGCTGCTTACCTTTGGCGGAGCTTATGCGGTGTTGCCCTATGTCTATCAAGGTGCGGTCGGCCACTACGGCTGGCTGACCCCGACGCAGATGATCGACGGCCTGGCGCTGGGCGAAACCACGCCCGGGCCGCTGATCATGGTGGTGGCGTCTGTCGGTTTTGTCGGGGCTTATGTGACGCAGGTGTTCGGTGCCGATCAGGTGTTTCTTGCCGGAGCGGTTGCCGCCGCGCTGGTCACTTGGTTCACCTTTCTACCCTCATTCCTGTTCATCCTCGCCGGCGGCCCGCTGGTGGAGTCGACGCACGATGAACTCAAATTCACCGCCCCGCTGACCGCGATCACCGCTGCGGTGGTTGGGGTGATCCTCAATCTGGCGTGTTTCTTCGGTTATCACGTGCTCTGGCCGCAGGGCTTCAGCGCCAGCCTGGACTGGCCGTCGGCGTTGATTGCGATTGCCGCGGCCATTGCGCTGTTTCGCTTCAAGCGCGGGGTGATTGAGGTGCTGCTGGGATGTGCGCTGATCGGGTTGGTGGTGCATTTGCTGCGTTGATTCATGCGGTCAGGCCCAGCCAGCCGTGGAAACCGACGTAAAGCCCAACCGCGATAATCAGAACGCCAGACACATACGGCGCCCTCCGCGCCAATGTGCCCAACCACGGCCAACGATTGGACGCCTGTCTGGCGCCAATCGCCGCCGCAGCTCCCACGGTCACCAGAGTGATCGCCAAGCCGATGCTGAAACACAACACCAGCATGCCGCCCAGCGCGACCTCTTTGACTTGCAAACACAGCAGCAGAACGGTGATCGCGGCGGGGCAGGGGATCAAACCGCCGGTCAAACCGAATACAACAATCTGCCCCGTTGTCACTTCGCGATGGCTAAAGCGCTTGCGAATATCCTCGGCATGCGCGCGCTCATGGGCGTCCTGATAACCGTCAACTGCCAGCGCCAGACCTTCCGATTCGGTGTGACCATGGTGATGCTTGTGATCATGATCGTCATGATGATCATGCCCATGAGCAACGTTGAACATCCGCTCACCCCGCCAGGTCCGCCACAACATCCATAGCGCAATCGCAATGATCAACGCCGCAGACGCCAGCTGAAAGTACGGCTCGGAGGTCTGCGCATCCAGCCCGGCGCCCAGGTACATTCCGCCAATCGCCACCAGCCAGACCACCGCCGTGTGCGACAACGTCGCGGCCAGGCCCAACAGCACGGCCTGTTTGACCGAGCCACGAATGGCGACGATGAACGCCGCCATCATTGTTTTCGAATGGCCCGGTTCCAGGCCATGCAAAGCGCCGAGCAGAACCGCACTGGGGAAATACAGCCAGGCGTTGGCCCCGCCTTGTTGCAGCAGTTGAGCAAAATCGGGCATGTCGGAACCTAGAGGTATTTGGTGATTTGTTTGAACGCTTCCAGCGGTGCGCGCTCGCCGTTGCCCAGTGCCGAGACGGTGTCTTCCAGGCAATGGTCGATGTGATCCTGAATCAACGTGCGCTTGGCCTGGCAGATGGCTTTTTCAACCGCGTGCAGTTGCTGGGCGATGTCCACGCACTCGCGGCCTTCTTCGATCATCGTGATGATGCCGCGCAAATGACCGTCCGCACGCTTGAGGCGTTTGATGATTGCTTCGTGACTTTGGTGAACATGAGCATGCCCGTGTTCGTGTGTGTGCCTACTCATTTTTTGCACCTCGAAGCAGATCTGAACGTGCGCCAACGCTATCCCCCCTGGGGGGATACTAACAAGCCCTGAAACAGCGCGTCGTGAACCCGTTGCTGTGTGATTAGTTCCGCTCAATTCAAAGCGAGCAGCGCAAGCGGCACACCGCCGTTTCGCTTGTTGGCGCGATTCAAACCATTTGTCCTGTCACTTCAAATTTTTTGAAATTTCCGCGAAGACAATGCTTCACAAAAGGGTAGGCAGGCTTTTAACCCACGACTTGCCACGCTTATCCGACTGAGGAGATTTGTCATGTTTCTACATAACAAGCGACTTCAATACACCGTTCGTGTCGCCCAGCCCAATCCGGGACTGGCCAATCTGTTGCTCGAGCAGTTTGGCGGTGCACAAGGTGAACTGGCGGCGGCTTCGCGCTATTTCACTCAAGCGCTGGCCGAGGACGATCCGGGACGCAAAGACCTGCTGATGGACATCGCCACTGAAGAACTCAGCCACCTGGAAATCATCGGCTCGATCATCGTCATGCTCAACAAGGGTGCCAAAGGCCGGATGGCCGAAGGTGTCGAGCAGGAGGGTGAGCTGTATCGCTCTTTGAATGGCAATGGCAATGACTCGCACATCACCAGCCTGCTCTATGGTGCCGGTTCGCCGTTGACCAACTCGGCCGGTGTGCCCTGGACGGCGGCATACATCGATACGATCGGCGAGCCCACCGCCGACATGCGCTCCAACATCGCTGCAGAAGCGCGGGCGAAGATTGTTTACGAGCGCTTGATGAACGTGACCGATGACCCCGGCGTGAAAGAGGCGCTGGGCTTTCTGATGACCCGCGAGATCGCCCACCAGTTGTCGTTCGAAAAAGCCCTGCATTCGATTCAGCCAAACTTCCCGCAAGGCAAGCTGCCCGGCATGCCTGAGTTCACCAACGTCTACTTCAACATGTCGCAAGGCACCGAAAGCATGCGCGGGCCGTGGAATCAGGGCGACGATTGGGAGTTTGTCGAAAGCCCAACGCCGGCGGTCGACGGCGGTGATGGCCTGGCCACCGTGCAACTGGATAGCGCCGACGAAGCGCTGCTGGAAAACATGAAGATGCGCACCATGTCCGATCCCAACAGCGAGCCGGTTACCGGTGCGGATCTGGGCTCCGGCGCGCAGGCTAAACCAGGCTTGTAAGGCACGTGGGGCGCGCCGGACATCAGGCGGCGCGCCCCGGTTGATCACTGTGAAATCATCAAGAAGAGGATTCGACAATGGCTACTCCACAGGAAAACCTGCTCGACTGGCTGCGTGATGCCCATGCCATGGAGCAACAGGCCGAGCAGATGCTCAAGGCGCAATCCAAGCGCCTGGAGCATTACCCGCAGCTCAAGGCACGCATCGACCAGCACATCGAAGAAACCCTCGGCCAGCAGAAACTCATCGACGAATGCCTGCAACGTCTGGGCGGTGATTCGTCAACGATCAAGGACTTGGGCGGCAAACTGATGGCGTTCGGTCAGGCGGTTGGCGGCTCCTTGATGAGCGACGAAGTGATCAAGGGCGCCATGGCCGGCTACGTTTTCGAGAACATGGAGGTTGCCAGCTACACCGTGCTGATCGCAGCGGCGAAAGCAGCGGGGGACACGCAGACGCAGAAGGCCTGCGAACAGATTCTGCCGCAGGAAGTGGCCATGGCTGAATGGCTGCTCAAGCATTTGCCGCAACTGACTGACGCGTTTCTCGAGCGCTCGGCGGATCCGGACAAGGAAGCCAAGAAGTAACCCTGCCCACCGGCGTCCGCCTGCAAACCGGGCGGACGCGGTATCAATGCTATGGCGCGACTTCCAGCGGTTTGCGCTCGATTGCCACGGGCTGCAAATGACCCAAGCGGTCGAGGTGATAGCGCTGAAGATCCCGCGCCAGAATCAGTCGGCCGTTATACAGCGCCGCCGCTTCGCTACGCACATCTTCGATCGACGGACTCAGCGCCGGGTTGGCCTGATAGCGTGCGCTGAAGTGCGTCAGCACCAGATTGCGCACCCCTGCGGCCTCGGCAAAACCGGCGATCGCAGCGGCGCTGCTGTGGCCGTAACTGGCACGAGCGCGGTCGATTGCTGCCTGCACGAATGTCGCCTCATGCACCAGCACGTCCGCCGATTGCGCCACTTCTGCCAGCAGTGCCGGGCGATCGTTATCGCCGCAAACGATGATGCGCCGATCAGGTCGCGCGCTCAGCAGATAGTCGCGAGCGTGCAGCATCCGCCCATCAACCGCCACGTCCTGACCATGGGCCAACTGACCCCACAGCGGGCCGCGTTCGATGCCCTCGGCGTCGAGGCGCCGCACGTCGAGACGCGGCTCCGGGTCGGATTCGGTAAACACATAACCGTGACACGGCACACGGTGCGACAACTCGACGGTCTGCACTTGGACGTTAACGTTGCGCCATTCGGTGAGCGTTTCCACCGCGTGCAGGTTGATCTCGAAGGGCAGATGCGATTGCGTCACCTCAAGACTCATTCTCAGCCACGGATGCAGCGCCGCCGGCAGAATAATGTCCAGCGGCCGCGAGCGTCCGGACATGCCGGTGCTCGCCAGCAGACCCGGCAAGCCCAGGCAGTGATCGGCGTGCACATGAGTGATGAAAATCGCTCGCAATTCACTCAGTGACAGCGGCGTGCGCAGCACCTGGTGCTGAGTGCCTTCACCGCAGTCGATCAGGTACCAGCCTTTGCCGGCAGATGCGATCAGTGCCGTGGCGCTGACATTGCGCTGGCGGGTCGGCACGCCGGCAGACGTGCCCAGAAACAACAAATCCACGGTGGTTCTCCCTGGCGGTTCGGATTTGACTATGCAGACTGCCAGACGCGGTAACCGCGTGCAGTGCTCGGTGTGCTTTCGACACTCAGCAACGCGATTCGGATCCATCGATATTGTGCGGCAACTCATCGGACACCCGTGCTGTCGGCGCCCGGCCTTGGCACTCTTCTCGCTGGTAATGGTCACAGCGAAACGCAATGAGCTTAGCGGAGGTTAGCTTGCCTAAAAAATCCAGACCGATCGTCGACCGCGCCGACGCAGCGGTCCTTTCGCAGGAACGCAAAGATTTGTTCTTCGCGGCGGTACAGGTCAGCCGCATGGCCATGATCGTTACCGACCCTGCGCAGCCCGACGATCCCATCATTTTCGCCAATAACGCGTTTCTTGAACTCAGCGGCTACGAGCTGGAAGAAGTGCTCGGGCGCAACTGCCGATTTCTGCAAGGCGAGCAGACTGATCGCGCCGTGTTGCAACAGGTCAAGCAAGCGCTGAAGCATCACCACGAAACCTGCGTGGAAGTGCTCAACTATCGCAAGGACGGCTCGTCGTTCTGGAACGAGCTGTTTATCGCGCCGTTATTCAACGAGCGCGGGCAACTGGTGTATTTCTTCGCCTCGCAAATGGACGTCAGCCGCCGCCGTGACGCCGAGGACGGTTTGCGTTACAGCGAAAACATGGAAGCACTGGGACAGTTGACCGGTGGCATTGCCCACGATTTCAACAATCTGTTGCAAGTGATGATCGGCTACATCGAGCTGATCCAGCACACCGCCAAGCGACCGAGCATCGATCCGCAGCGCATTGTGGTCGGCGCCGGTCACGCCCGCGCGGCGGCGGAAAAAGCTCGTCTGCTGACCCAGCATCTGCTGGCCTTTTCCCGGCGGCAACGGCTCGAAGGCCGGGTGATCAATCTCAATGCCTTGCTGGAGCGGTCAACGCTGCCGTCGCTGGAATCTGCTGCTCTGGAGCCACAGTTCGAACTCGCCGAAGACTTGTGGAATTGCCGCCTCGACCCGGCGCAGGCCGAGATGGCGCTGAACCATCTGCTGTCCAATGCGCGCGACGCGCTGAGTCAGCAGCGCCAGCCGATGATTACTGTGCAGACCCGCAATGTCATGGTGCCGGACGCAACGGATCCGCACCAGGCCGGATTGGCCGAGGGCCGTTACGTGTGCATCGCAATCGCCGACAACGGTGTGGGCATTGCTGCCGACGATCTTGATAAGGTCATGGAGCCGTTCTACACCACCAAAGAGGAGGGCAGCGGCGCCGGCCTCGGGCTGTCGATGGTCTATGGCTTCGTCAAGCAGTCCGGCGGCGTGGTCAAAATCGAATCGACGCCGGAACTCGGCACCACGGTGCGCCTGTTCTTTGCGGCCGACGACAGTCTGCCGACGGCGTTGGAATCGTCGCCCGATGCCGAAAAGCTCAAAGGCACCGAGCGCATTCTGATCGTCGAGGACCGTCCGGAGGTTGCTGAGCTGGCCCGTCTGGTCCTGTCCGAACACGGTTACCGCACCGACATCGCTGCAGATGCGCGCGAGGCGTTGGCAGTACTGCAGGGCGGCGATTATGACTTGGCGTTTACCGATCTGGTCATGCCCGGCGAGATGAACGGGCTGGCCTTGGCACGGGAAATCAGCCGGCGCTATCCGGCCATGAAAATTTTGCTCACAACCGGCTATTGCGCGGACGAGTCGACGCCCAATGAGCTGGCGGACAATGAATTCGAATTGATCGCCAAGCCTTACGCGCCCTTGGATCTGTTGCGCAAGCTGCGCTCGATGCTTGGCTGAAAAAAACGAACTGACAGCGCGCCTTCGGCGTCCATCCTAAAGACCGCATTGAGCAACCAGTGAGGGGATCGATCCCCGAGGAGATGTTGGCCGTGAGCGATTATCCGATGGACGAAACCGATTCCGATCACCGCAACCGCCAGTTCGGCCAGGCGCTGGGGCTGGATGCTGACGAGGTGGAGCTTTGGGTCAGCGCGATTGAGGAAGACGGCAGCGGCATGGGCTACGTCGTGCACTTTTCCAGCGAGACGCCGGTGGATGTGCTGGCCAAGGTGCAAGGGCTGGGCGAAGACCTGATGATCAATATCGGGCCGATTGACTGAGCGTCAGGGAGGGCGATCCATGCAGGAGCAACCTTTGGTGGTGATAAGTGGCGCCAGTGCCGGCGTCGGGCGTGCGGTGGCTCACCGGTTTGCCGCTGGCGGCTACCGTATCGGCTTGCTGGCGCGGGATCCGGCGGGACTGGCCGCTACGCAGGAAGAGCTGCAATCGTATGGCGTCCAGGTGGAAACGGTCAGCGTTGATGTCGCCGATGCGCTGGCTGTGCAGGAGGCCGCGCAGCAACTGGAAGCCAACCTCGGGCCGCTGGCAGTGTGGGTCAACGCAGCGATGGTTACGGTGCTTTCGCCGATAGAACAGTTGTCCGCCGCCGAGATCGAGCGCGTCACTCAAGTGACCTATCTGGGCACCGTTCACGGTACCTTGGCAGCATTGTCGTTGATGCGTCCACGCAACAAAGGATTGATCATCCAGGTCGGCTCGGCGCTGGCCTATCGCGCCATTCCATTGCAGGCCGCCTATTGCGGGGCAAAGTTCGCTGTACGCGGTTTTACTGATTCATTGCGCTGTGAGTTACTGCATGAGCGTAGCCGTATCCGCGTATGCATGGTGCAATTGCCGGCGATCAATACGCCGCAGTTCGACTGGGCGCGTAACAAACTGCCCAAGCGCCCGCAACCGGTGCCACCGATCCACGACCCCGACGTGGCAGCACGGGCGATTTTCAGTGTGGTCAGGCATCCACCTCGCGAGCTTTGGCTCGGAGGATCGACGATCAAAGCGATTATCGGCCAATCGGTCATGCCGGGTTTGCTCGACCGTCTGATGGCGCGTGCCGCCTGGTCCGGCCAGCAAACCAGCGAGCCTGAGGACAACGAGCATCCGGACAACCTGTTCGAGGCGCAGCCGGGATTGCATCAGACCCGTGGCCGCTTCGTCGGCCGATCAAAGGACGCGGCGCTGGCCTTGACCTCGACACAAGTGCTGGCAGTGTCTGCGCTGATCGCCGGCCTCGTGGCCGTGGTGCTTCTACAGCTCTGACGGTTGCCAGCGAAACCAGCGATAGCCGAAGCCGGCCAAGGCCAGATTGCCTCGGTCCGGCGCGGCATATTTCCGGTCTGCGAGGATCGGTTCATAGTCTTGCAAAACGATATCGAGCGTGTCGTCGAGACTCACCGGTTTGTCGCTGAGATTGCACAACATCAGTGTGCACGACTGCGCCCGGTGCACGATGGCGAATACTGCAGGATGACTGCTGTCGAGTATTTGCCATTGGCCTTCACCGACTTCAGCAAGGTTCGCGCGCGCTCGCAGGATGCATCGGCAACGACTCAGCAACGAGCGGTCATCCGCTTGCTGTGCGGCGACGTTCAGCTGCGCAAAAGCGAACGGCCCTTGGTCGATTATCGGTGCGGCCAGCCTGGCTGAAGCGGCGGTTGAAAACCCGGCGTTGCGCGCGGCTGACCACTGCATCGGTGTACGCACCGAGAGTCTTTCCGGACGGCGCAAATCATCGCCCATGCCGATTTCTTCGCCGTAACGCAGAATCGGCGTACCGGGCAGCGACGCCAGCAGTGCCTGGGCCAGGGCCTGATGACCGACATCCCCGCGCAGCATCGGCGCCAGGCGACGTCGGATCCCGCGTCCATATACGCGCATGTGCGGATCCGGCGCGAACACTTCCATGACTTCCTTGCGCTCGCGTTCGGTCAAACGTTCCAGATCCAGCTCATCATGGTTGCGCAGCCACACGGCATAACTGGCGCCATCGGGCGGTGTCGGGCGCCGGTGCAGCGCACGGATCAGCGGCTCGGCCTGACCGCGAGCCAAGGCCAGGAACAGGTGATTATTGACCCAGAAATCCAGTGCCAGGGTCAGGCGATTGCCGTCACCGAAGTAATGAACGAAGCGCTCCGGCTCGACATCGACTTCGCCCATCAGCACGCACTCGGGATTGATCCGCCGCGCCAGCGTCGACAAGCGCTCCAGCAGCCAGACACCTTGTTCCTCGTCGCCGCCACCGGCCTGTTCCACCGCGTGGGACGCTGCGTCCAGGCGAAAACCGGCCACACCCAGGTCAAGCCAATAACCCATGATCTGCTCGATTTCCTCGACCACCGCCGGATTGGCCAGATTCAGGTCAGGTTCATGGCGATAGAACAAATGGCGGTAAAACTGCCCGGCCTGTTCGTCCCACTGCCAGATGCTGTCCTCCACCGACGGGAAAATAGGCTGGTTGCCATCGTCCACTGGCTGGTCCGACCAGATGTAGTAATCACGATAGCGACTATGACGATCACGCCGTGCTTGAACAAACCACGGGTGCTGATTGCTGGTGTGTTGCAATACCAGTTCCAGCACTACGCGTATGCCGCGCTTGCCCGCCTCCCTGAGCAACAGGCGCCAATCGTCTTCGGTGCCGAAGCGCGGCTCGAGCTGTCGATGGTCGCTGATGTCATACCCGGCATCGCGAAATGGCGAAGCGAAAATCGGTAACAGCCACAGTGTGCCGACACCCAGTGCCTGCAGGTAGTCGAGTCGGTCGATGACTCCGCGCAAGTCGCCGCAGCCGTCGCCGTTGCTGTCGAGGAACAGCGATGGATCAATCTGATAGATCAGGGTTTTGCGATACCAGTCGGCGCTCATGATCAGCCCTCGGCCGGGCGCAGGATCAACGCTTGTTCCGCTGCCAGCGTTCCGTTGAAAGGCTGGTTTGCGGCAACGGTGTCACTGGCGACGTCGACCCGCCAATGACCGGTCATTGGAAAGCTGTGTTCGCGCTGGTCGAAATTGATGCAGACAATCCGTTCGTCTCCCGCGCAGTGACGCCGATACGCCAGCACTTGCGGGTGTGACGGCAATTCCTGCCAGTCGCCAAGACGCAACGCTTCACTCTTGCGGCGGCAATCGAGCAATTGGCGATACAACGTGAGCGTTGATTCGGCTGAGGCTTCTTGCACCTGCACCGCCAGTTCAGCAGCGTCGGGCGGGAAGGGCAGCCACGGCGCAGACCCGCTCCAGCCGTGTGGTGGATCGGCAGCCCAGGGAATCGGCCCGCGACTGCCATCGCGGCCACCGGGGTCCACGCGGGTCTGCGCATCGACCACGGTATCTTCCAGAGCCAGCTCATCACCTTGAAAAATGAACGGCGTGCCGCGCAGAGTCAGCAGCATCACAGCGGCCGCCCGCGCCCTGCGCAGAGAACCACCGTAACGACTGCGGATGCGTCGGTTGTCGTGGTTGGATAAAGCCCAGGTCGGCCACGCTGACTGAGCGCCGAGGAGGCTTTCCACGTCGCGAATGCACAGGCGAAATACCACCGGATCCCAGGGCGCATCCAGTGGCGGAAAATTGAAGGACATATGCAGTTCATCGCAGGCGCCGTAGTAGGCGGCTACCTGAGCGGTGGAACGGATGTTCACCTCGCCGATCAGTACGCGGTCGCCAGGGTAGCCATCGACCAGACGGCGCAACCCACGCAGCACTTCATGGCTGTAGGGCTGGTCATTGATCTGCACCATGGTTTCGCCGGCCAGGCAGCGCGGATCATCGGCGAATGTCGGATCCTTGCCGACGCAATGCACCACATCGATCCGGAAGCCATCGACGCCGCGATCGAGCCAGAACCGCAGCACCTCGTGCATGGCCTGCACGACTTCGGGGTTATGCCAGTTCAGGTCCGGCTGTTGCGGCAAGAAGAAGTGCAGATAGTATTGCTGGCTGCCGTCGTCCCAGCTCCAGGCACTGCCGCCATCGATGGAGGCGCGCCAGTTATTCGGTTGATCTCGCCAGATGTACCAGTCGCGCTTGCGACTGTCGCGGCTGGCTCGGGATTCGATGAACCAAGGGTGCTGATCGGAAGTGTGATTGGGCACGAAATCCATGAGCACCTTGATGCCACGGTTGTGCGCTTGTGAGATCAGATTGTCGAGATCGGCGAGATGGCCGAACAGCGGATCGATGTCGGTGTAATCGCAAATGTCATAGCCGGCATCGACCATCGGCGAGCGGTACACCGGCGACAGCCACAGCGCGTCGATGCCCAGAGCCTTGAGGTAATCGAGCCGAGCGATGAGGCCGGGCAGATCACCAATGCCGTCACCATTGGTGTCGGCGAAGGAGCGTGGGTAGACCTGATAGATGACTGCGTGTTTCCACCAGGGCGATGTCGACATGGTTTCTCCTTGAACCGTGCTTGCGGAATCGATCTAGGGCTTGGGCGGCGTCAGTGCGCCGGCGGAGGGCTTGAGTTTTTCCTGCAGATCCCGAGCGGTTTTGGCCTGTTTTTCGATGCCCGGCAAGGCGGACCGGGCGAAAGCCTTGAGCTGCGGATTTTGCGATGACATCGCTTCTTTCTTGAACAGCATCAGCTTTTGCTCGAGGGTTTCGGCCTGGCTGTCGATGTAGATGCGGTCGAAGGCGTTGTCCCTTGATTCAAGGCGTAGCTGCTTGGCTTTGGATGCCATCGAAGGTTCGGTGGGAACTGCCATATGCTGGCTTTGCCCCAGTTGTCGGATTTGCTTATCGAAACGCTCATGCTCGGCGATCATTTGCCGGGCAAACGCTTTGACCTCGGGCAGGGTGGCCTTTTCCAGTGCTATGCGCGAACTGTTGTGCTGGAACAGGCTTTGCTGTGCCGCCTCTTCGATGAAGGCATCAATAGTGTCCGCATGGCTGGGCTGGACGATTACAGCCAGCAGTGCAAGGCAGATCGCGGCGAGTGATTTCATGGCGCGTAAACTCCGCAGCATCAATGGAGGGTGGCGGCCCGGGCCCGACTCATGGTTGCTGATAGTGGCCGGGGATATTGTCGCCTTCGTCGGGCTTGGTGCGTTTCTGCACCTGGACGTCGCTCAGTGAAGCAGCCTTCAATTCGGGGAAAGCGGTCTTGACCAGGGTTTCAGCGAGACCGGGGTCGAGAGTGTCGCCATCGTGGATCAGCGTGCGGCTTTGCGGCTGGTTGTCGACGATGAAACTGATGAGGTAGCGGTGCTCATGGGACATGGCTGAAATCCTTGAGTGCATGGCAGCAAACATTGCAGTACATGCACCTTTGATGAACACCGCTGACGAGCATTCAAATAAACGCTTTGAACGGCGACAGACGGTGCCGCTTCGCCGATGAAAAGGGTCTCGCTCAAATTTCCTTGATTGGCGTCTCGCCCTGTACGGCTTTGATCAGGTTGATCACGTGCAGGCAATCGGCCTTGTTCACATACGACTCGCCGCTGGCCACCGTCTCGTGGTTGCGCGCGCGCAGACGCCAACGCCATTGGCCTTTGCCAGTGCTCGGGGTGCCGCGGGTTTGTCGGTAGATTTCGAAATACATGGGTTCGCTCCCTGCGATTGATAGGCGCGCCAACCTCTGTGGCGCATCGACGCAAGCCTAGCGCAGCGGTTTTTTTTGGCTATCGCGGATTTGTTTCCAATCGTTCGCGGATGTTTCTGCAAAAGCCGCCGCATAAACGTTTATGGACGGCATCCCCAAGGCCTTTCTACACTGCCGCTATTCCGGGAGCAGGGGCAATGGATGAATCGCAATGAACTACGCAAGGCCGACATCAACCTGATGGTGGTGTTCGAGACCCTGATGCTCGAACGCAACGTGACCCGCGCGGCGGAGAAGCTGTTCCTCGGCCAGCCGACCATCAGCTCGGCGCTCAACCGTTTGCGCACGATGCTTAACGACCCGCTGTTCATCCGCGTCGGCCATCGCATGGAACCGACGGCCCGCGCCGAAGATATCTACCGCCATCTGAAACCGGCACTGGATTCACTGTCGGCGGCTTTGAGCCTGACCCGCGATTTCGACCCCGCCACCAGCACCATGACCTTTCGCATCGGCCTTTCCGATGACGTCGAATTCGGCCTGCTGCCGCCGCTGTTGCGCGCGCTGCGCCAAGAGGCACCGAACGTTGTGTTCGTCGTACAGCATGTCGATTACTGGCGCATTCCCGACCTTCTTGCGGCTGGCGACATCACCGTCGGCATCAGCCAGACCCGTGGCCTGCCCGCCAACGCCAAACGCAAACTGCTGCGCCATATTCAGCCGAGCATCCTGCGCGCCGATGCCTCTGATACACCGCTGACCCTCGACGAATATTGCGCTCGCCCGCATGTGCTGGTGTCGCACACGGCCAATGTCAGTGGCTATGCCGATGAATGGCTGGCGGAGTTGGGGCGCACGCGGCAGGTGGTGTTGTCGGTGCCCCAGTACAGCGCACTACCGGCACTGCTGGCAGGCACCGACCTGATCGCCAGTCTGCCGGATTACACCGCCGCGGCGATGGCGGCGTCCGGGTCGCTGTTCCAGGAACCGTTCCCGTTCAAGACGCCGACGCTGGACCTGTCGATGGTCTGGCTCAGCCACGTCGACAGCGACCCGGCCGAACGCTGGCTGCGTTCGCGGCTGGAAGCGTTCATGAGTGAACGACCAACTGAGCACCAAGATCCCTTGTAGGCGCTGCCGACGGCTCGGGCCGCGATCGGACGATCTTTTGATCTTGATTGTGAAAAACACAAAATCAAAAGCTCGCAGCCTCGTTTCACTCGACAGCTCCTGCAGGTAATGCATTGAGCCGACTGTGGTATACGTACGCCCCCGCATCCGCCGACTGGAGATCCGCAATGCCACACCTGCACGTGGAATACACCGCCAACCTGACGCAGTTGAATGCTGACATCGCCCTGATCCGGCTCAACAACACGCTGGTCGGTTCCGGACAGTTTGGTGCCGAGTTCGATATCAAGAGCCGCGCGATCAAGGTGGAGAACTTCAAGGTCGGCACGGCCCTCGGCGAGCGCGCCTTCGTCCATGTGAAACTGGCATTGCTCAGCGGGCGCTCGGCGGAGATCAAGAAGCAGCTCTCGCAAAGTCTGCTGGCGGTGTTGCAGGAACTGTGCGAATGGCCGGCCGGGCTCCAAGTTCAACTGTGCGTCGAACTGCTCGACATCGATCGCGAGTCCTACAGCAAGGCCGCGATCGGCATCTGAGGCTCAGACGCTTTCCAGCTCGCTGCACACCTGAATCACCTGCTCGCGCAGCCAGAGGTTGGCGCTGTCCTGATCGGCGTTCTGGCTCCACTGCATGTCGAGAGTGAAACCCGGCAAGCCATTCGGCGCCTCGCAGTGATTGAACACTGCATCGTTGGTCAGCAAACGCTGGATACGGCGGGGCAGGGTGAGGATGAAATCGGTGCCGGTAATCATTTTCAACGCGGCGCTGTAGCTGTTCGAGCGCGCGACGATCTGGCGTTTCTGCGCCTGCCGCGCCAGCCAGCCGTCGACCATGTTGGTGCTCGAGGTCCACGGCGTCGGGAATACATGTCGACGCTCGGTGAATGCTTGCAGGCTCAGGCGCGGCTCCAGTGGTGTGGCGCGTTTGTCGAAGACACAGACCAGGTCATCTTCCAGCAGCATCCGTGATTTCAGATCTGCATGCTGGCGGTGAAAGTGCGGGCCGAAACTGATCACCAGATCGAGGCTGCCGTCGCGCAGCTCATCGGCCGGCACGTCGGTTTCAAACTTGTGCATGTTGACCATCACCGGCAAGTCGTCGAAATCGAAGCGCTTCAACAGGCGCGGCAGGATCAATTGCTCGAAATATTCCGGCGCGCAGATGTTGAAGGTCACCGCTTGCCGGCTCGGGTCGAAGGCCGGGGCCCCGGCGTGGCAGAGGTTGATGCTTTCGAGGATCTTCTGCACATGGCCATACATGCTGCAGGCCTTGTAGGTCGGGCGCATGCCGGTGCGGGTATTGATGAACAACTCGTCTTCGAAACTGGTGCGCAGTTTCTTCAGGCAATAACTGACGGTGGACTGACTGACAAACAGCGTTTCCGAGACATCGGTGACGCTGCTCTGCTCATACACGGCGACAAATACCATCAAATCCTGCATGTCGAGCTTGCGAAGCAAATTACTGTTCAGCATGAGTTCCGTCTCGCTGTGCCCTTGCGCAGAATTCGCGCAAACGTGTGCGTACGATCCTAACGGAACGATGGTGCCAGGAGAAACCCTTGTAGGGCATTTCACGGATACATGTGGGACAGAAACTTTTAGCAACACGACGTTGCCAACCCGGTGCGGGAAAGATGGCCAGAGGCCTCTAGTCCGGGCCAGACAAGTGGCTTGCGTAGTGGCGTGGGTCGAAGCGCATCACCAGCAGCAGCATGATCACCATCACCGCCGTCAGCGCCCACCACGCGCCTTCGAAATTGCCCAGCCGATCGCGGATCAGCCCTGCCAACAGCGGCGAAAGTCCGGCGATCAGATAGCCGATCCCCTGCACGAACGCGGTCAGGCCTCCGGCGCGCTGCGGCTCGTCGCAGTGATCCAGCGCGACGATCAGGCTCATTGGAAACAGGCCGCCAATCCCGAGCCCCAACAAACACGGCCACAGCAGGACCAGATGCGCCGGGGCGAGTATCAGCCCGCAGAAACCGCCGATGATCAGCATCAGCAAAACCGCCAGTATTGCGCGTCGATCATGACTGCGATTGGGATCGCCGGCACTGCCAAGCCGGAAATGACCTCCATCGCCGTAAGAAAACCCAACAGCAACCCGGCGTTTTGTTCGCTCCAGCCTTTTTCCACGTAGTACGGGGCGAGCCAGGCGAGGATGCAGGTGTAGGACGCCGTACCGAGGCCAAAGAAAATCGCCAGCAACCAGGCGCGGCGGCGCGTTATGAAAGACTCCCGCTGGGTCACCCTTGATACGGTTTGCGCCGGCTGCAAGCACCAGACCAGCAACGCGATCAATGCCAGCGCGGCCCAGATGGCCAGCCCCACACGCCAACTGCCGGCCTGCGCCAGCACCAGTGGCGCGAACGAGGCGGCAATCGCGGCGCCGCCCATGATCGACGTGACGTAGACGCCCATGCATAACGCCACGTTGTCAGGGAAGCGCGACTTGATCAGCACCGGCATCAACGCCTGGATCAACGCGATGCCAATACCGACCACTATTGCGCTGACGATCAGTTCAATGGCCGAATCGATAAACAGCCGCGACAGGGTCGCCAGCCCGATGATCAGCAATGACAGCAAAATAGTGCGCTGTTCGCCCAGGCGCTCGCTGATGCTCAGGCCGAAGAACATCGCCAGTCCCATGGCCATGACCGGCAACATCGTTAACAGAGAGGCAAGGGTAAAGCTCAACGGGATATCGCCACGGATCGCCGAAAGCAGCGGCCCGATGGCTGCCATTGAGGGGCGCAGGTTGAGTGCCACGAGGACGATTGCCAGCATCAGCCAGACAGCAGGGCGGGTTTGATTCATCAGCGGATCTTCGATTGCAGAGGCTGGTGATTAAGGTTGGCGACGCGCGCATCAGCAAATCAGAAAATCCCGGGCCAGACCTAAAAACTCGATAACACCGCATTCCTGCAAGGAAATTGTGAACGGCGAGAAACTGAATAAAACCTGAACCATTCTCAAATACGTGCAAAGTTTCACATCGTTAAACGAGTTCAACTAATCATTAGCATCTTTTTCACGAAAAATTGATCCATGCCTGCCTAAAGTTTGTCATGCCTCGGTGAATGAATTTTTCACAATTGACGAGGCTCTTCTTTCAGGAACTGTCACTCATCATGTTGAAGTTAAAAGCCGTGCGCCCGGAATGGGTGACGTTGTTCGCCAGCGCCTTTTTGTTGCTCGGTTTCAATCTGGTGCTTTGGCAACATCTGCTCGAGATCACCGCTGCCGACGGCAAGGGCATCGCCATGCGCGTGGCGTTTGGCGTGATGATCTTTGCCGCGTTCAATATCGTGCTGACGTTATTCGCTTTCCGGCCACTGCTTAAACCACTGTTGACCCTGTTGTTTTTAGTCAGCGCCGGCGTGGCTTATTTCATGAGCCAATATGGCGTGATGATCGATGCCGGCATGTTGCGTAACTTTGCCGAAACCAATGCGACGGAAGTGCGTGATCTGCTCTCGTTGAAGTTATTCGCTTATATTCTCTTGCTGGGTGTTTTGCCGTGTTTGTTGTTGTGGAAAGTACCGGTCAATTATCGGCGCTGGCATCGTGAGTTGTTCAGCAAAGTTATCGTCAGTGTCGCCTCTGCGGCAGTGATCGGTGTTGTCGCATTGGCCAACTACCAAGGCTTGTCGTCGCTGTTTCGCAATCATCACGAAATTCGCCTGATGCTGGTGCCGAGCAATTACATCGGCGCATCCATTGGTTACCTGCAGGAGCAAGTGGTTTCGGCGCAGCAGACGTTTATCAAGATTGGCGAAGATGCCCAGCGCAATCCCGACTTGCAGTTCCAGCCACGCAAATCGCTGACGGTGCTGGTGGTGGGGGAAAGTGCGCGGGCGCAGAACTTCGGCATTCTCGGTTACGACCGAGACACCACGCCGCAGCTGAACAAGGAGGCCGGGCTGATCGCCTTTACCGATGTGCATTCCTGCGGCACGGAAACTGCGGTTTCGGTGCCATGCATGTTCTCCAACATGGGCCGCAAGGATTACAACGCCAGCAAAGCCAAGAACGAAGAAGGTTTGCTCGATGTGCTCAAGCGGGCCGGCATTGATGTGATCTGGCGCGATAACCAGTCCGGCTGCAAGGGCACTTGCGACCGCGTCACGGTGCAGGATGTCAGCAAGTTGCAGGATCCGGCGCTCTGCGCCAACAGCGAATGCCGTGATGAAATACTTCTGCAGGGCCTGCAAGGTTTCATCGATCATCTGGACAAGGACACCGTGCTGGTTCTGCACCAGATGGGCAGTCACGGCCCGGATTACTTCAAGCGTTATCCCAAGGAGTACGAACACTTCACTCCGGTCTGTGAAAGTAACGCACTGAACAATTGCAGCCGCGAAAGTATCGTCAACGGTTACGACAACACACTGGTGTACACCGACCATGTGCTGGCGAGCCTGATCGATGTGTTGCGCATTAATCAGGACAAAGTCGACACCGCCATGCTTTATGTGTCCGATCACGGCGAATCGCTGGGCGAGTACAACCTGTTTCTGCACGGCACGCCGTACATGTTGGCGCCTGAGCAACAAAAGCATGTAGCGATGCTGGCGTGGTTCTCCGACAGTTATCAGAAGGCTTACTCGGTCGACACACACTGTTTGCAAATGAGCCGGGACAAACCGCTGAGTCAGGACAACCTGTTCCACTCGATGCTCGGTCTGCTGGAGGTGCGCAGCAGCGTTTATCAACCTGCCTTGGACATGTTTGCCGGCTGTCGCGGCGCGGTGATCGACGGCGTGTTGGCCAAGGAGTGAAGCGTTTGCGGCCCGTCGCGTCGATGCGACAGGCCTTTCTGTTTCTGCTGTCAGACTATTCTTGCTGACAGGCAAGATATTTCCTTACAGCTCTTGCCCTGCAAAGGCGCGTAAATCGTCGGTGGCGATATATACTGCGCGCCATTCTTCAAGGGAGAGCCGTGTGGCTATCGATATTCACTGGATTCGCGACAACGAAAGCCTCGCGCAGTTTTGCGCCGAGTGGCAGCAGCTGCCGTTCGTTGCCCTCGACACCGAATTCATGCGGGTCGACACCTTCTACCCGATTGCCGGCCTGTTACAGATCGGCGACGGCAAGCGCGCCTACCTGATCGATCCGCTGACCATCAACGCCTGGCAACCGCTGGCCGCGCTGCTGGAGAACCCGGCGGTGCTGAAAGTCCTGCACGCCTGCAGCGAAGACCTCGAAGTGCTGCTGCGCCTGACCGGCAGCCTGCCGGCGCCATTGTTTGACACGCAACTGGCCGCCGCTTATCTGAATCTCGGTTTCTCGATGGGCTACTCGCGTCTGGTGCAGGAGGTGCTCGGCATCGACCTGCCCAAGGGCGAAACCCGCTCCGACTGGTTGCAGCGTCCGCTGTCCGAAACCCAGATCAGCTATGCCGCCGAAGATGCCGTGCATCTGGCCGAGGTGTTCGTCGAGTTACGCCCCAAGCTGTCCGACGACAAGTTCGCCTGGGTGCTGGAAGATGGCGCCGAACTCGTCGCCAACCTGCGCCGCGAGACCGATCCGTACGAGGTCTATCGCGAGGCGAAACTGGCGTGGAAGCTGTCCCGCGCGCAACTCGCTGTGCTGCGTGAACTGTGCGCCTGGCGCGAAAAAGAAGCCCGTGCGCGCGACTTGCCGCGCAACCGCATTGTTCGTGAACACTCGCTGTGGCCCTTGGCCCGCACGCAGCCGGATAACCTCGCGGCGCTAGGCAAGATCGAAGACATGCACCCGCGTACCGTACGTCAGGACGGGCAGTTTCTGCTTGATCTGATCAAGCGCTCTGGCAGTGTGAGCCCTGATCAATGGCCGCCGGCAGTGCCGGAGCCGTTGCCGATCGAAGCCGCTGCGCTGATCAAACAACTGCGCGCACTGGGCCAGGCTGAGGCCGAACGCCTGGGTATTGCGCCGGAACTGATGCTGCGCAAGAAAACCCTCGAAGCCCTGGTCAAAAGCGGCTTTCCCGAGGGGCCTTACCAATTGCCCGATTCGTTGCGTGGCTGGCGCCGCGAATTGCTCGGCCAGAAGCTGCTCGACAGCCTGGCCACCGCCGGAGAACAGCCTTGAAACGTATTTGCTCCATCTACCAAAGCTCCAAGCGCAGCGGCATGTATCTTTACGTGCTCAAGAGCGATGCGCTCGAGCGCGTGCCGGATGCGCTGATGACGGCTTTCGGCAAAGCGAAGCATTCGTTCGATCTGGTGCTGTCGCCCGAGCGCAAGCTGGCCAGCGAAGACATTACCGTGGTCCTGGAAAACCTCGACAAGCAGGGCTATCACCTGCAGATGCCACCGGCCGAGGACGAATACATCGAGCACCTGCCCGAAGAGTTGCTGCGACGCAACGACCCGGTCTGACCCGCGAGGCCCTGTCCTGGGCCTCGGTTAACCCTGGAACTGTTTTTACCGCGATGGCCGGCCCCAACCCGGCGGCCGTCTGCACGGTTTGCGAAAGGTTTGAAGATGCGCGTTCTGATTGCCGAACACGACCACGCGATATACGCCCGCCTGCTGCGTCAGGCACTGCCCGAGCTTGAAGTCCTGACCAGTGGCGACTCCGCCGAACTGGCGCGGCAGGCCGCCGATTGCCCGGTGTGGCTGGGCCAGCCGGATCTGCTGGCGACCCTGCTGCGCCAAGGGCATCAACCGCAATGGCTGCAATCGACCTGGGCCGGCATCACGCCGCTGCTCGCCGACGGCCTGCGCCGCGATTATCGCCTGACCCGCGCCGTGGGGATTTTCGGTCAGGTCATGGCCGAATACGTGCTGACCTACATCCTTGGCCACGAACGCGAAGTGCTCGCGCGGCTGGTCAGTCAGGTCGAGCGCAAGTGGGACAACCGCAGCGGCCAGAGTCTGGTCGGGCGCAAGGTGCTGATCGTCGGCACCGGTGACATTGGCCAAAGTGTCGCGCAATTTCTGCTGCCGTTCGGCGTCGAGCTGTACGGCATCGCCAGCACCGCGCGGGAACAGGCGCCATTCGTCGAAGTCGGCGCGCTGGCCGATCTGCCACGGTTGGTGGGCGAGGTGGACTACGTGGTCAATCTGCTACCGAACACCGAACACACCCACGATATCTACGACGCGGCGCTGTTCAAGCAATTCAAACCGACCGGGTTGTTCATCAACGCTGGACGCGGTGTCGCGGTGGTTGATGCCGATCTGGTCGAGGCTTTGAAAGAAGGGCATCTGGCCGGCGCGGTGATCGACGTCTGCCGCCAGGAACCATTGCCGCAACGCCACCCCTTCTGGACCGCTTGGGGCTTGCTGCTCACCGGACACAGCTCGGCACCGACCTCGCCAGCGCTGATGGTGGATTTGTTTGTGCAGAACCTGAAAGCGTACGAGGCGGGTAAGGCGTTGCGTGGGGAAGTGGATTTCACCCGCGGTTACTGACTCTCCACCGACTTCACTGTGGGAGCGAGCCCGCTCGCGAAGAGGGCGTGTCAGTCGACAACAGCGTGTCTGACACAGCGCTTTCGCGAGCAGGCTCGCTCCCACATTGGTTTCAAAGTGCAGCCACCAGTTTGCTCAGCGGGCGGCGCTGGCGCTGACAAGCGGATTTACCGGCAGTCGCCAGCGCTTGGCCCTTGCGTCCACTGGCACTAGACTGGCGGCCTTTTCACCACCTTGATGTTGATGCTTGAGCCATGGCCGCCATAGTCGAACCGTTCTGGAAACGCAAAACCCTCGATCAACTCGATCACGAGGAATGGGAATCGCTGTGTGACGGCTGCGGTCTGTGCTGCCTGCAAAAGCTTGAGGACGAAGAAGACAACAGCGTCTATTACACGCGCATCGCCTGCAAACTGCTGGATCTGAAAACCTGCCAGTGCAGCGATTATCCGAACCGGATCAAGTTTGTCCCGGACTGCATTCAGCTAACGCCGGGTCAGGCGGAAGAATTCAAATGGCTGCCGCCGACCTGTGGTTATCGTCTGGTCAGCGAGGGCAAGGATCTGCCGTTATGGCATCACCTGGTGTGTGGCGACCGCGATGCGGTGCACCATGAGCGGATTTCCCAATCCGGGCGCATGCTCGCTGAAGGCAGCGTGCCGGAGGATGACTGGGAAGATCATCTGATCTTTCGCGCGGGCTGAAATTTTCTCCCTTCAGGTATATCGCAATCGCTGGCAAGCCAGCTCCCACAGGTTTTTCTGTGGGAGCTGGCTTGCCAGCGAAGAGGCCATCAGCGGCGCTGAGGATCCCGGATCAAACCCCGGCTTTCGGCGAGGTCAGCGAATCATTGCCGGTCACAGTGGCTGTTTCAGTAGCCACTTCGGCATTGGTCTTCAGCTTGCTCAGTTCTTCCCCGGCGCGTTCGATCTTCGCCCGCACGTTGCTCATGTCCTGACGGCCTTTTTCCAGCAGGCTTTTCGCCGAGCAGTGCCCGGTAATGCCACGGGCCACGGCCATGCCGCCGAGCGCCACTTGAATCAGGCCGAACACGCCGCCCCGGCGCAGGCCCTTGCCGACCATCAACACGCCGCCGGTCAACGAGCCGACGCGCTCCCATCCATGCACATTTTTGTGCGCAGGCGACTGGAACGGGGTGGATTCGATGCGTTCTACGCGTTTGAGCTCGCTCATGATCTATCTCCAGGCAGGGTGCGATTGATAGATAAGCTGACTGCCACGGCGGTCAGCTTGTTCCATCGAATGTGCGACGCTTCAGCGGAATTTCGGCCCGGAGCGGGTATTCAGCCCTTTGGCCATGCGGTCGTAGAGCACGACATTGACGGTGGCGGCGAGGTTCATGCAGCCGGTGGTCGGGATGTACACGACGTCTTCGCACCAGTCGCGAATCTCTTTATCCAGCGAGCCGTCTTCCGGGCCGAAGATGTACAGCGCGCGGTCGGGGTGGGTGTATTCCGGCAGCGGCCGGGCGCCTTCGACCAGCTCCACCGCCACGGGCACGCAGTTGAGCGGGAGAATTTTTTTCAGGTCGTCGATGCCGATCAGCGGGATGTCGTAGTGCACGCGCTTGGTGTCGGTGACGAAATCGGCGGCGCGTTCATAACGCTTGCCGGTGTAGAACACCGACGCCACGCCGTAACACCCTGCGGCGCGCATCACCGAGCCGACGTTCTCCGGTGATTTGGGGTTATACAAACCAATGCAGCTGTACCGTTTGTCTGCCACGAGCGGGGTGCCTTCGGGAAAAAGAGCGGGATTATACGGGGATTGGGCGGTTGTGGTCAGATCATGGATTGGCGGTGCCCGAACGGCCGCCTTCGCGAGCAAGCTCGCTCCCACAGTGGTTTTGTGCATGACACCGATCCAGTGTGGGAGCGAGCTTGCTCGGGAAGGGGCCAGCCAGGCCAATGAAGAACTTTAATCTTCTTTTTTCATGAGACCGGCCAGAGCGGCAAACGGGTTATGCGTGGCCTTGGCGATTTTCGGTGTGCTCAGCGAGCCGTCGCCGAAATACTGCTGATCGGTGTAACGCGAGTGTTCGTTGTCGTGGCAATACAGGCACAACAGCTCCCAGTTGGAGCCGTCCTGCGGATTGTTGTCGTGGTTGTGGTCGCGGTGGTGCACGGTCAGTTCGCTCAGGCGCTTGCCGGAAAACTCGCGGGCGCAGCGGCCGCAGACGTGCGGGTACATCTTCAGGGCCTTGTCGCGGTAGCCCATTTCCTTGTCGCGCTGGTTGTCGGCGAGGATGCGGTCCAGCTTCGACGTGTTGGTGGGGGTGGACGAACTCATGGGTTCACCTTTGCAGAAAGACTGATGACGGTTATGCGCAGAGTTTAGCTCAGCCCTTGAGCTTCTCGGCAATCCAGATCGTGTGGCGGGTGCCCTTGTTGCCGTGGGCGAAGACCTGGACTTCTTCGGCCTTGAAACCGGCCTTCTTCAATTTGTCGGAAAACTGCCGGTCGGCGCTGGCCGACCACACCGCGAGCACGCCTTTGGGACGCAGTGCCTTGGCGCAGGCATTCAGACCAGCGGCGGAGTACAACCAACTGTTGGCCTTTTGAGTCAGGCCTTCAGGGCCGTTATCGACGTCGAGCATGATCGCGTCGAAACCGTTCGGCTCGCTTTGCAGCACCTTGGCCACATCTTCCATGCGGATCACCGTGCGCGGGTCGAGCAATGGCCGACCGGATTTCTCCCCGAGCGGGCCGCGATTCCACTCGACCACGCCGGGCACCAGCTCAGCGACCACCACTTCGGCGGCCTTGCCCAGGTGCTTGAGTGCCGAGGCGAGGGTGAAACCCATGCCCAGACCGCCGATCAACACCCGCGAATCCGGCCGGCCAGCTACCTTGCGGCAGGGAATCTCGGCCAGCGCATCTTCAGAACCGTGCATGCGCGTGTTCATCAACTGCCCGCCGTCGCCGCCCTGGATCTTGATGACGAAATCTTCGCCATACTCGAACAGGCACAGGGCACCGCCGTTTTCAGGGATCGGGGTGGTGTCGAGCAGAACGAAACGTTTCATGGAAATCTCTAAAGGGGGGGAAGGCAAGCAGGCGCGTTGGGAGTAGCCTGAGCACAGACTAGAGGCCAAACGGAGCCCTTGATGAAGCGCACCATTCTAACGGTCATTACCCTGGCCGCGCTCGCGATTACTGCGGTGCAGGCCCAGCAGAGCGTTCCGGTCAGCCCGACGCCGCAGCCCGGTTCGCCCGGCACCGCGACGCCGACGCCGTATCCGCAGATCACCCCGATCACCCTGCCCAAGTCGGGCGCCGGCAGCGGCAGCCCGCCGCTGGTGCCGATCGAGATGCCCAGCCCGCCGAGCAAGGATCAACCGGTGCCGGGCATCGAGCCGAACGGCAACAAGGTCAAATCCCCCGGCGGTTAAACCTGTTGCGCGGCGAGTTGGCCGTCGGCCATGCGCAGGCGTTTGGACAGCGAGACGGCGAGGGCGCGGATGATCTTTGCGGCGATTTTAGGTGCGTCGTTGAGCATTTTCTCCAGCGAGTCCTTGCCCAGGTTGAGCAACTGACAATTGCTCGCCGCGATACACGTGGCCGAACGGCGTTCGCCATCAAGCACGGCCATTTCACCGAAGGCCCGGCCGCTGCGCAGGGTGGCCATGGTGATCACCTGGCCGTCGGCGCCGGTTTTCTGCACGGCGACCTGGCCGGTGTGGATGATGCACATGAAACTGCCGGCATCGCCCTCGCGAAAAATCGCCTCGCCCTCAGCCACGGTGCTGATGCTGAAGTAACCGGAAGCGGCCGCAAAGTCGGCCAGCTGCAATTGATCGAACAGGCCACAGTCCATCAGCCAGTCGCGGATTTCGTTGTTCAGAAAGGTCGGTTCGGACATGTCGATGCGGTCTTTTTGTTATCACATTTCAAGGCTATACACGGATCCCGTAGGAATGGGCTTTTGTGGCGAGGGGATTTATCCCCGCTCGGCTGCGCAGCAGTCGCAAATCCTGCCAACTCGGTGCTTCAGGAATACTGAGTTTGCAGGTTTTGGGGCCGCTTCGCAGCCCAACGGGGATAAATCCCCTCGCCACAAGGGTCTGCTGTTAAGACCCAAGCCACCCACAGAGTTCCTCAGGCAATCTGCAAAACCTTGAACACAAATGCATATTCGAGCGCTACGTCACGTAATCCCTGATAGCGCCCGCTCATGCCGCCATGCCCGGCACCCAATTCAGTCTTGAGCAGCAGCACATTGTCGTCGGTCTTGGTCGCGCGCAATTTCGCCACCCACTTGGCCGCTTCCCAATACTGCACGCGGCTGTCGTTGTAACCGGCGATCACCAGCAGTGGCGGATAAGCCTGCGCGGTGACGTTTTCGTACGGCGCGTACGCCTTGATCCGATCATAGACGTCCGGTTCTTCCGGGTTGCCCCATTCGTCGTATTCGGTGACGGTCAGCGGTAGCTCGGGGTCGAGCATGGTGTTGAGCACGTCGACGAACGGCACTTCGGCGATCGCCACGCCGAACAGATCCGGGCGCTGGTTGAGCACCGCGCCGATCAGCAGGCCACCGGCGCTGCCGCCGCTGATCGCCAGTTTCTCCGCCGTGGTGATGCCGTTGAGGATCAGAAACTCGGCGCAGGCGATGAAGTCGCTGAAGGTGTTGTGTTTGTGCTCCTGCTTGCCGGCGCGATACCAGGCTTCGCCCAGCTCACCGCCGCCGCGCACGTGGGCGATGGCGAAGGCCATGCCACGATCAAGCAGGCTCAGGCGTGCGTGGGAAAACCACGGATCGAGGCTGGAACCGTAAGCGCCGTAACCATACAGGTACAGCGGCACCGGTTTACCGACCATCTCGCGCTTCATCACCAGACTGATCGGCACCTGCGTGCCGTCCGGGGCGGTGGCCCATAGACGTTGGCTGACATAGGCGTCGGCATCAAATTGGCCGAGTACCGGAGTTTCCTTGAGCACCGTTTGCTCGCCGCTGGCGAGGATCAACTGGCGCACCTGGGCCGGGCGATTCAACGCTTCGTAGCGCAAGCGAATGCGATCACTCTCGAATTCCAGGCTGTTTTGCACATGCAGACTGTAGGCCGCATCGGGCAACTGCACGCGATACGACGCCTGGTCCTGCGGGTGAACCTCAATGATCGGCAGGCCACCTTCGCGCAGGCTCAAGGTCATCGCCTCTGCGTTGAGGCTGACGCCGTCGAGCATCACGTCATCGTTGTGCGGGATCAGGTTCTGCCAGTCGGCCTCGCTTGGCGGCACGCCAGTGTCCGGGGCCTGATACAGGGCGAAGTTGATGCCGTCGCGGTTGGTGCGGATAAACCAGGTCCAGACGCCATCGAGCAGGCCGTGGTCGACGTCGTATTCGTGATCTTCGACCCGTGGCGCCAGGCAGCTGAATGGCAGATGTGGCTGATTGGCGTCCAGCGCCCAGACTTCACTGGTGGTCTTGCTGCCCAGCGACAGCAGCAATTGCTGTTCGGAGCTGGCGCGGTAGCAATGCAGGAAGAACCGCCCGTCCGGCTCGTGGAAGACTTCTTCAGCGGCAGTGCCATCGAGGCGATAGCGGAACAGTTTATGCGGGCGATGGGTGTCGTCGAGCACGCCGAAGAATAGGGTCAGGCTGTCGTTGGCCCAGGTCATGCTGCCGTCGCAGTCCTCGAATTCCAGTTCGCTGACCTTGTCGTTGGACAGCTCTTTGACGAACAGCGTGTAGACCTCGTCGCCCGAGGTATCGACGCTGTAGGCCAGGCGCTGGTGATCAGGACTGATGCTGAAAGCACCGAGCGAGAAGAAGCCGCCATTGGCCAGCGCATTCGGGTCGAGCAACAGTTGCTCGCGGCTTTCATCGAGGGTCAGGCTGTCGTCCGCCGGGCGCGGGCAGCGGTAGTGCCGGGCATATTCGTCACCGGCGGTGGTGCGCGTGTAATACAGATACGGGCCCCAAGGCGAGGGCAGGGACAGGTCGGTTTCGAGGATCCGGCCCTTGATCTCGTTGAACAGGCTTTCGCGCAGCTCGGTCTGATCGGCGGTTTGCGCTTCCTGATAAGCGTTTTCAGCCTTGAGGTAGTCGAGCACCGCGTCGGTGTCGCGCTCCTGCAGCCAGGCATACGGGTCGGCGCCGGGCGCCCGCTGGGCAATTGGGGCAGTCATGACATTGGCGGATTCGGGCATGGAAGGCTCTCGGACAATATTCGGATAAAGGTTTCGCGTATTTTGAAACCGCCGCAGAGCCCTGTGGGAGCGAGCTTGCTCGCGAAGGCGTCCTGGCAGATGACTTTTGCTGCAATGACACACCGCATTCGCGAGCAAGCTCGCTCCCACAGGGATAACAGTGGTCGTCTGGTATTGGGACAAGCCGCATGGGCGAAAAGTCGTTACTATAAGCGCCAATTTGCCTGCCTTGCCATGGACACCATGACCGAGAACGACTATCTGATCGCCTGGGGCCTTTACGCCTTTGCCGCCGTGGGCTGCCTGCTGGTATGGATGCGCCTGACCACCTGGATGTGGCGCTGGCTGCGCGAGCCGCTGCGTGTGCTGATGGCAGTGTTGCTGTTCAGCCCGACCATCGTCGATCCGGTGAAAGCCAAAGTGGCACCGGCCATCGCCATCACCGCCCTGGACATGCTGTTCAAGGTCGGCAACAACGCCTGGCGCGCGGTTTCCGATCTGTTCATGTACGGCATGATCGCCTTCGGCGTTTATCTGGTTTTTGTCTTGATCCGCCTGCCGATCGAGCGCGCCTCGACAGCGCGGCGTGAACGCGCCGAGGCCGCCAAGGCCGCCGCCCGTGCCGAAGAGCGCGACGATGATCAACCGTTCGGCGGCGCCGGTGACGACCGCTACGGTCGCCCGCCGGTGCCGAACAATCCGCAGCGCATGCGGGTCGAGCCGCGTCTGTAACCCGAGAGTCCGCACATGTGTGAATTACTGGGCATGAGTGCCAACGTGCCGACCGACATCGTGTTCAGCTTTACCGGCCTGATGCAGCGCGGCGGCCGCACCGGCCCGCACCGCGACGGCTGGGGCATTGCCTTCTACGAAGGGCGCGGCTTGCGTCTGTTTCAGGATCCGGCAGCAAGCAGCGAGTCGGAAGTGGCCAATCTGGTCCAGCGTTATCCGATCAAGAGCGAAGTGGTCATCGGCCACATCCGCCAGGCCAACGTCGGCAAGGTCTGCCTGTCCAACACCCACCCGTTCGTCCGCGAGCTGTGGGGGCGCAACTGGTGTTTCGCGCACAACGGCCAGCTCGCTGACTTCACCCCGATCAAGAGTTTTTACCGCCCGGTCGGCGATACCGACAGCGAAGCGGCATTCTGCGATCTGCTCAACCGTGTCCGTGCGGCGTTTCCGGAACCGGTTGATATCGAAGTGCTGCTGCCGGATCTGGTCGCGGCTTGCGCTGAATATCGCAGTAAGGGCGTGTTCAATTGCCTGCTCAGCGACGGTGACTGGCTGTTCTGTTACTGCTCGACCAAACTGGCTCAGATCACCCGCCGCGCACCGTTCGGCCCGGCGCGGCTCAAGGATGTCGATGTGATTGTCGACTTCCAGGCCGAAACCACGCCCAACGACGTGGTCACCGTAATCGCTACCGAGCCTTTGACCGAAAATGAAACCTGGACCCGCTACGAACCGGGCCAATGGAGCCTGTGGCGACGCGGCGAATGCGTCAGCCAGGGCAAGACCGAATAAGGATTTGCACCCATGTTGCTCAGTTATCTACGGCTGGTGTTGTTTGCGGCGGGCCTGTTGATCGGTGTCCAGGTGCCGGGATTCATCAACGATTACGCCCAGCGTGTCGAAGCGCACCTGATCGAAGCGCAGACCGGCCTGCGTGGTTTCCAAGGCACGGCCGATCAGTTTTTCAAAGGCGACATGCAGGCGCTGGTCGCGCACTACCGTGCCAGCGAAGACCCGATCTTCCGCAGCGATGCCGACAGCCTGAACACCTTGCTCACCCGCCAGGTCGCGCTGGATAAACAATTCCAGGCGATGCAAGGGCCGTGGTACGTGCGTTTCCTGCAAGTGGTGCTGGCGGCTGATCCGGATATTCGCAAGGAAACCTGGAACGGCTACAGCTACCAGATTCTGCTGACGCCCGAGGCGATGATCTGGGGCATGAGCGGCGCGTTGCTGCTGTCGTTCGGCATCGAATGCCTGTTCCGCCTGATCGACTGGGTAGTGCTCGGCGGCCGGCGTCTACGTCAGAGCCGGCCGATCGAAGATCGCGACGTACGCGGTTTGTAAGGTTTGATCGTTCCCACGCAGAGCGTGGGAACGATCATGACGTAAGGGAAATGTAATTTTTACCGACTTTCTGCGCGTACTCTGCAAGCACCTGCTGACACAACGTCACAATCTCCTCGACCCATTCAACCCCGACCCGCCACGACACCACCACCGGCAGATTCGCCGGTCGCTGCTCGATGTCGAGCAAAGTCAATTCGCCGCGCGCCAGCTCCTCGGCCACCAGCACCGGTGGCAGGGCGCCGATGCCAAAGCCGTCACGCAACAAGCGGGTGATCGCCGACACCGAATTTACGCAATTCAACCGTGGTGCCAACACGCCGTTGGCCTGCATCAAAGCGACGATATCCTGATGCGGCCGTGAGTTTTTCGAGTAGGTGATGATCCGCTCCTGCGCCAGTTCAGCGAGGTCGACGTAGTCGCGGTTGTAGATCGAATTGCTGGCGACGATCCAGCCCAGCGGATGGCTGGCCAGTTCCAGGCTGCGCACGCTTTCATGCCGGACCAGATCGGTTTGCAGTACCAGATCGAGAAAGCCTTTTTGCAGCTGATCGCAGAGGTTCAGCGCAGTATCGGCGACCAATTCGATTTCCACGTGCGGATACAGATCGGTCATCTGCGCCACCAGAGGGCTCAGCCAGGTATGGATCACCGTGTCCATCACGCCGATACGCACCCGCCCGACCTTGCTCGAACGGGTCTCGATTGATTGTTTCAGCGCCGCCATGGTGTCGAGCATCTGCTCGGCATACTCAAGCACTTTCAGGCCTTCCGGGGTCAGGCTGACGCCGCGTGAATCGCGCAGAAACAGCTTCACGCCCAGTTCGCCTTCGAGCACCGCAATGCGGCTGGAAATCGACGCTTGGGTGGTGAACAGCTTGTCGGCGGTCAGGCGAAAACTCTTCAGGCGCGCGACCCAGACAAAGGTCTCGAGAAACTTCAGATTCATGGGCAAGGCTCGAGTGACAAATTTTTCTTATGCCTAAGGCGGGTTTTTATTCGTTGGACGGCGCAGGGCAGGGCGACGAAAAATCGGCGCATCCGGTTCCCACGATAGGCGTCGTCGGAGCTTCGAACAAGACCAATAAAAGCCCTGCGGAGATTTGCCATGAGTGCTCCCGACACCCTTCCTTTATCCAAGTCTGCGGCGCGCCCCGGGCCGTTCGACTGGTATCGCAACATCAACCAGCAGGAGCGCCGCACGTTCTGGAGCTGCAAGATCGGCTACGGTCTGGACGGCATGGACACGCAGATGCTCAGCTTCGTTGTGCCGACGCTGATCGCGATGTGGGGCATCACCACGGGCGAAGCGGGGCTGATTCACACCAGCACCCTGATCGCTTCGGCGATTGGTGGTTGGGTCGCCGGGATTCTCTCCGACCGCATCGGCCGCGTGCGCACCCTGCAACTGACGGTGCTGTGGTTCGCCTTCTTCACCTTCCTCTGCGGCTTCGCGCAAAACTACGAACAATTGCTGATCGCACGCACCCTGATGGGCTTCGGTTTCGGCGGCGAATGGACCGCCGGCGCGGTGTTGATCGGTGAGGTGATCCGCGCCAAGGATCGCGGCAAAGCGGTGGGCATGGTGCAATCCGGCTGGGCGCTGGGCTGGGGCCTGACGGCGATTCTGTATGCGCTGCTGTTCTCGGTGTTGCCGCCGGAAGACGCTTGGCGGGCGCTATTCATCCTCGGCATCGTGCCAGCGATATTCGTGATTTTTGTCCGCCGCCTGGTAAAAGATCCGGAAATCTATCGCCAAGCCAAAGCCGCGCAAACCCCAGAGAACCCGGCGAAGTTCTACGAGATCTTCGCCCCTGGCATGCTCTTCACCACGTTTCGTGCTTCCTTGCTGACCACCGGTGCGCTGGGCGGTTACTACGCAATCACTTCCTGGCTGCCAACCTTTCTCAAGAATGAACGCGGACTCAGCGTGCTCGGCACCGGTGGTTATCTGGCGATGGTGATCGTCGGTTCCTACGTCGGTTACGTGATCAGCGCTTATCTGACCGACCTGCTCGGGCGGAAGAAGAATTTCATTCTGTTCGCGGTCGGCTCGTTCACCATCGTTCTGCTCTACACGCAGATGCCGGTCAGCAATGGCGTGATGCTGTGGCTGGGCTTTCCGCTGGGCTTCTTCGCCTCGGGGATTTTCAGCGGCATGGGTGCGTTTCTCACCGAACTGTTCCCTACGCGGATTCGCGGCTCGGGCCAGGGTTTCTGCTACAACATCGGCCGCGCGCTGGCAGCACTGTTTCCGCTGTTGATCGGCCTGCTCAGCCAGAAAGTCCCGCTGAGCATGGGCATCGGCGCCTTCGCAGCGGTGTCCTACGGTGTGGTGATTCTGGCGGCGCTGAGTCTGCCGGAAACCCGTGGCAAGCAACTCGACGCGCAGTAACTGATAACCTGCGCAGCAATGTCCTACAGATAAAAAGATCAGCAGCTACAGGAGTGTTCACCGTGAGCCGCCTGCTATTGAATTGCGACATTGGCGAGAGCTTCGGCAGCTGGACCATGGGTCTGGATGCCGAGGTCATGCCCTTCATCGATTGCGCCAACGTTGCCTGTGGTTTTCACGCCGGTGACCCGAGCATCATGCGCAAAACCGTGGCGCTGGCCCTTGAGCACGGCGTGCAGATCGGCGCGCATCCGGCCTATCAGGATCTGGTCGGATTCGGCCGGCGCTCCATGGCCTATTCCGCGCAAGAGCTGCAAGACATCCTGCATTACCAGATCGGTGCCCTCGATGGCATCTGCAAGGCGCAGGGCGGGCGGGTCAGCTACGTCAAACCCCACGGCGCGATGTACAACGACATGATGGCCAACCCGGCGCAGTTGCGCGCGGTGGTACAGGCCGTGGCCGCGTATGACCGCAACCTGCCACTGATGTTGATGGCCACTCGTGACAACGCTGCCGCGCAGCAAATCGGTGATGAATACGGGGTAACGTTGTGGTTCGAAGCTTTTGCCGATCGCGCCTACGACAGCGCGGGTCGATTGGTCTCGCGGCAATTGCCGGGCGCGGTGCATCACGAGGCCGAAAAGATCATCGGGCAAGCACTGACCATCGCCGCTGGCGGTGAGCTCACCGCCAGCGATGGCAGCGCCTTTGTCCTGCATGCCAATACCTTGTGCGTACACGGCGACAACGCCAGTTCGGTGGCCGCCGTGCAGCGCATTCGTCAGGCCTTGCAGCCGTCGAGTGCGTCATGAATCCACGGATTGAAGTGGTGGCGCTCGATTGCCTGATGCTGCGTCTGTTCGATGACATCGCTGAAGCCAACATGCCGTGGATGCTTGCCGCCAGCGAGCGTTTGCGCACGGCGTTTGGTGCACAGTTGATCGATCTGGTGCCGTCCTATACCACGTTGATGGTGCATTACGATCTGACCCTGTTGAATCCGGCGCAGGCGCGTGAATTGATCGCCGAAGCGCTGGTCGATCTGTCGCCGAATGCGCGCCGTGCCGGGCAGTGTCACGTCTTGCCAGTCTGGTACGACCTCAGTGTCGGCCCGGAACTGAGTCTGTTGGCCGAACGTAGCGGCCTCGCGGTGGAGGAGGTGATACGTCTCCACAGCGCACGGGAATATCAGGTGTTTGCCCTTGGCTTTGCGCCGGGTTTTGCCTTCATGGGGCTGGTCGAGGAAATGCTCGCCGCGCCACGGCTCAACACACCGCGCAAGAAAGTCGCCGCCGGCAGCGTCGGTATCGCCGAGCGGCAGACGGCGGCATATCCGGTGGTCTCGCCCGGTGGCTGGAACCTGATCGGCCGCACTCCGGCAAAACTCTTCGATCGCCATCGCGACGGTTACAGCCTGATGCAGCCTGGCGACACGGTGCGCTTCGAAGCGGTCGAGCATGCCGAGTTCATCCGTCTGGGCGGCGACGACACACCACTGGAGGCGTTGGCATGAGTCGATTGATGATCGAAGCCAGCACACCGCTGTGCCTGTTGCAGGACGCCGGGCGGTTTGGCGTGCGACATCTGGGCGTGACCCAGGGTGGCGCGGCGGACTGGTGCTCGATGAGCTGGGCCAATTGGCTGCTCAGCAATAAGGTGGATGCAGCAGTGGTTGAAATCACCCTCGGCGGCTTTGCCGTGGTGGCTGAGGAGGATTGCTTGCTCGCATTGGCTGGCGCCGATCTCGGCGCGCAGATCGATGGACAGCCACTGGCGCCGTGGCGCAGTTTCCGGTTGGCGAAAGGGCAGACATTGCGGATTACCCAACCCTTGCTCGGCGCCCGGGCTTATCTGGCCGCGCCCGGTGGGTTTACTGCGCCCAAGGTACTGGGCAGCAGTGCCACGGTACTGCGAGAAGAATTGGGCGGACTTGATGGCATGGGCCTTCCGCTCGCCGAAGGGGCGGCGCTCGGTTACAGCGGCGAAGCGTTGGCAGTACGGGAAATGCCTTCGGCGCTGCGGCCGGATTTCAAAATGCACGCGCCTTTGGATTTGGTGCTCGGCGCACAGATCGGCCAGTTCAGCGGGCAGAGCCTGTTCGATGTGTTCAACAGCACCTGGACCATCGACAGTCGCGCCGACCGCATGGGCATCCGCCTGCTCGGCGCGGCGTTGCAGTATCAGGGCGCGCCGATGATCTCAGAGGGCATTCCCTTGGGCGCTGTGCAGGTACCGCCGGACGGGCAGCCGATTGTGTTGCTCAACGATCGGCAGACCATTGGCGGCTATCCGCGCCTGGGTGCGTTGACGCCGCTGGCACTGGCGCAATTGGCGCAGTGCCTGCCGGGAGCGAAGGTGAGATTGAGACCAGTGGTGCAGGACGTCGCGCACCGCGAGCATGTCGAGTATTTGCAGCGCTTTAAAGATCGCTGAAAGCTTCGCGAGCAGGCTCGCTCCCACAGGTAAAAGCATTCCAAGGTAGGAGCGAGCCTGCTCGCGAAGGCGTTCGTCGGGTTAACGATTATTTGGAAAGAAACCGCATCCCTTCCTCAAGCCCGCGCAACGTCAGCGGATACATCTGATCCTCGATCAGATCGCGCACGATGTTGGTCGACGAGGTATAGCCCCAGGTATCTTTCGGATACGGGTTGATCCAGATGAGCTTCTTGTATTTTTCCATGAAGCGCTGCATCCACACGTAACCCGGCTCTTCGTTCCAGTGCTCGACGCTGCCGCCGGCCTGGGTGATTTCGTACGGGGCCATGGCGGCGTCGCCGATGAAGATCACTTTGTAGTCGGCGCCATACTTGTGCAGCAGATCCTGGGTCGAGGTGCGCTCGGAAGTGCGGCGCATGTTGTTCTTCCACACAGATTCATAAATGAAGTTGTGGAAGTAGAAGTACTCCAGATGTTTGAACTCGGTCTTGCAGGCCGAGAACAGTTCTTCGCAGATCTTCACGTGCGCATCCATCGATCCGCCGATGTCGAACAGCAGCAACAGCTTCACCGTGTTGCGCCGTTCCGGGCGCATCTGGATATTCAGCAGGCCGGCGTCCTTGGCGGTGTGGTCGATAGTGCCATCGATATCGAGTTCTTCCGCCGCACCCTGGCGGGCGAACTTGCGCAATCGACGCAGCGCGACCTTGATGTTGCGCGTGCCCAGCTCCACCGAGTCGTCGAGGTTCTTGTACTCGCGCTGATCCCAGACTTTCACAGCTTTGCCCTGACGCTTGCCGGCATCGCCAACGCGGATGCCTTCCGGGTTGAAACCGCCAGAGCCGAACGGGCTGGTGCCGCCGGTGCCGATCCATTTGTTGCCGCCGGCGTGGCGTTCTTTCTGCTCTTCCAGACGCTTCTTGAATTCCTCGATGAGCTTGTCCAGCCCACCGAGGGACTGGATCTGTGCGCGCTCTTCGTCGCTCAGCGAACGCTCGAATTCCTTGCGCAGCCAGTCCTCGGGAATCAGCGCCTGCAAGTGGTCGTCGAGCTTTTCCAAGCCATTGAAGTAGGCGCCGAACGCGCGGTCGAACTTGTCGAAATGGCGTTCGTCCTTCACCAGAATCGCCCGCGACAAGTAATAGAACTCGTCCATGTCGGCGAAGGTCACGCGCTGTTTCAACGCGTTGATCAGGTCCAGCAGCTCGCGCACCGACACTGGCACCTTGGCAGCACGCATTTCGTTGAACAGGTTGAGCAACATGGCAGCAGCCTCTTAGCGGGTGCCGCGCCGGCTCATGAACGCCAGGCGCTCAAGCAGTTGCACGTCTTGTTCGTTTTTCACCAGTGCGCCAGCCAGTGGCGGAATGGCTTTGGTCGGATCGCGCTCGCGCAGCACCGCTTCGCCGATATTGTCGGCCATCAGCAGTTTCAGCCAGTCGACCAGCTCGGACGTCGAAGGCTTTTTCTTCAGGCCCGGTACCTTGCGCACGTCGAAAAACACGTCGAGCGCTTCGCTGACCAGATCTTTCTTGATATCCGGGTAGTGCACGTCGACGATTTTCTGCAGGGTAGTGCGATCAGGGAAGGCGATGTAGTGAAAGAAGCAACGGCGCAGAAAGGCGTCCGGCAGCTCCTTTTCGTTGTTGGAGGTAATGATGATGATCGGGCGTTTCTTGGCCTTGATGGTCTCGTCGATTTCGTAAACGTAGAACTCCATCTTGTCGAGTTCTTGCAACAGGTCGTTGGGGAACTCGATGTCGGCCTTGTCGATTTCGTCGATCAGCAGAATCACCCGCTCCTCGGCCTCGAAGGCTTCCCAGAGCTTGCCTTTCTTCAGGTAGTTGCGCACGTCGTGGACTTTTTCATTGCCCAGCTGCGAGTCGCGCAAACGGCTGACCGCGTCGTACTCGTACAAGCCCTGATGGGCCTTGGTGGTGGATTTGATGTGCCAGGTGATCAGCTTGGCACCGAACGACTCGGCCAGTTGCTCGGCGAGCATGGTCTTGCCGGTGCCCGGCTCACCCTTGACCAGCAGCGGCCGCTCCAGGGTGATGGCGGCGTTGACCGCCAGCTTCAGGTCATCGGTGGCGACGTAAGCCTGGGTGCCTTCGAACTTCATCTGCAAATCCTCGAACGGTAACGCCGACCTGACGGGCAGGGCGGGGGCGAAAAAATCGGATGCCCGACTATAACGCGCACGCCGGTCGACTGTGAACGCAGACGGCTTATTCAGTCTCTGAATGGAGCGTCACATGTTGACTCAGTCTCGGCGGATGGCCAGTATTCCGGTATCGCCGATTTGGCGATAGCTTGTAATCCATGTCTACTAAATACCGGTTTCGCGATAAATACCGCATCCAGCTGCGTGAGAAAGATCACCCACCGCCCCATGTCCACCTGACCGGTGGCGGCGTCGACGTGATGCTCAGCCTGGAAACGATTGAAGTCATGATGGGCAAGGCCCCGCCGCTGATCGTCAAAGAAGCGTTGGCTTGGGTGGGCGCACATCAGGCGCAACTACTGAAGGAGTGGAAACGATGTTACCCATGAAACGGCCGCGTCTGCGATCTGCGCACGTCCTGTCGGATTTCAGGTTGGCGCTGACATTTATCAATGGTCAGGAACTGACAGTTGATTTGGGGACGGATATTCATACTTATCCAGGTCTGCGGCCACTGCTTGATCGCGAAGTCTTTGCGACTGCCGCAGTCGGGGACGAGGGTTGGATCGTTGAATGGATTGAACCCGACGTACAGATGGGTGCAGACACCTTGTATATGGATGCGCTAGCGCAAAATGCCCAGGATGAGAACACGCGCATTTTTATCGATTGGCGCGCCCGTACCGGACTTTCTCTCAATGATGCGGCCGAAGCGCTCGGTGTGAGCGCTCGCAGCATCAGCCGTTACAGCAATGGGCGTGAAGCAGTGCCACGTTCTTTGGCGTTGGCCTGTCTGGGCTGGGATTCGCTGCAACAGCGTTCATCGATAGCGGCCGAAGACACAGGTCGATATGTCGTCAACCGCAAAACTTAATCCTCATCTGGCTTCGGCCGTTCGTACCGCGCATTGAATGCCTGGATGAAGCCATTGCGCAAAATCTGCAAAAACGCTTCGAAGGCGTTGACGTTCTGCTGGTGAACATTGCCGCTGAGTTCGACGCGGGTGGCGAACTGGTTTTTGTTCTGGTTCTTCAGCACGGTCTCGGTGCCGCCGACCAGTGCTTCCCAGATTGAGCGGAACAGGCCTTTGTTCTTGTTTTCGACGTCTTGCTGCCAGTTGAATACATCGACGTCGCGCAGCAGGGGTTTGATGTAGCCGGTGAGTCGGGCTTTCTCTGCCTTGGCTTCGATGACCACATCGCCGTGGCCAGCATTGAAGTCGAATTTGCCGTAGGCCGAGGCAAAGTCGTTCATGCGTTTGAGCTCGATGTCGCGGGCGCGCAGGCGGAATTCGAAGTCTTCGAAGTTGCTCAGCGGATCGAAGGTTGCGGTGGTTTCCAGCGGAGCGTGGCCGAGTAGCAGCGCCTTGCCCTCGAAACGGGCGTCGCGCTTGCCTTCCTTGTCCACCACGTTGGTCAGGTTATAAATGCTGGCGTTGACGTTGCTGGCATTCATGTTCACCGGCGGCTTGGAATTGAAGTTGCGGAAAGTGATGCGACCGTCGTTGATCTGCACCTCATCGAGGGTGATCGGCAGCAGCTTGCCCAATTGCTCACGCCAGTCGGTGCCCTGACCGGTCTGCGAGTTCTGTTTGTTTGGGCCGCCGTCGACAAAGTTGATTTCCGGATGGAGGAATTGCACCTGCGCGACCACGGCATGGTCGTACCACAGTGAATGCCAGCTCACCGACAGGTCGATCAATGGCGCATCGACAAACGGCACCGGGACCTTGCCGTCGACTTTGACGATTTTCAGGCCGTTGATTTTGTACGCGCCGCGCCACAGCGCGAGATCGACATCGGTGATCTGGCCACGGTAATCGCCCATGTCCGCGAGCTTGTCATTGAGGTAGTCGCGTACCAGATAGGGCAGGGCGAAATGCAGGGCGACCAGCAGCACCACGACACCCGCCAGGGTCCAGAGCGGCCAGCTGTAACGACGCTTCATGAGAGTGTTCCTTGAACAGTGTTCCTTGATGAGGTTGCTTGACGGTGCAAAGCGATTGACTGCGCGCGTTCCCAGACGTTCGCCCCGACTGGACTGTGACCGGCAACAGGCTTACCTTGAAAGGCTGAATTCAACGCTGCATAAGGACCCAGCCATGAGCCGTATCTATGCTGACAACGCCCATTCCATCGGTAATACGCCGCTGGTCCAGATCAACCGCATCGCGCCGCGCGGGGTCACCATCCTGGCCAAGATCGAGGGGCGCAACCCCGGTTATTCGGTCAAATGCCGGATTGGCGCCAACATGATCTGGGACGCCGAAAGCAGCGGCAAACTCAAGCCGGGCATGACCATTGTCGAGCCGACTTCGGGTAATACCGGTATTGGCCTGGCCTTCGTCGCTGCCGCGCGCGGCTACAAACTGATGCTGACCATGCCGGCGTCGATGAGCATCGAGCGCCGCAAGGTCCTCAAAGCCCTGGGTGCGGAGCTGGTATTGACCGAGCCGGCCAAGGGCATGAAGGGCGCCATCGAGAAAGCCGCGGAAATCGTCTCCAGTGATGCCGAGAAATATTTCATGCCGGCGCAATTCGATAACCCGGCCAACCCGGCGATTCACGAAAAGACCACCGGTCCTGAGATCTGGAACGACACCGACGGCGCCGTGGATGTGCTGGTGGCTGGGGTCGGCACCGGCGGAACCATTACCGGCGTGTCGCGGTATATCAAGAACACCGCCGGCAAACCGATTCTGTCGGTTGCCGTCGAGCCGGCGTCTTCGCCCGTCATCACGCAAGCATTGGCCGGTGACGAGATCAAGCCCAGCCCGCACAAGATTCAGGGTATCGGTGCCGGTTTTGTGCCGAAAAACCTTGATCTGTCGATGGTCGATCACGTCGAGCAGGTGACGGACGAAGAGTCCAAGGCCATGGCTTTGCGCCTGATGCAAGAAGAAGGAATTTTGTGCGGCATCTCCTGCGGTGCCGCCATGGCGGTGGCGGTGCGTCTGGCGGAGAAACCAGAGATGCAAGGCAAAACCATCGTCGTGGTGCTGCCGGATTCGGGTGAGCGTTATCTGTCGAGCATGTTGTTCAGTGACTTGTTCACCGAGCAGGAGAACCAGCAGTAATCCTGTTGATTCAGGTCAGCCGAGGTTCAGGCGCTGTATGTTAATAAAGGCTTTGTTGCGCAATGCTTAACATTGAATCTTGCGTCAGGCGGGTTTTTCCCGGAGCCGGTAGTGTTTATCATGGCCGGCTGCCATGCCGGGAAAAGGGCATTGCGCAGCGTTGTCTTTATCCAAGGAGTCGTTGATGACCGTTTCTTTTGCCGCCAAGGCGTTTGTGCTGTTGCTGTTCCTGGGCAGCACGCTCTATGTGCATTTGCGCGGCAAGGCGCGTTTGCCGGTATTGCGCCAGTTCGTCAACCACTCGGCGCTGTTCGCCCCGTACAACGCTTTGATGTACCTGTTCTCCGCAGTGCCGTCCAGACCGTATCTGGATCGCAGCAAGTTTCCGGAACTGGATGTGCTGCGCGATAACTGGGAAACCATCCGCGACGAAGCCATGCATCTGTTTGACGAGGGCTATATTCGCGCCGCCGAAAAGAACAACGACGCCGGTTTTGGCTCGTTCTTCAAGAAGGGCTGGAAGCGCTTCTATCTGAAGTGGTACGACAAACCGCTGCCATCAGCCGAAGCCCTGTGCCCGAAAACCGTGGCACTGGTCAGCGCCATACCGAACGTCAAGGGCGCAATGTTCGCGCTGCTGCCGGGCGGCAGCCACCTCAACCCGCACCGCGACCCGTTCGCCGGCTCCCTGCGTTATCACCTCGGTCTGTCGACACCCAACTCTGACGATTGCCGGATCTTCGTCGACGGTCAGGTTTACGCCTGGCGCGACGGCGATGACGTGATGTTCGACGAGACTTACGTGCACTGGGTCAAGAATGAAACCGATCAGACTCGCGTCATTCTGTTCTGTGACATCGAACGCCCGCTGAGCAACCGCTTGATGACCCGGATCAACCGCTTCATCAGCGGCTGGCTGGGGCGCGCCACCGCGCCGCAGAACCTTGATGATGAGCGCGTCGGCGGGATCAACCAGGCCTATGCCTGGAGCAAGAACTTCAGTGACCGTTTCAGCGGCGTGGTCAAACAGTGGAAACGCCGCCATCCGAAGGCCTACAGGGTAATGCGCCCGGTGCTGGCGGTGCTGGTGCTGACATTGCTGGGGTATTGGTTGTTCGGTTAACGTTTGGCCAGAATTAAAAAAACCGCTCCGTAGGAGCGGTTTTCACAATCGGCCAGCGGCAAGCACTGAGGGCTCATCTTCGATGCCGGTGATCAGCAGTTGTAAGAGACGCCGTTGATTAGCGGTCAATTCATGATCAGCCAATCTTCTGGTTTTCAGCGATCTGACCAATGCTTCGGGAGGTCTCTGTTTCGCTTTTTTCATGTCGCCTCCCGGTTTGATCAGTAATTGATTGGCTTTCACAGTACTGGATTCTCCAAGGTTTTGACAAGGCGGCCTTCGATGTCGAAGCTGAACCCCAGCTTCTGATAAACGGGTATCGCCCCGTCCAGAGGCTCTTGTATTTCGATAACATCGCAGCCAACGAAATGCGCGTATTGCTCAATTACCATCATCGCTAGTAGTCCTATCCGATTTTTCAAAGGATGTGTTCCGCCAGGGCGTCCTTCCAATCTCACAACTCGTAATCTTCGTCGACTATTGTTCGGGTTCGCAAAACACAGGCCGCAGAGCTGCCCGTCGAACCAGATAGAGATGTCCAATGCGCGTGGTTCACGTGATTTCCACGCGATGACTTCTTGCCGGAAAAAGCAGGGTTCTTCCCATGTTTCAAAAGCATTCAGCGCATGCCTGTTTATCGGTTCGAACCGAATCAGAGATAAATCCATAATCGAAGCGTCGGCCGCCTTGAGTTGGCCCTGTAAGCCGCCAATCTGCGAAGCGGCCCGCTTCCTCGCCTCCGACCGATAAACCTGATACCGCAAATACGTCCGTTCCCTTGGCATATGATCTCTTGCATTCCGTGTCTCCTGACAATCCATTGCCACCGCCATTTACCCTAATCACCCGACGCCAGACTGTCGCTACCGGCCCTTTGCCCAAGTCATTGCAATCTGTGTCGCGAGCTGGTTATAGTCAGCTCGCCCGAGCCGCCCGGCTCGCGCTTTCATTTCTTCAATGTGGATCTGTATCCATGCCTGCATCCCTCATCAGCGCGGTAGTCGATTCAGCGGTCAACGCTGGCGTCGTGCCGTGCGGGAATCAGCAGCCTGTGCAGATCAGTCATTACCCTCCACCTGTCAGTAGCACGCCGGTGTGCGCAGTCGTATCGCCGCCGGGCATTGGTGTTCGGGGCTGATCGGCAGTTTCTGCTGACCCCTGCGCCCGCCAGAAAAAGCTACTGGATTTCAGCTTCGGCTGAGTTGGCTTCTTGCCTGACTACAGGTGGTATTCATGTTTGTCCTTTCGAAACAGTCCGCGCTCGCGGCGACGTCCACGAGCCTGTTCGTTCTGCTGTGGAGCAGCGGGGCGATTTTCTCCAAATGGGGGCTGGCCCATGCTTCGCCCTTTGCCTTTCTGCTGATTCGCTTCGCCATCGCCCTGTGCGGGCTGGTCTTGCTGGCGCCGCTGCTGAGATTGAGGCTCCCCAAGGGTAGCAAGGCGATGCTGTTTGCAATTGCCACGGGACTGGTGTTGCTCGGGGCCTATCAGATCTTTTATCTGCTGGCGCTCGATTGCAAAGTCACGCCGGGGGTGATGGCGACGATCATGGGCGTTCAACCGATCCTCACCGTGGTACTAATGGAGCGTCAGCGCTCGGCGAGCCGCCTGTTCGGCTTGGCGCTGGGCCTGGCCGGGCTGATCATGGTGGTCTATCAGGGTATCGGTCTGGCCGGGATGTCCTGGGCTGGGATGCTGTTCGGTTTGCTGGCGCTGGCGAGCATGACGCTCGGTTCGATCATGCAAAAACGCATCACCGACAACCCGCTCGGTACGCTGCCAGTGCAGTACTTGGCCGGCCTGTTGCTCTGCGCGATCTTCGTACCGTTCCAGCCGTTTCACTTCGAGCACAGCGCAGGCTTCATCGTCCCGGTGTTATGGATGGGCCTGGTGGTGTCGGTGCTGGCGACGCTGTTGCTGTATCGACTGATCGCGCGGGGCAATCTGGTGAACGTCACCAGCCTGTTCTATCTGGTGCCGGCGGTGACGGCGGTGATGGATTACCTGATTTTCGGCAATCGGCTGGCGGCGTTGAGCGTGTTGGGAATGCTGCTGATTATTGTTGGATTGGTATTTGTGTTCCGTAAAACCGGATAGCCGATAGGCAGGTGGCGCTTGTTGCGCCGCCTTTCGCGAGCAGGCTCGCTCCCACATTGGAATGTATTTTTCTGTGGGAGCGAGCCTGCTCGCGAATATCTGCGGCAGAAAATCTAACGGACTGACATCTTTGCAGGCTTCACCACCGCCGGCTTCAACACCAGCCACAACGCCGCCGCAATCAGCACGCCGCCATAAATGTGCGCCATCGACAACGGCTCATCCAGCAACAACGCCCCCCACAGCACGCCGAACGGCGGGATCATGAAGGTCACGGTCATCGATTTCACCGGGCCGATCGAGCTGAGCAGGCGGAAATAGATGATGTAGGCAAACGCCGTGCAACCCAGACCCAGGCCGAGGAGCGACAGCCAGACATGCCAGCCACCCCAGCTCACCGGCGGCGCAGTGATGGTGCTATAGGCGAACAGCGGCAGCAAAAACAACGTCGCCCCGAGCATGCTGCCCAGTGCCGACAAACGGCTGTCCAGCCCGCCGGCCTGATCCAGCCAGCGCCGCGCGAGGAATCCGGCAAAGCCGTAGCAAGTGGTCGCCAGCAGGCAGGCGACCGCGCCCATCAGCAGTTGCAGATCGAAGGCTACGGGACCGGCGCGCGTCAGCACACCGACGCCGAACAGACCGAGGAACACGCCGCTGAGCTTGGCCGCTGTGAGTTTTTCGCTGAAGAACAAACCGCCAATCAACACGCCCATCAGCGGCGTGGTCGCATTGAAGATCGCCGAATAGCCGGCCGGCAATACTTGGGCGGCAACCGAATACAGCGTCGCCGGAATCCCCGAGTTGATCACGCCGAGCAGCATCACGGTTTTCAATTTGCCCTTGAAGTCCCAACTGATGCGCATCAGCCCAAGGATCACCAGCAGCCCGGCAGCCGCGATCGACACGCGAAAGAACCCGGTCGGGATCGTGCCGATCACCGGGGCAATGATGCGCATGAACAGAAAACTCGCGCCCCAGATAGCGGCCAGCGACAACATACGGAAAATATCGACAGGGCTCACGGCGGGCTCCTTGCTTGATCGGGACGAGAGTGTTGCCGAGCGTCCGGATCATGGCAACCGCTATTCGGGCTTTTAATTCTGCCTTGGAATTTACCTGCGCGAGAAACCCCGTCAACGGTCAGTCCCGTATCGGTTTTGGCAGAAATTACGCTTTTCCTGCGAGCGTTTCCGTGACTAAGCTCAGACCAACCGAATTCCCGCCGAGGTTTCATTTATGTCGCAGCAATGGCCAGCCACCGAGATCGCGCGGATGATCCTCGCCGGCTTCGACGATTACCGCGAACATTTCCGCCGCATCACCGATGGCGCTCGCGAGCGCTTCGAACAGGCGCGCTGGCAGGAGGCGCAGGCCGCGTCGGCGGCGCGGATCAGTCTGTATGAGGAAAAGGTTGGCGAAACCGTCGCTCGCCTGCGCGAGTATTTCGACGAAGAAACCCTGATGAACGTCAGCTGCTGGCCGCTGGTGAAAAGCGCCTACATCAGTGTGATCGACCTGCGCTTTGACGATGAGCTGTCCGAAACCTGGTACAACTCGATTTTCTGCGGGCTGTTCAGCCACGACTTGATCAGCGACGGCTGCATGTTCATCCACACCACGCGCCCGAGCCTGCGCCGGGCCCGCGCCGCGCAAACCCGCACGTACAAGCCGCAGGGCCAGTTGTCCGCCATGCTCGCCAGTATCTTCGCCGACTACCGCTTCAGCGAAGATTACGCCGATTTGCCTGGCGACCTGCTGCGACTCGAAGCGCAACTGCGTGAGAACCTGCCGGACTGGGTGTGCAAGGACCCGGAGCTAAGCGTCGAGCTGTTTTCCTCGGTGCTCTATCGCAACAAGGGCGCGTATCTGGTCGGGCGCATCTACACCCGCGACGAGCAATGGCCGCTGGTGATTCCGCTGTTGCACCGCGAAGGGCGGGGCATTCAGATCGACGCGTTGATTACCGACGAAGCCGATGTGTCGATCATCTTCTCTTTCACCCGTTCGTATTTCATGGTCGATGTACCGGTGCCGGCGGAGTTCATCGGTTTTCTGCGACGCATTCTGCCGGGCAAGCACATCGCCGAGCTGTACACCTCGATCGGCTTCTACAAGCACGGCAAGTCGGAGTTCTACCGCGCGCTGATCAATCACCTGGCCAACACTGACGATCAGTTCATCATGGCCCCGGGCGTGCGCGGCATGGTCATGAGCGTGTTTACCCTGCCGGGTTTCAACACCGTATTCAAAATCATCAAGGACCGTTTCTCACCGTCGAAGAACGTCGATCGCGCCACGGTGATCGAAAAGTATCGTCTGGTGAAAAGCGTCGATCGGGTCGGACGTATGGCCGATACCCAGGAATTTGCCGATTTTCGTTTTCCGCTGAGCAAATTCGATCCGGCGTGTCTGGAGGAACTGCTAGAGGTCGCGCCATCCACGGTTTCGGTCGAAGGCGAAACCGTGCTGATCCGCCACTGCTGGACCGAGCGGCGGATGACCCCACTCAACCTGTATCTGGAAAACGCCAACGAAGCGCAAGTGCGCGAAGCGCTGGAAGATTACGGTCTGGCGATCAAGCAATTGGCGGCGGCGAATATTTTTCCCGGCGACATGCTGCTGAAAAACTTCGGCGTCACCCGCCACGGGCGAGTGGTCTTCTACGACTACGACGAAATCTGCTTCCTGACCGAAGCCAACTTCCGCCACATCCCGGCACCACGCACACCGGAGGACGAGATGGCCTCTGAGCCGTGGTACTCGATTGGCCCGCTTGACGTGTTTCCCGAAGAGTTTCCGCCGTTCCTGTTTGCCGATTCGGGCCAGCGCAAGTTGTTCGATCAGTTGCACGGCGAGTTGTATAACGCAGATTACTGGAAGGGCTTGCAGGAGGCGATTCGGGCGGGGAAGGTGATTGACGTCTTCCCATATCGGCGCAAAGGGCCGCGATAACGAATGACAGCAGCTGCAAGCGGCAAGCTACAAGCTGCAAGTTCCCCGATCGTTCCCATGCTCCGCGTGGGAATGCCTCACCGGACGCTCCGCGTCCGCTTCTGGGACGCGGAGCGTCCCCGGCTGCGTTCCCACGCTGAGCGTGGGAACGATCACAACAAGGAGCAGCTGCAAGCGGCAAGCTACAAGCTGCAAGTTAAAAGCCTCAGTGACTTGCGGCTTGTAGCTTGGCGCTTGCAGCTGCTTTTCTGCGACAATCCGCCCCCTGCATAAATAGACGACCGAATTGCCTACCCGATGACCGACGAATCGCCCTCCATCGACAAACTGCTGAAAAACCTCGATCACGCCATGCTCGCCGACCGTCACCGGCTGCGGCGGCAGTTGCTTGAGCTGCGCAAGAAACCCGACGAGGCCAAACTGGCGCAGTGGATAGCGCGGATGCAGGCGTCCTGTGATCAGGTGGCGGCGCGCCGTGCGAGCCTGCCGGTGATTCGTTACGACGACAATTTGCCGATTGCGGCCAAGCGCGACGAGATCAAAAAGGCCCTGGAGCAACATCAGGTGCTGATCATCGCCGGCGAAACCGGCTCGGGTAAAACCACTCAGCTGCCGAAGATCTGTCTGGAAATCGGGCGTGGCCAGCATGGTCTGATCGGCCACACCCAGCCGCGTCGGATCGCCGCGCGCAGCGTCGCCAGCCGCGTTGCCGAAGAACTCGGCACGCCCCTCGGTGCGCTGGTCGGCTATCAGGTGCGGTTTGAAGATCAAAGCGATTCCAACACCCTGATCAAACTGATGACCGACGGCATTCTGCTGGCGGAAACTCAGAACGATCGTTATCTGGAACGCTACGACACGATCATCGTCGACGAAGCCCACGAACGCAGCCTCAATATCGACTTCCTCCTCGGCTACCTGAAAACCCTGCTGCCGCGTCGCCCGGATCTGAAAGTCATCATCACCTCGGCGACCATCGATCTGGAGCGCTTCTCCAAGCATTTCGATGATGCGCCGATTGTCGAAGTGTCCGGTCGCACGTTCCCGGTGGAAACCTGGTATCGGCCGTTGACGCTGGAGCAGGACGAAGAGGGCAACCGGGTCGAGGACGACCTCACCGTCGATCAGGCGATCCTCGCCACCCTCGACGAAATCGCCGCCTACGAGCGCAGCGAACGCCGCAGCCCCGGTGATGTGCTGGTGTTCCTGCCCGGTGAGCGCGAGATTCGCGACGCCGCCGACATGTTGCGCAAGGCTCAGCTCAAACACACCGAAATCCTGCCGCTGTACGCGCGCCTGTCGCCGGCTGAACAGCAGCGGATTTTCCAGTCGCACCCGGGCCGCCGCGTCGTGCTGGCGACCAACGTCGCCGAAACCTCGCTGACCGTGCCGGGCATTCGCTACGTGATCGACAGCGGCACTGCGCGCATCAGCCGTTACAGCTATCGGGCCAAGGTACAGCGCTTGCCGATCGAAGCGATTTCCCAGGCCAGCGCCAATCAACGTAAAGGTCGTTGCGGGCGGGTTGAGCCGGGCATCTGCGTGCGGTTGTACAGCGAAGAGGATTTCCTCGGTCGTCCAGAATTTACCGACCCGGAAATTCTGCGTACCAACCTCGCCGCCGTTATTTTGCAAATGCTCCATCTGCGTCTCGGCGAAATCACTGCGTTTCCGTTTATCGAGCCGCCGGACGGCAAGGCGATCAGCGACGGTTTCAACCTGCTGCAAGAGCTTTCGGCGGTGGATCGCAACAGCCAGCTGACGCCGCTCGGTCGCCAGTTGGCGCGCTTGCCGGTCGACCCGCGCATGGGCCGCATGCTCCTCGAAGCGGCCAAGCTCGGTAGTCTGCAGGAAGTGCTGATCGTCGCCAGCGCCATGTCGATTCAGGACCCGCGCGAGCGTCCGCCGGAGCGTCAGCAAGCGGCGGATCAGGCCCACGCGCAATGGAAGGATCCGGATTCCGACTTCGCCGGGCTGGTCAATCTGTGGCGTGGTTTTGAAGAGCAACGCCAGGCGCTGACCGCCAATCCGCTGCGCAATTGGTGCCGGAAGAATTTCCTCAACTATTTGCGTCTGCGCGAGTGGCGTGATTCGCATCGTCAGTTGAGCCTGATCTGCCGCGACATGCAGCTGAGCCTGAACAGGGAGCCGGCGGATTATCCGAAGCTGCACAAAGCGGTGCTGGTCGGCTTGCTCAGCCAGATCGGCCAGAAAACCGAAGACGGCGATTACCTCGGCGCGCGGCAGCGGCGCTTCTGGATTCATCCGTCGTCGGGCATCGGCAAGAAGCGTCCGCAGTGGCTGATGACCGCCGAACTGGTGGAAACCACCAAGCTTTACGCGCGCATGGTCGCCAAGATCGACGCCGACTGGATCGAACCGCTGGCCGGGCACCTGATCAAGAAGAACCACTTCGAGCCGCATTGGGAGAAGAAGCGCGGCCAGGTCGTCGCCTACGAGCAGATCACCCTGTTCGGCCTGATCGTCGTCGGTCGCCGCCCGGTGCATTACGGCCCGGTCGATCCGGTGGTATCCCGTGAGCTGTTTATCCGCGAAGGCCTGGTGCGCGGCGAGATTCAGTCGCGGGCCAAATGCCTGAGCGCCAATCAGAAGCTGCTCGAGCAGCTCGACGAATTGGAAGCCAAGGCGCGCCGGCGCGATATTCTCGCCGACGAAGAAACCCTCTACGCTTTCTACGATGCGCGTCTGCCGGCGGAGATCCACCAGACCGCGACCTTCGACAGTTGGTACAAGGTCAACAGCCAGAAAGACCCGCAGCTGTTGATCATGCGCGAAGAAGATGTGCTGGCCCGCGAGGCCAGTGAAGTCACCGCCCGTGATTACCCGGACACGTTGCACATTGGCGATCTGGAACTGGCGCTGACCTACCATTTCGAACCCAATCACCCGCGCGACGGCGTGACCTTGCGCGTGCCGGCGCCGCTGCTGCCGATGCTGCCGCCGGAGCGTCTGGAATGGCTGGTGCCGGGCTTGATTGAGGCCAAATGCATAGCCCTGGTGCGCAACCTTCCGAAAGCCCTGCGCAAGAACTTCGTGCCAGTGCCGGACTTCATCAAGGCCGCGTTGCAGCGCATGACTTTCGCCGAAGGTTCGCTGCCGCAAGCGCTCGGTCGCGAGCTGCTGCGCATGACCGGCGCGCGGGTCAGCGATGAAGCGTGGGCGGAAGCGGCGCAGCAGGTAGAGAGCCATCTGCGCATGAACCTGGAAATCGTCGATGGCCAGGGCAAGTTCCTCGGCGAAGGCCGCGATTTGGCTGAGTTGACCGCACGCTTCGCCGAAGCCAGCCAGGCCGCGCTGGCGGTGCCGCAGAGTGCGAAAAGTCAGCAGCCGGTCGAGGCAAAAGTCTTCGCGCCGGTAGCAGAAAAGACCCAGCAGAAGATCGCCGGGCTGTCGATGACGGTGTACCCGGCGCTGGTGGAAGAGGGCGGCACGGTCAAGGAGGGGCGTTTCTCCACCCCGGCCGAAGCCGAGTTCCAGCACCGTCGCGCCTTGCAGCGCTTGCTGATGCAGCAACTGGCCGAGCCGGCGAAATTCCTCCGGGGCAAGTTGCCTGGACAGACTGAACTGGGCCTGCTGTACCGCGAACTGGGCCGCGTCGATGCGCTGGTCGAAGACATTCTGTTGGCCAGCCTCGACAGCTGCATTCTCGAAGGCGAAGACCCGTTGCCCCGGGATGGCGCCGGATTGGCGGCATTGGCCGAGCGCAAACGCGGCGACTGGACCGAGCACGCCGAACGTGTCGCGCGGCTGACTTTGGAGATCCTCAAGATCTGGCACGGTTTGCAAAAACGCTTCAAGGGCAAGATCGATCTGGCGCAAGCGGTGGCACTCAACGACATCAAGCAGCAGATCGGCAATCTGGTCCATCCGGGTTTCGTCCGCGAAACGCCGATGCAGTGGCTCAAGGAGTTGCCGCGATATCTGAAAGCGGTCGAGCAGCGTTTCGAGAAACTTGGCGCACAGGTGCAGAAAGATCGGGTCTGGAGCGGCGAACTTGCTGGCCTGTGGGCGCAATATCAGGCCCGCGCGGCCAAGCATGCGCAGGAAGGCAAGCGTGATCCACAGCTGGAGTTGTACCGCTGGTGGCTGGAGGAATACCGCGTGTCGCTGTTCGCCCAGCAGTTGGGCACCAAAGTGCCGATTTCGGACAAGCGCCTGAGCAAACAGTGGAGCCAGGTCGAGCCTTGACCTGCAGCCATACACAATCCCCCTGTGGAAGTGGTCTTTGTGGCGAGGGGATTTATCCCCGTTGGGTGGCGAAGCCGCCCCAAAATCTACGCCTCGGTTCATCAGATACCGAGCGTGGTGGGTTAGCGACTGCTTCGCAGTCGAACGGGGATAAATCCCCTCGCCACAGAGTTGAGTTCATGGAGTGAATGGCAGTTGTGCTTGAGAACGGCGCCAAAACCTCGGGTTTATGGCAAACTTCGCCACCATAACCCGCCGTTTCGCGACCCAGAGCCTTCGCCGTGTCGCGCTGCGGAATAAAACGATGCCAGGTTTGCGTCCCCCGGATGGGAATAGACCCTTTGCGTGTTGGTACGACGGTTCCAGCACTTTCTGCCTGAACAGATTAGAGAAACGACCATGCATAACGTCGTCATCAGCGGCACCGGCCTGTACACACCGGCCAACAGCATCTCCAACGAAGAGCTGGTGCAGTCTTTCAATACCTATGTCGCCCAGTTCAACGCCGATAACGCCGAGGCCATTGCCAGCGGCGAAGTCCAGGCCCTGACCGAATCCAGCGCTGCGTTCATCGAAAAAGCCTCGGGCATCAAGAGTCGCTTTGTCATGGACAAGGACGGCATTCTCGATCCGCTGCGCATGGCCCCGCGCCTGCCCGAGCGTTCCAATGATGAATGGTCGGTGCTCTGCCAAATGGCTGTCGGCGCTGCCGAACAAGCCCTGCAACGTGCCGGCAAAACCGCCGCCGATATCGACGGTGTGATCGTTGCTTGCTCCAACCTGCAACGTGCCTACCCGGCCATCGCCATCGAAGTCCAGGAAGCACTGGGCATTCAGGGTTTCGGCTTCGACATGAACGTGGCGTGTTCTTCGGCCACTTTCGGCATCCAGGCCGCCGCCAACAGCGTGCAACTGGGCCAGGCGCGGGCGATCCTGATGGTCAATCCGGAAGTCTGCACCGGGCACCTGAACTTCCGTGATCGCGACAGCCATTTCATCTTCGGCGATGCCGCGACTGCGGTGATCATCGAGCGCGCGGATCTGGCGACCTCCGAGTTTCAGTTCGACGTGGTCAGCACCAAACTGCTGACCAAGTTCTCCAACAACATCCGCAACAACTTCGGCTTCCTCAACCGCGCGGCAGAAGAGGGCATCGGTGCCCGCGACAAGCTGTTCGTACAGGAAGGCCGCAAGGTGTTCAAGGATGTCTGCCCGATGGTCGCCGAGCTGATTGGCGAGCACCTGGAAGAGAACCAGCTCAACGTTGGCGACGTGAAGCGTTTCTGGCTGCACCAGGCCAACCTGAGCATGAACCACCTGATCGTGCGCAAGCTGCTCGGCCGCGAAGCCACTGAAGAAGAAGCGCCGGTGATTCTCGACAGCTACGCCAACACCAGCTCGGCCGGTTCGGTCATCGCCTTTCACAAATATCAGGATGATCTGGCCTCAGGATCGCTGGCGGTACTCAGTTCGTTCGGCGCCGGTTACTCGATTGGTAGCGTGTTGCTGCGCAAACGCTGAAACAGGTTAATTTCCCCTTAATCGCGTCGATCTTTCCTACATTCGAAGCGGCTGAAACGCTGTAATTTTTCGGACATCGCGGCAGGTGAGTACCTGCCGCGTTCATTTTCGAAGTCCGGACAAGGGGATTGATGGATGGCGGCTGACGACAACCAACTGCTCACGCGCCTGCTGGCGGGGGAGCAAAAGGCTTTCAAGGAACTGGTCACCACGTATCAGAGCGCGATGCGCGCGGTGGCTTACGCGATTGTCGGCCAGCGTCATGTCGAAGAAGTGGTGCAGGATGCCTGGCTGTCGGTGGTGCGCCATCTGGCCAGTTTCGAAGGCCGCTCCAGCCTCAAGACCTGGTTGCTGACCATCACCGCCAATTCGGCCAAGAGCCGCTACAAGCTCAATCGCCGGGAAGTCCTGCTCGACGACCTGCCATCGCCCCACGGCACCATCGGTGACGATCGCTTCTCTTCCAGCGATGGTCACTGGCTGGTCGCGCCGTTCGCCTGGCACCAGGACACCCCCGAAGCGCTGCTCACCGAAAACGAACTGCGCGAATGCCTCGAACACACTTTGCTGAGTTTGTCCGAGTTGCAGAGCAGTGTTCTGCTGCTGCGCGAACGCCAGGGCCTGGAGCTGGAAGAGATCTGTAATCTTCTGGAGATCTCGCTCTCCAATGTCCGCGTGCTGCTGCACCGGGCACGCTTGAAGGTTTTTGCGACCGTGGAACATTTTGAGGAGACAGGAGAATGCTGACCTGCAAGGAGCAAGTGGCACGATCCAGCGATTATCTCGATGGCCGACTGAGCTTTCGCGAGACGCTGATGGTGCGTCATCACCTGTTGTTCTGCCCCAACTGCCGGCGCTTCATGCGGCAGATGCGCGTGATGCAGGCAACCCTGAAGGCGCTGCCGGACAAACCGGAAGAGGGAGTGGATGCTTTGGCTGAACGCCTGGCGGCGCAGAGGCGCGACGACAGTCCTTGAAAGAGTCAGCCCGGGGCAGCGTCAGCGAACGGATGATGGGGATCGCTGGCATTGCACCGGGCTGCAGGACATCAGCTTCGAACGACAAGTCGCAAGGGGAGCGGTGACTTGCAGCTTGTCGCTCGAAGCTTGTAGCTGTTTTCTTAGAACTTCGCTTCAGCGTCCAGCTGCAGGGTGTTGGCGTCGGCATCGCGCTGGCCACGGCTGGCGAAGTCGGCCTTGGTCAGGAAGTACGTGGCGCCGACGGCGAAGTTCTTGTCGATGTCGTAACCGACCTTGAACTTGTGCCCGCGCGAACCGGTGGTGCCGTTGGCGAAGTCGGAGTCGGTGAAGGCGCCGACCACGGCGTTGCGCTGCACGTCGCGATAGTTGTAGTCGAGGTTGAAACCGAACACTTTCGACTTGGCACCGAGCAACCATGCAGTGTCCTGATCGGTCACGGCATCGTTGTTCTTCACGTACTGGCCGTAGAACGACAGTGGCATTGGCAGGCCGCCGATGTCGATCTGGCTGAACCCTTCATACAGACGGAATTCGTTGTTCGCCGAGTTGCCGTTGACCGCCAGGGCGCACGGCGTTGAGGTGCCGGTGCAGCGGCTGTCTTCGTCGTTCTGGTAGGCGTAGACGCTGCCGCCCAAGGTCATTTTCAGGTTGTCGGTGATGTTGAAGCGGCTGCCCAACTGGCCAGCGGTCAGGCGCAGGTCGTGGCGGAATTGCACGCCGTCGCCGTCAACGTTGTCCTTGAGGTTGTAGTTACCCAGGCTGCCGAACAGTTCGGCGCTACCGCCCAGTGGATACTTGTAGGTAACGGCCAGACCTTCCGGGTTGATGTCGCTGTCCCAGATCACGTCGCCCATGCTGACCCACGGTTGCAGCATCTTGCCGCCGATCACGTGCAGGTTCTTGATCTGATCCGGGTGGTAGTCGATGTAGCCGAGGTCGAGCCAGATCTGCTTCTTGTCGAAGTAGTTGTCCTGATCCTGGTTGGTCGAGCGCGCGTCGTCGCCACCGCCAGTGGCGATACGGATGCCGGTGTCGACTTGCGGGTTGATCTCGGTGTAGGCGCCCAGACGCGCACGGATGCGCTGGCGATCCTTGTCGCGGCCGCCGTTGTTCGGCTCGCCGTCGATCTTGATGGTTTCCTGACGGATACGTACGTCGCCCTTGAACTGGGTCTTGGCCGCCCAGGCCAGTTTCTGGTCGAACAGGCTCTGTTCGTTGGTCTTCTTCGCGACCGCAGCCACTTGTTCGTTGGTTTCCTGCTGCGCCTGTTGGGCGATTTGCTGAGCCTTCTGATCCTTGGCCAGTTCTGTTTGCAGCTCGATGTACTGCGCCTGGGAAATCGACCCGTTGGCCTTGAGCATGTCGAGCAGTTTGGCGTCGACTGCAGCACTGGCCGGAACGCTCATGGCCAGCAACAAGCCGCCGCACAGGGCCGCTGCAGTTTTCGTGGAAGCAAGACGCATAGCAATCTCCGAAGATGAAGGGGATGGCTGAACCATCCTGGGCACAACCGGCCTGAAGGCCGGAAAACTGTGTCCGGGTTAGAACCCGGCGCTCTAAAAACAGGCGCCAGTATCGCGATGGTTTATGACAGAGCGGTGGCACAGTGATGGCAGGTTGATGACGATGCGTATCGAGCGTGAACTATCGACCTAGAGCGCTGTCGGCCGATTGAGCGTGTGCAACCGGGCCGCGATCAGCGATACTCGCCGGGCTTTGTCGCCAAGCTGTGGAGTGCCAGTGAATGCCGTTGCAACGCCTGCAAGACCTGTCAGAAATCGCCCCGGCACGCTGGGATGCGCTGGTGCCGGACAACCAGCCGTTTCTGCGTCACGCCTTCCTCAGCGCGCTGGAAGACAGCGGCAGTGTCGGCCCGCATTCAGGCTGGCAGCCCGAACATTTACTGCATATCGAAGATGATCGACTGATCGCCGCGCTGCCCAGTTACCGCAAATGGCACTCCTACGGCGAGTACGTCTTCGATCACGGCTGGGCCGACGCTTGCGCCCGTGCCGGCATCGATTACTACCCCAAACTGTTGACCGCCGTGCCGTTCAGTCCGGTCAGCGGGCCGCGCTTGCTGGCGGCAAAAGTGGAGGACGGTTTCGAGTTGCTGAAAAGCCTGCCGGGCTATTTGCAGATCGAAGAGCTCTCCAGCGCGCACATCAACTTCACCGATCCGTTTACCGACGCGGCGATGGCGGAACAGCCGGGCTGGCTGCAGCGCATCGGCTGTCAGTATCACTGGCAGAACCGTGGTTACCGCGACTTTCAGGATTTCCTCGACGCCCTCAGCTCACGCAAGCGCAAACAGATGCGCAAGGAACGCGAGCAAGTGGCGGGGCAGGGCTTTGAGTTCGAGTGGTTGCAGGGGCGTGAGCTGGACGAGGCACAGTGGGACTTTGTTTACGCCTGCTATGCCAATACTTACGCGGTGCGGCGGCAGGCGCCGTATCTGACGCGGGAGTTCTTCAGTCTGCTGGCTGAACGCATGCCCGAAGCGATTCGCGTGGTCCTGGCCAAACAGGGCTCACGGCCGGTGGCGATGGCGTTCAGTCTGGTCGGTGGCGACAGTTTCTACGGACGGTATTGGGGCTGCCTGGCCGAGTTTGATCGGCTGCATTTCGAAACGTGTTTCTATCAGGGCATGGATTACGCGATTGCCCATGGCATCCAGCGTTTCGATGCCGGGGCGCAGGGCGAGCACAAGTTGATTCGCGGCTTTGAACCGGTGATCACCCATTCCTGGCACTACCTGCGCCATCCGGGGTTGAAAGCGGCGGTAAAGGATTTTCTCCAGCAAGAGCGTGCCGGGGTTCTGGCCTATGCCGAAGAGGCCCGGACAGCGTTGCCTTATCGCCAAACCTAGTTCCAGATCCCCTGTGGGAGCGAGCCTGCTCGCGAAGGCGGTGTGTCAGTTAACGCTGATCGTTCCCACGCTCTGCGTGGGAATGCCTCAAGGGACGCTCCGCGTCCAGTGACGCGGAGCGTCACGGGCTGCATTCCCACGCAGAGCGTAAGAACGATCGTGGAAAGCGGGTAACTCAATCGATGCCGACAAAGCCTCCGGTCTGGTGCGCCCACAACCGCGCATACAAGCCGCGATGGGCGAGCAGTTCGGCGTGGGTGCCGCTTTCGGCGATCTTGCCGTTCTCCAGCACCACCAGGCGGTCCATGCGCGCGATGGTCGAGAGGCGGTGGGCGATGGCGATCACGGTTTTGCCCTGCATCAAGGTCTCGAGGCTTTCCTGAATCGCCGCTTCGACTTCCGAATCCAGCGCCGAGGTGGCTTCGTCCATGATCAGGATCGGCGCGTCCTTGAGCAGCACCCGCGCGATCGCGATGCGCTGGCGCTGACCGCCGGACAGTTTCACCCCGCGCTCGCCGACATGCGCATCGAAACCGGTACGGCCTTCAGCGTCGGACAGCAGCGGGATGAACTCATCGGCGCGAGCCTTGTGCACCGCCTCCCACAGTTCGGCGTCGGTCGCATCCGGTTTGCCGTAGAGCAAGTTGTCGCGGATCGAGCGATGCAGCAGCGAGGTGTCCTGAGTGATCATGCCGATCCGTGCGCGCAGGCTTTCCTGGCCGACTTCGGCGATGTTCTGCCCATCGATCAGGATGCGTCCGCCCTCGACGTCGTACAGGCGCAGGAGAAGGTTGACCAGGGTTGATTTGCCGGCGCCGGACGGGCCGATCAAACCGATTTTTTCCCCCGGTCTGATGTTCAGGTTGAGGTCGCCGATGATCCCGCGCTTCTTCCCGTAGTGGAAATCCACGTGCTCGAAACGCACTTCGCCCGAGGCCACGGCCAGCGGTTTGGCCTGCTCGCGGTCGGTGACGCTGACCGGTTGCGAAATCGTCCGCAGACCGTCCTGCACCATGCCGATGTTTTCGAAGATTCCGGTGACCACCCACATGATCCAGCCGGACATGTTGACGATGCGAATCACCAGGCCGGTGGCCAGGGCAATCGCGCCGACGGTGATCAGCGACTGCGTCCACAGCCACAAGGCAAGCGCCGTGGTGCCGACAATCAGCAGGCCGTTCATGGTGGTGATCGCCACGTCCATGCTGGTCACCACGCGACCGGCCATTTGCGCTTTGACGGTCTGTTCTTCGATCGCTTCCTTGGCGTAGTGCTGTTCGAAGTTGGTGTGGGCGAACAGTTTCAGCGTGGCGATGTTGGTGTAGCCGTCGACGATACGGCCCATCAGTTTCGAGCGTGCGTCAGAAGCCTCTACCGAGCGCTCTTTCACACGCGGCACGAAGTAATACAGCGCGCCGATGTAAGCGACGATCCAGGTCAGCAACGGGATCATCAGGCGCCAGTCGGCTTCGGCGAACAGCACCAGCGAGCTGATCGCGTAGATCACCACGTGCCACAGCGCGTCGACCGCTTGCACGGCGGAATCGCGCAGCGAGTTGCCGGTCTGCATGATGCGCTGGGCGATGCGCCCGGCGAAGTCGTTCTGGAAGAAGTTCAGGCTCTGCTTGAGCACGTAGCTGTGGTTCTGCCAGCGAATCATGCTGGTCATGCCGGGGCTCAGGGTCTGGTGCACCAGCAGGTCGTGCAGGGCAAAGAAGATCGGTCGCAGCACCAGAGCGACCACCAGCATCCAGGTCAATTCGAGGGCGTGGTCGCTGAAGAAATTCGGGTTGGGCGTGCCTTGCGCCAGATCGATGATGCGGCTCAGGTAGCTGAACAGCGCTACTTCGATCAACGAGGCAAACAGGCCGATGACGAGCAGGGCAGCGAAACTCGGCCAGACCTGCTTCAGGTAATAAACGTAGAAGGGCCAGACGCGGTCCGGCGGGGACGCCGTCGGGGCGTCGCGGAAGATATCGATCAGTTGTTCGAAACGGCGATAGAGCATCAGATAACCGCCCGGAATCCGGGCTCTCCTTTTATCAGTGCGAGCGGCGCAGGCTCAGCCCCACGCCGCTCGATATGCCCGGCGAAACTCAGTCGATGCGCTTGGCCGACTTGATGATCACAGGGTCGACAGGCACGTTCTGCATGCCTTGTTTGGTGGTGGTCGGCGAGTTGACGATGATGTCCACGACATCCATGCCCTTGACCACTTTGGCGAACACCGCGTAACCGGCGTCACGACCCGGATCGAGGAAGGCGTTGTCGGCAACGTTGATGAAGAACTGGCTGGTCGCCGAATCAGGGTTGGAAGTACGCGCCATCGACAGGGTACCGCGAACGTTGTGCAGGCCATTGCTGGCTTCGTTCTTGATCGGCGCCTTGGTCTCTTTCTGTTGCATTTGCTGGGTGAAGCCGCCGCCCTGAGCCATGAAGCCCGGGATCACGCGGTGGAAAATGGTGTTGTTGTAGAAGCCGCTGTCGACGTATTCAAGGAAGTTCTTCGTGCTGATCGGTGCCTTGACCGGGTCCAGTTCGATTTCGATCTGGCCGTTGGTGGTGTCCAGCAGCACGTGGGGCGCCTTGGCCGGGGTAGCAGCCATCAGGTTGGCGGCAAACAATACGGAGCCGGCGGCGAGGGCGAGTTTTTTCAGCATGGGTCAGTGATCCTGAGAGTGAAGGTCGGCTGTGGCGAGAAAATCCAGCAGCGTGTGATTGAAGCGTTCGGGTTGATCGAGCGGGGTGGCATGGCGCGAATCGGCGATGACCACCAGCCGCGCATCCGGCAGCAGTTTTACATAGGTTTCCTTTAACGCCACCGGTGTGTAGTCACGGTCGGCGCTGATGACGAGCGTTGGACAGGACACCCGGGAAAGTCGTTCCTGGACGCCCCAGCCCACGATCGCATCGAAGCTGGCGAGATAAGCACGTTTGTCGTTTTTTGCCCAGCGTTCGGCCATTTTCCGCCGCAGATCGGCCTGTTCCGATTTGGGAAAAAGTTTGCTGCCGAGGGCTTTGCCGATGGTTTCCAGGCTCAGCAGGCGCATCAGGCTCCAGCGTTTGAACCACTGCCAGTAGTCATCGCGCGTGCGCAATTTGACCTGAGGTGCGCTGTTGACGATGGTCAGGCTCTTGAGTGCCTGCGGCTGATCGACGGCGAGTTGAAAGCCGATCATCCCGCCCATCGACAGCCCGACGTAATGTACCGGGCCGAGGCGCAGGTGCTCGATCAACGCCAGCAGGTCGGCGCTGAACCCGGCGATGCTGTAGCGCTCGCGGGGTTTGTCCGAGCGCCCGTGGCCGCGAATGTCCGGGACGATCACCCGGTAGTGCGCAGCTAGCGCCGGGATCTGCATTTCCCAGTCCAGGGTGCTCGAGCCGAGCCCGTGAACCAGCAGCAACGGCGCACCGTGGCCATATTCCTCGTAGTGCAGGTTGCAACCTTCGTGCTCGAAATACGCCATCGGTGAACTCCGTGTCAGGCTTGTTCTGGTGCGGCAAACGGTGCGTCCAGCGGCAAGGTGTCGAAGGTGCGCAACAATTCGATTAGGATTTGTGTGGCCGGGCCCAGGGGCTTGTCCTTGTTCGAATACAGATAGAAGCTCGAATTGCGGCTGCCGCCCCGATCCAACGGTAGCACCTTGAGCGAGCCATCCTTGAGTTCGCGGTCGATCATGTGTCGCGGCAGCCAGGCAAAGCCCAGGCCGCTGCTGACGAAGGTCGCGGCTGTGGCGAGGCTGCCGACGGTCCAGCGCTGCTCGGCGCCGAGCCAGCCGACATCGCGCGGCTGCTGGCGGCCGGAGTCGCGGATCACCACTTGCATCTGGGTTTCCAGATCCTGAAAGCTCAGCTCGCGGTTGAGCCGGTGCAGCGGGTGGTCAGGATGGGCAACGGCGACGAACTCGACATCGCTCAACTCCGCACCCAGGTAGCCCGGAATGCTCAGGCCGGTGATGGCCAGATCCGCCACGCCTTCGAGCAGCACTTCCTCGACGCCCGACAACACTTCCTCACGCAGACGCACGCGGCAGCCGCGACTCTGCGGCATGAACGCGGTCAGGGCGCGGACGATCCGCGCGCTTGGGTAGGCCGCATCCACCACCAGCCGCACTTCCGCTTCCCAGCCTTGCTCCATGTGATGCGCGAGGTCTTCGAGTTGGCTGGCCTGTTTGACCAGTTGCCGGGAACGGCGCAGCAATACGCCGCCGGCTTCGGTGAGCACAGCTTTGCGCCCATCGATGCGCAGCAACGGCACGCCGAGCTGATCCTGCATGCGGGCGACGGTGTAGCTCACCGATGATTGCGAACGGTGCAGGGCCTCGGCGGCCTGGGCGAATCCGCCGTGGTCGACCACGGCCTGCAACGTTCGCCATTGATCAAGGGTCACGCGGGGCGCTTTCATCAATAGCTCCTCTTGTCCTAAGCTGGCCGTCCCTCATGGAGACTGCCGAATGAAAAAAATCTGTTGTGTGGTGCTGGCGCTGCTGCCGCTGACCGCGTTTGCCTATCCGATCGATGTGCAAAAGGATCTCAACGGCATGAAGATCGATTACGAGACCTTCGATACCGACAACGACATCGGCTCGATCCGTGTGGCCAACTACGGTGATGTCGACGCGACCTGCCGTGCGGTGTTCAGCAACGGCCCGGAAGCACCACGCACGCGCAGCATCGATGTGCCGGCCGGCAAGCATAAAAACGCCACGGCCAAGTTCACCCGCGAAATCATCAAGCTGCGCATCAAACTGACCTGCACCCCGAAATAAGCTCGGTCTTCTGAACGCCATGGATCCATTGTGGGAGCGAGCCTGCTCGCGAAGACGGAGTGTCATCCAGAGATGATGTGACTGACATTCCGCTTTCGCGAGCAGGCTCGCTCCCGCATGGGTATGTGGGTCTAGCTTATAAACGAATTTATCGATGGGTTACAGCGGATATTTGCGCTTTTTCATCGATTCGACTCTGTTTAACCTTCACTCCATCGACTTACAACATATTCGGATGGAGGCTACACACCATGTCCCGCGTTCTGATCATCGAAAGCAGTGCCCGCCAGCAAGACTCGGTTTCCCGTCAACTGACCCAGACTTTCATCGCTCAGTGGAAAGCCGCGCACCCTGCCGATCAGATCACCGTGCGTGACCTCGCCGCGAACCCGGTGCCGCATCTGGACGCCAACTTGCTCGGTGGCTGGATGAAGCCCGCCGAACAGCGCAACGACAGTGAACAGGCGTCGCTGGACCGCTCCAACGAATTGACAGATGAGCTGCTCGCCGCCGACGTGCTGGTGATGGCTGCACCGATGTACAACTTTGCGATCCCGAGCACGCTCAAGGCCTGGCTCGATCATGTGCTGCGCGCCGGGGTGACCTTCAAGTACACCGAAACCGGTCCGCAAGGTCTGCTCAACGGCAAGCGCGCCTTTGTCCTGACCGCTCGCGGCGGTGTGTATGCCGGTGGTCCGGCGGATCACCAGGAACCGTACCTGCGGCAGGTAATGGGTTTCATCGGGATCAACGACGTGACCTTTATCCATGCCGAGGGCATGAACCTGGGCGGTGACTTCCAGGAAAAGGGCCTGAATCAGGCCAATGCCAAATTGTCTCAGGTCGCTTGATCGGTTAATCGCCAGATAATCGCTGGATGGTCTAGTGACCTGGCGCAACCCCTTCAAGGTTCCACGCGCATCGAACCTCCCTTTGCACTTTTGCTCCTGAGTGCTGTAGCCCGATTGAACGCTTTAGCGAGATCGGGCTTTTTTTTGTCTGCGATTTTTCTGAACACTGCACATCCGAATTTCACATAAGTCCCTGTGGGAGCGGGCTTGCCCGCGATGGCGGAGTGTCAGTCGACAAATACTTGCCTGACACTCCCTCATCGCGGGCAAGCCCGCTCCCACAGGGATTTGTGTTGTTCGAGGGTTCGCGGTCTGGCGCAAAACCCGCTATCGTCGCCGCCATTCGATTTTCGAGGCGAACATGGGCTATCTACTTTTTGTCACGCTGATCCAGGCGTTTTCCTTCAGTCTGATCGGCGAATACCTGGCCGGGCATGTCGACAGTTACTTCGCGGTGCTGGTGCGTGTGGTGCTGGCCGGATTGGTGTTCATTCCGTTGACGCGCTGGCGCTCGGTAGAGCCGGCGTTCATGCGTGGCATGTTGCTGATCGGCGCGTTGCAGTTTGGTGTGACTTACGTCTGCCTTTACCTGAGCTTCCGTGTGCTGACGGTGCCGGAGGTGTTGCTATTCACCATCCTCACGCCGCTGCATGTGACGTTGATCGAAGACGCGCTGAACCGCCGCTTTAATCCGTGGGCATTGGTTGCCGCGCTGGTCGCTGTGGGCGGTGCAGCGGTGATTCGCTTCGACAGCATCAGTCCGGACTTCTTCATGGGCTTCCTGCTGCTGCAACTGGCCAACTTCACCTACGCCGCCGGACAAGTGTTGTACAAGCATCTGGTGGCCAAGCATCCGAGCGATCTGCCACATTACCGGCGCTTCGGTTATTTCTACCTGGGCGCACTGGCGGTGGTGCTGCCGGCGTTCCTGTTGTTCGGCAAGTCGAACTTCCTGCCGGAAGCGCCGCTGCAATGGGCGGTGTTGCTGTTCCTCGGTTTGGTGTCGACGGCGTTGGGCCTGTATTGGTGGAACAAAGGCGCGTGCATGGTCAACGGCGGCACGCTGGCGGTGATGAACAACCTGCATGTGCCGGTGGGGCTGCTGTTGAATCTGCTGATCTGGAATCAGCATGAGGAACTGGGGCGGTTGTTCCTCGGCGGGGGTGTGATTCTGGCAGCGGTGTGGATCAGCAGACTGGGCGTCCGAAAAAAACCGGTCACTGCATAACCCCTGTGGGAGCGAGCCTGCTCGCGAAGGCGTTGGGTCAGATAAGTATGGGTCGACTGACACATTGCATTCGCGAGCAGGCTCGCTCCCACATTGGATCTTTGGGTTACATCAGGTGTTTTTCCGGCTGCGGAATACTCGCCGAGCCCAACACCGCCGGCAGCAACCCCGCGCGCAAATCCCCGCCACTCGGCTGCTGATACAGACTCAAGCCAAACTCCGGCAACACCGCCAGCAAATAATCGAAAATATCCCCCTGAATCCGCTCGTAATCGGCCCACACCGTGGTGCGGGTGAAGCAGTAGATTTCCAGCGGAATGCCCTGCGCGGTGGTCTGCATCTGCCGGACCATGCAGGTCATGTTCGGCTGAATCTCCGGGTGACTCTTCAGATACGCCAGCGCATAGGCGCGGAAGGTGCCGATATTGGTCATGCGGCGGCGGTTGGCCGACATCGCCGCGACATTGCCCTGGGCTTCATTCCAGGCCTTGAGCTCGGCTTTCTTGCGGCCCATGTAGTCGGTCAGCAGGTGCACCTGCGAGAGCTTTTCTTCCTCGTCGTCGCGGATGAAGCGCACGCCGCTGGCATCGATGAACAGGCTGCGTTTGATCCGCCGACCGCCCGATTGCTGCATGCCACGCCAGTTCTTGAACGACTCGGACATCAGCCGCCATGTCGGGATCGAGACGATCGTCTTGTCGAAATTCTGCACCTTGACCGTGTGCAGCGTGATGTCGACCACGTCGCCATCGGCGCCGACTTGCGGCATTTCGATCCAGTCGCCGACGCGCAGCATGTCGTTGCTGGTCAACTGCACGCTGGCGACGAACGACAGCAGCGTGTCCTTGTAGACCAACAGGATCACCGCCGACATCGCACCCAGACCGGACAATAGCAACAGCGGCGAGCGGTCGATCAGGGTGGCGACGATAATGATCGCGCCGAACACGTACAAGACCATTTTCGTCAACTGCACATAGCCTTTGATCGAGCGGGTGCGAGCGTGTTCGGTGCGTGCGTAGATGTCGAGCAGGGCGTTGAGCAGGGCGCTGACCGCCAGCAGCAGGAACAGGATGGTGAAGGCCAGGGCGACGTTGCCGAGAAAATTCATCGCGGTTTTGCTCAGCTCCGGCACCAGGTGCAGGCCGAACTGGATCACCAGCGACGGCGTCATCTGCGCCAGTCGTTGAAACACCTTGTTGTGGCGAAAGTCGTTGATCCAGTGCAACGCCGGTTGACGGCCGAGCATGCGGCTGGCGTGCAGGATCAGATAACGCGCCACTCGTCCGAGCACCAGCGCGATGACCAGCAGCACCAACAGCGCCAGTCCCGATTGCAGAAGTGGGTGCTCTTCGAGCGTGCCCCAGAGGCCTTGGGCTTTGAGCCAGAGCTGTTTGATATCCATGAGCGAAACGTTTCTTCTGTAAGACGCGAGGGCCGATTAGAGCATTTAAAACGCTGTGTATTGCAGCGAGTGACAAATCGGGCAACAAAAAAACCACTGATTGTCGCCGTTTGCACAAAGAAACTCGGCCTGAGCGCTCGAAACCGGTAACCTATGCAGCTGTTTTTTTGCATATCTTCGAGGTAGCACCCGTGTTTTCCCAATTCGCCCTGCACGAACGCCTGCTCAAAGCCGTGGCCGAGCTGAAATTTGTCGAGCCAACGCCAGTGCAAGCCGCGGCCATCCCGCTGGCGCTCCAGGGGCGTGATCTGCGGGTGACGGCGCAAACCGGTAGCGGCAAAACCGCCGCTTTCGTCCTGCCGATTCTCAATCGCCTGATCGGCCCGGCGAAGATCCGCGTCAGCATCAAGACGCTGATCCTGCTGCCAACCCGTGAACTGGCCCAGCAGACTTTGAAGGAAGTCGAACGCTTCTCGCAGTTCACCTTCATCAAGTCCGGCCTGATCACTGGCGGCGAAGACTTTAAAGTCCAGGCCGCAATGCTGCGCAAAGTGCCGGACATCCTCATCGGCACTCCGGGGCGGATGATCGAACAGCTCAACGCTGGCAACCTCGACCTGAAAGAGGTCGAAGTGCTGGTGCTCGACGAGGCCGACCGCATGCTCGACATGGGATTCGCCGAGGACGTGCAGCGTCTGGTCGATGAGTGCCCGAACCGTCAGCAGACCATGCTGTTCTCCGCCACCACCGGCGGTTCCGGTCTGCGCGAGATGATCGCCAAGGTCCTGAACAACCCGGAGCACCTGCAGCTCAACGCGGTCAGCCAGCTCAACTCGACGACTCGTCAGCAAATCATCACCGCCGACCACAATCAGCACAAAGAGCAGATTGTGAACTGGCTGCTGGCCAACGAGACCTACCAGAAGGCCATCATCTTCACCAACACCCGCGCCATGGCCGACCGCATTTACGGTCGTCTGGTGGCGCAGGAATACAAGGCGTTCGTGCTGCACGGCGAGAAAGACCAGAAGGATCGCAAGCTGGCGATCGATCGTCTAAAGCAGGGCGGCGTGAAAATCCTCGTCGCGACTGACGTTGCAGCCCGTGGTCTGGACGTCGATGGCCTGGACATGGTGATCAACTTCGACATGCCACGCAGCGGCGACGAATACGTGCACCGCATCGGTCGTACCGGCCGTGCCGGCAACGATGGTCTGGCGATCTCGCTGATCTGCCACGGCGACTGGAACCTGATGTCGAGCATCGAGCGCTACTTGAAGCAGAGCTTCGAGCGCCGCACGATTAAGGAAGTCAAAGGCACCTACGGCGGACCGAAAAAGGTCAAGGCTTCGGGCAAAGCCGTCGGCGTGAAAAAGAAAAAGACTGACGCCAAGGGCGACAAAAAGAAAACCGCCGCCAAGACGCCGACCAAGCGCAAGAGCGTCAACCGTCCGAAGCCGGATTCTCTGGTGAGCAGCGACGGCATGGCCCCGCTCAAGCGCCGCAAGCCAGCCGAGCCTGCGGCTGAGTAAGCTTTAGCATCACATATAAAAAAACCGGACATTGTCCGGTTTTTTTTTCGTCTTAACTGTCAGCTTTCTTCTCCGCCGACCCCAGTTCCTTCAGACGCTGATCGATCAACTGGCATTTGTCCGGCAGATCGGCGCTGGCCGTGCCCAGATCCATTTTCTGCAACTCGGCGTTGATCTCCTTGGCCTTTTCTGGATTCTGCTCGGTGAGCTTGGAGACTTCCTTGGCCAGTTGTTCGCGTTTGATCGTCGCCTCTTCCGGCGTGCAGGCCCAGACGGGCAGGGCGCAGACAAGGGTGGCGGCGAGGGACAGCTTGATCAGGGTTTTCATGGGCAGGCCTCAGTTCCGGTTAAGGCGGGTTAACCGGTTGAGGGCCGAAGCCTGGTAAAAGTTCAGAAACTGTGGAGGCAGCGTTGCGCTCAATCGGCATGACAGCAGCCCGACTTCGTCGCACCGTCATACCGATCATGATGCCGCACCCATTGCATGATCTCGTCTTCATTCCTGCCCTTGGGCGTCAGATCCAGATAGTGGTAGGCGCCAACCAGCATGTCCAGACCTCGGGCATAAGTGGAATAGGTGTGGAATACGTCGCCATCCGCGTTGCGATAAAACACGCTCAGCCCTGGCATTTCTTCCTCGGCGCTGTCGGTTTTCTCGTAGTTGTACGTCGCCGTTCCCTTGGCGACGTCTTCAGCCCGGGCGCAGACGCCGAAGTCGTAATTGAAATCGCAGCCTTCTGACGAGACCCAGTCAAATTTCCAGCCCATCCGTTGTTTGAATGCCTGAAACTCGTCGAACGGCGCGTGGGAAACGGCGACTACGGCGACGTCGTGATGGGCCAGGTGCTGGTTGGCGCCGTCAATGTGGTCACTGAGGAACGAGCAGCCCTGGCAGCCTTGCTCCCAGCCTTTGGCAAACATGAAATGGTAGATGATCAACTGGCTGTTGTTGCCAAACAGGTCGTTGAGCTTGAGCTCGCCGTTCGGCCCTTGAAAATGATAGTCCTTGTCGACCTTCACCCACGGCAAGGCGCGGCGCTCGGCGCTGAGGCGATCGCGTTCGCGGGTGAAGGCTTTTTCGTGGGCCAGATGCTGCTCGCGGGCGGCGAGCCATTCTTCGCGTGATACCACCGGATGGTTTGCAACGTTCATGACGATGTCTCCTGCGGATTGAACCGGCTGTTTCAGCCTAGTCGTTCAACGTGCGAGGTAATCGACAGCCGCCGGTCGGTCGAGGCCTGAAATACTGCTGAACGGCTGCGCAGCGCTTCGGTCACAACCTTGAACGCGGCACAAAATCACCCGCACCGGAGGTTGGATCAGGATGACGACTTATAACTGGGATCTGATTGAACGTTTGCTGCATGAAGTGCAGAACAGCGCTGGCCACAGCTTCGCACCCCGCGCTTATGCCGAAGACCATGCGGCCGAGAAAGCCAGCGCCGGCGAGCCGATCGACAATCTCGATCACTTGAAAACCCTGGCCTGTGATTATGAAAAGCTCTTGCTGGAGCGCGGATTCATCGAGCCGCGGCCGGATCATGAGGGCAGTACTGGCAACAATTTCATTCTGACCCCGCGCGGCTCCAGCCTGCTGAGCCTGATCGACAGCAGCATCCCCGGCAACGATCATCCGCGTCAGGTGCTGGATGAGCAGGAGGATGCGCTGGATGAAGTGACGTTTGATGAAGTCGCCTCAAAGGCTCAAATCGCCTGAACCAGCGAAGTCCGCCGTGTGGGAGCGAGCCTGCTCGCGAATACGGTCTGTCAGTGACATTTGATCTGTCTGATATTCCGCCTTCGCGAGCAGGCTCGCTCCCACAATGGGCCATTGGTTTATTTAAGGTTTCTGCGCGGCCTTCAGGCACTTGAGGTCATTGAAGTCCTTACGCACTCCCTCGATTTTCTTCAACAAACGCTCACGCTGCTGCGGTGTGCTCTCTGCCATCAGGTCAACGAACAGCGAGCGCGCCTGGGCTTCGGTGTTGGCGTAGGCCTTGCGGTAATCCGCTGTCCATAACCGCTCGCGGTTGACCAGAAGCGTCTCGATGCGTTGTGGGAATTCCGCGCTTTTGCGTTGCGCAACCGCGGCGCTGAACTGTTGCTGCCAATGCGCGCGGTTGGCGATCCATTGGGTGTTCTGGTCGCCCAAGGCGTTGGTCCAGGCCACAACGCGTTGTTTCTGCGTGTCGCTGAGCGGGCCCAGCCAATCGTTCAGGCGTTTTTCCATGCGCTCGCCGCGTTCCTTGATCTGCTGCGCTAACGGCGGTTTCACGTATTCCTGCTGACGTTTGCGCAAATCCTTGGCAAACGCGTCGTTCATTTCCGCCACCTGTTTATCGTCCAGACCTTGCAGCAGCTCAATGGCCGAAGGGGTGATTTCCCGGGCGGTTTCGGCAATGGCCTGCTTGGCTTCGGCGGTGCGCTCCTGCAGGGCGGCGTCGGTGACCTGATTGCTTTCGACCATGGCCTGCAATCGGTCCAGCCAGTCCAGGTAATCGGGTAACTGCGTAGTGCAGTGCCAGCTCAGGTGTTCTTTGAGCCGTTCGTTGAACCAGTCTTTCTGCTCGCCGTTCATGTCCACGTAATCGCTCAGCGACCACGGGATAATCACGTCGAGGTTGCGGTAGGCCAGGCCCACGCGGCTGCAAGCGCCAAGGGCGAGGGTGAAGATCAGCAGGGCGGCAATCTGTTTGAACCAGCGAGACATGGGCAAATCCTTGCGAGAGCCTGGCGTCGGAAATCTGATTCTTATGTGATGCAGGATGCGCGCGGCAGTTCAGCCGATCAATAGAACGTGCGTACAGCCTTGAGAGTGACAAGGCCGTCGCACTCGCTGTTGTGCCCGGAATAGGCCGAGCAATCGCTACCGCTGAGGCTGGAGTCGCTGTAGATCAGATCAAGATCAACGCCCATGAACGGCCGCGACAGTTTTACCGACCAATCGGTGAAACTGCTGATGTAACCACCGTCCACCGCTGCCGGTGTATTCAACTGGTGCGTGGTGTATTTCATGCTCACGCCAATGCCGAACGGTTGATTGCCAGTGAGGTCGGCAAACAAGGTGTTGTTCTGTTTATCCGGGTCGTTGCTCAGGGCAATGCCGAAGCGACTGCCGAGCAGAGTCAGGCCACCAAACAGCTCCTGGCTGTCGAGGGTGTCCACGCGGGGATAGCTGTAATGGATCATGCCGACTTCATAGCCGAGCACCTGATCGAAAGGTTGCTTGAAGCCGACGTAGGAATCGATCTCGAGGTTCTTGCCCGGGCTGATGCCCATGCTCGGCGCGTACTGGCCGAAATACACGCCGCTGTCGTGGCTCAGGTCGAGGCCGCCGTGGAACGAGCCGACCGCCGCCGGTTTCACCAGACCCTGGGCCATGCTGCGGCTGGGCGTGGTGCCTAGCTTGAGATCGAAGTCGCCCAACTCACCCTGAAAAACCTGCGCGTGCGCAGTCGCGCCTGAGAGCAGGCTGACGAACAATAAACAGGGAAATAGGCGCATGCGTCACTCCATGAACCGCGAGCGCAGGGCGAAGGCCTGCTGAAACGCTTGATCTAGACGCGTGCAAGGATACCGGCGAATGTCCGGCATTGATGGCCGTTCGTCGATTTTCGGGAATTTTTGTTTAAAGCGAAGGGGTGTTGCGGGGTGCCAGTCCAGGCGCTTCGAAGCTCAAAGCGCCTCTGGACGGGGTGAAACCGGTATTACTTCTTGCCCAGGCTGATCTGCTTGGACGGGCCGAATGTCTGGCCACTGACGCCTTTGGCAATTTGCTGAATCTCGCCGCCGGACTTGAGGAATGCTGCGATCTGATCGTTGATCGATTCGCTGGTTTCAACGGCTGGAGCTGGCTTTGCTTTGCTGGTGGATGCTTTTACACGCATGGCGGCCATTAACCTTTAGAAAAGTAACTCGGCCAAGCATCGTACAGGAATAACTTGACAATAGCTTGGTAAATATCCCCCGGAATAACCAACCCCAGAGCTGCATTATTGCCGGTTCGATACTTTAAATATGCCGCTAAGCTGCTGTTTTAAATAAGAACATGTGCGCGCGACGAGGCGATCGGGCGCAGCCGCAAGCCGCTTGGGCGGACTGACGAGCGGCACCTCGTCGGGCAGTGCTCAAGCAAATCAACAGGTTGACGCAGATTTTCCGCTGCGAGGATCTGTCGCCCGACGTTGGCGGCAAAAACGGGTAGAATGCCGCCCACGTATTGAGGGTTTCGGAAATGGCTTTAGTCGGGCGTTACAACAGTTTGCAAGTGGTTAAACACACTAACTTCGGTTTATATCTGGACGGCGGTGCCGATGGCGAAATTCTTTTGCCTAACCGTTATATCCCTAAAGATATTCCCAGCGAAGATGAAGACTGGCTCAACGTATTCATCTATCTGGACAGCGAAGACAAACTTCTCGCCACCACGGAAAAACCGAAAGTTCAGGTCGGCGAATTTGCCAGCCTGAAAGTGGTTGAAGTCAACAGCATCGGCGTGTTCCTCGACTGGGGCCTGCCCAAAGATCTGTTGCTGCCCTACTCGGAAGAAAAGCGCCAGATGACCGCTGGCGAATATTGCGTGGTGCACGTCTACCTCGACAAACACACGCGCCGCATCACCGCCACAGCACGCCTCGATCGTTATCTGGACAAAACCCCGGCTACTTACAGCCCGGGCCAGGAAGTTGATCTGCTGGTAGCCGAAGCCACCGACATGGGCTTCAAGGCGATCATCAACAACAAGCACTGGGGCCTGATTCACAAGAATGAAATCTTCAAGTTCATGCGTTCGGGCATGCGCGAGAAAGGCTTCATCAAGGAAGTGCGCGCCGACGGCAAGATCAGCCTGAGCCTGCAACCGGTTGGCCAGGAAGCGGCCAGCAGCCTGAGTTCGAAGATTCTCGGCAAGTTGCGCGAAAACGACGGCACCCTGGCGGTCAGTGACAAGAGCGATCCGGCATTGATCAGCAGCCTGTTCGGCGTCAGCAAGGGCAACTTCAAGAAAGCCATCGGCTCGCTGTACAAGGAAGGCAAGATCGTCATCCACGCCGATCGCATTGAACTAACCTGACTCGCCGCAGGCCCATGGTAGGAGCTGCCGAAGGCTGCGATCTGTTGATCTTGAATAAACAGATCAAAAGATCGCAGCCTTCGGCAGCTCCTACATTTAGAGGGAAGGGCAAATGAAAAAGGCGTTGATCGCTTACGTCGCTACGTTGCTGACGTTTCTGCTGCTCGATGGCATCTGGCTCGGGCTGCTGATGGCGCCGACCTATCGCGAACTGCTCGGTTCGCTGATGCTGGAAAAACCGCTGCTGTTGCCCGCAGCGGTTTTTTATTGCCTGTACGTGATTGGCTGCGTGGTGTTTGTCGTGTTGCCGGCGCTGAGCTGGCAGCGAGCGGCGAAGCTGGGCGGGCTGTTGGGGCTGGTGGCGTACGGCACTTATGACCTGACCAATTGGGCGACCTTGCGCGACTGGTCGGTGCAGGTGAGTTTGATGGATTGGGCGTGGGGGATAGTGGCGACTGCAGTTGCTTGCACGGTAGGTTATTTGGTGGCGAAGCGGTTTGCGTGAGCTGATCTTTCAGTTGCGTTGCCAATGCTGGCCTCTTCGCGAGCAGGCTCGCTCCCACAATGAATTCCCGTCGTTCACAAATTCCACTTCCACCACAAATCCCCTGTGGGAGCGGGCTTGCCCGCGAATGACGGCGCAGCCGTCAACCATTCAGCGCTGACGCCACTGACCAAATAAAGGTCTTTTCCAGACGGCTTTTTCCGCGCATCTGATTGATAATCCCCGACACTGTTTTCTGACCATTGGATGGCCTGCCATGTTGTGTGTGTTAGAGGTGTTGCGGTGAGTGCCGAGCGGCGCAATGCCGACGGTTTTGCCCTGCAAGTGATGATCGGCCTGTGCCTGATCTGGGGTGTGCAGCAAGTTCTGATCAAGTGGGCGGCAACGGACATCGCGCCGGTGATGCAAGCGGCGGGGCGCTCAGGAATTTCTGCGTTACTGGTCGGTTTGCTGATCTGCTGGAAGGGCGGTTGGGATCAGGTCGGCAGCACCTGGCGCGGCGGCTTGCTGGCCGGTGCGCTGTTTGGTCTGGAGTTCCTGTTCATCGCCGAAGGCCTGCAACTGACCACCGCCGCGCATATGTCGGTGTTCCTCTATACCGCGCCGATCTTCACCGCACTCGGCGTGCATTTCCTGCTGGCCAGCGAGCGGTTGCGCCCGTTGCAATGGCTGGGGATTCTGCTGGCGTTCATCGGCATCGCGATTGCCTTCGCCGGTGGTGTGTCGTGGGACAACCTTGATCGGCGCATGCTGCTGGGCGATGCCTTCGGCGTATTGGCCGGCGCCTGTTGGGGCGCGACCACCGTGGTGGTACGGGCCTCGCGACTGTCGGAAGCGCCGGTGACATTGACCCTGTTTTATCAGCTTATGGTCGGTTTCATCGGTCTGCTGTTGATCGCGTTGTTCAGCGGCCAGATCACCCACGTCAGCCTGACTACCGTGGCGGTGGCCAGTGTGCTGTTCCAAGGGCTGGTGGTGTCGTTCTTCAGCTACCTGGTGTGGTTCTGGCTGCTGCGCCGTTATCTGGCGGCGAACCTTGCGGTGTTCTCGTTCATGACGCCGTTGTTCGGCGTGACCTTCGGCGTACTCCTGCTGGGTGAAGCGTTGAGCGTGAACTTCGTCATCGGCGCCGTACTGGTGCTGCTCGGCATCACTTTCGTCAGCGCCGAACAGTGGCTGCGTCGGCGTTTGCGCAAGGCGCTGGGCCAGTAGCCTTGGCCTGCATCGCCAGCGCGCCGGCCAACAACAGGCCGGCGCCGGCGATCAGCAGCGCTGGCTGCAAACCGCCGCTGAAATGGCTGCTCAGCGCCGCCAGCAACGGGCCGCTCAGCTGGCCGACAGCGAAGCACGCCGTGAGCATCCCGGCGTTGCGCTGAGTGGCGTGGGGCGCCAGCTCTCGCGAACGCTGCATGACCAGTTGCATGCAGGCCAGAAACGGCGTGCCGCAGAGGATCCCCCCCAACGCCAGGCCGAGGCCGCTGCCCAGCAGACAGGCGAACACTCCGGCCGCTTGCAGCCACAACGTCGCCAGCAACCAGTGCCGCGTGGTCTCGGGATCATGCCGGCGCAGACTCACCAACCACACACCGATTGCCGCGCCGAGGCCAAAGCACGGCCAGAACAGATCCGCCTGCCACTGGCCGTGAAACTGCGCGTTGGCCATCTGCGACAGGAACGTTGCCGGAATGATGTAGCCGATGCCGTACAGCGCGTACACCAGCGCCAGCCGGCCAATGCCTCGGTTCGCTGAAGTCGCCGGGGCGATCGTCGTCTTCATTACCGTTGCGGGCTGCGGCAACAACCGCCAGACGCCGAGCATCATCAGCAACGCGGCGGCCGCATAAATCAGCCACAGGGTTGCCGATGTCTGCTGCAAACGGTGTGAGATCAGCGCCAGCAGCCCTGTGAGAAAAATCCCCAGACCCGGTCCGGCAAAAACCAGAGCACCCCAGCGCGGACGACCCGCGGCCGCCGCCAGCGGCTGACTGAGTGAAGTGATCATCACCAGCACCCAGGCACTTGCCACGCCGGTGCCGAAACGCAACAGCAAGTGCGACCAGAAACCATTGGCCCAGAACGACGCAAGGGTCAGCAGCACGCACAGCAACAGCCCGCCATGCAATCGTCGCTGCACCTGCTGCGGCCGCTGGGCGAACATCGCATCCACCGCACCCAGCAGATAGCCGAGGTAGTTGGCCGCCGCGATCAGACCGGCAGCGGTCAGGTCGATCTGCCCTTCGCTGAGCAGATGCGGCATTTGCGGCGTCAGGGCGAAGCGGCCGATGCCCATGGCCAGCATCAGGGCAACAAAGCAAGCAGACAAGCGAATCAGCGGCGACATGGTCGGGCTTCCTTCAAGGATCAATGACCGTCAGGCTAGGATCGATTGACTTTCTTTAAAATTGAATAATAGTGAGTAACTTGTTCTGTTCAGGAGAAAGCAGGTGGAATTCAGCCAACTGCGGATATTTCAGGCGGTCGCCGAGGAAGGCTCGATCACCCGCGCCGCCGAGCGTCTGCATCGCGTGCCATCGAATCTGTCGACGCGCCTGAAACAGCTCGAGGAGCAACTGGGCGTTGAGCTGTTCGTCCGCGAACGGCAGCGCTTGCAGTTGTCGCCGGCGGGCAAGGTCCTGCTCGACTACACCGGCAAGCTCTTCGCTCTGCGCAATCAGGCCAGTGCGGCGGTGATGGGCGGGCAACCGGCCGGCGACTTCGTGCTGGGCACCATGTACAGCACGGCGGCGATCCATCTGCCGGCGTTGCTGGCGCGCTATCACAAGCAGTACCCGATGGTGAATTTGCAGGTGCAATCGGCGCCGACCGGGGAATTGCTCGAAGGGTTGCTCACCGGCCGCCTCGACGCGGCATTGGTCGACGGACCGCTGGAACTGGCCGGGCTCGATGGCGTGCCGCTGTGCGAAGAACGCCTGGTGCTGATCACCGAAATCGACCATCCGCCGGTACTCAGTGCGCGCGACGTGGAAGGGCGCTCGGTATTCACCTTCCGTCGGGGCTGTTCATATCGCATGCGTCTGGAGGCGTGGTTCTCTCACTACCACGCGGCGATGGGCCGGCCGATGGAGATCGAGTCGTATCAGGGCATGCTCGCGTGTGTGATTGCCGGCAGTGGTGTGGCGTTGATGGCCGAGTCGATGTTGGCCAGCCTGCCGGGTCGCGAAAGCGTCGCCGTGCATCCGTTGGCCGAGCCGTTCGCGGGTGCGACAACGTGGCTCATGTGGCGCAAGGGTATGGCCGGGGCCAACCTGAATGCCTGGATCGACGTGCAGCAAGCGGTCTATCCCGTGGCTTTGCATGAAGTGCGTGAAACAGCGTGAACCAATCGCAACAGATTCTGTTCAATTCAGTAACAGATCATTGCGGATTTGGCCGAGCATTGCGTAGGACTTCGGACTATTATCAGTGCGAAGCGGCCTCAGAATTCCGGCCGCTCAGCACCACCCTGAAGGGGGCATGACGATGAAAGAGAAAATCCAGAACTGGCTGCACGATTTGGGAGTTGCCCTCGGTTTGATCGAACCGCCTCTGCAACCGGTACCGATTCGCACGGACGACGAACAGCGTCGGCGCCAGCCACGTCGGCGTTAATAGCTCCGATCAGAGAATTCAAGATCGCAGCCGTCGACAGTTTCTACAGTTTGTAGAAGCTGCCGGAGGCTGCGATCTTTTGCTTTTCGCCAAGCGAAAAAAACGGGTGTGGCCTCCGACGCCACACCCGCTGAAGAAAACATCAAGTCGTTACAGCCGATTCACACCGCCGTTGCCACGGTCGCCGGGCGTGGCGAGAACAGGCTGACCAGTACAAAGCTCACCAGACTGACACCCAGGCTGTAATAGATCGGCGTGTTCGCGTCCATGCCGTCCTTGACCATGAACACCAGCGCCGTGATAAAGCCCAGCGTCATCGCGCTGATCGCCCCGGCAGTCGTCGCACGCTTCCAGAAAATCGCGCCCATCAGCGGAATCAGCATGCCGCCGACCAAGAGGTTGTAAGCCAGGGTCAGGGCGCTGATCACGTCGTTGACGACCAGAGCAATCCCCAACACCGCGATCCCTGTCAGCAGCGTAAACAGACGACTGACCGCGACGTTGGACTGTTTGCCGCCGCGCAGTTTCGGCAGCAGGTCTTCGGTCAGGGTGGTGGACGCGGCGAGCAGGCCGGCGCTGGCGGTGGACATCATCGCCGCCAGTGCGGCAGCGATCACCAGGCCACGGATGCCGTCAGGCAGCGAGACTTTGACGATGGCGGCAAAGGCGTTGTTGACGTTGTCCAGATCCGGAATCAGCACATGCGCAGCCATGCCGATCAAGGCGCAGACCAGACCGTAGATAATGCAGTAGATCCCCGCTGAAGTGCCGGCGTACTTGGCGACTTTCTCGCTTTTGGCAGTGAACACCCGCTGCCAGATGTCCTGGCCGATCAGGATGCCGAAGAAGTAGATCATGAAGTAGGTGATGATCGTGTCCCAGCCGATGCTGGTGAAGTTGAAGCTGGCCGCCGGCAGCTGCGCGACCAGTTGATCCCAGCCACCGACGCGGTACAGGCAGATCGGCAACAGCAGGAACATCAGGCCGACGGTCTGGATACCGAACTGGACGATGTCAGTCAGGGTCAGCGACCACATGCCGCCGATCGTTGAATAAATCACCACGATACCGCCGCCCAGCAATACGGAGATCCAGAAGGGCAGACCGAACAACACTTGCAGCACAGTGCCGATCGCCAGAATCGAGGTCACGCCGATCATCAGCGCGTAAGCGAGCATGATCGTCGCACTGGCGGTGCGTGCCATTGGGTTGTAGCGCTTCTCCAGGACCTGAGTAACGGTGAATACCTTGAGCTTCAGCAGCGGCTTGGCGAGGAGCAGGTTCAGCGCGACGATGCCGCAGCCCAGTGCCGCACACAGCCAGAAACCGGAAATGCCATGCACGTAGCCCAGACGCACGGTGCCGACGGTGGACGCGCCACCGAGGACGGTTGCTGCCATGGTGCCCATGTACAGCGACGGCCCCAGGTTACGCCCGGCCACCAGATAGTCTTCGTGGGTCTTGGCCTTGCGCATGCCGTAGTAGCCGAGAATCAGCATCGCAGCGGCATAAATGAGTACGACGAATAAATCCAAAGCCATGATGGCGTGTCTCCGATTGTCTTTTTTATGGTGAGGCAAATGGGTTCTGCAGGGCTTTCCTGTGGGAGCGAGCCTGCTCGCGAAGACGCACGCACATTCAACAAAGATGTGACTGACAGATCGCTTTCGCGAGCAGGCTCACTCCTACGGGGTCTTGTGTTTAATCAGGCGGCCTGGCGCAGTTGAGGTTTTATGGCGGCTTCACTGCGCACATCGCTCGGCCCAAACACTTCCCGAGGCTCGGGAAACAAGCGCAGCAGCGTCAGATACACCACCGACGCCAGGCCCAATGTCACCGGCAAGCTGATGTCGATGCCACCGGCCAGTTCGCCCAGCGGGCCGACGAACTGCCCCGGCAGGTTGACGAAGCACAGGCCGACCAGCGCACTCGGAATCCACGCCCCCAGACCGCGCCAGTTCCAGCCGTGGCTGAACCAGTAGCGTCCGCCCTGCTCGCCGCGAGTGAACACTTGCAGATCATCCGGGCAGTAGAAGCCGCGCCGCACCAGCAGGCCAATGATCATGATCACCATCCACGGGGTGGTGCAGGTGATGATCAGCACGGCGAAGGTCGACACGCTTTGCACCAGGTTCGCCGCAAACCGGCCGATGAAGATGAAGGCGATCGACAGCACGCCGATCAGCAAGGTCGCCTTGACCCGGGACAGCACGCGCGGGAACACGCTGGACATGTCCAGGCCGGTGCCATACAGCGACGTGGTGCCGGTGGACATGCCACCAATCACCGCAATCAGGCACACCGGCAGGAAGAACCAGCTCGGCGACACCGCCAGCAAGCCGCCGACATAGTTGTTCGCGGCGATGTAGTCCGGCGCCTTGATCGCGACGATGGTGGCGGTGGCGAGGCCGAACAGGAATGGAATCAACGTTGCCAGTTGCGCGGCGATCACCGCCAGCATGATTCGGCCTTTCGGCGTTTCACGCGGGATGTAGCGCGACCAGTCGCCGAGGAACGCACCGAAGGAAATCGGGTTGCTCATCGCCACCAGTGCCGCGCCGATGAATGCCGCCCAGAACCCGGCCTGACCCAGCGCCACGCTGCCGGCGTACTGGCTGTCAAATGCAGGGGCGAAGGCGAAGATGCCGAGCAGGAACAACAGGCTTGCGGCCCACACGGCGATGCGGTTGACCCACAGCATGATGCGGAAACCGTAGATGCACACGGTCAGCACCAGCAGCGCGAACAGACCGTAGGCCAGGCCCAGGGTCAGGTCGGTTTCCGGCAAATCGACCAGGCGTTTGGCGCCGCCGACCAGCGCATCACCCGAGCTCCACACTGACAGTGAGAAGAACGCGATCGCGGTCAACAACGACAGGAACGAACCGACGATCCGCCCGTGCACGCCGAAGTGCGCACCGGAAGACACGGCGTTGTTGGTGCCGTTGAGCGGACCGAACAGGCCCATCGGCGCGAGGATCAGCGCACCGACCACCACGCCCAGAACGATTGCCCAGACACCGGCCTGAAACGACAGGCCGAACAGCACCGGGAAACTACCGAGCACAGCGGTGGCAAACGTATTGGCGCCGCCGAAGATCAAGCGAAACAAGTCGCTGGGTCGGGCGTCGCGCTCATGATCCGGGATCTGTTCGACCCCGTTTGTTTCGATGCTGCTAAGGCTTTTTTCGTTGTTGTTGTTATTCATGATCTGCTCCGATCATCAGGCGCGCTCATCGTGCGTGAGCGTCACCATTGGCTAAGGGGGTGGCAGCCCTTCCGGCATTGCGGACAAATGTTCGTGACAGGCCAGCCATAGGCCTTGTTGTTCTAGGCTCGACGCTTGTCTTCGGAAAACAATCGTCTCGCGCTCCTGGCTGAAGTGTTGCTCCCCTTGCATGCGCAGCTCGGTGGCCACGTCATGGATGAAAACCGCCACGTCACCCTGCAGGCTGACAAAGGCGTTGCTCGAGGTGCACGACAGCACCTCGAAACCCTCCTCGGCACGCCAGCGGTCCCACAATGCCTGATAGGCATCGCGCGACAGCAACGGCTGATCGAGGGTGTAGAAAACGAAGCTGGCATCGGCGCTGAAAGCCCCGAAATAAGCTTCGCGATCGTTACGCGCAAACGCGGCGACCAACTCGGCGGCCGCGTGCAAAACCTGATCATGTGCGTGCATGACCCGACCCTCAGCGATGAACCACGCCAGGCAGTACGCAGAGCATTTCGTACAGCAGGTTGGCGGCCAGCAGCGAGGTGTTGCCGGTGGTGTCGTAAGCGGGCGAGACTTCTACCAGATCGCAGCCGATCAGGTCGAGGCCCTGACAGCCACGGACGATTTCGATCGCCTGAATGGTGGTCAGGCCGCCGATTTCCGGGGTGCCGGTGCCGGGCGCCCAGGCCGGGTCGATGCCGTCGATGTCGAAACTCAGATACACCGGACCGCCGCCGACTTTCTCGCGTACTTCAGCCATCAGCGGCGCCAGCGATTTATGCCAGCACTCTTCGGCCTGGACCACGCGGAAGCCCTGATCGCGGCTCCAGTTGAAATCGTCGGCGGTGTAACCCTGGGCACGCAAACCGATCTGCACCACGCGATCGCAATCGAGCAGACCTTCTTCGACGGCACGACGGAACGTGGTGCCGTGGGCGATCTTCTCGCCGAACATGTGATCGTTGACGTCAGCGTGGGCATCGATGTGCACCAGGCCTACCTTGCCGTGCTTCTTATGAATCGCGCGCAGGATCGGCAGGGTGATGGTGTGGTCGCCACCCAGGGTCATCGGGATGACGTTGTGCTCGAGAATATTGTCGTAGGCCTCTTCGATGATGCGCACGGCGTCGAGCAGGTTGAAGGTGTTGATCGCCACGTCACCAATGTCGGCAACCGACAGCGAGTCGAACGGCGCGGCGCCGGTGGCCATGTTGTACGGGCGGATCATCACCGATTCGGTGCGGATGTCGCGCGGTCCGAAGCGGGTGCCGGGGCGCAGCGAAGTGCCGATGTCCAGCGGCACGCCAACGAAGGCAGCGTCGAGGCCGGCAGCGGTCGGGACATGGGGAAGTCGGAGCATGGTGGCGATGCCGCCGAAGCGCGGCATTTCGTTGCCGCCCAGTGGTTGGTGAAGAATCTTGTCCACGGGTAGGGCCTCATCGTCTTTGTTTTATTTATGCCGGCGCGCCGTTGAGCACAGGTTCGGACGCCGCTGTGGGGCCGATGATGCGAAATGTAGTGGCGGGGAAGAATCGCTACGGGCAAAAACTTAGTTCAGATTTTTCTAAACTAATGCCAAGCCCCGGGATAGACTCCGCCTCAGGTGTTGACCCCCTGTGGCGAGGGGATTTATCCCCGAAGGGTGGCGAAGCCGCCCCAATTCCTGCGGCTCGGTTCATCAGGCACCCCGCGTGCATCGAATTACGACTGCTTCGCAGCCGGTCGGGGATGAATCCCCTCACCACAAAGTCATCAGTGTTCGACAGATGTTTGGAGAGCCCCATGGCCAACGCTTTACCCGACCTGAAACTCCTGCGCATCTTCGTCAGCGTCGTGCGTCATCAGGGTTTTGCCAATGCGCAGCAGGAACTCAACCTGTCGACCTCGGCGATCAGCACCTACATGAGCCAGCTCGAAGCCGCGCTCGGTCTGGTGCTGTGCCATCGCGGGCGCGGTGGCTTCAGCTTGACCAGCAAGGGCGAGCTGTTCCATCAGGAAACCCTGCGCCTGCTCGCCGAGCTTGAAGGCTTCGAGCAATACGCCGCTGCGCTCAAGGGCGAACTGCGCGGCACGCTCAATCTCGGGGTGATCGATTCCACTGTCAGCGACAAGGCTCTGCCGTTTGCCGAAGCCATCGGCGCCTACAGTCAGGAACACCCGGCGGTGCATTTGCACCTGTCGGTAATGAGTCCATATGAGTTGCAACTCGGCGTGCAGGACAATCGCCTCGATCTGGCCATCGGTGCGTTTTCCACGCGCATGAGCGGTCTGGTCTACATGCCGCTGTACCGCGAGCAGCACTGGCTGTATTGCAGCAGTCGTCACCCGTTGTTCAACGAGCGGCGCATCCCCGAGCAGGTCATCACCCAGCAACGGATGGTCGGGCGCGGTTACTGGAGTCAGGCGGAACTTGCCCGCCACGGTTTCAAACACAGCGCCGCGACCGTGGAAAGTATGGAAGCGCAGCTGATTCTGGTGCTCTCCGGCGCCTACATCGGTTACCTGCCGGAACACTACGCGCAGGCCTGGGCCGACAAGGGCGATCTGCGCGTTCTGCTGCCGGCGACCTTCGGTTATCAGGCGCCGTTTTCGATGATCATGCGCAGGGGCCGCAGCCGCGAGCCGCTGATCCAGACCTTCCGCGATTTGCTCAAAGCGCAGCTCAATCAGGCTTGAGAAAAAAATGTCCCGACCACAATGCCCGCGCTGCCTGCGCCCCCAGACCCATTGCCTGTGCCCATTGATTCCGCACCTCGATAGCCGCACCCGAGTCTTGCTGCTGCAGCATCCGAGCGAGGTCAGTCACGCGCTCAATACCGCGCGGCTGGCGGCGCTGGGGCTGAGCAATGCCGAGCTGATTGTCGGCGAGGTATTCGAGGATTTGCCGAAACTGTTGAACCGGCCGGGCTATCACGCGCGCTTGTTGTTCCCGGCTGAGGATGCGCAGCCGCTGCAGGCTTACGCACCGAATGATCAGCCAATTTTGCTGGTCGTCCCGGACGGCACCTGGCGCAAGGCGCGCAAGATGTTGCACCTCAATCCGCTGCTGGCAGCACTGCCACGGGTGACCCTGACCGAGGGCGGCGTGTCGCGCTATCGCTTGCGCAAGGCGCCGGGGCCGGGGGCGCTATCGACGATCGAGGCGATTGTGCAGGCGCTGGAAACCCTCGAAGCGCCGACGACGTTTGCGCCGTTGCTCAAGCCGTTTGAAGCGCTGATCGAAGGGCAGATTGCGGCGATGGGGGAGGAGGTTTTCCAGCGTAACCATGGCGACAGATGATCGTTCCCACGCTCTGCGTGGGAATGCATCCAGTGACGCTCTGCGTCACCGTCGTGAAGGGACGCGGAGCGTCCCGGGCGGCATTCCCACGCGGAGCGTGGGAACGATCATTGGCTAACGTTCACGCATCGCCTCGGTCCGCGCTTTCAACACCGGTTTGAGCAGGTAATCCAAGACGCTTTTCTCACCGGTGATAATGTCCACTGTCGCCACCATCCCCGGGATGATCAGCAGCGGTTTCACGTCGCCGCCCAGGTGATTCTTGTCGGTGCGCACCTGAATCAGATAGAAGCTGTTGCCCTTGTCATCGGTGATCGTATCGGCGCCGATCAGCTCGAGCTTGGCGCTCAGCCCGCCGTAAATCGTGTAGTCGTAGGCACTGAATTTGACCATGGCTTTCTGGCCCGGATGCAGGAACGCGACGTCTTGCGGGCGGACCTTGGCTTCGATCAGCAGGTTGTCTTCCAGCGGCACGATTTCAACCATGTCGCTGCCCGGCTGGACCACGCCGCCGATGGTGTTGACCTTCATCTGCTTGATCACGCCACGCACCGGCGAAGTCACCGTGGTACGGCTGACGCGGTCGTCGATGGCGATGCTCGACGCGGTGATTTTCGACAGGTCGGTGCGTTTCTCATTCAGCTCTTTGGCGGCCTCGGAGCGGAAGGTCTGCTCGGATTCGTCGATCTTGCTGCGGATCTCGGCGATGGCCGATTCGGCGCGGGGAATCGCCAGCGTGGTGGCGTTCAGCGAACCACGGATCTCCACGGCGCTGCGCCTGAGCCTGAGGATTTCCACTGGTGACACGGCGCCGGTTTTCACCAGCGGTTCGGACATGTTCATCTCTTGTTGCAGCAGCGCCAGGCTCGAGCTGAACTGGCCCTGCTTGGAGCGAAATTCGGCCAGCTCCTGGGTTTTCTGCCGCAATTGTTCGCTGAGGGTGCGCTGTTCACTGGCCAAGCGGCGTTGGCGTTGCTCGTACAGCGAGCGCTCGTCCTCGGCGACTTGCGGCGCTTTGGCGATGACTTCAGCGGAGAGTTTGAAGGGGCGCCCCTCGGCCTCTGCTGACAGCCGTTCAACCTGCGCGGTCAGCGCGTAACGGTCGGCCTCGCTCTCGCCCTTGTTCGAGCGGAAGCGCGTGTCATCCAGACGCAGCAGGGTGTCGCCCTTGCCGACCATCTGGCCTTCGCGAACGAAAATCTCGGTGACGATGCCGCCCTCAAGGTTCTGGATCACCTGAACCTTGCTTGACGGGATCGCTTTGCCTTCGCCCATGGTCACTTCTTCGAGCACGGCAAATTTGGCCCAGACCAGGGCGGCGATCAGCAGCGCTGCCGCCAGCCACACGGTGATCCGCGATTTGCGCGGCGAATCCTGCAATGCTGCGCCGGCGGTTTCCGGCATGAACTCGGCTTCGGCGCTTTTGCCGAAACTGTCGAAGTAGCCGCGCTTGTTGCTATCGGAGGAAGCAGGCATGGCGTAACTCCTAGACCGCCGCCGAGCCGACACGGCCCTTGCGCAGTGCATCGATGACTGCTTCTTTCGGACCGTCAGCGACGACCCGGCCGTTGTCCAGCACCAGCAACCGGTCCACCAGGCTCAGCATCGAGGTGCGGTGAGTCACCAGCAGCAGGGTTTTGCCTTGCACCCAGCCATGCAGTTTCTGTCGCAGCGCATCTTCACTGCTGTTGTCCATGGCGCTGGTGGGTTCGTCGAGCAGCATGATCGGCGGATCGAGCAGTAACGCGCGCGCCAGCAACACCGCCTGGCGTTGGCCGCCGGATAGCAGTTGTCCGCGTTCGCCCACCGGTCGGTCGAAGCCTTGCGGGTGTTGTCGGGCCAGTTCGGTGACGCCAGTCAGTTCGGCGACTTCGAGCATGCGTGAATCGCTGATGTAACGCGCGCCCAGGGTCAGGTTGTCGCGCAGGCTGCCGGCCAGCAGCGGCAAGTCGTGGGCGACATAACCGATCTGCTGGCGCAGGTCAGCCACGTCCAGTTGGCGCAGGTCGAGGCCGTCGAGCAGTAACTGGCCTTGTTCCGCTTCGTAGAAGCCCATGACCAGCCGCGCCAACGTGCTTTTGCCGGAGCCGCTGCGGCCGATGATGCCGACCCGCTCGCCGGGTTTCAGGCTGAAGCTGACCTCGCTCAGCGCCGGTGCGTTCTGGCCGGTGTAGTGGAACGTCACGCCGCTGACGTCGAGGGCGCCTTGCAGCTGCGTGCGTTCCAGTGGCCGTTGTTTGCCGTCGCGTTCCTGCGGCAGGGCCATCAGCGCGTCGGTGCTTTTCATCGTTAGTTGCGCTTGCTGGTAGCGGGTGATCAGCCCGGCGATCTGGCCGAGCGGGGCGAGTACGCGGCTGCCGAGCATGTAAGTGGCAACCAGCGCGCCGACGCTGAGGTTGCCGGCAATGATGCTGTAGACCCCGGCCACAATCGTCGCCATCCCGGAAAACTGCTGGATGAACAAAGTGCCGTTGGTGGCCAGGGCCGACAGGTTGCGTGCGTGGCTGTCGAGGCGGGTGAGGGCGCCGTGGGTGCTTTCCCATTTGTGCTGGCGCTCGCTTTCGGCGCCGCAGGCCTTGAGGGTTTCCAGGCCGCCGAGGGTTTCGATCAGCACTGCCTGACGCTCGGCGCCGAGGCTCAGGCTTTTCTGCACGGTGTCACGCAGGCGCACCTGAATCGCCATGGCGAAGATGATCGTGATCGGAAACGCCAGCAGCGGAATCACCACCAGCCAGCCGCCGAGCAGGCCGATCACTACCAGCATCAACACCACGAAGGGCAAGTCGATCAGACTGGTCAGGGTCACGGCAGTGAGAAATTCACGCAGGCCCTGGAAGTCGTGAATGCTCTGGGCAAAGCCGCCGATGGTCGCCGGCCGCGCTTTCATCGACATGCCGGTGATGCGCTCGAACAACGTTGCCGAGAGGATCACATCGGTTTTCTTCCCGGCGGTGTCGAGCAGATGCGCACGCACCACGCGCAGCACCAGTTCAAAACCGGTGCCGATCAGCAAACCGATCGACAGCACCCACAGCGTCGAGGTCGCCTGATTGGGCACCACGCGATCGTAGGTCTGCATGACGAACAGCGGCACCATCAGGCCGAGCAGGTTGATCAGAAAACTGGCGAGAATCGCATCGCTGTACAGCCATTTCGACAGTTTGAGAGTGTCGCGAAACCACGCATTTACCCGTGGCACCAGCGGCGCGCGCAGGTCTTCGAGTTCGTGGCGCGGACGGGCGAACAAGGCCTGGCCGCTGTAGTGTTCGCTGAGTTCTTCGCGGCTGACCCATTGCTCGCCGCCGTCGGCTTCGCTGGGCAGCAGCAGGGCTTTGCCATCCTCGCCGAAGCGCCGCAGCACGGCAGTGCGCCCGTCGTTGAGCAGCAGCAGGATCGGTAGGTTCAGCGGCGAAATGTCTTTCAGGTCACGGCGCAACAGCCGCGCCTGCAATCCGGCCCGCGCGGCTGCACGGGGCAGCAGATCGAGGCTCAGGCGTTGTTTGTTCAGAGGCAGCCCGGCGCTCAAGCTGGCACGACTGACCGTGGCGCCATGCAGTTTGCAGAGGATCAGCAGGCCGTCGAGTAACGGGTCGTCGAAGCTCAGGCGCGGATCGACCCCGGTGGCGCCGGGTTCCATGCTGGTCATAGTGATTGCCTCTGTTGAACGGGCTCGGTTATCGGATCGTTCCCACGCTCTGCGTGGGAATGCAGCCCGTGACGCTCCGCGTCACTGGACGCGGTGCGTCCCTTGAGGCATTCCTTTGCTGCGCGTGGGAACGATCAGGGCAAAGTCAGTTCCTGCACCGTTTATTTCAGTTCCGGCAGGCGCGCCTGGTTTTTCACTTCGGTCGTGGCAATCGCATCAGCCGGCAGCACTACGCGTTGCTTGCTCAGCAATTGGCCCATGTTCGCCAGCACGCGGTACATCGAGTATTCCTCGGTGTAGCGGATTTCGGTGTAGCGGCGGTTGGCGTTGTACAGCTCGTTTTCGCTGTCGAGCAGGTCGAGCAGGGTGCGTTGGCCGAGGCCGAACTGGTCCTGATAAGCGGCGCGCACGCGTTTGGTGGTTTCTGCGTACTCGCGAGCGGTCGGCGTCTGCTTCTTGGCATTTTCCATGGCGTTCCAGGCCAGACGAATGTTCTCGTTGAGCTGACGCAGGGCGTTGTTCCGGATGTCCATCGCCTGGTTGATGTCGTGGGCATTCGCCGCCAGACGTGCCTTGTCGCTGCCGCCACGGAACAGGTTGTAGTTCATCACCACACCGACACGCCATTCGTTGTCGTGGCCTTCATCACCCTGCACGTTGTTGTTTGCGCCGACTGCTGCTTCGGCATCGAAGCGCGGGTAGAACGGCGACTTGGCCACTTCGTACTGGCTCTCGGCGGACTGCACGTCAGCCTGGGCCGATTTCAGGTACGGGTTGTTGTCGACCATGCTCTGCTGCGCTTCACGCAGGTCCGGCGGCATCTCACCGCGAGTCGAGGCCGGGGTTTCCAGCTCATCGGGCATGCGTCCGACCACGCTGTAGAAATTCGATTCGGCGTCGGCCAGATCGACTTCGGCGGTGTCGAGGTTGTTCTGCGCCAGTGCACGACGGGCAACCGATTGATCGGAGTCGGCGGTGCTGCCGATGCCGCGCTCGGTGCGCAGGCCGATCTGATCGTTGACGCGCAAGTGCGCCTGCAAATTGTTCTTCGCCAGCGTCACCAGTTCCCGCCGCTTGAGCACTTCGAGGTAGACCTCGATGGTGCGCAGGGCCAGATCCTGTGCGGTGCCTTGCGCGTAGTAGGCGCGCGAATTGGACACGCCCTTGGTGCGCTCGACCTCGTTGGCGGTGTTGAAGCCGTCGAAGATCATCTGCCGCAAACGCAGCTCCGACTGGGTGTAATTGAGGATTTCGGTGTTGTGATTACCGAAGGCGCGAGTGTTGGTGTTGTCGCTGTAGCCGCGCCCGTAGGCAGCGTTCAGATCGACTGACGGATAAAATCCGCCCTTGGCCACTTTCACCTGCTCATCCGCAGACAGGCGGGCGTCCACGCGCGAAGCGAGTTCCGGGTGAGTGGCGATGGTGCTTTGAATCGCCTCGGTGAGGTTCATCGCCTGGGCTTGGGAAGTGCAAGCCATGGCCAGCAAAACCGCGCTGCAGAGGGGGGTTAAAACGCGCATGGGTGCATCTCCCTGGATCTCAATGTTGTGTTACCGTCGCCAATTATTTGACGTAATTTTAGGGTGTAAGCGTTTCACTCTTGTAACAACAGAGCTAAGAACATCCTAGAGCGTAGCTAAGAAAAAATTTTCATAAGGCTTATGCCAAAAAAAACTTATGCGGTTTTTCAAAAGCAGCACATTGTTCAGCTCGAAAGCCTTTGTTTTATGCGCTTTAGGGAGCTCGAAAAGGCTTGAGGAAAGTTCCATTCACTTTGCGAGACACTGCGAAGTACTGCTGAAGGGGAGGGACGCGTAACGGCGAATGAGCGACAGATTTTTGTCACTCGGGTGATTCACCACTGTTACGTAGCGCTAGTGGGTCGATGGATTGAACAGGGTTGGCAAGTGCTTGATAGCGCTGACAATTCGTTTCAAACCAAGCCTGCGAAACGAACTGTCGAGGGTGCGAGCGTCGCCCCCGGCAACCCGATTGAGCCATGGGCTGCTTCGCGAACCTGTGCCGACGGTGGTCGGCAGCGGAGGATTTCACATGGCAACGCTCATCGGTACGGTCACAAAAGTCATTGGTCAGGTGTTCGCCCAGACGGGCGACGGCATCAAACGCCCGCTGTTCGAAGGCGATCGTTTGTACGCCGGCGATCAACTGATCACTGGCGCGGAGGGCGCGGTGGCGGTGAAGTTGCAAAACGGCGAGGAATTGACCCTCGGCCGCGGCAGCAGCATCACCATGACCGGCCAACTGCTGGCCGACCAGGCGGTGCCGGTGAGCGTCGACGAAGCGCAGACCCCGAGCCAGGCACAACTGACCGATGTCGAGCAGATCCAGAAAGCCATCGCCGCCGGTGAAGACCCGAGCAAGACCGCCGAAGCCACCGCTGCCGGCCCCAACGCACCCACCGGCAATACCGGTGAACTGGGCGGCGGACACAGCTTCGTTCTGTTGACCGAAGTCGGCGGCCGAGTTGATCCGATCATCGGTTTCCCCACCGCCGGCTTCAACGGCATTCCCGAATTTCCCGAGTATCGTCGTGACGCGGACATCGACAATGGCGACGACACCCCGGCGCCAATCGTGGTGCCACCGCCACCGGTGAACAATCCGGTTATCCTCAACGGCCTGGACGCAGCGGGCGGCGAGCTGAACCTCAATGAAGCCAATCTGCCTGACGGTACAGCGGCCAATCCGGGCGCTCTGACCCAGAGCGGCAGCTTCACCGTCTCGGCAGCGGACGGCTTGAGCAGTCTGAGCATCGGCGGCATCAACGTGATTGTTGGCGGCGTGCCGATCGGCTTTCCCCAGTCGATCACCACGCAACTGGGCAACACCCTGACCATCACTGGCTACAACGCAGCAACCGGCACGGTCAGCTACAGCTACACCCTCAACGGCAACGAAACCCACGCGGCCGGCGACGGCGTGAACAATCTCAGCGAACAATTCACCGTGATCGCCACCGACAGCAATGGCGACAGCGCCACTGGCACGCTGGACGTGAATATCACCGACGACGTGCCCAAAGCGTTTGACGACGCCAACGGCATTGCCTCGGAAACCTTGCTGACCCTGACTGGCAACGTCCTCACCAATGACATCCAGGGCGCCGACCGCGTGCCCACCGGACCGGTCACGCCCGGCACATTCACTGGCACTTTCGGTACGTTGGTCCTCAATGCCGACGGCACCTACACCTACACGCTGAACACCAGCGATGCCGATTTCAAAAACCTGCACGGCGGTGGCAACGGCACCGAAACCTTCGCCTACACAATCACTGATGCCGACGGCGATACCAGCACTGCCAATCTGGTTCTGCAGATTCACAACAACGACGATCCAGTAATCATCGACGGCCTGAACGTCGCCGGTGGCGAGCTGACGGTTTATGAGAAAAATCTCAGCGACGGCAGCGCACCGGATGCTGGCGCGCTGACGCAAAACGGCACCTTCACCATCACCGCTCTCGACGGCGTGACCACGCTGACCGTCGGTGGAATTGCCGTGGTGACCAATGGCGTGGCCGCAGGCTTCCCGCAATCGATCATCACGCCGCTCGGCAGCACGCTGACCATCACCGGTTTCAACGCTGCAACCGGCGTGGTCAGTTACAGCTACACCCTGGCCGACAACGAGGCGCATGCGAACGCCAACGGCGCGAACAGTCTGCCTGAGCAGTTCGCGGTCACGGTTGTGGATGACAACGGCACCACCGCCACTGGCACGCTGGACGTCAACATCGTCGACGACCTGCCGAAAGCCAACGATGACAGCAACGGCACCGCGTCCGAATCCCAACTGACCCTGACCGGCAATGTCCTGACCAACGACGTGCAAGGCGCCGACCGTGTGCCAACAGGTCCAGTCACGCCGGGCACTTTCACTGGTACTTTCGGTACGTTGGTCCTCAATGCCGACGGCACCTACACCTATACGCTGAACACCAGCGATGCGGATTTCAAAGCCTTGACTGGTGGCGGCAACGGCACAGAGACCTTCGCCTACACCATCACTGATGCCGACGGCGATTCCAGCACTGCCAATCTGGTTCTGCAGATTCACAACAACGACGATCCAGTAATCATCGACGGCCTGAACGTCGCCGGTGGCGAGCTGACGGTTTATGAGAAAAATCTCAGCGACGGCAGCGCACCGGATGCTGGCGCGCTGACGCAAAACGGCACCTTCACCATCACCGCTCTCGACGGCGTGACCACGCTGACCGTCGGTGGAATTGCCGTGGTGACCAATGGCGTGGCCGCAGGCTTCCCGCAATCGATCACCACGCCGCTCGGCAGCACGCTGACCATCACCGGTTTCAACGCTGCAACGGGCGTGGTCAGTTACAGCTACACCCTGGCTGACAACGAGGCGCATCCGAACGCCAATGGCGCCAATAATCTGCCCGAGCAATTCGCAGTCACGGTAGTCGATGACAACGGCACCACCGCCACTGGCACGCTGGACGTCAACATCGTCGACGACCTGCCGAAAGCCAACGATGACAGCAACGGCACCGCGTCCGAATCCCAACTGACCCTGGCCGGCAATGTCCTGACCAACGACGTGCAAGGCGCCGACCGTGTGCCTACCGGCCCGGTTACCCCGGGCACTTTCACCGGCACGTTCGGGACGTTGGTTTTGAACGCCGACGGCACCTACACCTACACCCTGAACACCAACGACGCCGACTTCAAAAATCTGCATGGTGGCGGCAACGGCACCGAAACCTTCGCCTACACCATCACTGACGCCGACGGCGATACCAGCACTGCCAACCTCGTTCTGCAGATTCACAACAACGATGATCCGGTGCTGCTCAATGGCCTCGACGTCAACGGCGGCGAACTTACCGTCTACGAAAAAAACCTCAGCGACGGCACCAGCCCCAACACCCCAGCGCTGACCCAGAACGGCACTTTCACCGTCAGCGCTCTCGATGGTCTGCAGACCCTCACAGTCGGCGGCATCGCCGTGATCACCAATGGCGTAGCCGCAGGTTTCCCGCAATCAATCGTCACCCCGCTGGGCAGCACCTTGACCATCAGCGGTTATGACCCGGCAACCGGCGTGGTCAGCTACAGCTACACCCTGGCCGACAACGAAGCCCACCCGACTGCCAATGGCGCCAACAGCCTCACCGAGAACTTCGATGTGGTCGCGACCGACACAGATGGCAGCACCGCCAGCGGCCAGATCAACGTCAATATCGTCGATGATTTGCCGACTGCGCATGCGGACGCGGCTTCGGTGGCGGAGGGCGGCACCGTCAGTGGCAATGTGCTGGATAACGATATCGGCGGTGCAGATGGCCCGGCGGTCACCGGTGCCGTGGTCGGCGTGCGCGCTGGTGCCGACACTTCGACCTCGGCCATCGGCGGGCTCAATTCGCAGATCAACGGCGCCTACGGTTACCTCACGCTTGACGCTAACGGCAACGCCGTTTATCACAGCAACCCCAACGTGGTGAACGGCCCGGGCGCGGTGGATGTGTTCACCTACACCGTGCGCGATGCCGACGGTGACGAAAGCACCACGACCATCACCATCGATGTCTACAACAGCTGCCTGAAAGCCGTCAGCGACAGCGATGTCACCGTTTACGAAAAAGCCCTCGACCTGAACAAGGACGGCCAGGATCTGGCAGCGGGCAGTGTGGTCGGCAGCGATCCGAATAGCACTGGCGAAACCGCGTCCGGCACGCTGGTCGGTTCGGTCACCGGCGCGGTTGGTGCGATCAGTTATGCGCTGGTCGGCAGCGCGACCGGCAATTACGGGCAGATCGTCCTCAACGCCAATGGCACTTACACCTACACGCTCACTTCGCCAGCGACCACCACGCCGCACGCTGACGACGGCGCCAACAGCCTGAGCGAAACCTTCACCTATCAGGCGACCGACTCTCTCGGCAACGTCGTCACCAGCACAGTCGTTGTGAACATCGTCGATGACGTGCCGAAAGCGCTGAATGACAGCAACGCGACCAACGCAACGGAAGAGCAGTTGACCCTGACCGGCAACGTTCTCGATAACGATGTGCAAGGCGCCGACCGCGTCGCCGTTGGGCCGGTCACCGCCGGTACGTTCACCGGCACTTACGGCACGCTGGTGCTCAATGCCAACGGCACTTACACCTACACGCTGGACGCCAATGACGCCGACTTCAAAAACCTTCACGGTGGCGGCAACGGCACTGAAACCTTTGCCTACACCATTACCGATGCCGACGGCGACACCAGCACCGCCAACCTGGTGCTGAACGTCCATAACAACGACGATCCGGTGTGCCTCGACGGCCTCGATGTGAAGGGCGGCGAACTGACGGTTTACGAGAAAAACCTCAGCGACGGCAGCAACCCCAATACTGCAGCGCTGACCCAGAGCGGCAGCTTCACCGTGACCGCCCTCGATGGCCTGCAAACCCTGACCGTCGGCGGCATTGCCGTGATCAGCAATGGCGTCGCCGCCGGTTTGCCGCAATCGGTGGTCTCGCCGCTGGGCAGCACCTTTACCGTCACCGGTTACGACCCGGCCACCGGCGTGGTCAGCTACAGCTACACCTTGGTGGACAACGAAGCTCATCCGAACGCCAACGGTGCCAACAGCCTCAGCGACAGCTTTGACGTAGTCGCCACCGACACCGACGGCAGCACCGCCAGCGGTCAGATCAACGTCACCATCGTCGACGATCTGCCGACTGCCAACGCTGATACCGGCTCGGTAGCGGAGGGCGGTACGGTCAATGTCAGTGTGCTCGGCAATGACAGCAGCGGCGCCGATGGTGCCGCAACGGTGGTCGGCGTGCGCGCGGGCAGTAACACCGCGACGTCGGCCAGCGGCGGCCTGAACAGCAACATCAACGGCAACTACGGCTACCTGACCCTCGACGCGGCGGGCAACGCGGTTTACCACAGCAACCCGAACTCGGTGAGCCCGCCGGGCGCGACCGACACGTTTACCTACACCATCCGTGACAGCGATGGCGACGAAAGCACCACAACGCTGACTATCAACGTCGCCGACAGCAAACTGGTCGCCTCGGTCGATCAGGATGTGACGGTCTACGAAAAAGCCCTCGACCTGAGCAAGGATGGCCAGGATCTCGCTCCCGGCACAGTCACCGGCAGCGAACCGGGCAATACCGGCGAAACCGCCAGCGGCACGCTGGTCGGTTCCGTGAGCGGTGGCAGCGGCGCGATCACTTACACGTTGGTCGGCAACGCCACCGGCAGCTACGGACAACTGCAGCTCAACGCCGACGGCACTTACACCTACACGCTGACCTCGGCGCCGAAAACTGCGCCGAACGCCAACGACGGGCCGAACACCCTGAGCGAAACGTTCACCTACCAAGCCACCGATGCGCTGGGCAACAGCACCACCAGCACCCTCGTGGTGAACATCGTCGACGACATACCGAAAGCCGTTGCCTCGGAGCGCTCGGTTACCGCAGTGGAAATCGACTCCAACATCCTCATCGTCCTCGACATCTCCGGCAGCATGGCCGATGCCTCTGGCGTGCCCGGCCTGTCGCGGCTGGCACTGGCCAAACAAGCCATCGGTGCGTTGCTCGACAAGTACGATGATCTGGGCGATGTGAAAGTGCAGTTGGTGACGTTCAGCAGCAATGCCGCCGATCGCACCACCGTGTGGGTCGATGTCGCTACTGCCAAGACATTGCTCGCCGGCCTCAACGCCGGCGGCGGCACCAACTACGACGCCGCCGTGGCGGTGATGCAGACCGCGTTCAACACCTCCGGCAAACTCACCGGGGCACAGAACGTCGGCTACTTCTTCTCCGACGGCAAGCCCAACGAGGGCGACATCGGCACGGCTGACGAAGCCGCGCTGAAAAACTTCCTCGACGCCAACAACATCAAGAACTACGCAATCGGTCTGGGCAGTGGCGTGAGCAACGCCAACCTCGATCCGCTGGCGTACGACGGCATCAACCACACCAACACCAATGCGGTGGTGGTCACCGATCTCAATCAGCTCAACTCGGTGCTGTCCGGCACCGTGCAGGGCGCGCCGGTCACCGGTTCGCTGCTGGGCGACGGTGGTTCGTTCGGCGCCGATGGCGGTTTCATCAAGTCGATCATGGTCGACGGCACCACCTACACCTACGACCCGAAAGCCCTCAGCGGCCAGGGCTCGTTGACCGCGAGCGGCGGCGCCAACCACGGCACCTTCAACACGGCCAACAACAGTGTCAGCATCGCCACCAACAACAGCGGCACGCTGGTGGTCAACCTCGATACCGGCGAATACAGCTACACCTCGCAGAAAACCACCGCCGTGGTCATCACCGAAAACATCGGCTTCACCGTCAGCGACAACGACGGCGATCTGGCCAGCTCAACGTTGACCGTGAAAGTGATTCCCAACGCGCCACCGGTGGCGATGGACGATCACGTCATCACCAACGTGCTCTCGGGCAACATCGTGGTGCCGGGTGAGCTGCTGCTGGCCAATGACAGCGATCCGAACGGCGATGCGCTCAACGCCACACCCACCAGTTTCAACACCGGTTGGGCGTCGAAAGCGGCAGACTTCACCGGCACCGGTCTGATCGGCTTCACCGGGCAGAGCAACAGCGTCGCCAACCAGAACCTGGCCAACGTGCGCAGCGCCTTCAGCGCCAATGCCGCGACCATGACCGCCGTGCTGGTAGTCAGCGGTTACCTCGGCGCTGTCAGCAACAGCAATGCCAATGACGAGGACCGCATCACCGTCAATCTGCGCCAGGGCGAAACTCTCAATCTGGATCACAACCTCGCTGCCGGGCAGATCGGCATGGAGTACTCGCTCAACGGAGGGAGCTGGATCGCGCTGGCGGACGGGCAAACGCTTACCGCATCGGCCGATGGCGTCTATCAGATCCACATCACCAACATCGCCAACGCCACGGGTAACGGCAACCCGAACGCGGCGGAAAACTACCAACTGACCATGACCCTCAACTACGCCGGGGCGCACGACATCACGCCGGATTACCACGGCACTTACACCGCCAACGACAACCACGGCGGCAGTGACACGGCCAACGTCAGCATCAGCTATCAGGACGGCCACACCCTGACCGGCACCGCTGGCGACGATGTGCTGGTGGCGGGTAGCGGCAACAACGTGATCAACGCCGGCGACGGCAATGACGTGCTCACTGCAGGCTCCGGCAACAACGAAATGCACGGCGGCGCCGGCAACGATTTGCTCTACACCGGCGCGGGCAATGACCTGCTCGACGGCGGCACTGGCAGCGATACCGCCAGCTATGCCCACGCCACAGCCGCCGTCACCGTCAACCTCGGCCTGCTCGGTGCGCAGAACACCTTGGGCGCCGGTACTGACACGCTGACCGGCATCGAAAACCTGCTCGGTTCGAACTTCAACGACAGCCTCACCGGCGACGGCAACAACAACGTGATCAACGGTGGCCTCGGCAACGACTTCCTCAATGGCGGCGCTGGCGATGACTTGCTGATCGGGGGCATGGGCAACAATACGCTGACGGGCGGGGCAGGGGCTGACACCTTCCAGTGGCTCAAGGGCAACAGCGGCCACGACCTGATCACCGACTTCACCCCCGGCACCGACAAGCTCGACCTGTCGCAACTGCTGCAAGGCGAAAACGCCAGCACCGCGTCGCTGGACGACTATCTGCACTTCACCGTCAGCGGCAGCGGCGCCTCGGTGATGACCAGCATCGACGTCAGCGCCATGGCCGGCGCCCCGCCGAACCAGACCATCGACCTCGCCGGCGTCAACCTCGCCAGCCACTACGGCGTAACCCCGGGCGCAGGCGGCATGATTGCCAGCGGCCACGACACGGCGACGATCATCAGCGGCATGCTCAATGATCATTCGTTGAAGGTGGATACGGTTTGACCTGAGGTCTGAAACCACAAAACCCGCCGCCCCGGTTGATTCGGGACGGCGGGTTTTGTCTGTCTGTACAGATGTGTTGGCTGTGAGTCCGCCTTCGCGGGCAAGCCCGCTCCCACAGGGTTCTTCAGTGGATGCAGAATATGTGTCCGACCAGGATCAATTTTGGGAGCGAGCTTGCTCGCGAAGAGGCCGGGTTGATCACCAAGTAACTCAGCAGACCAACATCACCCCGGCAACTCCAGATTATCCAGCACCCGACTCACTGCCAGTTCGCCAAGCATGATCAACTGGGAGGTATCAGGTTTTACGCAACGTCTTCTGCCGCAAAATATAGACCGTCACCAGCACCGCACTGGTCAGCATGAACCCCCGCGCCCAAACCAGCGGCACCAGATAACACGAGAACAGAATGCTCAGCCACATCAGCCCGATCGCGTAGACCTTGGCCTTGAGCGGGATGCCGTTGCCGTCGAGATAATCGCGAATCCATGGCCCGAGCCGTGGGTGCTCGACCAGCCAGCGATAGAAGCGCGGAGAGCTGCGCGCGAAGCAGGCCGCGGCGAGCAGGAGGAAGGGGGTGGTGGGCAGGACCGGCAGGAAAATGCCGATCACCCCCAATGCGACGCTGAGCCAGCCGATGGCCAGCAGCACGTAGCGCAACATCAGGGGGCGGTTGCCTATGGGGTTGTCCATAGGCCGGGTCTTAGTGGTGGCGTGGCTTGAGGATCGCCGGTTTTTCGTCGGGCGCCTGGCATAGCAGGTACAGCGCGGTCAGGGCTTCCGGGATCTGCACGATCATGTCGTCCATCAGATTGGCGTCCTTGGCGATGTCTTCGAACTCCGGTTGTTCGTCGAACAGGCCGGAACCGACCATGATCGGCAGGAGCATTTCGCTGACTTCTTCTTCGGCGGTTTCGAACCATGCCGCTTCGCGCAGGAACACACCTTCCATGAAGCCGATGCACCAGCCGCGCAGTTCGGAATCGTCCGGCTCTTCGCCCAGATCCAGTTCGCACGGCAGTTCGAATTCTTCATCCGAGGCCAGTTGGCGAGCGATGTGCGCTTTGAGGCCGATCAGCGTGGCTTCGATTTCGGCACGCTGGGCTTCGTCGCTGTAGTGCGGCTCTTCGGCAAACAGCGCGTCGATCCACTCGCGCTCCGGAACGTCTTCCGAGCAGATCGACAGCGCGGTCAGGTAACCGTGGGCGGCGACGTAATCCAGCGCCTCGTCGTGCAGCTCGTCGGCGTCGAGGAAGACTTGCAGGCGGGTCAGTTGCTCAGCGAAGGACATTACGGGGCTACCTTGGGGAATAAACAATGCGGGAATTCTAGGCCTTCTTGCGCGCTCTAGCCAGCCGCTTGGCAGATTTGCCCGCACGGACGCACGCAAATGCCGGGTCGGACGCAAAACCTGTGGGAGCGGGCTTGCCCGCGATGGCGGTGTGTCAGTCGATGAAGAAGTTGTCAGTGCCGGCCTCTTCGCGGGCAAGCCCGCTCCCACAGGGTTCGGTGTGATGTCAATTGCAGAGTGAGTCTTCTCAGCGGCACCCTCTGCGGCGAAGGCCTCGGGTATACTGCCGCGTTTTGCGATCCCTGCCGGCGCTGCGCTGGTCATGCAATGTGTTCTTACGTTTTGTTTAAGCAGCCGAGGCTGCTCTGAACCAGCCTGAGCAGGGATGTATCGGTAGATTTTTGGAGTTTTTATGCTCGAACAGGCTCAACGCGTCCTCAAGGACATCTTCGGCTACGACAGTTTCCGTGGCCGTCAGGGTTCGATCATTGAGCGCGTGGCCGGCGGCGGTGATGCGCTGGTGCTGATGCCTACCGGTGGCGGCAAGTCGTTGTGCTTTCAGGTGCCGGCGCTATTGCGCGAAGGCCTGGCCGTGGTGGTGTCGCCGTTGATCGCGCTGATGGACGATCAGGTCGCCACCCTTGAAGAACTCGGCGTGGCCGCGGCTGCGCTGAACTCCACGCTGAGCGCCGAGCAACAACGCGACCTCGCCGTGCGGATCAAGCGCGGCGAAGTGAAGATGCTCTATCTGGCGCCCGAGCGCTTGGTGCAGCCGCGCATGCTGGCGTTTCTGCAAAGCCTGGAAATCGCCTTGTTCGCCATCGACGAAGCGCATTGCGTGTCGCAATGGGGCCACGACTTCCGCCGCGAATACCTGCAACTCGGCCAACTGGCAGAGCTGTTCCCGAACGTTCCGCGCATTGCCCTCACCGCGACCGCCGACAAGCGCACCCGTGAAGAAATCGTCGATCGCCTGCACCTGCAGAACGCTGAGCGCTTTCTGTCGAGCTTCGACCGTCCGAATATTTTCTACCGCATCGTCCCGAAGGAGCAGCCGCGCAAGCAGTTACTGGCCTTCCTCGCCGAACGGCGCAGCGACGCCGGCATCGTTTATTGCCTGTCGCGCAAGAAAGTTGAAGAAGTCGCGGCGTTCCTCAGTGAGCAAGGCTTCCCGGCGCTGCCGTATCACGCCGGTCTGCCCAACGATCTGCGCGCCTATCACCAGAAGCGCTTCCTCAACGAGGAAGGCCTGATCATGGTTGCCACGGTGGCGTTCGGCATGGGCATCGACAAGCCTAACGTGCGCTTTGTCGCGCATTTGGATCTGCCGAAATCCCTTGAGGCGTATTACCAGGAAACCGGGCGCGGCGGTCGTGACGGTCTGCCGGCGGATGCGTGGATGGCCTACGGTCTGCAAGACGTGGTGATGCTCAAGCAGATGCTGCAGAACTCCGAAGGCGACGAACGGCACAAACGTCTGGAGCAGCACAAGCTCGACGCCATGCTCTCGCTTTGCGAAGAAACCCGCTGCCGCCGGCAGGCGTTGCTGGCCTATTTCGATGAAGACATGCCTGAGCCTTGCGGGCACTGCGACAACTGTGTCGATGGCGTGCAGACCTGGGACGCCACCGAGCCTGCACGTCAGGCCTTGTCGGCGATTTTCCGCACCGGTCAGCGTTACGGCGTTGGTCATCTGGTCGACGTATTGCTGGGCAAGGACAACGAAAAGGTGCGCAGCTTCGGCCATCAGCATTTGTCGGTGTTTGGCGTTGGCAAGGCGCTGAGCGACAGCGAGTGGCGCTCGCTGTTCCGTCAGTTGGTGGCGCGTGGGTTGGCCGACGTCGATCACGAGGGGTATGGCGGTCTGCGCTTGAATGACAGTTGCCGGCCTTTGCTCAAAGGCGAAGTGAAGCTGGAGCTGCGCCGCGACCTGAAACCGCAAGTCACCGCCAAAACCGGCAGCAAGAGCCAGGCCAGCCAACTGGTGCGCGGCGAGGAACGTGAACAGTGGGAAGCCTTGCGCGCATTACGACGCAAGCTCGCCGAAGAACACGGCGTGCCGCCGTACGTCATCTTCCCCGACTCGACGCTGTTGGAAATGCTCCGCAGCCAACCGACCTCGCTGGCGGAAATGGCCCGGGTCAGCGGCGTCGGTGCGCGCAAACTGGAGCGCTATGGTGAAGCCTTCCTGGAAGTGCTCGGCGGCGAGGCGGAGGCGCCGAAGGTGGTCGCCGATGTCCGTCACGAGCTGATCACCCTGGCCCGCGCCGGCATGACCCCGCTGCAGATCGCCGGGCAGTTGCAATGCTCGGAGAAGAACGTCTACGCCATGCTCGCCGAAGCCATCGGCAAGCAGCAATTGTCGCTGGAGCAGGCGCTGGATTTGCCTGAGGAATTGATGGGCGAAGTGCAGGACGCGTTCCTCGATGGTGAGGGCGAGCTGCCGTCGGTCGCTGAAGTGGCTGAGCTGTTTGCCGGGCGTGTGCCGGAAGGCGTGCTGTATTGCGTGCGGGCGGCTTTGCAGTCTGAATTCGAGATGTGAAACGACGTATGCGCCAAGCCTCGTGCAGTTGTAACGATTCAGTACAGAGCGACTCTTGCCTATAACTGCCGCCCATGCTTAGCTGACTAATAATTAGATTTTCCGTATTTTCAGTCTAACCGTGAGTGTTTTATGCCGTTAACCGATCAACATCGCTTTGGTATGCAACTGGCCCAGATGTCTCGTGGCTGGCGTGCCGAACTGGATCGTCGTCTCGCCGGGCTGGGCCTGTCGCAGGCGCGCTGGCTGGTGCTGCTGCATCTGGCGCGTTTTGAAGAGGCGCCGACCCAACGCGAACTGGCGCAGAGTGTCGGCGTCGAAGGCCCGACCCTGGCGCGCTTGCTTGATAGTCTGGAGAACCAGGGACTGGTGCAACGCCAGTCAGTAATGGAAGACCGTCGAGCGAAAAAAATTGTTCTCTGCGCACCTGCGCTGCCGTTGATCGAACAGATTGAAACCATTGCCACGCAACTGCGCCACGAATTGTTCGAAGGCGTCGACGAGGCGGATTTGAAGGTGTGCATGCGCGTGCACGGGCACATCCTGAGCAACCTGGAAAAATCTTGAGGCACATCCCGGCGGTGATTTTTTGAGAGATCGCGCTAAGCCGACTATAAGAACTACTGGGCAATATCGTGTTCGTACTGGATGTGCGAACGCATAGAAACCGGTTTTGCTTATTTAAGGGATGCTCATGCTCGCAAGTCGGCACGTGCTGGGGGGGGGCGCCAAATGGCTGCTGCTCGCTGGCGTATTCAGCTATTCGACCTGGTCGATGGCGTTGGGGTTGGGCGAAATCACTGTTCACTCAGCCCTCAATCAGCCGTTCAAGGCCGACATCGCGTTGGTCGATGTCGGCACGTTGACGCAAAACGATCTCTCGGCCAGCCTGGCTTCGGCGGATGAATTCGGCCGGGCGGGCGTCGAGCGGGTGTTCTTTCTCAATGACCTCAAGTTCACCCCGATCCTGCGCGGCAGCCGCCAGATGCTCCGGGTGACGTCCGGCAAACCGGTCAACGAACCTTTCCTGAATTTCCTCGTGCAGCTCGATCAGCCCAATGGCCGTCTGCTGCGCGAGTACACGGTGCTGATTGATCCGCCGGGTTCGCCGGGCATCGTGCCCGCCACCGACGAGCCGGATCCGCGTCCGCAATCCTCTGAATTTCCAACCGTCGAACCGGTTACCGCATCGCCCCAGGCGGCCCAAGGCAAACGCGCTGCAGCGCCTGTGCCGCCAACGCCGGCGCCGCCTGCCAACGATGCGCAGGCCGAGCAATTGGCGGCCAGTGTGCTGCTCACCCAGCAACTGCAAAAGACCCTCGACGAACAGAACCTCAGGCTGCAAGAGCAGCAAGTGCAGATAGCTGACGGCAAGAAGCAGGTCGAAGAGTTGCAAACCCGTCTGGCCGAAGTGCAGAAAGCGCCGTCACCACCCGTGGTCGCGCCGGCTCCGTCCGCTGTTTCGGCTCCGGTCGAGGCGACAGACGACGGCTTGAACTGGCCTCTGCTCGGCGGACTGATAGTGCTGCTGGGCGTGTTGGCAGCGTTGCTCATACGCCGCCGGCAGCACCGTTCGACAGCTGATGGCACGCCGCTGCCGCTCTTGCCGGTAGGCGCCGAAGAAGACGACGACGAGCCCGAGCTTCAACAATCTGTCGGTGCGCACGCGGCCGCTGATCATCGCGACGAACCCGGTGCCGGCGACGTGCTTGAGGCTGTGGGCATCTATCTGGCCTACGGTCGACTCAGCGAAGCCGCCGGGCTGCTGCGCGATGCTTTGCACAAGGAGCCCGAGCGCACCGATCTCGGTTTGCAGCTTTTGGAAGTCCTGGGGCGCCAGGGTGACAGCGGCGCTTTTGACCAGCAGGAAACCCGCCTGCGTGCGCTTGGCGTTGATGAGCGCGAACTGATTGAAACCCGCGCTCGCCATCCAAAACTGGCAGGCGCCGCACCGGCGGCATTTGCAGCAACGCCAATCGCCCCCGAACTGCCAGTGGCCACGGCAGCGGCAGTGGCCGCGCCGCTCGCATCGTCGCCCAGCGCTCTCGAAGATGATTTCGAATTGAATCTGGGCGAGCTGTCGATGGATTCAAATTGGGATCTGAACGACAGCCGCAGCGATCACGCCGCAGCGCCGATCGATGATCCGGCACTGGGAACCAGTTTGTCAGTGGACGCCGATTTCGAATTGCCACAGGCTGAATCTGCCGAAGAAGCCGAACTTGAATGGATCCCCGAACCCGACGCCCAGCCCCTCGACGATGACTTTCTCAATGAGTTCGGCGATCCCGAGCCGTCGCTGGTGCTCGAACCTCTGGATCTGCCATTACCCGAGTCCACTGAGGTCGACACCGAGGCCGCCGGCAAGCTCGAGCAGGCACAAACCTGCATCGACGACGGTGACATCGACAGTGCGATCGCGCTGCTCAACGAATTGCTCAGGGAAGGGGATGAGCCGTTGAAGCAGACGGCAAGGACGTTGTTGGCGGGGATTCGCTGAGCGCCCACGGATTTCGGGCTCATCGGGGACCGCTTTCGCGAGCAGGCCGCTCCCACAGGGAAATGCGCTCTACCCTGTGGGAGCGAGCCTGCTCGCGAAGGCGTCAGAACGTCTGCCCCAGATTCAGATAAACCGCCTGTTCGTCCGCATCATTCAAGCCATACGTGAAATTCAACGGCCCCAGCGGCGTGTCGAAGCCGATAAACATGCTCGCGGCGTTGATGTAGCCGCTGTCGAATTCGTTGTCGTTGTTCCACGCTCGACCACGTTCCAGTGAGGCGCCGGCGTACAGCGGAAAGTCCAGCGGTAAATATGAGCGCGGCGTCAGGCGCCGGTAATACACAGCGCGCATCAGGCTGACGTTCTGTCCGGACAGCGCATCCTCACGGAACCCCGACAACTGCCGCGCGCCGCCGAGCAGGAAGCTCGAAGTCACCACATTGGCATCGTCCAGCGTGCGGCCGTAGCGTCCGCCCAGAATCAGGGTGTCGGGCCCGTGGCTCATCGCCTTGTCGAATTTCGCTTCCCATTGGCGATAGCGATTGTCTGAACCCAGGCCCGGCTCGAACTGGGCGAACGTCAGGCTGACGTCTTTGCCCTCGTGCGGAAAATAGACGTTGTCCAGTGAGTCGTAGGAATACTTCACGGTATAGAAGCCTTCGTTGAAACTCTCGCTCGGCAGATCCTGATCGCCAATGCGCACGTCCGCCTTGCCCCAGGCCTGGCCGACGCCGAGCCGGACTTCACCGTTGTTGCCGATCTGCCGGCCAAGGTTGAGGCCGAAGCCGTACCGCTCGACGCGATACTGGGCGATCGGATCGTTATCCAGCACCGAGTCAACGTTCTGCGCCTCGAACGACGCATAGGGCGCGACGAAGTAACGCGAGCCGACGTCCAGCGGCTGATAAAACTCGCTGTACAGTTCCTGCTTGTCGCCGATCTGCGCGCGGGTCAGCCATTCCGCGCCGAGGCGGTTGATGCCGTTGACGCGATAACTGGCGCCGAGGTTGAAAGCACTGTCGCCGCGCATGTCGTCCGACAGATTCAAGCCAACGCGCAAATAATCGGTACCGCTGCGCTTGCCGCTGGCGCTGATGACGAGGGTGTGATCCTGGCCTTTGTGCACCACGCGGTAGCGCACTTGATCGAAGTAATCGAGGCCGTACAGCGTGCCCATGTCCGAATGCAGGCGGCCCAGGTCGAGCGGCGCGCCGATCGGCTGGCGGATGTAATAGCGAATCACGTCATCGTCGACTTTCGAATCGTTTTCGACGCGGATGGCGGTAATGATCGGCGTTCGCTGTCCCGGTTGGCGGGCGGCGTTGAGCTCGGCGTCCTGGGTTTCGGTCGGCTTGAGTTGCGCCAGACGCGCATCGAGGATCCGCGTGGCGCGATAACCGGCATCGATCATCTCCTGCGCCTTGCCGAAATCAGTCACGCCGAACGCAGCCAGCGCAGGCTGAATCAGCACGTCATCGGCATGCAGACTCGCCAGTTGTTCTTCGGAGTTGCGCCGGGTCATCAGGGTGATCGACTGATTGAGCACATCCACCACGGTGGTCAACTGCTTGCGATTGCGCAGCGGCGTGCCGATGTCGACGACGATGGCGATGTCGACGCCCATTTCCCGCGCGACATCCAGTGGAATGTTGTCGGTCATGCCGCCGTCCACCAACAACCGACCATCAAGCTCGACCGGGGCGAACACTGCGGGGATCGACATGCTCGCGCGAATCACTTGCGGCAGGTGGCCTTTGCGAAACACCACTTTTTCGCCATTGGCGATGTCGGTGGTCACCGCGCGGAACGGGATTGGCAGCTTGTCGAAGTCGCGGGTGTCGCTGGTGTGGGCCAACAGGCTTTCCAGCAGCAGCGCGAGATTCTGGCCCTGGATCACCCCCAACGGCAGGCCGAGACTGCCGTCGTCGCGAAAGCTCAGTTTCTGTTTGACCAGAAAATCGCGGTCGTCCTGCTTGCGTCGAAATGGCACGTCCTCACGCGGCGGGGCGTCGGACAGTGCAGCCTGCCAGTCGATGCTCAGGGCGAGCTTTTCCAATTCATCGATCTTGTAGCCCGAGGCATACAGGCCGCCGACCACCGCGCCCATGCTGGTGCCGGCAATCGCATCGATCTTGATTCCTTGTTCTTCCAGCGCCTTGAGCACGCCGATGTGTGCCAGCCCGCGCGCGGCACCACCGGACAGCACCAGGCCGACTTTCGGTCGTGGCGCTTCGCTGGCGTGAACCAGCAGGGGAAGGAAACCAAGTAACAGGCAAAACAGCAAACGGCGCATGGTGAGTCTCGGGGCAAGCGGTAAAGCCGGCTATTATAGCGGCGCCCTCTGTCTCAGGAGTTTCAGCGATCATGACCGTCGCCAAAGCCGAAGTTGTCATCACTTACTGCACCCAATGCCAGTGGCTGCTGCGCGCCGCATGGCTGGCCCAGGAGCTGCTCAGCACCTTCGCTGATGACCTGGGCAAAGTGTCATTGGTACCTGGCACCGGCGGGGTGTTTCACATCACCTGTGCAGGCGTGCAGATCTGGGAGCGCAAGGCTGACGGTGGTTTCCCCGAGGCCAAGGTATTGAAGCAGCGAGTGCGCGATCAGATCGATCCGGACCGCGACCTCGGTCACAACGACCGCACTCAGTGAGAGGCGGCCTCGGCGGCGACGGTTTGCTTGTCGCTGCCGCCTGACATCCGCGCTGACACCACGATCGCGATGATGATCAGCGCGCCACCGATGAGCATGCGCAGGGTCGGGGTTTCGCTGAACAGCAGCCAGGCGAGGGTGATGCCGTAAACCGGCTCCATGGCGAACACCACCGCCGCCGTGCGCGCCTTGATCACCGCCAGACTGGCGACGAACAGGCTGTGCGCCACGCCCGTGCAGAACACCCCCAGCAGGGCGATCCACAACCAGTCCAGCGCTCGCACCTGACTCAACTGCGGCGCCGCCACCGGCAACAGACACAACGCCACGACAACGTTCTGGCACAACGCCGCCTGCACCGCCGGGATGCGCCCGGAACTGGCGCGGTTGGTCAGCGACAGCAGGGAAAACAGCAGGCCGGACAACACCGCCCAAAGCAAGCCGACGGTCGCGCCGCTGCCCAGATCGAACGCCGGGGTCACCAGCACCAGACCGATGCTGACCAATACCACCAGGACGATTTCATTGGCGCGGATGCGTTCGCGGAAGATCAGTCCTTCGAGAATCACCGTGAACGCCGGGAAACTGGCAAAGCCCAACGTGGCGATGGCCACCCCGGCGATCTTCACCGATACGAAAAAACTCACCCAGTGCCCGGCCAGCAACACGCCGCTCAGCGCCAGACGCCGCCAGTCCACTGCTTGCAGCTTTTGCCAGCCGCTCTGACTGGCGAATCGCGCAAAGAAGGCCAGGGCAAGCACGGCGAAGGCCGCGCGGCCGAAAACGATGACCGCCGGTGATGCGGCAGCAAGTTTGCCGAGCACACCGGTCAGGCCGAACATCAAAGCGCCGATATGCAGGGCGCCGAGGGCGGTACGCGGAGTCATTGCATTCCTTAATCCAGACACAGTTTTGATCATTCCCAGGCTTTGCGTGGGAATGCAGCCCGTGACGCTCCGCGTCACTGGACGCGGAGCGTCCCTAGAGGCGTTCCCACGCAGGAGCGTGGGAACGATCATCAAAGACAGAACAATTGCGCGCCAGTCTAAAGCGCTGTCGCCGCCGCGTCTGTCATCCGGATCCTCAAATGGTGAACGATTTGCGCTGTCACACGACTGACTCACGCTTGTCACGGTCGATTAACCGGGTGCGCGCAAGCTGGCGAAAACATCGCAGAGGGTTGCCCATGACCAGCGCCGAGCTCGCCAGACCCAGTCGCAAACAACGGGTGCGAACCCTGTGGATTTCCGATGTGCATCTGGGCACGCGGGATTGCCAGGCCGAGCACTTGTCGCAATTTCTCAAGGGCTATCACGCCGACAAGGTCTATCTGGTCGGTGACATCATCGATGGCTGGAAACTGCGCAGCGGCATGTACTGGCCGCAAGCGCACACCAACGTCATCCGCCGCCTGCTGACCATGAGCAAGCGCGGCACCGAGGTGATTTACGTCACCGGCAATCATGATGAATTTCTGCGGCGCTATTCGAAGCTGATTCTGGGCAATATCCAGTTGGTCGACGAGGCGGTACACGTTACGGCGGACGGCCGGCATTTGCTGGTAATCCACGGCGATCAGTTCGATGTGATCACCCGCTATCACCGCTGGCTGGCGTTTCTTGGCGACTCGGCCTATGAATTCACCCTGACCCTCAACCGCTGGCTCAATCACTGGCGCGCCCGTTATGGCTACGGTTACTGGTCGCTCTCGGCGTACCTGAAACACAAGGTCAAGACCGCCGTGAGTTTCATCAGCGACTTTGAAGAAGCCATCGCCCACGAATGTGTGAAGCGCGAATTGCATGGTGTGGTCTGCGGGCACATTCACCATGCCGAGATTCGCAAGGTAGGGGAGGTGGACTACCTCAATTGCGGCGATTGGGTCGAATCGTGCACGGCGCTGATCGAGCATTGGGACGGCACGATCGAGCTGTATCGGCTGGCGGATGCGCAGGCGCGTGAGGCGGAGCTCAAGGCTGCCAAAATTGCCGAGATCGCCTGAGCGAAAGAGAAACCCTGTGGGAGCGAGCCTGCTCGCCAAGGCGTAGTGTCAGACAAAACTTTTGTGCCTGATACAGCGCTTTCCCGAGCAGGCTCGCTCCCACATGTGTTTTCAGGCCGGGCTGTGTTCTTGCATCGCAGCCTTGTAAATCGAGTTCTTCGGCTGCGCAAACAGCCGCTCCATCATTGGCTCGAAGAAACTCAGCGGCAGCGTGTCATACGCCGGATCAAACGCCGCCGCGTCGTACTTGGCGCAAAATTCGGCAGTGGTCTGGAACTGCGGATGATCCTTGAATTGCTCGCGCAAATGCCGGTCCATGCCCAGGTGATGAAAGAAGTAATAGCCCTGAAAGATGCCGTGCTTCTCCACCATCCACAGATTTTCCGCACTCACGAACGGCTTGAGAATTGCCGCGGCGATGTCCGGATGGTTGTAGGAACCGAGGGTGTCGCCGATGTCGTGCAACAGCGCGCAGACCACGTATTCCTCGTCACGCCCGTCGCGAAAGGCGCGGGTCGCGGTTTGCAGCGAGTGGGTCAGGCGATCCACCGGGAAACCGCCGAAGTCGCCTTCAAGCAGTTTCAGGTGCGCGAGAATCCGCGACGGCAGCTGCTTGGCGTACGCGCTGAAATCGGCGGCGATGATCGCCCAGTCTTCCTCGGTGCCGTCCTTCATATGGGTGAAACGAGCATGGGCATTCATGGGCAGATCCTCATTCAGAACGCCACGCGACCGAGAATCATGTCGCGGTACATGACGAAATCGCCGAACAGGCTGTACAGCGGATGCTGAAACGTCGCCGGGCGGTTTTTCTCGAAAAAGAAATGGCCGATCCAGGCAAAGCTGTAACCGGCCAGCGGCAAGGCCAGCAACAGTAGCCAGGCGCCCTTGGCGATGCTCAGGGCGAGAATGAAGATGACCAGAGAAGTGCCGATGAAATGCAGACGACGGCAGGTACTGTTGCTGTGCTCGGCGAGGTAATAAGGGTAGAACTCGGCGAAGCTGTTGAACTGCTTGATGTTTTCCACGACCGCGTTCTCTGTGGTGATTGTTCTGGCGACAAGTTGTGCGTCGGGTAGCTTATTTGAGTCTAGAGTGATCATTGGCGTGGGCCAGTGACAATCGGCGCCACTTTAGTATCCTTCGCAAATAGGGCGGTTATCTGCAGCCCGTCATGTAAAAGAATAACAACCATGAGCGAACGAACGACTTCTGCAAGCTGGGCGATGGGGATTGTCAAAGCACTGGAGATGGACGGCCTGGATTGCCGGGTTCTGTTCAAGCAACTGGGGCTGGATTTTAGCGCGCTCGAAGATCCGGATGCGCGTTTCCCGCAGGACTCCATGACCCGGCTCTGGCAGCGCGCGGTGGAGGTTTCCGGCAACCCGGCGATCGGCCTGAACATGGGCAAAGTGGTGCGCCCGGCCTCGTTTCACGTCGCCGGTTACGCGCTGATGTCGAGCAATACCCTGGCTGAAGGCTTCCAGCGCCTGGTGCGCTATCAGCGCATCATCGCCGAAAGCGCTGACCTGAGTTTTCGCCGGCTCGATGAAGGTTACGCGTTGATCCTGACTGTGCACGGCGATCATCTGCCGCCGACCCGGCAAAGTGCCGAAGCGTCGCTGGCCTGCGCACTGGCGCTGTGCGGCTGGCTGACCGGGCGTCCACTGCACCCGGTCAAAGTGTTGGTTCAGGGCGATCAACCAGCCAACCTGCAACCTTATAAAGAAGCCTTCCATGCACCGCTGGTGTTCAACGCGCCTTACGACGCGTTGATCTTCGAACGTGCCGATATGGAGGCGCCGCTGCCCACCGCCAACGAAGCCATGGCGCTGTTGCATGACCGTTTTGCCGGGGAATATCTGGCGCGGTTTTCCGAAAGTCGCGTGACGCACCGGGCACGCCAAGTGTTGTGTCGTTTGCTGCCCCAGGGCGAGCCCAAGCGCGACACCGTGGCGCAGACGTTGCACCTGTCGCAGCGCACTCTGCAGCGGCGCTTACAGGAGGAAGGCACCAGTTTTCAGCAGTTGCTCGATGACACCCGGCGTGAACTGGCCGAACAATATCTAGCGCAACCGAGCATGACCTTGCTGGAAATCGCTTACTTGCTGGGCTTTGCCGACCCGAGCAACTTCTTCCGCGCCTTCCGCCGCTGGTTTGACACCACGCCCGGTGAATACCGCTTGCGCCTGACGCAAGTGCCAGACGCGGTCAATGACGCCAGAACGCCGGAATACACAGCACAAACACCGTAATGATCTCCAATCGGCCGAGCAGCATGCCGAACGACAGAATCCACTTCGCCGCATCCGGCAGCGTCGCGAAGTTGCCGGCCGGGCCGATGGTTTCGCCCAGACCCGGGCCGACGCCGGACACGGTACTGGCGGCGCCGGTCAGCGCGGTCATCCAGTCGACCCCGAGCAGCGACAGCAGCAGGGCGATCACGCAGATGGTGATGGCGAAGAAAAACGAGAAGGTCAGGATCGAACGGACAATTTCTTCGTCGAGGCGGTGACCGTTGTACTTCTGCTTGATCACCGCGCGCGGGTGGATCAGCTGATTAAGGTTGGCCTTGAGCAGGATGTAGGCGACTTGGAAACGGAAAATCTTGATCCCGCCCGCCGTCGAACCTGAGCAACCGCCGACGAAGCCCAGATAGAAAAACAGCATCAGCGAGAAATTGCCCCACAGGCTGTAGTCACCGAGGGCGAAACCGGTGGTGGTGACCACCGAGGTCACGTTCAACGCCACATGCCGCAGTGCTTCCAGCCAGTGCAGCTTGGTCGTCCACCAGTACCAGGTGCCGAGCACCAGCCAGGTCACCAGCAACATTGCCAGCAAGCCTTGCACCTGTTGATCACGGATCAACGCTTTGCGATTGCCGCGCAAGGTCGCCACGTACAAGGTGAACGGCAGGCTACCGAGAATCATGATGACGATGGCCACCCAGTGCACCGCCGGTTGCGTCCACTTCGCCAGCGACTGGTCGGAGGTCGAGAAACCGCCGGTGGAAATCGCCGACATCGCGTGGTTGATCGCATCGAACGGACTCATCCCGGCCCACCAGAACGCCAGGCTGCCGAGAATGGTGATGCCGACGTACGCCGCCACGATCAGCCGCGCCACCATGTGCGAGCGCGGCATGACCTTTTCCGAACGATCCGAGGATTCGGTCTGGAACAGGCGCATGCCACCGATGCGCAGCAGTGGCAGAATCGCCACCGCCATGCCGATAAAGCCGATGCCGCCGATCCAGTGCAGCATCGAGCGCCACATCAGGATGCCCGGCGACATGCTGTCCAGATGATTGAGCACGGTGGAGCCGGTGGCGGTGATGCCGGACATGCTTTCAAAGAACGAGTCGGTGTAGCTGATGTGCTGGGTCAGCAGAAACGGCAGCGCGGCGAAAATACACACCACCAGCCAGCTGCTGACCGTCAGCAAATACATGTCGCGCGGGCGCAGATGAACGTGTTCGGGGCGGCCGGGAATCACCAGCGCGAGGCCGGCGACGAAGGTGATCATGCTCGCCCAGAGGAATGACGGCAGGTCGCTGGTGCGCTCGAAAATCACCAGCGTGGCCATCGGCACGACCATGGCCACAGCCAGGGTGATCAGGAAAATGCCGATGATGAAACCAATGGTCCGTAAGGTCGGCAACGCCATGAAATCCGCTCGGGCTGGTGGAAGAAGGGCGCCATTCTACCTGCGGGGCAAGGCATGTAAACCGGCAGGCGCTGCGCAGTTGCAGCTAGAATAGCCGCACATTTTTCAAAGGAGGTGGCCGATGCAGGCTCTCGACGCGTTGCTCAACCGTGTTTCCGTTCCCCGACTGGTCGAACCGGCCCCCACTGCCGAGCAGCGCGAAGCCCTGTTCGGCGCGGCCCTGCGTGCCCCGGATCACGGGCACTTGCAGCCGTACCGCTTTTTGACCGTCGAAGGCGCGGCGCGTGAGCAAATGGGCGAGCTGCTCGCCGAGGCGGCTCGCCAGCAGGGCGGCGAAGTCACCGAAGCGATGATCGACAAGGCGCGCAACGGCCCACTGCGCGCGCCGTTGGTGGTCGTGGTCATCGCAAAGTTGCAGGAACACGTGAAATATCCGAAGGCCGAGCAATTGCTTACAGCCGGCTGCGCGGCGCACGGGATCTTGCTGGCAGCGTATGCGCAGGGGATTGGTGCGGTGTGGCGCACCGGGGATCTGGCGTACTCCAGGCATGTGGGCGAAGGTTTGGGGCTGGAGGAGGGTGAAGAGGTGATCGCGTTCCTCTATCTCGGCACGCCGCAGAAAGAGCCGCGCGTGGCGGAGAAGGTTGATCTGGCTGAGTTCGTCAGCGCCTGGCCCGCTAAAGCCTGACCCCGATTTCAAACTGTGGGAGCGAGCCTGCTCGCGAAGACGCAGTGTCAGTAGTCATATTGGTTGACTGACACACCGCTCTCGCGAGCAGGCTCGCTCCCACATTTCTTGCTTCAGGGCTGGACCACGACTCCCGGCACCAGCGGCAATTCCAGACTCGCCACAAAGCCGCCCTGCGGATGATTGGCCAGCGTCAGCGTGCCGCCATGCCGTTCCGCCGCGCGTTTGGCGATCGCCAGCCCCAAGCCATGCCCGGCAGCCGTTTGTCCCGGCGCCCGGTAAAACGGTTCGCCCAACTGACTTAGATGTTCGGTCTGAACCCCGGGCCCATGGTCGCGCACGCTGATGACAATTCGCTCACCCTGCCGCGCAGCCTGCAATTCGATCGGCTGATCGCTCGGGTTGAAGCGTTGGGCGTTGCGCAGCAGATTATCTACCGCGCGTTCGATCATCGTCGGCCAGCCTTTGAGATTCAGCTGCGGCTCGGCTTGCAGGCGTACGGTCTGCTCGGGCGAGCTGAGCTGCGCATCTTTTTGCAGCGTGGCGAGCAACGCGTTCAGGTCCACTTCTTCAGCGCTGGCGTTGTCGGCATCGACTCGCGCCAGCACCAGAATCTCACTGATCAAGGCCTCCAGCCGGTCGCATTCGCGCGTCAGCCGTGGCCACAGTTTTTCGCGCTCTTGCGGGTTGGCGCGCTCAGCCAAGGCCAACGCGATGCGCAGGCGCGCCAGGGGTGAACGCAATTCATGGGAGACATCCCGCAGCAGCTGCCGCTGACTGCCGATGAGGCTTTGCAGGCGCGCGCCCATGCGGTTGAAATCGGTGGCGAGCACGCCGAATTCGTCACGGCGGTTGGCCAGTTTCGCCAGGCTGTTCTGCTGATAAGTGGTCTGCCCCAGATCATGCACCGCGCCCCGCAAGCGACTCAGTGGGCGAGTGATGGAAAAGGTCACGAGCAAACTGAACAGGGTCAGCACCACCAGCGCGATGCCCAGCGCACTCAGCGGCCAGAGCAGGCTTTCGCGGTGCCAGGCGTCGAGTTCCGGGTGTGGAATGCGGTAGATGAACAGGTAGGTGTCACCGGTTTTTTCACTGGTGATCTCGTCGGTCAGACGCCGCCACGGCAGGCGGCGGTCATCGTTGTTCTGCCGCGCTTCGAATGCTGCGGCGCGGCGCGGGAAGGTGCCGCGCACCACCGGATCGCCGGTTTCGTTGAGCACCTGAACGTCGATGTGATACTGGCGTTTGCGTTGTTCGAGGATGTCCTGCGCAGCTTCTTCGCCTTGGGCTTCGTAAGTCTGCGTCCATTCTGCCGCCAGCGTGTTGAGGCCGGGATGGCGGCTGAGAATCCATGCGTCCTGATTGAGCATGTGCCCGAGCAGAATCGACAGCCCGGCTACCAGAGCGATGGCCAGCCAGAAGCTCGCAAGAATCCGCCAGAACAGTGAACGCACAGAAACTCCTCGAAAATCACAAAACCCTGTGGGAGCGAGCTTGCTCGCGAATGCGGTATGTCAGTCAACATTTCTGCGTCTGATACACCGCTTTCGCGAGCAAGCTCGCTCCCACAGTAAATGATGAAAACAGGCCGACGGAGTGAACCGTCGAGCCTGACGTCAGAACATTATTGCGCCTTTTGTGCCTGCTGCGCTTTCCAGGCCTTGAACTCGGCCCATTCGGCGCGGCGCTCGGCGCGTTTCTTCTGGATCTCGTCGAACTGCTTCTGTTGCTCGGGCTTAAGCAGTGCGCGGACATCGGACTCGGCTTTCTTGTGGTTGGCCGCGATCTCGTCCTTCATGGCTTTCTGGTCGGCCGGCGAGAGTTTTTCCAGGTACTTGTCGACCACCTGCTTACGCTCGTGCATCTGCTCGCCCATGATCTTGCGAATCTGCTCGCGCTGTTCGCGGGTCAGATCGAGCTGGCTGTACGGACCTTTGCCGTGCATGCCGCCGTGCATCTGACCGCCGTGGCGCGGGCCATCCAGCGGACCACCCAGCGGACCGCCATCCTGCGGCATGGCCATGGCCACGGTTGGCAGAGCGGCAGCGAACATCAGAGCGATAAGAGTCTTGCGCATGGTGTATCTCCTTGTCTCGTTCCCGGTACGTTCCGGATGAGTGCAGATTACGCAGATCAAGGTCAGCGGCGGTCAGCGCAGCGTAAAGCTTCGGTAAAGACGCTTCGTGCCCGGCCTGACACAAATTCTGTGTAAAAGCTGCCGAAGGCTGCGATCTTCAGGCTGTGGGACTCGGAGCGTCCCCGGCTGCATTCCAACGCAGAGCGTGGGAACGATCAGTACAGGGAGGGCTCTTCAGAGGCTGTAGTAGTAACCCCGGCTACGCAGCGCGACGATGCGCGGGCGGCCGTCGGGGTGGGGCCCGATTTTTTTGCGCAGGTTGCTGACGTGCATGTCGAGGCTGCGGTCGTACAGGGTCAGCTTGCGGCCGAGGGCCAGTTGCGCCAGTTCTTGTTTGTCCAGCGGCTCGCCGGGTTGCTTGAGCAGGGCTTCGAGCAGGCGGCTTTCAGAGACGGTCAGGGTCAGTTCTTTTTCGTCGATGCTGACCACGCCGCGCACCGGGCTGAAACTCAGGTCGCCCAGCTCAAGTTGCGTCGATACGGCGGCCGGATGGCTGCGGCGCAACACGGCGCGCAGGCGCGCGGTCAGTTCGCGGGGGTCGCAGGGTTTGGCCAGGTAATCGTCGGCGCCCAGTTCCAGACCGAGGATGCGGTCCAGCGGTTCACCACGCGCTGACAGCATCAGCACCGGCAGGTCGGCGTGGTCGTTGCGCAGTTGCTTGAGCAGTTCCAGACCGCTGCCGTCGGGCAGCATTACGTCCAGCACTACCGCCGCCGGGGCGGTTTCGGCCAACGCCTTGCGCGCGCTCTGGCCGTCGTGGCAGGCGCGTACCTGGAAGCCTTCCTGGCTCAACCAGCTACTCAGGAGTTCGCACAACTCCTGGTCATCATCAATCAGTAACAGCTCGCTCATGACTCACTCAATTTAGCCATTGCCGACGTTTTCGGCTTGCACCACTGGCAAAGATACCGCAGAGCAGCGCCAATAGCGCTACCCCGGCGCCAGTGACGAACCACTGCTGTTGATCGGTCAGCAAACGCGGCAACGGGCTGGCCTGGGCTTCCTTGAGTTGCAGCTTCAGACGCTGGTTCTCCTGGCGCAGCCGGGCGAGCTGGGCGCTTTCGCGGGTGTTGTCGGCATTCTGCAGTTGTTTGTTCAGTTCTTCGCGCTGCTGTTCACTGGCCTTGAGCCGCTGTTGCAGCTCGGTGATCTGGCTGCCGGCGCTCAATGACAATGGCGTGGAGCTGCCGCCTTCGGTGGTTTCCTCACCATGGGCGGGCGCCATGATCGACAACGTGAGCAACATCAGACACAACGGACCCTTGCGCATCGCGACACCTGTTTCCAAATGGATATTGGGCAGGTTGTCGGCAGGCAAACGAGAATAATGAGCGATTGAGAGCGCGATGAACCGAGAAGGTTCATCGCGCGCAAGGACTCAAGGCAGGACTTGCTTGAACGGCTTGACGATCACATTGGCGTAAACGCCAGCGGCGATGTACGGATCGGCATCGGCCCAGGCCTGTGCGGCGCTGAGGGAGTCGAACTCGGCGACGATCAGGCTGCCGGTGAAACCCGCTGCGCCCGGATCATTGCTGTCGACGGCCGGGTGCGGGCCGGCCAGCACGATGCGGCCTTCGCCCTTGAGCGCTTGCAGGCGTTCCAGATGTGCCGGACGCACGGACAGGCGGGCTTCGAGCGAGTTGGCAACGTCGGTGGCAATGATGGCGTAGAGCATGTCAGTCCTCGGTTTTTGGCGTTGTGGTATCGGTGTCATGCAGGTGGCGCGACAGGTAGATGCCCTGTGCAACCAGGAACAGCACGGTCATGCCCAGGCTGCCGAACACCTTGAAATCAACCCAGATGCTCTGGAAGGTGAAGGCGACGAACAGGTTGGCGGCGCCGCAGAACAGGAAGAACGCGATCCAGGCGATGTTCAGGCGCGTCCAGACCGGGTCCGGCAAGGTCAGCGCGTGGCCCATGATGCGTTTGATCAGCAGGCGGTCACCGATGAAGTGGCTGCCGATGAAGGCCGCAGCGAACAGCCAGTTGACCACCGGCGCCTTCCATTTCAGGAAGGTTTCGCTGTGGAAGGCCAGCGTCAGGCTGCCGAATACCAGGCAGGCAATCAGCGTCAGCCACTGGCTCTTTTCCAGCTTGCGCTGCTTGATGAACAGCGCGCCGTACACCACCAGCGAGCTGATGATCAGCATCGCCGTGGCGCTGTAGATACCGCCTACGGTCACTTGCTGGCCGGCAATGTCGACGACCCGTGGATCAAGTTTGTAAACGATGAAGAACAGCAGAAGCGGGATGAAATCGATGAATTGTTTCACAGTGAGAGCCAGAAGCTGGATGTGGCGGCATAATAACAAACATATGGGCGCGCGATAGCGCCAGCTGATTTGAGGTTACAACTCCCCGTGAATGTTGATTTGCACTGCCATAGCACGGCCTCCGACGGCGCCCTGGCGCCCGCGGTTCTGGTTGCGCGTGCGTTCGAAAATGGCGTGCGAGTCTTGGCGTTGACCGACCACGACACCCTTGAGGGGCTCGCCGAGGCGCGTACTGCCGCCACCGAGTTGGGCATGCAATTGGTCAACGGCGTCGAATTGTCCTGCACCTGGGGCGGGGCGACCATTCATGTGCTGGGCTACGGTTTCGACGTCAACGCCGCGCCGTTGGTCGAAGCAATCGCCAAATTGCACGATGGCCGCTGGCTGCGGTCGGAAGAAATAAGCCGCAAGCTCGCCCTCAAGGGCATGCCCGGTGCCCTCGATGGCGCCCGGCAGATCCAGCAAGAACTGGGCGACAGCGGCAACGCGCCAGCCCGGCCGCATTTTGCCGACTGGATGGTGCGTGAAGGTTATGTAAAGGATCGCGCCGAGGCGTTTCGCAAATGGCTCGGCGCCGGCAAGCTCGGCGACGTCAAGCTGCACTGGCCGACCCTGGAAGACACCGTCGGCACCCTGCGCGCCGCCGGTGCCTGGGTCAGCCTGGCGCATCCCTGGCACTACGATTTCACCCGTAGCAAGCGCCGAAAGCTGATTGCCGACTATATTCAAGCAGGCGGGCATGCTATCGAGGTGGTCAATGGCCATCAGCCCGCAGAGCAGGTGGGCAGCCTGGCGATCCTTGCCCGTGAGTTCGGTCTGCTGGTCAGCGCCGGCAGTGACTTCCATGGCCCTGGCGGCTGGTCCGAGATCGGCCAGTACCGGCCGGTTCCCGAGGACCTTCCACCCCTGTGGTGTCGGTTCAAACATGACACAGATATTGCCGCCGTCTGAACAGGTAGAGAATGTGAGTCAATTTTTCCAGATACATCCGGAAAACCCGCAAGCGCGCCTGATCAAACAGGCGGTCGAGATCATCCGCAAGGGCGGGGTGGTGATTTATCCCACGGACTCGTCCTACGCCATCGGTTGCCAGATCGGCGACAAGACCGCCATCGAGCGCGTGCGACGTCTGCGTCAGCTCGACGAAAAACACAACTTCGCGCTGATCTGCAGCGACCTGTCGCAGCTGGGCAATTACGCCAAGATCGACACCGGCACCTTCCGCATTCTCAAGGCGCACCTGCCAGGGCCGTACACCTTTATTCTCAATGCCACCCGCGAAGTGCCGCGCCTGTTGCTGCATCCGAAGAAGCGCACCATCGGCCTGCGCGTGCCCAGCCATCCGATCGCCTTGGCGCTGCTGGCCGAACTCGGCGAGCCGCTGATGAGCGTGACGCTGATCATGCCCGGCGACGAAGACCCACTCAGCGATCCCTACGAAATGCGCCAGTTGCTTGAGCATCAGGTCGATCTGATCATCGACGGCGGCTTTGGCGGTATCAAGGCCTCGACGGTGATTGACCTGACCGGCGACGACCCGGAAGTGGTCCGCGTCGGTTGCGGCGATCCGACGCCGTTCATGGTCGAGGCCTGAATGTCCGCAGTGGAAACCGTGGTCGATCCCCAGGCCGGCGCCCAGCAGGAGCTGCCGTTTGCGATGGTCTATGGCCAAGCGGTCATGGAAATGCCGCTGGACTTGTACATCCCGCCGGATGCGCTGGAAGTCTTTCTTGAAGCCTTTGAAGGCCCGCTCGACCTGCTGCTGTACCTGATCCGCAAACAGAACATCAACATCCTCGACATCCCGGTGGCGGAAATCACTCGCCAGTACATGGGCTACGTCGAGTTGATGCAGTCGGTACGTCTGGAACTGGCCGCCGAGTATCTGGTGATGGCGGCGATGCTCGCCGAGATCAAATCGCGCATGCTTCTGCCGCGCGCCGAAACCGTTGAAGATGAAGAAGACGACCCGCGCGCTGAACTGATCCGCCGCTTGCAGGAATACGAGCGCTTCAAGGCCGCCGCCGAAGGCATCGACGGCTTGAGCCGGGTCGGTCGCGATGTGATCGTGCCCAAGCTCGACGCACCGGAAGCGCGGGCGCGCAAGCTGTTGCCCGACGTCGCGCTGGAAGAGATCCTGATGTGCATGGCCGAAGTCCTGCGCCGTGGCGACATGTTCGAAAGCCACCAGGTCAGCCGTGAAGCGCTGTCCACCCGCGAGCGCATGAGTGATGTGCTGGAAAGGCTCAAGGGCGGCGGCTTCGTGCCGTTTGTCGAGCTGTTCACCGCCGAAGAAGGCCGCCTCGGTGTGGTGGTGACTTTTATGGCGATCCTTGAACTGGTCAAGGAATCCTTGGTCGAGCTGGTGCAGAATGAGCCGTTCGCTGCGATCCACGTGCGAGCCCGAGCCGAATAACGAGTCCCTGTATGAACCTGACTGAACCCCGCGAGCTGGCGTCCCTGCTTGAAGCCTTTCTGTTGGCCTCGGGAAAGCCGCAATCCCTTGAGCGCCTGTTTGAACTGTTCGAAGAAGGCGAGCGGCCGGAGCCGGCGGTCTTCAAGAAAGCCCTGACCCTGCTCGGCAAGTCCTGCGAGGGCCGCGCCTTTGAGCTCAAGGAAGTCTCGTCGGGCTATCGCTTGCAGATCCGCGAGAAGTTCTCGCCGTGGGTCGGCCGTCTCTGGGAAGAGCGCCCGCAGCGCTATTCCCGCGCCTTGCTGGAAACCATCGCGTTGATCGCCTATCGCCAGCCGATCACCCGCGGCGAAATCGAAGATGTGCGGGGCGTGGCGGTCAACAGCAACATCGTCAAGACCTTGCTCGAGCGTGAGTGGATTCGCGTCGTCGGCTATCGCGACGTGCCGGGCAAACCGGCGATGTTCGCCACGACCAAGGCGTTTCTCGACCACTTCAACCTGAAAAACCTCGAAGACCTGCCGCCGCTGGCCGAACTGCGCGAGATGGAAGCCGAACCGGTGCTCGACTTCGACGACGTGCCGGTGCCGCAGAGTCTGCAGGAACTGGCCGACGCCAGCGCCGAGCCGGAGGAGGAGAAGGAAGAAACCAGTTTCCATTCCCTGCTGCTGGAGCTGGACAGCATGGAGGAGGGGATCAAGACCGACTTCGACGACTTGCTGCGTGATGCGGTGGATGGCGAAGCGCCGGTGTCTGAGTCCGAGATTATCGAACCGGTTGTTGAGCTTGAAGTTGAACTTGAAGCCACGCCTGACGCCGAACCGGAAGAGGACGTCCTGGGTGTCGCCGAGGCCCGCGAGAAACTCTTGGCCGCTGTCGCCGCCCTCGAACAGCCGGAACCGGAACTCAGCGAAGAAGAAGCCGAAGCCCGTGCACTGGCTGAGGCAATCGAAGCCGAACGGCGCGAGTTCCACGATTGATCCGGATCCTTGTGGGAGCGGGCTTGCCCGCGATTGCGGTGGGTCAGATCCAATGATGTTGACTGACACACCGCTATCGCGGGCAAGCCCGCTCCCACAGGGTTTGATGTGTTTCTGGAGAGGATGATGAGCTCAACCAAAGACCCATGCATCAGCCTCTGCAAATTTTCCGACGACATCTGCCTCGGTTGCGGTCGCAGCAAGCGCGAGATCAAGGCCTGGAAGAAGCTCGACAAGGACGATAAACGCACGGTGCTGGCCGAAGCCGCGCTGCGCCTGATCAAACTCGGCGGTGCCGGTCGGCGGAAAAAGAAATAACCGGCCATCGATCAGCTAGTCTCTGATGCGCGATGGCGCACATCCGCGTATGATTCGCGACCCTTCGCCGATCCCTTCGGCCGAACACCAGTTTCCAATGCTTCAGGCGCCGCCTGAACAGACCACACCGGGAGGTGCCCAGATGAGTGACATCAATCAGAAAGACGACCAGGAAATCGGCCCAGCAGGCGAAAAGTTGCAGAAGGTCCTCGCCCGTATCGGCGTCGGCTCGCGCCGTGACGTCGAAGCCTGGATCAGCCAGGGCCGGATCAAGGTCAATGGCAAAGACGCCACCCTCGGCCTGCGCGTCGACATGCACGACGCCATTACCATCGATGGCAAGGTGATCAAACGCGAAGAGGCCGCCGAATCGGTGCGCCGCGTGATCATGTACAACAAGCCTGACGGCGAGATCTGCACCCGTGACGACCCGGAAGGCCGTCCAACCGTGTTCGACAAGCTGCCGCGTCCGAAAGAAGGCCGCTGGATCAACATCGGCCGTCTCGACATCAACACCACCGGTCTGCTGATGTTCACCACTGACGGTGAACTGGCCAACCGTTTGATGCACCCGTCCTACGAGATGGACCGCGAGTACGCCGTGCGTGTACGCGGTGAAGTCGATGACGAGATGATCGAACGCCTGAAGGCCGGCGTGGTGCTGGAAGACGGTCCGGCGCGTTTTACCGATATTCAACAGGCGCCGGGCGGTGAAGGCTTCAACCACTGGTACCACTGCGTGGTCATGGAAGGGCGCAACCGTGAAGTGCGTCGTCTGTGGGAATCGCAGGGTCTGGTGGTCAGCCGTCTGAAGCGCGTGCGTTTCGGTCCGGTGTTCCTCAACTCCGATCTGCCGATGGGCCGCTGGCGCGAAATGAGCCAGTACGAAGTCGACGTGCTCAGCGCCGAAGTCGGCTTGACCCCGGTGGCAATGCCGCAGCTGAACGCCAAGAGCAAGGACAAGCTCGAACGCATGCAGCGTAAATCGTCGCGGCCGATGGCCAAGACCGAGCGCGTACGCACCCTGCGTCCAGCCGCTGGCGCACCGACCGGGCCACGCCCGGGCCGCGAGCCGCAGATTGAAGGCGAGCGTCCTGGCCGCAAACCGGTTGCCCGTGATGGCGAGCGTGCACCGCGTCCGGCCAATGGTCGTACCGAGCGTGGCGAACGCGGCGCGCCTGCCGGTCGCGGTACGCCGGTCGCGGATCGTCCAGCCGACACCACCAACAAGCGCCCGGCCAAACCGGCGCCGAAGCGTCCAGGGATCAAACTGGTCGACGGCGACAAGCCCTCGGGCAAACGCCGCGGCGCACCGGCCGGTTCCGGTCAGCGCCCGGGTTTCGGTCGCAAGAAGCCTGAGTGAGGCAGCTGTGAGTTTCTAGCGGCAAGCTGCAAGTTGAAGCGGAAACGCCAACCGTAGGGTTGGCGTTTTTTTTCGTCTGGCGAAACTCATCTGGCGTCTGACAAGGCGCTTTCGCGAGCAGGCTCGCTCCCACAGAGGATTTGTACGCCGCAGATCCAATGTGGGAGCGAGCCTGCTCGCGAAGGAGCCAGTCGCTTAGAACATGAATCGTCCGTCGCAAACCGGCTTGTCATCCAGCGCCAACACCCCGCCGGAAAAGATCAGGTCCAGGTGATGGTTGCCCTTGGGTGGCCGGTGAGACGTGAAAAACCTGGTTGAGGGTTTTTTAATAGACTTCTTGTTCTGTTTTTCAGGGTGGGTTTTCTTATTTGAAAACAAAAAACAGGCCGGCGAAATGTTTAGCAAGCTAGCGACCGTCAATTTGTAGGCGTCCTACGGAAATTTCTGATTCGGAAAATATTCGTTACGCCTTGTAAAGATAACCTGACGATATTGGCCCGCCAACGCGGTGATTTCCGGTCTCGCCCTCCGTTGTAAGGAAAAGCTTCCGTAACCCGACGGAGCGTGCGCCACGCAAGGCTCTGGCGCGCTTGTTTCCAGCCTCCAGTCAGGGTGTGATGCGCCCCATGCCTGTCGTGCAGGCGAATAACAAGAAGGAGGCGCAATGAACGCCGCGACTGATTTCCACTTCTCCCCGTGGGACGGTTTTCTCCTCGTCCCCGCCGATGGCCTGCAAAGGCCTGACTCACATTTTGCAGCCGCTCAAGACTGTCGAGGCGGACACACGCAATCCCGGCAACCGACACGCTGATCAGGCGGGTCTGGCAGCAGGGGGTTAGCGGTGTACAATGCGCCGCGTTTTAACTGTGACCCTCTGCGTAATCGCAAAAATCTCGAGGCTATCCGCCTTGTTCACTCCGCCGCGCCACAAGCGTGCCGGGTTCGATTTCGTCACAGATAAAAACAAACAGGTGACGCATGACCGTTGTAAATGAGCTGAACTCCTGGTGCCTGCGCTGGGGTTTGATCGGGGCTGCCTGAAATCGCAACCTTGCAGCAACGTCTACTGAACATCATCAAACCTTGCGTGAGACCTTTTTCATGAGTGGACAACCCTCGCAATCAGGCGAGCTTAAACGCGGCCTGAAAAATCGCCATATTCAACTGATCGCCCTCGGTGGCGCGATCGGTACCGGATTGTTCCTCGGTTCTGCCGGGGTACTGAAATCCGCCGGCCCGTCGATGATCCTCGGCTACGCCATCTGCGGCTTCATCGCCTTCATGATCATGCGCCAGCTCGGCGAAATGATCGTCGAAGAGCCGGTGGCCGGTTCCTTCAGCCACTTTGCCCACAAATACTGGGGCGGTTTCGCCGGTTTTCTCTCGGGCTGGAACTGCTGGATTCTGTACATTCTGGTGGGCATGTCCGAGCTGACAGCGGTCGGCAAGTACATCCATTACTGGGCGCCGGACATCCCGACCTGGGTCTCCGCTGCCGCATTCTTTGTGCTGATCAACGCTATCAACCTGGCCAACGTCAAAGTCTTCGGTGAAGCCGAATTCTGGTTCGCGATCATCAAGGTTGTGGCCATCGTCGGCATGATCGCGCTGGGCAGCTACCTGCTGGTCAGCGGCCACGGCGGCCCGCAAGCGTCGGTGAGTAACCTGTGGTCCCACGGCGGTTTCTTCCCCAACGGAGTGAGCGGTCTGGTGATGGCCATGGCGATCATCATGTTCTCCTTCGGCGGTCTGGAAATGCTCGGTTTCACCGCAGCCGAAGCCGACAAGCCGAAAACCGTGATCCCGAAAGCGATCAATCAGGTGATCTACCGCATCCTGATTTTCTACATCGGCGCGCTGGTGATCCTGTTGTCGCTGACCCCGTGGGACAGCCTGCTGGAAACCCTCAACGCGTCCGGCGATTCCTATAGCGGCAGCCCGTTCGTCCAGGTGTTTTCGATGCTCGGTAGCAACACCGCCGCGCACATCCTCAACTTCGTCGTGCTGACCGCTGCGCTGTCGGTGTACAACAGTGGCACCTACTGCAATAGCCGCATGCTGCTGGGCATGGCCGAGCAGGGCGATGCACCGAAAGGCCTGGCGAAGATCGACAAGCGCGGCGTGCCGGTGCGTTCGATTCTGGCGTCGGCGGCAGTGACGCTGGTTGCCGTGTTGCTCAACTATCTGATCCCGCAACACGCGCTGGAACTGCTGATGTCGCTGGTGGTTGCGACGCTGGTGATCAACTGGGCGATGATCAGCTACTCGCACTTCAAGTTCCGCCAGCACATGAACCAGACCAAGCAGACGCCGCTGTTCAAGGCGCTGTGGTATCCGTACGGCAACTTCGTCTGCCTGGCGTTCGTGGTGTTCATCCTCGGCGTGATGCTGCTGATCCCGGGGATCCAGATCTCGGTGTATGCGATTCCGGTGTGGGTGGTGTTCATGTGGGTCTGCTACCTGATCAAGAACAAGCGCAGTGTGCAGCCGGTGGTGGCTGCAACGGCGAAATAACCGCGCAAGCAGAAACGACAAACCCGGCCAGAGTGCCGGGTTTGTTGTTTTGAAATGGAAAAATCTGGCATCACACCGAACACTGTGGGAGCGAGCCTGCTCGCGAAAGCGGTCCATCAGAAACATCTGCATCGACTGACACACCGCCTTCGCGAGCAGGCTCGCTCCCACAGAGGTTGAGTGAATCAGGTTATCCTGCACCCTCTGATTACGGACGTTTTTCCATGCTGGTGATTTCCAACAATGTGCATCTGCCGGATGCCGAGATCGAATTGACCGCCATCCGCGCGCAAGGCGCCGGTGGGCAGAACGTCAACAAGGTTTCCAGCGCCATGCATTTGCGCTTCGACATTCCCAACTCGTCATTGCCGGAGTTCTACAAGGAACGCCTGCTGGCGCTGCGTGACAGTCGTATCACCAGCGACGGCGTGCTGATCATCAAGGCGCAGCAATATCGCACCCAGGAAGCCAATCGCGCCGATGCGCTGGAGCGGCTGGTCGAGCTGATTCTCAGCGCCACCAAAGTCGAAAAGAAACGCCGCCCGACCAAGCCGACCCTCGGCTCGAAGAAGCGTCGGCTGGAGTCGAAAACCAAGCGCGGTAGCATCAAGGCCGGGCGCGGCAAGGTGGACTTCTAAGCCTCGCGGTATCTCGCCGTGTGCTTGTACAGATAGACACTCAGACCGAGTCCACTCAACGCCGCGAAGGCTGCGAACAGAAAGATCGAGGCAAAACCGAATCCTGCTGCGATCGCCCCGGCCAGCGGCCCGGTGATCCCCAGCGACAAATCTATGAACAACGAATAGGCACCGACCGCCGCGCCACGGCTGGAGGCCGGGACCAGATTCACTGCCTCCACGCCCAGCGCCGGGAACACCAGCGAGAAACCGAAGCCGCTCAGCGCTGCACCGGCCAGCGCCCAATGCGCATCCGGTGCGATCCACAGCAACAACAGCCCCAATGTTTCCACCGACAGGCAGGCAATCGCCACGCGGAAGCCGCCGAGGCGGTTGATCAGGTTGCCGAACAGCAGCCGCGCGCCGATGAAGCTGGCGCCAAACAGGCTCAGGCACAGCACGGCGTTGTCCCAGTGCTGAGTCGCGTAATACAGGGTGATGAAAGTGGCGATGGTGCCAAAGCCGATCGAACCCAGCGCGAGCCCGCAACCATGCGGGAAGACTTTGCCGAGCACGTGCATGAACGGCAGGCGTTCACCGGCAACAATCGGTGCCGCAGTTTTCGGCCATGCCAGCGCCAGACCGAGCAAAGCGAGGAGGATGATGCTCACGCCCATGCTCCACAAACCCAGCCGGCTCACCAGCCAGACACCGAACGGCGCGCCGATCGCCAGGGCGCCGTAACTGGCGATGCCGTTCCAGGAAATCACTTTCGCCGTATTTGCCGCGCCGACGCGACCGATGCCCCAGCCAATCGAGCCGGAACCGACCAGGCTTTCCGCGCTACCCAGCACCAGGCGGCCAATCAACAGGCTGATCAGGCTCAGCAGCGGCAGGTTCGGTGTCCACGCCGAGATCAGCATGAACACACCACTCAAACCGCAACCAGCGAGGCCGATCATCACCGCGCGTTTGCTGCCCTGGTTGTCGATGATCTTGCCGGCGTACGGGCGGCTGAGCAGGGTGGCGAGGTATTGCACGCTGATCACCAACCCGGCGATCACTGCGCCGAAACCGAGGTCGCTGTGGACGTAGCCCGGCAACACGGCGAGCGGGATGCCGATGTTCAGGTAACCGATGAAGGTGAAGAGGACGATGGAAACTACTTGCAGCGTAACCGCCAGCGGACGCTGGGGCTCGGATATAGACGACATGGGTAACGATCCACGGGAGCAGCCGATTAGATAGGCTGCTCATGATACCGGCGTGAACCGCTCAAGGGCGGGGAAAAGTAAAACTATTTGCCGGGCGGCGCGTTCAGGATTTCGCCGGAGCGACCAGTTGCGTGGTGACGAGGGCGGCGAGGGCATTTTCTTCGCTGCCGAAACGCTCGAGCAGGGCGGCCTGTTTCTCGGGTGAGAGGCGATTCCAGATCTCGATCATTTTCTCGGTGGCGCCGATCAGCACGGCAGCTTGGCTTTCGGAGAATTCGTCGGTCATGGCGGGCTCGGGTTTCAGGCAGTGTGGAAAGCGCATGTTAGCGCTTTCCACACGGTCTGTACGGCGGGTCTTACTCTTCGCTGTCGGCTTTGCGGCTGTCAGCGGCTTCTTGCGGCTCGGGCTTTTCGGCGCCGGCGTGTTGCGGGGTCGTCTGCTCAGGTACGTGCAGGCTTGGGAAGGGGAGATTGGGAATCTCGTGCATGGTTGCGCTCCTCGCTAAGTCTGTTGATAGATCAGGTGCTCCGCGCTTTACAAAGCCTGCGCAGGATACAGCAGGAAAAATGACAATCAGACTTTTAATTCGAATTAATGCGACAGATGGCCGCAGGGAGGGGAGGCGACCACAAAAACCAAATGTGGGAGTGGACTTTTGTGGCGAGGGGATTTATCCCCGATGGGCTGCGAAGCGGCCCCAACCCTGCGTTCGCGGAATGTCTGACACTCCGCGATCAACGGTTTACGACTGCTGCGCAGCCGGTCGGGGATAAATCCCCTCACCACAGGGCTCGCTCCCACAGGGTTTTGTGTTGCAGTAACTATTTGCAAGCGCTGGCGATGGCGTCAGCCAGCAAGGCGAGGCGGGTGGCGTCGATGCCGGCGACGTTGGCCCGGCCCGAGCTGACCATGTACACGCTGTGCCGCTCGCGCAGGGTTTTCACTTGTTCCGGCGACAGGCCGGTGTAGGAGAACATCCCGCGTTGCACGCCGATGTGCGCGAAACGCTCGCGCAAACCGTGGGGTTCCAGCGCTTCGACCAGACCGCTGCGCAGCTGCGCGATCCGCAAGCGCATGGCTTCCACTTCATCGGCCCAGCGCGCTTTCAGCTCTGGATCGGCAAGAATGGTCGCGACTACCGCAGCGCCGTGATCCGGCGGCGTCGACCACAGGTTGCGAGCGATATTGGCCAGTTGACTGCGGATGTCGATGAGCTTGTCGGCGCTGGTCGCGCAGACGATCAGCGCACCGGTGCGGTCGCGGTACAGGCCGAAGTTCTTCGAGCAGGAACTGGTGATCAGCAGTTCCGGCACTTGCGCCGCGAACAACCGGGTCGACCACGCGTCCTGCTCCAGACCATCACCAAAACCCTGATAAGCGAAGTCGATCAGCGGCAGCAGATCGCGGTTGCGCACCACTTCCAGCACACGCTTCCAGTCGTCATGGCTGAGGTCGAAACCGGTCGGGTTGTGACAGCAAGCATGCAGCAGCACCACGTCGCCTTTTGGCACTTCCCTGAGCACGGCGAGCATGGCTTCGACGTCGAGGCGGTTGTCGCTGCCGACGTACGGGTAGTGGCTGACCTTAACCTTGGCGGCGGCGAAAATGGTTTCGTGGATCGGCCAGGTCGGGTTGCTCAACCACACGCCTTTGCCCGGCAGGCATTGGGCGATAAAGTCGGCCGCCAGACGCAGGGCACCGGTGCCGCCCGGGGTCTGAGTGGCGCCGGCGCGTTGTTCGGTGAGCAGTTGTGAGTCGGCGCCGAGCACCAGCTCGTTGATGACCTTGCCGAACAGCGGGTTGCCATGGCCACCGATGTAGGTCTTGGTGTCCTGGCTTTCGACCAGTCGCGCTTCGGCGATTTTCACCGCCTCCGGGATCGGCGTCAGGCCCTGGGCATCCTTGTAGACGCCAACGCCGAGGTCGAATTTGCGCGGATTGGCATCCTGCGCATAGGCCTCCATCAAACCGAGAATCGGGTCGCCGGGAACCCGGCCGATGGCGTCGAAGTGCATTACTTGCGTCCTTCTGCGGTCTTGGCCACTTCGTCAGTGCGCGCGGCCATGATGAAGTCGTTGCGGTGCAGGCCTTTGATCGAGTGGCTCCACCAGGTCACGGTGACTTTGCCCCATTCGGTCAGCAGACCCGGGTGGTGACCTTCGGCCTCGGAGATCTCGCCCACTGCGTTGGTGAACGCCAGCGCATGTTTGAAGTTCTTGAACAGGAAAACTTTCTCCAGCTGCATGATGCCGTCGCGTACTTCGATGTTCCAGTCAGGGATCTGCTTGATCAGGATCGGCAGTTCTTCATCGCTGACTTGTGGCGCATCGGCGCGGCAGGCTTCGCAGTGGGCTTGGTTCAAAGTCGACATGGTGTATTCCTGAAAACGAGTGTGTTTTTTATTAAAGCGCGTGTGCCGTCAATGCCGTCACGCTAAAGCAAAGTGGCGGCGACGGACAGACGCAATTGTCAGCAAAAGTCGCGGTTCAGGCGGCTTTGGGTTTCGGCGGAAATTTCGGCGCGTGCAAGCCCAACTGCATGCCCTGACGAACCATGGCCATGATGTCTTCATGGGCCACGTCGAACAGGCGCTTGAGATTGGGCAGGACGAAATACAGCGGTTGCAGGATGTCGATGCGATACGGCGTGCGCATGGCTTCCAGCGGATCGAAGCGCTGATGTTCAGGCTCGTCCGACAGGCAGTAAACGGTTTCTTTGGGCGAGGACAGAATCCCGCCGCCGTAGATGCGCTTGCCCTGCGGGGTGTCGACCAGACCGAATTCGATGGTCATCCAGTACAGCCGCGCCAGGTACACACGCTCTTCCTTGGTCGCTTGCAGGCCGAGCTTGCCGTAGGTGTGGGTGAATTCGGCGAAGTACGGGTTGGTCAGCAGCGGGCAGTGGCCGAAGATCTCGTGGAAGATGTCCGGCTCTTGCAGATAGTCGAGCTCTTCGCGGGTACGAATGAAGGTGGCGACGGGGAATTGCTTGCTGGCAAGCAATTCGAAAAAGGTCTGGAAGGGGATTAGCGCTGGCACCCGGGCAACTTGCCAGCCGGTGGTCTCGCCGAGGACTTTATTGATCTCGGCCAGTTGCGGGATACGGTCGTGGGGCAGGCCGAGTTTTTCGATACCGTCCAGGTACTCCTGGCACGCGCGACCTTCAATCACCTTCAACTGGCGAGTGATCAGCGTGTTCCACACCGCATGTTCTTCGGCGGGGTAGTCGATAAAACCTTGCGCATCGGGCTCGCGAGCCACGTATTGCGTCTGCTTCATGCTGCTCTCCTGCTAGGAAATTCGTTTTTGTTATGTCCAGCGATGGCTAAAGGAATACCCCAGAGTGCGAAGGCGCGCAGCATGTTGAGCCGTGAGTGCGTAGGAAAATTCAACTGATTTCGTAAAGTTATCGTTACGCTTGGTCGGGTAATGCGCGTTTGCGGTGATTGGCGGGTTTGAAATGGGGCGGGGCTGTCACATAATCTTGACAACTATCTGCGTGCCTCGACAGAAAACAATTTGGCGCGCAACGCGATTCCCCTGTGGGAGCGAGCTTGCTTGCGAAAGCGGTGGACCTGACACATCAATGTAGGATGTGCCGCCGTCTTCGCGAGCAAGCTCGCTCCCACAGGGGATGTGTCAATTTTCCAGTCTTGTCGGGCCTTTTTCTATGCGCATCAAAGTCCACTGCCAGAACCGCATCGGCATCCTGCGCGATATTCTCAATCTGCTGGTGGCATACGGGATCAACGTTGCCCGCGGTGAGGTTGGCGGTGAGCATGGCAACGCGATCTACCTGCACTGCCCGAACCTGATCAACATCCAGTTCCAGGCATTGCGGCCGAAATTCGAGGCAATCGGCGGGGTGTTCGGTGTCAAGCGCGTCGGGCTGATGCCCAGCGAGCGCCGGCATATGGAATTGAATGCGCTGCTCGGCGCGCTGGAATTTCCGGTGCTGTCGATCGACATGGGCGGCTCGATCGTTGCGGCCAACCGCGCTGCAGCGCAATTGCTCGGCGTGCGTGTCGATGAGGTGCCGGGGATTCCATTGTCGCGCTACGCTGAGGATTTCGATTTGCCGGAACTGGTGCGCGCCAACAAATCGCGAATCAACGGCATGCGGGTCAAGGTCAAGGGCGACATCTTTCTTGCCGACATCGCGCCGCTGCAATCGGAGCACGATGACAGCGAGGCCATGGCCGGCGCCGTATTGACTCTGCACCGCGCCGACCGCGTCGGCGAGCGTATCTACAATGTGCGCAAGCAAGAGCTGCGCGGCTTCGACAGTATTTTCCAAAGCTCGAAAGTCATGGCCGCTGTGGTCCGCGAAGCGCGACGCATGGCACCGCTGGATGCGCCGCTATTAATAGAAGGCGAAACCGGCACCGGCAAGGAACTGCTCGCGCGCGCCTGTCACCTTGCCAGTCCGCGCGGACAGTCACCGTTGATGGCGCTCAACTGCGCCGGGTTGCCGGAGTCGATGGCCGAGACCGAACTGTTCGGCTACGGCCCCGGCGCCTTCGAAGGCGCACGGGCCGAAGGCAAGCTCGGCCTGCTGGAGTTGACCGCTGGCGGCACGCTGTTTCTCGATGGCGTCGGCGAGATGAGTCCGCGCTTGCAAGTCAAATTGCTGCGCTTTCTTCAGGACGGCTGCTTCCGTCGCGTCGGCAGTGATGAAGAGGTGTATCTCGACGTGCGGGTGATCTGCGCCACCCAGGTGGACTTGTCCGAACTGTGCGCGCGGGGCGAGTTTCGTCAGGATCTCTATCACCGCTTGAACGTGCTGTCGCTGCACATTCCGCCGTTGCGCGAATGCCTCGACGGTCTGACGCCGCTGGTTGAACACTTCCTCGATCAGGCCAGTCGGCAGATCGGCTGTCCGCTGCCGAAACTGGCCCCGGCGGCGATGGATCGCCTCAGCCATTACCACTGGCCGGGCAATGTCCGGCAATTGGAGAACGTGCTGTTCCAGGCGGTTTCGTTGTGCGACGGCGGTAAGGTCAAGGCTGAACATATCCGCCTGCCGGATTATGGCGTGCGTCAGCCGCTTGGCGATTTTTCCCTGGATGGAAATCTGGATGAGATTGTCGGGCGTTTCGAGAAAGCGGTGCTGGAGCGCTTGTATTCCGAGCACCCGAGCAGTCGGCAACTGGGCAAGCGGCTGGGGGTTTCGCACACCACCATTGCCAACAAGCTGCGTGAGTATGAGGTGGGCAAAACCTCCGAAAGCTAAATAGAGCCTTTGTGGCGAGGGGATTTATCCCCGATGGGCGGCGAAGCCGCCCCGCTTTTCCTTCCCAGCGACCTCATTTGCAGGCTTGGCGACTGCTGCGCAGCCGAACGGGGATAAATCCCCTCGCCACAGGATCGCCATCCCCCCGCTGAACTGAGGATTGCCACCAACCGGCATGACACCGCCGGTTTTTCGTCTTCGATACATTTCAAATTCCCCTCCGATCCCCTCAAGTCCCTTGTTTACCGGGCCTTTGCCCGCCAATAAAAAGTTGGTCTGCAAATTGCTTATGGCTGAGCAGTACAGCGGTGGGCGGCAAACGTCCGGCATGCAGAGGAAACACTGTGGACAAGTACCTTTATGTGGCAATGACCGGCGCCAGCCAGAACGCACTGGCGCAGCGGGCGCATGCCAACAACCTGGCGAACATTTCCACCAACGGCTTCCAGCGCGACCTCGAGCAGGCGCGTTCGATGCCGGTATTCGGTGACAGCTTTCCGGCGCGTGCGTTTGCCATGAGCGAACGGCCCGCCACCGACTTCACCCCGGGCTCGCTGGTGCAGACTGGCCGCGACCTCGACGTCGCAGTGTCCGGCAACGGTTTCATCGCCGTGCAGAACCCCAACGGTGGCGAAAGCTACGTGCGCACCGGCAGCCTGAACATCGACGCCCTCGGCGTACTGCGCGCCGGCAACGGCATGCCGGTAATCGGCAACGGCGGCCCGATCGCCGTGCCGCCCGAGCAGCAGGTCGAAGTTGGCGAAGACGGCACCATCAGTATTCGCGCAATGGGCGAAGGTCCGCGCGTGATGGCCGAAGTCGACCGGATCAAGCTGGTCAACCCGGACATCAAGAACATGAACAAAGGTCTCGACGGTTCGATTTACACCAAGGACGGCCAGCCGGCGCAAGCCGACGCCAACGTCAAACTGGTCTCGGGTTTCCTCGAGTCGAGCAACGTCAATGCCGTGGAAGAAATGACTTCGGTGCTGGCCCTGGCCAAGCAGTTCGAGTTGCACGTCAAGATGATGAACACCGCCAAAGACGACGACCAGGCCATGGCTCGGGTCTTGCAGATCAGCTAATTATCAGAACGTCGCGCCGTAAAACAGGCGCACGAGGAGAATCGAATGCTTCCGGCTCTATGGGTTGCCAAAACCGGCCTGTCCGCCCAGGACACCAACCTGACCACCATTTCCAACAACCTGGCGAACGTTTCGACCACGGGTTTCAAACGTGACCGTGCAGAGTTCCAGGACCTGCTCTATCAGATCAAGCGTCAGCCAGGCGCCCAGTCGACCCAGGACAGCGAACTGCCGTCGGGTCTGCAAGTGGGTACCGGTGTGCGCATCGTCGGCACGCAGAAAAACTTCACCGCCGGCAGCCTGCAAACCACCGAGCAGCCGCTGGACATGGCCATCGACGGTCGCGGTTTCTTCCAGATCCTGCAGCCGGACGGCACCACGTCCTACACCCGTGACGGTACTTTTCACCTCGACTCCAATGGCCAGATCGTCAATGCCAGCGGTTTCGCTCTGGAACCGGCGATCATCATCCCGAACGATGCGCAGACCTTCACTGTCGGCCGCGACGGTACCGTGTCGATCACCATCGCCGGCAACCCGGCCTCGCAAGTGATCGGCAACCTGCAGACCGCCGACTTCATCAACCCGGCCGGCCTGCAAGCCGTGGGCAACAACCTGTTCCTGGAAACCGCGGCTTCCGGCGCGCCTCAGATCGGCACCCCGGGCCTGAACGGTTTCGGTACCACGCTGCAGAACACCCTGGAAACGTCCAACGTCAGCACCGTTGAAGAGATGGTCAACATGATCACCACTCAACGCGCCTACGAGATGAACTCCAAGGTGATCTCCACCGCCGACCAGATGCTCTCGTTCGTAACGCAGAATCTGTAATCCAGTCTTTGGGGCGGCCTGAGGTCGCCAGCAACACCGTGAGGTAGGGTCATGAAGCGCTTTGTATCTGTTCTGGCATTGAGTGGGGTCGTCTCGCTCGCGGGCTGCGTCGCCCCGACGCCCAGGCCCAACGACCCTTACTACGCTCCGGTGTTGCCGCGCACGCCGTTGCCGGCGGCCGCCAACAACGGCTCGATCTATCAGGCCGGCTTCGAGCAGAACCTGTACAGCGACCGCAAGGCGTTCCGGGTCGGTGACATCATCACCATCACCCTGAACGAGCGCACCCAGGCGAGCAAGAATGCCAACTCGCAGATGGACAAGAACAGCGACAACAAGATCGGGCTGACTTCGCTGTTCGGCTCCAGCCTGACCACCAACAACCCGATCGGTAGCAACGACCTGAGCCTGAACGCCGGCTACAGCGCCGACCGTTCGACCAAGGGCGACGCCAAGTCGGGGCAGAGCAACAGCCTGACCGGCTCGATCACCGTGACCGTGGCCGACGTGCTGCCCAACGGCATCATTGCCGTGCGTGGCGAGAAGTGGCTGACGCTCAATACCGGTGACGAGCTGGTGCGCATCGCCGGCATGGTCCGCGCCGATGACATCGCGACCGACAACACCGTGTCGTCGACCCGTGTCGCCGATGCGCGTATCACCTATTCGGGTACCGGCGCGTTTGCCGACACGAGTCAGCCAGGCTGGTTCGACCGCTTCTTCCTCAGCCCGCTGTTCCCTTTCTAGGTGGCTACGTTGAATCTGAAAAGCCTCATGCTGGCCGCATTGTTGTTGCCGGTTGCCTTCACTGCACATGCCGAGCGGCTGAAAGACATCGCCAGCATTTCCGGCGTGCGCTCCAACCAGTTGATCGGTTACGGCCTGGTGGTCGGGCTTAACGGTACCGGCGACCAGACGACGCAGACCCCGTTCACCCTGCAGACTTTCAACAACATGCTCTCGCAGTTCGGCATCAAGGTGCCGCCGGGATCGGGCAACGTGCAGTTGAAGAACGTCGCGGCGGTGTCGGTGAGTGCTGATCTGCCAGCGTTTGCGAAACCGGGTCAGCAGGTCGACATCACCGTTTCGTCGATCGGTAACTCCAAGAGCCTGCGCGGCGGCACTTTGTTGCTGACGCCACTCAAGGGTATCGACGGCAACGTCTATGCAATCGCTCAGGGCAACCTCGTGGTTGGCGGTTTCGACGCTGAAGGCCGTGACGGTTCGAAGATTACTGTCAACGTTCCGTCGGCGGGGCGCATCCCTGGCGGTGCCTCGGTTGAGCGTTCGGTGCCGAGCGGTTTCAACCAGGGCAACAGCCTGACGCTGAACCTCAACCGCTCCGACTTCACCACCGCCAAGCGCATCGTCGACAAGATCAACGACATGCTCGGCCCTGGCGTCGCACAAGCCATTGATGGCGGTTCGATCCGTGTGACTGCACCGCTCGATCCGAGCCAGCGTGTCGACTACCTGTCGATCCTGGAAAACCTTGAAGTCGATCCGGGCCAGGCCGTCGCCAAAGTCATCATCAACTCGCGCACCGGCACCATCGTCATCGGCCAGAACGTGAAAGTGTCGCCGGCCGCTGTCACCCACGGCAGCCTGACCGTGACCATCACCGAAGACCCGATCGTCAGCCAGCCGGGCCCGCTGTCCAACGGCCAGACTGCCGTCGTGCCGCGCTCGCGAGTGAATGCCGAACAGGAAGCCAAACCGATGTTCAAGTTCGGCCCGGGCACCACCCTCGACGAGATCGTCCGTGCGGTGAACCAGGTCGGCGCGGCACCGGGTGACCTGATGGCAATTCTTGAAGCTCTGAAGCAGGCCGGCGCTTTGCAAGCCGACCTGATCGTGATCTGAGGCCGGCCCCCATGGATATGCGCAAAAGCGGTCTGGTCAGCAGCAGCGATTCGGGGTCCTACTCGGACCTCAATCGTCTGAATCAGCTCAAGGTCGGCGACAAGAACAGCGACGAAAACATGCGCAAGGTGGCGCAGGAATTCGAGTCGCTGTTCCTCGGCGAAATGCTCAAGTCGATGCGTTCGGCCACCGAAGCGCTCGGCCAGGACAATCCGCTGAACACACCGGCGGCCAAGCAGTATCAGGAAATGTACGACCAGCAACTGGCGGTTTCCATGTCCCGCGAGGGCGGTGGTATCGGCCTGGCCGACGTGCTGATCCGGCAGATGTCGAAGAACAAACCGATGGCTCCGGGTGAGGCTGCCGCCGCGTCCGCCGCAAAGCAGCAGGAAGCGCTGGCCAAGGCCGCCGCCGTGCCGACGCCGATTGCCGCCGGCACCGTCGCCACCGGTCCGCTGTCCCGCGTCAACGGCGAGCGTCCGTTGTGGGCATCGCGCTCGGTGCATGCGCCGAACAACACCGATATTTCCCATCGCAACGACATGGCGCTGATCAATCAGCGGCGTCTGGCGCTGCCGCCGAAACTGGCCGATCGCTTGCTCGCCGGCCTGGTGCCGTCGGCGCCGAGCGTGGCCACTGCGACCACTGCAGCAGCGGCGACCAACGCCTTGCCGCAACGGGCTGCGACAACCGCCGTCAGCGGTTCCGGCGCGTTGTACAACGGCGACTGGCTGGCCCGTGCCGAAGAGCAGAAAGCTGCCGGCGGGCAGATGCAGGTCTACGGCCGCGCCATGGCGCAGATTCCGCTGGCACCGGCGAAAAAAGCCTTCAGTTCCGCCGACGAATTCGTCAACACCATGCTACCGATGGCCAAGGAAGCTGCCGACCGCATCGGCGTCGATCCGCGTTATCTGGTGGCGCAAGCGGCACTGGAAACCGGTTGGGGCAAATCGGTCATGCGCGCTCAGGATGGCAGCAGCAGCCACAACCTGTTCGGCATCAAGGCGAGCAGCAACTGGAAGGGCGATTCGGCCCGCGCGATCACCAGCGAGTTCCGCAATGGCGCGATGGTCAAGGAGACGGCCGAGTTCCGTTCCTATGCCTCGTACAAGGACAGCTTCCACGATCTGGTGACGTTGCTGCAGAGCAACAATCGCTATCAAGAAGTGCTGAAGTCGGCCGATAACCCAGAACAGTTTGTACGCGAGTTGCAGAAGGCCGGTTACGCCACCGACCCGAACTACGCGACGAAGATTTCGCAAATTGCCAAGCAGATGAACAGTTTTGAAAACTACGCTGCGGCGGGTGTCTCCACCACGCCTTTATAAGGCACCAGGTAATAAGGTCTGAACCATGAGTTTGCTCAATATCGGGATGTCGGGACTGTCGGCCAGCCAGTCCTCTCTGGCTACGACAGGCAACAACATTGCCAACGTCGACACCGCCGGTTATTCACGTCAGCAAACCGTGCAGGGCACCAAGTCCTCGCAGCAGTACGGCAGCGTTTTCATCGGCACGGGCACGACCCTGGCCGACGTGCGCCGGGTGTACAACTCGTACCTGGAATCGCAGCTGCACACCGCGACTTCGCTGGACAGCGAATCGGCCGCGTTCCTCAAGCAGGCGACGCCGCTGGACGCCATGCTTTCGGACACCAACACCGGCCTGACCGGTGTGCTGCAGAAATTCTTCACCTCGATGCAGGGCGTATCGACGTCGGCCACCGATGACACTTCGCGTCAGTCGGTGCTGACCGGTGCGCAGGCGCTGACCAGCCGTTTCAATACCCTGGCCAAGCAGCTCAACGATCAGAACACCACGATCAACGGCAGCCTCGGCGACATGACCGCCCAGGTGAACAAGCTCGCCACGGCGATCGCCAATCTCAACCAGAAGATCGGCGAAATCTCCACCAGTGGCGGGGCGCCGAACGACCTGCTCGACAGCCGTAACGAAGCCGTGCGTCAGCTCTCCGAACTGACCGGTGCCCAGGTCGTCGAGCGCGGCACCAGCTTCGACATCTATGTCGGCAGCGGCCAGCCGCTGGTCATCGGCAATACCACCAACAGCCTGAGCATGGTCGCGAGCAAGACCGACCCGTCGCGCATGTCGATCCAGATGGATCGCGGTTCGAGCACCATCGACATCACTTCGGTGATCAGCGGTGGCGAAATCGGCGGTCTGCTGACTTATCGCAAGGAAGTCCTCGACCCGTCGCTCAACGAGCTCGGTCGCGTCGCTCTGGTGATTGCCGATCAGATCAACAGCCAGCAAGCCCAGGGCATCGACAAGAACGGTGACTTCGGCGCGGCGATTTTCAACAACATCAACAGTGCCGCCCTGATCAGTCAGCGCAGCATTGCGAAGGATGGCAACAGCGCCGGTTCGGGCAACCTCGATGTGACCATCAAGGACACCGGCAAGCTGACCACCAGCGATTATCAGGTGACCTTCACCAGTGCCACCGATTACACCGTCAAACGTTCCGACGGCACCGATCTGGGCGCATTCAGCACCACGACCAATCCGCCGCCAGTGATCGACGGTTTCACCCTGGCCTTGAATGGCGGCGCGCTGAGCGCGGGTGACTCGTTCAAAATCACGCCGACCCGCAACGCGGCGGCGAGCATTCAGACGGTCCTGACCGATCCGAAGAAAATCGCTGCGGCCGGTCCGCTCACCGGCGTCGCCAGCGCCAACGGTCTGGGCACTTACACCCAGCCGACGCTCAGCGACAAGATCGACATCTACAACCCGACCGCCCAGGCTGACATGCAGGCGGCGCTGAAGAATTCGACGCCGGTCAAACTGGTGTTCGGCGCAGCCAGCGGCGGCAGCCAATCGTACAATCTGGTCGACGCCAAGGGCGCGACCATCGGCACCGGCACCATCGTGCCCGGCCAGTCGAACACGCTGAACCTGAAAGTCGGCATCGTCGACGCCAGCGGCAACCCGGTGATGGACACTACGGTCACGCCGAACGTGCAGAAGACCTTCACCGTGCAGACCACCGTGGGCGGCACGCCGAAATCCGGCGAGACCTTCACCATGAACCTGACCGGCGCGGCGTCTTCGGACAACCGCAACGCCCAGGCACTGGTCGCATTGCAAACCAAACAGACCGTGGACACCGGTTCGGCTAGCAAGGGCATCAGCCTGACCGACGCCTATAACACCCTGGTGACCAACGTCGGTACCAAGACCGCCCAAGGCAAGTCCGACAGCGCCGCGACCACGGCGATTCTGGAGAACGCCAAGGGTGCCCGCGATTCGCTTTCCGGGGTCAACCTGGACGAAGAAACCGGCAACCTGGTCAAGTACCAGCAGTACTACACAGCGTCTTCGCAGATCATCAAAGCTGCGCAGGAAACTTTCGCCACGCTGATCAACAGCCTTTAAGGAGTCGTAATTCATGCGCATTTCCACCGCCCAGTATTACGGAACGCAAGCTTCGGATTATCAGCGTAACTTCAACAAGGCTGTCGCCACCGCGAGCGAGGCGAGCAGCCTGCAACGCATCAACACTGCCGCCGATGATCCGATCGGTGCCGGGCGTCTGCTGCAGCTGGGCCAGCAGGCAGCGATGCTCGATCAGTACAAGACCAACGTTAACACCACCAAAAGTGCGTTGAACGTGCAGGAGTCCACGCTGGATTCGATCACCACGGCGTTGGCACGGGCCAAGGAACTTGCGCTGGCCGCGAACAACGGCACGATCACCGACAAGGACCGCCAGGCTTACGCCTCGGAGATGGGCGAGATCCAGCAACAAGTGCTGGGCCTGATGAACGCCAAGGATGCCAACGGCAACTACCTGTTCTCCGGTTCGAAAACCGATACCGCACCGTACTCGAAGAATTCTGACGGCACGTTCAGCTACAACGGTGACCAGACCACTATTGATCTGGGCATCGGCGACGGCATGACCGTAGGTACCAACACCACTGGTTGGGATGCGTTTCAGCAGACCATCAACACCGGCCGCACCAACACCAAAATGACTGCACCAGCCGTGGATGACGGCCGTGTCGTGCTGTCCAACGGCACCGTCGGCACTGCCGCCACCTACGACGCCAAGTTCACTGCCGGGCAGCCGTACACCATCGATTTCGTCAGCAGCACCCAGCTGAAGATCACCGATGCTTTGGGCAACGACGTGACCGCCGAGGCCAGCCAAAATGGCCTGATCAGCAACAGCAGCGGCGCCAATCAGACCGTCAGTTTCCGCGGCGTCGACCTCAAGCTGAACGTCAACCTGAAGGCCGGCGATACCAATCCGGACGCCGTTATCGCAGGGCACAGCTTCCAGCTGTCGGCCTCGCCGGACTCGTTCACCACCACGCGTAATCCGGGTAACCCGTCGACCAGCGTGATCACTGGTTCGACCATCACCGATCAGGCAGCCTACACCGCAGCTTTCCCGCAGGGCGGCGCGGTGCTCAAGTTCACCAGCGCCACCGATTTCGATCTGTATGCCGCGCCAGTGACCGCCGACAGCAAGCCGGTTTCCTCGGGCACGGTGGCCGGCGGTAACGCCACCGCTGCCGGTGTGACCTTCGCGCTGGGCAACACGCCGGCTGCAGGTGACCAGTTCTCGATCCAGCCGAACAATCACCAGACCCAGAACGTGCTCGACACACTGGGCCAGATGATCACCGCGCTGAACACGCCGGTTGACGGCGACCCGGTTGCCAAGCAGAAATTGCAGGGCGCAATGGAGGCGGGCCTCGGCAACATCGACGCTGCCGCCAATCAGATCGGCACCGCAGTCACCACCATTGGTGCGCGCGGCCAGGCCCTGGACATGCAGGCCATCACCAACGACAGCCTGACCACGGCGAACAGCACGACCCAGGGTTCGATCCGTGATTCCGATCCGGCAGAAGTCATGACCCGTCTGACCCTGCAACAGACCATGCTGCAAGCCGCGCAACTGGCGTTCAGCAAGATCAGTCAGTTGGGTCTGTTCAACAAGATCTGATGATTGGCGGGCGCGAGCGCGCCCGCCAACGTTGTGCCTCTGTTAATGATTTTTTGCGGTATCAAGGGCTCGTTTTTGCGAGCGGGCTCGTACCGCCTGTGAGCCCGCCGTGAATTCACTTCCTCTCGTCAGCATTGCCATCCCTGCGTTCAATCCGCGCTTTTTCGAGCGCACGCTGAACAGTGCCGTCAGCCAGACTTACAGCAATCTCGACATCGTCGTGTGCGATGACAGTCGTGGTGACGAGATCAAGGACATCGTCAGCCTGGTCATGGAGCAAACCGGGGCCCAGGTGCGCTACGTTCGCAATCCACAGACGCTGGGGCTGGTGGGCAACCTGAAAGCCTGCCTCGAACAGGCGCGCGGCGAGTTCATCAAATTCCTGTGTGACGATGACCTGCTCTATTCGGCCTGCATCGAACAGCAAGCCCATGAGTTACAGCGCGAAGAAGTCAGTCTGGTGATCGCTCAGCGGCTGCTGTGGGACGCCAACGACATCATTCTGCCGGCCCGTTTGGAAAACAGCTCGCTATCACCTGTGAGCGCCTTGCTCAAAGGCGACGATGTGCTGAGCATTTTCGAAAAATTCCCGGTCAATGTCCTCGGCGGTTTCAGCAGTGCGTTGTTCCGGCGTGCCGATGTCGCCGAACTGTTGCCCGCTCTGACTGAAGCAGGTGCATGCTTCGTCGCGACCCTGGATTTTGCCTTGTACGTGTGTCTGTTGCGGCGCGGCAACATGGTGACGTCGAACAATGTCCTGAGCGCCGAGCGACTTTACCCTGAGCGCCTGAGCGCGCAGCAACCGATGAAGGATGCTGCCGAGGTTGAACGCGAGTGGCTTTCGCAAATGCTCAAAGTACGCAGCGGCGAGTCGGCGCCCGCCAAGGGCTGGGTTCGCTACGTGCAACTGACCAGGGCCGACGAGTCGCCTCGCGTTTGGGAAGAACTGCCGCTTAGCCGTACCCTTGGTACCAAGCAAAGCCGCCAGGAACTGGGCGTGGGTGTCGACAGCTTCAGTTTCGGCGAGCTCTATGCGCAGTGGCTGGCGTGTCGGGTGCTGACCGATACGCAGCGCCAATGGCTGCCGGAAACCCTTGCTGGCTGGCCGCAGCAGCCGAGGATCGTGCCGATCATCATCGATGCACAGGGTAGCCGCGACGGTCTCGAGCGCACCCTGCAAGCGCTCGCTGCACAGGACTACCCACCGGAGCTGGTGCTGGTACTGTCCGTAGCCTGTACCGAAGCAGTGTTGCAGGATCGGGTGTTCCACATGCCGTTGCAGGATGACGGTCTGGAGCAGATCAATGCGCTGTTGCCGCAACTCGAAGGCGCCGACTGGTTCTATCTGCTGCAACCGGGAGATCGCCCGGTGGCACCGGCGTTGCTGGTGATGGCCGATCGCATCGCGCATTCGCGGTCGCTGACGTGTCTGTACAGTGATGAAGGCAGCGTGCGCGACGGTGAATCGGCGGAACCGGCGTTCAAGCCGGACTTCAACCTCGACCTCATGCGCAGTTATCCGTACGTCGGCCGAGCGCTGGCATTCCAGCGCGAACGCTTCCTCGTCCTCGGTGGATTTGCGCCAACGTTCGCCGAACTGGCGCCACACGACATGCTCTGGCGGATGGTCGAAAGCGATGGCCTGCAGGTTGTCGGTCATATCGCCGAGGTATTGCTGGAGTCGAAATTCGACCTGTCGCAATGGCTCACCGAGCCTGGCGTGGTGGAGCAAAGTCCGCGAATTCTCGAGGCGCACCTGCAGCGCCTCGGCATTGCTCATGAAATCCGCCAGAACGGGCTGCTCAATCGTGTCGACTACCGTCACGCGCAGCGCCCTCTGGTGTCGGTGATCATCGTCACTCAGGACCAGACTGCCGCCTTGCAGCGTTGTGTCGAAACGCTGCTGGAGAAAACCGCCTACACCGAGTACGAATTGCTCCTGGTCGACAACGGCAGCGAAAGCGCCGAAGCGCTGGCCTGGCTGGACGGCATGGCGCAGTTGGGCAGCGACCGGATTCGCGTGCTGCGGTATGCGCAAAAGGGCGATGCCGCCGCTGTGCACAACTTCGCCGCGCGCCAGGCGCGCGGTGAGTACGTGCTGATGCTTAACGCCTTTGCGGTAATCACCCAGGCCGACTGGCTCGATGAGCTGCTCAATCATGCACAACGCCCTGAAGTCGGGGTGGTGGGCGCCAAGCTGTTCAACCCGGACGGTGGCGTGCTGCACGCCGGTCTCATCCTGGGGCTGAATGGGCCGGCGGGACTGCCGTTCTACGGCCAGCCGATGCAGTCGGACGGGTATATGCACCGACTGCAAGCTGTGCATGATCTGAGCGCGGTCGGTGGCGACTGCCTGATGATTCGCAAATCGGTATTCGAAGCGGCCGGCGGTCTTGATGAGCAGGATTTCAAGCAAACGCTCAGTGTCGTGGATCTGTGCCTGCGCATTGGCCGCGACGGTTATCTGGTGGTGATGAACCCGCACGCCGTGCTGGCGGTGGGTACGCAGCCAGTTATCGCGGCGACGGAGCAAGAGCAAGCGCAGCACGCCGAGGAGAAGGACACCTTCTATCAACGCTGGCTGCCACTGGTTGCGCGCGACCCGGCCTATAACGTCAACCTGACGTTGCAGGGCGTTGGCGCCAGCAACTTCAGCCTTGAACCGGGCCTGCGTACTGGCTGGAGCGCGTTCTCCAAGGCGCAACTGCCGAACGTGCTCGCGGTTCCGATCAACGCTTCAGCCATCGGTCACTATCGCATGAGCCAGCCGATGATCGAACTGGAAGCGGCCAACCGCGTGGAAGGGCGCATCTGTTACGGCTTGCCGTCGATCATCGATATCCAGCGGCAGGCGCCCGATGTGATTGTCCTGCAGGGGCGCTACTCAGAGCACGCCATTGATGAGATCCCGCCGCTGAAGAAGTTCTTCAATGCCCGACGGATTTTCGAACTCGACGACTATGTCATCGACGTTCCCCATCGCAATGCACATATCCGCAACATGCCGGGCAAGTCGGACATGGAGCGAATGGTGCGCCGAGCGATCGGCCTGTGCGATCGCGTGGTCGTTTCAACCGCGCCGCTGGCCAACGCGCTGTCGGACATGCACCACGACATACGCGTGGTGCCGAACATGTTGGCTCAGGACTTGTGGGGACACCTGCGCAGCCAGCGTCGCACCTCGAAAAAGCCCCGTGTCGGCTGGGGGGGCGGGACCAGTCACCACGGCGATCTGGCCGTGATCGCCGACGTGGTGCGTGAATTGGCCAACGAAGTGGACTGGGTTTTCTTCGGCATGTGCCCGGATGATTTGCTGCCGTACATGCATGAGTTTCACGGAGTGATCCCGCTGGATGTCTATCCGGCAAAACTGGCCAGCCTGAACCTCGATCTGGCGCTGGCACCGCTGGAGTTCCACATCTTCAACGACTGCAAGAGCAATCTGCGGCTGCTCGAGTATGGCGCCTGCGGTTTTCCGGTGGTCTGCACCGATACCGAGGCCTATCGCGGCTACTTGCCGTGCACGCGGGTCAAGACCAACACGACCGATGAGTGGCTGCAAGCGATCCGCATGCATCTGGCTGATCCGGATGCCAGCTATCGCATGGGCGATGAATTGCGTGAAGTGGTGCTGCGAGACTATGTTCTGCGCGGCGATAACTTGCGCCATTGGGAGTATGGCTGGCTGGCGGATTGAATTGCCCGCAAGGCTTCATTGAAAGGCGATCTCTCGGGTCGCCTTTTTCACAGGTTCATTGATTTGTTTGAGTCGATCAGCGAGGGAATGCGCTCCGGACAGGCAACGCCCGCACTGACAGATCCGGTTTCAACAACCACGCAAGGAAGATGTAATGACAATTGTGAATGGAACGAGTGAAGCGGATGTCCTGCTGGGCACCGACAGCAATGACCAACTCTATGGACTGGAGGCGGATGATGTCCTGCTGGCAAGTACGGGATCGGATGAGCTTGATGGCGGTGACGGCTTCGACACCGCGATTTACTACGCAATACCCTCTGGAATCAACGTCGAACTGGCCGATGGTGCGACCACCGTCACCGGCCCCGACGGCAAGCTCGATACGCTGATATCCGTTGAGAAGATCGTCGGCACCTTTTCCAACGATACGTTCAGCAGTTCGGTAGCCGGCGTGACGCTGGAAGGCAGCAGCGGTGACGATGTCTACATCGTCAGCGCCGAAGACGTGACCATCGTCGAGGAAGACTGGGGTGGCTATGACGAACTGCGCACCAGCCTCAACAGCATCAAGATGGCTGGCTTCGTCGAGAAGCTGACCTTCACGGGTACCGGTGATTTCAAGGCTTACGGCAGCGACACCGACAACGAGATCATCGCGGGTGCCGGTAACGACTGGCTGTGGGGTGGTGATGGTGCCGATCATTTCTTCGGGGGAGACGGTTACGACACCGTCAGCTACAGCGACAGCCTTGAAGGGGTGCGAGTCGAAGACTTCGCCAACTACGACGGCCTGACCATCGCCTATGGCGATATGTTCACCGGCATCGAGGCGCTTCAGGGCTCGGGCTTCGATGATGTGATTTATCGTCACAAGGACTCGATGAACATCGATGGTGCGCAGGGCTACGACACTGTGAGTTACCGCTACGCCTTCGACGTGGCCAATGTCGTGATCGGCAATGGCAGCAACCTTGCAGGTGACACGCTGCTCAATGTGGAAGAGGTTATCGGTTCCTCCGGCGCCGATCGTTTTGTCGTCAACGCCAGTGGTGTGAAGGTGGCTGGTGGTATCGGTGATGACGTTTATACGATCAACAGCACCGGCGTGACTGTCGAAGAAGACGACAGCTTCATGGGTGGTACCGATCATGTGTACACCAGCCTGTCCGAGTTGAGGCTGAGTGCGTTCGTTGAGCGGTTGACCTATACCGGCAGCAGCGATTTCACCGGTTACGGCAATGACGGGGACAACACGATCGTTTCCGGGACCGGGAATGATGTGCTGCTGGGCGGGGCGGGGGCCGATAACTTTGAAGGTGGTGCGGGCCTCGACATCGTCAGCTATGACGACAGCGCTGAAGGCTTGAGCGCCTCGCTGAAATGGGGCACGCAGAGCGGTATCGCCTTCCATGACGTCTACATCGATATCGAAGGCCTGCGCGGCAGCCAGTTCAATGATGTTCTGGAAGGTGAGTGGGGCGACAACGTCCTTGAAGGCGGTGGTGGTGACGACCAGATTCAGGGTGGCGATGGCAACGATCACATCTACGGCGGTCTGGCGTCCGGTCTCGATGCAGCCGGGCAGTCCGACACCTTGTTCGGTGGCTCGGGCGATGACGTCATCATAGCTGCGCGCGATGGTCTGTTTACCTGGGTCAGTGGCGATGAAGGCAATGACAACATTACCCTCGGGCGAGGCGTGGCCTATGGTGGGCAGGGCAACGACGTGTTGATCTTCAACGGCGCCGGCCCGTCGGGCCTGGGCGGCAGCGGGTTTGGCGAGCAGGGCGATGATACCTATGTGGTGGACACGTCTGCCTTGGTGACCATCAAGGATGAAGGGCTGGATGCCAACGACACGCTGATTCTGAACACGATCGCTGACGCCAGTCAGTTGAGCGTGACCCGTGTGGGCGATGACATTTATCTGCACAGTGCCAATGATGATAGCAGTGGCGTGCCGGACAACGGTGTGCGGCTGGTGGACTGGTATGCGGGGTTTGCGACCATCGAGCATGTTCAGACGGCCGATGGTCAGATGTATGAGCTGCCGGTGGGTGGTGACGGGTTTGCGCTGTTCGGGTAGTTTTTGCGCATCGTTGAAGTAAGGGATGGGTCTTTGGATTCATCCCTTTTTTGTTTTTGGCCTTGGCGGCCTTTGGGCTGACCAGGCTCTCGGGGGTTGGTGAATATCCGTTTCTGCGGGTGTTGCTGTAAGAGCGAAACCGCCAGCGGCAGCACCCGCCATAACGGATAGGCCCCCAATCAAAATCTCATCCCCGTTCCCCACCGCCTCGACTCTGAGCTGGCGCGTTTCCTGCAAGTCCCCCTCAAATCGCCATAAAACGAGCGCTTGCGGTCATTGCACTCGCGCCCGGAACGGCAAAAGGTGTCGCCGCAAGGTCTGCAACGCTCAACGAAGCCATGCGCAGCCCGGTGAAGAACAAGAGGGGAGACGATGAAGGCAGTAATTTTGGCGGGTGGCCTCGGCACGCGGATCAGTGAAGAGTCGCACCTCAAGCCCAAGCCGATGATCGAGATCGGCGGCAAGCCAATTCTCTGGCACATCATGAAGCAGTATTCCGCCCATGGAATCCACGACTTCGTCATCTGCCTGGGCTACAAGGGCTATGCGATCAAGGACTTCTTCGCCAACTATTTCCTGCACACCTCCGACGTGACCTTCAACATGCGCGAGAACCGCATGGAGGTGCACCAGAATTACAGCGAGCCGTGGAGCGTCACGCTGGTCGACACCGGCGAAGAAACCATGACCGGTGGCCGGCTCTTGCGCACTGCGCCTTATCTCAAGGACGAGAAAGCCTTTTGTTTTACCTACGGCGACGGCGTCTCGGATATCGATATCGGCGCTCTGATCCGTTTTCATGAAGCGCACGGCAAGCTCGCGACCGTTACGGCCGTGCAGCCTCCAGGCCGTTACGGTGCGTTGCAACGCACCGGCCACCAAGTCATGGGCTTCACCGAGAAGCCGCGAGGTGACGGCGGCTGGATCAATGGCGGTTTTTTCGTCCTGTCACCGCAGGTGCTGCCTTACATCGCCGGCGATGCGACCAGTTGGGAAGCCGAGCCGTTGATGCAACTGGCTGAGTTGGAACAGCTGCATGCCTACGAACATTCGGGCTTCTGGCAGCCGATGGACACCCTGCGTGACAAGAACCATCTCGAAGCGCTGTGGCAGAGCGGGGAGGCCCCATGGAAGCAATGGGCCTGAGCGCGGATTTCTGGCGTGGCAAACGCGTTCTCGTTACCGGGCACACCGGTTTCAAAGGCAGCTGGCTGACCCTGTGGCTGCAAAGCCTTGGTGCGCAAGTCAGCGGTTTTTCTTTGGATCCGTCCACCGAGCCGAGCCTGTTCCAACTGGCGCGTGTACACGAGGGCATCAACGATCAACGCGGCGATCTGCGTGACCTCGGCGCCTTGCTGGAAATCATCGCCGAGACCGAGCCGGAAATAGTCCTGCATCTGGCGGCCCAGCCTCTGGTGCGCGAGGGCTATCGCGATCCACTCGGCACCTATTCAAGCAATGTCATGGGTACGCTGAACCTGCTCGAAGCGATTCGTCAGGTCGGCGGCGTGCGCGCCTGTGTGCTGGTGACCACCGACAAGGTCTACGCCAACAAGGAATGGCTGTGGCCGTACCGCGAAGACGAAGCCCTCGGTGGCCACGATCCTTACAGCAGCAGCAAGGCCTGCTGCGAATTGCTCGCGCAGTCCTACGCCGCGTCGTTCTTCCCGGCGGACAAACATGCCGAACACGGTCTGGCCTTGGCTACCGCACGCGCCGGCAATGTGCTGGGCGGCGGCGACTTCGCCCCGGAACGTCTGATTCCCGACGTATTGAAAGCCTGGACCGCCGACGAGCCAGTGACCCTGCGCTATCCGCAGGCCGTGCGCCCTTGGCAGCACGCGCTGGAGCCGCTGGCCGGATATCTGCAACTGGCCGCCGCCCTCTACGAAGAGGGCCCGGAATACGCCGGTGCGTGGAACTTCGGCCCTGGTGAGGCCGACATGTGCAGCGTCGGTGAAGTGGTCGAACTGCTTGCCAACCGCTGGCCGCAGGCCCGTGGTCTGCGCATCGAACCGAGTGAGCTGCACGAAGCCGGTCTGCTGCGTCTGGACAGCAGCCGCGCGCGGCAGGGGCTTGGATGGAAGCCGCGCTGGACGCTGGAACAATGCCTGACGCAGACCCTCGGCTGGCATCTGGCGTGGCAACACGGCGATGACATGCGCGCCGTTACCTTGAACCAATTGAATCTGTACAGAGAGCGTTCATGAGCGATTACACCCTGCAGAAAACGCCATTGGAGGGCCTGTACCTCATTGAGCAGAAAGTCTTCTGCGATGAGCGCGGGCGGTTCGCCCGGCTGTTCTGCCAGAGTCGTCTGACCGTCCAGGGACGTCCTTTTGCGATCCGCCAGATCAATCATTCGCGCACGTTGGGCCAAGGTAGCGTACGCGGTCTGCATTTTCAGAAAGCCGGTTACGCCGAATCCAAGCTGATCACTTGTGTGCGCGGCGCGGTCTGGGATGTGGCGGTCGACCTGCGGCCGCAATCGCCAACGTATTTGCAGTGGCATGCGCAAGAACTGCGCGCCGATGATGGCCTCAGTTTTTTGATTCCTGCCGGTTTTGCCCACGGCTTCCAGTCACTGACCGATGAATCGGAAGTGCTGTACCTCACCGATGCCGATTACGCACCGGAGCATGAAGCGGGTTTGTCGGCCCTTGATCCGGCACTGGCGATCTCATGGCCGCTGCCCGTCAAGAATTTGTCAGCCAAGGATTCCAGGCATCCGCTGCTCGACAAACAGTTTCAGGGAGTCGAGCTTTGACGGCGACCACCACCACTGTGCTGGTCACTGGCGCCACCGGCTTCGTCGGTCGCCACTTGGTCAGCGCTTTGCTTTCCAAAGGCTTCAAAGTGCGTGCGGTTGCGCGCACCCTCGACTCTGCTCGCAGTTTGCCGTGGTTCGCGCAGGTGGAATTTGTCGCCGCCGATCTGCATGCGCCAGACCTTGATGTCGAGCGCTTGGTTGATGGCGTGGATGTCGTCGCGCATCTGGCCTGGAGCGGATTGCCTAACTATCAGGCGCTGTTTCATTTCGAACGCAACCTGCCGGCCGATTACGCGTTTCTCAAGCGTGCGGTCGTGGCAGGGGTGAGCCAGGTGCTGGTCACCGGGACTTGCTTTGAATACGGCTTGCAAAGCGGCCGGTTGGCCGAGTCGGTCTTGCCCCAGCCTTGCACGCCTTACGGTCTGGCCAAGCACACCTTGCGCCTGTTCCTTGAAGCATTGCAGCGCGAGCAGGCGTTCACCCTGCAATGGGCGCGGTTGTTTTACCTTTATGGCGAAGGCCAGAACAGCAACAGCCTGCTGGCCAGCCTCGACCGCGCCATCGATGGCGGTGAGGCGCAGTTCAATATGTCGATGGGCGACCAGCTGCGTGATTATCTGCAGATTACCGAGGCGGCCGCGCAATTGGCTTCGTTGATCGGCCGGCCTGATGTCGACGGCGTCACCAACTGCTGCAGCGGCCAGGCGATTTCCGTACGCGCGCTGGTTGAACAGCGTGTCCGCGAACGCCAGTCAACGATCAAGTTGAACCTGGGCCATTACGGTTATTCCGCCCATGAGCCCATGGCGTTCTGGGGTGATGCTCAGCGAATCTCGCAACTGAAGGGGCAAGAACATGCTGCATGAGCTTTATCGCGCGACCGGACTGCCGGTATTGCAGAACCGCACGTTTTCCAGCGCCGAAGAGGCGCGGGCCTCAGGGGCGGCAGACATTGTGCTGGTACAGGACAGCCAGAGCGGGCTGATCTTCAACCAGGCCTTCGATGCCGACAAATTGAGCTATGACGCCGACTATCAGAACGAACAGGCGCACTCGGTGCAGTTTCAGGCGCACCTCAATGCCGTCGAAGCGATCCTCGCCCGGCACTTCAAGGGCCAGACCCTGATTGAGGTCGGCTGCGGCAAAGGTTATTTCCTTGAGATGCTGCGGGGCAAAGATTACGCCATTACCGGGATCGACCCTTCGTATGAAGGTGACAATCCTGACGTGATCAAGGCACCGTTCACCCGCGAGCTGGGGTTGGAAGCGGATGCGATTGTGTTGCGCCATGTGTTGGAGCACATCAGCGATCCGTTGGCATTTCTCGCGCAAATGGCTGCAGCCAATCAGGGCGGGCAGATTTATATCGAAGTGCCGTGCTTTGACTGGATCGTCGAGCACAATGCCTGGTTCGACGTGTTCTATGAGCACGTCAATTACTTCCGTCTCGCCGACTTGCGCGCAATGTTCGGCACCGTGCTCGAGGCCGGGCATCTGTTCGGTGGCCAATATCTGTACATCGTTGCCGATCTCTCGACGCTGCAACGGGCGCCGGTCGAGACGCCGTCGTTGCTGACGCTGTCGACCACCTTCACCGCCAGTCTTGATCGCGCCGTGCAGATCATTCAATCCGCGCCGGCACAGGGCTCGGCCATCTGGGGCGCTTCGTCCAAGGGCGTGATTTATTCATTGGCCTTGCAGCGCGCCGGTGTGGCGGTAGATCGCGTCGTTGACATCAACCCGGCCAAGCAGGGCCGTTACTTGCCCCTCAGTGGCGTGCGAGTGTCCTCGCCGCAAGAGGCCATGGATGCTCTGCCTGCAGGCGCCCATCTGTTTGTGATGAATTCCAACTACCTCGAAGAAATCAAGCGGATGACTGGCGCACGCTACGTCTATCACGCCGTCGACAGCGCTTCGTTTCAGTGACCCTTGAGATTATTAAGATGACCGAAAACAACATCCATAAAGCCTTCGAAGCCGAATGCCAACAAGAGATCGCGCGCCAGGGTGATGATCAGAAAGTGGTAGCACTGGCCCGGGATTTCTTCAACGAATCGGCCCGCCATAAATACAGCTACCACTTCTCCTGGATGGGCCGTCCGATCATCCAGTTGCCGCAAGACATGATGGCGATGCAGGAGATCATCTGGCAGGTCAAACCGAACCTGGTCATCGAATGCGGCATCGCTCACGGCGGTTCGATCATCTATTACGCCTCGCTGTTGGAGCTGCAGGGCCACGGCGAAGTGCTGGGCATCGACCTCGACATTCGCCCGCACAACCGTGAGGCCATCGAAAGCCACCCGATGGCCAAGCGCATCCAGATGATCGAAGGTTCGAGTATCGACGAGGCGACCGCGCAGAAAGTCCGTGCAATTGCCGAGGGCAAGAAAGTGATTCTGGTCCTCGATTCCAACCATACCCACGACCACGTACTCGAGGAGCTGCGCTTGTACGCGCCGCTGGTTTCGGTGGGCAGCTACTGCGTGGTGATGGACACCGTGGTTGAAGACATGCCGGCGGACTTTTTTCCGGATCGCCCGTGGGGTCATGGCGATAACCCGAAAACCGCCGTGTGGAAATACCTGGAAGAGAACAAGGATTTCGAGATCGATCGGCAGATGCAGAACAAACTGCTGATCACCGTGGCGCCGGACGGTTATCTGCGCCGCGTTCGTTAATTCGCAACATTACCCAGCGTTGTTTCGGCGAGTCGCCGGTTGTGGAGAGAAGTTATGCAAGGCAAGTACAGTTCTGAACTGACGCTACCGCTCAACGAGTTGTTGACGGTGGTGCTGATTACTCACAATCGGCCGGCGTTCCTGCGCCGTGCGGTGAAGTATTACAGCAGCTTGCCCTGCCGAATCATGGTGCTGGATTCCACGCCGGAACGTCCGGAAGGCGATTTTTCCGCCGTCGATTATCATCATGTACCGCAATTCGCCTACTGGGGGATGCAGGCCAAACTGGCCTATGGCGTCGAGCAACTGAGCACGCCATACATGGTGCTGGCGGCGGATGACGATTTCATCGTGTTCGATTCGCTCTGCGAGTCTGTCGGCTTTCTTCAGGCCAATCGTGACTATGGCATGTGCCACGGCTATTGCCTGATGTACCTGGCGAAGGCCGATGGCGTGAACTACTACCGCCGCGACAAGAAGGTTCAGGAAGACTATTCGTCCGAGCGGGCGCAGGATCGCGTCATTGACTACATGAGTCAGTACATCCCGCCGTTTTATGCGGTGACCCGTAGTGACCTGATGAAAACCTGGCACTCGTCATTGCCGCCGGGGACCAATTTCCAATGGCAGGAAATCGGGCATGTGTATTTCCTGCTGGCGAGCGCCAAGGCACGGATCCTGCCGATTCCCTATGTGGTACGCGAGATCAACTACGGCGTTTCCGAACACAATACCGACGTGTATCACTCGCTGACCTATGTTGATGGCAAGTCGGTCGCTGAACGAGAGGCGTTTGCCGAATTCCTCGTCTCGCTGCCGACCGGTATCCAGAACCTCGATGCCGGGCAGGCCAAGGCATTTGTTCTGGAGAGCTTTGCGGCGATGGCCGAGAGTCTGGCGGTCCGCCGGGCGCTGACTGCCGAGTTGATTTTCGAGTCGACCTGGAATCAGCAATTGCGGCGGCCTGATCGGCGTTTCGGCCCACTGCAGTACGTTGAGATGCCGTTCTACAACCAGGCGTTTTTCGACCTTCTGGAACAGTTTGAATTCATGATGCACACCCTGCCGGCGGGTCGCCTTCAGTTGGAGGGGCTGGAAGGCAGATGGACGCGTCAGGCGCATCTGCTCCAGGCGCGCAATAACGATACGCCGGAGAGCGTGGTCGACCGGTTGTGGCAGGCGCATGATCTGAATGCGTTCAACCAGGTGGTTGCCAAGCGTCTGGCTGCGCAGCTGCAAGTGCTCGGTGACGAGACGGCGGCGCAAGCCATGCATGAATGGGTCGCCCGCCTCGAGGCGCTGACGGTCGACGATCATCTGGTCACGTTCGACAAGATGCAATCGGGACGTTTGTTGCACTGGCTGGCTGCACGTGCGCCTGCCATCGAGCAGCTCGAGTCGATCAGCCAACACGTGGCTGCCGAAGGTGGTGGTCAGCAGTTCGGTATCTTCCTGCTTGATCTGGACAACGACATCGACAAGTTGCAGGTGTCGCTCGACAGCCTGGTCGAGGGGCACTGCAAAGCGTTCAGGATTGTCGTGTTCACCACTGGTGAAGCGCCGGCAGCGACCACTGCGCAGAACACCCTGCACTTTGTCCGTGTCACGCCCGGCAATCTCGTCGACAAACTCAACCAGAGCGCTCAGCAGTCGCCAAGCGACTGGTTGATGTTGGCTCAGGCCGGTGATGAGTTCACCGCTAGCGGCCTGCTGCGCGCCAGCCTTGAACTGATGGGTGCCGAGAGTGTGCGTGCGGTCGCCACCGATGAAATCCAGCGCAAGGAAAACGGCGCACTGGTCGACGTATTCCGCCCCGGTTTCAACCTGGATCTGCTGCAAAGCGTGCCGTCGCTGATGGCGCGGCATTGGTTGATCCGTCGCCAGGTGCTGCTTGACGCTGGCGGTTATCAGGCCGACTTCAGCAAGGCGCTGGAATTCGATCTGTTGCTGCGCATCATCGAACAGGGCGGACTTGACGGTCTCGCGCATCTCGACGAGCCGCTGCTGATCACCGAGCAGGCGCCTCTGGAAGAAAACGCCCACGAGCGTCAGGCGTTGCTGCGTCACTTGGGCAATCGCGGCTACAAGGCCAAAGTCACTTCGGCGGCGCCGGGCACCTGGCAGATCGATTATCGCCACACTGAGCAGCCACTGGTTTCGATCATTGTGCCGGTCATCGATGATTTGCCAGCGCTGCGCCGCTGCCTTGAAGGCGTGCTGCTCAAAACCCGATACAGCCGCTACGAAGTGCTGTTGGCAGCCAACGGCAAGCAGTCGGCAGCGGTCAACGACTGGCTGGGAACGCTGCGCCACGCCAAGGTCAACGTGTTGCGTGCCGACCAGCCGCTGAGCGAAGTCGCGTTGTACAACGCCGCCAGCGAACAGGCGCAGGGTGAATACCTGGTACTGCTGGCCGCGGACAGCGAAGTGGTCAATCCGAACTGGATCGATTCGCTGCTCAACCATGCCCAGCGTCCTGAAGTCGGCATCGTCGGCGCCAAACTCGTCGATCGCGATGGCAAAGTCGCCAATGCCGGTCTGATTCTTGGTCTGAACGAAGGCGTGGGTTCGCCTTTCATCGGCGAGCAACACAAGGCCGAGGGCTACATGCAGCGGCTGGTTGTCGAGCAGAATTATTCGGCCGTCTCCAGGGTTTGCCTGATGGTTGGCAAAGAGCTGTTCAATGCCCTTGGCGGCCTCGACGAAGCGACCTTCGCTGACGGCTATGCCGATGTCGATCTGTGCCTGAAGGCCGGTCAGGCCGGTTACCTCACCGTGTGGACGCCACTGGTGCAGGTGCTGCACACCGGCGAGCTGCCACAGGCGCCAGCGGCATTGGCGGCATTGCGTGAAAAATGGCCCGACGCCTTTGCCCAGGATCCGGCGTACAACGCCAACCTGGCCTTGAGCGGCAAAGGTTTCACTCTGGGCGAAAACGCCTCGATCAATTGGGCGCAGTTGCTCGCCTGAGCAGGCCGGACAGGAACCACAACATGTTCAACGGACAATCGATCTTCATCTCTGGCGGCACCGGCTCGTTCGGTCGCAACTTCATTCGCCGCTTGCTGGAGCAATACCAGCCCAAGCGCGTGGTGGTGTTCTCCCGCGACGAGCTCAAGCAATACGAAATGCAGCAGACGTTCAATGCACCGTGCATGCGTTATTTCATCGGTGACGTGCGTGACGCCGAGCGCTTGCGCCAAGCGATGCGCGGCATCGATTATGTCGTCCATGCTGCTGCGTTGAAGCAGGTGCCGGCGGCGGAATACAACCCGACCGAATGCATCCGCACCAACGTCAATGGCGCGGAGAACATCATCGCCGCCGCCATCGACAACGGTGTGAAAAAAGTCGTGGCGCTGTCCACCGACAAGGCGGCCAGCCCGATCAATCTGTACGGCGCGACCAAGCTGCTTTCGGACAAACTATTCGTCGCCGCCAACAACATTGCTGGCGAGCAGCAGACCCGTTTCGCCGTGGTGCGCTACGGCAACGTCGCTGGCTCGCGCGGCTCGGTGGTGCCGTTCTTCAGCAAGCTGATCGCTGACGGCGCGCAAGAATTGCCGATCACCGACGAGCGCATGACCCGATTCTGGATCACCCTTGATCATGGCGTGCAGTTCGTCCTCGATAGCTTCGCTCGCATGCACGGCGGCGAAGTGTTCGTGCCGAAGATCCCGTCGATCCGCATCGTCGATCTGGCGCGCGGCATGGCCGAGCATCTGCCGCACAAGAACGTCGGCATTCGTCCCGGCGAGAAGCTGCACGAACTGATGGTGCCGCTGGACGATGCGCGGATGACTCTTGAGTTTGACGACCACTACACGATTCAGCCGTCGATTCGCTTTACCAGCGTCGACGTCGATTTCGCCGTTGATAAACTCGGTGAACGTGGCCGTGCCGTGGACGAGGATTTCGAGTATCGCTCGGACACCAACCCGCATTTCCTTTCAGTGGGGCAGATCGCCGATCTGCACGCGAAGCTGTCGGTATGATCCCTTACGGTCGGCAGAGCCTTGATCAGGCGGACATCGACGCGGTGGTCGAAGTTTTGCAGTCGGACTGGCTGACCCAGGGGCCGACCATTGAACGCTTCGAGCAGGCCATGGCTGAGCGCTGCCAAGCGGATTTCGGCGTGGCGGTGTGCAATGCCACGGCGGCGCTGCACATTGCTTGTCTGGCCGCTGACCTGGGGCCGGGCGATCGCTTGTGGACCTCGCCGAACACCTTTCTCGCCTCAGCCAATTGCGGACGCTATTGCGGCGCAGAGGTTGATTTTGTCGATATCGATCCGCTGACCTGGAACCTCGACGCCTTTGCCCTTGAAGCGAAGCTCGAACAGGCCGAACGTGACGGCACGCTGCCCAAAGTCCTCGTCGCCGTCGCGTTCTCCGGGCAGAGCTGCGATATGCGGCGTATCGCCGAACTGGCGGAGCGCTACCACTTCACCGTGATCGAAGACGCCTCGCACGCCGTGGGCGCCAGCTACGCCGGGCGTCCGGTCGGTTGTGGCGAATTTGCGGCAATGACGGTGTTCAGTTTTCACCCGGTGAAGATCATCACCAGCGCCGAGGGCGGCATGATCCTGACCAATCGCCCGGCGCTGGCCGAACGTCTGCGACGCCTGCGCAGCCACGGCATGACCCGCGATCCCGAGCACATGACCGAGCCGAGCCACGGGGCGTGGTATTACCAGCAAGTCGAGCTGGGCTTCAATTACCGGATCACCGATCTTCAAGCGGCGCTGGGACTGTCACAGCTGGGCAAACTGGATGAGTTTGTCGCCCGGCGCCGTGAACTGGCGGCGCGCTATGATCGCTTGCTGGCGTATTTGCCGGTGACGTTGCCGAGCCCGCAGGAAGAGGCGGAGTCGGCCTGGCACTTGTATGTGATTCGCTTGCAGACCGAGCGCATCAGCCTCAGTCATCGTCAGGTCTTCGAAGGTTTGCGCGCCGCCGGTATTGGCGTGAATCTGCACTACATTCCCGTGCATTTGCAGCCTTACTATCGGGATCTGGGGTTTGCCGAGGGTGATTTTCCCGAGGCCGAGCGCTATTACGCCGAGGCGATCAGCTTGCCGCTGTTCCCCTTGCTGACTGATGAGCAGCAGGATCATGTAGTCGAGCAACTGCGCCGACTGACCGAACGATGACCGCTGCGGCGGTAGACGAGACTGTGTATGCGCGATCTGAGCGAGCAGGAAAGATTCTGGCAGGGTGAGTTCGGCAACCATTACGTTGAGCGCAATGTCGGCCAGGCGCTGGTGGCGGGCAATCTAGGGTTTTTCGCCAAAGCGCTGAGCCGCGCGGGTCGCGTCGACAGTCTGCTGGAGCTGGGTACCAACGCCGGCAACAATTTGCAGGCATTGCGTCAGTTATTGCCGCGTTGCGAACTGTTCGGTGTCGAGATCAACGAAAGCGCGTGCGCGCAGGCGCAGGCGCTGGACATCGCGCAAATCTGGCACGGCTCGTTGTTCGATTTTCCTGTCGAGCGCCGCTACGATCTGACATTGAGCAAAGGCGTGCTGATCCATCTGGCTCCCGAGCTGTTGCCGCGCGCCTATGCGCAGATGTACGAGCTGAGCCAGCGCTACATCCTGATCGCCGAGTACTACAATCCGGCGCCGGTGGAAATCGCCTACCGCGGTAACAGCGGCAAGCTGTTCAAGCGCGATTTCGCCGGGGAAATGCTCGATCGCTATGCCGATCTGCAGCTGGTCGATTATGGTTTCGTCTATCACCGCGATCCGCAGTTTCCGGCGGACGACATCACTTGGTTCCTGTTGGAAAAACGCCCTTGAGCAACGTCGCAATCATCCCTGCCCGAGGCGGCAGCAAGCGTATCCCGCGCAAGAATCTCTTGCCGTTCGATGGCGTGCCGATGATTGTCCGCTCGATCCGCACAGCGCTGGATTCAGGCTTGTTCGAGCAGGTCGTGGTCAGCACCGACGATGTCGAGATTGCCGACATCGCGAGGGCGTACGGTGCGCAGGTACCGTTCATGCGTCCGGCCGATCTGGCCGATGATTTCACCGGTACGGCGGCGGTCATCGTGCACGCGCTGGAGCAGTTGGCGTCGTTTGAATTCGCTTGCTGCATTTACGCCACTGCACCGCTGTTGCAGGCACGCTATCTGCGTCAGGGTTTCGAGTTGCTGGAGCAGCATCCGCATCGATCATTCGCGTTCTCGGTCTGCGATTTCGCGTTTCCGGTACAGCGGGCACTGACAGTCGACGGGGACGGCGCCTTGACGGCGTTGTATCCCGAGTTTCGCAATACTCGTTCGCAGGACTTGCCCGAGGCGTTTCAGGACGCCGGGCAGTTTTATTGGGGGCGCAGCGAGGCGTGGTTGCGCGGTGATGTGCTGTATTCGCCAGCCAGCCTGCCGGTGATCCTGCCGCGTCATCTGGTCCAGGACATCGACACCCCCGAGGACTGGCAACGCGCCGAATACCTGTACGCCGCGCTCAAGGCCGGCGGAGAGCTGCAATGAGGGTGCTGATTCGTGCCGACGCTTCGCCGACCATTGGCAGCGGCCATATCGCCCGCTGTCTGACATTGGCGCGGGTGTTGCGCGGGCAGGGCAGTCATGTCGCATTTGCCTGTCGGCGTTTGCCGGGGCATCGACTCGACGCCCTGAATGCCGAGGGCTTCGAGACCTTCGCGCTGCCCGAGCGCTATCGTGATGAAGACCCGCTGCAGGCCATCGAATCGATGTTGCCGTGGCAGTTCGACATTGATGCACTGGACCAGCTGCTGGACGGGCAGGCACCGTTCGACTGGATCATCGTCGACCATTATGGCCTCGATCATCACTGGCAAACCGCTGCCCGGCGCTGGGCGCATCGAATCGCCGCCGTGGATGATCTGGCCACGCGGCGCTACAGCGTCGATCTGCTGCTCAATCAGAACCTGTCCGGTCTTAGCGAAAACTACGCGCCGCTGCTGCCGCCAGGCTGTCGCACCTTGCTCGGCCCGCGCTACGCCATGTTGCGCGATGAATTCAACTGCGAAGCGATCGAGATCAAGCCGAAGGCGCGGCGCGTGCTGGTGAATTTCGGCGGTTTCGACGCGGCGAGGCAGACTCATCACGCGATGTTGGCGTTGGCGGATTTCACTGAGTTGCAGGTGGACTTCGTCGCTGGCGCCGACAACCCGGCGTGGACGCAGATGCAAGCGTTGGCCGAGATGCGACCGAACTGGCGCCTGCACAGTTTCGTCAGCGATTTCCATCAGCGCATGACTGAAGCCGACCTGTTCATCGGCGCTGGCGGCGGCACGAGTTGGGAGCGCGCTGCGCTGGGTTTGCCGACCCTCTGCATCGCCGTGGCGAACAATCAGCAGGCCAACGGCGAAGTCATGGCCGCTGCCGGTGCGCATGTGTTCATGGGGGCTCGCGAGCAGGTCAGCGTCGAGCAGTTGCGTGATGCGGTCGGATTCGTCGTGAACAATCATTTTCTACGCCGCAGCCTCGCCGAGCGCTCGCGGCAACTGGTCGATGGCCGCGGTGCTGAGCGTGTGGCGGCGGCGCTGGCCGGTGCGGTGCTGAAACTGCGCCCGGCGACGCTGGACGATGCGCAGTTGCTATTCGATGGGCGTAATGCCGAAGCGGTACGGCGCTGGTCGCTGGAAACCGGCGTGATCGATTGGGCGCAGCATCTGAACTGGTTGACGGCCAGTTTGCGCAACCCTCAGCGGCTGCTGTTGATTGCCGAGGCGGACGACGGCCCGGTCGGGGTGCTGCGCTACGACTTGCGCGGGTTCCAAGCCGAAGTGTCGATCTATCTGCTGGAGGGGCGTTTCGGCCTCGGTTGGGGCAGGGCAGTGCTCAGTCGTGGCGAAGCATTTGTCGCTGCGCACTGGCCGCAATTGACGCGCATTACTGCCCGGGTCATGCCCGCCAATCAGTCCTCATTGAAAGTCTTCCGCGACGCCGGGTTCACTCAAGAGACCTGCGCGTTCAGCCGTGTTTTGAAGGATCACCCGCATGTCTAGTTTCAAGATTGGCCACCACACCATCGGTGCCGATGCGCCGCCGTTCATCATTGCCGAAATGAGCGGCAACCATAACCAGTCCCTCGACGTCGCCCTGCAAATCGTTGAGGCGGCAGCCAAGGCCGGGGCGCATGCCTTGAAGCTGCAAACCTACACTGCCGAGACCATGACCCTGGATTTGGCTGAAGGCGAATTCTTCATCAAGGATCCGGGCAGTCTGTGGGCCGGTACTTCACTCTACGATCTCTACGAAAAAGCCCATACGCCGTGGGAGTGGCACGCGCCGATTTTTGCTCGGGCCAAGGAGTTGGGGATGCTCGCGTTCTCGACGCCGTTCGATGACAGCGCGGTGGATTTTCTCGAAAGCCTTGAAATGCCGGCGTACAAGATTGCCAGTTTTGAAAACACCGATCTGCCGTTGATCCGTCGAGTGGCAGCGACCGGCAAACCGCTGATCATCTCCACCGGCATGGCCAGCATCGCCGAACTGGATGAAACCGTGCGTGCCGCACGCGAGGCCGGGTGCAAGGATCTGGTGTTGCTCAAGTGCACCAGCACCTATCCGGCCACGCCCCTCAACAGCAACGTGCGCACGATCCCGCATCTGCGCGAGCTGTTTGGTTGCGAGGTGGGGCTGTCGGATCATTCGATGGGTGTGGGCGTGTCGGTGGCAGCGGTGGCGCTGGGCGCGACCGTGGTGGAAAAGCACTTCACCCTCGACCGTTCGGCCGGCGGTGTTGACGCGAGTTTTTCTCTGGAACCGGCGGAGCTGGCCAGTCTGGTCGTCGAAACCGAGCGTGCCTGGCAGGCGATGGGACATGTTCAGTACGGCCCGACCGAGGCCGAGCGCAAGTCGCTGGTCTATCGCCGCTCGCTGTATGTCACTGCTGACATGGCCGCCGGTGAAGCCTTTACCGGGGATAATCTGCGCGCGATTCGCCCAGGTCTCGGTCTGCCGCCCAAGCACACCGAAGCCGTCCTCGGACGCCGTGCGCGCACCGCGATCAAGCGCGGTACGCCGCTGGATTGGTCGCTGGTCGAATAGGCCAATCTGCCATCGATTCGGCAAAATAGCGTGACCTGCGAGTCATAACGCGCATCTTCACTGTATTGTATTGACCGGGGAGATGGCGCCTGGCCCGTTTTGCGGTTCCAGTGATAGCCCTTTGCGCTTCCCGTGGCTGCCCGTCATGGCGGCCGTTTTCTGTTTGTCGGCGCCCCTCGAATCCTTGCGAGCGGTGGTTTTGGGCTGTTTTTTATTGGGAAGCCGTAATGATTGGCATAAAAAGCATTGCGAGCTACGTTCCTGTAGCCGGCGTGGACAATTACGCACAAGGTGCAAAATTCGAGAAGGATGAAGAATTCATCCTTGGCAAGATCGGTTCGGCGTTCCTGCCGCGCAAAGACGCTGAGCAGGAAACCTCCGACCTGTGCGTGGAAGCGGCCAATGCGCTGTTTGCCAGCAACCCTGAACTGAAGCGTGAATCGATCGATGCGCTGATTGTCGTCACCCAGAATGGTGACGAAGAAGGTCTGCCGCACACCGCTGCCATCGTTCAGGACAAACTCGGCCTGCCGACCAACGTCGCGGCGTTCGACATTTCCCTGGGCTGCTCCGGTTACGTCTACGGCATCTACGCGATCAAAGGCTTCATGGAAGCCGCCGGACTGAAGAACGGCCTGCTGATCACCGCTGACCCGTACTCCAAAATCGTTGACCCGGAAGACCGCAACACCACCATGCTGTTTGGCGATGCCGCCACGGCAACGTGGATGGGCGAACACCCGACCTGGGCACTGGGCAAGGCCAAGTTCGGCACCGACGGTTCCGGCGCACCGCACTTGAAAGTGAGCAACGGCGTGTTCTTCATGAACGGTCGTCAGGTGTTCAACTTCGCATTGCTGAAAGTGCCGGCACACTTGCACGAGTTGCTCGACGATTCCAATCTCAAGGCCGATGACATCGACGCATTCTGCATTCACCAGGGCAGTGCGGCGATCGTCGACGCCGTGGCGCGACGCTTCGAAGGCGAGCCGGAGAAGTTCATCAAGGACATGGTCGAAACCGGCAACACCGTGTCGTCTAGCATTCCATTGCTGTTGGAAAAACACGTGCTTGATTCCGACTGGCAACGCGTTGCGCTGAGCGGTTTTGGTGTCGGTCTGTCGTGGGGCTCGGCGATCATCTATCGTCCGTAAGCTGCTGCAAAAACCACTGATACAAAAATAGCGTTCAAGGTTAACCTTGAACGCTATTTTTTTGCCCGAGAAGGAGCGCGAGGCGCCATGAGCGAGTTTTTCCAAGCCAATGCCGAGGTGTTGCAACGGCGCTGGCCGGCGCTGTTCGAGCGATTGATGGCTGAGGACAGCGCGTCCGTACAGGCCGAACTCGTGCAAGGGCTGGGCTCGACGCTGAGCGTTGACGGCATTCAGTTGACCAGTCGCCATGATCGTCTGTACGAGGCGCAGGTTCAGGCGGCAAGCCTGCCGGAAAAACCGCAACTCCATGTCTATGGCACCGGCCTGGGCGACTTGCCCGGCGTGCTTCTTGAACGTGCGGGGCTCGAGCGCCTCTACGTGCACATTCTCAATGGCGCGCTGTTCGCACTGGTGCTGCAACTGCTCGATCAGCGCCAGTGGCTGCAGGATCCCCGTGTCGAACTGTTTTACGCGGGTGATCACCCGGACTTCTTCACGCCGTTCTTTGCCTTGCCCGCCGAGATGCTGCTGGCCGATGACTTCAACGCGAAGATCCGCGACCGGCTGATCAATGAAGTGCACCTGACGTTCAACAATCGTGATTTCGATCCGCAGTCGCCAGAAATCCAGCAACGCTTGCAGGAATGTCTGCCGGTGTTGCTTGGCGATGACGATGTCGCGCAGCTGTTCGGCAGTTGCGCTGGACGTGAAATCTACGTAATCGCCACCGGACCGACGCTGGAGCAGCATTTCGAACGTCTGGCGGCGATTCGTCAGCTTGCTGAGCGGCCGTTGTTCATCTGTGTTGATACCGCTTATCGACCGTTGCGCGAACATGGCATCGTGCCTGATCTGGTGGTTAGCATCGATCAGCGCATCGGCTTTCGGCATCTGCCCTTTGAGACGTCTGACGGCATTACGCTGGTGTACCTGCCGATGAGCGACCCGCAGGTATTGAAGGCATGGAAGGGCAAGCGCTATGGCGGCTATTCGGCCAGCCCGATCTATGCCGAGCTGAAAAAACAGTATCCACGCGGCGAGCTGCACGTCGGCGGCAGCGTGATTCATCCGGCGGTGGATCTCGCGGTAAAAATGGGCGCGAGCCGAATCACTCTGTTTGGCGCTGACTTCGCTTTCCCGATGAACAAGACCCACGCCGGTTGGGACGACGGTGATCTGGGCCCGCCGCTGGCCCAGGCGAGGCACTGGGTGCGCGATGGCCACGGTCAGCGCGTCAGTACTCAGCTGAATTTTCGCGGATATCTGTGTGTGCTTGAGCGTTATATCGCCGCGCATCCAAAGGTCGAATTTCTCAACAGCAGCCGCGCCGGTGCATTGATTGCCGGGACCGCTTTCAATCCGGAGTTCGTGCAATGAGTGCGCTGAGTCAATGTCAGGATCAGTGTCGTCAGTGTGCCGCGTTGTTTCGCCTTGGGCGTGACGTTGAGGCGGCACTGACGATGGTCGATGTATTCGAACAGGCCCAGCAATGTCTGGCGTCTGCCTCAGTGGGTATCCGGCAGGCGTGGGCACAGGTGCTCACGCAAATGCTCGACTGTCAGGAGCGCCAGAACTGGTTGGGCCTGGCTGACTATATGGAATACGAACTGGTCGAATTGCTGGAAAGTGCCAGGCGCTGAACCGCTGCGCAGCACTGGCCCGCGGCTTTGCGTTACAGGCGGTTTTATGACGTCATTTTTTCGCGCTGGATGTGCTGCTAAGTCTTTGTTTTCTCGGGGGTGGCGTGGTGATGGCAAAATTTTTTCAAAAAGCCCTCAAGCAACCTGCAATCCCGACGATAACTATTACGAAGGTTCTCTAGGCCATACCCGGCGGTTGCCAGGGCCGGAAGCCGCAGTACCCAACCAACGAGGAATTCGTCATGGCTTTAACAGTAAACACCAACACCACATCGTTGAACGTTCAGAAAAACCTGAACCGCGCTTCCGACGCTCTGTCCACTTCGATGCAGCGCCTGTCTTCCGGCCTGAAAATCAACAGCGCCAAAGACGACGCCGCTGGCCTGCAGATCTCCAACCGTATGTCTTCGCAGATCCGCGGTAACACCCAGGCCATCCAGAACGCCAACGACGGTATCTCCGTTGCCCAGACCGCTGAAGGCGCTCTGCAAGCTACTACCGACATCCTGCAGCGTATGCGTGAACTGGCTGTTAAAGCCCGTAACGGTACCAACGGCACTGCTGACCAGACCGCTACCAACGCTGAATTCGCTCAGATGTCCGACGAGATCACCCGTATCTCGGCTTCGACCAACCTGAACGGCAAAAACCTGCTGGACGGTTCGGCTGGCACTGTGACCCTGCAAGTGGGCGCAAACACCGGTTCGGCTAACCACATCGACCTGGTACTGAGCTCCAAGTTCGACGCCGTCAGCCTGTCGGTTGGCAGCGGCACTGTTGTACTGACTGGCGCCAGCCCTTCTGACGCTGCCGTCGCCATCGACAGCGCGATCACTGCAATCGACGCAGCTATCGCTAACATCGGTGCAACCCGCGCCAGCCTGGGTGCTTCGCAAAACCGTCTGACCAGCACCATCCAGAACCTGCAGAACATCACTGAAAACACTACCGCTGCTCAGGGTCGTGTACAGGACACCGACTTCGCCGCTGAAACTGCTAACCTGACCAAGCAGCAGACTCTGCAGCAAGCTTCGACCTCCGTACTGGCTCAAGCCAACCAACTGCCTTCCGCTGTACTGAAGCTGCTTCAGTAATTTCGGAATGAGTTTAAGCGGGGGAGTGCGCTTGTCGTGCTCTCTCGCTTTTTTACGTTAAGAGGTGATGGGCATGGACATGAGCGTAAAGCTTAACGTGTCTTATCCGGCTCCCAAGCCAGTGACACCGGTTGCTGACAAACCGTCAGAGCTGCCCAAAGTCCAAAAGACTGAAGCGCCGGTCGCTGCCAAGGATCAGGATGCGGACGGCGCCAAGTTGAAACTGGCGGTGCAAGAGATAGAAAAGTTCGTCCAGTCGATCAAGCGTAATCTGGAGTTCTCGATCGACGAGCATTCCGGCAAGGTCATCGTCAAGGTGATCGCGAGCGAGACGGGTGAAGTCGTTCGACAGATTCCTTCCGCCGAAGCCCTCAAACTGGCCGACAGCCTCGCCAATGCAAGTCATGTATTGTTCGACGCCAAAGTCTGATAAATGGCATGAATAGTGTTTGTTCGTTCTCAGGACGCGTGTAACGGTCAAAAGAATGGCAGCAATCTGAAGGGAGATGCACATGGCAAGTCCAATTCTACCGGGTTCCGGACTGGGTTCCGGCCTGGACATCGGCGCGATCGTGACCGCGCTGGTCAACGCCGACAAGTCTGCCAAGCAGACGCAGATCGATACTGCAACCAAAACCAACAGCCTGAAGATTTCCGGTGTCGGTTCGCTGAAAAGTGCACTGGCTGCGTATCAGAAAGCGATGGGCGATCTGAACAAAGCTTCGAGTCCGGCGTTTGCCGGTTTTACCGCAACGTCTGACACCCCATCGGTTGTCGGTGCTACCTCGGATAAAACCGCCGTACCGGGTACTTACAGCGTCGTCGTGAAAAACCTGGCCACCGGCTCGAAAGTTGCCAGTGCCGCCTTTGCCGGCGGGGCCGCCAGTGCCATTCCGAGTGGTACTCTGAAAATCAGTCAGAATGGCATTGATTACAATGTCGCGATTCCGGCCAATGCCACCTTGCAGTCCACGCGCGATGCGATCAACACCGCGCAGTCCAGCAATGGCATTTCCGCGAACATCGTGACTGACAGTACGGGCGCCTCGCGTCTGGTACTAAGCTCCAACAAGACGGGCGCCGGCATGGACCTGCAGGTCAGCGGTATCGCCGGCCTCGAAATCGATGGCACCCAGAAGATGGGTGACAGTCCTGCGGCAGGGGCATCCGGTGCGGTCGGTGATGTGGCCAAGGACGCTAGCCTGACCATTGACGGTCTGGCCGTTACCAGCAAGACCAACACTGTGACCGGTGCGATCAGCGGCATGACGCTTAACCTGACTGCTGCCAGTCCGTTGGTCAATGGCGTCGCAACGCCAGCGACCGTTTCGGTTGCGACCAATACCGCCGGCATCCAGACATCGCTGCAATCGTTCATCGATTCCTATAACACCCTGAAGAAAACCATCGACACCTTGTCCAAGGCAACGCCGGATGCCGATGGCAATCTGACCGTTTCGGCGGCGTTCACCGGTGACGCTCTGCCGCGTTCGTTGATGGCGGACGTGCGGGCTCAGTTGACAGATCCAGGGGCGGGCGGAGCGGGGCAATTGTCCGTGCTCTCGCAGATGGGTGTCTTGACTGACAGTAAAACCGGTTTGCTGACGCTCGATACCGCAGTATTCAACAAGCGTATGGAAATCCCTGGCATGGCTGGCCAGGTTCAACAGCTGTTCAGCGGCACCGATTCCAAGAATGGTCTGTTGGCGCGTATGACTGCGGCGGTTGATCCGTACGTCAAGACTGGTGGGTTGCTCGATCAGCGCAGTTCCAACCTGACTAATCTGACATCGAGCCTGCAAAAGCAGCAGGCGGCGCTGGATCTGCGCGTGGCCAACCTGACGACGACATTGACCGCCAAGTACAATGCCATGGACTTGCTGGTAGGGCAGATGAAGGCAACGGCGAGTAACATCACGTCGTTCTTCAGCTCGCTGAACGCTCAGCAGTCCGCGAAGTAACAGTCAGTAACGACAAAAACCCGGCTACGCTTTATCGGCGTGCGCCGGGTTTTTGTCTTTTGATCTAAAGTTTTCGGACCGGTTGGCGATACACTGGTTATACGAGTCAACGTGGCAATGAGGTAGAACATGAACCCGATGTTAGCCCTTCGGCAGTACCAGAAAGTCGGCGCCCATGCGCAGACGTCCGAAGCGAGCCCGCACCGTTTGGTGCAAATGTTGATGGAAGGTGGCCTGGCCCGGATTGCGCAGGCCAAAGGCGCCATCGAACGCAAGGACATTCCCGGCAAGTGCACGGCGATCAGCAAGGCCATCGGCATCGTCAGTGGCCTGCGTGAAGGCCTCGATCTTGAGAACAACGCCGAGGCGCTGGCCGATCTGGATGGCCTGTACATCTACATGATGAAGCGTCTTGCCGAGGCGAACATCAGCAGCGACCCACGTGTGCTCGACGAAGTCGCCGGCCTGCTGACAACGGTCAAAGAAGGTTGGGACGCCATCGCGCCCGTGCCGGCTCCGCAGTTCTGAAGGAGATCACCATGAGTCTTGTATTGCAGCGAATAGCCGATACCCGTGAAGCGTTGGTCGGAGCATTGGCCGAACGAAACTGGGAAGCCATTGGTGAGTTGGACCTGGCTTGCCGTTCCTGCATGGAAGACGTCATGGCGGAAGCTTCGCTGGACGAAGTGGCACTGCGCGACAACCTTGAGGAGCTGCTATTCGTCTACAAAGAGCTTCTCGAGGTAGCAATGGGCGAGCGGCAGGCGATAGCCAACGAGATGTCGCAGATCACCCAAGCGCAAAAGGCTGCAAAGGTTTACCATCTGTTTGGTTGATTAACCGTCAGTTAAACCAGAGATGTGCGCCATAAATTTGACTGTGCACGGTTTTTTGACTTAACTAGTGGCTATTATCAGGTTTAGGGCGTCTACAGGCACATGGTGTCCTGCAAGCGTCTCGCTTGCCTTATTTTTCGGGCATTGAGTTGACTAGGGAAGTTGCTATTGCATGTGGCGTGAAACCAAAATTCTGCTGATCGATGACGATAGCGTACGCCGCCGCGACCTGGCGGTGATTCTGAATTTTCTTGGCGAAGAAAATTTACCCTGCGGCAGCCATGACTGGCAGCAGGCAGTCGGCTCTTTGTCGTCTAGTCGTGAGGTCATTTGCGTACTGATCGGGACGGTCAATGCTCCTGGCGCGCTTTTGGGCTTGCTAAAGACACTCGGAACCTGGGATGAGTTCCTTCCGGTTTTGTTAATGGGCGATAATTCTTCCGTTGACCTCCCTGAAGACCAGCGTCGCCGCGTGCTGTCGACCTTGGAAATGCCGCCCAGCTACAGCAAATTGCTCGATTCGCTGCACCGCGCCCAGGTCTATCGCGAAATGTACGACCAGGCCCGTGAACGCGGCCGTCATCGCGAACCCAATCTTTTCCGCAGCCTCGTCGGCACCAGCCGTGCGATTCAGCACGTGCGGCAGATGATGCAGCAGGTCGCCGACACTGACGCCAGCGTGCTGATCCTCGGCGAGTCCGGCACCGGCAAGGAAGTGGTCGCGCGCAACCTTCACTATCACTCCAAACGTCGCGACGCGCCGTTCGTGCCAGTCAACTGCGGGGCGATCCCGGCAGAGCTGCTCGAAAGCGAACTGTTCGGCCACGAGAAGGGCGCCTTCACCGGCGCGATCACCAGCCGTGCCGGGCGCTTTGAACTGGCCAACGGCGGCACGCTGTTCCTCGACGAAATCGGCGATATGCCGCTGCCGATGCAGGTCAAGCTGCTGCGCGTATTGCAAGAGCGTACCTTCGAGCGCGTAGGCAGCAACAAGACCCAAAGCGTCGACGTGCGCATCATTGCCGCAACGCACAAGAATCTCGAAAGCATGATCGAGATCGGCTCGTTCCGCGAAGACCTCTATTATCGCCTGAACGTGTTCCCGATCGAGATGGCACCGCTGCGTGAGCGCGTCGAGGACATCCCGCTGCTGATGAACGAGCTGATCTCGCGCATGGAACACGAGAAGCGCGGTTCGATCCGTTTCAACTCGGCGGCGATCATGTCGCTGTGCCGTCACGGCTGGCCGGGCAACGTCCGCGAGCTGGCCAACCTCGTCGAGCGCATGGCGATCATGCATCCGTACGGCGTGATCGGCGTGGTCGAGTTGCCGAAGAAGTTCCGCTACGTCGACGACGAAGACGAGCAAATGGTCGACAGCCTGCGCAGCGATCTTGAAGAGCGTGTGGCGATCAACGGCCACACGCCTGACTTCAGCGCCAACGCGTTGCTGCCGCCGGAAGGCCTCGACCTCAAGGACTACCTCGGTGGCTTGGAGCAGGGCCTGATTCAGCAGGCGCTGGACGACGCCAATGGCATTGTGGCTCGTGCCGCTGAGCGTCTGCGTATTCGCCGCACGACCCTGGTCGAGAAGATGCGCAAGTACGGCATGAGCCGGGCTGGAGGAGACGAACAGGCGGATGATTGACGCCTGTTTTTCAAGCGCTTCATTTATAAGCGGTTTTTTTTAGGCACGGGTATTGCTATAGCCCTCGCAACGTTCCGTTTCACTGACGGTCAGCCAAGCGAGAGAGCCCAATGCCCCAAGCCGCCCAGATCTCTTCTGCCTCCAATATCGTGGGGCAACCCTCGTCCGTAGAGCAGGCAAGTCGTCAGGGACTTGAGCAGGCCTTCCAGCTGTTCAACCAGATGTCGAGTCAGCTGACTGACTCATACAGCCTGCTCGAAGCGCGGGTCACCGAACTCAAGGGTGAACTGGCCGTGGTCAGCGCCCAGCGCATGCAGGAACTGGCGGAAAAAGAGCGCCTGGCCAATCGCTTGCAAAACCTCCTCGACCTGTTGCCCGGCGGCGTCATCGTTATCGACGGCCACGGTCTGGTGCGCGAGGCCAACCCGGCCGCCATCGACTTGCTCGGCTCGCCACTCGAAGGCGAGCTATGGCGCCATGTGATTGCACGCTGCTTCGCTCCCCGTGAAGACGACGGTCATGAAATTTCCCTGAAAAATGGTCGACGCCTGTCGATTGCCACCCGCTCGCTGGACGCCGAGCCGGGGCAGTTGGTGCTGCTCAACGACTTGACTGAAACCCGTCATCTGCAAGATCAACTGGCACGGCACGAGCGCTTGTCTTCGCTGGGGCGCATGGTCGCGTCTCTGGCTCATCAGATTCGTACGCCGCTGTCCGCCGCGTTGCTCTACGCCAGTCATTTGACTGAGCAGCAATTGCCGGTGGAAACCCAGCAGCGCTTCGCCGGCCGCCTGAAGGAGCGTCTGCACGAACTCGAACATCAAGTGCGCGACATGCTGGTGTTCGCTCGCGGTGAATTGCCGCTGACCGACCGCCTCACCCCTGATGCCTTGATGCAGTCGCTGCAGGCTGCGGCGCTGACCCACGTGCAGGATCTGCCAATCCGCTGGCAGTGCGACAGCCATGCCGGTGAGCTGCTGTGCAACCGCGACACGCTGGTCGGCGCATTGCTGAATCTGATTGAAAACGCCATTCAGGCGAGCGCCGGCGAGGCGCGCCTGAAAGTGCATTGCTACACCAGAGGCAATACGCTGCGTCTGTGTGTCAGCGACAACGGCAGCGGTATTGAGCCGACAGTTTTGGCGCGCCTTGGCGAGCCTTTTTTTACTACCAAAGTCACCGGGACCGGCCTTGGCCTGACCGTGGTCAAAGCAGTGGCTCGCGCGCATCAGGGAGCATTGACCCTGCGCTCGCGAGTCGGGCGCGGCACCTGCGCGCAGGTTAGCCTGCCACTGTTTTCCGCTGCACAAGGAGTTGAATAAACGTCATGGGCATCAAGGTGTTGCTGGTCGAGGATGACCGTTCGTTGCGCGAGGCGCTGGCCGATACGCTGCTGCTCGCCGGCCACGACTATCACGCCGTCGGCAGCGCCGAAGAAGCACTGACGGCTGTCGCGCAGCAAGCTTTCAGCCTGGTGGTCAGCGACGTCAACATGCCAGGCATGGATGGCCACCAGTTGCTCGCCTTGTTGCGCGCGCGCCACCCGCAGTTGCCGGTGCTGCTGATGACTGCCCACGGTGCGGTCGAACGTGCGGTCGATGCCATGCGCCAAGGCGCGGCGGATTATCTGGTCAAGCCGTTCGAACCCAAAGCGCTGCTCGATCTGGTGGCGCGGCATGCGCTGGGCAGTATTGACGCTGGCGAAGCGGAAGGCCCCGTCGCCGTTGAACCGGCGAGTGCGCAGTTGCTTGAATTGGCGGCACGGGTCGCGCGCAGTGACTCGACTGTGTTGATCTCCGGCGAGTCCGGTACCGGTAAGGAAGTGCTGGCGCGCTACATTCACCAGCAATCGCGGCGGGCCAGTCAGCCCTTTATTGCGATCAACTGCGCGGCGATTCCCGACAACATGCTCGAAGCGACGCTGTTCGGTCATGAGAAAGGTTCGTTCACCGGTGCTATCGCCTCGCAGGCCGGCAAGTTCGAGCAGGCGGACGGCGGCAGCATTCTGCTCGACGAAATTTCCGAAATGCCGCTGGGCCTGCAAGCCAAGTTGTTACGTGTTCTGCAAGAGCGCGAAGTCGAGCGCGTGGGCGCCCGCAAGCCGATCAGTCTGGATATTCGCGTGGTCGCCACGACCAACCGCGATCTGGCCGGTGAAGTGGCGGCGGGGCGTTTTCGCGAAGACCTGTTTTACCGTTTGTCGGTTTTCCCCCTGGCGTGGCGTCCACTTCGCGAGCGCACTGCCGATATCCTGCCGCTGGCGGAAAAGTTGTTGGCCAAACACGTCAATAAAATGAAGCACGCCGCAGCGAAGCTATCGCCCGAAGCGCAAGCCTGCCTGACCGCATATCCGTGGCCGGGCAATGTGCGTGAACTTGACAACGCCATTCAGCGTGCATTGATTCTGCAGCAGGGCGGTTTGATTCAGCCGCAGGATTTTTGCCTGAGCGGTGCGGTGACATTTGCGCCGTCGCCGGTCGCGGCACCGGTGATCCGCGAGGTGGAAATCGAGGCGGATTCTTCCGGCGCCCTGGGCGATGACCTGCGCCGCCGGGAGTTTCAGATGATCATCGACACCCTGCGCGCCGAGCGTGGCCGGCGCAAGGAAGCTGCCGAAAAACTCGGCATCAGCCCGCGCACCCTGCGCTACAAACTGGCGCAAATGCGCGACGCCGGGATGGACGTCGAAGGCTATCTGTTCGCCACCTGATCGATGCTGCAAAACATTCCAGATGCTTTTCTCAGAAGGGTGCCCATGAGCTGGCACCCTTGTTGCTAATACCTGTGTACCCGCCGAGTGAGTGTCAAAAAATTGCGGGCCGCCCAAGAGAGTAGACCATGAGCCAAGGTATTGAATTTAATCGGTTGATGATGGACATGCAGGCCATGAAAGTGGATGCCATGTCTGCGCGTAAATCGACTGCCGCTGTCCCTGAAATCGCGGGCAGCAGCTTTTCCGACATGTTCGGTCAGGCGATCAATAAAGTCAGCGATACCCAACAGGCGTCGACTCAACTGGCCAATGCGTTCGAGATCGGCAAGAGCGGCGTCGACCTGACTGACGTCATGATTGCGTCGCAAAAAGCCAGCGTGTCGTTCCAGGCTCTGACCCAGGTGCGCAACAAACTGGTCCAGGCTTACCAAGACATCATGCAGATGCCGGTTTAAGGGCGAAATAAGTCATGGCAGAAGCAGTCGCTGATAACGTTCCGGCCAAGGCCACCCCGATCGACGGCAAACCGCCGCTGTTCGGCCTGTCCTTTCTGGAAAACCTTTCCCAGATGACCGTGCTGCGTCAGGTCGGCCTGTTGGTCGGTCTGGCTGCGAGCGTGGCGATTGGCTTTGCCGTGGTGCTGTGGTCGCAGCAGCCGGATTACCGTCCACTGTACGGCAGCCTTGCCGGCATGGACGCCAAACAGGTCATGGAAACTCTGGCCGCCGCTGACATTCCTTACAACGTAGAGCCCAATTCCGGCGCCTTGCTGGTCAAGGCCGACGACCTGTCCCGTGCACGGATGAAACTCGCTGCCGCTGGTGTCACTCCCAGCGACGGCAACATCGGTTTCGAAATCCTCGACAAGGAACAGGGTCTGGGCACCAGCCAGTTCATGGAAGCGACCCGTTATCGTCGCGGCCTCGAGGGCGAACTGGCGCGCACTATCTCCAGCCTGAACAACGTCAAGGGTGCGCGCGTGCACCTGGCGATTCCGAAGAGTTCGGTGTTCGTCCGTGACGAGCGCAAGCCGAGCGCCTCGGTATTGGTCGAGCTGTACAGCGGGCGTTCGCTGGAACCGGGTCAGGTGGTGGCGATCATCAACCTGGTGGCGACTTCCGTGCCTGAGTTGAGCAAATCGCAGATCACCGTCGTCGATCAGAAGGGCAACCTGCTCTCCGATCAGGCCGAAAATTCTGAAATGACCATGGCCGGCAAGCAGTTCGATTACAGCCGTCGCATGGAAAGCATGCTCACCCAGCGCGTGCACAACATTCTGCAACCGGTACTGGGCAACGATCGCTACAAGGCTGAAGTCTCCGCCGACATCGATTTCAGTGCCGTCGAATCGACCGCCGAGCAGTTCAACCCGGACCAACCGGCGTTGCGCAGCGAGCAGTCGGTCAACGAACAACGCACCGCGAGCAATGGCCCGCAAGGTGTGCCGGGTGCCCTGAGCAACCAGCCACCATCGCCGGCCTCGGCGCCGCAGACCACCGGCGGCACCGCCGCACCGGCCGGTATGATCCAGCCGGGCCAGCCACTGGTTGACGCCAACGGCCAGCAGATCATGGACCCGGCCACTGGCCAGCCGATGCTCGCACCGTACCCGGCAGACAAGCGTCAACAATCGACGAAGAACTTCGAACTCGACCGTTCGATCAGCCACACCAAACAGCAGCAGGGCCGTCTCAATCGCCTGTCGGTGTCGGTGGTGGTCGATGATCAGGTCAAGGTCAACCCAGCCAACGGCGAAACCAGCCGCGCGCCGTGGACTGCCGACGAATTGGCGCGCTTCACTCGTCTGGTGCAGGACGCCGTCGGTTTCGATGCCAGTCGTGGCGACAGCGTCAGCGTGATCAACATGCCGTTCTCCGCCGAACGCGGCGAAGTGATTGCCGATATTCCGTTCTACTCCCAGCCATGGTTCTGGGACATCGTCAAACAAGTGCTGGGTGTGCTGTTCATCCTCGTACTGGTGTTTGGTGTGCTGCGTCCGGTGCTCAACAACATCACCGGCGGTGGCAAAGGCAAGGAGCTGGCCGGTCTGGGCAGCGACGTGGAACTTGGTGGCATGGGCGGCCTGGACGGCGAACTGGCCAACGACCGCGTGAGCCTCGGTGGTCCGCAGAGCATTCTGTTGCCGAGCCCGAGCGAGGGTTATGACGCGCAGCTGAATGCAATCAAGAGTCTGGTAGCTGAAGACCCGGGTCGCGTGGCTCAGGTCGTAAAAGAGTGGATTAACGCAGATGAGTGATAACCGAGCCGCCGCCGTCAAACTGACCAAGGTCGACAAAGCCGCGATTCTGCTGCTGTCCCTGGGTTCGACCGATGCTGCGCAAGTGCTGCGCCACATGGGCCCCAAAGAGGTTCAGCGCGTCGGCGTGGCCATGGCGCAGATGGGCAACGTCCATCGCGAACAGGTCGAGCAGGTGATGAGTGAGTTCGTCGACATCGTCGGCGATCAGACCAGCCTCGGCGTCGGTTCCGACGACTACGTGCGCAAGATGCTCACCCAGGCCCTGGGCGAAGACAAGGCCAACGGCCTGATCGACCGCATTCTGCTGGGTGGTAACACCAGCGGCCTCGACAGCCTGAAATGGATGGAGCCGCGCGCCGTCGCCGACGTGATCCGCTACGAACACCCGCAGATCCAGGCAATCGTGGTCGCGTACCTCGACCCGGATCAGGCCGGTGAAGTGCTCGGCAACTTCGACCACAAAGTGCGTCTGGACATCATTCTGCGCGTCTCGTCGTTGAACACCGTGCAACCGGCCGCCTTGAAAGAACTCAACCAGATTCTCGAGAAACAGTTCTCCGGCAACTCGAACGCCTCGCGCACCACCCTGGGTGGCATCAAGCGTGCGGCCGACATCATGAACTTCCTCGACAGCTCGATCGAAGGCCAGCTCATGGACTCGATCCGCGAAGTCGACGAAGACCTGTCCGGTCAGATCGAAGACCTCATGTTCGTGTTCAACAACCTTGCCGACGTCGACGACCGTGGCATTCAAGCGCTGTTGCGCGAAGTCTCTTCCGATGTGCTGGTGCTGGCCCTCAAGGGTTCGGACGAAGGCGTCAAGGAAAAGATCTTCAAGAACATGTCCAAGCGTGCCGCCGAACTGTTGCGCGACGACCTCGAGGCCAAAGGCCCGGTGCGCGTCAGCGACGTCGAAACCGCGCAGAAGGAAATCCTCACCATTGCCCGTCGTATGGCCGAAGCCGGCGAGATCGTGCTGGGTGGCAAGGGCGGCGAGGAAATGATCTAAGCCCATGGATAAGCCTGACGAGTCTGTGACGGATCTGATCCGCGCCCGCGATGTTCGTGGTTTCGAATCCTGGGCGCTGCCCAGCTTCGACCCGCCGAAACCGGAACCCGAGCCTGAGCCGGAGCCCGAACCGCCGGAAATGGAAGAAGTGCCGCTGGAAGAAGTCCAGCCACTGACCCTGGAAGAACTCGAAAGCATCCGTCAGGAGGCTTACAACGAGGGCTTCGCCATCGGCGAAAAAGAAGGTTTTCACAGCACCACGCTGAAGGTGCGTCAGGAAGCCGAAACGGCGCTGGCGGCGAAAATCGCCAGCCTCGAGCTGTTGATGGCCAACCTGTTCGAACCGATCGCCGAGCAAGATACGCAGATTGAAAAGTCGCTGGTCGACCTCGTGCAACACATCACCAAGCAGGTGATCAAGCGCGAACTGGCCATCGACTCGACACAGATCGAACACGTCATGCGCGATGCCCTCAAGCTGTTGCCGCTGGGCGTGGAAAACGTGCGCCTGTACGTCAATCCGCAGGATTTCGCCCAGGTCAAAGCCCTGCGCGAACGCCACGAAGAAACCTGGCGCATCGTTGAAGACGAGTCGCTGTTGCCGGGCGGCTGCCGGGTTGAAACCGAGCACAGCCGCATCGACGCCAGCGTCGAATCGCGGGTGACCCAGGTCATGGCCAAGCTGTTCGATCAGTTGCACGAGCAGGCCTTGCATCCGGCAACGCCGGACTTGAGTCTGGATATTCCCGAAGACACCCCAGTGGCTGTCGACTCTGACGAGCCGCGCGCGGACGCCAGCGATGCGCCTTGAACGCACAAGCTTCGCCAAGCGCCTGAGCACCTACGCCGAGGCCACCGAGATTGCCGGCGCGCCGATCCTTGAAGGTCGGCTGCTGCGCATGGTCGGTCTGACCCTCGAAGCCGAAGGCTTGCGCGCCGCCATGGGCACCCGTTGCATGGTGATCAATGACGACAGCTACCACCCGTCCCAGGTGGAAGCGGAAGTCATGGGTTTTTCCGGCAGCAAAGTCTTTCTGATGCCGGTCGGCAGCGTCGCTGGGATTGCCCCGGGCGCCCGCGTGGTGCCCCTGGCCGATACCGGTCGTTTGCCGATGGGCATGAGCATGCTCGGCCGTGTCCTCGACGGCGCCGGTCGCGCGCTGGACGGCAAAGGCGGCATGAAGGCCGAAGACTGGGTACCCATGGATGGCCCGACAATCAACCCGCTTAACCGTGACCCGATCAGCGTACCGCTGGACGTCGGCATCCGTTGCATCAACGGTTTGCTGACGGTCGGCCGTGGCCAGCGTCTGGGTCTGTTCGCCGGTACCGGTGTCGGTAAATCGGTGCTGTTGGGCATGATGACCCGCTTCACCGAGGCCGACATCATCGTCGTCGGCCTGATCGGTGAGCGTGGTCGCGAAGTTAAAGAATTCATCGAACACATTCTCGGTGAAGAAGGCCTCAAACGTTCGGTAGTGGTCGCCTCGCCAGCGGACGACGCACCGCTGATGCGTATGCGCGCGGCAATGTATTGCACGCGCATCGCCGAGTATTTCCGCGACAAGGGCAAGAACGTTCTGCTGCTGATGGACTCGCTGACCCGTTTCGCCCAGGCCCAGCGGGAAATCGCTCTGGCCATCGGCGAACCGCCAGCAACCAAGGGCTATCCGCCCTCGGTGTTCGCCAAACTGCCGAAACTGGTGGAGCGCGCCGGTAACGCGGAGAAGGGCGGGGGTTCGATCACGGCGTTCTACACCGTGCTGTCCGAAGGCGATGACCAGCAGGACCCGATTGCCGACTCGGCGCGGGGCGTGCTCGACGGCCACATCGTGCTGTCGCGGCGCCTGGCCGAGGAAGGCCACTATCCGGCGATCGACATCGAAGCCTCGATCAGCCGGGTCATGCCGGCCGTGGTTTCGCCCGATCACATGCAGCGCGCGCAGTACTTCAAGCAGCTGTGGTCACGTTATCAGCAGAGCCGCGATCTGATCAGCGTCGGCGCCTACGTGGCCGGCGGCGATCGCGAGACCGATCTGGCGATTTCCCTGCAACCGCAACTGGTCAGGTATCAGCGCCAGGGCCTCAACGACAAAATCACCATGGGTGAAAGCCAGGCCTATCTGGAAACCCTGTTCGCCCCAGCGGCGGGCGGGTAACCGGCCATGGCCGTCAGCCGCGCCGCTCGCCTGGCACCGGTGGTGGACATGGCCGAAAAGGCCGAGAAAGCCGCCGTGCAGCGCCTCGCCTACTTTCAGGGCCAGGTCAAAGTTGCCGAAAGCAAACTGGCCGACCTCAATGCCTTTCGTCTGGATTACTCACAGCAATGGATCGTGCGCGGCAGCACCGGCGTGACCGGCCAATGGCTGCTGGGGTTTCAGGGCTTTCTGGCGCAACTCGACACCGCCGTTGATCAACAACGGCAGAGCCTGGTCTGGCACCAGAACAATCTCGACAAGGCCCGTGACGAGTGGCAACAGGCCTTTGCCAGGGTCGAGGGTTTGCGCAAACTGGTGCAGCGTTATCGTGATGAAGCGCAGCGCCTGGAAGACAAGCGCGAGCAGAAGCTGCTCGATGAACTGTCGCAGCGGTTGCCACGGCGTGATGCCTTCTAAACCTCACCGCCAAACCCCTGTGGGAGCGAGCCTGCTCGCGAAAGCGCCGTGTCAGTCAACCCTGTAGTCAACTGCCAGAATGCCTTCGCGAGCAGGCTCGCTCCCACACTTGTTCCACCGTTGCGCCTTGCCCCAACCCTATCCAGCTGCTAAACCTTGTACAGGTTCGTCAATGACAAGGAAGCCAGTCAATGTCAGTTGTTACAGAAGTTTCACCGGATGGTCACAAGCTCACGATCGCGGTCAAAGGCCGGTTCGATTTCGGTCGCCATCAGGAATTTCGCGAGTCGTATGAGCGGCTCGACAAGAAACCCGAATCCATCGTGGTCGATCTCAAAGAGGCCACTTACCTCGACAGCTCGGCGCTGGGCATGCTGCTCCTGCTACGTGATCACGCCGGCGGCGACGAGTCGGATATCCGTGTCGTCAACAGCAGTTCCGATGTGAAGAAAATCCTCGCGATTTCCAACTTCGACAAACTCTTCGACATCAGTTGACGCCCATGCAGGCGCAAGAGCCGCTGACCATTCTCATCGCCGAAGACAGCGCCGCCGACCGGTTGCTGTTGTCGACCATCGTCCGCCGTCAGGGCCATCAGGTGCTGACGGCGGCCAATGGTGCCGACGCGGTCGAAACGTTCAAAGAGCAGCAGCCCGATCTGGTGTTGATGGACGCGCTGATGCCGGTGATGGACGGCTTCGAAGCGGCGCGGCAGATCAAGGCGCTGGCGGGTGAAGCGCTGGTGCCGATCATCTTCCTCACCTCGCTGACCGAGAGTGAGGCGCTGGCCCGTTGTCTCGAGGCCGGCGGCGACGACTTTCTGGCGAAGCCATACAACCAGGTGATCCTTGCCGCCAAAATCAAGGCGATGGATCGCTTGCGTCGTCTGCAGGCGACCGTTCTGCAACAGCGCGATCTCATCGCCAGGCATCACGACTATCTGCTCAACGAACAGCGCGTAGCCAAAGCGGTGTTCGACAAGGTCGCCCATTCCGGCTGCCTGAGTGCGCCGAATATCCGCTACCTGCAATCGCCTTACGCCCTGTTCAATGGTGATTTGTTGCTTGCGACGTACACGCCGGCCGGTGACATGCACGTCATGCTCGGCGATTTCACCGGCCATGGCCTGCCGGCAGCGGTGGGGGCGATGCCGCTGGCTGAAGTGTTCTACGGCATGACCGCCAAGGGCTACGGTCTGACCGAAACCCTGCGCGAGATGAACGCCAAGCTCAAGCGCATCCTGCCGGTTGACATGTTCTGCTGCGCCACGTTGCTCTGTCTGAGTTTCCAGAGCCGTTCGGTGGAGGTGTGGAACGGCGGCATGCCGGATGGTTACCTGCACCGCATGGCCAGCGGCGAGCGTGTGCCTTTGCCGGCGCGGCACTTGCCCCTGGGGATTCTCAGCGCGCAGGCCTTCGATGACCGTACGGATGTGTATCCGATGGCCGTGGATGACCGGGTGTTTCTGCTGTCGGACGGGGTGATCGATACCTGCGACGCCAATGACCAGTTGTTCGGCGTCGAACGCTTGCAGCAGGTCTTTGCTGCCAACCGTGAACCGGATCGGCTGTTCGAGGACATCGAACAGGCGCTGCGCGATTTTCGCGGACAGGCCCGTGATGACGTAAGCATGGTTGAGGTCAGCCTGCTCGAGTCAATGCAGGTCCACGGCGCGGCGCCGGTGTATTCCGACAGCGGCCAGTCGTGCCCGCTGGACTGGTCGGCGAGTTTCGAGTTTCGCGGCGCCACGCTCAGGCGCTTCAATCCGTTGCCGTTTCTTTTGCAACTGCTGCTCGAAGTACATGGCCTGCGTCCGCAGAGCGGGGCGTTGTACAGCGTGCTCGCCGAGTTGTATTCCAATGCGCTGGAGCATGGCGTGCTGGGGCTCGACTCCGGTCTCAAGCGCGATGCGACAGGTTTCGCCCGCTACTATGAAATGCGCGCGGCGCGGCTGGAAGCGCTGCAAGACGGTTTCGTGCGGGTGCATCTGCAGGTCCAGCCGCAGGGCGAGGGCGGGCAGCTGGTCATTCGCGTCGAGGACAGCGGCAAAGGTTTTGATGTGGCGCGGATCATGGAGCGGCCGCTGGATAACGTCCGCTTGTCGGGACGCGGCATCAGCCTCATCCGGCAACTGGGGCGCAACGCCAGTTGGTCGGACCAAGGTCGTAGTGCCAGCGTGGAGTTTTTCTGGGAGATTGAGGCATAATCCGCCCATTCTTGATCAGGGAGTGAGCAAGTGACAAACCCACATGTAAATCGCGAAGTCCTCGATACTTTGCGCGAAGTGATGGAGGACGGCTATACGGAATTGCTGGAGACTTTTCTGGCAGATTCGCAAAGCCGCCTGCACGAGTTGCAGGACAGCACCAGCGTCAAAGTGCTTTCCGATGTAGCGCATAGCTTCAAGGGCAGCGCCAGCAACATGGGCGCGGTTCGACTGGCCGAGTTGTGCCAGGACCTGGAGTCGAACGCCAAGGACAAAAGTCCGGAAGCGCTCGCTCAACTGGTGGCCGATATCCATTCCGAATTCGCCGAAGTACGCCCGTTGTACGAAAGCGAAAAGCACCACGCCCACATCCACTGAAGCTGCCGTCCGGCGCTTTTCGCAGTGTCTGGCCAAACTGGCCCGGCACTTGCAGTTATCTTGCTCAACTGTACCTACGATCCCAGTGCAGCGGAGACCGTGTCATGCCTGCGACCCCCAACATTCTTCTTCAGACCGCCGCTCAGGCCAAGGCGCAAGCCGCCTCTGCCAAATCGTCGGCAATGGCCGCAGACGCCGGGGACAAGGCTTCCAGCTTCGCCAAAGTGTTTGCCGATCAAGCGCCGGCCAAGCCTGCCGTCAGCGCTGACAATTCAGTCAAACCGGCACGCGATAAGGTCGCTGATGGCAGCGCCAAAAAGGATATCGGCAAAGACCAGTCTGCCGCGCCCGAGCCAGCGGTTGCCGATAGCGGCAAAGCGTTGCCTGCCGATAAAGCGGCGGCGAGCGACGACGCGACTGCCACCGTCGATGACACCGCTGAAACCGCACAGACTCCTGTGGCCGATGCCGCGCCTGTAGACCCTGCGCTTGATCCGGCCTTGGCGCAAGTCGTCCAGCCATTGGTGGCAACGCCTGTGGTGCAGGCCCCGGTAGTCGCAACGCCAGCTCAGCCGGAAGCTGAAAGGCCTGCCTTGGTCGCCTTGCCGGGCATGGTCAAAGATCCGGCGGCCACCGACAGCGATTTCGATCCTTCAGCTGATCCGCTCGATTCGCTGCCGGCCGTGCGCATGGCGATGGAGCAGGGCGGGCATATTTCTGCCGCCAGCCAGGCGCAACCGAAAGCCACGCCTGCTCAAGCTCAGGCTGACGGCGAATTGACCGCCGCGCAGAACTTCGCTGCCGGTATGGCCAGCATGCTTGACGTGCAGGCCGACAAGGACAGCACCAGTCAGGGCGGCGAAAAAGCCTTCAGCGGGTTGATCGATGATGGTCTGAAGGATTTGAAATCCGCCACCAGCGACACCCGTGTCGATGACTTCGCCAACCGTCTGGCGGCACTGACCCAGGCCGCTACGCCGAAAACCGCGAACGCGCTGCCGGTGAATCAGCCGATCGCCATGCACCAGAGCGGCTGGACCGAAGAAGTGGTCAACCGCGTCATGTACCTGTCCAGCGTCAACCTGAAGGCCGCCGACATTCAGTTGCAGCCCGCGGAGCTGGGGCGTCTGGATATCCGCGTGAACATGGTTCCCGATCAGCAGACCCAGGTCACCTTCATGAGCGCGCACCCGAGCGTGCGCGAAGCGCTCGACAGCCAGATGCATCGCCTGCGCGACATGTTCAACCAGCAGGGCATGGGCCAGGTCGACGTCAATGTCGCCGACCAGAACCGTGGCTGGCAGGGCCAGCAAGGGCAGGAGCAGGCGCAGCAGGGCCAGAGTGGCCGGACCAGCGCTGCGAGTGGTCGCCTTGATTCGGTGGATGAAGAATTGGCACCGGTTACTGCCGCTGAAGTGGCGGCGCAGACCACCAGCGTCATCGGCACCAGCGCGGTCGATTATTACGCCTGACGCAACGCACTACCCAATGTGGGAGCGAGCCTGCTCGCGAATACGGTGTGACATTCAACCTATATGTTGACTGACACATTGCTTTCGCGAGCAGGCTCGCTCCCACGTTTGTTCATGGCGCCGTTCAGATGACGCGCCGACACTTCTGGCATAACACTTGCTCTTGCCTTGCCGTGCGACTGTGAAACCCCCGATTAGTGACGGATTATTGGCATGGCGAAGAGCGAAGCTGCAGCAGTAAAAGACCCCGCAACCAAAGGCAAACTCAAGCTGATCATCGTGATCGTGCTGGCGTTGCTGGTGGCCATTGGTGCATCCGTCGGGGCGACCTGGTTCTTCATGCACGGCGCGCAGAGCAAGCCTGCCGAGGCCGCTGAAGCAGCGCCGGTCGGCAAGCAGGCGGCGATTTTCGAGCCGATGGCGCCGGCCTTCGTTGCCAACTACAACCAGAACGGCCGTCAGCGCTACATGCAGGTGAGCATCACCATGCTGGCGCGTAATCAGGCCGATCTGGACGCGCTCAAAGTGCACATGCCGGTTATCCGCAACAACCTGGTGATGCTCTTCTCCGGTCAGGATTTCGCCACACTGGCGACACCGGTCGGACAAGAGATGTTGCGCCAGAAGGCCACCGCCAGCGTCCAGGAAGTGGCGCAGAAAGAACTGGGCAAAGTGGTCATCGAACAGTTGCTTTTCACTAATTTCGTACTGCAGTAGGAACACGACATGGCCGTGCAGGATCTGCTGTCCCAGGATGAAATCGATGCGCTGCTGCATGGCGTCGATGATGGTCTGGTACAGACCGATAATGCTGCCGAACCCGGCAGTGTCAAAAGCTACGACCTGACCAGCCAGGATCGCATCGTCCGTGGACGCATGCCGACGCTGGAAATGATCAACGAGCGCTTTGCCCGCTACACCCGCATCAGCATGTTCAACATGCTGCGCCGCTCGGCGGACGTGGCCGTCGGTGGCGTGCAGGTGATGAAGTTCGGCGAATACGTGCACTCGCTGTACGTGCCGACCAGCCTCAACCTGGTCAAGATCAAACCGCTGCGCGGCACCGCGCTGTTCATCCTCGACGCCAAACTGGTGTTCAAGCTGGTGGACAACTTTTTCGGTGGCGACGGCCGTCACGCCAAGATCGAAGGGCGGGAATTCACCCCGACCGAACTGCGCGTAGTGCGCATGGTGCTCGAGCAGGCTTTCGTCGATCTGAAAGAAGCCTGGCAGGCGATCATGGAAGTCAATTTCGAGTACATCAACTCGGAAGTGAACCCGGCCATGGCCAACATCGTCGGCCCGAGCGAAGCGATTGTGGTCTCCACCTTCCACATCGAACTCGATGGCGGTGGCGGCGATCTGCACGTGACCATGCCGTACTCGATGATCGAGCCGGTGCGCGAGATGCTCGACGCCGGTTTCCAGTCCGACCTCGACGATCAGGACGAGCGCTGGGTCAACGCCCTGCGCCAGGACGTGCTCGATGTCGACGTGCCGATCGGTGCCACCGTGGCCCGCCGCCAGTTGAAGCTGCGCGACATCCTGCACATGCAACCGGGGGATGTGATCCCGGTCGAGATGCCGGAAGACATGATCATGCGCGCCAACGGCGTGCCGGCCTTCAAGGTCAAGATGGGCTCGCACAAAGGCAACCTCGCGTTGCAGGTGATCGAGCCGATCGAGCGTCGCTGAGGCGGCGCTTTTCACCCCCGTATTTAACCGAATTGTTGCCCGCCGAGGACACATGATGAACGACGATATGAACGCGCAGGACGACCAGGCACTGGCCGATGAATGGGCTGCGGCCCTGGAAGAAACCGGTGATGCCGGCCAGGCTGACATCGATGCACTGCTGGCTGCCGACGCCGGCACTTCCAGCTCCAACCGTCTGCCGATGGAAGAGTTCGGCAGTGTGCCGAAGAACAATGATCCGGTGACCCTCGACGGCCCGAACCTGGACGTGATCCTCGACATTCCAGTGTCGATCTCGATGGAAGTCGGCAGCACCGACATCAACATCCGCAACCTGCTGCAACTCAACCAGGGTTCGGTGATCGAGCTCGATCGTCTGGCCGGTGAGCCGCTCGACGTGCTGGTCAACGGCACCTTGATCGCCCACGGCGAAGTAGTGGTGGTCAACGAGAAGTTCGGCATCCGCCTGACTGACGTGATCAGCCCAAGCGAACGCATCAAGAAGCTGCGCTGAGTGAAAAGGTTTCTCTGGGTGTTGCTGGCGTGGCCGCTGAGCGTGCTGGCTGCCGAGCCGGGCGCAACCACTGCCGCGCCTGCCGCCACCGCGCCGATGGTCAACAGCGGCGTGGCCGGTCAGTTGACGCAACTGGTGTTCGGTTTGCTACTGGTGCTGGGCTTGATCTTCTTCCTCGCCTGGCTGTTGCGCCGCGTGCAACAGGCGGGGCCGGCGGGCAAGGGCCAGGTGATCGAGCTGATCGGTTCCCGCGCGCTCGGTCCGCGTGATCGCTTGATGCTGGTGCAGGTCGGCAACGAGCAGATTCTGCTCGGCCTCAGCCCCGGCACCATCACCGCGCTGCACGTGCTCAAAGAGCCGGTCGAAGTCCCCACCGCCAGTGAAAAAGCGACGCCGGAATTTGCTCAGCATCTGCTGAAGATTCTTGGCAAGGACCAAAAGGATACGAAGTAATGGGTGCGCTCCGCATCGTCTTGACGCTGCTCCTGTTGCTGGCCGCGCCGCTGGCGTTCGCCGCCGATCCGTTGTCGATCCCGGCGATCACGCTGGGCACCAATGCCGACGGCGCGCAGGAATACTCGGTCAGTCTGCAGATCCTGCTGATCATGACCGCGCTGAGCTTTATTCCCGCGGCGGTCATCCTGATGACCAGCTTCACGCGAATCATCATCGTCTTCTCGATCCTGCGTCAGGCCCTCGGCCTGCAACAGACGCCGTCGAACCAGATCCTCACCGGCATGGCGCTGTTCCTGACGCTGTTCATCATGGCGCCGGTATTCGATCGGGTGAACAAGGACGCGCTGCAACCGTATCTGGCGGAAACCCTTACCGCCCAGCAAGCGGTGGAAAAGGCCCAGGTGCCGATCAAGGACTTCATGCTCGCGCAGACGCGCAGCAGTGATCTGGAGCTGTTCATGCGCCTGTCCAAGCGCACCGACATCGCCACCCCGGATCAGGCGCCGCTGACCATTCTGGTACCGGCGTTCGTCACCTCCGAACTCAAAACCGCCTTCCAGATCGGCTTCATGATCTTCATCCCGTTCCTGATCATCGACCTCGTTGTGGCGAGCGTGCTGATGGCCATGGGTATGATGATGCTCTCGCCGCTGATCATTTCGCTGCCGTTCAAGATCATGCTGTTCGTGCTGGTCGATGGCTGGGCGCTGATTATCGGCACCCTGGCCAGCAGTTTTGGAGGTGTGTCGCCATGACGCCGGAAGTCGCGGTCGATATCTTTCGTGAAGCCCTGTGGCTGACCACCATGATGGTCGCCATCCTGGTGGTGCCGAGCCTCTTGGTCGGCCTGCTGGTGTCGATGTTCCAGGCCGCCACGCAGATCAACGAACAGACCCTGAGCTTTCTGCCGCGTCTTTTGGTGATGCTGGTGACCCTGATCATCGGCGGTCCGTGGATCGTGCAGACGTTCATGGAATACATCATCCAGCTGTACAAAAACATTCCGATGGTCATCGGCTAAGCCATGCAATCGCTGCTTCAGCTGACCGACACCCAGATCAGCACTTGGGTGGCGTCGTTCATGTTGCCGCTGTTTCGCGTGGCGTCGATGCTGATGGTCATGCCGGTGTTCGGCACCACCCTGATCCCGCGTCGCGTGCGCCTGTATTTCGCCGTGGCGATCACCGTGGTCATCACCCCGGCGCTGCCGCCGATGCCGGCCGTCAGCCCGCTGGATCTCAGCGGCCTGCTGCTGATCGGCGAGCAGATTCTGGTCGGCGCCGTGCTCGGCTTTTCCCTGCAACTGTTCTTCCAGGCCTTCGCCGTCGCCGGGCAGATTGTCGCGGTGCAGATGGGCATGGGCTTCGCCTCGATGATCGACCCTACCAACGGCGTTTCGGTGGCGGTGATCGGGCAGTTTTTCACCATGCTGGTGACGCTGCTGTTCCTGTCGATGAACGGCCACTTGGTGGTATTCGAAGTCCTGACTGAAAGCTTCACCACGCTGCCGGTCGGCGGTGGTTTGATGGTCGAGCATTACTGGGAACTGGCCGGCAAACTCGGCTGGGTGCTGGGCGCCGCGTTGTTGCTGGTATTGCCCGCCGTCACCGCATTGCTGGTGGTCAACATTGCGTTCGGCGTGATGACCCGCGCCGCGCCGCAACTGAACATCTTCTCGATCGGTTTTCCGCTGACCCTGGTGCTCGGCCTGTTCATCGTCTGGGTTGGCCTTGCGGACATTCTCAACCAGTATCAACCGCTGGCCAGCGAGGCCTTGCAGTTGCTACGCGAACTGGCACGGGCGCGCTGAGTCATGGCAGAGAGCGAAAGCGGTCAGGACAAAACAGAAGACCCCACGGAGAAACGCAAAAAGGACTCCCGTGAGAAGGGCGAGATTGCCCGCTCCAAGGAACTCAACACCCTCGCCGTGATGATGGCCGGCGCCTCTGCGCTGCTGATCTTCGGCGGCATGCTCGCGCAAGAACTGATGGACGTGATGCGCTTGAACTTCACCCTGTCCCGCGAAGTGGTGATGGACCAGGGCGCCATGGGCCGGTTTTTGCTGGAGTCGGGCCTGATCGCGCTGCTGGCGATTCAGCCGGTGATGATCACCCTGTTGCTCGCCGCCATCATCGGGCCGATCTCTCTCGGTGGCTGGCTGTTTGCCGCAAGCTCCCTGGCGCCCAAGTTCAGCCGTATGAACCCGGCCGCCGGCCTCAAGCGCATGTTCTCCTTCAAGGCTGTAGTCGAGCTGCTAAAGGCACTGGCCAAGTTTCTGATTACGTTGGGCGTGGCGTTGCTGGTGTTGTCCGCCGACGTCGATGACCTCTTGCGCATCGCCCACGAACCACTGGACATGGCGATCATCCACAGTGTTTTGCTGGTGGGCTGGAGCACGCTGTGGCTGGCCTGCGGCCTGATCATCATCGCCGCCGTCGACGTGCCGGTGCAGCTCTGGGAAGCGCACAAGAAACTCCTGATGACCAAGCAGGAAGTGCGCGACGAGCACAAGGACCAGGAGGGTCGCCCCGAGGTCAAGCAGCGTATTCGCCAGACCCAGCGCGAAATGTCCCAGCGCCGCATGATGGCGGCGATTCCCGAAGCCGACGTGGTCATTACCAACCCGACCCACTACGCCGTCGCGCTCAAATACGACTCGGAGAAGGGCGGCGCACCGGTACTGCTGGCCAAGGGCAGCGACTTCATCGCCCTGAAAATCCGCGAGATTGCCGTGGCCAACAACGTGATGCTGCTCGAGTCGCCTGCGTTGGCGCGCTCGATTTATTACTCAACTGAGCTTGAGCAGGAAATTCCTGGCGGGCTGTATCTGGCAGTGGCGCAGGTGCTGGCCTACGTCTACCAGATCCGCCAGCACCAGGCAGGCAAGGGCAAGCGGCCGGATCCGTTGAAGGATGATTTGCCGATTCCGCCGGATTTGCGTCGGGATTCCTGATGGTTACCGCTCGTCCGGAAAGTCTCTCAACCTGTCAACTCTGACAGTAGACGCCGCTATCCAACCGCGTTGCTATGCACTTGGGAATAATCCCTGAGCGCAGAGATAGAGATCATGGCAGAGCGAATCTATAAAAAACTCGAAGGAATGACACTGGACTACGTTTCAGGACAGTTGGAGCAAAACCCCAAAGAACGATCCATACGGTACACGGTGAGCTTTGACCTCGATCTTGACTTTACTCACTTCGTGCAGATGGCCAACGTTTATATCCCCGATTATCTGAACAACCCGGTCAATGCCATCAGGCCTGAACTGGACGGATTGGCTTACCACTACTCCTACAACTATCTGTTCGATAGCGCGGGCAATGTCGGACACAAAATGGCCTTGTTCGCGCTGTTCACATCGCCACGTTATTACATGGGTCAATGGGCCTCGAATGCTGATCTGGAGGTGCGCTATAGCAAGCCTGCGTTTCAGATCGTCGGGCAAAAGTTGCGTATCACTGCAAGCCGGGACTTCCGATTGCTGCACAACAGCCGCCTGATCACGATCGATGATTTGCCTTTAATGCAATTTCATTGGGCGCTGAACCTGTTGCAGGCTGACTTGGCCATTCCGAAAATCACAGCGCCAACGACCAAAGTCGTGCTCATGTACATGCACGAGGATTTCGTCGAGGTTGAAGGCCAATCGGTATTTCGAGGCGTGAAGTATGTCGATCGCAATCAGCTGGCTTTCGGCGAAATCACGGCCAAGCAGATACTGACTGCGTAGTAGCTTGGCCACTGATGATCTTTCCCACGCGCAACAACGGAATGCAGCCGGTAAGCTCCGCTTCGCTTCCAAAGCCGAACGTTGAGTGTCCGTTGAGGCATTCCCACGCCGGAGCGTGGGAACGATCATTGCGCCGTGCTACTGCGGCAATTCCAGATTATCCAGCACCCGATTCACCGCCAATTCCCCGAGCATGATCAACTGCGCGATGCCCATCAGCGTCCGGCGCTGGGATGGTTTCACCAGTCCGGCGAATTCCTGGGCGATGGTTTTAGCCGAGGCGAGGGTTTCGCAGGCGTTGGCCAGCAGGTCTTCGTTTTTGGTGTCGGCGGTGACGGCGTACATGGCGCGGGAGCTGAAGGGTGGCGGGGTGGAGCCGGGTGGGCAGAGGTAGTGGTCGAGGGCGCGATCGGCGGCGTCGTGGAGTTTGGTGGAGTCGAGGGATTCGTAGGGGGAGGTGGGATCGGTTTCGGGTGGGTTGGGCGTTGGTTTGATCATGGTGGAGCTCCTGAGTTTATGGAGCCACTCTTTTTCCTGTCGCTAAACAGGTGAAGGTGGCAGCTGTACGCAGGTTAGCGAACCGGTCTCAGGCACCCCGGTAGACCCGAAGGTCTCCCGCATACAGCCGCCATAACGTTATTGCAGGCGAAGATCTCCGCAACGTAGCTACGAACGCTGATGCACTGAGAGAGTCCGGGTCGCTAAACCCGATCGCTGATTCGTCAGCGACCGGACCACAATAGAACCCGGCCCCAAAGCGCACAAGCCGGCGGATTCTGGCTTGGCTGTAGGCAATGGCGCAAGGATTTGTAGCCTTGAGACCGTGTCTGCAAGTGTCTTTTAAACAGCTTCGTTTAAATCAAAAAGTTGTGCCGAATCTGATGGTCTCTTCGCGAGCAGGCTCGCTCCCACAGTTGGAAGGCATTTCAATCTGACATTTGGAATGCATTCGCTTGTAGGAGTGAGCCTGCTCGCGATAGCGGTCTGTCTGGTTTGAATGCATTGAGCGGAAAATCCTCATCGCGAGCAGGCTCACTCCTACACCGGCCGTGTTTTTCAATCCTTTGTAAAAGTTGGAAGGCTTCTTGCAATAGCCGCCGTGCGCCCGCTCCGGGCGTCAAAAGTTTGCTTTAAAGGAACGGGGAAAACCGGTGGATCGCACTCAGTTATTCAATACAGCACGCACCAACGTTGCCGACCTCAGTCGAGGCAATCTGGGCGTGCCGTTGTTGCTGCTGGTTATGCTGGCGATGATGATGTTGCCGGTACCGCCGTTCCTGCTCGACGTCTTCTTTACCTTCAACATCGCTCTGTCGATCGTCGTCCTGCTGGTCTGCGTGTATGCGCTGCGGCCGCTGGATTTCGCCGTGTTCCCGACCATTCTGCTGGTGGCAACGCTGCTGCGCCTGGCGTTGAACGTGGCCTCGACGCGGGTGGTGATGCTCCACGGTCAGGACGGCCACGCCGCCGCCGGTAAGGTGATCCAGGCCTTCGGTGAGGTGGTGATCGGCGGTAACTACGTGGTCGGTATCGTGGTTTTCGCGATCCTGATGATCATCAACTTCGTCGTGGTGACCAAGGGTGCCGGGCGGATTTCCGAGGTGAGCGCGCGCTTCACCCTCGATGCGATGCCCGGCAAACAAATGGCGATCGATGCCGACCTCAACGCCGGCCTGATCGATCAGGCGCAGGCCAAGGCGCGCCGCCAGGAAGTCGCACAAGAGGCCGAGTTCTACGGTTCGATGGACGGTGCCAGCAAGTTCGTCCGCGGTGACGCCATCGCCGGTCTGCTGATTCTGTTCATCAACCTCATCGGCGGCATGGCCGTCGGTATCTTCCAGCACAACATGGGTTTTGCTGACGCCGGCAAGGTTTACGCTTTGTTGACCATCGGTGACGGTTTGGTGGCGCAATTGCCATCACTGTTGTTATCGACAGCGGCGGCGATCATGGTGACCCGTGCTTCCGGTTCGGAAGACATGGGCAAACAGATCAATCGGCAGATGTTCGCCTCGCCGAAAGCGCTGGCCGTGGCCGCGGGTTTGATGGCGGTGATGGGCCTGGTGCCGGGCATGCCGCACTTCTCCTTCCTGAGCATGGCCGCGCTGGCCGCTGGCGGCGCGTACCTGTTCTGGAAGAAGCAGAACGTTGCCAAGGTCGTGGCCCTGGAAGAGGTCAAGCGTCAGCAGGAACTGCTGCCGTCGCCGGCACGGGCCATGGAAACCAAAGAGCTGGGCTGGGACGACGTCACGCCGATCGACATGATCGGCCTCGAAGTCGGCTATCGCCTGATTCCGCTGGTCGACCGCAATCAGGGTGGGCAATTGCTCGCGCGGATCAAGGGCGTGCGCAAGAAGCTCTCACAGGATCTGGGCTTCCTGATGCCGACCGTGCACATCCGCGACAACCTCGATCTGGCGCCGAGCGCGTATCGCCTGACCCTGATGGGCGTAATCCTCGCCGAGGCCGAAATCTACCCGGATCGCGAACTGGCGATCAACCCGGGCCAGGTCTACGGCTCGCTCAACGGAATCAACGCCAAAGATCCGGCTTTTGGCCTGGAGGCGGTGTGGATCGAAATCAGCCAGCGCGCCCAGGCGCAATCGCTCGGCTATACCGTGGTCGACGCCAGCACCGTGGTTGCCACGCACTTGAACCAGATTCTCTACAAGCACTCCAGTGAGCTGATCGGCCACGAGGAAGTGCAGCAACTCATGCAATTGCTGGCCAAGAGCTCGCCGAAACTGGCGGAAGAGCTGGTGCCGGGTGTGGTTTCGTTGTCGCAGTTGCTCAAGGTCCTGCAAGCGCTGCTCGCCGAGCACGTGCCGGTGCGTGACATTCGCAGCATCGCCGAAGCGATCGCGAACAACGCCGCCAAGAGTCAAGATACCGCCGCTCTGGTCGCGGCTGTGCGGGTCGGCGTATCCCGCGCAATCGTCCAAAGCATTGTAGGCACTGAGTCCGAGCTGCCTGTGATCACATTGGAACCAAGGTTGGAACAGATATTGCTCAATAGTCTGCAGAAGGCAGGACAAGGCTCGGAAGAGGGCGTTCTGCTGGAGCCGAGCATGGCCGAGAAGCTGCAACGTTCGTTGATCGAAGCGGCCCAGCGGCAGGAAATGCAAGGCCAACCGGTGATCCTGCTGGTAGCAGGCCCGATTCGCGCGATGCTCTCGCGCTTTGGCCGCCTCGCAGTCCCAGGGCTGCACGTGCTGGCCTACCAGGAAGTACCGGACAACAAGCAAGTGACCATCGTTGCGACAGTAGGGCCCAACGGCTGAGGTAGTGGTTTATGCAAGTTAAGCGTTTTTTCGCCGCCGATATGCGTCAGGCCATGAAGCTGGTTCGCGATGAGCTGGGCGCTGATGCCGCCATCATCGGCAATCGCCGCATTGCCGGCGGCGTCGAGTTGACGGCGGCTCTGGATTACAAATTGTCGGCGCTGGCGCCACGGGTTCCGAATATGGAGCTCGAAGACGAGCTGCGCAAGACCCAGTCGCGCATCGTCACCGCCCAGGCTGAACTGAGCCTGCGTGGCGAAGCCGACGGCAACACCAATCAGCAGTTGTTCGCCGGGCTGCCGTTGACCGCAGGCCTGCCGCTGACTGCTGCCGAACCGCTGAGCGAGCCGACCTACGCCGCACCGACGCGCCCGGCCGCAGCGCCTGCGCAGGCCTCGGCGGGTGTCGATCCGCGTGCCCTGGATTCGATGCGTTTTGAATTGAACAGCCTGCGCGAGCTGATGGAAGTGCAGCTCGGCACCCTGGCCTGGAATCAGCTGCAAGGCAGCCGTCCGGCCCAGGCCAATCTGTATCGCCGTCTGCAGCGCATTGGCCTGTCCGGCCCGCTGTCGCGCGATCTGCTGGCACTGATCACCGATATCGAAGAACCCCGTCAGGCCTGGCGCATGCTGCTGGCGCACCTGGCGCGGATGATCGCCGTACCGGAAGTCGAGCCGCTGGAAGAGGGCGGTGTGATTGCCATGGTCGGCCCCGCCGGCATGGGCAAGACCACCACGTTGGCCAAGCTCGCCGCGCGTTATGTGCTCAAGTACGGCGCGCAGAATGTTGCGCTGGTCAGTATGGACAGCTTCCGCATCGGCGCGCAGGAACAACTGAAAACCCTCGGACGCATCCTGAACGTGCCGGTGACGCACGTCGATCCGGGTCAGTCGCTGGTTCAGGCGCTGGATCCGCTGCTACGCAAACGCGTGGTTTTGATCGATACTGCCGGCCTGCAAGCCAGCGATCCGGCGTTGCGCATGCAGCTCGAGAGCCTGGCCGGGCGTGGCATTCGCTCAAAAAATTATCTGGTCCTGGCAACCACCAGCCAGAAACAGGTTCTAACCGCCGCTTATCACAGTTACAAGCGTTGCGGGCTGGCCGGCTGCATCCTGACTAAACTGGATGAAACGGCCAGTCTCGGCGAAGTGTTGAGCCTGGCGATCAGTCATGAATTGCCGGTCGCGTACCTGACCGATGGCCCACGGATTCCGGATGATCTGCATCTGCCGCGCCGTCATCAACTGGTCAGCCGCGCCGTCAGCGTGCAAATGCAGGAAGAACCCAGCGAAGAAGCCATGGCTGACATGTTCGCTGATATCTATCACAGCCCGACCAAGCAGGTTGGCTGAGGTAATCATGAACAGTTTTTGTACCTACATCGATGGTCTGCCACGCATTGTTCCGATCGTGAACGCGCAGCCAGTAATGTGGCCTCCGTCTATGCAAGACAAGGTAAAGAAATAACATGGGCAGCATGCATCCCGTACAGGTGATCGCGGTGACCGGCGGCAAAGGTGGCGTCGGCAAGACTAACGTGTCAGTGAACTTGTCCCTGGCGCTGGCAGAGCTTGGCCGTCGGGTCATGCTGCTGGACGCCGATCTGGGCCTGGCGAACGTCGACGTTCTGCTGGGGCTGACACCCAAACGCACACTGGCCGACGTCATCGAAGGCCGTTGCGAACTGCGCGACGTGCTGTTGCAGGGCCCGGGCGGGATTCGCATCGTGCCGGCGGCCTCCGGCACGCAGAGCATGGTGCACCTGAGTCCTGCGCAGCACGCCGGCCTGATCCAGGCGTTCAGCGACATCGGCGACAATCTCGACGTGCTGGTGATCGACACCGCTGCGGGCATTGGTGACTCGGTAGTCAGTTTCGTGCGCGCCGCCCAGGAAGTGTTGCTGGTGGTCTGCGACGAGCCGACTTCGATCACCGACGCTTACGCGCTGATCAAGTTGCTCAATCGCGACTACGGCATGAACCGCTTCCGCGTGCTGGCCAACATGGCGCAGAGCCCGCAGGAAGGGCGCAACCTGTTCGCCAAGTTGACCAAGGTCACGGATCGCTTTCTCGACGTCGCCCTACAATACGTCGGCGCCGTGCCGTACGACGAAAGCGTGCGCAAGGCAGTGCAGAAGCAGCGCGCCGTCTACGAAGCCTTTCCCCGTTCCAAGTGCGCGCTGGCCTTCAAGGCCATCGCCCAGAAGGTCGACACCTGGCCGCTGCCGGCCAACCCGCGCGGGCATCTGGAATTTTTCGTCGAGCGTCTCGTGCAGCAAACCGCAGGGCCTGTGATATGACCGCCAGTGGCATGAATCTTTACAAAAAGTCGGCGCGTGACGCGCAATACGAACTGATCGAGCGCTACGCGCCACTGGTCAAGCGCATTGCCTATCACTTGCTGGCACGCCTGCCGGCCAGCGTGCAGGTCGAAGACCTGATCCAGGCCGGGATGATCGGTTTGCTGGAAGTCTCGACCAAATACGACGCCAGCAAAGGCGCCAGTTTCGAAACGTACGCGGGCATTCGAATCCGCGGCGCGATGCTCGATGAAGTGCGCAAAGGGGATTGGGCGCCACGCTCGGTTCACCGTAATACCAGGATGGTCAGCGACGCGATTCGCTCGATTGAAGCTAAAACCGGCCGTGACGCTAAAGATCACGAGGTTGCGGCCGAACTCCAATTGAGTCTCGACGATTACTACGGGATTCTGAATGACACCTTGGGCAGTCGCCTGTTCAGTTTCGACGACCTGTTGCAGGACGGCGAACACGAAGGGCTGCACGAGGATGGCGCGAGTGCTCATATGGAGCCGTCACGCGATCTGGAAGATGAACGCTTCCAGGCGGCGCTGGCGGACGCGATTGCCAATTTGCCGGAGCGTGAGCGACTGGTGTTGGCGCTGTACTACGACGAAGAGCTGAACCTCAAGGAAATCGGTGAAGTCCTTGGCGTCAGTGAATCGCGGGTCAGCCAGTTACACAGCCAGTGCGCGGCCCGTCTGCGGGGGCGTTTGGGGGAGTGGCGAGCGCGCTGAAGGCAGTGTGGGGACACTGCGAAACGAGGCTGGTGCGGTGATGAACGGCGCCGGTCTCGATCCGTTGTGCTCCAGACAAACTTCGAGTGCTATGCCGATTGATTGAAGTGGCGCGTCCAGGTGCTGGGCGCGTTTAAGACTGCTTGGAGGTCGAATTGAACAAAGACATGAAAATCCTCATCGTTGATGACTTCTCAACGATGCGGCGGATCATCAAGAACCTGCTGCGCGATCTTGGGTTCACCAACACCGTCGAGGCCGACGATGGCGTAACCGCCATTCCGGTGCTCAACAGCGGCAGCATCGACTTTCTGGTAACGGACTGGAACATGCCGGGCATGACCGGTATCGACCTGCTGCGTCACGTGCGCGCCGATGAAAAACTCAAGCACCTCCCGGTGTTGATGGTGACTGCTGAAGCCAAGCGCGAGCAGATCATCGAGGCCGCTCAGGCCGGTGTGAACGGTTACGTAGTCAAACCTTTCACGGCTCAAGCGTTGAAAGACAAAATCGAGAAGATTTTCGAACGCATCGGCTGATGAATGCGCGGGGGAGCTATGGAGCATAACGAATCATCACAGGGCGATTTCGAATCGACTCTGAAAAAACACGCGGTCGAACTGGTCGAGAGCCTTGAAAAAGGCAAGTTCGGCGACGCGGTGCAACTGATCCATGAGCTCAATCAGACCCGTGACCGCGGCCTGTATCAGGAAGTGGGCAAGCTCACACGTGAACTGCACAGTGCGATCGTCAATTTCCAGATCGATCCGCACATGCCGCAGGCCGAGGAAGTGTCGCAAATCACCGACGCCACCGAACGCCTGGGCTATGTGGTCAAGCTGACGGAAGCCGCGGCCAACCGCACCATGGATCTGGTGGAAAGCGCCACGCCGGTGGTCAACAGTCTCGCTGATGAAGCGCAGACCTTGAGCGCCGATTGGGGCCGCTTCATGCGTCGCGAGGTCGGGGCTGAAGAGTTCCGCGAACTGGCGCGCCGGGTCGACGGTTTTCTGTCACGCAGCAGCACGGACAACCGTGCGGTGTCGAGCAACCTCAACGACATCCTGCTGGCTCAGGATTACCAGGACCTCACAGGTCAAGTGATCAAGCGTGTGACCCAACTGGTCACCGAAGTCGAAAGCAATCTGCTCAAACTCGTGCTCATGGCCAGTCAGGTCGACCGCTTTGCGGGCATCGAACATGACCGCGCCGCAATGCTTGCTGAAAAAGATCCACAAAAACATCTCTCGCAGGGTGAAGGTCCGCAGATTCATGCCGATAAACGAGAAGACGTTGTGTCCGGTCAGGACGATGTGGACGATTTGTTATCCAGCCTTGGATTCTAGAGTTTCGGAATTCGGGTTTTTTGGGTTTTTAGACCTGTAGGAGCACCCCATTAATGAGCTTCGGCGCCGATGAAGAGATCCTTCAGGATTTCCTGGTTGAGGCCGGCGAGATTCTTGAGCAACTGTCCGAACAACTGGTCGAGCTGGAAAGCCGCCCGGATGATGCAGATCTGCTCAATGCAATTTTTCGCGGTTTCCACACTGTAAAAGGGGGCGCCGGCTTCCTTCAGCTCAATGAGCTGGTGGAGTGCTGTCACATCGCCGAAAACGTGTTCGACATCCTGCGCAAGGGTGAGCGTCGCGTTGATGCAGAACTGATGGACGTGGTGCTCGAAGCACTGGACGCGGTGAACAGCATGTTCAGCGAAGTCCGTGAACGTGCACCGATCACCGCTGCGACGCCGGAACTGCTGGCCGCGCTGGCGCGTCTGGCCGAGCCGCAATCGGCGGATGAAGCCGTGGCCGCACCGGTAGAAGTGGTGGAAGAGCCGGTGGCCGAAAGCGCATCGGACGACATTACCGATAACGAATTCGAACTACTGCTGGACTCGCTGAATGCCGTCAAGGCTCAGGCCGAGGCCCCGGCTGCTGCTGTTGCTCCGGCGCAGGTTGCCGACACGGCCGCCAGCGATGAAATCACCGACGCCGAGTTTGAATCGCTGCTCGATCAGCTGCACGGCAAAGGCCAGTTCGCTGTCGATGCGGTCGCTCCGGCGCCAGCAGCAGCGGCTCCGGCCGCGCCTGCTGCAGGCGACAGTTCGGACATCACCGACGACGAATTCGAAGCCTTGCTCGATCAGTTGCACGGCAAGGGCAACTTCGCCGTTGACGCGCTGGAATCGGCCATTGCTTCGGCGCCGGCAGCCCCTGCTGCACCGGCAGCCGCTGCGGCCGGCAGCGACCTGATCAGCGATCACGAATTCGAATCGCTGCTCGACGAATTGCACGGCAAAGGCAAGTTTGACGCCAGCGCCGCGACTGCCGGCTCTGCCTCGAGCGTCGCCACGCCAGCGGCGAAAGCTCCGGCTGCTGCTGCGCCGAAACCTGCGGCCAAGCCTGAGCCGAAAGCCGAGGCGCCGAAACCGGCCGCCGCTGCTGCACCGGCTGCGGCTCGCGCTCCTGCGACACCGCCCGCGGAAAAACCGGCCAGCGAAGCGGAAACCACCGTACGCGTCGACACCGCGCGGCTCGACGAGATCATGAACATGGTCGGCGAGCTGGTGCTGGTGCGTAACCGTCTGGTGCGCCTGGGCCTCAACAGCGGCGACGAAGCCATGTCCAAGGCCGTGTCGAACCTCGACGTGGTCACCGCTGACCTGCAGACCGCCGTGATGAAGACGCGGATGCAGCCGATCAAGAAGGTCTTCGGGCGCTTCCCGCGTCTGGTTCGCGATCTCGCACGCCAACTGAAGAAAGAGATCAACCTGGAACTGGTGGGTGAAGAAACCGACCTCGACAAAAACCTTGTCGAGGCTCTGGCCGACCCGCTGGTCCACTTGGTGCGCAACGCCGTCGACCACGGCATCGAGTCGCCGGAAGAGCGCGAAGCGTCGGGCAAGGCCCGTGGCGGTCGCGTGGTGCTGGCGGCCGAGCAGGAAGGCGACCATATCCTGCTGTCGATCTCCGACGACGGCAAAGGCATGGACCCGAACGTGCTGCGCGCCATTGCGGTAAAACGCGGCGTGATGGACAAGGACGCGGCCGATCGCCTGAGCGATACCGAGTGCTACAACCTGATTTTCGCCCCGGGTTTCTCGACCAAGACCGAGATCTCCGACGTGTCCGGCCGTGGTGTCGGCATGGACGTGGTGAAGACCAAGATTTCCCAGCTCAACGGTTCGATCAACATCTATTCGACCAAGGGCCAGGGTTCGAAGATCGTCATCAAGGTGCCGTTGACCCTCGCGATCATGCCGACGCTGATGGTCATGCTCGGCAATCAGGCGTTCGCGTTCCCGCTGGTCAACGTCAACGAAATCTTCCACCTCGACCTGTCGACCACCAACGTCGTCGACGGTCAGGAAGTGGTGATCGTGCGCGACAAGGCGCTGCCATTGTTCTACCTCAAGCGCTGGCTGGTCAGCTCCGCCGCTCACGAAGAGCAGCGCGAAGGCCATGTAGTGATTCTTTCGGTGGGCACTCAGCGGATCGGCTTCGTCGTCGATCAACTGGTCGGCCAGGAAGAAGTGGTCATCAAGCCATTGGGCAAAATGCTTCAGGGAACTCCAGGCATGTCCGGCGCCACCATCACCGGTGACGGCCGCATTGCGCTGATTCTCGATGTTCCAAGCATGCTCAAGCGTTACGCCACGAAGCGTATTTGAATCCGGGGCGGCGGCGCGATGACGCGCTGCTGCACCTAATGGAGTGTTTATGGCAGTCAAAGTCCTGGTGGTGGACGATTCGGGGTTTTTCCGCCGCCGCGTCTCGGAAATTCTTTCGTCGGATCCGAGCATCCAGGTGGTCGGCACGGCCACCAACGGTAAAGAGGCGATCGATCAGGCCATGGCCCTCAAGCCTGACGTGATCACCATGGACTACGAGATGCCGATGATGGACGGCATCACGGCGGTGCGGCACATCATGCAGCGCTGCCCGACCCCGGTGTTGATGTTCTCCTCGCTGACTCACGAAGGCGCACGGGTAACCCTCGATGCGCTGGACGCCGGTGCGGTGGATTTCCTGCCGAAGAATTTCGAAGACATCTCGCGCAACCCCGACAAGGTCAAGCAACTGCTGTGCGAGAAAGTCCATAGCATCTCGCGCAGTAACCGTCGTTTCAGTGCCTACAGCGCGCCGGCTCCCGCCGCTGCGCCAGCGCCGACGCCTGCTCCGGCAGCGTCGAGCTACGGCAGCCACACGAGCCACAGCAGCGCTGTCCCGGCACGTCCGGCGCCAGCGCCTGCCCGTGCCTCCGCTGCCAGCGCTTCGTCGCCAGCACCGAAACGCAAAGCCTACAAACTGGTGGCCATCGGCACATCGACTGGCGGCCCGGTTGCGCTGCAACGTGTACTGACGCAATTGCCGGCGAACTTCCCGGCGCCGATTGTGCTGATCCAGCACATGCCGGCGGCGTTCACCAAAGCGTTTGCCGAACGTCTCGACAAGCTCTGCCGCATCAGCGTCAAGGAAGCCGAGGATGGCGACATCCTGCGTCCGGGCCTGGCGCTGCTGGCACCGGGTGGCAAGCAGATGATGATCGACGGCCGTGGCGCGGTGAAGATCCTGCCGGGCGACGAACGTCTGAATTACAAGCCGTGCGTGGACATCACGTTCGGTTCGGCGGCGAAATCCTACGGCGACAAAGTTCTGGCAGTCGTGCTGACCGGCATGGGCGCCGACGGCCGCGAGGGCGCGCGTCTGCTCAAGCAGGGCGGCAGTTCGGTGTGGGCGCAGGACGAAGCAAGCTGCGTGATCTACGGCATGCCGATGGCCATCGTCAAAGCTGATCTGGCTGACGCTGTGTACGGTCTGGACGACATCGGCAAGCACATCGTCGAGGCGTGTATCTGATGGATGTTCTCAGCCTTATCGGCCTCATCATGGCGTTCGTCGCCATCATCGGCGGCAACTACCTTGAAGGCGGTCACCTCGGCGCACTGGCCAACGGCCCGGCGGCGCTGATCGTGCTGGGCGGCACGGTCGGTGCCGCGCTGCTGCAATCGCCGATGAGCGCGTTCAAGCGCGCCATGCAGATTCTCGCGTGGATCTTCTTTCCGCCGCGTGTCGACCTCGCCGGTGGCATCGACCGCGTGGTCAATTGGAGCCTGACGGCGCGCAAGGAAGGCCTGCTCGGCCTCGAAGGCGTGGCCGACGCCGAACCCGACAGCTATTCGCGCAAGGGCCTGCAACTGCTGGTCGACGGCGCCGAGCCGGAAGCCATTCGCAGCATTCTCGAAGTGGATTTCTACACTCAGGAATCCCGCGATATCGAAGCGGCCAAGGTCTTTGAAAGCATGGGCGGCTACGCGCCGACCATTGGCATCATCGGTGCGGTGATGGGCCTGATTCACGTGATGGGCAACCTCGCCGATCCGTCGCAACTGGGTAACGGCATTGCCGTGGCGTTCGTCGCGACCATCTATGGCGTGGCCAGTGCCAACCTGATCCTTTTACCGGTCGCGGCCAAGCTCAAGTCCATCGCGTTGCGGCAGTCGCGTTATCGCGAAATGTTGCTGGAAGGAATCCTGTCGATCGCCGAAGGTGAAAACCCTCGTTCCATTGAGTTGAAGCTGCAAGGCTTCATGGACTAAGGGAATAACCTCATGGCTCGTCGTCGCCACCAGGAAGAACACGTCAATCACGAGCGCTGGCTCGTGTCCTACGCGGATTTCATCACTTTGCTGTTCGCGTTTTTCGTGGTGATGTACTCGATTTCGTCGATCAACGAAGGCAAATACAAAGTCATTTCCGAAGCGCTGATCGGCGTGTTTACTGACTCCGACCGCTCGCTCAAACCGATTCCAATCGGTGACGAACGACCGAAAACCGTGACCCCGGCCAAGCCGCTGGTCAAGGATGCCGAGCAGGTCGACGCCGGCATTTCCGGGGCCAGCGATCCGCTGAAAAGCATCGCCGATGACATCAGTGCCGCCTTCGGTGACTTGATCAGCTCCAATCAGATGACCGTGCGCGGTAACGAGTTGTGGGTCGAGATCGAACTCAATTCCAGCCTGTTGTTTGGCAGTGGCGACGCAATGCCGAGCGACATTGCCTTCAACATCATCGACAAGGTCGCGGCGATCCTCAAACCGTTCGACAACCCGATCCACGTCGAAGGCTTCACCGACGATCAACCGATCCGCACCGCGCAGTACCCGACCAACTGGGAACTGTCGTCGGCGCGCTCGGCGAGCATCGTGCGCATGCTCGCCATGCAGGGCGTGAATCCTGGGCGACTGGCGTCGGTGGGCTACGGCGAATTCCAGCCAGTGGCCAACAACGCCACGGTCGAAGGCCGGGCGAAGAACCGTCGTGTGGTGCTGGTGGTGTCGCGCAATCTTGATGTGCGCCGCAGCCTGACGGGCACCGGAACCGCCAATGCGCAACCGGATGCGGCGTTGAAGCGCGCTGGCACACAAACTGCACCGACCCCGGTCAAGACGCCGGGACGCGAGAGTGCCGTCAATTCTCCGTCGCCCGCATTAACACGCTGAAGCATGTCTCGGTCAACCAATCTGGCCGGGAGGAACGAACTGAATGAGAGTCTGGGCAGTCGCCAATCAAAAGGGTGGTGTCGGTAAAACCACATCCTCCATCGCTCTAGCCGGGTTGCTGGCCGAGGCGGGCAAGCGCGTGGTTGTGGTCGATCTCGACCCGCACGGCTCGATGACCAGCTATTTCGGCTATGACCCCGACAGCCTGGAACACAGCAACTACGACCTGTTTCTGCACAAGGGCAGCGTGCCGCAAGGCCTGCCGGGGCAGCTGCTGTTGTCGACCAGCGATGAACGCATTTCCCTGCTGCCATCGAGCACCGCACTGGCCACCCTTGAGCGGCAGTCGCCGGGGCAGAGTGGCTTGGGTCTGGTGATCGCCAAGAGTCTGGCGCAACTGTGGCAGGACTTCGATTACGCGATCATCGACAGCCCGCCGTTGCTCGGCGTGCTGATGGTCAACGCCCTCGCGGCGAGCCAGCAATTGGTGATCCCGGTGCAGACCGAGCACTTGGCCGTCAAAGGTCTGGAGCGCATGGTCAACACCCTGGCGATGATCAACCGTTCGCGCAAACAGCCGTTGCCGTTCAGCATCGTGCCGACCCTGTTCGACCGCCGCACGCAGGCGTCGATGGGCACCTTGCGCGTGCTGCGTGACAAATTCCCCGAAGACATCTGGCACGGCTACATCCCGGTCGATACTCGTCTGCGCGACGCCAGCCGAGCGGGCGTCACGCCTTCGCAATTCGACGGCAAGAGCCGTGGCGTGCTGGCCTACCGCGCGCTGCTCAAGCACCTGCTCGCGCAACAACTTGTTCCGCAGGTGGCCTGAGATGATTTCGATCTGCTTGCCCGAACCCTGTGGGAGCGAGCCTGCTCGCGAAGCAGACAACGCGGTTTCCCTGTCAGACGCTGATCACCGATGAACCGCCCAGTGAAACTCACGTCACGTCCGCAACGGGCCTTGCAGTCCTATCTGGAAGACCTGCTGCTCGACCTGCCCGAGGACTTGCCTGCCCCGGTCGAAGCGCTGCCGCCAATCGTCGAACCGGCGCAGCCTGAAGCGGTGGAAAGCACCGAGGCCATGGACGAGTTCCAGGCCGCCGTGCTGGAAGAGCAGGCCCGCGACGCGCAGAAATCTACCGGCCCGGTCGCCGCGCCCGCTGTTGCCCCCGTGGCCAAAGCACCAGTCGCGCTGATTGATGAACCGCGCGCGCCGCTGTCGACCTTGGCGCCGCTGCTGCAAACACAATTATTGACCGTGCCGGAACCCGAACCGGAGCCAGAACCCGCGCCGCAGATTGCTGAGCCGCAGGTGCTGGTTCCGCCGCTGGTCGAGGTGCACCTGCCGCCGAACAACCCGCCGCCACCGGTCGAGCCCGATGGCCGTCCGGCCTGGGCTGCCGAAGCCTTCGAATGCTTGCTGTTCGATGTCGCCGGGCTGACCCTGGCGGTGCCGCTGGTGTGCCTCGGCTCGATCTATTCGCTGGCCGGCCACGAGCTGACACCGCTGTTTGGTCAGCCGGAGTGGTTCCTCGGGATTCTGCCGAGCCAGGCCGGAAATCTGAAAGTTTTGGACACGGCGCGCTGGGTCATGCCGGATCGTTACCGCGATGACTTCCGGCAGGGCCTGCAGTACGTGATTTCGGTGCAAGGTTACGAGTGGGGGCTGGCGGTGCATCAGGTCAGCCGCTCGTTGCGCCTGGACCCGAATGAAATCAAATGGAGAAGTCACCGGGGTCAGCGGCCATGGCTCGCCGGCACCGTGATCGAGCACATGTGTGCATTGCTAGACGTGTCCGCGCTGGCCGAGTTGATCGCCAGCGGCGGGGCAAAGCACTTGAGCGGCAACAAGCCGCTACATAAACCGACATAGCAGCCGACATAACAATCAGGCGATGGCATTTTTCAACGCCACCACACAGAACACACACCGCCCAGGGCGGTTTTTTCGAGGGGTCAGGGTATGAGTAGTCAGGCGTCGAATGCAAAAGGTTCTGAAGATCCGATCCTGCAATGGGTGACCTTCAAACTGGATAACGAAACCTACGGCATCAACGTGATGCGCGTGCAGGAAGTGCTGCGCTACACCGAGATCGCCCCGGTGCCGGGTGCACCGAGCTACGTGCTGGGCATCATCAACCTGCGCGGTAACGTGGTCACCGTGATCGACACCCGTCAGCGCTTCGGCCTGCACAGCGGCGAGATCAGCGACAACACCCGTATCGTCATCATCGAAGCCGACAAGCAAGTCGTCGGCATCATGGTCGACAGCGTTGCCGAAGTGGTTTACCTGCGTCAGTCGGAAATCGAAACCGCACCAAACGTCGGTAACGAAGAATCGGCCAAGTTCATTCAGGGCGTGTGCAACAAGAACAACGAGCTGCTGATTCTGGTCGAGCTGGACAAGATGATGAGCGAAGAAGAATGGTCGGAACTGGAGAGCATCTGATTTGATTCTCGAGGTTGCGGTAATTGTTCTGTTCCTGTTCTGGGCCGGCACGCTGGCGATGTTCGTCTCGTACATCAAGGCGCAGCGAGTAATCGCTGCACAGCAGGCCCAGGGTGATGCGCTGCGTGATCAGCGCATCAAGGAGCTGGCCAAACGCGTCGACGACTACCAGAACGGCAACGTGCGCATGGGCGAAGCCCTGCACGAGTTGCGCGCGGTGGTGAGCCCGTTGCCGGACAAGATCGTTGCACTGGAACAACGCGACCCGTCTAGCCTGTCATTCGCCCAGGCGGCGAAACTGGTAGGCATGGGCGCCAGCGTCGATGAACTGACTCAGTCGTGCGGCTTGACCCAGGCTGAGGCGGAGTTGATGCGCAAGTTGCACAAGGGCAGCTAGAAGCTTCAAGCTTTCAGCGGCAAGCAAGATCAAAAGCGCTATTCGCGAGCAGGCTCGCTCCCACATTTGATCACGGTCGAATGTGGGAGCGAGCCTGCTCGCGAAGGCGTCTTTGAAACCTCAATAGTCATCCCCGCGTGCGGTGATGTCCTTCTCGACCATCGGCGCGTTCGGGTCCTGTCCCTCGGGGAATTTGCCCTTCAGATTCCACGCAAACGCGATGATCTCGGCGATGGTGCGATAGAGCTCTTCGGGGATGCTGTCGCCCAGTTCCATCCGCGCGAGCAGGCGCACCAGTTCGGCGTTTTCGTAGATCGGCACTTCGTAATCGCGGGCGATGCGCAGGATTTCTTCGGCCAGTTCATCGTCGCCCTTGGCGGTGAGGGTCGGGGCGTGGTTGCCGTCGTATTTGAGGGCAATAGCCTGGCGAGGGGCAGTGGAATCGTTCATGCGGTTTCGTCGACCCAGCGGTGTTCGAGGCGGGTTTGGTTGCCTTGCGGCGGCGTGCCGTGGTGGCAGTCGAGGTCGCCGACGTTGAGCCCGGAATCGAGCAAACGCTGACGTAATGCGAACAGATTGTTTTCAATCAGATCAGCCGTGTACGGCCGCTCGGCCCACAGCTGGCTGGACAAGCTGCCGGCGATCAGTTGCGCCTGAATTTGCATGGGCCCGAGCGGTTCCAGATCGAAGGCCAGATCGACGCGCCACAGTTGCTGTTTGGCTTCGCGCTCATCGCGGCGTTCGTGCGGCTGCGGTTCGCGCTCCGGCGCTTCTTCACGCTGGAATTTGACCTGCAACGGCACGATGTCCTGCAGGTTGCGCATGGGGATTTCCAGCTGCCAGGTGCTGAGCAGGCGGCCATCGTCGGTGACGCCGGTCTGTTCCAGACTCGACAATTGATGGCTCTGCAGACGCGACACTGCGGCGGCGGCAAGACGCAGCAGCTGTTCGAGATCGCCTTCGCCTTCAAGATTCGCCAGCAGCCGTTCAGGTAGCGGGAAGCTGCTCGGCACCGGTTTGGCACTGACCTGGCCGAGGGTGCCGAGGGCGTTCCGGACGAAACTCGGCAAGGCTTGTGCCAGCGTGTTGGCGGCGATGATCGCGTTGAAATTGGTGTTGCTCGGCAGTCCCGGCGTCAGTTGTGCGATCAGCTTGAGCAGGTCTGCCTTCATGTCCGGGGCGAGGCTCGGGTTTTGTCCGCCGAGCAATTTTGCCTCGAGGAACGCGCCGCTATTCGCCAAGGCCAGCGCCACGCCTTTGGCTGTGCTCATTTGCTGCACGTCCGGCAGGCTCGCGAGTAGCTTGTCGACCACTGCGCGCAGATCGGCCGAGGTCTGATCGCTGGCCGGCGGCAGGTTTTGCAGCACTTTCAGCAAGCCATCCAGCGAGCCCTGGCGACTTTGCTGGCCGAGCAATTGCTGACTGACCGCCAGTTGCTCCTGACGGCTGCTCAGCGGCACGAATTTGAGGGTTTGCGCGTCCTGCACCTGCGCCGACAACAAGGTGCCGATGCGCAGCGGTTGCGGGCTGTCGACGCTCAAAGTGCTGCCGCTCAAGGCGGTATTGAGCAAAGTGACCATCGAGCGAAATACCGCCGCTTGCCCCGGCGTCTGCGGCAGGGCTTGCGAGGTCACGACTTTGCCTTGCAGCAGGGTGCCGGCGGGCAATTGCGCGGTATCGATGCGGGTCAGGGTAGCGACGCTGCTGGCGATTGCTTGCTGTACGGTGATCGCCAGATTGCCGGCCGACGGCTGAGTGATCGCCAGATTGGTGCCCTGTGCCAACGGTAGATTGCTGCTGGCCTGCACGGTGGTCTGACGGCCGCTGTCGAGGGTGACTTTCAACAGCAATTCAAAGGTCTGATCGGCCTGCTTGAGCGACAACACCTCGGCCTTGGCGCTTTGCCCGGCACCGATCAAACCCTCGACCGGCGTCAGCAGCTTGAGCAGCTCACCCATTTGCGGGCGAGCGCTCGCCGGCACGGTCGGAGGGAGCGGGAGGATGTTCATTTCGCCTGTCATACGCGGACACAACCTGAGGAAATTGCACTCTTGAGAGTAAGGCACGGCATGTATAATGCCGCGCGTCGTGCGCTTCGTTCAAAAAACCTGGCAATTGTTTGATCCAGCTCGTCAGATCGAGCGATCAAAGCATCTATGCTGCCTCTCTTTAACGGCCGTTCCAGAGCCGACTTGAACCGTATAAGGCCCGTGATCCCTTGACCAGTCCTGTCCTGCAAACCATTGCCCTGGCGTGTGAACGCGATCTGCGGCTGCTTTTCGAAAACCTCGAATTGCGCCTGGCCAGTGGCGACATGGTGCAGATCAGCGGCCCCAACGGCAGCGGCAAGACCAGTCTTTTACGTCTGCTCGCCGGTTTGATGCAACCCACCGATGGCCAGGTACTGCTCAATGGTCAACCACTGACCGAGCAACGCGGCGAACTGGCGCGCAATCTGTTGTGGATCGGCCACGCCGCCGGGATCAAGGATCTGCTCACGCCCGAAGAAAACCTGTCGTGGCTCTGCGCCCTGCATCATCCCGCCGAACGCGAGGCGATCTGGCAGGCGCTGGCAGCAGTAGGATTGCGCGGTTTCGAAGACGTTCCCTGCCATAGTCTTTCCGCCGGCCAACAGCGCCGTGTGGCGCTGGCGCGGTTGTATCTGGACAGCCCGCCGTTGTGGATTCTCGACGAACCTTTCACCGCGCTGGACAAGCAGGGCGTGGCGCAACTGGAAGAGCATCTGGCCGGCCACTGCGAACGCGGCGGTCTGGTGGTGCTGACCACGCACCACACGCTGAGCCGCATGCCGGCCGGTTACCGCGATATCGACCTGGGGAAGTGGGCAGCATGAGTGTCTTCGGCCTGCTACTTGCCCGTGAATCCCGACTGCTGTTTCGCCGCCCGGCGGAGCTGGCCAATCCGCTGATTTTCTTCGCCATCGTCATTGCCCTTTTCCCGCTGGCCGTCGGCCCGGAAACTCAAGTCTTGCAAAACCTGTCCCCGGGGTTAGTCTGGGTGGCGGCGTTGTTGTCGGTCCTGCTGTCGCTGGACGGATTGTTTCGCAGTGACTTTGAAGACGGCTCGCTGGAACAGTGGGTCCTTTCGTCGCATCCGCTGCCGCTTCTGGTCCTGGCCAAGGTGCTGGCACACTGGCTGTTCTCCGGTCTGGCACTGGTGTTGCTGTCGCCGTTGCTGGCGTTGATGCTCGGTTTGCCGGCTGCGTGTCTGCCGGTGCTGCTGCTGTCGTTGCTGCTCGGCACGCCAGTGTTGAGCCTGCTCGGTGCAGTCGGCGCGGCGCTGACGGTCGGTCTGAAGCGCGGCGGCCTGTTGCTGGCGCTGCTGATTCTGCCGTTGTACATCCCGGTGTTGATCCTTGGCAGTGGCGCGTTGCAAGCGGCGTTGCAGGGCATGCCGGCGACCGGATACCTGTTGTGGATGGCCAGCCTCACAGCACTGGCGATCACCCTGACACCCTTTGCAATAGCCGCTGGCCTGAAGATCAGCGTCGGCGAATAATAATGAGGCCTGGTCAAAAATTGACCACTTCTATCAGAAGAAAGGCATGACCCTCTGCCAGCTCGCGATGATGAGCGGCAACCGTGATGGAAACAGTATGAACTGGACCTGGTTTCACAAGCTCGGCTCGCCCAAGTGGTTCTATGGCATCAGCGGCAAGTTCCTGCCGTGGTTGAGCGTCGCAGCGTTGCTGCTGATCGGCATTGGTGTGGTCTGGGGCCTGGCGTTCGCGCCGCCGGATTACCAGCAAGGCAACAGTTTTCGCATCATTTATATCCACGTACCTGCGGCGATGCTCGCTCAATCGATCTACGTGATGCTCGCGGTGTGCGGCGTGGTCGGGCTGGTGTGGAAGATGAAACTCGCCGACGTGGCTCTGCAATGCGCCGCACCGATCGGTGCGTGGATGACCGCCGTGGCGCTGGTCACCGGGGCCATCTGGGGCAAACCGACCTGGGGCTCGTGGTGGGTGTGGGACGCGCGCCTGACGTCAATGCTGATTCTGCTGTTTCTGTATTTCGGCGTGATTGCGCTGGGCAACGCCATCAGCAACCGCGACAGCGCCGCCAAGGCCTGCGCGGTGCTGGCGATCGTTGGCGTGATCAACATTCCGATCATCAAATACTCGGTGGAGTGGTGGAACACCCTGCACCAGGGCGCGACGTTCACACTTACGGAAAAACCGGCAATGCCGGCGGAGATGTGGCTGCCGCTGCTGCTGACAGTGCTGGGTTTCTACTGCTTTTTCGGCGCTGTGCTGTTGCTGCGCATGCGCCTTGAAGTGCTCAAGCGTGAAGCCCGCGCCAGTTGGGTGAAAGCCGAAGTGCAGCAGAATCTGGAGGCGGCGCGATGAGTTTTGCTTCATTCGGCGATTTTCTCGCCATGGGCCATCACGGCCTGTATGTCTGGTCGGCCTATGGCATCTGCCTGGCGGTGCTGGCCCTCAACGTAGCGGCGCCGATTGCGGCGCGCAAGCGTTATCTGCAACAAGAGGCGCGTCGTCTGCGCCGGGAGAACGGCCAGTGAATGCGCTGCGCAAAAAACGTCTGATCATCATTCTGGCGATTCTGGTCGGAGTGGGCGCTGCTGTTGGCCTGGCCCTGAGCGCGTTGCAGGAAAACATCAATCTGTTTTACACGCCGACGCAGATCGCCAACGGCGAAGCGCCGCAGGACACACGCATCCGCGCCGGCGGCATGGTCGAGGCCGGTTCGCTGCAGCGCTCCAAGGACTCGCTGGACGTCAAATTCGTCGTCACCGATTTCAACAAATCCGTGACCATCGCCTATCGCGGCATCCTCCCGGATCTGTTCCGCGAAGGGCAGGGCATCGTCGCCCTCGGCAAGCTCAATGCCGATGGCGTGGTGGTCGCTGATGAAGTGCTGGCCAAGCACGACGAGAAGTACATGCCGCCGGAAGTGACCAAAGCGCTGAAAGACAGCGGTCAATCCGCGCCGACGCCTGTGAAGGAGGGTTGATCGATGGCTGCCGCACTGTTTATTCCTGAGCTGGGCCATCTGGCGATGATCCTTGCGCTGTGTTTTGCACTGGTTCAAGCGGTGGTGCCGATGCTCGGCGCATGGCGCGGCGACCGCTTGTGGATGAGCCTGGCGCAGCCGGCGGCGTGGGGCCAGTTTGCCTTTCTGCTGTTTGCTTTTGGCTGCCTGACCTACGCGTTCATGACTGATGATTTCTCGGTCGGCTACGTGGCGATGAACTCCAACAGCGCGCTGCCGTGGTACTACAAATTCAGCGCGGTATGGGGCGCTCACGAAGGCTCGCTGCTGCTGTGGGCGTTGATCCTCGGCGGCTGGACCTTCGCTGTGTCGGTGTTTTCGCGACAGTTGCCGCAAGTCATGCTCGCCCGCGTCCTGGCAGTGATGGGCATGATCAGCACCGGTTTCCTGCTGTTCCTGATTCTTACCTCGAACCCGTTCTCGCGGATCCTGCCGCAGATTCCCGCTGATGGTCGCGACCTCAACCCGTTGCTGCAGGACATCGGCCTGATCGTGCATCCACCGATGCTGTACATGGGTTACGTCGGTTTTTCTGTGGCGTTCGCATTTGCCATCGCCGCGCTGCTCGGTGGTCGTCTCGATGCGGCATGGGCGCGCTGGTCGCGGCCGTGGACCATCGTCGCCTGGGCGTTTCTCGGCATCGGCATCACCCTCGGTTCGTGGTGGGCGTATTACGAACTCGGCTGGGGCGGCTGGTGGTTCTGGGACCCGGTGGAAAACGCCTCGTTCATGCCGTGGCTGGTCGGCACCGCGCTGATTCACTCGCTGGCGGTCACCGAGAAACGTGGCGTGTTCAAGAGCTGGACGGTGTTGCTGGCGATCGCCGCGTTCTCGTTGAGCCTGCTCGGCACCTTCCTCGTACGCTCGGGCGTGCTGACGTCGGTGCACGCGTTTGCCTCGGACCCCGAGCGCGGCGTGTTCATTCTGATTTTCCTGCTGTTTGTGGTGGGCGGTTCGCTGACGCTGTTCGCATTGCGCGCGCCGGTGGTGAAAAGTCAGGTCGGTTTCAATCTGTGGTCGCGTGAAACCTTGCTGCTGGGCAACAACCTGGTGCTGGTCGTCGCTGCATCGATGATCCTGCTTGGCACCTTGTATCCGCTGATTCTTGATGCCATCAGCGGCGCCAAACTGTCGGTCGGCCCGCCATACTTCAATGCGTTGTTCATTCCATTGATGGCGTTGCTGATGCTGGTCATGGCGGTCGGCGTGATCGTGCGCTGGAAGGACACGCCAGTGAAATGGCTGGCGAGCATGCTCACTCCGGTGCTGCTTGGCAGCGTCGCATTGGCCGTGGTGGCCGGCGTGGCTTACGGCGATTTCAACTGGGCGGTGATCGCGACGTTCCTGCTGGCGGCATGGGTGTTGCTCGCTGGCATGCGCGATCTGTTCGACAAGACCCGGCACAAAGGCCTGATCAAAGGTTTGCCGACGCTGACCCGCAGTTATTGGGGCATGCAGATCGCCCACCTCGGCATCGCCGTGTGCGCGCTGGGCGTGGTGTTGTCGAGCCAGAACAGTGCCGAACGCGACCTGCGTCTGGCACCGGGCGAGTCGATGGATCTGGCCGGTTATCAGTTCGTCTTCGAAGGCGCCAAGCATTTCGAGGGACCGAACTTTACCTCGGACAAAGGCACCATCCGCGTCATTCGTGACGGCAAGGAAATCAGCGTGCTGCACCCGGAAAAACGTCTGTACACCGTGCAGAACTCGGTGATGACTGAAGCCGGCATCGATGCCGGTTTCACCCGCGATCTCTACGTCGCCCTCGGCGAGCCGCTGGATAACGGCGCCTGGGCCGTGCGCGTACACGTCAAACCGTTTGTGCGCTGGATCTGGTTCGGCGGCTTGCTCACCGGATTGGGTGGTTTGCTGGCGGCGCTGGATCGGCGTTATCGGGTCAAGGTGAAAAGCAAAGTGCGCGAAGCGCTGGGCATGACGGGAGCGGCGGCATGAGGCGTTGGTTGATGTTGTTGCCGCTGGCGATATTTCTGCTGGTGGCGGTGTTTCTTTATCGAGGGCTGTATCTGGATCCGGCGGAGCTGCCGTCGGCGATGATCGACAAGCCGTTCCCGGAGTTTTCCTTGCCGAGTGTGCAGGGTGACAAGACGCTGACCAAGGCAGACATTCTCGGCAAACCGGCGCTGGTCAATGTCTGGGGCACCTGGTGCATCTCCTGCCGGGTCGAGCATCCGGTGCTGAACAAGCTCGCCGAGCGCGGCGTGGTGATCTATGGCATCAACTACAAGGACACCAACGCCGATGCCTTGAAGTGGCTGGCCGAGTTTCACAATCCGTATGCGCTGGATATTCGTGACGACGAGGGTTCGCTGGGCTTGAATCTTGGTGTCTACGGCGCGCCGGAAACCTTCTTCATTGACGCCAAAGGCATCATCCGCGACAAGTTCGTCGGGGTGATCGACGAGCAGGTCTGGCGCGAAAAACTCGCGGCCAAGTATCAGGCGCTGGTCGATGAGGCCAAGCCATGAAGCGTTTTCTCGCAGCAGTGGTGTTGGGCTTGAGCCTGGCCGGTGTCGCCCACGCGGCCATCGACACCTACGAATTTGCCAACGAGGGCGACCGCGAGCGTTTCCGCGAACTGACCAAGGAACTGCGCTGCCCCAAATGCCAGAACCAGGACATCGCCGACTCCAACGCGCCGATCGCCGCCGACCTGCGCAAGGAGATTTTCCGCATGCTCGGCGAGGGCAAGGACAATCAGCAGATCATCGACTTCATGGTCGATCGCTACGGTGATTTCGTCCGCTACAAACCGGCGCTCAATGCCAAGACCGCACTGCTGTGGTTCGGCCCGGCTGGATTGCTGCTCGGTGGTTTCGTGGTGATTGCGCTGATCGTGCGCAGGCGTCGCGGGCAACGCGCCGAAACGCCGTCATCGCTGTCTGCCGAAGAACGTCAGCGCCTCGACCAACTGTTGGATAAAAACCAAGAATGATTGATTTCTGGCTCGCCGCAGGGCTGTTGCTTCTGGTCGCCCTGAGTTTTCTGCTGATCCCGGTACTGCGCGAACGCCGCGCCCAGCGGGAAGAAGATCGCACCGCGTTGAACGTCGCGCTGTACCAGGAACGGGTGGCCGAGCTGCAAGCGCAGCAAGCCGAGGGCGTGCTCGACGCCGCGCAACTGGACAGCGGTCGCGCGGAAGCTGCGCGTGAACTGCTCGCCGATACCGAAGGCGCCGCCGCGCCGCGTGTCTCGCGTCTGGGTAAACCGTTGCCGCTGCTGGCCGCCGTGCTGGTACCGGTGCTGGGTCTCGGTCTGTACCTGCATTTCGGCGCCGCCGACAAGGTCGAACTGACCCGCGAATTCGCTCAGGCACCGCAGTCGATGGATGAGATGACCCAGCGTCTGGAACGTGCGGTCGCCGCACAGCCGGATTCCGCTGAAGGTCTGTATTTCCTCGGCCGTACCTACATGGCTCAGGACCGCCCGGCAGACGCGGCTAAGATGTTCGAACGCGCCGCCAACCTCGCTGGTCGCCAGCCGGAGCTGCTCGGCCAGTGGGCGCAGGCGCAGTATTTTGCTGACGGTAAAAAGTGGTCGGAGAAGATTCAGAAACTGACCGACGAAGCGCTGAAGGCTGATCCGAAAGAAGTCACCAGCCTCGGTCTGCTCGGCATCGCCGCGTTCGAAGGCGAGCGTTATCAGGAGGCCATCGACTACTGGAATCGCCTGCTCGCGGAACTGCCGCCGGATGACAACTCTCGCGTTGCGCTGCAAGGCGGCATCGAGCGTGCCGCCGAACGCCTGAAAGCCAGCGGCGGCAAAGTTGCCCAGGCAGCGGCGCCGAAAGCTGCGTTGCTGACAGTCAGCGTAGATCTGGCCAGCGAACTCAAAGGCAAGGTGCAGCCGGGCGACAGCGTGTTCATCTTCGCCCGCGCCACTTCAGGCCCACCGGCGCCGCTGGCGGCCAAACGCCTGACCGTCGCCGACCTGCCGGTGACCGTCGAACTGGGCGACGCCGACGCGATGATGCCGCAGTTGAAACTGTCCAACTTCCCTGAAGTCCAACTGGTTGCGCGCATCTCACGGGCCGGTCAACCGGCCGCCGGTGAGTGGATCGGTCGTAGCGGCCCACTGGCCAGCAGCACCACCGCGCCACAAAAACTGACTATCGACAGCCCGGACAAATAACCGGATCCAACAGGAAAGCACCGCCATGCACACCATCGCCCGAATTACAGTCCTCACACTGGCCCTGGGCTTGAGTGCATGTGCGGTACAACGCCCGGAACCGACCACCAGCCTGCCACCGATCCCGCCGTCTCAGCCAAGCCCAACCCCGTCGACCTCGCCGACCCCCGGCAAAAGCATCCCGGCCAAACCTGCCAAGCCCGTGCCACGCACCTCGGCCAGCTTCGCCCCGCCACCGGGCGGCAACAGCCACTGGGACCAGAAACTCGGCGTCTACGTCCTCGACGACCAGACCAACACCTTCTACCGCCAGCGCACCTACTACCGCTGGAACAACGGCTGGAGCCGCTCGGTCAGCCCCAACGGCCCGTGGGAAGACACCAACATCCACGGCGTCCCGCCGGGGTTGGGGAAGAAGTTCGGGCAGTGATGAGAAACGGCGATCTTGGGATCGCCGTTTTTTTTGCCGTTTGAATCACACCTTGTAAAACTACCAACCATCACCCCGTCCCATTCTGTGCTTGAGTAAAGATAACTCTAGAGTTACTTTTAATGGGCCAAGCCAAGGAGGCGGTTGGTGCAGAGCAGGCTATTGATGAAGGAGCTGGAGGAGGCGGGCTGGACGCTGGATCGGGTTGCGGGCAGTCATCACATCTTCACTCATCGTTACAACCCGAACACGATTGCCGTCCCGCATCCGAAAAAGGATTTACCGCTGGGGACAGTCAAAAGCATTCGGCGGCGCGCGGGGTTATTCAGCCCGCCAACCCGTCATGAAGGAGATCCGTAATGCAATATCCCATCTGCATCGAGTGGGGTGACGAGAACACTGCCATCGGCATTCAGATCCCCGATATTCCCGGCGCAGTCACTGCCGGGGACAGCTTTGAGGAGGCCTACAACGCGGCCGTGGAAGTGGCTCACCTTATGCTGCAGGAAATCGCGGCGGCCGGTCAGGCGATTCCGATGCCGACCTCGGCAGCGGCGCATCGCAATCATCCGGATTTTGCCGAGATGGGCTGGGGCATGCTGGAGCTGGATATCTCGCCGTACCTGGGCAAGACCGAAAAGATCAACGTTACGCTGCCCGGCTATGTCATTCAGCGTATTGATCGCTATGTACGCGAGCACAACGTCAAAAGCCGCTCCTCGTTTCTGGCGGATGCGGCGATGGAGAAACTGGTTCGGTATTGAAGGTACGTCCAATTGCGGGAGCGAGCCTGCTCGCGAAGCTTTTGACGCCCTTAAGCCGTGGCCAATGAAGCGCGTCGTGAAACACTCAAAAACCGCACCAACGCCAACAACGGAAAGATGCTGCCGACAATCACGATCCACAACCAGCCGCCATGCTCGTACACCGCGCTGGCCACCGAGGAGCCGAAGGCTCCGCCGATGAAGATGCTGGTCATGTACAGCGCGTTCAAACGACCACGACTTTTCGCGTCCAGCGAATACACCGCGCGTTGGCCCAGGACCATGTTCATCTGTACGCAGAAGTCCAGCACCACGCCGGTCACGGCCAGGCCGATAACGCTGTAGGCCGGGTGGATGAAGGCGGGCAGGAAGCTCAGGCTGGCAAACAGCATGGCCAGCAGCGAGGCGATGCGTGTGTGACCGGCATCGGCGAGGCGGCCGCTGATTGGCGCGGCGATGGCACCGATGGCGCCCACCAGAGCGAAGATTGCGATTTCGCTTTGCGACAGGCCATGGTTACGTGCCAGTTCCAGTGGCACGGCGGTCCAGAACAGGCTGAACGTGGCGAACATGCAGCCCTGGTAAAACGCCCGCTGACGCAGCACCGGTTGCTGGCGCAGCAGTGTCCATAGCGAACCGATCAACTGGCCATAAGTAGCGCTGTGATCTGGCTGGCGCTTGGGCACGGTCAGCGCCAGCACTACGCTGATCGCTGCCATCAACGCTGCGGCGATCATGAACATGGCGCGCCAGCCGAGGTGATCAGCGACTACGCTCGACACCGGTCGCGCCAACAGAATACCCAGCAGCAAACCGCCCATGATCCCGCCCACCACCCGACCACGGGACTCTTCCGGCGCCAGATGCGCGGCCAGCGGAATCAGGATCTGCACCGACACCGAGCTGAAGCCGACCAGCAACGAGATCAGCAAAAACACGTTGGGTTGCTCGGTAAACGCTGCGCCCAGGAGACTGGCAATCGCGACCAGCGTGGTGATGATCATCAGCCGCCGGTTTTCCAGCAGATCCCCCAGCGGCACCAGAAAGAACAGGCCCAACGCATAGCCGATCTGCGTCAGCGAAACGATGAAACTGGCCATGGTGTCGGAGAGGCCGATGTCCGGCGCGATGAGACCGATGATCGGTTGTGCGTAGTAGATGTTGGCAACGATGGCGCCGCAGCAGAACGCGAACAGCAAGACCATGCCTCGGGTCATTGCGTGAGGAGTGGTGGTCATAGGGAATCTCGGGTCGGGCACAGGAAAGGGCTGAGGCTAATGGACAATGTGGACTGGCAGAAGACGTTTTCGGATGATAACTGTTATTACGCAGTGTAATGACCGGTATTGCCGCGCAACAAAAAGGCGACCCGGTGGGTCGCCTTTTGATTTTTCAGGTCAAGCCTTACTGCCCGCTATAAATCTGATCGAACACCCCACCATCATTAAAGTGAGTCTTCTGCACCGTGCGCCAGTCACCAAACGTCTTCTCCACCGAAAGGAAGTCGACTTTCGGGAAACGGTCGGTGTACTTCGCCAGCACCGTCGGGTCACGCGGGCGCAGGTAGTTGGCCGCCGCAATTTCCTGGCCTTCCGGCGACCACAGGTACTTCAGATACTCGTCAGCCGCAGCGCGCGAGCCTTTTTTGTCGACGACTTTGTCGACCACCGAAACCGGTGGCTCGGCTTCGGCGGAGACGCTTGGATAAATCACTTCGAACTGATCGCGGCCGAACTCGCGAGCGATCATTTCCGCTTCGTTTTCAAAGGTCACCAGCACGTCGCCGATCTGGTTGGTCATGAACGTGGTGGTAGCGGCGCGGCCACCGGTGTCGAGTACCGGCGCCTGCTTGAACAGCTTGCCGACGAAGTCCTTGGCCTTGTTCTCGTCACCACCGTTTTTTAGCACATAGCCCCAGGCTGACAGGTAGGTGTAGCGGCCGTTACCCGAGGTTTTCGGGTTCGGCACAATCACCTGTACGCCGTCCTTGAGCAAGTCCGGCCAGTCTTTCAGCGCTTTCGGGTTGCCCTTGCGGACGATGAACACCGTCGCCGAGGTAAACGGCGCGCTGTTGTTCGGCAGGCGCGTGACCCAATTGTCGGGGACCAGTTTGCCGTTGTCGGCAAGGGCGTTGATGTCGGTGGCCATGTTCATGGTAATAACGTCAGCCGGCAGGCCGTCGATTACCGAGCGCGCCTGCTTGCTCGAGCCGCCGAAGGACATCTGCACGGTGATGTTTTCCTTGTGCTCGGCCTGCCAGTGCTTCTGGAACGCAGTGTTGTAGTCCTTGTAGAAATCGCGCATCACGTCGTAGGAAACGTTAAGCAGCGTCGGTGCCGCCTGAGCGATGTTGGCCAAGGCCAGGCCGGCGGCGAGAAGTGAGGCGCCAAAGAGTTTTTTCACTGCGCATTCCTTGTTCTGTGGGGGTGTTGTATCAAATGAGGCCATTTGCCAGCGACTATAGCGGGCCTCGCATAGTCGCTTAAAGATTAAAAAGCTCTGTGCTTATTCCACTTTCTTGAACAGCTGACTGCCGCAGCGCGAACAGAACGCTGCGCTCTGTTCATGGTTCTTTTTCTGGCAGCCCGGGCAGTCATGTTGCAGCTGTTCGCCGCGCATGGCGTTGGCCAGCTCTGCGGTAAAGATCCCCGTGGGCACGGCGATGATCGAGTAACCGGTGATCATCACCAGCGAGGAAATCACCTGGCCCAGCGGCGTCTTCGGCACGATGTCGCCGAAGCCGACAGTGGTCAAGGTCACGATTGCCCAATAAATGCCCTTGGGAATACTGGTGAAGCCATGCTCCGGGCCTTCGATCACGTACATCAGCGTGCCGAACACCGTCACCAGGGTGCACACGCTGACCAGAAACACGACGATTTTCTGCTTGCTGCCACGCAGCGCCGACATCAGATAGTTGGCTTGTTTGAGATACGGGCTGAGCTTGAGCACGCGGAAAATCCGCAGCATCCGAATGATGCGGATGATCAGCAGATACTGCGCATCGCTGTAATACAGCGCGAGGATGCCCGGCACGATCGCCAGCAGATCCACCAGCCCGTAGAAGCTGAAGGCATAGCGCAACGGCTTGGGCGAGCAGTACAGACGCAGGATGTATTCGCCGAGGAAGATCGCCGTGAAGCCCCACTCGATATAGGCCAGAACGTCGGCGTAATTACGGTGAATGCTGTCGATACTGTCGAGCATCACGATCACCAGACTGGCGAGGATGATCAACAGCAGGATGCCGTCGAAGCGACGCCCGGCCGGGGTGTCGCTCTGGAAAATCATGACGTAAAGCCGTTCGCGCCAATTGTTGCTGCTGTCCATGGATAACGCCTGAATCGAAGATCAGCGCAGCCTAGGGTGATTCTCCTCGTGAGCGCAAGGCTCATGCGCCAGCGACGCTTTGCCAAGCATCTGAATGCCGACGCGGATCAGCCAGCAGGCGAGGATGAACGGTGCGGTGAGCGTCGCCAATCCAAGGGCAGCAAACAGCGGTGTCACCAGCAGCGCCAGGACAATGGCGAGCAGCGGCAGCCACGGATTTTGTCGCTGAGCGCTGAAGGCGAGGGCGGCGAGTACGGCGTTGTAGCCACCGAGCCCGAGCAGCGCGGCGGACGTTTCGTGGTGCAGCAGACTCGAGCCCAGGCCGATCACCGACGCCAGCAGCGCCCAGCAGAACGCGCGGCGATCGGCGAGCAGCAAACCGCTGGCGATCAACGCTCCGGCCAATGGATGGTCGAGGAACATCACCTGGCCGAATCCGCGCAGTTCAGCGGCCAGCAGATTTGTCGTGTTCAGGTCGACCGATGCCACCGGCGCGGACGGTTCGGCGAACAGCAGCAGCACCCAGCTGAGCGCCACGAACGGCGAGGTATACGCCGGTATGGCGCGGCTGCGGTACACGTGTTTGAGCCATTGCTGCGTGAGCATCGCGCTCAAGCCGCCCGCTGCAAGAATCAACGGCGGCAGCAGTGGCGACCAAGGAAAATACAGGCTCAGCAGCAGGCCGAGCAGCACGCCGTTGTAGCTGAACAACCCGGCCTGGCGATCGGCCTTGGCGTAGTTGCGTCGCTGCGCGGTGAGCAGACCGGCGACGCCACCGAGCAGCGCCCCGGCGAACAGCACCGGCGCCGTCAGCAGGATCGCCAACAGACACAGCAGGCCGCACAGCGGATGGCGCTGGAAGAAAATCTGACTGAAACCGTTGAGCAAGGCCTCGGCCCAGTCGGGGCAGTGGGTGTTGAAGTGATCGGCAGGCATGTTGAGAAAATCTGGGCAGTTGGAACATCAAAAGGTCTTGCAAGTCCCTGTGGCGAGGGGATTTATCCCCGTTCGGCTGCGCAGCAGTCGTCGCTTTTGAGGGTGTGACGGTTTCCACAGAGAAACCGCATTCTCCGATGGGGGGCCGCTTCGCAGCCCAACGGGGATAAATCCCCTCGCCACAAGGTTATGCACCCACTTTTAGGGTGGGTTAAATCAACGTCTCAATGCGCAGCGAATTGGTCGACCCCGGCTGCCCGAACGGCACGCCAGCGGTGATCAGCAGCGTGTCGCCACGCTCGGCCATGCCTTGCGCCTGAGCAATCTCCAGTGCGGTCGAGCAGACTTCATCGACCTGCCGCAGGCGATCGTTGACCACCGAATGAATGCCCCACGCCACGCTCAAACGCCGCGCGGTTTGCAAGTTCGGCGTCAGATTGAGGATCGGTGCTTTCGGCCGTTCCCGCGATGCGCGCAACGTCGAGGCGCCGGACTCGCTGTAATTGACCAGCACCGCCACCGGCAGCACGTTGCTGATCCGGCGGATCGCGCAGCTGATCGCATCGGAAACCGTCGCCTCGGCTTTCGGCCGGCTGACGTCGAGCTGGGTCTGATAGTCCGGGCCGTTCTCCACCTGGCGAATGATTTTGCTCATCATCTGCACAGCTTCCAGCGGGTATTCGCCGGAGGCGGTTTCCGCCGAGAGCATCACCGCATCGGCGCCTTCGGCCACGGCGTTGGCGACGTCGGTGACTTCGGCGCGGGTCGGGGCAGGGGAGAAACGCATCGACTCGAGCATCTGCGTCGCCACCACCACCGGTTTGCCCAGCGCACGGCAAGTGGTGATGATGTTTTTCTGAATCTGCGGCACGCTTTCCGCCGGCACTTCAACACCAAGGTCACCGCGAGCGACCATGATCGCGTCGCTCAACTCAGCAATCTCACGCAATTGCTCGACGGCCGAAGGCTTCTCGATTTTCGCCATCAAGAAGGCTTTGTCGCCGATCAATGCGCGGGCCTCGATGATGTCCTGCGGACGCTGCACGAACGACAGCGCGACCCAGTCCACGCCCAGCTCCAGACCGAAGCTTAGGTCGCGGCGATCCTTGGCCGTCAACGGGCTCAAGTCGAGTACCGCTTGCGGCACATTCACGCCTTTGCGATCGGACAGTTCGCCGCCGTTGAGCACGGTGGTGTCGATCGCATCGGCGTACTTGGTGACCACGCGCAGGCGCAGCTTGCCGTCGTCGAGCAGCAGGTCCATGCCGGCTTCCAGCGCGGCAATGATCTCCGGATGCGGCAGGTTGACCCGGCGCTCATCGCCCGCTGTCACATCGAGATCGAGGCGGAACGCCTGACCGCGATGCAATTGCACCTTGCCGTCAGCGAACTTGCCAACGCGCAGTTTCGGCCCCTGCAGATCCATCAGAATGCCCAGCGGGTAGTTGAGCTGGCGTTCGACTTCGCGGATCCACTGATATCGCTTGGCGTGGTCGGCGTGATCGCCGTGGCTGAAGTTCAGCCGGAAGATGTTGACCCCGGCCTCGACCAGCTCGCGGATGTCGTCGATACCGTCGACCGCAGGGCCGAGGGTGGCGAGGATTTTGACCTTTTTATCAGGCGTCATGATTTGCAGTTCTCAAGGATCAGAATGGCGCGGAAGTCGTTGACGTTGGTGCGGGTCGGCTCGGTGACGATCAGTGCATCGAGCGCCTGGAAGTAGCCGTAGCCGTTGTTGTTATCCAGCTCGTCGCTGGCGCTCAGACCCAGTGCGGCGGCGCGGGCGTAGCTGTCCGGGGTCATGATTGCGCCGGCATTGTCTTCCGAGCCGTCGATGCCATCGGTGTCGCCGGCCAGCGCGTAGACGCCGGGCTGGCCCTTGAGGCTATCGGTCAGGCTGAGGAGGAATTCAGCGTTACGCCCACCACGGCCATTGCCGCGCACGGTGACCGTGGTTTCACCGCCGGAGAGAATCACGCACGGCGCCGCCAATGGCTGGCCGTGATTGATGATCTGTCGGGCGATGCCGGCGTGGACTTTCGCCACTTCACGGGATTCGCCTTCGAGGTCGCCGAGAATCAAGGTGCTGAAACCGGCTTGGCGGCATTTCACCGCAGCCGCGTCCAGCGATTGCTGAGGACGGGCGATCAATTGGAAGTGGCTGCGCGCCAGACTCGGGTCACCGGGTTTGACGGTTTCCGATTCGGGGCTTTGCAGCCAGGTGCGCACGGAGGCCGGAATGTCGATGCCGTAGCGCTTGATGATCGCCAGAGCTTCGGCGCTGGTGCTCGGGTCGGCCACGGTCGGCCCAGACGCGATGACGGTGGCGAGATCGCCCGGTACATCGGAAATTGCGTAGGTATAGACAGTCGCTGGCCAGCAGGCCTTGCCCAGACGCCCACCCTTGATCGCCGAGAGATGCTTGCGCACGCAGTTCATCTCGCCGATGGTCGCGCCGGACTTGAGCAGGGCTTTGTTGATCGACTGTTTGTCGGCGAGGGTGATGCCTTCGGCCGGCAAGGCGAGCAGGGCAGAGCCGCCACCGGACAGCAGGAAGATCACGCGGTCGTCTTCAGTCAGGTTGCTGACCAGCTCCAGCACGCGTTTGGCCACAGCCAGACCGGCCGCATCCGGCACCGGGTGTGCGGCTTCGACCACTTCGATTTTTTCGCACGGAGCGCCGTGGCCGTAGCGGGTCACCACCAGGCCGGTGACTTCACCCTCCCAGCAGCGCTCGACCACCTGCGCCATGGCGGCAGCGGCTTTGCCGGCACCGATGACGATTACCCGGCCGCTGCGATCGGCGGGCAAGTGGGCTTCGAGGACTTGGTTCGGATGGGCCGCGTCGATGGCTGTGGCAAACAGCTCGCGCAGCAGTTGTTGCGGATCGACCGACATGGCGGGCTCCCGGAATTCTTGTTATTCGAAAGGGCGGTAGAGATCCCTGTGGGAGCGAGCTTGCTCGCGAAAGCGATGGATCAGTCAATATCCATGTCGACTGATACTCCCTCTTCGCGAGCAAGCTCGCTCCCACAGGTTAAAGCGGTGGGGCAGTGACTTATTTGTTGTCGCGAATCGAGAAATTGGCCATGTGTTCCAGGCCCTTGATCAGCGCCGAGTGGTCCCAGTTGCTGCCACCGATGGCTGCGCAGGTGCTGAACACTTGCTGGGCATTGGCGGTGTTCGGCAGGTTGATGTTCAGTTCCTTGGCGCCTTGCAGGGCCAGGTTTAGGTCCTTTTGGTGCAGGCTGATGCGGAAGCCCGGGTCGAAGGTGCCTTTGATCATGCGCTCGCCGTGCACTTCGAGGATCTTCGAAGAAGCGAAACCGCCCATGAGCGCTTCACGCACCTTGGCCGGGTCGGCACCGTTTTTCGAGGCGAACAGCAGGGCTTCGGCTACGGCCTGGATGTTCAGCGCGACGATGATCTGGTTCGCCACTTTGGCGGTCTGGCCGTCGCCATTGCCGCCGACCAGTGTGATGTTCTTGCCCATGGCCTGGAACAGCGGCAGGGCGCGTTCGAAGGCATCGGCGTCGCCACCGACCATGATGCTCAGGGTCGCGGCCTTGGCGCCGACTTCACCGCCGGACACTGGCGCGTCGAGGTACTGCGCGCCTTTCTCGTTGATCTTGGCGGCGAAGGCTTTGGTCGCGGTCGGCGAGATCGAGCTCATGTCGATGACCACTTTGCCTTTGCCGATACCGGCGGCAACCCCGTCGGCGCGGAACAGCACGTCGTCGACCTGCGGGGTATCCGGAACCATGACGATGATGAATTCGGCTTCCTGCGCCACTTCACGTGGATTGGCCAGGGCGACGGCGCCAGCGGCGACCAGATCGGCCGGGGCCGCGTCGTGGTGTTGCGACAGGAACAGGCTGTGACCGGCTTTCTGCAGGTTCGCCGCCATTGGGTGGCCCATGATGCCGGTGCCGATGAATCCGATTTTAGCCATGAGAAAATCCTCTTGTTTTTGTCGTGCCCCCAACCCATGGCTGGTGAGCTTTTGTGGCGAGGGGATTTATCCCCGTTGGGCAGCGCAGCTGCCCCAGATTTTTGCAATGCGTGGTCAATCAGATTGCGTTGTGTGATTTCAACCAACCCAGGCCCGCTTCGGTGGTGGTCAGCGGTTTGTACTCGCAACCAACCCAACCCTGATAACCGATGCGATCAAGGTGTTCGAACAGGAAGCGGTAGTTGATCTCACCAGTGCCCGGCTCGTTGCGCCCCGGGTTGTCCGCGAGCTGCACATGGTTGATCTCGCCCAGGTGCGATTGCAGGGTGCGGGCCAGATCGCCTTCCATGATTTGCATGTGATAGATGTCGTATTGCAGGAACAGATTGGCGCTCCCGACCTGTTCGCGAATCGACAGGGCTTGCGCCGTGTTGTTCAGGTAGAAACCGGGAATGTCGCGGGTGTTGATCGCTTCCATCACCAGTTTGATGCCCACTGCTTGCAGCTTGTCGGCGGCGTATTTGAGATTGGCAACAAAGGTCTTTTCCACGGTGGCATCGTCGACGCCTTGCGGGCGGATGCCGGCCAGGCAGTTGACCTGGGTGTTGCCCAGCACTTGTGCGTAAGCGATCGCCAGATCGACCCCGGCGCGGAACTCTTCGACCCGATCCGGCAGGCAGGCAATACCGCGCTCGCCCTTGGCCCAGTCACCGGCCGGCAGGTTGAACAGCACTTGGGTCAGCCCGTTGGCCTCGAGCTTTGCCTTGATTTCAGCCGAGCTGAAGTCGTACGGGAACAGGTATTCCACGCCAGTGAAACCGGCCTTGGCGGCGGCGTCGAAACGGGCAAGGAAATCCTGTTCGGTGAACAGCATGGACAGGTTGGCTGCGAAACGCGGCATGGTGGTCTCCCGTAAATCTTGTGAGGTCCCCTGTGGGAGCGAGCTGTGGCGAGGGGATTTATCCCCGTTCGGCTGCGAAGCAGTCGTAAACCATTGTATGCGGTGTACCTGATACGCCGCGGTTTCAGGTTTTGAGGCCGCTTCGCGCCCTAACGGGGATAAATCCCCTCACCACACAAGCTCGCTCTCACAGGGAGAGCAGTCAGCAGTTAATCGAGCATCGAAATCGCCGTCGGCGCGTCATTGCCGACCAGTGCCAGGTCTTCGAACTCGTTGACCGCGTTGATCTCGGTACCCATGGAGATGTTGGTCACACGCTCCAGGATGATCTCGACGATCACCGGCACCTTGAACTCTTCGATCATCTGTTCGGCCTTGCGCAGGGCAGGGGCGATTTCCGACGGTTCGAACACACGCAGTGCCTTGCAGCCGAGGCCTTCGGCGACTGCGATGTGGTCAACCCCGTAACCGTTGAGTTCCGGCGCATTCAGGTTATCGAAGGACAGCTGCACGCAGTAGTCCATTTCGAACCCGCGCTGGGCCTGACGGATCAGGCCCAGGTACGAGTTGTTCACCACGACGTGGATGTACGGCAGTTTGAACTGAGCGCCGACCGCCAGTTCTTCGATCATGAACTGGAAATCATAGTCCCCCGACAGGGCCACGACTTTGCGGTTCGGATCGGCCTTCACCACGCCCAGCGCTGCCGGAATGGTCCAGCCCAACGGGCCGGCCTGGCCACAGTTGATCCAGTGACGCGGCTTGTAGACGTGCAGGAACTGCGCGCCGGCGATCTGCGACAGCCCAATGGTGCTGACGTAGCAGGTGTCCTTGCCGAACACTTGGTTCATTTCTTCGTAAACGCGCTGCGGCTTGACCGGCACGTTGTCGAAGTGGGTCTTGCGATGCAGGCTGGCCTTGCGCTGCTGACAATCCTGCAGCCAGGCGCTGCGGTTCTTCAGCTTGCCGGCGGCTTGCCATTCACGCGCCACTTCGATGAACACGGTCAGCGCAGCAGCGGCGTCGGAAACGATGCCCAGATCCGGGGTGAACACGCGGCCGATCTGCGTGCCTTCGATGTCGACGTGAATGAACTTGCGACCTTCGGTGTACACGTCAACCGAACCGGTGTGACGGTTGGCCCAACGGTTACCAATGCCCAGCACCACGTCGGATTTGAGCATCGTCGCGTTGCCGTAACGGTGCGAAGTCTGCAGGCCGACCATGCCGACCATCAGCGGGTGATCGTCAGGGATGGTGCCCCAGCCCATCAGGGTCGGGATGACCGGGATGCCGGTCAGCTCGGCGAACTCGACCAGCAGGTCACTGGCGTCGGCGTTGATGATGCCACCACCGGCGACCAGCAATGGACGCTCGGCCTGATCCAGCAGGGCCAGAGCCTTCTCGACCTGCACGCGGGTCGCGGTCGGTTTGGCCAGTGGCAGCGGTTGGTAAGCGTCGATGTCGAATTCGATCTCGGCCATCTGCACGTCGAACGGCAGGTCGATCAGCACCGGGCCTGGGCGACCGGAGCGCATTTCATAAAAGGCTTTCTGGAACGCGTAAGGCACCTGGCCCGGTTCCAGAACGGTGGTCGCCCACTTGGTCACTGGCTTGACGATGCTGGTGATGTCGACAGCCTGGAAGTCTTCCTTGTGCATACGGGCGCGGGGTGCCTGGCCGGTGATGCAGAGGATTGGAATCGAGTCGGCCGAAGCGCTGTAGAGCCCGGTGACCATGTCGGTACCGGCCGGGCCGGACGTGCCGATGCACACGCCGATGTTGCCGGCCTTGGTGCGGGTGTAGCCCTCGGCCATGTGCGAGGCGCCTTCAACGTGGCGAGCAAGGACGTGATCGATGCCACCGACCTTCTGCAAGGCGGAGTACAGCGGGTTGATCGCTGCGCCCGGGATGCCAAAAGCGGTATCAACCCCTTCACGGCGCATCACCAGAACGGCGGCTTCGATTGCTCTCATTTTGCTCATGGTTTTGTGCCTCTTTACGTTTTGTAATTGTATACAAGTGGCTTTGCGCAGAGTGTATTCACGGCGGACGGCGCAGGTCAATCCATTTTCTCAAGCGCCTGTTTCATTTGTCGGAAGCCCAATGTGCTGTGGCTTTTCGTCGCATGTGGCGCTTTTCGATAATTATTGTATACAAAAAAATAACTCATTGTGTTCTATTTGCTGCATCGGGATGCGGCAGAAACGCGCAGTCCCACGACTTTCCCTATAACAAAATGAGGACGGCACCATGAGCGCTTTAACCTTGAAAGTCGCAGTCAACCTGGTCAGCGAAGCCATCAACGCAGGACGCGGCATCAACGCCGCACCGCTGACCATCGCGGTACTCGATACCGGCGGCCACCTGATCACCCTGCAACGTGAAGACGGCGCCAGCCTGCTGCGCCCCGACATCGCCATTGGCAAAGCCTGGGGCGCCATCGCCCTGGGTAAAGGCTCCCGCCTGCTCGCCCAGGACGCCCAACAACGCCCGGCGTTTTTTTCTTCGTTGAACAGCATGGGGCAGGGCAGCGTTGTGCCGGCACCGGGGGGCGTGCTGATTCGCAACCAGGCAGGTGAAGTGCTGGGCGCGATCGGGATCAGTGGGGATTTGTCGGATGTCGATGAGCAGGTGGCGATAAGAGCGGTGGAGGCGCTGGATTTGCGGGCGGATGGTGGGGTGGTTTCCTGATCTCTGGTGCTTGATCGATAGTCATCGCTGGCAAGCCAGCTCCCACAAGTTTTTGCGTTGAGCAATTATGAACGCACGACACAAATCCCTGTGAGAGCTGGCTTGCCAGCGATGGCGGTCTGGCTGACACATCAAGAAAAAAGACTGCCGCGATGTAGTTGGCTTTGAGGTCTAGCCTTCCATCTGAACACATCATGAAAGGGGCAATGGATTGCCTGATTTTCCTGCTTCACATCGCTTGCGTATCGGCCGCTATGCAGAGCCGAATCGAATTTATCTTCTCACCACCAACACACTTGATCGCGAGCCGGTATTTGCTGATTTCGCTTTGGGCAGACTGGTCGTTGCGCAATTTCGTCGTGCACATGACCTGGGGTTGGCGAAATCATTGGCATGGGTTGTCATGCCTGACCATTTTCATTGGCTCGTTGAGCTTGAAAATTGCTCACTTAGCAAGTTGATGCGAGAGACCAAATCACTGAGTACGCGGGAGGTTAACCGTTCGACAGGTCGAACCGGGCCGCTCTGGCAGTACGGTTTTCATGATCGGGCGCTGAGGAGGGAAGAAAATCTGGAGAAAATGGCGCGTTATGTTGTGGCCAACCCATTGCGGGCGGGCCTGGTAGATACAATTGCCGACTATCCGTTGTGGGACACCATTTGGATTAGAAATGAAACCGAGTTGCCGCCATCGCTGGCTTGCCAGCGATAGTCGCGCCTCGGTGTATCAATCCGGCTCACACCCCTTCAACACCAACCGGATAATCGTCTGCGCCGCCGCTTCATAATCGGCTTCATCGAGCTTGTCTTTCCCGGTGACTGCGGAAATCTGCCAGTCGAAGTCGGCGTAGGTCTGGGTCGCGGCCCAGATGCTGAACATCAGGTGGTTGGGGTCGATCGGGGCGATCTGGCCGCGGTCGATCCAGCTCTGGATGCAGGCGATGTTGTGTTTGGCCTGGGCGTTGAGCTGCTCGACCAGGTCGGCGCTCAGGTGCGGGGCGCCGTGCATGATTTCACTGGCGAACACTTTGGAGGCGTAGGGCAGGTCGCGGGAGATGCGGATTTTGGAGCGGATGTAGCCGCTCAGCACCTCGCTCGGCGCGCCGTCCGGGTTGAACGGCGTCGAAGCCTGCAGAATCGGCTCGATGATGCTTTCCAGCACCTCGCGGTAGAGGTTTTCCTTGGATTTGAAGTAGTAGTAGACGTTGGGCTTGGGCAATCCCGCCTTGGCGGCGATGTCGCTGGTTTTGGTCGCCGCGAAGCCCTTGTCGGCAAACTCTTCGCTGGCGGCGCGCAGGATCAGTTCTTTGTTACGCTCGCGGATTGTGCTCATAAACCCGGTGGTTCCTTGCCTGTTCTGGCGGTGGCGCATGGTAGCACCGGCCTTGAGCGGCGCTCAACAATGCAGCCTGTGGCCGGCGGTCGCGTTATGCTTGGCAACATTCATACACAGAAGGAAACAGGATTCATGGCAGGAAGCAGTTTGCTGGTGCTGGTCGACGACATTGCCACCGTGCTGGATGACGTGGCGTTGATGAGCAAAATGGCCGCGAAGAAGACCGCCGGGGTACTCGGTGACGATCTGGCGCTCAATGCCCAGCAGGTTTCGGGCGTGCGCGCCGAGCGGGAAATTCCCGTGGTCTGGGCGGTGGCCAAGGGCTCGTTCGTCAACAAACTGATCCTCGTGCCGTCGGCGCTGGCGATCAGCGCCTTCGTGCCATGGCTGGTGACGCCGCTGTTGATGGTCGGTGGTGCGTACCTGTGTTTCGAGGGTTTCGAGAAGCTCGCGCACAAGTTTTTGCACAGCAAAGAGGAAGATGAGGCCGGGCATGCGCAGCTGACCGAAGCCGTCGCCGACCCGGCCACCGATCTGGTGGCTTACGAAAAGGACAAGATCAAAGGCGCGATCCGTACCGACTTCATTCTCTCGGCAGAAATCATCGCCATCACCCTCGGCACCGTGGCAGATGCCTCGCTGACCCAGCAGGTGATCGTCATGTCCGGCATCGCCATTGTCATGACCGTAGGCGTGTACGGTTTGGTGGCGGGCATCGTCAAACTCGACGATCTGGGCCTGTGGCTGACGCAGAAACCCGGGCAGATGGCGAAAAAGATCGGCGGCGGCATTCTCAGCGCCGCGCCGTACATGATGAAAACCCTATCGGTGGTCGGCACGGCGGCGATGTTCCTGGTTGGCGGCGGCATCCTGACCCATGGCGTGCCGGTGCTGCATCACTGGATCGAAGGTGTCGGTGCGGCAGCAGGGAGCGCCGGGTTCGCCGTGCCGATGTTGCTCAATGGTGTTGCGGGGATTATTGCCGGGGCTGTGGTGTTGGCCGTGGTGACTGCCGTGGGCAAGCTCTGGCACGCAATCAAAGGCTGAACATGAAACCCACATTCTGATTTGTGTTGAGCCACAAAAAAGGGCCATTCGACTTGCATCGAATGGCCCTTTTTGTACCCGCCGAGATTACTCGGCAATCTGCAACTTGCGCGCTTCGGTGTAGACGTAACGCACTTTCTCGTACTCGAACGGCGAGTTCATCTGGCCGTAGCGGAAGCTGGTCTGATAGCGCTTGTCGATCGCACGCAAGGCCCAGACTTCCGGATGATTCGAGCTGACTTCGGCGACATTGAGGAAGTTGATCGCGGTGTCGGCGGTGTAGTCCACGGCCAGACCTGCAGTGTCGCGGATATTCGACGGGCCGAAGATCGGCAGTACGAAGTAGGCGCCGCCGGGTACGCCATAGAAGCCCAACGTCTGACCGAAGTCTTCGTTCTGGCGTGGCAGGCCCATGGCGGTGGCCGGGTCCCACAGGCCGGCGATGCCGATGGTGGTGTTGAGCAGCAGGCGCGCAGTGGTTTCCATCGAGCGCTGGCCCTTGAACTGCAACAGGCTGTTGACCAGGTTCGGCACGTCGCCAATGTTGTTGAAGAAGTTGCTCACCCCGGTACGCACAAAGCTTGGCGTGATGTAGCGGTAACCGTCGACCACCGGCAGGAACACCCACTGGTCGAAGCGGTAGTTGAAGTGGTAGACCCGGCGGTTCCACGATTCCAGCGGGTCATAGACATTCAGCGCGTTGAGCGTCGAGCGCTCGAATTCGCGCTGGTCCAGGCCCGGGTTGAACTTGAGTTTGGTCAGCGGTTCCTTGAAGCCGTCGCTGTCGACCACCACCGGTGCGTCGGCTTTACTGTTGTCGGCCTGGGCCACGCCTGCACAGAGGAACGCTGCAATCAGCAGGAGATATTTAGCCACGGAAGAACTCCAGCATGGCGTCGCTGTTGACGCGGTAGTTAAGGTTGCCGCAGTGGCCGCCCAGTGGGTAAACGGTCAGGCGATCACCGAAGGTTTTACGCAGGAAGCCCAGGTCGCCAGGGCCGAGGATGACGTCGTCGGCGTTGTGCATGACGGCGATTTTCGGGCTGTCGTGCAGGTAATCCTTGAGCGCATACAGGCTGACCTGATCGATCAGTTGCAGCAGGCTGCCGCCGTCGGTGCGCGCGCGCCACATCGGAATCACCTGCTCGGTGATGTAGCAGTCGAAATCGCATTGCAGCGCACGCTTGAGGAACGGCGTAAGGCTGGTGCCTTCAGTGATCGGAAATTTCGGCGGGGTAATCAGACCGCGGCGGTTGACCAGGTCCGAGGTGTAGGCAATGTCGGCTGCCGAGAAACGGAACGACGTGCCGATCAGCATGGCCATCTGTTCGTTGGTCAGGTGCTGTTTTGACTGCTGGAAGTCATACAGCAGCGCATCGTTGAGGTCGATGTAGCCCTTCTGCTGGAAGTAGCGGGTCAGTTTGGCCAGTACCAGTTCATAGAATGTGGTGCTGTTGTTGATGCCCTTGACCTCGGTCTGTACCAGCTTGTCGAGGTTGGTCACCGAGGTATAGAGGTTGACCGGCGGGTTGAGCAGCAGGACTTTCTTGAAATTGAAGCTGCGGCGGGTCTCGTCCAGATGCGCGACGAACGCAGCATCGAGGGCGCCCAGGCTGTAACCGGTCAGGTAGTACTCGGTGACCGGCAGTTTCGGGTTTTGCGCCCGCACGGCCTGCATCACCCGGTACATGTCTTCGGCGTCTTCCTTGGTCACGCCCGGGGTGGCGAAACGCGAGGCGGCGCTGATGAAGTCGAAGCTGGTCGGCGACGACAACTGCACGACGTGGTAGCCGGCCTTGTAATACAACTTCTTCAGGTATTCATTGAGCGTGCTGTCAAAGCGCGCGCCGGTGCCGGCGATCAGGAAGATCAGCGGCGCCGGTTTGTCCTGCGTGGCGATGCGGTAGGTGAGTTTTTTGACTGCCCAGAAATTGTCCGGCAGCTGGAACTCGCGCTCCGGGCGCAGGGTGAGGCTGCGATCCGATTGAGTGATGTCATCGTCCAGTGGCAACTCCGGACGCAGGTCCGGTGGTGTCGTGGCGATCGTCGCCTCGAACGGGTTGGTCAGCGGGTAGCCATAGCTGGCGGCGTCGATATCCACCGCCAGCGCGGACGCACTCAAAATTAGGCCGCTGAACAGCGCGGCGAAGCGCAAGGAACGGAGCATGACTAGATCCCTTAGAGGAAGGTGCCGATTGAAGTTCGCAGGCTATGACCACCGGCCGTGCGCCAAAGTGCCATGCTGCGGCACCAAACAGGCGGAATTCGGGGTAATAGTAGCTGGACGATACACGTTGCGAGGGCTCGCTGAACAGTTAACAGTTGTTAGTGCTTGCGAATGCCGGTCGGCAGATTAAGCTGGCCGCCGATTTCCGCAGATTGGAGTGCTCCATGTCCCGCCGCTTGCCCGTGATTGTGCTGCTCGTTTTGTTGCCTTTATGGCTGGCCGCCAGTTATGCCGCGCGCTATGGCTTCATGGAAAACGGGCAGTGGGTGGGCATCTGTGTCGACGAGGCCAGCCGCTGGGAATGCGTAGTGCGCTCGAACCTCGGGCTGATGATTCATTTCAAGGTGTTGGGCTGGGCGGCGGTGGGCGCGGCGGTATTGGCGTTAGTCGTGCCGGGACGGGCAGGGTGGTGGCTGGCGGTGCTGGCGCTGGTGTTCGGCCTGCCGGCATTGGCGTTGTACAACACGACGTTGGCGGTGTTTGCGGTGGTGATTGCCGGGTTGCGCCTGGTCCGCGAGTCCCGCAGCGCCTGACAGTCATCGCGGGCAAGCCCGCTCCCACAGGTATTGAGGTGAACACAACATTTGTGTGCAGCAGAAATCCTGTGGGAGCTGGCTTGCCAGCGATAGCGATTTCGAAGGCGCTGAAATCAGGCCTTGCGAACCCGCAGGCATCGCCACAACGCCACCACCATCAAGCCACTGACCAGCGCCCAACCCCAGGCCTGCTGATTCAGCAACCCTTCCTGACACAACTGCGGCGCAATCCCCGCGCCGATGATAAAGGTCAGCAGCGCAATCTCCCGACGCGGCACGCTCACCGGGCGGCACAGGTAGACCAGTGCCGGCAGCACGAACGCCATGCTGGCGAAACTGCGATAGCGCGGATCGAAGACCATTTCCAGCATCATCACCGCCGCAGCAAAACCGGCCGCCGCGACCAGCCAGCCGGCGCGACGCTCGAGGAAATCGAATGCTCGCGCGCGCCAACCGGTACGTGCGCTTAACGTCAGCGCGGCATGCGCGAGCACCAACAGATTCAACCCGGTCAGCAAGGCGACCCACAGCCATTCACCGGCAAATCGTGTGGTCAATCGAGCCAGATCGCCCCAAGCGGCAATCGAGCACGCCGCGACAGCGCCCAGCAGTGGCAGCACAAGCGCCGAGCGTATGGTGCGCACGCGCCCACCAACCACTAACGTGCCGAGGAAAATCACGGCGCCAACCGCCAGCCACTCTTTCCAGTACGGCACATTGCTCACCGGCCCGGCGAGCACGCCCTTGTCCTGGCGATCGGCATCGAACAGCCCCCAATAACCGCCGACCGCGCCTTCACTGCCGCGCTTCCACGGTTGATCGAAGGCTTCGATCAGGTTGTAGCGCCAGCCTTCCTGCTCGGCCATCGCCACAAATCCACGAATGAATTTCGCCTCGTTGACTCGGCTCGGTACGGCTGTTTCACGCTGACGGCCTTCGCTCGGCCAGCCGGTTTCGCCAATCATCACGTCTTTGGGCGCGAATTTGTTGCCGAACACCTGGCGCACATCCGCCACATGCCGCAGCGCCACGTCGATGTTCGATGGATCGTCTTCCCAGTACGGCAGCAAGTGAATGGTCAGGAAATCCACGGCTGGGGCGATTTCCGGGTGCTTTAGCCAGAATTCCCAGACATCGGCGTAAGTCACCGGTTGCTTGACCTGGCTTTTGACCTTGTTGATCAGCCGTGCCAGTTGCGCGCCGGTAACCTCTTTACGCAGCAGTGCTTCGTTGCCGACGATCACCGCCGTAACAACGTCGGGGTTGGCATTGGCCGATTTGATCAGCAGGTCGACTTCCTGCTCGGTATCCACGGGGTTGCTGTTGACCCAGGCGCCGATCATCAACTTCAGACCGTGCTTGCGCGCCAGATCGGGCAGGGCGTCGAGGCCGGTCATCGAGTAGGTGCGGATGCATTCAAAGCGCGTCGCCAGCAGTGCGAGGTCGGCGTCCATGCGCTCGGGGCGCAATTTGAACGGCACGTCGAACGGCGATTGGTCCTTGTCGAACGGTGTGTAGGAGGCGCATTGCAGCTTGTGCGTCGGCGTTGCAGCGTCGGGCAGGATCACCGGTTGGCCGAGGCCGTACCAAAAACCACCAAGGGCCAGGAGCCCGAGCAGGCAGGCGAACAGATAGGGCAAAAAAGGAAATCGGGACGTCGCGGACATGGTCAGGCCGAGTGGCTGCAAAGCGACGCATGTTACCTGCATTTATGGAAGGGCAGGTGGCTTGCAGGCGTTGTACATGCAAAGTTCGGGCGGATTGCCTGGCGTCAATTAATCTCGCTTGATTAATGGCTTTCTGATGTCGTTTCTCGGCGTCTTGAGGTCGCTGACAGAGCAGGTCGCCGGCCGCTTGAGGTTGATGATCAAACCATCAGTACCCTTTTTGAAAAATCGGCTGATGTTCGGTGTGTGAGGTCCGGCGTGATGGGGGCGCTGTGCACCATAACAATACGTTGACGATGCCCGGCATCCGTCGGGCGCAGCATTTCGGGGAAGTAAACGATGAAGATGCGACGACTTTTAGGCGCAGGTGCCGCTCTGGTGCTTGCGATGAGTTCCACTTTCGCCAACGCTGAAAAACAGACCCTGAACATCGGTTACGTTGACGGCTGGTCCGACAGCGTCGCGACCACCCACGTGGCAGCCGAGGTGATCAAACAGAAACTCGGTTACGACGTGAAACTGCAAGCCGTCGCCACCGGGATCATGTGGCAGGGCGTGGCCACCGGCAAACTCGACGCGATGCTCTCGGCCTGGCTGCCAGTGACCCACGGCGATTACTGGACGAAAAACAAGGATCAGGTCGTCGATTACGGCCCGAACTTCAAGGACGCGAAAATCGGCCTGATCGTGCCGGAGTACGTCAAAGCCAAATCGATCGAAGACCTGAAAACCGACGACAGCTTCAAAAACCGCATTGTCGGTATCGATGCCGGTTCAGGCGTAATGCTCAAGACCGATCAGGCGATCAAGGATTATGGTCTGGACAAGTACAGCCTCAAGGCCAGTTCCGGCGCCGGCATGATTGCCGAGCTGACCCGCGCCGAGAAGAAAAACGAATCCATCGCCGTCACCGGTTGGGTGCCGCACTGGATGTTCGCCAAGTGGAAACTGCGCTTCCTCGACGACCCGAAAGGCGTGTACGGCGAGGCTGAAACCGTCAACAGCATCGGCAGCAAAGGCCTCGAAGCCAAGGCGCCGGAAGTGGCCAAGTTCCTGAAAAACTTCCAGTGGGCGTCGAAAGACGAAATCGGCGAGGTCATGCTGGCGATTCAGGACGGTGCCAAGCCTGATGCAGCGGCCAAGGACTGGGTGGCGAAACACCCGGATCGTGTAGCTGACTGGACCAAATAATTTCAACACCGCCACGCACCTGTGGGAGCGAGCCTGCTCGCGAAAGCAATCTGTCAGTTGATGCAATATCGACTGATACGACGCCTTCGCGAGCAGGCTCGCTCCCACAGTTGTTTTTGTATGTGCTTGAAAATGGCGAATACATCATGGCCATCTACTACTAAGGTCGTCTGGAACCTCTCTCGCAGCCGCATACATTAGCTACGTTCCAACAATAATCTGTGCTGCGAGGATAAAAACAATGAACGACAGCATTTACCTCTCGATTCAAAACAGTCCCCGATTCAAGGAGCTGGTTCAGAAAAGGGAACGATTCGCCTGGATTCTCTCGGCAATCATGCTTGGGCTGTACTCCGCATTCATTCTGCTGATCGCATACGGGCCGCATGTGCTCGGGGCGAAACTCAGTCCTGAATCGTCAATCACCTGGGGCATCCCGATCGGTGTCGGCCTGATCATTTCGGCCTTCGTCCTGACCGGCATCTACGTGCGCCGCGCCAATGGCGAGTTCGACGACCTGAACAATGCGATTCTCAAGGAGGCTCAGCAATGATCCGGCGTCTACTGGCTCTTCTGAGCATTGCGGCATTCGCACCTGGCGCCTGGGCGGCTGACGCCCTGACCGGTGCGGTGGCCAAGCAACCGCTGAACATCCCGGCGATCCTGATGTTCGTGGCCTTCGTTGGCGCGACGCTGTACATCACCTACTGGGCCTCGAAGAAAAACAACTCGGCCGCCGACTATTACGCGGCGGGCGGCAAGATCACCGGTTTCCAGAACGGCCTGGCGATTGCTGGCGACTACATGTCGGCGGCGTCCTTCCTGGGGATTTCCGCGCTGGTGTTCACCTCAGGCTACGACGGCCTGATCTACTCGATCGGCTTCCTCGTCGGCTGGCCGATCATTCTGTTCCTGATCGCCGAGCGCCTGCGTAACCTGGGTAAATACACCTTTGCCGACGTGGCGTCCTACCGCCTCGGGCAAACCCAGATTCGCACGCTGTCGGCCTGCGGTTCGCTGGTGGTGGTGGCGTTCTACCTGATCGCGCAAATGGTCGGTGCCGGCAAGCTGATCCAGCTGCTGTTCGGCCTCGATTACCACGTTGCGGTGATTCTGGTCGGTGTGCTGATGTGCATGTACGTGCTGTTCGGCGGTATGCTCGCGACCACTTGGGTGCAGATCATCAAGGCAGTGCTGCTGCTGTCCGGTGCCTCGTTCATGGCACTGATGGTAATGAAGCACGTGGGCTTTGACTTCAACACGCTGTTCTCCGAAGCGATCAAGGTGCACGCCAAGGGCGAAGCGATCATGAGCCCGGGCGGGCTGGTCAAGGATCCGATCTCGGCATTCTCGCTGGGTCTGGCGCTGATGTTCGGTACCGCTGGCCTGCCACACATTCTGATGCGCTTCTTCACCGTGAGTGACGCAAAAGAAGCGCGCAAGAGCGTGCTGTACGCTACCGGTTTCATTGGCTACTTCTACATCCTGACCTTCATCATCGGCTTCGGCGCGATCCTGCTGGTCAGCACCAACCCGGCCTTCAAGGATGCAGCGGGCGCCTTGCTCGGCGGCAACAACATGGCGGCGGTGCACCTGGCCAACGCGGTCGGCGGCAGCATCTTCCTCGGCTTCATCTCGGCGGTGGCGTTCGCGACCATTCTGGCAGTGGTGGCCGGTCTGACCCTGGCCGGTGCTTCGGCGGTCTCGCACGACCTGTACGCCAGTGTGATCAAGAAGGGCAAGGCCAACGAGAAGGATGAGATTCGCGTGTCGAAGATCACCACCATCGCCTTGGCGGTGCTGGCGATTGGTCTGGGCATTCTGTTCGAAAGCCAGAACATTGCGTTCATGGTCGGCCTGGCGTTCTCCATCGCGGCGAGCTGCAACTTCCCTGTGCTGCTGCTTTCGATGTACTGGAAGAAGCTGACCACTCGTGGCGCGATGATTGGCGGCTGGCTGGGTCTGATCAGTGCCGTGGGCCTGATGATCCTCGGCCCGACCATCTGGGTGCAGATTCTGCATCACGAGAAGGCGATCTTCCCTTACGAGTATCCGGCGCTGTTCTCGATGATCATTGCCTTTATCGGGATCTGGTTCTTCTCGATCACTGACAAGTCGGCGGCTGCGGATAACGAGCGGGCGCTGTTCTTCCCGCAGTTTGTGCGTTCGCAGACCGGGTTGGGGGCGAGTGGGGCGGTTTCGCACTAAGAGATCAGATGTGAGTTGCAAGCTTCAAGCTTCAAGCTTCAAGCTTTAAGAAAACGCCCTGGTTGAGAGATTGGGGCGTTTTTTTTGTGGGCGGTTATCGGTGGATCTGGTGTGAATATCCGTTGCTGCGGTAACGGCTTTTTACGGTTTCGCCCTTACGGCGACTCACTTTTTTTACAAACGCCTAAAAAAAGTAAGCAAAAAAACGCTTGCTCCTACGTTCGGCCCTCGCAGGCTCGGGTTCCTTCGCTCCGGGACTGATCCTGGCGCAGCGGCTACGGTTTGCTTCGCTGCACCTCCTTCCGCTGTGTCTGGCTGCGCCAGACGGTCGCTGCGCTCCCACGCCCGGATCAATCCCTCCACTCAGCCTTCCGACGTCGCCGGTGGATCAAGATCAAGAGCACTCGAGCTTGCGCTCATTGTTGAGTGGTGCGGCTTCGCCGCGGGCGACTGCGCTGCTTTGCTTTTCTGTGGGAGCGAGCCTGCTCGCGAAGGCGGCCTGTCAGCCGACCTGTTTTTTGAGGGTGTACCCAATCCAATTGTAGGAGCTGCCGAAGGCTGCGATCTTTTGACCTGGCTTTTGCTTTTGCTTTTGCTTTTGCTTTTGCTCTTGCTCTTGCTCTTGCTCTTGCTCTTGCTCTTGCTCTTGCTCTTGCTCTTGCTCTTGCTCTTGCTCTTGCTCTGGCTCTGGCTCTTTTGCCCCTTCGGCAGGCTTCGTTACGGGATCGATCCGAGGGTGGGAGCGCAGCGACCGTACGACGCAGTCGTACACAGCGAGTGTAGGTGCAGCGAAGCCAACCGTAGCCGCTGCGCCCGGATCGGTCCCGTAACGAAGGAACCCCGAGCCTCAGCGAGCGGGCCGTACGCCGGGGCAAAGCCTTTTGGGTTACCTTTTCGGCGTTTGGAAAAGGTAACTCGCTGTAAGAGCGAAACCATAAGAAGCCGTTACCGCAGCAACGGATATGCTCAGAATTCTGGAGGGCAAACCAAACAAAAACGGCCTCTATATAAGAGGCCGTTCCTGACACACCACTAAACCATCACAAAAAAGGAAAAACCCTTATTTGCGATCTTCCAGCTTGGTGATGTCACGCGACTCGTAACCGGTGTACAGCTGGCGCGGACGGCCAATCTTGTAAGGGCTCGAGAGCATTTCCTTCCAGTGCGAGATCCAGCCCACAGTACGTGCCAGGGCGAAAATCACCGTGAACATGCTGGTCGGAATGCCGATCGCCTTGAGGATGATCCCCGAGTAGAAGTCGACGTTCGGGTACAGCGAGCGTTCGATGAAGTACGGGTCGGTCAGGGCGATCTCTTCCAGGCGCATGGCCAGTTCGAGTTGCGGATCGTTGTTGATGCCCAGTTCCTTCAGCACTTCGTCGCAGGTCTGCTTCATGACAGTCGCGCGAGGGTCGCGGTTCTTGTAGACGCGGTGACCGAAGCCCATCAGCTTGAACGAATCGTTCTTGTCCTTGGCCTTGGCGATGAACTTGTCGATGTTCGACACATCGCCAATCTCGTCGAGCATGGTCAACACGGCTTCGTTCGCACCGCCGTGGGCAGGGCCCCACAGTGCGGCGATACCGGCGGCGATACAGGCGAACGGGTTGGCACCCGAAGAGCCGGCCAGGCGCACGGTGGAGGTCGAAGCGTTCTGCTCGTGGTCGGCGTGGAGGATGAAGATCCGGTCCATGGCCTTGGCGAGTACCGGGCTGATCGGTTTGATCTCGCACGGGGTGTTGAACATCATGTGCAGGAAGTTTTCCGCGTACGTCAGGTCGTTGCGCGGGTACATCATGGGTTGGCCCATGGAGTACTTGTAAACCATCGCTGCCAGGGTCGGCATCTTCGCAACCAGACGGATCGCGGAGATTTCACGATGCTGCGGGTTATTGATGTCCAGGGAGTCGTGGTAGAAGGCCGAGAGGGCGCCGACTACACCGCACATGACGGCCATCGGATGGGCGTCGCGACGGAAACCGTTGAAGAAGGTTTTCAGCTGCTCGTGAACCATGGTGTGGTTCTTCACGGTGCTGACGAACTGGGCCTTCTGTTCTGCGGTCGGCAGTTCGCCGTTGAGCAGCAGGTAGCAGGTTTCCAGGTAGTCCGACTTTTCAGCCAGCTGTTCGATCGGGTAGCCGCGGTGCAACAGAATGCCGTTGTCGCCGTCGATATAGGTGATTTTCGATTCGCACGAAGCGGTCGACATGAAACCCGGGTCGAAAGTGAAGCGGCCCGTGGCCGTCAGGCCCCGAACATCGATTACATCGGGACCAACGGTGCCGGTTAAAATGGGCAGCTCGACGGGGGCTGCGCCCTCGATGATCAACTGCGCTTTTTTGTCAGCCATGTGGCCTCCTATTTATGCTTGAACCATCAGACAGACCCCCCACGCAGGGCCCGCACCACTATAGTGAGATAAATTCGAATGTCAATTTGCCTAAAGTCTTGCTCCAGAAGGCTTTAAGCCGACTTTTTCCTCGAAATTGCCTGCCATTTACGCCTTTTATGCAACTTGTGCAATCCGCTATTGGGGGTAGGTGAACGCGTTGTCATTAGTAGCCTAACTGTCTATACTCGGCCACCGACCGCCAAGGGCTTTTGGGCTTGCTTTCATTGGGGGTCGCATCCCTGGGTGGTGGTTACCTGACCAGTGCACTCCCCAACAACTTTGCCCTGATTGTTAGGGGCTCTTCAGTGTGAAAAAAAAGCCGTGAAAAGCCAACGACCTGTAAACCTAGACCTAAGGACCATCAAACTCCCAGTCACTGCTTACACGTCCATTCTTCACCGTATCTCCGGTGTCATCCTCTTCGTGTGCCTTGCCATCATGCTTTACGCATTGGACAAGTCGCTGAGCTCCGAGGAAGGCTTCGGTCAGGTGAAAGCGTGTCTGACCAGTCCGCTAGCCAAGCTAGTGATTTGGGGCATCCTGTCCGCTCTGCTGTATCACCTGGTAGCCGGTGTGCGCCACTTGATCATGGACATGGGCATCGGTGAGACGCTGGAAGGCGGCAAGCTGGGCTCGAAAATCGTTATCGCCGTTTCCGTGGTGGTAATCGTTCTGGCAGGAGTCTGGATATGGTAACTAACGTCACTAACCTGTCGCGTTCGGGCCTCTATGACTGGATGGCACAGCGTGTGTCTGCGGTCGTTCTCGCGGCTTACTTCATCTTTCTGATCGGATACATCGTCGCCAATCCTGGCCTCGAGTATGCCCAGTGGCATGAACTGTTCGCTCACAACGGAATGCGTATTTTCAGCCTGCTGGCCCTTGTTGCTCTGGGCGCTCACGCCTGGGTCGGCATGTGGACCATCGCGACCGACTACCTGACGCCAATGGCGTTCGGCAAGTCCGCAACGGCGATACGTTTCCTTTTCCAGGCAGTATGCGGCGTTGCGATGTTCGCTTACTTCGTCTGGGGTGTGCAGATTCTCTGGGGTATCTGATTCATGGCTAACATTCCAACGATTTCTTTCGACGCCATCATTATTGGTGGTGGCGGTGCCGGCATGCGCGCTGCGCTGCAGCTGGCACAGGGCGGCCACAAGACTGCGGTGATCACCAAGGTTTTCCCGACCCGCTCGCACACTGTATCCGCACAGGGTGGCATCACCTGCGCCATCGCTTCCGCCGACCCGAACGATGACTGGCGCTGGCACATGTACGATACCGTCAAGGGTTCCGACTACATCGGTGACCAGGACGCTATCGAATACATGTGTCAGGAAGGCCCGGCCGCTGTTTTCGAGCTGGACCACATGGGTCTGCCGTTCTCGCGTACCGAGCAAGGCCGCATCTATCAGCGTCCGTTCGGTGGCCAGTCCAAGGACTACGGCAAGGGCGGTCAGGCTGCACGTACTTGCGCTGCATCCGACCGTACCGGTCACGCGCTGCTGCACACGCTTTATCAGGGCAACCTGAAAGCCGGCACCACGTTCCTCAACGAGTACTACGCTGTTGATCTGGTGAAAAACCAGGAAGGCGAATTCGTCGGTGTGATCGCGATTTGCATCGAAACCGGTGAAACCTCCTACATCCGTGCCAAGGCCACCGTTCTGGCCACTGGCGGTGCAGGCCGTATCTACGCGTCCACCACCAACGCCCTGATCAACACCGGTGACGGCGTCGGCATGGCTCTGCGTGCTGGCGTGCCGGTACAAGACATCGAAATGTGGCAGTTCCACCCGACCGGCATCGCCGGCGCCGGTGTACTGGTTACCGAAGGTTGCCGTGGTGAAGGTGGTTACCTGATCAACAAGCACGGCGAGCGTTTCATGGAGCGTTATGCTCCGAACGCGAAAGACCTGGCTGGTCGTGATGTGGTTGCCCGTTCGATGGTCAAGGAAATCATCGCTGGCAACGGTTGCGGTCCGAATGGCGACCACGTGATGCTCAAACTCGACCACCTGGGCGAGGAAGTGCTGCACAGCCGTCTGCCAGGCATCTGCGAACTGTCGAAGACTTTCGCCCACGTTGACCCGGTCGTTGCTCCGGTTCCGGTTGTGCCGACCTGCCACTACATGATGGGCGGCGTTGCCACCAACATTCATGGCCAGGCGATCACCCAGAACGCCGAAGGTCAGGACCAGATCATTCCTGGTCTGTTCGCGGTAGGCGAAGTGGCTTGCGTATCGGTTCACGGTGCGAACCGTCTGGGCGGCAACTCGCTGCTCGACCTGGTGGTATTCGGTCGCGCTGCCGGCCTGCACCTGGAAAAGGCGTTGACCGATGGCATCGAATACGACGACGCTACCGAGTCCGACATCGAAGCTGCACTGTCGCGTCTGAACGCGCTGAACAACCGTACCGACGGTGAAGACGTCGCCACCCTGCGTCGCGAGCTGCAAAGCTGCATGCAGAACTACTTCGGTGTATTCCGTACCGGCGAATACATGCAGAAGGGCATCGCTCAGCTGGCCGATCTGCGCAAGCGTATCGCCAACGTGAAGATCAACGATAAGTCGCAGGCGTTCAACACTGCACGTATCGAAGCGCTGGAACTGCAAAACCTGCTGGAAGTGGCTGAAGCTACCGCCATCGCGGCCGAAGTACGTAAAGAGTCCCGCGGCGCTCACGCCCGTGAAGACTTCGAAGACCGTGATGACGAAAACTGGCTGTGCCACACCCTGTACTTCCCGGGTGACAAGCGCGTCACCAAGCGTGCCGTGAACTTCTCGCCGAAGACTGTTCCGACTTTCGAACCTAAAGTCCGGACTTATTAAGGGTGACCGCCATGTTGCAAGTCAGTGTTTATCGCTACAACCCTGATCAGGACGCTGCGCCGTTCATGCAGGATTTCCAGGTCGATACCGGTGGTAAAGACCTGATGGTGCTGGACGTGCTGGCCCTGATCAAAGAGCAGGACGAAGGTTTCTCCTATCGTCGCTCCTGCCGTGAAGGCGTCTGCGGCTCCGACGGCATGAACATCAACGGCAAGAACGGTCTGGCCTGCATCACGCCGCTGTCTGCCGTTGTAAAAGGCAACAAGCTGATCGTTCGTCCGCTGCCAGGTTTGCCGGTTATCCGTGACCTGGTCGTCGATATGAGCATCTTCTACAAGCAATACGAGAAGGTGAAGCCTTACCTGCAGAACGACACGCCGGCTCCGGCCATCGAGCGTCTGCAGTCGCCAGAAGAGCGTGAAAAGCTCGACGGTCTGTACGAGTGCATCCTGTGCGCCTGCTGCTCGACCTCTTGCCCGTCCTTCTGGTGGAACCCGGACAAGTTCCTGGGTCCAGCTGCACTGCTGCAAGCCTACCGCTTCCTGGCAGACAGCCGCGACACCAAGACCAGCGAACGTCTGGCTTCGCTTGACGACCCGTTCAGCGTTTTCCGCTGCCGGGGCATCATGAACTGCGTCAACGTATGTCCGAAAGGCCTGAACCCGACTAAGGCCATCGGTCACATCCGTAACATGCTGCTTTCGAGCGGCGTGTGATTCAGCTGCTGTAACCGTTGCACCGTACAGGCTGTGGCGCGGGCTTCAACCCGCGTCATGGCTATAACCAGAGCAGTAGCCATAAGCTGCAGCTCTTCTTTTGAAGAAATGAGACAAGCAGGGGCATCCGGGCTGGTACCCGGACTATCAGTGTGATCCTAGGTGGCTTGTTTTAGTCGCTGCATTCGGACTTCTGCAAGTTTGCTCGGTGTCGACACCGATGGTGTTCCCCTAACCGAGGGTGACCAAGCATGCAAGAAAGCGTGATGCAGCGCATGTGGAACAGCGCCTACCTTTCAGGTGGAAACGCTGCCTATGTGGAAGAGCTTTATGAGCTCTACCTGCACGACCCTAACGCTGTGCCAGAAGAGTGGCGCACCTACTTTCAGAAGTTGCCGGCCGACGGCAACTCTGCCACTGATGTTTCGCACTCGACGATTCGCGATCATTTCGTGCTGCTGGCAAAGAACCAGCGCCGCGCCCAACCGGTTTCCGCCGGCAGCGTGAGCAGTGAGCACGAGAAGAAGCAAGTTGAAGTGCTGCGATTGATCCAGGCCTACCGTATGCGTGGCCACCAGGCAGCCCAGCTTGACCCGCTGGGGCTGTGGCAGCGTCCTGCACCTGCAGACCTGTCGATCAATCATTACGGCTTGACCAATGCCGATCTTGATACGACCTTCCGTGCCGGCGACCTGTTCATCGGCAAAGAGGAAGCGAGCCTACGCGAAATTCACGAAGCGTTGCAGCAGACATATTGCCGCACCATCGGCGCTGAATTCACGCACATCACCGATTCCGAGCAGCGCCAGTGGTTCCAGCAGCGTCTGGAAAGCGTGCGTGGCCGTCCGACGTACTCCGCCGACATCAAGAGCCACCTGCTTGAGCGCGTGACTGCCGGTGAAGGCCTGGAAAAATACCTGGGCACCAAATACCCGGGCACCAAGCGTTTCGGTCTGGAAGGCGGCGAAAGCCTGATTCCGATGCTCGACGAACTGATCCAGCGTTCCGGCTCGTACGGCACCAAGGAAGTCGTCATCGGCATGGCCCACCGTGGCCGTCTGAACGTGCTGGTCAACACCTTCGGCAAGAACCCGCGCGAGCTGTTCGACGAGTTCGAAGGCAAGAAGAAGGTCGAGCTCGGTTCCGGTGACGTTAAATATCACCAGGGCTTCTCGTCCAACGTGATGACCACCGGCGGTGAAGTTCACCTGGCCATGGCGTTCAACCCATCCCACCTGGAAATCGTTTCCCCGGTGGTCGAGGGTTCGGTGCGCGCCCGTCAGGACCGTCGCAACGACCTGACCGGTGAGAAGGTACTGCCGATCTCCATCCACGGTGACGCGGCATTCGCCGGTCAGGGCGTGGTCATGGAAACCTTCCAGATGTCGCAGACCCGCGGTTTCAAGACCGGCGGTACCGTGCACATCGTGATCAACAACCAGGTTGGTTTCACCATCAGCAACCCGCTGGACTCGCGTTCCACCGAGTACGCCACCGACGTTGCGAAGATGATCCAGGCGCCGATCCTCCATGTGAATGGTGATGATCCGGAAGCCGTGCTGTTCGTGACCCAGCTGGCCATCGACTACCGCATGCAGTTCAAGCGTGACGTGGTGATCGATCTGGTCTGCTACCGTCGTCGCGGCCACAACGAGGCCGACGAGCCAAGCGGCACCCAGCCTCTGATGTATCAGCAGATCACCAAGCAGCGCACCACCCGCGAGCTGTACGCTGAACGCCTGACCCAGGCCGGTGTGCTCGATGCTGAACGTGTTCAGGCCAAGGTCGACGAATACCGCAACGCGCTGGACAACGGTCTGCACGTGGTGAAATCGCTGGTCAAAGAGCCGAACAAAGAGCTGTTCGTCGACTGGCGTCCGTACCTGGGCCACGCCTGGACTGCGCGTCACGACACGCGTTTCGATCTCAAGACCCTGCAAGAACTGTCCGCCAAGCTGCTGGAGATTCCGGAAGGCTTCGTGGTTCAGCGTCAGGTCGCGAAGATTTACGAAGACCGTCAGAAGATGCAAGCCGGCGGCCTGCCGATCAACTGGGGTTACGCCGAAACCATGGCGTACGCGACCCTGGCGTTCGAAGGTCACCCGATTCGCATGACCGGTCAGGACATCGGCCGCGGTACGTTCTCGCACCGTCACGCTGTGCTGCACAACCAGAAAGACGCGGGCACCTACATTCCGCTGCAGAACCTGTACGACGGTCAGCCACGCTTCGACCTGTACGACTCGTTCCTCTCGGAAGAAGCGGTACTGGCATTCGAATACGGTTACTCGACCACCACGCCAAACGCGCTGGTGATCTGGGAAGCCCAGTTCGGCGACTTCGCCAACGGTGCACAGGTCGTGATCGACCAGTTCATCACCAGCGGCGAGCACAAGTGGGGCCGTCTCTGCGGTCTGACCATGTTGCTGCCACACGGTTACGAAGGTCAGGGCCCTGAGCACAGCTCGGCACGTCTTGAGCGCTACCTGCAGCTGTGCGCCGAGCACAACATTCAGGTGTGCATGCCGACCACGCCGGCACAGATCTACCACTTGCTGCGTCGTCAGGTGATTCGTCCGCTGCGCAAGCCGCTGGTCGTGCTGACGCCGAAGTCGCTGCTGCGCCACAAGCTGGCCATCTCGACGCTGGAAGATCTGGCCGAAGGTTCGTTCCAGACCGTGATCCCGGAAATCGATGCACTGGACCCGAAAAAGGTCGAGCGCGTGGTTCTGTGCAGCGGCAAGGTCTACTACGACCTGCTGGAAAAACGCCGTGCCGAAGGCCGCGAAGATATCGCCATCGTGCGTATCGAGCAGCTGTATCCGTTCCCTGAGGACGACTTGAAAGAAGTCCTGGCTCCATACACCAACGTCAAACACGCCGTTTGGTGTCAGGAAGAGCCGATGAACCAGGGTGCCTGGTACTGCAGCCAGCATCACTTGCGTCGCAGCATCGCCAACCTCGACAAGACTCTCGTACTTGAGTACGCAGGCCGTGAGGCTTCGGCTGCGCCAGCTTGTGGTTACGCATCGATGCACGCCGAGCAGCAGGAAAAACTGCTGCAAGATGCTTTCACTGTTTAACGCCTTCGCGCTGACTGAAACCGAATTTTAAGGACCCACAGATAATGGCTATCGAAATCAAAGCCCCGTCATTCCCGGAATCGGTTGCCGATGGCACCGTTGCCACCTGGCACAAGAAACCAGGTGAGGCCGTCAAGCGTGACGATCTGATCGTCGACATCGAAACCGACAAAGTCGTGCTCGAAGTGTTGGCTGAAGCGGACGGCGTGCTGGGCGCAATCGTTGCCGAAGAGGGCGCTACCGTTCTGTCGAACCAGGTTCTGGGCTCGATCGAAGAGGGCGGCGCTGCTGCCGCTGCTCCAGCCGCCGCTGCTGCTCCGGCTGCTGCTGCCGCTGACGCTCCGGCTGCCGACGGCGAAGATGATCCGATCGCAGCACCAGCTGCACGCAAGCTGGCTGAAGAGAACGGCATCAACATCGCTTCCGTTGCCGGCACCGGCAAGGGTGGTCGTGTGACCAAGGAAGACGTGGTTGCAGCTGTTGCTGCGAAGAAAGCCGCTCCGGCTGCCGCGCCTGCCAAGGCTGCTGCTCCTTCGGCCGCCGCTCCGGTGTTCGCCGCTGGCGACCGTATCGAGAAGCGCGTACCGATGACTCGCGTACGTGCCACCGTGGCCAAGCGTCTGGTTGAAGCCCAGTCGAACATGGCGATGCTGACCACGTTCAACGAAGTCGACATGACTGAAGTCATGGCGCTGCGTTCGAAGTACAAGGACCTGTTCGAGAAGTCCCACAACGGCGTACGCCTGGGCTTCATGTCGTTCTTCGTGAAAGCGGCCACCGAAGCGCTGAAACGCTTCCCGGCTGTCAACGCGTCGATCGACGGCGGCGACATCGTTTACCACGGCTATGCGGACATCGGCGTTGCCGTTTCCAGCGACCGTGGCCTGGTGGTACCGGTTCTGCGTAACGCCGAGCTGATGAGCCTGGCTGAAATCGAAGGCGGCATCGCAACATTTGGCAAGAAAGCCCGTGACGGCAAACTGTCGATGGACGAGATGACCGGTGGTACCTTCACCATCACCAACGGTGGTACCTTCGGGTCGATGATGTCGACACCAATCGTCAACCCGCCGCAGGCAGCGATTCTGGGCATGCACAACATCATCCAGCGTCCGATGGCCATCAACGGTCAGGTCGTGATCCGTCCGATGATGTACCTGGCACTGTCCTACGATCACCGCCTGATCGATGGCAAAGAAGCTGTGACCTTCCTGGTGACCATCAAGAACCTGCTGGAAGATCCGGCTCGTCTGTTGCTGGATATCTAAAAAGCAGCTGCAAGCTTTCAGCTACAAGCCTCAAGCTCAAGACGAGCGGTTAGGCTTGCAGCTCGAAGCTTGCGGCTTGTAGCTTTATTGCTAAAGAGGATTTTTTGAATGTCGCAGAAATTTGACGTAGTAGTGATCGGTGCCGGCCCTGGTGGCTATGTAGCGGCCATCAAGGCTGCCCAGTTGGGCCTGACCACTGCCTGCATCGAGAAGTACACCGACGCAGAGGGCAAGCAAGCCCTGGGCGGTACCTGCCTGAACGTAGGTTGCATTCCTTCCAAGGCGCTGCTCGACAGCTCCTGGAAATACAAGGAAGCGAAAGAAAGCTTCAACGTTCACGGTATCTCGACCGGCGAAGTCAAAATGGACGTCGCTGCGATGGTTGGCCGCAAGGCTGGCATCGTCAAGAACCTGACCGGCGGCGTTGCCACCCTGTTCAAGGCCAACGGCGTTACTTCGATCCAGGGCCACGGCAAGCTGCTGGCCGGCAAGAAAGTCGAAGTCACCAAGCCGGACGGTTCGGTTGAAGTCATCGAAGCGGAAAACGTCATCCTCGCGCCAGGTTCGCGTCCGATCGACATTCCACCAGCTCCGGTTGACCAGAAAGTCATCGTCGATTCGACTGGCGCGCTGGAATTCCAGTCCGTTCCTAAACGTCTGGGCGTGATCGGCGCTGGCGTTATCGGTCTGGAATTGGGTTCGGTGTGGTCGCGTCTGGGTTCGGAAGTGGTGGTTCTGGAAGCTCTGGACACTTTCCTGATGGCAGCCGACACCGCTGTTTCCAAGGAAGCGCTGAAAACCCTGACCAAACAGGGCCTGGACATCAAGCTGGGCGCTCGCGTTACCGGTTCGAAAGTCAACGGCGAAGAAGTCGTCGTCAACTACACCGATGCCAACGGCGAACAGACCATCACTTTCGACAAGCTGATCGTAGCCGTTGGTCGCCGTCCGGTGACCACTGATCTGCTGTCTGCCGACTGCGGTGTGGAAATCGACGAGCGCGGTTTCATTGCCGTTGATGACCATTGCGTCACAGCTGTACCGGGCGTCTTCGCCATCGGTGACGTGGTTCGCGGCATGATGCTGGCCCACAAGGCTTCGGAAGAAGGCATCATGGTTGTCGAGCGCATCAAGGGCCACAAGGCTCAGATGAACTATGATTTGATCCCTTCGGTTATTTATACTCACCCGGAAATCGCGTGGGTTGGCAAAACCGAGCAGGCGCTGAAGGCCGAAGGCGTTGAAGTCAACGTCGGCACCTTCCCGTTCGCCGCTTCCGGCCGTGCCATGGCTGCTAACGATACCGGTGGTTTCGTCAAGGTCATCGCCGATGCCAAGACCGACCGCGTATTGGGCGTGCACGTGATTGGCCCGAGCGCTGCAGAACTGGTTCAGCAGGGCGCGATCGGTATGGAATTCGGCACCAGCGCTGAAGACCTGGGCATGATGGTTTTCTCCCATCCGACCCTGTCCGAAGCCTTGCACGAAGCTGCTCTGGCAGTGAATGGCGGCGCCATTCACATTGCCAACCGCAAGAAGCGTTAAGACACACAATAAGAAACCACGGCGGTAGCGGCCCGTCGTGAGCCTTGCGAGCAAGACTCACCGCGGAATGTCCGCCGGACGCAGTCTTGCGTAGCCCAGCTACGCAAGCAGCAGTCACAGGTGGCGCGGCACTCAAACGAGCGCAGCGCCGAATGCGCAGTACCTAACGAAGACGGTAAAAAGCATGAATCTTCACGAGTATCAGGGTAAGCAGCTGTTCGCTGAATACGGCCTGCCAGTTTCCACTGGTTACGCAGTAGACACCCCGGAAGCAGCAGCAGAAGCTTGCGACAAGATCGGCGGCAACGAGTGGGTCGTCAAAGCCCAGGTTCACGCCGGTGGTCGCGGTAAAGCGGGCGGCGTAAAGCTGGTTCGCAGCAAAGAAGACGCCAAAGCCTTCGCACAGCAGTGGCTGGGCAAGCGTCTGGTGACTTACCAGACTGACGCCAATGGCCAGCCAGTCACCAAGATCCTGGTTGAATCGTGCACTGATATCGCTAAAGAGCTGTACCTGGGCGCTGTCGTTGACCGTTCGAGCCGTCGCATCGTGTTCATGGCGTCCACCGAAGGTGGCGTGGACATCGAGAAAATCGCTCACGACACTCCAGAAAAAATTCTCAAGGCCACTATCGATCCACTGGTTGGCGCTCAGCCATCCCAGGGTCGCGAGCTGGCATTCCAGCTGGGTCTGGAAGGCAAGCAGGTCACTCAGTTCGCCAAGATCTTCGTAGGTCTGGCCAAGCTGTTCAAAGACCACGACCTGGCTCTGCTGGAAGTGAACCCGCTGGTGATCAAGGCTGACGGCGATCTGCACTGCCTGGACGCGAAGATCAACATCGACGCCAACGCCATGTACCGTCAGCCTAAGCTGAAGGCTTTCCACGATCCGTCGCAGGACGATCCGCGCGAAGCGCACGCTGCCAAGTTCGAACTGAACTACGTAGCCCTGGAAGGCAACATCGGCTGCATGGTCAACGGTGCCGGTCTGGCCATGGGTACCATGGACATCGTCAACCTGCATGGCGGCAAGCCAGCCAACTTCCTCGACGTAGGTGGTGGCGCTACCAAGGAACGCGTTACTGAAGCGTTCAAGATCATCCTGTCCGACCAGAACGTCGCGGCAGTACTGGTCAACATCTTCGGCGGCATCGTTCGCTGCGACATGATTGCCGAAGGCATCATCGGCGCCGTGAAAGAAGTCGGCGTGAAAATCCCGGTTGTTGTTCGCCTTGAAGGCAACAACGCTGAGCTGGGCGCTAAAGTACTGGCAGAAAGCGGTTTGAACATCATCGCTGCAACCAGCCTGACCGACGCTGCTCAACAAGTTGTCAAAGCTGCGGAGGGCAAATAATGAGCGTCCTGATCAACAAAGACACCAAAGTTATCTGCCAGGGTATTACCGGTTCGCAAGGTAGTTTTCACACCCAGCAAGCCATCGAATACGGCACCAAGATGGTTGGTGGCGTAACTCCAGGCAAGGGCGGCACCGAGCACCTGGGTCTGCCAGTGTTCAACACCGTCAAAGACGCAGTAGCTGCCACTGGCGCTACCGCCAGCGTGATCTACGTTCCGGCTCCGTTCTGCAAGGACTCGATCCTGGAAGCGGCCTTCGGCGGCATCAAGCTGATCGTCTGCATCACCGAAGGCATTCCTACCCTGGACATGCTGGACGCCAAAGTTAAGTGCGACGAGCTGGGCGTAGTCCTGATCGGCCCTAACTGCCCAGGCGTGATCACCCCAGGCGAATGCAAGATCGGCATCATGCCAGGTCACATTCACTTGCCAGGCAAGGTCGGTATCGTTTCGCGTTCCGGCACCCTGACCTACGAAGCCGTGAAGCAGACCACTGACGCCGGTTTCGGTCAGTCGACTTGCGTCGGCATCGGTGGTGACCCTATCCCGGGTTCGAACTTCATCGATATCCTGAAGCTGTTCCAGGAAGACCCGAAGACCGAAGCGATCGTGATGATCGGCGAAATCGGCGGTTCGGCTGAAGAAGAAGCGGCTGCCTACATCAAGGCTAACGTGACCAAACCGGTTGTTTCCTACATCGCTGGTGTGACTGCTCCTCCGGGCAAGCGCATGGGCCATGCTGGCGCAATCATCTCTGGCGGCAAAGGCACTGCAGACGAGAAATTCGCTGCGCTGCAAGACGCAGGCGTAAAAACCGTGCGTTCGCTGGCAGACATCGGCAAGGCCCTGGCCGAGCTGACTGGCTGGGAAGTGAAGAAGTAAGCTTCGGCTGACTTTTTGGCTCCAGCAACAAAGGCCACCTTCGGGTGGCCTTTGTCGTTTAAGGGCAGCTTCAAGCTTCAAGCGGCTAGCTGCAAGATAAAAGCTTGCAGCTTGAAACTTGTAGCTTGCAGCTGCTTTTCTTATGTAAACGCGACACTGAAACGTCGCGTATCGGATAGTTCGCCCTCCAACAGTGCGTTTGTCAGGCAAATTCGTTAGGCTGGCAGCCATTTTTGCGTCCGCCGCCCACAAGGCAGCCACGCGCTTTAAGGGTCAGTCCCATACGGATCGACAGCATTTCCCTAATCCAACAGGGCAATCCCCCTCTAAATTCCGATTTCAGTAGTGTGGTATTACCTTAATGAAAGTTTTGAAAGGTCAGGACATCCTGGCACTTGGTTTTATGACGTTTGCCCTGTTTGTCGGGGCTGGTAACATCATTTTCCCGCCGATCGTCGGCTTGCAGGCCGGACCTCACGTCTGGATGGCCGCGCTGGGCTTTCTGATCACTGCCGTAGGTTTGCCGGTAGTGACCGTTGTGGCGCTGGCCAAGGTCGGCGGCGCGATGGATGCGTTGAGCAGTCCGATCGGCAAGATCGCTGGCGGTATCCTCGCGGCGGCGTGCTATCTGGCCGTGGGGCCGCTGTTCGCCACCCCGCGCACCGCGACCGTATCCTTCGAAGTGGGTCTGGCGCCGTTGACCGGCGAAAGCCCGCTGGCGCTGTTCCTATACAGCTCGGTGTACTTCCTGCTGGTGTTCTTCATTTCGCTCTACCCTGGGCGTTTGCTGGATACCGTTGGCCGCTTCCTCGCGCCGCTGAAAATCATCGCGCTGGCAGTGTTGGGTATCGCTGCATTTGCCTTGCCGGCGGGTGACATCGGTCACGGCACGCCGGAATACGTCGCGGCACCGTTCTCCCAGGGTTTCATCAATGGTTACCTGACCATGGATACCCTCGGGGCACTGGTGTTCGGCATTGTTATCGTTAACGCGATCCGCTCCCGTGGCGTCGAGTCGCCGGCGCTGATCACTCGTTACGCGATCATCGCCGGGCTGATTGCCGGCGTGGGTCTGGCACTGGTCTACGTCAGCCTGTTCCGCCTCGGTTCCGGCAGCCATGAGGTCGCGGTCGGCGCCACCAACGGCGCGGCGGTGTTGCATGCCTACGTGCAGCACACCTTCGGTTCGCTGGGCAGCGGTTTCCTTGCGGTGCTGATCTCGCTGGCGTGTCTGGTCACGGCGGTCGGCCTGACCTGTGCCTGCGCTGAATACTTCAGCCGTGTGCTGCCACTGTCCTACAAGACGCTGGTGATCATCCTCGCGGCGTTCTCGCTGCTGGTCTCCAACTTGGGTCTGACCAAACTGATCGCCTTTTCGATTCCGGTACTCACCGCGATCTACCCGCCGTGCATCGTTCTGGTGGCGCTGAGCTTCTGCAAGGATTTCTGGCATGAGCACGGGCGTATTCTTGGCCCGGTGATGCTGGTGTCGTTCCTGTTCGGCACCATCGATGCTCTGAAAGGCGCTGGTCTGGCCGACCGGATGCCAACTCAGCTCAGCCACTTGCCGCTGAGCGAGCAGGGGCTGGCGTGGCTGGTGCCGTGCGTGATGACCCTGGTGGTCGCCGTGGTCTGCGATCGCCTGCTGGGCAAGCGCAGCGAAGTCACTGCGTAACGTGGTTTGACCCGCCACAAGTGGGTCGGGCCCGGTTAAACAGAAATGCCCCGTATCAATCGATACGGGGCATTTTTTATGCGCGTGAGGCAGTGTCTTTTTTGCTGAGCTAACGTCGAAGGGTTGCTTAGCTTTTATGTAGGAGTGAGCCTGCTCGCGATAGCGGTTTGTCAGTCACGTCACTATTGAATGAAAAACCGCTATCGCGAGCAGGCTCACTCCTACAGGTGTACAGCGTTTACATTTCACAAGGAATTGCATGTCGTTCATCCAAGCCAACCTGATCCACTTGCTCGCCGCCGTCTGGTTTGTCGTCTGCTGGGGCGGGTATACCCGTTATGCCACCTGGAAGGCTCGCGACACAGCCTGTCTGGCCAGCGTGTTGCACCTGTACCGCGAAGACTGGATGCGCCGCATGCTGCTGCGTGACAACCGCATTGCCGACGCCAGTGTGATCGGCAATCTGGAGCGAAACGCGTCGTTCTTCGCTTCCAGCACACTTATCATCCTTGCCGGTATTCTCACCGTGCTCGGTGCGTCGGAACGGGCGGTATCGCTGCTGGCGGATATTCCGATGGTGCAGCAGGCGTCGCAAGGCATGTCGGAGATCAAGTTGCTGTGCCTGGCACTGGTATTCGTCTATGCGTTCTTCACTTTCAGCTGGTGCATGCGCCAATACAACTTTGCGGCGATTCTGGTCGGTTCGGCACCTATGATTGGTGAGCGTCAGGTGACCGAGCAGGAACGCAAGGCCTTCGCTTCACGGGCGGCGCGGGTGATTTCGATGGCGGCCAACCAGTTCAACTTCGGCCTGCGTTCTTATTACTTCGGCATGAGCATGTTGGCGTGGTTCGTCAGCCCGTGGCTGTTCATGATCATGAGCGCCGGTGTCGTGGTGGTTTTGTACCGCCGCGAGTTTCATTCCGACGTTCTCGATGTCATGGTCTATACCCCTACAGAGGCGCCCGTCCCTGAGGCAAACAAAGAGGCTGTTTGATGAGTATTCCGTTCTGGTGTGTGTTTATCAGTGCTTTATTGATCTACGTGGCGCGCATGCCGGTGGCCAAGGCCATGAAAGAGCAGGGCGGTTATGACAATCACTTGCCCCGGCAGCAACAGGCGCAGTTGACCGGCTTCGGCGCCAGGGCGCTGGCGGCCCATCAGAACAGCATCGAAGCGTTCATCCTGTTCGCCGTCGGTGTGCTGATGGCGCACACCACGCAAACCGCGGGTTGGCTGATCGATGCGCTGGCGATCATCTTTGTGATCTCGCGGATCTGCTACCTGTGGTTCTATCTGGCCGACCTGCCGAAGTTGCGTAGCCTGACGTGGCTAGTTGGATTTGTGTGTTCGTTGTTACTGATGATTAGTCCGACTTTTAGAACCGTGTTGCTCTAAACGGTAAATCGCAGGCAAAAGAAAACCCGCACTTGGCGGGTTTTCTTTTCACACCAGAAAGCTTATTGCTTTTTGGCGGCTTCGTCTTGAGCAGCGGCGTTCGATTCAGCCTGAGCTTTGGCAGCTTCAGCGTTTTCTTTTGCTGCGTCGTTCACTTTATCCTGAGCTTTGTTCATGTCTTGCTGAGCTTGCTCAGCATGTTGGTTGGCATCTTGAGCTTTGTCCTCGGATTTTTTATCGCAGGCAGCGAGACCGAGGGAAGCGGTCAACATCAAGGCAATAGCTAAAGTCTTACGCATGGGGTGTATCTCCTTATGGAAAATAACTACTGGCCTTAAGAACTCGGCGCTACAGGTTAAGTTCCTCAATTGTTTCAGATATATAAGTTTGTTTTATCACGGAACTTTTGCCGCTTTTCTCACTACTGGCACAAGGCCCAAACGCGAGTAATTATCACATGGCCGAAAACCCCGTTTTTGAGCGCGCGACGCGCTTTTTATCGGCATTGCGTCATTGTCAGGTCTTGGGCCTGCACGTGCACAGTGCCTCCAGCGAAGGGCTGACAGTGATCCTGCCTTACAGCGAAAAAATCGTCGGCAATCCCGAAACCGGCGTCATCCATGGCGGCGCCATCACTTCGCTGATGGACACCGCTTGCGGTATGTCGACCCTGTGCGTGCTGCCAGAGTTCGAAGTCTGCCCGACTCTTGATCTGCGCATCGACTACATGCACGCCGCCGAACCGCACAAAGCGGTGTATGGCTTCGCCCAGTGCTACCGCGTTACCACCGACGTGATTTTTGCCCGGGGTTTTGCCTACCAGGACGATCCCGAGCAACCGATTGCCCACGTCGTCGGCACATTCATGCGCATGGGCATCGGTCTGAAGGGCAGCAAGGGTTTCGCGGGCGCGATCAAGGGAGCGAGCCAATGAGCAACGATCTCAGGGAGCAGCTGCAACAGGCCCACGCGCAGGGCGATTACGCGCCGCTGCTGGCATTGATCCCTTACGCCGGGCTGATCGGTATCGAGTGCTCGCGAGTCGGCGATGAGTTGCTGTTCAAGCTGCCGGCGAACAAGGACAACATTGGTAACCCTTTATTGCCGGCGATCCACGGCGGGGTGATTGCCGGCTTCATGGAGCTGGCCGCAGCCCTGCATTTGCTGATATTTACCGGCACGCCGGGTGTGCCGAAGATCATCGATTTTTCCCTCGATTACCTGCGCGCCGGGCAGTTTCGCGACACCTGGGCCAGGTGCCAGGTCTGCCGTCAGGGCCGGCGCGTGGCCAACGTTGCGGTCACGGCGTGGCAGAGTACCGAGGCCGAACCGATCGCCACCGCCCGTGCGCACTTCAAAATTGATGAGCCCTTGAAATCCTGAGCAGCGCCCCCAACTCAGATGACAACCCGCCGCAGACCATTCGGGTCGCGGCCAATGCCATCTGATTGGAGTTTGATGACCATGAGTGTGGAAACTCAAAAGGAAACCCTGGGCTTCCAGACCGAGGTAAAGCAGCTGCTGCACCTCATGATCCATTCGCTGTATTCGAATAAGGAAATTTTCCTTCGCGAATTGATCTCGAACGCCTCTGACGCTGTCGACAAGCTGCGCTTCGAAGCCCTGGCCAAGCCTGAGTTGCTCGAAGGTGGCGCCGACCTGAAAATCCGTGTGAGCTTCGACAAGGACGCCAAGACCGTCACCCTCGAAGACAACGGTATCGGCATGAACCGTGACGATGTGATCACCCACTTGGGGACCATCGCCAAATCCGGCACCGCCGATTTCATGAAAAACCTGTCCGGCGATCAGAAGAAAGATTCGCACCTGATCGGCCAGTTCGGTGTCGGCTTCTACTCGGCCTTCATCGTTGCCGACAAGGTTGATGTCTACAGCCGTCGCGCCGGCACCGACGCCAGCGAAGGCGTGCACTGGTCGTCGAAAGGCGAGGGCGAGTTCGAAGTCGCCACCATCGACAAGCCAGAGCGCGGCACCCGCATCGTCCTGCACCTGAAGTCCGGTGAAGACGAATTCGCGGATGGCTGGCGTCTGCGCAACATCATCAAGAAGTATTCCGACCACATCGCTTTGCCGATCGAACTGCCGAAGGAAGTCACTCCGGCCGAAGGCGAAGAGGCTCCCGCCGTTGAATGGGAAACCGTCAACCGCGCCAGCGCCCTGTGGACCCGTCCGCGTACTGAGGTGAAGGACGAGGAATACCAGGAGTTCTACAAACACATCGCTCACGATTTCGAAAATCCGCTGTCGTGGAGCCACAACAAGGTTGAAGGCAAGCTTGAGTACAGCTCGCTGCTGTACGTGCCGGCCCGCGCGCCGTTCGACCTGTACCAGCGTGAAGCGCCGAAAGGCCTGAAGCTGTACGTGCAGCGTGTGTTTGTCATGGATCAGGCCGAGTCGTTCCTGCCGCTGTACCTGCGCTTCATCAAAGGCGTGGTCGATTCCAACGACCTGTCGCTGAACGTGTCGCGTGAGATCCTGCAAAAAGACCCGATCATCGATTCGATGAAAACCGCGCTGACCAAGCGCGTTCTGGACATGCTGGAAAAACTGGCGAAGAACGAGCCAGAGCAATACAAAGGCTTCTGGAAAAACTTCGGTCAGGTCATGAAAGAAGGCCCGGCAGAAGACTTCGCCAACAAGGAGAAAATCGCTGGTCTGCTGCGTTTCGCATCGACCCAGGGCGACGACGGTGAGCAGGTTGTTGGTCTGGCTGACTACCTGGCCCGCGCCAAGGAAGGTCAGGACAAGATCTACTACCTCACCGGCGAAACCTACGCGCAGGTCAAGAACAGCCCGCACCTGGAAGTCTTCCGCAAGAAAGGCATCGAAGTGCTGCTGCTGACCGATCGTATCGACGAGTGGCTGATGAGCTACCTCAGCGAATTCGACGGCAAGACTTTTGTCGACGTGGCGCGCGGTGACCTCGATCTGGGCAACCTGGACTCGGAAGAGGACAAGAAAGCTGCGGAAGAAGTCGCCAAGTCCAAAGAAGGCTTGGTCGAGCGTCTGAAAACTGCGCTGGGCGATTCCGTCGCTGAAGTTCGCGTGTCGCATCGTCTGACCGATTCGCCGGCCATTCTGGCCATCGGCGAACAGGATCTGGGCCTGCAAATGCGCCAGATCCTCGAGGCCAGCGGGCAGAAAGTCCCGGATTCGAAGCCGATCTTCGAATTCAACCCGAGCCACCCGCTGATCGAGAAACTCGATGGCGAGCAGAGCGAAGAGCGGTTTGGCGACCTGTCGCACATCCTCTTCGATCAGGCCGCTCTGGCGGCAGGCGACAGCTTGAAGGATCCGGCCGCATATGTGCGCCGTCTGAACAAGCTGCTGGTTGAACTGTCGGTTTGATCACGTTGTAGGAAAAACCCGCTTCGGCGGGTTTTTTCGTTCTGGTGTTTACTCAATCGGGAGTCAGAAATGAGCCAAGTCACTGTACGTTCCGTGGTCTATCAGATTGACGGCCAAGCCTATGAAGGTCGCCTTGCCTTCGACGCTGAGCATAAGGGCGCGCGCCCGGGTTTGCTGATGGCGCCGAACTGGATGGGCGTCAGCGCCGGTGCCGAAGACATCGCCAAAGCGGTGGCGGCCGAGGGTTACGTAGTGTTGATCGCGGATGTCTACGGCCAGACCGTACGTCCGCAGAATGCAGACGAGGCGCTGGCAGCAATGATGCCGCTCAAGGACGATCGCGCGCTGCTGCGCAAGCGTCTGCAGGTGGCTTTCGAGCAATTGCAGAGCCAGGGCGAAGCGGCGGTTGATACGTCGAAACTGGCGGTGTTCGGTTTCTGCTTCGGTGGTTGCTGTGCGCTGGATCTGGCCCGCACTGGCGCGCCGGTAAAAGCGGCGGTGTCGTTCCACGGCACGCTGGATTCGCCGAATCCGGCGGATGCGCAGAACATCAAGGGCTCGGTGCTGGTGCTGCACGGCGCGTCCGATCCATTGGTGCCGAAAGAGCAACTGCCGGCGTTCGAAGATGAAATGAACGCGGCGAAGGTCGACTGGCAATTGCTCAGCTACGGCGGTGCGGTGCATTCGTTTACTGATCCGCACGCCAACGTACCGGGCAAGATGATGTACGACGAAAAGACCGCCAAGCGCGCGTTCAAGTCGATGCATGATTTGCTGGATGAAGTGTTCAAGGGCTGATTGCCCTCAGATCAAAAGATCGCAGCATTCGGCAGCTCCTACGTAAGTCCGGTGTAGGAGCTGCCGAAGGCTGCGATCTTTTGTTTTTAACGGCCTGGCGGTAATTCGATCCGCTCGACTTCCCCCGGCACCGTCGGCCAATCCTTGGCTGCCCATTTGCGCCGTGCCTCATCAATCGCCCCCGGATCACTGGCAACAAAATTCCAGTTGATCCGCCTCGGACCGTCCAGCGCCGCGCCGCCGAACACCACCGCGTGCACATCGCTTTCGGCAAACAGGCTCATCTCTTCGCCGGCTGGCAATACCACCAGCGCATGCGGCTCGATCGCCTCGCCATTCAACTGCGCATCACCGCTCAACACGTACACCGCGCGTTCTTCATGCTCGGTGGGAATCAGCAGGGTGGTAGCAGTCTGCATCTTCACTTCGGCATACAGCGTCGGAGAAAGCACCGGTACCGGCGATTCCAGGCAAAAGCCTGACCCGGCAATCATGCGAATCTGCACGCCGAGGTTATCGCTGACCGGCAACGTCGCTGCCGGATGATGGCTGTAATGCCCCGGGCCCTGTTCGTGTTCTTTGGGGGAGGCCAGCCAGACTTGCAGGCCGTGCAGGGTGAAGGTCTCGGCGAGCAGCGGCGCAGGCGTACGCTCGACGTGGGCGATGGCGCTGCCAGCGGTCATCCAGCTGACATCGCCGGCAACGACCACTTGATCAGAGCCCAGACTGTCCTTGTGCTGCAATTGCCCTTCAAACAGATAGGTAAGCGTCGACAGACCAATGTGCGGATGCTGTCGGATATCCATGCCTTTGCCCGTCGGATAAATCGTTTCGAGCATGTGGTCGAAAAACACGAAAGGCCCGACGTTGCGGCATTTGGCTGACGGCAGCGGGCGCAGAATCGGCTGGCCTTCGACGTCTTCGGCGCGGGGGCGGATGATCAGGAGTGGCGTGTCCATGGTGCATTCCAGGCTGAGCGGGTGATGCCAGAAGCATAACCCGCCGCTGGCATCGGGAGGATTATTGGCTATCGAAGCCTTGTGGCGCGTGAGTTTCGATGCTGACTTCGCTGGTGGTCATCAACTTGTGAATCGGGCAGCGATCGGCGACTCGCAACAGTTCTTCACGCTGGGCGTCGGTGAGTACGCCTTTGAGCGTCAGGGTGACATGCAGGGCGTATTTGCCTTTCTGTTCTTGGCTGTTGTCGCGCTTCACTTCGACGCCCACGCCGGTCAGCGGGATGTCTTTTTTCTTCGCGTACATCTTCAGGGTCAGCGCTTTGCAGGCGCCGAGTGCGGCGTCGAAGTAGTCGTGTGGTTCTGGCGCGGTGCCTTCACCTCCGGCGGTTTTCGGTACATCGGCAAACAATTCGTGGTCGTCGATCTGGACGGTGTGACGAAAACCTTCGGCAGAGACGGTATTGACGGTGACAGTCATGGAAACCTCACAGGCGGCAGGAAAAATCGTTCGATCAAAACAGACCTTGCAGTTATAGAGCATTCCCGGCAGTGGGCGTTGCGCTTTTCGGCAGGGATGAACCCTTGTGGTTCGGGCGCGGTCTAGGTTATGCCCATCTGCCGGAGATTACTTGTGTCCTTGTCTCGTCTGAGTCTTGCCTGCCTGCTGCTGTTCGCTGGCAGCGCCGGCGCCCGCGAATACACCTACAGCGATGCGCACCTGCATTACGTGGATTTTTTCCAGGAAAGCGCCGGCATGCAGAAATTGCTCACGGCCATGAAAGAAAATTCCATTGAGCACGTGATGATTTCCGGCATTCCCGTGGCGAAGAAATGGCATGAAGACGAACCCAAGCGCCCGCGTTATTACGCCGGTGATGACGCCGATGCCTATTGGTACAGCGCCACCGATGTGATCATTGCCGACGCGGTGCAAAAACTCGCCCCAGAGCAACGCCAGTACTTTCATCCGTTCCTGTCCGGCTTCAATCCCAATGACAAGAATTCCGCCGCGCACATCCAGCGCATGCTCGACCTGTACCCGGGACTTTGGCAGGGCATTGGCGAGGTGTTCACCCGGCACGATGACCTGACCGCGCTGACCTCCGGCGACACACCCCGGGCCAACAACGAGGCGATGACCAAGATCTATCACCTGGCAGCGGAAAATGATCTGCCGGTGATGCTGCATTCCAACATCACTTCAAAGCGTGAGAAAAATCCGCTGTACCTGAAGGAAGTCGAAGAGCCGCTGCGCAATCATCCGCATACGCGGTTCATCTGGGCGCACGCTGGCACCAGCGCCGAGATTCATCGGCATCAAACGCAATTACCGTTTTTGTTGCCAACCCTGACGCGCATGCTTGAGGCTTATCCGAATCTGTTTATCGACCTGTCGTGGAGCATGCTCACGCCGTACTTGCTGGACGAGCAGGGCAGGCCGCGCGCGCAATGGCTGGCGCTGGTGGAAAAATATCCCGAGCGCTTCATGCTTGGCTCTGACGTGGTAGGACGATTCAACAAGCTCGGTCAGGAAATGCACAGCTACAAACCATTTCTCGATGCGCTGCCAGAGGCGATTGCGCGAAAGGTAGCAAGGGACAACTTCCTGGCAATATTGCCGCGCAATACAAGCAAACCCGCCGACTCGCGCTGAAACGACAAAGCCATGGGTTCGAACTAGCCGCTCGTCTGCCTATCGCCTTTTCGTCTTACGCAAATTCAGGGCAATGCCGATACCTTCTAAAGCAACCCGCTGCAGGCTGATGCAGCGCTTTTGGAAGGAGCCAGAGTGATGAATATCCGTAGTCTCAATATTGCCCCGCGCGCCGGTTTCGGTTTCGGCCTGCTGGCCTTGATGGTGTTTGCCCTTGGCGCGTTCGCCTTGCTGCAAATGTCGAACATGCGCGCACAGTCCGATGAAGTCGACAACAACTGGCTGCCAAGCGTGATGGCCGTCGGTGAGATGAGTCAGGACATGCTGCGTCTGCGCGCACTGACCATGCGCCTGTTGCTCAATCGTGACCCCAAGGCACTGGAGCAGAACGTCGCCAAGCTCAGCGAACTGCGCAGTGGCTTGAGCGAGGCGCAGCAGCGCTATGACGTGTTGATCGCCTTGCCGGAGGAGCGTGCGCTGTTCGATCGATTCAAGGTTGCCGAGCACAAGTACCTGGAGTTGCAGGCGCAAGTCCTACAGCTATCGGCACAAAATCGGGTCGCTGAGGCCTCGGCAATTCTTAATGATCAGATGAGCCCGCTGGCCGATGAGATCGCTGTCACTCTGCGCGATCTGGTCGAGATGAATAAACACAATGCCAACCTGGCCACCGAGGCGGCACGCTTGGTGTTCAACCAATCGCGGGTATGGGTTGGGGTGATGATCGCCATGGCCGCGCTGATCACCATTGGCCTGGCATTGCTGCTGACGCGCAGCATCGTCGTGCCGTTGTCGCAATCGCTCAGCGTGGCCGAGGTGGTGGCCGGCGGGGATTTGACAGGTGACATTCATATCGCTGGCAAAGACGAGCCGGCGCGCCTGCTGCAAGCGCTGAAAAGCATGCAGCACAACTTGCGCGACACGATCCGGCGCATTTCCGAGTCGTCGACTCAGTTGGCCTCGGCCGCCGAAGAGCTCAGCAGCGTCACCGAAGACGCCACTCGCGGCCTGCATCAGCAGAGCCAGGAAATCGAACAGGCCGCCACCGCAGTCAACCAGATGACAGCAGCGGTGGAAGAGGTGGCGAACAATGCCGTGGCTACGTCCGAAGCCTCCCGTGAGTCCGACCGCATCGCCCGCCAGGGGCGTGAGCAGGTGCAGCAGACGGTGACGTCGATCGAGTTTCTTGCCGGCGACGTCACCAACAACGCAGCGCAGGTCGAGGCGCTGGCGCAAAAGGTTCATGGCATCAGCAAAGTGCTGGACGTGATTCGCTCGATTGCCGAGCAGACCAATCTGCTCGCCCTCAACGCCGCGATCGAAGCGGCACGGGCCGGTGATGCCGGGCGTGGTTTTGCAGTAGTGGCAGATGAAGTGCGGGCGCTGGCGCATCGCACCCAGCAGTCGACCCAGGAAATCGAGCAGATGATCGGCGGAATTCAGCAGGGCACCGATTCAGCGGTCAGTTCGATGCAGCAGAGCAACTCACGGGCGCGCTCGACCCTCGAGCTGGCGAAGAGCGCAGGCTCGGCCCTGGAGGAAATCGCCTCGGCGTTTACCTTGATCAACGAGCGCAACCTGGTGATCGCCAGTGCCTCGGAAGAGCAGGCGGCGGTGGCACGGGAGGTGGATCGCAATCTGATGAACATTCGCGATCTGGCGATGCAGACATCGGCGGGGGCCAATCAGACCAGTGCGGCGAGTCAGGAGTTGTCGAAGTTGGCGGTGGATCTGAACGGGATGGTGGCGCGGTTTTCTGTCTGACCGCGCAATCCATTGCAATTAAAACCTGTGGGAGCGAGCCTGCTCGCGAAAGCGCAGTGTCAGCCAATGAAAAGGTTGGCTGAGCAGACGCCTTCGCGAGCAGGCTCGCTCCCACGGGTATTGTTGTGTTTGCGTAAACTGCGGGCAATAAAAAGCCCCGCATTCGCGGGGCTCTTTGCTGTTGCGGTCGATCAGTTGCCTTTGACAGTCTTGCCGTTGACCGTGCCGTCCTGGAGCATGATGTTGTACTCCTTGCCGTCGGTCTCGACCTGTTGCAGGCGCACCAGCAGGTAATCCCAGTCCTTGGCGAACCACAGCACGGTGATGCGCTTGCTTTGTGTCGGGTCGCGCACGCGTTCGACCTTGATCGCGTCGATCTGGCCGGCCTTGGTGTCGACCTTTTCCGAACCCAGCACGCGGAAGTCGTAGGTATCGACTTCGCCATCATCAACCACCTGATAGCTCATGCTTTTCTTGCCGGCGGCAACGTCATGCTGCAGCGCCAGTTGGTAGGTCGACTTGTCGACCATGCCACGGTTCAGCGGGATCTTCACCGCGTCGCCACGGTCGGTACCGGTGACCAGCTTGTTGGCCCAGTCGAAGTCCAGATCAGCTTTTTTCGCTTTGCCCAGACCACCGCGTTCGAAGTGGTAGGACTGCGGCAGTAGCGTGTCCTTGTCCAGCTTCAGGGTGCTTTCTTCGGTCAGGCTGGCGATCATCATCGAGGCCTTGAAGCTGAGTTTCCAGACGCCGTTGGCTTCTTTGGTCAGGCTGCGTTCGGCAGTGCCGCTCATGGGCAGCTGCTTCCAGTCGGCGGTGTAGCTGGCGGAGAACGGTTGAAGGTCCGCTGCCTGCGCGAAGGGCAGGGCGAGCAGAGCGCAAGCGAAGAGCAGGGCGCGACGCATAATATCTCCTAGTTTCGAATCAAGTGGCCGCTGGCGGCGAGTAGCTGGCCGTCGAGTAAAGCACCCTGGTCACCGAGTGTCAGCCTGCCTTCAGCAAACCAGCGTACTGCCATCGGGTAGATCAGGTGTTCCTGAGCGTGGACTCGTTGCGCCAGACTGTGCGGCGTGTCGTGCAACTCTACCGGTAATACTGCCTGTACGACCAGTGGTCCGCCATCGAGTTCCTCGGTGACGAAGTGCACGGAGCAGCCATGTTCCGTATCGCCGGCCTCCAGCGCGCGCTGATGAGTGTGTAACCCTTTGTATTTGGGCAGCAGTGACGGGTGGATGTTGAGCAGGCGACCTTGGTAGTGGCGCACGAAATCAGCGCTGAGAATGCGCATGAAGCCGGCCAGTACCACGAGTTGGGGGTTGAATTGGTCGATCAGTTCGATCAGCGCGGCATCGAAGGCCTCGCGGCCCTCGAATGTCTTGTGATCCAGCGAGCGGGTGGCGATACCCGCGTCGCGGGCGCGTTGCAGGCCGTAGGCGTCGGCGCGGTTGGAAATCACCGCAGCGATGCGGACCGGGCTGTCGCCGGTCCGCGTGCTGTCGATCAGAGCCTGCAAGTTACTGCCGGTGCCGGACAACAGCACCACGACATCACAGGGCTTTGACATCAGTGGGCCTTGAGGTTCTTCAGCTCGACCTGCGCAGCGCCTTCGGCGGCCACGGCGATCTGACCGATGACCCAAGGCTGCTCGCCAGCGTCACGCAGGGTGTTCAGGGCCACTTCAACGTGCTCCTGAGCTACACAGATGACCATGCCGACGCCGCAGTTCAGCACGCGGTGCATCTCGGTTTCGTCAACGTTGCCTTTCTCTTGCAGCCAGTCGAACACGGCCGGGCGAGTCCAGCTGGCCACATCAACCACAGCCTGAGCGCCTTTTGGCAGTACGCGCGGAATGTTGTCGAGCAGGCCGCCACCGGTGATGTGGGCCATGGCTTTGACCGCGCCAGTGTCCTTGATCAGCTTGAGCAGCGGCTTGACGTAGATGCGGGTCGGGGCCATCAGCAGGTCGGTCAGCGGTTTGCCGTCGAGCTGGGTGTTCTCGATGTCGGCACCGGAGACTTCGATGATCTTGCGGATCAGCGAGTAGCCGTTGGAGTGCGGGCCGGACGATGGCAGGGCGATCAGGGCGTCACCGGTGGCGACTTTCGAGCCGTCGATGATTTCCGATTTTTCCACGACGCCGACGCAGAAGCCGGCCAGGTCGTAGTCTTCGCCTTCGTACATGCCTGGCATTTCAGCGGTTTCGCCGCCAACCAGCGAGCAACCCGACAGTTCGCAGCCAGCGCCGATGCCGGTCACCACCTGGGCAGCGGTGTCGACGTTCAGTTTGCCGGTGGCGTAGTAGTCGAGGAAGAACAGCGGCTCAGCGCCGCACACCACCAGATCGTTGACGCACATGGCGACCAGGTCGATGCCGATGCTGTCGTGCTTGTTCAGGTTCAGCGCCAGACGCAGCTTGGTGCCGACGCCGTCGGTACCCGAGACCAGCACTGGCTGCTTGTAGCCGGCCGGGATTTCGCAGAGGGCGCCGAAACCGCCCAGGCCGCCCATGACTTCCGGGCGCGCAGTGCGCTTGGCGACGCTCTTGATGCGTTCGACCAATGCTTCACCGGCGTCGATGTCTACACCGGCGTCCTTGTAGCTCAGGGAGGGTTGCTTGCTCATGATCCAGGCCTTTAGGGGAGGGGATTCAGGGGGTAACGACCGAGTTCAGCGGGAACGTCGAGCTCGATGGGCGATCGCCTCACGCGAGTTTCGAGGGGCCCGGCTGTTGCCGGTCTGCGAAGGCGCGCGATTTTATCAGGCTTGAGGGGCAGCGGCCATCCTCGCACCGACGGGCAGGGCCATATCGGCGGAAATTTTTTGCAATCGCAGGATATGACTGCCTGTATAAGGTGTGGCGATTAACCGTCTATCGTTAGGACTGTGCAAAAACTTACCGCCACCGTGTGAATGTTTTGCCAGAGGAGGGGGTCACAGCCTTGCTCAAACGGTTCACGCGGCGTGTTCCAGCCGCTCCTGTCGACGGGAATTTTCCATGCGTTTTTGTAAATTGTTATTTGTGGGCTGCCTGACACTGGTCAGCCTGGCGAGTCATGCCGAAAACCTCAAAGGCCTGTATCAGGTGCGTCAGCCGGTCAGCGGCCAGGCGCCGGAAGAGCGCGATCGTGCCACGCAGGCGGCGCTCGATACCTTGGTGCTGCGCCTGACCGGCGACCCGAAAGCCGCGCAGAACCCGGGGCTGGCGCCGATTCGCAAGGATCCGCAGCAAATCATCAGTCAGTTCGGTTTCGACGCGGGACCACCGGAAGTGCTGAAAGTCGACTTCGACCCGGCAACCACCGAGCGGGCCTTGCGCCGGGCCGGATTGCCGGTGTGGGGCGCCAGTCGGCCGTCGATGCTCAGCTGGTGGCTGAACGATTCAACCGAAGGTGCAAGTCTGGTCGGCGACGGGCAGGCCGCGGCCGCAACCTTGCGCACGGCCGCGCAACATCGTGGGTTGCCCCTGCGCTTGCCGCTGGCCGATCTCAGCGAGCAATTGGTGGCTACCGCGCCGGCGCTGGAGAGCGCTGACCCCGCGCCCCTGCGCAGTGCTTCGGACCGCTACAACGCTGACGCCCTGTTGGCCGTGCATGCCCGGGAAGAGGGCGGGCAGTGGCAGGCGAAGTGGCGCTTGTGGCTCGGTGATCAGAAAGAGGCCGGCAGCGTGCAGGGCGCCGATCAGGCCGCCGTTGCCGATGCGGTGATGCTGGCAGTGGCCGAGCGTCTGGCGCCGCGATTTGTCGCCAAGCCCGGCGCATCGGGTCAGCAGATTCTGGAAGTGCAGGGCATGAATCTGGAGCATTATGCGGCGCTGCTGCGGTTACTCGAACCGTTCGGCGTGCGTCTGCAAAGCGTGCAGGGTGATCGCATCATCTACCGGGTCAATGGCAGCGCCGATCAGTTGCGCGCGCAATTGTCGCTGGCGAAGTTGCAGGAGCTGCCTGCCGAAGCACCGGCTCCAGTGGCGCCGGCGCAGCCTGCCGTCGAGGGCGCGCCTGCGATTGCAGCGCCAACCCCGGTAGCGGCGGCACCGTCGTTGCGGTTTCGCTGGTAAGTCTTTCCTTATATAGAAGCATCAGGAGTGGTAAATGGCCGATACGCGGCGTTGGTTCTGGCTCGGTGGGGTGGTCCTGCTTTGCGCGTTTGTGTGGTTGCTGCACCCGATCCTCACGCCGTTTCTGGTCGCGTTGTTGCTGGCTTATCTGTTCGATCCGCTGGTGGATCGTCTGGAACGGCTCGGCTTGTCGCGAACCTGGGGCGTGATCGCCGTGTTTGCTCTGTTCACCTTGATCGTCACCGCGTTGATGCTGGTGCTGGTGCCGATGCTCGCCAAGCAGTTGCTGCGTTTGTACGAGTTGGCGCCGCAGATGCTCGACTGGTTGCAGCACACCGCTGTGCCGTGGGCGCAAGCGAAGCTCGGCTTGTCGGACGGCTTCTGGAAGTTCGACAAGGTCAAGGCTGCCATCAGCGAGCACATGGGCCAGACCACTGACATTGTTGGCGTGGTGCTGAGTCAGGCGACGGCCTCGAGCCTGGCACTGATCGGCTGGCTGGCAAATCTGGTGCTGATCCCGGTGGTGAGCTTTTACCTGCTGCGCGACTGGGACGTGATGATGGGCAAGATCCGCAGCCTGCTGCCACGTGATCGCGAAGAGCGCGTGGTTGCGCTGGCGGGCGAGTGCCACGAAGTGCTCGGCGCGTTCGTGCGCGGGCAGTTGCTGGTAATGGTTGCGCTGGGGGTGATTTACGCCGCTGGCCTGATGATCGTCGGTCTGGAACTGGGGCTGTTGATCGGCCTGATTGCCGGGCTCGCGGCGATCGTGCCGTACATGGGTTTTGTCATCGGCATTGGCGCGGCGTTGATCGCCGGGTTGTTTCAGTTCGGTGGCGATCTGTACCCGATGGTCGGGATTGTCGCGGTGTTCATGGTCGGACAGGCGCTGGAAGGCATGGTGCTGACGCCGTTGCTGGTGGGCGATCGTATCGGTCTGCACCCGGTGGCGGTGATTTTCGCGATTCTGGCGGGCGGCGAATTGTTCGGTTTCACCGGCGTGCTGCTGGCGCTGCCGGTGGCGGCGGTGATCATGGTGCTAGTGCGGCATGTGCACGATCTGTACAAGGATTCAGAAATCTACAGTGGCGTCGACGAACCCGAGCTGTAACGGCTCGGGCGGCCCGGCGCTTGGCCGGGCTGGCCCATGTCGTGCGGGCAAGGGCGCCAGAGAATCTGTCACAAAACCGCTGCGGTAACGCAAACCTTTGATTTTGCTTGGAGTCTGTCGCATTGTGCGCTCAGCCTCACGGGTATAAACTTCGCAAACTTTACACAGAGGCCACTAACGGTTCCTTTGAACTGTTCAGTCAGCATGAAACCGATTCAGCTGCCCCTAGGTGTGCGTCTGCGTGACGACGCCACCTTCATCAACTACTACCCAGGCGCCAATGCCGCTGCACTCGGCTATGTCGAGCGTCTGTGCGAAGCCGACGCCGGGTGGACGGAGAGCCTGATCTATCTGTGGGGCAAGCACGGCGTCGGGCGCACGCATCTGTTGCAGGCGGCGTGCCTGCGCTTCGAGCAGATGGGTGAACCGGCGGTGTATCTGCCGCTGGCCGAGTTGATGGACCGCGGCGTGGAAATCCTCGACAACCTTGAACAGTACGAACTGGTTTGTCTGGATGACTTGCAGGTGATTGCCGGCAAGGCTGACTGGGAAGAGGCGATGTTCCATCTGTTCAACCGACTGCGTGACAGCGGTCGGCGCTTGCTCATCGCTGCGTCCACTTCGCCTCGCGAATTACCAGTGAAGCTGGCTGACCTGAAATCGCGCCTGACCCTGGCGCTGATCTTCCAGATGCGCCCACTCTCCGATGAAGACAAATTGCGTGCGCTGCAATTGCGCGCCTCGCGTCGTGGTCTGCACCTGACCGATGAAGTCGGGCACTTCATTCTCACTCGCGGCACGCGCAGCATGAGCGCGCTGTTCGATCTGCTTGAGCAGCTTGATCAGGCGTCCCTGCAAGCGCAACGCAAGCTGACCATTCCCTTCCTCAAGGAAACTCTGGGCTGGTAGTAGTGGGCTTTTGCCAGCTTTCAGGCGCCAGAAAACCCGCGTACCTGCGGCGTTTCACCGGCCAAACGAGTTAAGCGCTTAGATGTAAACGCGAAACCGGGAAGTCACATAAAGTTCGATTGAATTTGCAAATGAGGACGATAGCGGGCATAGTCTCGGCTTCTTTACAACTATCAGCCACGGTCGTGCCCATGCTAAAGCGCTTCGCACCCCTCGTGCCTCTCGCACTCGTTACCCTGTTATTCGGTTGTGCTGCTCATTCTCCGGTTCAAGAGCCGCCGCAACAGGTCAAGAATTCTGCTACCGCCCAGTCTTCCGTTATTTACCAGGAAGAGCTGGATACCGAAAAAGAACTCAACCAGTTCAACGGCAGCAAGCCTTATCAGCTTCCTGTACTGGCTGACAGCATCCTCGAACGCGGCATGTCCCTGATCGGTACTCGTTACCGTTTCGGCGGTACTTCTGAAGCCGGCTTCGATTGCAGCGGTTTCATCGGTTACCTGTTCCGCGAAGAGGCGGGCATGAACCTGCCGCGCTCCACTCGTGAAATGATCAACGTCGATGCGCCGCTGGTTTCGCGCAGCAACCTTGAGCCGGGTGATCTGCTGTTCTTCGCCACCAATGGTCGTCGCGGTCGTGTCAGTCACGCCGGGATCTACCTGGGTGACAACCAGTTCATTCACTCCAGCAGTCGTCGCAGTGGCGGTGTTCGCATCGACAGCCTGGGTGACAGCTACTGGAGCAAGACTTTCATCGAAGCCAAGCGTGCACTCGCCATGGCGCCGACCGTGGTCACCGCTCGCAAGTAACCCCGATGTCGCTGCGTTCGCGGCGACAAAACGGCCCGGCGACGAAGTAGACGTAAACTTTACAAGGTGAAGTTAAAGTCTTACTTGAAGTTTGCCGCGTAGCCGCTAGAATCCTGAATCTATATTGATGGCAAACCGCCTGCGTGATGACGCAGGCGGTTTTGTTTCTGTCCATTCGGCAGAGAAAGCCGCAGCCAGATCAGGATGTTCTGCTTATGACGATGTCGGCCCGCCTCACCTTGATTCTTTGCGCCGCGCTGCTCAGCGCCTGCGCCAGCCGTACACCGCCGCCAGCCCCCGTGGTTCGCGCGCCAATCGTGTTCGCACCTACCCAGACTTTTTCCCCTGTTGCTGAAGACGTGCTGTTCCGTGCCTTGGGCCTGGTCGGTACGCCTTATCGCTGGGGCGGCAACACGCCGGATTCCGGTTTTGATTGCAGTGGCCTGATCGGTTTCGTCTACCGCGACGCGGCGGGCATCTCGCTGCCGCGCTCGACCCGCGAAATGATCGTCATGCAGGCGCCGAATGTGGGCAAGGAAGGCTTGCAGACCGGCGACCTGATCTTCTTCGCCACCAATGGCGGCTCGCAGGTCAGCCATGCGGGGATTTACGTGGGTGAGGGGCGCTTCGTGCATGCGCCTGCCACGGGCGGCACGGTCAAACTCGACAGCCTGTCGAAGGCTTATTGGCAGAAGGCGTATCTGAGCGCCAAGCGGGTGTTGCAGCCGGGACAGTTGGCGCATAACCCATAGTTCGAATGCATAACGAAATGTGGGAGCGAGCCTGCTCGCGAAGGCGGAGTGTCAGTCGACCATGATTTGACTGATAAACCGCTTTCGCGAGCAGGCTCGCTCCCACATTTTTTGCGTCGCGCTTAGCTTATTTGCTGGCCGAAACGCGCCACACTTTGTTCCCGACATCATCCGCCACCAGCAAGCCACCTTGCTGATCGATCACCACGCCCACCGGGCGGCCCAGCGCGTTCTCGTCCTTGTCGAGGAAACCGGTCAGCACATCCACCGGCTGCCCGGTCGGTTTGCCGCCAGTGAACGGCACGAAAATCACTTTGTAGCCACTGTGCGGTTTGCGGTTCCACGAGCCGTGCTGGCCGATGAATGCGCCTTCCTTGAATTGCGCCGGCAGGCTGTTGCCCTCGGCGAAGGTCAGGCCCAGCGAAGCCGTGTGCGGGCCGACGGCGTAATCCGGAGCGATGGCCTTGGCCACCAGATCGAGGTTCTGCGGTTTGACCCGTTCATCGACATGTTGTCCGTAGTAGCTGAAGGGCCAGCCATAGAAGCCGCCGTCCTTGACCGAGGTGATGTAGTCCGGCACCAGGTCGCTACCGATTTCGTCACGCTCGTTGACCGCTGTCCACAGCGCGCCGCTGGTGGGTTCCCAGGCGAGGCCGTTGGGATTGCGGATGCCCGAGGCGAAGATGCGGTGATTGCCGGTCGCACGATCCACTTCCCAAATCGCCGCACGGCCTTCTTCCTGATCCAGACCGTTTTCGCCGACGTTACTGTTCGAGCCGACGGTGACGTACAACTTGCTGCCGTCCTTGCTGGCGATGACGTTCTTGGTCCAGTGGTGATTCAACGTGCCGCCGGGCAAGTCGACGACTTTGATCGGTTGGGTCTTGATCTCGGTGGCACCCGGCTCGTAGTTGAAGCGCAGCAGGCGATCGGTGTCGGCTACGTACAGATCGTTGCCGACCAGCGTCATGCCGAATGGCGAATTGAGGTTCTGCAGAAACACCGTGCGGGTTTCGGCGACGCCATCGTGGTCGGCGTCACGCAGCAGGGTGATGCGGTTCGGGCTCGGCACCCCAGCGCCGGCCTTGCCCATGACTTTCTTCATTACCCAGCCGCGAATGCCTTTGCTGTCGTCAGGCTTGGGCGGCGCGTTGGTTTCCGCCACCAGCACATCGCCGTTGGGCAGCACATAGAGCCAGCGCGGGTGATCGAGGCCTTCGGCAAACGCCGCGACCTGGGTGCCGGCCGCTGCGGTCGGTTTCGTGCCTTGTGGCCAGCCCACCGCCGGGGCGATGTTGACTGTCGGGATCAGCGTCTTGTTCGGTTCGGGCAGTTTCGGCGACGGGCCGGTGCCGTCGGAGACTTGCAGGCTGGAGGTTTCACCGCAGGCGGCGAGCCCGCCAGCGACGGCGATGATGAGAGCGAGTGGGGCCTTGCGCATTGCTGATCTTCCCTATGAATGCATTCCTAAACATAGAGGAGGGCGCAGGCCCGATGGTTCAACTGCTCAGCCGCGGGCTTCCTTGAACAGCACGGCGATGCCCGGATGATAGTTGCCCGCGTCGCTGTGCAATTTGCGATAGGCGTAGGGGAAATACCAGGCCACGGCGCAGGTGTGTTCCTTTTGCAGGTCGTCAACCATGTCCTGCAATTCTTCGGGGCTGGCGCTGTGCTGAGGTTTTTGCGGAGCAACAAAGAGGCAGCCGAGCTTGAGATCGCTGGCGTAGCTGATGCGCTTGGCATCAGCGGTGATGTCGAGCAGGGCCTGGGTCAGGTTGAGGTTGTTGACCCGTGGCCAGCGTTGCGTGGCCTGAATGAACGCGCGGTCTTCGGCGCCGGCAATCAGCAGATCTGCGCGAGCATTGCGTTCGCCTTCTTCGTTCTGTTTGCGCGTGGCCGTGTCGTTCAGCGTGACCATTTCCGCCATCCACGCCGCTGCCGCGAGCAGGCCGAGATTGGCTTTTTCGTCGTGCCAATATGGCGTGTCGTTGTCGCCGCGAACGGTGTTGTAGCGATCGATACAGTCAAACCAGCGTTCCAGCAACGGGCGCAGGAATTCCAGGCGCGGGTTGCTGATGATCATGCCTTGCATCGTCGTCATCCTTATTGTTGTAGTGGGCTTTTTGGAAAAAAAGCATGGCTCTTTGATATCACTTGTCACAGTCTGGCACAAGATTGCCGCTGCACAATTGATCAGCGGCAGCTATTTGCGCGCAATGTGCCTCTTCAATTGACGCTCCACCCCCAACCCTCTAACCTTCGCCGCTTGTTTCAGGTGCTCTGTGGCCCCGCGTCGACAGAGTGAAACAGGGAAGCCGGTAAGGGTGGTCTTCAAGCGAAGCCACGACGATCCCGGCGCTGCCCCCGCAACGGTAAATGAGTGAAAACTGCGCCTTGAGCCACTGCCTCGAAAGAAGCGGGAAGGCGCGCAGTCCGGCCGATGCCGCTCATGAGCCCGGAGACCGGCCTGATCCATCTCAGCGGCATCACGGTGGGCGATGCCAGGCTTTTTGCCGTCTATTCTTGTGCCTGCCCGCCGTTATCCAGCCTCAACGGAGAGCTCCCCATGAATGATTCCCCCGAGCGTGACGAACGCCATCTGGCGCGTATGCAGCGCAAGAAAGCCGTGATCGACGAACGCATCGCCAACTCGCCCGACGAGTGCGGCCTGGTGCTGGTGCTGACCGGCAATGGCAAAGGCAAGAGCAGCTCGGCGTTCGGCATGCTCGCCCGTGCCATGGGCCACGGCATGCAGTGCGGCGTGGTGCAGTTCATCAAGGGCCGCAACAGCACCGGCGAAGAATTGTTTTTCCGCCGTTTTCCCGAGCAGGTGCGTTTCCACGTCATGGGCGAAGGCTTCACCTGGGAAACCCAGGATCGCCAACGTGACATCGCCGCGGCGACCGCCGCTTGGGAAGTCTCGCGGGAATTGTTGCGCGACCCTTCGATCGGTCTGGTGGTGCTCGACGAATTGAACATCGCCCTCAAGCACGGCTACCTTGATCTCGATCAGGTGCTCAGCGATTTGCAGGCGCGTCCGCCGATGCAACACGTGGTCGTTACCGGTCGCGGCGCCAAGCCGGAAATGATCGAGATGGGCGACACGGTCACCGAGATGGGCATGCTCAAGCACGCCTTCCAGGCCGGGATCAAAGCGCAGAAAGGCGTCGAACTTTGAAGCAACCACGTCACTGTCCGGCGGTGTTGATTGCCGCGCCGGCCTCCGGTCAGGGCAAGACCACCGTCACCGCCGCACTCGCCCGTTTGCATCGCAACCAAGGGCGCAAGGTGCGCGTGTTCAAGTGCGGGCCGGACTTTCTCGACCCGATGATCCTCGAGCGCGCCAGCGGTGCGCCGGTGTATCAACTGGACATGTGGATGGTCGGCGAGCAGGAAAGTCGCCGTTTGTTGTGGGAAGCTGCCGCCGAGGCCGAGCTGATTCTGATCGAGGGCGTGATGGGCCTGTTCGACGGCACGCCATCCAGCGCTGATCTGGCGCGCCACTTCGGTGTGCCGGTGCTCGGTGTGATCGACGGCACCGCCATGGCGCAGACCTTTGGTGCCTTGGCGCTGGGCCTGGCGAAGTATCAGCCGGACTTGCCGTTCGCTGGCGTGTTGGCCAACCGCGTCGGCACCTTGCGCCATGCGCAATTGCTCGAAGGCAGCCTCACCGAAGGTCTGCGCTGGTACGGCGCACTGTCCCGCGAGACCGGCATCGAATTGCCGAGCCGCCACCTGGGCCTGGTTCAGGCCAGCGAATTGAATGATCTGGATCTGCGCCTCGACGCCGCCGCCGATGCGCTGGCCAGCAGTTGCCAAGTCGCGCTGCCACCGGCGGTCGAATTCGCCGCGCCTGATGTCATCGAAGCCGAGCCTCTATTAAAAGGTGTGCGCATCGCCGTCGCCCGCGATGAAGCGTTTGCCTTCACCTATGGCGCCAGCCTCGATTTGCTGCGGGCGATGGGCGCCGAGCTGCACTTTTTCTCGCCGATCCGCGACACGCAATTGCCCGACGCGGACAGCCTGTATTTGCCGGGCGGCTATCCAGAGCTGCATCACGTCGCGCTGGCGCAGAACACCTCGATGCTTGCAGCCATCCGCGCGCATCACGCAGCGGGCAAGCCGTTGCTCGCCGAGTGTGGCGGCATGCTTTATCTGCTGGATTCGCTGACCGACGTGGAAGGCACCCGTGCTGAGCTGGTCGGTTTGTTGAAAGGTGATGCGGTGATGCAGAAGCGTCTGGCGGCATTGGCGTTGCAGGCGGTTGAATTGCCGGAAGGTTCTTTGCGAGGGCACACGTATCACCATTCGCTGACCACCACCGAGCTGACGCCGATTGCCCGGGGGTTGAGCCCCAATGGCGGGCGCGGCGCTGAGGCGGTTTATCGCGAGGGGCGGATGACAGCTTCCTATGTGCACTTTTATTTTCCGTCGAATCCGACTGCGATTGCTGCATTGTTTGCGCCAGACCGTGAGGCCGCCTTCGCGAGCAGGCTCGCTCCCACAATGGATCACCTGAACCCTGTGGGAGCGAGCCTGCTCGCGAAAGGCCCATGACCGACAACACATTCTCCGCAGCCGAACGCGCAGCGGTCTACAAGGCCATCGCCGAACGCCGCGACATGCGCCACTTCACCGGTGGCAGCGTCGAGCCGCAGCTGCTGCGACGTTTATTGGAAGCCGCCCACCAGGCCCCAAGCGTCGGCCTGATGCAGCCCTGGCGCTTCATCCGCATCAGCGATCGTGCCTTGCGCGGGCAGATCCGCGATCTGGTGGAAGAAGAGCGCATCCGCACCGCCGAAGCCCTTGGCGAGCGCAGCGATGAGTTCATGCAGCTCAAGGTCGAAGGCATCAACGACTGCGCTGAGGTGCTGGTCGCGGCGCTGATGGACGATCGCGAAAAACACATTTTCGGTCGGCGCACGTTGCCGGAAATGGACATGGCTTCGCTGTCCTGCGCGATCCAGAATCTGTGGCTGGCCTCCCGCGCTGAAGGTCTGGGCATGGGCTGGGTCTCGCTGTTCGAGCCGCAAGCCTTGGCGGATTTGCTCAAGTTGCCGACCGGTGCCAAGCCGCTGGCGGTGTTGTGTCTGGGCCCGGTCAAGGAATTCTATCCGGCCCCGATGCTGGTGCTCGAAGGCTGGGCGCAGGCGCGGCCGCTGAACGAGTTGCTGTACGAAAATTATTGGGGAGTGAGTCAATGAGTGTGGCGTTGCTGAGTGTCGCCGCGGTAGCGCTGGATGCGCTACTCGGTGAACCGAAACGCTGGCATCCGCTGGTGGCGTTCGGCAATTTGGCCGGGCGCATCGAGCAACGCTTCAACGCCGGCGGCCGTGGCTGGCGCAGCCATGGTGTGACCGCATGGGTGCTCGCGGTGGTGCCGCTGACCTTGCTCGCCACGGCATTTTCCTGGGCACCGTATGTGGGCTGGATCGTCGAGATTCTCGCGCTGTATTGCGCCCTCGGCATGCGCAGCCTCGGCGAACATGTTGCGCCGGTCGCGGCGGCGTTGCGCGCCGATGATCTGGACGAGGCGCGCAAGCGTGTTGGCTATCTGGTCAGCCGCCAGACCGATGAACTGGACAGCAACGCTGTGGCCCGCGCCGCCACCGAATCGGTATTGGAGAACGGCAGCGATGCGGTGTTTGCCGCGCTGTTCTGGTTTGTCGTCGCCGGTGCGCCGGGCGTGGTCCTGTATCGCCTGAGCAATACCCTCGATGCGATGTGGGGTTATCGCAACGAACGCTTCGAACGTTTCGGCTGGGCCGCGGCGAAAATCGACGACGTGTTGAACTACATTCCTGCCCGTCTGGTGGCATTGACCTACGCGCTGCTCGGCAAAACCCGACTCGCACTGAAGTGCTGGCGCACCCAGGCGCCAAAGTGGGACAGCCCCAACGCCGGCCCGGTGATGGCAGCTGGTGCCGGTGCGCTGGGCGTCGAGTTGGGTGGCCCGGCGATCTATCACGGCGAACTGCATGAGCGCCCGCAACTGGGCGAAGGTGCGCCGGCCGATGCCGAATCCATCGACCGTGGCTGGCAATTGGTCCAGCGCGGCGTATGGTTGTGGCTGCTGATGCTTTGCCTGGGGGCGGAATTTTATGCTTGAGCACGGTGGCCGGCTGCGCAAGGCTGCACTCGATTACGGGATTGCCGAAGCTGACTGGCTTGACCTGTCCAGCGGCCTCGCGCCCTGGCCGTTCCCGATTCCGGAGATTCCGCTGCGCGCCTGGGCGCGCTTGCCGGAAACCGACGACGGTCTGGAACAGGCGGCCTGCGATTATTACGGCGCCGCGCAGGTGCTACCGGTCGCCGGCTCGCAAATGGCCATCCAGCTGCTGCCGCGTTTGCGCCGGGCTGGCAAGGTCGGCGTGTTGTCGCCGTGCTATGCCGAGCATGCCGAAGCCTGGCGGCGCAGCGGTTACATTGTCCGTGAAGTGCTCGAGCAGGAAGTCGAGTTCTTTCTCGACAGTCTCGATGTGCTGGTGGTGGTCAATCCGAATAACCCGACCGGCCTGAGCCTGACCCCGGCGCGCCTGCTCGACTGGCATGCGCGGCTGGCGCAACGCGGCGGCTGGCTGGTGGTCGATGAAGCGTTCATGGACAACACGCCGCAACTGAGCCTGGCGCCCTATGCCCATCAGGTCGGGCTGGTGGTGTTGCGTTCGTTCGGCAAGTTTTTCGGCCTGGCCGGGGTGCGCCTCGGTTTCGTTCTGGCCGAGCGCAAGTTGCTCAAACTGCTCGCCGAACAGGTCGGGCCGTGGGCGGTGAGCGGGCCGACGCGGGTGCTCGGTACGGCGTGTCTGCAAGACACCGAGGGTCACACCCGTCAGCGGATTCGCAGCGATGAAGCGAGCGGACGGCTGGTGGCGCTGCTGACCCGTTGCGGTTTTGCACCGCAGGGTGGCTGCGCGCTGTTTCAGTGGCTGATCACCGAGCACGCCGAAGCGCTGCACGAATTCCTCGCCCGGCGCGGCATCCTCCTGCGCCTGTTCAGCCACAACAGCAGTGTGCGTTTCGGCCTGCCTGCCGATGCCGCGCAAGCGCTGCGTCTCGAACAGGCTTTGCAAGCTTTCACCAAGGACAATCCATGACCACTCTGATGGTGCAAGGCACCACGTCCGATGCCGGCAAAAGCACTTTGGTGACGGCGTTGTGCCGCTGGGCCACCCGCCAGGGCGTGGCGGTGGTGCCGTTCAAACCGCAGAACATGGCGCTCAACAGCGCAGTGACCGCTGACGGCGGCGAGATCGGCCGCGCGCAGGCAGTGCAGGCGCAAGCGGCCGGTCTCGAGCCGCACACCGACATGAACCCGGTGCTGCTCAAACCCAACAGCGACACCGGCGCGCAAGTGATCATTCATGGCCGCGCGGTGACGACGATGAACGCCGTTGCCTATCACGATTACAAAACCATCGCGATGCAAGCGGTGCTCGCTTCCCATGCGCGGCTCACTGCGGCGTATCCGCTGGTCATGGTCGAAGGCGCCGGTTCGCCGGCCGAGATCAATCTGCGCGCCGGCGATATTGCCAACATGGGCTTTGCCGAAGCGGTGGATTGCCCGGTTGTGCTGATCGCCGACATCAATCGCGGTGGCGTGTTTGCGCATCTGGTTGGCACGCTGGAATTGCTGTCGCCGAGTGAGCAGGCGCGGGTCAAAGGCTTCATCATCAACCGTTTTCGCGGCGATATTGCCTTGCTGCAACCGGGCCTCGACTGGCTGGAGCAGCGCACCGGCAAACCGGTGGTTGGCGTGTTGCCCTACGTGATGGACCTGCACCTTGAGGCCGAAGACGGTATCGACCAACGCCAGACCGATAAGGCCGAGCAGGTGTTGAAAGTGGTGGTGCCGGTGCTGCCGCGCATCAGCAATCACACCGACTTCGACCCGCTGCGTCTGCATCCGCAGGTGGATCTGCAGTTTGTCGGCCCGGGGCAGGCGATTCCTGCCGCCGATCTGATCATCCTGCCAGGCTCGAAAAGCGTGCGCAGCGATCTGGCTTATCTGCGCGCCAACGGTTGGGACGCAGCAATCAATCGGCATCTGCGCTACGGCGGCAAGGTGCTGGGGATTTGCGGCGGTCTGCAGATGCTCGGCGAGCAGGTGCACGACCCGCTTGGGCTGGAAGGCGCTGCCGGCTCCAGTGCCGGCCTGGGTCTGCTGGCGTTCGAAACGCAACTTGAAGCCGAGAAGCAACTGCGCAACGTGCGCGGGCGGCTGGCGCTGGAAAACGCCGCAGTCAGCGGTTATGAAATCCATGCTGGCGTAACCACCGGGCCGGCGCTGGAAAACCCCGCGGTGCATCTGGACGACGGTCGTTGCGATGGTGCGCAAAGTGCCGATCGCCAGGTGTTTGGCACCTATCTGCACGGCTTGTTCGAATCCCCCGAGGCGAGCGCGGCGTTGCTGCGCTGGGCGGGCTTGAGTGATGTGCAAGAGGTCGATTACCACGGCTTGCGCGAGCGCGATATCGAGCGACTGGCTGATCTGGTGGAGAAGCATCTGGACACCGGGCTGTTGCGTCAGCTCTGCGGGATTTGAGTTGTCTGGGCTGGTCTCTTCGCGAGCAGGCTCGCTCTCACAGGGAACTGCGATCAACTGTGGGAGCGAGCCTGCTCGCGAAGGGGCCGGTTGTCTCACCACACATTTTTGGATGAACCCATGCTCCAACTGATCCTCGGCGGCGCCCGCTCCGGCAAGAGTCGTCTGGCGGAAAAACTCGCCAGCGACAGCCATCTCGCGGTGACCTACATCGCTACCAGCCAGCCGCTGGACGGCGAAATGAACCAGCGCGTCGCCCATCACCGCGCGCGCCGCCCGGCTGAATGGGCGTTGATCGAAGAGCCGCTGGAACTGGCCCGCGTGCTGCGCGAATCCGCCGGCGCCGAGCGCTGCCTGCTGGTCGATTGCCTGACCCTGTGGCTGACCAATCTGCTCATGCTCGACGACACCGAACGTCTCGCCGCCGAGCGTGAAGCCTTGCTCGATTGCCTGGCGTCGTTGCCGGGTGAAATCATTTTTGTCAGCAACGAGACCGGAATGGGTGTCGTGCCGCTGGGCGAATTGACTCGCCGCTATGTCGATGAAGCCGGTTGGCTGCATCAAGCTCTGGCCGAGCGTTGTCAGCGAGTTGTCCTGACCGTCGCCGGCCTGCCCCTGACTTTGAAAGGACCTGCGTTATGAGCCCGACCTGGTGGCTGAACCCGTGCAAAACAGTGAATGCCGAGATGGTTGCGCAAGCGACCGAGCGCCAGCAGCAGTTGACTAAACCGGCCGGTTCGCTGGGACGCCTTGAATCGGTGGCCGTGCAACTGGCCGGTCTGCAAGGTCAGCTCAAGCCAACGCTGGATCAAGTCTGGATCGCGATTTTCGCTGGCGACCATGGCGTGGTAGCCGAAGGCGTATCGGCTTATCCGCAGGAAGTCACCGGACAAATGCTGCTCAACTTTGTCAGCGGCGGCGCGGCGATCAGCGTGCTGGCGCGTCAGCTCGGCGCGCAGCTGGAGGTGGTCGATCTGGGCACGGTGAATCCGACGCTGAATCTGCCCGGCGTGCGCCATCTGAACATTGGCGCGGGAACGGCGAACTTCGCTCAGGGGGCAGCGATGACTCAGGCGCAGGGCGAACTGGCACTGCAGGCCGGTCGCGACAGCGTGTTGCGCGCGAAAGCCGCCGGCACGCAGTTATTCATCGGCGGCGAAATGGGCATCGGCAACACCACGGCGGCCAGTGCGCTGGCCTGCGCCTTGCTCGATTGCCCGGTGGCGCACCTGACCGGTCCCGGCACCGGGCTGAATGCCGCTGGCGTCAGCCACAAGGCACAGGTGATCGAACGCGCGCTGGCGCTGCATGCCGCACAGCGTGGCGACGCCTTGCAGACGCTATTCAATGTCGGCGGTTTCGAGATTGCCGCGTTGGTCGGCGCTTATCTGGCCTGCGCGCAGGAAGGTATCGCGGTGCTGGTCGACGGCTTCATCTGCACGGTCGCGGCGCTGGTCGCAGTGCGCTTGAATCCGGCCTGTCGTGAATGGCTGTTGTTCGGCCATCGCGGTGCCGAGCCGGGCCATCGCCACGTGCTGGAAACCTTGAGCGCCGAACCGTTGCTGGAACTCGGCCTGCGCCTGGGCGAGGGCAGTGGCGCGGCGTTGGCGGTGCCGTTGTTGCGTCTGGCCTGTGACCTGCACGGGCAAATGGCGACGTTCGCCGAAGCAGCCGTGGCGGATCGCCCGGCATGAGCCTGCGCCTGGACCTGTTGCGCCACGGCGAAACGGAACTTGGCGGCGGCCTGCGCGGCAGCCTCGACGATGCGCTGACCGCTAATGGCTGGACGCAGATGCGTACGGCGGTGGTCGACGGCGGGCCGTGGGATCGTATCGTCAGTTCGCCATTGCAGCGCTGCGCGCGCTTCGCTGCTGAACTCGGCGAGCAACTGAACCTGTCCGTGCATCTGGACAAGGATTTGCAGGAGCTGCATTTCGGCGCGTGGGAAGGGCAGAGCGCGGCGGCGTTGATGGAGACGGATGCCGAAGCGCTGGGGCTGTTCTGGGCTGATCCCTATGGATTTACGCCTCCGCAGGGTGAGCCGGTCAGCGATTTTTCAGCGCGGGTGTTGGCGGCGGTCGCGCGGTTGCATGCGGCTTACGCCGGCGAGCGGATTCTGCTGGTCAGCCACGGCGGTGTGATGCGCTTGTTGCTGGCGCAGGCGAGAGGGCTGCCGCGCGAACAGTTACTCAATGTCGAAGTCGGCCATGGCGCGCTGTTTGCGCTGACGGTCGAGGCCGATGGCGCGCTCAAGGAAGGTCACTGAGATGTTGCCGCTGTGGATCGCCTTGCAGTTTCTCAGCAGCCTGCCGATTCGCCTCCCGGGCATGCCCGAGCCGCAACAGCTCGGCCGTTCGCTGCTGTTTTATCCGCTGGTGGGATTGCTGTTCGGGCTGATCCTCTTCGCGTTGAATCTGTTGTTGGCCGGCGCCCCGTTGTTGCTGCATGCGGCGCTGTTGCTGACCGTGTGGGTACTGCTCAGCGGCGCGCTGCATCTCGATGGCCTGGCCGACAGCGCCGATGCCTGGCTCGGCGGTTTTGGTGATCGCGAGCGCACGCTGACGATCATGAAAGATCCGCGCAGCGGGCCGATTGCGGTGGTCACGCTGGTGCTGGTCCTGTTGCTCAAATTTGCCGCGCTGCTGGCGCTGATCGAGCAAGGGCATACCCTGGCGCTGATCATCGTTCCGGTACTCGGGCGAGCGGCGCTGTTGGGGTTGTTTCTGACTACGCCATATGTGCGTGCGGGTGGCTTGGGTCAGGCACTGGCCGATCATCTGCCGCGCAGAGCGGGGTGGTGGGTGCTGGGGTTGATTGCCTTGGGCTGCGTGTTTATCGCCGGTTTCGGCGCGGTGCTGATTTCGCTGGTCGGGTTTGTCTGGCTGCGGCGTTTGATGATGCGGCGGTTGGGTGGGACGACCGGGGATACGGCGGGGGCGTTGCTGGAATTGCTGGAGACGGGGGTGTTGGTTGGGTTGGCCCTCGTCTGAAATATTTGGGTTGGTAATGCCGGCCTTATCGCGAGCAGGCTCACTCCTACAGTTGGAATGCGTACTCCTTGTAGGAGTGAGTGTGCTCGCGATAGCTATCGGTCGGCGCCACAAATGCGTGGATAAACTCATCTGTAACTTGATTTAACACACTCGCGGGTATATACACGCATCATGCTTCCTTCTCAGTGTTTGTGCACCAACCTGCGTCGCGCCGCGCGTGGCGTCAGCAGGCATTACGACGGCGCTCTCGACGGCTTCGGGATCAACGTTGCCCAGTATTCTCTGCTGTGCAATCTGCAGCGGCTGGAGCAGCCGAGCATTTCCGAACTGGCCGAGGCCATGGGCCTGGATCGCAGCACTCTCGGGCGCAATCTACGTGTGCTGGAGGGTGAAGGTCTGGTGGCGCTGGCCGAAGGCGAGGACATGCGCAACCGTATCGTCCGGCTCACCGAAACCGGCGTGCAGCGCCTGGCAGCGGCATTGCCGGCGTGGGAAGCGGCGCAACAACGGCTGATCGACCGTCTGGGTGCCGAGAAGCGCGAAACCTTGCTCAAACTGCTCGACGAACTGGCCTGACGCCGGTTTCTTCGCGCTCAAGCGGGTATATACCCGCGACTGGAGAATAACAATGACAACGATGTGGCGGACGTGCGGTTGGGTGTTGCTGGGGAGTGCGCTGATCCTGGCGTTGTCATTGGGCGTGCGCCACGGGTTCGGTCTGTTCCTGTCGCCGATGAGCGCACAGTTCGGCTGGGGCCGCGAAGTGTTCGCCTTCGCCATCGCCCTGCAAAACCTCATCTGGGGCCTGGCGCAGCCATTCACCGGTGCGCTGGCTGACCGCTTCGGTGCAGCGAAAGTGGTGCTGGTCGGCGGCGTGCTTTACGCGCTGGGTCTGGTGTGCATGGGCCTGTCCGACTCGGCGATGACTTTGTCGCTGAGCGCCGGCCTGTTGATCGGCATTGGTTTGTCCGGTACGTCGTTCTCGGTGATCCTCGGCGTGGTCGGTCGCGCTGTCCCGGCCGACAAACGCAGCATGGGCATGGGTATTGCCAGCGCTGCCGGTTCGTTCGGCCAGTTCGCCATGTTGCCGGGCACGCTCGGTTTGATCGGCTGGCTCGGCTGGTCCGCCGCATTGCTGGTGCTGGGTCTGTTGGTGGCGATGATTGTGCCGCTGGTGAGCATGCTGAAAGACAAGCCGCTGCCGGTGCTTGGCCACGAACAATCCCTTGGCGAAGCGCTACGTGAAGCCTGCTCGCACTCCGGTTTCTGGCTGCTGGCGTTCGGCTTTTTTGTCTGCGGTTTTCAGGTGGTGTTCATCGGTGTGCACTTGCCAGCGTATCTGGTCGATCAGCATCTGCCCGCCAGTGTCGGCACTACGGTGCTGGCGTTGATCGGATTGTTCAATATCTTCGGCACTTACACCGCCGGCTGGCTCGGTGGCCGCATGTCCAAACCGCGTCTGTTGACTGCGCTGTATCTGTTGCGCGCAGTGGTGATCGTGCTGTTCCTGTGGTTGCCGGTGACGACCACCACGGCGTATCTGTTCGGCATGGCCATGGGTTTCCTGTGGCTGTCGACGGTGCCGTTGACCAACGGTACGGTGGCGACCTTGTTCGGCGTGCGCAATTTGTCCATGCTCGGCGGCATCGTCTTCCTGTTCCATCAGCTCGGCTCCTTCCTTGGCGGCTGGCTGGGCGGAGTGGTGTATGACCGAACCGGGAGTTATGACTTGATCTGGCAAGTGGCGGTTCTCTTGAGCCTGCTCGCGGCGGCGCTGAACTGGCCGGTGCGCGAGCGTCCGGTGGCGCGCCTGCAAGCCGCTGCGAGCGCAGCATGAGCCGGATCTGCGCGCGATTCGCCGTCACCGCAGTCGCTGCAGCGCTATTGGCGCTGGTGTGGTGGGGCTGGCAGCGCGGCGGTCTGGCGCTGATGCAGTTGGGCATGAGCATTTGCTAGATCGCAGCGTGGCGAGTAACGTCAAAGCCTGATGACTGCCCAAGGAAGTTCGATATGTTGATGCGCTGGTGTGCTGTTCCCGCGTTGCTGATGGCGTTGACTGGCCTGGCCCAGGCTGCCGACTGTCCTGAGCTGCTGCAAGGCTCGCTGCCGAAGCTGCGCGCCAAGGAATCCATCGATCTGTGCAAGCAGTACGCCGACAAGCCGCTGGTGGTAGTCAATACCGCCAGCTTCTGCGGTTTCGCTCCACAGTTCGAAGGGCTCGAGGCGCTGAACAAACGCTACAAATCACAAGGCTTGGAGATGCTTGGCGTGCCGTCGAACGATTTCAAGCAGGAGTCCAAGGACAGCGCCGAAACCGCCAAGGTCTGCTACGCCAACTACGGCGTGACCTTCAACATGACCGAGCCGCAGAAAGTTCGCGGCGACGACGCCACACATCTGTTTCAGGTGCTGGCCGCGCAGAGCAATGCGCCGAAGTGGAATTTCTACAAGTACGTGGTGGACCGGCAAGGCAAGGTCGTGGCGAGTTTTTCCAGCTTGACCAAACCGGATGACCCCGAGTTTATCGCCGCGATCGAAAAGGCCATTGCCTCCGAACCGCTGACTCACTGACTCATGCTTTACCCTGTGGGAGCGAGCCTGCTCGCGAAGCGGTGTGTCAGCCAGCAAATCTACATCTGACATACCGCCTTCGCGAGCAGGCTCGCTCCCACAAGGGTGATTTAGTCGTTCCAGTGAAAAGTTGCAGGCAAGAAAAAGCCCCGCCTCTGTAAAGAGAGCGGGGCTTTTTAGTGGGCGAGGGGTTAGCCTCGCCATCGAGCATCAGAAGCGGTAAGTCGCGCCGACACCGAAGCCGTTTGCCGAGTTTTCATACTTGGCATCGTAGGTCTGGCCACGAGCGTTTTCGTTGCGGATGTTGACCGACTCTTCTTTCAGGTACGAGTACGCGACATCGATGGTCAGATCGTCGGTCGGGCTCCAGCCGGCACCAATACTGAAGATGGTACGGTCGCCAGTCGGGATACGCGGCGAGCGGTCTTCATTGTTGGTCGGAGACTGATCGAAGGTCAGACCGGTACGCAGTACCCATTCCTTGTTCAACTGGTACGAGGTACCCACGGCGTAGGCCCAGGAGTCATGCCAGTTCTGGTCTTCGTTGATCGAACCAAACTGACCGGCCAGCAGAGGCTGCACGCCGGAGTTCTTCACGGTGATCTTGTCCAGTTGGCTCCAGCGAGTCCAGGTGGTACCGGCGTAGACGTTCCAGCGATCGTTGATCGCCTGGGTGACGGAGAAGTCTACGGATTCCGGTGTGGTGATCTTCAGCGAAGCGTCGTACTTCTGGTTGGCGCCGACACCCACGAGCGCCAGCGCGCCGTAGTTGACCTTGGTGTTGCCTTCGAGCTTGTAGTCGACCTTGGAGTGATAGGTCAGGCCCAGGCGGGTAGTGTCAGTGGCCTGGACCAGCAAACCGACGTTGTAGCCCAGCGCGGTGTCGTCACCCTTGATCTTGACCTTGCCATCCGGCAGTGCCTGGGTGATCGACAGGTTGGATTCCAGCGCGCCGTCGATGCGGTTGATAGTCGGGCCGAAACCGATCGACACCTTGTCGTTGAAGGCGTAGCTGACGGTTGGCTGGAAGGTGATGACTTGTACTTCGGACTTGCTGCCGAAGTAACGGCCGGCGAAGCCGTTTTCGTAATCCGTGATCAGACCGAACGGCACGTACACACCGAGACCGAATGCCCAGTGATCATCGATCGGTTTTACATAGAAGCCCATAGGTACAGCGGTGAAGGGCACCATGTCGCCTTTGTTGCTGCCGCCGTTAGGGCTGGAGCTGGCGTTGCTGATATCGGTGTGTGCATCGACAACGGCGACGCCACCGGTGACCTGTTCGCGCTTGATGCGCGCCATGCCGGCCGGGTTGCCATAAACAGTGCTTGCGTCGTCGGCAGAAGAAGATCGCCCGGCAAAACCAGTCCCCATGCCACTGATGCTTTGTTCATTAAGGGCAAAACCTGCCGCGAAGATTTGTGTGGAGGCAAGGGTAACGGCGAGGCTAAGGGTGGTTTTGAGCATGACTTTTTTCATTATTAGAACTCCTGGTGATCACCGGGGCGAAAATTACCAACATTTTCGTCCCAGCGCTATAGCCTGTATGCCTTGAGTTAGAGCGGTTTTGTAGGACAATCCGACCAAAATGGCGGCCTGATGCGAGAACTTGTGAAACCGCCTGGTCAGCAAGCGACCTGATTCAGCGGTGAAACACAGGTTTGCCAGGCATAGGTGAAGTCGCGCAGGCGACCTTGCGGTTGAAAGGTCTGGCGCCAGATGCGCGCCATGCCGAGCAGGTCGGTCGGAGCGGGGAGGGTGGGGTTTTGTTCTTCCACCAGTAGCCAGGCGATGGCCGTGGCGTAACGCAGGTTGACGGTCAGTTCCAGATGCGGGCCGCTGAGGAACGCATGCTGACTGGCCAAGCCGCGCACCAGGCTGGCGCGCTCCGGATCGAGCGCCAGATAATCGTCCCAGAGTGCCTGATGGCGATGCTCGGCGATCCGGTAGAGGCCATGGCCACGGCGGTCATGCAGGGCAGACCCGAGGGCGGACTGGCTGGCAGCGATACCCAGCAGCAGGGATTCGGCGGTTGCGCAGTGGCGTCCCAGATAGATCAATGTGGGACGGATCACATAGCGGCACAGTTCGCTGGCAGCGATACCCATAACACCCTCGGTTCTTGTTGTTGAGGGCGAGGCCTGAAGGGGCTTTGGCAGCTGTGGATCGACTCAGGCTCGCCGCAAGCGGGTCACGCCGCTTGAGTTGAAGTGTAGTGTCATATTCAGCGTGTAAAGGACTGTTTTTAAAATATTTCCGCCATGGCTTTCCCGGCGTTAGATCGGAACCTGCTTAGAAGCGCAGCGTTAACAGTGAAATATCAGGCAATAAAAAGCCCCGCTTTTCAGCAGGGCTTTGCTTTTGCAGCCTGTCCGGCTTTCAGGCAACCAGTGCCTGCCGGGTACGCTCGATCACGGCCTGCAGCGGTTCGGCGCTGGAGTATTGATCGGGGTACAGACGCTCGCTGTGACGAGCGATGCCGTGTTCATTGACCACGGTGAAGCTGAAGCAGCCTTTGCGAGCGGCCATGATCAGGCAGTTCATTGGAGCAAAAGCGTTGGTTAGGGTGCGAATGGCATCCTGAGTCTGGATTTGAGTAGACATAGTTATTAGGTGTTCCTACAAATGACACGGATAAGAACCGTGCAACGTTAAAACGTTCCAGTAACGTTGATCACCATTGATCGAACGAAGAACCCGACTGGAACAAAGCAGCCAGTTTGAAGCGCTGATAAGTGAGCGCGCTTGGGCTGGCAGGTAGGTACTTAGGAGGACAGGCATCACAGCGAGGGCAAAGGTTCTGGGCCCGGGGTGAAGATCCTGATCAATTTGCAGGTTGGTTCGGTCAGAGTAAGTGTTCTTCGCAACGCCCTTTGCTTTCATTCAAAGGCAGCGTCGTCGCAAGATTTACCTGGAAACCATCGAGGGGTCGTTCCCGCTTTTTTCGGCAGTAGCTTCTTGTTTGGAAGTTGACCGTGGGGAGATGTTCGACCGGAATTGACTTTCAGCTTGGTACTAACGCCGCGGATAGTAACGGATCCGTTCGAGCGAAGCAAACCCCACGACCAAAAAAAGGATCACAGGGAAAGGTCGTGTCGCACCGTCCGTCGGCGTGCATGCTTTTCGCAGAGCCTTTCGGTCGCTCGCAGCTGCGCAAAATGACCCGAAAAAGCGCACGCATATAACCGGCTCACAGGTACTTGTGCACATTAGTTGCGCAGAGCGTAACGCAACTGTCACATCGATCCTGACTCCAGTCGCTGCCTGTATCAAAAGTTTAAGTCAATGAAAAATATCGTCTTTTTTTGTTGGTGAAAAAATCGTCAGTTTGACTGCGAGCCCCATTCCATAAGGCTTTGCGAGGATCAGAGAGCGGTTGTCCACTGACTTATCCACAGCTTCTGTGGATTGTCCCTAGCGCTTGCTCTAGGACGGGCGTGCCGGGTTTTTTTCGACTTTACCTGTAAGAAAAGAGAGTAAAGTGGCGCGCCTTCCGATCTGTCCCGCAGTGCTCTATGAAGTTTCGCTCAGTATCAGACTCCGTTACCTCCAATCCGACCTCCGTGACCGCTCCCAAGCGTTTTTCCGTACGTGTGGCTGAGTGGCTGCTCGATGCGCCGCGTCTGAGTGACAGTCCCAGCGCCAAACACCTCGCTGGCCGTCTGCTCAAGCAACCGGCCCGTGAAGGTGTGGTCGCTGCACAGAGCCGTCTCGGCCAATTGATTTGCCGGGAGTGCGGCAATGCCCGTGACCGGCGTATCGGTCAGGAGCTGCTGCGTCAGGCCGCCCGCGCCGGTGACCGTCGCGCGCAGCAGGAACTCGGTCTGATCGAAGACTGAGCTGTCCAAGCCCTGACACCTTGGTTAACCTTCAGGCTTTATCCGATTGGCAGGAGTCGCTATGGCTATGGACTTGACCAGCATATTGCTCGGTCTTGCGGCGGCAGGGTTGCCGCTGCTGGCGCTGGCCTGGCAACTGCAACGCCGGGCCAGCAATGCCCAGGCCGATCTGGCCTTGTTCGAAGAGCGCTTGGCGATGTCGCAACTGGCCCAGGATGGCCTCACCGCGCAGCTTGAAGCCAGCCGCGATGAGATCGCCGATCTCGGCCAGGCCAATGCCGCCAAACAGGCAGACCTCGCCGCCCTGCGCCGCGAAGTCGAATTGCTGCAGATCGAGCGCGATGACGCCCGCGACGCCTCCCACGCCTGGAACCTCGAACGCGCCAACAAGGATGCTGAGTTGCGCCGCCTCGACGCCCACGCTGCCTCGCTGAGCGCCGAACTGCGCGAACAACAGGAAAGCCATCAACAACGTCTCAACGACCTGCAAGGCTCGCGCGACGAACTGCGCGCGCAATTCGCCGAGCTGGCCGGCAAGATTTTCGATGAGCGTGAGCAGCGCTTTGCCGAAACCAGCCAGCAGCGGCTCGGGCAGTTGCTTGATCCGTTGAAAGAGCGCATCCAGTCCTTTGAAAGACGCGTTGAAGAAAGCTACCAGGCCGAAGCCCGCGAGCGCTTCTCGCTGGCCAAGGAGCTGGAGCGTTTGCAGGCGTTGAACCTGCGTCTGAGCGACGAAGCGACCAATCTGACTCGCGCGCTCAAGGGCCAGAAAACCCAGGGCAATTGGGGCGAACTGATCCTCGAGCGCGTTCTTGAGCATGCAGGTCTGGAGAAGGGTCGCGAATATCAGACCCAAGTCAATCTCAAGGGCCCGGACGGTGAGCGCTTCCAGCCCGATGTGATCATTTATCTGCCCGGCGACAAGCAGGTGGTAGTCGACTCGAAAGTCAGCCTCACGGCCTATCAACAATATGTTGCGGCTGATGACGACACGTTGGGGCAGATCGCGATCAAGCAGCACGTGTTGTCGCTGCGCAATCATGTCAAAGGTCTGGCCGGCAAGGATTACAAGCGTCTGGAAGGCTTGCACAGCCTCGATTTCGTTTTGCTGTTCGTACCGATCGAAGCAGCGTTTTCTGCGGCATTGCAGGCTGAGCCGTCGCTGTTTCAGGACGCTTTTGACCGCAATATCGTGATTGTCAGCCCGACCACGCTGTTGGCTACGCTGCGGGTGATCGACAGTCTGTGGAAGCAGGAACGGCAGAGCCAGAACGCCCGGGAAATCGCCGAGCGCGCGGGTTGGCTGTATGACAAGTTCGTGCTGTTTATTCAGGATCTGGACGAAGTGGGCAATCGTCTGCAGCAACTGGACAAGGCTTACAGCTCGGCGCGTAACAAGCTGACAGAGGGGCGCGGTAATCTGGTCAGCCGCAGTGAGCAGTTGAAGTTGCTCGGTGCGCGGGCGAGCAAGAGCTTGCCGGCGGATTTGCTGGAGCGGGCGATGACGGACGTTGATGGGTTGGTTGAGTTGCCTGAGTAAAGGCTTTGTTTGGCTGATTGGGGGCATATCCGTTGCTGCGGTCGCGGCGGCTGGCGGTTTCGCCTGACGGCGACTTACTTTTTTACAATCGCCAAAAAAAGTAAGCAAAAAACGCTAGCTCCTGCGTTCGGCCCTCGCGGGCTCGGGTCCCTTCGCTCCGGGACTGATCCGGGCGCAGCGGCTCCGGTTTGCTTCGCTGCACCTCCTTCCGCTGTGTCTGGCTGCGCCAGACGGTCGCTGCGCTCCCACCCCCGGATCAATCCCTCCACTCAGCCTTCCGACGTCGCCGGTGGATCAAAAGCAAGATCAAAAGCACTCGAGCTAACGCTCATTGTTGAGTGGGGCGGCTTCGCCGCGGGCAGCTTCGCTGCTTTGCTTTTGCTTTTGTTGTGGGAGCGAGCTTGCTCGCGAAAGCGGCCTGACAGCCGACCTGTTCCTTGCGGTTGTACACAAATCCAAATGTGGGAGCGGGCTTGCTCGCGAAAGCGGCCTGACAGCCGACCTGTTCCTTGCGGTTGTACCCAATCCCAAATGTGGGAGCGAGCCTGCTCGCGAAAGCGGCCTGACAGCCGAACTGCTCCTTGCGGTTGTACCCAAATCCAAATGTGGGAGCGGGCTTGCTCGCGAAGGCGGCCTGACAGCCGACCTGTTCCTTGCGGTTGTACCCAAATCCAAATGTGGGAGCGAGCTTGCTCGCGAAAGCGGCCTGACAGCCGACCTGTTCCTTGCGGTTGTACCCAATCCCAAATGTGGGAGCGGGCTTGCTCGCGAAAGCGGCCTGACAGCCGACCTGTTCCTTGCGGTTGTACCCAATCCCAAATGTGGGAGCGGGCTTGCTCGCGAAGGCGGCCTGACAGCCGACCTGTTCCTTGCGGTTGTACCCAATCCCAAATGTGGGAGCGGGCTTGCTCGCGAAAGCGGCCTGACAGCCGACCTGTTCCTTGCGGTTGTACCCAAATCCAAATGTGGGAGCGGGCTTGCTCGCGAAAGCGGCCTGACAGCCGACCTGTTCCTTGCGGTTGTACCCAATCCCAAATGTGGGAGCGGGCTTGCTCGCGAAGGCGGCCTGACAGCCGACCTGTTCCTTGCGGTTGTACCCAATCCCAAATGTGGGAGGGGGCTTGCTCGCGAAAGCGGCCTGACAGCCGACCTGTTCCTTGCGGTTGTACCCAATCCCAAATGTGGGAGGGGGCTTGCTCGCGAAAGCGGCCTGACAGCCGACCTGTTACTTGCGGTTGTACTCAAATCCAAATGTGGGAGCGAGCCTGCTCGCGATAACGTCTGCAAGGTCACCTTCTACAGCGGCAAATACCGACTCAAAAGCGCCCGCAACGCCGCCGGCTTCACCGGTTTGGCCAGGTAATCCAGGCCCGCCGCATGCACTTGCGCGACGGTCTCCGTGCGTCCATCCGCGCTGATGACCACGCCAGGCACCGGTTCGCCCAGGCGCGTGCGCAACCACGCCATCAGCTCTGTGCCGGTATCGCCGTGGTCGAGGTGATAGTCGACCAGCGCCAGTTGCGGCCGCACACCTTCATTCAATATGGCTGCGCATTCTTCGCGATTGCGCGCTGTCCACACCTGGCAGCCCCAACGGCTCAACAGACTGTTCATGCCGATCAAAATGCTGTCTTCGTTATCGATGCACAGTACCTGCGCGCCGCTGAGCAGTTTGCCGTTCAGTTCCACCGTGGCGCTAACTGGAGGCGTTTGCGCGCGGGCGATCGGCACCGTCACGCTGAACACACTGCCGCGCCCCGGCCATGAACGCACGCGCAAGGTATGCCCGAGCACGCGGCACAGGCCGTCGGCGATCGCCAGACCCAGGCCCAGGCCTTTCTCGGCGCGGGTCTGGTGGCTGTCGAGGCGTTTGAATTCCTCGAAGATCACTTGCTGCTTGTCTTCTGGAATGCCCGGTCCGCGATCCCAGACTTCCAGACATAACTCACCACCGCGTCGACGCACGCCCAGCAGCACCGGACCTTTGGCGTAGCGGAAAGCGTTGGTGAGGAAGTTCTGCAGAATTCGCCGCAGCAATTTGATGTCGCTGTCGATGCGCAACTGACTGCCACGCACCCGGAACGTGAGCTTTTGCTCTTGCGCCAGCGCCTTGAATTCCGCGCCGAGGGTGTCGAACAGTTCGTTGACGGCAAAGGCCTTGCGATCCGGGTTGATCTTGCCGTTTTCCAGGCGCGAGATGTCCAGCAAATCGCTGATCAGGTCTTCCGCCGAACGCAGTGAGCTGTCGAGGTGGTGCACCAGCTGCTGCGCCTCTGGGCTCAGACCTTCGTTCTGGTGGGAGAGGGCAGCGGAGAAAAGCCGTGCGGCATTAAGCGGCTGCATCAAATCGTGGCTGACGGCGGCGAGGAAGCGGGTTTTCGACTGGTTCGCCGCCTCGGCGTTGCCCTTGGCTTCGGTGAGCGCGACGTTGAGTTGCGACAGTTCCTGGGTGCGCTCGCTGACCCGTTGTTCCAGCCCTTCGTTGGCCTCGGTCAGTGCCTGTTCGGCTTCGCGGAACGCGGTAATGTCGGTGAAACTCATGACGAAGCCGCCGCCGGGCATCGGGTTGCCGATCAGCTCGATCACCCGGCCATTGGGGAACAGCCGCTCGGAGGTATGCGCGCGGCCCTGACGCATCCAGTGCAAGCGTCGTGCAACGTGCACTTCCGCTTCGCCGGGGCCGCACAAACCGCGTTCGGCGTTGTAGCGAATGATGTCGGCGATCGGGCGGCCGACGCTGATCAGGCCGTCGGGGTAGTTGAACAACTCCAGATAACGCCGGTTCCATGCCACCAGTTTCAGCGATTGGTCGACCACGCTGATGCCCTGGGTAATGTTTTCGATCGCGCCTTGCAGCAGCGCACGGTTGAACTGCAGCACTTCCGAGGCTTCGTCAGCGATACGGACTACGTCCTCCAACTGCATTTCCCGACCTTCGATGGCGGCTTTTACTACAGCGCGCGTCGAAGAGGCGCCAAGGACACCAGCCAGCAAACGTTCGGTATGCGCGATCCATTCACTGTCGGCGTTCTGGTTGGGGTTGAAACCCTTGCCCTGGCGGTAGGCGAAACGAATGAAGCTCTGCCGCGCGCGTTCTTCGCCAACGAAACGCGCCGCCAGTTGCAGCAGGTCGTCGATCTGCACTGCCAGCATCGAGCGTCCGTTCGGGCGGGCGCTGATTTCCTGACCGATGAAGCGCCCGGCCTGCCAGTGCTCGGAAACTCGCGTGCGCGACAGCACCGAGACCCAGGCGAACACGGTGAAGTTACCGGCCAGCGACAGCACCACGCCCTGGGTCAACGGCGTGATCGGCAGGTTCAGCGGATTGCTGTGCAGCCACGCCAGGCCCGGAAAACTCGCCAGCGACCAGCCGAGACTGTGCGCGGCAATCGGCAACACCAGTGTGTAGAACCAGAGGAAAGTGCCGGTGGCGAGACCGGCGAACACGCCGCGGCGGTTGGCTTGTTTCCAGTACAGCGCGCCGAGCATCGCCGGCGCCAGTTGCGTTACTGCCGCAAAGGCGATCTGGCCGATGGTCGCCAGGCTCGCGGTCGAGCCGAGCAAGCGATAACTGACGTAGGCCAGCAGCAGAATCACCACGATGCTCACCCGGCGCACCGAGAGCATCCACTGGCGGAACACTTCGAACGGGCGCTCGGCGTTGTTGCGGCGCAACAGCCACGGCAACAGCATGTCGTTGGAAACCATGGTCGACAGCGCAACGCTGGCGACAATCACCATGCCGGTCGCTGCCGAGGCACCACCGATAAACGCCAGCATCGCCAGCGCCGGATGGGCCTGGGCCAGCGGCAGGCTGATCACGAACGAGTCGGGCAGCACGTGGCTGGGCAGCATCATCTGACCGGCGAGGGCGATCGGGACTACAAACAATGCGGCCAAAGCCAGATAGGCAGGGAACACCCATTTCGCCAGACGCAGATCCTGCGGGTCGATGTTTTCCACTACGGTGACGTGAAATTGCCGGGGCAGACAGATGATCGCCATCATCGCCACGCCGGTCTGCACCACCATCGACGGCCAATTAATCGTTTCCTTCCAGTACGCCTCAAGGCGCGGGGCGAGCATTGCCTGATTGAACAGGTCATCGAAACCGTCATACAGGCCGTACGTGACGAAGGCGCCGACGGCGAGAAAGGCGAACAGCTTGACCAGCGATTCGAAAGCGATCGCCAGCACCATGCCACGGTGGTGTTCGGTGGCATCGAGGTTGCGCGTGCCGAAAACGATGGTGAACAACGCCAGCACCAGCGACACGATCAGCGCCGTGTCCTGAGCGCGGGTGCCCATGGCATCGGCGCCGGCGCCAATCAACAGGTTCACGCCGAGGACAATGCCTTTAAGTTGCAGGGCAATATAGGGCAAGACGCCGACCAGACAAATCAGCGCCACCACCACCGCCAGCGATTGCGATTTGCCGTAGCGCGCGGCGATGAAGTCGGCGATGGAGGTGATGTTCTCCTGTTTGCTGATCATCACCATTTTTTGCAGGACCCACGGCGCGCCGACCAGCAGCAGGATCGGCCCGAGGTAGATCGGCAGGAATGACCACAGTTGTTCCGCCGCCTGACCGACCGCGCCGAAAAACGTCCAGCTGGTGCAGTAAACCGCCAGCGACAGGCTGTATACCCAGGCACGCACCCGCGGCGGCAACGGTGTGCTGCGACGGTCGCCGTAGAAGGCGATGGCGAACATGATGGCCATGTAGGCCAGGGCAACGACGGCGATCAGCCCGGTGGACAACGACATGCAGCACTCCCGACAAAAGACTCCCCGGCACTCCTGCCCGGGCGGACAGTCTCGCACGGGCGCGGCGGTTAGTCAGTGTCGACCAAGGTCGTGGCGTGGCGGGGTGTCGCAGGCGGGGTACCGGGTGGTTTTTGTGGTGACCGGGCGGGCCTCTTCGCGAGCAGGCTTGCTCCCACAGTTGGAATGCATCCCTTGTGGGAGCGAGCCTGCTCGCGAAGGCGTCAGTCCTGCCGCAATGCAATATCGATCAACCGATGCAACTCATCCACCTCCAGCGCCGCCGCCGAAAACAGAATCCGGAACACCACCGGCGCCACCACCAGATTGATCAAGCGATCGACACTCGGCGTTTTCTCATGCGCATAGCGATCGACAATGGTCTGCAACTGCGCACCGATGATCGTCACGCAATAGCCAGGCGTCGCACTCGCCTGCACGTCACGCAGCATGTTGCGCCCGACCTCCGAGCTCATCTCGTCCAGATATTGCTCGGCCCACGCACGGATATCGCCGCGCAGGCTGCCCGTCTCTGCCGGTTCGCTGTCGGGACGCATGCGGGCGAGGGCGACGTCGGCGAGCAATGCCGCCAGATCGCCCCAGCGCCGATAGATCGTCGACGGCGTGACCCCCGCACGGGCGGCAATTTGCGGGACGGTCACGGTGGAACGTTCCTGCTCTTGCAGCAGCGCATTGACGGCCGAATGAATCGACTCTTGCACCCGGGCACTGCGGCCACCGGGGCGTAAACCTTCTTTAATAGCCATGCGGCAGACCTTAACACAAAGAATTTGCTTTAAGCGCGAGGCGGTAGCACACTCCGCAAAAGCAAAAAGTTAGCTTTTGCGGAGTATGCCCATGACAAGCCCCTTGAATAGTGTCGCTTCCCACCGGTCCAGCTTGTGGTTTCTGGCGATCACCTTACTCAGTTTTCTCGCCGCTTCCACCGCCCCGACGCCGTTGTATCACTTGTATCAGGATCAGTTGCACTTCTCGGCGGCGATGCTGACGCTGATTTTTGCCGTATACGCCTTGAGTCTGTTGGCGGCGTTGCTGACGGTCGGTTCGCTTTCTGACCATCTCGGACGCAAACCGGTGATCTTCGCCGCCGTGTTGCTCAATTCGCTGGCCATGTTGCTGTTCATCTATGCCGATAGCGTGGCTTGGTTGATCAGCGCACGGGTGTTGCAGGGTTTTGCCACCGGCATGGCCACTGCCGTATTGAGCGCAACGCTGCTCGACACCGACCGTCAGCAGGGGCCGCTGATCAACAGTGTTGCGCCGTTACTGGGGATGGCGCTGGGCGGTTTGGGTTGTGGCTTGCTGGCAGAATTCGCGCCGGCGCCGTTGCAGTTGACTTACTGGTTACTGTTGGCGCTGTTTGTATTGCAAGGCGTGTATGTCTGGCGCCTGCCGGAAAGTGTTTCGCGGCAAGGCGGGGCATTGGCCTCGTTGCGGCCGACCCTGCACGTGCCGGTGCAAGCGCGTTCAACGTTGTGGCGCGTGCTGCCACTCAACACCGCAACCTGGGCGCTCGGTGGTTTCTACGCCTCGCTGGCGCCGTCATTGGTGCGCACCGCGACGGGCTCCACTTCTAATCTGATCGGTGGCGCTACGGTAGCGGCGCTCACCGTGACCGGCGCATTGATGATCTTCATGATGCGCAATCGCCCGGCCGCTCAGGCGCTGCGGCTGGGGGCAAGTCTGCTGCCGGTCGGGCTGATCCTGATTCTGCTCGGAGTACATGGCGCCAGTCTGCCGCTGTTTTTCTTCGGCACACTGGTCGCCGGTTGCGGCTTTGGTTCGGGTTTCCTCGGTGCGGTGCGCAGTCTGGTGTCGCTGGCTTTGCCGCATGAACGAGCCGGGTTAATGTCGGCTTATTACGTGCTCAGTTACTTGGCGTTCTGTTTGCCCGCGCTGCTGGCCGGTTATCTGGCGCGCAACTTTGGACTGCTGGCGACCACCGACGGTTACGGTACTGCCTTGATTGTGCTGGCCGTGGCTGCGCTGCTGCTCAGCCTGCGTCCGCAGGCGGGCAGAGTTTGCAGCGCTTCGTGAACGCGTGTAGGCGTTTATCTGTAAAACAGATAACAGTTAGAGATATTACCCGTTATATCGATATTCGATTCGGATCTACCATGGGCTCAACCTCACCAGAGGACAGGAGTTCATGATGATTTGCCCCAACAGCGTCACCCCCGGCTACAAACCTTTCAGCCAGCTTCAACATCCGCGTGAAGTGATCCGCCAATTCACCCCGAACTGGTTCGCCGCGACCATGGGTACCGGTGTGCTGGCGCTGGCCTTGGCGCAATTGCCACTGGCGATTCCCGGATTGCGCGCCCTGGCTGAAGGGCTGTGGTTGTTCAACATTTTGTTATTCACGCTGTTTACTATTGCTTACGCTGCGCGCTGGATTTTGTTCTTTGACGAGGCGCGGCGGATATTCGGTCATTCCACTGTGTCGATGTTTTTCGGCACCATCCCCATGGGCCTGGCGACGATCATTAACGGCTTTATACAGTTCGGCCTGCCGCGCTGGGGCGACGGTGTCATCCAGCTTGTTGAAGTGTTGTGGTGGATCGATGTGGCGATGTCGCTGGCCTGCGGTGTGTTGATTCCGTACATGATGTTTACCCGCCAGGAACACAGCATCGACCAGATGACGGCAGTGTGGTTGCTGCCGGTGGTGGCGGCGGAAGTGGCAGCGGCCAGTGGCGGTTTGCTCGCCCCGCATCTGACTGACGCCCATGCGCAACTCGTCGTACTGACCACCAGCTATGTGCTGTGGGCCTTTTCCCTGCCGGTGGCGTTCAGCATTCTGACCATCCTGTTGTTGCGCATGGCCTTGCACAAACTGCCCCACGAAAACATGGCCGCGTCGAGCTGGCTGGCCCTCGGTCCGATCGGTACTGGTGCGTTGGGCATGCTGCTGTTGGGCGGTGAGGCGCCAGCGATTTTTGCCGCGAATGGCCTGCCCGGCGTCGGTGAAATCGCTTGGGGCCTTGGGTTGGTGGCAGGAATCACCCTATGGGGCTTCGGTCTGTGGTGGATGTTGATGGCGCTGTTGATCACTGTGCGTTATCTGCGAGACGGCATCCCCTTCAACCTTGGCTGGTGGGGCTTCACTTTTCCACTGGGCGTTTATTCGCTGGCGACGCTGAAACTGGCGAGCATTCTCGGTCTGACGTTTTTCAGCGTGTTCGGAACCGCGCTGGTGATCCTGCTCGCAGCGATGTGGTTGATTGTCGGCAAGCGCACCGTGCAGGGCGCGTGGCGTGGCGAGCTGTTTGTCTCGCCGTGTATTGCAGGTTTGAAGAAATAATCTGCAAAGTTTAGGTAAGGTGTGGCCTGGATCGCGGTGCGGCATTCCAATAACAAGCACCCAGGCCTCTCTACCTAACATCAGGAAACACGGAAGATGAGTCACCCCTCACAGTTCAACCTGTTGCGCACCCGGCGCTTTTTGCCCTTCTTTATTACCCAGTCGCTCGGCGCGTTCAACGACAATGTGTTCAAGCAGTCGTTGATCCTCGCCATCCTCTATCGGCTCACCATCGAGGGCGACCGCTCGATCTGGGTCAACCTTTGCGCGCTGCTGTTTATCCTGCCGTTTTTCCTGTTCTCGGCGCTGGCCGGGCAGTTCGGGGAAAAATTCGCCAAGGACGCGCTGATCCGTCTGATCAAACTCGCGGAAATCGCGATCATGGCCGTAGGATCGATCGGCTTCCTCTTCGATCACCTGTCGCTGATGCTGGTGGCGCTGTTTGCCATGGGCACGCACTCGGCACTGTTCGGCCCGGTGAAGTATTCGATCCTGCCGCAGGCCTTGCGCGACGATGAACTGGTCGGTGGCAACGGTCTGGTGGAAATGGGCACGTTTCTGGCGATTCTCGCCGGCACCATCGGCGCCGGGATCATGATGTCGACCGAGCACTACGCGCCGGTAGTCTCCGCAGCGATCATCGGCATTGCCGTGCTGGGTTATCTGGCCAGCCGCAGCATTCCGCGCGCGGCGGCCTCGTCGCCGGAGATGCGTCTGAACTGGAACATTTTCAGTCAATCCTGGGCGACCCTGAAACTCGGTCTGGGCCAGACGCCAGCGGTGTCACGCTCGATTGTCGGCAACTCGTGGTTCTGGTTCGTCGGGGCGATTTACCTGACGCAGATCCCGGCCTACGCCAAGGAATGGATGCACGGTGACGAAACCGTGGTTACGTTGATTTTGACGGTGTTCTCGGTAGGGATCGCACTGGGTTCGATGCTCTGCGAGAAGCTCTCCGGGCGCAAAGTCGAGATCGGCCTGGTGCCGTTTGGCTCGTTTGGCTTGACCGTGTTCGGCCTGTTGCTGTGGTGGCATTCCGGGGGAATCCCGGACAGCGTCACCGGCCATAGCTGGGTTGCCGTGTTGGGCTTCGTGCACACCTGGGCGGTGTTGATCGACATCCTTGGCCTCGGCATTTTCGGTGGCTTCTACATTGTGCCGCTGTACGCGCTGATTCAGTCGCGCACGGCTGAAAACGAACGGGCGCGGGTGATTGCCGCCAACAACATTCTCAACGCGCTGTTTATGGTGGTGTCGGCGATTGTTTCGATCGTCTTGTTGAGCGTCGCCAAACTGTCGATCCCGCAACTGTTCCTGGTGGTGTCGCTGCTGAACATCGGCGTCAACGCCTATATCTTCAAGATCGTTCCGGAATTCAGCATGCGCTTCATGATCTGGCTGCTCAGCCATTCCATGTACCGCGTCGAACACCGCAACCTTGAAGCGATCCCGGACGAAGGCGCGGCGCTGCTGGTGTGCAACCACGTGTCGTTTGTTGACGCCTTGCTGATCGGCGGGGCCGTGCGTAGGCCAATTCGCTTTGTCATGTACTACAAGATCTACAACCTGCCGGTGTTGAACTTTATCTTCCGCACGGCGGGCGCTATTCCGATTGCCGGACGCCAGGAAGATATCCAGATCTACGAAAAAGCCTTCACTCGCATCGCTCAGTATCTGAAGGACGGCGAACTGGTGTGCATTTTCCCGGAAGGCAAATTGACCGCCGATGGCGAGATCAATGAGTTTCGTGGCGGCGTGACGCGGATTCTCGAGGAGACCCCGGTGCCGGTGATTCCGCTGGCGCTGCAAGGATTGTGGGGGAGTTTCTTCAGTCGCGATCCGAACAAGGGCTTGTTCCATCGCTTGTGGTCGCGGGTGACGCTGGTGGCGGGGCCGGCGATTACCGAAGGGACCGAGCCGGCGAAGTTGCAGGTGTTGGTGGGGGAATTGCGCGGATCCGTTAGATAGTCGTTGACTGGACGGCCCTCATCGCTGGCAAGCCAGCTCCCACAGGTTCGATGGTGTACACCCATCTTGTGGGAGCTGGCTTGCCAGCGATGGGGCCGGTGGCCTAAGCGCTGACCTTGAGCCCGATCAACCCGGTAACGATCAACGCCACACTGACCAGCCGAATCAACGCCATCGATTCGCCAAACAAAATGATCCCGGCGATCACCGTGCCCACGGCACCAACACCGGTCCAGATCGCATACGCCGTACCCAGCGGCAATTCCTTCATCGCCAGGCCCAGCAAGCCAAGGCTGATGGCCATGGCGGCAACGGTCAGGGCGGTGGGGAGCGGGCGGGTGAAGCCGTCGGTGTATTTCAGGCCGACGGCCCAGCCGACTTCGAACAGGCCGGCGCAAAACAGAATGATCCAGGACATGCACAACCTCCATCGATTGACGGGGTCGTCCCCAGATTAATGACTCGATCGAGCCGCAGGGTCGTCCCCGCGTTGCGCAATATAGTGACGAGCATTAACCCGAGGATCAAGTTTTCAGCTCAGTCGGCAGCGCGTTGCGCGAGGTTGTCGCGGTCTTCCTTTTCGCTCATGCGCCGGAAGTACGTCGACAGCAGCGCCCCGGAAATGTTGTGCCAGACGCTGAACAACGCGCTCGGCACCGCCGCCAGCGGCGAGAAATGAGCACTGGCCAACGCGGCGCCCAATCCCGAGTTCTGCATGCCGACTTCCAGTGCCAGCGACTTGCGCTGAGCCAGCGGCAGACCGAACAGGCGCCCGGTGAAGTAGCCAAGCAGATAGCCGAAGCTGTTGTGCAGCATCACCACGGCCATGATCAGCAGGCCGGACTCGGCGATTTTCGCCTGACTCGCCGCGACCACGGCGGTGACGATAATCACGATGCTGACCACCGACACCAGCGGCAACACATCCACCGCATGCCGCACCTTGTCGCCGAGCAAACGCTGCGCGACCACGCCGAGAACGATCGGCAGCAGCACCACTTGCAGGATTGACCAGAACAGCTCCATGAACGATACCGGCAGCCACGCCGAGGCCAGCAGCCAGATCAGTGCCGGGGTCAGCAGCGGAGCGAGGAGGGTGGTGACGGCGGCAATCGCCACGGAAAGTGCCAGATCACCGCGCGCCAGCCAGGTCATCACGTTTGACGAGGTGCCGCTCGGGCAGCAGCCGACCAGAATCACCCCGACGGCGATTTCCGGCGGCAGGTGGAACACCTGGCAGAGTAACCAGGCCACACCGGGCATGATCACGAAATGAGCAATCACGCCCAGCGCCACCCGCCACGGATGGCGAGCAACGGCGGCGAAATCGTCGAGTTTGAGGGTCAGGCCCATGCCGAACATCACCAGACCCAGCAGCGGTACGATCGCGCTTTTCAGGCCGATGAACCACACCGGTTGCAGGAAGGCGATGACGGCGAAGATCAGAACCCAGTAAGCGAAGGTATTGCCGACAAAGCGGCTGAGTGCAGCCAGTGCGCGCATGGCTTGATCCTTATTTTTGGTTACACCACAAAACATTGTGGGAGCGAGCCTGCTCGCGAATGCGGTGAGCCAGACACATTAATGTTGACTGGCACACCGCATTCGCAAGCAGGCTCGCTCCCACAGGTTAAATACTCGTCAGAGTCAGATCCCCTGCGGCATCTCTTCCCCACCCAACGCTTCAACCAGCGCCGGCAGGAAATCGCCGAAGGTCAGCATCATCAGCGTGAAGCTGGCATCCAGTTGGCCCAAGGCTTCGTCGCCACCGTCCTGTTCCGCCTGATCCTGCAACAGATCCTCGAACTTCAGGCGCTTGACGGTCATCTTGTCGTCGAGCATGAACGACAGTTTGTCCTGCCAGGCCAGCGACAGCTGAGTGACGACTTTGCCGGTGCTCAGGTGCAGCTGGATTTCCTCGCTGGTCAGGTCCTGACGCTTGCAGCGGACGATGCCGCCGTCTTCGTGGGTGTCGCGCAGTTCGCACTCGTCCAGTACATAAAAATCGTCGGCGGCTTTCTGCGTGGTGACCCACTCGGTCATCACCGCAGTCGGTGCCATTTTCACGGTCAATGGACGGACGGGCAGGGTGCCGATCACTTCGCGCAGGGTCGACAGCAGGTCTTCGGCGCGTTTCGGGCTGGCCGAGTTGACCAGGATCAGGCCCTGTTTCGGCGCGATGGCGGCGAAGGTCGACGAACGACGAATGAACGCGCGCGGCAGGAACGCCTGGATGATTTCATCCTTGATCTGATCGCGCTCCTTCTTATAGACCTTGCGCATCTGCTCGGCTTCGATCTCTTCGACCTTTTCCTTGACGGCGTCACGCACGACGCTGCCCGGCAGAATACGTTCTTCTTTACGCGCAGAGATCAGCAGGAAATCGCCGCTGACGTGCACCAGCGGCGCATCTTCGCCCTTGCCGAAGGGGGCGACGAAACCGTAAGTGGTCAGCTCCTGGCTTGCACACGGCCGCGCCAGTTTGGTCGCCAGTGCAGTTTCCAGCGCCTCGGCATCGACAGGCAGGTCTTGGGTCAGGCGATAGATCAGCAGGTTCTTGAACCACATGGGGCGAGTCACTCCTTTATACAAAGGGGGGCATTATTGTCTTCGCCGGGGCATAGGCCAACCCTTCTCTAAGCCTTTGGAAGGCCTCGGAAAATTATTTAAAAAAGTGCTTGCCAGAGGTTGGGGTGCTCCGTAGAATGCGCGCCACACCGAAGCGAAGGGTGATTAGCTCAGCTGGGAGAGCGTCTGCCTTACAAGCAGAATGTCGGCGGTTCGATCCCGTCATCACCCACCATTCGTTTCTAGTGTTTAGCGCAGCGGTAGTTCAGTCGGTTAGAATACCGGCCTGTCACGCCGGGGGTCGCGGGTTCGAGTCCCGTCCGCTGCGCCATATTCGGTAACCTGGACCACTGAACGCCAGGTCACCACGGAAAAACCCGCTGAGGCGGGTTTTTTTCTGTCTCAAGGTTGTACCCGCGGGATGTGTCGTTTCACCGGTTTTCAGATTTTTTTGAAAAAATATTCAATTAAATCAACACGTTACGAAAACTTGTGGCATAATGCGCCCCGTAACGAAGCGAAGGGTGATTAGCTCAGCTGGGAGAGCGTCTGCCTTACAAGCAGAATGTCGGCGGTTCGATCCCGTCATCACCCACCATTCGTTTCAAGCGTTTCGCGCAGCGGTAGTTCAGTCGGTTAGAATACCGGCCTGTCACGCCGGGGGTCGCGGGTTCGAGTCCCGTCCGCTGCGCCATATTCGGTATCTGGAACTGAACGCCAGACACCAACGGAAAGCCCGCCTTGTGCGGGCTTTTTGCTGTCTGCGATTTATAAATCGTCGCGCTACTGCGCCGCATTGCGGGCATGCCGATAATCGCTCACCGCCTCATACACCGTCCTGCGCAAGCGATTGATCCCGCCAATCGGCCGATGCGCCTCGATGCCGAACCACGGATTGAACGACAGGTTGTCGCATTGCACATTTAGCGCCGGCGTATCGAAGTCCTGCGCGGGCAGGGTGATCCGCGCCACGGTTTCAAACGGTGCATCCTGCTCACGCCACTCAATGCTGGTGTCCTCGATCGGCATGTACTTGTTCGCGTCCTGGCGCTGGATCTGCAGGGCGAAGCACGCCGGCACCCGATCCGTCGACAACTGCTGATTCAGTGCGCTGCGCAGGAAATTCGGCAAGTCGTGATTCTGTTTGGGCAGCGTATACGCCGGGCAACGCTCCGGATCCGGCACGACGCGGAACTTGGCATTGGCCTCACCGAATTTGTAAGGCGATACCGAGAAGTAGGTCGTCGCGGTCGGGCTGTCCGGCGGTGCTGACAGGGTTGCCAGCGCAATGAATAGATGACGGACCTGCCAAGTGCGCGGATCCCATGTCGGAAAAAACGCCATGACCTTCTTGCCATCAGCCTGCGCCGCCACATTCTGACGGTACTCGGCGACATCGCTGACAAAGAAATTCGGATGGCTGAACATCACGAAATCCTGTTCAAGCTGGTCCTGGCGGTTGCCGAGCAGTTGCGCGCCAGGAACCTCAAGCAACTTGATCGCCATCCCGCGCGCGTCGCGAATGCTGTCGAATTGCGGATAGGCATTGCCGTTGGACAACCGGATCAGCGCCTGCCAGGTCTTGCCCGACTCGCTGAACACACCCTGTCGCAGCGATTGCGCCAGTTCCGGTAACACCTGCACTTGCGCCTTCACGCAGCCATGCGCTTTGGCGTGGGCATCGCGCAGATAACGCGTGGGTTCGCGGTGCTGGTCGACGATGCGCACTGCGGTTTGAATGATGTCCTGGGTCATCGCCGCTTCGCCCGCTGGAATCTGTTCCTGCGCCGACACCGGCCCGCGATGCTGCCAGGCAAACCACGCGGTGGCGATGGCCCAGCCGAGCAGGGTTATGATCAGCAGGATCAGCAGCGTCTTGCCAAGCAAGCGTCCCAGCCAAAGCCAGAAACGCGCGAGTGGCGGCAGTTCCTTTTTGAATGTCGGCATGATCATGGCAACTGCGCCTCCAGTGGTCCGCCCAGTACTTTCAGGTATTCGAGCAGCGCCCAGCGCTCCTCGGGTTGCAGGAACCGGCCGATCACTCCATTGCCGCGAGTGCCAGCGCGAAATTCGTGGCCGCTGTTGCGGTTGCCGCTGATGCGCGTGTCGAACAGAAAACCGTTGGCGAAAGCCTCGGTGCGATAGCCGAGATGGCGCGGGTCGTATTCGACCGTGCCTTTATAGAAGGTCGTCGCACGCTCGTCCTGCGGTGACAGCAACTGATAAATGCTCGGCACCGAGCCGTTGTGCAGAAACGGCGCAGTCGCCCACACGCCCGCCAGCGGCCGGGCTTTGTAAGCGACTTTTTCGCGCACCCCGATCGGCAGGCCGAAACCATCCATGCGCGGTTTTTCTTCCGGCGTGATCTTCGCTTCTTGATAGGCACGGTTTTCCACGAGCGCGGTGACGTAAGCCAGGCCCTTGGCCACCGACAATTGGCTCAGATCAAGCGGTTCCTTGGGTTTGGGGTGCAGTTTGACGTCCATCTTTTCCAGCTCTTCGACATCCCATTGCAGTGCACTCAGGTCGAAACGGTGACTGGCAATGTTGTTGGCCGCATTCGGATCGGTGCCGATCACCTCCACGGGAAGCATGTGCAAGTGCTGCACCCAGCGTTCGCCTTCCTGCGAATGGCGCGGGACATGGCAGCCGGCGCAGTTTTCCGCAAACAGCGCGCGGCCGTTGACGGCCAACGGCTTGTTGATCGCACCGAACAGATCTTCCGGCCAGGTTGGCGGCTTGAGTTGTTGCAAGGTTTCTTCGATGGCGTGCAGATCGCGCACGCGCACGCTGGAGGGGTAGCGCTCAGCGCCTTGCAGCGGCTGACCGTTGGTGTCGAAGAAATTCAGCGTGGCACCGACGCCGAGCGCCTCGCCGATATTGCGCGCCATTGGCTGCTGGGCCGAGCCGTTCCACTGCACCCAGTCGAACGTCCACATGTCCCACAGTTGCGGATAATCCACCGGGGCATCGGCCACTCGATAGTTGGCAGGGGAAATCGCATCGCCAAATGTCGCGTTGGCAATCCGGCCGAACGCATCGGTGCGCCCCGGGCCTTCTTCGGTCGGATAGAGGCCGCGATGGGTGTCGTTCCAGGCCACTTTGACGAAGGTGTTCAGTGAGGTCTTGAACTCGCTGCGCAATTGTTCGCGGCGCGCTTCGTAATCATCTCCGAGCACCTGACGGGCGAAGCGCTCGAATTTCCATGGGTTGTAGTAAGTCGAGGCGAGACTGGCGACCAGGGCCTGTCCGAAACTGCCACCGCGCAATGTAGGAACGCTGGAAGGCAACACGTGCTGTGCGCTGCCGCCATCGATGCGCACGGCCTGACCTTTGAAGCGCAACTCACCGGTGTGGCAAGCGGCGCACGTGATATCCAGATAGTGCTCGGAAGCGTTGCCGGGATTCTGATGTCGGGCGAAACCGACGGGGAGGTTGCCGGGGTTGTTCTCGTTGGCTTTCTGCTGCGGATCTACCAGAAAACCGAAGCGGGCGAGGTATTCGGGGGAGGCGAAGCGCTGTTCGGAGAAGGGCAATTCCAGTGCCTGAAACCACTCGTAGCGCAGGCCTTTGACTTGCGTGCCCTGCGGCGTGAAGTAGTAAGTCTGGCGTTGCGCTTCGCTCCACTGATCCAGGTAGCGCACCTGCTGGGGTGGGGTGTAGAAGGGCAGTTTCGGGTTGGCGACGTAATAGACGATCACTGCAAGAGCGATTACCGCCAGCACGATCACCACAGCGAGAACGCGGGATAAGAGGCGCAAGTTGAACATCCTTGTCGAATTGTTGCGCTGTTATGCCTGAGCTGTGCGGGCTGGGCAAGTGGCCATTACGCCAGATGTTGAGCCGTGAGCCGATAAGCCTTGTCGTCCACGGATGACAGAAGCTTCATCCAGCCGCTGCCCAAATGCGTTTTAATCCCTGAACTTATCGGAAGATTCCTGCTCTCATGCCGGTAGCCATTGGTCGTGGCGGCCTGATAAGCTCGCGGCTTTACTCGATTGCCCATTCGGCGCATGAACAAGGAAATAGCATGAAACAGCATCGGTTGGCGGCGGCGGTAGCCCTGGTTAGCCTGGTACTCGCGGGTTGTGACTCGCAGACCAGCGTAGAGCTGAAAACCCCGGCGCAAAAAGCTTCCTACGGCATCGGCCTGAACATGGGCAAAAGCCTTGCCCAGGAAGGCATGGATGATCTGGACTCCAAAGCGGTAGCCCAGGGCATCGAAGATGCCGTTGGCAAGAAAGAACAGAAGCTGAAAGATGAAGAACTGGTCGAAGCCTTCGCCTCGCTGCAAAAGCGTGCTGAAGAGCGCATGGCCAAGATGAGCGAAGAGTCGGCAGCCGCCGGCAAGAAATTCCTCGAAGAAAATGGCAAGAAAGCCGGTGTAACCACCACCGCTTCGGGCCTGCAGTACGAAGTAGTGAAGAAAGCCGATGGCCCGCAGCCTAAGCCGACCGACGTCGTCACTGTTCACTACACCGGCAAGCTGACCAACGGCACCGTATTCGACAGCTCCGTCGAGCGCGGCAGCCCGATCGATTTGCCAGTCAGTGGCGTGATCCCGGGTTGGGTTGAAGGTCTGCAACTGATGCACGTTGGCGAGAAGTACAAACTGTACATCCCTAGCGATCTGGCTTACGGCGCTCAGTCGCCAAGCCCGGCAATCCCGGCCAACTCGGTTCTGGTTTTCGACCTGGAACTGCTGGCCATCAAGGATCCAGCCAAAGAAGACGCCGCTGCCAAGTAACACGCAACGGCTCGAAAACAACGCCTCGCTTATGCGGGGCGTTGTTGCATCTGCAGGTCAGGGAAGGTAAACAGAGCGAACTGACGCCGTTCAACACAGTCATAGCTTTGAGGCTGCCCGCACTAGACGCCCTGAGCCGCCAAGTCAATGAAATATTGGGCTTTTTTATGTGAGTAAAAAACGCCCGATCTAAGCGCAGCCCTTATGAAACGGGGCTCTCAGCGCTGAAAAGTAGCTCTGTTCACAAGGTTATCCACAATTTGTGTGGATAACATTTCAACGGGAAGAATAGATGAAAGCTCCATGGAATTTCGCTCGATTCCTGCCGTTGGCCGGTCGCCTGCTGGCCCGTGGACGCCTGCCGACCCTATTGTTCGCCGTGGCCAGCAAAGGCGCCGCGCAAGGCAATCGTCTGGGCAAACTCAAGGATGACCTGCGCTTGCTGCAGTCGCTGTGCCTGGCCTACTGGCGTGGCGAGTACCGCGCGATCAGTGCCAAATCGCTGATTTCGGTGGTGGCGGGCCTGATGTATTTCCTCAGCCCGGTGGATGCCATTCCGGATTTCATTCCCATGTTCGGCATGCTCGATGACATCGCGGTCCTCGCCTGGCTGATGAAAACCCTCGATGACGAGCTCAACGCCTTCCGCCTGTGGCGCAAGCGTCAGCAACCCGAGAAGCTGGCGGTGGTTGAACGCCTCCCTGATACCCCTGAACAATTGCAGCTGCAAGGCCCGAAAAAGCCCTGACTGACCAAGACTGCCTACAGATAGATACCACTCGCGACCTTAGCCGCTGTTAGGATTACACTTCTAGGGAAAAGTGCCGACTCGCTAAGTGGTGTTGTCCTACGGGGTAGTCATGGATATTCAGATAATTGCACGCGATGGCGAACCCGAATACGCGGTTCTGCCGTGGGCTCAATATCAGGCTCTACTGAAAGCAGCAGGGATCAACGCAACACCGGCGCCGCAGCCAGCAGCGCCGCTCGCCGCCTCGCCGGAGCCGATTCTTCCTGCTCTGGATCAATTACGCAGTTTGCGCGAAGGGAAGGGCATCGCCATCGAGGCGCTGGCCCGCACGGTAGGCATCAGCCCGTCTTATCTGGCCATGATCGAAAGTGGTGAGCGTCAGCCCGACGCCGCGATTCGCCGCAGCCTGGCCTGGGAACTGACGGTGCCAGGTTGGAGGGATGAATCGTGAGCGTACGCATCAGCCGTCAACATTGGGACGGATTGCTGGGGGAACTGGATCAGGCGCGCCGTCAGCGCCATCTTCTGACTTATCGAGCTCTGCTCGAGCGTTTGCAGCTGCCGACTCCGGCGATGCAGACGCTTACGGCTGCGCTTGAGCATCTGGCCGCACTGGATGCCAAAGCCGAACAGCCGTTGCGCAGTTCGCTGGTCATCAGTCAGGGCGCGAGTCGTTTGCCGCGTACCGGGTTCTTTGAATGTGTCGAGCGTCTGGGGCGCTTTTCCGGGCCGTCGGACGGCGTTGCAGCGGCGTCCTGGCATGCGTCCGAAGTGGTCCGCGTCTTCGAATACGAATACCCTGAATCGGCGGAGGCCTGAGTGTTTCTGCGCCTCAAGGCGCGAGCCGGTTACTGGCTGGCGCGCAGACTGTTTCATTGGTCGTGGTTCGTCCGCCAGCCGCGTGGCTGGCGCTGGCTCGAAGGCCGGTTTGCGCGCATGGCCAACCTCGGCGATGTCGGTGCGCAAAGCTTTTATGGGCACATTCTGACTTTTCGCGGCGTCGGGCTAGGCGCGCATGAAGAAGGCGTGCGTTTACTACGCCTGGCGGCGCTGGCTGGCGACGGCAAAGCGGCGTATCAAGTCGGCGTCATTTGCCTTGCAGGTACCCCGAGCAAGGCGTCGGATCCCGCTGAAGCCGCTCGTTGGTGGAGCATGGCCGCCAGGGCCGGGCATCCGTTGGCCGAGCTGAAGCTGCAACAGCTGAAGGCTGGTGATTCAACGTAGTAATTCCATATATGTCTTCTAAGTAAACGCGGCGTGAGGTTTTCCTCGCGCCGCGTTTACGTTTCTGCCTGCACGTTTTTCGCTTGAAGCTCGATTGCAGATTAGTCCTACATCCTTTGCCTACTCGCCTGACTTCTTTCCTTTCTGATCCCCCGCACAGTTCCCGCGACTAATTTCTTGCGCGAGGGACCGCTCATGCTTCAGCCCGTTTTTCAGCCCACCATGTTTGCTCGCGTGTGTTGATGGAAGCCATCGCGCGCATCGAGCAGGAACTCGACAGCTTTCCGCAAACCCTCAGCCTCTACCGCAAACAGCTCAATCACTGGCTCAGTCGCAGGGCGGACCAGGTCAGCGAGGCAGCAGACCTGCCGTCGCTGGTGGGCATGGAGCGGATCATCCGCTTCGGCGATCGCAGCACGGCGGTCAGCAGCAGCGACGACGTATTTTCCTCCAGTGTCGTTCAATGCCCGCTGGGCGGGCTGATGCAGATCGAGAGCAAGTTCGAATCGGTCTACGACATCCCGCTGGGCAACATCAAAGTCGATGTGGTCGACGTGGCGGGCGGCAAGACCACTCCGGTCACCCTTGATCAGCAGGGCAGGGGTGAATTCAGAGGCGAACCGGGCAAGTTCTACCGCGTGCATGTTCATGGCGCAGTCACCTCCGATCAAATCGCCGAGCTGTTCGAATCCTATGACGGTTTGATCGGCGAACTTGAACGCTGGCTGCGTAGCGAGTGGCGAGGTTTCAAGCCGCAGTGGTCACAGTCGGTGGCAACCGCAGCCAGCAACGGCATGCTCGCCGGCAGTTGGGCGGCCATCGAGGGGGTATGGGACAGCCTCGATCTGCTCTCGGAAATTCTTCAGGATCCCGGCAAGTTTGCCGAGCGTCTGGGCAGTGGCGCGGCTGACCTGATCAAGCTGGCGCAGACCGCGCCGGATCTCATGGAAAAGCTGCAGTTGCTGATCAGTGACGAAGCGGCGATGTGCTTGCTGCTGAGGTCGGCAAGCCTGTGGCTGGACATGCTGCCGCCCAGCGAGATTGCCGGCAAGTCTGCTGAAGTGGCGTCGATGATGATCGTGCAACTGATCATCGATGTACTGATCAGCGTGGTGCTGACGTTTATCGGAGCGGGGGCGGGAATCGCTTACCTGACGCTGCGTCTGGCTGACCGTGCAGCCCAGTTGTTCAACGTCGCCAAGCGTCTGGTCAAGGCGCTGTTCAGCATCGTCAGCACCTTTATTGAATACGTCGACCGCTACAAAGCCGTTGCCGCGCGGGGCATCGCCGCCGGGGTGAAAAAGGGCCGGATGCAATTGCGCTGGGATGCCAAGCGCAACGCCATGTTGAAGAAAGACGAACACCACGACGACGTCCCCGACCAATCGAAAAACCCCAACGGCGACGCCGCCGACTGCGTACCCAACACCTGTACCAACGGCTGCCCGGTGTCGATGGTCACCGGCGAAGAACTGCTGACCCTGACCGACGCCGTGCTCGACGGTGTGCTGCCGTTCGAGTTCACCCGTTTGTACCGCAGCAGCGCGGTCGAGATCGACATCGGCCTGGGTTTTGGCTGGAGCCATACGCTCGCGCATCGGCTGGCCTTCGATGGCGATGGCGTGATTTGGATCGACCACGAGAACCGCCGCACCCGCTTTCCCTCGCCCAATGTCGCGCGTCCGGCGATTCACAACAGCCTGTCGCGGGCGGCGATCTTTCTCGGCGATGAGCCGGAAGAGCTGATTCTGGCTCTGGCCGGGGAAACCGCGCGGTTCTATCACTTTCGCGCCGGCCGACTGACGGCGATCAGCGATGTCTACGGCAATCGTCTGACCCTGCAACGCGATCGCTTCGACCGCATTCAGCGCCTGGACAACGGCGCCGGTCGCGCCCTGCTGTTGCGTTATGACCGCACGCAACTGGTGGCAGTCGACTATCAGGTGTTCGCTCAGGGCGAGTGGGCCACCGAGCAAAACCTCGCCACCTACAGCTTCGATGCCCGGCAACGGCTGCTGGTCGCGACCAACGCGGTTGGCGACAGCGAGCGCTACGACTACGACGACCACCACGTCATCCTCCAGCGCCAGCTAACCGGCGGCGCGAGCTTCTTCTGGGAGTGGCAACGCGAGGGCAAAGCGGCGCGCTGCGTGCGGCACTGGGCGTCGTTCTCGCAGATGAACACCCGTTACGTCTGGAACGATGACGACGCCAGCGTGACCGTGCATTACGTCGACGGCACCGAAGAAGTCTACGTCCACGACGAGCGCGCGCGGCTGGTGCGCCAGGTCGCGGCCGATGGCGGCGAGCAGCTCAAGGCCTATGACGGGCAAGGCCGGTTGATCGCTGAGCAGGACGCTTTGGGCGCGGTCACCGAATACCGCTACGACGAAGTCGGACGGCTGATCGCGCTGATTCCACCAGACGATGCGCCAACGTCCTACGAGTACCGCAACGGTTTTCTCTACAAGCGTTGCCGTGGTGATGCGGTGTGGATCTACCGGCGCAACGCTGAAGGCGCCGTCACCGAAGCGGTCGACCCCGACGGCCAGGTCACCCATTGCTACTACAACCTGCGCGGGCAGTTGTTGTCGCTGCGCTACCCGGACAGCAGCCGCCACCGCTGGGTGTGGAACGAGCTCGGCCAGCTCATTGAAGAGACGCTGCCTGATGGCGGCGTGCGGCGTTTTTCCTACGACGCGCTGGGACGGCGGATTACCACCCAGGACGAATTTGGTGTTGTCAGCCGGCAGCAGTGGGACGCGGCCGGCCGACTGATCCTGACGACTTCTCCTACGGGCAGCACCCGTGCCTACAGCTACGGCGCCTACGGGCAAGTCACTGCTGAGCGCGACGAGCTCGGTCGTATCACCCGTTACGAATATGACGACGACCTGCACCTGGTCTCGCGACGAATCAATCCCGACAGCACCCGCCTGCAGTATCGCTACGACCATGCGCGGTTGTTGCTGACCGAGATTGAAAACGAATCGGGCGAAAAATACCGCCTGGATTACACGCCGACCGGATTGATCCGACAGGAAACCGGGTTTGATGGGCGGCGCACGGCCTACGCCTACGATCTCAACGGGCACCTGCTGGAGAAGACCGAGTTTGGTGATTTCGGTCCCAGTCTGGTCACCCGCTACGAGCGAGACAGGGCCGGCCGTTTACTCGTCAAAACCCTGCCCGATGGGAGCAAAGTTCGCTACGACTACGATCGCCTCGGTCGGTTGATCGCTGTCAATGACGGCCAGAACCATCCGCTGGCCTTCGAGTACGACCGTCAGGACCGCTTGATCACCGAGCATCAGGGCTGGGGCACCTTGCGTTATGCCTACGACGCCTGCGGTCAGCTCAAGCGTCTGCGCCTGCCGGACAACAGCAAGCTCGACTATCACTACGCCAAGGGCGGTGCGCTGAGCGCCATCGACCTCAACGGCACGCCGCTCACACGCCACGTCTATCAATCCGGTCGCGAGCAGCAGCGTCAGCAAGGTTTGCTGCTCAGCGAATATGCCTACGACGACCAGGGCCGCTTGCTCGCCCACGCCGTAGGCCATCGCCATTCCTCGCTGTACCGCCGCGATTATGCCTACAGCGCCAACGGCAATCTCGAGCACATCGCCGACAGCCGCCACGGCCAGCGCACTTACGGCTACGACGCCCTCGACCGGTTGATCCGCGTACGTCACTCACGCGACGAACTGCCCGAATCCTTCGCCCACGACCCGGCCGGCAACCTGCTGATGCAGGACCGCCCCGGTGCTGCGCAGATCAAAGGCAACCGCCTGCTGATGCAGGGTGATCGCCATTACGACTACGACGCCTTCGGCAACCTGATCCGCGAACGCCGAGGCCACGGTCAGACCCTCATCACCGAATACCGCTACGACTGCCAGCACCGCCTGATCGGCCTGACCCGCCCCGACGGCCAGACCGCCACGTATCAATACGACGCCTTCGGCCGGCGCATCCGCAAAACTGTTGACGGCGCCGTCACCGAATTCTTCTGGCAAGGCGAACACCTCGTCGCCGAAAGCAGCGCCAGCCAATACCGCAGCTTTCTCTACGAACCCGGCACCTTCCGCCCACTCGCGATGCTGGATGGCAAAGGCCCGAAAAAGGCCTGCCCGTTCTACTACCAACTCGACCACCTCGGCACCCCGCAGGAACTCACCGACTACAGCGGCGAAATCGTCTGGTCCGCGCAATACGACGCCTACGGCAAAGTCGCCGCCGTCACCCTGGCCGGCGAAGACTATCTGGACCAACCGCTGCGCTTTCAGGGGCAGTATTTCGATGTTGAAAGTGGGCTGCATTACAACCGCCATCGGTATTACGACCCGAGATTGGGACGGTATCTGACGCCGGACCCGGTGAAGCTCGCGGGTGGGTTGAATCAGTACCAGTACGCGCCGAATCCGACGGGGTGGGTGGATCCGTTGGGGTTGACGTCCAATTGCCCGCCGCCGAATAAGCCTGGGTGTGAGGTGCCGGGTGGGATTGGCGGGGCTAACGTGGATGATGGTGAACCTGCGCTGCCGAAGATGACGGCTCAGGAGCGTCGGGCGAGGATTGATGAGTTGGCGGAGGAAAATGCTTATAGGCGTTTGGATGAAATGGAGAAGTCCACACGAGGCGCGCACTTTGTAGAGAAGCATGGCAAACAGACGACACTAGCTTCTCAGCAGGAGCGTTCATTAACGGGACGAAACCCAACCACGGGAGTCATTGAGGTTTATACCTACGGAAGGCGGGCTGGCCAGCCCAAAATACCGAGTGCAGCGACTCATTTTTTTAGCTATCGAGACCAACTTAACGCCATACATCGCGCTCAGCTCATTTTTAGGCGAAATGGGCAAATCGCGTCGACTGAACCGATGAATATGGGGAAGATCGTGGGGGAGGGATACAGAAGAGGCGGAGTAGTTTATGGGCAGCAGACTCATGCAATAGTAATTCTTAACAGCGCGGGCAAACCGATAACGTCTTACACGGAATTTATGGAATGAAACGTAAACCCGAATATTTTGTTCTACGTGGTCTATTGTTTATATTTGATATAGAAAACACTCGCGACGATGAACGTGAGAAAATCATCGTCTCGAAAAACGTTAATAACAAAGAAGAGCTTAGTGAGCTGTTTGAAGTTCTTATGAGGCCGGAGTTTCTTTCCTATACGGAGCCTGAACGTCAGTGGTGTATCGATACTTTGAAATATTATTTGGAGGTTGGTGATGATTTTGATGCGGTGTTCACAAAAATTACAACATACTTCGATGAGGATGTAGCGGATCAGCGTCAATTCATGCAGGTTTTGCTTGAATGCTTGGTGAAGTACCAACTGGAAGTTTCAAAGGATTTAAAAGTTGATGACTGAGGTTATTGAAGGTAGATGGTCATTTAACGATTTTAAGCGGTGGACAAATGGGGAATCAAATGCTGGACTTTTTGGTGACCAGTACTACGAGGATCCCGATGCCGTGGATCTAAACATTTTAAGCGCGTGAGGAGATTCTGGCATGCTGGAATTGATCTCCAATCCAAGCTGCAGGGAACGTCGGTATTTTGCTGATCTATTGGTTCTGAGTCTCTGTAACATTTTTCGATCGGGGGGGAGATTTGCCGTTTCGGTTTTCAAGGTTTCTTGGAATTGAAAGTCGTGAAACATATTTTTCGGCAGCAATTAGTGCGGCGAAGCGAAGGTATGAAAAGTGTGAAGTGATTAACTCTATGAGTAGTTCACCTGATCCTGCCATAAAGTCGTTATACAATCAGATTATGGGTTTTCGACATGACAAAACTAGTCTGGTGAGCGAGTTTTATCTTGACTGTAGAGCACGAGTCGATTTTACACTTTTTGAAGATCCTCAAGAACATACAGGAAAAAGCTAAAGCGATAATTTTTCGTCTGTGATTTTTCGCGAACAGGCTTGCTCTGATAGAGATTTCGGTTTGGTAATAAGTAAACGACGGCCGATTAGCTACGGTGCATGTAGACCGGGGACTCTACAACGTCCAACAAATAAACACTAAACCCCACAACCCCCTTAGCATGATGCTTAGCCTGCGAAGCCATCTCCGCAAGCTGGCTGGCATCAAGCGCTGCGCAAGCCTCAGGTCGCAGATGCACTACCCCAATCGATAACGACAACAACGCAAACTCCTGCCGCACACCCTGTCGGTTTGGCGCTACAAAACAACCGGCTTCCAAATGCTCAGGCCGGTAGAACCGGCGGCATTGGTTTTGGAAGTCGTCGAGCAGTTGATTTAGGCGTTTGCGCCAGTCTTCGGGGCCGAGGACGAGGAGGAAGTCGTCGCCGCCGATGTGGCCGACGAAGTCGCGGGTCGGGTCGATGCGTTCGTTGAGGCATTGGGCCAGGCAGAGCAGGACTTCGTCGCCACGGCCGTAGCCGTAGATGTCGTTGAAGGGTTTGAAGCTGTCGATGTCGACGTAGCAGATGATTGACTCGCGGGCCTGTTGCAGCAGGCGCGTGAGGCATTGCTGGATCGGTACGTTGCCCGGGAGCAGGGTGAGGGGATTGGCGTAGCGTGCCTGCTGGATTTTCAGTTCGGTGATCAGTTTCAGCACGTCGATCACCCGGCCGAGGCCGAGGTAACTGCCGTTGAGGGTGATGATGAAGTCTTCTTCGATGCGCTGGCGGGCGCGGCTGGTGATCAGGCGGCTGACTTGCTGCAGCGACTGGCTGATTTCCACGGCGAGGAAATCATCGTTCATCAGGCGGCTGATCGGTTTGCGCGCGAACAGATCGGTGGCAAACGGTTTGAGCAGTGCGTCCGACAGCGAGTGGCGATGGACGATGCCGCAGGGCTGGCCTTGTTCGTCGAGCACAGCGAGTGAATTGAGATTGGCCTGGCGGCGGAAGGCTTCCAGTACCGTCGCGGTGGGCGTATCGCGTTGCACGGCGGGCTGGTCGTTGAGCAGGGCGCTGAGGTCGCTGCCTTCGTCATTCAGCGCGACGGCGCTGCTGTCGTGTTTGGGCATCATCGCGCGAGCGTCGCGGGATGGATGTTCCTGAGGGCGGCCGAGCAGGTAGCCCTGCACCAGGTCGACGCCCATTTCAGTCAGCACCGCGAGTTCTTCCGGCAACTCGATCCCCTCGGCAATCACCTGCGCGCGCGAGGCTTTGGCGATTTGCAGAATCGAGCCGACAAACTCTCTTTTCAATGCATCCTGATGAATGCCATCAATGAAATGCCGGTCGATCTTCACGTAATCCGGACGCAATTCCGACCACAGGCGCAGGCTCGAATACCCTGCACCCAAGTCGTCCAGCGCAATGGAAAAACCCATCGCCCGATAGTGATGCAGAGCGGTTTGCAGCAACTGAAAGTCATCGATCGGGGTCTGCTCGGTGAGCTCGATGACCACCTGGCTCGGCGCAATGCCCAAGTCCTGCAGCAGTTGCAACGTTCGTCCGGGTTGGTGCGCGGCTTCGAGCAAGGATTCCGGCGAGACGTTGAGGAACAGCTTGCCGGGCAGTTGCTGCTCATTGAAGCGGCGACAGGCGCTTTGCCGGCAGGCGATCTCCAGTTCGCTCAATCGGCCAGCCTGTCGCGCCACGGCGAACAGGGCAATCGGCGAGTGAAGAGGGCTGTTGGACGGGCCACGGGTCAGGGCTTCGTAACCGAGAATGCGGCGTTCGGAAAGACAGATGATCGGCTGGAACAGGCTGTGTAAACCGCTTTGAGTCAGGATCGAGCTCAACGCGCTCAGCTGTTCGGTCGTGGTCATGGCAGTCTCTGGCGATAAAAAAAGGACCGGGAGCGCTTGCTCCCGGTCCTTTATTGCACGACAGAATGATGACTGTTTGATGACGATCCGGGGATCGTCAGCACTAAATTGCCATCACTTACTTCTTGGCCACCTGATTGCTCAGTTTCAGGTAATCCAGCAGCACGCGCCCGGTTTCGCTCAGGTAGGCATCGTCTTCCGGTTTGACTTTGTCCGGCTCGGCAGCGGCCAGTGCGTCTTCGTCTTCTTTCTTCAGCTCTTTGAGCGGTTCTTCGCCTTTGGCCTTGCGACGGATGTTCTCCATCGCCAGCTGCTTGGCGTCGATGTCGGCGTGCTGGGCACGACGATCGGCTTCGTTGAGGCTGACGGTTTTTTCTTCCATCAGTTTCTGCGCCAGGGCCAGCTTGTCGCGGATGAACACGAACTCGGCATCCTTGTTGGTGCGCGCGTCATGTTCGGACTTCAGCTGGGCGAGGAACGGCTTGAACGGATCGGCCGCTGGTTTGATCGCCGCGCGGATGGTGTCCCACGGCATGGCTTCCGGCAGGGCGCTTTCACCGATTTCCTTGGTGTCGATCAGCGACGGGTAGTCGATGTCCGGCAGTACGCCCTGATGCTGGGTGCTCTGCCCGGAGACACGGTAGAACTTGGCCAGGGTCAGTTTCAGTTCGCCATGGTTCAGCGGCTGAATAGTCTGCACGGTGCCTTTGCCGAAGGTCTGACCACCGATGATCAGCGCGCGGTGGTAGTCCTGCATGGCGCCGGCGAAGATTTCCGAGGCCGAGGCGGACAGGCGGTTGACCAGCAGCGCCATCGGGCCTTTGTAGAACGCGCCCGGGTTTTCGTCCTCGAGGACGTCGACACGGCCATCGGCATTACGCACCAGCACGGTCGGACCTTTGTCGATAAACAGGCTGGTCAGTTCGGTGGCTTCCTGCAGGGAGCCGCCGCCGTTGTTGCGCAGGTCGATGACCACGCCGTCGACTTTGTCCTTCTGCAGCTCGGTGAGCAGCTTCTTGACGTCGCGAGTGGTGCTCTTGTAGTCCGGATCGCCGGCACGGAAGGCCTTGAAGTCGAGGTAGAAGGCCGGGATCTCGATCACGCCAAGTTTGTAGTCCTTGCCGTCCTGTTTCAGGCTGAGGATCGACTTCTTCACGGCCTGATCTTCGAGCTTCACTGCTTCACGGGTGATCGGCACGATCTTGGTGGTCTGGTCATTCGGCGCATTGCTCGCCGGAATGACTTCCAGGCGCACCACGGTGCCTTTCGGACCGCGAATCAGTTTGACCACTTCGTCCAGACGCCAGCCGACCACGTCGACCATCTCTTTGTTGCCTTGGGCAACGCCGATGATCTTGTCGGCCGGGGCCACTTGCTTGGTCTTGTCAGCCGGGCCTGCTGGCACCAGACGCACGACTTTCACTTGATCGTTGTCGCTCTGCAACACGGCGCCGATACCTTCGAGGGACAGGCTCATGTTGATGTCGAAGTTTTCCGCGTTATCTGGCGACAGATAATTGGTGTGCGGGTCATAGGACATGGCAAAGGTGTTGATGTACGCCTGGAAGATATCCTCGGCACGGGTCTGGTCCAGACGTGCCAACTGATTCTTGTAGCGCTTGGTCAGTGTTTCCTGGATCTGCTTCGGCTCTTTGCCGGCGATCTTCTGGCGCAGCACTTCGTCCTTGACGCGTTTGCGCCACAGGTCGTCGAGTTCTGCGGTGGACTTGAGCCAAGGCGCGTCCTTGCGGTCGATCAGCAAGGTCTCCTTGGTGTTGAAGTCCATCTTGTCCACGCCTTTGTTCAGCTCGGCGAGGGCGAAGTCCAGACGCGCTTTGACGCGGTCCAGATAGCGCTTGTAGATGGTGAACCCGGCGTTGAGGTCGCCGCTCTTGAGGAAGTCGTCGAACTGCGTCTTCCACTTGTCGAATTCGGCGATGTCGCTGGCCATGAAATAGCTGCGCGACGGGTCGAGCAGCTTGATGTAGCTGTCGTAGATGATCACCGAGCGCGCATCGTCGAGCGGCGGCTTGCTGTAGTGGTGACGCTTGAGCAACTCGACGACGTTCAGGCTGGCGATGACTTCATCGCGATCAGGCTGCAACTTGTCCCAGCTGTTGGCTGCGAATGTGGTGCCCGACACCGGCAACAGACCGATACCGATGAAAAGAGCGAGGGCGGTGCTGGGGAGCAGATGCTTCATGCTGATTCGACGCGGGGACAATTGATAACGCATATTAGGCCGTCTTTGAAGTCGCCGGTTCTTTGAGAGCCGGTCGCATAATGCAAAAAGCCCGGCGCTACAGCTTCGGGCTCAGTCCAGACTCACTATGGAGGCAGTGTGAAGGCATTGCAAGGCGTTGAAGGTCAAGTGGCATGGGTTGAAGAGCCGAGTCCTACATGTGATGTAGGACAAGTACGCATCCGTGTAGCGGCCGCGGGCCTCAATCGCGCCGATTTATTACAGAAGGCAGGGCTTTATCCGCCGCCGCCAGGCGCCAGCCCAGTGCTCGGTCTTGAGTGTTCCGGCGTGATCAGCGAGGTCGGCGCGGGCTCGTCCTGGCAAGTCGGAGATCGGGTTTGCGCCCTGCTGGCCGGGGGCGGCATGGCTGAAGAGGTGGTCGTCGACGGACGGCACGTGCTGCCGGTGCCGGAGGGCGTTTCGCTGATCGAGGCGGCGGCATTGCCCGAGGTGTACGCCACCGTCTGGCTGAATGTGTTTCAACTTGCAGCGCTGAAACCCGGTGAGAAAATTCTCCTGCACGCCGGCGCAAGTGGAATCGGTTCAGCCGCCATTCAGCTGTGTAAAGCCTTCGGTAACCCGTGCTGGGTCAGCGTCGGTTCCGCCGAGCGCCTGGCTTACTGCGAAGCGCTGGGTGCCCAGGGCGGCGTGGTGCGTACCGATGATCTGGAGAGCCTGCGCGACTTCGGGCCGTTCGATGTGATCCTCGATCCGGTGGGTGGCGATTATTCGGCGCTCAATCTCAGGCTGATGGCGCTGGACGGCCGTTGGGTGTTGATCGGTTTGATGGGCGGGCGCGAGGCGAAGCTGGATCTGGCGCAGGTGCTCGGCAAGCGCGTGCAGTTGCTCGGTTCGACTTTGCGCAGCCGTAGCGATCAGTTCAAAGCGGATCTGCTGAGTGACTTGGGCCAGCATGTGTGGCCACTGTTTGCCGAGGGCCGCTTGCGTCCGCAACTGGCCAAAGCGTTTGCGGTGAAGGATGCTGAAGCGGCATTTGCCGAACTGGCGAGCAATACGGTGGCGGGCAAGTTGGTGTTGGTGATTGACGACAGTCTTAGCTGACACAACAGGTTCCTGCAGGAGTGAGCATGCTCGCGATGGCGGCGTGTCAGCCAGCATCAATGTTGACTGGAACGCCGCCATCGCGAGCAGGCTCACTCCTACATTAAATCTTCGTCATTTCCAGAGATGGATCGGCCAGCCGGCCTTTTCAGCGTGCTCAAGCAATACCGGATCCGGATTGACCACATGCGGGAAATCCACCTTCAGCAGCAGCGGCAGATCATTGCGTGAGTCGGAATAGAAACTCGCGCCTTCGAGGTTTTCTTCTTCAGCGTCCAGCCATTCCAGCAAACGGGTGATCTTGCCTTCGCGGTAAGTCAGAGTGCCGACGGTGTTGCCGCTGTACACGCCATGGGCGACTTCCAGTTCGATGGCCAATATCTCGTCGATGCCCAGACGATCGGCGATCGGCCGCACGAGGTGCGTGCCCGACGCCGAGATCACCAGAATCCGGTCGCCAGCCTTGCGGTGTGCGGCAATGGTTTTGGTCGCGTCGCTGAAGATGATCGGCTCAATGAAATCTTCCACCCACGGGCCAACCAAGTGCTCGATTTCCTCAGGGGTGCGGCCTATCAATGGTTCGAGACTGAAGGCCATATAGTCTTCCATCGCCAGATGTCCGCGGCCGTAGGCATCCATCAGTTCCTTGTCGCGCTGCATGAACGACTCGCCATCGACCCAGCCGAGGCGGGCCATCTGCTCACTCCATAGCGAGGAGCAGTCGCCGTGGATCAACGTTTCGTCCAGATCAAAAATTGCCAAAGCCATCGGTTCTCTCCGAGAACAGCTTCAAGCCATGAGGCTTCAAGCTGCAAGAATTGGAATCAAGTAGGCCGCAGTCTACAACTTGAAGCTTGTAGCTCGAAGCTTGCAGCTGCTTTTAAGCTACTTCGCACAAGGCCGTTGGATCGATGGAAAGTGCCAGGCGCTGCCCATCGGGATGCAGATCGGCGGCCGAGCGGTTAAGCACATCGACCACCAGTTCCACGCCGCGCGCTTCGACGCGATAGCGAATGACGTTGCCGAGCAGGCTGTGGCTGCGAATCTGCGCGTCGAGTTCGCCGTTCAAGCTCAGTTCGATGGCTTCCGGGCGGATGGCGATGCGATGGGTGATCGGTCGTTGCAGCAGCTTCGACGCGTCCTCGGCGTTGAGCAAGTTGTAATTGCCGATGAAGCCGGCGGCAAAGACATCGACCGGCGCGGTGTAGAGTGTTTCGGCATCGCCGCTCTGGACGATCTTTCCCTGATTCATCAGGAAAATCCGGTCCGACATGGTCAGCGCTTCTTCCTGATCGTGGGTGACGAAGATCGTGGTCAGGCCGAGTTCGCGCTGGATCTGACGGATCTGTTCGCGCAAGTGCTTGCGAATCCGAGCATCGAGCGCCGACAGCGGCTCATCCAGCAGCAACAAGCGCGGGCGGGTTACCAATGAGCGGGCGAGGGCGACGCGCTGGCACTGACCACCGGACAGTTGATGCGGATAGCGGCTGGCGAAGTCGTGCAGTTCAACCAGTTTCAACACTTCCGCCACGCGCTTGTGGCTGTCATCGGCGTTGACCTTTTGCATGCGCAGGCCGAAGGCGACGTTCTGTTCGACGGTCATATTTGGAAATAGCGCATAGCTTTGAAAGACCATGCCGATGCCGCGTTTCTGCGGACTCAACGGGACGATATCGACGCCGTCGAGCAAAATTTTGCCGCCATCCACCGGTGTCAGCCCGGCGATGCAACGGAGCAAGGTCGACTTGCCGCACCCGGACGGGCCGAGCAGGGTGACGAACTCGCCTTTGTTGATTTCGCAATCGATGTCGCTGAACACCGTAGTGCCAGCGTAACTTTTCTGCAGGTGTTGGACGCTGACGTAGCTCATTCGCTTTTGTCCTTGTTCAAGATGTTGGCGATCCAGGTCAGGACCAGCACGAAGAAGAAATACGAAATGACCAGCGCACTGGTGAAGTGACCGCTGCTGTTGCGCATGTTGTTCAGATAGACCTGCAGGGTTTCGTAGCGCGTGCCGACGAGGATGTTGGCGAACACGAACTCACCGAACAGGAACGAGAACGACAGCAGCAGCGCCACCATCAGGCCCTTGCGCAGATTCGGCAGTACCACCAGAAATGCCGCTTGAAACGTGCTGGCGCCAAGCAGCTGCGCGGCGTCCATCAGGTCGCGCAGGTTGATCGCTTGCAGGTTGTTGGTGATCGCCCGGTACATGAACGGCAGCGCCACGGTGAAGTAGCAGCCGATCAGAATCCACGGCGTACCGACCATCGCCATCGGCCCGGAACCGTAGAGCTGCAACAGCCCCACCGAGGACACCACCGGCGGTACCGCGAAGGGCAGCAGGATGAGGATGTTCATCAGCGCATCGAGCTTTGGAAAGTAGTAATGCACGACAAACAGCAACGGCAGGATCAGCACCACCGACAGCACCAGCGCGCCAACACAGACGATCAACGACTGGCCGAAGGCGTGGAGAAAACGCGGATCGCTCCACAGCTCTATGTACCACTTGAAGGTGAAGCCGCTGGGCAGAATCGTCGCCGACCAGCTGCTGGCGATCGAATAGACCAGCGTGCCCAGCAGCGGCAACAGCAGAATGGCGAACAGCAGATAGACCACGACGCGGTGGTAGAGGCCGGCCGGGCCGGATTCAGCGCGAGACATGGTAGCTCCTCTTCAACAGCAGTTGATGCACGACGGTGACAATGGTCATCAGCGCCACGAGCACTACGGCCAGGGCACTGGCCAGGTTCGGATCAAGGGAGATGTCGCCGGAGACCATCGCCGCAATACGGATCGGCAGTACGTTGAAATTCCCGGTGGTCAGGGCGTAAACCGTGGCGTAGGCACCGAGGGCGTTGGCCAGCAGGATCACGAACGTGCCGAGCAACGCCGGGGTCAGCACCGGCAGGCCGATGTGCCGCCAGAACTGCCAGCCGTTGGCGCCGAGCAGTGCGGCGGACTCGCGCCAGTCCTCCCGCAGAGCGTCGAAAGCCGGGTAGAGGAGCAGCACGCCGAGGGGAATCTGGAAGTAGGTGTAGAGGATGATCAGGCCGGTTTTCGAGTACAGGTTGAAGTCCTGAATGATCCCCGACTGCTTGAGCATGATGGTAATGCTGCCGTTGAAACCGAGCAGGATGATGAAGGCGAACGCCAGCGGCACGCCGGCAAAATTGCTGGTCATGTTGGCGAAGGCATTCACGAAGTTGCGCAGCTTCGAATCGACGCGGCGTAGTGAATACGCACCCAGCACGGCGATGATGATGCCGAATACGCTCGACCAGAAACTGATCTCCAGGCTGTACTGGATTGCCTGCCGATAGAACTTCGAACCGAAGATCTTGCTGAAGTTGGCCAGGCCCCAGCCGGACTCTTCCGATTGCAGGCTGTTGATCATCACCCAGACCAGCGGGGCGATTTCGAAGACGATAAAGAACAGCGCGAAGGGCACCAGACACAGCGCCGCGAGCCATTTGCCGCGATTCATGGCATTCACTTGAGCAGCTCCCGGCACACAGGTTTGTCGTGGGGCACGCCGAGCAGCTCGCAAACTGTGCCGCAGAGCTCGGTCTGCTTCGGTGTGACATCAGGGTTGAGGCTGAACGCCTCGCCGAGGACGAATAGCGGCACCTGACGTTCTTCCGCCAGCAGGCCGTTGTGCGAGCGATCGTTGTTCATGCCGTGGTCGGCGGTCACCATTACCTGATAGCCAGCGTCGAGCCAGCTTTGCAGATAGTCGGCGAGAATGACGTCAGCCGAGCGCGCGCTGTTGCGGTATTGCGAGCTGTCGAGGCCGTGCCTGTGCCCAGCGTCGTCGATATTCATCGGGTGGATCAGGAGGAAATCCGGCGCGTGGCGCAGGCGCAGGCTTTCGGCGTCGGCGAACAGGTGCGAATCCGGATAATGATCGTTCCAGTAGAAGTGGCCGTACTGGATCGGCAGCGTCGGATCGTTGGTGTGGCGGTCGCGCGCCACCACGAACGGTGAGCGGTTATACAACTCGCTGACCCAGTGATACGCCGCAGCGGCGGTTTTCAATCCGGCATCGCGGGCGTAGTGATAGATGCTGCGCTGGTTGGACAAGCGCGAGACATTGTTGTGGACGATGCCGCTGTCGATCGGCGGCACGCCGGTGAGAATACATTCGTAAAGCGGTCGGGACAGGGCCGGCAGTTCGCACTCCAGTTGATAGAGCGCCGCGCGTCCTGCGCCAACATAAGCCTGCAGATGCCCCATGGCGTGACACGCAACCTCGTAGTTGAGGCCGTCGAGCACGACAAGGATGACGGTGTGCTTCATAGGGGCAAGAACTCCGCGAAATTCAGATATTCCGAAATCAACTCAATCCCTTGTGGGAGCGAGCTTGCTCGCGAAGGCGTCAGATCAGCCAACATCAATGTTGAATGAATAACCGCATTCGCGAGCAAGCTCGCTCCCACAGGGATCTTTGTCGGATCAAGCAGTGGGTCAAGCCATCACTTCATTTCTACGATGACTTCTTCGTTCCACTGCTGTGGCAGGGCTTTGGAGGTCTTTTCCCACGCTTCGGCGTCCTTGACCGGCGTGACCTTCTTGTACTGCTCGTTTGGCAGCAGTTTGGCTTTCACGTCTTCCGGCAGTTGCAGGTGTTCGGCGCGGATCGGCCGGGCGTTGCCTCGGGCGAGGTTGGTCTGGCCGGCGTCGCTGAAGATGTATTCGCGGGTCAGCTTGGCGGCGTTGGGGTTTTTTGCGTACTTGTTGATGATCGTGGTGTAGCCGGAAATCACCGAGCCGTCGGATGGAATCAGCACTACGTAATCATCCGGGTTGGCCATCTTGGCTTTGTAGCTCAGGCCATTGAAGTCCCAGACCACGCCGACTTCGATCTCGCCTTTTTCCATGGTGGCGATCGTTGGGTTGGCCATCGACAGACGACCCTGTTTGGCGAGGTCGGCGAACAACAGCAGGGCAGGCTTGATGTTTTTCTCGTCACCACCGTTGGCCAGTGCGGCAGCGAGGACACCGTTGGCGGCCTGGGCAGCAGTGCTCACGTCGCCGATGGAGACTTTGTATTTGCCGGTTTTCAGGTCAGCCCATTTGGTCGGCACGTCGGAGCCGTTCAGCAGCTTCTTGTTGACGATGAAGGCGATGGTGCCGGTGTAGGCCAGTGCCCAGTTGCCGTCCTTGTCCTTGGCCCAGTCCGGAATCTGATCCCAAGTGCTTGGCTTGTAGGGTTGCACCACGCCTTGCTTGACCGCGATCGGGCCGAAGGCAGCACCGACGTCGCCGATGTCAGCGGTGGCATTGTCTTTTTCAGCGGCGAACTTGGCGATTTCCTGGGCCGAGCTCATGTCGGTGTCGATGTGCTTCAAGCCATAATTCGCAGCCAGGTCATCCCAGGTGCCTTTCCAGTTGGCCCAGTTGTCCGGCATGCCGACGCTGTTGACGGCGCCTTCCGCCTTCGCAGCGGCTTCGAGGGTTTTCAGATCGGTGTCGGCCGCCATGGCGGCGCTGCACATAGCAATGGTCGAGCCTAACAGTGTTGCCAGGAAAAGCTGTTTCATTCCGAAGCTCCTTGGTCGTGTTCAACGCTGCGATTGCGGTTGGTGTTGGTCTAGGTCAGCAATACCTGAGCCAATTTAGGTCGGCTGGATGACATTTTGATGTCGATGGCCTCTTGGCTGATCTTTTATCAACCATTGTCAGGAAGGTGCCAGATCAGCGTAGACCAAACCCAAAGGCCCGTAGGGCAGGGGACTTGGCCGATGTATTGCAAGCCGTGAAAGCGACCGTTCGGTAGTTTTGTCATCTGTCGGTCATCTGCACTGCCTAGGCTTGCAACATACGAAGGCGCTTTGATCGGCGTTCGGATTTGCCCCGAAACAGTGCTGGTCTAGTCCAGATAGGTAACGTTGATGCGCGATGAGGCAACGAAAGCGGTGACAGCGATTGGCCAGGTGCTGCAGGAGCAAATCGATCATGGTTTGCTGGCGGCCGGGAGCAAGTTGCCAGCTGAACGCAAGCTCAGCGAGTTATTCGGGACGACGCGGATCACTGTGCGTGAAGCGCTGTTGCAGCTTGAGGCGCAGGGGCAGATTTATCGCGAGGAACGGCGCGGCTGGTTCGTGTCGCCGCCGCGCCTGGCGTACAACCTGATGCAGCGCAGTCACTTTCACGCGATGGTCAGTGCGCAGGGGCGTGAGCCGTCGACCGAGGTGATTTCGGCGCGTTTGCAGCCGGCTTCGGCGGCGGTGTGTGCATGGTTGCAGCTGCCGGCGTTGTCGAGCGTGATTCAGATCTGTCGCTCGCGGCGCATTGATGGGCGGCTGGTGTTGTACGTGGAGCACTATCTGAATCCGCAGTTTTTTCCGGGGATCCTCAAGTTCGATTTGAATCAGTCGATCACCGAGCTGTATGCGCGGCATTACGATTTGCACTATGGGCGGGTGCGGTTCGAGATGGTGCCGACGGCATTGTCGGTGGATGCAGCGGCGGCGTTACGGGTGTCGGTGGGGAGCCCGGGGTTGCGGATTGCGCGGGTCAATTATGATCAGCATGGGCGGTTGATTGATTGTGATCTGGAGTTTTGGCGGCATGATGCGATTCACGTTGGGGTTGATGTGGTTTGATCTTCTGGTCGCTGCGCTCCCACGCCCGGATCAATCCCTCCGCTCAGCCTGTCGACGGGCTCTAGGATCAAAAGCGGAACTCGAGCTTGCGCTCATTGTGTGTAGGAGCTGCCGAAGGCTCGGGCCGCGATCGGACGATGTTTTGATTTTGCTGTTCTGTGGGAGCGAGCCTGCTCGCGAAAGCGCCCCCACAGTCACCCCCTCTCTACTTGCCCACCGCCGCATTCCCATACAAATAATCCGTCGCCAACGACGCTAATGTCCTCACTCCAACCACCAACGCCGATTCATCCACAAAGAACCCCGGATTGTGATTCGGCGCAGCCTTGCTCATGTCCTGATCCCGCGGGGTCACCCCGAGAAACACAAACAATCCCGGCGCCTCTTTGGCAAAGAACGAGAAATCTTCCGCCCCACCCACCAGCGGTCCCTGCACCACATCGTCCTTGGCGGCCCACTTCAACGTCGGCAGCATTTTCTCAGTCAATGCCGGGTTGTTAATCGTCGGGTCGTATTTTTCGATGATGGTGACATCAGCTTTGGCGCCGCCGCTTTCGGCGATTTTCTCGATGGTCTGGCGTACATCGCTGTGCAGTTTCTGGCGGATGCCGTAGTCGTAGGAACGGATGGTGCCGGTCATGTCGACGGATTCGGGGATGATGTTGTAGCGGGTGCCGCCGTTGATGGTGCCGATGCTGACCACTGACGGGTAAGAGGAAATGTCGGTGCGGCGGCTGACCACGGTTTGCAGGCCGACGATGGTTTGCGCGCCGACGGTGATCGGATCGATGCCGTCCCAAGGGCGGCCGGCATGGGTTTGTTTGCCGTGGATCTTGATGCGCAGGTCGTCGGAGCTGGCCAGGGTCGGGCCGGGGCGGTAGGCGATCTGGCCGGCGGGGACGCCGGCCCAGACGTGCAGCCCGAATACTGCGTCTGGTTTCGGCGATTTCATTACGCCTTCCTCGACCATCATCTTCGCGCCCCAGGTATTTTTGCCATCGGGAATGAAATCGCTCGGGCCTTCTTCGGCGGGCTGGAAGTAGAACACTACGGTGCCGGGCAAGGTGTCGCGCATCCCTGTCAGAATTTTCGCAGCGCTGAGCAGGATCGCGGTGTGGGCGTCGTGGCCGCAGGCGTGCATGACGTCGACTTCCTTGTCGAGATACGTGCCTTTGGCTTTCGAGGCGAATGGCAGGTCGGAGACTTCCTTGACCGGCAGCGCGTCCATGTCGGCGCGCAGGGCCACGGTCGGGCCGGGCAGGGCGCCTTTGAGAATGGCGACAACGCCGGTGCGGGCGACGCCGGTTTTCACTTCCAGGCCCATGGCTTGCAGCTGTTTGGCGACCAGTTCAGCGGTGCGTTTTTCAGTGTTGCCAAGTTCTGGATGAGCGTGAAGGTCGCGGCGGGTTTCCAGCAGCTCCGGCTCGAGCTTCTGCGCCTGCTCGGCGATCTGTGTGCGGGCGCTGTCCATCGTCGCGGCGCTGGCGTGGCTGGCGACCAGGGTGAGCAAAAGGGTCTGGGCAATGCGCGTCAGTTGCATGGGCTTCTCCTTGATTATTGTTGTTGGCTTCCTTGCCTGTGACTGCATCCGCGCGCTTGAGTGCTATTACTTCGGTTGACCGCCGCCGGCAGTAATCACCTGCACACTCATCCTTGGCGTCGCCAGATCCAGCCCCGCCTCATCCAGTTGCCGCTTCAGCGACAAATTGAACGCCCGGGAAACCTCCCACTGCTTGATCGGCGCAGTCTTGAACCGTGCGCGCAAAATCGCGCTGCCGGACTCGAAACTTTCCACGCCCTGAATCTCCAGCGGCGACCAGATGTTGCGGCGTTGCAGCGGATCGCTGCGCATCTTCTGGCCGACGTCGCGCATCAGTTTGATCGCGTCGTCGATCTCCATGTTGTACGGCACGGCGACGCGGAAAATGGCGTAGCCGAATTCCCGCGAGTAGTTCTTGATGCTTTTGATTTCGCTGAACGGGATGGTGTGGACGATGCCGTCGATGTCGCGCAGGCGTACGGTGCGGATGGTCAGGCCTTCGACGGTGCCGAGGTGGCCGCCGACGTCGACGTAATCATCGATGGCCAGGGAGTCTTCGATGATGATGAAGAGGCCGGTGATCAGGTCAGCGACCAGCGACTGCGCGCCGAAACCGATGGCCAGACCGATCACACCGGCACCGGCCAGCAGCGGCGTGACGTTCATGCCCATGTTCGCCAACGCGACGATCAGCGCGATGATGAAAATCGCCACGAACAGCACGTTGCGGATCAGCGGCATCATCGTCTGCGCGCGGGCGTTGGCCAAACCCTTGCGCGAGCGGGTGAGGGCGTGGTGCACCGCGGTATCGGCGAGAATCCAGATCAGCCAGGAGAAAATCAGCGTGCCGATCAGGCTGAACAGTTTGACGCTGATGTCATGGCCATCACCTTCGGCAAATGCGATCAGCGAATGGCCCCACACGCGCAGGCCCAGTTCGATGAAGAACAGCCACACCAGCAAATGCGTCAGGGTGTAGAAGAAGTTTTTCAGGCGCTCCGAGTACAGCGCATGGCGTTTCGGCCCGCGTTGCGGTTTCAGCGAATGGCGGCGCACGAGGCCGTTGATGACCATGCACAACACCAGCAGCACCGTGCAGATCAGCGACTGCCGCAGCGCGGTGCTGGTATCGCCGGCAGAGACAAATGTGGCGAACAGCGAGATGCCGACCAGCACCAGTGCCGGCACGTACCAGAAGGTACCGAGGATTTCGATGGTGTCGCTGAGGGCGCGGCGGGTCAGGCGGCGTGACAGCGGTTGGTTGCGGATCAGGTGCGCGATCGGTCGGCGGAATCGCAGAATGAACAGGCCGGTCGACAGTGCCGCGAGGACATTGGCGGTGGTTGCGGCGGTGTGGGCCAGATGCACGCCGAGGCTCTCGACCAGACGCGGATCGCTCAGCGCTTCACCGAATGCGGCGAAGCTGCCGATCAGCCACAGCGGCCGAAACGCCTGATGACGCAGGATGTACAACGCGCGATGGCGGTGCGGGCCGTCGAGTAGGGAGAAAGCAATCACGCAGATCGCCGAGAAACAGGTGCCGACCACCAAGGCATAAGCCAGCACCATCGCCAGGCTTTTGCCCAGCGACGACGGCAGCGCGTAGCTCATGTACACCGTCATCACCAGGGCAATCAGCCACGGCCCGAGCTTGCGCAGGGCAAAGCGCAGCATGTCGAGGGCCTTGGGGTGTTGCGGCAGTTCTTCGGTGAGGCCAAAGCGCATGCGCACGCGGTGGCCGAGCCAGATCAGCGCGGCGGCGAGCAGGCTCCAGACCATCAGAATCACGGCGAAGCCGAAGATGATCGGCAGCCATTCGTTGGCCGGGAGCAGCTTGCTGGTGAGTTCGTCCTTGGCCAGATCGAATTCGTTGGACCAGCGAGTGATCGGGCTGTCGGCGCCGGAAAACTGTTTTTCAAAGTTGGCGAGGGTGCCGCCGATCAGGCCCAGCACGCCTTCTTCCGGGGTGGCCTGCGCTTTTTTCGTGGCGTCGCGCAGCTTCTTCAGATCACTGAGCAGCTGCGCGCGTTGCTTGTCGTTTTCCAGCGACTTGATCACTTCGTCCAGCGACTGGCCGAGGGGTTCCACGGCTTCAGGCTGCGGTTTGGAAGTGTTGAGCAGGCCGGGCAGACCGACCGCTTGCGCGGGTGCAAGGGGCAGCAGCGTCATCAGGCAGACAAGCAGCAGACCGGGCAAAGCAAAAAGACGAGCAAACACCAGGGGACGACCTCGGGATAGGCGGATGCGCTGGAGTGTACGAGGCCCTCTGGCGCAATGCGAGCCGGGCGCGGTCATTCGTTGAGCTTGGCGAGGATCTTGTAGACCACCGTGGCAAGGATCATCAGCATGCCGATCCACATGGCCAAGACCCCGGCGTTCTTGTCACGGAAGTTGAAGCCGATGGCGAGCAGGATCATCCCGCTGAGGATGGGAATGAGCATGGCATGGAAGGACGACATCGAGATCATGAAGACTGCCTTGTCTGTGGGGATGCTTGCAGTCTAGGCGGGTTTTCGAGGCAGGGTGTGATGTGGCTCAGGAATGCATCTGGCCAGAGAGGATTCTGCTGGCTGCACAGGCGCTTTCGTGAGCAGGCTCGCTCCCACAGGTTGATTGGCATTCCAAGGGCAGATGGCTCGCTCCCACATTTGAAATGCAGTTCAACTGCGGGAGCGAGCCTGCTCGCGAAGCTTTTCAGCCTTTATGGCAATTCACGGCTGGCATAGAACGCACTGAGCACTTTGACCAGATGCGCCAGGTCATGGCTGCCGCACAGTTCGCGAATCGAGTGCATGGCAAAGGTCGGCAGGCCAATGTCGACGGTGCGCACACCCAGATGGCTGGCGGTGATCGGGCCGATGGTCGAGCCGCAGCCCATGTCGCTGCGCACCACGAAACTTTGCACCGGGACTTCTTCGGCCATGCACAAATGGCGGAAGAAACCGGCGGTTTCGCTGTTGGTGGCGTAGCGCTGGTTGCTGTTGACCTTGATCACCGGGCCGGCATTGAGTTTCGGGCCGTGGTTGGCGTCGTGCTTTTCCGCGTAGTTGGGGTGCACGCCGTGGGCGTTATCGGCCGACACGAGCAGGGATTTCTGAATGGTGCGGACGAACTCGTCACCTTCCGGCAGTAGGCGCCGCAGGGTCTGTTCTAGCATCGGTCCGTCGGCACCGCATGCCGAGCAGGAGCCGACTTCTTCGTGGTCATTACAGACCAGCAAGCAGGTTTCGTCGGTCTCGGCGGTGAGCAACGCTTGCAGGCCGGCGTAGCACGACAGCAGGTTATCCAGCCGCGCACCGGCAATGAAATCACCGTTCAAACCGATCACCGCAGCGCTTTGCGTATCGTAGAAGCTCAGCTCGTAATCCAGCACCACGTCGGCATTCAAGCCGTGCTCGCGGGCCAGTTGATCGGTGAGCACGGCGCGGAAATCGACGCGCTCGTCGCCGGCGAACTGGGCGAGGATCGGCGGCAGTTCGGTCTGCGCGTTGATCGCCCAGCCCTGATTGGCTTCACGGTTGAGGTGAATGGCCAGGTTGGGAATGATCGCGATCGGTGCCTTGAAGTCGATCAACTGGCTCTCGACCTTGCCGTCACGGCGGAAGGTCACGCGGCCGGCCAGCGACAGATCGCGGTCGAACCACGGCGCCAGCAGCGCGCCGCCGTAGACTTCGACGCCCAGTTGCCAGAAGCCCTGACGCTGCAGTTCCGGTTGTGGCTTGACCCGCAGGCATGGGCTGTCGGTATGGGCGCCGACCAGGCGGATACCGTCGTGCAGGGGAGAGTTGCGGCCCATTTTGATCGCGACGATCGAGGAGTCGTTGCGGGTGACGTAATAGCGGCCGTTGGCCTCGGTGGACCATGGCTCACGCTCGTCGAGGCGCACATAACCGGCGGCCTCCAGACGCTGAACGAGGCTGGCGGTGGCGTGGAACGGGGTAGGGGAGGCCTTGAGGAAATCGATCAGGCCCTGGTTCAACTCTGCGCGCATAAGAAACTCCAGACAGCAATGGACGGGAGTTTAACGTATTGGCCGAACAATTGAATCCGAACGGATCCCCTGTGGGAGCGAGCCTGCTCGCGAAGGCGATTGATCAGTCAACATCGACGCTGAATGTGAAACCGCTTTCGCGAGCATGCTCGCTCCCACATGGGGCCGGTGCTGGCTGTCAGAACGGGGCCGGGCACTCGAAGCGCAGGCGCTCCCCGGTTTGCGGATGAGTGAAGCTGAGCATGCTGGCGTGCAGGCACAGACGTGGCCAGGCTGCCAGCGCCTGTTCATGGGCATAGAGCCCGTCGCCGAGCAGCGGGTGGCCGATCGACAACATGTGCACGCGCAGTTGATGCGAGCGGCCGGTGATGGGCGTCAACTCAACCCGGCACCAATCGCCGCAACGTTCCAGCACCTTCCAGAAGGTCAGCGCATGCTTGCCGAATTCGTGATCGACCACGTGCCGGGGCTTGGTCGGTGGGTCGTAGCGCAGGGGCAGATCGATGCTGCCGCTGTCCAGTTCCGGCTGACCCCAGGCCAAAGCGGTGTAGGCCTTTTCGGTTTCGCGGTCATGAAACTGCCGCGACAGCTCACGATGGGTGTCGGCATCCCGGGCCAGCAGGATGATGCCGGAGGTTTCCCAGTCCAGGCGATGGACGATGCGCGCTTCCGGGTAGCCGTTTTCCTGCAGGCGGGTGATCAGGCAGTCCTTGTTGTCGTCAGCGCGACCGGGCACCGAGAGCAGCAGGGTCGGTTTGTCGACCACCAGCACGGCGGCGTCCTGATGGATGATGCGGATGTTGGACAGCGGCATTAAAACAGCCTCGTAACAAATGCCAACGGCGGTTCAGGACCATTCCACCGGGGAATGGCCCTGAACCGCCGTCATACCTGCCGGATCGACTCAGCGATCGGGCAGGGTGATGTTGAGTTCCAGAATCGAGCAACTGCCCTGGCTTTCCAGTGCAACATGTACGTCATCGTTGCCGATGTTGACGTACTTGCGGATCACGTCGACCAGCTCCTTCTGCAAGGCTGGCAGGTAATCCGGCGTGCTGCGCTGGCCGCGCTCATGCGCCACGATGATCTGTAGACGCTCTTTCGCTACCGAGGCGGTACTTGGCTTTTTGTTGGCACGAAAGAAGTCAAAAAGGTTCATTACCTACCTCCAAACAGGCGCTCGAAGAATCCCTTCTTCTCGACATCGAGGAATCGGTGGGCTTTTTCTTTGCCCAGCAAGCGGTCGACGGTATCGCTGTAAGCCTGACCGGCATCGCTCTGGTCGTCGAGAATCACCGGCACGCCCTGGTTGGAAGCCTTGAGCACCGCCTGGGATTCCGGGATGACGCCGAGCAGGGTCACCGAAAGGATTTCCTTGACGTCTTCAACGCCGAGCATCTCGCCCTTTTCAACACGCTCCGGGTGGTAGCGGGTGATCAGCAGGTGTTCCTTGATCGGGTCTTCGCCACGTTCGGCGCGGCGCGATTTGCTCGCCAGCAGGCCGAGCATGCGGTCCGAGTCACGTACCGAGGACACTTCCGGGTTGGTCACGACGATCGCTTCATCGGCGAAGTACATGGCCAGGTGCGCACCTTTCTCGATGCCCGCCGGGGAATCGCAGACGACGAACTCGAATTGTTCCTTGAGCTCCATCAGGACTTTTTCCACGCCTTCGACGGTCAGCGCGTCTTTGTCGCGGGTCTGGCTGGCCGCCAGTACGTAGAGGTTTTCCAGGCGCTTGTCTTTGATCAGTGCCTGTTGCAGGTTGGCTTCGCCGTTTACCACGTTGACGAAGTCATACACCACGCGGCGCTCGCAACCCATGATCAGGTCGAGGTTACGCAAGCCCACGTCGAAGTCGACGATCACTGTTTTGTGGCCGCGCAGAGCGAGACCGGTACCGATAGCGGCGCTGGTGGTGGTCTTACCCACACCACCCTTGCCGGATGTAACCACGAGAATCTTGGCCAAGGTGTTTCACCCCTAAGGAAGAAGGACTGTTCAGCCCCTGAAAAACATCTCTTGAAAACTACTGCAGTCGGACAGCCTTGGCTGGAATTTGGCTTTAGGCCTTTTTCCTACTTCGTTTGAGCCGTTTTCGCTACGTTTTAGAGATGCTTGGAAAATGCGGCAGTATCCGTTAAAGCCGAATGATGTTCAACACGTCGCCTGACAGGCTGACCTGGACGCCCGAGCCCCACATCGGATCACGACGCAAATCCTCGGAAACCTTGTAATGACCGGCGATGGAAATCAGTTCAGCGCTCAATTGCTGACAGAAAATCCGTGCCTTGGTGTCACCTTTGACGCCGGCCAGCGCACGGCCGCGCATCGGGCCGTATACATGGATGTTGCCATCGGCAAGAAGTTCCGCCCCCGGACTGACCGATGAGACCACTACCAGATCGCCACCCTGGGCATATATCTGTTGGCCACCACGTACTGGCGTGGTGATTACGCGGGTCGGTTTGACGGTCGGCTCAGGTGGCTTTTCCGGCTTCTTTTTGACTTCGGCTTCCGGTGTTTCCAGTGGACGCTCGCGGGCACCGGAGGGCGGTAGCACGGGGATGTCGATGGCGATGGCAGCGGCGATGTCTTCGATGCGGCTGGCGCGGATGGCCAGGGTACGCAGGCCATGCTGGCGGCAGACGCGCATCAGCCCCGGCAGGTCAACCGCGCCCTGGTTCGGCGGCAGTTTGTCGAGTGCCAGAACCAGCGGTGCATTGCTGAAAAAATTCGGCGCCTGGGCGACTTTGGCGGCCAATTGCCGATCGAGGCTTTCGAGGTCGTTACGGGCCAGTTCCAGCACAGTGATGGCCAGCATGCTGCCCTTGAGCTGGAATACGGGATCTTGGTCTAACGGGTCGGTTTGGCTCATGTCGGCATACAACGGCTTGTCACTAAAAGTGCCGAGACTTATAACGAGAACGCCCGCGAGCCGCAAGCCGGGTCGAACGATGTAGAATGCGCGGCCACTGTATTTACGGAAGCTTTAATGGATCGCCCGCGTTTTCGAAAAGCATATCTTGCTCCGCGCTTCTGGCCGCTCTGGTGCGGCCTGGGGCTTTTGTGGCTGATCGTGCAGCTGCCGTATCCGGCGCTGTTGACCATCGGTCGAGTTTTGGGCGCGTTGATGTATCGCGTCGCCAGCGACCGGCGAACCATCGCCCGGCGCAATCTGGAATTGTGCTTCCCGGAAAAATCCGCCGCCGAGCGCAAACGCCTGCTCAAGGAAAACTTCGCCTCCACCGGCATCGCCTTCTTCGAAATGGCGATGAGCTGGTGGTGGTCGCGCGAACGTCTGGCGAAACTGGCCCACGTCGAAGGCCTGGAGCATTTGCAAAAAGCCCAGCGCGAAGGCAAGGGCGTGATCCTCATGGCCGCGCATTTCACCACGCTGGAAATCGGCGCGGCGCTGCTCGGCCAGCAGCACACCATCGACGGCATGTACCGCGAACACAAAAATCCGTTGTTCGACTTCGTCCAGCGCCGTGGCCGCGAGCGGCACAATCTCGATTCGCTGGCGGTGGAGCGCGACGATGTGCGCGGCATGCTCAAGCTGCTGCGCTCGGGTCGGGCGATCTGGTACGCGCCGGATCAGGACTACGGCGCCAAGCAGAGCATCTTTGTGCCGCTGTTCGGCATTCAGGCCGCCACCGTCACCGCGACGACCAAGTTTGCACGGCTGGGCAAAGCGCTGGTGGTGCCATTCACGCAGGAACGTCTGGCCGACGGCAGTGGTTATCGCCTGGTGATTCATCCGCCGCTGGAAGATTTTCCCGGCGAGAGCGAAGAGGCCGATTGCATCCGCATCAATCAATGGGTCGAGAGCGCTTTGCGTGCCTGCCCCGAGCAATACCTGTGGGCGCATCGGCGCTTCAAGAGTCGCCCGCCGGGTGAGCCGAAACTTTATCCCAAGCGTCGTTGATTAGCCGATCTGACAAGCACCCTGGAGTGTTGCGATGAGTCCTGCTGAACCGGTTACAGGTTTGATACTTTCCGGCGGCGGGGCTCGGGCGGCTTATCAGGTCGGGGTGCTGGCGGCGATTGCCGAGTTGCTGCCGGTCGGCGCGGACAATCCGTTTCCGGTGATCGTCGGCACCTCGGCCGGGGCGATCAATGCGGTTAGCCTGGCCAGTGGCGCCACGGACTTTCGCGCCGCCATCGAACGCTTGACCCTGTTCTGGCAGGGCTTTCGCAGCCACCGCGTGTTGCGCAGCGACTGGCCCGGAGTCATCCATCAAGCCAGCCGCTTCGTCAGCCACAGCCTGCTCGGCCTCGGTCGGCAGATGCCGGTGGCGCTGCTCAACAGTTCGCCGCTGCGCGAACTGCTTGAGGAAAAACTGCACTTGCCCGGCATCGCCGAATCCATCGCACGCAAGCAATTGCATGCGGTGGCGGTGACCGCGTTCGGCTACGAATCGGGGCAAGCGGTGACGTTCTATCAGGGCGGCGGCACGATTGACGCCTGGCTGCGGCATCGACGCATTGGTGTGCCGACGCAGCTGTCGGTTGATCATCTGTTGGCGAGTTCGGCGATTCCGCTGTTGTTCGCGCCGGTGAAAATCGGCGAGGAGTATTTCGGTGACGGCGCAGTGCGCCAGTCGGCGCCGATCAGCCCGGCGCTGCATCTGGGGGCCAGTCGCGTGTTGGTGGTGGGCGTCAGCGGCAACCCACGCGGCGTCGATCTGCAGCAGCCGCTGGAGCGCGCCTACAGCGGCCAGCAACCGACGCTCGCGCAAATCGGCGGGCACATGCTCAACAGCACATTTATCGACAGTCTGGAGAGCGATATCGAGTTGCTGCAGCGTCTGAATCAGTTCAGCCATTTGCTCCCGGCCGGCACGCCGACCCGCGCGCTGGGTGTGGCGCCGGTGGAAGTGCTGGTGATTGCGCCGAGTCAGCCGATCGACGAAATCGCCGCGCGCCATCGCCAGGAACTGCCGGCAGCGTTGCGCCTGTTTCTGCGCGGGCCAGGGGCGACCAAGACGAGCGGGGCGGGTGTGCTCAGTTATCTGCTGTTCGAGGCGGGGTATTGCAGCGAGTTGATCGAGTTGGGGCGGCGGGATGCGTTGGCCAAACGCGAGGAGCTTTGCCGGTTTTTGCGGATATCCGAGGCGGTTTCAGCCTGACATTTGCGGCGCGGCTGTCGCTGGCAAGCCAGCTCCCACAAGGGCATGTGTCGTTCACAATTTTTGAATACACATGGAAACCTGTGGGAGCTGGCTTGCCAGCGAAGGCGTCGGAGAGGACGCCGCCGGGTCAGAAGTGGAACTTGACCAAGAAGCTGGTGGTGCTCTGATCGGTCTTGAAGTACTGGCTGTCCTTGATCCCGTACTTGTCCGACCAGTAGTCGTACTCGACACCGACATACAACTGCTTCTCGCCGAAATTCAGCGCCTTGCCCAGGTCGTATTTGACCTGCGGATTGAAGTGCAGGTTGGCGTGGTAGTCGCCCTTGGAATTGGAGTCGTTGTCGACTACCCAGTCCATGAAGCCGTCGATGAGGATGTTCGATTTGCCCACCGGGATGGTGTAGGACCACACCGGGGTGATCTGCCAGACGTTGTCACCGGCGCGTGCGCCCTGGGTGTGACGCTGATAGAAGTTCAGCTGGAAGTAGTCGAAGCCTGGAATCGCCAGGTCGAAGCCCGGACCGATGAGGTACGCCTCGGTATCGCCTTCACCGAACTCGTAGGTCATGGCCAGCAACACGTCAGTCACCGGACCAAAGGCCAGTTTCTGATCGAAGATCTTGCCGAACGACAGGCGCGGGCTGAGCTCGCCGTAGTAGGTGTTGGAGCCGACGCCGCCATCATCCTTGCCGTTGTAGAAGATCTTGTCGATGAACAGGAAGTTGTCCCCATACTTCCAGGCATCGGCGTGCTCGAAGGTCACGGTCTGCTGAATGCGCGGGTTAACCTGGAAGTCCTTGCCATACAGGTAGGTCAGGCTGTTGTTCTGCCACTGCAGCAGGCCTTCGGCCATCGCCTGGCCGCCGGCGAACATCGATCCGGCCAGCATCAGGCTGGTGCACATACGTTTCATTCGGTTGCTCCCAAAGTAGGTGTTCCACGTTATTTTTTTAAGATCGGCGCTCTGATGTGGCGCCTTTTTTCGTACCGCAAATTTCATCCGATCGGTCAGCTTTCATTGCTGGTAGCAAAAGCTGCGCCAAGGCTTTCGAAAAACCAAAAAACGCCCGTTCGGCTGCTGAAAAACAGTCGACGAGCGTGTTTTCGGGAGGCCTCAGGACTGACCGCAGCCGGGATAAGTTGGCTTTTCGGTCAGAAATTGAATTCAGGCTTTTTTTTAGAGCGAATTCGGAAGGCGGCGGAGAATACTGACTCCACGGCCAAGGCTCAAGTGCCCCGCAACAGAGCACCGACGGCAGGTATGGCGCACGGTTGCGGGCCATCTCAGAAGTGCACCTTCAGCAGCAGGCTGGCGGTGTTCTGGTTGGTATCGAAGGAGTGGCTGTTTTCAATGCCGTATTTGTTCTTCCAGTAGCTGTACTCGGTGCCGACGTACACCTGCTTCTGGCTCCAGCCCATGGCTTTGCCGAGGTCATATTTGATCTGCGGATTGATGTGCAGGTTGGCGTGGTAGGTGCCGCGCGAGTTCTCGTCGTTGTCGACGACCCAGTCGAGGTAGCCGTCGATCAGCACATCGGAATTGCCCAGCGGGAAGCTGTAGGACCACGCGGGGGTGATTTGCCAGACGCCATCACCGGGGCGCGGGCCTTCGGTCTGGCGACGGAAAATGTTCAGGGTGACGTAATTGAAACCGGGCACTTTCAGATCGAAACCGGGACCGATCAGGTAAGCCTCGCTTTCGCCTTCGCCGTACTCGTAGGTCATTGCCAACAGCACATCCTTGATCGGGCCGAACTCGATCTTGCGATCAAGGATCTTGCCGAAGGACAGGCGCGGGGTGAATTCGCCGTAGAAGGTGTGCGGACCTTTGTTCGGATCTTCCTTGCCGTTGTAGAAGATCTTGTCGACGAACAGAAAATTGTCGCCGTACTTCCACTTGTCGGCGTGCTCGAAGGTGACCGTCTGCTGATACGACGGGTTGATCGCGAAGTTCTTGCCGTACAGATAGCTGAGGCTGTTGCTCTGCCACAGCAGCAGATCGCCGGCCATGGCCTGACTCGCGGCCAGCAGGCCGCCACTCAACAGAACGTTGCTTTGCGTGCGGATCATCTGTTGCTCCCTCTTGTTTTTATTGTTTGAGGCACAAGCAGTTGCGTAGTCCCTGTGGGAGCGAGCCTGCTCGCGAAGCGGTTGTGTCAGTCGCCATCAATGTTGAATGACACAGCGCTTTCGCGAGCAGGCTCGCTCCCACAGGTGGTGTGGTGGTTTCAATCAGTGCGCATGGCAATCATTGATCGCCGCACGCTCCTTGCCGCCGAGGATGTTGAACAGCAGGTTCAGGGTCAGCGCGCTGAGGGTGGCCATGGCGATGCCGCTGTGGGTGATCGGGCTCATCCACAGCGGCAGGTGGGCGAAGAATTCCGGACGCACCACCGGGATCAGGCCCATGCCGATGCTCACCGCGACCAGCAACTGGTTGCGGCGGTCACCGATGTCAGCTTCCTGGAGGATCTTGATCCCAGTCGCGGCGACCATGCCGAACATCGCAATCGCCGCACCGCCCAGCACCGCCGGTGGAATCGACGCCACCAGAAACGCCGCTTTCGGCAGCAGGCTGAGGACGATCAGAAGACCACCGGCAACGATGGTCACCGAGCGGCAACGCACGCCGGTCATCTGCACCAGGCCGATGTTCTGCGCGAACGAGGAGTGAGTGAAGGTGTTGAAGAAACCGGCAAAGAACGACGCGCCGGCATCGCACAGCAAGCCGCGACGGAGCATGCGCGGGCAGACTTCCTGGCCGGTGATCTTGCCCAGCGCGAGGAACATCCCGGTGGACTCGACGAAGATGATCACCACCACCAGACACATCGACAGAATCGGCGCGAGCTCGAACTTGGGCATGCCGAAATGCAGCGGGGTGACGAACTGAATCCACGGTGCGCTGGCCATGCCGCTGAGGTCGACCATGCCGATCACGCCGCAGAGTACATAGCCCAGGCACATGCCGATCAGCACGGAAATGTTGACCCAGAATCCGCGCATGAAGCGGTGAACCAAGAGGATGGTGGCCAGCACCAGCGCGGCGATGGCCAGATAAATCGGCGATCCGAATTGCGCGGCGTCGACCCCGCCACCGGCCCAGTTGACGGCCACGGGGAACAGCGATAAACCGATCGAGGTGATGACCGTGCCGGTGACCAGCGGCGGGAAGAAACGCACGACCTTGGACATGAACGGTGCGATCAGCATGCCGAAGAAACCGGCGGCAATCGTCGCGCCGAAGATGCCTTGCAGGCCGATGCCGGGCATGCCCGCCATGGCGACCATGCTGCCGACCGCAGCGAAACTGGCGCCCATCATCACCGGCATGCGAATGCCCATCGGGCCAATGCCGAGCGACTGCATGATAGTGGCGATGCCGGCGACGAGCAGGTCGGCGTTGATCAGGAAGGCGATTTCTTCACGACTCAGGCCAGCGGCCTGTCCGATGATCAGCGGCACCGCGATGGCACCGCCGTACATCAGCAGAACATGTTGCAGACCGACCAGGATCAGTTGCAAAAGGGGCAAACGCTGAATGGCGGGTGCGTCGGGGATGCGCGCTTTGGACAGCTCGGACATGCAACACCTCGGATCTTTTTTATTCTTGTGATTAACAGCTGCCGGGTTGCTTGCAGCTGTTTCTTTGCATCAGGCAGACCGCGGAGCGGCCATTCGCGGGCAAGCCCGCTCCCACACAGGCTATGCAAAACCCTGTGGGAGCTGGCTTGCCAGCGATGCTTTTAACGATTAGTTGGTCTGCGCTCCCTGGGCAATCCAGGCACCGATCAGGTCACGTTCCTGCTGGGTCATCTGGGTGATGTTGCCCAGTGGCATGATCTGTGTGGTGATGGCTTGCGCCTGAATGCGCGCGGCGTTCTGGCGAATCTGCTCGGGGGTGTCGAACATCACACCGGCCGGGGCTGCGCTGAACAACGGGCTGGTCGGCTTGGACGAATGGCACACCGTGCAACGCTCTTGAATCACGTTGTGCACTTTGTCGAAACCGGGGCCGGCATTCGAGGCTTGCGCAGGTGCCGCCGCAGGGGCTGCGGGTGCCGCAGGTTGCGCCGGTTCGGCCGGTTTCGCGCCACCGCCCAATGCCGTCTCCGGCAGCGGTTGGTACTCGATTTTCGCCGGTGCCTTGGCCACTTCGGGTGCGTTCGACATCGGCATCGGACCGGTGACGTAGGCCAAGCAGATCATGCCCACCGCTGCCACTGGCAGGGTCCAGGCAAACTTGTGGCTGTCGTGACGGGTGTTGAAGTAGTGACGCACCAATACCGCCAACACCGCGATCCCGGCCAGGATCAACCAGTTGTACTGGCTGCCATAAGTGCTCGGGAAGTGGTTGCTGATCATGATGAACAGCACTGGCAGGGTGAAATAGTTGTTGTGTCGCGAACGCAGCAGACCCTTGGCCGGCAGCGCCGGATCCGGCGTGCGGTTCTCGGCGATCGCCGCCACCAGTGCGCGTTGCGCCGGCATGATGATGCGGAACACGTTGCCGACCATGATGGTGCCGATGATCGCGCCGACGTGCAGGTACGCACCACGCCCGCTGAACACTTTGCTGAAGCCATAGGCCGCGGCGATGATCAGGACGAACAGGATGAAGCCGAGCAGGGCGGGTTTCTTGCCTAGGGCCGAATCGCAGAGGAAGTCGTAGACGAACCAGCCGACGATCAGCGAGCCGATACCGATGGCCACGCCTTCAGGACCGCTGAGGCCGCTGCCGGGTGCGACGAGGTAGAGCACCGGATTGGAGTAGAACACCACGCACAGCAGCGCGATCCCCGACATCCAGGTGAAGTAGGCTTCCCACTTGAACCAGTGCAGGTTGTCCGGCATGGACGGTGGGGCCAGTTTGTATTTTTCCAGGTGGTAGATGCCGCCGCCGTGGATCGCCCACAGATCACCGGCCAGGCCGGTTTTCGGGTTGACGCGGTTGAGGTTGTTCTCCAGCCAGACGAAGTAGAACGACGCGCCGATCCAGGCCACGCCAGTGATCATGTGAACCCAGCGCACGCTCAGGTTCAGCCATTCCAACAGATGTGCTTCCACAGTCTTTACCTCTCGCCTGTCACTCTTGTTGTCGAGTGATCAGACCTTCTCTTATTGGTGGGGGGCGAGGATCAACCGCTCATCCTCTTTGAAAAAATGCTCATCGCAGTTATTGCCTGTGCCACTGCGATCAACCACCAGGAAGTCATCCCGCTTTTCGATCGTCAGCACCGGGTGGTGCCAGACGCCGCGATGGTAATTGATGCCCTGCCTGCCGTTGGTGACGAAGGCGCGGACCAAGCCTGATACAGGTGCATCGCCAACTGGCGCGACCACGATCAGAAAGGGGTTGCCGAGCAGCGGAATGAAAGCCTGGCTGCCCAGCGGATGGCGTTCCAGCATGCAAACGGTCAGCGGCATGTCCTGCGCGTCGGCGCGGAAAATGCTGATGATTGCGTTGTCCTCAGGCGTAGCGGTTTCGACCGTCGCCAGTTTGTGGAAGCGCATGGTCGAACCGTTGTTGATCATGAAGTGATCGCTGCCGTCGGTTTCGATCACGTCACCGAAAGGGGCGAAGGCTTCTTTGGTCAGCGGTTCAATCGTCAATGTGCGCATGCTGTTCTTCTTATCCGGATTCTGTGTTGTTAGATCTATCGCCATCGCGGGCAAGCCCGCTCCCACAGTGGACTGTGGCGTTCACAAAACCTGTGGGAGCTGGCTTGCCAGCGATTGGGTTCAACCTTGTTTAGCGACCTTGCCCAATACACGCAGGCGACTCACGCCACCATCCGGGAACACGTTCAGGCGGATGTGGGTGATCGGGCCGAGTGCCTTGATCTGCTCGACGAAGGTGTGTTCGGCGTGCATTTCCAGCTTCTGGCTTGGCAGCAGTTCGCGCCAGAACAGCGACTGGGTTTCGATCTGGCTGTCGGTGCCGCCCTTGACGAACGCGCCCTGGATCGAGCAGGTGTCCGGGTAGTTGCCTTTGAAGTGCAGGGTGTCGACGACGATTTTCTCGATCTCGCCCGGATGACCCAGGGCGACGATCACCCAGTCATTGCCCGGCGTACGACGACGTGCGGTTTCCCAGCCGTCGCCCATGTTGATGCCACGGCCCGGGTTGAGGATGTTGCTCATGCGGCCGAAGTGTTCGTCGGAGCAGGCGAGGGCGCGGCCACCGTTAAGGGCTGCGGCCAGATCGACTTGCTCGTTGTCGCCAACAGCGGACCAGTCGCGGAACGGAATGCCGTACACGCGCAGACGGGCAACACCGCCGTCCGGGTAGATGTTGAAGCGCAGGTGGCTGAACGCCTGGTCGTTGCTGATTTCGTGGTAATGGTGGCTGTTGCCCTGCAGCTCGACGGCCGACAGCACTTCAGTCCACTGGGTGTTTTCATCCGGCTCGCCCGAGGCCAGGAAGCACGCTTCCAGCGAGGCCGACGGCGGATAGTTGCCGGTGAAGAATGAAGTGTCGATGTCCACGCCTTTGATCGAGCCCGGTACGCCCAGACGGATCACCGCGCTGTCGTAACCTTCGAAGCGCTTGCGGCGCGACTCCCAGCCGTCCATCCACTTGCCGTTGTCATCGAACACGCCCTCCTTCCATACGGCCGGGGTCGGTTGGAACAGACGATTGGCGTCTGCGAACCAGTCATCGGTGACCGAAATGATCTTGGTGCCCAGGCGGGCGTCGGCCAGGTTGACGTATTTTTCGAAAGGTACGGCGTAAGCTTTCATTCTTCTTGTCTGCCTTTGATAAGTTGGCTGGGGATGCTCGCAGGGCCCTGGGCGTTTGCGCGTTCATTCACGCTCGGGCCAGGCTTGCTAAAGAGTCAGTAAACGGAACAGGGCAATCTTGTTGATCTCCGCCAGCGCGCATTTGAACTCGGCTTCCACCGAATTGTTGATGCGCGTTTCGAACGCCGCGAGGATCTGATGCCGGTTGCTGCCTTTTACCGCCATGATGAAGGGAAACTTGAACTTGGCTTTGTAGGCGTCGTTCAGCTCGGTGAAGCGCTGGAACTCTTCGGCCGTGCATTGGTGAATACCGGCGCCAGCCTGTTCATTGGTGCTGGCTTCGGTCAGTTGGCCCTGGACGGCGGCTTTGCCGGCCAGGTCCGGGTGAGCGTTGATCAGGGCCAGCTGGCTGGCATGATCGGCGCTCAACAGGATATCGCTCATGCGCTGGTGCAGGGTTTCGATCTCGTCGATCGAAGCGTCCGCACCGAGGTCGTAGGCCTTTTCGGCCACCCATGGCGAATGTTCGTAGATGTCGGCGAAGGCTTTGACGAAAGCGTCGCGGCTCAGGGTCGACGGTTGCAGGGTTTGAAAGCGGCTCATTTTGCAGTCCCTTGGTACGGGTGGGTATCTTGCCAGTGGCGCGCGATGTCGACGCGACGGCTGAACCACACCTGTTCATGACTTTTGGCGTATTCGATAAAGCGCTTGAGCGAAGCGAGGCGACCGGGACGGCCGATCAGGCGGCAGTGCAGACCGATCGAGAGCATTTTCGGCGCTTCGGCACCTTCGGCGTAAAGCACATCGAAGGCGTCTTTGAGATATTCAAAGAAATCGTCACCCTTGTTGAAACCCTGCACTTGCGTGAAGCGCATGTCGTTGGTGTCGAGGGTGTACGGAATCACCAGATGCGGCTTGCCGGTCGGGTTGTTCGGTTCCCAGTAGGGCAGGTCGTCGTCGTAGGTGTCGCAGTCGTAGAGGAAACCGCCTTCTTCCATCACCAGGCGACGGGTATTCGGCCCGGTGCGACCGGTGTACCAGCCCAGCGGACGCTCACCGGTCAGTTCGGTGAGGATGCGGATCGCTTCGAGCATGTGCTCGCGTTCCTGCGCTTCATCCATGTACTGATAGTCGATCCAGCGGTAGCCGTGGCTGCAGATTTCGTGGCCGGCATCGACCATCGCGCGGATCACGTCCGGGTGACGTTGGGCGGCCATGGCCACGGCGAAGATGGTCAGCGGAATGTCGAATTCCTTGAACAGTTTCAGAATCCGCCAGACGCCGGCGCGGCTGCCATACTCGTAAAGCGATTCCATGCTCATGTTGCGCGCGCCTTGCAGCGGCTGGGCAGCGACCATTTCGGAGAGGAAGGCTTCGGATTCCTTGTCGCCGTGCAGAATATTGCGCTCGCCACCTTCTTCGTAATTGAGCACGAAGGACAGGGCGATCCGGGCATTGCCCGGCCAGTGTGGGTGAGGAGGGTTACTGCCGTAACCGATCAGGTCGCGTGGGTAGTCAGCGCTCACTGCAGTCTTCCTTCTTGTACGTTGACAGATTGGTGTGGCGGCCTGGCAGGCTGGCGTCACAGCGATGGGCTGATTGTATACAACTTTATTTACATTTTGTAAGCCTGAATTTTCGCATTTTTCACCGGCTGTCATCTTTTGCTGCTAGCGGTTCGAGCCTGCAAGAAACCTGCCTGACCAGTCAGCTAATGAATAGAAGGTTCAATGATCAGGCGCATTGTCTGTAGATTGGCGATAAAGGCCCGGATGGCGGGGGTGAGGCGAAAAATGTCGTTTTTATTGTGTACAATTTTTTTGAAAAGTGTCTTAATCAGTCGCTCGCCGCAGCGTTTCGTGCTCCGAATCGGTGCGGTCTCCTTTTCAACTGACTTCGGGAGGCGCGAGGTCTGACCGCTTGTTGCGGCCAGGCGCGCAGAATCAATGGGACGTTTGACAACACACGTTTTGGACGCTGCACACGGTTGCCCGGGCAGCTCGATCAAGGTCGAGCTGTACCGCGTTGAAGGATCGCAGCTGGAATTGGTCGCCAGTGCGACAACCAACAGCGATGGCCGGGTCGACGCACCGTTGCTGCAAGGCGACGATTATCGCACTGGCGTTTATCAGGTGCAGTTCCACGCCGGCGATTACTACCGCGCCCGCGGTGTGCAACTGCCCGAGCCGGCATTTCTCGACGTGGTGGTGTTGCGTTTCGGCATCTCCGCCGAGCAGGAGCACTATCACGTGCCCCTGCTGATTTCGCCTTACAGCTATTCCACGTATCGGGGCAGCTGACCCCCAAGCAGCTGCCCCCACCGGGAAGCGACTGCGCATATAGCTTCTTTGGTCTTTCGCCCGCCCACACTGCGGGCTTTTTTTATGGCCGCAATTTTCCCTCCAAACCGGCGACCGAGCGCCATGCTCAGCGTTCGCGAATGATGAATACCGAGTCAGGCTTGCCGGCAACCTTCAACACTCCGCCGATCAGCCAGACCACTTTGTTTTGCGCGGCGGCCTCGGTCAGCGCCTTGAAGGCGTCCTGGCCGATTCGCGCGGGTGTGCTCGGTTCGGTCAGTTCATTGCCGGGCACATGAGTGAGGCCTGCCTGGTCGATCGCTCCCAGTTTGAGGAAGAAAATCTGATCGTGGTGGGCCCGTTTGAATACCAGCGTCGGCATGCGATGTTCATACGTCAGCGGGAATAATTCGTAGCCGCTGTTAACCAGCAAGGAACCGATCAGCCGCCTCAGGTTCAGGTCCGAGGGATAGGTTGAGTAGTGATTCCAGGCCGCTGGAAAACGCTGCGGATCGAAGGTCAGGCGTTGCAGCTCACTGTCGACTTGGGAAGGCATCGGAATCAGTCGTTTCCCGCCAAGGTCAATATCCGGCGCCACGGTCAGCATGCTCATCGGGTCGGCGCGGGTCTGGGCCGGCGTCGTAGACAGCGGCCGGTGCTGCCACTGCTGCAACGCAGCATCAATGTTGACCAGCCCGGTGCCGGTGATCGTCGGCGAGTGGTCGGCCAGTTCGAATAGTCGTCGGGCCACGGCGCGCGCGGTGGCGTCAGAAAAATCGGGGAATGCACGAGCAACGGATTGGGTGATTGGCGCTTCGAAAAAGTGTTTGCCCGGATGTATTTCACCTGGATCGTTGCCGATTCGAAACGTGGCCACCGGCTGCAAGGCGGGGGCGGTGGCCAGCATGTGTTCGAACGCCTCGAAGTGCGTTGGCGCGAACTCGGGATGAAGCACGAAAAACACCCGGGGCGCGGGGTTTGAGCCAACGGGCACGATGGGATAATGCAACCAGCCAAGCTGCACCGATTCCGTCCCGGCAGGCTTGTTCAAATGGCCCCAGGGCAACCAGAAATACGCCGGATGCTGATCCTGGGCGCTGGGTGCTTGCCGTGTTGCCGGTTCGTCAGTCTCCTCCAGCCGTGGCCGCTTGCTCGGGCCGGCGATGGGCTCTTCGGCCTGGGCGATCGGCTGTCGGCTGGATGATGGGGGCTCTGCGGGCTGGATGCCGGGTGCTTTCTGCCGCCAGAACACGGTTCCCGCGATCTGTTCAAAAAATATCTCCGGTGCCGCATGGCTTGCCGCTGACGCCTGCTGATAGTCGCCGTCCTTGTTTTTGCGCACCATGACTGTTCCGTCAACCGTGGTGACAAAGGTCTGCTTGAGCTTGTTGTAGCGAATGCCATCAGTGGCCAGTTGCGGCTTGGTCAGCGTGTTGACGTCCGAGGGAGCCAGATAGTCGGGGCTGGCCAAGGTAGTCGGGGCGCGCCGGATCGATGGCCTGTCAGGGCGCTGGATGCTCCAGCTCGCCTGGCCTTCGTTGGGAGCCAGGGCGAGGCCGGTGACGCCGGGGGCGAAAGTCAGGGGTAAATGGTAGTTGCCGTGCAGATCCTGTTCGACCACGAACCGTCCTTCACTACCGATTTGTGCGTACGTTCGCTGATCCGGACCGGTGAACAGACCGCTCTTGTCTGGCACGGCAATCAGCTCGTGAGCGCGCTCCTGCGGCCAGGGGATCGCGTTCCGAGTGGTGCCGATACGATTCGCTGTCGGCGGCAACTCATGAATGACCACCGCAGGCTGGCGATCAACCGCTGCGGAGGTGTCGGCGCCCCGGCTGAGGGGTGGCGGTTGAATGCCCAGCAGCAAGGCATCCGGCATGTGCAGACCGATGGTGTTGCTGCGTGTCGGCGAACCTGAGCCGGAGGCGTCGGGGAGGTCGGTTTTTGTCGTGACAGAAACTTTTTTGGGTGGTTTGGCCATACTGAACTACTCATGAAGTGGATGCGCAGGCGCGCGCGGGCGCCTGGCAAAGCGCAGGGTTGCAAAGGGTGCTGTCGATTAATTGTTTTGCCGTTACGCTACAGGGACATTGAGGGTTGGCGTCGGCAGGAAGATCCCGGACTGATGGCTGCAACGATTGGCCACTTGCAACTCGGATGCTTCAACTCGCGAGTTATCGGCACGCAATACCCAGCCGTGTGCGGCAAAGCTGTAACTCACTGCCGCTGACTCATCGAAGATCCAGCCCGCGTTTCTGACCTTCACCACCTCGCTGGCCAGCGAGGCCAGTGCTGAGGGTAGCGGTCTGGTAGCGTCGGAGGCTTCAAAGAATCGTGCATCAAGGCCATCGCGGTAGACCCGGTCAAACACCAGATCGACTGTATGCACCACTCCGTTCTCAGTGATGACTCGAATCTGATCAATCAAGTCCTCGCTTTCGTACACCGGTAGGTAAACAGTACAGGTGCCGATGGATAGCTGATTGTTCGAGAGTCTGATATCGACGGGCCCGAGTTTTGTGGCATCGAGCTCCCACGTAGAGGAGTGCATCAGGCGCACGGTCGAGCTGGCGAGGGCGCCCGGTGTAGAAAGTCGCAGTGTCATGTTGGCAACGAGGTGTATCAGATACGTGGAGCCTTCTCCCACCAGGCTTTCCATCGCGGTTTGCACGGTCTGCGCGGTTAGCGTGGCACAGCAGTTGCGATTGCCCATTTCGTACGCCCTGTTTTCCGGCAGGGCATAACTGTAGCGTCGCGAGCGGACTGGCAAGGGCAGCTTCATTTGCCTGATCCAGTCCCTTGGTATGCTGTAATCGGTGAAGGCCGGCAGGACATCGGTTTCATCCGAGAGGCCGGCATTGATGGCGACACCGTCATTGAAAATCAGTACATAACGGTAAAACGGCCGGACAGCCATGGTGCGCAACATTTTTGTCAGGTTGTCTTGTTCGCCTTCATCACGAGCGGCGGCGAAATAATTCAGTTTGATCCGCTTTTCGCCAAAGTGATAAACGAGATGACACCCTGCTGTCAGGTGATAGGACTTGGGTTTGTATGCGAATAAATGCGCCTCGGCCTTTGTCAATTCATCGCTGCTGTAATCAAGATAGATTCTGGTGACGGTCTCAGCGCGCAGCACCGAGTAAAAAGTTGTCATGTTGCTGGAGCGGGGCAAGTAATAGCTCGCTTCCTGCTGATGCCTGATCCAGCACTCTTCGGCGTAAACGATAATGGGTTGTTGTGACTGACCAAGTTTGATCAGTATTTCAGCAAAGTCTGCCGTTTCGTCCTTTGAGAGTTTCTCCGGTAGCTCAAATCTGAAATGGAAACCGTCGCTGGTGATGAAAGTCAGATCCCTATTGACCAGTAGTCGGACGTTGGCTTTTGTTTCGTAGACATCATGGATGGTCAAGATGTTTTTTGATTGTTCATGAAACTCGAACCCCGAAGTGATAACCAGGTCGTTACCCTCGATGTGCCATGAGTCAATAAGCTCTTTTTTCCAGTTCAGTACGATATGGCTTGGCTGTTTGCCATCTTCGAAGATCGAGAAGCGTCCGGCCACATGCGCAATCAAATATTGATCGGCGCCCGCTTCACCGGATGCCTTGGCATTCTTGTGCAGCAGGTAGATCTGATCATCGCCGGCACCCGCTTCGATCACGTCACTACCGCGGGCCTTGATAAGGTTGCTTTGCGCCGTACCGGTCACGACGCTCGCGGCGCCGTTGACGGTTTCAACGTTTTCAATGCTGTCCAGCAAACTGTACAAGGCATACTTTTTGCCCAGTTCGCTTGATTTGTCGGTCGAAATGATCTGCAGCGTGCCGGCCAGCAGGTCCACGTCATAACCGGTTTTATCGGTGCGGTAATCGGAGTAACGGCCACCGAGCACCAGCATGTCCTGGCCTGCGCCACCTCGCAGTATCGAATGTTCTGTTGCATCCACATCTTGCTTGAGGAATTCGGCCGCATTGTCGAACACGAACTGGTCGTTTTTCTCGCCACCGGTGAGGTCTTTTTTCCCGGATTTGTAATGAAAGACGTTCGGTTTTTTTTCGACCCCCTTGATTGAATCTCGACCTTCGGCCAGCAGCCACATAACGCTCTTGTTGTCTGCAGGGGTGCCTAGTTCGGCGCCAGGCGTGTTCTGTGTGACGCCTTCACGGGCATCGATGGTGTCATCCAGACCGACTATTTCAGGAACATGTACCGATTCCCAGGCGTCGCGTTTCGTCCACCAGTTTCGCTTCCAGACTCTGGTGGGCCGCAGGCGGACTTCGAATTGGCCATTGACGATGGCTTCGGTACTGTCCTTGAGAGGACCATCGAGCAATTTTCTCGCCGTCGTCTTCAACTTGATGGAATGCTGCAACAGCGTCTTGGCCTTGATATAACGGTCTTGAACGTGCTGATCGATATCCGCCATGCAGAACGAAAACCAGCCAGTGCGCCAACGCTCATCCAGAGTGAGTTCTATGTAGTCGTCGATATCGTCGACAATGCGCACCGCACCATAGACCTGCGAGCCGATGGCTAGCATTGCACCGGCAGCCAGTCCAACCGGGCCGGCGAAGGAAAAGCCGGCCATCGCCGCGGCGCCGAGAATCACCGTCATGGCGGCGCTGGTAATACTCAGGCTGGCGCTGACGTAATGATCCATTGCTTCCTTGCCCGTGGCGTTCTCGGCAGCATTCATGGATCGCACGGCGGTGTAGATATCGAAAGGCAGCGTCAGCGCGCCGCCGAGCAGACCGCCTGAACGGCCCAGCCTGAGGGCCATTCGGGTCCTGGCGAAGTCACGGTAGGCATGTTGCCCGACAGTGAGCATTTGGGTGGCAGCTTTGCTGACGCCAATGTCGACGGCGATCGAGCCAAGTTCCGAGGCGATGCCTGCGCTGTTGATCGCGATCTCTGCGGTGTTCTTTGTCTTGATTGCATCGAAGACTCCGCGCAGCCCCATGAATATCCCGAAGCCTTGAATACCTACGCTGGAGCCGAGTGTTGCGTAGCTTTTGGTCAATGTTTTCCAGCGTGGATGGTGTTGAGGCAGATGCACATGCTGCAGGTCGAGTGCCTGTGCCGCATTGGCGAGTTTCACCAGCTTGCGCCGGTAGTTGCCCGGTTCGTGCTCATCAGTAACGCGACCGCTGAAGAGCGCGGGGGCGGTCAAGGGGCGATGACTGGCCATTTCAAACAGCAGGGTTGGCAATAAATAACTGTCACTGCCGGTGACAGCCTTCATGGCATGTTCGACCTTGTCCAGGTCCAATTGCACGGCATCGATAAAAGAACGCTTCAGCACTCGACTGAAGGTGTTGCGACCACTCAATGGTTTGCCGTCGACGGTCGCTCCCAGACTGTCAAGCGCAACCCGCGTTATTGATATGGCGCCAATTTGCAGAGGGCCGAATATTTCGTCCGCGAACTTCAATTGGTTACGCTTGGAAGGGTGTTCGGGAAAGTCGATCGTTGCAGACGTGCGCTCGTTGCTCTCGAAAAGCATATCCGTGATAACGACCGTGTCGGTAACTTTATGATTGTTTGGCTCTACTGCAGGATCGGTTTGAATCGAGGCGTTTTGTATCAAAGTGGCCATGAGAACTTCCTTGTTCAGGCTGTCGTTTCGAATTGCAGCGGATATTAAGGCGCCCCTTTGAGCGCTGTATATAAAGGGGTTGTTGCGGTGTATTGCTCGTCAATGATTACAGGGTTGGCGTGCCCTGGTTAATTGTAAACAGCAGCATCCCGACTTGAATCCGTTCAGTCGGGATGAACAGCCATTATTTAATGACTGCTGAGCAATGATGCCGCGCCGGCGCCGCCAAACAATCCGGCACTGATCCGGTTGAACCAGCTCTGGCCTTTACCGCTGCGCAGATACCGCGCTGCGCCATGGGCGCCCAGGCCGTAGGCCAGCTTGCAGCACAGGTCGAGTACCACCCAGGTCGCGATCATGATCAGCAATTGCGGCAGAAAAGGTTGGTTGGCGCTGAGGAACTGCGGCAGAAATGCGGCGAAGAACAGGATGTCCTTCGGATTGCTCGCGCCCAATACGAAGGCACGCCCGAACAGTGTGCGAAAGCGCGGCACCGGTGCGGCGTCAGGAACTTCGGCGCCCGTGGATGGCTGCCGCGATTGTTGCCAGCTCTGCCAGGCGAGATAGAACAGGTACAGCGCGCCGACGATTTTCAGTGCGCTGAACAGCTGCTCAGATGCCAGCAAAAGAGCACCGAGGCCAAGCGCCGAAGCGCTGAGCAGGCAGACCGAGGCAATCACCCCGCCGAGAAACGCCGGGTAAGACCGGCGCAAACCATAATTCAGACTGTTGCTGATCATCAGCAACGACAGCGGTCCCGGGATCAGGATCACCACCAGTGCAGCGCCACTGAACAGCAGCCAGGTTTCCAGACTCATCGTTTTGCTCCTTTGTTGTTATCGAAATGCGCAAAAGCCCCACCCGTGAGGGTGAGGCTGGTTTGAAGCCTGAACCGCGCAGCGCTTACAGGAAGATGAACTTGGCGATGAAGATCGCGCAGAGCACCCACAGGCTGACGGAAATTTCCTTGTACTTGCCGGTGCCGGCCTTCAGCGCCACATACGTGATGAAGCCCAATGCGATGCCGTCGGCAACGGAGAAGGTCAGCGGCATCATGATCGCCGTGACAATCGCCGGAATCGCGTCGGTTGCTTCATCCCATTCAATGTGGGCCATGCCGCCCATCATCAGCATCGCCACGTAGATCAGTGCGCCAGCCGTGGCATAAGCGGGAATCATGCCAGCCAACGGGGCGAAGAACATGGCCGCTATAAATAGCACACCCACGGTGACCGCGGTAAGACCAGTCCGACCACCAGCGGCGACGCCGGCGGCACTTTCCACGTAACTTGTCACGGGAGGCACGCCAACCACGGCGCCGAATACGCTGGATGCGCTGTCGGCCTTCATCGCCCGCGAGAGGTTTTCGATGCGACCGTCAGCCGCGACGAGATTGGCGCGCTGGGCCACGCCCATCAAGGTGCCCGCGGTGTCAAACATGTGCACAAAGAGGAAGGCCAGCACCACGCTGATCATGCTGACGTTGAACACACCGGCGACGTTCATTGCCATCCAGGTCGGCGCCAGGCTCGGCGGCGCGGACATGATGCCCTCGTAGTGCACCAGGTCCAGACCCCAGCCGGCGAGGGTGACGGTGATGATGCTGATGAGGATCGCCCCGAACACGCGGTGGTAACTGAGGATCGCGATCATCAGGAAGCAGATCGCGGCCAGCAGTGGGCCGGGTTCGCGCAGCGAGCCGAGTTTGATCAGCGTCGCCGGGCTGTCGACGACGATCCCGGCAGTCTTCAGACCGATCAGGCCGAGGAACAGACCGACACCGGCGCCCATCGCAAAACGCAGGCTGACCGGAATGCTGTTGAGCAGCCACTCGCGAATCCGCGAAAAGGTCAGGAACATGAACAGCACACCCGAAACAAACACCGCGCCGAGCGCGGTTTCCCAGTTGTAGCCCATGGTGCCGACCACGGTGTAGGTGAAGAAGGCGTTGAGGCCCATGCCCGGTGCCAGGCCAACCGGCCAGTTGGCGTACAGGCCCATCAACAGGCAGCCCAATGCCGCGGCAATACACGTGGCGACAAAGGCCGCACCGTGATCGATACCGGCGTCGGCCATGATGTTCGGGTTGACGAAGATGATGTAAGCCATGGTGATGAAGGTTGTCAGACCGGCAATCAGCTCGGTCTTCACCGTGGTGCCATGCAAGCTGAGTTTGAACAGACGCTCCAGCAGGCCATTGCGTAATGGCGGCGTGAGCTCGAGCGGCGGTGCTTCGGATTTGCGGCTTTCCACAGCGAGTACTCCTCAAGAGTTTTATTGTTATTTCCAGGGCCGGACCCATGAGGGGTGGCAGCGGCCCTTTGAGGCATACGCGAATTTGTTGACCGTGTAGTCAGGAACTCGCACGCAGTGGATTATGCTTTTGTGTACAAATAAAGCAAATATTGTTTTGGGTTTTGTCGCCGATTTTTTTGTTGATAGGGATATATGGCTATCAAGCCATTCGCGAGCAGGCTCGCTCCACCTTTGTAATGCGTTCCCATGTGGTAGCGAGGCTGCTCGCGAAAGCGCCTGTTGATTCACTCAAGAATTGTCAGACTGCCACCCAAGGCCAGATTCACCGCCAACCAGCCATTCACCGCCGCTTCCCCAGCCTCGGCAAACACCCGCTCGAGCAATTTCACCTGCTCCCGGCGCAACGCCTGCTCGAACTTCGCGCCTTCCGCCGTCAGCTCGAGCAGGCGCTTACGTTTGTCCGTCTGTGAAGCGACGCTGTCGACCAGATGCATCTCCTGCAACTGGCGCAGCGGCATGTTCAGCGCCTGTTTGCTCACGCCGAGCAGGGCCAGCAGCTCCTTCACGCTGAGGTTCGGGTAGCGTGCGATGAAAAACACGATGCGCTGATGCACCCGCGAGAGTCCGCGGCGCTCGAGCATTTCATCTGCCTTGGCAGTGAACGCCTGGTAGCCGAAGAAAAACGCTTCCATCGCCTGTTGTTGGCTAGTGGGGTTCTTAAGGTCAAGCATGTTGACGTACTCGCTCAAGCTGTCGTAATTTCAGTCAACCAGTTTGACTCATTTTTCGCATCCCTCGCTACGGTGACCTCCATGGCTTTTTCCGAACGTGTCTCGCGCCTGAAAAGTTCTTTGATCCGAGAAATCCTTGCTGCCGCTCAGCGTCCAGAAGTGATGTCATTCGCCGGCGGCTTGCCTGCCGAAGCGATGTTGCCGAAAGTGGAGTGGGCGGAGTTGCCGTTATCGCTTGGTCAGTACGGCATGAGCGAAGGCGAGCCGGCCTTGCGTGAAGCCTTGGCGGCAGAGGCGAGGGCGCTTGGTCTGGAATGCGAGGCGAGTCAGGTGCTGGTGGTCAGCGGCTCGCAGCAAACCCTGGATCTGGCGGCCAAGCTGTACATCGACAAGGGCACGGAAATTCTGCTGGAGGCGCCAACCTATCTGGCCGCGCTGCAAATCTTCCAGCTGTTCGGCGCCGACTGCCTGACCGTGCCGCAGGAAGCCGACGGTCCCAACCTGGCGCAACTGCGCAACCGTCTGCAACAGCACCGCCCGGCATTTATCTACCTGATCCCGACGTTCCAGAATCCATCCGCCGTACGCTACAGCGAGGCCAAACGCGCAGCCGTCGCCGCGTTGCTCGATGAGTTCGGCGTCACCCTGATTGAAGACGAGCCGTACCGCGAGCTGACCTTCGATGGCGGCAGTGTCAAGCCGATTGCCGCACGCTTGAATAAAGCCAGTTGGATCTATACCGGCACCGTCTCGAAAACCTTGCTCCCGGGATTGCGTGTCGGGTACCTCATCGCTAGCCCGGATCTGTTCCCGCACCTGCTCAAGCTCAAGCAATCGGCGGATCTTCACACCAATCGCATCGGCCAGTGGCAGGCGCTGCAATGGATCGGCACCGAAAAATATCAACAGCATTTAAGCGAGTTGCGTGATTTCTATCGGCAGCGGCGCGATGCGTTTCAGTTGGCGCTGGAAGAGCATTTTGCCGACCTGGCTGAGTGGAATATGCCCCAGGGTGGGCTGTTCTTCTGGCTGACGCTCAAACGCCCGCTGGATACGCGTACGTTACTCAACGAGGCGTTGGCCAACGACGTGGCGTTTATGCCGGGTGAGCCGTTTTTCCCTGAGCCGGACAAGCATCATGGGCATTTGCGTTTGAACTTCAGCCACATTGATCCGGCGCGCCTGGATGAAGGGCTGAAGCGTATGGCGGCGGTGGTGCGGCGGGCGCAACTGGAGAGGGCGGCCTAGAAAAATCGCCAGCTCAAGGGCCTGCGTCGTCAGTTCGGGTCTCTTCGCGAGCAGGCTCGCTCCCACAGGGTGGAATGCATTTCAAGGGTGGGAGCGAGCCTGCTCGCGAAGGCGACTACCGGCCCACCCCACAAACATCAGACAGCAGCAAACCGCTTATCCAGATAATCAATAATCACCTTGGATTCATACATCCAGGTGGTCTGTCCATTCTCTTCAATACGCAGGCAAGGCACTTTGATTCGGCCGCCCTGTTCCAGCAGGGTCTGGCGATCCTGCTCGTTGTTCTTCGCGTCTTTGAGCGCCACCGGCACATTCAGACGATGCAGTGCGCGACGGGTTTTCACGCAGAACGGGCAGGCGTGGAACTGATACAGCGTCAGATCTCTCGCCGCAGCGTCGACTTGCGCCTGAGCAGCGGCGGGGCGTTTTTTCTTGCCCGGACGGGTAATGAAATCGATGAAGATAACCAGTTGGCCGAGGCCGACACGAAGCGCTTTGACGAACACGTTGAAAGCCTCACGGTGCAAATGAAGAAGGGCGCGCAGCTTACCCGATTTTTCGCGGACGAAAAAAAACCGGCGATCAACGCCGGTTCTTTTCTGTTGCGAATTACTTGATGAGGCTGAGGAATTCGCTGCGGGTTGCCGCGTTTTCGCGGAATTCACCGAGCATCACCGAAGTGATCATCGACGAATTCTGCTTCTCGACACCGCGCATCATCATGCACATGTGCTTGGCCTCGATCACCACGGCCACGCCCAGCGCGCCGGTGACTTGCTGCACCGCATCGGCGATCTGGCGGCTGAGGTTTTCCTGAATCTGCAGGCGGCGAGCGTACATATCGACGATTCGCGCGACCTTCGACAGGCCCAGCACTTTGCCGCTCGGGATGTAAGCGACATGCGCCTTGCCGATGAACGGCAACAGGTGGTGTTCGCACAGCGAGTACAGCTCGATGTCCTTGACCAGCACCATTTCGCTGTTGTCTGAGCTGAACAGGGCACCATTGGTGACCTCTTCGAGCGTCTGTGCATAACCGCGGCAGAGGTACTGCATGGCTTTGGCGGCACGCTTTGGCGTGTCGAGCAGGCCCTCGCGGGACACGTCCTCGCCCAATTGGCCGAGAATCGCGGTGTAATTCTGTTCCAGTGTCACAGAGGCTGATTCCATAAGGGTTTCAGGAGGGTACTTGTTCTGTCTGTACCAATTTTGTACCAATCGAGCTGTTTTCGAGTTTCCCGAGTTCGCCCAGTCGGTGCTGGTTGATCCATCGGGCGTAGGTCGAGAGCAACATCCGAACGCTGTGACCCAGCTGAGTGGCAATAAATGCAGGGTTCATTCCCGCCATGAGGCACATGGTAGCGTATGTGTGTCGGCAGTTGTATTGCCGGCGGGCGCGAATCACTATTCTCAGTGCCGTCATTTATTCAAGGGGGCGGTTGATAATCGCCGCAGCATTACCACCTCGATTGACAGTTCGTTAAGTGGTATGCGCTGGAGCCGAAAATTTGACTCCTATCATTTAGCTTTCTGTTTTAGAAGGGTGAAACACTACATGTAGTGTTGTTCCATTTGGATCCAGTTAAAATACACAAGATACGTGTGTATAAGTATGGTGGCATTTTGATATCGCTTTTTGCATGCCATGCATACGAGCTAGCCCCTTTGTTCATTGCCTAACGGGTTCATCCAAGTATCAAGCTCTTTTGACTTATCCACAGACTTATCAACAGGGCAATGTGCATAAAAAATAAGTTGATTTCTCTTAAAAGAGATGGTTATTATCTCTTCGTCGGTTCTAGATGTAGGGGTCGGCAATTGACGGCGTTTTTTTGGCGCCATGAAAAAAGTCCCGAGTGCTTTCGCACGCGGGACTTCCAGGCTGAATTGGGGACGATTTTGCACACCTTCCCAAATCAGAAACCATAGCCAACAAGTAGCTACAAGCTTATTGATTCTATATGCGCGTGCGTTTTTACGCAACGTAGTGATGTGTATCAGCGTTTGTAGCTCCTTCGAGGCATCATTGCCAATTGGGAGAATCTCCATGGCAGAAGGTAAAAAACCCGGTCAAAGCACCGGAAAAGAAGGCGGCATCTTTCAAGAGCAAGGCCCACGTGGTGGCTTGAAAGATAATTTCGCGGCTGTGCCTGATGGTAAGCCGTTACCTCCAACCAGCAAGCCGGGGAGCACGTGGGTTCCAACCCATACGACTCCTGATAGCAAGCGTTAAGAAGAAGGCCGCGGATCTGATCCGCGGCCTTCTCGTTTTTGTGGTCTGTTTCGTTTGATGGTGATGACAGCGTTTTTTTCTGGTTACGGCTTTGCTTCGGTCTTTAGCCCTTGCATGTGTCGGCTGATTGATTTTCAGCCGTTGTGATTCCTCAGATTTCGCTACTTCCGTTGCCGCAAAAAAAATGCCCCAGCATAGCTGAGGCATTTTTTTTGCTGTATCGACTATCTCAGGCGCAAGCTTCTTCCGCTCGATGCGAGACTACTTTAGACATTCCTATACCTAGTGCCTGAAGCACTTTGAGAAGGGTAGAAAGTCTTGGGTCTCCACCTACTGCTATGGATCTGTACAGATTGCCTCGGGCTAGGCCAGTACTCTGCGAGAGGGTTCCCATGCCACCCCTGGCCTCTACGAGTCGGCGAATGGCTACAAGGAATGCATCCTCTCCACCGATTTCGTCGATTTCTTCAAGCGCTACGGAAAGATATTCGATGGCAAATGCTTCGTCGTCTCTAAGCATTTCTAGAACGCTATCTTCATGAGAACGAGTGCGAGTTGTCATTTTCTTTTCACCTTAAAAGAGTTCCAAAGAGCCTTGGCCTGTTCGATGTCGTTTTGCTGTCTATCCTTTGAGCCTCCGCCCAAAAGGAAGACAACCTTTCGATCTTGGATTGCGTAATAGACGCGGAATCCAGGACCAAAATTCAACTTCATTTCGTAGACCCCATCACCTACCGGCTCGGTGTCGCCAAAGTGACCAAGGGAGGCTCGGTCGACTCTGGTGGTGATTCTTGCTTTGCATCGCATGTCTCGCACGGTGTCGAGCCAAGCTTGGTAAATATCCACTCCATTGGCAGACAGTACGTGTTCCACTTCGTACATCACAAATGTACCTTAAAAGAGACACTGCATTGATTGATATTTTGTATCGGGTCCGACGGCTCGACGAAATTCACCCCGATTTTTTGGCATGGCGCGTGGTGGCAAGGTGATGACAGTGTATCTGTAATGCATGCGTATTGGGAGGTGCCCAGGGGTGGACCATGGATGAGAAAGTGCCGGATCAACTCAGCGAAACGCTAGTAAAATAACGATAAATAATATTAGCTTATTGATATTTAAGACTAATTTATATCGGTTGTTTATGGGTTTCCTTTGGAGCTGACCTGGCCTGGCCTGGGCTCATAGCGAGTGAATTATGCTCCTTTCCAGTTTCCCGATTTCGCTCCAGTCGGTGTCGGAGTTAACCCACCTAGCATATGTCGAAAGCAACATCTGGACGTTGTGACCTAGCTGACTCGCAATAAATGCAGGGTTCATACCCGCCATGAGGCACATCGTGGCGTATGTGTGTCGGCAGTTGTATTGCCGACGGGCGCGAATCTCCAATTCGGTCAGTGCCGCCTGGAAGTGTTTGTCGGTGACGCTGGACTGCTGGATGAACTCGAAATTCTTCGTGGGTGGGAACACATAGGGCGATTTCGGCTGCTTCCTACGGCTCTGTTTCGCACGTTGTTCGGCAATTTGCTCGGCGACCTCGATGGCGTGCATCGCCCGGCTATTGAGCATCACTTGCCGTTCATTGCGGGTTTTGGTTCGCTCCTCGATCTTGTAATCCGCGACGATCCGACACACGTTCACCAGCCGCTTTTCCTTGTCGACCTCTTCCCAGCGCAGCGCCGCGATCTCGCTGGGGCGCATGCCGGTGTAGAAGGCGAACTCGAAGTAGGCCGCGTAGATCCGCATCGAATGGGTCAGCGTTTTATATAGGTGATCAATGATCTGGTTGGCCTCGCCAACCGTGAACGGATCGATGGGCTTTTTGGCCTTTACCGGCAGCTCGATGGACTCCACCGGGTTACGGTTGATCAGTCCGTCTTTTACTGCGGTACCGAACACCGTGGTCAGGCGCTGAATCGCCGCGCGCTTTACACCCGGCGTCGGCCATTCTGTATTGGCTACTACCTTGCGCAGCATCACCGACGTGATGCTGTCCATGGGTAGCATCGCCAGATAGGGCATCCAGTACAGATTGAGCGAGCCAAGGTAGTTCTTTCGAGTCCCGGCCACGATCTCGCGACTGTTGAGCCATTCCTGGGCGTACTCCCCGAAACGAGGAGTCGCTGAGTAGGTGGCATAAGTGGAATTGGGGAACAGCTCGGCGTAGCGCTGATCATCGAGCACGCCATGCTTAATCAGACTGGTTACGTTAGCGCGTAAGTCGGCGGCAGCCTTAATCCCCTTCGGCGTTTGGGGATAGGGGAGGGTTTCGCAGCGGCGTTGCCCGTTCCAGGTGAAGCGAATGCGGACGGACTGTCCAGCAAATTCAACTCCGGTGGGCAATCCCATTGGCTCTCGAGCCATGCTTCGTATCTCCTCAGGCTGTAGTAAATGCGGCTATCGATGGTGTTCCAGACACCTTTGGGAATGACGCCCCTCGCGCGCTTGCCTTGGAGCGCTCGGCGTGTGGTGCCGACCAACTCGGCCATCTTGTCTTCTGGAATTTTGTCCAGGTGGTAGGAGGGCAGCGATGGTTCCGCAGTGTCATCGCAACGCTTGTTTTTCTCAGCATGTAGCGCGGGTAAATGGTTGTTGCCAGTCGGAACTTGGTCACTAACATGTAAGCGCACGCTGGTTTCATCTGACATGCGATAGTGAGTTGGTCCGAAGTAGGAGAATGAGGTGTTCATACGCCTTCTCCTTGCACAACCACCTGCAGCAGCCCGGCCATGATCAGTGCCTGCTCGCGAAGGAACCGGGTGTCTCGCTCAAGTTTTTTGCCTGTGCGAAATGCACTGAATGTTTCAGCAGCAACCCGGAGGTGCTCTGCAATATCGAGCAGAACTCGCTGCTCTTTTGATCCGAATGTTTGGCTTTCTCTGAGTTGTCTCCACTGCCTCGCCAGATTTCGGTGATCAGTGCGAATGAACTGGGCGGAAGCTTCCAACTGACGGATAGTTTTGGCGAACTCAGCGTGCTGACTATCGTCCGCTTCTAGCTTTCCATCGCTACGTCCCATTTTGTAGCCGGCCCATACGAGGAGGCCGGTAAAAGCGATTAGGATGATTAGCGCGCAAATTTGGATCGTGGTCATGTGCTGTGAGCCTCTGTGAAATCCTCCGCCGGGATGCTTGGTGAGAAGCCGGCGGGGGTGTAAGTGGTAACCCAAGTTCAAATCAAGCTGCTTGCTTAGCCGCTTGGGCGTCGAGGAACTCGGCCAAGTCGTGCAGGTACACCACTCTTTGGGCGCGAGCCGACCCGTGTAGACGCTTCACGACCAGCGCGATACGACCTGCCTTTATCTCGGCAAGTAGGTAGCGGTCGGTGCGAATGTGAGCGAAGTACTGTTCCCGAACTGCCGCCAGGGTCGGGCATGGAGTAGCGAATTGACGTCGCAATTGTTCTAGTGTGTTGTTCATGCTGCGTTCTCCCCGTACCCCTCCGATGGGGGCAGCAACTTGAGGCGAATCAGCTCGGCCAGGCCTTCCTTACTTTTGCCCATTGCAGCCGCACAAATGTTGCCCTTGGCGTCAGCCACTACGGCGCCGAATGGGTACTCAGGCGAGTTGGTCGGCGTAACGTAGGCGACTTGCCCGTCAAGGATCACGTTGTTGACGCAGCGGAATACTTCGGCCAGCTCGGTGCTTAGTACTGGCATGCTTTCCATTAATTGGATGGCTTCCGTCGAGGCTCCAACGAGCGTTGCGCGGCTGACTACCCCCGGGCAGTTCAAGTAGATCGGGATCAGCTTCAGGGCGCCGAGGGCTTGCGTGTAGGCATTAAGGTTGTTGGTTTTCATGCAGCGGCGTCCTTTTTGTTAATGATGATTCCTAGCTTCTTGGCCAACCATTCGATCCCTTCTTCCTTCACCATCACCACGGAGTAATGACGGCATTTGTTGAGGGACGGAATCACGGTGCTGCGCGGATCCGAATACAGATAGCCGCGATCACGGTGCTGGCTGGCTAGATCGCCACTGCTGTTGAGAATGCTCAGCTCGCGCAACCTGGTGCGGAAGGCGCGGGGCTTGAGTCCGAGCAATGCGGCTGTTTCGTCCAGGGTGCGATTCATGGCGCAGTCCTCAGGCAGCGATCAGTTTGCGAACGCGGGCAAGCAATGCTTCCGAGTCCGCAAGTGCTCGATCAATTTGCGCCAGTCGGCCGGACTGCTCGGGTGGCGCGGGTTGAGCTGATTCAATTCGGCCGTTCGCAATGTCCTGGATGAAATCCCGCAGGTGAAGGTGATTGGCTCGGTCCGACCGCTTGAGGGTCAGTTCGCCGGTGCGACCTCCCAATTCAACGCTGACGACTGCGCTGTTTTGAGTGAGCTCCACATCAAACCTTGCATAGATGGTTTGCTCTGGTCGTTGAAGACGGCAGACGGCACCTCCACCAACCTGGAGCATGTGATGCAGCAGGTCTTGTTTAGTGAGGGGGATGAGGTAGTTATTCATGCCGCGTCGTCTCCGAGTGGCCCTGCAGTGGCTTCGGATGTGTTAGCGATAATGACTGGCCTGATAGCGGCGGGACGGCCCTTGGGGTTGCTGACGACGAGAAGTCCCGTGCGAAGCTGTAGGTCTTCAACTGCGGCGCGACTGCTGCATGCGGAGGGGTGCAGGTAAACAGGGCAGCGGGTGTTGCTTTGCTGTGTGATTTGCATGGTTTGATCTCTTTGGTGAGAGGTAGATTCCGATGCAAAATTAGTGTTACTGATTTAATATGTCAACAGTATCACTTATAAAACTTGGTAAATAAAATTAGTAGACGAAAAAAAAGACCCTTACGGGCCTTTGGGGGAGGGATCTCTTAAAGCATCACCGAATACCAGAAAACCTTCCCGATGATACGAATGTGCTGTTGGACGTAGTCGCCATCGTAGCGTTCGTCCGGGTGTTCCTCTGTGTTGTAGCTCCGTAAGCGCAAACCTGAGCCTGGTAATCGATAGAGAAGCTTCACGCGCAACTGTCCGTCATGATCAATGGCGTACATCTTGCCGTCCTGAACGACTGTATTCGCGGTGTCTACACCCACGGTACTGCCATCCGGAAGCACTGGCTCCATGCTGTTCCCAGTTACTGGAGCGCAACCAGCAGAAGCAGGATCGATGCTTTTTCTTTTGAGAGTACGTTTCCCGAAGCGAAGCTTACGTCCATTTGTTTCAAGCCTAACCTGAGATCCATTACCCGCAGACAATTCCACTTCCTTAAAGAATGGCAGCTCTACTTCATCAGGCCCGAGCGGGGTCTCGTCATCCCACACTTCAATCTGATGCATTTCCCAGTCGGGGGGGCTTGAGCGTTCATTGCCGCCCTGCGAATGCCGCAGGCGGGGCATTTCGGCGAGAGCAGCGAGACGTGGACTTACCTCTTCAAGCGAAAAGCCCAAGACATTCGAAAATTTGATCAGCGCTCCGATGTTGAGAGGGATTCGGCCATTTAAGTATTGGCTGACAACGCTTTGCCCAGCCCATTCGCACAGATCGGCGATTTTGTCCTGGGTAAGGGAGGGATCATGCCGTTTGCGATCCTGATAAATAGCCTTCAAGCGCGTGGCTTCGGCTTTTCGGGTCTCGTCGTCGGCAGAAAAGGGTATCGAGGTAATCATGCATCCCAATTTATAAGGAAGACTTATTTTTTCAAAACAGCACTACGTCTTTTTTCTTGATGTTTAAAAGAAGTAGCACTAATATCCGTGCCGCAACGCCCATTCGAGGAAACGTGGATGGCAAACGAAATAGGAATTCCCTTGGGAGATTTCGCCGAGGGTAAGACTCAACCAGAGCTAGCTTTACTGATCGGGGTATCGCAAAGCGCTGTCTCTCAAATGCTCAACTCAGCTCGGGATATTCGAGTTCGGGTTGATGAGAAGGGGGCCTGTACAGCGGTAGAGATTCGTCCAATCGGATCGCGCCGCAAGGTCAGGGCCGCTTAAAAGGTGTCGAGCTGGGGCCTCTCACCAAAGAATCCCCCAGCCCGACTACGACGATACACAGCACATGCACATCGGTCGTGGTCGTAGGATAGGGTTTACCCTGGACTATGGCTACACCGTAAATAGGGGATTTACGGTTATGAGTCGAACAGATCTTTTGCCGGACGCTGGTCCGGTCCTGCCACTACGCCAAGCGATTTATCGCGCCGGTCGTGACTACAAGGGCGGAATTACCGCCCTTGCCTTTGAAATGGTGTTGGACAACGACACCCTCCAGAAAAAACTCAAGCTCGATGAAGAACGCCGCTGGCTGAATCCAGATGAGCTTGAGGAAGTGATCAGGCTAACCGCTGATCCACGCTTGCTGGACGCATTGATGCGTCCAGCAGGTGCGGTTTGGTACCGGCCCGTGGCCGTACCGGCAACCCGTGATGCCTTGAAAGCGGTTGGTAAGCTACTCGGGGAAACCGGTGAATTCGTGGCCAAGATGCACGACGGCGCGGCGGACAACGTCTGGGAGCTTCATGAAGTCGTGGATCTCGAAAAGCACGGAATGGATGTGATCCGCGAAGTCCTTGGAATCATGGCGGGCGCTCGGCAGGCGATGGAGGATCGCATCAATGGCTGATGATATCGACCGCGCAAACGAGCAGGCGCAATACCTGCTTGATGTTGCTATTCATCGTAGTCGCCGCGTGCCATCGAGCCGCGTTAGCGCGCAGTTCTGTGACGACTGCGACGAACCAATCCCGTTGCTTCGACAGCAGAAGGTTGAAGGTTGCGAGACCTGCGTCTCTTGTCAGGAGTTGCGGGAGGCCCGGCGATGAGTGAGTCGGACAAAGGAACAGCCATCGCTACATGGGCAAAGCGTTACATCAGTACTTTTGACTTGGCACTCGTATCGATTGATCCAGGTGAAAAGGCTCCTAAAGGCCTAGGGTGGAATAAGCCCGGAGGCTATATCACCGACGCCGACACGGCCGAGGCGTTCTGGCAACGAAACCCAAATCACAACCTTGGCGTCGTGCTGGGGCCGAGCCGCGTTTGTTCATTGGATGTTGATGACGTTCAATGGACGCGTCATGTTCTGTATGAACTGTTGGGCCTTGACCTTGATGCAATGGCAGTGGTGTTCCCGACTATCGTCGGGAATCCGCTGCGATTCCGGGTGGTTTTCAAGTTGCCGGAAGGCATTGAACTCACGCGTCATTCACTTTCATGGCCGAATGAAAAAGACCCGGACGGTTCGATTTTCAAAGGGTTGATGGACAAGGCCAAGTGCGCGAAAGAGCAGGGTGATCTTGCCGCAGAAGCTGCTGCACGAACCGAAGCAGAACCGTTCAAACGCTTCACGGTCTTTGAACTACGTGCGGGATTGGTGCAAGACGTATTTCCACCATCAATTCATCCCGGTACCGGCAAACCTTACATCTGGAAAACTGCTCCAAGTGCTACTGAGGGGTTGCCGACGCTGACCAACGAACTGCTTACCATTTGGCAGAATTGGGAGTTCTTTAAGCGAGATGCTGAAGCTGCGTGTCCATGGGCGGTTGCGCCACCGAAGCCACCGGTCAAAGCCCAAAAGCGTCCTGCACTCGGTGGCGGCAAACGGCCCTCGGTAATTGATGAATTCAACCGCTGTCACGATGTCGCGGAGCTTCTTCGTGTCCATGGATACATCAAGCGAGGCAATAAGTGGCTGTACCCTCAAAGCAGCACCGGTCTGCCAGGAGTGACGATCAGCGAGGACAAGGTTTATTCGCACCACGGTGCTGACCCTCTCGCGAACGGACATCAGAACGACGCCTTTGAAGTGTTCTGCTTACTCGAGCACGGTGGCGACCAGTCGAAGGCTGTGAAGGATGCTGCGCGAATGTTGGGCATGCAACACGCCGCCCGTCCAGATCCGAATGACCTTCCCCCCACCCCATCCGGTGAATTGAGCGGGCCGATCTCCGGCGAAACATGCCCGTCCAGCGAGGCCGCTCCTGCTCCTGACGGGGGGGCGGGGGAGGTCATAACGTTGGACCACATTCTGCGTCGTTTCGCGTTGGTCGAGGGCACCACGCACGTGTGGGATTGCGACCAATCGAAGGTAATGAAGAAGTCCGCCTTCGAAGCTCGTGTGGGCAAGCCACTGGCCAAAGCTTGGTTGGACGAGACCGGAAAGAGGCTGATTTCTGACGATCATGTTCGCGAGATCGAGCAGGCGCGCCGTATGGCTGGGAAGAAAGGCGGTGCATTCGGGATGTCTCCAACTGATCGCTACGTTTACATCGATGGCACCAAAGACGTTTGGGATCGCGAAAAGAAGCGGCGCATAGCCGAGGGCGCGGTGAAGATGGCGCTGGGTGACACTTACACTTTGTGGCTGAACAGCAGCGAGCGCCGCACCGTCGATGTTGAACACATCGTGTTTGATCCGACCATGACGAAGGATCCTGCGGTGTACATCAATACCTTTGACGGGTTGCCGCTTGAGCCAGTCAGAGATGATGCAGCGTGTGCCAACCTGCGTTGGCTGATCTCATTTCTTTGTAACCATGATGAAGCTGCAACCGATTGGCTAACTCGCTGGCTGGCGTATCCGCTGCAGCACTTGGGCGCCAAGATGGACACCGCTGTTTTGATGCATTCGATTATGGAAGGTTCGGGCAAGAGCCTGTTGTTCGCTGACGCGCTTGGCATGCTTTATGGCCAATACGCGGCGACTGTTGGTCAGACGCAGTTGGAAAGCAGTTTCAACGCGTGGCAAAGCCGCAAATTGTGGTCGGTCTTTGAAGAGGTCGTCAGTCGCGATCAACGTTACAACCAGGTGGGCAAGATCAAGCACTTGATCACTGGTAAAACGGTGCGGATGGAGTCGAAATTCATTAATGGCTGGGAAGAAGCCAACCATATGAATGCGGTGTTTCTCAGCAACGAGATTCTTCCCTGGCCAATCAGCGACAGTGATCGTCGAATGCTAGTCATGTGGCCTATGGAGACTCTGCCAGTCGCACGGCAAAAGGCGATTGGTCGTGAACTGGAGCAGGGTGGAGTGGCGGCGCTCTACGGTTGGTTACTGTCGGTCGATCTAGGGGACTTCAACCAGCGCACGCGGCCGCCATCCACAGAGGCGCGCGAGCGTTTGGTGGCGTTGAGTCGGGCCGGCTGGCAAACATTCTTGCATCTGTGGAAGTACAGCGAGCTGGGGCATGGGCTTTGGGGACCGTGTCTATCGACCGACCTCTATTCGTTGTTTCTCGAATGGTGCCAGCGCAACAAAGAGCACGTGATGAGTCAGACCAAGTTCTCTCTATTTATCAGTTCTGAGGTGGATAAAACGCGGGCGATACCCTGGACTGACGGCAATAACCGTCGCTTCGGCGCGTTTTTCTTTCCTGTGGATCTGGATGCTTCCCCGCCCCCATCACTCAAGGCGGCAGAGCTGGGCAAGCAGGTAGAGAACTGGCGGGCGAAGGCCAAGCTGGCGGGTTGGCACGTGGACAGCTGGGATCACATCAAGGCGCTTGCAGCATGACTATTTTCAAAAGTGTGTTGGGTGTGTTGAGTGTGTGTCGGGTTGATTTTGAATACCCCACACAATTTGAGTGCCCTAATTACATGCCTTCGCGGGTGTTGTGTGGGGTGTGTTGGGTTTTGTGTCGCGCACGCGCATACATGACGTTCTTTGCAACGAATTCAACGGAAGGAATTTTTTCTTATGCGAAGACTGATAAACCCAACAAACCCAACACACTCAACTCAAGTTTGATTGAAGCATTGAATTTAAAGGGATTTATGTGTGTTGGGTTTGTGTCGGGTTGGGGTTTTTCTGTGTCGGGTTGGGTTTCGGGGGCAGGGCAATGATTGAGGCGATGGAGTTATTGCTGAAACATTGGGGCGAGGAATGCCGACACGGCGGTGACGCCGGAGGCATGGGTAGCCCGATGGCGACGATCATGGAGTGGAGCGGTTGCGCGCCGCGAGGCACACCCGGTTCTCGGATCCTTCTCGGCGGTGGTGCGGGACCAGATGCAATTGCGCAGGAAGTTGGTGCCGCCCTTTCCGAGATAGCCCGGCAAGATGGTCGGGGTGAAAGGCTGCAACAGTTGGCGGTTATGCGTTATGGCTTTGACCCTGCACCAACATGGGCAGCGCAGATGCACGAACTGGGCTACGTCTCAAAGGCGAAGCAAACCTACTACGATCTTGTACACCGACTTCATGTGCGACTCTTTGAGGTGCTGGCCGAGCGCAAGGACGCACGAAAGTGGCTTACCGTTGGTCGGGGCGCTTTGCCTCAAAGTCTCCTCAAAGTTGCGTCAAAGTTGCGTCAAGTTGGATAACCGAAAATGTCCCCTTTTCGGTTCCGTACTCAGGGGGTAAAAAGTCCCCACGATATGGATTCTGCGCCTTGGCGCTTCCCCGAGCACGTGCTGTGCACTTCGTCCTGGCGCATGCCGCGACATTGAAAACCCTGCCCTCCGGCGGGGTTTTCTTTTTTGTGTCCGGCATGCTCCTTCACTTGAGGCACAACATGACAAATGAGCAGCAAGCGCTGGCAGAAATGCCGATCTGGTTGGTGATCGTCCTGGCTCTGGTCGGCGGCGTATCCGGTGAGATGTGGCGAGCGGACAAGGATGGTGCCCGGGGCTGGGCGTTGATGCGTCGGCTGGCGCTTCGATCTGGTGCCTGCATTGTTTGCGGAGTATCGGCAATGATGCTGATGATCGCGGCGGGCATGTCGCTCTGGACGGCGGGCGCCTTGGGTTGTCTCACGGCAATGGCCGGTGCAGATGTTGCCATCGGCTTGTACGAACGCTGGGCTGCCAAGCGGCTTGGCGTGTGCGATGTCCCGCCGAATGGCGGCGGACCAGCCTGAAACCGCCGGGGACCCTGGGGTTATTCGGAGGGTACGGGGTCGGAAACCCGCGGGAAACTGTTAGCCGCAGGCTCCCCAGCTTACTGAAATTTCAGTCATTGAAATCTTGAAAGGGTTCATTGAAATACGTTGAAAAAGGAGGGCTCATGACAGAACCAACCTACCTGTCGAAGAGCGCCTTCGCGGCCCGGCTCGGCAGGTCGCCGAGTTACATCACCTGGCTGAAAGACAACAACCGTCTGGTGCTATCGCCCAACGGCAAACAGGTTGATGTGCATGCCACCGAAGCGCTGATTCGTGACACTGCCGACCCGAGCAAGGTCGCCATCGCCGAACGACACCAGCAGGGCCGGATTCAGCGTGACGTTTACAGCCAACTGTCCACCCAGGCCGAGCCGACTTCCACGGCTGCGCCGCCGCAGGCGCTTACCGTCGACGGCAAGCTCCCCGACTTCCAGAAGGCCCGCGCCCTGCGCGAGCACAACATGGCCAAGCTCGCGGAGATCGAGCTCGGCAAAGCCCAAGGCGCGCTGGTCTCCAAGGAGGCAGTCGAAACTGGTGCCTACAACGCCGGCCGCTTGTTGCGCGATCAGCTTTTCGGTCCGCTACCGCAACTGTCCCATGACCTGGCGGCCATGACCGATCCTTGGCTGATCGAAAAACACCTGACCGCCACCTTCCGCCGAACGCTGGAAGAAGCGGAGCGCCTCTCCGCAGCGGACCTTGACCACGCCATGACTATGGACTGAACCCATGCACACGGAATTTCCTGACGGTGCAGAGGTGTACCGTGAGGCTTATTTCCGTGGACTGCGCCCAGACCCCGATCTCTGGATCGATGAATGGGCCGACGAGTACATGCGGATCCCGCGAGACACCGGTGCCCCTGAGCCCGGCCAGTACCGCACCTCACGGACACCTTATGCCCGCGAGCCAATGCGCTGCCTGTCGCCGGCTCATCCTTGCAGACGCGTGGTCACCATGGTGGCCTCGCAGTTAATGAAAACCCAGATCGCTCTGAACTGGATGGGCGGCCTGATTCACATGGCGCCGTCCAACATCTTGGCGCTGCTGCCGAGCCTGAGCCTTTCCAAACGGGTCTCGGGACGAATCAGCAAAACTATCAAGGCCACACCAGTGCTGCGCGAGAGAGTTGCTGCCACCCGTTCGCGGGACGCGCGCAACACGATGGACACCAAGGAATTCGAGGGTGGTTCGCTGTACGTCACCACCGCTGGTTCCGCGGCCAACCTGTCTGAGCTATCGGCACGTTACATCTACGGCGATGAGGTTGATCGTTGGGAGAACGACGTCGGCCAAGAAGGTGATCCCATTCGTTTGGCTGAGACTCGGGCCACCAACTTCGGTCGTAACGCCAAGATCTACTTTTCCAGCTCGCCAACGATCAAGGGCGCCTCGCGGATTTCGGATCTGTTTGAGTCCAGCGACCAGCGGCATTACTACGTGCCGTGTCCTAACTGCGGTCACATGCAGGTGCTGGAGTGGGAGCGGCTGCATTACAGTAAGGACTTCAGCACTGTGCATTACGAGTGTGCAGCGCCTGAGTGCGACGTGCTCATCGAGGAACACCATAAGAGCGACATGCTTGCCCGAGGCGAGTGGCGCGCCCATGCGGCTGGCGACGGCAAGACCGTTGGCTTTCATCTCAACGCGCTGTACTCGCCGACCGGGTGGATGGACTGGGCTTCGCTTGCAATCGAATTTGAGGACGCCAAAAAAGCCCAGGCTCAAGGTGATACCAGCCTGATGCAAGTGTTCTACAACACGCGTCTTGCCAAGGTATGGGACAGCGCACTCGAACAGACCAAGGCCGAGGTGCTGATCGCTCGGGCGCGGCTGGAGAACTACACTCTCGGCGCGATGCCGTCAGGTGTGCTGATGCTTACCGGCGCCGTCGACGTCCAGGCCAATCGTCTGGAACTGATGGTGATGGGCTTCGGCGTCGGCATGGAGCGCTGGGTTGTTGACCACCAGATCATCTGGGGTGACCCAGCAGACGAACGCACCTGGGCGGTGCTGGATGAGAAACTCAAGGCTCGTTACCGGCATCCTTGCGGTGTGGGTCTGGCGATTCTCGCCGTGGGTGTCGACTCTGGTGGTCATCACACCGATGAGGTCTACCAGTTCTGCCGCGTCCGTCGCTGGCGCAACATCTTCGCCATCAAAGGCGCGAGCAAGCCGGGCCGACCTGTGATTGCACAGCGCCCGTCCATGGTTGACGTGACGTGGAAGGGCCAGACCGAACGCAACGGTGCCGAGCTGTGGTTCGTCGGCACCGATACGGCCAAAGATTGGATCTACAATCGCTATCCATTCCCGGACGGTCCGGGATCGCTGCACTTTGCCAACGACCTGCCAGACGAGTTTTTCGCCCAGTGCGTCGCCGAACGCAAGGTCGTGCGCTACGTGCGCGGACACAAGCGCATCGAATGGGTGAAAGGCAAGGCCGAGCGTAACGAAGCGCTCGACCTGATGGTGTACTGCCTTGCGATGGCGCATTACCTCGGCATCAACCGCTACCAGGAACACGATTGGGACAGGGTGCGACAAGCCCTGGCGCAGTCCGGCTTGTTCGATGACGCCTTGAGCATCAAGCCTGTCCAGGGCGAGCGACTTGATGCTGAGCAAACACCGGCACCCGCTGCTGTACGTCAAGCCCAACCCGCACCACCACCCGCTGCACCGGTTACACAATCGCGACCGGCAGCCCCCCCTCAACGCCGCAGCTCAGCCAGCGGCTACCTGAAGAGACGCTGATATGTCCTTTACGAAAAAGCACCTCGACGCGGTTGAGGCGGCCATTGCTCGCGGTGAGAAAACTGTGCGCTACACCGACCGCACCGTGGAATACCGCACGGTCGATGAACTTCTCAAGGCGCGCGAAGAGATACGCTCTTCGCTTGCCAGCGCTGCCGGGCCACGCTCGCGCGTGGTCCGGCTTTACCATGCAGGGAAGGGGGTCTGATGGCCCGACAATTTCCAACGTTGACCCGTAACGGATTTGTCCTGCCGTCCAACATCAAGGCCAGTTACGAAGGCGCTGGAGAAGGGCGCCGCTCTACTGGCTGGGACGCTCCCGACAACGGGATCAACAGCATCAACACTCCCGCCCTGCGCAATCTGCGGTCGCGCTCACGGGCAGCGGTTCGCAATGACCCGTATGCCTTCAACGTCATCGACAAGCGCGTCAGTAATCTGATCGGCACTGGAATCACACCTCGGCCGACGACTGATGACGATGCCTTGCGCAAGCTACTGCAGGAGCTTTGGGGGGATTGGGTCGATGAGTCGGATGCGGATGATCGCACCGACTTCTACGGTCAGCAGGCGCTGGTGGCAAGAACGGTGGAAACCTCGGGCGAGTGCTTCGTCCGGTTGCGTCCTCGCAGTCTGGATGAAGGTTTGGCGGTCCCGCTGCAGCTGCAGATCCTCGCACCGGAGTTCGTGCCGCACGACAAATTCGAGACCACCAAAAACGGCAACGTCATCCGCGCCGGCATCGAGTTCACTCCGGGCGGCAAGCGGGTGGCGTACTGGATGTACCTGTCGCATCCGCGTGATGCGGCCTCGCTGAACGCCGGCTACAACCAGTTGGTCCGCGTGCCGGCGACTCAGGTGCTGCACATCTTCGAACCGGTCGAGCCGGGCCAGTTGCGCGGAGTGCCGCGATTGTCGCCGGTGCTCAAGCGCCTGCGCAGTCTCGACAACTACGACGACGCAGTGTTGTTCCGCCAAGAGGTGGCCAATCTGTTCGCCGGTTTCATCAAGCGTCCGGCGCCTGACTCGGGACCACTTCCCAGAGATCCGGTGACCGGTCAGCCGCTCGATCTGGATCGCGACGGCTTCACCCCGATGGTCGCGCTCGAACCCGGCACCATGCAGGAACTGGGCGCGGGCGAAGAGGTTGAGTTCTCCAAACCACCGGACGCCGGCAACAACTACCCAGACTTCATGCGGCAGCAACTGATGGCTGCTGCAGCGGGGTCGGGTACGCCTTACGAAATCCTCACCGGCGATATGCGCGGCATCAACGACCGAGCATTGCGGGTGGTACTCAACGAGTTTCGGCGCCGCCTGGAACAACTGCAGTTCAGCGTGTACGTGCATCAACTCTGCCGCCCGGTACGGGCGGCGTGGATGGACATGGCGGTGTTGTCTGGCGTCCTGGTGCTGGACGATTACGCGCAAAAACGCCGCCGGTACCTGCGTACTCGCTGGGTGCCTCAAGGCTGGGCCTACATCCAGCCAGTGCAGGACGTGCAGGCACGCCGGATGGAAGTACAGGCTGGGTTTTCCTCTCGCAGTGAGATGGTCCTGCGCACCGGCTACGACGCGGAAACGGTCGATCTTGAAAACGCCGCCGATCTGGCGCGGGCCACAAAACTGGGCCTCAACTACAACACCCTTGATGCCGTCGGAGACACCGACGACAAGGAGCAACCATGAGCAAACAAGCGCGACCGCGCATTTACAACCGCGCCGGCAAACGTGTCGAGGTTCAGGACAAGACCTGGTACGCCCTGCAGGCCAGCGGAGAAGCCACCGAGCGAGTGATCGAGGTTTTCGTCTATGGCGAGATCGGCGCGTGGGGCATCACAGCCAATCAGTTCGTGCAGGATCTGCGCGCCATGGATGATGGTGTGTCCCCGGTGATCGCCGCGTTCAACAGTATCGGCGGTGACCTGTTTGACGGTCTGGCCATGCATAACGCGCTGTCGCGTCTGGGCGAGCGCTGCACCGGACGAATCGATGCGCTCGCTGCCAGTGCGGCCAGCGTCGCCGTGTGCGGTGCACACCGCGTAGTCATCGCGGCGAACGCCATGTTGATGATTCACAACCCATACACCTATGCAGGCGGTGGCGCTGAGGACTTCCGTCGGGTCGCTGATGTATTGGATCAAACCTTGGAGGCGATCATCGCGGCCTATAAGGCCAAGGCGCCTGACATCGATGTCGCCGAGCTGCGGCGAATGGTTGATGCTGAGACCTGGCTGACTGCTAACGAAGCGGTGGCTCTTGGTCTTGCAGACGAAGTCGGCGACGGCATCAAGGTCAAAGCATGCCTCGGTCAAGGCGCGGTGTTGCAACGGTTCCAACACGCTCCGGTTGAGTTGGTGGCCCAGCTCGACGAGCCACCTGAACCGGATCCCGAACTTGAACCTGTCGATCCTCCCCTGGTGCCGCCTGTAGTCGACTCGGCAAAGTTGGCACTGATGATTACTCAGCGTTGCACGGCAGCGGGCATCAGCAATCTGGTCGAGCCGCTGCTCAATTCTACCCAGCTCGAAAGCGAGGAAATCGTTCTCGCCGGCTTGGCTCGCGCCAAGGCGGTGAACGACCTCTGCGTCGCCGCGCGTCTGCCGGAATTCAGCGCCGAGTATGTCGCGGCCGGTCTGGATGCGGCGGCGGTTCGGGCGCGTCTGTTCGACAAGATTGTCACCAGCGGCAAAGGCTTTGAAATCGACAACAGTCTGCCGCTGGCGGATGACCCAGCGCCCAAGGTGCTGGCCAAACAACCTGATCCCAACTCGATTTGGGCTGCTCGCCAAGCGGCTCAAACTGGAACCGCGCACGGCGCGAAAGGAGCACGAGCATGACCATCAAACAGGAACCGATGCACGCAGGTGAATTCCTGCTGTCCGAGGGCGCCGGCACGATCTCGCGCGAAGCGATCAATGTCGCGGCGGGGCCAGCATTGTGGCCGGGCCAAATTCTCGGACTGGTGACCGCCACCGGCGAATTCGCACCGTACGAACCGACTGCTGAGGACGGCACGGAGAACGCTGTCGCCATTCTCTACGGCCCGCTGGGCGAATCCGATGTGGTGCGTCGCGGTCGCGCCGTGGTGCGGTTGGCCGAAGTCAGCGAAGCGCATCTGACCGGTCTGGATCTGGCCGCCGAGAAAGCACTCGCCACTCATTTCGTGATCGTTCGCTAAGGCGATCCTTCTTTTGTATGCATCCCGCCGCGTGCGGGATTTTTCGTTTCTGGAGAGTACCCATGGCTGATATCGCCATTTTTGACGACGAAGCGTTCACCGTTACTTCGCTCACCGCTGCACTCAATGATCAACCGTACCTGCCAGGGCGCATCAGCGCTCTGGGCCTGTTCCGCGAGGAAGGCATTACCACGCTGACCGTGCAGATTGAAAAGGACGGCGACACCCTTGCACTGGTGCCCGCTGGTGAACGTGGTGGTTCTGGCTTGGTGGTTGCTGCCAGCAAGCGCAACCTGATCCCGTTCAACACTGTGCACCTGCCTGAGCGCTTCACCATCAAGGCTGACGAGATCCAAGGCATCCGTGCCTTCGGTACTCGCACTGAGTTGCAGGCGGTGCAGGACGTGGTCAATGCGCGTCTAGCTAAGGCGCGTCGTCAGTTGGACGCCACGCATGAGTTCCAGCGCATGGGCGCACTCAACGGCCAGATCCTCGACGCTGATGGTTCGACGGTGCTGCTGGACTTGTATGAGCGCTTCGGTGTGCAGCGTCAGAAGATGTCCATGGGGCTGACTAAGGCCGATACCGAGCTGCGGGTCATGTGCGGTGAGGCGCTGGACATGCAGGAAGATGCGCTGGGCAGCGTGACCAGTACCGGTTCGCGCGCTTTCTGCGGCAAGAACTTCTGGAACAAGCTGATTGTTCACAAGTCGGTCAAAGAGACCTACCTCAACAGTCAGCAAGCGGCCGCGCTGCGCGGTGATGCCCGGGAAAGCTTCGAGTTCGGCGGCATTATCTGGGAGCGTTACCGTGGCAAGGTCGCTGGCGTTTCGTTCGTGCATGACGACAAGGCGCTTCTGGTTCCGGAAGGCGTGCCGGATCTGTACATCTCGGTGTTTGCGCCGGCTGACTACATGGAAACGGTCAACACTCAAGGCATTCCGTACTACAGCATGATCGAGCCGCTGCCCTTCAACAAAGGCATGGCCGGTGAGGCGCAGTCGAACCCACTGCACCTGTGTACTCGACCGCGAGCCCAAGTCCTGCTGGAACTCTGACCATGGGCTTTCGCGATCTGATCGCCGAAGTCGACGCAGTGGTGTTCGAAACGCTGGGCGATACGGCGCGGATCGAGGGTCGCGACGAGCCGGTGTTCGGCATGTTCGCCGCGCCCTGGCTGCAACCCAAATTCGGCAAGCTCAACACCGGGTTGCGCGAGCCGCGCTTCGAGATCCGCGTCAGCGATTCGCAAGGTCTGGAACAGGGCATGCTGGTCAGCGTCGACTTGCCTGCCTTGGACGGCGGCGGTGATTACGACTTGATCCAGCTCGAACCGAGCGGCGACGGCCTGGTCGCCCTGATTCTGAGGTTGCGGCCATGAGTGTCGGTAGCTATTTCAAACCCTCGGCCGGGGGCGGGATGATCTCCATCCAGTCCTCGGCCGCAGACTTTCAGGCGTTCCAGGACTTTGCCAAGGTGGTACCGAAAGCGGCCGCTGCGGCGCATCGGCGCGCGATCAACAAGACGTTGGGTTGGTTGCGCACGCACATTGCCCGAGCGGTCAGCCGGTCGGAGCGCATTGCTGTTGCGGCGGTGCGTCAGCGTTTGCGCAGCTATCCGGTTTCCGGCGGTGCCGCGAGCGGCAAACTGTGGTTCGGTTTGAACGCCATCGAATCCAGCCGGATCGGCCGGGCGCGGCAGACCGGCACCGGCGTGTCAGTAGCGGGGCGGCGTTACCAAGGGGCTTTCCTCAAGAAGGTCTACGGCAACAAGCCCGACATCTGGATCCGAACGGCCAGCAAGCATTTCAACGCGGACGACTACCCCGACAGCACGGTGTTACCTGGTCGCGGGCCGAGCTCGGGTTGGGTCGCCGAAAACGGCAGTCGTTTCCCGCTGGCCAAGGCCAAGGTGTCGCTCGAGCAAGCCCGGCCGCACTTCGACAGCTGGGTAAAAAAAGCGGATGAGCGCCTGCTGGAGATCCTCAAGCAGGAGCTCAACTTTGAGCTGCAGAAATACCTCAAGAGGATCGGCAATGTCTGAGGAACCGTTCAGCCTGGACCAGCTTTATCGGGCCATAGAACAGCATCTGCGTACCCACTTGCCTGGCGTGCAGGCAGTCACAACCTGGCCAGACATTAAGGATCGCGTGTTGCTGCCCGCGGTGTTTCTGGAAGTGGCCGAGATCGAGCCGGGCACCGATATCGGTACCGGCGAAACCTCGCTCGTCTGCAAGTTCGAGGCTCGGATCATTGTTGACCCGATCAAACCGCACCATCATCAACAGGCCGTGCAATTGGCGACCCAGTTGGCGGTGCTGCTGCGCGCGCAGACGTGGGGGTTGGCAGTTGAACCCGCCGAGTTCGTGCAATCGCTGCAGGACTGGACCCAGCCGCACCTGGATGGATACACGGTGTGGCTGGTGGAGTGGACTCAGCAGGTTTATCTCGGCGTTGAGGAATGGCCGTGGCCGGACGAACCACCGGGAACGTTGGTGTTGGACCTTGATCCGGGTGACGGACCATTCAAACCCGAGGATCTGCCGTGAGCTACGCAAGCGCCCAGCATGACCGCATGATCGCGGGGGCGGTAAAGGCTTGCTACGTGGTTGCGGTGGATCTGTCAGCTTCGCCGCCTGTATGTCGCGTGTCGGACGGCAGTGAATGGGTCAGCGCTTGGGTGCGGTGGCACAGCATCGCCGCCGGCAAGGCCAGGCACTGGCGGGCGCCGTCTTTGGGCGAGCAGGGCAGTTTGATCAGTCCCAGCGGTGACGTGTCACAAGGTACGTTTGTCCCGGGCCTGTATGGCAATGCCGGACCGCCGCCAGATAACCGCGACCATGTCGAAGTCTGGCGTTTCGATGATGGCGGCTCGCTGATCTACGACTGGCAGGCCAAGAGCTACAGCATCACGTTGCCGAGCGGCACAGTCACCATCAAGGTGGCCAGCACCGAAGCGGTCGTAACCGATAGCGCCGTGAACGTGACCACCGGCAACATCAATCTGAAAGCGGCGGTGATGATCGACGGCGCGTTACACGTCACCAAGGGCATCACCAGCGCCGGCGCAATCATTGACGCCACTGGCAACAGTAATCACCACACGCATTAATTCATTCACCACAGCCCGCCCCGTGCGGGCTTTTTCATGCCTGGAGAAACAGATGGCCAAGATCGATACGACCTCAACCGAGGCTCAAACGTCCTCGGAACCGGCAATTGCATCCTCACCGTTCTCATCACCCGAACTCCTCAAATTCCGCGACAAGCTCTACACGTCGCGATTGTTGATTGTGCCCGGTACTGACCGTTCTTATCCGGTCGAGAAGGCAACGGTCGTGGTGCCGGCCTCCGACCTCGAAGCGGTCAAGTTCCTGAAAGCCAGCGAAGAATACGAGCCGTTCAAGGAGTGACATCGATGATCGGAATGGATCGCCAGACCGGCCTACCCATATCCGGCATCGAGCATCTGCGGCAATCCATTGCCGACATCTTGAGCACGCCGCTGGGCAGTCGTCGGCACCGTATGGAATACGGTAGCAAGCTGCGGCGGTTTGTCGATTTGCCCATCAACGAAGGCTGGAAAAGCGCTGTACAGGCTGAGGTTGCTCGCGCTCTGGGGCGCTGGGAGCCGCGTTTGAAGTTGGATCAGGTGCGAGTCATTTCCGTCTTTGGCGGGCAAATCAATTTGCAAATCGTCGGGAAGTACCTGGGCGACAGCGTCACGTTGGAGGTGGCCGCATGAGTACCGTGGATCTGTCGTCGCTGCCGGCGCCGACCGTGCTGGAGCCTCTGGACTTCGAAGAGGTTTATCAGGACGGTTTAGGCGTCTTTCGCGGGTACATGGGCGGCAACTGGACGGCCGCACTGGAAAGCGATCCCGTAGTCAAAGTGCTTGAGGTCGGGGCTTACAACAAGGTCGGCAACCGCGCCCGAGTCAATGACGCCGGCAAAGCGCTGTTGCTGGCACATGCCATTCGCGGTGACCTCGATCACTTGGGGGCCAACGTCAATCTGAAGCGCCTGGTCATTCAGGCTGAGGATCTGCTGGCGGTGCCGCCGGTGCCCAAGGTCATGGAAGATGACGACCCGTTTCGCGAACGAATCCAGTTGGCCTATGAAGGACTGACGACGGCCGGCCCGCGCAACAGCTACATCCTGCACGCGCGTAATGCCTCGGGGTTGGTGGCAGATGCCACGGCTGAAAGCCCGGCGCCCTGTTATGTCACGGTCACGGTGCTGGGGTTGGACGGCGAAGGCGAAGCGCCGCCTGAACTGCTGGCGACGGTGGCCGCTGCGCTCAATGACGATGACGTTCGGCCGGTCGGTGATCGGGTGACCGTGCAGAGTGCGCAGGTGATCCGCTACGAGATTGACGCCATTTTGCACATGGCCAGCGCTGGCCCGGAAGCGGATGCCAGTTTGGCCGAGGCGAAAAGCCGCTTGGCAGCCTGGATCAATCCACGCAAGCGGCTGGGCGTCGAGGTCGCCCGCTCCGCTGTTGACGCCCAGCTGCACGTCGCCGGCGTTGCCCGGGTTGAGTTGGTCGGATGGCAGGACCTGGCCCCGACCAAGGCGCAAGCGGCGTTCTGTACACGCTACAACGTGAGGCTGGCGGGCTGATATGAAAAGTCTACTGCCGCTCAACAGCACGCAATTGGAACGGGCCATGGAGGCCGCGTTTTTCGAAAAGACGATTGTCCCTCTGCGCGACCTCTACAACGCTGATACCTGCCCGGTGCATCTACTGCCGCACCTGGCATGGGCGTGGTCGGTGGATCGCTGGGATTACCGGTGGAGCGAAGCGACCAAGCGCGCGGCCATCAAGGCGTCGTACTACATCCATAAGCACAAGGGCACCATCGGCGCGCTGCGCCGCGTGGTCGAGCCGCTGGGCTATCTGATCGAGATTATCGAGTGGTTCAACACCGTGCCCGAGGGCGTGCCGGGCACTTTCGCGCTGAAGGTCGGGGTGCTCGATACCGGCATCACTGAAGAAATGTATCAGGAGCTTGAGCGCCTGATCGACGATGCCAAACCTGTTACCCGGCAACTGACCGGGCTGGCGATCAGCCTGGAAACTCAGGGCAATTTGAACATCGCCGTGTCCCTCTACGAAGGCGACGAAATCGACGTTTACCCGCCCGTCATGCGTGACATCGAGGTCACTGGCAGCTTCGGCGTGGTCGGCCGCGAACACACCATAGACACCCTGGACGTTTATTATGATTGATGCGAATTCGCAGTTTTTCGCGATCCTTACGAATGTGGGGATGGCCAAGCAGGCGAACGCCGACGCGCTCGGCATTCCCTGGCTGATCACGCAAATGGGCGTGGGGGATGCCAACCCGAACGGGCTGGCCGATCCGCCCAACCCGGTGCCCTCGGCCGCGCAAACCGAACTGCTCAACGAGTGGCGCCGTCAGCCGCTGAATCAATTGCTGGTCGACCCAAAAAACCCGGCGGTGATCATCGCTGAGCAGATCATCCCGGCCGACGAGGGCGGTAAGTGGATCCGCGAAATCGGCCTCTACGATGCTGACGGCGATCTGGTGGCGGTGGCCAACTGCGCGCCCAGCTTCAAGCCGTTGCTGTCGCAAGGCTCGGGCCGTACGCAAATCGTGCGGATGAACTTCATCGTCACCAGCACCGGCAACATTCAGCTCAAGATTGACCCAGCCGTGGTGCTGGCCACGCGGTCCTACGTCGACGCGGCGATCCTGGAGGTGCTGCCGAAGAACAAAACGCCGGGCCAGTGGACGCGGGTCAAGACTAACGACCGTGGGATCGTAGTGTCGGGAGACAACCCCGAAACGCTCGCCGGCATGGGCATCACCGACAGCTATACGTCGGCACAGGTCGACGCGCTGATTGCCAAGGCCACGGCCATGCCGGTTGGCGCCATTGTGTCGTTCCCGGTCGACAAGCAGCCGGCCGGGTTTCTGGAGCTGGACGGCAGCGTCAAGAGTGTCACCGCTTACCCGGATCTGTCGGCCTTCCTCGGGACGGCCTTCAACAAGGGTAACGAGGGCGCCGGCAATTTCCGCTTGCCGGATCTGCGCGCTGAATTTCTGCGCGGCTGGGATCATGGCCGGGGAATTGATACGGGACGAGCGATTGGCAGCGCCCAGCTCGGTACGCTTGCCGTGTTCGACAGTAACTATACGGGCGGGCAATCGGTCGACGTTGTGCGAGGTTCTCCAGTCGAGGCGCAGGCGGACTTATATCGCGAATCGGATTATCCGGGCGTCGGGATCACTTTCACCTCGGCGAATGTGAGTTATAGCCCGTTCCCGTCTGCCGGTGGCGTAACCCGTCCGCGTAACGTCGCGGTGATGTGGTGTATTAAGGCTTGGAGTGCGCCGGTTAACCAAGGCGTGATTGACGTCGGTGTTTTGGCCGATGAAGTGCGCAAGGCGACCGGGCGTTTTCTCGGCCTGCGTCGAATTCGGGCGACTCAGATTTACTGGTCGACGCCTGGAACCATTAAAATCCGAGTGAAGGGGCAGGGGGCAGGCGCTGCTGGCGGTGGTGCAGCATCAACCGCGGCGGGGCAGGTTTCCGCCGGCTGCGGCGGCGGTGCGGGGGCGCCATTTGATACGTGGATCACCAGCGGTTTCGACGGTGTGATGGCCACGATCGGCAAGGGCGGCACCGGTGTGCTGGTTGGTCCGGGTAACAACGGCGGGGCCACTTCGTTCGGATCACATGTCACCGCGCCGGGCGGTATCGGTGGTGGGTTGTCGGCGAACGTGGCGCCGCCGCTGTACCTCGGCCAGACCCCGAATTCACAACCGGCAGTCGGCGCGACTGTGAAAAATGGCCAGGGCAAGGGTGGTGGTGGCGTCATTGGGCCAAAAACTGACTTTGTCGTATCTGGCGAGGGCGGCCCGAGTGAAATGGGGCCGGGGGGTAATTCAATCTCAACCAGTTCGCAGGGTGCTGATGCGGTCAACCCAGGGTCGGGTGGCGGCGGTGCCGTTGCGCTTCCTTCATACCCTGCGCATTTGCGCGGCGGTCACGGTGCTGATGGTTGGATCGATGTTGAGGAGTGGGCATGAGTATTTATGCGCGGGTCTACGGCGAGCAGGTGTTTGAGCTGATCGAGACTGACGGCGATATCACGGCGCTGTATCACCCTTCCATGGTGTGGGTGTGTGTTGACGGCATCGAGCCGATGCCGGCGGCGGGTTGGAAGGCGGTAGAGGTCGACGGCGCTTGGCAGTTCTCGGCGCCGGGTTTGGCGGTCGCCCCCCTGCCGCTCGCCGAAGTGGTTGCCGCCGAACGCTTCCGCCGAGAGAGTACGGGCGTCGTGGTCGAGGGGCTGGCCATCGAGACAACTCGCGACAGCCAGGCGCTGATCGCCAGTACGGGATTGTCCGCCGTCCTCGATCCTGACTACCGCTGCAACTTCAAGACAGCAGACGGTTTTGTCGAAATCGGCGCGGCGCAAATCATCACGATTGCCAAGTCCGTGCGGGCGCACGTTCAAGCCTGCTTTGACCGCGAGTTTGCGCTGTTGCGCGCGATCGAGGCCGGCGAGTATCACGACGAAATGCTGTCGCAAGGTTGGCCGGATTCCTTGCCGCCTGATCCGGCAGAGCTGCAATAGACGCCCCGCACTGACGGGGCGTTTTCTTTTCCGTTACGCGTAACACGAACACCCTCACAGCCTCGCACATGCGGGGCTTTTTCGTTTCTGGAGAACGAGCCTTATGACTTTTTTTCACGGCGTCACGACCACGTCGGTCGACACTGGCGCGCGTACCATCTCGCTGCCGTCGTCCTCGATCATTGGTCTGTGCGACACCTTCACCCCTGGCGTTCTGGGCGGTGGTACGGCCAAGGCAGGCGAGCTGATGTTGATCACCACCGAGCGCGAAGCCATCGCCGCCTTCGGCGCTGATTCGGCGATCACCAAGGCCTGTCAGGCGATTTACGTCAAAGCCAAGGCGGTGATCGTCGCCATTGGTGTGCCCAAGCTGGAAGATGCCGCCCTGCAGACCTCAGCGATCATCGGCGGCGTTCTGGCCTCGGGTCAGCGCACCGGTTTGCAGGCGCTGCTCGACGGTAAAAGCCTGTTCAATGCGCAGCCGCGATTGTTGATTGCACCGGGTCATACCGCGACTCAGGCGGTCGCCACAGCGCTCGATAGCTTGGCGCAGAAACTGCGGGCAATCGGCATCATCGACGGCCCTGGCACCACCGACGAGGCCGCCATGGCCTACGCCGATAACTTCGGCAGTCGCAACCTGTTCATGGTCGACCCGGGCGTCAAGTATTGGGACACCATCACCAGCAAGACCGTCGACGCGCCGGGTTCAGCTTGGGCGGCGGGCCTGTTCGCCTGGACGGATGCTGAATACGGGTTCTGGGCCTCGCCGTCGAACAAAGAGTTGACCGGCATCACCGGCACCGGCCGCGCGGTCGAGTACCTGGACGGCGACGAAACCTGCCGGGCGAACCTGCTCAATAACGCCAATATCACCACGATCATTCGCGATGACGGTTACCGTCTGTGGGGCAACCGGACGCTGTCGAGCGATCCGAAGTGGGCGTTCGTGACCCGCGTTCGCACGCTGTTCATCCTCATGGACGCGGTGCAGGCCGGGCACAAATGGGCGGTTGACCGCTCGATCACCAAGACCTACGTGACCGATGTCACCAACGGTCTGGATGCATTCATGCGCGACCTGAAAGCCGAGGGCGCAATCATCAACTTTGAAGTGTTCCCCGACACCGAACTGAACACGGCCAGCCAGATCGCCCAGGGCAAGGTGTATTGGCGCATCCGTTTCACCGACGTGCCGCCGGCAGAGAACCCGAATTTCCTTTTTGAAGTCACCGATCAGTGGATGACTGAAGTGCTTGAAGCAGCCTAAGGGGGCGTAGCAAATGATTCCTCAGACTTTGTTCAACACCAACCTGTTCGTCGACGGCGTGAACTTCTCCGGCGACGTGCCGAGCCTGACGCTGCCCAAGCTGACCACCAAGACCGACGAATATCGTGGAGGCGGCATGGCCGGTCCCATCGAGATGGATCAGGGACTGGAAAAAATGGAAGCCTCATTTGTCACCAAGGGCGTGCGCCGCGAGTCGCTCAAATACTTCGGTCTGGCTGACGGCACGGCGTTCAACGCCACGTTCCGTGGTGCCTTCAAGGGCCAAAAGGGCGCGGTAACAGCAGTCGTTGCCACCCTGCGCGGCCGGCTCAAAGAGGTCGATCTCGGTGACTGGAAAGCCGGTGATGCGGCCGAGATCAAACACGCCGTTGCGGTCACGTACTACAAGCTCGAAATCGACGGGCGCCTGATGTACGAGATCGACATGGTCGCCGGCATTCAGGTGATCGACGGCAAAGACCAACTCCTCGAAGTGCGCAACGCGCTCGGCCTGTAAGGATATATTCAGATGACTCAAGCAATCGCTAAAAACCTGCCGGCCTGGCTGTCGCTCAGTGCAGTCGGTGCCGTCGTAACGCTGACCCGCCCAAGCCAAGCCAACAGCATCGACGTCGAGACGCTGAACCTGCGTAACCCGACCGTGCGTGAAGTGCGCGCGGCTGATCGTGCTGCCAACGGCGATGATGAACAGCGCGAACTGATGCTGTTCGCCGGTCTCGCCGAAGTCGGACTGAAGGATCTGGAAGGCCTCAAGCTGACGGATTATCGCCGCGTGCAAACGGCGTATTCGCACCTGGTACCGAAAACCGATTATTCGGACTCGATGCCGGCATGGCTGTCGCTGACCACCGATCAGGTGCTGGTAACGCTGTCGTGCCCGAGCGAAATCAACGGCGTGACCGTCGACAAGTTGGTCTTGCGCTCACCGACCGTGGGCGACGTGCGAGCGGCCAACCGTGAGGTGGGTGGCGATGATGAGCAGCGCGAGCTGGTGTTGTTTGCTGCGTTGTCCGGTGCGCCTGTCGCGGATCTGGAGGGGCTGAAGCTGGTGGATTTTAACCGCTTACAGGCCGGCTATTTTCGCATGGACAATGACGACGGGCTTTAACCCCTGCGTGATCAAGTCGGCGGCGAAACGTCTGGCGGCGGAAACAGGATTTTCCGCCGCCGAGATCCAGTCGATGCCGTTCGCGGATATGGTGTGGTGGCTCACGGATTGAGCCGCCACCGGTAGTGCTGGGCACATGAGGTCCATGACATGGCAAACAAAATCGCCCTCGGGCTGGTGATCGGCGGTGCCGTCAGTTCCACGGTCGGCACCGCGTTCAAGGATGTGACCGGGCGCATCAAGCGCCTCGAGGCAGAAGGCAACAAAGCGCGCGTGCTGCAGCGCACGATTGGCGACACCATCCGCCTGCGCGAAGAATGGAAAAAGGCTCACGAAACCGGCGCTGCCGGCGCGTCCAAATTGCTCAACCGTCTGAACTCGAACCTCGACAGCTTGAAAAAGCAGGGGGTCGAGGTCGGCCGGCTGGAAAAAGCCTATCGCTCGATGGGGCAGATGGCCAACAAAGCCGAGCTGAAAGCCAAAGGGCATCAGCAGATTGATTCTGGTGTAAAGGGCATGAAGGGCACCGTCGGTGCGGCGGTGATCGGTGTCGGCGCCATGGCGGTACCGACCAAGGTCAGCGCTGATTTTGGCGCGATTGTGCGGGATATCGCGATCAAGGCCGGCATTGCCAACAAGCCGCAAGAGCAGGAGATGTCGCGCAAGATCATCGACACCTCACGCGACACCGGCATGGCGCGCAACGATGTAGCCGACGTGGTCAATCAGTTGGTTGGTGCCGGTATGGACCTGAGCAAGGCGCTGGAATACGCGCCTGTCGCAGCCAAGTTTGTCGTGGGGCAGGGATCCAGCGGCGTCGACACGGCGAAGATGATCAACGCTCTGGGGCAGAACGCCAAGATCACCGATCCCAAGCAGATGCAGCAGGCGCTGGAGGCGATCGCTTACCAAGGGCAGGCGGGCAGCTTTGAAGCGGCCGACATGGCCAAGTGGTTTCCCGAGCTGCTGGCCAACATGGCCAGCAACGGCATCACCGGCTTGGATGCGGTGACGCAATTGGGCGCCATGTTGCAGGTGCAGATGAAGCAGGCCGGCAGTTCGGACGAAGCGGCCAACAACCTGAAAAACTGGATGGGCAAAATCGGTTCGACCGATACGGTCAAGGCTTACGAAAAAGCCGGGATTGATTACAAGGGATCGATGCAGACCGGTTTGCAAAACGGCATGTCGACGCTCGAAACCAGTATGGCGCTGGCTCAGAAATACATTCAGGCGACCGATCCGGCGCGTGCGGCGAAAATGGCCGAGGCCACGGCAAAAATCAGCGAGCAAGCCGATCCTGAAAAGGCCAAGGCCATGATGGCCTCGCTGGAAGAATCCTTGCGCACCGGTGACCTGTTCGCCGACATGCAAGTCAAGGCCGCACTGTCGGCCTACATGCAGAACAAGGCGCTGTACAGCCAGCTCAAAAACGATTCGCGTGACGCCACCGGGATCCTTGACAAGAACCTCGCCGAACGGCGCGAGTCGTCATCGCAGAAATGGGCGGAAATGGCCCAGTCGATGGATGACGCCATGCGCAGCATCGGCGATGCGCTGCGCCCGGTGACGGACACCGTGGCCGAGTCGTTGACCAAGGTAACTAAAGGCATTACGTCGCTGACTGATAGCGCACCCGGGGTAGTTGCCGGTATCGCCACGGTCGGGGCGGGGCTGATCGCTTTAAAAGGTATCTTCAGCACGATCAAGATCAGCAAGGGGGTGCTAAATCTTGCGCGTGGGTCGCGCGGTGGCAGGAATGGGAACGAAGCCCCAAATAAAAACCCCGGAGAGCTTGATCTGGTAGCGACTGGCCTGGATGTTGTTTCGCGGGTCAAGGATGCGGCAACAGGCGGTGGCCTTGGTGCTGCAAATGATGCAGGTCACGACGGCGTACAGAAGGTTTTCGTCGTCAATGCCGGCGCTATGGGCGGCGGTGTGGATGCGTCGGGCGAATCGCGCCGACGTGGGCGTGGGTCAAGGGGCAGCGCTCGGCGCCGGTCATTGCCGAGTTCGAGAGCTCCTCGTCCGTCTGTGCCTCGTCCACCTGTTCCGGTTTCACGGCCACCTGTTTCGATCCCATCGCCATCAGTCCCTTCCGTTCAAAGTGGGGCATTGTCCAAGCTCGGCGTCGTCGCAGGAGCCATTGGTAAAGTCGGCAAGGCGGCAAAGGTAATTCCTGGCGGCACGCTGCTGGAGTCCGGCGCGATGGCTTTTGAAACCTTTCAAAACGCTAAAACCAAGGATGAAAAAGCCGAGGGCTACGGTGCGGCCGCTGGCAACCTGGCCGGCACCATGGCCGGTGCAGCAGCTGGTGCCGCCATTGGTTCGGTGGTGCCCATTATCGGCACGGCCATCGGCGGCTTGATCGGTGCTTACCTTGGCAGTCAGGGCGGTGCGGCGCTGGGCGGGTCGTTGGGTAAGTCGCTGTTCGGCGGTGAGGATGAAAAGCCCGAGCAAACGGCAAAGGCGCCGGTGCCGACCACGCCGCTCATGATGGCGTCAGCGGCGCAGCAAGGCCCGGTGTTGGGGGATGTCGCGCGCTCGATGGCGGTGACGGCGCCGCTCAAGTCGGCGGCGCTGGCTATCCAGCCCAAGGAGGCGGAAAAGCCGGTGCCTGCGAAGGTGGATCAGCAGTTTCAGTATTCACTGAGCATGCCGGTGACCGTGCAGGGCGACGTCAAGGATCCGCAGGCCTTGGCGCAGGACCTGATGCCGCACATGCAGCGAATGATGGCGGACGCGGCGAAGAGTAACGCCGCCAAGCTGTACGACGAACCCCACCTGTAAGGAGGTTTCATGGCTTACATGGAGCAGATGCAATCAAGTCTGAAGTATCTGGTGGATGCAGCGGAAACCGGGCGGCGTGGCGCGGAGGGCATGCTGTCCCCGGTCAATGGCGCGATCCGCGAACTGACCGGCGCCGCGTCCGAGCTGGAAAACATCCCGTTCGTCGGGCCGGCCATCGGCGCCAAGCTTCAGCGGGTGATGCGCGGCGTCGACGCGGCTCAGGCCAAGGTCGGTCAGGTGGCGGCGGTGTACGGCCGCGCCACCCGAGCGGCGGCCGAAGTGCAGGAGCGGCTGGGCACATTGAAGGAGCAGGCGGGCAAGGCGGCCACGGCGATCAACAACGTTGCCGGCAAGGTCAGTCCGTCGCTGGCCAATATCGTGCCCACCAGTTCCTTTGCCGTGGAGGCCACGCCGGCGCCGGAGGCGGTGAAGCCGTTCCCGCATCTGATGATCATTCAGCCACGCGATCCGAAGATTGAGCCTTATTACTTCAATCTGGACACGGCAGCCTTCGACGAGCTGAGCCGTTCGACCGAATTCCGCTGGGCTTCGCAGGAGCGGCTGACGCGCCGGCCGGCGAAGCAGGCCATCGGTATGGGCGATGAAAAGTTGACGCTCAAGGGCACCATCTATCCGGGCTTCAAAGGCGGTTTAAAGCAGCTCGATACGCTGCGTTCCATCGGGGCCAGGCTGCAGCCGCTGACCCTGACCACGGGCTATGGCGAGGTGATCGGGACGTGGTGCCTGAAAAACATCAACGAGGAACAGTCCGCACTGCTGCACGGCGGGATTGCCCGCAAACAGGGTTTTACTTTGGAGTTTGAGCGCTATGGCGACGATATGCAGGACGTCTGATGGCGACATGCTCGATGTGATTTGCAACAACGTTTACGGCCATCTCAATGGCAGCGTCGAGGCCGTGCTTGATGCGAATCAGGGGCTGGCCGATGAGCCTCAGCCATTCCGGTCTGGCGTGATTATCGTCCTGCCGGATCTGCCGAGCCCGACCAGTGAGGGCGTCAGCTTGTGGGATTGACCCAGGCTGCTCGCGCCGCTGCACAGACGGCCTAGGCGTAACAACACGTTGTGTTTCTGACCCGCCTTGTGTGGGTTTTTTAATGGAAAAAATCCATGACACCGATGTTTCGAATCGTCGCCGATGGGGCCGACGTCACGGCCAAGATCAATGATCGGCTGTTGTTGCTGCGTACCTCTGACAAGCCGGGCATGGAGTCCGACGAGTTTGAGTTGCGTATCGACGACCGTGATGGGCAAGTGCAATTGCCACGGCGTGGCAGCTCAATCGAGATCTACCTGGGCTATGCCGAAACGTCCTTGACGCGTATGGGCAGTTACACCGTCGACACGGTCGAGGTGTCAGGCCCGCCGGACACGATCGTGATCAAGGGTAAGGCCAGCGACGTGCGTGGCAGTGGCAAAACCATCCGTAGCGGAAGCTGGGAAGGCGTGCCGTTGTCGAAGATCGTGGCCGACGTGGCCGCGCGCAATGGCTGGACGCCGGTGTGTCCGGTGTCGACCAAGGTCGCCCGGGTCGACCAGCTCAACGAGTCCGATTTTAATTTCATCACCCGTCTGGCCAAGCAATACGACTGCACGGCCAAGGTGGCGGATGGCAAGCTGTTGGTGATGCCGCGCCAAGGTGGCCAGACGGCCAGCGGGAAGACGTTCGGCGCCATTACCCTGACTCGACGCGACCTCAGCCGCTGGCAATTCAGTCTCGGCGATCGCAATTCGCACAAGGCGGTGGCCACCAAGCATCAGGACAAAAAGAACGGCAAGCTGGCGGTGGTTACCATCGACAACGATGGCGCGCCAGACGGATTGCCGGCAGTGCATACCGACCGCCATATCTACCCAGACAAGGGCGCTGCTGAAGCGGCGGCCAAGGCACGTCTGTCGGCGTTCAACCGCTCGACCGCCGATGTGCGGCTTGAAATGCCCGGCCGCACCGACATCTTCGCCGAGCGTCCGATCATTGCTCAGGGTTTCAAGGTCGGGCTTGATGGTGAATACCTGGCGGATTCGGTTGAGCAGGTATTCACCCAGTCCGGCTGGTCCACCACGGTCGAATGCAATGCCGGCAAAGCCGGTAAATCCAAGGGCAAGAAAAAGAAAGGGCCGAAACCACCCCTCAAGGTAGTGAACATCGAGAAGCAATAGCCGCATCCCATCGCCGCCTGAGTGCGGTTTTTTTACGTCTGGAGTTTGTATGTCCATCACTGAACAGCAGCTGCAAAGCATCATGCCCAACGCCCGCCGCCAAGCGGGCGTTTTTGTATCCGCGCTCAACGCAGCCATGGCCCACCGGCAGATCAACACGCCGAAACGCCAAGCCGCGTTTCTGGCGCAAGTCGGTCACGAGTCGGGTCAGCTGCAGTACGTCCGGGAGCTGGGCGGCGACCAGTACCTGAGCAAATACGACACCGGCAACCTGGCTGCGAAACTGGGCAACACGCCGGCAGCGGATGGTGATGGCCAGCGCTATCGCGGTCGCGGCCTGATCCAGGTCACTGGCCACGACAACTACCGGCGCTGCAGCTTGGCGCTGTTCGGTGACGAGCGATTGCTGCGCACGCCTGAACTGCTGGAGCTGCCGCAGTGGGCTGCCGAGTCGGCCGCGTGGTTCTGGTCAGTGAATGGGCTGAACGCGCTGGCCGATCAAAATGAATTCAACACAATCACCCGCAGGATCAACGGTGGCCTCAATGGCCTGCAGGATCGGCTGGAGTTGTGGGGGCGGGCGAGGGCGGTGCTATGCATCTCGGCGAACTGATCCCGGCGCCGTATCGGCTGCTGGCAAAAGGAGTGCTGCTGGTCGTCTTAGTCGGTGGTTCCACGGCCATTACTTGGCAAGTCCAGGATTGGCGCTTCGGCAAACAGCTCGCAGAGCAGGCCCGACTCCACACCGAAACGCTCAACCAGTTGGCCTTGGCCACGGTTGCGCAGCAGCGTGCCGAACAGGACAAACGCCTCGCGCTCGAGCAGCGCCTGGCAACCAGTGAACAAACCCATTACCGAGCCTTGAGTGATGCCCAACGTGATCAAGGTCGCTTGCGCGACCGTCTTGCCACTGCTGATCTGCGCCTGTCAGTCCTACTCGACGCCACCACCGGCGCCGGCAACGGATCGCTGTCAGCCACCACCGCCACCGGCGGCATGGTTCATGGCCCCAAAAGAGCCGAACTTGACCCAGCGCATGCTCAACGAATTATCGGCGTCACCAATGACGGCGACCGGGGGCTGATTGCCCTCGCGGCCTGTCAGGCATACGCCAAAGAAGTCTCAACACCGAAGTGAAAAAGAGCGGCCGGTCCAGATGCGTCAACATCCGGATCGACCGCCGTCCCTGCAGATGATCCCTGCAAGTCCAGCCAAGGCTCTTGCTCCGTGCACAAAGCGCGGCGAGCCTAGCACCTGTTTATCCATACAGTAAAGGTCTTGCTCTCAATGTCTACACCCATCATCCCTTGGATGGGCGGCAAACGCCGCCTGGCCGACCGCCTCATTCCGCTTTTTCCGCCACACGAATGCTACGTGGAAGTCTTTGCCGGCGGTGCCGCGCTCTACGTCATGAAGCCCCAGCCATCGCCGGTCGAAGTCCTCAACGACATCAACGGCGACTTGGTCACGCTTTACCGCGTCGTGCAGAACCACCTGGAAGAATTCGTGCGCCAGTTCAAATGGGCGCTCAGTTCGCGACAGGTGTTCGAATGGCAGAAAATGACCCGCCCTGAAACCCTTACCGACATCCAGCGCGCCGCCCGATTCTTTTACCTGCAGCACCATGCCTTTGCTGGCAAGGTCTCGGGTCAAACATTCGGCACGGCGACCACTGCCCCGGCCATCAACCTGCTGCGCATCGAGGAAAACCTCTCGGCTGCGTGGCAGCGCTTGTCCGGCACCTACGTCGAAAACCTCCCCTGGCTTGAATGCGCAGAACGCTATGACCGCGCTCACACCTTCCACTACATGGATCCGCCTTACTGGCAGACCGCGGGTTATGGGGTGGACTTTCCGTTCGAGAACTACGAGCGGATGGCCGACTTCATGCGCCGCTGCAAAGGCAAGGTGATGGTCAGCATCAATGACCATCCGGACATCCGCCGTGTGTTCGAAGGCTTCCACTTCGAGACACTGGACATCCGCTACACCACATCCAACCAGCGGCAAGGCAAAGCCGAGGTGAGCGGTGAGCTGGTGATCATGAACTGGGCGCCAGAATCGTTGGGCGGCTTGTTTTGAGGAATCTCGGACTTACTTACTCCGTCCGGAGCGGGGTTGCGCAGTCCACTCCGATAGCGAAGCGCCACGATAGTGCTGCAGGCTCAATTGCGTTAAAACTCGAAGGCATTCATTCGCGGCGGTAGGTTCGATACATGTCTCACGGCTTAGACGTTCCCATCGTTCACGAATATCGCGGTCATAGGCTGGTCTTGAAGTTTGATTGGGACAGGCCCAACGATCCATCGCCCACGGCGGCACACGTGCTGGCAGAGAGCAGGGTGCACGGGCTCGCTGATACGGTTGCGGAACTGCCAGGCCCATGGCCGGATTATCCCAGTGCACTGGCTGAGGCGATGGCGGCCGCTGAATGCTGGATTGATAGTCAACTACCCTGATAGCCGATCGTCTGACCGAACGACTATGCCCTTTGGGTGCTGTCATAATGATGTCATACGGGTAGCAGGGATGCGCTTTGCCCACTCACGCCACGAAGTATGACCTCATGCCCTCGACTGATGATTTTCGTTTCAATGCCCACCACCTGTTGCTCGACCTTGACGCAACCACTAATCACCTAATGATGCTGGTCGTCTCACACGAAGTCAGTGGCAGTCGGTGGGAAGGGGCGGTCGCCCGTCAGAAGCAAGCCTATGCAGCGTGGGTTTCCATCCTAACGGGTATTCAAATCGACCCGATGCCTGTGCTCGACGGCCGAGCGGCAAGCGGGGACAACCCCACTGCCGAGTAAAGTTTCGGTATCGACTGTTATGCGTGGTCTTCCTCCCAAACCACTGAGACCGACTCCCGCCATTTCACGTCGGTCACGCCGAAACGTTCAGCCATCGGTTTGGAAAAGCGCTTCAGTGGAGGACGGCCCGGCTTGGGTATGGGCGTAAGGCCGGCGTCACAGCTTGCCCACTGCCAAGCCTCGGCGTTGTTCATCAGCTTCGTTCTGATGACGAAGCTCTTCGGCTCGCCGTGGAGTTGATAATCGATGACGTACAAATCCGCTTGCTTCATGAGACCTCCTATTGCTCATGAATAAGTGATTTTGCGCGCTGAAGAAAATTCAGAGAAATTGTCTGACGATCACTCACGCCATCGGTAGTACACATACGCGTGTTCTTGATGAGCAAGGCCGCAGTCAGTCTGCGGTCGACAGACGAAGTTCTAATGCCTGTGGCTCTCGGTGTCCGACTTGGCACCACGCCACCGATTGGCCGATTCACACAGCCAAAAACCGCTCATAACTCCACGGTGAAACCCTTGAGACCGATGCTGTCGGCGAAACGGCCCACCGCCGTCAAGCTGGCCCAGGTGCGCAGCCGCTCACGCCGCGAGCGCACCGGCACCCATCGTGCGCCGCTGCCGCCCAGGCGGATCGACAGGCCCCAGTCGGAGCCGCCATCGACCCTGGCCACCAGGCAGTCGCGCACGGCGTGTTGTTCAACCAGGGCGCGCAACACCTCTTCGTGAATGCCTTCGCCGATCACTGTTCGTGCTCCTGACGCCGCGCCGTGACCGCTGCGGTGAAGGCGTTGTGCAGGCCTTGAATACTCGCCTCGTTCAGCACTTTGACCGTTTCTAGGCCCAAGACAAAACCCTCGGCGCGGTCACTGGCGCGAACCAGATCGTCCGCCGTGTGCGCTTGGGCAACTTGGCGCAGCAGTCTCAGGGCTTCTCTCTCCACCGGATGCGGCAGGTCTAGCGCGGCCAATGCTTTCTCCGGGCTGTCCTCTTGCGAATCGGCGACGGCCACCGGCGGCGCAAACTCCAGATCGCCGGGTTTGACATCGATCAGCAACCATCCGCCCAGGGGGGCATTGCAGCCATCTACGATCGGACCTTGCACCAACTGGCCGTCGGGCAGGATCACCCGCAGCATGTTGGCGTCCTTGGGGCCTTCCAAGTAGCGCGCCAGCTCCACGCGGGTAAGATCCGGGCCGCCCGTTTTCAAACGGACTGGACATTCGAGAGTCGTCAGCTCTGCCGGTGGCTGCCCGGCGTACCGCGCAATTACGGCAACGGTGGCCAAGCCTTCAAAGACGTGAGACATGAGTCGGGTTCCTAAGCGAGTCATTAGACGTCGAGGGAAAACCAGAGGGTCTGTGAATGGTAGACCAGCCTGTGCGGGGCCGGTTGCCGCATGGCCTAAAAAAAGGGCCCCACGACTGACCCAGGTGTGGAGGCCGATTGAACATAAACGGCGTTGTGACCATCGTTAGGCCGCTTATAAATTTCTCAATCGCATGATCGCCCCAGTGATCGCTTGTGCATTCCGGTCGAGCGTTTCCAAAGCTGCAACGGCGTTATCGGCAACATTGCCAGCGCCAGATTCGGATATCCAGTGGGTGATCTCTTCAATCGACGCACCTAGTGCATGCTGGTTGTGCAGCAGCAATGTCAGAGCATCTGCTGTAGCAATCTTGTAATCTTGATGTTTTGACACAGTCTTCATCCTTGAGATAAATGAGCAGTTTTATATTAGCGGTCGACATATCGAATTACCATTGACGACTATAACTATCTATCAGTAATCGACGATTAATCTAATGTTTGGCAATTTTGGCTTGAGCTAGTATAAAACAATAAAATCCATCAGGTGGACGTTTTATTTGATTGCTCCCATAGGCTCCTAATCATACTGAACAGGTTTTTTATTAGAGGGTATTCAACGCTCCGGTGAAAGCGGTATATGCCAGGCGCTGAGTTGTATTTGCGCAGGAATGTTTTTTTTTCATCCTCAAAGCAAACGAAGAAGTCTAGATTAGGATAATGGATTGTCTGCCAATCTGCTTCTTGCTCGTGAGGAATCAAAGAGTTGTCGAAATACGTGAATGTTTCACGGTCGTACTGAAATCCAAATCGGTTTAATATCGTTTTTTCTTCGAGCATAGCGCGGTAGCAAACCACACCATACAGAGGCTTATTAGCTCCATTGAGCTGCTGAATTACCTGAGCTTTTTTTTCTGCTAGGCGCAAATCTTTGCCGGTACAATTTCCTTTGACTTCAATAATGCACAGAGCATCTCGTTTTTCGACGAAGCACTGGGTGCCTAGCTTCCTTGGATGGGAGTAAGGCTTCAAAAGAATTAAATCCAGCTGTCCGGCATCAGTGGTGCCATCGGAGACGGTGCCTTTCACAATTACAGGCGCAGGATCGGAACACGCTCGAAGGGTTTCGAGAAGAAAGTCCTCTCTTATCTCACCCTTCATAAGCTCGTGAGTGATGATATTTGAAATATCATGTTGTGCCATAAGCATGTCTTCGGAGTATTGATCAAACTCATCAAATCGCATTAGCTACCCCAAACTCTGTCGACTGCTAATTTAATCTTTTTCTCGAAGCGGCTAATCAATTCAGCATTGGCGCGAACTAAGTTTTGCTCGGCTTCAACTTCGGCGACAATCTGTTTCTGGGCGTCGACTGGAGGCAGAACTATAGTCATTTGCTTAAGATGAGTTGGGCCAAAATGTTTGATAACCGCGCCGGATGCAAAAGAGGCAGCCTGCTGCAGAAAATTTGGCGAGGCTAGAAATAGCTTAAGAAACGACGTCTCCAACCGTGGAGTTGTCGATTTGAAACGGATGATTCCTGTATAAGCAATTGCGCCCTCGGCTGCCTCGTCGACGACAGTTGGTCTGCCGAAAGAAGCGCTGGTTAGAATGAGAATGTCCCCTATTTCCAGTTTAAAGTGAGACCATTTTTTTTCTACAAGTTTGGGATCTAGAAAATTGCATCCTGTAAGCGATACTTTCTCCCCGCCCAAGCCAGCCAATCGAATGAGCGGAACACCTGATTCGTGGAAATCTTTTGCTAGTATTCCTGGCCCTTCTTGGAAAAAAGTAACATTGCTTAGTTGCTCTATCGGCCAGTCAGCTTTCACGTCAATACGAGGCTGATAATTATCTACAACCCGGCGCGCACCATCGACTATGACTTTGTACTCGTTTATTTCGGCTAAAATTTCTTGCTGGATACTAATAGGGGGTAAAGGAATTATCTTCCTTTTAAGATCACCAAAATGCCGCTTATAACCATCGACCTCGAGTGGGTATACTTTGAGGAAGTGATATAAGAACTCTGGAAGCAGGTTGTCCGATGTTTCAATAATTTTGATGCCATCAGCACCTTGCGCGAATGGAGGCGAGACCAGTTTCACCGCACATGTGTGATCACCGAAAACCACAAGATTTTTTTGAGAATGTACTAAGAACCGCTCGTCGTCTGTCCACCCAGCTATATCATCCTGAGACTGATCAATAATTGGGTGACGTCCTGTAGACGACCAATCTTGCTTTTGTAGCTTGGCAGGCGGGGTAATGGTTTTTACTACGTCACCAATAGCAATCGCGGGGAATGAACTTGCGATTGCAACGATTTCTTTATACCGTTCGCCAGTGAAGCTGCAATCGGCGTTGGCTAATAAAATAGTTCGGTCCACAGCATGCGTTAACTCAGTTGCCTCAAAGTTGTCCGGATCGGAGAAAAAAAGATCGAGTGCGCGTTGAGCCTCTGGTAAATCATTCTTTTTGCTAGCCCGCCGTTGAGCGTTTAAGCTAAAGCCATCATTCTCAATTTTGACAAAAACTACTTTCGTTGCTTTTTTTGCAAGGCGTTTGTCGAGGATGAGAATTGATGTTTTAACACCACTATAAGGGTTAAAAACTCCGGCGGGCAATGAAATAACAGCAACCAAAGATTTCTTTACCAGCATTTCCCGCAGATTTTTATAAGCAGTTCCGCTCTGGAATATGATTCCCTCTGGTACGATTATACCAGCGCGTCCATTTGGGGATAAGTGCTCAGCAATGTAGTCAACAAACAATACTTCGGATCGAGTGGCCTGAATAGTAAAGCGCTTATGGGGTTTGATTCCACCCTTTGGAGACATAAATGGTGGGTTGGCTAGTATGACATCCGCATATTCGTTCCAGCGTTCTTCGCTTGTTAAAGTATCGTACTCGTCTATCTGTGGATTTGGAAAACCGTGGAGATAAAGATTGACTAGTGATAACCGTACCATGTCGGGGGAGATGTCATACCCGCGTATATTCGTAGAAAGCTTGTTGCGCTCATCCGGGGTAAGCAAGTCACCTGGGCGGTCTTTTTGGTTGGTTTCGAGTATATGTTTCCATGCGGAGATAAGAAATCCAGCGGTCCCGCACGCTGGGTCGATAATACGATCATGCTTAAGCGGTTTAATAACTTCGACAATAAAGTCGATAATATGCCGTGGGGTACGAAACTGCCCTGCATCTCCTTGGCTGCCGAGCACAGAGAGCAGATATTCGAAGGCATCACCTAGCTTTTCAGAGTGATCGTAGTCGAATACGTCGATTTCTTTTAGAAAACTGCGTAGCGTTTCTGGATCTCTGTACGGTAAATAGGCATTCTTGAAAATATCACGGAACAGAGTAGGAAGATGCGTGTTCTCGGTCATCTTTCCTATTGCTTCAGAGTATAAATTTAGCGTGTCTTGGCCGCCCATGTTGGGCGCGAGTAGTTTGGTCCAGCTATATTTCTCGAAGCCATTGACGAAAAAACTACGCTTTCCACCTAGCTCCTCAGCTTCTGCATCCATGTCGTCCATGAATTTGTAGATCAGAGCGATGGTAATCTGTTCTACTTGAGATTTGGGGTCAGGAACTTTACCAACCAGGATGTCACGGCATGCATCAATGCGTCGTTTAGTAGTGGCGTCCAGCATTAGAAACGGTCTCTAAATGTGTTACATAAATTGGTTGAGAGGTACGTAGTCTTTGACATATTCGGGTATACGGTCACGCCACTCGCTAGGCACGGCCTTGAAGTCAGTAATACCAAATGCTGGATAAACGTTCAGGCTCGTGTAATGCTTTTCTTCGATGATTGCGCGCAATTTTGCATCAGTTGCGTAGGCTTTGAAAAAATATTTCATCGCGACGATGGCTGCTCCCTGTTCTTCAGTGATTCGGCCTTGATTGGCAAGAAGGAACTCTTGATATTCGTCTTCTAATAGTTCATCTCTAGATTTGAAATAAGGTATTATTCCGAATATTTTCTGAAGAATTTCTTTTAGAGTCAGACGCCGATCCACGCCAGCAGCGAGTCGCAATTTTTCTAAATTAAAGTAATCATTAGGCTTCTCGAATAACTGTGTTACAACGTAATCGATCGCCTGCTGCCATTGCTCGCATTTAACTTTTTTCTGTAGTGTTAAATCTGCCTTAACCTGATTTTCAAATCTCTCGAAAAACATCCGGTCGATTTTCATTCCGTTAGGGCCGATCTGTAGCTCAGCTACCAAATTAACCCTGTCCTCGCCCTGATGATCGTATAAGGCGTTGACTGCTGACGGTTCAGCTACCTGCTCGCCTTCGGAAATTCCGTTAATCGGCAATTTTAGAATTTCGTCGTAATCAAATTTTTCTTCAAAATATTCACAATTAGCAAAATAATCGAAAAGTTTGTATCGCGGCTTGTCTGAAGACGCTATCAGCGACTTCATTTTCTCATCGAATAACTGCTCAAAAAAATTGTGTTTTCGAGTGCCGCGGCCTTTTATTTGTACAAAATCCGAAGGCGAGTAAATAGGGCGCATCAATGCCAAATTTAATAAGTCGGGGCAGTCATATCCGGTTGTCATCATGCCGACTGTTACGCAAACTCGCGCCTTGCTTGTTTTGTAAAGCTCAAGAAAATTTCCGGATCCTAACAAATTGTTGTGGGCGAAATTGATCGTGTGTTGTTGGGCCTCAGGAATATTTGAGGTGACCTGCACCGCAAAATCGGACTGATATTTTCCCGGCCAAAGTATATGTGCTATTTCGTTGAGAATTTGCGTGAGCTTGGCCGCATGGTTCTGGCTTACGGCAAAGACAATCCCTTTACCGAATTCGCCACTGATAGCGTCCCGAAGACCATTTTTTACAAATGTTTCGCAAAAAATACGATTGGTAGATTCAGAGAAGAATTTCTTTTCAAAGTCCTTTGAAACGAAATTCTGTTCCTGTTCACCACTGCTATCAATCGGCGCTACGACTGCGTAACCTTTCTCAGACAATAGGCGAGTAGTTATATCGGTGCGCGCATCAACGACTAAAGGGTTAATCAAAAAGCCATCTTTAACACCGCTAAGTAGCGAGTAGCGGTACGTAGGCTCACCAGATTCACAACCAAAAGTGCGATATGTATCGAGCAATAGCCGCCGTTCTTTTTCTCTGGGATCTCTCGTCGTAGGCTTCGCAATATCAAAGTTTTTTAGATAGTCGCGGGGCGTAGCGGTAAGCCCTAACTTGTAGCCAACAAAATACTCGAACACGGCGCGGGCATTGCCGCCGATAGAGCGATGTGCTTCGTCCGAAATTACCAGGTCGAAATCGGTCGGGGAAAATAAACGCTGATATTTGTTATTGAATAATAGTGACTGAACCGTGGTTACAACGATCTCCGCCTTTCGCCAGTCACCGCGCCGTTCCTTATAAATGACGGTGCTGTAATCGTTTTTCAAATAAGCAGTGAATGCCTTGTGTGCTTGATCTTCTAGTTCGAGTCGGTCAACCAAGAACAATACACGTCGCGCATTTCCGGTTCGTAAAAAGAGCTTGATCACTGCAGCTGAGGTCAGCGTTTTACCCGTTCCAGTCGCCATTTCAAACAGGAATCGCGTATTTCCATCAGCAACCGCGTCCTGAATTGAGCTCAGCGCTTTCTTTTGGTAATCGCGTAGGAAACGCAGTTTATTTTTCTCAATAAACTCCGGGCGCTCATCCAAATTTAGCCAGCCAGCTTCCTTCTCATATCCCGGTAATTGAGTTTGAGCTATATAATCGTGCCCTATATTTTCAATAATAAATCTGTTTTGATCAGGCTCGAACTTACGATAGCTTTTGAGAGAATCTGGAGCTGGATAACTAGTGATGAGGTGAGGATTACCTTGCAGCAAATCCCAAAAATAGTGCAAGTTACCATTTGACAAAATGACGAAGCGACAGTTGAGCGATTTTGCGTATTTCCTAGCCTGCTCCTTACCTATGAGTGGGTTTTTGTCCTCGGATTTGGCTTCAAGCACAACGAGCGGATAACCGTGCTCGTCTAAGAGAAGGAAATCTACGAAACCGTTAGCAGAAGATTCAAAATCCTCACCTAAATCGTTTATGTCAGCTTTTGTCAGTTTGACATTGAGCTCAAGTGAAATGTTGGCTTTGCCTTTTGAGTCAGCAAAAAATCGCCAACCGGATCGCTCCAATAATCTATTTATTTTAATTCGTGCTTGAGCTTCCTTGGCCTCAGCCATCTCAGTCATCTCCCTCGAGTTTAAGGTGTATGGGGAATGGAAAATCACCTCGTTGCACGCACTAGAAATCGTCGAGGCGAGGGCTCCCAGATTTGATCTGGAATCTCGTACCAATTTCCGTACCATTGGCAACGTTTTCGAGGGTTATTACAGGTCGTTCTGCGAGCTAAGCTCTTGATTCCATTGGTTCAACCACCTTGGCGCCCACCCTTGAGCATCGCGGTGTAATTCTGTTCCAGGGACATGAAACTACCTGTGGGGATTTTCGCAAAGGGCAAGGGTACGGTGGCGGACACAACCCTGCAAGTTCGGTGTGACGGGATTATTCGTTGCGGCCTTCCATCATGGTGCGTTTGAGCATCACATAAACCGCGCCGGCACCGCCGTGTCTGGCCTGGCACGAGCAGAAACCCAGCACTTGGGCATGCTGGCGCAACCAGGTGTTGACGTGGCTTTTGATCATCGGCCGCTTGCCATCCAGGCGCACAGCCTTGCCGTGAGTCACGCGCACGCAGCGGATTTCGAATTTGGTCGCTTCGGCGAGAAAGGCCCAAAGTGTTTCCCGGGCCTTTTCCACGCTCATGCCGTGCAGGTCGAGGCTGCCTTCGAAGGGGATCTGCCCGACCTTGAGCTTGCGCATCTGGCTTTCCTGCACACCGTCGCGGGACCACATCAGCTCGTCTTCCGGGCCGACGTCGATCACGAACTGGTCGGAAAGACCGTCAATGATGGTGGTGTCGCTGCGCACGGTGGCGGACTGACGCAGCTTGGCGATCTGCGCGCGGTCAGCCTTGGGTTTGCCGGTGTCGGCGCGGTCGTGCTTGATCGGCTTGACGCCCTGGATCGCACTTTTGAACAGAGAAAAATCGTCGTCTTGCATGTCAGCCTCCGCGAAGGGCGGCCAGTTTACCCAAGTCGACACAAAACGGCCCGGCAAAAAGCCAGGCCGTTAGGTCAGTCGTGTTTTTTCATCAGATGCGGGGACATGTTCAGTTCCCGCGATTGCCGTGCGCGACGGCGGCAGCGGCGCCACAGGGCAACGCCGAAATACAGAAACAGCAAACCGACGGCGAGCATGATGGCCGAGCCCAGCGGTGATGCGTTCAGGTCACCCAGCGCCGGCGGGCGGCCGAGCAGGCTGGCGGCGCCGGCCATCGCCAGCAGCACGCCGAACGTCGCCAGAATGGCCGAGATCGCCGCGCCAAATCGAAAACGCCAGTTGCTTTGGCCTTTGGGCCGCAAACGGCGTGCGTCAAATCCATCGGATAACTTCATTCCGACCTTCCTCAATGGTATCGGCCCTTCGACCGGGAGTTGACCGGGTTGTTCCTGAGGCTATGGCATTTGCGGCAAATCAGCGGATATAGCGGATGAGCGGCGCCAATGCGCCGCTCACAAGGGCAGGATCAGATCAAGTCCTGAGTCTTGGCCAGCGTGGCGAAGTTGTCGGCCATGATCGCCATTTCCGCTTCCTGCACGCGTTCGGCGCTGAGCACGCCGCCCTTGAATGGCAGGTCGCGGGTCGCGCAGGCGTCTTCGACCAGCGTGCAGCGGAAACCGAGGTTCTTCGCCGCGCGCACGGTGGTGCTGACGCTGGAGTGGCTCATGAAACCGCAAACGATCAGGTCCAGTGAGCCGAGGTTTTGCAGGCGTTCGAGCAGCTCGGTGCCATGGAATGCGCTCGGCAGCAATTTGCCGATAATGGTTTCATCACCTTGCGGTTCGAGGCCAGGGATGAATTCGCCACGTTCGCCCTGCGGGTCGAACAGGCCACCAACGGTGCCGAGATGACGCACGTGCACGATCGGCCGACCGGCGGCACGGGCTGCGGCAACCACTTGTTTGATGTTCGCGACGGCCGCGTCCATGCCGCTCAGGGCGAGCGGGCCACTGAGGTATTCCTTCTGGGCATCGATGATGACCACGGTGGCATGGCTCAGTGTGGCCGCTGCGTAACCGCGACCGCTGAGTTGAAACATCGTTTTTGGAACGGACATTCTGGGGCTCCTCGGGGTGGGGCTTTTGCGACATTGTCCTCTGGCTGAGCGGTTCTGTGAATCGCTACCATCGTAGGCGCCGTCGTTCTTGGCCTGCAGCCTTGTCAAGTTACACGTTCCGTTCAATGCCTGATGCAAAAAAAAGAAATCTCCTACCGTTGCCGCGCGGTTTTTCCTGCGTCGTCGGCGGGCGTTTTGGCTGCTAGAATCGCCAGTCGTTTTTTTTGGAGTTCTATGCCGTGATCACTTCCCGACTTCGTACCCTGCGCGACCATATCCGTTGGGCCGTCAGCCGCTTCCATGGGGAGGATCTGTTTTTCGGCCATGGCACCGACAACGCCTGGGACGAGGCGCGCCAATTGGTACTGGGCGCTTTGCACCTGCCTTGGGAAATCGCCGACAGCTATCTCGATTGCGCGCTGGAGGACGATGAACTGGTCAACCTGCAGCGCCTGCTCAAGCGCCGCATCGAAGATCGCGTTCCCACCGCCTATCTGCTCGGCGAGGCGTGGTTCTGTGGCATGTCGTTCATTGTCGACCCGCGCGTACTGATCCCGCGTTCACCGATCGGTGAGCTGATCGAAAACCGCTTCGCACCGTGGATCGGTGATGAGCCGGCGCGGATTCTTGACCTGTGCACCGGCTCCGGTTGCATCGGCATCGCCTGCGCCTACGAATTTCAGAACGCCGAAGTGGTGCTCGCGGATCTGTCGTTCGAGGCGTTGGAAGTGGCCAATCAGAACATCGAGCGCCATGGCGTCGATGAGCGTGTCTACACGGTGCAGGGTGATGGCTTCGAGGGCCTGCCGGGGCAGCGTTTCGATCTGATCGTATCGAACCCGCCCTACGTCGACGCGGAAGATTTCGCCGACATGCCGGACGAATATCAGCACGAGCCGGAACTCGGTCTGGCCTGCGGGGATGATGGTCTGAATCTGGTCCGGCGCATGCTCGCCGAAGCCGCAGATCACCTGACCGAGAAAGGTTTGCTGATTGTCGAGGTGGGCAACAGCCAGGTGCACGTCGAGGCGTTGTACCCGGAAGTCGATTTCGCCTGGCTGGATTTCCAGCGCGGCGGGCATGGCGTGTTCATGCTGACAGCCGAGCAGTGCCGCGCGCATCAGGCACTGTTTGCCTCACGCGTCTGACCGGTTAAAAGCTTCGTCGGAACGCCGCCCGGAGCAGGCTCGCTCCCACAGGGAAATGCTGATTGTTCCCACGCTCTGCGTGGGAATGCCTCTAGGGACGCTCCGCGTTCCAGCTTTCGGAAGGGACGCGGAGCGTCCCGGGCTGCATTCCCACGCAGAGCGTGGGAACGATCAAAACAAAAAGATCTACCGGTGGGTAGCAATCCAGATCAACAACCCCGCCTGAAACACCGCAAACGCCACCAGGCACGTAATGGTGAAGCGCAGCCCGGCGTCTTCGCGCTTGAACTTGCTGACTTTCTCTTCCTGCTTTTTCAGCTTCACTTCCTGCTCAGCCAGATTCTGCTCGGCCTGCTGCAGCATCTGTGCGGCTTCAAGAATTTCAACGATCTGCAGCTTTTCGCTGTTCCAGTCACCCAGCAGATCACCGACCTGCACCGCCTTGATGCTGCCTTTCAAATGCTGGGCGTCGGCGTAAGCCACATCGAAACCGTGCACGCGTAGAAAGTGATCACGACGCAAGCGAGTGTCTTCGTTGAGTGCGTCCTTGTTGTTCAGGTCCATGCCGTCAACGGTGTATCCCGGCCAGCGCTTCTTAGCCCAATTGATGGCTTGCGCGGCCATGAAGCGGCCGATACCGCGATTCAGTGGTTCGATCTGCAAGCCACTGTCGGGACCGAAGCTCACACGTTTGCTTGCGTGGTCGACCCACACATCAAGATGATTCTGCTCTTTGCGCACGCGCTGGTTGGGCAGCTTGATCGCCATGCGCATCAGGCTGCGCTCTTTGCTGTTGCGCTCGGCGTAACCGAATTCGACAAAACGCAACGGCCGGCCGCCGGTGTTGCGGTCGGTCTGCAGTGGCGCCAGGCGAAGCATCTTGTGGTGCTCGGCCTGAACGTCCGCCCACGGCAGTTCGACCGCTGGCGGTGCGTCTTTTTCAGCGCTGGTGTCGGGTGAAGTCTGGGTGTCAGTCATAACGGCGAGATCCTGTCCAAGCCCTGCTTGCCGCCAGACGTTGCGCTGGCGACAAAGGCTTATCGGCCGTTTTCTGTGAGGCTGGAGGGTAAAACGCAGTTAACTTGCACGAATTCCGTCAATAAATTCGATGACAGCAGCGCCGAGTTCGGCGGCCAAGGGCAAATTCGGGTCCTTGTAGGAGGCCAGTTGCCGTTTCATGTCGTTATGGACGATGCGCAGCACATGGTTCATGCCATCGATCACCGTCAGTTGCGCGTCCGGTTTCGCCGCCTTGAGCAGCTTCGCGTCCTCGGTGCCGACCTGAATGTCGTTGCTGCCTTGAACGATCAGTGCCGGCATTTTCAGTTGGGCAAAGGCTTGCGCCGGGTCCTGACGGAACAGCGAAATCAGGTAGGGCTGCACGCTTGGGCGGAAGATCACCTGCAACGGTTGCGGCACGTTGTCATCGGTATGGCCGGCCTTGAGGCTGTCGAGCAGTTCGTTGCTGCGCAGCATCAATGGCGGCGGCAGGCTGCGCGCCAGCTGTTCGCGGATTACCTGATCGACGGGGCGCGCGCTGCCGGACAGCGAGATCACCGCCGCTGCGTCCAGCTTTGGCGCAGCCAGACTGGCAATCAGCGCGCCTTCGCTGTGGCCGAGCAGAATCAGTTTGCCGAAACGCGGATCGGCCTTGAGCTTCTGCCCCCACGCCACCGCGTCTGCTGCATAGCCTTCTACCGACAGATCACGTTCATCGGGAGCGGCCGCCAGACTCGCTGCGACCCCGCGTTTGTCGTAGCGCACGCTGGCAATGTTGTGTTTGGCCAGCACCCACGCCAAGCGCTTGAGGCTGTCATTGCGTCCGCCGTCCGGGTTATTTCCGTCGCGATCGGTAGGACCTGAGCCAGAAATCATCAGAACAATCGGCACCGGGCTGTCGGACTTGGGCAGCAACAACGAACCGAAAAGTTCGCCTTTGCCAGTGTCCAGAGTGATCGGGCGTTGTAGGACTGTCGCCTGGGCAAAGCCGGTAAAGAGGGTAAGACTCAAGATCAGAACTCGCAGCATCATCACGCCATCATTGGTCAAGGTGCCGGTTGGACTCGCCAGCACCACTAAGGTTCGAGGATGAACTACTCGGTTAGCCTGCGTATACTGGCGCGCATCAAGAATTCGGGTTTGATTTCACGGAGCGTCCTGCATGTCCGGCAATACCTATGGCAAGTTGTTCACTGTCACCACCGCTGGCGAGAGCCATGGTCCGGCGTTGGTCGCCATTGTCGACGGCTGCCCGCCGGGTCTGGAGATTTCCCTGGAAGATCTGCAGCGTGACCTCGATCGCCGCAAGCCTGGCACCAGCCGCCACACCACTCAGCGCCAGGAAGCCGATGAAGTCGAAATCCTCTCCGGCGTGTTCGAGGGGCGCACGACCGGTTGCGCGATCGGCCTGCTGATTCGCAACACCGACCAGAAGTCCAAGGACTACTCGGCGATCAAGGACCTGTTCCGCCCGGCCCACGCCGACTACACCTACCACCACAAGTACGGCGAGCGCGATTATCGCGGCGGTGGCCGCAGTTCGGCGCGGGAAACCGCCATGCGTGTGGCGGCCGGGGCGATCGCGAAGAAGTATCTGGCCAGTCAGGGCATCGTCATTCGCGGCTACATGAGCCAGCTCGGCCCGATTGAAATTCCGTTCAAGACCTGGGATTCGGTCGAAGAAAACGCCTTCTTCAGCCCTGACCCGGACAAGGTTCCAGAGCTCGAAGCCTACATGGACCAGTTGCGCCGCGATCAGGACTCGGTCGGGGCGAAGATCACCGTGGTCGCCGAAGGCGTGATGCCGGGCCTTGGCGAGCCGATTTTCGATCGCCTCGACGCCGAGCTGGCCCACGCGCTGATGAGCATCAATGCGGTCAAAGGTGTCGAGATCGGCGCCGGTTTCGCCTGTGTCGCCCAGCGCGGCACCGAACACCGCGATGAACTGACGCCGGAGGGTTTCCTCAGCAACAACGCCGGCGGCATCCTCGGCGGCATCTCGTCCGGTCAGCCAATCGTTGCGCATCTGGCGTTGAAACCGACGTCTAGCATTACCACCCCAGGGCGTTCGATTGATGTGAATGGCAACCCGGTCGACGTGATCACCAAGGGCCGTCACGACCCGTGCGTCGGCATCCGCGCGACGCCGATCGCCGAAGCGATGATGGCCATCGTGCTGATGGATCATCTGCTGCGCCACCGTGGGCAGAACGCCGATGTGCGCGTGAGCACGCCGGTGCTGGGCCAGCTCTGATGGCTGCGCTCAAAGCCGTCGCGGCATAACCGGCGTGGCGGCGCTTCCTTACTGGCGGCTGTCCAGTTTCTATCTGTTCTATTTCGCCTTGCTCGGTTCGACAGCGCCGTTTCTGGCGCTGTACTTCGATCACCTCGGCTTCAGCGCCGCACGCATTGGCGAACTGGTGGCGATTCCGATGCTGATGCGCTGCGTGGCGCCGAACATCTGGGGCTGGCTCGGCGATTACACCGGCAGGCGTCTGGCCATCGTGCGTTTTGGCGCGGTGTGCACGTTGCTGACCTTTTCGCTGATTTTCGTCAGTCAGACTTACGCCTGGCTGGCGATGGTCATGGCCCTGCATGCGTTCTTCTGGCACGCGGTATTGCCGCAGTTCGAAGTCATCACTCTCGCGCATCTGCAAGGGCAGACGTCGCGCTACAGCCAGATTCGCCTGTGGGGTTCGATCGGCTTCATCATTACCGTGGTGGTGCTGGGGCGGCTGTTCGAATGGCTGAGCCTGGACATCTACCCGGCGGCGCTGGTGCTGATCATGGCCGGCATCGTTCTCAGCAGCCTGTGGGTGCCGAATGCGCAGCCGGCGCAAGGCAATCGGCCGGCGGGCGAGGGCTTTCTCAAGCAATTGCGCCATCCCGGCGTGTTGGCGTTTTATGCCTGCGTCGCGCTGATGCAGGTGAGCCACGGGCCGTATTACACCTTTCTGACTTTGCACCTTGAACGCCTCGGTTACAGCCGTGGCGTCATCGGCATGCTCTGGGCCGTGGGGGTGGTGGCGGAAGTGCTGATGTTCATGGCCATGAGCCGCATCCTGGCGCGCTTTTCCTTGCGTCGAGTGCTGCTGGCAAGTTTCCTGCTGGCGGCGTTGCGCTGGGTGCTGCTCGGTTCGTTTGCGGAATTTCTCTGGGTGCTGCTGTTCGCCCAGGTGCTGCATGCAGCGACGTTCGGCAGCTTTCACGCGGCTGCCATCGCATTCGTGCAACGTAGTTTCGGCGCCCGCCAGCAAGGTCAGGGCCAGGCGCTGTATGCGGCACTGGCCGGCACCGGCGGGGCGCTCGGCGCGCTGTATTCCGGTTACAGCTGGAATGCCCTCGGCCCGACACTGACCTTTAGTATTGCCAGTCTCGCAGCGCTTGCCGCTGCCGTTATCATTGCCACACGTATGCAAGAGGACAGGCCATGAGCCTTAGCCGTGAACAGCTCGCCCAGCAGATCGTTGACGCCGGGCGTTTTTTATATGGCCGGGGCTGGTCGCCAGCCACCAGCAGCAATTATTCGACACGCCTGTCGCCAAGCGAAGCGTTGTTGACGGTGTCGGGCAAGCACAAGGGCCAGTTGAGTCTGGATGACGTACTCGCCACCGATCTGTCTGGCAATAGCCTGGAACCGGGCAAGAAACCTTCCGCCGAAACCTTACTGCACACCCAGCTCTACAGCTGGCGCGCGGAAATCGGCGCGGTGCTGCACACTCATTCGGTGAATGCCACGGTGTTGTCGCGTCTGACTCCGCAAGACTTCATCGAGTTCGAAGACTACGAACTGCAAAAAGCCTTCAGCGGCATTTCCACCCACGAATCGCGGGTGCGCGTGCCGATTTTTGACAATGATCAGGACATTGCGCGCCTCGCCGCCAAGGTGCAGCCTTGGCTCGACGCCCATCCCGACTGCGTCGGTTACCTGATTCGCGGCCATGGCCTGTATACCTGGGGCGCGCAGATGAGCGACGCGCTGCGACAGATCGAGGCCTTCGAATTCCTGTTTGAATGCGAGTTGAAAACCCGCAGCGTCATGAACCGCCAAGGCTGAGTTCACCAGAAACAGCCCGTTTGCCTGATGACACGCTGCGCCCGACCGGTCTTGAAGAGCCGGACGGCGCCGCCGCTACCGAGGAATTGCCCATGAGCAGCCTGTCCGTTTATCACGTTTCCAGCCCTGAGATTCCCAACAAGGTGCTGACCCATTTCGAAGACATCGCCTCGACGCTGGCCGAGCAGGGCGTGCGTTTCGACCGCTGGCAAGCCGCGGTGAAGATCCAGCCTGGTGCCACTCAGGAAGAAGTCATCAGTGCTTATAAAGAGCAGATCGACAAACTGATGACCGAGCGCGGCTACATCACCGTCGACGTGATCAGCCTCAACAGCGACCATCCGCAAAAAGCCGAACTGCGCGCCAAGTTTCTTGAAGAACACCGCCATGGCGAAGACGAAGTACGATTTTTCGTCGCTGGGCGTGGCTTGTTTACCCTACACATCGACGATTACGTCTATGCCGTGCTCTGTGAAAAGAACGACCTGATCTCGGTTCCGGCCGGCACCAAGCACTGGTTCGACATGGGCGAACATCCGCACTTCGTGGCGATCCGTCTGTTCAACAACCCGGAAGGCTGGGTTGCCAATTTCACCGGCGAAGACATCGCCGGCCGCTTCCCGCGTCTGGAGGACTGAAACCGTGTCGATCAAAGCCATCCTCACCGACATTGAAGGCACCACCAGCGCGGTGAGCTTCGTCTTCGACGTGTTGTTTCCCTTTGCCGCCAAACACTTGCCTGATTTCGTGCGCGAGAATGCATCCCGGGCTGACGTAGCGGAACAACTCGATGCCGTGCGCCGGGAGAGCAACGAGGCGCAGGCCGATGTTGAACGGGTTGTTGAAATCCTCTTGAGCTGGATCGCCGAAGACCGCAAAGCCACGCCGCTGAAGGCGTTGCAAGGCATGGTCTGGGCGCAGGGCTATCAGGCAGGGCAGTTGAAAGGACATGTTTATCCGGATGCCGTTGAAGCGCTACAACGTTGGCATGCGGCAGGTTATCAACTGTTTGTTTACTCGTCCGGCTCGATCCAGGCGCAGAAACTGATTTTCGGTTGCTCGGAGGCGGGGGATCTGACGCCGCTGTTCAGCGGCTATTTCGACACCACATCAGGGCCGAAGCGCGAGGCACAGTCCTACCGCAACATTCAGCAGGCGGTCGGTGTTGGAGCCGATGAAATCCTGTTCCTGTCAGACATCGTCGAAGAGCTCGACGCTGCCCAGTCGGCCGGCATGAAGACTTGTGGCCTGGCGCGTGAAGGCGGGGAGTTGGCGGGGCACGTGACGGTAGACAGCTTTACCGCAATCGAACCGGAAGCGTTCTGACCATTGCACAAATCCCTGTAGGAGCTGTCGAGTGAAACGAGGCTGCGATCTTTCGATTCAGGCATGAAATCAAGATCAAAAGATCGCAGCGTGCCGCAGCTCCTACAAAAATCATGCGAACAAAAAAACAGGCCGTGAAGCGCATGCTCCACGGCCTGTTTTTGTTTGAGCAAATTACAGCGAGTGATAGGTCGGCAGAGCGAAACGCTGCTGGCTCTGCAGCATTGCAATTTGCGGCAGCTCGCTGGCTTGTTCGGCCAGGTCACGGCGGATCGCGCTGATCGCCCAGGACAGTTGGTCACCGGCGTGCAATTGCTGATACGAGAGTGCGCGTTTGAACACTTTGCCGTCGCTGCTACGCAGAGTGAGCAGGATGCCACCGTCAGGACGTGGGGCAGTGCTGACTTCGTAGTTGGAGAACAGCGATGTAAATTTTTCTTGAATCAGGCTCATGTCATCAGCTCCGTATGTACTTGAATGGCAAGCATGCGGAGGTAGTTGCAGCGTTTGTGCCAGTATTGATGCGAATTAAATTCCTTTAAAAATCAAACAGTTAAAATCGTTGCATTTTGCAGGCGTCGTGCAAACTGCATGAATGGCCATCGTGCATCCTGCATTTTGCGTGATTTTTTCCTGACAACGGAACCAAACGTCCGTACCAGAATCAGCGCTCGGCACGGCGGCGCGACGGGATACAAATCATTGCAAAAACCGCGTGTACAGCCCCGCGAGCGCTGACGTACTTTCCCTCTCGACCTCCGACATCAACCCGGCGGTCGCAGCCATTACCCGATAACAAGAATAGCGATCCACGCGTCAGGGTCGAACGGGGAGCTTTCATGCGTCATGCACCAAGCGACACGATTACCTGGGGCATGATGCTCCGCAAACTGCCGATGATTGCCAAAGCCATCCCGCGGGTGGTGAAAGGCATGAAGGTAGCCAATGTCACGGATCCGACCCAGACGTGTGGCCTCGGCTGGACCTTCGAGCAAGCGACGCTGCGCAATCCGGACGGTGTGGCGTTGCTGCAGGGCGACGTGGCGTTGACTTACACGCAGGTCAACCAATGGGCCAATCGCATCGCGCATTATTTGAGCGAGCAAGGCATCGGCAAGGGCGATGTGGTCGCGGTGTTCATCGAGAACCGTGCGGAATTGCTCGTAACAATCCTGGCGCTGGCCAAGCTCGGCGCGGTCAGTGCGCTGCTCAACACCTCGCTGATGCGCGACACGCTTATCCACAGCATCAATCTGGTTGCGCCTGTGGCCATCGTGGTCGGCGAAGAGTTGACCGCCGCTTATGCCGGCGTGCGTGATCAGGTTTCCATCGCTGCACCGCGGACATGGTTCGTCGCTGATCAGGACACTTGCAGCCATCCGGGCATCGCGCCCGAGGGTTACGTGAATCTGATCAGCGCCAGTGCCGACGCCAGCAGCGATAACCCGCCGAGCAGCGCGCAAATCTTCTTCGACGATCCGTGTTTCTACATCTATACCTCGGGCACCACCGGCCTGCCCAAGGCCGGGGTCTTCAAGCATGGGCGCTGGATGCGCAGCTCGGCGAGCTTCGGCATGATCGCCCTCGATATGTGTCCGGATGATGTTGTTTACTGCACCTTGCCGCTGTATCACGCCACAGGTCTGTGCGTGTGCTGGGGATCGGCAATCAATGGCGCCTCGGGTTTCGCCATCCGCCGCAAGTTCAGCGCCAGCCAGTTCTGGGGTGATGTGCGCCGATATCGCGCGACCACCATCGGCTATGTCGGTGAATTATGCCGCTATCTGGTCGAGCAACCAGCGAGCGCCGATGACAGTCGCCACAATGTCAGCAAGATGATCGGCAATGGTTTGCGACCCGGCGCCTGGGCCGAGTTCAAGACGCGTTTTGCCGTCGAGCACATTTGTGAGCTGTACGCGGCGAGCGACGGCAACATCGGTTTCACCAACATCCTCAATTTCGATAACACCGTCGGCTTTTCGCTGATGGCCTGGGAGTTGGTTGCCTACGATCACGACAGTGGCGAGCCGCTGCGTGGCGAGGATGGTTTCATGCGCAAGGTCGGCAAGGGCGAACAGGGTCTGCTGCTGGCGCGGATCGACGACAAGGCGCCGCTTGACGGTTACACCGATCCGCAGAAAACCGCCCGCGTCGTACTGCACGATGTGTTCAACAAGGGGGATCGCTTTTTCAACACCGGCGACCTGCTGCGCAACATCGGTTTCGGCCATGCGCAATTTGTCGATCGCCTCGGCGACACTTACCGCTGGAAGGGCGAAAACGTGTCGACCACCGAAGTCGAGAACCTGTTGCTGCAGCACCCGCTGATTTCTGAAGCCGTGGCCTACGGCGTTGAAATCCCCAACACCAACGGTCGTGCAGGCATGGCCGCGATCACTCCCGCCGAATCCTTGGCCACGCTGGATTTCGCCGAACTGCTGAGTTTCGCCCGGCAACGCATGCCGGCCTATGCCGTGCCGTTGTTCCTGCGGGTGAAAGTGAAAATGGAAACCACCGGGACCTTCAAATACCAGAAGACCCGCTTGAAAACGGAAGGCTTTGACCCCGGGCTCACGGGCGATGACCCGATCTTCGCCTGGCTGCCGGGCAGCGAAACCTATGTGCATGTCAGTGAGCAAATCCTCGCTGAAATTCAACAGGGCAAACATCGATATTGAGTGTGGCTATCGGGGCGCTCGGAAAAAACCGAGTGACAGCTACCGTCGCGCTCGGGAAACTGTCGGCTTTCCGATAGACCGAAATGGAGTGCCCCATGTCCGACCAAAGCCGCCAGATGACCCCTGAAGAAGCTGCCGAATTCACCGAGCAGGTTTTCAACAAGGCGCGCGACGGTGATGCCGAGATGCTCGATCGCCTGGTCACCGCCGGGCTGCCGGTGAACCTGAAAAACAGCAAGGGCGACACCTTGTTGATGCTCGCCAGCTACTACGGCCATGTTGATGCGGTGAAGGTTCTGCTTAAACACAAAGCCGATCCGGAAATGCGCAACGGTAACGGCCAGAGCCCGATTGCCGGCGCTGCGTTCAAGGGCGATCTGGCGGTGGTCAAAGCGCTGGTCGAGGCGGGCGCCGAAATTGAAGGTTCTTCCTTCGACGGCCGTACCGCGTTGATGATGGCGGCAATGTTCAACCGCGTTGAAATCGTCGATTACCTGATCGGCCAGGGCGCAGATCCGAAGGCCAAGGACGCCAATGGTGTGACCGCGCTGGATGCGGCGCGGACCATGGGCGCAGTCGATACCACCGCGCAGTTGGAAAAATTGCTGGCGTAAAGTCCACGGACTGTGGCGAAGGGCAGAATGCGCTATCCTTCGCGCCCTGAAAATTCACCTCCGCCACAGGATCCGCCCTCATGAAAGCCGCACTCGTCGAACTCATCAGCAAAATCAGCTCCGGCTGCATGGGCGAGGATGAGATTCTGAAAGTGGCTGACGAAGCCGCTCAGGCCTACGCCGATGCCGATGCTTTTCTGGCAGCCAATCCGGACATCAACTACGACGACACTTTCCCGATTCCGCTGGGTGAGTGGGTAGTGGTCGGCAGCCTGCCGGAAACTGTGCTGTTCCAGGCCGATACCTACGTCGATCTGTTCGCACAAATCGTTGCCTCGTTTGGCCCGGGGGTGGATTTCAATCTCAAGCCCAAGCAACTGGCCAAAACTGAAGCGCTCACCGCACTCAACCGCATTCAGGTGCAGATGAGCAGCCTGAACAAGGAAAACGGCGGTTACACGTTGATGAACTTCAGCCAGTTGCTCGACGATGAACTGCAAATGGTCCTGGTCTACGGCAACGACGTGCCGCGGGTGCTGAAGTTGTGCGCCGAGATCGGCATCGCCGCGGCGCCGGCACTGGAAGCCTTGAAGGTCGCCGTTCACGTCTGAACGCAATAAAAGGGAACCCTGCGCGCGACCGTCTATCCTAAAAGTGCATGCCACTATTCTGGAGCGACACCATGGGTTCCACGTTCAACGGTCTGATTGGCCTGATCATCCTTGCCCTCGACATCTGGGCCATCATCAACGTACTGAAAAGCGGTACCTCAACCGGGATGAAAATCGTCTGGGTGCTGCTGATCATCCTCCTGCCAGTGCTGGGCCTGATCATCTGGGCGATTGCCGGGCCACGGGGCAACGTCCGGATCTGAGCTGATTTTCGATCACACTGTTATCCCTGTGGGAGCGAGCCTGCTCGCGAAGACGTTGTGTCAGTCGCCATCACCGGCAACTGGTGCTGCGCTTTCGCGAGCAGGCTTGCTCCCACATTGGTTTGCGCTGGTAAAAAATAAGCTGAGGTTCGACCTGTCATCTTCGGCAACGTAGAATGCGCGCCTTTCCCGGGCTATCGTCCCCACGATGGCGCCCGCGCATTTATCGGAGCACTTGACCATGACCGTCACCAAGACCAGTGAGTACCTGGAAACCCTCTACGAAGGCTACGGCCAGCGCTTTCGCATGGAAAAACTGCTGCACGAAGTGCGCACCGAACACCAGCATCTGGTGATCTTCCAGAACCCGCGCATGGGCCGGGTCATGGCGTTGGACGGCGTGATCCAGACCACCGAAGCCGACGAATTCATCTACCACGAGATGCTCACCCACGTGCCGATCCTTGCCCACGGCACTGCCAAGCGCGTGCTGATCATCGGCGGTGGTGACGGCGGCATGCTGCGCGAAGTGACCAAGCACGCCGGCGTCGAGCACATCACCATGGTTGAAATCGACGGCACTGTGGTCGACATGTGCAAGGAATTCCTGCCGAACCATTCCGCCGGTGCCTACGACGATCCGCGCCTGAACCTGGTGATCGACGACGGCATGCGTTTCGTCGCCACCACCACTGAAAAATTCGACGTGATCATCTCCGACTCCACCGACCCGATCGGCCCGGGTGAAGTGCTGTTCTCGGAGAACTTCTACCAGGCTTGCCACCGTTGCCTGAACGACGGCGGCATTCTCGTTACCCAGAACGGCACGCCGTTCATGCAGATCGACGAAGTCAAAACCACCGCCGGTCGTCTGCGCAGCCTGTTCCCGGACTGGCACTTCTACCAGGCCGCTGTGCCGACCTACATCGGCGGTTCGATGACCTTCGCTTGGGGCTCGACCAACCCGGCCTACCGCAAGCTCAGTCGTGAAACCCTGCAACAGCGCTTCATCGGCAGCGGCATCGTCACCCGTTACTACAATCCGGAAATCCACATCGGCGCGTTTGCCTTGCCGCAATACGTGCTGCAAGCGGTCAACAAGCCGAGCAACGACTGATCACCCTGACGTCGCTCTGCAAGAAAGCTTTTGTGGCGAGGGGATTTACCGGTTGGGATGCGCAGCATCCCTGAACCGGCCTGCGCGGTGTCTCCATTAAACCGCAATGGATGGTATTACGACTGCTGCGCAGCCGGACGGGGATAAATCCCCTCGCCACAGAGTCCGCCCTATCGATCGGATGGTTATTTTCACCGTTGTCGGCTGTAATCCTTTTGAACCAACTATCGCGGAAAAAAGTCGAGATAGAGGTAAGCCCATCTACGGGTTGATCGAGGAGGCACTGATGCAAAAGTGGAAAGTCACTTTCGTGGATGATCACGGCGTAATTATTGATGAAGTCTTCGAACGTGAGGAATGCCCGTCCGATGATGAAGCCGCTCGGCTGATCAAGGAGCGGCTTCTTCCGGTTGCCGCCAAGCTGGATCTCAACGACCTGCAAGGGCGCACCACCGATGCCGAGGTGAAAAACCTCAAGACCCAGAACGGCATCGAAATCCGCAGCATCACACCTGTCTGAACACTTCCTGTCATCTCGTAAACCAGGCCTTGGCAGCGGCGCTCTCTTGGGGCTACTCTGCAAGCGAGATCAGCGAATGGATCGCTAAGGTCTGGTCTTGTCAGCTACATGCTTGTTTCCCGCTCGCAACCACGTTGCCGTAGTACTTAGGCCAAAAGGCCCGGGGCGGGAATACGGAAAGTCTATCCATCAATCGAGGGGGACGATTCATGAGCACAGCCTATCAAGAAGACATCAGCAGCAACGTTCTGCGCCGCATGAAAGAAGGCGGTTTCGATTTTTCCCGGTTCCATCCCATCGAGTTCTACGCGATTTTCCCGGACGAGGAGCGGGCGCGCAGGGCAGCAGGCAAATTTCGCGGTGAATCCATCAATGCCCAGGTCAGTGCGCGCGACGACGGCGCCTGGTCGCTGGAATTGAGCAAAGTGATGTACGCAACCTATGACGACATCGGCGATTTCGAGCAAGGCTTTTCTGCCGTGGTCGAACCGCTGGGCGGCATTATCGAGGGTTGGGGCGTGAAGCAGGAGGTGCGCAATCGTTACCGCCTGAATTGATATTGAGCATTTTGTATCGGGCAACGGCTGACCTTCGGGTCGGCCGTTGTCGTTTCTGGCTTCTGCACATCGCAGTGGCAAAACCCTGAAACAAGAATCCCGGGCAAAAAAAAGCCACCGGAGAGGGTGGCTAAAAGGGAAGACGGGTACGCGATAAAGTCCTGTCGGGACGGGGCTGCCAAGGCAGTTCAGATCAGTTGAGCTGGCTACTTCGCGGCGGCGTGCCGGGGAAGTTCTGCAGCGAATGCGCGGATTATCCGCAGTCGCGGCCGGGCAGTGAAATCAACTCTGACTATGCTGGTGATAGGCGATGCAGTGCGTCGCAATGAAGCGGGGGCAATCGGGCCGGGGCATTTGCCGCACAGGAATGGTGCGCGGTCTGTGGCATAGATCTACAACCGATTGAATTAAAAGCGTTTATGCCGATGGCACGGGCCTTGCGAAGGCCTGTATGTCCGGAGTGACAAGGAGTACGGCATGATCCGCACCTATTTTGACGAGATGTACGATGCCGGCGGCCTGGTCCGCCCGCATTACCGGGAATTTGCCCGCTGGCTGGCCGAGACGCCCGACGAGCTGCTCGCGCAGCGCCGCCGCGAGGCCGATCTGCTGTTCCACCGTGCCGGGATCACCTTTACGCTCTATGGCGACGAGCAGGGCACCGAGCGCCTGATTCCGTTCGATACCATTCCCCGCAGCATCCCCGCCAGTGAATGGCGGATTGTCGAGCGCGGCTGTATTCAGCGGGTCAAGGCGTTGAACATGTTTCTCGCCGACCTCTATCACGAGCAGCGCATCATCAAGGCCGGGATCATTCCCGCCGAACAGGTGCTGGCCAACGAGCAATACCAGTTGGCGATGCAGGGCCTGGATCTGCACCGCGACATCTACTCGCACATCTCCGGCGTCGATCTGGTGCGCGACGGCGATGGCACTTATTACGTCCTCGAGGACAACCTGCGCACACCCAGCGGCGTCAGCTACATGCTCGAAGACCGCAAAATGATGATGCGCCTGTTTCCCGAACTGTTCTCCGCCCAGCGCATCGCCCCGATCGATCACTACCCCAATCTGCTGCTCGACACTCTCAAGAGCTCAAGCCCGATCGACAATCCCAGCGTGGTGGTGCTGACGCCGGGACGCTTCAACAGCGCGTTCTTCGAACATGCCTTTCTGGCGCGGGAAATGGGCGTGGAACTGGTCGAAGGTGCGGATCTGTTCGTGCGCGACGACAAGGTATTCATGCGCACCACCGATGGCCCGAAAGCGGTGGACGTGATCTATCGCCGCCTCGACGATGCCTTCCTCGATCCGCTGGCATTCAACCCGGACTCGATGCTCGGCGTGCCGGGGCTGCTGTCGTCCTATCGTTCCGGCAACGTGGTACTGGCCAACGCCATCGGCACCGGCGTGGCGGACGATAAATCGGTGTATCCGTTTGTCACCGACATGATCCGTTTCTACCTCGACGAAGAGCCGATTCTGAAAAACGTGCCGACCTGGCAATGCCGCAACCCGTCCGAGCTGTCCCACGTGCTGGCCAATCTTCCGGAACTGGTGGTCAAGGAAACCCAGGGCTCCGGCGGTTACGGCATGCTGGTCGGGCCGGCCTCGACGACGGCGGAAATCGATGCGTTCCGTGAGCGCATCAAAGCCAAACCCCATGCTTACATCGCGCAGCCGACGCTGTCGCTGTCGACCTGTCCGACCTTTGTCGAGAACGGCATTGCACCGCGCCATATCGATTTGCGTCCGTTCGTGTTGTCCGGGCGCGAAACCCGGGTGGTGCCTGGCGGTTTGACCCGGGTCGCGTTGCGTGAAGGCTCCCTGGTGGTGAATTCCTCCCAGGGCGGCGGCACCAAGGACACCTGGGTAGTCGAGGATTGAAGGAAGCTTGCCATGTTAAGTAGAACTGCCTCGGATCTGTACTGGATGTCGCGTTACCTGGAGCGTGCGGAGAATCTCGCGCGCATGCTCGACATCAGTTATTCGCTGTCGCTGATGCCGCAGGACGGGCGCGGCGACGGGCTGCACGAACTCGCCATGCCGTTGCTCATTACCGGCACCCTTGATGATTACCTTGAACGCCACGGTGATCTGCACGCCGAGCGTCTGCTGCATTTCTTTGCGCTGGACGCGGCCAACCCGGCGAGCATTTACAGCTGCCTCGGCTCGGCGCGAGCCAGTGCCCATGCCGTGCGCGGGCGGATCACCGCCGACATGTGGGAAAACATCAACGCCACCTGGCTGGAAATTCGCGGCATCGCCGAACAGGGTCTGAGCCGCTACGGCATGAGCCGTTTCTGCGAATGGATCAAGGAGCGCTCGCACCTGTTCCGTGGCGCGTCCTACGGCACGATCATGCGCAACGACGCGTTTCGTTTTATCCGTCTGGGCACGTTCATCGAACGCGCGGACAACACGCTGCGCCTGCTTGATGCCCGCTACGAAATGGCCGGCGATCAGGCCGAAGCGGTGAGCGATGGCACCGCGCATGCCTATTACCAGTGGAGTGCGCTGCTGCGCGCCTTGTCTTCGTTCGAGGCCTACACGGAAATCTATCGCGACGCGCCCGGCGCCCGGCATGTGGCCGAACTGCTGCTGTTGCGCGCCGATGTGCCGCGTTCGCTGCGTGCCTGTACCGAAGAGATCGACCAGATCCTCGCGCAACTGCCCGGCGCCAACGGCCGACCGGCACAACGCCTGGCGGCGGAAATGGACGCGCGCCTGCGCTACACCGGCATCAACGAAATCCTCGAAGAAGGCCTGCACGCCTGGCTGACCGAATTCATCCCGCTGGTGCGCCAGTTGGGCAACGCCATTCACAGTTCCTACCTGGAGGCTGCATGAGACTTTCCATAAGCCACGAGACCACCTATCACTATGAAGATCAGGTGCGCGCGAGCATCCAGTACCTGCGCCTGACGCCCCACGACAGCGAGCGCCAGCATGTGCTCAGTTGGCAACTCGACCTACCGCGTCCTGTGCGTGCGCAGCTCGATCCGTTCGGCAACATCCTGCATGTGCTGACCATGGACGAGCCGCACGAAGCGATCATCATTGGCGCCCGTGGTCAGGTCGATATCGATGAACTGCGCGAAGCTGAACATGAAAGTCAGTCGGCGCTGCCGTTCCTGCGCTTCACGCGCCTGACCGAAGCCGATGAGGCCTTGCGCGAGTTTGCCGGGAAGAACTGCAAGCAACGGCGTGATCGCACCGCGCTGATCGACTTGATGCACGGTCTGAATCAGCACATGACCTACACGCCCGGCTCGACCGAGGTAGACACCAGCGCCGCCGAAGCTTTCGCCGGTCGCGCCGGCGTCTGTCAGGACCATACGCATGCTTTTCTTGCCTGCGCGCGCAGCCTTGGCGTGCCGTCGCGTTACGTGTCGGGTTATCTGTACAGCGAAGATTGCGAGCATCTGGCCAGTCATGCCTGGGCAGAAGCGTGGCTGGACGACGCGTGGTACAGCTTCGACGTGACCAACCAACTGGCGCGCCCGGAGCGACATCTGAAGCTGGCGGTGGGTCTGGATTATCTCGATGCCTGCCCGGTACGCGGCATGCGCCGGGGCGGCGGCTGCGAGCAGATGCATGCGAAGGTGTTCGTCTCGCCGACGCCGGTTATTTCCGTGCAGCAACAATAGATTCGGGATACCGCTATCGCTGGCAAGCCAGCTCCCACAGGATGACCGCTGATTCGAACTCTGCGCACACCCTGTGGGAGCTGGCTTGCCAGCGAAGAGGCCAGTAATAACACCCTAGGGCTTACGGCTTAACTTTGCGGCCGGCCATGTGCTTGAGATAGCCCACAAGCATTTCAAGGTCTCCATCCGGCAACACCTGCGCCGAAAACCCGGGCATCTTCGCCTGCGGCCATTGGCGCAAACTCTGCGGATCGCGGATGTAACGCTTCAAGAAATCCGCCCCAAAATACTCGGTCGGGCTATACGGAATATTCAGATCCGGCCCGAACTGCGCATCGCCAGCACCATTCAATCGATGACAGGCCAGGCAGTTCTTCTGAAACAGGGCAAAACCCTTGTTCACCGGATCATCGGCCTTCAAGGCGGGATCGGGCAGCAGGGCAGGGAAGCGTTCGGCCACCGGCGCCATCAACTTGATGCTGGCGACTTCGAACGGCCACTGTTCGGGGCTGATATTGCCGGCCTGCGGATCGGTCCAGACCAGATAGAACGGCCCGGCGCTGTGCTTGCCGGCAGACAGCGGCGGCCACGGCCGCGCCGGGTCCTCGATTGCGAGCCATGCGCGTGCGCCGTCCTTGTTCAGCAAGGGCGCGGCGGCCAACTCTGCGGCAAAGCCATCCAGCGCCACCGCCTGCAAGTGATCCTCCCGCTTGACCCCCGTCAGCAATGCGGCCAGCGGCACGGCTTGATAGGTCATGTCCTTCTTGTAGGAAACATCATTGTTGATCGTGAGAATTTGCAGCTGAGGATGCTTGAGCAGCTCTTCGGTCTGCCAGGTGCGGCTGTTTGCGCCCAACTGCAGATCCAGTTGTGCGGCGGACAAGGGCAAGCTCAGCAGCAAGGCACCGAGCGCAATGAGCGTTTTCAAATGATCGCCGTCCATGTCGTGGGAGTGCGCAAAGGTTGGCACAACCACGCTGGCCCGGGTAGCGGGCCAGTCACATTTTAGGTGGCGATGTACAGCACGCGACGTTTGAATCAGCCGATGACCTTGGTCAGATTCGGCAAGATCAACAACAGCGTCGTGGCAAAAAGAATGAGTCCCGCTTGACGTACTTTCGGTTGTTTGAACATGGCTTGACCGCCTTTATTGTTATTTCCTGATGCATGCCTGACTGCATATCCATGACGGCACGCGTTGCACTTCCTGTTGAAGAACGCCCGTCTCGGCAAAACCCGACGACGATAGCGTACATGTTCACCTTAGGGCCCACGTCAGTCTTGGCTTAGATCCATTTCATATGGAGAGCTTGAGAAAAGCTTTAAAAAAAGCATGAGGCGTATTGCCAGCTTCTTTGCCGCCCGCTGGCTAGACAACTCGACGACCTGAACCGGTTCACCTCATGCCGGATGACCGTCCGTCTGAGCGTGTGCGTCAAGCGCTTTGAGCAATGTGGTCATTGCTTGCCAGTCGGCGCAGGGCGAAAGTGAAGTGACAATAAATCAGGTTCGAGGACGTCATGACTGAAGCGTTGATTTTCGATGCGTTGCGCACCCCGCGTGGCAAAGGCAAGGCCGATGGCGCGCTGCACAGCGTGAAGCCGGTCAACCTGGTGGCGGGTTTGCTCAGCGCCTTGCAGGTGCGCACCGCGCTGGATACCAGTCAGGTCGATGATGTCGTCCTCGGCTGCGTCACGCCGATCGGCGATCAAGGTTCCGACATCGCTAAGACGGCGGTGCAAGTAGCCGATTGGGATGTCAGCGTCGCCGGCGTACAGATCAACCGTTTCTGCGCTTCGGGTCTGGAAGCCGTGAATCTTGGCGCGATGAAAGTGCGCTCAGGCTTCGAGGATCTGGTGGTGGTTGGCGGCGTCGAATCGATGTCGAGGGTGCCGATGGGTAGCGATGGCGGCGCCTGGGCGCTGGACCCGCAGACCAACCTGCACAGCCACTTCACCCCGCAAGGCGTCGGCGCTGACCTGATCGCCACCCTCGAAGGCTTCAGTCGCCAGGATGTCGATGCCTACGCGCTGCACTCGCAGCAAAAAGCCGCACGAGCGCGGGCCGACGGCTCGTTCAACAAGTCGCTGGTGCCGGTGCAGGATCAGAACGGCATCATCCTGCTTGATCACGATGAGTTCATCCGCGCCGAATCGACTCTCGAAGGCTTGGGCAAACTTAAACCGAGCTTCGAAATGATCGGCCAGATGGGCTTCGACGCCACGGCGTTGCGGGTTTACAGCCACGTCGAGCGTATCAACCATGTGCACACGCCGGGCAACAGTTCCGGCATTGTCGACGGTGCGGCGCTGATGCTCATCGGCTCCGAAGCCAAGGGGCGCGCGCTGGGCCTGCAGCCACGGGCGCGCATCGTCGCCACGGCCGTCACCAGTACCGACCCGACCATCATGCTCACCGGCCCGGCACCGGCGACCCGCAAAGCGCTGGCCAAGGCCGGACTGCGTGTTGAGGACATCGATTTGTTCGAGGTCAACGAAGCGTTCGCCTCGGTGGTATTGAAGTTCATCAAGGACATGGCGGTTGACCCGGACAAGGTCAACGTCAACGGCGGCTCGATCGCCATGGGTCACCCGCTGGGCGCCACCGGTTGCGCGATACTCGGCACCCTGCTTGATGAACTGGAGGCGCGGCATCTGCGCTACGGCCTGGCGACGCTGTGTGTCGGCGGCGGCATGGGCATCGCCACCATCATCGAACGCCTCTGAGCCCCGACTTCAAGGAATCTTGTTATGAGCGAAGCCATTCGTTACGAAAAAGGCCAGGACGGCGTCGTCGTGCTGACCATGGACATGCCGGGCCAGAGCGCCAACACCATGAACGCCGTGTACCGCGAGTCCATGGCCGCTTGCGTCGCCCGCTTGCTGGCCGAGAAAGACAGCATTGCCGGAGTGATCATCACTTCGGCGAAGAAGACCTTTTTCGCCGGCGGCGATCTCAACGAGCTGATCAAGGTCGGCAAACCCGAAGCCAAAGCCTTCTACGACATGGTGCTGACCCTCAAGGCGCAATTGCGCAGCCTGGAAACCCTCGGTAAACCGGTGGTCGCGGCGATCAACGGCGCTGCGCTGGGCGGCGGCTGGGAAATCTGTCTGGCCTGTCACCACCGCATTGCTGTTAATGACGCCTCGGTGCAACTCGGTCTTCCGGAAGTGACCCTGGGCCTTTTGCCGGGCGGCGGCGGGGTGGTGCGCATGGTGCGCATGCTCGGCATCGAAAAAGCCCTGCCGTACTTGCTTGAAGGCAAGAAGGTGCGCCCGCAACAGGCGTTGCAGGCCGGGCTGATCGATGAGTTGGCAGCGGATCCAGACGAATTGTTGGCCAAGGCGCGCGCTTGGATTATGGCCAATCCGGCGGCAGTGCAACGCTGGGACGTCAAGGGGTACCAGATTCCTGGCGGCACGCCATCCAACCCGAAAGTGGCGCAGATGCTGGCGATCGCGCCATCGATCCTGCGCACGAAAACCCAAGGCACGTTGCCAGCGCCAGAGAAGATTCTATGCGCGGCGGTGGAGGGCGCTCAGGTCGATTTCGACACCGCGCACCTGATCGAAACCCGCTACTTCACCGAGCTGACGACCGGGCAGATCTCGAAAAATCTGATCGGTACGTTCTGGTTTCAACTGAACGAGATCAACGCCGGCGGTTCCAGGCCGCAAGGTTTTGCACCCTATAAAACCCGCAAAGTCGGTGTGCTCGGCGCCGGAATGATGGGCGCAGGCATCGCGTTTGTCAGCGCCTCGGCCGGTATCGACGTCGTGCTCAAGGACATCAACCTTGCCGCTGCCGAGAAGGGCAAAGCGCATTCCGCAGCGCTGCTGGACAAGAAAGTTGCCCGTGGCCAAATGACTGCCGAACAGCGCGAAGCGGTGCTGGCGCGGATCGTTGCGAGCGAAAGCGATGCCGATCTGGCCGGTTGCGATCTGATCATCGAAGCGGTGTTCGAAGATCGCCAACTCAAAGCCAGGGTGTCCGCCGCCGCGCAACAGGTCGTGGGCGGCGAAGCGGTCATTGCTTCCAATACCTCGACGCTGCCGATCACCGGTCTGGCGACGGCGGTGCCCGATCAAAGCAAATTCATCGGCCTGCATTTCTTCAGTCCGGTAGAAAAAATGCCGCTGGTGGAAATCATCAAGGGTGCGCAGACCAGCGACGAAACCCTGGCACGCGGTTTCGATTTCGTCCTGCAAATCAAGAAAACTCCGATCGTGGTCAACGACAGTCGCGGCTTCTTTACCTCGCGGGTGTTCGGCACGTTCACCAACGAAGGCATTGCCATGCTCGGCGAGGGCGTCAGTGCGCCGATGATCGAGACCGAAGCGCGCAAGGCCGGGATGCCGGTCGGGCCTCTGGCAATCTCCGACGAAGTTTCCCTCAGCCTGATGAGCCATATCCGTCAACAGACGGCCAAGGACCTACAGGCTGAAGGGAAACCGCTGATTGAGCACCCGGCCTTTGCCGTGATTGACTTGATGCTCAATGAATTCAAGCGACCGGGTAAAGCTGCCGGAGGCGGTTTTTATGAGTATCCAGCCGGTGCCCAGAAGCATTTATGGCCGGAGCTGAAAACGCGCTTCGAGAAGGCCGACGGACAGATCTCTGCGAAGGATGTGCGTGATCGGCTGTTGTTTGTGCAGGCCATCGAAACCGTGCGCTGTGTGGAGGAGGGTGTGCTGACCTCGACGGCGGATGCCAACGTCGGCTCGATCTTCGGCATCGGTTTCGCCGCGTGGACCGGCGGTGCGCTGCAGTTCATCAACCAGTATGGCCTGAAGGACTTCATCGCCCGCGCGCAGTATCTGGCCGAGCAATACGGCGAGCGTTTTACCCCGCCAGCGCTGCTGCTGGACAAAGCGGCGAAAGGTGAAATGTTCTAGGGCCAGCGAGCATTTCGGGGCTTGCCTTGGCCACGTGTTTCAAGGCAGGCTCTGGGGTGTTCATTATTCCCATCACGTGTCAGGTATTTTTTATGTCGCTGCGCATCTGCATTCTCGAAACCGACATCCTGCGGCCCGAACTGATTGACCAATATCAGGGCTATGGGCAGATGTTCCAGCGCCTGTTCTCGCAGCAACCGATCGCCGCTGAGTTCACTGTATATAACGTGGTGAATGGCGAATACCCAAGCGACGACCAAACCTTCGATGCGTATCTGGTCACCGGTAGCAAGGCTGATTCGTTCGGCACGGATCCGTGGATCCAGACCCTCAAAACCTATCTTTTGAATCGCTACGAACGCGGCGACAAATTGCTCGGCGTGTGCTTCGGCCATCAATTGCTGGCGCTGCTGCTTGGCGGCAAGAGCGAGCGCGCATCCCAGGGTTGGGGCGTCGGCACCCACAACTACAAGCTGGCGGCCAAAGCACCGTGGATGAGCCCGGTGCGCGAAGAGCTGACACTGCTGATCAGCCACCAGGATCAGGTAACCGAACTACCAGAGAATGCGACGGTGATCGCCTCCAGCGATTTCTGCCCGTTCGCGGCGTATCACATCAACGATCAAGTGCTGTGCTTTCAGGGCCACCCGGAATTCATTCACGATTACTCGCGCGCGCTGCTTGATCTGCGCCAGGAAGCGCTGGGTTCGCAGATCTACAGCAAGGGTGTGGCAAGCCTTGAGCAGGAGCACCACGGCGCTACAGTAGCGGAGTGGATGATGCGGTTTGTGGCGCACAAACCAGAAGCTGCCTGACAATTGCAAGATCAAAAGATCGCAGCCTTCGGCAGCTCCTACACTGACATTCTGTAGGCGCTGCCGAAGGCTGCGATCATTTGCTTTCTACAACCAGCCCGACTTCTTGAAACTCGCCCACAAACTCACACACCCCACCGCAATAAACCCCAGCACCGCAAAATAACCGTAATGCCAGGTCAATTCCGGCATGTTCTGGAAGTTCATCCCGTAAATCCCCGCCACCGCTGTCGGGAACGCGAGAATTGCCGCCCACGCTGCAAACTTGCGCTGCACCACGCTCTGCCGTGATGCCTCGAGCAACACGCCAATTTCGATGGTCTGGCTGGCAATGTCCGCCAGCGTGCTCAGGTCTTCCATCTGCCGCGTCACGTGAATCTGCACGTCGCGAAAGTACGGGCGCATGTTCTTGTCGATGAACGGGAAGCTGAGCTTTTGCAGCTCTTCGCCGATTTCCACCATCGGTGCCGCGTAGCGACGCAAGCGCACCACATCACGGCGCAAACCGTGCAGCTTCTGGATGTCTCGCTCGTTTAGGGCGCTGCACAGCACGTTGCGCTCCAGCTCATCGATCTCGGCGTGGATCGCTTCGCCCACCGGCTGATAATTCTCGATGACGAAATCGAGCAGCGCATACAGGACGAAATCCTCCCCGTGCTCAAGCAACAGCGGGCGCGCTTCACAGCGTTGGCGCACATAGGCATACGACGCGGAGTGGCCGTTGCGAGCAGTGATGATGTAACCCCTGCCAGCGAAGATATGCGTTTCGATGAATTGCAAAACGCCGTTTTCGCGGACCGGTGAGTAGGTGACGATAAACAGAGCGTCACCAAAGGTTTCCAGTTTCGGTCGGCTGTGTTTTTCCAGCGCATCTTCGATGGCCAGTTCATGCAGGTTGAACTGGCGTTGCAAGTTGGACAATTCCTGTGCGTCCGGTTCTTCCAGACCGATCCAGACGAAGTGGCCGGGCTTGGCCGCCCACGCAGCACCTTCGTCCAGCGAAATATTGGTGACTTTCTTACCCTCGCTGTACACCGCAGCAGCAACAACTCGACCCATGGTGGTGGTTCACTTCTTCTTGGCAGATGGCAGGAGAACAAGGCTTCAGCTTAGCCGTGTCGCTGCTTGAGAGTCAGTGAAACTTCTACAGTTCATCTGGCAAAAGAAAACCCGCACAGGGCGGGTTTGTTTTTCACGCGGCTTGCAGTTGCCGATCCATCGACTCGATGCACTCGCGCATCTGCTCGCGGCATCGCTCAATGAGCATGGGCATGTCGTCCATGGTCAATCCGACTGTAGGAATCGCCGGCAAGGAACGTATGAGAACGTTGCCACTGCGCCAGCGATTCAGGCGCATGTGCTTTATATAGCTGCTCACGCACACCGGAACGATCGGCACGCCGGCGGCAATCGCCATCTGGAACGCGCCTTTCTTGAACGGCAACAAATCTTCACCGAGGTTGCGGGTGCCTTCCGGAAACACCCAGATCGAGGTGTCTTCGTTCTGCAAGGTGTGGGTGGTCGTCAGCATCGACTGTCGCGCCTTGTGCGCATTGCCACGGTCGATCAACACATTGCCGGCCAGCCAGAACAACTGGCCGAACAACGGCACCCACTTCAGGCTTTTCTTGCCGATACACACGGTGCGACGAGGGACGACATTGCCGAACACGAACAGATCGTAGTTGGACTGATGGTTGGCGATGATCACGCAACTGTCGGGCTTGTTCATCAAGCCGTTGACCTCCGACTTGACCCGCAAACGCAAGATACACATCGCCGGCAAAGCGTAGAGACGGGCGCAGAGTCGGCTGTTGTCCGGGTTGAACGGGCGGCACAATCCGAGGATCACGCCGAGCACGCCCGCCAAAATAAAGTGCAGGCCCATCAACAACATACGAAGCACGAACAGCATTTTTACAGGCCCACCGGGACAAAAGGTGGCGCAGTGTACGGATGTGCACTGTTTTCGGCAATTGCCGCTATAGAGTCCGGAGATGGCCGATGTTTAAGCGCATGTTTCAGTATTGCCTGTCAGGCGCGTCCTAGAGCTTCCAGTGAATATTCAACGCGGCATGTAAGAAAAAGCCCGACACGCGGATCGGGCTTTTCGCTAGCGCGCAGATCTCGGACGAATCAGCCTAAATGCTGCTGATCCTGGACAATGGCGTCATCGAGGGTTTCCAGCAGCTGCTTGCGCACTTTGAGTTTGGTGTTCTTGTGCGCCAGCATGTTGATCTTCTTCAACTGACGCGCGGCAGCCAGCGCGGCGCCTTGCAATTCTTCGGCAGTGACGACTTTGTCGAGGAAGCCTGCATCAACGGCACTTTGCGGATCGAACATCTCGCCATTGATCACCGAGCGATGGAAAGCCGAACGCCGCAAGCGATCACGCGCCAGCTCGATACCGGCGTGGTGCATGGTCATGCCGATTTGCACTTCGTTCAGACCGATGCTGAACGGGCCGTCGACACCAATGCGGTAATCGGCGGACAACAGCAGGAAAGCGCCCTTGGCCACAGCGTGCCCCGGGCAAGCAACGATCACCGGGAACGGGTGAGAGAGCAGACGGCGGGCCAGGGTCGAACCGGCCGTTACCAGCGCAACGGCTTCTTTCGGGCCGGCGGTCATCACCTTCAGATCATAACCACCCGACAGAATCCCCGGCTGCCCGGTAATGATCACCACGGCGCGATCCGCCACCGCCTGATCCAGCGCCGCGTTAAACGCCGCAATCACATCCGGAGAAATCGCGTTGACCTTGCCATTGTTCAGGGTCAGGGTCGCGATACCGTCTTCGAGGTGGTAGGCAATCAACTCGCTCATGACGCTATTCCTTATTAGAAAGATGGGCAGACGTTACCCACCGTCGCAGGCCAGGTAAAGCGCCGTGACTGACCTGCCGGTCACCATTTCGGCGTTCAGCCTGCGCCGCACACCTCTTGCCTTCTATAAAGGAAGCGCGCGCCTCACCCGAGATTGGCGGGTTTGCCATCGTGCTCACCGACCGAACGCAGCGTGCTCTCTTAAGCGCATGAAAATTCTGAAAAAAAGTTTGCCATCAGGAAAGCTTTCGACTACATTAGCGCGCCTCGACAGACAGAACATGTCTGCAGAGATACGGTGAAGTGTCCGAGTGGCTTAAGGAGCACGCCTGGAAAGTGTGTATACAGGAAACTGTATCGAGAGTTCGAATCTCTCCTTCACCGCCACATTGAATATCAAAAAACCCGATTTCGAAAGAGGTCGGGTTTTTTGCTTTCTGCGTGTTCGAAAATTGCTCGGTCATCATTTGCTGCTCATTGATCGGCTGCGCGCAGGGGTCGAAATCCGGTTTTGTTGGCGTTGAACTATTGTACTGACCAGTTAGAATGGCCGCATTCATGGCTCTGCGTCACTCGCTGCATCAACAAGGGTCGAGATTTACATTACTGAGGTAGAGAGTAGTGGAACCGCTATTTGCAGTCGTTGCGACCACAGGATATTTGCTCCTCGTCGAGGTGCATTCCAGAAAAGTTATCCCGCTCGAGAACGAACGCACTGAATACTACGGCGTTTCATGGTTTCCGGGGGGCAAGGATTTTGTGCTCAGCCACTCTGGGCTGGATAACGTAAAGCTGAAGGATATCCAGACCTACGCGACCTCAGAAGTGGGATTTCTTTCGCGCGGTAGTTTCCATTCCGAAACCTTTCTCTCGGAACCACACCAGCTGCTCTGCGCATCTGACGGTCGCGTGGTGTGTACCAACACCGGACGTAACGCGATCACTGTGGTCGACCTGGAAAAGCCCGGGCATTTTCAGGAAAAGCGGCTGAGCAACGTTCGCTGGGATCGTCTTTCACTGGAAGAAATCACCGGCGATCATCTCAATTCCGTATTCGAAAAAGATGGTCATCTTTATGTCATCGCTCACGGCCACCATAACGGTTCGTTAATGGCAGTACTGACTTACCCGGCGTTGGAGCTGGTCAGTGTCAAGCCCATTGAGCGACGTACGGGCCTGCACAATGTGTGGGTATCGGACGAAGGGCAGAAAATTGCCTGCCACAGCAATATCGGTGCGCTGATCGATCTGGAAAGCAACGAAGTTCTCTGGGAGTCGGGGAGTCCAATCTATACGCGAGGCCTGGCCGTTTCGTCCGACATCGTGCTGGTGGGAGAAAGCCAGATGACCGGACGTGATTTGCGCCGCAGCTCCATGAGCGGTTTGTGGGTTCTGGAACGGGGCACCTATAAAGCACTGGACTACATCTGCCTTGGTCCTTACGGCGCCGTCAACGAAGTCCGCTTGTTGAACGTAAAAGACTATGCTCACCACGGCCATACTTTTCCGTTTGTATCGGAGTTGTTCGAGCGAAGTCTGTTCAACCGTAAGTCTGAAGAGCGCCTGGCTGCTTGCCAGCGTTCGAAAAACATTCAGCAGGAGTGGGCGGGCGTCGAACTCGTCTACGGCGTGCCGAAGACACTCGAAGACGGCGGCAAAGAGGCCATCCTTGGTAACCTGTGTCTGATCAAGAAGATTGAAGACGTTTCGCAAGCACAACGCAGCCTGGCGTTCAGTTATTCGTTGGACACGCCATCTACCGATTCTCACGTTGCGGTGGTGACTTATCAGGGCAGTGGCGGTGATACGGATATGAATGCACTGCTGATACAGCCTATCAATGATGTCGAGGCCGGACTGGTACTTTGGACAAATGATGGCGCGCACTGGAATCCCGAGCCCGACGTGCAGGTGACGGGACTTCCTCATAGCGGTGACGTTCGCGTGGTAGCAAGTGAAGCAGGGCTGGAATTTTATCTGAATGACGAATGGCGTCTTACCGTAGACGCAGCCAGGCTGCCTTTTCTCGAGGGCTCATTGGGTATTCGCTGGATCGGTTCGACTATCAGCCGGTTTATCGAATAACGGTCAATCATGATGTCTGGCCCGATCTACGGCTTTTGAGCGGCGAGTTGCCGCTCAAGACCAACGTGTTTGAACTCAGACTCTACGCGAGATGAGGAAACGTATGACAAGCGAAAAAAACAGCGTGCCTGAGAATGTCGTTCTGCACCCTACGCAAGTTGCTCCCAGTGATCGGGAGCGTGCCGTGGCGCAGAAGCCTTTTACCATTTGGTTTACCGGATTGAGCGGTTCAGGCAAATCGACGCTGGCGTTCGCGATTGAAAAAAAGCTGATTGAAAGTGGCAAGCCTGCCTTCGTGCTGGATGGCGATAATGTTCGTCACGGACTTTGCAGCGACTTGGGTTTCAGTGCTGAGGATCGCTCCGAAAATATTCGCCGTATCGCTGAAGTAGCGCGTTTGATGAATGACGCGGGTATCACCGTGATGGTGGCATGTATCTCTCCGACCAGAGTGAGCCGTGAAAAAGCCCGATCCATCATTGGCGACGAGCGTTTTCTTGAGGTCTATCTGAACACGCCACTCGATGTATGTGAGCGGCTGGATCCTAAGGGACTTTATCGCAAGGCCCGCGCTGGTCTGATCCCGGAGTTTACGGGGATCAGCGCACCTTACGAAGTGCCTGAATCTCCCGCCTTGGTTTTCGATGCAAGTCAAATGTCAGTCTCGGCCTGCGTAGAGGAAATCGTCTCCAAGGCCAACGGTCTTGGGCGATAGGGCTCCAATTGTCCAATTGGGGCGGATCCTCCGCTCGTCGGAGACCAGGCTTCGTGTACGGCTAGTCCCGGAATGACCGGCTAGTCTCAAAATCCTCGGAGGTCGATATTTTTCAGGCAAAACAGTTTTGCCAGTATCGGCCCGGTTCCGCAGGGGAGAGGCTATGACAGGTCCATATATCGAAGACGATGGCGCTGAGTTTTCCTTCAACAACTGTGTGCGCTGCGGTCAAACGGAGTATCAGTCGGGTTTTGGCGAAGATCCGGTGAGCACCGGCAAAATCAAATCCACGGCCCCGAAAGGGCCGAAAGCGAAATTCCTGCCCAGGGTCACGGCAAGGGCCAGAAAGTGATTTCATCCCGTACCCCGTCACTGAACGGGGTTTTTTACGTGCGCGGGAGTGCGGATCGGAAATGCCTGGCGGGCGTTGACATTAATGTCGGTTTTTTTTCACAAACTTTTCACGTTGGTCAACGTAGGGTGAAGCCATCCGTTAGAAAGCAAGTCTCCAGCCCGTCTCCCCAGCGGGCTTTTTTTTGCCCGGCATTAAACCTTTTTCCTGAGCGCGGTCCAATCGACGCTGCCGCCTGCGTCTGGACTTTCCTGCGCCGAGCACATTAAATCCCGCTCCTTCTCGTCATCCTGTTTATTTGAGGTTTTCGTCATGCGTTTAACATTGCCTGCGTTGGTTCTTGGCCTTCTGGTTGCTCAAGGTGCGATGGCTGCCGGTGATGGCACCGCGGCGCTGGGCGGTGGCCTGGGTGGCGCGCTGGGTAACGTGGTCGGTCAGAAAATGGGCGGCAGCACCGGCGCCGCCATTGGCGCCGGCGTCGCGGGCGCAGCGGGCAGCGCAGTCGCCGCGCGCAAGGGCAGCCGCACCAAAGCGGCGATCGGCGGCGGTGTCGGTGCAGCCGGTGGCTCGGTGATCGGCAACAGCCTGGGCGGCCGCAACGGCGCCACCATCGGCGCGGGTCTGGGCGGTGCGGCCGGCGGCGCAGTCGGCAGCAATCTGGGCAAAGGCCATAAGCGCCACTAATCCCGAACGCTGTCAGAAGAGGCCCGACTCGATGTCGGGCTTTTTCATGGCTGAACGTTTCGTGCGAAATCATCTCCAATCTGCATACGCCCCGCTTGGGCGGACTGTCCCGATTCGGGAACTGCGAGGTTCATATGCGATTGTCATTATCTGCACTGTTTTTTGGCTTGGTCGTGGCGCAGGGCGCGATGGCGGCCGGAGATGGCACCGCTGCCGTAGGCGGTGGTCTCGGCGGTGCGCTGGGTAATGTGGTTGGCGGACAACTTGGCGGCAGCACGGGCGCAGCGGTCGGCGCGGGTGTAGGCGGCGCGGCGGGCAGTGCCGTCGGCGCGAACAAACGCAACCGCACCGAAGCCGCGATTGGCGGCGGTCTGGGCGCAGCAGGCGGCTCGGTCGTCGGCAACAGCCTCGGCGGCTCCACCGGCTCCGCCATCGGCGCGGGCCTGGGCGGCGCAGCAGGCGGCGCGGTAGGTAACAATCTTGGCGACGACGACGGCGGATCTCATTCCGGCGGCCACAAGCACAAGAACAAACACAAAAATAAACATCGCTGATTGATCAACAAAAACCCGGCCTGGCGCCGGGTTTTTCGTGTCTGGCCGTCAGACAGAGGAACGATTGGCGATAGGGCTTTTCGAACGTCATACAACCCACACGCTCAAGAGGTGCGCCATGACTCCAGAAACCGAAGGCAAAGAAGAGAAGGGCCCGAGTGGATTGCCGTTTATCAATGACCCGGGGAACGAAGATCCGGGCTCGCTGATGGATGATGCGACGGTGCCGTTGAACGATGCGGATGAGGCGGATATGGAGTATGAGGAGGATGGGGATGAGCAGTGAGGGGGTGCTGAGGGTTTGAATGATGGTTTAAGGGCCTGACTCAGCAGGCCCTGCAGAAAATCTGTTCCTCAGAACGAGACGTCGATTCTTTGTGCTCTGATTTTTACAAACTGACCATTGAGGTGCGGAAAATCGAAGTGGATATCTTGATCCGCAAATTCGACGAACGACTTGAGCGTATCGCCTTCTAAGCGCCCCTGAATCTCGCATGAGAAACCGTCGTCAAGCATCTCGACATATGTTTCGCTGTTTTCACATTTTGCGATGTCAATTTCGTCCGGTAGCACCATTTCGAACTCGGCTGAGTAGGTCTCACCTACTTCGATGACTGACGGGCAGTGGCCTGCGAAACATCTAACAGTCACACCGTTGATGCTGAGCAGGACCATTTCTTCGATGATTGGGTCGATCTCTACAATATGCGCGGGATATTTCTTAGTCATCTGCGAGCCATGCCCTCGTTTTCAGAGGTTTACCGGCGGGTCGATTAATTCATAGAGGTCATCGGAGGGCGATATTTTTTTGATTCTGCCTGAGTCTATATAAGACTTGAACTCGCTCTCAAGAAAATTGATGTCAGTGTATTTTTTGTACTCTTCAGGCCTGTCGGCGGCGTACATATAAAGACGCCACACGTCAAAGCCGTCGATCCTGTTGTTTGGTCCGTAATCGAAATCTACTAACTCTGTGGGAAAATGGATAGCACAGCCTACGCCATGCAACTCATACTCCACGCCATCAATAATTTCTCCGCAACGTTCTATTTGGCCACTTCGCCAGAGCCTAAGAATGTTTCGTGTACCAAATTTTTTCTTCAGAAGCGTTGTTCCTTCTTCGACTTTACTGAGGAAGCCTTTGATCAAGTCCTCAAGAGACAAAATATCACCTGCAAAAAAGCGTTTGATTATTGAATGGTCTAGAAAGGTGTTTCTGTTAAGTACACACTTGGTTCTCTCAATCTTAATGATGATGTAGTGAATTTTAACTCTGACGACATGGATGTGGCGGAAACAGAGTACCTATCCCCAATGAGTTGGATGGATAGGTTTAATGTTTCTTGCGTTGGAATGTTTGATGTTGTCAAGCCTCGAACTTCACTGCACGTTATTCCGATACGGCAAGCATTGTATCCTATGAGATCCCATTTCTTTGGAGGAGTGTCTGGTGTTTCTCTGATGTCAAATGCCAAGGTCAGTGTTGAAAGGTTATTGTCTATGTTCAGAGCGAATAGCTTAATCTCTGAGATAGGTATAAGTCTGCTGAATACCATATTGAAAAGTTTGCTTCCCTCTATTTCGTTCCAGTTTTTCATCGTGATCTCCTGAATGGGTAATGATCGCTTGTGTTTTTTACCTTGCCATTCCGCCTGTCATCCGCAGGTCGCACATTTATGTGAGGGCCTTGATCTCCCCGGTTATTTATATCTCCGTATTTATGGCCCGCGGAATGATCTTGGAGGATCAATATAAAGCCATCCTCTCTGGTGTATTTATATTCTCTAGTTATGATTGGCTTTCCACTACTGTCCAAGATGTTATTGCCTTTCCTATCTGTCATGTTGGCATAAGTGAATTGCTTCTGCTTGCCGCTGATCTCATCGACTTGAATGTCGGGCTGCTGCCCTTTTGGTATTCCCGAGTCAAGTTTTGCCTTTCTGAACGCGCCTCGCCGAGAAACCAGCGGGGGCTCGACTTCATTAGGTTTTGGACAGCCGGTCGTTTTTCGGCCTTTTGGCGGACAATTGGACGTCAACCCCAACGGATCCACCCACCCCGTCGGATTCGGCACGTACTGGTACTGGTTCAACCCACCCGCGAGCTTCACCGGATCCGGCGTCAGATACCGCCCAAGCCTCGGGTCGTAATACCGATGCCGGTTGTAGTGCAGCCCACTTTCAACATCGAAATACTGCCCCTGAAACCGCAGCGGTTGGTCGAGGTAATCCTCGCCAGCGAGGGTGACGGCGGCGACTTTGCCGTAGGCGTCGTATTGCGCGGACCAGACGATTTCGCCGCTGTAGTCGGTGAGCTCTTGCGGGGTGCCGAGGTGGTCGAGTTGGTAGTAGAACGGGCAGGCCTTTTTCGGGCCTTTGCCGTCGAGCATCGCCAGTGGGCGGAAGGTGCCGGGTTCGTAAAGGAAGCTGCGGTATTGCGTGGCGCTGCTTTCGGCGACGAGGTGCTCGCCTTGCCAGAAGAATTCGGTGACGGCGCCGTCGACGGTTTTGCGGATGCGCCGGCCGAAGGCGTCGTAGTGATAAGTGGCGGTCTGGCCGTCCGGGCGGGTCAGGCCGATCAGGCGGTGCTGGCAGTCGTAGCGGTATTCAGTGACCAGGGTCTGGCCGTGGCCTCGGCGTTCGCGGATCAGGTTGCCGAAGGCGTCGTAGTCGTAATGACGGTCGCCCTGCATCAGCAGGCGATTGCCTTTGATCTGCGCGGGACCGGGGCGGTCCTGCATCAGCAGGTTGCCGGCGGGGTCGTGGGCGAAGGATTCGGGCAGTTCGTCGCGTGAGTGACGTACGCGGATCAACCGGTCGAGGGCGTCGTAGCCATAAGTACGCTGGCCGTGGCGGCTGTCGGCAATGTGCTCGAGATTGCCGTTGGCGCTGTAGGCATAATCGCGGCGGTACAGCGAAGCGTGGCGATGACCTACAGCGTGGGCAAGCAAGCGGCCCTGATCGTCGTAGGAGTATTCGCTGAGCAGCAGACCTTGCTGGCGTTGCTGCTCGCGACCGGACTGGTAGACGTGGCGCGTGAGCGGCGTGCCGTTGAGGTCGATGGCGCTCAGCGCACCGCCCTTGGCATAGTGATAGTCGAGCTTGCTGTTGTCCGGCAGGCGCATCCGCTTGAGCTGGCTGCAGGCGTCATAGGCGTAGCGCAAGGTGCCCCAGCCCTGATGCTCGGTGATCAAGCGATCCTGACGGTCATACTCGAAGGCCAGCGGATGGTTCTGGCCGTCATCGACACCGATCAATCGGCCGAGGCGGTCGTAGTCATAGCGGATCTTGGCGCCATCGGGCAGGGTCTTGACCAGCAAACGCCCGGCCTTATCGCGCTGGTAGTGGGTGACCAGCGATAAACCCTGCTCGCCGAACTCGGTCTTCTCCAGCAGGTGCCCGTTGAGGTCGTAGACGTAAGCCGTACGCCGCCCATCAAACCCGGTTTCCTGTCGGATCAATCCGGTCGGCGTGTAATCCAGGCAGTATTTTTCCCCTGACTCGTTTTCGATCTCGGTCAGCAACAGCCGCGCATGGTCATAGCGATACTGCACGCGGGTGCCGTCAGGGTTGATCCGCCGCGAGACCAGATGCAGGTCGTCGTCATATTCGTAACGGGTGATGCGCCCGAGTTCATCGCGTTCGGCGGTGATCTGGCCGTAGGCGCCGTAGCTGTAGGCGCGCGTGCTGCCCGTAGGAGAAGTCGTCAGGATCAGTCGGCCGGCCGCGTCCCACTGCTGACGACTGACAACACCAAATTCGTCCTGGGTGGTAATCCGCCGGCCCAGCGCATCGTAGGAAAAGCGCCGCACGCCGCCATCGGGCAGGGTTTCTTCGATGAGCTGACCCAGCTCGTTCCACACCCAGCGGTGGCGGCTGCTGTCCGGATAACGCAGCGACAGCAATTGCCCGCGCAGGTTGTAGTAGTAATGGGTGACCTGGCCGTCGGGATCGACCGCTTCGGTAACGGCACCTTCAGCGTTGCGCCGGTAAATCCACACCGCATCACCACGACAACGCTTGTAGAGAAAACCGTTGCGGTACTCGTAGGACGTTGGTGCATCGTCCGGCGGAATCAGCGCGATCAGCCGTCCGAGTTCGTCGTAGCGATATTCGGTGACCGCGCCCAACGCATCCTGCTCGGCGATCAAGCGCCCCTGCTGGTCATAGGCCTTGAGCTGCTCGCCGCCATCGGCCGCAACCTGGCGCACCAGCCGCGCGCGCTCGTCGTGGACGTAGACTTCTTCGGTGCCGTCGACGTAATGCACGGTCACGCTGGCGTCATCATCGTTCCAGACGTAACGGGTGTTCATCTGCGAGAACGACGCCCAGTGCCGCACGCAGCGGGCGGCTTTGCCCTCGCGCTGCCACTCCCAGAAGAAGCTCGCGCCGCCGGTCAACTGGCGCTGGAGGATGACGTGGTGGTCGTCGTAGTCGTAGCGCTCGCTGTCGCCGACCGCGTTGGTCGCGACCAGCAGGCGTTGCCGCGCATCGAAGCTGTAGGTGGCAAGGTTTTGTTCGGTGGTCCACTCGCCCTGAACAAACACCTGATAATCGACCGCCATCAGCTGCGCGCGGTCATAACGCAACAGCAGGGCGCGTCCGGCGCCGTTGTCCAGACGCTGAATGCGGTCGGAGCGATCGCGTTGCAGGGTCAGACGATTGCCGTAGACATCGCTGATTGCCGTCAGCCGGCCGGCGCGAAAATGGTAAAACCGCGCACTGTCGCCGGCCAACGCCAGAATCAGTTCTTCCGGCTCATCGCCGAGAAAGATCGCCGCCCGCGACAGGCTGTTGTGGATTGCCGGGCGCTCGACATTGGGCAGGGGAAAGCGGGTGCGGCGGTTCTCGTGGTCGATCCAGGTCACGCCATCGCCATCGAAGGCCAGCCGATGCGCGAGCGTATGGCTCCAGCCAAAACCCAGGCCGATGTCGATCTCGACCGCGCTGCTGCGGTACAAACGGGTAAACTCGAAGGGCAACACGCCGTCGAGCACGGCGTCGGTCAGGGTCAGCAGTTCTTCGCCGGTGACCATCGACACCGGGCAGCCGTTGGTACAGGTGTTGGGTACGCAGTCGGCGGCGTCGCCGTTGGGGTTTTTCGCCTGATCGGGAGCGTCGTCGTGGGGCTCGTGGCGCTCAAGACGGGCCATACCTTGGGTTTTTTCCCGCGCGAGTGGCGCCGGATTCGGCACGCTCAACACCACTGTGTCGGCCTGGCGAATGTTCAGCGGAATCGACGGTGTCGGCTTCAGCTCCACCTCGCGCGCATGAAACATCAGCGGCTTCAGCGTGCTCGCGTGCTGCTTGAGCTCCTGCGTCGAAGTGAGCTCAGTCAGACGCAGGGCTGAGGCGGCAAGCCATTCCCGCGCCCTTGGCGACTTGATCTTCGCCAGGACCTTGCTGCTCAAACGCAGCGATACGCCGGCCCCGCCTGCCACGCGCATCAACAGGAAACTGATCAGCAACTCGGTGCGAACTTCGGCCACCACCTCGGCAAGGTATTGCGGCGGCAGCATCTTCAGCCAACTGGTGAACGCGGCCAGATGAATGAACAGCCACGGCTCGTCGCTGAGCATCAACAAGGCGTTGGCAATCGCCTCGCTGGACGCCGCCAGCAGCGCCTCAAGTTCGACTTCGCTGAGGTATTCCAGAAGCTTTGCGCTGTGCTCCTGCAGATCGGCAAGGAGGGCAAACAGCTGTTGAATGTCATCCCAGACGCCATTCAGGGCTTTTTCCAGGCCACGCCAATCGGCCCGCTGCAACTGCCCGTAACGATCGAGAAAACCGGCGCGGGAAAACTCCGTCCATTGCGGCTGGAAGCCCGTCCATTCGCCGCGCAGCCAACCTTCAAGCCCGGCAATCACGCCTTCATATGAGGCATACAGGGCGCGGACATGGTCGGTAGAAACATCGGGAAAGAAGGTGATGCGGTAGCGCTGGCTCCGCACGCAATCGGTCACCTCCAGAATCCCGCTCGGGCCGATGGTGTAGCGCAGTGGTTCGCCGAAAGTCAGCACACCGTCGACGTCGCTGAGCAGCGGTTCGAGGCTCACCGGCGTGTCGCCGATCGGCACGAAGCGCGCGGCTTCAAACACATGCACCAGGGTCAGCGGCCCGCTGGCCGGACACATGACCACCGATGAGCTGACAGGTGCGCGCGAGGTGATCGGCGCGCTCAGTTGTACGTCATTGCCAACCTTGAACACCTGCTCGATGTCCAGCGCGGTCCCGGTCCAGAACTGCTCGGCCCAGGCGTCGTAGTTGTTCAGGCACAGGCGGAACTCATCGATCAGCGCTTCGAAATCTGGCTGCTGGGGATTCAGGGCGGCCACCACCAGCAGTCCGATGCTGTTGTTCAGGGCCAGGAGCCGATCGGGTTGAAACATTCGCAGTCGCTCGCGCATATGAAGAAACGGGAGCGCGGACTTTGCAGGGGATCAAAAAGGAAAGAAGTCGGGTAAGTAGGCAGTATCTGTAGGAGGTTTCGCTAAATGCGAAAGGGCGTCGATGGTGTTGCCCGTTGCTCAATGTCCATCCGCCTCGCTATGCTGCTGAACCCATTAATCAGATCCGCGTTGCGGCACATTGCCTGTCGCCCGGGATGTCTTTGTTAACGGATCCGATGATGAATGCACCGCTGAAGACGTTCGGCCCGATCAAGGCCGTGATTTTCGATATGGACGGTTTGCTGCTCGACACTGAGGGCATTTACACCGAGGTCACCTCGCTGATTGCCGGGCGCTACGGGAAAACCTTCGACTGGAGCGTCAAGCAGAACATCATTGGTCGCGGGGCCAATGACCTGGCCAATTACGTGGTGCAGGCGCTGGAGTTACCGATCAGCCCGGAAGAGTTCCTGGAGATTCGCGAGCCGCTGATGCGCGAGCGTTTCCCCAAGGCCCAGGCGATGCCGGGGGCCGAAGCACTGGTGCGTCACCTCAAGGCGCACAACATTCCGATCGCGGTCGGCACCAGTTCGTCGCGCCAGTCGTTCGGGCAGAAAACCACTTTGCACCGCGACTGGTTCGCGTTGTTCGATTTCATCGTCACAGCGGACGATCCGGAAGTCGGCGCGGCCAAACCGGCGCCGGATATTTTCCTCACCGCCGCTCGGCGTCTGGGCGTCGCGCCCAAGGATTGTCTGGTGTTCGAGGATTCGCCTTTTGGGGTCACTGCTGCGAAAGCGGCAGGCATGACCGCAATCGCCATCCCGGACGCGGCGATGGCCGATGAGAAATATGCTCACGCTGACGGCATTATCCGCTCGCTGAAAGACTTCAGGCCAAGCGCATTTGGCCTGCCGACGCTGGAACTGGCCTGACCGCTCAAACAAAAAAGCCGCCCTTCCTATAAAGAAGGGCGGCTTTTTTTTGCCGTTCTGTCAGGCGCCGAAACCACCGTCGATGGTCAGGCTGGCACCGGTGATGTAGCCGGCTTCCGGCCCGGCCAGGTAGGCGACGAAGCTGGCGATTTCATCGGCGGTGCCGTAACGACCGACGGCCATCAGCGGGATCAGGCTGTCGGCGAATTCGCCGTGGGCCGGGTTCATGTCGGTGTCGACCGGGCCAGGTTGCACGTTGTTGATGGTGATACCGCGTGGGCCGAGATCGCGGGCCAGGCCTTTGGTCAGGCCGACCAGTGCCGATTTGCTCATTGCGTACACGCCGCCACCGCCGAAGGGCATGCGGTCGGCGTTGGTGCTGCCGATGTTGATGATCCGCGAGCCTTCGCCCATGTGTTTCGCCGCTTCCTGGGACGCAATGAACACGCTGCGCACGTTGATGGCCAGGGTCTGATCGAAGTCTTCCAGTTTGAAGTCTTCCAGCGGCGCGATGGCCAGCACGCCGGCGTTGTTGACCAGAATGTCCAGGCGCCCAAACGCTTCGACGGTGACGCTGACGGCGTGGCGAATCGCGCTGGCGTCGGCGCTGTCAGCCTTGATCGCCAAGGCTTTGCCGCCGTTGCCGGTGATGCTGTTCTGTAGTTCTTCGGCTTTGGCGGCGGAGCTGACGTAAGTGAAAGCGACGGCGGCGCCTTCAGCGGCCAGACGTTTGACGATGGCTGCGCCGATGCCGCGCGAACCGCCTTGAATCAGAGCGACCTTGCCGCTGAGGTGTTGAGTGGTCATGTTCGATCTCCAAGTGTTCAAGGCGGAATGCCTTGGTGTTGGTGCCGAGTATCGGCCTGGCATCGACAACCGGGTAGACCATGATTGCTATAGTCTGTGTAAACCAGAAGTTTATAGTGGCGATCATGGAAACATTCAGCAGTATCGAATGCTTTGTGCGCAGCGCCGAAGTCGGCAGCTTTGCCGAAGCCGCGCGACGCTTGAGCCTGACCCCGGCGGCAGTGGGCAAAAGCGTGGCGAAACTGGAGGCGCGGCTCGGCGTGCGGCTGTTCCAGCGCAGTACACGCAGCCTGACCCTGACCGAAGCGGGGCAGCTGTTTTTGAGTGAAGTCAGCGCCAGCCTGACCACCATCCAGAATGCCGTGGCCAATCTGGCCAGTGCCGGCGGGCAACCGGCCGGCACGCTGAAAGTCAGCATGGGCACGGTGTTCGGTCGTCTGTATATCGTGCCGCTGCTCGGTGAGTTCTTGCGGCGCTATCCGGCGATCAACCCGGACTGGCATTTCGATAACCGCCAGGTCGACCTGATCGGGCAGGGCTTCGACGCGGCGATTGGCGGCGGCTTTGAACTGCCACAAGGCGTGGTTGCGCGCAGGCTGACACCGGCGCATCGGGTGTTGGTGGCATCTGAGGACTATCTGCAAAAACATGCGCCGATCAGCCATCCCGATGACCTCAGGCAACACGACGGCATTCTGATTCGCTCACCGCAGACCGGGCGCGTGCGTTCCTGGCAACTGACTCACCGCGATCAGCAACACAGTCCGCTGACATTGCGGGCGCGGATGACCATGAGTGATTCCGAGGCGGCGTGCGCGACGGCGATGCAAGGTTTGGGCATTGCGCTGGTGAGCATGCCCTTTGCGGTGCCGTATCTTCAGGCGGGGACACTGCAGCGGGTGCTGCCGGACTGGTTTGTCGATGACGGCAACATTTCGATCTATTACGCCGAGCACAAATTGTTGCCGGGCAAGACCCGGGCGTTCGTGGATTTTGTGATTGAGCAGTTTGCTGAGCAGGGACTAGGGCGGCGGTTTAGTGCCATCTAAGTAAGGCTTGGAACCGAGTCGTTTGCATTCGCGAGCAGGCTCGCTCCCACAGGGGAACGCATTCCAAATGTAGGAGTGAGCCTGCTCGCGATAAACGCAACTCGGTCTATCGAGCAAAGCGCTGCGCCCAGCCAATAATGGTCTTCGGCCGTGGCGTCGCATACGTGCGCACCTTCGACGTCGACAACTTCAAGCGCACCAGCGATTCGGCAATCGTCACCGCCGCTGTCACGCCATCCACCACCGGCACGCCGGTGCGCCGGCGGATCTGCTCGTCCAGCCCGGCCATGCCGCCGCAGCCCAGGCAAATCACCTCGGCCTTGTCCTGGGTCACCGCCAGTTCGGCCTGCTGCACGATCGCTTCCAGTGCGCGCTGCGGTTCGTGTTCCAGCTCCAGAACCGCCAGACCACTGGCGCGCACTGAGGCACAGCGATCCCACAGACCGGACAATTTCAGTCGATCTTCGATCAGCGGCACGGTGCGATCCAGCGTGGTCACCACCGAGTAGGCATGGCCGAGGAACATCGCGGTGCTGGCCGCCGCATCAGTGATATCTACCACTGGCACGTTGAGCAATTCCTGCAAGCCTTCGCGGCCGTGCTCACCGTAGCCGGCCTGAATCACGGCGTCGAAGGGTTGGTCGTAGGCCATCACCCGGTCCATGACGGCGATGGCGGCCAGGTAGCTTTCGAAATTGCCTTCAATCGATTCGGCGCCGAAGTACGGGGTCAGGCCGACGATTTCGGTACCGGGCGAAGCGACGGCCTGCGCCGAGCGGGCGATGGCGTCGGTGATGGATTCGGTGGTGTTGACGTTGACCACGAGAATACGCATTGAAAATCCTTATTGCGGGCAGTGGTGCGGCCCGAAAACCGGGCCGCGAAGGGATCAGTGGCTGACGTTATCCACAGCGATGCATTCGCCGCTGACTTCGGCGTAATGCGTCTGGCGCTTGGCGATGATCAGGTAAAGCATGCCGGCGATACCGGCACCGATCAGCCAGGAGAACGGCGAAACGCTGTGGAAACCAGGTACCAGGGCCAGGACGATGGCGATCAGCGCTGCAGGAATAAACGCCGCCACCGCGCGGAAATTGATGCCACGGCTGTAGTAATAATCGCCGTTGGGGTCTTCGCTGTAGAGCTGCGGCACATTGATCCGGCCTTTGCGGATCAGCCAGTAGTCGACCATGATCACTCCGTACAGCGGGCCGAGCAGGGCGCCGAGGCCCGACAGGAAATACACGATCACCAGCGGGCTGTTGTAGAGATTCCACGGCAGGATCAGCACGGCAATGGTCGCGCTGATCAACCCGGCGCGGCGGAAGGTCAGGTACTTCGGCGCCAGGTTGCTGAGGACGAACGCCGGGGCGACGAAGTTGGCCATGATGTTCACCGCGACGGTGACGATCAGAAAAGCCAGGCAGCCGAGTACCAGGAAGAACGTGTTGGGGATCGAGGCGATGATTTCGGTCGGGCTTTCGATGATTCGCCCGTTGATCTGGAACTGCGCGCCACACAGCAGCACGGTAATCGCGGCAAATACCAGAATGTTCACCGGCAAACCCCAGAAATTTCCCACCTTGATGGTTTTGCGGCACGGCGAAGAACGGGCGAAATCGCAGAAGTTGAGGATCAGCGTGCCGTAGATTGCCAGCCACAACGCGCCGCCGGCGAAGATGTTGCGCCACATCTCGCCACCGGTCAGCGGCTCGCGGATCGACCAGGCAATGGTCGCGTTGGCCTGGAAGTACATCCACCCGGCGAGGGCAGCAACGGTCAGCAGAATCACCGGCCCGGCAAATGCCTCGTAACGGCGCACCATCTCCATGCCGTAGGCAAGGATCGCCAGTTGCACCAGCCAGATGGCAACGAAGCACACCCAGCCCAGAGTCGACAGGCCGAGAATCGAGTTGTGATCGTATTCAGCGAAGCCCGGATGCACGGCAGTCAGCAAGACGCGGAATACCACCGAGGCGAGGTACGTCTGAATACCGAACCAGGCGATGGCGATCACCGCCCTGATCAATGCAGGGATTTGCGCACCGTGGATGCCGAAACTGATCCGGCTGATCACCGGAAACGGCACCCCGGTTTTCTGCCCCATGTACCCGGACAGGTTCATGAAGAAATACACCAGCGCCGCGCCAATCCCCAGCGACAACAGAATCTGCCAGCCGCCCAGGCCCAACGCATACAGGCCGATAGCGAACGAGTAGTTGGCGATGTTGTGCACGTCGTTGGTCCACAGGGCGAAGATGCTGTACTGGCCCCAACGCCGGCCTTCGGCTTTGGTCGGCGCCAGATCGCTGTTGTGCAGACGCGGGCTCAGTTGCAGCGGCTCGCTCAGTCCGTCATGGGGCAACGGTTGATCGAGCGTGGCGGAGGGCAGATTCAGCGCGATGTTATTCGAAAGATTTGTACGCATTCCGGCAGGCTCCTGACGTTCGCCACCGCGATGACTGTGCATGAGCGCTCAGGCTCGACAAATCTTCGTCGCGGCGGTGAAAACATCACTGGTTACGGGGCATCTGCAGCCTGTACGGGATAGGGCGCTTCAGGCTTGCGGATCGAAAGTGTGCATGTTTTGCAGTTTTGTATACAAAACATGTATGCGATAAAGCCAGATTTGTGCCAGTTGCCAATCTATAAGCGGCAGGGCTCATTTCGAATAGTTATCAATGCGGCATAAGTGGCTGAAAAACAGGCGATATAAATTGATCGATCGGGCAGGAATTTTTTTCAGGGGAGGGAGTTTGCATAGAGGCAAGCAGATTGGGATTCTGCTGGGGAGTGTAACTTTTCAGGGCGTCAGAACTGAAAGTGCACACATAAATGGCACCGATGGTGACAACCTTGTGTACACCTTTTATGTGCCTGGCACATATCAATGTGGGAGCGAGCCTGCTCGCGAATGCGGTGGATCGAGCAACTGAAACGTTGACTGGAACGGCGCTTTCGCGAGCAGGCTCGCTCCCACAGGTCTTTCTATAAATGGGGGATCAAACCTTGCTCTTGCTGATGATATTCCCCGCATGCAGTCCGCATTCCTTCTGCGTGGCTTCTTCCCACCACCAGCGGCCTTCGCGCTCGTGCTGGTTCGGCAGCACCGGGCGGGTGCAGGGTTCGCAGCCGATGCTGATGAAACCGCGCTCGTGCAGGCTGTTGTACGGCAGCTCAAGCATGCGGATGTAACCCCAGATCTCCTCGCTGGTCATCTGCGCCAACGGGTTGAACTTGTACAGGGTGCGTTCCGGTGTCGAGAACGCCGTGTCGATTTCCAGCACCGCCACAGCGCTGCGGGTGCCCGGGCTCTGATCGCGGCGCTGGCCGGTGGCCCAGGCTTTGACGTCGGACAGCTTGCGCCGCAGCGGCTCGATCTTGCGGATGCCGCAGCATTCGCCGTGGCCGTCCTTGTAGAAACTGAACAGGCCTTTTTCCTTCACGAACGGTTCGAGTTTCGTGTAGTCCGGCGAGACGATTTCAATATCGATCTTGTAATGCTCGCGCACTTGCTCGATGAAGCGATAGGTCTCCGGATGCAGGCGGCCGGTGTCGAGGCTGAAGACTTTGACGTTCTTGTTCAGCTTCCACGCCATGTCCACCAGCACCACGTCCTCGGCGCCGCTGAAAGATATCCACAAGTCATCGCCGAACTCGGCGAACGCGAGCTTGAGGATGTCCTGGGCGGATTTGTTGGCATAGGTCGTGGCGAGTTCCACGACGTCGAACGTTGGGCTCATCAGGGCGGCTTCCTACAGGTCAATGGCGCTCGGGCGCTCTATAGGGGGCCGATGGTAACAAAAAGCTGCCGCGCTCGGGGCGTCCTCTGCGTTGCGCGCGTCTGGTGCAGACGCTAGAGTTCGGCCTCGCTCGACTCAATAATCACTACAAACGGGAGTGTCTTGTGGAAATTGCTTGCCTGGATCTTGAAGGGGTACTGGTACCGGAAATCTGGATCGCCTTCGCCGAAAAAACCGGAATCGACGCCCTCAAGGCTACCACCCGGGACATTCCCGACTACGACGTATTGATGAAGCAGCGTCTGCGCATCCTCGATGAGCACGGTCTCAAGCTCTCGGACATTCAGGAAGTCATCGCCACGCTGAAACCGCTGGACGGCGCGGTGGAGTTCGTCGACTGGCTGCGCGAGCGTTTCCAGGTGGTGATTCTCTCGGACACTTTTTATGAATTCTCGCAGCCGCTGATGCGCCAACTGGGTTTCCCGACCTTGCTCTGCCATCGCTTGATCACTGACGAAAGCGGTCGGGTGACGGGTTATCAACTGCGACAGAAAGATCCCAAGCGCCAGTCGGTGCTGGCGTTCAAGAGCCTGTACTACCGGGTGATCGCGGCGGGTGATTCGTACAACGACACGACCATGCTCGGCGAGGCGGATGCGGGGATTCTGTTTCATGCGCCGGACAACGTGATTCGCGAGTTTCCGCAGTTCCCGGCGGTGCATTCGTTTGAAGAGCTGAAGCAGGAGTTCCTCAAAGCCTCTAATAGAGAGTTGAGTTTGTAGTCGTCTGGAAGGACGTCTTCGCGAGCAGGCTCGCTCCCACACGATGATCATTCCCACGCTCTGCGCGGGAATGCCTCAACGGACGCTCCGCGTTCGGCTTTGGATGGGACGCGGAGCGTCCCGGGCTGCATTCCCACGCGGAGCGTGGGAACGATCATTCCTCAGAGGTTTTGCAGGGTTTCCAAGAGAATTCTGACTTTGGTCATCGACTCCTGATACTCCGCCTGCCAGTCCGAATCGGCGACAATCCCGCCGCCGCCCCAGCAGCACACCTGGCCATCCTTGACCAACAGACTGCGAATGGCGATGGAGCTGTCCATCTCGCCGCGCACGTCCAGGTACAGCAACGATCCGCAATACAAACCGCGCCGGGTCGGCTCCAGTTCGTCGATGATCTGCATCGCCCGAATCTTCGGTGCGCCGGTGATCGAGCCGCCGGGGAAGCTGCCCGCGATCAGGTCCAGCGCATCACGATCCGCCGCCAGTTCACCGGTCACGCTGCTGACCAGGTGATGCACATTCGGATAACTCTCCAGACTGAACAACTCCGGCACCCGCACCGAGCCGATGCGGCAGGTGCGCCCGAGGTCGTTGCGCAGCAGGTCGACGATCATCAGGTTTTCCGCGCGGTCCTTGGGGCTGGCCAAGAGTTCGGCGGCGTTGGCCGCGTCTTCGACTGGGGTGACGCCACGGGGGCGGGTGCCTTTGATCGGGCGGGTTTCGACCTGACGCTGGCTGACTCTGACGAAGCGTTCCGGTGACAGGCTCAGCACTGCGCCGCCATCGGGCAGGCTCTGGAAGCCGGAAAACGGCGTCGGACAGGCTTGGCGCAATGCGCAATAAGCCAGCCACGGATCGCCCTGGCATTCAGCACGAAAGCGTTGCGCGAAGTTGACCTGATAGCAGTCGCCGGCCTGGATGTAGTCCTGAATGCGCTCGAACGCCTGACGGTAATCGTCGGCCGAGAGATCAGCGGCCATCGGGGCGTTCAGTTTGAAGGGAGCCAGGGCGTCAACTTGAGGCTGGGTGAACAGCGCGATCAGTCGTTGCCGTTCACTGTCGACAAGCGATGGATGAAAGACCAATTGGCTGGTTTGCCCGTGGTGATCACTGATCAGCGCCCAGTTGTACAGGCCGAAACGCGCATCGGGCAGTTGCAGGTCATCCAGCGCCTGACTCGGCAGGTTTTCCAGATGCCGGCCGAAGTCGTAGCTCAAATAACCGATCAATCCGCCGGCGAACGGCAATTCGTACCCGGCAGGCACCTGCGCGTCGCCCAAGCGGCTGAGGTTGTCACGCAGGCGCTGGAGGAAGTGTGCACCGCTTTCGTCCGGCAACACCGCCAGTTGTTCCAGCGGCCAGGCGCTGAGCACGTCATAACGGCCGCGCTCGGCGCTCGGCCGGCCGCTGTCGAGCAGCACAGCGCCGGGGGCATTGCGGATAGCCGCGAAATAGTCGGCGGGATTGGCACGGTAGGGCAGTGGGTGTACGGAACAGGTCAACATGGGCGGGGCAGATCGGCCGTTGAGGCGGGGTGGCGATTGTAGTCCTCTGCGGGAATTGCTCCTAGAGGAGATGTCGGCGATTGGCAGATGGGCGGCAGAGTTGAAGCTCGGGTTCTTTGATCGTTCCCACGCTCCGCGTGGTAACGCCGCCATGGACGCTCTGCGTCCACTGTGACGCGGAGCGTCACGGGCTGCATTCCCACGCAGAGCGTGGGAACGATCAATGTGGAGGATCAGCCCTCGACCGCAGGAATATGCCCAAACATCTCCTGGGTAAACGCCACCCGCTCTTCAACCGATTCCTTTACGCCCCGCGCCTTCAGCTCTTCCAGCCGCGCTTCAACCGCGTGGGTACGCAAGGTCAGCCCGCAATCGTTGGCGATCTGGATGTTCAGCCCCGGCCGCGCATTCAGCTCAAGAATCAGCGGGCCTTTCTCCTGATCGAGCACCATGTCCACACCGATGTAACCCAGCCCGCACAGCTCATAGCAGCCGGCGGCGAGTTTCATGAAACCGTCCCAGTAGGGCAGTTGCACGCCATCCACCGCGTTGGTGGTGTCGGGGTGTTTGGTGATGATGTTGTTCAGCCAAGTCCCGCGCAGAGTCAAACCGGTGGCCAGATCGACGCCAACGCCAATGGCGCCCTGGTGCAGGTTGGCCTTGCCACCGGACTGGCGCGTCGGCAAGCGCAACATCGCCATTACCGGATAACCCATCAGCACGATGATGCGGATGTCCGGCACGCCTTCGTAGCTGATGCTCTTGAAGATCTGGTCCGGGGTCACGCGGTATTCGATCAGCGCGCGGTCGCGGTGGCCGCCCAGCGAATACAGGCCGGTGAGGATGCTCGAGATGTGATGCTCGAGCTCTTCGTGGGCGAGAATCTTGCCCGACACCGTGCGATAGCGGCCTTCGAAGCGGTCGGCGATGACGATGATGCCGTCGCCGCCCGCGCCCTGCGCCGGTTTGATCACGAAGTCGTTGCGCCCGCCGATGATCTCGTCGAGCTTGTCGATTTCCTTCTCGGTGGAGATCACCCCGAACAGCTCCGGCACGTGGATGCCGGCGGCGATGGCGCGTTCCTTGGTGAGGATCTTGTCATCGACGATCGGGTACAGGCTGCGCTTGTTGTACTTGAGCACGTAGTCCGCGTTTCGGCGGTTGATGCCCATGATGCCGCGCGCCTCGAGGGCCTTCCAAGTCTTCCAGAAACCGAACATCAGGCGTCAGCCTTCTTCAGGAAGGCCTTGAAACGTACCAGCTCGGTCAGGCGGTAGCCGCGATAGCGACCCATCGCCAGCATGAAGCCGACCAGAATCAGCAGGATCGCCGGGAAGGTGAAGACGAAGTACACCAGCTCCGGCACGGTCATGATCAGGTGCGCCAGGGAGGCGGCGAACAGCGTACCGATGGCGACTTTCAGCGCATGGTTGGCGCCGCGTTCTTCCCAGGTGATCGACAGGCGTTCGATGGTCATGGTCAGAATCACCATCGGGAACAGCGCCACCGACAAGCCACGCTCAAGGCCAAGCTTGTGGCTGAACAGGCTGATCGCCGCGATCAACACCACGACAAAGGTCAGTACCACCGACAGGCGTGGCAGCATCTGCAGTTTCAGATGTTCAAGATACGAGCGCAGCGACAGGCCCAGCGCGGTGATCACCGTGAACAGCAGAATGCCGAAGCCCAGCTGCGTTTCGCGGAAGGCGAGGGCGATCAGCACCGGGGTGAACGTGCCGAGCGTCTGCAGGCCGATCAGGTTGCGCAGGATCAGGATTACCAGCACGCCGATCGGGATCATCACCATGATCATGAAGGTCTGCTGGGTCTGCAGCGGCAGGCCGTACAGCGAGTAATCGAGGAAGTTGGCGTCGGTGTTTTCGTCGGTCAGCTTGGCCAGACGAATCGCGTTCATCTCGCTGTTGTTCAGGCTGAAAGTCACGTTGGCTTTCTTGCCGCCGTCGACGGTGATCAGGTTTTCGTCACCGGTCCACCACAGCAGGCGGTCGGTTGGCAGGCCTTGCTCACCGGTTTCCGGGTTGAAGTACAGCCAGTCGTTGCCGTTGAAGCTGCGCAACCACAATTCGGGTGTCTGTGGCTGATCGGCGACGAGGCGGATGGTGTGGACTTTTTCTACCGGAACGTGGGCGATCGACAGCAGCAGTTCGACGATCTTGGCTTTGTGCGACGTCGACGGATCGCCGGCCAGCAGCAATTTGACGTTGTCGTCGTTGACATTGTTGACGCGCTTGATCGCCTCGCCAATAAAGGTTTCGACGTCGGCCGAATGTTGGCGGATCGGTGCGAGCAGGGCTTCGGCGGCGATCTTTTCCGGGCCTTCGATGACCATGCTGTCACGGAAGGTCGGGCCTTTGACCTTGGACTTTTCCGCGGTGTAGCGCTTGGTCAGCACCAGACGGTAATACAACGTCTGGTTGCCCTTGGCGCGGCGGGCCGACCAGGTCACCTTGCGGTTGCCGTCGACGCGGTTGACCGCGACGCCGTAATTATTGGAGATGAAACTCTCGTTGAGGCTGACGTAGTCGCGGCTCAATGGCGGCACGAACATCTGGATCTTCACCGGATCCTTGGTGCTGGCGACGAACTCGACCTTGGCGTCGATGTTCCACAGGTCGTCGGTGGCGTCTTCGGTCACCGGGATGCCGAGCACGAAAATCTGATAGGCCGTAACCGAAACGCCCAGCAGCACCAGCACGGCGATCAGGATTTTCAGGTGGAAGGTAAGAGAACGCATGGAAATTACTCGGCGGTATGAGCGGCGATGGTGCAGGCAGGTTTGCCGGCAGCGTATTTAAGACTGGGGTCGACCAGCGCGTCGAAGCGTTTCAGCGCCTCGGAGCCGATCAAGAGCGGATATTGGAACGCACTTCGGTCGGTGAGGTTCACTTCGATGCTGCGCAATGCCGAACCCATGCAGATATCCAGCTCGATCACCGGGCGTGCGGTGTACTGCTTGCCTTCTTCCGGATCGTAGTCGCCGGCGCGGCGCTTGATCTTGCTGACCCGCGCCAGCGGCCGTTCGATGGGGTGCGAATGCGCGGCGTCGATCGCCAGGTAGAAACGTACCCAGGATTCACCGTTGCGTTTGAAGCGTTTGATGTCGCGAGCGCTCAGCGAGGCGGTTTTCGCGCCGGTGTCGAGCTTGGCCGCGACTTCGAGATTGATGCCGTCAAGCGAAGCGTATTCGTTGAGGCCGTACACGGTTTTTTCCCCCGCGGCGGCGAGGCCGGGCAGGCAAAACAGAGCAAAAAAGGTGGGGAAAGGCTTGAGTCTCATAAATCCTGGTGCGCAGCGTTCCGTTATCGGTTCAGGTGCCCCGCACAACCGTGCGCAAACCCCCGCGTGTGCCTAGCAGCTTTTTATGGCAAGCCGTACAAAGACCCGCAAATGCGGGCGGCATTCTAGCACGGTGGTTTTATGGCGCCAGCGCTTGGGCCGCTCCATGGGCGTTGAGCAATTATCCCTGTGGGAGCCCCTGTGGGAGCGAGCTTGCTCGCGAAGGCGGCGTGCCATTCGAAGCAACGTTGACTGACATTCCGCTTTCGCGAGCAAGCTCGCTCCCACATTGGCTGAGTGCCCAGTTGATTGTGGTTATTAGACGATTGTCGACAATACCTATTTATCCTTTGACTCATTGCGTCTTATTGGCTAGTTTTTGCCGCATTGGATTTAAAGGTGTCGACAATCATGCTGGATCAACTCGATCCCCCGGTCATCAGTGGCGACGATTCCGAGACGCTGTCGGAAAACGTCTTCCGGCGCATCCAGGCCGCTATCGTCAAAGGCGAGATCGCCCCGGGCAGCAAGATCTCCGAGCCGGAACTGGCGCGCACCTATGGCATCAGTCGGGGGCCGTTGCGCGAGGCGATCCATCGTCTGGAAGGCCAGCGCCTGCTGGTGCGCGTGCCACATGTTGGGGCGCGGGTGGTTTCGCTTAGCCATGCCGAATTGATCGAGCTCTATGAAATCCGCGAATCCCTCGAAGGCATGGCCTGCCGCCTCGCCGCCGAGCGCATGAGCGTCGAGGAGATCGACGAACTGCGCCGGGTCCTGGAAACCCACGAGCGCGATGCGGCGTTTCAGGCCGGTGTCGGTTATTACCAGCAGGAAGGCGATTTCGACTTTCATTACCGGATCATCCAGGGCAGCGGCAATCGCACGCTGACGCAGATGCTCTGCGGCGAGCTGTATCAACTGGTGCGCATGTACCGCATCCAGTTTTCCACCACGCCGAACCGCCCGCACCAGGCCTTCGCCGAACACCACCGCATTCTCGATGCGATCGCCGACCGCGACGGCGAGCTCGCGGAATTGTTGATGCGCCGCCACATCGGCGCCTCGAAACGCAACATCGCCCGTCACTACGAGGACGGCGCCCACAACCAGACAGCCACTGAACGAGGTGATGCATGACTTCCAACCTGAACACGCCGGGCCAGCGCTTCCGCGATGCGGTCGCCAGCGAGCATCCTTTGCAAGTGGTCGGCGCGATCAACGCCAACCACGCGCTGCTGGCCAAGCGCGCCGGTTTCAAGGCGATCTACCTGTCCGGCGGCGGCGTAGCCGCAGGCTCGCTCGGCGTGCCGGACCTGGGCATCACCGGGCTGGATGACGTGCTCACCGACGTGCGGCGGATTACCGATGTCTGCGACCTGCCGCTGCTGGTGGATGTCGACACCGGTTTCGGCTCGTCGGCCTTCAACGTGGCGCGCACGGTCAAGTCGATGATCAAGTTCGGCGCGGCGGCGATTCACATTGAGGACCAGGTCGGCGCCAAGCGCTGCGGTCATCGCCCCAATAAAGAAATCGTCAGCCAGCAGGAAATGGTCGATCGCATCAAAGCCGCCGTCGATGCGCGCACCGACGACAGCTTTGTGATCATGGCGCGTACCGATGCGCTGGCAGTGGAAGGGCTGGAATCGGCACTCGATCGCGCAGCGGCGTGCATCGAGGCCGGCGCCGACATGATCTTCCCCGAAGCGATTACCGAACTGGACATGTACAAGCTGTTCGCCAATCGAGTAAAAGCGCCGATCCTGGCCAACATCACCGAATTCGGCGCAACGCCGCTGTACACCACCGAACAACTGGCCGGCGCCGACGTCTCGCTGGTGCTGTACCCGCTGTCGGCGTTCCGCGCGATGAACAAGGCTGCGGAAAACGTCTACACCGCTATCCGCCGCGATGGCACGCAACAGAATGTCATCGACACCATGCAGACTCGCATGGAGCTCTACGATCGTATCGACTACCACACGTTCGAGCAGAAGCTCGATGCGTTGTTTGCACAGAAAAAAGGCTGAACAAAACCCTGTGGGAGCGAGCCTGCTCGCGAAGACGGACTGACATCCAAGATTGATGTCGACTGAACCAGCGCTTTCGCGAGCAGGCTCGCTCCCACAAGTTTCCCCATACAAATTCAAGAAGATTGGAGAACACAATGGCCGAAGCAAAAGTACTCAGTGGCGCCGGGCTCCGTGGCCAGGTGGCCGGGCAAACCGCATTGTCCACCGTGGGCCAGGCCGGGGCCGGGCTGACCTATCGCGGCTACGACGTGCGTGAACTGGCCGCCGACGCGCAATTTGAAGAAGTCGCCTATCTGCTGCTGTACGGCGAACTGCCGACCAAAGCGCAACTGGCCGACTATCAACGCAAACTGAGCAAGCTGCGCGACCTGCCGCAGGCGCTTAAAGAAGTGCTTGAACGCATTCCCGCCGACGCCCACCCGATGGACGTCATGCGCACCGGTTGCTCGTTCCTCGGCAACATCGAACCGGAGAACGATTTCTCCGAACAGCGCGACAAGACCGACCGTCTGCTCGCCGCGTTCCCGGCGATCATGTGCTACTGGTATCGCTTCAGCCATGACGGCAAACGCATCGATTGCGTCAGCGACGAGCCGACCATCGGTGGCCACTTCCTGCACTTGCTGCACGGCAAGAAACCGAGCGAATTGCACGTCAAAGTCATGAACGTGTCGCTGATCCTCTACGCCGAACATGAATTCAACGCCTCGACCTTTACCGCGCGTGTTTGCGCTTCGACCTTGTCGGATCTGTATTCGTGCGTGACCGCGGCCATCGGTTCGCTGCGCGGTCCGTTGCATGGCGGCGCCAACGAAGCGGCGATGGAAATGATCGAGCGCTTCGCCTCGCCCCAAGAGGCGATCAAAGGCACCCTCGGCATGCTCGAGCGCAAGGACAAGATCATGGGCTTCGGCCACGCGATCTATAAGGACAGCGACCCGCGCAACGAGGTGATCAAGGGCTGGTCGAAAAAACTTGCGGACGAGGTTGGCGACAAGGTGCTGTTCCCGGTTTCCGAGGCCATCGACAAGACCATGTGGGAGCAGAAGAAACTGTTCCCGAATGCCGACTTCTACCATGCCTCGGCGTACCACTTCATGGGCATCCCGACCAAGCTGTTCACGCCGATCTTCGTCTGCTCGCGCCTGACCGGCTGGGCCGCGCACGTGTTCGAACAACGCGCCAACAACCGCATCATCCGTCCAAGCGCCGAATACACCGGCGTCGAACAGCGCAAGTTCGTGCCAATCGAACGTCGCTAGTGGGTGAGTGTGAAACACGGGTAGCTGGATAAACCGGTAACCAATGTGGGAGCGGGCTTGCTCGCGAATGCGGTGTATCAGTCGACAAATCGGTTGAATGACACCCCGCATTCGCGAGCAAGCCCCCTCCCACAGTTGACCGAGTCCACTTCAGTGCCGGTGTAACGCCCATCACTTGTAATCACCGTGACCCGAGTCCTGACCCGATGAACACAGAATTCCGCAAGAACCTGCCCGGCACGCCGCTGGATTACTTCGACACCCGCGCGGCGGTCGAGGCGATTGCGCCTGGCAGCTACGACACCCTGCCGTACACCTCCCGCGTGCTGGCGGAAAACCTCGTGCGTCGCTGCGACCCGGCCACGCTCACCGATTCCCTCAAGCAACTGATCGAGCGCAAGCGCGATCTGGATTTCCCGTGGTTCCCGGCGCGGGTGGTGTGCCATGACATCCTCGGCCAGACCGCGCTGGTCGACCTCGCTGGCCTGCGCGATGCCATCGCTTTGCAGGGCGGTGACCCGGCACAGGTCAACCCGGTGGTGCCGACGCAATTGATCGTCGACCACTCGCTGGCCGTCGAGGCGGGCGGTTTCGATGCCCAGGCCTTCGAGAAGAACCGCGCCATCGAAGATCGCCGCAACGAAGACCGTTTCCACTTCATCAACTGGACCAAAAAGGCCTTCAAGAACGTCGATGTGATCCCGCCGGGCAACGGCATCATGCACCAGATCAATCTGGAGAAAATGTCCCCGGTGATTCAGGTGCGTGAAGGCGTGGCGTTCCCCGACACCTGCGTCGGCACCGACAGCCACACGCCGCACGTCGATGCGCTGGGCGTGATCGCCATCGGTGTCGGCGGCCTCGAAGCCGAGAGCGTGATGCTCGGCCGCGCGTCGTGGATGCGCCTGCCGGAAAGCGTCGGCGTCGAACTGACCGGCAAGCTGCAACCGGGCATCACCGCTACCGACATGGTCCTGGCCCTGACCGAATACCTGCGCAAACAGAAAGTCGTCGGTGCCTGGCTGGAGTTCTTCGGCGAAGGCGCGGCAGCGCTGACCCTCGGCGACCGCGCGACCATCTCCAACATGGCCCCGGAATACGGCGCCACGGCGGCGATGTTCTACATCGACCAGCAGACCATCGATTACCTGAAACTGACCGGTCGTGAAGACCAGCAGGTTCAATTGGTCGAGCAATACGCCAAGCTCACCGGCCTGTGGGCTGACAGCCTGAAAGGCGCGCAATACGAGCGCGGCCTGACTTTCGATCTGTCCTCGGTGGTGCGCAACATGGCCGGGCCGAGCAACCCGCACGCCCGCGTCGCGGTGTCCGATCTGGCCGCCAAAGGCATCTCCGGCCAATGGGATGACGTGCCGGGGCAAATGCCCGATGGCGCAGTGATCATCGCCGCTATCACCAGTTGCACCAACACCAGCAACCCACGCAACGTCATCGCCGCCGGCCTCTTGGCGCGCAATGCCAACCAGCTCGGCCTGACCCGCAAGCCGTGGGTGAAATCTTCGCTGGCGCCGGGTTCGAAAACCGTGGCGCTGTACCTCGACGAAGCGGGGCTGACCACTGAGCTGGAACAACTCGGTTTTGGCGTCGTGGCGTTTGCCTGCACCACATGTAACGGCATGTCCGGCGCCCTTGATCCGCTGATTCAGCAAGAGATCATCGACCGCGATCTGTACGCAACCGCCGTGCTCTCCGGCAACCGCAACTTCGACGGGCGCATTCACCCGTACGCCAAACAGGCTTTCCTCGCCTCGCCGCCGCTGGTGGTTGCCTACGCTATCGCCGGGACCATCCGTTTCGATATCGAGAAGGATGTGCTGGGCGTGGTCGATGGTCGGGAAATCCGCCTGAAAGACATCTGGCCGAGCGATGAAGAAATCGATGCGGTGGTGAAGTCGTCGGTCAAGCCTGAGCAGTTCCGTCAGGTCTATATTCCGATGTTCGCCGTGCATGAAGACACCGGGCCGAAAGTCGCGCCGCTGTACGACTGGCGCGAGATGAGCACCTACATCCGCCGTCCGCCGTACTGGGAAGGCGCACTGGCCGGCGCCCGTCCATTGAAGGGTATGCGCCCGTTGGCGGTGCTGCCGGACAACATCACTACCGATCACCTGTCGCCATCGAACGCGATCATGCTCGACAGCGCCGCCGGCGAATACCTGGCGAAAATGGGCCTGCCGGAAGAGGACTTCAACTCCTACGCCACCCACCGTGGCGATCACCTGACCGCCCAGCGCGCAACGTTCGCCAATCCGAAGCTGTTCAACGAAATGGTCGTGGAAAACGGCGAGGTCAAGCAGGGTTCGCTGGCGCGCGTCGAGCCGGAAGGCCAGGTCATGCGCATGTGGGAAGCGATCGAAACCTACATGCAGCGCAAGCAGCCGCTGATCATCATTGCCGGCGCCGATTACGGTCAGGGTTCCTCCCGTGACTGGGCGGCGAAAGGCGTACGCCTAGCCGGTGTCGAGGCGATTGCCGCTGAAGGGTTCGAGCGTATTCACCGCACCAACCTGGTGGGCATGGGCGTGTTGCCGCTGGAATTCAAACCCGGCACCAATCGCCACACCCTGGCCATCGATGGTAGCGAAACCTACGACGTGATCGGCGAGCGCAAGCCGCGCGCGGATCTGACGCTGGTGATCAACCGCAAGAATGGCGAGCGCGTCGAAGTGCCGGTGACCTGCCGCCTCGATACCGCTGAAGAAGTGTCGATCTACGAGGCCGGCGGCGTGTTGCAGCGCTTCGCACAGGACTTCCTCGAAGAGTCGGCGGTTGCCGTTTAAATCAACTGATGTGGGCATGGGATTTCAAGTCCCATGCTTTCGGTAAGGAGCAATATGGCTCACGCACCACAAATCAAGATCCCCGCCACCTACATGCGCGGCGGCACCAGCAAAGGCGTGTTCTTCAGCCTCACGGATCTGCCCGAAGCCGCGCAGGTTCCAGGCCCGGCCCGCGATGCTTTATTGCTGCGGGTGATCGGCAGCCCCGACCCGTACGACAAGCAGATCGACGGCATGGGCGGCGCGACGTCGAGCACCAGCAAAACCGTGATCCTGTCGAAAAGCACCCGTGCCGATCACGACGTCGACTACCTGTTCGGTCAGGTCTCGATCGACAAGCCGTTCGTGGACTGGAGCGGCAATTGCGGCAACCTCTCGGCCGCGGTCGGTTCGTTCGCCATCAGCAACGGTCTGGTCGACGCTAGCCGCATCCCGGACAACGGTGTGGCGGTGGTGCGCGTGTGGCAGGCCAACATCGGCAAAACCATCATCGCCCACGTGCCAATCACCAACGGCGAAGTGCAGGAAACCGGTGATTTCGAACTCGACGGCGTGACCTTTCCGGCGGCCGAAGTGCAGGTCGAATTCATGGATCCGGCGGCGGAAGAAGAGGGCGGTGGTGGCTCGATGTTCCCCACCGGCAATCTGGTCGATGAACTCGAGGTTCCGGGTGTCGGCACGTTCAAGGCGACGATGATCAACGCCGGGATCCCGACGATCTTCGTCAACGCCGAAGACATCGGCTACACCGGCACCGAACTCCAGGGCGCGATCAACGGCGATCCGCGAGCACTGCTGATGTTCGAGACGATTCGTGCCTACGGTGCGTTGCGCATGGGCCTGATCGCCAATCTGGAAGAAGCCGCCAAGCGGCAGCACACGCCGAAAGTCGCATTCGTTGCCAAACCTGCGGATTACGTGGCGTCGAGTGGCAAAGCGATCGCTGCTGGTGACGTGGATCTGCTGGTGCGCGCGTTGTCGATGGGCAAGCTGCACCACGCCATGATGGGCACGGCAGCGGTGGCGATCGGCACGGCGGCGGCGATTTCCGGCACGTTGGTAAATCTTGCTGCTGGTGGGATTGAGCGCAATGCGGTGCGTTTCGGGCATCCGTCCGGGACGTTGCGCGTGGGCGCTGAGGCGACGCTGGAGAATGGCGAGTGGATGGTGAAAAAAGCCATCATGAGCCGCAGTGCGCGGGTGCTCATGGAAGGTTACGTCCGCGTGCCCGGTGATTGCTTTTAAGCAACAGCAGTATCCTTGTGGGAGCGAGCCTGCTCGCGAAAGTGATGCATCAGACATGCAAATGTTGACTGACACTCAGCCTTCGCGAGCAGGCTCGCTCCCACTGTGGATTGCATTTCAATCATAAGAAATCGTTAGCCCTGAACCGAGGTCCCATCAACGAACCACTTCACGAGTGAATCGAACATGAGCGCCAACGTCGACCTGAACAATCGCCCCGATTACGACGCAGTCCTGCAGGACATCGCCGACTACGTCCTCACCTTCAAGCCCGACTCCGCCGAGGCGCTGGACACCGCGCGTAATTGCCTGATCGACACGCTGGGCTGCGGCTTGCTAGCCCTGCGTTTCCCCGAATGCACGAAACACCTTGGCCCGCTCGTCGAGGGCACGGTTGTACCGTTCGGTGCACGAGTGCCGGGCACCAGTTATCGTCTCGACCCGGTCAAAGCCGCGTGGGACATCGGCTGCGTCGTCCGCTGGCTCGACTACAACGACACCTGGCTCGCCGCCGAATGGGGCCATCCGTCGGACAACCTCGGCGCCATCCTCGCCGTTGCCGATCACCTGTCGCAAAAACGCGTCGCCAACGGCGAAGCGGCGCTGACGGTCCGCGATGTGCTGGAAGCAATGATCATGGCTCATGAGATCCAAGGCGTGATCGCTCTGGAAAACTCTTTCAACCGGGTAGGACTCGATCACGTCATTTTGGTGAAAGTCGCCTCGACTGCCGTCAGCGCCCGACTGATGGGCGCCAATCGCGAGCAGCTGCTGTCGGCGCTGTCCCATGCCTTCGCCGACGGTCAGGCGCTGCGCACTTATCGCCATGCGCCGAATGCCGGCTCGCGCAAATCGTGGGCGGCGGGGGATGCGGCGAGTCGTGGTGTAAGGCTGGCCGACATCGCCATGCGCGGCGAGATGGGCATTCCCGGTGTGTTGAGCGCGAAGCAGTGGGGCTTCTATGAGGTATCGTTCAGCCACACCAACAATGATCTGGCGCTGAAGCCCGAGGACAAGCGCGCTTTCAGCTTTTCCCGGCCGTTCGGCAGTTACGTGATGGAAAACGTGCTATTCAAAATCAGCTTCCCCGCAGAATTCCATGCGCAGACCTCCTGCGAGGCGGCGGTGACCTTGCATCCGCTGGTGCGCAATCGCCTGCATGAGATCGACCGCATCGTCATTACCACCCATGAATCGGCGATCCGCATCATTTCCAAGGTCGGCCCGCTGGCCAACGCCGCCGACCGCGATCATTGCCTGCAATACATGACCGCCGTGCCGCTGGCTTTCGGCAATCTGATAGCCGAGCACTACGAAGACGACTTCCACAACGCGCACCCGATCATCGATGTGCTGCGCGAGAAAATGGTCATCGTCGAAGAACCGCGCTTCACCCGCGAATACCTCGAAGCCGACAAACGCTCGATTGCCAATGCCGTGCAGGTTTTTTTCAAGGACGGCAGCAGCACCGAGAACGTGGTGGTGGAGTACCCGATCGGCCATCGCCGCCGCCGCGCCGAGGGCATTCCGTTGCTGGAGGACAAGTTCAAGGCCAACCTGGCCACACGGTTTGCCGGGCAGCGTTGCGCTGAGATATTTGCGCTCTGTGAGGATCAGGCGCGGCTGGAAGCCACAGCGGTGAATCGATTCATTGATCTGTTTGTGATCTGACAGAGCGCGTTATCGTTCTTCGCCAGCAGGCTGGCTCCCACAGGGTTTCGTGATGAACACAGGAATTGTGAACGCCTTCAGCACCTGTAGGAGTGAGTCTGCTCGCGATAGCGGTGGGTCAGACACCATTGATGCTGAATGTGCCACCGCCTTCGCGGGCAAGCCCGCTCCCACAGGTTTTTCAGGCTGGTTGCAATGTTGTATCCACCACGAAACCCTGTGGGAGCGGGCTTGCCCGCGAAGGCGTCAGATCTGGCACCGCAAACCTACTTGAAACGCCGCTCAACGCCTTTTTCCACCAGAATCTTCGCCGAAATCTCTTCCACCGAGAAATGCGTGGAATTGATATGGGGAATGTTCTCGCGGCGGAACAGGTTTTCCACTTCGCGCACTTCGAACTCGCACTGGGCGTAGCTCGAATAACGGCTGTTGGGCTTGCGCTCGTTGCGGATCGCGGTGAGGCGGTCGGGGTCGATGGTCAAGCCGAACAGCTTGTGCTGGTGGGCGCGCAGGGCGGTGGGCAGGGTCAGGCGTTCCATGTCGTCTTCGGTCAGCGGATAGTTGGCCGCTCGGATGCCAAACTGCATGGCCATGTACAGACACGTCGGCGTTTTGCCGCATCGCGACACGCCCACTAGTATCAGATCGGCTTTGTCGTAATAGTGGGTGCGCGCGCCGTCATCGTTGTCGAGGGCAAAGTTCACCGCCTCGATGCGCTCCATGTAATTGGAGTTGTGCCCGATGGAGTGCGACTTGCCCACGGTGTAGGAAGAATGCTCGGTGAGCTCCTGTTCGAGCGGCGCGAGGAAGGTCGAGAAAATGTCGATCATGAAACCATTGGACGTTGCGAGAATCTCACGAATGTCCTGATTGACGATGGTGTCGAAGATGATCGGGCGAAAGCCGTCGGTTTCAGCGGCTTTGTTGATTTGTTGTACCATGGCCCGCGCTTTTTCCACGCTGTCGATGTAAGGCCGCGTGAATTTGCTGAAGGTGATGTTTTCGAACTGCGCCAACAGGCTTTGACCCAGGGTTTCGGCGGTAATGCCGGTGCCATCGGAGATGAAGAAAGCAGATCGTTTCATTTGCACCTTGGGCCTTAGACTAATGAACATTCTTGGATATGATAGGCGCGATTTGCCGGCCGCCATTGGCCCGCATTCTCACTTATTTTCCAGGTCCAGGCCATACAACCGGCCAAGGCTCCCCCGGGCCGCCGGTTTCTGAGCTTTTCCAACACAGTTAGTGGAGAGATCACCTTGGTAGAGTACGTAGTTTCCCTCGATAAGCTCGGCAAACACGATGTTGAGCATGTGGGGGGCAAGAACGCATCCCTGGGCGAGATGATCAGTAACCTGGCAGGCGCCGGTGTTTCGGTCCCCGGCGGCTTCGCCACGACGGCTCAGGCCTATCGTGACTTCCTCGAACTGAGCGGCCTGAACGAGCAGATCCACAAGGCCCTCGACGCGCTTGACGTCGACGACGTCAATGCTCTGGCCAAGACCGGCGCGCAGATCCGTCAATGGATCATGGACGCCGAATTCCCTGAAAAGCTCAATACCGAGATCCGCACCGCGTTCGCTGCGCTGTCGGCCGGTAATCCTGATGTGGCCGTGGCCGTGCGGTCTTCCGCCACCGCCGAAGACTTGCCGGACGCCTCCTTCGCCGGTCAGCAGGAAACCTTCCTGAACATCCGTGGCGTGGAAAACGTTATCCGCGCCGCCAAAGAGGTGTTCGCTTCGCTGTTCAACGACCGTGCGATCTCCTACCGCGTGCACCAGGGCTTCGACCATAAACTGGTCGCCCTGTCGGCTGGCGTGCAACGCATGGTGCGTTCGGAAACCGGCACCGCCGGCGTGATGTTCACCCTCGATACCGAATCGGGTTTCCGTGACGTGGTGTTCATCACCGGCGCTTACGGCCTGGGCGAAACCGTCGTACAAGGCGCGGTCAACCCGGATGAGTTTTACGTACACAAAGGCACGCTGGAGGCTGGTCGGCCGGCGATCCTGCGGCGCAACCTGGGCAGCAAAGCCATCAAGATGATCTACGGCGACGAAGCCAAGGCCGGTCGTTCGGTCAAGACCGTCGATGTCGACAAGGCCGAGCGCGCGCGTTTCTGCCTGACCGACGCCGAAGTCAGCGAGCTGGCCAAGCAGGCGATGATCATCGAAAAACACTACGGCTGCCCGATGGACATCGAGTGGGCCAAGGACGGTGACGACGGCAAGCTGTACATCGTGCAAGCGCGTCCGGAAACCGTGAAAAGCCGCACCCAGGCCAACGTCATGGAACGTTACCTGCTGAAAGAAACCGGCACCGTGCTGGTGGAAGGTCGGGCGATCGGCCAGCGCATCGGCGCCGGTAAAGTACGGATCATCAAAGACGTCTCGGAAATGGACAAAGTCCAGCCGGGCGATGTGCTGGTTTCCGACATGACCGACCCGGACTGGGAACCGGTCATGAAGCGCGCCAGCGCCATTGTCACCAACCGTGGCGGGCGTACCTGCCACGCGGCGATCATCGCCCGCGAGCTGGGCATTCCGGCCGTGGTTGGTTGCGGCAATGCCACCCAGTTGCTGAAGGATGGCCAGGGCGTGACCGTGTCCTGCGCCGAAGGCGACACCGGTTACATCTTCGAAGGCGAACTGGGCTTCGACATCAAGAAGAACTCCGTCGACGCCATGCCGGAGCTGCCTTTCAAGATCATGATGAACGTCGGCAACCCGGATCGCGCCTTCGACTTCGCCCAATTGCCGAACGCCGGCGTCGGTCTGGCGCGTCTGGAATTCATCATCAACCGCATGATCGGCGTGCACCCGAAAGCGCTGTTGAACTACGACGGCCTGCCGCAGGAAATCAAAGACAGCGTCGACAAGCGTATTGCCGGTTACAGCGACCCGGTCGACTTCTATGTCGACAAACTGGTCGAAGGCATCAGCACCCTGGCTGCCGCGTTCACGCCGAAAAAAGTCATCGTGCGTCTGTCGGACTTCAAGTCCAACGAATACGCCAACCTGATCGGCGGCAAGCTCTACGAGCCGGAAGAAGAAAACCCGATGCTGGGCTTCCGTGGCGCTTCGCGTTACATCAGCGAATCGTTCCGCGACTGCTTCGAACTCGAATGCCGCGCGCTGAAACGCGTGCGCAACGAGATGGGCCTGACCAACGTGGAAATCATGGTGCCGTTCGTCCGTACTCTCGGCGAAGCCAGCCAAGTGGTCGATCTGCTCGCCGAAAACGGCTTGAAGCGCGGCGAGAACGGTCTGCGCGTGATCATGATGTGCGAGCTGCCATCCAACGCGATTCTGGCTGAGGAATTCCTCGAATTCTTCGACGGTTTCTCGATTGGCTCCAACGACCTGACCCAGCTGACTTTGGGTCTGGACCGTGACTCGGGGATCATCGCGCACCTGTTCGACGAGCGGAATCCGGCGGTGAAGAAGCTGTTGGCCAATGCCATTCAGGCCTGCAACAAGGCCGGCAAGTACATTGGCATCTGCGGTCAGGGTCCTTCCGACCATCCGGATCTGGCCAAGTGGCTGATGGAACAGGGCATCGAAAGCGTGTCGCTGAACCCGGATACCGTGCTGGAAACCTGGTTCTTCCTCGCCGAAGGTCAGGCTTGATCAGTATGTAATTGGCCCGCGCCCCATGTGGGAGCGAGCCTGCTCGCGAAGACGCAGCAACATTCACCCATGGATGTTGGCTGATACACCGCTTTCGCGAGCAGGCTCGCTCCCACATGGGCCGGGCCTTGAGATTGAAGTAGGGCGGGCTCCAGCGGATGCCGCCCTTTTTTGTGCAAGAGCATTATGCAAAGCAGCAGCAACCTGTTTCCTGTCGCGCTGATCAGCGCCGAGCGGCGCGGCGATCTGAGCGAAGACGTCTATCGATTGAAACCCGGCAACAGCCCGGACTGGTCCGTGGAAATCGCCGTCACCCGCCTGGGCATGGCCGATGACACGGCGCCACGCGGCGTGCCGGTGATTCTGTTGCACGGCAGCTTTTCCAATCGGCGCTTCTGGTTTTCCCCCAAAGGCCTCGGGCTCGGCGCGTATCTGACGCGGCTGGGCTTCGACGTGTGGATCCCGGAAATGCGCGGTCACGGCCTGTCACAGCGCAACGAAGACTACCGGCGCAACCGCGTGGCCGACTACGCCCGTTACGATCTGCCGGCGATTGCCGCGTTCGTGCGTGAGCAGAGCGGGCAGATCCCGCACTGGATCGGCCATTCGCTGGGCGGCATCACCTTGGCAGCAGCGCTCGGCGGCGAATACCTTGGCGAACCGGCCGTGGCCTCGGCGGCGTTTTTCGGCACTCAGGTCAGTCGCACCTATTGGCCGTTGAAAATCCCACCGGTGGAGTGGGGCGGGCGCTTTATTCTCAAGCGTTTCGCGCAGTTGTCCGGCTCACGCCTCAAGCGCGGCCCGGAAGACGAGCCGATCGGCCTGGCCATCGAAAGCATGCGCTGGTACGGCTTGTTCGGCCGCTTCGGCGACAAGGACAAGGACTGGTGGGCGGGGCTCGCCGAGGTTCAGGTGCCGGTGTTGGCCGTGGCGGCAGCGGGGGATCATCAGGATCCGGCGTGGGCCTGCCGCAAGCTGTTCGAGCAGATCGGCTCCGAGCACAAGCAGTTCATCAGTCTGGGCCGCGAGCAGGGCTTCTCGGATAATTTCGGTCATGTCGAAATGCTGGTGAGCAAAGCGGCGCAGGCTGAGGTGTGGCCGCTGGTGGCGCGCTGGTTGAACGATCAGCAGACGCCGTTGCTGGCGCAGACGGCGGATCTGGCCGCTGCAGGGTGAGGGGCGTTCCGTTCAGCCTGGCTTGCGGCTAAGATATGACGCATTGTGCGGTTCCGGTCATATTTCGTGACTGTTTAGCGATTACGTTTCAGGGTTTGTTCAGGTTGCGTCAGCGACCATGGCATGGACTAAGGTAAACAGCGACCGCCGGAACTCGTCTCATCAGAATGCGGCATCCCTTGATCGTCTTCCTTGTTACAGGAGTTTTTCGATGGAACATTACCTTACGCCTGATCTGTGCGACGCCTACCCGGAGCTGGTGCAGGTGCTGGAACCGATGTTCAGCAATTTCGGCGGCCGTGATTCCTTCGGCGGCGAAATCGTGACCATCAAGTGCTTCGAAGACAATTCGCTGGTCAAGGAGCAAGCCGAGCTCAACGGCAAGGGCAAAGTGCTGGTGGTTGACGGTGGCGGCTCGCTGCGCCGCGCCCTGCTGGGCGACATGATTGCCGCCAAGGCCGCGCAGAACGGTTGGGAAGGGCTGGTGATCTACGGTTGCATCCGTGACGTCGACGTCATTGCGCAGACCGATCTCGGCGTGCAGGCGCTGGCCAGTCACCCGATGAAAACCGACAAGCGCGGCATCGGCGACCTCAATGTTCCAGTGACCTTCGCCGGCGTGACGTTTCACCCCGGTCAGTACATTTATGCGGACAACAACGGCGTGATTGTTTCGCCGACTCCGCTGAAAATGCCTGAATAAGCTTTTCGACAAGGGATGCGGATGTTCGAGGAAGAAAACGCGCAATGGGGGCTGGTGCATGCCCTGGTGCTGGATGGCAAGGGCGGTGCGCGTTCGATAGCCCGGACTGAGCTCGACGATTTGCAGTTGCAGGCCCATGAAAGCCTGTGGCTGCACTGGGACCGCAGCCATCCGCAGACCCAGACCTGGCTGCGCAAGTCCAGCGGGCTCAATGAATTCACCTGCGATCTGCTGCTGGAAGAAAATACCCGGCCGCGTCTGTTGCCGTTGCCCGACTCCGAGCTGCTGTTGTTTTTGCGCGGGGTCAATCTCAACCCCGGCGCCGAGCCGGAAGACATGGTCTCGGTGCGGATCTTCGCTTCCGCTCAGCGGGTGATTTCCCTGCGTTTGCGTCCGTTGCGCGCCACGGATGAGCTGATGACGCTGCTTGGCGAGGGCAAAGGCCCGAAAACCTCCTCTGAATTGATGCTGTATCTGGCGCAGTTCCTCACCAATAAAGTGCAGGATCTGGTCACGTGTCTCTCGGAAGTGGTCGATGAAGAGGAAGAAAAACTCGATGCCGACGAACGGTATACCCCCGAGCATGGCGCCATTTTGCACATCCGCCGTCGGGCAGCCGGGCTGAAGCGCTTTCTTGCGCCGCAGCGGGACATTTTCGGACAACTGACGCGGATAAAACTGCCTTGGTTCGTTGAAGACGACGCCGACTACTGGAACGAATTGAACAACAGCCTGACCCGTTATCTGGAAGAGCTCGAATTGACCCGAGAGCGCGTGGGGCTTGTGCTGGAGGCCGAAGACCGGCGTTTGAGCGTGCACATGAATCGCACCATGTACCGCTTCGGCATCATTACCTGCATCTTTTTGCCGATGAGTTTCATCACCGGTCTGCTGGGTATCAATGTCGGCGGGATTCCGTTCGCCGAGAGCCCGTATGGTTTCCTGATTGCCTGCCTGACGGTACTCGCCCTGGCATTCGGCCAGTGGTGGTTGTTCCGTCGATTGCGCTGGGTGTGAACATGGCGCATGTGACCCGAGCAAATCTGCCCGCGTCTTTCACAGACATCACGAGAGGTGCGTATGCACGATCCGTTTGAACAGTCTTTGCGCGACATGCTCAACGCTTCGCCGTCCAGCCGCGACGACGATGCGTGCCTGGGCCGCGTACTCAAAACCGCCAACCGCCAGGTCGGCGCCGGCGATCTGTTCAGCCTGCTGGGCCGCTGGCTGCCCGCGCTGATGATCGCCCTGAACAATGGCTCGGCGCATGTCTCGCCGGTTTCCCGTCTCCGTAAAACCACTGCTCGCACTGCTGATAAGGCTGATTGAATATGGAACTTGATCTCTGGACTCAGAGCCTCGTCACTGCAATGACTGCGTTGTGGACCAAAGTCGCCAATTTCATTCCGAACCTGTTCGGCGCACTGGTTGTGCTGCTGTTGGGTTTCGTCGTGGCCAAACTGCTCGACACCTTGCTTTCCAAATTGCTCGCCAAACTGGGCCTCGATCGCCTGATGGGCGGCACCGGGTTGACCAAGTTGATGTCGCGCGCCGGGCTGCAGGTGCCGATCTCGACACTGATCGGTAAAATCGTTTATTGGTTCGTTCTGCTGATCTTTCTGGTTTCTGCGGCAGAATCCCTTGGCCTTGAGCGAGTTTCAGCTACGCTGGATATGCTGGCGTTGTATCTGCCGAAAGTATTCGGCGCCGCGCTGGTGTTGCTGGTCGGGGTCCTGCTGGCGCAACTGGCCAACGGGCTGGTGCGCGGCGCAGCAGAAGGCGTAGGCCTGGACTACGCTTCCGGGTTGGGGCGGATCGCCCAAGGGCTGGTGATCATCATCAGCATCTCGGTTGCGATCAGCCAGCTCGAGGTCAAGACTGACCTGCTGAACCATGTGATTGTCATCGTATTGATTACCGTTGGTCTGGCAGTTGCGCTGGCAATGGGTTTGGGAAGCCGGGAAATTGCCGGTCAGATTCTTGCGGGAATCTATGTGCGTGAGCTGTATGAGGTTGGGCAACAAGTGCGTGTTGGCGAGGTCGAAGGCCAGATCGAAGAGATCGGCACGGTTAAAACCACATTGCTGACCGATGAGGGTGAGCTAGTCTCTCTTTCCAATCGGATCCTGCTGGAACAGCATGTGAGTAGCCGCTAAACCGGCAAACCCTGCTAATGTATGCCGCCGCAAAATGCCAGCCGAGGCTGGTTGTGGCGGACATTGACCTGACTGTCGGCACGACTTGTTTTGAATAAAGCCCAACCGCTATCCACGCGCTACGACCCCCGCGAGCTCTCTGATGAGGAGTTGGTCGCGCGCTCGCATACCGAGCTGTTTCACGTAACGCGCGCCTACGAAGAGTTGATGCGGCGTTACCAGCGAACATTATTTAACGTCTGCGCGAGATATCTTGGGAACGATCGCGACGCAGACGATGTCTGTCAGGAAGTGATGCTGAAGGTGCTGTACGGCCTGAAGAACTTCGAGGGGAAATCGAAGTTCAAAACCTGGCTTTACAGCATCACTTACAACGAATGCATCACGCAGTATCGGAAGGAACGGCGTAAGCGTCGCTTGATGGACGCTCTCAGTCTGGACCCTCTTGAAGAAGCGTCTGAAGAAAAGGCGCCGAAGCCGGAGGAGAAGGGTGGGCTTGATCGCTGGCTGGTGTATGTGAATCCGATTGACCGCGAAATTCTGGTGCTACGATTTGTCGCAGAGCTGGAGTTTCAGGAGATCGCAGACATCATGCACATGGGTTTGAGTGCGACAAAAATGCGTTACAAACGCGCTCTAGATAAATTGCGTGAGAAATTTGCAGGCATTGCTGAAACTTAGTTCAGCGCAAATATCTCTTACGTGTAGGCAAGTTCTGATAGACTTGCCGCCGAGTTGTCCCCCGGTTTGCGGGACTGCTTCACAATCACCAGATGGGGATTTAACGGATGAAACTGAAAAACACCTTGGGCTTGGCCATTGGTTCTCTGATTGCCGCCACTTCGTTCGGCGCTCTGGCACAAGGCCAAGGCGCAGTTGAAATCGAAGGCTTCGCTAAGAAAGAACAATTCGACAGCGCTCGTAACTTCAAGAACAACGGCAACCTGTTCGGCGGTTCGATCGGTTACTTCCTGACCGACGACGTTGAACTGCGTCTGGGCTACGACGAAGTGCACAACGTACGTGCCGACGATGGCAAGAACGTTAAAGGCGCTAACACCGCTCTGGACGCTCTGTACCACTTCAACAACCCAGGCGACATGATTCGTCCATACGTTTCGGCCGGTTTCTCTGACCAGAGCATCGACCAGAACGGTTCGAACGGTCGTAACCGTTCCACCTTCGCCAACGTTGGCGGCGGTGCCAAGCTGTACTTCACCGAGAACTTCTACGCCCGTGCCGGCGTTGAAGCTCAGTACAACATCGACCAGGGCGACACCGAGTGGGCTCCTAGCGTCGGTATCGGTGTGAACTTCGGTGGCGGCTCCAAGCCAGCTGCTGCTCCAGTTCCAGCACCTGCTGAAGTCTGCTCCGACAGCGACAACGATGGCGTTTGCGACAACGTTGACAAGTGCCCGGACACCCCAGCCAACGTAACCGTTGACGCTGATGGCTGCCCAGCAGTTGCTGAAGTTGTTCGTGTTGAGCTGGACGTGAAATTCGACTTCGACAAGTCGGTAGTCAAGCCAAACAGCTACGGCGACATCAAAAACCTGGCTGACTTCATGAAGCAGTACCCATCCACCACCACTACTGTTGAAGGTCACACTGACTCCGTCGGTCCTGACGCTTACAACCAGAAACTGTCCGAGCGTCGTGCAAACGCCGTTAAGCAAGTTCTGACCAACCAGTACGGTGTTGAATCGTCCCGCGTTCAGTCTGTTGGCTACGGCGAATCCCGCCCAGTTGCTGACAACAAAACTGACGCTGGCCGCGCTGTAAACCGTCGCGTAGAAGCGCAGGTTGAAGCTCAAGCTAAGTAATTAGCTGCCGCTGATGGAAAAGCCCGGCTCAGGCCGGGCTTTTCTTTGTCTGCGATTTGGCTTTGACGCTTAAAGCGCCTGCACGTTGTACGCCGTCCCGGAGCTGCCGAAGGCTGCGATCTTTTGCTCTTGAGTAACAGCCGCCACCGCACCGATCACCAGAATCGCCGGGCTCTTCAATTCAAACGCCGAGGCATCCTCAGCCATCGCAGTCAAATCACTGCGACATTCACGCTGATGCGCCAAAGAAGCGTTTTCGATCATCGCCACTGGCGTATCCGCCGCCATCCCTCCGGCCAACAGCTGATCACGAATTTCCCCCAGTTTGGCCACGCCCATGTAAATCACCAGCGTCGTCCCGCCTTTCGCCAACGCCTGCCAGTTCAACTGGCTGTCATCCTGAGTGTGCGCAGTCACCAACGTCACGCCGCGCGCGACACCACGCAACGTCAGCGGAATATCGCATTGCGTCGCCCCGGCCAGACCGGCGGTGATGCCATTGACCAATTCCACTTCAACCCCGCGCTCGCGCAACCACTGCGCTTCTTCGCCACCGCGGCCGAAAATGCACGGATCGCCGCCCTTGAGCCGCACGACGCATTTGCCCTGGCGTGCATAACGCAGCATCAGCCGATGGATAAACGCCTGCGGGGTCGAACGGCAGCCGCCGCGTTTGCCCACCGGGATCACCCGCGCAGCCGGGCAGTGCTCCAGCACCGCGTCGTTGACCAGATCATCGATCATCACCACATCGGCCTCGCGCAACGCGCGCACCGCTTTGAGCGTCAGCAACTCCGGATCGCCGGGGCCTGCGCCCACCAGCCAGACTTTCGCATTCATGGTGTTGTCCTCGTTAAATGACCGCGACCGGCCGCGCTTCGGCAGCCAGCACACGCTTGATTTCCGGCACGCAGGAACCGCATTGCGTGCCGCATCGGAGAGTGTTTTTCAGACCTTGCAGATCCAGGCCCTGGCGTATGCCGGCGCAGACTGCGTTGAGGCTGACGTTTTCGCAGTTGCACAAGGTCTTGTCGGTCGCAATGGCTCCGACAGTGCCCGGCGGCGCGCTCATCGGCGCGAGCAGCCAGCGCCGCAGTTGTTGGTCGGCGCGGCCCTCCAGCCACAGGCTCTGCAACCAGTGTTGCGCAAGGGTTTCGCCGGCCAGGCGAATCGCAGTGATACGGCCGTTTTCGATGCGCACTCGCTTGCCAATGGCGCGACGCGGATCGTCATAGGCCAGAACCGGGCCATCCAGCAGGGACAGGCACTGGTCGATCTCACCCAGCAGCTGTGGATCCGGCGCCTCGGCGTGTGCAGCGCGTATCAGCAACGCTGGCCGCTCACGACCGACAAGGCTGAGGCTGACGTAGGAAAATGCCTCGCACAGCGGTCGTAGCGTCTCCAAATGCCGTTGAACATCACCCTCGATCAAGGCGAACAGCTGCCACGGCAGGTTGACTGCCCCCAGACGCACGCCGCTGTGCTTGAGCTCCGGTTGTTTGGACAGTGGATCAAACGCCGGCAAGGTCAGCGTGTTAACGCCGCCCTTGAGATAACGATCGCCCCAGTGCATCGGCAGGAACGCCTGGCCCGGACGCACGCTGTCGTCGCTGCCGACCGCAACAATCACCGCGCCACGGCGGCTTTTCAGATTGACCAGATCGCCGGGCTGCAAGCGGTGCCGGCGCATTTCGTCAGGGTGCAGGCTCAGCACGGCTTCGCTGACGTGGCCGAACAATTGCGCGGCGGTGCCGGTGCGGCTCATGCCGTGCCACTGGTCACGCAGGCGACCGGTGATCAAGGTCAGCGGGAAGCGCGCGTCGCGTTGTTCCTTGGCGGCGCGATACGGATCGGCAGTGAACTGCGCGCGGCCATTGGCTGTAGGAAAAATGCCGTCGCCATACAAGCGTGGCGTGCCTTGGCGGGCGCCGGCAGGGAAGGGCCATTGCTGCGGACCGATCTCGTCGATCAAGGCATGACTGATCCCGGACAGATCCAGGTCTCGCCCACGGGTCAGCGCTTTGAATTCATCAAACAACTGCGACGGGTGATCAAAAGCGAACAGGCTTGGCTGCTTGGGGCGCAGGCGTTGCTCCAGACGCTGTGCGAAATCCACCGTGATGGCCCAGTCCGGCCGCGCTTCGCCCGGTGCGACAACCGCTTTGCGCACGTGGGAAATGCGCCGCTCGGAGTTGGTCACCGAGCCTTCCTTCTCGCCCCAACTGGCGGCCGGCAACAGCAGGTCGGCAAACGCAGCGGTTTCGGTGGTTCGAAAGGCTTCCTGCAACACCACAAACGGACAGGCCTCAAGCGCTGCGCGGACTGCGCTTTGATCGGGCATCGACTGTGCCGGATTGGTACAGGCAATCCACAACGCCTTGATCTTGCCGCTTCTCACGCTTTCGAACAGCTCGATGGCGCTCAGGCCCGGCGCCTCGGGCAAGCTCTCCACGCCCCAGTACGCCGCCACTTCGGCGCGATGTTCCGGGTTGGCGCCATCGCGATGGCCCGGTAGCAGATTGGAAAGACTGCCGGTTTCCCGCCCGCCCATGGCGTTCGGCTGACCGGTAAGTGAGAAAGGTCCTGCACCGGGACGGCCGATTTGCCCGGTGGCCAAGTGCAGATTGATCAGCGCGCTGTTCTTTGCGCTGCCGGCGGTGGACTGATTCAGGCCCATGCACCACAGCGACAGGAAGCTCGGCGCAGTGCCGACCCATTCCGCGGACTGCTGCAATTGCTCGATGCTGATGCCACACAGCTGCGAAACCATCTGCGGGGTGTAATCGCGTACCAGCGTTTTAAGCTCGGCGAGGCCTTCGGTGTGCGCCTTGATGAAATCGCGATCGATCCAGTCTTCCCACAACAGCAGATGCAAAATCCCATGGAACAAGGCGACATCGGTACCCGGAAGAATCGCCAGATGCAGGTCAGCCAAATCGCAGGTGTCAGTACGACGCGGGTCAATGACGATGACTTTCATCTGCGGGCGGCGGGATTTGGCTTCCTCCAAACGACGGAAAAGTACCGGATGGGCGTAGGCCATGTTGCTGCCGACGATCATGACGCAGTCGCTCAGCTCCAGATCTTCGTAACTGCACGGCGGTGCGTCGGCGCCGAGGCTGCGTTTGTAGCCGACCACCGCCGAGGACATGCACAGCCGCGAATTGCTGTCGATGTTGTTGGTGCCGACCAGCGCCCGTGCCAGTTTGTTGAAAGCGTAGTAGTCCTCGGTGAGCAACTGCCCTGAGATATAGAACGCTACGCTGTCCGGGCCGTGCTCGGCGATGGTTTCGGCAAACATGTTGGCGGCGTGTTCCAGTGCCGTATTCCAGTCGGTGCGGCCGCGCGCCAGGCCTTTGCCCAGGCGCAGTTCCGGGTACAAGGCGCGGGCGGCGAGATCGCCGGTCAGGTGCAGCGTCGAGCCTTTGCTGCACAGTTTGCCGAAGTTGGCCGGGTGCGCCGGATCGCCGCTGACGCCGAGGATGCGCTCGCCGTCATGCTCGATCAGTACGCCGCAGCCGACCCCGCAGTAACAGCAGGTCGAGGCGGTCGTCTGGCGGTTCATCAGATGGCGTCCCGCAGGGCCAGTTGCACCCGGCCATTCTCGACCCGCGCCGGATGGTGATGGGCACAGCCGATGTCTGGCGCCTGAGCTTCGCCGGTTTCGAGGTCGATCTGCCAGTTGTGCAGCGGGCAGGCCACGCGCTTGCCGTAGATCAGGCCTTGCGACAGCGGCCCGCCCTTGTGCGGGCAGCGGTCATCGAGGGCGAAAACCTCGTCGTCGCTTGTACGAAAAATCGCGATGTCACCTTTCGGACCGGCAATGATCCGCGAACCGAGGGCGTTGATTTCTTCCAGCGCACAGATGTCGAGCCAGTTCATGCCGGCACCTCCAGGTTTTTCACGGGGATCACGTCGAATTCTTTCTTCAGTTGCGGCTGCGCCAGGCGCTCTTTCCATGGGTCCTGTTCGAACGACAGGGAGAATTGCAGGCGCTCGTTCAAGGCCTTGCGCCGCTCGGCGTCTTCAAGCACGTTCTTCTTGATGTGTTCCATGCCGACCCGTTGCAGGTAGTGCACGGTGCGCTCGAGGTAGAAGGCTTCTTCGCGGTAGAGCTGCAGGAACGCGCCGTTGTATTCACGGACTTCTTCGGCAGTCTTGAGCTTGACGAAGAACTCGGCGACTTCGGTCTTGATCCCGCCGTTGCCACCGATGTACATCTCCCAGCCGGAGTCGACGCCGATAATTCCTACGTCCTTGATGCCCGCTTCCGAACAGTTGCGTGGGCAACCGGACACGGCCAGCTTCACTTTGTGCGGCGACCACATGTTGAACAGGTCGTGCTCGAGTTCGATGCCCAGTTGCGTCGAGTTCTGTGTGCCGAAGCGGCAGAACTCGCTACCGACACAGGTTTTCACCGTGCGGATGGATTTGCCGTAGGCGTGGCCGGACGGCATGTCGAGGTCTTTCCACACGCCGGGCAGATCCTGCTTCTTGATCCCCAGCAAGTCGATGCGCTGACCGCCGGTGACCTTGACCATCGGCACGTTGTACTTGTCGGCCACATCGGCGATCCGCCGCAGTTCCGATGGGTTGGTCACGCCGCCCCACATGCGCGGTACCACCGAATAGGTGCCGTCCTTCTGGATGTTGGCGTGGGCGCGTTCGTTGATCAGACGCGATTGCGGGTCGTCCTTGGCCTCGCCCGGCCAGGTGGAAATCAGGTAGTAGTTGAGCGCCGGGCGACAGGTCGCGCAGCCATTGGGCGTGCGCCAGTTCAGGTAACTCATGGTCTCGGCGATGGTCAGCAGGTGTTCCTGACGGATCGCCTGACGAATCTGCCCGTGGTTGAGATCGCTGCAACCGCAGATGGCTTTTTCGCTTTTCGGTTTGACGTCGGCCGCGCCACCCACCGTATTGATCAGGATCTGTTCAACAAGGCCGGCGCAGGAACCGCAGGAGCTGGCAGCCTTGGTGTGTTTCTTGACTTCATCGACGCTGAACAGGCCGTGTTCCTGAATCGCCTTGACGATGGTGCCCTTGCACACACCGTTGCAGCCGCAGACTTCGGCGCTGTCGGCCATGACCATGGCTTTGTCCTGGCCCTGATGTCCTACGTCGCCTAAAGCGTTTTCGCCGAACATGAGGTGATCGCGGATCTCGCCGATGGCGTGATTCTCACGAATCTGCCGGAAATACCAACCGCCATCTGCCGTATCGCCGTACAGACAGGCGCCGACCAGCACGTCATCCTTGATCACCAGTTTTTTGTACACACCGCCGATCGGGTCGGAGAGGGTGATGGTCTCGGTGCCTTCGCCGCCCATGAAGTCGCCGGCGGAGAACAGGTCGATACCGGTGACTTTCAATTTGGTCGAAGTCACCGAGCCCTGATAGCGAGCGAAACCCAGTTGCGCGAGGTGATTGGCGCAGACCTTGGCTTGTTCGAACAGCGGCGCCACCAGACCGTAGGCGATGCCGCGATGGCTGGCGCATTCGCCGATCGCGTAGATGCGCGGATCGTAGGTTTGCAGGGTGTCGTTGACCAGAATCCCGCGGTTGCACGGGATGCCGGCCTTTTCCGCCAGTTCGGTGTTGGGACGGATGCCGGCGGCCATCACCACCAGGTCGGCAGGGATGATGTCGCCGTTCTTGAACTGCACCGAGCCGACCCGGCCATTGCCGGCGTCGTGAAGGGCTTGGGTCTGTTCGCACAGGCGAAAATGCAGGCCACGGGATTCCAGCGCCGATTGCAGAAGCTGGCCGCTGGTTTTGTCCAGTTGCCGCTCCAGCAACCATTCGCCGAGGTGCACCACGGTGACGTGCATGCCGCGCAGCATCAGGCCATTGGCCGCTTCGAGGCCGAGCAGGCCGCCGCCGATGACCACGGCGTGCTTGTGGGTCCTGGCGGTGTCGATCATGGCCTGGGTGTCGGCGATGTCGCGGTAACCGATCACACCCTGCAAGGTGTTGCCGGGAATCGGCAGGATGAACGGGGTCGAGCCGGTGGCGATCAGCAGGCGGTCGTACTCGGCTTCGGTGCCGTCCTCGGCAATCACTCGGCGTTTGACCCGGTCGATCTCCACCACTTTGCGGTTGAGCAGCAACTTGATGTTGTTTTCCAGATACCAGTCGAGGTCGTTGAGGACGATCTCTTCGAAAGTCTGCTCGCCGGCCAGCACCGGCGACAGCAGGATGCGGTTGTAGTTGGTGTGCGGTTCGGCGCCGAAGACGGTGATGTCGTAGAGCTCGTCGCTCAGCTTGAGCAGTTCTTCCAGGGTACGCACTCCGGCCATGCCATTGCCGATCATCACCAGTTTGAGTTTTTTCATCAGGTTCTCCGGGAGCTGCGGCTGGCCTCTGGTGGGCCGTCGGGCCTTGCTCGACAAATTTTGCGCAAACAAAAAAAGGCGTCCCGCTAGTTGCCTAGCGAGGACGCCTTTGTCCTGGTCCCGTTCTCTCGGGAAGCGCAGCCTTCGTCGTTGAAGGTTGGGCTTTATGTATGGTGAACAGGGTAATGCAGTGGTTGTGCCAACTTGGGTGGACGCGGATTTATTGGGAATTCGGGTTGTGAGAAAAGGTTTTTTTGCACCGAATCGAGGCGTGTTGCTCGTTCGTGGCGCGTTAATTCTGGGGGTTATGCGGTGTGACGCCGAATGCCTTCGCGAGCAGGCTCGCTCCCACAAGGTATCTGCGAACGAAAAAAATCCCCTGTGGGAGCGAGCTTGCTCGCGAATGGCGCGGCGCGGTTCAACTGTGAAACAACAAAACCAGCAGCACAACATTCCCCAGCAACGCCACCAATGCCATGGTCCGCCAGACCTTCAACGGCTCCCGCTCCAATAATGGCCGGGGCCGCACGCTCAAACTTTGCCGCTCACCCTGTTCCAGCACCAGCAGCCACTCTTCGGCGGTTTCAAAGCGGTGCTGCGGATCGGTCGCGACGCCACGTTCCAGACTTTGCGCCAGCCATTCCGGCAAGTCCGGGCGATAGCGACTGGCGTTCACCGGCACGCCAAATCGGGGACGCTGGAACGCTTCGATCTCACCAAAAGGAAAATGCCCGGTGAGGAGGAAATACAGGGTGACGCCCACCGAATACAAATCCTGTTGGGCGCTCGGGGAATCCCCGCGAAACGCTTCCGGGGCGATGAAACTAGGCGTTCCCGGCAGGGTCGACGGCGCGTCCTCCGACAGTCCCGGGCAGTAAGCCAGACCGAAATCCAGCAGGCGCAGCTCGCCGTCATCCCCCAGCAGCAGGTTTTCCGGTTTGATGTCGCGATGGAGAATCTGCCGCCGATGCAGCAGCCCGACCGCGCGCAACAGGCGCTCGGCGATGTCCTGCCACTGCGCCAATGGCAACGGGCCGCTGTGTTGAAAACCTTCGGCTAGCGTCGTCCCGGCATATTCGCGCATGACGTAATACAAATGCTGACGCTGAGTGCAGGCATGGATTTGCGGAAAATGCCGGCCGGCCACGCGCTTGAGGAACCATTCTTCCGACAGCAGCGCCTGCCCGGCTTGCGGATCGTCGGCCAGCCGCGCTGGCAAGGTCTTCAACAACCAAGGCTGGCCCTGACCATCGAGCACGCGATACAGCAGCGATTGCTGGCTCTGACCGACGATGCTCTGCACTTGCCAGCCTTCGAACGCTTGCCCGGGTTTCAGCGCTGGCGGCAGTGGCCATTGCTGTAGTTGCACCAGCGCATCGCCGATGCTCGATTCGCCCAGCGCATCGACGCGCACCAGCAGGGCACTGGCGTTGTCCTGACTACCGGCCAGATGCGCGGCGTTGACCAAGGTTTGCGCGGCGCTGGGCAGGTCCGCTTGATCGCGCAGAATCGCCGCGATTGCGGTATCGCCCAAGGTCGACCAGACGCCGTCGCTGAGCAGCACGAAGCTTTCGCCCTCACGCAGTTCGCCGTCGAGGAAATCCAGGACCAGATGCTGATCGAGCCCGAGCGCACGTTTGAGCACGTGCTGCATGCCCGGTTGCTCCCAGACGTGATCCTCGCTGATGCGCTGCAAGCGCTCGGCGTGCCAGCGATAAACCCGGCAATCGCCGACGTGGGCGAGGGTGAAGCGTCGACCGCGCATCACCAGCGCGCTGACCGTGGTCAGCAGCGGTTGCCCACCACCGTTGGCCTGCAGCCAGCGATTTTGCGCGAGCAGCAGGCGATCCAGCGCCTGGGCCACGCTCCAGGTTTCCGGCGTCGCGTAGTAGTCCAGCGCCAACGCCTGCAAGGTCGAACGCGCGGCGAGGCCGCCATCGGCGCACTGGCTGACGCCGTCGGCGATGGCGAACAGATAACCCTTGCTCACCGCTAGTGCCGGCGCCGGTGTCACCGAACGCAGGGCGTCCTGATTCTCCGCGCGAGGGCCGGTGGCGCTGGCTTCGGCGAAGCTCAGTTGCAGAGCCATTGAGGCCTCAGACCCGCGCCGCTGTTACTGCCGCCGAACCCCAGGTGGTTCTCCAGCGACGCTTGACGCCGTGCAGGCCAAACCATGCCAGCACACCGAGGCTGGCGAACAACCACAGCGCCAGTTGATAACTGCCGGTGCTTTGCTTGATCGCGCCCATGCCGGCCGCGAGGGCGAAGCCGCCGATACCGCCGGCCATGCCGATCAGCCCGGTCATCACGCCGATCTCCAGACGAAAACGCTGCGGCACCAGTTGGAAAACCGCACCGTTGCCGGCGCCCAAGCCGAGCATGGTGCAGACGAAAAGCGCCAGCGCCGCGTAGGAACTTGGCAGATTGAAGCCCACGGCGGCGATGCAGATGGCGGCGACGGTGTACATCGCCAGCAAAGTGAGGATGCCGCCGAAGCGATCGGCCAGCGCGCCACCCAACGGCCGCATCAGGCTGCCGCCGAACACGCAGGCCGCGGTGTAGTAGCCAGCGGTCACCGGGCTCAGACCGTATTGATCGTTGAAGTAACCGGGCAGGGCGCTGGCCAGGCCGATGAAGCCGCCGAAGGTGACGCTGTAGAAAAACATGAACCACCAGCTGTCGCGATCACCGAGGGCCTTGAAGTAGTCGGCCATCGCTTTCGGTTTTGGCCGCTGCGGGGCGTTTTTTGCCAACAGGGCGAACAGCAGCAAAGTCAGCACCAGCGGGATCAGGGCGAAACCGAAAACATTGCTCCAGCCGAACGCAGCGGCAATCACTGGCGCCAGCAGCGCGGCGAACACGGTGCCGGAGTTGCCCGCACCGGCGATGCCCATGGCTTTGCCCTGATGCTCTGGCGGGTACCACTGCGAGGCCAGCGGCAGGGCCACGGCGAACGAGGCGCCGGCCATGCCGAGGAACAGGCCGAGGATCAGCGCCTGTTCATAGCTGTGGATGCCGAGTTTCCAGGCACCGAACAGCGCGCAGATGACGATGACCTGGCCGATCAGCCCGGCGGTCTTGGGCGATAAGCGATCAGCGAGCATGCCCATGGCGAAGCGCAACACCGCGCCGGCGAGAATCGGCGTGGCGACGACCAGGCCGCGTTGCTGGGTGGTCAGGTGCAGGTCGGCGGCAATCTGCACCGCCAGCGGGCCGAGCAGGTACCAGACCATGAAGCTCAGGTCGAAATACAGGAAGGCCGCGAACAGGGTCGGGGTATGGCCGGATTTCCAGAAGCTTGAATTCATCGCGCACCTCGGCTGAAAAGAGTCTCGAAAGGAGTCATGCACAGCAGGTGGAGCGCCTCACGGCCGCACCACCGGCCCCGCTCTGTGGGGCCAAAACGCAAAAACGCCGCTACCTGATTCGCCGAGGGGCAAACGGGGTGAGCGACGTCTTTGTCGTAGGTGGGGCAACCGCCGTTGGTTACCTGTGCGGTTTGCTTAGCGAGATTTGTGCCAAGGCTTGAAAAGATCGCAGCCTCGTTGCACTTGTCAGCTTCTACAGGAGGATCAGATCGTTCCCATGCTCCGCGTGGGAATGCCGCCATGGACGCTCCGCGTCCGCTCTTGCGAAGTGACGCAGAGCGTCACGGGATGCATTCCCACGCGGAGCGTGGGAACGATCATTCAGCCCAGCAACTCACTCATGGCAATGATCTGCTCCGCCACCTGAATCAGCTTCTGCTGGCGGCTCATGGCCTGGCGGCGCATCAGGGTGTAGGCCTCTTCTTCGTTGCAGTCCTTCATCTTCATCAGTAAACCCTTGGCCAGTTCGATGCGCTTGCGCTCGGCCAGTTGCTGATCACGGGCCTGCAATTGCGCGCGCAAAGCCTGGTCACTCTCGAAGCGCGCCATCGCCACATCGAGAATCGGCTGCAGCCGCTGTGCGTGAATGCCTTCGACGATGTAGGCACTGACCCCGGACTTGATCGCCTGACGCATCACCCCCGGATCATGTTCGTCGGTGAACATCACGATTGGCCGGGGCTGGTCGCGGCTGACCAGTACCACTTGCTCCATGACATCGCGGCTCGGTGACTCGGTATCGATCAGGATCACGTCCGGGCGCACCGTTTCGACGCGCGCCGGCAGGTCAATGGTCAGACCGGACTCGTCGATCACTTCGAAGCCGGCCTCGGTCAGCGCCGCTTTCAGGCGTCCGACTTTTTTCGCGGTATCGTTGATCAGCAGAATGCGCAACATGTTCGCGGTCTCCTGTCAGCGCTGGGCGAGAAGCGGGGCGGCGTCGCTCAGGGCATGCAGCTTGAAACTGCGCGCATAGCCCGCCGGATCGCTGCCGTCCCAGACCTTGCCGTCGAGCAATTGGCTGCTGCGCAGGTCTGCGCAGGAAGACGCTACGCCGACAGCGCTCGCTGCCTCGCGATACAAATCCAGGCGCTGAACCTGGCGGGCGACGGCCAGATAATCCGGATCCTCGCGCAACAGACCCCAGCGACGGAACTGGGTCATGAACCACATGCCGTCGGAAAGGTAGGGCAGATTGACCTCGCCATCGCCATGAAAACGCAGCGCATGCGGATCCTGCCAGCGATTACCGAGGCCATCGGCGTAGTCGCCCATAAAACGCGGCTCGATGCACGCGGCGGGGGTGTCGAGGTATTCGGTGGCGCTGAGTAATTGCGCGGTACTGCGGCGGTTTTCCGGGCTTTCTTCGATGAAGCGACTGGCCTCAAGAATGGCCATGACCAGCGCCCGCGCGGTGTTGGGATATTGCTCGACGAATTCGCGGGTGCAGCCGAGGACTTTTTCCGGGTGGTCGGGCCAGATGCTCTGGCTGGTCGCCAGGGTGAAGCCGAGGTCCTGCTGCACGGCGCTGGCCGCCCACGGTTCGCCGACGCAAAAGCCGTCGATGCGCCCGGCTTGCAGGTGCGCGACCATTTGCGGCGGCGGCACCACCACGCTGTCGACGTCCTGCAACGGATGAATGCCCTGGCTCGCCAGCCAGTAGTACAGCCACATCGCGTGTGTGCCGGTGGGGAAGGTCTGGGCGAAGGTCAGTTTTGCGCGGCTTTGGTGCACATGCCGATCGAGCGCTTCAGGACTGTTCACGCCAGCCTGTTGCAAACCATGGGACAGGTTCAGGCTCTGGCCATTCTGGTTCACGCCCATCAGCACCGCCATGTCGGTGGGGGCGACGCCGCCGATGCCCAGGTGCACCGCATAAATCAGCCCGTACAGGCTGTGCGCGGCATCCAGTTCGCCGCTGACCAGTTTGTCGCGCAGGTTGGCCCAAGATGCCTGACGCTTGAGGTTCAGAGTCAGGCCGTAGGGCTGGGCGAAGCCCTGAGTGGCGGCGACCACCACCGAGGCGCAGTCGCTCAGCGCCATGAAGCCGAGATTGATCGCGCTTTTTTCCGGCGCATCGCTGCCGTTGACCCAGGCCAGAGGCCCCAAGGACGTTTCGTTCATACGCTACCTCAAAAAAAACGCCGTCCCGGATTCTGCGCAGGCAAAACCGGGGACGACGCCATTGTCCTGGCCTGCGCGCCGTCATTGGTCGGCAGACTGATGAGCAGGGCGGTGCAAGGCATATGCCAGTCGCCTGATTCGCGCAGGCGCCTCGCGCCGGGCGACGATGCCCGGCTATAATCGCCGCCTCTTTTCGCCGCCCGAGTCATTGCCGCCCATGTACACCCTGGCCCGTCAGCTGTTGTTCAAACTTTCCCCGGAAACCTCCCACGATCTGTCGCTGGATCTGATCGGCGCGGGTGGACGTTTGGGCCTCAACGGCTTGTTGTGCAAGGCACCGGCAAAGATGCCGGTGACCGTCATGGGGCTGGAGTTCCCGAACCCGGTGGGGCTTGCGGCAGGCCTGGACAAGAACGGCGCGGCCATCGATGGTTTTGCGCAACTGGGCTTTGGCTTCGTTGAAATCGGCACCGTGACCCCGCGTCCACAACCGGGTAACCCGAAACCACGGATCTTCCGCCTGCCGGAAGCCGACGCGATCATCAACCGCATGGGTTTCAACAACCTTGGCGTGGATAATTTGCTGGCGCGGGTCGCTGCGGCAAAATACAAGGGCGTGCTGGGCATCAACATTGGCAAGAATTTCGACACCCCGGTCGAGCGTGCGGTCGACGATTACCTGATCTGCCTGGACAAGGTTTACGCCCACGCCAGCTACGTCACCGTCAACGTCAGCTCGCCAAACACCCCGGGCCTGCGCAGCCTGCAGTTCGGTGATTCGCTCAAGCAATTGCTCGCGGATCTGGCCACGCGCCGCGCTGAACTGGCGTTGCGTCACGGCAAGCATGTGCCGCTGGCGATCAAGATCGCGCCGGACATGACCGACGAAGAAACTGCGCAGGTGGCCCAGGCGTTGATCGAAACCGGCATGGACGCGGTCATCGCCACCAACACCACCCTGAGCCGTGTCGGCGTCGAAGGCATGGAGCATGGCGACGAGGCGGGTGGTCTGTCCGGCGCGCCGGTGCGTGAGAAGAGCACCAACACGGTGAAAGTGCTGGCGGGCGAGTTGGCCGGGCGTTTGCCGATCATCGCTGCGGGCGGTATTACCGAAGGCAAGCATGCGGCGGAGAAGATCACTGCCGGCGCGAGCCTGGTGCAGATCTATTCGGGCTTCATCTACAAAGGCCCGGCGCTGATTCGTGAATCGGTAGACGCCATCGCCGCGCTGCGCTGAGGATTGCGGAGGCCTTGTGGGAGCCTTTGTGGCGAGGGGATTTATCCCCGCTGGGCTGCCCAGCAGCCCCAAACCTTGCACATTGATATGCCAGTTAAATTGAAGTTCCGACTTCGCGACTGCTGCGCAGCCGAGCGGGGATAAATCCCCTCGCCACGTGGATCCCGATTAACCTTTTTTGCAGGCAATAAAAAGGGCTCCTCGAAGGAGCCCCTGGGCCGTAGCCCGCCGTCCGGGAAGGACGTGCGTGGTTAATTCAATGCAGATTCAGATTGTCGTGTCGGAATAAATGCCCTGTGTCAGCCGACGGCGTGAAGTTCGTTGAGTCTGTGGATTCCCGCAGTGCCGGTCATACCGTCCCAGTTGTCGCCGCGTCCTTCTCGCCAGCCGTTGATCCAGGCTTGGCGTACCGACGGTAGAGTAAATGGGCAAAGCTCACGGGATTTACCACCAACGCCATATTGATATCCGCGCAAAAATGCTCTTTCCAACGGATCACGCTTAAGTCTTCTCATAGGGTGTTTCCCTCACTTGTTGACTGTAGTGTCGCGTTGACCTCAATTGAGGTCTGGCAGAAAAAAACCTGCCATTGTGCGGCTCGCTGCCGGCGTGGCGAGCCAAGGTGTTGACGCCGTTGCGACGTCAACCTGCGCTCAGTTCTAACCAATGAGTCACATCGAGGGAATGATCGTTTTGTCATAAGCACGTAACGGAAAGGATGCTATGGCGATAAGTAACTGCGTATTTATTCAACGTGCATTGCGCAAACCCCGGTATGATCGGCGCCCCGCTGATCCAGCGGGTCAATCCTTAGTGAGAATGACCCACGTTTGCGCTTGGGTACTATTCGACGAAGGGTCGCTTTCAGTCTTTTTGTTGCACCAACTTTTTTATCTGTCCCGGCATCTAAGCTCTTTTAACCCGAGCAGCGGGGATGGAACGGCACACCTTCGTGCCACGCGGGCGCTCTTTCAGAAAAGCGCCTGATTGAAAACCGGGTCGGCAATGCGTTGCCGGCCCACTAGCCAAAGGCTCTGGAATTACCATGTCCGATCGTTTCGAACTCTTCCTCACTTGCCCCAAAGGCCTTGAAGGCCTGCTCATCGAGGAAGCCGTCGGGCTTGGCCTTGAAGAAGCGCGCGAGCACACCTCCGCCGTGCGTGGCATGGCAACCATGGAAACCGCCTATCGCCTGTGCCTCTGGTCGCGTCTGGCGAACCGCGTGTTGCTGGTGCTCAAGCGTTTCCCGATGAAAGACGCCGAAGACCTCTACCACGGCGTGCTCGACATTGACTGGCAGGATCACATGCTCAGCGACGGCACCCTGGCCGTCGAATTCAGCGGCCACGGCTCGGGCATCGACAACACCCATTTCGGCGCGCTGAAAGTCAAAGACGCAATCGTCGACAAGCTGCGCACGCCGCAGGGCGACCGCCCGTCGATCGACAAGCTCAACCCGGACTTGCGCATTCACCTGCGTCTGGATCGCGGCGAAGCGATTCTGTCCCTCGACCTGTCCGGCCACAGCCTGCACCAGCGCGGCTACCGCTTGCAGCAGGGCGCGGCGCCGCTGAAGGAAAACCTTGCCGCCGCCATCCTGATTCGTTCCGGCTGGCCGCGTATTGCTGCCGAAGGTGGCGCACTGGCTGACCCGATGTGCGGTGTCGGCACATTCCTCGTCGAAGCAGCGATGATCGCCGCCGACATGGCGCCGAACCTGCGTCGCGAGCAGTGGGGCTTTACCGCGTGGCTCGGTCACGTACCGGCGCTGTGGAAAAAACTTCATGAAGAAGCCGCCGAGCGCGCCGCTGCTGGCCTGGCCAAGCCACCGCTGTGGATTCGCGGTTATGAAGCTGACCCTCGTCTGATTCAGCCGGGCCGCAACAACGTCGAACGCGCCGGCCTCAGCGAGTGGATCAAGATCTACCAGGGCGAAGTGGCGACCTTCGAGCCGCGCCCGGATCAAAACCAGAAAGGCCTGGTCATCTGCAATCCGCCGTACGGCGAGCGTCTCGGTGACGAAGCGAGCCTGCTTTATCTCTACCAGAATCTGGGCGAGCGTCTGCGTCAGGCCTGCCTGAACTGGGAAGCGGCGGTGTTCACCGGCGCCCCGGATCTGGGCAAGCGCATGGGCATTCGCAGCCATAAGCAATATTCGTTCTGGAACGGCGCGCTGCCGTGCAAGCTGTTGCTGATCAAGGTCTTGCCGGATCAGTTCGTCACTGGCGAACGCCGCACCCCGGAACAGCGTCAGGCCGAGCGCGAGCAAGCCGCTTACGATCAGACCCCGGATGAACCGCAAGAGCGCAAGTTCAACAAGAACGGTAACCCGATCAAGCCGACGCCAGCCCCGGCGCCAGTGATCGAACAGCCGCGCCTGAGCGAAGGCGGGCAGATGTTTGCCAATCGCTTGCAGAAAAATCTCAAGGCAATGGGCAAGTGGGTCAAGCGCGAAGCCATCGATTGCTACCGCGTTTACGATGCCGACATGCCGGAATACGCGATGGCCATTGATCTGTACCACGACTGGGTGCACGTTCAGGAATACGCCGCGCCGAAATCCATCGACCCGGAAAAGGCTTCGGCGCGTATGTTCGATGCGCTGGCGGCCATTCCGCAGGCGTTGAATGTCGACAAGAACCGCGTGGTGGTGAAACGCCGCGAGCGCCAGAGTGGCACCAAACAGTACGAGCGTCAGGCTGCGCAGGGCAAGTTCGTCGAGGTCAATGAAGGTGGCGTGAAGCTGCTGGTCAACCTTACCGATTACCTCGACACCGGCCTGTTCCTCGATCACCGGCCGATGCGCATGCGTATCCAGAAAGAGGCGGCCGGCAAACGCTTCCTGAATCTGTTCTGCTACACCGCGACTGCCAGCGTGCACGCGGCCAAGGGCGGCGCGCGCAGCACCACCAGCGTCGACCTGTCGAAAACCTATCTGGACTGGGCGCGGCGCAACCTGTCGCTGAATGGCTTCTCGGACAAGAACCGTCTGGAGCAGGGCGACGTCATGGCGTGGCTGGAAAGCAGCCGCGACGAATACGACCTGATCTTCATCGACCCGCCGACGTTCTCCAACTCCAAGCGCATGGAAGGCATCTTCGACGTGCAGCGCGATCAGGTGCAGTTGATTGACCTGGCCATGGCGCGTCTGGCACCGGGTGGCGTGCTGTATTTCTCCAACAACTTCCGCAAGTTCCAGTTGGAGGAAAATCTCGCCGAGCGTTATGCGGTCGAGGAAATCAGCGCGCAGACCATTGATCCGGATTTTGCCCGCAATACCAAGATCCACCGCGCCTGGAAAATCACGGCTCGTTGACGCTTTCGCCGGTTGGATCCACAGAGCGTTGATTTTTAACGGCTCGGTGGATCCAGCGGTGCTAGCTAAATTAGTGGCTAATAGCTATAACTCACTCACCGCCAATGGGGTTTTTCCCGGGAATCTGGCGGAGTGAGTCGTGCTTATGCCGTTGCACCCCGTGCGCCCGAAAATCCTCGGTTTCATCAGCGAAGACGTCTCAGCCTGGCTGGTCGCGCTGTTGGTATTGCTTGCCGGCGGGATTCTCACCGGGCTGCTCGCATGGGGCACCTTCAATCAGTTTCAGCAACAATCGCGTCAGCGTTTCCAGCTGCTGGCCAATGAACGCTACAGCCGCATCGCCGAACGTTTTCAGGACCAGGAGCAACGTCTCGATGGTCTGCGCCGGTTTTTTGCCAACTCCGAATCGGTGTCCCGCGCCGAATTCGACGGTTACTCCCGCCCCTTGTTGCTGCGCACCCAAGCCTACACCTACGCCCCGAAAGTCGCTGGCGCCGATCGGGCTGCGTTCGAACAGCGCGTGCGTGATGAAGGCCTGAGCGATTTCACCATTCGTGAACTGGACGCCAAAGGCGAATTGCAACTGGCGCCGCCGCGTGACGCATACGTGCCGGTGCTCTATACCCAGACCCAAAGTCGACTGGCGCCCCCGCTGGGCTACGACTTGCTCGCCCAACCCTTGCGCCGCGAAACACTGCAGCGCGCCGACCACCTCGGCAGCATGGTCGTGTCAAAACCGATGCATCTGGTAGGCATCGAGTCGTCCTACGCGCGCGGGGTTTTGCTGCTGGCACCGGTCATTCGCCCGGGCGAGTCGCAGCCGCTCGGTTACGTGATGGCGGTGATCAGCATGCGCCAGTTGCTCGCCGACGGTCTGCCCGATGCCCTGCACGATTATCTGTCGGTGCGGATTCTCGACTTGTCGACCCAGGGTCAGCACGAGGCGTTGTTCGAGTCGACCAACGAGGCGGTGCCCGGCGATCTGGCGGCGACGCGTTTGCTGCGCATGGCCGATCACGATTATCAGGTCGATATCTTGCCAAGTTACGCGTTCATGCAGGCCAACCATTCTTCGGTGGGCAGCGTGATCATTCTCGGCGGCTTGCTCAGCGCGCTGCTCAGTGCCTTGCTTTACGTGCTGGTCAGTCAGCGCCAGCGCGCGGTGCGGCTGGTCGAGGTACGCACCCAGGAACTGCACGAGCGTGAGCAGGAACTGCGCGGCACCCACGGCCAGTTGCGCGGTGTATTGAATGCCGCCACCCAGGTCGCGATCATCGCCACCGACCTGCGCGGAGTGATCAACACTTTCAACCCCGGGGCTGAGCAAATGCTCGGCTACAGCAGCGCCGAAGTGGTCGGGCGCATGACCCTGGAAAACCTGCATCTACCTCGCGAGCTGGCGGCGCGTTCCGCCGAGTTGAGCGCACGCTATGGCAAAAGTATTCCGACCTGCCACGCGATGCTGGTCGAGGGCGGCGAAGTCGGCGGCCATGAAGCACGCGAGTGGACGCTGGTGCGCAGCGACGGCAGTCATCTGCCGGTGAACATGCTCGCTACGCCGGTGCTCGACGAACAAGGCCTGTGGGTCGGGCATCTGGCGATCTGCATCGACATCACCGAACGCAAGCGCGTTCACGAAGTACTGGCGGCGCGGGACATTCTGCTAAAGAAGCTCAGCGCCCATGTTCCGGGCGGCATCTATCAGTTCAAGATGGAATTCGACGGGCGTTTCAGCGTGATCTATGCCAGCGACGGCATCCGCGAGATCTACGAGCTGGAGCCGGACGCGCTGCTGTTCGACGCCGAGGCGATCTTCAGCCGCATCCACCCACAGGACGCCATTCGCGTGCGCTCATCGATCCGTGAATCGGCGGAAAATCTCAGCCCGTGGCGCGAGGAGTACCGCGTGCAACTGCCCGAGCGCGGCTTGCGCTGGGTGCGCGGAGAAGCGACGCCGGAGGAACTGCCCGGTGGCGGGGTGCTGTGGCACGGCTACATCTCGGACATTTCCGACCTCAAGCGCGTGGAAGAAGAATTGCGCGCGTTGTCGATCACTGATTCGCTGACCGGCATTCACAACCGTCGCTATTTCCAGGAACGCCTGACCACGGAAATGGCCCGGGTCGAGCGGGGCGGCGGCGAGTTGTCGGTAATCATGCTCGACATCGACCACTTCAAACGCATCAACGACCATTACGGCCACGCCGTCGGCGACCGTGTGCTGCAAGCAGTCTGCGAGCGAATTGGCCATCGTCTGCGTCGCACCGATGTGTTCTGCCGTTTGGGCGGCGAAGAGTTCATGGTGCTGTGCCCGGACATCGACGGCGAGCACGCGTACATGCTGGCGATGGAGTTGTGGGAAGGCCTGCGCAGCGCGCCGGTGGATGTGGTTGGCGTGGTCACCGCCAGTTTCGGCATCGCCAGCTGGCGGCCGGGGGAGGGCGCGGATGCGTTGTTGCTGCGCGCTGACTCAGGGGTTTACGCAGCGAAGCAGAATGGCCGGGATCGGGTTGAGCGGGAGATGAGCTGATTCGAACCTGACACCTGACCCTGTGGGGCAGAGGGGATCTGGCGCTGATTTTCTGTGGGAGCGAGCCTGCTCGCGAAAGCGGTGTGACAGTCACTGAACATGCTGACTGAACCTGACGCCTTCGCGAGCAGGCTCGCTCCCACAATTGCATCTGCTGCGCCTACAGCACCGAAGCGGTCTGCGGCAGTTTTGGCTGTTTGTACAGATCCAGCAGCACCTGGTCGAGCACCGACGAGGCGCCGAACGGGGCCTTGTCGTTGAGGATCGCCACCACCGCCCAGGTATTGCCGTTCACGTCACGGCTGAAACCGGCGATCGCGCGCACGGTGTTCAGCGTGCCGGTCTTGACGTGGGCTTCGCCGCGCATCGCCGTGGTTTTCAGGCGTTTGCGCATGGTGCCGTCGGTACCGGCAATCGGCAGCGAGCTGATGTACTCGGCGGCGTACGGGCTGTGCCAGGCGGCCTGCAGCATGTTGGCCATCTCACGCGCGCTGACCCGCTCGGCCCGCGACAGACCGGAGCCGTTTTCCATCACCAGATGCGGCGCGGTGATGCCTTTCTTCGCCAGCCACTGACGCACCACGCGTTGCGCGGCCCGGGCGTCGTCACCGTCGGCATCGTTGCGGAAACGCTGGCCAAGGCTGAGGAACAGCTGCTGGGCCATGGTGTTGTTACTGTATTTGTTGATGTCGCGGATGATCTCGGCCAGATCCGGCGAGTACGCGCGGGCGAGCAGTTTGGCGCTGCTCGGCGTTGGCGCCAGGCGATCCTTGCCCTGAATGCTGCCACCCAGTTCCTTCCAGATCGCCCGCACGGCGCCGGCGGTGTAGGTCGCGTGGTCGAGCAGCGACAGGTAAGTCTGCGAGCTGCAGCCTTCGCCCAACTGGCCGCCAACGGTCACGGTCACGCTGCCATCGGCCTGCGGCACCGGGTTGTAGCGCACGCCGCCGGTGCATTGCTTGGACGGCAGGGCCTTGACGGTGTTTTCGATACGAATGCTGGCAATCGGCGGCTCCACCGAAATCAACACGCGGCCACCGTCATTGCGCGCGACGAAGCGCAGGGCCTTGAGGTTGACCAGCAGCGAATCGGGCTTGACCAGGAACGGCTTGTTGTCGTCGTTGCCGTCATCGTTGAATTCCGGCAATTGCGGCTGCACGAAGAAGTTGCGGTCGAGGATCAGGTCGCCGGTGATCTGCGTCACGCCGTTGGCGCGCAGGTCGCGCATCAACAGCCAGAGTTTCTCCATGTTCAGCTTCGGGTCACCGCCACCCTTGAGGTAGAGGTTGCCGTTGAGAATGCCGCCGCTCAGGTCGCCGTCGGTGTAGAACTCGGTTTTCCACTGATGGTTGGGGCCGAGCATTTCCAGCGCCGCATAAGTGGTGACCAGTTTCATCGTCGACGCCGGATTGACCGACACGTCGGCGTTGAACACGGTCGGTGTACCCGGACCGTCGAGCGGCACCATCACCAGCGACAGCGCGGTGGGCTGCAGCTTGCTGGCCTTGAGGGCTTTTTCGACGTTCGGGGTGAGGGAAGTGTTGATGGTGGCAGCGGAGACAGGCAAGGCCAGAGGCAGAAGAAGGCCGGCGAGAAACAGTGGACGCAACGATTTGATCATATGCAATAAAACCCTGCTAAAGAGGGGAAAAAAGACGAGGACATGGATGAAAAGGCCCTCAGTGGTCATGAAAGTGTCGGCATTATGCCCCAAGCTGTAACAGCTTGTGCCGTGTGGGGACCGGCCAAACGCTTATTTTTTTACAGGCGGTCGGCTGCAGCGGCCAGAGAGTCGGGCAATCGCTGGCTTAAACTGGTAAAGTGCCGGCCGTTATTACTTAAGAGGATTGTTCCAATGGCGACTAACCGTTCCCAGCGTCTGCGCAAAAAACTGTGCGTTGATGAATTTCAAGAGCTGGGTTTCGAACTGAACCTGGACTTCAAAGAAGACTTGTCCGAAGAAGCCATTGACGCTTTCCTCGAAGCATTCATCAAAGAAGCCATGGAAGCCAACGGTCTGGGTTATGTTGGCGGCGACGACTTCGGTCTGGTGTGCCTGCAGAAGCGTGGCTCGGTCAACGAAGAGCAGCGCGCTGCCGTTGAAGCCTGGCTGAAAAACCGCTCCGAGCTGACCAAGTACGAAGTCAGCCCGCTGCTGGACGTGTGGTATCCAGAAAAGCCGATCAACGCGGCCAAGTGATACTGAAAAAACGGCGACCTTCGGGTCGCCGTTTTTTTTCGTGGATCAAAAGATCGCAGCCTCGTTTTACTCGTCAGCTCCTACAGGGGAACGCGATCTCCTGTGGGAGCTGCCGAAGGCTGCGATCTTTGCTTTTAGGCTTTACGCCAATTCAAAATCACCAGCGTCACCACCCCCGCAACAATCCCCCAGAACGCCGAACCGATGGAAAACAGCGTCAACCCCGACGCCGTGACCATAAAGGTGATCAACGCCGCTTCACGTTCCTTCGCCTCAGTCATGGCAATGCTCAAGCCATTGATGATCGAACCGAACAACGCCAGCGCGGCAATCGACAGCACCAGTTCTTTCGGTAATGCGGCAAACAACGCCGCCAGCGTCGCGCCGAACACCCCGGCAATCCCGTAGAACACGCCGCACCACACCGCGGCGGTGTAACGCTTGCTGCGATCTTCGTGGGCATGCGGGCCGGTGCAGATCGCTGCGCTGATGGCCGCGAGGTTGATGCCGTGGGAGCCGAACGGCGCCAGCAACAGCGAGGCGATGCCGGTGGTAGTGATCAGTGGCGAGGCCGGGACGTTATAGCCATCGGCACGCAGCACGGCGATGCCGGGCATGTTCTGCGAGGTCATCGCCACCACGAACAGCGGAATGCCAATGCTGATGGTCGCCGCCAGGGAAAAATGTGGCGTAGTCCAGACCGGCGTGGCCACTTCCAGATGAAAGGCGCTGAAATCCAGCAGCCCCATCAAGCCCGACAGTGCAGTGCCGATCAGCAGCGCCGCGAGCACGGCATAGCGTGGCGACAGGCGCTTGACCACCAGATAGGTGAAAAACATCCCCAGCACCAGTCCGGTACGGTGTTGCGCGGCGACGAAGATTTCGCTGCCGATCTTGAACAGAATCCCTGCCAGCAGAGCGGCCGCCAAAGAGGCCGGGATCTTTTTCACCAGACGTTCGAAGCTGCCGGTCAGGCCGCAGATCGTCACCAGTACCGCGCAAGTGACATAGGCGCCGATCGCCTCGCCGTAACTGACACCGCCCAGGCTGGTGATCAGCAATGCCGCGCCGGGGGTCGACCAGGCAATGGTGATCGGTGTGCGATAGCGCAGCGACAGACCGATCGAACATACGGCCATGCCGATCGAAATCGCCCAGATCCACGAAGAAATCTGCACGCTGCTCAGGCCGGCCGCTTGTCCGGCCTGGAACATCAGCACCAGCGAGCTGGTGTAACCGGTCATCATCGCGATGAAACCGGCGACGATGGCGGAAGGCGAAGTGTCGGCAAGAGGGCGCAGGCGGGCGTGGGTGGCGTCGGTCATGACGGCGGTGTTCCTTATAGCAATGGAGATGTCCGCCACAACACAGAACCTCTGTGGGAGGATCGCGGTCATGCAGCGGATTCTGCGATCAAGCCTAAACTCAAACCTGACAAACCGTTGCAATACAGCCGCAGGCGCAAACAGCCGTACAGTCGTGTTGCCACCATTCATTGTGTACAATCGCGCTGTTTTTTACGCGATACTTGCCAGCGACCTACTGTGCCGTATTACAGTCACGGTCTATTCGCCGCAGCTTTCCCGACTCGAGTGCCCATGAACGAACAGTTGCAACCCCTCAAGAAACAACCGCGAGCAGGCAAAGCCGGCCGCAGCGGAACCCAGGACGATATTGTCTACGCGCATATCTTCGAGGCCATCCTCGAACAGCGTCTGGCGCCCGGCACCAAATTGAGCGAAGAAGCGCTGGGGGAAATCTTCGGGGTCAGCCGCACCATCATTCGCCGCGCGCTGTCGCGTCTGGCCCATGAAGGAGTGGTGCTGTTGCGGCCGAACCGTGGCGCCGTCGTCGCCAGCCCGAGTGTTGAGGAAGCGCGTCAGGTGTTTCTCGCCCGGCGTCTGGTCGAGCGGGCGATCACTGAATTGGCGGTGCAACATGCCACTGCCGAGCAGATCGCCGAGCTGCGGCAGATGGTCAACGATGAGCGCGACAGTTTCTCGCGCGGCGATCGCGGCGCCGGTATTCGGCTGTCGGGCGAATTCCACCTGAAGCTGGCGGAGGCGGCGATGAACGCGCCGTTGATCAGCTTCCAGCGCAGCCTGGTGTCGCAGACTTCATTGATCATCGCCCAGTACGAAAGCGGCAACCGCTCGCATTGCTCGTACGATGAACACACCCAGTTGATCGACGCGATCGAGAAACGCGACGGTGAGCTGGCGGTGAACCTGATGATGCATCACATGGATCACATCGACAGCAAGCTCAACCTCGACGAGGAAGGCGCGTCGGATGATCTGCATGCGGTGTTCTCGCATTTGTTGCAGACCAAGAAGCCAGGGCGTCCAGCGGCCAAGCTCTGATCTCATTGATTAAAAAAAATCCCCCGCAGCTGGAAAGGTGCGGGGGATTTTTTTTGCCTGACTGATCGTTCCCACGCTCTGCGTGGGAATGCAGACCGTGACGCTCCGCGTCACTGGACGCGGAGCGTCCCTTGAGGCATTCCCACGCAGAGCGTGGGAACGATCAGCACGAAGAGGCTTATCGCTGATGCACCAGCGCCCCCGCAGCGTAAGTCTGCTGCACCGTCCGGTCATCACCCAAGGTCATCAACACAAACAACGTCTCGGCAATGTTATTGGACTGCTTCAAGCGATAACTCAGCAGCGGCGTGGCGTTGTAATCCAGTACCAGAAAGTCGGCATCGGAGCCCGGTTGCAGGTTGCCGATCCTGTCTTCCAGGCGCAGCGCCCGCGCGCCACCCAGCGTTGCCAGGTACAGCGACTTGAACGGGCTCAGGCGCGCGCCTTGCAGTTGCATCACTTTGTACGCTTCGTTCAGCGTCTGCAGCAGCGAGAAACTGGTGCCGCCGCCGACGTCGGTGCCGAGGCCGACATTGAGCTTGTGTTTTTCCGCCATCGGCAGGTTGAACAGGCCGCTGCCGAGGAACAGGTTCGAGGTCGGGCAGAACGAGATCGCCGAGCCGGTTTCTGCCAGTCGCGCGCATTCTTCGTCACACAAGTGCACGCCGTGGGCAAACACCGAGCGTTCGCCGAGCAACTGGTAGTGATCGTAGACGTCGAGGTAGCCCTTGCGCTCCGGAAACAGCTCTTTGACCCACTCGATTTCCTTGAGGTTTTCGCTGATGTGGGTCTGCATGTACAGATCCGGATATTCCGTGAGCAGTTGCCCGGCGAGGGTCAGTTGTTCCGGGGTGCTGGTGGGGGCGAAGCGCGGCGTCACCGCATAGTGCAAACGGCCCTTGCCGTGCCAGCGCTCGATCAGCGCCTTGCTGTCGACGTAGCTGGATTCAGCGGTATCGACCAGATAATCCGGGGCATTGCGGTCCATCATCACCTTGCCGGCGATCATGCGCAGGTCGAGCTTCTCGGCCGCCTCGAAAAACGAATTCACCGATTGCGGATGCACGCTGCCGAACACCAGCGCCGTGGTGGTGCCGTTGCGCAGCAGTTCCTTGATGAAAATATCGGCCACTTCGTCGGCGTGGGCCTTGTCGCCAAACTGGCTTTCGCAGGGGAAGGTGTAGGTGTTCAGCCAGTCGAGCAATTGCTCGCCATAGGAGCCGACCATCCCGGTTTGCGGCAGGTGAATGTGCGTATCGATAAAGCCCGGGGTGATCAGCGCATCCTGATAATGGTTGATCTCGATATCCGCCGGCAGGGTTGGCAGCAGTTCGCTGGCGTGGCCGAGGGCGCTGATCTTGCCGTCATCGACCACCAGCAGGCCGTCCTCGAAATATTCATAGGAGGCTTCGATACCGACTTCGGCAGGGTCGGCAATGCTGTGCAGAATGGCGGCGCGGTAGGCTTTGCGAGTCAAAGGCATGAGGGTTCTCTAATCAGTTTGAGGCTTTGAGTTTGGCGGACTGGCTGCGGCGCGAGGCGGGCAGCAGTCGGGCAATCGGTTCGGCGCGGGCGCTGTGCTGGCCGAAGTTGGCGTTGTAGGTGGCGATGATTTCGCCGGCGATGGAGATGGCGATTTCCACAGGCAGTTTGCCTTTGACTTCGCCGATGCCCATCGGGCAGCGCATGCGCTGCACCACGCTCGGCTCGAAACCACGATCGCGCAGGCGGTGTTCGAATTTGGCGCGTTTGGTTTTCGAGCCGATCAGGCCGAACCAGGTGAAATCGTTGCGCTTGAGAATCGCGGCGGTCAGTTCCAGATCAAGCTGATGGTTGTGGGTCATGACGATGCAGTAGCTGCCGGCGGGCAGGTCATCGACTTCATCGACCGGTTCTTCGCTGGCGATTTTACGCACGCCGTGGGGGATGTGTTCAGGGAACTCGGCCTCGCGCGAATCGATCCAGCGCACCCGGCAGGGCAGGCTGGCCAGCAGCGGGACGAGGGCGCGACCGACGTGGCCGGCACCGAACACGGCAATCTGCGCCTGGACTTGGCCCATTGGTTCGAACAGCAACACCGTGGCGCCGCCGCAGCACTGGCCGAGGCTGGCGCCGAGGCTGAAGCGCTCCAGATGGGTGTCCTGCTTGCCGCTGGCGAGCATCTCGCGGGCGATCTGCATGGCTTTGAATTCCAGATGCCCGCCACCGATGGTGTCGAACAGGCGGTCGGCGCTGACGACCATTTTCGAGCCGGCGTTGCGTGGCGTCGAGCCGAGTTCTTCGATGATCGTCACCAGCACACAGGGCTCGCCCTGGTTCTGCAGGTCGGCGAGGGCGTCGATCCAGTTGTACATATGTCACCCCTACAACATCGTTGTCTGTTCGGGCCTATTCGCTGGCAAGCCAGCTCCCACAGGATTTGTGTTGAATCCAAATTCTGTGAGCACCACAAAACCCTGTGAGAGCTGGCTTGCCAGCGAATGGCCGCGCCTCGGTCCTAGAGCGGAGCCAGCTCGGTTTCAGCTTCGACGGCTTTCACCGCTTTGAGCTGGCGCATCTGCTCGCAGCCCCACAACACCCGCTCCGGTGTGGCCGGGGCGTCGATTTGCGGCTGATGCTGATAATCACCGAGGCTCGCCACCGCGTCCTTGATCGCGCACCACGCGGCGATGCCGAGCATGAACGGCGGCTCACCGACGGCTTTGGAGTGGAACACCGTGTCTTCCGGGTTCTTGCGGTTTTCCACCAGTTTCACCCGCAGATCCAGTGGCATGTCCGCCACCGCCGGGATCTTGTAGCTGGCCGGGCCGTTGGTCATCAGCTTGCCTTTGTTGTTCCAGACCAGCTCTTCCATGGTCAGCCAGCCCATGCCCTGGACAAAGCCACCCTCGACCTGACCGATGTCGATCGACGGGTTCAGCGAGGCGCCGACGTCATGCAGGATGTCGGTGCGCAGCATCTTGTATTCGCCGGTCAGGGTGTCAACGATCACTTCGCAGCAGGCCGCGCCGAAAGCGAAGTAATAGAACGGACGACCCCGAGCCTGACTGCGGTCGTAGTAGATTTTCGGGGTCTTGTAGAAGCCGGTGCTCGACAGCGAAACCTGATTGAAATATGCCTGCTGGATCAGCGCTTCGAAGGTCAGAATCTGCTCGCGCACCCGCACGTGACCGTTGCGGAATTCGACGTCTTCTTCGCTGACCTTGTAGTGCCGTGCGGCGAATTCGACCAGGCGTTGCTTGATCGTCTGTGCTGCGTTCTGCGCGGCTTTGCCGTTCAGGTCGGCGCCGCTGGAGGCTGCGGTCGGCGAGGTGTTCGGCACTTTATCGGTGTTGGTCGCAGTGATCTGCACACGGTCGATTTCGACCTGAAACACTTCCGCCACGACCTGCGCGACTTTGGTGTTCAGGCCCTGACCCATTTCCGTGCCGCCATGGTTCAAGTGGATGCTGCCGTCGGTGTAGATGTGGATCAGCGCACCGGCCTGATTGAGGAAACTGGCGGTGAAGGAAATACCGAACTTCACCGGCGTCAGCGCCAGACCTTTTTTCAGGATCGGGCTGTTGGCGTTGTAGCGACGGATCGCTTCACGACGCTCGGCGTACTGGCTGCTTTCTTCCAGTTCGGCGGTCATCTCTTCGAGCATGTTGTGCTCGACGGTCTGGTAGTAATGCGTGACGTTGCGTTCGGTCTTGCCGTAATAGTTGGCCTTGCGCACCGCCAGCGGGTCGAGCTTCAAGTGCCGGGCAATCGCATCCATCACTTCTTCGATGGCGACCATGCCTTGCGGGCCACCGAAGCCACGGTAAGCGGTGTTCGACGCGGTGTTGGTCTTGCAGCGATGGCCGTTGATGGTCGCATCGCCGAGGTAGTAGGAGTTGTCCGAGTGGAACATCGCCCGATCAACGATCGAGGCGGACAAGTCCGGCGAGCAGCCGCAGTTGCCGGCCAGCTCCATGTTGATCCCGTGCAGACGGCCGCTGCTGTCGAAACCGACGTCGTATTCGACGTAGAACGGGTGGCGCTTGCCGGTCATCAACATGTCTTCGACGCGCGGCAGGCGCATCTTGGTCGGCTGGCCGGTGAGGTGCGCGACCACCGCGCACAGGCACGCCGGGCTCGCGGCCTGGGTTTCCTTGCCACCGAAACCACCGCCCATGCGGCGCATGTCGACGACGATCTTGTTCATCGACACGTCGAGCACTTCGGCGACCAGTTTCTGCACTTCGGTCGGGTTCTGCGTCGAGCAGTAGACGATCATGCCGCCGTCTTCGGTGGGCATTACCGAGGAGATTTGTGTCTCCAGATAAAAGTGCTCCTGGCCGCCAATGTGCAGCGTGCCCTGAATGCGGTGTTCGGCCGTGGCCAGTGCAGAGACAGAATCGCCGCGCTGATGGGTGTGGCTGTCGAGCACGAAATGGCGTTTGCGCAGGGCTTCGACGACGTCGAGCACCGGTTCCAGATCTTCGTATTCGATGATCGCCGCCATCGCCGCTTTGCGCGCGGTTTCCAGATCTTTCGCCGCGACCGCCAGCACCGGTTGGCCGACGAACTGCACGTCATCGATGGCCAGCAGCGGATCGCCCGGCATCAGCGGGCCGATGTCTTTCAGGCCCGGCACGTCTTCGTGGGTGATGACAATGCGCACGCCTTCGAAGGCGTAGCACGGCTGCGTGTCGATGCTAAGGATTTTCGCGTGGGCGCGGTCTGACAGGCGTGCATAGAGGTGCAACTGATTGGGAAATTCCAGGCGATCATCGATGTACTGCGCTTCACCGGACACATGCTTGGCGGCGCTGTCGTGCTTGACGCTGCGGCCGACACCGGTGGTCAGGTCCTGGGCGAACAGTTCGGCCAGTTCAGCCTGGGTCTTCTCTACGGCGTGATGGTTAGACATAAGCGGTCACCCGAGTCTCGATGTGCGGTGTTTGCAGTTCGATGAAGTATTTGCGCAGCAGGTTCTGCGCGCTGAGCAGGCGATATTCCTTGCTGGCACGGAAGTCCGAGAGCGGTGTGAAATCCTCGGCCAGCGCGGCGCAGGCGCGTTCGATCACGGCGTTGTTGAACGGCGCGCCTCGCAACACGGCTTCGCAGTGCGCAGCGCGTTTCGGAATCGCCGCCATGCCGCCGAAGGCCACTCGGGCGTCGCTGATCACGCCATTGTCCACGCGCAGATTGAAGGCAGCGCAGACGGCGGAGATGTCGTCGTCCAGGCGCTTCGACACTTTATAGGCACGGAACAACTGCTCGGCGCTGGCGCGCGGGACGATGATTTTTTCGATGAATTCGCTTTCCTGCCGCGCGGTGACGCGGTAGTCGATGAAGTAATCTTCCAGGTTCAGGGTGCGGCGGGTCTCGCCTTTGCACAGCACGATCTGCGCGCCGAGGGCGATCAGCAGCGGTGGCGAGTCACCGATCGGCGAGGCGTTGCCGATGTTGCCGCCGAGGGTGCCCTGGTTGCGGATTTGCAGCGAGGCGAAGCGATGCAGCAATTCGCCGAAGTCCGGATATTCGGCATTCAACGCCTCGTAGCAGTCGGAGAGGGCGGTGGCGGCGCCGATTTCGATGCGGTCTGCGAAGGTTTCGATGCGCTTCATTTCGGCGACGTTGCCGACGTAGATCATCACCGGCAGGGTGCGGTGGAACTGGGTGACTTCCAGCGCCAGATCGGTGCCGCCGGCGAGCAGCCGCGCTTGTGGATAAGCGTCGTAGAGGTCGGCCAGGTCAGCGACGGTCAGCGGCACCAGGCAGCGTTTGTCACCGCTGTTGAGTTCACCGATATCGGTCGGCGCGATGGCCTTGAGGCGGGCGATGGTTTCGGCTTCGCGGGCGTCGAATTGATCCGCAGGCTTGGCGCAGCAGGATTGTTCGGCAGCGGCGAGAATCGGCCGGTAGCCAGTGCAGCGGCAGAGGTTGCCGGCCAGTGCTTCGTGGGCCTTGGCCTGATCCGGCGCATCGCTGTTCTTTTGCAGGGCGAACAGCGACATCACGAAACCGGGGGTGCAGAAGCCGCACTGCGAACCGTGACACTCGACCATGGCTTTCTGCACGCTGTGCAGTTCGCCCTTGTGCTTGAGGTCTTCAACGCTGATCAGTTGTTTGCCGTGCAAGGACGAGACGAAAGTCAGGCACGAATTGAGGCTGCGATAGCGAATGTGTTCACGCCCCGTTTCATCGGTCTGCAACTCGCCTATCACCACAGTGCAGGCGCCGCAGTCGCCGCTGGCGCAACCTTCTTTGGTGCCGGGCTTGCCCACGTGTTCGCGCAGGTAATTGAGCACAGTCAGATTCGGGTCCAGGGCGTGCTCGCTACGGAGTTCCTGGTTAAGTAAAAACTGGATCACGGAAGGCCTCGCAGACTCATTATTGTTGTTAACCGACGTGAACCGAATTTAGCAGGTCTGACTTTTCGGTCAATGGTTTTCTGACTTAAAGGTCAGGAAAATCCGTTTCGTCGATCAACAGCGTGTCTATTCAGTATTGACCTTCATCGGTCACTGCGCTTTTTTGCGGGATTCGTGCCAAAAACCGCTGAGTGGGCACTCCGCCATGACCGTGCTTATGCGCTACACTGCGCCGCTTGTGCAGATCGATAGAGTTTGAAGGACAACCATGACGTTCAAGGCGCCGGACAGCCTCGCCGAGCAAATCGCTCACCACCTCGCCGAACGCATCATTCGTGGCGAAATGAAGCCGGGAGAGCGCATCCAGGAACAGAAGGTCACGCTGGCGCTCAACGTCAGCCGCGGTTCGGTCCGCGAAGCCTTGCTGATCCTCGAGCGCCGTCACCTGATCGCGATCCTGCCGCGTCGTGGCGCCCACGTCACCGAGCTGACGCCGCACAAGGTGCAGAGCCTGTGCACGCTGATGAGCGAGCTGTACATCCTGCTTGGCAATTCGGTGGCGAATGGCTGGCAAGTGCAGTCGGACATGGCGCCGTTCGTGCAGATCCAGCAGCGCCTGACCGCCAATTACGAACGCGGCGATATCCGCAGCTTCGTCGATGACAGCTTTGCGGTGATGCGCGCCGCCTATCCGTTTGCCAACAATCCGTACCTGCAAGAAACCGTCGAGAACCTCCAGCCGGCGATGAGCCGCGCGTATTTCCTCGCTCTCGAACAGCGCAAGGCGGAAATGAGCGAATTCCTCGAACTGTTCGAACGCTTGCTCGCCGCCGTCCTCGCCCGTGATTTGCCGCAGATCCGCATCGTGCTCACGGCGTATGCCCAGCGCAGCTGCGATCTGGTGGTGTCTGCGCTGACGGTTGCCTGAGCGTGCGGCTAAAGTGCATCAAACTGGCGGGGTTCAAATCCTTCGTCGACCCGACCACGGTGAACTTCCCCAGTAACATGGCGGCGGTCGTCGGGCCGAACGGTTGCGGCAAGTCGAACATCATCGACGCCGTGCGCTGGGTGATGGGTGAAAGTTCGGCGAAGAACCTGCGTGGCGAGTCGATGACCGACGTCATCTTCAATGGCTCGACCAGCCGCAAACCGGTGAGCCAGGCGAGCATCGAACTGGTGTTCGACAACTCCGACGGCACGCTGCTAGGTGAGTACGCGGCCTACGCGGAAATTTCCATCCGCCGTAAAGTCACTCGCGACAGCCAGACCACCTATTACCTCAACGGCACCAAATGCCGTCGGCGCGACATCACCGATATCTTCCTCGGCACCGGCCTCGGCCCGCGCAGCTACTCGATCATCGAACAGGGGATGATCTCCAAGCTGATCGAATCCAAGCCGGAAGACCTGCGCAATTTCATCGAAGAAGCGGCGGGCATCTCCAAGTACAAGGAGCGTCGCCGCGAGACGGAAAACCGTATCCGCCGTACCCACGAAAACCTCGCCCGCCTGACCGACCTGCGCGAAGAGCTGGAGCGCCAGCTCGAACGTCTCCACCGTCAGGCCGAGGCGGCGAAAAAGTATCAGGAACTCAAGGCCGAAGAGCGTCAGCTCAAGGCGCAACTGTCGGCGCTGCGCTGGCAGGATCTCAACGAGCAGGTCGGCCAGCGCGAGTCGATCATCGGCAACCAGGAAGTCAGTTTCGAAGCGTTGGTCGCTGAACAGCGTAACGCTGATGCGGCCATCGAACGCCTGCGCGACGGCCACCACGACTTGTCCGAGCGCTTCAATCTGGTGCAGGGCCGCTTCTATTCGGTCGGCGGCGACATCGCCCGGGTCGAGCAAAGTATCCAGCACGGTCAGCAGCGTCTGCGCCAGTTGCAGGACGATCTGAAAGAAGCCGAGCGCGCGCGTCTGGAAACCGAGTCGCACCTGGGCCACGACCGCACGTTGCTGCTGACCCTTGGCGAAGAGCTCGACATGCTCACGCCAGAACAGGAAGTCACCAGCGCCGCCGCCGAGGAAGCCGCCGCGGCCCTCGAAGAAGCCGAAACCACCATGCACGGTTGGCAGGAGCAGTGGGACGCTTTCAACCTGACCGCTGCCGAACCGCGCCGTCAGGCCGAAGTGCAACAGTCGCGGATCCAGCAGCTGGAAAGCAGCATGGAGCGCCTGGCCGACCGGCAGAAACGTCTCGCCGAAGAGCGCGCGTTGCTTTCCGCCGACCCGGAAGACGCGGCAATCATGGCGCTCAACGAGCAGCTCGCCGAGTCCGAAGCGACCCTGGAAGATTTGCAGACCAGCGAAGAAGCGCAGGTCGAAAAGCTCGAACAACTGCGTCAGGAATTGCAGCAGGCGTTGACCGCGCAGCAGCAGGCGCAGGGCGATCTGCAGCGGCTCAACGGGCGTCTGGCTTCATTGGAAGCTTTGCAGCAGGCCGCGCTCGATCCGGGCACCGGCACCGCCGAATGGTTGAAAGAACACAATCTCGCCGAGCGTCCGCGTCTGGCCGAAGGCCTGAAGGTCGAGGCCGGTTGGGAGCTGGCAGTGGAAACCGTGCTCGGCGCCGATCTGCAAGCGGTGCTGGTCGACGATTTCAGCGGTTTTGATCTGTCCGGTTTCACTCAGGGCGATCTGCGCCTGCTCAGCCCGGCCAGCGATGGCGTGCGGGTGGCGGGCAGTCTGCTGGATAAAGTCGAGGCGCAGATCGATCTGTCGCCGTGGCTTGGCCAGGTCAAACCGGTCGACAGCCTTGAGCAGGCACTGGCCTTGCGCGGTCAGTTGAGTGCAGGCCAGAGCCTGATCAGCCGCGACGGTTACTGGGTCGGTCGGCATTTCCTGCGCGTGCGCCGGGCCAGCGAAGCGGAAAGCGGCATGCTCGCCCGTGGCCAGGAAATCGAAGACCTGCAACTGGAGCGCGAAGAGCGCGAAGCCACGGTCGAGGCCATGGAAACCCGCCTGCAAACCTTGCGCGCGCAACAGCGCCAGCAGGAAAACGGCCGCGAACATCTGCGCCGCTTGCTGCAGGACGAAGCGCGCCAGCAAGGCGAACTGAAAGCACAATTGTCCGCTGGCAAAGCCAAGGCCGAACAGCTGACATTGCGCCGCACCCGTCTCGATGAAGAGCTGGTCGAACTCGGCGAGCAGCGCGAGCTTGAGCACGAGCAGGTCGGCGAAGCGCGCATGCAATTGCAGGAAGCGCTGGATGCCATGGCGCTCGACACCGAGCAGCGCGAGCTGCTGCTGGCCCAGCGCGACAGCCTGCGCGAACGTCTTGATCGTGTGCGGCAGGAAGCGCGGCAGCACAAGGATCATGCCCATCAATTGGCCGTGCGTCTCGGTTCGCTGCGTGCCCAGCACGACTCCACGCGACAGGCGCTGGAGCGCCTGGAAATGCAGGCCGAGCGCCTGACTGAAAAGCGCGAACAGTTGAGTCTGAATCTGGAGGAGGGTGAGGCGCCGCTGGAAGAACTGCGCCTGAAGCTCGAAGAGTTGCTCGACAAACGCATGACCGTCGATGAAGAGCTCAAGACCGCACAAATCGCACTGGAAGACGCCGATCGTGAATTGCGCGACGCGGAAAAACGCCGCACTCAGGCCGAACAGCAGTCGCAGTTGATTCGCGGCCAGCTCGAACAGCAACGCATGGAATGGCAAGCCCTGACCGTGCGCCGCAAGGCTTTGCAGGATCAATTGCTCGAAGATGGCTACGATCTCAACGGCGTGCTCGCGACATTGACTGCGCAAGCCAGTGAACGCGAAGCCGAAGAAGAACTCGAACGCATCAACGCGCGGATTCAGCGCCTGGGTGCGATCAATCTCGCGGCCATCGATGAATACACGCAACAATCGGAGCGTAAACGTTATCTGGATGCGCAGGACGCCGATCTGGTCGAAGCGCTGGAGACTCTGGAAAACGTCATCCGCAAGATCGACAAGGAGACCCGCAACCGTTTCAAAGATACCTTTGATCAGATCAACGGCGGATTACAGGCACTTTTCCCGAAAGTTTTCGGTGGCGGGCGCGCGTATTTGGAACTGACGGGCGAAGATCTACTCGATACAGGGGTGACGATCATGGCGCAGCCGCCCGGGAAGAAGAACAGCACCATCCATTTGCTCTCCGGCGGCGAAAAAGCCCTGACTGCTCTGGCCCTGGTTTTTGCCATTTTCAAGTTGAACCCGGCGCCGTTCTGCATGCTCGATGAGGTTGACGCGCCACTGGATGACGCTAACGTTGGACGCTACGCACGCCTGGTCAAAGAGATGTCGCAGACCGTGCAGTTCATCTACATCACCCACAACAAGATCGCAATGGAAATGGCCGAGCAGTTGATGGGCGTGACCATGCATGAACCGGGTTGTTCGCGATTGGTGGCGGTGGATGTCGAGGAGGCGATGGCGATGGTGGATGCCTAGCGGCGCAGCTGCAAGTGACAAGCTCCAAGCTGCAAGTGGACGGCTTGTGGCTTGGAGCTTAAAGCTTGTAGCTGCGAAGCCTTTGATCGTGCTAGTTTAATGTCAATTTTTCGTATACGTGGGCAAAACGCCTGTCAGAACATAGAGTTGGCGCCACGTTTTAAAGCGGTTTACGCAGTGTAAACCCCTTATTTTTCAGCATTTTTTATAGAGGCACGGGATTACATGGAAATCGGTCTGCGCGAGTGGCTGATCGTCATCGGCATCATTGTGATAGCCGGTATTCTTTTCGATGGCTGGCGCCGTATGCGCGGCGGCAAGGGAAAGCTGAAATTCCGTCTCGACCGGAGCCTGTCCAATCTGCCGGACGAGGACACCAGCGCCGAGCTGTTGGGCCCGGCCCGCGTCCTGGACACGCACAAAGAGCCGCAACTGGACGAGCACGATCTGCCGTCGGTGAGCATGCCCAACCGCGAAGCCCGCGAGCCGCGTGAATCCGGTTCGAAACGTGGCAAGCGTGGCAGCAACGGCCCGGCGCAGGGCGACCTGAACCTCGACCTCGATCTGGACGGCGGCCCGAGCTTCAGCAGCCGCGATGACGATTTCGCCGAAGACAGCAAGCCTGCAGCGGCCGTGGCGGAAAAAGATCAGCCGCAAGCCGAAGAAGTCCTGGTGATCAGCGTGATCTGCCGCGACCCGGCCGGCTTCAAGGGCCCGGCGCTGTTGCAGAACATTCTCGAAAGCGGCCTGCGTTTCGGCGAGATGGACATTTTCCACCGCCACGAAAGCATGGCCGGCAACGGCGAAGTACTGTTCTCCATGGCCAATGCGGTCAAGCCGGGTATTTTTGATCTGGACGACATCGACCATTTCAGCACCCCGGCGGTGAGCTTCTTCCTCGGCTTGCCAGGCCCGCGTCATCCGAAGCAGGCTTTCGACGTAATGGTCGCGGCAGCCCGCAAGCTGTCCCAGGAACTGAACGGCGAATTGAAAGACGATCAGCGCAGCGTACTGACCGCGCAGACGATCGAGCACTACCGTCAGCGCATCGTTGAATTCGAGCGCCGCGCCCTGACCCAGAAGCGCTAAGGGCAAGATCAAAAGATCGCAGCCTTGGGCCTGTAGGAGCTGACGAGTGCAACGAGGCTGCGATCTTTTGGCCCCATCGCCGATATGGAATAACACTGGAGCAGCCTCGGCTGCTCTTTTGCTTTATGAGAGAACACCATGACCGCCGCCAAAAACCGCATCCTCGAGCTGCGCGCTGAACTCGACCAGCACAACTACCGCTACCACGTTCTCGACGAGCCGAGCATTCCCGATGCCGAGTACGACCGCTTGTTCCACGAGCTCAAGGCGCTGGAAGCGGCCAACCCGGACCTGATCACCAGCGACTCGCCGACCCAGCGCGTCGGCAGCATGGCGCTGACCGCGTTCACTCAGGTGCGCCACGAAATCCCGATGCTCAGCCTCGGCAACGCCTTCGAAGAATCCGACATGCGCGAGTTCGATCGCCGCGTCAACGAAGGCCTCGACGTCCCGGCTGGCGATCTGTTCGGTGGCGGCACGGCGGTGGAATACAGCTGCGAGCCGAAGCTCGATGGCCTGGCGGTCAGCCTGCTGTACCAGGACGGTTTGCTCGTGCGCGGCGCCACGCGAGGCGATGGCACCACCGGCGAGGACATCAGCGTCAACGTGCGCACCGTGCGCAACATTCCGCTGAAGCTGCACGGCGAAGGCTGGCCGGCGACGCTGGAAGTGCGCGGTGAAGTGTTCATGTCCAAGGCCGGTTTCGAGCGCCTCAATGCTTCGCAACTGGAAATCGGCGGCAAGACCTTCGCCAACCCGCGCAACGCGGCAGCAGGCAGCCTGCGCCAGCTCGACTCGAAAATCACCGCCAACCGGCCGTTGGAATTCTGTTGCTACGGCATTGGCCAGGTGTCCCACGATATTGCCGACACCCACATCGGCAACCTCAAGCAGTTGCAGAAGTGGGGCATGCCAATCAGTCATGAACTGAAGCTGGCCAAGGGCATCGACGAGTGCCTCGAGTATTACCGCGACATCGGCGCGCGCCGTGACTCGTTGGCCTATGAAATCGACGGTGTGGTGTTCAAGGTCAACAGCATCGCCGACCAGCGTGAACTGGGCTTTCGCGCCCGCGAGCCGCGCTGGGCGATCGCGCACAAATTCCCGGCGATGGAAGAACTCACCGAGCTACTCGACGTGGAATTCCAGGTCGGCCGCACCGGTGCCGTCACTCCGGTGGCGCGTCTGAAACCGGTGAAAGTCGCCGGCGTCACCGTGGCCAACGCTACGTTGCACAACATGGACGAAGTTGCGCGGCTGGGTCTGATGATCGGCGACACGGTGATCATCCGCCGCGCCGGTGATGTGATTCCGCAAGTGGTGCAGGTAGTCAGCGAGCGTCGTCCTGACAACGCTCGGCCCGTCGCCATTCCTGAAAGCTGCCCGGTGTGCGGCTCCCACGTTGAACGCACGCAACTGGTCAAGCGCAGCAAGGGCAGGGAAACCTTCAGCGAAGGCGCGGTGTATCGCTGCGTCGGCCGACTGGCCTGTGGCGCGCAATTGAAGCAGGCGATCATCCACTTTGTTTCGCGTCGGGCCATGGATATCGAAGGCTTGGGCGACAAGAGCGTCGAGCAACTGGTTGACGAGGGTCTGGTCAGTTCGCCGGCCGATCTCTATGCACTGAAATTCGATGACATTGTCGATCTGGAGGGCTTTGCCGAGGTTTCCAGTAACAAGCTGCTGAAAGCCATTGAGGACAGCAAGCAACCAAGCCTGGCACGTTTCATCTACGCCCTCGGCATTCCCGATGTCGGCGAAGAGACGGCCAAGGTGCTGGCGCGTTCGCTGGGTTCGCTGGAGCGCGTGCAACAGGCCTTGCCGCATGTGCTGACCTACCTGCCGGACGTCGGCCTGGAAGTGGCGCACGAGATTCACAGTTTCTTTGAGGATGCGCACAACCAACAGGTCATCAGCGAATTGCTCGGCCATGGTCTGCAGATTCAGGATCAGGGCGAACTGGGTGCCGAGTTCGCCGCCAGCACTACGCTGGGCGGCTTGCTCGACAAACTGCACATTCCTTTCGTCGGCCCCGGTGGTGCGCAGAAACTCGCCGACCGCTTTGGCTCGCTGCAAGCGGTGATGAACGCTGACTGGCTGGACATGCGCCAGGCATTGCCGGAGAAGCAGGCCAACTCGGTGCGCGAGTTCTTCGCCTTGCCCGAGCATCGGCAACTGGCCGAGCAGGCCGAGCAGCAACTACGCGATTTCGGCATGCATTGGCAGAGCGAGAAGAAAGTTGTCGAAGGTCTGCCACTGTCCGGCGAAACCTGGGTGCTGACCGGCAAGGTCGAACTGATGAGCCGGGATGTGGCCAAGGAGCATCTGGAAAGCCTCGGTGCGAAAGTCGCAGGCTCGGTATCGGCGAAAACCCACTGTGTGGTCGCAGGCCCGGGTGCTGGCTCGAAACTGACCAAGGCCAATGAGCTGGGTGTGAAGGTCATGGACGAAGAAGCGTTTATCGCCTTCCTCAAAACCCACGGCGTCGCTGTCTGAGCGGATGAACTCCTGTGGTGAGGGGATTTATCCCTCTTCGGATGGACACCTGTGGCGAGGGGATTTATCCCCGTTCGGCGACACCCGTGGCGAGGGGATTTATCCCCGCTGGGTTGCGCAGCGACCCCAAAACCCTGCGAGCGATCATTTCATCTGTATCGCGTGTACGGTTTTTGGCGACTGCTGCGCAGTCGAGCGGGGATAAATCCCCTCACCACAATAGTGCTATCACCCGACTCCGCGGTTATGGGTGGGAACGATGTTGTCTTCAGGATGATCTAGTCTTGGCCAGTCCCAGGGAGAGATCGCCATGCACCGCTTTTTCGAGCAGCTCAGTTCCCGCATCATCGCGCCGTTCGTGGCCGGATCCTCGCGCAACAGCAAAGTCTGGCCGTGCCGTTGCGGCCAGTCGCTGTTCTTCCGCAACAGTCAGTGCCTGGCCTGTAACGCTTTGCTTGGCTATCAACCCGAACACAGTCGCCTGACCTCGCTGCAACCGGGGCCGGAAGAGGGCACCTGGACACTCGACGTCGATCCCGACGCCGGCCTGTTCCGCCGCTGCGCCAACCTCGACATGCCCGCCGCGTGCAATTGGCTGCTGTCGGCCAACGATCACGACACCTTGTGCATCGCTTGCAGCCTCAACCGCACCATTCCCGACTTGTCCGTCGCGGAAAATCCCGAACGCTGGCGCAAGGTTGAAATCGCCAAGCGTCGACTGGTCGCGCAACTGATCACCCTCGGCTTGCCGGTCATCCCGAAAACCAAGGATGAAGAAACAGGGCTGGCGTTCGACTTCATCGGTGTCGACCTGGAAGGCAACGCGCCGATGACCGGCCATGCCAATGGCCTGATCACCCTCGACATCAAAGAGGCCGACGACGCTCACCGTGAGCAGGTCAGGGCGGCGATGCACGAACCTTACCGCACGCTGCTCGGGCATTTTCGCCACGAGGTCGGCCATTATTACTGGGATCGCCTCATCGCCAACGGCCCCTGGCTTGGCGCATTCCGCACCCTGTTCGGCGACGAGCGCGCCAGTTACACCGAGGCGCTGGACCGGCATTACCAGCAAGGCGCACCACTGGATTGGCCGCAGCACTTCGTCAGCGCCTACGCGACCATGCATCCGTGGGAAGACTGGGCAGAAACCTGGGCGCATTACCTGCACATGATGGACGCGGTGGACACGGCGCTCGGCTTTGGCATGAGCGCGCGGGAAATGGACTTCGACTATCAGCCCTTTCCGACCAGCACCCTTTACGACCCGGAGCACCCGGGCGGTACGGCATTCCTGTCGTTCGTCAATGCGTGGATCGAACTGGCCGGCATGCTCAACGAACTGTCGCGCAGCATGGGCCAGCCGGATTTCTACCCGTTCGTACTGCCGGCAGCGGCAATTGCCAAGCTGCACTTCATTCATCTGGTGATCCAGCAGGCTGGCGGTCGTGCAGACGAAGTCCTGGCCCTCTAGGAGCTGCCGCAGGCTGCGATCTTTCGCCGTCTTCGCATGTCCTTGAACCTGTTGGTATTTTTTATCTGCAACCAACGGTTGTAACTTCATCTCAGACAGGTACAATGGCGCGGCTCGCCGACAGGCAAGCGTCGTTATGGTGACCCCATCGGTCCCCCCGCAACGATTACCCGTGAACCTGGTCAGATCCGGAAGGAAGCAGCCACAGCGGGAACATTGTGTGCCGGGGTGTGGCTGGTGGGGGCACCACCTTAACGAACCAAAGGCTGCAAAGAGAACTGCATGGGTTTCGCCCACTGCGGTTTTTTTATGCCTGCGATTTGGCCTTTGGCGTTGATCCGCCATCAGAAACGCGCGGAACAGCAGCGCAGCGTCCCGGTGCCCGTGCGGCTGTCGACGCCGAACAGTGGCATACTCCCTCGCCTGGCAACGAGAGGTAAGGCAAGTGGCTGAAATTGACGATCTGACCCGAGAGAAACTGCGCGAATGGCAGTTACGTCGTCTGGAAGTCAAAGCGCAGATGCAGGATCAGCCCGAGCGCACGCTGGAGCTGTCGCGAGTGCTCGACCTGATGGACGAAGAGCACGCTGCGATTCTGGCGGCATCTGCCGCTTTCAACGCGGCCGAAGAGAGCGAACAGCCGGATCCGGTGGAGGTACTGTCGACCATCGTTGAGCCCGAATCAGCGTCGGCAACCGGCCAATACAACCTGCAACTGCACGCCACCGCTCAAAGCCCTGAACACCTGCGCAAACTGCTGGAAATGGCGTTCTACGAAGTACAGGCGCAAATCGATGCAGGCCCTCTGGCTAACGGTGCAGATCGACGCGGTATGTCCGGCACGCTCGGCGGCTACTCCTTCGAGCTGCGGATCAGCCCCGAGGCCGGCAGTGAGGGAAACCTGCCGCAGTCCCATGAAATGCACGACAAGAATGATCAGGACTGATCTGGTGTTGTATTAAAGCCCAAGCGGCGAGGTTGTATGCACCCGGAACATTTTGATCTGGCCACACCAGTACTTCTGCCGATAACACATGATGCGTGTACGGCGTTGTTGCAGCCCGACGGTGACGCGGCACTGGCCAACCTGAGCGACCCGGAGCTGGCGGCGGTGCTGGTCATCCAGAACCTCGCCCAGGCCACGGAACAGGACTTGAGCGCTAGCGCTGCGGAGAAGATTCTCGCCAAACTCATTGACTGGTCCGTCACCGCTCGGCGCTCCGGATCGGCGGGACTGCTTGCAGAGGCGCGGCGTCTGTTCGATTCGCGCAAATTGTACTTCGGCCTTAATGCGCTCAAAGGCCTGAACCTGCGGTTTCTCATGACCGATGAAGTCGCTGCGCAGCACTACCTGTTGCCCGATGGGCAATGGGATGTCGACTTCAAGATTCGCCATCAGCAACAGAACAACCCGTTCCGCCAGCAGATGGTCACGCCCCGCGAGCGCGAGCACTGGTTGAGCGCGGCGCAGGACAAGCTGCTGCGGACTTTTCGCGCCAACCTCGACGAAGACCTGCATGTGCAGGGGTATGCGGGGATCGGCAAGAGCTACATGCTCAGCGCGCTGATCGAGTGCCTGCGCTCGAAACGCACGCTGGTACTGGCGCGCACCCCGGCGAAACTGGCGACGTTGCGCAAGCACATCGTGCAGGTGCATGACACGGAAATCGGCCAGACCTTTTTCGAATTTGCCCAGGCGCAATTGCTTGGTCCGCGCCTGCATGTGGCCAAGGCCCCGAATCGGCTTCCGAGCAAGCAGGCGCTGGCGCAGGAGCTGAATATGTTCGGCTTTCGCCACCACGACGGGCCGGGCACCCTCGAGGTCTGTCTGCGCGTGCTAGAGCTGTACTGCGCCTCAAGAGACCACACGCTGTCCGCTAGGCACTTGCCGCACTTCCAGCAGCCCTTGACCGGCGCAGACTCGCAAGCGCTGCTGGAATACTCCAGTCGCCTGTGGGTGTATCTGCAGGCCAATCCGGCCTGGGCCAGCCAGAGCGGGTTTCAGACGTTGTTGATGATCAAGCGCGCCAGTCTCGCCGGTTGCCGCGTCCCGCCGCGCTACACCCATGTGATCATCGATGAAAGCCAGGATGTGCCGGCGTCGCTGCTGCAAATCATCGAGCGCGGGCAGCAGGTGCTGATCACCCTCGGCGATGAATACCAGCAGGCCAAGGGCGAGCCGCTCAAGCGCAAGCGTGAAGTTCGCCAGAGCGATATCTGCTATTCGGTGCGCTCGGGGCGCAATGTCGAGCGCCTGGTCAATCCACTGATCTCGCGCCATACGCAGAAGAGCAAAGTGCCGTTCGAAGGGGCTCGTCATGCCGACGTCGATATCGAGTACTACCCGGAAGCCTTCGTGCCGCCCGAAGGTTGCGTGGTGCTGACCGCGTCACCGTGGGACACGATGATGTGGGCCATCCACTTGCACGATTCCAGTTGCGCCTTCAGTTTCCCCGACAGGGAAGCGCAGGATGACATCAAGCATTTCATGACCACCGCCATCGAGCTGTTCCGCCGCGATTTCTATAACGCCGGGTCCAGCGAGAAAGGACCGCACCCGTATTTCAGCGACATGGCTGACTGGCAGCAGGTGCGCGCCGCCAACCAGTTCGATGAAGCCTTTTTGTGGATCGAAGCACAGTTGCAAAACGGCTTCATGATTGCCGACCTGACGCGACTGAGCCAGAAGATCATCGAGCCGGGCAAGGCCTGCCTGTTGATGATGGCGGAGCAGGCCGGCGGCATGGAGTTCAGGCGCGTGCTGTTGACCCGGGCGTTGCTCAGTAACGAGAAATTCAAGGACGCCTACGAGTTCGATCAGCGCATCTGCGCCGTGTACATCGCCATTTCCCGCGCCCGAGAGCAGCTTTATCTGCCTTACGACGTGGTCGAGTGGATCGACTTTCACGATTATCAGAAATTCCGCGAATCGCACGGTTATTGACCCGGCCAACCCTGTGGGAGCGAGCCTGCTCGCGAAGACGTCGGCGTGTTCAACAACTGTGTCGCCTGACATACCGCTTTCGCGAGCAGGCTCGCTCCCACATGGGGTTAGGGTGTGGTTGATGAGGCGCCGGTGTAGAGCCGGATAATGTCGTCGATCTCGCCCGACATCTTCATTCGCAGCAACGTGCGCAAAATTCGCTGCACCGGCACCTTCGGGTCGTTCCTCACATAGCAACCGATATTCTGCTCCTGCAGTACCGCGACCCCTCGCAACTGCTGCTCCGGCAACAGGCGCTGGTTGATCCAGTCCAGCGTCCACTGATTGCTCACCGCGTAGCGGTAGCGTCCGGCGAGGAGCTTTTCCAGCACCTGTTCCTGATTGCGCGCGTCTTCGCGTTGCAACTGGTCGGCGTCGAACAGCGGTTGCAGGGTAGGGTAGCTGTAGCCGAGAACGGTGCCGATGGCCTGGCGCGGCAGCTGGGCGGGATTGATCTGCGCTGACTTATCCTCGCGGCTGATCAGCAGGTCGCGCTGGAACCACAGCGGTACGCTCCAGATGTAATCGCCGGACTGATTCGGCAGCCACGACTGTGCGGCATAGCAGCGCACGTCGATGTCGCCGTGCTCCATGGCGCTCTGGACCCGCGCGCGCGGCAGGACGATGAATTGCGCCGGCGCGCCGACCTGGGTCGCCAGGCTGAGCAGGATGTCGTGCAGGATGCCCTGGGTCGGTCTGCCGCCTTGCAGTTGCACCATCGGCATCGCCCAGCTATCCGGCACGGCGAAGCGCAACGGCGCTTGCGCGGCCATCGCGTTGAGGCTGATACCCAGCAATGCCGCCACGGCCCACCGCATAGACGCTCCGGTAATTCCCCATCCCGAGCTGATAAAAGCCTCTGCTGATGCAGCTTAGCCATATTAGACGAGGACACCGGATGCAATTTTGCCCTTGCTCCGCTAGCATTAGCCGCTTCTGCTTCCTTCGCTGCGACGGTTTTCGATGAGTTATCAGGTTCTTGCACGTAAATGGCGTCCGCGCTCGTTCCGCGAAATGGTCGGCCAGACCCATGTGCTCAAGGCTCTGATCAATGCCTTGGACAGCCAACGGCTGCACCACGCCTACCTGTTCACCGGGACGCGCGGGGTCGGCAAGACCACCATCGCGCGGATCATTGCCAAGTGCCTGAACTGCGAGACCGGTATCACCTCCAGCCCCTGCGGCGAATGTTCGGTGTGCCGCGAGATCGATGAAGGGCGTTTTGTCGACCTGATCGAGATCGACGCCGCCAGCCGCACCAAAGTCGAGGACACCCGCGAACTGCTCGATAACGTGCAGTACGCGCCAAGCCGTGGGCGCTTCAAGGTCTACCTGATCGACGAAGTGCACATGCTGTCCAGCCATTCCTTCAATGCGCTGCTGAAAACCCTCGAAGAGCCGCCGCCCTACGTCAAGTTCATCCTGGCGACCACCGATCCGCAGAAACTTCCGGCAACGATTCTTTCGCGCTGCCTGCAGTTCTCCCTGAAGAACATGACGCCCGAGCGTGTGGTCGAGCATTTGACTCACGTGCTGACCGCAGAAAACGTACCGTTCGAAGACGATGCACTGTGGCTGCTCGGCCGCGCGGCTGACGGCTCGATGCGTGACGCCATGAGCCTGACCGATCAGGCCATCGCGTTCGGTGAAGGCAAGGTGCTCGCTACCGACGTGCGCGCGATGCTCGGCACGCTGGATCACGGTCAGGTCTATGACGTGCTGCATGCACTGATCGAAGGCGATGCCAAGGCGCTGCTCGAAGCCGTGCGGCATCTGGCCGAGCAAGGCCCGGACTGGAACGGCGTGCTCTCGGAAATTCTCAACGTGCTGCACCGCGTGGCCATCGCTCAGGCGCTGCCGGAAGGTGTCGACAATGGCCACGGCGACCGTGATCGCGTATTGGCCTTGGCCCAGGCACTGCCGGCCGAAGACGTGCAGTTCTATTACCAGATGGGCCTGATCGGTCGCCGCGATTTGCCGCTGGCGCCGGACCCGCGCGGCGGTTTCGAAATGGTCCTGCTGCGGATGCTCGCGTTCCGCCCGGCGGATACGGCGGACGCGCCGAGGCAAGCGCTAAAGCCAGTGGGGATCAGCCAGGCCACAGTTGATTCCGCAAACTCAGTGGCTGCCGCGCCGAAGCCTGCGCCGGTGGTCGCTGCGGCTGTTGCGCCCACACCTGCGCCCGCACCCGTAGCGGCGCCGGCTGCCGAGCCAGAACCCGTTGCGCCGGTTGGCGAAGCGCAACCGCAGCCTGAGCCGGTCGCTATCGAGGCCGTGGTCGATCTGCCGTGGAACGACCCGGTGGAAGCCGAGCCCGAGCCCGCGCCGCTCCAGCAACCCGCCGTCGAGCCGGTACTGGAAACCGCCGGCGAGCAGCCTGAACTGCCGCCGATGCCGCTGCCGACCCCGGACAGCGTGGTGCCGGATGCGCCGGAGTGGGCCGCTGCGCCAATTCCCGAGCCGTCCGTCGCTGACGTCGATGCCGCTACGCCAGGCATGGATATGGACGACGAACCGCCGCTGGACGAGGATTACATCGAGCCGGACATGGATTCGGCCTACAGCTACCTCGACGAACTGGCCAGCGAACACGCCGCCGATCCCGAACCTGAACCCGAGCCGGAACCTGCTGCTGCGCCGGCAACCGGTCTGGCCCTGCAATGGCTGGAGCTGTTCCCGAAACTGCCGATTTCCGGCATGACCGGCAGCATCGCCGCCAACTGCACGTTGATTGCGGTCGATGGCGATCATTGGCTGATGCACCTGGATCCGGCCCACAGTGCACTGTTCAACGCCACGCAACAGCGTCGTCTCAATGAGGCGTTGAACCAGTTTCACGGGCACACGCTGACGCTGACCATCGAGCTGATCAAGCCCGCGCAGGAAACCCCGGCCCAGGCCGCCTCGCGCCGCCGCGCCAATCGCCAGCGCGAGGCGGAGGAGTCGATCCACGGTGATCCGTTCATCCAGCAGATGGTTCAGCAGTTCGGCGCGGTGGTGCGAAGCGATACTATTGAACCTGTCGACGCCTTGGTCACCCAAGGCTAATAACTGAAGGTGCTCGGCCTCGATGGCCGGGCGCTGTTTTATCCAAGTACGTTTGAGGTGATTCCCATGATGAAAGGTGGCATGGCCGGCCTGATGAAGCAGGCGCAGCAGATGCAGGAAAAAATGGCCAAGATGCAGGAAGAACTGGCCAACGCCGAAGTCACCGGCAAGGCCGGCGGCGACATGGTCACCGTGGTGATGACCGGTCGTCACGACGTGAAAAGCGTGAGCATCGACCCAAGCCTGGTCGAAGGCCTGAGCGAAGACGACAAAGAGATGCTGGAAGCCGTGGTCGCCGCCGCCGTCAACGACGCCGTGCGCAAGATCGAAGCCAACAGCCAGGAAAAAATGGGCAGCATGACCGCCGGCATGAACCTGCCAGCGGGTATGAAACTGCCATTCTGATTCGCCATTTGGCGGCAGATGGGCTACACAAAATGCCAGGCATCGCGCCTGGCATTTTTGTTTCTGACCGGCGCGGATCGTTCCTACGCTCTGCGTGGAATGCCTCTGGGGACGCTCCGCGTTCCAGCTTGCGATTGGGACGCGGAGCGTCCCGGGCTGCATTCCCACGCAGAGCGTGGGAACGATCAGTGGGAGCGAGCCTCGGTCAAAACTGCAGAAACATCGAACACACCACCGCTACCAAGGTCTGCTCCCTATACACCGAATTCCCCATTCACAGGAGACGCTGACATGTCCGACCCTCTCACCCTCAACCAACGTTTCGTCCTCGCCTCGCGCCCGACCGGCGCACCGACCCCGGAGAACTTCCGTCTGGAGCGTGAGGCGCTGCCGGATCTGCAGGACGGTCAGGTGTTGCTGAAAACCCTGTACCTGTCGCTCGACCCGTACATGCGCGGACGTATGAGCGACGCACCGTCCTACGCTGCGCCAGTGCAGATCGGCGAAGTCATGACCGGCGGCGCCGTCAGCCGGGTCGAGCAATCCAATCATCCGAAATTTCATGTTGGTGATCTGGTGGTCGGCGCGACTGGCTGGCAGAGCCACAGCATCAGCGACGGTCGCAACATCATGCCGATCCCGGCCGGCCTGCCGAGCCCGTCGATGGCCCTCGGGGTGCTGGGCATGCCAGGCATGACCGCGTACATGGGGCTGATGGACATCGGTCAGCCGAAAGAAGGCGAAACCCTGGTGGTGGCTGCGGCGTCCGGCGCCGTCGGCTCGGTGGTCGGCCAAGTGGCGAAGATCAAAGGCCTGCGCGCGGTCGGCGTAGCCGGTGGGGCCGAGAAGTGCAAATACGTCGTTGAGGAGCTGGGTTTTGATGCCTGCATCGACCACAAGGCCGACGACTTCGCCGAGCAACTGGCCAAGGCCTGCCCCAACGGCATCGACATTTATTATGAGAACGTCGGTGGGTACGTGTTCGACGCGGTCGTGCCGTTGCTCAATCCCAAGGCGCGCATCCCGCTGTGCGGCCTGATCGCCGGCTACAACGCCGCCGAGGCGCCGACTGGCCCGGACCGCCTGCCGATGCTGCAACGCACTCTACTGACCAAGCGTGTGCGTATTCAGGGCTTCATCGTTTTCGACGATTACGGTGATCGTCAGCCGGAATTCATCAGCCACATGGTGCCGTGGGTACGCGACGGCAAGGTCAAGTTCCGCGAGGACGTGGTCGAAGGTCTGGAGCAGGCGCCCGAGGCGTTCATCGGTCTGCTGGAAGGGCGCAACTTCGGCAAACTGGTGGTCCGGGTCGCCCAGGACTGAGGATTTGACGCTGGCCAGAGGCGCGGGTATAAACCGCGTCTCGTTGTTTAGTCGGACTGTTTACCCATGAGCTTCAGCCCTTTGATTCGCCAACTGATCGACGCCTTGCGCACCTTGCCGGGCGTGGGTCAGAAAACCGCTCAGCGCATGGCGTTGCAGTTGCTAGAACGTGATCGCAGCGGCGGCACTCGTTTGGCTCAGGCCTTGAGCCAGGCCATGGAAGGCGTCGGCCATTGCCGCCAGTGCCGCACGCTCACCGAAGATGACCTGTGCCCGCAATGCGCCGACCCGCGCCGCGATGACACGCTGCTCTGCGTGGTCGAAGGGCCGATGGATGTCTATGCGGTGGAGCAGACCGGTTTCCGTGGTCGCTATTTCGTGCTCAAGGGGCATCTGTCGCCGCTGGACGGCCTGGGGCCGGAAGCGATCGGCATTCCGCAATTGATGGCGCGCATTGAAGAGGCGGGAACCTTTACTGAAGTCATCCTCGCCACCAACCCGACGGTCGAAGGCGAGGCGACGGCGCATTACATTGCGCAGTTGTTGCAGAACAAAGGTCTGATCGCTTCGCGGATTGCCCATGGCGTGCCGCTGGGCGGTGAGCTGGAACTGGTCGATGGCGGCACGCTGGCGCATTCGTTTGCCGGGCGTAAACCTATCTCCCTGTAAGTCTCTATCGCCCTTTCGGGCCACATCGCTGGCAAGCCAGCTCCCACAGTGTTGGATGTGACCCACAGCATATGTGTCCATACCGAACCCTGTGGGAGCTGGCTTGCCAGCGATGGGCGCGCCGCGCTCCATCTGATTCGCACAATTTCATTGATAACCAAGCAAGCGCTCGGTTAACGTCGGCGAACCCTTCCGTGGAGCTCGCCCATGCCTGCCTTTCAGGAATACTTCGACCCCAGCCACCAATTGGTCCGCGACAGCGTCAGACGTTTCGTCGAACGCGAGATCCTGCCGGACATTGATCAGTGGGAAGAAGCCGAAAGCTTTCCCCGTGAGCTGTACCTCAAGGCCGGTGCCGCAGGCATTCTCGGTATCGGCTATCCCGAAGCGCTTGGCGGCAGCCATGAAGGCGATCTGTTCGCCAAGGTCGCCGCCAGTGAAGAGCTGATGCGCTGTGGCTCTGGTGGGCTGGTGGCGGGGCTGGGCTCGCTGGATATCGGTTTGCCGCCGATCGTCAAATGGGCGCGGCCTGAGGTGCGGGAGCGGGTCGTCCCCCAAGTGCTCAGCGGCGAAAAGATCAGCGCCCTGGCGGTGACCGAGCCCGGTGGCGGTTCCGACGTCGCCAACCTGCAAACCCGCGCCGTGCGTGACGGTGACTTCTACCGGGTCAGCGGCAGCAAGACCTTTATCACCAGCGGCGTGCGCGCGGATTTCTACACGGTCGCGGTGCGCACCGGTGCGCCGGGGTTCGGCGGTATCAGCCTGTTGCTGATCGAGAAGGGCACGCCGGGTTTCAGTGTCGGTCGGCAATTGAAGAAAATGGGCTGGTGGGCGTCGGACACCGCTGAATTGTTCTTCGATGACTGCCGCGTGCCGGCAGGCAACCTGATCGGCGCGGAGAACATGGGCTTCGCCTGCATCATGGGCAATTTCCAGAGCGAACGCCTGGCGCTGGCATTGATGGCCAATATGACTGCGCAATTGGCGCTGGAGGAGAGCCTGAAGTGGGCGCGCGAGCGTGAGGCGTTCGGCAAACCCATCGGCAAATTTCAGGTGATCAAACATCGGCTCGCCGAAATGGCCACGGCGCTGGAAGTGTCGCGGGAGTTCACATATCGGCAAGCGGCAAAAATGGCGGCGGGGCAGAGTGTGATCAAGGAGATTTCCATGGCGAAGAACTTCGCCACCGACACCTCGGACCGGATCACCACCGAAGCCGTGCAGATTCTTGGCGGGCTCGGTTACATGCGTGAAAGCCTGGTGGAGCGGCTGTATCGGGATAACCGCATTCTGTCGATTGGCGGCGGGACGCGGGAAGTGATGAACGAAATCATCAGCAAGCAGATGGGGCTTTAAAAGCAAAAGATCGTCCGATGCATGATCGTTCCCACGCTCTGCGTGGGAATGCAGCCCGGGACGCTCCGCGTCCCTATCGCAAGCTGGAACGCAGAGCGTCCCTTGAGGCATTCCCACGCGGAGCGTGGGAACGATCAATCTTTAGATCTTGATTATTTATCAGTCAACGCAAACTGCGTCAGGCAGAACGTCGGGATGCCCATGTCCTGCAAGCGCTGCGAACCTTGCAGCTCGGGCAGATCAATGATCGCCGCCGCTTCATGCACCCGCGCGCCCATGCGGCGAATCAGGTTGGCCGCTGCAATCAACGTCCCGCCGGTAGCGATCAGGTCATCGAACATCACCACCGAATCGCCTTCACACAGGCTGTCGGCGTGCACTTCCAGAAACGCTTCGCCGTATTCGGTGGCATATCCTTCGGCGAGCACGTCCGCCGGCAGTTTGCCTTGCTTGCGGAACAGCACCAGCGGTTTGTTCAACTGATAGGCCAGTACCGAACCGATCAGAAAACCACGGGCGTCCATGGCGCCGATGTGGGTGAAGTCGGCTTCGACGTAGCGGTGGGCGAAGCTGTCCATCACCAGGCGCAGCGCCGTCGGCGACTGGAACAACGGGGTGATGTCGCGAAAGATCACACCCGGTTTCGGGAAGTCGATCACGGGGCGGATCAGGGATTTGATGTCGAAGGAGTCGAAGACCATCGGGGTGTCCTGGCAGGGCTGCAAACGGCGCAGTATACCCGCGGCTGAAACGATTCGCTCAACCGCGGGTCGTGATCAGCCTTCGATCGAACCGCCGGCCAGTGCGCACAGCTGGATCGGGTCGAGAATGTGAATCTCCTTGCCCTCGGCGGCAATCAGCTCGTTCTGCTGGAAACGGGTGAACACCCGCGACACGGTTTCCACCGCCAGGCCCAGGTAATTGCCGATTTCATTGCGCGACATGCTCAGGCGGAACTGGTTGGCCGAGAAGCCGCGAGCGCGGAAGCGGGCCGAAAGGTTGACCAGGAAGGTCGCGATGCGCTCGTCAGCGGTCTTCTTCGACAGCAGCAACATCATTTGCTGATCGTCGCGAATCTCGCGGCTCATCACCCGCATCAACTGGCGGCGCAGTTGCGGCAATTGCAGGGCCAGTTCGTCGAGGCGCTCGAAAGGTATTTCGCAGACAGAAGTGGTTTCCAGCGCCTGGGCCGACACCGGGTGTTTCTCGGTGTCCATGCCCGACAGTCCGACCAGTTCACTCGGCAGGTGGAAGCCAGTCAGTTGCTCTTCACCGGCATCGCTCAGGCTGAAAGTCTTCAGGGCGCCGGAGCGAACCGCATAAACGGAATCGAAGGTGTCGCCCTGGCGGAAGAGGAACTCGCCCTTCTTCAGCGGGCGGCCGCGTTTAACGATTTCGTCCAGCGCGTCCATGTCTTCCAGATTCAGCGAAAGTGGCAGGCAGAGCGGGGCCAGGCTGCAATCCTTGCAATGGGCCTGGTTGTGAGCGCGCAGTTTGACTGGCTCGGACATTTCTTCAATCCTTGTGGGAAAACACACATAAGCCGTAAGGGTAACTCACGCGAGGACATTCAGGCCAGCACGCGGCGGCGTTGTCCCACAGACATAAAGCCGCAGCACCTGCGGCCGATAAACAGCTATCAGCATCCATTCAGGGAAGGCCCCGATGACCGCCATTGGCACGCTAGGCCCCGGTAGCAGCGGCGTTGCTGCCGCGCCGGAGATCAACAATACCGACGCTGCGATCAACCGCGATGACGACTTGTCGAACACGGCAACCCCGACCTTGGTCGAGGGCGTCAAAGTGTCGCTGTCTGGCGCGGCCATCGCCAAATCCGCTGCTGTCGGCGGCGAGAACAGCGACGTCGATAACAGCGGCTTGCCGGAGAACATCCAGCAATTGCTGAAGATGATCCGAAAAATCCAGAAGGAGATCATCGAGAAGAAAGCGCGCATGGCGGCGGTCATGTCCGACAGAACGCTTTCCGCTGAAGAAAAGATCAACAAGCTCGCCGCATTGCGTGGTGCCATCGCCGCGCTCAACAGTGGCCTGATCACCGCCAACCTCGCCTTGTCGAAAGTGATGAACCAGTCGGCGCTGACTCCTGAGCAGAATTTCAAGGTCGGCTCGTTGCTGAACAAACCTTAAATCACTCGGGAAAAACGCTGGCGGTTCTGCTGCTCAAGGTACGCATCGAAGACCATGCATACCGAACGCACCAGTAATCGGCCCGCCGGCAACACCTCGATGCGCTCGCGCTCGAGTTTGATCAGGCCATCCGCGGCCATGCCTTGCAGTTGCGGCCACAGCGCGCCGAAATAGCCCTGAAAATCGATGTTGAACTGCTGCTCGATTTCAGCGAAATCGAGTTTGAAATTACAGATCAGCTGCTGAATCACCGCGCGGCGCAAGCGATCGTCGGCGTTGCACACCAGGCCGCGACTGGTCGCCAGTTGCGCGCTGGCGAGGCTGTTCTGATAAGCCGTGAGGTCGCTGCTGTTCTGGCAGTACAAATCGCCGATCTGGCTGATCGCCGACACGCCCAGACCAATCAGGTCGCAGTGACCGTGGGTGGTGTAGCCCTGAAAGTTGCGTTGCAGGGTGTGTTCTTCCTGAGCGATCGCCAACTCGTCATCGGGCAGGGCGAAGTGGTCCATGCCGATGTAACGGTAACCGGCAGCGGTCAGTTGCTCGATGGTGCGCTGGAGCATTTCCAGCTTGTGCACCGGGTTCGGCAGTTCGCTGCTGTTGATCCGCCGTTGCGGCATGAAGCGTTCCGGCAGGTGCGCGTAGTTGAATACCGACAGACGATCCGGTTGCAGGCTGATCACTTCCTCGACGGTGCGAGCGAAATTGTCCGGTGTCTGCTTTGGCAGGCCGTAGATCAGATCAATGTTGATCGAGCGAAATTGCAGGGTTCGCGCCGCATCGATCACCGCGCGGGTTTCTTCCAGGCTTTGCAGGCGATTGACCGCGCGCTGCACCGCCGGGTCAAGGTCTTGCAGGCCAATGCTGACCCGGTTGAATCCCAATTCGCGCAACAGGCCCATGGTCGACCAGTCGGCTTCGCGCGGGTCGATTTCGATGCCGTAGTCACCAGAATCGTCATCGAGCAGATTGAAATGCTTGCGCAGGTGCGCCATCAGCTGACGCAATTCATCGTGGCTGAGAAAGGTCGGTGTGCCGCCACCGAAATGCAGTTGCTCGACTTTTTGCGCCGGGTCGAGGTGGCAGGCGATCAACTGGATTTCCTGCTCGAGCCGTTGCAGATACGGCTGCGCACGCCCGCGATCCTTGGTAATGACCTTGTTGCAGGCGCAGTAGTAGCAAATGTTCGCGCAGAACGGCACATGCACGTACAGCGACAACGGCCGCTGCGCCTTGCGGCTGTCGCGCAGGGCATGGAACAGGTCGAAAGTGCCGACCTGACCGTGAAATTGCACGGCCGTCGGATATGAGGTGTAGCGTGGCCCCGCCAGATCGTAGCGGCGGATCAGATCAGAGTCCCAACGAATGGCGTCGAGCATGCGGGCATTCCCCCGGATAGGCTGGCAGTGTGGCGAGTCTATCGGGGGGCGGCGATGGGGCTGTTGATTTGCATCAACAGGAGGAGGTGTGTTGATCCTGCGGGCCTCTTCGCGAGCAAGCTCGCTCCCACAGATTTTGTGTACGCCTCAAATCCCCTGTGGGAGCGAGCTTGCTCGCGAAGGCCACGCCGCTGGTTTAATGGCCCATAAGCCAATGCTGATGCGGCCCGGGCAAGGTCCACAAGCCAAACAGAATCACCAGCAAGCCACCCGCCATGCGCACGCTGCGTTTGCGCAAAATGGCCGTGACCCGTTCAGCCGCCAGCCCGGTGGCGAGCAGTACCGGCCAGGTGCCGAGGCCAAAAGCGAGCATGAGCAATGCACTGTCCAGCGCATTGCCCTGGCTCGCGCTCCACAACAGCGTGCTGTAAACCAGTCCGCACGGCAGCCAGCCCCACAGCGCACCGAGCAGCAAGGCGCGCGGCAGGCTGGAAACCGGCAGCAAGCGATTCGCCACCGGTTGAATAAAACGCCACAAGCCACGCCCGAGCGCTTCGATACGGGTCAGCCCGCTCCACCAGCCGGCCAGATACAAACCCATGGCGATCAGCAGTAACCCGGCCAATACGCGCATGAACAGCGCCGCCGGACTGTTGGCGACGGCCCATCCGGCGAGGCCGATGAGCAATCCCGCCGTGGCATAACTGAGAATCCGCCCGAGGTTATACGCCAGCAACAGGCGAAAGCGCCGGCTGCGCTGCTCTTTGGGGATCGCCAGGGTCAGCGCGCCCATCAGGCCGCCACACATGCCCAGACAATGGCCGCCACCGAGCAGGCCGAGGATCAGCGCCGAGACCAGCAGAGGCGCCAGTTCAAGCATGGGGCGGCGCCTTGTCGTCCGGTTTGCCGGCGTTGGCTTCGTCCACGGCAGCGGTGTGATTGGGATCCTGATCGTCAAACAGGATGCTGTGCGCCGGGCCGTCGAGGTCATCGTACTGACCGCTGTCCACCGCCCAGAAGAAGATGTACACGGCGATGGCGACGATGAGCAAGGCAGCGGGAATCATCACGTAGAGAGCTGGCATCGGTAACTCCAGGCCCGCGCGGCTCAGGCCGGCAGCGGGCGGGTTTGGGTCGGGCTGCCGGCGGCCGGCGCGCTCGGCAGGCGAGTCAGGCGCAGGGCGTTGAGCACCACGGTCAGCGAACTGATCGACATACCGACCGCCGCCCACACCGGAGTGATCCAGCCGAGGGCGGCGAACGGCAACATGAGGCCATTGTACAGCGCCGCCCACAGCAGGTTTTCGATGATTACCCGGCGCGTGCGTCGCGCCAGTGTGAAGGCTTGCACCAAGGCGTCGAGGCGGTTGGACAGCAGCACCGCATCGGCGCTGGTTTTCGCCAGATCGGTGGCCGAGCCCATGGCCACGCTGATGTCGGCCGCCGCCAATACCGGCACGTCGTTGACGCCATCACCGAGCATCAGCACCTTGCGCCCTTCCTCGTGCAGTTGTTGCAGCACGTGCAGTTTGTCATCGGGGCGCAAGCCGCCACGGGCCTCGTCGATGCCCAGTTCGGCGGCGACACTGGCGACCATCGGCGAACTGTCGCCGGACAACAACAACGTGCGCCAGCCGCGCGCCTTGCAGGCCGCGAGCAGGGCGGGGGCGTCGTCACGCAGGTGATCATCGAGGACCAGCCACGCCAGCGGCCCGTGGCTGTCGGCGAGCAGCAGCCATTGCCCGGCTTCATCGGGCAGCGACGGCAGCGCCGCGTCGCTCAGGGCACAGGCAAATTCGGCCTGACCGATGCGCAAGCGTTGCTCACCGACCACGCCTTCCAGGCCCAGCCCCGGTGTACTGTGCACGTCCTCGGCGGCCAGTGGCGCACGGCCGAACGCCCGGGCGATCGGGTGCTCCGAACGGTTTTCCAGCGCAGCAGCGAGGCTCAGGCATTGCTCACTGTCGAGCGCGCCGAGCGGGCGAATCGAGCGCAGCACCAAGCGGCCTTCAGTGAGCGTGCCGGTCTTGTCGAAAATCACCGTGTCGATCTGGTTCAAGCCTTCCAGCACATGGCCACGGGTCAGCAGCAGCCCGAGTTTGTGCAGGGTGCCGGTGGCGGCGGTGAGGGCGGTCGGCGTCGCCAATGACAGCGCGCACGGGCAGGTCGCCACCAGCATGGCGAGGACGATCCAGAACGCCCGAGAGGAATCCAGTTGCCACCACAGCAGGCCGATCACTGCTGCCGGAATCAGCGACAGCAGGAGGAACCATTGCGCGGCGCGGTCGGCGATTTCCGCCAGACGCGGTTTCTCCGCCTGAGCGCGATCGAGCAGGCGCACGATCGCGGAAAGACGCGTGTCCTGTCCCAGCGCCTGCACCTCCACGGTCAATGCGCCTTCGACGTTAAGCGTGCCCGCAGTAACCGCATCGCCGAGCGTGCGTGGCTGCGGCAGGTATTCGCCGGTCAGCAGCGATTCGTCGATGCTCGACTGGCCGTCGATGATCTTGCCATCGGCCGGCAGAATCGAGCCCGGCTGCACCAGAATCCGCTCGCCTACGCGCAATTCGCTGAGCAGGATGCGTTCGCTCTGACCGTCGCTATCCAGGCGCAGGCACGAGGCCGGCAACAGGTTGACCAGTTGCGCAGTGGCGGCAGCGGTGCGTTCGCGGGCGCGGCGTTCCAGATAACGCCCGGCGAGCAGAAACAGCGCGAACATGCCGACCGCATCGAAGTACAGCTCGCCGACGCCGGTGATCGACGTCCAGATTCCGGCGATATAAGCGCTGCCGATCGCCAGCGATACCGACACGTCCATGGTCAGGTGGCGGGTGCGCAAATCGCGCATCGCGCCTTTGAAGAACGGCGCGCAGCTGTAGAACACGATCGGTGTGGTCAGAAACAGCGCGACCCAGCGCAGGATCGTGTGCAGCTCGGGACTGAGGTCGATGTTGAATTCCGGCCAGGTGGCCATGGTCGCCATCATTGCCTGAAACCACAGCAGACCGGCGACGCCGAGCTGGCGCAGGGCCAGGCGATTCTCGCTGGCCAGCTGTTCGCTGGCGCGGTCGGACTGGTACGGATGGGCGGCGTAACCGATGTGGCGTAGTTCGGCGAGGATCTGGCTCAGCGGCAATTGTGCGTTGGCCCAGCGTACGTGCAGGCGATGGTTGGACAGGTTCAACCGCGCTTCGGCGACGGCGGGCAGGGTGCGCAGGTGTTTCTCGATCAGCCAGCCGCAGGCGGCGCAACTGATGCCTTCCATCAACAAGGTGGTTTCAGCGAGGTCGCCTTCGTGGCGGACGAAGGGTTGTTGCACGTCGGCGCGGTCGTACAGCGCCAGTTCATCGCTCAGTTGCACCGGCAGCGCTTCGGGGTTGGCCGAGGCTTCACTGCGATGCTGGTAATAGCTTTCCAGACCACCGGCGACGATGGCTTCGGCCACGGCCTGACAGCCAGGGCAGCAGAACTCGCGGGCCTGCCCGAGGACGACGGCGGTGAAGCGGCTGCCGGACGGGACGGGCAGGGCACAGTGGTAGCAGGGGGTTGGGCTGGTCATGGTGCGCGTTCCGATGATCGTTCCCACGCTCCGCGTGGGAATGCCTCCCCGGACGCTCCGCGTCCGCTTTGGCTGGGACGCGGAGCGTCCCTGGCTGCGTTCCCACGCAGAGCGTGGGAACGATCAGAGTAAAAGGCTTAGTTTTTCAGGTCTTCCGCACCCTGCAATGGCTCATCACCCAGCAGCAGTTCCTTGTCATGGCTGACCAGCTCTTCTTCAAACATGCGCCACACGTGCTCATCCTGGCTGCCAAGCAATTCGACAAACCGCCGACCTTCAACCTTGTCACCCAACTGGCCGATGTAGCGCCCGCTCTCGCTTGCGCTGCGGGTCAGCACGATCTTGCGATCCTTCTCCGGCTGGGTCGGCGAGATCAGGTTCAGTTCCAGGGTTTGCGGCTGGCTGTCACCGTTCAAGCGCAGATCGACTTCACCGGTCACGTCATCCAGATGCACCGCCGCACGCAGTTTCAGGGTCTGCGCCAGCAACTCGCGATCCAGTGAACGGTTGATGCCTTTGCCCGCTTCGTAATAGTTGTCGTTGACCAGATTGTCCGGGTTGTTCACCGCGATGGTCACCATGGACAGGGTCAAGGCCACCGAGCAGGCGAGGATGGCGATGATGATCCACGGCCAGAGGTGCTTGTACCAGGGACTTGCGGCGTTTGCAGCGGGCATGTTCAAAATTCTCTCAACGGATTTGTGGGCCGATGAATCGGCTCTTGGCTTCAACGTGGACGCTGTCGTCATCGGCATCCTTGAGGATGAATTTCACCTCGTTGGTGCTCGATGGCAGTTGTTCCGGCGCGCTCGACAACTCGACCGGCATGCTGACGATATCGCCGGCGGCCACCTTGATCTCGCGCTTGCCTTGCAGGCGCAGGTCCGGCAGGCCCTCGGCTTGCAGCAGGTAGGTGTGGTCGCGCTGATCCTTGTTCATGATCTTCAGGCTGTAGACGTTTTCGATCCGCCCTTCAGCGTTTTCGCGGTACAGCACGCGGTCCTTGCTGACATCGAATCCGACCAGCGAGCGCATGAAGAACGCGGCGACCAACAGGCTGATCATTGCCAGCAGCACCACGGCGTAACCGATCAGGCGCGGACGCAGTTTATGGGTTTTCTGCCCGGAGAGGTTGTGCTCGGTGGTGTAGCTGATCAGCCCGCGCGGGTAATCCATCTTGTCCATGATGCTGTCGCAAGCGTCGATGCACGCAGCGCAGCCGATGCACTCGATCTGCAGGCCATCGCGGATGTCGATGCCGGTCGGGCAGACCTGCACGCACATCGTGCAGTCGATGCAATCGCCCAGCCCCAGCGCCTTGTAGTCGATGCCTTTCTTGCGCGGCCCACGGCTTTCGCCACGGCGCGGGTCGTAGGAAACGATCAGCGTGTCCTTGTCGAACATCACGCTCTGGAAGCGCGCATACGGGCACATGTAGATGCACACCTGCTCACGCAACCAGCCGGCATTGCCGTACGTGGCGAGGGTGAAAAAACCGACCCAGAAATACGACCAGCCATCAGCCTGGCCGGTGAAGAACTCGATGACCAGGTCGCGGATCGGCGAGAAGTAGCCGACAAAGGTCATGCCGGTGACGAAACCGATCAGCAGCCACAACGAGTGCTTGGCCAGTTTGCGCAGGAATTTGTTGGCGCTCATCGGCGCCTTGTCGAGCTTGATGCGCTGATTGCGGTCGCCTTCGGTGACCTTTTCACACCACATGAAAATCCACGTCCATACGCTCTGCGGGCAGGTGTAACCGCACCAGACGCGCCCGGCATAGACGGTGATGAAGAACAGGCCGAATGCAGCAATGATCAACAGACCGGAGAGCAGGATGAAATCCTGTGGCCAGAAAGTCGCGCCAAAGATGAAGAACTTGCGCTCCGGCAGGTTCCACCACACCGCCTGATGGCCGCCCCAGTTCAGCCACACCGTGCCGAAATACAGCAGAAACAACGCCGCACCGCCGAGCATCCGCAGATTGCGGAACAGGCCGGTGAAAGCACGGGTGTAGATTTTTTCTCGTGAGGCATAAAGGTCGACGCTGTTGTTCGCGTTCTTGCTCGGCGGCGTGACGTCGTGTACCGGAATCTGATTGCTCATCATTGCATCCCACGGCAGTGGAAAAATGCCTCGGTCGATACGTGCCAACCGAAGTCAAAAAGGGCTGTTGCAGTAGCGCGATGATACGCCTGCCGCTCTGGCTCAAGGGTGCGACCTTTGGTCGCGTTGGGTAAAAAATGCAGATGGTGTAGCGATTGCGCGAAAGCCTGACGCAGATCAATTGACTAAGTGAGTATGGACGGTTTTGCCGAAGCGGCTAGTTCATCTTTTCAATCGCATGTTCAAGTCGCAGGCTTTGATTTCGCAAAGTTGAATGATAATCCGGCGCTAGTTATCACTGCCATTACAAGTTCTAACAGGTTCCAATGGCGCCGCATGTTGTAAGTCGTCGGGTCTGAAATATATAAACTTGATTGTTGTTGGTGAATGCTTTGAAGTTTTCGCTGTATTCGCATAAGTTTTGTTCTCGCGAAAATTATTTTGCGCATCGACGGTTAACTTAAATGGAATTTAAAGCATGACTTTGAATAATCTAATGAGCCTCTTTATCAGTGCTTGCCTGGTCGCTTCGGCTATTTCCGCTCAGGCTGCTACTGACATGCCGAAACACATGGTATTTGCTTCGGATACTCAGTATCCGTGGACCGACAAGACCGACAGTCGCGAGCCCGAATCGGATTCAGACTTCAAGGAACGCTCGAAATGGCTGGTTGAAACCCAACTCGCGAGCATTGCCGAATTCAGAAATCAACACGGCTCTCTAGCGCAGGTTCCTTTGATGATCAATGGCGATATAACCGCTTTTGGGCACGGTTGGCAGCGGTCTTATATGAAGGCCACTTTGAACAAGTATTTCGCTGGTGATTATTTGTATGGGCTGGGCAATCACGATTATGAAAATAACGTCGACGATTGCTTTACCAATAGCTGTGCTGCCGGGAGTATCGTCGAGTTCAAGGAGCATCATGAGCGTAAAGTCGATAACTTCGATCTGAAGATAGCCAGCGGCTTTCTGGGCAAGACGTATTCCGGAAGCCTCGCCTATTCGAAAAATATCGGCGAAGTGCATATGGTTCAGCTCAACAACGAGCCGACCTACACCGCCCGGATTGCTCATCCATTGAATCCGACGACATTTGAAATCAATGATGCCCTTGACTGGCTCGAGACCGATCTGAGACTGGCCCGAGCGTCGGGTTACGCCATCATCATCAATATGCATAAACCGTTGGACCACAAGGGGAGCTATACGCAACAAAAACGCTTCCGCGATATGGTCAACAAATATCAAGTGACGGCGATCTTTGCTGGCCATTTGCATAAGGATGGCGGTGATGCGTATCAGGAGGGGAACGTGCCTGTTTACCTGAGCGGCAGTACCTCTCAGCAGACCTATCTGACCGCTAGCTTCACCGAGGACCGCAAGCATCTGCAGGTTTATCTGGTGGAAAACAACCAGTGGCGCAATCGGACGTTGATCGACACCACGGCGGTGCATTCAATCTTTGCCCAACGCCCATGAAAAACGCCCCGCCGATGATCGGGCGCGGGGTGTCTATCTACCAGTTATTCGCGGCGATCCATGGGTTGATCAGAGGGACGCCGCTGAGCTGGAAGTCGGCAATTTTTCGCAGCTCGGAAACTACATGGGTATCCAGTAGAAACATCAGCAAAGATCCACGCTGCGAGGCGTGATGACGGTGCGCTCGGGTTCGCCCTTGTCAGAGCAGTCGACCGCCGCCGAGGCCGTCAAGTCCGCCACCGTTACCGGGGCTGTTCATGGTCTGCTGCGAAACCTTAGGTAACGGTTTGGCAGAGGTTCGTTCGAACCTTGCCCTGTGGGCAGAGCTGGTGTGAGGCTGATTCTGCTGCGTGCGTTGATCATCTTTCGACATTAGGGCTTCATCCTTGAAGTGGACCCGATATGGCTTATCGGGGCCGAAAAAACCTACCGGGCATCGCAGCTCAGGTCCATTGAACAAACGTTTCGAATCATGAATGCCGGCATGAAAAAAGGCCCCGCCAATCTCATTGGCGGGGCCTTTTACGCTTCAAGCGTTGGCGTTACTCGGCCTGCGCTTCCGCTGCTTTTTCACCATGTGACAAGCTGTAAACATACGCCGCCAGCAGGTGCACCTTGTCATTGCCCTGCAGTTGTTCCTGCGCTGGCATCTGGCCCTGACGGCCGTAGCGGATGGTCTGCTGCAGTTGCGCGAAGCTCGAGCCGTAGATGAACGCGCCCGGATGGGTCAGGTCAGGCGCGCCCATGGCCGGCGTTCCTTTGCCGGCAGGGCCGTGGCAAGCCACGCAGTTGGCGGCGAAGAGTTTCTGGCCATTGGCCGGGTCGGCCTTGGCGCCTTCCGGCAGCTTGCGCCCGTCGAGATTGGTCACCACGAAGGCGGCTACGTCAGCCACGCCTTGCTCACCGATCACTTCAGCCCACGCCGGCATCACCGCGTGGCGGCCGCCCATGATGGTGGTCTTGATGGTTTCCGGCTCGCCGCCCCAGCGCCAGTCGGCGTCGGTCAGGTTGGGGAAGCCATAGGCACCCTTGGCGTCGGAACCGTGGCACACCGAGCAGTTGGACGCGAACAGACGGCCACCCATCTTCAGTGCTTGCGGATCCTTGGCGACTTCTTCGATCGGCATCGCCGCGAACTTGGCGAAAATCGGACCGAAGCGAGCGTCGGAACGGGCCATTTCCTTTTCCCACTCGTGGACGCCGGTCCAGCCGGTCTGGCCGTTGGCGAACGCGGTCTGCTTCTCGGTATCCAGATAATTGTAGCCCGGCAGCAGACCTTTCCAGTTGCCCAGACCCGGGTACAGCACCAGGTAACCCAGGGCGAACACGATGGTGCCGACGAACAGCATGAACCACCATTTCGGCAGTGGGTTGTCGTACTCCTCGATCCCGTCGAAGGAGTGGCCGACCGTCTCGTCCGTCTGTTCGCTGCGCTGGCCCTTGCGGGTCGACAGCAGCAGCCAGGTCAGGGCGAAGATCGTACCGAGACTGAGGACTGTGACGTACAGACTCCAGAATGTAGTCATTCTTTGTTACTCCTAGAAGCTTGCTCGACGTGCTTGATGGCTTCGGGATCATCGGCAAAAGGCAGCATGGTCGCGTCGTCGAATTCCGACTTGCGCTTGGGGCTGAACACCCACAAGGCCAGACCAATGAAGGCCACCATCACGACCACGGTGCCCAGGCCTCGAATCATCCCGATATCCATCAGATTCACCGTTTGCTTTTGATGATGGTGCCCAGGCCTTGCAGATAGGCCACCAGCGCGTCCATTTCGGTTTTGCCCTTCACGGCATCCTGTGCACCGGCGATGTCTTCGTCGGTGTACGGCACGCCGAGGGTGCGCAAGACTTCCATTTTTTTCGCGGTTTCCTTGCCGTCGAGCTTGTTTTCCACGAGGAACGGGTAAGCCGGCATTTTCGACTCGGGGACCACGTTGCGCGGGTTGTACAAGTGCGCACGTTGCCAGTCATCGGAGTAACGACCGCCCACGCGGGCCAGGTCCGGCCCGGTACGTTTGGATCCCCACAGGAACGGGTGGTCCCAGACGCTTTCACCGGCAACCGAATAGTGGCCATAGCGTTCGGTTTCAGCGCGGAACGGGCGGATCATCTGCGAGTGGCAGCCGACACAACCGTTGGCGATGTACACGTCGCGGCCTTCCAGTTCCAGCGCCGAGCGGGGCTTCATGCCCTCGACCGGCTTGTTGGTGACGTCCTGGAAGAACAGCGGAACGATTTGGGTCAGGCCGCCCACACTGACGGCGATGACCATGAAGAAGGCCAGCAGGCCAATATTCTTCTCGACAGCTTCATGCTTCATCAGTGAGCTCCAACGACGGCAATCTTGGCGGCGGCTTCGGCTTCAACCGGATCCGACGCACGTACGGTGCGGTACACGTTGTAAGCCATCAGCAGCATGCCGCTGGCAAAGAAAGCACCGCCCAGCGCGCGGACGATGAAGCCCGGGTGGCTGGCCTGCAGCGCTTCGACGAACGAGTAGGTGAGGGTGCCGTCATCGTTGATTGCCCGCCACATCAGGCCCTGGGTGATGCCGTTGACCCACATCGAGGCGATGTAGAGCACGGTGCCGATAGTGGCAAGCCAGAAGTGCGCATTGATCAGCCCGGTGCTGTGCATCTGCGCCCGGCCAAACAGTTTCGGAATCATGTGGTAGATCGCGCCGATCGAGATCATCGCCACCCAGCCGAGGGCGCCAGCGTGGACGTGGCCGATGGTCCAGTCGGTGTAGTGCGAGAGCGAGTTGACGGTCTTGATTGCCATCATCGGCCCTTCGAAGGTCGACATGCCGTAGAACGCCAGCGACACCACGAGGAAGCGCAGAATCGGGTCGGTGCGCAATTTATGCCAGGCGCCCGACAGGGTCATCATGCCGTTGATCATGCCGCCCCAGCTTGGCGCCAACAGAATGATCGACATCGCCATGCCCAGCGATTGTGCCCAGTCCGGCAGGGCGGTGTAGTGCAGGTGGTGCGGGCCGGCCCAGATGTACAGGGTGATCAGCGCCCAGAAGTGCACGATCGACAGACGATAGGAGTAGATCGGGCGTTCGGCCTGTTTCGGCACGAAGTAGTACATCATCCCGAGGAAACCGGTGGTCAGGAAGAAACCCACGGCGTTGTGGCCGTACCACCACTGGATCATCGCGTCAGTGGCACCGGAGTAAGCCGAATAAGACTTGAACAGGCTGACCGGCAGCGACATGTGGTTGACGATATGCAGCATCGCGGTGACGACGATGAACGCACCGTAGAACCAGTTGCCGACATAGATGTGTTTGGTTTTGCGCTTGGTGATGGTGCCGAAGAACACCAGACCGTAGGTGACCCAGACAATCGCCAGCAAGATCGCGATCGGCCATTCCAGCTCGGCGTATTCCTTGGTGGTGGTGTAACCCAGCGGCAACGTAACGATGGCGCCGACGATGACCGCTTGCCAGCCCCAGAAGGTGAAGGCCGCGAGGCTGTCGGAAATCAGTCGCGTCTGGCAGGTTCGCTGCACGACATAGTAGGAAGTGGCAAACAGTGCACAACCGCCGAAGGCGAAAATCACCAGGTTTGTGTGCAACGGGCGCAAGCGTCCAAAGCTCGTCCACGGCAGACCGAAGTTCAGTTCCGGCCAGACCAGTTGCGAGGCGATGAAGACACCGAGCCCCATGCCAAGGATCCCCCAGACCACCGTCATGATGGCGAACTGGCGGACTACCTTATAGTTATAAGCAGTCGGACTGATTGCTGTGCTCATTCTAAGGTTCCACGGTTTGGGTATTTTTATAGGGATAAAATCGGCCGCAAGTATGTATAAAGCAGGGGGTCATTGCAACGCGCCATGACCTGGGTCAATGCTTTCCAACGCTGATTCTGCGGCCTTTCCATGCGCCGCGTAGGGTCAAAAATGGCCTCTGACAAAATGTCGCCGTGAGTGAAAAAAACTCCGGGTCCGGATCGCCGTCAACGATGCCCGCTGACAGGTCTTGATCGGGTTTCACAAGGCAATCGGCGTAACAGCCGTTAACTGCCTGCCTTTGCGGCAAATCCATCGGCCGGTTTATCGGACGCATCGCTTGAGAGTCATCGGAAACCGTCACGCACCGGTCCGCTTTCGAACAAGCGTAGACCCGAATCAGGCGAACCGAAAGGTGAGGTGGCAAGGGGTGCGACAATGCGTCGCAAGGGGGCGGGAAACTGCCGCGACGAGAAAGTCGCGGCAGTTATGTGCGCAAGATTTATTTGGCTGTGTCTTCAGTTGCAAGTTTTTCTGTATTCAAACTGTTGCTCAAGCTGTACACATAAGCTGCAAGCAATTGCACTTTATCGTTGCCCAACATCTCGTTCTGCGCTGGCATGTGCCCTTGGCGACCATGGCGAATGGTCTGCTCAAGCTGGGTAAGACTGGTGCCATAAATGAAGCCGGCCGGATGAGTCAGGTTTGGCGCGCCCATCGCTGCAGTGCCTTGGCCGCTGGCGCCATGACAGGCAACGCAAGTAGTGCTGAACGCCTGCTGCCCGGCTTGCAGATCTGCCTTGCTGTCGGCGGGTAGCGGCAGGCCGGCGAGTTCGTGGCGCACATACGCGGCAACGTTTTTCACCCCGGCCTCACCGAGCACTTCGCCCCAGGCCGGCATCGCCGCCATGCGGCCGCCCATGATGGTGGCCTTGATCGTCTCGGCATCGCCACCCCAGCGCCAGTCGCTGTCGGCGAGATTAGGGAAGCCGAACGCGCCCTTGGCATCCGAGCCATGGCACACCGAGCAATTGGAGGCGAACAGACGACCACCCATTTTCAGCGCCTGTGGATCCTTGGCCACTTCTTCCAGCGGCATCGCCGCGAATTTGGCGAAGATCGGACCGAACCGGGCGTCAGCCTTGTTCATTTCCTTTTCCCATTCGTGCACGCCGGTCCAGCCATCCTCGTAACCGGGCAAGATGCCTTTCCAGTTGCCCAGGCCCGGATACAGAATCAGATAACCCACCGAGAACACCAGCGTGCCGGCGAACAGCATGAACCACCACTGCGGCAGCGGGTTGTCGTACTCCTCGATGCCGTCGAAGCTGTGGCCCATGGTCTGGTCGACGCTGCCCTTGGTCTCGCCCCGGCGGGTGCCGATCAGCAGCCAGGTCAGGCCGATCAGGCTGCCAATGGTCAGTACGCAGATCCACGTACTCCAGAAGGTGGTCATGGCCGGGTACTCCTTGTTTCAGGGGCTGAAATTGTTTCGGGTAGTGGTTCGTCGGCGAAGGGCAGCAGCCGTGCTTCGGCGAATTCCGGGGTGCGCTTGCGGTTGAACACCCACAAGGTCAGGCCGACGAAGGCGACGAACACCACGACCGTGCCGAGGCCGCGAATCAGGCCTGCACTCATTTCAATGACCATGACTTACCTCTTGCTCTTGATTGCAGTGCCGAGCACTTGCAGGTAGGAAACGAGGGCGTCCATTTCGGTCTTGCCCTTGAGGCTGGCGACCGCGCCGCTGATGTCGTCATCGGTGTACGGCACGCCGAGGGTGCGCATGGTTTTCAGCTTGGTTTCGGTGTGGCTGCTGTCGACCGCTTGGGTGACCAGCCACGGATAGGCCGGCATCTTCGATTCCGGCACGACGTTGCGCGGGTTGTACAAATGCGCGCGGTGCCAGTCATCCGAGTAGCGCGCACCAACCCGGGCGAGGTCCGGCCCGGTGCGTTTCGAACCCCACAGGAACGGGTGATCCCAGACGCTTTCACCGGCCACCGAGTAGTGCCCGTAGCGTTCGGTTTCGGCGCGGAACGGGCGGATCATCTGCGAATGGCAACCGACGCAGCCTTCGCGGATATAGATGTCGCGGCCTTCCAGTTGCAGCGCGGTGTAGGGCTTCATGCCTTCCACCGGTTTGTTGGTGACGTCCTGGAAGAACAGCGGGACGATCTGGGTCAGGCCGCCGATGCTCACGGCGAACACCATCAGCAGCATCAGCAGGCCGACGTTCTTTTCAATCGTTTCGTGTTTCATGGCGGACTCCTCAGGCCATCTGCGCGGCAGCAACGACATCAGCAGGCTGCGAGGCCCGCACGGTGCGCCAGGTGTTGTAAGCCATCAGCAACATGCCGCTTAAGAAAATCGCCCCGCCGATCAGCCGCACGACAAATCCCGGATGGCTGGCCACCAGGGTTTCGACGAAGGAATAGGTCAGCGTGCCGTCCTCGTTGACCGCGCGCCACATCAGGCCCTGGGCGATGCCGTTGACCCACATCGAGGCGATGTAGAGCACGGTGCCGATGGTCGCCAGCCAGAAATGCGCGTTGATCAGGCCGACGCTGTGCATCTGCGCCTTGCCGAAGATTTTCGGGATCATGTGGTACAGCGCGCCGATCGATATCATTGCCACCCAGCCGAGCGCGCCGGCGTGAACGTGGCCGATGGTCCAGTCGGTGTAGTGGGAGAGGGCGTTGACAGTCTTGATGGCCATCATCGGCCCTTCGAACGTCGACATGCCGTAGAACGCCAGCGACACCACGAGGAAGCGCAGGATCGGGTCGCTGCGCAACTTATGCCAAGCGCCCGACAGGGTCATCATGCCGTTGATCATGCCGCCCCAGCTCGGTGCCAGCAGAATCAGCGACATCACCATGCCCAGCGATTGCGCCCAGTCCGGCAGCGCGGTGTAGTGCAAGTGGTGCGGGCCGGCCCAGATGTACAGGGTGATCAAGGCCCAGAAGTGCACGATCGACAGGCGATACGAATACACCGGACGCTCGGCCTGTTTCGGCACGAAGTAATACATCATGCCGAGGAAGCCGGCGGTGAGGAAAAAGCCCACGGCGTTGTGGCCGTACCACCACTGCACCATCGCGTCGGTTGCACCGGCGTACAGCGAATAGGACTTGGTGAAACTTACCGGCAGCTCAAGGTTGTTGACGATGTGCAGGATCGCCACGGTGATGATGAAACCGCCGAAGAACCAGTTGCCGACATAAATGTGTTTGGTCTTGCGCTGCATGATCGTGCCGAAAAACACGATCGCGTAGGCAACCCAGACGATGGTGATCAGAATGTCGATCGGCCATTCCAGCTCGGCGTATTCCTTGGAGCTGGTGTAACCCAGCGGCAGGCTGATCGCCGCCAGCAGGATCACCAGTTGCCAGCCCCAGAAGCAGAACGCGGCGATTTTCGGTGCAAACAGTTGCGTCTGGCAGGTGCGTTGCACCGAGTAGAACGAACTGGCGAACAATGCACAGCCACCGAAGGCGAAGATCACCGCGTTGGTGTGCAGCGGGCGCAGACGGCCGAAACTGGTCCAGGGCAGATTGAAGTTGAGTTCCGGCCAGACCAATTGCGCCGCGAGAAAAACCCCGAGGCCCATGCCGACGATGCCCCACACCACCGTCATAATGGCGAATTGGCGGACCACCTTGTAGTTGTAGGCGGTACTGATAGAAGTGTTCATGGTTCCCCATCCACGGTTCAGCCGAAGTGAGCGCGCAAACGGCGCGAATCCTTCGCCTGGAGTTATAGGCAGACTAAAAGCGAGGCAAGCATGGACAAACAGCACAAGGCCAGTATTGACGGGGATCAATGGGCGCAGTGTGTGCGCGATCATGGGTGGCTTTGGGATGCCGCTGTTGGTGAGGCTTCGGCGACTTTGATCCTGGCCCACGGGGCGGGGGCGCCGATGGATAGCGACTGGATGAACGACATGGCTGGGCGTCTTGCCGGGCTTGGGGTCAACGTGTTGCGGTTTGAGTTTCCCTATATGGCGCAGCGGCGGGTGGATGGGGTGAAGCGGCCGCCGAATCCTGCGGCGAAACTGTTGGAGTGCTGGCGGGAGGTGTTTGCGGTTGTGCGGCGTCATGTCGCTGGGGTTTTGGCGGTTGGCGGGAAATCGATGGGCGGGCGGATGGCGAGTCTGGTGGCGGATGAGTTGGGTGTTGATGCGTTGGTGTGTCTGGGGTATCCGTTTTATGCGGCTGGGAAGCCGGAGAAGCCGCGGGTTGAGCATTTGGCTTCGTTGCGTACGCGGGCGTTGATAGTGCAGGGGGAGCGGGATGCTCTGGGGAATCGCGAGGCGGTTGCGGCTTACAGCTTGTCACCGAGTATTGAGGTGACTTGGCTGGCGGCAGGGGATCATGATTTGAAGCCGCTGAAGGTTTCTGGGTTTACGCATGAACAGCATTTGGCCAGCGCCGCGCAGAAAGTATCCGAGTTTCTCAAGGGTTGACCGAGATTCTGTTCTCCATGGAGATCCGCTCCCTTTCCCCCTCGCCCCCTTGGGGGGAGAGGGTTGGGGTAGCTGTTGATCTTGCTCCTGGGGGCATATCCGTTGCTTCGGGCGCTGCGGCTGGCGGTTTCGCCTGACGGCGACTTACTTTTTTACAAGCGCCAAAAAAAGTAAGCAAAAAACGCTAGCTCCTGCGTTCGGCCCTCGCAGGCTCGGGTCCCTTCGCTGCGGGATCGATCCGGGCGCAGCGGCTCCGGTTTGCTTCGCTGCACCTCCTTCCGCTGTGTCTGGCTGCGCCAGACGGTCGCTGCGCTCCCACCCCCGGATCAATCCCTCCACTCAGCCTTCCGACGTCGCCGGTGGATCAAAAGCACTCGAGCTTGCGCTCATTGTTGAGTGGGGCGGCTTTGCCGCGGGCAGCTGCGCTGCTTTGCTTTTCTGTGGGAGCGAGCCTGCTGGCGAAGGCGGCCTGACAGCCGACCTGATTTTTCCTGATGTACACCGCGCCCCTTGTAGGAGTGAGCCTGCTCGCGATGGCGGCCTCCCAGTCGCCCAATCTCTGCCGTTTGGACCAAATCCCTGTGGGAACTGGCTTGCCAGCGATGGCGACCTCCCAGTCGCCCAATCTCTGCCGTTTGGACCAAATCCCTGTGGGAGCTGGCTTGCCAGCGATGGCGGTCTCCCAGTCGACCAATCTCTACCGTTTGGACCAAATCCCTGTGGGAACTGGCTTGCCAGCGATGGCGACCTCCCAGTCGCCCAATCTCTACCGTTTGGACCAAATCCCTGTGGGAGCTGGCTTGCCAGCGATGGTGGCCTCACAGTCGACCAATCCCTCACTGACGTACTCGGTCCAAATGTGGGAGCGAGCCTGCTCGCGAAAGCGCTCTTCCAGACGACATCAAACTACAAGCCTGTCAGAGGCCATCCCTGCCCTTAAACATCATCAAATACCAACGTTTAAACTACACGATCCGTTACGCCATCCCGGCTACAACTCCTTGCGCCGTTGCCTACGCGTACGCCAGAATCCGCCGGCTTACGCGCCGTGAGGTTGGCTATATCGTTTCTCGGTCACTGACACAAAGCAGTGATCGGGTTTGGTAGCCCGTCTGTGATGGCCGTATGTCTACGCCTTGATGCCGTCCTTTTTTGAGGGCTCGGTTTATATGGTGGTCATGCGTGGGGCTCGTTCGCGGGCGCCGGGTTCCTATTGCAGCCGGTCTACCAACCCGCGTATGGCCGCCACCCTCGTTTGGTAGCGAAGGTGATGGCTCCTTGAATCTGCAATAGGAGTTTCATCATGTTCAAAGTAACCCCCAACCCGCCACCCTCCCACGACCGCGCACTAGACCCGCAAAAAATCCAGGAAGCCACCGACCGCGCCCTCGATTACTACCTCAAGCCTGAAGACCTGGCAGCTCCGCCAAGTTCGCCAAAATATCGCCCGGTCTATGTTGTGGACCCCACGCTGGATGACGAAACCCTGTTGGTCGAGGCCTGCGAGTCGCTTTCATACGCGCATGCCATGGCCGGTAATATCGCCAACTCGATAGGCGGCCCGGAACGCAAACCACTGCTGGCGCTGCAACAGGTGATCATGCTCAACGAACTGTTAGTCAATCGGTTGCTGGACAAGCTCAAGCTGCCTCAATAATTTCATTGGCTGTTATGGCCTCTTCGCGAGCAGGCTCGCTCCCACAGGGGATTGTCGTCGGGCACATATCTGTGATCCCACTACGTTCCAAAGTGGGAGCGAGCCCTGCTCGCGAAGGTGGTCTGCCAAGCGCTATCAATTTCAGACACGCAATTAAAAAAACCGGAAGCTTTCGCTGCCCGGTTTTGCAGTATCAAAGGATCGCAGCCTGCCACAGCCCCTACAAATCATCGGCATGGACGGTGCGCAGGTAGCGATCTTTCGCTTGTTGCTGATCTCGATCAGCTCTTTGAGTCACAAATCATCCAGATCGGGAAAGATAATCCTGCCTAATGCCCAGGGTTCAACGATTTCACAATGCACGGTGCGCAAAAATGACCCCCACTCGCTTCGGTTATGGGCATCCGGGCCGGTGATCGTCAGTAGCAAGTACTCATCCCGAAAAGAGTCATAGGCATAAATCAGCCAAAAGTCATTGTCAGCATCATTTACCAATGCTGTCCGGTAATACTGACGATTGATTTTTGCCCATCGAGCCTGCAGTGCCTGTGTACTGGCAAGGTGGATATGGTGCATGTCGTTCAGATCGAGTCGTTCATCCCGTCCGAAAATGGCAGGTAATTCATCGCAGATTTTGTAGTTGTAGAAGTGTGCAGCGAAGTTTTTGCCAGTTATTGATTCGTTCAAAAAGTGCAGAGATTTTGATTGCTGGCATTCATGCCTACTTTGTGATCGGTAGCCTGCCAGTGATCACAAATTTATCGAACACTTTCTGCCCATCACGCGCGGCTTGCCGAACATCGAGGAATGTCAGTTCTTCACGAACTTCCTTTTTGCTGGGTTTGTCGGTTTTTCGGGTGGTGGCCATCGGAGCCTCCGAAGGATGTGTATTCATGCTGACCAGCTTATGTGAATAAGTTTTGACCGGCAAACGATAGAACCTAGCCTCAGCGAGCACCAGTCGGCTCATTCTGGGCGAGTTGTAGGCAGTGTCTGCATTGCTTGAGGGAGATCGACTTCGGCAAAGAAGGCCTCTTCGCGAGCAGGCTCGCTCCAGGGGATTGTCGTCGGACACAAAACTGTGGTCCCACGCAGTTCCAATGTGGGAGCGAGCCTGCTCGCGAAAGCGCTCTACCGGAGACCGCCAATTGCAGCAGGCAAAAAAAAACCCGGAAAGCTCGCGCCATCCGGGTTTTTTTCATTCCAGCCATCCAATCAGCGGTTAAACCGCGCCACCAACGAATACTGCGTGTTGGCCGTCTTCGTCAGTTCTTCACTGAGCAACGCCGAGTTGTGCGCTTGCTCGGACGTCTGATCCGCCAGTTCCGAAATATTGCTGATGTTGCGGCTAATCTCCTCAGCCACGGCACTTTGCTCTTCGGTCGCGGCGGCGATCTGGGTGGTCATGTCGGTGATATTAGCCACCGCTTCACTGATGCCGACCAACGCCTGATCCGCTTCCAGTACCCGCGCCACGCCTTCTTCGGCCTGGCGATGCCCGGCTTCCATGGTTTGCACGGCGCTGGAGGCGGTCTGTTGCAACTTGGCGATCAGGGCATGAATCTGCCCGGTCGATTCGCTGGTGCGTTGTGCCAGTTGGCGGACTTCGTCAGCCACGACCGCAAAACCTCGGCCCATTTCGCCGGCACGTGCAGCCTCGATGGCGGCGTTGAGGGCGAGCAGGTTGGTCTGGTCGGCGATGCCTTTGATCACGTCGACCACGCCGCCGATTTCGTCGCTGTCCTTGGCCAGTTGCGTCACGGTCAGGCCGGTTTCGCCGACGACCACCGACAGGCGCTGAATCGCTTCGCGGGTTTCCCCGGCGATGTCGCGGCCGCGGCCGGTCAGGCGGTTGGCTTCCTGGGTGGCGTCAGCGGTGCGTTGCACGTGGCTGGCGACTTCCTGGGTGGTGGCGGCCATCTGGTTGACGGCGGTGGCAACCTGTTCGGTTTCCACGCGCTGGCGTTCCAGGCCGGTCGAGCTGTTGTGCGCCAGGGCGTCGGACTGCTTGGCCTGATCGGTCAAGTGTTCGGCGGTGTCCTGCAGGCGAGTCAGGCAGGTTTTCAGGCGCGCTTCCTGGCTGAGGATCGACATTTCCAGACGCGCCTGCGCACCGCGGCTGTCGGTGTACATCTGCGCGATCAGCGGGTCGGAGGTGGTCTGTTCGGCCAGGCGCAGCAGGCGCTTGAGGCCGCGTTGCTGCCATTGCAGGCCCATCAGGCCCAGCGGCACCGACAGCGCGGCGGCGAGGGCAAAGCCCCATTGCGAGTTCAGCGTCGCGCCGATCATGAAGCTCAGCTGGCTGACCAGAATGAACGGCAGCCAATCCTGCAGGATCGGTAGCCATTTGTCCGTCGAAGGAATCGCCGACTTGCCCTGGTTGATGCGTTGGTAAAGCGCTTCGGCGCGGCGGATCTGTTCGGCGGTGGGCTTGACGCGCACCGACTCGTAACCGACCACCTGGCTGCCATCAAACACCGGCGTGACGTAGGCGTTAACCCAATAGTGGTCACCGGATTTGCAGCGATTCTTGACGATGCCCATCCATGGCAAGCCTTGTTTCAATGTGCCCCACATGTGCGAGAACACCGCCGACGGCACGTCAGGGTGACGGACCAGATTGTGCGGCGCCCGGATCAGTTCCTCCCGCGAAAACCCGCTGATTTCAACGAATGCGTCGTTGCAGTAGGTGATCACGCCCTTGGCATCGGTGGTGGAAATCAACCGTTGCTGAGCTGGAAAGGTCCGCTCGCGTTGTGTAATGGGCTGGTTGTTACGCATGGTTTTTCAATCCGCAAGGCTTTGAAAGGTTGTCGGCGCTGACAGGTTTTTATTGAAGTTTTTTTTCAGATTCATGTACGCCGTCGCAAAACCGCGCTTGCGTCAACTGGCCAGCATCGGATAGGTGAACAGGCCGAAGTGCAACAGATTCAGGCCGAAATGGGTGGCGATCGCCGCGCCCAGTCCGCCGAAACGATAGGCCAGACCATAGCCGACCCCGGCCAGTCCCGCCAGCAACACCCAGGTCCAGCCGGCGCCGGCATGCACCAGACCAAACAGCAGTGAGGCCGACAGCAGTGCGAGGTTATCGCCGTAGGGCAGGTGTTTAAGGCGACGGCTGAGTCCGCCCTGTATATAACCGCGAAACAGCGCTTCCTCGACCAGCGTCACCAGCAGCAGATTGTTCAGCGCCCACAGCCAGGCCTGATCTGGCCACTTCGGCGCCCAGGCGATGACGCCCAGCAACAGCGCGCCGCCGAGGGCGAGAATTGCGCACAGCGTCAAGGCGAGGGCGGTGGCATAGACCGTCAGGCGCAACGAACGCCGGGCGACGATCCACGGACAGACCAACAGCAGCCAGAAGCCCACCAGCGGTTTGTCGAGGTTGAGGTACATCGCAAACGGCACGGCGTTGTCAGTGAAGCGTTGCGGGTCGATCGCGCGCCCGTTGGCGAAGCCCGGTAACCAGTGCAGCGCAAGTGCCACGGCCAAAACAATGAACAGGCCATGGCCGAGCCAGCGCGCAAACGGTACTTGTTGCTGGCGCACAGCGAACGCGGCGAACAGCAAAAGCCCCACGGAGATCAATGCCAGCCAACCGAGTTGGCCATAGCTCAGGGCCAATCCATAACCGAGGCCGAGCAGCGCGAGATAAAGCCAGGGCAGCGCCTTCATCGAAAGTCCTTGTGCGAGATTTCTGGGAAGGGGCTTTCTACACGGGCGAGGGAGGTGGGACAAGTGAAGGTGTGGCGACAAACCGGGACAACGTAACGCTGGATAGTCATATACAGAACCCAATGTGGGAGCGGGCTTGCTCGCGAATGGGGTGTCACCGATACAGAACAGGTGACTGACACAGCGCATTCGCGAGCAAGCCCGCTCCCACATTGGATCATTTCAATCAGAAATCGGTGGGCGTTCGGTATCAGCGCAGGCCCAGTTTCGCCGCCGCGCGCTCGGTAATTTCGGTGCGCAGTTTCAACGAAGGCGCCGCGCGCAACCGTGCTTCATCGACCACCGCAGTCGGCGCCACGTCCGGGCTGCCGGCATTGAACGGCGGGGCCGGGGCATATTCCAGTTGCAACTGCACCAGTTGCGCCGTGTCGGCATCGACCAGTTCCGCCGCCAGCACCAAGGCGAAATCGATGCCAGCGGTAATTCCGCCACCGGTAAACAGATTGCCGTCGCGTACCACCCGATCCTTCACCGCAATCGCCCCCAGCGTCGGCAGCAACTCGTGATATGCCCAATGCGTGGTCGCGCGCTTGCCCTGCAGCAGGCCAGCCGCGCCGAGCACCAGCGAGCCGGTGCACACCGAGGTCACATAACGTGCCTGCGCGGCCTGGCGCTTGATGAAATCCAGCGTCTGCGGATCCTCCATCAACGGCCCGACGCCACCGCCGCCGGGCACGCAGATCACATCGAGAGCCGGGCAGTCGTCGAAGGTCGTGGTCGGTTTCAGCAGCAGGCCGGTGCTGGACGTCACTGGCATCAGATCCTTCCAGACCAGATGCACTTGCACGCCGGGCAACGAGGCGAGCACGTCATAAGGGCCGGTCAGGTCGAGTTGCTGAACCTGCGGGAATAACAGAAAGCCGATCTGCAGCGTCATCGTTCTTGCTCCGTTGAAAGAAGTGGACGACTTCACTGTAGGCGGGTAGGTTCTGGCGCATACGCCAATCACCCCACGAATTACGCCAAATGCCTAAAGCCATTCACGTCCTCGCGTTCGCCAACATGCAGATTCTTGATGTCACCGGACCGCTGCAGGTGTTCGCCTCGGCCAACGATCTGGCCCGCCAGCGCGGTTTGCCGATGCCCTATGCGCCGAGCGTGATCGCCAGTGGCGGCGGGGCGGTGATGTCATCGGCGGGGTTGGCGGTGCTCGCCGAACCCTTGCCACAAACGCCCAGCGACACTTTGATCATCGCTGGCGGCTGGGGCATTTATCCTGCCGCCGAAGACCCGCAATTGGTCGACTGGGTGCGCGAGCACGGCACTCATTGCCGGCGCGTGGCTTCGGTGTGCACCGGGGCCTTTCTGCTCGCGGCCAGCGGCTGGCTCGATGGCCGCCGCGTGGTGACGCACTGGACGCGTTGCGAGCAACTGGCCGCGCAACATCCGAATCTGCACGTGGAAGCCAATCCGATTTTCATCAACGACGGCCCGGTGTGGACGTCCGCCGGGGTCACGGCAGGCATCGATCTGGCGTTGGCCATGGTCGAAGAAGACCTCGGCCGCGATATCGCCCTCGACGTCGCCCGGCACTTGGTCGTCTTCCTGAAACGCCCGGGCGGGCAGTCGCAATTCAGCGTGACGCTGTCGCTGCAACAACAGGGCAACCGCTTCGATGAACTGCACGCCTGGATCGCCGAAAACCTGACCTGCGACCTCGGCATCCCGACCCTTGCCGAACAGGCCGGCATGAGCGAACGCAGCTTCATCCGCCACTACCGCGCCGACACCGGCCAGACCCCGGCGCGGGCGATCGAATTGATCCGCGTCGAAACCGCCCGGCGATTGCTCAGCGATACCGGTTTGCCGGTGAAACGCATTGCAGCCAACTGCGGATTTGGCAGTGAAGAGACACTGCGGCGCAGTTTTCTCCGTGCCATTGGCGTGACGCCGCAGGCTTATCGGGAGCGGTTTTCGGTCAGCGTTGCAACAGATCCAGTATCGCCTTGAGGGTTTCCTGCGGCGCTTCTTCGGGAATGTTGTGGCCGACACCCGCCAGCACGCGCCGCTCATAAAAGCCGCTGAAATGCTCGGCATCTTCATCAATCAGCGATGGCGGGCCGACGCCATCATCGCCACCGCACAGCGAAATGCTCGGCACGCTGATCACCGGCAGTCTGGCGAGCGCTTCCTCCATCCACTCCAGGGCTGGATCGCCCGGGGCGTATCCGAAGCGATGCCGATAGGAATGAATCACCACGTCGACAAAATCAGGATTATCAAAAGCGCCAGCGGTCAGCGGGAAGCGTTCGTCCTTGCGCGCCCACGTCGGCGACCACAGCCGCCAAAGCAACTGACACAACGCCCGGCGATTCTGCCTAAGGCCCTCGATGCCTCGCGACGTGTGGAAGTAGTACTGATACCAGAGCCGATGCTCGTCTTCCGGGTCCAACGGCTGGTTCGCATGGGCGATGTCCTGCACGAGGTAGCCGTCGCCGCTGACCAGCCCGCGCACCCGCGCCGGAAACAACGCCGCGACAATACACGCCGCCCGACCGCCCCAGTCATAACCGCAAAGCGTGGCCCGTTCGATGCCCAGCGCATCCATCAGATCGAGCAAGTCCTGCGCCATCGCAGCTTGCTGACCGGAGCGCAGGGTTTGCGCACTGTTGAACCGGGTCGGCCCGTAACCGCGCAAGTACGGCACGATGACGCGGTAGCCTTGCGCGGCCAGCGCCGGGGCGACTTCGTCGAAGGTGCGCGGGGAATAGGGGAAGCCGTGGAGCAGAATTACCGGGGCGCCGTTGTTCGGGCCATGCTGTTCGTAGGCAATGGTCAGAAAAGGCGTAAGGACTGACTGAATCATGACTGTCAACTCCGTGCAAACGTCTTCCAAACCCTAGACCATCGGATAGACTGCGCAGCTCATTCTGTCGACTGGCTTCAAGGACGCTACATGTCACTCAAAACGCTGCTTGTTATGTTGGCACTTGTCGTGATACTGACCGGTTGCGCATCGCCGCCACCGGCATTGCCGGACACCCCGCAGCGCCGTGAACTGATGGAGCGCATGTTTGCCAAGTCGACGATCATGCTGTCCTTCAAGGAGTTGGACGCACGATCCGCCACCGTGCCGGGCGAACCGCAACGCCAGCTCAGCGCCGATGAGGCATTGGCCAGCCATAAGCAACAAATGAATGTAGACCTGCCGGCGGCGTACTGGGAGCAGCGCCGTGCAAACCTTGCGCAACTTATCGATGCCAGAGCAAAAGGTGAAGCCATCGGTCTGGCGGCATACAAGCAGAAGTACTTCGAGCAATTATCCCTGGCACCGACGCCAATGCTCGCGGCGCTGGCCAATGCCCCGAGGATGGACGCGCTGGCAGAGTTTCCATTGGTGCTGCCCAATGACCATCAGCTCAGTTACTTCTACCTGATGACCGTTGCGGATGAAACGTTTTGGGAAATCGAGCAGTTCTACCAGCACATGGCCGATCTGGACGCCCAGTACGGCGTCTGTGCCCTGTACCCGGATTGCTACCGCCCGGACTTCCGCACGGCTAAGCCTCAAGCTCCGCGATCTGATTGAAATACTTCGTCCGATCCGGCGTAAACGTCACCTTCATCTTCGTCCGCGAACACATCAGCGAACGCTCCTGCGCCAGATCAATATCCAGATCCTCACCGCGCAGACCCTGCCACTGCGCCAGATATTTCAGTGAGCCGTACTTCTCGTTTTTCTTCAGGCTGCGACTCACGCCACCCTTCCAGCCAAGCACCGGCAATTCACCGGCCAGGCAGCGCTGGGCCAGTTCGGGAAAGCGTTCGGCGCGCTGGCGGCCGATTTCCCAGCATTTGATCAGGCCTTGGTCGGCGGCTTCCCAGAGCTGGGTGCGGCTCAGCCCGGTGCGAAGGGGGGAGTCGATGCTGCGCTGGATGTGGTGAGGCATTCCGGTTCCTTGAATTCGGGGGTGGTTGGACAGCTCCGCTGTGCCCGTTGCGTTGGATGGTAGGTGTGGATGTAACGGCTGGCAACAAGGTATTTCGGCGTGTAAGCGTACGTTGCGTGAGGCGTTTCAACGTGACGTGAGTGGTTTTTGCAGGTGCGGTTTTTACACAGACTGTCGCCAGACGTAACCGGCGTACGGGTTTAACAGCGGATACGGGCCTGAGCCAGTTGTCTGGCATGCAGGCCCGTTGTGGAAACATACCTGTCGATCAGAGATCGGTCTGACATGCGCTGACGAAAAAACATCGCTACGGCTGCCAGGAACTCTTCTCGCCACTCAGCTTGCGGTCAAGAAAACTCGCCGCACTGATCAACGCCAGATGCGTCAGCGCTTGCGGCGTGTTGCCCAGGTGGCGGCCATGGCTGTCGAACTCTTCGGCGTACAGCCCAAGCGGGTTGGCGTATCGCAGCAATTGCTCGAACTCCAGATGAGCCTTTTCTACTTGCCCGGCCCGAGCCAGGCATTCGACGTACCAGAACGAACACGCAGCGAACGCGCCTTCGGTGCCGCTGAGGCCATCGATGTTGGCGTCTTCGTTGCGATAGCGATAGACCATGCCGTCGCGCACCAGGGTTTTTTCGATCGCCTCGAGGGTCGACAGCCAGCGCGGGTCCTTGGCGCTGACGAAACGTACCAGCGGCATTAACAGCATCGAGCCGTCCAGCGCGGTGCCGCCCTTGTACTGGACGAAATGCCCGCGTTCTTCATCCCAGAAGTTGTCCCAGATGTCGGTGTAGATCGCTTGCCGGGTCTGATCCCAACGGGCGAACGGTGCCGGCAGCGAACGCTTGGAGGCCAGACGGATCGCCCGGTCCAGCGCCACCCAGCACATCAGCCGCGAGTGCAGGAAGTGATGGGTCTCACCGCGCATTTCCCAGATGCCGACATCTTCGCTCTGCCAGGTCTCGCAGACCTGATCGACCACCTCGCCGACGTGCCGCCAGCCTTCGTGGGAAATCGCGTCGCCGTACTTGTTGACCAGATACACGGCGTCCATCAGCTCACCGAAGATGTCGAGCTGGATTTGGTCATAAGCGCCGTTGCCGATGCGCACCGGTTGCGCGCCGCCGTGGCCTGACAGGTGCGCGAGTTCGGTTTCCGGCAATTCCTGCTGACCGTCGATGGCATAGAGGATGTTGAGTTTCATCGGTTTGCCGCAGCAATCGCTGACCCGCCCGCGTAGCCATTGCATGTAATGGTTGGCCTCATCGACGAAGCTCAGGCGCATGAACGCGTAAACGGTGAACGAGGCATCGCGGATCCACGTGTAGCGGTAATCCCAATTGCGCTCGCCGCCGGGAGTTTCCGGCAGGCCGAAGGTGGCAGCGGCGAGGATTGCACCGTGGCGGCGTGAGGTCAGCAGTTTCAGGGCGAGGGCGGAGCGGTTGACCATTTCCCGCCAGCGTCCGCGATAGTTGGATTGGCCGATCCAGCCACGCCAGAATTTCAGGGTGCGCTGCATGCACAGCTCGGCGGCGCCTTCCGTAAAACGCGGGTCGTCGCTGCCGCCGAGCATGAATGCGGCGGTTTCGTTGTGCTCGAGGGTGAACTGCGCGACGGCCGCTTGCGCGTCGATTTGCAGCGCCTGATCCGAGGCAAGGCGTATCGACGGCTGGCCAGCGGCGTGGAACGTCACGTCCTTGGCGTCCATCTCTGCCCGGGTGTCGGCGCGACCGTAGTCGTGGCGCACCGCGCAACGCAGGTTGAACGTCGCCGAGCCGCTGACCACGCGCACCCGGCGCATCAGCAGGGGCAGGGCGTCGACATCGTCACCGATGGGCAGCAGATCGGTGACTTCCACCACCGCGTGTTCGCTCAGCCAGCGGGTCTGCAAGACGTTGGTGTCGGGCAGGTAAATCTGTTCGCGGCGCGCATCCGGCAAGTCCGGCGCGAGCTGGAAAATCCCCGCTTCAGGGGTGTCGAGCAGCGAGCAGAAGATCGTCGGGCTGTCGAACTCCGGCCAGCAGAAAAAATCCACGCTGCCCTTGTCGTTGACCAGTGCGGCGCTGCGCATGTCGCCGATGATGCCGTGGGCACCGATGGGACTTTGTTGTTCCACTTCAGGCTCAGCCATTGCCGCGGAACTCCGGATAGAGGCTCATCCCGCCATCGATGAACAGGGTGGTGCCGACGATGTAGTCAGACACATCGGAAGCGAGGAAAACCACTGCGTTGGCAACATCCTCGACATCGCCAATGCGCCCGTAGGGAATCAGTTCGAGGAGTTTTTCGCCGGCCGCGCCTTCAGTGGCTTCTGTGTTGATGGCCGTGCTGATCGCACCGGGCGCAATGCTGTTGATGCGGATGCGCTGGTGGCTGACTTCCTGGGCGAGGCTCTGCATCAACTGATCGACGCCGCCCTTCGATGCCGCGTAATTGACATGCCCGGCCCACGGAATGCGCTGGTGCACCGAACTCATGTGAATGATCTTGCCCGCCGCGCGCGACACGCCTTCGCGCACACCCTGACGCTGGAAAATCCGCAACGCCGCCCGCGCGCAGAGGAACTGCCCGGTGAGGTTGACGCCGATTACCGTGTTCCAGTCGTCGAGGGTCATGTCCACGGCGGCAGCGTCTTTCTGCAGGCCGGAGTTGGCGACGAGAATGTCCAGCGAGCCGAAGGCTTCGACGGTCTTGGCGAACAGCCTTTCGACCTCTTCTTCCTTCGAGACATCGGCGCCGATGGCGAGGGCCTTGCCGCCTTCGGCGTTGATCTGTGCAGCCAGTTCTTCGGCGGGTTTGGCGCTGCTGTTGTAGTTGATCACGACCGCAGCGCCGGCGGCGGCCAGTGCTTTAGCGGCGGCATGGCCGATGCCGGAGCTGGCACCCGTGACCAGCGCCACCTGATGAGCGAGGGAAATCTGCATGACGATTCGCGCCTTGGTTCAAGAGACTTAAGTAGCTGACTGATGGCAGACGCTGAGAGTTCATTTGCTGGGTGCGTGATTGCGCTGGCCCCTTCGCGAGCAGGCTCGCTCCCAGCGGGGACGGCAATTCGAATGTGCGAGCGAAGGGCCTTCACAGACCGCTAACAATTGCGCGCTTCCACGGCATTCAAGGCTATGGCAACTTGGCCGCCCTTGATGAGGCTGCAAACCATGGCAAATCCCTACCGCGAATTGTTCACCGCCCCCGGTGCCCGTGCGTTTGTGCTGGCCGGGATGCTGGCGCGCATGCCGATTTCGATGACCGGCATCGGCCTGATCACCATGCTTGCGCAGTTGAACGGCGGTTATGCGTTGGCGGGTGCGGTGGCGGCGACGTTTGCCTTGGCCACGGCTTTTTGCGCGCCACAGGTATCGCGACTGGTTGACCGCTACGGGCAGGGGCGGGTGCTGCCGATCGCAGCGCTGACAGGTGGCGGTGGGTTATTGATGTTGCTGCTGTGCACGCGTTTGCAGGCGCCGGACTGGACGTTGTTCGTCTTCGCCGCGCTGGCCGGGTGCATGCCGAGCATGTCGGCGATGGTGCGGGCGCGCTGGACCGAGATCTATCGTGGCCAGCCGCAATTGCAGACGGCGTATGCGCTGGAGTCGGTGCTCGACGAAGTGTGTTTTATCGTCGGGCCACCGCTGTCGGTGGGGCTGTCCGTTGCGGTGTTTCCCGAGGCCGGGCCGTTGGCGGCGTTGTTGGCACTGGCCATCGGCGTGACGGCGTTTGTCGCCCAGCGCAGCACCGAACCACCGGTGCACGCGCAGGAGTCGCAGCATCAGGGCTCGATCATTCGCTCGACTGACGTGCAATGGCTGCTGGCGTTGATGCTGGCGATGGGCGTGATCGTCGGGGTCATCGATGTGGTCAGCGTCGCCTTCGCTCAACATCAGGGCCAGCCGGCAGCGGCGAGTATTGTTTTGTCGGTGTATGCCATCGGCTCGTGCCTGGCCGGCATCGCCTTCGGTGCGATGCGCTCGAAACTGCCGTTGCCGCGCCTGTTTCTCTACGGCGGCGTGGCGACGGCAGTGACCACGCTGCCGCTGCTTTTGGCGAGCAACATTCTCGGCTTGTCGATCGCGGTTTTCATCGCCGGGCTGTTCTTTTCGCCGACGCTGATTGTCGCGATGGCGTTGATCGAACGGATCGTGCCGCCGGCCAAACTCACCGAAGGCCTGACCTGGCTGGTGACCGGGCTGAGCATCGGCGTGGCAATCGGCGCCGCCGGCTCCGGCGCGCTGGTGGATGCGTTCGGCGCGCGTAGCGGCTTCTGGCTGGCGATTGCGGCGGGGGCGGTGGTGCTGGTTTCAGCGTTTCAAAGTTTCCGTCACTTGAAATGAAATTCCACTGTGGGAGCGAGCCTGCTCGCGAAGGCGGTGTGTCAGTAAATATCTTCATACCTGATACAACGCATTCGCGAGCAGGCTCGCTCCCACAGTTATTTTGCGGTGTTACCAGCCGCGTCCTGAGTCGACCCAGAAGTTGACGGACAGCGAAGTCGACACCGACTCCACCTGATGGAACCACCCCTCGGGCAAGAACAGCAAATCCCCAGCCTCCAGCGTTACCCGCAAGAACGTCACCTCCCGCGCTGCCGGGAACCGTTCATAGTCCGGCGCGTCCGGGTTGAAATCGCAGCCATCCAGGCCTCCCTTGGGCGCTGTCGACCAGGTGCCCAGCGCTTCGCGGTGATGCGGCGCGGCGAGGGTGAATTTCTTCTGGCCCCAGACCTGGGCGAAGAGATTGTCGGTGTCATCGCGGTGCAACGGCGTCAGCGTGCCCTTGGGGCCGATCCAGATACGTGGCGGGATGAACAGCGACGTGTCGAAGTAGGGCGGGTACTGGATCTGCTCCAGCAACTGCGCCGGCAGGATGTTGTTGCCCATGTACGACGGCGGCTCGCCGTCCGCGCCTTTGACTGCCGGGCCGTCCAGCGAGGCGATGAACTCGGCCATCGAGGTCGAGCGGAAATCACGCTCGGTAGAAAAGGTCTTCTTCACATAATCGCCATGGCGGGTGATGCCCTGCAGTTCGGCGAAATGCACCAGCGATTGTTCGCGGCTCAGGCTGAACAGCGGCCAGTCGTGCAGCGCATTGCTGATTACCAACGGAATGCCGTTGGGCAGATACCGGGTTTCGAATTCGTGTCGGCTCAACTCGGCGCGCGCACGCCGTTCGATGCTGGTCTGCTGAGGCAGCGCAGCAGTGAGCTTTTCACTGAAGCGCGGCGGCGTCGGGTAGCGCTTGTTCATGTCGACCTTTTCCACCGTGCCGCCACCCTGGCGGGCGTGGTCGATAATTTGCGGCAACATCGTCGCCAGGCCCATGTTGCCGTCGATCTTCAGGCGCCCACTGGCGAACAGTTCCTCGACGTTGACCACGCCGGCCATGATCCCGAGAAAGTCTTTTTCCGCGACTTCGATGGTCACGTTCGGACGCGGGTGACGCCCGACTTCCGTGCGCTGGCTGGTCTTGATGTCATACCAGTACGCCTGCTGCGCGCTGAAAATGAACTGGAAAACCCCCTCAATGCCGACCGCGCCGGCGTTGGCGAACAACTTGCCCAGAATGCTCTGCAGGTCCACGGTGATGCCCTCGCGATTGTTGTTTTTTTCCTGAACAGGCAACGAGCGGCTGGCGGCGGAATTTAGCGGGCGGGCGACTAATTTGTCCGGCGAGTGATCCGTCTTTCTTGCAGACACATTTTTCAAGGAAAGCGCGGTGACCAAGCTGACATTGCTGTGCCTGCCCTATTCGGGCGCCAGCGCCATGGTTTACAGCCGCTGGCGGCGTCAACTGCCGACGTGGCTGCAATTGCAACCGGTGGAACTGCCGGGGCGTGGCGCGCGGTTCGATGAGCCCCTGCAAACCGACATGCGCGCACTGGCGCGGCAACTGGCGCGCGAGCACAAAGCGGGGCTGCAAGGCCCGTATGCGTTGTTCGGGCATAGCCTGGGTGCGTTGCTCGCCTGCGAAATGGCCCATGCCTTTCGCGAACTCGGCATGCCCGAGCCGCTGGCGCTATTTGCCTCCGGCACCGCCGCACCGACGATGCGCAGCGATTACGACCGCGGCTTTGCCGAACCGCGCAGTGATGAAGAACTCATCGAACAGCTGCGCACCTTTCAGGGCACCAGCGAAGAAGTCCTCGCCAATAAAGAGTTGATGAGCCTGACCCTGCCGGTGCTGCGCGCCGATTTCATGATGTGCGGGCGCTTCACGCCTGCCCAGCGGCCCTTGCTCAATTGCCCGGTGCACGTGCTCGGTGGCAAGGAAGACCGCGCCACCACCGAACAATTGATCGGCTGGAGCAAAGAGACCCTGGGCAGTTTCTCGGTGGACATGATGACCGGCGGGCATTTCTTCATTCATGAACATGAAGCGCGGGTCATTCGCACGATCAAGACGCATCTGGAAGTGCATCACCGGCGCCTTGCGCAGGCCGCGCAACCGGCGTTCTGAGACGCGACTCATCTATCACGCATTTTCAGGAGGCCAGTCATGGCTGTTGCTCTGGGATTTTCCGTTCGGCCGCTGCTGCCTGAGCGCGGGCGCTTGCCGCTGCTGGTCGAGGCGGGCGATGCCGACACCGATCTGTTGGCGGTATTCGATGAATTGAAGGCGTTGGTCGACGAGCACCTGCTGCGCGACGGTGGCGTACTGTTTCGCGGCTTCCGCCTCGACGGCGCCGAGCAGTTCCGCCAGTTCGCCGCGAGTTTCGGCCATCCATTGCTGAACTACGAGTTCGGCTCGACGCCGCGCACCAACGTCACCCAAGGCGTGTACACCTCCACCGAATACCCGGCGCACCAAAGCATTCCGTTGCACAACGAACAGGCGTATTCCCGCGACTGGCCGATGAAGATCTGGTTCTACAGCATGATCGCCGCCAGGTCCGGCGGTGAGACGCCGATTGCCGACAGCCGCGAAGTCTACCGGCGCATCCCCGTGGCGATCCGCGAGCGTTTCGTCAGCAAAGGCCTGATGTATGTGCGCAACTTCGGCAATGGCCTCGACGTGGCGTGGGAAGACGTGTTCAACACCGAAGACCGTGAAGTCGTCGAGGCCTACTGCAAGGCTCACGGCATTGTCTGCGAATGGAAGGACGACGGTGAACTGCGCACACGGCAGACCTGTCAGGCGGTGGCGATTCACCCGGTGACCGGCGACCACGTCTGGTTCAATCAGGCGCACCTGTTTCACATCTCCAACCTGCCAGCGGACGTGCGCGAAAGCCTGCTCGACATCGTCGACGAAGAAGACCTGCCGCGTAACGTCTATTACGGCGACGGCTCGCCGATCGAAGACGAAGTGCTGGCGCAGATTCGTGCGGTGCTCGACGACTGTGCGATCAGTTTTCCCTGGCAGGAGGGCGATGTGCTGATGCTCGACAACATGTTGTCCGCTCACGCGCGATCACCGTTCGAAGGGCCGCGCAAAGTCATCGTGGCGATGGCCGAGGGGCATTCGCTGGACGCACGCTAAGCACTTCGCAACTGTTCAACTCAATGCCGAAGCCGGTCATGCACCGGCTTCGGCATTTGTCTGTGTGGCCTATGTGCCGTCGGGCCGTGATTGCCGCTGGCGCGCTAAATCGTCGCGCGGGCCATTCGTTCTTGTTGATACGACCGGGTCTCCAGGTCACGCCGCCGATCAGCAAGGACTCCACGCATGAATGCCGCAGACGCACAGAAACTAGCCCGCCGTTTTATCGAATTGCCCCAGGACAAACGCCGTCTGTTCCTCGCCGGTATGGCCCGCGAGGGCATCGATTTTGCGCAGCTTCCGATGACCGCCTGCGACGGCATCGCCGAGCGCGACGGCCTGTCTTACGCGCAGCAGCGCATGTGGTTTCTCTGGCAACTGGAACCGACCAGCACTGCCTACAACCTGCCGATGGCGGTGCGTCTGGATGGTGAGTTGCACGTCGAGGCACTGGAACAGGCCTTCAGCCGTCTGGCGGCGCGGCACGAATGTTTGCGCACCACCTTCGGCCAGGACGGCGAGCGGGCCTTCCAGCGTGTGGCCGAACCAAAGCCACTGAAGTTGCCCGTGACTGACCTGAGCGAGTTGCCCCAAGCCCAGCGCTGGCCGCTGGCGCAGCAGCACATGATGGTCGAGGCGACCCAGGCTTTCGATTTGCAGAACGGCCCACTGCTGAGTCTGCGGCTGTTGCGTCTGGCCGCCAAGGAACACGTGCTGCTGCTGACCCTGCATCACATCATCGCCGACGGCTGGTCGATGAACATTCTGATCGACGAATTCATGCGCACCTACGACGCGTTGGTCGCCGGGCGTGAACCGACCCTGGCGCCGCTGACCGTGCATTACCGCGACTACGCGCTGTGGCAGCGCAGCTGGCTGGAGGCCGGTGAGCGCGAGCGGCAACTGGACTACTGGCGCACGCAACTGGGCGACGAACATCCCGTGCTGGAATTGCCCACCGACCGCGCTTATCCGGCGCAAGCCAGCCATCAGGGCGCACGCCTGGAGACGGTGATCGACGCAGCCCTGCGCGAAGAGCTGAAAAACCTTGCGCAGCGTCAGGGCGTGACCTTGTTCGTGGTGTTGCTGGCAGCGTTCAAGACCCTGTTGCATCGCTACAGCGGCCAGACCGATATTCGTGTCGGCGGGCTGATCGCCAACCGCACCCGCAGTGAAACCGAAGGGTTGATCGGCTTCTTCGTCAACACGCAGATCCTGCGCAGCGCGGTCACCGCACAAACGCCCTTCACTGAGTTGCTGCAGAACCTGCGCCAGGCTGCACTGGGCGCTCAGGCCCATCAGGATCTGCCGTTCGACGCCTTGATCGAAGCCCTGCAACCGGCGCGCAGCCAAAGCCACAATCCGCTGTTTCAAGTGATGTTCAACCACCAGCCGCTGGTTACCGATTTGCATCAGGTGCAACTCGCTTCAGGCTTGCGCGTGGGTTATTTGAGCGAAGAGCAACTGGCCGGCAGCGCTCGGCAACACGCGGCCACCAGTGACCTGATGCTCGACACCCGCGAGGAGGGCGAGCAACTGTTCGCCGCCTTCACTTACGCCACGGATATTTTTGATGCTTCAACCATCGCCGCGCTGGCCGGGCATTGGCGCAACATTCTCCAGTCGGTGTGCCGCGATCCGCAGCAGTTGATCGGCGAAGTGGCGATGCTCGCCGACAGCGAACGCCACGGGTTGATCCAGGCCACCGCGCCAGCGCCTCGTTTCACTAGCGTGCAGAGCCTGTTCGAAGCGCAAGTCGCACGGACTGCGCAAGCCCCGGTGGTGCTGTTGGCCACAGCGCCTGCGCCGACATTCAGCTACGACGAGCTCAACAGCCGCAGCAATCGTCTGGCCCATCAGTTGCGCGCACAGGGTGTCGGCCCGGACGTGCTGGTCGGCGTCGCGCTGGAGCGTTCGCTGGAACTGGCGGTGGCGCTGCTGGCCGTGCTCAAGGCCGGCGGTGCCTATGTGCCGCTGGATCCGCAGACCCCGGCCGAACGCTTGCGCCATGTGCTCGCTGACAGTGGTTTGAAACTATTGCTCAGCGACCAGCAAAGCCTCGCCAGCCTGCCGCCACTCGACGGCATCGAGTGCCTGTGTCTGGAGCAATTGCCCGCCAGCGAGCAGAGTGACAACCTGCCGGTCACTATCGAGGCTGACAACCTCGCGTACGTGATCTACACCTCTGGCTCCACCGGGCGGCCGAAAGGCGTGGCGGTCAGTCATGGCGCGCTGAGCGAGTTCATCGCCCGCGCCATCGACTACAGCGATCTGCGCGAAGGTGACCGGGTTCTGCAATTCGCCACCAGCAGCTTCGACGGTTTCGTCGAGCAGTTTTTCCCGCCGCTGTGCCATGGCGCGAGCGTGGTCATGCGCGACGCGCCGTTGTGGGACAGCGCGACGCTGCATCAGGTCATCATCGATCAGGGCATCACTCTGGCCGACCTGCCGGCGGCCTACTGGTATTGGCTGGTGCAGGAATACGCGGCGAAACCGCCGGCCAGTTTCGGCGCGCTGCGGCAGATTCACGTCGGCGGCGAAGCCATGGCGGTGGACGGTTTGCGCTTGTGGCAGCAGGCCGGCCTGGGGCATGTGCGTTTGCTCAACACCTACGGCCCGACCGAGGCCACGGTGGTCTCGACGATTCATGACTGCACCGCGCTGACCGCGCAGGACGTGTCGTGGCGCGGCATGCCGATCGGCCTCGGACTGGCAGCGCGGCGTCTGTACGTGCTCGACGATGATCTGAACCTGCTGCCGCAAGGTGCGGTGGGCGAGTTGTACATCGGTGGGCCGGGGCTGGCGCGCGGTTATCAGCGTCAGCCGAGCCTCAGTGCCGAGCGTTTCATCGCCGACCCGTTTGCCGACGGCCAGCGCCTGTACCGCACCGGCGACCGTGCACGGCTGCGCAGCGATGGCGCGCTGGAATATGTCGGTCGGGTCGATCATCAGGTGAAGATTCGCGGCTTCCGCATCGAACTGGGCGAGATCGAATCGCGCCTGCAGCAATGTCCCGGCGTTCGCGAAGCGGTGGTGCTGGCGGTGCCGTTCGCCGGCGGTGCGCAACTGGTCGCCTACGTGGTGACGGAGCCTGCGATGCTTGCCAGGGCGGCGACGCAAACGGCGTTCCGTCAGCAGACCCGCGCCGCGCTGCAAGCCAGCCTGCCGGATTACATGGTGCCGGGGCATCTGCTGTTGCTGGCGAACCTGCCGCTGACACCGAGTGGCAAGCTCGACCGCAAGGCCTTGCCAGCGCCGGATCCGGCGCAGTTGCAGGGCGATTACCGCGCCCCGCAATCGCCGGCCGAACAGTGTCTGGCGCAGGTCTGGGCCGAGGTGCTGCACGTGCCGCGTGTGGGCCTGGACGATCACTTTTTTGAACTGGGCGGCCATTCGTTGCTGGCCGCGCAGGTGATTGCCCGGGTCAAGGAGCAGATGGGCGTGGTGCTGCCGCTGCGCAGCCTGTTCGAAAAACCGCTGCTGGCGGATCTCGCTGAAGTGCTCGGGCAACTGGCCGAGGCGAGCGGCGACGACGACTGGTCCGACCTGGATCAGTTCATGAATGCTTTGCAAGGAGAAGAAGTATGAGCGGCACGATGGCGGAACGTATTGCGCAAAGATTCGTCGGCCTGCCGCTGGAACAGCGTCGGCTGTTTCTCGCCAAGCTGCGCGAGGAGGGCAAGGATTTCAGCCTGTTGCCGCTGCCGGTCAGCCGCCACGACTGCGCGCAGATTCCCCTTTCATTCGCCCAGCAGCGCCTGCTGTTTCTCTGGCAACTGGAGCCGCACAGCGCCGCGTACAACATGGCCGCAGGCTTGCGTCTCAAAGGCCGGCTGGATGAGTCGGCCCTGAGCCGCTCGTTCGATCATCTGCTGGCGCGCCATGAAGTGTTGCGCACGGTGTTTCACACCGACGGCGATCAAGCGCATCAGCTGATTCTCGAGCAGCAAAGTATTGCGCTGGAACGCTTCGATCTGACCGGTACCGCCGCGCAAGAGCGCGAAGAACTGCTCGCGCAACACGTGCAAGACGTCACCGCGCAACCGTTCGATCTGCGCCACGGCCCGTTGTTGCGCGCCAGTCTGTTTGCTCTGGCCGACGATGAGTTCGTGCTGGTGGTGAGCATGCATCACATCGTCTCCGATGGCTGGTCGATGGACGTCATGGTCAAGGAGTTCGTGCAGTGCTATCAGGCGTTCAGTCTGCAGCGCGAACCGCAATTGCCGGCGCTGCCGTTGCAATACGCTGACTACGCGATCTGGCAGCGGCGCTGGCTGGAGGCCGGCGAGGGCGAGCGCCAGCTCGACTACTGGCGTCAGCAACTGGGCGACGAGCATCCGCTGCTGGAAGTGGCACCGGACTTTGCCCGCCCCCTGACCCAGAGCTTCGCCGGGCATACCCTGAGCTTTGATTTCGGCACCGATCTGTCACAACAGCTCAACGTCTTCGCGCGCAGCCAGGGCATCAGCCTGTTCATGCTGGTGCTGGCCGGGTTCTCGCTGTTCCTTTCGCGTCTGGCCGGCGAGCGCGACATTCGTGTCGGCGTGCCGAATGCCAACCGTGGCCGCGCCGAAGTCGAGGGGCTGATCGGTTTCTTCGTCAACACCCAGGTGCTGCGTTGCCAGGTCGATGAGCGCGGCAGTTTCGCCGATTTGCTCGCGCAGGTGCGTGAAGCGGCGTTCGGCGCGCAGGCGCATCAGGAATTGCCGTTCGAGCAACTGGTCGACGAATTGGTCGCCGAACGCACCCTGGGCCACAACCCGCTGTTCCAGGCCAAGTTCAACCAGAACGTCGGCATGCAGAAACAGCGCTCGATGGCCTTGCCCGGCCTGACCGTCAGCGAATATCCGTTGGCCAAGGACGGCACGCACTTCGATCTGGCGCTGGACATCACCGACGACGGCGCACTGATCCATGGCCAGCTGACCTACGCCAGCGATCTCTATCGGGCGGAAACGGTCGCCGGTTTTGTACCGATGTTGCTGGATCTGTTTACACAGTTGCTCAACTCGCCGCAGGCGCCATTGCACACGGTTGCCACACCACGGCCTGCTGCGCTTGCCATTCACCGCGAACCAGCGTTGACGGTGTTGCAACACTGGGCGCGTGAAGTGGCTCGGCAGCCGCAGGCGCTGGCGGCTCGTGATTTGCAGAAGACAATGACGTTCCAGGCGCTGGATGAGGAGGCCAATCGTCTCGCCCATTATTTGCGTGCGCAGGGCGTCAATGTCGGCGACCCGGTGGCGGTGCTGCTCGAGCGTTCGCTGGACTGGCTGACTTGCCTGCTGGCGATTTTCAAGGCTGGCGCGGTGTACATGCCGCTCGACGTCAAGGCGCCGAGCGCGCGCCTGAAGCAGATGCTCGGCGCTGCGCAGGCCCGTGCGCTGATCGGTGCTGAAGGCGATGCACGGCTCAGCGAATTGGCGGGTGAGGGCTGTCAGGGCCTGACGTTTACACCGGGGCAATGGCATTCGCTGCCGGCATCCGCGCCTGCGCTGGCGCTGTATGCGCAGTCGCCGGCCTACGTGATTCACACCTCCGGTTCCACCGGGCAACCCAAGGGCGTGCTGGTCAGCCACGGCGCGCTGGGCAGTTACGTGCGCGGCTTACTCGAACGTCTGGCGCCGGCGCCCGAGGCGAGCATGGCGCTGGTCTCGACCATCGCCGCCGACTTGGGCTTCACCGTGCTGTTCGGCGCGCTGTGCTCGGGCCGACTGCTGCATGTGCTGCCGGAAGAACTCGGTTTCGACCCGGACCGCTTTGCCGAATACATGGCCCGCCACCGCGTCGGCGTGCTGAAAATCGTCCCCGGCCATCTCGCCGCACTGTTGCAGGCGGCCAAGCCTGCCGACGTGCTGCCGGAACACGCGCTGATCGTCGGCGGCGAAGCCTGTTCGCCGGCGCTGGTCGAACGCGTGCGGCAACTGAAACCGGACTGTCGCTTGATCAACCACTACGGGCCGAGCGAAACCACCGTGGGTGTGCTGACTCATGAGGTCGAAGTGCTTGCCGCACAAGCACGCAGCGTTCCGGTCGGCACGGCGTTGGCCGGTGCCCATGTCTATGTGCTCGACGATGTGCTCAACCCGGTGGCCGATCAGGTTGCCGGTGAGCTGTACATCGGCGGCGACAGCGTTGCCCTTGGCTACCTGAATCAGCCGGCACTGACCGCCGAACGCTTCCTGCCCGACCCGTTCGGCGCACCGGGCGCGCGGGTCTACCGCAGCGGCGACCGGGTCCGGCGCAATCGCGAGCAGGCAGTGGAATTCATCGGTCGTGCCGACGATCAGGTCAAAGTGCGCGGCTACCGTGTGGAGCCTGCGGAAGTCGCGCGGCTGTTGCTCAGCCTCGATGGCGTCAGCGAAGCCGCGGTGCTCGCGCTGCCACTGGATGACGATCCGGCGCGCCTGCAACTGCTGGCGTGGTGTGTGCCGGCGGCAGGCGCGAAGGTGCAGGCGCAGGATCTGCGCGAGCAATTGCAGGCGCGGCTGCCGGATTACCTGGTGCCGGCGCAGTTGCTGTTGCTCGAGCACTTGCCGCTGACTGCCAACGGCAAGCTCGACAAGCGTGCGTTGCCAGTGCCCGGCGTGGTCAGCCAGCAGTTCGTCGCGCCGGTCGGTGATATCGAGGAAAAACTCGCCGCGATCTGGGCCGAGGTGCTCAAGCTCGAAAGGGTCGGCAGCAGCGATAACTTCTTTGAACTGGGCGGCGACTCGATCCTCAGCTTGCAGATCATCGCCCGGGCCAAGCGCCAGGGGATCAAGCTGAGCCCCAAGCAGCTATTCGAAAAACAAACCATCGGCCAACTGGCCGCTGTGGCCAAACTGATCGAAGCCAAACCGGCTGCCATCGCGGCACCAGTGGCACGCGGTCCGCTGCCGTTGCTGCCGATTCAGGTGCGTTTCTTCGACACGCCGATTACCCAGCGCCAGCACTGGAATCAGTCGGTGATGCTGCAACCGACCCTGGCGCTGGACGCCGTGCATTTGCGCAAGGCGCTGGCGACGTTGGTCGATCAGCACGAGGCGCTGGCCCTGAGCTTTGTAAAAGTGGGCGATAGCTGGCAGGCGTTGCCGCAGATTCAGCGCGATCCCGAACTGCTCTGGGCACGCGAGCTGGACAGCCTCGACGCTTTGCCAGCGCTGGCCGACGCGGCGCAGCGCAGCCTGGACCTGCAACGCGGGCATTTGCTGCGCGCGGTGCTGGTCACTCTGCCGAACGCCGAGCAGCGCTTGTTGCTGGTGATTCATCACCTGGTGGTCGACGGCGTGTCGTGGCGCATTCTGCTCGAAGACTTGCAGCTGGCTTACCAGGCATTGGCGGCGGGGACGGCGCCCATTTTGCCAAGCCAGAGCAATTCGCTGCACGACTGGGCCGGGCAATTGCACCGTTATGCTCAGAGCGAAACGCTGGCGACCGAAAGCGCTTACTGGCAGCAGACTCTGGCGGCGGATAACTCGGCATTGCCACGGGATTTCGCCGTGGACAGCCAGACCCGCGCCCAGGCCGCCCGCGCCAGTACGCGCCTGAGCCAGACACTGACCGACAAACTGCTGAAAGTCGCCCCGGCGGCTTACCGCACGCAGATCAACGACCTGTTGCTCACGGCTTTGGCGCGGGTGTTGTGCGACTGGAGCGAGCAGCCTTCAGTGTTGATCCAGCTCGAAGGCCATGGTCGAGAAGACCTGTTCGACGACGTCGACCTGAGCCGCACGGTCGGCTGGTTCAGCAGCCTGTTTCCGGTGCGCCTGACCCCACAGACGAGTCCCGCTGCATCGCTGTGTGCGATCAAGGAGCAACTGCGTGCCGTACCGGGCAAAGGCGTCGGTTACGGCGTGCTGCGTTACCTCACGCGTGCTGCCGAGTTGCAGACGCTGGCGCAACCACGGGTGACCTTCAATTATCTCGGCCAGTTCGACGGCGCGTTCAGCGCTGAGCAGGGCGCGTTGTTCCTGCCGAGCAGCGACAGCACCTGCGCCAATCAGGATGGGCAAGCGCCGCTGGGCAATTGGCTGAGTGTTGACGGTCAGGTCCTCGGCGGTGAGCTGGAACTGACCTGGACCTTCGGCACCGGCATGTACTGCGCCGAGACCATCGAGGCACTGGCCGAGGCTTATCGCCGCGAGCTGGAACGCCTGATCGAACATTGCTGCGAGAGCGGCGCCGGTGGCGTGACACCTTCGGACTTCAACCTCGCCAACCTGACCCAGGCGCAGTTGTCGGCGCTGCCGATGGCGCCGCGTGACATCGTCGATCTGTACCCGCTGTCGCCGATGCAGCAAGGCATTCTGTTCCACAGCCGCAACGAGCCGGACAGCCCGGCCTACACCAATCAGCTGCGTGTCGACGTCGAGCAACTCGACGCCGAGCGCTTCCGCCAGGCCTGGCAGCAGACCCTCGATGCTCACGATATTCTGCGCACGGCGTTCGTCTGGCCGCAGGATGCCGCCGCGCCGGTGCAAGTGGTGCGCAGCCGCGTGCAGATGCCGTGGCAAGTGCAGGACTGGCGCGGTCGCGCTGACCTGGATGCCGCGCTTGATCATCTCGCCGCTGAAGAGTTGCAACGTGGCTTCGATCTGCTCGACGCGCCGCTGTTGCGCGTGACGCTGGTGCGCAGCGCTGAACACACCCATCACCTGATCTACACCTGCCATCACATCCTGATGGACGGCTGGAGCACTTCGCAGTTGTTCGGCGAAGTGCTGCAGCGTTACGCCGGCATCGTGCCGAGCGCAGGGCAGGGGCGTTATCGCGATTACATCGAATGGCTCGGCCAGCGTGATCAGCAAGCCAGTCGGCAGTTCTGGTGCGCGGCGCTGGCGGACCTCGAACAGCCGACGCGACTGGCCAGCGCCATGCCGGTCCGGCACGCGGCCAGCGGCTATGCCGATCACGAGCATGTGTTCAGCGAGCCGCTGACCGCCGATCTCAACCGCTTCGCCCGCGAGCAGAAAGTCACCCTCAACACGCTGGTACAAGCGGCGTGGCTGCTGCTGTTGCAGCGCTACACCGGCCAGGATCACGTGGCGTTTGGCGCGACGGTCGCCGGACGGCCAACCGATTTGCCGGGCGTCGAACAACAGATCGGTCTGTTCATCAACACCTTGCCAGTGGTGGCAGCGCCATCGCCGGAGATCGGCGTCAGCCAATGGCTGCAACAGGTGCAAAACCTCAATCTGGCCGTGCGCGAGCACGAACACACGCCGCTGTATGACATTCAGCGCTGGGCCGGTACGGGCGCCGGGGCGTTGTTCGACAGCATTCTGGTGTTCGAAAACTACCCGATGGCCGAGGCGTTGGCGCAGGGCCCTGAGACGGGCCTGAAGTTCTCGGCAATCCGCCGGCAGGAGCAGACCAACTATCCGCTGACGCTGGTGGCGATCACCGGCCGCGAGCTGAGTCTGGGCGTAAGTTACGATCAGGCCAGCTTCGACGCTCAAGCGATCCGCGCGTTGAGTGCGCAGTTGCAAGGCCTGCTCGAGCAGTTCCTCGCCGACGCCACGCAGCCGCTAGGCGCGCTGCAACTGCTCGCCGAGCCACAACGGCAACAAGTAATTGAGTGGGGCAAGGCGCCGGTTGCCACGCCGGATCAACGCACGGTGCTGGCGCACATCGCCGCGCAGGTGCAACGTCAGCCGCAGGCGAACGCGGTGCTGTTCGCTGAGCAGTCCATCGATTACCAAAGCCTCGATACCCGGGCCAATCGTCTGGCGCACAAGCTGCAAGGCATGGGCGTCGGGCCGGAAGTGCGCGTCGGCGTGTGCATGCGCCGCACGCCGCAGATGCTGGTCGGCTTGCTGGCGATCCTCAAGGCCGGTGGCGCCTACGTGCCGCTGGACCCGGATTACCCGCAGGAGCGCTTGCTGCACATGCTCGACGACAGTCGCGCGGCGGTGCTGCTCACTGAGCCAGCGGCGTTGGCGATGCTGCCTGAAACTTTGAGCGCACAGGTGCTGCTGGTGGACGAGAACGTCGCCAGCGCATGCCCGGCCACTGCGCCTGTGGTGAATATCGCGGCAGACAATCTGGCGTACGTGATCTACACCTCCGGCTCCACGGGAAAGCCGAAAGGCGTAGCCATCAGCCACGGCAATCTGTCGGCGCTGATTCAATGGTCGGCTGGGGTCTATCGTGAAGAACAATTGCGCGGCGTGCTCGCTTCGACGTCGATCTGCTTCGATCTGTCGGTGTGGGAAATCTTCGTCACGCTGGCCTGCGGTGGCTGTCTGATATTGGCCGACAACGCCCTGGCGCTGGCCGATTTGCCGGCGCGCGAGCAGGTCACGCTGATCAATACCGTGCCGTCGGCGATTGCCGCGTTGCAACGGGCCGGGCAGATTCCGTCGTCGGTCGGCACCATCAATCTGGCCGGCGAACCGCTCAAGCAGAGTCTGGTCGACAGCCTCTACACCAGCACTCAGGTGCGGCAGGTCTACGACCTCTACGGCCCGTCGGAGGACACCACTTATTCGACTTTCACCCTGCGCAACCCGCAGGGCCGGGCGAACATTGGCCGGCCGCTGGACAACACCGTGGCCTACCTGCTCGACAGTCAGTTGCAGGTGCTGCCCGAGGGCGTGGCGGCCGAGCTGTACCTCGCTGGCGCCGGGGTGACGCGCGGCTATCTGCGCCGCGCCGCGCTGACCGCCGAACGCTTTGTGCCGAATCCTTACGCAGCCAATGGCGAGCGCCTGTACCGCACCGGCGATCTGGTGCGCCAGGGCGACGATGGCAACATCGAGTACATCGGTCGCGCCGACCATCAGGTGAAGATTCGCGGTTTCCGCATCGAGCTCAGCGAGATCGAAGCGCGCGTGTTGGAACTCGACGATATTCGCGAGGCGGTGGTACTGGCGCAGGACGGCGCCGCCGGCAAACACCTGCATGCCTACCTCGTCGCTGCGCCGGACAGCGAGCGGTCGACACTGACCGAGCGGGTACGCAATGCGCTGGCCAGTCGCTTGCCGGCGCACATGCTGCCGGGGCATCTGCACCTGATCGACGCGATCCCGCTGACGCCCAACGGCAAGCTCGATCGCAAGGCGCTGATGGCGTTGGGCGAGAGCCCGACGCAGGAGCAATACCAGGCGCCGCAAAGCGATCTGCAATGGGAGGTGGCGACGATCTGGCAGGAAGTGCTGGAAGTCGAGCGGGTAGGGCTGGCCGACAACTTTTTCCAGCTCGGCGGCCATTCGTTGCTGGCGACGCTGGTGGTGACCCGGGTGCAGGAGCGCCTCGGCGACAAGGTGCCACTGAAGGCGTTGTTCGAGACCGACACCCTCAAGGATTTCTGCGCGCGGATCGAAGCGCTGCGCGTCGAAATGTCGCCCGTTCAGGATGAATTGGCTAAATCGCTGGAGGCCCTCAAACGTCTATCCCTCGATGATCTGGAAAAACTGATTTCTTGAGAGGGAAAAACGCGTGCAAGAGTTAATCGAGTCGGTAGGACAACTTTCGGCTAAGCAAAGAAAGGCTCTGGCGGTTCTGCTCAAGCAGAAAGGCGTCAACCTCTTTGACATTGCCCCGGTTTTCAAGCGCACGGCTGAAGAGCCGTTGTTGCTGTCCTACGCTCAGCAGCGCCAGTGGTTCCTCTGGCAGTGGGCACCGCACAGCGCGGCCTACAACATTCCGACGGCCCTGCGCTTGCAGGGGCCGCTGGATGTGCCGGCACTGGAGCGCAGCATCGCGGCGCTGATCGAGCGCCACGAAACCCTGCGCACGGTGTTCTCTCAAGACAGCGCGCAACCCTTGCAAGTGGTCCTGCCCGCAGGACCTTTTACTCTCGATATTCATCACCTGAGCGCTGATCTGGCGAATGACCCGGAGCACTCGATCGAAGCTTTCGTCCAGACCCAGAGCCAGAAGACTTTCGATCTGCAGCACGGCCCGTTGCTGCGTGCCGCGCTGCTGCAGGTCAACCCCGCTGAGCATGTGCTGGTGCTGACCCTGCACCACATCGTTTCCGATGGCTGGTCGCTGCAAGTGATGATCGAGGAACTGGTGCAGCTCTACGCCGGTTTCAACCTCGGTCACGACGCCGGTCTGCCGGCCCTGCCGATTCAATACGCCGATTACGCCTTGTGGCAGCGCCAGTGGATGGAGGCCGGTGAGCAGGAGCGACAACTGGCCTACTGGCAGGAAAAGCTCGGCGGCGAACAACCGGTGCTGGAACTGCCGCTGGATCGCCCGCGCGCGGTCGATCAAAGCTTTGCCGGCGCCAGCCATAACCTGATTCTCGACACGGCGCTAAGCAATTCCCTCAAGGCCTTTGCCCGGCAGGAAAACGTCACCCTGTTCGTGTTGCTGCTGGCTTCGTTTCAGGCCTTGCTGCATCGCTACAGCGGGCAAAGCGACATCCGTGTCGGCGTGCCGGTGGCCAACCGTGGCCGGGTGGAAATCGAGCGGTTGATTGGCTTCTTCGTCAACACCCAGGTGCTCAAGGCGGACATCGACGCAGAGCTGCCGTTTATCGAACTGCTGCGTCAGGTCAAACAGACCGCGCAGGAGGCGCAGGCGCATCAGGATTTGCCGTTTGAGCAACTGGTCGAAGCGCTGGAACCGGGCCGCAGCCTCAGCCACAGTCCGCTGTTCCAGGTGATGTTCAACCACCAGGCCGAGCGCCGTGCCAGCGTCGCCGCACGCCTGAACGGCCTGAACATCGAACCGCTGGAATGGCAGAGCCAGACCGCGCAATTCGACCTGACCCTTAACACCACCGAACAGGCCCACGGCATCGAAGCGGTGCTCAAGTACGCCACTGACCTGTTCGACGCAGCGACCATCGAGCGCCTGGCGCAGCACTGGACTGCGCTGCTGCAGGCGATCGTCGCCGAGCCGGCCCAGCGCATCGGCCAGTTGCCAATGCTCGATGCAGGCCAGCAGCAACAGCTGTTAGCCCTATGGAATCCGCCGCTGATTGAACAACCGCTGACCCAGTGCCTCCAGCAAGCCATCGAGGCCCAGGCCGAGCGGCATGCCGATGCGTTGGCGGTGAGCTGTGCCGGGCAACGCCTGACTTACGCCGAGCTCAATCACCGCGCCAACCTGTGGGCGCATACGCTGATCGAGCAGGGCGTCGGCCCGGACGTGCGCGTCGGCGTTGCGGTCGAGCGTTCGCTGGACATGATCGTCGCCATTCTCGCGGTGCTGAAGGCCGGCGGCGCCTATGTGCCGCTGGACCCGAGCTACCCGGATGACCGCTTGAGCTACATGATCGACGACAGCGGCATTCACTTGCTGTTGACCCAGGGGCATTTGCTCGGGCAATTGCCGCTGCCGCCGGGGCTGATCTGCCTCGATCTGGATCAAACGCCGGAACACGGCATCGCAAGCAACCCGCCATGCCTGACCACGCCGGACAATCTGGCCTACGTCATCTACACCTCCGGTTCCACCGGCAAACCTAAGGGCGCGCTGCTGCCGCACGGCAACGTGATGCGCCTGTTCAGCGCCACCGAGCACTGGTTCGATTTTGGCCCGCAGGACAGCTGGACGCTGTTCCATTCCTACGCGTTCGACTTTTCGGTGTGGGAGATTTTCGGCGCGCTGTTGTACGGCGGCAAACTGGTGGTGGTGCCGCACGATGTCAGCCGTTCGCCGGAAGATTTCTACACGCTGCTGTGCGATGAAAACGTCACGGTGTTGAACCAGACACCTTCGGCATTCAAACCACTGATGCAGGTCGCCTGCGAGTCGAGCCGCAGCAATGCCCTGCGTTACGTGGTGTTCGGCGGCGAGGCGCTGGAAGTACAAAATCTGCGTCCGTGGTTCGAGCGTTTTGGCGACCGCGCGCCGACGCTGATCAACATGTACGGCATCACCGAAACCACCGTGCACGTGACCTACCGGCCGTTGTCGCTGGCGGATCTGCAGAGCAACCACAGCAGCCCGATTGGCGCGCCGATTGTCGACCTGTCGTGGTACTTGCTCGACAGCTCGCTGAACCTGGTGCCGCAAGGCTGCATCGGCGAGTTGTACATTGCTGGCGCCGGTTTGGCTCGTGGGTATCTGAATCAGGCCGGCATGAGCGCCACCCGCTTCGTGCCCGACCCGTTCAACCGCAAGGCCGGCCAACGTCTGTACCGTACCGGCGACCTCGCACGCCTGCGCGGCGATGGGGTGATCGAGTACATCGGCCGTATCGACCACCAAGTGAAGATTCGTGGCTTCCGTATCGAGCTCGGTGAAATCGAAGCGCAACTGCTCAAGCATCCACAGGTGCGCGAAGCGGTGGTGCTGGCGGTGGACGGCCTCAGCGGCCAGCAACTGGCGACCTGGGTCGTGCCGGTTGAGACATTGAACGGCGACGAGCAGGGCGCGCTGCGTGATTCGATCAAGGCGCACCTGCGCGAAACCCTGCCGGATTATATGGCCCCGGTCAGTTGGGCGTTCCTCGACCGACTGCCGCTGACCGCTAACGGCAAGCTCGATCGCAAGCAACTGCCGCAACCGGATGTGGCGCAAGTGCAGGAGGCCTACGCGGCGCCGCGCAGTGAACTGGAGCAGCGTCTGGCGGAGATCTGGCAGGACGTGCTCAAAGTCGAACGGGTCGGGCTTCACGACAACTTTTTCGAGCTGGGCGGCGATTCGATCATTTCGATTCAAGTGGTCAGCCGCGCGCGGCAGGCCGGCATTCGCTTTACGCCCAAGGACATTTTTCAGCATCAGACCGTGCAGCGCTTGGCCACCGTGGCGCAGCAGAGCGACGCGGTGCAGACGGAGCAGGGCGAAGTGCTTGGCGACGCGCCGCTGACGCCGATCCAGCAGTATTTCTTCCACAGCGACATCCCGGCGCGGCATCACTGGAACCAGTCGATCCTGCTGACCCCGGCGAAAACCCTGCAAGCCACTGCGCTGCAACAGGCCCTGGCGCAGGTGCAAAAACAGCATGACGCCTTGCGTCTGCGTTATCGCCAAACCGAGCAGGGCTGGCAGCAAAGCCACGGCGCGGCGGATCAGCCACAAGACTTGTTGCGCAGCTTTACGCTGGACGACAGCGCGGCATTGCCAGCGCTGTGCCTTGACCTGCAACGCAGCCTCGACCTGCACAACGGCCCGCTGATCCGCGCGGCGCTGATCGATTTGCCGGACACCAGTCAGCGTCTGCTGCTGGTGATTCATCACCTGGTGGTCGATGGCGTGTCGTGGCGAATCCTGCTCGAAGACCTGCAAAGCGCCTATCAGCAGATCAGCAGCGGACAGCGCGTGCATCTGCCGGCCAAGACCAGCGCGTTCAAGGACTGGGGTTCGCGCCTGCAAGAACATGCGCGCAGCACGGCGCTGGCAAGCGAACTGGTGTACTGGCGCGAGCAGTTGCGCGACGCGCCGCTCGGTTTGCCGCTGGATAATCCGCAGGGCCAATTGAACAACCGCTTCGAACGCAGCGTCGACACGCGGCTGGACGCCGAACGTACCCGCCAATTGCTGCAACAGGCCCCGGCGGCATATCGCACTCAAGTCAACGACCTGCTGCTGGCCGCACTGGCGCGGGTGCTCTGCGAGTGGACCGCTAGCGACAGCGCGCTGGTGCAGCTCGAAGGCCATGGCCGCGAAGACCTCTTCGATGACATCGACTTGAGCCGCACCGTGGGCTGGTTCACCAGCATGTTCCCGGTACGCCTGACACCAAACGCCAGCCTGGAAAGCTCGATCAAAGGCATCAAGGAGCAACTGCGCGCGATTCCCAACAAGGGCATCGGCTATGGCTTGCTGCGTTATCTCGGCACCGCCGACGCACAAGCGGCGTTGCATGAACTGGCGCAACCGCAGGTGACGTTCAACTACCTCGGCCAGTTCGATAACAACTTCGATGAAGACGCCTTGTGGCGGCCGGCCACCGAGGACAAGGGCGCCGGTCAGGACGAAAGCGCGCCGATGGCCAACTGGCTGACCATCGATGGCCGGGTTTATCGGGGCCAGTTGAGCCTGACCTGGACCTACAGCAGCGACGTCTTCGAGGAGGCGACCATTGCCGCTCTTGCCCGCGCCTACGAAGTGGCACTGAACGAATTGATCGACCACTGCCTCAGCCATGCGGGCGGCCTCACGCCGTCTGACGTGCCGCTGGCCGGTTTGTCCCAGGCGCATCTGGACAGCCTGCCGATTGCCGCCCAGCGCATCGAGGACATTTATCCGCTGGCGCCGATGCAGCAGGGCATTCTGTTCCACAGCCTGTACGACGCCGACGCCAGCGCCTACGTCTATCAGATGCTGCTGGACATCGACGGCCTCGACGTTGCGCGGTTCCAGCAAGCCTGGCAACGGGTGGTCGATCGCCATGAAGTGCTGCGCGCCGGTTTCATCTGGGGCCGCGATGGCCTCGATGCACCGTTGCAGGTGATCAACCGCCAACTGACCCTGGAAATGCGGGAAATCGATGTGCGCGATGCCGCCGATCTGCCGGCGCTGCTTGAAGCGCGGGCGCAGGCCGACCGCGAACGCGGCTTCGATCTGCAGAATCCACCGTTGTTGCGCCTGTGCCTGCTGCGCACTGCCGACGATCGCCATCGACTGATTTTTACCTGCCACCACATCCTCATGGATGGCTGGAGCAACTCGCGGATGTTCGGCGAAGTGCTGCAGGATTACGCCGGCCAGCCGGTGCCGAGCGCACAGGGCCGCTATCGCGATTTTCTGGTCTGGCTGCAGGGCCAGGACAAGGCTGCCGCGCAGGACTTCTGGCGCGGGCAACTGGCCGAACTCGACGAGCCGACTCGACTGGCCTCGGCCTGCCACGGACGCACCGTGCCGGGGCCGGGCAAACAGATGCATCGTCTGCATTTCGATGAAGCGTTGACCCAGCGTCTGAACAGCTTCTCCCGTCAGCAACAGGTGACCCTCAACAGTCTGGTGCAGGCAGCGTGGCTGCTGGTGTTGCAGCGCTACACCGGGCAGGCCACCGTTGCGTTTGGCGCCACGGTATCCGGGCGTCCGGTGGATTTGCCGGGCATCGAGGAGCAACTGGGGCTGTTCATCAACACCTTGCCGGTGATCGCCAGCCCGCAGGCCAGCCTCAGCGTCGGCGATTGGGTGCGCAGCGTGCAGGACAAGAACCTGCTGTTGCGCGACTACGAACAGACGCCGTTGCAAGACATTCAGCGTCTGGCCGCATTGAGTGGCGAAGCGTTGTTCGACACCTTGCTGGTGTTCGAGAACTATCCGGTGTCCGATGCGTTGGAGGCCAATCCTGGCGGGCTGGGTTTTTCCGGTCTGGAGCATCGCGAGCAGACCAACTATGGCCTGACCCTGATCGCTGGCGCCAGCGAAGTGCTCAACCTTGATTTCAACTACCTCACCGAACACTTTGCCGAGCGCAACGTGCTTGCTCTGGCGGCGCATTTGCGCGAGGTGCTGGAGCAATTTATCCAGGCGCCGCAGCGGGCACTCGGCGAGATCGCTCTACTGCCGCTGGCCGAGCGTCAGACGCTGGCGCAGTGGAACGACAATTACGCGGCTTATCCGGCTGAGCGGCTGATTTCACAGAGCTTTGAAGCGCGGGAGGCGGCGCATCCGCAGGCACTGGCGTTGAGTCATGCCGGCGTGGCCCTGAGCTACGGCGAACTGAACCGCCGCGCAAACCAATTGGCCCGGCATCTGGTGACGCTGGGTGTCACCGCCGAAGTACGCGTCGGCGTGGCGCTGCCGCGTTCGGCGGAACTGGTGATCGCCCTGATGGCGGTGCTCAAGGCCGGTGGCACCTACGTGCCGCTGGACCCGGAATACCCGGCCGACCGCGTGGCCTACATGCTCGATGACAGCCAGGCGAAAGTCCTGCTGACCCAGCAAGCGTTGCTGGGGCAACTGCCGTCCAGCGAAGCGCAAGTGGTGCTGGTCGAGGCCGGCGGCGAGGCATTCGCCGCGCAGGCACCGGACAACCTGCCGGCGCGCGCTGACTCGAGCAGTCTCGCCTACGTGATTTACACGTCCGGTTCCACCGGCAAACCAAAAGGTGTGGCCATCGCCCATCGCAACGTGCAGGCGCTGATTCATTGGTCCGCCGAGGTCTACAGCGAGGACGATCTGCAAGGCGTGCTGGCCTCGACGTCGGTGTGCTTCGACCTGTCGGTGTGGGAGATTTTCGTCACCCTGGCGCGCGGCGGGTCCATGGTCATGGCGCGCAATGCTCTGGAGCTGCCGGACTTGCCCGAGCGTGATCAGGTGCGCCTGATCAACACCGTGCCGTCGGCGATTGCCGCATTGCAACGCATCGGCCAGATCCCGCCGGGCGTGCGCATCATCAATCTGGCCGGCGAGCCGCTCAAGCAGGCGCTGGTCGACACCTTGTACCGCGAGACTTCGGTCGCCCACGTTTACGATCTGTACGGGCCTTCCGAAGACACCACGTATTCGACCTGGACCCGCCGCGAACTCGGCGGCCAGGCCAATATTGGCCGGCCATTGCGCAACACCACCGCGTACCTGCTCGACGAGCAATTGCTGGCAGCCCCAGTCGGCATTGCAGCGGAGCTGTATCTGGCCGGCGAGGGCATCACCCGTGGCTATCTGTTGCGCCCGGGCCTGACCGCCGAACGTTTCGTGCCGAATCCGTTGGCGAACAATGGCGAGCGCATGTACCGCACCGGCGACCTGACGCGTTTCATGGACGACGGCCGTATTGAATACGTCGGCCGCATCGACCATCAGGTCAAGGTGCGCGGCTTCCGTATCGAGCTCGGCGAAATCGAAGCGCGTCTGCTGGCCCAGGCCAGCGTGCGCGAAGGCGTGGTGCTGGCGGTGGATGGCGTTGGCGGCCAGCAACTGCTGGCTTATGTGGTGCCGGCCGAGGCCGATCAAAGCCTGGCGCAACTGGACTCGCTGAGTGCTGAGTTGCAAGCCGCGCTCAAGGCGCATCTGCCGGATTACATGGTGCCGGCGCAGTGGCTGTTCCTCGAACAATTGCCGCTGACACCCAACGGCAAACTTGATCGCAAGGCTTTGCCGGCACCGGATGCCAGCCAGGCACAACGCGATTACGTCGCGCCGTCGACGCCGCTGGAGCAGCAGTTGGCCGAGGTCTGGCAGGACATTCTGAAGATCGAGCAGGTCGGCGTGACCGACAATTTCTTCGCCCTCGGCGGTGATTCGATCATCTCGATTCAATTGGTCAGCCGCGCGCGGCAGCAGGGCATTTGCTTCACGCCCAAAGACCTGTTCCAGCAGCAGACGGTGCAGAAACTGGCCGCAGTGGTTTCGCTGGAAGACGCACAATCCGCCAGCGCCGGCGACTACCCGTTGGCGCAACTGGATCAGGCGCAGCTCGATGCGTTGCCGGTGCCGGCGGAGCTGATCGAAGACGTCTATCCGCTGTCGCCGATGCAGGAGGGCATGCTCTTCCACACCCTGTCGGATAACGGCAGCAGCCTTTATGTGCAACAGGTCAGCCTGCCGATCAAGGGCCTCGATGTGGAGCGTTTCCGCCAGGCCTGGGAATTCATCATTGTGCGTCAGGCGATCCTGCGCACCAGTTTCCATTGGCAGGACGGTCTGGCCAAACCGCTGCAGGTGGTGCATCGCCATGCGCCGTTGCAGATGCAGGTGCTCGATTGGCGTGGGCAGGACTGCAGCGAGGCGGCGATTGCCGAGTTCGCCAGCGCCGACCGCGCATTGGGCTTCGACTTGGCCGAAGTGCGTTTGCAGCGGGTGACCCTGCTGCATCTGGGCGCCGAGCAGTACCAGATGATCTGGACCAGCCACCACATTCTGATGGACGGCTGGAGCAGTTCGCGGCTGTTCGGCGAGGTTTTGCAGTACTACTCCACGGGCGAGGTGACTGGCGAAAATGGCCGTTATCGCGACTTCATCGCCTGGTTGCAGGCGCAGGATCAGGATGCGCAAGAGCTGTTCTGGAAGGCGCGTCTGGCGGTGGTCAACGAACCGACCGCGCTGAGTCAGGCGATGCACCCGCGTCACAGTGCCGACGTTACGGGTCACGATGCGCTCTATTCGAACTGGGACAAAGCGCAAACCGCGCGTCTGCTGGAGTTCTGCCGCGACCTGCGCATCACCCCCAACACGCTGATTCAGGGCGCGTGGCTGCTGCTGTTGCAGCGTTATACCGGCCAGCAGACGGTGACGTTCGGCGCCACCGTGTCGGGGCGTCCGGAAAGCCTGCCGAATGTCGGCAACATGCTCGGCCTGTTCATCAACACTTTGCCGATCATTCAGACCCCACAGGCCGATCAGCGTCTGGCCGACTGGCTGGGGCAAGTGCAGGCCTACAACCTGGACATTCGCGATTACTCCCAGGCACCGCTGGCCGATGTGCAGCGCTGGTCGAACCTTGGTGGTCAGGCGCTGTTCGACAGCATCGTGGTATTCGAGAACTTCCCGATCGACGAGCGCTTGCAGGAAGAAACCGACACCGAGCTGACCTTCGGCAAATCCATCGGCCACGGCGTGACCAACGTGCCGATGGACCTTGCGGTGATGCTCGGCGACGAGTTGTCGATCGAGTACCTGTACCTGCGCAGTCACTTCAGCGCCGAGGCGGTAGAAGGCATTCGCCTGACCCTGGAAAACACCCTCGCGGCGATGATGGCCGCGCCTTATGAGCGACTGGGCAACTTGCAGCGTCTGTCCGCCGAACAATGGCAAGCGGCGCAGGCCTGGAGCGCCGAGCCGGCGCACCGCCATGAGCCTCGCCTGTTGCCGGAGTTGATCGGTCGTCATGCGCAACAGCAGCCCGACGCGATCGCGGTGCAATGCGCCGGCGAAAGCCTGACCTACGCAGAGCTGGAGCGGCAGGCCAATCGACTTGCGCAGTGCCTGATCGCCCATGGCGCTGGGCCGGAAGTGGTGATCGGCGTGGCGTTGCCGCGCTCGCTGGAAATGCTGGTGAGTTTCCTCGCCGTGCTCAAGAGCGGTGCGGCGTACGTGCCGCTGGACATCGATTATCCGCCCGAGCGCTTGGCGTACATGATCGAAGATTCGCGCATGGCCCTGCTGCTGACGCAAACCAGCCTGCGCGCGACGTTGCCTGCACCACAAGGCGTGCGGCGTCTGGAAATCGATCAACTCGATCGCAGTCTTTACAGCGATGCCGCCCCGGTCTGCGATGTTTACGAGCAGAGCCTGGCCTATCTGGTTTACACCTCCGGTTCCACCGGACGGCCGAAAGGCGTGGCCGTTACTCAAGGCCCGCTGAGCATGCATTGCCAGGCCATCGCCGAACTGTACGAAATGGACGCCAGCAGTTGCGAGCTGCACTTCATGTCGTTCGCTTTCGACGGCGCTCACGAACGCTGGCTGAGTACCTTGTACAGCGGCGGTCGTCTGGTGATTCGCGACGGATGCCTGTGGACCCCGGAGCAGACCTATCAGGCCTTGCACGATTACGGCGTGACCATCGCTTGCTTCCCGCCGGCCTATCTCAAACAACTGGCCGAGTACGCGGCCGCCAGTGGCATTGCACCGCCGCCGGTGCGCATCTATTGCTTCGGTGGCGATGCGGTGCCGGAGCAGACCTTCGAACAGGTCAAAGCCGCGTTGCGTCCGCAGTACTTCACCAACGGTTATGGCCCGACCGAAACCGTGGTCACGCCGATGCTCTGGAAAGTCGCCATCAGCGAGCACTGCGAAGCGGCGTATGCGCCGATCGGCCGCGCGGTCGGTGCGCGCTCGCTGTACGTGCTCGACGACGATCTGAATCCGCTGCCGCCGGGTTTTGCCGGTGAGTTGTACATCGGCGGTTACGGCGTCGCTCGCGGTTATTACGGGCGCCCCGACCTGACTGGCGAACGCTTCGTGCCCAACCCGTTTGCGGCCGGCGAGCGCCTGTACCGCAGCGGCGATCTGGTGCGCCGCCGCCCGGACGGCGTGGTCGATTACGTCGGGCGCATCGACCATCAGGTCAAGGTGCGCGGCTTCCGCATCGAGCTGGGCGAAGTCGAGGCCAGCCTGCGTCAGTTGCCGGCAGTCAGCGATGCGCTGGTGATTGCCCGCGACAATGCCTCCGGCAAGCAACTGATCGGTTATGTGGTCACCGCCACGGGTGATGATATCGGCGATGAACTCAAGGCCGGGCTGCGTGCTTCGCTGCCGGAATACATGGTGCCGGCGCAGATCGTCTGCCTCAGCGCGTTCCCGGTTACGCCCAACGGCAAACTCGATCGCAAGGCACTGCCGGAGCCGGAGTTCAAAAGCGACGAATATGTTGCCCCGCGCACCGAGCAGGAACGCCTGCTGGCGGAAATCTGGGCGCAGGTGTTGCAGGTCGGGCAGGTCGGTATCAGCGATAACTTCTTCGAACTGGGCGGCGATTCGATCCTCAGCCTGCAAGTGATCTCGCGGGTGAGAAACCATCCGACCCTGCAGATGGAGCTGAAGCTGCGCGATCTGATGCGCTATCAAACCATCGCCGGCATTCTCGAGCAGCAAGTCGCGAAGGAGGGCACTGGGCAAGCGCTGCCGGACCTGACTCAGGTTGCCGCAGAGGGCGCGTTCAATCTGCTGCCGATCCAGGAGTGGTTCTTCGCCGAAGGCATGGCCGAGGCGCATCACTACAACCAGTCGTTGCTGCTCAGCGCACGTCAGCCGCTGGATCTCGATGCACTGGAACAGGCGCTGGGCTTGATCGAACAGCATCACGATTCGTTGCGTCTGCGTTTTTCCAACGACGGCGGACGCTGGTTGCAGCGCTACAGCACCAGCGCCTCCGACGAGGCTGTGCTGTGGCGCCGTGAAGCGCAAAGCAGCGAAGAGGTCGAAGCCTTGGCCAACCTCGCGCAGCGCAGCCTCAGACTCGATGACGGACCGGTCTGGCGGGTCATGCATGTGGCCTTGCCGGATGGTCAGGTGCGGTTGCTGGTGGTGATTCATCACCTGGTGGTCGACACCGTGTCGTGGCGAATTCTGCTCGACGACCTGAAAGTCGCTTATGAGGCGTGCGTGCAGGGGCTGGCGCCGCAACTGCCGATTCGCACCAGCAGTTACCGTTCGTTTGCCGAGGCATTGCAGGCGCAGGCGCCGGTGATTGCCGATCAGGAATTGAACTATTGGCTGGAGCAACTGGATCAACCGGGCGTTGATCTGCCGTGCGACAACCCGCGCGGCAAGAACCTTGTGCGGCAACAGGCGCAGGCACGGCTCAAACTGTCCCGCGAGCACACCGAACAACTGCTCAAACAGGCCCCGGCGGTGTACGGCACGCAGATCAACGACTTGCTGTTGTCAGCGCTCAGCCGTGCCCTGTGCCGCTGGAGCCAGCAACCGTCGGCGCTGATCCTGCTTGAAGGGCACGGTCGCGAAGACCTCTTCGAATCGATCGACCTGAGCCGCAGCCTCGGCTGGTTCACCAGCATGTTCCCGGTGCGTTTGCGCCCGGACGGCGACGACATCGGCCAGTCGATCATCGATGTGCAGGCGCAACTGGCGGGCGTACCGCAGAAGGGCATCGGCTACGGCGTGTTGCGTCATCTGGCCGGGCCGGAAATCTCGGCGCAACTGGCCGGATTGCCGCAGGCACGGGTTACCTTCAACTACCTCGGGCAGTTCGACCAGAGCTTCGATGAACAGGCGTTGCTGGTGCCGGCACTGGAAGAGACCGGCGACAACTACAGCCTCAAGGCGAACCTGGGCAACTGGCTGGAAATCGTCGGCCAGGTCTATGACGGGCAACTGGCGTTGCGCTGCATTTACAGCAGTCAGCGTTACCGCGCCGGCACCATGGATGCGCTGATGAGCGATTACCAGCGTGAGCTTGAAGCGTTGATCGAGCATTGCATGGCACGGGTGGGTTGATCGCCCGGTCTTTTGCGCGGGCGCTACTCAGGCGCGCCCGTCCTATTGCGGATACAAGGATTTTTATCGATGTCGTTACACCCTGATCTGGAAGCTTTCCTCGACCTCGCGCAAGACAGCCAGGACGCCGGCCTGCCAGCCATGCACCAGCTGAGCCCGAGCGAGGCCCGCGCCATATTCGAACAGACCACCGCGCAACTGCGCTGGCCGGCGCCGCAGGATCTTGAAGTCAGCGAGATTGAGACACTGGCCCGGGATGGCGCGGCGCTGGCGTTACGTTTGTATCGGCCCAACGGCGTTGAATCGCCGCTGCCGGTGCTGGTGTATTTCCACGGTGGCGGATTTGTCGTTGGCAGTCTGGATTCCCACGACGGCGTCTGCCGCGAGTTTTGCCAGCGCACGCCGTGTGCGGTGCTCTCGGTCGGTTATCGGCTGGCGCCGGAGCATCGCTTTCCGACGGCGCTGGAGGATGGCGAGGACGCTGTAGCCTGGCTGGCGGAACAGGCTGCGAGTCTCGGCCTGGATGGTTCGCGCGTTGCGTTTGGCGGCGACAGCGCAGGCGCGACGTTGGCGACGGTGTTGGCCATTCAGGCGGTGCGGCAACCGCACACGATGGCTATCGCGCCGAAGGCGCAGTTGTTGTGTTATCCGGTGACGGATGCTTCGCGGGTGCATGATTCTCGGCTGTTGTTTGGCGAGGGGTATTTGCTCGAGAACGACACGCTGGAGTGGTTTTATCAGCACTATGCGCGTGGGCCGGAGGATTATCTCGATTGGCGTTTTTCGCCATTGCTGGCGGAGGATTTGCGTGGGGTGGCGCCGGCCATTGCGGTATTGGCCGGGTTTGATCCGTTGCTGGATGAGGGGCAGGCTTATGTCGACAGGCTGCGTGGGCAGGGGGTTGAGGTCGAGGTCGAGGTTTGTGCCGGGTTGACTCATGATTTGTTGCGGTTGGGGGCGGTGGTGCCTGGGGTTCTGGAGGTTTATTTGCGGATGGGTGGGGCGCTTGCGCGGGCTTTTGAGGTTGGGTGAATATCCGTTGCTTTGGTAGCGGCTGCTGGCGGTTTCGCCTGACGGCGACTTACTTTTTTACAAGCGCCCCCCCGTGTCAGCCTACCTGTCACCTCTGTTGATTGACTCAACCATTCATGGGGGCGAAGGTGTCTAGCAATGCCGAAGCGTTTTGACGATGACTTCAGAGACTGGGCTGTTCTTCAAATGATGCCGCCCTTAAACCGTTCCGTAGCAGAGCTCGCCGTTGCAATCGGCGTCACCCCACAGTCACTGCGAAACTGGAGGCAAATGGCTAGAGATAAAGGATTGATTGTTCCTGGGAATAATAAAACCAGCAATCAGTGGTCCAGCGCCGACAAATTCAACGCCGTTCTGGAAACCGCGCCGTTGAGCGAGGTAGAGCTTTCACAATATTGCCGAATCAAGGGCATTTATCCTGAGCAGATTCAGCAATGGCGCCAAGCTTGCCAGAATGCCAACACTGCGATGGAGCCTCAGCCCAACAAAAAACCGACCACCGAGCAAATACGGATAAAGGAGCTGGAGCGACAACTGCTTCGATCCGATGCTGATTGCAAGGAGGCGGTCGCTTTACTGGAACTCAGAAAAAAAGCCAATGCGATCTGGGGCAAGGACAAGGAAGGCTGATCAGCGCCCCTGATCGTGTGCAGGCTTTGGGCCTGATCGCTGAGGCAGTAGCAAGTGGTGCTCGTCGGTTTCGTGCATGCAAAGAGATCGGGCTGTGTTTGCGGACGGTTCAGCGTTGGCGACACTGCGAAGCCGACAAGCGCCAGATCATCAAGCGCGAAGCACCGTCCAACAAACTCAGCGTCGCAGAGCGTCAGGCTGTTTTGGATGCTGCTAATCAACCTGGCTACGCGAGTCTGACACCGCACCAGATTGTCCCGAAGTTAGCTGACGAAGGTATCTATCTGGCATCGGAATCAACATTCTATCGGGTGCTGAAAGAGGCAAATCAGAATAGCCGTCGAGGCCGAGCCAAAGCTCCGAAGCGCCGAGCTTTGACCACACATTGTGCTGATGCCCCAAATCGAGTTTGGTGTTGGGATATCACGTGGTTACCCACCACCGTTAAAGGTCGCTTTTACTACTGGTACATGGTCAAAGACATCTATAGCCGCAAATTAGTGACCAACGAAGTACACGAATCCGAACGCGCAGAACATGCATGCGTACTGCTTGAAAAAGGATGCTTACGAGAGCGTACGGCGGGTCGTCCGCTGGTACTGCACTCGGACAACGGTCACGTAATGAGAGGCTCGCTTCTTCGAGAAAGCATGATTGCATTGGGCGTCGAACCGTCGTTCAGCCGACCCCGAGTAAGCAATGACAACGCCTATGCCGAAGCGCTTTTTCGTACGGCTAAGTATTGCCCGCTGTGGCCCGAGCGGCCCTTCGACAACCTCACGGAAGCACGACTCTGGGTGCAGAAATTCGTTGAGTGGTACAACGACGAGCATCGTCATAGCGCCTTGAAATACGTGACGCCCAATGAGCGTCACGAAGGCAAGGCACCTGCGTTACTGCAGGCACGGGAGAATCTTTACAAGGCAGCCAAAGCAACTAACCCTAGCCGTTGGAGCGGCGAAGTAAGTAATTGGAAACTCGCAAACGCTGTTTACCTGAATCCAGAGCGCCCTGAAACAAGGGCGTAATAGACTCCTAAAACAGCCGTGAAGCGACAGATACGTTGACACGCACCGGCGCCAAAAAAAGTAAGCAAAAAACGCTAGCTCCTGCGTTCGGCCCTCGCAGGCTCGGGTTCCTTCGCTACGGGATCGATCCGGGCGCAGCGGCTCCGGTTTGCTTCGCTGCACCTCCTTCCGCTGTGTTCGACTTCGTCGAACGGTCGCTGCGCTCCCACGCCCGGATCAATCCCTCCACTCAGCCTTCCGATGTCGCCGGTGGATCAAGATCAAGAGCACTCGAGCTTGCGCTCATTGTTGAGTGGTGCGGCTTCGCCGCGGGCAGCTGCGCTGCCTTGCTTTTGCTTTTGTGGGAGCGAGCCTGCTCGCGAAGGCGGCATGACAGCCGACCGATTTCTCTATGCCCGCACCTGATCCAACTGTAGGAGCCGCCGAAGGCTGCGATCTTTTGATCTGGCTTTTGCTTTGGCTTTTGATCCGGCTTTTGATCTTTTGCCCCTTCGGCAGGCTTCGTTACGGGATCGATCCGGGGGAGGGAGCGCAGCGACCGTACGACGCAGTCGTACACAGCGGAAGGAGGTGCAGCGAAGCAAACCGTAGCCGCTGCGCCCGGATCGGTCCCGTAACGAAGGTACCCCGAGCTTTAGCGAGCGGGCCGTACGCCGGGGCAAAGCCTTTTGGGTTACCTTTTTGGCGTTTGAAAAAGGTGACTCGCTGTAAGAGCGAAACCGCCAGCGGCAACACCCGCAGCAACGGATAAGCTCCCAATCCCCAAAAAACAAAAAAAACCCCACATCTCACAATGCGGGGCTCTCTCACAGCTCAAATCAAAAAATCAGAAATCAGCCTTCACCGACATCACAAAATTCCGCGGTTCACCATAGAAGTTACCGAACCCCTCGGTCCCAATGGTCGCGTAATAACGCTTGTCGAACAGGTTGTTGCCGTTCAACGCCACCGACCAGGTGTCATCGATCCGATAACCAATGCGACCGTTCCAGACCGCATAACCCGCGCCGTCGACATTGTCCCCGCCCAGAGGCGAAACGCGGTAGGTGCCCGTCTGTGCATTGACACCCGCACCAATGGTCACACGGTCCAGCGGTCCGCTCAGGGCGTAATCACCCCACACGCGCAACAGGTGACGCGGCACGTAGGAGTTGTACACCGCGCCATCCTGAGTGGCGTCGGCATCTTCCAACACTTTGGTCTGGGTGTAGGTATAACCGGCGAGCAATTGCAGGCGGTCGATCACTTCACCGCTGACTTCAGCTTCAAAGCCCTGGGCGCGGACCTTGCCCGAGTTGATCTGGCAGGAACTGTCTTCGCACCGCAGGTCATCCTGGGCCGCGTCTTTCTGGATGGTGCGGAACAGGTTGAACGTGGTGTTCAGACGACCGTCGTACCACTCACCCTTGATCCCCAGCTCGTAGCTCTGGCCAATCAGCGGCTTGAGCGTGCTGCCGTCGATGGTTTTGTACGAGCCTTGCGGGGTGAAGATATCGGTGTAGCTGGCGTAGGCGGTCAGGTTGTCGTTGAGGTCGTAGAGCAGGCCGGCAAACGGCGTGACCTGGCCGGATTCGGTGGACTGGGTGTTGACCTCGGTGCCTTCGCCGCGGAAGTACTGCACCGAGTCGGTGTCGGATTTGTACCAGCTGACCCGGCTGCCGAGTACCAGGGTCATCGGGTCGGCGAGTTTCAGGCGGGCGATCGAGTAAGCGCCGTATTGCTTGATGTGCATGTCCACCGGGCCGCCACGGGAGGCGTTGGCCAGGTAGTAGCTTTCATCTGGCTGCGGGATGTTGTGGTTCGGGTTGAACACGTTCTGACGCTGTGGCAATGCCGCCACCGCGTAGAAGTCGTCCTTGTGCGAACGGCTGGCGTTGGCGCCGACGATCAGTTCGTGCTGCTGGCCGAAGGCGGCGAATTTGCCGTCGACGTAAGCATCGAAACCGTAGTCGCGCTGGTCGTAATCATAGGTACTGCCGAGCATCAGCGTGTTGGTCGCGGTGGCGCCCAACGGCACGGTGCCGCTCGGGAAGGAATATTCCATGTCCTGGGTGTTGCGCGAGTACACACCGGCGACTTTCAGCGACCAGTCATCGTTGAACTGGTGTTTGACGTCGGCGAAGTAGGTGGCGCGTTTGCTGCGCTGGTTGTTCCACGAGGTGTTCAGGCAAGTGGAGCGTTTCAGGTGCAGGTCGGAGCCGTCGGCGTAGCGCGGCAGGCCGCCCCAGCACGGGGTGGCATCGACGTCTTCATAGGCCATGCCGAGACCGAGGGTGGTGTCGGGGCTGAGGTCGAAGTCCAGGGCGCCGTAGTAGATCTGATCGCGGCGTTCAGCCACATCGTAGAAATACTGCCGGGTCTGCTGGGTCACCACGGCGCGGCCACGGACGGTGCCGGCGTCGTTCAGCGGGCCGCCGGTGTCGACCTGGCCGCGGTAGTTGTCCCAGGTCCCGGCCGACAGCGACAGCTGCGTGTGCGAGGTGTCCTGGCCGCGCTTGCGCACGAAGTTGACGCCGCCGGCGGTGCCGCCCGCGCCCTTCATCATGCCGGCCGCGCCGCGGAGGATTTCCACGCGGTCGTAAATGGCCATGTCACTGTTGAAACTGTCCGCCTGCACGTAGCTGCTGCCGATGTCCAGCGGCACGCCGTCGTACTGGTACTGGCCGCTCATGCGGAAACCGCGCGAGTAGAAATACTTGCCGCCCATGGGCGAGTCGTAGACGGTGATGCCCGGGGTCTTCTCCATCACCTGTTCGATGGTGTTGAGGTTCTGGTCATCGAGCATCTTGCGGGTCATCACCGTGACCGACTGCGGCGTTTCCTTCAGCGAATGCACGCCCTTGCCGATGGTCACGCCGCCGGTGGTGTAGGAGTTGCTGCCTTCGGTGGTGGCGCCGAGGCGGTTGGCGTTGACGTTGGTCGGGGCCAGTTCCATCGCACTGCCGCTGGTGGCCGGGCCGAGCACGGTGACGGTGTTGCCGTCACGCTGATAGCGAATGCCGGTGCCGCTGAGCATCGCCTTGAGCGACTCGTCGTCCTGATAGCGGCCGTTGAGGGCGCTGGAGCGCAGGCCTTGCAGGCTCTCCGGGCTGTAAACGATTTGCAGGCTGGTCTGCTGACCGAGGGTCTGCAGGGCCTGGGCCAGCGGTTGGGCAGGAATGTTCAGGGTCCATTCCTGGGCCTGGACATACGGCGCTACCGCGAGGCTCAGTGCCAGACCCAGGCCGCTACCGGCCAGGCGTGTGCGGGTCGCGCCGTGCATCAGCAGGGCTCGAGTCAGAGGGCGAAGCATGAAACGGGATGCGGACATGAGGTTAAGACCTTGGCAGGTATAGTTGTTAATGGTTCTTATTCATCTCATTAAGACGAGGAAGCCGCGGCAAACCGGAAAAGTTTTTTTCCGGCCCGGTCGCGGCTTCTTCAGATCAGGCCGGTTGCAGTTCGCTGTGGACCTTGCCGGCCTCCATGCGCACTAGCTGATCGGCAACGTCGAAGTAACGGTCGTCGTGGGAAATCACGATGATGGTTTTGCCCAGACGCTTGAGGTCGGGCAGCAGCTCGGTATAGAAGATCCGCCGGAAGGTCGGGTCCTGATCCGCCGCCCATTCATCAAACACCAGCACCGGCCGCTCTTCGAGCCAGGCGTTGACCAGTGCCAGGCGTTTGCGCTGGCCGGTGGACAGGTCGGTGGTGCTGAACGCGCCGTCGCGCACGCTGACCTTGTGCGCGATCTCCAGACGTTCGAGGTAGCGGGTGGCATCCTGCGGTACCTCACGATCGCCCTGAATCAAGTCGTCGAACAGGTAGTAGTCGGCGAAGATCGTAGTGAAGTTCTGGCGGTAATCGTCGCGGCTGACCGCAGTGATCGGCTTGTCGTTGACGCGGATTTCGCCCTCGGTCGGCGCGTACAGGCCCAGCAGCAATTTGATCAGCGTGGTTTTGCCGCAGCCGTTCTCACCGACGATGAACACGATGTCGCCCTGTTCGATGCGCAGGTTCACCGGGCCGAGGCGGAACGGCTCGCTGCCTTCCACGGGCGGGAAGGCGTAGCGCACGTTGCGCAGTTCCAGGCTGTTGACGGCGGCCGGCTTGCTGCCCTGATCCTGCAGCAACAGGTGCGGTTCCGGCGAGGAGAACTGTTCACTCAGCTCGGCGATGCGGCGAAAGGCAATCTGCGCGCGGCTGATGATCGGTAGGGTACTGATCAAGTGCTCCAGCGGCCCCTTCATGTACAGCAGCACCAGAACGAAACCGCTCATCACCGCTTTGTCGGCACTCGGCCACAGCGATTGCAGGGCCAGGGCCATGCCGATGACCACGAAAAACAGCATAGAGCCAAACGACTTGGCGATGACGAAAGTGTTGATCGATCTGATCTGGGTGTCGCAGATTTTCTCAGCGGTTTTCTGAATGCCGGCGACGAACATGCGCTGACGGCGCGGGCGGTGGATGCGCAGTTCCTTCGCGCCTTCGGCGATAGCGTTGTAATGCTTTTGCAGTTCGTCCTCGGAGTCGCGGGCGGCGTAGAAACCGCGCATGCCCTTGGCCCGCGCAATCGCCTGGATGGTGGTGCCGATGGCGATGGCGACCAGCATCATCAGGAACATCGGCCACGACAGCATGGCCAGATAGCCGAGACAGCCAAGGGTCACGGTCATCGAGATCGCCAGCGGCGCGAAGGCGAAGGCGAAGTCGCTGATGGTGTCGACGTCGTGGGTCAGCACCGGAATCAGGCGATGGCTGCGATAGCGTTCGATCTGGTCGATCGGCGCCGACAGGACTTTCTCCCCCAGCTCTTTGCGCAGTTTGGCGATGATGTGCTGGCCGACATAGTTGGTGCCGATGTCCGACAGGATCGTGGTCAGCAGGGCCAGGGCACAGAGGCCGGCGAAAATCATCACCACCGTGCGGGTCAGGCCGTCATCGGAATGCAGGGCGTTGTTGATGGTCGCCAGCAGCACGGTGACGCTCAGGCCGCCGAGCATGCCGAGCACGATGGACGCCGAGACGATCAGGCGGAAGGGCTTGAGCAGGGCGAACAATTCGTTGATCGCCCCACGCGTAGGCTTGGTCATGGAGGATTCCTGCTTCGATGCGGAGGGAGTGCCGGTACTTAAGGAAAACGAATGGTCGCGGAGTTTCTTTAACCGAGCGCAGGCGTGGCTGCGCTCGTCGAGGGCAGTGTCAGAGGTCGCGCACTACGCGAAAGCCCAGCCAGTCGCCCTTGCTGGTCGGCCAGCTGCTGTTGCGGTTGCCCGAGCGCGAGAAGATCGGCGCCTCGCCCCAATCGTTGCCGCGCATGACTTGGCGTTCGCAGTTTTCCTGGGTCCATGGGCGACCGTCGGCGGGCACGCCGGAGTAGTCCGGGTGATAGCAATCGGCGGTCCATTCGTAGACGTTGCCGTGGGCGTCGAACACGCCAAACGCGTTGGCCGGGAAGGAACCGGCGGGCGAGGTGAAGTTGTAGCCGTCGGCCGCGCCGTAGGTGTTGGCGTGCCTGGAGATCTGGTAATCCTTGCCCTCATCGAACGGAAAGGGGAAAGGCCCGGCGCTGCCACCACGGGCGGCGTATTCGCGGATCGATTCGCTTTGCAGGCGATAGGCGTGGCCGGTCTTTTTCGACAACCAGTCGATGTAGCCCTGGGCTTCGGCGACGTTCATGCACACGGCCGGGTCGCGGGGCGTCTGTTTGAATTCCGGCTTGCCGGCGGTGCAGCGGCGGCCGGGGCGATCATCGAAGTCGTAGGGCTTGTTGCCGGTCTCGCGCACATAGGCGTCCCATTCGCCCACCAGCACCTGCGAGCGGCTGATGGCCAACGGTTTGCTGAAAGTCACGGTGTGCAGCGGGCCTTCGTCGGGTTGACGGCCGACTTCATCATCCGGCGTGCCCATGGTGTAGCTGCCGGTCGGCAGCACGACCATTTCCGGGCAGTCCTTGCAGTCCTTGAACACTTTGCCAGCAGCGGGCGCGGTCGCTGCCAGCGCGTTGCCGGGAGTCAGTGCGACGCAGAGGGCGCTCAGCGCCAGTGCGGGCAGGGCTTTGGAGAGGTGTGACGCGTGAGGCTTTTTCATGGGTCGTCTCTTTGAAAGGAAAACGGCAGTCGAGGGTCAGGCGCGCAGCTTTTTGCCGAGGATGTCCATGAAGCGATCCACTTCGGCTTCGCTGTTGAGCAAGCCCGGCGCGGTGCGAATCACCGGCCCGACATCGCGGCTGACCGCGTCGCAGATCACCCGGTTTTGCATCAGATAAGCGGCAACTTCGTCACTGTCCTGGCCCTTGATCCGGAAGAAGGTGAAACCGGCGGAGAACTGCGAGTCGAGCGGGGTCACCAATTCGATGTTGCGGTGCTCCTGCAAGCGCTCCTTTAGGTAGCTGTTGAGCTGATGAATGCGTGTCTGCACCTCGGCCTTGCCCAGTTGCAGGTGCAACTTAAAGGCTTCGTCCAGCGCCCAGCGATGCTCGAAGGCGTGGTAGCCGCCCGGGGTCATGATGGTCGAGAAAGCCGTGGCCTCGGAGAAGGTCGGCACGCTGGGGCTGACGTATTTCAGTTCTTCCGTGCGGCTGCAGACGATGCCGGTGCCACGCGGGCCGAACATCCACTTGTGGGTGCCGGCGATGAAAAAGTCGCAGTTCATCTGCGGGAAACTCAGGTCGTCGACGCCGAAACCGTGCACGCCATCGACCACGTAAATCAGCCGATCCTGGTCGTCGCGCTGGCGGTTGTGCTCATCGACCAGCCGCGAAATCTCGCTGATCGGCAGTTTCACGCCGCTGCCGGAATGCACCCAGGTCATGCCCAGCACGCGGGTCTCGGGGCGGATATTACGGTTGATCGTGTCGAGCACCTGATCCAGAGAAATGCTTTGCGGGGTTTCGAACAGGGTGAGTTTGCGCACGCGCGTGCCGTCACGCCGGCTGCGGAAATCGAGAATGTTGCGCGTCGAGTAATGCTCGTGAACCGTGGTGAGGATCTCCTGATCCGCGCGCACCTGCACACTGCCGTAGATCATCGCCAGGCCTTCGGTGGTGCTGCCGGTCAGGGCGATCTGCGCCGGTTTGGCTTGCAGGTACTGGCCGGCCCACTGGCGCGCGTTTTCTTCACGCTTCTCGGTGACGCCCAGATCCCAATCCATCGCCAGACCCGGATTCAGATCCAGCGCCGCGCGATGGCGTTCGATGGCTTCGCGCACCGGTTTGGGGTGTGAGGTGACGAGGAAATTGGCGAAGTGGATGGCTTGGGGATCCTGATCGAACAACTGACGCAACTGCGCCCATTTGTCCCGCGAGGCATTCTGCGCGGCAGCGATGGCCGCCGGTGCAGTCAGGCTGGCGCCCAGGGGCAGGGCGGCGGCGAGCAGGCCGGCGTGTTTCAGAAAAGTGCGACGATCAGTCATGGCCGGGCCACCTCCTGGCGCGACGCCAGTGCCGGTTTCGCGGCTTTCTGCACCTGATCCCAGACGCGCATGAAGTTGCCGCCCCAGAGCTTGGCGATGTCCGCTTCGGAGTAGCCGCGCTGCAGCAGTTCGGCGGTGACGTTGCGGATTTCGCCGACGTTTTCCCAGCCCTTGATGCCGCCGCCATCGTTGAAGTCAGAAGCAATGCCGACGTGGTCGATACCGATCTTGCGTACCGTGTAATCGATGGCGTCGCCGAAGTCCTTGAGGGTGGCTTTCGGTTCCTCTTCGAGGATCGCGTAGAGGCCGCTGGCGTACTGGCCGAGCTTCTGCTCCGACCAGGCGGTGATGATCGGATCGCCCGGCATCAGCGCCATGGCCAAATTAGGCAGTGGCGGCAGATCGAAGCGCGCACGCAGCGCATTGAGTTTGTCCTGCGTGACCTGGGTCAACGGTTTCAGGTACTGCGAGAAGGCGACGACCTGCACCACGCCGCCACTGTTCTTGATCAGTTGCAGCTCTTTGTCGCTGAGGTTGCGCGGAATATCCACTGCCGCCCTTGGCGCCGAGTGCGAGGCCACCAGCGGTGTACGGCTCAGTTCGGCGACTTGCTCGAGGGCCTTGGTCGACATCTGCGAAACATCGATGATCACGCCCAGATCGTTCAAACGTTGCACCGCTTGTTTGCCGATTTCCGAAAGCCCGTCGAGGGCGTCGGGCGAGTCGTTGAAAAACGGCAGCGGCCGCGACGAGTCGGCCCAGCTGTTGTTGCCGATGTAACTGAAGCCGAACATGCGCATGCCGCGCCCGGCCCACAGGTCGAGTTTGCTCAGATCATTGCCCAGCGGGTAGGCGTTGAGCATGCTGATGAAAATCGCAAACTTGCCTTCGCCGTGCAGTCGGCGGAAATCATCCGGCGTGTAGGCGATGCCGGCCTGATTGGGGAAGTCGCGGACGATCCCGGAGATGATCTTGTAGCGCACTTCCTGCTGGTTGCGCGCCTCTTCGACAAAGCCCTCGGTCGGACGGTGCGGGGCGTTCGGGCCGTTCCACATTTCCGGCCAGCCGAACACCGTCAGCGCCGCACCGGACAGGCGCCCGCGATTGGCCTTGACCAGGTCGAACTGGCCCGAGCCATCCTTGTCGGCTTCGTGATCGTGGCTGCCGAAACTCAGCGGCACGGTGATGTGGCTGTCGAACGACAGCAGGCGATCCTGCAACTCGGTCGCCTGTTTCATCACTTTCACCGGGTAGCCGGGGTTGTTCAGGTAATCCCAGGCCAGAAATCCTGCGCCGGCACTGATCGCCAGGGCCAGCGGCAGGCCGATGAATAGAGCCTTTTTCCAACGCGGTTTTGTCATTGCCATCTCATTCAGTTCGCCGTCGAGGTACAGGCGCAGGGGCCTTTGCTATCTGGGAAGAACGAGTGGCTGCAGGGCTAATTTAGGCGCGCGTTACAAATGCTCGGCGGCACCGTCGTGATGTTTTGCCGGCAGCGTAAATTTCCCCGCCGAGCAAACGTTCTAGCTTGGATAAAGCCTGCTTCATGGCTGACACAGGTAGGGCAATGACGATCTCTCGACGCTGGTTCATGGCGGGCATGGCACTTACGGGCGCCGCGCTGCCTGCCGCTTTTTATGCACATCGTGAACTGACCCGCGAGGAGTTTCCGATCACCCCGGGCGAAGCCACGGTCGATCTGGCGGACACCGCCGGGCAGCAGCTGGCGGACAATTTGCGTGGGGTCTGGGACATTCGCTTTACCGGTGCGGCAGCGGGGCTTGATGGTTTGCCAGCGCAAGGCCTGGAGCTGTTTCTCGACATTGCCCATCGTGGGCGCGGCCTGCGTGGTTATCTCGACACCGGGACCAATCTGCGTGCCGAGGGGCCTGCGCGTTATCAAGTGATCGGCGATCTGGCACCGGGCAACGGCGCCGAGATGTATTGGCGCCTGCTGCGCACCGATGCGCCGCTGGCGCCGCCGGTGTATGAATTCAAAGTCAAACTGGATGAGGTCTGGGCGGCGTTCGGCAATGCCGGTAGCGCCACGTTCACCGGGCAAGTGCTGCGTCTGGACCGGCCGTTGGCGTGGCCCGAGCTGGACAATCAGTTCATCGCCATCAAACGGCGTTTTCCCGAGGCCCGTGAACGCACCGGTCTCAATCCGCGACTGTTGGCCTGGCTGGTGGCGCCCGAACATCGTTTGTTCCATCAGCTCTGGCACGCCACCCGCGACAAGTGGCACAAGCTCTCGGAGAAAAAACGCGAAGCGCTGCGCGGCATCGGCTGGCAGCCCGGGCCGCGTGACAAGGAGCGCGACGCCCGTGGGCCAAGCAAGGATCGCAATGGCTCGGGCGTGGATTTTTTCTTTATGCATCGGCACATGCTAGGCATCGCCCGTTCGATGCAGGATTTGCCTTCCTGGCCGGCGTTCCCGCAGCCGCAGCCTGAGCTGGAGCGTGACCGCCAGGGCTTCGCCCGCTATTTCGACAATCACGACGGCAATTCGCTGCCGCCGACCTGGCTGGCCGAGGGCGATGACGAGTACACCAAGTGGGTCAGCGACATCAAAGCGGCGGAGACTTTTCAGAGCAATTTTCTGGTTTGGGAATCGCAGTACCGTGACCCGCGCTACTTATCGAAATTGACCCTTGGCCAGTTCGGTTCGGAAGTCGAACTGGGCCTGCACGACTGGCTGCACATGCGCTGGGCTTCGGTGGCGCGCGATCCGTCCAACGACATTCCGGTGCCGATGGCGCGCGATCAGGCGGATTTCGGCGCGCGATGGTATGCGCCGGAAAACGACTTTCTCGGCGACCCGTTTTCGTCCCATGTGAACCCGGTGTTCTGGCGCTTTCACGGCTGGATCGATGATCGCCTGGAAGACTGGTTCCGCGCCCATGAACGTTTTCATCCGGGCGAAGTGAGCCGTTTGCAAGTCAACGGCGTGCCGTGGTTTGCACCGGGGCGCTGGGTGGAAGTCGCCGATCCCTGGCTCGGCCCGGACACCCACGGCTGCAGCACCGTGCCCGGCCTGCAGGTCGGGCGCTCGGTGGAGATGGACCCGGAAACCATGAAACTGGCGCTGCGCATCACCTTCGGCGACGAAGACAACATGACCGAGCTGTTCCGCAAAGTCCCACAGCGCCCGTGGTATGCACGGAATCTGAAGGTCAAGGGCCGACAGCTTTAGATCGGTTCAACACACACACACTCAGAATAGGTCGCAATCCCCTTGTGGGAGCGAGCCTGCTCGCGAAGGCGGTGGGTCATCCAGTGCATCATTGCCTGACACGGCCTCTTCGCGAGCAAGCCCGCTCCCACAGGGGGGCATGATCGGGGCGAAGGTTTTGGCCTGGCCCGAATTTCATTGTGGGAGCGGGCTTGCTCGCGAATGCGGTGGGTCATCCGTTACATCTTTGACTGACACGGCCTCTTCGCGAGCAAGCCCGCTCCCACAGGGGGGCATGGTCGGGCGAAGTTTTTGGCCTGACCCGAATTTCATTGTGGGAGCGAGCTTGCTCATGAAAGCGGTGGGTCATCCGTTACATCTTTGACTGACACGGCCTCTTCGCGAGCAAGCCCGCTCCCACAGGGGGGGCATGGTCGGGGCGAAGGTTTTGGCCTGGCCCGAATTTCATTGTGGGAGCGGGCTTGCTCGCGAAAGCGGTGGGTCATCCATTACATCTTTGACTGACACGGCCTCTTCCCGAGCAGGCTCGCTCCCACAGGGTGGGTATGGTCGGGCGAAGTTTTTGGCCTGACCCGAATTTCATTGTGGGAGCGGGCTTGCTCGCGAATGCGGTGGGTCATCCATTACATCTTTGACTGACACGGCCTCTTCGCGAGCAAGCCCGCTCCCACAGGGGGGGCATGATCGGGGCAAGGGTTTTGGCCTGACCCGAATTTCATTGTGGGAGCGGGCTTGCTCGCGAAAGCGGTATGTCATCCAGTGCATCATTGCCTGACACGACCTCTTCGCGAGCAGGCTCGCTCCCGCAGAGTGGGCATGGTCGGGGCGAAGTATTTGGCCCGACCCGAATTTCATTGTGGGAGCGGGCTTGCTCGCGAATGCGGTGGGTCATCCGTTACATCTTTGACTGACACGGCCTCTTCGCGAGCAGGCTCGCTCCCACAGAGTGGGCATGGTCGGGGCAAAGGTTTTGGCCTGACCCGAATTTCATTGTGGGAGCGGGCTTGCTCGCGAAAGCGGTGTGTCATCCAGTGCATCATTGCCTGACACGGCCTCTTCGCGAGCAAGCCCGCTCCCACAGGGGGGGGCATGGTCGGGCGAAGTTTTTGGCCTGACCCGAATTTCATTGTGGGAGCGGGCTTGCTCGCGAATGCGGTGGGTCATCCGTTACATCTTTGACTGACACGGCCTCTTCGCGAGCAGGCTCGCTCCCGCAGAGTGGGCATGGTCGGGGCGAAATATTTGGCCTGGCCCGAATTTCATTGTGGGAGCGGGCTTGCTCGCGAAAGCGGTGGGTCATCCAGTGCATCATTGCCTGACACGACCTCTTCGCGAGCAAGCCCGCTCCCACAGAGTGGGCATGGTCGGAGCGAAGTATTTGGCCTGGCCCGAATTTCATTGTGGGAGCGAGCCTGCTCGCGAAAGCGGTGGGTCATCCGTTACATCTTTGACTGACACGGCCGCTTCGCGAGCAAGCCCGCTCCCACAGGGGGGCATGGTCGGGGCGAAGGTTTTGGCCTGACCCGAATTTCATTGCGGGAGCGGGCTTGCTCGCGAAAGCGGTGGGTCATCCGTTACATCTTTGACTGACACGACCTCTTCGCGAGCAAGCCCGCTCCCACAGGTGGGCATGGTCGGGCGAAGGTTTTGGCCTGACCCGAATTTCATTGTGGGAGCGGGCTTGCTCGCGAAAGCGGTGGGTCATCCATTACATCTTTGACTGACACGGCCTCTTCGCGAGCAAGCCCGCTCCCACAGAGTGGGCATGGTCGGGCGAAGTTTTTGGCCTGACCCGAATTTCATTGTGGGAGCGGGCTTGCTCGCGAATGCGGTGGGTCATCCGTTACATCTTTGACTGACACGGCCTCTTCGCGAGCAGGCTCGCTCCCACAGAGTGGGCATGGTCGGGCGAAGTATTTGGCCTGACCCGGATTTCATTGTGGGAGCGGGCTTGCTCGCGAAGGCGTCAGTCCAGTCGACGCATCTCCGTCAGATCACCTCCCAGCCCCCACCCAGCGCTTTGTACAAGGCAATGCTCGCCTGCAACCGCGACAGGCGCAGTTGCACGTTCAGGTCTTGCGCCGCATACAGCGTGCGCTGGGTTTGCAGGACGGTGAGCAGGTCTTCGGCGCCGGCCTGGTAGCGGCTCTGGGCGATGTCGAAGGCGGTTTGTGCCTGGTTCAGTTCTTCGCTTTGCCATTGCCGCTGTTCGTCGAGGCCACGAATGCTGCTGAGGGCTTTTTCGACGTCGGCGAAGCCGTTGATGATCGCCCCGCGATAGGTCTCCAGCAGGTCATCCTGGCGGGCCTTGGCCTTGTCGCGTTCGGCGCTGAGGCGGCCGTTGTTGAAGATCGGCGCGGTCAGCCCCGAGGACAGGTTGTAGAACGTCGTGCGCAGCAAATCGGCGGCGAGATCAGCGCCGCTGCCGAGGCTTGCCGTCAGGGTGATTTTCGGCAGCATGGCGGCGCGGGCGACGGTGACATCAGCCTGGGCTGCGGCGAGCCTGGCCTCGGCGCTGGCAATGTCCGGACGCCGACTGAGCAAGTCGCTCGGTACGCCGCTGGCGATGTCTGGCCAGTGCAATTGGGCGAAGGATTGCGTGGGCAACGGCAAGGTTTGCACCGGTTGGCCGAGCAGGGCGGCGAGGCTGATCAGTGCTTCGCGCGCCTGTTGATGCACCAGCGGCAGGCGGCGCTGTTGTTCGGCCACCAGGCTTTTCTGCTGGGCCAGTTCCAGCGCGGTGGCGCTGCCGGCGTCGAAACGGGTCTGCACCAGATGCAGGACATTTTGCGCATTGGCCAGATTGAGTCCGGCAATGCGCGCCTGCTCACGCAAGGCCAGGGCCTGGGTGTAACTGTTGGCGACGCCGCTGAGCAAGGTCAGCTCGACGGTGGCGCGGTCGAACTCGCTGGCCTGCACGCCGAACACGGCACTGTCGCGGGCGGCACGCTTGCCGCCCCAGAAGTCGATTTCGTAACTGGCGCTGAGCTCGGCATCGTAATAATCCAGCGAGCGATTCTCCGGGCTGACATCCAATTGGCTGTAGCCCTTGCCGTGGATCAATTTCTGCCGGTTGGCGTTCAGCCCGGCCTTGAGTTCGGGCAGCAGCGGGGCGCCGGCAATGGTTGCGCTGGCCTCGGCCTGTCTGACCCGAGCCACGGCGGCGGCGAGGTCGTAGCTGCCCAGCCGCGCCTGTTCCACCAGCCGCTCCAGTTCGGGGCTGCCGAATTGCGTCCACCATTGCCGATTGCTCTGCAGCGCGCCATGGTTGGCGGCGGACTGCCACGCGCTCGGTGGCTGCACGCCGCTGTCCAGGCGCGGCGCCGGGCTGCTGCAGGCCGCCAGCAACAGGCTGGCGGCGAGAAACGTCAGTCGCACTTTCATAGGTCGATCATTCACTGGTGAGGGCCGTGACCGGGTCGAGCCGGGCAGCTTTGCGGGCCGGCATAAAGCCGAAAATGACGCCGGTGACCAGCGCACAGGCAAACGCACCGACCACCGCCAGCGCCTGAAAGGCAATCGCCACGCCGCTGACCAACAACACGCCGCCGACCACTAGCGCCAGGCCGATGCCGGCAATTCCGCCGACCACCGAGAGCATCAGCGCTTCGGTGAGAAACTGTCGGAGGATGTCGCGCTGACGTGCGCCGGTGGCCATGCGAATACCGATCTCGCGGGTGCGTTCGCGCACGGTCATGAGCATGATGTTCATCACGCCGATACCGCCGACCAGCAGGGAAATCGCCGCAATCGCCCCCAGCATCAGCGACAGCGTGCCCTGCGTGCGCGCTTCGGCCTGGATCATCGCGGCATTGTTGGTCAGCTCGAAATCCTTCTTGCCGTGGTGCCGACGCAACATCGCCTGCTCGATGGCCTGTTCGGCGTCCTTGACCTTGCGCGCGTCCTTGGCGGCAATCACCACGTATTGCGGATTGCGGCTGCCGAACAGGCGCGTGCTCGCCGCCGAATAGGGCACGGCGATGCGGTTGTCGCTGTCGGAATCGCCGGAGCTGGCGCCTTTTTCCGCGAGCACGCCGAGGATCTGGAACGGCACGTTTTCGATGAGGATGTATTGGCCGATCGGGTCGGCGACATCCTTGAGCAATTTGTCGCGGACCTTGGTGCCGATCACCGCGACGGCGGCGGCGCTGTCCTCGTCGGCCTGGGTGAAGTAGCTGCCCTGAATCACCGGCCAGTTGAAAATCTGCGGAAAGTTGGTGTCATTGCCGCCGACGTAACTGCTGTGATCGGCGTTGCCAAAGCGCACCCCGGCGGTCGAGCCGTTGACCGGCATGATTCGTTCCACCTGGGGCAGGGCGGACAGTTCGGCAACATCGTCGAGGGTGATGATGCCCTCGGGCGTGCGCGGGTTCGGTGCCGAGCCGCTGAGGTAAATGATGTTGGAGCCGAACGCACCCATTTGCGCCATGACCTGGCGCTTGCTGCCTTCGCCAACGGCCAGCATCACCACCACCGAGGCCACGCCAATGACGATGCCCAGCAGCGTCAGCGCCGTGCGAAAGCGGTTGATCCACATCACTCGCCACGCAGCTTGCACGGCGTCGAGCAGTTCACCTTTCCAGGCGCCGGTCTGGCTGCTGCCGCTGCTCAGGCGCTGGCGCAGATCGACCGCTTGCAGCGCGCCGGGATTGGTCGCAGAGGGCGTGGACGCATGCTCGGCGCTGTCACTGATGATCAGACCGTCGCGAATTTCGATGATGCGCTTGGCCCGTTGCGCCACTTCTCGGTCGTGGGTGATGAGGATCACCACATGACCCTGCTCGGCCAGTTCGTCGAGCAGGGTCATGACCTCGGCGCCGCTGTGGCTGTCGAGGGCGCCGGTCGGCTCGTCGGCGAGAATGATGTGCCCGCCGTTCATCAGCGCACGGGCAATCGACACTCGCTGTTGCTGGCCGCCGGAAAGCTGATGCGGACGGTTGCCGGTGCGCGTACCGAGGCCGAGCCGCTCCAGTAGCGCAAAAGCGCGGGCATGCCGCTCGGCGGCCGGGGTGCCGGCGTAGATGGCCGGCATCTCGACGTTTTCCTGCGCCGAGCCGGACGGGATCAGGTGGTAGCCCTGAAAGACAAAACCGAACGCTTCGCGGCGCAGCCAGGCCAGTTCATCGCTGTCCAGCTGCGCGACATTTTCCCCGGCGAACAGATACTCGCCGCTGGTGGGACGGTCGAGGCAACCGAGGATATTCATCAGCGTCGATTTGCCCGAACCGGAGGCGCCGACAATCGCAACGAATTCGCCGGCGTGGATCGACAGATCGATCCCGCGCAGCACTTCCACCAGCGGGCTGTCATCGCCGCCGTAGGCTTTGCGGATCTGCCGCAGGTCGATCAGAGGCGTGTGCATTCAGCCCCCATGACCGCTGGCCGGTGCGCTGAGAATATGTTCGCCCTCGGCCAGACCTTCCAGCACTTGGGTGCGCAGACGATCGTTGATGCCAATGCGCACTTCCCGCGTTTGAATATCGCCGTTGGCGGCGACGATCTGCGCCCGCTGCCACTGCGGACGGGAACCCGGTTGCAGGGCGGCAGTCGGCACGGTCAGGGTGTCCTGCGCCTGTTCGGCAACGAAGAACACCTGGGCGGTCATGTCGGTCATCAGGCTGTGATCGGTATTGTCGACGTCGAGCAGCACGGTATAAAGCACCACCCGTTCGCTGCCACTGCGGCCGCTGGTGGGACTGCCGCCCTGATTCTGTTCGAGCGGACGCGGCGGCACCGGCAGGATCTGCCGCACGGTGCTGCTCCAGCGCCGAGTGCCACCGCTGAGGGTGGTGAAGTAGGCGGTCATGCCGGGTTTGACGTGGCCGATGTCGGCCTCCGACACCTCGGCCCACACCGTCATCGGCGACAGCCGGGCGATGCGCAGGATCAGCGGGGTTTGTTGTTGCGCGTTGAGGGTCTGGCCTTCGCGCGCACCGACGGCAACCACGGTGCCGCTCATCGGCGCATAGATGCGCGTGTAACCGAGTTCCGCCTCGTCACTGCGCAGGCTGGCCTGGGCTTGGCGGATCTGCGCCTGGAACATTTCGATGCGCGCCTGCGTTGCGCGTACCTCGGCGCGCGCGGTCTGCACGTCTTCCTCGCGGGTGGCGCCACCGGCGGCGAGTTTCTGCTGGCGCTGGTATTTCTGCTGCGCCAGATCGTGCTGGGCGCGTTGCTCCTGCAGCTGCGCCTTGAGGTTTTCGATGGAAAAGCGCCCGGCATCGAGCTTGGCTTTCTGTGTCGACGGGTCGATTTCCACCAGCAACTGGCCTTCCTTGACCGTATCGCCGGCTTCGACGTGAATCTTCTGGATCTGCCCCGAGGCCTGCGCGCCGACATCCACGTAGCGGCGCGGCTGCAGGGTGCCGAGCGCCGTTACGCTGTTTTCGATATCGCCGCGACTGACCTTCAAAGTGACAACTGAGTCGCGACCGGGTGGCAACACTTGCCAGGCAGCAACGGCGATCACGGGAATCAGACAGAGGGCGGCGAACAGCGCGCGACGGGCGGGGCGGGGACGATTCATGCAGGGTTCCGGCCAGTGGTTGCGGCCCGTCGCAAGGCACGACAGACACAGGGGCTGTCCTGTAAACGAGGCATGTGCCAGGGAATTTAGCCGCAGACACATCCAGTTACCGCGGGCCGGCCAGCACTATTTGTCCGGGATATGGAATCAAGTCTTTAAATCTATATGAGAATTACTATAAATTACGCACCTTAAGTTGCCACTATCTTGCTACTGCGTGATCCGCAGGTCTGATCAGTGCGCTCAAGGACAGAAACGGCATCGATGCGGTCGGGAGTCATGTTGGAAAACTACTATCGTGAGCTGGTGTGTTTCCTCAACGCCAGACTGGGCAACCGCCAGGTCGCCGAGGATGTGGTGCATGACGCCTATGTACGCGTGCTCGAACGCTCCAGTGAAGTACCGATCGAACAACCCCGGGCCTTCCTTTATCGCACCGCGCTGAATCTGGTCATCGACGATCACCGCCGCAATGCCTTGCGCCAGGTCGAATCGCTGGACGTGCTCGACAACGAAGAGCGCTATTTCACCCCGTCCCCCCACGGCAACCTTGATCACGGCCAGCGCCTGGAAATGCTCCAGCGCGCACTGGCCGAGTTGCCGCCGCTGTGCCGCGACAGTTTTCTGCTGCGCAAGATCGAAGGAATGTCCCATCCGGAAATCGCTCAGACCCTCGGCATCTCCCGGGCGCTGGTGGAAAAACACATCGTCAACGCCATGAAACATTGCCGCTTGCGCATCCAGCAATGGGATGGCCAGTGATCCGCGCCGGTTAAATTTCCTTTCATCGTCCTCGTTCCTACTCAACAGACGACCTGCTGACCTGATTCAGGCCGGTCAGGCCACCCAGGCTTTATTTCCCCGCGTTGAGGGGTTCATCCAGAGGACACTGGAAATGACACAGGCAATTGCATCGCCCATCGTTCACGACCTGATCGGCGTCGGTTTCGGCCCTTCGAACCTGGCACTGGCCATCGCGCTACAGGAACGCGGCCGGATTCAGGGCGAACTGGATGTGCTGTTCCTCGACAAGCAAGCCAATTACAGCTGGCACGGCAACACCTTGTCGACGCAGAGCGAATTGCAGATTTCCTTCCTCAAGGACCTGGTGACCCTGCGCAATCCGACCAGCCCGTACTCGTTCGTCAATTACCTCAAGCACCACGGGCGTCTGGTCGACTTCATCAACCTCGGCACCTTTTATCCATGCCGCATGGAGTACAACGACTACCTGCGCTGGGTGGCCGGGCAGTTCACCGAGCAGAGCCGTTATGGCGAAGAAGTGCAGTTCATCGAACCGGTTCTGCACAACCAGCAGGTCGAAGCCTTGCGGGTGATTTCCCGTGATGGTGAAGGCCAACAGTTCGTGCGCACCACGCGTTCGGTGGTGGTCAGCGCTGGCGGCACGCCGCGTATTCCGCAGGCGTTCAAAGCGCTGAAGGGCGACCATCGGGTGTTCCACCATTCGCAGTATCTGTCGCAAATGGGCAGGCAGCCGTGCGTGAACAATCAACCGATGAGCATCGCCATCATCGGAGGCGGGCAGAGCGCGGCGGAAGCCTTTATCGACCTGAATGATTCGTTCCCGTCGGTGCAGGTCGACATGATCCTGCGCGGCTCGGCCTTGAAGCCTGCGGACGATAGCCCGTTCGTCAACGAAGTGTTCTCGCCGGAATTCACTGATCTGGTGTTCCAGCAGAACAGCGTCGAGCGCGAGCGTCTGGTCAACGAGTACCACAACACCAACTATTCGGTGGTCGACATCGACCTGATCGAACGCATCTACGGCATCTTCTACCGGCAGAAAGTTTCCGGGATTGCCCGCCATGCGTTCCGCACCCTGACCACCGTCGAGAGCGCCACTGCCACGGCAAACGGCATCGAACTGGCCGTGCGCAACAACGCCACCGGTGAAGTCACGGTACGGATTTACGACGCCGTGGTGCTGGCGACCGGTTACGAGCGGCAGATGCACCGCAAGTTGCTCGCGCCGCTGGAGGAATACCTCGGAGAGTTCGAGGTCGATCGCAACTACAAACTGATCACTGACGAGCGCTGCAAGGCCGGCATATATATGCAGGGCTTCTGCCAGGCCAGCCATGGCCTGAGCGATACGCTGCTGTCGGTGCTGCCGATTCGCGCCGATGAAATCGCTGGCTCGCTGTACGAGCATGGCAAACAGCGCGGGCACAGCCGTTCGGTGGCGGAGTTGCTGTTGGCGACTGCCAGCTGAATCTGCATTGCCTGACATACCGCTTTCGCGAGCAGGCTCGCTCCCACAATGGTTCTGTGAACGCAGGCCAAAATGTGTGAGCGAGCCTGCTCGCGAAGGGGCCATGAAAAGCCCCACATATGATCGTTCCCACGCTCTGCGTGGGAATGCCTCAACGGACGCTCCGCGTTCGGCTTTTGGAAGGGACGCGGAGCGTCCCGGGCTGCATTCCCACGCAGAGCGTGGGAACGATCGCAGAGGGAATCCTGAACCCCTCCTGAACACCCCCCACATTCCCCGAAAACACCTCTTCCAGCCGTTTCGCTGCGGGCGTAAGCTGCGCGCGTTTTCATCAATTGCGGAGACCCACAGTGGGTACTTGTTCGAGTGACAGTTGTCGGCCGGTCTCGATCACCGGCAGATTCTCGGCAAGATAACGCGCAGCCTTTCCCTGCCGTTGTCTCGCCGTAACAGCGAGCAGCGGCATCCCGTGCACGGCCAGTCCTGGGTCGTGTCTCGACGTCCTTCTCATCGACGCTGAACCAAGCGTGGTGGCGACCTCAGTCGTCATCGCTGCCTATCGACACGCCTGTTTCTGACCGGCGTGCCACGCCTTGCCGTGCCGGTTTTCCCGGTGCCAGGGCGCGGCGGTACCTGCTCGACGGTTTCCCGGCTGACCACAGGGGACACAGCCATGAAACTCACGCTCAAGGAATTGTTCGCAGGCTTTCTGCGCAGCCGCCACATCGCCCGGCACTTCCGTCGACTCGCGTTGCTGGATTCGATCAATGACACATCGGTCAGCCGTGAAGTGCCGCCGACGCTGGCCAGTACGCTGGTCGCTGCCGCCCATGAAGACAGCGCTGCGATGCTGTCATCGTTGGGCACGCACGGCGAAGGGCTTACCGAGGTCGAGGCCGATGCACTGCGCGCGCAACATGGCCTCAACGAGGTCGAACACGAGCAGCCGCTGCCGTGGTGCACCCATCTGTGGCACTGCTACAAAAATCCGTTCAACCTGCTGCTGACCTTGCTCGCGGTGATCTCCTGGCTGACCGAAGACCTCAAGGCTGCCGTGGTGATTTTCTCCATGGTGGTGCTGTCGACGCTGCTGCGCTTCTGGCAGGAAAGCAAATCCAATCAGGCCGCCGATGCGCTCAAAGCCATGGTCAGCAACACCGCCACGGTGCTGCGCCGGGATGCGCCACGCCGGGAATTGCCGATCAGGCAACTGGTGCCCGGCGATCTCATCGTGCTCTCGGCCGGCGACATGATTCCCGCCGATTGCCGCGTGCTCAGCGCCAAGGACCTGTTCGTCAGCCAGGCAGCGATGACCGGTGAATCGATGCCGGTGGAAAAATTCACCCGGCAGATCGATCGCGACACGCGTAACCCGCTGGAGCTGGACAACATTCTGTTCATGGGCACCAACGTCGTTTCCGGCAGCGCGATTGCACTGATTCTCACCACCGGCAACAGCACCTACTTCGGTGCGCTGGCTCAACGGGTCGGCGCGACGGACCGGGCAGTGACCTCGTTTCAGCAGGGCGTCAACAAGGTCAGTTGGCTGCTCATTCGTTTCATGTTCGTCATGGCGCCGTTGGTGCTGTTCATCAACGGTTTCACCAAGGGTGACTGGAGCGAAGCGCTGCTGTTCGCGCTGTCGATTGCCGTCGGCCTGACCCCGGAAATGCTGCCGATGATCGTCACCTCGACGCTGGCCAAAGGCGCCGTGTTTCTGTCGCGCAAGAAAGTCATCGTCAAACGCCTCGACGCGATCCAGAACTTCGGCGCCATGGACGTGCTGTGCACCGACAAGACCGGCACCCTGACTCAGGACAAAATCTTTCTGGCGCGTAATGTCGACGTCTGGGGTGAGGATTCTGACGCTGTGCTGGAACTGGCCTACCTCAACAGCTACTACCAGACCGGCCTGAAAAACCTGCTGGATGTTGCGGTGCTTGAACACGTGGAAGTCCATCGCGACCTTAAGGTCGGCAGCGCGTTTCGCAAGGTCGATGAGATCCCGTTCGACTTCAATCGCCGGCGCATGTCGGTGGTGGTGGAGGGCCGCGGTCAGCCCCATCAACTGATCTGCAAAGGCGCGGTGGAAGAAGTGCTGGCGGTGTGCCGCCGCGTGCGTCACGGCGATGTCGATGAAGCGCTGAGCGATGAACTGCTGGCGCGGATTCGCCAGGTTACCGCAGCCTTCAACGCCGAGGGTCTGCGCGTGGTGGCGGTCGCGGCTCGCTCAATGCCAGCAGGTCGCGAGACTTACAGCCTGGCCGATGAACAGGCGCTGACGCTGATCGGTTACGTGGCGTTTCTCGATCCGCCGAAGGAAAGCACCGCGCCAGCGCTCAAGGCCTTGGCCGAGCATGGCGTGGCGGTGAAGGTGCTGACCGGTGACAACGAACTGGTGACGGCGAAAATCTGCCGTGAGGTCGGCCTCGCCCAACAGGGGCTGCTGCTGGGCAATGATATCGAGCGCATGAGCGATGCCGAACTGGCCGTGGCGGTCGAGACGACCAACGTCTTCGCCAGACTCACGCCGTCGCACAAAGAGCGCATCGTCGGCATTCTCAAGGGCAACGGCCATGTGGTCGGGTTCATGGGCGATGGCATCAACGACGCGCCGGCACTGCGCAGCGCCGACATCGGCATTTCCGTCGACAGCGCGGTGGACATCGCCAAGGAAGCGGCGGATATCATTCTCTTGGAAAAAAGCCTGATGGTGCTGGAGGAGGGCGTGCTCGAAGGGCGGCGCACCTTCGCCAACATGCTCAAGTACATCAAGATGACCGCCAGTTCCAACTTCGGCAACGTGTTCTCAGTGCTGGTTGCCAGCGCGTTCATTCCGTTTCTGCCGATGCTGCCGATGCACCTGCTGGTGCAGAACCTGCTCTACGACATTTCGCAAATCGCCATTCCGTTCGATAACGTCGATGACGAGATGCTCAAACAGCCGCAGCGCTGGCAGCCGGCTGACGTCGGGCGCTTCATGCTGTTCTTCGGCCCGATCAGTTCGATCTTTGACATCACCACGTTCGCCTTGATGTGGTACGTGTTCGACGCCAACACCCCGGATCACCAGACGCTGTTCCAGTCCGGCTGGTTCGTGGTCGGTCTGCTGACCCAGACGCTGATCGTGCACATGATCCGCACGCCGAAAATCCCGTTCCTGCAAAGCCGCGCCGCCATGCCGCTGCTGGTCATGACCGGGGTCATCATGGCGGTCGGGATTTTCCTGCCGATGGGCCCGCTGGCGCATTACTTCAAATTGCAGGCGCTGCCGTCGCTGTATTTCGTGTTTCTACCGGTGATTCTGCTGGCGTACATGGCGCTCACCCAAGCTGTTAAAGGCTTCTACATCCGCCGGTTCGGCTGGCAATAACCGCCATGGAATGCTTTCCCCTGTGGGAGCGAGCCTGCTCGCGAAGGCGTCGTGTCAGTCAATACATCTCTGACGGGTATACCGCCTTCGCGAGCAGGCTCGCCCCCACAGGGAATATTGTTGTGTCTGGGGCGCCGGATGAATGGCCTGCTTTTTAGGAAAAGTCCTACAGAGCTATCCTCGGCGCTTGCGTAGTCTTGCCCTCCCCAAACCTCACCGGGAGAATGACCATGAGCAATAAAGCGTTGCGCATCCTGATCGCCGACCCGCAGCACTTTCATCGCATGAAGATCGAGCGCATGTTCAACGCGCTCGGCTACTACCGCGTAGCCCCGGTGCAGAATCTCGGCGAATTGTTGACCCTCGTCGACTACGGCTGCGAGCCGTTCGATGTGCTGGTGATCAATGCTGAACTGGCGGCAGGCGCCCTCGATTTGCAGGGCTTTGTGCTCGATAACCAGCAAGTTCGCCACGCTCTGATCTACAACGAACCGTCAGCACCCTTGCAGAACGATGCCGGGTTCGCTCAGGAAAATGTGCAGATCAGTCCGGCGCCACTGCCTAATTCATCACTCGTCGGGCAGGTAATGGCAAGAGTCGAAGCAGCGGAAGAACACCACGCAGCGCCTGACTCACACTGGTTGTTGCGCCATGCCAATGCATAAAAAACCAATCTGCACAACTGTCAGACCTGACAGGTGATTCTTTTGCCCATCCATGTAACAGTGCCGGCGCAGCCACCGACTCCGGAACAGAATGTTGCGATGTCTTCGATCTTGCAGGAGTGTCAATGAAGTCAGCGCTGATCGTCGATGATCATCCAGTTGTGCGCGCGGCCATTCGAATCGTCCTGCAGGCTCAAGGCTTTACCCGGATTCATGAAGCGTCCAGTGGCAATGAAGTCGTGCCGTTGATCTGCGCGCATGATCCGCATCTGGTCGTGCTTGATCTGGGGCTGGGGTCCATGGACGGGCTGGAAGTGCTGACACGAATCCAGATCAAGGCGCCGACGGCGCGCTGCCGGGTGCTGGTATTCAGCATGCATGAGCCCACGCATTATCAGGAGCGCTGCCTGCGTGCCGGGGCGAGGGGCTACGTGACCAAGAGCAATCAGCTAACGCTGCTGCACGAAGCCATCAAGGCACTGATGTCCGGCCACACCTATTTCTGCGCATTGCCCAATACCAGCGGTCTATACAACGCTGTGCAACGCACTGAAAAGGAGCTGATCGCGCAGCTTTCCGATCGAGAGCTATGTATTTTCGTCAATCTGGCGCTGGGCAAGCCGAACAAGGCCATCGCCCAGGAGATGCACTTGAGTCACAAGACCGTCAGCACCTACAAAACCCGCATGATGGCGAAACTTGGCCTGGGTTCACTGGTGCTCCTGCGTGAGTTCGCCAAGCGCAATCACCTGATCTGAGTGAGCCGACATGAAGCAGGGACTGCGGATTTCATGGCTGTGGCTCGGATTCGTTGCCTCGGTCTGGGCGAATGACCAGCCACAGACGCTGGAGGTGCTGGCCCGTCTCGAACCGGGCAATGTCCAGGTTCGTCTGGATGATGGTGAGCGTCAGTGGCTGCGTGAGCATCCAGTGTTACGCATGGGCATCTCCGGCCCGGATTACCCGCCCTTCGAAATCACCCGCAATCAGCATGAGCTGGAAGGGCTGACAGCCGATTACGCCGATCTGCTGGCACAACTGCTCGGCATCAGGATTGAAGTGCGGCGATTCGCCGATCGGCCCGCACTGATGGCGGCGCTCAAGCGCGCTGATGTCGATCTGCTGGGCACCTCGAACAGTTTCGAAGCCGCAGATCCGGCCTTCATTCTGTCGCGGCCGTACGCTGAAGATCAGCCGATGCTGGTCACGCGTCACGACGAGAAACTGCCGGCTGATCGTTCAGCCAGGCGCATTGCCATGGTCGAAGATTACCTGCCGCTGGCGCATGTTCAGGCGTTTTACCCCGGCGCTCAGGTGCAGCTATATGCTTCAGCCATGGATGCACTCGGGGCGGTCGCCTTCGGTGCTGACGACGTTTATCTTGGCGATTTCATCAGCGCCAACTATCTGATCAACATCAATTACCGCAATGACCTGCAATTGGCCGGGCCGGCGGGGCTTGACGCCAATCCGTTCGCTTTTGCGTTGTTGCGCAGCGACGTGGTGCTCAAGCGCATCGTCGACAAGGCCCTGCTGGCTGTGCCCATGGAGCGTCGGCATCTGATCGAACAGCGCTGGAGCGCCGGCCTCGCCGAGATGGCCGAACAATCGCGGGTCCAGCTCAGTGCCGCCGAGCAGCAGTGGCTGGATCAGCACCCGGTGGTGCGCGTGGGCGCCGTCGAAGATTTCGCGCCGTTGGCGTTTTTCGATGGCGACGGGCGCTTCAATGGGCTGGCGGCGCAGTTGTTGAACCTGATTGCGCAGCGCAGTGGCCTGCATTTCGAGATCGTGCGTGGCAGCTCACTGAACGATCAGTTCGAGCAACTGCAGGCCGGTGCGCTTGATGTTTTGCCCGTGGTGACGCCGAGCACCGAGCGTGAAGCGCAGCTGCAATTCACCCGCGCCTACTTGAACAATCCGTTCGTGCTGGTCAGCGCGGCGAATGGGCCGCATCCACTGCCTCTCGACGCGTTGGCCGGCAAACGTCTGGCGATCTATCGCGGCCATCCTTTGCGCGATTACCTGTTGCAACGCGTGCCCGGCCTGCGCCTGGTCGAGGTCAGAAGCCCTGCCGAAGGCATGGCGCTGATTGCCAGGGGACAGGTCGACGTAACGGTTAGCTCGCTGCTGGTGGCGCGTTTTCTGATCGCCCGGCAGTATCGCGACCGCCTGCGTATCACCGGCACTGTTGGCGACCAGCCGGCGCGCATCGCGCTCGCTACCGCACCTCGATCGGCGTTGCTGCACTCGATCCTGAACAAGGCGTTGCTGAGCATCGCGCCGCAGCAAATGGATGAACTGGTCGAGCGCTGGAGCCACGACGTGGTGGTCGAGGACAGCTACTGGCTGCGCCATCGTCAGGAAATTCTGCTGGGGTTCGCCGGCGTAGCGGCCTTGCTGCTCGTGGCGCTACTCTGGATCGGTTGGCAGCGTCGGCAGATTCAGCAGCGTCAGCAATGGTTGTTGCAACTGCAGCAGGCCAAGGACGCGGCCGACGAGGCCAATCGAGCCAAAAGCACCTTTCTGGCGACCATGAGCCACGAGATCCGCACGCCAATGAATGCCCTGATCGGCATGCTCGAACTGGCGCTCAAACGTGCAGAGGAGGGCGCGACCGACCGCTTGGCGATTCAAGTGGCATCCAATGCTGGCCAGCAATTACTGGCGTTGATTGGCGACATTCTCGATATCGCGCGCATCGAGTCGGGGCATTTGTCCCTCGCCCCCGAGCGGGCCAATCTACGCGAGGCGGTGTTTTCGGTATGCCGTGTGTTCGAAGGGCTGGCGCGGCAGAAGCGCTTGGTGTGGCGCATCGAACTTGATCCGTGCGCTGACATTGATGTATCGATCGATCCGACGCGATTCAAACAAGTGCTGTCGAACCTGCTGAGCAATGCGATCAAATTCACCGAGACAGGCGAGGTCAGCTTGCGGCTGCAGATTCTCGCGACATCGGACCAGCAAGTGGAGGTGCAGGTCCTGATCGAAGACAGCGGCATCGGCATCAGTGTCGAAGACCAGAAGCGGCTGTTCAGTCCGTTCGTTCAAGCCGGCAATAGCCCACAACCGGCGCGCAGCGGTTCCGGTCTGGGGCTGGTGATCAGCCGCAACCTCTGCGACATGATGGGCGGCACGTTGCGCCTCGACAGTGACCTGGGGCAAGGCACGCGCGTGGAAATCAACCTGCAATTGCCGCTGCTGCCCGCAACGACGCCCACAGCGGCAACGCCCGACGCGGCGCCCGCTGCCTGTGCATTGAACGTTTTGGTGGTGGACGATCACCCGGTCAACCGCTTGCTGATGTGCTGGCAACTGAGCGAACTGGGGCATCGAACGGTGGACCTCAGCGATGGCGAACAGGGGCTGGACCGCTGGCGGATCCAGGCCTTCGATGTGGTGATCACCGACTGCAACATGCCGCGACGCAATGGCTATGAACTGGCGCGCAGCATTCGCGCTGAAGAAGCCGTTACGGGACGCGGGCCGTGCCTGATTCTCGGCTTTACTGCCAATGCGCAGATTGAAGAACGCCTGCGCTGTCTGGATGCCGGCATGGACGGCTGTCTGTTCAAACCGATTCGCTTGCATGATCTGGCCGAAGCCTTGAAAGACGCTCGCCGTTGCGAGCCGCACGAAGATCAACAGCCAGGCGCCGAGCCAGTCGAGATTGATCTGAGCGCGCTGGAACAGATGGCTGGGGCCGATCATTCGCTGATCGAACGCTTGCGCAAGCAGGTCGGCAAAAGCCTTCGCGACGACCTGCAAGCTCTGGACCAGTTGCCGATTGCCGACCGCAACGGTTTGCGCGAATTGGCCCACCACATCAAGGGTGGCGCGCAGATGGTCGGGGCCGCGCGGGTTGTTGCGGCGTGTGCAGAACTGGAACGGGCTTGCCGAGACAGTAAACACGCGGGAGTCAAGCGTGCTATCGACAAGTTGCGCGAAGCCATGCGTGGCCTGGCGGACTGTCTCTGATCCAATGCAGTTTCCTGTGGGGGCGAGCCTGCTCGCGAAGCGCGTACCGCTGAATGAATTGTTCTACTCGTGGAACACTCCAGCCGGTTCTAGCCCTCTAGTCGAATATTCGATATGCCCTTAGGCTTAATCCAATGAATCCCCACATTGGAGACCCCATGAAAAACATCATCGGCATCTACACCAGCCCGCGCGGCCATTGGGTCGGCGATGGGTTCCCGGTACGCACGCTGTTTTCCTACGACAACCTGGGCAAGCACATCAGCCCGTTTCTGCTGCTCGATCACGCCGGTCCCGCCGAATTCACCCCGACCACCGAGCAGCGTGGCGTCGGCCAGCACCCGCATCGTGGTTTCGAAACCGTGACCATTGTTTACGACGGCGAAGTGCAGCATCGTGATTCCACTGGCAGTGGCGGCACCATCGGCCCGGGTGACGTGCAGTGGATGACCGCAGCGTCCGGGATCCTCCACGAGGAATTTCACTCGGAAAACTTCGCCAGAACGGGCGGCAAGCTGGAAATGGTCCAGTTATGGGTCAACCTGCCGGCCAAGGATAAAATGGCTGCGCCGGGTTACCAGACCATTCTCGACCGCGACATTCCGAGCATCGCGCTCAACGACAACGCTGGCAGCCTGCGGCTGATCGCCGGTGAATTCGACGGACACACCGGACCGTCGCGGACGTTCACGCCGATCGACGTCTGGAATCTGCGCCTCAATGCCGGCAAGCTGCTGACGCTCGATCTGCACGAAGGACGCAACACCGCACTGGTGGTATTGAAAGGCTCGGTGCAGGTCAACGGCGCGGAATCGGTTGGGGTAGGGCAGTTGGCGCTGTTCGAGCGCGACGGTGATCAACTCACTCTCAAGGCCAGCGAGGACGCGGTGGTGTTGCTGCTCAGCGGCGAGCCGATCGACGAGCCGATCGTCGGCCATGGCCCGTTCGTGATGAACACCGAGCAGGAAATCCACCAGGCTTTTGCCGACTTCCAGTCCGGACGCTTTGGCCGGATGCACGCCTGACGCTGAGCTTTACTGGCAACTGAAACGCCCCTGTGGGAGCGAGCCTGCTCGCGAATGCTCTGATCAGTCCAAGCGGTAGTGACTGCCAGGACGCCTTCGCGAGCAGGCGCGCTCCCACAGGTTTTTCAGCGTTTTCGAGACGCTGTTCATCCGCCGAAATCAATTGCTCCTACACTGTGCCAATCTGTGCGATCTTCTCGCGATTGGCCCTTGTCGGAGTTGTTTGATGCTGTCTCTGCTGACCGAACATCCGTTGTTTTGCGCGTTGATCCTGATTCTGCTCGATCTGGGCCTGTGGCGGCTGATCAGCTCTCGCGGCAGCGAATGGAAACTGCTGGTGCGGGTGCTGATTTTTGCCCTGTTCAGCATTGTTCTGTTCAACGAAGGCCTCAACCCGATGGAGCCGGCGCCGTGGGCTGACAACGTGCCGCTGCATCTGGCGGCGACCGGGTTGCAGATCGGTTGGTGGCTGTTTGGCGCGCGCACCCTGACGGTGTTGATCGGCGCGGTGATGATGCAACGGGTCGGCCACACCGGCCGACTGTTGCAGGACTTGCTGGGGGCAGTGATCTTCCTCATCGCGATCATTGCAGCGCTGGCGTACGTGCTCGACCTGCCAGTCAAAGGTGTGCTGGCGACGTCCGGCGCGTTGGCGATCATTGTCGGTCTGGCCCTGCAGAGCACGTTGAGCGACGTGTTCTCCGGCATCGTCCTCAACACCACCAAACCCTATCAACTCGATGACTGGATCTCCATCGACGGCACCGAGGGCCGCGTTACCGATATCGACTGGCGCGCCACGCGCCTGCAAACCAGCCAGGGCAGCATGGCCGTGATTCCCAACTCGCTGGCGGCGAAAGCCAAAATCATCAATTTCAGTCGCCCGAGCAATATGTTCGGGGTTTCGGTCAGCGTTCCCGTCAGCCCCCATGCCCGGCCCAGCTCGGTGATCGAGGCGCTGGAGCGGGCGATGCAAGGCTGCCGGCAATTGCTCGACACACCGGCGCCGAGCGTGTCGCTGAAAAGTTCTGCCAGCGGCGGCGCGGAATATGAAATCAGCGGATTTGTTGCCTCGATGGGTGAGAAGCGCGTGGTGCGCAATCAGTTGTTCGACCTCGCTTACCGGCATTTGCAGGCCTCAGGGGTCAATCTGCTGTCGAGCAACGAGACCAGCGCCGTGCCGCAGTTGTCGCGGCCACGGTCGCTGCTGGAAAGCTCACCGATCTTCTCGACGCTGCGCGAGGAAGAGAAAGACACTTTCAGCCAGAACATGACCCTGCAAACCTTTCGCGCCGGCGAGACGATCCTGGCAGGCGGGGAGGTCAGCGATCATTTGTTCATCATTGAATCCGGCGTGGTTTCGGTGACGCTAAAGCGCCACGGTGCGCCGCTGGAATCGGGACGCATGGGGCCGGGCGAGGTGATCGGCGAGGCCGGCATTCTCTCGGACACCGCGTTGCCGGCGGATTTTTCCGCGAAGACTTTCTGCGCGCTGTATCGCATCGAGAAGTCCTACCTGAAACCGTGCCTGGACGCGCGCCATGACATTCACGATGCGATGCAGGCATTGCTCGATTTCCGCCTGCACAAGGCGCAGTCGCTGACCGAGGAAACGCCCGTGATCGCGCCGAAAAGAGGCTTCCTGCAGTGGCTGCGTAATCGCGTCTGAGCTATTGCGTTGTCATTCGATGCAACCTGCGCAGCGCTCTCAGGGTCACAATTTTCATTCCCACCGGGCAGGAGTTGCGGACAATGAAAAACCTGCGGATCGCCACCTTCAACGTCAATGGCATGCGTGCACGGCTGCCAAATCTGCTGGAATGGCTCAAGCGCGAGCAACCGGACATCGTCTGCCTGCAAGAGCTCAAATCAGTCGACAGTGCATTTCCCGCCGCCGAACTGGAAGCCGCCGGTTACGGCGCGATCTGGCAGGGCCAGGCGTCATGGAATGGCGTGGCGATTCTGGCGCGCGATGCGCAGCCGCTGGAGAGCCGACGCGGTTTGCCCGGCGATCCCGATGACACCCACAGTCGCTATATCGAGGCGGCGGTGCATGGCGTGCTGGTCGGTTGCCTGTATCTGCCCAACGGCAACCCGCAGCCGGGGCCGAAATTCGATTACAAACTGGCCTGGTTCGAACGCCTGATCAATTACGCAAAAGACTTGCAGAGCAGCGATCACCCGGTGGTACTCGCCGGTGATTTCAATGTCGTGCCCACCGACATGGATATCTACAACACGCGCTCATGGCTCAAGGACGCCTTGCTGCAACCCGAAAGCCGCGAGTGCTACCAGCGACTGCTGGATCAGGGCTGGACCGACTCCCTGCGCCACGTGTATCCCGAAGAACGCCTTTACACCTTCTGGGATTACTTCCGCAATCATTGGCAAACCAACTCCGGCCTGCGCATCGACCATTTGCTGCTCAACCCGGCATTGAGCCCGTATCTGCACGACGCCGGCGTCGACGCTTGGGTGCGCAACGAACCGCATGCCAGTGACCATGCGCCGACATGGATTCGCATCGGCTCGCGGAAGAAGCGCTGACCGGATGATTGGCGAAATCAATTGTCGAAAGCCGTGCCTGATCCCGTATACAGGGCAACATCGGCGCAGTGTTCTGCGACCCCATGCATAAGGATCGAGCAATGAGTGCACCACGGCTGACCAATACCAATCTGTACCTGCAACGCCTGGGTTTCGACACAGCGCCGCCGCCGACGCTGGATACGTTGCGTCAATTGCAGTTGCGCCACACAGGCGTCTTTCCGTTTGAGAATCTGGCGACCATCACCGGGGCACCGGTATTGATCGATCTGCCATCCATTGAAGAGAAAACCCTGCTTGGCGGTCGCGGCGGCTATTGCTACGAACTCAACCACCTGTTCTTCGCACTGTTGCTGGAATTGGGCTTCGACGCGCGGGCAATCAGCGGGCGCGTGGTGATGAATCAACCGGAAGGCAGCTGGACAGCGCGAACTCATCGTTTGAGCCTGGTCACCATCGACGGCGTGCGCTACATCGCCGACGTCGGCTTCGGCGGCATGGTGCCGACCGCACCGCTGTTGCTCGACAGTGAAGATGAGCAACCCACCCCGCACGAACCCTATTGCATCGAAAAGCTGATCGACGGCTACCTGCTGCGCGCCAAAGTCGTCGCGGGCGAGTGGCGGCCGATGTATCTGTTCGATTTGCAGCGCCAGGAACACATCGACTACACCGTTGGTAACTGGTACGTCTCGACGCATCCCGACTCACCCTTTGCCCAGCGCCTGATGGTCGCGCGCACTGGCGACGGCTGGCGCAAAACTCTGAACAACGGCAGTTTTGCCATTCATTACATGGGCGCGGACAGTGAGCGGCGCGAGGTGGCGGACGTCGACGAGCTGATGAAATTGCTACGGCGTGAGTTTGACCTTCAGGTGCCTGATTCTCCGCGTGTGCGGCAAGCGCTGGCTCGGGTAATCGCACCAGCCTCCATCTAAGGCTTTACGTCAGGCTCCAATACGCGACGAATCTCGCCGATGGCCGCCGACAGCTTTCGCTCGAGACTCTTGAGATCGGTGGCGGTGATGCCTTTCTTGAATTGCCCCGACAGGCCCGAATCGTCAGAGCGGTCCAGCTGACGTGCGCCATCAAGCAAAGCATGGCGAAGGGTGTTGTTGATCACAGTCTGGTAGCCAAAGCCCTCGGCTTCTGCGGCCGTACGCGCCGCTTCGATCACCGCGTCGTCAAGCATGATGGTGATGCGGGTCTTGCCCTTGTTCGGCGCTACTGCGCCGCGTTTACCTGCGGAAAAGTCATATTCGTCTTTCATCGGTCAAGCCTCCTGAAAATACGCGCGCCGTTCGCTGGGTGTGGCGAGACGTGCGGAAATGATTCGAACAACATTGGCTTCGCGGTAGCTGTAAGCAACGGCAAGCACACGACCTTTGGCATCGAGGCCGAGGGTAATCCAGCGTTGCTCGTCATGGTCGTTGTCCTCAAGTGTCAGTGCGCGTTCGTCATGGAAAACCGGTTCGGCTTCGGCGAGGCTGATGCCTTTGTGCTTGAGTTTGTTGGCTGCGTTTTTGCTTTTGTCGTACTGAATCTTGAATGACTTCATTATGCATACTTTATATGTATAAAAAAGAGCGCGACTGTACCGTCGGTCGCCGTGAACACTTCAGCCTAGTGGGCACTGGTGCGGACGCAGCGGGGATATTGTTGCCGGGTTTGTTGGGGCAAGAAGTGCAGGCTAGAAGGTTGGATGGCTACCTAACCATTATGTGACCGATAAGTTGTATACAACTCTATGGACATTTGTCCTGAGTATTGAATACAGTGTGCGCATAACAAAAACCAGGGAACCCCCCACCATGAAAACGCCCCATGTTTCACACCAACGGCCCGAGGACGAAAACCTCGGGGTCGGCGCGAATATGGCTTACGGCCTGCAACATGTTCTGACCATGTACGGCGGTATCGTTGCGGTGCCACTGATCATTGGCCAGGCGGCCGGTCTGTCGCCGGCGGACATTGGTCTGTTGATTGCTGCTTCATTGTTTGCGGGGGGGCTGGCGACACTGCTGCAAACCCTGGGTCTGCCGTTTTTTGGCTGTCAGCTGCCGCTGGTTCAGGGCGTATCGTTCTCCGGCGTAGCGACCATGGTCGCGATCGTCAGCAGCGGCGGGGAGGGCGGTTTCCAATCGGTGCTGGGTGCGGTGATTGCCGCCTCGTTGATCGGCTTGCTGATCACGCCGGTGTTTTCACGCATCACCAAGTTCTTTCCGCCGCTGGTCACCGGCATTGTGATCACCACCATCGGCCTGACGCTGATGCCGGTGGCCGCACGCTGGGCGATGGGCGGCAACAGCCATGCGCCGGACTTCGGCAGCATGCAGAACATCGGTCTGGCGGCGGTCACGCTGGTGCTGGTGTTGCTGCTGAGCAAGGTTGGCAGTTCGACCATTTCGCGGTTGTCGATTCTGCTGGCCATGGTCATCGGCACGGTGCTGGCAGTGTTCCTCGGCATGGCGGATTTCTCCAGCGTCACCACCGGCCCCATGTTCGGCTTCCCGACACCGTTCCACTTCGGCATGCCGACCTTCCATTTCGCCGCGATTCTGTCGATGTGCATTGTGGTCATGGTGACCCTGGTGGAGACCTCGGCGGACATCCTCGCCGTCGGTGAGATCATCGGCACCAAGGTCGACTCCAAGCGCTTGGGCAACGGCCTGCGCGCCGACATGCTGTCGAGCATGTTTGCGCCGATCTTCGGTTCGTTTACGCAAAGTGCTTTCGCGCAGAACGTCGGTCTGGTGGCGGTGACCGGGATCAAGAGCCGTTTCGTGGTCGCCACCGGCGGCGTGTTCCTGGTGATCCTCGGCCTGTTGCCGTTCATGGGCCGGGTGATTGCAGCGGTGCCGACGTCGGTACTTGGCGGCGCCGGGATCGTGCTGTTCGGCACCGTGGCGGCCAGCGGCATTCGCACCTTGTCGAAGGTGGACTATCGCAACAACGTCAATCTGATCATCGTTGCCACCTCGATCGGTTTCGGCATGATCCCGATCGCCGCGCCGAACTTCTACGATCATTTCCCGAGCTGGTTCGCGACGATTTTCCATTCGGGCATCAGTTCATCAGCGATCATGGCGATCCTGCTCAACCTGGCCTTCAACCACTTCACGACCGGCAACTCGGATCAGCAGTCGGTGTTCGCCGCTGCGGAAGAGCGCACCCTGCGCTACCGCGATCTGGCCGCGCTGCGTGAAGGCGACTACTTCAGCGACGGCAAGCTGCATGATTGCGATGGCAAGGAAGTGCCGGTGATCGAGCCGGATGACCACGACCATGGGCACGGCGCGCCGAAGGTGCAAGTGAAAAGCAGCGAACATGTCTGACCGCCACTGCTGAAACAGAAAAGGCCGCTCTGCCCACGCAGATCGGCCTCTTAATATTTTTCGAGCACCCACAAAAAAGCCCCTGAACCTTGCGATTCAGGGGCTTTGCTATTTGGCTCCACAACCTGGACTCGAACCAGGGACCCAGTGATTAACAGTCACTTGCTCTACCAACTGAGCTATTGCGGAATTGGTGCGTATGTTACTGATTCAGAAAGAGAAGTCAAGCGCGGGTTGGTAACTTTTACGATTCGTCAGGACGGACGGCATTTTGTCGGCGATTGGCGGTTACCAGAAAGGCCTCAGAGGTCTACCATGGCAGCCCGGAAGTGGTCACACGCGCTGCCGGCCATTCGCCGCAAAGGTACGCGCCATGACTCAAATCACCCGTAACACCGAGTTGCTCGCATGAGCACTGCACAGATCAGCCTGCCCAAAGGCATCGGCCCGCACGCCGAAAAACTCTTCGATGCAATCACTGGGGCAAGCACCGCCGAAGAATTGAACCGCGCTGGCGGCAAGGCCGAAGGTTTCGTCCTTGGTCTTGAAAGCAGCAAGGCCATCAAGAGCCAGGTCGCCGAATCGCTGTATGTGATTTACGACGATGCTGCCACTCAACGCTCGGCCGAGCTGACTTAACTGCCGAAGGTGATCGTGCCGAGCATGAGCTTGGCATAGGCTGCCGTCGCTGCCAGTTGCACCAGCCACAGGGCCAGGCCACCGAGGAATACTCCGGTGGCGACTTGCAGCACCAGGCTCTTTTCACGCTTGACCGGAGCGCGCGGGATGAAATCATCCAGATCGTCACGGTCAGCGCGCAGGTTGTCGTTTTTCATGTGGGTTCTCGCAAGGTTCCGGGTTCGGCTCATGTCCTGTGGGAGCGAGCCTGCTCGCGAAAGCGTCTTGTCAGCTGACATAACATCAACTGGTCGACCGCATTCGCGAGCAGGCTCGCTCCCACAGATTTGAATTGTGTGCAGTCTAGAGGTTGCAAGGCGTTTCCAGAGACAAATAAAAACGGGAAGCCCAAAAGGCTTCCCGTTTTTCATCACGCGGCGAAATCAGATGACCTGAACGATCGCGTCCGTCACAGCCTTGATGTTGCTCTGGTTCAGCGCAGCCACGCAGATGCGGCCGGTGTCCAGGGCGTAAATGCCGAACTCGTTGCGCAGGCGGTGCACCTGTTCGGTGGTCAGGCCAGAGTAGGAGAACATGCCGCGCTGACGACCGACGAAGCTGAAATCGCGGCCCGGCGCTTTCTCCGCCAGCAGGGCAACCATCTGCTCGCGCATGCCGCGAATGCGCAGGCGCATTTCGGCCAGCTCGGCTTCCCACTGCGCGCGCAGTTCCGGGCTGTTCAGCACCGCAGCAACAATGCTGGCGCCGTGGGTCGGTGGGTTGGAGTAGTTGGTGCGGATCACGCGTTTGACCTGCGACAGCACGCGCGCGCTTTCTTCTTTCGATTCGCTGATGATCGACAGCGCGCCAACGCGCTCGCCGTACAGCGAGAACGACTTGGAGAACGAGCTCGAGACGAAGAAGGTCAGGCCGGATTCAGCGAACAGGCGCACAGCGGCGGCGTCTTCATCGATGCCGTTGCCGAAGCCCTGATAGGCCATGTCGAGGAACGGCACGTGACCTTTGGCCTTGACCACTTCCAGTACCTTGTTCCAGTCCGCCGGGGTCAGGTCGACGCCGGTCGGGTTGTGGCAGCAAGCGTGCAGGACAACGATCGAGCCGTTTGGCAGGGCGTTGAGGTCGTCAAGCATGCCGGCACGGTTCACGTCATGGGTGGCAGCGTCGTAGTAACGGTAGTTCTGCACCGGGAAACCAGCGGTCTCGAACAGCGCGCGGTGGTTTTCCCAGCTCGGGTCGCTGATCGCCACGACGGCGTTCGGCAGCAGTTGCTTGAGGAAGTCGGCGCCGATTTTCAGTGCGCCAGTGCCGCCGACGGCCTGAGTGGTGATGACGCGACCGGCGCTGATCAGCGGCGAGTCGTTGCCGAACAGCAGCTTCTGCACAGCCTGGTCGTAGGCAGCGATGCCATCGATTGGCAGGTAACCGCGCGAAGCGTGTTGCGCGACGCGAATCGTCTCGGCTTCGATCACTGCGCGCAGCAGTGGAATTCGCCCCTCTTCGTTGCAGTAGACGCCCACACCCAGGTTGACCTTGGTGGTCCGGGTATCGGCGTTGAATGCTTCGTTGAGACCCAGGATTGGATCGCGGGGTGCCATTTCGACAGCGGAGAACAGGCTCATTATTACGGCGGCTCTGAATGGAGAGTGGAGGGACGTGTAGCGCTCCAGCCGAATGCACTAGAGCGGTGCACAAACGGGGAGCTAGTATAGAGGCCATCACCGCGCAATGGCGACAGGCGAATCGGCTTTTGCGGTAAGTTTTTCCGATTATTTCTTGACCGTTAGTCGATTGACTTTGTCAGAGTCTTTACCAGATGTAGGACGTTTGCCTTGAAAGCCCGGGCAATCGCCACCACATTAAGCACAATCCAGATTTTTCTTGCGCGACATCGGTCGTTTGCGGTCGTCCTCGCGGTGCTCCGTCTGACTCGGAAATGCCGCGATTCCAGAGGTGTGTATGTCGGAATTCCAGCTAGTCACCCGCTTCGAGCCCGCCGGCGATCAGCCGGAAGCCATTCGCCAGTTGGTAGAAGGCATTGAAGCCGGGCTGGCGCACCAGACACTGCTCGGTGTGACCGGCTCGGGCAAGACTTTCAGCATCGCCAACGTCATCTCCCAGGTACAGCGTCCGACGCTGGTGCTGGCGCCGAACAAGACCCTGGCCGCGCAGTTGTACGGGGAGTTCAAGGCGTTCTTCCCGAACAACGCCGTGGAATATTTCGTTTCCTACTACGACTACTACCAGCCCGAAGCGTATGTGCCGTCGTCCGACACCTTCATCGAGAAGGACGCGTCGATCAACGACCACATCGAGCAGATGCGCCTGTCCGCAACCAAAGCGTTGCTCGAGCGCAAGGATGCGATCATCGTCACCACGGTGTCGTGCATCTACGGTCTGGGCAGTCCTGAAACCTATCTGAAAATGGTCTTGCACGTGGATCGCGGCGACAAGCTCGATCAGCGCGCGCTGCTGCGGCGCTTGGCGGACTTGCAGTACACCCGCAACGACATGGATTTCGCCCGGGCAACGTTCCGCGTGCGCGGCGACGTGATCGATATCTTCCCGGCGGAATCGGATCTGGAAGCGATTCGTATCGAGCTGTTCGATGACGAGGTCGAGAGCATTTCCGCCTTCGATCCGCTGACCGGCGAAGTCATCCGCAAGATGCCGCGCTTCACCTTCTATCCGAAGAGCCACTACGTGACGCCTAGGGAAACCCTGCTCGACGCCATCGAAGGCATCAAGGTCGAATTGCAGGAGCGCCTCGAATACCTGCGCAGCAACAACAAACTGGTGGAAGCCCAGCGTCTGGAACAGCGCACCCGTTTCGATCTGGAGATGATCCTCGAACTGGGTTACTGCAACGGCATCGAAAACTACTCACGTTACCTGTCCGGGCGTCCATCCGGCGCGGCGCCACCCACGCTTTACGACTACTTGCCCGCCGACGCGCTGTTGGTCATCGACGAATCCCACGTCAGCGTGCCGCAGGTCGGTGCGATGTATAAGGGCGACCGTTCGCGCAAGGAAACCCTGGTCGAGTACGGCTTCCGCCTGCCTTCGGCGCTGGATAACCGGCCCATGCGTTTCGACGAGTGGGAAGGGGTCAGCCCGCAGACCATTTTCGTCTCGGCGACGCCCGGCAACTATGAAGCCGAGCACGCCGGGCGCGTGGTCGAACAAGTAGTGCGGCCGACCGGTCTGGTCGACCCACAGGTTGAAGTGCGGCCGGCGCTGACCCAGGTCGATGACTTGCTCTCGGAAATCACCAAACGCGTGGCGATAGAAGAGCGGGTGCTGGTCACCACGCTGACCAAGCGCATGGCCGAAGACCTGACCGATTACCTCGCCGACCACGGCGTGCGCGTGCGTTACCTGCACTCGGACATTGACACCGTCGAGCGCGTCGAGATCATCCGCGACTTGCGCCTCGGCGTGTTCGATGTGCTGGTCGGGATCAACCTGCTGCGTGAAGGCCTCGATATGCCGGAAGTGTCACTTGTGGCGATTCTCGACGCCGACAAGGAAGGCTTCCTGCGCTCCGAGCGCTCGCTGATCCAGACCATCGGTCGCGCTGCGCGTAACCTCAATGGCCGGGCGATTCTCTACGCCGATCGCATGACCGGTTCGATGGAGCGGGCGATTGGCGAGACCGAGCGCCGTCGCGAGAAACAGATCGCTTTCAACCTTGAGAACGGCATCACCCCGAAAGGCGTGATCAAGGATGTTGCCGACATCATGGAAGGCGCCACCGTGCCGGGTTCGCGCAGCAAGAAGCGCAAAGGCATGGCCAAGGCCGCCGAAGAGAACGCCAAGTACGAAGCCGAGTTGCGCTCGCCCAGCGAAATCACCAAACGCATCCGCGCGCTGGAAGAGAAGATGTACCAACTGGCGCGGGATCTGGAATTCGAAGCAGCGGCGCAGATGCGCGATGAGATTGCCAAGCTGCGCGAGCGATTGCTTACGGTATAAGGGATCGTTCCCTGTGGGAGCGAGCCTGCTCGCGAATGGCCTTCACACAATCGGAAGGCCTTAGGGTATCTGGCTTAAATACCCTGCCCGCTGGAGCGGGGCGGGTGTCGCCTGTTACCATTCGCCGCTTGATTGTTCTGCTCTTCATTTTTTCGAGACAAGCCATGACCACCGTCCGCACTCGCATCGCGCCATCGCCTACCGGGGACCCCCACGTAGGTACCGCTTACATCGCATTGTTCAACTACTGCTTTGCCAAGCAGCATGGCGGTGAGTTCATCCTGCGCATCGAAGACACCGATCAGTTGCGTTCGACCCGCGAGTCCGAACAGCAGATCTTCGACGCCCTGCGCTGGCTCGGCATCGACTGGAGCGAAGGCCCGGACGTCGGCGGCCCGCACGGCCCATACCGGCAGAGCGAGCGCGGCGATATCTATCAGAAGTACTGCCAGCAACTGGTCGACATGGGCCATGCGTTCCCGTGCTTCTGCACCGCTGAAGAACTCGATCAGATGCGCGCCGAGCAAATGGCTCGCGGCGAAACCCCGCGCTATGACGGCCGTGCACTGCTGCTGTCGAAGGAAGAAGTCGCGGCGCGCCTGGCTGCTGGCGAACCGCACGTGATCCGCATGAAGGTGCCGAGCGAAGGCGTCTGCGTGGTGCCGGACATGTTGCGTGGCGACGTCGAGATCCCGTGGGATCGCATGGACATGCAAGTGCTGATGAAGACCGACGGCCTGCCGACGTACTTCCTCGCCAACGTGGTCGACGATCACCTGATGGGCATCACCCACGTGCTGCGTGGCGAAGAATGGCTGCCATCGGCACCGAAACTGATTCTGCTGTACGAATACTTCGGCTGGGAACAACCGGAGTTGTGCTACATGCCGCTGCTGCGTAACCCGGACAAGAGCAAGCTGTCCAAGCGCAAGAACCCGACCTCGGTGACGTTCTACGAGCGTATGGGCTTCATGCCGGAAGCGATGCTCAACTACCTCGGGCGCATGGGCTGGTCGATGCCGGACGAGCGCGAGAAGTTCTCGCTGCAGGAAATGGTCGACAATTTTGACCTCAAGCGGGTGTCCCTCGGCGGGCCGATCTTCGACATCGAGAAGCTGTCGTGGCTCAACGGCCAGTGGCTGCGCGATCTGCCGGTGGAAGAGTTTGCCGCCCGCGTGCAGAAGTGGGCGTTCAATTCCGAATACATGATGAAGATCGCGCCGCACGTGCAGGGCCGGGTTGAAACCTTCAGCCAGGTCGCACCGCTGGCGGGGTTCTTCTTTGCCGGCGGCGTGAGTCCGGATGCCAAGCTGTTCGAGTCGAAAAAACTCTCCGGCGATCAGGTTCGTCAGTTGATGCAGTTGATCCTGTGGAAGCTGGAAAGCCTGCGTCAGTGGGAGAAGGACAGCATCACCGCGACGATCCAGGCGGTAGTCGAATCCCTCGAATTGAAACTGCGCGACGCGATGCCGCTGATGTTTGCTGCCATCACCGGGCAGGCGAGTTCGGTGTCGGTGCTCGATGCGATGGAAATCCTCGGCCCGGACCTGACCCGTTTCCGCTTGCGACAGGCGATTGACCTGCTGGGTGGCGTGTCGAAGAAAGAAAACAAAGAGTGGGAAAAGCTCTTGGGCGCCATCGCCTGATTGCTTTTGCTTCTTTGCAGGACTGCCGAAGGCTGCGATCTTTTGATCCTGCCTTCGGCGTTTCTCCCGAATTTACGGGGGAGGGCGGTAAGTGATTGTTATCCCGGCAAAAAATTTTGAAATTTTTCAAAAATAAGTTTGACAGGCTTTCGATACGCCCTTAAGATTCGCCCCGTCCTCAGCGATGAGGGGCTATAGCTCAGCTGGGAGAGCGCTTGCATGGCATGCAAGAGGTCGACGGTTCGATCCCGTCTAGCTCCACCAATTTACACTTCGAGGTCTGGCCACACCGGCCTTGAAGCGATCAACACTCAGCGTTGATCAGTTGTATAGAAGGGTTTGCGTCCCCTTCGTCTAGTGGCCTAGGACACCGCCCTTTCACGGCGGTAACAGGGGTTCGAGTCCCCTAGGGGACGCCAGTTTTACAGAAGTGATGTTGCAAGAGATCACTCCGCCGCGAGGCGAAAAATCCGGGGCTATAGCTCAGCTGGGAGAGCGCCTGCATGGCATGCAGGAGGTCAGCGGTTCGATCCCGCTTAGCTCCACCAATTTTACAGTTCAAGGTCTGGCCACACCGGCCTTGAATCGATCAGCTCTCAGCACTGATCAGTTGTATAGAAGGGTTTGTGTCCCCTTCGTCTAGTGGCCTAGGACACCGCCCTTTCACGGCGGTAACAGGGGTTCGAGTCCCCTAGGGGACGCCACGATTACCCGCTCTGCGGGATTTTATAAGGGTCATTCAATTATTGAATGGCCCTTTTGTTTGTCTGGCGTTTGGCCAATTCTCTATTTTCCTTACACTGTGCTTCAGACCAGCGGTCATATTCATGACTTGCGGAATATTATTATGCGAATAATATTCTAGTCGTAATATTCGGAGGCAACGATGAACGATAAAAAAGCTCAAACCCGCGAACGCATCCTCAAGGCTGCCAGCGCCGCACTGATCCAGCGCGGCCCTGCAGATCCGAGCGTGGGCGAAGTGATGGGCGCAGCCGGCCTGACCGTCGGCGGCTTCTACGCACACTTCGAAAGCAAGGACGCGATGATGCTCGAAGCGTTCAAGCAACTGCTGGGCCGCCGTCGCGACTTAATTGCCGACATGGATGCCGATCTGACCGGCGAAGAGCGTCGCGCCTTGGTGGCTGCGTTTTACCTGTCGCGCAAACACCGTGATTCCAGCGACGCGGCGTGCCCGATTCCGGCTTCGATTGGTGAGTTGGGGCGTTTGCCGGAATCGTTCCGCATCGCGCTGAACGAGCATCTGGAGCTGATGGTCGCGCAACTGGCGGCCAGCCCGGAAGACACCGACAAGGCTCTGGCCGACGTCGCGCTGATGGTGGGCGGTCTGGCGCTGGCAAGAGCGCTGGGCCCGGGAGAGTTATCCGATCGACTGCTGCGCGCTGCCAAGTCGGCGGTGCGTTGACCTGAAGGCAGCAAGCCTGAGGAGAGAGCGATGAACGCGTTGAAGTGGGTTCGTGGCGTTAACGGTACCTTGGGCTGGTTTGCACCGAAACTGGTGGCGAGCAAAATGCGCCTGGCGTTCATGACGCCCCGCGCGCTACCGCTGCGGGATTGGGAACTGCCGCTGTTGGCCAGCTCCGAACGCATCACGTTGCGCTTCGGCCTGTCGGCGCTGCGCTGGGGCCAAGGCCCTACGGTGCTGCTGATGCATGGTTGGGAAGGGCGGCCAACGCAATTCGCTTCGCTGATCAATGCGCTGGTCGATGCCGGTTATACAGTCGTCGCACTCGACGGCCCGGCCCATGGTCGCTCCCCTGGGCGCGAAGCCAATGTGGTGCTGTTCGCTCGCGCCATGCTTGAAGCCGCTGCCGAATTGCCGCCGCTGCAAGCGGTTATCGGCCATTCCATGGGCGGCGCCAGCGCGATGCTCGCCGTGCAATTGGGCCTGCGCACCGAAACCCTGGTCAGCATCGCCGCACCGTCGCGCATTCTCGGTGTACTGCGCGGATTCGCGCGCATGGTCGGCATGCCGCCGCGCGCGCGCTCGGCGTTCATTCGTCAAGTCGAGCAGGACGTCGGCATGCGCGCCGCGACGCTTGACGTGGCCCACTATCAACTGGATATGCCCGGCCTGATCGTGCATGCCGAGGACGACAATTTCGTCTCGGTAAAGGAATCGCAATTGATTCACGAAGCCTGGTTCGACAGTCGCCTGCTGCGCCTGGAAAGCGGCGGCCATCAACGCGTGCTGGCCGACCCTCGAGTGATTGATGGTGTGTTATCACTGCTTGCCGGTCGCAGCCTTCAGGCGCGCCAATCGGCCTGAGCTCCGTTACACTGCCCCGGTTGAAAACTTTGACCGGGAGTGGGGCATGGGCTGGGATCGGGCAACGCCGTTTACCATTGATCTGCAAGTAGGCGCCGAAGACATCGACGGGCTCGGGCACGCCAACAACGCGGTGTACGTGACCTGGCTCGAGCGCTGCGCCTGGCGCCACTCGCAGCGCCTCGGCCTGGACCTGGTCGAGTATCGGCGGCTGGATCGGGCGATGGCTGTCGTCCGCCACGAAATCGATTACCTGGCCGCCGCCTATGAAGGTGATGAACTGCAACTGGCGACCTGGATCGTCGACTGGGATCAGCGCCTGAAAATGACCCGGCATTTCCAACTCAAACGCCCCAGCGACAACGCCACCCTGTTGCGCGCGCAGACCACATTTGTTTGCATCGAACTGTCGACCGGCAAGCCGAAGCGCATGCCCGCTGAATTTATCGAAGGCTATGGCCCGGCGATCCATATTGCAGAGGCGATGTAAATCTCACCCGTGGGAGCGAGCCTGCTCGCGAAAGCGTCAGGTCAGTCACGCATGCATGAGCTGACAGACCGTCTTCGCGAGCAGGCTCGCTTCCACAGAGATATGTGTTGTCCTGCGGTTTTCTGCGATATCCAGTAAACTGCCGCACGTTTTTCTCCAAGTAGTGTTTCCCCATGCAAATTGCTCTGGCGCCCATGGAAGGGTTGGTCGACGACATCCTGCGCGACGTGCTGACCCGCGTTGGCGGCATTGATTGGTGCGTGACCGAATTCATTCGGGTCAACGACCAGTTGCTCACCCCGGCTTACTTCCACAAATTCGGCCCCGAGCTGCTCAACGGTGCTCGCACCGCGTCCGGTGTGCCGCTGCGCGTGCAATTGCTCGGTTCCGATCCGGTGTGCCTGGCGGAAAACGCCGCGCTGGCCTGCGAGCTTGGCTCGGAAGTGATCGATCTGAACTTCGGCTGCCCGGCCAAGACCGTCAACAAATCCCGCGGCGGTGCCGTGCTGCTCAAGGAACCGGAACTGCTCAACCAGATCGTCGAGCACGTCCGTCGCGCCGTACCGGCGCACATCCCGGTCACGGCAAAAATGCGTCTGGGTTTCGACAGCCCTGACGGCTCGCTGGTCTGCGCCACGGCGCTGGCCGAAGGCGGGGCAGAGCACATCGTCGTGCATGCGCGGACGAAAATGGACGGCTACAAACCGCCTGCTCATTGGGAGTGGATCCCGCGTGTGCAGGACGTGGTCAAGGTGCCGGTGTTTGCCAACGGGGACATCTGGAGCGTCGAAGACTGGCGTCGGTGCCGCGAAATCAGCGGTGTCGAAGACATCATGCTCGGTCGGGGTCTGGTCTCCCGCCCGGATCTCGCTCGGCAGATCGCTGCGGCGCGTGCTGGCGAAGAGGTCGTCGAGATGACCTGGGCCGAGCTGATGCCGCTGATTCAGGACTTTTGGCTGCAGGCCAAGGCGCAAATGACCGCGCGCCAATCGCCCGGTCGCCTCAAGCAATGGCTGGCCATGCTGACGCGCAACTACCCGCAAGCCGTCGAGCTTTTCACCGTTCTGCGCCGCGAAACCGAGCCGGATCAGGTCTCGCGTTTGCTCGGATTGCCGCTCGTCGAGGCCGCATAAAAAATCTCAAAATAATCTCTTGAAATCAAAACAGCGGTCCCTATCTAAGGGTTACGCGATGCCGAATTCGGGTCGCGGAGACACAAAACCTTGCTGATTGTTTTCAGGAGATTTGAATCATGAGTACTGCATTTTCTCTCGCGCCACTGTTCCGTTCCTCGGTAGGTTTCGACCGTTTCAACGACCTGTTCGAAACCGCCCTGCGCAACGAGCCAGGCAGCAGCTACCCACCTTACAACGTCGAAAAACACGGTGATGACCAATACCGTATCGTCGTTGCGGCCGCCGGTTTCCAGGAAGAAGACCTGGACCTGCAAGTCGAGAAGGGTGTGCTGACCATCAGTGGCGGCAAGCGTGACACTGACGAGAGCGTCACGTTCTTGCATCAAGGCATCGCCCAGCGAGCCTTCAAGCTGTCGTTCCGTCTGGCCGATCACATCGAGATCAAGGACGCTGCCCTGCGCAACGGCCTGCTGAGCATTGACCTGCTCCGTGTGATCCCGGAAGAAGCGAAAGCCAAGCGCATCCCGATCAATGGAGCGCAGCAGCCCGTTCTGCAATAACCCAGGGCAACAAAAAAGGGCGCCAGCGATGGCGCCCTTTTTTGCGTCCGCTATTCGAGCAGTTTCTTCAGATCCTCCAGCGCCACCGGCCGGCTGTGCAAATAGCCCTGATACAAATGGCAGTCCAACCCCTGCAAAAACGCCAACTGCTCCGGCGTCTCCACGCCTTCGGCAATGACTTCCAGCTCGAGGCTGCGGGCCATCGCGACAATTGCGCGAATGATCTCAGCGACATTGGAGTCGGTGGTCGCATCGCGGATAAACGACTGGTCGATTTTCAGCGTGTCGACCGGCAGCCGTTTCAGGTACGTCAGTGATGAATAACCGGTGCCGAAATCGTCCATGGCGAAACTCACGCCGAGCTTTTTCAAGCGGCGCATTTTGCTGATGGTGTCGTCCAGATTCTGAATGACGATGCCTTCGGTAATCTCCAGTTTCAGCAGCGAGCAGGGCAGGCCGTGGCTGGTCATGCTGTGTTCGATGCGTTCGACGAAATCGTTCTGGCGGAACTGCCGCGGGCTGATGTTCACGCACAGGCTGAAGTTGTGCGGGTCGACCAGTTTCAGCGCGATCAGTTGTTTGAAGGCGTTGCAGGCTTCATCGAGGATCCACGTGCCGACTTCGAGGATCAGACCGCTGTCTTCCAGCACTTTGATGAATTCAGTAGGCGATTGCGCGCCGAGTTCGGGATGGTTCCAGCGCACCAGGGCTTCGGCGCCAATGATGCGGTTGTCGCGGGCATCGACTTGCGGCTGAAAGTGCACGTTGAACTCGCCGCGTGATAGCGCCAGGCGCAGATCGGTCTCCATGCGCAAGCGTTCGCTGGCCGCTTTCTGCATGGTGTTGTGATACATCTGCGTGGTGTTGCGCCCGGAATCCTTGGCGCGGTACAGGGCGATGTCGGCGCGTTTGAGCAGGTCGGTCGGCGTCGAGCCATGATCGGGAATCAATGCAACGCCAATGCTCGGCGTCACTTGCAGGCGCTGGCCATCGAGGAACATCGGCTCCGAAAGCAATTCGCGAATGGTGTCGGCCAGGGCACGTACTTGCTCGCTGACCTCACTGCGCGAACCTTCGAGGCCGCTGAGCAATACCACGAATTCATCGCCACCGAGGCGCGCCACCGTGTCTTCCATGCGCACGCTGGCTTCGAGCCGCGCGGTGATGATTTTCAGCACGGTGTCGCCGACCGGGTGGCCGAGGGAATCGTTGATGTGCTTGAAGTGATCGAGGTCGAGAAACAGCAAGGCGCCGCGCAGATTGTGGCGCTTGAGCAGGGCGATCTGCTGACTCAGGCGATCCATCAGCAGCGCGCGGTTGGGCAGGTTGGTCAGCGGGTCGTGGTAGGCCAAGTGACGAATCTGCGCTTCGGCGTTCTTCAACAGGCTGACGTCGCGCGCGGTCAGCAGCAGGCACGCGGTTTCATTGAGGGTGATTGGCTCGACCGAGACTTCCACGGTGAGCAATTCGCCGCGCTTGTTGCGCCCGAGCATTTCCTGATGATGCACGCGGCCCTTGATCTGCAATTCGGCGAGTAAGGTCGAGCGCTGTTTCTCTTCGGCCCAGATCCCCACCTGATAAACGGTTTTGCCCACTACTTCGTCAGCGCGGTAGCCGGTGAGGCGACAGAAGCCATCGTTGACCTCCAGATAACGCCCGGTGTCGCGCTCGGTGATGGTGATGGCGTCGGGGCTGGAGTGAAACGCCTTGGCGAATTTTTCTTCGCTGGCCTTAAGCGCCGCTTCCGAGCGCTGTTGCTGGGTGATGTCGCGCAGGGTGGTGACGATGCACGGCTGATCGCCGACGCTGATCTGCCGGCTGGAAATCACGCAGGTCAGCGACTGGCCGTCCTTGTGCTGGACGAGAATGGCCACGTTACTCAGGCCTTGTTCGCGAATCACCCGTTCGATGCGTTGCAGGCTTTTCGCCGAGGCGTCCCACAGGCCGATTTCCTCGGCGGTGTGGCCGATCACATCGGCGGCGCTCCAGCCAAAGGTTTGGCTGAAGCTCGAATTGATCTCGATGAACTCCCCGGTTTCCTGGCGCGTCACGCAGATCGGATCGGGGCTGACCTGGAACAGCGTGGCGAATTTTTCTTCCGATGCCACCAGCCGCTGCTCCCGCTCGACCTGATCGGTGATGTCCAGCAGCGTGCCGGCCATGCGCAGCGGCGCGCCGTTGTCGTCGCGGTACAGGCGGGCGCGGCTTTCCAGATAGCGCGAGCTGCCGTCGGGCAATTGCACGCGATAGGTCAGTTGATAATTGCCGGCGGGGCCCTCGCGCAGGCTGCGGTAGGCGTCGCGCATAGTGTCGCGCTCCTCGCCCGGCACGCCTTCGAAAAACTCCTCGAATGATTCATGGAATGGAATCGGCTCCAGCCCGTGCAATTGCGCAGCGCGCGCCGAGCCGTAAAGCATGCCGCTGGGGATGTGCCAGTCCCAGGTGCCAAGTTGTGCTGAATCCAGCGCCAGGTCGAGGCGTTCCTGGCTGTCCTTCAAGGCCAGTTCGGCGGCTTTGCGTTCGGTGGTGTCGAGGAACGTGCTGAGCAGATAGGGCTGGCCCTCGAGCTCGACTTTCTGCGCGCTGAGGATGCCGTCGTGGACTTGGCCGTTGCTGGCGCGGAACTGCACTTCCATGCTGATCAGTTCGCCCTTGGCCTTGGTTTTTTTCACCAGTTCGGCACGTTGCTCGGGATGCACCCACAAGCCCAGTTCCAGGGTGGTGCGGCCGATCGCGCTTTGCACCGGCCAGCCGAACAGGCTTTCGAAATACTGATTGGCCTCGCTGATCAGGCCGTCCTCCTGACGGGTCAGCAGCACCATGTTCGGGCACAGGTGGAAAAGTGTAGCGAAACGTTTCTCCGAGCTGCTCAGGGCCTGCTCGCGCTGGCGTTGGTGGGTGATTTCGCGAATCACCCCGATCATTCGGGGCCGACCGTTCTTGTCCGGCAACAGGCTGCCGCTGATCTCCAGCCAGTGCAGGCTGCCGTCGGGCCAGCGAATGCGGTGATGCATCGCCTGCTCCAGCGGGGCGCCGGCGATCACTGCGTGGAACGCGCGCACGGTTTTCGCGCGGTCTTCCGGCGGCAGCAGGTCGAGGTATTCCAGGTCGGCGGGCAACGGCTGCCGTGGATCGAAACCGAACAACGCCTGGGTGCCCCGCGACCAGCTGATCTGGCCGCGCTCGATGTCCCAATACCAGGCACCGAGACGCGCGCCGTTGAGTGCAGCGAGCAGTTGCGGCGCGCTTTCCCAGCTCTGCTCGGAATGGCGCGGATCGACGGCCTGGATTCGCGGCATCGGCGGAGTTCGGTCAACGGATTTCGGCATTGTCAGCGGGCCTTGAGCTGAGTGGCGTTAGGCACAGGAGCGGCTCTATAGAAGTAGCACAAGTCAGGCCGGGATCCCTGGCCGATCGATTTGTGCATCCAGCAGGGCCATGAAGGCTCTAGCTGCATTCGATAGCGTCCGTTCGGTGTGCAAGATATAGCCTAGCTGGCGAGTGAGCTGTATGCCCGGCAATGCGATGCTTGCCACTTGTTCGTCGAGCATGGTGCGCGGCAGCACGCTCCAGGCCAGGCCAATGGAGACCATCATCTTGATGGTTTCCAGATAGTTGGTGCTCATGGCGATGTTCGGCGTGAGGCCTTGGGCTTCGAACAAACGCTGGACGATATGATGAGTAAAGGTGTTGCCGCCGGGGAAAACCGCCGGATGACCGGCAATGTCCGCCAGACTGACGACGCCGTTATTGATCAGCGAGTGCTCCGGGGCGACGACGAAATCCAGCGGGTCGTCCCATACCGGCGTGGCTTTGACCAAGGTGTGTGGCTCTGGCGCGAGGGTGATGACCGCCAGTTCGGCGCGGCCGTGGAGAATTTCCTCGTAGGCCACTTCCGAATCAAGGAACTGAATATCCAGCGCAACCTGTGGGTAGCGGCGGGTGAACTCCCTCAATAGAGGCGGCAAGCGGTGCAGGCCGATGTGGTGACTGGTGGCCAGCGTCAGGCGACCGCTGACCTCACCGGTCAGGTTGGTCAGGGCGCGGCGGGTGTCGTCGAGCACATTGAGAATCTGATAAGCCCGTGGCAGCAGGGCACGACCGGCCTCGGTCAGGCCTACTTCGCGACCCAGTCGGTCGAACAGCCGCACCTTCAATTGCTGCTCAAGCCCGGCGATGCGCTTGCTGATCGCCGGTTGGGTCAGATGAAGGCGTTCGCCAGCGCCGGAAAAACTGCCGGTCTCGGCGATGGCAATAAAAGCGTTGAGGTTAGCCAAGTCCATGTCGCATTCCAGTTGGTTATCCAAAGCATAAAAAATATGAATTTGAGTTATTTAATCTAACCCCATAGGATCGGCCTCACAAGCCAAAGGGTTATTGATAAGCCCAGGGCATAGAAACAAGCTGATGAGGAACCGTCTGATGGCCGGCAAAACGCTCTACGACAAGCTCTGGGATTCGCATTTGGTCAAGCAGCGCGACGATGGCTCGGCGCTGATCTACATCGATCGTCACATCATCCACGAAGTGACTTCGCCGCAAGCCTTCGAAGGCCTGCGCCTGGCCGGGCGCAAGCCTTGGCGCATCGATGCCAACATTGCGACCCCGGACCACAACGTACCGACCACTCCGGAGCGCAAGGGCGGTATCGAAGCCATTGCCGACCAGGTCTCGCGTTTGCAGGTGCAGACCCTCGACGACAACTGCGATGAATACGGCATCGTCGAATTCAAGATGAACGACGTGCGTCAGGGCATCGTTCACGTGATCAGCCCGGAGCAGGGCGCGACCTTGCCGGGCATGACCGTGGTCTGCGGCGACTCGCACACTTCGACCCACGGCGCATTCGGCGCATTGGCTCACGGCATCGGCACGTCCGAGGTCGAGCACGTCCTCGCCACCCAGTGCCTGGTCGCCAAGAAAATGAAAAACATGCTGGTGCGCGTCGAAGGCCAGTTGCCGTTCGGCGTGACCGCCAAGGACATCGTCCTTGCGGTGATCGGCAAGATCGGCACCGCTGGCGGTAATGGCCATGCCATCGAGTTTGCCGGCAGCGCGATCCGCGATCTGTCCGTTGAAGGCCGCATGACCATCTGCAACATGTCCATCGAAGCCGGCGCCCGCGTGGGCCTGGTGGCGGCGGACCAGAAGACCATCGACTACGTCAAAGGTCGTCCATTCGCGCCGAAAGGCGAGCAGTGGGACATGGCCGTCGAAGCCTGGAAAGACCTGGTTTCCGACGCCGATGCCAAGTTCGACACGGTGGTCGAGCTCGACGCTGCGCAAATCAAGCCGCAAGTCAGCTGGGGCACTTCCCCTGAGATGGTTTTGGCTGTTGATCAGAAGGTGCCGGACCCGGCCAGGGAAATGGATCTGGTCAAGCGCGACTCGATCGTCCGTGCCTTGAAATACATGGGTTTGACCGCCAATCAGGCGATCACCGACATTCAGCTCGATCGCGTGTTCATCGGTTCTTGCACCAACTCGCGCATCGAAGACTTGCGCGCCGCTGCGGTGATCGCCAAGGGCCGCAAGGTCGCCTCGACCATCAAGCAGGCGATCGTCGTGCCGGGCTCAGGTCTGGTCAAGGCGCAGGCCGAAGCCGAAGGGCTCGACAAGATTTTCCTCGAGGCCGGTTTCGAATGGCGCGAGCCGGGCTGCTCGATGTGCCTGGCGATGAACCCGGACCGTTTGGAGTCCGGCGAGCATTGCGCCTCGACTTCCAACCGTAACTTCGAAGGCCGTCAGGGCGCCGGTGGCCGTACCCACCTGGTCAGCCCGGCCATGGCGGCGGCAGCAGCGGTGAACGGCCGTTTCATCGACGTTCGTGAATTGATCCAAGGAGCACAGTAAAGATGAAGGCATTTACTCAGCACACGGGTCTTGTCGCGCCTCTGGATCGTGCCAACGTCGACACCGATCAGATCATTCCCAAGCAGTTCTTGAAGTCGATCAAGCGCACCGGTTTCGGTCCGAACCTGTTCGACGAGTGGCGTTATCTGGATGTCGGCCAGCCGTATCAGGACAACTCCAAGCGTCCGTTGAACAAGGATTTCGTCCTCAACGCCGAGCGTTATCAGGGTGCCAGCGTGTTGCTCGCCCGCGAGAACTTCGGCTGCGGCTCTAGCCGTGAACACGCGCCGTGGGCGCTGGAAGAGTACGGTTTCCGTAGCATCATCGCGCCGAGTTACGCCGACATCTTCTTCAACAACAGTTTCAAGAACGGCCTGCTGCCGATCATTCTCAGCGATGCAGAAGTTGATGAACTGTTTAAGCAGGTTGAAGCCGAGCCGGGTTATCAATTGCAGATCGACTTGCAGGCGCAGACCGTGACCCGCCCGGATGGCAAGGTGTATGGCTTCGAAATCGACGCGTTCCGCAAGCACTGCCTGCTCAATGGTCTGGACGATATCGGCCTGACCTTGCAGGACGGCGACGCGATTGCGACGTTCGAGGCAAAACATCGGGTTAGCCAGCCGTGGTTGTTCCGCGACGCCTGATTCGAGATTGATGTAGTCAAGGCGGACCCCTTCGCGAGCAGGCTCGCTCCCACCTTGGAATGCATTCCCCTGTGGGAGCGAGCCTGCTCGCGAAGACGGCAGCCCAAACAACATAGATACCAGGATGTGACCATGACCAGCACCGCCCAACACACTCAGGTCGTCCAGAAGCAATTCGGCGATCAGGCCGCCGCTTACCTGAGCAGCGCCGTTCACGCCCAAGGCAGTGAATTCGCACTGCTGCAGGCTGAGCTGACCGGGCAGGGCGGTGCGCGGGTGCTGGATCTGGGTTGTGGCGCCGGTCACGTCAGCTTTCATGTGGCACCGCTGGTCAGGGAAGTGGTGGCTTACGACCTGTCGCAACAAATGCTCGACGTGGTTGCCGGCGCTGCCGTCGATCGCGGCTTGAGCAACATCACTACCGTCAACGGTGCTGCCGAGCGCTTGCCGTTCGCCGATGGCGAGTTCGATTTCGTGTTCAGCCGCTATTCGGCGCATCACTGGAGCGATCTCGGTCTGGCCTTGCGCGAAGTGCGTCGGGTGCTGAAGCCCGGCGGGGTGGCGGCGTTCGTTGATGTGTTGTCACCGGGCAGTGCATTGTTCGACACTTACCTGCAAAGCGTTGAAGTGCTGCGCGACACTAGCCATGTGCGCGACTACTCCGCCGCCGAGTGGCTGCGTCAGGTCAGCGAGGCCGGTCTGCATGTGCGCAGCACCACGCGTCAGCGCCTGCGCCTGGAGTACAGCAGTTGGGTCGAGCGCATGCGCACACCTGACGTGATGCGCGCGGCGATCCGCCAGTTGCAGCAGTCGATGGGCAACGAAGTGCGTGAGTATTTTGAGATAGATGCCGACGGCTCGTTCAGTACCGATGTGATCGTACTGATGGCCGAGCGCTAAGAATTTTTCCCGGCGCGCCGTTCAGTGGCGCACCGCTTGAAGACACGAGGAAAGCATGAGCAAGCAGATTCTGATTCTCCCGGGTGACGGCATTGGTCCGGAAATCATGGCCGAAGCGGTCAAGGTGCTGGAATTGGCCAATGACAAGTACAGCCTGGGCTTCGAGCTGAGCCACGACGTGATCGGTGGCGCGGCCATCGACAAGCACGGCGTGCCGCTGGCCGACGAAACCCTCGATCGTGCACGGGCTGCCGACGCCGTACTGCTGGGCGCTGTCGGTGGGCCGAAATGGGACACCATCGAGCGTGATATCCGCCCTGAACGCGGTCTGCTGAAAATCCGTGCGCAACTGGGCCTGTTCGGCAACCTGCGCCCAGCGATCCTCTATCCGCAACTGGCCGACGCGTCGAGCCTGAAACCGGAAATCGTTGCCGGTCTGGACATCCTCATCGTCCGTGAGCTGACCGGCGGCATTTACTTCGGCGCGCCGCGTGGCACCCGTACGCTGGACAACGGCGAGCGTCAGTCCTACGACACCCTGCCGTACAGCGAAAGCGAAATCCGCCGCATCGCCCGTGTCGGTTTCGACATGGCCATGGTTCGTAGCAAGAAGCTCTGCTCGGTGGACAAAGCCAATGTGCTGGCATCCAGCCAGTTGTGGCGCGAAGTGGTCGAGCAGGTGGCCAAGGATTACCCGGAAGTCGAACTGAGCCACATGTACGTCGACAACGCCGCCATGCAACTGGTGCGTGCACCCAAGCAGTTCGACGTGATCGTCACCGACAACATGTTCGGCGACATCCTCTCCGACGAAGCGTCGATGCTCACCGGTTCGATCGGCATGCTGCCGTCGGCCTCGCTGGATTCCAACAACAAGGGCATGTACGAGCCGTGCCACGGTTCGGCGCCGGACATCGCTGGCAAAGGTATCGCCAACCCGCTGGCGACGATCCTGTCGGTATCGATGATGCTGCGTTACAGCTTCAATCTGCACGACGCTGCCGATGCCATCGAAAAAGCCGTCAGTGTGGTGCTCGATCAGGGCTTGCGCACCGGCGACATCTACTCGGCCGGTTGTACCAAAGTCGGTACGCAGGAAATGGGCGACGCAGTAGTCGCCGCGCTGCGGAATCTGTAATCTCTCGGGCCCGCTGCGAAATTCAATACAAAGCAGCGGCCCACTTTTCAAGAAGGTGTAGTTGCGATGAAACGTGTAGGTCTGATCGGTTGGCGCGGGATGGTCGGTTCCGTGCTCATGCAGCGGATGCTGGAAGAGCAGGATTTCGATCTTATTGAGCCGGTGTTTTTCACCACGTCCAATGTTGGTGGCCAAGGCCCGTCCGTGGGCAAGGACATTGCTCCGCTCAAGGACGCTTACAGCATTGACGAGCTGAAGACCCTCGACGTGATCCTGACCTGCCAGGGCGGCGACTACACCAGCGAAGTATTCCCCAAGCTGCGCGAAGCCGGCTGGCAGGGTTACTGGATCGACGCGGCGTCGAGCCTGCGCATGAACGATGATGCGGTGATCATTCTCGACCCGGTCAACCGTAAGGTCATTGACCAGCAGCTGGACGCGGGCACCAAGAACTACATCGGCGGCAACTGTACCGTCAGCCTGATGCTGATGGGGCTGGGCGGTCTGTTCGAGGCCGGTCTGGTCGAGTGGATGAGCGCCATGACCTATCAGGCGGCCTCCGGTGCCGGCGCGCAGAACATGCGTGAACTGATCAAGCAGATGGGCGCGACCCACGCCGCTGTCGCCGATCAACTGGCTGACCCGGCCAGCGCGATCCTCGACATCGACCGTCGCGTGGCCGACGCCATGCGCAGTGAAGCGTATCCGACCGAAAACTTCGGCGTACCGTTGGCCGGCAGCCTGATCCCGTGGATCGACAAGGAACTGCCGAACGGCCAGAGCCGCGAAGAATGGAAGGCCCAGGCCGAGACCAACAAGATTCTCGGTCGCTTCAAGAGCCCGATTCCTGTCGACGGCATCTGCGTGCGCATCGGCGCCATGCGCTGCCACAGCCAGGCGCTGACCATCAAGCTGAACAAAGACGTACCGATCGCCGATATCGAAGGGCTGATCAGCCAGCACAACCCATGGGTCAAACTGGTGCCGAACAATCGCGAAATCAGCATGCAGGAGCTGAGCCCGACCAAGGTTACCGGCACCCTGAATGTCCCGGTCGGTCGTCTGCGCAAGCTGAACATGGGTTCGCAGTTCGTCGGCGCCTTCACCGTCGGCGACCAACTGCTGTGGGGCGCGGCCGAACCGCTGCGGCGCATGCTGCGGATCCTGCTGGAGCGTTGATCGCTTGAAGCAATGAACGAGCCCGTGCCTTGAAAGAGGTGCGGGTTTTTTTATGCGCAGTGATCGTTCCCATGCTCCGCGTGGGAATGCATCCCGGGACGCTCTGCGTCCCTTCCAAAGCAGAACGCGGAGCGTCCGTTGAGACATTCCCACGCAGAGCGTGGGAACGATCGGTACGGGCAGAAATTGCCTGTGCGCCACCCACCCGGTAAAGTGCCGCTCCCCCCGTTTTGCCAGAGGTAGTTCCATGACCCAGACTTTCGATATCGCCGTTATCGGCGCCACCGGTACTGTCGGCGAAACCCTCGTACAGATTCTCGAAGAGCGCGACTTCCCGGTCGGCAATTTGCACTTGCTGGCCAGTAGTGAATCAGCCGGTAGCTCGGTGCTGTTCCGCAACAAAAACGTACGCGTGCGCGAGGTCGACGAGTTCGATTTCAGCAAGGTCAGACTGGTGTTCTTCGCCGCGGGCGCTGCGGTGTCGCTGAGCTACGCCGCTCGCGCGCACGCTGCCGGTTGCTCGTTGATCGATCTCTCCGGCGCCTTGCCGGCCGATCAGGCGCCCCAGGTGGTGCCGGAGGCCAATGCCGAGATCCTCGCCAGTCTGAAAAGTCCATTCCAGATCAGCAGCCCAAGCCCGTCGGCCACTACGCTTGCGGTGGTGCTGGCGCCGTTGCTTGATCTGCTCGATCTGCAATACCTCAACGTCACAGCCAACCTGGCCGTTTCCGCCCAAGGTCGCGAGGCGGTCACCGAGCTCGCGCGGCAGACCGCCGAGCTGCTGAACATGCGCCCGCTGGAGCCGACCTTCTTTGATCGGCAGATGGCTTTCAACCTGCTGGCCCAGGTCGGCACGCCGGATGCACAAGGCCACACGCTGCTGGAAAAACGTCTGGTACGCGAGTTGCGCCAGGTCCTGGCGAAACCTTTATTGAAGATTTCCGCCACTTGCGTTCAAGCCCCGGTGTTTTTTGGCGATAGCTTTAGCGTGACCTTGCAGTCAGGCAGCGCTGTTGACCTGGAAAAGGTCAACGCCGCGCTTGAGGCAGCACCGGGCATCGAGCTGGTTGATGCCGGCGATTATCCGACCGCGGTTGGCGATGCGGTGGGGCAGGACGTGGTCTACGTCGGCCGCGTGCGCAGTGGCGTCGACGACCCGGCGGAACTAAATCTTTGGCTGACGTCAGATAACGTACGCAAAGGCGCGGCACTCAACGCCGTGCAACTGGCTGAGTTGTTGATAAAAGACCTGCTGTAAAAGATACTTGGCAACAATTTGTCGACTGATTCTAGGTGAGCGCTATGCTTGCCCGAAGCGCGTCAATGACGAGTCACCCTCCGGGACTTTCCGGGGCAGCACAGAAATGATCGCGCGCGGCGACCCTCGTCGTCGCGTGCAATGCCTTACGGCAGCGGTATTCAAAAGCTTCTCGCTGGCCGAGGAACGTTCAAACAAAGGATGAGGCTATGGTTCAAGTTCGCAAACTGGTGTTAGCAATAGCGGCCGCCTCGGCGCTGTCCTCCGGTATGGCGCATGCCCTCGGGCTCGGGGAGCTGACCCTGAAGTCGACCCTGAACCAGCCGTTGGTGGCTGAAATCGAGCTGCTCGACGTCAAGGATCTCACTGCCGCCGAGGTGGTACCGAGCCTGGCTTCACCCGAAGACTTCGCCAAGGCTGGCGTCGACCGCCAGGCGTTTCTCAATGATCTGACCTTCACCCCGGTGCTCAACGCCAACGGCAAAAGCGTGTTGCGCGTAACTTCGAGCCAACCGCTGTCGGAACCGATGGTGAAGTTCCTCGTGCAGGTGATGTGGCCCAATGGCCGCCTGTTGCGTGATTACAGCGTGCTGCTCGATCCGTCGAAGTTCTCGCCGCAGACCGCTGACGCTGCCGCGCAACCGGCACCGTCGCAGACCATCTCCGCGCCAACCACTGGCGCCACCCATCGCAATCAATACACCACCACGCCGCGCGACACCTTGTGGGAAATCGCCGCGAAAGCACGCAACGGCGGCTCGGTGCAGCAGACCATGCTGGCGATTCAGGCGCTCAATCCGAATGCCTTTATCGACGGCAACATCAACCGCCTGAAAACCGGCCAGGTGCTGCGTCTGCCGGATCCGGTACAAAGCACGGCGCTGCCGCAGTCGGCAGCCATCGCTGAAGTGGCGGCGCAGAACGAAGCCTGGCGTCAGGGCCGTCGTTACGTGGCCAAGCCTGGCACCGGTCAGCAGCAGTTGGATGCAACCAATCGCGGTCGTGGCAATACCGGTACAGCGGCCAACGCTCAGGACAACCTGAGCCTGGTCTCGGCGGAAAGCGCCAAGCCCGGTGCGAAAGGCCCGGCCGGCGACGCCAAGGCGCTGAGCAATAAACTCGCAATCACCCAGGAAAACCTCGACACGACCCGTCGTGACAACGAGGAACTGAAAAGCCGCATGGCTGATCTGCAGAGCCAGCTCGACAAGCTTCAGAAGCTCATTGAGCTGAAAAACAATCAACTGGCGAAGATGCAAGCCGACAGTGCCGGCGCTGCGCCTGGCGCCAATGGTGCTGTGCCGCCGGTGCCGGCGATCACTGCCGAACTGGCCGCGACACCGCCAGCCACTCCGGCCGACGCCGCAGCGGCCTCACCAACCCCAGAGTCGGCCATCGCGCCGCCAGCGGAAACCCCGGTTGAGCCAGTCGTCGAACCGGTGGATGAAACTACGCCGCCTGCTGCCGCCGATGACGACAAAGCCTTCAATGAACTGCTGACCAATCCGATTCTGCTCGGCCTGATCGGCGGCGGTGCGGTGGTTCTGCTGCTTCTGCTGTTGCTGCTGGCGCGTCGTCGCAAAGCCCAGCAGGAAGCCGAAAAGCACCTGCGCATGGCCCGCGCTCTGGCTGAAGAGCAAGAGTTCTCCGCTGAGCAGGATCTGCCGGAAAGCAGCTTCTCTGGCCTGGAAACCCCAGCGGCCAGCGTCAAACTCAATACGCCAGCTCCAGCACCTGCGCCAACCCCGGCACCCGTCGTTGCTCCGGTGGTGATGGCTGCGCCGATTGCCGCGCCGCTGGTGGCCCCGGCCGGCGAGCGATCGGATGACGTGCTAGACAAAGCGCAGTCGCACATCAACGCCGGTCGCCTGAATCAGGCCGCCGCGCTGCTGGAAGAGGGCGTCAGCCTCGAGCCGGAACGCAGCGATCTGCGCCTGAAACTGATGGAAGTCTACGGCCAGCAGGGCGACCGCGATGCGTTCGTCGCGCAAGAGCGCCAACTGGTGGCAAACGGCGACAACTTCGCCAAGGTCGAAGCACTGAAAAGCCGCTTCCCGGCCATGGCCGTGGTTGCTGCCGGTGGCTTGGCGGCGGCTGCTGTCGCTGCCGAGCTGGACGCGCAGTACGTCAAGGAACTGCTGCAGGACGAGCCGCAAGCGCCCGAGACTGCCGCTGACGACCTCGACACTGCGTTCGATTTGAGCCTGGACGATCTCGACAACATCACCCCGGTCGATCCTGCGCCAGTGGCTGAGCCAGAAGCGCCGGTCGAGCTGGATGAATTCCCGGCCGAAGACGATCTGAGCTTCGCCTCGGTGCTGCAGGAACAGACCGAGATGAAAGACAATCTCGACGATCTGTCGGACTTCGATCTGGACATGGATCTGGGCGCCGAACCATCGCCGGCCACGTTGGCTGAAGATGACTTCCTGCTGGATCTTGATGACGGTGTGAAAGATCTGCCTCCGGTCGAAACGCCGGCGGTCGCCGACGTGCCGCAGGACGATCTGGAGCTCCCAGCCGATTTCGACCTGTCGCTGGCCGACGAAATGGACACCAACCCAGCCGCCGAGCCGGACGCCTTCGCGGCCGAGCTGGACGACGTCAATGCCGAGCTGGATCGCCTGTCGCAAAGCATGGCCGAGCCGAGCTTCACTGAAGCGGACGCTGCGTTGGGGGATGATCTGGGCGAAGACGATTTCGACTTCCTCGCCGGCACTGACGAAGCGGCGACCAAGCTCGATCTGGCCCAGGCTTATATCGACATGGGCGACGCCGACGGTGCGCGCGACATCCTCAACGAAGTGTTGACCGAGGGTGACGAGAAGCAGCGGGGCGAAGCCAAGGAAATGCTGTCCAATCTGGTCTGAGTTCAGCGGTAAACAACAAGCGGCAGCCCGGTGGGGCTGCCGTTTTTGTTTGTGCCCGTTTCTGCGGTGTTCAGAAGATCGCTATCGCGAGCAGGCTCACTCCTACAGTTGAAACGCGTACCCCTTGTGGGAGCGAGCCTGCTCGCGAAGGGGGCGGTACTGCCGATAGAGAACTCTGGCATCCCCAGCCCACCGCTTTATAATGCCCGCCTTTGCAAATCAGCAGGCTGTCCCACCTTGGCAAACATAGATAACCCGGTCGCCGAAATGGCGCCCGACGGCTTTTACCGCGTCGCGCTGGGCGTTGAGTATAAAGGCTCGCGCTACAGCGGCTGGCAGCGTCAGTTGACCGGTGTGGCGACGGTGCAGGAAGAGCTTGAAAAAGCCTTGTCGAAAGTCGCCAATTCGCCGGTTTCCCTGCAATGCGCCGGGCGTACCGATGCTGGCGTGCACGCCTGCGGCCAAGTGGTGCACTTCGACACTCAGGTCGATCGCTCGTTGAAGGCCTGGGTCATGGGCGCCAACATCAATCTGCCCCACGACATCAGCGTCAGTTGGGCCAAGATTATGCCGGCGCACTTTCACGCGCGATTCAAAGCCATCGCTCGGCGTTATCGCTATGTGATCTACAACGATCAGATTCGCCCGGCGCACCTCAATGAGGAAATCACCTGGAATCATCGCCCGCTTGACGCCGAGCGCATGGCCGAGGCCGCGCAGTACCTGATCGGCACGCACGACTTCAGCGCGTTCCGGGCCGGTCAATGCCAGGCCAAGTCACCGATCAAGAAGATGCATCACCTGCGCGTAACCCGTCACGGCAAGATGATCGTGCTCGACATTCGTGCCAACGCTTTCCTGCATCACATGGTGCGCAATATTGCCGGTGTACTGATGACTATTGGTGCAGGCGAGCGTCCGGTGGAATGGATGAAGGAAGTGCTGGAAAGTCGCGAGCGGCGCTCCGGCGGGGTGACGGCGCATCCGTACGGGCTGTATCTGGTACAGGTCGAGTACCACGACGAATTCCCGTTGCCCGAGCGTTTTATCGGGCCACATTTCCTTACGGGTTTCTCCGAACTTGACGGCTGACGCCCTCGAGCGCTTTTGTTACCATCCGGGACGTTTTTCGATTTTGTCTTGAGGATTTCCTGACATGTCAGCCGTTCGCAGCAAGATCTGCGGCATTACCCGCATCGAAGATGCGCTGGCCGCCGTCGAAGCCGGTGCCGATGCGATCGGTCTGGTGTTCTACGCCAACAGCCCGCGTGCAGTGAGCGTGCAGCAGGCAAGGGCGATCATCAAGGCGTTGCCGCCGTTCGTTACCACCGTGGGCCTGTTCGTCAATGCCAGCCGTTGCGAGCTGGGGGAAATCCTCGATGCGGTGCCGCTTGATCTGCTGCAATTTCATGGCGACGAAAGCGCGGAGGCGTGCGAAGGCTGGCATCGTCCGTACATCAAAGCGCTGCGGGTCAAGGCTGGCGATGACATTGTTGCCGCCTGCGACGCCTTTCCCGGCGCCAGTGGCGTGCTGCTCGACACGTATGTCGAAGGGGTGCCCGGCGGAACCGGCGAGGCGTTTGACTGGTCATTGATTCCGCAAAATTTGAGCAAGCCGCTGATCCTCGCCGGTGGCCTGACGCCGGAAAACGTTGCCGACGCGGTTGCGCGGGTCCAGCCCTACGCGGTGGATGTCAGCGGCGGGGTAGAAGCGAGCAAAGGCATCAAGGATCACCACAAGATTCGCGCATTCATCAACGCGGTGCGCGGCAATACATCGTCGATGTGACGGCTGGCAGTCTGCCGCCGTCCATCAATGCACTTGTACAAAGCAGGCGCGGCTGAGGGTTGCTGAATCGTACGCAGGTCATGTTCCGCGCTGACCGCGACTCTTCATCAATCATCGCCACACACACATGAATTTAGCTCAAGGGCATACGCGGGGCTGCGAACCAGAGCGTTCGGGCCGCCGGTACTGGAGAAAGAAAGCATGAGCAACTGGTTAGTAGACAAACTGATCCCTTCGATCATGCGCTCGGAGGTCAAGAAGAGCTCGGTGCCTGAAGGTCTGTGGCACAAATGCCCATCCTGCGAGGCGGTGTTGTACCGTCCGGAACTGGAAAAGACCCTGGACGTTTGCCCCAAGTGCAACCATCACATGCGCATCGGCGCACGTGCGCGCATCGACATTTTCCTCGATCCGGAAGGCCGCAACGAACTGGGTGCTGACCTGGAGCCGGTTGACCGTCTGAAATTCCGCGACGGCAAGAAGTACAAGGATCGTCTGGTTGCTGCGCAGAAGCAGACCGGCGAAAAAGATGCGCTGATCTCGGTCAGCGGTACCCTGCTGGGCATGCCGGTGGTGGTTTCGGCATTCGAATTCAACTTCATGGGCGGTTCCATGGGCGCCATCGTCGGTGAGCGCTTCGTTCGCGCTGCCAACTACGCACTGGAAAACCGCTGCCCGATGATCTGCTTTGCCGCTTCCGGTGGCGCGCGCATGCAGGAAGCGCTGATCTCGCTGATGCAGATGGCCAAGACCTCGGCCGTGCTGGCACGTCTGCGTGAAGAAGGCATTCCGTTCATTTCCGTACTGACCGACCCGGTCTACGGCGGTGTTTCCGCCAGTCTGGCGATGCTTGGCGACGTTATCGTTGGCGAACCGAAGGCTTTGATCGGCTTCGCCGGTCCGCGTGTGATCGAGCAGACCGTGCGCGAAAAACTGCCGGAAGGCTTCCAGCGCAGCGAATTCCTGCTGGAGCACGGCGCTATCGACATGATCATCCACCGTCAGGAACTGCGCCCGCGTCTGGGTAACCTGCTGGCGCAGATGACCGGCAAGCCGACGCCGAAATTCGTCGCCGCGCCGATCGAGCCGATCGTGGTGCCGCCGGTGCCTGCCAACGTATGACCCAGCGCACCCTTGGTGAATGGCTCGCCTACCTCGAGCAGTTGCATCCGTCGGCCATCGACATGGGCCTGGAGCGTTCGCAACAGGTAGCGTCCCGCATGGGGCTGGGCCAGCCGGCGCCTCGGGTGATCACGGTCACCGGCACCAACGGCAAGGGTTCGACCTGCGCGTTCGTGGCTTCGTTGCTACGCGCGCAGGGCCTGAGCGTTGGTGTCTACAATTCTCCGCACCTGCTGCGTTACAACGAGCGGGTGCAGCTCAACGGCGTCGAAGCCACTGACGCCCAGCTGTGTGAAGCCTTTGCTGCGGTCGAGGCGGGCCGCGGCGACACTTCCCTGACTTACTTCGAAATGGGCACTCTGGCGGCGTTCTGGCTGTTCCAACAGTCCGCGCTTGACGCTGTGGTGCTAGAAGTCGGGTTGGGCGGGCGTCTGGATACCGTCAATGTGGTGGATGCCGACATCGCGCTGGTCACCAGCATTGGCGTCGATCACGCCGATTATCTGGGCGATACCCGCGAATCCGTAGCCTACGAGAAAGCTGGAATTTTCCGCCAGGGCAAGCCAGCCTTGTGTGGCGATCTGAATCCTCCACAACCACTGCTCGACAAGGCGCGCGAACTGGCTTGCCCGTTTTTCCTGCGTGGTCGCGATTTCGATCTCGGTATCACCGAGCAGCATTGGCAATGGCGCGGCACCGATGCGCAGGGCCAAGTGGTCGAGTTGCGTGACTTGCCGTTGCTCGATCTGCCAATGGAAAACGCCGCGCTGGCGCTGCAAGCCTTTCTGCTGACGGGTTTGCCGTGGAACGCCGAACAGATTGTCGCGGCGCTGCAGGCGACGCGCGTGGTCGGGCGCCTCGATCGTCGTTCGTTCGAATGGAACGGCAAGCGCCTGAACCTGTTGCTGGATGTTGGTCACAATCCGCATGCCGCTGAATATCTCGCTCGACGTCTGGCTGCGCGGCCGCCGGTTGGCAAGCGTCTGGCGGTGTTCGGGTTGCTGGCGGACAAGGATCTCGATGGTGTTGTTGGCGAATTGAATGCTAGTGTCGCGCATTGGGCTGTCGCGCCGCTGGATTCGCCGCGCGCGCGTCCCGTGGCTGAGCTTGAGGCAGCGCTGCAGAACCTTGGCGCTTCGGTTACGTCTTACGCCAGCGTCGCGGCCGCTCTGGAAGGGCAGTGCGCGGTTGCGACCAGCGACGACGAGATTCTCTTGTTCGGATCATTTTATTGTGTCGCCGAGGCCCTTGAATGGCTGGCCCGGCGCTCCACGGAGGAAGCGGCAAATGGCTTTGCTGGATAAAGCGTACAAGCAGCGCATGGTTGGCGCGTTGGTGCTGGTGGCGCTGGCGGTGATCTTCCTGCCGATGCTGTTTTCCCGTCAGGACGAGCAGCGTCAGGTGATCGTCGAGGCCCCGGCTGCGCCTCAGCCTTCGGCCATGCCGCAAGTGCAAATGGATCCGGTCGCCGTGCCTGAGCCGCAGGCTTTGCCACAGGAGCCGGTGCCAACGGACGAGGAGGTCGCTGAAGAAGCGGTGCCTGCTGCTCCGGCTGCTGCTCCGGCCGCCCCAGCACCGACCATCCCGGCGCAGATTGCGCGCCCGGCAACGCCGCCACCGGTGGCCAAGCCGATTCCGGCGCCGGCCCAGCCGATCACCTCCGCAACCAGCAAACCTGATGCCACGCAGAGCCGCGTCGATGCCAACGGTCTGTCGGTGAGCTGGTCGGTGCAACTGGCCAGTCTGTCGAGCCGCGCCAGTGCCGAAAGCCTGCAGAAGAACCTGCGCAGCCAAGGTTACAACGCGTATATCCGTTCGGCGGATGGCAAGAATCGGGTGTTCGTCGGTCCGCTGATCGAGCGTGCCGAGGCCGATCGTTTGCGTGATCTGCTGAGCCGTCAACAGAACCTCAAGGGCTTCGTTGTCCGTTTTCAGCCTGAACGTGGCTGAAATCTATCACCTCGATTGAAAAGCACTGACAATCGCAGCTTACCGACAGCCATGCGCTCTGCTAAAATGCGCCGCCTTATCCGTCTGTAGGCTGCACTGTGCCATTTACCTGGGTTGACTGGGCGATCGTTGCAATCATCGCCATCTCCGCATTGATCAGTCTGAGCCGCGGCTTCGTAAAGGAAGCGTTATCGCTGCTGACCTGGATCATCGCAGGAGCGGTTGCCTGGATGTTTGGTGGCTCACTGTCCGAGTACCTCGCCGGATACATCGAAACCCCATCGGCTCGCGTGATCGCGGGCTGTGCCATCATGTTTGTCGCCACACTGATCGTGGGCGCAATGATCAATTATCTTATCGGCGAGTTGGTTCGCGTCACCGGGTTGTCCGGGACCGATCGATTCCTTGGCATGGCCTTCGGCGCAGCGCGTGGCGTGTTGCTGGTGGTCGTGGCAGTCGGGCTGTTGAGCCTGGGGCCGGTACAGCAGGACGGGTGGTGGAAAGAATCACAGCTCGTGCCCAAGTTTCTATTGGTCGCCGACTGGTCCAAAAACCTGATACTCGGGTGGAGCAGTCAGTGGCTTGCCAGCGGAATCAGCGTACCCGCTGAGATTCCGTTCAAGGAGCAGCTCTTGCCGGCGGCGAAAACGCCTCAGTGAGTGTTGCTCAGTTCAGATCCATTAAGTAGGGGTTGCGTCGCATGTGTGGCATCGTCGGTATCGTCGGTAAGTCGAACGTCAATCAGGCGCTGTATGACGCGCTAACCGTGCTCCAGCACCGCGGCCAGGACGCTGCCGGTATCGTGACCAGCCATGATGGCCGGTTGTTCCTGCGCAAGGATAATGGCCTGGTGCGTGACGTGTTCCAGCAGCGTCACATGCAGCGTCTGGTCGGCCACATGGGTATCGGACACGTCCGTTACCCGACTGCCGGCAGCTCGACGTCGGCCGAAGCCCAGCCGTTCTACGTCAACTCGCCTTACGGCATCACCTTGGCGCACAACGGTAACCTGACCAACGTTGAACAGTTGGCCAAAGAAATCTACGAATCCGATCTGCGTCACGTCAACACCAGTTCCGACTCGGAAGTGCTGCTCAACGTGTTCGCCCACGAGCTGGCCCAGCGCGGCAAGCTGCAGCCGACCGAAGAAGACGTGTTCGCCGCCGTGACCGATGTGCACAACCGTTGCGTGGGTGGCTACGCCGTCGTTGCGATGATTACCGGTTACGGCATCGTCGGTTTCCGCGACCCGCACGGCATCCGTCCGATCGTGTTCGGCCAGCGTCATACCGACGAAGGCGTCGAGTACATGATTGCCTCGGAAAGCGTTTCGCTGGACGTGCTCGGTTTCACCCTGATCCGCGACCTTGCGCCGGGCGAAGCGGTGTACATCACTGAAGATGGCAAGCTGCACACCCGTCAGTGCGCCACCAGCCCGTCGTTGACTCCGTGCATTTTCGAACACGTCTACCTGGCGCGTCCCGACTCGATCATCGACGGCGTCTCGGTGTACAAGGCGCGTCTGCGCATGGGCGAAAAGCTCGCCGAGAAGATCCTGCGCGAGCGTCCTGAACACGATATCGACGTGGTCATCCCGATTCCGGATACCAGCCGTACTGCGGCGCTGGAGCTGGCCAATCACCTGGGTGTGAAATTCCGCGAAGGCTTCGTCAAGAACCGTTACATCGGCCGCACCTTCATCATGCCGGGCCAGGCCGCGCGCAAGAAGTCGGTACGCCAGAAGCTCAACGCCATCGAGCTTGAGTTCCGCGGCAAGAACGTCATGCTGGTCGATGACTCGATCGTGCGCGGCACCACCTGCAAGCAGATCATCCAGATGGCCCGCGAAGCCGGTGCGAAAAACGTCTACTTCTGCTCGGCGGCACCTGCGGTGCGCTTCCCGAACGTCTACGGTATCGACATGCCGAGCGCCCACGAACTGATCGCACACAACCGTTCGACCCAGGACGTGGCTGATCTGATTGGTGCTGACTGGCTGATCTATCAGGACCTGCCTGACTTGATCGAAGCGGTCGGCGGCGGCAAGATCAAAATCGAAAACTTTGATTGCGCCGTATTCGATGGCAAGTACGTGACCGGTGACGTCGACGAGGCTTATCTGGACAAGATCGAGCAGGCGCGCAACGATGCCTCGAAGGTCAAGACCCAGGCAGTCAGTGCGATCATCGATCTGTACAACAACTGAGTTTCCACCGGCCCTGAGGGGCCGGTTTTGTATCTGACATTTTTCAAGAACACAGCAAGGAGTGACAGCATGAGTCAGGAATGGGATGCCGGTCGGCTGGACAGCGACCTCGAAGGCGTAGCGTTCGATACTCTGGCCGTGCGTGCCGGTCAGCACCGCACGCCGGAAGGCGAGCACGGTGATCCGATGTTCTTCACCTCCAGCTACGTGTTCCGCACCGCTGCCGATGCGGCGGCGCGGTTTGCCGGCGAAGTGCCGGGCAACGTTTATTCGCGTTACACCAACCCGACCGTACGCGCATTCGAAGAGCGCATCGCCGCGCTGGAAGGCGCGGAGCAGGCCGTCGCCACGGCAACCGGCATGGCTGCGATCATGGCGGTGGTGATGAGCCTGTGCAGCGCGGGCGATCACGTGCTGGTGTCGCGCAGCGTGTTCGGCTCGACCATCAGCCTGTTCGAGAAGTACTTCAAGCGCTTTGGCGTCGAAGTCGATTACGTACCGCTGGCCGATCTGTCGGGGTGGGATGCGGCAATCAAATCCAATACCAAACTGCTCTTTGTCGAATCGCCGTCCAATCCGTTGGCCGAACTGGTGGATATCGCCGCACTGGCAGAAATCGCGCATGCCAAGGGCGCGCAGCTGGTGGTCGACAACTGCTTCTGCACCCCGGCGTTGCAGCAGCCGCTGAAGCTCGGCGCGGATATTGTCGTGCACTCGGCGACCAAGTTCATCGACGGTCAGGGCCGCTGCATGGGCGGCGTTGTCGCCGGTCGCGGTGAACAGATGAAAGAAGTGGTGGGTTTCCTGCGGACCGCCGGGCCGACCCTCAGCCCGTTCAACGCGTGGATCTTCCTCAAAGGCCTCGAGACCCTCAACCTGCGCATGAAAGCGCATTGCGCCAACGCTCAGGCGCTGGCCGAATGGCTGGAGCAGCAGGACGGCATCGAGAAAGTCCATTACGCCGGCCTCAAGAGCCATCCGCAGCACGAGTTGGCCCAGCGCCAGCAGAAGGGCTTTGGTGCCGTAGTGAGCTTCGAGGTCAAGGGCGGCAAAGAAGGCGCCTGGCGTTTTATCGATGCCACGCGGTTGATTTCGATCACTGCCAACCTCGGCGACAGCAAAACCACCATCACCCATCCGAGCACCACCTCCCACGGCCGTTTGGCGCCGCAGGAACGTGAAGCGGCAGGCATTCGTGACAGCCTGATCCGCGTCGCGGTCGGTCTGGAAGATGTGGCTGACCTGCAGGCCGACCTGGCGCGCGGTCTGGCGGCATTGTGATCGAGTTGTCCACACCGGCGGCCAATACCAATGGTCGCGTGGCGCTGGTCACCGGCGCTGCACGCGGGATCGGCCTCGGAATTGCCGCTTGGCTGATCAGCGAAGGCTGGCAGGTGGTGCTGACCGATCTCGATCGGGCGCGAGGTTCGAAAGTGGCGAAGGTGCTGGGCGAGAACGCCTGGTTCATCGCCATGGACGTCGCAGACGAACATCAGGTCGCGCTGGGCGTGGCCGAGGTGCTGGGGCAGTTTGGTCGCCTTGATGCGCTGGTCTGCAATGCAGCGGTGGCCGATCCGCACAACATCACCCTGGAAAGCCTCGATCTGGCCTATTGGAACCGGGTGCTGGCGGTAAATCTCAGCGGGCCGATGTTGCTGGCCAAGCACTGTGCGCCGTATCTGCGTGCGCACAACGGTTCGATCGTCAACCTGGCCTCGACCCGTGCGCGACAGTCGGAGGCGGACTCTGAGGCGTATGCGGCGAGCAAGGGCGGGCTGTTGGCGCTGACCCATGCGCTGGCAATCAGCCTTGGGCCGGAAATCCGCGTGAACGCAGTCAGTCCGGGCTGGATCGACGCGCGTGATCCCTCGGTGCGTCGCGCCGAACCTTTGGCCGATGCCGATCATGCCCAGCATCCGGCCGGCAGGGTAGGGACGGTCGAGGACGTGGCGGCGATGGTCGCGTGGTTGCTGTCGAGGAATGCGGGATTTGTCACCGGGCAGGAATTCGTCGTCGATGGCGGCATGACCAAGAAGATGATTTACGAGCAGTAGCAGCTTCAAGCTTCAAGCGGCAAGCAGAAGCATGATGGTAGTGTGCCTGCTTTCGCTGATCTTGCTTTTTCTTGAAGCTTGCAGCTTGCAGCTAAAATCTGTTTTCGAAAAAAACTCTAATCCTGCTATTGACTTAGCTTCGCCACCTGCGTAAATTTCGCGGCCTCGGAGATGCAAACGGGTGATTAGCTCAGCTGGGAGAGCGTCTGCCTTACAAGCAGAATGTCGGCGGTTCGATCCCGTCATCACCCACCACTCCCGAGAAGCTTGCGCAAGCAAGAGAGTAGGCTGAAAGTGCCTGCACCGACGCGCAGCGGTAGTTCAGTCGGTTAGAATACCGGCCTGTCACGCCGGGGGTCGCGGGTTCGAGTCCCGTCCGCTGCGCCATATTTTACGAATCAGATATATCTGATTCGCGATTGCCAGGCACCGAAGCCGGCAATCAAAACGAGTTACTTGAGCGCAAGCTCAAAGCGATACGCAGCGGTAGTTCAGTCGGTTAGAATACCGGCCTGTCACGCCGGGGGTCGCGGGTTCGAGTCCCGTCCGCTGCGCCATATCTGTTTCAAGGACCACTGAACGCCTTGAAGCGCCGAAACCAGTCATCGGCTGAATCGGATCGATAGCAAAGACCCTGGTCGAAAGACCGGGGTTTTTTGTGTCTGAAATTTGGTTATTCCTATTCCTCGCTCCTGAAGCCAATGCAAATTCCTGTGGGAGCGAGCCTGCTCGCGAAAGCGTCTGCACATTCAAAATCTGTATTGCCTGAAAATCGCTTTCGCGAGGAGGCTCAATCCACCATAGGCACGCTCTGTCGTCTCGGCGGATCGGATGCGGTGCCACGTCGCATTGATTTTTTTGATTATTTAGTGGGGTTTTTGTAACTGGTTGTTTGCTGCGGGCGCAGAAACCTTTAAAGTTAACCTTTCGGTCAGCTTTGCACTGTCAACACAGCTCTTTGCTTCGCCAGAAAGAGCTTCTGCACGACTCGAGATCCCCAGTAGATAACCAAAAGGGCGGACCTATAACCGCCCAGAGGATGATCCATGTCCAACCGTGAAATATCCCGGCGCTCGTTCCTCCAGGGCGGGCTGGTGGCGGGTGTGAGCGTTACGCTTACGCCGCTCAGCAGTCAGGCGCTGGCTGCCTTGATGGAAAACAGCGTCACCGTGCCGTCCGAGAAATGGCTCGGCAATAACGGCAAGGCGCGCCAACGCAACGATGCCTTGTCCAAGGTCTGCGGCAGCAAGGTTTTTGCCCGCGACATCCGTGCCAAGGACATGCCCGGCTGGCCTGAGCAACAAGGCCACGCGATGCTGCTGAAAACCATCAAGGCCGACCGTATCTACGCCGGCTACGACCTGTCATGGCTCGGCGCCGATCTGCAGCCGGACCGCATCGTTACCGCTGCCGATCTGGACAAGGACGGTATCGTTTTCCCCGAAGAGCACGCGCCTGATCCATTGCTGCCGGAAGGCAAAGTGCCGATGTTCATCGGTCACCCGGTAGCGATCCTGATCTGGAACGACTTCGAGCGTTTCCGTCAGGCCAAGAATCAACTCAAATTCAATGACAAAGCGATTCGTTACGGCGCCAAAGTGCCGTTCTATGAAGGTGATCCCTACGGCAGCTTCCGCTACGTGCGCGTTGGCGGCGCAACCTCGGCGGACGAAGACGAGTTCGCCAGCCTCAAGGACTCGATCCTGTTCCCGATGCTGAAAAACCGCCGGCCGGTGTGGAATGCATCGCCGAACCTGCATGGCAACCTCACCGAGCGCGGCCTGTTCTACGCCGATCGCATGAAGCAGGAAATCGACACGCCGCCGGATAACTGGCTGGTGTTCGACGAGCGCTATAAAACCCCGTCGATCGAACCGGCTGCCCTCGAACCGGATAACGGCAACGGCTGGTACGACCCGAAATCCAAAACCCTGCATTTCGTCGTTGCGACGCAGTGCCCGCTGGAGGTTGCGACCGAGACCGCGAAGATGATCGGGCCGTCGCGTTTTGGCCTGGCCAATCTGAACATGCACCCGGGCTATACCGTCGGGTACGGCTCCAAAGACCACAACATTTTTGTCTACTATGCAGCCTTGGCCGCGCTGTACGGCGCCGGCGTGCCGGTGCGTCTGGCCAACGACCGCTACGAGCAGTTCCAGAGCGGCATCAAGCGTCACCCGTTCGACATTCGCTACCAGTTGGCCGTGGACAAGAACGACTACACCTTCAAGATCTTCCGCGCGGAAATGAGCGTCGACGGCGGCGGCCGGGTCAACTACAGCCCATCGGTGGCGGCGGTTGGCGCCACGGCTGCGCAGTCGATCTACTACATGCCGCAGAACGACCTGCAGGTCACCGCCTATCATTCGCGCGCAGTCGAAGCTGGTTCGATGCGCGGTTACGGCACCCTGCAGAGCATGGCGGCGACCGAAATGATGGTCGACGAGATCGCCAATCGTCTGGGTGTCGACGCGATCGATTTGCGCCGTCGCAACGCCCTGCGTTCGGGGATGAAAAACACCCAGGGTGCAATCCCGGCCGGTGCACTGCGCCTGCACGAAATTCTCGACAAGGCCTCGGTGCACGAGGTCTGGAAAAACCGCGACGCGATCAAGCAACAGCGTGAAGCGGCAGATCCGGATAACTGGTACGGCATCGGTTTCGCCATCTGCCAGAAAGACTTCGGCACTGGCTCCGAAGCGCCGATGGCCAGCATCGAATTCACCGCAGACGGGCGCATCACTCTGCGCCACATCGGCATCGAAATCGGTACCGGCATGTCCACCTCGCAAGCCCTGGTCGTCGCGGATTTCCTCGGCAGCCCGGCGCACGAGGTGAAAACCGGCGAAACCGAATGGCAGGAAATGCAGCTGATCACCAGCGGCAACCCGTACATCATGAGTCAGGCCGAGCAGGACAATCTGCTGCGCAACCCGCGCTGGGTCGGCAAGCTGGCGTCGGCGTCTTCGGCGACCAACTCGGCCTATTACTTCAGCCATGCGACCCGTGAAGCGGCGCGCGTGCTGTTCAACCACGGCTTGTGGCCGGCGGCACTGGAGATCTGGCGCCAAGGTCCGTACGGCGGCCAGGCCAACCCTTACGTAGTGCGCCGCGAAGATGCGCATTGGGTCGATGGCAAGCTGACCGCCAACGGCATGCAGCCGCTGAGTTTTGAAGAGCTGGCCAAGCGCGCCCACGAGCGCGGTCTGGTGACGGGCGCTACGGTGCATGGTTTCAACCGCTGGAGCTGGGCCGAGGCCGAGTACAGTATCGACGGCGTGCGCGAGCGCCTGCCGCTCGACGGTCTGGCGGTGAAATACGGCGATGGCGCGCCGCAAGCGAAGAAAGCGCAGATGAACAGCGCCGGCTTCCATCTGCTCGATCGGCAGAACGTCAACTACCCGGTAGTGCAGTTGAACAACGCTGCCGTGACCTATTACAGCCCGGTCGCGACGCTGGTCGAGTTGAAGGTCAACAAAGGCTCGGCGGAAGTTCAGGTGCTCAACCACCATTCGTGGATCGAGTGCGGTCGTGTGCTGGTTGAAGAGTTGGTCAAGGGCCAGCTCGAAGGCGGTATCGCCATGGGTATTGGCCATGCGTTGATGGAAGAGATGCCGTTGTACGAAGGCGGGCCGGGGGAGGGTGACTGGAACTTCAACCGTTACCGTCTGCCGATGGCGCGTCACGTTGCGGTGTGGAAGCAGACTGCGGAGATCCTGCCGCCGCTGTCGCCGAGCGATCCGTCCAAGGGCATCGCCGAAGTGGTGATGATCCCGATTGTCGGTGCCATCGGTAACGCCGTGGCGCACGCCATCGGTAAACGTGTTCGTGACTTGCCTATTACCGCTGCGCGCATCAAGGAGGCCCTCAATGGCTAACCGTCCGCTTCAACTGACCCTCAATGGTCAATCCGTCGGCCCGGTGGACATCCCTGATGACCTGCCGATGATCGACTATCTGCACGAATACAAAAATCTCACCGGCTCGCGTCTGGGCTGCGGTCAGGGGATCTGCCACGCCTGTGTGGTGATCGTCGACAACCCCGACGGCACCAGCGAAGAAGTGCGCACCTGCATCACCGGTGCGCATTACTTCGAGGGCAAGAAAGTCCGCACGATTGAAGGCCATGCCACTCGCGACGAGCAGGGCCAGGTCACCGAGCTCAATCCGATCCAGCAGCGCTTTGTCGACGAGTTCGCTTTCCAGTGCAGCTACTGCGCGCCAGGCTTCGTCAACGCCGCGACGGTGTTGGTCGAGAAGCTGCAGCGCCAGCCGATCATCAAAAGTCAGCTGGAACAGGTGATCGAGGACAGCCTCGGCCATCACGTCTGCCGCTGCACTGGCTACGTGCGTTATTACAACGCCACGCGCAACGTGCTGACCGATCTCGGCCTGGTTAAGGAGGGTTGAGCATGAAGCGTTTACTGACCCGCCTGACTTTCGCGGTCGGACTGGCTGCGCCGCTTTTGGCGGCCCACGCCGACGATCAGATCAAGCGCGGCGAATACCTCGCTCGCGCCGCCGACTGCATGGCTTGCCACACCGCACCGGGTGGCGCGCCATATGCCGGCGGCCTGCCGATCGTCTCGCCATTCGGCACGATCTACGGCACCAACATCACCCCGAGCAAAGAGCACGGCATCGGTCTGTACAACGATGACGAGTTCTTCGCTGCGCTGACCGAAGGCAAGCGTCGCGACGGTGCGAATCTGTATCCAGCGATGCCGTACACCTCGTATCACCTGATGCCGCGCGCCGATTCCGATGCGATTCACGCGTATCTGAAAACCGTCGAGCCGATCGAACGCGCCGCACCGGTGACCAGCCTGAGCTTTCCGTTCAATGTGCGTCTGGGCCTGACCGGCTGGAACATGATCTATGGCAAAGACGTAAAGCTGGAACCGGCGGAAGGCAAGAGTGAGACGTGGAAGCGCGGCCAATATATGGTCGACGTCCTTGGTCATTGCGGCGAATGCCATACGCCACGCGGCCTGCCCGGCGCGATGCAAATGGACAAGCGCATGACCGGCGGCATCCTCAATGGTTATCTGGCGCCGAGCCTGCTGGCTACCGACCTGGCCGAGCGTGGCTGGAATCAGCAGGATCTGAGCACGTTTCTCAAGCACGGCATGAGCGCGCAAGGGACGATGTTCAACGAGATGTTCCCGGTATTTCACAACAGCACTCAAGGTCTGAGCGATGCTGATCTGGCAGCAATGGCGACATTCCTTCTCGGCGAGCAACCGGCGCCGGCCAAAGAACTCGTCGAGGTGCCGCTGGACAAGCTCAGCCCAAGTGCGCAGCGCGGCCGTCAGGAATACCTGAACGTCTGCGCCGGTTGCCACGCGGCTGGCGGTGAAGGCAAGCCGCACATCGCCGTGGCCATGCGCGGCAACACCACGTTGCGTCTGGAAGATCCGCGCAATCTGTTGCGAGTGATCGAGGACGGTATCGGTGAGCAGAAGTTCTCCGGGTTCGAGCACATGCAGCCGATGCCGGGTTTTGCTGAAAAGCTCAGTCCTGAGCAATTGACCGATCTGCTCAACTACCTGCGTCAGGGTTGGGGCGGGCAGAGCGCTGAACTGGCGGTAAGCGAAGTGCAGAAGCTGCAAGCCGACGCGCCGAGCGTCGAGCACAAGGCCCACTGATATGCAGCATCTCGATCTGCAAGTGGTGCGTCGGGCGCTGGAATGGTCGGTGGCCGGGCAGCGCATCTGGCTGAGCACCGTGCTGGCCACCTACGGCTCGGCACCGCGCGCGCCGGGTTCGCTGCTCGCGGTGAATGAAGGCGGGCAGTGGATCGGCTCGCTGTCCGGCGGTTGCGTCGAGGAGGATTTTCTTCAGCGCGTCGCCGAAGGTGCGTTTCTCGAAGCGGTCGGCGTCGTGCGTTATGGCGAAGGCGATGATCCGCGTTCGCGGGTCAGCCTGCCTTGTGGCGGCATTCTCGATGTGTTGGTGGAGAAACTTGACGCCGACTGCGCGGTGCAGGCGCATCTGCGTGAACTGGAGTCGGCGCTGCTGGGGCAGCGTCGTCTGCTTCGCGAAGTCGATCTGGCCAGCGGTGCGCGCGCTCTGTTCGCTGATCGCGAGCAGGGCGCGCGGATCGAGCGTGAGATCGATCGGGTGCGCATCCGTATCGGCGCGGCGCAGCGCTTGTTGCTCGCTGGCTACTCCAGTGTGGCGCAGGCCTGTGCCGAGTTCGCGGTGGGGCTTGGCTTTGAAGTGATTCTCTGCGATCCGCGCGATGAAGTGCTTGAAGGTGTGGTGCTCAATGGCGTGGAAATCCGTCGGCAGTTGCCTTCGGTGTTCATTGCCGACGGTGGCTGCCATCGCGACACAGCAGTGGTGGCGCTGACCCACGATCCGCGTATCGACGATCTGGCGATGATGGAAGCGGTGCGCACCGAGGCGTTTTACATAGGTGTGATGGGATCGCAGCAGACGTCGCAAAAGCGCTTCGAGCGCTTGCGCCGCATTGGCGGTCTGGTCGAGGCGGAGCTGGCGCGAATTCATGCGCCGATCGGTCTTAACCTTGGCAGCAAGACGCCGGCGGAAATTGCGCTGGCTGTACTGGCGGATATCCTGCGGATTCGTAGCGGGATCGCCCGGGATCAGCTCTGACCTTTATGCAGAAATGAAGAGGGCCGCGATTTGCGGCCCTTTTTTACATCCCGAATTTATCGCGCAGTCCGTAATACCAGGCGCCCAGCGCGGCAAACGGTGTGCGCAGCAATTGCCCGCCGGGGAAGGGATAGTGCGGCAGGTCGGCAAAGGCATCGAAGCGCTCGGCCTGACCGCGCAACGCTTCGGCGAGGACCTTGCCCGCCAGGTGCGTGTAGGTGACGCCGTGACCGCTGCAGCCCTGCGAGTAATAGATGTTGTCGCCCAGGCGCCCGACCTGCGGCAAGCGCGACAGGGTCAGCAGGAAGTTGCCGGTCCAGGCGTAGTCGATCTTCACGTCCTTGAGTTGCGGGAACGCCTTGAGCATCTTCGGGCGGATGATCGCTTCGATGTTCGCCGGATCGCGAGCGCCATAAACCACGCCGCCGCCGAAGATCAAGCGCTTGTCGGCGGTGAGGCGGTAGTAGTCGAGGAGATAGTTGCAGTCCTCCACGCAGTAATCCTGCGGCAATAGCGCCTTCGCCAGCTCATCGCCCAGTGGCTCGGTAGTGATCACTTGAGTGCCGCACGGCATTGATTTGGCCGCCAGTTCCGGCACCAGATTACCGAGGTAGGCGTTGCCGGCGACGATGATGAACCTGGCCCTGACCTTGCCTTGCGGTGTATGCACAACCGGATTGGCACCGCGCTCAATGCGCACGGCAGGTGATTGCTCATAGATAGTGCCGCCGAGAGATTCGACTGCCGCCGCTTCGCCGAGCGCCAGGTTCAGCGGATGGATGTGTCCGCCGCTCATATCGAGCATGCCACCGACGTATTGATCGCAACCCACCACTTCACGGATGCGGCGTTGATCCATCAGTTCAAGTTGGGTGTGGCCGAAGCGCTCCCAAAGGCGCTTTTGCGATTCCAGATGCCCCATTTGTTTGGCGGAGAGGGCGGCGAATACACCGCCGTCTTTCAGGTCGCACGGGATGTTGTATCTGGTCACACGCTCGCGAATGATCCGGCCGCCTTCAAAGGCCATTTCACCGAGCAGTTGCGCCTGCTTGGGGCCGACGGTGCGTTCGATGACATCGATGTCGCGGCTATAACTGTTGACGATCTGCCCACCGTTTCGGCCCGAGGCGCCAAAACCGACTTTGGCCGCTTCCAGTACCGTCACGCGGAAGCCGTTTTCCAGCAGGAACAAAGCAGAGGAAAGCCCGGTATACCCGGCGCCGATCACACAGACGTCCGTCTCCACATCGTCCTGCAGCACAGGACGTGGCGGCACGGCATTGGCCGACGCAGCGTAATAAGACTCTGGGTATTGGGTGTTCGCCATCCTGCCGCCTCTGTTTAATATATTTTACGAGTGCGTCGATCCTACCCGAGTTGAAAAACCTCCGCCAGCCACCGGAAAATCTTCGTCGCTGAGCCGAAATTAAATATTTTGCATATTCATAGGGTTAGGTGAAAAAAAGGTGTTGACACCCCTCCGGAATTCCGTAGAATGCCGCCTCACAGCAGGCACGTAGCTCAGTTGGTTAGAGCACCACCTTGACATGGTGGGGGTCGTTGGTTCGAGTCCAATCGCGCCTACCAAACAAAATCCGCTCTGCTGGGCGGTCTAGAAGGGCTCACCGAAAGGTGGGCCCTTTTTTGTTGTCTGCGATTTGCGCAGCGCTTGTTCCCGGTCATTTCCGCTTCGCTCTGACCAGCTCTCCATTCATTACTGTTTGCGCAAAATGATCAAGCGCCATTTTGGTGCGTTCTTCTTCCATTTCGTTGTTGAAAACACCTGAATATCCAAAGGTTTACAGCGCTTTTTCTCCAACCAGTTATCGAAAAAGCCTTGTTGCAAGTTGGGAATTTAAGTAACATCCGTCCCGCGTTCACCACCACGGTTTATGCATTTTTAAATCCCAAGCTTCCATCAGCTGCTTGGGATTTTTTTTGCCTGCGATTTGGCGTTTGGCATCGGTTCCCCTTCACCCGCGCGCGAAGCGCCGTTATTTCGTCTACTACTGTCAGCTGATTTTCATCTCCTTATAAGGGGGCACTTCGATGCTGAGCCAGTGGATCCTTGCGGCTGTTCATCTATTCGCGTTTGCCTTGGCTTTCTGGGCGGTGCTGACGCGCGGCACAGCGCTCAGCCAGCTCTCGGCGGGCACGGGAGAGGTCAAGCGCGTTCTGCTCGCGGATAACTTGTGGGGGCTTTCAGCCTTGACGCTGCTTATCACCGGAGCGATGCGTGCGTTCGGTGGTTACGAGAAAGGCTCTGACTATTACCTGCATCAGCCGCTGTTTCATCTGAAGATGACGTTGTTTGTGCTGATCCTGCTGATAGAGCTTGCGCCCATGATCACACTGATCAAATGGCGCATCGCATCATCGCGCGGGGTAGCGCTTGATAGCGGACGTGCGAAATTGTACGCGCGAATCAGTCATGTTGAAGCGCTGCTGCTGATCATGATAATGGTCGCGGCGACAGGCATGGCGCGTGGCGTGATATTCGCTTAGAAGGCGGGATTCTCCGCGCTCTATCGGAAACGTCCGACAGCCAGCTCCAGGAGTGAAAGGTAATATCGGCGCAAGAAAGGAGGGAGGGGCAAGTGAAGGGAGTCAGCATGCTTCAGGCGCCGTGCCCAGCGGGGTGAAATGCGGATGGCTAAACGGCGCGTGAATCTTTAGCCAGTCTTGCGCGACGGCAAAACGACTGGCTACGTGAGGCGGTGTGGCTCAGGGGGTTTGCGGCTTGTCCGGAGCGGTCAGGCCGGCCTGGATGCGTTGGTAAATTTCTTCACGATGCACTGCCACGTTTTTCGGAGCGTTGATGCCGATGCGAACCTGTTGGCCGCTGACTCCGAGGATGGTGATCGTGATGTCATCACCAATGTTTATGCTTTCACCGACTTTGCGGGTGAGTATCAGCATGGTCTTCTCCTTGATTGCTTTGTAGGGCACCTGATTCAGACAGTGCAGAGGTCGGTGGTATCTATAGATTAGTGCGAAGTCTCACGGTTTGGGTGCCTCTTTCTGACGCGCAGATGCGGCATTAATTCCCAGGGCGTAACTATACAGAGGCTGCAATCATCATTCTCGTTGTTTTGCGCCCATTTTGCGGGGCTCGCGAAGTATTTATGAATGATAAGATCGCCGCTTTACGAATTCCGAGGAAAGCGTTGTGCGCAAATTGGTTTGGCTGGTAGCGGCACTGGCATTGGCAGGCTGCGGTGAAGGCAAGAATGTAGATGCGCCGAAGCCTGAGACGAAGGTCGCGGCAACGCCGGCGGCCGCTGCGCCACAGTGGGATCTGGAAGTGCGTGGCGAAACGCCTCAGGCAGTCAGTGACCTGAGCGGCTGGTTGATCGAGCACGCTTTCGTTCCGACGGTCGTCAAGGACGGCAACGGTAAAACACGCATTCTGATCGGTCCTTTCAACTCGCAGGCCGAGGCTGAGGCGCGCAAGGTGCAGGTTGATGCGGCGTTGGTAAAAGCCAAAAAACAGAACATTGAGTCAGTGGTGATTGAGCATCCGCTTACGCCATAAACGAAGCGCCTTCAACGCAGGTTGAACGCCGGACATGAAAAAGGCCTCGAGCATAGCGCTCGAGGCCTTTCTATTTGTGCTGCAATCAACCGCAGGCTTTCAGATTTACCGAGCCGACAAACTCATTGCCTCGTCCCATCACGCACGCCACGCTTTGATTACGCTGACGCTCCCAGTCCTGCACCGGATAGGTCTTGTCCCACGCCTCGTACAACTGCCGATCCTGCTTCGATAGGCGCAGTCCGTATTGTTTGCTCATATAAAAATACGTGCGGGCGATCATGCCGCGAATCGAAGGACGGGGCATGACCTTCTTCGCTTTGAAATCGACCTGCGTCAGGCAGGAACCGTACTGGCCCGATTGTACCGGCAACCAGCCGTAGCTGAAGTTGCTGCGGTCACCGTTGACCTCGCCAATGCTCGGCACCAGGTTGTGCAAATCAGCTTCGGCCTTTTGATACACCGGATCGTAGCGGGTGCAATTCTTGCGTCCGCCTTGTTGCCAGCACTGTCGCTGGTGACCGATCTGCCAGGCCGGCACGATGTGCTCCCATTCGATTCTCGATGCGCGTTTGGCGTTCTTGCGCGGCACATAACCGCAAGCCTTCAGATCGACCTTGTTACCGGTGTACTTGCAGCCGCAATAAAACTCGGTGGACTGCGGTGCGTAAAGTTTCCACGCGGCTTTCTTGGCTTCCGAAAAGGTTCGTGGGGCGCCAGCCTGGGCGCCCATGGCGAAAAACAACAACAGCAAAGCAACACAGCGGACACTCATTGAATCAATCTTCCTTCGGCACAACCCAAAAAATCTGCACGCCACCGTCATCGCGATAAGCGAGGGTAACGTTGTCGTTCTCGTCGATTTCCTCGAGCAAGCGCTCCCAGTCGTCCATTGGCTCATCCGGCAAACGGAAAATCAGTGCGGCTTTGGCTTTTTGTGCGGTGGGGGAATTGATGATTTTCTGAACGCGCATACCCATGCGTTCGTAAGCGTCAGGAGCAGCAGGAGAGGTGGCCACGAGGTTATCCTTATTAAGCTGTACGTGCATACAGTATTTAACTGTAAGCGATTTCGCAACTGCTTAAAATTCAAGAAAATCCTCTGACAGCGAGTTTCCGATTTTGGTGTAGGACTCGGCAAGTTTTTTGTGGGAAAAATGCTTGAAGGGTGTCAGCGGGGCACCACCTGCCAAGCTGACAGGTGGTGCGCAATGCCCGATCGAGAACTGATCAGGCGAAGGTCAATCAATATTCCCAGAACATCCGCTGCAGTTCTTTGCTGTCGTTGGTCTTGGTCAACGCGACCATCGCCAGGATGCGGGCTTTTTGCGGGTTCAGGTCGTGAGCGACAACCCAGTCGTATTTATCGTCAGGCTGTTCGGCGTTACGCAGGACAAAGCCACCGGCGTTGACGTGGGACGAACGAATGATCTGCACGCCATCCTTGCGCAGGGCTTGCAGGGACGGGACCACACGCGAAGACACCGAGCCGTTGCCAGTGCCGGCGTGGATGATCGCCTTGGCACCGGATTGCGCCAACGCCTTGTAGGCGGTATCGCTGACGTTGCCGTAAGAGTAGGCGATTTCTACATCAGGCAGACTCTTGATGTTCTTGATGTCGAATTCCGAATCCATGGTGTGACGCTTGGCCGGCAGGCGGAACCAGTAGGATTTGCCTTCGACGACCATGCCCAGCGGACCCCAGGCGCTTTTGAACGCTTCGGTCTTGATGTTGATCATTTTGCTGACGTCGCGACCGGACTGGATCTCGTCGTTCATGGTCACCAGCACGCCTTTGCCGTGCGCTTCTTTGCTGCTCGCCACGGCGACGGCGTTGTACAGATTAAGCATGCCGTCTGCCGACATGGCAGTGCCCGGACGCATCGAGCCGACGACGATGATTGGCTTGTCGGTCTTTTCAACCAGGTTCAGGAAGTACGCGGTTTCTTCCAGTGTGTCTGTACCGTGGGTAATGACGATACCATCGACGTCCTTGCTGTCTGCCAGCTCGGAAACTCGACGACCCAATTGCAGCAGGTTGTCATTAGTGATGCTTTCCGAAGCGATCTGCATGACTTGCTCGCCACGCACGTTGGCCAGTTTGCTCAGCTCGGGAATGCCGGCGATCAGTTGTTCGATGCCGACCTTGGCCGCTTGATAGGTGGCACTGTTGGCAGCACTTGCCCCGGCGCCGGCGATGGTGCCGCCCGTTGCCAGTACAACGACGTTGGCCAGTTTGGTCTGGGTTTCGACTTCTTTTGCCTGAAGGGCGGTGGGCAGGAGCAGGAGGAGGGCCAATGCGCCCGGAACCAAGGTATTGAAAGCAGATTTCATTATTTTTCTCTCTAGTCGTAGACGGTGCTGATGCAGGTTCATCTAGATGCGCCCCAAGCCGATCTGAATGCTTGAGGTGCAACGAAGGGAGCAGGATTCATACCATGCGTAATGTGCCTGCGGAAAATGTTTAACTCGATGATTTAAATCAACATTTGTCTGGAGTCAGAACATTCTTGCAGACCGTTCCATCCGGTATTCCGAACAACGGACGGATTCGTGTTCGGCTCACCGATGGGCAACCGCTAAACGCCTGCTGAATAGCAAATACCCGCTAAAGAAATGCGCGCCCGGGCCGATGCGTCCTCAAGGAAACCAAATCTTAGGAGTTCACATGTCACTGACGGTCGGTTTTGCCAATCCCGCTGCAGTCACCATTGGCGGTAAAACTGCAGCGACGATCAACACCCTGAACGACGCGACCAATGAGGCATCGGCGCAGGCGCTGGGTACCGAGAAAACCGAAACAAATCAGGTCAGAACCGGTGGCGGTCCTGTTCAGGAAGACAGCAAGGCCGAGAGCGGCGGCAATCAGAGCGTCACGGTCAAGACGTTGCTCAAGCGCATGCAGGAGTTGCAGAAGCAGCTTCAGGAACAGCAACAGCAATTGGCAGCAGCGCAGGCTGCGAGCTATCCAACTCCAGAAGCCAAGTCCCAGGCGATCATGTCCATCCAGGGACAGATCGCGCAGACCAGCGCGGCAATGACCGAAGTCGCGGGCGCGCTGGTCAAGGAAATGTCCAAGGGCGCCAGTGGTGGGCTGGTCAACACCACTGCTTGATCTGTCGTTTGGGCGAGTCAGCGATTCGCCCTACAACAGATGACGATTTGTGATTGTTGACAAATGTCGGCGGGATTCTCATAGTTCGGTCTACGCAAACGTTTGCGCGGCTTGGAAGGGCATTTTCTCCCGGAGCTGTGACGTAGCTTACGTCAGCGCAAACGTTGCTCACAATAATCATAAGATCGGAGTGAACCCATGAAGCTGCCCTTCGCCGCACGTCTTCTTGCTGTCGCTATGCTGGCTGCCACAGCCGCCGCACTACCCGTCTCCTCGGCGTTCGCCGAATCCGCAGAAAAACCCAAAGTCGCGCTGGTCATGAAATCTTTGGCCAACGAATTCTTCCTGACCATGGAAGACGGCGCCAAGGCCTACCAGAAAGAACACTCCGCCGATTTCGATCTGATTTCCAACGGTATCAAAGACGAAACCGACACCGCCGGGCAGACCCGCATCGTCGAACAAATGATCCTGGCCAAGGTGAACGCGCTCGTGATCGCACCTTCAGACTCCAAAGCCATGGTGCCAGTGATCAAGAAGGCCGTAGACGCCGGTATCACGGTGATCAACATTGATAACCAGCTCGATCCTGCCGTGGTCAAAAGCAAAAACATCAACGTCCCGTTCGTAGGTCCGGACAACCGCAAGGGTGCTCGTCTGGTCGGCGAATACCTCGCCAAGCAACTCAAGGCGGGCGACCAGGTCGGCATCATCGAAGGCGTGTCCACCACCACCAACGCGCAGGCACGCACGGCCGGTTTCAAGGACGCGATGGACGCTGCACAGATCAAAGTAGTCTCGCTGCAATCCGGTGACTGGGAAATCGACAAGGGCAACAAGGTTGCCGCTTCGATCCTCAGTGAATACCCGGACGTCAAAGCGCTGCTGGCCGGTAACGACAGCATGGCGGTCGGCGCCGTTTCCGCAGTCCGTGCTGCCGGCAAGGCAGGGCAGGTAAAAGTCGTCGGTTACGACAACATCAATGCGATCAAGCCGATGCTCAAGGACGGCCGCGTGCTGGCGACAGCTGACCAGTTTGCTGCGAAACAAGCAGTGTTCGGCATCGAAACCGCATTGAAGATCATCAAGGGCGAGAAAGTCGACAGCGGTGCCAACGGCGTAATCGAAACACCGGTCGAGCTGGTCACCCAGTAAGTCATCTGGCGACACAACGGCGCTCGTCCGTCCGGGCGAGCGCATGGAGATTTCTATGTCAGTTTCCGCCCCGAACGCTGTCCTCTCGGTCAGCGGTATCGGCAAGACCTATGCGCAACCGGTGCTCACTGGCATCGATCTGACGCTGATGCGCGGTGAAGTACTGGCGCTGACCGGCGAAAATGGTGCCGGCAAAAGTACCCTGTCAAAGATCATTGGTGGTCTGGTCACGCCGACCACCGGCCAGATGCAATTCCACGGCAAGGACTATCGTCCGGGCAGCCGTACCCAGGCTGAAGAGCTTGGCGTGCGCATGGTCATGCAAGAACTCAATCTGTTGCCGACGCTGTCGGTGGCGGAAAACCTGTTTCTGGATAATCTGCCGAGCAGCGCTGGCTGGATCAGTCGCAAGCAGTTGCGCAAGGCGGCGATCGAAGCCATGGCGCAGGTCGGCCTCGATGCGATCGACCCGGACACACTGGTTGGCGAGTTGGGTATCGGTCATCAACAGATGGTCGAAATCGCGCGCAACCTGATTGGCGATTGCCACGTGCTGATCCTTGATGAGCCGACCGCGATGCTCACGGCGCGCGAAGTCGAAATGCTCTTCGAGCAGATCACCCGATTGCAGGCCCGTGGTGTTTCCATCATTTATATTTCCCATCGCCTCGAAGAACTGGCGCGGGTGGCCCAGCGTATTGCTGTGCTGCGTGACGGCAATCTGGTCTGCGTCGAGCCGATGGCCAACTACAACAGCGAGCAACTGGTCACCTTGATGGTCGGTCGCGAATTGGGCGAACACATCGATATGGGGCCGCGCAAGATCGGCGCTCCGGCGTTGACGGTCAAAGGCCTGACGCGTTCGGACAAAGTCCGCGACGTCTCCTTCGAAGTGCGTGCCGGGGAGATTTTCGGCATTTCCGGATTGATCGGGGCAGGGCGCACAGAGTTGCTGCGGCTGATCTTCGGTGCCGATGCCGCCGACAGCGGCACCATCGCGCTTGGCTCGCCGGCCAAAGTCGTGAGTGTTCGCTCGCCTGTCGATGCCGTACGCAATGGCATCGCGTTGATCACCGAGGATCGCAAGGGCGAAGGGCTGCTGCTCAGTCAGTCGATCAGCGCCAATATCGCCTTGGGCAACATGCCGGAAATCTCCAGTGGCGGCTTCGTCAACAACGGCGACGAAATTTCCCTGGCGCAGCGTCAGATCGAGGCCATGCGCATCCGCAGTTCGAGCCCGACGCAATTGGTCTCGGAACTGTCCGGCGGCAATCAGCAGAAGGTCGTGATCGGCCGCTGGCTGGAGCGCGACTGTTCGGTACTGCTGTTCGACGAGCCTACTCGCGGAATCGATGTCGGCGCCAAGTTCGACATCTATGGTCTGCTCGGCGAATTGACCCGGCAGGGCAAGGCGTTGGTGGTGGTGTCCAGTGACTTGCGCGAGTTGATGCTGATCTGTGACCGGATCGGCGTGCTTTCGGCAGGGCGCCTGATCGACACTTTCGAGCGCGACAGCTGGACCCAGGATGATTTGCTTGCCGCCGCATTCGCCGGCTACCAAAAACGTGATGCGTTGCTCAATGAAGCGGCGCCTAGGGATCTCCCATGAAAACTGCATCTCCTGCCAGTAAACGTAGTGGCAATTTCTTCGGCCTGGGTACTTATCTCGGTCTGGCCGGTGCCTTGCTGGCGATGATTGCGCTGTTCTCGGTTCTGAGCAGCCACTTCCTCTCGTACAACACTTTCAGCACCCTGGCCAACCAGATTCCCGACCTGATGGTGCTGGCGGTGGGCATGACCTTTGTGTTGATCATCGGCGGCATCGACCTTTCGGTCGGCTCGGTGCTGGCCCTGGCCGCGTCAACAGTCAGCGTTGCGATTCTCGGCTGGGGCTGGAGCGTTTTGCCAGCGGCGTTGCTCGGCATGGCGGTGGCGGCTCTGGCCGGCACTATTACCGGCTCGATCACCGTGGCCTGGCGGATTCCATCGTTCATCGTCTCCCTCGGCGTGCTGGAAATGGCCCGTGGCTTGGCCTATCAGATGACCGGGTCGCGCACTGCTTACATTGGCGATGCGTTTGCCTGGCTGTCGAATCCGATCGCGTTCGGCATTTCCCCGTCGTTCATCATTGCTTTGCTGGTGATCTTTATCGCGCAGGCAGTTTTGACCCGCACTGTTTTCGGCCGCTACCTGATCGGCATCGGTACCAACGAAGAGGCGGTGCGTCTGGCCGGGATCAATCCCAAACCCTACAAGATTCTGGTGTTCAGCCTTATGGGTTTGCTGGCGGGCGTTGCCGCGCTGTTTCAGATTTCGCGTCTGGAAGCGGCTGACCCGAACGCAGGCTCTGGCCTGGAACTGCAAGTGATCGCAGCGGTGGTTATCGGCGGCACCAGCCTGATGGGCGGGCGCGGTTCGGTGATCAGTACGTTCTTCGGCGTGTTGATCATTTCCGTGCTCGCGGCCGGACTCGCGCAGATTGGTGCGACGGAGCCGACCAAGCGCATCATCACCGGTGCGGTAATCGTTATCGCTGTGGTGCTCGACACCTATCGCAGTCAACGCGCCAGTCGCCGGGGCTGAACCATGGCAACGATCAAGGATGTAGCGGCGCTCGCGGGCATTTCCTACACGACCGTGTCGCACGTGGTGAACAATACCCGTCCGGTCAGTCAGGAAGTGCGGCGCAAAGTCGAGGCGGCGATCAAGAGTCTCGACTACGTGCCCAGTGCCGTGGCGCGCTCGCTGAAAGCCAAGACCACCGCGACCATCGGTTTGCTGGTACCGAACAGTCTCAACCCGTACTTCGCCGAACTGGCGCGGGGAATCGAGGATTACTGCGAGCGTAACGGCTACTGCGTGATCCTCTGCAACTCCGACGACAATCCGGACAAGCAGCGCAGTTATCTACGCGTGTTGCTGGAAAAACGCATCGACGGTTTGATCGTTGCCTCCGCTGGTGGTGACAGTGGTCTGGCCGAAGGGCTGGCGGGTGTGAAAACGCCGATGGTCATTGTCGACCGCGGCCTGGAGGGTGTGAATGCCGATCTGGTGCGCATTGACCACGAATACGGCGCTTATCTGGCAACCCGTCACCTGCTCGAGTTGGGTCATCGCGACATCGCCACGATTGGAGGCCCGGCCAGTACCAGCGTGGCGCAAATGCGTCAGGCCGGTTATTGCCGAGCGCTGCAAGAGGCAGGAATAGAAGTGCGCGAAGAGCGCATGCTGGAAAGCGACTTCACCAGCACCGGAGGTTACAACGCCGCTGCCCGCTTGCTTGAAAGCAATCCGCCGAGTGCGATTTTTGCTGGCAACGACATGATTGGTATCGGTGTGCTGCGTGCGGCGGCCGAACGTAACGTGCGAGTGCCGGCCGAATTGTCGGTGATCGGCTTCGATGACATTCAGATGAGCCGTTATGTCTATCCGGCGCTGACCACGGTCGGCCAGTCGATCCTGCAATTGGGCGAGATGGCCGCCGAGGTGCTGTTGCGCAGGATTGCTGTGCCGGATTCCGGCACCGATCAACGCATCGTGACCCCGAGCATTGTCCTGCGCGAATCGACCGCGCCGCTGTCCGGCGTGTTCACCGAATATCGCTGAAACCGAATTGATGAGTAGTGATGTATGCCAGCAAATGTAGTGGTAATAGGCAGTCTGAACATGGACCTGGTCACCCGGGCGCCAAGGCTGCCGCGCGGCGGTGAAACGCTGATCGGACATTCCTTTGCCACCGTGTCGGGAGGCAAGGGCGCCAATCAGGCGGTTGCCGCTGCTCGTCTGGGCGCGCAGGTGGCGATGCTCGGTTGCGTCGGAAATGACGACTACGGTGTGCGATTGCGCGATGCCTTGCTCGCCGAGCACATCGACTGCCAGGCTGTCAGTGTCGTCGAGGATTCCAGTGGCGTGGCGCTGATTGTGGTGGATGACCACAGCCAGAACGCCATCGTCATTGTCGCCGGTGCCAACGGCGCAATGACGGAAGCAGTTATTGACCGTTTTGATGCGGTTTTGCAAGCCGCCGATGTGGTGATCTGTCAGCTCGAGATTCCCGATGCGACAGTCGGTCATGCGCTCAAGCGTGCGCGTGAACTGGGTAAAACCGTCATCCTCAACCCGGCCCCGGCCAGCCGTCCTTTGCCGGCAGACTGGTTCGCGGCGATCGATTATCTGATTCCCAACGAGAGCGAAGCGGCCGCATTGAGCGGGATCGCGGTCGACTCGCTGCAGTCGGCAGAAACGGCTGCCAACCAATTGATTGCCATGGGCGCCAGCAAAGTCATCGTCACCTTGGGCGCGCAGGGCTCGTTGTTCGCCGATGGCAAAGGCTTCGAACATTTCCCCGCGCCGACCGTGAAGGCGGTCGATACCACGGCGGCAGGCGACACGTTTGTTGGTGGTTTCGCCGCAGCCCTGGCCAGCGGCAAGTCCGAGGCCGAGGCGATTCGCTACGGTCAGGTCGCCGCTGCACTGTCGGTTACCCGCGCCGGTGCGCAACCGTCGATTCCAACCATGTCCGAAGTACAGGCGTTCAGACCCGCATGAAAAAGACTCCTTTGCTTAACGTCGCGCTGTCGCGACTGATCGCGTCTCTTGGCCACGGTGACATGGTGGTGATTGGCGACGCCGGTTTGCCGGTGCCGCCGGGCGTCGAGTTGATCGATCTGGCGCTGACCCATGGTATCCCTGACTTCGTCAGCACCCTGAAAGTCGTGCTCAGCGAAATGCAGGTAGAAAGCCATGTGCTGGCCAGAGAGATCTTCGATAAGCGGCCCTCCGCGCTGGCCGATCTGGACGCGATGAACGAAGAGGGCGCGCTGGGCCGTAGGGATCTGCTCACCCACGAGCAGTTCAAGGTGCTTAGCCGACAGGCCAGGGCGATCATTCGTACAGGAGAATGTCAGCCGTACTGCAACATCGTTCTGGTCGCCGGGGTTACATTCTGATTTCCGATTTCACCTGCACAAGGAATGCGCCATGCAACGCTATGCTGAGAAAATTCACCAACTGATCCGGAGCCTGCTGCTTTTGTCCGTGATAACTGCGACCGGCGCCCAGGCGGCGGAAAAGATCGACTTGATCATCGATACCGATCCCGGCGCTGACGACGTGGTCGCCTTGCTCTTCGCTCTGGCGTCGCCGGATGAATTGAACATCCGTGCCCTGACCACCGTTGCCGGCAACGTGCGCCTGGACAAGACTTCGCGTAACGCACGGCTGGCTCGCGAATGGGCAGGGCGCGAAGATGTACCGGTTTACGCCGGTGCGCCGAAACCGCTGATGCGTACGCCGATCTACGCCGAGAATATTCATGGCAAGGAAGGCTTGTCGGGCGTGACGGTCCACGAGCCGAAGAAAGGCCTGGCGAAAGGAAATGCGGTCAATTATCTGATCGACACGCTTAAATCGGCCAAACCGCACAGCGTCACCATCGCCATGCTCGGCCCGCAGACCAACCTGGCGCTGGCGTTGATCCAAGAGCCGGAGATCGTTCAGGGCATCAAGGAAGTGGTGATCATGGGCGGGGCGCATTTCAACGGTGGCAACATCACCCCTGTGGCTGAATTCAACCTGTTCGCTGATCCGCAGGCTGCCGAGGTGGTGCTCAAGAGCGGGGTGAAACTCACCTATCTGCCGCTCGATGTGACCCACAAGATTTTGACCAGTGACGCGCGCCTGAAGCAGATTGCCGCGCTGAACAACAATGCCAGCAAGATCGTCGGCGACATTCTCAACGAATACATCAAGGGCGATATGGAGCATTACGGCATTCCCGGTGGCCCGGTGCATGACGCGACTGTTGTGGCGTATCTGCTCAAGCCTGAGCTGTTCACCGGTCGGGCAGTCAACGTCGTGGTGGACAGCCGGGAAGGGCCGACATTTGGTCAGACCATCGTTGACTGGTACGACGGTTTGAAAGCGCCGAAAAATGCATTCTGGGTTGAAAATGGCGACGCGCAGGGTTTCTTCGATTTGCTGACCGAGCGCCTGAAACGCCTTAAATAAGCCCTCTGATCCGCAGGTCACTGCCTGCGGGTTTTCACTGCGTGTGTTCGGCCGCTACGATGCGGTAGCGTTCGAATACCTGGTTGATGAATTGCTGCGCCGCCTCGATTCCCAGCTCCTTGACCAATAGATCAATGCCGATCAGCGCCAGCTCCTCCGTCGTGCCGGGGCTGTAAGAGCTGTGGCCGTCCGCCCATTTGGCTTTGATGTCGGCGTCGATGCTGAGGCTGGTCATGAGAAGGCTCGAAAGGTCAGGATGTCGGTTTTTCGAGTTAACCATTTTGCGCGGTGTTTGGCACTGCGACTTAGGCATGAGCGGGGCGCTATGCGACACTTGGTCTTTTCCGGCTTCCAAGGACCTTGTTGTGCAAATCGATCTGAATAGCCCTGACGGCCTCACGCTCGAAGCAGTGCGCCAATTGCTCGCCTCGGCCAGTGACGACGTACACAACCAGTTGCGCGTGAGCAAAGATGGCATCGCCTATCTGTCCACCGTGACCGGCGGGCAGGATATTGACGGTCTGCGGTTTCGCCTGGAAACCTGGGCAAAGGGCTCGGGCTATGTAGGCAACGTCGCAGCCAGCGATGAAGTCTGGGTGACGCAGATTTTCAACGCCCTCAGGGACAACTGGCCGAATCCGCCGTATGACTACATCGACGTTTATTGAGCGTCGTTAATATTCAGTCACGATTGTTTGCTGAGTCGCCGCGCGCAGCTCAGGCACACTCGGCATTTTTCCGCTCGTGGGGCAGGGCATGGCTTGCGCCTTGAAACCAAACGCCGCATTGGCGGTCGCACGATCTCTGCTTAAACATTTGAAAACAAGGAGGCTTCATGCCTTTGAAGTTCGCGACACTGGGTGCACTGATGGCCGCTACGCTGTTGGCTGGTTGCAGCACAACCTCCAGCGAGTCGGCAAAGGAACCCGTGGCTGCTGAATCGGGAAACAGCCGCTGCGAAGCATCGGCAGCGCAATTCGCCATCGGCAAGAAGGCATCCCCTGAATTGCTGGATCAGGCACGTGCCAAGGCTGGGGCGCAAAATGCGCGCTTCCTCAAGCCGAACGACATGATCACCCTGGAATACCGCTCCGACCGCCTGAACCTGAACACCGACAACAACCTGGTGGTCACCCGCGTCAACTGCGGCTAAGTCTTTTTTTCAGGCATAAAAAACCCCGTCACCAGGACGGGGTTTTTTTAGTGCGCCGAGAAATTACTCTGGGCGAACTTGTGCAGCTTGCATACCCTTTTGGCCTTTCTCAGCCACGAAGGAAACAGTCTGGCCTTCTTTCAGGCTTTTGAAACCGTCGCTTTCGATAGCTTTGAAGTGTACGAACAGGTCGTCACCGCCACCTTGAGGAGTGATGAAGCCGAAGCCTTTTTCATCGTTGAACCATTTAACGGTGCCGGTTTGGCGATTAGACATGGTGTATCTCCAAGAAACATATATTTTCAGTAGTACTGTGCTGCTCAGGCCAACTGGGCACACCCGGGTATCATAGTCGAAATGTTCGCTTTGGGAGCCCCCCGGACGTGCTGTTTGCCAATCAGTCGTGTTTTCTTTACCGCCTGTTTCTGCTGAAAGCCCCGGTTTGAAAGGCTTGCAGCGAAACGTAAAGACGATAAAAAAACCTGTAAAACCTGCATAAATCGTCTGAAAAGCTTCATTTCCAGCACTTTTTTCCGCCTTTCAGCCGACCAGAATGCGCGGTTTTATTATTTTTTCGCCGGAGGATTTGCCTTGCATTTGGCGATCTGGCCGAGGGCTTTCTGTTGCAGTTCAGGAGTCGCCTTGTTGTCCATCAGTGCCTGAATATCGCTGGCCGGATAGGACTTGATAGCGTCGGCACCGCAAGCACAGTGGGATTTCGCCGCGGCAGCACCGATTTGCTGGGTCGCAGCCTGAGTGCACTGGGCCATGTACTTCTCGCGCTCGCCTTTTGGCCAGTCGGCATGGGCGCTCAGTGGCAAAAGCAGAACGACGGGGGCGACGAGGGCGAATAAGCTTTTCAGACGCATGCGAGGATGCTCCTTGTGGGTCAATGTCTTGTTATCTGAGGGCGCGAGGGCCGATCAAGTTCAGCACTCTGGCATAAAAACGGACATTTCGCCTTCTGCCAAATCAAGGCGTGGGCGACCGCTCATCTGTGCTAGCATGCCGGGCTCAAGCGTTCTCAGGCTTAGGATGACCTTCAGTCCCGAAGCGGTCGGCGTGCGAATTTTTCGATTTGAATCCCAGTCACTCTGGTTCGGTTTTCCGGTTGGCCGCAAGGCTCCTGCCGCTGTAAGGCAGGCGTTCGTCATTGAATGGCCTGGATCGGATCTTGTACTGGCTCATCCCAACCCACGTGACCTTTGGTAGGGGTCACCACTAGGAGAGGAGGCGCCATGCCAACTATTACTCTTCCCGACGGCAGTCAACGTTCATTCGATCACCCGGTTTCCGTAGCCGAGGTGGCCGCATCCATTGGTGCAGGTCTGGCCAAGGCCACACTCGCCGGCAAGGTCAATGGCCAACTGGTCGACGCCAGCGACATCATCAGCAGCGACGCGACCCTTCAAATCATTACGCCAAAGGATGAAGAGGGGCTGGAGATCATTCGCCACTCTTGCGCGCACCTGGTTGGCCACGCGGTCAAACAGCTGTACCCGACCGCGAAGATGGTCATCGGCCCGGTCATCGACGAAGGCTTCTATTACGACATCGCCTATGAGCGTCCTTTCACGCCGGAAGACATGGCGGCCATCGAACAGCGCATGCAGCAGCTGATCGAGAAAGATTACGATGTCATCAAGAAAGTCACTCCGCGCGCTGAAGTGATCGAAGTGTTCAAGGCTCGCGGTGAAGACTACAAGCTGCGCCTTGTCGAAGACATGCCGAACGAGCAGACCATGGGTCTGTACTATCACGAAGAATATGTCGACATGTGCCGCGGCCCGCACGTGCCGAACACACGCTTTCTGAAATCCTTCAAGCTGACCAAGCTGTCGGGCGCCTACTGGCGCGGCGACGCCAAGAACGAGCAATTGCAGCGCGTTTACGGCACCGCCTGGGCTGACAAGAAGCAGCTGGCGGCGTACATCCAGCGCATCGAAGAAGCCGAGAAGCGCGATCACCGCAAGATCGGCAAGCGCCTGGGCCTGTTCCACACCCAGGAGGAATCCCCGGGCATGGTGTTCTGGCACCCGAACGGCTGGACGCTTTACCAGGTGCTCGAGCAGTACATGCGCAAGATCCAGCGCGACAACGGCTATCTTGAGATCAAGACTCCTCAAGTTGTCGACCGCAGCCTGTGGGAAAAGTCCGGGCACTGGGCCAACTACGCCGACAACATGTTCACCACTCAATCGGAAAACCGCGACTACGCCATCAAGCCGATGAACTGCCCGTGTCACGTGCAGGTGTTCAATCAGGGCCTGAAGAGCTACCGCGAGCTGCCGATGCGTCTGGCCGAGTTCGGTGCGTGCCACCGTAACGAGCCGTCGGGTGCGCTGCACGGCATCATGCGCGTGCGAGCGTTCACTCAGGACGACGCGCACATCTTCTGCACCGAAGAGCAGATGCAGGCCGAGTCCGCTGCGTTCATCAAGCTGACCATGGATGTCTATCGCGATTTCGGCTTTACCGAAGTCGAGATGAAACTGTCCACTCGTCCGGAAAAACGCGTCGGCTCCGATGAACTCTGGGATCGCGCTGAAGCAGCATTGGCTGCAGCCCTTGATTCTGCTGGCCTGCCGTACGATCTGCAGCCGGGCGAGGGTGCCTTCTACGGGCCGAAGATCGAGTTCTCGCTGAAAGATTGTCTCGGTCGCGTCTGGCAGTGTGGTACCTTGCAGCTCGATTTTAACCTGCCTGTCCGTTTGGGCGCTGAATACGTCTCTGAAGACAACAGCCGCAAACACCCTGTGATGTTGCACCGTGCGATCCTCGGTTCGTTCGAGCGTTTCGTCGGGATTCTGATCGAGCACTACGAAGGTGCGTTCCCTGCGTGGCTAGCGCCGACCCAGGCGGTGATCATGAATATCACTGATAAACAGGCAGATTTTGTTGCAGAGGTTGAAAAAACTCTCAACGAAAGCGGATTTCGTGCCAAGTCCGACTTGAGAAATGAAAAGATCGGCTTTAAAATCCGCGAGCATACTTTGCTCAAGGTTCCCTATCTTTTGGTTATCGGAGATAAGGAAGTCGAGATGCAGACTGTCGCTGTGCGTACTCGTGAAGGTGCTGACCTGGGCTCGATGCCCGTCGCCCAGTTCGCTGAGTTTCTCGCGCAAGCGGTTTCCCGGCGTGGTCGCCCAGATTCGGAGTAATTATTATTAAGCGTGAAATGAGACAAGATAAACGAGCTGCACCGAAAGCCCCGATCAACGAGAATATCTCGGCACGCGAGGTTCGGTTAATTGGCGCTGATGGCGAGCAGATTGGCATCGTCTCGATTGATGAAGCGCTTCGTATCGCTGAAGAAGCAAAGCTTGATCTGGTGGAAATTTCCGCAGATGCAGTCCCACCTGTTTGCCGGGTGATGGACTACGGTAAGTCGATCTTCGAAAAGAAGAAGCAGATTGCCGCGGCGAAGAAAAACCAGAAGCAGATTCAGGTTAAAGAAATCAAGTTTCGTCCAGGGACGGAGGAAGGGGATTACCAGGTAAAACTGCGCAACCTGGTACGTTTCCTGAGTGACGGGGACAGGGCCAAGGTATCCTTGCGATTCCGCGGCCGTGAGATGGCCCACCAGGAGCTGGGGATGGAACTCCTCAAGCGGGTTGAACAAGACCTGCTTGAGTACGGTTCGGTCGAACAGCATCCTAAGATGGAAGGACGCCAGCTGATCATGGTCATCGCCCCGAAAAAGAAGAAGTAATCAACAGGGCACGGCAGGCCTTCTGATTATGTTTATCAACTGAATGCGGAGTATCCGAACATGCCAAAAATGAAAACCAAAAGTGGTGCTGCCAAGCGGTTTCTGAAAACTGCTAACGGCATCAAGCACAAGCACGCTTTCAAGAGCCACATCCTGACTAAAATGTCGACCAAGCGTAAGCGTCAACTGCGCGGTAGCAGCTTGCTGCATCCGTCTGACGTGGCAAAAGTCGAGCGCATGCTGCGCCTTCGTTAATTTAGTCAAGAATAGAGGAAGTAACTCATGGCTCGTGTAAAGCGTGGCGTCATTGCCCGTAAGCGTCACAAAAAAATTCTGAAACTTGCTAAAGGCTACTACGGCGCACGCTCCCGCGTATTCCGTGTTGCCAAGCAAGCGGTAATCAAGGCAGGCCAATACGCCTACCGTGACCGTCGTCAGAAAAAACGTCAGTTCCGCGCTCTGTGGATCGCTCGTATCAACGCTGGTGCTCGTGTTAACGGTCTGTCCTACAGCCGTTTCATCGCTGGCCTGAAAAAAGCGTCCATCGAGATCGACCGTAAGGTTCTGGCTGATCTGGCAGTGAACGAAAAAGCGGCGTTTGCTGCGATTGTCGAGAAAGCTAAAGCCACCTTGGCTTAAGTACCCCCGACAGTCACCCGGCCTCACCTCTGTGGGGCCAGGTGTTAAACGTCATAAATAGGGGAAGAGCCTTCAAGCTCTTCCCCTATTTTGTATCTGGAGTCTGTACATGGAAAACCTGGATGCGCTGGTCTCTCAAGCACTAGAGGCTGTGCAAAGCGCTGAAGATATCAATGCCCTGGAGCAAATCCGGGTTCAATACCTTGGCAAGAAGGGCGAATTGACTCAGGTGATGAAGACCCTGGGGAATCTGCCGGCAGAAGAGCGTCCGCAAGTCGGCGCGCTGATCAACGTTGCCAAGGAGCGTGTTACAGGCGTTCTCAATGCGCGCATGGCATTGTTTGAAGAAGCCGAGCTGGCTGCCAAACTGTCTGCCGAATCCATTGACGTGACATTGCCGGGCCGTGGCCAGACCTCTGGCGGCCTGCATCCGGTCACCCGGACTCTGGAGCGCGTCGAGCAGTTCTTCACCCGCATTGGCTACGGCATCGCCGAAGGCCCTGAGGTCGAGGACGACTATCACAACTTTGAAGCGCTCAACATCCCAGGCCATCACCCGGCCCGGTCGATGCATGACACCTTCTATTTCAATGCCAACATGTTGCTGCGCACCCATACCTCGCCGGTACAGGTCCGCACCATGGAATCGAAGCAGCCGCCGATCCGCATCGTCTGCCCAGGCCGCGTGTATCGCAGCGACTCCGATATCACCCACTCGCCGATGTTCCACCAGGTCGAAGGCCTGCTGGTCGATCGCGATATCAATTTTGCCGATCTCAAAGGCACCATCGAAGAATTCCTGCGGGTGTTCTTCGAGAAAGAACTGGCCGTGCGTTTCCGTCCTTCGTACTTCCCGTTCACCGAGCCATCCGCCGAAGTCGATATGGAATGCGTGATGTGCAGCGGCAAAGGCTGCCGTGTCTGCAAGCAGACTGGCTGGCTAGAAGTGATGGGCTGCGGCATGGTTCACCCGAACGTGCTGCGCATGTCCGGCATCGACCCGGAGGAGTTCTCCGGCTTTGCCTTCGGCATGGGCGTCGAGCGTCTGGCCATGCTCCGTTACGGCGTGAATGACTTGCGTCTGTTCTTCGACAACGACTTGCGGTTCCTTGCGCAATTTCGCTAGTCGTAACGAATTCTTAGGAGAGCAGGATGAAATTCAGTGAACAATGGCTGCGCGGCTGGGTTAGCCCGCAGGTAGATCGCGATGAGCTGGTTGCTCGTCTGTCGATGGCCGGTCTTGAGGTCGATAGCGTTACGCCGGCCGCCGGTGTATTCAGTGGTGTGGTGGTGGGTGAGGTGCTGAGCACCGAGCAGCATCCGGACGCCGACAAATTGCGCGTGTGCCAGGTCAGCAATGGTACGGAAACTTTCCAGGTCGTGTGCGGAGCGCCAAACGTGCGCCCGGGCCTGAAGATTCCGTTCGCCATGATCGGCGCGGAACTGCCGGGCGACTTCAAGATCAAGAAGGCCAAGCTGCGCGGCGTCGAGTCGAACGGCATGCTGTGCTCGCAAGCCGAGTTGCAAGTCGGTGAAGGCAACGACGGTCTGATGGAGCTGCCGGCCGATGCGCCGGTGGGCGAAGATTTCCGCGTGTATCTGGATCTGGAAGACGCCAGCATCGAGGTTGACCTGACCCCGAACCGTGGCGACTGCCTGTCCCTGGCCGGTCTGGCCCGGGAAGTCGGCGCCCTGTACGCCGTGCCGGTGACTCGCCCTGTAGTGGCTGCGGTTGCAGCGGTACACGACGAAGTGCGTTCGGTCGAGGTGCTGGCGCCCGCAGCCTGCCCACGTTATCTGGGCCGGGTCATCCGTAACGTCGACCTGTCCAAGCCTACGCCGCTGTGGATGGTTGAACGTCTGCGCCGCGCCGACGTGCGCAGCATCGACGCTGCGGTCGACATCACCAACTACGTGATGCTCGAGCTGGGTCAGCCGCTGCACGCTTTCGATCTTGCCGAAATCAATGGCGGCGTTCGTGTGCGGATGGCTGAAGAGGGCGAGAAGCTGGTTCTGCTCGATGGTCAGGAAGTCAGCCTGCGTAGCGATACGCTGGTCATCGCCGACCACACTCGTGCACTGGCGATCGCCGGCGTCATGGGTGGCGAGCACAGCGGTGTTTCCGCGACCACGCGCGATGTGTTCCTTGAATCTGCGTTCTTCGATCAGATCGCTGTTGCCGGTAAGGCGCGTTCTTACGGCTTGCACACCGACGCTTCGCATCGCTACGAGCGTGGCGTTGACTGGCAGTTGGCCCGTGAAGCCATGGAGCGCGCCACTGGCCTGCTGCTGGAAATCACCGGTGGCGAAGCTGGTCCGGTTATCGAAACTGTCAGCGAGCAACATCTGCCGTCGATTGCGCCGATCACCTTGCGTGCCCAGCGCATCACTCAGATGCTCGGCATGGAAATGGATTCGGCTCAGGTCGAGCGACTGCTCAGCGCCCTGGGCCTGAACATTACCGCTGAAGGGGAAGGGCAGTGGCGCGTTGAAGTGCCAAGCCACCGCTTCGATATCAGTCTGGAAGTCGACCTGATCGAAGAGCTGGCTCGTCTTTACGGTTACAACCGTCTGCCGGTTCGCTACCCGCAAGCGCGTCTGGCGCCACAAGCCAAAGCCGAAGCGCGTAGTGATCTGCCTGAGCTGCGTCGTCTGCTGGTTGCTCGTGGTTATCAGGAAGCGATCACTTACAGCTTCATCGATCCTCGTCAGTTCGAACTGTTCAATCCGGGCGTCGAGCCGCTGTTGCTGGCCAATCCGATCTCCAACGACATGGCGGCCATGCGTTCGTCGCTGTGGCCGGGTCTGGTCAAAGCGCTGCAGCACAACCTCAACCGTCAGCAGGATCGCGTGCGTCTGTTCGAGAGCGGACTGCGTTTCGTGGGTCAGCTTGACGGCTTGAAGCAAGAGCCAATGCTGTCCGGGGTTGTCTGCGGCAGCCGCTTGCCGGAAGGCTGGGCGCAGGGTCGCGATACCGTCGACTTCTTCGACGTCAAGGCTGATGTGGAAGCAGTACTGGGTTTCGCTGGCGCCCTGGATTCGTTCACCTTTGCTCCGGGTAAACACCCGGCGCTGCATCCAGGTCAGACCGCGCGCATAGAGCGTGAGGGTCGTGAAGTGGGCTTCATCGGTGCCATTCACCCTGAGCTCTCGAAAACGCTGGGTCTGGATCGTCCGGTGTTCGTCTTCGAGCTGGTGCTGGCGGAAGTGGCGCTCGGTAAAATGCCGAAATTCCACGAGTTGTCGCGCTTTCCTGAAGTGCGTCGTGACCTTGCACTGATCGCACATAAAGACGTCGCGGCCTCGGCGGTGCTGGACGTAATCCGTGAAAATGCAGGCGAATGGCTCACAGAGCTCAGGCTGTTTGACGTGTATCAGGGTAAAGGTATTGATCCTGATAGAAAAAGCCTTGCAGTCGGCTTGACCTGGCAGCATCCATCGCGCACTCTTAATGACGATGAGGTGAATTCGACGACGCAAAATATCCTCACCTCGCTCGAACAAAGGTTGAACGCCACGTTAAGGAAGTGACGTATGGGGGCTTTGACGAAAGCTGAGATGGCGGAACGTCTGTATGAAGAGCTGGGCCTGAACAAGCGGGAAGCCAAGGAATTGGTAGAACTGTTTTTCGAGGAAATCAGGCACGCTCTTGAAGACAACGAGCAGGTCAAATTGTCCGGTTTCGGCAATTTTGACCTTCGGGACAAACGCCAGCGGCCTGGCCGCAACCCGAAAACGGGGGAAGAAATCCCGATCACGGCTCGCCGTGTGGTCACCTTTCGTCCAGGGCAGAAGTTGAAGGCCCGAGTTGAGGCTTATGCTGGAACCAAGTCATAACGACGAACTACCCGTCATCCCGGGCAAACGCTACTTCACCATCGGTGAAGTCAGCGAGCTGTGTGCCGTAAAGCCACACGTGCTGCGCTATTGGGAGCAGGAGTTTCCTCAGCTCAACCCCGTCAAACGCCGCGGAAACCGCCGGTATTATCAGCGCCAGGACGTGCTGATGATCCGGCAGATCCGTGCGCTCCTTTACGATCAGGGTTTCACCATCGGCGGCGCACGTCTGCGCCTGTCCGGCGACGAAGCCAAAGACGACACCACCCAGTACAAGCAGATGATCCGGCAGATGATTGCGGAATTGGAAGACGTGCTGGTGGTGCTCAAGAAATAAAAAGCTGCGTTTGAATACTTCCAGTTTTCAAACGCTTGCGATATATTCTTGAGCGTTCTTCGAGGTGAAGAACGCAACGCAACATCAGTCGGGGCGTAGCGCAGTCCGGTAGCGCACTAGCATGGGGTGCTAGGGGTCGAGTGTTCGAATCACTCCGTCCCGACCATATTTTTCAATGACTTAGGCCAATGTTCAAAGCATTGGCCTTTTTCATGGGCGTAAGATTTGCGCGACTTCTGGATTACGATCAAGCCTTCAACTCCAGGATGGCTCCCCTACTGTTGCCAGAAGGCAGGTAGAAAACGCATCGATCAAGGCATCCTTTTCCGCCATGCACGCGCAGCCATGTTGTTTAATACCAAATTCTTGAAAGGAGTCGAGTCATGGGCAAGGCGTTCAAGCAGCCAATGTTTGTTGTTGGGCTGCCACTTGCAATATGCGGCTTGGTTTTCGGCCTCAATGGTCTTCTTGTCAGCGGAACCTTTGCATATATCGCGCCTGGGCTATTGATACCTGGCTTGGCATTCATGTTGATAGGTTGGCTGCAACGGAATAAGTGATTTATCGGATAGTTGAGCCCCGTCGTAGAGCGGGGCTTTTTTATGTCCGCTCGTCGAGCGGATCGCACTCCAGGTGTGCGCATCTTCTCTCACTATTAAGCGCAGCCCCCTGCGCCACTGACAGGAGAAAATGATGATCGACGACAACAACGGCCCAGAAGCGCCATATCCGGGCCCGGGCGAGCAAACCCCTGACTCTGGCGAGGGTCATGATTCCGGTCTGGAGCAAGCTGAGTCTGAGCCAAAGCAGGGTGCGGACGAACGACCAGAAGACTGGAATCCGCCACCCGGTAATCCTGGCTCCGATCAAGATGCCCAGACGGGCCGCGACAATGGCGGCGCGAAGTAGGGGTCATGAACTCAAACGTTCAGAAAACCCGGCCATTGCGCCGGGTTTATTTATTGCTGTCGTCCTTGGAGTAACAGCGGGAATACAATCGCCGGACAAGACACGTTCAGTTGAAACTTCCTTGGCAACAAGACGATCTCTTGAGCACCAGCAAACAGGAGATTGGCGATGAAATGTTATCTATGCGGCCTTGAGGTGCGGGCAACGGAAGAAGCTCATGGCGGCGAACTTATCGATTGTGCGGACTGCGGCATTTACAGGATTTCCGGCTTGGTCCTGAAAGACTTCGGGGGCAAGAAAATCGACTTTGCAAAAATGCGCGACCGTCTGCATCGCCAGCGGCAGGTTGATTCTACAGACGTGGCCGAGATCAATACTGAGACGGTGATCTGGGTTTGAGCGGAACGCCTTCGAATGATTGATGCCAAACGGCGCCGGCGCTGGACGTTTCGATCCAGGCGCCGGCAACTAGCATGTTCACTCGACGATGCAGATCCAGCGGTGGTTGTAGCGGTAAGGCGCACGAGTGAAATGGACGTCTGAGACCATCTTCATGCCGCGCTCTTGAAGCGCTTCGGTCAATTGTACGAGTGTCTCTGCCTGGATAGTCATTGCTGTCACCTCGTCAGATTTACTGCGTTCATAATTCTTGACCGAGAGATCAGGCGGCTAATTCATTTTTTCTACGGTCATCATTGAGGCTATGTGTTCATGGGCGTTGCACTTCACTTCGTGCCTGCGATCTCAGCCCATTCAAGTCCGAACCGCCCCAAATACTTCCTCAAGCGATCGGCATCATTGGGCTGCGCCTTGGCCTGCCGGGAAACACCGAACAGCTGTCGACCGGCATCTGACAGACTATCCGCCTGCCGACATACGTCGATAACCGCCTTCAGTTGCAAGCGGTCGAACAAGTCCATGCTCTCGCCATCTCCCGGCAAGTCAGCTGACACTGCAGTGGGTTGCGCCAAGCCCCAGGCATACCGCAATCGATCAATCTCATCGTCCACCTGTGCTTCATCGATACGCCCGCTGTCGGCCAACGTCGCCATCCGTGTAATCGATGCGGACAGTTCGCGAAAGTTGCCCAGCCAAGTTGCTTCGCGTGAGCCGGCGAAGGCCAGGTAGCGTCGGCGCGCTTCGAGATTGAAGCGCACCCGCTGCCCATGCTCGCGAGCATGGCGTTCCAGTTCGAAATCGATATTTGGCTCGATATCCTCGCGGCGCCCGGCCAGGCCGGGCAGGTCGAACGTCCATAGATTGATCCGAGCGTACAGGTCCTCGCGAAACGCGCCTTCGGCGACCCGGCTGCGCAGGTCGCGGTGGGTGCCAGCGATGATCAGGAAATCACTCTCCACTTCCTTGTCCGAGCCCAGCGGGAAGAAGCGTTTCTCTTCGATTGCCTTCAACAGCATTGCTTGTTCGTCTGCGCCGAGCTCGCCGATTTCATCGAGAAACAACATTCCCCCATCGGCGGCGCGCAGCAGGCCATCGCGAGCGTTTTGCGCACCGGTGAAGGCACCTTTGACGTGACCGAACAGGGTTGACATCGCACCGTCGCCACGCAGGGTGGCGCAGTTCACTTCGACAAAGCGTCCCTGCATCTGATGGCGATTGCGTTTGAGTTCGTAGATGCGTCGGGCCAGGAAGGATTTGCCGGCGCCGGTCGGACCGATCAGCAGCATCGGTGCTTTGGAGCGCACCGCTACGCGTTCGATCTGTTCAATGGAACGGTTAAATGCAGAGTTGCGCGTGGCGATGCCGGACTTGAGAAACTCCAGGCCTTCCAGGCGCTTGCTGGCGAAGCGTGAGGCGATGCGATCATAACGCGACAGGTCGAGATCGATCAGCGCATGCGTACCGCAGGCGGGCTCGTTATCGCTGTTGCGCTTGGCGGGGGAGGTCTGGATCAGTCGGGCCGGCAGATAGCGCGCCTCGGTGAGCAAGAACCAGCAGATTTGTGCGACGTGGGTGCCGGTAGTGATGTGTACGAGGTAATCCTCGGTCTCGGTGTCGAAGTTGTAAGCCGTGGTGAAATCGTGCAGGGCGCCGTAGACCTCCTCGAAATCCCAGGGATTGCGCAGCAACATCGGATGCAGGCGCATTTCGGTCCCTGGAGATGTCTGCTGAATATCGACAGTAACGCGCTCCGCGAGGCTGACGTCGCGCGCATCGAGGCCGTGAATCAGTTCAAGCCGATGGATCGGCAGATTGGCTTGTTGGCACAGGCCGACTGTGGGACGCCAGTGGCTCCAACGGTTTGCGCCTTTACCGACGCGATCGAGCGTGGCTCCGATAAATCCGATAGCGACCGTGAGTTTTTCAGACATGCTTATCTCAGAAGATAAATGACGATAGGCAATGATAATTTCTTTGAGTCGGTTTTGTCGTCGATTGCTCGCCGAGACCGACTCAAAAAATTAATAATTCGTTCTAAATCAAGTGGATGCGTTAAATAGCAAGGCGCGACATGCGAAGCTGGCACAGCGGCTGCAATGTTCATGGAAACAAACAGGGACAACGATTTATGAAAGATCAAAGCTACCAGCTCCTCGAAGTCGCCAACGGCAAGCCAATCAAACTCTGGACCGAAGGTGTCCCAGTTGAAAACGAAGCCCGCGCACAGTTGATGAACACGGCAAAAATGCCATTCATCTTCAAGCATCTGGCGGTCATGCCTGACGTGCATTTAGGCAAGGGATCGACCATCGGCAGCGTGATCCCGACAGTTGGCGCGATCATTCCGGCAGCGGTGGGCGTCGACATCGGTTGCGGCATGATCGCTGCGCGTACGTCGCTGACGGCTGCAGATCTGCCAGACAACCTGCATGGATTGCGTACTGCAATCGAACAAGCGGTGCCACATGGCCGCAGTTCCAATCGTTCGGGGCGAGACAAAGGCGCGTGGGACGAGATTCCTCAGCAGGCTGATCAGGCCTGGGCGGGGTTGCAGCCGCGCTTCAAGCTGATCACCGACAAGTATCCGAAATTGGCCAACACCAACAATCGTGGGCATCTGGGGACGCTCGGCAGCGGCAACCACTTCGTCGAAGTGTGCCTGGATGAAGCCAACCGGGTCTGGTTCATGTTGCACAGTGGCTCGCGTGGTGTCGGCAACGCCATCGGCAACCTGTTCATCCAATTGGCCCAAGCCGATATGCGCCAGCACATCGCCAACCTGCCGGACCGTGACCTGGCCTATTTCGAAGAAGGCAGCCGACATTTTGATGACTATGTGGAGGCTGTGGGCTGGGCGCAGGATTTCGCCCGACAGAACCGCGAACTGATGATGCGTGCGGTGATTCAGGCGACGCGGCAGATCATTCGCAAGCCTTTCGAGGTCGCGATCGAAGCGGTGAACTGCCATCACAACTATGTGCAGAAGGAGCGGCATTTTGGTCAAGACGTACTGATCACGCGCAAGGGCGCGGTGTCGGCGAAGAAGGGTGAACTGGGGATTATTCCGGGCTCGATGGGGGCCAAGAGCTTCATCGTTCGCGGGCTGGGCAACGAGGAGTCGTTCAATTCCTGCAGTCATGGCGCTGGGCGCACCATGAGCCGTACCAAGGCAAAAAATACGTTCACCGTCGCCGATCAGATTCGCGCCACTGCCCACGTGGAGTGCCGCAAGGACGAAGCGGTCATCGACGAAATTCCGATGGCCTACAAGGACATCGACAAAGTCATGCACGCCCAGCGTGAGCTGGTGGAAGTGCTGCACACCTTGCGTCAGGTGGTGTGCGTCAAGGGATAGCAACCCGTGCTGGCGAGAACGCCTGCGAAGTCGCCTGGCTCTGTTACTGGTGCATCGCAGCTGAACTCTAGCGCGAAATCCCGACATTATTCAGAACTCAGTAATACCTGCGACGGCTGCATCGATACCTCAGGAACACCGTCGCGCCGTACGCATAAGGATTGGCAATGAAAGAAATGATTGAACTGGACGGCGCCATTGGTGGCGGCCAGGTGTTGCGCAGTGCGCTGAGCCTGTCGATGGTGACAGGCCGGGCGTTTCGCATTAAACAGATTCGCGCCAGACGCAGCCGTCCTGGATTGCTGCGTCAGCATCTGACAGCCGTGATGGCGGCGGCCGAGGTTTGTGGTGCACGGATCTGCGGTGCGCATTTGGGCTCGCAGGCCTTGAGCTTCGAACCGGGCGCAATCCGCGCAGGTGATTTCAAGTTCGCCATCGGCACGGCGGGCAGTTGCACGCTGGTTCTGCAGACTTTGCTGCCAGCCCTGATGCGGGCACCGCAGGCCAGTCGAGTGACGATCTCTGGCGGCACGCACAATCCGCTGGCGCCCCCGACTGAATTCCTCTCGCGCAGTTGGCTACCGCTGCTGCGACGCATGGGCGGGGTTGTCGAACTGGACTTGGTGCGTCATGGTTTTGCGCCGGCCGGCGGTGGTGAGGTTGAAGTGCGAGTGCAGCCTTCGAGCCTGATGCGTCTGGATCTGTGTGAGCGCGGCGAGGCGCTTTCACAACAGGCTCTGGCGCTGACTGCCGGACTTGCGCCCACTGTCGCTCAACGAGAACTGAGTCAGGTGGCCAAGCGTTTGAACTGGCCATCGGCGGCGCTGCTACCGGTGACGATTGATCCGGAACGCGGCCCGGGCAATGTGTTATTGCTGGAATATGTTTTCGAACATGTCACTGAGGTGTTCAGCGCGTTTGGGCAAGTGTCCTTGCGCGCCGAGAAGGTCGCTGATGCCGCGATCAATCAGGCTGCAGACTGGCTGCGCAGTGATGCGGCGGTCGCGGAGCACCTGGCCGATCAGTTGCTGTTGCCAATGGCGCTGGCCGGCGGCGGATCGTTCACCACGCCACGCATGACGGATCATTTACGCAGCAACATTGAAGTCATTCAGATGTTTTTGCCGGTTCGTTTCGATTGCCGAGAGGAGGGCCGCGATCGCTTGCAGATAGACATTTTACAAACCGATTAGCAGCGTCCTGCGATACGGAAGGCAGTCGCAAAGCTTCGCTGAGCGCGCCGCTAGCCTTCAGCCATTAGCACATCCGACCTAATTGCCCCTGTTCCGGCTCGACTTTAAAGTCCTTTCGCTTGGCATCTAATTGCCAGAATTTTTCCGGTATGAAAATCAAAAAGGTCGATCTGCATGAACTCATCAAGGACTATCCCGGTTCTCGTTTTACTCGCAACATTGGCGCTCGCAGTTACTGGATGCCAGACCGTAAAGCCGGGAGAGAGTGATCTCAAGAATCGCGCACAGACCACCATTGGCAAACCTGTAATCAAGGTGTCGAACATCCGCAGCGACTTCAATACAACTTTCTATACCGCTCAAACCGAAAGCGGTGAATATACGTGCGAACTGCCGAGCGGCCCGATGGTTGCCCTGGGTTCCATGGGCATGGGGCTGGGCGCTCAGTGCACCAAGCAATGAATAACCAGTCTCTTCGCCGCTAAAAAAAGAAAGGCCAATGTCGATGACATTGGCCTTTTCTCTATAACGAATACTCGGCGCAGATCAGCTGTTTTTCGAGTTCAGCTTGCGCAGTTCTTCGTAGGTCGCCGACTGCACGAACCAGAAGCCGGAGACGATGCACCAGCCCAGGGTGCCGCCTACGAACATGCCGAGACCCGAAAGAAAGCTCTGGCTCATCATGAACAGAGACACGATCAGGATGACTGCGAGTGCGATGTAGAGAACGATGTTGTTGACGCCGATGACGAAATCTTTCATTTGCATTCCTTGGGTGTATTTTTCTCTGGCCACCCTCTATGGTCGCCAGTGCGCGCATCATATTGATATCACCCTGTGCTGCGCTAGTTTCGACATCGGGTTTTCGTTACTAAAAGCGAAACCACTCTTACTGAGCGGGTTTTTTATCTATGTCGCTGGAGTCGCTCGACGTCGCGGCATCCTTCTCTGTCTCATGCGGCTGTGAACCTGCGTTGGCGCCTGACGACTCTTCGCCTTTCTTGTTCGCCTTCTCATCATGGTCGCGAGAGCTTTCTGCATGATTGACACCGGGCAGGGCGGTGGCAGGGGTCGCGGCACCCGCTGTCGTTTCGGCTGCCCAAGCGTGAAGCGGGCCAAGCAGGCACAGGCTGGAAAACGACAGGGCGAGCATTTTCTTGTTCATCACATTGGCCTTCTACGCGGTGGGATGTGCTGCGTTGGATCGGCCTGCCGGCCAAAGGTGCGCGGTACTGGACGAGCGGCGAATTCACCTTCGATAAAAAAATCCCGACAGCAGGCAAATTGCTGGCCCCCAGACGCAATGCACCCCGGCAAAATCGCCTCTTTTCAAAAGGTTAGGCTGGCAATATGCGGACGATTGTCATCACCGTTGCGGCGTTTTCCCTGGCTTTGATCGCCTCGGGAGTGCAGGCAAGAGAGTTAAGCAAAGGCCATCGCTTTGCCTGTACCTGGGGCTCGGACATTGCTGCCGGTGCGCAGCAATCCAAGCTGTCAGGGGTTTCGCTGTATGGCGCGCGCAAGCAACTGCAGGTTCGCCGCTTCCAGCAGCCGTGGATGCGCATGACCGCGATGGGCATTACCGAGCAGACCTACAACAGCAGTTCGAAGCTCAAACCGGCAGCGGTCAAGCAGACCTATTACGAGCAATGCGTACGCCACGAATTGGCAAGGCGATAAGCGAAAGCCCGACCTGACCAGGTTGGGCTTTTGGGTGCCTGGGCGCTAGTGATGTATTCAGTCGACGATCACACGTTCGTTGTCGTCGTCACTCAAGCATATGGTCAACTGCTGACCATCTTCGGTGAACGCACAATGGGGCAGCGACATTTGCCTGGCGACATAAATGGGCACGCCAATAAATACCGTCAATATGAGAATCGCCGTGGCCAATCTCCCGATCATCGCCCAAAGCGAGGGCGCGCGTTGCTTCCTCAGTCTGGAACGCAAAAACAGGCCGAGTACCAACAACAACGCACCGATCAGCATCGCGCTACCGATTTCGTGAGGACTGATGCTGTAGATGCGCTGTTCCGCGTCGTCGGGATAGTTGATCTGCCACCACATGCCGATGGCCAAAGGCATAAGGCCCGCGAGTATGCAGGCATTAATTGCTCCCGGTATGCGCGCCAGCATGGCCAACAACAAAGCTACAGTGGCCGCGACCCATCCACTGGCGAACAGTTGTCCACCGATTCCGCCCATGAAGGTACCGCCGACGTCGATCGGGGTCAGCAGATTCCAGTCATAGAAAGCGCTGTGCAGCAGTAGTGAAAGTACAGCTAGCCAGCAAATCGGGTAGTAAATCCATCGGGCGTTGGGGCGGGTTAACACACTCAGTCCTTTTTGTGGTGTCGGAAGCGGCGCCAGTATGCCAGTACGTCGGTCAGGAGTCGCTAGAGCCTTTGGCCACTGCTGGTCCGGCAACCTTGGGCAGCGGTTTGCTTTGCATCAACGCATCCAGAGCCTTACGATAACCCTGGCCACCGAGCGCCATGCTGTTGTTGTGCGTCGCTCCGGGCACCATCAGCAGGCGTTTGGGCTGCTCAGCGGCATTGAACAGCTGCTCGCTGAAGCGCGGCGGCACGAAGGCATCAGCCAGGCCATGCACCACCAGCAGCGGCATGTGAATGTCGGCAATCTTGTCGATGGAATCGAATTTCTGTGAAAGCAGCCAGCGCACCGGCAGCGAGGTATTCGCTACGGCGGCGGCGACATCAGCCAGAGAAGTGAAGGTTGACTCAATGACCAGACCGCGCACCGGCAGAGGCGTGTGGTTACGCGCGGCGTTCTTTCCGAGCTCAGCGGCCAGATCGATCGCCACTGCGCCACCGAGAGAGTGACCGTAGATCAGGCGTTTGTTCGGATCCGGTTGCAACAGTTGGAAGCGTTCCCACGCAACGCGGGCATCTTCATAAACGCTGCTCTCCGACGGCAGATCGCCCTTGCTCTGGCCAAACCCGCGATAATCGATAGCCAACACCGAATAACCCGCCGCCCGCAGCTGTTCGATGCGAAACAGTTGCCCGGTGAGGTTCCAGCGCACGCCATGCAAATAGAGGATTGCCGGGGCATTGGCACGTTCCGCCGGCCACCACCAGGCATGGATGTTCTGCCCGGCCTTGAAGCTCTTCGGTTGCAGATCGAGTTCCTGAACACTGCCCGGCAGACCGCGATACCAGCCGGCAGTCCCCGGCTCGATGCGAAAAAGCAACTTGCGCTCGGTGTGTTCCAGTACGGCACAACTCGTCGGCACGCCAATAATCAGCGCGGCCATCATGGCGAAGGCCAGGCGGCGGCGTCGCAGACGAGTCAGGAAAGACAGGAACATTAATCGTTTCACCACTGCGCAGACAAAGAACGCTTTTTACCAGATGCCTCGGTCTGCGCGGGATTATTTTCGACCGCCGTGCGTGCGCAACGATTACAAGATGCTGCAATCGCTCATGCCACTTGCAGCACGATCTTGCCGATATGATCGCCGTCCTCCATGCGGGCATGGGCCTGAGCCGCGTCAGCCAGCGGATATACTTTATCGATGATCGGCAGGCAGCGCCCGGCGCTGAGGGCAGGCCACACGTGTTCTTGCAGTTGATCGGCGATGGCGGCTTTTTCCGCAGCGGTGCGTGCACGCAGCAATGAACCGGTGACGACGGCGCGTTTGCCAAGGATCGCCAGCAGATCGATGTCATTGGCGCGGGCGCCGCCGAGGAAACCGAGCATCACCAGTCGGCCGTCCATCGCCAGTGCGCTGATGTTGCCGTTCAGATACGAGCCACCCATGATGTCGAGAATCACGTTCACGCCTTGATCTGCGGTCTTCTCGGCAACGACCTTGGCGAAGTCCTCTTCTCGATAGTTGATCGGCTGCCCGTGAAGTTTGCTGATTGCAGCGCATTTTTCAGCGCTGCCTGCGGTGGCGAAGGCCTCGATACCGAATTCGCGACAGAGCATCAGCGCGGTGGTGCCGATGCCGCTCGTGCCGCCGTGAATCAGCACGCGCTGGCCGGCCTTGGCCCCGCCGAGGCCGAACAGGTTGGCCCATACGGTGAAAAAGGTTTCCGGAATCGCGGCGGCCTGAATCCAGTCGACACCGTCCGGCACAGGCAAAGTCTGGCCGGCTGGAACCGCGCAGTATTCGGCGTAACCGCCGCCATTGGTCAGCGCGCAGACGCGATCGCCGACTGTGAACCGAGTTACTCCGGCCCCCAGTGCAACCACTTCACCAGCCACTTCCAGGCCGGGAATCGGGTCCATGCCGGGTTTCATCGGATACTTGCCGGCACGCTGCAGGGCGTCCGGGCGATTGATACCGGCGGCGTGAACGTGGATCAGCACTTGGCCTTCGGCAACGCTTGGCAGAGGCACGCGTCTGGCTTGCAATACTTCCGGGCCGCCGGGTTCGGTGATTTCAATACGGGTCATTTCATTGGGCAGTGACATTGTCGATTCCTGTGAAAAAGGTCGTGTAGATGGGAGCGCTGCGAGCGCGCAATGATTCCCTTCAGTTCGCCGCGCAACGAGTTTGAGTCGCAGCGGGCAGCCAGCGCATGGCTTGCTCCAGCAGCAGGGCAATCACGATCGCGCCGGCGGCGATCACAAACAGCAGCGTATGCTGGCCGCCCGAAGCATTGAACAGCGCCGAATAGGCAAACCCCGCCAGTGCCTGAAAGGTAGCGAACGACACGGTTGCGCGGCTCCAGGCGATCTGCTGATGGTGATGCGACGGCACCAGCTCATGCACCCGCGCCAACGCCAGCGGTACGATGCCCGGCGGGAACGAGCCGAGGATCACCGCGAGTAACGCCAGCGCCAGAAACGAATCGGAGACGGTTAGCAGACCCAACGCAACCGCTTGCACCACCAACACCAGACGGATGCCAGCGCGGGCGCCAAGCTGGTCGGCCAGAAAACCGTACGTGACCGGTCCGACAATCGCCCCCAGGCCGTACATGACCCAGACCAGTGCGCCGATATGCGCCCCCGCGCTGAGTCCGCGGGCCACGTAATCCACCAGAAACACCATGGCAGGCACCAGCCCGGCAGCCATGAACGCGTATTGAGCGAACAACAGGTAAACGCCCGGCGGTGTCGGCTCATGGGCCAGCGTCGTGTGCGCCGCCGCGGTATGCGCGGTATCGGCAGGCCAGCCGAACCAGCTCAACGCGGTCAGTAATAACGCCAGCGCGCCCAGCCCCAGCCAGGTTGCCTGCAAACCAAGAGCCAACAGCGGCGGCACGAGGGTTCCGGAACCGGCAATCCCGAGGCCGATGCCAAGGAAGATTGCGCCACTGGCCAAACCTCTGCGAGAAGCCGGAACGTGAGGCAGCACGGTTGCCGCGACCAGCACCATGATCGCCCCACCGGCAATGCCGGACAGCAAGCGCCAACCGAAGAACCAGCTCACCGACAGCGGATAAGCACAGGCAAAAAACGCTGCCGTGACAGCCAGCATCATCAGCCGCAAGGCGTTACGGTTACCCAGTCGATGAGCCATGGGCCGACCGAGGAGGGCACCAATCAAGTAACCGACCAGATTGGCCGCGCCGAGATAGACGACATCGTTGGCCGAAAACCACTGCGCCTGAATCAGCGAAGGGATCAATGGCGTGTAAGCGAAACGCGCCAGGCCAATGCTGACCAGGCTGGCGCAAAGTCCGGCGAAAATCGGCAGCCAGATACCTGAAGATTTTGAAGTACGCATGATAGCGATCTCACAAGAGGTGTATGGCGCTCAGCTTATCGGCTATCGTTGCTGCGCATATGCAGCGATTAAGCGGCACACTGATGCAGAAATGCTTCTAAGAGGATCAGCATGAATTGGGATGATGCGCGAGTGTTTCTGGCGGTCTGTCGCGAGTCGACATTGCGTGGGGCTGCGCGGGTTCTGGGCGTCGACCAGGCCACGGTCGGACGGCGTGTCACCGCGCTGGAGAAGTCGTTGAGCGCGACGCTGTTTTTGCGCACATCCGATGGTTACGCGTTGACCGCCGTCGGCGAGGCGGCACTCAGAAGTGTGGAGAAAATGGAGCATTCGGCGCTGGAACTGGAGCGGCACATTCATGGGCTGGATGATCGGCTGACCGGTAACGTACGGGTCAGCACCACCGACTCGCTCGCCATCGACTTCATCATCCCGGCGATGGCGCGCCTGCATGATCAGCATCTGGATGTGCAGATCCAACTGGATGCGTCGACGCGGATTCTCAGTCTGGCCAAGCGCGAGGCCGATATCGCCGTACGCAATACCCGGCCGGATAACCCGGATCTCATCGCCCGGCGAATCGCCCGCTGGCCTGTAGGACTTTTCGCTGCACGGGCCTACGTCGACCGGCATGGCGAACCGCAGTCCGGCAGTGCTTTCGAGGGCCACGATCTGGTGGTGTATCAGCCGTATTTGCAGAGCAAAAAAGACCTCACGCTGGTGTCCGAGCCGTTAAGCCGTGGGCGCATCGTCGCCACGCTCAGTTCCAGCCTTTTGGTGCGTCGCTCCATTGCCGCCGGCCTCGGGGTAGGGGAGATTCCTGTGAACATGGGCGAACGCGACGGCCTGGTCAGACTCTGGCCGGAGCGGACCCGGCCGTTGCCGTATGAAGTGTGGCTGGTCACTCACGCCGACCTGCGTCACACCGCGCGAGTACGTGCGGTCATCGAGCAGATCGTTGAGGCTTTTGCGCTGGTAAACCAATAGTGGATTCAGGATTTTGCCGAGGCTACAACGTCTGACGAAACAGCCTACGTCCGAGGCAGAATGGGCCGGCTTGTCGCCGAGGGCGATGAAATCTATTGTGACTGCAGTTGGATGCAGACCTCGGTCCCGCATCGAAACGAAGAGCCAGGGAAGGCCTCGGTAGCCATAAAGGTGTCGAATTGAAAATCAGGGAAGTGAATCAATATGCAGGCACGGACAGATCGGACGCAGGTCAGAAAAGGCAAACCATGAGCAGCATAAGTCGCGAAGAATTCGATGCCAGGATAGAGACCATCGAAACGAGGATGGACGGCCGCGTGGCAGAAATGCGCGCCGACATTCGCGGGTTCCTCGCTGCTCAGGCAGAGCGGGACAAGGCCCTGCAGGAGCGGGACAAGCGTTATGACGTGATGTGGATGGGCGTGCAGAAAATTGCCGACGAATCGCGGGCAGCGATCAGGCAGGCATCGACGGTAAAGGCCAATTACTGGGCGGCCACCACCGTGCATTTCCTCGGCGTGGCCTCTTTGCTGGTTGGCGCGCATTTCGCCAATCAGGCGGCGGTGTTGACCACGATACAAACCACCTTGGCAGCAATTCAGATTGGCAAAGAGGTGTCTGCACCCAAACCAGTTGAACGAACCATTACGCTGCCGCCGCAATAAAAAACGGCCTTCAGTGGAAGGCCGTTGTGCATCGCGCCAGATCATGGCATTTCCGGCAACTCCTGAGGCCGCAGGTCAAACACAAGCACTTCGGCATCGACGCCGTTGCTCAAGGTAAGCAACTGTTCTTCACGAACCCGCACACCGTCGCCTTCCTGCAAGAGTTGGCCATTGAGCTCTACGCTGCCACGAGCTATGTGCACGTACGCGTAACGATTGGCCGGCAATTTCAGCGTGGCACTTTCCTTGCCGTCGAATAACCCGGCGTACACCCGCGCATCCTGACGGACTTTCAGAGAGCCGTTGTTGCCCTCCGGCGAGATGATCAGTTGCAGGCGACCGCGTTTTTTCTCCGCGCTGAAGTGTTCCTGTTGGTAGCGCGGTTTGGCGCCGCTGACGTCCGGCACAATCCAGATTTGCAGAAAGTGCACGGGCTTGGTGGCCGAGTGGTTGAACTCACTGTGCGCCACGCCGCTGCCGGCACTCATCAACTGTACATCGCCGGGGCGGATCACCGAACCAGTGCCGAGAGTGTCCTTGTGTTCCAGCGCGCCTTCGAGCACGTAGGAGAAAATCTCCATGTCGCGGTGCGGATGTTGGCCAAAACCTTTACCGGCGGCGACCCGGTCATCGTTGATCACCAGCAGGTCGGAGAAACCCTGTTCCCGCGGGTTGCGGTAATTGGCGAAAGAGAAGGTGTGAAACGACTTCAACCAGCCGTGATTGGCGAGGCCGCGATCGGAGGCTTTGCGAAGAGTCAGCATGATGAAATCTCCTGGCGGGACGTGAATTCGTCCGAGTGAGGAGAAGGTTACTGGTTACCCGACGAGGCAATAAGTAGATGGAAATTGAAAGACTGTCCGGTTCAGGTTGACAGTTTTGCGTTATGGTTCACCCATTCGATTATGCTGATCACGCCGGAGTCAGCCTTGATGCCCCGGCTGCAGCGTAAATATTGACCCTTGAAATGTGTGATGCCCTCCATGAAAACCGTGGCAATGGTGCTGTTTCCTGACTTTCTGATGCTCGACATGGCCGGGCCGCTGGAGGTGTTTTCAGTCGCCAACCGTTATCTGAAATCTGATTTGCACTATCAACTGACGACGTTAGGCACGGAGCGCGGCTTGCTGAGGGCTTCCAATGGCGTGCAGGTCCAGGCTGATCTGCACATCGACGAAGCGGCCGAACACTATGATCTGTTATTGGTGCCCGGCGGCCCTGGCGCCTACAACCAGAGATTTCCCGAATTGTTCGCCTGGTTGAGAAACGCCGTGCCGCGCGCCGAACGCTACGGTTCGATTTGCACTGGCGCTTTTATCCTCGGCCATGCCTGCCTGCTCGATGGCTATCGCGTCACCACGCACTGGAATTACACCGAGCGCCTGATCAAGGCTTTTCCAAAAACTACGGTGACCACCGACCAGATCTACGTTGAGGATCGCAATCTGATCACGTCGGGGGGCGTGACCGCTGGCATCGATCTGGCGCTGGCGGTGGTGGCCCGGGATCACGGCAAGAAAATCGCCCAGGATGTGGCCAAGGTCTTGTTGGTGGTGATGAAACGCCAGGGTGGGCAGGCGCAATTCAGCCCTTTGATGGCAGCAGTCTCGCCGCAAGAGACGCCTGTCACCCGCGTACAGAATTACGTGCTTGAACACTTGGACGAAGCCTTTACCGTCGAGCGCATGGCCGGATTGGCGAATATGAGCGCACGGCACTTCGCTCGGCTGTTCGCCCGTGACGTCAACATGACTCCAATGGAGTTTCTGCAGAATGCCCGCATCGACTGCGCGCGCAGCCTGCTGGAAACCAGCGATCTGCCCCTGAAGACCATTGCTTATAAAAGTGGCTTCGGCAGCGTTCGGCACATGCGCTCGCTGTTCGCCGAAAAGCTTGGTCTTACACCGTTGCAATACCGGGAACAGTTCAGCTAGAGCGGTTCTGTCCGTCTGGCGCAGCCGGATGTCCGTACCGCGTCGGCTGTGGCGGTTGTATCGTCACGCAAGGGTGCCAAGATGTCTGGCATGACTAATCACAACGACACAAACCACGGTCGGGTGCTGCGTTTTGGCCCCTACACCTTTCATGTGCGCCAACGCTTGGTTCTCGAGGGAGAGCAACCGCTGCGCATGGGCGGGCGCGCCATGGACATTCTGCAGGTGCTGCTCGAGCACGCGGGCAGGGTGGTCAGCAAAGAGCAGTTGATTGCTCAGGTCTGGCCGACGTCGATTGTCGAAGAGATCAATCTGCGGGTGCACATTGCGGCGCTGCGCCGTGCACTCGGCGATGGCACCAAAGGCCAGCGTTACATCATTCACGTGGCGCAATGCGGCTACAGTTTTATCGCCCCGGTGGAGCAGGACCCAAATGATGCGCTGCCCATGCCCGCCGCCGGGCTCACGCCGCTGCACAATCTTCCGGCACGACTGACACCCGTCAGTGGTCGCGACGCTTTGGTCGGCAGTCTGGTTCGACAAATGCCGGTGTGCCGCTTGATGACGATTACCGGTGCGCCAGGTGTTGGCAAAACCACGGTGGCACTGCGCGTGGCAGAACTGCTGCTGCAATATTTCCGCGATGGCGCCTGGTGGATCGACCTTGCCAACCTCCAAGATGAAAAATCGCTGCTCGATTACGTGTTGCGCGCCCTGAAGACAGACCTTTCCACGCTGACCGGCCGGCACGCCTTGTTGATACTGGACAACTGCGACCACCAGCGCGACAGCTGCGCGGCTCTGGTTGAAACTCTGTTGCACGCGGCTCCTCGCTTGTCGATTCTGGTCACCGTTCGCGAAGCCTTGCATGTCGCGCACGAGACCGTGCATTTCGTGCCGCTGTTGGCGATCCCCAAGCGCTCGACATTGAACACCGTCGAAGAAGCCTTGGGCTATCCGGCGGTGCAGTTGTTCGTCAATCGGGCGCGAGCGCGGCAGCATGGCTTCAGTTTGCGTGAACAGGATTTGCCGGGTGTGCGCGAGATCTGCCGTCAACTGGACGGTCTGCCGCTGGCGATCGAACTCGCCGCAGCGCAGATCGACGCGCTGGGTTTGATCGGTCTACAGGCCCAGGTTGAAAACGGTCTGCAGTTGCTTGGTCAAGGCCGGCGCACGGCGGAACCGCGCCATCAGTCGATGGCGGCTGCCATCGATTGGAGCTTTCAGTACCTGACGGAAACGGAGCAGCGCGTGCTGCTGCGTCTGTCAGTGTTCGGCAGCGGGTTTACCTTGGAAGCTGCAGTGAGCGTGGTCAGCTGTGCGGATCTGGCCGGCTCCAGGTTAACCTCAATCATCGAAGCCCTGGCGCGCAAATCGTTGCTGATTCAGCAACCCATCCAGGCAAAGGTTCGCTATTGGATGCTCAACACCGTGCGCCGCTATGCGCGTGATCAGCTTGAGCGCAGCGACGCGTGGCTTGAACTGGAACGGCGTCATGCGCGCTATCTCAGCCGCACGCGCAATGCGTCAGGCCGGGCATTTCTCGCGCAGGCTGTCGATTAGCCCACGCACCTTGCGCAAGTCCGGGGTGGCGTAGCCTTCGGTAAAGCGCTGGTAGATCGGCGTGAGCAGATCCAGTGCTTCGCGGTGGCGCGATTGGCGGAGCCACAGTTCAGCGAGATCCGTGGCGCTACGCAGTTCCCAGGCCAGCGCGCCCTGGTTTCTGGCAATGTCGAGAGCTTGTTGCAGGGTTTGTTCGGCTTGGGTTGCAGCGGTGTCCGAGCGGGCCGATTCGCGAGCAGGCTCGCTCCCGCAGGATTCAACGCACAACCCGGAATTTGCGCCCGACGACGACCCCTTGTGGGAGCGAGCCTGCTCGCGAAGCGGCGTTTGTGAATGCTTCAACAATGCCGCCGCCCGTGCCCGCAATATTTCCGCCGTACTCCAACCCGCGTCCCCATTGCGTGCTCGCTCGATCATTGCCTCATCGACAAAGCGCTCATCCAGCGTAACCATCACTTCCCGGATCAAACCGCTGCTCTGCGTCGATACCGGCGCGGCATTGTCTGGATCGATCACTTGGGCATACTGCCGCCCCCAGTTATTGAACAGCAGCACCGAATGCTTCTGTGATTGTTCCAACAACAATTGCAGCAAGGCGCGGGCATTGTCGCGGTCACCGTTGTAATGGGCGATCAGGCAACTGGCCAGCGCCAGGGTGTAGCAGATCGAGGTCCCGTGGTTGATCTGCACGGCAATATCCAGCGCCTGCCGTGCGGCGCGCCAAGCCTGCTCGGGCAGACCCTGCAGCCACAGCACTCGTGCCAGTACCGTCAGTGAAGCAACACTCTGGTCGTACTGCACGCCAAAACCATGGGTGAAGCGATTGAGATGGCCGCTGTGGGCCATGCGTTGCAATACCTGCTCGGCATGCACGCGAGCCTGCGGTTGGTCGCCGGCATAGTGCAAGGCCAGCACCCGCAAACGATGTGTGCTCAGTGATAGCAGTGGCTCGCCGTGCACGCCGATGCGGTCGAACTGCTCACTTTGCGCCAGTGCCATGCGGTAGTGTCCGCAGCTCAGGTTGACCGCCATGTGCCCCGATATCGCACGCAGTTGCCCGGCCAGATCGCCATGTTCTTCGGCTAATCGGCAGGCGTCGACGAACGCCTGGATGGTTTGTGGCGTGCCGCCCCAGGTGTGATAGCTGGCGCTGCCGAGCGCCAGTTTCAAGGCGATTTGCAGGCGAGGGCAGGGCTGTGAGAGCGAGCCTGCTCGCGAAGGCTCCAGCAGGCTCAGCGCCCGGCGCACATAGCGGCTGTAATCGCGCAGCAACGACAGCTCCTGCCACAACGGTGCCGAAGCGGCAGCCAGGTGCACGCCCAGCTCATCGGGTCCCGGCCCGTTGAGGCTCCAGTCCAGCGCCGCGCGCAAGTCCTCCAGACCCCGGGCATAACGCTCCATCCACAGCACGGTGGGGGTGTTATCCCAATCCGCTTGCGCCTGCTGCATCAGTGTCAGGCAGCGCTCGGCGTGGCGTTGGCGGGTTGCGCTGAGCTCGTCGGCCTGTTCGAGTTTTTCCAGTGCGTAGTGGCGCGTGGTGTCGAGCAAACGGTAGAAGACATCTTCGTCGCCCACTTCGACGCTCAGCATGGATTTGGCGACCAGTTGTGTGACGGCGCTGAACACCGCGCCGGGATCGATCTGCTGGCCGATTACTACTGCTGCTGCCGAGGCGAGGCTGAAGCTGCCACGGAAAATGCCCAATCGCCGCAGACAGGTTTGCTCGCAGACATTGAGCAGGTTGAAACTCCAGTCCATCGTCGCGCGCAGGGTCAAGTGACGGTTGGCGCTGCTGTGGTGGCCGGCGGACAGCGGCGGCAGGCCTTCGCGCAATTGTTTGAGCAGTCCGTCCATGCCCAATTCGCTGACCTGAGCGGCGGCCAGTTCCAGTGCCAACGGAATGCCGTCCAGGCGCTGGCAGATCTCGATCGCTTGCGGCAGTTCGGCGTGGCTCAGGTGAAAGCTTTCCCGGGCAGCCGTGGCGCGTTCGACAAACAATTGCAGCGCAGCAAAGCCCAGCGCCTGGGCCGGGTCCATCGGCGTCGACATGGACGGGCATTCGAGTGACTCCAGACGCTGCACAAACTCGCCCTCAGCGCGCAGGCTCTCGCGGCTGGTGGCGAGGATATGCACCTTGGGCGCCCCGCGCAGAATCTGCTCGCTGAGCGCCGCGATCGCATCAATCAAGTGCTCGCAGTTGTCGATGACCAGCAGCATTTGCCGTTCACGCAGGCCGTCGACCAGACCCGCCTGTGCATCGTCTTCGGAGGCGGACAGATCGAGCAGCGCCGCCAGGTGCGAGCCGATCAGCGCGGGATCGGCGATCGGCGCCAAGTCCACCAGGCGGATGCCGTCGCGATACTGGCCAATCAGCTGTTCGGCGACGCGCAGGGCGACGGTGGTCTTGCCAATGCCGCCAGGGCCGACCAGGGTGATGCAGCGTCGGCGCGGCAGTTGCGCAATCAAGTGATCGACCACCGGCTGGCGGCCGATCATTCGCGTGCGGCGCAGCGGCAGGTTGTGTCTGGCGACGGGCATCGCCGGTTTTTGTTCGATGCTGTCGAGGAGGATGGGGGCGACAAAACTGTAGCCGCGCTGCGCCACGGTGACGATGTAGCGCTGACCGTTCTGTCCGTCGCCCAGCGCCTTGCGCAGCGCCGCCATGTGTACGCGCAGGTTGATGTCTTCAACGACACTGTCTGGCCAGACCCCGACCATCAGTTGCTGCTTGCTCACCACTTCACCGGCGTGGGCCAGCAAAATCAGGAGGATGTCCATCGCCCGCCGTCCCAGGCGCAAAGGCTGTTGGCCTTCAAGTAGCAGTCGTTGCTCGGGATGAATCCGATAGGGGCCAAAGGCAATGGCCTGATTCGGGGGAAAACTCAACAGCGCGCTCCTGCGGTAATGCGACGGACAGGGCGAACCAGTGCCTGGCACATGCGCAGGCCGTCTGATCCGGGGTGTCCGGGCATAATCCTCAGGTTTTGGCATCAGTGCAACGGGTGGCGTAACGGCAGCAGTCAAAACACCGCAGGCTGCGCGGCGGTGTTTTTCGGTTTGCCCATGACCCGACAGCGCCAGGCGAAGGGATTGATGCCCTCGCTGCGGGTGAACATGTGGCAAAAGTGCGCCTGATCGCAGAAGCCGCATTCCAGGCTGATTTGCGTCAGACTGAGGTCGGTGTGCTGGATCAGCAACTTGGCCCGGGCCAGACGCTGGGCGCGAATCCAGTCCTGTGGGGACAGGCCGGTGCTGCACTTGAACGCCCGGGAGAAATGACTGCGTGACAGTGAACAGGCACGGGCGAGTTCAGCCACTTCGAGACTTTCGCCCAGGCGATCGAGGATCAACTGTTTGATCTGACGTTCGCGCTGCGGACTGAGTCCGCCAGTCGCGTTTTTCCGCGGTTCGCAGGCAGGGGCGAGGGCGACGGTTTGCTGTAGATAAGCCATGGCCAAGGTCCGTGTCGGTGGGGAATACACGGTCGGCGCATTCCCTCAGGTCAAAAAAGCAACGCTGCGCAGAGGTCTTCATTGTTGGGTGAGGGCGTGAGGCTGACGAGTTAATCGTTGTTAATTTCCTTGCTGAGGCTGGAACTCAGCACATCCTTGCAAGTCAGCGCCCGGCGCTTTGCGCGACGATGTCGACCAAGCACGGCCGCCATCGGCCAGGTTCAAGGGGAATGCAATGAAAGTCTTGGTTAAAGCAGCGACGACCGTGGCGATGATGCTGGCAATGTCCGGCGCGATGGCGCAGGCGCCGCAGGTGGGCACTCAGGCGCCGGGTTATTTCCGTTTGGCGGTGGGCGATTACGAAGTCACGGCATTGTTCGACGGCTACAACGATTTGTCGCCGAAGTTGTTGCAGGGCATGAGCCAGAGCCAGATTCGCGCGCTGCTCGCACGCCGTTCGATCGAAACCCCAGGGGTGCAGACCGCGTTCAATGCGTTCCTGGTCAACACCGGCAAACAGCTGATTCTGGTAGATACCGGCGCCGGGCAGTGCATCGGCGCCACCGCCGGGCAGCTTTCGGCCAACATGCAGGCCGCCGGCTACAAGCCTGAGCAGGTCGACACGATTCTCTTGACGCACCTGCACCTCGATCACGTCTGTGGTCTGGTCGATGCAGAGAAAAAACCGCTGTTTGCCAACGCCACCGTGTACGCGGCCAAGGCCGAGGCCGACTACTGGCTCGATCCGGCAGCGCTGGCCAAGGCTCCCGCCGGCGCCAAAGAGTTTTTCAAAATCGCCCAGGATTCCACCGCGGCCTACGTTGCCGCCGGTCGCTTCAAGACTTTCGCCCCCGGGCAGTCGCCGTTGCCAGGCTTGGTCGAAGCCACCCTCGAAGCCGGGCACACGCCGGGCAGCACTACGTATCGCTTCACCTCGCAGCAGCAGAGCATCGTGTTCATGGGCGATCTGGTGCACAACCTGGCGGTGCAGTTTCTGCACCCGGAAGTGTCGATCGGTTTCGACGTCAACAGTCAGCAAGCGATCAGCAGTCGGCAGGCAGTGTTCCGTGCTGCGGCCGCGAGCAAGACCTGGGTGACGGCCGCGCATTTGCCGTTCCCGGGCATCGGCCACATCACCGCCGAGGGCAAACATTTTCAGTGGGTACCGGTGGAGTACGGTCCGTATAAACGTGCGGCGAAAGTGCCGTTGATCGAGTAAAGTGCCCAGCGCCTGTGGCAAAAAGCGTCTGACACCGATAAGGAAACCACGCCCATGAACCGTAACGATCTGCGCCGCGTCGACATGAACCTGCTGGTGATTTTCGAAGCGCTGATGTTCGAAAAGAACCTGACCCGCGTTGCCGAAAAACTGTTCATGGGCCAGCCGGCGGTCAGTGCTGCGCTGGGGCGCTTGCGTGATCTGTTCGACGATCCGTTGTTGCTGCGCAATGGTCGCGGCATGGAGCCGACGGCGCGGGCGCTGGCGATCCTCAAGGAGCTGCAACCGGCCATGGATGTGATTTCCGGTGCGGTCAGCCGCGCCAAGGAATTCGAACCGGCGAGCAGTTGCGACGTGTTTCGCATCGGTCTGTCGGACGACGCCGAGTTCGGTCTGTTTCCGCCGCTGTTGCGCCAGCTTCAGCAGGAGGCGCCGGGGATTGTCGTGGTAGTGCGCCGCGCCAATTATCTATTGATGCCGGCGCTGTTGGCCTCTGGAGAAATCTCCGTGGGTGTCAGCTACACCACAGATCTGCCGGCCAACGCCAAGCGCAAGAAGCTGCGTGATATTCCCTGCAAAGTCCTGCGCGGCGATGATCGTCCGGGGCCGCTGACCCTCGATGAATATTGCGAGCGTCCGCACGCGATGGTGTCGTTCTCCGGTGATCTGAGCGGCAACATCGACCTGGATCTGGCCAAGATCGGCCGCTGCCGCCGCGTCGTTCTCGGTGTGCCGCAGTTCAGCGGCTTGCGGGCCTTGCTCGCCGGTACCGAGATGATCGCCACCGTGCCGGATTACGCTGCCTGTGCACTGGTCGAAGGCTGCGCCCTGCGTGCCGAAGATCCACCGTTTCCGATTGATGCGGCGCAATTGTCGATGGCCTGGAGCGGGGTGCATGACAACGACCCGGCGGAGAAGTGGCTACGCTCGCGCATCAGTCAGTTCATGGCGGCGCCGCTGGATATTCCAGCGCTTTAACCCATCTCGATTACACAAGCAGTTCTCCTGTGGGAGCGGGCTTGCTCGCGAAAGCGGTATGCCAGTCAACATGGATGTGACTGACCTGACGCCTTCGTGAGCAAGCCCACTCCCACATTGTTTTGTGATTGTCTGCAAATGCGATGTACGCCGCAGATCCCTGTGGGAGCGGGCTTGCTCGCGAAAGCGGTATGCCAGTCAACATGGATGTGACTGACCTGACGCCTTCGTGAGCAAGCCCACTCCCACATTGTTTTGTGATTGTCTGCAAATGCGATGTACGCCGCAGATCCCTGTGGGAGCGGGCTTGCTCGCGAAAGCGGTATGCCGGTCAACATAGATGTGACTGACCTGACGCCTTCGTGAGCAAGCCCACTCCCACACTGTTTTGTGATGGTCTGCAAATGGGATGCGCGCCGCCAATCCCTGTGGGAGCGGGCTTGCTCGCGAAAGCGCTTTGCCAGTCAACATGGATGTGACTGATCTGACGCCTTCGTGAGCAAGCCCACTCCCACATTGTTTTGTGATGGTCAGCCAATTGAATGCACGCCGCAGATCCCTGTGGGAGCGAGCTTGCTCGCGAAAGCGGTATGCCAGTCAACATGGATGTGACTGACCTGACGCCTTCGTGAGCAAGCCCACTCCCACATTGTTTTGTGATTGTCTGCAAATGCGATGTACGCCGCAGATCCCTGTGGGAGCGGGCTTGCTCGCGAAAGCGGTATGCCAGTCAACATGGATGTGACTGACCTGACGCCTTCGTGAGCAAGCCCACTCCCACATTGTTTTGTGATTGTCTGCAAATGCGATGTACGCCGCAGATCCCTGTGGGAGCGGGCTTGCTCGCGAAAGCGGTATGCCGGTCAACATAGATGTGACTGACCTGACGCCTTCGTGAGCAAGCCCACTCCCACACTGTTTTGTGATGGTCTGCAAATGGGATGCGCGCCGCCAATCCCTGTGGGAGCGGGCTTGCTCGCGAAAGCGCTTTGCCAGTCAACATGGATGTAACCGACCTGACGCCTTCGTGAGCAAGCCCACTCCCACATTGTTTTGTGATGGTCTGCAAATGGGATGCGCGCCGCCAATCCCTGTGGGAGCGGGCTTGCTCGCGAAAGCGGTATGCCGGTCAACATAGATGTGACTGACCTGACGCCTTCGTGAGCAAGCCCACTCCCACACTGTTTTGTGATGGTCAGCCAATTGAATGCACGCCGCAGATCCCTGTGGGAGCGAGCTTGCTCGCGAAAGCGGTATGCCAGTCAACATGGATGTGACTGACCTGACGCCTTCGTGAGCAAGCCCACTCCCACATTGTTTTGTGATGGTCAGCCAATTGAATGCACGCCGCAGATCCCTGTGGGAGCGAGCTTGCACGCGAAAGCGGTATGCCAGTCAACATGGATGTGACTGACCTGACGCCTTCGCGAGCAGGCTCGCTCCCAGATTGTTTTGTGATGGTCAGCCAATTGAATGCACGCCGCGAATCCCTGTGGGAGCGAGCTTGCTCGCGAAAGCGCTTTGCCAGTCAACATTGATGTGACTGACCTGACGCCTTCGCGAGCAAGCTCACTCCCACATTGTTTTGTGATGGTCTGCAAACTGAATGCGCGCCGCCAATCCCTGTGGGAGCGGGCTTGCTCGCGAAAGCGGTATGCCGGTCAACATAGATGTGACTGACCTGACGCCTTCGTGAGCAAGCCCACTCCCACATTGTTTTGTGATGGTCAGCCAATTGAATGCACGCCGCAGATCCCTGTGGGAGCGGGCTTGCTCGCGAAAGCGGTATGCCAGTCAACAGGGATGTAACCGACCTGACGCCTTCGCGAGCAAGCCCACTCCCACATTGTTTTGTGATGGTCAGCCAATTGAATGCACGCCGCAGATCCCTGTGGGAGCGGGCTTGCTCGCGAAAGCGGTATGCCAGTCAACATGGATGTAACCGACCTGACGCCTTCGCGAGCAAGCTCCCTCCCACACTGTTTTGTGAGTCTGCAAACTGAATGCACGCCGCCAATCCCTGTGGGAGCGGGCTTGCTCGCGAAAGCGGTATGCCAGTCAACATAGATGTGACTGACCTGACGCCTTCGTGAGCAAGCCCACTCCCACATTGTTTTGTGATGGTCTGCAAACTGAATGCACGCCGCCAATCCCTGTGGGAGCGAGCTTGCTCGCGAAAGCGCTTTGCCAGTCAACATTGATGTAACCGACCTGACGCCTTCGTGAGCAAGCCCACTCCCACATTGTTTTGTGATGGTCAGCCAATTGAATGCACGCCGCAGATCCCTGTGGGAGCGGGCTTGCTCGCGAAAGCGGTATGCCAGTCAACATAGATGTGACTGACCTGACGCCTTCGCGAGCAAGCCCACTCCCACATTGTTTCGTGATGGTCTGCAAACTGAATGCGCGCCGCCAATCCCTGTGGGAGCGGGCTTGCTCGCGAAAGCGGTATGCCAGTCAACGAAGATGTAACTGACCCGCCGCCTTCGCAAGCAGGCTCGCTCCCACATTGTTTTGTGGTTGGCAGCAGAGTGTCCGGTGGTCTGAAACGCAACTAAGCACACCCATCCAATTTCTTCCGCCCCGGCATTGGCATGATTCCCGTCAATGACATTCAAAGGGTCGGGTCATGATTGCTACGAGGGATGAACAGGCGCGCGACATCGGGTTGCTGTTCCTGCGGGTCAGCGGTGGGTTGTTTCTGTTGTGGGTGCACGGCTTGCCCAAGTTGCTCGACTTCACGGCGCAACTGCAACTGATCGAAGACCCGTTCCACCTCGGCGCCCACCTGACTCTGAGCCTGGCGATCTTCGCCGAAGTTCTCTGCCCGCTACTGATCGTCGCCGGTGTGCTGGCGCGATTGGCCTGCTTGCCTATTCTCTTTGTGCTCCTGGTGGCGTTGCTGGTCGTGCATCCGCAATGGAGTGTGGCCGAAGGGCAGTTCGGCTGGTTGCTGATGATTCTTTTCACCACTGTATTGATCGCCGGGCCCGGACGGCTGGCGATTCCTGTTCGTTTGCCCGGAGTGCTGCGTTATGCCTGAAGTCCTTAATCAACAAGCACCGGGGGCCGATGAGACCGTCACGTTGATCATCAAACACTCGGTCAAGGCCGGTTTCGAATCAGCGTATGAAGCGTGGCTGCGCAACATCGTGCGCGTCGCCGGCCAGCGCGCAGGGCATTTGGGTGTGGATGTGGTACGCGGCAAGCGCGGACGTCTGGATTTCTACACGTGCGTATTGCGCTTCAGCTCCACCGAAGCGATGCAGGGCTGGCTGGAATCCTCCGAGCGTCAGGCGCTGGTGGCTGAAGCCGCGCCGATGCTGGCTGACGGTGATCAGACCGAAGTCGCCCCGGTCAACGAATTCTGGTTCTCGCCCCTGGGCGATGCCGCTTCGCCGCCGCCGCGCTGGAAGCAGGCCGTGGTCTCGCTGCTGGTGATTCTGCCGCACACCTTGCTGGTGCCGCTGATCTGGGGCCCTTTGCTGGCGCTGCATCCTTTGCTTTCCAACTACGTGGTCGCCACGTTCCTGATCACCCTGACCATCGTCCTTTCGGTGGTCTACGTGGTGATGCCGCCGGTCACCTGTTTGTTCACCCCGTGGCTGGAAGCCAGCCAGGCCCACGAACACCTCGATTCCCAAGAAACCTCGCCGCGTTGAGCGGGGTTTGCTTCTTTTCACTTTTGCTTGAGGAACTGCGATGAGCGCCGATCTGATTTTATTCAATGGCCAATTTCATACCGTAGACCGGGAAAAACCACTGGCCAGCGCCGTGGCGATCAAGGACGGCCGCTTCGTCGCCGTTGGCAACGACGCCGAGGCCATGGCCCTCAAAGGCAGCGCCACACAAGTGGTCGACATGAAGGGCCGTTGCGTCATTCCTGGTCTCAACGACTCGCACTTGCACCTGATTCGCGGCGGTTTGAACTACAACCTCGAACTGCGCTGGGAAGGCGTGCCGTCGCTCGCCGACGCGCTGCGCATGCTCAAGGATCAGGCCGATCGCACGCCAACCCCGCAATGGGTGCGCGTGGTCGGTGGCTGGAACGAATTCCAGTTCGCCGAAAAGCGCATGCCGACCCTGGAAGAAATCAACCAGGCCGCGCCGGACACCCCGGTGTTCATCCTGCACCTGTATGACCGCGCCTTGCTCAACCGCGCCGCTCTGCGTGTGGCCGGCTACACCCGCGACACGCCGAACCCACCAGGTGGCGAGATCGTGCGCGACAGCAATGGCAACCCGACCGGCATGCTGGTCGCTCGGCCGAACGCGATGATTCTCTACTCGACTCTGGCCAAGGGGCCGAAGCTGCCGCTGGAATATCAGGTCAACTCTACTCGTCAGTTCATGCGCGAACTCAATCGCCTCGGCCTGACCAGTGCGATCGACGCCGGCGGTGGTTTCCAGAATTATCCGGACGATTACCAAGTGATCGAACAATTGGCCAAAGACGACCAGTTGACCGTGCGCATCGCCTACAACCTGTTCACCCAGAAGCCGAAAGAAGAGCTGACCGATTTCCAGAACTGGACCGGCAGCGTCAAGTTGCATCAGGGCGATGACTTCCTGCGCCACAACGGCGCCGGCGAAATGCTGGTGTTCTCTGCCGCCGACTTCGAAGACTTCCTCGAACCGCGTCCGGACCTGCCGCAGACCATGGAACAGGAACTGGAGCCGGTGGTGCGCCACCTGGTCGAGCAGCGCTGGCCGTTCCGTCTGCACGCCACGTACAACGAATCAATCAGCCGCATGCTCGACGTGTTCGAGAAGGTCAACCGCGACATTCCGTTCAACGGTCTGCCGTGGTTCTTCGACCACGCTGAAACCATCACCCCGCAAAACATCGAACGTGTGAAAGCGCTGGGCGGCGGCATTGCGATTCAGGATCGCATGGCGTTCCAGGGCGAATACTTCGTCGATCGCTACGGCAAACAAGCCGCCGAAGCCACGCCACCGATCAAGCGCATGCTCGCTGAAGGTGTGCCGGTTGGTGCAGGCACCGACGCCACGCGCGTGTCCAGTTACAACCCGTGGACCTCGCTGTACTGGATGGTCAGCGGCCGCACCGTTGGCGGTCTGGCCCTGTACGAAGAAGGTCTGCCACGCAGCACCGCGCTGGAACTGTTCACCCACGGCAGCGCCTGGTTCTCCTCGGAGCAGGGCAAGAAGGGTCAGATTCGCGTTGGTCAACTGGCAGACCTCGCGGCACTGAGCGCGGACTTCTTCAGCGTTGAAGAAGAAGCGATCAAGTGGATCGAGTCGGTGATGACCGTGGTCGGCGGCAAGATCGTCTACGCCGCCGGCGATTTCGAAGACCTCGGCCCGCGTTCGATTCCGGTGCTGCCGGACTGGTCGCCCGTGGTCAAGGTGCCGGGCCACTGGCGCCCGAACTCGCCGTTGCAGGCGCAGGTTCACCAGTGCAGCGGGCCTTGCGCCGTGCACACCCACAGCCATGAAAAAGCGCGTATGTCGAATGCGCCGGTCAGCGATTTCGCCGGTTTCTGGGGCGCGTTCGGCTGTTCCTGCTTCGCGTTCTGAGTTTGAAAAAAGCGCCGGTCATCAGGGCCGGCGCTTCCCGCAACAACCATCCATCCAGGAGTTTTGCCATGAGCGTTCCTTACAAGCGTCTGAACAAAGATGATGCCGTCGTCCTGCTGGTCGACCACCAGACCGGTCTGATCTCGCTGGTGCAGGATTTCTCGCCGAACGAGTTCAAGAACAACGTGCTGGCACTGGGCGACATCGCCAAGTTCTTCAAGCTGCCGACCATTCTGACCACCAGCTTCGACGCAGGTCCCAACGGCCCGATCGTGCCTGAGCTGCTCGAGCAATTCCCTGACGCGCCGTTTATTCAGCGTCCAGGCCAGATCAACGCCTGGGACAACGAAGACTTCGTCAAAGCGATCAAGGCCACCGGCCGCAAGCAACTGATCATCGCCGGTGTAGTGACCGACGTTTGCGTAGCTTTCCCGACCCTGTCGGCGATTGCTGAAGGCTTCGAAGTGTTCGTCGTGACTGACTCGTCGGGTACCTTCAACACCACCGTGCAACAAGCGGCGTGGGCGCGTATGTCCGCCGCCGGTGCACACCTGATGAACTGGTTCGCTGTGGCCTGCGAGCTGCAAGGCGACTGGCGCAACGACATGGAAGGTCTGGCGCATCTGCTGTCCGAGCGTCTGCCTAACTATCGCAACCTGATCAACAGCTACACCAAGTTCACTGCCAAGTAAGAAAATCGAAAGATCGCAGCCTTCGGCAGCTCCTGCATGGGAACGCATTTTCCCTGTAGGAGCCGCCGAAGGCTGCGATCTTTTGCTGTTAGCGTTTTTGCAACCAACCCAAAAAACCACCTTTTTTCACCGCCACCGGTTTGGCCATCAACGCGAGGCGACTGTTCTGCTGACGCACCGCCTGCAACTTGTTCAAGGCCCGGCCGACTTCGCTGCGCTTGTCCATGCACTCACGGGTCAACTGCTTGTCGAGACGATAGATGATGCTCGACGTCAACGCCGTGAACGTCGCCTGCGACGGCGTATCGGCAAGAATGCTCTGCTCACCCATGACTTCGCTCGGCCCCATGCGTCCGGCCTCGGTCTGGCCATTGCCGTCCGGCACCGTCGCGCTGACCACGCCCGTGGCAATCACGAACAGACTGTCCGGCACCTCGTCCAGATCCAGCACCACCTGACCCGCCGTGTACTGCTGCGCGACCATCGACTCAGCGAGGCGATCACGTTCCTCACTGCTCAGCGAGCGGAAAATTTTCACTTCATCCAGCAATGCACGAGCACGGCTCGACGGTTCGATCACGCCGTCGGGATGCCGGGAAATGCCCGCCGCTTCGAGATGGCGATGGGCGAGGTCGAACAGTTGATTGCGCACTTCGCTCTTCTTGCCCAGCTCGGCGATGAACCCGCTGGCAACGTACTCCGACATGGTTTCGCCAGCCTCTTTGAGCACGGCTTTCGGCGCCGGGCTGAGCAACAACGAGCTGCTGCCCTGCAAGGTGCGATCAAGGGCATCGAGTACCCGCCGCGGACGAATGTGATTGGGCACCTGGATGCTGATCGATACGCCGTGCATGTTGCTCGGCCGGCTGAGGTTGACGATCTTCGCCTTGGCCGCCACCGAGTTCGGCACCACGGCCATGGTGCCGGCGCTGGTCAGCAGGTGCGTGGCGCGCCAGTCGATATCGAACACCTTGCCTTCGACGCCGTCGATCATCACCAGATCGTCCACCTGATACGGCTTGGTGGTGTTGAGGACGATGCCGGAAAACACGTCGGCGAGAGTGCTTTGCAGCGCCAGACCGACCACGATAGCGACCACCCCGGAGGTGGCCAGCAGGCCTTTGACCGGCAGCTCAAGCACGTAACCGGCCGCCGCGACAATCGCGACCAGAAACACCAGCGCGCCGATGACATCCTGCAACAGGCGACCGCTGTGACCGATGCGGCGCATCAGCGCCAGGCCGATCACTTCGGTCAGCACTCTTGCTGCGTACAGCCACCAGAGAATCCCCAGCGCCGTCGCCCCCAGTTGTGCCACGCGATCATCGGCGAACAGCGGCGCCTGCAACGGGCTGACACCGGCGTTGATCACCAGCGCGCTGAACGCCAGAAACAACGCCAGACGTACGCCGACTCGCGGTGCGCGATGGGTGAAGGGCGAGAAATGCCAGAGTGCGGCGTCGAGCAGCAACAGCACAGCGCTCCAGGACAGCAGGTGGGCGTAGAAAAGACTCATGACCGGTACTCCGCGACGCTGGTGAGAAAAAAGATCGCAGCCTGCGGCGGCTCCTACAGGGAATCGTATTCCAGGGTAGGCGCTGCCGCAGACTGCGATCTTTTGCTTTTATGGATTCAGATGAGTCTTCAGCTCGGCTGCCGCTTGGCGCACCGCAGCCTTAACCTCTGGTATCTGGCTCAGCGGGTTGAGCAGACCGAAGTCATGAATCATCCCGTTGTAGCGCACCGAGGTCACCGGCACGCCGGCCGCATCCAGGTGCCGCGCATAGTCTTCACCTTCGTCACGCAGCACGTCGAACTCGGCGGTCTGCACCAGCGCAGCGGGCAGGCCCTTGAGCTGTTCGGCGCTGGCGTTGAGCGGCGAGGCATGGATCTGCGCACGCTCGGCCGGGTTGGTGGTGTAGTTGTCCCAGAACCACTGCATCATGCCTTTGGTGAGGAAGTGGCCCTCGGCAAATTGCTGGTACGACCCGTCGTCGAACCGTGCATTGGTCACCGGCCACATCAACAGCTGGAAGCGCAGCGCCGGGGCTTTCTGCTCTTTGGCCATCAACGCCACGACCGCCGCCATGTTGCCGCCGACGCTATTGCCGGCCACCGCCAGACGCTTGCCATCGACACCGATGTCCTTGCCGTGCTCGGCCACCCATCTGGTCGCAGCGTAAGCCTGGTTGATTGCGGTCGGGTACTGCGCTTCCGGCGATGGCGTGTAATCGACATACACCGCAACAGCGCCCGAGCCGACCACCAGATCACGAATCAGGCGCTGATGCGTCGGGAAGTCACCGAGCACCCAGCCACCACCGTGGAAGAACATGAACACCGGCAACTCGCCTTTGACCTTGGCCGGACGCACCACTTTCAGGTTGAGGGTCTGGCCATCGACCTTGATTGCCTTGTCGCTGATTTCCACACCGGACAGATCAACCTTCACCGAGGCCTGCGCACCGGTCAGCACTGCGCGGGCGTCTTTTGGGCTCAGTTGCTCCAGCGGACGACCACCGCCAGCGGCGAGGGCGTCGAGGAACGCTTGAGTGTTGTGTTCGACGCCGGGGCTGCCAGCGGCAAAAGCGCTGCTGACGGAGAGGGCGAGGAGCGACGCGGCGAGGGTTTTCTTGACGATGTTCATGGGTGGAAATCCTTTTGAATGATTTTGATTGTTTGCCTGAGTTGCGGGCTGCTGTGGCACCGGGTTTGTGGCCTCAGCAACACCGTGAGCACAGATTAATGGGCTGCTGAAAAGCGAAAAAGCGGCTATAAAGCGTTTAACTGTCCACCAGAGAGTGACAATGAACCCGTTCGAAGACATGCGTATTTTTTGCCAGGTCATGGACTCCGGCAGCTTCACCGCCGCGGCCGATCAGTTGGGCCTGTCCAAGCAGTTCGTCAGCCGCCGTTTGATGCAACTCGAAGAGCGCCTCGGTGTGCGCTTGTTGAATCGCTCGACCCGCCGCCTCGACGTCACGCCTCTGGGGCAGAGCTATTACGAATCGGCGTTGCGCTTGCTCGCAGAAGTGGAGCAGGTCGAGCAGGGCATCGCTGGCGAAACCGCCGAGCCGCGCGGCACGATTCGCCTGAGCGCGCCGCTGTCGTTTGCCGTGGCGCATCTGGGTTGTCTGCTGCCGTTGTTCCTGCAGCGTTATCGCGAAGTCACCGTCGAGGTCGATTTAAGCGATCGCCCGGTCGACCTGCTCGGCGAGGGCTACGACCTGGCCCTGCGCATCGGCGTACTGGAGGACTCGACACTGATCGCCCGCCGCATCGCCAGTATCGAGCGGGTCTACTGCGCCAGCCCGGCCTACCTCGCTGAACGCGGCACACCGCTCAAACCCGAAGACCTGCACAGCCATGACTGCCTGCCGTACGGTCACGGACGCTCGGTGCAATGGCGCTTCAACGAAGCGCCGGGCAAACCGGTACTGATCAACGTCGCCGGGCGCATGCGCGTCAACAACGGCGAACTGCTGCGAGACGCAGCGGTGCAAGGGATGGGGATTACCTATCTGCCGACTTTCATTGTCGGCGCAGCGCTGAAGGACGGGCGGCTGCTACCGGTGCTGGATGATTTACGCCCGGAGCCACTGACCTTGTCAGCGGTATATCCGCAGCACCGTCAGGCTTCAAGGCCGGTGCAGGCGCTGGTGGAATTTTTGCGTGAACGGCTTAACCAGAGCCACGTGAATCTTTGATCCCTACGCCGACCGAACTGTAGGAGCGAGCCTGCTCGCGAAGGCGATCATCCAGACGCTGAGGTGCTGACTGAACCAACGCTTTCGCGAGCAGGCTCGCTCCCACAGTAGATTGTCGGTGCATTCAAAGTCGCTCAGTTGGCGCGCTTGTCATCGCCTGGTTCGCCGCCGACATGCACGCCATGGTCATCGCCCACTTCACCGGCGCGATGGACGCCATGGTCATCCCCAGGTTCGGCGTGGGTGCCGCTGCGGCCGGAGGAGGAAGACGCACTGTTGCCCGAGTGGCCCGAGCCATGGTCACTGCCGCTGTGGCCACTGTTGCCGCCACCTCCGCTGCCGCTGTTGCCGCCTCCGCCATGGCTGCCGCCGCCACCGCTTCCTCCGCCACTGCCGTTACCGCCACTCCCGCCACCATTGCCACCATGACTGCCGCCACCTCCACCTCCACTCCCGCTACCTCCGCTTCCACCACTTCCGCCACCGCTCCCCCCATCTTTGGCATGTGCACTGGACACCCCGGACAAACTGTCCGGAATCAGTACGGTAGACGCTGACAGAACGGCGCCGATGGCCATTGCCAGAACGAGCTTTTTGATCTGCATATCGTTCTCCGTGTTTATGGTTTTGTTTGGGAACGCACAGTGCGTTGCTGCCGGGATCCGACCCGTTCCCGTGGTCAGTGAATACTCGAGGCCAACTCGAAAATCGGGATGTACATCAGGATCACGATGACGCCGATCAGCAGGCCGATGAAAGTCATCAGCAATGGCTCGAACAGTTTCACGAACCATTCCAGCCAGCGGCTGATTTCCTCGTCGTAGAAGTCGGCGCTGCGCTCCATCATTTGACCGAGGTTGCCGGACTGCTCGCCTGCCCGCAGCAGACGCAGCGATACCGGCGTCACCAAGTGATTGAGTTCCAGCGCGGCTGACAAGGACTGGCCCTCGCGGACCCGTTCGCAGGCTTGATCCAGGCGCGTGCGCGAGGCCACGGTGAGCAAGCCTCGAACCATGCCCATTGCCGTCACCAGTGGAATTCCGCCCTGCAGCAGAATCCCCAGCGAACGATAGAACCGCGCCAGCTCATACATGAAAATTCGTTGATGCACGGCCGGCAGTTTCTCCGCCAGGCGATCCAGCCCACGGCGAAACGCCGGCTGTTTCTGCGCCACGGCGAGGGCAATGACCAGCGCCGCCAAGGCGCCAAAGAACTGCGCCTGGTGCGCATGCAGAAACATGCCGCTGCTCATCAATACCTGCGACAGCCACGGCAGGTTATTGCCCAGCCCTTCAAATACCAGACTGAAACGCGGCACCACGTAGCCCATCAGGAACAACACCACGCCACCGCCGACCACCAGCAAGAGCATCGGGTAGATCGAAGCGCTGATGATCTTCTGCCGCACCTCGTCCATGCGCTGGCGATAACTGACGTAACGCCCCAAGGCATCGCCGACCGCGCCAGTCTTCTCGCTGGACTGCACCAGCGCCACGTACAACGGCGGAAAAACTGCCGACAACTGCGCCAGCGCCTGCGAGAAGGATTTGCCTTCGTAAAGCAGGCGCACCAATTCGCTGAGGGTCTTGCGCGCAGCGGGGGCGCTTTCCTTTTCGGCGAGGCTTTCCAGCGCATCGATCAGCGGCAGGCCTGCGTTGAGCAGGGTGGTCAGTTCCTGGCTGAACAGCACCAGGTTGAAGGTCTCGCGCTGACGCAGTTTCAGCGCACGCCAGTGCTTGTCGGCGTGCACACTGAGCACCCGCAGACCCTGGTCCTCGGCAATCCGCCGCGCTTCGCTGTCTCCCGGCGCTTCGACGCGCATCGACACCACGCCGGCCTTGCCGACCGCTTTGAGATGAAATCGCATGGGGCCGCGCTCCGCTCATTGCCAATTGGTGACTTCAGCGTTCTCGCCTTCGCCGCCGGGCTGGCCGTCCTTGCCCATCGACAGCAAGTCGTACTCGCTGTTTTCGCCGGGGTAGCGGTAGGCGTAATTACGGCCCCATGGATCCTGCGGCAGCTTTTTTTGCAGGTATGGGCCGGTCCATTTCGCCTCATCACTGGGTGCCAGTACCAGCGCCTGCAAGCCTTGTTCGGTCGACGGGTAATGGCCGACTTCCAGGCGGTACAGATCCAGCGCTTTGCTCAAACCTTCGATTTGCGCCTTGGCCACCTTGACCTCGGAGCGACCGAGCTGGGCGAAGTATTTCGGCGCGACGATACCGGCCAGCAGGCCGAGCACCACCAGCACCACGAGCAATTCAAGCAGGGTAAAACCGCGTTGGCCACGCGGGCGAAAGGGCCGCTTCATGATGATCTCCCGTAGATGGCAATCGAGTCGCCATAGGGGCCTATGCAATTGCCATGCTCAGCCCCGCAGGAAATCATCTGCCGCGCTGGAGGCCTTGTTATTCGGGCCTTTCAGAAAACGGCACAGTGCTTGCGTAGAGCTCGATCGTGATCGGCCACTGGGGCATTTCCCCCAATTTATCGGGGGCCGGTCCGGGGAGGCCCGACATGAAATTTCTCGCCAGTGGATTGCTCGGATGTGCGCTGCTCAGCGGCGCCGCGCAAGCCGATGTCTTCATCTCCGTGGACGCCAAGGGCAGCTACGTGCTGTCCAACGTGCATCGGCCCGGACGCACTTACGAACGAGTCATTCACGAGGCGGACGCGGCAGTGGCCAGCCTCGATCAGCAGCCACAGATGATCGCCAATCAGCCTTACGCAGAGCTGGTTTCCGCAGCGGCCAAAGTCAACCAGTTGCCCGAGGCGCTGTTGCACGCGGTGATCAACGCCGAGTCGCATTACAACCCCGGCGCCACTTCAGCCAAAGGCGCGGGTGGGCTGATGCAATTGATGCCCGACACCGCGCGCGAGCTGGGCGTGACCGACGTTTATGACCCCAAGGCCAACATCCAGGGCGGGGCCAGATACCTCAAGCGCCTGATGACCCTGTTCAACAACGACATCGCTCTTGCCGTGGCGGCTTACAACGCCGGCCCGGATGCGGTGCTCAGCCGTGGTCGGGTGATTCCACCGTTCGCCGAAACCCAGCGCTATGTGCCGAATGTGCTGCGCCAGTACCGGCGTCTGCAGGGCTTGGCGATGGATGCGCCGTTGTGAGCCCTTTACCCGATTCCCCACTTTCGGGGCCAACCGGGCAGGCCCGGAAAGTGGGGCAAACGGGTGGGGAATATCCCCCGGATTCTCAGGTCGGCGCTTTAACTGACTGATATGCAGAAGGATTTTTTGTGGCACGCGGCTTGCTCCGGGGCATTTGTCCAGAAGTGTTCCAAAGAGCACCCACTACGAGGTTACCGATCATGGCTGGCTTTCCTCACGTTCCATCCCTGATTAACGGGTTGTTGATAATGGCCTCGCTGCTCAGCGTCGAACTGGCCGGCGCGGCGGTACGTTGCGAGCGCAACCTGGTGGCCAACGTCGTGGCGTTCGATCAGCCGCTGATGTTCAACCGCCTCGGTGCGCAAAACGCCAACGGCATGATGTTCGCCCTGCGCCGCGACGTGGTCGATGAGCACGACGTGTCGCTGGCTTACGGTGGCGCGGCGGTGCCAGGCAAGGTTGCGTTGCGGCCTGACAAGCGTCCACGGCCCTTGGTATTGCGGGTGGCGGCTGGGGACTGTCTGACGATCAATCTGCAGAACCTGCTCGACTATCAGGCCAACCCGAACAAGCATGTCGAAGGGGCGGAAGCTGAGGAAAACCCCAACGCGATCGACGCGTTCAAGGTCGATGAGCAAGTGGCTGACCGCCACATCGGTTTCCAGGTCAACGGCCTGCAAGCGGTCAACAGTATCGACGATATTTCATCGTTCACCGGGCGTAACCCCAACACCTTGATCGTGCCGGGAGCCAGCCGTTCCTACACCCTGTTTGCCGAGCGCGAAGGCGCGTTTGCCGTGAGCAGTCGAGGCGCCACGTTTGGTGGCGAAGGCGCTGCGGGCAACGTCGCCAACGGGCTGTTCGGCCAAGTGGTCGTGCTGCCCAAGGGCGGCCGCAGCTACCGCAACACGCTGAGCGAAGAAGAGATGCGCCTGGCCACCAGCGGGCGCACGCCGGCCGGGCAGCCGATTGTCGATTACCAGGCACGCTATCCGCAGCGCGAGCCGTGGCTGCGCGAAGGCAAGGCCGGCACGCCGATCATCAACATGGTCGACGGCAACGAAATCATCTCCAGTGAAAGTGACGCGATCGTGATGGGCAGCAACGCCGACGGCAGCTTCCCGCCCAGCACCTATCCGCTGGAGTCGGTGGGCAAACGCAACCCGGCGATCCCGAATCGCTTGGAGCCGTTCCGCGATTTCGCTTCGCAATTCCAGGATGAAACCGCTGCCACCCAGGCATTCCCCGCCTATTGGGCCGACCCGGTGATGGCCCATGTGCTGGAACCGACCCGCGATTCGTTCATGATCAATTACGGCTCCGGCGGCATGGGCGCCGAAGTCGTCGCCAATCGCTTGGGTGTAGGGCCGATGCACGATTGCCTGTCCTGTGCCTATGAGGAATTTTTCCTCAGCTCGCACACCGTTGGCGACGTCGCCATGCTGGTTGACGTACCGGCCAACGCCGGGCTGGAAAACATCGCTCCCGGGCAGACCCCGAACGCCGATCAGATTGGCGTGAAGGCGACCATGGCGCTGTTCCCGTCGGAGCCGTCGAACGTCAATCACAGCTACATCGGCGACTTCGTCAAATTTCGCAATACCCACAACGGTCACGAGCAGCACATCTTCCACCTGCACGGCCATCAGTGGCTGTTCAATCCCAACGACGACAACTCCGATTACGTCGACGCCCAGGGCATCGGTCCCGGTGCCGGTTACACCTATGAAATCGCCAATGGCGGTTCAGGCAACCGCAATCGGGTAGCGGGCGATGCGATCTATCACTGCCACTTCTATCCGCACTTTGCCCAGGGCATGTGGTCGATGTGGCGGGTGCATGATGTGTTCGAAGAGGGCACCCGGCTCGACGTTTCGCAGCAAGGCGCCGATGGCTATCACAGCGAACCGTTTGCCCTGCGCAGCGGCAAACCGGCGGCCGGCGCGCGCGCCTTGCCGGACGGCGAGATCGTCGCCGGCACACCGATTCCGGCGATCGTGCCGCTGCCGGGCAAAGCCATGGCGCCGATGCCGGGCAAAGTCGTGGTAGTGCCGAAAATCGGTGAAACCCTGGTCGCCGGCCATGATGACGAGGATGACGAAGAAGAGGGCGATGATGACGGTGAACACCATGGCGGCAACGCTGGTGGTCAAGCCATCGGCTCCCTGGCGCTGGTCGATCGCAGCGAAGCCAACCGCAATGCCGACGGCAGCCTGAAAAACCCTGGCTATCCGTTCTGGATCGGCGGCATGGAAAGCTCGGTCGGCCAACGTCCGCCAACCCCGCCACTGGACATGCTCGACGCGGCCACCGCGCAAGCGCTCAAGGCCAGCGGCAAGGCGCTGTGGGCCAACCTCGACCCGGCGCAGTCCGGTGGCTGGGACGGCGGCCTGCAACGGCATACTCTCGACGGCGTGGCGGCCGGAGGCGAGGCGCATACGGTGACCACTTCGCTGGACTTCTCCAAGGAAGTGGTGCGGGCCAAACCGATCTACATGCCGGAGGAGGGCACCGAGGTCGAACAGGCCGCAATGGCCTTCCACGCGAAAAAGGATCACCCGAGCTATGCCTTGCTGCCCGGCAATCAAGTGGTGGCCAAGGCTTTCCGTACCAACGGCGCCTTGCCGATGGCCGGCGCGCCTTACTACGAACCGTGCATGGACGACCGGCAGAAACGCTTGACCAACAGCGCCGGCAGCGGTGAATTCAACAGCGGCGAGCGCATCGATGGCCTGTCGTTTGTCGGTGCCTCGACGTTCACCGCCGACCGGCCACGGATTTACAAGGCTGCCAACATTCAGTTCGACGCGGTGTACAACAAAGTCGGTTATCACTTCCCGCAGGCGCGCATTCTCGCGCTGTGGGAAGACGCCTGGCCGGTGATCACCAAACAGCGTCCGCCAGAGCCGCTGGTGATGCGCATGAACACCTTCGACTGCGTGCAGTACCAGCAAACCAACCTGGTGCCGGCCACGTACGAGATGGACGATTATCAGGTGCGCACACCGACTGACGTGATCGGTCAGCACATCCACTTGCCAAAGTGGGACCTGACTTCCGCCGACGGTTCTTCCAACGGCTGGAATTATGAGGACGGCGTGCTTTCCCCGGGCGCTGTGCAGGAACGCATTCACGCCATCCGTGCGTTCAACCAGTGCGAGGGCAGTGACCCGCGCGACGGCACTCAAGCCTGCCCGAAAGCCAAGGCACACCCGTTCTTCGGTCAGTACGGGCGGGCTGACTGGGTTGGCGCGCGCACGGCGATGCAGCGCTGGTTCGTCGACCCGGTGGTGAACATCAAAGGTGTCGATCGCGGCCTCGGCACGATCTTCACCCACGACCACCTGGGCCCATCGACGCACCAGCAGATCGGGCTGTACGCCACGGTGCTGGCGGAACCGGCCGGTTCGACTTGGCTGCACGCCGAGACCGGCGAGCCGTTGTACAGCGGCGCGCGTCAGGACGGCGGGCCGACGTCGTGGCAAGCGGTGATCAACACCGGTGACCTCGATGGCGACGGCAAGAACGACAGCTTCCGCGAGTTTTTCCTTGAATACAGCGACTTCCAGCACGCCTATGAAGCCGGCGTCTACGTCGGTGCCGGACCCAATGGCGTGCCCAATGCGCAAGCGTTCCCGGCCACCGCCGACAGCTTCCGCTACGCGATCAATCCGCCAGTGCGCAACAACGCCAGCACTCTGCTTGAAGGCGTGCTGGAAGTGCAGGGCGGTCAGGTGCCGGGCTGTCCGAGCCGGCCGTGTCCGCAGGCGATTTCGGTGGATGACCCAGGCATGTTCGTCGTCAATTACCGCAACGAGCCGCTGGCCCTGCGCGTGTACGACCCGAACAAAGTCGGCCCGGATGGCAAGCGCGGCATGCAGGCCGACGGCCTCGGCGGAGATCTGTCGTTCGCCATGCAAAGCCGCACCGACCGGGCGATCCCGGCGATGAACCTGGCGCCGAACCTGCTCACCTCGGCCACCGGGCCAACCGGCGGCACTACGCTGTTCCCGCCGCACATCAACAAGGGCGGTGCCGAACCGGGCGATCCGTTCACGCCGATGCTGCGCACCTACACCGGCGACAACGTGCGGCTGCGGGTGCATGCCGGGGGCCATGAGGAGGAACACAACGTGACCCTGCATGGCGTGAAATGGCTGCAGAGCGGTTCCGGTTTCGGCAACAGCTCCAACTCCGGCTGGCGCGCCTCGCAGATGATCGGCATCTCCGAACAGATGGGCTTCATTGCGCCGGTGTCGATGCTCTCCAGCTCTGCGGCGACCACGGGCGACTATCTGTACTCGATGGACGCTTCGATCGAAGGCTACTGGAGCGGTATCTGGGGAGTGATGCGCAACTACACCGCCAAGCGCAATGACCTTTTTGCGATTCCCAACAACCCGAGCCCGGCGGGCATGCGTAACACGGTCGCTTTCGAGGGCAGTTGTCCGCGGATCAGCGCCAACCCCAACGGCATCGGCACGCGACCCACTGTGCAGCGCACCTATGAAGTGGTCGCCGCGCTGGCCAATGACATTCTCGGCAATGCCCTGGGCCTGACCATCGGCGATTCCGCAGGACTCGGCCAGCATGTCGGCGGGCCGCTGAATCCGGCCGGTGGAACCCTGGTGCTGAACTCGCGCACGGTGAGCATTCCCCAAGTCACGGTGACCGATCCGGAGGACGGCGAAACCATCACCATTGGCGGTCAGAGCGGGCCATTGCACGACCCGACCGCGATTCTGTATGTGCGCAAAGCCGATCTGGATCCGCTCAGCGGCAAGCTCAAGCCCGGCATCCCGGTCGAGCCGCTGGTGCTGCGCGCAGCGGCGGGGGATTGCATCAATATCACCCTGGAAAACCGTTTGCCGAGCGTGATGCCTGATTTGACTCAGACCGCTGTCATGCAGGGGATGGTCAAGCGCGATCGCAACAGTGGTCTGGGCTCGACCACCTTCAGCAACAACCTGATGCGGCCGTCCAGCCACGTCGGTCTGCACGCGCAGCTGTTGGCCTACGACATCACCAAATCCGACGGTGCCAACGTCGGCGCCAACCCGATCCAGACCGTGCCACCGCGCGTCGGCAACAGTGGCGCGTATCCGACCCGGACCTATCAGTACTACGCCGGGCATCTGGAGCGTGAAGGCAAACCGGTGACGCAGTTGGGCCGCAGTGTTGACAACATCAACGCCACGGCGGTGGAGTTCGGCGGGCTCAACATCACCCCGGCGGACGTGATCAAGCAGCCGCAAAAAGGTCTTGGCGCAGCGATGAGCATCCTGCCGATCGGCGCGACCTGGGTTGACGATGTACGCAAGGTCAACGCCACGGTCACCGCGCCGGGGCAAACCAGCTACCGCGATTTTGCGATGGTCTGGCACAAGGCGTTGAACACCCGTTGGGCCAATGGCCGGCCTGTCGAGGGCATTGCGGCTGAAGGCTTGGGTGTGCCGACCGATCCGCAGGACAACTCGAGCATGGCGATCAACTACAAAACCGAACCGCTGTGGTATCGCTTCGGCCTTGCGCCTGACGCACCGTTCGGGCATGCCGACGGCGCCGGTTACGGCGATATGGCCAACGCGCACATGGCTTACAGCAATGCGCTGGTCGGCGGCGATCCACAAACGCCGGTGCTCTACGCGAAACCGGGGCAACCGTTGCGCACGCATATTCTGATGCCCAGCGGCGGCAGTCGTGGCAGCACCTTCCAGCTCGATGGACATGTCTGGTCGGTCAACCCGTTCCAGGCCGAGAAGAGCGACACCGGCGGTTATCCGATGGGCAGTCCGGGCGTGGGTTCAGTGCGCTTCGGCTACAACCCGATGTCGATGTACATCGGCGCCCACGAAAGCATCCTCCCGGCGGCGCACTTCAGCTTCATGATCCCCAGCGCCGGCGGCAGCAACGCAATACCGGGCGATTACCTGTTCCGCGACTACGGCGCCTACGGCAACACCTCCGGGCTATGGGGACTGTTGCGCGTGACCAACGAACCGGAACCGGCACCGCAGGGGCAGTAGGCACAAACGCAAGGCCTGTAAATGCAAAAAACTGTGGGAGCGAGCTTGCTCGCGAATGGGGGCAGCTCGGTTTTTTAGGGGGGACGCTGGAGGCGCCTTCGCGAGCAAGCCCGCTCCCACAGTGGGCAATGGTGGCAGTGAGGGAGTGTGATGGATGCAAATCCTTTGTGGGAGCGAGCCTGCTCGCGAATGGGGGCAACGCGGTTTTTAAGGGTGACGCTGGAGACGCCTTCGCGAGCAAGCCCGCTCCCACAGTGGGCAATGGTGGCAGTGAGAGAGTGTGATGGATGCAAATCCCTTGTGGGAGCGAGCCTGCTCGCGAATGGGGACAGCTCGGTTTTTTAGGGGTGACGCTGGAGACGCCTTCGCGAGCAAGCCCGCTCCCACAGTGGGCAATGGTGGCAGTGAGGGAGTGTGATGGATGCAAATCCCTTGTGGGAGCGAGCTTGCTCGCGAATGGGGGCAGCTCGATTTTTTAGGGGTGACGCTGGAGACGCCTTCGCGAGCAAGCCCGCTCCCACAGTGGGCAATGGTGGCAGTGAGAGAGTGGGATGGATGCAAATCCCTTGTGGGAGCGAGCTTGCTCGCGAATGGGGGCAATTCGGGTTCGAGGGTGGCGCTGAAGACGCGTTCGCGAGCAGGCTCGCTCCCACAGGGGCCGGTGTTTTGCCAGATGAAGAGGTAGGGGAGTGCCAGATGAACAGGATCATCAACATCATCGGTATTTGCACGCTGGCCATGGTCGGGGCGGTGCTGACGCTGAGCGAGATTGCCGTGGCGCAAACCGCTGGCGAGCAGACGCTCAAGAGGGACGGCGTGACGGTGGACTTCGCCCTCAAACCGCTTGCCGCTGACGGCAAACTGCGCGAAGGCGAATTCGCCGATGTGCAGTTTCGCGTGACCGACAGTGCTTCCGGGCAGGCCTTGTCCGGTGTGGCGCCGGGGGCGTGGATCGATGCGCAAACGGTCGCCGCTGATCAGGCCCAGGGCCGCGATCAGAGCTGCAAGGCGCGCGTCGGTGTGTTCCTCAAATCCAACATCGGCGCGCGCCCGCTGCTCGACCTCAACAGCTATTTCCTGCTGGTCATGAACCGTGACGCCAGCATCGCCGTGGTCGATCCCTCGGTGTCGGTCGGCGGCATCACCAGCACCCTGGCGCGGATCGAGCTCAAACAGCCGCCGATGGATTGGGTCACCCCGACCGACAACAAACGTGTATTCGTATCGATGCCCAGCGCCGGCGAAGTGGCAGTGATCGACAGCGAGCAGTTCAAGGTGCTCGATTCGATCAAGGCCGGCAGCCAACCGGTGCGCGTCGCGCTGCAACCGGATGAACGCCTGCTCTGGGTCGGCAATAACGCCAGCAAAGGCGAAGACTCCGGCGTCACAGTGATCGACAGCCAAAGCCTCAAGCCGCTCAAACATTTGTCGACCGGGCGCGGTCATCACGAAATCAGCTTCAGCAAGGACAGCCGTTTCGCCTTTGTCAGTAACCGCGACGACGGCACGTTGAGCGTGATCGACAGCGCCAGCCTGGCCATCGTCAAGCAGGTCAGAACCGGCTCCCACCCTTTGTCGGTTGCCTATTCGGCATTGTCCGGCGCGGTGTACGTGGCTGACGGCAAGGACGGCACCGTCACGGTGATCGACGCCAACAGCCACGCCGTGCGCCGGGTGATCACGTTGCAGCAAGGTCTCGGCCCGATGGGTTTCAGCGCTGACGGGCGTTTCGGCGTGGTACTCAACACCCTGGCGAACCGCGCCAGTGTGATCGACGCGGCCACTGACACGGCTATCCATGACCTCGAAGTCTCCGCCGAGCCTTACCAGTTGGTGTTCACCCAAGCCTATGCCTACGTGCGCGGACTGGCCTCGCCCAAGGTCAGCATGATCAATCTGTCTTCGTTGGGCGAGGGGCGCCAGCCCATCATCCAGGGCTTCGAAGCCGGCCCGCAACCACCGCGCATGGCCGGTGATCTGCCGCTCGCGTCGAGCCTTGCGGTATCGCGCGACGACAACGCGGTGTTCGTCGTCAACCCGGTGGACAACACCACTTACTTCTACGCCGAAGGCATGAACGCGCCGATGTCCGGCTATCCCAATCGCGGCCAGATCGCCCGCGCGGCCATGGTCATCGACCGTAGCCTGCGTGAGGTCTCGCCGGGACTTTACAGCGCCCGGGTGAAGCTGCCGCCAGCCGGGCGTTTCGATGTAGCGTTCCTGCTCAATCAACCGAACATCATTCACTGCTTCAGCGCACTGATCGAAGCCGATGGCGCGGTGGCGAAACACTTCGGCCAGCCGCAAGTCGAGTTTCTTCTGGACAAGACCACTGCTGCGCTCAATGACCCGTACGTGGTGCGTTTTCGCATCGTGCAGGGCAAACAGAAACTGCAGCGCAGCGGTGTGAAAGACGTGCAATTGCGCTATTACCTGGCGCCCACCTCTCACCCGCGTGAGGTCGCCGCGCAGGAAGTTTCCGCCGGCGTGTATGAAGCGCCGATCACCCTCGACCGCAGTGGCGCCTGGTACCTGCATGTGCGCGCGGCGTCGCTGGGGGCCGGTTTCGACGACAAGACGTTTGCCAGTGTCCGGGTCGCCCCGGGCCAGAAGCCCTGAAGAGGAGTTTCACCATGAACCGATTTGTATCCAGTGGCGTGCTGACCCTGTGTCTGTTGAGCTTCGGCATTCAACAAGCCCAGGCCCATTCCGCAGACGAACATGCCGGGCATACGGCGCCGCCACGCAGCAGTCAGGAGCACGCCCAGGTGAAGTTTGCCAACGTGCCATTGTTTGATCAGGACGGTAAGAGCGTACGCCTTGAGCCGGATCTGGTGCAGGGCAAGATTGTCGTCATGAGCTTCATCTACACCAGTTGCACCACGGTGTGCCCGGTGGTCTCGTCGATCATGGGCAAAGTGCAGAAACAACTCGGTGCACGGGTCGGCGATGAGGTGCAACTGGTGTCGATCAGCATCGACCCCCAGCGCGACGATCCCAAGCGCCTGCAGGAATATGCCCGCAGCTTTCAGCAGGGGCCGGGGTGGAGCTGGCTGACCGGCTCGCCACAGTCGATCAACGAAACCCTCAAAGGTCTCGGCAGTTTCAGCGGCGATTTCAAAAGCCACCAGCCGCTGATTCTGGTCGGCGATGGCGACAGCCGCCACTGGACGCGCTACTACGGTTTCACCGATCCGGCGCTGCTCAGCAAGGAAGTGGAAAAGCTCAGCGGCCTGCGCACCCACGCCAGACATACCGCCATCGCCATGGAGCATCAGCCATGAGAATGCTCGACTGGATTTCGCTGAGCGTGTGTTTCTGGATTTTCAGCAACGTCGCGTTTGCCCATGAAGGCCACGCGCCCGACGCCCCGACGAGCGTGGTCGCCGCACCGGCCAAAGGCACTCACGACGCGCAGACATGGTTTACCGACACGCCGTTGTTGGACCAGAACGGCCAGACCTTGCGCTTCTACAGCGACGCCTTGCAGAACCGCGTGGTCCTGCTCAACGTGATTTTCACCAGTTGCAACGATGCCTGCCCGCTGATCACCCGCAAGCTCAAGGAAGTCCGCGAGCTGCTGGGCGACCAGGCCGACGCGATCACTTTCATTTCCCTTACCAGTGACCCGCTGCGCGATACGCCGGCGGTGCTCAAGGCTTACACCTTGAAGCAGGGTTCCGATGACCCTCATTGGCTTTTTCTCACCGGCGACAAGGCGCAGATGGACCTGGTGCTGAGCCGCATCGGCCAGATCGTGCCAACCCCGGAGCAGCACTCCACCCAGCTGATCGTCGGCGACGTCGCCAAAAAGCGCTGGAGCAAGATCCGCCCCGATGCCCCGGCCGCCGCCATTGCCCAGCGCTTGCAATTGCTGACAATGCCCGTGGCCGGCCGCTGAGCCTGCGCCATGAACCCTGGCCGCTCGCTCGCGCTGATTCTGCTCCTTGGCATCAGCCTTGGCGCAACAGCTCAGCCGCTGACGCTTGAGGAGGCGGCCGGCAAGCGCTTGTACCGCGAAGGGCTGTCGGACAGCGGCGAGCCGGTCATGGCGCGGGTAGGCGCGGCAGACGTGGCGCTGCCGGCGACCAGCCTGCCATGCGCCAACTGCCACGGCGCCGATGGCCTCGGACGGCCTGAAGGCGGTGTGCGTCCGCCACCACTGAACTGGGCACGGCTGACCAGCATTTACGGCCAGCAACAGGTCAACGGTCGGCGCTACCCGGCCTACACCGAAACCAGCCTGGCGAGGGTCATCGAACAGGGCCGCGATCCGGCAGGCAATCGCCTCGACCCGAGCATGCCGCGCTTCGTCCTGTCGATGAAGGACCAGCGCAACCTCACTGCGTACCTCAAGCGGCTCGCCGACGAGCGCGACCCCGGCCTCGACAACGAGACCTTGCACCTGGGGACCTTGCTGCCCAGCCAGGGGCCGTTGGCCGAGGAGGGCATGACGGTGGCAGCGGTGCTCAACGGCAGTGTCGCGCGGATCAATCGGGCGGGCGGCATTCATGGCCGGCAGGTGCGTTTGACGGTGATCGATCCCGGACCTGATCGCGCCAGTGCCGAACTGGCCTTGCGTCAATTGATCGAGGAGGAGCAGGTGTTCGCCTTGATCGCACCGCTGGCGCCGGCCCTCGACAGCGAATTGGCGACGCTGCTGGAACTGGCCGGCGTACCGCTGATCGGTCCGTTATCGATGCCTGGCGCCCTGCAGACCAGCGTGCAGATTTTCGCGCCGTTGCCCGGGCTGCGCGAGCAACTGCTGGCCTTGGCCGATTACGCCACGGGCAGCTTGCGGGTGTTGCAGGGGCCGACCCTGATTGCCTATCCCGATGACCCGGTACAGGCGCAAGCGGCGCAAAGCCTCGGTCTATATCTGCAGGGGCATGGCTGGGAAAAAGTCAGCTTGCACGCCTACGACGCGGCGGCCGAGCAACTGCCCCTCGGGTCGCGCTCGGTGTTCTATCTGGGCAGCGGCGGCGGTTTCAGTCGCTTGGCCACGCGCCTGCGTAACGCCGGCCAGGTGCCGTATCTGTTTGCCGCTTCGAGCCAGGTCGCCGGCGATCTGCTGCAAGTGCCGGAAGGCTTTTCCCGGCGCGTGTTTCTCGCCTATCCCTTCGTGCCCAGCGACTGGACGCAAAGCGGGCGCATGGCGTTGTCGACGTTGCGTGAGGGGCAAGGGCTGGGCGCGCAACATGCGGTGCTGCAAGTCGGCGCCTACGCCTCGATGTTGTTGCTCGGCGAAGGCATGAAGCAGGCCGGCCGGGATGCCAGCCGGGAAAAACTCGTCGCCGCGCTCGAAGGCCTGCATGATTTCGACACTGGCCTGACGCCGCGCCTGAACTTCGGTCCCGGGCGGCGCCTGGGCTTGAACGGCGCCCATGTGGTGACCGTGGATTTGCCCGATCAGCGCTTCTATCTGGTGGCGCCGTATAAACCGATGGTTGCCAGCCCCTGACGGAGGCTCCGCTCATGAAGCTCATAACCCTGATGTGGCTGCTGATCTGCTGTTTGCCGGCGGCGTGGGCCGGCAACGGGCCGGCGGCGGCGCGGGTCAATGGCGAGGAAATTTCGCAGTTTCGTCTCGAGCGCTATTTCGCCGAATACCTGGAAGATCAGGGCCGCGCCGTTGCGAGCATTCGCAATCCCAAGGCCTACAGGCAGCTGCGCCGGGCTGCGCTGGATGCGCTGATCGACCGCGAGCTGCTGTGGCAGGAGTCACGCAAGCGCGGTGTGCTCATTGACGAGCAAACGCTCCAGCAACAGATCAATCAGACACGCACCGCACTCGGCGGCGCTGAGCCCTTCGGTCGGCGGTTACAGGACGCCGGCTTCGACGAGGCGTCGTACCGCGATTACCTGGCTCGTGAACTGGCCGCGCAGCAAATGTTTGCCGCATTGCTGCGTCAGCGTTTCACCCGCACTCAGCAACTGCTGATCAAGGTTGCGCCGAATGCCGATGCCACCACCCAGGCACAAGCGCAGCTACGCTTGATACAGATGCGAGCGTCTATCATTGCCTCTGCAGGCTTCGTCAGCGCAACGGTGCGCTCACCATTCGGCTGGCACCTGGTCTATCTAGAGAACCACTGGGAGGCGAGCGATGTCCCACGTATGCAAGGGCTGGAATCAGTCGGGGATGAACGCGCTCGACAGCAACAGGCCCAGGCTCGTCGTCAGGTGCTCGCACAATTGCGGGCGCAGAACAGGATCGAACGAATTGACGACGATTGAAGCTTCCCCCCCAATAGTGGGGAATGGCTTCGATGCCCATTCAGGTGCTTCCCCGTTTCTGGGGAACGGGGTACCGGGACGAGCGGGCATTGTCATTGAATTCAAGGACATGAAGACTTAAAAATACTGGCATTGCGCCTGGCATGAAGTGTGCGTTACCGAGAGTAAGGCACACTCCACCAGACCCGGGCTCAAGGTTTCATCTGCCGGATCTGCTGCTTCAAGGAGTCGACCTTGGTTAACAAAGTACTGGTTGTCGAAGACGAACAGCTGCTTGCACAGAACCTTCAGGATTATCTGTCGGCGCAAGGGCTGGACGTCCGGATTGCACATGACGGAGCGACGGGTATCGGTTTGGCCGAAGCGTTTGCTCCCGATGTACTGGTGTTCGATTACCGCTTGCCCGATATGGAAGGTTTTGAGGTGCTCGACGCCGTCCGCCAGAACAGGACGTGCCATTTTGTGCTGATAACGGGTCACCCGACCGCCGAAGTCTGTGAGCGGGCGCGGCAACTGGGGGTCAGCCACATCCTGTTCAAACCGTTTCCCTTGGCGGAACTGGCCCGAGCTGTCTGCGACCTTTTAGGCATCAAGCGTGAAGCGAAACCCGGTGCGAGCCCTTCCGAAGGGTTTGTCGAACGACGCCAGAGCAGGACCGAGAGCTTCCCGTTGCAGTTGTACGATGGCAGTTGGGTGTTGGCGGATCGGCGACGAAGTCGCGCGACGGCCATGGCACCGGACGACGATCAGATGCTCACCGGGGAGTAATGGCGCGATCAGACGTTCCGGCACTAGCCGCCAGAGTTTGCCGCGCCGACAGGGCTTCAGGCCCCGGTTGGAGAGCAAGCCATGGAACGTCTGTCCGTTGTCGTCGAACCACCGCAGGCGCAAACCGCTGCAGAGCGGTTTACCTGTGAACAGCTGGCTCAGGCCCGGGCACGGGCCACCACCTCGGGCGAACGCGTCCTCGATGCGCTCGCCGTGCTCTGCGAATTGGCGCCGATGCCGTTCATTGATTGCCTCGGCGCGACCCTGCATTACCCGGTGCTGGCCACCGACAGCCTGTTCCAGGCGACGCCGGTATTCGACCGGATCAACCTTGCGCAATGCCTCAAACGTGAATTCATCCTGCTGCGTCATAACGACGAAGTCATTGGTGTATTCGCCGACCCCTTCGAGTCGGCGCGGCTGGCCTGGATAGACGACTGCCTGCACGGGGCGCCGCTGTATCTGGTGCACGCCGATGACCTCAAGGCCTATCTGGCCCGCCATGAAGAAAGCTTCCACGCCGTCGACTCGCTGAATGCCCAGGGCGACACCCATCACGAAATCGACACCCTGCAAAGCCTGTCGCTGACGAGTATCAGCGAAGACGCCAGCAGCGTGGTGAAACTGGTCAACTCGACCCTGTACGACGCGCTGAAAATGCACGCCAGCGACATCCATCTCGGCACCACCGGCAATGGCCTGGTGATCAAGTACCGCATTGACGGCGTGCTCAACAACATCAGCAAGGTCCAGGGGTGCGAGTTCGCCGAGCAGGTGATCTCGCGGGTCAAGGTCATGGCCGAGCTGGACATCGGCGAAAAGCGTGTGCCGCAGGATGGCCGCTTCAAGATCGGCATCAGTGGCCGGCAGATCGATTTTCGTGTGTCGATCATGCCGAGCATTTTCGGTGAAGATGCGGTGCTGCGGGTGCTCGACAAACAGGATCTGGCGGACAAGATCTGCGGCGTGCAACTGCAGGCGCTGGGTTTTGAAGACGAAACCTTGCGCCAGTTGCGCCGCCTCGCCGCCGAGCCCTACGGCATGGTGCTGGTGACCGGCCCGACCGGCAGCGGCAAGACCACCACGCTGTACGCGATGATCACCGAGATCAACCATGGCGTGGACAAGATCATCACCATCGAAGACCCGGTCGAATATCAACTGCCGGGGGTGTTGCAAATTCCGGTCAACGAGAAGAAAGGCCTGACCTTCGCCCGTGGTCTGCGCTCGATCCTGCGCCATGACCCGGACAAGATCATGGTCGGCGAAATCCGCGACCCGGATACCGCACAGATCGCCGTGCAATCAGCGCTCACCGGTCACCTGGTATTCACCACCATCCACGCCAACAACGTCTTCGACGTGATTGGCCGCTTCACGCAAATGGAAATCGACCCCTACAGCCTGGTCTCGGCGCTCAACGCGATCCTTGCTCAGCGCCTGATCCGTCTGGTCTGCACCAGTTGCAGCGCAGCGGTCAGGCCGAGCGATGAAGAGCTGCGCGCCTCGGGCCTCGATCCGCAAAAAGTCGAGCACTACCACTTCGTCCACGGCAAGGGCTGCGGCCACTGCCGGGGCAGCGGTTATCGCGGGCGCACGGCGATTGCCGAGTTGCTGCACCTGGACGACGAACTGCGGCAGATGATCGTCGAGCGTCAACCGATCACCCAAATCAAGGCTCTGGCCTGCGCCCGTGGTTTGCGCCTGTTGCGCGAATCGGCGCTGGAGCTGGTAGAGCAGGGCCGCACCACGCTGGAGGAGATCAATCGTGTCACTTTTATCGCGTGAGCGTTTTATCGCCGTGCTCGGCGCCAGCGGTGTTGGCCTGGGGCAGCGGCGCGGTAGCGACACTCTCTGGCTGGGCAGTGTCGGTTACATCGACGAAGGCTTCCAGAGCTACGCGGTGGCGCTCGACACCCTCGATCGCTTGCTCGGTGAACACGCCCGCGCCGGCGCCGAAGTCAGCGTAGTGATTTCCGGCCACTTCAGCCGTTTCTGCCTGGTGCCGTGGAGCGCGCAGATCAGCAGCCCTGAAGAACTGCGCGGCTTTGCCCGACTGTGTTTTGAAGACTTGTTCGGCGCGACGACTCAGGCGTGGAGTCTGGTGCTGTCCGCCGAACCGACAGGTTACGACCGCATCGCCAGTGCCTTGCCGCAGGATTTGCTCGATCGCTTGCGCACACTGGTCAGCGCTCGCGGTCTGCGCCTGCGCTCGGTGCAACCGTATTTGATGGCGGCGTTCAACCGTTTCGACAAAAGCCTGGATGCCGGCGATTTCCTGTTCGTGGTGGCCGAGCCGCAACGCAGCGTCTTGTTGCTCGCAAGGGAAGGGCGCTGGGCCAGTGTGCGCTCGGTCGGCGGCAGTGACAGCGATGGCGCGCTGAGTGCGTTGATCGGTCGCGAACGGCAGCTGCAAGCCTCGACCAGCGAGCGCGCCTTCAACGTTTACCTGCACGCGCCGGCGCGCCTCGATGCGCAGCCAGACTTGCCTGGCGTGCAATTGCGCAGCCTTGAAGACGCGTCGATGAACGTGCGTGACGGCTTGTACGCCATGTCCCGGGCGGTGGCCTGACATGCGCGCGCTCAATCTGGATTTTCAGCCACGGCCACGTTCCGGCCCGCTGGGCTGGGGGCTGCTCGGCGGCGGTGTGGTGTTGGCGCTGCTGTGCCTGGGCGTGCAACAGCATCTCGATGGCCAATCCGAACAACAGCAAGGTCACTTGCAGACGACCCAGCGCCAGCTCACTGGCGATAACAGCAGCAAGAGCACGTTAAGCCCGGCAGAAACCCGCGAGCAGGCGCAGAACCTCGCCGAAATGCGCAAGGTTTCCCAGCAACTGCGGCGCCCCTGGGAACGCCTGTTCGCCATGCTCGAAGCGCTGCCGCGTGACGACGTCGCGCTGCTGAGCCTGACCCCGGATGCGCGCAAGGGCCAGGTGCGCATCAGTGCCGAAGCGCGGGATCTGCAAGCCATGCTCGATTTTCACAAGCGTCTGGAAGCCAGTGACGAACTGTCCGACGTGTCGCTGCTCAGCCACGAAATCGTCGTCAAATCGCCGGAACAACCGGTGCAATTCAACCTGTCGGCGACCTGGGAGACAGGCGATGCGAATCCCTAGACTGATCGTCCACGAATACCTGCAGGGCCTCGGTATTCCGGGTCTGGCCGGGCTGGCGCTGCTACTGGTTGCACTGGCCTGGGCACTCGCTGGCTTGCTGCCGGGCTGGCAGTCGCTGCAGCAACTCACGTCACAGACGCAGGAGGCCAGCGACTATCTGGCCCAGGTCGAAGACGGCAGCGTCGCGCCGCCCGTGGTACCGCAACGTCAGCTTGATGACTTTCGCAACAAGCTGCCGGCGCAACCGCAGGCCACCGTGGCGATCGATCGCATCTATGCGCTCGCGGCGCAGGAACACATCACCCTGGCGCGCGGCGAGTACGCGCTTGGCGTCGACCCGAAAACCCACTTGGCGCGCTATCAGATCCTCTTGCCGGTGCGTGGCAGTTATCCGCAACTGCGGCGCTTCCTGCATGCCTTGCTCGGGCAGTTGCCGGCGGTGGTGGTGGAAGACCTCGAACTGCAGCGCAAGAAGATTGGTGACACCGACCTCAACGGGCGGATCCGTTTGACCCTCTACCTGTCGAGGTCGTGATGAATAGCAAGCGCGTGACCGGTTGGCTGGGGTTCTTCGGTGTGGCAGCGGCGCTGGCCTGGTTGCCCGAGTACTTCACGCCAGGCGAAGACCCGGAATCGGCCGAAGTGGCCGTGGCCACGCCGGTGAAATCTGCCAGCCATGGCGCCCAGGCAGGCAGGGTCAAGACAGCGCCAATCAAGGACCTCGGCCCGGCCGGCGACCTGTTCGCGGCGAAGACCTGGAAAGCCGCGCCGACCCTGGCCACCGTCACTGAAATTGCCGTCAACCCCGCCCCGGTGGTGCAAGCCCCGAGCCTGCCACCGCTGCCGTTTCAATTCGTCGGCAGGCTGCATGACCGCAGCGACCTGCAAGTGTTTTTGCAGAGCGGTGAGAAAATCTACGTCGTGCGCAACGGGGATGTGATCGACGACACCTGGAAGATCACCGGCATTTCCGATCTGGAACTGAGTCTGGTCTACCTGCCTTTGCATTTGTCGCAGACCCTGTCTGTGGGGAGCACGCAATGAACCGATCCCGTTTGCTGATGAGTGTCGGCCTGTGCGCCGGGCTGGCTGCCTGCAGCACCGCACAAGTGGCCAACAAGGAAGCCGCCGACCTGATTGAACAGGGGCAATACGAGGCGGGGCTGGCCCGAATCGAGGAGGGGTTGCGCGAAGATCCGCGTGACACCGAATTGCACCTGCTGCTCAACAGTGGTCGGGCCAAGGCAATCACGGCGTTGCTGACCTCTGGCGACACTGACCGCGCACGGCGCGATTTTGCTTCCGCGCGGGTCGCCTACAACCGCGTGTTGACCATCGAACCGAATAACCGCCGCGCCCAGGATGCCCTGAAGCAGATGGACTATCTGCGCAGCATGGACGAGAAGCTTGAACTGGCCCGTGGCGACCTGCGTCGCGGCGACATCTACGGCGCCGACCGCCAGGTCAAACAGATCCTCGAACTCGACCCGAACAACGAAGGCGCGCTGGAGCTGCAGGGCAACATCCGTCTGGTGCAAAGCCGCAACGTCATCGTCTATCCGCAGTTGCGCACCAAGCTTGATCGCCCGGTGACCCTGGAGTTTCGCGACGCCAATCTCAAGACCATTTTCGAAGTGCTGTCGCAGGTCGCCGGGCTGAATTTCATCTTCGACAAGGACCTGCGCCCGGACATGAAAGCCACCATCTTCGTGCGGGACGTGCGCATCGAAGACGCGGTGACCCTGCTGCTGCAACAGAACCAGTTGCACCAGAAAGTGGTGAACGAAAACACCTTGCTGATCTACCCGGATTCGCCGCAGAAAGTGAAGGATTACCAGGAACTGGTGATGCGCACCTTTTACCTGACCAGCATCGACGCCAACACCGCCCTGAACATGGTGAAAACCATGCTCAAGACCCGCGACGTGTTTGTCGACGAACGCCTCAACACCCTGACCATGCGCGACACTGAAGATGCCGTGCGCATGGCCGAAAAACTCCTGCAGTCGCAAGACCAGTCCAATCCGGAAGTGGTGCTTGAAGTGGAAGTGATGGAAGTCGCCACCCAGCGCATTCTCGACCTCGGCCTGCAATGGCCGAACACCTTCGGCGTGGTCAACAGCGACGGTTCGGCGGTGACCCTGCTCGATCAGCTCAAAGGAATCAACTCCAGCCGCATCTCGATCTCGCCTTCGCCACAGGCCAAGATCAATGCGCAGGACAACGACATCAACACACTCGCCAGCCCGGTGATTCGCGTGAGCAACCGTGAACAGGCACGGATTCACATCGGTCAGCGCGTGCCGATCATCAGCGCCACGTCGGTGCCATCGACTCAAGGCCCGGTGATCACCGAAAGCGTCACTTACCTCGACGTCGGTTTGAAACTCGAGGTGCAACCGACGGTGCATCTGAACAACGAAGTGGCGATCAAGATTGCCCTCGAAGTGAGTAACGCCACGCCGCTGGAACCGACCCGTCAGGGCACGATCCCGGTGCAGGTCGACACCCGCAATGCGCAGACGACGCTGCGCTTGCATGACGGCGAAACGCAAATTCTTGCCGGGCTGGTGCGCAACGACCACGGCGCTACGGGTAACAAGATTCCTGGCCTTGGTGACATTCCCGGTTTGGGCCGGCTCTTTGGCAGCAACAAGGACACTGTCGGCAAATCCGAGCTGGTGTTGTCGATTACCCCTCGGGTCGTGCGCAACCTGCCGTACCAGAGCCCCTCGGACATGGAGTTCTCCACCGGCACCGAAACCAGCATGCACATTCAGGCCCCGGATCGTTCGCAGAGCTACGTGGTGCCGTCACCTGCCGCGCAGCCGCGTGCAGTCGGCGACTCGGCCGTGGCAACTACCCGTGTCACCGTCGAGAAGCCTTGATCATGAACGCCTGCCAACGCGGTTTCACGCTGATCGAAGTGGTGGTGACGCTGGCCCTGATCGGCCTGCTGGCGAGCATGGCCGCGCCGCTGACCGAGACCCTGGTTCGACGCGGCAAGGAGCAGGAATTGCGCAATGCGCTGTATCAGATTCGCGATGCCATCGACGCCTACAAACGTGCGTTCGATGCCGGTTACATCGAGAAGTCGCTGAACAGCAGCGGCTACCCGCCGAACCTGAAAGTGCTGGTCGAGGGCGTGCGCGATGTACGCAGCGCGAAGGGCGCCAAGTTCTACTTTTTACGCCGCATCCCGCGTGATCCGCTGGTGCCGGCCAAACGTGACGATGAAGGGGGTTGGGGCCTGCGCGCCTACGACAGTCCGGCTCAGAATCCGCGCGATGGCGAAGACGTCTTTGATGTCTATTCCCACGCGCGGGGCAAGGGCCTCAACGGCATTGCCTACCGCGAGTGGTGAAGCTCATGCGCCGGGAAAAAGGTTTTACCTTGCTGGAGCTGATGGTGGTGATGGCGATCATCGCGACATTGATGACCATTGCGTTGCCGCGCTACTTCAACAGCCTCGAAGCGTCGAAGGAAACCACGCTGCGCCAGAGCCTGTCGGCCATGCGCGAAGCGCTGGATCATTTCTACGGCGACACCGGCCGCTATCCCGATTCCATCGAGCAATTGATCGAGCAACGATACCTGCGTAATGCGCCACTGGACCCGATCACCGAACGCAAAGACCAGTGGGTGCTGATCGCGCCACCGGACGGTGTCGCCGGTGGCGTGGCCGATATCAAGAGCGGTGCTACCGGGAGGGCGCGTGATGGCAGCCAGTATTCCGAGTGGTAACTGCGCGCAGCAAGGTGGTTTTACTTACCTGGGCGTGCTGTTGCTGATTGTGCTGATGGGCATGGGGTTGGCCAGTGCCGGCGAGTTGTGGTCGACCACTGCGCGTCGCGACCGTGAACACCAGTTGCTCTGGGTCGGGACCCAGTATGCGCAGGCGCTGCGCAGCTACTACCGCAGCTCGCCGGGGCTGGCGCAGTACCCGAAAGAACTGGCCGACCTGCTCGACGATCAACGTTTTCCCGAGGCGAAACATCACCTGCGTCAGCTCTATCCGGATCCGATCGGACAGGGTGAATGGGCGCTGCAACGCGGTTTTGACGGACGCATCACCGGTCTCAACAGCGCCTCGACCGAGGTGCCGTTGAAGCAGGCGAACTTCCCGACGCAATGGTCGGATTTCCAAGGTATGCAGCGTTATTCGGACTGGCAGTTCGTTGCCGAAAAAGCCTTCCTCGACGGCGCCAACGGCCCGGCGAAAGGGCAGTCGAAGCAGCCCCAGGCATTGCAGCCATGACTCGCCATTGGTGGTGCGCGCTGATCGTGATGCTTGCGGCTGGCGGCGCGTGCGCTGCTGAAGAAGACGAAATGATGGGGTTCGTCGTCGACGACACGATCTCGCACATCGGCCACGACTTTTACTACTCGTTCACCGAACGCCTGCGCGACACCAGCCCGATGGATTTCAACCTGGTGGTGCGCGAGCGCCCCGACGCGCGCTGGGGCAGCCTGGTGACCGTGGAATATCAGCAACGCCTGGTCTATCGGCGCTTCCTGCCGCCGAACACCGTGGAGCTCAAGGACGAGGCCTACGCGGCCGCCGACTGGGTTCGCCGCCAGGTTGTCCAGCGCAAGCTGGAGGCACTGTTGCAGGACACCACCGACCTTGAGAAGGACGAATTATGAACAACACAACGTTCTCACGGCGCAGCGGATTCTGGATCTCGGGGTTGTTGATCGGCCTTGCCGGCACTGCCGCCGTCCAGGCCACCGAGCTGGTCTATACGCCGGTCAACCCGTCGTTCGGCGGCAACCCGCTGAACGGCACCTGGTTGCTCAACAACGCGCAGGCACAAAACGATCACGACGACCCGGACATCAAGAGCCGCTCGGCCGTGGCCGGGACTTCGGCACTGGAGCGCTTCACCAGTCAATTGCAATCGCGGCTGCTAGGGCAGTTGCTGGACAACATCTCCACCGGCAACACGGGGAGCCTGTCCACCGACTCATTTATCGTCAACGTCATCGACGACTCCGGGGCACTGAGCATTGAAGTGACCGATCGAGCGACCGGTGAGGTTTCGGAAATTCAGGTGAACGGCCTCAACCCATGACGGGCTGACGGTTCCGGGGAGTGACGGACATGAAAAAGATCATCGCGCTAGGGCTGCTGTTGGCGACATTACAAGGGTGCAGTCTGCGTGAGCCGATGTCGGCCGAGCAGGACACCGAAACCCCGACCCTGACCCCCAGGGCCTCGACCTATTACGACTTGCTGAAGATGCCGCGACCCAAGGGGCGATTGATGGCGGTGGTGTACGGTTTCCGTGACCAGACCGGGCAATACAAACCGACCCCGGCGAGTTCGTTTTCCACCAGCGTGACCCAGGGCGCGGCGTCGATGTTGATGGACGCGATGCAGGCCAGCGGCTGGTTTGTCGTGCTGGAGCGTGAAGGGCTGCAGAATCTGCTGACCGAACGCAAGATCATTCGCGCTTCGCAGAAGAAGCCGAATACGCCGGTGAATATTCAGGGTGAGCTGCCGCCGTTGCAGGCGGCGAACATGATGCTTGAGGGCGGGATCATTGCCTATGACACCAATGTGCGCAGCGGTGGGGAAGGGGCGCGGTATCTGGGGATTGATTTGCAACGTGAGTATCGGGTGGATCAGGTGACCGTGAATCTTCGCGCAGTGGATGTGCGCAGTGGGCAGGTGCTGTCGAACGTGATGACCAGCAAGACGATTTACTCGGTGGCGCGCAGTGCCGGGATTTTCAAGTTTATCGAGTTCAAGAAGTTGCTGGAGGCTGAGGTGGGGTATACCACCAATGAACCGGCGCAGCTTTGTGTGTTGTCGGCGATCGAGGCGGCGGTGGGGCATATGGTGGCGCAGGGCATTGAGCGGCGCTTGTGGCAGGTGGCGGGGGATGTTTCTTCGCCTGGGCAGGAGGATGTTCTGAATCGGTATTTGACTCAGAACAAGATTGATCCTGAGGCTGAGTGAGGTTTTTGCTGTTGAGCTTGGCGGCCTGATAGCCGACCAGGCTCTCTCGGTCGAAACCGGTTCAACTTGTAGGAGTGAGCCTGCTCGCGATAGCTATCTATTGGGCATCGACGATATCGCGAATGCACTCAGACCTTGTGGGAGCTGGCTTGCCAGCGATGGCGGCCTCACAGCCGTCCAATCTCTGGCAGACGTACCCAGTTCCAATGTGGGAGCCAGCCTGCTGGCGATGGCTTTCTTTCAGGCGCTGATTTTTTGTTCTGTGTACATCTCCGTTGCTGCGGTCACGGCCACTTAGGGTTCCGCCCTTACGGCGGGTCACCTTTTTCAAACGCCAAAAAGGTAACCCAAAAGGCTTGCTCCTACGTTCGGCCCTCGCAAGCTCGGGTCCCTTCGCTCCGGATCGATCCGGGCGCAGCGGCTACGGTTTGCTGCGCTGCACCTCCTTCCGCTGTGTCTGGCTGCGCCAGACGGTCGCTGCGCTCCCACGCCCGGATCAATCCCTCCACTCAGCCTTCCGACGTCGCCGGTGGATCAAAAGCAAGATCAAAAGCACTCGAGCTAACGCTCATCCTGTTGAGTGGGGCGGCTTTGCCGCTTGGGTTGTACGACATTAAAACTGTGGGAGCGAGCCTGCTCGCGAAGGCGGCCTGACAGCCCCCAATCTCTTGCTGACAACACGCGATTCAATTGTAGGAGTGAGCCTGCTCGCGATAGCTATTTCTCAGACACAGTAGCTATTGCGGGTGTACCCAAATCCTTGTGGGAGCTGGCTTGCCAGCGATGGCGGCCTTACAGCCGACCAGGCTCTGGCAGATGTACCCAGTTCCAATGTGGGAGCCAGCCTGCTGGCGATGGCTTTCTTTCAGGCGCTGATTTTTTGTTCTTTGTACATCTCCGTTGCTGCGGTCACGGCCACTTAGGGTTCCGCCCTTACGGCGGGTCACCTTTTTCAAACGCCAAAAAGGTAACCCAAAAGGCTTGCTCCTACGTTCGGCCCTCGCAAGCTCGGGTCCCTTCGCTCCGGATCGATCCGGGCGCAGCGGCTACGGTTTGCTTCGCTGCACCTCCTTCCGCTGTGTCTGGCTGCGCCAGACGGTCGCTGCGCTCCCACGCCCGGATCAATCCCTCCACTCAGCCTTCCGACGTCGCCGGTGGATCAAAAGCAAGATCAAAAGCACTCGAGCTAACGCTCATCCTGTTGAGTGGGGCGGCTTTGCCGCTTGGGTTGTACGACATTAAAACTGTGGGAGCGAGCCTGCTCGCGAAGGCGGCCTGACAGCCCCCAATCTCTTGCTGACAACATACGATTCAATTGTAGGAGTGAGCCTGCTCGAGATAGCTATCTCTCAGACTCAGTTGCTATTGCGGATGCACCCAAATCCTTGTGGGAGCTGCGGTGCGACGATTCGACTTGCCAGCGATGGCGATCTATGAGCCGACCAATTCCCGCCGGTTGCACACATTCACTGTAGATACTCTGTTCACGGTCAAGCTTTTTGGACGTGTTTACCGCTAAAAAGCTTGGCCGTGTCGAAGTCTTCTCCGGCCTGCATGCAGGCCCATAGTCCGGTCAGGTATTTGCGCATGACTGCGACGATAGCTTGCATCTTCCTCTTTCCTCGGGCCACCAACGCTTCGTAAAACGCTTTCACGTTCGGGTCGCAACGTATGGCGGTCAGCGCAGGCATGTACATCGCTGAGCGCAAATAGGCATTGCCGCCCTTACTTATCCGGCCGGGTTTATCAATGCTGCTTCCTGATTGCGTGAGTCGGACATCGAGTCCGGCATGGCGGCTAACCTGCGCGGATTTAAGCGTCACCGGTAAGGTCGTCAGTTCAGCCAGCGCTGCAAATACTGAGATCTCACCCATGCCTGGAGCGGCAATCATGTGTCCAAACTGGGCGCTCAACATTGGGCAGTTGTCGATCAATGCCCGACCAGCGACACGGAAACGCTCGATTCGTTTGTCAAAGGCGTTGATGGCCTCTTCTTCATCCTCAATCAGCATCGGGAGTGTTGTTTGAGTAGCTTTTAGCGCATGCAGCTCGTTTTTGGCGCGGGTGCGGTGACCTGTCAAACGATTGATGTGGCGGCCGATAGCACGCAGCTCAAGCTGTATTGAAGTGGGCGGCGTCCACAACCTTGGGCTCATCCGTTCGCCGTATTCAGCTAATAATTGGGCATCGATTGCGTCCGTTTTGCTGTTTTTCAGCATCAGCTTTGCAAAGTTGTGAAAACTCTTCGGATTGATAACCGAGACTGGCAAACCCGCCGCAGCGAGCTCCATGGCCAAGTCCAGGTAGTAGATACCGGTGGCTTCCATCACCACAGATATCGGCTTGAGCTCAAGCAATTTGCCGACAGCAGCCTTGCGCCCCGCCGGCGTCTGGTCGATATTGCACTGACCTGCAAAGCGGCCGCCATTGCGCCAGCCCATCGCTGTAGTGCGAGATCCCACATCCAAACCGACGTGCATGTTCATGCTTTCAACTCCAAGAGAACTGAGTTAAAAATGCTTCCTGGTTCCCCTGACCTCGAACTTCATGCCACTGCAACCTTGTAATGCGAAGTCCGACTCGTCGGCTTCTCGATACTCTTCGTGGTGGGCAATGAGGCGGGGGGACCTCTCTACAGACAAGGTCAGGAGCAAGTCCTGCCTTAAGGAGCGATCGGTCTCCCCCAGAAACACATCTTCGTATGTCGCACCAGCGAGCTTAGATCTCATTCATGCTGGTGTCTGGGGAACATACAAGGAGCTGCCGAAGGCTGCGATCTTTTGACTTTGATTTTTTAAGATCAAGATCAAAAGATCGCAGCCTGCGGCAGCTCCTACCCGTGCGTATTTCAATTCGGAATGTTTAAAGGTTGTTTCGATTTTGCAGAACTTTCCCACAGGGTTTTCAGGTTGTCCGTCGGACGTCCGGTCTCTAGCCTGTGTTCGTCGCTGCCAAATCAGTGACCGGGATTGGGAACCCCGACGTGAACCGAGCGCATTTGCGCTTTTCATGACGCATGCTTGCGCACCTTTATTGTGTGCACTCCGTTATGGCGGCTGTGCGCGGGAGACCTTCGGGTCAACCGGGTTCTCCGTTCCCCGGGTTTGCAGCCTGCGTACAGCTGCCACCTATTCGTTCGGAAACCGAATGGGCCAGCTTCACTTCAGGATCGGAGATTCACCATGAAAAAACCAAACCCCAACCCCCCAGAACCAGACATCAACACCACATCCCCCTACGCCTGCGTCGACAGCAAAAAACTCCACACAGCCGCCGACCGCGCCCTCGATTACTACCTCAATCCCACCGCCCGCATCATGGCCAGCGCCAACGAGCCGGAGCCCAGCTACAACACCGAATCCCTGCTCGCCAACGCCAGTGAAACCCTCGGCTCGGCCAGTGAAATGCTCAACAACTTCGCCGCCTCCCTGGATCCCTCGCACCGCAAGACCGCGCTGGGCATCGCGCAGGTCGTCATGCTGGGCGAACTGGCCGTCAACCAAGCCCTTGATCACGTCGAACTCAAGAACTGAACACACCAATTGATCGTTCCCACGCTCTGCGTGGGAATGCAGCCCTTGACGCTCTGCGTCATAAGCGGGTTTCAGTTCCACACGAATCGAGGAAGGCAGCGATACACTGTAGCGTTTTCACGTCCGCTGATCTGCCAGCCGTGTTCGAAGGGAATAACGAGGCAAAAAATGAAAGGGAAATTTTTTACGAACAGGCGAGTCAGTTTTGGTTTGGTGGCAGTTCTATCGGTGAATGCGGCGTTGTTGGCGTTGATCGTATGTAGCGATTATTTAAATCGACACGATATGAAAATGATCAAAACTAAAGAACCGTTGCTTATCGAAGGTCCAAATGGCGACGATAATTTCTATGTCCTGCCTCTGGGCACTACGCTCTACCACGATAAAAGCTTTCCTGAAGGTCACGATCGTTATGTGGTGTATCTAAATCATAAGGGCGTGATTGCTCACGAAGAAGTGCCCATGAAGCCTGAGTATGGTGGTTCTTTTATTGATCCACTCTGGCTGGCAAATGTGGATGCGGATACTTTGAAAGAAATTTTCAAGCGTTTTCCGCTTTCCAAAAAAGATATCGCAGCCGCTATTAAGGCCAACGAGTTAACCAAGGATGATCTGGCCGACATCATTCGTTCAATGCCAGATTGATGGGCTTAGTAGGAGCTGCCGAAGGCTCGGGGCATGATCGGCAGCTCCTACAAAGAGCCCACAAAAAACCGCGACCCCCCCTCACCAGAGAATCGCGGCCAATCAACACCCAACCGCTACTGCTGCAAAACCGTCGCCTGGTTAGCCGACCCGAACTGCTGAATATTCGCCGTCTGCGTAACCCCACTCTGATCGACATTGGCAATGTTGCCCGTCCCGCCCTGGGTGACATACGCCACGTTCATCGTATCTGCCTGTTTAACCGTGATCATGTTGTCGCTGCCATACAGTTGCGCGGTGTACGCCTGGTTGCCCGAGCCTGATTGATCAAACGATGCGCTGTTGCCGGTGCCATTCGAAGAGCCCTGCACCAGGTTGCCCGTGCCGCGCTGATCCGAGATCAGAATGTTGTCACTGCCATTCTGATCAAAGTACAGCTCGTTATACGACTCGGCCTGACTGACCGTGGTTTTGTTGCCCGTCCCGGTCTGACTGGTGGTCATTACATGGCCGACGCCATCCTGAGTGAAGCTGGCGATGTTGCCATTGCCCGCCTGGGTGACGGTGGCGCGCTGGCCGCTGCCGAACTGACCGCCCGATTGCGGGCCTTTCCAATTGCTGGCGTAGACCTTGTTGTCGTTGCCCACGGAGGTAGCGTTGAGCACGTGGCTGTCGCCGTTCTGGTAGGTGAAGTGCACGTTGCCGTTGCCCACCTGATACAGCGCCAAAGTCGAGTTGACCGACTCGAACTGGTCGGCGTAGATCGCGTTGGCATTGCCGACCTGGGTGACGGCGGCGGCGTTGTTTTCGCCGAAGCTCTGGTCGACCACGGTTTCGTTGCTGTCGCCATACTGGTTGACGGTGGCCTGGCTGGCGGTTTGCGCGTCTTGCCAGATCTCGGTGCCGTTCAGGCTGCCGAACTGGTTGATGGTGATGCTGCCACCGGTGCCGTTGCGCTGATCGCCGTAGGCGTAGTTGCTTTCGCCGGCCTGGTTGATGCCGATCTGGCCGCCATTGTGGGTGACCTGTTCGGCGGTGCCGTAGTTGGCGGTGCCGTATTGGGTGATCACCGAGCTGTTGCCGACCCCTTCGTAGAGTTGTTCGATGTTGGCTTCGTTGCTGTCGCCGAACTGCAGGGTTTTCGCCTCGCTGCCGTTTTGCGAATCCTGGTAGACGAAGGAGAAGTTGCCAGTGCCTTGCTGCTGTTGCAGCGCGCTGTTCGCTGAGCCGAAACCCAGCGACTGGCTGGCGTGGGTGGTGTTGAAGGCGCCGACCTGTTGCTGGGTGATGGTGGCGTTGTCTTCGTAAAGCTGTTCGGCGTAGGCCGCGTTGTAGTCGCCGACGGCGTCCTGAGTAATCACGCTGCTGGCGTGATCCTGCACGGCGGCGGCGTCGTTGCCCTGGCCCAATTGGGTCTGGGTGGCGCTGCTGAGAGGGGCCTGGGTCTGTTTTACATCTGCGATGTTGGCCGTACCGGCCTGGCTCTGGTTGGACAGGCTGTCGTCGGCCATGGCCTGGGCACTGATCATGACCAGCAGGGCGGCGGTGAGGGGCGTCAGTTTGAACATGATGAACTCTCCGATGAGTGCAGTGCTTAGCGATATTGCTTGACCGAAACGCTCATGCCGTTGCCCGACTGGGTCACGGCGCTTTGCAGCCCCGTGCCGGCCTGCTCGATGCTGGCGTCGTTGTTGTTGCCGTTTTGCGAAATCTGCGCGCGGTTGTGGCTGCCGTTCTGCGTGATGTAGGCGGCGTTGCCGGAACCGTTCTGGTTGATCAGCGCCATCAGGTCGCTGCCCTGTTGCAGGATGTACGCCTCCTGATTGCTGCCCGCTTGCACGATCTGCCCGAGCAGCGACTGACCGTTCTGTTGCAGCAGGGCGACGTTGGCCTGGCCGAGTTGATCGATCAGGGCTTGCTGACCCACAGGTGCGGGCAGTTCGCCGAGGTCGGAGCTGGTGGCTGCCAGATCGTCGTTTTCCATCAAGTCATCGGCACGCGCGCCCGCTGTGCTGCACAGCACAAGCAGGCAAAGCAGGGCGGCGGTCGACGTGTTCATGGTGTAAATCCTTTCAGGCGTTAACCTTCAAGACCGCGCCGCGGTCGCTCGCAAGCGGCCGGGGCGCAGGCTCAGAGCGTGGTCACCGACACCGTGCGCACGGTGCCCTGGGATGAACGGATCGTCGCAGTCGGGTTGGCCGATGGCACCACCAGCGTGTTGTTCAGCGTCAGCCGCCAGCGTCCGGTCACCGGTACCGTGGTGCTGCCCAGCGTAACGACGCCGGTTGGCGTGCTGACCTGCACTGTGATGGTGTTGCCGGTAGTCACTGACGAGGTGCCGGTGAAGTCCCAGTTGAAGCGACCGCCGGAACGCGCCTGCACCGTGGACGCGGTGACGGTGAACGTTTCCGCCGCTGGCCGTGGCGACACTTGCACCGTGACCGTGGCCGGCGTCGACAGGGCGCCGAAGCTGTCCCGGGCGATGTAGGTGAAGGTCGTGGTGAACGCCGTGGTCACGGTGGCCGGTGGGGTGTAGGTGATCACTGTGCCGTCGGTGCTGACCGTGCCACGGCCGGCTGCCGGTTGGGTCAGACTGTTGACGCCCAGCGGCACGTTGCCTTCCGGATCGGTGTCGTTGGCCAGCACGTTGATAGGGATTGCCACGCCCAGGGTGGCGACGCTGTCCGCGACGGCGGTCGGGGCCTGGTTCGGGGCCACGGTGATCGTCACGGTCGCCGGGTTGACCGAGGCCAGGCCTTTGGCGTCCTGGGCCTTGTAGGTGAAGCTGGTGGTCAGCGGTGCATTGACTACCGCTGGCGGGGTATAGACCACCGCTGCCGTGCCGCTCAATACGACGCTGCCTTGGCCGGTTGGCGGTTGCGTCAGCGCGGTGATGCCCAGCGGCGTATTGCCGTCGGGGTCGCTGTCGTTGGTCAGCACGCTGAGGGTGATCGGCACACCGAAACTGGTACTGCCGCTGTCCGCATTGCTGATCGGCGCCTGATTTTCACCGGTGTCCGGCGCAGTGCCGACCACGACGACGGCTTCGGTGTCACTGCCGCCTGCAGCAGATTTCACCGTCACGGTAGCCGGAGGCTGGGTCAGGTCGGCGACGGTGATGCGCTGCAAGGTGCCGCTCTTCGACAGGCGTCCATAGCCTTGGGCAACCATGTCCGGAATCGCCACTTCATCGCTCGATGTCGCCTCGATCAACAGGCTGTGGTTGTCCCAGCTGTAGCGTGCGGTCTGCACTTTCACCACATCGGTTAGTTTGCTCGATACCGCCGTCGGCCGGGTGGTGCCGGTCGGGTTGGTCGCGGTGACCACGATCACCGCAGGTACCGGGCCGGAGCCCAGACGCTGGCCGAAGAACAAACCGTTGTTGTCACCCAGAAGACTGGTCTGGCACGGCGTGGCGGGCGGCCCGGGCAACAGCGCGATGCTTTCCCTGAAACACAGTGAGGAACTGCTGTCTGCTTTGGCGAAGACCTCGGCGCGCACACCTGCAGCGGTGCGGCGATAGGTGGCGCGGTCGATGTCGACCTGGGTCTGCTGACGGTTGTCGAGCACCTTGCCGGACAGGCTGAACAGGTTCGACTGGATCGTCCCGGCCGGGCCGGTGATGCGCACGAAGTTGGTGTTGAACGGGCTGCCGGTCACCGCCTCGTTGAGGTTGGGGTCGCCGACGAAAGTTTCCGTGGCGCCGGTGTCCGGGTTCACTTCGGTGTAGGGACCGTTGACGCTGCGCAGGAACGGACCGAGGTCACCATTGATCGCACCGGTAAAATTGCCCGGTGCACCGATGCCGATGTCGCGGGTGATATTGATGGCGCGGCGACCGGGCGTGGTGACATTGACCGTTTCAACGCCGTACGGGTGGGTAATGGTATAGGTGCCGGCGGTCGGCACCGAGACGCGAATGCGGATGCGCGCGAAGCTGGCCTGATCGCCATCGATGGGGTTCTCCGAAGCGAACGCCGCTTCGATCCCGGCGACGTAGGCGTCGAGTTCGTAACCGCTGTTGCCGACCTGCGGGATCGCTGTCTCGGCCAGAAACCAGAACGCCTCCGGCGGCCAGTTGTCCGGGAAAATCATCGGTTGGGCATCATCAAAGATGCCCGGCTCGGCGAGCAGGATGCACATGTAGGCCGGCGGCGTACTCACCGGCACCCGCGAACTGGCGGCGCGCGACTGGCACAGTTCCATCGACAGCAGATTGTTGTCCTGATACCACATCGGGAATTTCCCGGTGGCGAAGGTGTAGGGGCCGGGGTCGACGGCGGCCAGTTGCGCATAAGCGCTGCCGGTCAGCGAAAGAGCGAGCCCGAGCGCGTTGAGCGCAAAGCGTGGCCACTTGTTCATGATGCCTCCTGATGCGGATCTGGGCATGTGAGCGTTCATTGCACGATGACCACTTCTTCGGTATCGCTGCCGCCGTTGGACGACGTCACGCGAACCTTGGCCGGCGGGATCGGCGAGATGCCGGTGGCCAGGGTTTTCACCGCGCCGTCGCCGCCCAACGCACCGATAGCGGCGCCGCTGACGGAACTGGCGGTGAGCACTGGCGGCGAGGTTTCGTCACTGGTCGATGCCACCAGCGTCAACTGCCCGGAACTCAGGCTGTATTCGGCGCGCTGGATCACCACCAGATCGGTGAGGGTCATCGGCAGGGTGGTCGGGGTGCTGCTGGCGATAGCCAGGTGGTTGTCAGCGGTCACTTGCAGCGTGGTCGGCAAGGTCGGGTTGGCGGGCGATTGCGCATACCAACTGCCGGTGGAATTGGCTTCGGTCATGTTCAGCACCGGCGTGCTGCTGGTGACTGCTGCGGTGCCGGGGGCCGGTGGCGCCAGGACGAAAACGTCCTGTTGCGCCACGGGTGCACTGGCGCCGGCCTTGCGTGAGTAAGTGCTGCGCTGAGTGATCAGCGGCGTTGGCCGCACCACAGTTGATAATTTGCCCGAGACGGCGAACGTGGTCGTTCGCAGGTCGAGGCCGTTGGGCCCTTCGATACGCACGAAGTTGGTGTTGAACGGGCTGCCGGTGACGGCTTCGTTGAGGTTCGGATCGCCAACGAATTGCTCGGCGGCACCGGATACCGGGTTGGTCTCGGTGTACGGGCCGTTGACGCTGCGCAGGAACGGGCCGATGTCGCCCTTGAGCGCGCCGTCGTAGGTTTTCGGCGTGCCGATGCCGATGTCGCGGGTCATGTTGATCGCGCGCCGCCCGGGGGTATCGATATTGAACACGTCGACGCCGTAGGGGTGGGTGATGACGTAGGTGCCGGCGGTGGGCACGTCGACCCGAATGCGGATCCGCGCGAAGCTGACTTGATCACCTTCTACCGGTTCCTCGGCAGCGAACGCGGCTTCGATGGCGCTGACATACCCCAGATCGATTCCGCGCGCAGCGTCGACGATGGCGGTCTCGCCAGTGAACCAGAACGCTTCGTCAGGGAAATTGGTCGGGAAGACGATCGGTTGCGCGTCGTCGAAAACACCGGGGGTCGGCAGCAGCGAGCACATGTACGACGGCGCGCCGGGAGCGCTCGGTACGCGGGAGCTGAGCGCCTTCGACAGGCACAGGTCCAGGGTGCGGCCATGGGAATCCTGATACCAACTGGCGAAACCGCCGGTCGCCGGTGCATACGGGCCGGGATCGACAGCAAACAGAGCGGCCTGGGCGATGCCCTGGGCCAAGGCGCTCACGACCAGGACGGTCGCGGTTTTGGACAGTAAAGGGTGCATGAGTTAAGCCCTCTATCGAAGTGCCTGCCCCTTGGGGACGGGTCAGTTGCAGGGGGCTGTACACCTTCCATGCCAAGGTGGGGTGGATGGACGGGAAATGGCCGGGATAGAGGGCCTGGCGGGCAACATGATCAGCTTCGTGGCTTGCGGGGACAGGGCGAATGCCCCCAGAGTTGGGGGCGCTGGGGATGAACACTGAACGGCTGTCGGTGTAGATCCTGTGGGAGCGAGCCTGCTCGCGAAAGGAACATCCTGGGAGGCATATGTCTACTGAACCACCGCCTTCGCGAGCAGGCTCGCTCCCACAGAGAGGGATGGTGTTCGGGGGAACGCACCGCTGTCCCCGTATCCGGGCAATCCCCCAACCGTGGGCTATACCTATGGAGACGCCTCGGGAATCGCCGCCATGAACATGCAGTCCAGTTCGCTTGCGCTACAGGGGGACAAGCGGCAGTCGGGCTCGCGCAAGCGGCCGTTCAATCTGCTGCGCTGGTTTTCGCTGATCAGCATGGCTGTGATCGGTACCGTAGCGGTGGCGCTAGGCACCGTTTCGACGAGGTTCGTGATCGAAGAAAGCGTGCAGCGCGATGCCTTGCTCACGGCGCAGTTCATCCAGGCCATCGCCTCGGCCGAGGTGCGCCACGTTTCCATTGCCAATGTCCGAACCATGGGCGAATTGCTCGACCCGCGTCAGGACCGATCCTTTACCGACGTCGACCCGCAAGCCCGTGCGGCTGCCCGCGCCGAGTTCCTGGACCACATCGAGCATCTTCCGGACGTCATCCTGGCCAATATCTACGCACCAGACCGGCAAGTGATCTGGTCGACCAATCCAGCGCTGATCGGCACCAACATTCATGCCGATGAAGATCTCGATCGTGCCTTCAATCAAAAGATCCCGGTGTCGGCCAGCTACCACAACGTCGACAAGGCGCGAGAGGAGCAGAAATTCGTCACGCCGCCGGATTACATCTTTATCGAAAACTACATTCCGTTGTTCGACGCCGACGGCAAGAACGTCACGGCGATGGTCGAGATCTATAAAGAACCCAAGGACCTGATCACCCGTATGGAGCGCGGCCTGGCGCTGATCTGGCTGGCGACCGCGCTGGGCGGTGGCTTGATCTATCTGGGCTTGTACTGGATCGTGCGGCGCGCAGCGATTCTGCTCGCCGCCCAGCAGAAGCAGCTGATCGCCAATGAAACCTTTGTCGCGCTGGGTGAGATGTCTTCCGCCGTAGCGCACAGCTTGCGCAATCCGCTGGCGACGATTCGCTCCAGTGCCGAGCTGGCCCTGGAGTTTGACAGCGGCCCGGCGCAGAAAAACATCCACGACATCATCGGTCAGGTCGACCGCATGTCGAAATGGGTGCGCGAGTTGCTGCAGTCCCTGCGTCCGCTCAGCGATGACCCTGAGCCGGTCAACCTGGTGGCGACGCTGCACGAATGCCTCGTCGCTTTCGAACAGCAGATCGCCCGAACCGGTGTGCGCGTAGTGTTTCAACCGCAAAGCACACCCATGGTACTGAGCCAGCCGGTGCAGCTGGCACAGATCCTCAACAGCCTTTTGGCCAATGCATTCGAGTCCATGGACAAGGGTGGTACCTTGACCGTCCAGCTTGAACCCAGCAACGATCGACGCGTGTGCGTGATGCTGAGCGATACCGGCAAAGGCATGAACGAAGAACAGCGCACCATGGCGTTTCGACCGTTTTTTACCACCAAGACCGGTGGCCTGGGGGTCGGTCTGGTGCTGGTCAAACGCATCATGGAACGCTTCGGCGGTGGTGTGACACTCGACAGCCGCGAAGGCGAAGGCACGAACGTTCGCCTGGTTTTTCAGCCAGTCCCCTGATCAACAGATCGCAGCTTTTGGTAGCTCCTACACGGATTTATATAAATCACGAATATTTATGAACTCCCCCCGTTAATGGGTGTCAAGCCCCGGTCGCTGGGGAATGGGGAATCACTCAGTCCTTCCAAGTCACTGTTACAAAAAGAAATGATTTATTGGCGCGCTCGTTGCAGAACTCCATCACCCCTTCCTTGCTGAGGTGGCTGGTGATGGACAGAGCAATGCGTGATCCGAGTAATACCTTTCTGCTGACCCCCATGAGCGTCTTTTTGCTGGTGACGCTTGGCATGGTCGGGGGCGTTCGGGCCAGTCCGATCGATGACGAGCGACAGCCGGAAATCTCTGATCCATCGGCCTACTACGACGAGCCCGCTGATCGCGCCGGGGCGCTGAATGCCATCCTGACCATGCCCGAGGCCAACGAAGACTCATTCGATCTGCCGGACGGCGTCAAAGGCTCGCGTGATTCGACGCGGATCGAGAACGTGCTGCCGCCGACAGTGCAGACCAGTTTCAATTACCCCACCAATGGCAAACCCAGTCCGCTGTATGGTGCGCAGCCGTTTACTCAACAGCTGACCTTGTTCGAAGAGTTCGGCCCGGAAAAGCTTGACCCGGCCACACCGGCGGCATTATTGCCGTTCCCGTCGGTCGCGATTGGCCCGGCGCCCGCGCAGGATCCGAACAATGTTGCCCGCAGCGCGCCGCCCGGCAGTGCGCTCGATGCCTTTTTGCGCCAGCCCGGACTGACACCGTTTCCCAGCCAGTTTTCCAACGTGGTTGACCGCAATCCCTGGCAAACCCAGATCGAAGTCTTCCTCAACCGCCACATCGGCTCATCAGCAGAAGGGCGCCCGCCGGGAAAAGGCTGGGCGCATCAGCGCTGGAACGAGTTTTATCCGCAAGCGGCCTATAAGACCGTGCAGACCGGGGCGCGCCTCAATGGAGGCCTGCGTGACAGCCTGCAGATGCACGGCTATGCGCTGGGCGAGTTCGGCCCCGGCGGGCTGTATCACAACGTGGCCGGCCTACCGGCGACCGACGGCACTGCAAAAGGTGTCGACCCTCGTTTTCACCCGAACATGCCGGTGCAAAACCACAATGCGGTGTGGACCTTCGACGGCACACTGCCGCCGAAACTGTTGATGGTGCGCTACGGCCAGCCTGTGCTGATGCGCCATTACAATGGCCTGCCGATCGATCCGTCGGCCAATCGGGGCTTCGGTCTGCACACCATCAGCACCCACGAACACAACGGCCACGCGCCGGCGGAGAGCGACGGCTATGCCAATGCGTTCTTCTTTCCGGGGCAGTTCTACGACTATCGCTGGCCGATCCAGCTCGCCGGCTACGACAGCATCAATACCAAGGCTGAAGATCCGCGCGCGGCGTTCCCCTGCGCGCCGGGGGAAACCCTGTGGGTCAACGACCTCACCCCGGCGAAAAAGACCTGTGACAACGGCACCATCAAGATCCGTGGCGACTGGCGTGAAACCATGAGCACCCACTGGTTCCACGACCACATGCTCGATTTCACCGCGCAAAACGTCTACAAGGGCAACGCGGCGATGATGAACTACTACAGCGCCCTGGATCGCGGTAACGAGTCGGTGAACGATGGCGTCAATCTGCGTCTGCCCAGCGGCAGCGCCTTGCCGTGGGGCAACCGCGACTACGACGTCAACCTGGTTTTCGCCGACAAGGCGTGGGATCAGGAAGGCCAGTTGTGGTTCAACCCGTTCAACACCGATGGCTTCCTCGGCGATCAGGTGTTGGTCAACTGGCAATGGAAACCAAGCCTCGACGTGCGTGCGCGCAGTTATCGCTTGCGCATGCTCAACGGTTCGGTGTCGCGCTACTTCAAACTGGCGCTGGTGCGAGAAATCAAAGGCAGTGGCGGCGAGTTTGCGGGGCCGAAAAATGGCGGCGTGTCGTATAGCCGCGTGCCGTTCCACATGATTGCCAATGACGGCAACATCATGGAACACAGCGTGCCGTTCGACGGCAGCATGGACCTCGACGCCGACGGCGATAAGCAGAATCACAACGCGATTCTGCCGACCCAGGGTATCGCCGAGCGCTTCGATATCATCGTCAACTTTTCAAAAAACGGCATCAAGCCGGGCGATAAGCTGTTCTTCGTCAATATGCAGGCTCATGACGACGGCAAGGGACCGAAAGACGTCATTCCACTGGCCGACATCCTTTCCGAGAAATATCTGGCGGTGATCAAACAGACCAGTAAAGGCCCGCAATGGGATCGGGGCGATCCGGCGGTGGGCAAGGTTCTGCAGCTCAACGTCAAGGCTTATACCGGTCAGGATCTGGCGATGAACCCGGCAGCCTATGAACCGGCCAAACCGGGCAAGGCCGAAGGGCTGGTGATGATTCCGCTGAAAATTCACCGTGACAATACTGCCGACAAAGCGCTGCTGGCCAACGCCCGGCATCGCACCTTCACTTTCGGCCGATCCGACGGCACCGATCAGGCACCGTGGACGGTCAAGACGGATGGCGGCTTCGGCTTCCACATGGATCCGCGTCGGCTGAATGCCTCGACCCAGCTCTCCAGCGGCCCTACCGATGCTGGCGTCACCGGATTCGGCACCCTGGAGGTGTGGAACATCAAGGCCGGCGGCACGGGCTGGAGCCATCCGGTGCACGTGCATTTCGAAGAGGGGATCATCCTCAGTCGCGGCGGCAAGGCGCCGCCAGAGTGGGAAAAATGGGCGCGCAAGGATGTCTATCGCATCGGTTCGGAACGTGATGGTCTGGACAGTGTGGAAATGGCGATCAACTTCCGCGAGTTTGCCGGCACTTACATGGAGCATTGTCACAACACCCAGCATGAGGACAATTCGATGTTGCTGCGCTGGGACCTGGAGAAACCCGGGCAGTTGCAGCTGATGCCGACACCGCTGCCGAGCTGGGATGGCGTGCGTTACGTCAATTCCGCCGCGCTGCCGACCTTCCGCAATGGCGATGGCATGGGACCGCAAGTGGTGGTCAAGCCATGAACCGCCGGCACGCTTACCGGACTTGGCATACTCCGCGCTCCCGGGCGCTGGGCATGCACCTGGTGCTGATCCTGGTGGCCTGCGTGCTCGGCAGCCGCGTGCTGCTGGCGCACCAGGCCAGCTCCGGCGCGGCGACAATGGCCAGCGAAACCGCCACACCGTGGGGCAGCGATTATTTTCCCGACACGTTGCTGACCGATCAGGATGGTCGGCAGCTACGGTTTTTTGATGACCTGATCAAAGACAAAGTGGTGGTGATCAATTTCATCTTCACCTCCTGCAGCGATTCCTGCCCGCTGGAAACCGCGCGCCTGCGTCAGGTACAGAAGCTGCTCGGTGATCGGGTCGGCCAGGACATCTTCTTCTATTCGATCAGCATCGACCCTCTCAGCGATACGCCCGATGTGCTCAAGGCTTACGCGCAACGCTTCAAGGTCGGCCCCGGCTGGAAGTTTCTCACTGGCGAATTGGCAGACGTCACCGAGCTGCGCAAGACGCTTGGCCTGTTTATCGATGGCGTCGACAACGGCCGCAGCAAGGATCACAACCTCAGCCTGATTGTCGGCAACCAGAGCACCGGGCGCTGGATGAAGGCTTCGCCGTTCGAAAACCCATGGATCCTCGCCGATCAACTGGCCAACACCCTGCAGAACTGGAAACAGCCGAGTACCGAGCAAAGCTACGTCAACGCTCCGGATATTCGACCGCCAAGCAGTGGCGAAGAATTGTTTCGCACACGCTGCGCCTCGTGTCACAGCCTCGGGCCGATGGATGGCCAGGGCATTGGCATGCGCAGCATCGGTCCGGACCTGATGGGTGTGACCCGCCAGCGTGATCCGCAGTGGCTCAACCGCTGGATCCGCGAGCCGGATCGCCTGCTCGCTGAAAAAGATCCGATTGCCCTGCAACTCTACGAACAATTCGAGCGAATCCCGATGCCCAACCTGCGCCTCGACGAATCGGCCGTGCAATCGATCATTGAATTTCTTGCGGATGAAACCGAGCGCCAGCAGCCGTCCGTCAACGCTGTGACGGCTGGCGCTGGAGCCGCAGCCGTCAGTCGTATGCAATAGCGGCAAAATACAATCACTGAGCCGTGTGTCGCGGTCAGAGCCACCTACACTGATGGTTGTCAGCGACTCGCGATAATCTCCCGGGGCATTCCCATGCAGCGACTGGAAGCACGAAAGGCGCCTGCAACGACCGTCAAGGGCTGGCGCGAACAGTTCAATCTGCTGCGCTGGTTTTCGCTCGCGAGTTTTTCCATCATCGCTGCGGTCGCGCTGGGCCTGGGCTATATCTCCACGCGGTTTGTGGTGACCGAGAGTGTCGAGCGCGACGCGTTGCTGACCGCGCAATTCATCCAGGCCATCGGTGAGGCGGAAATGCGCCACGCCAATATCACTCCTGCGCGGACCATGGGCGAGATGCTCGATCCCCGTCAGGACAACCACTATCCCGATGTCGATCCGGCTGCACATGTCTCGGCCCGCACTGAATTTCTCGATCATGTCGAGCATCTGCCGGACATCCTTCTCGTTACCGTCTACGCGCTCGATCGCACGGTGATCTGGTCGACCAATGCGGAGCTGATCGGCGTGCACATTGAGGATGACGATGAACTCGACGAGTCGTTCGAAATGAAAGTGCCGGTCTCCTCGAGCTATCACAAGATTGACGAGGAGCGCCCGGAACAGCGCCTGCTGCGTGAGCCGAAATACCTGTTCATTGAAAACTACATCCCGATGTTCAATGCCGACAAAAGCAAAGTCATCGCCATGGTCGAGGTGTACAAGGAACCGTCGGATCTGGTCGATCGCATCGATCGCGGTTTCGCCTCGATCTGGGCCGCCACGTTTTTCGGTGGCGCAGCGATTTTTCTCGCTTTGTTCTGGATTGTGCGACGGGCGGCGAAGCTGCTGCAGAGCCAACAGCAACAGCTGGTCAGCAACGAAACCTTTGTCGCCCTGGGCGAGATGTCCTCGGCGGTCGCGCACAGCCTGCGCAACCCACTGGCGACTATCCGCTCCAGCGCCGAACTGGCCCAGGACATCGCCAGCCCTGCGGCGCAGCGCAACATCGGCGACATCATCAGTCAGGTCGACCGTATGTCGCGCTGGGTCCGCGAATTGCTGGTGTCGCTGCGGCCGATGTGTGACGACGGCGAAGCGGTGGATCTGGTGATGGCGGTCGAGGATACGATTGGCGCGTTCGATGCGTTGATCAAACGCAGCAACGTCGAGGTGCGATTCAGCCGGCAGCACTGTCCGGCGATCGTCAGCCAGCAGGTGCTACTCACGCAGATTCTCAACAGTCTTTTTGCCAACGCCCTCGAAGCCATGCCCAAGGGCGGGGTGCTCAGCATCGAATTCGAAACGCCGCAACCCGACAGCGTGCGCATGACCCTCAGCGACACTGGCAAGGGCATGAGCGCACAGCAGCAGTTGTCGGTGTTCAAACCATTTTTCACCACCAAACAGGGCGGCCTCGGGGTTGGCCTGGCGTTGGTCAAACGCATCATGGAGCGTTTCCAGGGCTCGGTCGTCCTGACCAGTCGCGAGCAGGAGGGAACCCGCGTCAGTCTCAACTTCAAAGTGGCATCGGGAGGGGAATATGGAACACAGCATTCTGCTGGTCGAGGATGACGAACTGCTGGCCGAGAATATTCAGACCTACCTGGAGCGCAAGGACTTCGAGGTGACTGTCTGCCATACGGCCGAAGACGCGCTGGAACAACTGGGCAGCTTCATGCCGGACATCGTCCTGACCGATAACTCGTTGCCGGGCATGAGCGGTCACGAACTGATCCAGAAGCTGCGCATCAGCGCACCGGATCTGAAAGTGATCATGATGACCGGTTACGGCAACGTCGAAGACGCCGTAGTGGCGATGAAGGAGGGCGCTTTTCATTACGTCACCAAACCGGTCGCACTGCAGGAACTCAAATTGCTCCTCGACAAAGCCCTGGCCACCGAGCGGCTGGAACGCACGCTGTCGTTCTATCAGGAACGCGAGGCGCAGAAATCCGGGGTGCAGGCGCTGATCGGCGATTCGTCGCCGATGCAGTATCTGAAACACACCATCGAACAGTTGCTCGACGCCGAGCGGCGCATGGCCAACACCGATCTGCCGCCGGTTCTGGTCGAAGGCGAGACCGGCACCGGCAAGGAACTGGTGGCCCGGGCGCTGCACTTTGATGGCCCGCGCAGCAAGGGGCCGTTCATTGAATTCAACTGCGCATCGATCCCGTCGAATCTGGTCGAGTCGGAATTGTTCGGGCATGAGAAGGGCGCCTTCACTGACGCCAAGGATCGTCGGGTCGGGCTGGTCGAAGCGGCCGATGGCGGCACGCTGTTTCTCGATGAAATCGGCGAAATGGATTTATTGCTGCAGGCGAAGATTCTCAAACTGCTCGAAGACCGGACGATTCGCCGTGTGGGCTCGGTGAAAGAGCGCAAGGTCAATCTGCGGGTGATCAGCGCCACCAACTGCAATCTGGAACAAATGGTTCAGCAGGGCAAGTTCCGGCGCGATCTGTTTTTCCGTTTGCGCATCATCTCGATCAAGGTCCCGCGCCTGTACGCCCGTGGTGAAGACATCCTGTTGTTGGCCAGGCATTTCCTCGCCAGCCATGGCAAGCGGTATGGCAAACCGAATCTGCATTTCAGTCAGCAGGCCGAGGAATTGTTGTTGAGCTACACCTGGCCCGGCAACGTGCGGGAACTGCGCAATATGCTTGAGCAAACCGTGCTGCTGGCACCCAGCGATACCATCGCCGCGCATCAGTTGAACGTGTGCATGAGCCTGGTCGATGAGCCGCCGTTGCATGTGCATGAGGCGCCGTTGCATTACGAACCGCGCCCGGCGAGCAATACCGAGTCGATGAACCTGCCGGAAGTCGAGCGCGACATGGTGCGCAAGATGCTCGACAAAACCGACTGGAACGTGACCAAGTCCGCACGCCTGCTGGGCCTGAGCCGCGACATGCTGCGTTACCGCATTGAAAAACTCGGCCTGGCCCGTCCGGACAAGCGGCCGTGGTAAAGCGGACGCAGCGCCTGATGTCTGCAAGAGGTGTGGCCTCAATGTTGCTGCCGGCTCAGACATTCCAGCACGCAACTCGGATCCAGCACTTCGTCATTCACGTAAATCCCGCGCTCGGCATCGTAGGTGCGGATAAACACCCGCACCGTCGCATCCGCCACGGTCGGCAATTGTGAATCGGTAAACTCCTGGCCTCCCGGCAGCACGATGAAGTCTGCGGGCGCGGTGTCCTCGTAAGGTCTGGGCGGCGTAGCGCTCAGCGAGTACGGAGCAGGGTGGGCGAAGGGCTGGTTGGGCCCGTAATAACTGAAATTGCTGTCCAGCGCTTGCGCCTCAGTGGCAGCGAGCAGACAACCAGTCAACAGCAGCCGATCGAGCTTTAGCATGGCGGCACCTGCGAATGCGTTTTTCCCCAAGGCTGTTAACTATAGCTGCCTCGGACGAAATTCACGCAGGAGCTGCCGAAGGCTGCGATCTGTTGATCCTGCTTTTCAACATCTTCAGATCGCAGCCTGCTGCAACCCTGGCGCGGGTTGCCTTACACGTTTGCAACAACCGAAGTGATCAGGCTGATCTAGACTTGGATCCGCTCAATCACGAGCCTCATCCGGAGTGCGACATGGAAGTGCCCAACCCCAAAACCGCCGTCGAGAGCAATCGACAGGCGTGGAACGATTCCGCCCGCCATCATCAGGACTCACCGGACTGGCAGGCATTGCTCAGCGACGTCGTGCAGGCGGAGTTTTGCTGCCTTGATGACACCTTGCGCGGCTTGCTGGACGTCGACGGCAAAGACGTGATTCAACTGGGCTGCAATAACGGTCGCGAGAGCCTGTCGCTGTTTGCGCTGGGTGCGCGCAGCGTGGTCGGCGTGGATCAATCCGCAGCCTTTCTCGCACAGGCCCGCGAGCTAAACAGCCGCTCGCCGCACACTGCCGAATTCGTCGAGAGCGACATCCACCATCTGCCCGCATCGCTGCATAACCGCTTCGATGTTGCCCTGATCACCATTGGCGTACTCAACTGGATGCCTGACATCGGCGAATTCTTCCGTCATGTCGCGCAGGTGCTGAAGACGGGCGGCAAACTGGTGATCTACGAAACCCATCCGTTTCTGGAGATGGTTGATCCGCAGGCTGAAGATCCCTACCGCCTCGCCAGTTCGTACTTCCGTGCCGAGCCGTTTGTGCAGGAAGAACCGATCGTTTACGTAGGTAAAGTCGAGCAGCCGGCGGCGAAGTCGTACTGGTTCGTGCATACGCTGGGCGCGATTTTCAGCGGCGCCATTGGAGCGGGGCTGAGCATTTCGGATTTTCAGGAGTATGCGCATTCGAATCGGGAAGAGGTGTATGACTGCTACCTGAACCAGCAGGCGCAGATGCCGATGTGCTTTAGCCTGGTGGCGAGCAAGGCCTGAGAACCTTTTTTGCGATGACAGGCCTCTTCGCGAGCAAGCTCGCTCCCACAGGGAAACGCATCCCAATGTGGGAGCGAGCCTGCTCGCGATGGCGGCCTTGTGACCGCCAGAAAATTCAGGGAACGGCGTGATTGACTGCGTGCCCCGGCTGCGCATAAAGATCAATGCCCAGCGCATGAATCACCTTCAACACTGTGTCAAAGCGCGGCTTCGCTCCGGGAGCAAAAGCTTTGTACAAACTTTCACGACCCATGCCTGAATCCTTGGCGATCTGCGTCATTCCTCGCGCCTTTAACACGTAGCCGATTGCGCGAAGGAATTCTTCGCTGTCTCCGTCTGCAAGCACCTGTGACAGGTACTCACTGATGGCTTCATCACTGTCGAGCAGCGCGACCATGTCGAAATTCGTCAAAGTCTGGCTCATGGTTAAACCTCCTTTGCCATTTTTTGTGCGCGTCGGATGTCTGCGCTTTGTGAGGATTTGTCGCCTCCGGCCAGCAGAATGATTACTGCGCCATTGCGGATTGTGAAATACACCCGGTAGCCCGCGCCAACATCCAGACGCATCTCAGAGACTCCATCGCCCACCGATTTGGCGTCGCCGAGATTGCCTGTTGACGCCCGATCAATACGCCGGGCGATAGCCACTTTGGCGCGCAAGTCTCTAATCGAACGGTGCCAAGCCTGGAATATTGCGGTTTGCTGGATAAGATAAGTCATTGCTCGACTGTATCCAAGTGGATACGGAAAAACAGTCGGCCAAGTCTTTACTGGATGTTGGAAGTGTCGTCACAGTTTGTAGGCAACCAGCCAATCGCTTGTGAGAGCTGCGGGTGCAGCTACTGGCCTCTTCGCGAGCAGGCTCGCTCCCACAGGGAAACGCATTCCAGTGTGGGAGCGAGCCTGCTCGCGATGGCGGCCTTGCGACCGCCACATTTCACAAGGCCGGATCAAGCCTGCGCCGCTGCACTCACCACCGGCCGGCCCGGTTTGCGCAGCGGGTCCAGGCGTGATCCTTCGTAGAGGGTTTCGCGGAAGAATTTCCAGCGGCCGAACAGGCAATAAACGTGGGTCACCCGGCCTTGTTCCTGATAGCCCATGCGGATATGCAGTTTCAGCGCCGGGATGTTGTGGGTTTCGCAGACATCGACCACCTTGTTGCAACCTTGCGCCGCCATCGCTTGCCAGAGCGCAACCTGTACGTCCACCGACAGGCTGCTGCCGAAGTAGGCTCGGGTCATCTCGCCGCCGAATTCGAAAAACTCACCGGGTTTGACCGGGAAGGTGCAGCCGTAATAGTGGCGGTCGTGATAGTCGCGAATGCTGCCCCAGATAAAGCCCACGGCGTGGCCATCGGCGTCCAGGTACATGTGCCCGGTGTGGCCCTCGGCAGCCAGTTCGGCCATGGTGCCGACGCGGTCGCCGAAGTGTTTGCTGAACGCCACGGCATTCTGCGCGGTGATGTCGACTTTGCGCAGGCCTTCATATGGGCGCAGTTTGTGCGGTGGCACCGGGCTGACCAGGTCGCGCTCCATCCACAGCAGTTCCCAGTGGAAGAACACGTAGCGTTTCCACAACGTACCGACGGTGCGGCCCAGGCCTTTCTGTCTGATGCGATCTTGCACTTTGGTGATGATGCTCATGATGCCCCTCCAGGGTCTTGGCCCGGATGTTGTGGTGAGTGTCGTTACAGCGGTGATTCATTCGAGCGCCGTGGCGCCCTGCGTTTCTTCTCGATTGAGGTCGGCATACGAGACTCGCGCAACGCCTCTCAAACCCTGTTCGAGGACCTCGCTCAAAGACTCGCCGGAGTCGAGATAGGCATCGCCGAAATCGACGCCGAGGCGGGTCGGGTGGGCAACGATTTCCAGCACGCCGTCGCTGGGGACGCTCGCGTTGCGCAGATCCACCGGGGTGCAGACGTAATCGGCGGTGAGCCGTGCCAGATTCTGCAGACGGCCATTAAGCAAACCTTTGAATATGCGCTTGGGCAGCGTGAGGTTGTGCCCAAGGTTGCGCGCCAGCCGGATCGGTACGCCTTGCTCGGCGGCAAACTTCGCGACGACTTCGCCGATCGGCCAGATGTTGTGGACGTGCTGGTGCGAGTCGATATGGCTCGGACGCATGCCGTGATCGACGCAGCGTTGCCATTGCGCCTGCAATTCGGCGCGCACCGCGTCCCGGTCTGCGCGACCCAGCCACAGGCTGTGGCGGGGCAGGTTGAGGTCGAACACGCCGTTGCCATCGCAGAAAGTTTGCCGCCCCAGGATCGCCTGGCTCAATGGGCGCCCATAGGTCAGGTTGAAGTGCAGGCCGATCCGCCCTTGCAGCGCCGGATGCCGAGCCATGGCGCAGGCAGCTTCGAACGCCGGCATGTTGGCCATGGCCGTGGCCGAGCTGATCAGGCCGGCCTGAAAGGCAGCAAAAATGACCGCGTTTTCATTGGCGCTGAGACCGAAGTCATCAGCGTTGACTATGACTTGGCGAGGCATGGCCGCCCTCCGGAGTGATTGCGACAGGTTGCACCAGCGCTGCAGGTTTTTTGTTTGCGCGCCTGGCACGCCATTGTTGTACGGCGGGCTTGCAGCGGTACCAGATGCGCAGTGCCAGACCCAATGCCAGCCCACTTGGGCGCCACGAATAGAAACTCCAGCGCCAGTGTTCCAGTTGCCCGGTCATGCGTTCGTGCAGTTGATGGCTGGAGTTTTCCAGGCTGACCCGCGAGCCATCTATCCAGCGCCAGTGTTCATCCAGGCCCCAGCGAATCCATTCCTCCAGTAACACCCGGCCACTGCCCAGGTCGGCGTATTGCGGCAGGAATGCGAGGTTGTAATCGTAGAGCCGGCCCTGTTCGAGCAGGCCCAGGCGATAGCTGATGCAACGGCCGTTCAGCTCAAGCATCACCACGCGTACCAAGCCTTGGCCGGCGAGGGCGGTGAAGGCGCGTTCGATCCATTGGCGACTGCGCGGCGTGGCGAAAATCCCGACGCCTTCATCGCCTTTCCAGCTCACCGCTTCGACTTCGCTGATGGTCTGCAACAAGGCAGCCATGCTCAGCGCATCTGGAGTGATCCGGCGGATCTGCGCACCGCACGCGGCAATCCGTTTGCGTGCACGACGCAGTTTGTAGCGCGGGTCGCCGGAGACTTCCTGATGGTCGGCTTCGCTGATCAAATGCACCGGCACCCGGCAACTCAGGCGTCGTTCGGCCGTGGAGCTGCGCGCCATCCATGCGGTGATGGTACTTTCTTCACCCGCCGGTTCCGACAGCTCATTGAGTTGCAACAGCGCATGCGGCAGGCGCTGGCGAATCAGCACCAGCGCCTCGCGCATGTCCTCGCCGCCGAGCAGCGACAGCAAAGCCAGACGATCGGCCAGCGGATAACCCAAGTGATGCAAGACCCGAAACGGCACGCCGGCGAAGCGCTCGCGGCTGGCCACCAGCGGCAGGCACAGACGCAATTCTGCCGCTTCCCAACCGAGCAGAATGTGCAGGCGCTGATCCTCGCGCAGGGCCTGTTCCGCCGCGCACAACCAACCGAGATTGTTGAACGGCGTATGGTCGGTCACGCCCAGGCGCAGCGTTTCATACGCGGTTGCCGGGAAGTCGGCGGCGCACAGCGACGTGCGCCATTCGAATCGCATCACCATAGGTTCAGGCCGCCGTTGCGTTGACAGGTGGACGGGAAGTTTTACCCAGCGCCGCCAGGCGCGAACCGCTGTAGCGGGTTTCGCGAAAGAAGCGCCAGCGACCGAACAGCGTGTAGATATTCATGATCCGCTGTTGTTCGGTATAGCTCATGCGCAGGTGCAGCTTGAGCGCCGGTATGTTGGTCGACTCACAGACATCGACCACTTTGCGGCAGCCCTGGGCGGCCATGGCTTCCCACAGGCGCAATTGCAGGTCCACCGACAGCTCCGTCCCCCAGTACGCCCGGGCCAGTTCGCCGCCGAATTCGAAGAACTCACCGGGTTTCACCGGGAACCGGCAGCCGTAGTAATGCCGGTCGAAGTAATCGCGCGGGGTGCCCCAGATAAACGCCACGGCATCGCCTTGCTCGTCGACATGCATGTGCCCGGTGTGGCCCTCTTTGGCCAGTTCGGCCATCGTGCCGACACGGTCGCCAAAGTAACGCGCGAACGCGCTGGCGTTGTCCGCAGTGATCCTGACCACGCGCAGTGGCGGATAGGGTTTGAGGCGGTGCGGCGGCACCGGGCTGACCAGGTCGCGCTCCATCCACAGCAGCTGCTGATGGGAATACAGGTACAGTTTGCGGATCTTGCCCAAGGTCGCTCGCAGGCCTTTACGACGAATATGTCCGCTGAGTTTTTGCAAAACATCCATGGTCTCTTCTCCTGATGAGGGTGCCATGCGCGGCATCAAGACCGCGCGGCAGAGCATCAAAGGGCGGCTCATGAAGCGCTCCAGCGCAGGGCAAACAGGGTTTGCCCTGGCAATTCGAAACGCACGCGCCCGTTGTCGCAGGCAAATGGTGCGTCGCGGCTGTGATTGTCGGCGCCGAAGTAACGCAGCGCGCCATGGTTGAGCGGGCAGCGAGCGCCGCTCAGATCGACGCGTTGCAGGCGCGTGCCTTTGTTCACCCCAAGCAACGCGCGCTGCTCTTCGCCGGCCATCGCCAGCACATCCACCTCGAAAGCGTCGTTGTCCAGTTGCAGCACTTGGCGCAGCCAGTGGCGGGCGATGAATTGCTGGGCCAGACCGACCGGTTTCAGCTCGAAGCGATCCTCGCCCAATATGCGCAACATGCCTTTGGGGTATTGCGGCTCATCGGCGGCCTGAAACCAGTTGAGCATGCTCAGCAAACCGTCCTGCGAGGCGTTGATCACCACCGACGCCCACCACAGCGAGGTGTAGTGGGTTTCCTGATCGTAGGGGCTGAGGCTGGAGCCGCTCGACAGGTTGGTCTGATCGAGGAGCAAGGCCTTGCGCGGCTGACCATTGGCGTCGAGGCCGACCAGTTCGGCGGCGCGGCGCACGCTGTCGCGGTAGACGCGGGTGGCGAGCAGATCGCGAATCATCCATTCATGCCAGGCCATTGCATCGACCTGATCGGCCGACTCGCTGAGCAGGCGCCGCGCCCAATCGATCCCGCGCTTGTCCGCCGCGTTATCGGCGAACGGGCCGTTGATCAGTCGCGAACTGGCCGGCATGGCGATGCGTACACCGGCGCGGGCGTTCGCCGGGTCGCTGCGCACCTGACGGGCCATGCTGGCGAAAATCGCCTGATATTGCTCATAGCTGGAGTAGTTGAGATTGGGCTCGTCGGCAAAGCCGATGTAATGCGTGCCGTTGCCGCCGAGGGCGCGGGTGCTCGCCAGCCAGGCGTCGAGGCCGCTGTTGCTCTGCACGTCGGCGCGCAGATCGGCCTGACGCTGACTGCCGGCCAGCAGGGTGATGTCGTTGCGGATGCCGAAGCGTTGCTGATAGACCCGGCGAAACGCGTCTTCGAACTGCGGATTCTGCGCCGTGACGTCGACGAAACTGTAATAGCTCGCCGCCGTCGGTTTCAGCGCATCGAGCAGCGCATGGCTGGCTGCGGGCGGCATCACGTAGGGCAGAGCAATGCCCAGATCCGGCGTGCGCCCAAGAACTTTGTCATGCAGCACCAGCCGCACATCTCCGACCTCTTCACGCAGCGGTTGCAGTTGCTGCGGATTCTGCGCAAACAGATTGGCCGTGCCATCGAGCCAGAACGCCGCTTTGCCGCTGCCTTGCAGCTTCAGACGCCAGACTTGCTCGCGCTGGCTGACCGGCAACGCCACCTGATCGAACTGCCAATAGGCTCGATAGGGTTTCAATGCGAGGGACAGCGCCTGGTGGTCGCCGACCCGCTGCGCCTGCAGTACGGTGACGCCGCCATGGAATTTGCCGGCGAGCACCGCGTGCTCACCGGCCGCGACTTTGAAATACAGCACGTCACCATTTTTGCTTTCGGCACTGAAGTGCACTTTGGCCGGGGCAAACAGGGCGACGGTGCGCGCATCGTGTTCGATGCGGTAGTGGCGGAAGCTGTAGCCAGGAATTTCCAGCCGATAACTCGCCGCGCCGGGCAGCAGCGGCCAGCTCTGACTGCCACGGGTTTCGCTGGCCTTGATCAAGCGTTCGCCGAGCAATTTGCCGCGACCGTCGAGCAGGTACAACTGCTCTTCGTTGGCATCCGCTTGCCACGCCGGGGTCCAGCGCACGGTCACGCTGTCGGGCTGATCGGTTTGCAGGAACAGACTGCCGTCCCGAATCTCGCCCCAGCGCATCGACGCCGCCAAAGCGTCCAGCGACAAGCCGAGACCGAACAGCAGGTACCAGCCTTTCATGCCGGCTTCCTCTGCAGCATCGACCACATCGGCAGCACGTCGCGGGGCAGGATGATCAGGGTTTGCCAGAACGGCACGCCGCTCAAACGGCAATACAGCACGAGCATGGCCACGGTGACTGCCAGATAGGCGATCGATGAGGCGGCAGCGGCGCCAACAATGCCGTAGGCCGGAATCAGCACCAGATTCAACGCCAGATTGAGCAGCGCCCCCAACCCCATCAACAACGACACCGTGCCGGGGCGATTCTTGCCCAGCAAGTCCAGGCGCAGAATGCTCGCGTAACACAGACCCAGCAGGCCCGGCAGCAACGCCAGCAGCGCCGGATATGCCGGTTGGTAAGCAGCGCCAAACAGAGTGACGATCAACCATTCGCCGATCACGGCCATGCTCAGGCAGGCGCCGAGCATTACCGTCGCGGTCAGGCGCAGCGCCAGCGGAGTGACCTTGTCCATGCCTTCATCCTGTTGCAGCAGGCGTTTCATCAGCGGTGTGGTCACCGCTTCGGGAACGATCAGCAGCAATTCGGCAGCAGCGCTGGCCATCGCGTAATGGCCCAGCGCGGTGCTGCCGAGCAGGGCGCCGATGAACAGGTAATCGGAGCGCAGAATCACTTGCTGGAACAACAGATCGGGATGGCTGCGTGCGCTGTAGCGCAGCAGTTCGTTCTGGCTGGCGCGATCCCATTGCAGCTGCAACGGTTGCGCCCGCTTCAGCCAGACCCAACCGGCGAGCACCACCAGACTGATTCCGGCCAGCCAACTGATCAGCGCCGCCTCCAGCGCTGCGCTCTGCCACATCCAGAACAGCGCGACGAACAGCAACAGCGGCGCCAGCGATTCGATCAGGCGCAAGACGTTGAACGCGACCACGCCACCCGAGGCGTTGTGCAGCGTCAGCAGGCCGCTTTTCAACACGGTCAACGGCACCGCCAGCAGCAACAGCCAGGCGAGCAGGCCCAGTTGCATGGTCACGTCCAATTGCGCGCCGAATTCGCGCACCAGCGCGACCACCAGCAACGTCAGCAAACCGGCCAATAGGCAACCGAACACCAGCACCTGGCTCAACAGCAAACCCATCGGCCGCTGCTTCGCCGCCTGATAACCGACCGCCGAATTCAATCCGCCGCTGGTGGCGGCGCTGATCAGGTCCGGCAAAGTGCTGAGCAGGGCGAACAAGCCGCGCTCGCTGGGCCCGAGAATCCGCGCAAGCAACACGTTGCGCAGCAAACGCAGGGCGATCATCGCCAGTTTGGTGCCCATGCTCAGCGCCAGGTGCTTGAGGTAGTTGCCTCGGCTCATGGCCGCGCTCCCCGGTAGATCCGCCACGACAGCAATTGCGGATGGCGCGCGGTGCGCTGGCTGACGCCAAAACGCGGCAGGTCCAGCGGGTCGCCGTCGCCGCGATAAATCCCGGTGGCGGTGCCCAGCGCAAACGGATAATCGTGATCAGCGACCTGCTGGCGCACGCGCTCATCGTTGTCGCCGTTGGGGTAGCAATACACCGGTAGAGGTCGGTTGCAGCCGTTGTTCAAGGCCTCGCGGCTGCGGCGGATTTCTTCGCTCAGGCGTACATCGTCGAGGCCGGTGAGGATCGCGTGGCTGGCGCCGTGCGGGCCGAACCGCACCAGCCCGGAAGCTTCCATCGCACGCACCTGATGCCAGTCCAGTGCCTGTGGCAGCGAGTCCTTCGGGCATTCGTCGGTGAGCTGTTCCAGTTCCTGCGGGGCCAGGCTTTTCAGCCCTTGCAGGTAATGCAGCAACGCCAGACTGCGGCGCTCGACATCAATGTCATCGAGCAGCACTGGCAGCGGATGTTTGTGCGCATGCAGGCATTCGATCAGGTGCATGCGTGCCTTTTCACCGTGGCTGCCCCAGAGGGTTTCGCCGAGGCTTTCCCACCAGAACCGTTGGCGACTGCCGATGAAATCGGTAGAGAGGAAAATGCTCGCCGGCACTTGATGTTTTTGCAGCAGCGCGAAGGCGTTGACGGCGTTGTCACGCCAGCCATCGTCGAAAGTCAGCGCCACCCGTGGGCGCTCGCTGCGCAGGGCGTTGGGCTGGAGAATTTCCATCAGCGGCACGCAGTCGAAATGCTTGCGCAGCCACACCAGCAAGTGCTCGAACGCTTTCGGTCCGACGCACAGTTCATTGCGGTGCGGCAGGTCGGCGGCGCGGTCGTTGGACAGCACGCGGTGCAGCATCAGAATCACCCCCGCGCCTTGCAACTGCTGACGACCCACGGGCGAGTTGAGATAGAGCCAGCCACTGGTGCTTTTTATCAGTTGTTTGATCGCCATGGCTTCGGTCCTCTTAACGGTTCTGTTCCGGATTCCACTGGGCATACCGCTGGCCGCGCAGGAACTGCCACAGGCCAAGACTCATCCCGGCGAGGGTGACCAGCAGAAACGCGGCGAGGCGGAACGGTTTCGGCAAGCGGTGTTGCCCATCCAGCAGCCCGGCAATCGCCACGCTGTAGCCGAACAATTGCGCGACCAGGCTCAGGCGATAGAAGCCGTGCTCGTCCCACAGCCAGCAATTGCTCAGCAGCAATGGCAGAAGCAGCACCGGCGCGAGGCGGCGGATCAGCTTGTGGCTGATCAACGCCAGGGAATACAGGCCATGCTTGAGCGGATTGAGCAGCTCGCGGCGCTGAGCCAGGCTTTGCAGGCCGCCGACGGTGACGCGCTGCCGGCGGCGAAACTGTTTGTCCGCCTCGTCGACGCCATGGTCGATAACCTGCGCTTCGGGCACGTAGACGATGCGCTTGCCGGCCACCGGTGCGCAGGTACTGATAAAGAAGTCGTCGTTGACTTCGGCCGGTACGTTCTGGAACAACTCGCGGCGCAGGGCGAGCAGGGCGCCGTCGGCCGAGACCATGCAGCCGGTACGGTTCTCGACCCGGCGCAACCAGCCTTCGTAATGCCGATAGAGGCTGTCGCCGACGCTCAAGCCGCCACCGGTGACCGGGATCACCATGTGCCCCGCACAGGCACCGACCTGCGGGTCGCTCAGCGGCGCGAGCAAGTGGCCGAGAGTGTCGCGCGACCATTGGTTATCGGCATCGGTGAACACCAGAATGTCGCCGGTGCTCAGGGCCGCGCCGGCATTCAACGTGGCCGCTTTGCCCTGACGCGGCAGGTCGAGCACGGTGATGCGCGGATCAATCACTTTGTGCGCGCAGGCCACGGTGTCATCGGTAGAGCCGTCGCTGGCAAGAATGATCTGCAACGTCGCCGGTTGATAATCCTGGGCCAGCAGCGTGCGCAACTTGTGCTCGATATGCCGCGCCTCGTTGTGTGCAGCGATGACGATGCTGACGGGCAGCGGCGGTGCCGGCGTATGTCGCCACGCCGGAAACAGCGGCGCGAGGATCGTCAGCAACAGCGGGTAGCCGACGTAGGCGTAGACCGGCAGCAACAGGCACATCCAGAAAATGAACTCAGCCACGGGCAGGCCTCCTTGCGTTCCACTGACACAGACTCAGGATGAAAGCGGCCCCGGCCAGGTGCAGGCGCAGCCAGTGCAGGCCCCACAGTTGCAGGGTCAGAAGCGGATCACGGTGCTTGAGACTCTGGCGAACGCTGAGGATCAGACCGGGAATCACGGTCAGCGCGACCATTACCGCCGCGTGATGAGGAAAACCGTCGAACAACGCGGAAATTGCCAGGAAATCAAGGAGCCAGACCAACAGCGACAGCATCGGGAAGCGCAGCAGGCGCAGACTCATGCCATGGGTGCGCAGCAGTTGCAGGTGGCTGCCCTGACGCCACATTTCTTTGCCCATCCATTCGCGCCAGTTCATTTCATAACCCCAGTGCAGGGCGACGAGGTCGTTGACCGACAGCAGGCACGCGCCCTGTTTGTGCAAGCGCAGGGTGAATTCCTTGTCTTCGCCAGTGCGCAGGGCCTCGTTGAAACCGCCGACCTTGTCGAACCATTCGCGACGCATCAGCAGATTGGAACTGGGCAGCCAATCGACGCTGTGGCTGACGCGGTGCGACGCCTGCGAAGTGCGACGCTGCCAGGCCGTGGCGAACCATGGCGCCTCGGCCGGGGTGTGCAGGTCCAGGCCGAACACATCGGCCTGGCCACTGGCTTCGATGTCGATTAACGGCTGCAACCAGGTTTCCGGCATTTCCACGTCGGCATCGATGAACGCCAGCCATTCGCCACTGGCGATCGCCGTGCCGCGATTACGCAGCGCGCCGATCAACAGCCCCGGCAAACTGAGCACGGTTGCGCCGAATTGCCGGGCAATGTGCGGGCCCTGGTCGCTCGAGCCGTTGTCGACCACGATCAGCTCGCACTCGACGTTGGCCGCGTGTGCAGCTTTTTGGGCGGCGAGCAGGGTACGGCCAATGTGCCGCGCCTCGTTGTACATCGGAATGACGATGCTGATCCGCTTCATGCCTGCGTCTCCGTAGTCAGTGGCGCCTGCTCGGCCTTGACGCGCAGCACGCTGGTCAGTGCCAGCATGATCCACACGTATTTCTGGTTCGGCGCGCTGAGGAACATCAGGAACAGGGTCAGCGACAGAAAGCTCACCCCCAGGTGGGTCATCATGTCTGCCCGATGTCCATCACCGCGCAGCATCCACGCCGCCCGCGCGCGGATCAGGTTGTACAGACCGAGCCCGAGCATGCCGACGAAGAACAGCCCGGCGGGCACGCCCAGTTCGCTGAAGATTTCCAGATAGGTGTTGTGAGCGCGGCGGTACAGGTCGCCGATCTTGCGGTTGGCGGAAAACGCCTTGGCGTAACCGGTGGTCGCGTAATGCAGCGGGAAGGTGCCGGGGCCGGAGCCGAGCACCGGGTGCTCGCGGATCATCTGGCTGCCGACGACGATGTAGGAAGCACGCCGGCCGAGGGATTCGTCCTGCGCCTTGGAGCCGGCGCTGAGGATGCTCAATGACTGGATCCGCGCCATGTAACCGGCCGGCATGGCGTAGATCGCCAGCGGGATCACGATGGCCGCACCGAGCATGACGAAGCCCAGGTGCCGTGGACGGATGTGGGTCAGTTGCGCGCGGTAGTGCCAGATGCCGATGAGCAGGCTCAACGCCAATACCACCAGCCCGGACCGCGATTCGGTCTTGGTCATGCCACCCAGCAACAGCAGGCAGCAAGCGCCCCAGAACAAGCGGTGCAGCAGGTTCGGGCTGCGGATCACCAGCAGCAGTCCGAGAGGAATGGCGAAGGCGATGAGCATGGCGAAGGCGTTGGGGTCTTCGAGCAGGCCGGCGGCGCGCCCCTGATCCTGAAACTTCGCCGAGAACATCGCCATGGCGCAGGTTGCGGTGACGGCAAGGGTCACCAGGCGGGCGAACAGGTCGAGGTTCAGTTCGCGGCCGATCAACAGGGTGATGACAAAAAGTACGAGGCCGACGCTGAGTTCGCGCAGGTGCCCCAGCGACATGCCCATGTCGTCGGTATTGAGCAGGCTGAGAAAATACAGAACCATGAAGCCGATCAGGCAATGCCAGAGGTTGCTGCGCAGGCGTTGCGACGGAATCTGATGCAGCGCCAGTTGCAGCATCACGATTACCGCCAGCGAGGCGCCGAGCAACTTGCTCCCCGACACCGAGCTGTCCTTGAAGAAACCTTCGAACGGCACCAGCGCGGCAATGCCGAGCAGGCCCCAGGTCGGCTTGCGGTACAGGACGGTAAAACCGACCAGGCCAATCACCGCTCCCGGAGCCAGATAAGGCCAGGGACTGGCCAGCAAACCCAAGCTGACCAGAGCAAACAGACTGACGATCGAGAGCGGGAAAATCATGCGCGTGTCTCCCGTGCCGTGTGGATGTAGAGCTGCGACCAGCGTTCGGCCAAAGCCTTGAGGTCGTAGCGCTCCTGTTGGGTGCGTCTGGCGTTGTCGCGCAACTGCGCCGCCAGCTTCGGTTCGGCCAGCAAGGTGTCGAGCTGGCGGGCGAGGGCGGCGGTGTCCGTCGGCGCGGCGAGCAGGCCGTTGTGGCGGTCCTGCAAGACATCGGGAATGCCGCCGACCGCGAACGCCACCACCGGCACGCCGGCCTGCATCGCTTCGAGCAGAATCATCGGCGTGCCCTCGGTGCGCGAGCTGATCACCAGCGCATCGAGTTGCTGCCACCAGCCTTGCATCGCCGTCTGGTAGCCCGGCAGGCGAATCCGCTGCTGCAAACCGGCAGCATCGATGCGCGCTTGCAAGGCCTCGCGTTCCGGGCCGTCGCCGAGCATCACCGCGTCCAGTTGCGGATGCTGGTGACAAAGGGCAATCAGCACATCGAGGAACAGGTCCGGGCCTTTCTCGCTGCTCAACCGACCGACGTAACCGGCCAGCCAGCGTTGCCGATCTGCCACCGGCTGCATCGCCGGTGCTGCTGGCAAACCGTTGGGAATCACCTGCAACTTCTCCGCCCGGACGTTGGCCTTGAGGTGCAGCGTGGCGATGCTTTGCGCCACGCAGACCACCCGTTTCACCGACGCCGTGCGGCACAGTTGCAGGCTCAGCCAGGTGTAGAACTTCTGTTTGCGGCTGCGCGGCGTGAAGCCGTGTTGAGTGATCACCAGCGGCAGGCGCAACAGCATGGCGCCGACCCAGCCGAACAGCAGCCCTTTGAAGTTGTGCGTATTGAGCAACGGCTTGTCGCCCCGGCGCTGACGCAAGTGCCGCAACAGCTCCCCCAGCCCGGCACAACCACGGGCCTCCACCCCAGCCTCACGAAAGCGCGCGATCAGTTCCGGCGGTGCGTCGAGGAACAGCACCTGGTGCTGCCCCGGCGTGGCCAGGCAATGATCCAGCAACATCCGCTCGGCCCCGTAGAAGCCGCCGCTGCTGAGCAAATGAATGATCGGCAGGGCGACGATTGGGGTGGACACCGCGTTCAATTGCGCACCCAGTGAACCAGGCTCGGCATGGTCCAGTTCTTGTGCGGATTGCCCGGCTGCGACGTTTCTTCGTTGAGCACCAACAGCACTGGCAGGCCCAGCTCATGGCTGATTTGCGCCGGATGCTTGAAGCGGTGATCGAAGAATTCACGAACGTAGACGAAGGCGATCGCCAGCAGCAGGCCGGTGAACAGCCCGAACGGAATGATCAGCAGCGGTTTCGGGAACGCCGCCTCGGTCGGTTCGAACGGTGGGCTGAGCACCCGGGCGTTGGACAGGTCATCGTTGAGCGAGCGCGTGGTGCTGCTTTCGGCGAAGCGCTGGGCATAGGTCGAAAACGCTGCGTGCAGCGCATCGATCTCGGTGTCCATCTGACGCAGTTTGCTCTGAGTCTGCTGCAGGTCACGGATGCGGCTCTTGAACTCGGCGATGCGCGCGGTTTTCTGCTCGATCACCTGCTTGACCACGGCCAGGTCGGCGGTGCGTTCCTGGATGCGGTTGCTCACCACTTTGAGAAACTGCTGACGGGTGCGGGCGATCTGTTCGCGAGTCAACAGCATCGGCTCGCTGCCGGGCTGGAATACCGCCAGATCGTTCATGTAACGGCTGACCTGGCTGGTCAGTTGCTCGCCCATCTGTTTGATTTCCCGATCCTCGAACGCCACGTTGTCGACGGTGGTGGTGAAGGTGTAGGGAAAGGTGTAGTCGTTGAGCTTGCTGCTGCTGGCGGCGGCCAGCGCAGTTTTCAGATACTCGAGCCAACGCTGGCTTTGCAGCAGGCGATCCTGATACAGGTTCAGCGCCTGTTCTTCAGTGTTGATTGCATTGAGACGGAAGGTGATTTCTTCCTTCGGATCCGCCGCGCCAACATTTTCCAGCAGTGCTTGGCGGTTACCTTCCAGGCCATCGAGACGCACTTGGTACTGGTGCTTTTTGGTCTCGTAGAACGACTGCGGCAAATCGATCGATTGCAACGCCTGACGGCTGACCAGATAGTTCTGCAGCAGGGCGCTGACGAATGTCGTGCCTTGGCGCGGATCCGGGAAGCTGTAGGTGATCGAGATCACGTTGGAGCCGGGCAGGGTTTCGATTTTCAGGCTGTCGACGGCTTGCTGGGTCAGGGCGTCGAGGGTGGTGTCACGCACCGGATCGGTTTCCATGCCGAGCCCGTTGCGCAACGGGTTGATCACGTACTCGCGCAGCGGTGTCGAGACATAGCGCTTGAACGGTTCGCCGAGCAGTTTGGCGAACACCCCAGGTGGCGGGCTGTATTCACCGTTGTCGCGCAGTTCGCTGATGGTCTGGCGGATCAGCGCTGGCGAGCGAAGGATGTTGCTCTCGGTTTCCATGTCCGCCAGTGACGGTGGAATGAAGGTCGCGTTGTCCACCGTGAGCGACGTAGTGGCGTCGCCCTGAGAGAGTTTTTTCGACTGCACGATGACCTGCGCGGTGATGTCGAAGCTCTGTTTGAGCAGCAGTGGCAGGAGCAGGGCGATGACTGCAAAGGTCAGGAAGACGCGCTTCACCAGTTGCTTGTTGGCGAAGAAAATCCTGAAGAACTCATGCAGGTAGTTTTCCTTTGGGTTCATGTCGGTCACCTGTGAGTTAGTTGTCACTGTCTTTGTTGTCGACGCGGTAGCCGAAGCTGAAACCGACGCCCTGGAACAGCACCACATCAGCCAGTTGGCGGGCGAGTTCGCCGGCGCTGGCCAGTTTGGTTTTTGGCACGTAGAGCATGTCGTCCGGTTGCAGGTAAGCGATTTGCGGGGCATCGCCGGACAGGGCTTTTTCAACGTCGTAGCGCACGGCTTTCACCTGATTGCCGTTGCGCCGCATGATCACCACCGAATCCAGCCGCGCCTTGACATTGGTGCCGCGCGCCAGGGTCAGCGCCTCGAGCACCGACACCGGCCGGCGGATCGGATACGAGCCCGGTTGTGCGACTTCACCCAGCACATAGATCTCGTTGCCCGCGGTGGACTTGAGCAGCACGTCCACGGTCATGCGGCCCGGCAGTTGCGCGTACTTTTTGTTGAGGAAGGATTCCAGTTGATTGACGGTCATGCCTTGCAGCGGCACGGCGCCGATTTCCGGAAAACTCGCGTAGCCGTCAGTGCCGACGGTGATCTCGCGGCTCATGCCGGTGGCCGGGTGGTTCAGCGCGCTTTTCAGGTTCTGCTCATTGCTCAGCGGGCTGATGATCTGCACGGTGAGCTGGTTGCGGTTGGGCTGGAACAGCTGTTTGCGCTGATAGACGCGTTGGATTTCCTGGCGCGCTTCTTCGCTGGTCAACCCGGCGATTTTCACCGAGGTGTTGGCGCCCGGCAGCTCGATGGTGCCGTCGGGCAGCACCAGTTGATTGCCGTTGAGCTGGCTGGCGGCGGTGAAATTCAGGCCGATCTGGTCGCCCGATTGCACGCGGTAAGCGTCCGAGCCGCTGGTGCTGATATGGAAGATCACGTCCAGCACATCCTGCGGGCGCAGGGTCTGCTCGATCTTCGGCATGTCGGTCGCCTGGGCGTTGGCCGGGGAGGCGGTGAGAATATTCACCGGCATGTTCTGGGTGTCGGAATTGCTGGAGCAGCCCGCAAGCGGCAGCAACAGCAGGACAAGCATTCTGGCGTTCATGGCGTCATCCTTTGCGTTCGCTTACAGGTTTTTGTAAAGCCATTTGGGCATGTAGTACTTGCGCCGGTTGAACACGCTGCCGACCACTTTCGCCCCGGCCTGAGTCAGGCGTTGCACAGCGGCCTGGGCGACTTCCCAGCGGGTGTCTTCGGCGCGGACGACAAACACCACGCCGTCAACCTGTGTACTGATGACCAGGGTGTCGGCGGCGGAGTACACCGCGTCGCCGTCGATCACCACGAAGCGATATTGGCTGCCCAACTGGTCGAGCAACGGGCTCAGGCGTTCGGCGGTCAGGTGTTCCAGCGTGCGGATCGGCCGGCCGTTGGGCAGCACATGAAAGGGCAGGCTCGAGACCTGCACCACGCAGTCCTGCAACAGCGGCGGGTTGTCCGGGTTGAACAGCAGGTCGCGCAGGCCGCGCTCCTTGCCGAGGTTCATCTGCTGGGTAAGGTTGTTCGCCGACTGGCTGGCATCGACCAGCAGCACCTGGCCGCTGCTCATCTGTGCCAGTTGGCTGGCTAGTGCCACAGCGCTGGTGGTGGTGCCGGCGCCGGGGTTGGCGGCGGTCAGGAACAGAATGCGCAGGTCGAGATCCAGCACGGTCGACGTCAGATTCGATTCGCTGGGGCTGGCGATGCTCAGGCTTTTATTGGTTGAACCGTCCATTAGCTTGCTCCGTGGCCGCTGAATACTTTGAAGGGGGTTTTCAACAGAATCTTCAGATCAAGCAGAAGGCTCTGCTCGGCGATGTAGCTGAGGTCCAACTCAACGCGCTGGTCGAAGTCGATGTTGCTGCGTCCGGAGATCTGCCACAGACCGGTCATGCCGGGGTAGATCGCCAGACGCGCGAGGTGATTGTCCTTGTAGCGGTAGGCGTTGAACGAGGTCGGGCGAGGGCCGACCAGGCGCATGTCGCCGGTCACCACGTTGATCAGGTTGGGCAGCTCGTCGAGGCTGGTGCGCCGCAGAAAGCTGCCGATGCCGGTGACGCGCGGGTCCTTGTCGATCTTGAAGTCGATGGCGTCCGCGCCGTGCTTGTTCAGGTGGCGCAGCGACTCTTTGAGTTCTTCGGCGTTGCTGACCATGGTGCGGAACTTGAACATGCCGAACTTGCGCCCGCGATAACCGGTGCGTTTCTGCACGAACAGCACCGGTCCCGGGCTGGTGAATTTGATGGCCAGGGCCAGACCCAGCAGCACCGGCGAGATCAGCACGAGAATCGTCAGCGCGCCGAGGCAGGCGACTACGCGATTGGTCCGCGACAGCTGCCATGGGCGGCCGCCATCGCGGCCGCTGAGCCAGCCGCGACCCTGACGATGGATCGCCGCGTCGAGGCGCATGCGATGTTCCGGGTCGACGCGCTTGTCAGGGCGCATCTGTGCAATCGACACACTTCTTTCATGTCCAGTCATGGCGTCCTCCGCATTCATTCAGCCGCAAGCGGCGCACGGGCAGTGGGGTAGTAGTTGCGGAACCAGGCGATGAAGCGGCCCAGTCCTTCATCCAGTTCTATCCGGGGCTGGAATCCGGTGGCCTGGGCCAGATCGCTGGCCTCGGCGCAGGTGTTGAGCACGTCGCCCGGTTGCAGCGGCAGCAGCTCGACAATGGCTTTGCGATCGAGGTGTTTTTCCATGAGCGCGAGGTAGGTTTTCAGTGCGACCGGTTGCTGCCCGCCAATGTTGAACAGGCGCCACGGCGCCATGCTGCTGGCGGGGTCGGGCTGTTCGCGATCCCACTGCGGGTTGGCTTGCGGTGGCTGATCGATGAGGCGAGCGATGCTTTCGATGATGTCGTCGATGTAGGTGAAGTCGCGCTGGTGCTCGCCGTAATTGAACAGCTTCAGCGGCTCGCCTTCGCTGATCGCCCGGGCGAACTGGATCGGCGACATGTCCGGCCGGCCCCAAGGCCCGTACACGGTGAAAAAGCGCAGGCCGGTGCAGGGAATGCCGAACAGATGGCTGTAGCTGTGCGCCATCAGCTCGTTGGCTTTTTTGGTCGCGGCGTACAGCGACAGCGGGTGATTGACCCCGTCCTTGACCGAGTAAGGCGTGTGTTGATTGGCGCCGTACACCGAACTCGACGAGGCGTAGATCAGATGCTCGACTGGGTGATGCCGGCAGCTCTCGAGAATGTTCAGAAAGCCGTTGAGGTTGCTGTCCAGATACGCCCGTGGGTTGTCCAGCGAATAACGCACCCCGGCCTGCGCCGCCAAATGGATCACCACTTGTGGCTGCTCGCGGGCAAACAGTGCGTCGATCGCCGAAGCGTGGGCCAGATCCACCGTGGCCAGCGGAAAATCGCCCACCTGCTCGCGCACCCACTGCACGCGGTCGTGCTTGAGCTGCGGGTCGTAGTAGTGGTTGAAATTGTCCAGGCCGACCACCGAATGCCCGTCGCGCAGCAAACGCAGGACGCAATGGGCACCAATGAAACCGGCGGCACCGGTCACCAGAATCTTCATGGCCGCAGCCCTTCGGGGGCGATGTGGCGCAGACCGATGCCGCTGTAATGCAGGCCGGCGGCGGCAACCTGTTCCGGGTTGTACAGGTTGCGGCCGTCGATGATCACCTTCGAACGCAGCTTCTCGGCGAGCAGCTCGAAATCGACCACGCGGAAGTTCTTCCACTCGGTGCAGATCACCAGCGCGTCGGCGTCTTCGAGGGTGTCGTCGCGGGTCGCGCACAGGTGCAGGTCGTTGCGGTAGCCGTAGATGCGCCGGCACTCGGACATGGCTTCCGGATCGTAGGCCTGCACGCTGGCGCCTTCGGCCCACAACGCGTCCATCAGATAACGGCTCGGGGCTTCGCGCATATCGTCGGTGTTCGGTTTGAATGCCAGGCCCCAGACCGCAATGGATTTGCCGGCCAGGCCTTGCGGAAACTGCGCGCGCAATTTGCTGAACAGGATGTGCCGCTGGCTGTCGTTGACATCGGTGACGCTGCGCAGCAATTTCAGCGGCATGCCGTTGTGTTCGGCAGTGTGCAGCAAGGCCCGCAGATCCTTGGGAAAGCACGAGCCACCGAAGCCGCAGCCCGGATAAATGAAGTGGTAGCCGATACGCGGGTCCGAGCCGATGCCTTTGCGCACCGCTTCGATGTCGGCGCCGAGCAGCTCGGTGAGGTTGGCCAGTTCGTTCATGAAACTGATGCGGGTGGCGAGCATCGCGTTGGCCGCGTACTTGGTCAGCTCGGCGCTGCGGTTGTCCATGAACATCAGTTTTTCGTGATTGCGGCAGAACGGCGCGTACAGCTCGCTCATCTGCTCGCGGGCAGCGTCGTCGCGGGTGCCGATGATGATCCGGTCCGGGCGCATGCAGTCGGCGAGGGCGCTGCCTTCCTTGAGAAATTCCGGGTTGGATACCACGCGCACCTGCAGCTCGGTTTTGCCGCGCAACAGCAATTCGCTGGTGGCCGTGGCCAGAACCTGATCGGCAGTGCCGACCGGCACCGTGGATTTGATGATGAGCGTGCGATCGGCCTCCATCAGGCCGGCAATCTGCCGGGCGACATTGAGCACATGGCTGAGGTCGGCAGAGCCGTCTTCGTCCGCCGGGGTGCCCACAGCGATGAAAATCAGCTCGGCGTGAGTCACCGCATCACTGGCCTGAGTGCTGAACAACAAGCGACCGGCCTTGATGTTTTCTTCAAGCGTCGCGGACAGGCCTGGCTCACTAATGGGCGGAACCGCTTGTTGCAATTGTTTGATCTTGTTCGGATCAATATCAATGCATAAAACCCGATGGCCGACATCGGCAAGTGCAGCGGCTTGTATAAGTCCGACATAGCCAGTGCCAAATACGCTCACGTCCATCTGCGCACCCTCGATAAAACGAAAAGAAGAAGTTCGGAAGAAGTTGGTTAAAGGGGTATAGCGCAGCGTTTGGAAAGCGTGTCAGCAAAATGACATGTTGCACGGGTATAACACTTGAGGTGTTTTTGGCGATTGGCCATCAAGTCATTGCTGCGATTGGATTTGTTGTTTTTTTACAGATTTGTTCAGATTCAATTTAACCGACAGACGGTCTAAGTCCCCGAAATTAAAGGCTTTAAGCGCTGAGGGTGTGTCAGATTTGAGTCACCGTTTTTTTGACGCTTTGCCCGGCTATCAGTCATTTCTTGCGCTTTGATGGCCGGGTGCTAGTGTCAGGTTCTGACCGACAAACCTTTGACATCTGCCCTTTTCCGACCACCGGTATCGCCATGATCAAGTACGCCAAGGAACTGCTCTTAGTTGCCTATCTGTTGCTCTTTTCCGACTATTATCTGGATCGGTTAAATGCTATCGGGTGGGGTCGCAATGCACTTGTTTTTGGCGCGATGTTTTTGGCGCTTACTTTCGCGTTATATCTAAGTGCGTATATACGTCAGGCTCTCGTTCGACATGCATTCGCATTAACGATGTTTGCCGCAGCAGTTTTTTTTGATGTTTACACCCGGGTCACCGCGGATTACCTGAGGTACAGCGATTTTGTCTCGCTGGTGTACTCCGGCGGCTTCATTCAGGAAGCCGCGTATCAGTACCGCGATGCGATCCTGCGCGCGGTGCTCAGTGGCTTGTTGCTGTTGTTCGGCATCGGGCTCAAACCGCGTCATGCGCTGTTCATCCCCAATACGTTGCGAGTAGCGGCTCCGGTCATCGGCGTGTTAGTGCTCAGCGGATTGCTGTTTTTACGGGCGGGCGAGGGCGCGCGTGGACTGCCGATCATGTACACGCCGCTGGCCTACCTGAATCTGTTTGCCTACGAAGCGCTGCATGACACCGTCGGCCCGCGTGAACCAGTGACGCTCATACGCTCCGCACCTGCCATTGACCACGACATCGTGCTGATCATCGACGAAAGCATTTCCGGCAATTACCTCGATATCAACGCGCCGTTCGGTGTGCACAGCAACCTCAAGCAAGCACCGGCCGGGGTTGATGTCTTCAACTTCGGTTATGCCGCGTCCATTGCCAATTGCAGCGCCGACACCAACGTCACCTTGCGCTACGGCGGCACCCGCGCCGACTACAGACGCATGAACAGCACGTTGCCGTCGATCTGGCAGTACGCGAAAAAGGCCGGGCTCGGCACGGTGTACATCGACGCCCAGCGCACGGCCGGCAATCTGCAGAACATGATGACCGCTGCCGAGAAAAACGACATCGACAGTTTCGTGCAATTCGACCAGACCAGCGTGCGCGACCGCGATATGGCGGCAGCGGCGAAGCTGATCGAATTGCTCAACGACGATCACGCGGAGCTGATCGTGATCAACAAGGTCGGCGCGCATTTTCCGGTGCATGACAAATACCCGGACGCGTTCATGGCTTACCGGCCAACGCTGCCACGCGGGCAGTTCACCGAAGTCGCCGACACTGGCGAACGCGCCGGTTTCAATGGCCAGCCGGATGACTGGGTGCTGTATCGCAACGCCTACAAGAACACGCTGTTGTGGAACGTTGGCGAATTTTTCGCCCGGGTGTTTGCCCAGGCCAACCTGAACAACGCGCTGCTGATCTACACCTCCGATCATGGTCAGGATCTGCATGAGCGCGGCAACCCGGGCTTGAATACCCACTGCGGCGGCGACCCGGTGGAAGAGGAAGGGCTGGTGCCGCTGGTGGTGATTCAGGGCCGAGGATTGCAGACACCGGACTGGGCGGCGAATTTGCCGACAAACAAGGACCGCTCCAGCCACTACAACATTTTCCCGACGCTGTTGCAGGTGATGGGTTACGACCTGGCGGGGATTGAGGCGGTGTATGGCAAACCGCTGAGCATGCCGACGGCGGATGAGTTCACTTTCAACTACCGCTTCAATGCGCGGCTGGGGGCCAAGCCCGAGTGGAAACATATCGATCTGGGCAGCATCGTGACGCCTGAGCGGGCGCCGGCGAGTGTGGCTTCGGGGCAGTGAGTTTTTGAATTGTTCGGGCGGGCCTCTTCGCGAACAGGCTCGCTCCCACATTGGAACGCGATCTCCCTATGGGAGCGAGCCTGCTCGCGAAGAGGCCTGCACAGGCAGCGACACTCTCAGCTGTTGTTCAATGAAACAGATGACCAGCGGACAAATACCGCTCCGGGCCGCTATCCTTGGCCCAGGTTCAATGATCGGGTTTGCTCATGCTTGAGGTTCGCGACGTTTTCAAAAGCTATGCCACGCCCCAGGGTTCGTTGCCGGTACTGCAAGGCGTCGACCTGACGCTGGAGGCCGGTGGCAGCCTCGCGCTGATGGGTGAATCGGGCAGTGGCAAAAGCACGCTGTTGCATCTGGTGGCCGGGCTGGACAAGGTCGACAGCGGCAGCATTCGCAGCGGCGGACATCGCCTGGAATCCATGAGCGAAGGGCAACTGGCGAACTGGCGCCGCACGGAAATCGGTCTGGTGTTTCAGCAGTTCAACCTGATCGGCAGTTTGCGCGTGGAAGACAACCTTGCGTTTCAGGCGCGCCTGGCTGGGCGCCATGAGCCGCGGTGGCAGGCGCATCTGGTGCAGCGTCTGGGGCTGGGCGATCTGCTCTCGCGGTATCCCGAACAACTTTCCGGCGGCCAGCAGCAGCGGGTCGCATTGGGCCGAGCATTGGCCTCGCAGCCGAAATTGCTGTTGGCCGATGAACCCACCGGCAGCCTCGATGAAGCGACCAGTGATGAAGTGCTGCGGCTGTTGCTGGAATTGCTCGATGACACGCCGACGACCCTGCTGATGGTCACTCACAGCCAGCGCGTCGCGGCGCGATTGGCCCAGCGTGTGGTGTTGTCGAACGGGCGGGTGGCCTGATGATCTGGCGGCAAACCCTGCGTGCGCTGCTCAGCCACTGGCGGCGTCATCCCGTGCAGTTTTTCAGTGTGCTGACCGGGTTGTGGCTGGCCACCAGTCTGCTCACTGGCGTCGAGGCGCTGAACAGCCAGGCCCGCGACAGCTACGCGCGGGCCAGCCAGATGATCGGCGGCGAACCGCAAGCCAGCCTGAGCACACCAAATGGTGCTCCATTTCCCCAGCGTTGGTTTATCGAGCTGCGCCGTCAGGGCTGGCCGGTGTCGCCGGTGTTGCAGGGCCGGCTAACGCTCAAGGGCCACGAAGATCAGCGGATTCAGGTGATGGGCATCGAGCCGGTGTCGCTGCCGGGGGATTCCGCAGTGGCCGGGCAGGCGATGCCGATTGAGCGCATCGTCGAATTTTTCAGCCCGCCGGGCAGCACCTGGATTTCTCCGGACACCCTGCAAATGCTCGGCTTGCGCGAAGGTGATACAGCGCAAACCGCGAACGGCCAGACCCTGCCGCCGCTGCTCGCGCAGAAGGACATGGCGCCGGGCCTGTTACTGGTCGACATCGGTGCCGCGCAACGCCTGCTCGAACAACCCGAGCAATTGTCACGGCTGCTGTTGCCCAAGGATTTTCGTCAGGAATTACCAGCGAGTTTCAACGAACGCTTGCAGCTCAAAAGCAGCGGTGAAGAAAACAATCTGGCGCGGCTGACCGAGAGCTTTCACCTCAATCTTGATGCGCTTGGATTTCTGTCGTTTCTGGTCGGCTTGTTCATCGTCCACGCCGCCATCGGCCTCGCTTTGGAACAGCGCCGAGGCTTGCTGCGCACATTGCGTGCTTGCGGCGTCAGTGCGCGAATGCTGATCGCGTGTCTGGTGGTTGAACTGGGTGTGCTGGCGCTGATCGGTGGGTTGTTCGGTGTGATCAGCGGCTATTGGCTGGCCAGTGTTCTGCTGCCGGACGTCGCCGCCAGCCTGCGCGGCTTATATGGCGCAGAAGTGGCGGGGCAGTTGCGTTTGAGCCCCTGGTGGTGGTTCAGCGGCATCGGTCTGAGCCTGCTCGGCGCCTTGCTGGCCGGGGCCAACAGTCTGCTGCGGGCGGCGCGCCTGCCGTTGCTGGCGGTGGCCGATCCGCAGGCGTGGCATCAACAATATTCGCGCTGGTTGCGCCGACAGGGTTGGCTGGCGACGGCACTGCTGGCGATTGCACTGGCGGCGCTGATCTGGGGCGACAGCCTGAGCAGCGGTTTCGTGCTGATGGCCGGGCTGTTGCTCGGTGCCGCGCTGGCCTTGCCGGTGCTGCTCAGCGCGTTGTTGAACCCGTTGCTGGGGCGCAGTCGGTCGGTGCTCGGCCAGTGGTTTCTCGCCGACTGCCGCCAGCAACTGCCTGCCCTGAGTCTGGCGCTGATGGCGCTGCTGTTGGCGCTCGCGGCGAACATCGGCGCTGGCAGCATGACCGCCGGTTTTCGCCAGACCTTCAACGACTGGCTCGAACAACGCCTGAGCGCCGAGTTGTACATCAACCCGGCCAACCCGGCGCAGGCCCGCGAGATGCACAGTTGGCTCAAGCAGCAGCCGACGGTCACCGCTGTGCTGCCCAACTGGCAGGTTTCGGTGACGCTGCAAGGCTGGCCGGCGGATGTCTACGGCATCATCGACCACCCGCACTATCGCCAGCATTGGCCGTTGCTCGACAGCAGTGGCAGCGATCCGTGGGGCAAACTGGCGACGGATGATGCGGTGATGCTCAGCGAACAACTGGCACGACGGCTGAGAGTGAAGGCGGGCGAGCATCTGCGTATTCCGACACCGAACGGCACGTGGTCGCCGCGCATCGTCGGCATCTACGCCGACTATGGCAATCCGAAAGGGCACGTGCTGATCAGCAGCGAGCACCTGTTGCGCGGCTGGCCGCAGCTCACGCCGAACCGCTTCAATCTGCGCATCGATCCGCCAAAGATTCCGGCGTTGCTCAACGCCTTGCAGGCGCGCTTTGAGCTGGATGACAACCACATCGTCGATCAGGCCCGGCTCAAGGGCTGGTCGGTGCAAGTCTTCGAACGCACCTTTGCCGCGACGGCAGCCTTGAACAGCCTGACCTTGGCCGTCGCCGGCGTGGCCCTGTTCATCAGTCTGCTGACCCAGAGCCAGAGTCGGCTCAGTCAACTCGCACCGCTGTGGGCGCTGGGCGTGACGCGCAAACAATTGATGCTGCTCAACCTCGGCCAGACCTGGCTGCTCGCCGTATTGACGTTGCTGTTGGCGCTGCCGCTGGGCATCGCCTTGGCGTGGTGCCTGGATGCGGTGATCAACGTGCAGGCGTTCGGCTGGCGCTTGCCGTTGCGGGTGTTTCCGTTGCAGTTGTTGCAACTGATGGGCCTGGCCTTGCTCGCGACTTTACTGGCTTCGGCATGGCCGCTGTATTCGCTGTACCGCACGCAACCGGCGGACTTGCTGAGGACCTTTGCCCATGAGGATTAACAGCATCGTGTTGATGCTGGTGCTGGTGCTGCTGCTCGGTGGCTGCGATCAGCCTGCACCCGAGGAGAAGGGCTTTGCCGGCATGGGCGATCAGGCGCAATCCTTCACCCCGGTGGTGCCCGGTCGGGTGTTCAGTTTTCCCGCCGATCACGGCGCGCATGATGGTTTTCGCATCGAGTGGTGGTACGTCACTGCCAATCTGAAGGATCAGCAAGGCAATGATTTCGGCGTGCAATGGACGCTGTTTCGCAGTGCCCTGAAACCGGTTGCCGAGCAAGCCGGGTGGGGCAATCAAACAATCTGGCTGGGCCATGCGGCGGTTACTTCGCGCTCGGTGCACCACGCCGCCGAGCGCTACGCCCGGGGCGGAGTAGGGCAGGCCGGCGTGCGGCTGGCGCCGTTCGAGGCGTGGATCGACGACTGGATGTTTGCCAGCCAGGCGCAGGATCCGTTGCGCGACATGCAACTCAGTGCTCGTGACAAAAATTTTGCTTATCAACTGCGCCTCACCTCAAGCCGCCCGCTGGTGCTGCAGGGCGACCAGGGTTTCAGCCAGAAATCTGAAGAAGGTCAGGCCTCGTATTACTACAGCCAGCCGTTTTTTCAAGCCAGCGGCACGCTGCAGATCGACGGCCAGACCTATACCGTCAGCGGCCCGGCGTGGCTCGATCGCGAGTGGAGCAGTCAGCCGCTGACCGCTAATCAGACCGGCTGGGACTGGTTCTCGCTGCATCTGGACAGCGGCGAACATGTGATGCTCTATCGCATGCGGCAGAAGGACGGCGCACCTTATCTGACCGGCACGTGGATCGCCGCTGACGGGCAGATTCAGACATTGCGCAGCGAGCAGATCAGCCTTGCGCCGCAGGACACGGCCAAGGTGGCTGATCGACCGATGCCGGTGAAATGGTCGATCCGCATTCCTGACAAGCAACTCGATATCAGCGTTGATGCGCTCAATCGCAATGCGTGGATGGATTTGCGTATTCCCTACTGGGAAGGTCCGGTGAAGATTGATGGCAGCCATCCTGGCCAGGGCTATCTGGAAATGACCGGGTATTAACGGTAGGTGCAGTTTCCCTGCGGGAGCGAGCTTGCTCGCGAAGGCTTTTTGTCGAGCGATGATTTGTTCTGCTTGACCGGGTACATATCCGTTGCTGCGGTAACGGCTGCTTAGGTTTTCGCCCTTACGGCGACTTACTTTTTTACAAGCGCCTAAAAAAGTAAGCAAAAAACGCTAGCTCCTACGTTCGGCCCTCGCAGGCTCGGGTTCCTTCGCTGCGGGATCGATCCGGGCGCAGCGGCTACGGTTTGCTTCGCTGCACCTCCTTCCGCTGTGTCTGGCTGCGCCAGACGGTCGCTGCGCTCCCACGCCCGGATCAATCCCTCCACTCAGCCTTCCGACGTCGCCGGTGGATCAAGACCAAGAGCAGGCGAGCTGACACTCGGCCTATAGGTGAGCGTGGGACTGTAGCAGCTGCCGAAGGCTGCGATCTTTTGCTCTTGCTCTTGCTCTTGCTCTTGCTCTTGCTCTTGTAGGAGTGAGCCTGCTCGCGATAGCTATCTCAAAAACACCGATGAATTACAGCTTAACCCCAATCCCTGTGGGAGCTGGCTTGCCAGCGATGGCGCCATCAAGGTCACCACTAATCAAACCGCTCGGAACTCTCCCTTCGCCAATACGCTCTACCCAGAAACCCGCCATTTTCGGACTCACCCATGAGCGACGACGTGCAACTCCCAGACCTCAACACCTGGCAACGCCTGTTCGACGATCAGACTCTTTGGCAGCAATCGCCCGACGCTCACTATTTCGATTTGCAGCGCATCGCCGATGACCTGCTCGGCCAAGGCGCGATCGACCTTGAGCAATGGCAATTGCTACGCGCCAAAGCCGACGATCTGCACAAGCAGTCACCCGAGGTCAACGTCGCCCGCGAACTCGACGATCCCGAAGCCTGAGGACTCCTGCCATGAATACCACCATCAGCCAGAACGACAACCCCGACGAACCGCGCCCGGCCGGCGAAACCGAACGCGATAACGACGCCCTACGCCCGACAGATCCCAAGCAGCGACAGGACAGCGGCAAAGGCACGCCAAGTGGCGAATCCACGGCGCAAGAGTCCGCCGAGCCACATACCCGCGGCCCACAAACCCAAGTCAAGCCCTGAACAGCGTCTATGCTCACCGGCACGCCCGTCGCTGAAGTCGATTCGGCAGCGGGCGTCGCCATTTCATCACAGGGAAAGTAATGCATATGAAGCTCGACGCTCTGGCCAAGGCCATCACCCTCGCAACGCTGCTTTCTGCCACCAGTTTCGGCGCTCTGGCTGCCGACATTCCGTTATCCGCCGCCGTTGAGGCCGATTCCGTTACCACCAAAGTGCTCTCCGTTGACCCGGCCAATCATCAAGTCGTGCTGGAAGGCCCCGAGGGGCGACAAGTCCACGTTCAGCTCAGCGACAAAGCGAAAAACCTCGCCAATCTTAAAGTAGGGGACTTGGTGAAGATCGAGGTGCAGCGATCTGTCGCCGCTTATCTCGATACAGATGTGGATAAAGGTCTGCCAGGCACCACCGAACGTACCGGCGAACTGCGCAAGGCTCCGGGCAGCGACAACCCGGGCGGTGAGGCTTATCGGCAGGTTCAGGTGCAGTTGAAAATCAGCAAAATCGATTTGAAGACCCATCAGGTCACCTTGGAAAATCCGTCGGGACAATCGAAGACGCTCGATGTGCAGAGGCCGGAGATTCAGGCCAAGTTGAAGGATCTGAAAGTAGGGCAGAGCGTTATTGTCACTTATACCGATATCTTGAAAGTGACCAGTCAGCACGATAGTTGAGTAGTAGCTCTACAAGTTTATTGCTCTTGTACAGCTTTATGTATGAGAGCAATCATGTAAAGTTTTTTGTAAGACAATTCTCGGGGAAAATCGGTAAAACACAGTTTTTAACTTTTCAGTTCAAAAATTTCATGTTTCCCCAGGACGACATATCCACTTGTTTGAATTAAAATCCTCGGCGTTCGCCCAGTGTCAGGGCTCTTTACCGGTGCAAGGATTGCCAGGCCGTAACACTGGGCGAACTCCACTACTTGCAAAAGTTGTATACAGAATCTGCAGAACAAAAAGGGCGACTTTGCAGTCGCCCTTTTTATTGCTTTCGATCAAGTCGAAGCTTGCATGCCGGCTTTGCCGTGCTGCGCCTGCAAGCGTTTGAGGGTCTGCTGGTACATTTTTGTCCGGCGATGATCCTTGCCATACGTGCCCGCCGCCGCAACGGTGCCGGCCTGGATGTGATCCAGATAGCGAAAGATCCTCCGCGGCGAGAGGAACCTGACGCCATAGCCCAACTCGACCATCCGATCCTGAAGCGTGTAACCAGGTACCTCCTCATCCATACAGAAGTGCAAACCCAGCGACTTCATCAAACGCGCATTCCACAGCGTGCAGAAACTTTTCAGATGGGTTTCTTTATACGGACGTGGCGGTTTCGAACGCAGGCCAACATGAACTTTGAGTCGACGAACATGATGTTTGCAGAAACGCGAAGTTAACCGCCAGGTATCTCGCAGCCACCCACGATCAAGCTGCTCAACACAACCGACCGCCACCATGTCCGCACTTTTCGTGCATTCGCGCATCATCATCGCGAACACTTCCATGTCGTAGACAAAGGTGTCGGTGTGCAGCAGAAACAAGTAATCGGTCTCAACTTTCGCCAAGGCCAGATCCAGCGCCTTGCCATGGGCAATATGCCCCATTTCCTTACCCGGCGACGGCCGCTCGATCAGATTGATCCAGTCCAGCGAACGCAAGTAATCAAGGCTGGCATCCGCCGAATCGTTGTCCACCACCCACACTGGAATGCCCTGCGCCTGGACATGCTCACGCAACAGTTCCAGACACATTCGGGTAATGTCCGGGGTTTTGTAATTGACCAGGACGAGGCTGAAGTTGGATTGCGGCTGGGAGGGTAGATCGAAGGCTTTCATGTCGGAGGGACTCATCCACGGCTCAAGACGACAGGTTGATGAGCCGGGATGCTAGCGGGGGAAGCTTAGGTGAAGCTTAATTTGGGAGGGTTGGACCTGCGGGAATATGACGACGTATATGGTTGGAGATGACTACCGGACCTCTCCATGCGTTTGCCAGGTTCCGAAGTAAAGCTCATCCAGTTGGCGTTTGCGGATTGCCAGGTATTCGTCCCATACCTTGGGAAAATCCTCATCTCTGGTTAGCGGAAAAGTCAGATAGATGTGTTTGCCGACAACACTGATGTACTGGCGCGCACGTTTGAAGGCCGGCTGTTCGTATAGTGCAAGGCTTTCGTCGTAAGCGTCGTGATGGTGGCGAATCGTTACTCGATGAGGGGCAATCATCCCTCGCGCAAAATCGATCACCCAGTCGCCGTCTATGGCCGTACGCAAATAGCCGTAAACACCATCGCCCGAGAGCAGGATGCAGGTGTTGGCTTGGTTGCCGTCCCCATCGTTCGCTAGAACAATCTGGTCTGCGAAGTATTTGATCGTCTGGTTATCCGGACCCTGTAGAAGCAAGCTCCAGCCCTCGACGCCCATGCGAAACTCACCGATGTTGTGAAAGGTTGCGGTCCATCGATTTGCAAGCGTTATCTGACGGGTATTCATTTGGGTTTTCAGTCTCAAATTCCCTGGTTCATTTTTTCTGGCGATGCTAGCGAGTTCGCTGAGTGCAGCGTCGCGAGATTATCGTAGGCCGGGTACTTCACGACCACATGATCTTGCCGGTGTAGCAGACGAGTCCTTGAGGGAAACGGAGGTGCTTGAGTTGGTAGTAGACGAGCCGGCTTTCAACGGGCCTTCGCCGTCGAACATTGCCAACGGGCGAAAGCTGCCCGGTTCGTAGATGTAACTGCGGTAGCGGTTCTCGGCGCTTTCTGCGATCAGGCGTTCGCCTTGCCAGAGGAATTCAGTGGTGTGGCCGTCGAAGCTTTTCGCGATGCGGCGGCCGAAGGCGTCATATTTGTAGCTTGCGGTGCGGCCTCCCGGCAGGCTGACGCCGATCAGGCGATGCTGGCAGTCGTAGCGGTATTCGGTGACGAGCTTTTGGCCGGTGCCGCGACGTTCGCGGATCAGGTTGCCGTAGGCGTCGTAGTCGTAGTGGCGGTCGCCCTGCATGAGCAGGCGATTACCTTTGACGTTGGCGAGGTTGGCTGCGGGCAGTTGATTTTGGCTGAGCAGGTTACCTGCCGGGTCGTGAGCGAAGCTCTCTGGGATGGCGCCGCGTACGCTGAGCAGGCGATCCAGTGGATCGTAGTGATAGCTGCTGTTGCCTTTGCGGCTGTCGTTAATGCCGGCGAGGTTGCCGTTGGCATCGTAGTTGTAGCGGCGCTGGAACAGGTGTTTGTCCCGCTGGCTGACGCTGTGTGCTTGAAGTCGGCCCTGTTCATCGTTATTGGTACTGGCTGAGCAGCAAGCCTTGCTGCCGCTCTTGCTCGCGACCGGCGTTGAATTGGTGAGACGTGAGGCGTGAACCTTGAGGCCGATGCTAGTCAGGTGACCGCCAGCTGGCGGTTATACAGTTTTCATTTGATCTGCGTGAATGATTTAGTTTGTATTCCTAAATTCGTAGGGGTTGAAGCCTCTCCGAAGCCAAAGCTTCTGTAGGTAACAGTGTTGAGGTTGGTTTTGTTTTTGATGAAAAATAGCATGCGTAGTTTATTAATGATTGGCTCGTTGTTTTCAATTTTCGCGCATGTATCGCTCTATTTTCTCAATATATTTTTTTTTGCATGTTGTTCGGAATATTTCCAAGGTTTTGGCAGAGTCGCCGATTGGTTCGCCTTTTCGATCGTATTTAATTGTAAGAAACTCTACCACGAACTCGCCCTTTGGGTCTCCCTCAGGTTCTACTCTAGAATCGAAGCAATAGCCTGTGCTTTGTCTTGCACCACCTAATAAAATAGAACTGCTAAACCAGTGCGCGGTTTCCGGTGTTAGTTCTATTTCGTACAAATTATTTATCGTTATTGTCCAGTCGCTAGGCACTCGGAGTGGCTGTAGTTCGAATTCAAGTTTTTTCATTTTGCTTTACCCATGTATTTTTTTACTAGCTGTGGTAATGCCGGAAAGCTGTGGATCACAGGCTTATTTCCTCCATCAGTTAGTTCAATTCTTATCCAGTTTTTAAGTTGTCCCTCGTTGTAGCCCACAGGGTGTTCGGATCTGTAAAACATGAATCGAGTGCCACCGTGGTCGAATACGTTTCCATCTTTTATCGCCCCATATGCAGCTTGTTTTTCGAATCCTTTAACATTGTTTGCGATGTCGGGCAGATAAGAAGCTTCAGGTTGACCACCACGTGATCCATTACCCAAACTCAATTCTCTGGCTTGGTCGGCAGATTTCGCATTCAGATGTTTCGTTTTATGGAAGCCTCCTGGCCTCTGCGCGTTATAGACGTCGGATCTTAACTCTTTCCGCGTCTGGTAATCGCTAGTATCAACGCGCTTGGGAGGGCAGTTATTGCTGCTCAACCCCAACGGATCCACCCATCCAGTAGGGTTAGGCACGTACTGGTAGCTATTCAACCCGCCCGCAAGCTTGATCGGATCCGGCGTCAAGAACCGCCCAGTACCCGGATTGTAGTAGCGGTGGCGGTTGTAATGTAAGCCTGTCTCGGCGTCGAAATACTGACCTTGGAAGCGCAGCGGATTGTCGATTTCACTGACATCCAGCGCTGCGAGATTGCCGTAGGCGCGGTACTTCGCTGACCACAGACAAATGGGGACAGACTTATTTCAGTGCTTAAAAAGTAAATCTGCCTCCATTTTTCTAAATTTTTTACACTTCCAACATAAAGGATTCGATCTTCTCGATAAATTCAAGTTTGCTCTTGGTTCTGAATTCTCCAAGGAAAATTTCTGAGTTTTTTATCGGTTTCCCTTTGTGGTCATATTCAATTGTTAGAAAGTCAATTACAAAATACCCTTCGGGATCACCTTCCGGCTCCACTCTAGAATCAAAACAGTGCCCAGTGCTTCGGCGGACTCCACCAATCAAAACCGAGCTGGAGAACCATTCACTTGTATCAGGTGTAAGCTCGACTTCAAATAGGTTGTTGATTGTTATCGTCCAACCGCTTGGCACGCGTATAGGGTGAAGCTTGTGCTCTAGTTTTGGTCTCATTTCACATTGCCCATATATTTTTTTACCTGTTCAGGGGCGGCTGGAAAACTATGGATGACAGGCTCGCCGGCTTTGGATAGCTCTATCCTGACCCAGTTTGTCAGTTCTCCATTGTTGTAGCCGACTGGAGTTTCTGATCTATAGAACATATATCTTGAGCCGCCGTGATCAAACACATTTCCATCGCGCACTGCTGAGTACGCTGCTTGTTTCTCAAATCCGCTCACATTATTAGCGATATCGGGAAGATAGGAGGCCTCAGGTTTTCCGTCTCTGGTGCCTTGGCCTAGACTTAGCGATTTCGCTTGTTCTGCCGATTGTGCATTTGTGTGCTTTGTCGCATGCCTACCTTCTGGACGTTTCGCATCATAAATATCTGTTCGTAGATCTTTACGCGTCTGGTAATCGCTAGTATCAACGCGCTTGGGAGGGCAGTTATTGCTGCTCAACCCCAACGGATCCACCCACCCAGTAGGGTTAGGCACGTACTGGTAGCTATTCAACCCGCCCGCAAGCTTGATCGGATCCGGCGTCAAGAACCGCCCAGTACCCGGATTGTAGTAGCGGTGGCGGTTGTAATGTAAGCCTGTCTCGGCGTCAAAATACTGACCTTGGAAGCGCAGCGGATTGTCGATTTCACTGACATCCAGCGCTGCGAGATTGCCGTAGGCGCGGTACTTCGCCGACCACATGATTTCGCCACTGTAGTCGGTCAGTTCCTGCGGTGTGCCGAGGTGGTCGAGTTGGTAATAGAACGGGGCCGCTTTTAGCGGGCCTTCGCCGTCGAGCATTGCCAACGGGCGGAAGGTGCCCGGTTCGTAGATGTAGCTGCGATAACGATTTTGTGCGCTTTCGGCGATCAATCGTTCGCCTTGCCAGAGGAATTCAGTGGTATGGCCGTCGACGGTTTTCTCGATGCGGCGGCCAAAGGCGTCGTATTTGTAGGTGGCGGTGCTGCCGCCTGGGAGGCTGACGCCAATCAAGCGGTGTTGGCAATCGTAGCGGTATTCGGTGACGAGTTTTTGTCCGGTGCCGCGACTTTCACGGGTCAGGTTGCCATAGGCGTCGTAATCGTAGTGGCGGTCGCCTTGCATGAGCAGGCGATTGCCTTTGACGTTGGCGAGATTCGCAACGGGCAGGTCATTTTGTCCTAGCAGATTGCCTGCCGGGTCATGGGCGAAGCTCTCTGGCATGGCGCCGCGCACGCTAATCAATCGGTCGAGCGGATCGTAGTGAAAGCTGCGGTTGCCTTTGCGGCTGTCGTCGATTCCGGCGAGGTTGCCGTTGGCGTCGTAGTTGTAGCGACGCTGGAACAGGTGCTTGTCCCGTTGGCTAACGCTGTGCGCTTGCAGACGTCCCTGTTCATCGTATTGGTATTGGCTAAGCAGCAGACCTTGTTGGCGCTGTTGCTCTCGACCGGCGTTGAACTGATGAGAGGTCAGGCGAGAACCGTTGAGGTCGATGCTGGTGAGTTGCCCGCCAGGCTGGTGGCGGTAATCGAGTTTGCTGCCATCGGGCAAGCGGCAGTGCTTGAGCTGGCCGACGTTATCGTATTCGTAGCGCAGAGTGCCCCAGCCTTGGTGCTCCTCGATGAGTCGGTCTTGCAGGTCGTATTTGTAGGCGAGCGGCCAGTGGCCGTCGTCAACGTTAACGAGGCGGCCAAGCGCGTCGTAGCTGTAGTGAATCTCTTCGCCGTCGGGCAGCGTTTTTGCAAGCAACCGGCCTGCGGCATCACGCTGATATTCGGTGACCAGTTCGCTGCCGTCGTCGCCGAACTCGGTTTTCTTCAGCAGTTGGCCGTTGAGGTCGTACTCGTAGCCAGTCCGACGACCATCGAAGCCGGTTTCCTGTTGAATCAGGCCGTTGGCGTAGTAATCAAGGTGATAGTGCTCGCCGCGCTCGTTTTCAATTTCAGTGAGCAACAGACGCGAGTTGTCGTAGCGGTAGCGCAGTTGGCTGCCGTCGGGATTGATGCGGCGGCTGACGAGGTGAAGATTGTCGGCATATTCATAGCGGGTGATACGGCCAAGTTCGTCACGTTCAGCAGTGACATTGCCATAGGCGTTGTAGCTGAATGCGCGAGTGGCGCCGCCGGGCAGCGTAACTTGGGCAAGGCGATTGGCAGCATCCCATTGGTAATGAGTGATCGCGCCGGACTCTTCCTGGCGAGTGATCTGCCTGCCTAGTGCATCGTAACGGTACTTGCGCTGACCTCCGTCGGGAAGACGTTCTTCAAGCAGTTGACCGAGATTGTTCCAACCGAGTTGATGACGGCTGCCGTCCGGGTGACGGATTTCCAACAGACGACCCTGCGGGTCATAGCTGTAATGGGTGGCATTGCCGTCCGGGTCAATCTGCGCAGTGACATCACCCTGTCGGTTGCGTTGATACTTCCAACTGGCTTTGCCGCGACGAACGTCGCTGACGAAACCATTGATGTATTCGTAAGTGGTGGCTTCGTCTTCCGGCGGGATGACCGCGGTTATCAATCCGTTATCGTCATAGCGATATTCGGTAACGGCGCCCAACGGATCCTTTTCGGCGATTAATTGGCCTTTGTCGTTGTAGGCCTTGAGATGCTCGGCGCCGTCCGGGTCGATCTTGCGGATCAATCGGGCCTGATCGTCGTGGGTGTAGACCTCTTCGCTGCCATCGGCGTTGGTTACGGTGACGCTGCCTTTGTCGTCCCAGATGTACTGCGCTTCCATCTGCGAAAAGTTGGCCCAGTGACGGGTGCAGCGAGACAGCTTGCCTTCGTTTTCCCATTCCCAATAGAACGCCGCGCCGCCTGCCAATTGCCGCTCGAGAATGACATGCTGGTCGTTGTAGCGATAGCGTTCGGCTTCGCCGGCGGGGTTCTTCGCCTCGACCATGCGATATTGCGCGTCGTAGCTATAGGTGACCAGCGTTTGCACGGTAGTCCAGACGTCTTCCAGATTATCGGCGGGCAGAAACTGCTGATAATCGACGGCGATGATGTGCTTGCGGTCATAGCGCAGAAGCAAGGCGCGACCGGCGCCGTTGTCGAGGCGCTTGATGCGGCCGTGGATGTCGCGGGTGACGTGCAGCCGATTGCCATAGCTGTCGCTGATGGCGATCAGGCTGGCGCCTTTGCTGTCATGACGGAAATGGTAGAACGATGGACGCTTGCCTGCCTGAGCCAAAATCAATTCGGCTGGATCGTCACCCAGGAAAATGGCAGCACGTGAAAGGCTGTTGGTGATGGCCGGACGCTGCTCACTTGGAAGCGGAAACACCGTGGAGCGGTTTTCCTGGTCGGTCCAGATGACTTCGTCGCCGTTGATCTCGATGCGATGAGCGAGCGCGTGGCTCCAGCCATAGCCCAGACCGCAGTCGATTTCCACAGCACTGGTGCGATAGAGGCGGGTCCATTCAAATGGGAGCAGGCCGTCGAGGTGGCCATCAGTTAACGTCAGTAACTCTTCGCCAGTGACCATCGAAACAGGGCAGCCGCTAGTGCAAGTCTTTGCAGCAGGTTCTGCGCTCTTTTCGGCGGGATTTGTCGCCTGGGTCGATACATCATCAGCGACTCTGCCTTCAGCAAGTCTGGCGTTTTTCTTCCCATCAAAACGCAACTCGGAAATCCCGTTCCTGACCTTCGCCGTCACCCCTCGGGCGGCCACTGCGGTGTACTTGGCGACATACTCCATAAAGCCGTTGATGATCTTGAACACCGACTTCACGAAGCCGATCACGGCCTTGATGACAAGCTCTCCGTACTTCTTCAGTCGGGCCGCAAGGTAGATGACGCCGGTACCTTCTGCCGCGATGGTCAATACCACGCCGATCACGATGTCGATCGCAATGCCAACCACAATTGCCGTGGTCATCTTTGCTACATCGCCTGCCATTTTCATCGGCGGCAAGCCCGCCAGCCAGATCACCGCACTGCGTACCAGCAAAAACAAAGCAGCTTCGTCACTTGCCAGCAACATGGCTTTTTTCATGATGTCAGGCGAGCTTTTGGCGACTTTGATCAGTTCGTCTGCGCCAGCGCCGAGATCCTTCGCAAACTTTCCTGGGTCCTGGAGGATGTCGAGCACGAGACTGATGCCGTCCCATACGCCCTTGATCGCTTCCCAGCCACCTTCAAGAATGCCGTTGCCGATGGCCATGGCTGTGCCGGAGGTTGAGAGATTCGACCATTGCGGTTTGAAGCCGGCCCATTCCTTGCGTAGGAAACCTTCAAGGTCCGCAGTCACACCCCTGTAGGAACTGAAGAGGGCGTCGATCTGCGCCGGGGTCACTTCGTTATGGACGCGAATCGTGTAGAACTTGCCGGGTACACCCCCGGTCCACGCGGCCTTGCCTTGGGCGTCGAGTTTTACCTTGCTGATCGCACCACCGTCCACCGCCACGATTTCGACTTCGATATCGCCGACGGGAATGTCGTAAACCGATTCGAATTTGCTCTCGATCAGCAACGGTCCCTTGAGCGGACATTGAGCCACGTTCGACGTAAAACTACCGTCGGTCATGCTCACCGCTTTACTGGTGTTGCCCGCCTTGATGACACGCTCCATGCCCAGCAAAGACGGCATGTCAGCGGCACGGCTACCCTTGTCGAGGGCCTGTGCATACCAGGTTTTGGTTTGCTCCTGATACAGCTTCAGACTGTCCTTGAAGGTGTTCAGTTGGTTGTCAACAAAGGCAACGCGATCCATCAGCCTTGCTCCAGAATCAGGTGGTTTATCAATGCTTCTTTAAGATTTTGCGGCGCATCCGGGCGGCGCACGAAGCGGGTGATTTTCAGCTTCAAATTGTTCTCGGGCCACGCGGTGTAGAGGTCCGGGCGGTCTTCTTCCAGCCATTGCATCAGGTTGCTGACCAGCGTCGCCGGATTGTCCTTGCTCAATCCTTCCAACAACCCCTTCGGCACCTCCCACCACGGCCAGTCCCGCACCTTCGGCACCACCCGCGTGCCCACTTCCAGCGCTTGTCCATTAATCAGATACCGCTCAAACACCGGCAGCACTTCTCCAGCCTTCTCCCCAAGTCCCCGCAGAATCGGATAAATATGCCGTCCATCCCAAAACCGGAAAAACACCTCGGTGCCATCCGGCATTTTCACCTGCGTCAGGCTGCGCAGATGTTCGAACACTTCGTTCGGTTCTGAACGCGATACCGCCAGCCAGCCCCAGTCGAGGGCGTCGGTTTCGGCGATCCATGGCAGGAAGGCGGAGTTGGCTTTGAGTTCGGTGAGGTAGGGCATCACCGGTTGCCAGGTGGAGTAGGGCGTGCCGCCCCAAATCGGGATGAGCTGGGCGGTGGGTTCGGTGAGGTACAGGGTTTTCAGCGCATCGGCGTCGCTGGCGGCGCTGATGATCAGGTACAGGCGCTCGCCGCTTTGCAGCGGCTGTTGCGCCAGCCAGTCCTTGGGGGTGATTCGTTCAGATGGCACAGGCACCTGCCTTGCATTTTTCGCATTCTTCGCAGAACGGCGCGTTACGTTTGAGGGTGTTGATTTGCGCCGGGGTCAGGACCTGACCAGCCTTGTCGGCATCCGCCTGTTTCAACACGCCCGGCATCAACGGCGCAGCACCAGTCCCACTGCCGGGGCTGCCACCAGAGTTCATGTTGATCACCGGCCCGCTCATGGTCACGCCGCCGGCGTCGATCTTGATGAAGCTGCCACCACCCACCAGGGTCAGCTCCGCACCAGCCTCCATCACCACTTTCATGCCGCTGCTCAGGTGGATTTCCTGGCCTGCGTCGATGAACTGGCCGGTGCCGATCTTGATGTGCTGATTCACGCCGACGGTGAGGTGGTCGTTGGCGCGGGTTTCGACTTTGCGGTCGGCGTAGACGGTGTGGTGTTCTTCGGCTTTGAATTCGCTGTAGCTGTTTTGCTCGACGGTGTCGTGGCGTTCGTTACCGACGCGGATTTTCTGGTCATGCTCGATGTTCTCGTCCCAGTCGCGCTGGGCGTGCAGGTAGATCTGTTCCTGACCTTTTTTGTCTTCGATGCGCAGTTCGTTGTAGCCGCCACCGCCCATCGAACTCAGGGTCTTGAAGGTGCTGCGGGTCTTGTTCGCCGGCAGCGCGTAGGGGACGGTGTTTTCCTTGTGGTACAGGCAGCCGCTGATCAGCGGTTGATCGGGGTCGCCTTCAAGGAAGGTGACGAGCACTTCCATGCCGATGCGCGGGATGGCGATGCCGCCGTATTGGGCGCCGGCCCAGGCGCTGGAGACGCGTAGCCAGCAACTGGTCTTGTCGTCGGCCTGGCCTTCGCGGTCCCAGTGGAACTGGACTTTGACGCGGCCGTATTCGTCGCAGTGGATTTCTTCGCCTTTCGGGCCGGTGACCACGGCGCTCTGGCTGCCGAGGATGCGCGGTTTCGGGTGGCGCAGGGGCGGGCGATTGGGTACGTCCCACGGCGTGGCCTGGAAGCGGTTGCGGTAGCCCTGGTGGAAATCGTCTTTGAGTGCGGTGGTGTCACTGGTCACCGACTCCTCGAGCACTTGCGGTTGCTTGCCTTCATGCAGGACTTCGGTGAGCAGCCAGAGGTCGTTCCACTTGGCTTTCGGGTGTTCGGTCAGGGCGAGGAAGTGGCCGCTGACCAGCAACGGCTGATCGCTCTTGCCTTCGGCGAGCTGGAAGTCGCTGCGGTGGCGTTCGAGGGCGCGTTTGGCCAGGTGCTTGCCGCGCTCACGGTCGATGAAGCGGCCCGGGTAATCGTAGTCTTCAAGGTCGGGCAGGGCGTCGCCACGGTTCTCGCTTTCCAGGGTCAGGCGCGGTTTTTCGAAGTCGTAGTCGCGGCGGGTGGTGCGGCTGGTGCGGGTTTCCAGGCGCAGGTCGAAACGCTTGATCACCGGGTTGCTGGCGACCATGCCGGAGTCTTGCTGATAGGGCACGGGTGCCAGTTTCGGGAACACCGTCTGGTCATCGCCGAAAACGAGCTTGTGCGCCGTGGCGCTGTGCTGGAAATGGAAGTGAATGCCTTCCTCTTCGCACAGGCGCTGGATGAAGTGCAGATCCGACTCGTCGTATTGCACGCAGTAGATGCGTTCGGGATAGATCGAGCCGGTCTTGAATTCGTAGGCGTTGCCTTGGATGCCGTGCTCTTCCAGCACCATGCCGATGATTTTCGGCACGCTGAGGTTCTGGAAGATGCGCTGGTTGATGCGGTGCGCGAGGTAGGCCAGTTGCGGGCGCAAGGTCACCGAATAACGGGTCAGGCGCTTGCCGGAATCGCCTTGCGCGGCGCGGTAGATCTGGCCATGGATGCCGCTGCCGTCAGGCGACAGCTGCAGGAAGGCCGGTTTGTGCAGCAGGGTTTCGAGGTCCAGAGACGGCTGTTCACTGACCAGCTCCACCTCAAAGACAAAAGGCTGGCTGATGGCTTCCCGGCCGGTCAGGGTGAATACCTGAAAATCGGCGGAAAGCCCTTCGATGGTCAGGGCAAAGTGGGTTTCATTGGCCGGCGCGAACATCCCTTGTTCCTCGTGCTGTACAGCGGCGCTCGTCGACGGCCGCAAAAAAGCGGCTCAACGTACGCGAAATTCTGGAGGGGCGTAAACAACATCGACCAGCAGAGCTGGCCGATGCGTGTAACGGTCAGCCGTAATTAAACGACTGGAGCACGCCAGTCATCGGAACCCGAAGTACCGGATACTTCGTGGGTCCAGGTGATTTTGCGGTAGGTGAACTGCACTTCTTCCAGGTGGGTGAAGTGCGCGTTGCCTGGATCCTGGCAGTTGTGCATTTTGTTGTTGATGGCGACGATGATCGCGTCTTCCAGTTTGGTGGTGTAGTAGTGCTCTTGGGTGCCTTGAGCCGAAGTGCGGTACCACTGGATAACGATTTCGCTCATGCGCTCGCCGGAAGTCAGTGCTGCTTGCAGCAGTGGCGAAGCCTTGTCGTAGACCTTGGTGATCACAACTGGCTTGTGAACGCGCTGACCGGTTGGCTGACCGGATTGCGGGTCACGCGGGATGATCACGTCGTGGGTGAAAGCCTGAACCATGACCTGGTCTTCGTGGCCTTCCTGGTAGGTGTTGCCAACGGAGTCGGCGGTGAAAGCGCCGGCAGTGATCAGGCCTTGTTTTTCGCCGGTAACCGACATGTACGCTGGTGTTGCCATGGGGTGCTCTCCTTGCGGATAAAGTTAGGGTGCCCGGAGGCGAAATCGCCCGGTGGGTGGCTGACTGTTATCAAGGAGCGTGCCAGGTTTTGTGCGATGCCCGGATGGCGGGGGCGGCGCGGTAGTTGGTCATCATTCGCGGCGATTTTCACCGCGATAACCGGGAGAAAGTGCGCAAGAAGTTGCGCAGTACTGCGCAACTTCTTGCGCACTTGGCTGCAGGGCTTGAACGGTGGGGGCTGCAGAGGATTTAACCCCTGAAATATTACGACCTACTGCGCAACTTCTTGCGCAGTTGGGGATTTGCCGGGACCGAGGTGACTGCTTCGCGAGCAGGCTCGCTCCCACAGGGGATTTGGCTAGCCGCAATCTTGAGCCCACCACAACACCTGTGGGAGCGAGCCTGCTCGCGAAGGCGTCTGTTCAGGCAAAACATCAGCGACTGACGCACCGCTTTCGCGAGCAAGCTCACTCCTGCAAGGGATCTGTGGTTTGCCCGCAATATTGAACCCACCCCGGAATATGTGGGAGCGGGCTTGCTCGCGAAGGCGGCGGGTCAGGCAACGCAGGGGTGACTGTTACAGCGCTATCGCGAGCAGGCTCACTCCTACAAGGGAAAACGTCAGGTCAGCTTGATACCCAAAGTTTCGGCACATTCCTCGATCGACCGCCGTTGCGTCTCGGCATACAAGCCCAGCTCATCAATAGTCGAACGCCCCAGTGCCTGTTCGAAAGCCTGGCGATTGGAATGTTCGGCGTAGTGAGTCTGCGCAGAATCGCCGAGATTTGACTGAAAAATTCCCGCCGCGCTCACCGGCAGGAAATCTTCGTACACCAGCGGCTCCGCTTTCACGTAGCCCTCGCGCAGCAAATCCTCCAGTGACAATTCGCCAGGTCCGTCCGCCGCCAAACCCTTTTCCGTAGCGAAATAACGAAAGTACGCCAGCCCCTGTTCGCGCATGCCCTTGATGCTGTCAGGAAATTCGGCAAAGTGCTGAGTCATCAGCTCGTTGTAGCGTGCGGCATTGGCTTCATTGGGAAAGTCGCCCAGTTCATCCCGTGCGGCGTTCAATAAACGGTCATACAGCGCGCGCCCCTTGGGTGTCAGAGCTGCGCCGCGTTGTTCGATTTCGCCGAACCGCGCGCTGTGGCTGCCACGGGTTTCGGGCTGATCGGTGAAGGCGATCGGCTCGTCCAGCGCTTTGAAGCTGGTCTGGCGCAGCAGGATCGGGCAGTTGCGGCGCGGTGGGCCTTCGATCACCGCTTTGGGTGTAATGCCATGGGCGGGCATCTGTTGCTGCACGGTGTCGATGTCCAGCGTGCGCGGGGTCAGATGATTGATGTGCGGGCCTTTGAATGCAACGACATCGGCGATCAAGCGGTGCTGAGCGCTGAGTTTCTGGTATTGCGCAGCAGTGACGGTGGCGCTGTGGCGCCAGCGAAAAGTCTCCAGTGCCTGTCGGACGAATTCTGCGGCTTCGTCGTCATTCAGTCCGCCTGCCGTTTCCGCCTGTTCAATCAGGCGCAACGCCTCTTCAGTAAAAATCGAACGACGGGCCAGTACCGACTCGGCAAACGAACGCAGTTCAGCATCTTCAATCAGCTCCAGGCGCAGCAGCGAGGTAAATACGCGAAACGGGCTGACCTGCAGCGCCTCTTCATGCACCGCACGAAACGCCGTTGAATGCACCGGCACACCGGCCGGAGTCAGGTCGTAATAACCCACCGGTTGCATGCCCATCACCGCGAACAAGCGGGCAAGGGTGGCCAGTTCGCTCGCGGTGCCGACGCGGATGGCGCCGTGGCGTTCCATGTCCAGGCGTTCGATTTCGCCGGTGCGCTTGAGCTGTCCGGCAATCTCAGGCTGGCGTGCCAGCACGTCGCGGTTGGTTTTCTCCACCAGTTCCATCAGCGCGCCGTACAGCGGCACCTCTTCGCGATACATGTCAGACATCGCTCGGGAAAAGCGTTGGCGGATCAGGTCAGGGCTGACGAACGGCTGCACGGTCATGAAAAAAATTCCTGCCACGGTGACGAAATGGATACCGGAAAAGATCGCAGCCTTCGCCCACGCGGGCAAACGAAGAATCCTACGGACTTCATTCTGCCAATGACTGATCCACTAGCTCGATCCAGTGCCTGACCGGCGTTCGCCCGGCGCTGGCCAGATGGCTCTGACAGCCCACATTGGAGGTGACGATCAACTCAGGGCGGCCACTTTCCAAGGCGTTAAGTCGTTGGTCACGCAGTTGCCGCGCCAGCACCGGTTGGGTCAGCGAGTAAGTGCCCGCCGAGCCGCAGCACAAATGGCCGTCCGGCACTGGCGTGAGGTTGAAGCCGAGTCGGGTCAGCACTGCTTCCACCGCGCCGCCGAGTTTCAGCGCGTGCTGCAACGTGCACGGGCAATGCACGGCGATGCGTCGTTCGCTGGCGGCGCACACTTGTTCCAGCGGTTCCTGTGCGATGACCTGCACCAGGTCCCTTGTCATTTCGCTGATCTGCCGGGCCTTACCGGCATAGTCCGGATCGCCAGCGAGCATATGCCCGTAATCCTTGATGAACGCGCCACAACCGCTGGCCGTCTGCACGATGACTTCGGCGCCGTTCTGCAAATGAGGCCACCAGGCGTCGATGTTCTGCCGAGCGCGGTCGAGACCTTTGGCCTGAGCGTCGAGGTGATAGTCGAGGGCGCCGCAGCAACCGGCCTCGCTCACCGGGGTGACGCTGATGCCCAAACGATCGAGCACCCGCGCCGTCGCGCCATTGGTATTCGGTGACAGGCCCGGTTGCACGCAACCTTCGAGCAACAACACCCGGCGCGTATGCCGAGGAGCAGGGCGCGACCCCATAACACCCAAGCGCTGCGGCAGTTTGCTTTCCAACAGGCGCGGCAGCAGTGGCCGAAAGGTCGCGCCCATGCGCAGCAAGCCTTTGAACACAGCCGGATTCGGCGCCAACGCGCGCAAGCCTTCGCGCAGCAAGCGCTGTGCGGCGGGGCGTGGCACCGCGCTGTCGACCACCGCGCGGCCGATGTCGAGCAGGTTGTGATAATCGACGCCGGACGGGCAGGTGGTTTCGCAGTTGCGGCACGACAGGCAACGATCCAGATGCAGTTGCGTCTGTTCGGTGGCCGGTGTGCCTTCGAGCACTTGCTTGATCAGATAAATGCGCCCGCGCGGCCCGTCGAGTTCATCGCCGAGCAATTGATACGTCGGGCACGTCGCGTTGCAAAAGCCGCAATGCACGCAGGTGCGCAGGATCTTTTCCGCTTCGTCAGCGCGGGGCAGTTGGCGCGATTGCTCGCTGAGGGTGGTTTGCATGGCTAGACCTCCGCGTACATTCGCCCGGGGTTGAACAGCCCTTGCGGGTCGAGTTGTGCCTTGAGTTGCCGGTGGTAGCGCAGCAGGGTTGGTGCCAAGGGTTGAAACGGCGAATCGGTGACGCCGTGGGTAAAGCACGTTGCATGGCCGCCCAAGGAATGGGCGAGTGCGTGAATTTCAGAGCTTTCGGATTTCACCCAGCGTTGCGCACCGGCCCAATCGATCAGTTGCTCGCCGGGCAGCTCGAGCGGGCCGAGGTTGTTCGGCAATGACAGGCGCCACAGCGGCAAACCTTCGTCGAAAAAACTCAGGCGCTGTTCGTTGAGGTCGCGCCAGAAAACCGAATCTAGCGGCTCACCACCGAGGCGTTGATGCGCAGCGGTCACCGAACCTTCGCCACCTTCCAGACGCAGATACAGACTCTGGCCATCGTGACACGCGGCGCTGATCGGCAGCGGTTGCTGGCCCCATTCGGCAAGTTTGCTCAAGGCCCGAGCGCAGTCGATATCGAGGCGAATGCTCAGGCACTGCCGTGGTTTCGGCAGGACTTTCAACGACACTTCGGTGAGCACTCCGAGGCAACCGAAACTGCCGGCCATCAGCCGCGACAGGTCATAACCGGCGACGTTTTTCATCACTTCGCCACCGAAGCGCAAATGCTGACCGAGGCCGGTGATCACCCGCGTGCCGAGAACGAAGTCGCGTACCGAGCCTGACCACGGCCGGCGTGGTCCGGACAGTCCCGAGGCGATCATGCCGCCGACCGTGGCGCTGTCGGCGAAGGACGGTGGTTCGCAGGGCAACATTTGCCCGGCGTCATTCAGCGCCGCGAGCAACTCGGACAATGGCGTGCCGGCACGTGCGGTGACCACCAGTTCGGTCGGGTCGTACTGGACGACGCCGCGATGAGCACGGGTGTCGAGCACTTCGCCGGCCACCTCGCGGCCGAGAAAGGCCTTGCTGTTGCCGCCCTGAATCTTCAGCGGCGTGGCATTGGCCCGCGCGGCGTTGACCTGATCGAGCAGGGCCTCGGCGGCATCGAAATCAGCCATCAGAATCGCTCCAGCTCGGGGAAGGGCAGTTGCCCGGCGTGAATGTGCATGGCGCCGAATTCGGCGCAGCGATGCAGGGTCGGAATGTTCTTGCCAGGATTGAGCAAGCCCTGCGGATCGAATGCGGCTTTCACCGCATGAAACAGCCGTAACTCGTCGCTGTTGAACTGCGCGCACATCTGATTGATTTTCTCGCGACCGACGCCGTGCTCGCCGGTGATGCTGCCGCCGACTTTCACGCACAATTCGAGGATCTTGCCGCCCAGTGCCTCGGCGCGATGCAGCTCCCCCGGCTGGTTGGCATCGAACAGGATCAGCGGATGCATGTTGCCGTCGCCGGCATGGAACACATTGGCCACGCGCAAGCCGTATTCTTCGCCAAGACGCGAGATGCCTTGCAGCACAGCGGGCAATTCGCGGCGCGGGATGGTGCCGTCCATGCAGTAATAATCCGGCGACAACCGACCAATCGCCGGAAACGCGTTTTTGCGCCCGGCCCAGAAACGCACGCGCTCGGCTTCGTCCTGGGCCTGGCGCACCTCGCTGGCGCCGGCCGCTGTCATCACTTCCCGTACGCGCTGGCAATCGTCGTGCACGTCGGCTTCGACGCCGTCGAGTTCGCACAGCAGAATCGCCTCGGCGTCGACTGGGTAACCGGCGTGGATGAAGTCTTCGGCGGCGCGGATGGCGAGGTTGTCCATCATTTCCAGACCACCCGGAATGATCCCTGCTGCGATGATTTCGGCAACCGCACGGCCGGCCTTTTCCACTGAATCGAAACTGCCGAGCAGGACCTTGGCGACTTGCGGTTTGGGTAATAATTTCACCGTGACTTCGGTGATGATCCCCAGCAGGCCTTCGGAGCCGGTGAACAAGGCGAGCAGGTCAAAACCGGCTGAATCGAGCGCCTCGGAGCCCAGCGTCAGGCGTTCACCCTCGATGGTCAGCACTTCGATTTTCAGCACGTTGTGCACGGTCAGGCCGTACTTGAGGCAATGCACGCCACCAGCGTTTTCCGCGACGTTGCCGCCGATCGAACAGGCGATTTGCGACGACGGATCGGGCGCGTAATACAAGCCGAACGGGGCCGCCGCTTGAGATATGGCGAGATTGCGCACCCCCGGTTGAACCCGCGCGATACGTGCAGCGGGGTCGATGTGCAGGATGTTGTTGAACCGCGCCATGACCAGCATCAGACCTTTTTCCAAAGGCAGGGCGCCGCCGGACAATCCTGTGCCGGCACCCCGCGCGACCACGGGCACGTTGTTCTGATGGCAGAGTTTCAGCAGGGTTTGCACTTGCTCCAGACGCCGGGGCAGGGCGACCAGCATCGGCGTGGTGCGGTAGGCGGAGAGGCCGTCGCATTCGTAGGGTTTGAGTTCATCCTCGCGCCAGAGGATGTCCAGGTCCGGCAGGGCTTGTTGCAGGGCCTTGAGCAATTCGCCCTTGTTCACCTCGGGCAACGGGCCGTCGAGGCGTTCGTCGTAAAGGATGTTCATGGGAAAGCCAACCTTCTGTCTCCGCTGATCGTTCCCACGCAGAGCATGGGAACGATCAGTTGCGCCACCTGGGGCGTTGCGAATATCCAGGTTCATCGCTGTCGTTCCAGAAATTCCCCGTACAGCCGCGCGGTATTTCCCGGCTGTTCGACCATCGGCATATGCCCGACGTGATCCCACACATCCACTTCGAGATTGGCGATGCCTTTGCTCCACACCGGCACGCTGCTGACGTCGATCAGGCGATCCTTGCGCCCCCACAGCAACAGCGCCGGACATTTGATCTCGGCCAGTTTCGGCTCCATCGGCGGGCTGGCGCGGAAGTCGCGGAAGATTTCTTCGAGCTCGTCACGTTGTTGCTCATAGCGCTGGGCGACGGCGTCCAGCACCAGCTTCGGTACCCACGGCGGCGACTCCATGGTCATCGCGTAGAAGCGCTGAAATTCTTCGCGGGAGTTGATCAGGAACGGATTGTGCCCGCGCGCCAGATGGCGCTCCATGTCGCTGGGCTCCGGTGCGGTGACGCCGGCCGGGTCGATCAAGGCCAGCGAAACGATTCGCTCCGGATAGGTCGCCGCCAGCCACGCGGCGATATAGCCGCCCATGGAATTGCCGATGACATGGACTTTCTCCACGCCGCAGACATCGAGCAGTTGAATCATGCGTTTGGCCTGAACCGCAATGTCGTAACCGCCGCCAGCCTTGAAGCCAGTCTCACCGTGGCCGGCCAGATCCGGAATGATCACCCGATACTGGCGCACGAAGTGCCGGGCGCAGCGCAGCCAGAGGTTTTTGTCGGCGCTGAAGCCGTGCAGCATCAGGATCGCGCTGGACGCCTCGTACGGCCCGCCTTGCCAGGTCGACACGGTCATCTCGGCGATCGGCACTTCGATCTTGTGCAATTTGTACAACCTGGCCTCGCTGGCCATGGCCAGGTTGTACAACCAATGGCCGACCGCCGGATAACTCAGCCAGCTCCAGGCCACGAAAACCGCGAGTGCGACAAACAGCAAAAGCATCGACGTCTTCCTTATACGTGTTCAGGACAAAATATGGTCGGCCGGTTTCAGCGCCCGGGTCAGCAGGTGATAGCTGAAACTGAAGCCGGGAAACATCGCGATTACATGGCCGCTCTTGCTCTGGTACCAACTGTGGCAGCCACCGGACTTCCATACCGTGCGCTGCATTTCCCGGTGGATCATTGCAGTGTAGGTACGTTCCGCGTCAGGGCGCACTTCGATGCTGCGCAGGCCTTTGGCCTGCACGGTGCGGATGCAGTCGAGGATGTAGTTCATCTGCGATTCGATGATGAACAGCGCCGAGGTGTGGCCAATGCCGGTGTTCGGCCCGGTGACAATGAACAGGTTGGGGAAATCCGGCAGGCTGGTGCCGAGGTAGGCGCGCGGGTATTCGGCCCAGACATCTCTGAGTTGCACCGCGTTTTTGCCGCTGACCGGGTAGGAAATCACCCCATCGGTGGCGTCGTAACCGGTTGACCAGACGATCAGATCAACATCGAGATGCTCGCCGTCCACGGTGTTGATCCCGCTTTCATCGATCGAAGCGATGCCATGCTCGCGGCTGTGCAGTGTGACGTTGGCGCGGCTCAGCGCCGGATAATACGTGCTGGACACCAGCACCCGTTTGCAGCCGATGGTGAAATCCGGGGTGAGTTTCTGTCGCAGCAGCGGGTCTGGAACCTGGCGTTTGAGAAAACGCAGCGCATGTTGCTGAACCAGGTGAATCGCCGGTTTCGAGTATTTGAAAGCGATCACCCGGGTTTCGAATTGCCAGTAGATCAGCCAGCGCAGGAGCTTGTAAGCCGGCTTCAAGCCGAGCAGCCAGCGCTGGAAACGGCCGAATTTGCGATCGGCTCGGGGCAGCACCCAATGTGGCGTGCGCTGGAACACATGCAGGTGTTCGACTTGTGGCGCAATCGCCGGGATCACCTGCGCGGCGCTGGCACCGCTGCCGACGATCGCCACGCGTTTACCGCGATAGTCGTAGCTGTGATCCCAATTATTTGTGTGAAAAGTCTTGCCTTGAAAGCGATCCATCCCTGGAAAGTGTGGGATGACCGGCTGACTCAACGGCCCGGACGCGTTGATGAGGAATTGGGTTCGGAAAGTACCTCTGGCGCGGGTGTGCACCAACCAATGCTTTTCCGCTTCGTCCCATTCGACGCGCTCGACATCGGCTCCCAGTTCCACGCGCTCGCGCAAACCGAATTGCTCGATCACCTGTTCGGTGTAGCGCTGCAGTTCCGCCTGTTCGGCGAACATCTGCGACCAGCGGTAGGGTGCGAATGACAGCGAATACAGCGGCGACGGCACGTCTACCGCTGCGCCGGGGTAGGTGTTCTGGCACCAGGTACCGCCGAAGAAGTCGCGTCGCTCTAGAATGCGAAAGTCGTCGATCCCGGCCTTGAGCAGGTTGACGGCCGCGCACTGGCCGCCGAAACCGCTGCCGATGATCAACACAGCGTAGGTATGCATGTGCCCCCTTTTTATAGTTGTTTTTCCATTTCCCCTCTTTCATTTATAGCCAAGTCTGGGCCGCGTGTGCGGCGCTGATGGCGCTCTATTCAGGCCGCTGGCCGGTGATGGCTATTTAACGGTGCCCTGATAGACTCCGAACACACCGTGTCTGGGTGTAACCATGCATCGCGCGGTCGAGGCCCTTATGGGAAATACGCGAGGAAAGGGACTTTCACTGGCCAGGAGGCTGTATACGTCGCGGGTGTTCGGGCTGCTGCTCGGGCTGATGTGTGTCAGTGTGGCGATGCATGCGCTCGATCCGCCGCTGTGGGTGTGGGGTCTGATGCTGTTCAACGGCCTGGTCTGGCCACATCTGGCCTTTCAATGGGCGCGCCGTTCGAGCGTGCCGTTTCGCGCCGAACACCGCAATTTGCTGATCGACGCGTTCATGGGCGGCTTCTGGGTCGCCGCCATGCAGTTCAATCCGCTGCCCAGTGCGACCACGATTTCGATGATGGCGATGAACAACGTCGCCATTGGCGGTGGGCGGTTTTTGCTGGCGGGCACGGTGGCGCAGCTATTGGGCATCGGCGTCGGGCTGGTGGTGTTTGCGCCGGCGTTCATCCCGCCAACAACGGCGCTGCAGCTTTACGCCTGTTTGCCATTGCTGTTGCTGTATCCGCTGGCGCTGGGCTGGATCTGCTTTCGTCAGGCCTCGACCCTCGGTCGGCACAAGCGTGAATTATTGGCGTTGAGTCGTACCGACAGCCTCACCGGTCTGCTCAATCACGGCGCGTGGAAGGATCAACTGAACCTCGCGTTCCAGCGCTGCAACCGCCAGCAGCAGGGCGCGGCGATTGCCTTGATCGACATCGATCACTTCAAGGCGATCAACGACACCTACGGCCACGTCGCCGGCGATATTGTCCTGCGCCAGTTGAGCAAACTGCTCAAACAGAATCTGCGCGCCACGGACGTGGCCGGACGATACGGCGGGGATGAGTTCTGCGTGATCCTGCCGGAGCTGCCGCTGTTCAATGCCGCCCAAGCCATGGAAGCCTTGCGCGAGCGTTTCGCGCTTCTGGGCTATGAGCAGAACCCGGCGCTGAAGGTAAGTCTGAGCATTGGCCTGGCCGCGTATGACCCTGGCCATGCCGACGCCACGCGTTGGCTGGATGAGGCCGATCAGGCGTTGTACGAAGCCAAGGCCAGTGGGCGCAATCGGGTGATCTGCAACAGCGACAACAAGCCGAGGCAGGTGGTGCTGGATTCGGTCTGACGAGGGTTGCTGATGCCTGTGGGAGCGAGCCTGCTCGCAAAAGCGCTGGGTCAGTCGGTATCAATATCGTTTGCCACGACGCCTTCGCGAGCAGGCTCGCTCCCACCGGGGTATGTGTTGTCGGTTAGATCAGTGTCGCATCCGCTATAGAGCCTTGCGCCAATGTCGGTTACGGTTGAATCCCTCCGACACGAAACAAGGACTGCTTCATGACGTTCTCATTTCCCCGCTCCCTGTTGGCCGCCAGCCTCGGTCTGTCCCTCGCGTTCTCGGCCGTAAACGCTTTCGCCGAACCGCATAAACAAGTGCTCGCCGATGCCGAGCAGTACCAGCCCGAAGCCCTGAAGTTACTGGAGCGACTGGTCAATATCGACTCCGGTTCCGGTTATGAACCGGGCCTGAAACAGGTCAGCGACATTGCCATCGATGAGCTGAAAAAACTCGGCGCAACCATCGAACTGGTACCCAACACGCCGGAAAAATCCAACCACGTGCTGGCCACGCTCAAAGGCACCGGCAAGGCAAAAATCCTGCTGATGGCGCACATGGACACGGTGTTCAAGGAAGGCTCGGCTGCCGAGCGGCCATTCCACATCAAGGACGGCCGCGCCTACGGGCCGGGGGTGATGGACGACAAGGGCGGCATCGTCGCCGGCATCTATGCGCTGAAAGTGCTGAAGAACCTCGATTTCAAAGACTATGCGCAGATCACCTTCCTGCTCGACGCCAGCGAAGAAACCGGCTCGGACGTCGCTACCGACCTGATCAAGAAAACCGCCAAACAGCACGATGTGACCCTCAACCTCGAACCGGGCCGCCCGGCCGATGGCCTGGTGGTGTGGCGCAAGGGCAGTGCGACGGCGCTGGTCGAAGTCAAAGGCAAAGCCGCCCACGCTGGTGTCGCGCCAGAGCTGGGACGGAACGCGGCAATGGAAGCGGCGCATCAGATTCTGCAACTGGGCAAGCTCGGCGATGAAGCGAAGAAGACCACCATCAACTTCACCGTGCTCAAGGCCGGCGATCGCACCAACGTAATTCCTGATCAGGCCACGGCCAAGGCGGATGTGCGCGCGGCGGTGCCGGAGGAGTTTGATCGCATCGAGAAGGATCTGGCGCGGGTGTCGCAGGACAAGTTGATTGCCGAGACCGAAGTGAAAACGTCCTTGCAGCGCGGTTTACCGCCGATGCCACAAACGGCCGAGTCGGATCGCCTGATGGCCATGGCCCAGGGAATTTACGGCGAGATTGGCCGCAAGCTGACCGAGGAGGGCAGTGGTGGCGCGGCGGATGCCAGTCTGTCCGCAGGGGTTGGCACGCCGACTCTGGATGGCTTCGGGATTGTCGGCGGCAATATTCATACGCCGGAAGAATATGCCGAAGTGGCGAGCGTGGCGCCGCGGATCTATCTGTTGTCGCGGATGATCATGGAACTGGCCAAGCCGCGTTGAAGCTACGGGTGTCTTGATTTTGGGCACGATCAGAACACCAGTCGGTAAAAAACAGAGCGCGGCTCCTCAGTGAGCTGCGCCTGTGCTTGAGACGGTTCCGGGCGCACTGGAATACCGGCACAAGCGCTGAGATTGTGCCGGTTCTGCCAACCTCGCTGCGCTTCAATCCCATTAAAGCTACACACCGCTCATCGGTTTTCAGTGCAAAAAAACCGAAGCTTCCTGATTGCTTGCTTGTCATCTCCATGAGACCGCAGCCCTTTCAATACGGCCGTTTCGCTGTATCACGCCGTCCGTCGACGCAGAGGAATGAGCGCACGATAGGCGCAGTCGACTTTGCACGGTGACCCTCGACAGGCGCTGCGTGTTGACTGATGAGGAGAGCGACAGATGACAAGAATTGACACGCTGCTGGACAACAAAGGCACCCCGCTGGACAAACAGATTTTCACTTGGCGAGAGCTCGCTGGCAAACCGATCAGCAAGCTCGACGACGATGCGTTCAACGTGCAACCACCGATCCGAGAAGGACACCGCCGTGAGTGAAACCGACCTTGAAATGGAACTGAAAGCGTGGCGTCTGTTGCTGGAGGACGACGCCTATCGCCTGGATTTCCCCGGGGATTATCACCGCACCCTGATCCAGCGTGCCGACGAATTGCTGCTGCACGAATGGATCACTCGTGACGATTGGCAGTTGCTGATAAACGCGGCGGATGACGCGCGTGAATTTACCCTCGAGAGCCTCGCGCGTGAGCAGCGCGATTGTCTGAAAATCTCGTCGCTTCGACTACCGAAAGGCCACGAAGACGAACAGCCTCAGCGACCGCAAGGTGCCGCATGTGTATCAACCAACGGGAGCGTCATCATGACTGATGAAAAAAAAGATCAACCGAACAACCCGCCGAACAATCAGCCGAACGACACCATGCCTGCGCATTCCACCGAAGAGGAGCGCGAGCGCCTGAAGGACTTCAACAAGGACGGCATCCCGCCGGGAAGCTGCTGATTGCCCCTCAAGCCCAGAGCACGCGGAGTATTTCACCATGCAAGTACAAGTAGACAGCAACCATATCGAAGGCAGCGCCGAACTGCAGGACTGGGTGGGCAGTACGGTGGTCGATGAACTGGACCGCTATTCGTCTTTTCTGACCCGATTGGAGATCCACGTCGGCGACGTCAACGCACAGAAATCCGGTGCGCAAGACAAGCGCTGCCAGATCGAGGCGCATCCCAAAGGGCACACCTCGCTGTCGGCCAGCCATCATGCCGAAAGTCTGGAGCTGGCCGTCGCCGGAGCGGCAAAAAAGATTGCCCATGCGCTGGAGCACCTGGTGGGGCGCCTGTCGCCGCGCGTCGAATCGACCGGACGCCTGACGGCACCGCCGGTCCGGGAGGATTCGCCAGCGGAAATCGACGCCATGCTCGAAGACGAGTTTCTCGCCAGACAAGCTGACCTGGAAAAAGAGTAGGGAGTGTCGTCATGGCCCGGATTCAAACCTTTACCCACGAAACGCTGAGCACACTGTTGGCCCTGAATGACCGTCTCAACCTCAGCCTGTACATGCCGGCGCATCGAACCTTTCCGGAACGCTCGCAAGACCCGATCCGTTTCAAGAATCTGGTCAGGCAACTCGAAAGTTTGCTCGAACAACATTCTCCCGAGTCGCCCAGGGACATCGTGCTCGCGCCATTTCATGAGCTGCTGGACGATCAGTCCTTCTGGAACACCTGCCCCGAGTCCATCGCAGTTTTCGGCGGCGAGGAGCATTTCATCGTGGTCGGCCTGCATCAGGCGGTTCGCGAAGTGGTCATCGTCAACAGCCATCCGTATCTCAAGCCGTTGCTGCGCCTGGCGCCGGTGATTGATCGTTGCCAAGTGCTGTGCCTGTCCCGTGACAGCGTGCAGATGTATCAAGGGACGGGGCAGCAGATGCAGGAGGTCGAGCTGCCCGAAGCGGTGCCCACCCGACTGGCGGATGCGCTCGGTAACGAGCTCACGCCACGTGATCAGCAGGGCCACCCCGATGGCTTCAGCGGTGGGGGGGAGCGTGGTGATCCGATGATGCACGAGTCGGGTGGTGGCGGTAAGCAGGATGAAATCAACCTCGATCGAGAGCGGTTTTTCCGCGCGGTCGATAAAGCTGTCACCGAGCATTGCTCGCGCCGGTCCAGCCTGCCGCTGGTGCTCGTTGCGCTGCCGGAGAACCAGGCGGTCTTCCGTACGGTGAGCCATAACCCGTTTCTGTTACCCGACGGCATCGAGCGGGATCCGGCGACGCTTCAGCCCGCGCAACTGGCGGCAGCCTGCGCGGTTGTGTTGCGCAAGCGTCATGACGATGGGCTGAACAAAGCATTCGATCGCTATGGCGTGGCGCTCGGTCAGGGAGCGGTGGGGCAACATTTGTCGGAGATTGCCCAGGCAGCGGTAGAGGGCAGGGTAGCTTTGTTGCTGGTTGAGGCTGAACGTGAAATTGCCGGGACCATTGCGGCCAATGCGCTGAACCGCGAGGCTGCCGATAGCCGCAAAATTCATTCGAAGGACGTACTCGACGAACTGATTCTGGCGGTGATCCGCCAGGGCGGTGAGGTGGTGGTTGTACCGCCGGAACGCTCGATGCCGACCGAGACGGGGGCGGCAGCGGTTTATCGGTATTGATCGATTAGCCGAGACGTTGCTCAGTTACTTACGCCGGTTCAGCGCGGTCACGGCTACCCTCATCTCTGGCAAGCCAGGCTCCACAGGTTGCGCGTTAAACATCAATCGATGGTTCAACGCAAACCCTGTGGGAGCTGGCTTGCCAGCGATGGCGCTGGCCCAGCCAACGTTTACTCCTTGACGCTCATATACTCCTTGGCCCAGAGAATGTATTCCTCGGGTTGGGTATAGGTGTGCGTCAGTTCGGTCGCGCTCAAGTCCGAGGCCTGGGTGAAGATCTGCCGCTGTTCGCGCAGGCTGTCGTAAGTCGCTTTGATCGCAGCGAAGTAGGCGCCGTGGCCGTCGATGGTCACGCGCACCCCGAGTTCTGCCAGACGTTTGTCGTCGCGCAGGGCCGGGTTACCGTACGTGACCAGCATCAGCGGCACGGTCAGGTGCTCGGCGATTTGTTCCAGTTGGTCGAAGTCCTGCACGCCGACCATGCAGATACCGTCAGCGCCGGCCGCTTGATATTGGCGGGTACGGCTGATGATTTCCTGGATCGGCAGAATGCCGGCGTTGGTGCGGGCGATGATTGCCATCTCGGTGTCAACCCGGGCTTCCAGCGCGGCGCGGATCTTGCCGACGCCTTCGGCTACGGTGATCAGGTCGGTGGATTTGCGCCCGAATTGCGCGGGCAGCAGGGTATCTTCGATGGTCAGTGCAGCAACGCCGGCGCGTTCCAGTTCGACGATGGTGCGCATCACATTAAGGGCGTTGCCGTAGCCGTGATCGGCGTCGGCGATCACTGGCAATTGGGCGACGCGGCCAATGCGCGTGGCCTGTTCGGCGAATTCGCTGAGGGTGATCAGGGCGAAGTCCGGTGCGCCGAGTACCTGCAGCGAGGCCACGGAACCGCCGAGAATACCCACTTCAAAACCCAGGTCAGCGGCGATGCGGGCGGACATCGGGTCGAACACCGAAGCCGTGTGATAGCAGGTGTCGGAGGCCAGCAGCTGACGGAAATTACGGCGCAAATCTTGATGGGAAAGCCTGGTCATACGAGTTCCACCAATACATAAGGAATGGAAAGGCTTGAGCAAAGGTGTCAACGCCGAAGAATGAAAAGGCTATCACGCGAATGGGTCAAGAATCATGACGAATTTGCTCAGTGGGACTGGCGGCTGAAAGGTTTAACCTCCTGCGCTGGAAAAATCAGGCCGCCACGGCGTGCTGCTGTTGATGGGGCAGGAGCACCGCACGCACCGAATTGCCCGGCTGAAGTTGCAGGCGTTTGGCGGTGAGACGATCGACCACCAGGCTGTTGCCTACCAGTCGACCGGGGGCCACGGTAATGCGGCAGTTTTCCAGGCGGCGGTTGTGAATCAGCCACAGCGGCGCCCGCTCGTCCGGGGTGCCGAGGCTAAGTGTCAGTTCGAGACTGTCACGCACCGTGCGGATGCTGCGGATCGGCGCTTCGATGACCGGGCCACCATCGAAAATATCGATGTAGCCCTGGTGCGCAAAGCCTTCGGCCTGAAGAATTTTCAGCGCTGGCTGAGTGTTCGGATGCGTCTGGCCGATCGCGGCCTGCGCCTGTTCGGTCAACAGGCAGGTATACAGCGGCTGGCGCGGCATCAGCTCGGCAATAAAGGCTTTGTTGCCCAGGCCCGACAAGTGATCGGCGTGGGTGAAATCCATCTGGAAAAAGTGCCGGCCGAGGCTGTCCCAGAACGGCGAGCAACCGTTTTCATCGGCACTGCCGCGCAGTTCGGCGATCATCTTCTCGCCAAACAGGTGCGGAAATTCGGCGACGAACAGCAGACGCCCCAGCGACAACAGGCGGCCATTGCTGCCGTTGCGCTGGTCATGGCGCAGGAATAGCGAGCACAGCTCGGATTGGCCGGTCAGTTCGTTATTGAGGAACAACGTCGGAATCTGCCGCTGAATGCCCAGATCCGGCGCCGAACTGACGGTTACGCCGAGCCGGTAGTTGTACCAGGGTTCGCGCAAGCCAACGGCGCCAGCCATCGCGCTGACACCGACCACGCGCTGTTCATCGTCCTCAAGCACAAACAGGTAATCGGCATCGGCCCGTTCCACCTGTTCGGCGAAGGCCCGTTGCGCCCAGCGCACTCGGTGCGCGAGGCGGTCCTCGTTGACCGGGAGGGTAGTAAAACCCGGTCCGGCTTGTTCGACGAGGGTCATCAAGGCAGGCAGGTCGCTGACTTTTACCGGACGGACAATCATGCTCCAACTCCTTGCAGGCACGGACGGCAAACGCGGCTCACAGTGCGACCAACCGTATCGAACTGCCGTCGCTGACGTTCAGTGCCGAGCAGATGGCAGGCGTCAGTGGCAGCGGTTGGTCGGGCTGATAGTCGAGTTCGGTGACGATCGCTCGGTAGCCATGCAGGGCGTCGTTGCTCAGCAGGTAACGGCCACAGGCGTCAGTCGATGCTTGTTGGCGGACGACGGCGGTCTGGCTGTCAGCGATCGAGCGAATGTTCGCGGTGCGCGCATAGAGGGTCGGGCCGGCGTCGAACAGGTCGATGTAGCTGTTGGTTTCGAAGCCCTCGCGTTCAAGGATATCGAATGCTTCCTGGCCGTCCGGATGCACGCGGCCAATACAGTCCTGCGCCGCTTGCGGCAGCATCGGCACATAGATCGGGTATTGCGGCATCAGTTCGGCAAGGAACGTGCGGCTCTGTAACCCGCACAAACGCTCGGCTTCCGCGTAGGGCAGATCGAAGAAATGCTTGCCCAGCGCATCCCAGAATGGCGAATGCCCCTGTTCGTCGCTGTAGCCGACGATCTCGGTGATCACCGCCTCGGAGAACCGCTGCGCATGCGCGGCAATGAACAGCAGGCGCGCCCGCGACAGCAGTTCGGAAAACGGCGTGCGCACCAGCGTGGCGTCGATGTGGAAACCGCGCAGCAAGGTATGCCCGCTAAGGTCATGGCACAGCGACAACGCCGGCACGCCGTGCTCGATGTTCAATTCCCTCGAAGCGCTGGTGAAATGGCGGTTGCGCAGGCTGTAGAACGGCTCCTTGAAACCGGCGGTGGCAAGGATTTCCGAGCAGCCGACCAGTTGCTGGCGTTCGAGATCTTCGAGCACGAAGAAATAGTTCTCCGGCCCCTGCGCTGCCGCGGCGCTGTCGAAAGACACGCACGACGCGGCGATTTTCTCGCGCAGGTGTTCGCTGTCATCCGGCAGCGAAGTCACGCCGATCAGGCTCTCGCGAGCCAGGCGCTGTAGCTGGGGCAGATCATTCTGCTCGACTGGGCGTAAGACCAGCATGGATGTACTCCTGTATCAAAAGGTTCGGCCCGTTCGCCGAACCTGACTATCACTGTCGGTTTCCACGCGTTGAATCGGCGGTCGCCTGATTTGTTGTCAGACGCCGCTCTTTTTCTTGTCAGCCTTTGCTCGGATCGGGCAGCGCAGTGCTGGCGCCGAGCTTGTTGAGGAAGAACAGGTACATCAGGCCCAGGGCAATCCAGATCAGACCGAGTTTCTGCGCATCGACGCCCATGTTGTACATGATGGCGGCGACGATGATGAAGCCGATCACCGGGCAGAGCAGATGGCGTACAACTTGCCCGGATTTCTGCCGACGCCAGTAGTGGTTGATCACCGTCAGGTGCAGCAGCATGAAACCGCTGAGTGCGCCGAAGTTGATCAGCGAGGTGAGAATGTCCACCGCATTGAGGAACAAGTAGCAGATCAGCAGCGACAGCACCGCCACCAGATAAATGCTCAGGTACGGCGTGTTGTGTTTCGGGTGAACCCTGGCCAGCACCTTCGGCAGTTTGCCGTCGCGGGCCATGCCGAACAGCAGACGCGACACCGCAGCCTGCGAGGTGATCGCCACCGCGACGCCCCACGCCAGTGCTGTCGCCACCGCAGTCAGCGTTGCCAGCCAGCTGCCGGCGGCGATTTCAGCGATTTCATAGAAGGCGGTGTCGGCGGACTTGAAGCCCATGCCCGCCGCCAGATCGGTGGCAATCCACGTCTGTACCACGAAAATCGTGCCCATCACCGCCAGCGTGATCAGCGCTGCCTTACCGACGCTGCGGCCGGGGTCTTCCTTGATTTCTTCGGCGAGGGTCGAGATCGCATCGAAGCCGAGGAACGACAGCACGGCGATCGACACCGCTTGCATCAGCAGGGCGAAGTTGAAGGTTTCCGGGTGATACAGCGGCGCCATGGTCAGCTCGCCGTTACCGCCACCGTTGTGCAGGGCGTTCCAGGCGTAGAACAGGAAGATGCCCAGCACCACCAGTTGTGCCAGCAGGAACAGGATGTTCATTCGCGCGGTGAAGGTGATGCCGCGCAGGTTGACGAATGTCGCGCTGACCAGGAACGCCAGAATGAAGCCGACCTTGGGGATGTCCGGGTACAGGTGGTTGAGCGCCATCGCCGCATACAGGTACAGCAGCGGTGGAATCAAAAGGTAATCGAGCAGCATCAGCCAGCCAGCGATGAAACCGACGTGTTGGTTAAGGCCGCGTTGCGCGTAGGAATACACCGAGCCTGCTATCGGAAAGGCCTTGGCCATGCTGCCGTAACTCAGCGCGGTGAACAGCATCGCGACCATGCCGATGATGTACGCCAGCGGCACCATCCCCGGTGCTTCGGCGTTGACGTAGCCATACACACCGAACGGGGCGATGGGGATCATGAAAATCATCCCGTACACCACCAGATCGGTCAGCGTCAGGCTACGTTTCAACTCTTGCTTGTAGCCGAATTCTTCAATTTCCATGAAGCGCAACTCCTTGTCAGCCATCGGTCGTATTAGTTGTTCTATCGGTCCATCATTTACCGCGATTCCTACAGCAAAGGCGCGAGGTAGCCGGCCCAGCGCGATACGGCTTCGGGGCTGCGCAGCAAGTCATTGCGCACCTCGATCAGCACTGCTTCAAGGCCGCGGGCGTCGCCGTGCACCGGCACGGTCATATCGCCCAAGGGATCAATTCTGTACGGCTGGTTGCCCGCCACCTTCAGCGGGTGCGCTTGCAGCCCGTCGAGCAGACGCTCGGCATAGTCTTTGGCCTGGCCGAACAATACGCCGACTTCCAGTGGTCGCCGCTGGCCGTAATACACCGGGGTAAAACTGTGAATACCGACCACACGCACCGGCCGGCCTTGGGCAATGCGCTCGTCGATCAACGTCTGCAAGCGCGCATGAAACGGTTTGAACAGCGTTTGGCGCCGGTACTCTCGGGCCGCTTCGTCCAGATCGCGATTGCCGGGTATCTGGTAGACCTCGCTTTGCAGCGGGATGCTGTCCGGCGCATGGCGCGGTCGGTTGAGGTCGATCAACAGCCGTGAATAATTGGCGCTGAGCAGGGTGGCGCCAAGCTGTTGCGACAACTGTTCAGCCAGTTGCAGCGCGCCGATGTCCCAAGCGATGTGTTCGCGCGCGGCCGCCTCGTCCAGGCCCAGGTTATTCAGGGCTTCGGGGATGTAACGACTGGCGTGCTCGCACACGAGGATCAACGGATTCGTCGAGTCCTCGCGGCTCAGGTTGTAGACCGGTCGGGTGTACAACCCCAGCTCGGCGGATTCAGTACAGGCGTGCATAGTGCTCACACAGGTCAGCGGGCGAGAGCTGTTCCGTCAGCGCCAGTTCCTCGGTTTTCAGGGCGTAATAAGTGTCGAGCAACGGCTTGGGCAGCCATTCGTTGAAGGCTGCACTGTCACGCAGGCAATCCAGCGCCTGGGCCAGCGAGGCGGGCAGGGCGACGATGCCCCGGGCCTTGCGTTGCTCGTCGTTGAGTGAATCGGGAATTTCATCGGTAACCGCGTTCAGCGCCAGACGCTGTTCGATGCCCAGCCGCCCGGCGATCAGCAACGCGGCCATGGCCAGATGCGGCGAGGCGGTGGCGTCCATGGCGCGGAATTCCAGGTTGAACTGCTGCGCGGCAGACTTGCCGCCCAAGGTCACAGTCGGGCAGATGCGCAGCGCCGCTTCACGGTTCTGCTGCCCCAGGCAGGCGTACGACGCGCTCCAGTGGTGCGGCTGCAATCGCTGGTACGACAGCGGCGTCGGCGCGGTGAACGCGCACAGCGCCGGCAGATAATGCAGGACGCCGGCAGCCCAGTGCTGGCCGATGCTCGACAGGCCGTTGCTGGTGCCAGCCTCGTACAGCATCGGCTGGCCGGCCAGATCGAGCAGGCTCACGTGCAGGTGCACACCGTTGCAAACCGCTTCGGCGGCGGTCTTCGGCGCAAAACTCAGATCCAGGCCCATTTGCCGGGCGATTTCCCGGGTGATTTCCCGCACGTTGACCGCGCGATCGGCCGCCGCGACGCCAAGGGTCGGGCGGCAGGTGATTTCGTATTGGTGCTTGCCGTATTCCGGCAGGAACATTTCCGGCTCGACGCCGCCGGCGCGCAGGGCGCTGAGCAGCCAGCCGCCGAACTCGGCGCCTTGACGCTGTGCTTCAAGAGAGAACGCAGCATGTTCGGCTACGCCCGCGTGCAGGTTGAACTCATGTTCGAAGGCGGCGTTGACTTGCAAACCCAGCTCATCGCGATAGCGTTCGATTTCATCGCGCAACAGCGTACGTGGGCAGGCGCCCCAGGCTTGACCGTCGGTCTCGCGAATATCGGCGTGGATGAAATCCAGCACCGGCGCATTGGCGTCGGGGCCGTTGCCGACGGTCACGCGGCTGTCCAGGTCGGGTATCAGCCGCAGGTCGCCATACGCGCCCCAAGGACTGCTCGAGGCGATGATGTCTTGCGGCGTCAACGCACTGTTGGCCGGAACCCAGCCGCAACCTGCTGCCTGGTAGTGCTCCAGTTCATCGGTAGGAAACGAGCGGCCACGGGTAATGCCGATCAGGTCGGTGGTGACCAGCGTAGTCATCGGCAGCGGCGTCAGGCGTGCGCTCATGGCTGCATCTCCCGTAAACGGCCAAGCACGGTTTCAGTGTCGGTGATCCAGCAGTAACCCTTGATCGCGTTGAGGCAGGCGTGGTGGCGTTCGGCTGTGTAAGTGGCGCAGGCGTCTTCGACCAGCGTCACCAGATAGCCCCGGTCGGCAGCGTCGCGCACGGCCATGTCGACACATTGGTCGGTGACGATGCCAGCGATGATCAGATGACGGGTCTGCAGGTTACGCAGTACGTAGTCGATGTTGGTCGAGTTGAACACCCCCGAGGAGGTCTTTGGCAGCACGATTTCGTTCTCGGCCGGGGTCAGTTCAGCGATGACCTGCGCTTGCGCGCTGCCCTTGGGCAGGTGCATGTCCGACAGCTTGTGATCCAGCGAACGGTCGCGACCGTCGGCGGTCAGGCTTTCGATGATGGTGTGCAGTACGTTTTGCCGCGCCTGGCGAAAGGCGCCGAGCAGACGTTGCTGGTTGGGCACCACCTGGCTGCGCGCGCGGTGGAGAAAATATTCGGCCTCCGGCCCGCTCAGGTGCGGGTCGAATTGCGGCTCGAGCCAGGCGCGCTGCATGTCTACCAGCAACAAAGCGGTGTGGTCGAACGCAAACGGCAGGTCCCGTGGCGAGCGGTGGGGAAGGCTGAACATCCTTATTTTTCCTCCATCAGGTGAGTCGCAAAGTCATTGCGCAGGGCATCGATGCCTTCCAGGCGATCGGCCGGGTCCGGCACGCGCAAGGTCAGGCAGGCAATCAGCGCCTCGACCTGCGCCAGCGCCGGCACCATGGTGTCGAACGGCGAGGCCGACTCCACCGGCGCGCTGATGATCAAGTCGGCCAATTCGCGCAGCGGCGAGGCGTAGACATCGGTGAACAGCACTACCCGCGCGTTATTGTTCTTCGCCGCCTGCGCAACGCGCAGGGCTTGGGTCTGGTAACGCCGGTAGTCGAACACCAGCACCACGTCCTGGCGTTGCAGATCGTATAAACGATCAGGCAGCAGGGCGTTGTCTTCGAGGGCGAAGCAGCCGGGACGCAGCAGACGCAGGTGGTTGAGCAGGTAATTGGCCATCAGAATGCTGAAACGGCCACCGAAGCAGTACACCTGATGGCGGCTATCGAGCAGCCACTCCACGAGGATGCGCACGTCTTCGGGTTGGGTCAGGGCTTGAGTGTCGACCAGCAAACGTTGACTGTCGGCCAGATAGTGCGCCCATGCATCGTCCTTGTTCTGCTGCGAACGCGGCTGCAACAGCGTGCGTGGCGAGCGCAGGCGATGGTCCATGTCGCTGAGCAAGGCTTCCTGGAATTCAGCATAACCGCCGAAACCGAGCTTTTTCACCAGACGCACGATGGTCGGGTCGCTCACACCGGCATGTTCGGCGAGCCGCGCCATAGGCCCTAGACCGTTGCGCGGATACTGATCGAGCAGGGCGCGGACGACTTTGCGCTCTGACGGCGTCAAGTCCAGGCCAGGGTCGGTGATCAGGTCTCTGAGAGGGGGCATCCGGGCTCCTGCTGGATGGGGTGTCGAATTCGTTTCACAATCCGTTAAAAGAGTATTTATGTAATGTGCGCTACATGTCTAGCGAATTTTTGTATAGGTTCAGCGAGCACCAAAAGCGTGCAAGGCGCCCGTTTAATAAGGCTTAGGCCGGAGTCGCTCAGTGTTGTAGTCCATTGCCGATGGCGGTGTCAGACATTTCGTATAGACGAGTGAGCGCCTGGCAGGCGGTCACGCTCAGGGCCTCCGGTTTGCGGCACAATGACTAGCGGATCGGCTCTGCCGTCGCTTGTTTCAACTTTCAACCGAGAAACCTGCTTGTGCCAAGTAGCCGTTTGACATTGATTTGCCATGCACGAACCGTCGCACAGAAACTGGCGCGTTTTCCTACGAATGAGCCTGTTGAAGATTTGCCTGAGGTTTCTGACGCGTTCAAGGCGCGGTTCGCCCCGCCACGGCAGTTGATTTGCGGGCCGGAGTTGCGGACTCGGCAAACAGCAGCGTGGTTGGGGGCCGATGCCGAAATCGACCAGAGCCTGCGCGATTGCGATTGGGGACACTGGCACGGCCAATCGATCAAGGATTTGCAGGCCAATCACGCCGACGCGTTGCAAGCCTGGCTGGCCGATCCAGAAATGATGCCCCATGGCGGCGAATCGGTCTCGCAACTGATGCAGCGAGTAGCGACGTGGCTGGACACAATCGCTGCAACGCCGGGGCATGTCGTGGCAATCACTCATCCGTTCGTCATGCGCGCAGCGCTGACGCAGGTGCTGCAAAGCGCGGCGTTCAATGCGATCGACATCGAGCCGCTGGCGACGATCGACCTGCGCTTCAATGGCATCTGGCGCCTACGCTTGCCGGGCATGGCCCTCGAAGAGGAATTCTGATGAAACAGCTGCTGGTCATCGGCATCGGCGCCGGCAATCCTGACTACATCACGATGCAGGCGGTGAAAGCGCTGAACCGGGTCGATGTATTCTTCCTGCTGGATAAAGGCCAGAGCAAGCAGACGCTGATCGATCTGCGCCGCGAGATTTGCGAGCGCTACATTACCGATCACGCTTATCGCTTCGTCGAAGCCAGCAGTCCGGAGCGCGAGCGCGGCGATGTCGACTACACGGCGAGCGTCGATACACTGAACCGCGCCAAGCAACAGACCTTCGAGCGGCTGATCGATGAAGAATTGTCTGACGGCCAGTGCGGCGGTTTCCTGATCTGGGGCGATCCGGCGCTGTACGACAGCACGTTGCGGATTCTTCAGGCGATCCAGTCATCAGGCCGCCGTGAGTTTGAATACGAGGTGATACCGGGGATCACCAGCGTTCAGGCCCTGGCTGCGCAGCACAAAATACCCTTGAACACGATTAGCCGCTCGGTAGAAATCACCACAGGCCGGCGTTTGGCGGCGGGGCAGGTGAGTGAGACGGACAGTCTGGTGGTGATGCTCGATGCCGAAGATTCCTATCAGCAGGTGGCAGATCGGCAGACCGAGATTTTCTGGGGCGCTTACCTGGGCACGCCAGACGAGATACTGATCCGCGGCAGGCTGGCGGATGTGGCCGATGAGATCAAACGGGTGCGCAAAGCGGCGCGGGCGGAGCATGGGTGGATCATGGATACCTATCTGCTGCGCAAGCCTTGAGTGGTTGGCGGCTGAACAAGCGCTTTCGCGAGCAGGCTCGCTCCCACAGAGAAATGCGTTGAAGAATGTGGGAGCGAGCCTGCTCGCGAAGGGGCCAGAACATTCACCGCCGATTTGGGACAGGCAAAAAGAAACCCGGTGCAACGCAAATCGCACCGGGTTTTTTGTTGCCAGCCAACAGCGGATGTCGTGGATCCGCCGTCAACCTTGAACTCTGTATCAGGCGCGTTCCAGCGCCAAAGCCACGCCCTGACCGCCGCCGATGCACAGGGTCGCCAGACCTTTTTTCGCATCGCGTTTGAGCATTTCGTGCAGCAATGTCACCAGCACGCGGCAGCCTGATGCGCCGATCGGGTGGCCGAGGGCGATGGCGCCGCCGTTGACGTTGACCTTGGCCAGATCCCATTGCAGGTCCTTGGCCACGGCCAGCGATTGCGCGGCGAACGCTTCGTTGGCCTCGATCAGGTCGAGCTGATCGATGCTCCAGCCGGCCTTGTCCAGGCAGCGGCGGGTGGCCGATACCGGGCCTATGCCCATGATCGCCGGGTCGACGCCAGCATTGGCGTAGGCAGCGATTTTCGCCAGAACCGGCAGGCCCAGCGCTTTGGCTTTCTCGGCACTCATCAGAATCACGGCAGCAGCGCCATCGTTCAGCGATGAGGCGTTGCCAGCGGTGACACTGCCGTCCTTTTTGAACGCGGGGCGCAGTTTCGCCAAGGATTCTGCGGTGGTATCGCCGCGTGGCTGCTCATCGACCTTGAACGCCACCGGATCGCCTTTGCGCTGGGGAATCAGGATCGGCGTGATTTCATCAACGAAGCGCCCGGCCTCGATCGCAGCCGCAGCTTTTTGCTGGGACGCGGCAGCGAAGGCGTCCTGCTGTTCGCGGCTGATCTCATACTTTTCGACCAGATTCTCGGCAGTGATGCCCATGTGGTAATCGTTGAACGCATCCCACAGGCCATCGCTGATCATGGTGTCGACGATTTGCGCGTGGCCCATGCGCAGACCGGTGCGGGCGCCCGGCATGATGTAGTTGGACAGGCTCATGTTTTCCTGGCCGCCGGCAATGATCACCTCGGCGTCGCCGCAACGAATCGCCTGCGCGCCCAGATGCAGCGCCTTCAGGCCCGAACCGCAGACCTTGTTCAGGGTCATCGCCGGTACCGCGTGGGGCAGACCAGCCTTGATCGCGGCCTGACGTGCCGGGTTCTGCCCGGCACCGGCGGTCAGCACCTGACCCATGATCACTTCATCGACCTGCGCACCGTCCAGTCCGGTCTGCTCGAGCAACTGGCGGATCACCGCCGCGCCCAGATCGACTGCGGATACATTGGCCAGAGAGCCCTGAAAACTGCCGATCGCGGTACGCGTGGCGGCAACAATGACGACGTCTTGCATTTTCGAATTCCTCACTCGGCAGCGAACTGCATTTCCGGTACGTGATCCGGGACGATCAGTTTACCAGCGGTTTTGGCGACGATTTCTTCAACGCTGACGCCAGGTGCGCGTTCCTTGAGGACAAAAGCGCCATTTTCGATTTCCAGATAGGCGAGGTCAGTCAGCACGCGTTTGATGCAACCGGCGCCGGTCAGCGGCAGGCTGCATTTGGCCAGCAGCTTGGACTCACCGTCCTTCGATGCGTGGGTCATGATGACAATGATGTTGTCGGCACCGGCCACCAGATCCATGGCGCCGCCCATGCCCTTGACCAGCTTGCCCGGGATCATCCACGAAGCGATGTTGCCTTCGACGTCCACTTCAAAGGCACCAAGGACGGTCAGGTCGACATGGCCGCCGCGGATCATCGCGAAGGATTCGGCGGAATTGAAGATCGACGCGCCGATTCGCGCAGTCACGGTTTGTTTGCCGGCGTTGATCATGTCGGCATCGATGGTTTCTTCGGTCGGGAACGGGCCCATGCCGAGCAGGCCGTTTTCCGATTGCAGCATGACTTCCATGCCTTCGGGGATGTAGTTGGCGACCAGGGTCGGAATGCCGATGCCGAGGTTGACGTAGTAGCCGTCCTGCATTTCGCGGGCGACGCGCTGAGCCATTTGTTCGCGGGTGAGTGCCATGTTGTTGTTCTCCGTAGGCCTGAATTATTTGCGGATGGTGCGCTGTTCGATGCGTTTTTCGAACGTGCCGCAAATGACCCGGTCGACGTAGATGCCCGGGGTATGGATTTGCGTCGGGTCGAGTTCGCCGGGTTCGACGATTTCTTCGACTTCGACCACGGTGATCTTGCCGGCGGTGGCGGCCAGCGGGTTGAAGTTCTGCGCGGTGTGGCGGTAAACGACGTTACCGAAATGGTCGGCCTTCCAGCCTTTGACGATGGCGAAGTCGCCGGTGATGGACTCTTCCATCAGGTACTTTCGCCCTTTGAATTCACGCACTTCCTTGCCTTCGGCAACCGGGGTGCCGACGCCTGTGGCAGTGAAGAACGCCGGAATGCCGGCACCGCCCGCGCGCATCTTCTCGGCCAGGGTGCCTTGCGGGGTGAGGATGACTTCGATGTCGCCCTTGAGCAGTTGCTCTTCGAACAGTTTGTTTTCGCCGACGTAAGAGGCGATGACTTTGCTGATTTGGCGGTCGGTGAGCAGCACGCCGAGGCCGAAGCCGTCGACGCCGCAGTTGTTGGAAACCACGGTGAGGTCACGGGTGCCCTTGCGCTTGATCTCGGCGATCAGGTTTTCCGGAATGCCGCACAGGCCGAAGCCGCCGGCGATGACGGTCATGCCGTCTTCCAGCCCGGCCATCGCTTCCTCGTAGGAATACACACGCTTGTCGAAACCTGCCATAGGCACCTCTTTTATTATTTGCGGGCGGCTGGCTAGCCGAATGACTGGAGTGTCGCTCTGTGGGATATATTTGTTAAGTTGATTTTTACGGTTGATTGATTGATAAAACTCACCAGTGGCTGAGATGATCGTTCCCATGCTCTGCGTGGGAATGCCTCTAGGGACGCTCTGCGTCCAGTGACGTGGAGCGTCACGGGCTGCGTTCCCACGCAGAGCATGGGAACGATCAGTAATCACGACTTGCAGCTTAAAGCTTGACGCTTGCAACTGGAGCAAAGCGACCATGACCATCAAACAGATCCGTGCCTTTCTCGCCGTCGCCCATAGCCTGAGCTTTGCCGTGGCTTGCGAGCGCTTGCACCTGTCGCAATCGGCGCTCAGCCTGACCATCAAAGCGCTGGAAGAGGGCCTCGGCGGTCGACTGTTCAGCCGCAACACCCGGAATGTCGCGCTGACCCCGGAAGGCGAGTCTCTGCTGCCGCTGGCGCGCCGGTTGATTGCCGACTGGGACAACGCCGAAGACGAAATGCGTCAGCGTTTCAGCCTGCAACGGGGGCGCGTGACGCTGGCGGCGATGCCTTCGTTCGCCGGCAATCTGCTGCCGCCGATCCTCAAGACTTTTCGCGCGCGTTATCCAAACGTCAACGTGACGGTCAATGACGTGATCAACGAGCAGGTGCTGGAAATGGTCCGCGATCGCCAGGTCGAGCTTGGCGTGGCGTTCGCGCCGATGCAAAGCACTTCGATGAACTTCACACCGTTGTATGTCGACCGTTTTGTCGCTGTGGTGCCAGCGGATTCAGCGTTGGCCGAGCGCTCTGATATCGACTGGCAAACCCTGCTGCAGGAACCGTTCATCACCCTGCAGCGGCCATCGACGGTGCGGGTCATGCTGGAAGAGCATCTGCAGGCGCGTGGAATGAAATTGCCGGTGGAATTCGAAAGTCACCAATTGGCAACGGTCGGCCGGATGGTGGCCAGCGGGCTCGGAGTCAGCGCGGTGCCGGCGTTGTGTGCGGGGCAAATGCGCGAGCTGGGCGCGCACTGTCTGACCTTGAATGATTCGGTCGAGCGGGCAATTGGTGTGTTGACCGAACCGGGCAATGAGCTGTCGGCGGCGGCGCAGGCCTTGTTCGATATTCTCCAGCAGGAAAACCTGAGTGAACGTCTATTTCCCTGATCTCCCCTGCAATAGAGTTTCAGGCGTCGAGTCGCTGTGCCAGCAACGGCAGCAGCGCTTCGCATGATCCTTCAATCTTCAAATCGAGCAGATCATCCGCGCGGGTTTTGCCCAGGTTGATCGCAATCAGCGGCTTGCCCCGTTCGGCGATGACCCGGCACAGGCGAAACGCCGAATACGCCATCAACGACGACCCCACCACCAGCAACCCCGCTGCATTCTCGGCAGCCGCCATCGCCCGTGCCGCCGTCGGCTGCGCCACGTTTTCGCCGAAAAACACTACATCCGGCTTCATCCGCTCACCTGCGCAATGGGGGCACTGCGGCACCTGAAAGCGCGCTTCAAATGCTGGATCCAGCAAGGTATCGCCATCCGGCGCCTGCATCGCGTCGACGCCTCTCAAATAGGGGTTCTGTGCTTCCATCTGCTGCTGGATCACATCGCGCTGGCTGCGCTGCCCGCAATCCAGACACAGCACACGATCCAGCCTGCCATGCAGTTCGATGACATCGTGGCTACCGGCCTGATCGTGCAGGGTGTCGACATTCTGCGTGATCAACGCGCTGATCCGGCCTCGCTGCTGCAGCGTCGCCAGCGCCTCATGCGCGGCGTTCGGCCGGGCCTGGCGCACGCGCGGCCAGCCGAGCATCGCCCGTGCCCAGTAGCGCCGGCGTGATTCCGGGGCGGCGAGAAACTCCTGATACATCATCGGCTGCCGCCCGCGACGGACGCCGTCGCTGTCGCGGTAGTCCGGAATCCCCGAGGGCGTGCTGATGCCAGCGCCGGTCAATACCAGAAAATTATCCTCGGCCATGGCCTGCAATAGCGTGTCGAAGTGTTCGCGGATCGGGCTGTCAAGCATGCTCAGCACTCCAGAATGGGCAGTGCCCGCAGGTTAGCACGCGATCCGCATCGGTTACTTGCGCGCCTCCAGAATCAGGTTGAACGGTGTCTGCGTGGCGCGACGGAACTGCTTGAACCCAGCCTCGGTGAATACCTTGCGCAAGCGCATTTCCCCGGCTTGTGCACCGAGCCCCAGGCCGACTTCCTGAGACAGCGAATTGGGTGTGCAGATAAATGTCGAGGCGGCGTAGAACAGACGCCCGACCGCGTTGAGATTGTCGTCCAGTTTGTCGTTGGCGAACGGTTCGACCAGCAACACCGTGCCATCGTCTTTCAGCGATGCGTAAGCATGCCGAGCAGCACCGACCGGGTCGCCCATGTCGTGCAGGCAGTCGAAAAAGCAAATCAGGTCGTAGTCGCCACGGGGGTAGTTTTTTGCCGTGCCCTCGAAAAATGTGGCGCGGTCGCCCACACCACCTTCTTCGGCGCGTTGCGTGGCGACCGTGACTGACGGCGCGTGGAAGTCGAAGCCGAAAAACTGCGATTTGGGAAACGCCTGAGCCATGATCACCGTCGAGGCGCCGTGTCCGCAGCCGACGTCGGCAACCTTGGCGCCGCGCTCCAGTCTGGCCACTACACCGTCCAGTGCCGGTAGCCATTCAGCGATCAGATGACCTTTGTAGCCGGGGCGGAAGAAGCGTTCGGTGCCGCTGAACATACAGGGGTGGTGATCGCCCCAGGACAGACCACCATTGCCGCGCATGGCTTTGACCAGTTTGTCTTTATCATGGAAAAACGACGCCACCACGCCGAGTCCACCGGCGACGTACACGGGGGAATCTTCCACGGCGAGCGCCAGCGCCTGTTCTTCCGGCAAGCGAAACTGACCGTCAAGGTGTTCCATATAGCCCGATGCGGCATGGGCGCTGAGCCATTCGCGCACCAGGCGCGGATTGCAGGTGGTTTTGGCTGCGAGGGCTTCGGGGCTGATCGGTTGGCTGTCGGCCATGGCCCGGTACAGACCGAGCTCTTCGCCAACGATGACATTGGCCAGCATCGCCGCGCCACCCATGTCGTTGACCAGTTTGCCCATGAATTCGTTGAGCTTCGCCTCATTCATCACGTGTGCTCCTGAAACAGGATCACCGTCCGGCGGCGTTGAATGTCGAGGCAGGCGCCACCGGGCGGTGGTCACGGATAGGGGCAGGGCACAGCAGAAGTCCTGCGGCCCCCTCGACTGGGTAATGAATGAGTCTAGACTCCTTTTGCTCAATCAGTGCCCAGCCATCGGGGCGGGAACGGGTGTTGACCATAGAAACTGCGCAGCTGTGTCAGGTCGTGTTCATACCAGCAGCGCAGCCATCGCTGATACTGTGCTTGTGCGAGCGGTCGCAGTAGCGGTCGGAACCAGCCGTCGTGAATGGCTTGAGCGGCCTGCATGCCGCTCATCAACGCCTTGAGCACCCCGTGCGCCGAAGCCGGGTCGAGCCGGCTTGCAGCATCACCCACAAGAAAGTACCCATCACCGGCCACAACCTCGCTTATGCGCCAGCTCACATCCGCACCGCGTATCGGGCCCGCCTGCGGTAATGCCTGCAGGTCTGCGGGCAATATTCGCAGGCAAGGATTTATCCCCGGCGTAGCCTCGGCTTCCAGCGTCAGGTGTGTCCAGTGCAGCAACTGTGCCTTGACCTGAGCGATCCAGGTCCAGCCATCAGGGGTAGCCAGCAAATGCGGATGGCTTGCGTAGGGCTCGCAGCGACCCTGCAAATAACCGTAGCGAGCCACCAACGCAGGAGAATCGATTTGTTCCGTCAGGTGCAGTTTGCGGCCAAGCCAGCCGGTAGCTCCACTGGCGTCGATCAAATACGAGGCAGAAAGGCAGCCGCTGTCGGTCTCCACACCGATGACTCGGCGCCCATGGGTGAGCACCTGCTGCGCCCGACATGGCTGATACACCTCGACCCCCGTGGACGCCGCTTGCTGCAACAACGCCCTGTCCAATTGCGCGCGGCTGATATGGAAGCCGCGCCATGGGCCATTTGCATCCGTGCCGAAAGCGTTGAAACGCGCCGGGCCGTGCCAGTGCACCCATTGGCCTTCAAAGGGCAGAGTCGACGAGGCACCGAGCAGATCGGCGATGCCGAGCTGTCGCAATAACGGTTCGATCCCCGGATGCAGGCTTTCGCCGGGGCGGAATCGGGGAAACGCGTGCCGTTCGAGCAAAGCCACGCGCAACCCTCGGCGGGCACAACTGATGGCGCTGGCGCAGCCCGCAGGGCCTGCGCCAATCACCACAACATCAAAGTGTTTCATCAGCGATCTGCCAGGCCCCTGCATCCTGTTTCATCAGGATGGTATCGGCGCTGACGAACAACAGGACCTGTCGCTCCACTTCGACGTGACGCAATTTGAAATCATCATCGGCAGTGCTGACAGCCCCGCGCTTGTACATCGAAAAACGCTGCACCCAGCCCTCGAGAACAACGCCGGCTTCCTGCTGGGCCGTATCGAGTTCGTTGTCCGGTTGCTGCACCTCGAGAAACGACAGCAGCGGCCAGGCATTGCGCTGGGCGTTGTCATCGTCAGCGCCAAGCACCTGATAAACCCGATGCATCGAAACGACCCGCCGCTCATACGCGGGTTGTGATGTGCGGCCGGTCAGGCTCAGGGAAAAAAGCCCGTCCAGGGCGACCTGGGTGTAATCGGCGTGGGCATAGGCGTGGTACTGGGCAAACAGGCGATTGTCTTGAACGATGAGTTGCGGACCCGGCTGATCGTCCCAGGCAATGGCTCCGTGCTGGTTAATTTCCTGATCGGTCAACGGGATGATGGTGTGCAGACTTGAACGTGGTTCGAAAACGCGCACCGAGTCCGGTGCCACCCCCGGCCAGAAGGAGCCCAGAGCCGCGCAGATTTTCGCATCTTCGGGAAACGGGCTTGCCATCTGATAGCCGGCCAACACATTGATCCATTGCGCATCGGAAGTTTTCTGTCGAATCCAGCCTACTTCCCAGCCCGGACCGAAAACCCCGGCGGCGCCGTCGGGCAGCGAGGAAGGTCGCGAACTCTGAGCGAGCGGCATATGCGATGACGCGCGCAGGCGCGGTTCAGCCGAAGCGACAATCGCCGTCACCCCTCGATCCTTGTCAGAAAACAACTGATCCTTGAAATTCAGGTTGGCGCAATACCGCACGTTGGAAAGCGCTTCGAGGCGGGCGTGCCAAATGTCGGGATCGGGGAAAAGCGGCTCTTCGCGGACCCAGCGCAGCAGTTTGCGCTGACTGCACAGTGGGTAAAAATCCGGAGGGCCGATAATCGAATAGGCAGCCACCGTCGGCAGCAGGTCGTTGAGGACCGGGCAGTGTGGCCGAACCCATCCGTCAGCTGTCGCGTCTTGGTAGTGCAGGGCCTCATAACCGCCTGCACGCACCAGCGCTTCGACATCGGGGTGGTTGTTCAAATCATTGATGCTGCCGTCTGCGTCAACCTTGTGTCGGCCATGCACCATGCCGCCGGTGTTGGCTGGCATCAGAAACGATAGCGGTCGGCCCTCGAGTCTGGCGGGCTCGACCAGCCGTGCTTTCGGCTCTGGCAGCAGCAGGCCGGTGCCGAAATCCTCCACAGTTGCCCAGGCAGCCAGATCATCGGTCACGACAAAGGGCGGCTGGCTGATCTGCGGTTCCGCCCAGCCGGTGCCACTGTGACGTAAATGGATGTGCCGCAACTTCTCGTTGATCTGATGATTTTCCAGGGTCACCGCCAGTTGCAGGCCGGCCAGGCACTGGTCGCCATCGAACAGCTTGTGCAGCGGCACCCAGAAATCCAGCTCGGGATCGACGTCGGCCTGAAAGTCCATCGGCCCGAAGCGCTGCGCATCACCACGCAATTGCATGGCAATGTACGCGCTGTAGCGCACCGGCATGACCCGGATGCCATGGGCGTCGCCGTCGACAAAGGGCAGGAAGCATCGCTGTCTGGCGTCATACCGGGCAGGCATCGTGCCGACGCGGGCAATGCCGGTGCGCGAAAAGCAAAGATCGGCGTGTCGGCCGTGCACGGTGTCGGCCGCGCAGCGATATTCACTGGCAAAGGCCACTACCGCCAAGGGCGCGCCAGCGGCGGTCAGGCGCAGTTGATCGAGGGTGGGCGGGGCGATGCTGTAGACATAGTTCAGAACGGTTTCGATTTCGCCCTGAGTCGGCAACAGCAGCAGATCCGTTCCGGTTTCGTCGACGGTCACTTGCGGTGATGCCAGCGCGTGATACAGCAAGCTGCGCGAGGGCGCCGCCGCTTCGATTGCGCAGACTCCGTCGGGGTCGAAATCTTCGAATCCGCTCAGGCAGCGATTAACCGTCAGTGGTCGTCGCAGCTCGGCTGCCAGTGGCTCTGCCAACAGATCAAGGCCATGGGCCAACATCAGCGAACGCCAGCCGCCGGGCGCCAGCCGATGACATACCTGGGTGACGGATTCGAGCAGAGTCATGGCTGATCCTCGTTACGGTTCGCGAGCCGTCATCAAACAGCACAGGGCAGACGCCTCGCTACTGTCAGGTCTGACAGTAGCGAGGCGTCTGCGCATGCATAACCATAGGGGGCTTCGCCCGGGCGCAACAGTCGGGAAATTCCGGCGAGGTTGTAGGCAGATGCCTGCTGTTCGGATGGAAACAGCAGGGCGGCAGGAGGGAAATTTAAACAGTGGCTGTCAGCCGTGCAGCGGCAACTTCAGTTCAGCGCACAGCCCGCCGCCTTCACGATTGCTCAACAGCAGCGAGCCACCCAGCGCCATCGCCAATTGCTGGGCGATCGCCAATCCGAGCCCGGTACCGCCGGTGTCGCGATTGCGCGAGTTTTCCACGCGGTAGAACGGTTCCAGCACCTGCGCCAGTTCGGCCTCGGCGATGCCCGGGCCGCGATCAAGGACTTTCACCGACAGGCTGTTGCCCTGCGCTTCGACCTGCAATTGCGCGGCGCCGGCGAATTTCAGGGCGTTGTCGGTCAGGTTCACCAGCACCCGACGCAGGGCTTGCGGACGGGTTTCGATTACCGCTTTGCTTTTGCCGCCGAGCTGCACGTCCTTGCCCATGTCCTGATAGTCGAAGACCAGGCTGTCAAGGAACGAGTCGAGATCGGTACGGCGGCTTTCTTCGGTGGCGCCGTGAATGCTGCGGGCATACGCCACGCCTTCGCGCACCAGATGCTCGATCTCGCCGAGATCGCTGCTCAGTTTGTCTTTCTCGACCGAGTCGTCCATGAACTCTGCGCGCAATTTCATCCGGGTGATCGGCGTTTGCAGGTCATGGGAAATCGCCGCCAGCAGTTGCATGCGTTCTTTGAGGTAGGCGGCGATGCGCGTCTGCATTGCGTTGAAGGCCCGTGCGGCGTGGACCACTTCGGTCGGCCCTTGCTCGTCGAGTTTGATCGGGTGGGCGTTGGGGTCGAGGGTTTCCACCGCGTTTGCGAGGCGGGTGAGGGGACGGATGGCGATGCGCACGGCCAGCCAGGTGCAGAGGATCAGCAACGCCAGTTGGCCGAGCAGCACCACCGGCAACCACGGCGACAACGGCACCATCGCCGGACGGATATCGATGGTCACCGGGCTGCCGTCGCTCAGGCGCAAGTGGCCCTGGAAATGTTGTCTCGGACCGCCGGGAACTTCGGTAAACACGATGGGATAAGTGTCGCCGATGGCGGCCGTAATCGAGGCGATTGCAACGGACTTTTCAGCCGAGGTCACCGGCATGCCCGGTTCCCCCTCATTGAGCAGGTAGCCGTAGTTGCGCCGGGCCAGACGCGGCAACCAGGCTTCGCGTTCGGCGGCGGGCAGGCGATCGAGGATCGCCATCGAGGTCGAGACGTCGGTTTCGAGGTTGCCGAGCATGGTGCTTTTCGCGCTCTGGTAACGCTCGTAATACTGCGCGCCGAACGACAGGCCCTGCGCCAGAATCAGCCCGATCAGAAAGATCAGCGACAGGCGCGAGGCAAGGGTACGCGGCCATTGCAGCTTCAGTTTCATGCCGACGCCCCGAGCAGTTCGACCGGCAGCGAAAACACATAACCTTCACTGCGCACGGTCTTGATATAGGCCGGCTCACGGGCATCGTCGAGCAGCCGCTGACGCAAACGGCTCACCAGCAGATCAATGGAACGATCGAACAGATCGGCCTCGCGGCCCTGGGTCAGGTTGAGCAGTTGATCGCGGCTGAGCACTCGTTGCGGGTGGTCGAGAAATACCCGCAACAAGCGATATTCGGCGCCACTGAGAGCAACCATGGTGCCGTCACTGTCGAGCAGGTGCCGGGCCGAGGTATCCAGTTGCCAACGACCGAACGCCAGCAGACGTCCGGCTTCGGTGACCACCAGGTTCGGCGGCAACATGCGTGTGCGGCGCAACACAGCGTTGATCCGCGCCAGCAGTTCACGGGCGGCGAAGGGTTTGGTCAGGTAATCGTCGGCGCCCATTTCCAGGCCGATGATGCGGTCGGTCTCATCGTTGCGCGCGGTGAGCATCAGCACCGGCGTCGCCTTGTGTTTGCCGACGCGCAATTCGCGGCACAGCTGCAGACCATCGTCGCCGGGCATCATGATGTCGAGCACGATCAGGTCGACGGTATTGGCATCGAGAAAACTGCGCATCTGCCGGCCATCGGCGACGACTGTCGTGCGCAGACCGTTTTTCTTCAGGTAGTTGCCTACCAGTTCACGGATCTCGCGGTCGTCGTCGACGATGAGAATGTGATCGACATGTTCCATCGGTTCAAGCCTCTGTAAAAGGGGAATGCCGTGCAGTCTATAGCGCCGTTGACCGCACGCCTGCCTGCCTTTGTATTGCAGTGTATCTGCCGCAACGGCGGATACACACCGACGCAAAATCACGATTTTTTCGGGGTTTTGTATCCCTGTGTATCTACACACTGCATGGATACACAACGAGTGATTCTCGTCCTTTCCTGACACAGACGCGATACCTCGAAGGCCTCAAATAGGCTCCATCGAGGCACACACAGACCGCCTCGGCTCAAACCCACTGAAGCCTTGAGGACTACACCATGAACAACAAATCCGTATTCGCCGCCTGCCTGTTCGCCGCTCTGAACATCTGCACCCTGTCGGCCCACGCCGAAGCTGACGTCAGCCGGCAAACCTACACCTACGGCACGCATCTGGATATCCAGAAAGTGCTGTCGATGACCGAGGACACTTCGGTGACCTGCGGCATCACCGAAGCGCGCATGACCTACCTCGATTCAGCCGGCAAAACCCGCGAGCTGGATTACAGCAAATTCGCTGACGGCTGCAACAACCAGAACTGAGTCACCCCCACTTTTTCTGCAAGGAGTTTTGCCATGAACAACGTCTCGCGCTTTCTGACCGCAGCCGCCTTCGCCTACACCGGTGCCGCCGCTCACGCCAACAGTGCTGTAGAACAAAGCAGTTGCGCCAGCAGCACCTGCTTCCAGCTGACCACGGTAGCGAAGGAGGGCAGCGATGCCTTGATCGCCGCTGACGGCTCCAGCCGTACACCGCAGGGACAGACGCTTGCCGCTGATGGCTCAAGCCGCACGCCGCAGGGCCAACTGGTCGCGGAGAACGGTGCCAGTCGCACGCCGCAAGGGCAGTTGCTCGACGGCCAGACCGCATGAGCCATGGCGTAAATAAAGCAGGCTAGCGAGGGGCGTTTCCCTCGCTGCCCGGTTGCGCGCCCAGCCCCCATTTCAAGGTGACCCTATGTACCTCATCGCATTTCTCGGCGGTCTTCTCACCGTCCTCAGTCCGTGCATCCTGCCGGTGGTACCGTTTCTGTTCGCTGGCGCCAACCGTACACGCTCCTCGATCTTGCTGACCCTCGCCGGCATGGCATTGACCTTTGCGCTGATCTCCAGCCTCGCCGTGGTCAGCAGCGAGTGGGTGATCCAGGCCAGCAACACCGGCCGCCACATTGCCTTGTTCGTGATGGCATTGTTCGCCCTGTCGCTGATCTCGGCCCGGGTTGGTGACTGGTTGACCCGGCCCTTTGTCGCGCTGGGCAATCGCCTCGATCAAGACACGCGCAAACGAGCGGGGCCGATGGGCTCGATCATGCTCGGTGTCGCCACTGGCCTGTTGTGGGCGCCTTGTGCCGGGCCGATTCTTGGGGTGATTCTCACCGGCGCGATGCTGCAAGGCGCCAATGCGCAGACCAGCCTGTTGCTGCTGGCTTATGGCGTCGGCAGTGCCTTGTCCTTGGGTACGTTGATTTTCGCCGGGCGCGGTCTGGTCAATCGGCTGAAACCATCGATCCCGTTCAGTGGCTGGTTGCGCCGTGGTGCCGGGGTTGCGGTACTTGCTACGGTCGCGGTGATTTCGACCGGCGCTGACAAAACCCTGCTCGCCAGTACCTCTTCGGAAGGCGTGGCCAGCGTCGAGAAAAACGTTCTGGAGAACGTGCCGAAAGTGGTCGACTACTTTGTCAGCAAGGTCCGCGCCGATTCGATGCTGGACCAAGCCCAGGGCGCGATGCCGTCGCTGTCAGGCGCTGTGCAGTGGCTCAACTCGCCGGAGCTCAACGCTGAATCCCTGCGCGGCAAAGTGGTGCTGGTCGACTTCTGGACCTACGACTGCATCAACTGCCAGCACACCCTGCCGTACGTCAAAGACTGGGCGAAGAAATACGAGAAGGACGGCCTCGTGGTCATCGGCGTGCATACGCCTGAATACGGCTACGAGCGCATCATCGACAACGTCAAGGAACAGGTGAAAAAGCTCGGCATCACCTACCCGGTAGCGATCGACAACGACTACGCGATCTGGCGCCACTTCGACAATCAATACTGGCCGGCGCATTACCTCATCGACGCCAAGGGCCAGGTGCGTTACAGCCACTTTGGTGAAGGTCGCTATGCCGAGCAGGAGCAGATGATCAAGCAATTGCTGGAGGAGGCCAGGGCACCGGCCGCCTGATCAAGACAACGCAATGGCTCAGAGGTCGCGGACCATGAGCCATTGTGTTTTCTCCCACGCCCGGAAACGCTCCAAAAACTGCCAACCGCGTCTGCCGTAGTAGTCGTGTTTGTCCTGCGTATGCAGATACAGGCGCGCCACCCCGCGTTTTTTCGCCTCTTCGCATATCCCTTCAATCAACCGCTCGGCCAGGCCTTGACCCCGCGCCTCGGGATCCACGAAGACACAGGCCAGCCAGGGTCCGAGATCGGGTCGATCAGCGAGGTCATCCCGCGCCAGTGCCGCACCGCCGAGCAGTCGCTCACCGTCGAGGGCAATCAGGCATGACCAATCGCCATTGCTTTGGCCTTCGGCAAATTCTCGTTGCCATCGAGCCAAAGGTTGATCGGCGTATTCGTAATGAAATTGTTGGTGAATCCACGCCGCATAGCGATCGCTGTGCTGCATGTGTGCGGCGAGCCAATCCAGTTGCAATGCCATCAGTCAGATCCGTTTCAGAGGCGAACCGGCATCAGAAACCAATCCCGCGACGCTGGCAATGCGCAAGGTGTATCAGGTGCTTGACAGATTTGCGCCACTCATCGGCAAAGTGCCCTATTTCTGGGCTCGCCGGACGATTGACAGGGACGCCGGGCAGCCTCGGCGCGATAGTGAGCAAGCACGGTCCGCGTCGCAGCCTGTGCTTTCTCTCTGCCACGGAGCTCGCTGTCATGAGTACCCCGATTGATCTCACTGCCCTGAAGGAACGTCAGAAAGTTGCTTGGGCCAGTGGCGACTACGCCGTGATCGGTACCACCTTGCAAATCGTCGGCGAAAGCCTCGCCGAGGCCTGCGATCTGCGCTGCGATGAGCAAGTGCTGGATGTCGCCGCCGGTAACGGCAACGCAACCCTGGCAGCGGCGCGGCGCGGTTGTGTGGTGACTTCGACCGATTACGTCGCCGCACTGCTGGAGCGTGGTCAGGACCGCGCGCGGGCCGAGCATCTCGAGGTGATTTTTCAGGTAGCCGATGCCGAGGCACTGCCGTTTCCCGACGAGAGCTACGACGCCGTACTGTCCACGTTTGGTGTAATGTTTGCGCCCGATCAGGCGACTGCTGCGAGTGAGTTGGGACGGGTTTGTCGTCGCGGCGGGCGGATCGGGATGGCGAACTGGACGCCGGAGGGCTTCGTCGGGCAGATGTTCAAAATTCTCGGCCAGCATCTGCCACCGCCTGCGGTTGCCCAGCCACCATCGAACTGGGGCTCGGATGCATGGCTGCACAAGCAGTTCGATGATCGCGATTTTCTTGTTCGGGTCACCCGCAGCCAGTTCAATTTCCGCTATCGCTCGGCGGCGCATTTCATTGACATCTTCCGCCACTGGTACGGGCCGGTGCACAAGGCATTTGCGGTGCTGTCGCCGGAGGCCGGGCAAGCGCTGGAGGAGGATCTGACCGAGTTGCTCAACCGATCGAATCGAGCGGGAGAGACGTCACTGGTGGTGCCGAGTGAGTATCTGGAAGTGGTGATTACCAAGCGCTGACGTTCGATTCGATTCGTCAGGCTACGACAATCGAATGTGGGAGCGAGCAAGCCCGCTCCCACAGGATATGTATTTCAGTCCAGGTTCCTATTTCACCTGTGGTCGATCAAACCACTCCAGCGCCGTGCGCCAGATGCAGATCCCCAGGAAATAAGCCGACATCAGCAACCACAAGCCCATCACCAGCGGGTTGATTACCGGGTGATTGAGCACCAGCGAAAGGCTGCATAACAGCCAGATCGCCGTCACCGCGATATTGATTGGCATGAAACGACGCACGCGGAACGGGTGCAGGAACTTCATCCGTGTCACCGTCAGCAATGCCAGACCGATCACGGTGAGAAAGGTGATCCACGGCCCCGGGCCAATGATGTACAGGCACAGCGCAACCACGTTCCAGGCCGCCGGGAAACCGACAAAGTAGTTGTCCTTGCTCTTCATGTTGACGTTGCAGAAGCAGAACAGCGACGACACCAGAATCACTGACACCGTCAGCAGCAGGGTGTAGTCGGGCAGGGGAATGTAGCGGTAGATAAACAGTGCCGGGATGAAAACATACGTCAGGTAATCGATGACCAGATCAAGGATCGAACCGTCGAAACTCGGCAGCACCGATTGCACATTGACCTTGCGCGCCAGTGCGCCGTCGAGGCCGTCGACGATCAGCGCCACGCCCAGCCACATCAGGCAATGGATCGGCTGGTTTTCCAGCAGGGCGAGGGTCGCCAGAAAGGCTGTGACCACTCCGGTCGCGGTAAAACCATGGGCGCCCCATGCTTTGAGCCTGGCGATGTGTACGGTGGATATCACGGGGGCGTTCTCCAGAAAGTGAAGCAAGCCGGGATCGCCCATCGTCAGAAAGGGCGCCGGCAAACCGGGTCGGGTTGCAGCTATCGACCGGTTTGGCCAGGATAAGGTTCACCACCCTTGAATCTTAGCTGGCTCGCGGAAAATTTCTCGCGCGGCGATTTATCGATTATCGGGCGTCAGCCCAACGGTGCTGGCGCTATGGCCGTGCCGGTCTATTGTTGCCTGACGCAATCGGGCCGGGGCCTTGAGGATGACGTCATGAACACCAGCGATTTGCTCGAACAACTGCTGCGAGGCCAGGCCTCGGCGGGACAACAACGTGGGGCTTCAGCCGGCGAGGGCCTGGGCGGATTGCTTGGCGGCTTGTTGGGCGGCGGCAGTCAGACCGGAGCGGGCAGCGTGGCTGCTGCGGGTGGCCTCGGCGGCCTGGGTGGTTTGCTCGGCGGCTTGCTCGGCGGTGGCGGGTTGGGAAGCGCTCTTGGTGGCGGTAGCCGAAGTCGTTCCGGCGGCACCAATTACGCCGCACTCGCTTCGCTGGGGATGATGGCCTACCAGGCGTATCAAGCCTGGCAACGCAGCCAGGCCAGCAAAGCGCCGCAAGAACTGCCACAAACCGCCGACCTGCTCGCCGGCCCGCAAATCGAAACCCACAGCCACGCAGTACTGCGCGCCTTGATCGCCGCGGCCAAGGCTGACGGGCGCATCGATGAAGCGGAAAAACACTTGATCAGCAGCGAAATCGGCAAACACACCGCCGACCCGCAGTTGCAGCAATGGCTCGACGCCGAAGTCGCCAAGCCGCTGGATCCCAGCGAAGTGGCGCAATCGGCTAATGGTGATCCGGCCGTAGCCGCCGAAATGTACCTGGCCAGCGTCATGCTGGTGGACGACCAACAGGACGCCGAACGCAGTTATCTCGATGAGCTGGCCGCGGCCTTACAGATTGATCCGGATCTGCAGGTCCATCTGGAACAGCAGGCCAAAGGGCAAGCCTGACCCGCTGTAAAAAACCCGGACATCAACAGCCCCGGCCATTCCATCCGTCTGGGGCTTTTTTATGTCGATTGAATTTTTCCGCCGCCGTATCGCTCTTCTGCATAACAGAACCCGTCTGCCATCGGTGTGCTCATGAACAGGAACCTCGACGATTACAACCGCATGCGTGATTTTTCTGCGACTTCGGAACCGGCCGCGGTCAAGCGCTCGGGCCGCAAGTCGGCCAAGGATCATGCGCTGCAGTTCTGCATCCAGAAGCACGACGCTTCGCACCTGCATTATGACTTTCGCCTGGAACTGGATGGCGCGTTGAAGAGCTGGGCGGTGCCGAAGGGGCCGTCGCTGGATCCCTCGGTCAAGCGTCTGGCCATTCATGTCGAGGATCATCCGCTCGATTATGCGACGTTCGAAGGCAGCATTCCCGAGGGGCATTACGGGGCCGGTGATGTGATCGTCTGGGATCGCGGCGTGTGGATTCCGCTCGAGGATCCGCACAAGGCCTACGCCAAGGGCCGGCTCAAGTTCGAGCTGCAAGGCGAGAAGCTCGGCGGCGTGTGGAATCTGGTGCGCACGCACATGCCGGGCAAGAAGGAGCAATGGTTCCTGATCAAGCATCAGGACAACGCCGCGCGACCGCAGGATGATTTCGACGTGCTGGTCGCCGAGCCCGACAGCGTGCTCAGCGAGCGCACGATTGTCGGCAAATCGGCGACTGCCGCCGATAAGGCCAAACCCGTGAAGAAAGCCCCGGCCAAGCCGCGCAAGCAGGCGTCCGGGCAGCTTACCGGCGCACGCAAGGCCAAGTTGCCGGCGCTGATCAAGCCGGAACTGGCGACGCTGGTCGACAGCGCGCCTGAAGGGCAGTGGAGCTACGAGATCAAATTCGACGGCTACCGGATCATGGCGCGGATCGATCACGATGAGGTGCAACTGTTCACCCGCAATGGCCATGACTGGACGCACAAACTGCCGCAGCAGGCCAAGGCACTGGCGGCGCTGGGGCTGGAATCGGCCTGGCTGGACGGCGAAATGGTCGTGGCCAACGAGCAGGGCGTTCCGGACTTTCAGGCGCTGCAGAATGCCTTCGATGCCGGGCGCAGCGGCAACATCGTCTATTACCTGTTCGACGTGCCGTATCTCAATGGCGTCGACCTGCGCGACGTACCGGTCGAAGAACGCCGTGCCGCGCTGAGCACCATCCTCGGCGCGCAGAAAGAATCGTCAACGCTGCGCTTCTCCGAAGCTTTCGAGGAAACCCCGGACGCGCTGCTCAACAGCGCCTGTCAGATGCAGATGGAAGGCCTGATCGGCAAGCGTCTCGGCTCGCCTTACGTGTCGCGGCGCAGCGGCGACTGGATCAAGCTCAAATGCAAGCATCGCCAGGAATTCGTCATCGTCGGCTATACCGATCCGAAAGGTGCGCGCAGTGCTTTCGGTGCCTTGCTGCTGGGCCTGCACGACCGTGACAGCGGCGAGTTGCGTTACGCCGGCAAGGTCGGCACCGGGTTTAACGAAACTACATTGAAAAGCATCCTCGCCCAACTCAAACCGTTGCAAACCAAAAGCGCGGCGGTGGTCAATCCGCCCAGCGGTTTCGAGGCCAAGGGCGTGCATTGGCTCAAACCAAAATTGTTGGCGGAGGTGGCATTCGCCGAAATGACCAAGGACGGTTCGGTGCGCCACGCCGTCTTCCATGGTTTGCGCGATGACAAACCTGCCAAGGACATTACTGAGGAGCGAGCGAAGCCTGTGAAAGCTGCCAAGTCCGAAAAGACCGAAAAAACCGAAAAGACCAAAGCCGCCGACAAGCAGCCGGCAAAGAAAACCGCCGCCAGCAAAAAAGCCGAGACTGCACCGTCGCAATCAGGACTGGCCGGCGGCAAGGTACGCATCACCCACCCCGATCGGGTGATCGACGCCGTCAGCGGCACGACCAAAATGCAACTGGCGCAGTATTACGCCAGCGTCGCCGAATACATCCTGCCGCAACTCAAGGATCGCCCCGTGGCACTGGTGCGTGCGCCGGACGGCATCGCTGGCGAATTGTTCTTTCAGAAGAACGCCGACCGCCTGGCCATTCCCGGCATCACCGCACTGGACAAGGACGTTACCGGCCAGCCGGTAATGATGATCAACAATCCCGAAGCGCTGGTGGGCGCGGTGCAGATGAGCACGGTGGAGCTGCACACCTGGAATGCCACGAAAGTGGATCTGGACAAGCCCGATCGCTTCGTCCTCGACCTCGACCCGGACCCGGCGCTGCCATGGAAAAGCATGGTGGAAGCCACCGCACTGACCCTCACCGTGCTCGATGAGTTGGGCCTCAAAGCCTTCCTGAAAACCAGCGGCGGCAAAGGCATTCACTTGGTGGTGCCATTGACCCGCAAGCATGGCTGGGACGAAGTGAAGGACTTCAGCCACGCCATCGTCAGCCACATGGCCAAGTTGCTGCCGGATCGTATTTCAGCGGTGTCCGGGCCGAAAAACCGCGTCGGGCGGATCTTCATCGATTACCTGCGCAACGGCCTCGGCGCCACCACCATTTGCGCCTACGCCGCACGCGCGCGGGAAGGCATGCCGGTGTCGGTGCCGCTGTACCGAGAGGAAGTCGCTGAAATCAAGGGCGGTAATCACTGGAACATCTACAACGTTCACGAGCGTCTGACCGAGGTCGGCGATGAACCTTGGGCGGACATGAAGAAAACCCGTCAGACCATCACCGCCGAGATGCGCAAGCGCGTCGGCATGAAAAAGTGATCAGGTGTCGCGCAGCAAGTCGTGGGCGTTGAGCAGTTCGAAGGCGATTTGCGGGTGGTTTTCCAGGCCCTTGCGAATCGCCGCCGGGATCGCCGCCCGGGTCTTGCGACACAGGCCCGGTAATTCGCCGATCTGAATGGCAATGCCGCGCATGGTGCGTACTTCGTTGAAACCAGGGGCAACGTCGACGCGGATGCCGAGTTGCTCGTACATGCGCTGTTGCAGGCGTTTGAGGTCGTCGAGATCTTTGAGTTGTTCCAGGCGCGCGAGGAGGATTTTTTCCTCGGCGCGAGTCAGGCGCAGGATGCGCAGATCCGCGCCGGGCGATTCCAGCAACGGATCGCGCCCGCAGATGCAGGCGCCGGGTGGGCAGGGGGAACGCAAGGGTACGGTCGTCGTCATGGCCTCCATCATAGAGGCCGTCGGACGGTTTTGCCTATGCGCACTCAGCGGCCATCCATCGGCCGCTGCGTCCCTGGTGACTACTGATGTACGCCTTCGTATTGCACCAGGATGGCGTTGGCCAGGTCTTCATCGCTGGCGTTCAAGCCAGGGTTGGCCTGACGCACCTGTTGCAGTACCGACTCAAGATAAACCCCACGAATGGCCCCGCCGCTGGCGACAAACGCAGACACGTCGTCACGGGCCGGAATCACCATTTTGTCGTCCTTGAAGGTCGAGTACAGCGACGCGGAAACACCTGCCGATGTGGCGACGTCACCCGCATCGACGCGGGCCAGTGCCGAACCGACCGGCAGGCAAAGCATAAGAGAAGAAATCAGGACTAACTTGCGCATGACGTGTTCCTCCACAAGCGCTAAGCAAAAAGGGAAGGGACTACATTAGCTCAGAGGTGCGCCGTGCACCGGAGTTCCGTAAGCGTCGAAAACGCAGCGGCGAGGAACCGGGCAAAACCGGGAAAGGTCTACCGCTTGCCCGTATTGTTGAGAATCGACCCCATGCTCGTCAGCGTCAGCGACAATGTAGCCCGCCCGGCAGACACGCGAATCGAAGCGCTATTGCTCGGCGGATTCGTCTTCCTGACCTTTGCTCTCGGCATCTCCCCACGCAGCCGTGTCGACTGGCTATTGGAAAATGTCCTGGCGCTGGCGCTGGTATTGACCCTGCTCTTGACGCATCGGCGTTTTCGCCTGTCGACACTGTCGCTGGGGATGATCTTCGCGTTCCTGTGCATCCATGAAGTCGGCGCGCATTACACCTATTCCCGCGTGCCCTACGATCAATGGAGCACGCTGTTGACCGGCGTCAGCGTCAACAAAGTCTTGGGCCTGGAGCGCAATCACTATGATCGGTTGGTGCACCTGAGCTATGGATTGCTGCTGGTCTGGCCGATGCGCGAAATGCTGCTGCGCCTGACACCGTTGCGCGGCGCATGGCTGGCGCTGTTGACCTTGAATGTGGTGCTGGCGACGTCGGCGTTGTACGAATTGATCGAGTGGGTGGGCGGCGCTTATCTGGGCGATGACACCGGCCAGGCTTTCGTCGGTGCGCAGAATGATCCGTGGGATTCGCAGAAGGACATGGCCCTGGCGCTGCTGGGCGCCGGGCTGTCCTTGCTGGTGTTGACGCGCTGGCGTCGCACGCCGCGCTGAGGGATCAGATCACCCCGCAGCCCATGCGATCACCGCCACCGCCCAGTGGCTTGGGCATGTCGGAATGGTTATCGCCGCCGGCGTGAATCATCAGGGCGTGGCCCTTGATCTCTGACAGCTTCTTCAGACGCGGCGCCAGCACCGGATAATTGGCGACACCGTCAGCCGTCACGTACACCGCCGGCAGATCCCCCAGGTGCCCATCGGCGTACGGGCCAAGGTGCTTGCCGGTTTTCGCCGGATCGAAGTGTCCGCCAGCGGCCAGCGCCGCGCCTTTGACACCATCCTTCATGCCCGCTTCGCAACTGCCGTTTTCATGAACATGGAAACCATGAATGCCGGCCGGCAACGATTTCAAGTCCGGGGTGAACAGCAGACCGTACGGCGTCTCGCTGACAGTGATCGAGCCGATCGCCTGCGGCGCACCGTCGGCGCTGACCAGATTGATCGCGACTTTCTCCGTTGCCGCCTGTGCGGTGCCGATTGCCAGGGTGCCGAGCAGACCAAACCACAGTGCGCGTTTCATAAGCGTTTCCTTCAGCTGCATGAATGTTCGAGACGCCGGATTGATAGCCTGCCGCGATTAACCGGCGATGAAGGCGTTATCCAGCGGTGCTGCAAGGTGTGACTGGCCGCTCGATGCAAAAGTTTTGCCGGATTCAAGTCGCCGCTGACATCAGCCGATACGCTCTGTGTCGGCAGTTCCCTGTACATAGGCTTAACTGAAATCCGACAAGCGCAATCCAGCGTGCCCACGGGAGATTCCACGGTGTCGATCAAACTGCGTTTGGTGTTGCTGATTGCGACCAGCCTGCTGACGGCGCTGATCGTGAGTCTGGTCAGTTACGTCGGCAATCTGCGGATGGCCACGGCGGTCGGCGATAACACGGTGAGCATGAGCGCGCTGCGCAATCACATGGAAGCCGACATGATGCACGACGCCCTGCGCGCCGATGTCTATTCGGCGATGCTGGTCGGCCTGGGCAAAAGCACCGGAAGTGCGGCTGAGGTGCGCGATTCGCTCACTGAGCACGCCGGGCATTTTCGTGAAGTGCTGGGTGACAACCTGAAGCTGCCGATCAACCCGCAGTTGCGCACGGCGCTGGAGCAGATCAAGCCGAGCCTCGATACCTACATCAAATCCGCCGAGCAGATCGTCGGCGTGGCACTGGAAAATCCGGATGCCGCGCAACAGCAGCTGGGCACGTTCAATAGCGCCTTTACTCAGCTCGAAGAGCAAATGGCGGCGCTCAGCGAGTTGATCGAAACCAACACCCGGCAAACCAGCGAAGGCACCGAAGCGGCCATTCGCAATGCCAATCTCGCCCTCGGCGTCGTGCTGATCGCCGGTCTGCTGTTGCTGCTGGTCCAGGGCCGCTGGGTGATGCGCAGCATCCTCGGGCCGCTGAAGTCTGCCAGCCGCATCGCCGAGAGCATTGCCCATGGCAATCTCAGCGAGCCGATTGTCGAGCCCGGCGGCAAGGACGAAGCCAGCGTCTTGATCCGCACATTGGCGACCATGCAGCGCGACCTGCGCAACATGATCGACGTGGTTCGACGCAACGCCCACGGTGTCAGCGGCATGAGCGAGCAGCTCAGCCACGGCTGCCATCAGGTCGCCGACAGCAGCCAGCGGCAAAGCGTCGCGGCGGGGACCATGGCGGCCGCCGCCAGCCAAATGACTGCCAGCATCGAAGAAATCACCCGTCACGCCGAACGCGCCCTGAGCATGGCCAATCAGGCCGAAAACCTGGCCAAGGAGGGGGGCGGGGTGATCCACCAGGTGGTCAGCGATATGGACGACATCGCCCGTTCGGCGCAGCAGTCAGCGCAGGTGATCCGCACGCTGGACCAGGAATCCGAGGCGATCTTTAACATCATTCAGGTGATCAAGAGCATCGCCGACCAGACCAACCTGCTGGCTCTCAACGCGGCGATCGAGGCGGCGCGGGCGGGTGACCAGGGCCGTGGCTTTGCCGTGGTCGCCGATGAAGTGCGCAGTCTGGCTGCACGCACCAGCGCCTCGACCCAGGAAATTGCAGCGATGGTTGCGCGCATTCAGAACAGCACGCGCGAGGCGGTCAGCAGCATGGAGGCGGGCGTGGCGCAGGTTGACAAGGGGATGGCGGTGACGGCGGAAGTCGAGCGGGCGATCCGCGAAATCCTTGATGCCACGCTGAGCACCACGCAACTGGTCAATGACATTACGCGCACGATTGGCGAGCAGAGCATGGCCAGTAACGAAATCGCCCATCAGGTGGAGATGATTGCGGGAATGAGCGAGGGCAATAGCCGGGTGATCGGGCAGACGGCGACGACTACCGATGAATTGTCGAATCTGGCGGGGCAGTTGGCGCGGTCGGTGGATCGGTTTCGGTTGTGATAGCGGTAGGACCCATTACATTTCTGGTGTCTATTACGGCCTTATCGCTGGCAAGCCAGCTCCCACAGGGTCTGATGTTGTGAATGCAACGGTGTGTAGACCATCATCCACTGTGGGAGCGGGCTTGCCCGCGATGAGGCCAGCTCGGGCAACACTGAATCAGGCCAATGTGCCCTCAATCAGAACCTGAACGCCTGTCGCCCGACCAACAACCATTTCCCACCCTGTTTCTGCCAGATCTGAAAATTCTCGATCTCGGTCGGAATCACCTCGGTCCCCTTCAATGCCTGCGCAGAGAAGTGGTGGCGCACCAATGCGGTATCGCCGGACATCGTGATGGTCTGCTTCTGCATCTCCAAAGTCTTGAATGCGCTGCGGCCGGTTTCGATATCGGCGATGAACTCCTGCTTGTCCTGGATCTTGCCGCTGGAGTGGCCGTAGGTCAGGTTCGGCGCGGTTAGAGCGTTCAGTTCGGGGATGTCTTTGTGCAGCATCGCTTGGGTCAGGTGATCAACCGCTTGGGCCACTTCTTTTTCCGCTGGGGCAGGGGCGGCGATGGCGCAGGCACTGAAGGCGCAAAACAGGCCGATGAGAAGGCGGGACTTGGTCATGTTGTTTCCTTGTTGTTATTGAGATCGTGATGACTGGCGTGTAGTTCGTCAGTCATCGTACAACTTAGCAGGTTATTTTCTGCATGAACAACGCGCGTTTGGCACTGATTTATCAAGTTGCGATGCGCATCGCGCAAAAAACTTTGCAGACCAATGCCTGATCGCAGTCATGTTTGCTCGGCGATGGCCGATAAGTCCCTGAGCGGAAAAAGACTTTCAAGTCGGGAACAGACGCCCGAGTTCGCCCTGACGTGATATTCTCCGCGCCAATTTGCTTTGACCTAATTCGGTTGGCCGGCCTTTCGGGCGGGCCGACGGGATCCCTGTCGCTCAAGCAGCTGAAGCCAATAATGATAAGAAGTCAGTTCAGAAGGGACATTAACTGAGGTCGATGCCACATGTCGGCCTTGTGTGCCCACCCGTCAATATTGAAGTGTGCCGATTGCGCGACGCCAGCCTGAGCGTCAGCAAAGCGCAACGCAGACTGATAACAACGACGGGCGGAAGGCGTTTTATCATAGGTGCAACAGATGTTTAAGAAAGTGAACACAGCCTTGCTCGGTCTGGCTTTGGCGATGGGGATGTCGTCTGCCAATGCTGCCGAAGCCAAGAAAGTTGACGTCCTGCTGATCGGCGGCGGCATCATGAGCACCACCTTGGGTGTGTGGATCAATGAGCTGGAACCGAGCTGGTCGATGGAAATGGTCGAGCGCCTCGATGGCGTCGCCCTGGAAAGCTCCAACGGCTGGAACAACGCCGGTACCGGTCACTCCGCCCTCGCCGAGCTGAACTACACCCCGGAAGACGACAAAGGCAACGTGACGATCCCGAAAGCCGTCGAGATCAACGAAGCGTTCCAGGTCTCCCGTCAGTTCTGGGCCTGGCAGGTTCAGCAGGGCGTGCTGAAGAATCCTCGCTCGTTCATCAATACCACTCCGCACATGAGCTTCGTGTGGGGCGATGACAACATCAAGTTCCTGAAAAAGCGCTACGAAGCGTTGCAGGCGAGCCCGTTGTTCGCCGGCATGCAGTACTCCGAAGATCCGGCAGTGATCAAGAAGTGGGTACCGCTGATGATGGAAGGGCGCGACCCGAACCAGAAAATCGCGGCCACCTGGAGCCCGCTGGGTACGGACATGAACTTCGGCGAAATCACCCGCCAGTTCGCCGCTCACCTGCAGACCAAGCCTAACTTCGATCTGAAATTGTCGAGCGAAGTCGAAGACATCACCAAGAACGCCGATGGCACTTGGCGTGTCAGCTACAAAAACCTCAAAGACGGTACCAAGACCGAAACCGACGCCAAGTTCGTGTTCATCGGCGCTGGCGGCGGTGCCCTGCACCTGCTGCAGAAGTCGGGCATTCCTGAAGCCAAGGAATACGCAGGCTTCCCGGTTGGTGGCTCGTTCCTGGTGACCGAGAACCCGACGATTGCCGAGCAGCACCTGGCCAAGGCCTACGGTAAAGCTTCGGTTGGCGCGCCACCGATGTCCGTTCCGCACCTGGACACCCGTGTTCTGGATGGCAAGCGCGTCATTCTGTTTGGCCCGTTCGCGACCTTCAGCACCAAGTTCCTCAAGGAAGGTTCGTACTTCGACCTGCTGACCAGCACCACCACCCACAACATCTGGCCAATGACCAAGGTCGGCATCAAGGAATACCCGCTGGTCGAGTACCTTGCCGGTCAGTTGATGCTGTCGGATGAAGACCGTCTGAACGCGCTGAAGGAATACTTCCCGAACGCCAAAGCCGAAGACTGGCGCCTGTGGCAAGCCGGCCAGCGCGTGCAAATCATCAAGCGTGATGAAGCCGCTGGCGGCGTGCTGAAACTGGGCACCGAGATCGTTGCTTCGCAAGACGGCTCGATCGCCGGCCTGCTGGGCGCCTCGCCAGGCGCGTCGACCGCTGCACCGATCATGCTGAGCGTGCTGCAGAAAGTCTTCAAAGACAAAGTCGCATCCCCTGAGTGGCAGACCAAGCTGCACCAGATCGTGCCAAGCTACGGCACCCAGCTGAACAGCGATCCGGCCAAAGTGGCTGCCGAGTGGGCTTACACCGCGAAGATCCTCGAACTGCCGACGCCTCCGGTGATCGGTCAGGTAGCTGCTCCGGCGGCACCTGCGGCTGAAAAAGCCGTAGCACCGAAGGAAAATGCTGCACGTGACATGGCTCTGTAATTAGAACCCTGACACACAAAACCCACTGAACCGGCGACGGTCAGTGGGTTTTTTTATTCGGGGTGGATTCAGGCTTTTGCAGAAGCAAGGTAGGCCCCCAGGCGCCGACCCATTTCTTCGCCCAGTGCCTGCAACCCGCTCAGCGGTCGTACCATCACTTCAAACTCGACAATCTTGCCGTGCTCATCAAAGCGAATCATGTCGATGCCCTTGAGTTCTTTGCTGCCGACCCTGGCGCTGAATTCGAGGATCACATTCAGGCCATCCGCTGTCGACAACTCGCGGTGATAGGCGAAATCTTCGAAAACTTCGAACACGGTATTGAGGATCATCGCCACCACTGGCGCGCCGGGGTAGGGCGTATGGGCCATGGGCGAGCGGAACACAGCTTGCGGATCGAGCAATTCAGGCAGGGCTTTGAGGTTGCCGCTGCGGATCATCTCGTGCCAGCGCTCAAGGGACGCGGCGACGTTGGGCTGCAAAACGAGGTCGGGCATGGTCACTCCGGTTTTTATTGTTGTCGGTCGGCAATGACTGTAGATCAACCGGGCAGAAAGCGGATCCTCAAGCTTGAGGCTGAATACCGGTTCATGCGCGAAGCGGATCAGATATGTATCTGATCCGTATTTTTCTGTTTCATCTGCCTCTGTATCCAGTACAGCGACAGGCTCAGAATGCCCCGGCAGTGCGGCCAATCACCCTCCGACCTCATCCCGCAGCGTCCGGTGCACCGCACACTCAGCATCAAGGAGCGCAACATGTACAAGATGGCGATTTTCCTCGGCGGTTTCCTGACCTTGACCATTCTGATTGGCGTGCTGGCGACGATCTCTCCAGTCTGATCCGCGCGCAGCTTTTTCGAACTCTGCCGTTCTCCTGCTTTCAGTTGCAGAACAGGGCCAGCATGCGCCCGTCACTGAAAGTTCGAGGAGTGAAACATGCGTACGACAACCTCGCAGGGACGTTGGGTTCCCGTTGGTTTGATGGTCGCCGCGTTGACCGGTTGCGCGATGAGCAATACCGATTCGCCGGTGCAGACGCCCGGCCAGGCCAAGGCCTCCGACACTGAGATGCTCGAAGTCGGCGCGCAGTGGTTGCAGGACAAACCGCCGATCCGCGCGTTGAACATGTACCTTGATGGCTTTCATTTTTACAACGGCCATCCCGGCGCGCAGATGGAAGCGCACCACTACTGCTCGGCGCTGAACGAGGAAGTCTTCCAGTGCGTGATCTACGACGGCAACACTGCTGAAGCCAAGCTGATGGGCGTCGAATACATCATCAGTCAGCGCCTGTTCACGCAATTGCCAGCGAAAGAAAGAGCCCTGTGGCACAGCCACGCTCACGAAGTCAGTTCTGGCCAACTGGTCGCGCCGGGCATCCCGCAAGTGGCAGAAACGCGCTTGATGGAAAAACTCGCCAATACCTACGGCAAGACCTGGCACACCTGGCACACCGACCAGGACAAGCAACTCCCGCTGGGCGTGCCGCAGTTGATGATGGGCTTCACCGCTGATGGTCAAGCGGATGCACAAATGGTCCGGCAGCGCGATCAGCGGCTGGGCATTGACAGTGCCGAGAAGAAAAAGGCCCGTTCCGAGATCAAACCGGCGCCTGTCGCACCAGGAGCGGATGCGTGGCAGAAGGGCAATGCCGTGCAGCTCAACGACCCGACCGGCCATCAACACGTCATGCCGCGCCCGGCCACCTCTGGCGATGAAAATGCCCGAAGCCGCAGTCAGCCTTAGCCTCTAGCGTTAGCTCATGTGGGAGCGAGCTTGCTCGCAATGGCGATGTGTCAGACACAGATAATTTGCCTGACCCACCGCTTTCGTGAGCAAGCCCACTCCCACGGAGTTTTTGGTTGTACACAAAAGCCCGACAACCCCACAAATCCCATGTGGGAGCGAGCCTGCTCGCGAAGGCAGTGTGTCAGACACAGCTAAATTACCTGACCCACCGCCTTCGTGAGCAAGCCCACTCCCACAGGGTTTGCGGGTGTACTCAAATGCCCGACAACTCCACAAATCCGATGTGGGAGCGAGCCTGCTCGCGAAGGCAGTGTGTCAGACACAGCTAAATTACCTGACCCACCGCCTTCGTGAGCAAGCCCACTCCCACAGGGTTTGCGGGTGTACTCAAATGCCCGACAACTCCACAAATCCGATGTGGGAGCGAGCCTGCTCGCGAAGGCAGTGTGTCAGACACAGCTAAATCACCTGACCCGCCGCTTTCGTGAGCAAGCCCACTCCCACAGGGTTTTTGGTTGTACACAAAAGCTCGGCAACCCCACAAATCTCATGTGGGAGCGAGCTTGCTCGCGAAGGCAGTGTGTCAGACACAGCTAAATCACCTGACCCGCCGCTTTCGTGAGCAAGCCCACTCCCACAGGGTTTTTGGTTGTACTCAAATCCGGGCCACACAAAAAATCTCATGTGGGAGCGAGCCTTCTCGCGAAGGCGTCTGCTTGATCGCCGCATCCTTCAGCGATTCAACACATCCCCCATCCACCACAAATACTCCCCTCGCTCGGAAATCGAGTTATGCCCCGATTCCGGCACCACCTTCAGCGTCGCCACCCCCGCGGGAAAATTCTCGAGCAGCCGCTGCGTGCTGCTGCGACCAATCACTTCGTCATCACTGGCCGCAAGCAGTAACGTCGGCACGCGGATATGCGCCGCATACTTGCCCGATTCGAATCGGTCCTTGAGCAACCAGTTCACCGGCACCCACGGGTATTGCCGTTCGGCGATTTCCGCAAGGCTGTTGAACGGCGTTACCAGAATCAGATTCTGCACCGGTCGCTGGCTGGCCAGGCGCACCGCCACGCCCGAGCCGAGACTGCGCCCGATGACTGCAATTTGCGGATGGCTGGCATAGACCTGATCGAACAACGCCAGCGCATCTTCGGCAATCGCCGCTTCCGATGGCGAGCCGGTGCTGCCGCCAAAGCCCCGGTAGTGCGGGAAATACAGCGCATAGTCAGGGAACGCCTCGGCGAATTCCGGCATATTGCGCGAGACGTCCTCGGCATTGCCGCCGAAATAGATCAGCGCGCGCGATCCGCTGCGCTCTCGAGTTGTCACCCAGACCTCGGCGTCCGGCATCGACAGTTTCATTCGCGAGTGCGCTGTAACCACGGCGGCAGGCTGGGGGAACCAGATCAGCGAACGCTGAAACAAGAAAAGCGCGGCGCACACCAGCAGGTACACGGCAACGATGAAAACGACGAGTGACATCAGGGTTCGGGACATTCGGCTACTTTTAACGGGGAGAAAGGTTGGCTGTGGCAGTGCAGTTCAGCGACTGCGCCTGACAGCCGGCGCACACACGATGCAACAGATCCGCGCAGCAGGAGGAGCCGCATGCGCCACACTGAGGGTTATTCCCGTCGCCGCCTGCTCACGCTGGCTGCCGAGGCTGCGGCGCTGTTTACCATTGATCGGGCGTTGGCCAGCGGCGTGCCACCAACCTTCACTGCGCCGCATATGGCAGGAGACCAGACCATGCAGACCCGCGTCATCCCTTCCAGCTCCGCCGAAGCACTGCCCGTGGTCGGATTGGGCACGTATCGCGGTTTTGACGTCGCGCCCGGTGATCCGGTGTACAGGCAATTGCCCGCCGTGCTCGATGAGCTGTTCAGGAAGGGCGGCACGCTGATCGACAGCTCACCCATGTACGGCCGCGCCGAGCAAACCACTGGTGAACTGCTGTCGATCCACGAACCGCGCTCGCCGGCGTTTCTAGCCACCAAGGTGTGGACGCGCGGGCGCGAGGAGGGCATCGCGCAGATGGAGCAGTCGTTCAGACTGCTGCAAACCGAGCGCATCGACCTGATGCAGATTCACAACCTGCTCGACTGGCAAACCCACTTGCCGACCCTGCGCGAATGGCAGGAGCAGGGGCGGATTCGCTACATCGGCATCACCCATTACACCTCGTCGGCCTATGACGATGTCGAGGCCGTGCTGAAAGCCGAGAAGCTGGATTTTCTGCAAATCAACTACGCTCTGGATGATCGTGCGGTCGAGAAACGCATCCTGCCGCTGTGCCGCGAGCGTGGGGTCGCGGTGATTTGTAATCGGCCGTTTGGCGGCGGTGATTTGCTCGCCCGGCTCAAGGGCAAGCCGCTGCCGGCATGGGTTTCGGACGTGCAGGTCAGCAGCTGGGCGCAACTGGCACTGAAATTTCTGCTGGCGCACCCGGCGGTGACCTGTGTGATTCCGGGAACCAGCAATCCGCGCTACATGGCTGACAACGTCAAGGCTGGTTTCGGGCCAGCGTTGACCGATGCGCAGCGGCATCAGTTGATTGCGTTGCTCGGCTGAGCCGGGTCAACCGCGATAGCGCAACGCCTCCAGCAACAACGCAAATGCCGGCGCTGCCTGGCGTCGGCTCGGGTAGTACAGGTGATAACCGGAGAATGCCGGGCACCAGTCCCCAAGCACCTGTATCAGGCGGCCGTCGGCCAGAAATGGCGCAACGACATTTTCCGGGATGTAGCTCAGCCCGAAACCATCCAGCGCGGCGTCGAGCAACGGGTACACGCCATTCAGGGTGACCTGGCCGGAGACGCGAACTTTCAGGCTTTCGCCCTCCTTTTCGAATTCCCAAGCGTACAGTCCGCCATTGGTTGGCAGGCGCAGGTTGTTGCAGGCGTGGTCGGTCAGGTCGCGCGGGGTCTGCGGCGCAGCGCATCGGGCGAAGTAGGCGGGCGAGCCGACCACGGCCATGCGCATGTCGGGACCGATGCGTGTGGCGATCATCCCCTGCGCGACGTCTTCGCCCAGGCGCACGCCGGCATCGAAGCCCTGGCCGGCGATGTCGACGAAGCCGTAATCGCAGCAGACCTCGACGGCGACGTCCGGGTACTGCGGCAGGAATGTCTGCAACACCGGACGCAGGATCCAGTTCAGCGAGTGGTCGGTGGCGCTGATGCGGATCTTCCCCGCCGGGGTCTCGCGCAGGTCGCTGAGCGCGGCCAGTTCCACCTCGATTTCTTCGAAGCGCGGGCCGATGGTTTGCAGCAGGTGTTCGCCGGCCTCGGTCGGCGACACGCTGCGCGTGGTGCGGGTCAGCAGGCGTAGGCCGAGTCGCGCCTCGAGGCTGCGAATGGTGTGGCTGAGCGCCGATTGCGACACGCCGAGTTTCGCCGCAGCCTTGGTGAAACTGCGCTCACGGGCAACGGCGAGAAAGGCGAGCAGGTCGGTGGCGTTTTCGCGAAGCATTGATGATCGTCCTGCATAAGTTTTTTCGGATTCTAGTCGATTATCCAATGAGTGCGATTCGCTAGAGTGGGTGCATTATTTATCCGGAGGAACCGCCATGAACCCGATCGCTGCATCTGCACTGACGCTCTCGCTGCTGGCCGGTGAGGTACAAGCCACTGAAAACCCACGCGTCACCGTCACGCCAAATGGCTCGCAACCATCGGCCAAAGGGCCGGCTGACTGGTTTACCGGCACGGTGCGCGTGGATGCGCCGTTCAAAGGTACCGACGATGCGCGGGTCAGCGGCGCGACCGTGACGTTCGAGCCGGGTGCGAGGACGGCATGGCATACCCATCCGTTGGGGCAGACGTTGATCGTGACTTCGGGGGCTGGGTTCGTACAGGAATGGGGCCAGGCGGTTCGTGAAATTCGCCCGGGCGATACCGTGTGGATTGCCCCGGGCGCCAAGCATTGGCACGGAGCGGCGCCGACAACGGCGATGAGTCATATCGCGATTGCCGAAGTGCTGGATGGCAAGGTGGTGGACTGGATGGAGCAGGTCAGCGATGAGCAATACCCGCGTTAAGCAAAACACCCTGTAGGCGCTGTCGAGTGCAACGAGGCTGCGATCTTTTGATCTTGCTTTGGAGATCAGAAGATCACAGCCTGCGGCAGTTCCTACAGGGGTGTTTTAACGTCGACGTTTCTTCAGATCATCTCCGGCAACGAATCCAGAATCTTGTCCAGCGTAATCGGATACTCCCGCACCCTCGCGCCGGTGGCGTTGTAGATCGCGTTCGCCACCGCTGCACTCACGCCGCAAATCCCCAATTCACCTACGCCCTTGGCCTTCATCGGCGAAGAAATCGGGTCGGTTTCTTCGAGGAAGATCACTTCCTGATGCGGAATGTCGGCGTGCACCGGCACCTCGTACCCGGCCAGGTCATGGTTGACGAAAAAGCCCAGGCGCTTGTCCACCGCCAGCTCTTCCATCAATGCCGCGCCGACACCCATGGTCATTGCGCCGATCACCTGACTGCGCGCCGACGTCGGGTTGAGAATTCGCCCCGCCGCGCACACCGCGAGCATGCGCCGCACGCGGACTTCGCCAGTGGCGGCATCGACGGCGACTTCGGCGAAATGCGCGCCGAACGTCGACTGTTGATACTTCTCGGCCAGATCGCCGAATTCGATGCTGTCCTCGCCGACCAGCGCGCCGCCTTCAGCCGCATTGCGCAGCGGCAGGGTCTTGCTGCCGACGCGGACCTGGCCATCGACAAACTCAGCCTGATCCGCCGCCAGCCCGAGCTTGTCCGCCACCGCTTCGCGCAGTTTCACGCAGGCGGCGTAGACACCGGCGGTCGAACAGTTGCCGCCGAATTGGCCTCCGGAACCGGACGAAACAGGGAAGTCCGAATCGCCCAGACGCACCACGACATCCTTGAGGCCGACGCCCATCATCTCGGCAGCGGTCTGCGCGATGATCGTGTAGCTGCCGGTACCGATGTCGGTCATGTCCGTTTCGACAACCACCTTGCCGTCGCGCTCCAGGCGTACGCGGGCGCCGGACTTGACCAGCAGGTTGTTGCGAAACGCCGCCGCCACGCCCATGCCGATCAGCCAGCGGCCCTCACGCCGTGTGCCCGGCTGCGCCTTGCGCTGGTCCCAACCGAATTTCTCGGCGCCGATCCGCAGGCATTTCACCAGTTGACGCTGAGAAAACGGCCGCTCGGTTTTCACCGGATCGACTTGAGTGTCGTTGACAATGCGGAACAGCACCGGGTCCATCTTCAGCTGTTCGGCCATTTCGTCCATGGCGATTTCCAGCACCATCAGCCCCGGCGCTTCACCCGGTGCGCGCATGGAGTTGCCTTCGGGCAGGTCAAGCGGGGCCAGGCGCATGCTGACGCGGCGGTTTTCGGCGGCGTACAGCAATTGACTGGGTTGCGCGGCGAGTTCGACCTTGCCGTCGGCAAGGTTGCCAGACCAGCCTTCGTGGGCGATGGCGGTCAGCTTGCCATCGGCCGTGGCGCCCATGCGGATGCGCTGAATCGTCGCCGGGCGATGGGTGGTGTTGTTGGCCATCTGCGGGCGGGCGAGGGCGACTTTCACTGGCCGTCCAGCCATGCGCGCGCCGAGAGCGGCGAGGATCACGTCGGCGCGGATGAACAGTTTGCCGCCGAAGCCACCGCCGATGTACGGCGAGACCAAACGGACTTTTTCCTTCGGCAGGCCGAGGGTTTTCGCAATGTCACCGACACTCCAGGCGACCATCTGGTTCGAGGTCCAAACGGTCAGTTGATCGCCTTTCCATGCGGCCAATGTGGCGTGCGGTTCCATCATCGCGTGGGACTGGTCCGGCGTGGTGTAGGTCTGATCGAACTGCACCGGTGCAGCGGCGAAAGCGTTGTCGAAGTCACCGTGATTGACGTCCGGCAGCTCGTCTTTCGGCTCGACGCCGAGGTCTTTGACGCTGGCCAGATCAAACTTGCCCTCAATGGTTTCGTAATCGACCTTGACCAATTGCGCAGCGGCGCGGGCCTGTTCGAAGGTCTCGGCAACCACCAGTGCAACGGCTTGTTGGTAATGCTGCACTTCTGGACCGGCGAGCAGATGCGCGGCGTTGTAATCACCTTTATCGAGCTTGCCGGCATTCTCGGCAGTGACGATGGCGAGTACGCCGGGCGCGGCTTTGGCTTCGTCGAGATGAATGGCTTTGATCCGCCCTTTGGCGATTGCCGAATCGACCATGAAACCGTAGGCCTGATTGGCTGCCGCTTCATGTTGTTCATAGGCGTAAGTGGCCTGGCCGCTGGTTTTCAACGGGCCTTCAATGCGCGCGGTGGGCTGGCCGACGACCTTCAGGCGGTCGATGGGATTGGTGGTGGCGGGCGTGTCGAATTTCATGCGGTTTCCCTCGCTTGCGCCAACACCGAAGCCAGCGTGCGCTCGACCAGTGTCAGTTTGAATTGGTTGTCCTCGGTGGGCGTCGCGCCTTCAAGCAGGCGTTCGCTGACCGCTTTGGCACCCTTGGGCAGCAGCGCTTCAGCGGCTTCGACCCGCCACGGTTTCGGCGCAATGCCGCCCACGGCGACGCGGCCGGTGCCGTCCTTTTGCAGGATCAAACCGACCGAGACCAGAGCAAACGCATAAGACGAGCGATCGCGAACCTTGTGATAAATGTGCGTACCGCCGACCGGTGCGGGCAGGGTCACGGCGGTGATGAACTCGCCGGGCGTCAGGCTGGTTTCGATGTGCGGCGTGTTGCCTGGCAACTGATGGAAATCGGCCATTGGGATGCTGCGGGTGCTGCCGTCAGGCTTTACTGTTTCGATCTGCGCATCCAGCGCGCGCATGGCGATGGCCATGTCGCTCGGGTGGGTGGCGATGCAAGCGTTGCTGACGCCGATGATCCCCAGCTGCCGGGTGACGCCGCCGATCGCCGCGCAACCGCTGCCGGGGTTGCGTTTGTTGCAGGCCTGGTGGGTGTCGTAAAAGTAGGGGCAACGGGTGCGTTGCAGCAGGTTGCCAGCGGTGGTCGCCATGTTGCGCAGCTGCCCGGAAGCCCCGGCGAGCAAGGCGCGGGAGAGCAGGGCGTAGTCCTTGCGCACCCGCGCGTCGGCGGCCAGATCGGTGTTGCGCACCAGCGCGCCGATGCGTAATCCCCCTTCGGGCGTGGCTTCGATCTGGTCCAGGCCGAGGTGGTTGATGTCGATCAGGTGCACCGGGGTTTCGATGTCGAGTTTCATCAGGTCGAGCAGGTTGGTGCCGCCGGCGATGAACTTGGCACCCTCGACTTGCGCAGCCTGGGAAGCGGCTGCCGCCGGCGAGTCGGCGCGGCTGTAATTGAAGGCTCTCATGCCGGCACCTCCGCGACTTCAGTGATGGCTTCGATGATGTTCGAGTAAGCGCCACAGCGGCAGATGTTGCCGCTCATGCGCTCCTGCAGTTCGGCGGCGATCAGCTTCGGCGGCTCGGTCAGGCTCGGGCTGACGTGGCTGGGAATGCCGTCGCGGATTTCCTTGAGCACAGCGACCGCCGAGCAGATCTGCCCCGGCGTGCAGTAGCCGCACTGATAGCCGTCGTGCTTGATGAACGCGGCCTGCATCGGGTGCAGCTTGTCCGGCATGCCGAGGCCTTCGATGGTGGTCACCTCACTGCCCTCGTGCATCACCGCCAGGGTCAGGCAGGAGTTGATCCGCCGACCATCGGCGATCACCGTGCAGGCGCCGCACTGGCCGTGGTCGCAGCCTTTTTTGGTGCCGGTCAGGTGCAGGTGTTCGCGCAGGGCGTCGAGCAGGGTGGTGCGGGTGTCGACTTCGAGGGTTTGTGGTTTGCCGTTGACTTGCAGGGTTACTTGACTCATGGCCGGTTGCTCCAGACTGGCCGCGTAGGCCTTGAGGCTGATAAAGGGGGGCATGGCGAACGCCGTCGCGGTTACGGCGCCGAGGATCATGAAATTGCGTCGGGAAATCGGCATGGTTCGATTCCTTGTCTCTCATCGGGCGGCAGGATTGCAAAAGGCCCAAACGGGCGCGCCGGCATGCATGCCAGTCTCGTAAAAGGAGTGACCGCAGCGGGAGGGAAAAGGTTTTGTCGGATTTGCGCTAAAGAGTTATGTGCTGAGCTCATCAATCTGCAGATCACCCAAAACTGTGTAGGAGTGAGCCTGCTCGCGATAGCGGTCTATCCAAGCAGCTTCAAGTTGCAAGCTACAAGCTTCAAGCGAACGCGGTCGCCTTAAGCTTGCCGCTTGAAGCTTGAAGCTGTCCAACTGACAGACCGCTATCGCGAGCAGGCTCGCTCCTACAGTAGAGAGGTGTTCTTTCAGTTACTGCCCCACCACCATCGAGGTAAACGGTGCGACATACGCCTGCAACGTCACCAGCCCGCCGACCAGGATCGCCAGTACGATCGAGTGGAAGAACACGTAACGCAGGATCTCGCCCTCATGCCCGTACCAGCGGGTCGCGGTGGAGGCGACGACGATCGACTGCGCATCGACCATCTTGCCCATCACGCCACCGGAACTGTTCGCCGCCGCCATCAGCACCGGACTGATACCCAGCTGTTCCGAGGTCACTCGTTGCAGGCCGCCAAACAGCACGTTCGAAGCGGTGTCCGAGCCGGTCAGCGCCACCCCCAGCCAGCCGAGCAGGGTGCCAAACATGGGGTAGAAAATCCCCGTCGCCGCGAACGCCAGGCCCATGGTCGCATCGAGCCCCGAATAGCGCGTGAGGAAGCCCAGCGCGAGCATCGCCGCAATGGTGATCAACGAAAACCGCACCACCCACAACGTGCGCAGGTATTGCTTGATCAGCTGCGGGATCGAATAACCCATCAGCAAACCGCCGACAATCGCTGCCAACAAGATTCCGCTGCCGGTCGCGGTGAGCCAGGTGAACTTGTAAATCGCTTCCTCGGCTTTCGGCGCCGCGACTACCGGCGGCACCTTCTCGATCTGCAGATGCAGGCTGGTGAAGGTTACCGCCGGGGCGAAGATCGGATTGGCCTCGCGTACCGGTTTGCCTTGCGGGTCGAGCTTGGCCGATTGCGTGACCGGGTCGATCACCGGGCGCGTATCGAACATGTTCTTGAAGCCCTGCGTGCCCCAGGCAAACACGAACACCGTGAGAATGATCCACGGCATCCACGCGCGCATCACTGCCGGGCGCGCCTGATCGCTGAACGCGGCGCTGGCGGTGACTTTTTCTTCCTCGACTCTGGAGTTGTCGACGCGACCGGACAGCGCCGCCGAAGTGTGGATGGTTGCCGGTTTCCACACCTTGAGGAACAGCGTCAGACAGGCCATGGAAATCAGCGCGGCGATCACGTCCACCAGCATCGGCCCGTGATAGTTCGAGACGAGGAATTGTGGAATGGCGAAACTCACCCCGGCCACCAGAATCGCCGGCCACACCTCGAGCATCTTGCGCCACCCGGCAAACGCCCAGATCAACCAGAACGGCACCAGCACCGAGAAAAACGGCAGCTGCCGGCCGACCATCATCGACAGTTCCATTTCGTCCAGCCCGGTGACTTTGGCCAGGGTGATGATCGGCGTGCCCAGGGCGCCGAAAGCCACGGGTGCGGTGTTGGCGATCAGCGCCAGGCCCGATGCGGCCAGCGGCGAAAAACCCAGGCCGATCAGGATCGCGCCGGTCACCGCTACTGGCGTACCGAACCCCGCCGCGCCTTCGAAGAACGCACCAAAGCAGAAGGCGATCAGCAGCAGCTGCAAACGCCGGTCATCGGTAATGCGCGCGAGGGAATCCTGCAGCACTTTGAACGAACCGTTCTCGGTGGTCAGGCGATGCAGAAAGATGATGTTGAGGACGATCCAGCCGATCGGCAGCAAGCCGTTCGCCGCGCCGAACAACGCCGCCGAACCGGCCATGCCCGCTGGCATGTCGAAGGCGAAAATCGAGATCAGCAGGGCGGACGCCAGCGCCAGCAACGCCGCCAGATGCGCCTTGACGTGAAAGAACGCCAGCGCCGCGAGCATTACCACCACCGGCACCGCAGCCATCAGCGTGGAAAGCACCGGATTGCCGAACGGGTCATAGATTTGCTGCCAGACCATGGTCCACCTCTGCTTGTTGTTATTGAGGGTGCAGATCCATTGCATGGGGGTAGGTTGCAAGCAGTATAGGTGGCGTTACGCCGCTGTTCGGCTGCGACGAACGAGCCGACAAACGGTCCATAGTGGCCAGTGAATCAACGCGCTTTTGCCCGGTCGTATCTGCGGCTGCGCGCACGGCGTCCTGAAGACGCGGGCAGCGTGGCGATTTCCGTCGTCAAGACCTTGCGTTTAGGGAAGTGTTGAATGAAGCAAGCGACAACCATGCTGCTCACTGTGACTGCCGCCGTATTGCTCAGCGGCTGTATTGCGGATTTTGATGATGACCACCGGCACGGCCGGCATTACGACCGCGACCATGGCCGCAATTACGATCACGACCGACGCTGGGATGACCGCGATGACGACCGCCGCGATGGCCGTCGTTATTACCGTGATCGCGATGACGACTGATTGAATGAAGAGGGCGTTCCCGTTAAAGGAACGCCCTCTGTGCATCAGCCTTCAATTGAAAAAACGAGCGTTCGCCTGGACGCGGGATCGCGCAGGCACCGAGGCCTCGTGATCGAGCAAATGGGTGGCGAGGATGTCGCTCAGAAAACGGAACTGATCGTTGATGCCGACCACTTCATTGCTGAAGTGGTTGCTGGCGGCGGGCATCAGCACATCGTCGAAATCTTCGTTGAACACCAGCGTCTGCGCCTTGCGCGGCACGACGTGCTGTTGGTAGTAGTTGCTGCCGAACACCGGGAAACTCACGGAGAGGGTGACTTGAGTGTGGGTCATGATGTGAACGCCTCGTTGTGTGTCGGATGTGCCAATCGTGCCGTTCATGAAGGGTGGGCGGAAGGCAATCGTGGCGATGGTGGATATCGACGACAGTGATGATGAACAGGATCCCCTGTGGGAGCGGGCTTTCTCGCGAAAGCGGTGTGTCAGTTGATACATGTGGTGACTGATGCACCGCTTTCGCGAGCAAGCCCGCTCCCACATTGGTTATCAGCCAAGCAGTCACATGCCTATACTCAAAGCTGCACTTCCCCAAGCCAAAGGACACCACCACCGTGAACCCGCGCGCGCTGGTCGTCGCCGCACTGTTTCTGCTGGCTGGCTGCGCCACCTCGGCCCGGGCACCGGTCAGTGCGCCACAGGCGGTGGTGGTGTCGGCGCAAACCTGGCAGCAGATCGACCGCGAAATCATCAGCGCCTCGCAGCAGGCCACCGAGCAGGTCAAGCTGTTCGCTCGTGGCTCGATGGAACATTGGCGCACGCGGATCTATCAGCAAACTGAAGAAAATTTCATCCCTTGGTTCAGCAGCTATTGGACTCAGGAATGGCTGTCGATGAAGGTCAGCTGGTACACGATCAGTGCTGGCGGCGAGCAGGACGCTTCGGCGAAACGCCTGGCGGCGTATCTACTTGAGCAATATCAGGAAAAAGTCCTTGCGCCGGTGGCAGTGGAGATTGATCCGGACGCGATCCTGGCTCAGTCCACGGCGTTCTACGCGCAATTGATGGCGCAGCAGATGCCGCTCATCGCCCAGCGCCATGGCGTGCCGATCGCACAGCTCAACGGACGCTTGCAGCAGATCCCGGCCATTGCCCTCGGCCCACCGCCGGCACGGGATGCTTCATTGTTCAAAGTCATCAGCACCGAGCCGCTGAACACCCTGCCGGCGTACGCCGCGCTGATCGACAAGATCCACACGGACGGCGGCGCCAAGGGCATTTCCTCCACCGACGCGGCGATGGCGCCGGTGGCCAAGCGCGCCAGCCAGCGCATCGAAGCGGAAATGGCCCCACGCGGCGCCGCCAGTGCGGTGGCGGCGGCCGCCGGGAAACTGGCCGGGGCGATGATTTCCGTCGGTGTGGCCGGCATCCGCGCAATCATCCAGGCCAACGACCGTCCGGACAGCGAAGCACTGATCCGCAGCAGCCTCGGCAATACCTTCGACAAAGCCTGGCAGAAGTTGCTGCAGAATCCGACCACAGGAGTGATGGCGGGCACGTTGCACATCGCCGGGCAGGTCGAGGGCAATTTGAGCGCTGGCGCAGAGCCGTCCGTCGGGCTGGGAAACAATCACGTCGAATGGCGCCCGCCGCAATCGACCAGTCAGCAGATCGAACCCAACCTGAAAGGAGAATGAACATGGCTTACATCGATATCTTCGTGGCGCCGGTGCCTGACGCCAATCATGCGCAATACAAAAAACACTGTGAGATCGCCGCCAGGCTGTTCAAGGAATATGGCGCCGTGGATGTCGTCCAGTGCTGGGGTGACGACGTACCGGAGGGCAAGCTCACGTCGTTCCCGCTAGCGGTCAAACTCAGGGAGGGTGAAACCGTCTCGTCCGGTTGGCTGATCTGGCCAGACAAGGCCACCCGCGATGCAGGTATGGCGAAAATGATGGAAGACCCGCGCATGCGGCCCGACGTCAATCCGATGGGTTTTGATGGCCAACGGATGATCTTCGGCGGTTTCAAAAGGCTCTCTGAATCCTGATGGCAGTACGAACGCCTGTGGCCGCGTGCAAGTGCAGCACGCGCCACAGAAGCTCGTCGACGATCAACCTCGACGCCAGACGCCGTTGCCGCTCAAGCGCGACCGATCATGCGGTCCGGTGAAGTCCTGCTTCGGACCTTTCGGCACCACACCGGTCGGGTTGATCGTCTTGTGGCTGCCATAGTAGTGATGCTTGATGTGCTGGAAATCCACGGTTTCGGCGATTCCCGGCCACTGATACATCTCGCGCAGCCAGTTCGACAGGTTCGGGTAATAGGCAATCCGCCGCAGGTTGCACTTGAAGTGCCCGTGGTACACGGCGTCGAAGCGAATCATCGTGGTGAACAGGCGCACATCCGCTTCGGTCAGGTATTCGCCGCTCAGGTAGCGATTGGCACCTAGCAGTTGCTCCAGATGGTCGAGTTCGGCGAACACTTCATCGAATGCCTGTTCGTAGGCCTGCTGCGACGTGGCGAACCCGGCACGATAGACACCGTTGTTCACCGCCGGATAGATCCGCTCGTTCAGGGCGTCGATCTCGTTGCGTAGCGGCGCCGGGTAGAAGTCCAGATCGTTGCCGGTGAGCCCGTCGAAGGCGCTGTTGAACATGCGGATGATCTCCGCCGATTCATTGCTGACGATGCGCTTGAGCTGCTTGTCCCACAGCACTGGCACCGTCACGCGCCCGGTGTAGTCGGGGGTATCAGCGGTGTAGCGCTGGTGCATGAAATCGAAATCATCGAGTTTGTCGCCGGTCGAACCGAGCGCCTTGTCGAAGGTCCAGCCGTTTTCCAGCATCAGCCAACTGACGACCGAAACGTCGATCAGGCTTTCCAGACCTTTGAGTTTGCGCAGAATCAGCGTGCGGTGCGCCCATGGGCAGGCGAGCGAAACGTAGAGGTGATAGCGCCCGGCTTCGGCAGCAAAACCGCCTTCACCGCTGGGGCCTGGCTGACCATCGGCGGTCACCCAGTTGCGGCGTTGCGCTTGTTCGCGCTGGAATGCGCCGTCCTTGCTGCTTTCGTACCACTTGTCCTGCCAGTGGCCGTCGACGAGTAAACCCATGATCAAGACTCCTGAAAACCAATATTCGTTGGAGTCGAGTCTATTCCGATGAGTTCGAACAAAAAGCGCAAAGATCGGGCGCTAATGATCGGTTAGATCGATGTATTTCGCGCTGCCCAATACTGCTCGGCCGTGGCGAAGGCTTGCTCGCGATCTTGACCAAGGCCGCGCAGGGCGAGGGCCATGGTCGCAATCAGGGCCATTTGCGGGTAACTGTCGACCACGTCCCCACGCCAAACGGCCTTCAGGTGTTCGATGTCCAGCGAGGCGGGTTTGACGTGGCGCTGCGCTGACAGCTGTGGCCATTCCTCGTCCCAGCTCTGACCACCGCTGGTGCCGTAAAGATGACTGGTGGCATCGGGGTTGATCTCGATTTCACCGCCATCGCCCTTGACCACAATTGCCGTGTCGCCGAGCAAGCCGCTGGCATCGCGATGCACCGCCTGGTAGCCGGGATGGAAAATGCTCTGCAGGCCACAACGTGCACCGAGCGGATTGAGGATTCGCGCCAGCGAGTGAATCGGCGAACGCAGGCCCAGGGTGTTACGCAGGTCGATCATCTTCTGCAATTGCGGCGCCCAGTCCATCAGCGGCATGAAAGCCAGTCCGCCGTTATCCAGCGCCGCGCCGACTTGATGCCAGGTGCGGCACAGGGGAATGTTCAGTTCCCCCAGTAGTTGTTCGCTGTACAGGCGCCCGCCCGTGTGTGCGCCGCCGCCGTGCATGAAGATGCGCACGCCGTTCAGTGCCAGGCACTTGGCTGCCAGCAGATACCACGGCAGATGGCGTTTTTTGCCGGCATAGGTCGGCCAGTCCAGGTCGACATTCAATGCCGGCGCCTGCAAGCGTTCGCGCAGGGCTTCGGTGAATCCGGCCATTTCCTCGGCGCTTTCTTCCTTGTGCCGCAGCAACATCAGGAAGGCCCCGAGTTGCGTATCTTCGACCTTGTCGTCGAGCACCATGCCCATGGCCTCGCGGGCTTCCTCGCGCGTCAGGTCGCGGGCGCCGCGCTTGCCTTTGCCGAGAATGCGCACGAATTGTGCGAACGGGTGCTCGGCAGGCGTTTCGAGGGTCAATGCAGAAAAGTCGTTCATAGGCAATTCGTCGGTTTGGGCAGGCCCGCCAGTTTCGCGGCGAGTTTGGCAGGGGTGCCTTTGAACAGTCGGTTCAGGTGCAGGCTGTTGCCTTTGTCGGCGCCGAGTTTCAATGCGGTGTACTTGATCAGCGGTCGCGTCGCCGGCGAAAGCTGGAACTCGGCATAGAAACTGCGCAGCAGCTCGAGGACTTCCCAGTGTTCGGGCGTCAACTCGATGTCTTCGGCGGCGGCGAGGGCGCTGGCGACATCAGCCGACCAGTCGTTGAGGTCAACGAGAAAGCCGTCCTTGTCCAGTTCGATGGCGCGGGCGCCGACGGTAAGGGAGTTCATAGCCAGCTGTTGACCTTGGCGTGATGAATCGACAGTTCGACGAAGGCCGGGTAGTCGATGGCCTCGGCCCAGTCCGGAATGTCGATCGCACGCGCCTGTGCGTCCTCAAGCAATACAAACAGCTTGATGGTTCGCTCTTGCAAAGCAGAAAACGCCACAGTGCCCGGTTGCAGCGCATACACCGCATCGCCGGACAACAACACAGCATCGGCGCTGCCGAGCAGGCGCAGGCAACTGCTCAGGCGATCGTCGCCGAACGGAGAATGAGACAACACATGCAAAGTCGACATCAGAGGGTGATCACCTGATCGTAGCGGTCAATAAGGGCGGTGATTTGCTCAGCGGCGAGCGGCTGCGCTTCTTCCAGCGACACGTTGCCGAGGCCGCGAGCACTGGCGCTTTGCGCGCAATAAAACAGTTCTTCGACACCAAACATCGGCAGCGCCTGCAGATTGGCGCTGAGGTCTTTCTGCTGCAAGGCCTTGGCGTTCTGTCCGGCGGCCAGTTGCAGCACGCCGTCATCGAGAAACAGTAAACCGATCGGCAGATCGAAGGCGCCACCGGCAAGTACGATATCCAACGCTTCCCGTGCGCCGGGGCCAGACCAGGGCGACTGGCGGCTGATGATCAACAGCGATTTGGCCATGTTCACGCGCCTCCGAAACAGATCAGGCGGTCAGCGTCCTGCACGGCATCGTGCAATTGCCCAAGACCGGACAGTTCCCACGGCGCGCTCACTGAAGTCGCTTCTCGCTGGTAACGTTTGGCTTCTTCTTCGTTCAACACACCACGGCGCAACGCGGCGGCGATGCAGACCACGCCGTCGAGTTGCTTTTCGTTGATAAAGGCGCGCCATTGCTTGGGCAAGTCCAGTTCATCCTGCGGCGTCACCACCGCATCGGAGGCGTTGAACACGCCGTCCTGATAGAAAAACAGCCGGACAATCTCATGTCCGCCAGCCAGCGCGGCCTGGGCAAACAGCAGGGCACGGCGCGAGGAGGGCGCATGGGCGGCGGAAAACAGCGCAATGGCGAACTTCATGATGGACTCGATCAGCGAAACTGCGGCCATGATAAAGCTTTATTGCGGCAGCCGCGAAACCCCAGTTTTACGCAGATTCCTTTGTAGTAGCTGCCGAAGGCTGCGATCTTTTGATTCTGCTCTTCAAGATTAAGATCAAAAGATCGCAGCCTTCGGCTGCTCCTACATCGATTAGGGGGTAATGCCGTAAAGATCGCAATACTCGACCCAGTCCATCCCGGCCATCTCCGCAACCTCCCGATGCACCTCAAGCCGTTGCGCCTGATAGTCCTCGGGCGAGTCAGCCGTCAATTGCAGTGTCAGTTCCCAGGCAAATAATCCCTGGCTTTCCGCCTCGGCCTCGAATGCCTCATGCAGGCGTTCTTCGCGATACTGTGCCTGGGTTTCGCCCTTGGCCTGAGCCAGCAGCGGGTTGAGGTGATCGAGGGTTTCCCGCAATTCGGGTCGCGCATCGAGAAACAGTTTCAGAGCCTGTTCATGTCGCTGGTCGCTAGGCGCCATGTAATGTCCTTGTGTGGCTGAAGATCTCAGGGTGCCGCAGCTGCTCGCGCGTGTCGCGCATAAAAACAGTAAAGCAGAACGATTTGCTGCCTTGCAGTGCTACAGTCCGCTTTTTTCTCGATGAGCGAATGCAATGCGAATGCTGATGGTAGCGCTGGCGGCGGCCCTGTTGGCCGGATGTGCCGGTTCGGTGATGAACGAGGCTCGCACCAAGAGCCCGGACAAGGTCCTGACCTCGGACAAGCCGGAGAAAGACGTCGCCCGGTGCGTGCAATTCGCCTGGCAGGACGAAGCGGTGTTTGGCGTCGACGCGGCGGCCTATCTGGAGCCGCGCGAGTCCGGCGGCACTACGGTCTACACGCGTTCGGCAGAGTCGTTTGTCGATGTGCTTACCGAAGCCTCGGGTACGACTTTGAATTACTACGCACAACAGAGTGATTTTGTCGCGATGCGACGGATGGCGGCGATGGCGACCTGCCTCTGACTGTGTGTCGAGGCGGCTGGCGCTTTCGCGAGCAGGCTCGCTCCCACAAGTTGAAATGCTTTCCAGTGTGGGAGCGAGCCTGCTCGCGCAAAAGAGCGACACAGTCAATCGATCAGCCGCTTCTGGAAAAAATGCCGCTTGTGCCCCAGCGGATAATCGACAATCTCGCCACATTCGCTGTATCCGACCTTTCTGTAAAACGCCGGCGCCTGGAAAGAAAAGGTGTCGAGCCAAATGCCCACGCAGTTTTTCTCCCTGGCAAAGTCCTCGGCCATGCGCATCAGTTTTGTGCCGATACCCTGACCACGACCTTGCTCCGGGACCGCCAGCAATTCAATGAACAACCAGCGGTAGAACGTGTGGCCATACAGGCCGCCGAGGATCTCGTCGTTTTCGTTACGCACCAGCAAGGCAATCGGCTCCCACGTGGATGGCCCGGCCTTGGCAACGTTGTGCGCGCGCAAGGGCGCAAGAATCGCTGCGCGCTGTTCTTCGGTAGGGTTCTGCGTCAACTCGATACGCAAGTTCATGCATGACTTCCTTGTGTAATGGAGCGGTCAGCCTACCGCGTCCACACAGGTGCCTCCAACCCTCCGATCAAACAAGCGGAACCGTCAAACCAGCGCTGCGGTCTAGGCTTTTATCGCGTCTTTCCCTGAGCGCGATTGATGAGGACATCCCGTGAATATTTTTGAAGCCCTGCGCGAAAGCCACGAGCGCCAGCGCACTTATGCCAAAGCTCTGATCGCGACCAGCGGCGACAGCCCTGAGCGGGTCGAGGCTTACAAACAACTGAAAGCCGAACTGCAAGCGCACGAAACCGCCGAAGAGCGGCACTTCTACATCCCGTTGATGGAAATTGACGAAGGCGTTGACCTGAGCCGCCACGCCATCGCCGAACACCATGAAATGGACGAGATGATGGAAGAGCTCGACGAGACCGAGATGTCCAGCCCGGCCTGGCTGGCAACGGCAAAGAAGCTATCGGACAAGGTCCATCACCACCTCGAGGAAGAAGAGCATAAGTTCTTCCAGATGGCCGGCAAGTTGCTCGACGATAAACAGAAAACCCAACTGGCTGGACAGTACGAAAAGGAGTATCAGGCGCAACTGCGTTGATCGGCCTCCAGCCGTTTCGTCAACTTGACGTGTAGGTGTTCAGCTATGCGTTGAGTACGAAGTTTCGTCGAGCACTGTTCATTCATCCAGTGTTTGCAGGATTTCATTCGTCCTTCCGGTAGCGCTGCGACAAAAGCGCCGATGGACAAAAAATCCACCTCCGTTAGCTTGAAGGCCTCTCCTCGGGAAGGAGAGTTCTCAAATCAACGGAGTGAAAAACATGAATCAGGCAACTGCACAAACCCAACTGAAACACGGTCGCGTCATCTCGCCAGCGAGTCGCGGCGCGGTCGCCATCGACCTCGGCTTGCTCGGCGCCTGGCAAGTCAATGAAATGGAAGGTGGCAAGAACTTTCCGGCCATGGAAGCCGGACCGTTTCCGTCACCTTTCGAGACAGACTCCGCCAGCGTCGCGCCGCCGGCCGACGGTTACATTCTCAGCGGCGGCAAGACCGATGCCCGCGATTGCGTCAATTACACCAGCGACGAGATGAGCAAGAAGCTCGGTCGTTCGTTCAGTTGGCCGCTGCTTAATGTCGATCCGGGGCAGATGCTCAAAGTCACTTGGGCCTACACAGCGCCGCACACCACTCGGGGTTATCGCTGGCTGATCACCAATGACAGCTGGGATCCTCAGCAACGCATCACTCGTGCACAACTGGAAACCCAGCCGTTCTTCGAGGATTTCTACCCGCAGGTGCCGTATTACAGCCATGCCGGTGAATTGAAGGCGAAGGTCGATCACCAAGTGCAACTGCCGGCGAACAAGAAGGGCCACCACGTCATTGTGCTGATGTGGATCGTTGCCAACACCGGCAACGCGTTCTATCAGGCCTTCGACGTCGACTTCCAGTAACAGCGGCGGCTGAACGAGCCCGGTAGCGCTGCCGGGCTTTTTTTGTCAGCGCAATTGTCCGACCATGGCCGTCCATTCATGAAGACAGGATCAGACGCGATGTCCAACACAGCCGAACGGGTCAACATCGTCGACACTCAGGTGTTGTCCCACGACTGGTATCTGCTGAAGAAAATCACCTTCGATTACCACCGCAACAATGGCGAATGGCAACGTCAGACCCGCGAGGTCTACGACCGCGGTAATGGCGCGGCGATTCTGCTGTTCAACCGCGAAAAGCGCACGGTAGTGCTGACCCGACAGTTCCGCTTGCCAGTCTTCGTCAATGGTCACGATGGATTGCTGATCGAGGTGGCTGCGGGGTTGCTGGAAGGTGCCGCGCCTGAGCAGCGCATTCGTGACGAAGCCGAGGAGGAAACCGGTTACCGCGTGCATGACGTGAAGAAGGTATTCGAGGCGTACATGAGCCCCGGTTCAGTGACCGAGAAGCTGCACTTTTTTGTCGCTGAATACGATGCCGCCTCCAAGGTCAGCGAGGGTGGCGGCCTGCAAGAGGAAACCGAAGAACTGGAAGTGCTCGAGTGGGGATTCGATGAGGCGCTGGCGGCGTTTCAGCGCGGCGAGATCTGCGATGCGAAGACCATCATGTTGTTGCAGTACGCAGCGATGAATAACCTCTTCGTTGCTTGAGTCAGAACAGCTCGCCTGTTTTCCCGAACGTTGACCATTGGCCACCTTCGAGCATCAGTAACCGCTCTTTAGCCTCCAGCCCACCGGCGAAACCCGTCAGCTTTCCCGAAGCACCGATCACTCGATGACACGGCGCAACAATGGAAATCGGATTGCGCCCGTTGGCGGCGCCGACCGCTCGGACCGCCGTCGGATGGCCGATTTGCAGCGCTATCTGGCTGTAGGTGCGTGTCTCGCCAAACGGAATGGTCAGGAGGGCGGCCCAGACTTTTTTCTGGAATTCGCTGCCGACAAATTCCAGTTCCAGGTCGAAGCGATTCCGCGTGCCGGCGAAATACTCATCGAGTTGCCGCGCGGTCTTCATGAGGACCGGATTGTCCGGGGCTTCGCTCATCGGTCCCAGCCTCACCCGGTTCGGTTTGTCGTTTTCCCAGAGGATGGCGGCGAGTCGGCTGCCGTTCGCGACCAGCTTCAACTCACCGACCGGCGAGGGCAGGGTGATGAACGTGCAAGACATGATGGCGACTCCAGAGCTGGGCATTAATGCGGCCCAGCATACTGGCTGAACGGGGAGGCGCAATACGCAAAGCCGACCATACTGCTTGTTGCTCCTGAAGCGTTGCCCTGCGTTTGGCGCAGTCCTCAACAACAAAAAAGAGATCGACTCATGAAGTACGAACCTTTGGCCAGATCGCTCATTGCGACCTCCCTGGCGCTCAGCTGTCTCATGGCTCACGCGGCATCCGTGGCGCCGGTTGCGGCGGAAAACGGCATGGTGGTCACCGCGCAACATCTGGCGACCCACGTGGGTGTCGACGTTTTGAAAAACGGCGGCAATGCCGTGGATGCGGCGGTGGCCGTGGGCTATGCACTGGCGGTGGTTTATCCGGCTGCGGGCAACCTTGGCGGCGGCGGGTTCATGACCATCCAACTGGCAGACGGGCGCAAGACCTTTCTCGATTTTCGTGAGAAAGCCCCGCTGGCAGCGACGGCGAACATGTATCTGGACAAGGACGGTAATGTCGTTCCGGACCTGAGCACGCGCGGTCACCTGGCGGTCGGCGTGCCGGGCACCGTGTCTGGCATGGAGCTGGCCCTGAGCAAATACGGCACCAAGCAGCGCAAGGACATGATTGCCCCGGCGATCAAACTGGCCGAAGACGGTTTCGAGCTGCAGCAGGGCGATGTCGAACTGCTGGAGTACGCCACCGACGTGTTCAAGAAGGACATGCGCGATTCCGGCTCGATCTTCCTCAGCAACGGCGAACCGATGCAGGTGGGGCAGAAACTGGTGCAGAAGGATCTGGCGAAAACCCTGCGAACGATTTCCGACAAGGGCGCCGACGGCTTCTACAAAGGCTGGGTCGCCGATGCCATCGTTACCTCCAGTCAGGCCAACAAAGGCATCATTACCCAGGCTGACCTCGACAAATACAAAACCCGCGAACTGGCCCCGGTGGAATGCGATTATCGCGGCTATCACGTGGTCTCGGCGCCGCCGCCAAGCTCCGGCGGGGTGGTGATCTGCCAGATCATGAATATTCTCGAAGGCTATCCGATGAAGGACCTGGGCTTCCATTCGGCTCAGGGCATGCATTACCAGATCGAAGCCATGCGCCATGCCTACGTCGATCGCAACAGCTATCTGGGCGATCCGGATTTCGTGAAAAACCCGATCGAGCATCTGCTGGACAAGAACTACGCGACCAAACTGCGCAACGCCATCCAGCCGCAAAAGGCCGGCATCTCGGCTGAACTCAAGCCCGGCGTCGCGCCTCATGAAGGCAGCAACACCACGCACTATTCGATCGTCGACAAGTGGGGCAATGCCGTTTCGGTGACTTACACCCTCAATGACTGGTTCGGCGCGGGCGTCATGGCGAGCAAGACCGGGGTGATCCTCAACGACGAAATGGACGACTTCACCTCCAAGGTCGGCGTGCCGAACATGTATGGGCTCGTTCAAGGCGAGGCCAACGCTATCGCACCGGGCAAGGCGCCGCTGTCGTCGATGAGTCCGACCATCGTCACCAAGGACGGCAAGGTGGTGATGGTGGTGGGCACGCCGGGTGGCAGCCGGATCATCACCGCAACCTTGCTGACCATGCTCAACGTCATTGACTACGGCATGGGCCTGCAGGAAGCGGTCGACGCGCCGCGCTTCCACCAGCAATGGATGCCGGAAGAAACCAACCTCGAAGACTTCGCCGCCAGCCCGGATACGAAAAAGATCCTGGAAAGCTGGGGCCACAAGTTTGCCGGCCCGCAAGACCCCAACCACATTGCTGCAATTCTGGTGGGAGCGCCGTCGCTGGGAGGCAAACCGGTTGGCAAGAATCGCTTCTACGGCGCCAACGATCCACGGCGTAATACCGGCTTGTCATTGGGTTACTGAGCGGAGTAAAAAGGGGCGGGCTCAGGTCCGCCCCATTCTCAAGGATTGATCAAGGAAGGCTCGACATGACCACCGCATTACTGATCATCGATGTCCAGCAGGCGTTGTGTGCTGGTGAATATCAGTGTTTTGAAATCGACCGTGTGATCGCCACGATAAATGGTCTGAGCCAACGCGCCCGCGATGCCGGCGTTCCGGTGGTGCTGATTCAACACGAAGAAAAGGACGGTCCGTTTGTGCGCGGTGCTGACGGTTGGCAACTGGCCAAAGATCTGGTGACTTCGACGAAAGACCTGAACGTAGACAAAACCACCGGGGACTCTTTCTACCAGACCGATCTCGGCAAGCTGCTGCCCAGCGAAGATTTTGAGCGACTGGTCATCTGCGGCTTGCAGACCGATTACTGCGTCAACGCCACAGTTCGCAGTGCGCATGAGCTGGGCTACGACGTCGTTGTTGCGAGAGATGCACATTCGACGGTCGACAACGGCAACATGAGCGCCGACGACATCATTGCCCAACACAACAGGGACTTTGCGGCCCTCACCAGTTCCGTGGCTCGGATCGACGTAAAACCGGCCGCCGACATCACTTTCTAACCGTACACACCCCACCTTGTGGGTTGCCGGGGATGGCGGGTGTAGCGCGAAATCCTGTGGGAGTGGGCTTGCTCACGAAGGCGGCAGGTCAGGCAATTATCTGTGGCTGACACACCGCTTTCGCGAGCAGGCTCGCTCCCACATTGGTTTTGTGGGTTGCCCTGTGGGAGTGGGCTTGCTCACGAAGGCGGCCGGTCAGGCAACTTATCTGTGGCTGACACACCGCTTTCGCGAGCAAGCTCGCTCCCACATTGGTTTTGTGGGTTGCCCTGTGGGAGGGGGCTTGCTCACGAAGGCGGCCGGTCAGGCAACTTATCTGTGGCTGACACACCGCTTTCGCGAGCAAGCTCGCTCCCACATTGGTTTTGTGGGTTGCCCTGTGGGAGTGGGCTTGCTCACGAAGGCGGTAGGTCGGGCGATTTATTTGTGGCTGACAGACTGCTTTCGCGAGCAGGCTCGCTCCCACATTGGTTTTGTGGGTTGCCGGGGATCGTGGGTGTAGCGCGAAATCCTGTGGGAGTGGGCTTGCTCACGAAGGCGGCAGGTCAGGCAATTTATCTGTGGCTGACACGCCGCCTTCGCGAGCAAGCTCGCTCCCACATTGGTTTTGTGGGTTGCCGGGGGATCGCGGGTGTAGCGCGAAATCCTGTGCGAGTGGGCTTGCTCACGAAGGCGGCAGGTCAGGCGATTTATTTGTGGCTGACATTCCGCTTTCCCGAGCAGGCTCGCTCCCACAGTGAATTTGTGGGTTGCCGGGAATCGGGGTGTAGCGCGAAATCCTGTGGGAGTGGGCTTGCTCACGAAGGCGGCAGGTCAGGCAATTTATCTGTGCCTGACACACCGCTTTCGCGAGCAGGCTCGCTCCCACAGTGGATTTGTGGGTTGCCGGGGATGGGGGGTGTAGCGCGAAATCCTGTGGGAGTGGGCTTGCTCACGAAGGCGGCCGGTCAGGCAACTTATCTGTGGCTGACACACCGCTTTCGCGAGCAGGCTCGCTCCCACATTGGTTTTGTGGGTTGCCGGGGATCGCGGGTGTAGCGCGTAATCTGGTGGGAGTGAGCTTGCTCACGAAGGCGGCAGGTCAGGCAATTTATTTGTGGCTGACATTCCGCTTTCGCGAGCAGGCTCGCTCCCACATTGGTTTCGTGGGTTGCCGGGGATCGCGGGTGTAGCGAAATCCTGTGGGAGTGGGCTTGCTCACGAAGGCGGCAGGTCAGGCGATTTATTTGTGGCTGACATTCCGCTTTCGCGAGCAGGCTCGCTCCCACAGTGGATTTGTGGGTTGCCGGGGATCGGGGGTGTAGCGCGAAATCCTGGGGGAGTGGGCTTGCTCACGAAGGCGGCAGGTCAGGCATTTTATCGGTGGCTGACACGCCGCCTTCGCGAGCAGGCTCGCTCCCACAGTGAATTTGTGGGTTGCCGGGAATCGGGGTGTAGCGCGAAATCCTGTGGGAGTGGGCTTGCTCACGAAGGCGGCAGGTCAGGCATTTTATCGGTGGCTGACACGCCGCCTTCGCGAGCAAGCTCGCTCCCACATTGGTTTTGTGGGTTGCCGGGGATCGCGGGTGTAGCGCGAAATCCTGTGAGAGTGGGCTTGCTCACGAAGGCGGCCGGTCAGGCATTTTATCTGTGGCTAACACACCGCTTTCGCGAGCAAGCTCGCTCCCACATTGGTTTTGTGGGTTGCCGGGAATCGGGGTGTAGCGCGAAATCCTGTGGGAGTGGGCTTGCTCACGAAGGCGGCAGGTCAGGCGATTTATTTGTGGCTGACATTCCGCTTTCGCGAGCAGGCTCGCTCCCACACTGGTTGTGTGGGTTGCCGGGGATCGCGGGTGTAGCGCGTAATCTGGTGGGAGTGAGCTTGCTCACCAAGGCGGCAGGTCAGGCAATTTATTTGTGGCTGACATTCCGCTTTCCCGAGCAGGCTCGCTCCCACAGTGAATTTGTGGGTTGCCGGGGATCGCGGATGTAGCGCGAAATCCTGTGGGAGTGGGCTTGCTCACGAAGGCGGCAGGTCAGGCATTTTATCGGTGGCTGACACGCCGCCTTCGCGAGCAAGCTCGCTCCCACATTGGTTTTGTGGGTTGCCGGGGATCGCGGGTGTAGCGCGAAATCCTGTGGGAGTGAGCTTGCTCACGAAGGCGGCAGGTCAGGCATTTTATCGGTGGCTGACACGCCGCCTTCGCGAGCAAGCTCGCTCCCACATTGGTTTTGTGGGTTGCCGGGGATCGCGGGTGTAGCGCGGAATCCTGTGGGAGTGGGCTTGCTCACGAAGGCGGCAGGTCAGGCAATTTATTTGTGGCTGACACACCGCCTTCGCGAGCAGGCTCGCTCCAAGGTGACTGAGTGTTCTACGACAACGGCGATTTACGGCAGCAGCACCGGCATACTCCCCGCCATCCGAAGAATGGAATCTCTCGATGTTCGCTATCTCCCTGCGTAACACCCTGGCGCTGGCAACGCTCGCGCTGGCCTGCAGCACCCACGCCAGCAGTTTCGATTGCACCAGCGCCGCCGGCAAAGCCGAAACAGCCGTCTGCAACGACCCGTACCTCTCGAGCCTCGACGACAAACTCGCTGAACAATGGCGGACCACGCTGGGCAACGTTGCCGATCCCAAAGCCCTGAAAACCGACCAACGCCAATGGCTGAAAAACCGCAACGCTTGCGGTACCCAGAGCGCGTGTCTGCGTCGTGAATATCTGATGCGCCTCACCGAACTCGAACATGCGGTCAAGCCGTTCAGTTGGGACGCCACTTGGCAATTGATCCCGCCCAGCACCTCAACTTCGGCGACCATCGTTACGCAGCGTCGCGATGCTACGCACATCGCCATCGATATCTCAGCGGGCGAGGGCGCCAATTCCGGTGATCTGACCGGAGTCGCAACGCTCAAGGATGGAACAGCCGTTTACGCCCTGGACGCCTGCAAACTCACCTTCACGCCCATCAATGGCGTACTGAACGTCACGCAAACCGGTGCGGATTCCGACTGCGGCGGTGGCATGGGCGTGTATTACGCCGGTCGCTATATCGCCTCCGAACAACCGCTGACCCTGGATTACGATCTGCTCAGCCTGGGTCTGGCTCGCACACCCGCAGAAGACCAGGTATTGCGTTCGCTGCTCAAGAATGATTACCAGAAGCTGGTAGAGACCTCGGGTTCCTTGCAGGTCGGCGAGGAATCAAAGGATGTACCTGATACACAGGTCGTGGAAATGTGGATGCGCGGTCTCGGCGGCATCGGCATCCTGATGAGCGCGGCCGACGCGCAGGTCTGGCTGATCTTCAAAAGCTACGATGACCAGGGCCAGGAACATCTGCGGTACTACACCAACGTGACGAAGTGGAAGAATCGCCTGCCCGATGTGCTGCAGGGCTGGTACGACCGCATGCAGGAAAATCATTCACCGATTCTGGAAATGGTGCCCTGAACGTCGAGCCGATTCGCCTCACGCAATAACCGCTCGATCTGCGCCAGTTCCCACGTGCAGAGCAGGCTCACCGGGTCTGTGCCATAACGCTGCCACGTGTCCAGCGTCGCTTCATCCCCGGCCCAGTTGCGAGCGAATTCACAGTGATGCAAGTGTCCGTCGGCGAGGTCCAGCAGCAGATGCCAACCCTCGATATCAACGGCAATCAGCCCGGACTCGGACATTACCTCGCAGACTTCGAACGCAAGCACGCCCAGCGCCACTTCGCGCAAACGCTGACACACATCCCGGGCGGACAAAGACGCTGACATGCTGCAACTCGATTCAATGGGCAAGTCGGCAAGGATAAGCCCCGCGCCAATCGGTGTCAGCGTTTCACTGGCCCGAGGCCGAACAATTCCGTAACATTCGCCTCCCTCTTTTTTCGCGAAAACAGCGGCCGTGCCCGACGGCCGCTCAGTCAGGTAAGCCATGAAACCGATTCGTCTGCGCGCCGATGTCCTCGCCGGACTCACCACCTCGTTTGCCCTGTTGCCCGAATGCATTGCTTTTGCGCTGGTGGCGCATCTCAACCCGCTGATGGGCCTGTACGGCGCGTTCATCATTTGTACGCTGACCGCATTGTTCGGCGGCCGGCCAGGCATGGTTTCCGGTGCGGCGGGTTCGATGGCGGTGGTGATCGTCGCGCTGGTGGTGCAACACGGCGTGCAGTATTTGCTGGCGACGGTGCTGCTCGGCGGTCTGATCATGATGGCGTTCGGGCTGTTGCGCCTGGGCAAACTGGTGCGCATGGTGCCGCATCCGGTGATGCTCGGTTTCGTCAACGGCCTGGCGATCATCATTGCTCTGGCGCAACTGGAGCATTTCAAGAGCGGCGAGCACTGGCTCAGCGGTACGCCGTTGTACCTGATGACCGGGTTGGTACTGCTGACCATGGCCATCGTTTACATCCTGCCGCGCCTGACCAAAGCGGTGCCGCCGGCCCTGGTGGCAATCCTTGGTGTCGGCCTGCTGGTCTACCTGTTCGGCCTGCCGACCCGCACGCTCGGCGACATGGCGCACATTGCCGGCGGTCTGCCGACGTTCGCCATGCCGGACATTCCATGGAGCCTGGAAACCCTGCGCATCATCGCCCCGTACGCGATTCTGATGGCGATGGTCGGCCTGCTGGAAACCTTACTGACACTGAACCTGACCGACGAAATCACCGAAACCCGTGGCTACCCGGATCGTGAATGTGTGGCGCTCGGCGCGGCGAACATGGTGTCCGGCGCGTTCGGCGGCATGGGTGGTTGCGCAATGATCGGCCAGACCGTGATCAACCTCAGCTCCGGCGGGCGCGGGCGTTTGTCAGGCGTGGTCGCTGGCGTGCTGATCCTGTTGTTCATTCTGTTTCTGTCGCCGCTGATCGAGCGTATTCCGCTGGCCGCGCTGGTAGGCGTGATGTTCGTAGTGTCGCAGCAGACCTTCGCCTGGGCGTCGTTGCGCGTGATCAACAAGGTGCCGGCGCACGATGTGCTGGTGATTATCGCCGTGACCACCATCACGGTGTTCACCGATCTGGCCACGGCGGTGCTGTGCGGGATCATCATCGCCGCGCTCAACTTTGCCTGGCAGCAGGCGCGCGAACTGTACGCCGATGAACATCTGGAGGCCGATGGCAGCAAACTCTATCGCCTGCACGGCACGCTGTTCTTCGCCTCGACCACGCCGTTTCTCAACCAGTTCGATCCGGCCAACGACCCGGCCAAAGTCACTCTCGACTGCCGACACCTGAGCTTTGTCGATTATTCGGCGATCGCCGCGTTGAAAACCCTGCGTGAACGCTACGCCAAGGCTGGCAAGCATTTACAGGTGTTTCATCTGTCGGAACGCTGCAAGAAATTACTCAAGCGCGCTGGCGTCGATCACGACTGACGCCGCTGGCGTTGCGTCCTTCAGCCAGGTCTTGCCGAGAATTCGCGAGACCTGTTCGGCGGAGTAGGGCTTGGCGAGAAACTCGAAACCTTCGTAACCACTGCGAGCCAGCTCTTCGCTGTAGCCGGAAGTCAGAATCACCGGCAGATCAGGGCGGCGCTGGCGCAGTTCTTTGGCCAAAGCGACACCAGTGATGCCCGGCATGACCACGTCGGAAAACACCGCGTCGAACGCCATGGCATCGCTGCCGGCCAATTGCAGGGCTTCTTCGGCGTTGGTCGCCCACGCGGTTTCATAGCCCAGATCCTGGAGGATCTGATTGGCGAAACGGCCGACATCGAGATTGTCCTCGACCACCAGCACCCGGCGTTTTTCGCACGCCGCATGCACCTCGCCATCGTCCTTCGTGTCATCCACCTCAGCCTCGTCCGCAGGTACCTCCGGCAGGTACAAGGTGAACTCGGTGCCTTGGCCGAGCACGCTGGAGACATCGACGTTACCTCCGGATTGCTTGGCGAAGCCGAACACCTGCGACAGCCCCAGCCCCGTGCCCTTGCCGACCGCTTTGGTGGTGAAGAACGGCTCGAAAATATGTTCCAGGGCGTGTGCGTCGATGCCGGCACCGGTGTCGGCCAGGGCAATCGACACGAAGTGGCCGTTGGAACCGGCGTGGCCGCGAATCGCCGGCAGCGGTTTGTGGCATTCCAGGCGTAGCTTCAATTCACCCTGACCGTCCATGGCGTCGCGGGCGTTCAGCGCGATGTTGATCAACGCGGTTTCAAACTGACTGAGGTCGACACGGATGTAGCAGGGGTGATCCGGGCGCTCGACGCACACGTGTATCTGCGCGCCGGTGACCGATTCGAGCATCTCGCCGATATTGGCCAGACGTTCGCCGGCATCGACCACTTGCGGATTGAGCGGCTGGCGGCGGGCGAAGGCGAGCAGTTGGCTGGTCAGTTTCGAGGCACGCTCGACCGTGTCGGACACCGCACGCATATAGCGCTGGCGGCGTTCTTCGGAGAGGTTGGGCTGGCGCAGAAAATCCACCGACGAGCGAATGATCGTCAGCAGATTGTTGAAATCATGAGCAACGCCGCCAGTCAGTTGACCGATGGCTTCGAGCTTTTGTGACTGGCGCAACGCCGATTCGGCCTGAGCCAGACGCAGGCTGCGTTCTTCGACCCGCTGTTCCAGTGTGGCATTCAGTTCGGCCAGCGCCAGTAAACCTTCGCGCACGTTGGCGTCGGCACGCACCCGTTCGATATGCGCCCAGCAACGTTCGGTGACTTCGTTGAGCAGCGCCTGTTCGAATTCCGACCAGATGCGCGGTACTTTGTCGTGGATGGCCATTAACGCAGTAAGGCGACCTTGCTTGATCAGCGGCACACAAATGGTGGAGGTGATGCCAATGGCCTGGAAGGTCGCCGATTCCTCCGGCGGCAACTCGCTGCGGTTGTCGTGAATGACCAGCGGTTCACCGGCGCGCAGCAGACGCACTGCCTTCTCACCGAAATCGCGCAATTGATAATGGCCGACAATGCTCGGTGAACCCTGCGCCGCGTAATCGCCACGAATGGTGAAACCGTCTTCGTCGGCATCCATGTCGGCGTAGGCGCAGTTGGACAGTTGCAATTGCTCGACCATCAGCCGCGTGCTCGCCGCCAGGATCGCTTGCGCATCCGTAGCGTTGGTTACCGCGTTGCCAATGGCATCGAGGACGGCCAGGCGGCGGTTGAGATAAACGGTCTGGGTGGTTTCGGTAACGGTGTCGATCATGCCGACGACATTGCCGTGGGAGTCGCGAATCGGGCTGTAGCAGAAAGTGAAGAACGCCTGCTCCGGCCCCTTGCCGCGCTCGATCTGCAGGGCGAAGTTTTCGATGTAAGTGGCCTGGCCGGCATACGCGGCCTCGGCGATCGGGCTGATCTCATGCCAGGCTTCCTTCCAGATGTCGCTGAAAGGACGTCCCAACGCGTGCGGCTTGTCGCCAAGAATCGGTACGAAGGCGTCGTTGTAAAGGGTGATCAGTTGTGGGCCCCAGACGATCGCCTGAGGGAAATGCGACGCGAGACTGAGCGAGACGGTGGTCTTGAGTACATCGGGCCAGTTTTCCAACGGGCCGAGGGGCGAATTCGCCCAGTCGTGACGGCGAATCTGCCCGGCCATCTCGCCATTGTCCTGCAACCAGTCTGTCATGGGGTTCGTGCTTTTCCGGGCGTCTGTCTGAGACAAAGACCTTCGCGCAGGGTGTTTGGTTTCAGCACAGCAGGCACTTGTTTGCGCAACAGGATCTCTGGACATGCATGATGGCAGCAAAAATGTGCGCTGGCGAAAGTGGGTGCCCCTTCGCCAGCGGTTATTTCGCGGTTTTTTGAACCACTGCTCAGGCATCGATTGCCGGGAAGTCGATATCGGTGAGCGCGGTGTTGTTCAGGTAGTTGGTCAATGTCTGCACGGCCACCAGGGCAATCACTTCGATGATCTTGCGGTCATCGATACCGGCAGCGCGGGCAGCGGCCAATTGTTCATCGCTCAAGTGGCCACGGGTTTCGGTCAGTTGGCGGGCAAGGGCGGCGTAGGAATTCAGTTCGCCTTGACGGGCCGCGATGATGTCCTCCGCCGACAGCCCGGCCTTGCCGGCAAACACGGTGTGTGCGGACAGGCAATAGTCGCAACCGTTGACCTGCGAAGTGGCGAGGTAAACGGCTTCTTTCTCTTTGCCGCTCAACGAGGTCTTGCCGAGGATGGCCGAGGCTTGCAGGTAAGTGTCGAGGGCGACCGGCGCCTGGGCGAGGGTGGTAAAAACGTTGGGCAGGAAACCAATTTTTTTCTGCACGCCTTCCAGTGCAGGACGGGTGGCATCGGTGGCGGTGTCGAGGCTGATTGCAGGGATGCGGCTCATGGTGATTCTCCGAAATTCCGCAGCGAAGTGCAGCGGCGATGGAGAGATCTTAGGGGCTGCCAATGGCGCTTTGGCGGCAAATCGTCGAGGATATGCGGCAGATCGTCCAGATATGCCTTCGGGAGTCAGCCATGGATCGCCTTTCCACATTACTCAGTCATTTCGGCGTGAACGCCGGCACCTTCCATAGCGGCGCGTTTTGTGGCGTGAGCATTCACGAAGGCGAACCGGTCGGCCATGTGCATGTTCTGCAAGCCGGGGCGTTGCTGCTCAAACCGGGCAACGAGCGGGAGATCCGTCTGGACGAACCGTCACTGATTTTCTTTCCCCGGCCCTTCACTCACCGGATGTCTGCCGACGAAGCCATGGCCAGCCAAGTGGTGTGCGCCTCGCTGACCTTCGACGGCGGTTCGGGCAATGCCCTGGCCGCTGCGTTACCCGACTATCTGGTACTGAAACTCACCGATATTCCGGAATTGCGCAGCACCCTTGACTGGTTGTTCAGCGAGGCCTTTGAGGGCCACTGTGGGCGGGTGGCGGTGATGGATCGCCTGTTCGAATTGCTGGTGATTTTGCTGCTGCGCCATCTGATTGGCAGTCGCGATCAGCAGCCGGGCATGATGGCCGGGCTGGCTGACGCACGTTTATCCCGCGCCTTGAACCTGATTCACGAGCAACCCCACAAACCGTGGAGCGTTGCCGACCTCGCCGCTGCAGCGAACCAGTCCCGCGCCGGTTTCGCCGAGCAGTTTCGCCGCGTGGTCGGGCAGACGCCGGCCGATTACCTGTTGAGCTGGCGCGTCAGCCTCGCGCAGAAACGCCTGCGCGAAGGCCGCCCGATTGCACTGATTGCCGAGGAGGTTGGATACGAAAGTCCGTCGGCGCTGGCCCGGGCGTTTCGGCGCAAGACCGGGCTCAGTCCACGGCAATGGAAAGCCGGACACTGAACATTACCTGGCGAATTTCTTCGCTCCGGCCACGCAAAGAATCACCCCCAGTGTGACGCCGAGCATGCCGACACTGACCTGCTCATGCAGCAATGTCGCCGCCAGTGCCAGACCAAAAAACGGTTGCAGCAGCTGCAGCTGCCCGACCGCGGCGATCCCGCCCTGAGCCAGGCCGCGGTACCAGAACACGAAGCCGATCAGCATGCTGAACAACGACACATATCCCAGGCACAGCCACGCCGACACGCTGATGTTGGCAAACGAGGCGGGCGCCAGCCACAGGCTCAGCAGCGCCATCAGCGGTAATGACAACAGCAGCGCCCAGCAGATCACCTGCCAGCCGCCGAGGCTGCGTGACAGTTTCGCGCCTTCGGCGTAACCAAGGCCGCAGGCCAGGATCGCCGCGAGCATCAGCAAGTCCCCGGTCGGCGAGGCGCTCAGCCCTTGAGACAAGGCGAAGCCCACCACCAGCGCACTGCCTAGTATCGAGAAGATCCAAAACACCGGTCGTGGCCGCTCACCCCCACGCAAGACTCCAAACATCGCCGTGGCCAGCGGTAGCAATCCTACAAACACGATCGAATGCGCCGACGTTACGTGCTGCAATGCCAACGCAGTCAACAGCGGAAAACCCAACACCACGCCCAGCGCCACAATCAACAGCGACAGCCACTGATGACGCGCCGGTCGCCGCTGTTTGAACATCAGCAAAAGCGCCACCGCCAACGCTCCCGCAATGGCTGCTCGCACGACGGTCAGAAATACCGGATCGAATTCCAGCACCGCCAGACGTGTCGCCGGCAGCGAACCGCTGAAAATCAGCACGCCGATAAAACCGTTGATCCAGCCGCTGGTTTTTTCCAGCGTCGGGTTGGCCGCAGTCGATGTTGTGTGCATGTCGGTCGCGCTCAAGAAGTGGCTTGTGTCGCTGTGATCCTAGGGCTGAGAATCAGCACAATCAAAAAATTGTCATGGATACAGCCGACATGCCCCGTTCCCGTTACAAAACTCTGGTAGACCGTTACGCGGCGGACATTCGTGGCGGACGATTGGCGCCGGGTACGCGATTGCCAACGCATCGGCAACTGGCAGCGCAGGAAGGACTGGCGCTGGTGACCGCATCACGGGTCTACGCCGAGCTTGAGGCGATGGGCCTGGTCAGCGGCGAAGCCGGGCGTGGCACTTTTGTCCGGGAAACGTCGCTGGCGCCGGGGCAGGGCATCGATCAAAAGGACGTGGCGGTCGGCATGATCGACCTGAATTTCAACTATCCATCGTTGCCCGGTCAGGCCGAGCTGTTGCGTACTGCGTTGCGTCAACTGGCGTTGTCCGGTGATCTCGAAGCACTGCTGCGTTATCAGCCCCACGCCGGGCGTGCCCACGAGCGCGCCGCGGTCGCGCAACATTTGTCGGCACGCGGCGTGACGGTCGAAGCTGCGCAGGTGCTGATTGTCAACGGCGCTCAGCAGGGTCTGGCGGTAACGCTGATGGCGCTGCTTAAACCCGGCGATGTGATCGCCGCCGATGCGCTGACCTATTCCGGGTTCAAGGTGCTGGCCGACGCGTTGCATCTGGAAGTGCTGGCGATTCCGATGACGCAACAGGGTCCGGACTTGCCGGCACTGGACAGACTCTGTCGCCAGCGTGCAGTGCGCGCCGTGTACTGCATGCCGACGCTGCACAATCCGCTGGGCTGGGTCATGCCATTGGAACAGCGCGAGCAATTGATCGCGATTGCGCGTCGGCACGATCTGACGATCATTGAAGACGCGGCCTACGCGTTTCTGGTCGAGAACCCGCCATGTCCGCTGATTGAACTGGCACCGGAACGGACGTTTTACGTATCGGGGCTGTCGAAAAACATTGCCACCGGATTGCGGGTCGGCTTCGTTGCCGCGCCGCTGCCTCAAGTGCCCGCACTGGAGCGGATCATTCGCGCAACGACGTGGAACACGCCCGGGGTCATGACCGCCATCGCCTGCGGCTGGCTCGATGACGGTACAGTGACACTGCTTGAACAGCAGAAACGCCACGATGCCATGGCCCGACAGGCCTTGGCGGCCGAGTTGCTGAATGGGCTGCGCTACAGCGCTCATCCGGCCTCTTATTTTCTGTGGCTGCCGTTGCCCGAAGACGTGCGTGCCGATCAGGTCGTGGTCGAGTTGATGCAGCAGCAGATTTCCGTAACCACCGCCGAGCCGTTTTCGCTGTTGGCCAATACGCCCCATGCGATTCGTCTGGCGCTCGGGTCGGTGGACATGCAGGTGTTGCGTCAGGCGTTGATCACTGTCAGGACGATTGTCGGCGCTTATCTGTAAACTGCGCCCACGCCATGAAAAGCCAGTTTGGACTGTTCAATGAAATTCACCACAACACTGTTTCTCGCTTTGCTCTTCAGCACCAGCGCTCAGGCTGAAGGCGATCCTGAGGCCGGGGCGAAAATCTTTCCGCGTCTGTGCGGCGGTTGCCATCAGGTTGGCGAGTCGGCTCGTCCGGGGTTTGGTCCGCAGTTGAACGGCATCATTGGCCGGGCTGCGGGGACTTCGGCCAATTATGTTTATTCCGATGCGATGAAGAACTCGGGGATTACCTGGGATCGGGCGACGCTCAAGGCGTATCTCGAGGATCCGAAAGGGGTGGTGCCGGGGACGCGGATGATTTTCTGGGGGCTGAGTGATGAGGAGAAGCTGGAGAATCTGTTGGCTTATCTGCAGAAGTTCAGTGCTGAATAATTACGGGAACGCGCCGTTCCAGGGCGTTTTGGTAGTTTTGACCGGGTACATATCCATTGCTGCGGTAACGGCTGCTTAGGGTTTCGCCCTTACGGCGACTCACTTTTTTTACAAACGCCTAAAAAAAGTAAGCAAAAAAACGCTTGCTCCTACGTTCGGCCCTCGCAGGCTCGGGTTCCTTCGCTGCGGGATCGATCCAGGCGCAGCGGCTACGGTTTGCTTCGCTGCACCTCCTTCCGCTGTGTCTGGCTTCGCCAGACGGTCGCTGCGCTCCCACGCCCGGATCAATCCCTCCACTCAGCCTTCCGACGTCGCCGGTGGATCAAGATCAAGAGCAGGCGAGCTGACACTCGGCCTATAGGTGAACGTGGGACTGTAGGAGCTGCCGAAGGCTGCGATCTCTTGCTCTTGCTCTTGTAGGAGTGAGCCTGCTCGCGATAGGTATCTCAAAAACGCTGGTGAATAGCAGGTGTACTCAATCCCTGTGTGAGCTGGCTTGCCAGCGATGGGGCCGGCAAGTCGACCTGTCTACGCCGGTGTCAGTGGGCATGAAACGCAACCTGATTGCGCCCTGCAGCCTTCGCCTGGTACAGCTGCTGATCGGCACGTTTGATCAGGGCCGTGTGGTTGTTGTCTGCCGGATCTGCCAGGCCGAGGCCAATACTCACGGTAACGTTGCCGACGCCGGGAAACTCCGCGTCGGCTACCGCTGCGCGAATCTTTTCAGCGACGACTTCCGGGGTGTCGGGTTGCGCCACTTCCGGCAGCAGTACGGCGAATTCTTCGCCGCCGTAGCGAGCGACGAAATCGGTGCTGCGTACGCTGTTCTGGATCAAGGTCGCCAGTTGTTGCAGGACCTCGTCACCGACCGCGTGGCCGTGGCTGTCATTGATGCGTTTGAAGTAATCGGCATCAATCAGCAGCAGGGCAAACGGGCGTCCAGTGCGCCGGGACAGCAGTGAGTACTCAGTGATTTTTTCGTCAAATCGGCGGCGGTTGTAGACGCCGGTCAAGCCGTCGTGGGTGGCCAGGCTCAGCAGCTCGGCATTGGCTTCGGTGAGTGCGGCGGTGCGTTGCGCCACGGTGGCTTCCAGCGAGGCGTTGGCTTCCTGCAGTTCGCGTTCCTTGCCGAGCAGTGATTGCGTCATCGCGTCGATGGACTGGCCGAGCTGGGCAATTTCCAGTACCGGATGCTGGAGCTGGAATTGCGCGCCGGACTGGTTGTTCTGCACCTGTTTGGCCGAGTGCGCGAGTTGTTCGATCGGGCGACTCAGGTACAGCGCCAGGTAATAAGCCACCAGGCCGAAAACGATGGCGGCGAAAACGCCGAGGATCAGCAATTCGTATTGCAGCGTCCGCGCCGGTTGCAGCGCGGTTTCCAGTGGCTGGCGGATGGCGATCGACCACGACAGCGCCGTGCCCGATGGGGTCGGCACGGTGACCATGCTGGTCAGGTAACCGTTGGCCGCCGTCCAGCCCGACAATACCGGGTCGTTGGTCGCCAGCTGTTGGCCCATCAGCGCTTCGGGGTAGAGCACCTTGCCATCGTGGTCGACGATCAGCGCCTGGATATCCGGTGCCGAGTTCTTGTGGGAAAACGCCGCCGACTCGACGATGCGGGTCACCCAGCTCCAGTGCGCATGTGCGCCCAGCACGCCAATCACCAGACCTTCGGCGTTATGGATCGGTGCGGCGAAATCGATGAAGCGCAGTGGCTCGCCATTGGGCAGGCCCGGCAACAATTTCGCCAGCAACACCGCTTCGTGGGGATCGCCGGTGTACTGGCGGCGCAAGCCGGTCTGGAACCACGGGCGTTTTTGAACTGACTGGCCGACCAGCAAATCGTTGACGGCCTGGCGGACGTTGCCTTCGGCGTCGGTGACGCCCATCCACGCGTATTCGGCGCGTGCCTGGGTGCGCAGTTGCATCGATTTGAGGATGGCGGGGTTATCCAGATCACCACGTTCCAGATGCGGAGCGCGACTGAGCAGGTAAACCTCCAGTTGCCGCTCGCGCAGTTGCTCACCCAATAACGTCGCCGCCGAGCGCGCCGTGTTCAGCAAGGCATTGCCGCTGGCCTGCTTCATTTGCTCGGTGGCGATGTGACCGACATAAAAGCCCACACTCAATAGCGTAAGCAGGGACAAACCGCCGAACCACAGGGTGAGATGGCTACGCAGACTGGCTTTGAACATGGGGGCGGTGTCTGTCTTGTTAAAGTGGCGCCATGGTATGCGACATCGCCGATGGCCGGCCAGCGAACAAGTTCATGTAAACAAGAACAACATTGATGCTAATGAGCCATCATTTTGGTTAGAATGCGCGCCGCCCGAGAGATGGATCCCGGGCGTTCCCCCATGGAGTTTTACTGTGAAATACCTCAGCAAAATAGTCGCCGCCGCACTGTTCGGTGTGGTTCTGGCAGGTTGCACCGGCGCCCCGATGAAATCCGCACATTACGACAGCAACCAGTACACCGTGGTTGGCCACAGCGAAGCCTCGGCCACCGGCCTGCTGCTGTTCGGTATTATTCCGATCCGCCAGAACAGCCGATTTGTACGCGCGCAAGACGCGGCGATCAAAGCCAAGGGTGGCGATGCATTGATCAACACCCAAGTGCAGGAAAACTGGTTCTGGGCCTGGGTCCTGACCGGCTACACCACCACCATCTCCGGTGACGTGGTCAAGCTGAAAACCGCCCAATAAGCGTCGGCTGAATGCAAAAAGCCCGGCTGATCAGGCCGGGCTTTTTCATGGGGGTTGCGGTACTGCACTTGATTCATGCCACGCGGCGCTCGATCAGACGATCCGAACCACCCTCGGCCACGCGGCGTTCGATCAGACGATCCGAACCACCCTCGGCCACGCGGCGTTCGATCAGACGATCCGAACCACCTTCGGCCACGCGGCGTTCGATCAGACGATCCGCGCCACCCTCGGCCACGCGGCGTTCGATCAGACGATCCGAACCACCCTCAGCCAAACGGCTTTCGATCAACTCGTCCGAGCCGCCTTCAGCGACCAGGGTGTGAGCAGGGGTAGCTGCAAAAGCGTTAACTGCGAAAACCGAGAAAGCGATGCCGAGAAGGGTTTGGCGTTTCATGATCGTGTGCTCCAGAAAGTTGTTTGTTTGTCTGGAGCCGATGTTACGCCGTGCTTTTTTTATGAGAACTTCATTGACGTGATGGTGAACATCGACGCCGATGATGTATTGCCGATACCCTCGCTTCAGAGCGGTTTTGCCCGGATGCATAACTCGCCGCTGGCACGAATCAGCGCCAGATCATGCAGCGCATCGGCGGCCAGACCGCTGCGGACAGTGGTCAGCCATGACGGGCAATTCGGGTCTTGCCGATAGTGGGAGAACTCGGCGTACTGTTGTAACAGGCGCTTTTGCAGTTCATCCAGACGCGGGCGTATCTGTTTCGCCAGGTCCGGGCGCGGTGTATCCGGTGCCGCACCTGCCGCCTGCCATTGTGCGAGCAGACCGTATTGCACCAGTTTGTTGGCCTCCATTTGCGCGGCGATCAACTGTTCGACGTCATCCGGATCGAGTTTGTTTTCGTCTGCCAGAGTTCGCGCATTGGCAATCACCTGCGCCTCACGCAGGCTGTCCTGGATCGGTTTGCCGCTGTCCCATTTGGTCAGCGCAACCAGATCACCGATGTTCAGGCGTTCATTGAGCGTGACCAATAACGGTTTCAATGAATCAGGGGCGGCTGCAGGTGCGGCTGCCTGAGCGCAGGTCGCGAACAGCACGAAAAGGGAGCCGAGCAGAAAATTTGCAACGTTACGCATGAACCTAGCCTCAATAGTACGTGTCGAGAGAATCGCTGATTTACCACAGCCGAACACTGACACAAAGCGATGCCTGGCATTTACACAAATGCAAAACTGACAATCAACGCCGATTGGAAATGTTGATTGCACCGTGCACGCAACTCACCGAAGCTATCGTCAATCAGGCCTGCCGCCGTCGAGATGGACCTCCATTCAATGCAAAGCGCCACCTTCGCCAAGCCGCTCTGGCAAACCTATCTACTGTTTCTCGCGCCGATGGTGCTGTCGAACTTCCTGCAATCGATGTCCGGGACAGTCAACAGCATCTACATCGGTCAAATGCTCGGCACTCAGGCGCTGGCGGCAGTGTCCGGTATGTTTCCCGTCGTGTTCTTTTTCATCGCCCTGGTCATCGGTCTTGGCGCGGGTGCCGGCGTGTTGATCGGTCAGGCGTGGGGCGCGCGGGAAACGCACATGGTCAAAGCGATTGCCGGAGCGACGTTGCTGCTGGGTATGCTGATCGGCCTGGTTGCCGCAGTGCTCGGTACCGTGTTTGCGCGCCAGGCGCTGACGGGGCTGGGCACGCCGGCGGATGTGCTCGACGATGCGGTGGACTATGCCCACGTCATGTTGTGGATTCTGCCGTCACTGCTGGTCTTCGTGCTGTTCACCCAGTTGCTGCGCGGGGTCAGCGATACGCTGTCGCCGTTGCTGGCGCTGATCGTCTCCACCGCGGTGGGGCTGGCACTGACGCCGGCGTTGATTCGCGGCTGGCTGGGTTTGCCACCATTGGGCATTCAGAGCGCGGCCTATGCCGGGCTGGCGGGGAATCTGTCGGCAATGGCGTGGCTGGCCTGGCGGCTGATCCGCAAGGGCCATCCGCTGGCGCCGGACCGGGAGTTCTTTGCCGCATTGCGACTGGACCGGGTGATACTCGGCAAGGTTTTGCGTATCGGCCTGCCGACCGGAGTGCAGATGATCGTGCTGTCGCTGTCGGAGCTGGTGATTCTGGCACTGGTCAACCAGCACGGTTCTCAGGCAACAGCGGCCTATGGCGCGGTGACGCAGATCGTCAATTACGTGCAATTCCCGGCGCTGTCGATTGCGATCACCGCATCGATTCTCGGGGCACAGGCGATTGGCGCCGGACATCTGCAACGAATGGGTCCAATCCTGCGCACCGGGTTGTTGATCAACGTGTGCCTGACCGGGGGCTTGATTGTGCTGGGTTATCTTCTGTCGCACTGGCTGCTGGGCTTGTTCCTGACCGAGGACTCGACCCGGGCCATGGCCGAGCACCTCTTGCACATCATGCTCTGGAGCCTGCTGGTATTTGGCTTTCAGGCCATCATCGGCGGGATCATGCGCGCCAGTGGCACGGTGCTGGTGCCGGTGGTCATTTCGATTATCTGCGTGGTCGGCGTGCAGTTGCCTGCGGCGTATTGGCTGGACGGGCACTTCGGTTTGCAGGGCGTCTGGATGGCTTTTCCGGTTGCCTATCTGGGAATGCTGATACTGCAGACGCTCTATTACAAACTGGTCTGGAAGCACCAGAAGATCGAGCGCTTGATATAGGTGCTGGCGTGACGGCGGGTTGTTTGCTTAAGTGAACCAAGGCCCTCGACGGCACGCGCCGCCCGGAGAGTTCCATGTCGATGCGATTGCTGCTGGTTACCGCGTTGTACCTGTATGCCTCGACCGTCGCTCAAGCCGCCGAATACACTCGCGTCAACACCAGTGCCAGCCAGATCAGCTTCACCTACCAGCAGATGGGCTCGCGAATGTATGGCACCTTCGGCAAGTTCGAGGCAACGCTGGACTTTGACACCGACAACCTTGCCGACGCCCGTACGACTTTGCATATCGATCTCGGCAGCATCGATGCTGGCAGCGAAGACGCCAACGCAGAGCTGGTAAAACCGGCCTGGTTCGACACTGAGAAATTCCCGCTCGCGGTGTTCGAATCCAGCCGTTTCACCCAGGTGGCCGAGCACCGTTACCAGATCGCCGGGCAGCTCACACTCAAGGGCATCACTCGAGAGGTGGAGGTGCCAGTGCAGTTGAAACCGGACAACGCCATCGGCATCTTCGACGGTGAGCTGGTGCTCAACCGTGAGGCGTTCGGCCTCGGCGCAGGGGAGTGGGCTGACAGCGTGGTGTCCAGAGACATCAACATCAAATTCAGAGTGGTGGCGCCGCAACAGTGACTGTTCAGTAGTACCGGTCTTGTTCCTTCATCGCCTGAATCTGCCAGAACGTCCTGCCGGAAACCAGCAGGAACAGCAGGGCGAGCGATACGCCGCCGGCCATGATGTAAAAACCTGCGCGATAGCTTTGCAGCTGGCTGGCGATGGCGCTTTTTTCCGGCATCCAGGGCGAGACCAATAGCGCAATCGGTCCATTGACTTCGTACTGGGTGTGTTCGGCGTAGCGTTCGTCGACAAAATCACCTTCATGAAGCTGACCCTGCTCGTCGGCATAGCGATAGTGAATGATCTTGCCGTTCTTGTTCATGAGGATCTCTTCCAACTGCGTGACAGTGCCGTTGGTTTGCGCGCCATTGAAATTCAACAGCGCATACAGAATGCCTTGATGGCGCGCCATCCCGGCGAGGAGCAAGACCACGCAGCAGGCGACAGTGAGCATGACGATTCGGTTGTAAAGATGATCTTTTGCGGCTTCGCGCGGGTAATACATGGCCCGGTCCTTGGTAGTGAAATGAAAGGTGATCGTTACATCGGCCTTCGACAGCGGATCTTTAAACGGTGGTCTACCGCGGCGCGGTATGATGTCGCGGTTCGTCGACGGCTCTGATCATCGGCAACGTTATTTACTGCCGGAGTTTGTCCATGCCACGCATCACCCACTACACCTCCCCATGCCCCGAGAGCGTCAACAGTCAGATCCTGCAAATGGTCGTCGACTACCTGACCGACATCAGTGCGGTGGGACTTGGCCCGAGCAATCTGCTGTACAACGTTTATCAGTACGCGGTCGGTTACGAGGTGCATCTGTACCTCGAGGCGTTGAATGGTCAGAAAGGCACCGAGGTGGAATTGCTGGTGGCCACTGACAATGAAGATCCGGAACAGGTCATCGGCTTTCTGCTGTACCTGCCGGTGCAGGGCGATTGGGAGGCGTGCAGCGTCGCCTACATGGCGGTGCGCGAAGGGCATCGGCGTCAGGGTGTGGCGCGGGCGATGCTCGCGGACATGGTCGGACGCTATCCGCATGCGGAACTGGCCTGCAGCATTGGCAAGGTGCCGTACTTCGAAGCGTTGGGTTTTGAAGTGATCGGCCAGCGCGAGACTCAGGTGCTGATGAGCACGCGGCATTACCGCAGCAACGGCTTGCGCGGCTTTATCGATACCACGCCGATCTACCGCTCGCTGGAAGTGCAGCAGATTCATACCTACCTGCTGCAGAAGAACGGCAAGCGCGCGATGCTCGATGCGGAAAAACAACGCGACCGTCATCTGGATCAGACCAGCCGTCACGTCGAAGAATTTGTCCGTCAGCGCCTGACCTTGCACTGACCCGGCCAATCAAAAGCCCTTGCTGCGCATTGCGCAGCAAGGGCTTTTTTGTGCGTGCAATTTCAACCCAGTTTGACGTTCATGGTGATGCGTGCGGTGAAGACTTTTTTGCCCTCGGTATCATGAATGTCGACATTGACCACCTTGTCGCCATCGCTCTGCCAATCCACGCCTTCAGCGCTGGCCACGGCGGTGACGTCGGTTTTGGCTTTGGCCAGGTATTCCACGGTCATGCCTCTCGGAATCCAGCGCGCGCCGGCCGGGATGGAGACGTCGGTCATCATCCCGCCGGCCAGTTCCGCCGCGTTGCACATTGCGATGGCGTGCACTGTACCGAGGTGATTGGTGATCTCCTTGCGAAACGGCACTTGAACGGTGGCGGCGTTCGGGCGCAATTCGCTGATCAGTGGGTTGATGCTGCTGAAATACGGGGCGAACTGGCAGGCCATCTTGCTGAAAGCGTCCGGACCGACGCTGTTGAACATGCTGAGAGATTGACTCATGGAAGCCTCACGATTTGGTGGTTTAGAAGAATGATGTTCCGTTACAGAATAATATTCTGTAACGGAACGGTATTCTGTTCACCGCAAATCTGTCAACCTAGGCGCAATTTCCACGGGCAAACTTCGCCTTGTTCAAACCTTTTTCGGACCTCAAGCAGCATGGACACCGCCGATCTACTGGAACGCAGCTACCCCGGCCGCCGCGCCGAGCTCAAACGCGACATCTTTCGCAAGGCCTTGAAGCTGTTCAACGAGCAGGGAATCGAGGCGACCACCATCGAGATGATTCGCGCCGAATGCGACACCAGCGTCGGCGCGATTTACCACCATTTCGGCAACAAGGAAGGATTGGTCGCGGCGCTGTTTTTCACCGCGCTGGAGGATCAGGGGCGTTTGCGTGATGCGTATCTCGACGCGGTCGATAGCACCGAAGCAGGCGTGCAGGCGCTGGTCTTCAGCTATGTCGACTGGGTCGAGCAACAGCCGCAGTGGGCGCGTTTTCAGTATCACGCGCGGTTCGCCGTGACCAAAGGCCCGTTCAAGGAAGAGCTGGCCGAGCGCAACAAGACGCGCAATCTGCGTCTGCGCCAATGGCTTGCGGAATCGGGGCGTGCTGCCGAGCTGCAGAATTTGCCTGCCGAGCTGCTGCCTTCACTGATCATCGGGCAGGCGGACAGTTATTGCCGAGCCTGGCTGGCGGGGCGGGTCAAAGGCAGTCCGACGGATTATCGCGAGGTGCTCGCACAAGCGGCGTGGCGCTCGGTTCGCGCTGAAAGCTGAGCCCCCCTGTAGGAGTGAGCCTGCTCGCGATAGCGGTGTGTCAGTTAACCATTTGCTGACTGACACACCGCTATCGCGAGCAGGCTCACTCCTACAGGGGAATTTGGTGTGTCAGGTGTTGCGCTGGAAAACCAGGGCTTTCAGGCCGCTTTCCGGGTCGACGTCGGGAAACTCCGGCGGATTGTCCAGCCGGTGATCGAAGCGCAGGCTCGGCGCTTCCTGGGTCACGCCATCAATGAGAAAGTCCGAACCGAACGACGGATCGTTCATGCACGCCAGCACCGTGCCTTGCGCGGTCAGCAGTTCCGGCAAGCGGCGCAACACGCGTTGATAGTCCTTGGTCAGCAAAAAGCTGCCTTTCTGAAACGACGGCGGGTCGATGATTACCAGATCGTACGGGCCGCTGTTGATCACTTTGCCCCAGGATTTGAACAGGTCGTGACCGAGGAAGCTGACCTTGCCCAAGTCATGGCCGTTCAAACGATGATTGTCGCGACCACGGCTCAGCGCTGCGCGGGACATGTCGAGATTGACCACATGGCTGGCGCCGCCCTCGATTGCCGCCACGGAAAAACCGCAGGTGTAGGCGAACAGGTTCAATACGCGTTTGCCCGCCGCTTGTTCGCGCACCCAGTTGCGTCCGAAACGCATGTCGAGAAACAGCCCGGCGTTCTGCTTTCGGCCCAAGTCGACGCGGTACTGCAAGCCACCCTCGACGATGGTCATTTCCTCGATTTCCTCGCCGATCAGCCATTCGGCCGTGCTCTGCGGCAGGTAACGATGCTGGATCAGCAAAGTGTGCGCACCGGACTGCTGCCATTCCGGCGAGGCGGCGAGGTGCAGCAGTACATCTCGCAGATCCTGCAGTTGCTCAGGCGCCGGTTCCTTGAACAACGACACCAGCACCACGCCCTGCAACCAGTCCACGGTCAACTGCTCGAGTCCCGGCCAGCAGCGCCCGCGGCCGTGGAACAGCCGGCGGGTTTCGCAGGGTGCCGCCCCCAGTGCGGGCAGCAAATGGGCGTGGAGGGTGGCGAGAGCTTCAGGGTTCATGGATCAGGATCGGCCGGACAAAGGGCGCGCATTTTAACCACAAATGAGCATTTTGGACGGAAGCTGCAGCCCGAAAAACAACACCTTGGCGAAATCTCCTGTATCAAAAGTGAATTTCTGCAGGGCGCGCTGCTCATACCTGTTAAGCAGCGGATTCAAAACCGCTATTCGAAAATGTAATTCGGGGGAGTGCTGTTCATGTGCCCTACACCTACGTCGAGCGCGCACCTTCCTGGCGGGTTGATTCTGGTTGTCGAGGACGATCCGTTGATTCTGGAGTTCCTTTGCGAAATTCTCCAGGAGGAAGGGTTCAAGGTCGAACCGCAAACCAGCGCCGACGCCGCATCCTTGTATCTGGAAAAACACGCAGCGGATGTAGCGCTTTTGCTGACCGACATCACCATGCCCGGCACGCTTAACGGCGCCGATCTGGCCAACCTGTTCGGCGATCGCTGGCCGGACAAACCGGTGATGGTCATGTCCGGCTATGAAACGCCCGAGACCTCTGGGGTCAAGCACTCGGTGGCGTTCATCAAGAAGCCTTGGGCGATCGGTCAGTTGCTCGATTGTGTGGAAAGCGCGTTCAAATCCAAGGCCCCGCAGCTGCACTGACAAGTGCTACATTGCCGGGCCTGTCTGCCCCGGCCATCTGTCAGAGGATTTGTTCTCTTGTCTGCACAAGCATCGGTTTTTGATCGCGCATTCGCCGCGTTCCTGTTCGATATGGACGGCACCGTCCTCAACTCCATCGCCGCCGCCGAGCGCATCTGGTCAGCGTGGGCGGTGCGCCATGGCGTTGATGTCGAAACATTTTTGCCGACCATCCATGGCGCGCGGGCGATCGACACCATCACCCGCCTGAATCTTCCGGGCGTGGATGCCGAGGAACAAGCGGCGTTTATCACCGCTGCCGAAATCGAAGACGTTGAAGGCATTGTCGAGATCCCGGCTGCGGCGGCGTTTCTCAACGCACTGCCGAAAAATGGTTGGGCGATGGTGACGTCGGCGCCGCGTGACCTGGCCCTGCGCCGGATGGCGGCGGCGGGGATTCCCGAACCAGCGGTGATGATCACGGCGGAAGATGTGGAGGCCGGCAAGCCTGATCCTTCGGGTTATCTTTTGGCGGCGAAAAAGCTTGGCGTTGAACCGGCGGATTGTCTGATTTTTGAAGACGCCGCGGTTGGCATTCAAGCAGCCGAAGCGGCGGGTGCGGCGCTGATGATCATCACCACGACGCACCAGCATCCGATCGAAACAGCTCATGCGACGTTGGCCAGTTACGATGCGATCAGCGTCAGGGTCGGCGCTGATGGTTTGCTTCGTCTGACGCAAATCTGATCTGCATCAGAAGCTGTTGCTCAACCACGTCAACGGTCGGCAGCTCTCTCACAGTTGCAACATCGCAACTACGCTGATCCATGCTTCTGAAATCGCCGCCATGGTCGAGTCCGCACAGGCATCGGCCGTCCGGCGCGAGCCCTTGCCAATCGATGAGGTAAACGCATGAAGATTGATCTGAGTGGGAAATTGGCCATCGTCAGCGGCAGCACCGCCGGTATCGGCCTGGGCATCAGCCAGTCGCTGGCCGAGGCCGGGGCGACGGTGGTGGTGATCGGTCGTGACACGGCCAAGGTCGAACAGGCGCTGGCGAGCATTCGCCAAGCCGTGCCCAGCGCGCAGTTGCGTGGTCTGAGCGCCGATCTCGGGACGGCCGAGGGCGCGGAAAAGCTCTTCGCTGCCGAGCCGCGCGCGGACATTCTGGTGAACAACCTGGGCATCTTCAACGACGTCGATTTCTTCGAAACCCCCGACAGCGAGTGGACACGCTTCTATGAGGTCAACGTGATTTCCGGCGTGCGCCTGGCGCGGCATTATGTGCCGGCGATGGTTGAGCAGGGTTGGGGCCGGGTGATCTTCCTGTCGTCCGAATCCGGGGTCGCGACGCCGGCGGACATGCTCAATTACGGCGTGACCAAAAGCGCCAACCTCGCGGTGTCCCACGGCTTGGCCAAGCGTCTGGCTGGCACCGGGGTCACGGTCAATGCGATCCTGCCGGGGCCGACCTTCACCGATGGCCTGCAGGACATGCTCAAGGACGCAGCCGCCAAGTCCGGACGCGACCTGCGCGACGAAGCCGACGCCTTTGTGCGCAAGGCCCGTCCGACCTCGATCATCCAGCGCGTGGCGGATGTTTCGGAAGTGGCGCATCTGGTCACGTACATTGCTTCACCGCTGTCCTCGGCTACCACGGGCGCAGCGTTGCGCGTCGATGGCGGTGTGGTCGACAGCCTGACAATCTGAATTTCCGAAAGAGAGGTTTTATGCCAACAGCATCTGCAACCATCGACATCCCGGCCTCGGCCGATCAGGTCTGGCAATTGATCGGCGGCTTCAACACGCTGCCGGAGTGGCTGCCGTTGATTACCAACAGTGAACTGAGCGAAGGCGGGCGCGTGCGCACTCTGCAATCCGCTGACGGCGGGGTGATTATCGAACGTCTGCAGACCTTCGATCACGCGGCCAGAACCTACAGCTATTCGATCGAACAGGCACCGTTCCCGGCCAGCGATTACCTGGCGACGATCAAGGTTGAAGACCAGGGGCAGGGCGCGCGGGTGACGTGGTCGGGACGCTTCAACGCGGTGGGCGTGAGCGATGAGGAAGTGGTGGCCTTGTTCAACGGCATCTACCAGGGCGGCCTCGATGCCTTGCGGGCGAATTACCCGACCTGAGACGCAGATCGTTCCCACGCTCCGCGTGGGAATGCAGCCCGGGACGCTCTGCGTCCCATTTCGAAGGCCGGAACGCGGAGCGTCCCTTGAGGCATTCCCACGCGGAGCGTGGGAACGATCGGCGCGAGACGTCAGGCCTGGCTGATCAAACTCTGCCGACAATCCAGCACCAGTTTCGCCCCGCCCAGATCACTGCTGCCGACCTCAAGGCTGAAGCCGTGCAGGCTGACAATCGCCGCGACGATCGACAGCCCCAGTCCAAAACCACTCTGCGGCTGGCCACCTTCAGTGCGATAGAAACGCTGGAACACCGCCTCTCGTTCAGCCTCGGGAATCCCCGGCCCTGAATCGTGAACCTCGATCCGCGTCTGCCCACCCGCATTGACTCCACGCAACATCACCGTACCGCCGGGCGGGGTGAATTTGATCGAGTTGCTCAGCAGATTCGCCAGCGCTTCGAACAACAACGCCCGGTCGCCATTGAGCGGCGGCAGCGTTTCCGGCATGTTCAGCTGGAAACGCAGATCGCCTTCCTCAGCCAGTGGCAGATAGAACTCGTGCAATTCTTCCAGCAACTGCGCGGGGTCGAGTTCGACGAAACCTGAACGGCGCTGACGATCCTCCAGTTCGGAAATCCGCAGCAGCCCTCGAAAGCGCGCCATCAGCGTGTCCGCTTCGCCCAGCACCAAATCCAGTTGCGCTGCTTGCTGCGAACCTTCGCCGGCCTGTTGCTGCATGCGATACAACTGCGCGCGCAAGCGGGTCAGGGGAGTGCGCAAATCGTGGGCGATGTTGTCGCAGACGCCTTTGACCTCGTTCATCAAACGTTCGATGCGCTCGAGCATGGCGTTGACGATCGCGGCGAGCATGTCCAGTTCATCGCGGCGATTGGACAACGGCAAGCGGTGCGTCAGGTCGCCGGCGACGATAGCCTGGGCGCTATTCTGGATCGCGCGAATGCGCTGCAACGGTCGACGCCGCAACAGATGCCAACCGGCGATCCCGGGAATAATCGTCAGCGACACGCCCCAGAACAGCGCGTGCAAAATGATCCGGGTGACCGCAAACAGCGAGCCATTGTCACGCAGCAGCACCAGCCAGCGTCCGTCGCGGGTTTGCGTGGCCACCGCATCGCAGCTGTCGCTCGGCAGGGTCGGATCGTCGGAATCGGCGCATTCGGCGAGCATGTGGATCTTGCCATCCAGCGGCAGCCCCTCGGGGATTTGCTGGAGTGCACCGCCCAGGTAAACGCCGTCCGCGCTGAATAGACCGTAGGCATCGATGCCGCGGATATCGAAGGTCATGCTGGCGGCGAGGGCGTCCTCCAGTTGCTCGCCGCGAAAGTGCGAAAACAGGTGCTGACGTTGCATCAACGAATGTTTGGCGAGTTTGTCGAGGTAGCCGGACACCTCGTAGTACATGACCCCCATGAGGATCGCGCTCCACGCCACGAACAGCGAACTGTACAGCGCCAGCAGGCGGCTGCTGGAAGAGCGCCAGCCGTCAGACGGGTTCGGCAATGACATAGCCGGAGCCCCGTACCGTGCGGATCAGCGGAACGTTGCCGGCTGCGTCGATCTTCTTGCGCAGTCGGCCGATGTGCACGTCGATCAGGTTGGTGCCTGGGTCGAAGTGATAACCCCAGACCTCTTCGAAAATCATCATCCGCGAAAGAATCTGGCCGCTGTTGCGCATCAGAAACTCGAGCAGCTTGTATTCAGTCGGCAACAGCGTCAGCACCTGTTCGGCGCGTCGGGCTTCGTGGCTGATCAGGTCCAGTTCCAGGTCGGCGACTTTTAGCGTCGTGGCCTGGGTGGCGACGCTGTTCTGCCGGCGTAGCAACACTTCGACCCGCGCGGCCATTTCATCGGTGGCGAACGGCTTGGTCAGGTAGTCATCGCCACCGGCGCGCAAACCGCGCACGCGCTCATCGACATCGGAGAGGGCGCTGATCATCAGAATCGGCGTCGCTACGCCCATGGTGCGCAGCGTGGTGACAATCGCCAGGCCATCGAGCTCGGGCAGCATGCGGTCGAGGGTGATCAGGTCGTAGTTGCCGCTGACGGCGCGATCGAGGCCTTCGCGGCCATTGTCGACCCAGTCGACGTCCAGCCCGTGGCTGCTCAGTTCGGCAACGATTTCCCGCGCGGTCACGGCGTCGTCTTCGATGGTCAAGATACGAGTCATAGGCAGGCCTGCTGATCGGTTCAAACGGAATGGCAGCATTTTGCCAAGAAATTACCGTGACGCTTTAAATTAACTTTCATGTTGCCGCTGCCATTCACCGGAACGGAAGCTTTGCTTGTCAAAAGATTGATATCATCTGGCCATAAAGTCCAACAGGAGTGGCGCGGTGAATACATTGATGAGCTCTGGCTGGAGGCCGATCGTCCTGCTCTTGCTGGTGTTTGCCAGCGGCCTCGCTTTTGCGGCCAATACGCCTTGTTCCGGCAAGAAAGGCGGAATAGACCGCTGCGACGGCGACCTGTTCCTGTGCAATGACGGCTCAATCAGCGGTTCGAAGAAGAGCTGCGCGGCAATGTTTGGCGAGCGTCAGCAGATGCGTCCGCAAAACTTCCTGCAAGGCGACGATGGTTGCGCCTGCGGTACTGGCTCGTTTTGCACGGGGCCTCGCGGCGGCGTGTATTGCCTGACGCCAAGCGGTAAAAAGAGTTACAAGCGAAAATGATCGACTCTGCCAATGCATAAAACCCGCTGTAATTTGGCAACTGTTGCAATTTGCAAGGTCCTAAGAAGTTCATATTTTATAAGCCGTTGAAAAATAAAGATTTATTCAGTCGCTGTACCTGGCACGGTCACTGCAATTCCTCACATGACGAGTTGTAACACCATTTTTCATGCCTGGAGCAGCACAACAATGAATAGATCCCCTGATGGCTATTATTCTGCCGTGGAAGAGTCGAGCAGTGTTTCAGGCGTGTCCTGGGGCGCGATCTTCGCCGGTGCTGCGGCTGCCGCTGCACTGTCGATGATTCTGGTATTGCTCGGTTTCGGCCTGGGCTTTTCGGCTGTTTCACCGTGGGCCGGAGAGGGCGTCAGCGCCAAGGGCCTGGGCATTTCGACGATTGTCTGGCTGGCTGTGACGCAGATTATTGCTTCCGGTATGGGCGGCTACATTGCCGGCCGTCTGCGTGTGAAGTGGGCCAACATGCACGGTGACGAAGTGTATTTCCGCGACACCGCCCATGGTTTCCTTGCTTGGTGTGTCGCCACCTTGGTCACCGCTGTGCTGGTGGTCGGTTCGGTCAGCAGCGTCGTCAGTGGCGGCGTGCAGGCCGGTGCCAACGTCGTTGGCGGTGCTGCCGGTGCGATGAGCCAGGCCGCCGGCTCGGCTGCTGCCAACACTGACAGCGATCAGTACGGTTACTTCGTCGACAGCCTGTTTCGCGATGATCGTCCTGCTGCTGTCAGCGATGATGCCGCACGCGGCACCGTGACCCGCATCTTTGCCCAGAGCCTGGCCAACGGTCAGCTCAGCGCAGAAGACCGTACCTACCTCGCGCAACTGGTGTCGCAACGCACCAACCTGAGCCAGGCCGATGCCGAACGTCGTGTCGACGAGATCTACGCCAACACCCAGAAAGCCATCGCTGACGCCAAACTGAAAGCCCAGCAGGCTGCTGACACCGCCGCCAAAGTCGCTGCCTACACCTCGCTGTGGATGTTTGTAGCGCTGTTGGCCGGCGCGTTCTTCGCCAGCCTCGCAGCTACCTTCGGCGGTCGTCGTCGCGATGCGGTCGAGTACGTTGAAGTCGATACCTACACCACTACCACTCCGGTCCGTTAAAAAGGAGAGTCACCATGCGCTCATTACTGTTGTTCTTCCTCGGCGTACCGATCCCGATCATCATCCTGATCGCCCTGTTCGTGCACTGATCCCTCTGAGGCAGGATGCCTCTGCCGCTTTTACCTTCGGGTAAAAGCGGCTTTTTGCTTTCTGCGGTGCCAAAAGCGAAAATCCCTGCGCAAAGCGGGCGTTCCGCTTTATCACTTTAAGGATGAGTCAGTTGGACAAGAAGGAAACCAAACGCCAGGTCGGCGAAATGCTCGATGCCGGTCGCTCGAAAACCGAGACTTTCCAGGCATTCTCCGGTGGTGCGTTGAAAGACAAGGCGCTGGCCTACCTGATCGGCTCACGCCCCGATCCGGATCTGATTGAACGACACGCCGGCAAGATCAAAATCCTTCTCGGACTGATCTATGTTCAGGCGCTGATCGGTCTGGTGGGCGGCTATTTCCTCGGGCTGACTATCAGCACTGGTTTTGCCATCGGACTTGGTTTGTTTGCAGGTGGCGTGCCTTTGCTCTTTGCCTGGGGTTTTTATCGCAACGCAGCTCACGCTTACACGGTGTACGTGGTGCTCTCGATCAGCCAGGTGCCGCGCATGTTCAAGGAATACGGAGATGACCCGACCGGTACGGTGATCGGCGTGGCAATCACGCTGGCGATGATTTTCTACGTCGCGTGGTTGAAGAACCTGCTGTTCCCCGACCTCGGTTTCTTCGGCGCAAAGAAAATCAAAGGCCAGTTCGTCTTCTCCAACTAATCGTTACCATCCCGCCATTTTCACTGGCCTGGATCAATATTTCGCGTGGCGATGTCGCCTACCGTAAATGACCCAGGCCTTTGCTGAGGTATGAGCTACAGTGCTTCTCGCGCACCTTGTTGCGCTGACGAAGTATCCGCGTCGACGTTGACAACACAGCAAAAAAGCGTCGACGAGGCGTAGTGCAGCAAGGAGCTGTCACAACCTCAACTGAATCTTCACGGACGAACACCGTAATGAACTGCCTAGAAAGAACCTTCGATATCCAGCCCTTGGTGCAGGCGGACATGACCGTGCACATCAACGGCCAAGCGGTCAGCGCCGCCATTGGCGAAACTGTCCTCAGCGTCATCCAGTCCCTCGGCGTGCGCCAGATCGCACGCAACGACCACGATCAGATCAGCGGCGCCTATTGCGGCATGGGCGTGTGCCAGTGCTGTCTGGTGAAAATCAACGGTCGCCACAAACGCCGGGCCTGCCAGACCGTGGTGCGCGACGGTATGCAGATTGAAACTCAGGTCAACCGCGTCGTCGCGCAGGAGGTCGTATGAGCCTGCAACCGTTGATCGTCGGCGGCGGGCCGGCGGGGATGGCGGCGGCCATCGAACTGGCGCGCCACGGCGTGCGCAGCACCTTGCTCGAAGAGGCTTCGCGCCTCGGCGGGGTGGTCTATCGCGGGCCGTTGCGTGATGGCGTGCAACTGGATTATCTCGGGCCGCGCTATTCCGAAGCACTGGACAAACTGCATGGTGAATTTCAGCAACAGTCGGGGCTGATCGACGTGCGCCTCAACCATCGCGTGGTCGGCGCCGAAGGCACCCGCGCGTTGGTGGTGCTCGACGGCGATGAGCAACTGCACGAGATCGCTTATCCGCAACTGCTGCTGGCCGCCGGTTGCCATGAACGCAGCGTGCCGTTTCCCGGCTGGACGTTGCCGGGAGTCATCCTGCTCGGCGGCCTGCAACTGCAGATCAAGAGTGGCGTGGTCAAGCCGCAAGGGCCGGTGATCATCGCCGGTACCGGGCCGCTGCTGCCGCTGGTGGCGACCCAATTGCATGCCGCTGGCGTGCGCGTCGCCGGTGTCTACGAGGCTTGCGCGTTCGGCAAGATCGCCCGCGAGAGTCTGGCGCTATTGAACAAACCGCAGCTGTTCCTTGACGGCTTGAGCATGCTCGCTTACCTCAAGTTGCACGGCATCCCGATGAACTACGGTTGGGGGGTGGTCGAAGCCCACGGCGAGGGCGAATTGAAGAGCGTCAGCGTCGCGCCGTATTCGTCGACGTGGGAGGCGGATCTGTCGCGGGTCGAACGCTTCGAAGCGCAGACGTTGGCGGTGGGGTACGGTTTTATTCCGCGCACGCAATTGAGTCAGCAGATGGGTCTTGATCACGGCTTCAGCGACGATGGCTACCTGCGTGCGCATGCCAATGTCTGGCAGAAAAGCAACGTGGCGCATGTGCATCTGGCCGGTGACATGGGCGGGATTCGTGGTGGTGAAGCGGCGATGCTGGCGGGCAAGATCGCCGCCACTTCGATTCTGCTGCAACGTGGCGTACTCGACGCCGGACTCGCCCGCGTTCGCCGCGACCGTTACGCGAGCAAGCTCAGAGCCATCGTGCGCTTCCGCGCAGCGGTGGATCGCTACACCGAGCGCGGCGTCGGCCAGACTGCTTTGCCCGCAGCCGACACGGTGATCTGCCGCTGCGAACATGCGACCCGCGCCGACATCGACCTGGCCCTGGAGCAGGGCGTGCAAGACATCGCCAGCCTGAAAATGCGCACCCGCGTGAGCATGGGCGATTGCCAGGGGCGGATGTGCGTCGGCTATTGCAGCGATCGCCTGCGCCAGGCCACCGGACGTCAGGATGTGGGCTGGCTGCGCCCGCGCTTTCCGATTGATCCGGTACCGTTTTCGGCATTCCAGTTCCTCGGCACGGAGGCCGCTTCCCATGAGTAAGTTCTACGACGTGGTCATTGCCGGTGGCGGCGTGATCGGCGCGTCCTGCGCTTACCAATTGTCAAAACGCAAAGACCTCAAGGTGGCGCTGATCGACGCCAAGCGCCCCGGCAACGCGACCCGTGCTTCGGCGGGTGGTTTATGGGCGATCGGCGAGTCGGTCGGCCTCGGTTGTGGGGTGATCTTTTTTCGCATGATGTCGGCCAATCGCAAGCGCGAAACCCAGGGCGCAGCGGTGGCGGTGGACGCCAGTACGCCGCACATTTTGCCGCAGTCGTTTTTCGATTTTGCCTTGCAGTCCAACGCGCTGTACCCGGCGTTGCACCGCGAGCTGAAAGACAACCACGGCATGGATTGCAAGTTCGAGAAGACCGGACTGAAATTCGTGATCTATGACGACGAAGACCGGCTCTACGCCGAGCACATCGTCGGCTGCATTCCGCATCTGGCCGATCAGGTGCGCTGGCTCGATCAAGCGGCGTTGCGCGCGGCGGAGCCGAGTGTCAGTCATGAGGCTCGCGGTGCGCTGGAGTTTCTTTGTGATCATCAGGTCAGCCCGTTCCGCCTCGCGGATGCCTATATGGAAGGCGCGCGGCAGAACGGCGTCGACATCTTCGTCAACACCAACGTCACCGGCGTGCTGCATCACGGCACTCGCGTGACGGGAGTGCAGACGGCGGAGGCGGGGGTGTTCCACTGCAAGACGCTGATCAACGCCGCAGGCGCCTGGGCGGCGGATTTGAGCGAGTGGGCGACGGGTATTCGCATTCCGGTAAAACCGGTGAAAGGCCAGATCCTGCTGACCGAGCGCATGCCGAAGATCCTCAACGGCTGCCTGACCACCAGCGATTGCTACGTGGCGCAAAAGGACAACGGCGAAATCCTCATTGGTAGCACCACCGAAGACAAAGGCTTCGACGTCACCACCACCTACCCGGAAATCGCCGGGCTGGTGCAGGGCGCGGTGCGCTGTCTGCCGGAGCTTGTGGACGTCAATCTGAAACGCACTTGGGCGGGACTGCGTCCGGGCTCACCGGATGAATTGCCGATCCTCGGGCCGATGCGCGGGGTCGAGGGTTATCTGAATGCTTGCGGGCACTTCCGCACCGGGATTCTGACGTCGGCGATTACCGGGGTGTTGCTGGACAAACTGGTGAATGACGAGCCGCTGCCGCTGGATATCACGCCGTTTCTGGCGGAGCGGTTTGCAGTTGCAGCCGTCGAGCCGGTGCCCGCGCTGGAACTGGCCTGACCCAGGCAGCATTGATGTTGAATGTGCCGGCCTCTTCGCGGGCAAGCCCGCTCCCACAGGGTTATATGTCGTACACGAAATATCGGTTCGACTCGACCAATGTGGGAGCGGGCTTGCCCGCGATGGCGGCTTGAGCAGCGCCGGATTTTCAGCTGTCGCGCGCTTGCTCTTCCAGTTGATCCGATTCAAACAACTTGGCCAGTTCCGCCCGGGCTTCCTGGGCGGTCTGCAGGACTTTGGCGGCGTCGTCGTAAACGGCGTGTTGCGCCTCCAGTACCTGTTCGTCGTGATGCTTGAAACGTTTGATGCGCGCATCGGCCTGGGCCTGGGTCAGCCCGAGGCCGACCAACGTGCGCCGGCTCATTTCCAGACTTGAATAATAGGTCTCACGAATCGCCTCCGCGCCCACATCAACCAGGCGATGCACGTGCTGACGGTTACGCGCGCGGGCGATGATTTTCATGTGCGGATAGAGCTTGTGCACCACTTCGGCAGTCTTGATGTTGGTCTCCGGATCGTCCGTGGCAATGACGAAATACTCCGCTTCGCCAACCTTTGCCGCGTGAAGGATTTCCGGGCGCATCGGGTCGCCATAGAACACCGGCACACCGCCGAAGCTGCGCGACAGTTCGATGGTTTCCACCGAGGTGTCCAGCGCAACGAACTTGATGTTCTGCGCGCGCAGAATCCGCGCCACGATCTGGCCCATCCGGCCCATGCCGGCAATCACCACGCGCGGCGCTTCGGTGTCGATTTCGCGGAATTTCTCCGGCACTTCCACCGGCTGCACTTTCGGGCTGACCAGCCGTGCGCAGATCAACAGCAGCAACGGCGTCAGCGCCATCGACAGGGTGATGGTCAGCACCAGCATGTCGTACAGCTGCGGCTCGAACAGGCCTTGATCGCGACCGATCTTGAATACCACGAAGGCAAACTCACCGCCGGCAGCGAGGACGATGCCGAGGCGGATTGCGCTGATCTTGTTCAATCCTCCCGCCAAGCGCCCGACCACGAACAGCAGCGGCAATTTCAGGCCGATCAGCAGCAGGGTCAGGCCCAACACGGTGATCGGCGCGCTCAACAACAGGCTGAGATTGGCGCCCATGCCGACGCTGATGAAAAACAGCCCGAGCAGCAGGCCTTTGAACGGTTCGATCTGCGCTTCCAGTTCATGGCGATATTCCGAATCCGCCAGCAGCAGGCCGGCAAGAAACGCACCCAACGCCATCGACACACCGACCAGATCCATCAGCCACGCCGTGCCGATCACCACCAGCAGCGCAGTGGCAGTAGATACCTCGGGCAGACCGGTTTTCGCCACCACGCGGAACACCGGACGCAGCAGATATCGCCCGCCGATCACCACCACGGCAATGCCGCCGAGCACCTGCAGGCTGTGCCGAATATCGTCGGCGGTGCTGGTGTGGTGATCAACGCCAGCGAGCATCGGCACCAGGGCGATCAATGGAATCGCGGCGATGTCCTGGAACAGCAGAATCGCAAACGCCAGACGCCCGTGGGGGCTGGTCAGTTCCTTGCGTTCGGCGAGGCTCTGCAGGCCAAACGCGGTAGATGAAAGCGCCAGACCGAGGCCCAGCACGATCGCACTGTTCAGCGGCTGGCCGAACACCGACAGCGCCAGCCCGCCGATCACCGACGCGGTCAGCAGCACCTGCGCCAGGCCGACACCGAACACCGATTTGCGCATCACCCACAAGCGCCGCGGCGACAGCTCGAGGCCGATGATGAACAGCAGCAACACCACGCCCAGCTCGGAGATATGCGCAACGCTTTGCGGGTTGCCGATCAGGCCGAGCACCGACGGGCCGATGATCACCCCGGCAAACAGATAACCGAGCACCGCGCCCAGTTGCAGACGTTTGGCCAAAGGCACGGTGAGCACGGCCGCGAACAGAAACACGACAGCGGCTTGCAACAGATTGCCTTCATGGGGCATTGGAACGACTCCTGACTACGGGTACGGCGGGGGTGACAAGGATAAGGGTTACGCGGTCTCCAGACCATTCGAGATCCAATGTGGGAGCGAGCCTGCTCGCGAATGCGCTGGGTCAGTCACCTATCCATAGACTGATGCTCCGCATTCGCGAGCAGGCTCGCTCCCACAAGGGCAGCTTTCATCAGGCCTGTAATAATTTGCATCAACTGGTTACATTTATAACCCCTGCGCATCAATTTCCGGAAACGCCATGGCCATCAACTTCGACCTCAACGACCTGCAAGCCTTTCGCGCGGTGGTCGAGCAGGGCAGTTTTCGCAAGGCTGCCGACACCGTGCGCCTGTCGCAACCGGCGCTGAGCCGGCGCATCGAAAAGCTTGAAGATGCCCTCGGCGTGAAACTGTTCGAGCGCACCACGCGCAAGGTCAGCCTGACCCAGGCCGGGCGCGGCTTCATGCCCAGCGTCGAGCGCTTGCTGGATGATCTCGACATTGCCTTGCTCGGCATCAGCGAAGTCGCCTCGACGCGTCTGGGCCATGTCACCGTCGCCTGCGTGCCGTCGGCGGCGTACTACTTCATGCCCCGCGTGGTCGCGCGCTATCACCAGCAGTTTCCACGGATCAAGGTCAAAGTCCTCGATTCCAGCGCCCACGATGTGTTGAGTGCGGTGGTCAATGGCGAGGCGGATTTCGGTTTGAGTTTTCTCGGCACGCAGGATGCCAAAGTCGAGTTCGAACCGCTTGTGCAGGAGTGCTACGTTGTCGCCTGTCGCCGCGATCATCCGCTGGCCGGGCGCAGCAGCGTCAGCTGGGACGAGTTCTATCAGCAGGATTACATCGCGCTGGACAAGACTTCGGGCAATCGCTTTCTGCTTGATCAGGCCTTGGGCGGAGTAGTGCCGCAGCGGCAGAGCATCTGCGAGACGCGGCATGTGACGACGATGATCGGGCTGGTGGAGGCGGGCTTGGGCGTGGCGGCGGTGCCGTTGATGGCGATGCCTGGGCCGGATCATCCGATCCTGACGCGGGTGCCACTGATTGAGCCGCAGGTGATGCGCAGTGTCGGCATCATCAAGCGCCGGGATCGCACGTTGACCCCGGCGGCACTGGAACTGGAGCGGCTGGTCGTAGAAATGCGCGTCCAGCCGCCAACGCTCAGCGCTTGACCGAATCCAGCCCGGTGGCCTGCACGTCAGCCTGAGCGGCCGGTGCAGCGAGGTAGGCGAGCAGGGCCTTGGCTTCTTGCGGATGCTCGGCCTTGACCGGAATGCCAGCGGCAAAACGTGTTACCGACTGTACCGATTCCGGAATCTTCGCGACGAAACTCACGCCCGGCACCGGCAGCAATTCGCTGACCTGCTGGAAGCCCAACTGATAGTCGCCAGTGGCAACCACCGAGCCGACCGGGATCCTGGCGATCATTTTCGCCTTCGGTTTCAGCTGGTCTTCGATGCCGAGTTTCTTGAACAGCTGCTGCTCGATGTACACGCCGCTGGCGCTGTCGGAGTAGGCCACCGACTGCGCATCAAGCAGGGCTTTCTTCAGACCATCGACATTGCTGATGTCCGGTTTCGCCGCGCCCTCACGCACCACCATGCCGATCCGCGAATCCGCCAGTTCAACGCGGGAGGCCGGGTCGACTTTGCCTTGTTTGATAAGCTCATCGAGGGCGTAGCCGACCATGATCACCACGTCGGCGTGCTCACCGCGCGCCAGACGATTGGGAATTGCTTCCGGCGCCTTGCCCATCGACGGGCCGAGGCTGGTGGTCAGGGTGTTACCGGTGGCGGCAGCGAATTTCGGCCCGAGGATCTTATAAGCGGCAGTGAAGCCACCCGAGGTCATCACGCTGAGTTCTTCGGCCTGGGCCGCGAAGTTGAAAGCGAGACCGGCGAGCAGGGCAGTGACAGTAAAGAGTTTTTTCATGGCGAGTTTTCCTCAGGCCGCGACAGGTTGCAGACGACCACCGGCACGGCGGTACAGATAAAGCGTGGCGCACAGCGCGCACAGGGCACCGATGCTCATCCAGTAACCTGGCGCGGCTTTGTCGCCGGTGTACTGGATCAGGAAGGTCGACATCGCCGGGGTGAAACCGCCGAAGATCGCCGTGGCCAGGCTGTAGGCCAGGGAGAAACCGGCGACGCGCACTTCCACCGGCATGATTTCGGTCAGCGCCGGAATCATCGCGCCGTTGTACAAGCCGTAGATGAACGACAGCCACAGCAGCGACAGCAGCATGTTGGTGAAGCTCGGCGCCTGCACCAGGAACGACAGCGCCGGATAAGTCGTGGCCAGCGCCAGCAAGGCCATGCCGATCAGTACCGGACGACGGCCGATACGGTCGGACAACGCACCGCCAATCGGCAGCCAGAAGAAGTTCGAAACACCCACCAGCAGCGTCACCAGCAGCGCGTCGGAAGTGCTCAGGTGCAGCACGGTTTTACCGAAGGTCGGCGCGTACACGGTGATCAGGTAGAACGCGGTAGTGGTCAACGCGACCATCAACATCCCGCCAAGTACCACGCCCCAGTTCTGGCCGAGGGTGCGGAACACTTCGCGCATGCTCGGACGGTGTTTGCGCGCGGCGAACTCTTCGGTTTCCGCCAGATTACGACGCAGGAAGAAGATGAACGGGACGATCATGCAGCCGACGAAAAAAGGAATGCGCCAGCCCCACGCAGCCACGGCTTGTGGCTCCATCCACTGGTTCAGACCGTAGCCCAGCGCGGCCGCGACGATGATCGCGACCTGCTGACTGGCCGACTGCCAAGCGGTGAAAAAGCCTTTGCGGCCCGGCGTGGCGATCTCGGACAGATACACCGACACACCACCCAGTTCCGCACCGGCCGAGAAGCCTTGCAGCAGCCGGCCGATCAGCACCAGCGCCGGAGCGAACAGGCCAATGGTTTCGTATCCGGGCACCAGCACAATCAATATCGTGCCGCTGGCCATGATCGACAGGGTGACGATCAGACCTTTGCGCCGGCCGACATCATCGATGTATGCACCGAGCACAATGGCGCCGAGCGGACGCATCAGGAAGCCTGCGCCAAACACCGCGAACGTCATCATCAGGGAGGCGAACTCGCTGCTCGCCGGGAAGAACACCGCCGCGATCTGCGTGGCGTAGAAGCCGAACAGAAAGAAGTCGAACTGTTCGAGGAAGTTGCCCGAGGTCACCCGGAAGATGGCACCGGCCCGCGAGCCGTTGGTTGGGATTGAGGCTGTCATAGGAAAAGTACTCCACCGCTTTTATGACGTGCGCTACGGAGAAGCGGCGCACGGTTTTTATTGAGGTGGATGGTGGCGCAGATGTAACAATCTGTTAATTGCATTGTTGGCATGGATTGATGCGCGGGGCGGATCAATGCTTTCGGTGCTTAGCGGCATATGTGGGAGCGTGCGTGCCCGCGAAGGCTTTTTGTCGAGCTGGTTGACCGGGTACATATCCGTTGCTGCGGTAACGGCTGCTTAGGGTTTCGCCCTTACGGCGAGTCACCTTTTCCAAACGCCGAAAAGGTAACCGAAAAGGCTTGCTCCTGCGTTCGGCCCTCGCAGGCTCGGGTTCCTTCGCTGCGGGATCGATCCGGGCGCAGCGGCTACGGTTTGCTTCGCTGCACCTCCTTGCGCTGTGTCTGGCTGCGCCAGACGGTCGCTGCGCTTCCACGCCCGGATCAATCCCTCCACTCAGCCTTCCGACGTCGCCCGTGGATCAAAAGCACTCGAGCTAACGCTCAATGTTGAGTGGGGCGGCTTCGCCGCGGGCAGCTGCGCTGCTTTGCTTTTCTGTGGGAGCGGGCCAGCTCGCGAAGGCGGCCTGGCAGCCGACCCGATCATGAGGTCGTGCCCAATCCAATTGTAGGAGCTGCCGAAGGCTGCGATCTTTTGATCTTGCTCTTGCTCTTGCTCTTGCTCTTGCTCTTGCTCTTGCTCTTGCTCTTGCTCTTGCTCTTGCTCTTGCTCTTGCTCTTGTAGGAGTGAGCCTGCTCGCGATAGCGGTATCAGGCGAAAATGATGTTTGCCAGTCGAAGGTTATCGCGAGCAGGCTCACTCCTACAGAGATCGGAGCTCCGGTCAAAAAATTTGGTGAAACACCAATCCCTGTGGGAGCTGGCTGGCCAGCGATGGCGGTCTGATGGACGAAGCCCTCTAGTGTCCATCTCTGGCAAAAAACAAGGAATGTTTCCCGCGCCGCACAGTCGGAGTTCAGGTACTACCTATCTGAAAGAGGTTCACCGATGAACAGCAAAACCCTAATCGCCAGCCTGGCCCTTGTTGCGGGCATTGCCGGGATCACGCCCATTGTTCAAGCGGCGCAAACCTCCAGCGACCCCTCTGTGCAATCGCCGACCAGCGATCGCCAGCTGAAGGTCAACGACCGCGCGCCGGAAATGTACCAGCGCGAAGACAAGGCGCTGAAGAACTGGAAAGCCAAAGGTCTGAAAGCACCGATCGAGCAGGCGCAGTGGGTGCAGATCAATGACAAGTACGTGATGGTGATGATCACCAATGGCACGATTGTCGAGATGCAGCCGGTCGAGAAATAGCCTCGGCTTTACAATTGGCCACGGATGGCTGATTGCATTCGAACGCCGTTCCGGTAAAACAGCGGACGTCTGGATGAGGAACAAGGGATTGGACAAGAAACCGCTTTACCGCAAAGTGAATACTCGAACGTGGGGTGTTCGTCGCCACGAATCAGTTGCGCATTATCGCGATCAGCGCAACAGCAAAGCTGCAAGCCGTGACGAAGGCATGCGAAGTTCGATGCACCCAGGCAAACAATACGGGCGAGATTACACGCCGTTGTTTCGCTTCCTGCTGTCTCGGGTTGGCGGTTCTTGGGATGCCATTTTCAGCGAAGCTGTGGCGCGACTGGATCAATCAGCGCCGGTGTTCTGGATGGTTGCCATCCATGAGAAGGATCGCAAAGAAGTCGTGCGACTGGGTGAGTCCAGTTATTTCAACGGGCTTTACGTCGACGAGCAAAATCTCCTGCAACTGGTCAATCCGAAACTGAAGGCGCAGGACATGACGCCGAGCTGCGAGTGCTGTACGCACACGTTCAACGGTGTCGTATTCGGCCAGACCGCGGGCTTTGGCCCGCGCACATCGTCAGTTGTCGACGCAGAAGAACCGCCAGCATGAATCAGAGCAGCTCCCCCTTGTCCCACAAATGCACCAGCTCCCCCGGTGCACGGTCCTCCGGCACCTTCAACACCATTTCCCCGGACTGATAGCGCACCTCAATCTGATAAAAGCGTTGATCACCACGTCCGGATTCGCTGCTGTCCAGCGGCAGACACCCCTCAAGCACCGAGCAGATTCTTGAACGCTGACTGATGTCGCATTGCGCGAATTCGATTTCCCTCGGGCGGCTCAGGCTGTGAATCGCTGCAACGCCACCCTGGCGAGATACGCGCAAAACGGAATCGTCATCCAGCTCGGGTAGCGTTTTCATACAGTCTCCTCGGATTATTCGATGCCGACCTGTGCCCAGGCTTGCTGCACTGAGCCGGCTGCTTCGGCGCCGAAGCGCTGAGCAGCGTGGTCGATGGTCAATTTTGCAAACGCGTCGAACGTTGCCTCTTGGCTCAAGCGGTTGTCGCATAGTGTGTCGTACCAGATGCGTCCGGCTTTTTCCCAAGCAAAGCCGCCAAATGCTCGGGCTGCCAGGTAAAACGCGCGGTTGGGAATGCCGGAGTTGATGTGTACGCCGCCATTGTCTTCGCTGGTGATGACGAACTTGCGCATATGGTCCGGCTGCGGGTCCTTGCCCAGCAGCGGGTCGTCATATGCCGTGCCGGGGTGCGACATCGAGCGCAGGCCCTTGCCCTGGATCTTAGGCATCAGCAGGTCGGCGCCTATCAACCAGTCGGCCTGCTCGGCGGTTTGACCGAGGGTGTATTGCTTGGTCAAGACACCGAACACGTCTGACAGCGACTCGTTCAACGCGCCGGACTGGTTGGCATAAATCAGCCCGGCTTCGCTTTCGGTGACGCCGTGAGCCAATTCATGGCCGATGACGTCGAGCGAGCGGGTGAAGCGCTGGAAGATTTCGCCATCGCCGTCACCGAAGACCATCTGCGCACCGTTCCAGAATGCGTTCTCGTAGCCCTGGCCGTAATGCACGCTGCCGATCAGCGCGAAACCTTGATTGTCGATCGAGTCGCGACCGAGCACTTTCCAGAAGAAATCATAGCTGGCGCCCAGCGCATCGTAAGCCTCATCGACCGCCGGATCGCCCGACGCCGGCTGGCCCTCGAGACGCACCGGCATGCCCGGCAAGAGCATTTTGTTCTGCGCATCATGCACGCTGCGCCGGGCCAGGCCAGGCTTGGTCGCCTCCGGCAGAATCGCGCGCGCCGGCGGCTGCGAAGGGCGGCCGGGATTGGGCAGCAGACTGCGCACGTGGTTGAGCGTCTGCATCGCGGCGCTGCGCTGCGGCTCCGAACCGTGAGCAATGATTCGGTTGAGGATGTAGGGCGGGATGAAACTGCGCAGCAATCGAGAGTCGGTCATCAAAGCATCCTTGTCGTCATACGATGTCGATACACATGTGAGCGGTAAGGCGTGTTTTCGGTTCCATGGATTGCCATCGGCAACGGATTCTGCGAAAAACGCCGCCTGCAAATATCTCAACAGAGCCAACGACATGACAGACGAACTGCAAATCATCGACCTGCAACCGGGCGACGGCAAAGCCGCGGTGAAGGGCGCGCTGATTACCACCCAATACACCGGTTGGCTGGAAGACGGCACTGAATTCGACTCGTCCTGGAGCCGGGGCAAACCGTTTCAGTGCGTGATCGGCACTGGACGCGTGATCAAAGGCTGGGATCAGGGCCTGATGGGCATGCAGGTCGGCGGCAAACGCAAACTGCTGGTACCGGCGCATCTGGGGTACGGCGAGCGGACCATGGGCAAGATTCCGCCGAATTCGAATCTGGTGTTTGAGATTGAGTTGTTGGAGGTTTTGACGCGGGAGGATTGAAGGGGAGGAATCATCCAGCGGAACGCCTGTGCAGCTGGATGATGTCGATGGTTAGCTACGAAGTTGAATGCTATTCAACTCCCTCGATTTCCCCGCTCGGATGCTAGGGTGGACATTGTCAGGCCCATTGCAACGGGGCTGAAGGAAAGCAAATGTCCACCTCCAGCCTTGCAGCAGCTGACAGGTTGACCAGTGCATCGAGCGAGAATTTGTCGATTTTCCCATTGAGTACATCATTAAGGCGTGGCTGCGAGATTCCCAATCTTTGTGCCGCGTCCTTTTGAGGCAGCTCCCACGCTCTAATGGTCTCGCAAAGCGAACGCATGAGCTTGGCTCGCAAACGCATGTTGGCAGCTTCCTGAGGCGTGTCCTCCAATGCATCCCATACACTGGAAAATTGTTGGGATGAGTCTTGATGTTCCTTCATGGCTTAACCTATTTCCTGATATCTGGCCCGGGCCAGTTCGATATCTCTGATTTCCGTTTTACGTGTGGTTTTGTGCATGGCGTGAAGCACATAGATTGCTTCAGGTCGATTGACTACATAAAACACGCGAAACGCCCCTGAGTCCTCAGTGATCCTGATTTCGTTGACACCGCGTCCTACGGTTTTCATAGGGCGCCAATCGAGAGGGTCATCACCCTGTTGCAACAGGTCCAGCTGAAACCCCGCCGCCCTGCGGGCATCAACCGGAAACGCTTTGATATCTTTCAACGCGCTCCCCACGAACACCACATCCTTGTGTTTCTGCATCGGCTAGTCCTGTGTCAAAAGGAAAAGCGTAATAGCTGAACGTAAGCGGCGACGGTGAGTTGTATTGCAAGAAATGCCCGTCCACGTTTGATTTTCAGGTTATATCAGAACCAATATAAAGCAAGCCGCATTTTTCCGTTTTACAATTTTCCCCGCCGAGCGTTTCCGCCGTCCTCGCCGTCAACATCAGCGCTTAAAACGCCGTGGGATGGAGCGAAAGCTTGTTGCTTCGCCCAAACCGCTCCCTATAAACCGACGGCGGTACGCCCACCACGCTACGAAACGCCACACGAAAACTCTCCACCGAGCGATAGCCGCAGCGTTGGGCGATCTGCTCGGTGTGTTGGTGGGTGCTCTCGAGCAGCTCACGTGCCCGCGCCAAGCGTTCATGTTGCAGCCAGGTTTTCGGCGATTGGCCGCTGGCTTCGGTGAAGCGCCGCAGAAACGTGCGCTCGCTCATCGCCGCTTCACTGGCCAGATCACGGACTTCGAGTGGTTCGTGCAGGCGTTCGCGGGCCCATTGCATGACGCGCGACAGGTCGCTGCGCGGCGTCGGGCTGACCGGGGTGGGGATGAATTGGGCCTGGCCGCCGGTGCGTTGCGGCGACATGACCAGGCGCCGCGCGACGGCGTTGGCGACCTGCGTGCCGAAGTCACGGGTTACCAGGTGCAGGCAGGCGTCGATGCCGGCGGCGCTGCCGGCGGAGGTGATCAGTTGACCGGCGTCGACGTAGAGCACGTCTGGATCGACCTCGATCGCCGGGTAGCGTTGCGCCAGTTCACCGGTGTAGCGCCAGTGCGTGGTGGCGCGGTGGCCGTCGAGCAGACCGCTGGCGGCGAGGACGAACACGCCCGAGCAGATCGACAGCAACCGCGCGCCTCGGCCATGGGCCTGACGCAATGCGTCGATCAGCGCTGACGGCACCGCGGCGTTGCGATCGCGCCAGCCGGGAATGACGATGGTGCGTGCATCGGCGAGCAGTTCCAGGCCACCATCGGCCAGCACCTGAATCCCGCCCATGGCGCGCATCGGGCCTTGATCGACCGCCGCAATCGCATGCGCGTACCAAGGGAAGTCGAACTCTGGCCGCGCCAGGCCAAAGATCTCCACGGCGATGCCGAACTCGAACGTGCAGAGGCCATCGTAGGCCAGAATGGCAACCAGATTGGGCTGAGTGAGCATTTGGCGGAAAACTCCCGGTCGGTGTCTTGCGCGCCACTGTAGCGGTAAGCGCCGTCTCGATAAAGTCTGTTCACACCTCACAGACAAAGGAGCAACACAGCATGACCAGCCTGGTTCGCGAAATTCCCGCCGCGCCTTCGGCGATTGCCCTGATGCATTTCAGCAATCGTCTGACCTTCGAAACCGATTGTTCCGACGTATTCAGTAGCCACCAGGCCGGGGAGGTCGATTTTGTTCTGGTGGACGTGCGCGGCCCGTTGGCGTTCGAGCGCGGCCATGTGCCCGGCGCGATCAATATCCCGACCCGCTTGCTCACGGCGGAGCGCTTGGCCGATTACCCGAAACACACTTTGTTCGTGGTCTATTGCGCCGGACCGCATTGCAACGGCGCGAACAAGGCTGCGGTGAAATTTGCCGCGTTGGGCTATCCAGTCAAAGAGATGATCGGCGGCGTCACCGGATGGCTGGATGAAGGTTTCAACCTCAACGCGGCGGCAGTCGCCAACACACCCGTCGCCTGCGAATGCTGATCTCTCCGTAGGCGCAGCCTTCGGCAGCGCCTGCAGGGGAAACAACATTTTTTGCTCTGCAAACAGTCTTGTCCTACAGCCTTCGCACCGCCACGGCGCACGCGTTGATCCTCGTCAATGCGTGCGCCGATGTTCTGTAAGTATTTGTCGCTTAAAAACAATTGCCCCCGTGCGCGTCGCCATAGACTGCCGACCACTTCGGTTTTTGCCGTTAGAACGCCATGACCGAATGCTGAATCGAAAGCTGCCAATAAAAGCCTCCGCACGGGAGTAATAAATGAAAAAGCTAGTGATGTTCGGTGCCCTGGCACTGTCGATGTTGTCCCTGACCGCTGTGGCGGAAGACGCCAAGCCGATCCGCATCGGTATCGAAGCCGGTTACCCGCCATTCTCGATGAAAACCCCTGACGGCAAACTCACTGGTTTTGACGTGGACATCGGCGATGCGCTGTGCGCGCAGATGAAGGTCAAATGCACGTGGGTCGAGCAAGAGTTCGATGGCCTGATCCCGGCACTGAAAGTGAAGAAAATCGATGCGATCCTGTCGTCGATGACCATCACTGACGATCGCAAGAAAAACGTCGATTTCACCATCAAGTACTACCACACCCCGGCGCGCTTCGTGATGAAGGAAGGCTCGGGCGTGAAAAACCCGCTGACCGAACTCAAAGGCAAGAAAGTCGGTGTGCTGCGCGCCAGTACTCACGACCGTTACGCGACCGAAGTGCTGGTTCCGGCCGGGATCGAACTGGTGCGCTACGGCTCGCAGCAGGAAGCCAACCTCGACATGGTTTCCGGACGTATCGACGCGATGCTCGCTGACTCGGTCAACCTCAGCGACGGTTTCCTGAAAACCGACGCCGGCAAAGGCTTCGAATTCGTCGGCCCGACTTATGAAGACGCCAAATACTTCGGCGGCGGTGCTGGCATTGCCGTGCGCAAGGGCGATACCGCGCTGGCTGAGCAGTTCAACAAAGCCATCACCGAAATCCGCGCCAATGGCGAGTACAAGAAAGTCCAGGACAAGTACTTCGACTTTGACGTGTACGGCCATTAATACGCCGTGAAAAAAAGTGGCCCCGTTTGCGCGGTGGCCATTTTTTTATGTTTTCGTTGTACTGATAGAGATCCATTGTGGGAGCGAGCTTGCTTTCGAATGCGGTTTAACATTCAGCATCTATAGTGGCTGACACATTGCATTCGCGAGCAAGCCCGCTCCCACAGGGGACCTGTGTGATGCAGATATGAGGAGTCAACAATGCAACGCATCGACCACGTTCTGCCCTGGAGCCATTTGGGCAGTGAGCGCTCGCTCAGCGTGTTCCGTTACGGCGCTGGCAGCCGCAAGGTGTATATCCAGGCCAGCCTGCACGCCGATGAACTGCCGGGCATGCGCACCGCATGGGAACTCAAGCTGCGTTTGAACGAACTGGAGCAGCAGGGCCGTTTGCAGGGCGTTGTCGAACTGGTGCCGGTGGCCAATCCGATTGGCCTGGATCAGCATCTGCAAGGCAATCACATGGGCCGCTTCGAACTGGGCAGCGGCAAGAATTTCAACCGCGCATTCGTCGAGCTCAGCGCGCCGGTAGCGGCGCTCGTTGGCGAGCGTCTGGGCGCGGATGCCGAGGCCAATGTCGCGCTGATTCGCCAGGCCATGGCTCAGGTCTTCGAGGAACTGCCGACTCCGGCCTCGCAACTGGAAGCCTTGCATCGCCTGTTGCTGCGCCACGCCTGCGACGCCGACATCACCCTCGATCTGCATTGCGATTTCGACGCTGCGATTCACCTCTACGCGCTGCCGCAACACTGGCCGCAGTGGCAGTCTCTTGCGGCGCGACTAAAGGCCGGCGTAGCTTTGCTCTGCGAGGATTCCGGCGGCAGCTCGTTCGATGAATCGTGCTCGACACCGTGGTTGCGTCTGGCCAAAGCATTTCCTCATGCGGCGATTCCGCCGGCGAACCTGGCGACCACGCTGGAGCTGGGCAGCATGGGCGACACTCGTGTCGATCAGGCTCAGGCCAACTGCGAAGCGATTCTTGGCTTCCTCGCCGAGCAGGGCTTCATCAGCGGCGACTGGCCGGCGGCGCCGAGCGAATGTTGTGAAGGTCTGCCGTTTGAAGGCACCGAATACCTGTTCGCCCCGCACCACGGCGTGGTCAGTTTCTTGCGCAATGCTGGCGAGTGGGTCGAGCAGGGCGACGCGCTGTTCGAGGTTGTTGACCCGTTGCAGGATCGCGTGACCACCGTGCGCGCCGGCACCAGCGGGGTGCTTTTTGCGATTGATCGCGGGCGTTATACCGAGCCGGGGATCTGGCAGGCGAAAGTGGCGGGGCGGGTGCCTTTTAGAACCGGGAAGCTGACCAACGACTGATGGCTCTTCGCTGAATTTGCTGACCCCATCGCTGGCAAGCCAGCTCCCACAGGGTTGCGGTTGATCTCAAATTTTGGAGACGCCGCAATTCTTGTGGGAGCTGGCTTGCCAGCGATAGCGGCATTAGCCACAGCACAAAATTTGGATCCTCAGCCGAGAATGTTAGGCTCCCCGCGAACCCGACACTCTGTGAAGGAAGGCTTTATGTTGAAACTATTCGCCCTGCTGACCCTGCTCGCATCCACCGCCGTCCACGCGCAAACCACCCTGCAATCCGATCTGCCACTCAAATACCTCGAACAGGTCCACGCCGACGCCGAACCACGTCCGCTGGTGATTTTCCTGCACGGCTACGGCAGTAACGAAGCCGATCTGATCGGCATGAAATTTCAGCTGCCGGCGCAGTACAACTACCTTTCCGTGCGCGCGCCGATGACGTTGGGTGAAGGACGTTACCAGTGGTTTCGCAAGAAGGGCGAAGGTGCCTACAACGGCGAGACCGATGATCTGAAGGTCAGCGGTCAGAAACTGCGCGACTTTATCGCCCAGGCGGCGAGGAAATATCACGCCGCGCCGGACAAGGTTTACCTGATCGGCTTCAGCCAGGGCGCGATGATGAGCTACGAAGTCGGCCTGCGCGCCCCGGCGGCCGTGGGCGGCTTTGCCGCGTTGAGCGGGCGCTTGTTGCCGGTGCTCAAAGCCGAACTCAAGCCTGGCCAACCGCCGCTGCCGCTGAGCATCTTTATCGGCCACGGCACTGCCGATGACCCGGTACCTTACCGCCACGGCACCGAGGCCAATGCGCTATTGCAGAAACTCGATTACAAGCCCGAGCTTCACGCGTATCCGGGCGTCGGCCACAGCATCAGTTCGGCCGAATTGCGCGATCTGAATGGCTGGTTGCAGCGGCTCAATCCTTGACGATGGCTTTAACCAGGGCATCGTGACCTTTCTTGTCGCTGGCACGGGAAATCACCTGCACCAACGCCATCTTCGTTCCGGAGCCGGCCAGCAGCGTGGTGTTCAGGGTCTGGCCACCGCCTTGGGTGGCGGTGCTGTCAACCTGGCGCAGGCCGAGGCCGGTGCCTTTCTGGGTCAGGCTTTTCTCGCTGAGCTTGTTGAAGTCCGGCAGGGCCTTGCGCTGATCGTTGATGAAACTCGACACGCTGCCGTCGAGAAACTCACCGTCGTTATCCTTGACGTTCTGCCCGGCCGGGATCTGGTTTTCGGCGGCGATGACCACGGTTTTGGTGGTCTGGTTGGTGTACATCGTGCCCTTGGCCCCGCTTGGGCTGGCGGGCAACGGGTCGGCGACAAAGCCTTTGGGCAGGACGAAGGCAAACTTGCCGTCAAGCAGCGAGACCTTCTCGGTTTTGACTTTTTCCTTGGCGGCGTGTGCGTTGATCGCGGCGAAACCGGCGACGGCCGCCAGCATCAGGACGACGGCTTTTTTGCTCAACAATGACATCTGAATCTCCGGGAAATGGTCGCGCGAGGCGGGCGATCATCCCACGGAGCACACCGGGCGTTCCAGCGCGATTCGTCCGGGCGGTTATTGCGCTTGCGCTTTGGCCACTGGCCGCGCCAGCAGACGCCTGGTCACCCCGAGCATCGCTACCGACACCGCTACGCCTGCCACGAAGCCGCTGAGGCCCATGCTCGGCAGCGTCAAGGCCGACACCAGGCAGAACGCCGAAAACGAATACATGCCGGTCGCCGTTGCGCGCAATAACGCAGCGGTGAAGGCCGGACCGCGGGTTTGTTGCGAGAACACCGCCATCACACTGCCCAGCACCGGGAACACCGCCAGCAGCCCGGTCCAGCGTTCGCCGACAGTGCTGGCGAGCATCGTCACCACCAGTGTCAGCGCCGCGCCGGCAATCATTCGCCAGATCAGTTTGTCCGACTTCGGTGCTGGCCCGTTCAACACCGGCTGCACCTCCGGGAACAGATAAGGCGAAGCGAGCAGTGCCACCGCTGCCGCAATCACCGAGAACGGCAAGGACGCCGGAATGACCGACAACACCGCCGCCAGTACGCCCCAAACCGCCAGCGAAATCGTCAACGCCCATGGCCAATTGGCCCGCTGCGCCACCTGCGCATAGGTGATGCAGAACGCAATCATCGCGAACATTGCCGACAGCGCCGCCACCGCCGATTGCGCGGCAAACTGCGGCCCTTGTTCGATCGCCAGAAAGAACAGAATCGGCCCGACCACCACCGGCAATCCCGACAGCCATCCGGCCACGCTCGGCCCCCAGCGTTTGCCCGCCAGGGAAATCAGCAGGAGAAAACCGGGAATCAGCAGCAGTTTGAGGATCAGCACGCGGGTGTCTCCGTCGGATCAGAATGAGCCACGTTAGCACTGCCGACTGAAGATTGCTGCCCATGTTCGCAATTTTTGTATACAAAAATTCAGGTGCGAATCCAGCTATGCTTTGCTCATCAGCAGCCAGCGGAGACGATACGGCGATGAACAGAACACCGAAGCTCGTACGTGGCTGTTGTGGCATCGGCTTGTGGGCACTGTTGCTGACGCCGACGTGGGCCAATTGGCAGGACGCAGTGCCAGGGGCGCAAATCATTGGCAGCGGCGATTTCAGCGTGTTCGGCTTCGATGTTTACAGCGCGCGCTTGTGGAGTGCCGCGCGGCCTCTGGCGGACGGCCAGCCGTTTGCCCTGGAGCTGATCTACCGGCGCAAAATCTCGCGAGACGATCTGGTCAGCACCAGCGTCGAAGAAATCAAACGCCTTGCCGGTCCCCGGGTCACTTCTGCGCAATTGGCTGGCTGGCAGACGCAAATGCAGCAATCGTTTGTCGACGTGCAGGCCGGCACGCGGATTACCGGTGTGTATCTGCCGGGGCAGGGCGCGCGGTTTTTTGTCGGCCAGAAGCTTCAGCATGAGATCGAGGATCCGCAGTTTGCCAAGGCGTTTTTTGATATCTGGCTGGACCCGCGTACGCGCAGTCCCGAGTTGCGCGAGCAGTTACTGGGCGGGAACCGATGAGATCAGAGGATCGCAACCTTCGGCTGCTCCTGCAGGACATCGCCTTACCCATGCAGGAGCTGCCGAAGGCTGCGATCTTTGCTCTTCAAGGCTTTGGGCGAAACGACTAAGCTGCCGGGCTCCCGTGTTTGTTTCTGGATGTGTGCGTGAAATTCAGTTTGCCCAAAATCGCCACCGCGCCGTTTTGTCCACCGGAAGTCGCCGGTAGCGTCGCGGTCGATCCGACTGCTTCCTTCTTCAAACGTGTGCTGCGCTTCGCCGGCCCCGGTTTGCTGGTGTCGATCGGCTACATGGACCCGGGCAACTGGGCCACCGCGATCGAGGCCGGTTCGCGCTTTGGCTACAGCCTGTTGTTCGTGGTGTTGCTGGCGAGTCTGGCCGGCATGGTGGTGCAGTGCCTGTGCTCGCGGTTGGGCATCGCAACCGGGCGCGATCTGGCGCAGCTGTCCCGTGAGCGCTACAGCACGCCGACCGCGCGTTTGCAGTGGGTCTTGGCGGAAATCTCGATCATCGCCACCGACCTCGCCGAAGTGCTTGGCTGCGCCTTGGCATTTCACCTGCTACTCGGCTGTTCGCTGACCTTCGGCATCGCTTTGACGGCGTTCGACACGCTGCTGGTGCTGGCCCTGCAAAACCGTGGTTTCCGCCGTCTCGAAGCGATCATGCTGGTGCTGGTCGCGACTATCGGCGTGTGTTTTTTCGTTGAGCTGTTGCTGATCAAACCCTACTGGCCAGACGTCGCGATGGGCTTCAAACCGTCGCTGTCGGCTATTGGCGATGCTGCGCCGCTTTATCTGGCCATCGGCATCCTCGGCGCCACAGTGATGCCGCATAACCTTTATCTGCACACTTCGATCGTGCAGACGCGGATGATCGGCAAGGATCTGGCGAGCAAGCAGGACGCGGTGAAACTGGCGCGGATCGACACCATCGGTTCGCTGGCCTTGGCGTTGTTGGTCAACGCGGCGATCCTGATTCTCGCCGCGGCGGCGTTCCACCAGTCCGGACATACCGATGTGGTCGACATTCAGGACGCCTATCACTTGCTCGATCCGCTGGTGGGCGGTGCGCTGGCGAGTGTGTTGTTCGGTGTGGCACTGCTGGCGTCCGGGCAGAGTTCGACGTTCACTGGGACCATCGCCGGTCAGGTGATCATGGAGGGCTATCTGAACCTGCGCATCCCGTGCTGGCAGCGGCGGCTGATCACTCGTGGCCTGGCGCTGATTCCGGCGTTCATTGGCGTCTGGTTGCTCGGTGACGGCGCGATCGGCAAGTTGCTGGTGTTAAGCCAGGTCGTGCTCAGCCTGCAACTGCCGTTCGCCCTGTACCCGTTGATCCGCATGACCAACGACCGACAATTGATGGGGCCGTTCGTCAATCGCTGGCCGACGCGGGTGCTGGCGTGGGGGCTGTTTGTGTTGATCAGCGGGGCGAATGGCTGGTTGATCCTGCAGTGGGCGGTTTGATCACTGAGTTGCGGTGACTGGCAGGGCCTCTTCGCGAGCAGGCTCGCTCCCACACGCCGCAAACTGGATGGCCAGCCGACGAGGGGTCATCCGTCAACTTGTTTCGCGGCGGTCGAGCCTATACTGTATATGCACACAGTAAAGAGCCCGTGCCATGCAAATCATCGACAAGCTCAGCATCCTCGCCGACGCCGCCAAGTACGACGCCTCCTGCGCCAGCAGCGGTGCGCCCAAACGCAGCTCCGAGGGCAAGAGCGGGCTAGGTTCGACGGATGGCATGGGCATTTGCCATAGCTACACGCCGGACGGGCGCTGTGTGTCGTTGTTGAAAATCCTGCTGACCAACTTCTGCCTTTACGATTGCCAGTACTGCGTCAATCGCCGTTCCAGTGATGTACCGCGTGCGCGCTTCACCCCGGAAGAAGTCGTGACGCTGACCATGGATTTCTACCGGCGCAACTGCGTCAGCGGCCTGTTTCTCAGCTCCGGGATCATCCGCTCGGCAGACTACACCATGGAGCAACTGGTGCGCGTCGCCAAGTTGCTCCGCGAAGAGCATGAGTTTCGCGGCTACATCCATTTGAAGACCATTCCCGAAGCCGATCCTGCCTTGATCGAAGAAGCCGGGCGTTATGCCGACCGTCTCAGCGTCAACATCGAACTGCCCACCGACGCCAGCCTGCAGACGCTGGCGCCGGAGAAGGACATCACTTCCATCAAGCAAGCGATGAACACCATCTACACCGGCGTGCAGACAGTGTTGAACGAGCCGCGCTCGGCCAAGTTCGCCCCGGCCGGGCAAAGCACGCAATTGATTGTCGGTGCCGATGACACCGATGACAGCACCATCCTGCACAGCGCCCAGTCCCTGTATGGCAACTTCCGTCTGCGCCGGGTTTATTACTCGGCGTTCAGCCCGATCCCCGACAGCCCGAAAAGCGTACCGCTCGCCGCGCCGCCGCTGATGCGCGAGCACCGTTTGTACCAGGCCGATTTCCTCCTGCGCAGCTATGGCTACAGCGCAGATGAATTGCTCAAAGGCCCGGGCAATCTGGCGCTCGACATCGACCCGAAGCTGGCTTGGGCCCTGGAAAATCGCGAAGTGTTCCCGCTGGACCTCAATCGTGCCGACGCGTCATTGATCGCACGCATCCCCGGCATTGGCTTGCGCACCACCGAGCGCCTGGTCGAGCTGCGCCGCCAGCGCCGCATCCGTTACGAAGACGTAGCACGGATGCGCTGTGTGCTGGCCAAGGCCAAGCCGTTCATCATCACCAGCGATTACCACCCGCAACAGGCGGAAGTCACCAGCCACATGCTCTACCAGCAATTGCGCGACCGGCCGATGCCGCAGCAGATGGGGTTGTGGGGATGATCAGTCTCGATTGCGACGATCCGTTCGACAGCTGGCGCCAGCAGGCGCGCTGGTTGCTCAGCCATGAAATCGATCCAAGTCTGGTGAGCTGGGCGGCGGAAGGCGTTGGCGATCTGTTTGCCAGTGATGATCACGTGCCCGAAGGGCAGGGGCCGTTTCAGGCGCGTATTCCCCGTGCGCTGCTCGACACCCTCGAGCAAGCGTCGCGCTATCGCGGTGAACAGCGCTGGAGCCTGTTGTATGAAGTGCTCTGGCGCGTCAGTCACGGCGACCGCACGGCGATGATGGCCGGCGATAAACTCGGCAGCGAATTGCAGCGCCGTATCAAACAGGTCAGCCGCGAGGCCCATCATCTGCATGCGTTTGTGCGTTTTATCGAGCGGCCGAAGGATCAGCCCGGTCCACAATACGTGGCGTGGCACGAGCCGGCCCATGACATTCTGCACAGCGCCAGCGCGCACTTCATCGGGCGCATGGGCCAGCATCGCTGGTTGATCGCCACGCCGCGTGACGGCGTTTATTACGACGGCGAGCAATTGATTCACGAACGGCAGTGCCCGATCGAATGGCAGCAACTGGCGCAGAACGTCGACGACCCTCACGGCGATTTGTGGTTGACCTACTACAGCCACATCTTCAACCCGGCGCGGTTGAACCCGAAAGTCATGCAGGGGCATTTGCCGGTGCGGTTCTGGAAAAACCTGCCGGAGGGTGAATTGATCCCGGGATTGATCACCCAGGCGCGAATGGGCAAGCAGCAGAATGGGCAGGCGAGTGGGATTGCCAGTCGAGCCGGAAAGCGGATTGCTTTGAAATAGAAGATCAAAAGATCGCAGCCTTCGGCAGCTCACAGAGACCGTGTAGGAGCTGCCGAAGGCTGCGGTCTTTTGATTTTTGGTCTTCTGTAGCCCAGCAAAAAGCCCTCCATTCATCACTCAATGGAGGGCTTTCCAACATCAATAACCGTCAATTCAAACTTTGACGATCCAGCCCGCTGGCGCTTCGATGTCGCCGGTCTGCACGCCAGTCAGCTCTTTGTAGAGCTGCTGGGTCACCGGGCCTACCTCGGTTTCGCTATGGAATACATGCAGATGATCGTTGTAGCTGATGCCACCAATCGGCGTGATCACGGCAGCGGTACCGCAGGCACCGGCTTCCTTGAAGTCCGCCAGTTTGTCGATCAGCACGTCGCCTTCAACCACTTCCAGGCCCAGACGCGATTTCGCCAGCTCGATCAGCGACAGGCGGGTGATGCCTGGCAGGACCGATGGCGAGTTCGGGGTGACGAACTTGTTGTCGTGGGTGATTCCGAAGAAGTTGGCCGAACCGACTTCCTCGATCTTGGTGTGGGTCATCGGATCGAGGTAGATCGCGTCGGCGAAGTTGGCTTTCTTGGCTTTCGAGCCCGGCATCAGGCTGGCGGCGTAGTTGCCGCCGACCTTGGCCGCACCGGTGCCTTGTGGGGCCGCGCGGTCGTAGCTGGAGATCTGGAAGTTGTGCGGGGTCAGGCCGCCCTTGAAGTAGGCGCCGACCGGTATGCAGAAGATCGAGAAAATGAATTCGGGCGCGGTGCGTACGCCGATGTTGTCACCAACGCCGATCACGAACGGGCGCAGGTACAGCGCGCCGCCGGTGCCGTACGGCGGGATGAAACGCTCGTTGGCGCGAACCACGGCTTTGCAGGCTTCGATGAACTGCTCGGTGTCGACCGTCGGCATCAGCAGACGCGCGCAGCTGCGTTGCATGCGCAGGGCGTTCTGGTCCGGGCGGAACAGGTTGATCGAGCCGTCCTTGCAGCGATAGGCCTTCATGCCTTCGAAGCACTGCTGGCCATAGTGAAGGGCAGTGGAGCCTTCGCTGATGTGCAGGACGTTATCTTCGGTCAGGGTGCCTTTGTCCCACTCGCCATCGCGAAAGTACGACAGATAGCGCTTGTCGGTCTTGATGTAGTCAAAACCCAGCTTGTCCCAATTGATGCTTTCGTTACCCATGACACCCTCTATCACTGAACAACCGCCGAAACGGTTCAAGGCTTCTGACGTTTTTTTGGATGGGCACAACAATACTTCATTCTTGAGCGGTTTCGCAGCTTGTGGCGAGGGGATTTATCCCCGCTGGGCTGCGAAGCGGCCCCTTTGGCTCAGATATCTGACGTTCGGCGGTGGCCGATTTTGCGGTTGCTGCGCAACCCAGCGGGGATAAATCCCCTCGCCACAGCGGCATGCGTTGCATCTGTCAAAGGTGCAACGCATGCCCCAGGGCACGCAGCGCCGCTTCCTGCACCGCCTCACCCAAAGTCGGGTGAGCATGAATGGTGCCGCCGATGTCTTCCAGCCGCGCGCCCATTTCCAGGCTTTGCGCAAACGCCGTCGACAACTCGGAAACCCCAACGCCCACCGCTTGCCAACCGACAATCACATGATTATCCCGGCGAGCAACCACGCGCACGAAGCCGCTTTTCGATTCCAGGGTCATCGCCCGGCCGTTGGCGGCGAACGGGAAGCTTGCAACGATGCAGTCCAGCCCGGCAGCCTTGGCCTCGTCCGGAGTTTTGCCGACCACCACCAGTTCCGGGTCGGTAAAGCACACGGCAGCGATCGCGGTGGGGTTGAACTCACGGGTTTTGCCGCTGATCAGCTCGGCAACCATCTCGCCTTGGGCCATGGCGCGGTGCGCGAGCATCGGTTCGCCGCTGACATCGCCAATGGCGTAGACATTACGCATGCTGGTCTGGCAACGGCTGTCGATCCTGATCGCCGAACCGTTCATGTCCAGGTTCAGTGCTTCGAGATTGAAGCCTTGAGTGTTGGGTTTGCGCCCAACAGCGACCAGCACCTGATCGGTTTCCAGGTTCAAGGTTTCACCCTCGGGATCGCGCACCTGCAATGTGCCATCGAAACCCAGCACGCTGTGCTTGAGGTACAGCTTCACGCCCAGTTGCTTCAGCGCTTCATGTACCGGTTGCGTCAGCTCAGCATCGTAAGCGGGCAAGATGCGATCCTGTGCCTCGACCACGCTGACGTCGGCGCCGAGCTTGCGATAGGCAATGCCCAATTCCAGGCCGATGTAACCACCGCCGACCACCACCAGGCATTTTGGCACGGACGTCGGCGCCAGCGCTTCGGTGGAGGAGATGATCGGCCCGCCAATCGGCAGGATCGGCAGGTTGACGCTGGTCGAACCGGTGGCCAGCACCAGATGCTCGCACTGGATGCGCGTATCGCCGACTTCCACGGTTTTGCCATCGATGATTTTCGCCCAGCCGTTGACAACCTGGACCTTGTTCTTCTTCAGCAGTGTCGCGACACCAGTGGTCAGGCGATCAACGATGCCGTCCTTCCACTCGACGCTTTTGCTGATATCCAGGGTCGGCGCGGCAACGTTGATGCCCAACGCCGAATGCTGGCTGTGATGCTGCGTCTGGTGAAACTGCTCAGCGACATGAATCAGCGCTTTTGACGGAATGCAGCCGATATTCAGGCAGGTGCCGCCTAACGATTGGCCTTCGACCAGAATGGTCGGGATGCCCAGTTGTCCGGCGCGGATCGCGGCGACGTAACCACCAGGGCCGCCGCCGATGATCAGCAGCGTCGTGTTCAGAGATTGCATGCAGGCTTACTCCACAAACAGAGTGGCAGGTTGTTCGAGCAAGCCACGGATGGCCTGGATGAAGAGCGCCGCATCCATGCCATCGACCACGCGGTGATCGAAGGAGCTGGAGAGGTTCATCATCTTGCGGATTACGACTTGGCCTTTGACGACCATCGGCCGCTCGACGATTTTGTTCACGCCGACAATGGCCACTTCCGGCAGATTCAGCACCGGCGTGCTGACAATCCCGCCCAATGCGCCGAGGCTGGTCAGCGTAATGGTCGAACCGGACAGCTCATCGCGGCTGGCCTTGCCATTGCGTGCGGCGTTGGCCAAACGCGAAATTTCCGCGGCGCTGTCCCACAAGCTGCGCGCTTCGGCGTGACGCACCACGGGCACCATCAGTCCGACATCGCTTTGCGTGGCGACACCAACATGCACCGCGCCGAGACGGGTGATGACTTGCGCTTCGTCGTCATAACGGGCGTTCATCTGCGGGAAGTCGCGCAGGGCCACAACCAGTGCACGGACAAGGAACGGCAATAAGGTCAACTTGCCTCGGCTGGCGCCGTGCTTTTCATTGAGATGCGCACGCAGTTCTTCTATCGCGGTAACGTCGATTTCTTCGACGTAGCTGAAATGCGCGGCACGCTGAGTGGCGTCCTGCATGCGCTGAGCGATCTTGCGGCGCATGCCGATCACTTGAATCTGTTCTTCGTCGTTGCGTTGGGCGTAAGCGGCAGCGGCCGGCGCCGAAGCGTTCGACTGACCTTGCGCCAGATAAGCGTCAAGGTCTTCGTGCAGCACGCGACCGGCCGGGCCGGTGCCGCGAACCAGCCGCAGTTGTATACCCAAATCCAGCGCATGTTTGCGCACGGCCGGCGAGGCGAGCGGGCGTTCGTCTGCTTCGCGAGCAACCATCGGGCCTTGGCAGGCAGGAGCAGGGGCAGGGCGCGGCGCGGCTGCAACAGGTTTGCTCTCCACGACGGCTTCAACTGTCGGCGCAACAGGCTCTTTCGTAACAACAGGCGCGGCGGACTCTTTAAGGTTGCCTGCACCTTCAACTTCGATGCTGATCAGCACACTGCCGACCGCCATCACTTCACCCGGCTGGCCACCGAGCGCAATTACTTTGCCGTGCACTGGCGAAGGAATATCGACCATCGCCTTGTCGGTCATCACATCCGCCAGCACCTGGTCTTCAACCACCAGATCGCCCACCTTGACGTGCCACTGCGACAGTTCTACTTCTGCGATGCCTTCGCCGATGTCCGGCATCTTGATAACGTGCGTGCCCATTCAGACCTCCATGACCCGTTTCAACGCCGCACCCACTCGGGACGGCCCTGGGAAATACGCCCACTCCTGCGCGTGCGGGTAGGGCGTGTCCCAACCGGTGACGCGTTCGATCGGCGCTTCCAGGTGATGGAAGCAATGCTCTTGCACCAGCGACACCAGCTCGGCGCCGAAACCGCAGGTGCGCGTGGCTTCGTGAACCACCACGCAGCGACCGGTTTTCTTCACCGATTTGACGATGGTGTCCAGGTCCAGCGGCCACAGGCTGCGCAGGTCGATGACCTCGGCATCCACGCCTGACTCTTCGGCAGCCACTTGCGACACATAAACGGTGGTGCCGTAAGTCAACACCGTCACATCTTTGCCCGGACGAGTGATCGCGGCGACGTCCAGCGGCACGGTGTAATAGCCATCCGGCACTTGCGCGGCAGGGTGTTTCGACCACGGGGTTACCGGGCGGTCGTGATGGCCATCGAACGGGCCGTTGTACAGGCGTTTCGGCTCGAGGAAGATCACCGGGTCATCGTTTTCGATGGAGGCAATCAGCAGGCCTTTGGCGTCATACGGGTTGGACGGCATGACGGTGCGCAGACCGCAGACCTGAGTGAACATCGCCTCGATGCTCTGGCTGTGGGTCTGGCCGCCATAGATGCCACCCCCGCAAGGCATGCGCAGGGTCATCGGCGCGGTGAACTCACCGGCCGAGCGATAACGCAGGCGTGCCGCTTCGGAAATGATCTGGTCGGAGGCGGGGTAGACGTAGTCGGCGAACTGGATTTCGGCAACCGGACGCAAACCGTAGGCGCCCATGCCGACGGCCACGCCGACGATGCCGCTTTCCGAGATCGGCGCGTCGAACACCCGCGAGGTGCCGTACTTGGTCTGCAGGCCTTCGGTGCAGCGGAACACGCCGCCGAAGTAGCCGACGTCCTGACCGAAGACGACGACGTTGTCATCGCGCTCAAGCATCACATCCATGGCCGAGCGCAGGGCCTGGATCATGGTCATGGTGGTCGTGGTCATGGCGGTTTCCAACTGAATATTGTTGTTGTGATCGTTCATGTCAGATCCCCAACTGCTGACGCTGGCGCTTCAAGTGCTCCGGCATCTCTTTGTAGACGTCTTCGAACATGGTCGCGGCGCTCGGAATCTGGCCGCCGGCGAGGGTGCCGTACTGTTCGGCCTGTTTCTGCGCGGCGATCACTTCGGCTTCGAGTTCGGCGCTAACGGCGGCGTGCTCTTCTTCGGACCAGTGGCCGGCCTTGATCAGGTGCTGTTTCAGGCGCGCAATCGGATCGCCGAGAGGGAAGTGGCTCCAGTCATCGGCAGGGCGGTATTTGGAAGGATCATCGGAAGTCGAGTGCGGGCCGGCGCGGTAGGTGACCCATTCGATCATGGTCGGGCCGAGATTGCGCCGGGCGCGTTCGGCAGCCCAGGCGGAAGCGGCATAGACCGCGTAGAAGTCATTGCCGTCGACACGCAGCGAAGCGATGCCGCAACCGACGCCGCGTCCAGCGAAAGTCGTAGCCTCACCGCCAGCAATGGCCTGGAAGGTGGAAATTGCCCACTGGTTGTTGACGACGTTGAGGATCACCGGCGCGCGGTATACGTGGGCGAAGGTCAGGGCGGTGTGGAAGTCGGATTCGGCGGTGGCGCCGTCACCGATCCACGCCGAGGCGATTTTGGTGTCGCCCTTGATCGCCGAAGCCATGCCCCAGCCGACACCCTGAATGAACTGGGTGGCGAGGTTGCCGGAAATGGTAAAGAAACCGGCGTCCTTGACCGAGTACATGATCGGCAACTGGCGGCCCTTGAGCGGGTCGCGCTCGTTGGACAGCAGTTGGCAGATCAGGTCGACCAGCGGCACATCGCGGGCCATCAGGATGCTTTGCTGGCGGTAGGTCGGGAAGCACATGTCATCAATGTTCAGCGCCAACGCCTGGGCGCTGCCGATGGCTTCTTCGCCGAGGCTCTGCATGTAGAACGACATCTTTTTCTGGCGCTGGGCGACGACCATGCGGTTGTCGTAGATGCGCGTCTTGAGCATCGCGCGCATGCCTTTGCGGAGGATCTCGACCGGCACGTTTTCAGCCCATGGGCCGAGGGCGTTGCCCTGATCGTCGAGCACGCGAATCAGGCCTCGCGCCAGGTCGGCGGTGTCGGCAGGTTCTACATCGATTGGAGGTTTGCGCACCGTACCGGCATCGGTCAGATGCAGGTAGGAAAAGTCGGTTTTACAGCCGGGACGGCCCGAGGGTTCAGGGACGTGCAGGCGCAGCGGTTCATACGCTTGGGTCATGGCTTCTACGCTCGATCTTGTGAATTTCTTGTAGTGAGCTGGCAGTCATTCCTGGGTAGAGGAAATCTTGTCCTACAACAATCATAGGCGCGGCCAAGAAGAATATTTCTCTGTGTTTCGTTGCGCTGGCGACCATTTGCAGATAGAAATTCTGCATAAACATAAAAAACAGGTGGTTTTGTCTCATGCGCAAACTGGACCGTACCGATATCGGCATTCTCAACAGCCTTCAGGAGAACGCGCGCATCACCAACGCCGACCTCGCCCGCTCGGTGAACCTGTCGCCGACGCCATGCTTCAATCGGGTCAAGGCCATGGAAGAATTGGGCCTGATTCGCGAACAGGTCACGCTGCTGGATGCCGATCTGCTGGGGCTGCATGTGAATGTGTTCATTCACGTCAGCCTGGAGAAACAGGTGGAAGAGGCGCTGCAGCATTTCGAGGAAGCGATCTCGGATCGCCCCGAGGTCATGGAGTGCTACCTGATGGCCGGCGATCCGGATTATCTGATCCGCGTGCTGGTGCCGAGCATCCAGTCGCTGGAACGCTTCATGATGGATTTTCTGACCAAGGTGCCTGGCGTCGCCAACATCCGCTCCAGCTTTGCCCTCAAGCAGGTGCGCTACAAAACTGCGCTGCCCTTGCCGGCCAATGGATTGACGTTAGGCACCTGAGCGGCCCGGCAGACCTGACGACGGCGGGCCGGCGTATTCCCCAACGGAATATCCCCCATGAAATCATTGGATTTTTCTTCTGTTCGCTCATGGCGTAGCGTGCCCGTGAAGGACAAGGAGAATCACCATGACTCAACCCGCCATCGATCCCGCCGGCAAATTCGACAACTCCAGAGCCAATGAATACGCCAGGCAAAGCCGGATTGCCCTGGCCGGCTACGATGCCTGTCACGATCTTTCCGCCTGCATGCTGGCCGCCAGCCTCGGCCCGTCGCGTCCGGCAAAAGTGCTGGTGGTGGGCGCAGGTGGCACGGCGCAGGAAATCATCGCCATGGCCGCGCTGGAGCCAAGCTGGAATTTCACTGCAGTCGATCCTTCCGAGCCGATGCTGGATGCCGCCACCGAGCACTTGCGCGCCAATGATTTGCTGCACAGAACCCGAATACATCTCGGCCATGTCGAAGACTTGCCGGCAGACGCGTCCTTCGATGCCGCGACGCTGATCGGCGTCCTGCATCACTTGGGCGGCGACACGGCCAAGCAACAGATCCTGCAATCCATTCACGCCCGGCTCAAACCTGGCGCGCCGTTGATCGTCGCTGGCAATCATTACGCTTACGAAAGTCAGCCGTTGCTGCTGCAAGCCTGGAGCCAGCGCTGGCGACAGCAGGGCGCCACCGCCGAGGAGGTGCAGGCGAAACTCGGGAAGATTTTGCAGGGCGCTGATCCGCCGCACTCGGAGGCGGCGGTTCAGGCGTTGTTGCATGACGCGGGGTTCGGTGAGGCGACGCGGTTTTTCAGCAGTCTGTTCTGGGGCGCCTGGCTGACATGCAGAGTCGCTTGAGCCGCGCCGTTTGACTATGCCTCCGTCCAGTTCAGTGCTGCGGTTTCGCGCCACTTCACATCAGTGATGCCGTAGCGCTCGGCCTGGGGTTTGGAAACGACTTTCAACGGCGGTTTGCCCGGTTTTGGAATCGGCGCAATACCGGCGTCACAGCTCGCCCAATGCCAAGCGTCGGCGTTGCGCATACTCTTGGCGCGGATGACGAATGATTTTGGCTGGTCGTGCAGTTTGTATTCGATGACGAAAATATCGGTGCTACGCATGAGTTCCTCCTTACGCTCATACGTAAATGATTTTGTCCGACAAAAAAAATTCAAAGGATTTTCTGATCAGGTGATCAGCGAAACGAAACGCTCTGGAACGCGGTTCTCCAAGGATTCTCAGGATCTGGAAAACCTTGCCGGCGCAGTCACTTCAGGTCGCCCGCAACAGCTTCGCCCGGCAAGTGGCCGGGCGACGCTTTTCAGACCCGCAATCAGTAATCCCAGATCGCCGGAATCCAGCGGAACGCATCGCCATTGACCGCCACTCGGCCCACCGATGGGAAGGCCAGATGCGTGGCGACGAACAGTTCGCCGCTGGCGGCGGCTTCCCTGAGCATGCGCACTCGGACTTCCACCGATTTCGCCGGATCGTGTTCGAAACCGTTGTGCCAATCAGGATGATCGAACGCCACCGGGAACAGCGCATCACCGGCGAAGGTCAGGCGCTCGCCGCCGGAGTTGACGTAGACCACGCAGTGGCCAGGCGTATGCCCGCCGGTGAGTTTGGCGACCACGCCGGGAGCAACCTGGCATTCGTCTTCAAAGATCTGCAGCTTGCTTTCATAGTGAACGATGAACGCGTTGGCAGTGCTGCGCAGGACGTCCGGCACAGGCGCGGGCATGTCGGTGTAGGTGAAGTCCGGCGTGGTCCAGAAATTCACTTCGGCGGCGGTGACGTGGATACGCACGTCTTCACGCAGACGACTTTTCACCGAGTCGACCAGCAGGCCGCCGATGTGGTCCATGTGCATGTGGGTGATGACGATATCGGTGATATCAGCGAGGTCCACCCCGGCAGCGGCCAGGCGCTTGGGAAACTGCCCGGCGCGCGGGAAACCGGGGAACTGACCACCGAGACCAGCGTCGACGAGGATGACTTGCTCGCCGCTGCGCACCACCAGCACGTTGAGCGCCCAGTCGAACGCATCGGGGCCCAGGTACATTTCCTTGAACCAGGCGGCTCGGTCGGCGGGATCGGCGTTGGTCGACATGGTCTGGGTCGGCAACGGCAGCACGCCATCGCTGATCACCATCACATCGATGTCGCCCAGGCGCAGAGCGTAGCGCGACGGCACCAGTTCTTCGCTCGGGCTTTGCAGGGCTACCGCGCGGTTGGCGGTGAAGGAATCCAGATGCAGGGTCATGGTGTTCTCCTTGTTCTCAGGGCTAAAACGCAGGGTGAAATCAGGCAACCGGGATCAGCGGGTCGGCGGCCGCGAGGGCAGCGCGACGATCGGCGGCGGGCGGGTAGATCCACACCGTGTTGATTTGCGTCTTCAGCTCTTTGGCTTCGGCCCTGACCAGTTTTAGCTGACGATCCCAGCCTTCGGTGTACACCGCGCCCCAGGCGCCCAGATCCAGGCAAGTCACGTACTTGGGCTGGCGGTACATTGTCGGGGCGACGCCGAGCAGATCGGCGGCGGCGTTGTTGCCGGCATAACGGCCCAGGCTGATCGCATGCTGGCAAGACATTGCCGCGTAGTTGCCGAGGTCGTCAGTGGCGGCGCGAGCGACATCACCGGCGGCAAATACATGATCGATGCCTTGCACCTTGAGGTTGCCGTCGACATGCAGGCGGCCTTGGCCATCGCGTTCGGCGTCGAGTTGTTCAGTGAGCGGGCTGGCGCGGAAACCTACGGTCCAGATCACGGTGTGGCTTTCGATGTGGCGGCCATCGGCGAGGGTGACGCCATTGGCATCCACGGCAGCAACGCTGGCGTCGACGATCCATTCGATACCCAATTCATTGGACGCCTCGATGATCGATGGACGAATACCGTCGCCCATGGTCGCGGCGATGTCCTTGCTGCGATCGACAATGATCACGCGCAGATCTTGATCCTCACCGAGAATCGCGCGCAGGCGCGCCGGCATTTCCGTCGCGGTTTCAATCCCGGTGAAACCACCACCGGCGACCACCACGGTGTTGCGCGCAACGCTGGCCGGTTGGTCGGCGAGGGCGATGAGATGGCGTTCCAGACGCGCCGAGGATTCGATCTGATCGACATCGAACGCATGCTCCTTGAGCCCTGGAACCGGCGGCCGTGCGAGCTGGCTGCCGCTAGCGAGAACCAGCCGGTCGTAGCTCAGTTGACCCGGACGCCCGGCCTCGTCGCGGTAACCGATTTGGCGCGCCTCGGCGTCGATGCTGTCAGCGGTGCCTTTGACGAAACGCACACCCACCGCATCGAACAGCGCGTCGAGCGGCGCGTACATGCTGTGCACATCCGGCTCGTAGAAGCGCGGGCGAATGCGCAACTCGGCTTGCGGGGCGAGCAAGGTGATCTCGACATCCTGACGGTCATGCATATCCAGCAAACGCGCAGCGCTCAGCGCACTCCACAGCCCGCCGAACCCCGCACCGATCACCAATAATTGCTGTTTCATAATGTGCTCCCTGACGCTGATGGATGGATGACACCTGAGCCCGACGCGGACTCTGGCGTGACGATCACTGGCCGCCGCAACTGGTTGCCGTACTGCCTGGCGCTCAATCGTTCGCTGTCGAAAGCCATGCTAGGGCGGGGAGGCTGCGGGCGCAGTTGTCCATCGGTGTGCGTGGGGTACGCATGGGTGGAAGAGGGGTATACGAAGGTATGGGGGGCGAGGTGGGAATACCGGCCAGGTGTTGTTCGAAACGAACATCGCCGCGCAGGGTGCCAGCACGCCTGCACGGCCGATGCCGTTGTTCAGTCGGTGGGCACTACGTTATCCAACGCTTTGTTCACGGCCAATTCTCCTAGCATGACCACCTGCGCGATGCCCAACAGGGTATTGCGCCGTGAGCCCTCCAGCATCCCGGCGAAATCACCGAGCATCACCGTGGCTGAGGCCAGGGATTCGCAGGCGTTGACCAGCAGCGATTCGGTGTCTGATTCCGGGTTGACCATAAACAGGGTGTTGGGACTGTAGGGCGTGGCGTTGATATTGGTCGGCGCGAGGTAATGGTCGAGCGCGCGCTCGGCGGCGTCGTGCAGTTTTTTTGAATGAAAGGATTCGTAAGGCGATACCGGGTCGGTGACCGGCGGATGGGACGGTGTCTGTGACATCAGCTGAAACTCCGGTGAGAGCCGCTTGAGCGTCTGAGTATGGGAATGCCGCGCCACGGCTGTGGCGCGTCCGCTGGCAGTGAGGGAGCATGCCCCCTCCTGCCTGGGTTGCCGGCTAGCTCGACACGCGTCGGCTGTCGAGCACGCGATTGACGATCAGCTCACTCAACATGATCACCTGCTGCAACATCAGCAGCGATCGACGCTGTGGATGGTCGATCACGCCACCGATTTCACGGGCCATGTCATTGGCGGCGGCCAGTGATTCACAGGCTTCGACGAGCAACGTTTCCTCGTCCACCGTGGGATCGATGAGAAAGATCCTGCCCGGCTGGCGCTTGGGAATGGTGGTCTTGAGCGTCTGAGGGTCGAGGTAAAAGTTGATGGCACGAGCGGCCGCGTCTTTTATTCGCTGGGGTTCCAGAGCGGGGTCGTACGGGATCGAATCGGCTTCTGGCGGGTTTGGCGTTACTTTGAACATTGATGAAGCTCCTAACACATTCAAGGGAGGCTTCGCCCTTTCGCTACCAAACGAAGGGTGGCGGCCATGCACAGGTTGGTAGACCGGGTGTTAGGATCCGGCGCGCCCTAGGACGCCCTATACATGGCCACCGCAAATCCGAGACAGAAATCTCGAGGGCAGACCTGTATATCTAACACTGCGGGCTACCAAACCCGATCACCTGTTTCAGTGACCGACAAACGATAGGACCCGCAGCCTAGACGCACAAGCCGGCGGATTCTGAAGTACCGGTAGGCAGCGGCGCAAGGCGTTGTAGGCTTTTTGCAGTAACAGTCGGTGTAATTTAAACGTGATTGCCAAGTCGTGTTTATGCGCTGTACGTGCCTGCTCATCTCACCTTTTCAAAATGTAGGAGCCCCGAATCTGTTTAGGCCGATCTCAGGGCCGTTGCGCCGTGGAAAGAGGAATATGGCCAAAGGGAGGCGTTGATCAAGCGATCGCTTTCGCGAGCAATCTCGCTCCCACAAAGGTAACTGCGGTGGGTCAGTTTTTTTGAGTTCCGCTAGCCTGGAGCGTACGCAGTGCAACCTCAACCCAGGCAACTAACTCGTCCGCCGCAAAGGGTTTACGCAGGCAGGCAACGACATCAGTCGCTCGGGACTTGTCGCAAGGCAAATCTCCGTGATGCGCCGACACGAAAATCACCGGCATCCTCCAGCCTTGCGCCCGCAGTGCATCCAGCATCTGCGAACCACTCATGCCCGGCATCTGCATATCGGAAATCAGACAATCAGTCTGCGCCGGTCCATCCGATTCAAGGTAATCCGCCGGCGCCGCATAGCCGAGCACTCGATAACCCGACGCTCGCAGCAGGCTGCTCAGCGATGTGCGCATGGCCTCGTCGTCGTCCACTACTGCAATGACATGCGTCTTGTGCATAACGCTCCCGGGCCGGGTGGCCGAGCTGGTGACTCCTGTCGTTCTTGCACCATACGCTGATGGCCAGCGGGCAAAACTATACGTAGGTATAGCGGTTCAGCCATCGCGGCTGAAGCGACTGCGGTAGTCGCGCGGGGAGATCGACAGGTGGCGCTGGAAGCAGGCGCGCAGACGTTCTTCATCGCTGAAGCCGCAAAGGCGGGCGATTCGTTCGATCTTATGCGGGGAGTTTTCCAGCAGGCGTTTGGCCGCTTCGAGGCGAAACAGCTCCAGCGCTTTCGACGGTGTGCGCCCGGTGCGCGCTTTGTAGACCCGCGTGAAGTTGCGCAGGCTCATCGCGGCTTGCTCGGCGAGGCGCTCCACCGTCAGATTCGGATCGCCGAGGCGCTCCATCAGCCACAGGTGCAGATCATCGAACATCGCAGCGTCCTGCGCCTGCGATTGCAGCAGCGTGCTGTATTGCGCCTGGCCGCCGGGGCGTTTGATGTACACCACCAGTTCCCGCGCGACCTGCAGCGTCACGTCGCGGCCGCAATCGGCCTCGACCAGTGCCAGCGCCAGATCGATCCCGGCGCTGACTCCGGCCGAGGTCCAGATCTTGTCCTGCTGAATGAAAATCGCATCGGCATCCACCTCGATCGCTGGAAAGCGACCGCGCAAAGCGTCGCACATCGCCCAGTGGGTGGCGGCGCGGCGGCCATCGAGCAATCCGGCCTGAGCCAGCAGAAACGCACCACTGCACACCGAAACCACGCGGCGGGCGAGGTGAGCATGGCTGCGCAGCCAGTCGGTGAGTTCGCGGTGCTCGTCGAGGCTCTCGCAAATGTCAGGGGCGCCGGGCACGACCAGCGTGTCCAGCGCGGCGCTGTCGAGCGTGGTCAACGCCTGAGTGTCGATGGCCAGCCCTTCGACGGTCTGGATCAAACCGCCGCTGAGGCTGGCGGTGTGCAGTTGATAACCGGGCTGCCCGCGCTCGGCCATGGCTTTGCTCGCCGCCCAGAACACGGTTTGCGCACCGCTGAGGTCGAGCAGGCTCAGGCGTGGGTAGGCAATGAACACCACGTCGCGCGGAGCCGTTGTAAAAGCGGGATGAGTGGACATCGCGGGCCTGCCTGTTTGCAGCGCTGGCGGCGGGACTGCCTCAGCCTGGCCGATTTTCAGGGGTTTCTGGCCGGTCGGCAATGGCGTCGACTGATAGCCTGATCGCTGACCGCCCGGGGTGTCTGGCTGCGGTCGCCATCCTGAACTAGATTTATTGACCAGCCCGATGCGTGCTGCGATCTCGCCGAGGAGACACGATGACCTTGTGGTCGCATTCCAGCCCTGCGCAAAGTCCCGCTGCGCTCAGCGAGCCGGTGGTGTACGTGGTCGACGACGATGCCTCGATGCGCCAGGCGCTCGACAGCTTGCTGCGCTCGATCGGCCTGCAGGTGCGAACCTTTGACAGCGCCGCGGATTTTCTCGCGCAAGCGCAACGTGAGGTGCCCGGTTGTCTGGTGCTCGACGTGCGTCTGCGCGGCGAAAGCGGCCTGACATTTCAGGAGCAGATGGAGAAAAACGGCTTGCGCATCCCCGTGGTGTTCATGACCGGCCACGGCGACATCGCCATGAGCGTCAAGGCGATGAAGGCCGGTGCGGTGGATTTTCTGGCCAAGCCGTTCCGTGATCAGGACATGCTCGACGCCGTGGCCAGTGCGCTGGCCCGCGACCGCGCGCGGCTCGCCGACGAACATTCCGGCGCCGTCCTGCGTCGGGCTTACGAAACGCTGACCGCACGTGAGCGCGAGGTGCTCGGCTACGTCATTGCCGGGCTGATGAACAAGCAGATTGCCGGGCAACTCAAGCTCAGCGAGGTCACGGTCAAAGTCCATCGCGGCCAGGTCATGCGCAAACTGGGCGCACGTTCAGTGGCCGATCTGGTACGAATCGCTGAGGCGTTGGGCATCGAGCCTGTGCAGCGCGGCCCCTGAGCGTTGCTAACGCAGAACACCCGGTACGGCAGAAAAAACCTTGAGCAGTGTCGACGCAGATGGCCAGCAACAAACAGATTTTGTGGGACGACGGCGAGCGGGTGTTGTCCCGCGAGCGCGGTTCGGGCGAGGGCAGCGTGTTGGCGGTGCGTCCGGCGCTCGGTCAGCCGTTGCCGGCGACCCTTGCGCGGCTCGCGCATGAGTACAGCCTCAGGGACAATCTCGATCCTGCCTGGGCATTGCAGCCCACATCGCTGGAGCGCACGGGCACTCGGGTTCGTCTGCTGTTCGACGATCCGGGCGGCGAGCCGTTGTCGCGATTACTGGTCGCACCCCTGGCTATCGAAACCTGTCTGGACTTGGCCGCCAATATTGCCAAGGCGCTGGGCCATCTGCATCAGCGCGGCCTGGTGCACAAAGACCTGAAACCGCAGCACATCTTCGTTCATTGCCATGATGGGGCGGCACGGTTGACCGGCTTCGGCCTGGCCTCGCGCGTGCCTCGCGAGCGGCAAGCGCCCACGCCGCCGGAAACCATCGCCGGCACGCTGGCCTACATGGCGCCGGAGCAAACCGGACGGATGAATCGTTCGATCGATTCGCGCAGCGACCTGTATGCCTTTGGCGTGACGCTGTACCAGATGCTCACCGGCTCGCTGCCGTTCAGTGCCAATGATCCGATGGAATGGGTGCATTGCCACATCGCGCGGCTGCCGATGCCAGCGTGCGAACGGGTGGCGACGGTGCCGCCGATGCTCTCGCGGGTGGTGATGAAACTGTTGGCGAAAACTGCCGAGGAACGCTATCAGACCGCGGCCGGCGTCGAGCATGACTTGCGCCGTTGCATCGACGAGTGGCGACGGGCGCGACAGATCGAGACGTTTACGCTGAACGAGCAGGGCGCCCTCGAGCGTTTGCTGATTCCGGAAAAACTCTACGGCCGCGAACACGACGTGCAAACATTGATCGATGCCTTCGCCAACGTAGTGCAAACAGGCGCGCCGGCGCTGGTGCTGGTCTCGGGTTATTCCGGCATCGGCAAATCGTCGGTGGTCAGCGAACTGCACAAAGTGCTGGTGCCGACCCGTGGCTTGTTCGCCGCCGGCAAGTTCGACCAGTACCAGCGCGACGTACCCTATTCGACATTGGTCCAGGCCTTTCAGGGGCTGGTGCGGACGCTGTTGGGCAAGCGCGCCGACGTGCTGGCGGGCTGGCGCGAAGCACTATTGCAGGCGCTGGAACCGAATGCACGGTTGATCACCGACCTGATTCCCGAGCTCAAATTGATCATCGGCGATCAGCCCGCCGTGCCCGAGCTGGAACCGCAGCAGGCGCAGCAGCGATTTCTAAAGGTTTTGCAGCGCTTCATCGGCGTGTTCGCCAGGGCCGAGCATCCGCTGACGCTGTTCCTTGACGACCTGCAGTGGCTCGACGCGGCCACCCTTGATCTGCTCGAAGACTTGCTGAGCCGTGCCGAAATTGCTCATCTGCTGCTGGTCGGTGCTTATCGCGACAACGAAGTGGATGGCGATCATCCACTCAGTCGCACCCTCAACACGCTGCGTAGCGCTGGCGTGCGGATTGACGAGATTCGCCTCGCACCCCTGGCCGGCGCCCACATTGAGCAACTGATCAGTGAGTCACTGCGCTGCCCGCCGGCGAGTATCGTCGCGCTGGCGCGGCTGGTGCTGGACAAGACTGCCGGCAATCCGTTTTTCGTCATCCAGTTTCTCCACGCCCTGGCCGAGGAGAAGCTGCTGACATACGAGCCTGAGCGCAATCGCTGGCGCTGGGATGTGCAGCTGATCAACGGCAAGGGCTACACCGACAACGTCGTCGATTTGATGGTTGGTAAGCTGGCGCGACTGCCGCTGGAGACCCGCCAGGCACTGCAGCAACTGGCTTGCCTGGGCAACGTTGCACGGCTCGACACGCTGGCCACCGTCCTCGATGTGCCGGTCCCTCGCGTTCACCCCGCGTTGTGGCCAGCGGTGCGGCTGGAGCTGGTCGAGCGTCAGGACGGTGCCTACCGGTTTGTGCATGACCGCATCCATGAAGCGGCGTATTCCCTGATCGCTGAAACCGAACGGGCGCAAATGCACCTGCGCATCGGCCGCTTGCTGGCGCTGCAAACCCAGGGCGAGCGGCGCGAAGAGGCGATCTTCGAGATTGTCGGCCAGCTCAATCGCGGTGCGCATCTGATCAGCCTGCGTGCCGAGCGCGAGCAACTGGCCGAATTCAATCTGCTTGCCGGCCAGCGCGCCAAGGCTTCGACCGCTTACACCTCGGCACTGACTTACTTGGGCGCCGGCGCAGAGCTGCTGGGCGAGCAGGGTTATGACAGTCGGCATGAGCTGGGTTTTGCTTTGGCGCTGAACCGCGCCGAGTGCGAATTTCTCACCGGCCAACTGGCGCTCGCCGACACGCGTCTGGCGACATTGGCCGAGCGCGCCGTGACCACCGTCGAGCGCGCGGCGGTGGCCTGCCTGCAAATGGATGTCTACTTGCTGCTTGATCGCAGCGACCGGGCGGTGGCGGTGTGTCTGGCCTATCTGCGTCAGGTCGGCATCGATTGGTCAGCGCATCCGGGCGATGCTCAGGTGCGTGACGAATATCAGCAGGTCTGGACCAGCCTGCGCGGGCGCAGTATCGAGCGGATGATCGACTTGCCGCTGATGGAGGACCCAGCTGCGCGGGCCACCCTCGATACACTGGGCAAACTCTTCGCGCCGGCGGTGCAGTCGGATCTGAACCTCGCCAGCCTGACCATTTGCAAAGCGGTCAGCCTCAGCCTGCAATACGGCAACTGCGATGCGTCCTGTTTGCTCTATGCCAACTTCGGGCGCATATCGGGGCCGCGATTTGGCGACTATGCCGCCGGCTATCGATTTGGCCGTCTGGGCTGCGATCTGGTTGAGCGACGTGGGCTGACGCGTTACGAGGCGAGCACCTGGTTGTGCTTTTCGATTTTCGTGGTGCGCTGGATGCGGCCTGTGCGCGAGTGCCGCGAACTGCTGCGCCGTGCGCTCAACGCGGCCCATCGCAGCGGCGATCTGCCGTATGCGGCGTTTGCCGGCAACAGCCTGATTTCCGATCTGTTGTTCATCGGCGAGCCGCTGGCCGACATGCAGGCGCAAGCTGAAGCAGGCCTGGCTTACGCCGAGAAGGTCGGTTTCGGTCTGGTGGCCGATTTCATGCGCTGCCAGTTGGCGCTGATCAAGATGTTGCGCGGGCAGACGCCGACGTTTGGCGGCTTCAACCATGACGGTTTCGATGAAACAGCTGTCGAGGCGCATCTCGCCGCGTCGGCGGATCTGGCGCTGGCGCGCGGCAAATATTGGGTGCGCAAGTTGCAGGCGCGCTACCTGGCGGGGGATTACGCGGCGGCCGCTGAGTGCGCGGCGCAGGCGCAGGGATTGTTGTGGGTGATTTCGGCGTTTTTCGAAGAGGCCGAATATCACTTTTATGCGGCGCTGACTTTGGCCGCTCACGGCGAAACCGACGCCGATGCGCTACAGCGTCTGGGTCAACACCATGCCCAATTGCAAGTGTGGGCGGGTTTGTGCGCGGAAACCTTCGCCAGTCAGGTGGCGCTGGTCGGCGCAGAAATGGCGCGCGTCACCGGGCAGTTGCTCGAAGCCGAATTGCAGTACGAGCAAGCCATTCAATTGGCTCAGGACAATGGTTTGCTCCATATCGAAGCGCTGGCCAACGAACTGGCCGCACGGTTCTACAGCGCTCGCGCTCTGCCCAAGATATCCCGCGTTTACCTGCGCGACGCACGCTACGCCTATCTGCGCTGGGGCGCCGCAGGCAAAGTGCGGGAGCTGGAGCGACGTCACCGTTTTCTGCGTGCCGAAGAGGCGCAGCCGAATCCGACCACCACGCTCATTACGCCTGTTGAACACTTGGACATGGCGACGGTGCTCAAGGTCTCTCAAGCAGTGTCCGGGGAGATCGTCCTGGACCGTTTGATCGAAACGGTGATGCGCACCGCGATCGAACAGGCCGGGGCCGAGCATGGCCTGCTCATTTTGTTGGATGCCGACATTCCCTATGTCGCTGCGCAAACCCGCATCGGCGACGGTGCCACGCAGCTGTGCAACGCGCCGCTGCACACGGTGGCGCTGGCTGAGTCGGTGCTCTACCAGACGCTGCGCACCGGCGAAAACCTGTGCCTGGACGACGCGGTTGCCGATCCGCTGTTCGCCGCTGATCCGTACGTTCAGCAACGAGGCGCGCGCTCGATCCTGTGCCTGGCATTGATGAATCAGGCGCGGGTGGTCGGGGCGCTGTATCTGGAAAACAACCTGTCGGCCGCGGTGTTCAGCCCGGCGCGTCTCGCCGTGTTGCGCCTGGTGGCCTCGCAGGCAGCGATCTCGCTGGACAACGCGCGCCTGTATCGCGACCTCGCCGAGCGAGAAGCGAAAATCCGTCGGCTGGTCGATGCCAACATCATCGGCATCATCGTCTGGAGCGTGGAAGGGGAAATCATCGAGGCCAACGACGCGTTCCTGCGCATGGTCGGTTACACCCGTGACGAGTTGCTTTCGGGCAGTGTCCATTGGCGTGACATGACGCCGCCGGCGATGCGCGCCAACAGCGACGTGGCACTGGCAACGGCCATCCGCACCGGTCGCGCCCAGCCATTTGAGAAGGAATACATCCGCAAGGACGGCGGTCGCCTGCCGGTGATTGTCGGTCTGGCCGCCTTCGAAGCAAGTCAGCAGCAGGGCCTTGCTTTCGTCCTGGATATCAGCGAACGCAAGCTCGCCGAAGAGCAAGTGCGCGAAGGCGAGCGGCGCTATCGTCAGGTGCAAACGGAACTGGCCCACGCCAATCGCGTGGCAACCATGGGTCAGTTGGCCGCGTCGATCGCCCACGAAGTCAATCAACCGATCGCCGCCACGGTGACCCATGCCAACGCCGCCCTGCGCTGGCTCGGTGCGCAACCGCCGAACGTTGCCGAGGTGGAGCAGGGCCTGCGGCACATCATTCTCGACGGCAACCGCGCCGCCGACGTACTCGGACGCATCCGCGCGCTGATCCACAAAACCCCGCCGCAGCGTCAGCCTGTCAACCTCAATCTGCTGATCGAAGAAATGGTCGGTTTCAGCCGGGGTGAAGCGCTCAAACACGGCGCTGAGGTCAGCGTTGAGCTGGCGGCAGATTTGCCTTTCGTAGTGGCGGACCGGGTCGAACTGCAACAGGTGTTGCTCAACCTGATCATCAACAGCCTCGAAGCCATGACGATCATGGCAGCGGGGCAGCGACGTCTGCTGATTCGCAGTGAGGCGCTGGGCGAAAACGTGCAAATCAGCGTGAGCGATGCGGGGCCGGGCTTTGCCTGTGAGCAGCCAGAGCAGGTGTTCACGGCGTTCTACACGACCAAATCCACCGGGCTGGGCATGGGCCTGTCGATTTGCCGCACGATCATTGAAGGACATGGCGGCAAATTGTGGGCCGAGCGCAATGAGCCGAGGGGGGCGCGGGTGGTGTTTGAGTTGCCGCGTTGTGAATGAACATGATCAACAGCCAGGCTACCCGGGCATTGAGCCCGGGTGTTTCTGTCGGTGAGTTCAGGCCACCGGAATAGGATTTTCCAGCAGCGACAGGTTGAACTGCTCGATCAACCCGTGCTCGTTCGCGCCCTGGTTGGCTCGCAGCGGCAGTACTCGGTCGACCAGCACTTCGGTGGTGGCGGTTTCCAGCTTGATCAGGGTTTCCTCGATGAACTCGCCCAGCGGCATGGCGCGCTCGTCGCCGCTCTTGTGAATCAGGTCGGTATCGACCCAAGGTGGCGCGATTTCCAGGACCTTGACGCTGGTGTCGCGCAGCATGAAACGCTGCGACAGCGAGTAGGAATGGATCGCCGCTTTGGTCGCCGAATACAGCGCCGTGGTCGCCAGCGGCAGGTAGGCCAGTACCGAGCTGTTGTTGATGATGTAGGCCTCGGACTGGCGCTTGAGGTGTTCGACGAACGCGGCGCTGACGCGCACCGGGCCGAGCAGGTTGGTCTGCAACAGACCGACAGCCTGCGCATCGTCGTAGTCGCCGGAACCCGCGTTGTCGAAGGGCATGATCCCGGCGTTGTTGATGATCACGTTCAACGACGGATGGCGGCGGATGACTTCGGCGGCGACGTCCTTGATCTGCTGTGCATCGTTGATGTCCAGCTGCACGGTGTCGATGCCCGGATTCGCTTGGGCAATCTCTGCCAGCAGGGCCTGGCGACGGCCAGCGATGATGACCTTGTTGCCGCGCTGATGCAGGGCCTCGGCCAGTGCGCGGCCGATGCCGGAAGTGCCGCCGGTGATGAAGATCGTGTTGGCTTCAAGTTTCATGAGCTGCGTCCCGCAAGTGGATTGATTGGTATGTGAGCCATGATGGAGAAAACCTGCTCCGACCTGTATGACGTATGTGGTAGTGTTTCAGGACATTCAACAAACGGAGCGCGACCATGCATCGAGTCGGCTATCTGCTCACGGAAGGTTTTCAGGTCATGGCGCTGGCGACCCAGTCGGTGTTCGAGTTCGCCAACATCGTCACCGGCAAAGCCGTGTACAAGGTGCAGAACTTTTCCCAGGCCGGCGGCATCGTCAGCTCCTCGCTGGGCTTGCACGTCGATACGTTGCCACTGACGCAGGCGGGGCTGGCCGACAGTTGGCTGGTGGCTGGCACGCTGACACCGCTGACGCCGCCCGATGCTGACGTGCTGCACAGCGTGCGCGGGCTCGCCGACGGCGCACGCCGCGTCGCCGGCATCTGCACCGGCTCGTTCGTACTGGCGCAGGCCGGTGTGCTGGATAACCGCCGCGTGACCACGCACTGGGCGTTCGCCCCGGCGCTGCGCAGGATGCATCCGTCGGTGAATGTCGAGGACGACCGCATCTTCATCATCGACGGCCCGGTGTGGACATCGGCGGGCATGACCGCTGGTGTCGACATGGCGCTGGGTATGGTCGAGAAGGATCTGGGCAGCGAAATCGCCCGCTCGGTCGCCCATCGACTGGTGATGCACCAGCGCCGCTCGGGCGGGCAGTCGCAGCATTCGGAATTGCTGTCGCTGTCACCCAAATCCGATCGCATTCAGAGTGCACTGGATTACGCGCGCAAGCACCTCAATCGCCCGCTGAGCGTCGAAGAACTGGCCGATGTGGTGCACCTGAGTCCGCGGCAATTCACCCGCGTGTTCACCGCCGAAACCGGCCAGTCACCCGCCAAGGCGATTGAGAGTCTAAGGCTGGAAGCAGCGCGGTTGCTGATCGAGCAGAGCAGTCACAGTCTGGATGTAGTCGCCAGGGAAACCGGGTTTCGTGACCGCCGGCACATGCGCGAGGTGTTCATGCGCGGCTTTGGCGTGCCGCCGCAGGCGGTACGGCGGGATTCGCGGCGGATGGTGTGAGGCTCGTCTGATTACGTGACGTTATGTTGAGCACCAGCGACCTTTGCCCGAAACCTTTGGTAGGCTCGTGCAGCAAACGGATATGGACTGAAAAAATGAATCTGGAAGCGCAACTGCGGGATCTGATTGATAAGGATCCCGTCCGTATGCACATCCTGCGCATGGTCAGGGATCTCAATTTGCCGGACTGCTGGGTTGCCGCAGGTTTTGTGCGCAGCCTGGTTTGGGATCATCTGCATCAGCGCCAGCCTTCGCCGTTGCCCGAGGACATTGATGTCATATGGTTCGACAGAAAACGTCCCGGTCATCAAACGGATTTGGCCTTGGAGGTCGAGCTTGCAGCCCTGTGCAGTGGCTTGAACTGGTCGGTGAAAAACCAGGCACGCATGCACCAGCGGAACGCCGATGCGCCTTATGGGGCGGCTGCCGATGCAATGACGTTCTGGCCGGAAACCGCTACGGCAGTAGGGGTCAGGCTTGATCGGCATGGTGCGATAAAGGTTTCGGCGCCGTTGGGGCTGGAGGATTTGTTTGCGCTGAAAGTGCGGCCAACCGCCCGATTTGAAAGTGATAAAAATGCGGTGTTTGTGGAGCGCGTGCAGTCCAAGAGATGGCTCGAGATCTGGCCGAAGTTGACGCTTGTAACGCAGGGTTGATGCCACCCCGATGGATCGTTTAAACCGATAAGGAAATCTTATGCATCCCGACAAGGCCTGTCCTGTTGTGCTTTGTGTCGCACAGCGCCCGCGAATCCTGTTGTTTCGACATCCACAGGCTGGGGTGCAGTTAGTAAAAGGAACCATTGAGCGCGGAGAATCACCTGCCGAGGCCGCTTTGCGAGAACTGGCGGAAGAGTCCGGTATCCACAATGCGACAATCTGTGAAGATTTAGGCAGCTGGGAGTCTTTCCACCACGGACAAGTCTGGTCATTTCAACGTTGCGAGGTGCGTGAGCCACTGCCAGAGCGATGGTCTCACCAGACATTGGATGATCATGGGCATGTCTTCGAGTTTTTCTGGGCCTCACTCGATGAATTACCGTATGGCGATTGCCATCCTGTGTTTCGTCGAGCGCTGGGGTTTTTGATTGAGGCTTTGAAGTACCAAGGACAACTAGCGGCAAACGACTGAGGAGCAAAATGGAAATCAACCGCCTGCTCAAGAAGCGACAGTTGAATGTGCAGGAACAGAATGCCGTGACGGCCCATCGGCTAGTGACGACCGCAAAATTCTGGCGCAACGCCGGTCTTCCCGTCGCCTTGGTTGGTTATGGCGAAAGCGAGGGCATCGACTGGGCGGGCAGCGTGATACTTGAACTGGAAGTCGATTTCCCCGGCATGCCACGGCTGTATGGCTTGATCCTGAACCAAGCAGAACGGTTCATAGCTTTTGAAATTGACACCGACAGTGATCACCAGTGCGTGGAAACTGTAGAGCGATGGGAAGATGTAACTTCAATTCAGAACCATGCAGTTTCCCAGCGCGGCGCTGGTTAAGGTTTCGCTGTGATTGCTCTTCAGATCAGACGGGAAATTTCAGGATCATGACAGGCAAGGATCGCCGGAAACCTCAGCACAATCCCCTTGTAGGATTGAGCCTGCTCGCGATGACGGCAGCCCATTCACGCCACATAAACAGAAAACCATCAGCCCGTTTAAACAGTAGCTCCAGCCTCAAGCAAACGGCTACAACGCCTTGCGCCATTCCCTACGACTACGCCAGAATCCGCCTTGTGCGTCTGCCGTTCCCTCCGTAACTTGACTCCTGTCACTACTCATCAGTGATCGGGTCTGCAAGCCCGTCGGAAATCAGTCGCATCGTCCTGCCAAAGGACACTTGTTCGTGTCCGCTCAATGGCGGCTTTGTGCGGGAGACCTTCGGGTCTGCCGGGTTCCTGATTTCCCGGTCTTGCAGACCCGCACACAGCTGCCACCCATCATCTGCAAGTGATGTTGGTAGCTCCAGACCAATAATCAGGAGTTTCACCATGTTCAAAGTCACACCCAATCCCCCAACCAACGACCCCGCATCGCCCTACGAATCCAGCGCCTCGAAAAAGCTTCACGAAGCCGCCGAACGCGCCCTCGATCACTATCTCGGTCCCGCTGAAATCCTGGCCAGCACCAACACCCCGGAACAGATGTTCCTCGCCAATCCGAAATACGACACCGAATCCCTGCTGGCCAACGCCAGCGAATCCCTCGGCTCGGCCACCACCATGCTCTACGACTTCGCCGCGCTGCTCGACAACCCGCGCCGCAAAACCCTGCTGGGCATCGCCCAAGTTGTCATGCTCGGCGAAATCGCGGTAAATCAGGCTTTGGACAAAGTCGAAATAGCCAAATAACCCGCAACGCGACGAGCGCCAAACCTCGTCGCATCCCCCGGTTGTGCCATGACTGGCACACCGCCACGGCTTGCACCACCCGGCACCGACTGTCACCCTTCGGGCCGTTCTTCAAGGATCAGAACAAGGAATCAAGGATTGAGTGGCTACGTTCCAAACCCGCCGAAAAACTACCGCTACGAACAAGCCAAACCCGTCGACATACACGCCCAGCACTGGGCCGAGTATGAGAAACACGGGAAAGAACCCGCGCGCGAGCCTGAGAAAATAGGCATTGCGTTGAGGATCGGGGTTTTCTTTGATGGCACAGGCAACAATGCGAACAACTCTGCTGCGGGGTTGTTGTGCGGTGCCCAGCATCCGATTGCGCCGGAGGATATACCGGCTAGCTGCATGCCTTACATGAGTGATCCGGATAGTAGTTATGGTGCCGGGCCTACGAATATCAAGAAATTGTTTTCTCTGTATAAAAAGACCCAGAAAGCCGAAGGCGATGGCTTTCTTAAGTACGTCTCAAGCCCAATATATGTCGAAGGTATAGGCACTGAAAGCAATCAGATGGATAGCGCTGTAGGTGCTGGAACGGGGCGAGGTGAGACTGGTGTTACGAGTCGCGTACAAGCGTCCTTCACGCAGATAAAACAAGCTATCGAAGAGGCACTGCAAGAGAATCCCGACAGTGAAATTGCGTCCCTGACGTTCGATACATTTGGCTTCAGCCGTGGGGCTGCTGCTGCACGGCACTTCGCAAATGAAGTGGTGCGGGGTAAGCAAGGAGCTTTAGGAGATATCCTAAACCGGAACGCCGCAGATTTCAGTCGCACCTTTGATAATAAATACGGAAACGGCATCAAAATGGGTTTCATCGGGCTCTTTGACACGGTGCCCTCGATTGCCGGCTTCACCAATCTCGGCCGGGTGAAAAGTCCCATAGCTCCCGGTGTGAGGCTTTACCTGGACCGTCAATACTTCATGGATGTCGTACATCTCGTAGCGCGTGATGAATGTCGCGCTAATTTTGCCCTCAGCCGAGTGAAACCCGCGCACCCTGAGTACACTCTTCCTGGGGTTCATTCGGATATTGGCGGCAGCTATCTCGATGAAGTCGAAGAATGCGTGCTCGTCAGCCCTATGCAAACTCTCGCTGTGCCTCGGTACGTAGACGTTTCAACGACGTCGATTTATCACGACGCCGCGCGTGTAAAAAGCGAGTGGATTGCTAAAGGATGGCCTGCGCATCTGCTGGATATTGTCACCCCGGCCTCCTTCGAAATTCCGCAGGAGCATCAAGACAGGCTTTCACCGGGGCAGAAGCGCGTATATGCCGCTCTACAATTGAAACGTCCGGTGAGTGGAAAACTTTCGAGAGTTTATTTAAGAGTCATGTATCAGCTGGCAAAAGAAAAGGGTGTTCAATTCATTGATATACCCGAAGATGACGAATACTCCGTGCCGGCAGAACTCCAATCTCTTTGTGACCGATTTCTCACAGGAAACTACAGAACAACTGCAGAAGAAGAGGCTTTGCTCAAGCTGAAGTACATTCATACCTCTGCAAACTGGAATCATCCCCTCGGAAGAAGAGATGGGAGCGGCATTGATGCTGTTTACATCAACGCCCCGACGGAAGACGCGATCCGTGTACAACACCCTCACGTAGCTGATTGGAAACTCTGGTAATGAAGTCTGTAATCGTTCTGCTTGGCGCTTTATTGTTAATGGGCTGCCAGAAAGGAGGTTTCGAAAGTGGAGAAGATGACCCCAAGTCTCCTTGGTGGCAAATAGGATTCGTTGAGCCGAATTACATGAAGATCTGGGTTGAGGACAGCTCGGTGCTGGATATCAATAACAGAATGTTTTTCAGAGTCGGTGGAAAATCCGCTCCCGGAGGCGAACCAGAAGATGGGACGGAGTCTGCCCGCGGTTGGGGAACAGTCGGTGGTTCTGGAGTTTTGGTAACCGGTGCTGACCTTCCTCGAATGATTTTTGTCCGTTGGCAGTCGATATCGGAGCAGAAAACCTATAAAGGCTTCATAGAGATTCCAGAAGAAGCGAGGCAACTGATGGTGCAGTCCACACACCAGCGGTGCCCAAAGACTCCCGAAAGAACCGCACGTTACTCCGCAACGCTGCTTGTGGGGCTCGCCCCGGGGGGAGTGCTTCAAGCATGGGTCAGGGACTCCTGCCACCGCCCGATAAAAGTCTCCCATGCTCAAGGCGAACTCGAACCTCTCGGCCCTGAGCAGGGCAAGCATGGCGGGCGCTATGCTTATCCCGTGAGTGAAAAGGCCAAGCGATACATTGATAAGTTCGGCATCCCGTACGGTAGTTGGTAAATGATGTGGATGGAGCTCCATCTACTTTCCAGGCGCCAGACCGTTTCAGTTATTTGAGTTGAATTAGGGGCGGCGTCTTGAGAATAGAAAAGGTCGACCGTTTCGAAGATGTTGACTACGACGCAGGCTATGAGTATCGAGGTTTCAATTACCTGATTATGGATGGTGTCGATGACTTTCTCGTCAGAACTTACGATGACCAACCCGGTAGCGCGACGGTTGTACGCCCTGTCATGACCACAAGCACCAGACTCAGAACGCTGGCGGAATTCTTACAAACGGAGCTGGAGGTAACTGCGATTTATATCTACCAGGGTGAAATAGGAAGCTATGCCCAGGTAGACCTCGAGAGCCTGCAATTCTGCTGATCCGGTATTGAGCCGGCGGCGATAAGCAGGACTCGCCAACCAAGAGTCCCGCCACGACACCCCCTCAAACCTCAGCCTTCACCCCAACCTTCACCGGCGCTTTGCGATACGTCAGCAAAACAATCCCGCTCACCACAATCACGCCACCGATGATCTGTCCTCTGCTGAGCATCTGATCCAGCACAATCCAGCCCATCAACAACGTCGCCAATGGCTCAATGTTCATCACCGGGGCGTTGCGTGGCATGTCCAGTCGGGGCACGGAGATGAACAACACAATGAAGCCGGTTCCATAGAGCACCACAAGCGTGGCAAGGGCCAGCCAGCCGGTTGAGGTGGCGGGGAGGTTGAGTCCGCCGGGGAGGGCGCCGGTCAGTCCGGCGAGGTTGACGCTGCTGAACACGATGAAGATGGTCAGCAGGCTGCGCACCGAGCCGCGCACTTGCGACAGTTTGTGGTCGGTGATCCACAGCGCGCAGGCGAAGACGCTGGCGGCGCAGAAGGCGAGCGCGACGCCCAGCAACCATTCCGGGCCGACGCTGGCGCTGTCTGACAGACGTCCGGGGACGTCCAGTACGAACACCAGCCCGACGAGAATCAAGCCCATCAACATCGCGGTGCGCGCGCTTGGTCGTGGGCCGCCCAGCGCCCAGGTCAGCAAGGCGAGCAGGATCGGAAAAACGTTGGCCACCAGCAGTGCCAAAGCGACCGGCACTCGTGCGACAGCGGAATACAGACACAGGCTCTGCGCGGTGATCAGCAGGCCCAGCAGTAATTGCCAACGCCACGCGCCTGCCGGCAGACGCAGACTTTGCCGCTGCCACAGAACGAGAACGGCAAGCACCAGCAAGGTCCCGCCCGAGCGCATCAGAATTGCCAGCAGCACACCCGCGCCGTCATCAAAAGCCACCCGTGCCGCGACGTGGTTGCCGGCGAAGGCACAACCCATGCACAACAGAATGATCACGGCGAGATAACGGGGGAAGGGCGGCGGTACGGTTGGGGCAAATTCAGGACGGGACATGGGCAGTTCTCAAAAATAATAGCCACTCAGGGTGGCTCAGGTTTTTATTATGTTGTCGTACAACTGTTCGATTTGTACCGTAATCGAGCAGGGGCGGCAAGCTTGAAAGGCTGGATAATCCGCTTGGTCATGATGCTGCTTGAGTTTCAGAGGTCGTATAACTTGTTGGCTAAGCTCGAGCATCAAGCCGAGTCGCCCACCCATCCTCTCGAGCCTGACCGACCAGAAAATCCACAAAAGCCCGGGTCTTTGCCGGCAACAGCTTCTGGCTGGAAAAGTACAAATAGATCTGTCCCGCATCGACATGCCAACCCGGCAACACCCTCTCCAGCGTGCCGTCCTGCAGATACGGCAGCACATCCGGAACCGCCAACAGCGCAACCCCTAATCCCAAGCGCGCGCACTGACACAGCGCTTGCGGGTCGTTGACCAACAGGCGCGGCGCCAACTCCAGCGGTGCTCGTTGCCCATCGGGCCCTTGCAGCATCCAGCTGCGCACCTTGCCGGTCTGCACCGAGCGCATGGCCAGATGATCCAGCGTCGACAGTTCTTCAATGTGCCGGATGCGCTTGTGTCCCGAGAGATATGCCTTCGATGCCACCAGGATCAGATGCGCCGGCGCGATAGCTCTGGCGACCACACCTTGCGCGAGTTCGATGCCGCCGCCGATGGCCGCATCAAACCCGTCCGCGATGAGATCGACCTGGCGATTGTCGACGTGCCATTCGGGAGTTACCGAAGGGTAACGTTTGAGAAATTCCGGCATCAGCGGCAGCAGAAAATCCTTGGCGAAGCCCGGTGCCGCACTTAGACGTAAAGTCCCGGAAGGCTCTCCGGCATTGCCGGCCACATCGGCGATCGCCGCCTGAACGCTCTCCAGTCCCGAGCCGACGTTGGCCAGAAAGCGTTCTCCCGCTTCGGTCAGTGTGAGTTTGCGCGTGCTGCGCTGGAACAAGCGTACGCCGAGGTTGGCCTCCAGCTGCGCGACATTGCGACTGACCGCCGCGGGTGTCAGGCCCAAGCGCCGCGCCGCCGCAGAGAAGCTTCCCGCCTCAGCGCTGCGCACGAATGAGAGCAAATTGCCTAACGTTTCCATCGGCGCACCTTCAACGAATGATTGAAAGTGATTCTAGGTGGCTTCTACTACTGGTGGAAGATCAAAAGGCGTCTCATAGGCTCATCAACTCCAACCACCCAGAGGCTCGACCATGAACACTTCCACGCTTCCACTGACCGGCAAAATCGCCATCGTGACCGGTGGCTCACGCAGCATCGGCGCAGCAATTGCCAAGCGACTCGCGGCAGATGGCGCCACCGTCGCCATCACCTACAACGCATCGCCAGATCGCGCCGAAGCGGTGGTGCAGGAAATCGTTGCGGCGGGCGGCCAGGCTGTGGCGCTGGCGGCCGATGCGGGCAATCCCGAGGCTGTACGTGCAGCGATTGCCGAGGTTGCACAGCGTTTCGGCAAGATCGACATCCTGGTGAACAACGCTGGCATCAGCGTGCTCGGTGCCCCGGAGGACATCGCCTTCGAGGACTTTCAACGCATCCTTGCGGTGAACGTGACCGGCGTCTTCGTCGCCACTCAGCAAGCGCTCAAACACATGGGGCAGGGCGGCCGCATCATTCACATCGGCAGCTCGATGGTGCAATACGCGGCGTTCGCTACGGCCTCCGTCTACACCCTGAGCAAAGGTGCGCTGACCGGTTTCAGTCGTGGACTGGTGCGCGATCTTGGGCCGCGCGGCATCACTGTGAACACCGTCCATCCTGGCCCGACCGACAGCGACATGAACCCGGCGGACGGGCCGGTCGCGGACTTCCTGCGCCCGAACATCGCCATGGGCCGTTACGGCGAGGGCAAGGATGTTGCCAGCGCGGTGGCGTACCTGGCCAGTGCAGAGGCAGGGTTTGTCACCGGCGCAGAATTAATCGTCGACGGCGGCTTCACCGCGTAAGGAGAGCATCATGACTATCAGCATCATTGGTACTGGTTCCATCGGCGGCGCCATCGCTCGGTTGCTCGTCAACGCAGGCCTGCCGGTCAGCCTGGCCAACAGCCGCGGGCCGCAAAGTCTTGCTGGCTTTGTCAGCGAATTGGGCCCACTCGCACAAGCCGTAACTGCTCGGCAGGCGAGTCAGGCGGACATCGTCTTTCTGGCGGTGAACTGGTCGAAAATCCCCGATGCCGTGCGCGATCTCGGGCCTTGGGACGGGCGCATCGTGATTGATACCAACAACCCGATCGAGGCGCCACTGTTCAAGCCGTTCGATCTGGGCGGCCAGCCGTCTTCGCAAGTGGTGGCGCAGATGCTGCCCGGTGCGCACGTGGTCAAGGCCTTCAACCATTTGCTCGCGGCTCTGCTGACCGATCCCACCGCCGAGGGCGGCAAGCGTGTGCTGTTTTATTCCGGTGAAGATGCCGCGAGCAAAACCAGGGTTGCAGAGCTGATTACTCAACTGGGTTTTTACGGCATCGACCTGGGCGGTGTGCAGCAGGGAATGCTTGCGCAGTTCCCGGGCGGACCGCTGCCAGCCTTGAACCTGGTCAAACATGGTTAACCGCTGAGCCCGGGCAACTGGGCTTCACATAGCAATCGAGGATTCAAAAATGTCTGGCTCAGATTCGCGAAATATCAGTGAGGTTGAAAACTACGACGCCTTGCTGCGGGCCAACCTGCAGCGCGTGTTCAACGAGCGCGATGCACAGAAGCGCATTGCGGCGGTGCAGGAGCTTTTTGCAGACACACCGACGATGTACGAACCGACTGGCATCGTCATCGGGCGGGCGGCGATTTCAGAGGTGGCCGGTGCGTTGCTGGATCAGTTCGGGGCGGACTTCGCTTTTGTTCCCGAGGGGCCGGCGGTTGGGCATCATGGCTTGGGTTACCTGCGCTGGCATGCGGGCCCGAGCGCTGGGCCGGTAGTCGTCAGTGGCGTTGATGTGGCAGAAATCAAAGCGGGAAAAATCGTGCGGTTGTGGGTGTTGCTGGATGCGCCCCAAGGCTGAGCCGCAGGGCAGGGCAGGGCAGGGCGGCGAAGCGAATCCCGATGCCGCCTGTCGCAGACTGCCAATCAGATCAAAATCGCGCATTGACATATCGAAGAATCTCGATATCCTCGGCGCATGGAACTGATCGAAATCTTCAAAGCCCTCTCGAACCCGACGCGCCTCAAGATCCTTGAAGGCCTGAAGGATCCCGTCAAGAACTTCCCCCCGCAGGATGAGGGTGACGTTCTCGTCGAAGGTGTCTGCGTCAGCAGCATCCAGGAAGGTATCGGCCTGTCGCAGTCGACGGTGTCGAGTTATCTGGCCACGTTGCAGCGGGTGGGGCTGGTTGAAGTGCGACGCATCGGTCAATGGACCTACTACAAACGCAATGAGGCAGCTATCAGCGCGCTTGCAGAGATCATAGGGAAAGAGCTGTAAATTTTTTTACTCCAGGATATCGAGAATTCTCGATATCCCTCTTTATCGATACGAGGTTTTGCCATGAAAGCGATGATTTTGAAATCCTTCGGCGGTCCTGATTCGTTCGAACTCAGCGACGTTCCAAAACCGGTTCCGCAAGCGGGCCAAGTGCTGGTCCGAGTGCACGCTACTTCCATCAATCCGCTGGATTATCAGGTTCGGCGCGGTGACTATCCCGACCTGGTGCCGCTGCCAGCCATTACCGGTCACGACGTGTCGGGCGTGGTTGAAGCCGTCGGCCCGGGCGTCAGCGCTTTCGCGCCGGGCGACGAGGTCTGGTACACCCCGCAGATATTCGACGGGCAGGGCAGTTATGCCGAGTACCACGTCGCAGCCGAAAGCATCATCGCCAGAAAGCCTGCCTCGCTGAGCCACCTCGAGGCGGCCAGTCTGAGTCTGGTCGGCGGTACGGTTTGGGAAGCGCTGACCGTGCGCGCCGTGCTCCGCGTTGGCGAAAGCATTCTGATCCACGGCGGCGCCGGCGGGGTCGGCCATGTGGCGATTCAGGTGGCCAAGGCCATGGGTGCGAGAGTCTTTACCACCGTTCGCGAGGCCAATGCCGAGTTCGTCCGCAGCCTGGGCGCTGATGTGGTGATCGATTACACCCAAGAGGATTACGTCGAAGCGATCATGCGCGAAACCGCCGGGCATGGCGTTGATGTGGTGTTCGACACCATCGGCGGCGATACCCTGTCTCGCAGTGCCGACGCGCTCGCTCAGCTTGGCCGTGTGGTCTCGATCGTCGATATCGCGCAGCCACAAAACCTCGTTCAGGCTTGGGGCAAAAACGCCAGCTACCACTTCGTCTTCACCCGGCAGAATCGCGGCAAGCTCGATGAACTGAGCGCATTGGTCGATCGCGGTCAGCTGCGGCTACACGTTGGCGCGGTCTATTCGCTCGCCGACATCCCGCTCGCCCACGCCCGCCTGGAGAGCGCCAACAACGGTCTGCTGGGAAAAATTGCCATCGCCGTCGAGCCTTCGCTCATCGTCTGAATCCGCTCACTGATTTTGGAGAAACATCATGGTTTACGAGATCGCTGTGCTGCCCGTTCACCCACAACAGACTGAGGCCTTCCGACGCGCATTTGCCGAAGTCGAACCGTTGCTCACCCGCGCCAAGGGATACGGCGGCCACTTGCTGGCGCAAGGTATTGAAACCCCCGAGCAATTCAACTTGATCGTGCGCTGGCAGTCACTTGAGGACCACTCGCCGGGGTTTGAAGAAAGCGAGGACCACCAGCGCTTCATGCTGAGGCTGGAGAATTATTTTTCCGCAGAGCCGAGCGTGTATCACATTGAGGGTGGTGCTTTTCCGGGGGGCGACTTGAGCGTTGCGGGCAGCAGCTCAAGCACAGGGAGTTGAGTGTTCTGATAGCTTTCGTCACAAGCGGCTGCTGCCGATTTTCCCCCCGCGTTGAACCACTGCAATGATGGTAGGCTGCACGAGGTCAGCCGTACCTTCTGTACTCCTGAATTCCCCTTTCCGAAATCTGCGCCGGCTCAATTGCTGGCGTTGATGGATTTCCCCTGCGGACTACAGCCATGCGCCTGCCAGATTTCATTCTCGAAAACCTAGAGCCGATCCTGCAGGCCTGGGAAGATTTCGCCCGCACCATCGAGACGCCCGGGGTGGAGCTCGATAACGTCGCGCTGCGCGATCACGCCGAGCAGATGTTGCGCGCCATCGTCATCGATCTGCGGACCAAGCAGACCATGAGCGAACAAATCGCCAAAGCCCAGGGCCAGGCGCCGCGCGACGATGAAGAAACAGCTGCGGAAACCCACGCGGTGACGGGGCTGATGGCCGGTTTTACCATCGACCAGATGGTGTCGGAATACCGCGCGCTTCGCACCAGTGTGCTGAGCCAGTGGCTGCGTCAGGTCAAGGATGGCAAATCGGTGAATGTCGACGACATGACACGCTTTCACGAAGCCATCGATCAGGCGCTGGCCGAGTCGATTGCCAGCTACTCGCGCGCCGTCGAGGCGTCGCGCAACGTGTTTCTAGGGATTCTCGGCCATGACTTGCGCACGCCGCTGGGGGCGATTCTGCTCGGTGCGGATATGTTGCGTCGTTCCGAAGCTACCGACCCGCGCACCAGCAAAGTGGCCAGGCAGATCTACGCCAGCGTGCAGCGCGCCAGCCAGATCGTGGGCGACCTGCTGGATCTGACGCGCTGCCAGATGGGGCCGGGGATTCCGGTGAAAAAATCCCTGATCGATCTCAGCCCTGTGTGCGAGCGGGTGATCGAGGAAATCCGCGCCTTTCATCCGCAGGCCAACGTGCGGTTCGATGCGAAGGAGGCGGTGATGGGAGCGTTCGATGGCGCCAGGATGGAACAGGTCTTTTCCAACATCATCAGCAATGCGGTGACCCACGGCGACAATCAGTTTCCGGTTACGGTTGAACTGGAAGCTCGGGCGGATTGCGCGGTGTTCATGGTGCACAACGGCGGCGAGCCGATTCCGGAGGATGTATTGCCGTTCATCTTCAACCCTATGGGGCGCTTCTCGCAGCGCTCCGTGGTTGATCACGGGCCCGTTGCCGGGCTGGGTCTGGGCCTGTTTATCGCTTCGGAAATCGTCGCCTCACATGCCGGCTCGATCGAGGTCAGCTCTGATCTGGACGGCGGAACGGTGTTTCGCGTAAAGCTTCCGATTGATGCCGAAAGCCCCGTCACCATCTAGGCCAATCGATGGAGAGCCGGCCCCGGCCCTCCGGCCTGATCACTCCTCCATCACCTCAACCAAACCGCGATCTTCACCGAGGAACCCGCCGCTCTGGTGCTGCCACAGACGCGCATAGGTACCGTTCTTCTCCAACAGTTGCGCGTGCGTCCCTTGCTCGATGATGCGGCCTTCGTCCATGACGATCAGCCGGTCCATCGCTGCAATGGTCGACAAGCGGTGGGCGATGGCGATCACGGTTTTGCCCTGCATCATTTCATCGAGGCTTTCCTGGATCGCGACTTCAACCTCGGAATCCAGTGCGCTGGTGGCTTCGTCGAGCAACAGGATCGGTGCGTTCTTCAGCATCACCCGGGCGATGGCGATGCGTTGGCGCTGGCCTCCGGAGAGCTTGATACCGCGTTCGCCGACGAGCGTGTCGTAACCGCTGTGGCCCTGCTTGTCGCTCAACTGGCTGATGAACCCATCAGCCTGGGCGTTCACTGCCGCGCGGTGGATGTCTTCATCGGTGGCGTCCGGGCGACCGTAGGCGATGTTGTCGCGGATCGAGCGGTGCAGCAGCGAGGTGTCCTGGGTGACCATGCCGATCACGCTGCGCAGGCTGTCCTGAGTCACCTCGGCGATGTTCTGCCCATCGATGCGGATCTCGCCGCGATCAACGTCATAGAAGCGCAGCAGCAGGTTGATCAGGGTCGACTTGCCAGCACCGGAGCGGCCGACCAGACCGATTTTCTCGCCGGGACGAATGTGCAGGGTCAAGCCGTCGAGCACTTGGCGTTCGCCGTTGTAGTTGAAGCTGACATTGTCGAAAACCACTTCGCCGCCGGCAGGCTCCAGCACTTTGGCATCCGGTGCGTCCTGGACTTTCGGGCCGCTGGTCAGGGTGGCCATGCCGTCCTGGACGGTGCCGATGTTTTCGAACAGCGAAGTCATCTGCCACATGATCCAGTGCGACATGCCATTGATGCGCAACGCCATGGCGGTGATCGCCGCGACGGCGCCGGTGCCGACTTCGCCCTGATGCCACAGCCACAACGCGTAACCACCGGCACCGAGAATCAACGCGACCACCAGCGCCTGATTGACGATTTCGAACTGGCTCACCAAACGCATCTGGCGGAAGCCGGTGAGCTTGAAATCTTCCATCGCCGCGCGGGCAAAGTGCGCTTCACGCTTGGAGTGCGAGAACAGTTTGACTGTGGTGATGTTGGTGTAGGCGTCGGCAATCCGCCCGGTCATCGACGAGCGTGCATCGGCCTGTTCCTGGCCGACCTTGCCCAGACGCGGGACGAAATACACCATCGCCAGCCCGAACAAAACGATCCACGCCAGAAACGGCAGCATCAGCTTCAACGCAAAGCCACCCGCCAGCGCAATGATCGCGATGAAATACACGCCGATGCCGGGGAGGATTTCGATCAGGGTGAACAGCACTTCGCGGACCGACAACGCGGTCTGCATAACCTTGGTTGTGACGCGTCCGGAAAACTCGTCGGAGAAGAACGACAGGCTTTGCCGCAGCATCAATCGGTGAAAGTCCCAGCGCAGGCGCAGCGGCAGATTGATCGCGAGGATCTGGTGCTGAACCATCGTGCGTAGCGCCACCAGACCAATGCTGACTACCAGCACGATGCCGATGCCCCACAACACGCGGCTTTCCTCATCACCGGCGGCGCCGCCGGATTGCCAGGTCGAGAGCAGATCCACCACTTGCCCGAGGAAGGAAAACAACCACGCCTCATAGATCGACACGCTGGCGCTGAGCAGGGCAAAGGCGAGGATGTAACCGCGCGCGCCCCGGGTGCAGGCCCACAAGAAACGCATCAGACCGACTGGCGGTGGCGGCGCCTCGTCGGGCGGGAAGGGGTCGAGCCTTTCTTCAAACAGGCGAAGCATTGCGGTCTCCGAAGTGATCAGGGTGTGGAGATTCTGCCATCTATCGGCGTTGTTGCGGGTTTCAGCGTCGTGTTGCAGATAAATGCTTGTGCTTGTCTTGACCGCAGCCAGGCGCAGAAGCTCAACGTAATCGTGCCAAGCGCAACCTTTCGTCGCTGATCCAGACCTGACACGGCACGCTCATCAACCTCTTTGAACTCTCGCGCAAGGTGCTTCGTCATCTTCTATGTGGGGGCTCGAGGCAATGTTGCCGTGTAGCTCCGATTTTCCGTTTTCAAGTCAGAACGCGAGGGGCCACATGAATACTCAAGACAGCAGGGCAGGCTTTGAATCAGGTGATCCGAACAGCAAGCCTGGACAGGGTTTTGAACATTTGAAGGACGACGTCAATGAAGCAATTGGCGGCGCGCGGCAACAGGCTGACGCGCAATTCGGACAGTACCGTGACACCGCGGCCGAACAGATAGAAGCACTGGCCCAAGGCGCAAAGAGCTTCGTCTCGGAGTTGCAGGACAAGGACACGCTGGGCATGTCCGACTACCTGACGGATATGGCGGACTCCATGACCGGGCTGGCGGGCAATCTGCGCGGCAAGAGCGCCGAGCAGTTGCTGCACGATGCCGCCGATCTGGCGCGCAGCAATCCGGGGCTATTCATCGCCGGCAGCATTGCTATCGGTTTCGGACTGTCGCGGTTTCTCAAGGCGGGCACGGCGGCTGCGGCGACGGTCAGCGCCGAACACGATCCGGCGGCGGGAACGACATCGACGCCACCGCCAGCCGATTACGGTGCGCAGCGACCCTATGAATCGTCAGTGCCGTCATCGGCCCACGCCAATCCGGGACTGGCCACCGGCATCACCCCGACCTCGCCGAGTGACAGCGATCACCCCTCAGATTTTGCCGCGGCTTCCGTACCGCACGCACCCGACGCCAAAGGAGAACTGTGATGAACAGAGATGAATCTGATCTGAGCGGGGCAAGGCCCCTCGGCCAAACGGATGACGCTTCGGTGGTCGGTCTGCTGCGACAACTGTCGCGCGAAGTCCCGGCGTTGTTCACCAAGGAACTGGCGCTGGCCAAAGCCGAACTGCAGAACAGCCTCAGCACGCTCAAAGCTGGCATCGGCGCGGTGGCCGGTGGCGCAATCGTGTTCCTCGCCGGCTTCATCATTCTGCTGATGTCGGCGGTCTATGGCCTGAGCATGTTCATGGCGCCATGGCTGGCCGCGTTGATCGTTGGCGTGGTGGTGATGGTCATTGGTTTCGTCATGCTGCAATCCGGGAAAAAACAATTCGAGCCGTCTCACTTCAAACCTGATCGCACCCTCGACGCCTTGAACAAGGATCAGGAAGCGCTGCGGAGGAAAGTCTCATGAAAAGCGAACTGGATATCGAAGCGGAAAAAAGCCCGGAGCAGATCGAGCGCGAAATCGATGCGCAACGCGCGAGCATCGGCAATATCGTCGATCAACTGGAAAGCAAATTCACCCCCGGGCAGATGATCGATCAGGCCTGGGGAATGATGCAGAGCAACGGCTCGACGTTCTTCACCAATCTGGGCACCAGCGTGCGCAATAACCCGGTGCCGGCGGTGCTGACTTCCGTGGGGCTGCTCTGGCTGATGATGAGCCAGAATCGCCCGCCCGTGCCGCAACCAACCTATCGCAGCGGTCCGGATCAGGACAAGGCTGGCGAGTGGGCGGACGGCTTGGCCGACGGCATCGACAGTGCCCGCGCGCATTTGCACTCGACCACTGACTCGCTGAAGGGTGGTTATGAGGCACTGAAAGGCAAGGCCAGCCACCTCGGGGAAAACGTCGGTGCAGCGAAGGAAAATCTAAGCCATGCGATGCACGACGCCAGTGATCGACTGTCGCGTAATTCGCAAGTGCTTGGCCAGCAATTCAGCCACATGCTCAAGGAGCAACCGCTGATGGTGGCTGCCGCCGGGGTCGCACTCGGTGCATTGCTCGGCGCGGCGTTGCCGACTACGTCTACTGAACAGCGCTACATGGGGCGCACCAGCGCAGGCATGGTGGATAAAGCCAAGCAGAAAGCTCAAGAAGGGTACGAAGCCGTGCGCGACACGGTGACTCGAACCACTGAACAAACCGAAGTGGAGACCAAGCCGGAAACGGCGCGGCCTTCGTCTTCCGATTTGTCACAGGGGTTGGGTACTTCTTGATGGTGAAAAACAAGGGAGGCCTGCAATGGGCCTCCCTTTTTATTGGACTGCGGGTCAGGTCGATACCTCATTCTGCAGGCCTTTCAAATATTCGACCAACGTCTGCGCGCACGCTTCAATCGCGCCATCCACGACCAGTTCAAACCCATGGGTATTCTCGGTAGGGATCGCGATGCATCCGGCCTGGGCGCTGATGCCTGAACTCATCACCGCGCTGGCATCGGAAGCAAAATCCACCAGCAGGGCGAACTGTGGATCGAAGCCGCAGCGCTTGGCTGCGTCGGCCAACGCCATGACCACGCCGCGCGAGTAATAGCCTTTCTGATCGCCAGTATCGATGATCGGATCGACGCTCAATCGCGTTGCGTATTCGCTCATCACCGGGCCGACTTCCACGGCGATTGTGGTATCGCCAGGCAAGTGCGCGGCTGCGTACATTGCGCCGGCGTTGCTTTCTTCCTCGAGGGTGGTGAAGACGAAGTAGGTGTCGTGCGCCAATTCGGTCCGGCTGCGCTGGAGTTGCTCCGCGGCCTGGAGCATGGCGACCACAGGCGCGCGGTCATCGAGAAAATGCGCGGCGGTGGCATCACCTACCCGGAACGGCGTGCGCCAGTGCTGGCTGAGCACAAGCCGCGTCCCCGGACGCACGCCCATGCCTTGCAGGGTCTGCTGATCATGGCGGGTGATGATGTGCACGTCTTTCCATTCCACCGCGCCGCTCATCACATCCTTGCCCTGCGGCGAGCCTGTGGTGGCGTGCATCGAACCGAACGAGAGAACGCCCGGCAGGGTTTGCGCGTCGCCGAGAATATCCACCGGGCAGGCACCAAAGTTGACCGGATTCGCCCCACCCAACGCCACCACCCGCAACGTGCCGTCCGGCTCGACGCGTTTGACCAGCATGGCGATTTCATCCATGTGGCCCATGATGCGCACGGCGTGCTTGCCGTCCGGATCGGGTTCGCGGCCCTTGAGCAGGCCGATGACATTGCCGGCCCGATCAGTCCAGACCTCGTCACAATGGCGCCGCAGTTCTTCCAGGCAGATCGCCCGAACTTCGTCTTCCTGACCGCCAGGCCCGCGTGCCATGAGCAAACGGCTCAATAGTGTTTTGGTGGATTCCTGTGTGTCGCGCGGCGAAGGCGTTTGATTATCCGACATGCATGCTGACCCTCCTTGCATCGGCGGACGTGTATCGACCGCCCACAATTTTAGGGGGCAGATTGGCGGGAAAATTCAGATGGTTTTTTGCCCGCTAATTCATATGCAGACCCACAGGATTTTGGTTGGGATGGAGATCATTGGCGTGCCCCCGGATCATTGTGGGAGCGAGCTTGCTCGCGAAAGCGGTGGTTCAGGTAATGCAGGTGTTGAATGTGCCGGCGCCTTCGCGAGCAAGCCCGCTCCCACAGGAATTGTGTCTGGGATGAAGATTGTTGGTGTGCCCCGGATCATTGTGGGAGCGAGCCTGCTCGCGAAAGCGGTGGTTCAGGCGATGCAGATGTTGAATGTACTGACGCCTTCGCGGGCAAGCCCGCTCCTACAGGGATTTTGTCTGGGATGGAGATCGTTGGTATGCCCCGAATCATTGTGGGAGCGAGCTTGCTCGCGAAAGCGGTGGTTCAGGCGATGGTGATGTTGAATGTGCCAACGCCTTCGCGAGCAAGCCCGCTCCCACAGGGATTTTGGTTGGGATGGAGATTTTTGGTGTGCCCCGGATCATTGTGGGGGGGAGCCTGCTCGCGAAAGCGGTAGTTCAGGCGATGCAGATGTTGAATGTGCTGGCGCCTTCGCGAGCAGGCTCGCTCCCACAGGGATTTTGCCTGGGATGGAGATCGTTGGTGTGCCCCGGATCATTGTGGGAGCGAGCTTGCTCGCGAAAGCGGTGTGTCAGGCAATGCAGATGTTGAATGTGCTGGCGCCTTCGCGAGCAGGCTCGCTCCCACAGGGATTTTGCCTGGGATGGAGATCGTTGGTGTGCCCCGGATCATTGTGGAGTGAGCTTGCTCGCGAAAGCGGTGGTTCAGGCCATGCAGATGTTGAATGTGCTGGCGCCTTCGCGAGCAGGCTCGCTCCCACAGGGATTTTTGTTGGGATGGAGATCGTTGGTGTGCCCCGGATCATTGTGGGAGCGAGCTTGCTCGCGAAAGCGGTGTGTCAGGCAATGCAGATGTTGAATGTGCTGACGCCTTCGCGAGCAGGCTCGCTCCCACAGGGATTTTGGTTGCGCTGAAGATTGTGACCTTGCCCCGGACCATTATGGGAGCGAGCCTGCTCGCGAAAGCGGTGTGTCAGGCGATGCAGATGTTGAATGTGCTGGCGCCTTCGCGAGCAGGCTCGCTCCCACAGGGATTTTGGTTGGGATGGAGATTGTTGGTGTGCCCCGGATCATTGTGGGAGCGAGCTTGCTCGCGAAAGCGGTGGTTCAGGCAATGCAGATGTTGAATGTGCCGACGCCTTCGCGGGCAAGCCCGCTCCCACAGGGATTTGGGTTGCGCTGAAGATTGTGGCCTTGCACCGGACCATTGTGGGAGCGAGCTTGCTCGCGAAAGCGGTGTGTCATTCAATGTAGATGTATCTGATCTGGCGCCTTCGCGAGCAAGCCCGCTCCCACAGGGTTTTGAGTTTGATTGAAGAGTTGCGTTTGTCAGCGGTTGTATTTCAGCGCTTCGACAAACGCCGCGAACGCCGCCGAGCCCTGGCGTCTGTTCGGGTAATACAAATGATAGCCCTGGAACGTTGGGCACCAGTCACTCAACACCTCCACCAGTCGCCCGTCCGCCAGATACGGCGCGACCAATTGCTCGGGCACGTACGCTACGCCGATGCCATCTACGGCGGCATTGAGCACATGCATGATGCTGTTGAACACCAGTTGCCCGTCGACCTTCACGCTGAAGTCCTGACCCTTGTGCGCGAATTCCCAGGCGTAAATCGCGCCAGCTGGTTGGTGGCGGATGTTGATGCACCTGTGCTCCGTCAACTGGTGGGGCGTGGCCGGTGCCGGATGGCGAGCGAAGTAGTCGGGTGAGGCGACCACCGCCAGGCGCCAGTCCGGGCCGATGCGCACGGCGATCATGTCTTTGCTGATCGATTCGCCTAGTCGAATGCCGGCGTCGAAGCGTTCCTTGACCACGTTGGTGAAGCCGTAATCGACATAAAACTCTAACGTGATGTCCGGATAGTCCCGCAAAAACTGCGCAAGCTTCGGCCGGATGCACAACTCGATCTGATCGTCCGTGCAGGAAATCCGGATCGTGCCGCTGGGCTTGTCGCGCAGTTCACCGAGGGCTTCAAGCTCGGCGTTGATCTGCTCGAACAGCGGTGCAATCGAACGCACCAAGCGCTCACCCGCTTCGGTCGGCGAAACGTTGCGCGTGGTGCGGGCGAGCAAGCGAATACCCAGACGCTGCTCCAGCGCGCGAACGGTATGGCTCAGCGCGGAGGGCGTGACGCCGAGGCGAGCGGCGGCTTTGGTGAAGCTCTGCTCCTGCGCCACGGCCAAAAAGGCCTGGAGATCGTTGACTTTGCCGTTGCTCATTGCTGAATTTTTCTCAAAAGCACATGAAGATTACCGCTACTAATCAAGTTATTCGCAATCCGTCAAGCTTTACAGCCTGAGCAACGAGGCACAAACGCTTCGATCAAATCGTCTCCAAAGCAGGTTTTTCATGACGGCCCAAGTAATTGATAACCCGACAGCCCAATCCATGGGCGAGTCCACAACCGGCGAGCAACCGGCGTACTGGAGCGGTGTATTCGCGATGACCTTGTGTGTCTTCGCGCTGATCGCTTCCGAATTCATGCCGGTCAGTCTGCTCACGCCGATGGCCACGGACCTGCACATCAGCGAAGGCCTGGCCGGTTACGGCATCGCCATTTCGGGCGCCTTCGCCGTGCTGACCAGCCTGACGATCGCCAGACTCGCCGGTTCGATGGACCGCAAGACCTTGTTGCTGCTGTTGACGGCACTGATGTGCGCCTCCGGTCTGGTGGTCGGTCTGGCGCCCAACTACACGGTGTACATGATCGGCCGCGGGCTGATCGGCGTGGTGATCGGCGGTTTCTGGTCGATGTCGGCGGCACTGGCCATGCGTCTGGTGCCATCGGCCAGCGTGCCCAAGGCGCTGGCCATTTTTAACAGCGGCAACGCGCTGGCGACCGTCGTGGCGGCGCCGTTGGGCAGTTATCTGGGCAGCGTGATTGGCTGGCGGGGGGCGTTTTTCTGTCTAATACCGGTCGCGCTGATTGCGCTGCTCTGGCAATGGATCAGTTTGCCGGCGCTCCCCGCCGCGCCGCGCAAGGTGAGCGCAGGCAATGTCTTTGCGTTGTTGAAAAGCCGCCGGGTGGCATTCGGCATGCTCGGCGCCGGCCTGTTCTTCATGGGCCAGTTTGTGCTGTTCACTTACCTGCGACCGTTTCTGGAAACCGTGACGCGGGTCGACGTTTCAGTGTTGTCGATGATTCTGCTGGTGATTGGCGTGGCCGGATTTATCGGCACCGCCGTCATCGGCTCGGTGCTCAAGGCTGGCCTGTACAGGGTGGTGATCGCCATTGCGCTGCTGATGGCGATGATCGCTGTGGCGCTGATCGGGCTGGGCAGCTCGCTGGTCGCGACGTTCGTGTTGCTGGGCTTGTGGGGATTGATCGCCACGGCGGCGCCGGTAGGCTGGTGGTCGTGGCTGGCGCGCACGCTGCCCGACGATGCCGAAGCGGGCGGTGGGCTGATGGTGGCGGTGGTGCAGTTGTCGATCGCTTCGGGCTCTACCGTCGGTGGTCTGCTGTTCGACGGCAGCGGATATCGGCTGACCTTTTTCGCCAGCGCGGCATTGCTGGTGCTGGCGGCGCTGATGACCTGGTTGACGTCGCGGGAGACGGCCTGAATCAGCTTTCGGTGTTCTCGGCCGACGCCTGCGCCGCTTCGGCTTCCAGCTTCAGGCGATCGGCCTTGCAGATGTATTTGGGCTTTTTCGGCGCCAGTTTGGCGTTGGCCTTTTTGGCCTTTTCCTTGAATAACTGCTGCAGCTTCTTTTGGCGATTCATGAGTTTTCGATCAGGGGTGGAGAGGGTGGGAATCCTGACGCAAGGCCGAGTGGTCAGCAAGGGGAAATCCACTAAGCTGAGCACAATGCTCGACTCAAGAGCCCGGCACACCTGAGGAACCGCCCATGAGAAAACTTCGCAGATTGGTTGCCGCGCTGTCCTGCCTCGCGCTGGTGGTTGGCAGCACGACGGCGCTGGCCGACCCCGGCAATGGCAAGGGCCAGGGTGGTCAGGGAGGCCAGGGCAACGGCAAGGGCAAACCGCAGAACATGCAGGATCACGGCAAACAGGGTGGGGGTGGCCAGGGTAATGGCAACAAAGGCGAGCCATCCTCTGGCAATCGCGGCGGTGGTCCGAGCGTTGATCGCGGCAATATTCTCGGCATCATCGGCGGCTATCACGGCGAATACTGGAATCCGGGGCCGCCGCTGCCGCCGGGTATTCAAAAGAATCTGGCACGGGGCAAACCGCTGCCACCGGGCATCGCCAAGAAGCTGGACGGGCGTCTGCTGGGCCATTTGCCGCACTATGACGGCTACGAATGGCAACAGGTGGGCACCGATCTGATTCTCGTTGCGCTGGCCACCGGGCTGATCTACGAGGTGCTCAACGGCGCGTTCGATTGATTTTTCAAAGGGAGTGGCAGCACGTGCCGCTCTTTTTTTGTACCCATAGCTGCATAAAATGCAGCAATGAACTGCATTCAGGCTGGCTTGTTCGTTGAAGGCTGAGCTTTCAGACTGAGCTCAACGGTTAACGAATGAATGGAGATGACCATGGCCAACGCAATCCGCTTCACCGAAACAGGCGCTCCGGACGTCCTGCAATTGCAGACTGTCAGCGAGCAAAACCCTGGGCCCGGCGAGGTCTGGCTAGAGCAAGCCGCGGTTGGCGTCAATTACCTCGATGTCTCCCAGCGCAAAGGGGCGGTGCCGGTAGCGTTGCCTTCAGGGCTGGGGCTTGAGGGCGCCGGTCGGGTGGCCGCTGTCGGTGTCGGCGTGAGCAATGTCCGCGTCGGCGATCGGGTCGCTTATGCCACTGGCCCGTTGGGCGGTTACGCCTCGGCGCGGCTGTTTCCGGCAGAGCGCTTGGTAAAAATACCCGATGAGCTGCCGTTCGAAGATGCAGCGGCGGTGCTGTTCAAAGGCATCACCGCGCAGTACCTGCTGAAGGCGACTTATCCGGTCGGGCCGGGCACGACCATGCTGCTTTATGGCGTCGCGGGTGGTCTGGGGGAAATCATGGTGCCGTGGGCCAAACACCTTGGCGCGACGGTGATCGGTGTGGTGTCGAAACAGGCCAGCGTCGACAAGGCGCGCGCTTCGGGCTGCGACGAAGTGCTGGTGTTCGATGCCGAGACACTTGCCGCCGACGTGTTGCGTATCACCGAGGGGCGCAAGGTCGACGTGGTGTATGACCCGATTGGCCGGGTGTCTTTTCAGGCCTCGCTGGACAGCTTGCGCCCACGCGGATTGATGGTGTCGTTCGGCGCGCAGACCGGCGCGCCGGCAGCGGTGGAAATCGCCACGCTGAACGCCAAGGGTTCGCTGTTCCTGACCCGTCCGTCGCTGGCCGCACATACCGCGACAACTGCGGAATATCAGGAACGTGCGCAAGACGTGCTGGCCGCTGTTGCCGCCGGTATCATCACGCCGCAGATCCGCGCGCGCTATGCACTGGCCGACGCGGCACAAGCGCACGCCGATCTCGAATCGGGGCGATCATCAGGGGCGATCATTCTAAAACCATGAATCTGGATGTTCTGAGCAACCCGCACAGCGATGAGATCGCTGCCTTCCTCGCCGTCGCCGCGCAGGGCTCGTTTGTCGCGGCGGGGCGCTTGCTGCAGCGCCATCCGACCATCGTTTCGAAACGCCTTGCGGCGATGGAAAAACGACTGGGCGTGCGGCTGGTCGAGCGCTCGACGCGACACGTGCGTATCACTGAGACAGGGCTCCAGCTCGAACAGCGCTTGCGCGCAGCCGTTGAGCTGATGAACGAGGCGCAACAACAAGCGGTACAGGGCGCCAGCGAAGTGCGCGGCACCTTGCGTCTGGCCTTGCCGGCGGCGATGGGGCGGTTATGGCTGGGGCCGCTGCTGCCGGAGTTTCTCAGGGCTCATCCCCACGTTTCGTTGGTCGCCGATTACAGCGAAGGCCTCGTCGACATCATCGAGCAGGGTTTCGACGCGGCTATCCGCATCGGTGAGCTTGACGATAATCGGTTGATCGCAAAAAAGCTCAGCGACCATCGACGGATTCTCTGCGCATCGCCGGCCTACATCGAGGCGCACGGCATGCCGCAAACCCCGCAAGACCTGCTGCAGCACAATTGCCTGCGCTTCAGCGGGCTGGCGTCTTTTCCGTTGTGGCGCCTGCATCGCGGCGATGAGGTGCAGACCATTACGCCACACGGCAACCTGACCGCCAGCGACAGCGAATCGCTGCTCGCCGCCGCCCGCGCCGACGCCGGCATACTCGGCGCCGGCGACTGGCTGATGAGCCGCGATCTGGCGGCAGGGCGGTTGATCCAGGTACTGCCCGACTGGCATCTGGATTCGGCGGGCGGTGTCTATCTGGTCCGGCCGTCGTCGCGGTTCCCGCCGGCGGCGGTGGTGGCGTTCAAGGAATGGATTGAAGCGAAGTTCGATCCGGCGCCACCGTGGGCGGTTTGACCAAAGCCAGCATCCAGTGGCACCACCATCCCTGTAGGAGTGAGCCTGCTCGCGAAAGCGGAGTGTCAGTCATAGATGATCTGGCTGACCCGACGCCTTCGTGAGCAAGCCCACTCCCACAGGGTTCATGGTTCGCTCAGAAAATCCCGAACACCACAAATCCAATGTGGGAGCGAGCCTGCTCGCGAAGTCGGAGTGTCAGGTAATGACGAACCGGCAGTCCCGCCGCCTTCGTGAGCAAGCCCACTCCCACTGGTTTCGTGGCTTGCCCGGAAATTCCTGAACGCCCGCAAATCCAGTGTGGGAGCGGGCTTGCTCGCGAAAGCGGAGTGTCAGTCATAGATGATCTGGCTGACCTGACGCCTTCGTGAGCAAGCTCACTCCCACAAGTTTTGTGGCTTGCCCGCAAATTCCTGAACGCTCGCGAATCCAGTGTAGGAGTGAGCCTGCTTGCGAAAGCGGAGTGTCAGTCATAGATGATCTGGCTGACCTGACGCCTTCGTGAGCAAGCCCACTCCCACAGGTTTCCTGGCTTGCCCGGAAATTCCTGAACGCCCGCAAATCCAGTGTGGGAGCGGGCTTGCTCGCGAAAGCGGAGTGTCAGTCATAGATGATCTGGCTGACCTGACGCCTTCGTGAGCAAGCCCACTCCCACAGGTTTCCTGGCTTGCCTGGAAATTCCTGGACGCCCGCAAATCCAGTGTGGGAGCGGGCTTGCTCGCGAAAGCGGAGTGTCAGTCATAGATGATCTGGCTGACCTGACGCCTTCGTGAGCAAGCTCACTCCCACAGGTTTCCTGGCTTGCCCGGAAATTCCTGAACGCCCGCAAATCCAGTGTGGGAGCGGGCTTGCTCGCGAAAGCGGAGTGTCAGTCATAGATGATCTGATTGACCTGACGCCTTCGTGAGCAAGCTCACTCCCACTGGTTTCGTGGCTTGCCCGGAAATTCCTGAACGCCCGCAAATCCAGTGTGGGAGCGGGCTTGCTCGCGAAAGCGGAGTGTCAGTCATAGATGATCTGGCTGACCTGACGCCTTCGTGAGCAAGCCCACTCCCACATTTTTCGTGGTCGCTCAAAAATTCCTGAACACTCGCAAATCCAGTGTGGGAGCGGGCTTGCTCGCGAAAGCGGAGTGTCAGTCATAGATGATCTGGCTGACCTGACGCCTTCGTGAGCAAGCCCACTCCCACATTTTTCGTGGTTGCTCAAAAATTCCTGAACACCCCCAAATCCAGTGTGGGAGCGGGCTTGCTCGCGAAAGCGGAGTGTCAGTCATAGATGATCTGGCTGACCTGACACCTTCGTGAGCAAGCTCACTCCCACAGGTTTCGTGGTTTGCTCAGAATTGCCGAACACCCGCCAATCCAGTGTGGGAGCGAGATCCATTTTCGGTGCACAAAAAAGCCCGGCATCGCTGTCGGGCTTCGGTGTCTTCAGCGCTTCACGCGGCGATCTTGTTAGCCGCCATTTCCTTTTTGTGGCTCGCCTTCAAGGCTTCCATTTGCGCGCCCAGTTCCTCGAGCTTGGCTTTGCCCAGAAGCTTCTGCGCTTTCGGGAACATTTCCTCTTCTTCCTCTTCGATGTGGTGCTCCAGCAGCTCCTTGACCACTTTGACCCGACCGGCAAATTCCGGCGTGCCCGGATCGGTTTCTTTCAGATCAGGCAGCACCAGCGAGTCCACGGTGCGGTGCTCTTCCTTGGCCTCGTAGTACATGATGTCTTCTTCCTTGCTGCCGGCTTCCTTGAAGGCAGGGTAAAGAATTTCTTCTTCGAGGCGAGTGTGGATGGTGATTTCCATTTCCAGTTTGCCCAGCAACTCGACGCGTTTTTTCAGCGCGCGGTCGGTGGACTCACTCAGTTGGCTGAGGATGGCTTTTACTTTTTCATGGTCGGCTTTGAGAAGGTCGATGGCATTCATTTTTTTAAGGCCTCTGCTTTTCACGGATTGAACACAGCGTTCTTTTTTTCACGCTGCTGTGTATTCAGGAAGAGGCTATCGCAGGACTCATGCCAACTCGCCGATCAAGCACAACCCTTCTAAATCAAGGGCTGGCATCGAAGCAGGCACAATGCTTTCGTGCAGCCTGCAAGATCTCCGCGCAACAGACATTGCATATAACAAGCCCGGCATAAGCCGGGCTGTGGTGATGCTGAGACGGGCCTGCATCTCTGGTTCACCGGTTCGCCTGGGAAGGCGAAATGCGACCGACATGCTTGGGCCCCGCCAGTGCCCAGGCGATCAGACCGAACAGCGGCACAAACACGATCAGCACGATCCACACGCCTTTATTGCTCGATTTCCCCTCGCTTTTACGCACCCGGTTGATGGCCCAAAGCTCGATCAGCACGAGAATGACCGCCAATACGATCCACACGGTTTCGATTTGCATAGGCTTACCTCCTGATGGTCTGTGCGTTAGGCGACAAGCGGGGCGTTGGGTTCATTCTTTTTGCCCGGGACAAGCGGACGCAGTGGTACCCGGTTGCAAAATAGATGTCTGATTGCCGCTGCGGCCTATATCCTCAGCGCCACACGTTTGGGCTGGAACAGGGACAGGGCAATGGCATTCAGGGTGATGGTCGTCGGTGGTTACGGCAATTTCGGCAGCATCGTCTGTCGGCATCTGGCGCAGATGCCAGAGATTGAGCTGCTGCTGTCGGGCCGCGATGCGCGCAAGTTGCAGCGCAAGGTTGACGAGCTGCAAGCGCAGTCGGGCCGCCCGTGCGAAGGCTGGTGCGGCGATGCAATGGGCGCAGATTTTCAGGCGGCGCTGCGCGAGCTCAATATCCAGTTGGTGGTGCACACCGGCGGGCCGTTTCAGGGGCAATCCTACGCAGTGGCTGAAAGCTGCATCGGCGCCGGGGTCAATTATTGCGATCTGGCTGACTGCCGCACCTTCGTCAACGGCATTGATGTACTCAACGCCCGCGCCAGGGAAGCCGGCGTAGCGGTGCTCAGCGGTTGCAGCTCCGTGCCGACCTTATCTTCGGCAATCATCGATCAGCAGCGCTCGCGTTTTGCGCGAATCGACTCGATCGAGCATGGCATTTCTTCCTCGGCAAAAATGCCGGGGCTGTCCACGGTCGAAGGCGTGCTCGCCTACGCAGGCAAACCGATCAAACAGTTGAAGAATGGCCAGGCTCACGAAGTACTGGGCTGGCTCGACCTGACCCTGCGCAGCATGCCGCAACTGGGCACGCGGGTGCTGGCCAATGTCGATGTGCCGGACATGGATATTTTCGCACGCCGCTATGGCGCACAGACGCTGCGCTTCAAGGCTGGCGCCGGCCTGAAGCTCGGCGGCGTCGCCAATGCCTTGCTCGCGCAAGCCTTGCGCTTCGGTCTGGTGCGCGATCATGTGCGCTGGGCGGCGCGTCTGCATCGACTGGGCACGTGGTTCGAACGCTTCGGTGACGGCAAAAGCGCGATGTACATCGATGTTCAAGGCATCGGGGTTGACGACCAGCCACTGAGCATGACCGCGCAACTCACCGCACTGACTGACAAAGGCCCGGAAATCCCCAGCTGCGCCGCCGTCGCTCTCGCTAGCAAAATGGCTCGGGGTTATGTACCGCAGCCCGGCGCGCGGCCGTGTGTTGGCGAAATCAGCGTCGATGAATATCTGGCGGCGATCAACGATCCGGCCAATCTGAGCCTGTCGGTTCAGTTCGCCGAAGGGCAGCGTTGAGATGCTCTATCTTTGTTTGAAGTACCTGCACGTCATTGCGGCGATTTTCCTCTTTGGTTTCGGCATGGGTTCCTACCTCTACCTCATCGCCGCCAGCCGCAGCGGCAACCCGCAAGTGATCGCCCATGTTGCACGAATGGTGGTGCGCTTTGATACGTGGATCACCACGCCGGCCGGGTTTGTGCAGGTCATTACCGGCTATCTGCTGATGCGGCTCTCGGGGCTTTCGATGAGCACCGAATGGCTGCTGACTTCGCTGATCATTTTCTTCTGTGTCGGCGCGTTGTGGCTGCCGGTGCTGGTATTGCAGAAGCGTTTGCAGAGCATGGCGCTGAGCGCGGGCGAAGGTAGCCTGCCTCTGGATGATCGCTACGCGAGCACGTACCGCTGGTGGTTCTGGATGGGCGTCGCCGGGTTCGCCGGAATGTTTGTCATCGTGCTGATGATGGTGACGAAGATGACGCCGCTGCAACTGATCGGGTCAGCCGTGGGCCTTTAGAAAACGGCTTTCGTGATCCGCAGTCGGCAGCAGGCAAGTGTCGTACTTGCCGAACAGCCGATACCGATTCAGCGCGATGCGATCGTAAGCCCAGTCGCGCAGACGACGCGGGAAGATCCGCAGCAGTTTCAACGGCTGCCAGCGCACTGGCAGTTGCCCGACCACTTCAAGGAATGCATCTGATCGTTCCCAATAGTTGCGGTCGCGGATCACCGCCATGGTGTCGAACTCGTCCAGCGGCAAACCGGCCCATGCCAGCAAGGTCTGGCCCTCGGGCGACTGCACGGTCGCCAGACGCACATGGCGCTGACGGTCATGGCGAATCAGAAAACGCGCCCAGCCGTTGCACAGTTTGCACACGCCGTCGAACAGCACCACGGTTTCGCCGGGTTCGAGCAATGGCGCGGAGGTGGGGCGGGTTTTCATGGCAGGCATCGGCGGATGTCCTTGGCGGCGGGTGTCGCGATCATAACCTCAATCATCGGACTATAAGAGTGGATCGCGCCGGTATTGCCCCGGCGATATTCCGTGCACGCGGCGGAAGGCAGCGCCAAACGCCGCGTCGGACAGATAGCCCAGTGACGCGGCGACAGTGGCCACATTGTCCCGGCCATTGCGCAAGCGGAACGCGGCCACGCGCATCCGCCAGCGCGTGGCGTACTCGACCGGCGCTACACCCATGCAAGTTTTGAATAACGCGGCGAAACCCGATCGCGACATACAGGCAATCTCGGCCATTTGCGTCAGGCGCCAGGGCTTTTCCGGAGCCGCATGAATGGCGCGCAAGACGCCAGCGATCGCCGGTTCCCGCAGCCCGCCCAGCCACGCCAGTTGTTCGGCATCGGCGCTGTTGATGTGATGGCGCAGCGCATGGATGAAGATCAGCCGCAGCAGGTCGTTGCACATCGCCTGCGAGCCAGCCTGATGCGACGGCCACTCGCGGCCCAGTTCATCCAGCAGCCAGCCAAACGACGAGGCGCCTGCGGTTTCGGCACGAATGATCAGCGAGGCGGGCAGCACATCGAGCAGCTCGGTTGCGCCGGGGCCCGACAGCGACACGCTGCCGCCCAGCAACTCAACGTCCTCGCCGACACCGCACGTTGCCGAGGCGCCGTCATGGGCGAAAACATCCGCTGCGTTAATCGCTTCGACATCGGCGCCGCTGGCCAGAATGAACGGCGTGCGCGACACCACAAAACAGTCGCCGGTCTGCAACAGGCGCGCCGGCATGCCTTGCATGCGCAGCCAGCATTCGCCTCGTCGCACCACGTTGAATTTCAGTTCGATGGGTTGGAAACGCAGCGCCCAGACGCCTCCCGCTTGCAAGCGAACCGAGCAGGCTGCGCGCAGTTCCGAGAGTGCCAATACGGCAGAGAGTGGGTCGCCTGCAGGACTTTGGATGATCACGACAGAAACCTGGATTTATCAGACTGGTTCGTCCCGAGAGCTTAGCCAAGAATGAAGGCCTTCGATAGCTCACTCAGGATTACGCCCATGGCCACGCTTCAACAACCTGTGCAATCACCGTTCAACGCCGCCAGCACAGCGGCTGAAGTCATGGCCGGCATCGATCTGCGCGGGCAGCTCGCTGTGGTCACCGGCGGTTATTCCGGCCTGGGTCTGCTGACGGTGAAAAGCCTCGCGGCGGCGGGCGCGCAAGTCATTGTGCCGGCCAGAGATACGGCGCGTGCTCAGGCAGCATTGGCGGGTGTTGACGGTGTCAGCGTGATGCCCATGGATCTCATGCAGGCCGAGTCGGTGGCGGCGTTCAGCCACAGCGTGGTCAGCGCGGGTCAGCCAGTGTCATTGCTGATCAACTGCGCCGGAATCATGGCCGCGCCATTGCTGCGTGATGCCGATGGCCATGAAAGCCAGTTCGCGACCAATCACTTGGGCCACTATCGCCTGACCTGCGGCCTTTGGCCGGCGCTGGTCAAGGCTGGGCAGGCGCGGGTGCTGTCGGTGTCCTCGCGCGGGCATCAGATTGCCGGGGTCGACTTTGATGACATCGATTTCTTGCAGCGGCCGTATGACAAATGGGTCGCCTATGGTCAGTCGAAAACGGCCAACGCCTTGTTCGCGATTGCACTGGATCAGCGTGGGCGTAGCCATGGCGTTCGCGCATTTTCATTGCATCCGGGGCAGATCCTGACGGACCTGGCACGGCACTTGAGCACGGCGGAACTTGCCACATTCGATGCGCTGGATGAGCAGGGCCGGCCACGGCTGGATGCCCACAACGGACTGAAAACGGTGGAGCAGGGCGCCGCGACGGGGTTGTGGTGTGCGACCAGTGCGGCGCTTGCGGAGTTGGGTGGCGTGTATTGCGAAGACTGCAATGTTGCGCCGATCAATCAACCTGAAGTCGGCCGCAAGGGTGTTGCGAAATGGGCGGCGGATGGCGAGTTGGCGGAGCGACTCTGGGCGGTTTCGGAGCAATGGACTGGGCTCACGGTGGCATAAATCGAGTCTAAGGCCAAAAGCCCCCTCACTGTAGAGACCGAGGTGTTTAGTAGAGATACGCCGACCTGAAATACCGGGTCGAACTCAGGTTTTGAACAGCACCTAGATCGGCTCCCTCTTCCTCGGGAGAGGGCTGGGGTGAGGGGCTGAGGTTTCCAGCAAAACGCACAATCGCGGCGCTCACTCCCCCAGCTTCGCCCAGAATTCCTCCGCCGACGGACTGATCGGTGCCGTCGGGCGAGTCAAATGAATCTCCAGTGGAATATCCCAACTTTCATCCAGTGCCCTGACCAGACGCCCGTCAGCCATTTCCTGTTCGGTCAGGCTTTTCGGCAGCCAGGCCACGCCTTTGCTTTCCAGCGCCATCGACATCAGCACTGCGGCCAAGTGGCTGCTGAACAGCGGTTTCAGGTGCAGATAATCAGCCTTGCCATGCAACCTGTGGGCGACGATTCGGCCCAGGCCGGATTCGTGGGTGTAGGCCAGATAGGGCAGGGTTTCAGGCGATGTGCCAAATTGCGCTGAAGCACTCGCCAGCGGCACGAGTACATCCTCGCCGACCTTCTTGCCCATGAACTGATCAGGTGCCAGCAACGGCGGAACGTCGGGGTGGCGATGGCACAGCAGGAACTGCACCTGACCATGAATCAGCATCTGTTCGCACACGGCCATGCTGTCGGAGTGCAGGCGAACCGCGTCGATTGGCGCGCCATTCTCGGCGCTGCGCAACCAGCGTGGGAAGAAGGTGAATGACAGCGAATGAGTGGCGGCGAACTGCAAGGTTTTCGCCGCCATGCCAGCCACTTCCTGGGCCTCGGAGCGCATGCGGTAAAGGCTTCTGGCCGCTTCCTGGGCGCTGGGCAGAATCTGCCGGCCGGCTTCGGTCAACGTTGCGCCTTGCGGGGTGCGCACGAACAACTCCACACCCATCCAGTTCTCCAGCGAGCGCACTCGGCGACTGAACGCCGGCTGCGTCACATGGCGCGCTTCGGCGGCCCGGACAAAGCTGCCGTACTCGGCAAGTGCTGAAAAATCCTCAAGCCAAACCAGTTCCAAGGGCAATGCCTCCTGTGCATAGGGCGCGGCATTAATAGCATTGGGCGGGTGTCGTCGCAAAGCATAACGTTGGGCCACCACAACAAGAGGAACCCGTCATGCGTATCGTCGATATCCGTGAAAAAACCGTCTCCATCGCATCCCCGATCGCCAATGCCTACATCGATTTTTCGAAGATGACCTGCTCGGTCGTCGCGGTCATTACCGACGTGATCCGCGATGGCAAACCGGTCATCGGTTACGGCTTCAACTCCAACGGTCGCTACGGCCAGGGCGCGTTGATGCGCGATCGCTTTCTGGCGCGGATCACTGAAGCCGACCCGGAAACCCTGATCGATCACGAGAACAATAACCTCGATCCGTTCGCCATCTGGAAAACCCTGATGACCAACGAAAAACCGGGCGGGCATGGCGAGCGTTCAGTAGCGGTCGGCACTATCGATATGGCGGTGTGGGACGCGGTGGCGAAGATCGAAGGCAAGCCGCTGTATCGTCTCCTTGCCGATCGTTATCGCGACGGTGTGGCCGATGACAAAGTCTGGGTGTATGCGGCTGGTGGTTATTACTATCCGGGCAAAGACCAGACCAAGCTCAAGGCCGAAATGCAGAGCTATCTGGATCGTGGCTATGACGTGGTCAAAATGAAGATTGGCGCGGTACCGCTGGACGAGGATATTCGCCGCATCGAAGCGGTGCTCGAAGTGGTGGGCGACGGCCAGCGCCTGGCGGTCGACGCCAACGGCCGCTTCGATCTGCAGACCGGTATCGCCTACGCCGAAGCGATCAAGAAGTACAACCTGTTCTGGTACGAAGAAGTCGGCGACCCGCTGGATTACGCCCTCCAGGCCGAGCTGGCCAATCACTACGAACTGCCGATGGCCACCGGCGAAAACCTCTTCTCTCACCAGGACGCCCGCAATCTGTTGCGCCACGGCGGCATGCGCCCTGACCGTGACTACCTGCAATTCGACTGCGCGCTGTCCTACGGACTCGTCGAGTACATGCGCACCCTGAAAGTGATGGAAGAGCTGGGTTGGTCCTCGCGCCGCGTGGTGCCGCATGGCGGTCACCAGATGTCGCTGAACATCGCTGCCGGTCTGCACCTGGGTGGCAATGAATCGTACCCGGACGTGTTCCAGCCATTCGGTGGTTTTGCCGATGGCATCCGCGTCGAAAACGGCTACGTCGGGCTACCGGATATCCCGGGCGTCGGCTTCGAAGCCAAATCTGCGCTGTATGCCGTCATGCGTGAACTGGGCGAGGGCTGATTCGGTTTCATCTGCGGCCTCGATTTCCGAGGCCGCAGCTTCGGGCGTCATCCTCGACGCCAAAGCCACATGCCCACCACAACAATAAAATGAGGTGCTTCCGTGGAAACTTCAAAATCGCGCTGGTACAGCCAGCTCTATGTGCAAGTGCTGATCGGCATCGTCATCGGCGCTGCCATCGGGTACTTCGTGCCGGACATCGGCGCCAAGCTCCAGCCGTTTGCCGACGGTTTCATCAAGCTGATCAAGATGCTCCTGGCGCCGATCATTTTCGGCACGGTAGTGGTCGGTATCGCCAAGATGGGCAGCATCAAGGAGGTCGGCCGCATCGGTGTGAAAGCGCTGATCTACTTCGAGATTCTGTCCACCATCGCTCTGGTGGTCGGCCTGATCGTAGTCAACGTGGTCAAGCCCGGCGCCGGCATGAACATCAACGCCGGCACTCTCGATGGCAGTGCTGTCAATAAATACAGCCAGGCGGCGAGCGAGCAGGGCGGCCTCGTCGAATTTTTCCTCAATATCATTCCGCATACCTTCCTCGGCGCCTTCTCCAATGGCGTCATGCTGCAGGTGATTCTGTTGTCGGTGCTGATGGGCGTCGCCTTGGTGCAAATGGGCGAAACCAGCAAACCGCTGATCAACACCATCGATATGTTCCTGCAAGGCCTGTTCAAAATCGTCGCGATGGTCATGCGTCTGGCGCCGTTGGGCGCGGGGGCCGGCATGGCATTCACCATCGGCAAATACGGCATTGGCACTCTGCTGTCGCTGGGGCAGTTGCTGGTCGCGCTGTACATCACCACGCTGATCTTCATCGTCGTCGTACTGGGCACGGTGGCGCGATGGTCGGGTATGCCGATGATGCAGTTTCTGCGCTACTTCAAGGATGAAATCCTGATCACGCTGGGCACCTGTTCGACCGAAGCGGTGCTGCCGCGAATGATGGTCAAACTGGAAAAGCTCGGCTGCAAGAAATCCGTGGTCGGCATGGTTCTGCCGACGGGCTACACCTTCAACGCAGACGGCACCTGCATCTACCTGACCATGGCGGCGATCTTCATCGCCCAGGCGACCAACACGCCGCTGACGTTCATGGATCAGATGATCCTGCTCGGCGTATTTCTGCTGACGTCCAAGGGCTCGGCCGGTGTGGCGGGTGCCGGGTTCGTGACCCTTGCGGCGACCCTCACCACCATTCACTCCATACCTCTGGTGGGCCTGGTGTTGCTGTTGGGCATCGACCGCTTCCTCAATGAGGCGCGGGCGGTAACCAACCTGATTGGCAACGGCATCGGCACCATTGCCATCGCCAAGTGGGACAACTCCTTCGATGTCGAAGCATGCGAGCGGGAAATCGCCGCCATGAAACACGCCAAGGCCGAACGTAAATCGTTGCTGGCGCATAAGTAAACCCGAAGCGTGGCGATCAGCACCTCTGTTGGCGATCCGGGTCGCTGAAAGAGGTGCTGATCGACACCGCACGGGCTGCTTGGGTTGACACTCCTATCTTACTCATGAAATATATAGCGCACTATACAATAGCGAACTATGAAATGAGCTCGAGCCGAAATCACGTGGGAACGCAGCTGTCGTTTTCACTCTACGCCGCTGCCAACCGGGTCGTGCGTTTGCATAAGCCGTATCTGGAACCCCTGGGCATAACCTTTCCGCAATATCTGGTGATCCTCCAACTTCTCGATGGCGCGCCACTGTCGGTGGGCGAACTCGGCACTTACCTGGCCATGGATGCGGGAACCATCACGCCGCTACTCAAACGCTTGGAAAGCGCCGGACTGGTCACGCGCAAGCGCGATCCGGCAGACGAGCGCCGCGTGCTGATCGACCTGACGCCTGAAAGCCGAGCCATGGAAAATGACATCAGAGCCATCACCGGCAAAATCAAATCTGCCTGCCAACTCGATGAGCAGGGGATTGAGGCGATTCGTCTGACGCTGGATGCGCTTGCCCATCCGGCGGCTGACTGAGCCGACGACTCAATCCAAACGCGCGCTCAACCGGGCGATAACACACGTACCAGAGAGGGTATTGAAATGAACATCGGAATCATCGGCGCCGGCCACATCGGCGCGACGCTGGCACGCAAGCTGGCGGCCTGCGGTCATCAGATCAAACTGGCCAATTCGAAAGACCCGCAAAGCATTCAGACGCTCGCTGACGAGGTCGGTGCCAAGGCGGTGACCAAAGAGCAGGCCGTGGCCGACGTCGACGTGATTATCCTGTCGATTCCCTTCGCCCGATACCCTGATTTGAAACAAATGCTGAGCCAGGTTCCCGAGCAAGTCGTGGTCATCGATACCTCCAATTATTACCCGCAGCGTGACGGGGCAATCAGGGAAGTGGACGAGGGCAAACCTGAAAGCGTCTGGGTCAGCGAGCAGATCGGCCGCCCGCTGATCAAAGCGTGGAACGCCGTACTCGCTGCTACGCTGGCCGATCAAGGTCAACCTGCCGAATCCGCAACTCGCATCGCCTTGCCAGTCGCCGGCGATGATGTGCGTGCTGAGGCGATCGCGCAGGATCTGGTCGAAGAAACCGGATTCACCGCGCTCGCTGCCGGCGGTCTTCAGGATTCATGGCGTCAACAACCCGGGACCCCCGCTTACTGCACCGAGCTGACCCTGCCGGAACTCAAACAGGCGCTCGAAGCTGCGGACAAAGCCCGCGCGCCGCTGAACCGCGATGCTTTGATGGCCCGATTCATGGCGCCCGGCACAGAGTTCACCCGCGAGCAGATGGTTGCGATCAATCGGGAAATGACTGCCTGATTAGCGAGCCGACGCCTTCAGGTTTAAAGTCAACCTCAATTGAAATGTGCATTGGAGTGGGACGATGAGAATTGGCGAACTGGCGAAAATCAGCGGACTGACGCCGTCACGCATCCGCTTCTACGAGGCCAGCGGCCTGATCTACTCCGTCGCGCGTACCGCCAATGGCTAAAACCAGCCGGTGCTGACACGCCACAAATCCCCAGCCATGCCGAAAACCTGTGGGAGTGAGCTTGCTCGCGAAGGCGTCGGCACATGCAACATGGATGGCGACTGGCAGAACGCTTTCGCGAGCAAGCCCGCTCCCACAGTAGATGATTCGCCCAGATCCTTGGCAACCTCAAAAACCAGCTTGTATTGCCACACCACAAATCCCCAGCCATGCCGAAAAACCTGTGGGAGTGAGCTTGCTCGCGAAGGCGTCGGCACATTCGACACCATCATCGCCTGACACACCGCTTTCGCGAGCAAGCCCGCTCCCACAGTAGATAGATGATTCCCCCAGATCCTTGGCAACCTCAAAAACCAGCTTGTATTGCCACACCACAAATCCCCAGCCATGCCAAACCTGTGGGAGCGGGCTTGCTCGCGAAGGCGTCGGCACATGCAACATGGATGGCGACTGGCAGAACGCTTTCGCGAGCAAGCCCGCTCCCACAGTAGATAGATGATTCCCGCCAGATCCTCAGCAACCTCAAAAACCAGCTTGTGCTGCCACACCACAAATCCCCAGCCATGCCGAAAAAACTGTGGGAGCGAGCTTGCTCGCGAAGGCGTCGGCACATTCAACACCATCATCGCCTGACACACCGCTTTCGCGAGCAAGCCCGCTCCCACAGTAGATAGATGATTCCCCCAGATCCTTGGCAACCTCAAAAACCAGCTTGTATTGCCACACCACAAATCCCCAGCCATGCCGAAAAAACTGTGGGAGCGAGCTTGCTCGCGAAGACGTCGGCACATTCAACACCATCATCGCCTGACACACCGCTTTCGCGAGCAAGCCCGCTCCCACAGTAGATAGATGATTCACCCAGATCCTTGGCAATCTCAAAAATCAGCTTGTATTGCCACACCACAAATCCCCAGCCATGCCAAAAACCTGTGGGAGCGGGCTTGCTCGCGAAGGCGTCGGCACATTCAACAGCATCATCGCCTGACACACCGCTTTCGCGAGCAAGCCCGCTCCCACAGTAGATAGATGATTCCCCCAGATCCTTGGCAACCTCAAAAATCAGCTTGTGTTGCCACACCACAAATCCCCAGCCATGCAAAAAACTGTGGGAGCGAGCTTGCTCGCGAAGGCGTCGGCACATTCGACACCTTCATCGCCTGACACACCGCTTTCGCGAGCAAGCCCGCTCCCACAGTAGATAGATAATTCCCCCAGATCCTTGGCAACCTCAAAAACCAGCTTGTGCTGCCACACCGCAAATCCCCAGGGTTCAGTGGTGTGCAGATTCATGCAGCTCATGGTTATCTGTTGAGCCAGTTTCTTTCGCCAGTGACCAATCTAAGAACGGACGAGTGGGGCGGCTCGCTGGACAATCGTGCGCGCCTGTTGGCCGAGATTGTTAACGCGTTCAGGGCTGTGGTTTCCAGGGATTTTGCCGTGGCTGTCAAACTCAATTCGCAGACTTCCAACGAGGCGGGTTCAGCGTTGAGGACGCCAGGCACTTTCGGACCCGACAATACAAGCAGTGGATTGCGAAGCGCTGGATGTAAGACCTCAGGCCTTTACCGCGTACCAGGTAGAGGTTCATCCGTTGGCGATAGCTTGGTCATTTCGCAACCCCACAACTGCAAAAACGGCTGGCTGATACTAGCCGGCCCAACCCATCGGCTGATGAACTCGCAGTTGCCATCCATGCATAACTGGTAATCGCCGGCCTGCGGGGTTCGGCCCAATTGCAGTGGTTGCAGCGGCGGCAAATCGCGTCGGAAGTGCCAACTGCCGTTTTCCAGCCGGGCATCGTCGGGTATCTCCATGCCAGCGCCGTTGCCGCGAACCCTGGCCTGCTCAAGAACCAGACCTTGGGCGGTGACGCGGTAGTCTTCCTCCCAACGGATCTTTTCGATGCTGTGGTTCCATGCCAGGGTAAAATTCGCTACCGGCAACTGCGCCCAGATACTGCCGGCCAGACCCAGGCACAAACCGATCATGCATTGGCCGCTGCGGCGCGCCGCGAGCGCCAGACGTGTTGCACGATTACCAGAATCCCGAGTGCGAAGCCGATTTCATCGGTCACCGGCAGTGCCACGATCAGCAGAGCGCCCGCAGCAAGACTCAGCACCCGTTCCCAAAGCAGCATTTTCTGTTGCAGAAAACCGGTAGATGCCATGCCCCAGAGACCCACCGCCAGAAGAGTCTTGATCAGCATGTAGGCAGTCGCCCACAAGTTGTCGCCTTGCAACATTAGCGCCGGGTTGTAGACCGCCATGAACGGGATGACGAAACCGGCCAGCGCGATGCGCACCGCCCACAGGCTGATCTTGAAGCCGCTTTCCTTGGCAATCGGCGCGGCGGCAAAACAGGCGAGGGCGACCGGCGGGGTCAGGTCGGCGAGGATGCCGAAGTAGAACACGAACATGTGCGACACGATCAGTGGCACGCCCAGCTCCAGCAGGGCGGGCGCGGCGATCGAGCTGGTGATGATGTAGTTGGGAATGGTCGGAATGCCCATCCCCAGCACCAGGCAGGTGATCATCGTCAGGATCAGCGACAGCAGCAGGTTGTCGCGGCCGATGGCGAGGATGTAGCCGGCAAACGTCGAAGCGACGCCGGTGAGCGAAACGATGCCGATAATGACGCCGACCAGTGCGCAGGCGATGCCGACCGGTACCGCGTGGCGGGCGCCCTCGACCAGCGCGTGCAGGCAGATCAGCAGCGTGTCGCGACCGCCCTTGATGACAGCGCAGACCAGCACCAGGGCGGCAATGACCGCGAAAATCACCGCGATGCCAAGCTGGAAAAAACCTGTGCAGAGCACGCCCAGGGCAATCCAGAACGCACAACGCAGGCCAAAGCTGTGCACCCGGAAAATGATCGCCGAGCCGAGAATCACGATGGCGGTCAATGCCAGACCGACCATGCCCGAGAACAGCGGTGTGCGCCCGGAAAACAGCAGGTACACCAGAACCAGCAGAGGAATCAGCAAATACCAGCGGGCTTTCACCGCGCCCCATGCGCTGGGGCACTGGTCTTTGGGCAGGCCCTTGAGGTTGGAGCGCTTGGCTTCCAGATGGACCATCCAGAACACCGAACCGAAATACAGCAGGGCCGGAATCAGCGCCGCCTTGGCGATTTCGACAAAGGGCACATTGATCGTCTCAGCCATGATGAAGGCGACCGCGCCCATCACCGGAGGCATGATCTGGCTGCCCATGCTGGAGGTGGCTTCCACGCCGCCGGCGAATGCGGCGCGATAGCCAAAGCGCTTCATCAGCGGGATGGTGAATTGGCCGGTAGTCACGACGTTGGCGATCCCGGAGCCGGTGATCGTCCCCATCAGCGCCGACGAGGCCACGGCCACTTTTGCCGGTCCTCCCAGCTTGTGCCCGAACAAGCCCATGGCGAAGTCGGTGAACAACTTGATCATGCCGGCCTGCTCGAGGAATGCGCCAAACAGGATGAACAGGAAAATGTAGGTCGCCGACACATACGTCGGCGTGCCGTACAGCCCTTCGGTGCCGAAGGACAATTGATTGATGATCTGGTCGAAGCCGTAGCCGCGATGGGCCAGTTCGCCGGGCAGGTATTGCCCGAACAGGCCGTACGCCAGGAACAGCCCGCAAATCACCGGCAGCGCAATGCCCATCACCCGTCGCGCGGCTTCGAAGACCAGTGCAATCAACACGATGCCGATAACCAGATCGGCCGACGTCAGATCACCGGAGCGCTGGATCAGGTCGGCTTCGAACACCCATTGATACAGCGCGGTAGCGATGGCGGCCAGGCTCAGCAGCCACGCCAGCGGTTGCCACGGACGGTCTGTGCCGTGTGCGGGATAACTGAGAAACACCACCCACAGCAGGAAGCCGACGTGCACCGCACGCAGCACCTGGCTGGAGAGGGGTGAAAAGGCTGCGGTGACGATCTGGAAAATCGAGAACAGCAACGCTACGTAAAACAGGGTTTTCGGCCAGTCCCGTGGGTTCGCGGAGATACCGTGATGCTCGTCACTCATTGGCTGCCTTCCTCATGACCACGCAAGGGAATCGACGCTGCAGTGGCCGTCACGCCACTGCGCACAAGCGCTTATAAAGCGCCTTTTTCCTTGTAGTAGCGCTCGGCGCCGGGGTGCAGCGCGATCGGCAGGTTTTTCGCGGCTGCTTCCAGCTTGATGTCCTTGGCCGCCGAATGGGAGTTACCCAAGCGCCCCAGGTTGTCGAACAGCAGGCGGGTCATGTCATAGACGACGTCATCCGGCAGGTCGGCGCGGGTCACCAGAATATTGGTGATTGCCACGGTAGGCACGGCTTCGGCCTGTCCGTCGTAAGTGTTGGCCGGGATCATCGCACTCTGATAGGCCGGATTGCCGATTTTTGCCACTACTTCACTCGGGATAGCCACGTAGTTCAGCGGCATCACCGACGACAGGTCGCGAATGGCGGCCATGCCCAGTCCCGACGATTGCAGGGTGGCATCCAGTTGCCGGTTTTTGATCAATTCCACCGATTCGGCAAACGGCAGATATTGCACCTTGTCCATGTCCTCGTAGGTCAGGCCGGCCGCTTTGAATATTGCCCGCGCATTCAATTCAGTGCCGGATTTGGGGGCGCCGACCGAGATGGTCTTGCCCTTGAGATCGGCGAGGGTTTTGATCCCCGACTCCTGGCTGGCGACGATTTGGATGTAATTGGGATAGGCACCGCCCAAGGCGCGCAATTTGGTCAGCGGTGCTTTGAAACCGGCGTCTTCGACACCGTTTTTGGCGTCGGCCACTGAGTCGCCCAAAGCCAGGGCCAACTCGCCGCGACCGGCCTGTAGCAAATTGAGGTTTTCCACCGACGCTTTGGTGGCCTGCACCGATGTCTTCGAACCGGCAATGCCGTCGCTGTAGATTTGCGACAGGCCGACGCCGATCGGGTAGTAAACCCCGCTGGTTCCGCCGGTGAGGATATTGATGAACACGGGCGCGGCCTGCGCAGCACTGCTAAGGGTCAGCGTGGCGGCGGCCAGCAGGGCAAAGCGTGTTTTGACTCGCATGGGGGCACTTCTCCGTCTTGTTATGGTTGTAAGCAGAGTGATTGCACTTTAGCCGGTCCCGGCTGAACGTGATCGTCACGACGTCAGTTCATCCCCAGCCAGTTCGGCAGCACCAGTGAGATCCATGGCACGTAAGTAATCAGGATCAGGAACAGCAGCAGAATCGACAACCAGGGCATCGCGGCTTTGACTGTGGCGGGCAAGGACATGCCGGTCACCGCCGAGGTCACGAACAGGTTCAGGCCCACCGGTGGCGTGATCAGGCCGATCTCAAGGTTGACCACCATGATGATGCCGAGGTGAATCGGATCGATGCCCAGTTTCATCGCGATAGGAAAGAGGATGGGCGCCAGGATCAGGATGATCGCTGACGGTTCCATGAACGCGCCGGCAACCAACAGCACAATGTTGACCATCAGCAGGAACGTCACCGGCGTCAGCCCGGCTTCGATCACCCAGGCAGTGATTTGTTGAGGTAACTGTTCGGTGGTCAGCACGTGGGCGAACAGCATGGCATTGGCAATGATGAACATCAGCATGATGCTCAGCTTGGCCGAGTCGAGCAAAACCTTGGGTGTCTCGCGAAAGGTCAGATCCTTGTAGACGAACAGAGCGATGAAGGCCGAATAGACGGCTGCCACTGCGGCAGCTTCGGTCGGGGTGAACATGCCCGAATAGATGCCGCCGAGGATGATCACCATCAGCAACAGGCCCCATATTGCCTTGCGTGCCGTACTCAGAAACTCGCGAAGCGTCGCACGCGGCAAGGCGGGGAGATTTTTCTTCACCGCGACGATGTAGATCGCCACCATCAATGCCGTGCCCAGCAGCAGGCCAGGCACCACGCCGGCCATGAACAGCTTGCCGACGGAAGTTTCTGTAGCGGCGGCGTAAACCACCATCACGATCGACGGCGGGATCAGGATGCCCAGCGTACCGGCGTTGCAGATGATCCCTGCACCGAAGGCCTGCGGGTAGCCCGAGCGGACCATTCCGGCAATCGCAATCGAGCCCACCGCAGCGACCGTGGCGGGACTTGAACCGGAGAGGGCGGCGAACAGCATGCAGGCCAGCACCGCCGCGATGGCCAGGCCGCCGCGAATATGCCCGACACAGGCGTTGGCGAAGTCGATCAGCCGGCGGGCGACGCCACCGGTGGTCATGAAGGCCCCGGCCAGCAGGAAAAACGGAATGGCCAGCAGCGTATAGTGTTCCGAGGTCTCGAACAGTTTGATCGCCAGCGAGCGCACCGAGTCGGGACTGAAGAAAATGATCGTCAGGGAGCCGGCCAGGCCCAGTGAGATGGCGATCGGCACGCCGATGAACATCAAGGCGAACAGGGCCACGAACAGGAAGGCGATGGTCATGGCTTGTCATCCTCGTGTTCGGCAAGTTTCAGCGCGTCGGCCGCTTCATCGGCCAGGCCGAGGCCGGTCTGACGGTTGAGCAGGATGCGCAGGAGAATTTCAGCGAAGCGGATGAACACTAGCGCGAAGCCCAGCGGCACGATCAACCCGACATGCCACTGCATGACGCCGAAATGGCCGAGATCCTCGGCGCCGATACCGGCGTTCATCAAGGTTTCAATCCATTCGAAGCTGGCGACGGCGAGCAGCCCCGCGTAGGCCAGACAGCACAGGCAGGCGAGGATGCCGATGTAGCGCTGTACCGATCTGCGTGCCAGCTTGACCAGTGCGTCGACACCGATATGCCCGGCGGTGCGCACGCCATAGGCCAGGCCGAAAAAAATCAGCCAGCCGAACAGCGCTTTGGTCAGGGCAGTGCTCCACGTCATGGCCTGCGCCATGCCCATGATCTGATCGCCAACAGCGAACAGCGGAACACTGGCCGCCGGCCAATGATCGGCGAGCCAGTAAAACAGACTGTAGAAATTGTTGAGGATCACGTAGACAAACGTGACGAGGGTCATGGCCGCCAGAAGGAAGACGATGAAGCCTTCCTCGAAGTGTTCCCAGATTCGCCGAAGCGCTTTCATGGATGGCATCTCACGTCGAGTGAAGACGGGCAGGCGCCGACGCAGCGGCGCCTGCCTTGCGATTATTGCGCCTGGTTTGCGGCTTCGGCAGCAGAGATCAGCTCAGGGCCGATTTCGCCTTCGAACTTCTTCCAGACCGGTTTCATCGCATCGCGCCACTGCGCACGTTCTTCTGGCTTAAGCGTGATGATTTCCGTGGTTTTGGCGGCAAGGATGCGCTGCTTGTCACCCTCGTTCAGTTGCTGGGCTTCCTTGTTCACGTGGGTGGTGACTTCCACGACGATCTTGTCCAGTTCGCTGCGCACGTCGGGCGGCAGGCCGTTCCAGAATTTGGTGTTGGTGATCAGCATATAGTCCAGTACACCGTGGTTGGATTCGGTGATGTACTTCTGCACTTCATGCATCTTCTGGCTGTAGATGTTCGAGTAAGGATTCTCTGCCCCGTTGACCACACCGGTCTGCAGGCCTTGATATACCTCGGCAAAACTCATCTTGCGCGGATTGGCGCGCACCGCCTTGAACTGTTCCTCCAGTACGGCCGAGGCCTGCACCCGGAACTTCAGGCCGCGCGCATCAGCCGGTACACGCAGTGGCTTGTTGGCCGACAGTTGCTTCATGCCGTTGTGCCAATAAGCCAGTCCCGTGATGTTTTTGCTTTCCATGGATTTGAGCAGGCCCTGACCTTGCGGGCTCAGTTGAAAGCGGTCGACAGCGTTGATGTCATTGAAGAGAAAGGGCAGGTCGAACAGCTGCACGGTCTTGGTGTATTGCTCGAACTTGGCCAGCGACGGCGCAATCATCTGCACATCGCCGAGCAACAGGGCTTCCATTTCCTTGCCGTCACCAAAGAGCGAGGAGTTGGGATACACCTCGACCTTCACCTTGCCCGGCAAGCGTTCCTCGACCAGTTTCTTGAACAGCAACGCACCTTGCCCCTTGGGCGTCTGGTCAGCGACCACATGCGAGAACTTTATGATCACCGGGTCTGCCGCCATGGCCGGGTTCATGCTGCTTACCGCCAAAGCGCAGGCAAGTGCGCTGAACAGAGATCTGAGCATCTGGGTGATTCCTCTTGTTTTTATTGTGATGACCGCTCGACGCGCTGAACGCGTTCAAGTGCCGAGACAAGTTCAAGTCTAGGCAGAAATATCTGATTTGCCGGGGAATTGACGAGAAAGGGTAAAACACCAACGAAAGGTCGAACGCTGATCCGCGCATTGAGCTCCGGCACGGTGCATCCAGCCGAGCGAGATCCCTTCAGTGTTTCACCGCATTCTCGATGATCTGATCCCAAGGCGGCGTTGCAGGGAACAACTCAAGCAGAAACGCCGTGAACGCTTTGACATTCGGGCTACCGCGACGGCTTTCCGGCCACAACGCGGTAATGGCGAAGCGTTCCACGGTGAACTGCGGCAGCACCGGGACCAATTCGCCCCGACGAACATACGCCGCCGCTACGTAGTGCGGCGAAATGCCGATGCCGCCGCCGGCAGCCACTAGCGCCGCGACCGCATCGCTGGCATCGACGGTGAAGGCCGCGTCGGGTGCCAGCTCCAACTGTTTGTCACCAGCCAGATACGGCCAACGCAAACTCTGCCCGGTGCTTTGATAACGAAAATTCACGCATTCATGCTCGGCGAGATCCTCGACGGTAAGTGGAGTGCCCTTGCGCTGCAGATAGTCCGGCGAGGCAAACGCACCGATGCGATGTGGTCCAAGCTGGCGAGAAATCAGTCGCGAATCCGCAAGATTGCCAACCCGAACCGCGACGTCGATGCCTTGTTCGATGAGGTCGGCATACTGATCACCGAGCCGCAGATCGATCGTCACCTTTGGATATTGCTCGCGAAACCTCGGCAGGGCCGGCGCGAGAATATTCAGTCCAATCGGCAACGGTGCGGTGACCTTCAATACGCCCGATGGCTCAGCACGGGAGGCGACGGCGGCCTGATCGATGTCTTCGACTTCACGCAGAATCCGCAGCGCCCGTTCATACAGGTCGCGGCCCTCCGGGGTGAGCACCAGCGAGCGTGTGGTGCGGGTGAACAGCATCAGGCCGAAATGCTCTTCGAGCCGCTGCACGCTTTTGCTGATGGCCGACGGCGACACCGACAGTGCTCGCGCGGCAGCCGTATAGCTGCCCAGCGACGCCGCGCGTGCAAAGGCAATGAGCCCGGTTAAACGATCCAATCCAATTTGTGCCTTCATGGCACTAGTAAAGCGACTTCTGGCCCAATTATCAACGTGGCTTTCAAGCCGTAGTCTTGTTCCATCGAACGCCATTCAGGTGTTCCAGACGGAGACTCAGCATGAACATCAGCCAAACCCTGCCTTCCACTCTCACCAAAAAAACCGTGGTCATTTTCGGCGGCACCTCCGGCATCGGCCTGGCCGCTGCGGTGCAAGCGAAGGCCGCTGGCGCCAAAGTCATCGTGATTGGCTCGAACGCCGCACGTGCCGAGCAGGCCGCCAGCGAGCATGGGCTCGATGGCTGGCGTGCAGCGGACGTGACTGACAACCAGGCTATGGAAACCGCATTGGCCGGTATCCCTCAGGTCGACCACCTCGTTCTGCTCGCCGGCACTTTTGTCGCGGGCACCGTGCTCGCGGCTGATCTCGCTTACCTGCACCGCGCGTTCGATGAACGCATCTGGGCATCGATCAATGCGATTCGGGCCCTCGGCGACAGGCTGGCAAAAGACGGCTCGATCACTTTTATCTCCGGCTCTTTGGCTGATCGCCCGAATGCCTACGGCACCGCTGTGCTCGCGGCGGCCTCGGCAGCGATGGAAGCACTGGCTCGCGGTCTGGCTCTGGAATTGGCACCCGTGCGGGTCAACACACTGTCGCCCGGCCCGATCAACACCCCGATTCTCGGTAAGGCACTGGGCGAGGGGCGCGATGCATTCGTTGCTTCCCTGGAGCAGGTGCTGCCCCTGCATCGCCTCGGCACAGCAGCAGAGGCGGGCGCGGCAGCGGTGTTCCTGATGAGCAATACCTTCATGAACGGCGCCGTACTCAACATCGATGGCGGCGCACGCCTGGTTTGATCCAGTCCACCTTTTTGAGAGCCTGAACATGACCTCGTTATTCGATTCGCTGCGCCTCGGCGCGCTCGATTTGCCCAACCGCATCCTGATGGCGCCGATGACCCGCGCGCGCGGCACTCGCGAACACGTCCCGACCGAGATGATGGTCGAGTATTACCGCCAGCGCGCCAGCGCCGGCCTGATCATTTCCGAAGCGATCGGCATCAGCCAGCAAGGTCTGGGCTGGCCGTACGCGACGGGCATCTGGTCGGCCGAACAGGTCGCCGGCTGGCGCAAGGTCACCGATGCAGTGCATGGCGCTGGTGGCCGGATCATCGCGCAGCTGTGGCACATGGGCCGGGTCGTGCACCCGAGTTTCCTTGGCGGCGGCCAGCCGGTTTCCGCATCGGTCACCACCGCGCCGGGGCAGGCGCACACCTACGCCGGCAAGCAGCCGTATACCCCGGCGCGCGCGTTACCGCTGGAAGAAATCCCCGCATTGCTGGAAGACTTTCGACAGGCGACCCGCAATGCAATCGAGGCGGGTTTCGATGGCGTGCAGATCCACGCCGCCAACGGTTATCTGATCGACCAGTTTCTGCGCGACAGTGACAATTTCCGCAGCGATGCCTATGGCGGTTCGATCGACAACCGCATCCGCTTGCTCAAGGAAGTGACCGAGGCGGTCGCCGAAGTCATCGGCGCCGACCGCACCGGCGTGCGCTTGACCCCAAGCAGCTACGAGCAGGGCATCCGTGACAGCGATCCCGAAGCGCTGTTCATCCGCGCCGCCGAGGTGCTGTCAGCGATCGGCATTGCTCATCTGGAAGTCCGCGAGCCACCGCTGGACGGCACTTTTGGCAAGTCTGAACGACCGCCGCTGGCCGGGGTGATCCGCGATGTATTCAAAGGCGTGCTTATCCTCAATTCGGACTACGCATTTGCGAGGGCGCAAGCACAACTGGACGCAGGGCTCGCCGATGCGATTGCGTTTGGACGGCCGTTTATAGCCAATCCGGATCTGCCGCTTAGATTTGCCCGCCAGTTGCCATTGGCCCAGAGCGAAATGAGTACGTGGTTCAGCCAGGGCTGGGAAGGGTATTTGGATTACCCGGCGGTGAGTGACGTTTGAACGCATGATTGCCACGTTTCGACTGCCCGCTGCGGAGTGCTCAGTGGGCAGATGTTTTACCCGATTCAGCGCAAGCGCGATGTCCGTTGCGAGGACAGCACCTGTTCAAGCTGAGGTTCGAGCACGGCTTTGTGCGCGGCCAATACATGCGCCTGCGCCCAATCCAGTTCAGGGTGCAGCCATTCCAGCGCATCCTTTGCGGTGAACGCCAACAGACGCTGACGTTTCATTTTTGTGTCCTCATGGGTGATCAGCGCCAGGCCATCACAACCGCTACGGGTTCCGCTGACCTGAGCGAGTGCGGCGAGAAAGATCGGACAAGGCTCACGGGCTGTGGTGTAGGCAAGGTTGCGCGAATGAATGAACATTCCGGCGTCGAGGGCCTCATACCAGCCTTCCACCGCGACGAGCATGCGCCCGTCGTGTTTGACCCGGTCAAATACCTTCGAACGCATGACCAGATGCAACGGCAAATGGGTCAGCGGAGGCAGGGCGCCCATCGACCAGGTGGGTGACCAGCCCCAGCGCACGGGCAAGCAGTCCAGAGCACCGTCGCGGCGACAGATGCCATTGACCTGCATACCCGGTTTGATGAGGTGGCGCCCGTCAGGTGTGCATTTGCCGGAAGCGCCGTCACCGGCCGTATCGGCTTGTGCGTCAACGTTTGCCATCTGGCCGGTCACCAGAAGAGTCGCCAGTTGTTGCGGGGCGGTGTGTTGAACGATGTACTCACACATTGCAAATCTCCTGGTCGGCAGAGCTTTGCGCACGGCACGCAAGTCCGGCGTTTCTCGCGTTGTGCTGCTCTGGGGCAGATGGGCGGCGCGGGTTTTTCATATCGCCAGATCCTCGTCCCAACACACCGCCTTCGATTCGTGCCATTGCACGTCGGTAACGCCGAACCGTTCGGCCATAGGCTTTGAGAAACGCTTCAGCGGAGGCCGGCCGGGCTTGGGGATCGGCGTCAACCCGGCGTCGCAACTTGCCCACTGCCAGGCTTCCGCGTTGTTCATCAATTTGGCGCGGATAATGAAGGATTTGGGCACACCGTGAAGGCGGTATTTGATCATGTACAAATCTGTCTGGCTCATGAGGCTCTCCTGTTGCTCATGAAAGAGGGATGTTGCTCGTGCCAGGAAATTCATAGATTTTTCCAACATCTCGACATGCGTTCGTACCGGTTGAAAATAAGTTATACAGACCGCGCTTACGGTATAAGGAGCTCGTGTTTTCCACTGAGCTAGTTTGAGAAAAGAGACTAAGCGGAACGACGGAATATAATGAAGTCACATGGCCGGTGGTGGCATTTAGATGTTATTTATCTTCACGACGAATATCGCTGCGTTTATTCCGCACAACTCTGCAAATTAGCAGCCGATACAACTAAGCTGGAACGCAAGTACAAGTAAGTCTGCGGGTTCTATTAATTAGGAAGCTTTGCAAACGAAGCGACAAATTGATTTTTTTGTACAGATTTGATTCGACTCATGTAATGGTTGATGACCCGATTGTGCCTTGACAGGAAGAAGGGCCATGGAAAACGACGACCTGCGTCAAACTTGTACAAGTTGCAACAAGCTGTACAAAACCTCGCCGCAAGCAGAGCGTTACAAGGCAAGCGCCGGCCATGCGGGGCTTTGTGAGACCTGTCTCCAAACCGAACAGGAGCGGGTGATCGACGAGCGTTTGGCCCTGTGCGCCGCGAAGATGCTGGTGATTGATCGTCAGTTCAAGCCACCGGCGAAGCGCTGATGTCGTCGTCGGCTTTCAAGTAAAGCGGGGCGCCGGACTGCCGATGCCCCAGTTTTGGTTTGCCGTTTTTATTGACCAGCGTTCAAGCTCCTCGATTAATCAGCCACGCGAAAAACGCCAGGAACGGCGCCAATAAAACTGCACCGCCAACCACCACTGCCCACCCCAGGCAAAGCCACGCTCACCCTTGAACTGCCCGCCGCTCAATAACCGCAGTACAAAGACGCCTATGCGATGGGCAAGCAAATCAATAATGAAATCCATGTCATCACGGCTCCTTGGTGCAATCTGACTTGCCAGTTCATTCATTTAACGCCGCGCCGTGCGTGTACTCACATCCACCCAGACCGCCAACACTAGAATGCTGCCCTTGACGATCATCTGCCAGTAACTATCCACGTCGAGCATGGACATGCCGTTATCCAGGCTGGTGATCACCAGCGCGCCGAGGAGGGCGCCGTAGACGGTGCCGGAGCCACCGCGCATGGAGGTGCCGCCGATGAAGCAGGCGGCGATGGCGTCGAGTTCGCCCATGCTGCCGGCCGAGGGCGAACCGGCGGCGAGGCGTGCGGTGTTGACCACGCCGGCGAGGGCGCACATCACGCCCATGATGCCGAAGATCCACAGCTTGACCGCTTGCACATTGATGCCTGACAGGCGCGTCGCTTCCATGTTGCTGCCGACCGAATAGACCCGGCGGCCGAACACGGTCTGGCTGGTGACGTAGCTGAACACACCGAGCAGAATCAGCAACAGCAGCACCGGCACGGGAATGCCGTCGTAACTGTTGAGGGTCTGGACGAAACCGGCCAGTACCGCGCCGATCACCAGCACGCGCACAACATCACGCACCAGCGAATGCGCCGCCAGACCGTGCAGGGCGCGATTGCGTCGTTGTTTCCAGGTCAGAAAAATCGTCAGCACGAACAGCAGCACACCCAGGCCAGTGCCGATCGCGTGGGGCAGATAACCCTGGCCGACGTAGACCAGCTCCGGCGATACCGGGGCGATGGTGGTGCCGCCGGTGATCCCCAGCAGAATCCCGCGAAACGCCAACATCCCACCGAGGCCGACGATAAATGAGGGGATGCGCAAGTAGGCGGCCATGTAGCCATTGGCGAGGCCGATCATCAGGCCGCACAGGGCAACCAGACTGAGATTCGCCAGCAGCGGAATGTGATAGACCACGTCGAGAATCGCCGCGAGGCCTCCGAGCAGGCCGAGCAATGAGCCCACCGACAAATCGATCTCGCCGCTGATGATCACCAGCACCATGCCGCAGGCGAGGATTCCAGTGATCGACATCTGCCGCAGCAGGTTGGAAAGGTTGCGCGGGGTGAGGAAGCCGCCCTCGGTCTGCCAGCTGAAGAACAGCCAGATCAGCACCACGGCGAATACCAGCGCGAGCATCTTGTAGCGGGTGAACAGTTGTTTGACCTGATTCATTTACGCGGTTTTCCGATCATTATTGTTATGGCTGCCCGGCTGGCTGAGGGCGGCGGCGAGTACCTGTTCCTGGGTCAGTTCATGGTTGACGAAGTCTCCACGCAACTGGCCTTCGCCGATCACCAGCACGCGGTCGGAGACGCCGAGCACTTCGGCCAGTTCCGATGAAACCATGATGATCGACACGCCTTCGGCGGCCAGCGCGCCCATCAACTTGTAGATCTCATACTTGGCGCCGACGTCCACGCCTCGGGTCGGCTCGTCGAGAATCAGTACGCGCGGTTTGGCCAGCAGCATTTTCGCCAGCACGGCTTTCTGCTGATTACCGCCCGACAGGCTGGTGATCGGCAAGGACGGACTTGCGGTCTTCAGATGCAGACGGGAGATTTCCCGGTCGATGCAGCCCAGTTCGGCTTCGGCATCGATGCGGGTCATTTTCGAATAACTCTCGAGCACGGCGAGGGTGATGTTCTGGCCGACGCCGAGATCCGGAATGATGCCTTGGCGCTTGCGATCTTCGGGCACCAGGCACAGGCCGGCGCGGATCGCTTTCAGCGGCGTGCGCGTGTCGATTGGCTGGCCGTCCAGCCAGACTTCGCCTTCGTGGCGGCCGGGGTAAGCGCCGAACAGTGCGGTGACCAGTTCGGTGCGGCCGGCGCCGACCAGCCCGGCAATGCCAAGAATCTCGCCGCGCTTGAGGCTGAAGGAAATGTCGTCGACCCGTTTGCGCTTGGGGTTGTCGACGTCGTAGCAAGTGATGTGGCGCGCCTCGAAAATCACCTCGCCAATCTCATGCGGCTCGCTGGGGTAGAGGTTGCTCATTTCGCGGCCGACCATCTGCGTGATGATCTGCGGAATGTCCATGTCCGCCATGGCGGTGGTGGCGATGTGTTTGCCGTCGCGGATCACCGAAATGGTGTCGCACACGGCGGCGACTTCATCGAGCTTGTGCGAGATGTAGACGCAGGCGACACCCTTGGCTTTGAGATCGCGGATGATGTCGAGCAGCACTTCGATTTCCGAGCGGCTCAGGGCCGAGGAGGGTTCGTCGAGAATCAGCAGACGCGCCTGTTTGTTCAGGGCCTTGGCGATTTCCACCAGTTGCTGATAACCGCCGCCGTACTGCGAAACCGGCAGCGACACGTTCATGTCCGGCACTTTCAATTCACGCATCAACGCTTCGGCGCGGTGGATCATCGCCGGATAGTTCATGCGCCCGCCCGGCAGCGTCAACTCATGGCCCATGAAGATGTTTTCCGCCACCGACAGATCGGGAACCAACGTCAGCTCCTGATGGATGATGACGATGCCGGCGGCTTCGGTTTCGCTGATCGATTGCGCCCGGAGCGGTTGCCCGTCCCAGAGGATTTCGCCGTCCCAGGTGCCATGCGGATAGACCGCCGAGAGGATCTTCATCAGCGTCGACTTACCGGCGCCATTCTCGCCGCACAGGCCCACGCATTCACCGGGCCGGACCTTGATGTCGATACCGTTGAGCGCTTTGACACCGCCGAAGGTTTTGACGATGCCGTTCATTTGCAGCAGATAGTCGGACATGGAAAAGGCTCGTATACCAGGGACCTGAACACCACAAAGCCCTTGTGGGAGCGAGCTTGCTCGCGAAAGCGTCAGTTCAAGCAATGCATCGCTGACTGATACACCGCCTTCGCGAGCAAGCTCGCTCCCACAGGGTTCTTCGCATAACTGAGATTTGGGCTCTGGTTATTTCCCGGCAATCTGCGCCTTGGTGTAGAAGCCGTCCTGTTCGAGCAAGTCGATGTTGTCCTTGGTCAACGGCGTTGGCGTGAGCAGGATGGTGTCGACCTTTTTGCTGCCGTTGTCGTACTGCGAGGTGTAGGCGGGTTTCTCGTTGCGTGCCAGTTGAACCGAGAGCTTGGCCGCTTCGGACGCAATGAGTTTCAGCGGTTTATACACGGTCATGGTTTGCGTGCCGGCGATCACGCGTTTGACCGCTGCGAGGTCGGCGTCCTGACCGGAAATCGGCACCTTGCCGGCCAGTTGTTGCGCGGCCAATGCCTGGATAGCGCCGCCAGCGGTAGCGTCGTTGGAGGCGACGATGCCGTCGATTTTGTTGTTGTTACGGGTCAGGGCGTTTTCAACGATGCTCAGCGCTTCGGTCGGGTTCCATTCCTTGACCCACTGCTGGCCGACGATCTTGATATCGCCCTTGTCGATGGCCGGTTGCAGCACCTTCATCTGGCCTTCACGGAGGATCTTGGCGTTGTTGTCGGTGGGCGCGCCACCCAGCAAGAAGTAATTGCCCTTGGGCGCTGCTTTCAGCACGCCGCCGGCCTGCATCTCGCCGACCTTTTCGTTATCGAAGGAGATATAGGCGTCGACATCGGCGTTGAGAATCAGCCGGTCATAAGACACCACTTTGATCCCGGCTTTCTTCGCCTCGGCCACGGCGTTGGTCAGCACTGTCGCGTTGAACGGCACGATGACGATCACATCGACGCCGCGAGAGATGAGGTTTTCGATCTGTGAAATCTGCTTCTGCTCATTGGCGTCCGCCGATTGCACGAAGACTTTGGCGTCCATTTTTTCCGCCGCCGCGACGAAGTAATCGCGGTCGCGCGACCAGCGTTCCAGACGGAGGTCGTCAATGGAGAAACCGATTTTCGGGTGGGTGGCGTCGGCCATTACCGGCAGGGCCAACAACGCCAGGGCACTGGCCAACAGCGTACGTTTCAAGTTGTTCATGGTGGTGCGTCCTTTTATTTTTGTTGGAAAGACACGGCCTGACGATGAATCGGGCTGGTAGAACTGTAGAGAATCTGCCGACGCAGCAGGCACAGAATTGTCGTGCAATTGTCACAGCGTCGTTGCGTCGGCAGCCTCCCTTGGCGATCAGCGATACAGGTAACGGTTGACGATGTTTTCGAGCATTTCCTGGCGGCCACTGACGGCTTGCGGGTTCAGCTCGCTGGTGAACGCGTGCTCGGCCAGCGACTCGAGATTGAAGTCGCCCGCCATCACCGCCTGCCCGAACGGCTGACGCCAACCGGCGTAGCGTTGATCTTTGAGCACTTGCAGTTGATCGTTCTCGACCATCGCGGCGGCGCGTTCCAGCGACAGGGCGAGAACGTCCATGGCGCCGACATGGCCGTGGAACAGGTCGATCTCGTCGAGACTCTGCCGGCGCACCTTGGAGTCGAAGTTGAAGCCGCCATTCTTGAAACCGCCGGCCTTGAGGATTTCATAGGTCGCCAGGGTCATTTCTTCGACGCTGTTGGGGAACTGGTCGGTGTCCCAGCCGTTTTGTGGATCGCCACGGTTGGCGTCGATGCTGCCGAAAATACCCAGCGATGCAGCCGTGGCAATTTCGTGATGGAAGCTGTGGCCGGCCAGGGTCGCGTGGTTGGCTTCGATGTTGACCTTGATTTCCTTCTCCAGGCCGTACTGCTGGAGGAAGCCGAACACCGTGGCGCTGTCGTAATCGTATTGGTGCTTGGTCGGCTCCTGCGGCTTGGGTTCGATCAGCAGATCGCCGGTGAAACCGATCTTGTGCTTGTGCTCGACCACCATGCGCATGAAGCGCCCAAGTTGTTCGCGCTCGCGTTTCAGGTCGGTGTTGAGCAGGGTTTCGTAGCCTTCGCGACCGCCCCACAGCACGTAATTGGCACCCTTGAGGCGATGGGTGGCGTTCATCGCGCTGAACACTTGCGCAGCGGCGCAGGCGAACACTTCCGGATCGGGATTGCTCGCGGCACCGGCGGCAAAACGTGGATTGCTGAAGCAGTTGGCGGTGCCCCAGAGCAACTTGATACCGCTCTGTTCCTGATGTTGCTCAAGGCGGTCGACCATTTGCGCGAAGTGTTCGCGGTACTCCTTCAGCGAGTTGCCTTCGGGGGCGACGTCCGTGTCGTGAAAGCAGTAGTAATCGATGCCCAGTTTACTGAAGAACTCGAACGCGGCTTCAGCCTTGCCGATGGCCAGTTGCATCGGCTCGCCGCTGCGTTGCCATGGGCGTTTGAACGTGCCGGCACCGAACACATCGGAACCCGGCCAGACGAAGGTGTGCCAGTAGCACGCGGCCATGCGCAGGTGTTCGCGCATGGGTTTGCCGAGGATCAGCTTGTCGGCGTTGTAGTGGCGGAAAGCGAGGGGCGAATCACTGTTCGGGCCTTCGTAGCGAACCGGCTCGATATTGGGGAAATACTGCATGGACCTTGTCCTTGTTGTTCTTGGCGGTGTCTCGATACTAGCAACGGCCCCGTGCCCGCTGATTATGAAAAGCCTCAACTGCGAGTGCGATTTTGCGTATTGAGCTTATACGCTCGCACGCCTAGTCTGTGTTCATCGTCGCCGCGACGAAGCGACCCGGAACAGTCTAAAAACAATGAAGAGCCTACCGCCCGTGCACCGCATCGCCCTGTTGTTCAACGGCAGCAAGATCTACGACCGTGGAATCATCAGCGGTATCGGCAACTACCTGAGCAGCACCCGCGCTTCCTGGGACCTGTTTCTGGAAGAGGACTTTCTCTGCCGCTTGAAAGGCATCGAGCGCTGGCAGGGTGACGGGATCATTGCCGATTTCGACGATCCGCTGATCGGCGAGGCGCTGGCCGACATTCATTTGCCGGTGGTAGCGGTGGGCGGTTCCTACGTGGATGCACGCGCCTATCCGAAAGCGATTCCCTACGTTGCCACTGACAACAACGCATTGATCACGCTGGCTTACTCGCATCTGGTCGAGGCGGGGTTGCAGCGCTTTGCCTGTTTCAGCTTGCCGGAGGCACAAGCCAATCGCTGGGCGCAGGAGCGGGAAAAGGCCTTTCGCAAACTGATGCAGCGCGACGGCCTGCACGCTGAGATCTATCGCGGCATGGGCACCAGCGCGCCGCTGTGGGACAGCGCCGTCGAACAACTGATCGCCTGGCTGCACAGCCTGCCCAAACCGATCGGCATCATCGCGGTCAGCGACGCCCGCGCCCGGCAGTTGCTGCAAGCCTGCCTGACCGCCGGCATTGCTGTGCCGGAGCAGGTCGCGCTGATCGGCATCGACAACGACCCGCTGACCCGCAGCCTGACGCGTGTGCCGCTGAGTTCGGTGATTCAGGGCACCGAAACCATGGGCCGCACCGCTGCGCAATTGCTGCACCAGATGCTCCACGGCATGCCGTCCACCGGTACGCAAATCCTGATTCCGCCTGACGCGGTCAACGTGCAGGTGTCGAGCCTGCACCAACCGTTGGGCAATCCCTACGTCATGCAAGCGCTGCTGTTCATCCGCCAATATGCCTGTCAGGGCATCAAAACCGCACAAGTGGCGGCCTATGTCGGCGTGTCGCGTTCATCGCTGGAAGCGCATTTCCGCGCCGAGCGCGGTTGCAGCGTGCATGACGAGATTCTGCGTTTCAAACTGGCGGCGGCTACCAGCGGTTTGAAGAACACCGATGCGGCGATTGCCGACATTGCCCAGGCCTGCGGCTTCAAGTCTGCGCAATACCTGCACACGGTGTTCCGTCGCGAGTTCGGCTGCACGCCCCGCGAATATCAGCAGGGCGGAGCGTAGTGCTGCAAATGGCTCACGCCAGCGCAGCGGCACTGGCTCTGGAGCGCCAGGCGAACGTCAGCACCATCAGCAGGCCCAGACCAGCCATCGCCGCGCCGGCCAGGGAAATCGCTGGATAACCCAGCCCGGCATTGATCACCGCGCCACCCAGCGCCGCGCCGATCGCGTTGCCGAAATTGAAGGCACCGATGTTCACCGCCGAAGCCAGATTCGGCGCGTCCTTGGCCGCTTCCATCACGCGCATCTGCAGCGGCGGCACCAGAGCGAAGCTGGCGATACCCCAGATCAGAATGGCCACGGCGGCCGGCAGCGGCCAGCGCATCAGCACCGTGAACGCCAGCAACACCACAATCAATGCGCTCAGCGACACGATCAGGGTGCGGTCGATCGAACGGTCGGCAGCCTTGCCACCCCACATGTTGCCCAGCGTCAAACCAATTCCGAACAACACCAGCATGGCGGTGATGAACGCGGCGGAGGCGTGGGTTTCGCTGCTGAGAATCGGCGCGATGTAGGTGAACACGGTGAACATCGCACTCGAGCCGACCACGGTCAGGGCCAGCGCGGCCAACACCGGACCGCGGCCCAATACACGTATTTCCGCCAGCGCACCCGCGCCTTGCTCTGCTTTCAGATTGGGCAGGGCGAACCACAAGGCGATCATGGTCAGCACGCCGAGACCGGTAATGCCCCAGAACGCCGTGCGCCAGCCGAACAGCTCACCAAACCACGCCGCCAGCGGTACACCGCCGATGGTCGCCAACGTCAGGCCCATGAACATCGCCGCCACGGCGCCGGCACGTTTTTCCGGCGCGACCACGCTGGCGGCCACCACCGAGCCGACCCCAAAGAATGCGCCGTGGTTGAGCGAGGTGATCACCCGGGCGACCATCAGGCTGTAGTAGTCGGTGGCCAGCGCCGACATCAGATTACCCAAGGTGAAAATCGCCATCAGCCCGATCAGCAGATAGCGCCGGGGGATCTTGCCAGTGGTCAGGGTCATCAGCGGCGCGCCGAGCAGCACGCCCAAGGCGTAGGCACTGACCAGCAACCCCGCAGCGGGAATGGAAACGCCGAGATCGGCGGCGATGCCGGGCAACATGCCCATCGGTGCGAACTCGGTGACGCCGATGCCAAAGGCGCCGACAGCGAGTGCAACAAGTGGTGGATTGATACGCATGGAAAGTCTCCTCATCTATGCCGCCAATGCTACGATCCATCGTTTTCAGGCGGTAGATGGCGATTTTGGCAATCACCTTTGCGTAAGAGGCACGAATGGACTTCAACGGCAGGTCAGGGGAAATGAGCGTGTTCGTCACCGTGGCGCAGGAGGGCAGCCTCTCAGCGGCTGCGCGTGCGTTGGGGCTGACGCCTTCGGCGGTCAGTCGGATCATCGCCCGCGCCGAACAGCGACTCGGCACTCGTCTGTTGCTACGCACCACCCGCGCGCTGACGTTTACCGCCGAGGGCGAAGCCTTCCTGCGCGGTGCCCGGCGAATTCTCGCCGACATGGACGAAGTGGAAGGGGCCATCACCGATCAAGGCGTACCCAAGGGCCGCTTGCGTGTCAGTGCCGCCCTTGGCCATGGACGGCTGACCATTGTGCCGCTGGTCGCAGCCTTCACCGCCCGCTACCCGAACATCGTCGTCGACCTCAGCCTTGGCGACGAAGTCGTCGACATCCTCGCCGGTCAGGCGGACGTCGCCATCCGCTTCGGCCATCTGCCCGACAGCCCACTCACCGCGCGCCGGCTCGGCCACACCGGCCAGGTCGTGGTGGCATCGCCCGACTATCTGCAACGTCATGGCACGCCTCAGCAACCCGAAGACCTGCTCAAGCACAATTGCCTGCGCTTCAACTTCCGCCGCGCCGAAGCCAACTGGCCGTTTATCCGCGACGGCAAGGAGTTCTCGCTGAAAGTCAGCGGCAACATCGAATGCAGCAGCGGCGAAGCACTGGCCCAGTTCGCCAGACTCGGCGCCGGAATTGCGCGGATTGGCGAGTTCACCGTCAGGGAAGATTTGCAGCGCGGTACGCTGATCCCGCTGCTGCAAACGTTTAACCCGGGCGATGAGGAACCGATTCATGCGGTGTTCGTCGGCGGCGCGGCGATGCCGGTGCGGGTGCGGTTGTTTGTGGATTTTTTGCTGGAGCAGCATCGGATGTAAGAGGTGGCGTCTTTTCATCGGATCTGATTCTGTGCACGCAAATGCAATCATATTGCTATCATTTGCAGCTCTTCATTTTTCAGTCTGAATACAGTGAGTACCGATGTTCGTGAAAACGCTGACTGGGTTGCTTGTCTTATTGGTTTGCGGCGTGCTGGGCGCTTGCGGAAAAACAGACCGTTTTGCCGACGGCTGGGATCAAGGCGGCAACCTGCATGACGTGAGTCTGCGCGAGTGGGCCTTTGCAACCGATGCCAACCGGCTTGCAAGTGCTGCCGATTTTGTCCGGGAATTTATTCCGGCGTTGCCAGGAGTGTCTTTGCCGCTTGCGAGCGCCCTGGTTGAAAAGTGCCTGACCGAGAGTGCGTATATAGCCGCTATCGAGGAGATTGGGGTGCGAAGCAGAATTGAACCCTGTATTGAATATGCTCAACAAACCGCCCAGAGCCTCGCGCAGGAATATGCCGAGCGCCAGGGTGTTTCCAGCCAGTAAACGGTCGCCAGCGAAGTATTGTCGAGTGTCGGCTCCCAGTTACAAAGGGCCACCGCAGAATGATGGACCAGGATGTTCTTTACTGGGCGCCGAGCGAGACAGGTTGTTGTTTTTACTCGACGAATCTGAGGCATGCAAAAGCGGTTTTGATACGCAGTTGCTTGATGGGTTCGATGCTTTCCTGAGATCCGATTTTTTTGACTACGCCCAGGCCGCAGTATTGTTGATTGAAGGTGAAGATCGGGAGAAGGCCAGCCTTGGGTTCAGTCCAGTAGCCCGACTTCAACGTATAGCTGGCCCCAGCCTGAGGGGTGAAAGAGAAGGGTATCTGGCAAAACTTTCCACCAACTGTTTGCCGGTAAGTCAAAACCAGCTCTTTGTCGACAGCTACCGGCGATTGGATAAAACCCTCGGTATAGGGCAAAGGCGTGAAGCCTGCGTAACATCCCGATTCGTTGAAGGTCATCGCATCGAGGTTAGTGCCGCTTTCATATTTAAGCCTGACCGTCGCCGAGGGTTCATCCTGCCGGGGAAATTGATACTGTTTACCCTGAAACAGTGAAGTACAACCGCTAAGTGCCAATGCTCCAGCCAAAAGCGTCAAGCCAAATCTGCCATTCCCGTACATGTACTGCTCCTGGATACCATCGGACTTTTCAGAAGCAGATGATACCGAAAAGTGGCCACATGCTACTAAGCTTTACGAGGTTGCAGACAGCCCAAGATTTTCCCTCGCCCACTGCTCAGCCGTCGTGGCCTGAATCGCCCGCTGCTCATTGAACGTGCCCGCTTTCGGCCACGCCACACCTCGACCTTGGGCAAACACCGCGCGGTATTTTTTGATGTGGTGAGTGGGGTCTTTTTCCAGTTCCTCCATCAGGTGCGGCACTGTCCAGACGTTACGCTTGAAGGGCCGTCCGAGCACGCGTTCGAGAAGGCCCGCGACCTGTTCATAGGTCAGCGTGTCGCCCGACAGATACACGATCTCGTTGCGAAAACGCGGTTCGAAGAAAACGATTTCTGCGGTCAGCTTGCCGATGTCGTCCGGGGTCGTGAGCGTCACACTGGTGTCCAGGCTGCCCAAGGCGTTAACGGTGGCGTTGTCGAAATCAACGACTTCAAATACTGGCTCAAACAGGAAGCTGGTAAACATGCCGGTCGAGATGATCACCCATTCGGTTTTGTCCTGCGCGCGCAGCAGTTCGCGCACGTCGAGTTGAGCATCGAACAGATCCTGCGGACTGCCCCGGCCGATCACCTCGAAATCCACGCCAAACTGCCAGGGAAAGTAGCGTTTGATGCCGGACTTGAGAGCAGCGGTCGCCAGCTTCATCGGCGTCTCGCGACCAGCGACCATGCCGGCGCAGCCAATGACGGTATCGAACGGTGCGAAGACTTCGGCCAGTTGGTCGATTGAATCGTTGACCAGATCTGCCGCCACCATCTGCACGCCGAGACGGCGCAGTTCATCGATTTCGGCTTTCTTTTCCGGCAGCTGACTATTGATCGTCGAGTCCCTGAGCAGGACGCTGATCGTGCTGCCTGGCGCGCGCTTTGCCACTCGCACAAGGTTGCGCAAAACCGGCAGGCCGAGCTCGCCTGCGCCCAGGACGAGAACGGATTGCGGGGAAGGGTGGTTCGATTCGGTCATGATGTCTCCTCAGATCTGCATGTAAGATCGGCAAATGCTGGCACGATCGGGCAGCACTCAGAAGAAGGCACACGCGTGATACCAAGTGAAGAAATGACTGATCAGCAAGCGCTCAGTGAGGCAGAAGCAATCTGCCAGACGCTCAGACGAGACGATGATGGCGTGCGCCGCGAAGTGCTTGCGCACGCCGGTAGTCGCTGGTCTTTGGGCATCCTGCATGCCTTGGGGGTGTACGGCACGATGCGCCATGCCGAGCTCAAACGGCAGATGACCGGCGTGACTCAGCGCATGTTGACCAAAACCCTGCGTGCGCTGGAACGCGACGGCCTGCTGACCCGGCGCGAGCTCGACCAGGTGCCGCCGCACGTCGAGTACGAGCTGACGCCATTGGGCATGGGCTTGCTGGTGCGGATGTCGCCGATCTGGACTTGGGTGGTGGAAAACGTCGAGGGTTTCCGCCAAGCGCGACGCACGTTCGATAGCCAGATCGGCAAGAAACCCTCATGGCAAATTCCAGTGCCAGCGCGGGATGATTCTGAAGCGTCAGACTGAGGTTTCGCGCTTTAGCTCAGCGGCACGGCGAACACGGCACTGGCGCGCGCGACCGTTCGCTCTCCGACGTGCAGACTGACACCAGCAAACGCCAGTTGACGGCCCTTTTTGGAGTGCTCGAGACGCACTTCGAGCCACTCGTTGATTTGCACCGCACCGAGATAATCCAGGGTCATGCTCGCCGTGATCAACGGCTGCGGCGGATCGCTGGAGAAAGCCATGGCGTAGCCCATGCCGACATCGGCCAAAGTCGCCAATACACCACCATGCAAAGTGCCGCGACCATTGGCGTGGCGGGAGTCAGTCAGCAAGCCCAGTTCCAATTGCAGGCCGTGGCCTCTGGCGTAGATCGGGCCGAGCAGATCCAGCAACGGACTGCTGCGGGTGAATGGAGTGAAACCTTCGGGAATGGCCGTGGTGTTCATGTTCCCATCCTGATGCAGGTGGCTGACCTGTTTGATTGGGCGGGGAATCGCAGAAGGAGGCAAGCACTATGCGCATGGGGAATTTGCTGCGATAAGTGCTGTACACGGAGCGGACAAGCAAGGAGCTACTGGGTGGATATTCAAATTCACATTGCGAGGGATGCGGATGCATCGGCTATCAGTGAAACGATCATCAAGACGCTCCGTGAGAGCAATGCTCGCGACTATCCACCCGATATCATTGATCGAGTGATTGAAAGTTTTTCGGCCTCGAAGATCCTTCGTTTTTTGACTGAGCGTCAGGTGCTGGTCGCTACGCTCGACAGTCAAATCGTCGCAACGGCAAGTCTCGATCAAGACATTGTTCGAAGCGTATTTGTCGACCCGGACTTTCAAGGAATGGGTATTGGAAGACAGCTGATGAAGAGCATTCAATCACTCGCCATGGACACAGGTTTCAATCTGCTGCGCGTTCCTTCCTCAGTCACCGCAGAAGGCTTCTATGCTTCGCTCGGCTTCGAGAAAATCAGAGATGAGTTTCATCAGACGGAGCGCACGATCATCATGGCGAAGAAGTTGAAACGATAGCGTTCACCTAACGTTTAAGCCTGCCGAATGTGGCTGCCATCGCTGCCCGGTCATGGTCGAGCAACCAGGCATGATGTCGTTGATAAAGCTGCAAAAGTAGTTCGGTGTTGGCTCCAACCACGTCCATGCCTCGGTCGTCATAGGGAAAGACGATGACTCGCTTGGGCAGATTGAACAGGTAGACAGCACAGTTCGCACGCGGTTGGATATCGGCGAAATCCTTGGTCAATGCGCACCAGAGTAATGCTTGAATGCTCGCCATAGACGCTTCGAAGGCGACGTTGACCCAGTATTCCGGTTCTTCCTCGGTGAACCATTCCTCGTTGTCTATTTCTTCGCTCCAGATGCACAGCTCTGATGGAGTATCGATGCCAGCAGATTTAAGGGCGCGAAGAGTGCTGCGGTGGGCGAATCGATTGCGACCGGAATGAATGCGCAGGCATGCGACAAACGATGCGTCCCCTTGGAAAATGTCGCCGCAGATGGTTATGGATTTGCGCATAGCGGTCAGGAATTGCTCGATCATTCCGCCCGTTTCGGAGAGTTCGAAACGCAATCCTCCCGGCCAGGAATAGAAAAGCGGGCGGGCGAATGCCTGGGGTCCAAATGCGTTTTCGATCTCAGCTCTCAGATTCACTTTCTTCCCTTCAATGTGGATTTCTGCTTGTTCAAGACGCGGGTGAAGTCAGTGCGAAGACACAAACGGCGAAGCAGTCGTCGGTGCCGGCAGCGCATAGGCCTGTTTCATCCACGCAACTTCCGCTAGCGGTGTGCGGCCGAAGAGGCGTTTGAAGTCGCGGCTGAATTGCGAGGCGCTTTCGTAACCGACCAGAAACGCAGATTTTGCCGCGGTCAGGTCGTTACGCAGCATCAGCAATCGCGCCTGGTGCAAACGCGTCGACTTCAGGTACTGCATCGGCGAGGAATCGGTAACCTTGCGAAAGTGCAGATGAAAATTGGGCACGCTCATCTGCGCTTCTTCGGCCAGGGCTTCTACGTCGAGATGTTGGTTATAGCAACTGTGGATCTTGTGGATGGCGCGGGTCACTTTGCCGAACTGACCTTGTTGGGCGATGGCGGCGCGCAGGGTGCCACCTTGTTCGCCGGTGAGGATACGGTAGTAGAGCTCGCGCAGCATCGCCGGGCCGAGGATTTGCGCGTCGGCATCGTCGCTCATCACTTCAAGAAAACGCAGGGTCGACCGGTGTAGCGGTTCGTCGAGAGGCGAGGCGTACATGCCCATCGGCTGCGCTGTAGGGAAATCCCACCGCTCATCCACTTGCTGAATCAGCTCGCCGGCCAAGGCGAAATCCAGACGCACGTACACCGCGAGCATTGGCTCGGTTTCGCTGGCATCGGTTTCCATGGTGAAGGGTACCGGCACCGACACCACCAGATAATGCTGAGCGTCGTAGACGTAGACTTCATCGCCGAGATAGCCGCGTTTGCGCCCCTGACAGAGGATGACGATGCCCGGCTCGTACAACACCGGCGTGCGGGTCAGCGGTCGGTTGGAACGGAGGAAACGCACATCGTCCAGCGGGCTGAGGTTGTAACCTTCCAGTGGTGCGAGCTGACTCATTAGCTGGACCATGCGCGTTGTGATGGTGTCTTTCGGTTTCGGCATTGAGGTTCTCCGCGTTGCTCAGCCATCCGTCGAACGGCTAAGCGCCGCCCATTGCTCAATACTCTCCGCCGTGCGCTGCAACTTGTCACGCACCAACGCCAGCGCATCACTGCCCAATAGCAGGTGAGCCGGCGGGTTTGGACTGTCGATGATCGTCAGCATGGCCCGTGCAGCTTTCTGCGGATCGCCCAGCTGATGGCCGCTTTTCTCCTCGCGGGCCTTGCGCACCGGATCGAAACTTGCGTCGTAGTCACTGATGCTACGCGGCGTGCGCTGCATCGAGCGGCCTGCCCAGTCGGTGCGAAACGATTCCGGCGCCACAGCGGTGACAAAAATATTGAAGGGCGCAAGCTCCTTGCTCAAGGTGTCGGAGATGCCCTCCAGAGCGAACTTGCTGCCGCAGTAGTACGCGATCCCGGGCATGGTGATATGGCCGCCCATCGAAGTGATATTGAGGATATGCCCCGCCCGGCACTGGCGAAAATGCGGGACGAAAGCCTTGGTCACCGCCACTGCGCCAAACACGTTGACGTCGAATTGGCGGCGCATTTCCTCCAGCGATGACTCTTCGAAAATCCCCTCATGCCCGTAACCTGCGTTGTTGACCAGCACGTCCACCCGGCCGTGACGATCCTCCACAGCCGCAACCACCCCATCGATGGCATCGAAATCGGTAACGTCCAGCACCACCCCATGCGCGCGCTCGGGCGACAGCGCTTCGAAGGCTGCCAGCGCGGATTCACTGCGCACTGTGCCGATAATCCTGTGACCTTGAGCGAGCGCTTCCTTGGCCAGCGCCTGGCCGAAGCCGCTGCTGACACCGGTGATGAAAAGGGTCTTCATGAATCTGTACTCCAGCAGGCAATTAGAGAAGTCATGCTAGGGCGGATAACGCTGGCGGACGATGCCGAATCGGATTCGAGTATTGCCTGTTCCTATCAATTCCTCGTCTTGGCAGCACGCGCTTAGGCTGCGCGACGACCCGGGGTGCGGTCCGAACCATCAGCGGCGAGAGCCTCACCCAGTGGGGTGCGGTCAGAACCGTCGGCGGCAAGCGTCTGCTGTGGTTCGTTGACCTGGATGAAGAAACGATCTTCCTGATTGCTCGGTACGGCGAATGCGCTGGCGCTGAGGGCGAAGGTGGCGACGGCGATCAGTTGGCTTACAGTTTTCATGGCGGTGACTCCGGTCAAATTTCGATTGAGGTCCGGGTCGTTCAGATCAGTCTCTGGTTAACCCGTTGCAGTGGTGTGTTCTGCATGGGTTCAGATTAGGGGGCAGGGCGGTGTCGGCGTTAGGCGGATACTGTCGGCGATTTGCCTGATTCTGCTTGATGGAAAATAGCCATTGACTTAGAGCGCACTCAAACCTTTACGGTGATGACATGAATCCAGAACTGACAATTTCAAAGTTGGCCAAGCGCCTTGATTTGAGCGCTCACACGATCCGCTATTACGAGCGCATCGGGCTGTTCGATCCGGTTGGGCGCGGTGGCAATGGCCACCGGGTATACACCGAGAAGGATGTGCTGTGGGCCGAGTTTCTGCTCCGGCTGAAGGCGACCGGAATGCCGATCCAGCAAATGCTGCGGTATGCCGAATTGCGTCGATCCGGCGACTCGACCCTGGCAGAACGCCGCGAACTTCTCGAGCAGCATCGCCGGGACGTGCAAGCGCAGATCAGCCAGTTGAGCCAGTCCCTGGAGGTTCTGGATAACAAGATTCAGATCTATCACCAACTCGAGCACAAGGAGCATCACCATGATCCGTAAATTTCCCGGTTTCAACCGCTTGCTGTCCGCCACATTGATCGGCGCCAGTGTGACCAGTGTCGCAGCGCCCGTGGAGATGACTGATCGTCGAGCGCGCGGAGAAGCCGCGCTGACGCAGATTACTGGCGGACCTGGTCAGGCAGTGGTTGATTCATTGAGGGATACTGCTCCCGAGCTTGCGGACTGGATTCTGAGTTTTGCCTACGGCGATGTCTTCGCCCGCCCCGGCCTCGACCACTGCACTCGTGAGCTGGCAACCGTTGCGGCATTGACCGCACTGGGCAACGCCCAGCCACAACTGAAAGTGCATATCGGCGGAGCCCTGAACGTCGGGTGCACACCGGAGGCGGTGGTCGATGTGATCTTGCAAATGACCGTATACGCAGGGTTTCCCAGTGCCTTGAACGGTATAACGGCTGCGCGTGAAGTCTTTGCTGCTCGCGGGATCAGTGTTAAGTCTTGAGTGCGCTGGCCGCTGACCTTGCAACAGGACGGTGCAAGGCCAGATTTGATCGACCGGCCTTAACGCAAATCCTCGGGCTGCATCGTCAGAATAATCTTCCCGACATTCTGCGAAGACTCCATCCTCAGATGGGCATCGGCTGCGCGGGACAGCGGGAAGGTGCTGTCCACCACCGGTTCCAGACTCGCAGCGCCGGCGAAGCGTTTCAGCCAGTGGTCGCGAAAGCGCTGGATCATCGCGTGCTTCTCCGGCTGAGTGCGTGACTTCATCACCGTGCCGATGATTTGCAGGTGCCGGTAGAGGATGTGCTCCAGCTCCACGTCGACCTTGCCGCCGCCGCCAAGAATGCCGACCTGCACCAGGCGGCCGCCGTGGGCCAGCGAGGCGATGTTGCGGGCGAAGTAGGGCGCGCCGATAAAATCAATGATCACATCGACGCCGCGCCCGTTGGTTTTGTCGGCGATGACTGCGGCGAAATCCTCGGTCTTGTAGTCGATGGCCACGTCGGCGCCCAGATGTTCGACGCGCGACAGCTTGCCGCCCTCGGTGGTCGCGTACACCGTGGCGCCGGTGGCGTAGGCCAGTTGCACGGCAGCGGAGCCGACGCCGCCGGCGGCGGCATGGATCAGCACTGAGTCGCCTGACTTGAGTCGGGCCAGGTGCAGCATCGCTTCGTGGGCGGTGACGAACACTTCGGGAATCGCCGCGGCGTGCACATAGTCGAGCTGCGCCGGAATCAGCATGGCCATGCGGTAGTCGATGCGCGCCAGTTCGGCGTAGGCGCCGCCGCCGACCACGCCCATCACCCGTTCGCCGACGGCGAATCCGCTCACTTCGCTGCCGGTCTCCAGCACTTCCCCGGCAATCTCCAGACCGATGATCAACGAGTCGCCGAAGTTGGCATGGCCGTAGCCGCCGGTTCGGTGCGTCAGGTCGGCACGGTTCACGCCGGCCGCGTAGACGCGCACCAGCAGGTCGGTCGCGCGCACTTCAGGGTTGGGCGCTTCGCCGAGCTGCAGCACTTCTGCCGAACCGAACTCTTTAAGCTTGATGGCTTTCATCTCAGCGTTGCTCCGTGTCGGCAAGGGTGGCATTGGCGATGGCCGAGGCGGTGATGGCGCCCGGAAAACCGATGTAAAAGGCCAGGTGAGTGATCGCCGCCGCCAGTTCTTCATGGCTCACGCCATTGCTCACGGCACGGCGCAGGTGCGCGGGCAACTCTTCGCAGTGGCCGCCGGCAATCAGCGCAGCGACAGTGATCAGACTGCGCTCGCGGGGTGCCAATGCGGGGTCACTCCAGATCTGCGGGTACAGCGTTGAGTCAACGAATTGCGCCAGTTTCGGGGTGAAGGCACGGGCGGCTTCGCGTGGGCTGCTGAAATCGATAGTCGACATGGAAATCCCCTTAAACCTGGCTGATGAATTTGTTAGTGAGGTAGTGCTCGATGCCTTCGATGCCGCCTTCGGAACCGTGGCCGCTTTCCTTCATGCCGCCGAAGGGCAGTTCGGTGGCGACGATGCGGTACTGGTTGATGCCGATCATTCCGGCTTCCAGGCCATCGGCGACGTCGATCGCGGTGCGCGCATTGGAAGTGAACGCGTAGGCCGAGAGGCCGTAGGGCAGGCGGTTGGCTTCTTGCAGGCCGTCGCTCAACTCATCGAAAGGCATCAGTATCGCGATGAGGCCGAAGGGTTCTTCGTGCATGATTCGCGCATTCATCGGCACATCGGCCAGAACAGTGGGCTGGAAGAAGTAGCCTGCGCCCGGCAACGCTTCGCCACCGGCCAGCACCCGTGCGCCTTTCTCGACGGCGTCGGCGATCAGTTGCTCCATCTTCGCCAGTTGCCGTGGGTTCGCCAGAGGCCCGACCTGGGTTTGCGGATCCATGCCATCGCCGATTTTCAGTGGCTTGGTGGCAGCAACGAAGTGCTCGACGAACTCGGCATAGGCCTCGCGCTGGATAAGAAAACGAGTCGAGGAAATGCACACCTGGCCGGTGCCGCGAAAGCGATTGGCAACGCCTTCCACGGCAGCCTTTTCGATGTCGGCGTCGGCAAACACCAGCACCGGACCGTGGCCGCCCAGTTCCAGAGTGATCGGCTTGACGCCTTCGGCAGCGCGGGCCGAGAGCAGCCGACCGATCGGCACCGAACCGGTGAAGGTCACTTTGCGAATAATCGGTGAGGCAATCAAATGGCTGGACACTTGATCCGGCACACCGAACACCACTTGCAGCACGCCTTTGGGCAAGCCGGCATCGTCCAGCGCACGGGCCAGGGCCAGCGCGGTGGAAGGGCTTTCCTCGCCGGGCTTGAGCACCACGCTGCAACCGGCGGCCAGCGCTGCCGAGAGCTTGCGCGCCGGGGTGATGGCCGGGAAATTCCACGGTGTGAACGCTGCCACAGGGCCGATCGCCTGACGTTTCACTAGTTGCAGTACACCCGGACGATTGGCCGGTACGACACGGCCGTCGATGCGTCGTGCGCTTTCGGCGAACCATTCGAAATATTCCGCCGCACGGGTCACTTCATCGAGGCTTTCGCGCAGCGGCTTGCCTTCTTCCAGCGTCATTTGCGCAGCGATGTGCGGGGCGCGTTCGAGGATCAGATCGGCGGCGCGCTTGAGGATTTTTGCGCGCTGGTCCGGCACGGTCTGGCGCCATTGGTCGAAGCTCAGTCGGGCCACTTCGAGGGCGTGATCGAGGTCTTCGGCGGTGGCCAGTGGCACCTGGCCGAGTTCCTCGCCGGTTGCCGGGTTGACCACGGCGGCGGTCGCGCGGTCTTGGGCGGTGAGCCATTGACCACCGATGAAGAGATAGAGCGGATCGTAAGGAGTGTTCATGGATGTCGCCTTCATGGTTGAGGATTCATTCGGCGCCTTGTACGCAGCGGTTCAGGCGTCCCGTGGAATCCAGTCTATGGAAGGCGTGCCGTTTGATTTAGCCGGCCACGAGGGAATCATTGTTGTCCCAGAAGGTAATATCGAGCACAGGAGCGAGCGTGTAGGATCCGACGTTATCCGCAGTGAGTGGCAGGTCTACAGGACGATCATGATGGACAAACTTTCAAACATGTCGGTGTACATCAAGGTAGTCGAGATGGGCAGTTTCACTGCCGTGGCCAACCATCTCGACTCCACCGTCGGTAACGTATCGCGTGCGGTCTCGGCGTTGGAAAACGTGCTCGACACTCGGCTGTTGCAGCGCTCGACCCGGCGTCTCTCGGTGACCGATGCGGGCCGGCGGTTTTATGAACGCTGCGTGAAGATTCTCGCTGACCTGGAAAGCGCCGAAGCCGAGGCGAGCAATGCCGCCTTGCAACCACGAGGGACGTTACGGGTGCACTGCGTGCCCGGACTGGCGCGGCAACTGGTGACCGGCGCGGTGCTGGAATATCGCCAGGCGTTTCCCGAAGTGACCGTCGATTTGATGCTCTCCCAACGCATGCCCAATCTGCTTGAGGATCAGTTGGACGTGTCCATTCTGATCGCGCGAACGCTGCCGGATTCGGCGTATGTCAGCCAGAAGATCGGCGTCAGTCACTGTGTACTGGTGGCCTCCCCGGAATACCTGGCGCGGCATGGCGCACCGAAAACGCCGGAGCAGCTTTGCGATCATCAATGCCTGCTGCTCGGTACCGTGGATTACGTGCGCGATGAATGGCAGCTCAAAAGCAAGGCGGGCGATGCGACGTTCATCCCGAGCGGGCCGAGTTTCAGCGTGAACGATATGGACGCAATGGCCGTGGCCATTCGCGAAGGGGCGGGGATTGGTCTGTTGGCAGGCTTCACGGCGATCGACGATTTGCGTACCGGCAGGCTGGTGCGGGTGCTGCCCGATTACCACACCTACGAGCGCAATGTTTACGCGGTCTACACGTCTCGCCAGTTTGTCGATGCGAAGATCACGCGATTCATCGATACCTTGAAAGCCCGGGTCGGCGCGCAGTTGGCGAGCACTGCTCAGGCGCTGATCGATTGAAGCGGTAAAGGCATTTGCGTCTCAGCGAGCCAACTCTGAGACGCAATGGGTGTGCGAGGTATTGGCCCGATCAACCGTTGCTGCAGCCGCTGCCCATGACCTCGTATTGCAGGATGTGCTGTTTGCCTTGGGAATCCTGATAAGTCATGTGCACCGGCACTACGGCGCAGACATCCGGCACGGGATCTTCCGAGATGATTTTGGCGACGTCGAGGTGACTGGCGTAGGTGTATTGCTCGACGGGAGGCGTGGTAGTCGATTCCTGAGCCATGACCACCGAGCTGAAGCCGAAGAGTGCGAGGACGAGCATTGAGACTTTCATGGAAGATGTTCCTTTGCTGAAGTTGAGTGTGCTGCTGGAACAAACTCTATGCGGCGGCTGGCGGGGGAAACAGGCGCGGATCGGGTAAAGACTGTTTACGGTTTGAGCCACAATCGGCATGTGGTGAACGGGCGCGCGGGGTTCAGCGCAAACAAAAAAGGCGCCGGTAAGGGCGCCTTTTGCTTTCGCTAGGTTTACGGTTCGCCGCGCTCAACCATCGCGCGCCATTGCTGCACGCTCGGACGTTGCTGCATGCGCGCGTGCCATTCGCGCAGTGCCGTGCAATCTTCCGGGACTTCCAGCTCAACCAGCGCCGAGAAGATCATCCCGCCCAACACGGCGATATCGGCCATGGAAAAACTCGCGCCGGCCACGAACGGTTGATCACGCAGCAAGTTGTCGAAATAGCGCATGCCGCGCACAGCTTTGTCCCGCATGCGCATGCCCCATTCGGCGTTCTGGTACAGCTCCACTTCCGGGCCAAGTCCCGGGGTTGCATGGTGGAAATACACGCTGACGGCATCGAGAAATTCGATCTCGGCACGTTTGGTCAGCATGTGGATTCGTCCTTGCTCAATCGGTGTGCGGCCGGTGAGTACAGGGTTGCCGTCGAGGGCGTCAAGATATTGCGTGATGGCGGTGCACTCGGCGATTAGCGTGCCGTCGTCCAGCTCCAGCACTGGCAGCGTTCCGGAGTAGTTCAAGCGCAAGAACTCGGGGTTCTTGTGTTCGCCTTTCCACAGATTTACCGAGACGAATTCGGTGCGCTCCAACAGCGATTTTTCCGCCAGGGCGATGCGCACGCGGGCCGGGTAGGGGCCGTTGTACCAATCGTAGATTTTCAATGCGGAAATGGATTGAGCGTGGTTTTGAGTCGAGTTAGCGGTCATTTCAGTTTCCCTGCCTGTCAGTTGGTAGGCAAAGATTGCGGTCAGAATTTATTGCTGTCAATCCCTACCTGCCAATTGGCAGGTAAATCTTTCGCGGGTACACTCCGCCCCATTGATCGATGGTCATCAAGGACACAGACATGAGCGTGAACGCACGCGAAGCGATTCTGGACGCCGCCAAAACAGCGGCGCAGACCCACGGCTACAACGGCATCAACTTCCGTAGCATCGGTGAAGTGGTGGGTATCAAGAACGCCAGCATCTACTACCACTTTCCCAGCAAGGCCGACCTCGGCGCGGCAGTTGCCGAGCGTTACTGGCAAGACGCCGCCAAGGCGCTGGACGACATTCGTGAGGCCAATCCCGAGCCGCAACAATCCCTGAAGTTGTATCCGTCGATCTTCCGCACTTCGCTGGAAAACGGTAATCGGTTGTGCCTGGTCAGTTTCATGGCTGCCGAATATCAGGATTTGCCGGATGCGGTGAAGGACCAAGTGAAAAAGTTTGCAGAGGTCAATATCGAGTGGCTGACCCAGGTGTTGATCGCTGCAGGATCTGCCGAGGAAGACAGCTGCAAGGCGCGGGCGCGGGCGATTTACGCGGCGGTGGCTGGCGCGCAGTTGATTGCGCGCAGCCGAGGGGATATTGCGTTGTTTGATGAGTTGATCGGCAGCTACGAAAGTGCCGGGCTGATTTCGGCGGATTTCACTGAGTAGCTTGCCACTCGTGCCGATATCCACTGCCTGCTGTAAGCCAGCACATGGTCAGCAGTGGCGGTGGGGAAGTGGATGAAGCCATGCGGACACTCCGGCAGCACGTACATCTCCACCGGCGCCGCGTGTTGCCAGCGCTCAGCGATCAGCCGCGTGTCATCCAGCAGCGGATCTAGGTCGCCGGCAAACAGCAGCGCTGGTGGCAGTCCGCTGAAATCGTCGTACAGCGGCGACAGCGGTGGCTGGCGTCGTTGTTCGTCGCTGATGTCCGGCGTGAGCAGGCGCAACGCTTCGACCATGCCGGGGCCGTCGAGCACCAGCGTATCGGCGGGTGCGGTGCGCACGCTGGGTGTGCCGGTCAGGTCGTAGACGCCGTAATACAGCAGCGCGCCGCAGATCCGTTGCAGCAGTTGCGGCGAAGATTTGAGCGCGAGCAGGGTGGCCGCCGCCAGATGCCCGCCGGCCGATTCACCGACGACGACTGCGGGCAATCCGGCAAATTCAGCATCGTTCAAGATGCCGCGCGTGGCGCGCAGACAATCGTCCAGCAAGCCCTCGATCGGCGTCGACACGGCCAACCGATAATCCACAGACACCACCGCCACGTCGCACGTATTAACGATGGCGATGTTGAAGTTGTCGTTCATCTGCGCATTGCCGATCACCCAGCCACCGCCATGGAAGTCCAGTACCACGCCTCTGGCTTTGCCCTTGGGACGGATGATGCGTACCGGCACCGTGTCGATGATCTTCCGTTCGGCGGTCAGCCCATGCTGGCGCAACTTGCCGGCGCCGCTGAGCTGACCCGCCCGCAGCAGCGCCTGAATCAGCCGTGGGGTGACTCGATTGCGCACCTTGAAACGCGGCAGCCAGGCGAGCTTTTTGTTGAACGCGCGAACCTGCGCCAGTTCGCGCTCGCCTTGCGGCCATGGAAAGTCGCTCACAGGCGATTCTTCATCAGGATCGAGCAGTTCAGCGCTGCCGCGACGCACAGCCACGCCAGATACGGGAACAGAATCAGCCCGGTGACCACGTCCAGTTGCAGGGCGAGCACGACCATCACCGCGACCACCACCCACAGCACCGCCAGAATCACCAGCGCCGCCAGCACCTGATGCGCGCCGAAGAACACCGGCGTCCACAGCGTGTTGAGGGCGATTTGCGCGGCCCACAAGGCCAGCACCGTTTGGCTGCCGGGGATCAGGCTCAGGCGATAACCGGCCCAGGCCAGCAGCAGGTAGATGATCGTCCACGCTACCGGAAAGGCCCAGTTGGGCGGGGTGAAGGAGGGTTTGGTCAGTGATTCGTACCACGGGCCGGGTTTGAACATCACGCCAGTGGTTGCCGCCGCCGCGCAGGCCAAGAGGAAGATGAAGAAGGTCATTGCCGGTCCTTAGCTGTGATCAGCTGTTATGGAGAGTTAAGAAGAGGACGCTTCGCTGCGCAAAAAGTTTGTTGCAAATGCATTTTGGCAGTGAGGTTGAACTAAAAGCTGACCGCAGCGTCAGGATAAACACTGCCTTTTCCCACCGACGCGGACGACATCATGTACACCTATCACATCGAATACCGTTTCAACGGCGAGCCTCGTACTTATCTGCTCGAACTCAAGGAAGCGCAACTGGCCGAGCACGACGCGGCGATGCATCTGCTGGAACTGCATCTGGGCGATGCCGAAAACAGCCTGGTCATGCCCACCGCGGATTCGACTCCAGAGCAGATTCTCGAGCAGGCAGAGCGGGTGGGGATTACACATATCCGGGTGGTCAGCCGGACTAATTGACCGTCACGGTCCATCACATTCCAGGCCACTGTCCCCGCCACTGCAATAACGGTCCCGGCCTTGCTGCTTTGCCGCATAGAGCATCTTGTCAGCCGATTCGATCAGCACGGCGGGGGACACGTCCTGTTCGGCTGGCTGGCCAACCGCAATGCCCGCGCTGGCAGTGACGTGACCCAGCGGGTGAGCACTGTGCTCCATCTGCAATGAGCGAATGGTCTCAAGTATGTCCTCTGCCACAAGCGCCGCCCCTCGAATATCCGTGTTGGGCAGCAACACGGAAAACTCCTCGCCGCCATAGCGCACGGCCAGATCACCCGGTCGCTTGACCGCTCGCGCAATCGCTTGGCCGACAGCGCTCAGGCAATCGTCGCCCGCCGCATGTCCGTAGGTGTCGTTGTAGAGTTTGAAGTGATCAACATCAATCATGATCAGTGAAATCGAGGAACCCTGGCGTCTGGCCAGACGGATTTCGTCAGCCAGCGCGGTGTCCAGGCGGCGGCGGTTGGCCAGCCCGGTCAGGCTGTCGGTCAGGGCCATGTCCTTCATGGCCTGGTGTGCACGGCGCAAGTCCTTTTCCATGACCATCCGTTGGCGCAGTTGCCTCAAGACGATCCACCCAAAGATCGTGAAAGCGGTGATCACCGACATCAACACGAAGCCGGTTTTGATCAGGTCCCAGCGCCACGGCGCAATGATCGATTCGCGGGAAAGGCCGGTTTCTACCACCAACGGATAGGTGCTCAAAGCCCTGTAGCCATACAGACGCTGGGTGCCGTCGACGACGGCTCTGACTTCGGCGATGCCTTGATTGGAATAGGGCAGGTAGTTCTTGAAAACCTCGCTGTCGGCGAGGCTCTGACCGATCACCGAGGCGATAAAGGGGCGACGTACAAGAATCGTTCCGTTGCGCAACGCCAGTACCAGTGCGCCCTTGTCGTCGATCTTGAAATCGCCGTAATAGTCGACGAAGTAACTGACCTTGATCGTCCCCAGCAGCACGCCGGCGAAGGAGCCGTCCGGGTTGTTCAAGCGGCGGGAAATCGGAATGATCAGGTCGTCCGTGGATTTGCTTTTGACGACATCACCGATGCGCACGTTTCGGTCGGTGTGGGTGCGGTGGTACTGGAAGTAATCGCGGTCGGCATTGTTCGCCGGATCCGGGATGTTTTCCTTGTCGGTGACGATCCAGTGCCCGTCCGGGCCGTAGATGAACAGGCCGTGCAGCTGCGGCATCAGCCTGGCCTGCTGGACCAGCAACTTGTGGATCCGGGGCACATCGATGTTCTGCAAGCCATCGCCTTCGACGCGCTCGCCCAGCGCGGCGGTCAATACGTCGACCTGGCGAATGGCGTCTTCGGCGTGCTGCGCCGTTGCCCGCGCGAGGTTGGTGACCGAATCCCGGGCGGACGAAAACGCCGAATGGTAGTCACGCCACGTCCGCCATCCTTCCACTCCCAGAAACGCCAGAATCACCGTCAGCATGAAGATCACGGTCAGGCGGAAAGCGGCTATCTCGCTGGAAGCTTTGACGGGAGCGGTTTGTGCAGCGTCATGCCCTTGGCTGTCGGGCAGTTTGCGGCCGAGCATTTGAAGATCCTTATGCTTGTCATCTCGCATCTCTGAAAGATGACCATCCTTTTCCACTGGGGATTCAATTTATTGCCCTGGTCAGGCGGCGGCCATTGGATCGTTCAAAGCCGTGCCGGGTCAACATGTGCAATAACGCGCGCCTTGGGGTGAGACTTGTGAGTGAAATCATCACTGCCGGTGACCTGAACATCGACCTGCGAAACGCCAACGAATCCGGCCTGTTCAAATGGCTGCTGGCCAGTTTTCTGATGGGCAAGAGGATTCAGGGCGCCATCGCCGCCAAGGCGTATCAAGTCATAGTAGAGCAGCATCACAAAGACACCCCGCAAAAGCTTGCGCAGTGTACTCACCGGCAACTGGTGTCGATGCTGGGGCAGGCGCGTTACGTGCGCTATGACGAGAGCACGGCGTCGCGATTACTCGCGTTGGCCAGCAAGCTCAACAGCGAGTACGCCGGCAAGGTCGGTAACATCGTCGCAGCGAGCGCGGATCGCAAGGCGCTGGAGAAGCGCCTGTCCGAGTTCGAGGGGATAGGGCCGAAGACCGTTGAGATCTTCATGAGGGAAGCGGCTGCGGTGCTGTTTTGAATGTGCATCAGCGACAGGCTCACATCGCAACGACTTTCCCCGCCAGCTCGCTCATCATGATCAGCGTTCCGCCGGCGAATATCGCGCAGCCCAGCAGAAACAGGAGGCCGGGGGCGATGATCGGCCTTGAGGGCAAACCCGGATTTTTAAGTGTTCTCATGTCGCGCTCCTCTTACCGATGGAATGGTTCAGCCACCTCGATTGAACGGTTGCGCGATGCCAATGCGCGCTTGGCAAATACCGGCATCGTGGGCAAGGCGTCGTCGACGGCTGGATGTTCGTCCGCTGGCGGGACGGTGGTCTCCTCGGCGAAGTTATTCGGCAGCAGCGTACCCAGGCCAAATACATTGACGGCCATGCTGACTTTCAGCCCCCGACAGGCCTGTTTGCAGTCGAGCTCAAAACACGCGTATGCATGCTCCATCAAGCGTTGAAAATGTTCAGTGGTCAGTGCCGAGACTTTGCTGCTTTTCATGTTGTTCACCTTGAGCAAGTGGCGACCCCGGATCGGGGCCGCCGGGCTGGACTCAGACATCTTTGCCTTGCACGTAACCGGAGCCCAGATCAGCACCGGTCACCGGTTCGCTGAGTGGGTCGGAGGCCGTGCGGGTCTTCATCGCCTCAAGCACTTGTGCGTCTTCAGCCGGAAGGGAGACGGTCGCCAGACCATCGCCGCCATCGACCGCAGGTTCTGGGTTCTCGACGTACTCCCACGCACCGCCCTCGTTCCAGGGGCCACGAACGCCGGGCTCGCCGGACATGTTGAAGTACTTGTTGGTGAATTCGGGCATCCCCTGCAGCTTGCCTTGCGGGAAGTTGGGCTGGATCGAATGCAGGGCTTTTTCGAACGACTGCTGATGGGCAATTTCCCGAGTCATCAGGAAACCAAGCGCCTCTTTCACGCCCGGATCGTCGGTGATGTTGATCAAGCGTTCGTAGAGGATTTTCGCCCGTGCTTCGGCGGCGATGTTGGAACGGAAGTCGGCTGTCGGCTCGGTGATCGAGTCAACGTAGGCCGCCGTCCACGGCACACCAGCCGAATTGACCAGCGGCGCGCCGGCACCATAGAGCAGGCTGGTGATGTGCGAGTCATTACCGGCGCCATTCAACGCGCGGTATAGCTCGCCTTCTTCCTGCACGCCCTCGGCGAGTTGACCTTTGGCACCCTTGTTGAGCATCACGATGATCGAGCCGACCACCTCAAGGTGACTCAATTCTTCGGTGGCGATGTCCAGCAGAAGGTCTTTGCGCCCCGGATCTTCCTCGGCCAAGGCTTGGGTGAAATAGCGCGCTGCTGCGGCCAGTTCGCCATTGGCACCGCCGAATTGTTCCAACAGCAGATTGGCCAGGCCCGGATTGGGCTCGGCTACTCGAACGGTGTACTGAAGTCGCTTGTTATGTATGAACATTCAAAAACTCCTCAGACCAGCTATCGCGCATCAGCCCGTGTGGGCGTCAGCGCATGCATAGTTTGTGAGGAGTCGGCGAAGCAGAAATTTCGTTTATTGCAGGGTGGCTGGACGGACGGCAGAGGGCGGAAAGTTCCGAAAACAGGACGGTTGGCTTGACCCTGTTGCACGAGCAGCGTGGGAGCGAGCCTGCTCGCGAATGCGGTACGTCAGTTACCGATTTGGCGGCTGACCTGGCGCTTTCGCGAGCAGGCTCACTCCCACATGGGTCTGTTTGCGATCAAGCGATTTTAAGCGCCTTGAGCACAGGGAGCGTTTGCTCGGCGAACACCTGCGCCTGTGCGGTCAGTGCGGCGATATTGGCTTCAGCGGTGAGCAGCGGTTGGCCATTGTCGATCAGCACTTCACCTTGTTCGCTGATCACCCCCCACGCCAGTTGCGCCCATTCGGCCGGCTGCTGTTTGCCTTGCTTGATCGAGATCAGGAACAGCTGCTGGAAGCGGCTGACCGTCACGCCACCACCGGTGACCGGGCTGGCCAGGGTCTGGATGTTGGCGCCGTACAGCGAGCGTTTGCACAGTTGCAGATTGAGCGCGGCGCAGCGACCGCTGACCTGCGACTCGGCGGCCTCGCTCTGGCACGGAGCGACAGCGCCCATACCGATCAGCACGGCCAGGGCTTGTTCGAGGTCGTCGTAAGCCATCGCAGTCTCGGAGAGCAATTGGCGCATGGATTTGGCCGCATAGTTCTGCGCCGCCAAGGCATCGAGCACCGGGCCGTAGATTTCCGCTTGCAGGGTCGCTTCGCCGGCAGGACCGGTGACCGAACCCGCGACAGTTTCCCAGGATTGCAGCAACGCGAAACGGCTGTGCAGCATCCTCGCCCGGCGTTCGGCAGCGGACAGGCGCGTCGCGCCCCGCACGTACAGGTCGCGGCGGAAGTGCTGGTTGACGAAGTAGTCCCGCGCTTGCTCGCGCATGATCGGGTGTTCGATGGTTTCCAGAAAGTCCATGCCTTCGGCGCTCAGGTTGAGCGGGTCGACCGAGTCCAGCGGCACTGCCGTGGTGGCGTAGTCGAGTTTGGCCGGGGCCAGCGCGTCGACCATGTCGGCGAAGTACATGCAATTCCAGTCGCGATTGAAATATTCGTGGGCGACGTAGTGACGATCCTGGCCCTTGATGCTCTGCAGCCGCGCACCGAGACTCGGCGCCGCAGCGGCATACTTCGGATTGGCCGCGAGCAGCGCTTCGGAAAACTCCAGTGCGGCGTCGATGCGCTCATCGGAGCGCGCCGAGGCGTTGGCGAATCGGTCATGCAGGCTGAACAGATTGCGCAGCGGCGCCGACGGCGACCAGCCGGGGAAGCAGTTGTAGCTGACGTAAAGCATACCGCCCGGTTTAAGGTGACGGCGGGCGAATTCGACGATCAGTTTTTGATTGTCGCGGCTGACCCAGGTCCAGATACCGTGCAGGCTGATGCTGTCGAACTGCGGCAGGTCATTGCGCGCTAGCAGCTGTTCGAAACTGTCGTCATACAGACGCGCGCCATTGTTGGCGGCAGTCGCGAGGTCGATGGCATGGGCGGCCATACCCGGGTGAAAGTCCGTACCGACAAACGAACCCGGGTTGGCCGTGGCGTGGATGTTGATCGACACGCCCTGACCGAAGCCCAGTTCGCAGTGCACGCCGTCGTTGCTTTCCAGCGTGGCGAACCCACGCAACAACAGGCAGTAACGCAGGAACACCGGATTGATCTCCCGGCTATAGCTGTAGGTGTAGCCTTCGTCGGTGAAATAACCTTCGTTCCAGGCGTTGCTCATGGGTACAGCCTCTTGTTCTTGAAAGTGATGGCAGTCTTATAAGGGGTTGGCATTGCGCGCGACAAATTGAAAAAACGGATACTTTCCCAAACCCTGTGGGAGCGAGCCTGCTCGCGAAAGCTTTTTTCAGTTTGAATATAATCGGCTGACACGCCGCTTTCATGAGCAGGCTCGCCGCCACAGGGATCGTCAACACATTCAAGCAGGATTGATGGACCGATCACGCACCCCACGGCCCATTCGCGCAGGCATTTTGTAGCCAGCCGAAACTGTCATATTCCTTCCCACTCGCCTGACCATAGTGACCAGCCCAACGCTGATTTCATGAGGCTGCACTGTGTTCCAACGTCTTCTGTGTTCGCTGTCCGTTCTGAGCCTGTCCATCGCCGCTGCCCATGCGGCCGAGCCTGTCACCCTCGACACGCCGCGCTTGTCCGGCATCGACAACTTCCGCGACATCGCCGGCATCACCACCGCGTACTCCACCGCCCACGACGGCGTTATGCGCAGTGGCGTGTTCTACCGCTCCAACGCGCTGACCCCATCGGCGGCGGATCTGGCGACACTCAATGGTCTCGGCATCAAAGCCATTTACGACCTGCGCACGCCCAGCGAAATTGCCGCCACGCCTGACACGATGATCAGCGGCGCGGTCTATCGCAACATCGACATCATCGGCAGCACCACCTCGGGTGCGAACATCACCAATATCTCGTTCCACAGCGCCGCCGAAGCGGTGGCGATGATGGAGGACACCAACCGCGCTTTCGTCAGCGATGCCGGCATGCGCGGGCAGTTCGGCCAGTTGTTCAATGAGCTGGCCAGTGTCGACGCCGCGCAGCTGTTCCACTGCACCGCCGGCAAGGATCGCACCGGCTGGACCGCCGCTGTGTTGCAGAGCATCGCTGGCGTCGATGAGGCTACGATCATGGCCAATTATCTGGCGACCAACGACTACACCGCCGCCCGTGTCGCCGCGACCTTGAAAGCGCTGCCGCCGAGCATGGCCGCTGTCTACGAGCCGTTGCTCGGGGTGCAGGCCAGTTACTTGCAGGCCGGTCTCGACCAGGTCGCCGCCGAGTACGGCAGCATGGACAATTACCTCAAGCAGGGCCTCGGTCTGTCCCAGGAAACCATTTACGTGCTGCGCGGCAAGCTGGTCGAGTACAACAGCTTGCCGGGGCAGGCCGGGCTGATCGGCAACGCCGCTGCTGGCGCCGAGTTGCTGCGGCAGTTGCAGAACTCCGAGCTGTCCGGCACTTACAGCGCCTACAACTATTACCTGCAATCCGCGATCGACGCCGGCACGCTGGGCGGTGTCGAATCTCAAGTTGGCGGACAGGTCCACGCTGATGCGGCCAGCTACCTGCTGCGGCAGAACGCGATGATCGAACAAGCCGCCGCAGCGTTCGCCAGCGGCAGCGATCTGAAAGCCGGCCAATACCGCCTCTGGAGCACCGCGCTCGCCAGCTACCTCGGCACTGACGGCTCGGCCCATGTTGAGAGCAGCAACGAACACAGCCAGGGCCTGATGCTCGGCATCACCCAGCGCTTCAACGAACAACTCAGCGCGCGCGGCGGTTTCGGCTACAGCAAGGGCAGCGTCGGCGGGGCGGGTGGCGAGGCCGAGACTGACTTGACCTTCCTCAACCTTGGTGCGCGTTACGGCCTCATCAGCCTTGAGCGCGGTATGTTTGTCGATGCCAACGCCAGCGCCGGTTACGTCGACTACGACAGCAAACGCGAGCTCGGCGGTGGCCTCGGCACAGCCAAGGGCGACACTCACGGCAATCTCACTGGCGCGACCGTGGCGTTGGGTTATCGCCTGCCGCTCAGCAGTGTGATTCTCGAGCCGAGTCTGGGCTTTCGCGTCAGTCATCTCGACTTGCAAGGTTTCAAAGAGAAGGGCAGTGAGCTGGCACTGGACGTCGATGGCATCGAGCAGACCCGCCGCAGCGCGGTTGCCAATCTCGACGTGTCATTTGCCCCAGTGGCCATGGGCGCGTGGCAGTTGGTCCCGGGCGTTCGCGTGGGCTATGAACGTGCGCTCGGCGATCAGCACGTCGACAGCGAAGGCCACCTGCTGGGGCTGGATATCGAGCAGCGCTCGGCGTTCGATAACCGCGATCAGTTCAGTGGCGGCGCCAACTTGATGGCAAACCTCGGCGCCCTGAGTGTCGGCGCTGAGGTCGGGGCCAACGGTGGCGGTGACAGCCACGGTTTCAATGGCGGACTCAAGGCCAGTTACGCGTTTTGAACACAGCGAGCCCGGCAAATTGCCGGGCTCTTCAGTTCAAGCATGCTGCGCACGCGAAGGTTGCTGTGTGCGTGCCGGCTGCGCGGTGGGTTCGGGCAGCGAGGCGACATGCACGGTGCGCGCCGGGAAGGCGAACGTCGCGTCCAGCTCGGCCACCGCTTCCATGATTGCCAGATTGATGCGTTGCTGCACGTCCATGTAGACGTTGTAGCTGGCGTCCAGAACGATGTACACCGTTTCGAATTCCAGCGCGCTTTCACCAAAACTGCGGAAATGGCAGCGGTCGAAGCGTGCCTGTTTTTCATTCTTGATGATGCTTTCTACGCGCTGGGTGATTTGGCGAATCTGTTCGGTGGTGCATTCGTAAGTCAGACGAAACTCGAACACCACCCGACGCTCCTGCAGGCGTTTGTAGTTCTGAATGGTGCTGCCGATCATGTCGGCGTTGGCCATGACAATCTGCTCACCGCCAAGACTGCGGATGCGCGTGGTCTTCAGGCCGACGTGCTCGACCGTACCGGCCAGCGTGCCGACGACGATGAAATCGCCCACCTCAAACGGCTTATCGACGGCAATCGACAGCGAGGCGAACACGTCGCCGAGAATGTTCTGCACCGCCAGCGCCACAGCGATACCGCCGACACCGAGGCTGGCGACGAACGCAGTGATGTTGACGCCCAGGTTCGACAGCATCGCCAGCAGAATCACTGCCCACAGCAACACCTTGACGCCCCACAGGCTCAGGGTCGCCAATGCGCTCGCCTGAAAAGTGCCGGTCGCGTTATGCCGCGAGAAATAGCGATGCAACCCCAGCGCCAGCGCGCGGTTGGTCCACAGGCCGACCTGCAACGCCGCCACCACGAACCATAAACTGCTGACCCGCCCGAGCCAGCGCTCCGGCAAATCCAGCAAACCGATGCCGACCAGAATCGACGCCAACAGCAGCAGCGTGGTGCTGGTCGCCGCCAGCACTTCGCTGGCCATGTAGGTCAGATGCCCATTGCCGGCGCTGGCCCGCGCCTGCACCTTGCGGAACACGAAACGGATCGCCGTGGTGGTCAGCAGATAACTAAGCGTCGCGGCGAGAAACGCCAGTACCCAATTCGCCAGTGAAATGCCTAAAATCGTGTGTGCTGTGAAAAAGCCGATGAAATCCTCGGTCATAAAAACCCCCTTTTTGCCAAGTGGCCTGTCTGGGGTTAGTCGCCCTGAGATTTCTGCTGTTCAATCAAATGCAGGTTTCGACGGACCGAATGGTCAACGCCTGGCCTTCAACTCCGCCGGGCTCACGCCGTAAGCACTCTGAAAATACTGACAAAAGCGCCCGACATTGCTGAAGCCAAACCGCAAGGCCACCTCCGTCACCGACCCTGCATGCCCGCGCGCCAACGCCTCATAGGCGCGCTGCAAACGCACCTGACGCTGATAAGCCACAATCGTCATCCCGACAAAACGCCGAAAGCCTTCCTGCAAGGCGCGCTGGCTGACATGGCTCAACCGCGCCAGATCCACGCCACTGACCAACTGCTGCGGATGCGCCTGAATAAACTCCATCGCCACCTTCACATGTCGCGGCGCCACACACGGCGCCGGCCGGCGCAAGGCCTCGGTGAAATTGTGCGGCCACGCCTCCAGCACCGCATCGATCAACATCTCGCGCAAGCGCGACGGCATCAGCGTACCGCTGTTGATCAAGGCATCGAACTCAGTGCCCGTGGCCAGATCAATCAACGCCTTGAGGCCCTTGAAAGCTGGCGCATTCAGATCAACGCTGGGCTCAAACACGATCCTCTGGACAATCGGCTTCTCCAGCAGCGCCGCCAACCGCTCGGTGAGCTGCTGACGATTGATCGAGATGCCGTGATGCGCGTGATCATCAACAAAGCGCATCGAACGGATATCCGCCTTGTCGATCGCCAGACCGACATGCGCCATGCCGATGGACTCGGTGGCGTGGTTGAAAACGATCTTGCCGGCGGTGGGGATGACGAAGGTGATTTCGTTCTGCGGATCGGGGAGGGTGACGCTGAAGTCGCCGTGGTAATGCATACGCCGAAAACTCACCCCGTCGTGCCGCCCGTAGACCCCGCCGATGATGATGTTGGAGGGCGGCGGCGGAGTATCGGCGTAGCGGTTGCCGAAGAGCCTGGAGAACAGGGCGCCGAAGTCGGAAGAGGTGAGGTTGTCAGAGCGCAGGATGATTTTTTGGCGGGGTGGGGAGGTGGCGGTGATGGGCGGCATTTTGGAATGCGGGCTCTTGGGGCGATGGTGGGGACTGGTAGAGCCTAGGGAACAGGCGTGACGGTTCAGTGACAGGATTGGAACCATGGACTGCTTTCAGGCAAAAGCAGACAGCCAATACTCGCACTTGTATATTCCCGGCAGACAGATCACCACGTCCGAACAGACTCGGGAACGTACGCATTCATGGATAGGAAAAAAGGCCAACCCGACAGCACTGACTGGGTCATCCGCAGTGTTCAACCAGGAGGAATCGAGCGTATTGAAGCGGGTTTGGCAGCCACGGCTACGATCCTCATCGACATGACACCTACTCCATCGGCCGCACCCCTTGCCTTGGTGAAGTTTTACGAAGTGGGTAGGCTTAGAGCTTATTGGGCAGGGAAGCAATTCATGAACGAATACGGTACTCGGATCGATAACGCTCCCATGGGTATAGCACTCATTGTCGGCGCTGTTTTTTTGCTTGCCCTGGCCGATGCAGCAGTCAAATACTTCAGCGCGAAGCTGCCCCTGTGGCAGCTATTCTTGATCGTGTCTTGCCTTTCGGTTCCCGCCCTAGGCACTTGGCTTGGCCGACGCATCCGCACAGGCCGTCTCAGAATTACTTCCGTTCCGTGGATAATGGCCAGGAGTCTTCTGCTGTTATTGATGTGGGTGACTTACTACTCGGCACTGCCGTTAATCCCACTATCGGTCGCTGCCGTTGCAATCTACACGACACCGATTTTTATAGCCCTTTTCTCCACCTGCTATGGCGGTGAGCCTTTGTCTCCATCCGGCTGGGCTGCAGTGGGATCAGGTTTTGCCGGCGTAGCCTTGGTGCTGCGCCCGGGTTCGGAAATCTTCACGCTTGCGACGTTGCTGCCTGTCGTCGGCGCTGTCTTTTACGCACTCGCGATGGTGGTGACGCGCCGAAATTGTCGCAGTGAACATCCTCTCGTACTGGCGCTAGGATTGAACGTCGCTTTCCTTTTTGCCGCCTGCATGGGAGGTATCGCCTCGCTGAACGTCAGCGAGGCAACGGTTGTTCGCGCTCCGTTTTTACTATCTCCATGGCAGACACTCGGTTGGCAGGAGATAGCCTTCATTTCCTGTTATGCCTGCATGCTGATTCTGATAAATACAGCTACCGCCAGGGCCTACCAGATTGCACCTCCCGCACTTGTCGGCACCTTTGACTATGCTTACCTGGCCTTTGCTTGCCTGTGGGGTAATCTAATATTTCACGAAGTGCCAGACGGCTTTACATGGGCGGGAATGCTGTTGATCTTGATCGCGGGTTGGACGATTTTTCGCGTTCAGAAAGACGTTGAATAAGCGCCCGTTATCGCGCAACTGACGCAGGTTTTGCGGGAGAGGAGCGGGGAGCTCCAAGAGTTGTTGCACCGCCTCCCGAATTCATCGAGACGGTAGCTTTGGGTCTATCAGATTTCCACTCCAGACGGCTCGACGCAATGAGACCGCGGCCTCGAGTTAAGGTGGCCGCTCACAGCCTGAGCCGAGGTCTGCCAATTACCTCTTGCCAATACGGTTGAGTTGCAGGGGCTATGTCGATAGCAGAGATACCGACTTCACCGGTCGTCCGGGTGTCCGCACTAACTATACAGTCCAATGTCATAATGATGTCATGTGGGGAGCGCCAATGCGTTTACCCACTCACTCACAATATGCGTGATCCTATGCCTGCGACCGACGATTTCCGTTTCAACGCCCACCACCTCTTGCTTGATCTGGATGCAGCCACAAATCACCTCATGATGCTCGTTGTGGCGCACGAAGTGACAGGACACCGCTGGGATGAAGCTGTGTCTCGCCACAAGCAAGCTTACGCAGCATGGGCGTCCATACTCACTGGCATTTCAACCGATCCGCTGCCTGCCCTTGATGGTCGACCGGTAGAAGGGAACAGCTCTACCGCTAAGTAGCCTCCAACGCTCGAAAATCTTCAGAAATCTCCTTCTGTGCCTCCATGCCGAGGCGAAACAGCTTTTGTTGGCAATAATCGTCTGAGCCCTCGGTGACAGGTGGAGAGTGAACAGCGTTCGGCTACAGTTCAACGACTGCAGGGAGTGACGTATGAGCCGTTCAATTTGTCAATGGCCTGGTCAGCTCGAAAGCATTGCCAGCTACAGCGCTTGTCTGAATTCTCGATTGCTCATATCGGTGGTTGTAAACCGATCCCAAGGCTGGGAGGCTGGCGTGACATTTACCATAAGGACATGCCGAAATGAGCTCAAGGAAAATCCTCGTCACAGGTGCGGCAGGAAAGATCGGCACTGCTTTTTGGCAAGAGCGCGACGATAAATCCGATTTGCGTTTGGCCGATCTAGACGTAACTCAACTCCCGGACTCGGCACAGCGTTTCGCTCTGGATGTCCGGGATCAAGCCAGTTGCCTTCGAGCTTGCGAAGGTATCCATACCGTCATCCATCTTGCCGCTGACCCTGACCCAGACGCCGATTTCATGGACTCACTGCTTCCAGTGAACATCGTAGGCACTTACAACATGCTTTTTGCCGCAAAGGCACAAGGTTGCAAGCGCTTCATATTTGCAAGCAGTGCCCAAGTGATTGAGGGATATCCAACGGATGTTCAGGTCCAGGAATGCATGGCACCTAAACCAGGCAATCTCTACGGAGTCAGCAAGGCGTTCGGAGAAGCTTTGGCTTCGCTGTATGCAAACGATGGACAGATGACGACCATCGCAGTCCGGATTGCCAATGTAGCCAAATTTCAACAAGGGCAAACCCACAGTCCCAGAGACGTTGCGGCCTTCATCAGTTTTAGAGATGTTGTAGCACTACTCAATAATTGCGTTGAAGCCGAGCTGAAGGGTTTTCACGTTATCCATGGGGTCTCAGATAACCGATATAAGCGTCTCTCTATTGATCAGAGCAGAAAAGTTGTCGGGTATGCCCCCGTTGATGACGGGTTTGAGATATTGGAAGGAGGCGCTCAATCTGATTGAACGCAAATTACCTAAAGAGGGCGGATAACGGCCAAAAGCGGACAAAGTGTTCAATGCGATGTAGCATTCAGCTGTCGAAAAAGACGGGCCGGTATGGTTAGTCCGGCCGTTCCCTCGGGAGCTCTGCGTTGGCATCAGTCCAACCCCGCGACCTTCACCTGACTTTACGGGCTCAGGATGGTGGTCGTGTGTCCCACTGCACAGCGATCCCGATTGGTGATGTTCAGTCCTTTTAAATTGGAGAACGTCATGCAAGCTAGAATTTCTGTTCTTACCCTCGGCGTACAAGATCTTGAGCGCTCCGTCAGCTTCTACCGCGACGGGCTTGGCCTTGTCACGAAAGGCATTATTGGTACTGAGTTCGAGAACGGTGCCGTCGCATTTTTTGATCTGCACGGTGGAATCAAACTCGCCTTGTGGCCGACGAAAAGCATTGCCTCGGATACTGGAATACCGCTTCTGAACGGGAATGTTTGCTCAACCATAGGGCACAACGTTTTTTCCAGGGATGAAGTCGATACGGTTCTAGAAGAAGCGAGGAAAGCCGGAGCGCAGATTGTCAAGCCGGCGGCAGAAACGTTCTACGGAGGGTATGCGGCCTATTTCGCTGACCCGGATGGGCACTTGTGGGAGATCGTGTTCAATCCGCAAATGCTTCCAATGCTGTAGTAGGTGGCCCGACAGGTCTCATCATCCAGTTCGATGTAGTGGAAACAGTGGGGAACTCCAGCAGCCGCGAAAGCCGTACGTAATCGAGCACTGATTCGACCTGATCAGGGTAGAGCTGTGAGAGCCAATGATCTTCACTGAGCAGAATGGCCGAACAATCGGATGCCAGGGACTTGGCCAATGTCGATTTGCCGGATGCAATCTTGCCTGCCATCAGGTGCAGTATTGGTTCGGGCATGAGAGACGTCTCCTTGTCGAGTTTTCATGATGTGCATTGAAAAGCGTCGAAGCAACTAGAGCTACCACTGGTAGCCTGGGGCCGAAAGCAAAAAATTCAGTCCCGGCATGGCCATCTCCATACGTCAGGCACGGAAACGTCGCCACTGACTGGGCGAAACCTTTTCCCATCGCCGGAACGCCCGATAGTAAGAGTTAACGTCGTCGTACCCTAAAAGAGACGCAACCTCTTTGAGCTCAAGACTGGTATCAGCCAGTAAGTGCAACCCCACTTGACGCCTTGCCTCGTTGAGCAGCGCATTGAAGGTCGTACCTTCGGACGCGAAGGGGCGGATTTGCACATCGGATTCAACCTGCACGGCATTTTCACCCAGGCAGGCTTGACCGTTGAAAGCGTGCGCGCTGAGTGCCTGGTACAGACGCCTGACGCGCCCTACAACCTTGGTGCCATTGTTCGTGCCTGCTTGCCGCGAATCATTGCGTTAAGGGTGGCCAGTGCAGAAGAGGTCGACATTGAAACGTTGCAGGCGCGTCTGGATCAGGAGCGTTCAGTCTCTTCAGGCGTCTATGTTGGGGATGTGATGTTTGGGAGTTGGGCGAGGAAAAATTGACTTCGGTGTTTTTTATCTGACACGAAGAGTGGCAGTCGGCGAGAGTAATTGGCACTTTGTAAAGGCGATGTCATAAAGCTAATCATGAAACTGGCGATAACCTGTCGGGCGACTCGGCCCCGAACGTTGTCCTCCCATTTATGAACGGATTCAAAATTGCGCAAGTTCTCGATTGCTCTATGCCTCAGCCTCTTGGCTTTTTTTCTTGTTACCTTCGTGATCGCACTATGGCGGATCCCTTATAGCCTTCCTGTCTTGATCGCCTCAGCCTATGAGGAGGGGCTGATTGTCAGCCGCAACCCTGGCAAAGCCGCAGACTGGTACTTAAGCGCTGCAGAAAAAGGCGACCCTGTGGCGCAGTACAAGCTCGGCATCATTCAATACTACGGTCGAGGCGTCGAAGTTGATCGACCAAAAGGTATGCAGTGGATAACGGAGTCGGCCAATCAGGGAAACGCGGACGCACAATATTACATGGGGGCTGCAAGCATCGCGGGTGGAGAGGTGGCCAGTGATTTTGTCCAAGGCGCGCAATGGTTCAGCAAGGCAGCAGAACAAGGTCATACCAAGGCTCAACGACAACTCGCTATCTTTTATGACAAAGGTTACGGCGTTGAGGCAAACGACCAACAGGCGTTCAAATGGGCTAGCAAGGCAGCCGATCATGGAGATGCCGAGGCTCTGACGCTATTAGGCACACTCTATCTTTCCGGTAAAGGAATTCCAGCCGACCCTCAACACGCCGTCAAATTGCTCACCCAAGCGGCCAATGCTGGCGATAGCTTTGCATTTGAATTATTGGGGGCGGTCACTTTACAAGGCACTGGTACTCCTAAAGACGTACCCGCCGCATTGCGTTGGTATACCCGTGCCGCCGATCAGGGCCGGGTCAACGCCCAGTACGTCCTCGGCTATCTCTATAGCAGTGGCGGGGATGTACCGGTGAACTATCCACTTGCCAATCACTGGCTGTTGCAGGCGGCAGTTCAAGGTCACGCTGTGGCGCAGATTACCCTCGCCGTTCATTTCGATAATGGGCAGGGCGTCAGCCGTAACAAGCTCAAGGCTTGTGGATTGTTGCGCGTGGCGCTCAAACAGACGTTGCCGAGCGATATTGCAGGCCCCATGCGTGAGCAACTTGAGAAAGAAGAGAAAACACTTACGCCGCAGCAACTGGCTGAGATATCGGCTCTGGAGAACCTCTATTCAAGCCCGGCGGGTCTCGGGGCACTACAAGGTGATCTGACACGCGAACAGTAAGCTGCGATGGTGTCCCGCCTGATATCGCATTTTCATTTACCATTCGCACGTCGCCTGTTCCGGCGGCGTTCAGCCCAACGGCTGCATTACCAAATTGAAATGGAAGGATTCCCGCGTCATGTCCAATACGTTGTTCCGCACACTGGCTTTGTCCAGTCTGTTCGTGCTCGCCAGCTGCACCACTGCAACGCCAACCGCACCGACACCTGTCACTTCCAAAGCCATTGAAGCTTTTATCGACATTTGTCTGAAGACCGCCCCGTCGTTCGCCGGCTCGGCTGAAGCAGCCAAGAGCAATGGCATCACCGACCTTGTGGACATGGGCTTTACACGCATCGGCTTCACCGCAGACAAAAATCTCTCCGTGCAACTATCCGAAAAGGAGTGCGTCGTCGCCACTGATAGTCAGTCGGATAACAGCCTGACCCGGCAATTGCTGAGTGCCGCGCAGACTTATTCGCAAACGCCGGTTGCTGATCGTGTGCCGTCGAAAGTGCGTATTCAGGACAACAACTTTATTCTCCAGCACGACCGCAAGGGCGGTGAGACGTATGTACTATTGAGGAACAGGTGATCAGCGCTTTTATCTGCGCATGAAAAAGCCCGCTTTGCGGGCTTTTTTTATGGGAATTTGCTGAGTGGTGCAGCCCCGCGCGATAGCGATTCAGTTCCGGAGGGGACATTTCGTTTTAATCGTAGGCGAACTGGTCAACCAGTCCCAGGCGAGGAACACGTGTGTGGGGCCGCAACAAAGCGCCAGGAGCAATCACGGCGTTTGCGCCAATCTTGCAGCCATCACCCACTAGCGCTCCAAACTTGCTGACGCCTGTTTCGATCACCTGATCTTCATGGCGGATCTTGATATCGGCCCCGTCCAGTTCGTTCCGGTAATTGGCGATGATCGCGCCGGCTTCAATATTGACCGCTTCGCCGATCAATGAGTCGCCGACGAAGTTGAAGTGGGCAAGCTTGCTGCCATCGAGCATAAAGGTACTTTTCAGCTCGCAGCTGGGGCCAACGATGCAGTTTTTGCCGAGGTATACACCTCCCCGTAGATAAGCCCCCGCCGCGACGAAGCAGCCTTCGCCGATGATGATTGCGCCTTTCAGCACAGCGCCTTGCTCAACGATGGCGGTTTCATGAATCGCACAATTATTGTGGCGCCGGTATCCCGGGCCGAGCGTTTCAAGCAATTTCAGAATCCGGCTCTCGCAATCCTGAACCACCGCCCAAGGGGCAGCGGAGTCCACGCCCAGTAATGGCCATTGAGCGATGTAATCTTCGATTTTTGGCGATTTCATAAGAGTCTTCCGAATAAATGGGGCGTGGGTGGACTGTCGACGACTTGAACGACTCGCTATGCCTGCCAGTCGTACTTGTACAAGCATTTTCAAGGTACGGCGCAATGGATAAGACAATCACCGTGGATCAACTGGCAACCACTGATCTTGGATCAATCAACGAGATCTGGCTCGGCGGAACTCATACCCAGTTATGTCTATGGCGTGCTGAACAAGTCTTCACCCACGAAATGCTCAGCGAGGGGACCCATGATCAGAATGTCCAGCGCCTTTGCTTGCAGTTGGTTGACCCTGACGATCGAGACGCGGTGGCCCGGGTTGAAGCGATCGCGCGCGAACGGCTGAAAGAAATGGGCAAGCAGGGCGAGTTTTATCCCGCCGAGGCGGCGGACACTCATCAATAACTGCTGTGCATATAGTGAAAAGCGCTGCTGCTAAAGCAGCGCTTCAAGCGGGCTCTTCAAGCCTGCGCACATCCCCCAGCGAATCACGCTGCATCGATTGCAAATTCTTTTCGATGGTTTCGCACAGCGCTTCCATTTGAATCTGGTGTTCGCTGTGGCGGAACGGGCTTTGCAGATCAGTGCCGATGCGCTCGATGGCCAGCAGCATGAACCCCACCACGGTCGACGCCAGCGGCGTGAACCAGCCGAGGGATTCCACCAGACCTATCGGGACGATCAGGCAGAACAGCGAAATAAACAGCCGCGGAAAATAAACATAAGGGTAGGGCAGCGGGGTGTTGGCGATCCGCTCCATGCCGCCCTGACTGTTGGACAGGTCCACCAGCGTCGACTCAAGCCGCGCCAGGCGAATACTGTCCAGATGCCCGGCCTTGTATTCGCGAGCGAGCAAAGTCGCCGAGCCGGTGAGAATATCGTTGGCAAAGTTGTTGGTCGTGCCGCTGCGCGCGAACTCATCGGCGGGGATAAACGCCCGCACCTCGTCGGGACACGGCTGACCTTGCAGGTGCGCGGCGAGGCAATTCACGTAGGCCACGTGGCGGCGCAACAGCGTGGATTTGACCGGATTCACCTCGCCGCCGGCATCGTCCAGCAGCGTCAGCACCTGCCGCGCAAAGCTACGCGAATTGTTGATCATCGACCCCCACAGCGTTCGCGCTTCCCACCAACGGTTGTAAGCGCTGCTGTTGCGAAAACTGATCAACACGATCAACGCCGAACCGAGCAAGGTCAGCGGCATCAGCGGCAGGTTCAGCTTGGCATTGAGAAACAGCATGAAATCGACGGTGACGGCGATGTCCCAGAGCAACAGCCAGAACAAAGACCAGCCCACGTAGCCGAGGGTCTTGATGATCAGACGGTATTTTTTGACGATGGCAGCTTTCAAACGGAAACCTCGTGGCGAGCTGTTTGCTTAAACGCTTAAGCTCGGACGATGGTTGGCACCGGCAGTTCCCTGGTGGAGCGGTCAGCCGTCAGTCGGTCTGCAAGGCCTGGCCATTGGAATGGTCAACGTTTGCGAGAAAAATCCCCGCCTCCCGATTCGACTGCGCTACGCGTGGGTTTGCCGCGCTGCCGACACGCTGGATCGTCGGTCCGCCCGTTCGCCGAGCCGCCATCCCAGCAGACCCCACAGCAGTGCACACAGCGCGCCGACCAGCGCCGCCATGCCTGCACCCTGGCTGAGGGCGTCCAGCGCGCTTTTCGCCCAGGCACTGATGGCGTCGCCGGCGCGGTAGACCACGGTGTCGATGAAGTTCTTTGCCTTGTACTTGCTTTCGGCATCGAGCGGAGCAAACAGCATCTCTCGGCCTGGGCGCACGAAGGCGTATTCACCGATGCGGCGCACGATCATCAGCGCGGCGATCAGGCCAAAGCCGGGGGCGAAGATCAGCCCGATAAAACCCGCGCACATGACCAGCGGCACCATGGCCAACAGCACGCCGACGCCGAGCCTTTGCGCGAGGCGTCCAGTGATGAACAGCTGACAGAGCAGGGCGCCCGCCTGCACGATAAAGTCGATGATGCCGAACACGCGCACCTGCGCCTCGCGGTCCGGGAAGTGTTCGGCGACGACGCGTGCCTGCTCGAAGTAAAGGAAGGTGGAGACTGTCGCCAGCAGCACCACAAAGCCGCAGATGCCGAGCAGATAGGGTGATTTCAAAACGGCCGTCATACCGCTGAACGGATTGCCGGGCAACGGCCTGCGAGGGCTTTCGCTCGGCGCGGCATCGGGGCGTCCTGCGCCACCCCGTTCACGCCAGCGCATCAGCTGGCGCTTGAACCACATCGCAGCGCCGAGCAGAACAGCGGCCAGCAGCATCAGGCCGGACTCACCCAGCGGACCGATCAGCAAGGCGCTCAGCGCAGGGCCACTCAGGCCGCCGACGCTGGCGCCCGCCGCGATGAAAGCGAACAGGCGTTTGGCCTGGGCACTGTCGAATACATCGGCCATCAGGCTCCAGGCGACCGATACGACAAACAGGTTGTAGACCGATATCCACACATAAAACACGCGCGCCAGCCAAGGGCTTTCCTCGCCCAGAAACAAGACGGCGAACAACAGCAGATTGGTGCAGAAGAATCCGTACACCCAGTCCACGAAATGCAGGCGCGGCACGCGTGCGCTGAGCCAGGCGAACAGCGGAACGGCCGCCAGCATGACCAGGAAGGTCGCGGTGAACAGCCACTGCAAGTTCTCGACGCCGGCAGTGATGCCCATCGATTCGCGGATCGGACGGAGCATGAAATAGCCGGCGAACAGGCAAACGAACAGCAGAAAGCCATTGAGCGCAGGGCGCAGCTCGTGAGCCTCGGCATTGATGATGGCGCCGGCGCGTCGGGCAAGAAGAGACGTATCCATGTTGCGCTCCTATGGGAGTGGCGGGGCAATGGCACGGGGCCTGCCCGTGCCGGGCGGTCAGCGGTAGGTGACGCCGGTCAGTCGCTCGGAGAGTTGCCACAGTGTGGCCGAATTCGAGCGATCGGCAGCGGCCGGCGGCATCTTGGCGAAGCCCAGCGGCCCGCGCTTTTCGTTATCACCGGTGGGGCCGTAGTAGGCGCCGCCAACCGCCTCAAGCGCCGTCGCCGCATACAGCGTCGGCAGCGCGCCCTGCGCTGCGGAATGATACAGGTCCCGCTCTACAGCCCATTGTTTGCCGAATTGACTGTCCAGGCCAGGCCCCCGGGCGATCAGCTCTGTCACGGCAACGCCGGGGTGAGCGGCGATGCTGCGTATCCCCCAACCGGCGGCATCGCTGCGCTGCTGCAGCTCAATACTCCACTTTAGAACCGCCAGTTTCGATTGGCTGTAGCTGGCAAAAGGGTCGTAACTGCGCTCAGCCTGCAGGTCATCGAAGTTCAGGCTTGCGCGTCCGGCGGCGATGCTCGACAGGCTTACCACCCGACCATCGTCGCTTTTGCGTAGCAGGGGCATCAGCAGGCCGGTCAGGGCGAAATGCCCCAGATAATTGGTCGCCAGTTGCATCTCGTAGCCATCGGCGGAAACGCCTCGAACAGGCGGCGACATGATCGCAGCGTTGTTAATCAGCACGTCGAGCCTCGGCAGGCGCCCTTGCAGACGGTTGGCGAGGTCGCGCACCGATTGCAGATTGGCAAGGTCCAGCGTTTCGAATTGCACGCGCGCCTCAGGCACGGCTTGCTTGATCTTCGTGATTGCTTCGCGGCCGCGCTCGGCGTTGCGTGCGGCGATGATCACCTCGGCACCGGCGCGCGTCAGGGCCAGCGCGTCTTCATAGCCCATGCCGCTGGTCCCTCCGGTCACCAGCACAATGCGGCCTTTCTGGCTGGGCATATCGTGGGTTGACCAGTCCGGCTTCGGCTCCGTTCGGGAAGTCGCCTGCGCAGCCAGTGTGCCGGCCATCGCGGAAATGGCGAACAGCACTCGGGTGGCCTTGAGAAGGCGTTGGGTCGCGGTATTGCTCGGCGTAGCGGGAGAATGGCTCATTGGGGAAATCTCATTCGCGGTACAGGTTCCCGGTTGGCGGGGCGAGTGAGCAGTATCGGTGTACGAATGCGCGAGGATAAGTCGGGCATTGGTGGATGGCCCGTACGGTATGGCGTACAGTCAGCCGCTTGCGGAGGAAGCGTCCATGCGTAAACCAAACCTTACCGATGTGTCGATATTTGCTGCGGTGGTCGAGGCGGGGGGATTTCGTGCTGCCGCGCAAAAGCGCGGTTTGTCCGCCTCGTCGCTGAGCGATTGCATGCGTCGGCTGGAAAGCGATCTGGGCGTGCGCCTGCTCAATCGAACCACGCGCAGCGTCACGCCGACGGCCGCCGGCGAGCGATTGCTCGAGCGCCTGCGCCCGGCCTTGCAAGAAATCGACGCCGCTTTCAACGATCTGGACGACGACGCTCAGCGCCCGGTCGGCACGCTGAAGCTCAATGTGCCAGTGCCGGTGGCACGTTTTCTGTTGCCCGACCTGCTGGCGCGTTTTCTGCGCCTTTATCCAGGGGTCAGTGTCGAAGTCGTGATGGACAACGCCTTTGTCGACGTCAACGCTGGCGGCTATGACGCCGGCGTGCGCTATGAAGAGAGCCTGGCCAAGGACATGATCGCCATGCCCATCGGCCCGCGTCGCCAGCGCTTCGTTGCCGCCGCCGCCCCGCGCTATCTGGCTGAACGTGGGACGCCCACTCACCCCGAAGAACTGCCGGGCCATGACCTGCTTGGCCATCGGTTCGAGAGTGGCAAAGTCGGCGTATTCGAGTTCCATCGAGACGGCCGTATCGTGCGTATCCCGCCTCAGGGGCAACTGCTGACATCGTCGCACGATCTGAAAATTCGCTCGGCCATCAACGGACTGGGCATCGTCTATACCTTCGAGGACTTTCTACGCGAGCCGCTTTCCGACGGTCGACTGGTGCCGATTCTCGACGACTGGTGGCAGTCCTTCGACGGCCCGTTTCTTTACTACCACGGCCGCCGCCACATGCCTTCGCCGCTCAGGGCGTTTGTGGGTTTTTTGCGGGGGGAAGGGCAGGTTGCGGAGAGTTCAGGTGTTTGAAGCGCTGTTTCGTGAGGTCAACGCATAGTCTGCCAGCAGGGCGTCGATGGCGACGGGCAGCAATCGGCCAATAGCGGACGCTCCTGCTAATAAATGACCGATACAACAAAACTTAGCTCTTCAAATAAAAAACTTACCGGCGCACATCAAACGGTTTCCACCCACCGTCGATATTGACGAGTGCGAAGTGCCATACCGAGCTGTTGCAGGATAAGCGCACGCAGCGGTGAAACGTTCGGATCGGGCTTTTTCGCGCGACTCAGCTTGCGCAACTGAAACTTCACTACCGCCATGCTTGCCAAGGATGCGATAGCTTTATTTTTCCAGGTAATCGGCGGCAATTGCGGAGCATTGTCTTTGCCCAGCAGCCAGTCCCTAGGCAAGTTGGGATCGATGGCTAACGCTGTTCCGATCCCAACCATGTGAATGCCGCTCTGCACGACGCTTTCCGCCACCGCGCGGCGACGTATACCACCGGTGACCATCACCGGCATTCTGGCAACTGTTTGGATATCACGGGCGAACTCGACGAAGTAGGCTTCGCGAGCCAGCGTGCGACCATCGCGCGCCTCACCCTGCATAGCGGGCGCTTCATAACTGCCTCCGGATAATTCCACCAAATCCACACCAAGGCCATTGAGCAGCTCAACGACTTTCTTCGCATCATCGGCGGTAAATCCTCCCCGCTGGAAATCGGCGGAGTTGAGCTTGACTGCCACTGCGAAATCCGCAGAAACCACAGCCCTGACCGCCTTGACGATTTCGAGTAACAGGCGCGCCCGATTTTCCAGGGAGCCGCCCCATTCGTCTGTCCTTTGGTTGGTCAACGGCGAAAGGAACTGACTCAACAAATAGCCATGCGCGGCGTGGACCTCCACGCCGGTGAACCCGGCTTGTTCGCCGAAGCGTGCTGTGTTCGCAAAGCGTTGGATAACTTCCTTAATCACGCTGGAGGTCATCGCGTGGGGCGTAGCGAAACGCTTGGACAGGTTGCCCAAATCCAGCGGCACGGCCGACGGTGCCCATGTTTTTTGCCCAAGACTGGACTGCATCTGCCGCCCTGGGTGATTGATCTGCAACCAGAACTGCGCACCGCCGGATCGACCAATACGCGCCCAACGCTTGAACTTGGCCAGTTGCTGATCGTCCTGCAAAACTACGCCACCCGGTCCGGTCATGGCGCGGCCGTCGACCATCACGTTGCCGGTGATGATCAGGCCTGCACCACCATCGGCCCACGCTTGGTAAAGACGCATCAGTTCTTCGGAGGGTGCCTGATCGGCGTCCGCCATGTTCTCTTCCATGGCGGCTTTGGCGATTCGGTTCTTGATGGACGAACCGTTTGGAAGCATCAGGGTGTCGAACACATTCATGGGGCAGTCCTCAATCGGATATGAGGCTACCTTAAGATTGAAGTCAACTTTAAGGTCAACATCTTTTTTCCGAATCAGTCGATGTTCATCGCGCCAGATCCTGGCAATTGCGTCACCAGATCAGCACCTAACAACAGTGCGGGCGTGTAAGCCCCGCCAGTCGGTCGCATTTGCAACAGGTAATCAACCACCGCCAATGCAGCGCTGATCGTCAGGCTGTATACGTTCGCAGTATGCAGGCGCGCGGTTTTGCATTCACCACGGGTGTTGCGAGCCTCGCCCCAAACATAAGTGCCTTGATCTGCGCGTTTTTCCTGATCCGGGCCGACCACCGCTTGTCCAATTCGTGCTTTGAGCAGTCGCTGCACGAACGACAAACCCAGCAACGGACGAATCCAATTAGCAAACCGGGCGCCGCGGATCATGCCTGCGGAGCCAGGGATGAAAACTTCGATGTTGGCAATGCCGGTGGTGTGCCAAGCAGTGGAAACGTCGCCCCATGGAATAGTCATTGCCAGCTTTTCTCCGTCACCAAAGTCGATGCGACGTACCCGGTAGGCCAGCGGCACCGAGGTGATTTTGCCGTCACGGCGAACCTTGCCACCCTGCGCCATACCCTCAATTGAAGTCTTGGCAGTACCGGGCGAAAGACTTGAGCGCGAATCAAAACCCAATGCCAGATGCGTGGCATCCGGCATCGCATTTTTCAATGCAGCGGCTACACAGTCCGTAGGGACCACATCGAAACCGACGCCCGGGCAAATGACCACGCCCGCCGCCCGCGCACGTTCATTCAGGGATTGAGCGTGCTCGAATACGGCAATCTCGCCGGTGATATCCAGATAATGTGCATTGGCACGTAAGCAAGCTTCCATCATCGGCGCGGCGGTCGCTGAGAACGGCCCTGCGCAATGCAGAACCAAGCCATGGCCTTTGATCTGAGCCAGTAAACGTACTTCGTCTTCGAGTCCAAACACCCGAGCTTCAAGACCCAACTCCCGAGCCAGCGCTTCAACTTTGTCTCGGCTACGTCCCGCCAGCACAGGTTTAAGCCCACGTCTTGCAGCATCACGAGCGATCAACTCGCCGGTGTAGCCGTTGGCGCCGTAAATCATCCATTTCATCTGCGTATCAAGGTTGTCTTGCTGACTCATGCATGGCTCCCGAGTGGATTAATGACGAGCGTTATTGCCTTGCTCATCCAGCATCAGACGCTAGCGTTAAAGTCAGGTTGAGGGTCAAGTTGAAGTGAGCAGCTCCCAGTGGAAATTATTTGCAGCGGCGGGGTTGACCTTAAAGCGAGGTTTAAGGTGAGCATGCGCCGACCTGCTTGATTGATGGAACCCGGATGATGCTCAAGACCTTTGTTTCTTATGCGTTGGTACTGATAGGTAGCGCTTTCATGACATTTGCAAATGCTGACACCGCCCCTTCCACAATGGCTGCCAGGAATCGCCAAATTCTGGTGATTCTGACCAACCACTCCAGCTATCCCTCACGAACCGATACGACGGGGTTGTGGCTGACTGAGCTGACGCATTTCACCGACGTAGTGGAGGCAGCTGGCTACAGCACAGTTTTTGCCAGTCCCAAAGGCGGTGCGGTGCCTCTAGATGAGCGCAGCCTCGGTTGGCTGTACATGGACAAGGCCGCCCGAGAGCATTTGCAGTCCCCTGCCTTTCGCGCTCGCCTGCAAAACACACTGCCGATCGCCGATGTCGATCCGTCCCAGTTCAGCGTCATCTACTTCACCGGGGGCCATGGGGTGATGTGGGACTTCCCCAATAATCCCGACCTGCGGCGTGTCGCCGAAACTATCTACAACCAGGGTGGAATCGTCTCGGCCGTCTGCCATGGCGTTGCGGGTCTGTTGGATCTGAAGGATGAACAAGGCCAGTTGATCATCAAAGGGAAGAACATCACCGGCTTCTCTGATCGCGAAGAGCTGTTCTCCGGCATGAAAAGCCAGGTGCCCTTCTTCCTTGAGGACAAGTTGGTGAGCCAAGGTGCGCGGTACCGCAAGGGCTGGCTGCCATTCACGTCATTCGCCATCACTGATGGAAGGCTTGTCACCGGCCAAAACCCTCAGTCGCCCAAAGCCGTAGCTGAAGCCGTGATGGCGGTGCTCTCAGGCGTCAACGTAGCTCGCTGAACCCTCAAGTAGTTCCCACCACCCGGAGAAAGACCGATTGAAACTCGCAAGCGCCGTATTAAAAGGATTGCTGTTCAGCTCAATTGCCAACCATGCGTTGGCGGGGACGCCTGAAATGCTCAGCCCGACTGAAACCAACACAATCGATATCGCAGGCCACACAGTGCCGGTCGTCAAGGGCGGCTTGTACGACCGTTATCGCTCGAATCCTCCTTTGTCGGTGATTGCAGCAGAACTGCCGGGTGTTGATTTGAGCTGGTTCAAAGGACTGGAAAAGCACAAGGTAGACATTGGCTTCGAGTCATACTCTCCGAACTTTTATTACCAGAACAGTCGGGTAACGGCTGTCTACACGGTCGACTTGGACGCACTTCGGGCATTGATGCCGCCGGAAGTATTGGCAACCGTACACCCCCTGCAAATCTGGCCGGGTCGCGGCTTGATTGCGTTTACCGCGTACACCTATGAGCATTGTGATAACGACGCCTATAACGAAGTGGCCGTGTCGATCATTACCAACAAGCCAGGCAAAGCCAATCTGGGTCCGTTCACACTGATTGGCCAGTCGATGTCTGGCGACTTCTGGGGGTATGTGCTCAAGCTGCCGGTCAATACCGAGCTTGCACGGGTGCGCGGTGTCGTCGGTTACAACCTGCCTAAATGGCTGACCGGTATTGACCGCAAAGAAGATGCTCAATCTGTGGTCTATGACATCACCGACAGCCAGACCGGAAAAGTCGACGTGTCCTTCAAAGCGAAGAAACTCGACAACCTCTCTCGCGATGTCGATGTCGTCACCAGCAGCTTCACCAATCTCGATCATCAGGGCCAACTGGCATACGGGTATGCGGTTTCCCGCCAACTCAGTCACGGCTCCAGCCGCGACGCTGATTCGGCCACCCTCACGCTGGGCAACGGCAGTTTGTCGAATTACCTCCGTGCCCTAAAGCTGGGGAAAATGATGAAGTACGAATACGTGCCAGAGTTCCAGAGTGCGCTTTATGCGCCCAAGCCACTCGCCAGCCTGATTGGCGAGCGCTGAGACGTTCTGCGCCTGTCAGGCCCCTGAAGCCTGGCGGGTTTTTTTCTTCTTGGAAGATGTGACCTTACGCCCGGCCGAAGCTTTGCCAACTCCGTCTTCCCGCAGGCGATTTATCAGCATTTGCGCGTTGTCCCCACACTCCATGCCCTCGGGTTTACCTTCGATACCCTTAATGACGAGCATAAGTTGCGCCTTGTTCTGCGCTAGTCGTTCCTGCAAAACACTGATTTCCGCGACCTTTTGCTTGAGTCCAGTGAGCAACTCGTCATGCCGCCAGGCACCGGCGTTCATCGGCATCAGTTGCCGAATTTCCTCCAACGAAAAACCTGCCGCCTGTGCGCCGGTGATGATGTCCAAAACCCACTCAGTATCTGGCGCGTAGTCCCGGTAGCCATTCGCTTTGCGCTCGACGGAGCTGATCAAGCCACTGGCCTCATAGAATCGGATCCGTGACGGCGCCAGTCCGCTGATTTTCGCCAGTTCGCCTATTCTCATACCTCACCCTGAAAAACCTATTGACCTTAAAGTTGACTTTAAACCTAAAGTCATTGGGCGACCAAGCACAACATGGTTTGGTCGGAATGGAATTCCTGGGTAGCCGGAAATAATCCAGCACACCTCTGAACTGCCAAATGGACGGCTGCACTCTGTTCATTCGAGGCCATGATCGGAACACGATCCGATGAAGGCCTTCACTTCATTCAGGAGATACGAACATGGGGTACGTCACTACGCGGGATGGTGTCGAAATCTATTACAAAGACTGGGGGCCACGCGATGCCCAAGTCATCTTTTTCCACCACGGATGGCCACTGAGCGCGGATGATTGGGACGCGCAAATGCTCTTTTTCCTGGGTGCCGGTTACCGGGTGGTAGCACACGATCGGCGCGGTCACGGGCGATCCAGCCAGGTCTGGGATGGACACGACATGGACCACTATGCCGACGACGTCGCGGCCGTAGTTGATCACCTGGGTGTACAAGGCGCAGTTCACGTCGGGCACTCCACCGGCGGAGGCGAAGTCGTTCACTATATCGCTCGCCATGGCGAACACCGAGTATCAAAAGCAGCCATTATCAGTGCCGTGCCACCGTTGATGGTTCAGACGCCGACCAATCCTGGCGGCTTGCCGAAATCGGTGTTCGACGACTTGCAGGCCCAACTGAAAGCCAACCGGGCACAGTTTTACCACGACGTTCCTGCAGGGCCTTTCTACGGCTATAACCGCCCGGGTGCAAAGACCTCCGAGGGCATTGTCTTGAACTGGTGGCGACAAGGCATGATGGGATGTGCGCAGGCACACTATGATGGGATAGTGGCGTTTTCTCAGACCGACTTCACCGAAGACTTGAAGAGCATCACGATCCCCGTCCTGGTAATGCATGGTGATGATGACCAGATCGTGCCTTATGAAAATGCAGGGGTTTTGTCGGCCAAACTTCTGCAAAACAGTACGTTGAAAATCTACCCGGGCTTCCCTCATGGAATGCCGACAACCAACGCCGAGACGATTAACGCGGATCTGCTGGCGTTCGTGCGGAGCTAAAAAATGGGGCGGGTTAATCCCGCCCTTTTTCCCCTCGCGACTCCCAACTCGGATTTTGAATTTCGCAACATGCATAAGAAATGCGTTAACTGACTGTCCGCTTTTGGCCGGAAGCGGCCGGCCAAGAGCGGCAGTTTCCGGCAAGAAACAACCATGTAGAATCGTTCATTCGCAGCCATGTCATGTTCAGAAATCGAAAACAACCTGCGGAAAAAAAATGGATTTGGTTCAGATCGCACCTGCGGCATACGACATAACGGACGACTACTGGCATCTTCTCAAAGCGGAGGACGGCACTGTTTATATTCTCGTCGAATGTGAAGCGTCTTTCGTAAGTTACGAATGTCTGATCAAGCTGAACGCCGAGGAGTTGCGTGACTACCACGGCCTGGGCTGGTTATCCTTTCTTAGCCAATTCAGCCAGAGCGTTCCAGGGACTTCGGATCGAATGACACATTCGCCATACTTTGAGCATCAGGTATTGGCTGCCATTCAGCAGTGATGGAGTCGATTTCGCGCAGAGTCCATTGCTGGGGGCCGGACCAGGACAGTTCTATGTAGGGGCCTTCAAGTATTTCGTTCGCTATTAACATCTCGACTTCGTCGGCAGGTCCCGGGAGCATGCCTCCGACAGCAATGGGCACGCGCTGACGCAAAAGGATGTTGAGCATGCACAACAGCTCGGCATGTGATGTGTAATGCACTCTGTGCTCCCCGACTTCCGTGTAGGCAAACACCAGATTGCCCGATACTGAGTCTACGGAGCTGATCAAAGTGAGATGCGCCGGTGGCCGGCCTGACCCCTTTGAATAACGTAGTTTGATAACCGCGCCCCTCTATATATTTCCCTTTATGAAATCGGAGAGCTTCGCGGCTTCATTGCGTAATTCGTCGAATCTTTCGTTTAGCTCAACATGGCCCGGCTTCCAGCAAAGAACGCCATTGTCATGGCTTTGACCAAGAATGAGATCATTGAATGAGCCCATTCCGCCATAGGCTGACTGTAGGTACTCAATTCCGGAGTAATCAGACTCCATTAAGCGTGCTCTTGCCTTACGCATCCACAGGCTCCAGTGAGTATCTCCATCGATCTCAAGCATTGCTGCAAGCTGATCAAGAACGCAGATCAGTTCTTCGGTTTTCGGTCCCATTTCTTAACATCCTTCAAGTGAAACACGGTATGGGAAGTAAGTCCCGCTGCCGATATTTCTTGTCAGTCTCGCTGCATAAGCTACTGTTTCGCCATCAGGTTGTCCAAGGGCCGCTTTTGGCCGAAAGCCGACATTCGCTGACATGTCCACCTACGTGATATCTGGCAGCTTCCTACAGGCAGATCCTTCAGCCGATCCTGGCAGGCTTGTCTATTCAACATCGCCAGCTTCAAGCGGAATTCGCCTGATAACGTCGTCGTAAGGCACCAGGTCGAGAAAGGCAATGACTTCAACTGCCTGCAAATTTCGCATGCGCATGATCCATACGTAGCTGTTGCGATAAGGCGCGCCATCGGCCGCGGTGGCGGTGCCGTCCCAGTGCACGACGACGTCATCGCCTTCAGCCCAGATATCCGTCACCGTCGGGCGAACGGGCGAGGCAAGCCGTTTTGCGAAAGGTTGGACTGCGCGTTTCAGGAAGTCATCTCGGCCGCGATAAGTACCCGCCGAAGGGCTCGTCCCCTTGATTGTCCAGATCACATCGGGAGCCAGCACATCTGCGAAGAACGTCCGGCCGCCCTGAGACCACTGGTTGAACGCTTGCGCTATGAATTGGCGATTGCGTTCCGTAGTCGGTTCGCTGGCCACGGCGGGCGCCGGTCCTGCGATGAGTGTGGTGAGAACTAGTGCGAGCGCTGTAGAGAGGCGTTGAACAAGCGTCATTTCCTGTGCTCCTTAATCTGTTCGATGAGCCCCGTCGAGTTGGATGGGCCGTTGTTGTTATCTGTAAGCCGCTAGTTGCGTTCCCCGACGCCGTTGTTCTATATGGGGTATTGGCAAAGAATCGTTGGCGCGGGACATGGATAGGCCGCAAGTACCTCGGGCCTCATCTGAAGTGTGACTTACGAGCGGAGGAGGACTGTTGCACGATCCTCCTGACTTCTTGCTTGATCATCCGATACCAAATGTTTAACCGCCGCATCGCCACGTTATGGAGTTGTGTTTGAATTCCCTTTCAAACCTTGTCGATATCGTTGGTCCTCACGCCCGGAATGGCGGCATTCACATTCCGGGTGTAAGGCTGATTCGTTTGGCTACGGCCACGATACCTATGCCGGTGGTGTGCGACTCGCTTGGCTGTCATGCCCTGATAGCTATACTCGCTGATAACTCGCCGACCCCTTGGCTCCTCGAGGCTGAAGGCACTTCAAATCAAAGGAAGTCTTCGTAGTTGCGCGATTGATAGGTCAGGCTTTTCAACAACTTGGGATCAAATGACAGTTGAAAAAGGCTCTGCGGCAAGAGCTGGGGGGATTCGATCACGCTTGCCAAGATCCGCCCTGAGTTCGCATCGCGCCAGGTTGCGATAAGCCGACGCCCTCCGGGAACGGCTTCAACCCTCAGCCACACCTTGCCGCGCGCGTCGCTGGCGCCGACCGCACCCTGCTGGGTCAGCAGGCGGTCTTTGCCTCGGAGCGAGAGCTGCAGTGTCGCCAGTTCGTAGCCTTGATCCTCAACCTGGAAGAACGAAACTACCGTGGACAGCCAGTCAGGTGAAAGTGGCCGATGTCGAACTATCGCACCAATCACGAGTGGGTCATTCAGCCAGCGGCCAGCTTCGGCCAGCGTTGCGTAGCCTCCATCCAACTCAAGCGCTAAGCGTCTGCCGCCAAACAGATCTGTCAAACGAATGCCTGCCCCCAACAGCACGCTATCACCGATCAGGGTGCTGATATCGTCTAATGGCAGCTCCCCGGTACTCGGCAAGATTTCACCCAGGCTTCCTACGAGTCCCAGAAGATCGGACTGCCAGAACTCGGGCTTGGTCTTGCGCAGGAACTGCGCATATTCATTCACCGCCGCATAGGACCCTGTCTTCTGCGCAATATAGAGCGCCAGCTTGGAGCGATAATACCGGTCCACCGTCCCCACATTGGCTTCGGCGAACGTCAAGGCTTTGGGGTCGTCGAACAGTTTGAGGTTATCGAATGCCAGCATCTTCATCGACCAGTCGTAATCGGCGTCAGCGATGATATTGCGCGAAAACGGCAGGAAAGCGCGGTCGCCCTTGAGCCGCTCCAGCAACAGTCCCTGCTTCCGCTGCCCCAAGGATGAGTCGTTAACCAATTGTGTAAGAATTTTGCCGGTCGGGTCCTCTGTCCAGGATGGTGCGAATAGGCCGCGACTACGCGTAAGGATGGTCAAGGCGTCGGAGAACTGTCCGACATCCGATGAAGGATCCTGAAGGATGGCGAGCAGACGCTGCCGCTCAGCTTCTGTCAGCGAAAATGGACCACCACGCCCATCCAGACGCTCACGAGCGAAACGCACCGTGTAGGCGTCCAGCAGCGCTTGGGTGCGCATTGCATCAAGAGCCCTGCTTTCATCGCTATTACCGTCCTCGAAGCGTAACCACCGATCAACTTTATTCGTGAAGGTGTTAGTCAGGCTATCAGTAAGGTTCTTGTAGCCGAAGAATGCTCCCACGGCCAATAGCAGGGTGATGAAGGTTCCGACCGCGAGAATCCACTGCTTGATGTGCTGAAGAATCGACAACGTCTTCTCAATGGCCCGCTCGGAGACCTTCGCTTCGGCATTGCCGATCTGGCTTTGGACTTCGTAGAGCAGACGAGCGCTCGACGTCTTGAGCTCTTCCAGTTCCAGGTGGAGGGCTCGGTTTTGCTCAAGCGCCTCGGCACGCAGTTGCGCCGCCGCCTTATCCAGATGCAGGGAAATGAGGTCATTGGTATCAGACAACAGTTTTCTTCCTTCTATGTTCAGACATATTCACCGCTCCATTGGTCTACTGTAACCGGCAGCCGTTATTCATCGCCGGCGGGCAGCTCTTCCGTTACGGGCCTGCTGCGAAACCGGGTATTTTCAACTTGGAAATGCGCCACAAGTTTCGATAACTTCACCATCCGTACGCCCATCAAGACCACCGTCTGCCCCGATATACACATCCGTACTCGGCCACTTCGGCTTAACTCGAACACAGTGCGCTTTCCCAGCATTATTCCAATCAAACTCCATAAAGAACTGATCACTAGGGAAAATGTGTCCGGCGCCTCCCGTGGTTTCACCCGGGTAGATCTCGCCCTTTGAAATCTCGTGCTGAACGTTCAGGATGTAACCGAGGCGCCCCTGTCCCTTGTCAGAAAAATGAAAGCTTACTTGGGGAGTGGCGACATACCAGAGGATGATGGGAGCAACCAAGAGTGCTCCTGCCCAGCGCCAGATATGCCGTTTCGGTTTATTTGCAGACATGATCACGCGTGCCGTCTCCCCAGCTTGAACGTGGTAGCGCCAGGACTTCGTCCATGAGCATTTTTGCGGTTACTCCACCGGTAGGATGCTGCTTGTACAATTTGATGCCGATACTGATCGAGACTCGATCGCCAATGTCATCCCACGCGCGCAGCCCTTCAATATCAGCTGAGCGGTGTGGACCTTTTCGCTCGTCCCACTTCTGAATTTTCCTGATGGAGTCTGACGCAATCTGCTCAAGGCCGGCACCGTCCAGAAGAGCGCTTTCAGTGAGGCCACCCGCGCGTCCCACGTAGCCATAGTGGATGTTGGACCAGATGTCGTAAAAGTAGTCGAGCTGACCATGCTTCTGCCAAGCGCCACCGAACTGTTGCCCGATCGTGACTTTATGATCCCAAGGTCTGTTCTGTCCGACGCGCTCAGTCCAAAGTGCCATTGCTGTAACGGTATTACCTAGTTGCATCGCCTGAAAATTCGGCGGTGAAAGGCGCGCATACCAAGGTAGCTTTTGAAACTTCGCATTCTCCGCTGCGGCGTCGAAGCTATTGAGCTGTTTCATTTTGAGAATCGATGGATGTTTGATATTTCGATTCATCTCTCCGGCAATGTAACCAGCTACCCGCTCCATCATGTCCGGGTCTTTGCATGTCTTTGGAGGTTGGGGTTCAGGCTTTATGTCTGGTTTTTTCGAGGCGGCTTGGGGAGTTACCAGCGCGTTGGCGGCAACAGCTTTTTCTTTCAGCTTTGGGTCGGCGAGCAGTGTGGCCATCTTCTCGTCGTCAACTGTTCCGTCAGCACGAAATGCTCCAAGGGCCATGAAATTGATGATGGGTGCGCCACCTGCATCGCCCATGACGAAGCCGCCGCCCACATTGCCTGAGCCGGTTATGATCGTTCCACCATGGCTGGTGGGACTGCCCAAGTGAGCCATCGGCCTTCCGTTCACTTGGATAGATGGAAAGCCGGTGGTAATTACAGCGCCACAGCCGCAGGTGTCGCCAACCCGAGCAGACCCCATGAAATTGATGTTCACATCAACGCTGGCAGATGCGATCGGTGTTGTAGCGTGACCGGGCAGTGGGCAGACATGCTTGTCGCCCAGTCGAGCGGAGGGAGTCATTCGTCATCCTTGTTGGGTCGTTACAGCCTCCATTCTTGAGGCTTAAGGCGTTTTTTCAGGTCGTGGAGATTAACGCAACGAACGGCGGCGAGTCAGTAGGAAATGACCGCCGCCAGATCGAGGCGAATGCTTACTCCACCGGCACGACGTTATCCAACGCCTGATTAACCGCCAGCTCGCCGAGCATTACCACTTGCGCGATACCTTGCAATGTCTTGCGCGCTGATCCTTCAACCATCCCAATCACATCACTTAACATCACCGAGGCCGAGCCCAGCGATTCGCTGGCGTTGACCAGCAGTTCTTCGGTGGCGATTTTCGGGTTGGCGAGGAACATGCTGCTGGTCTGGTAGGGCGTGGTTTTGAGGGTGTCGGTGGGTTTGAGGTAGTGGTCGAGGGCGCGGTCGGCGGCTTTGTGGAGTTTTTTTGAGTCGAGGGATTCGTAGGGGGAGATTGGGTCTGACTGTGGCGGGTTGGGCGTGACTTTGAACATGATCTTTCTCCTCGTGCCGCTTTAAAAGGAGCCATCACCCGTTCGCTACCAAACGAAGGGTGGCGGCCATGCACAGGTTGGTAGACCGGGACACGAGGCAAAACCGGCGCGCTCGAAAGCGCCCTGCGCATAGCCACCATAGAAGCCAGGCGAAGACTTCGCCAAACGGTGTCATTGCGCACCTCGTATACCCGGGCTACCAAACCCGATCACTGTTTTCAGTGACCGGCCAACGATAGAACCCCGGCCCGAGGCGCACAAGCCGGCGGATTCTGGCGTAGTCGTAGGCAATGGCGCAAGGCGTTGTAGCTTGCTGGAATAGTCTGGATGTCGGTTTTAAACGAGGTGTTTAGGGAATTGGTTTTGGCTGAGGTTTTGTGTTGATCGGGCTGGCGTCTTCGCGAGCAGGCTCGCTCCCACAGGTGTCGAGTGGGCAATGTTTATAGTGCCGTGCCAATCGGCCCCATCACACATTTTGAACTTTGCTTTCGGCGCCATTTCCATTGTTTGAGGTGACAACTTTCCAGCTCCTCCACATCTGAATCAAGGAATGACCGTGACGGCTCCCACTCATAAACCTGCTCTGCGCCGGGCAATCACTTTCCCGATGCTGTTTCTGTTTATTCTCGGCGATGTACTCGGCGCGGGTGTTTACGCCCTCGCCGGAACGATTGCGGGAGAGGTGGGCGGCGCGATTTGGGTGCCACTGCTGATCGCATTGTTCTTCGCCATGTTGACGGCAGGTTCCTACGCGGAGCTGGTGACCAAATATCCCCACGCCGGCGCGGCTTCGGTGTTCGCGGAAAAGGCGTTCAAGTCGCCGCTCATTTCCTTCCTCGTCGGTTTCTGCATGCTGGCGGCTGCGGTCACCAGCGCTGCGGGTTTGTCGCTGGCGTTTGCCGGTGATTACCTCAACGCCTTTGTCGACGTATCGCCGCAGATTGCAGCCTTGGTCTTTCTTCTGGCTATCGGCTTGCTCAATGCGCGGGGGATCAAGGAGTCGCTTGGGGCAAACCTGGTGATGACCGTGATTGAACTGTCCGGGTTGATTCTGGTGATCGTGGCTGCGGTCTGGTATTTCCGCACAGGCGAGGCGGATCTGGGGCGGACGCTCACGTTCAAACCGGGCGTCAGTCCCATGCTGGCGGTGTTGGGAGCGGCGTTGCTCGCGTTCTATTCATTCGTCGGCTTCGAAACCTCGGCGAATCTGGCGGAGGAAATCAAAGACGTGCGCAAGGTCTACCCGCGTGCCTTGTTCGCGGCTTTGCTCACCGCTGGTGTGGTTTACATGGCGGTGGGTGTGGCAGCTTCTTCGGTGTTGCCTACCGAGAAGTTGGTCGCCACGTCGGCGCCGTTACTCGAAGTTGTCCGCGCATCGACCCTCCAAATTCCACCGACACTCTTCTCCTTCATTGCGCTGATCGCTGTCGCCAACGGTGCGCTGTTAACCATGATCATGGCCAGTCGATTGACCTATGGCATGGCCAACCTTGGGCTGTTGCCGGGTGTTTTGGGTGCGGTGCTGCCTGGACGAAAAACCCCGTGGGCTGCCATTGTCGCAACCACCCTGGTAGCGATTGCGCTGACGCTCACCGGTACTTTGGCAACGCTGGCAGAGACGGTGGTTTTGCTGCTGCTGTTCGTGTTTCTGAGTACCAATGTGGCGGTGCTCGTCCTTCGTCGCGACAGGATTGAGGAGGATCACTTCCGCGTGCCGACCTTTGTCCCGGTGCTTGCGATCGTCTCGTGTCTGGTGCTGCTCAGTCAGCAAGGCTGGGAAACGTGGTTGCGGGCCGGGGCGTTGATCATTGTCGGGATGTTGCTGCACGGCTGCTCTCGCATGAAGTTTTCCGCAATCAGCAAGCCCAGCCAATGAGCACAGTCATTTTCACCATTGGCCATTCCACCCGGCCAATCGACGTCTTCATCCAGATGCTGAAAAGTTTCGACGTTAACGCCGTGGTGGACATCCGCACCGTGCCGCGCTCGCGGACCAATCCGCAGTACAACCTGGATGTGTTGCCAGAGCTGCTCGCCGAATCTGACATTGAGCATTACCAGATTGCCAGCCTCGGCGGTTTGCGCAAGAAATCGAAAACCGTGCCGGATGAGGTCAACGCATTCTGGGACAACCGCAGCTTCCACAACTATGCGGACTACGCCTTTTCGGACGAGTTTGAACAGGGGCTGAATCAACTGTTGCGGCTCAGCGACAGCAGACGCTGCGCGATCATGTGCTCGGAGGCTGTCTGGTGGCGCTGCCATCGTCGGATAGTTGCCGATTACCTGCTGAGCCGAGGCGTGGAGGTCTTGCACATCATGGACATAGGCAAGTCCACGGAGGCAATACTCAATCCTTCGGCCAAGCTTAAAGGGAATAAGCTTTGCTATCCGAGGCGTTTGGAGGGGTAGGGTTCGACTGAGGTTCTTCGTCGATTGGCGGGCGTCTTCGCGAGCAGGCTCGCCCCCACAGTGGGTGGATAGTGGTATTGAAATGTGTCACACGTTGTCAGTCGGCGGGCGGGTGAGTAAGCTGCCGACATGAATGAGACTTCAGTTTCCCCATCCTTCCCCGGCCCGCGTGGTCCCGTCGAACACGACATTCGTGATCAGATTGTCGCGGCGGCCAACGAGCATTTCAGCCAGTACGGCTATGCCAAAACCACGGTGTCCGATCTGGCCAAGGCCATCGGTTTCTCCAAGGCGTACATCTATAAATTCTTCGATTCCAAGCAGGCGATAGGCGAAGCCATCTGCGCGAACTGTCTGGGGCAGATCGTGGCGGCGGTCGAGCAGGCGATCAATGAAGCTGACCTGACGCCGACCGAGCGCTTCCGTCGTTTGGTAAAAACCGTGATCGCCACGGGTGTGAACCTGTTCTTCAACGACCGCAAGCTTTACGACATCGCAGCCTTTGCCGCCGGCGAAAACTGGCCGAGTGCGCAGCGTTACGATGCGCAGATCAAGCGCTTTATTACCGACATTGTCCGTGAAGGGCGAGAGGCCGGTGAGTTCGAGCGCAGGACGCCGCTGGATGAAACCGTCGAATCGATCCACTTGGCCCTGCGGCCCTTCGTCAATCCGCTGATGCTGCAACACAACCTGGATTTCATTGAAGTGGCGCCCACGCTGACTTCGAACCTCATCTTGCGCAGCTTGATGCCTTGACGCTCTGCTGATCCGAGGAGTCGGATCAGTCGCCCCAAACCAATCCTGTCCCTGACGCAACAACGTTTCCGATGCTCTGAAGTGACGGTTGACTGATATGGTCACTCGGATAACATGGCGCCGCAGTTTGGTCATTCCATTTCCGAGACACCCATAGAGTCCACACAATGAAAAAAACAATGCTCAAGCACCCGGTGGGGCTGGCTGTCGTTCTTGCGTCGTCGAACGTTCTGGCGGGCGGTTTTGCGCTCAATGAGCAAAGCGTCAGCGGCATGGGATCGGGTTTTGCCGGTCGCTCTTCTTCGGCGGAAGACGCCAGCACCGTTTTCGGCAACCCGGCAGGCATGGCGCGGCTCAAGCGCGAGCAGGCCAGCGTGGGGCAGGCGACGTTGTTTGCGAAGTCCGATATCAGCCAGACCCGCAGCACGTTCGGCGGCAAGGAAGACGGCGACATGGTGCCGACCACCACGGTGCCGATGGGTTATTACGTCAAACCGATCGACGAGCATTGGGCGTTCGGCGTCGGGTTTTACGTGCCGTTTGGCCTGATCACCGACTACGGCAGTGGTTTCGCCGGCCGCTACTACGCCAACAAAAGCGAAGTCACCACGCTGACGTTCCAGCCGACGATCAGCTATGCCTTCAACGACAAGGTGTCGATCGGCTTCGGCCCGACCATCAACCGCATCAGCGGCGAGCTGTCGGGGATGGTCGCCAATCCGCTGAGCCCCGGGCGCAACGACGGCAAAGTCAAAAGCACTGGCGACGATACCGCGCTGGGCTTCAACGCCGGGGTCATGGTGCAGGCCACCGAGCAGACCCGCCTGGGCCTGACCTATCACTCAAAAGTCAGTTACCACCTCGACGCGAAAAGCAAACTCAGCGATGGCATCTTCAACGTGCTCGGCGTAAGCGGTCGCAGCTATGACGCGTCGCTTGACGTCGACACCCCGGAATCCGTGGACTTCTCGGTCACCCATCAACTGAACAACGACTGGACGCTGTATGCCGGCAGCACCTGGACGCGCTGGAGTCGCTTCAAAGAGCTGACCATCGAAAACAGTGGATTGCCGCCATTGCTCGCCGCCCAGTTGGGCACGATCAGCGAAGAGCAGAACTGGCATGACACCTGGGCGCACGCCATCGGCGCGGCGTACCGGTTGAACAACCAATGGGTGCTGCGTACCGGGTTCTCGGTTGATCAATCGCCGGCGAACAACACCAATCGTGGACCGCGTATTCCCACGGGCGATCGCAAGGTGTTCAGCCTCGGTGCCGGTTGGACCCCAGCGGAGAATGTCACCATCGACGTCGCCTATTCCTATCTCTGGGAAGAGAGCGTCGAGATCAACGACATCTCGGCAGGCAAAGGGTCGTACAGCGCCAAATACAAGAATAGCGCCAGTGGACTCGGCACTTCTGTCAGCTATCGCTTCTGATTCAGGGCCGAAAATCGGGCCGGCTACATAGTGACTGTTGACGATATTGGTCACAAGGCTGAGAATATGATGATCATCCTATTTTCAGTAAAGGAATTCCATGCGCCGGCTCCGACCTTTCCCCCTCGCGGTATGTTTGTTGCCCTTGGCCCTGACGGCGTGCGGGGATTCCTCCAGCGCAAAAGATCCACGTACCTTGGCGCCGATTGTCAGATCGGTGGCGGTGCAACCGGCAGAAAATGGAACACGATCATTCACCGGCGTCGTCGCTGCGCGCACCCAGGGCGATCTGGGCTTTCGCGTCTCTGGCAAGGTGCTTGAGCGTCTGGTTGATACCGGTCAGACGGTCAAGCGCGGCCAGCCACTGATGCGCCTCGATCCGATCGACCTCGGCCTGCAGGCGCGAGCCCAACAAGAAGCGGTGAGCGCCGCTCGCGCCCGAGCCATACAGACTGCCGGTGACGAAGCGCGCAATCGCAAGCTCGTCGCCGCCGGCGCTATTTCGGCATCGGCCTACGATCAGTTCAAAGCTGCGGCCGACACCGCCAGGGCGCAACTCAATGCCGCTGTGGCGCAAGCGGACGTAGCGCGCAACGCCTCGGGTTACGCGGTTCTGGTGGCGGACGCTGATGGCGTGGTGGTGGAAACCCTCGCCGAACCCGGGCAAGTCGTCAGCCCGGGACAACCGGTGGTGCGGCTGGCGCGGGCCGGTCAGCGGGAAGCCATCGTCCATCTGCCCGAGACCTTGCGCCCCGCGCCGGGCTCGACCGCTCAGGCAAAACTGTATGGCGATACGTCGGCTGGCGTCAGCGCAAAACTGCGTCTGCTTTCCGATTCGGCCGACAGCACCACTCGTACGTTTGAGGCGCGCTATGTGCTCGAAGGCAGGTTGGCCAATGCGCCAATCGGCTCGACGGTCACCCTTGATATCGGCCAGGGTTCTGCGCCAAGACAGGCATTGAAAGTGCCCATCGCCGCCATCTACAACGCAGGCGAGGGCCCCGGTGTGTGGGTGATCGCAGGCACACCGGCGAAAGTGACTTGGCGCCCGGTCGAGGTCCTGGGCTTGAGCGATGAATCGGCCCGTGTCGCTGGCCAGCTCAACGTCGGTGAACCGATTGTCGCGCTGGGCGCGCATCTGCTGCGTGATGGCGAAGAAGTGCGCCTGCTTGCCCGCGACGACGGCCAGATTGCCGGGAGTCGTCCATGAGCGAGGACCGGTTCAACCTTTCCGCTATCGCCGTGCGCCAACGTGCGATCACGGTGTTTCTGATTTTTCTGATCGCCGTTGCCGGCGTCCTGTCGTTCTTCAAATTGGGCCGGGCGGAAGATCCGCCGTTCACGGTCAAGCAGCTGACCGTCATCACCGCGTGGCCGGGAGCGACCGCGCAAGAGATGCAGGATCAGGTCGCCGAACCCCTCGAAAAACGCTTGCAGGAACTGAAGTGGTATGACCGCTCGGAAACCTACACCCGCCCGGGTCTCGCATTTACCGTTGTCTCGTTGCTCGACAGCACACCGCCATCGCAGGTGCAGGAAGAGTTTTATCAGGCACGGAAAAAGCTCGACGACGAAGCGATCAAGCTGCCGGCGGGTGTCATGGGGCCGATGGTCAACGACGAGTTTTCCGACGTGACCTTCGCGCTCTTCGCCTTGAAAGCCAAGGGCGAGCCGCAGCGCTTGCTGGTGCGCGACGCGGAGACTTTACGCCAACGCCTGTTGCACGTACCGGGAGTAAAAAAGGTCAACATCATTGGTGAGCAGACCGAGCGGATATTCGTTTCGTTTTCCCATGATCGCTTGGCGACGCTGGGCTTGTCGCCGCAGGACATCTTCGCCGCGCTGAACAATCAAAACGTGCTGACGCCCGCCGGATCGGTCGAAACCCAAGGGCCAGAGGTGTTTTTGCGCGTCGACGGCGCGTTCGACACGTTGCAGAAAATCCGTGACACGCCGGTTGTCGCGCAGGGACGCACCCTGAAGCTGTCTGATGTCGCGACGGTCGAGCGCGGCTACGAAGACCCCGCGACCTTTCTGGTGCGCAACAACGGCGAAGAAGCGTTATTGCTTGGCGTGATCATGCGCGAGGGCTGGAACGGGCTAGATCTGGGGAAGGCGCTGGATGCCGAGACAGTCAGGATCAACGAAGAAATGCCGTTGGGCATGACGCTGTCGAAAGTCACCGATCAGGCAGTGAATATCGACTCGGCCGTTGGCGAGTTCATGGTCAAGTTTTTTGTCGCGCTGCTGGTGGTCATGCTGGTGTGCTTTCTCAGCATGGGCTGGCGTGTCGGCGTGGTGGTCGCAGCGGCAGTGCCGTTGACCCTGGCGATCGTGTTTGTGGTGATGGCGGCCACTGGCAAGAACTTTGACCGGATCACCTTGGGTTCGCTGATTCTGGCGCTCGGCTTGCTGGTCGATGACGCGATCATCGCCATTGAAATGATGGTGGTGAAAATGGAGGAGGGCTACGACCGCATCAAGGCCTCGGCTTATGCCTGGAGCCATACCGCAGCGCCAATGCTGGCCGGTACGCTGGTGACGGCGATTGGCTTTTTGCCCAACGGATTCGCGCAATCAACGGCAGGTGAATACACCAGCAACATGTTCTGGATTGTCGGCATCGCGCTCATTGCGTCGTGGGTCGTCGCCGTGGTTTTCACGCCGTACCTGGGCGTGAAGCTGTTGCCGGATATCAAGAAAGTCGAAGGCGGGCATGCGGCGATATACGATACGCCGCGCTACAACCGTTTTCGGCGGATTCTGGCGTGGGTGATTACGCGCAAATGGCTGGTGGCGGGCGTGGTTGTCGTGTTGTTCACCGTTGCGATCCCAGGCATGGGGCTGGTGAAGAAACAGTTCTTTCCGACCTCTGACCGCCCGGAAGTGATGATCGAAGTGCAGATGCCCTACGGCACGTCCATCGAGCAGACCAGCGCCGCGGCGGCCAAAGTCGAAGCCTGGCTGCACAAGCAGGAAGAGGCCAAAATCGTCACCGCCTATATCGGTCAGGGTGCGCCACGGTTTTTCCTGGCAATGGCGCCGGAATTACCGGATCCATCATTCGCCAAAATCGTCGTGCTGACCGACAGCCAGGACGCCCGTGAAACTCTGAAGTTGCGTTTGCGCGAAGCGGTCGCCGAAGGGCTTGCTCCAGAGGCGCGGGTTCGGGCGACGCAGATCGTATTCGGCCCGTATTCGCCATTTCCGGTGGCCTATCGGGTGATGGGGCCTGATCCGGCGAAATTGCGCGACATCGCCGAGCAGGTCAGGGCGGTGATGCAGGACAGCCCGATGATGAGAACCGTCAACACCGACTGGGGGCCGCTGACGCCGACGTTGCATTTCAACCTGGATCAGGACCGTTTGCAGGCAGTGGGGCTGACGTCCAGCGCAGTCGCCCAGCAGTTGCAGTTTCTGCTCAGTGGCGTGCCGATCACGGCGGTTCGCGAGGACATCCGTTCCGTCCAGGTCGTCGGCCGCGCGGCGGGCAATATCAGGCTGGATCCGGCGCAGATCGAAGGCTTCACCCTGGTCGGCGCAGCTGGGCAGCGCATCCCGCTGTCGCAGATCGGCCAGGTCGAAGTGCGCATGGAAGACCCGATCCTGCGCCGCCGCGATCGCACGCCGACCATCACTGTGCGTGGCGACATCGCCGAAGGTTTGCAGCCACCGGACGTTTCCGGCGCGATCATCCAGCAGTTGCAGCCGATCGTCGAAAACCTGCCTTCCGGCTACCGGATTGAACAGGCGGGCGCCATCGAAGAATCCGGCAAGGCCGGCAAAGCGATTCTGCCGTTGTTGCCGATCATGATCGCCATGACGCTGCTCATCATCATCGTCCAGGTACGCTCGATCTCAGCGATGATCATGGTCTTCCTTACCTCGCCGTTAGGCCTGATCGGTGTGGTGCCGACGCTGCTGATCTTCAACCAGCCGTTCGGCATCAATGCGCTGGTCGGGTTGATTGCGCTGTCGGGGATTCTGATGCGCAACACATTGATCCTGATCGGGCAGATTCATCACAACGAGCAGGATGGGTTGGCGCCGTTCCATGCCGTAGTCGAAGCGACAGTGCAACGGGCGCGCCCGGTGTTATTGACCGCGCTTGCAGCGATTCTCGCGTTCATTCCGCTGACCCACTCGGTGTTCTGGGGCACGCTGGCCTACACGCTGATCGGCGGCACGTTTGTTGGCACGATTATCACGCTGGTGTTTCTGCCGGCGATGTACGCGATCTGGTTCAGGATTCGGCCTGAGAACAAACAGCAGTAGCGGGGCTGTCGAAGGTCCGTATGAAGAAGGTTTGAATCTGAACTTTCGTGCTGGGCAAGCCCTTGACGGTGACGTGCAGCGCGCAGCTGTCTACACTGCGCGCTGCACCTGAAAATCCTTCGGGTGATTCGGAGCGTCCAGCATGTCTGTCCAGCATCGCAATAACGTGAACGTAGTAGGCGATGGCTCGGCAACGTTGGTCTTCTCCCACGGGTTTGGCTGCGATCAAACCATGTGGTGTTACCTCGTGGAGCATTTTACCGATCGCTTCAGGGTCGTCCTTTATGACCTTGTCGGTGCCGGACAGTCTGATCTCACGGCTTATGACCCGCAGAAATACAGTTCACTGGAAGGCTACGCGCAAGATCTGGCTGAAATCATCGATGAGTTCGCTGTCGGCCCGGTCATCGTCGTCGGTCACTCCGTCAGTGCCATGATCGGCGCATTGACTGACAGAGCGCATCGGGGTCGTATCGCAGCTCATGTGATGATTGGCCCGTCTCCTTGCTATGTCGACTCCGGGGGTTACGTCGGGGGATTCACACTCGAAGACATCAACTCTCTGCTGGATACCCTCGACAGCAATTATCTCGGCTGGTCGAGCACGATGGCCCCCGTCATCATGGGTGCTCCCGGCCAACCGGCGCTTGGTGAGACGCTGACGAACAGTTTTTGCCGGACTGATCCGGAAATCGCCAAGCAGTTCGCGCGGGTGACATTCATGTCGGATAACCGCGATGACGTCGTCGGTCTGGACACGCCGACTCTGATATTGCAGTCCACCGATGACATCATCGCTCCGGTCGCCGTAGGTGAGTACCTGCACCAGAGCCTGCCCAACAGCACCCTCTGTCTGGTCACCAATGTTGGTCATTGTCCGCACATGAGTGTGCCCAGCGCGTGCTCGCAAGCCATGGACCGCTTTCTTCTGCCTTGGACGAAAGACGCAGATGGTCGCTGAAACCTCCCTGATTCCCGATCCTCAGGCGCTTTTTGACGACGCGCCATGCGGCCTGATCGTCACCCGCGAAGACGGCAGCATCCTGCGTGCGAATAAGACTTTCTGTACCTGGATCGGTTGGGAAAACCCCGATCTGCAAGGCCGGCGCTTTCAGGATTTGCTCACCATGGGCGGACGGATTTTTCACCAGACTCATTGGTCTCCGCTGATACAAATGCAGGGCTCGGTGTCGGAGGTGAAATTGGATCTGGTGCGTCGTGACAAGGCCTTGATCCCCATGTTGCTCAATGGCGTTCGTCAGCAGCACGAGTCTGGCGTTGTCTATCAGTTGGCATTGTTCTGCACCACCGACCGGGACAAGTACGAACGTGAGCTATTGAAAGCCCGGCAACTGGCTGAAGGGCTTCTGGCGAATAAGGTGGCCGCTGAAACAGCATTGTCGCAGGCGCAGATGGAGCTGAAAGAAGCTTATGAAAAAGCGCAGCGTCGGGCGCTATTTGCTGAGCAAATGGTTGCCATTGTCAGCCATGACCTCAAGAACCCGCTGACGGCTATCAAAATGGCGGCAGAGATGCTCGGTCGGAAAATGCCTGAAGGGAGGGAAAAGCTGATGCTGAGCCACATCGGCAGCTCAACGGATCGAGCGCATCGAATGATATCTGATCTGCTCGATTTCGCTTCGGCCAGAGTCGGCCGAGGGCTATCCGTTTCGCCCACGGTCATCGATTTGCATTCTGTGGTTGCTCAGAGTGTCGCAGAGCTAAGGGTGGCTTTTCCAGATGTCGCTATCGAGCATCAATCGATTGGGCGGGGAGATGTCGAACTCGACGCTGATCGCATGCAACAGATCATCGGTAACCTGGTCGCCAACAGTGCGGCCTACGGCGACCAGAAAAGGCCGATTACTGTAATTTCCACGCTTGATGCCAACCGGGCAAGCATTTCGGTTCACAACTTCGGCCCTGCGATTGCCGAGTCAGCTCGGGCGAAGCTTTTCGAGCCCATGACCCGTGGCTCAGACCAGGATGATCACGTTCGCAGCGTCGGGCTTGGTCTCTTCATCGTCCGGGAAATCGTTACTGCCCATGCAGGCGATATCTCCGTGCACTCGACGGCTGATGACGGCACTACGTTTACGGTGAATTTTCCTGCTCAAGCAAACTGATCAGGCTCCACACATCAGCCTTTACGGGTGCCTGGAACACAAGCCAATTCCTTTGATCAAGAACAAACATGGCGGTTTTTTCGAACCTTCCCAGCGAAATACCTATCAACACGAAGGAGAGGTTATCGCTTGACGGCGAACACAGACAAAACACTCATTCACATGGCTGGATGGGGGCGCTGAGGTATGTAGGTGCATGCGTCAGCGCGCAACCCGGGATTGATCCATGCAGCAAGAAAGCCACAATTACCCAGTCATCGTTATCGGCACTTCCAGCGGCGGTCTCGCTGCGTTGCGTGAATTTGTAGCCGAGCTTTCGTCCGATTTGCATGCGGCCGTGTTCGTCACAATGCACATCGGAAATCAACCTAGCGTTCTCCCAAACCTGCTGGCCCAGGTGAGCCCATTACCTGTCGCCTTCGCGGTGCATGAGGAGCAGATACAGCCGGGGCGTATCTACGTTGCGCCTCCGGACAAGCATCTACTGGTCAAAAAAGGAATTATTCAGGTTTCTCGCAGTGCCAGGGAAAACCACTCTCGGCCTGCAATTGACCCGATGTTCAGATCGGCGGCCATCAGCTACGCAAGCAATGCCATAGGGGTGTTGATGACCGGTGATCTTGATGACGGTGTAGTCGGGCTTCAGGCAATCAAGGCCTATGGCGGACTGGCTTTTGTGCAAGATCCCGAGACTGCCGAAGCACCGTCAATGCCGTCGAGCGCTCTTCGTCATGTGAATGTGGACGGATGCCTTCCGCTCAGAGAATTGGGCAAGAGACTGGTACAGATCATCGAACAGCGTGCAGCCGAGGCGAACCTCCCTGGGGAGGCACAACGCATCGAGCCGTTCGCCACTGAAAATGATCTCACCGAGGATTTCAGCAAAGGCGGCTCCAGAGCGCTGGACGAGATAGGTGAAATCGCTGGCATGTCTTGTCCTGAATGCGGAGGCGCGCTGTGGGAGGTAGAGGCGTCCTCACCACGCTTTCGCTGCCATACCGGTCATGCCTACACCGCCGCCGCGTTATTTCACGCCCAGAATGAGACGTTGGAGGAAGCGCTCTGGGTGGCCGTTAGAGCCCTGCATGAAAAACAGTTACTCCTGGGGCGGCTGATTCAAAGCAGCAAGGATCGCGGCCGCATTGGCGCGTTACAAGAATACGAACTCGCAAGTCAGGGGCTCGAAAGTCACAAGGAGACGCTTCGAGCATTGATCGCATCGTTACGACCGGTTTCACTGACAAGCCAAATCTAAAGCTGCCGGTGGGCATTTACTCCGGTCAAAGTAGCGAGGTAGGAACTTTCTCATGCCGATCCGAAAGCTGACCGTCAAGGATTTGCAGGTAAACGTCTCAATCTCCGGCGAGGGCCCGCCGTTACTGCTGCTTAACGGTTTGGGTGGTCTGATCAGAACATTCGATGCCCTGCCGCTTCGGTGTTGCCAGGGGCATGCTTAGCGTCAACCCGCGAACTTATTACCACCAGCTAGCCGCTTTGGCAGGTTGGACCAGCCTGCTGCGGCTATCCCGTTTGCGCGCGCACACGCTCATTCTTATCGGCGACCGTGACACCTTGGTACAGCCGTACAACGCGCACATTCTGCGACGTTCGATTCCACAAGCCGAACTGCGCGTGCTGAAGGGGGAGGGGCATTTTTTTGTGGTGACCAGCGCTCGGCGAACTGCCGAGCTGATGCTTGCTTTCCTTGGCCGACATCAAGACGAAGAACAGGATGCGTCTCTAAGTGCAAGCCGCTTCCAGATCGCCAACCACTTGTGAACTTTCAACCGCCATTTTTGACGTGTATTTTTTATCCATTCACATCCCCGTCCAGCTCAATCAACTCACCGCCGTCGTCTCTCAATCGCTGCAAAAAAACTCGGGCATCCAGCAACTGATACGGGAAATACAGCCCCGGCCTTACAGGCGCTTGCCCATTCAGCCCAACCAATCGCTCCAGCAACATGGCCACACTGAGCCCGGTCAACGCCGCCGCACCCGCGCGGTGAACCACCGCATGCCGTGTGCGCAACGGCTGTCCATCGCGATCCGTGCCTTCGAGTTCGATGAGGATTTCCGTCGACATCGGCTGGCCCTGACGCCGGGTCGAGCTGATGCCGCTGGCGAGGTTGAACTCGACGTTCGGGGCGTCGGTGGCGGCGGCCAGGCCGGTGACGTCGATCGAGGAAAAGCCGGCGCCCTGCAGGGTCGTACCGTCGACGGCGCGGAAGCTGACCTTGGCGTCGTCGCCTTCGCGCCAGATGAATTTGCCGTCGCGGCGGGTCAGCGCAGCGGGCAGCATCTTGTTCAGGTGTTCGAAATCGACGGCTACGGTCGGGCCGCCGCCGTCCTGTTCGTCGACCAGTGCATGAATGCGGATGTCGTGCACGCGGGCGAATGCCTTGGCGATGTGCAGCGTCGCAACTGTGGTGGCGCCGACCATCCATTCGTAGCCGAGGACAATGGGAGACGCGTCAGGCGCGTGAATGAAACTGGCGATTTGCGGGGCGATTTCGAACACGCCGGAAGAGATGCTCAGGTGCGGCACCTTACGCTTTTGCGCAAAGCGCAGCCCGGCGAGGGCGTGGTCCATGTAGAACAGGACGATGGCGCTGACCGGGCGATCACCCAGCCCCAGATCTTCTGCGCGAGCATCGATGACCACACCTTGGGCATTGCCGATGTGCTCGGCGGTTTGCTCAGCCTTGGCGAGGTCGCGTCCGCCGATCAGCAAGGGTACGTCGGGATGCGCCGCGCGCAATGCGCGGGCCGTCTGGTGGCCGATGGCGCCGGAACCGCCCATGAACAGGATGGGATGAAGTGGCATGAATCCTCCGCATTTTTCCTGGTTTGAAAGGTGCTCTGGCTAGACACCCTAGCACGCACTTTCCAGTTCGCCGGTGCGCCTGGCCGGCGCACCGACGAACGACCACTTGCGGAATCAGCCCAGATGATGCCGCTCTGCAAGGCGATAAACATCGGTGTCGAGGCCTTCGAAACGAGCCTTCAACTGCAACGCCAAGTACAGCGAATAGTGCCGTGACTGATGCAGGTTGCCGCCGTGAAACCAGAGGTTCTGCTGCTGGGTCGGTTTCCACATGTTGCGCAGTTCACCTTCATACGGGCCGGGGTCGTTGGTGGTGCCGGAACCCAGGCCCCAGCAGCGCCCGACCTTGTCCGCGACTTGCTGGGAAATCAGTTTCGCCGCCCAGCCGTTCATCGAGCCATAACCTGTCGCATAAACGATGAGATCGGCCGGCAAGCGGCTGCCATCGGTGAGCACCACCGCATCCGCTTCGATGCGTTCGACACCGAGGCCCGGCGCGCTCTTGAGCTTGATCGTGCCGTTGGCGATCAGTTCCGAGGCGCCGACGTCGATGTAGTAACCCGAGCCACGGCGTACGTATTTCATGAACAAACCCGATTCGTCATCGCCGAAATCGAGGATGAAACCCGCACGGGTCAGGCGTTCATAGAAGTCCTTGTCGCGCTCCTTGATCGCGTCGAAGACCGGCCGATGAAACTGTGGCATGACCTTGTACGGAATCGAGGCGAACAGCAGGTCGGCCTTGTCCGTGGTCAGGCCCGACTCCAGCGCCTCTTCGGAATAGAGGCCGCCGAAAACCAGTTCCATCAGGCTGTCCGAACGCACGATGTGCGTACTCGAACGTTGCACCATGGTCACCTCGGTGCCGTTTTCCACCAGATCGGCGCAGATGTCGTGGGCCGAGTTGTTCGCGCCGATGACCACAGCGCGCTTGCCTTTCCACGCATCGCCGCCGGGGTGGCGGCTGGAGTGATGTTGCTGGCCCTTGAAGTCTTCGGCGCCGGGATACACCGGCACATTCGGTACCCCAGACATGCCGGTGGCGAGGATCAGTTGCGTCGGCTGCAGGGTGATGCGCTCGCCGTTGCGCAGGACCTCCACGGTCCAGCGGCCAGTCTGTTCGTCAAACGTAGCGCCGAGGCATTCAGTGCGCGGCCAGTAGTTGAGTTCCATGACCTTGGTGTACATCTCCAGCCAGTCGCCGATCTGGTCTTTCGGGGTGAACACCGGCCAGTGGTCGGGGAAGGGCAGGTAGGGCATGTGGTCGTACCAGACCGGGTCGTGCAGGCACAAAGACTTGTAGCGGCCGCGCCATTGATCGCCGGGGCGCTCGGCCTTGTCGATGATCAGCGTCGGTACGCCCATGCGTTTAAGCCTCGCGCCGAGGCCGAGCCCGCCCTGACCGCCGCCGACGATCAGACAGTACGGTTGCGTGGTGATGCCCAGCGCCGCTTCTTCATCGCGGCGGCGCTCCAGCCAGTTGCGCTTGTCGGCGTGGGCATGGCCGTGACTGGCGCCGATTGGCCGGCGGCGGCCGCTGGGTTCTTCGAAGCCTTTGAGTTCGCGCATGGTGGTCAGCAGCGTCCAGCACAAACCGTCCTTCAGGCGCACGTAGCCTTTGCCGCGCGCCATGTCGGTTTCCAGGCTCATCCAGCCTTCGAGCACGCCGTCGCTGAGCGTGGCTTCACCTTCGAGTTGCCAGCGCTCGGGCCGGGTCTGCTCAAGGCGTGTTTCGAGCATGTCGCGAATCGCCGGTTTGCCTTCCAGCGTGACGAGGTTCCAGCTGAACAGCAGCAAGTCACGCCAGTGGCATTCTTCGGCAAACAGCTCCAGCGTGCCGTCCACATCTCGTTGCGCCAGACGTTCGCCGAGGCGTTCGACCCAAGCGGCAAGTTGCGCTGTTGGCGTTTGCAAAGGGGTTTCGATAGCGATGTTCATGGGGCCACTCCCGATCTTGTTGTTTTGGTAAGCCATGGCACCAGAGCAAGGCTTGGGCCAGCTCTTTGAAAGGCGCTGGCCAGAGCGTCTGATGCAAAAATCGGAGCGAGGTGCAGAGGGCGCCCTGTCACGAATTCGGGAATCGAGGATGACACTGTGTCACTCGGCGCGAGATTCCCTCGCGGCGAGCTTTTCATCTAAGCTGCGGACAGACCGTGTCTTCACCGAAGCGGAGCACAACAACAATGAAACCGGCCTCGATCAACGCCCACGCACGCCAGGTGCTGCAAGCCGTGCAGGGCACTGTAGCCAGTCCCGGCGCGGCGGCAGACCTGGCGATCACTCGCTCATGGCGGCGTTGCCTGGATCAATACCAGCTCGATCCGGCCAGCCGCCGCGCGCCGGATGTGCTTGAACAGGCACGCTTGCGCGAACACCGTGCGCCGCTGGAACACATCATTTCCGTCGCCCACTGGCAGATGAACAGCCTGCACCAGCAACTGGGGCGTGACGGCCATGTCGTGCTGCTCACCGATGCACGCGGCGTGGCGATCGACAGCGTGTTCAATGAGGCTGAACGCGGTGAATTCCAGCGCTCCGGGCTGTGGCTCGGCTCGGTCTGGAGCGAGGAGCACGAGGGCACCAACGGTGTCGGCACCTGCCTGGTCGAGCGCCAGCACGTGACCATTCGCCGCGACGAGCATTTCCGTGGCAAGCACGTCGGCCTGACCTGTTCGGCCAGCCCGATATTCGACGCCAGCGGCGAGTTGCTCGCGGTGCTCAACCTGTCTTCGGTGCGCGAGGAGAGCAGCCTTGAGCAACGCTTCAAGGCCATGGCCCTGACCAATCTGTCGGCCAGGTTGATCGAGAGCTGTTTTTTCCTTGGCCACGATCCGCAGCGCTATTTGCTGCGGTTTCATCCGGATGCCGGGTTTGTCGGACTGCTGGGTGAAGGCCTGCTCAGCTTCGACGAGAGTGCGCGGATCTGTTCGGTGAATGCGGCGGCGCTGGATCTGCTGGGCCTGAGCCGCGAGCAAATGGTCGGGCAGTCGCTGACCCTGCTGCTGGAAACGCCGATGGAGCGGTTGCTCGATCAGGCCAGTGCTCAGGCACACGTCTGCTGGCCGATGCGGCTGATAGATGGGCGCCTGTTCTATGGCCAGTTGCGTGAACCGATTCGCTCGGTGCCGTTGACCATCCCGGCCATCGCAAACATCAGTGACGAGCGCGTGTGCCTGGAAGACCCGCGCCTGCAACGCGGATTCGCCCGCGCGTTGCGTGTACTCGAACGTGACGTGCCGGTGTTTCTGCAGGGTGAAACCGGCACCGGCAAGGAAGCTTTTGCGGCAGCGCTGCACCGCGCCAGCTCCCGTGCAGGCCAGCCGTTTATCGCGATCAACTGCGCGGCCATTCCTGAAACGCTGATCGAGAGCGAGCTGTTCGGCTATCGCGGCGGCAGCTTCACCGGCGCACGCAAGGACGGCATGGTCGGCAAGCTCGAGCAGGCCCATGGCGGCATTCTGTTTCTCGACGAAATCGGCGACATGCCCCTCGCGCTCCAGACACGCTTGCTGCGGGTGCTCGAAGAGCGCCAGGTTGTGCCGCTGGGCAGCGCAACGCCACGCGCGCTCGATGTCCGTTTGATCAGCGCCAGCCACCAGAATCTGCAAGCCTGCGTGGCTGACGGACGCCTGCGCGAAGATCTGTTTTATCGCATTGGCGGTTTCGCCGTGGAACTGCCGCCGCTGCGCGAGCGTTCCGACAAGGGCCGTCTGCTTGACCTGTTGCTGCGCGAAGAAATGGCGGGCGCCAATGTGCGGCTGGAAGCGGGAGTTCGAGAGCACTTGCTGGCGCAGCCCTGGCCGGGCAACGTCCGGCAAATGCGCACCTGTTTGCGGACGTTGGTAGCGTTAGCGGTGGACGGGCGGATCACGCTGGAGGATGTGCAGGAGTTACTGCCAGCAAGTCACGACCAACCTGTTGACGATCCACTGGGCGTATCCGAACGCCAGACGTTGCTGAGCTTGATTGAGGCGGAGCACTGGCATGTCGCGCGTGTTGCCAGTCGTCTGGGCATCAGCCGCAATACGCTGTATCGCAAACTGCGTCAGCATGGAATCATTCGACCTGTTTGAAGACAATCGCGATCATTTGCGTCCATTCGCTGTTGATCGCGCGCATTGCCGGGAAATTGCTTGGATCCAATCATTGATTCACTATATCGCATGCCGACAAGCGGTAGGCTCAGGCTATTGCTAGAAGTGATGGCGCAATGACATATTGCAGCACCTTCCCTCACTTCAAGATGTACCGAAAATGCGCCCCCTCAAGTCACTTGTTGCAGCGTCGTTGCTGCTCAGCGGGTGCAATGGAATGCCAGTCGCTTTTGTTCAGGATCCTGTTTTAGACCAAGCCTTTGTCGTTCACTCCGGCGCGCCTTTGCCTTACTTGCTGATGGGTTCGGCTGTGCAATGGAATGAGGATTTTGCCGTGACGGTGAAGCACATTCCTTACTTGTCGGGCACGGTTTTCCAGGGGCAGGCAGACGTGCAGTTCTTCCGTCACAAGGCCAGTAGTGTGCCGGCGTGGCGCGGCTACACGCCGGGCGAAGAGCTGACTTCGGTGGGATTCAATTCGCTGTACATGTCAATCAAGGGCACCGGCCAGGCTTTACCGGCCATGGTTCGCCTCGACGTCAAAGAGGGCAACGTGCTTTACGGCACCCACAATGGCGCACTGGCCAAAGGCATGTCCGGCGGGCCGGTGTTTTCCGCCGATGGCAAAGTGGTCGGCATCAACGTGGCGTTCCTCACCCGTGACGACGTCAGCCGCCTCAAGCGCAAGGACTTGCTCGATCAACCGCGCGTAAGCATCTTTTTGCCGTACGCGGAGATCAATCGCGAGTGGTCGCGCTATCAGGCCAGCATCACCCCGACAGCGCCACCGGCGACCAAACTGGCCAGCCGCTGATCAACGTTCGCGCAACGCTTCGCGGGCGCGGTTGAGCGGTTTGATCAGGTAGTCCAGCACGGTTTTTTCGCCGGTGCGGATGTCCACCGTGGCGATCATCCCGGGCACGATGGCGAAGCGTTTGCCGGCCTTGTTGCGCAGTTCATCCGACGCGGTGCGGATGAACACGCGGTAGTAGAAGATTTCCGGCTTGGCTTCGTCCTGAATCGTGTCCGGCGAGATCGTCACCACTTCGCCGTCGAGGCTGCCGTAGATCGAATAGTCATAGGCGGTGATTTTCACTTTCGCCGCCTGGCCCGGGTGAATGAAGGCGATGTCGCGCGGCGAGATACGCGTCTCGATCAGCAGTTGTTCATCCAGCGGCACGATCTGCATGACCTGGCCGTTGGGTGCAATGACGCCGCCAATCGTGCTGACCTCGATGTCCTTGACGATGCCGCGCACCGGCGAGCGCAGGGTCAGACGCGACAGTGAATCGGTGCGACCACGGATTACCGCTTCGAGCATCTGCGCTTCGGCGTTGGCCTTGGCCAGGTCTTCGCGGGCGCGGACCATGTAATCGGAACGCGCCTCGGTGGCCTTCAATTCCAGCTCCGAGCGCTGACGGGTCAGGCGCAGCACTTCGACCCGGCTCGAGGCACCGATCTTCGCCAGATTTTCAGTGATCGCCAGTTCGCTGCGCACCAGTTTCAGCGAGCTTTGAATGCCGTCGAGGGTTTCCGCCAGACCTTTGCGCCGGGTCTGATAGAGCTCGGTTTCGGCGCGGATCAACTCGGGAAATTCCTGCAGCGATGCGTCGAAAGTCAGGGGCTTTTCGCTGACCTCGGCCTGCAAGCGGTTGACGCTGGCCAGCGCTGCACGGTACTTGGCCGCGCTTTCGCCGACGTTGGACTGGTTCTTCACCGGGTCCAGTTGCGCGAGAATCTGCCCGCGCTCGACCAAAGCGCCTTCGCTGACGTTGAGCTGTTCGAGAATGCCGCCCTCCATCGACTGAATCACCTGCTCGCGCGAGCTGGGCACCACTTTGCCGGTACCGGTCGAGACTTCGACGATCTCAAACCACGCCGCCCAGGCAATGAAACAGGCGAGCATCAGCGCGCAACCCCAGATCACTTTTGCACCACCGGCAATTGCGCGCTCATCGCGGCCGTCGAGGTAGGACATCGGGTCCGGCACGTCGGTCATCATCGGCTTCATACCGTCACTCCTTTGCCCGGTGTGCGCAACCGCGCCAGTGCCGCGTCGCGATGGTCATCGATGACGATACGTCCGTTGTCGAGAACGATGATCCGCTCGACCAGTTGCAGGACACTGACCCGGTGCGTGGCGACCACCAGCGTTCGGCCCTGGGTCCAGGTCGCGAGTTTTTCCAGCAGCAGCCGTTCGGTGACGTCATCGAGCGCGGCCGTCGGTTCGTCGAGCAGCAGCACTTGTGGCTGGCGGATCAACAAGCGCGACAGCAACAAGCTCTGACGCTGACCGCCCGAAAGGCCCAAGCCACCTTCAAGCACTAAATGATCCATGCCTTTGGGCAACTGCCGAACGAAATCCAGCGCGCCAGTGACAGTCAGCGCGGCGATGATTTCCTGATCGCTGGCCTGACCGGCGCCGAGGGTGATGTTGTCGCGCAGGGTGCCGTGAAACAGCCGCGCCTGTTGCGAGAGCAGGCCGACATCGCGGCGCAGGTCGGCCGGATCCAGATGCGCCAGGGCGATGCCGTCCAGGCTGGTTTCACCGCTGCTCAGATCCATCGCGCCGCCCAGCGCCTGCAGCAGCGTTGACTTGCCGGCGCCGTTGCGGCCGAGCAGGGCGATGCGCTCGCCGGGGCGAATGCTCAGGTCGATGTTGTTGAGCGCCGGGGTCGATTCCTCGCTGTAGCGAAAACTGGCCTGACGCAGGCGGTAGTCGCCGCGAATCGCTGGCAGGTGCACGCGCTGGCTGCCCTCGGGATGATCCACCGGCATCTGCATGATCCGGTTCAAGCCTTCGAGCGCGACCTTGGCCTGCTGCCATCGGGTGAGCACGTGGGTCAGTTGCGCCATCGGCCCCATCATCCGCGACGACAGAATCGACGCCGCGACCAGACTGCCGGTGGTCAAGTCGCCGGCAATCACCATAGGCGCGCCGAACACGATGACCACCGCAAACACGCCGCCTTGTACGTTCTGCGTCCACGCCACCAGGCTGTTGGTCAAGGTGCGCAGGCGCAGGCTGCTGTCCGCCGAGGCGGCGTTGTACTGGTTCCACTGTTGCTGAAAACGCTGCTCGGCCTGCAATGCCTTGATGTCGTCGAGGCCCTGAATACTTTCCACCAGCATGGCGTTGCGCAGCGCCGCTTCACGCATCGAGGCATTGGCCAGTCGCGCCAGGCGCGGTTGCGCGATGATCCCGGGCAACAACATGAACACCAGCGCCACCAGTGGAATCAGCACCAGTGGTCCGCCGATCAAATAGAACACCAGCAGGAACAGCAGGAAAAACGGCATGTCCGCCAGCGCCGTGGCGGTGCTGGAGGTGATCAGGTCGCGGATCTGCTCCAGCTCGCGCAATTGCGAAATGAACGAACCGGTGGATTTCGGCCGTGCGGAATTGCGCAGGCGCAAAGCGTGGCCGAAGACCAGATCGGAGACGCGCAAATCGGCGCGCTTGCCCAGCACATCGGTGATGCGCAGACGCAGAATGCGCATGACGAAATCGAACAGCAGCGCCAGCATCACCCCGCCGAACAACACGTACAGGGTCGGCAGCGACTCGGCCGGAATAACCCGGTCGTACACCTGCATGGAAAACAGCACCCCGGCCATGCCCAGCAGGTTGGCGACCAGCGAGGCGATCATCACTTGGCTGTAAGGGCGCAGATCGGTGAGGACGATGCGCCGGAACCAGTGCTCGTCGTAGGGCTTGATGTAATCGTTGGTGCGCACGTCGGCCACCGGTTGCGTCGGACGCAGAATCACCGTGCGTAGGGCCTGCTCGGCGAGCGCGCCAGCCTCCATGCGACTCTGCAAACCTTGATCGCCACTGAAGCAGATGCCCAGCTCGCCGGTTTCGCCGATGCTTTCGAGCACGCCGACCTGACCATCACGCAGTTGCACCACCAGCGGCGTGCGCCAGCGGCTCAGGCTCTTGTTGTCGAATACCGCGAATTTCACGCTCAAACCGGCCTGACGCGCCATGTGCCGAACCACTTCTTCGACGCGGCCTTCGCTGTGCACCGAGGCCAGGCGCACGCTTTCCGGCGAGACGTCGAGTCGGTAGTGGCGGGCGACCTTGAGCACCGCTTCTAGCCACGGCGAATAATCTTCGCGAGCTTCGGCAGCGGCGGGTTCGGGAACAGTGATGCTGGCATCGGTCATGGCAGGATCTCGACATTCTGGATGGCGCTGTGGTCGATGCCGAAGACCCGGCGAATCGCACCGCTGTTGTAGAAGCAGTCGATCTGCAGGCGTTGCAGATCAGCCTGGGTGTTGACCAGATCGAAGCGCGACTGATGGATTTCCTGCTCGGCGTTGAGCAGGTCGAGCAGCGGCCGCGTGCCCAGTTCCAGGTATTGGCGGCCATACAACATGCGCGCCTCGGTGATGCTGCTCTGGCGAAACTCCAGCGAACGCAGCCGTCGGCTCAGGCCCGAGGTTTGCGCCTGGGCTTCAGCCAGACCCTGGCGCGCTTGCAGGCGGGCGAAGTCTTCGGCCGAGTCCGCTGCGGTCAGCGCATGTCCGGCGGCGCGGCTGCGCGCACTGATCGCACCGCCCTGATAGATCGGCACTTCGAGGTTGAGGAAGATTCCGACCTGAGTGCGATCGGCGCGCGAGTTCTGATCGTCGTAGTGGTCGTCCAGGTATTGGTTGACCGACGGTTGCAGCGACAGCGTCGGATAGGCCTCTGCCTTGGCCTGGGCCAGTTCGGCCTGGGCCTGGGTGCGTTGCGCGGCCGCCTGGAGAACAGCGGGCAGGGTGTCGGAGATTTGCGAGGCGTCACAGGCCTGACTCAGCGTCGGCGCGGCGGCGTCGCTGACTGCCGGCGGCGTGCGCCGTCCGAGCAGACTGGTCAGGGTCGCTTGCCAGCGCGCGTATTGCGCCTTGAATTCCTGCAATGTCGCCGTCGCGCCTTCGGCCCGGGACTGCGCCTGGACCATATCGGAACGGGTGCTGGCGCCCATGTCGCTGCGCTGTTTGGCCAGATCAACGATGCCGCCGATGCCCTGAATCTGCTCACGCGCAACCTCGAGCAGCCGCTGATAACGCTGTACTTCGATGTAGGCCCTGGCGGTGTCGCGGGCGATGTCGTCGATCGCCAGCAGAATCCCGGCCTGACTGCGCGCCACCCGGGCGCGGGCGGCGTCGACTGAACTGGAAACCTTGCCGAAGTCATACAGCATCTGTTTCAGGGAAATGTTCACCGACTGGCTGCCGGCATCGCTGCCGTAACCGCTGGTGTAACCACCCTTGATGCCGCCGGTGACCTGCGGGTAATAGCCGGATTCGGCGACGTTGACCCCTTCGCCTTGTTGGAACAGGGTGCCGATGGCCTCGCCGATCCGTGGGTGCCAGTCCACGGCGAGCCTGACCGCTTGTTCCAGCCCCAACGCGTCGGCATCGGCGGACGCTTTGGAAGCAAGGGCAGGGCGCTGACGATTGTCATTGCCTGCCGGTTGTTGCAGTTGCGACGGGCTGATGCTGCGCAAGCTGCTGTCGAGATTGTCGTCGGCGCGAACGTCGACGGTGAAAGCGGGGTAGAGGCCGATGGTCAACAGGACCACCGGCCATTTCTGGCGAAAAACTGACTCCACAGACTTCCCTTACTGTTGAGAGACCAACGTTCGATGTCTTGTTTCAAACCACTTGAATGCCGTTCTGTACCCACAAGTGGTGGCTCGGATCCTCCTGCGCCGTGTATTGAACATAGTCGATGCCGTCGGCCTGTTGCGTGCCATCGGCGACCCAGCCATCGGTCATGTGCACGCTGTCCTTGTCGTCACCCTTGATCAGCAGGGTGTTGTTGTCCGAGGACGTGATCGCCAGCAGATCGCTGAGGTTCAGCGTCAGCGCAACCGCACTGGAGTGGTTGAGGTCGAGGATTTCGACGTTGTGGATCTTGCTCTGCAGATCGCCGAGGTTGATCGATACGTCGCCACCGGCCCAAAGCAGGGTGTCGGTGCCGCTGCCGCCATCGACTGAGGCGAACTGCTGGTCGGCGATGATCAGCGTGTCGTCGCCCCCTCCGCCTTGCAGGGTAACGGCGCCACCGTGCGAGCCGTCGAGGGTGTCGTTGCCCTCGGTGCCCTGGATCAACTCACTGCCAGCGACATGGGCCAGACCGAGGTCATCGCTGGCCAGCGCCGAGAACGCGGTGCTGGCAAATGCGCCGGCCTTGTTCAGGTCGATGGTCAGTGTTGCGGTGTCGACCGTGCCGTTGGGGTGGGTGAGTTGATAGGTGAAGGTGTCTTCCTGACCGATCACCGCATCGGTCAGCCCGGCCTTGAGCGTGTAGGTGTAGTTGCCGTTGGCCTGAACCACCAATGTGCCGTAGTTGCCGACCAGCGACACGCCGTTGTAACCCGGCGCCACGTAACTGCCGGCGACCAGTACGCTGAGCAAGGTGTACACCGAGCCCAACACATCGGCGCCGCCGCCTGCGGTGTCGGTGAGCAGGTTGCCTGACACGGGCGTGTAGCTGCCGACCACGAACTGGTTGTTGTAGGTTGCGACGTTGATCAGGCTGGTGTTGACGCTGGTCAGCAGGCCGAGGCCGCCCACTGCCACCCGCACTTGATAGCTGCCGGCGGTCTGGTCGTCGAACTTGATCCCGTAATTGCCACCGCCGAGGCTGACCAGCGCGTTGCCGCCGTAACTCTTGACCAGTACGTACTGGTTGGTCGCCGTGTTGAGCTTGTACAGGCCGACCGTCATCGAACCGAGCAGCGCGAGCAAGTTGCTCGAGTTGACCACCACGGTCAGGTCGCTGACGGTGTCGGCCGCGACCACGGTGTTGTAGTTGCCGCTGCCGCCGCCCAGCAGCACATTGAACGTGCCGAGGGTGGAGTTGGTGGTGACTTCGCGGTTGATCAGGGTGACGTCGGTCGAGGCGATGTCCGCTGTGGCATCAACCACCAGTGCTGGGCTGCCAAGGTTGGCGTCGTTCCAGACTTCGGTGGCTTGCGGGCTGTCGATGCGCACATACAGATTGGCGGTGTCGCTCAAGCCGTTCGGGTGCACCAGTTGATAGTTGAACACGTCGACCTTGCCGACACTGCCAACACTGCCGTTCGGCTTGTAGCTGTAGTTGCCGTTGGCATCGATGGTCAGCGTGCCGTACAGGCCTTGCACCGTAGTGCCGGCACCAGCGCTGACCCAGGCGCCGTTCTTGAAGATCTGCAATTGCGCGCCGTTGTCCGGGCCGGTTTGATCGACCGTTCCATCGACGCCGACGTTGGTGATGACGTTGCCGGTCACCGCTGGCCCGGCGATGCCGTTGAACTGGGTCAGGCTGCTGACGTCCAGTTGCAGTTGGGTATTGACCGTGGTCAGCACGCCGATGCCGGTGCTCGACACCGTCAGTCGATAATCGCCCGAGAGCAGATTACCAATGTCGACCCGCACGCCCTGGCCGGCCAGGGCAATCAGATCGAGCAGGCCGCCGCTGCCGTTGACATCCAGAGTGACCCAGGTGCCGCTGGCATTCTTTACCTGCAGTGTGTAGACCACGCCGTCGATCAGCGAGATCAGGCTGTTGGTGGTCAGCGTCAGGGTTGGATCAAGACGCGTACCGCCGGCCACGGTGAAGGTAAAGGTTTTCGAAAACCCGGCCAGCAGCGTGGTGAACGAGTCGTTGAAGGTCTGCGACGCGGTGACCGGGGCCAGGGTGACGGTGCCGACGGCGAGGTTGTCGCTGGCGATAACCGGCGCATTGACGTCGACATCCGGCGCGATGACGTTGGCGGCGACCGATACGTTGCCGCGTGCGTCGCTGAGGTTGATGGTGAGTTTTTCGCCGTTGATCTGCGCACTGCTAAGGGTGACGGTAAACACGCCGAGGTTGTTGACCGTGCCGGTGCCCAGGACAGTGCCGCTGGCCGACTTGATGGTGACGGTTGCGCCGGCTTCGCCGGTACCGGTGACGCTGAGGCCATCGGCACCGACCAGCAACGCCGTGGCCGCAGCGGGCGGCGTCAGGTCTGGCGCCGTCGCGGTCGCCGCTGCCGATACGTTGCCGCTCGGATCGGCCTGGGTGACGCTGAGCACTTGGCTGTTGATCTGCGCCGAAGCCAGCACCACGGAGAAGCTGCCGTTGGCGGCGACGGTGGCGGTGCCGAGTACCACACCGCCGACGCCGCGTACGCTGATGGTTGAACCGGGCACACCGACGCCAGTGAGCAAGGTGCCGCTGCCATTGACGCTGACGCCAGTCGGCGCAACGGGTGCGGTGATGTCCGGCGCTGTCACGCTGGCGTTGGGCGACAAGTTGCCGGCCGGGTCGACCAGCCGCACGGTCAACAGCTGTCCATCCAATTGCGCGGTGTTCAGGTTGAAGCTGAACGTGCCGCCACTGCCCACGGTGGTGGTGCCAATCAGCGCGCCGCCCGGACCGTAGACGTTGACCGTTGCACCGGCCTCACCCGAACCGCTCAAGGTCAGACCATTGGCAGCCAGCGTCAGACCGCTGGCCGCGATCGGCGCCTGTACGTCAGGGGCCGTCAGGTTGAATACCGGCGACAGATTGCCCGTCGGGTCGGCCTGTTGGACGTTGAGCTGTTGGCCGTTCAGTTGCGCGCTGGACAGTTGCACGGTGAAGGTGCCGCCAGCATTGACCACGGCGGTGCCGAGGACGGTACCGGCCGCATTGGTCACGCTGACCGTGGCGCCGGCTTCACCTGTGCCGCTGACCGCCAGGCCAGTGCCGTTCAAGGTGACATTGCTCAGCGGCGCCGGCGCGGTGGTATCGGCGACGCTGAGATTGGTCACCGGCGAAACGTTGCCCGCCGCATCACTCTGCGTGACGCTCAGCTGTTGGCCGTTGAGTTGCGCGGAGGACAAGGTCACCGAGAACGAGCCATTGCCCGCCACCGTCGCCGTGCCCAATACCGTACCGCCGACACCGCGTACGGTGACGGTGGCGCCGGCTTCACCGAGCCCGCCGAGCACCAGGCCGGCACCGCTGAGTACCAGCGCCGTCGGAGCGGCCGGGGGAGTGATGTCGGGCGCGGTTACGTTAAGCCCGGATGAGGTGTTATTGGACGCATCGGTCTGAGTCGCGTTGAGCACCTGACCGTTAACCTGCGGCGCATTGAGTTGCGCGCTGAAGGTGCCATTGGCGCCGACCGTCGCATTGCCCAGCACGACGCCGCCAGCGCCGGTGATTGTCACCGACGCGCCGACTTCGCCGCGACCGGTAACCAGTGTGCCGCTGGCATTGACCGCCAGATCGCTGAGTGGCGCCGGGGCCGAAGTGTCACCTGCGGTGATTTCAGTCGGCAGCGAGGCGCCACCCAACGCAGTGTTGGCGGTGACTTCAAGGTTTTGGCCGTTGGTTTGCGCGGGCGTCAGCACCACGCTGAACGTGCCATCCGGGCCAGTCACGCCGGTGCCGATCAGACTGTTGTCAGGCCCATAAACATTGATGGTGGTGCCGATCGCCGCCGTGCCGGTCAGCGTCACGCCGTCGGCTGTCAGTACAAGATTGTCCGGCGCAGCCGGGGCTGGCACTGCTGGAACAGCCAGGATGGCGTCTTCCGAGACATTGGTTGCGACGTCGGTCTGAGTCACGGTCAACACCTGGCCGGCAGTGATGCCCGTGGCCAGATCGATCAGGAATGTACCGTTGGCCGCGACCGTACCAGTGCCGACAACATTGCCCAGCGCATCGGTCACCTCGACACTCGCGCCGGCTTCGCCGCGCCCGGCGAGCTGGCTCAGATCGCCGCTGATGGTGAGGCCGGTGACGGCATCGGGAGCGGTAATGTCAGGTGCCGGGAAGAGGAATGTCGGCGATGAGTTCTGTGCCTCGTCCGTCGCGATCACTGACAACAATTGGCCATTGGCCTGGGGCGGATCAAGTTCGACGGTGTAGCTGCCGTTGCCCAGCGCCACTGCCGTGCCCAGCACGGTACCGTCAGCCGACAATACCGTGACGGTGCTGCCCGCTTCGGCGGTACCGGCGAGCAAGGTGCCGGCGCCGGTCAGCGATGTCACCGTCGGTGCGATCGGTGCGGTGCTGTCCGTCGCGTCGACCAAGGCTGGCTCGGACAGGTTGTTTTTCGCGTCGGCTTGCACCACAGAGAGTGCGCGGCCGTCCAGCTGCGCAGCTGACAGGTTGACGCTGAAACTGCCGTCTGCGGCCACGGTCGCGGTGCCGAGCAGCACCGTGCCGTCGCGCACGGTGACGATCGCCCCGGGCTCACCGGTACCGGTCAAGGTCAAGCCGTCCTGGCTGACGTTGAGATCAGCGACTGCCAGCGGAGCGGTGGTGTCGCCTGCTTGTACGGGCGCGGTTGGCGACGTGTTCGACGCCAGATCGGTCTGATTGACGCTCAACAACTCGCCATTCACCTGCGGCGGATTGAGGGTCACGCTGAACGAGCCATTGCCGGCCACGGTTGCCGAGCCCAGTACCGTGCCAGTCGCGCTGAGCACGCGCACGGTGGCGCCGGCTTCACCGGTACCGGTCAGCGTCACGCCATCGGGCGTGAGAACAAGACTGGCAGGCGCAGCAGGCACGGTGGTGTCCGGTGCAGTGATTGGCACGATCGGCGAAGGATTGCCCGCCGCATCGCGTTGGATCACCGACAAGGCTTCGCCATTGAGCAGCGGCTGATCAAGGGTCACGCTGAAACTGCCATCGGCCTGCACGGTGCCGGTGCCGACGATGGTGCCCACCGCGTTGGTAACGACCACTTGCGCGCCAGCGGCGCCGGAACCGGTGATCAGGCTGCCGCTGGCGTCGATGTCGACATCGGTCAGTGCGGCAGGAGGCGTGCTGTCCGGTGCGGTCAGGGTGCCGGCAGGCGAGGCATTGCCGACCGCGTCCGCCAACACCACGAACAGCGCTTGGCCATCGGTCTGCGCCGGGGTTACGGACACCTGGAAACGGCCATCGCTGCCCACGGTGCCGGTGCCCAGTTCGGTGCCGTCCGCCGATGTCACGCGGACAATGGCGCCGACTTCGCCGGTACCGGTGAGCGTGTCGCCATCGGCATTCAGTTGCAGATCGGCCGGTGTCGCTGGCGGGGTCAGATCCGGTGCGGTGACCGACACCGGGGCGCTGACGTTGCCGGGTGGATCGGCCTGCTGCACGCTGAGGATCTGTTCGTTGATCTGCGGCGGATTGAGGGTGACGCTGAACGTGCCGTCGCCGAGCACCACGCTGGTGCCGAGCAAAGTGCCGTTGGCATCGCGCACGGTCACGGTCGCGCCGGGTTCGCCAGTACCGATGACCAACGCGCCGGACGAGTTGATATCGACGTTGTCCAGTGGATCAGGCGGGGTGAAGTCCGGTGTGGTCAGGTTCACTGCCGGTGAGTCATTACCCGCCGCGTCGGCCTGGACCACGGTGATCACTTCAGCGTTGGTCAACGCAGGGTTCAGAGCGAGGCTGAAGGTACCGGTCGAGCTGACCACAGCGGTGCCAAGCACATTGCCGTCGCTGTCGATGACCCGCACCTGCGCCCCCGGCTCGCCGCGCCCGGTCAAGCTTGCGCCGTCACCACCGATGCTCAGTTGCGAAACAGCGGCTGGCGGTGTGCTGTCGACCGAAGTGAACGGCGTGGCTGCCGAGGTGTTGCCCGCCGCATCCGTCAGCGACACGGTCAGCGCCTGACCGTTGGCCTGCGGCGTGGTCAGGGTGATCGCAAAGGTGCCGTCGATGCTCACGGTGCCGCTGCCGATCAGCGTACCGGCAGCGTTGTACACGTTGACCGTGGTGCCGGCCTCACCGGTACCCGAGAGCAAGGTGCCGTCCGCGCTTGCCACCAGCGCCGCCGGCGCATTGGGCGCGAGCAGGTCCGGGGCGGTCAGATTGACGCTGTTGGATTCGTTGCCGGCAGCGTCGGCCTGGCTCAGGCTCAGGGTCTGGCCCGAGGTCTGTGCCGGGCTGAGGGTGACGCTGAACGTGCCGTTGGCCGCCACCACGGCGCTGCCGAGAACCACTCCGCCAGTGCCGAGCACCGTGACGGTGGCGCCGGCTTCACCGCGCCCGGTCAGGGCCGTGCCGTTCGGTGCCAGGCTCAGTTCGCTCAGCGGGGTTGGCGCAGCGATATCGGCAGCGGTGTAGTCAGTTGGAGAGGAATTGATGCCGGTGCTCGACGTCGCCACGGCAGACAGCTGTTCGCCGTTCAGCTGTGCGGCATTGAGCGTGACGCTGAAAGTGCCGTTGGCCGCCACCAGCGCGCTGCCGAGCAACACGCCCGAGGCATTGCGAATGCTCACGGTGCTGCCGGCGGTGGCCGAGCCGGTGAGGGTCAGACCGTCGGCGCTGAGGGCCAGATTGGTCGGTGCACTTTCCGCCAGATTACCCGGTGCAGTTACCGGCGCCGCCGGTCCGGTGTTGCCGGCTGCATCGATCTGCACCACGGAAAGATTCGATCCGGCCACCGCCGCCGGGGACAGCGTGACGCTGAAATTGCCGTTGCTGCCAACGGTTGCGGTACCCAGCAAAACACCGCCGGCATCACGCACTTCCACGTTGGCGCCGACTTCGCCGATACCGGTCAGGGTTGCACCGTTGGCGCTGACTGCCAGATCGAAGGCCGCCAACGGCGCGGTGCTGTCGAGGGCATTGACGATGGCCGGAGCAGACGGATTGCCCGCCGCGTCAGTAGCCGTCACGTTCAGCGCCTGACCATTGGTTTGTGGGCTGTTGAGCGTTACCTGGAACGTGCCATTCGCCGTCGCCGTGGTGGTGCCGAGAAGATTGCCCTGGCTGTCGCGCACGGTCACCGTGCTGCCGGCCTCTGCATTACCGGCCAGTTGCACGCCAGCCGCGTTCAGGGTCAGAGCGCTAGGAATCGCCGGCGCAGTCAAATCCACGGCGATGACTTCAACCGCCGTCGATACGTTGCCCGGCGGATCCTCCTGAGTGACGGTCAGCACTTCGGCATTCAGTTGTGCTGCGTTCAGGGTGACGGTGAACGCGCCGCCGCTGCCGACCTGCGCGGTGCCGAGCAAGGTGCCGTCGGCGCTGCGCACAGACACGGTGGCGCCCGGTTCGCCGTGGCCGGTGACGGTGACACCGTCGGCATTCACTGCGACTTGGGTCAGTGCGGCGGGTGGGCTGATGTCGGGCGCATTGACGCTGGTCGAGGGCGAAACGTTGCCGGCAGGGTCGGTCTGGCTGATCGCCAACGCCTCGCCATTGGTCGACGCTGGCGCCAGGGTCACAGTGAACGAGCCGTCCGCGGCAACCACAGCGCTGCCGAGCACGGTGCCGTTGGCGGTGCTGACATTCACTGTTGCGCCTGCTTCGCCCGTGCCGCTGAGGGTGCTGCCATCTGCGCTGATCAGCGGATTCTGCACGGCGGCCGGCGGGGTGCCGTCGACGGTGATCACGCCAGTGGAAGTCGAGGTGTTGCCGTTGGCGTCGGTCAGGCTGACCTGCAGGGTCTCGCCGGTGTTCTGCGCGTTGGGCAAGGTGACCTGGAAGTTGCCGCTCTGATCGACCACGCCGGTGGCCAGAACATTGCCGGCGGCATCCCTGATCGTCACGGTGCTGCCGGCTTCGCCCTGGCCTTTGACCACGGTGCCGACGTCATTGATCGAAACGCCAGTCGCTGCGGCTGGCGGTTGCAGATCGCTGGCAATGATGCCGGCGGGTTGCGACAGGTTGCCGGCGGCGTCGCTCTGGATCGCCGTAAGCGCCTGGCCATTGAGCTGCGCCGGCGTCAGCGTCAGGCTGAACGTGCCGTTGCTGGCGACCAGTGCCGTACCGAGCACGGTACCTGTGGCGTCGGTGACAGTGACCGTCGCCCCGGCCTCGCCGCGTCCCGTGAGTGTCGTGCCGTTGGCATTCAGCGCCAGATTGGTCACCGCGTCCGGGGCCGTGCCATCGAGCGCCGTCACCGTGCCCGGAATCGACACGTCACCGTCGGGACTGGTGGCAGTGACTTGCAGCACTTGCGCGTTGATCTGTTTGGTACTGAGCAACAGGGTGAAACGGCCAAAGCTATTGATCAGCCCGGAGCCGAGCACAGCGCCGCTGCTGTTGGTCACGGTTACGGTGCAACCGGGCGTTCCGGCGCCGGTCAGGGTGAAACCGTCGGTACTCAAGGCCAGATCGGTCGGGGTCGCAACTTGCGTACCGTCCAGACCCGCCAGCGGCACGATGGGCGAATCATTGCCGCCGCCATCCGTGCTGATCACTTCCAGATTGCCGCCAGGCTCGGCCGCTGGATTCAGGGTCACGACGAAGCGGCCATCCGCGTCCGCCGTCGCGGTGCCCAGCACAGCGCCACCGCCCGCGATGCTGACGGTGACCGTGGTGCCCGGTTCGGCAAGACCAGACACTTGGGTGCCCGCCGGGTTGAGCGCGAGATCGCTGACCGCTGCCGGCGGGGTGCTGTCCGGCGCGGTGACGCTGCCGGGAAGCGAACTGTTGGCGCCGTCCGACACCACGACTTGCAAGGCTTCGCCATTGGTTTGCGCGGTATCGAGATTGACCGTGAAGGCGCCAGAGCCGTCAGCAGTTGCGGTACCGATGATGTTGCCGTCGGCGTCCCGCACCTCAACGGTATTGTTCGGCTGCGTGGTGCCGGTGACAGTGGCCCCTGCAGGATCGACGACCAACCCGGTCGGTGCGGGTGGGGCGGTGATGTCCGGTGCCGTAACCGGAGTGGCCGGCGAGGGCAGGGCACTCGCATCAGTCTGGATGACACTCAATACCTGACCGTCGAGCTGAGCCGGGCTCAGGTTGACGCTGAAATTGCCATCGCTGGCAACTACTGTCGTGCCAATTACCGTGCCGTCCGGTGCGCTGACCGTGACGGTGCTGCCGGCTTGTCCGGTGCCGGTCAAGGTCACGCCGTTGCTGGCGAGCACGACGTTGTCCGGCGCCAGCGGCGCGGTGGTGTCCGCTGCCGTCAGTGGCGCGTTCGGAGAAACGTTCACGCCATCCGATTGGCTGACTTGCAGTTGCTGGCCGTTGAGTTGCGGGCTGTTCAGCGCCACCGTGAAAGTCCCGCTGCCATCGACGATCACGGTGCCCAGCGTATTGCCGGCCGAATCCTTGACCGTCACCGTGGCACCGGGCTCGCCTGTGCCGCTCAGTTCAGTACCGCCTGCATTCAGCGTCAGATCCGAAGGGGCCGTGGGGGCCTGGATATCCGGCGCTTCAACTGGAACTGTCGGCGAGCCTGAAGGCGAGCCATCGGTCTGCACCACGCTGAGATTCTGGCCATTGGTCTGTGGCGAGGACAGGGTGACTTCGAAACGGCCGTTGCTGCCGACGACAGCTGTTCCCAGCACGGTCCCATTGGTGTCAGTGACAGTAACGGTGGCGCCGATCTGACCCGCGCCGGAGACCACGGCGCCATTGGCGGAAATGCTTACATCGGTCACGGCAACCGGTGTGGTCAGATCGGGTGCGATCACGTTGACCGGCGCCGAAGGATTGCCGTCTGCGTCGGTCTGGATCACTTGCAGCTGTTGCGCATCGGTCTGGGGAGTCGAGAGGTTTACCGTGAAATTGCCGTCGGCACCCACGGTACCGGTGCCGATGATATTGCCGGCCGGATCGCGCACGGTAATCGAAGCGCCGATTTCGCCTGTGCCGGTCAGCGTCTGCCCTTGGCCGTCGAGCGTAACGCCCGTCAGCGGCGCCGGGCCTTGCGTGTCAGGCGTTACATAGGTCAATGGGGCAGAGGTATTGCCAGCCGCATCGCTGGCACTGATCTGCAACGCTTCGCCATTGTTTTGCGGGCTGCTCAATTGCACCGTGAACGTGCCATCCGCAGCAACGACTGCCGAGCCGAGTACATTGCCGTTCGCATCGCGAACCGTGATCGTTGAACCGACCTGGCCGCGTCCTTTCATCAGCAGGCCGTCCACACTCAGGACAACGTCGCTTGGCTGAGTCAGGCCATCGAGGTCCATGGCGATAACGGTCGTTGCTGGTGACGGGTTGCCGGCGGCGTCAGTGACCAGCACGCTCAGCGCCTCACCATCGATTTGCGCGGCATTGAGTTGCACGGTGAACGAGCCGTCAGCTGCGACTAAAGCTGTGCCGAGCAGCGTACCTTGCGCGTTGGTGACGCTGACTGTGCTGCCGGGCTCGCCACGGCCGGTGACCGACAGGCCATCGCTGCTCACGGCCAGATCCGTTGCAGCGCCGGGGCCGGTGATGTCCGGCGCATTGAAGGTCACGCTCGGTGATTGCGCACCGGCGCTGTTGATCGCAACGATACTGATGACTTCGCCATTGGCCTGCGCGCGGATCAGCGTCAGCAGGAAGGTGCCGTCAGCAGCCACCGCTGCGCGTCCGAGCAATTCGCCATTGGCGGCGCGGACTTCAATGGTGGTGCCTGCGCGAGCAATACCGGTCAGTTGGCTGCCGTCGCTGCTCAAGCCGAGATCGGTTGGCGTCTGCGGTTCGACGACTGCCGGCGCGCTGACCGTTGCGCCAGTGGATGTGTTGCCAGCCGCATCGGTGGCATTCACGGTTAGCGGCTGGCCGCTGGTTTGCGCGGGGCTGAGGGCGACGCTGAAGGTGCCGTCTGCCGCCACAACGGCGCTGCCGAGCAGGGTGCCATCGGCGGCGCGCACCTCAATGGCGGCGCCGGCTTCACCGGTGCCGCCGAGTTGCGTGCCATCGGCGCTTACGCTGAGGTTGCCCGGGGCGGTTGGCGCGGTGGTATCCGGCGCGGTGATCGAGCCGGGCGTGGACACGTTGCCCGCAGGGTCGGTGAGCGTCACGTCGAGCGGCTGGCCATTGTTCTGCGGTGTACCCAGGTCGACCTGGAAACTGCCGTCGGCGCCAACCGTTCCGGAACCCAAAAGGTTGCCGGCAGCATCGCGCACTTGCACGACACTGCCAGCTTCGCCAAACCCAGTCAGCACGCGGCCATCGGACGATAGGGTCAATCCGGTCGCAGGCGCAGGAGGCGTTGCGTCACTACTGCCGCCACCACCTCCGCCGCCCCCACCGCCCCCACCCGTTGCGGCCGCCGCCCCACCCGCGCCCAACAGGCCGAGCCCGGCAATCGCCCACGCAGGCGTTGCGCCGTCAACCACGCCGACGCCGGCGATCAGTTCGTCCAGCGAATCGATTTCGTCAAAGGTAAAGCCATTGAACGGTTCGGTGCTGTAGCGCGCCTGCCACAGCGTCGCGTCGTCACCCTGAAAGACAATGTCATTGGGCACGCCGTCAGGGCTGGTGACGAAGAAATTGGAAATTTTGATTTGCTCGCCAGACTTAAGATTGACGATCAAATCCTGACCGCTGCGACTGGTCGACGCCAGTTGGTCGGGACGGACCGGCATTTGTACAACGGAAGGCTGATTGAGCTGAACATTGCCCCAGTTCTGGGCAGTGAGCTGAGAATTGGCTTTGTCGGCAATGACGATGTTGTCCATTACTACTCCCTGTATATGGCTGGGCGGACGTCCACGGATGGTTTTAAAACCATAGATAGGGAGTTTGAAATGAGCTTGCCTGATTTCTGGCGAATAGCCGATGTGGCGTTTTTCTAACGATCAACTGACTGAAAAATAAGGAATATCTGAGCGTTACCGTTTGTCGGAACGTTGGATCCAAGCCATGATCGGATGAAACAAAATGTGTCGTTTTTCTCACGGGTAAAAACGTGAAGAAACACCGGGATTCAAAGTGCGATGAGTGATGGCTAATCAATATTGGAACTTTGAAAAGTTGACCATCCCGGCCGCAGACGTCCATCTGCGAAGGTATTAATCAATAAGCAGAGGAAGCGCGACAGGCTCTGTATAAGAAATCGGGCTGTTTCGTTTCAGCGGACTTTTCGCCTTCAAAATACTTCATGCGCTAGCTATCGATCGCCGAAGTGATCGAAGCACATCCAGCGCCGACTGATCGGTAACACACCCGGGGTATTGATCGAACATATGTGGCGCCCCAGGGTAGACGTGCAGCTCGACGGCAACCCCAGCGCGCGACAGGCGCAGGGCAAATGCAACGTCCTCTTCAAGAAACAGATCCAGGGCCCCGACCGCCAGAAACGTCGGTGGCAAGTCACGCAGATCATCCTGCAGGGCCGGAGAAAACCAGCCGATCTGCTGATCATCCAGCGCTTGGTCAGCGCGCAGGCACTGCCAGCAGAATTGGTTGGCTTGCGCCGGCCAGCCAATCACTCCGGTCGTATCGTTTTGCTGAGGCGCGGCCGGGCTGCCCGAACGGTCATCAAGCATCGGATAAATCAGCACTTGGCTGGCGATGGGGAATTCGCCGCGATCCCGCGCCACCATTGCCAGCGCTGCTGCCAGCCCGGCGCCGGCACTGTGGCCCATGAGGATTACTTTGTCGGCGTCGATATTCAGCGATTGCTGGTGGGCGAAAACCCAGGCGAGGGCGGTGTAGCAGTCCTCGAGAGGAATGGGGAAGGGGTGTTCAGGCGCGAGACGGTAATCGACGGCGACGATGATCGCCTGCAGTGCTTCAGCGAGATCGGCGAGATAATCGTCTGCCATTTCCGGGCAGCCCAAGACGAAACCTCCACCGTGGAGGTACAGGATCACCGGAAAGTGAACACCCAGTACCGCGCCGGCGGGCCGGTAAAGACACAGGCGCAGATCCTCACCGTCGTGGGCCGTTATCCATAGGCTTTCACCGCGCGCTTGTTCTGGGGATTTGAATGTCGCATGGACACGCTCCCTGATCGCGGGCAGCGTTTCCAACGTCCAGGCTTCTGCGCCGGGGGTTAAAAAGCTCTTGAAGTCGGGATCCAGCAGTTCATGTGCTTTCACGTTCTGCTTCCTGTGTGCGAATGAACGAGCGCCTCGGATGGAGGCGCCGCTCACGGTGGAGTTACAGCCAGGCTTTGATCTGCGCGCAGACAGCCGGCGTCGAAATGCCATAGCGATCATGCAGCGTCGGCAGGGCGCCGGCGTCAAGGAACGCGTCGGGCAACGCGATCTGTCTGAAGGTGGGCGTCACGCCATTGCGCAACAACAACCCGGCAACCGCCTCACCCAAACCGCCGATGATCGAGCTGTTCTCGGCGGTGACCACCAGACGTCCGGATTTGCGCGCTTCGGCGAGAATGGTTTGTTCATCCAGCGGCTTGATGGTCGGCACGTGCAGCACGGCCACATCAATGCCGTCGGCCTGCAATTGCTTGGCCGCTTCCAGCGAACGCATGGTCATCAGCCCGGTAGAGATGATCAGCACGTCGTTGCCCGTGCGCAGGGTCTTGGCCTTGCCGATCTCAAATTGATAGCCGTACTCGTCCAGCACCAACGGCACATTGCCGCGCAGCAAGCGCATGTAGACCGGGCCCTGGTGAGCGGCGATGGCCGGCACGGCCTGTTCGATTTCCAGCGCATCGCACGGGTCGACAATCATCAGATTGGGCATGGCGCGGAAGATGGCCAGGTCATCGGTGGCCTGGTGGCTCGGCCCGTAGCCGGTGGTGAGGCCGGGCAGGCCGCAAACGATTTTGACGTTGAGGTTTTCCTCGGCGATGGCCATGCAGATGAAGTCGTAAGCACGGCGCGATGCGAACACCGCGTAGGTGGTGGCGAACGGCACGAACCCTTCGCGGGCCATGCCGGCGGCAGCGCTCATCAGCAACTGCTCGGCCATACCCATCTGATAGAAACGCTCCGGGTGCGCCTTGGCGAAAATGTGCAGGTCGGTGTACTTGGACAGGTCAGCAGAAAGGCCGACGATGTCCGCGCGCTGCTCTGCCAGCGCCGCGAGCGCATGGCCGAACGGTGCCGAGCGGGTCGCCTGACCCTCGGAAGCAATCGAGGCAATCATCGCCGAGGTGGTCAGGCGCTTTTTCACCGGCGCGCCAGTAGCAGTCGAAGGCGCAGTGTTGGCGGCGTTGCTCATTGGTCTTTTCCTTCTTCAAGGTTGCTCAGTGCCAGGTCCCATTCGTGCTCTTCGACGCGAATGAAGTGGGTCTTTTCCCGGTTCTCCAGAAACGGCACGCCTTTGCCCATTTTGGTGTCGCAGATGATCACGCGCGGTTGGCCGCCGGGGTGATTGCGCGCGGCATCGAATGCAGCGACCAGTGCGTCGAGGTCATTGCCGTCGACGCGCTGGGTGAACCAGCCAAAGGCTTGCCAGCGATCGACGATCGGTTCGAACGAGAGAATCTCGCTGGAGTAACCGTCGGCCTGCTGGTTGTTCACGTCGACGATGGCGATCAGGTTGTCGAGCTGCCAGTGCGAAGCCGACATGACTGCTTCCCAGGTCGAGCCTTCATTGAGTTCGCCATCGGAGAGCAGGTTGTAGACGAACGAGGCCGAGCCTTTGCGCTTGAGGCCCAGGCAGGCGCCGACTGCGATGCCCAGGCCCTGACCCAGCGAACCGCCGGTGATTTCCATCCCCGGGGTGTAGGCGGCCATGCCCGACATCGGCAGGCGGCTGTCATCCGAGCCGTAGGTTTCCAGCTCGTCGAGCGGAATGATCTCGGCTTCGATCAGCGCTGCGTACAGCGCAATGGCGTAGTGGCCGATGGAAAGGTAGAAGCGATCGCGCTGCTCCCATTCGGGATCTGTCGGGCAATGGTTCATCGCATGGAAATAGGAGACCGCCAGCAGGTCAGCCGCGCCGAGGGCCTGACCTACATAGCCTTGGCCCTGAACCTGGCCCATGCGCAGTGCATGGCGGCGAATGTTGTGCGCGCGCTCCGCCAGGCTCGGCGATGCAGTGTGTGAGAGATTAGTCGTCATGATGAAACTCCGTTGACTCAACGATTGACCAAAGCGGCGGGAATGCGCAGGACCAGGCTCGCGCCGAGGAACAGCACGCCGGTGATCAGGTACATGCCGATGGCGCTGGAACCGGTCAGGGTGGTGATCCAGCCGATCAGATAAGGCGAGCAGAACCCGGCGAGGTTGGCGAAGCTGTTGACCGCCGCGATGCCGGCCGCCGCAGACACGCCGCCGAGAAGCGTGGTCGGCAGCATCCAGAACAACGAGGTGGCGGACAGAATGCCGGAGGCGGCCAGGCACAGACTGAGGATCGACAAGGTCGAATTACCGCCCATCATCGCTACCAGGCTCAAACCGATCGCACCGGCGATCATCGGCACGATCAGGTGCCAGCGGCGCTCGCGATGTTTGTCGCCACTGCGTCCGACCAGCAGCATCGCGGCGATGGCGCACAGATAAGGCAGGCTGGTCAGGAAACCGATGTGCAGCGGGTCGGAAACCCCTGCGTTGCGCACCAGTGTCGGCAGCCAGAAGGTGATCGCATACTGGCCCATGACCACACAGAAGTAGATCGCCGCCAGCAGCCACAAGCGCCGGTCGCGGATGAACTCGCCGATCGAGGCGTGGGTGACTTTTTGCTGGTCGTCTTCAGCCAGTTCGCGAGTGATCAGGGCTTTTTCATCGTCATTGAGCCAGGTCGCCTGATGCACGCCGTCTTTCAGGTAGCTCAGCACCAGCAGGCCGACGACCACGGTGGGCACCGCCTCGAGCACGAACATCCACTGCCAGCCGGCCCAGCCGTGCACACCGGCAAAGTGGTTCATGATCCAGCCCGACAGCGGGCCGCCGACCATGCCCGACAGCGGAATGGCGATGAACCACAACACGGTCATGCGCGCCCGGCGATAGGACGGAAACCAATAAGTGAGATAGAGCAACAGGCCCGGCGCCAGGCCGGCTTCGGCAATCCCCAGCAGAAAGCGCAGGGCATAGAACTGCCACGCGGTTTCGACGAAGGCGAACAGCGCCGAGACGATGCCCCATGTGATCATGATCCGCGCAATCCACACCCGCGCGCCGACCTTGTGCAGGATGATGTTGCTGGGCACTTCGCAGAGGAAATAGCCGATGAAAAACACCCCGGCACCCAGTCCGTAGACCGTTTCGCTGAGGGCCAGATCATTCATCATTTGCAGCTTGGCGAAACCGACGTTGACCCGATCCAGATACGCGCACAAATAGCACAGCATCAGGAACGGCATCAGCCGCCAGGCCGTTTTGCGATAGGCAGAAGAGCGCACGGTCGAAACCGCTTCGAGCGACAGGGTAGTCATGATGGCCTGATCTCTTGTTTTTATTGACCGCCAGGCCATCAGGCCCGGCTGCGTCATCGATCCAGAACCGCACGGGCCCGCAGGCCCGCCCAGAGTGACTCAGTGAATCAGCATGCCGCCGTTCACATCGAGGGTGATGCCGGTCAGATAAGCGGACAGGTCGCTGGCCAGAAACAGCGCGGCGTTGGCAACGTCCTGCGCTTGACCCAGGCGACCCAGCGGAATGCCTTCGATGATGGCGTGACGGCGGTCATCCTGCATCAGGCCGCCGGTGATGTCGGTGTGAATAAGGCCCGGGGCGATGGAGTTGACGCGGATATTGTCCGGCCCCAATTCCCGCGCCATGGCCTTGCCCAGCCCCAGAACGCCGGCCTTGGCCGCGCTGTAATGCGGACCGCCGAAGATGCCGCCGCCGCGCTGGGCCGACACCGAGGACATGCAGACGATGCTGCCGGAAGACTGTTGACGCATCAGCGGAATCACCGCCTGCGACATGAGCAAAGTGCCGCGCAGGCTGACGTCCAGCACCTTGTCATAGTCCGAACCGCGAATCTCGAGGGTCTTCAGTGGTTGGGTGATGCCGGCGTTGTTGACGAGAATATCGATGCGCCCGAAGTGTTCGATGATGGCGGCAACGGCTTGCTGGACCTGCGCTTCGTCGGCCACGTTGGCCGCCAGGCCCAGATGACCTTCGCCCAGTGCGGCGGCGGCGTCACGTGCTGCGGAGGCATCCAGATCGAGGATGACCACGCGAGCGCCTTGTTGCGCAAATGTGCTGGCGGTAGCGCGGCCAATGCCACGGGCAGATGCGGCACCGGTAATGATTGCGACTTTGCCTTGAAGAAGCATGGAGGATTCCCTCGAATTGTTTTTATTGGGTCGGTGTGTAAGTAACCGATGACTCAGCTTGTCCTCCGGGGCGAGCGTGAGCAATAACGCGGAAGTCACTCAATGCTGAAAAAAATTCAGCACTCGTCAGGCTGTTGCGCAAATGCTTGAATGAAACCGGTCCATACATCACAAGAAACCACCACGGAGTCCCCATGCGCTCTGACACTGAGGCATCGATCATCCTGCCACCGCTGAAAGCAATTCAGGCCTTCGAACAAACCGCGCGCTTCGGTAACGTCGCCAGAGCGGCGGAAGTGCTGGACCTGACCCCCTCGGCAGTCAGCCATCAACTGGCGAAACTGGAAGGGATGATCGGCCGGCAATTATTCGTTCGCGCTGCTCGAGGCGTCTCGCTCACGCCGGTCGGCGAGCAATACCTCAAGGAAGTCTCCGGGATTCTGCACAGTCTCGCCGTTGCCACCGAACGCGCGGCCAGCGATGTCAGCCTCGATTGCCTGCGCTTGCACTCGTCGCCCAGCTTCGGCCTGCTCTGGCTGATGCCGCGTCTGGAAGCGTTTCGCGCCAGTCATCCGGACATACAGATCAATCTGTCGTGCTCCTATGAATCGCTGCACTTCAGTCGCGACAAGATCGACGTCGATATCCGCCACGGTCTGCCGAACTGGCCAAGCTATGAGGTGCGCACCGTCAGGAACGAGACATTTGCCGTGCTGACCTCACCGAAACTGCTCGCGCAACGCCCCGTGCGCGGCGCGGCGGATCTGCTGGAGTGCGATCTGATTCTGTCGGAAGCCACGCTGCTCAAATGGCCGCAATGGTTTGCCCAGCATGGTCTGGCGCGTCCGGAGCGGCCTTACGCATTGAGCTTCGATCGCTCGTACATGTCGCTGGAAGCCGCGAGTCACGGCCTGGGTTTCGCGCTGGAAAGCACATTGCTGGCGCAGAAGTATCTGGCCGCGGGCACGCTGGTTGAAGTAGCGCCTGAATCATTGAGTGCTGCGGTGGCGGCGCATCATCTGGTGTTTCCCAAAGCGCATTCCAGCTTCCCACGGGTCAGGCGTTTTCTGGCGTGGATGGAAAGCGAGTTGGGCCACGAGTTCGCGTATTGAGTCGAGCTCAATTCTTTCAAACTCTCTGATCCGCTCAAGGTCAATCCATTATCGATCTTGTCATTCATATCAGAGGTGAAGGAATGGATAACTACCACATCAACAAAAACCAGCAGCGCTGGGAACTGGTCAAAGAGGGCGCGCAGCGTGCGTCGAAAACGGCTGCGACCAAAGCCGAGATCACGCAGATCGCCAGCGACTATCTGCAGGACAAGACCGCCTCGCTGAAAATCCATAAAGAGGACGGGACGATCCAGGAAGAGCGCACCTTTCCGCGCGCTGCCGACCCGCGAAAAACCAAAGGCTGAGCCGCGTTTTTCTCTGTATTCATCGTTTCTGCAGAAGGGTCTGATTTATGGTCATCGCATGTCTGGGATGGGGCTCACTGATCTGGAAGCCGGACGGTTTGCCGCTGGCGAGCGAGTGGTTTGCCGACGGGCCGCAGGTACCGATCGACTTCGTGCGCGTCAGTGACACTGGCGAGTTGACTACCGCCATAAGCGCGAACGCGCCGCCGTGCAAAGTGCTGTGGTCGGTACTGGATGTCACCGACCTTGATCAGGCCCGTGAAGTCTTGCGTCTTCGCGAGGGCGTGCCTGAGGGCAGGGAGGACGGCATCGGCAGCTTCACCATCGGTACCTCGGCAATGGGCGTGCTCGCTGAATGGGCCATCCCTCGGCAACTGGACGCGGTGATCTGGACGGCGCTGCCCGGCAGATTCAAGAACATTGAAGGCTTGGTGCCCAATGTCGACGACGCGGTTTCTTATCTCGCCGGGTTAAGCGGCGCAGCGCACGAACAAGCCCGCGACTATATCGAGCAGGTACCGGCACAGATCGACACGCCGTATCGGCGCGAGATCATTGCCAGGCTTGGGTGGAAATGATGAGCACCCGCAGCCAAGCGCAGATTGCCGCCATCTTCGATCAGCTGCTGGCACTGCGAGAAAGCGTGGACATCCTCCAGCACGTGGAGAGCGGTAGCGTCGAGTCGCTTCGTGGCCATCAAACCGTGGACGCCCCCGAGTCGCTGGATCTGGTGTTTCAAAAGCTGCATGAAGACATCGCCAGCATGGAGGAAACCTTGGCGACGATTGCCGAGGCTACCGGGGACGTGCCGAAGTTGTAAGGGTGTCGCGGGGCCGGCACGCAGAGATGATGTGGCTGGTCTGGCGCCTTCGCGAGCAGGCTCGCTCCCACAATGGGTTTGTGAATCGACTGATTTCCGGAGTCTGACGCAAAACCCTGTGGGAGCGAGCCTGCTCGCGAAAGCGCTGGGTCAGGCACTTACTCTATTGGATGTGCCGACGCTATCGCGAGCAGGCTCGCTCCTACAATGGGGCTGGATCTCTGACCACGCGCAACGCTTCCACCACCAGTGAAAACGCCGGCGACGGTTGGCGGCGGCTGGGGTAGTAGAGGTGGAAGCCGCCGAACGGTTCGCACCAGTCCTCCAGCACTCTGACCAAACGCCCTTCAGCCAGGTGCGCGCCGAACTCGTCTTCGGGCAGGTAGGCAATCCCTAACCCGTTCACCGCCGCGTCGGCGATGTGCACGGTGGAGTTGAACACCAGTTGGCCGTCAACCCGTACTTTCAGCTTTTTGCCCTGACGCTCGAATTCCCAGGCATCGACACCGTCGTAGGTCGGAAATCGAATATCGATGCAGCGGTGTGCCGCCAGATCGCGCGGGTGTTGCGGGGCGGGGTGCCGGGCAAAGTAGCCGGGCGAGGCAACCACGGCCATGCGCAGCGGCGGGCCGATCGGCACGGCGATCATGTCCTGGGCGACGGTGTCGCTGAAGCGCACGCCGGCATCGAAGCGGTCGGCAACGATGTCGCGGAAACCGTAGTTGATATCGAATTCGAGCTTGATGTCCGGGTACTGCAGCAGTAGCGGCGTCAGCTTGGGCAGCAGAGTGGTCTTGATGATGTTGTCGCCGCAGGTGATCCGCACGGTGCCGGCGGGCTTGTCGCGCAACTCGGTCAGCGCGTCCAGCTCGGCTTCGATCTCATCGAAACGGTGCCCGACGGCGTGCAGCAAGCGTTCGCCGGCCGCTGTCAGCGACACGCTGCGCGTGGTGCGGGTCAGCAGGCGAATTTTCAGACGCGCTTCCAGCGCCGAGACTACCTGGCTCACCGCCGATTGCGTCACGCCCAGTTGCACCGCCGCGCGGGTGAAGCTGCCGCTGCGGGCCACGGTGACGAAGGCGAGCAGGTCGTTGAAGTTGGGTTTGGCCATGGCGCAACGCTCGGGTTTATTGATTAGCTTGGTTTATAACCGCATTAAGCACTCATTAGCTAATCAAAGCCTCAAGCCTGCGCAACAATACCTCCATCCCGGCCTCGCCTGGGTTCCCGATCAAGGACGCCCCCATGAAACGACTGTTCATACTGCTCGGGTTTGTCCTGAGTTCATTCACTGCATTTGGAGCTGACATGTCCCACGGTGCCGATAATTTCTTCAAAAGCGACAAGGTGACCGTGCAGAAGGTCAGCTTCAAAAATCAATACCAACTCACCGTGGTCGGCAACCTGTTTGTCCCCAAAGGACTCGACCCGGCAGCACGCAGCGCGGCGATTATCGTTGGCCATCCGATGGGCGCGGTAAAGGAGCAGAGCGCCAATCTGTATGCGCAGAAACTGGCGGAGCAGGGCTTTGTCACCCTGTCGCTGGATCTGTCGTTCTGGGGCGAAAGCGAGGGCGCGCCGCGCAATGCCGTGCTGCCGGACATGTACGCCGAAGACTTCAGCGCCGCCGTCGATTACCTCGGCACACGGCCATTCATCGACCGCGAGCGCATCGGCGTGCTGGGCATTTGCGGCAGTGGCAGCTTCGTGATCAGCGCGGCGAAAATCGACCCACGGATGAAAGCCATCGCCACGGTCAGCATGTACGACATGGGCGCGGCCAACCGTGACGGCCTCAAGCATTCGCAAAGCCTCGAACAGCGCAAGCAGATCATCGCCCAAGCGGCCGAACAGCGTTACGCCGAATTCACCGGCGGCAAGGTCGCATATACCGGCGGCACGGTGCTGGAACTGAAGGCCGACACCCATCCGATCCAGCGTGAATTCTTCGATTTCTACCGCACCCCGCGCGGCGAATTCACCCCGGCCAGCTCGACGCCGCAACAGACCACGCGGCCGACGCTGAGCAGCAACACCAAGTTCATGAACTTCTATCCATTCGTCGATATCGAGAGCATCTCGCCGCGCCCGATGTTGTTCATTGCCGGTGGCGATGCGCACTCCCGTGAGTTCAGCGAAGAGGCGTTCCGGTTGGCGGGGCAGCCGAAAGAACTGGTGATCGTGCCGAATGCCGGCCATGTCGATCTGTACGACCGGGTCGAGCTGATTCCTTTTGCCAAGCTGACACAGTTCTTCAAGAGCAACCTGAAGTAACTTTCAACGCGACGGAGCGAAGCGATGCGGATTTTTGCCAACGGCTGGAAGGGATTCGTACTGATGGCATGGCTGCCCTTTGCTCTGTCTGCTGCTAACCCGGAGGAGACCACGATGTGGATGACCGTCGGAGAACAGCGTTTTGCCATTGCTCTGGATGACAACCCGAGTACCCGGCAATTGCTCACGCGATTGCCGCTGAGCCTGGAAATGACCGACCTGCACGGCAATGAAAAATACGCCACCGTGCAGCCGCCATTGCCCACCCAGCCCTACCGGCCGGGCACGATTCACAACGGCGATTTCCTTTTGTATGGCGACGATACGTTGGTGGTCTTCTACAAGACCTTCGATTCGTCCTACCGCTATTCGCGTCTTGGTCGCATCGACCGCCCGCAGGACTTGGCCGAAGCCTTGGGGCGCGGCGATGTGCGGGTGACGTTCACTCTGCATGAGTGAGGAGAGTCATTGATGAACCAGAAATCGTTAAATCAAGGGCGTCTTCTACGCATCGTGGCCCTCGGCTGCGCGGTCCTCGCCAGCGCAGCCTGCGTGAATCCTCTCTGCGCCAATCCTTCCCGATCATCGGAGAAACCGATCATGAAAGAACAGCCTCTGTCGCTTGAACAACTGGCGATCGCCCCGATTGCCGCCAACGCTGCCATCGGCGACATGCCGCGTTTGCACGACGCACTCAATCGTGGTCTCGATGCCGGGCTGAGCATCAGCGAGACCAAGGAAATTCTGGTGCAGCTGTACGCCTACGCCGGCTTCCCGCGCAGCCTCAACGCCTTGTCCTTGCTGATGAAGGTTACGCAGGAACGCGCTGCACGCGGCATCGAAGACGCACCAGGACGTGAGCCCGGACCGGTGCCGTCGGGGTATGCGCTCACCGAACTCGGCACCGACAATCAGACCCGTCTGGTCGGCGCGCCAGTGTCGGGCCCGCTGTTCGAATTCGCCCCGGCGATCGATCAGTTTCTGAAAACGCACTTGTTCGGCGATATCTTCGCCCGCGACAACCTGCAATGGACGGATCGGGAACTGGCGACGGTTGGCGCGCTCGCGGCAATGGCTGGGGTGGAGTCACAGCTGGAGTCGCATCTGAAGATCAGTCTGAATGTTGGGTTGACGGTTGAGCAGTTGCGCCAGGTTGCGCAGGAATTGAAGGTGCGTGGGGATTCGCAGGCAGCGGAGCGGGTGGTCGCGGGACTGGAGAAAGTCCAGCGGTGAGGGCGGTTCGGATTCATTGCCGCGCTGTTAATGCAGATTCTTACAGTGCGCGCTGGCGCCGACTCGCTCCCGGCGAGCTTCCCGTTATCCGCTTGAAGGCACGACTGAACGCCGCTTGGGAGGTGTAGCCCAGGCGCTGCGCCACTTCTTCGATCGGCAGTCTTTCCAGGGTCAGCCACTGACTGGCCAGGCGCATCCGCAGTTCGGTGGCATAGCGTAGCGGTGGGGTGCCGAGGGTGGTCTGGAAGCGTTCGGCGAAGACCGAGCGCGAGGTGTTGCACAGCGTTGCCAGTTCGGCGACGCTCCAGTCGCGCCCCGGTTGTTGGTGCAGGGCCAGCAAGGCCTGTGCCAGGCGTGGGTCGCGCAGGGCGGCGACGAGACCGGAGGCATTGCCGCAAGCGCATTCGACCCAGCCACGAACAATCATTGCCGCCACTACGTCGGCCAGGCGCGCGAGAATGCCGGCGAAGCCGATGCGCGCGGCGCTGACTTCGCGCTCCATGGTGGCGAGAATCGGCATCAGGCCCGGATAGCGCTGGCCGCCGGCGTCGATCAGCATAAGACCCGGCATCAGCCGACCGAGGCCTTGCAGGCTGCCGAGCTCGAACTCCATACAGCCACTGAAGAGCAGCGCGCTGTCGGGCGAATCGTTGCTTTGCCCGACCTGCACCGCGCAGACCGTGTCGCCGAGTGGCGCGGTAACCGCGCTGTCAATGTCCTGCACTTGCGCGCCTGCGTGTGACAGCAACTGGTGCGCGGCCCCATGGGAAATGAATACCGCATTGCCCGCCGACAATTCGTAAACGCTGCCGTCCTCCAGCCGCAACACCGTCGATCCAGCGGCGACGAAGTGGAAATACGCATGGCCGGGTTTGTCGCTGAAACCCAGGCCATAGGGCGGGCCGGCGTGGATCCGCCGATATTGCACGCCACGCAGACGCATGCTGCGCAACAACTCGGTGATCAGGTCTGAAGACACAGAGAAGGAATCAATGCTCGTCATGTTCGGGGTTTCGATCAAAAGTTCAAGACTGCGCATCATAGATCATCCGGATCGCCCTCAATAGACTGCCTTCTCGAAATGTCCGAGGGAGTCTTGAAATGAATGAACGTGTAGGTGATGGGCGAATTGAAGAGGCGCCGATGGTGCCTGCATGGATGGCGGTGTTTTCACTGGCGATGGGTGTGTTTGGTCTGCTCACGGCGGAATATCTGCCGGCCAGCCTGCTGACACCAATGGCGCTCGATCTCGGCGTCAGTGAAGCGCTGGCGGGGCAAGCCGTTACCGTGACAGCGGTGGTCGCGCTGTTTGCCGGATTGCTGGTGCCAGGATTGACGCGCAGCCTTGATCGGCGGCTCGTATTACTTGGCTTTTCGGCACTGATGATCGCGTCGAATCTGCTGGTGGCGTTGTCGTCCAGCCTCGCCGTATTGCTGATCATGCGTATTCTTTTGGGCATAGCCCTCGGCGGATTCTGGAGCATGGCGGCGGCCGTGGCGATGCGCCTGGTGCCGGCGGCGCTGCTGCCACGCGCGCTGTCGATCATCTTCAGCGGGATCGCCGTGGGTACCGTAGTGGCGGTGCCGCTGGGCAGTTATCTCGGTGGCCAGTTTGGCTGGCGCAGTGCGTTCTACGCCGCAGCAGCGGTGGGCATGGTGACGCTGGTCTTCCAAATGTTCACGCTACCCAGTCTGGCGCCGCATCGCCCGTCACGCCTGCGCACGGTGCTCGAGGTGTTGCTGCGACCGGGCATTGCCATCGGCATGTTCGGCTGCGTACTGGTGCACACCGGCCACTTCGCGTTGTTCACCTATATCCGGCCATTTCTGGAAAGCACCACGGGCGTCGGCGCGCAGACCTTGGCACTGATGCTCCTGGGTTTCGGCGTGGCGAACTTTGCCGGCACGCTGTTCGCCGGCTGGTTGTTGCAGCGCAATCCACGCGCAACCCTGGTGCTGATGCCGGTGCTGGTGGGCGTTGCCGCTCTGGCGCTGGTCGGGTTACCGGCGTCGGTCAGTGGGCAGGCATTGCTCCTTGCATTGTGGGGGATGGCCTTTGGGGGCGTGCCGGTGGCGTGGTCGAATTGGGTGGCGCGCTCGATACCCGATCAGGCCGAAAGCGCAGGCGGCATGGTCGTCGCATCGGTGCAGTCGGCGATTGCCGCAGGCGCTGCCGCCGGCGGTTCGGTGTTCAGCTTCAGCGGGATCAATGGCGTGTTTGTAGCGGCTGGAATTCTGATGTTGCTGGCCGCGCTGCTGATTGCACTGAAGGTCAACGTCGATGTGCCGGAGCCGGGCTCGGCGCCAGCGGTGCCGGTGCATTTGTGATTTGTTCAGGGGGGCGGCGTTGGTGGGGCACCGAGCCCAGCCAACGCCGTTGTCGTCAAGCGCGCTTCGGCAGTTTCCAGTTTGGCCGGATGAAGTGGCAGGTGTAGCCGTTCGGAATCCGCTCCAGGTAATCCTGGTGCTCGGGTTCCGCTTCCCAGAACGGGCCGGCAGGTTCTATTTCCGTAACTACTCGGCCGGGCCACAATTTCGAAGCGTCGACGTCGGCAGCGGTGTCTTCGGCGACGGCGCGCTGCTCGTCGTTAAGGTAATAGATCGCCGAGCGATAGCTCGGGCCAAGATCGTTGCCCTGCCGGTTGGGCGTACTCGGGTCGTGGATCTGGAAGAAGAACTCGAGGATCTGCCGGTAGCTGATTACCGCCGGATCGAATTTGATCTCGATGGCTTCGGCATGGTTGCCGTGGTTGCGATAGGTCGCATTCGGCACATCACCGCCGGTGTAACCGACGCGGGTTTTCAGCACACCCGGGTAGCGACGCAACAGATCCTGCATGCCCCAGAAGCAGCCGCCGGCGAGAATGGCAGTTTCGGTTTGAGTGGTCATGGTGTGTGCTTCCTCTCGGAGACGATGGGGGATACCCACTGTTATGAGGGCGGGTTGGCTGATTCCAAGGTCATGAACGAACGTGATCTGATCAAAGGGCTTGATGGCTGCTCGCAGTTTTTGCAAGAAAATCGCTGATCAGTGACGTTACCTGTTGCTGAATCACCGCACGTGGCCGGGCATTTTCACCATCGCGACAAATGATGCCGTCACCCGGACTGTCCTCTTCAAGCAAAGCCTCCGCCACTGGTTTGCACTGCGACATGAAGCTGAAATGGCTGGCGTCGGCGATTTCGATATAACGCGTCGATGCCAGAGGCAGGCGCTTGGCCAGATCAACTGACTCCAATGCTGCCGGCAGATCCTGCGACGGTGCACCAGCAGCGATCACCAACGTTGGCACCGGCAATGTCGCCAGGCTCTGGCTGGTCATGCCGCGCGAAAGGCCCAGGTCCAGCGAAATCACAGCGGTGACGCGCTGGTCGCGCAGGTCACCGGCCAGTGCTGTCTTCAATTCCGGGGTGCTTACCGGAGTCATCTGTCGATAGACCTTGCAGCTGGAGAGCTGCGGATGGATTTTACAATCGCCCGCAAACAGGTCCGGATCGAACCGTGCTCCGGCGATTTCCAGCGCAGTCCAGCCGCCGAGGGAGTGGCCGACCACCGCAATGCGACCCTTGTCGACGGCGCCGAATTTATCCGGTTGAGAAGTGACTGCGTCAATGGCGCGGCTCAGGTCGGCGGGGCGCAGCCACAACTGTGCCGCCGCCACCGCGCTACGGTCATGGGTGGTGGTGCCGGGATGGTTGACGGCAGCGACGATATAACCCTGATGGGCCAGCGCACTCGCCAGCCAGGCCTGATTGCTCCAGTTGCCTCGGTAACCGTGGGACAGCACGACCAAGGGATGCTCACTCGCAACGGGCGGCGCATCACGAACGGCTGAGGCACCAACAAAGACTGCGTCATCGGCGATCAATTGGGCGGTGGTTGTTGTCGTGCCTGGGTACCAGACGACCATTTCCAGCGGACGTTTGTGTTGCAGGTCGGGCAGGATGGTGGACTGGAAACCGATGGCGCTGATGTCAGCCAGTGCGCTGGTCGAAAGGCCGATGACAAGCGAGGCCGCGAGTGCTGCTTTAAGTGGATTGATCATCACGCTCTACCAAACCCAAAAAAAGAACGCAGCTTGCTCGGTGACTTGCGTTCGTAAAAAGGCTTGGTCTCCCTGAGGAAGTAATCACTCAGCCCGGCTTCTCCCATCAGCACGCGACAAAAATCAACCGGCCCGCCATCAGGGGCTGTGTCCGCAGCGACATTGCCGGCTTCGCGCATGACCTGCTCGATATCGCCATCCGCTTCGATGCCGACGATCAGGTGCGGCTTTTCATCAACCGTGGGGTCGTGCATCAGCGCCAGGAACGCGCGTTTCACATTGGAGTGTTTGGCCAGCAGTTGCGAGAGCGAATGGACCATCGTCGATGGGTAGTCCGAAGGCTGTCCGAGCAACACGTTGGTCTCTTTTTCAACGGTGCGCTGCATGGCGGGCCGGCCGATTTCGCCTGAGAGCAGGCGTTGCACTTCCTCCGGAAGGAATTCCTTGCCGTACGGCGACTTCGGATTCAGAAAGAGCAGCGCGCCCAGCGTGATTTCGAACAATGATCGGGCCGGTATCTCCACATAGCTCTGCTCGCTGTCGATGGATTGTTGCAGCGTTGGCAGCGAGGAGAAGAACGGAATGACCGGCGTGCCATCGGGCTTCTGCCAATGAGCGATGCTGATATTGCTGCCGGCCTCGAGATTGACATGGCCTTGCCCTGCACCGGCGGTGCCGAGGATGTAGATGGTCGAATCAAGAAGCGTGCGATAGAACTCAGGGCGATGAGCGGGTTCGTCGGCGGCCAGTCGGAGTGATGTTTCCAGAGGGTTTTCTTGGGAAGTATCCATGAGATTAATCCGTTATTTTCTATGGAAAGCGATGATTACCGGGACGATTCGCAGAGACATGCCCTTACGATGATACTCGTCAAAGATTTCGAATCCTGCGCCGTTCTAACCAAAAGCACAAAGCCAACTGTGGGAGCGAGCCTGCTCGCGAAGGCGTCGTGTCAGTCGAAATGATTCGCGACTGATCCACTGCTTTCGCGAGCAGGCTCGCTCCCACATTTGAATCTCGCGTTGGGTGTTATAGCAAACTCCACGAAACCCCAACATAAACCCCCATCCCTTCACCCGGCGTCGAGCGCGCGGCATCCGCTCCCTTGTCGTCATACCCCGGCGTGACCGTTGCCGCGTAGCGCTTGCCGGTCAGGTTGCGCATGTCCACCCAGCCTTGCCAGTCGCCCTTCGGCGCGTTGTAGCCGAGCGTGGCGCCGAACAGGGCGTACGGGTCGGCGTAATAGCTGTTGGCGTAGTCCACGGCAACTTTGGACACCAGTTGCGTGTTCACGGCGGCGAAGAAGCCCTGCGGCCAGTCGTAACGCAGTTCGCCCTGATAGTAGTGCATCGGCAAACCGGGCAGGCGGTTGTCGCCGAAGCGCTCATCGTCGCGGTAGTGGAAGTCGCTGAAGGTGTAGGCCTGACGCAAGCTCAGCTGGCGCCCGTCGTCCGCCGACCAGAGTTTGCTATTCAAGCTGGCCTCGATGCCTTGGTGCACCGTCGGGCTGGCGTTGAGTTCGTAGGGCGTAACGGCATTGGCGTCCGGCAACACCGAGAGCAATTCGTGACGAACTTGCGCGTAGTACCAGGCCAGGCTCCATTCGCCCAAATGGCTGTCGCCACGGCCGCCGAGTTCTAGAGTGGTTGCGGTCTGGTTTTGCAGTTCGATCGGGTCGCGCTGGGTGCCGGTTGCAGCGCCGTTGCCGGCAGGGAAGCGCACGTTGGAGCTGTAGATCAGCGACCACGGGTGCGGTGCTTCGACGGAGCGGCTGAGGTTGCCGAACACTTGCACGTCCGGGGTGATCTGGTAGCGAAGGCCGATGCGCGGTGCATAGTCCCAATCGCTGAGACTGGTCTTGCCGCCACCCTGCGGATACGTCACGGCGCTTTCGCGGCGGGTATAGATGGCGGCAAGGCCGGTGGTCAGCCACAGGTCGTCGGCGATTTCCAGGTCGTTACCAAAATGCAGCACGGTGTCCGAGCCCTGATAAGTGAAATTACGCATCCGCGTGCCGGGCGCATAGCTGGCGGTGTTGCCACTCGGGATGCGCACGAACTCGCTGGCGCCATCGTTGGGCAGATGCTTGGTCACGCGCAGGCCGACAGTGCTGCGGCTCTCCATGCCGAACAGGCTGTCGCGGCGCTTGTAGTCGAAGGTGCCGCTGACGTCGGTGTATGCCACTTTCAGCCGGTTCGGGCCTTCGCGCAGATCCATCGGGTAGTCGTGGTAGACGAGGCCGGTCTGGATGCTTGAGTCATCGTCGAGGTAGAAGGTGGTCTTGTTGCCGATGAAGGTACTGCCGGGTTGCTTGCGGCTGTCATCGCGGGCCACATAAGCCGGGTTGGCTGCCCGTGGGCTGTGTTCGATGGAATGCTTGGTCACGCGGCCGGCGAGGTCGTTGTCGGTTTCCCGGTAGCGGATGTAGAAGCGGGTTTCCAGGTTCGGGTTGAAGCGATAGCCGAAGTTGGCGATCAGGCCTTTGCTCTCGCTGGCGGTGTGGTCCTGATAGCTGTCGGCGTTGGCATCGGTCAGCGACACGTAGTAATCAAAATCTCCCAGCACTTGCCCGGAGCTGATCTGGCGCTGCTGATAGCCATGGCTGCCGGTGGCGTAGCGTAGTTGCAGTTTCGGCGCGGTGTAACCGGTATGGCTGACGTAATCGATAGCGCCGCCCAGCGCCAGCGAGCCGCGATCGAAGCCGTTGGCGCCGCGCAGCACTTCGACATGGTCGACCCAGAGCGGCTCGAGCAATTCATACGGCGTGCCGCCGGGGCCGGTGAGGGGCAAGCCATCGAGCATCGTGTAGAGCCCCGAAGCATGGGCGCCGGGTGCGCGGTTGATGCCGGAACCACGGATGGAAACCTTCACGCCTTCGTTGCCCGCCGACTGTGCATACACCCCCGGCTGATAGGCGAGCACATCCTGATTGCTGGCAACGCGGCCCTGCAACGGCTGGCGCATGTCGACCACGTTGGTGGCGCCGGGTACCTGTTCGAGGCGTTCCCTGGCGTCTTCGACCGAGGCATCGGTGCCACTGCGCTGATCCGCCGAAACCAATACTTGCCCCAGTTCCAGACCTTGGGCCTCGGCCGTCACCGGGCAGGCCAGGACCAGGCCGAGCAGGGCAGTGGGCAATGATTTGGGCGACGGCATCGAGAAACTCCAGCAAACAGGGGATCGGGCAATGAACAGTGCGACGTCGGAACACACGCGGGAAACACATGGCGAACCGGGTTTTTTGCCCGGCAATCGCAGACAACCGAACGTCGGCTAACCTCGCGGATCAGGCCTTTGTGGTCAATAAACAATTTCTGCGGCCTGTTGAAGCGCGCGAAGGTCAGAGCCATGAATCTGTGATGTGCGGACACCTTCGCGAGCAAGCCCACTCCCACAGTGTTCAGTGATGCACCTGATATTGAATACACCCCAATCTCTGTGGGAGCGGGCTTGCCCGCGAATGGGCCAGACCGGTCAACACCTTCACTGCAGATTCACCGCCGTCGCGGGCAGGCTCACTCCTGCAAAGGTTTCTGCATAAACAGTCCATCCGTCGTCTGCCCTGAACCTCCTTCGCGCTGATTTTTCTACCGGGTAAGTCCCTCAGGAGATTCCCGTATGTTCGATCAGCAAAAAAAGGCATCACTGGCGGCATGGCGCAAGATGTCGGAGCAGGCCGAGGCCGATCTGGATCCGGAACAACAATATGACGAACTGCTCAAGGCCGCCGATCAGATGGAGGAACAAGGCCTGATTACCAGCGCCGAATGGCGTCAATTGATACGCGACGCCGGCAACGTGTTTACCCATAACCAAGAAGAAACGCACAGCTGAAAACGGCCATCGGAGGACGTCCCATGCTCAGTTATCTGTTTATCGGCGCCAACGATGTTGAGCGTTCGGCGGCTTTTTACAAGGCGATCCTGACGCCGCTCGGCTACCGGCATGATCGCGAAGAACACTACTGTTTTTACCTGCCCGATTGCGCCGACAAGTCCAACGGCCCCGGCAGCGTGCACATATCGCAACCGTTCAATGGCGAGCCGGCTACATCGGGCAACGGCATGATGCCGGCGTTTCGCGCCGACTCGCGGCAAATGGTCGATCAGGTGCACAAGACCGGGCTCGATCATGGCGGCAGCGATGAGGGCGCGCCGGGCACGCGCGAGGCCTACACGCCGGACTTTTACGTGGCCTATCTGCGCGACCCCGAAGGCTACAAGCTTGCTGTGTTCTACAGCGGCTGATGGATGGAGCCTGTTGATTCGGCCCTGATGGCCGCCCGCGCCCAGTTCGCGATCACGATCAGCTTCCACATCGTGCTGGCGGCGTTCAGCATCGGTCTGGCGAATTTCCTCATGGTGCTGGAAGCGTTGTGGTTGAAGACCGGGCGCCAGGTTTACCTGGACGTTTATCGCTACTGGCTCAAGGTGTTCGCCCTCAACGTCGCGGTGGGCACGGCGTCTGGATTGATTCTGGAGTATCAGTTCGGCCTCAACTGGTCGCGGCTGTCAGTGCAGGCCGGTGATGTCCTCGGCCCGCTGATGTTCTATGAAGTGATGGCGGCATTTTTCATCGAAGCGGGATTTCTCGGCATCATGCTGTTCGGCCTGAAGAAGGTCGGCCCGCGTCTGCATTTTTTCGCCACCTGCGCGGTGGCCGTGGGCTCGCTGATCAGCGCGTTCTGGATACTTTCGGCCAACTCGTGGATGCAAACCCCCGCCGGCTATTCGATTGGCGCGGACGGGCGTTTCCTCGCCGCGGACTGGTGGGCAATCATCTTCAATCCTTCGTTTCCCTATCGGCTGGCGCACATGCTGCTCGCCGTGTTTATCGGCAGTGCGACGCTGATTGCCGGCATCAGCGCCTGGCAGTTGCGCAAGGCCTCGGCAAACCCCCGCGCTCGCCTGCAATTTTCCATGGCGCTGTGGGTGATAGCGGTGCTGATTCCTGTGCAGATTGTCATTGGTGACTTGCATGGGCGGCACAGTCTGCAAGCCCAGCCGCAGAAGGTGGCGGCAATCGAAGCTTCATGGACGCGCCCCGCGCAAGGGGCCGGAGAGCCGCTGCGGCTGTTCGCCTGGCCGGATAGGCAAGAGCGCCGCAACCACTGGGAGGTCGCTATTCCGCGAATCGGTTCGCTGTATTTGCATCACGACCTGACCAGCACCATCGCCGCGCTTGATGAATTCCCGCCAGAAGACATTCCTCCCGTGGCGCCGGTGTTTTTTGCCTTTCGGCTGATGGTCGGGCTTGGCCTGTTGATGCTCGGGCAGGGCGTGGTCAGCCTCATTCTGCGCCGGCGTAATCGCCTGTACACGGCGCGTCGGTGGTTGGGCGCGTGCGTGCTGCTGGCGCCGGCCGGGTTTCTGGCGATGCTCAGCGGCTGGGTTGTCACCGAAGTGGGGCGACAGCCGTTTACCGTTTACGGATTGCTGCGCACGGCAGACAGTCTGTCGTCAGTGTCGAGGGCTCAAGTCGTCGGGTCGACCTGGTTGATTCTGCTGTTTTATCTGCTGATCTTCGGCATCGGCCTGTGGGTATTGCTGCGTCTGTTGCGCGAGCCGCCACAGCAGGATCAACCCGGGCCGCAGCCCACCCTTGGCGACGAAACCGGACACTGAGGAGGGCGCAGACATGGACACGGACTGGCTGACCCTTTTGTGCGCGGCGGCGCTGGCGTTCTCGGTGATGAACTACGTGGTGCTCGACGGCACTGATCTGGGCGTCGGCATGCTGATGGGCCTGACGCAATCCAGCCAGCAGCGGCGGGCGATGGCCGTGACGATTCTGCCAGTGTGGGATGCCAACGAAACCTGGCTGGTGCTCGGTGGCGGAGGGCTGTTGGCGTTGTTTCCGCTGGCCTATGCGATCTTGTTGCCGGCTCTTTACGTGCCCTTTATCGTCATGTTCCTGGCATTGATTGCACGGGCCATGGCGCTGGAGTTTCGCGACTACGCAGCGAACGAACAGCGCAAACGAATCATCGATGGCGTGTTGGCGCTGGCGTCGCTGCTGACGGGTTTTGTTCAGGGCGTGGTGCTGGGGACTTTGGTGCAGGGCGTTGCGCATCAGGAGGGTCAGTACATTGGCGATGGCCGCGACTGGCTGAATCCGTTCCCGGTGTTTTGCGGTCTGGTACTGGTGCTGGGCTACGTGTGGCTGGGGACGTGCTGGTTGTACTGGCGCACCCTTGATGAATTGCAGCAGCGCTCGGCCCGCCAGGCCCGCGTCCTGGCGCTGGTCGTCGCGGCATTATTGCTGGTGTTGATCGCATGGACGGCGATGTTGCAGCCGCAATATGCCCGGCGGCTCGCCGATATTCGGCTGTGGTTGCCGGCAGGGCTGATCCTCAGCGCTCTGGGATGGGTGTTCAGCAAAGGCTTTCACAGCCGCTTCGACTTCATCCCTCTGTTCGCCGCATTGGGCGTCTTCGTCCTGGCTTTCGCGATGATGCTGGTCGCGCTATTTCCCTTCATCATTCCGCCAGATTTGACCTTGAGCGAAGCCGCATCAGGCCCGAACAGTCAGATGTTCATGCTGGTCGGCTTCGCCGTGCTCATACCGATCACCCTGGCCTACAACACCTTCGGTTTCCGCGTGTTCAGCGGCAAGGTGCGCGTTGCCACCGACGACTGAGCTTCAGGTGACTCGGCCCTTTTTGCTGACTGGTGACAGCCTCGAAGCCCGCAATAGATCAGCAAAAGCCGCCTTGTCGATCGGCCGGCTCATGAAGTAGCCCTGCACCTCGTTGCATTGATCCTTGCCGAGAATCGCCAGTTGCTCCTCGGTCTCGACGCCTTCGGCCGTCACCGTCAAACCCATGGCTTTGCCCAAACCGATGATCGCCTGCACCACGGCGCGATCATTAGTGCCGCTGCTGATCGAGGCGATAAAGCGCTTGTCGATCTTGATCCCGTCGAACGGATAGGCGCGCAGATAACCGAGCGACGAATAGCCGGTGCCGAAGTCGTCCATGTTCAGACGCACGCCGAGTTCCTTGAGCTGATTCATGGTCATCAGCGCGCCATCGGTGTCGTTGAGCATCACGTTCTCGGTGATTTCCAGCTCCAGGCGGCTGGCCGGGAAACGCGTTGCCACCAGCACTTCGCGAACGTCTTCGACCACATCGCTAAGGGCGAACTGCGCTGGCGAGAGGTTCACCGACAGCAGAATGTCAGACGGCCAGTCCAGCGCGGTTTCGCAGGCTTCGCGCAGAACCCAGCGCCCCAGCGGCACGATCAGGTCGGTCTGTTCGGCGAGCGGAATGAACACGTCCGGCCCGAGCAAGCCTTGGGTCGGATGCTGCCAGCGCACCAGCGCTTCCACCGAGACGATGTGCTTGCCATCAACCTTGTAGCGCGGCTGATAGTGCAGGACGAACTCGTTGTGCTTGAGCGCATGGCGCAGGTCATCTTCCATTTGCCGGCGCGTCTTGATCTGATCGCTCATGTGCGCTTCGAAATAGCACCAGGTGTTCTTGCCGTCGGATTTGGCCTGGTATAGCGCGATGTCGGCGTAGCGGATCAGATCGCTGGCGACGAAGCCGTGCCGACGGCTGAGCGCGATACCGACACTGGCGCCGATGTGCAGCGGATGCTGTTCGTAGAGAATCGGCTGATGCAGGCTGCCGATCAGCCGTGTGCAGAATTTGTCGATCTCGTTATGGCTGTCCATGCCATTGAGCACCACCACGAATTCATCACCACCGAGGCGGGCAACGAGGTCGTGCTCGCGGGTGCACTCACGCAGACGCGTGGCGACTTCCTGCAGCACCGCGTCGCCGGCCGGATGGCCGAGGGAGTCGTTGATCGGTTTGAAATTGTCCAGATCGATCATCAGCAGCGACAGCGGCGGTGCATGTTCCTTCAATAGCAGCACTTCATCCAGATAGCGCGCCAGTTTGTTGCGGTTGGGCAGACCGGTCAGGGCGTCGTGCATCGACAGGTGCTGGATCTGCGCGTGGGCGGCGACTTCGTCGGTGATGTCGCTGGCGGTGCCGCGATAACCGACGACATTGTCCTTGTCAAAAATCGGCCGTGCGGAGAGTCGGCAATGGCGCGGCTGGCCGGATTCATCGCGGTAGGTGCAACGCAAATCGCCGGCGCTGTTTTCTTCGCTGAGTTTGCGCAGCCACAGCTCCAGAGGTGTGGTGTCGCAGGTCAATAATTCGCCGATGTCCTGGCCCAGCCACAGGGCTTGCGAGTAGCCGGTGACCTCGCTGAAACGCGCCGACAGATAGGTCAGCGCCAACTGACCATCGACTTCCCAGATCCAGTCCGACGCCGCCTCGGCCACGGCGCGAAAACGTTCTTCGCTGGCTTCCAGCGCGTGGTTGGCCGCTTCCAATGCCTGATTCGACGCCTGCATCGCTTGGATACTGTTATCGACGTATTGCGAAGAGCGCAGGGCGTGGCGAAAAAAATATGCCGTCAGCAGCATCAGTACCAGGAATGTCGCGCCGAGCGGTGGCACCAGCGTCCACAACAATTGCTGGCCGGGCCGCTGCAGGTCGGCCACGAGGCTGTAGCCGGTGCTGTCGAGCGGTACGCTTGGATGGTCATTTTTAACCGTGTCATCCGGGACAAGAGTCAGGTTTGACAGGCCATAACCGCTGCCGATCTTGCGCAATTTGGTCGGCGTCAGCTTGTCGACGAATACCAGCACCGAGGTGTTTCTCAGTTCGTCCAGCGGACGCTCGTCGTTTGGAATGATCGCGGCAGCGGTGATCAGCGCCGGCCAGCCTTCGAACAGCGAATAGCTGCTGATCGGTTTGGTCAGGTCGGGCTGACTGAGCACCTGCTCGACCAGCGCCGAGGCAGGCGCTTGCAGCACCGTGGACACGTCGGTTTCGACCATCTGCCCGCGAATCACCGCGTACTTGGTGCGATTGCGATCGAGAACGAACACGCCGTCATAGCCGTCGGTCGTGAACATGGTTTTGCCCATGTTCTGTTCGGTGTAGGCCCAGTCGACGTCGATCGGCCCGCTCAAGGCCTCATAGGCGCGGGTCCAGTAGGCGTAGCTGGTGATGTAGTTTTTCGAGGTGGTGATGCGGTTCTCCACGGCGCGCACGGAGTAGAACTGGTTCTGTTCCAGGTCTTTGGCATCAAGGGTATTGGCGATACCCAGCAAGGTGCTGATGGCGGCAATGACGCCAGCGACGAACAACGCGCCAACGGCGATGGCCAGGCGTCGGGTCACAGCGCGCTGTGGGGTGGGGATTGGCGGCGCAGCGTGAGTTACGGCCATGTGCTCGTCCTTGATCCGGTGTCTTCTGAATCTAGAACAATGGCGCGGGCACAATGTTCAGATTGATGTTATTGGCATCGCCGGGATTTGTTCAAAGTGTAGCGAATCTTGCGAGATTTCCAGCATGGCCGGCCAGCGGCGAATCCCGAAAGGGCGAGACTTCCCGCACAAAAACCGGATAATGGCCGCCATTCGTTTAGCCGTATTCTGGTAATCCCGCATGGAAATCAAGGTCAACTTTCTCGACAACCTTCGACTTGAAGCCAAGTTCGACGACTTCACGGTGATCGCCGATCAGCCAATTCGCTACAAGGGCGATGGCTCGGCACCGGGGCCGTTCGACTACTTCCTGGCGTCGTCGGCCTTGTGCGCGGCTTACTTCGTCAAGCTGTACTGCGACACACGCAACATTCCGACAGAGCACATTCGCCTGTCGCAGAACAACATCGTCGACCCGGAAAACCGCTACAACCAGATCTTCAAGATCCAGGTTGAATTGCCCGCCGACATCTCGGACAAGGATCGCCAGGGCATCCTGCGTTCCATCGACCGCTGCACGGTCAAAAAAGTGGTGCAGACCGGCCCCGAGTTCATCATCGAAGAAGTCGACAACCTCGACGCCGATGCCCAGGCCTTGTTGATGCCGCAGTCCGATTCCCAGGCGGGCACCTACATTGCCGGCAAGGACCTGCCGCTGGAACAGACCATCGCCAACATGTCGAAGATCCTTGCCGACCTCGGCATGAAGATCGAAATCGCCTCGTGGCGCAACATCGTGCCGAACGTCTGGTCGCTGCATATCCGCGATGCGCATTCGCCGATGTGCTTTACCAACGGCAAGGGCGCGACCAAGGAAGGTGCACTGGCCTCGGCGCTGGGCGAGTTCATTGAGCGCCTCAATTGCAACTTCTTCTATAACGACCAGTTCTGGGGCGAAGACATCGCCAATGCCGAATTTGTGCATTACCCGGACGAGAAATGGTTCAAGCCGGGTCCGAAGGACGAGTTGCCGGGCGAGATTCTCGACGACTATACCCTCGGCATTTACAACCGCGACGGCGAGTTGCGCGGTTCGCACCTGTACGACACCAACTCCGGCAACACCCAGCGCGGTATCTGCTCGCTGCCGTTCGTGCGCCAGTCGGACGGTGAGGTGGTGTACTTCCCGTCCAACCTGATTGAAAACCTCTACCTGAGCAACGGCATGAGCGCCGGCAACACCTTGGCCGAAGCGCAGGTGCAGTGCCTGTCGGAAATTTTCGAGCGCGCCGTCAAACGCGAAATCCTCGAAGGCGAAATGGCCCTGCCGGACGTACCGCAAGAGGTACTGGAGAAATATCCGAGCATCCTCGCCGGCATCAAAGGCCTGGAAGAGCAGGGCTTCCCGGTGCTGGTCAAGGACGCCTCGCTGGGCGGTGAATTCCCGGTGATGTGCGTGACCCTGATGAACCCGCGCACTGGCGGCGTCTTCGCTTCCTTCGGCGCGCACCCGAGCCTGGAAGTCGCGCTGGAACGCAGCCTGACCGAACTGCTTCAGGGCCGCAGCTTCGAAGGCCTCAATGACTTGCCGCAGCCGACGTTCTCAGGGCAGGCAGTGACCGAACCGAACAACTTCGTCGAGCACTTCATCGATTCCAGCGGTGTGGTGTCGTGGCGCTTCTTCAGCGCCAAACCAGACTTCGAATTTGTCGAGTGGGACTTCTCAGGCCAAGGCGAAAACTCCAACGCCGAAGAAGCCGCGACCCTGTTCGGCATCCTCGAAGACATGGGCAAGGAAGTCTACATGGCGGTCTACGAGCACATCGGCGCCAAGGCCTGCCGCATCCTCGTGCCGGATTACTCGGAGATCTACCCGATCGAAGACCTGATCTGGGACAACACCAACAAAGCCCTGCAATTCCGCGCCGACATTCTCAATCTGCACAACCTCAGCAAGGTTGGCCTGCGCAATCTGGTCCAGGGCCTGGAACGCAGCGAGCAGGATGACTACACCGATATCACCACGCTGATCGGCATCGAGTTCGACGACAACACACCGTGGGGCAAGTTGACGATTCTCGAACTGCGCCTGTTGATCTACCTCGCGCTGCAGAAGTTTGACGAGGCGAAGGATCTGGTCGAGGCGTTCCTGCAATACAACGACAACACTGTTGAGCGCGGCTTGTTTTATCAGGCTGTGAATGTGGTGCTGGAGATGGAGTTGGACGACGATCTCGAGCTGGAAGACTACGAGGCCAACTTCCGTCGGATGTTTGGCGACGAGCGCATGGATGCGGCGATTGGTTCGGTAAATGGCAGTGTGCGGTTCTATGGCCTGACACCGACCAGCATGAAGCTGGAAGGGCTGGATCGGCATTTGCGCTTGATCGAGAGCTATAAAAAGCTGCATGCGGCGCGGGCGGGTGTGGCGGCTTTGTCGCATTGAAGAGCTGGCTCAGAATGCTTCGCTTTCGGCTTGAGTGTGGCTGCGTGGCTTGAACCGCAGCCCCTCACCCCAGCCCTCTCCCGAGGGAGAGGGAGCCGATCCATGTGTTTTTCAATATTCGCGTTCGACTCGGTTTGCCAGGTCGGCGTATTTAGACCAAACACCGCGGTCAGTTCCCTCTCCCTCCGGGAGAGGGCTAGGCTGAGGGGCTTTGGCTTTAGCGGCCATGCGCTGCATCCGCCAACTGCCCCGTATCCACTCGCACAAACACTGAATCACCCACCGCTGTCAGCACTTCCCCGGCATACACCTCGCAAATCACCCGGGTCTTGCGCCCGACCTCACCTTCGACCCGTGCACGCAAGAGCAGCGGTACGCCCATGGGCGTCGGTTTGATGAACTTGATCCCGAGGTTGCCCGTCACGCAGTCGATGCGCGGCAGGCTGCCGGCTTCGCGATTTTCTGCGCGGTAGTGCCAGGCCATGGCGGTCCAGTTGGAGTGGCAGTCGACCAGCATGGCGATCAGCCCGCCGTAGACCAGATCCGGCCAGCCGCAGTATTGGGCTTCGGGCACGTGTTCGGCGATCACGTGGCTGCCGTCTTCGTCCCAGCGACTCTTGACGTGCAGGCCTTGCGGGTTGCGGCCGCCGCAGCCGTAGCAAACGCCGTCGGGGGCGGCGAGGTCTTGCAGCGGGGTGTCGTGGCTGGACATGGTGTGGGTCATCCTGAAATGGCGAGGCCGGACAGGCGCAAGCGGTTGCGGCCGCCACGTTTGGACTCGTAGAGCGCGGCATCGCCAAGTTCGATCAGCGCATCCAGACTGGCTGGTGGTTTGTCGAACAGGGTGGCGCCGATGCTCAAGGTCACCGCAGCGGACGTGGGATAGGTGTGCGACGCCAGGGCCAGAAACTGTTCGCGCAAGGCATTGCCCAGTTCAAGGATAGCTTCGGGCGAAGCGTTGTTGAGCAACATCAAAAACTCATCGCCACCCAGGCGCGCAGTCAGCGCATTGGCCGGTAGCTGGGCACGGATCATCTCGCTCAAAGCGATCAGCAAGCGGTCGCCAGCGATGTGCCCATACTGATCGTTGACCAGTTTGAAGTTGTCGATGTCGATCAACAGCAGCGCACCCGGGCGTTGCGGGCCTACGCTGGCGAGCAGGCGTGGCGTGCGTTTTTCCAGGGCGCGGCGGTTGTAAAGGGCGGTGAGCGGATCGCGCTCGGCGAGGCGGGCGATCTGCTTTTCCCGGCGATAACGCTCGGTGCCGGTCATCGACAGCGCAATCAACATGATCGCCATAGCGCCTTCGACCAGTGAAATCTGGATGATCTCGCCACGAAACGCCGCCAGATCGATCAGCGTGCCGGGGATCACTACGGTCAGAGCCTTGGCCACATAAAAGATGCCATGGGCGAGCAGCACAAAGCGCAGTTGCACCGCGCCGACGCTCAGTGACTTGCCGTGCGGACGCAATAGCGAACTGGCCTTGAGTGTCGGAAGCGCCACCAGCAGCGAGTTGGCCACCAGCATGGCCTTGGACCACAGCGGTCCGTCCGGCAACATCAACATGATCAGCCACGTTGCGAAAACCAGGTACCACGCCGGCGACATTCGGGTCTGGGTGAAGCGCGCGACGCCGAGCAGGAAAAAGAAGTGTGCAGTCACCAGCAGACCGTTGGCGAACCAGATGCCCAGCAGCAGAAAACCGCTGCTGCGCAGCAGGGCGAGGGTAGAACCGATGGTGATGGTGGCGAAACCGGCGCTCCAGAACAGTAGCGAAGGCTCACGGATGCTGCGCCATTCGACCGCCAGATACAGCGCGGCAGCGGCTGCGAGGGCGATCGTGATGGTCAGCATCGTTGGCGGGTCGAGCGGCATTTCCGGGCAGGCCTGTATGTATGGCAATAGGCCTGCGATTGTAAGCGTTTGGTCAGGTTTTTCGCAGGGGGCGCGTCGCCGGGCAGACCACTGGCGCTCCGGCGGTCACTCCTGGGCGGTCAGCCATGTGTCAATAACGCGGCGATCGAGCTCTTCCCAATAGGCCATGCCCAGCACTCGCGTGGTGTTGAGCCCGCGCAGGTAACCGCGCAGTTGCTGGGCGGTGTCGCGGATCAATGGCTTGTCACGGGCATTTTTGTCCAGCAGGACGCTTTCGTACTGCATCAGGTATTCGGCTACGCGCTCGCGATATTCGGGCAGCACGGCATCACGGATCAGATCAAACGTTCTCAAGGCGAGACCCTCATCATTTTTCTTGGTTTACGCAGTGTGCATCAGTCTGCGCGGCACGCAACTATTGCTGGAAGTAATAGTGACCATCAAGAAACGCAAGTTCTGCTTTGCCAGCGATCGGCGGAAAATCGCCTCCATCGAAGACGCAGCTCAAGGAAATTGCGCGATGAACATTCTGACTCGACTGGCAATGATCGCCCTGCTGATGGGCGGGGTGGTTACCGCACCGGCTTACGCAGACGACGCCCGGTCGTGTCACCTGCAACCCATCGCTGCCAGCGCCTCGGCGTTGCAGCACACGCAGACCGTAGGTGTATTGCTCAGCGAAAACACGCTGCAGAACCTGCAATACCTGGAGCGCTACCACGACATGGCGCTGAACGGCGCGAAGGACGCACTGGACTCGCAAATCCGCGACGCCTTTGTCGGCAGCTCCGACCCGGAACTGGCGCTCGACTGGCTGGTGAGTTCGCTGCAGCAACAGTTCGTCTCGGTGACCGTTTACGACAACCTGGATGAACTGCTTCAGGCCCATCCGGATGTGGTGGTCAAGCTCGACACCTTCAATCGCTTGCTGACCCAACGCAACAGTCTCGTCGAGGCGCGCTTCTCTGCACGGTTCTACGACGCCGACCTGCAATACATCGGCAAGGCCGAGGGCGCAATCGAGCAGGAGTTGCCTTCGGTCTGGGTGCATGACCGTGCGGCGCCGCAAATCGCCGCGCAGATCAATCAGCAGCGTGACCTGCAACTCAATGCGCTGAAGCAATTCGATGTGTCGCTCAAGGCCTTGGTGGCGTCGAGCTGATTCTCCAAAAATTGAATGGCAGCGGCGATGCCGTGAAGTCGAACCGTTGCCGGTTGAACCGAACCTTTATTTTCAGGATTTACCCCATGCGTCCTTTATTCGTGCCAGCCATGGCTTTTGTTTCTTTGCTGCTCGCTGGTTGTGCTTCGGCGCCGAACGATCCGACCCTGACGTTGCAGACCAGCAAGACACCGGCGCAGTACGCCGAGTGCGTGGTGCCGAAGTTGCAGGGCAGTGCGTTGAACCCGACGGTTTCGCAGAATCAGCGCAGTTATCGGATTGTGGTGCCGAGCAAGGTGTCGGCGGACAACGTGCTGGAGGCGTACAAGGCGGGGAAGGGCGGCAAGGTGTTCATTTATGAGCGGCATTTGCTGGCGTCGAATCTGTTGCCTTCGAGTTTTGAGCGGGCGGCTCAGGAGTGCATTTGATCTGAGCGCTTGACGGGTTTTGACAGAGCTCCTTTGGTTGGCCGCAACCAACCAATTTTTTGGCCCCACACTGGTTTTCGGTTGTGGGGCTTTTTTTTTGGACTTGGCGGCCTTTGGGCCGACCATGCTTCGGGGTTTTTGGGTGTATATCCTTTTTTGGTGGTGTTGCGGCTGGCGGTTTCGCCCTTACGGCGAGGCACTTTTTCCAGACGCCGAAAAAGTACCCAAAAAGGCTTCGCCCTGACGTTCGGCCCGCTCGCTGGGGCTCGGGGTTCCTTCGCTCCGGGATCGATCCGGGCGCAGCGGCTACGGTTTGCTTCGCTGCACCTCCTTCCGCTGTGTACGACTGCGTCGTACGGTCGCTGCGCTCCCACCCCCGGATCAATCCCTCCACTCAGCCTGCCGACGGGCTCCAGGATCAAAAGCTTTACTCGAGCTAACGCTCATCGTGTTGGGTGGCGGGACGGCCTGCTTGGTTTGCTTTTGCTTTCCTGTGGGAGCGAGCTTGCTCGCGAAGGCGGCCTGCCAGCCGACCTGTTCTTGAGCGGAACGCGATCCAACTGGAGCTGCCGAAGGCTGCGATCTTTTGATCTGGCCTTCGCTTTTGCTTTTCCGTTGAGAGCAAGCCTGCATTGGACGTTGGGTGTTGACCAATTCCTGTTCACGCCACAAAAACCTGTGGGAGCGAGCCTGCTCGCGAAGGCGGTGTGTGCCGCGATCACGAACAGCGCTCCGGAACCCATTCACCCCGTCACACACCCAACCGGCACTTTCCCCGCAAACGTATCAACCAGACTCGCCACCACCATTTCCCCCATCCGCGTGCGGGTCTGCAAGGTGGCGCTGGCCCGATGCGGTTGCAGCACCACCTGTTCATTACCAAACAGCGCTTCAGGCACATTCGGCTCATCGACAAACACATCCAGCCCAGCCCCGGCAATTTCACCAGCCGCAAGCGCGGCAACCAGATCAGCTTCATTGACCAGTTTGCCCCGCGCGACGTTGATCAGATAACCGTCCTTGCCCAGCGCTTGCAGCACTTGCGCATCAATGATCGCTTCGCCCTTGTCCGCCGCGGCGGCGAGGATCAGGGCGTCGCTGTCGCGGGCCAGTTGTTTGAGGTCGGCGATGAAGGTGTGGGGGACGTCGCTCATGCGTTGCAGGTCGGTGTAGCTGATCGGGCAGCCGAAGGCGGCGGCGCGGGTGGCGATGGCGCGGCCGACGCGGCCCATGCCGACGATGCCGATGCGCATGCCGGAGACTTGTCGGGCCAAGGGCAGCGGGGCAAGTGGGGTCGGGCTTTGTGGCCATTGGCCGGAGCGGACGTAGCGGTCGCTGGTGCACAGGCCTCGACAGACCGAGATGAGCAGGCCGATGGCGAGGTCGGCGACGTCTTCGGTGAGGGCGCCGATGGTGGCGGTGACGCGGATGCCACGGTCGCGGGCGTAGGCCAGGTCGACGGCGTCGGTGCCAACACCATTGACCGCCACCACTTCAAGGTTCGGCAGTTGCGCCATCAGCGCCTGGCTGATGCCGGTGTGGCCGCCCGTTATAACGCCGCGAATGTTGGCGCCGTGTTCTTTTATATAGGCGGCTTTGTCCGGTTGCTGGAAGTAGCGACGTACGGTGAACAGTTCGTCCAGACGCGCGTTGATTTCCGGGATCAGGATCGGGCTCAGTTGCAGGATTTCTGGCTTCATGGCTACCTCGTTACGCAATAAAAAGGCCGGCTCAACCGCGGCCGGCAAACGGCATGGCGCTGGCCATGACGGTCATGTTCAGGACGTTGGCCGATAGCGGCAGGCCGGCGATGTAGCGCACCGCATCGGCGACGTGTTTGACGTCGACCATTGGCTCGACGGCGATGCTGCCGTTAGCCTGGCGCACGCCTTTGGTCATGCGCACCGACATTTCCGTCAGGGCATTGCCGATGTCGATCTGGCTACAAGCGATGTTGAATTCGCGGCCGTCCAGCGCCAGCGATTTGGTCAGGCCGAGCACGGCGTGTTTGCTCGCGGTGTAGGCGCTGCTGAACGGGCGCGGGGTGTGTGCCGAGATCGAACCGTTGTTGATGATCCGCCCGCCCTGCGGCTGTTGTTTACGCATCAGCCCGAACGCGCCGCGAGCGCAGAGGAAGACGCCGTTGAGGTTGGTGTCGATCACGTTGCGCCATTGCTCGAAGGTCAACTCGTCCAGCGGTACGGCGGGGGCGTTGACGCCGGCGTTGTTGAAGACCACGTCGAGGCGGCCGTAGACCTCGGCAATGGTCGCGAACAGCACGTCGACACTGTCCGGATCGCGCACGTCGGTGGGGACCGCCAGTGCTTGGTGGCCCTGGCTCTGCGCCAGTTCGACCAGCGCCTGCAAAGGCTCGGGCCGGCGGCCGGCGAGCACGAGGGTGAAACCGTCGGCCATCAGGCCCAGCGCCACGGCGCGGCCAATGCCAGTGCCGGCGCCGGTGACCAGCGCGACTTTCAAAGGGGTATTCATATTGTTGTTCTCCTTTTTTCTGAACCGCTGGGTCAGGGCCGTGGGCCGACGCGCATTTCCAATTCGCCGATGCCGTCGATGCCGGCGCTAATCACATCGCCCGGTTGCAGACTGTCAACGCCGGCGGGGCTGCCGGTCATGATCAGGTCGCCGGCGCGCAGGGCCACCGATTGCGAGATGCGCGCGATCACTTCACTGACCGACCAGATCTGGCTGTCGAGGTTGTCGCGCTGGCGTTCTTCGCCGTTGACGTTCAGCCACAACTCGCCTTCGGGATGGCCGCAGCGGCTCACCGGGACCACGGCAGTCATCGGCGCGGCGCCGTCAAACACCTTGGCGCCTTCCCACGGCAAGCCGTTGCTCTTGGCCGCGCGTTGCACATCGCGGCGGGTCAGGTCGAGGCCGGCGGCGTAGCCCCAGACGTAGGCGAGCGCTTGATCCTCCGGGATATTCGCGCCGCCTTCACCGATGGCCACGACCAGTTCGATTTCGTGAACGAAGTCCTCGCACACCGAGGGAAAAGCCACGTCGCCGAGCGCATCGACCACGCAACTTGTCGGTTTCATGAAAAATACTGGCGGCTGGCGCGATTGGCCTTGCGAGTCCGGCCACGGGTAGTTGCGGCCGACACAGAACACTCGGCCGACGGGGAAGCGCTGCTCGGTGCCGAGAACCGGCAAGGTCACCGGCAGATCCGGGGTAAAGACGTATTCGGTCATGTTCATCCTGCGGGTCATCCTGTTTGAAAGGGCAGCGTACGGCGGCTGGCGTCGGCGAAGTTGGACGAAAGCCGCCTGCGTTTGGACAAATCCGGGTTATTCGCCTCAGCGCACCTTCAGTTCGATGCGATACAGGCGCCCGAGCAGCAACGAGTAGGAGAGGGTGCCGATCAGTGCCACGCCGCCGATAAACCAGAAGGCATAGGCGAAGGTGCCGGTGGCGTGGACGATGGCGCCGATCACGATCGGCGTGACGATGCCGCCGATGTTCGCCGCCAGGCTGGTAATGCCGCCGGTGAGGCCGATCAGCTCTTTCGGCGCCACTTCCGACACCGCCGCCCACGACGAAGACGCGATGCCTTGGGCGAAGAAAGCGATGGTCAACACCGCGATGCAGATCAGGTTGGAGTCGGTGAAGTTCACCAGCACGATCGACATGCCCAGCATCGAACCGACCACCAGCGGCAACTTGCGCGCAAACGACATCGAGTAGCCGCGACGGATCAGCAGGTCGGAAACGATGCCGGCCAGCAGGATTCCCACGGTCGCACCGACGAAGGGCAGCACGGCGAAGATCCCGGCCTTGATCATGGTCAGTTTGCGTTCTTCGATCAGGTAGGTCGGAAACCAGGTGAGGAAGAAGTACAGCGCCGAGGTGCTGGCGAATTTGCCGATGCAGATCGCCCAGATCTGCCGATAGCTGAACAGCTCGGCAATCTGCCGCCAGTTGAAACGGGTGCGCTCCTGGCTGCTCTTGACCAGACCGCCACCGGTTTCGATGTACTTCAATTCTTCCTGGCTGACTTTCTTGCAGTTCAGCGGGTCGCGATACAGGTACAGCCACAACACACCGAAAACGATGCCGAGTGCGCCGGTGCTGTAGAACACGTGGCGCCAGTCGAAAGTGGTCGCCAGCCAAAGCAGCGCGCCGGTGAACAGTGCCGTACCGAGGTACTGGCCGCACACGTAGATGCTGCTGGCCAGCCCGCGTTCCCGCGCCGGGAACCACACCGTCACGGCGCGGCTGTTGGCCGGGAAAGCCGGGGCTTCCATGGCGCCGACCGCCAGGCGCAGGCCGAACAGCGAGGCAAACCCCGTGGCGAAACCCTGACAGACAGTGACGGTCGACCAGCTGATCAGCGATACGCCGTAGGTGAAGCGCGAGCCGAACCGGTCAGCGATAAACCCCGCCGGCACCAGCGCCAGCGCATAGGTCCAGGCGAAGGCGGAAAAAATCAGGCCCATCTCGATCTTGTCCAGTCCCAGGTCCTTGGCCATGAACGGCGCGGCGATCGAGATGTTCACCCGGTCGATGTAATTGATGATCGTCGCGATCAGCAGCAACGACAGCATGAACCAGCGCCGCCGCGTAGGCAGACGCTGCGTCGTAACGGCATCGCGTGCGCCGGCTATCACCGGCGGCACAGTGGCACTGGAGGAATGGGAGTTGGACATGCGGAGACCTCGTTATTGTTAGTAGAGTCGAGATTTTTCGAGCAGCCGATGCCGTTGCCCGCAACGTGTGGGGCAATGCAAGCGAACGGGTTGCAGCGCGGGTTTCAGACGTTCAGGAGCGTCTTTGTGCGATTGACTTCAAGGGGAGGTCGGGCGGGGCGGCGAGGGGAAATAGCAGGATCATGACGTGCGCACCTTCGATTGTTTTTGAAAGAGGTTGGGCTGCGTTGGTCATTACAGTGGTCGTACAACGGTTCTAAATCAACCGATGGGTTAGAACGTTTTTTCTTCACAAAAGCCGGTTTGGCGAACGTGTCCAAAAAAATAAATGCGTTAAGTTTTAATAATTCTGATTAGGAATATTTCCTAAGATTCTGAAATTAAACACTTTGTGTTGATCTTCGACTATTTCTGCTTTTGGACAGGCGCATTGCCACTCCATCGGCAGAAAAAACTCCAGGCGCCGTCGTCATCGTATGACTGATTGCCGACCACCGCTCAACCCTGCAAGATGACAAGCGCCACCTCACTGCCCGGAGGACCTCCTGCCCATGTCTTCACCCAGCCGTATTCCGACCTACGTCATGCAGCAACGCAGCGAATTGACCGATTTCTACATTCGCGACAAAAAGGGTCGGCGCGCCGAAACCGCTCCTCATCGGCATGAGTACTTCCAGATCCAGATCAACCTCGGCGGCGACACCGTGCAGCACATCGGCAGCGTCCAGCGGCCATTCCCGCGCAACACCCTGGCGTTCATCCTGCCGCACCGCGTACACGTGATTCCGCATCCCGAGGACAGCAATTTCATCGTCATCAACTTTTCCCAGACGTTCCTCTTGCCGCATCTGCAATGCGACCCGATGGACCTGGAAGAAGTGTCGATCCTGCTCGCGCCGGAGCTGTCGCCGTTCCGCTTTCAGGAGCATCTGGATTTCATTTTGGGCGATGAGGATTTCGCTCAGGTTTGTGGCCTGATCGAGCAGATGCGCGCACTTGATGAGAATCGTCAGTTCGGCACGCGGGAAATGCTCAAAGGGCTCTTGCTGCAGATGATCGGTAGCGTGTGTTTTCTCTATGCCGAACCGCTCAAGCGTCTGGCGGAAGAGAATGCCGCCGAGAACAGCCGTCGCGACGCCTTGAGCCGCATGTTCGAATACTTGCGGAAGAACATCGCCGATCCTGATCTCAACCTGATCAAAGTCGCCGCTGCGACCTATCTGTCACCGACCTACCTGACGCACTGGCTGCGCAAGGAAATCGGCAAGACCTTCACCGAACTGGTGCTGGAGCGGCGCATGCACGCCGCGCGCAATTTCCTCCTCAACAGTACGCGTTCGGTGGGCGAAGTGGCGCGATTGTGCGGGTTCGCCGATGAGGCTTATTTCTCCCGGCGTTTTCGCCAGATTCACGGCCAGCCACCGGGCCAGTTTCGCCGCCGCCAGCTCAACCCGGACACGCCGCAGACGCCACTGAATACTTAGAGCGGCGCTCAGACCCACTTGAAGCGGGCAGGGAAGCGCGCCACAAAACAGGTGCCCGTTTCACGGTCGGACGTCACGCTCAAGGTGCCGTTGTGCGCATTGGCAATTTGCCCGGCGATGTACAAGCCCAGTCCCAGCCCTTCGTTGCGTTGGCCTGCTTCGGAACGGGAAAACGGTTCGAACAGCAGCGGCATCAGCGCTGGCGGGATTGGTGTGCCCTGATTGGTCAACGAAATAACGATCTCGTCGCCCTCGGCGAAGGCTTTGAGCACGATCGGTTCGGCCGTGGAGCCGTGGGTCACGGCGTTGCCCAGCAGATTCGACAACAGTTGGCTGATGCGCAGCGGGTCGCAATAAACCCCGGCCGGCACCTCAAGCGTGGCAACAAACCTCGCCTGCGGGTACGCCACCTGGATTTCTTCAAGGGTCTGGCGCAGCGTTTGCTGCAAATCATCGACCAGTTTGCGCTGCACCGGAATGCCACTGCCGAGCCGACCCCGGGCGAAGTCGAGGATGTTTTCGATCAGCACGCCCATGCGCACCGAGCTGGTGCGGATCGCCGACAACAGCGTACGCGAGCGCTTGTCCTCGGCTTTGCTTTGCAGCAGATCGGCGCTCATGCGAATAGCGCTGAGCGGCGTACGCAAGTCATGGCCCAATACGGCAATGAATTGCTCGCGCAGACGGCCCAATTCATGGGCATCGGCCAGCGCGGTTTTGGTCGCGTGCAAATGGCTCTGGGTATCCAGGCTCATCGCAATCAATTGGGCGAAGAGGGTAAGAGTTTTCTCAATGGCCGGCTCGTCGAGGTTCGCTGGAACCGAATCGATGGCGCAGAGTGTGCCGAAAAATTCGCCATTGGCTTTGATGATCGGAATGGAAATGTAGCTTTCCAGGCCGTAGGTTTTCGGCGTGTGATGCTTGGAGAACAGCGGGTGCTGGCTGGCGTGGCCGAAGATCACCGGCTGATGGTGCTGACGGATCTCATGACAAATCGTCGATTCCAGCACCAGTTCGCCGCCGGGCAACAGGCCGAAGTCAATCGAATCATCCACGGCGCAGGCGATCCACTTGCTCTCGGTAACCCGCGCTACGGCGGCGAAGCGCATGCCGGTCATGTGCTTGACCATGCTCAGGATCACCGGCACGGCGTCAATGCTGCCGATGGCTTCGAGGTCGGAGGAGAAATCTGTCTGGGGCATGGCCGGCGCTTCGCGAAAGTGTCGCCAGAGACTATCGGTAATTCCCGGCCATGCCTAATGAACATGCAAAAAAGGGCGCCGGGAAAAGTCCCGGCGCATTTGGCGTTACTTGCTGACCACTATCGACTCAGAACTTGTACTTTGCGGTCATCATGTAGCTGCGCGGCGTGCCGTAGTTGTCGGTCGAGCCCCAGGTCACGTCGGTGCCGATGGAGGAGTAGTACTTGCGATCAAAGATGTTGTTGGCGTTGACCTGCAGGTCGAGGTGCTTGTTGACCTCGTAACCGGCCATCAAGTCGGTGGTCGCATAGCCACCCTGTTGCAGGCGATAGCTGCTGCCATTGGCCAAAGCGATGTCGTTGTACATGCGGCTCTGCCAGTAGACGTTGCCACCCACGCGCAGTTTCTCCAGTGGGCCTTGGAAGCGGTACACGGTCGAGACCTTGAACAAGTGCTCGGGCATGTCGGTGTCGAATTTCTGATTATTGTTGGCCGGGTTTTCGTCCTTGATGTAGTGGGCGCGGGTGTAGGTGTAGCCGGCGCCGACTTGCCATTGCTCGGTCAGCGCACCTTGCAGTTCCATGTCCACGCCTTGGGCGCGAACCTTGCCGGAGGTTTCGTAGCAGGTCAGTTCCGGGCAGCCGAGCTGGGTCGCCGCCTGGGTGGCGCGGTTGGTCTGGTCCATCTGGAACACCGCCACGCTGCCGTTCAGCGCACCGTCGAAATATTCGCCCTTGATACCGACCTCATAGTTTTCACCAACGATCGGCTCCAGCACTTTGCCGCCGAGATCTTTCTGGGTTTGCGGGGTAAAGATGTCGGTGTAGCTGGCGTAGACCGAGTGATGGTCGTCGAGTTTGTAGATCAGGCCGGCGTAACGGGTCAGGTTGCGGGTGACTTTGAAGTCGCCGTCGGCGCTGCGATCGTCGTAGTCATACCAGTCCAGACGACTGCCGAGAATCAACGTCAGCGGGTCGGCCAGGCTCAAGCGAGTGGTCAGGTAAACCGCGTCCTGAGTGGTGACGTTGCGCGACTTGCCGCTACGGACGAAGTCAGGTTTTGGCGCGGCGATCGGCAGGCCGGTGTCGTAGGGCGAGTATTCCTTGGTGGTGGCGTCGTACACGCGATTGCTCGCGCCGACCACCAATTCGTGGGTACGGCCGAACGCTTCGAACGGGCCGCTGGCGAAACCGTCGAAGGCGCGTTGCTTGTCGGTGTGGTGCGACTGGTAGGCGGTGGTTTCCAGCGGGCCGTCGTAACGCGACAGGTACGTGCCGGAGAATTCGCCCTCGAGGGTCGACGTCGAGCCACCGAGGTGCAGTTTCCAGTCGTTGTCGAAACGGTGTTCGACTTCACCGAACACGGTGTCGACCTGCAGCTTGCGGTTTTCCCAATCGGTGCCCGGGTAAGTGGAGCGGGGCAGATCGAGGTGGTGGCCGTTTTCGCCGATCGGCAGGCCGCCCCAGAAATAGTTGGTCTGATCGTTCTGCCGGGAGAAACCCAGGGTCGCGGTGGTGCTTTCGCTCAGGTCGGCTTCACCGATGGCGTAGAACAGGCCGTGATCGTTTTCTTCCTTGTCGCGGAAGCTGTCGGCGCCCTGGTACGACGTCACGACGCGGCCACGCAGGGTGCCGCTTTCGTTCAGCGGGCTGGAGGCATCGACTTCGCCACGGTAATCATCCCAGCTGCCGGCGGCGCCGGTGAGGGTCACGCGCTGATCAGCGGTCGGACGCTTGCGCACCATGTTGATCGCCGCCGACGGGTTGCCGGCACCGGTGACCAGGCCGGTCGCGCCACGGACGATTTCCACTCGGTCGAACATCGCCAGGTTCGGTTGCACGGCCAAAGTGAACGGTGAATACGAGCTGGGCAGGCCGTCGTACATGATGTTGTCGATGTCGAAACCGCGCGCCTTGTAAGTCTGCCGGCCCGGGCCGCTGGCCTCGCTGAGGAACAGCCCCGGCGTGCCGCGCACCACGTCGTTGACGCTGGTCATGTTCTGATCGTCCATGCGCTGGCGAGTGATCACCGTCACCGCCTGCGGCGTTTCGCGCATGGTCAGCGACAGTTTGGTCGCGGTCTGCATCGGGCCGGTGGTGTAGGACTGCGTGTCTTCGGTGGTGCTGCTCATCTGCGTGGCGCCGATTTCGGTCGCTTGCAGTTCCAGCGGACCATCGGCTGGCGCAGTGGGTGCGGTTTCTTCGGCCAGCGCAGGTGCGATGCTGGCCATGCCGATGGCGATTGCGAGGAGGTTAGGTGAGAGGTTCGAACGGCGGTGGATCGTGTGAAACGACATCTATCTGCTTCCCCAGATTACCCAAACGAAATTGATGCGAGTGCATGTAAGAATCATTCGCATTAGTATGTAGGATGTTTCTGAGGGGGTAAACCCGTACGGCTCAGTTAGTTAATGAATTTTTCACAATTGAATCGATGCTCTCGTGGAAACGAATGTGGGAGCGGGCTTGCTCGCTCCCACAGTTTTTGCCTGGTGGTCGGTCAGACAGACCGCGTCTGGTTCAATTCAGATCTTCTGCCCCATGCCGCTCCGGCACCTGGCTGTCTTCATCGCCCCAGGTGCGGTTCACCCGTTGCCCACGGATGACCGCCGGCCGCTTGGCGATTGCTTCCGCCCAGCGCTGCACATGGGTGTACTCATGCGCCGCGAGAAACTCCGCCGCCGAGTAAACGTTGTTGCGCACCAGTTGCCCGTACCAGGGCCACACGGCGATGTCAGCGATGGTGTACTCGTCGCCGGCCAGATAGGCGTTGTCGGCGAGACGGCGGTTGAGCACATCCAGTTGCCGTTTGGCTTCCATGGTGAAGCGGTTGATCGGGTATTCGAGCTTCTCCGGCGCATACGCGTAGAAATGCCCGAAGCCACCGCCCAGATACGGCGCCGAGCCCATTTGCCAGAACAGCCAGTTGAGGGTTTCGGTACGACCGGCCGGATCCTTGGGCAGCAAAGCGCCGAACTTTTCCGCCAGGTACAGCAGGATCGAACCGGACTCGAACACCCGGATCGGCGGCTCGACGCTGCGATCCAGCAGCGCCGGAATCTTCGAATTGGGATTGACCTCCACAAAGCCGCTGGAGAACTGATCGCCCTCGCCAATGCGGATCAGCCAGGCGTCGTATTCGGCCTCGCTGTGCCCGAGTGCGAGCAGCTCTTCGAGCATGATGGTGACTTTGACGCCGTTGGGCGTGGCCAGCGAATACAGCTGCAACGGATGCTTGCCGACCGGCAGCTCTTTGTCATGAGTCGGCCCGGCAACAGGGCGGTTGATGCTGGCGAACTGGCCGCCGGACGGGGCTTCGTGTTTCCAGACCTTGGGCGGAACGTAAGACGCGTTGCTCATGAAACGGACCTCGTCGATGCTGGGAGAGAACAGGTAGACACCGTATCTCGAAAGGATTGAGAACACTACCTTGTGGGAGCTGGCTTGCCAGCGTTGACGGCGGCACATCCAGCATCAATATTGGCTGACCCACCGCAATCGCTGGCAAGCCAGCTCCCACAGGTTCGGAGTCAGGCACAAATCTCCCGTGGGAGCGAGCCTGCTCCCGAAAGCGTCGGCAGGGTCGCCGCGCCTAACGGCTCCAATACTGCCCAACCGCACCCCCGACTCCCTGCACCGGATCGGTCTCAGGAAACGCCAGCCCCTCGATCCGCGCCAACTGCGCATCACTCGGCGCGGCCCGGCAGATATCTGCCTGCTGCCCCGGCGGATAAGCACCTACCACCAGAAAATCCTCGCTCGAGCCCAGATTGCAGTGCCCGGTCCCGGCCGGCAGCAGCAATACATCCCCGGCACTGACGTCGACGACTTGCCCATCAGGCCCGCCCAACATCAACCGCGCCTGACCGGCCGCCACGCCAAGCACTTCATGGCCTTCGGTGTGGTAGTGGTGATAGTCATAAATGCCGTAGCGCCACTGCGCCGGCCAGCCATTGGCGCCGAACGTCTGCTCGAAGCGCGCCGCCGGGTCGTCGCCCTCGATGGCCACCGCGCTGCGGTAGATCAGCACCGGCAAACGTGGATTGTTCGGCACCCAGTCATGGCGTTCGAGCAGCAGGGTTTGTACTTCAGTCATGGCCCATCCTCCTTCGATCATTTCTCAATCGACCGCAGGGCAGGGCACTCGCCTCAAAAAATCATTGCTGCGTAAACATGGGGCCAGGGCCCATGCCCACACAATCCATCGAAACTTCATCGCTAAGCGGGCTGTCCAGACCCTTACATGTCCATGCACCGGCAAATGGCGAGGGTCAAGATGACGATGACAGTAGGGGATTTTCTGGTTGAACGGCTCAGCGAATGGGGCGTGACACGAATTTTTGGCTATCCGGGCGATGGCATCAACGGCGTGTTCGGCGCCATGAGCCGGGCCAAGGGCAAGATCGAATTCGTCCAGGCACGGCACGAGGAAATGGCTGCGTTCATGGCCTCGGCCCACGCCAAGTTCACCGGCGAGCTGGGCGTCTGCATCGCCACCTCCGGTCCCGGCGCTTCGCACTTGATCACCGGCCTCTACGATGCGCGCATGGACCACATGCCGGTGCTGGCCATCGTCGGTCAGCAGGCGCGCACGGCGCTGGGCAGTCACTACCAGCAAGAGCTGGATCTGGTGTCGATGTTCAAGGATGTTGCCGGCGCGTTCGTGCAGCAGGCTTCGGCGCCGTCGCAAGTGCGCCATCTGCTCGATCGCGCGGTGCGTACCGCTGTCGGCGAGCGCCGCGTCACCGCGCTGATTCTGCCCAATGACTTGCAGGATCTGCCTTACGAGCAACCGGCGCGCGCCCATGGCACCGCGCATTCCGGCGTCGGCTACAGCAAGCCGAAAGTCGTTCCGTATGCAGCCGATCTGCAACGCGCCGCCGAGGTACTGAACAGCGGCGAGAAAGTCGCGATTCTGGTCGGTGCCGGTGCACTGGAGGCGACTGATCAAGTCATCGCCGTGGCAGATAAACTCGGCGCCGGTGTCGCCAAAGCGCTGCTGGGCAAAGCGGTATTGCCCGACGATTTGCAGTGGGTCACCGGCAGCATCGGCCTGCTCGGCACCGAGCCCAGCTACAAGCTGATGAGCGAGTGCGACACCTTGCTGATGATCGGATCGGGCTTCCCGTATTCCGAATTTCTGCCCAAGGAAGGCCAGGCGCGCGGCGTTCAGATCGATCTGCAGCCGGACATGCTCAGCCTGCGTTATCCGATGGAGGTCAATCTGGTCGGCGATTCAGCAGAAACTCTCGCCGCGTTGCTGCCGCTGCTGGAACAGAAGACCTCGAACAAATGGCGCAAGAAGATCGAAGGCTGGCGCAGCAGTTGGGAGAAAACCCTGGAAAAACGCGCCATGGCCAAAGCCGATCCGGTCAATCCGCAACGGGTGGTCTATGAGTTGTCACCGCGTTTGCCCGAGCAGGCCATCATTACCAGCGACTCCGGCTCCTGCGCCAACTGGTTCGCCCGCGATCTGAAAGTCCGTCGCGGCATGAAATGCTCGTTGTCCGGTGGCCTGGCCTCGATGGGCGCGGCGGTGCCCTATGCGATCGCGGCGAAATTTGCTTACCCGGAACGCCCGGTCATTGCCCTGGTCGGCGACGGCGCGATGCAGATGAACAACATGGCCGAGCTGATCACCGTCGCCAAATACTGGCGCCAGTGGCAAAGCCCGAAATGGATCTGCGCGGTGTTCAACAATGAAGACCTCAACCAGGTCACCTGGGAGCAGCGGGTGATGGAGGGCGATCCGAAGTTCGAAGCGTCGCAGAGCATTCCGGACGTGCCATATCACCTGTTCGCGATCTCCATTGGCCTCAAGGGCATTTTCGTTGATCGCGAGGAAGAGGTCGCCGCTGCTTGGGAACAGGCACTCGCCTCGGAAGTGCCGGTGCTGATCGAGTTCAAGACCGACCCGAACGTGCCGCCGCTGCCACCGCACATCAAGCTTGAGCAAGCGAAGAAATTCGCCACGACCCTGCTCAAGGGCGATCCGGACGAAGCCGGGGTGATCGTGCAGACCGCCAAGCAGGTACTGGGCGCCGTGTTGCCCGGGAAGAAATGACGGTGTGCGCTTGAACGACTCAACCCTCTACATCGGTTGCGCCGGCTGGAGTCTCGCTCGCGAGCACTGGCCGGCATTCCCCGCCGAAGGCACGCACCTGCAACGCTACGCCGCGCGCTTCAACTGTGTGGAAATCAACAGCTCGTTCTACCGCCCGCATCGCCGTCAAACCTACGAACGCTGGGCCGACTCGGTGGCGCCGGACTTTCGCTTCGCAGTGAAAGTGCCGAAGCTCATTACCCATGAACAGCGGCTGGCGGACAGCGCGGCCGCGCTCGATGAGTTTCTCGGGCAATGTCAGGGCTTGGGTGATCGACTCGGCTGCTTGCTGGTGCAATTGCCACCGAAACTGGCGTTTGAGGCGCCGGTAGCCGAGGCTTTCTTCCGGACCTTGCGCGAGCTTTTTCAAGGCCGCGTGGTGCTGGAGCCGCGACACGAATCCTGGACGGGCGCTGAGGCCATGCTGGTGGACCTGCAGATTGCCCAGGCGGTGGTCGATCCCTCGCGGATCAGCACCGACACCGCGCCGGGTGGCTGGCAAGGCCTGCAGTATTGGCGCCTGCACGGCTCGCCACGGATTTATCACAGCGCTTATGACGCGGCTTATTTGCAGCAGCTTGCTCAGAACCTGCAGAGCGCGAAGGCTGAAGGCAAAGACATCTGGTGCATCTTCGACAACACCGCCAGCGGCGCTGCCACAGCCGATGCGCTGGCTTTGAAGGCCTTGATCGAAGGCGTCGAACGCTGAACGACGACGCTCTCGCCACCCACACAAACCATCCGGCTACAGGTAAACTCCGCGCACTTTTTCAAGGAGTTCACATGAGTTACTACCAGCCGGGCATTCTCGCCACCCCTGTTCCTGCGCAAGCACGTCATCTGTTTTTCGCCCTGGCGTCGGTTGAAGCCTTGCCGCAAGCGATCGACAACCTGCTGATGCTGGTGGATGGCAAGTCGGCGGTGCTCGGTTTTGGTGAGTCGTTGACCAAGGCGCTGAATGTCGAAATCGCCGGCCTGCGCAGCTTCCCGGCGCTGACCGGCGTGGGCGTGAACAACCCGTCGACCCAGCATGCCCTGTGGATCTGGCTGCACGGTGTCGACCGGGGTGAGTTGCTCAACCGTTGCAACGCTATTGAAGCCGCGCTGGCCCCGGCCTTGCGTCTGGTCGAGATGCAGGAAGCCTTCCGCCACATGGACGGCCACGACCTCACCGGGTACGAGGACGGTACGGAAAACCCCCACGATGACGCCGCTGTCGCCGCCGCGCTGCTGACTTCCGGCGCTGACGGACTGGTCGGTGGCAGCTTCGCCGCGATCCAGCAATGGCAGCACGACCTCAAGGGTTTTCATCGCCTGTCTGCCGGCGCCAAGGACGACATCATGGGGCGGCGCTTGAGCGATAACGAAGAAATCGACGACGCGCCGATCTCCGCCCACGTCAAACGCACCGCGCAGGAAAGCTTCGCACCCGAAGCGTTCGTTGTGCGCCGTTCGATGCCGTGGATCGAAGGCGATCGCGCTGGTTTGATGTTCCTCGCTTTCGGTTTCTCGCTGGATGCCTTCGAAGCGCAACTGCGCCGCATGAGCGGTCTGGAGGATGGTATCGCCGATGGCTTGTACCAGATCAGCCGACCAATCACCGGCGGTTACTACTGGTGTCCGCCTCTCAAGGACGGACGCCTTGATCTGCGCGCGTTGCGCATTGGCTGAGGACTGAATATGAATGTGGTGCGCTGGGGCATGATCGGTTGCGGCAGCGTCGCTGAACGCAAGAGCGGGCCGGCCTTCTACAAGGCACCCGGTTCGGCGCTCGTCGCGGTGATGGGCCGACGCCCTGAAGCGGTGACCGATTACGCCGCGCGCCATGGCATCAGCCGCGTCTATACCGACGTCGATGCGCTGATCAATGATCCCGAAGTCGACGCGGTGTACATCGCCACACCGCCCGACAGCCACCACGCCTACAGCCTGAAAGTCGCCGCCGCCGGCAAGCATTGCTGCGTGGAAAAGCCCATGGCGCTCAACGCCGGGCAAAGCCGCGAGATGCAGCAAGCGTTTGCCGCTGCCGGTCTGCACTTGTTCGTCTCTTACTACCGTCGCTCGCTGCCGCGCTTCGCTCAGGTGCGGCAATGGCTGGAGGAGGGGCGCATCGGCGATGTCCGCCATCTGAGCTGGACACTGACCAAAGCGCCGTCGCCGGCTGATCTTGAAGGTCGGGAGAATTGGCGTACCGATCCGGCGGTGGCCGGCGGCGGCTACTTTGCCGACTTGGCCAGCCATGGCCTGGACCTGTTCCAGTATCTGCTTGGCGACATCGTTGAAGTCGCCGGTTTCACCGCGCGTCAGGCAGGTCTGTACGCGGCGGAAGATGCGGTCAGCGCCACTTGGCGATTCGCCTCCGGGGCGCTGGGCATGGGTTGCTGGAACTTTGTTGCGGACCGGCGTGAGGACCGTGTCGAGATTATTGGCAGCAAGGGACGCATCGGTTTTTCCGTGTTCGACGAGCATCCGGTGCAGCTGTTTGCCGATGAGCAAATCAGCCTGGAAATTGCCCATCACGAACATATCCAGTGGCATCACGTGCTGGGGATGAATGCGCATATTCGGGGTGAATCACAGCACCCCGCCGTGGCCGAGCAAGCCGTCAAGTCCGACTGGGTCATGGATCAGATACTCAAACGCTGAGTAGACCACGACCGCTTGTGGGAGCGAGCCTGCTCGCGAAAGCATCCTGTCAGTCAGTATTTTGGTGACTGACACACCGCTTTCGCGAGCAGGCTCGCTCCCACAGATTTTGCCAGCGCAACACGCATCTAAGGTTATGCCCAAACAATATTTCTCAATCTCGTCATAACAACTCTAAGATCACGTCATAACTCGTTATAACAAGTGATCCCGCGATGACCGATAACGTTCTCTCCCTCAGTAGCGTTCCGCTGCACACCCAACTGCGTGATGTCTTGCGTGCGCGGATTCTCGACGGTGAATACCCGCAAGACAGCCAGATGCCTTCCGAAAGCGAACTGGGCGCGCTGTTCAAAGTCAGCCGCATCACTGTGCGCCAGGCACTGGGTGATCTGCAAAAGGAAGGGCTGATCTTCAAGATCCACGGTAAGGGTACCTTCGTTGCCAAGCCGAAAACCTTTCAAAACGTCAGCAGCCTGCAAGGCCTCGCCGAGTCGATGACCGGGCGCGGCTACGAGGTGATCAACCGCCTGCGCAGTTTCAAATTCATTCCGGCCGACAAGCGCGTGGCCGAGCGTCTGCAAGTGACCGAAGGCGAGATCGTCGCGCAGATCAAACGCGTGCGCCTGATCAACCGCGAGCCGATCTCGCTGGAAATCACCTACCTGCCCAAAGCGGTCGGCGAGCGGCTGGAGAAGGCCGATCTGGTTACCCGCGACATCTTTCTGATCCTGGAAAACGACTGCGGCATCGCCCTCGGCCACGCCGATCTGGCCATCGACGCGGTGCTGGCCGACAGCGACCTGACCCAGGCGCTCAACGTCGAAGCGGGCTCGCCGATCATGCGCATCGAGCGTCTGACCCACGACGCCCTAGGCCAGCCGCTGGACTTCGAACACCTTTATTACCGTGGCGATGCGTTCCAGTACCGCCTGCGGATCGACCGGCAAAAAGGGGAGCAGGCATGACCCGTAACGTTCTACAACAGGAATACGACATCGTTGTGATTGGCGGTGGTACGGCCGGGCCGATGGCGGCGATCAAGGCCAAAGAGAAGAACCGCGATTTGCGCGTGCTGCTGGTCGACAAGGCCAACGTCAAACGCAGCGGCGCGATCAGCATGGGCATGGACGGTTTGAACAACGCGATCATCCCGGGGCATTCCACGCCGGAGCAGTACACCAAGGAAATCACCATCGCCAACGACGGCATCGTCAATCAGGCCGCGGTCTACGCCTATGCGACGCACAGTTTTGAAACCATCGAACAACTCGACCGCTGGGGCGTGAAGTTCGAGAAGGACGAGACCGGCGACTACGCGGTGAAAAAGGTCCACCACATGGGCGCTTATGTACTGCCAATGCCGGAAGGGCACGACATCAAGAAAGTTCTGTATCGGCAGTTGAAACGTGCGCGGGTGAGCATCACCAATCGCCTGGTCTGTACGCGTTTGCTGACCGACGAGGAGGGCGCGGTCAACGGTGTGATGGGCTTCGATTGCCGGACTGCCGACTTCCATGTGATCAAGGCCAAAGCGGTGATTCTCGCCTGCGGCGCAGCCGGACGTCTCGGCCTGCCGTCGTCGGGCTACCTCATGGGCACCTACGAAAACCCGACCAATGCGGGCGACGGCTACGCGATGGCCTATCACGCCGGCGCCGAACTGGCGAACCTTGAGTGCTTCCAGATCAACCCGTTGATCAAGGATTACAACGGCCCGGCCTGTGCCTACGTCACCGGCCCGCTGGGTGGCTACACCGCCAACAACAAGGGCGAACGCTTCATCGAGTGCGACTACTGGAGCGGGCAGATGATGTGGGAGTTTCACCAGGAACTGGAAAGCGGCAACGGTCCGGTGTTTTTGAAACTCGATCACCTGGCCGAGGAAACCATCCAGAACATCGAAGAAATCCTGCACAGCAACGAGCGTCCGAGCCGTGGCCAGTTCCACGCCAATCGCGGCACCGACTACCGCACGCAGATGGTTGAAATGCACATTTCGGAAATCGGATTTTGCAGCGGTCACTCGGCGTCAGGCGTGTGGGTCAACGAGCGTGCCGAGACTTCGGTCAAGGGCTTGTACTCGGCCGGCGATATGGCTGCAGTGCCGCACAACTACATGCTTGGCGCGTTCACTTACGGCTGGTTCGCCGGGCACAACGCCGCAGACTTTGTCGCCGGCCGCGAGTTTTCCGCACTGGACAGCGAGCAAATCGCCAAGGAACAGGCCCGGGTCTACGCGCCGCTCGATCGCCAGGAAGGTCTGCCGCCGGCGCAGGTCGAGTACAAGCTGCGGCGCTTCGTCAACGACTACCTGCAACCGCCGAAAGTGACCAAGAAAATGCAGATCGGCCTGCAACGCTTCAGCGACATCGAGCGCGATCTTGAGCAGATGAAGGCCAACAACGCTCACGAACTGATGCGCGCGATGGAAACCAGCGTGATCCGCGACTGCGCCGAAATGGCCGCCCGCGCTTCGTTGTTCCGCGCCGAAAGCCGCTGGGGCCTGTACCACTATCGCGTCGATCATCCGCAGCGCAACGACGCCGATTGGTTCTGCCATTGTCATCTGAAGAAGGGCGAGGACGGCAAGATGACCAGTTTCAAGAAGGCCGTCGAGCCCTACATCATCCCGCTCGACGCCGAGGAAATGCAGGCTTACGACCGCCTGCGGGTCGGCGCCTTCGCCGCTTGAGACATCATTTTTCAGAGAGTCCGAACCATGGCTTATCAAGCTCAGGAAATCTTCTTCCGCTCCAATGCCCCGGTCACCGTCGACGAGGACAAATGCATCGCGGAAAAGGGCTGCACGGTGTGCGTCGACGTCTGCCCGATGGACCTGCTGGCGATCAACCCGGCCACGCAAAAGGCCTACATGGCGTTCGATGAATGCTGGTACTGCATGCCATGCGAGAAGGATTGCCCGACGGGGGCCGTCAAAGTCGACATCCCCTATCTCCTGCGTTGAAACCCGGTCGAAGGTGGGAGGGGGCTTGCTCCCGAAGAGGCCGGCATTGCTGGCATCACCCTTGACTGAAAAAACGCATTCGGGAGCAAGCCCCCTCCCACAAAGGTTTCCCACATTCAATGGTGTGGCAAGCCATTAGCTATCCGGAAACCCCGGACGCTCGATTCACCAAAACCCCTCGTTTCCCACCGCGCCCTGATCGCGGCGGAGACGAACTTCAAACCAATGATTCGAGGGGAAACACTCATGTTGCGTGCAGCACTTGCCGGTCTGCTACTGGCCTCATTCACCTTGTTGGCCTCGGCCGAAACCATCCGCATCGCCATCGGCACTCAGGACACCACCATCAACTGCGCCGCCGGTGGCCTGTTGATCCGTGAACTGGGTCTGCTGGAAAAATACCTGCCCCACGACGGCGTCTACAAAGACGCGAAGTACGATGTGCAGTGGAAGAACTTCACCAGTGGCGCGCCGCTGACCAACGAGATGGTCGCCGGCAAGCTCGACTTCGGCGCCATGGCCGATTTCCCCGGTGCGTTCAACGGTGTGGCGTTCGAAACGGCGGGCAAGCACAGCCTGTTCATCAGCGTGCTGTCGGGCAGCATCAAGGGCAGCGGTAACGGCATTGTCGTGCCGAGTGCCTCGGCCGTGCAGAGCTTGAGTGAGCTCAAGGGCAAGACCATCTCGGTGCCGTTCGCCTCCACCGCCCACGGCATGTTGCTGCGCGCCGTGGCAGAGCAGGGCTGGGATCCGCTCAAGGATGTCAACATCATCGCCCAGCCACCGGAAGTCGCCGGCTCGGCGTTGCAGGCCGGCAAGATCGACGCCCACGCCGATTTCGTACCGTTCGCCGAGCTGTTCCCGAGCCGTGGTTTCGCCCGCAAGATCTACGACGGCGCCCAGGCCAACGCGCCGACTTTCCATGGCGCATTGGTCGATCAGGCCTACGCCAAAAAGTACCCGGAAATCGTCGTCGCCTACCTGCGCGCGAGCATCGAAGCCAACCAACTGCTCGCCGCCGAACCGGAGAAGTACAGCGAACTGATCGCCAAAGTCACCGGGGTCGATGCCGAGGTCAACTACCTGTTCCACGGCCCACTCGGGGTGCAGACCCGCGACCTGAGCTGGAAGCCCGAATACCGCCAGGCCGTTGGCACCGCTATCGATACCTTGAAGCTGCTGAAGAAAGCCGATCGCGGACTCGATCTGAACAGCTTTATCGATGACCAATACATCCGCGCTGCCTTCAAGGCTTCGAACCTCGATTACAGCGCGCAACTGACCAACTACGCGCAGACGCCATTGCCGGGCGTGGATGCGACGACGGGCAAAGCCATCACCGATGTCAGCCATGTCGCGGAAATCTGGGTGCGTGGCGAGGAAAAAATTCGCCGTTACGGCTCGGCTGAAGCGGCATTCACCGCGCTGGCGGCGTTGAAGCAGGAGGGCAAGAACATTCGGGCGGTGTATGCGCAGGCCACTGACAGCGGGATCAAGTTGCTCGCTGAACAGGCGTGGTTTGCCAGCGATGCCAAGGGCCGCCTCAGTGCATTTCTGCTCAAAGGCCAGGCCCAGCAATACGCTGCGGCGCAGGGTGGAAAGGTGTTCGATTTCAGCGATGCCACTGCCCAGGTCGTTGCCGTGCGCTAACCCCAAAAAACACTGCATTCCCCCTGTAGGATCTGGTTGAGAGGAATATTTGTGTATCGATCCTGTTTGCGCTGGATTCCGAGGACGAGCTCTCTGTTGCTCTGCCTGCTCTTCTGGCAGCTCGCCGCCAGCCACCACTGGAACCTCGGCCTGGTCACCTTCGCCAACGTGCCAACTCCCTTGGCCGTCGTCGAAGCCGCTCTGGGCCTGGGCGACTCGGGCAAACTCTGGCAGCACTTGAGCAGCAGCCTCGGCCGCGTCTTCGCCGGCTATCTGGCGGCGTTGATCATCGGCATCGCCCTGGGCCTGGCCATCGGCCGGTCGAAATGGGCCGAAGATTTGCTGCTGCCACCGCTGGAAGTCCTGCGCCCAATCCCCGCCGTGGCGTGGATTCCGCTGGCGATCCTGATGTTTCCGTCCTCGGAATTGTCGATGGTCTTCATTACCTTCACCGGCGCGCTGTTCCCGATCCTGCTCAACACCGTGCACGGCGTCGAAGGCGTTGATCCACGCCTGATCGCCTCGGCAAAAAGCCTGGGAGCAGGGCGGCGGGCGATTCTGCTGGAAGTGATTCTGCCCGGCGCTGCACCGAGCATCATCACGGGCCTGGCGATCGGCATGGGCACTTCGTGGTTCTGTCTGGTGACGGCGGAAATGATCTCCGGGCAGTACGGCATCGGTTACTACACCTGGGAGTCCTACACCATTCAGAACTACGCCGACATTGTCGTCGGCATGCTCCTGATCGGCGTGTTGGGCATGGGCAGCAGTTGGCTGATCAAACGCCTGGGCGGTTTGTTCACGCCTTGGCATCGACCGCGAGGCAAAGCCTGATGAGCGTGATGCAAACCCCGGAAGGGCGGATCGACATCCGTCAATTGTCCATTGTCCTCGGCCAGGGCCGCGAGGCTTTCGAAGCGGTGCAGGGCCTCGATTGCCAGATCGAACCCGGCCAGTTCGTCTGTATTCTCGGCCCGTCCGGTTGTGGCAAGTCGACCTTGCTCGGCGCCCTGGCCGGACACTTGAGCGCCAACACCGGCAGCCTGAAAGTCGACGGCAACGAGGTGGCCGGCCCATCACCACAGCGCGGCATGGTGTTCCAGCATCACACGCTGTTCCCGTGGCGCACGGTGCGCGACAACGTCGCCTTCGGCCTGAAGATGCGTGGCGTCGGCAAGGCTGAGCGGCATCGTGAGGCTGATGAAATCCTCAAACTGGTCGGCCTTGAAGGCTTTGCCGAGCGCTGGCCAGATCAACTCTCCGGAGGCATGCAGCAGCGGGTGGAGATCGCCCGGGTGCTGGTCAATCGCCCGCGCCTGTTGCTGATGGACGAGCCGTTCGGCGCGCTGGATGCGCTGACCCGCTTGAACATGCAGGAATTGCTGCTGGACATCTGGACGCGCATCCGCACCACCGTGGTTTTCGTCACCCATGACATTGACGAGGCGCTGTTTCTCGCTGATCGCTTGCTGGTGATGAGCGCGCGACCGGGGCGGATCATTGAAGACCTGCGTCTGGATTTCCCTCGCCCGCGTACCAGCGAACTAGTGACCAGCCCGGAATTCGCTCGCCTCAAACGCCACTGCCTCGACCTGCTGCGCCACGACAACGACCGACCGCTGCCGCGCCTCAATCCGCTCGGCCTGCCTCCTGAAAACCCTTTGCCGCGATTTGCCTTATGACCTCTATTTTTGCTGTAACCGACAACGAAGACATCCTCGCCCTGCAACCGCGCCTGACGGCTGAAGACGCTGGCGTACGGCGCATTGCCCTGATTGATCTGGCCGATCTGGAGGAGCCGGATGGCTTGCTCTGGCTGGTCGATCGGCTGCGGCAGGATCCCGCCGAGGACGTCCGCGCTGAAGCCGCGCGATTGCTCGAAGCGTGGGAGGACGAAGCGGTTGTGCAAGCCTTGTGCGAGGCGCTGACGGATCCGTCGCCCGCTGTGCAATCGGCGGCGGCGCAAAGCCTGAGCCTGCTCAAGACGGCAGCGGGGGGGCGGGTGATTCTGCCGTGGACCGTCCATGCCGATGTCAGTGTGCGCATCGCCGCCTTTCGGGCGTTACGCGAATTGCGCTTCGCCGAGGCCGCGCCGGCTGCCGTCGCAGCGTTGGAGGATGCTGATGCCAATGTCCGTCGCGAAGCGGTCGGTGTGCTCGGCTGGCTCAAACAGCTCGACGCGCTGCCAGCCCTGGCGCGCCTGGCCAGCGACGACCCGGACACCGAGGTGCGCCGCGCCGCCACCGGCGCGCTCGGTCTGGCCAGCGACGCCGAAGTGCTGCCGGCGTTGCGCCAGGCGTTGCGCGACCCTGCCTGGCAAGTGCGCGAAGAAGCTGCGACCACGCTGGGCAAGGTCGGTCACAGCAACGCCGGCCCGGCCTTGGTCGATGCGCTGAGCGATGATTACTGGCAGGTGCGCCTGCGCGCCACCCGCAGTCTCGGTCGCTTGCGCTTCGTCCCGGCCCTGGACGCGCTGATCGAAACCCTCGGCCACCGCATCAGCAACCTGCGCAAGGAAGCTGCGCTGGCCCTCGGTGAATTGAACGATCGCGGCGCCGTGGCCGCGTTGCAGGCGGCGCAGGACGACGGCGACCCGGAAGTGCGCAAAGCCGTACGCATCGCGTTGAGTCAGTTGCAATGAACCCGCTGTCGGTGGGCAACTCGCAAAGTGAGCGCACGTTACGCCTGAGTTGGCCGGACGGGCGTGAATCACTGCTCAAGCATGCCGATCTGCGCCAGCAATGCCCGTGCTCGCAATGCCGCGCGTTTCGCCTGCGCGGCGTCACGCCGCTGGTTGATGAGCGCGTGCGCCTGATCGAGGTCAACCCGCAGGGGTATGGCGTGCAACTGGTGTTCAGCGACGGGCATCAACGCGGGATTTACCCGTGGGCGTACCTGGCGCAACTGGCTTCCTGACCTTACCCGATGATCGTTCCCACGCTCCGCGTGGGAATGCAGCCCGTGACGCTCCGCGTCACTGGACGCGGAGCGTCCCTTGAGGCATTCCCACGCAGAGCGTGGGAACGATCAGATCGCAGCCTTCGGCAGCTGCCTGCGTCGGCTTGCGCCGACTGGCGGTTCTTGTCAGGAAATTCCTACAGGAGTACAAATGTACTCCATGACAAACCTGACTCCCCGCCGTACCGCCATTCTGACGTTTATCCGCGATCGCATCGCCGAGCACGGTCAGTCCCCAAGCCTCGCTGAAATCAGCGAGGCTTTTGGTTTCGCCTCGCGCAGCGTGGCGCGCAAGCATGTGCTGGCGCTCACCGAAGCCGGTTTCATCGAGGTCAATCCCCATCAGGCCCGGGGCATTCGCCTGCTTGGCCAGCCGCCGCGTCCGGAGCTGCTGGAAATCCCCGTACTCGGTCGCGTGGCCGCCGGCGCACCGATTGGCGCCGATGCCGACATCCATAACCGTTTGCTGCTCGACCCGGCGCTGTTCTCCCGCACCCCGGATTACATGCTGCGGGTACAGGGTGACTCGATGATCGAAGACGGCATCCTCGACGGCGATCTGGTCGGGGTGCGACGCAATCCCGAGGCGCTCAACGGCCAGATAGTCGTTGCGCGTCTGGGCGGTGAAGTCACCATCAAACGCTTCGAACGGGTGGGTGAAGAGGTGCGCCTGCTGCCGCGCAACCCGGCGTACAAGCCGATTGTCGTGCGTGATGATCAGGATCTGGCCATCGAAGGCGTGTTCTGTGGTCTGGTGAGGCAAGGCTGATGGGCGCCGTCGTTGCACTGGATACGCTGTTCAATGGCGGCCAGGTCTGGCGCGGCCGGCCAGCGCCACCCGCGGCGAGCCCGCAGCCGACCGGGCATGCGGCATTGGACGCGGCCCTGCCCAGCGGCGGCTGGCCGGAAGCGGCGCTGAGCGAAATTCTCTTGCCCGGCCCCGGTGTCGGCGAGCTGCAGCTGGTCTGGCCAACCCTGGCGCGGTTGTCGGCGGCGGGTGAGCGCATCGTTCTGGTGGCGCCGCCGTTCTTGCCGTACCCACAAGCGTGGGCCAATGCCGGGGTTGATCTGCGCCAGTTGTCGGTGATTCAGGCCAGCGAGCGCGATGCCTTGTGGGCGGCGGAGCAATGCCTGCGTTCTGGCAGTTGCGGCGCGGTGCTGTGCTGGCCGAACAAGGCCGATGACCGAGCCTTGCGGCGTTTGCAGGTGGCGGCGGAAACCGGCCAGACCCTGGCCTTCGCCTGGCGCCCGTTGAGCGAAGCGGTCAACCCGTCACCGGCAGCGTTACGCATAGCCATCGATGCCAAACCGGCGCAGCTACGCGTGCTCAAGTGCCGTGGCGGGCTGGCGCGTGCGACGCCGATTGCCTTTGCCGTGGGGCACTGATCGTCATGCGCTGGGTATGCATCCTTTTTCCGCAATTGGCCCTCGATGCCGTGCTGCGTCAGCGGCCCGACCCTGAGGAGCCGCTGGTCCTGCTTAGTGGCCCGGCCCAGCGCCGGGTGCTGCAAGCGGTGAATCCGGCGGCGCGCAAACTGGGCCTGCGCCCCGGCATGTCGATGACCGCCGCGCAAGCCATGAGCAAAGGCTTTGCCACCGCCGATTATGAGGTGGCCGAGGTTGCGCACTGGCAACAGTTTCTCGCCGCGTGGGCCTATCGTTTCAGCGCGCAAGTCAGCGTGCATTACCCGCGCACCGTGGTCTTCGAGATCGAATCGAGCCTGGGCCTGTTCGGTACCTGGCCGCAATTCGAAGCTCGCCTGCGCCAGGAGTTGAAAGACCTGGGCTTTCGTCACCGCATCGTCGCCGCGCCGAACCCGGTGGCCGCGCGAGTGCTGGCCAACGCCTACGATGGTTTGGTGGTGCCGGACGGCGAGGCCTTGCAGCATCATCTCGGGCAATTGCCGGTTGATCGTGTCGGGCTGGAGCCGAATGTCGCCACCGCATTGTCGCGCATGGGCCTGCGCAATCTCAGTCAGGTGCAAAGCCTGCCACGCCAGGCACTGGCCCGACGTTTCGAAGCACAAATGCTCAAACACCTCGACACCCTGTTCGGCGCACGCCCTCTGGCGCTGGCGTTCTATCTGCCGCCCGACCGTTTCGATATCCGCATCGAACTGAATTACGACGTGCAGTCCCATCAGGCCTTGTTGTTCCCGTTACGGCGTCTGACCGGCGACCTGTCAGCGTTCCTTTGCGGGCGTGACAGTGGAGTGCAGCGTTTCGATTTGCTTCTGGAACACGCCGGGCTGCCGGATACGGAGATCAAGGTCGGCCTGCTCAGTGCCGAGCGTGATGCGGCGATGCTCTTTGAGTTGGCACGCGGGCGACTGGAACAAATCCAGGTCGAGGCGCCGGTGCGTGGTTTTCGCTTGCGCGCCGAAGACCTGCCGAGTTTCGTTCCGCAGTATCAGGAACTGTTCGACGACCGCCCGCAGCAAACCTTGCCCTGGGAGCAACTGCGCGAACGCCTGCGCGCACGGTTGGGTGATGACGCTGTGCAAGGGCTGCGCTTTCAGGCCGATCATCGCCCCGAGTACGCGTGGCAGAACGCTGCCGATAAACAGCTTTGCAGCGGTTTGCCCAACGTCCAGCGGCCGGGCTGGCTGCTCAACGAACCACAAAGCGTGCCGGAAGGCTCGGCGCGGATTCTCATGGGGCCGGAGCGTATTGAATCCGGCTGGTGGGACGGCGGTGACGTGCGGCGTGATTATTACCTGATCCAGAACCGCGCCGGTCAGCAAGGCTGGGCCTGGCGCGCCGTGGGTGAGGCCGGTCCGTTGTGGCTGCAGGGCTGGTTCGCATGAGTGCCGATTACGCCGAACTGCATTGCCTGTCGAACTTCAGTTTCCAGCGCGGAGCCTCGAGCGCGCTGGAGCTGTTCCAACGGGCGAAAAAGCACGGCTATCAGGCGCTGGCGATCTCCGACGAATGTACCCTGGCCGGAATCGTCCGTGCCTGGCAAGCGGCGAAGTCCGTTGAGTTGCCGTTGATCATCGGCAGCGAGATACGCATCGACAACGGCCCGAAACTGGTGCTGCTGGTGGAAAACCTTGCTGGTTATCAGGCCTTGTGCGGCTTGATCACCCAGGCCCGGCGCCGAACACAGAAAGGCCAGTATCAAATCCTGCGTGAAGACTTCGCCGAAGCGCTGCCGGGTTTGCTGGTGTTGTGGGTGCCGGATTCAGTGGATGACCGGGAAGAGGGGCGCTGGCTGAAACAAACCTTCGGCGACCGCCTGTGGCTCACGGTGCAACTGCATCGCGGGCAGAACGATCAGCAGCGCCTGGCGGCATTGTTGGCTCTGGCGGCTGAGTTGCAGATTCCAGCCGTGGCCAGCGGCGATGTGCACATGCACGCCCGGGGGCGCCGTGCCTTGCAGGACACCATGACCGCGATCCGTCATCACGTCCCCGTGGCCGAAGCGGGTTTGCGCCTGCATCCCAACGGCGAGCGGCATTTGCGTTGCCTCGATGAGCTGCGCGCCCTGTATCCGCCGGACTTGCTCGAAGCGTCGCTAAAACTGGCCAGACGCTGCACCTTCGATCTGAGCGAGCTGCGCTATCAGTACCCGAAAGAGCTGGTGCCTGCTGGTCACAGTGCCAGTTCCTGGTTGCGCCATCTGACCGAGGAGGGCATTGCCTGGCGCTGGCCGAAAGGGCCTCAGGCCAAGGTGCTCAAGCAGATCGATGACGAGCTGCAATTGATCGCCGAACTCGGCTACGAAAGCTACTTCCTCACCGTGCATGACGTGGTGCGCTTTGCCCGCACACAGAAAATCCTCTGTCAGGGCCGTGGTTCGGCAGCCAACTCGGCGGTGTGTTTTGCCTTGGGCATCACCGAGATCGACCCGGACCGCACCACGCTATTGTTCGAACGCTTCATGTCCAAGGAACGCAATGAGCCGCCGGACATCGATGTTGATTTCGAGCACGAGCGGCGCGAGGAAGTCTTGCAATACGTGTTCAACCGTTACGGCCGGCGGCGTGCGGCGTTGACGGCGGTGGTCAGCACCTATCACGCCACCGGCGCCGTGCGCGATGTGGCCAAGGCTCTCGGCCTGCCGCCGGATCAGATCAACGCGCTGGCCGACTGCTGCGGGCGCTGGAGTGATGAAACGCCGCCGCTGGAACGCTTGCGCGAAGGTGGCTTCGATCCGGACAGCCCGGTGCTGCGCCGGGTATTGAGCCTGACCGGGCAACTGATCGGCTTCCCCCGGCACCTGTCGCAGCATCCCGGCGGTTTTGTGATTTCCGAGCAGCCGCTGGACACCTTGGTGCCGGTCGAAAACGCGGCAATGGCCGACCGCACCATCATTCAGTGGGACAAGGACGATCTCGATGCGGTCGGCCTGCTCAAGGTGGATATTCTCGCCTTGGGCATGCTCAGTGCGATTCGCCGCTGCTTCGACCTGCTGCGCCGGCATCGTGATCTGAACCTGACACTCGCGACAATCCCGCCCGAAGACAAACCGACCTACGAAATGATCAGCCGCGCCGATACCGTCGGCGTGTTCCAGATCGAGTCTCGGGCGCAGATGTCGATGCTGCCGCGCCTGAAGCCAAAGACTTTCTACGATCTGGTGATTGAAGTGGCGATCGTCCGGCCCGGGCCGATTCAAGGCGGCATGGTTCATCCGTATCTGCGCCGACGCAATAACGAAGAGGCGGAAACCTATCCATCGCCGGCGCTCAAAGTCGTGCTGGAAAGAACTCTGGGCGTGCCGTTGTTCCAGGAACAGGTCATGCAGATCGCCATCGTCGCTGCCGACTATAGCCCCGGGGAGGCCGATCAGTTGCGCCGTTCCATGGCGGCGTGGAAACGCCATGGCGGACTGGAGCCGCACAAGGAACGTCTTGCCGCCGGCATGAAAAAGAATGGCTACACGCCGGAATTTGCCGCGCAGATCTTCGAGCAGATCAAGGGGTTCGGCAGTTACGGCTTCCCCGAATCCCATGCCGCCAGTTTTGCTTTGCTGACCTACGCCAGTTGCTGGCTCAAGTGCCACGAGCCGGCGGCGTTCGCCTGTGCGCTGATCAATAGTTGGCCGATGGGTTTCTACAGCCCTGACCAGATTCTGCAGGACGCGCGCCGGCACCAGTTACAGATCCGTCCGGTGGACGTGCGCGCCAGCGACTGGGATTGCAGCCTCGAACCGCTGAGTGCCGGGCAGCCGGTGATTCGCATGGGCCTGCGCATGATCAAGGGTTTTCGCGAAGAAGATGCGCGGCGCATCGAAGCCGCGCGCCGACACGGAGCCTTTGCCGATGTCGCTGACCTGGGTGAGCGCGCCGCTCTCGACAGTCGTGCGCAGGCCCTGCTGGCTGACTCCGGCGCTTTGCGCGGTCTGGCCGGGCATCGCCATCGCGCGCGTTGGGAAGTGGCCGGGGTACAGAAACAACTCGGCCTGTTCGCCGGCCTGCCCAACGAGGAAGAAGTCAAAATCGTCCTGCCCAAACCCAGCGTTGGCGAAGACCTGCACGCTGATTACGCCACGGTGGGGACGACGCTGGGGCCACATCCATTGGCCTTGTTGCGTGGCGAGTTGCAGGCCCGGCGCTGCCGCAGCTCGCAGGAATTGATGGATATCGAGCATGGCCGGCCGGTCAGCGTGGCCGGCCTGGTCACCGGCCGACAGCGCCCCGGTACGGCCAGCGGCGTGACGTTCGTGACGCTGGAAGACGAGTTCGGCAACGTCAACGTGGTGGTCTGGCGTGACCTCGCCGAGCGTCAGCGACAGGTGCTGGTGGGTTCGCAATTGCTCAAGGTCGACGGCCGCTGGGAACGCGAAGGCGATGTGCGCCACCTGATCGCCGGGCGCATGAGCGACCTGAGCCCGCTGCTTAATGGCATTCACGTGCAGAGCCGGGATTTCCACTGATTCCATGTGAGAGTGAGTCTGCTCGCGCAAGCGGTGGGCCAGGCGATGACGATGTTGACTGTGCCGCCGCCTTCGCGAGCAAGCTCGCTCCCACAGGGGGTTTGGTTGCGATGAAGATGGTTGATCGGCCCCGGATCAGTGTGGGAGCGAGCCTGCTCGCGAAAGCGCAGTGTCAGGCAATGACGATGTTGAATGTGCCGCCGCCTTCGCGAGCAAGCTCGCTCCCACAGGGATTTTGGTTGCGATGAAGATGGTCGATCTGCCCCGTATCAGTGTGGCAGCGAGCCTGCTCGCGAAAGCGCAGTGTCAGGCGATGACGATGTTGACTGTGCCAGCGCCTTCGCGAGCAGGCTCGCTCCCACAGAGATTTTGGTTGCGATGAAGATAGTTGATCGGCCCCGGATCAGTGTGGGAGCGAGCTTGCTCGCGAAAGCGGACTGTCAGGCGATGACGATGTTGACTGTGCCGCCGCCTTCGCGAGCAAGCTCGCTCCCACAGGGGGTTTGGTTGCGATGAAGATGGTTGATCGGCCCCGGATCAGTGTGGGAGCGAGCCTGCTCGCGAAAGCGCAGTGTCAGGCAATGACGATGTTGAATGTGCCGCCGCCTTCGCGAGCAAGCTCGCTCCCACAGGGATTTTGGCTGCGCTGAAGCTCGTTGATTTGCCCCGATCCATTGTGGGAGCGAGCCTGCTCGCGAAAGCGGTGGGCCAGGCGATGACGATGTTGAATGTACCGACGCCTTCGCGAGCAGGCTCGCTCCCACAGGTATTTGGGTTGCGCTGAAGATCGTTGATTTGCCCCCGATCCATTGTGGGAGCGAGCTTGCTCGCGAAAGCGGTGGTTCAGGCAATGCAGATGTTGAATGTACCGACGCCTTCGCGAGCAGGCTCGCTCCCACAGGTTTTGGCTGCTTATTCAAAATCGAGATAAATCAAAAGGCTGCACCTTTGGACCGAAGGCAGATATTCTGCGCTTCACACGGGGACGGGAATCCGATCAATCTCCATGGCCAGCCATTGCCAGGATGAATTGCCCGACGCCGAAGGAGTGTTCGAATGACCGAAAAGAAACTGGAAACCACGGTCGACCGCGTCTACCAAGGGGTTTACGCGGCGATCAGCAAGCGTTCGTTGCGTCCCGGCATGAAGCTGGGCGAGGCCTCGCTGGCCGAGCTGTTCAATGTCAGCCGCACCTCGGTGCGGGCTGCGCTCAAGCAATTGGAGGCCGATGGCCTGGTGACGACCGAGCCTAACAAAGGCGCGTCGGTTTCTTTGCCCAGTGACGCAGAGCTGCGTTCGCTGTTCGAAACCCGGCGGCTGATCGAAATCGGCATCGTCACCGAACTGTGCCGACGCAAGGACACCGTTGCCCTGCAGGACCTGCGCGAGCACTTGCTGCTGGAAGACGCCGCCCATGCAGCCGGCGACCATGAACGGCTGATCCACTTGCTTGGCGAATTCCACCTCAAACTGGCGCGCAGCCTGAACAATCCGGTGCTGCTCGACTGGTTCCAGAAACTGATCTCGCGCGCCTCGCTGTATGCCGCCGCGCTCGACGACGACAGTCACCAGGCCTGCCGCGACGATGAACACCTGCGCCTGCTCGAGTACATCGAGGCCGGCAATCAGAGCGCCGCGATCGAGCTGACCTGCACGCACCTCAACGGAATCGAGAAAGCGATTCTTGACGTTGCTGCAAAAATGAAAACCGGCTATCACCCGCTCAAACACCTGATTGGCGTCTGAATCGGCTCGCGTTGGAAATCGCTATATCTCCAATGAAACCAATGCGTTTTCACAGCCTCGAAACACACGGGCGTCGCGTCGTTGTAGCGTTGCGATAGATCGGAAAACCGCAAAAAAGGACACTGAGTCAGGCGATGCAGTTTTTATCCGAAAGCCACGGCTGTGAAGGCTGGAAAGGCGAAATGGCCGAGCGCATCCGTGCGTTCGACTGGAGCCACACCGAACTTGGCGCGCTCGCCGAATGGCCGGCCAGCCTGTGCAACACCGTGCAACTGATGCTGGCTTCGCCGTTGCCCATGGTGATGCTGTGGGGCCACGCCGGTTACATGATCTACAACGACGCCTATTCCGAATTCGCGGGGGGCCGCCATCCCTATCTGCTCGGCGTCCCGGTTGAGCTGGGCTGGCCGGAAGTCGCCGAATTCAACCGTCACGTCGTCGACACCTGCCTGGCCGGTGGCACCTTGTCCTATCGCAACAAAGAGCTGGTATTGCTGCGCGACGGCGTCCCCGAAGATGTCTGGATGGATTTGTATTACAGCCCGGTGGCCAACGATGAAGGCGTGCCCGGCGGCGTCATGGCGATGGTCGTCGAGACCACCGAACTGGTGCATTCCGAGCGCCTGCGCCAGGCGGCGGAAGATGCTTATCGCGCCGACAACGAACGCGTGCGTCTGGCCTTGAATGCCGGCGCACTGCTGGGCTCGTTTGTCTGGGACATCAAGAACAATCGCTTCTCCGCTGACGAACGTTTCGCCCGCACCTTTTCCTATCCGTCGGATCAGGACCTGAGCGATCTGCAACAAGAGATCGCCGAATCGCGCATCCATCCCGAGGATCATCGATGGGTGCAGGAGCGGGTTGCCCATTGCGTGCGCACTGGCGAACCGTACAACGCCGAATACCGCGTGCAGCGTGGCGACGGCCAGTATCTGTGGGTCTTGGCCAGTGGTGCCTGCGAGTTCGATGAAGACGGCAAGCCGTTTCGTTTCCCCGGCGTGCTGATCGATATTCATGAGCGCAAGAACGCCGAAGAATCCCTGCTCAAATTCACCCGCAACCTCGAACAGCGCGTGGCCGCCGAAGTGGATGCGCGACTGGCTGCGGAAGAGCAATTGCGTCAATCGCAGAAACTCGAAGCCATCGGCGGCCTCACCGGCGGCGTCGCCCACGACTTCAACAATCTGCTGCAAGTGATCGCCGGCAACCTGCATCTGCTCGCTCGGCATGAGCCGAACAATGCCAACGTACAGCGCCGGGTCGGGGCTTCGCTGGCGGCAGTCGAACGCGGTGCCAAACTGTCTTCGCAATTGCTCGCCTTTGCCCGGCGGCAACCGCTGTCACCGGCCGTGTGCAACCCCGAGCAGATTTTCGAAGGCGTCGGCGAACTGCTGCAACGCGCCCTGGGCGAAACCATTCAGATCGACGTGCAACTGCCGCCGCAGCCGTGGCATATCAACGTCGACCGTAACCAGTTGGAAAACGCGATTCTCAATCTGGCCATCAACGCCCGCGACGCGATGAAGGGCGAGGGCGTTATTGGCCTCAGCGCCGCCAACGTCTGCCTGGACAGCGAATACTGCGCCGGCAAGGGCATCGCGGCCGGTGAGTATGTTCGCGTGGCGGTCAGCGACACCGGCGTGGGCATTGCCCCACAAATGCTGGAACAGGTCTTCGAACCGTTTTTCACCACTAAGGCCGACGGGCAGGGCACCGGGCTGGGCTTGAGCATGGTCTTCGGCTTCGTCAAACAGAGTGGCGGCCACGTCGAGATCGACAGCAAGCTCGGCGAAGGCACGCGGGTGAAATTGTATTTTCCGCGCAGCCTGCGTCCGGTCCGCGAAGAGACCGCGAGTATCGGCGAACGCAAGGGCGGTGGCCACGAAACCATTCTGGTGGTCGAGGACAACGACGCAGTGCGCGCTTCGGCGGTGGAGTTGCTGCGCGAAGAAGGCTATCGAGTGATGACCGCGTGCAATGGCGACGTCGCCATGCAGATGTTGCTGGAAGGCATCGAGATTGATCTGATCTTCACCGATGTGGTCATGCCCGGCCTGATCAAGAGTTCGGATCTGGCCGCATGGGCCAAGGTGCAGACGCCGCCGGTGCCGGTGCTGTTCACCTCCGGGCATACCCGCGACATCATTTCCCGCGACCACCAACTCAGCCCCGATACGCATCTGCTTGGCAAACCTTACAGCCCGCAAGCGTTGCTGCAGATGATTTGCGAGGTGCTCGGTACTTGAGGCCGAGCGCTGCCACTGTTTTCCAATCAAGGCAGGTCGATGACTTCCAAGCGCAATTCCAAAGCACCCGCCGGCATGGTCCGTGTGCGCGGCGCCCGCGAACATAACCTGAAGAATGTCGACGTCGATATTCCACGTGATGCGCTGGTGGTGTTCACCGGCGTCTCGGGTTCGGGCAAGTCATCGCTGGCCTTTTCCACGCTGTATGCCGAGGCCCAGCGGCGTTATTTCGAATCGGTGGCGCCGTACGCGCGGCGGCTGATCGATCAGGTTGGCGTGCCGGATGTCGACTCCATTGAAGGACTGCCGCCCGCCGTCGCCCTGCAACAGCAGCGTGGCACGCCGAGCGCGCGTTCCTCGGTGGGCAGCGTGACGACGCTGTCGAGCCTGATCCGCATGCTGTATTCCCGTGCCGGCAGTTACCCGCCGGAACAGCCGATGCTGTATGCCGAGGACTTTTCACCGAACACACCGCAGGGTGCTTGCCCGGAGTGTCATGGATTGGGGCGCGTCTATGAAGTGACCGAAGCGCTGATGGTGCCGGACCCCAACCTGACCATCCGCCAGCGCGCCGTGGCCTCTTGGCCGTTGGCGTGGCAGGGGCAGAACCTGCGCGACATCCTCGTGACCATGGGTATCGACGTCGACATTGCGTGGAAGAAATTGCCGAAAAAGCAGCGCGACTGGATTCTCTTCACGGAAGAGACGCCGACGGTGCCGGTGTACGCCGGGCTGACCCCGGAAGAAACCCGCGTCGCCCTTAAACGCAAGATGGAACCGAGTTATCAGGGCACCTTCACCGGCGCGCGGCGCTACATCCTGCACACCTTCACCCACTCGCAAAGTGCGCTGATGAAGAAGCGTGTTTCGCAATTCATGCGCGGCAGTCCGTGCCCATTGTGCGAGGGCAAGCGGCTCAAGCGCGAGGCGTTGTCGGTGACCTTTGCCGGCTACGACATTGGTGAGCTGTCGCAGATGCCGTTGCTGCAAGTGGCCGAAGTGCTGCGGCCTGTAGCAGCGGCAAATTATCTGGAACAGGCCGAAGAGAACGGCGACACCCTAAGTCATGCGCAAACCCGCGAGGCCCGCCAGCAACGGGTCGCCCATGGCGCCAGCGGTCATGCCAGCGCACCGGACGTGCGCCACACGCCGAATCTGTCGCTGGAGAAACGTCTGGCAGCGCAGCGCATTGCTGAAGATCTGCTGGAGCGCGTCAGCACGCTGACCGATCTCGGCCTGGGTTATCTGGCGCTGGAACGCAGTACGCCGACGTTGTCGTCGGGCGAGTTGCAGCGTTTGCGCCTGGCCACACAGTTGGGGTCGCAGCTGTTCGGCGTTATCTATGTGCTGGATGAACCGTCTGCCGGTCTGCACCCGGCGGATGGCGAGGCGCTGTTCGAGGCCTTGCAACGGTTGAAGGCTGACGGCAACACCTTGTTTGTGGTCGAGCACGATGTCGAGACCATGCGCCGTGCCGACTGGTTGATCGACGTCGGCCCGGCAGCGGGCGAGAAGGGCGGGCGCGTGTTGTACAGCGGTCCGCCTGCGGGACTCGCTGATGTTGCCGATTCGCAGACTCGCGCTTATCTGTTTGCCGAAAACCAGCGCCCTGAGCGCACCGCGCGCAAGCCGAGCGGGTGGCTGAAACTGGACGGCGTGACGCGCAATAACCTGAATAATCTCAGCGCCGAATTCCCCTTGGGCTGCTTCACCTCGGTGACCGGTGTGTCTGGCTCCGGCAAGTCGAGTCTGGTCAGTCAGGCCTTGCTGGAACTGGTCGGCGCACAGTTGGGCCGTCCGGTGGCCGAGGCCGAGTCAGAAGAACCGAGCCTGGAAGATGACGCGCCGCCGCCCAGCACCGGCCAGATCAGCGCCGGCCTGGAGTCGATCAAGCGCCTGGTGCAGGTTGACCAGAAACCGATCGGCCGGACACCGCGTTCCAATCTGGCGACCTACACCGGATTGTTCGATAACGTGCGCAAGCAGTTCGCCGCGACTCCCGAAGCGCAAGCGGCAGGGTATGACGCCGGGCAATTTTCCTTCAACGTCGCCAAGGGCCGTTGCGCCACTTGCGAGGGCGAGGGCTTTGTCAGTGTGGAACTGCTGTTCATGCCCAGCGTGTATGCGCCATGTCCGACCTGCCACGGCGCGCGCTACAACCCACAGACATTGGCGATCCTCTGGCAGGGATTGAGCATTGCCCAAGTGCTGCAATTGACAGTCGATGAAGCGGTGACGGTATTTGCCGAACAGGCAGGAATCCGCCGTTCGCTGGAAGTGCTGCGCGATATTGGTCTGGGTTATCTGCGCCTCGGGCAACCGGCCACGGAATTGTCCGGCGGTGAGGCGCAGCGGATCAAACTCGCCACCGAATTGCAGCGCAGTCAGCGTGGCGCGACCTTGTATGTGCTGGATGAGCCGACCACGGGATTGCACCCGAGGGATGTTGATCGGTTGCTGGAACAACTCGATACGCTGGTGACGGCGGGACACACGGTTATCGTGGTGGAGCACGAAATGCGTGTAGTGGCGCAGAGCGACTGGGTGATCGACATCGGCCCCGGCGCCGGTGATCAGGGCGGCAGAATTGTCGCCGCCGGCACACCGCAAAAAGTCGCCGCGAGCAAAAAGAGCAAGACCGCGCCATTTCTGGCTCGGGCTTTGAGCCGATAACTGCAGCGCCTTGCTGGCCGCCATCGCTGGCAAGCCAGCTCCCACAGGAATTCAAGTTGTTGCCGAAAATCTGCGCACACTAATGCCCCTTTTGGGAGCTGGCTTGCCAGCTATGGCGCCAGTTCAGGCGCCATCGATTGTGCGGCGGACTTTGTCGAGCAGTTCGCTGATCTGGAACGGCTTGACCAGCATTTCCATCCCTGTACCCAGGAAGACCTGGCGGTTGAGCGCGGTTTCGGCGTAGCCGGTCATGAACAGGATCGGCAGCCCTTCATTCCAGCCGCGGGCGACATCCGCCAGCTCACGGCCACTCATGCGCGGCAAGCCTACGTCGGTCAGCAGCAGGTCGATGGACGGGTCGTTCTGCAGGCGCTCCAGCGCCGATTCGATATCCGCCACTTGCGTGCAGCGATAGCCGGCATCTTCCAGCACTTCGGTGACGAACAAACGCACCGTGGCCATGTCTTCGACGATCAGCACATGCTCACCACTGCCTTTGGCGTCAGGCATCGGCACGGGTGCGTCGGCCCCGGTCGGGTCGTTGGTGCCGGGCAGCATGATGGTCACTTCGGTGCCACGCCGAGCGACACTGCGGATGTGCGCGTCACCGCCGGACTGACGGGCGAAGCCGTAAATCGTCGACAGGCCGAGCCCGGTGCCCTGGCCCAGCGGCTTGGTGGTGAAGAACGGCTCGAACACCTTGTCGATCACGTTGTGTTCAATGCCGGTGCCGTCATCGCGTACCGACAGCGCCACGTACGCGCCATCGGCCAGATTCGGATCGCCGTGGGAATAAGCGGCGTAAGTATTGACCCAGATATTGCCGCCGGAGGGCAGGGCATCGCGGGCGTTGATCACCAGGTTGAGCACGGCGCTTTCCAGCTGCACCGGATCGACCAGCGCAATCGCCGGTTTGTTGGTCAGTTCCAGCTTGAGGGTGATGCGCTCGCCGATGGTGCGCACCAGCAATTCTTCCAGCGAGCGAACATGCTCGTTGATGTCCACCGGCCGTGTATCGAGCGGCTGCTGACGGGCAAATGCCAGCAGACGATGGGTCAGCGAGGCCGCGCTCATCGCTGAGTTCAGCGCTGCCTCGGTGTAGAACTGCACCTTGTCCAGACGTTCATCGGCCACGCGTTTCTGGATCAGCTCCAGACTGGTGATGATCCCGGTCAGCAGGTTGTTGAAGTCGTGAGCGATGCCGCCGGTGAGCTTGCCCAGTGCATCCATTTTCTGCACTTGCAGCAATTGCGCTTCAGCGTGCACACGCTCCGCGACTTCCTTGGCCAGTTGCGTGGTGGTGTCATCCAGCCGTGCGAGGTGCGAACGCTCGCGCCGACGGTGTTCGGTGACGTCCTCGACGAACACCAGGCTCAGTTCCGGCGTGCGATACGGCGAAATCTGCCATTCGGTTTCGCGAATTTCACCCTGCACGCGCATGTTCAGCGTGCCTTTCCAGCGCTCGCCGTCGACCAGACGCAGACGCAGTTCATCGAGGATCGAGCATTGATCTTCGGCGAAGCATTCACGCAGCGCCTGTGGGTCGCGGTTATCGACGATCAACTGGGCGAAGGCGTGATTGCATTCATGCACTTTCAGATTGGCATCGAGCACTGCGATCGGTGCCGAGACGTTGGCGAAAATCTCGCGAAACCGCGCCTCGCTTTCGCGCAGGGCATTTTCCGTGTCGCGCACCCGCAGCAGGGTACGCAGCGTCGCCAGCAGCACATCGGGGTCGACCGGGTGAATCAGATACGCATCGGCGCCGGCGTTGAGGCCGGTGATGATGTCGCCGGTCTGGATCGACGCCGCCGACACATGAATGACGGGTAGCAGCGCGGTGCGCGGGTCGGCGCGCAACAGGCGGACGATGTCGAAACCGCTCATGTCCGGCAGGTTGACGTCGAGGATCAACGCATCGAGGGCTTCGCTCTCGATCAGGGCCAGGCCGTCGCTGCCGGTGCCGGCTTCGAGCACCGTGTAGCCATGGCGCTCCAGGCGTCGGCGCAGGGCGTAACGGGTGGCGACGTTGTCATCGACGATCAACAGGCGGATGTCACGATTCATCGACGTTCTCCAGAGCGATCGCCAGCGGGATGATGACAAAGAACGTCGAGCCCACGCCCGGCGTACTGTCTACCCCGACTTCACCGCCAAGCAGGGCGGCGAAACGCTTGCACAGTGACAGGCCCAGACCGGTGCCGCGCAGACGCTTCTGCAATGGCGAATCGACTTGGGAGAAGTCCTCGAACAGCGTGTCATGCAACTCGGCCGCGATGCCGATGCCGGTGTCGCTGACGGCAAAGCGCACCTTGTCTTCACCTTCCAGTCGCGCCGACACGCGCACTTCGCCACGGGTGGTGAATTTCAGCGAGTTGGAAATGAAGTTGCGCAGGATCTGCCCGAGTTTCTTGTCATCGGTATACAGGCGCGGCAGGCCCAGCGGCTCTTCAAAGATCAGATCCACCGCCGAAGCATCGACGATTGGCCGGAACATCCCGCGCAGCGCCGAAAACAGGTCGAACATGTCGAACCAGGCCGGCGAAATGCTGATGCGCCCGGCTTCGATCTTGGCCAGATCGAGCAGATCGTCAACCATGTCGCTGAGCTCGCGGGCAGCGGTGCTGACGAAGGCTACCTGCTTGTGCTGTTCAGGGCTGAGCGGGCCGTCGAGTTCGTCAGCGAGCAGACTGTTGATGCTCAGAATCGAGCCCAACGGCGTACGGAATTCATGGCTCATGTACGACAGGAAGCGGCTCTTCAGATCTGAGGCCTGACGCAACTCGTCTGCCTGGTTGTCGAGTTCAGCGTATAGCGCCAGTACGCCTTGGTTGGTCTCATCGAGTTCTTCGCGCAGGGCAGTGTTTTCACGTTGCAACTGTGCGATGAGCGCCGCCTGTTCAGCAGGGCTCAAGGTTGCCGATTCAGCCATGGGTGGCCTCCAGGTCAACGACCAGCACCGTCACGTCATCGCGGCCACGACAGAAATCGCGGTGCAGGACGCTGGCTATCACGGCGGGATGGCGATGCACCAGACCGGGGTAGTCTTTGAGGTTCCAACGGGACTGTAAGCCGTCGCTGTACATGATCAATAAATGTCCGTTCACGTGGGCATAGTCAAAAGGTTTGGCTTTACGGTACTGGCCGCCGACGATGCCGGGATGCGAGGCCAGCCCGCGTGATTTTTCCGGGTCGAGTAGGCTGGCGCCGATATTACCGACACCGGCGAACGTCAGGCCATCGCGCTGGCTGTCGAATTGCGCGAAGGCCACGGCGCCGCCGCGGGTGCCGAGCATTTCCTGATGCAGGTCTTCCATCAACACCACGGGGTCGGCAAACGGCGCTCGGGCGAATGCTTGTGCCCCGGCCAGGCCTGCGCGCTCGGCGTCTTCGCCATGACCGAGACCATCCACCACCAGCGCGCTGATCCGCGCGCCTTCATACGCCAGGTGCCAGACGTCGCCGCAGGCTGGATCGGCATGCAACGAATGCTGGCTGACGCCGAAGCGGACATCGGCCTGACGATCGCTACGCGCAAAGATCCGCGCCAGCAGCACGGCGCCACGGTGGTCGGCATAGACGTCGAAGACGTTGGTCTGCCGCGACACCGCGCCCAGGCCAATGCCTTGCGTGCCGCCCGTGGAAAAACCGTCCGCCAGACAGGCATCCAGATCAAAGCCCTGAGCCCGGTCTACCGTCTGCATTTCAATGCCGAAAGCGTTGCCCGGCCGCGCCAGTACACGCAGGTGAAACTCTCCGCGCTGGGCATGCTTGAGCACATTGCTCGCCAGTTCGGTCGCGACCAGCGCCACGCGCCCGGCATCGTTTTCGTCGAAGCCGTGCTGCTCGGCGAGTTTCTGCGCGGTGCGTCGAGCGTGACCGATCTGGCTGTTGTCCTCGATCGGCAAAACCTGGGTCAACGACCCAGCGATATTCATGTCCATCGGGTGATCGTTATGCGTGTGCCTTTGCCGGGCTCAGTGTCGAGTTCGAATTCATTGACCAGGCGCTTGGCACCGGTCAGGCCCAGGCCGAGGCCGCTGCCGGAGGTCCAGCCGTCGGTCATCGCCAGTTTGATGTCGGGAATGCCCGGGCCCTCGTCGCGGAAGGTAATGCGCAGGCCGACCCGACCGTTTTCCTCGAGGATCTGCCAGTCCATGTCGCCGCCACCGCCATACACCATGGTGTTGCGTGCCAGCTCGCTGACGGCGGTGACCAGTTTGGTCAGGTCGATCAGGCGCATGCCGCACTCGGTGGCGAGCTTGCGCGTGGTCTGGCGGGCCAGCACCACGTCCTGTTCAATCAGGATGGATTGAGTACCGCTGCTGCGCACGGTCATTGCAGGCGTACTCGATCCTGCAGCAGTTTCATTCCGCGTTCGACGTTGAGCGCGGTGCTCACGCCCGGCAAGGTCATGCCCAGCTCAACAAGGGTGATTGCCACGGCCGGTTGCATGCCGACCAGCACGGTTTCGGCGTCCATGATCTTCGACAAACCGGAAATCGTGCCGATCATGCGTCCGATGAACGAGTCGACCATGTCCAGCGCCGAGATGTCGATCAGCACGCCACGCGCCGAGGTCCGGCTGATACGCTCGGATAGATCGTCCTGCAGGGTCATGGCGAGCTGGTCGTGCATGTCGACCTGAATGGTCACCAGCAGCAAATCGCCCATCTGAAGAATCGGAATACGCTCCATCGGCTCAGACCGCTTTGCCGAGGCTGATGCCCAGGCGAGTCAGGGCCAGTTTCAATGCGTCGGCCAGATTGGCCTTGGTCACCACACCTTGCAGGTCCAGACCCAGGTGCACGATGGTTTGCGCAATTTGCGGACGCACGCCACTGATGATGCAGTCGGCGCCCATCAGGCGAATCGCGGTCACGGTTTTCAGCAAGTGCTGAGCGACCAGGGTGTCAACGGTCGGCACGCCGGTGATGTCGATGATGGCGATTTCCGAACCGGTGTCGACGATGCGTTGCAGCAACGATTCCATCACTACTTGGGTGCGCTGCGAGTCGAGGGTGCCGATCATTGGCAGAGCGAGGACGCCGTCCCACAGCTTGACCACAGGGGTCGACAGTTCCAACAGCTCTTCCTGCTGACGCTTGATTACCGCCTCGCGGGATTTCTGGAAGGTGCCGATGGTGTGCATGCCGACCGTGTCGAGCAGTTCGGAGACTTCCAGCAGTTGCTCGGCGAGCAGTGCCGGCTGGTCCTGATAATGGTTTTGCAGCAGGGCAAACAACGGACCCTTCAGGGCGAAGATGAAGCTGGCGGTTTGCTGGGAATCCTGGCCGAGCAGGGCGCGGCTCTGCGACAACTTTTCCAGGAACTGGCGGGTGTCTTCCCAGCCTGCAGCGGCAATCTTGCTGCCGTTGCCGTTTTCCAGACCGGCCAGCAGCAAACTCAGCAAGTCGCGGGTTTGCTGAGCGAGGTCGTGCTCCTTGAGATTGCGCGTGGCGCCGCTGGCTTCGAGGCGTTTGGTCCATTCGCTCAACAGTTGAGCCTGGTTGTTCTTGATTGCTACAACTGTGCTGTTCTGCAGTGCTGCCATGTGCGTGTCGCTCCGTTACATATTGGTGCCGGCTCAGCGAAATGACCGGCGCGAATTGACTGACATTTGCCGCTTGAAATAGTTGTTCACCCAGCGGCGAATTTTTCCGCCTGTCGCGTCGAACGCCCGCTAACTCTAGTCGGCGTGGCAGCAGGCAACGATGTTTTGAACGAATCTGCGGCGTCAGGCTTCGAATCTGCATGCCCGACGTTTTCCAGTCGTGCTGGAAGAAGGAGGCAGGACTATGAATGAGGTGGATATGAACGAGCAAGCGCCGCAACAGCAAAATCAGTCCTCAGAGTCAATTAACCGCAACGACCCCGCCATCGACCCGCAGACACCGGGGCAAAATGCCCCCGCGCCGGCTGAAGAAGGACAGGCGGACAGCGCGGCTGCCGAGGTCGATCAGAAGCAGCATCACAATGACAACAGCAACGACTTCAGCCCCGGCTTCAAGCCTGACCCGGACCGTCCTGAACCGGGCGAAAGCACCGATGCCGATATCGATACCGATGGCGGTTGATCGCTGAAACGCAAAAAGGCCGCATCGAAGGATGCGGCCTTTTTATTGCCGGGCGGTTACTTGCTCGGGTGTTTGGCTTGCAGCTCTTTGGCATGGGCCAAGTGTTTTTCCAGCGCTGGCAGCATTTTCTGCGCGAACGCTTTCAGCTCCGTAGCGCCTTTGGTCTTGTCATCGGTCACGGTGTTCGCCTGTTTCTTGAACAGCTCGATCGTTTCCTGGTGAGCCATGACCTGGTTGTTAGCGTAGGCCGCATCGAAGGATTCATCGCGCATGTCGAGAATCTTTTCCTTGGCCTGTTTGACCAGGGTAGTGGTGTCCGGAACCTCGATGTCGTTGGCTTTGGCAATCGCCGCCAGCTCGTCGTTGGCCTTGCTGTGATCGGTGATCATCTGGTTGGCAAAGGCTTTGATGTCAGCAGACTGGCTTTTTTCCAAGGCCAGGCGACTGGTTTCGATTTCAGCGATGCCACCGGCGGCGGCGTTATCGACAAAATCGTTGTCGGTCGCGGCAAAGGCGCTGCCCATACCGGCAGACAGTGCAACAGCCAGAGCGAGATGACGCAGGTTGAATCCGTCCATTGGGTATCTCCACGCAGGTTTTTGTGAGCGTTATCCAATGGAGCGAGCGCACCAGCCAAAGGTTTTATCGCATTTACGACAGGGCGACGAACGGCAACCGCTGGTCTGACAGGGTGTCGACAGAAGCTGTTGCGCAAGGCCATGCTGATAAAGAGTCAGCGCATCGGTCGCGCTGGTTGTCGATCAATTTGATGGAGGTGTTTCATGCCGGTTTCACATGATCTGTATCAGGACCTGGGTTGCAAGAAGGATGAGATCGAGCAAAAGCGCTCCGAGGATCCGAAGCTGGATTCGCTGCTCAACAAGTATTTCGAGGTGGATGCTGAAGTGGTCGAGGCCGAGAACGCCCAGTCAGACGCCCCCAGTGACGACGAATTGAAGAAGCTCAAAGAGAAGCGCGTGATCGTCAAGGAGCAGATCGTCGCCCGGTTGGCCGGGCAGCCGCTGACCGGTCAGTAATTACCTGACCCGTGGTCGCCATCCGAAGGGAACGGCGACCACCCACGGCACCTCCAATGTGCAGAGTCTGCAAACCATCGACTCGTTGCGAGGTGCCTCATGAACGATCCGAAATTCCCCAGTGAAGAGCAGGGCGGCTTCGACCCGATTCCGACCCGCCCTGAACCGAACAGCCCGGCGCATACCACTGCGCATCCGGAAAAAACCGTGAAAGAACTGCCGGAAGATGAAGATCCGGAGAAGTTCGACCGGTCCAGCAACTGACAGACCGCTTTCGCGAGCAGGCTCGCTGCCACATTGAAAGGCATTTCCCCTGTGGGAGCGAGCCTGCTCGCGAATGCGTAAGTCCATTACATGCACATCCCTCAGGCTCACTTCAGCGCCGAATCCAACCCCATCCGCCCCATATGCGTGGCCTTCAACGATCCAAAGTACAACCACTGCCCATACTCGCGCACGGTGGTAATCGGCGAGTAATTGCCTTCGCTCGCGTCTTGCAGACTGGCAATCACCTTGCCGTCCAGATCCAGCCCCAGCACGAATCCGCGCTTCTCCACAGGCTTGGGCAGAATCGTCAACGCCCTCACGATCATCTTGCGTACGAACGGGTGCTGCGCCGTGCCATCGAGTAACGCGTTGCGCGGCGCGTACAACGCTACCCAAAAGCGATTGCTGCCATTGAACGAGAGGTTGTCCGGCAGCCCCGGCAAGTTGTCGATGAACACATCATTAGTGCCTGCCTTCGGCCCGCTCAGCCAGTAGCGGCTGATGCGATAAGCGCCGGTCTCGTTCACCAGCAGGTAGGCTTCGTCCGGGCCCAGGGCGACGCCGTTGGCGAACTGCAGCTTGTCGAGCAGCACGCTGGTCTTGCCGCTCTGAAAATCGTAACGCAGCAGGCGCCCATCGGCGCCGTGTTCGATGATTGCCTCGCCGTCATGGCCGTAGCCCCAGCGGCTCGAGGCATCGCTGAAATAGGCATAGTGGCCGGACTTGTCGACCGCTACATCATCAGTGAAGCCAAATGGCACACCGTTGGCCTCGGTGGTCAAGGGAATCACGCGGCCCTGCGCATCCAGCGACAGCAAGCCTTTGACCGCGTCGGCAATCACCAGCATGCCGTTCGGATGACGGGCCAGGCCCAGCGGGCGGCCGCCGGTGTCGGCGAGAACCTTGCGCTGCGTGCCGTCGAGGCTGCTGCGGATCAGCCGGCCGTCATGCAATCCGGTGATGAGGAATTCGTCTTCCAGCAGCAGCGCCTCAGGCCCTTCGATGTCGCTCGGCCCGACCTTTGCCACGGCTTTCAGGCGCTGGTTGTCCGCGTAGATGCCGTCTTTCAATGACGGCGCCGGTGGCGGTGTCCAGGCCACCGGTTCGACCTTGGTCGGCAGCAACAACAAGAAGGCGATGACCAGAGCGATCAGCAGGCACAGCACATAACGTAATTTCACGCGCTGGCCCTCGCCGCGCCGATGTACTGCGCGGTCGTGTCGCGCAGGGCAAGCATGGACGCGGCAGACTCGCGTTCAATGCGACGCTTGAGCAACAGGCGATTGGCGAAACGCATGAGCAAACCGTCAAAGCGATATTCCAGTGTGCGCACGAAACGCGTGCCGCCAGCCTCCGCCGAACACTCGTAAGTCAGCTGTAGCGACAGGCCCTGATCACTTTGCGCCCGTGCGCACCAACGCCGACCCGGCAGATATTCAGTGACCTCCCAACGCAAATGGCCGGCCCGTCCCCCGGCATGGATGTCCTCTTCGAACCGCGCGCCGGCATGCAGCGGTCCTTGCGGACCGTCAATCTTCAATGAGGAGGGATGCCAGTCCGGCCAGTGACTGACGCTGGCGGCATAGGCCAGCACGGCGACCGGCTCGCCGGCGATATCGATCTGGTGCTGCATGCGCGTCATGGGCATTTGCGAATTACTCAAAGGGGCGGGTTCCGGCTCGAGGTACAGCGTGCCGAACAGGTAGTCCATCAAGGGCAGAACGATGTTGAAATTGCGCTCCTGCATGCGCTCGCGGCGGTGATGCAGTTCATGCAGACGACGCATCTGGCGGATCCACGGCAACCGGGTCAACGGATTTTGCGGCGGCAAATGTTCGCAGGCATGGAACACTTCGTAGAGCAGATAGCCAAGCACCATGCACCCGGCGAACAGCCCGGCGACATTGACGTTGACCTGCGCGAACAGCCACCACAGGGGCAGGGTGATCACCAGGGTATGAATGACGATGAGCCAGGCTGGAAACAGAATCACCCGCCAGTCCCGCGCGCTGTCGTAGGTCATGTGACCGGGGGTGAAAAAGCTGTGATGGTCGCCGGCATGCCGCGCGTAGAACATCTTTGCGAAGGTTTTTTTGTGATGGCCCAAATGGCGATGGACCATGTACACGCCGAAGTTGAACAACAGCAGGGTCAACGGCACGGTCAGCCATTCCAGCCAACTCACTGAATGCACCGTGCGCCAGAAAGCAGCCACCGCCAGAAGCCCGAACAGCAAGACAAACGTGCCGTGCAGCCACGGGTTGTACAAAGGATGAATGGCCGCACGGTAGCGGCTGCGGAATGCCTCGGTGGTCTGCCTCAATGCGTTTCACCTGTAGGTATTGTTGTTATACCCGGCAGATTAGCCGATCCGCTGACTTGTGCAGGGCGAACCTTGAGGTCACAAATGCCATGCTCAGGACTGCAAGCGCTGGATCAGCTCAACGGGTTCCAGCGTTGCGACCAGTCGTCATCGGTGCGGATCACTTCGCGCAACAGGTCGAAGGCCTGTTGCAGCACTGCCGAGTCGCGATCACGCGAATACACCAGGTAGGTCGGGTAGCCGAATTCCGGCGCTTTGGTGACGGCTTCCAGCGCGCCGGTTTCCAGATAAGTGCGCACGACCCGGGTGCGGAAATAGCCGCTGCCGCCGTGTTCGAGGATGTATTGCAGGGCCAGCGGGCCAAGGTTGAAGCTCAGCGCGGCTTTGGCTTTTTCCGGTAGGGCGGCGTCGTGCTGGCGGCGGAAGTCCGGTCCCCAGTCGATGTAGACGTATGGTTCGGGACGCTCGGGCGCGCGCACCAGAATCAGTTTTTCTTCCAGCACTTGCTCGACCTGCAGACCCGGCCAGTATTCCGGCTGATAAACCAGCGCGGCATCGAGCACACCGAGTTCGAGCTGACGCAGCAGATTCTCGCCATCGCGGATTTCCATGCGCAGCGCGTGGCCGGGGATTTTCTCGCGCAGTTCCGCTGCCCAACTGAGCATCAGCGGGTTGCACAGGCTGACCTCGCCACCGATGTGCAGCACGTTGTGATACCCCTCGGGCAGCGGCAAGTCGCGGCGGGCGGCTTCCCAGGTCTGCACCAATTGATTGGCATAAATCACGAACGCTTCGCCATTGGCCGTCAACTTCGCCCCGGCACGATTGCGCACGAACAGCGTGCTGCCCAACTGGCTCTCGAGCTTCTGCACCCGCGCGGTGATCGCGGTTTGCGTGACGAACAGCTTCTGCGCAGCGGCGGCGAGACTGCCGTGGCGGACGATTTCGAGGAAGGTGCGGGCGAGGTCGATGTCCATGGGCGGAACCGGTTTCTGGAGGTGGGGCGCATTGTAAGTCAAAAGTCCCTCTCCCCACCTTGAAAGCAACAACGGATTGAACCGCTGAAAATTGCGTTTGAGTCCTACGGAAACAGGAGCGGTTTGATCAGATTTGGGGATATTTCTGACGACTTTTTCAGGTTGGTCGTCGGACGCCGGGTCTATAGCATCAGTCCTGACATTGAAGTCATCGAGCGCACAGATCGCTCTGGACCCGACAAAGGATGGACTATGCGAATCCCACTGATTGAAAGCCATACGCCTGCTTACTCGCCTCGCCATTACTGGCGCGACGACCGCGCCAGGTGTCCCTCGGAGGACGTTGCCATGCCGAGCGCCAAAGTGCCCCGGCTCACGGGCTTGAGGAAGCTCGAGGGCAAACCTCTGGAGTTGCTGTTGCGTGGGCAGGATACCGGCGACGATCCGATGCTCATCCTGCGCTGCACAAGCGAAGGATTTGAGCTGCTTGATGTGGTGAACATGATCGCAACCTCCGAGCTGTACCAACAGGGAGAGATGGTCAAACGTATCACCGGCAAATCTGTGAGAACCGTGCGACGTCTGCTCAAGGAAGGCGCGTCGGTGCGCCTGGACACGCCGCAGAGCGTCATCGCCTACCAATATGCCGCTGCGCTGGAGCTGGCCATCGAAGTATTCGGGCGTCAGGCCAAGGCCGAATCATGGCTGGAGCAACGCGCTACTTACTTCTACGGTTATGTGCCGCTCGATCTGGTTGGACATGCGCTGGGCTTCAGGATGGTGGAGGAGTATCTGAACCAGATCAAATACGGGGTTTATCAATGAACCCCTTGCCCTGGGATGATCGCTGGTACGCCTGGCGGCTGGATCGCGAGGTGTACAGCGAGACATGGGACAGCGGCCTGGGGTCAAAACGGGACGGTGGCCGCTGGAATACGCCCGGCCGCAGAGTCGTTTATGCGTCGGTCGACCCCTCCACGGCGATCCTGGAAGTGGCCGCCCATGGCAGTTTTGATGCGCTTGATCAGGAGCCCTATGTGTTGACCTGTTTTGAGATCACCCACGACGCCAGCGTCAGAATCGTGCAGCCGGAAGATGTGCCCAATCCGCATTGGCTCACCCCGATCAAGACCTCGCCCAACCAGCGAAAGTTTGCCGATGCACTGTTGGCTGAACATCCATTTGTTCTGGTGCCTTCGGTGGCCACCCGACACTCGTGGAATTTGCTGGTGAGCTGCGATCTGGCGGAAGGTCAGTTCAGGATGGTTTCGCAAGAGCGGTTTGGGCTGGATACGCGGTTGTTGCAGGAAGGTTGATCGTACCTCCGCGAGCGGAGCGCGAAGCCGAGCCCTGCGCTGATCTCCTGCATGAACAACAAATCCCGTCATAAGGACGGGATTTGTTTGAACCAGGCTGCTTCTTACGAAGGGAACAGCTCGGACAGTTTCATCGACAGCATCATGTCGCCTTCAACGCGCAGCTTGCCGCCCATGAAGGCTTGCATGCCGTCGGTTTCGCCGCTGACGATGTCTTTCAGAGTCTGGCTGTCCAGCACCAGCGTGCAGTTGGCGTCCGGGTTTTCGCCTTCCTGGATGTCGCAAGTGCCGTCTTTGACGATCAGGGCGTATTGCTTGTCTTCGTCGGTGATGTTGAAACCGAAGACCAGGTCCAGACCGGCAGCGGCGGCTGGGTTGAACTTGGCTTGCATTGCTTTTACGGCATCAGCTACGGAGGTCATGGTTCGATCCTTTCTTGGTCATGGGAGCTGGGTGGTTACAGCCAGGGTCACAGTAAGCCGGACTCAGCGAAAAGTGATGAGTTCCGGGGCCTTCAGCAGTTGCAGGTGTGCGTGACTGTTGAAGGAAGCCAGAGCCACCTCGCGACCACGAAACTTAAGTTGGTTGAGCGAGGTGTTGACGATTTGCCAGTTCAGTTCAAACGCCTGTCTGGCAGGCATCTGCGTAATCAGGTGGAGCAGGGCAGTGATGGTGCCGCCGGAAGTGAACACGGCGATTTTCTGGTTCTTTTGCGCCAGATTGAGGATGCGGTGCAGCCCGGCCTGAACCCGCTCGACGAAACCCAGCCAGCTTTCCAGGCCCGGTGTGTCGTAGGTGCCAGCAAGCCAGCGCTCGACGATGAGGGCGAAGATGCGCTGGAATTCGCCACGGTTCTGTGCGGCGTTGCGCAGGATGTCGAGGGCTTCCGGCTCTTCCGGCAGCATGGCGGGGAGCAGGGCGCGGATCACTGCATCGGCGTCGAATTCGTTGAAGGCGGAATCGGTTTCCAGAACGGGTACTGGCAGGCCCCTGGCGCTGAGTTGCTCGAGTGCGCTGGTGGCCGTGTGCTGTTGACGACGCAGGTCACCGGCAAGGCAACGATCAAAGCTGATGCCCAGATCGGCGAGGTGCTGGCCGAGGATTTCTGCCTGACGCACGCCGGTCGGTGACAGCACGTCGTAATCGTCTGCACCAAAGGAGGCCTGGCCATGTCGTATCAAGTAGATGCTGCCCACGTCCGCGTCGTCCCGGTACGTTGAAGGTCAGGCGAGGTTATGAGGATGGCGTAAGGCTGTCAATGAAAAAACATACGCTTGTTTGAAATGCCCGTTACAGGCGTGTTGCCAGAGGTTTCACGGCTGGCCGATGAGCCGGCGCATGGGTATGCTGGAGCCATTCCGCGTGTATTACATGTTCACGCATTGCTTTGAGGAGTCTCTGTGGATTTTTTCACCGAATACGCCAGCTTTCTGGCCAAGACTGTCACGCTGGTGATCGCCATTCTGGTGGTCCTGGCCAGTTTCGCCGCGTTACGCAGCAAGGGCCGGCGCAAATCGGCGGGCCAGTTGCAGGTCAGCAAGCTCAACGATTTCTACAAGGGCCTGCGTGAACGCCTGGAGCAGACGCTGCTCGACAAGGACCAGCTCAAGGCTTTACGCAAGGGCGAAGCGAAAACCGATAAAAGTGCGAAGAAGCAGAAGAACAAGCCTGAGACCAAGTCCCGGGTATTCGTGCTCGACTTCGATGGCGATATCAAGGCTTCCGCCACCGAGAGCCTGCGCCACGAGATCACCGCGCTGCTGACCCTGGCCACGCCGAAAGACGAAGTGGTTCTGCGTCTGGAAAGTGGCGGCGGCATGGTGCACAGCTACGGTCTGGCGTCATCACAATTGGCGCGCATTCGCGACGCCGGGGTCCCACTGACCGTGTGCATCGACAAGGTTGCTGCCAGCGGCGGCTACATGATGGCGTGCATCGGTGACAAGATCATCAGCGCACCGTTCGCCATTCTCGGTTCGATTGGCGTAGTCGCGCAGCTACCTAACGTCAATCGTCTGTTGAAAAAGCACGATATCGATTTCGAAGTGCTGACCGCCGGTGAATACAAACGCACCCTGACCGTGTTTGGCGAAAACACCGAAAAGGGCCGCGAAAAGTTTCAGGAAGACCTCGACATCACCCATCGCTTGTTCAAAAACTTCGTCGCCCGTTATCGCCCGCAACTGGCGATCGACGAGGTAGCCACCGGTGAGGTGTGGCTCGGTATCGCTGCGCTGGAAAACCAACTGGTGGACGAACTGAAGACCAGCGATGAATACCTGGCGCAAAAGGCCAAACTGGCCGAGGTCTACCATCTGCACTACGCCGAGCGCAAAAGCCTGCAAGAACGCATCGGCATGGCCGCCAGCGGCTCGGTTGACCGCGTGCTGCTGAGCTGGTGGAGTCGCCTGACCCAACAACGCTTCTGGTAAACACCAGGCATAAAAAAACGCCGGTCAATGACCGGCGTTTTTCTGTCCGCACCCAAAGCCCTGAGGCTTAACGCCGACGGAACAACGGCAGCGGTTCGTCACTGGCAGCCTGGTAGGTCACCGAGAAGTCCTTGAGACCTTCCAGCGCTTCGTACGGGTCTTTATCCGCGCGAATGGCGAAGGCGTCGAAACCGCAACGATGCATGTAGAACAGTTGGTCCCGTAGAACATCGCCAATTGCGCGCAGTTCGCCTTTGAAGCCATAACGGTCACGCAGCAGACGGGCATTGGAGTAACTGCGGCCATCGGTGAACGCCGGGAAGTTAAGCGCGATCACTTGAAACTCACTGACGTCTTCACCGATTTCTTCGGCTTCTTCGTCGGCATCCAGCCACACGCCCAGACCGCCATCGCGGGCCTTGAGCATGCGGCTGTGCTCGCGCCACAACTGCAGAGGAACGATCAGATCGTCGCAGTTGCTGATCTCGTCGATGTTGAAATCCTTCGGCAGCAAGTGCCAGGTCTCGTCGACGACTTCGTTGTTCTTAATGATTCGCTGCATAGACGCGTTCCTTGAAGAGGTCGATGCCAATACGCTGATAGGTGTCGATGAAGCGCTCGTCTTCGGTGCGTTGTTCAACGTACACATCGATCAGCTTCGAGATCACGTCAGGCATGGCTTCCTGGGCGAAGGACGGGCCGAGGATCTTGCCCAGGCTCGCATCACGGCTGGCGCTGCCGCCGAGAGAAACCTGATAGAACTCTTCGCCTTTCTTGTCCACGCCGAGAATGCCGATGTGGCCAACGTGGTGATGACCGCAGGCGTTCATGCAACCGGAGATGTTCAGGTCCAGCTCACCGATGTCGAACAGGTAGTCCAGGTCATCGAAGCGACGCTGGATCGACTCGGCAATCGGGATCGACTTGGCGTTGGCCAGCGAGCAGAAATCGCCGCCCGGGCAGCAGATGATGTCGGTCAGCAGGCCGATGTTCGGCGTGGCGAAACCGCCTTCGCGCAACTCGCCCCACAAGGCGAACAACTGACTCTGCTCGACATCGGCGAGAATGATGTTCTGCTCGTGGGAGGTGCGCAGTTGACCGAAGCTGTAGCGGTCGGCCAGGTCGGCAACGGCGTCGAGCTGCTTGTCAGTGATGTCGCCGGGGGCAACACCGGTCGGCTTCAACGACAGCGTTACAGCAACATAGCCCGGCTTCTTGTGCGCCAGGGTATTGCGGCTGCGCCAGCGAGCGAAGCCCGGATGTTCTTTATCCAGGTCGGCCAGTTGTGCGGTCTGGTTGTCGAGGGACTTGTAGTCCGGATCGACGAAGTGCTTGGCAACCCGATGCAGTTCGGCCTCGGTCAGCGTGGTCTGGCCACCGCGCAGATGCTCCATTTCCGCGTCGACTTTCTGCGCGAACACTTCAGGCGTGAGCGCCTTGACGAGGATCTTGATCCGCGCCTTGTATTTGTTGTCACGACGGCCGTAGCGGTTGTACACACGCAGGATGGCGTCGAGGTAGCTCAGCAGGTCTTGCCACGGCAGGAATTCATTGATGAACGCGCCGACCACCGGCGTACGACCGAGACCGCCGCCGACCAGCACGCGGAAGCCCAGCTCGCCAGCGGCGTTGTAGACCGGTTCCAGACCGATGTCGTGAACTTCAATGGCTGCGCGGTCGCTGGTCGAGCCATTCACGGCGATCTTGAATTTGCGCGGCAGGTAAGCGAATTCCGGGTGGAACGTGGTCCACTGGCGGACGATTTCGCACCATGGCCGTGGATCGATCACTTCATCGGCGGCGACGCCGGCAAACTGGTCGGTGGTGACGTTGCGCAGGCAGTTGCCGCTGGTCTGGATAGCGTGCATCTGCACGGTCGCAAGTTCAGCGAGGATGTCCGGGATGTCTTCCACCGCCGGCCAGTTGAACTGCACGTTCTGCCGCGTACTGATGTGGGCGTAGCCCTTGTCGTAGTCACGGGCGATTTTGGCCATCATGCGCACCTGGCGCGAAGTCAGTTGGCCGTAAGGCACCGCCACGCGCAACATCGGCGCGAAGCGCTGGATGTACAGGCCATTTTGCAGGCGCAGGGGGCGGAATTCTTCTTCGCTCAGCTCACCTGCCAGATAGCGTCGGGTCTGATCACGGAACTGCTTGACGCGGTCCTCGATGATCCGCTGATCGTACTCGTCGTATACGTACATATAAGTCCTGTTCTCAGGCTTGGGCTACTCGGAAAACGCTGCGTTTTCGCTTGCTGGAGTCCGATGATGCCTCTGCAATTCTGCGCGCACGGCCGCGCACTCCGTCACGGAGCCGGGGCAATATACCCGTTTGCAGTTATGCGCAAAAGTGATGTTTGAGTATATGTAAAGAACCAAATCGCCTAACGCGAATGCCGGTCATCTAATCCACATTTGTCGTGCGGACAATCATCGTCTTAACTGTGATCGAGTCTTTGTGCAATCACCGATAAAACCGACAAGAGGCGATGCAATGAGCAACCCGACCAAAGCCAGGAAAAGCGACAGTAGCGTCGACGCATGGGCCATTTTGTTCCTGATCATTCTCGTTGTAGGAACAGCGGTCTTCTGGGTCAGTCACCAGTGAGTGAAATTCCGGGTCTGACCGCATGCCTGTCGCCGGTGGTTCGCCAGTGACAAGGCTCGATCGCTTCGCCAAGGCCCGGATTTCTCATATTGGCCTCAAACACCGGCCAGATGCAGCACCAGTTTGACGATTCCGAACAGCGTCAGACCGAAAACAGCTGTGAACAAAACGCCCAGTATCACGAAATGGCTGGGCTTGCCGTGGGCGAAATCCCTTTCCCGGTTCTTGCCACTCTGTACGCCGAAGGCTGCAGCCATGACGCTGTGCAGCATCTGCCAGAAGGTCGGCGGTTTGTTGTCGACTGGATCGTCCATAAATCCCTCTCCGCTAAATCGTGCGTTACAAGCATAGTCAACTCTGCGCCCGACCGTTCAGACACGTCGTAACAACTCTGTCTGGACTCGATAACTATGTACCGCCGCACCGGTCGGTGCGGATGATGTGCTGTCGCTTCATTTACAGGAGCGATGTATGTCCCCCGATTCCCTCGTATCCAAAAGCGCGGCCCCCCTGATCAAACCGGCGGCAACGCAGAGTCTGCACGCGCCGTTGCTGGAAGCGTCGGTACCGCAATGGTTGATTGATGCTCCCGCGCGCAGAAGAGCTGAGTTCAAACAGGCCACCAAGGCAACCCCCGACTGGTACAAAAGCGCGTCGCCCGCGCAACGCGACGTGCTGCACAAACGCTTCAGAGACAGCTTCCAGGCGCAGGTGCAGCTGGATAAAACCATGTCATCGTTCAAAGACATTGACGCCTTTGCCAGGCCTTTGCTGCTGGAGGCGCTGAAAAGCCGCTATCAGGTGGAAGTGGATGTCGACAAGACGCTGTTGTGTTTGAAGCGACCGATTCTCGTAACTGTTGCTCGCGTGGAAGTTGGCACTCACGAGGTACTGACGCTGCCCATGCTGCAGGCAGCCCTGCACAACTTTGAAAGTGACGAATGCAAGTACGGCGCCTTTCACAAAAGCTCAACCTTCGCAGTAGCAACCGGCACGCCCGGTAACTACAAGGCAGTCCCGGTCAATGTCTCGATCAGGAACTTTCTCAGTCTGTGCCGTGAGCTGGACATTGGCGCGAAATATCAAGCCTACCTGACTTCGTTTTTCCATCCAGCCGACCCCAAGACGGAAGCCGCGCTGCGCCGCCAGTTCATCTTGGCTCAGAAGAGCGCTTTACACGCGGCGGCCGAACAAGCGTTGTTGACCAAGGACATCCGCCGCCAGGATCACGCGATGATTCTTTCCGTTCTTGCGGGCAACAGGACCCCCAGACTGGATAACAAAACAGTCTCGTTTCAGGATTTGGGCGTGATGCGCCATAGACTGGTTGGCTGCGTTGTCTTTGTGATTTACGACAGATATCCGTCATATGACGAAGTAATTCTTTACGTGCCCAACGACCCCGAGCATCCGCTCAAGCGCTACACCGGCACGCAAATGCAGGACACACTGAAACGCTTGTTGTCTGCTCGGGATCCACAGCATCCGCAAAGCACCGCGCCGACGGCCTATCAGGCGTTTTTCAGCCAGTTCTTTCCTTATAGGAAGCGCGCTGAATATTTCAACCGGTTCATCAAGCCCGCCCATCCCGCGTCCGAGTGGTTGTGGTCGGCATGGCGAACGATAGGGCAAACAGTGACGCCTCTAGGGCCTTGGGAGACGCCGCACAAGGATCCGCAAATGATTCCGGATACCGATCCTTTCGTGGCGGCCGCGCCGTTTCCGGACCCGAACGCTTATTTCAAGGGCACAAACCCTGACCTCTGGAACTGTCTCTACGAAAAACACCGCGACAAGCTGTTCGATGATGCCCGCAGCCACGCAGTGCCCACTGAAGACGTCGATGCCAAGGCGCGCGACGCCAAACTCGCTGCGCTGCTGCAGTTCGGTCTGCTGGCAGCGAACGTGGCGTCGATGTTCATCCCCGTACTCGGCGAAGCGATGATGGTGATCATGGCTGGCCAATTGTTGTATGAAACCGTTGAGGGGGTCGTCGAATGGAGCGACGGCGACAAGCACGCGGCCAAGGCCCATCTGGTCGATGTTGCCGAAAACCTCGCACTGATCGGGGTCACCGCCGTTGCGGGTGCAGGTTTGAGCCGGTTGAGGCCTGTCAAGCCGGAACCGGTCATCGAGAACCTGCACCCGGTGACCTTGCCCAGCGGTAAAACCCGACTGTGGAAACCCGACTTCAGTGGTTACGAACAGGACGTCACATTTGACGCCTTGGGCGAACCCAACGCACTGGCGCAGTATTGGTTCGAAGGCAAAACGTATATCCGCCAGGGCAGCAAGGTCTACGAGCAGGTCCAGGATCAGACGACCGCGCAGTGGCTGCTCAAACATCCCAGCGATCCCGATGCCTACCGGCCGGTCCTGGTCAACAACGGCCACGGTGGCTGGCGTCTGGCACTGGAACAACCCATGACCTGGGGGCGTCTGGACTTGCTGCGCCGCATGGGGCCGCTGACTGACGGTTTTTCCGACGACGCCCTGCTGATGCTGGCCGATACCAGCGGTATCAGTGACAACACGCTGCGCAAAATGCACATGGACCATTTACCGCCGCCTGCCGAACTGCGTGACGCCATGCGCTTGTTTGCCGCCGATCAGGGAGCCAGACAAATGATCGAGCAGTTGCGCGGTGCCCAGGCAATTGATGAGCAGTACCTGTACGCGCTGCCGCTGGTCCCCGAAATGCCCCGTTGGCCGTCGGGCCGCGTGCTGGAGATCGTTGAGGGCGTGGGGGAGGCGGCGAGATCCATCCAGTACGGCGCACAAAAACTGCTGTCGGGGATTGAGCACAAACCGGCGATCCGGATCAGCCGCGAGCAAGTGCTGAACGGCGAACTGCCGGCACGAATCATCGCTGCGCTGGAGGAAAATGAAATTGTTCATCTGCTGGGGAGCAGGGGCGCGCAATTGCGTCCGGCGAGGCCAGATGAATTCACTGCGAGACTCACCGAATACGCCTACACCCGACAGCCAGCCATCTTCGACAGTCTCTACCGGCGCAACGGGCCCGCGAGTGGGCGGGTGCGCATTCTGCAACACGAATGCCCGGGGCTCAGCGACGAAGCCGCGCAAGACGTGCTCAACCACGCATCGGCCGCCGAGCTTGCCCGACTGGACGCGACCCGACGCTCGCCCTTGAAGCTGCTGGAAGAGGCCCGCTGGTACGCTCGCCAAGGCCGACAGATTCGGGCATTCGCCGGTTTGCACGGCGAAAACCTCGCCTCCGCAGACAGCCGACGCCTGGCATTGCATGCACTGGAACAATTGCCGCAATGGCCGCAAACCTTGCGGCTGGAGATCCGTGACGGCAGTACAACCGGTGCTTTGCTCGACGGTATTGGCGAAATCACCGCACCGGTTAAACGCTACCTGGTGAAAAACGGGCCTTTCTATCAGGCCTTCGATGCCCGTGCCCAAGCGCTTGATCAAGTGCCCCGGGTGGAAGACAGTTTTTACCGGTCGCTGTTGGCCGCCTTGCCTGATGAAACCCGGTCAGCGCTGTGGCTGGCGGATGTGCGCACAGGCCGCGAACTGCAACAGAGCATCATCCGGTCAGCCCACGCGCATCGTCTTGATGCTGCACGGTTACTGGAGCCGCAAGCCAGGTGGTTCAAGCCTCCGACGCGAGTGAGTGCCCGGTTGAGCGGTTATTACGCCAGCGGACGCGGCGCCAGTTGGAATCCGCATCTGCGCAGCCGCGCGCAGCATTTGTATCCGGAGCCGCGCCAGGTCGAAGCGTTTTTCGCTCGGCGACGCGGCAGAACCGACGCGCAGATCTTCGATGAGCTGGAGTCTCGACTGAAGGATTGGGAAACACTCAATGCCACCCTCGACCGATGGCAGGCAGGCCCCTCGAGCAGTCAGACCGCAGCGCACCGTGCGCAAGTGGCCCAGGCCCTCAGAGAGGCCTGGCGCAATGAGCCGTTGGCGGCGCAGACCCGGGAAGTGGCGCAGCTGTCATTGGTCTGCGATGCGCCGCTGCCTGCGCTGACCACGAGGTTTGACCATGTGCGTGAATTGTCGGTGACGGGCAGCGGCCTCACCGACGCCAATGCCGAGGGTTTTCTGGCAGCGTTCCCCCAGGTCACCGATCTGTCGATTGGCGAGCCCGGCCTTGGGATCGAGCAGACGCTGGTGAACGGATCACTGACCACGCTGCCTTTAGCGGTGGGCCGCATGCCTGAGCTGACCCGCCTGCGCTTCGCCACCGACGCGCCGTTACTGGCGGAGAACTTCGCGCAGCGGCTCGAAGCGTTGTCTTCGCTCGAAGCGCTGCGCATCGACTACTCGGGTACCGATTCAACGTCCTTGCATGGACTCGATTTTTCAAGGCTCAGGCAGCTGCGCACGTTACGCATCGACGCGCCTCGTGCTTTGTGGCGATGGCCGGCGTCGGTCGAACGGCTTGGGCAATTGCAGCGTCTGGACCTCAGTCATACCTTGATCGAGACGCTGCCGTCGTCGCTCTACCACGGGCAGGAACGCCTGTGGGCCGGTCTGTCGCTGGACTGGTCGAGCGTCACTCCGGACACGTTTCTGCGCGCTTATGAATACGTCAGCAACTACGCCGGTCCCTTGGGGCATCTGCTCGATGTGCACCAGATGGTCAGCGAGTTCTGCCGGGCCGAACTCGATTCCATGCTCGCCGCGTCCGGGCTGATTGATCCGTTGCCGCTGGCGTTCGATGCCGCATCGGCTACGCCCGAGGCACGGCTGGCCGCGATCACCGCGCTGCGCGCCGAGCATGACAGTATTTTTGCTCGATTCCATGCCCCAGCCCCGCACGGTACTCGCTACGCAGCGCTCAGCCCGCAATGGACAACAGGCAGCAACGCCAAGATTTTCAATGCGCTTAGAAACAGTTGGCAAGGCGCCGTACGGCAGCGGTACGGCCTGCCGTCCCGCGTGACCATCTTCGAACTCAGCACTCCAACGGGGGCCGAACGCGTTGTGCAATTGCCCGTATTGCCGCCAGGCAGTTTTGCCCATGTGCGCACGCTGCGCCTGGGAGGACTGGACGTTTCCGCCCGAGCGGCCCGCCGTTTCATCCGCGCCTTCAGCCGGACCGAAACCCTGCAGATCAGCGGCAACACCTTCACGGAACTGCCCTTTGCTGCAGCCGAACTGGAAGGTCTGGCACAGCTCGATGCTGCCAATAACCGGATTGCCATGACCCCAGTGGTGCAGCGCCAGATCAATGGCTTGCAGCGCCTCAGGGCGCTGGACTTGAGTCATAACCCGCTCGGGGATGTCGATGTCAGCGCCTTGAATGCGTTGCAGGCATTAGGCCTGCGGTCGACGAGGCTGCAAGTCTGGCCCGCTGGTGTCGAGGATCTGAGCCGATTGTCCTGGCTGGACTTGCGCGATAACCGCATCGACTCTGTGTCGCCGAGGGCGTTGACGCACACGGATTTGCTGATGAGAACCAACCTGGCCGGCAACGTGTTCAGCCCGCAGGGTGAAGCTGCGTTGAACATGGCGCTGCAGCGTATTGAGCAGCAAACGGGCCTGGCGCACGGCACGCTGGCGCGATTCGCAGCCGAACCCGTGCCGGAACGATTTCCGCCAACGGAAACCGGCGCATCGTTCATCGACGAGCTGTTGCCGCTTGCGCAATCCGCTGCGGTGGCGGGCGAGACCGGCGCGGCTGCGCATTTGCAGCGGTTGCGGCAGATTTTTCCAGACGAGCGTGCTCGGCTCAGCTTGCACAGTCTGCGCAGGATGGCGCTCAGCGACGTGCAGATCGACGCACGAATCACTGAGTGGCATCAAACGTTCGACGCGCTGACCCGCCGTTTGAACGACTGGTTGTATACCCGCGAGGTCACTGGAGAAGGCGTGTTCATCAATGCGCGCAGTCGCTCCTTCGCTGCACGGCGCATCCGCGCCGCATGGCTCGATGGGCTCAGCGAAAGCCCAGGCACGCCCCGGCTGGAGCTGGAATTTTCAGAGCGGCAAACCGGTGACCTGCCGGAGCTGGACGTGCAGTTGCCAGGTGTGACGAGCCTGGACTTGACCCGCGTCGGTATCACCACGCGCGGCTCTGACGCTTTCCTGCAGGCCTTTCCCAACCTCGAAACCTTGTTTGTCAGCGGCAATGAATTGCTGGCGTTGCCCGCGCCGGTGCAACGCATGCGGCATCTGCAGCGTCTGGAAATGCAGTATTGCAATCTGCACAGCGCGACGAGCCTGTACCCATTGCTCGGTAGCGGCCGACTGCGCGCGCTGGATCTGGGTTACAACGAGATCCGCGCTTTTCACCCGCCGGCGTTCGGCGCTCTCGAAACCCTGGATTTACGCTTCAACCAGTTGAGCGAATGGCCGGACGGCGTGTTGATGGCGCCTCGTCTGCACACGCTGAATCTGAGCGGCAACCGGATCGAGGAGTTGCCTGTTGGCTTGTTCAGCGGTGGGCACGGCAATCTGCTCGAGGGCACCGACTTGTCCGCGAATGAACGTTTGTCGTTGTCAGCGTTGCAGGATCTGCGGCGCTACTCGCGCGAGCGTCCGGGGCGACCCGTGTTGGGTGTATCGCGCGCACGGATCGACGACATGATCAACAGGCAGATATTTTACGACGGCATCGGTTTGGAGGAGCCGGTCGGGATCCCTGAGGAGGAGGGCGGCGTTGATTTTGATGTGCACGCCGCCGTAGCACCTGTCGAAGAACTGTTGGATCCGGCAACTGACATTGCACCGCGCTCGCTTGCGCCTTGGCTCCAGGACACCTCCGCATCAGTGGCAGAACAACGAACCGTGATCTGGACGCGGTTGGCACAGGAACCGAACCACGAACGTTTTTTCCAGCTGCTGCGGCTATTGCGCGATACCAAGGATTTCAATCGCGTGCGGGCTGATCTCACGCGCAGAGTGTGGGAGGTCATGCAAGCTGCCTACGACGATACATCGTTGCGAGATTTGTTGTTTCACAGCGCTGAAACCCACGGCACCTGCGTTGACGGGCGGATTCTGACGTTCAGCGACATGGAGGTCCGGGTCTGGGCGGATCGCGTTTTGCGCCAAATTGCGCCGGATCAAACAGCACTCAGGGGGCAGGCACTGGTGCGTTTGTCCCGGCAAATGTTTCGTCTGGACCGGGTCGAGACCCTTGCTGAAGCCGCGGCCGCGGCTGAGAGACTGGACCGCGCCGAGGTGCGCTTGCAGTACCGCATCGGGCTGACTGGCAATTGGGGCGACGGTGTGGATTTGCCCGGGCAGCCGGTTTTCATGTCCTATTTCGATCCCCTCAGCGGGGATTTGCTCACGCAGACCCGTGAATCCATCCTTGCGGCAGAGCGGACCGACGCGCTGCCAATCAGCATGGTGGCCCGCGATTACTGGACGGACTATCTGCGAGAACGCTATCCGCAGGAGATAAACGATCTGAATGGATCGGTCGATGATCAGCGTTTTCAGCTCTGGGGAGCGTTGGACGGACGCCTCGAGCGGGCTGAGATCGATGCCGGACAATATGACCTGGAACTGGATGCCCTGGGCCAGGCGATGGAAACGCTGCGCGTGGAAAAACTGGTCGCACTGACGCGTCGGGCGATCGACGAGCTACAGCAGGTCGCTGGCGAGTCGCAGCCGCCTGGCCGCACCTCACCGGAATCCGGGCCATCGTCGCGTCCCTGAAATACCGAATCGGGACTCTCAAGCTCAAGGAGCTGACCCGCGCGGAACTGGCAAAAACGCCAGCGGTCCAGGCACAAACGGGCCCAGCGTCACCGCAACCTGGGCCTTCTCGACCCTGAAACCGATAGAGCCCGCCAGGGCCTGAGAGCCTCAGGCCCTGGCGGTGTATCAGCTGTCGTAACCCAGGTTCGGCGCCAGCCAGCGCTCAGTCACGCTCAGATCCTGGCCTTTGCGCGCGGTGTAGCTTTGCACCTGATCCTTGTCGATCTTGCCCACGGCGAAGTACTGCGCCTGCGGATGGGCGAAGTACCAGCCACTGACCGCAGCGGCGGGGAACATCGCGTAATGCTCGGTGAGGAACACGCCGCTGCGTCCGGCACGCATTTCAGCCGCTTCGGGATCAAGCAAGGTGAACAGCGCGGCTTTCTCGGTGTGATCCGGGCAGGCCGGGTAGCCGGGGGCGGGGCGGATGCCACGGTATTGCTCTTTGATCAGCGCATCGTTGTCGAGGGTCTCGTCCTTCGCATAACCCCAGTGCTCTTTACGCACCTGCTGGTGCAGCCATTCGGCGCAGGCTTCGGCCAAGCGGTCGGCGAGGGCCTTGACCATGATCGAGTTGTAGTCGTCACCAGCATCTCGATAGGCCTTGGCCACTTCTTCGGCGCCGATGCCGGCGGTGGTGATAAAGCCGCCGACGTAGTCGGTGACTTCGCTGTCCTTCGGCGCAACGAAGTCGGCGAGGCAGAAGTTCGGTTTGCCGTCGGTCTTGATGATCTGCTGACGCAAGTGATGCAGCTTGGCCAGCGGCTTGCCGTTGTCGTCGTACAGCTCGATGTCGTCTTCGTTGACCTGATTGGCCGGCCAGAAACCGAACACCGCACGGGCGCTGATCAGCTTCTCGTCGATCAGCTTGGCGAGCATTTCCTGGGCGTCCTTGTACAGCGCAGTGGCGGCTTCACCGACCACTTCGTCTTCGAGGATGCGCGGGAACTTGCCGGCCAGGTCCCAGGAGATGAAAAACGGCGTCCAGTCGATGTATTCGGCCAGCACCTTCAAATCGATATTGTCGAGCACCTTGCTGCCAGTGAAGGTCGGTTTCACTGGCTGATAATTGGCCCAGTCGAATTGCGGCTTCTTGGCGATGGCAGCGGCGTAGCTCAGGCGTTCGGTGCGGGCGCTGCGGTTGGACGTACGCTCGCGCACGTCGATGTATTCCAGGCGCGTCTTCTCGACGAAACCGGCTTTCAATTCCTTGGACAGCAACTGCGTCGCCACGCCGACGGCGCGCGAGGCGTCGGTCACGTAGACCACGGCATCGTTGCTGTACTTCGGTTCGATCTTCACCGCGGTGTGCGCTTTCGACGTCGTCGCGCCACCGATCATCAGTGGCAGATGGAAATCCTGACGCTGCATTTCGCGGGCAACGTGGACCATCTCGTCCAGCGACGGCGTGATCAGGCCGGAGAGGCCGATGATGTCGCACTTTTCTTCTTTGGCAACCTGCAGGATTTTCTCGGCCGGGACCATCACGCCGAGGTCGACGATGTCATAGCCGTTGCAACCGAGCACCACGCCGACGATGTTCTTGCCGATGTCGTGCACGTCGCCCTTGACCGTAGCCATGAGGATCTTGCCCTTGGCTTCCGGTTTGTCGCCTTTTTCCAGTTCGATGAACGGGATCAGGTGCGCCACGGCCTGCTTCATCACCCGCGCGGATTTCACCACTTGCGGGAGGAACATTTTGCCGGCGCCGAACAGGTCGCCGACGATGTTCATGCCGGACATCAACGGGCCTTCGATCACCTCGATCGGCCGCGCAAACGACTGCCGGGATTCTTCGGTGTCTTCGACGATGTGCGTGGTGATGCCCTTGACCAGCGCGTGTTCCAGACGTTTGTTGACGTCCCAGTTGCGCCACTCTTCAGTCTCGGCTTCCTTGACGCTGCCGTCGCCTTTGTACTTGTCGGCAATAGCTAGGAGGGCGTCGGTGCCATCCGGGGTGCGGTTGAGAATCACGTCTTCGACGGCGTCGCGCAGCTCGACCGGGATCTGGTCGTAGATCTCCAGCTGACCGGCGTTGACGATGCCCATGGTCAGGCCGGCGCGGATGGCGTAGAGCAGGAACACCGAGTGAATCGCCTCACGCACCGGGTTGTTGCCTCGGAACGAGAACGATACGTTCGACACACCGCCGGAGCTCAGTGCATACGGCAGCTCATCGCGGATGTAGGCACAGGCGTTGATGAAATCGACGGCGTAGTTGTTGTGCTCTTCGATGCCGGTAGCGACGGCGAAGATGTTCGGGTCGAAGATGATGTCTTCCGGCGGGAAGCCGACCTCATTGACCAGAATGTCGTAGGAGCGTTTGCAGATCTCTTTCTTGCGCGCTTCGGTGTCGGCCTGGCCGGCTTCGTCGAAGGCCATCACCACCACCGCAGCGCCGTAGCGCTTGCACAGCTTGGCGTGATGGATGAACTGCTCGACGCCTTCTTTCATGCTGATCGAGTTGACGATGCCCTTGCCCTGAATGCATTTGAGGCCGGCTTCGATGACTTCCCATTTCGACGAGTCGATCATGATTGGCACGCGCGAGATATCCGGCTCGCCGGCGATCAGATTGAGGAAGGTGACCATGGCCTTCTTCGAATCGAGCATGCCCTCGTCCATGTTGATGTCGATGATCTGCGCGCCGGCCTCGACCTGCTGCAGAGCGACTTCGAGGGCTTCGGTGTAGTTGTCTTCACGGATCAGGCGGGCGAATTTTGCCGAACCGGTGATGTTGGTGCGCTCGCCGACGTTGACGAACAGCGAGCTGCGATCGATGGTGAACGGCTCCAGACCCGAGAGGCGGCAGGCCTTGGGGATGTCCGGAATCTGACGTGGCGCGTAACCGGCCACGGCTTTGGCGATGGCTTCGATGTGGCCCGGCGTGGTGCCGCAGCAGCCGCCGACGATGTTGAGAAAACCGCTCTGGGCGAATTCTTCGATGACTTTGGCGGTCTGCGACGGCAGTTCATCGTATTCGCCGAATTCGTTCGGCAGGCCGGCGTTCGGGTGCGCGGAAACGTGGGTACTGGCCTTGTTCGACAGCTCTTCAAGGTACGGTCGCAGTTCGCTGGCGCCGAGGGCGCAGTTCAGGCCTACGGAAATCGGCTTGGCGTGGGCCACCGAGTTCCAGAACGCTTCGGTGGTCTGCCCCGACAGGGTACGGCCGGAGGCGTCGGTGATGGTCCCGGAAATCATGATCGGCAGTTCGAGGTGCAGCTCTTCGAACACTCCTTGCACGGCAAAGATCGCCGCTTTCGCGTTGAGGGTGTCGAAGATCGTCTCGATCAGGATCAGGTCGGCGCCGCCCTCGATCAGGCCTTTGGTGGCTTCGGTGTAGTTTTCCACCAGCTCATCGAAAGTGACGTTGCGGTAGCCGGGGTTGTTGACGTCGGGCGACAGCGAGCAGGTGCGGCTGGTCGGGCCGAGCACGCCGGCAACGAAGCGCGGCTTGGCCGGGTTTTCGGCGGTCTTGGCGTCGGCAATCTTGCGCGCCAGACGTGCGCCTTCTACGTTTAACTCGTACGCCAGCTCTTCCATGCCGTAATCGGCCATGGAAATGCGCGTGGCGTTGAAAGTGTTGGTTTCGAGAATGTCGGCACCGGCGTCCAGATAAGCTTTTTCGATGCCGCCGATCACGTCCGGACGGGTGATCACCAGCAGGTCGTTGTTGCCCTTGACGTCGCTCGGCCAGTCCGCGAAGCGTTTGCCGCGATAATCCTGCTCTTCGAGCTTGTAGCTCTGGATCATCGTGCCCATCCCGCCGTCGAGAATCAGGATGCGCTCTTTGAGGGCTTGCTTGAGAGCTTGAAGGCGGACGCTGCGATCGGACATGTGGACTACTCGGAAAGACCATTACGAAGGAGCGGGATCATAGCAAACCTGTGCGCTTTTGGAGCATGCGCAGCTTTTGCATGAATATCGCTCATGTTGGTACGGACGTCATAACGGTAGAATCGCAGCCTTTTTTTACCATCAGGATCAGCAGCATGCCTTACCGCTTCATTAGTTTATGGTTGCTGGTCCTGAGCGGGAGCGTTGCGGCGCAAGATCCTGCCATTTCTTCTGTTATCTCCTATAGCCGGGATATACAGCCGATCTTCACCGAGAAGTGCGTGGCCTGCCATGCCTGTTACGACTCGGCGTGCCAGCTCAATTTGGGCAGTGGCGAAGGCGCCGCCCGTGGCGCGAGCAAGATGCCGGTGTACGACGGCGAACGTACCCAGGCTGCACCGACCACGCGCTTGTTTTACGACGCCTTCGGCAAGCGCGCCTGGCAGCAGAAAGACTTTTACTCGGTGCTCGACGCCCAGGGCAGTCAGGCCGCGCTGATGGCGCGCATGCTCGAACTCGGCCACAAGACGCCGCTGACGCCCAACGCCAAGCTGCCCGAAGAAATTGTTCTTGGGCTCAATCGCAACAATCTATGTCCGATGCCTGCCGAGTTCGACGGCTATGCCGGCGCGCACCCGAAAGAGGGCATGCCGCTGGCGGTCACTGGCCTGACCGACCAGCAATACCAGACCTTGCAGCGCTGGCTGGCGTCTGGCGCACCGATTGATGAGCAGAGCCTGACGCCGAGTGCGCAAGAGGCGCTGCAAATCGCGCAATGGGAAAACCTGATCAACGCCCCCGGCGCCCGGCAGAGTCTGGTCGGGCGCTGGCTGTTCGAACACTGGTATCTGGCGCACATCTATTTCAAGGACGGCGAGCCGGGGCATTATTTCCAGTGGGTGCGTTCGCGCACCCCGAGCGGCCAGCCGATCGATCTGATCGCCACGCGCCGCCCGAACGACGACCCGGGCACGCAGGTGTATTACCGCTTGTGGCCGGTGCAAGGGGTGATCGTGCACAAGACGCACATCACCTATCCGCTGAGCGCGGCGAAAATGGCCCGGATCAAAAGTCTGTTCTACAGCGGCAACTGGCAGGTCAACGCGCTGCCGGGTTACGGCCCGCAGAGCCGTGCCAATCCGTTTGCCACCTTCGAGGCGATTCCGGCGCAGGCGCGCTATCAGTTCATGCTCGATAACGCTGAATACTTCGTCCGCACCTTTATTCGCGGCCCGGTGTGCCGTGGGCAGATCGCGACCGACGTGATTCGCGACAACTTCTGGGCGCTGTTCCAGGCGCCGGAACATGATCTCTACATCACCGACCCGAACTACCGTGGCCAGGCCACGCCGCTGCTGGCGATGCCGGGGCAGAACGATGATGTCGGCAGCGTGCTGAGCCTGTGGCGCAACTATCGCGACAAGCGCAACGAGTACGAAGCCCTGCGCCGTGACAGCTATGCCGAACTGCCGGCGCCGAGCTGGTCGACGCTGTGGGCCGGCAACAACAACGCCTTGCTGAGCATTTTCCGCCACTTTGACAGCGCCTCGGTTACCAAGGGTTTGATCGGTGAGGTGCCGCAGACGATGTGGCTGTTCGACTATCCGCTGCTGGAGCGCACCTATTACCAGCTTGCGGTCAACTTCGATGTCTTCGGCAACGTCTCCCATCAGGCGCAGACGCGCCTGTATTTCGACCTGATCCGCAACGGCGCCGAGCAGAACTTCCTGCGCCTGATGCCCGCCGACTCGCGCGAGGACTACCTCAACGATTGGTATCAGGACGGCGGCCAGTTCAAGATGTGGCTCGATTACGAGGCCATCGATGACGACAAACCGACCGCGCTGAAACTCGACGAAAAAGACCCGAAACGCGACTTCGCCCTGCAGTTGCTGGCGCGCTATGGCGATCTGAACGCGCGGCCAGACCCGATCAATCGCTGTGGCGGCGCTTATTGCTCACGGCCGAATATCGATCCGGCATTGCAGAACGCAGAGCAGGCCTTGAGCCGCCTGGCCTCGCGACCGGCCGCAGGGTTGAAAGTCATCGACCAGTTGCCCGAAGCGACCTTGCTGCGCGTTGAAACCGCCAGTGGCAAGCGCGAGGTCTACAGCGTGCTGCGCAACCGTGCCCACAGCAACGTGGCGTTTTTGCTCGGTGAGTCGCGGCGCTATCAACCGGGTCTCGACACCTTGACGATCTATCCGGGCGTACTCACCAGTTACCCGAACTTCATGTTCAACGTACCGGCCGAGCAGGTGCCAGCGTTTGTGGATGCGATGGAGAATGCCCGGGATGCCAATCGGTTCGAAAAAATCGTCGAGCGCTGGGGCATTCGTCGCAGTCATCCACAGTTCTGGCTGTATTTCCACGATCTGAGCCAGTACATCCACGAAACCGATCCGGTGGAAGAGGGTGTGCTGGATATGAACCGGTACGAGAACCTTTGAGCATTCGCAGGCGTGTGCCGAGATTCTTTCCCGACAAAAATACTAGGACTTTGTCAGTCGCGCCGATTGGCGTAAACTGCGCCCAAGCCTGCGAGGAGTTTTTATGACCGCTATTACCATTACCGACGCCGCCCATGATTACCTGGCCGATCTGCTCTCCAAGCAGAACACCCCAGGCATCGGCATCCGCGTTTTCATCACCCAGCCTGGCACCCAGTACGCCGAAACCTGCATTGCCTACTGCAAGCCGGGCGAAGAGAAGCCTGAAGATACCGCGCTGGGGCTGAAAAGCTTCACCGCCTACATCGACTCGTTCAGCGAAGCTTTTCTTGACGACGCCGTTGTTGACTATGCCACCGATCGCATGGGCGGCCAGCTGACCATCAAGGCGCCGAACGCCAAAGTGCCGATGGTCAATGCCGACAGCCCGGTCAACGAGCGCATCAACTACTACCTGCAAACCGAGATCAACCCGGGGCTGGCCAGCCACGGCGGTCAGGTCAGCCTGATCGATGTGGTCGAGGACGGCATTGCCGTGTTGCAGTTCGGTGGCGGTTGCCAGGGCTGCGGCCAGGCCGACGTGACCTTGAAGGAAGGCATCGAGCGCACTTTGCTCGAGCGCATTCCTGAGCTCAAGGGCGTTCGCGACGTGACCGACCACACGCAGAAAGAAAACGCCTACTACTAAGGCGTTCGCTGCGAACATGAAAAACGGCGCCCCGTGAGCGCCGTTTTTTTATGGGGCAACATTTGCTGTGCGCTATTCGCTAGCAGGCTCGCTCCCAGATTGAAATGTATTCCCCTGTGGGAGTAAGCCTGCTCGCGAAAGCGCCTTCAAGGGCGATAAAGATGTGCATGCCCGGCGCGGTACAGCGAAGACTCGCTGAATACCTCACTGCCCAGCACCCGCCCGACCAGAATCAGCGCCGTACGTCGAAAGCCTTTGGCCTGGACCTTGTCGGCAATGTCCGCCAACGTACCTATCACCCAATCCTGATCCGGCCATGTCGCGCGATGAATAACGGCAATCGGGCAATCCGCGCCGTAATGCGGCAGCAATTCAACCAGGATCTTCTCCAGATGATTGACCCCCAAGTGGATCGCCATGGTCGCGCCGTGCTGCGCCAGGCTGGCCAGTTCTTCCCCCGCCGGCATCGCGGTCTTGTCGGCGTAACGGGTCAAAATCACGCTTTGCGAGATGTCCGGCAGAGTCAACTCGGCGCCGAGCAGCGCTGCGCATGCCGCGGTGGCCGTCACGCCGGGAATGATCTCGAAAGGAATGCCCAGCTCACGCAAATAGCGAATCTGCTCGCCAATCGCGCCGTACAGACTGGGATCTCCGGAGTGCACGCGGGCCACATCCTGGCCTTTGGCGTGGGCGCTCTTGATCAAGTCGATGATCTGCTCAAGGTGCAGCTCAGCGCTGTTGACCACGCTTTCGGCTTGGTGACCTTCCAGAACGGCCGCCGGTACCAGCGAACCGGCGTAGATTATTACCGGGCAGTTGCGAATCAGGCGCTGGCCTTTCACGGTGATCAATTCGGGGTCGCCGGGGCCGGCGCCGATGAAGTAGACGGTCATCGTTGAATCCTTGGTAAGAAGCGCAGCCGCACCTCAGATGAAGTGTGCTCATGATCGATGGCGGGGATTATCGGGATTTTATGCAGCGCCGGCCAACGCCAGCGTCGCCTGCGCATATTTCTGCCGGGGAATCAGCAGTTTCGCCGGCGCCTGGATCAGTTGCTCGGCCAGCGCCAGCGCGGCGCTTTCTGCCACGCCGTAGCAGCCGGTGCGCTCAAAGGCGATTTGCGATTGATGGCTGAGACGCTGTTGATAGGGCGCCAGCTCGGCACTGTTGAAATACTGCAGCGGCAGGTTCAGTTGGGTGGCCAGTTCAAGCAGACCCGGTTCGTCGCGCTTGAGATCGATACTGGCCAAAGCCCTGACTGCTCGCAGTTCAATGCGATGCGCCTGCAACGCCTGATCGAGTAACGCACGCAACGTACTGGCCGGGCAGCCGCGCTGGCAGCCGAAGCCGACCACCAGAGTCGGCGCTGCGCGGTCATCGGTCATGCCTGATAGTGCCCTGCGCTTTTGCGGCGGAACAACCAGGCGCTGATCAGGCCTAGAGCCAGCCAGAATGCAACGTTGGTCAGCTGCGAAGCGATTTTGAACTGGGTTTCCAATGCCTCTGGAGCGAGCATCGAATGCACCTGCGGTTGCGGCGCGCCGATTACATGCGGCACGGCGAGAATCGCCACACCAAGAAGCTTCATCAGCCAGTGACGACTGAAGGCGATCAGTGCCAGGCCGACGGCGGTCGAAGCGGCAGCGCCGATCCACCAGATCTGCCGCGATGCCAGATCGGCGGCCGCAGTGCCCGGCAATTCAGGTGGCAGGCCCAAGGTCGGCGCGAGAACGAACGTCGCGTAACCGGCCAGACCCCAGAGCAGTCCTTGCGAGGTCTTGGTCGGCGCGCGCAGGGTGTACAGACCGGCAAGCATCAAGGCGAAACCCACCGCCACCACCAGATTGCCGCCAGTGGTCGAGACCACCCGCTGCCAGCCGTCTTCCGGCTCCCAGGCTTCGCCATCGTGGCTGTGCGCGGCAGTGCCAGCGGCGTGTTCGTGGACTTGCGCGACCGGTTCGGATTTCTCGAAGGTTTCCGCCTCCAAAATCAGTGGCGAAACCCAGAAACTCTGCAGCAAGGTCAGCAGCAGGGCGGCCAGCAAGCCGCTGAAGCCTGCGGTTTGCGCGATACGCTTGATCATCTCGGCAAGCCTCAGTGGCACGGGAACGCAGCGCTGTGGCGGGTATCGTGGGCGGCGTTGTGCACCGCTTCGATGTGCGAGAAACCGGCGAACCAGACAAGGCTGGCACCGAGGATCGAGGCGAAGAGGGCGGCGGCCACGCGTTGGCCGAGTGTGGTACTGCTGGAAATGTGGTCAGTGTGGCTAACGGTATTGCTGATGATCGACATAGCGCTTCCCTCTGAAATGTCAGCGGGTAAACAGAGCGCATGAAAATCCCTGCGAGCCGGGCACGCAGGGATTTCGAACAGCGCCCGCCCACCGCGGGTTTGTTTGTGGTCAGCGGCGCTTGCGCGCGCTGGGTGTTGCGGGCCGGTCTCCGGGCTCACGAGGGGTTGGCACGAGGCCGATCTGCAAGCGTCACCTTCCCATGCCGGGGCACAGTGGATCTGACGCTTCGCTCGCTTACCGTTGCGGGGGCAGCACCGGACTGACATGGCTTTGAGTAAAGCACATGATTCACCGGTTTCCCGTTTCACCCTGTGAAGGGCACCCGAAACAAGGTGGGCAGGAGAACATGGGTTTGGGTTTTTAGTCAATTTCCGGGGGCGGATCCGTTGCTGCGGGGGGGCGTTTTTTTCGGGTGTTTTTGTGTGTATATCCGTTGCTGCGGTAACGGCTGCTTAGGGTTTCGCCCTTACGGCGACTCACTTTTTTTACAAACGCCTAAAAAAAGTAAGCAAAAAAACGCTTGCTCCTACGTTCGGCCCTCGCAGGCTCGGGTTCCTTCGCTCCGGGATCGGTCCCGTAACGAAGGTGCCCCGAGTTCCAGCGAGCGGGCCGTACGCCGGGGCAAAGCCTTTTGGTTCCTTTTTGCTGGGCCGGCACTCCGGCGTTTGAAAAAGGGACTCGCTGTAAGAGCGAAACCATAGGAAGCCGTTACCGCAGCAACGGATATACCCCCAGTTTCAGACTCACCGACCATTGACCCACGACGGACCCATGCGTAGCCTTGCGCTTTCGAGGTTCTTCGGCACTCGCCGAAGCTAAGAAGGGAACGCGGTCGAAGCCGCGGCTGCCCCCGCAACTGTGAACGGTGATGTTCGTTGCCACGCCACTGCCAGCTCAACCGATGAGCCAGCGGGAAGGCGCAGCGAATGCCAAGCCCCGCGCCTGAACGCCGTCAGCCAGGAGACCTGCCTCGTCACAGATTCTCACTACAACCGGGCGGGGTGATCCGGTGGCGAATGCTTCCGGCGTGCACGCGCGCTGCCGGTTCTCGTCCCGTATGCCCGCCGCTTGCCAAAGGGCATACCGATGAAAACACTGGCCAAACTCCCCGTCACCATCGTCACCGGTTTCCTCGGTTCGGGCAAAACCACGCTGCTACGGCACATGCTCGATAACGCTCAGGGCCGGCGCATCGCGGTGATCGTCAACGAGTTTGGTGAGCTCGGCATCGACGGTGAAATCCTCAAGCAATGCACCATCGGCTGCACCGAAGAAGAGGCCAGTGGCCGTGTTTATGAGCTGGCCAACGGCTGCCTGTGCTGCACGGTGCAGGAAGAGTTCTTTCCGGTAATGCGCGAACTGGTCGCCCGTCGCGGTGACCTCGATCACATCCTTATCGAAACCTCCGGCCTGGCCCTGCCCAAGCCGTTGGTGCAAGCCTTCCAGTGGCCGGAAATCCGCAGCGCCTGCACCGTCGACGCAGTCATCACCGTAGTCGACAGCCCGGCTGTTGCTGCTGGCACCTTCGCCGCGTTCCCGGATCAGGTCGATGCCCAGCGCAAACTCGATCCGAACCTTGATCACGAGTCGCCGCTGCACGAATTGTTCGCCGATCAACTGGCCAGTGCTGACCTGGTCATCCTCAACAAAGCCGACCAGACCAGCGCGGAAGATCTGGCTCGGGTGCGCGCTGAAGTCGCCGAAGAGCTGCCGCCAGCGGTAAAAATCATCGAAGCCAGCAACGGCCGCCTGCCGCTCGACGTGTTGATCGGCCTCGGTACCGGCTCTGAGGAGCATATCGACAGCCGCCACAGTCACCACGATCACCACCATGACGGTGATGACGACGATCACGATCACGACGCCTTCGATTCGATCTCCATCGAACTGCCGCAAGCCGATGAAAGCCTGCTGCTCGACGCGCTGACGCAACTCGTGGTGCAACACGGCATTCTGCGCGTGAAAGGTTTCGCGGCGATTCCGAACAAGCCGATGCGCCTGTTGATCCAGGGTGTGGGCACGCGTTTCGACAAGCATTTCGACCGCCAGTGGGGTGCCGAGGAAGCGCGCGTCACGCGCCTGGTGCTGATCGGTCAGGAACTCGATGCCGTGCAACTCGAAGCGCAACTGCGCGCCGCGCTCAGCGTTTAAGCCATGCACCTGCTCAGGACCCAGCCCGGCGGATTCGTCTCGGACGACAACATTGCCGATCTCGGACAAACCCCCGCCGAGCTGGTGATCCTGTGCAGCGGCGATTCCAGCCTGGCGCTGCTCGCCGAGGCTGCGCAGCAATTGCCCGATGACTACCCGAGCCTGCGTCTGGCCAACCCGATGCAGGTGCAGAATCATGCCTCGGTCGATCTGTACGTGGACGAAGTGCTGCGCCACGCCAAGGTCATTCTGATCTCACTGCACGGCGGCATTGCCTATTGGCGCTACGGCGTCGAGCGGCTGGTCGAGTTGTCCGAACGCGGCGTGCAACTGATTCTGGTGCCTGGCGATGACCGCCCGGACCCCGAGCTCAGCGACTTGAGCACGGTCAGCGCCGAAGTCCGCGATCGACTCTGGCAATTTCTGCGTCAAGGCGGCATGGGCAATGCGCTGGATTTCTTCCATTGCCTGGGCAACCAATGGTTCGCCCGCGATTACCCGTGGAGCGAGCCGCACACCCTGCCGCGCACGGCGATTTATCACCCACAGAAAACCAGCGCTGGCCTGAGTGACTGGCAAGCCGATTGGCTGCCCAATCAGCCCGTGGCGGCGCTGTTGTTTTATCGCTCGCATTTGCAGGCGGCGAACACGGCGTTCATCGATGTGTTCTGTCAGCGTTTGCAGGCAGCCGGACTCAATCCGCTGCCGATCGCGGTGGCCAGTCTGAAAGAACCCGGCTGCCTGTCGGTGGTTGAGGACTGGCTGGATGAAGTCGAGGCGGGGGTGATTCTCAACACCACCGGTTTCGCTCAGTCCAGTCCCGAGGCGCCGCATCTGCGCCCGTTCCGCCGCAACATCCCGGTGATTCAAGCGATCTGCGCTCAGGACAACGAACCCGGCTGGCGCGACAGCGAGCAGGGCCTGGGGCCGCGCGATCTGGCGATGCACATTGCCTTGCCGGAACTCGACGGGCGCATCATCAGCCGACCGATCAGCTTCAAGGATCTGGCCTGGCGCAGCGAGCGCAGTCAGTCCGATGTGGTCTGCTACCGCGCTCAGCCCGAACGCATGGATTTCGTCGCCGAACTGGCGCGGCGTTGGGTTGCTTTGGCACGCGTGCCGAACGGCGAAAAACGCATCGCCCTGATCCTTGCCAACTACCCGACCCGGGACGGCCGCATCGGCAACGGTGTGGGCCTCGATACGCCGGCGGCGGCGCTGAACATCCTGCGGGCATTGCGTGCCGAAGGTTATCCGATCACGGCTGAATTGCCCGACACCGGCACCGAGCTGATCCAGCTACTGCTCGGCGGCGTCAGCAATGACCTCGACAGCCTCGATCTGCGTCCCTGTCAGCAGAGCCTGGCGATGGACGATTACCTGGCAATGTTCAACGCGCTGCCGGAGGCAAATCGCGCGGCGGTGGTCGAACGTTGGGGATCACCACACAACGATCCGATGTGCCGCGACGGCCGCCTGATGATCGCCGGTCTGCGTTTCGGTCTGACCTTTGTCGGCATTCAGCCGGCCCGGGGTTATCAGGTCGATCCGAGCGCGGTGTATCACGACCCGGATCTGGTGCCGCCGCACGGTTATCTGGCGTTCTATTTCTGGTTGCGCAACACCTACGGCGCTCACGGCGTGATCCACGTCGGCAAGCACGGCAATCTCGAATGGCTGCCGGGCAAGGGCGTTGGGCTATCGGAAAACTGCTGGCCGGATGCGTTGCTCGGGCCGCTGCCGAATATCTATCCGTTCATCGTCAACGACCCGGGCGAGGGCGCTCAGGCGAAGCGGCGTACCCAAGCGGTGATCATCGACCACCTGATGCCGCCGCTGACCCGCGCCGAAACCTACGGGCCGCTGCGCAATCTGGAGTTGCTCGCCGACGAATATTACGAGGCGCAACTGCTCGATCCGCGCCGCGCCCGTGAGCTACAGCGCGACATTCTGCAATTGGTGCGAGACACGCAGATCGACCGCGAACTGCAACTGGATGCTGCGCTGGACAGCGACGCCGATGCGGCGATCTGGTTGCCGCGTCTGGACACTTATCTGTGCGATCTGAAGGAATCGCAGATTCGCGATGGGTTGCACATATTTGGCGAATCGCCGAGCGGGCGCTTGCGTATCGACACGTTGCTGGCGCTGCTGCGCATCCCGCGCGGAGACGGCAAGGGCGCGCAGTCGAGCTTGTTGCGAGCGTTGGCCAAGGCGTTTGAGCTCGGTTTTGATCCGCTGGATTGCGCGTTGGCCGATCCCTGGAGCGGCCGGCGGCCGACCGAGTTGCAGACCATCAGCGAAGAAGTCTGGCGCACCGCCGGCGACACCCGCGAGCGCCTCGAATTGTTTGCCGCAGACCTGATCTCCCAGACACTACAAAATCCCTGTAGGAGTGAGCCTGCTCGCGAAGGCCTCGGGTCCGGCAATTCAGTTTTGAATGACACACCGCTTTCGCGAGCAGGCTCGCTCCCACAGGGGCCAGGGTGGTCTGATGTGAATGAGATCATCCAGTCCCTGCGCGAAGTCGTCGCCCCGCGCCTCGACGCTTGCGGGCCGGCTGAAATGCGCGGTCTGCTCGACGCCCTCAGCGGTCGTTTCGTCCCCGCCGGCCCCAGCGGCGCGCCCAGCCGTGGCCGCCTCGACGTGTTGCCCACCGGGCGCAACTTTTACTCGGTCGACGTGCGCAATCTGCCCACGACTACCGCGTGGCGCATCGGATTCCAGTCGGCAACGCTGATTCTCGAACGACACTTGCAGGATCACGGCGATCACTTGCGCCAGCTCGGCCTGTCGGTCTGGGGCACCGCAACCATGCGCACCGGCGGCGATGACATCGCTCAGGCCATGGCGTTGATGGGCGTGCGTCCGGTCTGGGCCACGGGCAGTCAGCGCGTGGATGATTTCGAGATTCTGCCGCTGAGTCTGCTCGATCGTCCGCGGGTCGACGTGACGCTGCGGGTTTCGGGGTTTTTCCGTGATGCGTTTGCCAATCTCATCCGCTTGTTCGACGCCGCCGTGCAAGCGGTGGCCGCGCTGGACGAGCCGGACGACTTGAATCCATTGGCAGCCAAGGTGCGCGCCGAACGCCAGGCGCTGTTGCAGTCGGGCGTCGATGAAGACACCGCGCGGCGTCAGGCCGGGTGGCGCATCTTCGGCGCGAAACCGGGGGCGTATGGCGCCGGGGTGCAAAGCGCCATCGACGGGCGTTTGTGGCAGAGCCGCGAAGACCTCGCCGAGGTTTACCTGAACTGGGGCGCCTACGCTTACGGCGGCGCCGACGAGGGCACGGCTGCCCGCGAGCAGTTCAGCCAGCGCCTGAGCCAGGTGCAGGCAGTTCTGCAAAACCAGGACAACCGCGAGCATGACTTGCTCGATTCCAACGATTACTACCAGTTCCAGGGCGGCATGCTCGCGGCGGTGGAGACGCTGCGTGACGAAGCGGCGGCCAGCTATCACGGCGATCACAGCCAGCCGGATCTGCCGAAGATTCGGACCTTGAAGGAAGAGCTCAATCGCGTGGTGCGCTCGCGCGCGGCGAATCCGAAGTGGATCGACGGGGTCAAGCGTCACGGCTACAAAGGCGCGTTCGAACTGGCGGCGACCGTTGATAATCTGTTCGCCTTCGATGCGACGACGCAGCTGATCGACGACCATCAATATGCGTTGCTGGCGGATGCGTACTTGCTTGACCCGGCGACCCGGGATTTTGTCCGTGAGCATAATCCGCATGCGTTGCGCGACATGACTGAGCGCATGCTTGAGGCGCAGCAGCGGGGGATGTGGCAGGAGCCGGGAGCGTATAAAGAAGCGCTGGAAAACCTCCTGCTGGACATAGAAGAAGACACCTGACACAACGCGATCCCCTGTAGGAGCGAGCCTGCTCGCGATAGCGATAGTTCAGCAAATCCATAAGTTGACTGATACACCGCCATCGCGAGCAGGCTCACTCCTACAGTTGAAACAATTCACCGACCATGACCGAGTACCCAAAATGACCGACACCCCGCATTTTCCGCTCTCCGCCGTGGTCGGCGCCGATGACTTGAAGCTCGCCCTGTGCCTGACGGCCATTGACCCGAAAATCGGCGGCGTACTCATCGAAGGGCCGCGCGGCATGGCGAAGTCGACATTGGCCCGGGGCCTGGCGGATCTGCTCGCCAGTGGCCAGTTCGTCACTTTGCCGTTGGGCGCAACTGAAGAACGCCTGGTCGGCACCCTCGATCTCGACGCTGCCCTGAGCGACGGGCGCGCGCAATTCTCCCCCGGAGTATTGGCCAAGGCTGACGGTGGCGTGCTGTACGTCGATGAAGTCAATCTGCTGCCCGATCACCTGGTGGACCTGTTGCTCGATGTCGCCGCCAGTGGCACCAACCTGATCGAGCGTGACGGCATTTCCCACCGGCATTCGGCGAGGTTCGTCCTGATCGGCACCATGAACCCGGAAGAGGGCGAATTGCGGCCGCAACTGCTTGACCGGTTCGGCCTGAACGTCGCCCTCAGCGGGCACACCGCGCCCGCCGAGCGCGGACAGATCATTCGCCGGCGGCTGGATTTCGACAGCGATCCACAAGGGTTCTGCGCGCAATGGGAAAGCCAGCAGCAGATTTTGCGTTCGCGTTGTGAACGCGCCCGCGAGCGCTTGGCAGCCATCCCGCTGGATGATGCGGCACTGGCGCTGATTACCGAGCGTTGCTTTGCCGCTGGCGTTGATGGCCTGCGCGCCGATCTGGTGTGGTTGCGCGCAGCGCGCGCCCATGCCGCGTGGCGTGGGTCGGACGCGATTGCTGCAGAGGATATCGACGCGGTGGCTGAATTTGCCCTGCGCCATCGCCGTCGCGAGCAACCTTCGACCCAGGCAGAATCTTCTGCGTCAGCGCCGTCAGGCGCAGACAGCAAATCTGGCGAAGGGCAGGGCCAGTGGGGCGAGATGCCGGCAACGGCGCAAGCCACCGGTGCCCGCCGCGAAGTTCCGAGCTGGCCGCCGCTGGCAAAAAAGCCCTAGGCATTCGCCCCCGATCCGACGCGGGGGCGAATGCCAGACCCCGTGCCGGACAACTCGACAATGGCCGCCAGGGCCAGCGGAATGGGGCCGGCAGCGGATCGGTGAACTGGCCGGGCACGCTCCTCAATGGCCGCCCCCGGCGCCGCGCCGATCTGCTGTTCCAGCAACGCACCCGCTCACCCCATGAGATCTGGCTGGTGATCATCGATGCGTCGGCTTCGACTCGTCGCCATCAGGCCTTGAGCGATGCCAAGGGCCTGCTCGCGCAACTGTTCGACGACGCTTACCGCCAGCGGGCGCGGCTGGCTTTGCTGACGGCCAGTGGCACCGCGCCGAAATGGCAGGTGCAAGGATTGAAGGCCTCAAGCGGCCTGAGCGTCTGGCTCGACGGCCTCGGCGCCGGTGGCGGCACGCCATTGCTCGCGGCGCTGGCGCAGGCGCAGCAGTGGCTGACAGTGCGGCACAAGCGCTTTCCCGCCGAACGGCAGCGCTGCCTGATCGTGACCGATGGTCGCCTGAAGGACGTGTCTGGGTTGCCCGTGCTGGCGTGCCCCGGATTGCTCATCGACATTGAGCGCGGGCCGATTCGCCTGGGCCGAGCGAAAGAACTGGCGACCGCGCTACAAGCGCAGTATCAGCATATCGATGAGCTGGGTTTACGCTGAAATCCGCTGCGCCGCTCAAACCCTGTGGGAGCGAGCTTGCTCGGGAAGGCGTCTTCAGCAGCGCTGAAAATCTCCGGTCGAGTTCATTCATACAGATTTTGAAATGATTTGCCGCTGTGGAACGGGCCGGTCGACCCTGTACGCTCAAAGGCCATTTTTCATTCAGGATTTACATGAACACCCTCTCGGAGCCTCCCAGTCAGCATTCTCCAGCGCGCCTTCGCGCGGTCTTGATCCATTCGCAGCATCCCGTCTTCCGACTCCCGACTATGGTTGATAACGCGGCTCTTGAGCCTTCGCGTTGCACTTCGCCGTGTCCGGCAGCCTGAATTCACCGAAGAGAGATCGAGACGTTTTATGGAATGGTTAGCGGATCCCACGGCCTGGTTAGGCCTGTTGACTCTGATCGTGCTGGAACTGGTACTGGGTATCGACAACCTGGTGTTCATCGCAATTCTTGCCGACAAACTGCCGCCGCATCAGCGTGATCGTGCGCGGATCATCGGCCTTTCGCTGGCATTGATCATGCGTCTGGGCCTGTTGGCGAGCATTTCCTGGCTGGTCACGCTCACACAGCCGTTGTTCGAGGTGTTCGACAAGAGTTTCTCCGGGCGTGATCTGATCATGCTGTTCGGTGGTGTGTTCCTGTTGTTCAAGGCGACGATGGAGTTGCATGAACGCCTCGAAGGCCATGTTGGCGAGCGCTCGACCAACACAACCTACGCGCTGTTCTGGCCGATCGTGGCGCAAATCGTGGTGCTCGACGCGGTGTTCTCCCTTGATGCGGTGATCACCGCCGTGGGCATGGTCGATGAACTGGCGGTGATGATGATCGCGGTGATCATTTCCATCGGCCTGATGATCGTCGCCAGCAAGCCGCTGACCCGCTTCGTCAACGCGCATCCGACCGTGATCATGCTGTGTCTGGGCTTCCTGATGATGATCGGTTTTGCCCTGACCGCAGAAGGTCTGGGCTTCCATATTCCGAAAGGTTACCTGTACGCGGCCATCGGTTTCTCCATCCTCATCGAGGTGTTCAACCAGATCGCCCGGGCTCGGCGCAAACGTTCGATGCAGGGCGTGCGCCCGATGCGCGAGCGCACAGCCCATGCGGTGATGCGTCTGCTCGGTGGCCGCAAGCTGGCGGCGGAGGAGGTTGGCGAGGAAACCTCCGACCTGCTGGACAACGGTGAAGCGCCGGTGACCGAGCTGTTCGACCGTCGTGAGCGGGTGATGATCAGCGGTGTGCTGCAACTGGCGGAACGGCCGATTCGCAACCTGATGACGGTGCGCGCCGACGTTGACCTGATTGATCTTGCCGATGATGCCGAAACCATTCGTACGAAGTTGATGCATTCGTCGTACTCGCGCTTGCCGTTGATTCGCGATGGTGCGGTGGATGAGCCGTTGGGCTTCGTACACAAGAAGGAACTGCTCAAGGAATATCTGGCCGGAAACGAGCCGAGCCTTGAGCATCTGGCGCGCAAGGCGATCAATCTGCTCGACAGCTATTCGATCCTCAATGCGCTGGAGCAAATGCGCGCGGCATCGACGCACATCGCCTTCGTGGTCAACGAATTCGGCGATTTTGTCGGCGTACTGACCATGACCGACATCCTCGAATCGATCGCCGGCGAGTTACCCGACGCCAGCGAAATCGAAGGCCCGGACGTGGTCGAAGAGCGCGGCGGGTTTCTGGTCAGCGGCGCGCTGCCCTTGGCTCGCGTTCGCCAGCGTACCGGCTTCGATGCCGAGCCGACCGAGGATTATCAGACCATGGCCGGGTTGGTCATGAGCCTGCTGGATCGGTTGCCGATGATGGGCGATCGACTGGAATACGAAGGCTGGCAACTGACCGTCAAAGCCGTTGAAGAACGACGCGTGACGCGGGTGCTGCTGGAGCGTGCTGCCGCGTAATACTTGAGCTCTCTACAGGCGATGCCGGCCTCTTCGCGAGCAAGCTCGCTCCCACATTTGAAACGCGTTCCAATGTGGGAGCGAGCTTGCTCGCGAATGCGATTTGGTAGTCTGGTGAGGCTCGTTCAGAACATCCGGCGTAGGCGTCCACGTGGAACGGTACGCAAAGTACGGAGTGTCCGACGCAACCAAGTCAGATCATGCGTTCGTTTGCGCGCGGCAACGGGCGCTTTGGTCTTGCCGATATGCACCGCGAAATCCCGTGCGAGAGTTTCTTCAGTGCCAATGCCTTTGAGCTTTTTGATCAGCCTGCCATTTTTGTAAAACAGCACTGTAGGCGTGCCGGTCACGTTCGGGTGGCGAGGCGATTGGCTGGTGTTAAGCATATAGATGTTGGCGCGCAGTCGGTAAGGCTCGGCAATCTGCCGAACGATCGGCCCGGCCCATTCGCAGGCGGGGCAGTGTTCATTAGCGAAATAAAGAATGACCGGACGCCAGGTTTTCAGGGCTTTGCGGTACGTATCAGGCAGGACTGTCATCGGTGCTCTGGAACTCATCGAATGATCCTTTTTTCGAGTGAAACGGTTACGTGTTCGTGGAAAAAACGAGTTACCCCTGGCTGGCAACTCGTTTTCTACAACTATGCGTCAGAGCAGCTTCGACAGAGTTACATCACCGAAGTAGGCACCAAACTCACCGAAAGTCCCGTCATCGGATTCCAGTTTGACAATGAACTTCAGAGTCGAAATCTGCGTCGTGAATTTTTCGAATTTCACTGTCCACTCCTGACCACCCCCGACGTTGAGGTGAACCGGCTCGCCAGTCGGGACAGGCTGCACGGTAATGCGACCCGCAAATCCGCCCAGCGTCATCATCCTTGCCGACAACATAAATGTCCCGCCGCCGCCTTCCCCAGTCAGCACCTCCTGACTAATGGAATGCGGCGTTGCAATGACGCAGTCACCGGCCACGAACTTGACGTCAGATGGATTGGACACCGTCCAATGTGTGCCTTCTTGGGAAAAGTCGCCGTTCTTGATCAGATTAGCCATGTCAATATTCCTTATTGAGTCAGAGTTACAAGTGATGCTGCAGCCCTCGTATGGGCTGACCCAGTTAGCCTGCGGAGTTCATCGCGCACAACTGTCAACTCTGACAGGTAGACAGCTAAATCCGATGAGCGGTATGCAGGCAAAACGATCTCAATTGGTATTTGCGCTCGCCTCATAAAAACTCACAACGTGCTCCCAAATGTGACGTTACTTTCCCGATACCGGGTAATTACGGGACGCGGGCTTTCGGGGCAGCCACTATGCGCGGATACACTCCGTCCGTTAACTCACTGAATAATTTCAACTTTCACGGCTGTCGCATTTTACGCTGAGGCTGTGGCACACTTTCTGCTGTCTATTCCGTAGTAACAAACCGTGTTCCGGTATAGCGGAATAAACACAATCTGGAGTGCTTGCCATGCATCGCCGTCCTTCGTTGTTCAAAGCGTGTGTTTTTGTTCTTGCAGCTTCGTCCGCAGTCATGGGTATGGCCCAGGCTGCCGACAGCAAACTCGACAGTGTCCTGGCGCGTGGCAAGTTGATTGTCGGCACCGGCAGCACCAATGCGCCGTGGCACTTTCAGGGCGCGGACGGCAAGTTGCAGGGTTTTGATATCGACATCGCCAGGATGGTGGCCAAGGGGTTGTTCAACGACCCGAGCAAAGTCGAGTTCGTGGTGCAGTCGTCCGATGCGCGGATTCCCAACCTGCTCACCGACAAGGTCGACATGAGCTGCCAGTTCATCACCGTCACCGCCAGCCGCGCTCAGCAAGTGGCATTCACCTTGCCGTACTACCGCGAAGGCGTCGGCCTGCTTTTACCGAACAACAGCAAGTACAAGGAAATCGAAGACCTGCAGGCGGCGGGCGATGATGTAACTGTCGCGGTGCTGCAGAACGTCTACGCGGAAGAACTGGTGCATCAGGCATTGCCCAAGGCCAAAGTCGATCAGTACGACAGCGTCGATCTGATGTACCAGGCGGTGAACTCCGGTCGCGCCGATGCCGCCGCTACCGATCAATCGTCGGTCAAATACCTGATGGTGCAGAACCCAGGCCGCTATCGCAGCCCGGCTTACGCGTGGAGCCCGCAAACTTACGCCTGCGCGGTCAAACGTGGCGATCAGGACTGGCTGAACTTCGTCAACACCGCTCTTCATGAAGCCATGACCGGAGTTGAGTTCCCGACCTACGCCGCTTCGTTCAAACAATGGTTCGGTGTTGATCTGCCATCTCCAGCCATCGGTTTCCCAGTCGAATTCAAATGATCCCGTGAGAGTGGGGCGATTTAAGTCGCCCCGCTCAAGGTACTGCTGACCATGAACTATCAGTTGAACTTTGCCGCCGTGTGGCGCGATTTCGACACCTTGCTGGCGGGGCTCGGTCTGGGCTTGCAGCTGGCGCTGGTGTCGATCGCCATCGGCTGCGTGATCGGCCTGCTGATGGCGTTTGCCTTGCTCTCCAAACATCGCGCCTTGCGGGTGTTGGCCTCGGTGTACGTCACGGTAGTGCGTAACACGCCGATCCTGGTGTTGATTCTGTTGATCTACTTTGCCTTGCCAAGTCTGGGGATTCGTCTGGACAAGATTCCTTCGTTCATCATCACGCTGTCGCTGTATGCCGGCGCGTACCTGACCGAAGTCTTCCGTGGCGGCTTGTTGAGCATTCCCAAAGGCCAGCGCGAAGCCGGGCTGGCAATCGGTCTCGGTGAATGGCAGGTCAAGGCTTACGTCACCGTGCCGGTAATGCTGCGCAACGTGTTGCCGGCGCTGTCGAACAACTTCATTTCGCTGTTCAAGGACACCTCGCTGGCGGCTGCGATTGCAGTGCCGGAGCTGACCTATTACGCGCGCAAGATCAACGTCGAAAGCTACCGGGTGATCGAAACCTGGCTGGTGACCACGGCGTTGTATGTCGCGGCCTGTTACCTCATTGCCATGCTGCTGCGTTACCTCGAGCAGCGTCTGGCGATCCGCCGATAGGAGGCTGCGATGTACCAATCACCCAGTTGGTTGCATGAATTGTGGCTCGCTCGCGAGCCGTTGTGGCAGGGCTTTCTGACCAGTGTGCAGGTCTCGGCGTTGGCCATCGTCTTGGGCACCATGCTCGGCGTGGTTGCCGGCCTGGTCCTGACTTACGGCAGATTCTGGATGCGTGCACCGTTCCGCGTTTACGTCGATCTGATTCGCGGCACGCCTGTGTTTGTGCTGGTGCTGGCCTGCTTCTATATGGCGCCTGCGCTCGGTTGGCAGATCAGCGCGTTTCAGGCCGGAGCCCTGGGCCTGACGCTGTTTTGCGGCTCGCACGTCGCCGAAATCGTTCGTGGTGCGCTGCAAGCCTTGCCGCGCGGGCAGCTGGAGGCGGGCAAAGCCATCGGCCTGACGTTCTACCAATCCCTCGGCTACGTCCTGTTGCCTCAGGCGCTGCGGCAGATCCTGCCGACCTGGGTCAACTCGTCCACCGAAATAGTCAAGGCTTCGACCTTGCTCTCGGTGATCGGCGTGGCTGAACTGCTGCTCAGCACGCAACAGATCATTGCCCGGAACTTCATGACCCTGGAGTTCTATCTGTTCGCCGGTTTTCTGTTCTTCGTCATCAACTACGGCATCGAATTACTCGGCCGGCACATTGAAAAGCGGGTGGCCCTGCCATGACTCAAGCTCAAGTTGCTTCACAGGATCAGGCATTGCTGGACATTCGCAGCCTGCACAAACAGTACGGCGCGGTGGAAGTGCTCAAGGGTGTCGACCTGAGCATGCAGCGCGGCAATGTGGTCACGCTGATCGGTTCCAGCGGCTCGGGCAAGACCACGTTGCTGCGCTGCGTGAACATGCTCGAAGAATTCCAGGGCGGGCAGATCCTGCTCGACGGCGAATCCATCGGTTACGACGAGACCAACGGTAAACGTGTGCGCCATGCGGAAAAGGTCATTGCCCGCCATCGTGCGATGACCGGCATGGCCTTCCAGCAATTCAACCTCTTCCCGCACCTGACCGCGTTGCAGAACGTCACCTTGGGCCTGCTCAAGGTGAAGAAAATGCACAAGGACGAAGCCGTGGTGCTCGCGGAAAAATGGCTGGAGCGCGTCGGCCTGCTGGAGCGGCGCAATCACTTTCCCGGTCAGTTGTCCGGTGGCCAGCAACAGCGCGTGGCGATTGCCCGAGCGATTGCGATGAATCCGAGCCTGATGCTTTTTGACGAAGTCACCTCGGCCCTTGACCCGGAGCTGGTCGGCGAGGTGCTCAACGTGATCAAGGGCCTGGCCGAGGACGGCATGACCATGTTGCTGGTGACCCACGAAATGCGTTTCGCTTTCGAGGTTTCGGACAAGATCGTTTTCATGAATCAAGGGCGAATCGAAGAGCAGGGACCTCCCAAGGAACTGTTCGAACGCCCGCAATCGCCGCGTCTGGCGGAATTTCTCAAGAGCACGCGGTTTTGAATCTGCACTTTTGCAATCAGGAGAAACACCCATGAGTATTACGCGTTACGGCACCGGCAGCACCGCCGCCGGCGGCCAGCCTCGTCCATTCGCCCGCGCTGTCGAAGCGGATGGCTGGCTGCATGTGTCCGGTCAGGTACCGGCGGTGGATGGCGAGATCATTGTTGGCGGCATCGTCGAGCAGACCCATCAGACCATGAAGAACCTGATCGCGATCCTGGAAGAGGCCGGTTATGGCCTGGAAGACGTGGTACGGGCCGGTGTGTGGCTGGACGATCATCGGGATTTCAGCAGCTTCAACAAGGTCTTCGCCGAGTACTTCAAACCCGAACACGCCCCGGCGCGGGCCTGTGTGCAGGCGAGCATGATGGTTGATTGCAAGGTTGAGATCGACTGCATTGCCTACAAGAAGAAGGCCTGATACATGCCGATCGTTCCCACGCTCTGAGTGGGAATGCAGCCCGGGACGCTCTGCGCCCCAAAAGCGGACGCGGAGCGTCCGGTGAGGCATTCCCACGCGGAGCATGGGAACGATCATTGGCTGTAAACTCCGGCGACTTTGAATGGAACCCACTGAAATGACCGAAGACACCATCAAGCGCCGGGCTCGCGGTCTGGACCGGGCGTTCGATATCCTCGATTTTCTCAAGGAAATCGGCCAGCCGCTGCGCCCCAATGACATCGCCAATGGCATTGGCAGCCCGAAATCGACGGTCTACGAACTGGTCGCATCCTTGCTGGAACGGCGAATTCTGGAGCCGGTGGGCAAGGACGGTCACGTCTATCTGGGCCGCCAGTTGTACTTCCTCGGCCAGGCGCATCTGCGCCATTTCGACCTCAGTCGTGAGGCCGATCACGCCCTGCAGGAAATCGTCAGTCAGACTCGCGAAACCGCGCAGATGTGCCTGCTCAACGGGCGCAAATACACGGTGGCGCTGATGAAGGAGGGCGAGCGGCATTTTCGCATTTCCTCCGATATTGGCGAAAACGCGCCAATCCCGTGGACCGCCTCCGGGCGCCTGCTGCTCGCGCATTTGAGCGACCAGCAGATCATCGACCTGATCGACGAAGACGACTACATCCTGCCCGACGGCGAACGCCTGCCACTGGAACGTTTTCTGGCGGAAATTCGTCAGGCTGGCATCGATGGCTTCTTCTCCTTCGACAGCGTCGCCGACACCTTCACCCACTGCTTCGCCGCGCCGGTCAAAGACCCGCAAGGCGTGGCCATTTGTACTTTGTGCATCGTCGCCCCACGGGCCGATGCGAAAAACAATTACAACGACTATCGCCGGGTATTGATCGAGAGCGCCAACAGCCTCGCCCGGCGGATCAACGAATAACCGCGGCTGCCTGCGGCCGCGCCTGTGAGGATTCGACATGACCACTGCCATCAACTCTGCCGTAGAAAAAGGCGATGCCGCCATCGGTGCGCAACTGACCCGCGACGTCAGCCTGCCGGCGCTGGTGCTGCACCGCGAGGCGCTGGAGCACAACATTCGCTGGATGCAGAAGTTTGTCAGCGACAGTGGCGCGGAACTGGCGCCCCATGGCAAAACCAGCATGACCCCAGCCCTGTTCAAGCGACAGCTCGACGCCGGCGCCTGGGGCATCACCCTCGCCAGCGCCACGCAGACACGCGCCGCTTATGCCCACGGCGTGCGCCGGGTGCTGATGGCCAACCAACTGGTCGGCACGCCGAACATGGCGCTGATTGCCGATCTGCTCGCCGATCCGACGTTCGATTTCTATTGCATGGTCGATCACCCGGATAACGTCGCCGACCTCGGGGCTTACTTCGCTTCGCGGGGCGTGAAGCTCAACGTGATGATCGAATACGGCGTGGTCGGCGGACGCTGCGGTTGCCGTAGCGAGCAGGAAGTCATCGAACTGGCCAAGGCCATCGACGCGCAACCGGCGCTGGCCCTGACCGGCATCGAAGGTTACGAAGGCGTGATCCACGGCGACCACGCAGTCAGCGGCATTCGCGAATTCGCCGCATCGCTTGTGCGCCTGGCGGTGCAGCTGCAGGACAGCGGCGCCTTTGCTATCGCCAAACCGATCATCACCGCGTCCGGCTCGGCCTGGTATGACCTGATTGCCGAATCCTTCGAAACGCAAAACGCCGCTGGCCGCTTCCTGAGCGTGTTGCGCCCGGGCAGTTACGTGGCGCACGACCACGGCATCTACAAAGAAGCGCAGTGCTGCGTGCTCGACCGTCGCAGCGATCTGCACGAGGGCCTGCGCCCGGCGCTGGAAGTCTGGGCTCACGTGCAGTCGTTGCCGGAGCCGGGTTTTGCGGTGATTGCTCTGGGCAAGCGTGACGTCGCGTTCGATGCCGGTTTGCCGGTGCCGCTGCTGCGCTACAAGGCCGGCGCAGTTCCGGCGGTGGGCGATGACGTCGGTGCGTGCAAGGTCACGGCGGTGATGGATCAGCATGCGTTCATGACCGTGGCGCCGGGGGTACAGCTGCGGGTTGGCGACATCATTTCCTTTGGTACATCGCATCCGTGCCTGACGTTTGACAAGTGGCGGGTGGGGTTGCTGGTGGATGAACAGTTGGCGGTCATCGAGACCATGGAGACTTGCTTCTAAGGCTTGCGATTGCGTTGCGGCGGCTATTCGCGAGAAGGCTCGCTCCCACAAGGACAATGCGCTCCATTGTGGGAGCGAGCCTGCTCGCGAAAGCGTCCGGACAGCCACCACCGAACCACCAGAGATCCCACCCGATGAAAATCCTCCGCAACACCCCGCGCATCGCCCTGATCGGCGAATGCATGATCGAACTGCAGCAACGCGCCGACGGCAGTCTGCAGCAAAGCTTCGGTGGCGATACCCTCAACACAGCGGTGTATCTGTCCCGTGCGCTGGGCGATAAGGCGCACGTCGACTACGTCACCGCGCTGGGTGACGACAGTTTCAGCGACGCGATGTGCCAGATCTGGCGCAGCGAAGGCATCGGCCTTGATCTGGTACAGCGTTTGCCCGGTCGGTTGCCTGGTCTGTACTGCATCCAGACCGACGCCAACGGCGAGCGGCGCTTCCTGTACTGGCGCAACGAAGCGGCGGTACGCGATTGCTTCACCACCCCTGCGGCCGAGCGGATCCTCGCGGCGTTGCCGGACTACGACGTGCTGTATTTCAGCGGGATCACCCTCGCTGTACTCGGAATGCAAGGCCGCGCCCGACTGATCAAGACCCTGATTGAAGCCAGACAGCGCGGCGCACGCATCGTTTTCGACAACAACTACCGCCCACGCCTGTGGGCGTCTGTGGAAGAGGCGCGCGCGGCGTATCGCAGCGTCCTGTCTTATGTCGATCTGGCGTTGCTGACGGTGGATGACGAACAGGCATTGTTCGGGTTTGCCGATTGCGCTGAGGTGTTTGCCACGTATGCACAGATCGGCACGGCGGAAGTGGTGCTCAAGCGCGGCGCCGAGGCGTGTCTGATTCGCTGCGATGGTGAGGCGTTCGAAGTGCCGGCGCAGAAGGTCGACAAGGTCGTCGACACCACAGCGGCGGGGGACTCGTTCAGCGCGGCGTATCTGGCCAGGCGCTTGCTCGGCGGCAGTCCGGCGGAGGCGGCAGCGGCGGGGCATGAATTGGCCAGTCGGGTGATTCAAGTACCCGGAGCGCTGATCCCCAGAATTTGAAATGCAATCCCTTGTAGGAGCTGACGAGTGCAACGAGGCTGCGATCTTTTGATCTTGATCCGCAAACGCAGAATCAACAGATCGCAGCCTCGTGGCACTCGTCAGCTCCTACACAGCAGCAGTGATCAATCCCGATAAAACACCTGCACCAGGTGATAGCCAAACTTGCTCTTGATCGGCCCATGCACGGTGCGCAGCGGTTTCTTGAAAATCACCGCATCAATCGCCCCGACCATCTGTCCCGGCCGCACTTCGCCCAGATCGCCGCCGCGCTTGCCGGACGGGCAGGTGGAAAACTTCTTCGCCAGCACATCGAACGCTTCACCCTTGGCGATGCGCTGTTTGAGTTGTTCGGCCTCTTCGGCAGTTTTCACCAGAATGTGGCGGGCTTGGGCTTTCATCGTGCGATACCTGATAACGGGTGACGGCGGGGCGCGAGATTATGCCTCAAGTCACGGGGTCGGGGTGCTCAACTTGCGGATCTTGCTCGCCAGGACCTCAAGTACAAACGGCTTGGCGACCATGTCCATGCCTGCTTCGAGAAAGCCCTGACGCTCGGCTGCTATTTGCGCGTAACCGGTCATGAACAGCACTTTAAGAGCCGGCCGATGCTGGCGAGCAATCTCCGCCAACTGGCGACCGTTCATGCCCGGCAGCCCGACATCAGTGACCAGCAGATCGATGCGTTGTGCGGATTCGAGCAGCGGCAGGGCGGTCTGCGCGTTTTCCGCTTCGAAGGTTTTGTAGCCCAGTTCCTTGAGCAGATCGAGCACCAGCATGCGCACCGCCGGATCATCTTCAACGACCAGCGCGGTTTCACCGGTCGATGACGCCGCGATCGGTTCGGCATTCTTCACCGACACCGCCTCGGCATCCAGTTCAAGCAAACGCGGCAAGTACAGACGTACGCAAGTGCCTTGTCCCGGCACACTGTCGAGGCTGACATGGCCGCCGGACTGCTGGGCAAATCCGTAGATCATCGACAGCCCCAGTCCGGTGCCCTGGCCGATCGGCTTGGTGGTAAAAAACGGGTCGAACGCCTTGGAGCGAATTGACGGCGTCATGCCGGTGCCGTTATCGCTGACCGCGAGCATGACGTATTCCCCGGCCTTTACCGGCTCGAGAATGGTGATGTCGCTGCTGTCGAGGTACACGTTCGCGGTCTGGATCAGCAACGCGCCGCCCTCCGGCATCGCATCGCGGGCGTTGATCACCAGGTTGAGCAGGGCATTTTCCAACTGACTGACGTCGGTGCTGACGGGCCACACGTCGTCGGGCAGGCGCAATTGCAGATCGATGGCATCGCCCTTGGTGCGCCGGATCAGGTCTTCCAGCGAGTGCACCAACTCGTTGACGTTCAGTTGTTTGCGGTCCAGCGACTGGCGCCGCGAGAACGCCAGCAAGCGGTGGGTCAGCGCCGCTGCGCGATTGGCCGATGACACCGCCGCCTCGGTGAAGCGGCCAATCTCGTCGGCGCGTCCGTTGGCGATATAGCGCTGCATCAAATCCAGACTGCCGATGATGCCCGTGAGCATGTTGTTGAAGTCGTGAGCGATGCCGCCGGTGAGCTGGCCGACAGCTTCCATTTTCTGCGCGTGGCGCAGAGCATCTTCGGCGCGCTCGCGCTCGAACATCTCGTTCTGCAAACGCTGGTTGGCCTGGGCCAGTTGTTCGGTGCGGGCGCTGACGCGCTCTTCGAGGGTTTCATTGAGATTGCGCAGGGCTTCCTCGGTTTTTTTGCGCTCGGTCTCATCGATGACAAAGATGTAGAAACCGTTGACCGCACCGTCCGCGCCATGACGGGGCAGATAGTTCATCAACGCGTGACGGGTGCTGCCGTCGCGGTGCGGCGTGTAGAAACTGAACGAACAGGAGCGTCCTGCCAGCGCTTCAGCGATAAAAGGTGCACGCAGGAAATACGCCTCTTCGCCGATGACTTCGCGAATCGTACGACCGTACAGCTCTTGCGGAGTCAGCCCGTACCAGTCGAGATAGGCCGCGTTGTTCAGACGAAAACGTTCTTCGGCGTCGACATAGCTGATCAGGATCGGCATGGCGTTGATGATCAGCTGCAATTCGGTCTGGCTCTGACGCAGCGCTTGTTCGGTGTGTTTGCGTTCGGTCAGGTCCAGCGCCGCGCCGAGAAAACGCACCGGCCGACCATGATGATCCTTGTAGCAACGGCCGCGTGCGAACACCCAGCGCAGCGTGCCATCAGCCTGCAGCAAGCGGTATTCCTCGGCGTACTCAGTGCCATGAGTAATGCAATACTTGATGCCGCGCGCGACCATGGCGCGGTCTTCGGGGTGTACCCCGTGCAGATATTCGCTGATCGGCAACTGCCCGGCCCTGGCCGGATCGACACCGTGCAATTCGGCAAAGTGCGCATCGGCGATGAAGCGGTCTTCGCCAATGTCCCAGTCCCAGGTACCTACCGCGTCGGTGGCGGCCAAGGCCAGTTGCAGGCGTTCTTCGGACTGGCGCTGGGCCTTGAGGCTTTCCTCGGAACGGCGCTGCAATTCCAGGGCAATGCGGCGGCGTTCGTTGGTTTCGATGGCGGTGATCAGAATTCCAGCCACCTGGGCGGTTTCATCGCGAATCGGGCTATAGGTCAGATCCAGCCAGAAATCGGTTTTCTTGCCGTCGCGTTGCACGCTGAAACGTTGCTCGCTGAAGCTGCGTACCTGGCCCTGTAACACCGCCTGATAAATCGGTTCGGAGAAATCCCGGACTTCCGGCCAGACGTCATGAGTCGGTTGCCCGAACGCTTCGGGATGTTTGCTGCCAGCGAGCAGGGCAAAACCATTGTTGTAGATCTGCGTGAGTTGCGGACCCCATAACAGCAGCATCGGCATCGGTGAATGAATGACGATATCCACCGCCGTGCGCAAGCTCTGCGGCCAGGTGCCGGCGGGGCCCAGCGGGCTGCGGCTCCAGTCGGTGCGGGCAATCAGGGCCTGAGCGTCATCGGTGGTGGGTACAGCATTCATGTTTCAATCCTGAGCGTGGTTCGGTGAGACGGGGTCTATCATTGTTGCAGGAGCCGCGCCAAGCGTAGGCCAAATCTGCTCATTCAATGCTTCGCGGGTGCTGTCAGCCATGGAAATCGATGCACTGTTGACAATATTGTCGCAAAAAAACGGTTCTGATCTGTTCCTCTCTACCGGCGCAGCGCCGAGCGCGCGCATTGACGGTGTGCTGAGAGCGTTGAGCGATCAGCCATTCAAACCCGGCGAAACCGCGGCCATCGCCGCCTCCCTGATGGACGCCGAGCAACGCCGGGAGTTCGACCGGGATCTGGAAATGAACCTGGCAATCTCCCGAACGGGCGTCGGGCGCTTCCGGGTAAACATTTTCAAGCAGCGCAACGACGTGTCGATTGTCATCCGCAATGTCAAACTCGACATCCCGCGATTCGAAGACCTGAAGCTGCCGCCGGTGTTGCTGGAAACGGTGATGCTCAAGCGAGGGTTGATCCTGTTTGTAGGCGCAACCAGTTCAGGCAAGTCGACGTCGCTGGCGGCACTCATCGATCACCGCAACCGCCACAGTGCCGGGCACATCGTGACGATCGAAGACCCGATCGAATATATCCACCGGCACCAGCGCTCGATCGTCAATCAGCGCGAAGTCGGTGTCGACACACGCAGTTTCCAAGCTGCTTTGAAGAACACGCTGCGCCAGGCCCCGGATGTGGTATTGATCGGCGAAATACGTGATCGCGAAACCATGGAGCATGCGTTGTCATTCGCCGATACCGGGCATCTGGTGTTGTCGACCTTGCACGCGACCAATGCCAATCAGGCGCTGGATCGGATTATCAATATGTTCCCTGAAGAGCGGCGACCGCAGTTGCTGCAAGCGCTAGGCAATAACCTGAAAGCATTTATCTCACAGCGCTTGGTGCGTACTGTTGATGGTCAACGAAGGGCTGCTGTTGAGGTATTGCTAGGCACGCCAACGGTGGGAGATCTGGTTCGGCGAAATGAACTGGGAGAACTTAAAAGCGTTATGGAAAAGTCGGAGGGTGCAGGTATGCAAACATTCGACTCCGCGCTTTATAAGCTGGTTGAAGAAGGTGTCGTCGATGTAGATGAAGCAATTAAACATGCAGATTCTGTGAATAATTTAAGATTGCGGATAAAGCTGCACTCAGACGATAGAATCAAAGATGACTCGTCGGGTGGTTGGGGGTTGATTGAGTAAAGTGGATGTTTACTGAGTTCGTGTTTGTTCTGTTGAAGTTTTCGCTCTGAAATGTCGGTTAATAACTAACTGGTTGATTGATGTTTGGTTCTGTTTAAAGTTTAAAGGCGTCGATTATGACGCTAATGAATTTAAACTAGGACAGAACATGAAGATCAGAAGTGGTTCCTCTGGTAGTGCAGTTATGGCTGCGCAGGAAAATCAGTTATGCATTAAAGCTGATGGGTTAGAGCGGAAAAAAATAACGTCAGTGCTTTATGCGTTGTATAAAGTGCGACAAAGTGCAGCGTTGATCGATATGGAGTCAATTACTTTGACCTTGGAGGAGGAATCCTCTTTTTATTATGTGCACAAGACCTTCAGCAAAATGCTGGCGGATCTGATCAAGCCATACGATCGTAACGCGGTTGCAATCGTCACCAGCGCCGGGCTTGACGTCTGGATCAACAATGGAAGTGGCGCTGAAAGCATACGACAGAAAATACAATCTGACCCGAATAAGCAGGCAGTCCTGAAAATAATCATGGAGGGCGCAGCGCAATCGGGTGGAGCAGTCCGCTCGGTAACAGACGATGCCAGTTATGCTCAATGGCTGCGCTTTCACGGGCTGTTGGTCCCGACTGATGTCGAGCAACTGGAATCTCTGCTGAATTTTCTGCAATGGGAATTCCGCCGTAGTGACCGTATCGCCAATTATTGGGACTACATCAACGGCCACGACGGTGGTTCAGCTGCATTGACCGTAACTCAGTGTCAAGAAATTCGGACATTGACCGCGAAGCTGGTTCCCGCCGGAAAAGGTTTGCTGGGTATGTTGTATGAAAACGTCAAGCCCGTTTTACATGATGGGGTTGATTGGGAAACTGCCGACGAGGTGCTGCAGGAACTTGTGCATCATCAGTTTTCCTATGATTTGGCGAAGAAATATATTGATGCACTGCAGTGGTGGGGCGCTCGTGCTGGCGAGGAGTGTGATGCGAATGATTACGTGCAGGTTCTCTACACGGCCATTCTTCTTCAACTTGATCCAGGTATTGGCAACAAGAAACAGCGCAACGTAATCGCTGGCTATGATATTTATCATCCGGCCGTTGCCACCGATAAGAGCCTGGCCAGTATTCGGCAGAGCTTTGAGCAGTATCTTGTCGGCCAGAAAATCGTGCCCCGCACGTTGGTGCCTTTGGCATCACATATGCTGTTGTCCGCGGTGGCCCCGGCACTTTTGATGGATGGTGTGCCGACATGGCTGACTGCGGGTTCAATCGGATGGGTAACGTTGTCTCAGGCGGTCGGCATGATCGAGCTCAGCGTTAGAGGAGCTGCACGCTTTGTCCATTACAATGACGCAATGCTGTTTGCCGACATGGGGTCGATCAGTCAGGCACTGGGCCAACTCCAAGGCCTGGCTGCAGTTGATGTTATCATTGATTGGGCGTTGATCAACGAGGTGATCGCGCAAAGTGATCTGAATGCATCTGTCGCCAATGCCGCCGAGAAAGCGCTGGGTGCTTATCAAATACATGTAGAAACGATGGTCAACGGCGTGAAGGCGTTTTCCGCGCTCGTACCCAATCGGAAGAAGCTTGCGCTGGAGGCTTTGCAAAAAGCTTTACCGGAATGTGATTTCCTGGAGGATCCGCTACTTCGGCCAGAAACGTTCTCTGGTACACGAGTCTCAATGCTGGATTTGCACATCGAGGGTGTACTGACTTCGGGCGAATGGGACTGGAATGAAACACCGCACATTCTCACTCAGTATCCGCAATTGATGAGGCTGGCGATCAATCAAAGTGTTTTTGAGGATGAAGTTCGACAGTATCATCGGTGCCTGCATAGCGCGATCGCATCCAATATCAAACTAGCCTTGTCGGGTATGCCCCGGCAAGATCGCGATATTTTCGCTAAAAGCCGGATAACGTTTTTTACTGTTCGGGCGCCAGTTACTGAATTGGTCTATCCAAACAGCAATTACAACTTGGTTGGCGTAGGCAATAAAGGCCCTCAACGCGTCGAGGTGCAAGCGAAGAAAGATCAGGCAAGGGGGCGCTTCGCGGTGATCATGATCGCCTCTTACGGCGATAATCAAATGCTGTGCTATGAGTTATTCAGTCTTTTGGGCGAGTGCCGACGAAATGACGCTCTGGGTGAGCTTGTTCTGAAAACGCAAAAGATGAATATGCCGGCCAGGCTGGATTTCAAAGGGAATAGCAATGATGCCTTTTTTCCTCTGCCCGAAACCCATCAGGTTCCAACTGACTTTCAGAGTTATACGCAGGGCACACGCCCCCGCCCTAATGCCTCCGATATCATGGTCATAGAAAAGCTGGGGACGCTTGCTGCCCCGACAACTGCGCCAGCGGACAAGCACAGTCTTTATCAGTTCTTCATGGACGAACATATAAACAATATCGCGCAATTCGTGATAACCCACCGGCCTGTCGGCAGCGTCGATGAACTGATATTGGCGTTTACAGAACTTACGGAAAGAGAGTCTCTTACCAAGAAGACCGACGAATGGGTGACGTTTGTAATTGATCTCGTTGTGCCCTTCAAACGATGCATTGAAGACATTGCTTCGGGTGAGCGCAACAAAGTCGTGGATGGCATTTATGCCTGCACGATGGATGCGATCGGGATTTTCTTCACTGTCTTGGGCGCCCCGGCAAAGATACTGACGATTGCAGCAAGAACAGTTTCGCTGACGGCGAAACTCGCCAGCGTCGTGAAATATTCCTTGAAGTTGACGGTGTCGACATTCAACCCCATAGATGGGTTACCGACGGCCGGATACCTCGCGACCAAGTCACTTTTGAAAAGCGGCCTTGAATTAAGCAGGCAGGGCGTCAAGCTACTCGACTCAGCGACCTCGCAATTGCATCGATTGACCAGTAGACGTCAATCCGTGGACTTTCTGAAGTTATCCAGTTTGCCCCAAGCCGGTCAGGGCAAATGGAAACCCCGGGCGGGTGCCGCCGATGTGGTTAACGTATGTGCGTTGAACAGAAACAATCAATGGTATGCGATAAGCAGTCGCGGTACTCCGTGGGGGAAACGCTGGCTGACTTCCAGTTTCAGCACGCGTTCACTGTGCCCGGCGTGCGTCCCGAGAGCTATACGCGACATATCGTTCAGAACAGTCTGCCGATTGCGCGGGAAAAGGTTGACGCGGCAGTCAACCTGCTCAGCATGCCAAAGCTCAATACCAAGACCGATTTTGCCATTGGCCTGTTTTTAGGCAGCACCCCTGGAGGGCGAGATGAGTTTGCGACTTTATTGACGGCTGTTCGATTGAACGTCTACGACACGTCCGCCAGCAATTTCGTGCTGGACAGTGCAAAAATCGATGATCAAACCATTGAAGTCAGCCAGACCCAATACAGCGAATGGAAAAAGGCCGGCTTGCACGAGAAGGAAAGTGTCGAGTACCTGATCATCAACAACCGAAATCTCAATTCCCGTTTCAATGCAGCAGGTTTTAATTACGGTGAGGTTGCGGACGATCTGCTTCATGAGATGTTCCGCGCAGGGGCAGGCAAAACTGATTTGATTACCGCCCCGGCCAGTATGCAGAACAACACTGCCGTCCTCGATGTGGCACCGTTGCTGAATCTCGCGGCTGGGCGCCTGCCGAAACCGGGTGGCGGGTTTCACAGTGCCGCTGAAGCTCGTTCGAATGCCGACTCTTATGCAGTGTTGACTGCGCTGCTGAGTCAGGTGGAAACGGATGCTGCTGCATACTTCAAGAACGTCCAAATCCTCAATGCAGCGGTCAGCCGTCACATCGGTCGGACGATAGAAAGTGAAGTTCTCATTGAGTTGAACGGTGATTGATTCGTAACGCTGCCCCATGCTGGCATGGGGCAGCGTTGCTTCATGGCGCGCAGTCGCTGAGCTCACGCCGATCTCGAAACTGCTCCAGCGCTTCGGGATTGGCCAGCGCATCGGTGTTCTTCACCGGCCGCCCATGCACCACGTCTCGCACCGCCAGCTCGACAACCTTACCGCTGATGGTGCGTGGAATATCCGTCACCGCAACAATCTTCGCCGGTACATGCCTAGGGGTGGTATTGGCGCGGATGACTTCACGAATGCGCTGTTGCAGCTGGTCGTTGAGCATCAGTCCTTCGCGCAATCGCACAAATAACACGACCCGCACATCATCCTGCCACTGCTGGCCAATGGCGACGCTGTCCAGCACGTCGGTGATTTTCTCGACCTGACGATAAATTTCCGCCGTGCCGATCCGTACGCCGCCCGGGTTGAGCACCGCATCCGAACGGCCATGAATCATCATCGCGCCGTGGGGCAATTGTTCGGCGTAGTCACCCTGCGCCCAGACGCCAGGAAACAGGCTGAAATAAGACTGTCGCAGCTTCGCGCCGTCAGGGTCATTCCACAAACCAATCGGCATCGCCGGGAAATGTCGGGTGCAGACCATTTCGCCTTTTTCACCGATTACCGGCTGGCCTGCGTCGTTCCATACCTCCACGGCCATGCCGAGGCTTTTGCCCATGATTTCCCCACGCCGTACCGGTGACAGCGGGTTGCCGTTGACGAAACAGGACACGATGTCGGTGCCACCTGACATCGAGGCCAGGCACACGTCGGTTTTCAAGTCGCGGTAAATGAAATCGTAACTTTGCGGCGACAGCGCCGAGCCTGTACACAACAGCGTTTTCAAGCTGCTCAAGTCATGACTTTCCCTGGGCCTGGCGCCGCTGCTTTCCAGCGTGGCGAGGAATTTGGGACTGGTGCCAAACACGCTGATGCGTTCGTCGTCGATCAGGTCGAGCAGACGCTGAGGGTCCGGATGAAACGGCGAGCCGTCGTAAAGCACTACGGCACTGCCCACGGCAAGGGCAGAGACCAGCCAGTTCCACATCATCCAGCCGCAGGTTGTGTAGTAGAACAGGCGATCACCAGGTCCGAGGTCGCAATGTAGGCCGTGCTCCTTGACGTGTTGCAGCAGCACGCCGCCGGTGCTGTGGACGATGCATTTCGGTACGCCGGTGGTGCCGCTGGAGTACAGCACGTAAAGCGGATGGTTGAACGGCACCGGGGTGAAATCCGGCTCGCCACCGGGTAGATAAAAATCTTCCCAGATGGAGACGCAGGCTAGGGTTTGGTAGTCCTCGATGCGAGCTTGCGGGCGAGCGTACGGCACGATGATCAACTGCTGCAGCGACGGCAGTTGCGCCAGGATTTCGTTGAGCTTGGCGGTCTGATCGAGGGTTTTTCCGGCGTATTGATAACCGGCGCAGGTGAGCAGCACTTTCGGTTCGATCTGGCCGAAGCGATCGATCACGCCGTGGGTGCCGAAGTCTGGCGACGAGCAGGACCAGATCGCGCCGAGGCTGGTGGTGGCCAGCATTGCCACCAGCGTCTGCCAGGTGTTGGGCATGCACGCCGCCACGCGATCACCTTGAGCCACACCGGCCGCGCGCAGGCTCGCCTGAAAACCGGCGACGTGTTCGGCCAGTTCGGCCCAGGTCAGCTGTTCGCGCTGGCCATTTTCCGCGACGGCGACCACTGCTACCGCATCATCGCGACGGCGCAGCAGGTGTTCAGCGAAGTTCAGCGTCGCGCCCGGAAACCATTCGGCACTCGGCATCTCTGCACCCTCACGCAAGACGGCGTCAGGCTGGGTGTGAAAACGGATGTCGAAAAAATCGACGATCGCCTGCCAGAAAGCGGGGCGCTGCTCGATGCTCCATTGGTGCAGGGCAGGGTAGCCATCGAGCTGCAGCGAATGCCGTTGATTGATCTCGCGCCGAAAGGCGTCCAGACGCGAACGGGCGATACGCTGGGCGTCGGGTTGCCAGAGGATCTCGGACATGGGGTTGCCTCTTCTTATCGGATTACACATACCCTGTAGGAGTGAGCCTGCTCGCGATAGCGGTGTGCCAGACCCGTAACAGGTGACTGATGTACCGCTATCGCGAGCAGGCTCACTCCTACAGAGGGCCAGGTGTTTATTGCGCCAGCCAGCCACCATCAATATTCCACGCCGCGCCGCGCACCTGGCTGCCAGCTTCGCTGCACAAGAACAGCACCAGCTCACCCAAATGCTGCGGTGTGACGAACTCCAGCGACGGCTGTTTTTCGGCGAGCAGATCATGCTGCGCCTGCTGCGGATCGACGCCCTTGGCCGCGCGATCATCGATCTGCTTCTGCACCAGCGGCGTCAACACCCAACCTGGACAGATTGCGTTGCAGGTGACATGGCTGGTCGCGGTTTCGAGCCCGACCACTTTGGTCAGGCCGATCACACCATGCTTTGCGGCGACATATGCGGCTTTGCCGGTGGAGCCGACCTGACCATGCACCGAGGCGATGTTGATGATGCGCCCCCAGTTTTTCTGGCGCATGCCCGGCAGGCTCAGACGCGTGCTGTGAAACACCGACGACAGGTTGATCGCGATGATCGAATCCCAGCGCTCCACCGGGAACTCTTCCACTGCCGCGACATGCTGAATACCCGCGTTGTTGACCAGAATGTCGACGCCGCCAAACTCACGCTCGGCGTAAGCAACCATGTCGGCAATCTGCGCCGGGTCGCTGACATCGGCGGGATGATGGCCGACCTTGCCGCCGTACTGAGCGACGTCAGCGATCACTTTCGAGGCGTCGCCGAAACCATTGAGAATCAGATTGGCGCCGGCCTTAGCCAGGCTCAGCGCGATGCCCAGGCCGATGCCGCTGGTGGAGCCGGTCACCAAAGCTGTCTTGCCGGAAAGAGTGGTCATGAATACCTCACACAATGCCAGTGGCGTAGAAAGTGCCGATCACCACGAAAACTGCCAGGGTCTTGATCAGCGTAATACAGAAAATGTCTTTATAGGCTTCGCGGTGGGTCAGCCCGGTCACCGCCAACAGCGTGATCACCGCGCCGTTGTGCGGCAGGGTGTCCATGCCGCCACTGGCCATCGCTGCGACGCGGTGCAGCACTTCCAGCGGAATATTCGCCGCGTGCGCCGCACTGATGAACTGCTCGGACATCGCCGCCAGCGCAATGCTCATGCCGCCCGAGGCCGAACCGGTGATGCCGGCCAGCAGCGTCACGGTGATCGCTTCGTTGACCAACGGATTGGGAATCTGCTTGAGCCAGTCAGCCAGCACGAGGAAACCGGGCAGCGACGCAATCACCGCGCCAAAGCCGTATTCGGAAGCGGTGTTCATGGCCGCCAGCAGCGCACCGCTGACCGCGCTTTTGCTGCCTTCGGCAAGCTTGCTGCGAATCGCCTGAAAGCCGAACGCTAACACCATGAGGATGCCGATCAGCAACGCCGCCTGCACCGCCCAGATCGCCGTGAGTTTGGCGATCTCGGTGGTGACCGGCGCGGCCATGCCCGGCAGCGCGAGGCTATGGGTCTTGCCGTACCACTGCGGAATCCACTGGGTGAACAGCAGATTCATGATGCCCACGGCCAGCAGTGGCGACAGCGCAATCCAAGGGTTCGGCAGCTTGAGATCTTCTGCCGTTTCCGGTTCGTTGCGCAGTTCGGTGCCGTAACCTTCGCCGGCACGCTGCGCCTTGTTGCGCTGACGCTGCAGGAACAGCATCCCGGCGCAGAATACGAAGATCGTGCCGATCACCCCCAGCCACGGCGCCGCCCAGGCGGTGGTGTTGAAGAAGGTGCTGGGGATGATGTTCTGGATCTGCGGGGTGCCGGGCAGGGCGTCCATGGTGAACGAGAACGCACCGAGGGCAATGGTCGCCGGGATCAGGCGCTTGGGAATATTGCTCTGGCGGAACATCTCCGCTGCAAACGGGTAAACGGCAAAGACCACAACGAACAACGACACGCCGCCATAAGTCAGCAGTGCGCAGACCAGTACGATCACCAGCATCGCTTGCTTAGTCCCGAGCAAGCGAATCGCAGCAGCCACGATCGAGCGTGAGAACCCGGACAGCTCGATCAACTTGCCGAACACCGCGCCGAGGAGAAATACCGGGAAGTAGAGCTTGATGAAACCGACCATTTTGTCCATGAACACCCCGGTGAACGCGGGTGCGACGGCAGACGGATCGGTGAGCAGCACCGCGCCGAGGGCGGCGATCGGGGCGAAGAGGATGACGCTGTAGCCACGGTAGGCGGCGAGCATCAGCAGCGTCAGGGCTGCCAAGGCAATGATCACACTCATGGTGTGTCTCTCCAGAATTGTTGTTTTTATGGGTGGAACGGGTGTGGAGAGGTGTTAGCGATTACTGTGCCAAGTGCCTAACACGTGGATATCTATAGATATTTCATGAAAAAGTGAGATTGCGCCGGAAAATTTGTCTCGTTTGTGAGACCGAAAAAATCGCAGCCTCCGGCCGCTCCTACAAGGAAATACTTATCAACCCTGTAGGAGCCGCCGAAGGCTGCGATCTTTTGATCTTAAAAAACTATCCAAGATAAGAGATCAATGTCTCTTTATGTAGACTCGACGATCCCCAGCGCAGCCATCTTCTTGTACAGGGTCGACCGCCCCAGCCCCAGCCGAGCCGCAGCTTCCGGTACTTTCCCATTGCATTGCGCCAAGGTCGACTCGATCAACTGCCGATCAAACCGCGCCCGCGCCTGGGCAAATGTCTCACCGGCCGGCGCTTGCAGACTCGGTTCGGGCGTTCGCTCAACCGGAGTGAACGTGCCAATCGCCGCGCGAATATCCTGTTCGGTCAACATCAGATCATCACTGAGCAACGCCGCCCGCTCCAGTACGTTGCGCAATTCGCGAATGTTGCCCGGCCACGCATGCTGGCCCAGCAACGCCAGCGCATCGCGGTGCAGTTCATGCTGGCTGCGCAGTTCTTCCAGAATCGCCTCGCTCAGCGCCGGCAGATCATCGAGACGTTCGCGCAGCGGCGGCACCTGGATCGGCAGTACGTTGAGGCGGTAGTACAAATCGGCGCGGAATTCGCCGCGCTTGATCGCCGCCTGCAGATCCGTCGAGGTCGCGGCGATTACCCGCACATCGCTCTGGATCACTTCGTTGGAGCCGACCGGTTCGTACTCTTTTTCCTGCAACACCCGCAGCAGTTTGCTTTGCAGCGGCAGCGGCATGTCGCCGATCTCGTCGAGAAACAGCGTGCCGCCTTGAGCGACCTGCAGTTTGCCGGTGCGACCCTTGCGATCGGCGCCGGTAAAAGCGCCGGGTGCCGTGCCAAAGAATTCGGCTTCCAGCAGCGCTTCGGGAATCGCCGCACTGTTGATGCTGACGAAGGCTTTGTGCGCCCGAGGTGAGGCGCTGTGAATCGCTTGGGCAAGCAGCTCTTTGCCGGTGCCGGTTTCCCCCAGCAGCAAAACGGGCGAATCAGCGCTGGCACTGCGCCGGGCGCGGCGTTTGACTTCGAGGCTGGCGGCGCTGGTGCCGATGAAATGGGCGAAATTGTATTTGGTCTGCCGCGCACGCAGCAGCGAGCGGGTCGAAGCGAGCTCTTCCTGCATGCTCAGGTAGCGCTTGAGCATCGGCGACAGCGTACGCAACTCGTCGAACAGGGCAAAACCGATGGCGCCAATTACGCTGCCGGCGTCGTCGTGGATCGGCAGGCGCATCACTACCAGCGGTTCCTTCGGCGTGTCCTGCATGTCCAGCAGAATGGGGCGACCGGTGCGCACCACTTCGCGCAGCAAGCTGCCGGGGATCACACTTTCGCAGGATTTGCCGATGGCGCCTGCCGCCGATTCGAGACCAAAGCGTCGCGCGTAGCGTTCGTTCATCCAGACGATGTTCGCTTCGCGATCGACGATCACCGTGCCTTCGCTGGACTGCTCGATGATCTCGAACAGCGAACGGATCGCCAGAGTGCGAACCCGTTGATAGTCCTTGAGGCTTTCGGTGGTGTTCATCTGCAGGGTCCTGAAAATATTTCGCCTGTTAAGGCGTCATCGCGAGCAGGCTCACTCCTACAGGGGAACGCATTCCAATTGCAGGAGTGAGCCTGCTCGCGATAGCCATGACTCGGTTCCGAGGCGAGCGCCGATTATGCCTACCCCGGATGCGCCGCCGCCAACAGCTCTTTGGTGTACGGATGCTGCGGGTTGTCGAACACGTCGTGACTGGCGCCCCGCTCGACGACCTGGCCGTCCTTGATCACGATCATGTCATGGGCGAGGGCGCGCACCACCGCCAGATCATGGCTGATGAACAGGTAGGTCAGACCGTGTTTTTCCTGCAGATCACGGAGCAGGGCGACCACTTGTTTCTGTACGGTGCGGTCGAGGGCCGAGGTCGGTTCATCAAGAAGGATCAGCGCGGGTTTGAGCACCAGTGCCCGGGCAATGGCGATGCGCTGGCGCTGACCGCCGGAAAATTCATGCGGGTAGCGATGGCGGCTCTCCGGATCCAGACCGACTTCCTTGAGAACACGAATTACCTGCTCGTCGCATTCGTCAGCCGTCGATTCGCAATGCACTTCCAGGCCTTCGCTGATGATCTGTGCTACCGACATGCGCGGGCTCAGGCTGCCAAACGGATCCTGAAACACCACTTGCATCTTTCGGCGCCACGGCCGCAGTTGCTTCTGATTGAGACCATCAAGCGCTTCGCCCTGAAAGCGGATACTGCCTTCGGAGTCGAGCAAGCGCAGAATCGCCTGCCCCAGCGTCGACTTGCCCGAACCGGACTCGCCAACAATGCCCAAGGTCTTGCCGCGCTGAATATTCAGGCTGATGCCATCAACTGCGCGCAAATATTGCTTGCGGCGAAACAGTCCGCCACCGACCTGGAAATCGACACGCAGGTCAGCGACTTCCAGCACATTTTCACGTTCGTCACGGGGCAGGGCTTCACCTTCCGGTTCTGCGTTCAACAGCACGCAGCTGTAAGGGTGTTTGGGTTCGGTAAACAGGGTTTCGCAGGGTGCCTGCTCGACGATCTCGCCAGCCTTCATCACGCACACCCGCTGCGCGATGCTGCGCACCAGATTGAGATCGTGACTGATCAGCAGCAGCGACATGCCGAGCCGCTGTTGCAAGGACTTGAGCAGCAAGAGAATCTTGCGCTGCACGGTGACATCCAGCGCCGTGGTAGGCTCGTCGGCAATCAACAACTCCGGTTCGCAGGCCAGGGCCATGGCGATCATCACCCGTTGCCGTTGCCCGCCAGAGAGCTGATGCGGATAAGCTTTCAAGCGTTCCTTGGGCTTTTGAATGCCGACCAGTCCGAGCAATTCGAGAATACGCTGCTGCGCTTGCTTGCCGCCGAGGCCACGGTGCAGTAACAGGGTTTCGCCGATCTGCTTTTCGATGGTGTGCAGCGGATTGAGCGAGGTCATTGGCTCTTGAAAGATCATCGCAATGCGATTGCCGCGTAGTTCTCGCAAGACTTTCGGCTCGGCACCGAGCAGTTCCTGTCCGCGATAGCGGATGCTGCCACGGGTTTGCGCCTCCGTATCGGGCAGCAGTTGCAGGATCGAATGCGCGGTCACCGATTTCCCCGAACCCGATTCGCCGACCAGCGCCAGGCACTCACCGGGGCGGATATCCAGGCACAGTTCTCGCACCACCGTCTGGCCATGGAAGGCGACATTGAGGTTGCGGATTTCAATCAGGTTTTCAGTCATGGTCACGCTTCAGGATCGAGGGTCAAAAGCGTCACGTAACGCTTCGCCGATGAATACCAGCAAGGAAAGGATCAGCGCCAGGGTAAAGAACGCGGTCAACCCGAGCCACGGCGCTTGCAGGTTCTGCTTGCCCTGACCGATCAGTTCGCCCAGCGAGGCACTGCCGGCCGGCATGCCGAAGCCAAGAAAATCCAGCGCGGTCAACGTCGAAATCGCCCCGGTCAAAATGAACGGCAAATAGCTAAGTGTCGCGTTCATCGCGTTGGGCAGGATGTGCCGGAAAATCACCTTGCGGTCAGTCAGGCCCAAGGCGCGTGCGGCTTTGACGTATTCCAGATTGCGCCCGCGCAAGAACTCGGCACGCACCACATCGACCAGTGCGAGCCAGGAAAAGAGCGCCATGATCCCCAGTAACCACCAGAAATTCGGCTCGACGAAACCGGAGAGGATGATCAGCAGGTAAAGCACCGGCAGTCCCGACCAGACTTCCAGTACCCGCTGCCCCAGCAGATCGACCCAGCCACCGTAATAGCCCTGCAACGCGCCGGCGGCGATACCGATCAGCGCGCTGACAAACGTGAGCATCAAGGCAAACAGTATCGATACTCGAGCGCCAAAGATCACGCGCGCCAGCACATCACGCGCCTGATCGTCGGTGCCCAGCCAGTTGACCGATGTTGGTGGGCTCGGCGCCGGTTTGTTCAGGTCATAGTTGGGCGTGTCATCGCTGAACGGAATCGGCGGGAACAATAACCAGCCGCCGTCCTTGCGGATCAGGTTCTGCACATATTCGCTGCGGTAATCAGCCTGAAAGGGCAGTTGCCCGCCGAACTCCTGTTCGGTGTGGCGCTTGAACACCGGGAAACACCACTGGCCCTGATAACTGACTACCAACGGCTTGTCGTTGGCGATCAATTCACCACCCAGCGTCAGGATGAACAGGCCGATGAACAGCCACAGCGACCACCAGCCGCGACGGTTTTTCTTGAAACGTTCGAAACGGCGACGACCCAAAGGCGAGAGCTTGAACATCAGGCATTCCTCGCGGCGAAGTCGATACGCGGGTCGACCAGGGTGTAGCAGAGGTCGCCGATCAGTTTTATCAGCAGGCCAAACAGGGTGAAGATGAACAGCGAGCCGAATACCACCGGATAGTCCCGCGAAACCGCCGCTTCGTAACTCATGCGCCCAAGGCCATCGAGGGAAAAAATCACTTCGATCAGCAGCGAGCCGGCGAAGAACACGCTGATGAACGCCTGAGGTATGCCTGAGACCACCAGCAGCATCGCGTTACGAAAAACGTGTCCGTACAGTACGCGGCGTTCGCTCAAACCTTTGGCCCGGGCCGTGACGACGTACTGTCGGGTGATTTCATTGAGGAACGAGTTTTTCGTCAGGATGGTCAGGGTGGCGAATCCGCCAATCACGAGTGCGGTGACCGGCAGCACCAGATGCCAGAAATAGTCGGCGATCTTGCCCAGCGTCGACAGCGATTCGAAGTTGTCCGAGACCAGTCCGCGCACCGGAAACCAGTTCAGCGAAGTGCCGCCGGCAAATACCACGATCAGGAACATCGCAAACAGAAACGCTGGCATTGCATAGCCAATGATGATCGCCGTGCTGCTCCAGATATCGAAATGGCTGCCATGGTGCACGGCCTTGCGGATGCCCAGCGGGATCGACACCAGATAGGTGATCAGCGTCGCCCACAGCCCGAGGGAAATGGTCACCGGCATCTTCTCCAGAATCAGGTCGGTGACGGTCGCGCCGCGAAAGAAGCTCTTGCCGAAATCCAGCTGCGCGTAGTTTTTCAGCATCAGCCACAGGCGTTCGTGGGCAGGCTTGTCGAAGCCGTACTGTTTCTCGATGTCCTTGATCAGTTGCGGGTCGAGGCCACGGCTGGCGCGCGAAGCGTTGCTCGATGTCTCGCTGGCTCCGCCGCCGACGCTGGCGCCGCCGATGCCTTGCAGATGGGCGATGGCTTGTTCCACCGGTCCGCCGGGCGCGGCCTGAATGATCACGAAATTGACCAGCAGGATGATCACCAGCGTCGGAATGATCAGCAGCAGGCGCCGCAGTATGTAACCCCACATCAGTGCGGCCCTCCGGGTCTGCTGCGACTGATTTTCTCAGCGGTCATTTGTTGGTTGGTCAACGGCGTCCGGCTGATTTCCCACCAGCTCTCGATGGCTTCGTCATTGCTCGCCTGGACCGTGGGAATGCCGAAGCGGTTCCACCAGACGGTCGAAGTGCCCGGCGGGTAGTAATTGGGAATCCAGTAGTAGTTCCATTGCAGCACTCGGTCCAGTGCATGGGCGTAATGCAACATGTCCGATTGAGTCGAGGCGCGGATCAGGCCGTTGATCAACGTGTCGACCGCCGGGTTTTTCAGCACCATGTAATTGTTCGCGCCCGGATCGTTGGCCGCTGCCGAGCCGAAGTAGTTGAGCAGCTCGCCGCCCGGAGACGTCGTGACGGGGTAGCCGGTAACGATCATGTCGTAATCGCGGCTCATCAGGCGATTGACGTATTGCGACGAGTCAATGCGGCGGATGTTGAGCTCAATGCCGATCTGCTTCAGCGTGCGCTTGTATGGCAGCAGGAGGCGGTCCATGCCGTTCTGGCTGACCAGAAAGGTGAAGCTCAATGGCTCACCGGCGTTGTTGACGAGTTGATCGCCGTCCGGTTTCCAGCCGGCCTGCTCGAGCAAATCGAGCGCTTGCAATTGCTTGTCACGGATGATCCCGCTGCCATCGGTCTTCGGCGCTTCGAAGACTTGAGTGAACACTTCCTCAGGAATCTGATCGCGCAGCGGTTCGAGGATTTTCAGTTCCTGTGCGTCGGGCAACTGTCTAGCGGCGAGGTCGGTATTGGAGAAGTAGCTCTGCTGGCGGATATACACGTTGCGCATCATCTGCCGGTTGCTCCACTCGAAATCCCAAAGCATCGCCAGTGCCTGGCGCACGCGACGGTCCTGGAACATCGGCTTTTGCAGATTGAACACGAAGCCCTGGGCGGATTGCGGCGCTTCAGTGGCGAGGTGGGCTTTCTGCAAGCGACCATCGCTGAGGGCCGGGCTGTCGTAGCCGATCGAATAGCCGGTCGCGGAAAACTCGCGGTTGTAGTCATAGGCACCGCCGCGCAGGACCTGACGAGCGACATCGGTGTCGCCGAAATACTCGATACTGAAATGGTCGAAGTTGTACAGACCGCGACTGACCGGCAGGTCCTTGCCCCACCAGTCGCCATTGCGTTCGAAGGTGATGCTGCGCCCGGAGTCGACCTTGCCGACCCGATACGGCCCGCTGCCCAGCGGCGGTTCATAACCACCGCCGCCGGCGAAATCGCGACTCTTCCACCAGTGTTCGGGAAACACCGGCAGGGTCGCGATATCCAGCGGCAAGGTGCGGTTTTCGTTGCTTTTGAAGTCGAAGCGCACGGTCAGTGGGCCTTCGATTTCAACGCCTTTGACGTCGGCGAACTGGGTGCGATAGCGCAGGCTGCCCTGGGTCATCAAGAGATTGTAGGTGTAGCGCACGTCTTCAGCGGTGATCGGTTTGCCATCGGCAAAGCGCGCCTTCGGATTGATGAAGAAACGCAGCGAAAGACCGTCGACCGAGCGCTCCATCTGTTGTGCGACCAGACCATAGACGGTGTATGGCTCGTCCAGTGAGCGCTGCGCCAGTGGAGAGTAAAGGAGCCCGTCGATCTGTGTTACACCGATGCCTTTGTCTATATAAGGCAGCAAATGGTCGAAGTGTCCGATTTCGATCGCCGAGCGACGCATTGTCCCGCCCTTCGGCGCTTGCGGATTGGTGTAGTCGAAATGGCTGAAGCCGGCGGGGTACTTCGCCGGTTCGCCGTAGACGGTCAGTGCGTGTTGCGGCGCAGCGACTACACCGGCGGCACCCGTGAGAAGGGCGAGGGCGGTGAGCATCAGTGTGGGAAAAACCAGTCGCATCGTCAGCCTTGGAACGGAAAATCGATAAGCGCAAGTTGTACGCGAGCCGCGCGCCACTCGCCAGCCGTATATGTAACTGAAACACAACGGCCCACCAGAAGGCGGGCCGTTGTAGCAATCGGACGACGAATCAGTCCTGACGGCTGGTGACTTCCAGCAGGTGATAACCGAACTGGGTTTTCACCGGGCCTTGCACGACGTTGATCGGCGCGCTGAACACCACGGTGTCGAACTCCTTGACCATCTGGCCTGGACCGAACGAACCCAGATCACCGCCCTGACGGCTGGACGGGCAGCTGGAGTTGGCTTTGGCGACTTCAGCGAAATCGGCGCCGCCTTCGATCTGGGCCTTGAGTTCGTTGCACTTGTCTTCGCTGGAAACCAGGATGTGGCGGGCAGTGGCTTTAGCCATGGGAAATTCTCCGAACTGTTTCAATAAAAGGTGGAGCCTACCGGAATCAGTGGGCGAATTCTCGGCAAAGTTCCATTCTGCGTCCCTGACTCTATTCAAAGATCCGCCGCACGCAGGCGCCGGGCATGCTCGACGTACAGTTCGATCGGATCGGGTGAAGAGATCTTCGTGCCCGCAGTTTTTCGCAGGCTGGCCAAGTGATCCATCGGATAATCGGAGCGGATCACATGGCCGAGGTGAGCGCTGAAGCGTCCGACAAAACCGTCATTTTGCTGGGGTTCGGTGGTGAAGTATTGCGACAGGACCCGGCATATGCCCTGGACCGGATCCAGTGCTGGCTGCGTCGATTGCGGAACAACTCCACTCCACGAGTAATAACGCACGCCGTTGACTTGTTCGGCACCGTGGCCTCCCCAGGTTTGCGGCAGACCCTGTGGGAACTTGTCATTGAATTGACCAACGCCAACGGTAGTCAGCGCATTGAGTGCGGCGAGCGCATTCTGCGGTAACGCCACGCTGCCGCTGAGCAAGCACAGAAGATCGGCAAATTGCGTCGCAACATTTTGCGCAACCACTTCCGGCAGCTTGCCGGGGACCAGCGCCTTGCGCAGAAAGTCGGCGAGCTCCGAACCATGATTCGGGCCGCTGACGGAGGTAACTGAAGCGACGAGGTCTGGTGCAAGCGCTGCAGCATAGCGTGCAGCCAAGGCGCCCTGACTGTGTCCTATAAGGTTGACTTTCCTGGCGCCTGTGCCTCGCAGCACGCAGGCAATCTGTGACAGCAATTGCTCACCCCTCATTTCGTTGTCGTGAGTGGCGCAAAGGTGTGGAACAAACACTCGACAGCCGGCCGCTTTCACCGCGGACTTGACGTCATGGAACAGCTCGAAATGACCGATACGCTCGAACCCGAACAGACCGTGGACCAACAGGATGGGATAACGAGTTGTAGCATTCCGTTGCATGTTCTTACCTTTTTCGTAGAAGTTCATCGGGAAATCACCGGGCCACTCTAAAACACTCATCCCGTTGAAGAAGTACGAAGAAGCTTCACTTCGTGTTTGAAAATGGACTACGAGGTGTACGAAATTTCGGAGACCTGTGAAATCCGAATCGGAAGTTCGCCGGGTCGTTTGTCGTCATAACTGCGCGAACTCCTCAGTTGCCTACTTTGCTGGTAGCGGTTACGCCGTCGTCGCGGTGTATTCGGCTGACATCCAGAACATCCAAAGAAGTCCTCAATGTAGATGTCAGTGTCGTCGTTCGGAACGGCACGCTTTCCAGGGAGTGGAGACGAAAATGAACAGCCATGAAGTCGAGTTTTGCTGGCGGATGCGTCAGCCGGCAGTTGCCAAAATGTCTATCGAGCCTCTGATGGCGCCAACGATTGATGGGTTGGAGGGCAGCGTTCTGGAGCCTTCGTTGGCCAGGGCCGTTGTTCGCATTACTCCTTATGCCAACATGCATTGTGGTGATCAGTTGACGTTGAGCTGGGAGGGGCTCGATATCGAAGGCTTCGCCTATCAATACGAGAAGGTTCGATTTGTCAGCCAGGCTCAGGTTGGCAGTGAAGTCATCTTCGTCATCAAGGGCATGCATGTGGCTGCGCTGGATGGTGGTTCGCTCGAGGTTTACTGGACACTTCAAAGTGCGTCCGCACCCAACGCAGTGGAGTCTGTTCGCCTGCAAGTGTCTGTGGGAGATGTCCGCGCGCAACTGTTGGCACCGCAGATAGAAGGCTCGGTAAACGGAGCGCTGGAGCCGTCGCGAGTGACCGAGGGCACATTGGTTACGTTGCAGCCCTACGCGAGAATGTCGCCGGGGGACCGGGTGATGTTGTCCTGGCACGGTGATACCTCGCCCGAGATCTTTACCGACACGTTGAACGTGGAGGCCTACGCCGTTGCACAAAATCTGTCGTTCTGGGTGCCGGGCTGCTATATCGAAGCGCATCGCGGCGGTGAGGTCGTCGTCGCCTACCGGGTCGAACAACCCTGTGGAACGGTTAGCACGTCGGAGCCAGCGAAAGTTTTCATCGGGCCGGCGGTGCGTGCTCGGCTGGCTGCGCCGGATGTCGTTGAAGCGATTGAAAATGTGTTGTCAGTGAAGGATTCGGTAGACGGGGTTTCCATTCTCATTGAGGACGCGCAAGTGCAGGAGGATGAGCTGGTCTATCTCAAGCTTGACGGCGAATTTTTCAGTCACCGCGATGATCTTGAAATCACTTCGGAGCTGGCCGGGCAACCGCTGAGTTTCATTGTCCCTCACCGCTTCTGGCGGGAACATCATGGGACAACGGTCGAGATTGCTTACACCGTAGAACGCCTGGATGACGTCAGTCAGCAATCTGCGGTGAGACGGATCAGCGTAATGGCATAGCGTGGGAACGTCAGCCCTCCACGCTCTGCATGGAGCGGGAGGGCGACTTGCGATCACATCCTGGTGTGTGCGAGACGGTGTGCGGCGTCGGTCAGCAGTTGTTCGGTTGCGCCGAAGCCGAGGCAGCCATCGGTAATCGATACGCCATAGCGCAAAGAAGTGCTCAGCGGCTGGCAGCCTTCGAAAAGGTGTGATTCGAGCATCATGCCGATTAGCGAATGGTTACCGCGCAAGCGTTGCTCAAGCACGTCGTTGAACACCCCTGGCTGACGCAGTGGGTCCTTGCCGCTATTGGCGTGGCTGCAATCGACCATGATTCGACTGGGGATCTTCAGTCGGCTGAGTTCGGCGCTGATTTTGGCGACGCTGGTTGCGTCGTAGTTTGGCCCATGATGGCCGCCGCGCAGCACCATGTGGGTGTCCGCATTGCCAGCGGTTTGCACGATCGCCGGATGCCCTTGGCTGTCCACGCCGAAATGCCGATGCGGATGAGCTGCCGAGCGCATGGCGTCGACGGCAACGGCGGCGCCGCCGTCGGTACCGTTTTTGAAGCCGACCGGCATGTTCAGGCCGCTTGCCATCTCTCGGTGAATTTGCGATTCGGTGGTGCGGGCACCAATGGCCACCCAGCTCAGCAGGTCATCGAAGTAATTGGCAGCCATGGGTTGGAGCAGTTCGGTGGCAACCGGTAGTCCGAGCCGGATCATTTCCAGCATCAGTTCGCGGGAAAGTATCAGGCCGGCGGCCATGTCATCAGTGCCATCCAGATGCGGATCGTAGGCCAGGCCTTTCCAGCCGATTGTGGTACGTGGCTTTTCAACGTAGGCGCGCATGACCAAGAGCATTTCACCGCTGACATCCTCAGCCAGACGAGCGAGCTTGCTGGCGTATTCGATTGCCGATTGCGGGTCGTGAATAGAACAGGGACCCACGATGACCAGCAGGCGTGGATCTTCACCGTTGAGGATGGCACGCACCGCCTGACGGTGAGTATTGACTTGTTGTTGCAGGGAATGACTGAGCGGGAACTGCTGTTTGAGCTGCAACGAGCTCGGCAGACGCAGGGTCAGCGCTTCGTTGGCAGAATCGAGGGCGGACAGCGGCAAAGCGGAAACGGAGGAATTCATATTCGGTCTTCCTGGGCGGATGGCGGGCATTTCCCGCGCGCTCGGCCCTACAGGGGTGTTCGACAAATGGCCGTACTGGCTGGGCGTGTGTGTTTGCCACCTGTGGGTGACCGATCGGAGGCGGCAGGCTGTCCCGAGCGGAGGCTGGTAAATCGCCAGGCGCTGAAGCAGTCGTAACGGTAATAAGTGCTGTAGTTCATGGTGTAATCCTCAAAGTGTCTGGTGTGGTGCTCGAAAATGTCGGGCCTGAAAAAACAAAACCCCCGGTCGGGAGGCCGACCGGGGGTTGAGAAATCTCTGGTAGGCGACCCGTTATCATGGGCGCCGTTTGGGTATCAGGCGCGCCAGTGGCTAAACCAATACCCAAAATAAAAGTTGACTGGAGCGCACACGTCATTCACCCGGACAGGCGCAATCGAGCGCGGGGCGCTGGCGATGCGAATCTGTGGAAGGGCGTTGAACATGGTTTTCTCCGTTGAATGCGCCGAGCTTACTCGACGCCGATGCGCGTCAGCAATCGGAAAATGCTATTGCCTGCCGGTCGATATGACTATCGAGTTGCAAGCGATGCGGGTGAAATGAACTTTTTTTGCAGTTAATGGAGGCGGAGAATGAGCTACCGGACTCGGCATGCCACCGGTGATGACCTGGCTTTCTCGCGGGATCTGACATGCCGGAACATGCTGCGCTATTACATTGACCACGATCTGTTGTGGCAGGACGAAGCGTTCGACGCAGGCTGGCAGTACCGTGATAACTGGATGATCGTTCAGGATGAAACGCTGATCGGCTTTTTCAGTCTGAGCCAGGATGCGCGGGCGCTGTACATACGCGAATTACAGATTGAACAGGCCTGGCAAGGGCAGGGCGCCGGCTCCTGGGCCATTGGTCAGGTTGTCGAAATGGCTCGTCAGGCGAGGCGACCGGCACTGCGGTTGACGGTGTTCGATAACAACCCGGCCCAAAAACTCTATGCGCGCAAAGGACTTCGCATTGTGGGCAGGGATGAGTGTTTCCTGCGGATGCAGCTCGATCTGAGTACAGCTGTGCTCTGAAACCCGCAGCCGGCAAGCCCTGAATGATGAATTGAAACTTTTTAAATGCGGCTTTCCGCTAGGTCTGTCTGGCACTTTTTGCTAAGGTGTCCGGCATCCCAATAAGACCATATCGCGAGGTGTCTGCTTGATTAGGGTGCTAGTGGTCGACGACCATGATCTCGTTCGCACAGGCATTACACGGATGCTGGCCGATATTGATGGCCTGCAGGTGGTGGGTCAGGCCGAGTCAGGTGAAGAGTCCCTGATCAAGGCCCGTGAGTTGAAGCCTGACGTAGTGCTCATGGACGTCAAGATGCCCGGCATCGGCGGCCTCGAAGCCACACGAAAACTGCTGCGCAGCCACCCGGACATCAAGGTGGTTGCCGTTACGGTGTGCGAGGAAGACCCTTTCCCGACGCGTTTGCTGCAGGCCGGCGCCGCCGGTTACCTGACCAAGGGCGCGGGTCTGCCGGAGATGGTTCAGGCCATTCGACTGGTTTTCGCCGGGCAGCGTTACATCAGTCCGCAGATTGCTCAGCAGTTGGCGATCAAATCATTCCAGCCAACCAATGATTCGCCGTTCGATGCCTTGTCGGAACGGGAAATCCAGATCGCCTTGATGATTGTCGGCTGCCAGAAAGTCCAGATCATTTCCGACAAGTTGTGCCTGTCGCCGAAAACCGTGAACACCTACCGCTACCGCATTTTCGAGAAGCTTTCGATCAGCAGCGACGTAGAGCTGACACTGCTCGCGGTGCGTCACGGCATGGTGGATGCCAGCGCCTGACCATGACCGAGACATTCGATTCCAGTGCTTTCCTGTCGACCGTCAGCGGTCGGCCCGGCGTCTACCGCATGTTCGACAGCGAGGCGCGCCTGCTGTATGTGGGCAAAGCGAAAAACCTGAAGAAACGTCTGGCGAGCTACTTTCGCAAAACCGGGCTGGCACCCAAGACTGCCGCACTGGTCGGGCGTATCGCTCAGGTCGAGACGACCATCACCGCCAACGAAACCGAAGCGCTGCTGCTTGAACAGACACTGATCAAGGAGTGGCGGCCGCCATACAACATCCTGCTGCGCGACGATAAATCCTATCCGTATGTGTTTCTCTCTGACGGGCAATTTCCGCGTCTGAGCATTCACCGCGGCGCCAAAAAGGCCAAGGGCAAGTACTTCGGCCCGTATCCAAGTGCCGGCGCTATCCGTGAAAGCCTGAGCATTCTGCAAAAAACCTTTTTTGTCCGTCAGTGCGAAGACAGCTATTACAAGAACCGTACGCGGCCCTGTCTGCAATACCAGATCAAGCGCTGCAAGGCGCCTTGTGTGGGTCTGGTCGAGCCTGACGTTTACGCCGAGGACGTGCGCCACTCGGTGATGTTCCTTGAAGGTCGCAGTCATGCGTTGACCAACGAGCTGTCCACCGCGATGGAAGAAGCGGCGATCAATCTTGAATTCGAACGCGCCGCCGAATTACGCGACCAGATTGCCTTGCTGCGTCGGGTGCAGGACCAGCAGAGTATGGAAGGCGGAACCGGCGATATCGATGTCATTGCCGCATTCGTCAACCCTGGCGGCGCCTGTGTCCACTTGATCAGCGTGCGCGGCGGCCGAGTGCTGGGCAGCAAGAATTTCTTCCCGCAGGTCGGCATCGAGGAAGACGTCTCCGAAGTCATGGCGGCGTTCCTTGGCCAGTACTACATCAGCAGCCCTGAACGCGATTTGCCGAGCGAGCTGATCGTCAACGTGGTTCACGACGATTTTCCAGCGCTGATCGAAGGCATCCATACCTTGCGCGGCCGCGAGTTGGCCATCAGCCACCGGGTGCGCGGAACCCGCGCACGCTGGCAGCAACTGGCCGTGACCAACGCTGAGCAAGCGTTGGGCGCGCGCCTGGCCAACCGTCAGCACACCGCTGCGCGATTCGACGCGCTGGCCGAGGTGCTGAATCTGGATGAGCCACCGCAACGCCTGGAATGCTATGACATCAGTCATTCCAGTGGTGAGGCGACGGTTGCCTCCTGTGTGGTGTTCGGTCCGGAGGGCGCGATCAAGTCGGATTACCGCCGTTACAACATCGAAGGCGTCACCGCCGGCGACGATTACGCGGCCATGCATCAGGCGCTGACCCGCCGTTTCAGCAAACTCAAGGACGGCGAGGGCAAGCTACCCGACATCCTGCTGGTCGACGGTGGCAAAGGCCAACTGTCGATGGCCCGCGATGTGCTCAACGAACTGGCCGTACCGGATCTGATCCTGTTGGGCGTCGCCAAGGGCGCCACCCGCAAGGCTGGCTTTGAAACGTTGTATCTGAATGATGCGGCCCACGAGTTCACCTTGCGCGGCGATTCGCCTGCCCTGCACCTCATCCAGCAGATCCGCGACGAGGCGCACCGCTTCGCCATTACGGGGCATCGCGCGCGTCGCGGCAAGACACGCCGCACCTCAACGCTGGAAGGCGTGGCAGGGGTAGGGCCGACTCGTCGTCGGGATCTGTTGAAACATTTTGGTGGATTGCAGGAGCTGTCTCGTGCAAGCATCGAAGAGATCGCCAAAGCCCCGGGGATCAGTAAAAAGCTCGCAGAGTCGATTTATGCGAACCTGCATAGTGAGTAGAATGCCCCTTCACCTCGTAGCCAGTTGTGCCGATGAATATCCCTAATCTGATTACCGTTCTACGCGTCCTGCTCATCCCGATCTTTATTTTGCTGTTCTATCTGCCCTACGAATGGAGTTACATGGCCTCCGCTTCGGTGTTCGCCTTCGCGGCCGCAACCGACTGGCTTGATGGTTACCTGGCGCGCCGACTGGAGCAGAGCACACCGTTCGGTGCGTTCCTCGATCCGGTCGCCGACAAACTGATGGTCGCTGTTGCTCTGGTCCTGCTGGTGCAGGAACACGGTAATCTCTGGCTGACGTTGCCAGCCGCGGTCATCATCGGTCGCGAGATCGTTATTTCGGCGCTGCGCGAATGGATGGCCGAACTCGGCGCCAGGGCACAGGTTGCAGTTTCAAATCTGGGCAAATGGAAAACCGCTGCGCAGATGCTCGCACTGGTGATTCTGCTGGCCCATCCAAAGGCGTTCAGCTTCTGGGTTGTGCTCGGTTATACGCTGCTGATAGTGTCGGCAGGGCTGACCCTGTGGTCGATGGTTCAATACCTTCGCGCCGCCTGGCCGCACCTGAAGACCGATGTCGAAAAGAAATAAAACTTTTTTGAATCAAGGGGTTGACGGGGCTTCTTAATTCTATAGAATGCGCCACACCAAGCGGGAATAGCTCAGTTGGTAGAGCACGACCTTGCCAAGGTCGGGGTCGCGAGTTCGAGTCTCGTTTCCCGCTCCAATTTGTACAGTGTTTGTTGTTGCGCTACTGACAGCGAATACTTTGAGGCCGAGTAGCAAAATGGTTATGCAGTGGATTGCAAATCCACCTACGCCGGTTCGATTCCGACCTCGGCCTCCACTATCAAAAGCCCCGTAGATCTATGATCTACGGGGTTTTTTGTTGTCTGCAAAAAAACGTGGTGTTCACATGTTTGCGGAGGGTCAATCAGCGAAGCACGATCCGGTCTGAATGTGGCTGGCACCTTCCACCGTCAGATTCGAGAAAAAGATGCAGCCAATGAGCCGCGCGAACAGCGTCAGTGTCTCTGCAAGATCGGGGTTGTCAAACAGAACAGCCCTTGAGTCCAGAGCACATAAGGCACCCCAGAGTCTCCCGTCCGGCAGGAAAACAGGCGCGCCTGCGTAGCTTTCAATTGAATACTGCTTCACCACAGGACGTGACGACAGTCGTCCATCCTTGCTGATTTGTGGAAGGAAGAGGGCTTGGGGATTTCGTCGAAACTCACTGCAAAGGGTGGTTTCCAGATCCAGCGTATCGCCGACATTTATTCCCAGTTCAATCGGATCGTACGCCGAACATACAATCCATTCCGTTTCCGTGAATTTTGCGATTCCGGCAAAGCGTGTACCGGTCAGACGGGTGACGAGCTGCAGGATATTGGTGGTCGCTTCGATCTCGGCGATCGCCGAGCGCTCCTCTTGGCTTAAAGACGCTTTTAGAACGGTGTCACTCATTTGCATGGAATCAAATCTCCTGATTGCTTGTACATCCCTGAGCTCTGCTCTGGTGACGTTCTGTGAGGCGTGATCGTGGTGAAGGGGGCGTGCTAATTACCTTTCATCGCTTTCGAGGCCATCCTTTAGCGTAGACACCCCGTCCAGTCTTGGGTTGCCTGCTCATAATCTCAATCGATGAAACATCTGTCACCCGTGCAGCTAACGTGATCGTGAGCATCTGAATCTTTTGAGTCTATCGGCCCAATTTCCAGTCGGGTTGCTGCGATTTGCCAGTAACCTCGGCGTCGACTTCAAACAAACTCCGTAGCTCCCTGATTTCTTGAGTTTTTTGATTTTTCGCGGTCAGCGATATTTAGTTCTCAAATCGCGCGCTCCAAACTTGCTTCACCGGGACGTGATGTATATATTCCCCGCTCGGCTTTTCAAGCGGCCATCCTGTCAGGACCGCAACCGCAAGGCTGAACAAAGCAACACCGCGCTACCGCCCGAATGGCGAAACTGGTAGACGCATGGGACTTAAAATCCCCCGCTCGTAAGGGCGTGCCGGTTCGATTCCGGCTTCGGGCACCACGAATATCAAGGGCTTGCATGACATACCTCGTGCAAGCCCTTTGTTCTTTTTTCCGCAATCAAAAAATCTTTTCCGCAATTCGTGACCGTTAGTCACTTCGTAGGGGTGAGCTTCATCCCCTTACGCATTCTGATGTACTGCTCAGTCATACCGACTGTTGTGTGCCCGAGCTGGTCCCGAGCCTCTCGGATGCTGCCTGTCGACTCCTCCTTATCCGTCGCTGCTTTAGCTCTCAAGTCGCGCATCTGAAATTCTCCTTTGGAATTCCGGCTGCTTCCCTGGCGTCATCGAACCTTTTCCTGAGCATACTGGGCGTCATCGGCTGCCCAGAGTCGATAACTACCAGACGTGTTGATCTGATTTTGTGTCCGGCCTTTCGCGCCATGATTCGATCGATCACGATTTTGAGTTCACCAATAATCTCGATCCTTCGCTTAGCCCCGGTCTTGCCTTGCTGTACGGAAAGCTTCCCGTCTTTTATGTCGCGCTCATCCATCTTTAGTGTGTCTGCGACCCTCTGTCCTGTTAGATAGAAAAGGTCCAAAGCATCTCTCAATGGTTGATCGGCATGCTGGTAGGCTCTGGCGAGAACGTCATCTTCGACATATATGTCGCGACCGCTTTCTTTATTGCCCTTCACGCCTGAGCAAGGATTAGCCAGTGATGTATAGCCATTCTCGCGAGCAAAGTTCCAGATGGAACTGAGTAACGCTTTCTCCCGATTTGCACGAATAGGGGCTGTCTTACCGCGATGACGAAGGTACTGGCTGACATGTTTCGGTTCGATAGCCTCTAGAGGGGCGGGTGGGTCGTTGAAGAACAGGAGGAGGTTTTTCAGTTCGCGGGCGTTGTCCTTCTGGGTGGCATGGGCTTTTGTGGGGACCACCTCGTTCATATATAGCTCGGCCACGTAAGCAAAAGTAAGAACGGTTTGCGTCAATGCTTGAGAAACTCGGCTTTTTTCGAGCTTTGCGTACTCTAAAATGGCTAGGCCGTAATCGGTACCTAGCGGGATTTCCTTGCGTGGTTTCCCGCCAGTGTCATAAAGATAATAGATGGTGCTGCCGCGTTTTCGCTCGCGCAGGCGAGGAATGCTTCCCGGCTTTGTTGGTCTTCGTCCCATTTATCCCACCAAGCGAGGTTGCCAAGTCGGAGCTTCTGGCGCGCTTGTAGCTACTCCTGTTAGCGCCGAGGCAATCACGCAGGGCCAGCCATTGCACTTGATGGTGTGACGAACGCCATTGCGCTTCAGCACAGTAATCTGACCTGCTTTGGTTTTAGCTCCAGTCAGTTCGCAGACCTATTCATGGCTAAGAAACTGAATGTTCATGCTGCCTCCTTGCTTGTAAATAATGAGCGCTTCGAATCCACTTGCTGTGAGACTGTGTTGCCTCAACGAAATCGGCCCTCAAGTCGTTGTAAGGGTGGCTCATAACAAACATCCCTTCGATTATGGTGACCTGCGTAGCGTTCCCGTCTGGTCGATTGTTGCCCAAGACCTGGTCTGTGCGCGCGCGCTTGGGAAGCTAAGGTCGACCGTTCGCTCTGGGGGCACGCTTTACCCATTTCCTCGTACGAAGCATCGACGAACGTGATGTGCTCATCCCAAGCAGCTTCAGCTAGATCCCGGATAATTTCAGCGAGCGTCTCAACATCCACCCCCTGAGCTTCGATGCAGGCCAAGCGTCCGGGCGACCAGTCGATGACGGAACACTGTGGATACTTCCTTAGCAGCGCGGACAGCACTTCCTGAGGAGGCTCTTTGTGGATATACATGAAGTCAAAGTACGGGGCACTGGCATTCTGAAGCGGGTACACCAGAGCCCAGGCATTTGATTGGCCGGGAAAGCAAATTCGGACATTATGATGCGCCCATTCCGGCCCGCTGTGTTTGATGTGGCGAAGTACTTCGATGATCGAATGACAATCGGCTATTCGGATCATGCGATCAGGGTCAAACGTCCAGCCAGGCCCAGGCTGGGTTGCTGCGTTACTGGTCAGAGGTGCACTCATTCTTGGTTTTCTCTTCATCGCATTACCTTAGGTTCGAACGTCCGCTTCTGGCCGATAGCTGACGGGCAAGGCTGATCGCTTATCGCCGATAGGTCCCCCTTCATAAGTGGTATCGACGTCAATGCTAGGGATCAGAAAAGGACTAGAAGGAGTTGAAGCGCTTGATTGGTCTTGCAAAGCTTTAGCGCTGACTGATCGTGTGCGTTCATATTTCTATCATTTGCTCGCCAACGGTGCGGTCTGTCTCAGCCATACATGTACAAAAGGGCGTCGATCAGCTCTAGCTCCTGCTGCGAGTACTGAACCTCGTTGTACCGCCTAATGTCCACGAGTACGCCCCTGATCGGAACCTGCCGCGAAGGATTCCGAACAATTTCGATCAGACGGTCGTACTCGGGATCTTTTCCCTTGAGGTATTTCTCGATCAGTTCTTTGAGCACTACGCGCGCTTCTAGATCGGTTAACACTGGTACTTCTCCAACCAATTGTGACTTCATCTGCTTTGATGGTAGTGATAGTACCCTGTGGAGGAACTGACAAACGCGCCTATCGGGTGGCGCGCCGGCTGCGAGTAGGTACGTTCTACGACGATTCTGAACGCAATGCGATAGCACAGATGGAGCTGTCTTTCAACGAAGTAGTATCGCTAGTCATGCCCTCTCGCAGCACTCGCTACTGCTTGGCTCCGCAAAGCACTCGGGTGAGCTATTTTCTTCACCTTCAAACGGTTTTAAGCCATGTCTCACAGGTATTTGCCTTCTCATCATCACTCATCGAGTGGGATATCTTTTTGTCTAGTTCTTGATATTTGTTTGGAGCGATTTCCTTGTAGAAAATTATCCATCCATCTCTTCCGTCTTGATCGATCATATATGACTCATCGTGCTTTCTTACCCGTAGCGACCAGGATGAAAAAAAATCCGGATGATCCGAGAATAATGTGACAATAAATCCGGTGCGTTTAGCGATTTCGTAGAGTAGAGCTTGATTCATTTTTTTGCCTATAAAAATTTATTGTTTTTCAAAGCTACCTTTGGATGCGCTAGGTGGAGGCGATGTTACTGGAGGCGGCGAAACGCACGCCGGGTGTGCTCGAAGATCCGCCAGCGCAGGTTTTCCAGACGGCACTTTCGGACTTTTACCCGGAATACCGACTGGTCGCTCAAGCGATCCCAAGCCAACCACGCCCACGCGCGGTGCTGCTGAGCATGCTGCACGCCAATATTCAGGATGTGTTCAACGAGTACGGCGTGCAGATCATGTCGCCGCATTATCTGGGCGATCCGCCGGACGAGAAGCGTGTGCCGCCGGAAAAGTGGTTCACCGCGCCTGCGCAAGCCCCCCGAGATCAGTGATAGCTGCCCAAGGGAGTTCACCCCATGCAGGATTTCATCCTCCACGCCTTGCGGACTGACCCGGAAATCGCAGTGTTCCTGGCGTCGGTGCGGCAATCAGGGAAACCGCGACCGGAGCGGTCAATCCAATGACGCTCGATGCTGCGGCAAAGGCGCGACTCAACAGTCATACGGCAATTGCTTACGCCATACCTGAATGCAGCCATGTTGCCATTTGTCTTGCCTGAAGAAAGCGCGTGAACCCATCTACATGCCTGACGGCGGACCTGCGGGTGGAACTGCCGGCGAAGTGCGCCTCATGCCTGCTTCGCAAGTTGTTACAACGGATGTCACCTGGTTGCCGCTCGTCGCGTCCTTGCGCCGTGGTGGCCGGGGCGCGCTGCAGATGTTGGGGCCATGGTTGCAGAAACCTTGACAAAATTCTGACCCGTACAAGTCGTTGAAAGCGTAAGAAGAAATAACTGGATAGTGGTGTCAGGCTCCGAAAAACCGGCACTTTGATATTTTTGAAACAATCAAAATATAGGCCTTGGTTCTCATTTTCATGGGAGCTTTCCTCCCGATAGAAGCATGTCTGTCGCTAGACGAATCATTGTTTCCAACTACCTTTGCTTGAACTTGTCATCAGCGCCTATGGGCTAGCACTTTCCGATCACAAGGAGCTTTAAGAGATGAGTCTCGATTCGATAGCCATGCAGATTTGGATAATTCTGCCCAAGTCATGAGGGCCAACGACATCAAAGCGGTTCTTGATGTATGAGCCAGGGACATGGTCACGTCCTACGAGCAATTGAAAACCAAATAGCTTGCTAAAAGGCCACGTTCGTATTTCGCAGCAGCAATATCGAGGTGGCCGCCAAACTTTCGCATCAACGGGCGATGCCGTGATGGGGTTGCCTGATGGTTTCGCAGGGGACGCGCAATGTATAGAGGCAGCAACTCTCATCGACTCATGACTCCAGTGGCTTTCGGATTTGCCACGCTGCTGTGTGGCAGCGCGTCAGCCGGGGGCATCCTGATTTACGAGGCGGGCCAGGAAGGCAATGGTCTTGCCAATGCCGGAGCCGCTGCGCTTGCAGCCGATCCGAGTGTACTGATGAGCAATCCAGCAGGGATCACTCAACTGAGCGGGACTCAAGTGAGCGCCAATGCCCAGGTGATTCTGGGAGATATGCGATTTTCTCGCGGCAGTGGCAATCAGTTCGGTGGCAATGAGGGTGGCAACGCATTGCAATACCTGCCCGGAGCCAGTTTTTTCGTCAGTCATCAAATTGACGAACGATCCGCTGTTGGATTCGGCATGTATGGCAACTTTGGTTTGGCACTGGATTACGACGACGATTGGGCTGGTCGCTATTTCAACCAGGAGGCAGCCATTATCGGAGTGTCGTTCCAGCCGACCTTCGCGCATAAGGTTACCGATGACCTCTCCATAGGCATCGGACCACGCATCATGTATGCCTACTATCGAAATGAAACGGCGATCAACAACAACCTGCTGGGGCTGCGCGATAGCCCCGACGGTCAACTTGAATTCAAGGATACCGACACAGGGGTGGGCCTGAATCTCGGCTTGCTCTACCGGCTGAATGAAAGCACGCAAATAGGCTTGGCCTACACCAGCAAGATCGACTTGGAGTTCAAGGACAGTCCGACGGTGCGCAAAGTTGATAATCCGATCATCAATGCTGCACTTCGACGGTTGGATGTTGATTCCCTGGAGCTCGATATGTCGGTGCCGCAAACCGTGCTGCTGAGTGTCGCGCATGATCTGGATTCCAGATGGAAGCTGCTCGGCAGTCTCGGTTGGCAAGACTGGAGTGAGTTTGGTGACATCGGCGTAGAGGTTGATGCCAGTGCTGCCGAAGTGTCCCGCACAGCCGATCGAAACTATAAAGACACCTGGCACGCATCCCTGGGCGCGCAATATCAGGTCAACCCGCGCGTACGTTGGAGCTTTGGCCTGGGCTATGACAGCTCTGCGGTCAATGACCGTGACCGAACCGTCGATAATCCCATGGGAGAGGCTTGGCGTGTGGCTACCGGGTTGAATTATCAAGTCGACGAAAGCCTGGACGTACATGCCGCCTATACCCTTGTATGGCTGGGAGACATGGAGGTCGATCAAACCAAGTCGCGTTCAGGGGACACGCTATCAGGCACTTACCGCAACGCTGCGCTGCACATAATCGGCGCAGGCGCGACCTGGCGCTTTTGACGTGAGCCATACATCGTCTGCAAGAACGGGCTGCTCATATCCCACACGATTCTGCCGGCCATCGATCGGCACGGTCTCGCGGCGTTGGTGATATCACTCAAAGCTTGTTCTTTTCACCCAGACAACCGACTGAAGTTGGCTGAATACTCGGTGCCGGCCTGGCGATCCTGATCCCAAAATGGCTGGACCCATGGCATCTTGGCGAATCACCTCTGGGAGCTGGATGGAAGCCCGCCGGCTGACAGGGACAAGGTCAACCAGACGTTCCTGCAACCGTTCCTCTCCTATACCAACAGCACGCTGACGACCTGGGGCGTGAATACCGAGTCGACCTATTACTGGCAATCGTCATGGCGAGGCAATGGTCCGAGTCCGGAACTGCCAGCCCTCGCCGATGCCGAAATAACAACGACAACGAGGGCAGTGCCATGACTGACGAAAAAACCGAACTACCAGAAGAAGAACCGGATCAATCAACCCCGGCGCATTCCACTGAAGAAGAGCGCGAGCGCTTGAAGGACTTCAACAAGGACGGCATCCCGCCGGGCAGTTGCTGATCCACACGGAGTCAGGCGTCCTTCCGACGTCTGACTCTTCAGTTGCCCGCGGTACTGGTCTCAGCCTGCGCCACCAACTCCCCGCTGATCGCATCGACCATGGCCGGATGTTCCTCAGCGGCCACGCGCAAGTCCTCGGTAACCCGCAACTCCGCACCCGTCGGCGAAAAGGTCGCGGCGGCGGTGAACGGTGCGGGGTTGGCCGGCACCGGGCGTTTGCCGCGGCGCCAGAAGAAAAAGCTGACCATGCTCAGGTTGACCACTGCGAATACCCAGAACAGGCCGTTGGCGCCGAACGAGTTCATCACCGGCGAAATCATCATCGGGCTGATGGCCGAGCCCAGTGAATTGATCAGCAGCAAGCCCTGGATCATCGGCACCAGCGCTTCGGCGGGCGCGCGGTCGGCTGCGTGGCTGACGGCAACCGGATACAGCGCGAAGACGCCGCCACCGAGCAGAAACAGCATCGCGGCGAGCATTGTCGAGGACAGCGGCACAAGCACAATCACCAGTGACAAAAGTGTGCACGCCACCGTCAGCAGGGTCAGTACCTGCAAGCGATCGGTGCGGTCGGACCAGCGTCCGACCGGATATTGCAGCAGCATCGCGCCGAGGATCGTCCAGGCCATCATGCTGCCGACTTCACCGACGTCCAGCCCGCTGCGTTGCAGATACAGCGGCAACAAGGTGTAGATTGCGGCGATGGTCACCCCCGAGCCGAAACAGCCGACCAGCCCGGTCGGCGTCACGCCCAGCAGCTGCCGAGGCTTGAGCGGCTCGACCTGATCGAGTAGCGGCGACACTCGCGGCAGGATCACGATGGGCAGCACCGACAACGCAGCGAGCATGCCGGCGACCATGAACGGCGCGCTGTCGCTCATGCCGGTGATGGTCCCCAGCGTGGCCTGGCCCAAAACACCAGCGCCATAAAGGACGATCATGTACAGCGCGAGCAAGCGCCCGCGAATCTTTTCGTCACCCGCCAAGAGCAGCCAGCTCTCGATTACCAGAAACACACCGACCGTGGCCCAGCCGTTGATCAGGCGCAGGACCAGCCAGCCCCAAGTGTCATAGAACAGACCCTGCAACAGGATCGTCACGGCGATCAGCGAGGCGAAGCTGCCGTAGGCACGAATGTGGCCGATGCGCAGAATCAGCCGGTCATTGAACACTGCGCCTAGCGTCAGCCCCATGAAATACGCCGATGAAACAACCCCGATCATCGTCGCCGAGGCGCCGGCGGCGTCCAGGCGAAGCGTGGTCAGGGAGGAAAGAAAACCATTGCCCAGAGCAATAATGAACAGCCCGAGCAGGGGCGCCAGCGCCATGGCCAGCAAACGCGGAGACATAAAAACCTCAAGAAATCGAACAGCGCAACGTGCGCCTCTGCGCGTGCGGTTGCCAGGCTGGGACAGGTGTTGTGCAAGTGTCTGCCGATCGGGCAGGGTGGTGGCATCGGCCGTACGTCAATGAGGCATGGCCAGTCTAGGATAGGCTTGTCTATGACCAGACCGGACCTCTGCAAGAGCGCGCGGGATTCTAAGGCTTGCGCAGGATTTGCCAATAGCCGAAGGCTGCGACGTTAGGACGCAGGCTGTTTTGAGGTTCCAATGGAGGCTGGAAACCAATCATCGGGCTGAGCTCCGAAAAAGGGCCATGCATGCGAAAACTACGCAGGCCCTTGTTCATTTCAGCCCCTAGGTATGCGAAATCAACAAATCACTGATGATGCAGATCGAGCCATCCTCAGGCGGCGTGGCTTCGGTGTAGTCGATCTGGTTGTAGACCCCGCCATGGAAGTTGAACACCTGCGAATTCCACGAGGCATCCAGCTGCAAGTCACCCGATGTGCCGATGTTGCCGTTGTAGTCGACGGTGACTCGAGCCACGCCGGCAGAGTTCGCTCGAATGGTCACCTTGAACTTCGCACCCAGCGGCACGCCTTTGAGCACCGTGGTGTTGATCGGAGTGGTCTGATTGAAGCTCTGGCGGAAGCCCATGGTGATGTTGCCTTTTTGCCAGAACACCTTGATGGCCGGGCTGTCGTCGTTTTTCACATGCATTTGCGAGATCACCACTTTCTGCGCTGAGTTGACCTTGGTCACGGTCATCTCCTGATAGTTGAGGTGGTCAGCGGCGCTGGCCAGCGACCAGTAGGTCGCTTCCTTCCATTCGCAGCGGGTGCGGTGAGTGCTCTTGCTCGAGGCGCCTTTGGTGGGGGCGGACAGTTGCAGTGATCCGTCCGGCAGGATCGTGACGATACTGGGGAATTGCGCGATCGCCTGGGCTCCGTTGAGCTCCAGTGCCACCGAATTGGTCGCCGAGACGGGAACCGGAGTGGAGAGGGTGAGATTGCTGATGTTTACGGCCATGGTTTCTACTCCTGACGATAAAAATCATTGGCGCTCCAAGCCTCAGGCCATTCCTGATCCGCACATTTGCCTGCGCGGATTTTCACCACCTCGGGGGCTCAGGAGCATGGCGACGCAGGCGGCCGCCGCAAAAACACACAGGGCAACGGTCACACCTGTCGCCTCCAGCACTGCTCCGAAAATCGGTGTGCCGGCGGTCTGACCGAGTGCCAACACCAGAAACGGGATGCCCAATCCCAAGTCCGGGCGATCCGGGAACAAGCGGATGCCTTGCAACAGATAAACCCCTGAAGAAACGATGTAGGCCGCGCCAAACAGGCTCATCGCGGCGAGGCCGTAAATGGCAGAAGCGCCAGTGGCGACAAGCCCCAGCGTGCCGGCCGCGATCCCTGCGAGCGCCAAATGCTGCATGCGTGCGACACCAAAGCGGTCTGTAAGCACACCGGTTGCGCAACCACTGATGCCCGCGGCGCCCAACACGATCCAGGCCCAGGCAATCGACTGATTGGAAAATCCAGCCTCGCTGCGCAGAATGTCGGCACCGAATGTCCAGATCGCCGTGCTCGCCAACCCCATCAGAAAGGCACTGACGCACAGCGGCAGTACGCCCGGCCGACGCAACATTGGCAGAGAAAAATTCTGCGCGACGTCATGTACCTCCCGGCGCGGTACCGCAAACCAGAGCCACACCGTTACGCCGACGCCGATCAAGGCGAACAGCGCATAGAGCTGGCGCCATTGTCCTGCAGCCACTATCGCTGCCACGCCGGAAAAGACAATCCCGGCCGCCGTCCCGGCATTGATGAAACCATTGGCTCGCGGTCGATCCGCATCATCAAGACGCGCCGCCACTGCGCTGGCCAATGGCGGCGAGGTCAGACCGGTGCTCAATCCCGCCAGCGCCACGCCGCAGCCCAACGCCAGTCCGGACGACGCGAGCACCATCAAGCCCATCCCGAGCGCCGCCGCCGCGCCGGCCATGACCGTCAACCCGCGTGGGCTGACTTTGCCACTGCACACAAACGTCGCGACGATGCCCACGCAATACGCCGCAAACGCGCTGCCGCCGATCCATCCGGCAGCGGACACACTCAAGGCCAGATCCTGACGAATCTGCGGCAGCAGCAGTCCATAGGCGAAGCGTGCCAGACCGTAGGACAACGCCGTCAGCGCGAACGCCGCCAGCACCAGATTGATGCCGCGCTTCACGAGCCCATTCCTCCCGCCAGCACGCGGCTTTGAAGATCGATCATTTGGCAGCAGACGTGGTTTTCTTGCGCGTTCTGGTTGCAGGAGCAGCGCTGGCTGCCTTGGCCTTTTTCCGTGGTGCCGGCGGCGCTACGCTGCTGGCGACCGAACCCGGCAAGCCATCGGAATCGAACGCATCCAATTCGGCGCGCGCCTGCAACCAGTGCTCGAAATCATTACCGTGCGGCCGACCTTGTTCTTCCCAAAGCCTGTAGGCGATTTTGCGGATGGTTTCCTCGTCCATTTCGTTGTCTCCTGCTGATGTAAAAAAGTGCCTCGAAGGCGAGCACTCGTGCCGGATCAAGGTGAAATCGGATCGCTGGCGGGGAAGGTTTCTTCAACCGCTTGATCCAGTTTCGAGTCACTCACATTGCGCTCATCGGCCCCAAGGTTCTGCTCGCAATGGCAAGCCGAAGAGGGGCAGGGTTGGCCCTTTGGGTGCAGATCCGCGCAGGCCTGACTGCAAAACTGCTTGCCGTCGCGCTCGAAAGTTTGCTCGCCGCTGCACTTGCAGGTGCAGCCCGGGCAGGCGCAAGCGGATGTTGAAGGATCGTTAGCCATGGGTTTCCTCCAGATAGTCTGTAAACGCGGTCGTTACCGATTCTGATAACCCGCGCCGTACCTGCGTTTGATGATTTTCCTCCACGCCCGATGAGCGGTAGAGCGCAGAGGGCGAGGGCAGTACGGCGTTCAACGCCAGGGAAAGATTCAGCGCCAGAATCAGCAGGATCGATACGCTGAAGATGCGCCGCGCCCAGACTTTCGCATTGGCATTGCGCACCGGTCGCAACGTCAGATAAAACCAGTAGCCGCCCAGCCCGAGCACCACCAGCGGATAGGAAATATTGATAGCCGCTACCCAGCCCAATATCGCTGCGCTGATCAGGAAGGCGACCATGTAGAGATTGATTTCGCGTCGGGCCTGGCTGAGGGTCAAGGTCGGTAACCCGGCGGCGCGAAAGTCTTCGTGGCGCATGACAGTGATCGCGTGGGAGTGGGGCATCTGCCAGCAGCAAAACACCACGATCAGCATCAGCGCCGTGGCATCGAAGCTGCCGGTGACCGCGCAATAACCGACCACCGGCGGCATGGCTCCGGACAAGCTGCCGACCAGCGTGCCCCAGTGCGAACGGCGTTTCATCAGGCAGGTATAGACGCCCGCATAAACCATCAGACCGACTGCCGCCATGGCGCAGGCCAAGGCTGTTGTGCCGACCCACAACAAGCCGAAGCCGATCACACCCAGCACCGCCGCGTAGCAAAACGCACTGGGCAACGACACAGCGCGAACCGCCAAGGCCCGATGACAGGTGCGCACCATGCGCCGATCGATGTCGCGGTCGACGCAGTTGTTGATCACGCAACCGCAAGCAATGACCAGCGCGGTGCCGAGCAGGGCGGCCAATAAATGCGCCAGGGACACAGGGCGGCCACTGGCGGCAAGCAGATAGCCGCCGAACACCGAAGCCAGGTTGCCGACGATGATGCCGGGCTTGGTCAGTTCCAGCCCGACATGCAGCGACAGCCGCCATTGCTTCAGTGCGCCAGCATGTTGTGGTGAATGCTGTCCATGATCCATAGCGAAAGCCCAACCAGCAGAAGAATGATCACCACCGAGAAGATCAGCGCTCTGAGGTTCCAGCGTTGCTCCTTGGCGGTGTCCAGATGCAGGAAATATTTCAGGTGGGCGAAGACCTGCACTACGCCAAGTGCGACCACCACCCAAGCGGTGACGCTGCGTGGCAACGTCGGGTACATGACCAAACCAAAGGGAATCACCGTCAGAATCACCGAAATGATGAAACCGACCATGTATGAACGACTGGTGCCATGGCTGGTGCCGGCACTGCTATGAATCGGGCTCTGGTTATACATGTCACACCACCCCCAGCAGATAAACCACGGTAAATACGCAGATCCACACCACATCGAGGAAATGCCAGAACAGACTCAGGCAACTCAAGCGCGTGGTGTTGGTATTGGTCAGGCCACGGCTGCGCACTTGCAGCATCAACACCGCCATCCACACCAGCCCGCTGAGCACGTGCGCGCCATGGGTGCCGACGAGGGTGAAGAACGCGGTGAGGAAACCGCTGCGATCCGGCCCGTAACCTTCTGCGATCAGATGATGGAATTCATTGATCTCCATGGCGATGAAGCCGCAACCCAGCACGAAGGTGACGCCGAGCCAGCGCAGCACGTGGGCTTTGTCATTGCGGTTCATCGCCAGCATGGCGTAGCCGTAGGTGATGCTGCTCAACAGCAGCAAAGCGGTTTCGACAAGGACGTAGGGCAATTCGAAAATGTCGACGGTCGAGGGCCCGCCAGCGACGCTGTCTCGCAGTACGGCATAGCCTGCGAACAGCGTCGCAAAGAGGATGCAGTCGGTCATCAGGTAGATCCAGAAACCGAAAATGCGCATCGAGCCCGCGTCTTCATGGCCATGTTCATGGCTGTGCGCGATGTCTTTATCCAGAACGATATTGGACATGTTCAAGCCTCCGCCAAGTCTTTGAGACGCGCTTTTTCAATCCGCGCCACTTCCTGCGCCGGGACGAAATAATCGATGTCTTCGTCGTAGCTGCGCACGATCATTGCCACCACCGAAGCGACCAGGCCGAAGATCGCCAGCCACCAGATATGCCACACCAGGGCGAAGCTGCAGATCAGCGCGAAGACACTGATCACCAGGCCGGCGGAGGTGTTGCGCGGCATGTGAATGGCGCGATAGTCGGTGTGACTGAGGGTGCTGACGCCGCGCTCCTTCATGCCCCAGTAGGCGTCGAGGTCGTTGACTTTCGGTTGCTCGGCGAAGTTGTAGAACGGTGGCGGCGAGGCCGTGGCCCATTCCAGCGTACGGCCGTCCCACGGGTCGCCGGTGAGGTCGCGCAGTTTCGCGCGGTTGCGGATGCTCACGTAGAGCTGCAGCGCCTGCGCGGACACACCGCAGAGAATAATGCCGACGCCAAACAGTTCCAGCAGCAGCCACGGTTGCCAGGCCGGGTTGTCGAAATGGTTGAGGCGCCGGGTCATGCCCATGAAACCGAGCACGTAAGACGGCATGAACGCGAAGTAGAAACCCACCAGCCAGCACCAGAATGCGATGCGCCCGAGGCGGTCGTTGAGGCGGAAACCGAAGGCTTTCGGGAACCAGTAGGTCAGCCCGGCCATGTAGCCGAACACTGCGCCACCGATGATCACATTATGGAAGTGCGCGATCAGAAACAGGCTGTTGTGCAACAGGAAGTCGGCACCGGGCACCGCCAGCAGCACGCCGGTCATGCCACCGATACTGAACGTGACGATAAAGCCCAGCGTCCACAGCATCGGCGTTTCGAAGCGCACGCGGCCGCGATACATGGTGAACAGCCAGGTGAAGATTTTCACCCCGGTCGGCACTGCAATGATCATTGTCATGATGCCGAAGAACGCGTTGACGTTGGCCCCCGCGCCCATGGTGAAGAAGTGGTGCAGCCAGACGATGAACGACAGGATCGTGATCGCAATCGTCGCCCACACCAGCGAGACATAGCCGAACAGGCGCTTGCTGCTGAAGGTCGCGGCGATCTCCGAGAAAATCCCGAACGCTGGCAGGATGAGGATGTACACCTCCGGATGCCCCCAGGCCCAGATGAGGTTGACGTACATCATCGGATTGCCGCCGGCCTCGTTGGTGAAGAAGTGCATGCCCAGATAACGATCGAGGGTCAGCATCAGCAGGGTCGCGGTCAGAATCGGGAACGCAGCGAGAATCAGGATCGAGGTGCACAGTGCGTTCCAGGTGAACACCGGCATCTTGAACAGAGTCATGCCTTCGGTGCGCATCTTCAGAATGGTCACGAAGAAGTTGACCCCGGTTAACAGCGTCCCTATGCCGGATATCTGTAATGACCAGATGTAGTAATCCACCCCGACGCCGGGGCTGTAGCCAAGTTCGGACAGGGGCGGGTAGGCGACCCAGCCGGTGCGGGCAAATTCACCGACGCCCAGGGAAATATTCACCAGCGCCGCGCCAACCACGAACAGCCAGAAGCTCAGCGCGTTGAGGAATGGATAGGCGACATCGCGGGCGCCGATCTGCAGCGGCACGACGATATTCATCAGGCCGACCACGAACGGCATGGCCATGAAGAAAATCATGATCACACCGTGGGCAGTGAAGATCTGGTCGTAGTGTTCCGGCGGCAGATAACCCGGCCCACCACTGGATGCCATGGCCTGCTGGGTGCGCATCATGATCGCGTCGGAGAAACCGCGCAGCAGCATCACCAGCGCGACGATGATGTACATGCAGCCGATCTTCTTGTGGTCGACCGAAGTGAACCACTCGCGCCACAGGTAGCCCCATTTGCGCTTCCAGGTGACGGTACCGACCAGGGCAAAACCCATCAGGCCGACGATAGCCAGGGTGTACATGACAATCGGCTCGTGCAATGGAACCGCGTCCCATGAAAGTTTCCCGAACATGATTTAACGCTCCTCGGCCAGCAGACTCGGTTGTTGATTGACGCGCACATCGTCGCTGTTGCGTTGCACTTGGGTTTGCTTCTTGCGTGGTGCTTTGTTCATCCCTTCATACTTATCGACGATGTCGAGAAACAGTCGCTCCTGCACAGCCGAGTAATAAGTGATCTTGTGCGCCACTGAAGGCTTGGCCAACTCGGCATAACTGGCTTGATCAAGTTGCCCGGGCGCCGCTTTGACTTTGTTGACCCAGGCTTCGTAATCCGCGCCGCTGAGTGCCAGGGTGCTGAAGTGCATGTCGGAGAAACCGTGGCCGTTATAGTTCGCGGCAATCCCGCGGTACTGACCGATTTCATTGGCGATCAAGTGCAACTTGGTCTGCATGCCGGCCATGGCATATATCTGCCCACCGAGTGCAGGAATAAAGAATGAAGTCATGGCAGCGTCAGAAGTGACGGTGAAACTTACCGGCGTATTCACCGGTATCGCCAGTTCATTGACCGAGGCAATGCCCAGATCGGGGTAAATGAACAGCCATTTCCAGTCCGTTGCCACTACCTGCACATTAAGGTGCGGCACCTCGGAATCCAGCGGGCGGTAGGGATCGAGTGCATGGGTGGTTTCCCAGGTCACCCAGCCGAGTACGCAAATAATCAGGAACGGCACGCCCCAGACCACCGCTTCGATCTTGTGCGAACTGGCCCAGCGCGGCGAATAACGCGCCTTCTTGTTGGTTGCGCGGTAGCGATAGGCGAACAGGAAGGTCATGACGATGACCGGGATCACTACCAACAGCATCAGGCCCGTGGCGAGGATGATCAGGTCGCGTTCATCTCGGGCAACATCGCCCTTGGGGTTGAACACCACCAGGTTGCAACCGGCGAGCAGAACGCTGGTAGCGAGATAGACCAGGCAATAGCTGAGTATTCGCTTCATACATCCCCCTGTTTCTTTATCGATCCCTGTTTGTTCAGGCAACAGTTCGTCATGGACAGAAAACACTGTTTCTGTACCGGCTTATCACCTACGGCTGAATAACGAGTTGTATCTGCGCTCGCCTGGGCCTCGAACTTTTTGAATAAGCATTCCGGCGTTGGTTTTACAGAATGTTACCCAAGCTGACGAACGGTTGAACTAGCGAAACGGCAAGCGGGAGCGGGCGGGCTATGCTGAACATGCCTCTCGGTAAACGCGGTGTTTTTGCGTGAGAGGACAATTCATTTGAAATGAGCGAGTTGAGTCCAGGAGTACGACATGTTCATACGCGGTGAGATCTACAACAAATGGAAGGCGACGGAAAAGGCTGAGAAGTGCCATACCGAAGAAGTGGAAAACGGCTGCCATATCGAAGTGCGGGCACGGGAGGCCAATGATGGCGACGTGGAAATGTTCATCAGCGTTTACACCGCAACCGGCGAATGCGCTTACGAACGCATCAGGAAATTGCCCGGCATCGAATGGGAAGTCGAAGACGCGCTCAAGCGTGGCATCGATCAGGCAGAACGAATCGCCGGCGGTGAGTCCGGGCGATTGTCCTGTGCCGACGCGCACGGCCACGATAATGAGTGACCGTGCGCAACGTTCAATTGGCCTGGCGAACGTCATCCTGCCCGAGCTGATTGCACTGCCAGCGCCAGGCATCGGCGAGCATGCGCTGCAGTGAGCGGCTCGCCTGCCAGCCCAGTTCTTCGCTAGCCTTTTGCGGATCCGCCCAGCAACGCGCAATGTCGCCCGGGCGCCGCGCTTCAATACTCAATGGGATCTTGATCCCGGTGACCTGTTCGAAGGCGCTGATCACCTCCAGCACCGAATAGCCGCGACCGGTGCCGAGGTTCCAGATGCTCACACCATGGCGATCGCGCAAGGCGTCGAGCGCGCAGACGTGCCCGAGCGCAAGGTCGACGACGTGCAGGTAATCGCGAATGCCGGTGCCGTCCGGGGTCGGGTAATCGTTGCCGAACACTGACAGCTGCGCCCGCTGGCCACTGGCGACTTGCAACAGGTAGGGCAACAGATTGTTCGGCGTGCTGGTGGGTGCCTCACCGAGCAGGCCGGAAGGGTGCGCACCGATCGGGTTGAAATAGCGCAGCAAACCGATCGACCAGCGCGGGTCGGAACTGGCGACGCTCTTCATGATGTTTTCCGACATCAGTTTCGACATCCCGTAAGGGTTGGTCGGCTGGCCGGTGGCACAGGCTTCATTGATCGGCAGGGTAGCGCAGTCGCCGTAAACGGTCGCCGAAGAGCTGAATACCAGATGGAATACACCGGCCTGGGCCATGGCTTGGCACAGCGTCAGGCTGCCGCCGACATTGGTGTCGAAGTAGCGCAGGGGTTCACGCACGCTTTCGCCGACCGCTTTCAACCCGGCGCAATGCACCACGGCATCAATTGGATAATCGTGCAGAAGATTGTCGAGCAGTCGTCGATTGCGTACATCGCCCTGGATGAACTCCGGTCGTTTGCCTGCCAGCGTACTGATGCGCTCGATTGCGGCGCGCTGGCTGTTGCACAAATTATCGAGGATCACCACATCCTCGCCGTTGCCCAGCCATTGCAATGCGACATGCGCACCAATGTATCCCGTCCCACCCGTAATCAAGATCATGCGCCCGCCCTCACCAGTGACGCCATCGGCCGATGGCTTTGTGCATGGTTTCGAGGCGCCTGTGCGGCGGCAAAAACCATGTTGTCCTGGACGGTAGGGGATGGATTGTCCGGCGAGTTCAACCTTGTTTGCCAGCCGGTATGTGCAGTTCATCGGCTGCGTTCAAGGTTGGGCTGAACGTCGCGTGAACACCGCGATTCCAACCTTCAAGAGCCTTACGGCCTCATCGAGAAATGCCCTGCACTTGCAGTGTCGACAAGTGTGACGGCCCGGTGGCTCGGCACTGAGTCGTCTTTTATTCCTTGATGAGGATCTGGCCATGAACCTTGCAGAACAAACCGAGGCGCTCGCACGGGCGAGCGCGCAAAGCGCAGTTGAGGCATCGCTGCAGGTGCGCCCAACGTTGGTGTGCCTGTCGCATCTGCGCTGGGGCTTCGTCTATCAGCGGCCGCAGCACGTCATGTCGCGATTGGCCAAACACTACGACGTGGTGTTTTTCGAAGAGCCGGTATTTGTCGAAGACGCTATGCCCGGACTCGAGCTTTCGAATCCGGCGGCGGGAATAGAAGTGGCGGTGCCGCAATTGCCGATCGGCATGAGTGGCGAGGCGATCGAGCAGGCGCAGAGACAATTGCTCGATGAGCACCTCGCCGGACGCGTTCAGGGCGATCTTTTGCTGTGGTATTTCACGCCGATGAGCCTGCTCTTTACCGAGCACCTCGACGCTCGGGTCACCGTCTACGACTGCATGGATGAACTGTCCGCCTTCATGGGCGCACCGGCGCGATTGATCGACCTGGAAAAGCAACTGCTCGCTCGGGCTGACGTGGTGTTTACCGGCGGCTTCAGTTTGTGGGAGGTCAAGCAGCGCCAGCACGGCAATGCCTATCCGGTACCGAGCAGCGTCGACATCGCGCATTTTGCGGCGGCGCGCCAGGCATTGCCGGAACCGCCGGACCAGGCATCGATAGCCAGGCCACGCCTGGGCTTTTTCGGCGTGATCGATGAACGCTTCGACATCGAATTGATTGACCGCATGGCGGCTATGCGTCCCGACTGGCAGATCGTGCTGATCGGGCCGGTGGTGAAGATCGACCCGCGAACCCTGCCGCAACGGCCGAACATTCATTATCTCGGTGGCAAGCAATATGCCGAGCTGCCGGACTACCTCGCTGGCTGGGACGTGGCACTGATGCCGTTTGCCCTCAACGCCTCCACGCGTTACATCAGCCCGACCAAGACTCCGGAATATCTGGCGGGCGGTTGCCCGGTGGTGTCGACGCCAATTCACGATGTGATCAGTGGCTACGGCGAGAGCGGTGCGGTGTTCATCGCCGACACTGCCGAGGCCTTCGTCGAGGCGATCGAAAAAGCTTTGCCACTCAAAGGCACCATCGAATTTCTGCAGCGCGCCGATGCCGCGATCGCCGGCATGTCGTGGGACAACACCAGCCGCTTCATGCAGGAGCAGATCGAATGCCTACGATAAGCCTTGAGCGCGCAAAGTCCGGCCAATTCTACGATTACCTGATCGTCGGTGCCGGGTTTGCCGGCAGTGTCATCGCCGAGCGTCTGGCCGAAGGATTGGGACGCCGAGTGTTGCTGATTGACCGGCGCCCGCATATCGCCGGCAATGCCTACGACCATTACGATGAGGCCGGGGTGCTGGTGCATCGTTATGGCCCGCATATTTTCCACACCAACGCGCAACGGATCGTCGACTACCTGTCACGCTTCACGGAATGGCGGCCCTACGAGCACCGCGTGCTGGCGCAGGTCGAAGGCAAGCTGGTGCCGATCCCGATCAATCTGACCACGCTGAATTCGCTCTACGGCCTATCGATGTCCTCAGCGGAAGCCGAAGTGTTCCTCGCCGAACGCGCCGAACCGGTGGCGACCATTCGCACTTCCGAAGACGTCGTGGTCAATCAGATCGGTCGCGAGCTCTACGAGAAATTTTTCCGCGGCTATACGCGCAAGCAATGGGGGCTGGATCCGTCGGCACTGGATAAATCGGTGACTTCGCGTATCCCGACGCGGACCAGCGAAGACGACCGCTATTTCGGTGACACTTTCCAGATCATGCCCACGGGCGGCTACACGCAAATGTTCGAACGCATGCTCGATCATCCGAACATCGATCTGTTGCTCAGTACCGATTTCAAGGCGGTGCGCGACGAGGTGCAGTACGCGCATTTGATCTACTGCGGCCCGATCGACGAGTACTTCGATTTCCAGTTGGGCCACTTGCCGTACCGGTCGCTGCGCTTCGAGCACCAGACCCTCGAGCAGGAACACTACCAACCGGTGGCGGTGGTGAATTATCCGCACCCGGATGTGCCCTATACGCGCATCACTGAATACAAACACCTGACCGGACAAACGCACCCGCGCACCAGCATCACCTATGAGTTTCCCTGTGACGACGGCGACCCGTATTACCCGGTGCCGCGCGCCGAAAACGCTGAGCTGTACAAACGCTACCGAGCGCTCGCCGAGCAGACACCGAACGTGACGTTTCTCGGCCGACTGGGCACCTACAAGTACTACAACATGGATCAGGTGGTGGGGCAGGCGCTGGCCTTGTATCGAGATATCCAGGCGGCGCAGGCAGAGGCCACGGCTGCAACCGAGATCGATGCTTCATGACCGCGCAGCCGAAAGGCGACGAGCCCGGCGCAGATGCGTCTTCGATCTTCAGCAGCTTCGTCATGGCCGGTTTCGAATGTTCCAGCCAGCGCCGCCAGGACGGTCGGCGCCTCGATCTGCTGACCGACACCGGGCATGCGCGCTGGGTCGACAAGGACTACCAGCGACTAAGCGGATTGAACATACGCTGCGCCCGCGACGGCCTGCGCTGGCACCTGATCGAACGCAGCCCCGGGCGCTATGACTGGAGCAGTTTTCTGCCGATGCTCAAAGCCGCGCAAGCGCAGCGGGTGCAAGTAGTCTGGGACTTGTGCCATTACGGCTACCCGGATGATCTGGATATCTGGCGCCCGGCGTTCGTCGAGCGCTTCGCCCGTTTCGCCGCTGCTGCAGCAAAACTGATGATGAACGAAGGCGTAAGCGTGCCGTTCTACTCGCCGATCAACGAGATTTCCTTCTGGAGTTGGGCGGGAGGCGAGGTGGCGTATTTCAATCCGAACGCACGCGGGCGCGCGCAGGAACTCAAACATCAACTGGTGCGGGCGAGCATTGCTGCGATCGAAGCGATTCGCGAGCAGTCGCCGAATGCGCGATTTGTACAGTGCGATCCGTTGATCCATGTGATCGCCGGTTCCCGGCGCAGTGACGATATCGAAGCCGCTGAGGCCTATCGGCTGTCGCAATTTCAGGCGTGGGATCTGCTCACCGGGCGCGAATGGCCGGGTCTGGGTGGGCAGGAGCATTACCTGGATATCGTCGGCGCGAATTTTTATGCGCATAACCAGTGGTATTTCCACGGCCGACGGATCCTTCGTGGCGAGCGCGACTTCCGGCCGTTGTCGGGCATGCTCAAGGAACTGCACCAGCGTTATCAGCGGCCCGTGCTGATCGCCGAAACCGGTGCCGAAGATGAGGAACGCCTGCCGTGGCTGGCTTACATCGTCGAGCAGACGCTGGTGGCGCTCGAACGCGGTGTGCCGGTGCAGGGCATTTGCTGGTACCCGTTTCTCGATTATCCGGGTTGGGACAACGGCCGGTATTGCCCTACAGGTGTGTTTGGCTATCCCGATGGCGAGGGCGAGCGCGCGGCGTTTCACCCGTTGCACGTCGAGCTGGCGCAGGTGCCCGAACGGATTGCCGCGTGTCTGCGCCGGGTCAATGGCCGGCGCATTGAGGGGCAGGGGAGATGAACTTCCAGCGCAGGCGCGATGAACCGTTGCCGGCGTCAGCCGCCGCGTTTCTATGGCGCTACATAAGCATCCGCCCGGCGCACTTCGTCGCCATGGTCGCACTGGTGACCGGCGCGGCGTGCTGTGCGGTGGTGGTGCAATACGGCATGAAACTGCTGGTGGATGCCATGGCTGCCGGCTCGGCGGCGGAACAGGTGTGGCACGCGTTCGGCCTGTTCATGGCGTTGATCGTGATGGAAAACCTGCTGTGGCGCCTCGGCGGCTGGGTCGGTTGCCACACCATCGTCGGCAGTTGCGCCGATCTGCGCGTGGACCTGTTCCATCACCTGACTGGCCACCCGATGCGTTATTTCCGCCGACATTTCTCCGGTTCTCTGGCCAATCGCGTCTCGGCAATCGGCGCTGCTGCCGACAAGGTCTATGGCGGGCTGACCTGGCGCATCGTGCCGCCGTGTGTGGACTTCATCGGCGCCGTGGCTTTGCTGTTGTCGGTGCATGGGGCGATGGCGCTGGCGCTGGTCGGTTGCGTGATAGTCGTCGCCGCGCTGATTACGCTATTCGGCGTTCGCGGTCGCAGCCGCCACATCGCGTTCGCGTCGCAGTCGGCGCGGGTCGGTGGCGAGATTGTCGATCTGGTCTCCAACGTGTGGACGATCAAGGCCTTCTCCGGCCGCGAACGCGAGCGCCTGCGACTCGAGCGCGAGATCGGCATCGAGGCCGACTCCCACCGCAGCAGCTGGATGTACATGGAAAAGGCCCGCGTGCTGCACGACATCTGCCTGACCGTGATGGCCGGCGGCATGCTCGGCTGGGCGATTCTGCTCTGGCGTGCGGGGCAAGTCACGGCGGGGGACGTGGTGATGGTCAGCGCGTTGACCTTCCGCATCCTGCACGGATCGCGCGAACTGGCGCTGGCGCTGGTGGAAACCAGCCAGCAGATGGGTGTCATCAGCGAAACCCTGGGCATCGTCGCCCAGCCCCACGAGCTCAGCGACGCCCTGGAGGAACTGGCGCCGACGCGCGGGCACATCAAAATGCTCGACGTCAGTTACGCCTACCCGGACGGGCGCAAGGTCTTCGAGCATTTCTTTCTCGATATCCCGGCCGGGCAAAGCGTCGGCATTGCCGGCTCCTCGGGCTCGGGTAAATCGACCTTGCTCGGCCTGCTGCAACGTCTGGATGACGTGCGCAGCGGGGTGATCCTGATCGACGACCGCGACATCCGCTCGGTCAGCCAGGACAGTCTGCGTCGGCAGATCGCCGTGGTGCCGCAGGATCCGGCGCTGTTCAATCGCAGCATTCTGGAAAACATCGGCTACGGCCAGCCGCACGCTACCGAGCAGCAGATCATCGAGGCGGCGCGCCAGGCGTTTTGCGATGACTTCATCCAGGCGTTGCCGCAGGGTTATCACACACTGGTGGGTGAACGGGGAGTGACGTTGTCCGGCGGGCAACGCCAGCGTCTGGGCTTGGCGCGAGCGTTTTTGAAAGACGCACCGATCCTGATTCTCGACGAGGCGACGTCGGCACTGGATTCCGATTCCGAAGCGATCATCCAGCGTGCGCTGAGCAATCTCATGCGCGGCCGCACGGTACTCGCAGTGGCCCACCGACTCTCGACCATCGCCAACTTCGATCGGGTGCTGGTGCTGGAGGACGGCGAGATTGTGCAGGACGGCACTCCCGAAGACCTGCGCGAGAGCCAGGGACGGTTCCGCACGCTGTGGCAGATGCAGGCGATGGTGCACAACCGTTGAACGCGCTGCTATTGCGCTGAGCGCGTCCAGACCCTGACATAGTCGATGCGAAACACCGACGGCAGGTCAGCATCGTCGACCACGCCGAACCAGTCCCACATCGCTTCACTGTCGAAGACGATTTGCATGGGGAAGTGCCAGTAGCTGTTCTTTGCTTCCCGGACGAGGACGCCGTCGACGTACCAGCGCAAGGTCTCGGGTTGCCAGTCAAAGCCGTAAACATGAAAAGTATTGGCCAGCCGCCACGGTGCGATCCAGGTACTGCCGGAACTCAGGTGTTGATCATTCTGCGGTCTGGCCCAGACATGCGCATTCATGTTGTAGCGACGATCAAACGCTTCGTTGCGGGTCTTGCCACCGATTTCAAAAATGTCGATTTCCGTGGCATTGTCCGGCAGCCCGGTCCAGGCCAGCCAGAAGGCACTGGAGCCGGCGGAATTCATCGGTTTCGCCCGCGCTTCGTAATAGCCGTAAAGCCCCCGTTCGTTGGTGCGGACCATCGCCGAGCTGTAATCCTTGTAGCCAAGCGCTACGTATTTTTCCGGGAGGGTCTGCTTGCGGAAGGTGATGTTCAGGTTGCCGCTGCCGACCTTGGCGTTCTCCGGCAGAAACAGCGCCGGTTTGCGCCCGAGGGAATCGGTGCCGGTGGCGTTGTTGACGTGCCAGCGTTCGGCATCGAGGGTGCTGCCGTTGAACTCATCGGACAGGCGCGTATCGAGCTTCCAGCCGCCGGCATTGCCCTGATCCGACAACGGCAGATCGGGCGTAACGGGTGTCGGAGTCGGGCCTAGCGGGCCAACCCGGGTCCAGCCATCGGCCTGTTGGGGAACGCTGACCGCCCATTTCTGCGCCAGATAATCGAACACATTGCGACGTTCGTCCTGGTTGCTGAATGGGCGGTCATACACCAGCACTTCGGCGATGTCGCCACGCAGGATTTCCGAGGTGCCCACCACGTTGCGCGCCACCGCGAACGGGCCGATCGGCACGTCACTGGTTTCCAGCAATGCCAGTGCCGGCTCGTACGCGCTGGTCTGCTGCACGCTGATGCCGAAATTCGGCGCGACGTTATCGTTATCCGCCAGTTGCGGCCGCGAGCTGAACAGGCGCTGCCAGGCCTTGCCGCCGGCCTGCTCGGGCAAGCGCCTCGAGACGACGAAGACTGTCACCGGCCCCTTGCTGGTGCGAATCGCCTGACCCATGAACGCCGCCGTGCCGCTGAAACGCACCACACCGTGGCCGTTGAGCGCGTTATCGACGTGCGTCGGTAAAGTCGTCGCCGCGCGGTTGTCGACGGTGACGTCGTTGCCCTTGCCGGATTTATCCAGCCAGCGCACGACCTGATTTTGCCCCTCCAGAGTCATCGAGGCGGGATCATTGCCGTCGAGCCACAGCACCAGTCCTTCAGTGACCGGTCCTGGAATGTTGGCGTTGGCGCCAGCGCTCAGCAGCAGCAAAACCAACAGCAAGCAGCGTGATCTGTTCATGAGTCGTCCCTAACTTGGATTGCGCCGTTACTACGTGCCTACCGCCAGCAACGGCGTCGGTTGCGGGCGATAGCCCCATGGGTTGTGGGTCTGCCAGCGCCAGCTGTCGACAAGCATTTGCGTCAGCTCGCGCTGTGCTCGCCAGCCCAGCTCGCGCCCGGCCTTGCTCGCATCGGCGCGGCACTCGGCGACATCACCGGCGCGGCGCGGCGCGAAGCGGTAGGGAATGCGCAGGCCGGTGACGTCCTCGAAGGCGCTGATGATCTGCAACACGCTATAGCCGCTGCCGGTGCCGAGATTCCACACGTGCAGGCCATGTTCATCGCCCTGCAAAACATGCAGCGCCTTGAGATGACCTTCAGCCAGATCCAGCACATGGATGTAATCGCGAACGCAGGTGCCATCGACGGTCGGATAGTCGTTGCCATAGACGGTCAACGCAGCGCGCTGGCCGCTGGCGACTTCGCTCAGGCACGGCAGCAGGTTGTTCGGCCGACCGTTGGGCGCTTCGCCGATCAGCCCGCTCTCGTGTGCGCCGATCGGATTGAAGTAGCGCAGCACAGCGATGTTCCAGCGCGAATCGGCGAGGGCGAGGTCGCTGAGCAGTTCTTCGATGACCAGCTTCGAGCGCCCGTACGGATTGGCCGGTTTGCCGGTGCCGTGCGATTCCACGATCGGCATCACGCTCGGCTCGCCATAGACGGTGGCCGAGGAACTGAACACCAGATTGAACACGTGGGCGCGGGCCATCGCCTGACACAGGTTCAGGGTGCCAACGACATTGTTGGCGTAGTAATCCAGCGGCCGGCGCACGCTCTGCGCAACGGCTTTGAGGCCGGCGAAATGCAGCACTGCATCAATCGCGTAGGTGCTGAAAATCTCGTCCAGCAGCGCCGCGTCGCGGATATCGCCCTCGATGAAATCGATGTTTGAGTGACTCAACAGCTCCAGCCGTGCGACTGCTTCGCGGCTGCTGTTGCATAGATTGTCGAGGATCAGAACCGAGTGTCCAGACTCGATCAATTGCAGTGCCGTGTGCGAACCGATGTAGCCGGCACCGCCCGTGATCAACGTGGTTTTGCGCATGACGACGTGCTCCATTGCGAGGAAATCCGGCTCAGCGGGCGGTGAACACCAACTTGAATTCTTGCGGCCAGCGCGGGTGCAGCAGGCTGTAGGCCAAGGCGTAGGTCAGCGCGCCGATGGCGATGTCACCGGCCAGGTGGGCGTAGCCGGACAGGCCGGTTTGCCGCGACGTCCACGTCACCACGGCGACCATCACCAGCGAGGCGAACAGGCTGCGGTAGCTGGACTGAAAGAAGCAGCGCCATTGATAGCCGATGGCAGCGTGCAGGCCGCGCACCTGCAGCGGCGTGATCAGCAGCATGCGCAGCAGCAATGCCAGCGCCGCCGCCATGCCGCCGTAGCTCGCGCCGAGCTGATAGACCAGCGCCAGCGCGAGCAGGGTGGTGGCGACTTCCGCCTTGAGGGTCAAGTGCGTGCGATTGACCGCCACCAGCGCGGTGGTCGCGTAAAGCGCCAGATTGCCCAGCGCTGCCGTGCAGGCCAGCACTTGCAGCAAGGGAATCGCTTCGGCCCATTTCGCACCGAAGATCAGCAGGATGATGTCTTCGGCGGTCAGGGCGATGCCGAAGAACAGCGGTGTCAGCACGAAGCCGCTGATCGCCGTGGAATCGCCAATCACCCCGATCAGCCGCGCCGGTTCGGCACTGCGCCGAGCGAACACCGGCAGGGCGTAGCTCATCAAGCCGTTGTAGATCGCCGAGCGGGGCAAGTCGATGATGCGCATGGCGAGGTTGAACATGCCCACCGCATGCGCCCCGGCAGTCAGGCCGAGAATCAGATTGACGCCACGTTGCAGGGTTTGCGAACTCATCACGTTGACGCAGACCGGGAGGCCGGCGCGCAGCAGTTCGCCCAGCACCTGACGGTCGATAAGAAAGGGAATGCGCCGACGCTCGCTGCGCATCAGTACCAGTGTGGAGATGCCGTCCATGATCAACGCCTGAGCGACCACCGCCCACGGGCCGAAACCCAGCAACGCCACGGCCACGCCGCCAACCCCGCCAGCGACTTTGCCGAGCAGCGTGCGCGAGGCCAGCAGCTTGAAATTGCCGGACCGGCGCATCTGCGCCACGTACACTCGCGCCGTCAGGGTGAAGAGGATTTTCACCGACGCCACGGCAGTCATCCAGCGCAGCGCGGTGGACGGCGTATACAGCACCACCGCCAGCGAAATCAGCGCAATCGACAGCAGACTGACCAGCACGGCAAACCAGAACACGCTGCTGATGTGTTTGTCCTCGACACGTTGCAGGCGCACCAGCGGGTCTTCGAGCATCGACGAGAACAGAATGCCGATCACTTCGACCACGGCGATGATCAGCGTGCCAATGCCCAGCTCTGTCGGCGTCAGCAAATGCGCGTAGACGACAAAGGTGATCATCGACAGGAAAATCAGGCCGAACTTCTCGGTGAAAATCCATACGAGGGTCATCAGGCGACGGTTGGCCATGGCGCGATCCCTGAAATTCAGCGGCTATTGCCCAGGCTTTTCAAGCAGGCGTAGAGGTAGCGCAGGGTCGGTTTGCCCTGGAAGAAAAACAGCGTTTGCCACGAATGCCCGAGCATCTGCCGGAACACTTCGATAACCCGTCGATGATCGCCGCGCCGGGAAAACGCATTGAGAAATTCGGCGTGGTTGGCGAGGACGAAGTAGATCCGCTGCTGTTTGTTCAGCCGGGTGCTGTAACGCGCCAGGTACAGCTGAATGAAGCGCAGTTTGTGCGGGTAATACTTGTGCGGTTGCGCGGTGATATTGGCGGCGTTGACGGCGCGCCAGTGCAGGATCTGCGGCACGCTGTGGATCTCGCTGATTTCGGCGATGCGCGTCCACAGCAGGCGATCCTCGGCAAAGCGCAGGCTCTGATCGAAGCCGCCAATGGCGACGATGATCTCGCGCACGGCGAGCACGCCGGAGGTGCCGTTGATGATGTTCTCGCGCATGAAATCGGCAAAGTGCTCGCCGTGTTTGCAGCGATCCTCCAACTGCCGTTTGCCGTCACTGAATTCGCTCATCTGAAAGCAATCGATCAAACCGACTTTGCGTCCCTGTCGGGTCAACTCCGCGTGCAGCGCCAGTTGTTTTTGCAGTTTTTCCGGATGCCAGCGGTCATCGGCATCGAGGAAGGCGATAAAGGTTTCTTCGGCACTGAACACGCCGCGATTGCGCGCACTCGCCGGGCCTTGATTGGGCTGCGGCAACAGCACGATGGGGAAAGGCGCGGCGTAGTGCTTGACGATCTCTGGTCCGGCATCGCTGGAGCCGTCATCGACGACAATGACTTTGTCCGGCAGGCGAGTCTGTGCAGACACCGAATCCAGTGTGCGCTGAATGCTGGCGGCGGCGTTGTACAGCGGAATCACCACACATACGGTGACGGCCGAGGGATCATTCAGCATGGGCGTTGCTCCCGGAAAGTGGTGCGCATAGGCCGAGGTTTAACGACTGGAAGCGGCTGGGTACGGGTGACGAGGTGATGGCGGAAGGTCAGGCTGAGCACGCAGAAAATCAGAAACTCGCCCGAGCGATAGTTGGGGATCACGTAGGCGACGTAATTGGTCACCACAAACAGGCCGATGACCACCAGCGCACACGCCTGATAGCGCGCCGACTGATCTGCAGTGATTGCCCGGTAGCGCTTGCTCAGGGTCTGGGCAAACATCAGCAGCAGCGCGATCAACTGAATCAAGCCGCCATTGAGCAGGGTTTCGACGTAGCCGCTGTGCGCATTGCCGATGTAGCCCCAGCGCGTAATGAACGCATCGGCATCGGCACTGGCCCAGAACGCACCGAAGCCATAGCCCTTGAGAAATTGCGCATCGATCAGCGGCTGCAACAGCTCCCAGATCAGCGTGCGGTCGGTCAGCGACGGGTCACGGCCCACCAGTTCCAGCAGCATCGCGTAGTTGGCGTAGAGCACGCCACACAGGAGGAAGAACACCAGCGTCGCCGCCATGAACGCCAACAGTGAGCGGTTGATGCGCAAGCGGATCAGGGTGATGAAGTACGCGTAACTGGCGGTTCCGGCGACGATCAAGGCAATCGCCGTGGCCGACTGCGCCAGGCCGATGGCGATCAGCGCGAACAGGCCGTAGAGCATGGCCATTGGGTTGCGCTGGCGGATCATCGGCAGCAGCAACAGGATCGCAATGGCGTTAAGGCGTGCGCCGGCATTCTTTTCTGCAAACACCCCGCGAAACGCACCATCGCGAATGCCTCCGGAAATGAAGGCGATGTCGGGGCGAATCAGGGCGAAGATCAACCCGACCAACGCCGCCGCGCCGATCACACAGCCGAACAGAAACGCAATGCGTTCCAGGCTGTAGCGCCAGGCAATGAAACCGGCGAAGAACACCACGCTGAGCAGCGCGACGAAACGCTTGAGGCTGAGCATCGGCTCGCTCGACCAACTGATCGAGGCCGCCACGCAGCCGAGAAACAGCAGCAGAAACAGGTTCTGCCGGTAGAAGCTCTTGCTGAGGAACACCTTGTGCCGGATGAAGAAAAACAGCGGCACCAGCAAGGTCAGCAAGCCGCAGACCTGATTGGCCAGATTGCCTTCCAGGTCCTGCTGGGCATCGTCCAGCGTGCTCACATTACCCAGGCGCAGAAAGAAGCCGATCACTTGCGTATAAAACAGCACACCGAACAGGGTGAAGGCGTCGGCCAGCGTCGAATAACGCACTTGCAAACGGTTCATCTCAGCGCCTCCCGAGCAACGCCTTGAGGTAGGTCTGCACCGCGCGAGCATTGACAAAGCGCGAGGCCGCCTCGATGCGCCGCTGGCGATGCGCGGCTCGCGGCGTGGCCAATTGTTGGCTGAGCGCGGCGGCGAGCGCGGCGGGGTCGTCGACCTCAACCAAGGGCGCAACGGCGCCATCGGCGAGAATTTCCTGCGGGCCATACGGGCAGCGTGTCGCTACCACCGGCGTGCCGGTCGAGAGGGCTTCGACCAAGGCGTTGGGGCTGCCTTCGAAACGCGACGACAAGACAAAACAATCGGCCCGAGCGATTTCGGCAATGGGGTCACTGGCGTACCCCGGCAGATCACAACGCCCTGCGACGCCGAGCGCTGCCGCCTGGGCAAGCAGTTCGCCGCGCAAGGCGCCTTCGCCGAAGATGATCAGCCGCGCATCGCCTTGTGGCAGGCGGGCGAAGGCGTCGATCAGAGTGTCGAAGCCCTTTTGCTGCGCCAGGCGACCCACGGCGACGATCACCGGGGTGGTTTTGTCCTTCAGCCAGGGATGGCTGGGCGCGGCGGCTGGTTTGTCGCGAAAATCGTTGTCGAGCACTGGGTTGTCGGCGGTGGTCACGTCGCGCGGTCGGGCGATGGTGGTGTCGACCAGATCCTCGGCGACACCTCGCGACACGCAGATCACCGGGTTGGGAATCAGCCGGTACAACCACGGCGCCAGCCAGTAGGCGAGCTTGACCGACAGGGCCGGGTTGACGTGCTTGTCCCGCGAAAAGGCATTGCGCTCGCTGACATGCAGCCGCGCCAAAGTACCGGACAGTGCGGCGGCGGCAATCGCCACGACGTTGACATGAGTGAGCACCGCCAGTTGCGCGTCGTAGCGGTTGCTGCGCAAAAAGCGCATCAAAGCGGGCACGGCAGCGGCGCTGCGCGGGCTGTCGAGCAGCACTTGCCTGACCCGTGGGTCGAGCGCCGGTTGATTGATGCCGGCACCGGTGAGCATCAGCAGTGTCACTTCGTTGCCGGCCTCAACCAAGGCACCGGCGAGGCGCACCATCATTTTCTCCGCGCCACCGGCGCCGAGGTCCTGGAGGATGATCAGCAGCTTTTTCATCGGTTCCACACCTGGTAATAAGCCTGGGCGGCGTATTGGCTGGTATAGGGCAGGATCGCTTCGCTGACCGAGCGTCGCGCCGGCGTCGCGGGTTCGCGGCTGGCCAGACTGTCGAGCATTGCCTCGGCCAGTGCCGGAACATCATTCACGCTGACCAAACGGCCGAGGCGTCCATCATCGAGCAACTCGCGCGGTCCGCTGCCGCAATCAGTGGAAATCACTGCCGTGCCCAACGCCAGCGCCTCGACCAGTACCGTCGGCAAGCCTTCGTGCAATGAGCTGAGCACCAACAGCTGCGCATGGCGGATCAACGGATAGGGATTGCGCAGATGCCCGGTGAAATGCACCAGACGTTCGATGCCCAGCCGTTGCGCCTGCGCCTCTAGCTCTTCGCGCAACGGGCCGTCGCCGGCAATTACCAGATACGGCAGCGGGCGTTGTTGCGCCGCCAGCGCATAGGCGTCGAGCAGCAGATCAAAGCCCTTGGTTTGCACCAGTCGGCCGATCCCCAGCCAGTAATGATGAGGCACGCCACCGGGCAGCGGCGCTTGTGCCGCGTGCATCAGTTGTTCGCTGATCACTGCGTTCGGGCAATAACGGATGCGCGGTCGCCCCCACGGCATCAACCCGGCAAGTGACTGGCGCAAACCGTGGGACACCGCGACCACCTTGCCGCTGCCGCACAGGTACAAGGCGTACAACAGACGCAGGCTGGCGCGCCCGGTGTTCTGCTCGGCGCAATCCAGTGCGGCATGGCGGGTGTAAATGACTTTGCAGGGACTGCCCAGCGTGGCAAACCAGGTGCAGAGATTGGCCTGCTCCTTGGCGCCGATCAGATGCGTCACGCCCTCACGGCGAATCAGCCGGCGCAGCAGCACGATCGACTTCAGCCAGCCCGCGAGCCCGCTGCCGCCACCGGCCATGCTGGGCACGCCGTCGACATTGGGCGAGTCGCCGTTCATGACGAAAAAACTCACCCGTCGACCGTCCGCCAGAAACTGCTCGGCGAGGCGTTGCTGCACGCACTCGACGCCACCGCCAGTCTGGTAATCCTTGAGCGTGAACAGAATATGCATCGGCACAATCCTCATGGGGCAGTGACATTGATCGCCACTTGCTGGCGCAGAATCAGTTCGGTCAGCCGCAGCGCGTTGCTCGGATAATCGAACAGGTAGCGCTTGATCGTGTGTGGCTCGCGGTACATGCGGTAGAAGGCGCGAAGGTGCAGGCGATTGATGGCGGCGGGGTAGTAACGTTCGCTGGCATTGGCCTCCTGACGAATGAAACCGCCGCAGGTAAAAGCCACGCCGCTGAAACCGCCGCGCAGTGCTTCTAGGACAAAGCGTTCCTGCAGACCGGCGCCAAGGCCGACCAGCAGCAGGTTGCTCCGCTGCCGGCGAATGTCAGCCTGGATCGCTGCGCCTTGTTTGGCGTCGAAATAACCGTTGTGCGCGCCGACCAGTTGCAGGCGCGGATACTGCATACCGAGTTTTTCCACGAAGCGATCAAGCTCTGCCTGCTTCGCACCGACCACATAGACGCGCTTGCCGCGCTGCTCGGACTCGCGCAACACCGGGTCGGCAATCGAGGTGAAATCGAAACTGACGCGCTGCACCGCGCGCCCGGTGATGCGCGACATGAACCCGGACATCAGCATGCCGTCGCAGAAATACGCCAGCGACGGGGGCGGCTGGCGAATGAAACTGCCGATCGAGGCGAAGTTGAGAAAGGAGAACGCCCGGTTGGAGTCCAGCAGGGCCGGCGAATAACGGTCCAGCAGCTCGAGGCGGATCATGACGCGAGATCCTGTGCTTCGGCGGCGCATGTCGGTCGGCCGACACTGATGTAGGTGAAGCCGCGTGCGCTGAGGCGTTGCGGATCGAACAGGTTGCGCCCGTCGAAGATCAGCGGATTTTTCAGCTGACGGGCGAGCAGTTCGAAGTCCGGCGCGCGAAACGATTGCCACTCGGTGACAATCACCAACGCGTCGGCATTTTTCAACGCCGCCTCTTTGGTCCCCGCCAGCGTGAGGTCGTCGCGCGGGCCGTAAAGCTGCTGCGCCTGCTCCATGGCTTTCGGGTCGAACGCCTGCACATTGGCGCCGGCACGCCACAACGCTTCCATCAGCACGCGGCTGGGGGCTTCACGCATGTCGTCGGTGTTGGGCTTGAAACTCAGGCCCCACAGCGCAAAGGTTTTGCCTTCCAGCGCGCCGTTGAAGTGCTCGGCGATCTTGTGGAACAGCGTGCTTTTCTGCTCGTTGTTGCGCGACTCCACCGCGCGGAGCAGGCGCGCATCGATGTCGACGCCGTGGGCGGCATGGATCAGCGCTCGCACGTCCTTGGGAAAACACGAGCCGCCATAACCGATGCCGGGGTAGATGAACTGGTAGCCGATGCGCGGATCCGAGCCGATGCCGTGGCGGACCATTTCGATGTCGGCACCGAGTTTTTCGGCGAGCCCGGCCATCTCGTTCATGAAACTGATCTTCGTCGCCAGCATGCAATTGGCCGCGTACTTGGTCAGCTCGGCGCTGCGCACGTCCATGACGATGATCTTTTCGCGGTTGCGATTGAACGGTTCGTACAGCTCGCGCATCAGCGCTTCGGCGCGCGGGCTGTCGGTGCCGATGATGATCCGGTCGGGGCGCATGCAGTCGTCGACCGCGCAGCCTTCCTTGAGAAATTCAGGGTTGGAGACCACGTCGAAGCGCAGCGCAGCGCGGCCGCTTTCGCCGAGGATTGCATTGATGCATTCGCGCACCCGATCCGCCGTGCCCACCGGCACCGTGGATTTGTCGACGATGATTTGCTCGCCGCGCAGGTGTTCGCCGATGGTACGGGCGACGCTGAGAACGTGTTTGAGATCCGCCGAGCCGTCCTCGTCCGGCGGCGTACCGACGGCAATCAGCAACACGTCGCCGTGTTTCACCGCCGCGGCCAGATCACTGCCGAATTGCAGGCGACCGCTGTGATGATTGTCCCGCACCAGGCTTTTCAGGCCCGGCTCGTAGATGGGCAGGCTGCCGTCATTCAAGGCCTGCACCTTGGCCGTGTCGACATCCACACACAGCACGTTGTGGCCGACCTCGGCCAGCGCGGCGCCCTGGACCAGTCCGACATAACCGATACCGAATACACTCACATTCATGGGAAAACCTCATGCGTGGCGGGGTGGGCCAGAGCGCTGGCCGCTGTCAGTAGATGTTTTTCGAAAACAGGGTGAAGGGCGTCTTCAGCAGGATCTTGATGTCCAGCCACAGCGACCATTGATTGATGTAATTGAGGTCCTGGGCGACCCGGTGCTGCATCTTTTCCACGGTCTCGGTTTCGCCGCGATGCCCGGTGATCTGCGCCAGCCCGGTGATGCCAGGCTTGAGCCGATGCCGCGCCATGTAGGCGCGCACCTTGCCGGTGTAATAGATGTTGTGCGTGACCGCGTGCGGACGCGGGCCGACCAGCGCCATGTGGCCGAACAGCACGTTGAACAGTTGCGGCAACTCATCGATGGAGCTGCGCCGCAGAAAGCGTCCCAGCGGTGTGACGCGGTCGTCGTCGCGGCTGGCCTGGCGCACTTGCTGATCGTCGTGCACGCGCATCGAGCGGAATTTCCACACGCGGATCACTTCGCCGTCGCAGCCATGGCGGTTCTGCTTGAACAGCACCGGCCCCGGCGACGTCAGCTTGACCGCGATGGCGACGCCGAGCAGCAGCGGGCTGAGCAGAATCAGCGCTACCGCGGCGACGCTGCGTTCGAACAGGTCCTTGCAGAACAGGCTGCCGGGGTGCGAGGTGAGCAGGCTTTCGTTGAGATAAATCGCCGGCATCCGCTCGATCTCGGAGATCGAATGATTGAGCAAGACCATGCTGCCCAGATCGGGAATCCACACCACGTCGACGTTCATGTCGAGCAGGTTGATGTACAACGCTTCGATGGTCGCTGCCTCGGCCATCGGTAGCACGATGTATACGCGCCGCGCCTGCAGGCGGGTGATGATTTCGCGGATGTCCTCGACCTCACCGAGCAGCGGCAGAATGCTCGGCGCCGGGCCGCTGTCGGCTTTCGCTGCGACAAAACCGAGCAGCAGCGCACGATCAGGGTCGAGCAGTTTGCGCGCCAGTTCATGGGCGGTAGGGCAGGTGCCGATGATCACCGCGCGGCGCTCGTTGCAGATCATCTTGGTGTAGAGGCGCACGAACAGGTGCAGCGGCAGAAACGTCGCCGCCTGGGCGAGAAAACCGACCACGGCCCAGACAATCACCACTTGCCGCGAGAACAGCGCGCTGGTCTGGGTGACGAAGGCGATGCTCATCAGCAGGCCGAGCAGAATCAGCCAGCCGGCCAGCAACCGCCCCAGTCCGACCAGTAGGCCATGGCGCTTGTGGTAAACCTGCACCAGGCCGTAGACCGGCATCGAGCCAAGCACGGTGAGGATGATCAGCAAGCGGTACTCACTGGGCAATTCGCCGATGCGCCAGTGCACCAGCACGATCAGCAACAGGTTGACCAAAGTCATTGCGCACAACCATTGCACCCAGAAGGTGAGGCCACGACGGTGTGCCATTTGCGCGGAATATTGCGAGGTCATCGGCGCGATCTCCGATTCGTCGAACAGGGAAGGATTTGCTGTTGCCGGGCGGCACGGCCCGGAGGATCAGCGCGGGGCGAAGTCGTAGTCGTAGAAGGAACGGGAATGACCATGGCCGTACTTGCGCGCCTTGCGCAGGTCGACCTGATTGAGCACCACGCCGAATACCGGCGCCTGGCTCTGCTGCAACACGGCGATGCTTTTGCGCACCTGGCCGACCGGCGTGCTCTGCGCCTTGACCACGTAGATCACCGCGTCGGAGTGCTGGGCCAGCAACAGTGCGTCGCTGACGATTTCTGCCGGCGGCGAATCGATGATGATGTGCCGGTAGCGCGACTTGAGAATCTGCAACAGCCGGCCGAGGCGCGGTGAACTGAGCAAGTCCTGCGCGGGAGCGACGGCGTTGCTCGAACTGCTTGAGGCTTGCAGCCGTGGTGCGTCGAACGGGTCCAGCGCCGATGGCGTCAGGCAGCCGGCCGGGAGCATGTCGAGATTGCCCACGCTGCGGATGCAGTCTTCCAGCCGCGCTGTACCGGCCATGAGGTTGGCGAGGCCGGGGCTCTGCGGCGGGAAATCGAAGTTCAGCGACAGCGTCGGCTGACGCATGTCGGCATCGATCAGCAGCACCCGTTCCAATGGCGCCAACGACGAGGCGAGATTGTTGGCGATGGTGCTTTTGCCTTCGCCGGACACCGAAGACGTGACCAGCACCACTTGCGCCGGGCGTTCGTTGTTTTGCAGCATCAGCCAGGTGCGCAGGTTGCGGATGGTTTCGCAGAAGCGCGGGTGGTCGTTGTCCTCGAACAACCGCGCCAACTGCCGCCGGCTCTTTTTCATCACCAGCGGCACGACGCTGAGCAGCGGCACATTGAGCAGGCTCTCGACGGTGTCGTCGGTCTTGAAGGTGTTGCTCAGGGTATCGAAGAGGAAGGCGAGGGCGACGCCGACGACCGCTGCGACTAGCGCAACAATGGCGAGAATCAGATTCTTGCGCGGTTTGCTCGCTTCCAGCGGCGCGATCGCCGGGTCGACGATGCGCGCCTTGGCTGAGTCCATGTCCGAGGTGGCAGCGGTTTCCTTGAGGCGGGTGACGAAGGTTTCGTACAGCGCTCGGGTGCTGTCGACTTCACGCTGGAATTCGCGCAGCTGGAATTCCTTGCGTGAAATGTCCTGAATCTGCGCCTTGTTGCTATTGAAGGATTTGCGCAACGCGTCTTCGCTGGCCACTGCCAGTTGATACTGGCGCTCGATTCCGGCGACCACTTGCTGCACTTGCAGACGCAGACTGTTGGCGGCGGTGCGCTGTTCGGAACGGGCGGATATCAGCGCCGGGTGTTTCGGCCCGTAGCGGCCCGACAACTCTTCGACTTTGGCCTGAGCCTTGGCCAGATCAGCCTGGAATTGCTGAATCAGCGGATTGCTCAGCACTGCCGGCACGCTGGACAAACGACTGATGTCGCCATTGCTCAGGGATTGCGCCTGACGGAACTGGCTCTCCGCTTCGGCGCGATCGCGGCGCGCGTCGATCATGCGGTTGCCGGTCATTTGCAGCTCGTTGGCACTGATGGTGGCGACGCCGTCGACGTCAACCAGACCCTGTTCTTCGCGGTAGGCCTGCAACTTGTTTTCGGCTATGCGAAGGTTGTCGCGCAGTTCGACCAGGCGGGTGTTCATCCAACTGGTGTTGTTTTGCGAAGACTTCAGGCTGGTGTCCTGCTGGCTGTCGATAAAGCCCTGGGCGAGGGCGTTGGCCACCGCCGCAGCGAGGGTCGGGTCGGGCAGTTCGACGTCGATTTCCAGCAACTGACTTTTGCCGACGAATTTGACGCTGGTGTGCAGCATCAGGTTTTGCGTGACGTCGTTGAACACTTGTTCTTCGGTCGCTGGCGGCTTCGGCGGCGGCAGCAGGTCCAGCCATGGCAGCCACTGGTCACGATTGAGGTCGGCCAGCCATTGGCGCGGGGTGAACCAGCTCTGCTCCTGCTGACGTGGATCGGTGATCGGGTTGGTAGTCAGGCCAAGTTTGCGCACGGCGCGCTCGGCCAGCTCCCGCGATTGCAGCAGTGCTTGCTGGGTCTGCAAGTAATCAGTGGTGGTGGCGCCGCCGGATTCGGCGGCTTGCTGAAAACTCAACACCGGCGGCGTCTTGTCCTTGATCAGCAGCGTCGCACTGCCGACGTACTGTGGCGTGATAAACGACAGCGCCACCACGGCCAGCGCGCAACTGAGCAGCACCAGCCAGGCGATGTTCCACTTCGCCGACCAGATCACTCGCCACAGGTGCAGCAGATCAAGGGTGTCCGACTCCTCGGCGGCTTGCGTTGGCAAGTGGCCCTGGAGCGGACGTTCGAGGTAGGTGCTTGGGCTGTTGTCCATGATCAGAAAAAGCCTTGTGCAATGGAAATGGTGTCGCCGGGGGCGATGACGGTGGTGCGCGAGATGTTTTCAGTGACCGGTGGGCCACCGCTGCCGCGCAAAATCGTCACGCGTTTCATCGAGGCGCGTTCGGTCAGGCCGCCGCCCAGCGCAATGGCTTTTTCCAGGGTCAGCCCGGGCTGAAAGGGGTAGCTGCCGGGCTTCTGCACCTCGCCGTTGATATAGAACGGGCGGTATTCGATCTGGCTGAGGCTGACTTTCGGATCGACCAGATAGCCTTGCTTGAGACCGTCGACGATCTTTTGTTCGACCTGATTGGGCGTCAGGCCCTTGGCGACGATTTCGCCGAGAAACGGGTAGGAGAAGGTGCCAGCGTCATTCAGGCGAATCTTCTTGAAGCTCAGTTCCGGCTCGCCGAACACGATGATGCGCAAGACATCGCCAGCGGCCAGGCGGTAATTGGTGTCGGTGTCCGCCGCCTCGACCGTGGGCACTGTCCAGAGCAGCAACAACAGCAGAATCAGGCGCGTGTGCATGGCCAACCCTCCTACAGACTGACGTCAAACGTGATCTGGAAAACATTGCGGGTGAAGCTCTCGTTGTCGGCATCAGAGTCGTTGTCGCGGTGGCGGTAGGCGACTTCGACGTCCAGCCAGCGACGCATTTCGTAATTCACGCCGAGTTTGTAATCCTGCAGATCGTCGCTGCGGTCCTGGCCTTCGTAGACGTAATGGCCCATGCCGGCTTCGGCGACGGTGGTGATGCGCTCGGTCCAGCCGTGGCGCCAACCGATCTGGGTGAAGGTGGCTTTCACCGCGTCGGAGCCGTCGTCGCCTTCGGCCATGGCTTGGCGCGCGAGAAAGGTGAAGGTCGAGTAGGTGCGCGGTTTCCACGCCAGATCCACTTGCCAGGTCGGGTTGCTCAGGTCGTCGGAACCGCTCTGGTCGAAGTTCTTGCGCTCGTAGCCGACGCGCAGCTTGCCGGTGGTTTTCGCCGTCATGTCCCATTCGGCACCGGCCAGCACTGCGTCGGAGCGGCTGCTGCGCGGGCTGTTCGATTGCAGGTAATCGAAGCGGGTGTGGTCATATTCGAGCAGGCTGCGGGTCTTGCTGCCGAGGCGGTGATACCAGGTGCTGGTCAGGTTGCTGGTGTCGCGTTCCTTGTCATCATTGATGCCGTCGGCGTTGTCATAGCGCAGCCTTGCGTAACTGGCGCCGAGGTCGATCTGGTTCAGCGCACTGCGCGCGCCAAAGGTGTAGACGCCGCCGACGCGTTGGCTCTCGATCTTGTCGTTGATGCCGTCGACGGCGGTCGAGGTGGTGCGCTCGTATTTGCGCGCCTCGGCTTCCAGTTTCAGTCGATGCCGATCAGTGAACTCCATGATGCTGTCGGCACGCAGGCGCTGGGCGGTGTTCGAAGCATCCGAAGCGCTGTGATAGATGTAGCGGGTTGGTTCCCAGATCACTCGCGTGGCGCTGTTGCGATCCTCGGCCTTGAGCTCGAAGGCCGGCGCCAGGCGGGTGACCATAGTGGACTCGACATCGTGTTCGACTTCGCGAAAGTTGTCGTCGTAGCTTTCCGACAAAGCAAAGGTCGGGGTGAAATCGAAGCCGTAGACATTGATCGCTTGCGGCTCGACGCTCCAGGCTTCGGGTGCGCAGCAGGCGACGGCTAAAATCAGGGAACAGCGAGGCCTCAGAGCCATTGATCACGCTCCTGATGAAGGGGGTCGGGGTCAGGGCGAAGCGGATCCGGACTATTGTCGCTGGCGTTCGAGGTAGCTCAGCGGAACGCTGACATGCTGTTGGCGGTTGAGGAAATTGAGCAGGATCATTACGCGCTCGTCGCCCTGCATGGACAGGAACACGCCTTCAAGCGGCGACAGTGGGCCCTGGACGATTTGCAGAGGTTCGCCGGGCTTGAGCGTCGGCTCGGCAGGAAAACCGAGCGACTCCTGGCTGCGTTCGCGCAGTTGTGCAATCACGTCTTCGTCGACGCGGGCGGGCACATGGTTGAATTCGACGATGCGGCTGACACCGCGGGTCGAGCGAATCGGTGCCCAGTTGTCGTCGCGGCTCAGTTGAATGAACACGTAGCCGGGAAACAGCGATTCCAGTGTTCGTTGGCGTTTGCCACGAATACTGCGCTCGCTCATCAGCTGCGGCCGAAAGGTCGAATAGTTCTGTTGCTGCAGATTGAGTTGTGCCCGTTCATCCTGGCGGGGCTTGCACTGCAATAAATACCAGTTAGAACCGTTGCGGCAAACCGTTAGCATGCTGGAGTACTCCATACATAGCGATCGTTTAAGCAGGGCGGCCGATAGCGTGGGACGAGCCGTCATGCTTGCTAGTAGGTAGTAGGCTGATCAAGGCAAGGTGCCGAGCCAGATGCATCAATGTTTATTGGCAGAAGAAGTGTTTCAAAAATGAATCAATCGGGTTCGGTTATTGTTATATCCGTGGCCGTCTTGGCTATAACGAGTCCGTGCTTTTGTTTGAGCAAAGCTACCGCACGGTTCGCAGTTGCGACCTTCAGGATCCAATTACATAAGTAGCCAGAAAGCAGGAAAGTGCGCGTCGGCGCGAGCTCATCGGGCAGTGCTAAGTTATCGGCCAGTCTGCGCTAGCTGTCAATTGATAACAGTCAAAAACATTACCTTTCATCCGCTGATGATGGCCATGTTTTGTAGATCATTGATTCACAAGGGCAAATTCTGTTCGTCGGATTTTTTAAACTTTTATAAGTTATTGAAGTCGTGCCAGCTAGATGAAGCGGGTGATAGCAAATTAGTTTCAACTGTACATCTTTCGGTTCGTAAGAAGTTGGTTTGTTAAACACCTTGCGTCGGATGCTGCTGGCCCTGGCAACTAAGCTCGTCTATGAATAGTTTCCGTCTTTTACGGGCAAATGTTCGACGGTGTGTATCCCCCTGAAGTAAAACCGGTGAGCCGAGGTGATCATGAGTGTTCTGGTAACGGGCGCAGCAGGCTTTATCGGTTACCACACGGTCATGCGTTTATGTTGCGAAGGTTTTCAGGTTGTTGGTGTCGACAATCTCAACACTTACTACGACGTCGAACTTAAACAGGCGCGTGTACAGAGATTGCAAACGCTGGCCAACTTCACTTTCCATCGGCTGGACATTGTCAACCAGGCTGCGTTGACCGCGTTGTTCGCGCACGGCCACTTCAAACAGGTCATTCACTTGGCCGCGCAGGCTGGAGTGCGCTACTCGCTCGACAATCCTGATGTTTATGCGCAATCGAATCTGGTCGGGTTTCTCAACGTTTTGGAAGCGTGCCGTCGTCACCATCCAGAGCACTTGATCTACGCCTCGAGCAGTTCGGTGTACGGCGCCAATACCAAGATGCCGTTTGCTGAAGATGACCCGGTCGACCAGCCGGTTTCGTTATACGCCGCGAGCAAACGCGCCAACGAATTGCTCGCGCACAGCTACTGCCATCTCTACGGATTACAGGCTACCGGCCTGCGCTTTTTCACCGTGTACGGCCCGTGGGGTCGACCGGACATGGCGTTGTTCAAATTCACCGAAGCCATGCTGCATGGGCGCGCCATCGACCTCTACAACCAGGGCGAGATGGCGCGGGATTTCACTTACATCGATGACATCGTCGAGGCGATTTTGCGCTTGCTCGACAAACCGCCCGCACTCAGCGCCGAGCGCAGCACCAACCGGCTGTTCAATATCGGCCGCGGCAGTCCGGTGGCGCTGATGGGCTTCGTCGAATGCCTGGAGCAGGCATTGGGCATCAAGAGTCAGCGCCGTTATTTGCCGATGCAGGAGGGCGACGTACTGAAAACCTGGGCCGACGTGTCGGCGCTGGCACGCTGCATCAACTTCAGCCCGCAGGTGCCGATCGAGCAGGGCGTGCAAGCGTTCGTGCAGTGGTATCGCGAGTTTTATCAGGTCTGATTCAGTGCAAGGTGACGGCCCTGCGACTTTCACCAATGCGGATCCGGTCGAGGGCGCGGTTCAACGCATCCAGCGCATCGAGCAACGCCTTGGCCTCGGCTTCACGCCCGTCGCCCCACAGGCGTTCGGCCATTTTGTTCAAGGCCAGAATGGCGCGTTCGATGTCGGCTGCACTGGCGGTGTTGTTACTGGCTGGTGGTTTCTTCGGCATTCGGGATTTCTCGGCAGACGGCAAACCACCATACCGCCAAGGCACCGAGCAATATAGTCAGTGCGGCGAGAATGAGGATTACGTGTTGTGCGCCTAACGCTGTGGCAAACAGCGCCACCAGCAAACCCGCCAGGGGCTGCGACAGATTGTTGAGCAAGGTAATGACGCCCACGGTCTTGCCGAAGTCCTTGGGCGGAATCACGCGTTGGCGAATGCTGCGCATGTAGATGTTGAACATCTTGTCGAAGCCGACGATTAACAGAAAACCCAGCACATAGCCGCTCAGGTGCGGACTGAGGGCACTGATCAGCGCGCCGACGGCGATCATCGTATAGGCAACGCCGCCAAGTACCCGCTGCGGTAACTCGACCCGGGCGAGAAAAAAAAGGATGACGATAGTCGTCACTGCGCCGGCGGCTTGCAGCCCGGCGTACGCATCTTTCCCAGCGCTGTATTGCCCCAGCACCATCGCAGCGGAGGTTGCCAGCGTGACGCCGACAATCAGATTGACGCCGACTGCGAGCATGATGATTTTTCTCAGAGCCGCCAGCTCACGTATATGCCCAAACGCAATGCGTAACGGTTGGAGCCAGATGTCCTGATGCTGTTCGAAGGTTTCCAGCGTGATCCGGCTGAGGCGTTGCCACACCAGCATGCTCAGGTCGGCCAACAGGAACAGGCCTGCGACCCACAGCACCACCCAGTGCCACGCCCAGATTTCCAACAGCAAGGCAGCGACCAGCGGCCCGAGCACCAGGCCGGTCTGATCGGCAATTTGCGAATAGGACAATGTCTTGGTGTAGCTGTAGTGTTTGAAGATATAGGGCATCAGCACCTCACGGGCCATGATGCCCTGCGTGGTGAGAACCCCGCAGACCGCCGAGAGAACAACTACCCAAGTAATGCCGCCGAACAAAGCATACAAACCTACCGCCAGCAGACAGAGCACGGCTCGGTAAACCTGGCTGATGTGCAGGATTCGGATCGGCGAAAACTTGTCGCACAGTGCACCGCAGACCGGAAATGCGAGAAAGCGAGGAAGCGATTCGACGAAAAACGCCAGCCCGGCCCAGGACGCGCTATTGGTGGTCTGGAATACCACCAGCGGCACAATGAACAGCAGGATCTGATCGGCGAGTCGAGAAAGGAAAAGGGAGATGAAGAAAGCCAGGTAATCCTTGCGCAAGATGAACTCCTTGTTATTGACGGTCTGGCCGCTCGGCCAGCCGTAATTCAGTACGCCGATCCATGGCTGTCGTTGAGATTATGGCGCTCGTCACCGCGCAGTGGGGGGTTGAAAACACTGACCAGGACAAGATCCTGCTCCTTGCCGCCCCGAAGGTAATGACGGTCGTGCTGATCAAGTACATACACATCGCCAGGGCGAATCGGGTAGATATTACCCTGCATATCTTCCACCTCGCCTTCGCCGGCTATGCAGTAACATGCCTCGAGATGGTTGCGATAGTGCAACAGCGATTCCGTCCCTGCACGCACCACGGTGTGGCATAACGTAAAACCCATCGCATCCCGCTCTGTGAGTAGGCGGTGACTTGTGCCTGCGCCCCATTCAACGAAATACGGGGTTTGTTCTACGTCTGATTTGTTGCGGATAAACATAGTCGCTCTCCAAAAGCGTGTTTGACAAATTTGGCATCAGACCGGGCGCAGGGCGGATTCGCCACTGGCGAACATCGCATCGCTCCAAGCCACATCACGATGAGCCGCCATGGTCTGAATATCGCGCCAATGACGGTGCAGTGGATTGCCGCCGACCAATGAAGAAGCGCCAAGTCTTTCCACCAGTCGTCGCACCACCTCAACGCATTGTTGTGCCAGATAGGCGCGGTCACGTTTGAGCAGCAAAAGCTGTCCTGGGTCCAGTTCACGACCGTGGCAACCGGCGTCATGCAATCGCGAAATCAGCGAGTGGTACAGCAATTGAGCGCTGAACAATTGCGCCGCGGAGTGAGCCGCCTGTTCGGATACGCGAGCGTCGGCGATCTCGGCTGAGGAAGCCATTGATGCTATGTACGCAGCATGGGCTCCTTCCGCGCATCCAAGCAGTGGACCAATGATCGAGGTGGTTAGATAGGGCACCAGAGGCAGTCGATCAATATAGTCCTCGCTCTGCCTGTTTAGATCTGCGGCAAAAATTTCGTGCAGTGCAAAGATCCGATCATGCGGGACAAGCAACTGCTCAGTCAGCACATCATGTGACCCCGTCGCAGCCATGCCGCTGCTGTCCCAGCTGTCGAGTCTTTGCACGTCCCGAGTCTCAACAAGCACTAGAAAACGGGGAGTGCGCGTCGCATCCGGATGGTTATGGCAGGGTGCATTCAGCAGTAGCCACGAGGCGTCGTCGACACCTGAGCTGAAGCGCCAACGTCCATTCACTCGCATGCCAGCCGTCTCCAGCGATAATCGGCTTTCGCCACTGCTGGAGGCGGAGGCAAACAGTTGCCGGCTTCCTTTGGAATAGAGTTGGTCCTGGCACGCTGCGGGCAGGCGTCGAACGATGCTGCCGTGGCCGCCCACCAAGGCCAGTATCCAACCCGTGGAGGCGCAGCCACGTGCGGCGACGCGCGCACTTTCGACGAGCGAGGGCCAGTTACCCCCGTGAATAACCGGAGCGCGCGGCGACATTAGATCCAGCCAGTCGCCGGAAAACAGTTCGGTGAAAGTACTGGCGCTCAAGCGCCTGTTTTTCTCTGCCGCAGTGGCCCGGTCCCGCCAACCCCCCAAGTGTCGCAGTGCATTGAGACAGAATCGTGGATGAGCGCCGGGGTGGAAAATCGGCTCGATGAAGTCATGCATTGGTTGGCATCCGGACCTTTTCAGCCGCAGGCATGAGCGCGCCAAGGCGAGAGTGTTCGAAGCAGAACTCATCAGGCTGCACGATCGGGCCCAACAGCGAAAGGAAGCGATTGATCTGCTCAGAATCGTCCGACGCCACGAACTCGCAAAAATTGCTGCTGTTCCATAACAGGTGTACATGTTTGAAGCGAGCAGATAGCGCGGTCACCAGTTCTTCAAGGGTGACTTGGCCGTTTTGCATTTGCTCAAGCATCTGCTGGCGTTTCCAGCTGATTTCTTGTTCGCTGAAGTAACGTGTCTTGAATGCCTCATCCTTGATCCGCTCACGTCGCAAGTACTCTTGAGGATCGGGGTGATTGAGTTTTTCGAGCAAAAAAACCAGTCCGCCTGGTTTGAGAAATTTTTTAATATGCGCTACTTGCCGTTCTCGATCACGGCTATAAAACTGAAACGCCGCCATCTCATAAACAAAATCAAAACCCGTATTGAACTGGCGGTATTGCGCGGTGTTCAGTAATTCTGGATTTACCTTGAAGACCGATTCCGGAAAAAACTTCGAGTGTGCGGGATCCGCATGCAGCTTGAAGGGTACTTCATTGGCCCTATTCGGCGATGAGGTGAAGCTATGGATCAAGCCTTGCGAATGGCCGGCCAGGGCTCGTCCGTTGCTACCATCAAAAGCGTCGACTTCAAATAGACTGAAAGTTTCCCCGCCTTCACTGCCTCTCTCCTTGGCAAGCTTGGTCAAGGCCACGCCTACCCTGCAAAGCTCCTCAAGGATATACGGCACGCTGGCGAGAAAATGGGAAAATAACGGGCCAGCCCCCGCAATCAGACGATCGTGATAATCAAGAATTTGCGGATTGTCGAGCTGCGTTTTCAGGTGGCTGTGTAACGACTGGAGGGGTACCTGGCTGGCACCGGTGGCGAGGCTGTGAAAATGATCCGCGAGTTTTAACATCGCGCTCTGTTGCAAATCGCGGTCGAGACTGGCGTCATCCTGAGGCCGCTGCGGTCGAGTATCCATAGTAAAGCTCCTGCTGTCAGATCAATCCTTTGGTAGTGAGCTTGCCGGAATCGGTTTTCGGCAAGGTATCGAGGAACACGCAATGAGCGGGTACCATGTGCCAGTCCAGGTTCGTCTTGCAGTGATCGAGCAGGGCTTGTTCACTAATGGCGCCGTAGTCGGGGTCGAGTACCACGCAAGCTTTAGGAACATGACCCGCCGACTCATCGGAGACAGGTACTACCAGCACTTGAGAGACCGCCGGATGTGCGGCGAGGCAATGTTCGATTTCGCGTGGATTGACATTCCAGATATTGCGGGCGAACACGTCATCCTTGCGCGCCACGTAATAGAGGTAGCCTTCGGCATCGCGTTTGAACAAATCGCCGGTGCGATACAGGCGTGAATGGCCGAACGCATCGTGAACAAATGCGTCGGCATTGGCTTGTGGCATGTCCCAATATTCGAGCATCAGATAGTCGCTGGTCAGCAGCAACTCGCCTGTTTCGCCAGGTTGATCAATGACCCGACCGTGTCCGTCTACGAGATAAAGGCTCACGCCGGGCAGCGGCTTGCCCACTGAGTCGGGGCGCTGATCGATCTCTTCGGGAGGTAGATAGCTGACTCGCTTGCATTCGGTAAGCCCATAGTTTGAGAAAATCTGCACTTTGGGCAGTGCTTCGCGAATTCGCTTGATGTGTCGGGTATGCAAGGACTGGCCGCTGCTTGAGATATAGCGGAGCGCTGGAATTCGTGCCTGCCAATGAGGCCCGGTTTTGGCCAGCAGGAAAAAAATCGGTGGGAAAACATGCATCGCCGTAACAGACTCGCGCTCTACCACAGCAAGCACATCTTCTCCATTGTTGGCGGGGCGCGTTTCAATAACGCTGGTTGCGCCGGCGAACAATGGCATCATTACGTTATACACGCCGTAATCGGAGGCTAGCGTCGAATAGCTAAGTATGCGGTCGTCCGGGGTGTTGTTCAGATAGGCGGTTACCCGTTTGGACGCAGCGACCATGATGCGGTGGTTGACTAACACACCCTTGGGTTTGAAGGATGAGCCGGAAGTGTAAAAAATCGAAGTCGGATGTTCCGGATCGTTCAGCGGTTGTCTTGCGGTTTGCTTTAGAGCTCGGTTAACAGCAATGGCATCGGTCAGTCGCAGAATCGTCGGCGACGTCGACTGCGTGGCGACGGTAACGATGACCAGCTTCAGCCCAGCGGCTTCAATCAGCCCTTCCAGATCCTCGGTGCAGCTGGTAATCAGCACTCGCGCGCCCGAATGTCTGAGTTGGTGGACAAGCTTGGCGCGGCTTAGTGTGTGGTGGGTGGCAGCTGTGATCGCTCCGGCTTGCAGTGCGCCTAGAAAAGCGGCGATCTGCTCAATGCCGATGGGCGAGTAGAATCCGATCCGGTCTCCCGAAACGATTCCCAATCCCTGGAGCAGAGCGGCAATGTCGTCCGCTTGCTGCTGAAGTTGTTCATACGTGGTAACGGCTCCATCCAATACAACCGCTGGTTTATTGGGGAACTGTTTTGCTTTATCGGCGATAATCTGATGGAAGAGGTTCACGGCTTTATATCCTTCGAGCGCAGCGGCGAAAAATCAAGTGCGCCTTCTTGCGCACACCGAAACATAAGTACCCTGCCAAGTGTAAGGCTCGATTGGCAAGTTCGCGCTGTTGCTCAAAGGCCAGCTTTGTTTGTCAAAGAAATGGTTGAAAGCCAAAATATCGAAGTTTGATAGCCATTTATCAAATAATCCTTCGCTATCACTAATGGATAGTCCCGCTTCCTTGTCCCAGATAAACGGCTCGCCCGATTCGTGAAACTGGCGGGTTAAATTGGATAGTATGTCAAGAAATATATATCCTCCAGGTTTGACCGCTTCGATAATTGAAGGTGCAATCCGTTCTAGCTGCTGCGGCGTGAAGAAGTGTAAAACTTCTGAACATATCAGCACATCATAAAAAGAATGGGCAGGACGATATTTCAGAATATCGGCCTGTTGAAAATTCAAGTCTCGCAGCCAAGGATTGAGTCTCCGGCTTTGCGCAGTGCTGTCAACCATATCCACGCCGGTCACGCTGTAACCTTTGCGCGCAAGTGCGGTGAGATTACGACCATCGCCGCAACCCAGTTCGAGTGATTCGCCGGGTCCACCCGGCAATATTTCAACGAAACTCTTGACTTCAGGGCGTATCTCGCCAAACAAAGTTATGTTATCGCAGGCGCTGTATTCCTGTTCGTACCATTCTTTCAGAACGGAACTACATACAACTTTCATGGCTTTTCTCCGGCATGAGTTGACCCACTGCGCATGGACGTCTGCACAGCATTGAATTTGTTGGCGGGTCTTACCGTGAACAGTACTGAAAGATTGTAAAGAAAAAGTAGTGAATGAGGGCGGGCACGTGAAGGTCAGACATAATGAAACTCCTTTTCATTTTGTTCGATATTTTTTGCATTCATTGAATGCCGATAATCATTGCGATACTTTCATCGCGCGGTTTGTCGTGTCAAGGCGAAACCTATTAAGGCAGAATAGTTTTTTGTCACTGCATAGTTACACTGTTAATAAATAAAGAAAATCTGGACGTACTCGGCTCAGTTGTTGGAGGTGCGCAGAGAGCCGGCCGCTGATAACTGACCGGTCTTTTGTACACGGAAAAGCATGTTTATCGAGTTTTTTCAGCGCAAGTGGCGTAAGCATTCGTTTAAAGGTCTGAGCCTGTGGCCGTGAACGAGTGCCTTGCGCGACGGACTACTCCGTCGCCAACAGCTTCTTCACCTCAGCCACAATCACCGCAATATCAAACGGCTTGGGCACCACCACATCAAACAGATCCGAACGCTGCATGCCGATGTGCGCTTGCGCGCCACTCATGAGAATGATCGGCAAGTGTTTGACGGACGGCTGGGCACGCACGGCTTCGGCGAATTCGAGGCCGTCCATGATCGGCATCATGAAGTCGGTGATGACCAGCGCCGGACGTTCTCTTTCCAGCACCTCGAGCGCTTTCTTGCCGTTGCTGGCGGTCACTGTCATGAAGCCCTCATCCTCAAGCGCAAAGCCAAGAATGTCAGCAATCAGATACTCGTCGTCGACTACCAGGATGGTGGTCATGTTATTTCAACCCGCTTGAAGACTTACGAAATTGAACCAGGCAATGACTCAGCTGCGACTGAAGGTTCATTTTTCAAAGCCTTTTCCAGGAACACATCTTGATCACGGACAACCACCTCGAACCGCGACGGGTTGTAGGAGCTATCACGTACCTTAAGAATGGAAAGCGTCCTGCGAAGTTCAGCGTGATTCTCAAAGAAACGCATGAGTATCAGGTTGTCGACAATACTGGACAGGTCAGAGTTCGGTGCGCTGACCTCGGAGCCGAACAAATCGCGCATTTCCCAGGAGGCGAACACCGTCACGCCTCTGGAACGCAGTTCGTTCATCAATGCACTGAAAAAGTCGGTGATGCGTTCCGGGGTGGTTGACACCCGTGTCATGCCGCTCAGGCTATCGATGAACAGGCGCTTGATGCCTTTCTCATCGACCAGGCTCAGCAGGCGTGCGCCGAGGCCGTCGAGCAAACCCTCCGTTGTTGGCTGCCAGGCAATGCTCAATGCGCCGCTGTGTTCCATGTGTTCAATATCGATGCCCAGCGAACGGCCTTTCAGGCGCAGGCGCTGCGGGCTTTCATAGAAACCGAAATGCAGGCCAGGCGCTTCGGCCGTAGATTGCGCCAGAAACTTCAGGCCCAGCGTGGTTTTGCCGATGCCGGAAGGCCCCATGACCAGCGTGACGCTGGAGCTGTGCAAGCCGCCACCAAAGATCTCGTCAAGGGAAGCAATGCCGCTTGGAATACGTGTCATGTCCGCGCTGTCGGGTGCGGAGGGGCGCTTGTAGAGACTTTCGAGGCGCGGATAGACGACCAGGCCGTTATCGGTGATTTCGCATTCGTGAAGGCCAGTCAACGCGCCGCTGCCGCGAGTCTTGCGCAAATGAATGCGGCGTACCGAACGGGTACCGAAAAGCTCTTCGCCCATTTCGATGACGCCGTCGACCATCGTGTGTTCCGGGCTGCCGTCATCCAGGCGTGAGCTGGTGAGAAACAGCACGGTGCAACCGGCGAAGGCTGCGTGGCCTTGCAGCTCGGAGATGAATTTTTTCGTGTCGATCGGCGAGTCGGCTTTGGAGCGTGCATTGAGCAGGCCGTCGACGACCATGACGGTCGCCTTCTGCCGAGTGATTTCGCGTCGCAGCAGCTTCACGACTTCATCGAGGCCTTCGTTTTCCAGCGTATCGAATGCGCTGACAAATTGAATTTCGGCTCCCACTCGCGATGAATCGAAAAAACTCATCGTCGACAGGAACTGGAACAGCCGGTCGTGCGACTCGGCCAGCAACGTGGCGACCAGTACACGACCGCCGTTACGGGCATGGTGAAAACCGAGCTGGTTGGCAAGGATGGTTTTGCCGGAACCCGGGCGGCCTTGAATGATGTACGAAGCGCCGGCGACAAAGCCCCCCTGAAGCAGCGCGTCGAGCCCTTCGATCCCGCTTTGAAGGCGTTTTAGCTTTTCCACAATGCGACCCTGATCTGAAAAAACAGGCTTGTTCAGCCCAATGGGTGAAATGCTAACGCCATTTCCGGTTAAGGGCCATAAAGGCTGGGGAAAAGTAGCGTTTTCGCAATGTGAACCTGGCACGTGACTGCTCGGGATCAGGGAGTAGGGACAAGCGCCGCACAGGAAGATTCGATTTTTCGAAACCCGGAAGCCGACATACATATGCGCTGCTGCGGACCATGAGGGTAACGCTTGCCACTTTGCTTTCATGAAATCGTCACAAAACTGCTGCAGAGTTCGGGAGCCCGTAATCACTAGGTGTCATTTAATGAAAAGTTTGATGAAGTCTGCTGCGCTCGCCATTGCGGTATCTCTTTGTGCCACCTCGGCCTCCTTTGCAGCAGAAAATGTTCGCCTGACGGGGTCCGGAGCAAGTTTCCCGGCGCCGATCTACCTGACCTGGTTCAAGGATTTCAGCAAGAAATCCGATGGCGTCACTGTCGATTACCAATCCAAGGGCAGTGGCGCGGGCGTACAGGACTTCTTGAACAAAACCGTAGATTTCGCTGCCAGTGACTCGGCAATGAAAGACGAAGATATCGCCAAGGTCGCCGAAGGCGTGCAGTTGCTGCCAATGACCGCCGGGGAAATCGTGCTGGCCTATAACCTGCCGGGCAATCCCAAGGGGCTGAAGCTGCCACGCGACGTCTACTCCAACATTTTCCTGGGCAAGATCACGCGCTGGAACGATCCGCAGATCGTCGCAGCCAACCCGGACCTGAAACTCTCCGATACGCCAATCACCGTTGTCGTGCGTGCAGATTCCAGCGGTACGACCGCGGTATTCACCAAGCACTTGGCAACAGTCAACGCCGAGTTCAAGCAGGCGTTGGGTGAGGGCAACACCGTCAACTGGCCGGCCAGTGACAAGTTCATCAAATCGCCGAAAAACGATGGCGTAACCGCTACCGTGCGCCAGACCCCAGGTGCGATTGGTTACATCGAATATGGCTTCGCCAAGCTGGCCAAAGTCGACTTTGCCCAGTTGCAGAACAAGGCTGGCAATTACGTCGTGCCAAACGCCGAAAGCGGTGCCGAGGCCCTGGCGGCGGTGAAGATGCCGGAAAACCTGGTGGCCTGGCTGCCTGATCCGGACGGTGCCAAGTCCTATCCGATCACCTCTTATACCTGGATGATTTTCCGCAAGGACAATGGCAACCCGGCCAAGGCCAAAGCCATGCGTGAAATGGTCGAATACAGCCTGACCGAGGGGCAGAAGATTGCCGATTCGATGGGTTACATCCCGTTGCCGCAATCGGTCGTCGAACAGGTTCGCAAAGCGTCCGCCAACATTCAGTAACGCCGTGAGGTCTCTCTCGGCGTGTGCGTCTGCGCCACGCCGGGAGAGTTTTCCCCCTGTTCCGGACTTAGCCCATGAACAAACCTTTTGTCGTACCGGTTAATCCCGACTCTGCCTGCCAGCCACCCTCGACGAAGGATTTCCTGGTTGATCGCACCTTCCGCGCGCTCGCACGCATCGGTGTGGTACTGATTCTGGCGCTGGTATTTGCACTGGTGTTCGAAGTCGGACGCAAGGCACTTCCCGGTATGGAGAAGCACGGCTTCGATGTGCTTCTGGGCAGTGTATGGGACGTCAACCAAGGCAAATACGGCATTCTGCCAGCCATCTGGGGCACGCTCTACAGCGCCTTCATCGCGTTGCTGATCGCCGGTGTCTTTGGCGTGAGCATGGCGATTTTCCTGACCCAGGATTTCCTGCCGACCAAGCTCGCTGCGCTCTTTCGTACCATCGTCGAACTGCTCGCAGCCATTCCCAGCGTGGTCTATGGCCTGTGGGGGATCTATGTGGTGATCCCGGCGATTCGGCCGCTGACGACCTGGTTGAACAGCGAACTGGGCTGGATTCCCTTTTTCGGCACGTCCCTGAGCGGCCCAGGCCTGCTGCCCGCAGCGCTGGTACTGGCGATCATGATTCTGCCGACCATTGCCGCGGTTTCGCAGGACGCGCTTACGGCTGTGCCGATGAAAACCAAACAGGCCGCATACGGCATGGGCACTACGCATTGGGAAGCGATTCTCAAAGTAATGGTGCCTTCGGCCGCCACCGGCATCTTCGGCTCGCTGGTGCTGGGCCTGGGGCGCGCGCTGGGTGAAACGATGGCGCTGGCCATGCTGGTCGGCAATGCCAACAACATTTCCCTTTCGTTGTTTGCACCGGCCAACACGCTCGCCGCTCTGCTGGCGCTGAACTTCCCCGAAGCCGGGCCGAACGAGATCGAGGTATTGATGTATGCCGCACTGGTGCTGATGTTGATTACGCTGATTGTGAACATTTTCGGCTCGATGATCATGATGTACGCCCAACGGGGTAACAAGTGATGACTGATCTGACCGCAGCAACAGACCTGACTGCGCCAACCGGTGCGATGCCCAGCTTGCAACGCAGGTTCGAGGGCCGCGCGCTGCGCAGCCTGATCCTGACCACCCTGGTCTGGGCAGGTGCTTTGCTGGCCAGCGTGCCGCTGATTTCCGTGCTCTACATGCTGATCACTCGTGGTGGCGCGCGTCTGAACCTTGAAGTCTTTACCGAACTGCCGCCGACCGGCTTCGAGATGGGCGGCGGTTTCGGCAATGCAATGGCAGGTACTTTCGTAATGGTCGGTATCGCGGCAGCGATCGCGGTGCCGGTCGGGATCATGGCGGCCATCTTCCTGGCTGAACTGGGGCCGGACAGCAAGCTAGGGAACGCCGCGCGTTTTGCCGCCAAGATGCTTACGGGCCTGCCGTCGATCCTGGCGGGGGTGTTTGCCTACGCTTTGGTAGTAATGACCACCGGCACGTATTCGGCACCGGCAGGTGGCGTGGCGCTGGCCGTCCTGATGCTGCCGATCGTGGTGCTGACCGCGGAAGAATCGATGCGGATGGTGCCCAAGATCATGAAAGATGCCGCTTATGGCATGGGCTGCACCCGCTCGCAGGTCATCTGGAAAATCATCTTGCCGACCGGCATGCCCGCGATCCTGACTGGCGTGATGCTCGCCGTGGCGCGTGCCGCAGGCGAGACGGCACCGCTGTTGTTCACCGCGCTTTTCAGCAACTACTGGATCTACCACCAGGGCAATCTCGATGTCATGAATCCGACTGCCTCGCTGGCGGTGCTGATCTACAACTTCTCCGGCATGCCTTTCGATAACCAGCTCGAGCTCGCATGGGCGGCCTCGTTGGTGCTGGTGATGATCGTGCTGTTCGTGAACATCATCAGCCGGATTTTCGGCAAGCCCAAGTATTAAGAACGGGAGCATCTGATTTTGAACGTATCCACTGCGCAAATAGCCGCTCCGTTTGTCACCCAGGCGCCAGTAGTCATGGACTGCAAACTGGACAAGATTTTCTACGGCAACTTCATGGCAGTACGTGACAGCCACGTGCCCATCGAAAAAAACAAGATCACCGGATTCATCGGTCCCTCAGGCTGCGGCAAAAGCACCGTGCTGCGCAGTCTCAACCGAATGAACGATCTGGTGAAGGGATTCCGTTTCGAGGGCCATGTGCATTTCCTCGGGCAGGACGTCTACGGCAAGGGCGTCGATCCGGTGGTCGTACGTCGCTACATCGGCATGGTGTTTCAACAACCCAACCCGTTCTCGATGAGCATCTTCGACAACGTGGCGTTTGGCCTTCGGCTCAATCGCTACAAGGGCGATATCGGCGACCGCGTCAAGCATGCGCTGCAAGGCGCCGCGCTGTGGGACGAAGTCAAGGACAAGCTCAAGGTCAGCGGCCTGTCGCTCTCCGGTGGCCAGCAACAACGCCTGTGTATCGCCCGGGCGATCGCCACTGAGCCGGAAGTCCTGCTGCTGGATGAGCCTTGTTCGGCACTGGACCCGATCGCCACTAGGCGCGTCGAAGAATTGATGGTCGAGTTGAAGAAGGACTACACCATCGCACTGGTGACCCACAACATGCAGCAAGCCATCCGTGTTGCTGACACCACGGCGTTTTTCTCGGTGGATATTTCCCAGGGCACGCGCACCGGTTATCTGGTCGAGATGGGCCCGACGGCGCAGATCTTCGACAACCCGCGTGAACAGATGACCGGCGATTACATCAGCGGCAAGTTCAGCTAAGTCACAGCACCGGTCACGGCCGCCTATCTGCACAAGCCAAATGGATTTGGCGGGCACCGGTGGACATTTACCAAGCGTTTCCAAGGAGCTCCAATGCCTGCCACGCATCGTCTTGATTTGCCTGCGATTGAACGTGCACTGCGGGAAGTGCAGAGCCGTTTCGCCGAGCTCAGCCGGCACTTCACCGAGCCCCGAGACCCGTTGACTGATGAAGTGCTGCACAATGTGCTTGAAGGCTATGCGTTGGTTGACGAGTATGTTGCCCGCGGCGTCGACCTGTTCGATCTGCAGCAACTGAACCTGATGCTGGAGATCAATGCCACAGTGCTTTGTGGCCGGGATCCGGCGCGCCGGCTGGAATACGCTCAGCATCTGTCCGCCACCGAGGCGCATTTCTTCAACAACGTCGAGGGCGGCATCAAGGACTTATACAACTGGTATTGCGCGTATCGCAGTGAGTCAGTCTGGAAGCGTGCAGCGGGTGTCTATGTGCGCATTCTGAGCAAGCCGCAGCTGTTTATCGAAGGCAATAACCGCAGTGGCTCGCTGATTGTCAGCTACTTGCTCATGCGGGCAGGGCTGCCTCCATTCGTGTTGACGCTTGAAAACGCCGAGGGCTATTTCAACCCGTCCTCGGTCATCCGCAACTCCGCCAAGCATGGCGTAAAGGCGTTGTACGAATTGCCCAAGATCAAGAAAAAATATGCAGCATTCTTAGAAGAACAGGCGCCCGATCCAATGAAGTTCTTTCTCAAAGGCAAGCCTTTGCCTGTCTCTCAGGGTGGCCAGCGATGAGCTGGGCTCCAGCATTTGCCAGATTGAAAACCTTCGGCAGCCGGGCAGGGCAGGCTATCCGCTGCGCTTTGCCGCAGTTGTTCGAACGTCAACGCATACGAATTTCGTTCGATATCGATGACACGCTCGCTTGCCAGCTCCACCACTGCGCAGTCGAGAACAGTCGACTACCGGCCTGTATTCATCGCTGGTTGGGTGAGCCGTTGCGGATGGGCACGCGATCGCTGATCCGAGAGCTGCGTCGCCAGGATTGCAGTATCTGGGTCTACACCTCATCCGGGCGCACGCCGTCCTATATCAGGCGCTGGTTGGCGCTGTACGGGATCCGCGTCGACGGCGTGGTCAACAGCGTGCTGCACAACCGTGCGCTGACGGCGCACGGGATGTCGAATGCGCCTTCCAAGTATCCGCCAGCGTTCGATATCGACTTGCATGTCGATGATTCGGAGGGCGTGCAGATTGAAGGCAAGGATCATGGCTTCCGGGTGGTCGTGGTGCATCCCGAGGATGATCGCTGGGCGCAGAAAGTGCTGGATTCGGTGGCCAGGGTCCAGGCGCAGCTCGCCTGGCAGCAAATGTTCAGACCTCAGGCGCCGGTGCAACAGCGTGCGGAGGCTGTCTTTGAGTCGCTTGGTTGAGCGAGTACGTATTGGCTATCTGGACAGCAGCGCCTCAGGTGTACGAGGCACTGCTGAGAAATGACTCAATAGATGCGCAAACGCTGCTGTGTAAACATGTCTCGCAGAAACGACAAAGCCCTGAATAATCAGGGCTTTGTCGTACATAAGATGGCGGAGGCGATGGGATTCGAACTCATGGACCTGTTACAGTCGACGGTTTTCAAGACCGTTGCCTTAAACCACTCGGCCACACCTCCGTTTGCGTTGCGGGCGCCATAATACCTGAATGAAACACACTGTCAAACTCTCTGCATGGCTTGTTACAGAGCGTCTGTTATGATCTTTGCGACTGAACGTTTCAAACCAACAGGAGTGTCGCCATGCGCGAACAGGATTACGCAGTTAATAACAGCGTGCAGGCTGAGCAGCTAGAGGTTAGCCGCGTCCTGCGCAACACTTATGGTCTCTTGGCCCTGACCCTCGCATTCAGCGGTGTGATGGCCTTCGTAGCCCAGCAGATGCGTGTCGGCTACCCGAACATTTTCGTGGTGCTGATCGGCTTCTACGGGCTGTTCTTCCTCACCAACAAACTCCGTGATTCCGCGTGGGGCCTGGTTTCCGCCTTCGCGTTGACCGGTTTCATGGGTTTCCTGCTCGGCCCGATCCTCAACCGTTACCTGGGCATGCAGGGCGGCGCTGAAGTGGTCAGCTCGGCATTCGCCATGACCGCGCTTGTGTTCGGTGGTCTGTCGGCCTACGTGCTGATCACCCGCAAGGACATGAGCTTCCTCGGTGGCTTCATCACTGCCGGTTTCTTTGTCCTGCTGGGCGCTACGCTGGCGAGCTTCTTCTTCCAGATCAGCGGCCTGCAACTGGCGATCAGCGCCGGCTTCGTGCTGTTCTCGTCGGTGTGCATTCTGTTCCAGACCAGCGCGATCATCCACGGCGGCGAGCGCAACTACATCATGGCGACCATCAGCCTGTATGTATCGATCTACAACCTGTTCGTCAGCCTGCTGCAACTGTTCGGCATCATGAGCCGCGACGACTGATCAAAGCAGCTGCAATAAAAAAAACCCGCTTCGGCGGGTTTTTTATCGTCTGCAGAAAAGTGGCTGCTCAGTTGATGACGATGCTGCCATCCACTTGCTGACGGTAGATTGTGTAGGGCAGGAGCAAGGTGTCGAGCGCGCCGGACACTACGGCGTCCACCAGCACCCCAGGGATCGCCGCGTTGCGGTGATCGTCGGGATCGATACCTGAGGCCAGCGGTGCGTTCAGCGTGCAGAAGTCATAGGCGAGGCCGCTGTAGATTCTCGGCACTGCGCCGCAATAACTCTTTTGTTCCTTGAGGCCGTCCACGGCAGCCTGATCATTACGCGCCACCGTTTGAATGGTGCCACAACCCCCGAGCAGCAGGGCCGCCAGCAGCATTGCCTGAATTTTCATACCGCCATTCCTTAGCCGCAAAAACCACAATCTACGCCGATCAATGACAAAAGGCACCTACGCCATCGGTGGCAGTCGTCGTTTCACCGGGGTCTTCTTGACGATCGCCGTGTTGGTTTCAGCCAGCGTATTAAGACGGTCAAGGAGGGTGTCGAGTTGTTCCATCGAGCGCACATGCAGACGAGCGATAAAGCAGTCCTCCCCAGTGACCTTGTCGCACTCGGTGAACTCAGGGATCGACATGATCTGCCGTTCCACCTCCTGCAACTGCCCTGGCAGCGGCCGCACCCGGACGATCGCCTGCAACTGATAGCCGAAGCATTTCGGATCGATTTCTACCGTGTAGCCCTTGAGTACGCCGCGTTCTTCCAGGCGCCGCAGTCGCTCGGCCACGCTGGGCGACGATAAACCGCTGATCTGGGCCAGCGCTTTCAGTGAGCGCCGCGAATCTTCCATCAGCGCGCCGATGAGGATCTGGTCGATATCGTCAGTCATGTACGAAGTCCCGATTAGGCCATGAGTGGAAAACACCCACGATAAAAAAGGCAAAAACCGAGTTTAGCCTGCTTTATGCGCTGGAGCTGCACTGCGTCCGCTGGGCATACTTTTGCCATGCTTTAGCCACAGCCTCAGGAGAAAAATAATGGACAACGCAATCCGCCGCGGCTCGCTGGAAATGACCGCCGCCATGCTGATATCTGGAACGATCGGCTGGTTCGTGCTGGTGTCCGGGCAGCCGGTGCTGGACGTGGTGTTCTGGCGTTGCGTAATCGGCGCCGGCACCTTGTTGTTGATCTGCGCCGGGTTTGGCTTCCTGCGCCCGGGGATTCTGACTCGCACTACGTTGCTTCTTGCCGTGGTCAGTGGTGCGGCGATTGTCGGTAATTGGGTGCTGCTGTTTGCGTCCTATTCCCGCGCCTCGATAGCCATTGGTACGGCGGTCTATAACGTGCAGCCGTTCATGCTGGTCGGCCTGGCGGCGTTGTTCCTTGGCGAAAAGATCACCGTGCAAAAGCTGTTCTGGCTGGCGATTTCGTTCATGGGCATGCTGGCGATTGTCAGCGCCCATGGCACCCAAGGTGAGGAGGGTAACGATTACTTGATGGGGATTGCCCTGGCGTTGGGCGCGGCGTTTCTTTATGCGATTGCCGCATTGATCATCAAGCGCCTGACCGGCACCCCGCCACATCTGATCGCGTTGATTCAAGTGTGCACCGGAATTCTGTTGCTCGCGCCGTTTGCGCATTTCGACGCGTTGCCGCAAGGCGCCGATGCCTGGGCCAGTCTGGTGACGCTGGGCATTGTTCACACGGGGCTGATGTACGTTTTGCTGTACGGCGCGATTCAAAAACTGCCGACCGCGCTGACCGGCGCGCTGTCGTTCATCTATCCGATTGCGGCGATATTCGTTGACTGGTTCGCCTTCGGTCATCGCCTCGAATTGCTGCAGTGGATCGGCGTGGCGGCGATCCTGCTGGCCGCCGCCGGGATGCAACAAGGTTGGGGCTGGAAAACCCGGCGGCTGGCGGCGCAGTAACGCTCAGATGTTCCAGCGCGGCGCAGTGGTTGCCAGACGCTGGCGCATCTCGCTGATATTGGCCGCCAGTTGTCGGGTCAGCATCCGGTAGCCGTCAAGCGTATTGGCGACCGGCGCATCAAGGTCCGCTGCTGGCAGCTCCATCGGCCGATCCAGCCGCTGCGAAGCGCCGGTTTTCAACGCGCGGGCCATGCCGATCAGCTGCACGCGAATCTGCCGGTGCTCAGCCTTCAGCGCCGTTTGCAGATGTGGCGAGGCCTGTGGATCGCTGAGGTTGGGGCGGATATTGCCGAGAATTTCCAGCGTGCTGATGCACATGCGCAGGTTGCGCTGAATCGCGTCGAGTTCGGTCATGGAGATTTTCACTTCCTTGGACACCGAGGGCATCAGCGAGCGCAACTGCACCATCACCGCACCCACCTTGCTCATCAGCCGCACATGCTCGTCGGCGCTGACCGCTTCACCGTTGACGATGCGCCCGTACACCGTGGCGCAGTCGCGCAAGGCGTCGGCGAGGTTGTAGCGCCACGAGTACACCGCGTACAGCGGCAAAGCAAAGGAGAAAGCCAGGGCGAGGGCGATGCCGATCAAGATGTCGACGCCGCGCCATAGACCATCGGTGATCGGATTGTCGCCATGCCCAGCGACGATGAACACAGTGATCGCCGAGAGCAGGGCGGTGTAGCCGCCCTTGCCAATCGCGTGATACGAGAAAAAGCCGCACACCACGGCCATGGAAAAATAGGTCAACCACGGCAGGCCAAGCCACGCATGTTGCGCCACCAGCGCCAACCCGACCCCCGCACCGATCAACGTGCCGATCGCGCGCTCAGCGGCTTTTTTGCCGATATTGCCGTGGTGCTGCAACCCACCGATCACCACCAGCATCGTCACCGACGCCCACTCACCGTGGGGCAGGTTGATGCCAGTGGTCAGCAGAATCGTCGCCAGCAACCCCAATGCCACCCGCACGGAATGGATCAGGCGGGCGTGACGATAGCGCCGGTACGGGTCCAGTAACGGACGCAGGATACGGCGCAACAGCGGTGGCCATCGGTGGGTGCTGAACGTACTCAGTGCAAGGTCCTCGTCAGAAAATGTAATCAGTGGTCAGGAAACTCGAATCACGTCCGCGAATGATTTCGCTGATCAGATCCTTGTTGCTTTCCTGGAACCTGGTCGCGACCAGCGTGCGGATCGAAAACACCCGCAATGCATCGTGTACCGACAGCGTGCCTTCGGCGGAGTTCTTGCGACCGTTGAACGGGTAGGTATCCGGGCCGCGCTGGCACTGGGCGTTGAGGTTGATCCGCCCGACCTGATTGGCGAAGGTGTCAACCAGCCGCCCGACCGCGACGGGGTTGGTGCCGAAAATGCTCAGCTGCTGGCCGAAGTCGGATTCCAGCACGTAATCGATGACGGTATCGAGGTGGCGGTAAGGCACGATCGGCACCACCGGGCCGAATTGTTCCTCCTGATAGACGCGCATCTGCGGGTTAACCGGGTACAGCACTGCGGGGTAGAAGAACGAGGCGTGAGACTCACCGCCATTGGGGTTGACCACTTGGGCGCCTTTGCTTTGCGCGTCAGCGACCAGACCGTGCAGGTAATCAACCTTGCCCGACTCCGGCAGCGGTGTCAGCGCCACGCCGCTGTCCCACGGCATGCCCGGTTTCAGTGTGGCGAGTCTGGCGTTGAATTTCTCGATGAAGCTGTCGACCACGTCCTCATGGACGAAAAGGATTTTCAGAGCGGTGCAGCGCTGCCCGTTGAACGACAGCGAGCCGGTGACCGCTTCGCTGACGGCATTGTCGAGATCGACTTCGGGCAGAACGATGCCGGGGTTCTTGGCGTCCAGGCCGAGAGCCGCGCGCAAGCGGTGTGGTTTCGGGTGCAGTTTCTTCAGGTCGCTGGCGGCCTTGTTGGTGCCGATGAAGGCGAAGATGTCGATCTTGCCGCTCGCCATCAGTGCGCTGACGGTCTCGCGGCCGCTGCCGTAGATGACGTTGATCACGCCGGTCGGGAAGCTGTCGCGGAAGGCCTCGAGCAACGGCCGGATCAGTAGTACGCCGAGCTTGGCCGGTTTGAATACCACGGTGTTGCCCATGATCAGCGCCGGAATCAGCGTGGTGAAGGTTTCGTTCAGCGGATAGTTGTAAGGGCCCATGCACAGTGCGACGCCAAGCGGTACGCGGCGGATCTGGCCGAGGGTGTCCTGTTCCAGCTCGAAACGGCTGGAGCGGCGGTCGAGTTCTTTCAGGGCGTTGATGGTGTCGACGATGTAATCGCAGGTGCGATCGAACTCTTTTTCCGAGTCCTTGAGGTTCTTGCCGATCTCCCACATCAGCAGCTTGACCACAGCTTCGCGCTGCTCGCGCATACGGCCGAGAAACGCTTCGACATGCTGGATGCGCTCGGCCACGCGCATGGTCGGCCACAGTCCCTGGCCCCGGTCATAAGCGCGGACGGCAGCGTCGAGGGCGGTGAGCGCGGTTTCGGCATCCAGCAGCGGCGTGCTGCCGAGGATCACCTGTTCTTCGCCGTTTTCGCCTTTCAGATAAACCGGGCTGCGCACGGTGGCGAGTGGGCCGTCCCAGCGGCGCAATTGGCCATCGACCAGATATTCACGCTGCTCGACCTGAGCGTCCAGGCGGTATTTTTCCGGGATGTCGCTGCCAGAAGGGAACAGGTTGCCAAGGATGTTTGCTGTGGTCATGTCACTACCCTGTGTTGAAGTCGGCGTGCCGATTGAAAGTCTTGTGAAGGTTATACGCCTGAATGGGTCGGGATTTAACCCTGTGAATGTCACGCGAATGTCACGCAACGGTGCAGAGCAAAAGGGCAGGCGCGTCGCCGAATCTCATGCCACCCCGAATCCCTGTGGGAGCTGGCTTGCCAGCGATGGGGTCGGCACATCCACCCGCTTGATTGACTGACCCACCGCCATCGCTGGCAAGCCAGCTCCCACAGGGTCTGAGTGATTTCGCGGGCCATGTGCAGTTTCGTAATGAAGCTTTTATGACAAAAGTTCGGTAGCCCTTTGCCAGTCCGGTCATGCCTGTGTAACGCGCTTGAGGAGCCTTTCGGGGCGCACTTTGCAAGCCGAGGCGGGACGCCGGGAGTGAGGCAATGGGGACTATGGAACGCTATTCGAAAGTGGGCATGCAGGAGCTCGATCAACGCTTGTCGAAGATCGTCGAAGCCGCGCGCAAGAAGCCGGTTTCGGTATATCGCTACGGCGCGCCGTGGGTCTGGATCGTCTCGCAGGAAGACTGGCAGGGCGCCCTGAAAGAAGTGTCCAGCTACATTCCGCCGGGCCATTCGCTGGTGTTGCTGCGCCCGCAGATCGACGATCTGCTCGACGCCCACCAGGACCTTCTGCACGACCTCAATACCGCGCCCGGCATGCTCATTCCCGCGCAAACGGTCATGCACATCCTGCTCCTGCAATTGCTCTATTCGGTGCCCAGCGAACAGCAACTCTATGAACAGCTGAATTACAACCTGCTGTTCCGCTGGTTCGTTGGCCTCGGCCTGAACCAGAAAGTCTGGAGTTTCACCGCCCTCAGTCGCGACATTGCCACGCTGCTCAACGAGCCGCGCGCGGTGCTGCTGATTCAGAAAATCATCGGCGAAGTGTTCTGCGGCGCCTTGCTGCAAATGCCCGAGTTCTCGCTGAACTTCGCGCTGTTGCACACCTGGCTGGGCAAGCACGCCTGCGCCACAACGATCAGCAATTGACGCATCACACCGGGCGCCAATGCCCACAGGTCATCGCGAATTTCAGGGGGTAATGTGGAACGGATTTTCACGTCACGGCTGGCGCTGTGCGGCTGGCTGCTGGTGACGGCGGGCGCGCAGCCGGCGCTGGCCGAGGAGGGCACAGAAGCGCCCGCCGCGCAGCGACTGGTGGACGTCAACGAATACTTCGTGCGCGGCAACACCGTGCTCGATGCGCGGGCGATCGAAGAAGCGGTGTACCCGTTTCTCGCCGCAGAAAGCCTTGAGCGACATCGAAGGCGCGCGCGATGCGTTGCAGAAGGCCTATCAGGAACGCGGCTACCAGTCTGTGTTCGTCGAGCTGCCCGAGCAGGCCGTGGCCGATGGCATCGTCTATCTGCAAGTCAGTGAAACCAAGGTCGGCCGGGTGCGCGTGGTTGGCGCCAAACACTATTCGCCGCTGGACATCCGCGACAACGTTCCGGCACTGAAAGAAGGCGAGGTGCCGGACTTCGCCAAGGTCCAAGGCGAACTGGCGCAGCTCAACAAAACGCCCGGCCGGCAAGTGATGCCGCTGGTGCGTGAAGGCCAGCGTCCCGGGACCATGGATGTCGACTTGCAGGTCGAAGACCAGAACCCGTGGACGGCCAGCGTGGGCCTCAATAACGACTACAGCGCCGACACCGAAAAGCTGCGCAGCGTCACCAGTCTCGGTTACAACAACCTCTGGCAGCTCGGTCACAGCGTCAACCTGACGTTCTTCACCGCGCCGCAGGAAACCGACAACGCCAAAGTCTGGTCGGGCTCCTACACCGCGCCGCTGAGCGAGCGCTGGAGCGTGCAGTTCTCCGGTTACCAGTCCGACAGCAATGTCGCCACCATCGGCGGCAGCAACGTGCTGGGCAAGGGTCATTCTTACGGCGTCGCGGCGATTTACACGCTGCCCTCGAGCGGCAACTGGTCGAACTCGCTGTCGGCCGGCATCGACTTCAAGGACTTCGACGAGCGCCTGAGCCTGTCCGGCGAAAGCGACAAGGTGCCGCTCAAATATGCGCCGTTCACCTTCGCCTACAACGGTTATCGCTATAGCGAAAAGAGCCAACTCGGCCTCGGCCTGAGCCTGGTTGCCGCCACCCGCAGCGTGTTCGGCTACGGCAGCGACGACGAAGACTTCGACTACAAACGCTATCGCGCCAAACCGAGTTTCGCCGTGCTCAAGGGCGACACCAACTACACCTGGACCTTCGACAGCGACTGGCAGAGCGCAAGCAAAGCCGCATTCCAACTCGCCTCGGGGCCGCTGGTTTCCAACGAACAATTCTCCGCCGGTGGCGCCACCTCCGTGCGCGGCTATCTCGCGGCTGAACGTACCGCCGATGACGGCTACCTGCTCAGCCAGGAATTGCGCACACCGTCGCTGGCGAAATTCGCCGGCACGTGGATGCAGGACTGGCGCTTCTATGCCTTCGCCGAAGGCGCGCAGTTGTACCTGCGCGACGAACTGCCGGATCAGGACGCCAATTACGCCCTCGCCAGCGTCGGCCTCGGCACCCGCGCCAGCCTCAGTAAATGGCTGTCCGGCAGCCTCGACTGGGGCTACCCGCTACTCGAAGGGCCGAACACCTCCAAGCAGGAATCGCGCCTGCACTTCAACCTTCAAGCCACTTTCTAACGGAGCACGTCCATGCAACGCCTCTTCCTTTCGTTGTTGATCTGCCTGGGCTTCGTGCTCCCGGCCACGGCTCAGGCCTGGTGGCAGGACGACTGGCATTACCGCAAACAGATTGCCGTCGACACCACCCCGCAAGGCGCGGCGATCAATCAGGCCCTTGGCCGCACCGCGCTGTTGGTGCGCTTACACACCGGCAACTTCACCTTCGACGGTGTGAAAGAGGACGGCTCCGATCTGCGCTTTGTCGCCGCCGATGACAAGACTGTGCTCAATCACCAGATCGAAAGCTTCGATGCGCTGATGGGCATGGCGCTGATCTGGGTTGATGTGCCGAATGTAGAGGGCGGTCAGCGTCAGGACATCTGGATGTACTACGGCAACCAGAAAGCCCCGGCCACCGGCAACGGCCAACTCACCTTCGATCCGAATTACACCGCGCTGTATCACTTCGACGGCGCCACCGGCACCCCGGCGAAAGACACCACGGCGTACGGCAACACCGCGCAAAGCGCGACCGGCACAGCGATCGATGGCGTCGTCGGCCGTGCCTTGCAGTTCAGCGGTCAGCCGTTGTTGCTGCCGGCCAGTCCGTCGCTGCAACACAACGCTGGTAGCGCGTTCACTTTCAGCGCCTGGCTGCGCCTGGATCAGGCCAGTGGCGAGCAACTGATTCTCGCTCGACGCGAAGGCACGCAAAGTCTGTTGGTCGGCGTAAGCCAGGGTCTGCCATTCGTGGAAATCGACGGCCAGCGCGCCGCTGCTACCCAGGCACTGCCTCCGGCGCAATGGCAACACGTTGCGCTGACCGCTGAGGGCTCGAAAGTCACCCTCTACATTAACGGTCGCGAGAGCGCTGCACTGGCTCAGGCGATGCCGGCGTTCAACTCGGTCATGGCCATCGGTGCCGATCTGCAGCAAGGCGCGTTCCAGCCATTCGCTGGCGCCATCGACGAACTGCGCCTGTCGAAAGTCGCCCGTCCTGCTGCGCTGTTGCTGGCCGATGCCACCTCGCAAGGCGCCGAGTCGAAACTGGTCGCCTATGGCGTCGATGAAGAACAGTCCGGATTCGGTTTCGGCAGCCTCGGCTTCCTGCTCAACGCGGTGCCAATTGACGCTTGGGTGATCATCGCTGTGCTAGTGCTGATGATGTTCCAGTCGTGGATCATCATGCTGCGCAAGAACCGCAGCCTCAGCCGCGTCACCGCTGCCAACGAAGACTTCCGCGTGCAGTTCGCCAAGGTCGGGACGCGTCTGGAAATGTTCGCCGACGACGCCCAACTGGCGCAGCGCCTGCAGCATTCGTCGCTGTGGCGCCTTTATCTGGTGGCGGTCAAAGAGATTCGCACCCGCCGTGAGCAGGGCGCCGATACCTCGTCGGTTTCCGCCGCCACCATCGAAGCCATCCGCTGCTCCATGGACGGCGTGCGCACCCGGGAAAACCAGCAACTGAGTTCGAAACTCTCGACCCTGTCCAACGCCATCGCCGGCGGCCCGTACATCGGCCTGCTCGGCACCGTGCTGGGGATCATGGTGGTGTTCCTCGGCACGGCGATGGCCGGCGACGTCAACATCAATGCCATCGCACCGGGCATGGCTGCCGCGTTGTTGGCCACAGCGATGGGCCTGTTCGTCGCGATCCCCGCACTCTTTGGCTACAACCGCCTGATTACCCGCAACAAGGAAGTCAGCGCCGACATGCGCGTGTTCGTCGACGAGTTCATCACCCGTCTGGCGGAAATGCATGGCGAGAGCCAGTTCAGTGAGGCGTCGCATCAGCGCGGCCATCACGCCCACCACTCCGTACCGGCCTGAGGAGCACTGTCATGGCGTCCGTAAATGCCTCCCACGACGATGACGACGATGCCGCGGTGGACAGCATCAATATCACTCCGCTGGTCGACGTGCTGATGGTGGTGCTGGTGATGTTCATCCTCACCGCCACCGCGCAGGTCTCCGGGATCCAGATCAACCTGCCCAAGGCCAGCGCGTCGGTGTCGCTGTCAGAGGCCAAGACCAAGGCGATCTCGGTGAACGACGGCGGTCAGGTGTTTCTCGATGCCTATCCGGTGACCTTGGCCGAGCTGGAAGAACGCCTGCGCATCGAGAAAGCGCAGAGCCCGGACTTCCCGGTGATCGTGCGTGGCGATGCGACGGTGCAGTACCAGAAAGTCATCGAAGTGCTCGACCTGCTGCGCCGGCTCGAACTGTCCCAGGTCGGTCTCGTCACCGGCAAACCGAGTCAGGGCTGAGTCATGACCGCACAACTCCCGATCGAACCGCCGCCCGTGAAAAAGTCGCCGTTGCGCTATGTGAAGTGGGGCGCCGGGCTGCTGGTCGGCGCGCTCGCCGCGTGGTTCCTCTGGCAGTGGGCCAACGACATGGCCGGCGTGCGTCGCGAAGCGCCGAAGGTGCCGACGATCATCCCGTTGCCGCCACCGCCACCACCGCCGCCGGAGAAACCGCCAGAGCCGGAAACGCCGGTGGAAGAAAAGGTCGTCGAGCCCGAGCCAACGCCGGAGCCGGAGGAGGTCAAGCCTGAAGAAGAGGCGCCGCCATCGCCGGCGGACGATCTGGCCAACCCAATGCAAATGGACGGCGACGCGCAGTCCGGCAGCGATGCTTTCAACATTGGCGCCGGCAAGGGCGGCGGCATGGCCGGAGCCGGCGGCGGGCGTTTGGGCACGGGCACGTACAGCCAGTTTCTCGCGTTCACCTTCCAGCGTTTGCTGCGCGAGAACCCCGAGCTGCGCAACCTCGCGTTTTCACTGCAGGCCGATGTCTGGCTGAGCAGCGTCGGCGAGATCACCCGTGTCGAGCTGATCAAGTCCAGCGGCAACCCGCAAATCGATACCCAAGTGCTGGCCGCTTTACGCGGTGCGCCAGCCCTCAGCGAACGGCCTCCGGCCTCCATCACTTTGCCTGTGCGCCTGTCCCTGCAAGGGCGGCGTCCGGGCTAATTCACTTATTCAAGCTTCGGCAAAAGGAGTTGTGTGCAGATGATTTCCAACGTGAATCGATTGTCCCTGGCGGTCGGCATGGTCATTGCGACCCTGGTCGGTCAGGCCGTGGCAGCGCCTGCGCCTTCGGAGAACGCCACGATCAATCTGATCCGCTTGCTGGTCGAGCAGGGCATTCTCAAACAGGACAAGGCCGACGCGCTGATCGCTCAGGCGCAGAACGAAGCGGCCCAAGCGAAACAGGCTGCCGCGTCCACCGCCGTCGCGGCCGGGCCGGTCGCCGCGCCGGGGGATGTGCGCGTGCAGTACGTGCCGGCAGCGGTGCGTGACCAGATCCGCGATCAGGTCAAAGCCGAGGTCATGGCCGCCGCCAAACAGGAAAACTGGGCAGCGCCGAATACCTTCCCCGACTGGGCCTCGCGCATCAGTTTCGACGGCGATATTCGTCTGCGCGACGAATCGCGTTACTACTCAGGCAACAACAGCAACGAAATCGTCGACTTCGCCAAGCTCAACAACAACGGCCCGTACGACGTAAATCCCAACAGCAGCACCAGCCTGCCGCCGTTGCTCAACACTCGCGAGGACCGCGAAAACCTCTTTCGCCTGCGCGCTCGTCTGGGCATGAAAGCGGTGATTTCAGAGGAGTGGACCGCCGGCATTCGCATCGGCACCGGTTCGGACAACAACCCGGTATCGACCACGCAGAACCTCGGCGGCGGCTTTGCCAAGAAGGACATCTGGCTCGATCAGGGCTACCTGACCTGGAAGCCAATGGACGAATTGACCCTGACCGGCGGGCGCTTCGCCAACCCGTTCATGTCCACCGACATGCTCTATTCCAACGACCTGAATTTCGACGGTGTGGCGGCGATATTCGATCACAAGCTCAACCGCGATTGGGGCGTGTTCGGTACGGTCGGCGCGTTCCCGGTGGATTACACCAACGACACTTCCAGCAGCAACGGTTTCGACAAGGAAGAGAGCGACAACAAGTGGCTGTACGGCGCGCAGCTCGGCGCGAAATGGGCGATCAGCAGCAACAACCGCCTCAAAGGTGCGCTGGCCTATTACCGCTTCGACGACATTCAGGGCCAGCGCTCCAGCCCTTGCGAACCGTGGGCCGGCGCGCCGGGTTGCGACAGCGACGGCAGCCGCGCGGCGTTCATGCAGAAGGGCAACAGCGTGTTCCTGCTGCGTGACATCACGCCGAACCCGCTCAACCCGAGCGCCACGCCGCAGCCGCAATTCGTCGGCCTCGCGTCCGAGTTCAACCTGCTCGATCTCAACGTGGTCTGGGACGCCGACCTGCCGCAGGACTTCAAACTGCGCAGCCAGGGCGATTACATCCACAACCTCAGCTACGACGAAGGCGAGATGCGCAAGCGTTCCGCCGGGCAGATCGTCAACAACCTCGACAGCAACGGCGAGATCGAAAGCGGCGCCAACGCGTGGATGGTGCAGTTCACCCTCGGCAACGCGCTGGACCTCAAGCGCAAGGGCGACTGGAACCTGTTCGCCGGCTACAAGTACATCCAGCCGGACGCCTTGCCCGACGGCTTCAACGACTCGTCGTTCCACCTCGGCGGCACCAACGCCAAGGGCTATTTCATGGGCGGCAACTACGGCCTGGCGAAGAACGTTTCTGCCACCGGCCGCTGGATGAGCACCGAAGCGGTGTACGGCGCGCCGTTCGACATTGACGTCTTGCAGCTTGAGATCAACACGCGCTTCTAAGGCGCCGGGAGAGCTTTATGAACACGCGTTTTCTCGCGCTGGGCCTGGGTTTAGCGATAGCCACCGGGGCGAGCGCCGAAGGCATGGAAGAACGCCTGCGCACGCAATTGCGCAGCACCACCCAGCAATTGCAGGCCCTGCAAACCCAACAGGCCCAGGCCAGCGCCGCGCAACTGGCGGCGCAGAACGAAGCCAAGGCAGCGCAAGCGCAGATCAAGCAACTGACTGCCGAACTGGCCAAAGCCAAAGGCCTCGCCGAGCAACTGTCCGGGCAGCAACAGAGCCTGCACAGCCAGGCGCAGGCGCAAGTGGCGGCCAGTGCCGAACAGACCGGCAAGTTCAAAAAAGCCTATGACGAGTTACTAGTTCTCGCCCGTGGCAAAGAAGCCGAACGCGCGAAACTGCAAGCGCAACTGGCGGAACGTGACACACAAGTGCAGCAATGTTCAGCCAAGAATCAGCAAATGTACGGCGTCGCCAAACAGATCCTCACGGCCTACGAAAACATCGACGTCGCCGAGGTGATGAAAATCCGCCAGCCCTTCGCCGGCAGCGCACGGGTCAAGTTCGATGAACTGGCGCAGGGCTTTGGCGACGAGCTCTACAAAACCCAATTCGACGCGCCGCAAGCCGCGATCGCTCACTGATAACAAGGAAGAAAGCCATGACTCAATTGATCATCCACGTTTCCCCGCAATCACTGACCGACGTCCTGCAAGCCGCCGGTTACCGCGTCAATCAGAGCGAACAGAACGGCATCGTCCAGTTGCTCAGCGCCAGCCAGGGCATCGGCTACGCTGTGCGTTTCGGCAATCCGGCGGTGGAGCAGGGCGGCTTTGTTGATTTCACTTTCAGCTGTGCGCTGCGTGTGCAGGGTGAATTGCCTGAGGGCGTCGCAGAAAAGTGGAATGCGACGCGGCGGTTTGCGCGGTTGTCGTTACAGGGCGAGTTTCTGGTCATGGAAATGGACGTGGTCGTGGCTGCTGGCGTAAGCGACGAGCACCTGCGCGGCAATCTGGAATTGTGGGATCGCCTGTTGCAGGAGTTCATCGTTTACCTGCGTGATTTCAGCCAGACCGCGGGTGCGCAAACCGCAAAAGCCGCCGTCGCCGAGGCAGAGGAAGTAGCACTGTGAAAAAGCCTGCCATGGTGATCGGCGCCGGAGCGGTGGCGCTGTTGGTGGTGGCCGTGGCGCTGGTGCTGCGGCCGGGGAGTGATCCGGTCGCCGCTCAGCAGCCTTCGTCGCCAGTGATTGTTTCAGCTGGGCCGGCGGTGGCGCGGTTGGGCAATCAGCAGGTGTCGCCTGAGGAATTGCAGGCGCTGCTCGCGACTGTTCCGGCGCAAACCCGTGAACAACTGCGCGGCAATCGTGAGGCGCTGGAGCGCTGGATTCGATCGCGACTGGCCGAGAAAGCCGTGCTGGAACAGGCCGATGCGCAGGGTTGGGCGCAGCGTCCCGAAGTCGCCCGGCAGACCCGAGCGGCGACTGAGCAGATCGTCTTTCGTGATTATCTGCGCTCGGTGAGTCAGGTGCCGGCGGAGTATCCGAGCGCGGCTGAGTTGCAGCAGGCGTATGACGCGGGGAAGGCCAATTGGCAGACACCGGCGCTGTATCGGGTCAGTCAGATTTTCCTTGGCGTCAGTGATTCTTCTTCTTTGGAACCCGTGCGCAAACAAGCCACTGAATTGAGCAAGAAGGCGCAGACAGCACCGGCCGACTTTCCGGCGCTCGCTACGCAATATTCCCAGGATCGCGTCACGGCAGAGCGGGGCGGTGATACCGGCCTGCAACCATTGCAACAACTGGTGCCGGAAGTACGTAGCGCCGTGGCGCGGCTCAAGGTTGGTGCCGTGTCAGATCCGGTGCAAAGCGCTGCCGGTTTCCACGTGATCAAACTCACCGAACAACAACCGGCCCGCACCGCAACCCTGGACGAACTGCGCGACCAACTGACCCAGGCCCTGCGCGCGCAACGCCAGGAACAGATCGCCCAGGCTTACCTGGACGGCATGCTCAACACCGCCACCCTCAGCATCGACGGCGCTGAACTGAACAAAATCCTCGAGGAAAAACACTGATTTCACCTACACCACAACCCCTGTGGGAGCGAGCTTGCTCGCGAAAGCGGAGTATCAGTCAGCAAATATGTTGAATGTGCTGACGCTTTCGCGAGCAAGCTCGCTCCCACAGGGGTCTATGGCGCACTCAAGGCAACTACAAAGATCGACAGGGAGTCATCAATGTCATTCACCGAACCCGCAGGACGCCCGGCCACCGCTGATTACCACTCGCCCCAAACCAAACCCGACCCCTGGCTCAACCAGGCCGCGACCATCGACAACGAAGTCGCCCAATACTTCCTCGCCAGCGCCCGCTGCGGCTGCTTCATGCAAGCCGCGCGCAGCCTCAACGTCCGCTCGACTCTATTGCGCAAACAACTCGCGCAACTTGAACAGCAACTGCAACACAGCCTGTTCAGCTTCCAGGGCAGCGCCCTCACGCTCACCCGCGAAGGCCAACAGTTGCAGGCCCGACTCATCACCCTGGCCCACGAACGCAAACTCCCGGTCATCGAACAACCACTGATCCGTCTGGCCATCGCCGAATCCATCCTCCACGACATCCTCGGCCGCGACCTCATCGCACTGCTGCGCCGCAATGCCAGCCTGCGCCTTGAAATCATCGCGCTGGATAGCGAACTGGCATTGCGTGCAGTCAGCGCTGACATCGTCCTCTGGCTCACGCCCGGCGAAAGCCCTAATCCCGGCCCAGCGTTTGCCACCAGCGAACCGCAATGCCTTGCGCCGATTGAGTATCTGCCGCATATCGCCAAGCGCTACAGCCGCGTGACTGCACGACCAGAAACACCGGATGACCTGGCGGACTTCATGTTGGTGCAATGGCAGCATGATCGGCGGGTTGAGAGTTTTCGACCGTGGAATGAGTTGGTCGAGCAGCGCTTGGCTGGTGTAGTGCAGATGCAATCTTATGAATTGATGTTAGAGATGATCCGCTGCAGCGCCTGCATTGGGTTGTTGCCGGCATACATGAGCCGCTTCGACCGTGGCCTCACCGCACTGCCCGGATTATTCGCCGATGCGATGCAGCTCCATGCTTGGCTCGCCGTCAACACCGACTCGCAAAACTCCCCCGAAATCCAAGCCCTCACCGACCTCATCCAGCAAACCTTCAACGAACGCCACGAATGGTTCCAGCCTTGACCCGCCCCCTGTAGGAGTGAGCGTGGGAGCGAGCCTGCTCGCGAATGCAATCTACCAGTCGACGCTTCAGTGACTGACCCACCGCTTTCGCGAGCAGGCTCGCTCCCACGAATTCGGCGGCGTGACCGCAGCCGTATGAGCGACACAAGTCCCCTGTGGGAGCGGGCTTGCCCGCGAAGGCGTCGGCACTGCCGGCGCCCTATTAAGAGCCAGTCGCGAGGCCCGCTACCGCGGCATCTCCAGATTATCCAGCACCCGATTCACCGCCAGTTCTCCGAGCATGATCAACTGCGCAATCCCCATCAGCGTCCGCCGTTGCGACGGCTTGACCAGCCCGGCAAATTCCTGGGCGATGGTTTTGGCGGAGGCAAGGGTTTCGCATGCATTGGCCAGCAGGTCTTCGTTTTTCGTGTCGGCGGTGACGGCGTACATGGCGCGAGGGCTGTAGGGCGGTGGGGTCGAGCCGGGCGGGCAGAGGTAGTGATCAAGGGCGCGGTCGGCGGCTTCGTGGAGTTTTTTTGAATCGAGGGATTCGTAGGGCGAGGTTGGATCGGTTTCGGGCGGGTTGGGTGTTGGTTTGATCATGGTGAAGCTCCTAGAGTCGACGGAGCCGCCACATTTCGCTGCGATACGAAAAGGAGGTGGCAGCTATACGCGGGTCGCAGACCGGGACTCTAGAACCGGCAGACCCGAAGGTCTCCCACGTACAGCCGCCATAAATAGCGGGTGTTGTGCGTCCAGAGATCGACGGGCTGCGAGACCCGATCGCTGATTCGTCAGCGACCGGACCACAATAGAACCCGCCCTCAAAGCGCACAAGCCGGCGGATTCTGGCGTAGCTGTAGGCAATGGCGCAAGAATTTGTAGCCTGGAAGGCGTGTCTGGAGGTGTCTTTTAAACACCTTCGTTTAAATCTAATAATTGCATCGGACTTGATGGCCCTTTCGCGAGCAGGCTCGCTCCCACAATTTAACCTCGCCAGTTTCAATATCCGAGGTTTAGAGTGAGCAGCCACGCTCAGATCACGGACAGATCCCCCATGCCAGACCCAACCCCCACCATCCACCTCGAACGCTCCAACGAATCCCACCTCGAAGGCATCACTGCGCTCTACAACGACCCCGCCGTTGCACGGCAGGTGCTGCAGATGCCATTCCAGTCCACCGAGGTCTGGCGGCAACGATTGCAGGCCGACAACGAACGCGCGCTGAAACTGGTGGCGCTGCATCAGGGCGTGGTGATTGGCAATCTTGGACTGGAAGCCTTTTCGCGCATGCGCCGCGCCCACGCCGGTAGTTTCGGTATGGGTGTAGCGGCTGCATGGCAAGGCAAAGGCGTTGGTTCAATGTTGTTGGCTGCGGCACTGGATGTCGCCGATAACTGGATGAACCTGCACCGCGTCGAACTCACGGTGTACGCCGACAACGAGGCGGCCATCGGCCTTTATCGCAAGTTCGGTTTCGAGGCCGAAGGGCTGTCGCGTGATTACGCGGTGCGCGACGGGCAGTGGGTCGACACCCTGAGCATGGCCCGTCTGCGCGGTTCGTCAAAATCTTGAATCAGTCAGTCTCCAGCGCGAACGCCACCGCCGATTGCGCATGCAGCTCGGTGGTGTCGAGCAGGGGCAGGGCGCTGTGTTCGGGTTTGATCAACATGCCAATTTCCGTACAGCCGAGGATAATTGCCTGAGCGCCACGGGCGGTCAGGGATTCGATGACGCCTTGGTAGATCTGACGCGATTGTTCGCTGATCACCCCGACGCAGAGTTCGTCGTAGATGATCCGGTGCACGTCCTTGCGCTCGGCTTCGTCGGGCACCAGCACCGTCAGTCCTTGTGCGATAAGACGCTGCTTGAGGAAGTCCTGCTCCATAGTGAATGCCGTGCCGAGCAGCCCGACCGTCAGCGCGTCGATTTCCAGCGCCGCTCGCGCCGCCGGTTCGGCAATGTGCATAAACGGAATGCTGATCGCCGCCTGAATCTGGTCCGCAACTTTGTGCATGGTGTTGGTACACAGCATCACACACTCGGCGCCGCCGGCTTCGAGCCTGCGCGCGGCATCGACCAGAATTGCCGCCGCATCGTCCCAGCGCCCGGCGTGCTGAGCCTGTTCGACCGGGCCGAAGTCGACGCTGTACATCAGCAACTGCGCCGAACGCAACGGGCCGAGGCGGTCGCGGACCTGTTGGTTGATCAGGCGATAGTATTCGGCGCTGGACTCCCAGCTCATGCCGCCGATAAGGCCGATGGTGCGCATTGAATTTCCTCCAGCAAATGACAGTGTCGAGCGTTCAGGTCTGCCCGGAGTTTCCTGCTGTTCGAGGCTCGACGCCAGCACCTGCTGACTGTACCGCCGATCTTTCCCGCAACTGTGCACCTGCAAGAACTAAACGTACGCCGGGCTTGGGATCTGCCACTATCACCGTTCGCAGGTCCTTTCCAAGGAACATAGCAATGAACGACGTACAGCAACTGGGCGAAATGCTTCGCCACTATGCCGAGAGCGAAGCGCACAAGAAGCAACTGTTCACTACGCAATCAGCTGACTGGGCAACACGGATTGGCGCGCTGTTCGACCAGATCGAGCAATGGCTTGAACCGGTCAAGGCGCCGAATCTGCTGGAGGTCAGTCGCGAGGCGTACGTCGCGTCCGGGCCGAGCGTGCCGGTGGAGACCTCGACGTTCAAGACGGAGAAGTTGAGCATTGTGATTGCCGGCAAGCCGGTAGAGTTTGTGCCGGACGTGATGGGCAGCGGCGGGCAGATTTCTCTGGCGGTGATGGGGCTGACGGCGGCGCGGTATGGGAGTATTTCGCTGGTCGGTCTGGCGGATGGTGCGTGGCAGTGGCGCAAGACCAATGGTTTGAAGGATCCGGATACGTTTGCGTTTGATGCGAATTTTCTGGCGCAGCAACTGCAAAGCCTGATTCCTCGCGATCGCACCTAGATTGGGACGCAGAGCGTCCCGGGCTGCATTCCCACGCAGAGCGTGGGAACGATCAAACACCGCTATCGCGAGCAGGTTCACTCCTACAGGGGGTGAGGCGCATACCGGGGAAACCCCTAGGTTTGGTGCCGATCCGGCATTTTCCCTTGGGTCACTGATGGCCTTTTGGTAGAGTCGCCGTCGCCAGCGGGTTTTCGGCTGGACGATGGAACCGAAGAAGGGAGTCTGATCAGTGAGTCCGGGCAAAAAAATCCTCGGTCTCACGGCGTCGCTTTTGCTGCTGACGCTGTGGGCCAGTTACTTTTATGTATTCAAGGAAAACCGCGACGGCCAGCTTGGCGGTGTCGGCGAAAGCACTGCGTGGTGCGGCACGCCACCGACCACGGAAGCGGCGTTGCTGGGCAAGGATCAACTGACCTTGCGCGTTACCAATAACCTGCGCGGCGAGTTCATGGTCGGCGGTTCGCTGGTGGTTTCCGAACGCACTTTCAACCGCTACGACCTGGGCCGCAACGAACTGCGCCTGCGTTTGGAACCGTTGCAGTGGTCGTTCGGCGTGACGCCGATCTTCCTCGAGCAGGTTAAGGTGCAGCCGCTGAGCCGCAATCTGTCGTCGACCAACAAAAGCGCCTTCGCCGAACTCGAGCCACGGCCGATTGGCGTGCACGCCCAGACCGCTGCGTTCCCGTTCGACAGCTATCGCTATGGCTACAAACCGGTGCTGTATTACCTCAAGGGCAGCGAGCGCGTCGACCTGCGTTTCAAGAACATCACCACGCTGATGGAGATGTCCAACACCTTCACGCCGATCCAGAAGTACAACCGCGCCGACTACATCAACGAGAAGAACTCGATGATCCGCGACGAGGACTACAAGCCTTACGGGGCGCATGAGTGCGCGTTCAGCGTCGAGCGCAAAGGCTCGTTCAAGGTGGTGGTGTTGCTGCTTCTGCTGGTGCTGTGCCTGCCGCTGATGCTGGTGTTCTACCGCGATGAACCGGGGATCGACTTTCTCGCCACGCTGGTAGGGATTGCGGTGGTGCGGACATTGCTGATCGGGCCGGTGGAAGATTTCCAGCTGTACAACATCGACTTTTTGTTTGGTGCGGCGATTTTGCTGGTGGGAACGGTGTCGCTGATCAAGGCGATGCGTGCCAATAGCCGGCGGGAGATGGCGTTGCGCAGTGGCGAAACATCGTCCTGGTGAAGCAAACGCTGAAGCTCGGTGGTAGCCCTGTGGGAGCGAGCCTGCTCGCGAAAACGCTACGTCAGCCGACTACGATGTCGCTGACAGATTGCATTCGCGAGCAGGCTCGCTCCCACAGGTGATCGGGGGGGCATCCCATCGATCACTTGAGCGCCGGATCCCCCATATTCATTTTCTTCCAGCCCTGCAACAGCACCTGCGCCTTCGGCTCCTGGCCGCTATCGAGGTAGTACTGGATCAGCGACAGCCGCGCATTGCGGTTGGCCGGTTGTACCTTGAGCAAACCCTCCAGAATTGCACAAGCCTCATCAACCTTGCCGCTCTCATGCAGCGCCACCGCCAGTACATAGCCGTATTGCGCATTCTCCGGTTCCAGTTGCGCGGCTTTGCGCAGGTAGGACATGGCGTCGGCGGACTGGCCGGCACGGATCAGCGACAACCCGCGCGTATGCTGCAACAGCGCCGCCTCCGGATGCTGCTTGAGGCTGTCATCCAACAGCTTCTGCGCTTCGGTGGCGCGACCATTCGCTTCCAGCCACTGTGCCAGCGTGACCAGCGCCGGGTAGAAGTCCGGATCACGTTGCAGGGCGCTGCGCAGCAACGGTTCGACCTCGGCACTGCGCCCGCTGGCCTGGTACAGCATCGCCAGATTGAGATTGGCTTCTGCACGTTCGAGCAGGCTTTTCTGCACGGCTTCATATTCGGCGATCGCCGCGTTCCAGCTGGCTTGCGCCGCCCCCAGACCATTGTTGCGCGAGGCACCGAGCAGATCCCGCGCGGCGACGATGCGCACGGCTTTCACTGGATCATTGAGTAACGGCGCCAGTAACGGCGCGCGCTCCGGCGGTGGCAGGAATGCGCTGATCGCCCGCACCGCGCTGTCGCGCACCTGTGGTTCTGAATGTTTGAGGTCCTGAGTGGCCAGTTTCAGCGCATGTTCGCTCGGGTACAGCGGTAATTCCGCCAGCAACGTCGCGCGCTGGATCGCCGGAAGGTTGCTGCGCTGCAATTGCTGGTACAGCGCGTCGGCGGCGCCGGGCTGGCCATTGCGGATCAGCCACAGGCTTTCGTCATAGCGTGGTGCCTGCTGAGCCGGGGAGGCGGTTGCGTTCCACGATTTGAACTGCGCGGTGACCTTGTCGCCGGCCTTGCCCTGGTGACAGCTCAGGCAGGCGTCTGGCGTGCCGAGTTTCTGCGCGCGCTCGGGGTTGGGAATGCTGAAACTGTGGTCGTGCCGAAAATCATTGCCCATGTAGAACTTGCCAGGCATGTGGCAATCGACGCACTGCGAGCCGGGCTGGCCCATGGCGTGGCGGGTGTGTTCGATGGAGTCGTAATTCTTCGCTTGCAGACCCTTGCCGTCGACGCCGGCGACCGAGGTCTTGCCCGCCGTATTGTGGCATTGCAGACACACGGCGTTGCCCGGTGCCTTCAGTTCGTTGCTGTGCGGGTTATGGCAATTGCTGCAACGCACGCCCTTGTCGAACATCTTGCTTTGGAGGAACGAGCCATGTTCGAACACTTCGTCCTTGATTTTGCCGTCCAGCGCATAGAGTTCGCGGGTCAGGGCGCTGGGCAGGTAATCGTCCATCAGCCGCTTGCCGACGGTAAAGCCATCGCCCAGCGGCGCGCGGCGGGAATGGCAGCGCGCGCAGGTTTCGATTTCTACCGTGGCGTTCTTGTCCTTGAGATCGACGTCGAAGCCCTTATGGATCAAATCGTCTTTTTTCTGCGCCCACTCCAGGTGATTCGACGCCGGGCCATGACAGGCCTGACAGCCGACACCGAGGCTGTTCCACTGACTGTTGAAGCTGTTGCTCGCTGCATCGAAATTACGCTTGAAACCGGTGGTATGGCATTCGACGCACATGAAGTTGGCGTTCTGGCTCGGTTTGCTCCAGTGCAGCGGATTCTTGAAGTTCACCCCCTGGCCGGCGTACAGATGAAACCAGCGATCTTTCTCGGTATCCCACGCCACGCCAAGGGCTTGCAAACGTCCCTGACCCACCTCGATCAGATATTGCTGGAGCGGCGCGATGCCGAAGGTGTAGGCCACTTTGAAGTCGGCGTTCTTGCCGTCGATGCCGGGCGCATTGACCCAGAATTCATCGCCCTTGCGGGTGAACCGTGTGGTCTCGTTTGCGGCCTTGAAGGTCACGTTGTTGAAGTCGCCCAGAGTGGTTTCGGCGGTCGCCGGCTGCATGGCCAATTGGTGATGCGAGCCTTGCCAGTCCTTGACCTGCTCGCTATGGCAGCCCTGGCATTGCTGCTCATCGACCATGCTTGCCGGCTTGCTCGCCACCACGGGTTGCGGCTTGGCGGGTGGTGGAATAGGCGTGCTGATGGCTGCGGGTTTGACGGGAGTGGGCGCCGGGCTGAACAGGAACCAGCCAATACCGGCCACGGCCGCGAGCAGCGCGCCGATAATGACCGGGAAGACGAAACGTGTAAAAGAGGAGGGTGACGCGTCAGGCTCAGGTTGCACCGCTTTGTTTTTATGCTTGGGCATTGCGACTTCCGTAGTCCGGGTGCGTTGGCCTTCTGGCGTGCATACATCTGGATGCAGCTTTGTCGCATGCAGCGCGTCTGTCAAATAAGCGCTGGGACTCGCCGCGCAGGGCCGTGTGAATTTTGTGCTTTGCAATCGCAATTGCTGCGGTTTTAGCTATACCTGTAACTCCCCCTATGCAAACGATTTGGCCTTCTGACAGGAGTTACAGCATGAAGCTAGCCGTGATGATGGGCACGCTGTGCATCGCCACCCTCGGTGTGGTGGGTTGTTCCAGTAAAACCGTCGAGCCAGACCAGTATTCCGGTTTTCTAAAGGATTACAGTCAACTGAAGGAGACCAAATCACCCTCGGGCGCCGAGGTGATGCGCTGGATGGACCCGAAACTCGACATCAATAAATTCACCAGCTTCTATGTCGAGCCGAGCCAGCTGTATCCGAAGCCGCAAGCCACCGAAAAAATCCCCCAGCAGACGCTTAATGGCATCACCAGCTACTACGATCAGGCGCTCAAGCGCGAGCTGAGCAAATCGTTGCCTTTGGCCACAGGTCCCGGGCCAGGCGTCATCGTGGTACGGCCGGCGATCACGGCGGTGAGCAGCAAGACTGAAGGCCTGCATGTGTATGAGGTGATCCCGATTGCGCTGGTCGCTGCTGCGGTGAGCACTGCCAGCGGTATTCGCGATCAGGAAACCACGTTGGCCACCGAGGCGGTATTCCTCGATGGCAGCAGTAACAAGGTGGTGGCTCAAGTGGTGCGCAAGGGCACCGGGCAGCCGCTGGAAAATTCATCGCAGGTGTTGAAATCCAATGATTTCAAAGCGGTGATCGATGGTTGGGCGAGTGACATGCATCAGACGTATCTGAAGCTGAAGTCCGAGGCCAAGTGATGTCTTGAGGTTTAGGGCCTCTTTGCGAGCAGACTCGCTCCCATGGATTGCAGTATGGTTTGGGGGGCTTGTCTGCTCGGGGTTTTGGGGTACATATCCGTTGCAGCGGTAATGGCGGCTTAGGGTTCCGCCCTTACGGCGGGTCACCTTTTTCAAACGCCAAAAAGGTAACCGAAAAGGCTTGCTCCTACGTTCGGCCCTCGCAGGCTCGGGTTCCTTCGCTGCGGGATCGATCCGGGCGCAGCGGCTACGGTTTGCTTCGCTGCACCTCCTTGCGCTGTGTCTGGCTGCGCCAGACGGTCGCTGCGCTCCCCCCCCCCGGATCAATCCCTCCACTCAGCCTTCCGACGTCGCCGGTGGATCAAGATCAAGAGCACTCGAGCTAACGCTCATTGTTGAGTGGGGCGGCTTCGCCGCGGGCAGCTGCGCTGCTTTGCTTTTGCTTTTGTGGGAGCGAGCTTGCTCGCGAAGGCGGCCTGACGGGCGACCTGTTTTTGAGATGATACGCAATCCGACTGTGGGAGCGAGCACGCTCGCGAAGGCATCCTGTCAGCCCCCGCCTTACTGCCCGACAAACCATCGAAAATACGGGTTCGCCCGATCCCCTTGCATAACTTCCCGAATATCCCGCCCCCATGCGTCCCGATCGCCGTCGTAGGCGTGCAGGCTTGCCCGATAAAACTGCATCAAGCGCTGCCGATGCGTTTCCATGCGTTCACTGAATCCGGCTTCGGCATTGACCAGTGTCGGTGGCTGATACAAGTCCAGCAGCGCCGGTAGCACGCGGGTTATTTCCTTGCTCCGCACCCACGGCGCGTATTCGATGCGCGGCTGATCATCGGTCACTGCCGGTGCATCGGCGGCGAAGCGCTCCAGACCGGCGCGATCGGTGACCCAGGTGGCCAGCAGCGCCGCCGCCGAGCCGATGCCGACGTCCTGCAGGGCGTTGCGTACGCTTTCCTGCTGGAAGCGCGCGGTGATTTTCTCGGCGTCCAGTTGCATCGGTTTCATTGAGCCAACCAGCAGCATTTCGTGAAACTCGCTGGTCCACAGCGAGGCATGCGGGAACACGTCGAGGAAGCTGCGCACCAGTGATCGCGAGTCGTCGATATTCTGCGTCGGCAGCGGCAGCCACTGGGCGACGATGCCCCGATCCTGCAAGCGACTGGCGGCCAGCTCGTAGAAATCCCGCGAATACAGATTGACCACGCCGGCGGCGGAGGGCGGTGGCGGTTCCAGGGTGATGACGTCGTAGATCTGTGCACTGCGCAGCAGTTCCTGGCGACCGTCGCGCAGGCGTATGTCGACGCCGGGATCGTTGGCCGCATTGAAGTTGCCCTTGAACAACGGCGCTGCTTTCACCACCGATGGCAGCAACTCGGCGACCACGCGATGTTCCAGACCCTGATAGCGCAGCATTGCGCCTGCGGTGATGCCGGTGCCGAAGCCGATCACCAAGGTCGAGCGCGGTTCACCGTTGTGGATCAGCAGTGGCAGCAGTGCCTGAATGCGCATGTAGCGCAGCGACGGCATGGCATCGCCGGTGTTCGACACACCTTGTATGTACAAACGGTGGAAGGTGTTTTCGCCACGTCCCTGAGTGACCACCGCGACAGTGCCGCCGCGTCCTTCCTCGTAAAAGGCCAGCGTGCCGTTGCGTGCGCCGGGCAACAGGCTGGCGAGTTTGTCAGCTGGGGTCAGCACCGCCACCGCTACGCACACCAGACCTAGCGCGACCACGGCCTGGCGCCGACCTTTCGCCACGCCATGGCCCTTGCGCACCGCCAGATAACCAATCGTCGCTGCGACGAGCGCCAGTAGACCGAGGGTGCGCACAAGTCCCAGCAAAGGAATCAATACGAAGCCGCAAAGCATCACACCGATGATCCCGCCCAGGGTGTTGAACGCCACCACGGCGCCGACATCGCGGCCCACACGTTCGCTGCCGACACTCAGGCGCAACGCCAGAGGAAACGCCGCGCCGAGCAGCAGGGTCGGCACAAACACGATGCTCAGCGCCGCCACGGCAAAGCGTGCGCTCATGCCGGCCAGCTCGCTGGAGCCCAGACTCAGCAGCCAGGTTTCCGCATGGCTCTGCACGAGCACCAGCCAACGTCCCAGCACGGCGATCTCCAGCAGCGCAAGCAGGCCTGCACCGGCAATCAACAAGCCGAATACGCCCCATGGGTCGCGAATGCGTTCGACGCGACGGGCGAGCACGGCGCTGCCGATAAACAGCCCGGTCAGGTAGGTCGCCAGTACCACGGCAAACGCATAGGTGCGCGTACTCATGAACTGCACGATCGACTGCGACCAGACCACCTCGTAGCCCAACGCCACACCTCCGGCGATCGCGTAGAGCCACAGCGCAGTGCGGTCCGGTGCTCGTGCGTTGGCATGTTTGACCGGCGTGGCCAGCGCCACTGACTGCTGGCGCTGCAACCACAGCGCACCGGCAGCGGCGAGCAGGTTGATCATCGCGGCGAACAGCGCACTGCCGCGCACGCCGAGGCTGGCGATCAGTACGAACGCGGCGAGCAAAGTGCCAACGATCGCGCCCAGCGTATTCGCCGCATACAACTGACCGCCGGCCTTGCCCGGCTCAGCCGCCAGTGAGCGCACCAGCACCGGCAGCGTCCCGCCCATCAACACCGCCGGAATGCCCACCAGCGCAAACGGCAGCAACCACGCGAGCACGCCGACATGACCCTGCAACCAGGCAAACGCACTGGCCGCCAGACCCATGGCCACTGTCGCGCCAACGCCGAGCATGGCCACCAGTACTTCCAGCCCGGCATACAGCAGAACCGGCTGTTGCAAGCGATCGGCCCAGCGCCCGAACAACCAGCCGCCGAGAGCAAGCCCGGCGAAAAACGCGCTGATGCCGGTGGTGATCGCATAGACCTCGACGCCGACCATCAGCGAGAGCTGTTTGATCCACAACACCTGATAGACCAACGCCGCGGCGCCGGAGATGCATAGCAACAGAGCAGGGATCAGTGAGGTGGCGGACGCGGCTTGCGGAACGGGTATGGCCGACGGCTTGCTGGCGATACGTGAGGACATGCGGTGGGCCTTGTTATGGATTGGCTGATGTTGATCGTTCCCACGCTCTGCGTGGGAATGCCTCACTGGACGCTCCGCGTCCGTTTCGGCATTGGACGCAGAGCGTCCCGGGCTGCGTTACCACGCAGAGCGTGGGAACGATCGCAGAAAACCTTGTGGGAGCGAGCCTGCTCGCGAACGAATCCGACCCGGTCTCTTGTTGAAAACAGGGCCGCCCGCCGATGCAGGCGGGCGGCGGTACAGCGGTATTACTGGGCTTTCTTCATTTTTTCTTCGATACGGCGGTCCACATCCTCGCGGATCTGGTCGATGCTGAAGCTCGCCGGACGCTGGCTGGGTGGATAGTCGACGAAGGTCTGCAGGAACTTCGCCGCGCGGCGGGTACCGTCGAAAATCAGATAGTCGTTTTTCGTCAGCCAGTCATAGTACTGGTCAGACACAACATCGGCGCGTTCGTACGGGTCCATGCGCAGGTTGAACATTTTCGGCACACGCAGACAGGTGAACGGTTCGCTCCACACCTGCAGTCCACCGGGCGCACGCTGCTCACAGAACACCAGTTTCCAATCATTGAAACGCATGCTGACCAACGCACCGTCATCGTTGAAGTAGTAGAACTCGTTGCGCGCGCTCTTGTCGGTTTTACCCGTCAGGTAGTCCAGCTGGTTATAGCCGTCCAGGTGCACTTTGAAGTTCTTGCCACCGACGTCGGCGCCCTTGAGCAAGCGATCCTTGATGTCGGTGTCGCCCACGGCGGCCAACAGCGTCGGGAACCAGTCCAGACCGGAGAACATTTGCGTGGAGACTTCGCCTGCCTTGACTTTGCCCGGCCAGCGAATCATCGCCGGTACCCGGTACGCGCCTTCCCAGTTCGAGTTTTTCTCGTTGCGGAACGGCGTCGTTGCAGCGTCGGGCCACGACCATTGGTTCGGGCCGTTGTCGGTGGTGTAGACGACGATGGTGTTCTCGGTCAGCTTCAAGTCGTCCAGTGTCTTGAGCAGCTTGCCGACGTCGCCGTCATGCTCGAGCATGCCATCGGCATATTCGTTACCGACCATGCCGCTTTGCCCTTGCATGGATTCACGCACGTGAGTGAAGGCATGCATGCGTGTGGTGTTCATCCAGACAAAGAACGGCTTGTCCGCTTTGGCTTGTTTCTCGATGAACGCTTGCGCGGCCGCTGTGGTTTCGTCGTCGATGGTTTCCATGCGTTTCTTGGTCAGCGCGCCGGTATCTTCAATCTTGCCGTCGGCAAAACTGTGGATCACGCCACGGGGCGACGCGGCTTTGACGAACTCGGCATCATCCTTGGGCCAGTACGGACGTTCAGGTTCCTCTTCGGCGTTGAGGTGATAGAGGTTGCCGAAAAACTCGTCGAAACCATGGTTGGTCGGCAGGTATTCATCCTTGTCGCCCAAGTGGTTCTTGCCGAATTGCCCGGTGGCATAGCCCTGGGCTTTCAGCGCTTGGGCAATGGTCACATCGCGCGCCTGCAAGCCCACCGGAACCCCCGGCATGCCGACCTTGGACAAGCCGGTCCGCAGCGGCGTCTGCCCGGTAATGAACGACGAGCGTCCGGCTGTGCAACTGTTTTCCGCATAGTAATCGGTGAAGATCATGCCTTCTTTGGCGATACGGTCGATATTCGGCGTCTTGTATCCGACCACGCCCATGGAATAGGCACTGATGTTGGTCTGGCCGATGTCATCGCCGAAGATCACGAGAATGTTGGGTTTTTCAGCCGCTGTGGCGGTTGCCGACAGCGCCATCACCGAGGTCGCCACCAGGGCGAGCTTCGGTAGCCACTTGCGTATGCGAGTCATGTGACTTGCTCCTTTGCGCGGGGGTCGTTTTTTGCGACAAACCTTTACTGCTCTCCTGCATCACGCTTTCTTATTGCACCTGCTCGGTTGCCGGTGGATCGAACGGATAGATCCGGCGCCATTCCGACGCCATGTCCACCACCGTCCAGCCACGGGATTTCGCTTCGTCGAGGGCCTTGTCGAGTCGGCCGATATTCGATTGCCGGTCATAAGCCCACTCGCGCTTCGCATCGGTGTGGTGCACCAGTCCCATAAAGCGCTTGCCGGGCCCGGCGGCGGTCCACTGCAGCATCTGCAAATCACCGTCGGAATTACCGAAGGCCAGAATTGGCCGCCGACCGATCACGGCGTCGATGCTCACGGGCTTGCCCGGGCCGTCGTCGTTGTGCGCGACTTTCGGCGTACGCACGATCGAGGCTTTGCCATCCTTGAACTGGTAAGAGGTGACGAACGTGGTACCGATCACCTGTTCCGGCGGGATGCCGTAGACCTGATCGGCGAAGGCGCGCATGAAGCCGGTGTCGCCACCGGACACGATGTAGGTCTTGAAGTTCTGGCTGCGCAGGTAGTCGAGCATTTCCAGCATCGGCTGGAAGATCATTTCGGTATAGGGCTTGCCGGTTTTCGAGTGGCGGGCCTGGCTGAACCAGGTTTTCGCGTAGTCATCGAAGGCTTCGGTGGTCATGCCGCCGTGAGTGGCGCCGACGATCTTCAGCAAACCCTCCATGCCCGATGCGGCGAGGGCTTGGTGATCATCTTCCAGCACCGCTTTGAACGGCTGGGTGGTTTTCCATTCCGGGTGTTGTGCCGCGGTGCGCTTGACCTCGTCGAAGGCAAACAGCAATTCGAAATACGCCGGTTGTTCGCTCCACAACGTGCCGTCGTTGTCGAACACAGCGATGCGCTCGGCCGGTTTGACGAAATCCTTGCTGCTCTGGTCAGTCACGGCCTGTACGAACTCGATGATGCTCTTTTTCGCGGGGCCGTCGTTCCATGACGGCAGCGGTTCATTCGCCTGTACCAAAAGGGGCAAGGCCAGTGTCAACAGCAGGGCAAGACCGAAACGTTGGCGCAGCAGCAACGGGTTGATCATGGGAAATCCTTCTCATGCACAGGGTTGAGCGGGCGCAGGGCCGGTGCGTCTTTCGCCTGTTGCCGCGCGACCTGACTTTGAAGCGTAGACAACGATTGGTGCAGCTGAACAAGTGTTTGATCGACGGCAGACCGACGGCCGTAAAGCCCGCGTAACAGACCCTGCAAACGCGGACCGGCGCCCGTGAGTTTCAAGCCCAGACGACTGCGCCGCAGCCACAGGTACAGCGCGGTCAGTTGCGCGGGTCTGGCTTGCAGTTGCGGGGCGATCTGTTGCCAGGCGAAAGCAGCCGAATGCTGCCAGGCCAATTGCTTCGCCCGTTTATGGGCGAGCCAGCGTCGATGGGCGCGAACGGCGACGGGCCGCAGCAAGTACACACTGACGGCGAGGCCGACCGCCAGCGCCAGCCAGAGCAGCCAGCGGCTGGAGAACTGCAAGTGGTTCTGTTGCAGTTGCCTGAGGTCTTCGGCCAGCGAAAACACCGGTTTATAGGCGCCGTTGGCTGTGGCCTCAAAGCTCACGGACGGCACCTCCGCGCTACGGATCTGCCGCGCAGCGGAATCCCACCATTTCACGCGGATCGCCGGCAAGGTGTAAGTACCGGCGCTGTCGATGCGATAACTGGCGCTGTCGACGCGTTGACCGCCGAGGATATTGCCGCGACCGTCATCCAGTGCTTTGACTTGTGGCGTCTTCGCGTAGCGACTCAATCCGGCAACATCACTGAAGGTCTGAATCGGCAGCGCCATCGCCAGCGCGCCATCGGCCTGTAACGTGAGCTCACGGGTGATGCTGTCGCCGACTTTCGGCGGCGTCGCCGAATGTGTTACGACCTGTTTCAAGCGCAACCCACTGGCAACCAGAGGCATCTCCCCGGGCGCGAAGCCGGGCGGTTGGGCGGCGCTGAAACTCAGCGGCTGGCTCTGTGCACTGATTTGTTCAGTGGCCTGGCCGGGTGTGGCGCGGACGGTCAATGCCGGGATATCGAAACTGCGCGCGACGTTGGGCGTGATCAGATAGCTATAGCGCAAGCCATTGAACGATTGGCCATCGATGGTCTGGTTCAAATGCTGTGCCTGGCCGTTCGGCGGCATCACCAGCGCGCCGTCGAGTTTCAGATCGGGCAGGGCGGCGGCGCTGGTGAACCAGGTGTCGGTGAGTACATCGAGTTGCAGTTCGACCAGACCGCCGACCATCGCGCCTTCGCTGGGGTTGAGGTGAGCCTGGACCTTCAGTTGCGCTGGGGCGGCAAAAACATTCAGAGAGAGCAGGCCGGTCAGCAGCAGTGCGCTGAGTTTTGCGCTGATTGTTCTGCCGCCATCGCTGGCAAGCCAGCTCCCACAAATCACAGCAATCTTCACAAAGTTTGCAACTACACAGAAATTCCCTGTGGGAGCTGGCTTGCCAGCGATGGCGGCGCTCAGGTGTCGGAGGTTCATGGCCGGTCTCCCTGCTGATCCTGCAGACTGAATTTCTGCCTTAGAAATTTCGCCGGCGAGGTGGTCAGGTTCTCCAGCCACAGCGCGTCGGACGCCGCCTGTTGGGTCTCGACCTTTTTGCTCTGACCTTTACCGGGCGTCTTGTCGAATTTGACTTCGTCGGGTTTGGTTTGCGGAGCGTTCTTCGCGGCGCTTTCGGTGTCCTTGAGCAGTGCTTGGGCCAAGGTCAGATTGGCGGTCGCTTCGGGAAATTGCGGCTGCAGTTTCAAGGCCTGGCTGTAGGCGGCAATCGCCTGATCGAACTTGAAGCGACGCACATAAATGTTGCCCAGGTAGAAATACGCTTGCGGCGTGTCCAGGCGGGCAAAGGTCGCCATTGCCAAGTCGTAATCGGCGGCGTGATAGGCCGCGACGCCTTTCCAGTACGGGTCGACGAACAGCGCCGCCGCCTCGGGCAAACGATCATGTTCAAACGCCCAGCGGCCTTGTTGGTCGCGGGTGAAAAAGGCATCGGTGAGGGCGTTGGCCTGCGCCGGCGCCGCAGGCCAGCCCAACCCTACGGCCAAAAACAGCGCCGGCATCCAGTTGACGCTCCAGCCTTTGCGCACGCTGAACAGCGCCAGCAACAGCAACGGCCAGCAAAGCCAGTAACCGGCGTCCTTCCAGTGCAACTCGCGCTGATCGGCGCTGGAGCTCTGGAAGTGTTGCCGGGCGTGCAACTCGATCCACTCCAGGTCATCGTTGTCGAGGGTCAGGCTGCCGAGCGGCGCGTCGACGGCCGAGGCCAATTGCTTGAGGCCCGCTTGATCGAAACTGCCGAGCACCGGACGCCCGCTGCTGTCGATTTTCGGCTGGCCGCTGGCGGTAGTGACGACGCCCGCGTCTTCGCTGCCCACCGCCAGAACCAGAACTTGCAAGGCGCTGCCGTCGAGGTGTTTTTGCAGATCATCGAGTTGCGTGGTGTCGGCACCGTCAGTCATCAAAAGCAAACTGCCCGGGGTGTTCTCGGCGCTGAGCAAACGTTTCGCTTGATCGATCACGGCGGCGACGTTCTTGCCGGGTTTGTCGATCAAGCCCGTGCCCAAGGCCTGGATGAAACTGTCGAGCAACGCCGGATCGTCGGTCGGTGGCAACACCAGATGCGCGCTGCCGGCATAGGCAATCAGTGCGGTTCGTGCAGCGGCGCGACGTTGAAGCAGATCATGCAGCTTGTGCTTGACCGCCTCCAGCCGCGTCGGCTGCACATCGTTGGCGTCCATCGACGGCGAAAGGTCGACGGCAACGATCAACGGCGCACGGTTCTCGAGAAAGTCCGGGCGATCCTGTTCCCACGTCGGCCCGGCTGCGGCGAGGGCGCCGAGAATCAGTAGCGCGCAGAGCAGGTGCACCGGGCGCAGACGTTGGTGATCCTGCGGCGTGATCAACAGGTGCGGCAGCAAGTGTTCCGCAATATTACCGCGCAGGCGTTTCTGCAGGTCGCGGCTGCGGCGCCAGATCAGGGGCAGCATTGCGCCGAACAGCGCAAGCAACAGCCACAGCGGGCGCAGAAAGTGGAAATCGCTCAGGTTGATCTCCATTTCAGGCCTCCTGCCGCTGCCGCACACCCGCCAGGTTCGGCCGTAACAGGGCGCCGAGCTGATACAGCGCCAACAACAGCAATGCTGCGCCCAGCGGCCAGTAGAACAATTCCCGCTGCGGTCGATGGCTGAGGGTTTTCACCTGATGCGGGGTGAGCTGGTCGAGGGTGGTGTAGACCTGATCCAGCGCCGCGCGATCTTCGGCGCGGAAGAAGCGGCCGCCGGTGGTATTGGCGATCTGTTCGAGGCCTTGCAGATTGACCTTCGCTTCGCCGGAAGCGTCGGGGTCGCCAATGCCGATGGTATGAATGACCACGCCTTTGTTGGCCGCCATTTCAGCGGCGTGATCCGGCGTAATGGCGCTGCTGGTGTCGTTGCCATCGGTCAACAGAATCAGGACTTTTTCCTGCTCATGGGCCTTGTCGAGCAATTTCAGGCTGAGCCCGATCGCATCGCCGATCGCCGTGTTGGGGCCAGCCATGCCGATCCCGGTATCGGCCAGCAACAACGACAGGCTGGCGTGATCGAGGGTCAGCGGAGCCTGTGGATAGGCACCGCTGCCAAATACGATCAGGCCGATGCGGTCGTCCTTGCGTTTGTTGATGAAGCCTTGCACCACGTCTTTGACCGCCGCCAGACGATTGATTTTTTCGCCCTGAGCATTGGCGAAATCCTCGGTTTCCATCGACTGCGAAAGGTCGATGGCGAGCATCAGGTCGCGCACCGGTTGCTGGCGTTCGATCGGCTTTTCGACATACACCGGACGCGACACGGCCAGCACGATCAGCACCCATACCAGTACGTTGAGCAGCAGTTGCCAGCGATTGCGCCGACTGCTAGCGGTGCTCGGCGCTTCGCCGACCGCGCGGCTCATCGCGCCGAAAAACGGTACGCGCACGGCACTGCGGGCTTCGTTGTAGGCGGGCAGAAAGCGGTAAGCCAGCCATGGCAGCGGCAGCAGGAGCAACAGCCAGGGGTAATCAAGCTGCCACATGGTGATGCTCCACCCAGTATTGGCAGCTGTCGAAGAGCATTTGCCGTTGCGCTGCGGGGAGGGCGCGCAATATGGGGTCCGGTGCGTAGGCGAGTTGGGCCAGTTGCGTGCTGAAATCGGCGGGCATTCTGTTTTTGCAGTGCCGTTGCAGGAATTCCTGCCAGTCATCTCTGCCAAGCGCCGCCGGGCCTTGTGGGAGCGGGCCTGCTCGCGATGGCGCTGTGTCAGTGGATCGAGGTATTGCATGCGCTGACGTCTTCGCGAGCGGGCTCGCTCCCACAGGGGATCCATTCCAGCACCACGATCGAGTGGGCATGGAGAGGGCCGTGCGTTTGAGCAACTCAGGCAATTCGCGCAGGGCATTGAGATCGTCGCTGCGGTCGCGCAACTGTGCCAGTCGGGCAAGTGCTTCACGGCGATAGCGGTCGCGGCGCCATTGCCAGTATCTGCGCAGGCCGATCAACAGCGCGGCGAATATCAGCATCGCCAGCAATAACCACCAGCCCCAAGTTTGTGGCGCATAGCTGACGGGCGCGGGCAGGGCCAGCTCCTTGAGCTGATCGATACCAGGGATGTTCGGGTTCATCGCGTGCGTCCGGCACTTTTGCCCAGTTCGGCGCGCAGTTGCCCATGGGCGTCCTCGGCGGTGCTGATCATCATCAGCGGTACCTGACTGCGGCGCAGCAGGGTGGCGACGTCCTTGAGCCGCCCGCTGAGAAAATCCCCCAGCGGCTGCTGCACGTTACGTTTCTCGATCGCCAACTCGACCTGCAATTCGCCCTGGGTCACGAGTAGCCGACCGTTGCTGGGCAGTTTCAGCGCCAGCGGATCGTAGACTTGCAGGGCAATCACATCGTTGTGCGCCGACAGCTGCCGCATCAGTTGCAAGGTGCGCTCTCCGGCGCCGGCAAAGTCGCTGACGATGCAGATCAAATGGTCGTGCCCGGCCACACCGAGGCAGCGCTGCAAGGCTTTGTCCAATTGGTCTTCATCTTCGGCGTCGGGATTGCCGGCGTTCAGTGCGCGATTGTGCTGCACCACACGGCTCAGCAGCGCTTCGACACGTTTGCGACTGCGCAACGGCGCGATGCTGTCGATACGCTGGTCGTTGAAGACCAGACCGCCGACCCGATCCCCGGCGTGAAAAACCATCCACGCCGCCAGCGCGGCGAGTTCGGCGGCGACCGCCGATTTGAAGCTGCGCTGCGAGCCGAAGAACATCGACATGCGCTGGTCGACCACGATCAGGGCCGGGCGGTCGCGTTCTTCGGTGAAAGTGCGCACCACCGGTTTGCCGGTACGCAACGAAGCGCGCCAGTCGAGGTGGCGCAGGTCATCGCCCGGTTGATAGCGGCGTAACTCGTCGAAATTCAGCCCGCGACCGCGCAGCCGCGAGGCGTGGTTGCCGGCGAGGATGCTGCCCTGCGGCTGCCGGGCAAGAAAGCTCAGGTCTCGGGCCTTGAACTCCAGCGCCATCAATTGCGCGAGTGAGACGTAGACCAGACCTTCGTCGTTCATGCGGGAATCGCCACTTTGTCGAGAATCCGGTCGAGCACCTGATCGGCGCTAACGCCATCGGCAACGGCGTCGTAACTCAGCTGCAAGCGATGGCGCAATACCGGATGAACCACGGCGCGGACGTTGTCCGGAGAGACGAAATCCTGCCCCTGCAACCACGCATCGGCGCGGGCGCAGCGGTCCAGGCCAATGCCGCCACGGGGACTGGCACCAATGGCGATCCAGCGTGCGAGGTCTTCGTCGTAGTCGGCGGGGTGGCGGGTGGCGTTGATCAGGTCGATCAGATAAGTGTCGATGGCCGGTGAAACGTGCACCGCGCTGACTTCCTTGCGCGCAGCAAAAATCACCTCCTGCGGCAAAGTGAAATTCTTCACCGGCGTGGTGCTGGCACCCTGGGCAAACTCTTCGTTACGCAGCAGGCGCAGCACCTGGCTTTCGTTTTCGGCGCTGGGGTAATCGAGCAGCACCTTCATCAGAAAACGGTCCATCTGCGCTTCCGGCAGTGGGTAGGTGCCTTCCTGCTCGATCGGGTTCTGTGTCGCCACGACGATGAACAACTCCGGTAGCGCATGGCTGTTGCCGGCCACGGTGATCTGGCGTTCCTCCATGGCTTCGAGCAGCGCCGCCTGAACCTTGGCAGGGGCGCGGTTGATTTCGTCGGCGAGGATAAGATTGCCAAACAGCGGGCCGGGCTGGAATCGGATCTCGTTTTTGCCCTCGACCTGGTGCAGCACCTCGGCGCCCGTGATGTCCGAGGGCAACAGGTCGGGGGTGAACTGGATGCGGCTCATCTTCGCGTCAAGGTGTTTGGCCAGTGCCTTGACCGTGCGTGTCTTGGCCAGCCCGGGCAGACTTTCCAGGAGCAAATGACCGTTGGCCAACAGCCCCAGCAGAATCTGCCGGATGACTTGATCCTGGCCGAGCACCGCTTCGGCGATGCTGGCTTGCAGGGCGTTGAGGTCGGTGAGCGCAGTCATGGGCAGTCCTTTGTGTCCGGGTCTAGAAAAACGCCAAGGTCAGATTGACGCTGAAGCCGTTGCCTTCGGGGCGGTTCTTGGTGTCGAACTCTGGCACCCAGCGCGCGCTGATGTTGGCCTGGGCGTCGGCGAATTTTCCGGCCCAGCCAATCACCGGGCCGGCGCCTACCGAACGGCCGCGATAGCCATTGAAGACATCGGCGGTCTGGCCTTTGTCGTCAGTCAGTTGCTGCACGTAGCCGGCGGCAAGTCCGGCGTTCCAGCCATTGCCCAAGCCGTGAGTCCAGAGGGCGTCGAGGGTGAAGATGTTGCCGTTGCGATAATCGGTAGCGTCGTTCTCGGTGTAGAACTCCAGCCCGCTGGACACAGTGAACTCGCCGCCCTTGCCGTCGAGGTGGGTAAAAGCCACGGTCGGCATGAATGTGTAGTTGTTCTGTCCGGGGTTGGCCAGGCGATCCTTGTTATAGGCACCGGTCGGCACGTAGATCGGCAGTGACAGCGAGAGATGATTGCGTTCGTCGAAGTGATAACCGGCGGCGATCGGGGTGATCAGCGCATCGGCAAACTGCGTGCCGGAATCACTGTCACCCAAAGTGCGCCCGCGCGGGCCGGTGATGCTCGCCTTGATGTCGGTGTATTGCACCGGCAGGCCCATTGCCGAAGCGAAATTCCAGCGGCCCTTGCCGGTATTCCAGACATGGGTGAAGTTGGCCATGGTGTAGGAGACTTTCATGTCGATCCCGCCACTGATCGCGCCGGAAATCGGTGCGCCGTCGCTGCCCTTGAGCGAGCCGTCGTACCAGATGCTGGTCAACGACATTACCCAGCCCGGCTCCGGCGGCACGATGCCGGCGTTGGAGAAAACTTGCTGGCCGGTGATCGGCCGCCCGACGCCACCTTCCGCAGCGAACAGCGGTGGGCTGACGCCCAGGCACAGAGAGAGAAGGAGGCGCCCGCTCCGTGGCTTGAGCATGGCGAACGCCGGGCCACCCGGTCCCGGCAGAAATCCTCTATTCGCGGCTCGACTGCAGGTCATTTCCCGATTCCATGGTGTTTTTTCCGGACAACAGAGCACTGTTGCGCCGCTACTGCGTTATCCGTTTGCTTATCAAGCCTGTAGGACTCGTCCTTCTGAAACTAGCAGCTAATCGGGGGTTAGCCAGTCGAAGGAACTAATTCGTTGGTGCGGGCGGCGGGGTGCGCACATCACGCTTCTAATGGTTGGAGCGGGGCTGAATCGAAGGTGGTTTGGACGGCGCTGCAAACTTCTGTGGGAGCGAGCCTGCTCGCGAAAGCGGTAGTCCAGTTGACACACGTTTCTGATATCGATACCTGATTTCGCGAGCAGGCTCGCTTCCACGGGACTTGTATACAATCTCACCGCCGAGCACCCAACAATTTCCAACAGGGCATAGGTCGTCAGCCGATTTCGTGGTTAACTTCCGCCTCTTGCATGCTTTCCAATCAAAAAACAGAAGGACTCAAGTCATGGCTCAAGTCACCCTCAAAGGCAATCCGGTTCAAGTCAACGGCCAGTTGCCACAAGCCGGTTCCAAGGCGCCAGCCTTTTCCCTGGTAGCCGGCAATCTGTCCGATGTCACCCTGCAAGACTTCGCCGGCAAGCGCAAAGTCCTCAACATCTTCCCAAGCGTCGACACCCCGACCTGCGCCACCTCCGTGCGCAAGTTCAACGCCCAGGCCAACGAACTCGCCAACACCGTGGTGCTGTGCATCTCCGCTGACCTGCCGTTTGCCCAGGCGCGCTTCTGCGGTGCTGAAGGTCTGGAAAACGTACAGAACCTGTCGACCCTGCGCGGCAGCGAGTTCATCGAAAACTACGGCGTGGCCATTGCCGACGGTCCGCTCAAAGGCCTGACCGCTCGCGCCGTTGTGGTGCTGGACGAAAACGACAACGTCCTGCACAGCGAACTGGTCAAGGAAATCGCTGAGGAGCCTAACTACGAAGCGGCACTGTCCGTTCTCAAGTAAGGCTTTTACAATTGTTAACGGCCTGGCCCTGTCCAGGCCGTTTTCATTTGTGTATCAGGGTTTTGCCTCACACCTTGAAACGTAAGTGGAAGGTAAATTGCCGGTAAAGCTGCTTTGCTTAAATCCACTCAGTGCTTATCGTTCAGCCTCCCGTAATAGAAGCCCACGCGCCCAATGGTCAATAACTCCATGCAATCGTCCCCCCGCAAATCCCGTCGCTGGCTGATCAGCCTGCTTGTCCTGTTGGTCATCGCCGTCCTGTGCTGGAAATTCTGGCCCGCCGGCTCTGCGGACAAGGCGGGCGGCGACAAAGCGGCCGCCGGGCATACCGGGCGCTCGGGCATGATGCGGCCGGGCTTTGGCGGCGGTACCGGGCCGATTCCGGTGCGTGTGGCGCCGGCGGTGAAGGGCGACTTCCCGCTGTATTACAAGGCGCTGGGCACGGTCACCGCGCTCAATACCATCAACGTGCGCAGCCGGGTGGGCGGCGAACTGGTGAAGATTCATTTCGAAGAAGGGCAGATGGTCAAGGCGGGCGACCTGCTGGCCGAGATTGATCCGCGTCCTTACCAGAATGCTTTGCTCCAGGCCGAAGGGACCTTGCTGCAGAATCAGGCGCAGTTGAAAAACGCCCAGGTCGACGTCGAGCGTTATCGCGGTCTGTACAAAGAGGACAGCATCGCCAAACAGACCCTCGACACCGCCGAAGCGCTGGTCGGCCAATACCTGGGCACGGTCAAGACCAACCAGGCAGCGGTCAACGACGCCAAGCTCAATCTCGAATTCACCAAGATCCGCGCGCCGATTGCCGGCCGCGTCGGTCTGCGTCAGGTCGACGTCGGCAACCTCGTCGCCGCCAACGACACCACCTTCCTCGCAGTGATCACCCAGACGCAACCAATCAGCGTGGCCTTCACCTTGCCGGAAAACAGCCTCGACACCGTGCTGGCGCGTTACCGCAGCGGCGCCAAACTTTCTGCCGAAGCCTGGGACCGTGGCGACACCAAGCTGCAAGCCACCGGCGTGCTGCAAAGCCTCGACAACCAGATCGACGTCGCTACCGGCACCCTGAAATTCAAGGCCCGTTACGATAACCGCGACCAGTCGCTGTTCCCCAACCAGTTCGTCAACGTTCACTTACTGGCCGACACGCTGAAAGGTGTAGTGCTGGCACCGTCGGCAGCGATCCAGTTCGGTACCAACGGCACCTTCGTCTATGCGCTGGACGGCGACAGGAAAGTCACCATTCGCCAACTGAAAATCGGTGCCAGCGACGGTGACAACACCGTGGTTACCGAAGGCCTCGCCGCGGGTGATCGCGTTGTGCTTGAAGGCACCGATCGCCTGAAAGAGGGCAGCGAAGTCGAAGTGGTCAATGACAGCAGCGAAGTGCCGACCTCTCCGACCGAACACCTGCAAGGCAAATCCGCCGCCAATCCCGATGCGACCACTGCTGACAAGGCCAAGAAGGGCGCATGAACATTTCGCGGCTGTTCATCCTCCGTCCGGTAGCTACCACCCTGAGCATGCTGGCCATTGTCCTGGCCGGCCTGATCGCTTATCGCTTGCTGCCGGTGTCGGCGTTGCCGCAGGTCGATTACCCGACCATTCGCGTCATGACACTGTATCCGGGCGCCAGTCCGGACGTGATGACCAGCGCCGTCACCGCGCCACTCGAGCGCCAGTTCGGGCAAATGCCGGGCCTCACGCAAATGGCCTCGACCAGCTCCGGCGGCGCTTCGGTGCTGACCTTGCGTTTCAGCCTCGACATCAACATGGACGTCGCCGAACAGCAGGTGCAGGCCGCGATCAACGCCGCGACCAACCTGCTGCCGACCGACTTGCCGGCGCCGCCGGTGTACAACAAGGTCAACCCGGCGGACACCCCGGTGCTGACTCTGGCCATCACCTCGAAAACCATGCTGCTGCCCAAGCTCAATGATCTGGTCGATACGCGCATGGCGCAGAAAATCGCCCAGATCAGCGGCGTCGGCATGGTCAGCATTGCCGGCGGTCAGCGTCAGGCCGTGCGGATCAAGGTCAACCCCGAAGCGCTCGCGGCCAACAGCCTCAACCTGTCGGATGTGCGCACGCTGATCGGCGCTTCCAACGTCAACCAGCCGAAAGGCAACTTCGATGGCCCGACCCGGGTGTCGATGCTCGATGCCAACGACCAACTGACCTCGCCCGAGGACTACGCCAACCTGATCCTGACCTACAAGAACGGCGCACCGCTGCGGCTCAAGGACGTCGCCGAAATCGTAGATGGCGCCGAGAACGAGCGTCTGGCCGCGTGGGCCAATCAGAACCAAGCGGTGCTGCTGAACATCCAGCGTCAGCCTGGCGCCAACGTTATCGAAGTGGTCGACCGCATCAAGGCCTTGCTGCCGAGCATCACCGATAACCTGCCGGCCGGCCTCGACGTCACTGTGCTGACGGATCGCACGCAGACCATCCGCGCCTCGGTCACCGACGTGCAACACGAGCTGCTGATCGCCATCGCGCTGGTGGTCATGGTCACGTTCCTGTTTCTGCGCCGCGCCAGTGCGACGATCATTCCCTCGGTAGCCGTGCCGCTGTCGTTGATCGGCACCTTTGGCGTGATGTACCTCGCCGGTTTCTCGGTGAACAACCTGACGTTGATGGCGCTGACCATTGCCACCGGCTTCGTGGTCGACGATGCCATCGTCATGCTCGAGAACATTTCACGCTTCATCGAAGAGGGTGACAGCCCGATGCAGGCCGCGCTCAAGGGCGCGAAACAGATCGGCTTCACTTTGATTTCCCTGACGCTTTCGCTGATCGCCGTATTGATTCCGCTGTTGTTCATGGCCGATGTGGTGGGGCGCCTGTTCCGTGAATTCGCCATCACCCTGGCGGTGGCGATTTTGATTTCCCTGGTCGTATCGCTGACTTTGACGCCGATGATGTGCGCGCGCCTGCTCAAGCGTGAACCGCAAGAACATGAGCAAGGTCGCTTCTATCGCGCCAGCGGTGGGTTCATCGACTGGATGATCAAGGAATACGGGCGGATGCTGCGTTGGGTGCTCAAGCATCAGCCGCTGACCTTGCTGGTAGCGATCGGCACACTGGCATTGACCGTGTTTCTGTATGTAATCGTGCCGAAGGGCTTCTTTCCGGTGCAGGACACCGGCGTGATTCAGGGCATTTCCGAAGCGCCGCAATCGATTTCCTTCGCGGCGATGGGCGAGCGGCAGCAGGAACTGGCGAAGATCATCCTCGAAGATCCGGCGGTGCAGAGCCTGTCGTCGTACATTGGCGTCGACGGCGACAACGCCACGCTCAATAGCGGGCGCTTGCTGATCAACCTCAAGCCCCACGGCGAGCGTGATCTGACGGCGAGCGAAGTGATCGCACGCCTGCAACCGAAACTGGACAAACTGGTTGGCATTCGCCTGTTCATGCAGCCGGTGCAGGACCTGACCATCGAGGATCGGGTCAGCCGCACGCAGTACCAGTTCAGCATGTCGTCGCCGGATTCCGAATTGCTCAGTCAGTGGAGCGGGCGTCTGGTCGAGGCTCTGGCGCAGCGTCCGGAATTGACCGACGTGGCCAGTGACCTTCAGGACAAAGGCTTGCAGGTCTATCTGGTGATCGACCGTGATGCAGCCTCACGCCTCGGCGTGTCGGTGGCAAACATCACTGATGCACTGTATGACGCGTTCGGCCAGCGGCAGATTTCGACCATTTACACTCAGGCCAGCCAGTACCGCGTGGTGCTGCAAGCCCAGGCCGGGGAGAAGATCGGCCCGCAGGCGCTGGACCAGATCCACGTCAAGACCACCGACGGCGCGCAGGTGCGCCTGTCCAGTCTGGCGCATGTCGAAGAGCGCCAGGCGCAGTTGGCGATCACTCACATCGGCCAGTTCCCGGCGGTGATGATGTCGTTCAACCTCGCGCCGGGCGTGGCGTTGGGGCATGCCGTAGACATCATCGAGCAGGTGCAGCAGGACATCGGCATGCCGGTCGGCGTGCAGACTCAATTCCAGGGCGCGGCGCAGGCGTTTCAGGCTTCGCTGTCGAGCACCTTGCTGCTGATTCTGGCGGCGGTGGTGACCATGTACATCGTGCTCGGCGTGCTCTACGAGAGCTACATCCACCCGATCACCATTCTTTCGACCTTGCCGTCCGCCGCCGTCGGTGCCTTGCTGGCGTTGCTGCTCAGCGGCAACGACCTGGGGATGATCGCGATCATCGGCATCATCCTGCTGATCGGTATCGTCAAGAAGAACGCGATCATGATGATCGACTTCGCTCTCGACGCCGAACGCACCCAGGGCATGGCCCCGGCAGAGGCAATCTATCAAGCGGCGCTGCTGCGCTTCCGGCCAATTCTGATGACCACACTGGCAGCGTTGTTCGGCGCGGTGCCGCTGATGCTGGCGACAGGTTCAGGGGCTGAATTGCGTCAGCCGCTGGGTCTGGTGATGGTTGGGGGGTTGCTCGTCAGTCAGGTGTTGACGCTGTTCACCACGCCGGTGATCTACCTGTACTTCGACCGCCTCGGAAGGCGCTTTGGCAAATCCAAAGCCGACGGTGAAGAGGTCGCGGTATGACCCCGCAATCAGCACATATCCCTTGTGGGAGCGAGCTTGCTCGCGAAAGCGGTGGGTCAGTCACTTTCAATGTTGAATGTAATACCGCATTCGCGAGCAAGCTCGCTCCCACAGAGTTCGGCGGTAGGGACTGGAGCGCATGAATCTTTCAGGTCCCTTCATCAAACGCCCCGTGGCAACCATGCTGCTGTCCCTGGCCATCATGTTGCTCGGCGGTGTCAGCTTCGGTCTGTTGCCGGTATCGCCGTTGCCGCAGATGGATTTCCCGGTGATTGTCGTCCAGGCCAGTCTGCCAGGTGCCAGTCCGGAGGTGATGGCCTCAACGGTGGCGACGCCGCTGGAGCGTTCGTTCGGTGCGATTGCCGGCGTCAACACCATGAGCAGCCGCTCCAGTCAGGGTTCGACGCGGGTCATTCTGCAGTTTGATCTCGACCGCGACATCAACGGCGCGGCGCGGGAAGTGCAGGCGGCGATCAATGCTTCGCGCAATCTGCTGCCAAGCGGGATGCGCAGCATGCCGACCTATAAAAAGGTCAACCCGTCGCAGGCGCCGATCATGGTGCTGTCGCTGACCTCGGACGTGCTGGAAAAAGGTCAACTCTACGATCTGGCCTCGACCATCCTCTCGCAAAGCCTGTCGCAGGTGCAGGGCGTCGGTGAAGTGCAGATCGGTGGCAGTTCGCTGCCGGCGGTGCGCATCGAGCTCGAACCGCAGGCCCTGAACCAGTACGGCGTGGCTCTCGACGATGTGCGCAAGACCATTGCCGACGCCAACGTGCGCCGACCCAAGGGCTCGGTCGAGGATGGCCAGCGTCTGTGGCAGATCCAGGCCAACGACCAGCTGGAGAAAGCCAAGGATTACGAGTCGCTGATCATTCACTACGCCGACGGCGCCGCATTGCGTCTCAAGGATGTGGCGAAAGTCAGCGATGGCGTTGAAGACCGTTACAACAGCGGTTTCTTCAACGACGACGCGGCGGTATTGCTGGTGATCAACCGTCAGGCGGGCGCCAACATCATCGAGACGGTCAACGAGATCAAGGCGCAGTTGCCGGCGCTGCAAGCGGTGCTGCCGGCCAGCGTCAAACTCAATCTGGCCATGGACCGATCGCCGGTAATCAAGGCCACGCTGCATGAAGCCGAGATGACCTTGCTGATCGCCGTCGCCCTGGTGGTACTGGTGGTCTACCTGTTTCTCGGTAACTTCCGCGCCTCGCTGATCCCGACCCTGGCGGTGCCAGTGTCGCTGGTCGGTACCTTTGCGGTGATGTACCTGTACGGGTTTTCGCTGAACAACCTGTCGCTGATGGCGCTGATCCTGGCCACCGGTCTGGTGGTGGATGACGCCATCGTGGTGCTGGAAAACATTTCCCGGCATATCGACGAAGGCGTCAAACCGATGCAGGCGGCGTACCTCGGGGCCAAGGAAGTCGGCTTTACCCTGCTGTCGATGAACGTCTCGCTGGTGGCGGTGTTCCTCTCGATTCTGTTCATGGGCGGGCTGGTCGAGAGTCTATTCCGCGAGTTTTCCATCACCCTGGCGGCGGCGATCGTGGTGTCGCTGGTGGTTTCCCTGACACTGACGCCAATGCTCTGCGCGCGCTGGCTCAAACCACACACGCCGGGCCAGGAAAACCGCCTGCAACGCTGGAGCCACAAAACCAACGACTGGATGGTCGGCAAATACGCCACCAGCCTCGACTGGGTGTTGCGTCATCGGCGGCTGACCTTGTTCAGCCTGCTGCTCACCGTTGGCGTCAACGTTGCGCTCTACGTGGTGGTGCCGAAAACCTTCCTGCCGCAGCAGGACACCGGCCAGTTGATCGGTTTCGTGCGTGGCGATGACGGTCTGTCGTTCAACGTCATGCAGCCGAAAATGGAAACCTTCCGCCGCGCCGTGCTCAAGGACGAAGCGGTGGAAAGCGTGGCCGGGTTCATTGGTGGCAACAACGGCACCAACAACGCCTTCATGATCGTGCGCCTGAAGCCGATCAAGGAACGCCAACTGTCGGCACAGAAAGTCATCGAGCGCTTGCGCAAGGAAATGCCCAAGGTGCCCGGAGCGCAGTTGATGCTGATGGCCGACCAGGATCTGCAGTTTGGCGGCGGCCGCGAACAGACCAGTTCGCAGTACACCTACATCCTGCAAAGCGGCGACCTCGCCGAGCTGCGCAAGTGGTTCCCGAAAGTGGTCAGCGCTCTGCGTGCATTGCCCGAGCTGACCGCCATCGATGCCCGCGAAGGTGCCGGGGCGCAGCAGGTGACACTGATTGTCGACCGCGATCAGGCCAAACGCCTGGGGGTCGACATGAACATGGTCACCGCCGTGCTCAACAACGCTTACAGCCAGCGGCAGATTTCGACGATCTACGACAGCCTCAACCAGTATCAGGTGGTGATGGAGGTCAATCCGAAATACGCCCAGGATCCGGTGACGCTCAAGCAGGTCGAGGTGATTACCGCTGACGGCGCGCGGGTGCCGCTGTCGACGTTTGCCCATTACGAAAACAGCCTGGAAAACGACCGGGTCAGTCATGAAGGCCAGTTTGCGTCCGAAAGCATTTCCTTTGATATGGCCGAAGGCGTGACCGTGGAGCAGGGCAGTGCCGCCATCGAACGGGCGATCGCCAAGGTCGGCCTGCCGGAGGACGTGATTGCGAAAATGGCCGGCACCGCTGACGCCTTCGCCGCGACGCAGAAAAGCCAGCCGTTCATGATCCTCGGTGCGTTGCTCGCCGTGTATCTGGTGCTCGGTGTGCTGTATGAAAGCTACATTCACCCGCTGACCATTCTTTCGACCTTGCCCTCGGCCGGGGTTGGCGCGTTGCTGTCGATTTATGCACTGGGCGGCGAGTTCAGCCTGATTTCCCTGCTGGGGATATTCCTGCTGATCGGCGTGGTGAAGAAAAACGCCATCCTGATGATCGATCTGGCGCTGCAACTGGAGCGGCATGAGGGCCTGTCGCCGCTGGAGTCTATCCGCAGCGCCTGCCTGCAACGCCTGCGACCGATTCTGATGACCACGCTGGCGGCGATCCTCGGCGCCTTGCCGCTGCTGCTCGGCCGCGCCGAGGGTGCGGAAATGCGCCAGCCGCTGGGCCTGACCATCATTGGCGGCCTGGTGTTCAGCCAGGTCCTTACCCTTTACACCACCCCGGTGGTTTACCTTTATCTCGACAAGCTGCGCCATCGTTTCAATAAATGGCGCGGCGTGCGCACTGATGCCGCTCTGGAAACTCCGCTATGACTGACCGTTCGCTTATCCAATTGGCCACCGCGCGCGGCTCGCGCCTGTTGAGCCTGTCACTGTGCGTAGCGCTGCTCAGCGCTTGCGCTGTCGGTCCGGACTATCAGCGCCCGCAAACTGCCGAAATCGTTCAGTTCAAGGAAGCCGAGGGCTGGCGTCAGGCCAATCCCAGCGACTCGCTGGCCCGTGGCGCCTGGTGGGAGTTGTACGGCGACCAACAGCTAAACGCCTTGATCGAGAAACTCAACAGCGCCAACCAGACCGTTGCCCAGTCCGAAGCGCAGTTCCGCCAGGCGCAGGCGCTGGTGCGCAGTGCGCGCGGGGCGTTTTACCCCAGTGTCGACCTGAGTCTGGGCAAGAACCGCTCCAGTCAGGGCACCGGCAGCAGCAGCTCGAGCCTGAGCAGTTCCTCAAGCGGTATTCGTGATACCTACACCGCGCAACTGGGCGTCAGTTGGGAAGCGGACGTGTGGGGCAAACTGCGCCGTGGGCTGGAGGCTGATGAGGCCAACGCGCAGGCGAGTTTTGCCGATCTGGCGGCGATGCGTCTGAGTCAGCAATCGGAGCTGGTGCAGAACTATCTGCAACTGCGGGTTATTGATCAGCAGAAGCGTTTGCTTGAGGCCACCGTCGCTGCTTATGAGCGTTCGCTGAAAATGACCCAGAACCAGTACCGCGCCGGGGTTTCCGGGCGCGATGCGGTGGCGCAGGCGCAAACCCAGTTGAAAAGCACCCAGGCCGATCTGGTCGACCTGATCTGGCAGCGCGCCCAGTTTGAAAACGCCATCGCCGTGCTCACTGGCGAAGCACCGGCGAACTTCAGCATCGCCGAAAGCGAGAGCATCCCGAAGCTGCCGCAAGTGCCGCTGAGCTTGCCTTCGCAATTGCTGGAGCGCCGTCCCGACATCGCTTCGGCCGAGCGCTCGGTGATCGCCGCCAATGCCAATGTCGGCGTGGCGAAAGCCGCGTATTACCCGGACCTGACCCTCAGTCTGAGCGGCGGCTACAGCAGTAGCACGTCAAAGAATTTGATCAGTCTGCCGAACCGTTTCTGGTCGGTCGGCCCTCAGCTGTCGTTGCCGCTGTTCGACGGCGGCATTCGTTCGGCCGAGGTCGATCGCAGCGAAGCGGCCTATGACGAAACCGTCGCCCGCTACCGCCAGACCGTGCTCGATGGATTCCGCGAAGTGGAAAACTACCTGGTCCAGCTCAAGGTGTATGAAGACGAAGCTGCGGTGCGCCAGGAAGCGCTGGACGCCGCCCGCGATTCCCTGCGTCTGACGGAAAACCAGTACAAGGCCGGGCTGATCGCTTATATCGATGTGGTAGTGGTGCAGGCCACGGCGCTGAGCAATGAGCGCAGCGTGCTGAATATTCTGCAGAACCGGTTGATTGCCAGTGTGCAGCTGATCGCCGCACTGGGCGGCGGTTGGGACGGCCAACTCGACGTCAGCGACAACCGCTGAACCTGAGGGAGCGCGCCTGCTTGCGAAAGCGGTTGACCAGGCAACTTCGATGGTGCTTGTGCCGACGCTTTCGCGAGCAAGCCCGCTCCCACAGGGATTCGCGTTGCACTGGAGATCGTTGATTTGCCCCCGATCCATTGTGGGAGCGAGCTTGCTCGCGAAAGCGGTGGATCAGTCGAGCGAGATGTTGAATGTGCCGACGCCTTCGCGAGCAAGCCCGCTCCCACAAGGGATTCGCGTTCGAATGATGATGGGTGGCTGGACGCTGAAAATTGAGGGAGCGAGCCTGCCCGCGAAAGCGGTGGGTCAGTTGAGCGAGATGTTGAATGTGCCGACGCCTTCGCGAGCAAGCCCGCTCCCACAAGGGATTCGCGTTCGAATGATGATGGGTGGCTGGACGCTGAAAATTGTGGGAGCGAGCTTGCTCGCGAAAGCGGTGGATCAGTCGAGCGAGATGTTGAATGTGCCGACGCCTTCGCGAGCAAGCCCGCTCCCACAAGGGATTCGCGTTCGAATGATGAAGGGTGGCTGGACGCTGAAAATTGTGGGAGCGAGCTTGCTCGCGAACGCGGTGGGTCAGTCGAGGGAGATGTTGAATGTGCCGACGCCTTCGCGAGCAAGCCCGCTCCCACAAGGGATTCGCGTTCGGATGATGATGGGTGGCTGGACGCTCCCACAGGGGATTTGTGGGCGGCTTGAGATCGCTTGCCGAAGGTGGCTTAAAGCCCACCGCAGAGCCTTGTAGGACGATCGAACAAGCGTTTCATCGGCTTGATGGCAATTTGGTTACTTTGTCAGTGCGTTCTTCCGCGCAATCAGTACAATCGCCGCATTTGCCCGACCGAGAATGGAAGCAGTACGGTTTCGGCTTGTCACGAGAACCTCCATGCTCATCGGCAGCTACTCCTTCACCCTGGTTTTCATATCGTTGTGCGTGGCGATCCTCGCTTCCTACACGGCGCTCGACCTGACCGGGCGCATCGCCACGGCGAAAGGCCGGGCCGTGCATTTCTGGACGGCGGGCGGGGCGTTTGCGATGGGCGTTGGCGTCTGGTCAATGCACTTCATCGGCATGCTCGCCTTCAAATTGCCGATCGACCTGGGTTACGACTTCGCCCTGACCGCGTTGTCGCTGCTGATCGCGGTGCTGTCCTGCGGCTTTGCTTTATGGCTGGTCAGCCAGCCGAAACTGCCCCTGGCGCAACTGGCCTTCGGTGCACTGATCATGGGGTCAGGCATCAGCGCCATGCATTACACCGGCATGGCCGCGCTGCGCATGACTCCCGGCATCGATTACGACCCTACGCTGTTCAGCGCCTCCCTGCTGATCGCAGTCGGAGCTTCGGCAGCGGCGTTGTGGATTGCCTTTCGCCTGCGCCAGCAATCGCCCTATGTGCGGCTGATTCGCGCTGGCGCGGCGGTGATCATGGGCATGGCGATTGTCGGCATGCACTACACCGGCATGGCCGCTGCGCAGTTTCCTGACGGCAGTTTCTGCGGCGCGACGCTCAATGGCTTGAAGGGCAACGGCCTCGATAGTCTGGTAGTAGTGACCACGCTGGCGGTGCTGTCGATCGCCTTGTTGACCTCGATTCTCGACGCTCGCCTCGAAGCGCGCACCGCCGATCTGGCGCACTCACTGACCGTGGCCAATCGCGAACTCACCCAACTGGCCTTGCACGATCCGCTGACCAGTCTGCCCAACCGCATGTTGCTCGACGACCGTATCAATCAGGCGATCAAAAAGGTTGAGGAGCAGGGCGGCTGCTTCGCCTTGATGTTCATCGACCTCGACGGCTTCAAACCGGTCAACGATGCGTTCGGCCATCACATGGGCGACCAATTGCTGCGCGAGGTCGGTATTCGTCTGCGTGAAGACTTGCGCAGCCAGGACACACTCGCACGAATCGGCGGCGATGAATTCGTTCTGCTGGTGCGTTTAAGCGAGCCCAATGACGCCTTGAGCCTGGCCGCGCGTCAGGTTGGTCTGATCGGCCGCACCTTCCGCGTCGCCGAACATGACCTGCAGATTTCCGCCAGCGTCGGCATCGCGCTGTATCCGGGCAACGGCGACAACGCCCAAGAGCTGCTGATGAACGCCGACGCCGCGATGTACCACGCCAAGGGAGGCGGCAAGAACGGCTACAGCTTCTTCGATGCGTCGATGAACACCAACGCGCGCAAACAACTGCAACTGTTGCAGGACCTGCGCGCGGCCATCGAGCACAATCAGTTCTGCCTGCATTACCAGCCCAAATTCGACGCCGCCAATGGCCGTCCGGTCGGTGCCGAAGCACTGTTGCGCTGGAAGCATCCGCTGCACGGCATGTTGATGCCGGACAAGTTCATTGATCTGGCGGAGAAAACCGGGCTGATCATTCCCATGGGCGAATGGGTGCTCAACGAAGCCTGCCGGCAGATGCGCGAATGGTACGTGCTCGGTTACACCGACTGGCGCATCGCCGTGAACCTCTCCGCCTTGCAGTTCTGCCATGCCGGGCTGGTGCAAAGCGTGGCCAAGGCCTTGGCGACTCATCATCTGCCGGCCAACAGCCTGACGCTCGAAATCACCGAAACCACGGCGATGAGCGACGCCGATGCGAGCATGACTGTGCTGCAAGAGTTGTCGGACATGGGTGTCGATCTGTCGATCGACGACTTCGGCACCGGTTACTCCAGCCTGATGTACCTCAAGCGCCTGCCGGCCAACGAGCTGAAGATCGATCGCGGTTTCGTCCGTGATCTGGAGCACGACAGTGATGATGCGGCGATCGTCTCGGCGATTGTCGCGCTGGGTCAGGCGCTGGATTTGCGAATTGTCGCCGAAGGTGTCGAGACCGGCGCGCAACAGGATTTCCTGACCAAACTGGGCTGTGATTCGCTGCAGGGCTATTTGCTCGGCCACCCAATGCCGGCAGAGCGCTTCATGCAGGACATCGTGCGTGGGCAACGGCTGGCGGTGGTCTGAGAGACCCTGTGGGAGCGAGCTTGCTCGCGAAGGCGCCCGGATAGGCGCCACATGCAAAACCCGCCAATCGCAGTTATTCTTCCCCCGACTGTTACGTGTGCACGTGGGGGAAGGCCAGCATGGATAAAGTCATTGTCATCACCGGTGGCGGGCGCGGAATCGGCGCTGCCACGGCATTGTTGGCAGCCGGACAAGGCTACCGGATCTGCATCAACTATCAGTCGGATGAACAGGCTGCCCACAGCGTGCTTGAGCAGGTTCGAGCCTTGGGCGCCCAGGCCATCGCGGTTCGCGCCGATGTCAGTATCGAAGACGAAGTGATCGCGATGTTTCAGCGCGTCGACAATGAACTGGGCCGGGTTACCGCGCTGGTCAACAATGCCGGCACCGTCGGGCAGAAGTCGCGGGTCGATGAAATGTCCGAGTTCCGCATCCTCAAAATCATGAAAACCAACGTGCTGGCGCCGATCCTCTGTGCCAAGCACGCGATCCTGCGCATGTCGCCCAAACACGGCGGGCAGGGCGGCAGCATCGTCAACGTCTCCTCGGTCGCGGCTCGCCTCGGTTCGCCGAACGAGTACGTTGATTACGCCGCGTCCAAAGGGGCGCTCGATACGTTCACCATCGGTCTGTCGAAAGAAGTCGCGGGCGAGGGCATTCGCGTGAATGCCGTGCGTCCGGGCTACATCTATACCGACTTCCATGCCCTGAGCGGCGACCCGGATCGGGTCAGCAAGCTCGAATCGGCGATTCCCATGGCCCGCGGCGGGCGGCCGGATGAAGTAGCGGAGGCGATTGTCTGGTTGCTGTCGGACAAGGCGTCGTATGCGACCGGGACGTTTGTGGATTTGGGGGGTGGGCGGTAGGGCTTTGAGCTTTTTGTCGTTAATACCGGCCTCTTCGCGAGCAAGCTCGCTCCCACAGTTGATTTGTGAATACAGACCCCATGTGGGAGCGAGCCTGCTCGCGAAGGGGTCAGTCCAGACAACATCTATCCCTCAGAACGACCGCACAATCCGCCCCAAAGTCTCCATGGCCTTTTCCGATTCCTCGGTCCACGGGCTACCGTAATTCAAGCGAATGCAATTTCTGAAACGCTGGGTCGGCGAGAAGATCGGCCCCGGCGCGATGCTGATGCCTTGTGCCAATGCCATTTGAAACAATTTCAGCGAGTCCATCTGCTCCGGCAATTCCAGCCATAGAAAATAGCCGCCCGCCGGCTGGCTGACGCGGGTCTGCGCCGGAAAATACCGAGCAATCGCCGCGAGCATCGCGCTCTGTTGTTCTTCCAGGGCATAACGCAGTTTGCGCAGATGCCGATCGTAGCCGCCGTGTTGCAGATAATCGGCAATCGCCGCTTGCGCCGGCATCGAAGCGCACAGCGAGGTCATCAGCTTCAGTCGCTCGATCTTCTGCGCGAAACGCCCGGCCGCCACCCAGCCGATGCGATAACCGGGCGCGAGACTTTTGGCGAACGAGCCGCAATGCATGACCAGGCCTTCGGTGTCGAAGGCCTTGGCCGGTTTTGGCGCGTGCTGGCCGTAGTAGAGTTCGGCGTAGACGTCGTCCTCGATCAACGGCACCTGATGCTGACGCAGCAGTTCGACCAGTTCCTGTTTCTTCGCCTCGGGCACGGTCGCGCCCATCGGGTTGTGGAAACTGGTCATGCACCAGCAGGCCTTGATCGGATGACGTTCCAGAGTTTGCGCGAGCACGCCGAGGTCGATGCCGTCACGCGGATGCACGGGGATTTCTACGGCTTTGAGCTTCAGCCGCTCGAGCACTTGCAGGCAGGCATAAAACGCCGGAGCCTCGATGGCCACCAGATCACCGGGCTCGGTCACCGCTTGAAGGCACAGGTTCAGCGCTTCGAGGGCACCGTTGGTGATCAGTAGCTCTTCCATCGGCAGCATCAGCCCGCCGACCATGTAGCGCAAGGCAATCTGCCGACGCAGTTGGGGGTTGCCCGGCGACATGTCGGTGACGACCATGCGCGGATCCATCTCCCGCGCGGCGCTGGCCAAGGAACGCGACAGACGTTGCAGGGGGAACAGCGTCGGGCTGGGGAAGGCCGAGCCGAAGGGTACGGTGTTCGGGTCTTTGATCGAATCGAGGACCGAGAACACCAGTTCGCTGACGTCAACCTCGGTGGATTCGTTGACCTGGCTGCTGATCACCGGCTCGGAGAAGGCGCTCGGCGTGTGGGCGTTGACGAAGTAACCGGAACGCGGCCGGGCGCGGATCAGACCGCGACGTTCGAGCAGGTAATAGGCCTGGAATACTGTCGACGGACTGACCCCGTAAGTCTGGCTGGCATAGCGCACCGACGGCACCCGCTGGCCGGGGCCGAGAACGCCGGAGCGGATCAGTTCAGCGATGTCGTCGGCGAATTTTTCGTAGCGTTTCATGGTGGATCCGAATGGGGTCTATAAGGAATCGCGTCGCCTCCATTCGCGAGCAGGCTCGCTCCCACAACGACCGCGATTTCCTGTGGGAGCGAGCCTGCTCGCGAATGAAAGCACCGCAGTTTAAGGGCAATCAGCGATTCATCGGCGCCACAAATCGGCTCTTCGCCACGCTGTATACCTGCGGCTCGTCACTGTCTTCAACCCTGAAACTCAACGTCTGCGAACTGCTCGTAGGGCGCTCGGTGGTCATCGCCACCGACACCGGCACATCGACAATCTCCCCGGGCGCCAGGCTCAATGCCGTTTTGCCCTGCAATTCAAACCCGTCGCCATCCACCAGACTCAACCGGTATTCCTGCCGTTGCTGTGTCTTGTTGATCACTTTCAGCGAGTAGATATTCTCGATCTGCCCCTGCGCATTCTCGCGAAACAAGCCGCGATCCTTGGTCACATCCAGCGACACCATCGGCCGCTCGATCAATGCCAACGCCAACGCGCCGATCATCACCAGCAGCACCGCCGTATAGCCAATCAGACGCGGGCGCAGCAGATGCGTTTTGCCACCCTGTAATTCGCGCTCGGAACTGTAGCGGATCAGGCCGCGCGGGTAATGCATTTTGTCCATGATCGAATCACAAGCATCGATGCAGGCTGCGCAGCCGATGCATTCCATTTGCAAACCATCGCGGATATCGATGCCAGTCGGGCAGACCTGCACGCACAATTGGCAGTCGATGCAATCGCCCAGGCCGGCTTCGACCGGGCGCACGTCACGCTTGCGCGGACCCCGGTTTTCGCCCCGGGCGGCATCATACGCAATGGTCAGCGTGTCCTTGTCGAACATCACACTCTGGAACCGCGCATACGGGCACATGTGCATGCACACGGCCTCACGCAGCCAACCGGCGTTGATGTAGGTGGCGGCGGCGAAAAACAGCACCCAGAACAAACTGATGCCACCGATCTGCAGGGTCAGCAGTTCTTCGGCCAGCGGCCGGATCGGGGTGAAGTAGCCGACGAAGGTCAGGCCGGTGATCACGCTGATTGCCAGCCACAAGGTGTGCTTGGCGGCGCGGCGTGCCAGTTTGTTCAGGCTCCAGGGGGCGGCTTGCAGTTTGATGCGCTGGTTGCGCTCGCCTTCGGTGACCTTCTCGCACCACATGAAGATCCACGTCCACGAACTCTGCGGGCAGGTGTAACCGCACCAGACGCGACCGGCAAACACGGTGATGGCGAAGAGTCCGAACGCGGCAATGATCAACAGCGCCGAAAGTAGAATGAAATCCTGCGGCCAGAACGTCGCGCCAAAGATGTGGAATTTGCTTTCCGCCAGATCCCACAGTACCGCCTGCCGACCGCCCCAGTTAAGCCACACGGTGCCGAAGAACAGCACAAACAGAAGTCCGGCACCGCTCATACGCAGGTTGCGGAACAGTCCGGTGAAACTGCGAGTGTGGATCTGCTTGTCGGTGGATCCGGCAGTCGCCTTCAGTGGGCGCGCGGGTACGCTTTTTATCGTTGGCGATGCTTCTACGGTTCGGACGGGGATTTGCTCGCTCATGTTCGTTCGCTCATCAGCCTCCATCAGGCCGATGCACTATGAGCGCCGATCTGTTTGCAGAACAGACTCAGGTTTGGCAATAAAAAGCGGATCAGATGAAGTTTGGCGCAATGCCTGGGACAACTTGAAGCAACCTGCCAGGCAAGGCGCAGACGCCTATTGCAGGCGTCTGCGTCGGGTGTTGATCGAGATCAATCAAACCACCGAATCACTGTCATCGGCCTTCAGATGTTTGCGCCCGTCCTTGGCCCCGGCCACGGTCAAGGCATCCGCTTCTGCTTCGGTGATGTAGGTGCGTTTGCCTTCGATGTCCACGTACGACATGGCTTTGTCGCGATCGGTCATGACTTCCAGGGTGTCGCAGATGCGGATTTCCTCGCCATGTTCGACGGTGAAAAAACACACTTTCTGCTCGGGGTTGGATTCATCGATTCGAACGGGCATGGCGGCAGTCCTTTTTTCCGGTTGGGTCTGCATATTAGGAAGCGCAGCGCGCCGTTCGTTCTGCGCAACCGATTAATGGTCGCTGTTGTCCATCGCTTATCAAGCCAATAACAAGGGAGGCACGATGGAAGACTGGTGGGATGAAGTGTGGGCCACGATGCAAGCCGAATTTGCCGACATCGGCGACGCTTCGCAAATGACCCGGATCACCGTACGTCTGGTGATGGCGGCGATTCTCGGTGGGATTCTTGGTTTCGAGCGCGAACATAAAGGCAAGGCAGCGGGCGTGCGCACGCACATGCTGGTGGCGCTGGGCGCGGCGTTGTTTGTATTGGTGCCACAGACCTCGGGGGCGGAATCCGATGCGATGAGTCGCGTGCTGCAGGGTGTGATTGCCGGGATCGGCTTTCTCGGCGCCGGGACCATTCTGAAAAATCAGCAGGGCGACGAAGCTCACGTCAAAGGCCTGACCACGGCGGCAGGGTTATGGATGACGGCGGCGATCGGCGTGGCAGCGGGGCTGGGCAAGGAAGCGACGGCGTTGCTCAGTACCATTCTGGCGTTGGCGATTTTCAGTGTGATGCCGTACGTGGTGAGAATGTTCGAAAAGGACGTCGACAAGAACGACCACCTCTGACTCAGCGCCAACTGATGATCGTTCCCACGCTCCGCGTGGGAATGCCTCAACGTACGCTCCGCGTTCGGCTCTGGATGGGACGCAGAGCGTCCCGGGCTGCATTCCCACGCGGAGCATGGGAACGATCAGGGCTCAGACGATGACCGGCGGCATCGTGCTCGGTGGCTCTTCTTTCGGTGGTGGCGTGGTGCCGGGCGGCTCTTGTTCCGGAACCGCCGGCGGCTCAGTCTCCGGCAGCGTGGGTTTGTCGATGTTCGGATCGGGCGTTTCCGCCGGGATCGGGATGCTCATCAGGTGACCTCCGTATGGCACATGGCGTGGGACGTGCTTAAGTGAGTTGACCCGGCGACGACAAATTCGATCCGCAGGTTTGTCTTGTTAATTTCATCTGAACTTTTCCCCGCGCCGGTTGCTCGGAACCTAGGTGAGTTCATGACAGGGCCGGCGCTTTGTCGCGAATACTGTTCCGGCACAAGAGCGTCCTTGGGGCGTTAAGGAGAGATGCTCAATGACTGCTGAAAGACCTTCAGAGCTGAGTTACAACCCGCACATGCCGCTGTCGCAGGCGTTGCTACTGCCACGCATCGTCATCGAAAACACCATGCCGACTCTCGACGGCGGCCAGTTCGCCGCCAAATCGATTGCCGGGCGCGAAGTGGTGGTGACTAGCAAGGTGTTTGCCGACGGCCATGACAAGCTCGCCGTGCGCATTCGCTGGCGCGAGGAAGGCCAGGAAACCTGGCAAACCGAGGTCATGTCCGATCAGGGCAACAACACCTGGCAAGGCCAGTTCCGCCCCGAGGAACAGGGCCGCTACCTGTATTGCATCGAAGCGTGGATCGATCATTTCGCCAGCTTCCAGTACGAACTGGAAAAGAAGCACAGCGCGGCGGTGCCGGTTTCTCTGGAACTGCAGGAAGGCCGGACGATGGTGCAACAGGCCGCCGAACGCAGCGAAGGTCAGCTCAGCGAGCAGCTCGCCGCGCTGCACCACGAACTGTCCGGCCTGCTCGAAACCGAACAGGTCGCGTTGTTTCTGCACTCGCGCAGTGCCGAGCTGATGGCCCAGGCCGATCATCGCGCCTACCTCAGCATCAGCGCCGAATTCCCCATGGACGTCGAGCGCGAACTCGCCGAGTTCGCCAGTTGGTATGAGCTGTTTCCGCGCTCGATCACCGACGATCCCCAGCGTCACGGCACCTTTAACGACGTGCACTCGCGTCTGCCGATGATTCAGGACATGGGTTTCGACGTGCTGTATTTCACGCCGATTCACCCCATCGGCCGCGCCCACCGCAAGGGCCGCAACAATTCCCTGACGGCCGGCCCGGATGATCCCGGCAGTCCGTACGCGATCGGCAGCGAGGAGGGTGGTCACGAGGCGATTCACTCGCAGCTCGGCACCCGTGAAGATTTCCGCCGCCTGGTGGCTGCGGCAGCCGATCATGGCCTGGAAATCGCTCTCGATTTCGCCATTCAGTGCTCCCAGGACCATCCGTGGCTCAAGGAGCATCCGGGCTGGTTCAACTGGCGCCCGGACGGCACGATCAAATACGCCGAGAACCCGCCGAAGAAATACCAGGACATCGTCAATGTCGATTTTTACGCGCCGGATGCGATTCCGAGCCTGTGGGTCGAGTTGCGTGACATCGTCGTCGGCTGGGTCAAGGAAGGCGTGAAAATCTTTCGCGTCGACAACCCGCACACCAAGCCGCTGCCGTTCTGGCAATGGCTGATCGCCGACGTGCGCACGCTGTATCCGGAAGTGATTTTCCTCGCTGAGGCCTTCACCACGCCGGCGATGATGGCGCGTCTGGGCAAGGTCGGGTATTCGCAGAGCTACACCTATTTCACCTGGCGCAACACCAAGGCCGAGCTGGCGGAATATTTCACCGAGCTGAATCAGTCGCCGTGGCGCGAATGCTACCGGCCGAATTTCTTCGTCAATACCCCGGACATCAACCCGGCGTTTTTGCATGAGTCGGGGCGTCCCGGTTTCCTCATCCGTGCTGCATTGGCAACGATGGGCTCGGGTCTGTGGGGCATGTATTCCGGCTTCGAATTGTGCGAATCGGCGCCGGTGCCGGGCAAAGAGGAATACCTGGATTCGGAGAAGTACGAAATCCGCGTCCGCGATTTCACCGCGCCCGGCAACATCATCGCCGAGATCGCCCAGCTCAACCGCATCCGCCGGCAGAATCCGGCGCTGCACACGCATCTGGGGCTAAAAATCTACAACGCCTGGAACGACAACATTCTGTACTTCGGCAAGCGCAGCGCCGATGGCAGCAATTTCATTCTGGTCGCGGTCAGCCTCGATCCGCATAACGTGCAGGAAGCGAATTTCGAACTGCCGCTGTGGGAAATGGGCCTGCCGGACGACGCGACTACCCATGGCGAAGATTTGATGAACGGCCACCGCTGGGACTGGCACGGCAAATATCAGTTCATGCGCATCGACCCGGCGTATCAGCCGTTCGGGATTTGGCGGATTTCAGCTTCGTAACATTTGCACCGCCTCCGTGGCGAGGGGATTTATCCCCGTTGGGGCGCGCAGCGGCCCCTTTTTTCAAGCTGCACCGCGTTAACAATTTGCGACTGCTGCGCAGCCGAACGGGGATAAATCCCCTCGCCACAGGGGCTCACCATTGCGAGTCCCTCGGTGTATCAGAGAATTTTTCAGGAGTTCCACATGGCGAAGAAACCCAAGGCAGCCGCCTTCATCAAAGACCCGCTCTGGTACAAGGACGCGGTGATCTATCAGGTTCACGTCAAATCGTTTTTCGACTCCAACAATGACGGGATCGGCGACTTTCCCGGGCTTATCGCCAAACTCGATTACATTGCCGACCTCGGCGTCAACACCATCTGGCTACTGCCGTTCTATCCCTCGCCACGTCGCGACGACGGTTACGACATCGCCGAATACCGTGGCGTGCACAGCGACTACGGAACCATGGCCGACGCCAAGCGCTTCATTGCCGAGGCGCACAAGCGCGGGCTGCGGGTGATCACCGAGCTGGTCATCAACCACACGTCTGACCAGCACCCATGGTTCCAGCGTGCGCGCAAGGCCAAGCCCGGTTCGGCGGCGCGAGATTTCTACGTCTGGTCCGATGACGACCAGAAATACGACGGCACGCGGATCATCTTCCTCGACACCGAAAAATCCAACTGGACTTGGGATCCGGTCGCCGGTCAGTACTTCTGGCACCGCTTCTACTCGCACCAGCCGGATCTGAACTTCGACAACCCGCAAGTGATGAAAGCCGTGTTGTCGGTGATGCGTTACTGGCTGGACATGGGCATCGACGGCCTGCGCCTCGACGCGATTCCGTACCTGATCGAGCGCGACGGCACCAACAACGAAAACCTGCCGGAGACTCACGACGTCCTCAAGCAGATCCGTGCCGAGATCGACGCCAACTATCCCGACCGCATGCTGCTGGCCGAGGCCAATCAGTGGCCGGAAGACACCCAGCTGTACTTCGGCGACACCGATGCTGCCGGGGTGAATGGCGACGAATGCCACATGGCGTTCCACTTCCCGCTGATGCCGCGCATGTACATGGCGTTGGCTCAGGAAGATCGCTTCCCGATTACCGACATTCTCCGTCAGACCCCGGAAATCCCAGCGAACTGCCAGTGGGCGATTTTTCTGCGCAACCACGATGAGCTGACCCTGGAAATGGTCACCGATCGTGAACGCGATTACCTGTGGAACTACTACGCCGCTGACCGTCGCGCACGGATCAACCTCGGTATTCGCCGTCGTCTCGCACCGTTGATGGAACGCGATCGTCGCCGCATCGAACTGCTCAACAGCCTGCTGCTGTCGATGCCTGGCACGCCGACCCTGTATTACGGCGACGAAATCGGTATGGGCGACAACATTTACCTCGGCGACCGTGATGGCGTGCGTACGCCGATGCAGTGGTCGATCGACCGCAACGGCGGTTTCTCCCGCGCCGATCCGGCCAGTCTGGTACTGCCGCCGATCATGGACCCGCAGTATGGCTATCAGTCGGTCAACGTCGAAACCCAGTCCGGCGATCCGCATTCGCTGTTGAACTGGACGCGGCGCCTGCTGGCCGTGCGCAAGCAGTCGAAAGCGTTCGGCCGTGGCACGTTGAAAATGCTCTCGCCGGCCAACCGTCGCGTGCTGGCTTATACCCGCGAATACACCGATGTCGATGGCAAGCACGAAATCATCCTGTGCGTGGCCAACGTCTCGCGAAGTGCGCAAGCAGTGGAGCTGGATCTGTCGGCGTACGTCGGCATGGTGCCGGTGGAAATGCTCGGCGGTAACGCGTTCCCGCCGATCGGTCAGTTGAATTTCCTTCTGACCCTGGCGCCCTATGGCTTCTATTGGTTCGCACTGGCGGCGGAAAACCAGATGCCGAGCTGGCACGTCGAGCCGGCGCAGAGCCTGCCGGACTTCACCACGCTGGTACTGAAAAAACGCATGGAAGAGCTGCTCGAAGCGCCGTCGCGTACGACGCTGGAGCAAAGCATTCTGCCGAGCTGGCTGCAGAACCGTCGCTGGTTCGCCGGCAAGGACGCGGCGATCGAAAAGGTCAATCTGGCTTACGGCGTGCGCTTCGGCGACGTCCAGCATCCAGTGCTGCTCAGCGAAATCGAAGTCACCAGCGGTGGCCAGACCAACCGTTATCAACTGCCGTTCGGCTTCATTGCCGAAGACCATGTCGGCCCGCCGTTGCCGCAGCAATTGGCGCTATCGCGTGTACGCCGTGTGCGTCAGGTCGGTCTGATTACCGATGCGTTCAGCCTGGAGACTTTCGTCCGCGCCGTTCTGCAAGGCATGCAGAACAACACCGTACTGGAATCGATCGAAGGCGAAATCCGCTTCGAACAGACAGATCATCTGGAAAAACTCGGCCTCGGCGCCGAGTCGGATGTGCGCTACCTGTCGGCCGAGCAATCGAACAGCTCCGTGGTTGTCGGCAACAGCCTGGTGCTTAAGCTGATACGCAAAGTCGCTTCTGGCGTACACCCGGAACTGGAGATGAGCGCTTACCTGACCGAGGCCGGGTTTGCCAATATCTCTCCACTGCTCGGTTCGGTGATTCGCCGCGACGCGCAGGGTGAAGACAACCTCCTGATGATCGCCCAGGGTTACCTGAGCAATCAGGGCGACGCATGGGAATGGACGCAGAACAACCTGGAACGGGCGCTGCGCGATGAACTGGCCGACGCCATGTCCGAACAGGAGCAGCATTACAACGCGCTCGGCGAGCTGAAGGACTTCGCCGGCATGCTCGGCCAGCGTCTGGGCGAGATGCATCAGGTGCTCGCTGCGCCAACCGACAACGCCGACTTCGCGCCGCAAGTGTCCTCGAGCAAGGACATGGCCGCGACGGCCAAGGATGTCACCGCCCAGGTCGAACATGCCTTGAAACTGCTCAAGCAGCATCAAGGCGAGTTGAACGCGGCGGACCAGAAACTGGTCAAGCGTCTGCTCGACGAGAAGAAAACCATTCTTGCCCATGTGCAGGACCTGGCGAAGAAAGCCACTGGCGGCTTGCGCATCCGGGTGCATGGCGACTTGCATTTGGGTCAGGTGCTGGTGATCAAGGGCGATGCCTACTTGATTGACTTCGAGGGCGAACCGGCGCGGCCGTTGAGTGAGCGTCGCGGCAAGCACAGCCCGTACAAGGATGTCAGCGGTGTACTGCGTTCGTTCGATTACGCAGCGGCGATGACCATCAATGTGCACAACGTCGACAACAGCGTCGAAGCCGAAGCGGCGCGTAAACGTGTCGCCGAGCGTTATCTGCGCGAAGCACGCGAGGCATTTGTCCAGGCATACCGCGAGGCAGCAGCTAGTCTTGAGCATGCCTGGCAGGATCCTCAGGGTGCCGACGCCGCGCTGGCGTTGTTCGGCCTGGAAAAAGCCGCTTATGAAGTGGCCTACGAGGCGGAAAACCGCCCAACGTGGCTGCCCGTGCCATTGCACGGCTTGTATGGATTATTGACAGGGCTTAAACCCTTTTCCGATCTTGGTGGAGAGTAGTCATGAGTTTCTCGAACAAGGAACAGGGTGTGGTAAAGGAAGCATTGTTACCCTCGGCGCGCGACATCGATGCTTTGGTGCGCGCTGAACATCAGGACCCGTTTTCCATTCTCGGCCCGCACGGCGATGGCGCTGGTGGGCAGTTCATCCGCGCTTATCTGCCCGGTGCGCTGAGTGTCGCGGTGCTGGACAAGGACAGCGGCGAAGAGCTTGGCCCGCTGGAGATGACCGAGACGCCGGGGCTGTTTGTCGGCCATTTCGATCAGGCCCGACCGTACCTGTTGCGCACGCGCTGGGCCGGTGGCGAGCAGGTTGCCGAAGATCCGTACAGCTTTGGCCAGCTGCTGGGCGAAATGGATTTGTATCTGTTCGCCGAAGGCAATCACCGTGACCTCAGCGCTTGCCTCGGTGCACAGCTGAAAACCGTTGATGGCGTTGACGGCGTGCGCTTTGCCGTGTGGGCGCCGAATGCCCGCCGTGTGTCGGTGGTCGGCGATTTCAACGTCTGGGACGGTCGTCGTCACCCAATGCGGCTGCGCCATCCTTCGGGCGTGTGGGAGTTGTTCATTCCTCGCCTGCAAGCGGGGGAGTTGTACAAGTACGAAATCCTCGGCGCTCACGGGATTCTGCCGCTCAAGGCCGACCCGATGGCGCTGGCCACCAGCCTGCCACCGGACACCGCCTCGAAAGTCGCCTCGCCGTTGCAAATCGACTGGCAGGATCACGAGTGGATGAATTCCCGTCAGAATCGCCAGCAGCGCTCCAAGCCTCTGTCGATCTACGAGTTGCACGCCGGCTCGTGGCAGTGCGAGCTGGATGATCTCGGCGAGGTTGCGCGCCAGTACACCTGGCCGGAACTGGCCGAGCGGCTGATTCCTTATGTCAAAGAGCTGGGCTTCACCCACATCGAACTGATGCCGATCATGGAGCACCCGTTCGGTGGTTCCTGGGGCTATCAATTGCTCTCGCAGTTCGCGCCGAGCGCGCGTTACGGCACGCCGGATCAGTTCGCCGCGTTCGTCAACGCCTGTCACCAGGCCGACATCGGCGTGATCCTCGACTGGGTGCCGGCGCATTTCCCCACCGATACCCACGGCCTGGCCCAGTTCGACGGCACCGCGCTGTACGAGTACGGCAATCCGCTGGAAGGCTTCCATCAGGATTGGGACACGCTGATCTACAACCTTGGTCGCACCGAAGTGCACGGTTACATGCTGGCCTCGGCGCTGCACTGGCTGAAACACTTCCATATCGATGGCCTGCGTGTCGATGCCGTGGCGTCGATGCTGTATCGCGACTATTCGCGCAAGGCTGGCGAATGGGTGCCGAACCGCCACGGCGGTCGGGAGAACCTCGAGGCTATCGACTTTCTGCGTCATTTGAACGACGTGGTTGAACTGGAAGCGCCGGGTGCGCTGGTGATCGCCGAAGAATCCACTGCGTGGCCGGGCGTTAGCCAAAGCACCCAGCAGGGCGGCCTCGGGTTCTCCTACAAATGGAACATGGGCTGGATGCACGACTCGCTGCACTACATCCAGCAGGATCCGGTGTACCGCGCCCATCACCACAATGAGCTGAGTTTTGGTCTGGTCTATGCTTGGTCGGAGCGTTTCATCCTGCCGATCTCCCACGACGAAGTGGTGCACGGCAAGCACTCGCTGATCGACAAGATGCCCGGCGATCGCTGGCAGAAGTTCGCCAACCTGCGCGCCTATCTGAGCTTCATGTGGACTCATCCGGGCAAGAAGCTGTTGTTCATGGGCTGCGAATTTGGCCAGTGGCGCGAGTGGAACCACGATCAGCAACTGGACTGGTACCTGTTGCAGTATTCCGAGCACAAAGGCGTGCAGAAACTGGTTGGCGATCTCAACCGCCTGTATCGCGAAGAGCCGGCGTTGCACGATCAGGATGATGCGCCGCAGGGCTTCCAATGGTTGATTGGCGATGATGCGATCAACAGCGTTTACGCGTGGTTGCGCTGGAGCAAGGATGGCTCGCCGGTTTTGGTCGTTGCCAACTTCACGCCGGTACCGCGCCAGTCGTATCGCGTCGGTGTGCCGTTCGCCGGGCGCTGGACCGAACTGTTCAACAGCGACGCGGACATTTATGCCGGCTCAAACTACGGTAATGGCGGCGGGGCATTGACCGATGAGGTACCGAGTCATGGTCAATCGTTGTCGCTGGAGCTGAATCTGCCGCCGTTGGCGGTGTTGATTCTCAAGCCGCAGGGCTGATCCAGGAACAGTAAAACTGTGGGAGCGGGCTTGCCCGCGATGAGGCTGTCACATTCAGCATTTTTGTTGACTGACACGCCGCCATCGCTGGCAAGCCAGCTCCCACAGGATTTTCGGTAGTCTGGAGATCACCAGCGCATCCGCACCCCGAGGCTGCCGATGATCCCGTTCAGATCATTGTCATCCACATCGCTGCTGTAATCGGCGCTCATGTACAGGCTCACTGCCGGCGTGACCCGCGCCACCAGTCCCAGACCCAATTCCACGGTTGAAGACTTGCGGCTGCTGCTGATCTTGTCGACCTGATCCAGCGTCACCGTGCTGCCGGTGTAGACCGTGTGCCAAAGGTTGGTGCGCACGTAGGGTTCCACCGGTAAGCCATTCAAGTCATAACTGCCTTTCAACCGTGCACCGACGCGGCCGCTCCACGCGCTCAGGTCGGACGAAGCGGCGTTGCCCGAGCCGGCATAAGGCGCATCAAGGCTGATCCGCTGGTTGATCAATTGCGCCTGCGGTTCAACCACCCAGTTCTCGCTCAGGCCGATCGGATAACCGCCCTCGACCGAAAATGTCATTGCACTGCCTTCGGTGGCCTGACGGTTACCTTGAGCAGTGAGACTGAAACCGCTGACCCGACCGCCGCTGGCTGAGACGTCTACGTGCCAGCCCTGCGCGCCGATCAGGCTGTAATAGGCGCCCAGGTTCTGGCCTTGCAAATTCAAGCGGCCAGTGTTTGGGGCGGAGAGGGTGCGTCGGGTCAGTACGCCATCGGCACTCACCTGAATCTGATTGTCGCCGCCGATCAGGCCAACGGTCTGGGTAGCGCCATTACCGCTTTTCAGCGTAACCACCGCCGGGCCTTTGTACTCGCCGCCGGGCATCGCATAACCGGAGGACAGCGCATCAGTCTGCGCGCGCCGGGCGCTTTTGCCGTACAGCTCATCCCATGCGGAGGGCGCAAGATCTTCAGTGATCAGGCGCGAACTCTGGTGACTCAGCGGCAGCGGCCCGGGCGTTATCACGGTCACCGGCAAGGTCATCACCGGCACGTCGGCGCGATACCACGTGGATTCATCCGCCGCAGACTCCGCATGCGCCTCCATGGACGAGCACAGCAACAGCGAACCTGACACTGTGCAAAGGGTGATTTTCAGTTCGTGTGGGGTCAGTGAAGTTTTCATGGGGGTCTACCTTGCAAGCGCATGCGTCATCTCGGGTCTGGCGTCTCTCCTACCCCGAACGAGGGGCGACCGAATAGAGCGGGGCGAACCGCGGCTGCTCGATTTCGCGCGTGCCGGAAGGTCAGCCCCAGTAAGTGTTTCCGGGGGTAGTAAGGTAGAGATAAGAAGAGCGACGCCTGCGCGTCAAGAAAATGCGCGATGAATGGCGGGCTTAAATCAGTCTTCGCAAGCGTTTGTTTTTCTGAACATAACTAAGTGGTTGTTTGCATGGAAAAACGCTTGCGAAGTATTCATATGACGGTTTTTTGCCGCCGACGAAAGGTCATTCCTACCGGTAGTTACCGGAAGGACATGCCATGTAGTTGCTGTCAAAAACGCAGCTACAGGTGCACCTCAACTGCTAACGGCAAGTGATCCGAAAGATGCGTCCACGGTTTGTTGCCGAGAATTTTTGGATTATGGCTGCTGGCATTGCGCAGATAGATCCGGTCAAGTCTCAACAAGGGAAACCGCGCCGGATAAGTTTTCGCTGGGCGCCCATGATGGCGCTCGAAAGCCTCGTGCAAATAATCGCGACGGGCGAGGGCGGCGTTGCCCTGCAACTGCCAGTCATTGAAATCGCCAGCGATGATCACCGGCGCATCGTCCGGCAGGGATTCGAGCAACTGGCAGAGCAGTTGCAACTGCAATTGCCGATGGCTTTCCAGCAGACTCAAATGCACACAGATCGCATGCACCTCGTCATGTCCAGGCACATCGAGTATGCAGTGCAACAGCCCGCGCCGTTCTGGGCCGGTGATCGAGACGTCGAGGTTGCGGTATTCGCGAATCGGGTATTTCGACAGCAGCGCGTTGCCATGATGACCGTCGGGATAAACGGCATTGCGCCCGTAGGCAAAATCGCTCCACATACTGTCGGCAAGAAATTCGTATTGCGAGGTCTGCGGCCAGTCGTTGTAGCGACTCGAATGGCGTTCGTGTTCACCCACCACTTCCTGCAGAAATACCAGATCGGCCGAGGTACTGCGCATCGCTTCGCGCAGCTCCGGGAGGACGAAGCGCCGATTCAGTGCGGTGAAGCCCTTGTGGGTGTTGACCGTGAGTACCCGCAGGCGATGAATGACTGGCGCGTCGACCGCTTGACGCTTGGGATCGCTGGACACGTTCACTCCTCTGAATTGGGCCATGCCTGTTCATGCGACTGGTTTGAGGGGGTGGCAGTTCCTTACAGAAATGTTTGATCGTACACAGGACTCTGTGGGAGCTGGCTTGCCAGCGATGGGGCCAAATCAGCAGTATCTCTGTTGCCTGATACACCGCTATCGCTGGCAAGCCAGCTCCCACAGGGTTTCACGGTGTCAGAGGTCTTTGGCGTTCAGAAGAAGACGATTTCATACGGCAGGCGCATCCGTTCCAGCAGCACCGGTGGCAGCAGCGGGGCGATGCCGATGGCCGGTTCGCCTTTGAGCTGGCTGGCGTAAGCGTGGGTGGCATGGCTCTTGCGCGCGACTGTCCAGGTGTCGAGACGCAGCTTGCGCGCACGCTCCCAGGGAATCATTTGCTGCTCGCGCTCCGGCCAGTGCCAGGCCCACACTGGCACATCGTGATAGGTCGCGCCGGCCTTCTGCGCCGCATCGAAACTGGCCCGGCCGACCACTTCATGGTCCGCTGGACCATCCTTGCGCCAAGTGCTGAACACTACGTCGCCCGGGCGCAGGTAACGCCCGATGAATTCGGTCAGTTGGCTTTGCTGATCGCTCAGCGCGTTGTCGGTAAAACCGCCGCGCACCCATTTCAGGCTGTGCATGGGCAGGCCGAGACGGCGCAGGGCTTCGACGCTTTCCTGCGGGCGGAATACGCTCAGGCGTTGCTCCGACCATTGCCGCGAGCCGGGGTGGCTGGCGCTGCCGTCAGTAATCGAGAGCAATTGCAGAGGATGACCGAGGCTGGACAGCAGCTGCAGCAAGCCGCCGCAGGTGACGACTTCATCGCCCGGATGCGGGGCGATCACCACGGCGCGGGCGCCGGCGGGAACCAGACTGTGGGTGTTGATGACGGGAATATTGTCGAGCTGCGGCGCGCTGTTCCAGATCTGGGCTGGCAGGCCGTGTTCGTTGAGCAATGACGGTTTCATGAGTGCGACGTCCTTGTGGTGTCTCGCCCTCAGTCGTGAGCAGCCGAGGCTGTCGCGGCCCGTGAAGGCAAATGAATAGCAACGGTGCAGTGCTCCAACCCTTGGATTACTGCCAGGCAGAGTATTGCTCAAGACTCGGCATTCGTCGCGTCACAGATCAATCTGATACGTATTTTTTTATTCCAGCTGTGCCAGATTGCGCAGGAAGTCACCGAATCCGCCCTTGGCCCGACTGTCGAGACGGGCGCTGGTGTGCACCTGCGGACGGTGACTCCAGGCAATATTGGCGCCGCTGCGTTCCAGCGCACGAACCAGTTGCACGTCCTCATCACAGGTCAGCGGTTTGAAGCCGCCGGCCAGGCGATAGGCCTCGGCACTGACGCCGAGGTTGGCACCGTGAATATGGCGATGGCCATCGCGGGCCTGGTAATGACGGTGATAGCGAATTTGCGCCGCTTCATCGATGGATTCATGCCAGTGCTCGACGGTGACCGTACCGCACACGGCATCTGCTTCCAGGCCCAGTTGCGCCGCCAGCCAGTCATCGGCAACGCGGCTGTCGGCATCGGTGCAAGCGATCCAGCGTGCACCGCGCTCGAGCAGCAGGCGCGCACCGGCGGCGCGGGCTTCGCCAACGTTGCGCGCATCGATCTGCAGGCTCAGCACCGGATAAGCGCTGACGATCTGTGCCGAGCCATCGCTGCAGCTGTCGAGCACCACGAGAATTTCCACTGGCTCGCCGGCCAATTGTCCATGCTGGCTGGCACGCAAGGCGGCCCGCAGACATTCATCAAGCAGCGCCTCTTCGTTATGCGCCGGAATCACGATACCGATCAACGCAAGCCCTCCAGGGCAGCCACCGAGCGTGGCTCACGGCTCCACAATTCGAGAATGAAATCCGCTTCCTGATGCAGCACCAGACGCGGCAACGCCAGTTGATCGTGGATCTGATCGTGGACCTGACGTGCATTCAACGGGCAACCCTCGATCGGCGGGCGCCAGTGACAGGCCAGCAATTGGCCGTCAGCCGTCAGCGATTCGCTGATCCGGCGGATCACTTCTGTCAGATCCTGCTCGTCGAGGTAGTAGCCGATTTCGCTGAAGACGATCAGGTCGAATTTTTCCTCCGGCCAGTCAGCCGGCAGGCGTCCCTGGCGGACTTCGGCATGCTCGAACACGCTCAAGCGAGTACGTGCGAGCTGCACCGCCGCGCTTGCGGTATCGCAACACAGCAGGCGGCCGCAACGCGGAGCCAGTTCTGCACTCAGTTCGCCGTTGGCGCAACCTGGCTCAAAGACGGACCGGTAGCGGGGACGGGGCAGGGCAGCGAGGGTGATCGCGCGTTTGCGCTGCTCGTACCAGCGCTGGCGGAACGCCCATGGGTCGTCACTGCCGGCGAACAGGCCGTCGAAATAGCGGTCATCGACACTCACAGAAACACCACTTCAAAAGGTTGCAACAAACGATCGAGCACATAGGGCGCGAGCACTGGCCCGAGGCCGACGTCGCGGTCGCCTTCCAACTGGCTGGCGAACGCGTGCGCGGCGTGGCGTTTACGTGCGATGTGCGTCGGTGAAAGGAGAATCTTGCGCGCCCGCTCCCATGGCACCGAAGCGTCTTCCGGGGTTGCCCAGTGCCAGGTCCAGACCGGAAGTTCATGGCAGGTCGCACCGACGCGTCGCGCCGCTTCGACACTGGCACGGCCGACAGCCTCATGATCGCTGTGGCCGTCCTGACGCCAGGTCGTGAAGACTACGTCGCTGGCATGCAGATAGCCGGCGATGAATTCGCTCAACTCGGTTTCCTGAGCCGCCACTTGCGTGTCGGTAAAACCGCCGCGCAGCCATTTCAGGCTGTGCATCGGCAGACCTAGACGACGCAGGGCTTCGGCGGATTCTTGCGGTCGCACCACGCTCAAACGCTCGACTGTCCAGCGTTGCGAACCGGGGTGACTGGCGCTGCCATCGGTGACCGAGATCAACTGCAACGGCCGTCCGGCCGCTGCCAGCAATTGCATGATGCCGCCGCAACCGAGCACTTCGTCATCCGGGTGCGGCGCGATGATCACCGCTCGCGAGCCCAGCGGTACCAGTTCAAGAATATCGATGGCGGGCAGCTCGGCCAGACGCCGCGAAGCCTGCCATTGCTGCAGCGAAGTGCCGTGGCCGACGATCGGGTTGTCCTTCATAGCGCCCAGACCTCGCAGGACTGACCAGCAATCTGCTGGCCCAGTGCAGCAAGGTCGCGTTCGGCGTGACTCTGGCGCAGGAACACCGGCAAGTCGGCACTCAATCGCGCGAAATGCCGATCCTGACAAAACGGCCCGGCACCCAGTGCGCGACCGACTTCACGCATGACCTGTTCGGCAGACTGTTCGACCACGGCGCGGGCGCGTCGGGCGAGCAGTTCAGCGTCGGCCTCGGGCTGCGCGTCGATTTGCAATGCGCTGAAGCGCAGCACATCGGCCGCCGCTTGCAGTGCGGTGTCAGTCGCACCGAGGTGGGCGAGGGCATGCGGTTCATCGCGGTGCGCGCAATGCTGACGCAGCCCTTCGGCGATCTGCCGCGAAGCGCCATACCAGCAAGCCGCGATACCGATCCCGCCTTGCCAGAAACCCGGCCGTTGCAGGTAATCGCCGGGGTTGCCGATGGCCTGAGCTTCAGCGTTATCGAACAGCACCTCAACGCTGCCAGTCGCCGCCATGCCCACGGCCTGCCAGCCTTGATCGGTGATGGTCACGCCAGGCTGATCAAGCGCGACTGCCACCAGTTGCTGCTGACCGTCCGCATCCCACGCCGTGAGCAAGGCGTGGCTGAGCACCGCCGCACCAGAGCACCAGGCCTTGCGCCCGTTCAGCGTCACCATGTGCCCCGACGGCGTGACTTTCACCCGCGCCTGTGGCGGTTCGGCCGCCCACATGCCCCACGTGCTGCCCGGCGTTGGCGTGCCGCCCAATTGCTCAATGATCGCCAGCGCGTCCGTATGGCCTTCGTAGAGTTTGCACAGGCCTAAATCGTGCCCGCCGACTTCCGCAAGACGCTGAAAACGCTCCAGGGTGTGACCGCTGCCGGGCAACGGCAAGCGGTCGAGGCCGGCCTCGACCATTGCCCGCAGGCAACGGCCTAGGGCATGGGTGTCGGCGTAATCTGGCGGACGGCGGGCCAGATAATGTTGAAAGTCCATATCATTCTTCTTCGTCGCGTTGCAGTTCGAACAACAGCAGCGAACGTCCGGTCACCGAATACTCATGGCCGAAGTCGAAGCGTTCCTGGCCGCGAATCGCCGGCTGATTGGTGTCGATCATGCAGGTCCAGAAGCCACCATCCGGTACTTCCGGCAGGGTGAAGTTGACGATGTCGTGGTACGCATTGACCACCAGCAGCAGGGTCGCATCGGCACCTTTGCGACGGATGCCGGTTTCCTGCGCGCGACCATCGAGCAGCATGCCCAGGCAGCGGTTGTGCGCGTCGTGCCAGTGCTCGGTGGTCATTTCGGTGGCGTCCGGGGCCAGCCAGGTTACGTCTTTGACGCCGATGTCTTCGTTGTACTCGCCGACCAGGAAGCGCCCACGACGCAGGATCGGATAAGTCAGACGCAGCTTGATCAGGCGCTTGACGAATTTCAGCAGCGCCTTGCCGTCCTCGCTCAGATCCCAATTGACCCAACCGATTTCGCTGTCCTGGCAATAGGCGTTGTTGTTGCCGTCCTGGGTGCGGGCGAATTCATCACCGGCAACGATCATCGGCGTACCTTGGGCCAGCAGCAGAGTGGCAAAGAAATTGCGCATCTGCCGGTGGCGCAGGGCGTTGATTTCCGGATCGTCGGTCGGACCTTCGACGCCGTGGTTCCACGACAGGTTGTTGTTGCTGCCGTCCTGGTTGTTCTCGTCGTTGGCTTCGTTGTGCTTGTCGTTATACGAGACCAGATCGTTGAGGGTGAAACCGTCGTGGGCGGTGATGAAGTTCACCGACGAATACGGCCGTCGCCCACGCTGGTTGAACATCTCACCGGAAGCAGTCATGCGGCTGGCGAAATCGGCAAGCTGAGCGTCGTCGCCTTTCCAGAACGCGCGCACGGTGTCGCGGAATTTGTCGTTCCACTCAACCCAGCCCGGCGGAAAGTTGCCGACCTGATAACCGCCGGGGCCGCAGTCCCAGGGTTCGGCGATCATTTTCACCTGACGCAGCACCGGGTCCTGACGGCAGGCGACCAGGAAGCTGTGGCGCTCGTCAAAACCATCGTGGTAGCGGCCAAGAATGGTCGCTAGGTCGAAGCGGAAACCGTCGACGTGCATCTCGCTGGCCCAGTAGCGCAGGGAGTCAGTGACCATTTGCAGCACGCACGGGTGGCTCAGGTCCAGCGTGTTACCGGTGCCGGAATCGTTGATGTAGTAGCGCTTGTCGTCCGGCATCAAGCGGTAGTAGGAGGCGTTGTCGATACCGCGCATGGACAGGGTCGGGCCTTGCTCGTTGCCTTCGGCGGTGTGGTTGTAGACCACGTCGAGAATGACTTCGAGGTTGGCATCGTGCAGATGCGCGACCATTTCCTTGAATTCGGCAATCTTGCCACTGGCCAGATAACGCGGGTCCGGGGCGAAGAACGCAATGCTGTTGTAGCCCCAGTAGTTGGTCATGCCTTTTTGCAGCAGATGCTGATCGTTGACGAAGGCATGGATCGGCAGCAGTTCAACAGAAGACACGCCGAGCTTGCGGATGTGTTCGAGCACATCGTCGACCATCAGACCGCCGAACGTGCCGCGCAGGTTTTCCGGCACCGACGGATGACGCATGCTGATGCCACGCACGTGAGTTTCATAAATGATGGTCTTGTCCCACGGCACGCTGACGCGATGGTCATTGCCCCAGGTGTGCGCCGGGTCGATGACCTTGCACTTGGGCACGAATGGCGCGCTGTCGCGTTCGTCGAAACTGAGGTCGGCGTCAGGATGGCCGATGGTGTAGCCGAACAGCGCTTCCGACCATTTCAGCTCGCCGACCAGTTGCTTGGCGTACGGGTCGATCAGCAGCTTGTTGTGGTTGAAGCGATGGCCGTTGGCCGGGTCGTAAGGACCGTACACGCGGTAGCCGTAGATCAGGCCCGGATGCGCATCGGGCAAGTAGCCGTGGTAGATCTCATCGGTGTATTCGGGCAGTTCGATGCGCTCGAGTTCGACTTCGCCGCTGTCGTCGAAGATGCACAGCTCGACTTTGGTGGCGTTGGCGGAAAACAGAGCAAAGTTAACCCCCAGACCATCCCAGGTAGCACCGAGCGGGAAGGGCAGACCTTCACGGATTCTCGACGGCTCGGCGTGCGCAGCGGGTTCGGCTTTCTTTGGACGGGTCATGATTGCTCCTGCAAAAAAACGGGACAGTTCGGGCAATGAGATTTCCTTGTGGGAGCGAGCTTGCTCGCGAAAGCGTCGGCACATCCGACATCTTGGCGAACTGACCCACCGCATTCGCGAGCAAGCTCGCTCCCACAGGGGATTGGATTTTTCTCCCGCATTGGGGAGGGGCTTTCTTCGGGGCGCAAAAACCCCATGTGGCGAGCACGCTCGCCACACAATCATTCAGTTCAAATATGGATCGGGTCAGTTCGCCGGGGGCTTCTTCGCTGCTCGCGGCTTTTTCTCGGCTGCCTTTTCGCCCGGCGGAACTACTTTTGGCGTGGCCGCAGGTTTTGCTTTCGTCGCGGGTTTGGCTTTGGCAGCAGCCGGTGTCTTGGCGTCGAGCGCTTTGGTTTCGGTGCTCTTCGCCGCTGTGGTCTTGCCAGCCACCTTGCTGCCAGCCGCCTTCGGTGGCTTCTTCGGCGCCAGCGCTTCGGCCTCGGCCAGCTTGCGCGCCATCTCCCAATGACGTTCTTCGTGGCCTTCAGGCTTCCCTTCCGACTCCCAGATCTGATAGGCGAATTCGCGAATGCGTTTATCGTCGGTGCTCATCGCAATGCTCCTGAACTGAACTCATGCTTGTGTCGAGTGTTGGATAAAGAGATTGACCGGGACATCCCCCAGCGCTTCGCTGACATTCAGCTCCCTGTTTTGTGTGACTACGCTGCTGGCAAAAAGTCCCCTCAGGTTTGTATCCGAAGCGGCGGACGGTAAAACCACCCGCGTATCGCCCCAGCGCAGCGCATCGACCTGGGGGACGGCACTGTTTTCCAGCAACGTTGCGCAGCGCACCGGCACCACGACAATGGCCCGCACACCCTCGTGTTCGCGGGCGAATGCCAGTACGTTGTGGGCCTGACTGCCCAGCACTTCCAGTGGCTGGTAATCGCCACGGCGGAACAGCTCGCTGTGCTCCTTGCGCAGGTTCAATACCGCGCTGATCAGCGCCTGTTTGATGCGCCCGTCGCGCCAGTCCCTGAGTAGTTCGGCATTTGGCACGGATGCCTGCAACGCTTGCTCGCGGGCGGCGTAATCCACCGGCCTGCGGTTGTCCGGATCGACCAGACTGAAATCCCAGTACTCATTGCCCTGATACAGATCCGGCACTCCCGGCACGGTCATGCGCAGCAAGGTTTGCGCCAGCCCGTTGAGCGCGCCGGCAGCGGCGATGCTGTTGACGGTTTTGCTCAGCGCCGCGCGCAGCAATTCGCCTTCTTCGCCGGTCAGGAGTTTTTCCGTGAAGGCCTGCGCCGCGCTTTCATAGGCTTCGTTCGGTGCGCTCCAACTGCTTTGCAGCTTGGCCTCGCGCAAGGCTTTCTGCTGCCATTGCCAGATGCGCTTGGCGTACTCGGTGAAACCGGCCTTGTCGTCGTCCCGCAGATCCAGCGGCCAACTGCCGAGCAGTGCCTGATAGAGGATCAGTTCGTCGCCAGCGGACGGTGCGTCATCTTCGATGCGAACCGGGCGGGCAAGGGCGCGCCACAGTTCGACCTGGTCGGCATACCAATGACTGCGCTCGCTGAGCACGGCCAAGCGGGCGCGGGTGTCTTCGCCACGCTTGTGGTCGTGAGTGGCGGTGGCCAGCAGGTTGTCGGGAAACTCCGCCATGCGCTGCTGATTGACCTCGTGGAATTCGCTGACCGGCGCGCTGAATTGCTCGGTGTTGTAACCGACATCATTGCGCGACAGCAACACCGCCGAACGATAAAGCGCGGTGTCTTCCACGGCTTTGGCAGCCGCCGGCGAGGTCAGTTGCTGGAAACGCACGCAAGCATGCTTGAGGATCTTGCGCGAGCGACCCCGTGGCTTGCGGCGCCAAGGCGTGCCGCCGAGCCAACTGGCGACCGAGTCGAGCACTGGCCAGTCAGCCTCGCTGAGGGTCTTCCGCGCTCCGTCCATGGCGTGCTGGAAAATTGCTTCGTCCTGCTCGGAACGCCCCATGGCGCTGATGTAGGTGCGATAAACCGGGAAGTGCACGATCAACGCGTGCAGCACGCGGCGAATCGCGCCCAGGGTCAGGTCGCGGGTCATCAGGTCATCCCGCGCGACTTGATGCAGCGCCTGCGCGACACTTTCGAAATCGCTGGCCAGCGAGCCGTTGAGGATCTGCTGACGAGCCAATTGCGCTTCTTCAATAAACGCTGCCGGGCGCTCGGTGCGGCGCTGCCACAGCTCGCCCAGCACATGTTCGCCGTCCGGGTCGTGTTGCAGCAGCGACAGCTGATTCATGAACTCATAACCGGTGGTGCCGTCCACGCTCCAGTCGCGGCGCAGGGTTTCGCCCTCGCCGAGGATCTTCTCGACATAGATCGGCAGGTGCCGTCCCGGTGCAAGGTGATCAAGACGCCGGCGCAGCTTGCGGCAGTAGCCACGCGGGTCAGCGAGGCCGTCGATGTGGTCAATACGCAGACCGTCGACCAGACCTTCTTCGACTAACTGGAAGATCTTGCCGTGGGTCGCTTCGAACACCGCCGGGCGCTCGACGCGCAGGCCGCCAAGCTCGTTGATGTCGAAGAAGCGCCGCCAGTTGATGTCGTCCGCCGCCGTGCGCCAACTGGCCAGGCGATAACTTTGCCGTTCCAGCAGTTCGTGAAGCTTGTGAAAGCCTTCCTCGGTGGTGGAATCGTACTGTGCGAGGTTGCCTTCGATAGTCGCCAGAACATGCGGATCGCTCGCCAGTTCGCGCAACTCTTGCTTGAGCGGCATCGCCAACGAATGGGCATCGGTCTGGTAGCTGAGTGTGCTGAAGCGATCGGCCAGAGACTTCAGCGTGTCGTCGGACTTGAGTAGCTCGCCATAGTTGTTCGGGCAGATCGGAAAGTGGTGGTCGTAATGCTCGACGTAGAACGTGCCGGTCTGCGCGTTGAATTTCAGCTTCAGCGTGCCTTCCTGCAACGCCACGCCGTAATCACTGCCAAGGAACGGCAAGAGCAGCTGGCCTTCCATCAACGGATCAGGGGAGTGCCACTGAATATCGAAGAACTCGCCGTACGGACTCAAGCGGCCCCATTCCAGCAAGTCGAGCCACCATGGATTGTCGTTGCCACCCACGGCCATGTGGTTGGACACGATATCGAGGATCAGGCCCATGTTGTGTTCGCGCAGGGTGCTGACCAGTCGGCGCAGTGCCGGCTCACCGCCGAGTTCCGGGTTGACCTGGGTCGGGTCGACCACGTCGTAGCCGTGCATGGAACCGGCGCGCGCCGCCAGCAATGGCGAGGCGTAGATATGGCTGATACCGAGGCGGGCAAAGTACGGCACCAGTGGCACCGCTTGTTCGAGGGTAAAACCTTTATGAAATTGCAGGCGCAAGGTGGCGCGCAATGGCTGGATTTGCTGTTGATTCATTGGTCACGCTCAGTGGCTTGAAGGCGCGCGCAAGCCAGCAGTTCCAGGCGGCGGGCGGCATCGGGGCCGTCCAGCAATGCTTCGCTGGGACCGGGCAAACGTCGCGACCAGTTCGGATGTGAGTCGGTGGTGCCGGGCAGATTCGCCTGTTCATCGATACCCAACGCATCTTCCAGCGGCAGCAGCACCAGCGGAGCGCGGGTGTGGCCGAGGAAACGCACGCTGGCATCGACCACTTGATCGGCCTCGTGGGACTCTTCACGGAAATTCTGCGGATCCTGGCGAAGCGCATCGCGCAGGCCTTCGCGTTCGCGTTCGCGATGTCGACGCCAATCAATTTCGCCATTGGCATCGACCAGACCCAGGCGCGCATTCCAGTCGATATCGCGGCCATGCCACCAACCGTTGAGCGTCGGCAGGTCATGGGTGCTGGTGGTGGCCAGCGCGTCATCCGGCCAGTCGAGAATCGGTTTGAAACGAGTGTTGTCCTGCTCGAACAACAGCACGCGCATACCCAGAATCGAACGCGCCGCGAGTTTCTCGCGCAGACCTTCCGGTACGGTGCCGAGGTCTTCGCCGAGCACGATGGCCTGGTGCCGATGCGACTCAAGGGTCAGCAGACGCAGCATGTCGTCGAACGGGTAATACAGATAGGCACCGTCGGCCGGGTCAGCGCCGTTGGGGATCACCCACAAGCGTTGCAGGCCCATGACATGGTCGATGCGCAGGCCGCCAGCATGGGCGAAGTTGGCGCGCAACATGTCGATGAAAGCGCGGAAACCGTTGCGGATCAGTCCTTCCGGCGAGAAGGCGGAAATGCCCCAGCCCTGGCCGCTGCGATTGAGGATGTCGGGCGGCGCGCCCACGGTCAGCGAAGCGAGCAACTCATCCTGAAAGCTCCAGGCCTGGCTGCCGGCGCCATCAGCACCGACGGCGAGGTCAGCGATCAGACCGATGCCCATGCCGGCGCTGCGTGCAGCAGTTTGTGCGCGTTCGAGACAGCGATGGATCAGCCATTGGCAGAAAGCGAAATAGCCAATGCGCTCGGCGTATTCCTCGGCAAACGCGCTCAGCGCTGCGCCGCGCGGGTCGTGCCAGTGCTCAGGCCATTCGCGCCAATCGAGGCTTTCGCCACGGGCGGCGCGCATTTCCTGAATCGCTTCAAAGCGGCAATGGTTTTCCAGCGCTTCGCCACCGGCGTGACGGAAACTGGCGAAGTCGGCGTGCAGCGGGTGCTCGCCAGCGACAAAACCGTCGTACAAAGCTTGCAGCAGCTTCTGCTTGGCCTCAGCGGCAGCCGGCCAGTCGATCAGTTTGAGATTTTCCAGTTGCTCGAACTGCGCGGCCAGGCCACTGGCATCGATCGCATCACGCAAAGCGCGTTCGCCAAGAACGCTCCCCGGCGCCGCATACAGGGAATTGAGAAACAAACGACTGGAAGGTGAATAGGGGCTGTAACGGCCGGTGTCGGCGCTGAACATGGCGTGCATCGGGCTGATCGCCAGCGCATCGGCGCCACGTTCGCCGGCCACGCGGACCAGTTCTTCCAGCGCCTGAGTGTCGCCAAAACCCCCGTCGCCGGGACGGCGCAACGCATACAGCTGTGCGCTCAGACCCCAGGCGCGCGGGATCGGGCTGTCGACCGCATCGCCGACGCTGAAGCAGCGCTCGGGCGCGACCGCCAAAGTGAAGTACTGATCGCCAATGTGCACTTGCTGATAACCGACCGGAATCAGACCCGGCAGCATCGCTTCGTTGTCCAGCTTGAGACTCATCTGCGAGCCGTCTTCAAGATGAATTTCGCAAGGCGTTTCCGGTGAAAAGTAGCGACTCAGATCGAGGGCAACACCCACGTCGCAGGTCAGCAGGGGCGGCAAGTGGCGGTCTTGCTGGACCTCTTGCAGTTCCAGCAGGCTGGCATCGATTTCTTGCGCGGTGCTGGCGGGGTGGCCGAGTCCGATCAGGACATTGCGCAGCACAGCAGGAGCGACTTTTTGCTGACGCCCGTTGGCGTCGATCCAGTCGACGGCAAGGCCGGCTCGGCTGGCGAGTATTTCCAGTTGCGCATCGCTCATAGGCGCTCTCCATCCAGGGGGTGCATAACGGGTGCGGCCGTGAGGCTGACGAGCGCGGTGTACGCCGGCAGTTGATTCGGGTCCGACAGATCAAGGGCCGGCGGCTGTTGGAACAACCACTCGGTATGGGTCTGTGCAGGGTTGACCACTGCCGTATCACTGAGGTTCAGGTCAATTCGCAGCTCACTGCCATTGCCCAGCCGCCAGCGTGCGCTGACCGCGCCATAGCCGAGCATCTGCGCACCCAGAGCCTGGGTTCCGGAGAGATTGGGAATGATGTACTGGTGACGCAACTTCAGCAGTTGACGGTAGAGCTCCTGGGTCTGCTGTTGCAATGGCGTGCCGCTGCCGGACAAATGCGGCTGCGAGGCGCGGAAGGTTTCTTCGGCATTCGGATCGGGAATCTGCTCGCGCTTGTGCGGATCGGTAAAGGCACTGAACGCGGCGAATTCATTACGCCGGCCTTCACGCACCAGTTCTGCCAGTTCACCGTGGTGGCTGGTGAAAAACAGGAACGGTTGCTCGGCGGCAAATTCATCGCCCATGAAGATCAGCGGAATCATTGGCGACAGCAGCAACAGCACCGTCGCCGCCTGAACTGCGCGCGGGTCGGCAAGTTGATGCAGGCGCTCGCCAAACGCGCGGTTACCGATCTGGTCATGGTTCTGCAGAAACAACACGAAAGCGGTGGAGGGCAGATGCTCGCTCGGCTCGCCGCGTGGTTCACCATGCCGAGTGATGTGGCCCTGGAACACGAAGCCCTGACTCAGGCAACGCACCAATTGCTCGGTGGGTTGCGCGGCATAGTCAGCGTAATAGGCGTCGGTTTCGCCGGTCAGTAGCACGTGCAAGGCGTTATGACCGTCGTCGTTCCATTGCGCGTCGTAATCGGTTTCCAACAGGCTCGACTGGTTGAGCTCATTCTCGACGGTCAGCCAGACGTGGCGGGTCGGGTCGATCTGCTGGCGAATGCGTCGGGCCAGGTCGCTGAGGAAATCCGGGTCTTCAATCGCATGCACCGCATCCAGACGCAGGCCGTCGAAACGGTATTCGAGCAGCCACATCAGCGCGTTTTCAATGAAGAACTCGCGCACTTCAGGGCGGCGGAAGTCGATCGCCGCGCCCCAGGGCGTGTGCTTGTCTTCGCGAAAAAAACCTTTGGCGTAACGATGCAAATAGTTGCCGTCGGGACCGAAGTGGTTGTAGACGACGTCGAGAATCACCGCCAGGCCATGGCCGTGCGCGGTGTCGATCAGGTGTTTGAGTTGTTCCGGCGTACCGTAGGACGCTTGGGGGGCGTAAGGCAGCACCCCGTCGTAACCCCAGTTGCGATCACCGGGGAATTGCGCCAGCGGCATCAGTTCGATGGCGGTAACGCCCAGCGCAACCAGCCGCGCCAGATGCTGTTCGACTTCGGCAAACCCACCGAGCGCACCGACGTGCAACTCGTAAATCACCGCTTCGCTCCATGGCCGGCCATTCCATGCGGTGTGCCGCCATTGATAGGCGTGCGGGTCGACGACCACGCTATGACGGTCGAGGTCACCATCCTGGGCCCTGGAGGCCGGGTCCGGCACCTCCAGTTCGCCATCGATGCAGTAACGGTAGCGACTGCCCGCCGGGCAATTGGCCTTGATTACAAACCAACCGTCGCCCTGAGGCAGCATGGGCAACGATTGGCCATCTTCCAGTTCCACACTGACGTAGAACGCGTCAGGCGCCCACAACGCAAATTGCGTGTGCTCGGCATCCAGCATGATCGCGCCGTGGGGCCAGGTTTCTTGGGTCCTTGACGGCATTTTCTGCAACTCCCTGGTTATTTGTGGCTGGCTTTACCCAAAGCCTTGGCGACCAGTTGTTCGTAAAGTTCGGCGTAGGGTTCAACCGCTTTGCTCCAGTTGAACGGTGCGGCCATGGCCCGGCAACGCATGGCGTTGAGCAGTTCCGGAAAGGCGAAAACCTTGAATGCGCGGCTCAGGGCTTCTTTGTAGCTCTCAACAGTGGACTCATCGAAGAGGAAGCCGGTGACGCCGTTTTCAATGGTGTCGGCCAGGCCGCCAGTGTTGCGCGCGACCGGCAACGAGCCGAAACGCTGGGCGTACATCTGGCTGAGGCCGCAAGGCTCGTAACGCGAAGGCATAAGCAGGAAGTCGCTGCCGGCAAACATGCGCCGAGCATCGGTTTCGTTGAAGCCGATGCGCACGCCGATCTGGCCAGGAAAGCGCAGCGCCAGCTCACGCATGGCTTGCTCTTCTTCCGGCTCGCCGCGACCGATGATCGCGATCTGGCCACCGTTCTGCACGATGAACTCGGACACCGCTTCGGTCAGGTCGAGACCTTTCTGATAGACCAGGCGCGAAACCACGGCAAACAGTGGACCGGTGGAATCGTGCAAGCCAAACAGCTCACGGACATGGGCGGCGTTAACCGCTTTGCCTTCCCAGTCGCCGATGGCGAATGGAGCAAACAAGTGCGGGTCAGTCGCCGAATCCCAGCTTTCATCGATGCCGTTGGGGATGCCGCTGAGCAGGCCCTGCTGGGTTTTCGCAGCGAGGAAACCGTCGAGGCCGCAGCCGAAGTCCGGGGTGGTGATTTCCTGCGCGTAAGTGGCGCTGACGGTGGTGATGTGGCTCGAATAGGCCATGCCGGCCTTGAGGAACGACATCTTGCCGTAGAACTCCATGCCTTCCTGCTGCAGCGCGTGGGCGGGAATCCCAAGCTCGGGGCAGGAACCGAGGCTGGTCACGCCCTGGTAGGCAAGATTGTGAATAGTGAACAGGGTCGGCGTGCGCTGCCCGCGCCAGTGCATATAGGCAGGAGCGAGACCGGCCGGCCAGTCATGGGCGTGCACCAGATCCGGGCGCCAATGGATTTGCGCAAGGTTGGCGGCGATATCGGCAGCGGCCAGGCCGAGACGGGCAAAGCGGATATGGTTGTCTGGCCAGTCGCGACCGTTGTTGGCGCCGTAGGGGCCACCCTCACGCTCGTACAATTCAGGGCAGATCAACACGTAGATCACCAGGCCATCGGGCATGTCCATGCGCCCGATCTTGCAAGGTGGCAGCGCAGCGTGGCCACCCAGCTCGCCGATGATGTGAATCGGGTTTTCGCTGTGCACCACCTGCGGGTAACCGGGAATCAACACCCGTACGTCATGCAGATGGGCCATGGCCCGGGGCAGGGCGGCGGAAACGTCACCCAGACCGCCGGTCTTGACCAGATCGGCGATTTCCGACGTCACGAACAACACTTTTTTCTTGTTGGGATTCTGGCTTGCTACCGGAGCAAGCGTCTTGGTGCCGGGTACGTTGATCTGTCGGCTGCCGGGAACACTGATGGTGCTCGATTCTCCAAGCGACTGGTGAGCACGCTCTCCCTGAATATCCAATGCCGCACTGATCATATGTATCTCCCGTGTGTGATCTGATTCTTGTCTCGAACAAGCTGTTTCATGGCCAAGTCCTGTGGCCGGGCGCAAAGGCGCCACGCATCGGTGAGCAAATGCTGACCCAACACGCGCAAGCAGAATGGGTGGTGAGGCCGTTGCAAGGATTACACCAGTCGCTTTCGCCCAGTTGTTCTGATGACCTGTGGCGTGAAGCAAAAGTTTCGACTTTTTTTCGTCGGTATGACCGAGTGGTTTGGCCACTGAAAAATGAGTCTAGGCCAGATCCTAGAGCGGGCAGGGGCAAATGGGTAAATTGTTCGACAATCGGTTGTGTCGGGATGTAAGCGAGGGTTCAGGAGGGGAAACGCTCCGACGAAGGGCATGTTTTTCGGTCGGAGTGGGCCAAAACGGTGACTGGGTAGTCACGGTTTTGTGCTAGGGGATGGGCCGGTTGCACCGTTGTGGTGCGAGGGTATTTCAGAGCGGTATCTGAGATGAGACCTTCGCGAGCAGGCTCGCTCCCACATTGGAACGCGTACAACCTGTGGGAGCGAGCCTGCTCGCGAAGAGGCCTGTTGCAGCAACTCAACTTTAAAGTGATGGAATCAATTCAACAGACGCACCGGCTCCCCAGCTGCCCAAGCCTGAATATCCTCGATCATCTGCCGGAAGAACTGCTGGTAATTCTGCCGACTGACATAGCCCACATGGGGCGTGGCGAGGACATTGTCCAGCGTGCGAAACGGGTGCATGGCAGGCAAAGGCTCTTGCTCGAATACATCCAGCGCCGCCCCGGCAATGCGCCGTTTCTGTAGCGCCTTGATTAGTGCCGCTTCATCGACGATCGGCCCGCGCGCGGTGTTGACCAGTAGCGCGGTCGGTTTCATCCACTCCAGTGCTTGCGCATCGACCAGTCCGCGACTGCGTTCGCTGAGCACCAGATGCACCGACAGCACGTCGGCCTGTTCGAACAGTTGTTGCTTGCTGACGTACGTCACGCCGGCCTGTTCAGCGCGTTCGGTCGTGAGGTTTTCACTCCAGGCAATCACGCGCATGCCGAACACCTGGCCGAACTGTGCGACCCGCTGGCCGATGCTGCCCAAACCGAGAATAGCCAGGGTCTTGCCATGCAGATCGCCGCCGAGGCCCTGTTGCCACTGACCGGCGCGCAGGGCATTGGCTTCCTTCACCAGATCACGGGTTGCCGCCATGATCAGCGCCCAGGTCAGCTCTGGCGCGGCGTGTTTATAGCTGTCGGTGCCGCAGACCTGGATGCCCAACGCCGCTGCGGCCGGCATGTCCAGCGCTGCATTGCGCATACCACCGGTGACCAGCAACTTCAGATTGGGCAAGCGCCCGAGCAAATCGGCGTCGAACCGCGTGCGTTCGCGCATCACGCAGATCACCTCATATTTGCCGAGGCGCTCGGCCAATGTCGCGTTGTCGGCGGGGTAATCGTGCACAAAGGTCACTTCACCAATGCCTTCCAGCACCGACCAGTCGACCACGTCGCGTGCCACGTCCTGCCAGTCATCGATCACTGCAATCTGCACTGTCATCGCCTTACCTCATCAAGGAGCGGAAGGGGTTTTGCCCAGCCAGCCGAGCAACGCCTGATGGAATTTCCCCGGTTCCTCCATTTGCGGCGCATGGCCCATACCCGGGAATTCAATCAGCGTCGACTGCGGGATCAGCTTGGCGACTTGCTTGCCGAGCACCTCGTAGTGGCCGATTTTCGCTTTCACTTCCGGCGGTGCGAGGTCTTTGCCGATGGCGGTGGTGTCGGAGGTGCCGATCAGCAGCAGGGTCGGCATTTTCAAATCCTTGAACTCGTAGTACACCGGCTGGGTGAAGATCATGTCGTAGATCAGCGCCGAGTTCCACGCGACCTGGGTCTTGCCCGGACCTTTGCTCAGACCGGCGAGCATGTCGACCCAACGATCAAATTCCGGCTTCCAGCGGCCGTCGTAATAGGTGGTGCGCTCATAGTCGCGAATGCCCTTGGCCGTGACCTTCAATTCACGCTGATACCACTGATCGACGGTGCGATACGGAACGCCGAGGGCTTTCCAGTCTTCCAGACCGATCGGGTTGACCATTGCCAATTGATCAACCTGCTCAGGGAACAGCAGCGCATAACGGGTGGCGAGCATGCCGCCGGTGGAGTGGCCGAGCACTGTGGCTTTCTGAATGCCCAACGCCTTGAGCAATTGCTGGGTGTTGGTTGCCAGTTGCTGGAAGCTGTATTGATAGTGCGCAGGTTTGCTGGAGGTGCAGAAACCGATCTGATCCGGCGCAATCACGCGGTAGCCGGCGTCGCTCAAGGCCTTGATCGAACTGTCCCACGTCGCCGCGCAGAAATTCTTGCCGTGCATCAGCACTACGGTGCGACCGTTGGCCTTGCCATTGGCAGCGACGTCCATGTAACCCATTTGCAGTTTTTGGCCCTGGGATTCAAAGGCGAAGTGTTTAAGCGTGTAGGGATATTGAAAACCTTGCAGCTCCGGACCATAGGCCGGCCCTTCGGCGGGAGCGTTTTCAGTGGCCGCGTGCGCCACTAATGGCAGTGCAGCGCTGAGGACGAGGCCGGGCAGCCAGCGGGAAAGCGTGACGGACATAAGCACAAACTCCTTGAAAATTGGCCGACTCTGGAAGGCCGGGATTACGCCGACGTTAAACAAAGGCAATCACATGGGCGGTTGGTTCAACCGAGCCAGCCGAGGGTCAGCAAGGCCAGTACGCCATAGCGCGCGCCTTTGGCCAGTGTCACGATCAGCAGAAAACGCCCGAGCGGTTCGCGCATGACCCCGGCAATCAAGGTCAGCGGATCGCCGATCACCGGCAGCCAGCTGAGCAGCAGCGACCAGTGCCCGTAGCGCTCGTAATGCTTGCGCGCCATGGCCATGTACCGCGGGCTGACCGGGAACCAGCGTCGATCCTGAAACCGCTCGATGCCACGGCCCAGCCACCAGTTGACCAGCGACCCGAGCACGTTGCCCAGCGTCGCCACCGCGAGCAAACCCCACAGCCAGTAACGCTCGCTGACAATCAGACCGACCAGCAGCGCCTCGGATTGCAATGGCAACAATGTCGCCGCGCCAAACGCAGCAAAGAACAGACCGAAATAAGCCGCGCCCATCAACGGGCCGGGTAGTCCGCCACCACTATGTCAGCGCCGTCCTTCTTCAGACCGATGATTTGATACGCGTCGCTCATGCCGTCCATTTCCATGCCCGGCGAGCCCATCGGCATGCCAGGCGCAGCCACACCCAGCAGATCGTCGCGCTTGCTCAACGCAAGCACCTGATCGGCCGGTACATGGCCTTCAACGAATTTGCCATTGATGATCGCCGTGTGGCAGGACGCCAGACGCGGTGGTACGCCGTGCTGCTGTTTAAAGCTGCTCATGTCGCTTTCGACGTGATCTTCGACTTTGAAGCCATTGGCTTCGAGATGGCTGATCCACTTTTTGCAGCAACCGCAATTGGCATCGCGGTGCACTTCGATCGGGATCAGTTCGGCGGCTTGCGCCAGGGAGGAGATGAACAGGGTGCTCAGGGTGAGCAGACGCAGTTGGCTTCGCATGGTAATGGGCTCTCGACTCGGTGAAGGTCAGAAAGCACGCATTTTGACCGGTTTTTCCATCCCGGCATCAACTGAGTGTTTCCAGTTGCTACAAGACAGCCGAGCCAATGTGAGAGCGAGCCTGCTCGCGAATGCAGTTGACCAGTCGCAGATACAGTGACTGAAAAATCGCTTTCGCGAGCAGGCTCGCTCCCACAGGACATTGGCGTAAAGGGCAAAATCCCCGTGGTCGCGGTTGGCTTAACTGACCTTGAACCGTCCCATGATCGCGCTCACGCGGCTATTGGCTTCGAGCAACTGGCGGGTATTCAGTTCGCTGGCCTGGCCGCTCTGAACCAGTTCATCGACCATGTGACGGATCTGCACCATGCTGCGGTTAATCTCTTCGGTAACGGCGCTTTGCTGTTCGGCGGCGGTGGCGATCTGCGTGCTGAGGCTGTTGATGTGGCTGACCGAACCGGCCATTTCGTCCAGCCCCGAGTTGACTCGGGCGGTGGCGTCAGCAGCGGACTGGCAGCTGGCCTGAGTGTTTTCCATGGCGCTGACCGACGAACTCACGCCTTGGGTCAGGCGGGTCAACATCTCGTTGATTTCCGAGGTGCTGGCCTGAGTGCGGGCGGCGAGGGCGCGGACTTCATCCGCCACTACCGCAAAGCCGCGCCCCTGTTCACCGGCCCGGGCCGCTTCAATCGCGGCGTTGAGGGCGAGCAGGTTGGTCTGCCCGGCAATCGCGCCGATGACGCCGAGGATTTCGGTGATGCGCTGGGCGTCCTGCTGCATGTTTTCAACTTTGTGTGTAGCGCTGGCCACTTCGTCGATCAGCGCGACTACGCTGTTGGTCGCTTCCCCTACCACGACGCGCGAGCGATCGGCGTTTTCATTGGCGCGCTGGGTGAAAGCTGCGGTTTCTGCAGCGTTTTGCGCAACGCTTTCGGCGGTGGAGCTCATTTCAGTAATCGCGGTGACAGTCTGGTCGGTTTCCGAGGCGTGGCGCAGCAGAATCTGGCTGGTGTGCGCCGAGGTGCGTTGCAGATTATCGAGGCTGGAAGCCATGGCGCCGGTGGCCTGGGTGACTTCGCCGATCATGTTCTGCAAATATACGATGAAGGTGTTGACCGAATGGCCGATGGCGCCCAGTTCGTCTTCGGCGCGAATGGTGATGCGGCGAGTCAGGTCGGCGTCACCGCTGGACAGTGAATCAATGTTGGCTTTCAGAGCCTTCATGCGCTGTACGAGTTTGCGAATCGCGTAAACCTGCAACAGCACCAGCAGGATCACCAGCGGAATCTGGATCAGGCTGAGACTGTTGAGCACATCGTCACGCTGGGCGGTGAGCATTTTGGTCGGCAGGGCAGTGGCGAGGAACCACGGTGTGCCCTCGATAGGGCGCATGAAGAATGTGGCGTCTTCTCCGTTGTTATCGAATTCGACGCGTTGCGCTTTATCGCGATTTTGCAGGCCGGTCTTGATCTGACTGATGAAGGTTGAGCTGGCCGCCAGTTCGCTGATGTTCTTCAACACGATCGGGCCGCTGATGCGCGAGCTGTTGCTGATGATCTTGCCGTCAGCCTCGACGATGAGCATTTCGGCGTTGAGATCTTTTTCCTTGCGCGCCACCAGATCGTTGAAAAAGCCCAGGGTCACGTCGATGGTCGAAACGCCCCAGGCGCTGCCATTCTTGTAGATCGCCATGGCGCAGTTGGTGCGCGGCTCGGCACTGGCGTCGTCCTTATAGGCAGCGGCCCACGCGCACTGGCCGCGCGGGGTGGCCATGCCGCCCTTATGCCAGCTCTGGTCGTAGTAGTTCGGTGCGGCGTCGCTGTTCCAGAAGGTATTGACCTTGAGCTGACCCGAGGCGTCGCGGTGCCAGAAGGTGCTGAACTTGTTGCGCCCGGCTTCGCGCTGGCCGGGCAACGGCCAAATGCCGCCGCCAAAGACTTTCAGTTCGCCGTACTGATCCACCAGCCCTGGCAGCACCACGTCGATGGCGGCGCTGTCGAGCAGGGGGATGGTCTGGGTGATGCTGCGTTGCTGCGCCTGCACCTTGTTCAGTTCGCCCTGAATCTGCACGGCGACTTCGGCGATGCGGTTGAGCACGACCTTCTCTTCGGTATCGCGCAGGGTCGGTGCGACCAGTTGGCTGATGCCGACCACGGTCAGCACGGACAACAACAGGATGAACAGAATCAGAAACAGCGTGTAGCGAGCCTGAATAGTGCGCAGTGCGGGCATGGAACTGATCCTTGAGCGGCTTTTTGTTGGAGGGCAGAAATAAAAACAGGGCGGGTATCACAGCGTATCGTCGTTGCGGGCGGAAGCTTTAGGTACTTGCGTGCCGAAAGAGCTCAGGGCGATGACCGGTTGGTATCGGGATTGGTACATCACCAGCAATCGCCACAGTTGTTACATCCTGATGACGGCTCTGAAGCAATGTTTGCGGGCCTTAAGCTCGGTGTCATGAATGTACGAGATTTGTAAAAAAGCGCACAAAAGGGTTGGTGCGATCAGCGAAGCGGCCGATACTCGCGCCCATTCAATTGGTTGGAACAAGGACATTTCATGCTCATTGCACAAGGAATCCTCGCATGACGATCGGCTATACCGGCGCCTGGGAAAGCAAGGCGGGCGTAATGGTCCGTGATACCGGCGCGAAGAAGCAGGTTTCGCAGAGCGTCAAAGTGCAGCAGATGTTGACCCTGGTCGGTAACGATCCGAATGCACTGAATGTCGCGGAGATGGACAAACAGGGTTTGCGCAAGCAGATCAAGGGTTTCGACCCGGCCAACGTTTCCGTCAAGCAGTTGGGCAACCTCAGCGAGTTCCTGCGCGGGCGCGGCCTGATTTCCGAGATCACCTCGATCACCTTGCTCAATGCCGGCGACAAATTCGACCGTTTCGGCGTGCAGAAAGACCCGGAGGCGAAGTTCAACGCGCTGGAATATTTCGCCACGCAGCTCGATGCCATTCAGACCAACAGTCTCAATGGCAATTACTACGGCAAGAGCCTGATTCCCGAATTCAAGAAAGCCATTTACGTCTTGCAAAACCTCAAGACTTACGGTGAAGGCAATGCCGCCGTGCCGTCGGACAGTGGCATCAAAGCCAAGGCATAAGCCCGCACGCATGAAGCGGGCTCAGCCTTGTATTGCGCACGTTCAGACCGGCGATAAATCACGAACGCTAAATTGCCGTTGCGTCTGAGCATGCAGGTCTTGCATGTACGCGCAGTGCAAGGCCAGTCTGCGCGGGCGAAAACCGCGATGGAACAACGCCAGCCAGCCGCCCTGATTGCCTTGCACCGGCGCCAGACCGGTGAAGACAAAACCAATGGCGTTGAGACTGTGCAGATCCACGGCAAATTGTCGCGACAGCTGCAGGCGAATCGAAATCAGCCAGTGCCCGGGCAGTGAGCGCAATTGGTTCAGCAGTTCCGGATCGAGTTTTTCCAGGAGCATTTCGTGGCGATCGCCGTGTTGTTCAACCTGAACCGAGGCCCCGCGCCAGCGTCCAGCATTGGCTCCGATGCCGAACACGGCCGTCAGACGCTCCATCAAGGGCCTACAACTGGCAGGCCAGACCTGGTCAGGCAACGGCCGCTGGTAGCCATCGATCGCCCGAACGCCCAAAACGATCGACTCCGGTTTTTTGCAACCAAAAGGCGAGCGGACATAGTCTGGTAGCAGTCCGGTGTTATGGAACCCGAGGCTGATCGCCATGCGTTGGGTGTAAGGGTGGTGGGTGACTTGCTTGATCGAAACGCTGCGACAACCCAACGCCTGTGCGTGAGTCAGCAATTGCTCACCCAGGCGCGTGGCGATGTTCTGCCCACGGGTGTCAGGATGGACGGCACTCAAAGCCAGCTCAGCGTCGTACGATGCCTCGCTTTGCCTGTACAAAGTGGCATGACCACGTATCCGTTCTCCCTCGACCGCAACCAGCGAGTGCCAGCGTTTTTTCGCATGGTTCTGACTGATCAGGCACGGCAGATACACGTCGCTTTGTACGTAATGGTCGCCGTATACCTGGCGAAACAGTTCGCTGACGGCGGCGGCGTCGCTTTCACGGTAATTGCGCAGGATCAGCGATTCCATCAGGCACCTCCCCGTCATGTTGCTCATAGCAGCGTAAATCGACGATCGGCAGGCTCTTGCCGGCGCGAGGGTGGCGCGCGAGATCCTCGAAGCGGCAGCTCTGGATACGTAGCTCCAGTAATCCAGCGCTTCGCAGGTGGGTGATCTGCGGGTAACGTTCGATCAAGCGGGCCTCAAGTTTGTTATCGATCTGTGTTGATCGCTCTTCGACTACGTATTTCAACGTCAACACGTCGGTGCCGTCGGCCTGTTCAATCAACAATTGCCAGTCGTCGCTGCTAGCAGTGCGCCTTACGGTTTCGCTGATTTCATCCGTCATCAGCGACAGGATGCCGACGCGCACGCGCTGGCTGTTGCCGCTGCGGCCCCTGAGGGCGAACTTGCGTTGCGGCGCACCGATCGGTTCGCGCCAGCACGCCAGGTCTCCCACGGGATAGCGGATCAGCGGCATCAAGCGCCGATGAAGGTTGGTCAATACGAGCAGGCCGTGTTGATCGCAGGCCTCGATCGGCTTGCCCGTGTGCTGATCGATGATCTCCAGCAGGACGTGGCCGTCAGGCGTGCGATGTTCGCCTTCCTCGCAGTCGCGATGACTGGCGCCGATAAATCCAGCGTCGACGCTGGCGTAGCCGATGGAGGCGATGCGTGCATTGGGCAGCACTTGCGCAAGGCGTTGACGCTGTGAGGCGAACAGGCTCTCCCCGCCGTAAAGCACTGTATCAACCCGAGGCAATACAAGGTTGCGTTGACCCAACCAACTGGCGAAGGTCAATAATTGCGCGGGCACGCCAGCCAGCACGTTGATCCCGTGTTGCGCGATGGCATCGGCCAGCTTCGGCGGGTCGACTTCACCGCTGAACGGGAACTCTGTGATCGGCGTATCGACATGGGCCAGTGAATCGTGGATAAACAGAAAACTGGCATAGAGGTCGCCGGCGAAGAACAGATTGGCGACCCGGTCGCCCGGGCTGAATTGTCCATTCAGACTGCGACCGAAATTCTCTACGGTGGCTTGCCATTCGGCACGGGTGTAGACCGAGAGCCTGCCGCTGCCTGTGGATCCGCCGGTCTTGAAAACCACCGCCGAGCCGATCGGCGCGGTCAGTACCGGCCATTGGTCGAGGTTCTCGCTGCCAATCCAGAAACTCGCAGGATCAAGCAAAGGCAGTTCGGTCAGTGAGTTTATTGCCTCGGGAACATCATCGAGACAGTTCTGGTAGTAGCGTGAATGCTGGCGGGCAAAACTCATCAGTCCGCGAATCGGTTGGGTTATTTTCACAAAGTGTTCTTCCTGAATGATCTGACTTGCGCTCAAACGTCAGCGGCGCGAGTCGATGACCAGTGGCGTCTTGCCGCTGTGTTTGTTTTGAATGAAATCGGCGGGCGAGCATTGTCGGGTCTGCATGACCAGCAAGCCGCTGTCGATGACCGTATTCAGAGTTGAATAATCCGCGAGCCGGGCTTTAACCACGTCAGTTGCAAGTTCGCAGTGCAACTGCAGACGCTCAATCCCGTCGCAGGTGTGGTCCAGGTGCAACTGAATTGGTGCCTGCAGCCGTGCAGAAAGCTCGCCTGCCGAGATGAAGTCGGTGCCAATACGCAGCAGCGTGCCGTGGCGTTGCAGCAGTTCGAAACGTGGCGACTGCAACCCGCAGGCGCAGACACCCGGCAGCCAGCGCCCGGTGTCGCCGATTTCGTAACGCTGCACGCGCTGGCCACCTTCACGGGCAAGCGAAGTCACTAGCAGCCGACCCACTTGATCGTCGACCACCGCGACATCTTCATCCAGCGCAACGATTTCCAGTTGCTGGATATCGCTCATCAAATGGAAAACTCCGTCCGCTGAAACCTGGCAGGCATGGCCAATCGGGCCGGCATCGACGCTGCCGTAAATCGCCGAGCGGATCGTCGACACGCCACAACTGCGCAGCAATTCACGGTGCTGTTCGCTCAGGTGCTCGCCACCGAGAAAGACTTTTTCGACCCCGCCATAAGCACGCAAATGCTCCTGCTCGTTGAGGAACAGGCGATGCAGCGTGCCCGGCATGCCGACCAGCACATTGACCCGCTGGTCGATGATCAGTCGGGCAATTTCCCGATAGTCGTTATCAGTAGGCGCGGCCATGGGCAGGTGCGTCACTTCGAGCCATTCCAGTGCTTTGCCGAAGCTGAGAAAACCGCCGTACAGCCCGCCACAGAAAAACAGGTTCATGACCCGATCCCGCGCCGGATCGAGACCGGCGGCGAACAGGCCATCTGCGGTTGCGCGCATCTGCCGATCGAAGTCGCGATAGCTGTAGCCGGCCAGCGCCGGGGTGCCGCTGCTGCCTCCGGAGCGAAAATACAACTGCGCCTGATCGTTGACGGGCTGGGCGACGAAAGCCGCTTTGTCCATGATCGCAGCGCCCGGCTTCGCGGGTGATGACGCTGTATCGAGAGAGGCTTGATTCGGCAGTTGCGTCGCCGCCAGACTCACCGATACGCGGCGATTCAGACGTTGCAGCGCGTAGACGCCGTCATGGGGTTCGCCTGCGTAACCGTCGTGAATGCTGCCGATCGGAGCAATACGCGTGACCCCGGCGCCGATGAGTGCATGGGTCAATTCGACAATGCGCGATTGCGCGCACACCAAAGCACAGCTTTGCAGCACGTTGCGCCATGGCAGCAGGGTGGCGGTCAGCAAGGCCTGTGGCACCGGGTGCAGCAACACGCTGCGGAACAGCGGTGAAGGTGCAAGTTGCCGATCATGGCTCCAGATCACCCGCCAGCCTGGGCCGTTCCAGACTTGGCCGGTGTGTCCGGCAAAACTCTGGCCGAGGCGGGCCATCTGCGTATGCGTGGTGATTTGTGAAGCTTCCTGCAGTGTCGGCACCAGTGCGGGCCATTGTGCGGCGCGGCGCTTCAACGCTTGCGCCAAGCGTTCACCGATATCGCGCAAAACCTGTGGATCATCGCTGTCCACCAGCAACCATTGCGGGCTGGAGCAGGCCTGCTGATCCAGTCGGCAGACCTCGTCGGCCACAGCGTCGAGCGCCTCGGCCGTGGCAGTTTGCGCACAGAGATACACGAAGCTGATGCGATGTCCCCAGTCGATCCAGCGACAACCCGGCGCCAGTTGCTGTCGAATGGCTTGCAAAGCCGCTTCGCCACCCCACGCTGCGACACCGTTGGCGTGCTTGCACAGTAGGCCAATCTCGCCGGTGTTGGCTGGAATCACCGCTACATAACCAGCCAGTTGCCCGCTGGCATCGCACGCTACCAATGTGCTCAGCAGTCGCGCCGTCAGGCCTCCATCGCTGCGGCTGGGCCGCAACCAGTTAACGTTGCCGGCCAGCAGACTTTCGACCACTGCGCAGAACGCCACCAGCGGCGCATTGGCGGGGGTGATGTGCACCACCAGACCGAGCGGACGCCAGGCTTCGAAGCGTGGCTGGCGATAATCGATACGGCGCAGCGAATCGGCATCGGCGCCGAGTTCGCGCTGGCGCTTGTGCCTCAGCGCTTGCGGTTGGCAGAAATCGATCAAGGCTTGCCGTTGTTGGTTGTCGAGCGGCAAATCGGTGGCCGCGCTACGCAGCTGCCGGGCAAAACACGTCACGGCCTGGATGACCGTGCCGCTTTCGAGTGCCGTCGCCAACCGGTGCGGCAGCGCCTGTTGCAGGTCTTGCAGCGCTTGGTCGAGGCTGTAACTGTCGTGCAGTTGTCCATTGATCAGATACATGTCAGTGATTTCCCAGTAATTCGGCGGCGGCCATTGCGCAGCTTCTGCCCGCTGTCGTACCGGCGCGGCCGTGCAGTTCAAACCAGTCGGTGGTCAATCCGCAGCCGCAGCTTGCGCCCGGGTGCAGCGTCGCCAGGTCGCTCATGACCACGGCATGGGCGGGGCTGGAGGAGATATAGGGCGAAACGAAGCCGAGCAGGCCTTGTTGGCCGTAGGGCAGCAGGGAAAAATCCGCCGGGTTGCGGATCAACACCTGCGCATACACCGGCACGTGAAAGCGGTGATGGGCACATTCGATGTAAGGCACTGCGTGCTCGACGGCACCGTAACCATCGCGGCAGCGAGCGGGTTCGATGCCCAGTTGCCGATGGATATGGGCGTAGAGCTGCTGTCTGGGGATTTCTTGCGCAGTCTGGGTTTTCCAGCCTCCGCCAAAGAAAACCAGGGAACCGCCCGGCAAGTGCAGATCGTCGATGCCGGTAGCCTGCATGCGTTGCAGGGTCTGCCACAAAAACGCCGGGAAACCGAAGATCCGCACCGGCAAACCTTCTTCAGCGAATGACTGCAACGCGGCGATCACCCCGAACACGTCGAACTGGTGGCCGCTACCGGTGTTGCGCAAGGCATAGACCACCCGGTTGGCCGGGGCGAACCGACACAGAAACTGGTCGGTGAATGAGGTGCCGAGGGTAATGCGGCCTTCGGGTTCGTAGCTGAGCAGCAGGTAATTGCACGGTGTGTCCGGGGCGTCCCAGCCGTAATGGCGGAAGATTCGCGCGACCATGAATTGCGCCCGCGCCAGGCTGCGCTCGTCGTAACGCATCCGGCTTTTCTGCCCGCTGGTGCCCGACGAAGTCAGTTCCAGGGCGTCCGTGGCAGTGCTGCTGAGCAGCAGGTGCTGCTTGAAGAAGCTGGCAAAAATCGGCGGCAGCCGTGACCAGTCATCAAGACTGTCGAGGTCTTGCGGCGACAGTCCATGGGCGTTGAGCCAGTGGCCGTAACCGGGCGTGTGTTCGCAGTGAAAGCGGCTGATTTCAGCCATCGCCCGATCGAACAGACCGGGCGGGGCGGAATTCAGGCAATAGGGTTGCGGCAACGCGCACAACGCGTCGGCATAGGGTAAATGAGTCATCAATGTTCCTTATTGAGGCGAGGCCACATCAGGCGTGGGGGTTTGCAGGAGCCGGTGCAGAAAAGGCAGGCACATCAGCCCGCCAAACGCCGCCCAGAGCGCAAAATGTTCGACACGGCTGCCGCCTCCGATGGCAGCAATCAGCGAACCGCCGAGCCCCATGACGGCAATCGAGAGCATGCCGGTCAGCGCCGAGACCAGACCTTTGCTGTCATCACTGGCAAACAGCGCGAGGCGATACACCGCTGCATTGCTCATGCCCAACCCTACGGCGTACAACGCGAGGCTAGCCACCACGGGTCCAAGTCCGGCCCCGAACAATGCGCATACGGTCAGCAGCAGCAGGCCCAGACAGAACGGCCACAGAGCTAGCAGGATCAACTGCTGCAACGAGCGGGTCTTGAGTAAGCGGTCGAGCAGCAGATTGCCGGCGATCACTGCCGAGAACACCGGAATCTGCCACAGGCCATATTCCAGCGGCGACAGTTCCAGCACCCACACCAGCAGCAACGGTGCCAGACCGATCCAGGCGATCAGCGGCAGACTCATCAGGCCTAGCGCCAGACTGGCGCAGAGGAAGCGTGGATTGCTGAACAGCGTTGCGTAGCGGCGAGAAGTCAGGCGCCACGAGAAGGGCACAGCGGGAGTGCGTCGGCCATCGCGGCGCTCAACGCCAACGGTTTCCGGCATCCACAACAACAGGCCGAACCAGACCAGCGCCGCTGCGAGACCAAGCAGTAGAAAAATTCCCCGCCAGCTCAGCCATTCCAGCAAGAGGATTCCCAGTAGCGGGCCGAGCAGCGGCGACAACAACGCAACGTTGCCGAGCAACGCCATCAGCCTGACGGCGTCGGCTTCGCAGAAGACCTCCTGCAATGCCGGATAGCTGACCGCGACAACGAACCCCAGCCCCATGCCTTGCAACAGACGCAACAGGTTGAAAGCTTCGATATTGCCAATGAAAAAGGCTGCAGCACACGACACGCCGAAGAGCGCACTGCCGATCAATAACAGTGGCCTGCGCCCGAATTGATCGGACAAGGGGCCCAGTAGCCATTGCAGGCAGACGCCACCTAACAGATAGAGATTGAAGGCATTGGGAACATGCCGCGCGTCCGCCTCGAGCTCGGTCGTGACGTCAAGCATCGCCGGCATGATCACGTCGCTGGCCATGTAGGTGAGGAGTTCGAAAGCGGTCAACGCCAGGCAGAAACCTGCTACCTGTCTGGGGCCGATGTTTATCAGTGTTCTCTGCATGAACATCCCTGTTTATCAGTTGTAGGAAGTTCGCAGAGCCTAGGCGCAGACGCACGGCGGACCTAGGCGTTTGCTGCGTCAGCAGATTTCAAAAACTTACGGAATGTTTAAACGTTTGGCGCGGCGGCAAACATGGTTACCTGGCTGCCACTCACGCAGAAACAACAATGCCCGCGACGGTGCGGGCATTGTTTGCAGCCAATCGCCTGAGCGGTCCGAGCCTCAGGGTCGGCCGGTCATGCAGCGAAAAACCTTCAGTGGCGGTAACATGAGGCCCCGCTTACCCCGGCAAGCGCATACATTCCAACGTTTCAGGAAACCGCAATGACCCAGAAGCAACGCTTGATTTACTCGATTCTGATCGCTCTGTCCGTCCTGGCGATCATGCTGGGCCTGTCCTGGCTGCAGAACACCGGCATGATCACCGAGAAGACTTTCCAGTACGTGGCGATCGGCGTGGCGGTCGTGGTGGTGGTAATCAACGGCGTGATGCGCCGCAAGGTCAAGCCCTGACGGCGAGCCCCCGGGGCCTCAATCGTGGTTGAGGACCGCCGCAGCCTGCGGGTGCAGGCTGTAACTCTTGTCGGCGTTGAAGGTGATCACGCCTTCGGCGCACAAGCGTTTGAGCACTTCGCGCACGCTGAGAAACGACAACGGCACGTCCAGATCGAGCAACTGGCTATGCACGCCTCGCACGCCCAGACGACGATCGCTCTGTGCCGCCACCAACAGGGCGTCGATCACCTTCAAGCGAATCAGGCTGGTGCGCAGGCCGAAACTCTTCAGCAGAACCCGGATACGCTCATTGCCCGGGCGTTCGCCGCGCTGGGTGAAATTGCCGGTGTGCGAACTCATGGAAACGCTCTGTGGCGTCTGGCTACCGTCCGATGGTAGTTGCGAGTTGTACATGCGATTACTCCTTTTCAGAGCCAGATCGGGAAAGGTTTTGTTGCGCTCTCTAAACAAGACGTTTCAGTTCGACAAATCATGAAAGAAAAGATGTAGAAATTTCGTCGCAAATTCGTCTCGGCCTTGTGATGCCGGCCTTGCCTGATTGGATTGCCCGCTAAATTTTTTTCCTCAGCTTCGTTTCTTCGACAGGCTCATTGCGCGTGGACGCAGGGGCAATCGACCTATCGATCAGGAGCGAGCGTGATTATTTCCAGGCAACTCACCGGGCTGGCCATTGCCGGCACCTTATTCGGGCTGAGCCTGTCGGCCCACGCGCTGAGTCCGTCTGCGGACATCCGCGCGGACATTCGCCGCACCACGTTTGGCGTGCCGCACATTCGCGCCGAGAACGAACGCGGTCTGGGTTTCGGCATCGGCTACGCCTACGCCCAGGACAATCTGTGCCTGCTGGCTAACGAGATAGTCACCGTCAATGGTCAGCGCTCGCGGTATTTCGGTCCCGAGCAGTTCACGGTCGAGCAACGGGAAAACCGTGTCAGTGATGTGTTCTTCACTTGGCTCAACACACCCGAGTCGGTCAACGCATTCTGGCAGGCGCAACCGGTTCAGGTGCGGGATCTTGTCGAGGGTTACGCCGCCGGTTACAACCGTTATCTGGCTGAACGCCGTCCGCAAGGGTTGCCGCAGCAATGCCAGGGTGAATGGGTGCGTGATATCCACGCCGAGGATCTGGTCAAGCTGACGCGGCGCCTACTGGTTGAAGGCGGTGTGGGCCAATTCGCTGAAGCCCTGGCTGGCGCGACGCCGCCGCAAGCTACTGCTCAGGTCCAGCATGGCACCGAGGCGTTCCAGTTGGCCGACGCACGTCAGCAGCGTTTCGCCCTGGATCGTGGCAGTAATGCCGTGGCGGTCGGCAGCGAGCGCTCGTTCAACGGCCGCGGCATGTTGCTGGCCAACCCGCATTTCCCGTGGGTCGGCGGCATGCGCTTCTATCAGATGCACCTGACCATTCCCGGCAAGCTCGATGTCATGGGTGCCGCTTTGCCGGGATTGCCGATGATCAACATCGGTTTCAACCAGCATCTGGCCTGGACCCACACCGTCGATTCGTCGAAGCACTTCACGTTGTATCGCCTGCAACTCGATCCGAAGGATTCGACCCGGTATTTGCTGGACGGCAAGTCGCTGCCATTGAGCAAACAGACGGTCACCGTGCAGGTCAAGCAGGCTGACGGCCAGGTCGTGCCGGTGGCCCGCGATGTTTACAGTTCGCAATTCGGGCCGATTGTGCAATGGCCGGGCAAGCTCGATTGGGACAAGCAATACGCCTACAGCTTGCGCGATGCCAACCTGGAAAATGATCGCGTGCTCAAACAGTGGTATGCGATGAACCTGGCCGGCAATCTCAAGGATCTGCAAGACGCGGTGCAGCAGATACAGGGCATTCCGTGGGTCAATACCCTTGCAGTGGATGACAAGGGGCAGACGCTGTACATGAACCTGTCGGTGGTGCCGAACGTCAGCGTGGAAAAACTGGCCAAGTGCAGCGACCCGCGCCTCGGTCTGCGCATGATCGTGCTGGACGGCTCCAACAGCGGCTGTGCCTGGGATATCGATCCGCAAGCGGCGCAGAAGGGCATATTCGCTTCCAGCCAGCTACCGCAATTGCTGCGCAAGGATTTCGTCCAGCACTCCAACGATTCGGCATGGCTGGCCAACCCGGCGCAGCCGCTCGCTGGTTATTCGCCGCTGATCAGCCAGGACGGCCAACCGCTCGGCCTGCGCTCGCGATTCGCCCTTGATCGTTTGGCTGACCTGAGAAAAAAAGGCCCACTGGCGGTCAAGGATCTACAGCACATGGTGATGGACGATCAGGTTTATCTGGCCGCGCAGGTCATGCCGGATCTGCTGAGGTTCTGCGGATCCGATCTGGGCAGCGATGCGGCCACGCTGAAGCCGGCCTGCGCCAGCCTCAAAGCCTGGGACAGCCGCGCCAATCTGGATGCCGGGCTTGGTCTGGTGCATTTTCAAAACATCATGCAAACGCTGCTTGAATCACCGGATATCTGGCGGGTGGCATTCAATCCCGCCGATGCGCAGAACACGCCGCGTGGTCTGGCGGTCGAGCAACCGGCAGTTGCCAAAGCGCTGCGCGAGGCGATGCTGGGGTCGGTCGAGCAGGTCGAAAAAATGGGCCTGAAGCCAGACATGCGCTGGGGTGATATCCAGGTGGTCAGCAGCGGCGGCCAGCAAACGCCGATTCATGGCGGGCCGGGTACGCTGGGCATCTACAACGCGATGCAAAGCGTGCCACGTGAGGACGGCAAACTTGAGGTGGTCAGCGGCACCAGCTATCTGCAAGTGGTGAGCTTCGACGAAAAAGGCCCACATGCCCAAGGGCTGCTGGCGTTCTCGTTATCCAGTGACCCGGCGTCGAAATATTCGCGTGATCAGACCGAGGCGTTTTCGAAGAAACAGTGGAGTCTGCTGCCGTTCACCGAACAACAGATCCAGGCGGATCCGCAATATCAGGTTCAGACGATCAAGCAGGATCAGGCAGGGAAAGTGGCAGCGCAGTAGAACAGTCATCGCCTGAAACAAACGAAGGCCGCCTCCCGCAAGGGACGCGGCCTTCAGCTTTTGGAGGGGCGTTGCGGCATCGAATTGATCACGGGGTTGCCTTCCTTGTTGCGGGTCAGGTAGACCGGCAGCACTTTCGGCAGGCTGTTGGCGAGGTTGCTCATCTCTTTGATGTTGTACACGCCGCCCACGCGAATCGCGCCGGTACCGGTGTCGGCCAGCATCAACGGTTTGTCGAGGTATCGGTTGATCAGCGGCAGGGCGTCGTGCAGGGCAAGGTTGTCGAGTACCAGTCGGCCGCTGCGCCAGGTCAGCGAGGTGTCGCCAGGGTAGGTCTGGCTGATTTGCGGGGCGTAATCGCCATGCCGGTAGCGTGCCTGCATCGAAGGCGTCAGGCGCAAACCGTCACCCGGCAGATCACGATTGCTGCTGACCAGCACCGAACCTTCGACCAGATTCACGCGAACCTGATCTTCATACATCCACACATTGAACCGGGTGCCGGTGACGCGAATCTTGCCTTCGCCGGCGCGCACCACGAACGGATGCACGGTGTCGTGACTGACATGGAAAAACGCCTCGCCCTTGTTCAGGGTCACGCGACGTTCATGTTTGTAATTGCTGAAGGTCAGGTCGGTGTTCAGGTTGAGTTCCAGCTGGCTGCCGTCACTCAGGGTGACATGACGCACACTGTCGGTCGCGGCGTAATGCTGATAACTGTCGGGCAACCAGCCCAGACTCCAGCCACTGTAGCCCGCCAGTGGCAAGGCTAGCGCACAGGTGCCAGCGATGACCGCGAACTTGCGCCACGGACGCGACGGTTTGCGTTGCGCGACCAGCTCCCCCGGTTCGGTTCGAGGCAGGTCCCCGGCGACTTCCCAGATTTCCTGCATCGCTTCGTATTCGAAGGCGTGCAGGGGATGGGCATCGTGCCATTCCTGGAATGCGCGACGCTCCTCGTCCGTGCAGTCAGCGGCGTGCAGACGCATGCACCAGTGCGCGGCGGCATCGGTGATCGCATCGTATTCGGCTTCCGAGAGAGTGTCTTGGGTCATTGACTCGTCCTGATTTCGCTCATTCTAACCTCGCCGGCAGGCTGCCGAGAACATCCGTCATGGCATTTACCCATCAACGTGGAACTTATTTTTCCCTGTGGCGCCCAAAAAAACAGGAAGCAACTGCCTACTATCCATAAATGGAGTGAAAAAATGATCAAACAGACATTCGCAGCCCTGATTGCCACCGCCGGTTTGCTCAGCGCCGGTGCCGCTCTCGCGGACAAGCCAGGCGCAGGCTGGATCACCATCGAAAAAGCCATCGAAGTCGCCAAGACCAAGGCCGGTTATGTCGAGCTCTATGAGATCGGTGCCGACAATGACGGTTACTGGGAAGGCGAAGGGCGCAAGGCCGATGGCAGCGTTTACGAATTCCGCATCGATGGGGCGTCGGGCAACGTGCTGCGTGATCAGAAGGATTAACGCACCGTTACAACCTTTGCTGTATGTACGAAATGCGCTGGCGTCGAGCCAGCGCATTTTTTGTAACAGCGTTTATGAAGATGACGGCGGGGATGATGTCCCGCTTGTTTCAGGTGCCGGTAAGGGAATAGGCGCCGGGAGCGGATCAAGGACTTGCCCCAGTTCGCTGATCAGCAGCGCGATCGAGTCGGCATTGGCCAGAATCACCTCGATGCGCGGCTCAATCCCAAGCGGATTGCGAAAAACTTTGCGGGCATCGGCAAGCGTTGTGGTTTTCGTCAGTTTGAGAAGCTTCTTGTACTCGTTGATCTGCAGTGGCAATTGGTCCAGATCCATCCGTTTCCCGTTCGGGCCAATTCCGGTGAACAAACGCGACGGCGGCGTAGATCTCGACAGGGACTTGCGCAGACGTTCAAGGTCGGCTTTGATCAGCTGCCCGTCCGAGGAAGTCGTGTCAATGAGATTCGTGTAAGGCGCCCTCGCTTCGACGGAAGCCAAGTCTTCACTGTCGCAAATCAGATGCGACAGCTCGTGGATCAACGTGACCGCACGAGCGTGGGAATCAACGTTGAACCTGGCAGGCAACACAGGCGTATAGGCATCCATGTCCGGATTAAAGAAATGTTCGGTCAGGTGGACAATCCGTCGCTTGTCCTCTTTGAACACAAAGGCCACGGTGTCGTCGTCATAGTAGGCATTGAGCCCGGCGAAAAACCGTTCGGTATAGAGCAGATCGTCTTTCGGATCGGTCAGCTCGCGACAAATCGGCAGAATCACCTTTTCGATCTTGCGCAGCAGGAAGGAAGTCACTTGCGGCACTTCGAAGAACTGCCTGAGCACTGTTTCTACCCGGGTGCCACCCAGGTTGTCGCGATGCACGACGAAGTTATGCAGGCAGTTCAGGGCATAGGTTCGCGCCCGGCCGACTGCCTGCTGTATGACGAAGGCCCTGGCCGGATATCGCCGATGGATCTGTGTCATGCCCTGGGCCTGAACGTACATCAGGATTGAGCGGCTGCGCTCGACTTCTTCTTGCTGCATCTTGCCGCGTTTTGATCGGCAGCGCTGGATGGAATGGCCTGGGCGTGCAACAACCAGCCTGGAATTTTTCTGTTCAAGCGCCGGCCCTTCGCCGCCATCCGGTTTGCGCACAAACCAGGCGTTATCCGATTGCGCTACCGGATAGACCTTGCCGGCAATCGCAGCGTATCTATGCAATTTCGACGCGTCGGCGTACACCAGTTTATTGCTCTCCAGCTTGAGGTCTTCCAGCGCGGTGGCAGTTTCGAAGCGTTGCAGATTGGCGCGAGAGGACGTCGCTGGCGGAACTCTGGACCAGCGCGAGACAGCCTTCACCGGCGTCTCTGTTCGGGTCTTAGTCGGCGTCGACGAGGTTGACACTGGCTCAGCGGCGAATTCGGACGTTGCGCCTTCGCGCTCCGGATCCCAAGCCACGCGCCCCAGACTCAACAGGGAGATGGCACCGGCAATAAAACTCTTGAGAGCGTTGGCCCAGTGATGATCCTGAAGGTCATCGGCCGACTCCTTGAAGTCCTGGTAGCTTTTCCAGAGGAAAAACAGCGACGCCAGTTTTCCTGGCAGCAAATGCGGAACCAGGCGGACCCCGTGGCTGAACAGAAACTTGGCTGCTTCCCAATCGGACTGGGCGTTGATCTGCGGCTGGCTACTCAGCAGTCGCGGCAAGAGGCTGAGGGTATCTTTGTGGAATCGCTCCAGTGCATTGCCTTTGATGGCGGTGTCCTGAAGGGTGATTTCGCTGGTTTGGCCGATTGTGGTGTTCAATAAATTCTTGAAGACACTTTGCTGGGGGGCCGGCAGGCGCCGGATCACCAGATCCTGAAAATGCCCGGGAGTGTTCAGCGCATCGATCAACTGGCTCTGATTCTCGAACTCGCGAAATACGAACCTGGAGTAGGGCGCATAGAGCACCCGTGGGCCGCTTGTTCCTGCGCCAGGCCCGAAGACATACATGCCCAGCGCCTCGACGGGATCGGCGTGCGCGGTTTTGATAAACGCCAGGGGGCTGACAATCGCATCGGCACCCTCGACCATCGTACGCGCCATCCCGTCCGGCATATCGAGCACCTGGCACACATAGTCGTAGCCGGTATCTGACAGTTGTTGTTGTAACTTCAACGCGTGTGCGTGCTGGATCAACTGCCAGGGCAACTGACGGAAGAACCGTTGTTTGCGCGCGCGCGCAGCGTCATTGTCCGCTGTCAGTGCTTCGGTCACTTTGCTCGTGTAGGTCGTGGCCACCTCCAGCGACTGCAACAGTTGGCGCACGGCGGCCGGGTCAAGTTTTTCCGGTAATACCGTGGCGGTTTTCGAGGCCACTTTGAAACCGGTGCCTTGCACAACGTTGTAATGATGCAGGGCAAACTCCAACAGATCGCATGCAGGTCCGGCGAGGGTCAGGTTGGGCGTGATCAAGATGTCCTGAGGCGTTAGCCCATTGTCGGGAAATCTGGCGTCGAGCAATGTTTTGAGGGTCTGCTCGACATAGGTGGCCAAGGCCGGAACGTCGTCGAGAAAATCCTTGCCGTCAAGAAACGCGCGACGCACTTCATCCAGCAGCGCAAGGTGTGTGCGTTGCTCTGTTATGGGCGCCATGCGCAACCAGTCGGGGTAGTCCAGGTGAGTGGAAACTGTTTGCGCAAGGTCAATGGCCCGACGCAGATTGGTATTGATACCCTTGGTTTTCATGCAGTCCAGGAAGTTTGCAAGCGTTTGTCTGTCCTTGATACACGTGCGCAACAGCTCACACTCCGCCAGGTAATGTTCAATGGCCGATTGCATGCGCTCGCTTGCGACGCTGCCTTCGATCAATTGAAAAGTGCCGAGCGTGTATTGCTGATCCAGTCGACGTTGCGCTGGCGGCAGATTTTCCAACAGTGTGTGACTCTGGTTGTTGTCGTCCAGTCGGCGTTGCAATTGCGTGCGCGCAGTGTCGATGTCTTTGAACGACTCCAGGCCTGCGGTCGGTGTCCAGAGCACGCAGTGCCCGGAATGCGCGTTATCCATTCCTCCGCGTTCGGTCATCAGCAGACAATACGCAAGCGGTAGCGCACCGCTTTGGCCAGAGCAGGTCAGCGAGAGTGACCAGGCGTCCGGACGGAAACCGTTGATTGACTGACGATCGTTACGTGTCGTGCGCCTCGCATCGAAGACGGTTTCGACAATCTTGCGGTCAATACCTGGCGAAGAATCCTTGAGGCCACGCATCTGCGCTTCACTGCGCAGGCCATCCTCGAATGCTCGCGCCAGCTTCCAGCGAATGCTTTGCACAAAGGCTCGCTGATCGTCGCCGGTCAGGGTTGGCTGATCTACAAAGCTGCTGGCGAGACTGTCCAAAGTGGCGTTCAGGCTTCGTGTCAGTTGCCTGGCCTTGTCTGCCTGGACACGCGAGGCCGGTGGAGTACTGGAAAACAGCGGTCGGGTGCTCCAGCGCGCGTGGACGTCAATGTTGAGCAGACGTTGGTGAATCATCGAGCGGATATCCAGCGCCTTGTCGAACAGCGCATGAATGTCGGTGGCACGCTCGCTCTGGCGAAAACACTGCAAGGCAAATTCGACGTTCTGCCGTTGTTTGGTAATGATCGCCTCGAACAGCGTGGTCATGATCTCGCCGGCGATGTTTTCACCGGATACCCGAGCGTGGGTGAAACCCAGATAGCGATTGCGTTCCTCCAGGCTCATCAGCCCGTACAGTTCGTCCTCATGGCCAACCGCCGCGAGCTTGGCAGTCAGCGTTCGCTGGAGATCGACGTAGTTTGTGAGCACCTGCATGCCTTGGCTCGGCGTGTAGAGGTAGGCCTTGTCGTGATTGATCATCAGCGAGCCGGCCAACTCGACGGAAGCCGTCTCTTCGCTTAAACACACTGTTTCAAAGGTCGGACGCTGCACCGCTACGGCGGGCTCGCGGATCAAGGTATGCAGGGCATCGAACTCGCCAGCGGAGAGAATTTCCGTTTCACGTTTGATCATCAGGTCCGCACGGGCCTGATCCTGCAGAGTCCGACTGAAGAACGCGCGTCGTGAGGAGCCCTCGAATGAGGCGGCATTCCAATACGTTTCCAGTTGCCGAAAAAGCAGAATGGTCAGCTTGCCCGATGCTGACTTGATCGCAGTTGACCAGGCTGACTGGTCATCTGCGGCGGCTGACCTGGCGGGGTGAGAAAACTCGACGGTCTGGCCACGGGGCCAGCCCTGCCGGCGAAAGTGCAGCAGCAGCGCTTCACTCAGCGACAGCGACTGGGTTGGCTGCCTGACTTCACCGGCGGTCTGCGCAGTAGTCGGGTAAAAACTGACCCGAGTTGCCGATTGTTGCAGGTCGCCAAAGTGCGTCTCGAGTTGTGCATCGAGAATGGTTTGCAACAGGCTGGAGAGCGAAGGCAGGCGTTTGAGCTCGTCCAGCATATCGTTCGCGCAAGCGCCCAATTGCGCTTTGATGGCGGTTGACTGGTCGTCGAACACATCCCCTGTGATCGTTTCGCGGGTCATGGTTATGCCGCGTTTTTCCACCAGCTCCTTGCGCATCGATACCGTGAGAAAGGCCAGCAGATCGTCCTCTTCATCGGCGTTGTCCAGGCGCGTTTGCAACGCCTGCGTCAGCGCCTGATCGTCACTGAATTTTTTCAAGCCATCGTAGGGGGTATAGAGAAATACCCCGCCGTCATCCGGTCCGGTGCCAAGGACGAAACTGCCAGCCAGCGGCACAGGTGATTGCTTCTCGGCGTTGAGCAAAATGCGCTCGGCGAGCATTGGCGGGGTTTGTTCACTGCGCAGGGCGTGGGTCGCCAGCCGCACATGCGCCAGCCAGCTGAAGTCTTTGCTGTTCAGACCATGCGCTTTGGCCAGACCGGGATGCAGGCCGGGGGATCTCAAAATGTCGGGAAACAACAGTGGGGTGGGCGAACTGGACATCATAAGGACTCTGAACGGGGCGCCGTCGGGCAGGGACTCAACCATAAATCCGCGGGCGGCCACGCTTGCGGTATTCAGTTACCGCACCCGCCAACGCTGAATGTGCATCCGGACGGCGACCGCAGGGTCGATCAACCCAAGGGTTGACAGCCGACAGCCCGGGCGCAGTTAATCGGTGGGCAAAACGACCGTACGCTGTTGTTCCCTCCAATAATCATTCTGGAGCTTCAGATGTCTGCGCCACACGATCAGGGCTCGTCCTCGTTATCCCTCGAAGCACTCACGCAATTGCTTGAAACGATATTTCTGCGGCACGGCACTTCCAGCGAAGTGGCGCGCGTGCTCGCGGCCAACTGCGCCGGCGCCGAGCGTGATGGCGCTCATAGCCATGGCGTGTTCCGTATGCCCGGTTATGTCTCGACGCTGCAAAGCGGCTGGGTCAACGGCCATGCGGTACCCCAGGTGGAAGACGTTGCGCCGGGGTTTGTCCGCGTCGATGCCGGTAATGGTTTTGCTCAGCCGGCATTGGCCGCGGCCCGACCGCTGCTGATGGAAAAGGCCAGTCATGCCGGGATCGCGGTGTTGGCGATTCGTAACTCGCACCATTTCGCCGCACTGTGGCCAGATGTCGAACCGTTTGCCGATGAAGGCCTGGTGGCGTTGAGCGTGGTCAACAGCATGACTTGCGTCGTACCTCATGGGGCCGACCGGCCGTTGTTCGGCACTAACCCGATCGCCTTCGCCGCGCCAAGGGCCAATGCCGCGCCGATTGTTTTCGACCTCGCCACCAGCGCCATCGCCCATGGCGATGTGCAGATCGCGGCGCGCAAAGGTGAAAAACTTCCGGCCGGGATGGGCGTCGACAGCCTCGGTCAACCGACCCAGGACCCCAAGGCGATTCTCGAGGGCGGGGCGTTGCTGCCGTTTGGCGGGCACAAGGGGTCGGCGCTGTCGATGATGGTCGAGCTGCTGGCGGCGGCGTTGACCGGCGGCAATTTTTCCTTCGAGTTCGATTGGTCCAATCATCCCGGCGCGAAAACACCGTGGACCGGTCAGCTATTGATTGTGATCGACCCGGACAAGGCGGCAGGACAGAGTTTTGCCCAGCGTAGCGAGGAACTGGTGCGGCAGATGCACGGCGTCGGGCTCAAGCGCCTGCCGGGGGATCGACGGCATCTGCAGCGCAGTCGCTCGATGGCACAGGGGATCGCCCTGGATGAGCAAACGTTACGGCAGTTGCGAGAAATGGCGGGGGAGTCGATTGCGCAGGCATAAAAAAAGCGAACCGCAAGGTTCGCCTTTTTTTGTGACGCTGAACTCAGCGGCGGCCGAGCAGCAGGCCCACCACCAGGCCGAAACCGGCGGAGATCGCTACGGTCTGCCATGGATGACCACCAATGTAGTTCTCTGTGGCTTCGACGGCAGGTTTGGTGCGGTCGCGCACGCTGGACACCGAGTCCAGCGCCAGCTGCAGTTTCTGGGCGATTTGTGCACGCAGCGTTTCTGCTTCTTCGCCTACCAGTGAAGCGCTGCTCTTGAGCAGTTTGTCCGATTCTTCGATCAGAGCCTGAAGCTCGCTGAAAGCTTGATCCTTGATTTGCTCTTCGGCAGCTTGCGAGGCGGTTTTACGGGCCATTGGGTGACTCCTTGCAGGTGAATGGACAGTGACCAATGGAGTGTAGCGGCAGGCGAAAAGTTGCATGTCATTCGCGGACGAGGGAAAACCTGCACCGGAGATTTGTGCCAAGCGTGTAAGATGTCGCCATTTTACGCAGCAGGACAAATCCCCATGAGTTTCAATCTGGCCGACAAATCCCTCGCAGAGCGCGCCGCGCTGGAAGATGAGAAATCCCGTCTGTTCGAACTCTGGCAGAACAATCTGGGCAAAGCCAAAGGCGAAGCCGCACGTCTGTTTGGCGAGCGCTCCAAGCGCAAGGGCAAATGGGCCGAGTGGGTTCGCGCCGAGCTGGACGGCATGTCGCCGCCGGAGTTCGCCAACATGGTGCGCAGCGAAGTCAATCGCCTGATGGCGGCGAACAAGTGAACCACTTCACGTCTGGCTGAACGTGGCGGCAATCGCCTCGCGAACCTTGACCAGCACCGGATCGATCTGCGTGCTGGTGCGCCAGCCGAGCTCCACCGGATAACGCGGTAAAGCCAAAGGGCAGGGCAGCAGCGCCAGTCCGCTCAGGGCCGCGATACTTGCGGCGGCATGGGCCGGGATCGTCGCCACCGCCTGACTGCCCTTGAGCAGAAACGGCAGCGCGGCAAAATGCGTGGTCGACGCGCAGACTCGGCGGCTCAATCCCACTGCCGCCAATCCCTCGTCGGTAATGCCGATAAAGCCGCCGGAGGACACCAGAATGTGCTCGCGCGCAACAAACTCCTGCAACTCGATCTGCTGCTGGCCGGGCGCGAGACTGTCGCGATCGACCAGACACGCGTAGCCACCTTCACCCAGCACCTGACGACTGAGCAGGCGCTCGGCAAACCCGCCGGCGGTGATCGCCAGGTCGATGCTGCGTTCCATCAACGCGCGGGCGACGATCTGGCTGTGGGTCTGGCGGAAAATCAGCCGCAGCTTTGGCGCGCGACGGGCGATTTCCTCGATCAAGCGGCGGCCATAGGCAATTTCAAAATCATCTGACAGACCAATCGCTACCGAGCGCCCGTCGTATTGATTGGCCGCGGGATCAAGCATGGCCAGACTTTGCCGGCATTTGTTCAGGGCATCGCTGATCACCGGTTTCAGCTGATTGGCTTGCAGCGTCGGTGCCAGACCGCGCCCGGTGCGCACGAACAACTGATCGCCATACACCTCACGCAAGCGACGCAACGCCGCGCTGACCGCCGACTGCGTTACGCCAAGACGCAGGGCGGCGCGGCTGGCGCTGGATTCCTCGTGCAGCGCTTCGAAGACTTTCAGCAGGTTGAGGTCGATGTCGGCGATATTCATTTGGCTCATATCATTCAGCAGCGGGTAGGGCTTTATTCATGATCGCGTGCCGCTGGAGAATCGGCAACACCTGAACCTGATGGAGTAAACACGATGGCCAAATCCATAGTTGCTGCGCTGCAGATTGGCGCCTTGCCCGGCGGCAAAGGCGAAACCCTCGACCAGATTCTCAGCTGGGAAGACGCGATCCGCGAATCCGGCGCGGCGCTGGTGGTGATGCCGGAGGCCTTGCTCGGTGGCTATCCGAAGGGCGAGGGCTTTGGCACCCAGTTGGGTTATCGACTGCCCGAGGGGCGCGAGGCCTTCGCGCGGTATTTTGCCAACGCCATTGATGTGCCTGGCGCGGAAACCGAGGCGCTGGCCGGATTGTCAGCGCGCACCGGGGCCAATCTGGTGATCGGCGTCATCGAGCGCGCCGGCAGCACGTTGTATTGCACGGTGCTGTATTTCGACCCTCAGGCAGGACTGATCGGTAAACACCGCAAGCTCATGCCTACGGGAACCGAGCGACTGATCTGGGGCAAGGGTGACGGTTCGACGCTGCCGGTGTTCGACACCCAGGTCGGCAAGCTAGGCGCGGTGGTGTGCTGGGAAAACATGATGCCGCTGCTGCGCACGGCGATGTATGCCAAAGGTGTCGAAGTCTGGTGCGCACCCACCGTTGATGAGCGCGAGATGTGGCAGGTCAGCATGCGCCACATCGCCCATGAAGGCCGTTGTTTCGTGGTCAGCGCCTGCCAGGTGCAGGCCTCGCCGAATGAATTGGGGGTTGAGATTGCCAGCTGGCCGGTTGATCGACCGTTGATTGCTGGCGGCAGTGTGATTGTCGGGCCGATGGGCGATGTACTGGCGGGACCGCTGCGTGGCGAGGCGGGATTGCTGACGGCGCAGATCGACACGGATGAACTGGTCCGCGCGCGGTATGACTACGATGTGGTCGGCCACTATGCGCGGCCGGATGTATTCGAGTTGACCGTCGATGAGCGCGCGAAGCCGGGGGTGCGGTTCAACTCCTGACCTTGAAACTTGTAGAGAACCTGTGAGAGCGAGCCTGCTCGCGAAGACGTAGGCACCATAAATATCGCAGTTGCCTGAACCACCGCCTTCGCGAGCAGGCTCGCTCCCACAGGGGTTGTGTGTTGTTCTGCCGATTTAGACCGCTGACTACCAGGTCGCCGCGCTCGCCTTGGGCAGGCTCAACTTGCCGCTGTCGGTAAAGCGCATCGTGCCAAACAACCCGCCCGCCAGTTTGCCGCGCAGTACGTAGGGGAGGTTGTCGAGGCTTTGCGTCTGGCTCAGGCCCAGGGTCTGGCGCAGGAACGAGAACGCCGAGACGCTGACCGGCACTGTGACAATGGCTTCAGAGAAGCGTGGGATCGAACCGCTCTGATCGCTCACGCCGGAAGCCAGCGAATGACCATTGACCTCCAGATCCAGGGCGATGCCGTTGTAGTCGATCGGCGTCTCATTGGGATTCTGCACGCGTAGCTTGATCGCAAAGCGCACTTCCAGTTCCTGACTCGGTAACGGCTCGAGGCCGACCACGTTGATGTTGACCGGGTCGCGGTTGGGAAACAGCGCGCAGGCACTGAGGGACGACAGCAAGAGCGACAGGATGACGGCGTGGACGCGGCGCATAAGAATCTCTCGACAAAAAAGGGCTGAACCGTTGCCGGTGCAGCCCTTTTCTCCGAGGCGCGACGTCAGCGGTTCAACTGTGCGACAGCCGCCGCTTGGCCGGGTTCAGCTTTGGCGGTGACGTCGGGGTTTTCCATGACCTGCAGAATCGACGCCTCCGGGTCGAAATCATCTTCTTCCAGCTCGATGAATTCCTCGGGCAGGAAGATGTTCAGCACGATAGCGCACAACGCACCGACAGTAATTGGCGATTCGAAGATGTTGCGCAGCCCTTGCGGCAGTTCGCGCAAGACTTCCGGCACCGCCGCGATGCCCAGGCCCATGCCCAGCGAGATCGCCACGATCAGCATGTTGCGTCGATGCAGGCCGGCCTCGGCGAGGATCTTGATCCCGGCCACGGCGACGGTGCCGAACATCACCAGTTCGGCGCCGCCCAGCACCGGTTTTGGCATCAATTGCAGCACCGCGCCGATCATCGGGAACAAACCGAGCAGCACCAGCAGCCCGGCGATGAAAAACGCCACATAACGGCTGGCCACACCGGTCAGCTGGATCACGCCGTTGTTCTGCGCGAAAGTCACCATCGGCATGCTGTTGAACACCGCCGCCATGGCCGAGTTGAGGCCGTCGGCGAGCAGGCCGGATTTGATTCGGCGGATGTACAACGGGCCTTTGACCGGTTGCCGCGAGATCATCGAGTTGGCGGTCAGGTCACCGGCCGCTTCCAGTGGCGACACCAGAAAAATCACCGCCACCGGCACAAACGCCACCCAATCGAAGTTGAAACCGTACTTGAACGGCACCGGCACGCTGACCAGCGGCACCTCGGGCATCGAGGCGAAATCCACCGTGCCCATCAGCCACGCCACCACGTAACCCAGGGTCAGGCCGATGACGATCGCGCCCAGGCGCAGAAACGGCACGTCGACGCGGTTCAGCACAACGATAGTGCCGATCACCAGCGCCGCGAGAAAGACATGACTGGCCGCGCCCAGGTCGGGCGCACCGAAGCCGCCGGCGATGTCGGTCATGGCTACTTTGATCAGTGACAGGCCCATCAGCGTGATGATCGTGCCGGTCACTACGGGAGTGATCAGCATGCGCAGCTTGCCGATGAACTGGCTGAGCACCACTTCGATGAATGCTGCGAAGAAACACACACCGAAGATCGTCGAAAGGATTTCGTCAGTACCGCCGCCACGCGCCTTGACCATGAACCCGGCGCTGAGAATCACGCTGATAAAGGAGAAGCTGGTCCCTTGCAGACACAGCAGACCGGAACCCACCGGGCCGAAGCGCTTGGCCTGTACGAAAGTGCCGAGACCGGAGACGAACAGCGCCATGCTGATCAAGTAAGGGATTTCACTCTGCAGGCCCAGCGCGCCGCCCATGATCAGGGTCGGGGTGATGATGCCAACGAAACTCGCCAGCACATGTTGCAGCGCGGCGAACACCGTGGCGGTCAGGTGCGGACGGTCGTTGAGGCCGTAGATCAGGTCGTTGTTGCGCGGGGCTTTGTCAGAGGCGGTCATGGTCAGGTGCGCGCCGCGAGGCGGGGCCGGGTCAGAAAATGGGTGCGCAGAATGCCGCAAGCGGGCGGCGAGGGCAACGAGCAATAACTGCCTGAAAGGTCAGGTTTTACTGCCTTTGTGGGAGCGAGCCTGCTCGCGAAAGCGGTGGCGCAGCCTTCATCCCGGCCACTGACGGGCCGACTTCGCGAGCAGGCTCGCTCCCACAATGATCGTCCATGTGCGTTAATCAGCAATGGCCAATCGCCCGTGGCATACTCCCGCGCATGACTTTCGACTCCCCCCTCAGCGCTTGGCAGTACGCCGTTGAACACAAGGGCTTCATTCAGGATGAAGCCCAGAAACACGCGGTCTGGGCCTTGCAGAAATGCCATGAAGCCTTGCACGCCGGTGCCCGCTCGGTCAGCGGCGTGTATTTGTGGGGGCCGGTCGGTCGTGGCAAGACCTGGTTGATGGATCAGTTCTACCAGAGCCTGCGCGTGCCGGCGCGGCGTCAACACTTTCATCACTTCATGGGCTGGGTGCATCAGCGTTCGTTTCAACTCAGTGGCATCGCCGATCCGTTGCGCGCCCTGGCCAAGGAACTGGCTGGCGAAGTGCGTGTGCTGTGTTTTGACGAACTGTTCGTCAGTGACATTGGCGACGCGATCATTCTCGGCCGGCTGTTTCAGGTGATGTTCGAGGAAGGCGTGGTGATCGTTTGCACCTCCAATCTGCCGCCCGATGATCTATACGCCGATGGCTTCAACCGTGATCGCTTTACACCGGCAATTGCGGCGATCAAGGCGCATATGCAGGTGGTCGCGGTGAATGGCGCCGAGGACCATCGCTTGCATCCGGGGGCGATCGCGCAGCGCTATTTTGTCAGCACGACCGATTCGCCGAGTGCACTCGATGCCGTGTTCCAGTCGCTGACTTCAGATGAGACTGTCAGCGAAGAGCCCGTCGCCGTGGGCCATCGAATGCTCAATGTGGTTCAGGCCAGTGAATCGGTACTGTGGTGCCGTTACAGCGATCTGTGCGAACAACCTTTCGCCGCCATGGACTTCATTGCCCTGTGTGATCGCTACCGGGCTATCCTGTTAAGCGAAGTGCCGAACCTCAGCGCCAAGAAGCGCGAAGGACGCATTGCGCGCGGTACCGAAGACGGCGCCGAGCGTGTCGTCGCCGGCGATCGGGAGCTGCCGCAGTTGTCAGTACACGACGATGGCGTGCGCCGCTTCATCGCGCTGGTCGACGAATGCTACGACCGCAAGGTGCCGCTGTACGTCGAGGCAAGCGTGCCGATGAACGCGCTCTACACCGAGGGCTATCTGGAATTCCCGTTCCGCCGCACCCTCAGCCGTTTGCAGGAGATGCAGTTGCAGCGTTTCGCCGAAGCTTGAAAGAAGAGGGCGCCGACATGAGTCAACCGCTGTCCCATCATCTGCTGACCATGGCTTACCAGAATGCCTGGGCCAATCATCGCCTGGCCAAGGCCTGGACCCGGCTCGATGCCGCTGAACTGCTCGCGCCGCGGGTGAGTTTCTTCCCGAGCATTCGCTTGACGCTCAATCACATCCTCACCTGCGACTGGTTCTACGTCGACGCATTGGAGCGCGAATTGCGCGGTGACGAGCCGCATCCCGATTGCTATGTGTTCTTCAATCAGGACGAGCCGTTTACTACCGCCGCCGCGCTGCGTGCAGAACAGGTTCGCGTCGATCGCCGTCTGATCGCGTATTGCGAGCAACTGCGGGATGCCGATCTGCCAAGGATCGTCACCATCGCCCGTGACACGCCACAACATGACAGCCGCCTGCGCATGCTTTCGCATCTGTTCGAACACCAGATTCATCATCGTGGCCAGGTGCACGCCATGCTCAGCGGCACGACGGTGAAGCCACCGCAACTGGATGAGTTCTTCTGTGCAGGGGAAAGCGCGTTGCGCGCCGAGGACTTCGCCGAGCTGGGCTGGACGGAAGAACTTGTCTGGGGCCACTGACCGCGAAAGATCGCAGCCTCGTTGCACTCGTCAACCCCTACACATATCGGACCGTAGGAGCTGACGAGTGCAACGAGGCTGCGATCTTTTTGATCTTCAGCTTTTCAAGTTGCCCTCTCCGGCGCACCCAAGCTAATGTCCCCTCAGCCTTTCAGCAAGCACCTTGCATGCCGGGGCCTTTGTTTAACGGGGATGGAAATGGATTCCGCAGAAATACTCGTACTTCAGGCCAGCTACAGCAACCCGGTGCACGCCGAAGCCATCGGCATCGTGCTCAACCACTACGCCGAAGATCCCATGGGCGGCGGTCATCCAATCGCCCCTGAACTGCTGCAACGCCTGCCCGAAGAACTCGCCCGCCGCCCGCATGCCTTCAGCGTGCTGGCCTTCGTTGGCGGCGATCCGGCCGGGCTGATCAACTGTTTCGAGGGCTTCTCGACTTTTGCCTGTAAACCGCTGGTCAATGTTCACGACGTCGCGGTGGTCGGCAAATTCCGCGGCTTGGGGCTAAGCCAGAAAATGCTGCAGAAAGTCGAGGAAATCGCCCGCCAGCGCGGTTGCTGCAAAATCACCCTGGAGGTGCTGGAAGGCAATGCGGTGGCGCAAGGGTCGTATCGCAAATTCGGCTTTGCACCGGGGATGTTCAATCCGGATCACGGACGGATGCTGTTCTGGATAAAGGATTTACAGGCCTGAAAATCCCCTCACCCTAACCCTCTCCCAGAGGGAGAGGTGACTGACCGAGTTGGCCGGGCGCAATACATCGAACTGGCCCAATCTGCCTGACCAAAAAAAAGGCGCCCCAATCAGGGCGCCTCAACTGTCATCTCCCGGGCCAGAGCGGAGCCACGGGAGGTCCATCGGTTGCTCGATAAAACTCAGTCGCGATAAGACTCGGTCACCTGCGCCGTCTGGTCAGCAGGGACGCGAATTTCCTTCGCGCTGGCGTCGGCCTTCTGCTCGCTTTGCGCGCGCTGGACCGGGAAATTGTCGTAGTAATAACGCATACGCTCGGCACCGCCTTCAGCGAAGGCGCTGGTGGAACCGAGGGCGAGCAGGGTGGTGAGGATGAAAGGGGTGATTTTCATGTTGCCTCCTACTGAACAAGTGGGAGTCGGTTCGTCCGTGAAGCAGACCGCGGAAGAGAGTCTGCGTTGCGGCCATTAACAATGGGTTAACGCGGGTCAAGGGCAAATATTGCCGGGTATTTCAATGTGGAGTGCCGACGCAGCACGCCCATCAGCACACACAAAAAAGGGCCCTCGCAGGCCCTTTGTCGTGTTACTTCTGCGCCACCTCTCCCGGAGCAGGCTGCTTGGGCTTCATCAAGCTGAAATCGATCAGTGAGCGTTTCGCCGTCTGATACGGATCACCAATCAACAGTTTGCGCGGCACGAAGCGGTCGCTGACCAGACTCTTGCTGCGATCCAGTTCATCCGAACTCAACCCGGCCAGATCCGCCCAGGTGTGGATGAACTGCGAGCTGCTGTACGGCCGGCTGAGGTCGCCAGCGAAGTTCCAGTCGTGGTTTTGCTTCCACTTCGGCGAGGCCCAGGCCATGAACGGGATGGTGTACATCGGCGCGGTCGGCTTGTTCTCATTGCGGCCCAGCGTGCTGTGGCCGGCCGAGTCGAAGACGTCTTCGCCGTGATCGGACAGGTACAGCAAAAAGCCGTTCGGATCAGATTTGGCGTAGTCCTTGATCAGGCTCGAGACCACGAAGTCGTTGTACAGCACCGCATTGTCGTAGCTGTTGTAGGTCGGCAGTTGATCGTCGCGTACGCCGGCAGGGACGCCCTGGCGATCCTGAAACTTGTCAAAAGTCGGCGGATAACGGTACTGGTAGCTCATGTGTGTGCCGAGCAGGTGCACGACAATCAGTTTGCGCTGAGCCGGATCAGTCAGTGCCTTGTTGAACGGCTCGATCACGTCGCCATCGTATTGCGCGGCGTTCTGGTTGCGATTGTTGTTCAGGTACACCTGCTCGTCGGCCTGTTCGGAGAAGGTCGTGAGCATGGTGTTGCGCTTGGTCATGGTCTGCTGGTTGGTGATCCAGAAGGTCTTGTAACCGGCCTGTTTCATCACGCTGACCAGCGATGGCGTCGACAGGTACAGATCCGGGTTCTGCTCATCGGCGAAGGTCAGCACTTGCTGCAACGCTTCGATGGTGTAGGGGCGCGGGGTGATGACTTTGTCGAAGATCGCCAGTTGATCCTTGAGCTTGTCCAGTTCCGGCGTGGTGTTGCGCGGGTAACCGTAGAGGCTCATGCGCTGACGGTTGGTCGATTCGCCGATCACCAGCACCAAAGTCGCCGGCTGACCGGCAGAGGCGTCCTTGAGGTTTTTCAGCGGCGGGATCTTGCTCGCACTGTCGAGCATGCCCTGCATGTCACCGAGGGTTTCCTGATAGCGGTGATACGCCACGGCCATCTGCCACGGCACGGCGGGCTCGATGCGGGTTTCGAATTTCTCGAAGCCTTGGGCGAAGGTGCCCATGCGCAGGGTCTGCTTGACCAGCGGGTAGCCGACCACGGCGATTACAATCGCCGTCGCCGCTACAAGCGCGCGACCGCGCGGCATGTAAACAGGGCGCAGACGCGTCCATAAAAAGTAAGCGAACGCGGTATGGGCGAGGAACGCCGGGATCATCCACCAGGCGAAGTACTGAGTCATGTACTCGCCGGCTTCCGACACGTTCGACTCGAACATGATGAAGATGACGCTCTGGGAGAATTCCTGCTGATAAATGAAGAAGTAGCCGAGGCTGGCCATCGAGCAGGCCCACAGCACTACGCCGATGATGGCGGCGAGCAGGCGAGTGTGTTTGGGGAACAGCAACATCGGCGCCAGCCACAGCGCGCTCATCACGAACGCCTGACGAAATCCGGTGAAGCCGGATGTGCCGGTCAGCTGGATCAGCAGTTGGGTGATACCCGAGAAATACCAGAAGAAGACGAACAGCCAGATAAATCCGGCCCAGTCGAAACCGCTCGCAGTCGTTTTGCTGCGTTTGAACAATGCCATTACGCGCTCCAGCTCAATCATCAAACCCACGCCGGAACGCTTCCATGACACCGACGAACAGAGGCCGTACGCGCAGGTACGTCCAGAATGGGGCGGAGTATCCCCAAGGGCATGTGAAAGATTTGTTAAGCCCGCTTCTGATGGGTATCAGGCGGCGTTCAGAGGTGCAACGTGTCGGGAACGACGATGGCCGTTCCCGAAGCAAGCGAGGATCAGGCGTGCGGTGCGCGCTGCACAACCGGACGCGGTTGCGGCTGCGAGCCTTGAGTCAGTGCGCGCAATTGCGCCAATTCGTGCTGCAACTGGTCGCGCTCGTCTTTCAACTGGCGCAATTCATCGCGACGGATCGTAACGTAGAGGGTTTGTGGCGGCATTGCTGTGTGTACTGTGCCCATTGCTCACCTCGCAAATGGCGTGCATCAACTGTAAGTCACTCCTCGTGCCGAGGCGCTTGACTTACTATCGGCGCCAATTTTGATTTCTTTTACCCTTAAAGGGAACTTTTTTATTTTTCATGGTCGGTGTGTCTTCGGCAGGATTCGGGGCGTTATCACTCTGGATCGGGCACAATGCCCGGAAACTTCATCGCAACGCTCTGGACTAACCTCCATCAGTCGCGTTGGGCTATAACCAATGACACACATTTATTTGTAGTAAGGAGCATCAGCACATGCAACTCGGGATTATTGGACTGGGCCGCATGGGCGGCAATATTGCGCGACGTCTGATGCTCAACGGGCACACCACCGTTGTTTACGACCGCAATACCGCTTTCATCGATAACCTGGTCGCCGAGGGCTCCACTGGCGTCGCCGACTTGCCAGCGCTGGTCGCCGGCCTCGACAAGCCGCGCGCGGTCTGGGTCATGCTGCCGGCCGGCGCGCCGACCGAAGACACCATCAACACCCTGAGCGAATTGCTCGAACCCGGCGATACCATCATCGACGGCGGCAACACCAACTACAAGGATGACATCCGTCGGGCCAGGACCTTGAACGAGAAGGGCCTGCACTACATCGACGTCGGCACCTCCGGCGGCGTCTGGGGCCTTGAGCGCGGCTATTGCATGATGATCGGCGGCGACGCTGAAACCGTGCAGCGCCTCGACCCGCTGTTTGCCGCGCTGGCGCCGGGCACGGGCGACATCCCGCGCACCAAGGACCGCAAGTCCGACGACCATCGCGCCGAGCATGGCTACATCCACGCCGGTCCTGCCGGTGCCGGGCACTTCGTGAAGATGATTCATAACGGCATCGAGTACGGCATGATGGCCGCGTTCGCCGAGGGCTTCGACATCCTCAAGACCAAATCCAGCGAACGTTTGCCTGAAGATCAGCGTTTCGACCTGAACGTGGCTGACATCGCCGAAGTCTGGCGTCGTGGCAGCGTGGTTTCGTCCTGGTTGCTCGACTTGACTGCCGATGCGCTGGCCAGCGATCCGAAGCTCGACGGTTTCTCCGGCTCGGTAGCCGACAGCGGCGAAGGCCAATGGACCATCGAGGCGGCCATGGAGCAGGCGGTGCCGGTTCCGGTGCTGTCCAACTCGCTCTTCTCCCGTTACCGCTCGCGCGGGCAGGGCACCTTCGGTGACAAGATCCTGTCGGCACAACGCTTCGGCTTCGGCGGCCACGTGGAGACCGCGAAAAAATGACCCGTACGATCCGCAGAAAATCCAAGGCAGAACCCGCACCACCGACCACGCTGTTCCTGTTCGGTGCCCACGGCGACCTGGTCAAGCGTTTGCTCATGCCGGCGCTGTACAACCTCAGTCGCGACGGCCTGCTCGACGAGAATCTGCGGATCGTCGGCGTTGATCACAACGCCATTACCGATGAAGCCTTCGCGCAGAAGCTCGAGGACTTCATCCGCACCGAAGTGGCGGCGAAGGTCGGCAAGGGCGATCAGATGCTTGATCCGGTCTTGTGGGCCAAGCTCGCCAAAGGCATCAGCTACGTCCAGGGCGACTTCCTCGACGACAGCACTTATTCAGCCCTGGCGGCGAAAATCGCCGACAGCGGCACTGGCAATGCTGTGTTCTATCTGGCCACCGCGCCGCGTTTCTTCAGTGAGGTGGTGCGCCGCCTCGGCAGCGCCGGTTTGCTTGAAGAAACGCCCGAAGCGTTCAGAAGGGTGGTGATCGAGAAGCCATTCGGCTCCGACCTGCACACCGCCGAAGCCTTGAATGCTTGCCTGCTCAAGGTAATGTCCGAGAAGCAGATCTACCGGATCGACCATTATTTGGGCAAGGAGACCGTGCAGAACATTCTGGTCAGCCGGTTCTCCAACAGCCTGTTCGAAGCGTTCTGGAACAATCATTACATCGACCACGTGCAGATTACGGCGGCGGAAACCGTTGGCGTCGAAACCCGTGGCAGTTTTTACGAACACACCGGCGCACTGCGTGACATGGTGCCCAATCACTTGTTCCAGTTGCTGGCCATGGTCGCCATGGAACCGCCGGCCGCATTCGGCGCCGATGCGGTGCGTGGCGAGAAGGCCAAGGTAGTGGGGGCAATTCGCCCCTGGTCCACCGAAGAGGCTCGGGCCAACTCAGTGCGCGGCCAGTACACAGCGGGCGAGCGCGACGGCACACCGTTGAACGGTTATCGCGAAGAAGCCAACGTCTCGCCCGACAGCACCACCGAAACCTATGTGGCGCTCAAGGTGATGATCGATAACTGGCGCTGGGTCGGCGTGCCGTTCTATCTGCGCACCGGCAAACGCATGAGCGTGCGCGACACGGAAATCGTCATCTGCTTCAAACCGGCGCCGTACGCGCAATTCCGCGATACCGAGGTCGACGAGTTGCAACCGACCTACCTGCGTATCCAGATCCAGCCAAACGAAGGCATGTGGTTCGACCTGCTGGCCAAGCGGCCGGGGCCGGCGTTGAACATGGCCAATATCGAACTGGGTTTTGCGTATAAGGACTTTTTCGAGATGCAGCCTTCCACTGGCTACGAAACCTTGATCTACGACTGCCTGACCGGTGATCAGACGCTGTTCCAGCGCGCTGACAATATCGAGAACGGTTGGCGAGCCGTGCAGCCATTCCTCGATGCCTGGCAGCAGGACGCCAGCGTCGAGTTGTACGCGGCTGGTGACGATGGCCCGCAGGCAGCGGAAGATCTCCTGACTCGCGATGGCCGCGTCTGGCACGGTCTGGGATGAGTGACCTGGCGAAACAACCCATCCGTTTTCTGCTCAGCGACATGGACGGCACCTTGTTGCTGCCCGATCACACGCTGAACCAACGCACCATTGACGCCGTGAGCTCATTGCGCGACGCCGGCGTACTGTTCAGCCTCGCCAGCGGACGCCCGCCGAAAGCAATGCTGCAACAGATCGAGGCCCTGGGCGTTGATCTGCCGACGGCGGCGTTCAATGGCGGCACCATCGTCAAACCGGACGGCACACTGTTGGCCGCGCATTATTTGCCGGCGACGACCGCACTGATTGCGCTGGCGCAGTTTGCCGATCAGCCGGACGTCGAGGTTTGGGTATTCAGCGGCGGTGACTGGCTGCTCAAGGACCCGCACGGGCCGATGGTTCCGCGTGAGCAAAGTGGCCTCGGTTACCCGCCGGTGGTCGTGGAGAGTTTTGAGCCGTATCTGCAGCGGATCGACAAGATTGTCGCGACCAGCAACAACACAGAGCTGTTGATCGAACTGGAGGCGCAGCTGTTGCCCAAGGTCAACGGTATGGCTCAGGTGTCGCGTTCACAGCCGGTGTATCTCGACGTCACCGCGCTGGAGGCCAACAAGGGCACTGCGTTGACGACGATTGCCGAGTACCTAGGCGTACCGCTGGAACAGACCGCCGTCATCGGCGACGGCGGCAACGACCCGGCGATGTTCAAATGTGCAGGTTTGTCGATTGCCATGGGCCAGGCGGAAGAGGCGGTTAAGCGCCAGGCCGACGTCGTCACCGCGCCGAACACCGAAGACGGCGTGGCCCAGGCGATCAAAAAGTACATCCTCCCGCACTGAGTCAAATCAAAGCCTGATATGGGCTGCCTGGAATTTGGCTCACCGGAAACCATTGTGGGACGAGCTTGCTCGCGAAGGCGCCGGGTCAGGCGACTGCGATGTTGGATGTGCCGCCGCCTTCGTGAGCAAGCTCACTCCCACAAGGTTTCAGCGGCGCCCACAACATCCCGGCAAAACCACAAAACCAGTGTGGGAGCGGGCTTGCTCGCGAAGGCGCCGGATCAGGCGACTGCGATGTTGGATGTGCCGCCGTCATCGCGAGCAGGCTCACTCCTACAAGGTTTCAGCGGCGCCCACAAAATCCCGGCAAAACCACAAAACCAGTGTGGGAGCGGGCTTGCTCGCGAAGGCGCCGGGTCAGGCGACTGAGAGGGTGGATGTGCCGCCGTCATCGCGAGCAGGCTCACTCCTACAAGGTTTCAGCGGCGTGCGCAAAATCCCGGCAAAAACACAAAACCAGTGTGGGAGCGGGCTTGCTCGCGAAGGCGCCGGGTCAGGCAACAAATCAGTTCACTGACACACCGCTTTCGCGAGCAAGCCCGCTTGCACAGTTTCAATCAGTGTTCTGTCAGAGCCAGTAGCTCACCGCGTACCAGCCCAGCAGGCCCATCACCACGGTATACGGCAGCGCCATCCACACCATGCGCCCGTAAGACAAGCGTACCAGCGGCGCGATCGCCGAGGTCAGCAGAAACAAAAACGCGGCCTGACCATTCGGTGTCGCCACACTCGGCAGATTGGTCCCGGTGTTGATCGCAATCGCCAGCGCCTCGAAATGCTCGCGACTCATGTGCCCGGCGAGGAACGCTTGTTTCACTTCGGTGATGTAAATGGTCGCGACAAACACATTGTCACTGATCGCCGAGAGCAGGCCGTTGGCGATAAACAACATGCCCGGCTGTTGATCCATAGGCAGCGCCAGCACCCACTGGATCAGCGGGGCGAACAATTGCTGATCATGAATCACTGCCACTACGGCGAAAAACACTACCAGCAACGCGGTAAACGGCATCGCATCCTTGAACGCGCTACCCAGGCGATGTTCGTCAGTGATTCCGGTAAACGCAGTGATCAACACAATCACCATCAAACCAATCAGGCCGACTTCCGCCAAGTGAAACGCCAGACAACCGATCAGAATCAGCGCCGCTGCACCTTGCACCAGCAAAGCCGCCGTCTGGCGCGAGGTGCGCTTCGCGTTGTCTTCCGCCGCATAGTTGGCCAGCACAGCCCGCACATTGTCCGGCAGCAACGTGCCGTAACCGAACCAGCGCAGCTTCTCCAGCAGTACGCAGGTGACCAGACCTGCCACCAGCACTGGCAGCGAAACCGGCGCCACCTTGGTGAAGAACTCGCCGAAATGCCAGCCCATCTCGTGGCCGATCAACAAGTTCTGCGGCTCACCCACCAGTGTGCAGACGCCACCCAGCGCCGTGCCGACCGCGCCATGCATCAGCAGGCTGCGCAGGAACGCGCGAAATTGATTCAAGTCGTCATGATGCAGCGAAGGTAAATGCTGATCGTCACTGAACTCGCTGTCCTGACGCGGATCATTGCCCGACGCGACCCGGTGATACACCGAGTAGAACCCGACAGCCGCACTGATGATTACCGCCGTCACGGTTAACGCATCAAGAAACGCCGAAAGAAATGCCGACAAGAAGCAGAACATCAGCGCCAGAATGGCTTTCGAACGCACGCCCAACAGCAGCCGCGAGAAGAGGAACAGCAGCAGATCCTTCATGAAGTAAATGCCGGCGACCATGAACATCAGGAGCAGGATCACCGGAAAGTTGTGCACCAACTCATCGTAAAGCGCCTGTGGCGTGGTCATCTTCAACAGCAATGCTTCAATTAACAGCAAGCCGCCCGGCATCAACGGATAGCACTTGAGCGCCATGGCCAGGGTGAAAATGAATTCGATCACCAGCAGCCAACCCGCCGCAACCGGACCGATGGTGAACAGCACCACAGCATTGAGAATGAGAAAACCGACGATGGTCGCCTTGTACCAGCGTGGCGATTGCCCGAGGAAGTTGTGCGCGAACGCTTGGGCGATTGAACCGGACATCGGCTGCTCCTTTTATATAGAAGCGCGAAAGTTGCCGGATGTTTCAGGGAAGATCAAGCGGCCCCTCGCATTGGCTGTCGAACGCACTATTGATTCAGATAGCGCGCAACCAAGGCCCGGTAATTGCCATCCAGCGAATACCCGCCGACGACAATGGCCCCGTCAGCCTGGACCGCTAACGAATTCGCCGTATCGAGACTTCTACCCAACCGCGTGCGCAGCCAGCCGTGGCCTTGGCCAAACTCTGGGTCGAGGCTGCCATTGCGTTGATAGCGGGCGACCATGAAATCCGCCTCAACCCCGCCGATGGTTGCCCCGACAGCGATGATCCGACCGTCGCTCATCAACTGAGCCGCATTCCATTGGCAACCGCTGGGGCCAATGTCCAACACTTGCGGCAGGCCGTGGTGGCAGTGCAAATCCGGTCTGCCATTGGTGTGCAGGACAAATGTCAGGCAGCGGGTCGGATCGCGACTGCTGCCAAAACAATAAAGCCTGTCCTCAGATTCAATGATCTGATTGACCTGAGCGCTGTTGCCCTGCGCCTTGAAAGCCATGAAGCCGTCAACCGCAAAGCGCTCGTCCAGGCTTCCATCGGGCCGATATACTGCCAGCAGTCCCTGTTGCGGAAAGTCGATCGAGCCGGCCACGACGATGCGCCCATCCTGCTTCAACAGCAGCGTGCTCAACCAGGTATTGAGCAGCAGGTGGCGGACCATGACAAATCCGCGCCCGTTGAAGGATTGGTCCAGGCCACCGTCGGGTTCGAGGCGAATCAGCATTCCGGCATGATCGGCGAGGCTGAAATGATGGTTGGCGATCAGCAGAATGTGGCCGTCTTCCTGCACCGCAAAATCACAAGCCTCGACGCCCGGCACCCCCGGTGGCAACCAACTGTCACGGGTGCCCATGGACAAATCGCCGGGCAGCCGCACGACCTGGAAGCCGTCAGCACCGAAGCGTTGATCTGGCTGGCCGTTGGCATCAAACAAGGCGAGGGCCGGCAGGGTGCGATGGGTATTTTCATAGTGCAGACCGGCCAGCATGATTCTGCCATCAGGCAGCACCTGGACCTTGCCGGCCCTGGCTTCGAAACCTTTGACGAAGCTGCCGATCACGCTGCCCTGATGGCCGAAGGACAAATCGGCGGAGCCATCGGCGAGCAACCGTGCCAAGCCAAAACGGCTGCCGTTGGCTGTACCTACTTTCGCGGCGACGAGAATTCGGCCCTGTGCATCGAGGGTAACGTGCTGGGTCAGACTGGAGAGACTGCCGGCAAAGTACACTTGCGCAACGCCACCGATAGCGAATGCCGAATCGAGCGATCCCGGATTATTCCAAGCGGTAGGTAGGGCATAAGTGTTCAGGGTGGACATGCGCGAGGCTCCTTGCGAGTGAGCCGATACCCAGTGATTGGGCGGCTGACTGCATGAGCGAAACATTCAATCCCTGAACCACGAGAAGTACAACTGGAAGAACTAACAGAACGACGGTCGCACTGTGCCAGAACAGTGTCTTGTTGAACCAGTCGCAAGCGAGCCAAGCATTTAAGCAATATCTGACCCGAGAACTAACGGCTATCTCACATGAAAAGGGCGGATGACTTTAACGTCATCCGCCCTTGTTCTGTCATCAGTGAGGCATCGACCACGATTGCAGCGTGTGGCCTTCTTCGCTCAACTCGGCGCGGGCCTGCTGCAGCAGTTGTTCAAGTTGCGCCGGGTCAGAATAGGCGCTGCTCGGGATCTGTTTGCGACCGATATGGGAGTTGGTGCGGTCGACGACGGTCAGGCTCAGTTCGCCATTGCCGTCTTGTGGCGCCCAGGCCACGCACTGAAAAGGCTTGAAGGCGTGGTTGGCAATCAAAAGAGCTTCGTTGATACGGAGCGGGGCAGTCATGGGGTCTTCTCTCTATTAGCGCCCAATCAAGTGATGTGCCGGCGGTTGGGCTTACCGTGCGGCGGGTTACTTGTACTGATGCACGCAACCGGGGGGCGGGTCACAAGTGAAACAAAGAAATTTCAAGTTCTTTACATAACGTAAGTTCGTTTCGTTGATCCTGCCATGTCTGAACACCGCGCTGAATTCACCCCTCACCCAACCCTCTCCCCGAGGAGAGGGAGCCGATCGAGTCCGGCTTGGTCTTTCAGATCGGCGTACCCCGTGCAAACACCTCGGTCAGTTCCCTCTCGCTCGGGAGAGGGTTAGGGTGAGGGGGCCGCTCTCTGACACAAAGCAAATAGTCGATAGCTAACTAACAACCAACTTTCTTATAACTCTTTTAACAACCCCCCTATAAGCAATCGATACAAGCCCCCGTCAAAATCTTGCTAGTGTTACAACCGGGTCTGCCAAATGACTGTTTTTACAATCATTTCCAATGTTTGGCGCCAAGGAACAGTCATGAGCGAAGCGCCTGCGTCGAGACGTTTACTGGTGGTCGATCCCTGCGACGACTGTCATCGCCTGTTGCCCGGATTGCGCGCCGTAGGCTGGGATGTCGACAGTTGTAATCTTGAGAATGCCAGCGCGCGCGCCTGCGACGTCGGCCTGCTGCGCTTGCAGCCGTTTCACCTTGAACGCCCTGACGCGGTCAAGGAGCTGATCAGCCGCAGCGGCACCGAATGGATCGCCGTACTCAATCAGGAAGTCCTGCGTTTGCAGAACGTCGGCGACTTCGTCTGTGAATGGTTCTTCGACTTCCATACCTTGCCCTTCGACGTCTCGCGCGTACAGGTCACCCTGGGTCGTGCTTTCGGCATGGCGCGCCTGCGCGGGCAGGGCACGATACATGTCGACCAGCCGGAACACGAACTGCTGGGCGACAGCAAACCGATTCGCGAACTGCGCAAACTGCTGAGCAAACTTGCACCGACCGAATCGCCCGTGCTGATTCGCGGCGAAAGCGGCACCGGCAAAGAACTGGTCGCCCGCACCCTGCACCGACAATCCCAGCGCCACAACAAACCGTTCGTAGCAATCAACTGCGGCGCGATTCCCGAGCACTTGATCCAGTCCGAACTCTTCGGCCACGAGAAAGGCGCGTTTACTGGCGCCCATCAGCGCAAGGTCGGGCGCATCGAAGCGGCCAATGGCGGGACGTTGTTCCTCGATGAAATCGGTGATCTGCCGCTGGAATTGCAAGCCAATCTGCTGCGTTTTCTCCAGGAAAAGCACATCGAGCGGGTCGGCGGCAGTCAGCCGATCCCGGTCGACGTGCGAGTGCTGGCCGCCACCCACGTCGACCTGGAAGCAGCGATCGAGAAAAAGCGTTTTCGTGAAGACCTGTATTACCGGCTCAACGTGCTGCAAGTGGTGACCGCACCATTACGTGAACGCCACGGCGATCTGTCGATGCTGGCCAACCACTTTTCGCACTTCTACAGCCATGAGACCGGCCGCCGGCCAAGGAGCTTCAGCGAAGATGCGCTGATTGCCATGGGTAAGCACGACTGGCCGGGGAATGTCCGCGAGCTGGCGAACCGGGTACGGCGCGGGCTGGTGTTGGCAGAGGGGCGGCAGATCGAGGCGCGGGATCTGGGATTGATCAGCCAGCATTCCATCGCAACACCGATGGGCACGCTGGAGGATTACAAGACCCGGGCGGAGCGGCAGGCGTTGTGTGATGTGCTTAACCGGCATAGTGATAATTTGAGTGTGGCCGCGAAAGTGTTAGGGGTTTCGCGGCCTACTTTTTATCGGTTGTTGCATAAGCATCAGATTCGTTAGTCAGCTGGAGATCAAAAGATCGCAGCCTTCGGCGGCTCCTACAGGGATTACGCAATCCGAATGTAGGAGCCGCCGAAGGCTGCGATCTTTTGCTTTTACCTAGAAGTAATACGGGAATTTCAGGCTGAACGAAAAGTCCGGCGCATCATCGGTCATGCCGATCGACAAGTTCGGCACGATCGTCAGGTTGTCGGTGGCCGCGATGGTCATGCCGACGTTGAAGTAACCGGCGTTGGCGTCACTCGACACCACCGATTCCCAATCGCCGCCGTCCTGTTTCAGCTTGCTCTTGCGCTGCACCAGGTCGGAGACCGAGAACGACATGCTCATCTTCTCGTTGAGGGCGAAGGCGATGCCGGCGCCGATCTGGAAGCTGTCGCCGATGCGTACCTTGCCCGGGGTTTTCTGGTTGACGGTGGAGCTGATGTCGTCGAACGACTCCTCGAGGTTGTGGGTGTAGGACAAGCTGCCGAACAGCACGGCCGGGTCGAACGTCTTGACCAGCGAGATGCCCGGGGTGATCGACCAGACGCCGTTGCCGGTGGGCAGGGTGTCGGGCACGAACAGGTTGGAGTTGGCGTCGGTCTGGCGCAGTTTGATGCCGAACGGGTCCTTGCCGGTCGGCGCCTTGACGCGCAAGGTGACGACGGCGTCCGGGGTGTTGACCGACTCGTCGAGGAACTTGTAGGCGATACCGAAGTTGACGTCGCCAATGGTTGGATCCTTGGTCACGGTTTCTTCGGTGGTCACCCCTGCAGCGCCCTGATTGCCGCCGCCGGACTGATACGTCGACTCGCGATAGACCACCGGCACGTTCAGGTCGAACTGCCAGCGATTGTCGAAGTTGTAGCGGCCGGTGAGGTCCAAGGTCCAGGTGTCGGCCTTGATCCGGTCGAGGTTGATGTTGCCCAGGAAGATCGAATCGAGCGCAAGGAAACCGTTCAGGATCAACTGGCGGGTGTCATAGCGTGAATAGGTGACACCGGTTTCGAAACTGAACTTGCCGCCACCGAAAAAGCCGCTGGCCTCGTCGTACAGGTTGGAAACACTTTGCGCAGGTTGCGAATCGTCAGCCAGCGATTGACCGTAGGAAGCGCCACTGCCCCCGGCGGCGCCTCCCGATGCAGCGGCCGCACCGGTGCCTGTGGCGGCTCCGGTAGCGACGCGATTGCCTTTCATGTCGGACGGCGATTTGGCCAGCCGTTTTGGCGGTGGGGCGGCGGGTGTTTCTTCTACCTGGCGGACCCGTTGTTCAAGTACCGCCAGCGCTTGTTGTTGTTGTTCGTATCGTTGCTTCAGTTCCAGAAGTTCCCGTTTCAGGGCTTCTACATCGGCGTCGGGTGCTGCTTGCAGCATTGCCGCCGGGAGAAGGGTACTCAAACACACTGCAGCACGCAGTGATACTGATCGATACATGAATAAGCCGTCCCTTTTAGCCCAATGATCGAGACTCAGCGTAGTTCAATATCCGATATTGCGTAGGGCCCCGAGTTGGGTCAGGTTGCAGTCCAGTGCACCGGCGCTTCTGCCGTTATTGTTAAGTACGACGTTGAGTTGCGTAAGGTTGTTGACCACGTTGGCACTGCCCAGCAAACGGGTGTTCTGCAGCAGCCCGCCCTGGGCGACCTGTTGCAGTGCGTTACCTTGATTGCCGCTGGCCTGAATGGCCATTTGCACGCCACCGCCATTGGCCGAAACCGCGACGCTGCCGGCGCCGTTGCTGCCGGTGATGGTCTGCCCGGCGACAAGGGCCTGACCTTGCGATGGCACCAGAGCCGGCGCCTGACTGGCTTCACTGACGTTGATCGCAACGTTGTTGTTGGCGGTGTTGCCATCGCCGGCGGCGCGCACGCTTTGCGTCACGCCCTGAGTGCTGTTGAGGCCGGCTCCGCCAATCACGGTGCCGGTGCCCAAGGTGGGCGTACTGCCGTTGCCCGACTCCTTGATGGTCGAGACATAAAATTCCGGTTTGACGGTTGCAGCCTGGACCTGCATTGAGGTCGCGGCCCCGATCAAGTCGCCGCTGGCGTTGCGCCAGGTGCTGCTCATGACAATGCCGAAGCTGATGATCCGCCCCGGCATGACGTAACGACCGCGCAGCTCGGCGAGCTCCTGGTCCTTGATTTCGATGGGTTTGAATCCGGCATGGGCTAAACCTGACGCACTCGCTGCCAGGCAGGCGGCGGCCAGCCAGTATGAGCTTTTCATCTGCTGCTCCCGGGACATCCAGTCCCATTCTCTAACTCGGCGATTAAAAGAAGTCGCTCTGAATGAACCCGAAATCCATCAATTCCGCATCTTTGACCGGGTTGAAACCGTTCAGCGAGTTCTTCGCCGTCAGCGGCACGGGAGGGCTGCGCAAGGCGTTGGCCTTGTCATAACCGGGGCCGACGATGGCAAAGACAATGCCGTTCCAACCTTTGACAAAGTCATCGTGTTTGTAGCGCTTGTGGCCGAGAACCGGGTCACCGATATAGACCCAATCCTTGTCCGAACGCTGCAGGACGACGAAATGCTTGTAGCCGCGAATGTCCATCAGGACCACCACCGGAATGGTCACCGCTTCGAGTTTCTCGGGCGGGATCCGGTAGCCACGGGCACGCATGCCGATGCTTTCTACGTAGCGCTTCATGTCGAGCATGGAGAAACCCTGGGTTCGCACCAGGTCCTGGTCAGCGTTGACCAGCATGCCCTTGATGATGTGCTCCTCATCGACGTCGAGCCAATAGGCCTGGCGCAGGACCGTTGCCAGTGCAGCAGCGCCGCAGCTGAAATCGGTTTTCTGTTCGACGATGTCGGCAAACTTGCGCTCACGAATGCTTTGCACGTCCTTATAGACCAGCACGCCACCCGGCAGGGCAGCGACGGGCATCTGGGCTGCCTGAGTCAGGCCACACAGACAAAGCAGAGCGAGGAGGGCAGGAGTCCGCATGATCGAAAACGCCTTGTGGAACCTGGGAAAAAAGCCCCGTTGCCGGGGCTTTCGTTTCGATCGCGATTACATGCAGGCTTTGCAACCTGCGGCGATGGACAGCGAGTTGCTTTGTTGGTTGCCCACACCCGCCGAGACGTTGGCTCCGCCGTTGCCGGAGAAGTTGTTCATCGAGTTGGTCATGTTGGCATTGTTGACGACTGGAGTTTTCCAGCCATCTTTGGTCAGCACTTGTTGGGTGGTGACGCCAGCGAGGCCAAAGCTGCCCACGGCTTCGAACTTGGCTTTCTGATCATCGTTGCCGCCGTGGCCGCCGCCACGGTTACCCCAACCGCCATGGTTGTTGTCGTCTTCGATGGTCGCGGTGCCTTTGGCTTTGAATACGCCAGCGGCTGCATAAGTACCGGTAAGAGTGTCGGTTTTGTAAGCCTGCACGCCTTTGTTTTCCACGACCAGGCCAGTCGAGGACTGGTTGGCAGAGGCAGCAGCCTGCGCTACACGTCCACCAGAAACGGCGATGGCGAGGTTGTTTTTCTGTTGGTTGAAGTTGCCGGCGGTCACGTTGATGCCAATGTTGCCGGAACCGTTGTTGCCAGCGTTGTTGAGCGTGGCGTTGTTGAAGGTGGAGGAGTTTTTCACGTAGTTGTTGTTGTTCACCTGAGTCGCGCTCGAGGCGGCAACAGCATTACCGAAGATAAAGCTTTCGTCAGCGGTGGCCAGTGCAGCAGCGTTGTCCTGCTGGTTGCCGTCGCCGCCAGCCACGTTGGCGCCCATGTTGCCGTTGGAGCCATTGAGCGAGTCGCTGGCATTGGCGTTGTTGAGGGTGCCCTGGTTTTTTACCACGTTGCCGTCGCTGTTTTGCGCATCGAGGACAGCGGCGCCGGCGCCTGCGGTGATCTGCAGCAGTTGTTCAAGGTTAGGTCCTTGAGGCTGGCCGTGACCATTGCCGTGCCCGTTACCATGACCGTTATCGTCACCACGGCCGCCGGCCTGTGCTGCCATTGCCATCACTGCTGCGAGTGCGAAAACCAGTGGTTTGAGAGCCATTGTAGGTTTCATGGTGTTTCTCCGTCGTGCTTATTAGTTGGTTAAGTGTTGGGACTTTTCTAATTGCACTGCTTTTTTGTATGGGTCAGTCAGCGACCCGGATGCTCAGGGTGTTAGCCATGCGGTTCCCCACCCCGGCACTCTGGTTCACCTGGATTACCCCGCGACTGCCGGTGAAGGCCTGATCACTTGTCGTGACCTGGCGACTGCCGATCGAGGTACCAGTTGCTCCTGAGCTCGGTAAAAACGCCACGTTCTGTTGCGAAAGGGCGCTGTCGTCAACGCTCTGCGGGCCGGCACTGATGCTGACGCGCGTCACGTTGGCCATTTGATTGTTGGCACCGGCGCCCTGGTTCACACCGAGGATGCCGTTGCCATTGCTGAAAGAGTTGCCGCCGATGTTCGCGCTCGCGTCGATGGCGCGGCTGGCAGGCGTGTCGATGGTTTGCCTGACGCTGGTGGTGGCATGGGATTCGGTGCCGATGGCAATCGCCTTGGTGTTGGCTTGTTGCATCTGGTCACCGGCTGCCTGGTTGACGTTGAAGTTGCCGCGATACTGAGCGCCGGAATCCTGAATATTCGCTTTGTTGACCGAGGTCGAATCGGCCATGGCGCTGGTGCAGCCGAGCAGGGCGAGAAGCAGCAGGGTGCGATTCATGTCATTGGCCTCCGGCCATGCGGGTCAGAGGCGCCAGACCGGTGCTCATCGCCCGGTTGACAGTATTGGAAATCGAGGCACCGGAGCCGCCGCCACTGCCGCTGCGCATGCCGGGCAGGCCGTTCTGGTTGGTCAGGGTGTTCATGCCTGGCAGGTTGGAACTGGGCGTAGTCATGTTGCCGCGAATCGACGAGCCACTGGCGACACTGGCGAAATCGCCGTCGCTGAGTTCGGTGCTGCTGAGGGTCTGATTGATCCGCGCCGAAGGGTTGGCATTGACGGTGGTCGGGTAGGGGTCTTTGCCGCCATTACGCCCGATCGGGATTGGCTGAACGTCGCGGTTGAGGACGATCACTCCATTGCCTTCGGCCTGGGCGCTGACACTGATCAATGCGCTGGCGGCTGATCCGATCAGCAGGAGGCAGGTCAGGCTTTTATTGAGATTCCCCACGGCGGCGATTCCTTCTTCAGTGGGCTGGGTTGTTCAGCGTTGTGAAGGAGAGAGCGAAAGCTGTGCCGGGTTTGGATTGTTTATTTAAATCAATGGCTTAGTTATTTTGAGCGAGGCAGGTGTGTGGCTACTGTTTCACTGTTGAAACACAGCGAGAGCCGCTTGAGTGGACATCGACTTTGGAAAGCTCTGGCACAAGGGTTTGCGCCGATGTGTTTCATTGACGTAACAGATGGCGTCACGGATTGATGAACAGCGTTTGGACGCGGCTTTGCGAGGGCAGGAGTGTTTCAAAAACGGACAGATGCGCCCAAAAATACCGGTGTGGTGGCTCAGGCGGACAACAGACGCTCGACCGCCGCAAAGGCTTGGGCCTGGCGGTCGACCCAGTTGCCTTCGATAACTTGCAGTGGCTGTTGATGCTGGATCAACCAGTCGCGAGTGGCTTCGAAGAACGCCATGCGATCGTCAAGATCCGGCTGGCAGCGTTGGCCGTCTTCGGCCCAGTCGACTTGTTGCGGCGATAGCAGCAGGTGCAGGTCGTAGTGGCGCGCGAGCAACTCGGCTTCAAGCCAGCCCGGGCAAGCGGCGAACAGGGTCTGGCTCCAGAGGATGTTGCTCAGCAGGTGAGTGTCGAGGATCAGCAGGGAGGGTTGCTGCGCTCGCGCCTGATCTTCCCAGCGCAACTGGCCTCGGGCGATAGCAGGAATATCCGCCAAACAGGTGTCGCGGGGATTGTCTTCGATGAACCGACGCACATATTCATCAACGCGAACGCCGCCGAAACGCTGCTCCAATCCCGCCGCCAGCCAGCTCTTGCCGGTGGATTCCGGGCCGGTAAGGACTACGACTTTCATGTGCGCAACGCCGGATCGGCGCGCCACTCACGCCAGCCTTCAACGGCGAGCAGAGTGAACAACCCATAGAGGCCTGCGGTCAGGTACAGGCCTTTATAGATGAACAGGCCTACAAAAATGACATCGAGGACAAACCACAGCGCCCAGCATTGCAAGCGTTTCTGCGCCATCCACAGTTGTGCAACCAGGCTGAAACCAGTAAGCGCGGCATCGAGCCACGGCTGGGCGGCGTCGGTCCAGTGCGCCATCGCGGCGCCCAGCAGCAGGCTGCCGATGGCCCCGACGCTGAGTCCGAGCAGAATTGAGCGCGCGTCGAGGCGGGTGACTTGGCGCCCGTCATGCATCGTCCCGGCGCGGGTCCACTGCCACCAGCCGTAGACTTGCAGCGCGGCGTAGATCACTTGCAGCAACATGTCCGAATACAGCTTCACCTCAAAGAAGATCCAGCTGTAGAGCAACACCATGACCAGCCCGATCGGCCAGCACCACGGATTCTGTTTGACCGTCAGCCACACGGCGATGACACCGAGGGCAGCGGCGAACAGTTCAAGCCCGGACATGGCGGATCCCTGGGGAAGTCGAGAAGGGGGCGGATTGTACTGCATTCGCCCAGACACAGAAGTACCCTGTGGGAGCGAGCCTGCTCGCGAAGGCGTCGGGCCAGTCAGTGGAAGAAGATGTCGACTGGACAGGCCCTTTCGCGAGCAGGCTCGCTCCCACAGGTTATGGGTCAGACCCTGAACTGGCGCAGTAACCCGTTGAGCTGTTCGCTCAGCTGCCCAAGCCGCAGACTGGCTGCACTGGATTGTTCCGCCGCCAACGCGGTGCTATGCGAAAGGCCGGCCGCCTGGGTGACGTTCTGGTTGATGTCCTCAACTACATGGGCCTGTTGCAACGTGGCGCTGGCGATCGAAGCATTCAGACCGTTGAGATTGCGCAACGCCTGGCCAATCGCACTGAGACTCGCGCCGGCCAGTCCCGCCTGTTCGATGGTCAATTGCGAGGCCTTGCTGCTGTCGCCAATCACCTTCACCGCAGCCTCGGAGTGGTTCTGCAAACGCTCGATCATCGACTGAATCTCCGCTGTCGATTTCTGTGTACGCTGCGCCAACAACCGGACCTCATCGGCGACCACGGCAAACCCGCGACCCTGTTCACCCGCACGCGCCGCTTCAATCGCCGCATTAAGCGCCAACAGGTTGGTCTGTTCGGCAATCGAACGGATCACCTCCAGAACGCTGCCGATCTGCGTACTTTCTGCAGCCAAGGTGCGAATCACCTCAACCGCTTGATCGATGGTCCCGGAAAGCTTGTCGATCTGTTGCAGGCTGCCGTCAATGTTGATCTGGCCCTGTCGCGCCTGCGCTTCGGCATCGCGCATTTCGGCGGCGGCGTGTTCGGCATTTTTCGCCACGTCCTGCACGCCGTAGGTGACTTCGTTGATCGCTGTGGCCACCAGTTCCATCTGCTGCGATTGCTGCTGACTGCGCTGCTGCGCTTGCGAGGCGTCATTGCCCAGTTCGCTGGAAGACTGACCCAAAGCGCTGGCCGAGACCTGCAAGTCTCCAATCACTCGGCGCAATTTGGCAGTGAAGGCATTGAAGTGATGGGCAAGCTCGGTGACTTCATCCTTGCCGTGGGTATCGAGGCTGCGGGTCAGGTCGCTTTCGCCGCTGGCGATGTTGGCCATGGCGTTCACGGTTTCCTGCAACGGACGAACGATGCTGCGCGCGATCAGAATCACCAGCAGCGCCATGATCAGCGCAATCGCCAGGCCGATTGCCGAGGCCTTGATCATCTGTCCCTGGAATTCGGCCTGCACATCGTCGACGTACACACCGGAACCGATCACCCAGCCCCACGGCTCAAAGAGCTTCACATATGAGGTCTTGGCTACGGGATCAGTCGCTCCCGGTTTCGGCCAGCGATAATTGACCATGCCCGCGCCCTTGGCCTTGGCGATGGCGACCATCTCGTTGAACACCGCAAAACCGTCCGGGTCGCGGATCGCCGAGAGGTTCTGGCCTTCGAGTTTGGGGTTGGTCGGGTGCATGACCATCACGGGCGTGAGGTCGTTGATCCAGAAATAGTCGCTCTGGTCATAGCGCAGGCCACGGATCGCGGTCAGTGCCTGCTTTTGCGCCGCGTCCCTGGTCAGGGTGCCGGCGGTTTCCAGGCCATGGTAATAGTTCAGCAGGCCGCTGGCGGTCTGCACCACATGCTGGGTTTTCTGCGCCTTGGCGTGGTAGAGGTCGTCGTGGATCTGCTTGAGCATCAGCACGCCCAAGGTCAGCAACATGACCATCGCCACGATCAAGATGAGCCACAAGCGTCGGCTGATCGACACACTGCGCAAGCTGTTCATAACGCTGTCACTCCGGATTCTTGTTCTTGTAATAAATGATCGCCAGCATCCAGCCACCGCTGAGTGCTCGGGACTGCGCCAGCCAAGCCATGCAGCGCGGGGAGCGCTATTAAGGCTTGTCTGTTAGGATTTCGGCCCCGCGCGCAAAAACCTGAACACGGTTTTGACATTTCACGGAATTTTTACCGTTTCGTGTGGATCCTGTGCGCGCGGAATCGGTACAGCTTTAACCAGCTACGCTGAACGCAGTGAACGCAGTGAACGCTAAAAATACTATCGGGGCATGCCGTCGCGCATCGCTCTCTGGGGGATTGATGGATCTTTGGACTGCCTTGCAGGCACTGATACTAGGAGTTGTAGAAGGGCTGACGGAGTTTTTGCCCATTTCGAGTACCGGACACCAGATCATCGTCGCCGACTTGCTGAACTTCGGCGGCGAGCGGGCCATGGCGTTCAACATCATCATTCAGCTCGGCGCGATTCTCGCGGTGGTCTGGGAGTTTCGCCGCAAGATCCTCGACGTGGTGATCGGCTTGCCGACCCAGCCGAGTGCACGGCGTTTTACGGCTAATCTGCTGATCGCGTTTTTGCCCGCCGTGGTGCTCGGAGTGATCTTTGCCGATCTGATCCACGAATACTTGTTCAACCCTATCACCGTAGCGGCGGCGCTGGTCATTGGTGGGATCATCATGTTGTGGGCCGAACAACGTCAGCATGAAGTCCACGCCGAAACCGTTGACGAGATCCGCTGGACCGATGCGCTGAAAATCGGTTTCGCGCAATGCCTGGCAATGATTCCCGGCACTTCGCGCTCCGGTTCGACGATCATTGGCGGCTTGCTGTTCGGCCTGTCGCGCAAGACTGCAACCGAGTTTTCGTTCTTCCTCGCCATGCCGACCATGGTGGGTGCGGCGGTATATTCGGGCTACAAATACCGCGATCTGTTTGTGCCAGCGGATTTCCCGGTGTTCGCGATTGGTTTCGTCACCGCGTTTGTTTTCGCCATGATCGCTGTGCGCGGTTTGCTCAAGTTCATCGGCAACCACAGCTATGCAGCGTTTGCCTGGTACCGAATAGCGTTCGGCCTGTTCATTCTGGCGACCTGGCAGTTCGGCTGGGTGGACTGGTCGGCGGCCAAGCCATGAACGATTCGCGCGCGCAGCGCCCGCAAGGACGAGCTTCTGGCGGGCGCCTTCAGCATGTGAAGTTGAAGCTTGTGGTGCTGTTGATCGTCTGCGCGCTGCCGCTGTTCGGCTCACTGTCCATGTGGCTCAGTGGCCTCTCGCGGGTGCCGCTGGCGGCGTACGGGATTGTCAGTGTGCTGGCGTTTTTTCTGTATTGGGCCGACAAGCGCAAGGCCCGCGCCGATGCGTGGCGCACCCCGGAAAACATCCTGCACGCGGTAGAACTGGCGGGCGGCTGGCCGGGGGCGTTGATCGCCCAGCAAGTGTTTCGGCACAAGACGCGCAAGGTGTCGTTTCAGATTCTGTTCTGGGTGATCGTGCTGCTGCATCAGGTGTTCTGGATTGACCAGATTTTTCTCGGATCGAACTTGCTGTCGCTGATTTAACGTCCACCGAAAATCCCCTGTGGGAGCGAGCCTGCTCGCGAAAGCAATCTCATCCTCGCTGATGAGTCGCCTGACAAACCGCCTTCGCGAGCAGGCTCGCTCCCACAGGATTTGCGTGCTTACAAAAGCAGGCCGATTTGCGTTTTTTTAGGCAACTTGCTCACCACCAGTTGATGCGACCGCTGCAACAGCGCCTGCAATTCCTCGGCACTCAGCGGGTAGGGCGGGTGCATGATGATCCACTGCGCCCGCGCCAGATACGGCGCCGGATGAACCCCCGGGCGGTCGCAATGGCCGAGAAACAGATCCTTGTCGACCTTGAACGCCAGCGAATCGCCGCGTAATCCCTGCAAGGCAAACATCTTGTTGCCGGCGATCGAGAACACCCGCACGCCGCCCCATTTGTAATCTTCCCGCGCGCCCGGCAGAGCCAGACAAAATGCGGCTACCTCGGTTTCGCTCATTTTTCCCTGTTTCATAACAACCGCTCCCCGCAGGCATTGAACGATTCGACCAAGTGATCGATCCATGCGCGCACCGCCGGCATTACCCCGCGCCGGTGCGGGTACACCGCTTGCAGCCAGCCGCCAGGCAATGACCATTCCGGCAGCATCTGCACCAGCGTGCCGTTACGCAGTTCGGTCTCGCAGAACATCATCGGCAGCACGGTGAAACCCTGACCAGCCAGCACGCAGGCCTTGCGCACGACAAAATCATCGATGCCCAGCCGCGCTTCCATGCTCAGATCGACGCTTTTGCCCTGCTGATCGAGCAGACGCACGTGGACCATGCGATCGGCTTCCAGGGCGCCGAGCACTGGCAGGGCTTTCAAGTCCTGCGGATGATTGATGGTCTTGCCCTGCATAAAGGCCGGACTGGCGATCACTACCGCCTGGGCCTGACGCAAGCGCCGGGTGACCAGCAACGGGTCTTCATCACCGTGATCGCGCACGCGCAAAGCGACATCGATGCCTTCGGTGACCAGATCGACTCGGCGGTTGAGCAGCACGACCTCCAGTTGCACCTGGGGAAATTTGCCAAGAAAGTCGCTGATCACCGTCGGCAGCATTTCATGGGCCAGACCGGTCGGGCACGACACCCGCAAGCGCCCGCGAGGTTCGCTGGACATGCTCGCCACGGCTTCGTCAGCCATTTCCGCTTCCAGCAGCATCGCCTGACAGTGGCGCAAATAGCGCTCGCCGACAGCGGTGAGATTGAGTTGGCGGGTGGTGCGTTGCAACAAGCGTGCGCCGAGGCGTTCCTCCAGTTCGGCAATCCTTCTGGAGAGCCGCGACTTGGGAATACCGAGCAGGCGCCCGGCGGCGGCAAATCCGCCGGCTTCGACCACTTTGGCGAAGTAATAGAGATCGTTGAGATCCTGCATGTGCCTTTCCACTCGTTCTATTAATGGGACGAACTATCGCATTGTCGGCGACTAATCAGCTATTGGTTTGTTGCGTAGGATTGTCTCCATTCCGTCGCCACCGGCGATTCTTTCAGGAGCACCCACATGAAACTGTTGCACATCGATTCGAGCATTCTGGGCGACAACTCGGCTTCCCGTCAGTTGAGCCGTCAAGTCGTCGACGCCTGGCAAGCCGCCGAGCCGAGCGCCGTGGTCACCTACCGCGACCTGGCCGCCGATGCCATCAGCCATTTTTCGGCCAACACACTGGTCGCCGCTGGCACCACCGCCGAATTGCGCGACGCTGCGCAACAGCACGAAGCCGAGCTGAGCGCCTCGACCCTGGCCGAATTCATCGCTGCGGACGCCGTGGTGATTGCCGCGCCGATGTACAACTTCACTGTGCCAACCCAATTGAAAGCGTGGATCGACCGCGTTGCCGTTGCCGGCCAGACGTTCCGCTACACCGAAGCCGGCCCGGAAGGCCTGTGCGGTGGCAAGAAAGTGGTCATCGTGTCGACCTCCGGCGGCATCCACGCCGGGCAGGCCAGCGGCATCGCTCACGAGGAATATCTGAAGCTGGTGCTCGGTTTCCTAGGCATCACCGACATCGAAATCGTCCGCGCTGAAGGTCTGGCCTATGGCGAAGAAGTGCGCAATAACGCCATGAACGCTGCGCAAGCGAAGATCAGCGAGCAACTGTTCGCCGCCGCGTAAGGCTTGCGTAAAGAACAGCTGATGTTCAGGTAATCGCCAAAAAACTCTGTATTCTGGTTTCTGCAAGGGCCGATTACGGAGTTTTTTGTTTCTGGCTGTTACATAATCTGGCCCGGGTTATGCAGTTTCAGCACATCCAACGATGTGGTCCAACCAGGGTGGGGCATTCATGAGGCATCTTTGTGCAATGTTGCTGATTTGCCTGCTGGGCAGCCTGAATTCAGTGCAGGCCGCGCCGGGGCGACACCCGGTCTGGAGCGTCGGTTATCACGAGATGACCTTTCTCGACCCGCTCGATCTGCAACCGATGCGCGCCATCGCTTTTTACCCGTCCAGTGACCGCGAGCACATGAGTTTGCTTGAGGGTTACTCGGTCGAGGCCGGAGAAGACACCAAAGTCGCCATCGGCCGCTTTCCGATGTTGATGCTTTCCCATGGCAACACCGGTACGCCGCTGGCCTTGCATGATCTGGCCACGTCGCTGGCGCGCAAGGGCTTCGTAGTGGTGGCGGTGATTCATCCCGGCGACAACTCCCGCGACCACAGCCGACTCGGCACGTTGAGCAATCTTTACGGGCGACCGATCCAGATTTCCCAAGCGATCACCGCGACGCTCGCCGATAACATGCTGGCGCCGTTCGTCAATGCTGATCAGGTCGGTGTGATCGGTTATTCGGCGGGGGGCGAGACGGCGTTGATTCTTTCCGGCGCCCAGCCGGATCTTGATCGTCTACGCCGCTATTGCCAGGAACGCCCGGACGATCACGACGCCTGCAACACCCAGGGTGAGCTGATTGTCGATCGCGATGACTTGCAGCCGGTGGCCGATCCACGGGTTCACGCGTTATTGCTGATGGCGCCGCTGAGCCTGAAGTTCGGCCGCCATACCCTCGCCGATGTGCACGTACCGGTGCTGCTCTACAGCGGCGACGGCGACAAACTGGTGGCCTTTGATAAAAACGCGGCTGCCCTGGCGCGCAAGCTGCCCACCGCGCCGGACTTCAAGCTGCTGGCCGGGGCAGGGCACTTCGTGTTTCTGGCGCCATGCAATGAAGAGCAGATCCGCGCCATGCCAGCGTTGTGCACCGATGCTGATGGAGTGGATCGCGAGGATATTCACCGCAACCTGATTTCCGAAGCCGGACGATTTTTTGCCCATGCACTGGGCAAATCGACGCGAGCAGGGATGCAGACGGCGGATCAGTAAGCCCGCCCTCAGCACTTCATCAATGCTGAGAGCGGGCTTGCGGTTGCGCTGATCAGGACAGTGGCGGCGTACGCGGTGGGATCTGGCGTTTGCTGCCGGTGGATTCGAAGGCGGCGGCGAAGCGCAACAGGTTCGAATCGTCGTAGGCGCGGCCGGCGAAAGTCAGGCCGACCGGCATGCCGATGTCGGCCATGACGCCCATCGGCACGGTGACCGTGGGTACGCCGAGGTGGCGGATCGCAAGGTTACCGTTGGCCACCCAGACGCCATTGCTCCAGGCGATGTCGGCCGAGGCTGGATTGACATCGGCGTCCGCCGGGCCAACGTCGGCGACGGTCGGGAACAGCACGGCGTCGAGACCAAGTTTATCCATCCAGTCTTCGAGGTCGATGCGTCGGGTCTGCTCCAGACCGCGCAAGCCATCAGGCACGGTAGGGATTTCATTCCACGGCGTGATGCCGCGTTCGGCCATGCGCACGTATTCGTCCATGCCGGCGGCCAGATCGCCTTCGCGGTTGGGCAGGGTGCCAGGGTCATGGGGGAAGATTTTCGGCCCGTCGACGTCGACCAGACGATTGAGTTTCGGGTCACCGTTGGCTTGCAGGAAATCGTCAAACGCCCAGGCCGTCAGATCCCACAGTTCATGATGCAGGAATTCTTTCGACACCAAGCCACGAGTGAACACGGTTGGCGCGCCGGGGCGGTCGCCTTCGCAGTTGGAGACCAGCGGGAAATCGGATTCGATGACTTCGGCGCCGGCGGCTTCGAGGGCCTGGCGCGCCTGCTTCCACAAATCGATCACTGACGGGCGGGTATTGATGCGCTGGCCAGTCGGGCCGCCGATACCGGGGGCGTCACTGGTGCCGGCGTCCGGGTCGGCATTGATGTACATGCGCGGGATGGCGAAGCGTTTGCCGGTCAGGGCTTTGGCGTCGACGGCCAGTTCGCTGTACGCCGCCGGGCGCACTTCGCTGACACGCGGGATCGGCACCCACGGTTGCAGACGCCACAGGTCGCCACGGGTGTCCGGGTCTTCGGCGACAACTACGTCGAGTACCTCGAGCAGGTCGGCCATGGTCCGCGCGAACGGCACGACGACGTCCATGGTTGGGGTCAACGGCCAGTTACCGCGCACCGAAATCACTCCGCGCGACGGTGTGTAGGCGCACAGGCCGTTGTTCGACGCAGGGCCACGGCCGCTCGACCAGGTTTCCTCAGCCAGACCGAACGCCGCGAAACTCGCAGCAGTCGCGGTACCGGCACCATTGGAAGAGCCGGAGGCGAACGGCGCGGTGAGGTAAGCAGCGTTGTACGGGCTTTCCGCCCGGCCATAAACGCCACGCTGCATACCGCCATTGGCCATCGGCGGCATATTGGTCTTGCCCAGACAGATCGCCCCGGCCGCGCGCAGGCGCTCGATGGTGAAAGCGTCGCGATGGGCAACCAGATCGGCAAACGCCGGACTGCCGGAGGCGGCGGTCAGGCCCTTGACCAGATAGCTGTCCTTGGCGGTGTAGGGAATGCCATCGAGCGGGCCAAGGGATTCACCTTTGGCGCGGCGGGCGTCGGAGGCGCGTGCTTCGTTCAACGCTTCAGGATTGCGCACGATTACGGCGTTGAGGGCTGTCGGCGTATCGGCACCGTCATAGACATCGACGCGCGCCAGATAGGCTTGCACCAATTCCACAGCAGTGGTCTGGCCGGATTCGAGGGCGGCGCGCAATTGCGCGATGGAGACTTCGGTGACTTCGATCATGGGGTCACCTGTTGGGCGTGGATGTTCTGGGCAGGGGTATTCATAGCGGTTCTCGTTGCACGGCTTTAAGCGACAAGGTTGAGACTGGCGCCTATTTAACACCAAGCCGCGCTTCGAGTAATCGACGGGGTGACGGCCCCGCCGATTTTTTTGCGTCCAGCGGATTATTCGTTGATGCGCGGATGCTGCTGAACCAGCACTTTGCGCTTGGCCTCCAGCTCGGCGATTTCGGCATCGATGTCTTCGATTTTCTGCTCGATGTTGTCGTGGTGCTCCTGCAGCAGTTCCTTGGCCTCTTCGAGGTCGGAGGCTGCCGGGGCGGCGCCGCGCAGGGGTTTGTTGGCGGTTTCCTTCATGGTTACACCGGTGACCAGGCCGACCACGGCGATGACCATCAGGTAGTAGGCGGGCATGTACAGGTCGTTGGTGCTTTCCACCAGCCAGGCCACGGCGGTCGGGGTCAGACCGGCGATCAGCACCGAAACGTTGAAGGCACTGGCCAAGGCGCTGTAGCGGATGTGGGTGGGGAACATCGCCGGCAGGGTCGAGGCCATCACGCCGATAAAGAAATTGAGCAGCACCGCGAGAATCAGCAAGCCGCAGAAGATCAGGCCGATACTGCCGCTGTTGATCAGCATGAACGCCGGAATGGCGAAGATGAACAGACCGATGCTGCCGACGACGATGAAGGGTTTGCGGCCGATCTTGTCACTGATGAAACCGATCATTGGCTGCACGAACAGCATGCCGACCATGATCGCGATGATGATCAGTACGCCGTGGTTTTCACTGTAATGCAGGTTGTGCGTCAAGTAGCTCGGCATGTAGGTGAGCAACATGTAATAGGTGACGTTGGTCGCCGCCACCACGCCGATGCAGGTCATCAGGCTGCGCCAGTGTTTGGTCGCAACTTCCTTGAACGAGACTTTCGGGCCACCGGCGAGACCTTCACGGTCGCCTTGTTCGAGTTTTTCCACGTGCTGCTGGAACGCCGGAGTTTCTTCCAGGGCGTGGCGCAGGTACAGGCCGATCATGCCCAGTGGCAAGGCGAGGAAGAACGGAATCCGCCAGCCCCATTCCTCGAAGCGCTGCTCACCAAGGATCGTCGAAATCATCACCACCACGCCGGCGCCGAAGACGAAACCGGCGATCGAGCCGAAGTCCAGCCAGCTGCCGAGGAAACCGCGCTTGCGATCCGGGGCGTATTCAGCGACGAAAATCGAAGCGCCGGTGTATTCGCCACCGACCGAGAAACCCTGAGCCATTTTCGCCAGCAACAGCAGAATCGGCGCCCAGATGCCGATCGAGGCATAGGACGGAATCAGGCCTATGGCGAAGGTGCTCAGGGACATGATGACGATGGTCGCGGCAAGGACTTTCTGCCGCCCGTATTTGTCGCCGAGTGCGCCGAAGAACAGCCCGCCCAGTGGACGAATCAGGAACGGCACGGAGAAGGTCGCCAGGGCGGCGATCATTTGCACGCCGGGATCGGCGCCGGGGAAGAAGACCTTGCCGAGCACATAGGCGACAAAGCCGTAGACGCCAAAGTCGAACCATTCCATGGCGTTGCCCAGTGCGGCGGCGGTGATCGCCTTGCGCATCTTGGCGTCGTCGACGATGGTGATGTCTTTCAAACCGATCGGTTTGACAGTGTTCTTGCGTGATTTCATTGCGCTGTTCCCGCTCGCTGATCCAGATTACCGCTGCGATGCCATCTCCATGATGGCGCCGGTTCTTCTGCCTCAGATACATGCGGACACGAAATAATTCACCGACGGCAGAATTAATTTCCGCCCGCCGCAAATCCTCCGTATCCCACGGGAGCGAGCCTGCTCGCGAAGGCGGCGCTACATTCAACATCGCAGTCGCCTGACCCGGCGCTTTCGCGAGCAAGCCCGCTCCCACAGTGGATCTGTGTTGTGCCGGGATTCAATGCACGCCGCCGAACCTTGTGGGAGTGGGCTTGCTCACGAAGAGGGCAGCCCATCCGACATCGCCTTCGCCTGACCTGGCGCTTTCGCGAGCAGGCTCGCTCCCACAGTGGATCTGTGTTGTGCCGGGATTTTTGCACGCCGCCGAATCCTGTGGGAGTGGGCTTGCTCGCGAAGAGGGCAGCCCATCCGACATCGCCTTCGGCTGACCCGGCGCTTTCGCGAGCAAGCTCGCTCCCACAGCGGATCTGTGTTGTGCCGGGATTTTTTGCACGGCGCTGAATCTTGTGGGAGTGAGCTTGCTCACGAAGAGGGCAGCACATCCAACATCGCCTTCGGCTGACCCGGCGCTTTCGCGAGCAGGCTCGCTCCCACAGCGAATCTGTGTTGTGCCGGTATTCTTTGCACGCCGCCGAATCTTGTGGGAGTGAGCTTGCTCACGAAGAGGGCGGCACATCCAACATCGCCTTCGCCTGACCCGGCGCCTTCGCGAGCAGGCTCGCTCCCACAGTGGATCTGTGTTGTGCCGGGATTCTTTGCACGCCGCCGAATCCTGTGGGAGTGGGCTTGCTCACGAAGAGGGCGGCACATCCAACATCGCCTTCGCCTGACCCGGCGCTTTCGCGAGCAGGCTCGCTCCCACAGTGGATCTGTGTTGTGCCGGGATTTTTTGCACGCCGCCGAATCCTGTGGGAGTGGGCTTGCTCACGAAGAGGGCGGCACATCCAACATCGCCTTCGCCTGACCCGGCGCTTTCGCGAGCAAGCTCGCTCCCACAGTGGATCTGTGTTGTGCCGGGATTCTTAGCACGCCGCCGAATCTTGTGGGAGTGGGCTTGCTCACGAAGGCGGCATTACATTCACCGCGAGGCTTAAAGCGCAGCCTTCACCTGCAAACCGACCACCAGCGCATTGTCGATGTCCTGGCCGGAAAACGCGCCCGGTTCGATGATGTATTGCAGGTTCGGGCGCAGGGTCAGCCATGGGGTGGCCTGGTAGCCGTAGCCCAATTCGATCAACTGCTCGGCGCTGTCGAGGTTCGGGAACGCAGCACCGTTGTCCAGCGCGGCATCCTGTTGCACATCGCGGCTGCGCGGGTTCGGCACGGCGCGGCCATAGCCCAGCGCCAGGGTGTCACGCGGGCGGCCTTCGAACGGTTTGTACAAAACCACGCCAGTGCCGTACCACTTGCTGAACGGCGAAGCCGCTGCACTGGCCGCCGAATATTGACCGAACGCATGCAGGCTGCGGCCCTCGGAGGTCGGCGAACGCCATACGGCCTGATCGATCAGCAAATAATGCCCGCCACGCCCGGACACTTCATCGTCGCTGCCAATGCGCTTGACGTCGGAGCTGTCGTAGTAATAGCCGACCTTGTACTCGCCCGGCAGCTCGCCGGCGTGCTTGTACACCAGCTCGATCGGCACGACGGTGCCAGTGGTGTGCTTCGGCCCCAGATGCCAGGCGCGGCTGGAATTGCCGTTGCTCTCCGGGTCGACGTTGAACGCCGCCACACGCAACTGCCAGGACGGCGACAGGTCGTATTTGACCCGCACGCCCAGACGCGCGTTGGGGTAGTTGGTCCAGCCGCTGCCGCCGGACATGTTCAGCGGGTGACCGCAGAAACCGGCATTCATGAAGTTGCACAGAATGCCGCTATCCAGACCGCCGAGGTCGTTGCCCATGGCCATGTAGCCGAGCTTTACGTTCAGCGCCGGGGTAAACAGGCTGCGCTCGTAACTGAGTTCAGTCAGGCGCGTGTACAGACCGCCGTAGTTTTCCTGAATCGGCAGGCGGTTGCCGACCAGATCTTCCGAAGCGCTGTTGCCGCGACGGTCGTTGATGGTCAGTTGCACCTTGCCGGCATTGTCGACGCCATAGATCTTGCTCAGATCAAACTGCACGCCGAGCTTGATGTTCTGCGAGTAGCGCGCCGAGCGGTGCAGGCCGCCGTCGGCGTTATAGGCGGTTTCGCCGCTGTAATCGCCAGTGAACCTGATGCCATCTTCATCGAGTTGATGACGCAGGCCGCCCCAGTCACCGCTCAGGGTGCTGCGGCTCAGCAGATCGGACTCGCTGGCCGCCAGCGCGGGGAGGGCAGTGCTGCAGCTCAGGCCCAGCAACAGGCCAATGGAAAGCTTGGTACGAGAAAAGCGAACAGCCGATGACATGTGAATCCTTCCTGCTGAAATCTTTAACGCAATAAAACGGCGACGCGGTGCTTTTGGGCACCGCGCGCTGGGGGAGGTTGGTGGTGCGGCAGCGAGTTACGGCAGGGCGTAAGCCATCACGTAATCGCCACGATCGGTCGACTGGCGTGCGCCGCCAGCGGTGACGACGATGTACTGCTTGCCGGTCTTCGGCGAAACGTACGTCATCGGGCCGCCCTGGCTGCCGACCGGCAGACGGGCTTTCCAGACTTCTTCACCGTTGCCGCTGTTGAAGGCGCGCAGGTAGAAGTCCTGAGTACCGGCAATGAAGATCAGGCCGCCCTGGGTCGACAGGGTGCCACCGAGGGTTGGCAGACCGATCTTGATCGGTAGGTGCATGCGGATGCCCAGGGGACCGGTGTCTTCAACGGTGCCGACCGGAACCTGCCACGCGACTTTCTGGGTCTTCATGTCGATCGCGGTCAGAGTGCCGAACGGCGGCGCCTGGCACGGAATGCCAGCCACCGAGAGGAAGCGGTTCTTGTTCACCGCGTACGGCGTGCCTTTGAGCGGCACAGCGCCCATGCCGGTGTTCAGTGCTTCGCCACCGCCAGCGGCCTGGCCTTTGTTTTGCGACGGAATCATCTGAATCCACAGACCCAGGCGCATGTCGTTGACGAAGATGAAACCGTGTACCGGGTCAGTGGAAATGCTGCCCCAGTTCATGCCACCCAGCGAACCTGGGAAGCTCAGCGATTTGTCGGTCCCCGGTGCGGTGTACAGACCGTCGTAGCGCATGCTCTTGAAGTCGATGCGGCAGAGCAACTGGTCGTACGGCGTGGCGCCCCACATGTCCGATTCGGTCAGGTGCTGCGCGCCGATCTGCGGCATGCCCACGGATTTCGGCTGGGTCGGCGAGTACGGCTCGTTAGGGATGTTCGCGGCTTTCACCGGTACTTCTTTGACCTCGGTCAGCGGCTTGCCGGTGGCGCGGTCGAGCACATAGATCTGCCCGGCCTTGGTGCCGATGACCAGCGCCGGAACGCTTTGACCGTCCTTGTCGAAGTCGATCAGGCTCGGCTGCATCGGCAAGTCGAAGTCCCAGAGATCGTTGTGCACGGTCTGGAACACCCAGCGTTCTTCACCGGTGCTGGCGTCGAGCGCGAGGATCGAAGCGCCGTACTTGTGGTCCAGTTCGCTGCGCTCGACACCATAGATGTCGGTGGACGAGCTGCCCATCGGCAGGAACACCGTGTTGGTCGCCGCGTCGTAGGACATCGGCGCCCAGCTGTTCGGCGTGCTGCGCACGTAGGTTTTGCCATCGGCCGGCGCGTTGCGATCCTGCGGGTTGCCCGGGTCGAACGCCCAGCGCATGACGCCGGTGATCACGTCAAAACCACGAATCACACCGCCCGGCATGTCGCTCTGCACGTTGTCGGCGACGCGACCACCAACCACAACGGTGGTGCCGGCCATCAACGGCGCGGACGACAATTGATAGTAGCTGTCCGGCACATCACCCAGGCCGGCCTTCAGATCGACCTGGCCGTTGTTGCCGAAACCCTGGCAAAACTCGCCAGTGTCAGCATCGACCGCGATCAAGCGGGCATCGATGGTGTTGGTCAGCAGACGACGCTGGCAGTTGGCAGCCGGCGCCGGTTTGGCTTCGATGATCGAAGAGTTGCTCGGCTGAGCGATGGTGACGGTTGCATCGAAATAGGCCATGCCACGGCAGCGCTGCCAGACTTTCGACTGGGCGTTGATCTGGTTTTTCCAGATTTCCTTGCCGGTGTCGGCGTCCAGCGCGATCAGGTTGTTGTGCGGGGTGCAGATGAAGACTTTGTTGCCGACCTGCAGTGGGGTGAGCTGGTCTTCGGCGCCGTTGCCATCGCTCTCGGCGACGTCACCTGTGTGGTAGGTCCACGCGACTTTCAATTTGTCGACGTTGTTGCGGTTGATCTGATCGAGCGCGGCGAAGCGGCTGCCACCTTCGGTGTTGCCATAGTGGGCCCAGTCTTTCTGCGCCTTGGCCGGCTCGACCGGAGTCAGGCCCGGGCCAGTGCCAGTGGCGGCAACGGTTGGGTGGGCGACGAACATGTTGCCCGCCGCAACGGCCACACCGACCGCGAGCACAGCGGCCACGGCATACGCGCCACGACCGGCCACGCGGCCATTGGCGCGCGCCAGCAGCGGGTAGACCAGAGCGACGACCATACCGATGGCGCTGAACATGAACAGCCGCGAGAACACCGGCCAGAACACCAGCCCGGCGTCAGCCACGGCCCAGATCGCGGTGGCCATTAGAAACGCGGCGAACAGCCAGGCGCCTGCAGTTTTCTTCAGTGCGATCAGCACCCCGGAAACGGTCATCGCCAGACCGCCGACCAGGAAGTACCAGGAACCGCCCAGACTGACCAGCTTCACACCGCCGGCCGCGAGCGCCAGACCGAGCAGGGCGATGATCACGCCAAGGCCGACCAGAATGAACGTTGAAACGCCTGAGACGCGTTGACTGTGGTTCACATTGAAAGTCCCGTTTGAATGAAGCGCGGGATTATAACGGTAACTAACCATTCAGTTAACCGCAGTTTTGCCAGGAAAACGTGCACTTCTGTGAATCAAGCGTGGTGCAGGATGGGCAAAATGCAAGGCGAGACGGCTTCTCAAGGCTCGAGCAGCAGCGGTCGCCATTCGATCAGGGGTGGTTTCAGCGGTTCTTCCACAAGTGGTGGATCGGATTCAGGTTCCGGGGGCAGTTGCTGATCGTCCTCTGGCATTTATTGCGCAGCCTGATCAACAGTGATGGCAACCTTGCCCCTGGCCCGACCTTGTCCAACGTAGTGCAACGCGTCAGCTATCTGATCGAACGGAAAAGTACGATCAACCACCGGTTTGATCACCCCGGCCTCAATCAACGCAGTGATTTTCTGCAACTGAACGCCATCGGCACGCATGAACAGAAACGAATAACCCACCCCGTGTTTGCGTGCTTTACGGCGAACACCACTGCTGAGCAGGCGCATCACCAGTCCGAGCAGCCACGACAACCCCTGCTCCCGAGCGAACCGCGCAGTCGGCGGTCCTGACAGGGAAATCAGTTGCCCGCCCGGTTTCAACACCTTCAACGATTTCTCCAGCACATCGCCGCCAAGGCTGTTGAGCACCACGTCGTAGTCGCGCAGCTCAATGGCGAAATCCTGCTGCTTGTAATCGATCACCAGATCAGCGCCCAGCGCCTTGACCCACGCGACATTCGCCGTGCTGGTCGTAGTCGCAACAAAAGCGCCGAGGTGTTTGGCCAGTTGAATGGCGACCGTACCGACGCCACCGGAGCCGGCGTGAATCAACACCTTCTGGCCCTTTTGCACGTTGGCGACATCGACCAGGGCCTGCCACGCCGTCAACGCCACCAGCGGCATGCAAGCCGCCTCGGTCATATCGAGATTGGTGGGTTTTAACGCGACCGCTTGTTCGTTGACGGCAATGCGTTCGGCAAACGTGCCGATCGCGTTTTCAGGTGCGCGCGCATAAACCTCATCGCCCGGCTTGAAATGCTTGACCGCTGCACCGCTGCCAATCACCACGCCGGCGACATCGTTGCCCAATATCAAAGGCATTTGATAAGGCAGGATCATCTTGAATTCGCCGCTGCGAATCTTCAGGTCCAGCGGGTTGACGCTGCTGGCGTGCACCTTGATCAACACGTCGTTTGCGCCGACAACCGGCTCGGCGACGTCGCCAATCCGGCCGCTCTGCTTGCCGTAGCGTTCGATGAAAAATGCCTTCATTACGGATGCTCTTGTCGGTAGAAACCCGCCGGCATTGCGGCGGGTCTGGATGAGGTCAGGCCTGAGTCAGATAACGTTGCGCCACCGCCGACTGGCGGATCTGCCCCAACAGGCCTTGCCGCGCCGCTTGCAAGGCATCCCAGCGCTCGCCTTCGTGCAGCGGCGGGATGGTCACGACTTCGCGACGGTCGAAACCGACCAGCGCGGCGTCGACCATGTCGCCGACTTCCATGATGTCGCTGAGGGTGTTGATGTCGATACCAGCGCGGTCCCAGATTTCCGTGCGAGTGGCCGCAGGCAATACGGCTTGCACGTACACGCCCTGTGGCGACAGCTCCAGGCTCAGGCCCTGGGAGAGGAACAGCACGAACGCCTTGGTTGCGCCATACACCGACATGCCGAACTCCGGCGCCAGGCCCACCACCGAGCCGATGTTGATGATCGCGCCGTCGCCAGCCTTGGCCAGGCGCGGGGCGATGGCACTGGCCAGACGCACCAGCGCGGTGGTGTTGAGCGCGACCAGTTGCGCCACGCTGTCGGTGCTCTGTTCGATGAATGTCCCGGACTGCGCGGCGCCGGCATTGTTGACGAGGATGCCGATGCGCGCGTCGTCACGCAGACGAGCCTCGACGGTTTGCAGGTCGCTCAGTTGCGTGAGGTCGGCCTGTAGCACTTCGACATCGACGTTGTGTTCAGCGCGCAAACCGGCAGCAAGGGTGTCCAGGCGCGCCTGGTCACGGGCGACCAGCACCAGATCGTGCCCGCGTTGGGCGAAACGTGCGGCGTAGACCGCGCCGATGCCGGAGGAGGCGCCAGTGATCAGAACAGTAGGGCGAGTAGTCATGGTGTGGGCTCTTTTCAGTAGAAGACTGATTGCGGGCCTTTAGGATGATGATCGAAATCTAAACTGTCAACGGTTTTGATTATGGCCAACATCTATGTATCATCGGCGCATGATTTTTCAGCGCTGGAGGTATTCAACATGCGCGTATCCAAGGCTCAGGCTCAGGCCAATCGCGAGCACATCGTCGAAACCGCTTCGGTGATGTTCCGCGAACGCGGTTATGACGGGGTCGGCGTGGCTGACCTGATGGCGGCCGCCGGTTTTACTCACGGCGGTTTCTACAAACACTTCGGTTCCAAGGCCGACCTGATGGCCGAAGCCTCGGCCAACAGCTTGGCGCAATCCACCGCCAGCGCCGAAACCATGAGCGTGCAGGACTTCATCGATGTGTACGTGTCGCGCGACCATCGCGACGGCCGTTCCACCGGTTGCACCATGGCGGCGCTGTGCGGCGATGCGGCGCGGCAGTCGGGGGATGTGAAGGCAGCGTTTGCCGAGGGGATCGAGCGCTTATTGCAGACCCTGGGCGAAAAATACCCGACCGCAGTGGATGCGCCGCAAGGTGAGGGCAGAACCCGGATGATCGACCTGCTGGCCCGGGCGGTCGGGGCGATCATGCTGTCGCGAGCGTGCCCGGACGAATCGGCGCTGGCCGATGAGATTCTGGCGGTCTGTCACGCTTCGATGACTGAGTCGTTACCCATCATCGAGACTTCGCAAGAAACCACGCAGGATAGCTGAAGCGATCAGTGCTGGCGGTGCAGGGCCTTGTCGAGTGCCGCTAGCAAAACCTCTTCTTCGAAGGGTTTGCACAGGCACTCGAACGCCTGGTAATGCCCGGTTTCGGCCAGCGCCGCCTCGTCCCAATGGGCGGACATGCAGATCACCGGAATCTGTCGCGGCAGCTCGCGCATGACATCGATGCCGGACAGGCCGGGCATGCGCAGATCCAGCAGCAGGCAGGCGATTTCGGCGAAGTCGGCTTCGGCGAGAAACGCTTCGCCACTGGCATAAACCTGCGCGCGATAACCGACCGAACGCAGCAGATTCGACAGGCTTTTGCGCACCGACGCGTCGTCATCGACGATGCAGACAATCGTCGGTCGGGTGTTCTCGATCGCCGTCGGGCGACCCACCGGGCCGCTCACGACAGGCTCGATGGGCCAGGCGAAGGCGCAGCGCTGATCAGTCCATAGAGTTCGACGAGGTTGACCAGCGAGCGGGTCTGCATCTTCGCCATGATGTGTTTGCGATGAACCTTGGCGGTCACTTCACTGGTGCCCAATTGGTTGGCGATCTGCTTGTTCGACAGACCGCCGACAATCAGTGGCAGCACCTCGCGCTCACGCGGCGTCAGTTGCGCCGCCAATTGCCGCACATGCTGAACCCGTTGCCACTGATTGAACGCAGTTGCGGCGTGTTGACGGGTGCTGCGCAGAATGTCGAGCAGTTCATCGTCGTTGAACGGCTTGGTCAGAAATTCCACCGCGCCAGCCTTCATCGCCTGCACCGACATCGGAATCGTGCCGTGGCCGGTCATGAAAATCACCGGCCACGGCTGGCCGCGCTCATTCAGCGCCGCCTGCAATTGCAGGCCTGTGGTTTCGGGCAGGCTGACGTCGAGCAACAGGCACGCCGGGCCATTGGCGATGTCGGCCTCGAGCAGTTCTTCGGCGGACTGGAAAATCCGGTGCTCGATGCCTTCGGCGCGCAACAAGCGGCTCAGCGCGCTACGCACGCAGGCCTCATCGTCAACGATGAACACCGGCACCGATTGCGCATCGACCGGCGGTGGCTGCGCCGCAATCGGCGCCGAGGCCAAGGCGTTGAACACGGGCAGTTTGGGTTCGCGGTCTTTCAATAATCGGTAACCTCGACGGGCAACCGTCTGGATGATTTCTTTTTCCCCGAGCAGTTTGCGCAGCGAGGAAATCTGCACCTGCAGATTGTTCTCTTCGACGACGATGTCCGGCCACACCTGATTGATCAGCTCGTCCTTGCTGACGATGCGCCCATCGGCCTGCATCAGTACCGAAAGTATTTCGAACGCCCGCCCGCCCATGCGCAAGGGCCGGCCATCGAGAAAGGCTTCGCGCCGTTCCATGGAAATCGTGGCTTGGCCAAGTCGGATCATGCAGGCCTCTGCGTCGCGGTGAGAAGGACAGGGCGCGGGCGCCGGGTTATCAGGCTCGTACGCTAGGGGACGGCCTGACATAAAGCAATTATCCCGAGGGATAAGACGCGCGCTTTCATAACGCGAAAACAGCGGCGCGAGGCTCTGGACTGCCATCTTGAGGCCGCAGACGGACATCAGCGCAGCGGCTGGCCCTCTGGCAAAAAAACGCTGCGTATACTTCGCCACTAGCCCGAATCCCATTTCCAGCGGTGAATGTGTATGCCCGGCCAGCCATCCTCATCTGCAATGTCGCGCGCGGCCGAGGCGTCGATGCTCGATGAAACATGGCTGGAAACTTGCCGTTTCAGCCTGCTGCGCCGCGACCATGAGCTGACCTGGTTCAGCCTTGAAGACAGCCGCTCGGGCCAGACCTGGTTCGCCGTGCGCGCACCGATTCAGCGCCCGGCGCTGTGCCAGCGGCTGGAGCGCGACTTTCATTTGCAACTGCCTTCGCAGTGGGTGATGAACCCGCTCGCGCTGCTTCGTTCGGCGGACGGGCCGGTGCTGATCTATCCGCAATGGGGCGCGCCGCTGGCTGGCCTGTTCGACGCAGCCGGCTTACCACTCGGGCGAGTGCTGAATATCGCCGTTGCGGCTGCCAATGCGCTGGCCCACTCTCGGCATCCCGAAACACCGCAAAACCCTGTGGGAGCGAGCCTGCTCGCGAAAGCGTCATTCCAGCCGACATCACCCTTGACTGACCCACCGCTTTCGCGAGCGGGCTCGCTCCCACATGGATCCCTGTTGCCGTGGCATCTGATAGTCGGCGCCGACGACAGCGTCAGGCTGATGGGCTTTCACACCCACGCGCAGGAAACGCCGGCGACTGAACTGCCGAGCCTGGAACACTGGCCTTATCTGGCGCCGGAACAGCTGCAGCGCGACAACGTCGATTGCGATGAGCGCAGCGACGTCTATGCGCTGTCGGCAATCCTCTACGAGGCGCTGACCGGGCGCCCGCCGCTGATCGCTCGCGACGCCTCGCAATGGTTGCATGTGCACGCCGCCGTCCAGCCATTGTCGCCAGCGCAATACCAACACGACCTGCCGCAAGGCATTTGCCATGTGCTGCTCAAGGGCCTGGCCAAGGAGCCGGACGCGCGCTATCAAAGCATCGAATCGCTGGCCGCCGATCTGACCTGGTGCCTGCGCCAATGGCAGAAAAAAGGCCAGATCGAAGCGTTCCGCCTGGGTGCCTTCGATGCTCGCGCAACGGCCACGCGCGGCGATGTGCTGTTTGGTCGTGATGACGAACGTCAGCAACTGCTTGAACAGATCCAGCGCGTGCGCAGCGACGGCATCGCTCGCGTGCTGCTGGTTGCCGGCGCACCGGGAGCGGGGAAGTCGACGCTGATCCAGCAAGTCCTGCGTAGCCAGGCACCCGGTTATTGGGCCAGCGGCAAGATCGAACTGCTGAACAATGAACGGCCTTTCGCGCCACTGGCGCAGATTTTCCAGTCACTGATCAGCCAGGTATTGGCCAGGCCCGCGCTGGCCTTGCAGGCCTTGACCGAGCAATTACGCGAAACCCTCAAGGGCCGCGGCCGCTTGCTGGTAGACCTAATGCCGGAGGCCGAACTGCTGATCGGCACCACCGCCGAACTACCGAACCTGCCGGCGCGCCACGCCCTCGACCGGGTCAATCGGGCGCTGCTCGATGTGCTCGAAGTCTTTGCGCAACCGGGGCATCCGCTGCTGCTGTTTATCGACGATTTGCAGTGGGCTGACGACTCGACTCAGGCGTTTCTCAAAGCCTTTATCGCCCGACCGACGCGGCATCTGCTGCTGGTTCTGGCGTATCGCGAGGGCGAGTTGACGGAGCATCCGGGCGGCTGGCTCGATGAGATGCGCAGAGCACCCGCGCTGCCGGTCAGTGACCTTGGATTAGGGCCGCTGTCGGTGCAGGCCGTTGCGCAACTGATGGCGGTCGAACTCGATGCTGACGTCGACAACCTCGAGGCGCTGGCCCGCGTCGTGCACTTCAAAACCGCCGGCAATCCGTTGTTCGTCAGCCAGGTGGCGCGCGCGCTGGTGGATGAGCGTCTGCTGCGTTTCGACGCTGAGATGCGCCGCTGGGTGTGGAATCAGGCGGAGGTGGATGGCTATCGCTACGCCGACAACGTGGCCGAATTGATGGTGCAACGCTTGCTGCGTCTGCCGGCCAGTGCCCGTGAAGTGTTGCGCACCGCGGGTTACGTCGGTGGCCGCTGTGACGAAACGCTGTTGGGCGATTTGCTGGGCGACGATCCGGCGCAATTGCTGCGTGACGTGGATTATCTGGTCAGCGCCGGGTTTCTCCTGCGCGAGCCTGGCCAACTGGTGTTTCCCCACGATCGAGTGTTGGAAGCCGCCGCTGCGCTGACCGCGCCGGCCGGGCGTTCGGCTGAGCATGCGCGCATCGCCGCCGCCATGCTCGATCAATGCGGCGAGCAGCGGCAGGCGCGGGTCTTCGACATCGCCAGTCAGATTCAGCGCAGCGCCGGCAATGCGCTGCAAGCGCCTCGACGCGCTGAATTCATCCAGTTATTGCTCGAAGCTGCCGAGCGCGCCCGCGATAGCGCCGCTGTCGAGCAGGCCGTGGATTATCTGCGCAGCGCCGAGGTGTTACTTGGCGACGACGGCTGGACGCAGCTCTACCCGCAAGCCTTCGCGGCGCGCTGGCTGGCAGCCGACTGCGCGATGTTGCTGGCGGATCTGCCCGGCGCGCAGCAGCGTCTCGACGATTGCCTGGAACACGCTGCCACCGTGCTGGACCGCGCGAAAACCTACCGCCTGCGCGCCAGCCTGCGCACCTTGCATTCCGATTACCACGGCGCGATCGGCGAAGCGCTGGCCGGTCTTGCGTTGCTCGACATCGACCTGCAGCGACACCCATCGAAGGCGCAACCGGGCGAAGCGTTCGAACGGGTTCGGCAATTGGTCGGTGCGCGACGGATCGCTGAGTTGACGGCGTTGCCCAAAGCCAACGAGCCGCGAATCGAAGTGGCCATGGAACTGCTGAGCACGCTGATCGCCTCGTTCTTCGTGCAGGACGACATTGCTTTTCTGCACCTGGCGAAGATGGTCGAACTGACTTTGCTCCATGGCACCACGCCGAGCAGCGGCTACGGTTTTGCCTGGTACGGCGTGATGATCGCCGACCGTTATGGCGAATATCTGGACGGTGTTGCTTTCGCCGAACTGGCGCTCGATCTGACTGATCTGCACGGCTATGAGGCGGGGCGCACCGGCACGCTGGTGGCGCTGGATCAGGTCAGCGCGTGGACCCGGCCGATGGCTTACGCGCGGCAGAAGGCTTTCGCCGCGTTTGAGTGCGGTCAGGCCGGCGGCGATCTGGGCATGTCGTGTTACGCCTGCAACCATATCGGCTCCGATCTGCTGTTCATGGGCGAGCCGCTGCCAAACGTGTTGAACGAGCTGGACGTCGGCCTGAGTTGGGTGCGGCAGTTTCACTACATCGACATCGAGCGCATTCTGCTGGCGCAACAGGCGTTTGCCAGTGATTTGCGCAGTGGGCGGGAGCCACGTTCGATCGCAGCGCTGGATGCTCTGGAACATGACTGCTTCGGCCCGCTGGGCGATCGCGTCTCACAGCCAACACTGTTCTGGATGTGGTTGTACTCAGGTATGTCGGCGTTCTATTTCGGCGATGTGCGTTACGCACTACGCCGTTTCGAAGCGGCCGAGGCATTGACGTGGTCGCTGCCGGCGCACATCGATTTGGCGCATTACTACCTGTTCTACAGCTTGGCACTGGCCAGTCCCGAGGCGCCGGGCTCTGTTGCCGAAAAACTGCAGAAACTGGAGCAGCAACGGCAGCGTTTTCTGCCATGGGTCGAGCTCAATCCTTCGACCTTCAGCAACAAACTGCTGCTGATCGAAGGCGCGATGGCCCGCGTGCGCGGCGAAGGGCTGGCCGCCATTCGCTGCTTCGACCAAGCGCAAATCGCGGCGGCCGCTGCCGGATTTATCCATCAACAGGCGCTGGCGCATGAACAACTGGCCGAGGTGTGTCTGGGCAACGGTCTGGTCTCCGGCACGCATCATCACCTGCGCGTCGCCCGCGACGGTTATGTGCTGTGGGGCGCTGAGGCCAAGGCACGTCGACTGGAAGCCGCGCATCCTTTTCTGGCCCGCGAGCATTCCTTGGAAACGGTCACACCGGTGACGCGGGTACGCCTTGATCTGGAAGTCGGCATCGAAGCGGCGCGCGCGGTCTCGCAAGAGGTGTTGCTCGATCGGTTGGTGGAAACCTTGATGACTCACTTGATGATCCAGGCCGGCGCCGATCGGGGGGCGTTGCTGTTGGTCGCCGACGGTGAGTTGCAACTGGCTGCCGCCGCGCATGTCGAGGCGGGCAACGTGCGAGTCAGTCAGGACAACGAGCGCGCGCTGGAGCAGATCGCGCCGGTTTCAGTACTCAATTCGACCATGCGCACGCGCACGCCGCTCGTGCTCGACGATGCCCGCGCCGACTGCCCGCAAGCCTACAGCGCCGACCTGCGCGAGCGGCAGACGCGCTCGCTGATGTGCCTGCCGTTGCTCAAGCAGGGCGCGCTGATCGGTCTGGTGTATCTGGAAAACAGCCTGGTACCAAAGCTGTTCAGCGCCGAACGCCTGACCATGCTGGAAATTCTCGCCTCGCAGGCAGCGGTGTCGCTGCAGACCGCGCGGCTCTACGCGCAACTGGTCGAAGACAACCGCTTGCGTGCACAGATGGAAGCCGACTTGCGCAGCTCGCGGGCGGAACTGGCGCGCAACTCGCACTTGAAAATGATGGGCGAACTGTCGGCCTCGATCGCCCACGAAATCAGCCAGCCGCTGCTGGGCATTTCATCGAATGCTTCGGCCAGTTTGCGCTGGCTCAAGCGCGACACGCCTGATCTCGACGAGGCTATTCAGGGACTGGAAGACATCCGCTCCGACAGCGCGCGGGCCACCGAGATCGTCCAGGCCTTGCGTGCATTGGCCAGGCAGGCGCCGCTGCAACGATTGCCGGTGTCGATTGACGCGTTGATTGCAGAGGTCATGCAACTGACGGCCAGCGATTTGCACAATCGTCGAGTGAAAGTGCACACACAACTCAACGCTCCTGACCCGGTGCTGGGTGATCGGGTACAGATTCAGCAGGTGATTTACAACCTGATCGTCAACGCACTCGAGGCGATGGCTGGGCAGGGCATGACTGACGGGCGCTTGGTGATTGAGTCGACGATCAGCGATGGCCAGGTCTGCGTGGCTTTTCAGGACAACGGGCCGGGGATCGCCGAGCATCAGCGTGAAGAAATTTTCGATGCGTTCTTCACCACCAAGGGCAGCGGCATGGGCATGGGCCTGGCGATTTGCCGAACGGTAATCGGCGCCCATGGCGGGACGTTGCGCGTGGAAGACAGCGAAGAGGGCGCGCGGATCTGCTTCAGACTGCCGCTTGCGCCGGACGCCAGGATCAAAAGCCCCTGACTTGTAGCTGAGTGATGTCTGGCAGACCGGGTAAAAAAAAGCCGCGAAAAATCGCGGCCAAAAGGGAGGAGTGAACAAAACCCTTTGAAATCCGACTCAGGGCCGCAGTTCCGTCAAGCGCTGGCCCATCGTCGGATTCAGCAACCCATCGCTGAGCTGCCAGACATCCGCATCCACCAGCGCCACCCGCGCTCCGCACATCAGTTGGCGCCAGACCTTCGGCGGCATCCCCACCAAGCGCCCGAACGTGCGGGTGAAGTGCGAGTGATCGGAAAATCCGCATTCATAAACAATCTCGGTAATCGCCATCGAGGTCAGCAAAAGTCCCTTGGCCTTGTCGATCTTCATCTTCAGCATCCATTCCTGCGGCGAGCAGCCAGTGACGATCTTGAACGCCCGGGAAAAGTGACTGCGCGACAGATTGCAGTGCTCGGCAATTTCGCTGACGCGCAGGCTGCGGCTCAGATCGTGCAGCATGTAGGCCTTGGCGCGGCGTTCCTGCCAGCCGGACAGCGCGCCCAATGGGCGCGCGAGCTGGTTGGGGTGGTCTGACTTCACCGATTGCGGGTTCATGGCGGCTCTCCTGATCGATGGGCAAAGTCTGGCCGCTGGCTTTATTTAAAGTCCTTAAACAAACCTTAAAAGTTATGAAGCGCGGGCCTCAGGCGTGAAACGGATAATCGACGTAACCGCGCTGGTCGCCGCCAAAGAAACTGCTCGGATCCGGCGTGTTCAGTTCAAGCCCATCGTGCAGCCGACGCGGCAGATCCGGGTTGGCCAGGAATGGCCGGCCAAAGGCGATGATGTCGGCGCGATCGGAATTCAGCGCCTGTTCGGCGGATTGAGCGTCGTAACCGCCGGCGAGAATCAGCACGCCGTTCCAGGTCTGGCGCAGCTGGGCGATGATCGCGTCCCAGCGCGGGTCGAAGTTTTCGTCCTTGACCGTGCCGACCATGGCCGGCTCGACCAGATGCAGGTAGGCCAGATTCCATTGGTTGAGCGCTTCGACCAGATAACCGAAGGTCGCTTCAGGCGTGTCATCACCCATGCCCATGAAGCGGCCCATCGGCGTCAGGCGCACGCCGACGCGCTCGGCGCCGACTTCGTCAGCCACGGCGGCGACCACTTCGAGCAAAAAGCGCGCACGGTTCTCGACGCTACCGCCATAGGCGTCATCACGCTGGTTGCTGTTGCTGTTGAGAAACTGGTCGAGCAGATAACCGTTGCCGGCATGAATTTCCACGCCGTCCATGCCGGCGTTCAACGCGTTGCGCGCGGCGCGGCGATAATCTTCGACGATGTCGGCGATTTCCGCTGTTTCGAGGGCGCGCGGCACCGGCACATCGCCCCACACGCCGTTGCCTTGTTCATCGACAATAAAGGTCTTGCCCGGCACTGGCAAAGCGCTCGGCGCCACCGGCAAACCGGCGTCAGGCTGAAAGCTTGGGTGCGAGACCCGGCCGACGTGCCACAGCTGCATGAAAATCAAACCGTTGGCCGCGTGCACCGCCGTGCTGACTTCGCGCCACGCCTGCACTTGCGCATCGGTGTAGATCCCCGGGGTCCACGCATAGCCCTGACCTTGCTGAGAAATCTGCGTGGCCTCGGTGATGATCAGCGCGGCACTGGCGCGTTGGCGGTAGTACTCGGCGTTCATCGTGGTCGGCACGTCGCCCGGTTGGCCGGCACGCGAGCGGGTCAGGGGCGCCATCGCCACGCGGTGGGCAAGGGTGTAAGGGCCGAGGGCGATGGGTTGGAACAGGCGACGGGTCATGGGTAGCTCCGGATTTCGATGAGTAGGGTTCAAGTGCGGCAGCCAGGTGCCGCAAGATGTGCAGGTAACTTAACCGGCCGTGGCGGGGCTGATAATCCGTGGCCGGCGCTACGCAGTTTTGCGCGCTACGCAACGGCGCCCGCGCCCGTCCATGACGAGCGCGGGCGTGGTTCAGGCGGGTTGGGTCGAGCGAGTCAGCGGCAGATTCAGCCAGCGCCGGCCAGTGGCATTGCTGACCGCGTTGCCGAGGGCGGCCGCCATTGGCCCTTGGACAATTTCGGCAGCACCGAGGAACGGTTCGCCCGGTTGATCGAGCAGATGCACATCGACTTTTTTCGGCAATTGCGTGAAGCGCAGAATCGGGTAGCCGCTCCAGTCGTAGCTGCGAATGCCGCCGGAGTCGTAGGCGACCTTTTCGTAGAGCGTCCAGCTGGCCGACTGGACGATACCGCCCTCGACCTGATTGCGCAGGCCATCGGGGCTGACGATCTGGCCGACGTCGACCGCCGTGACTACATGATCCACGCGAATCTCGCCGGTCTGCGGATGCACCCGCAGTTTCACCGCGAGGGCGCAGTAACCCATGATGTTCTTGTAGCGGGCGAAGGCGAAACCGATCCCCGCGCCGGGCTCGTTGCTCTTGTGTGGCCAGCCGATTTCGTCGCGCACGCGCTCGATCACGGCACGGGCACGCGGATCGCTGAGATGGGCCAGACGCAACGCCACTGGATCGAGTCCGGCCTTGATCGCCAGCTCATCGATACTCGCCTCTATGGCGAAGATGTTGATGTGCGCTCCCAGTGAACGCATGGCCGAAGTGCGAAAGGGCATGGTAGTGACGAAGTTCATGTTGATCCGCGTCGCGCCCAGCTGGTACAGCGGCAGCGCATTTCGATCGCCGTCACCTTCGGGCTGGGCAATCGGCACCGACGGAGCCGAGGCGAAAGGTTTCGCCAACAGGCGTGCCGGCAGCAAGCGCCCGGCATTGACGATGCGTTCATTGTGCGGCGTGGTCCACAGCTCGTAGTTCCAGTCCTGCAAACGGCCCTGACTGAGGCTCGCGTCGACTTCGGTAACCATCGCCGAACTGTACGGTTCCCAGAGATTCTCCTGCTCGCGCATCCATTGCACCCTGACCGGCGTGCCCGGCAGACGCATGGCAATCAGCGCGGCATCGGCGGCGGCATCATCGGCGCCGTTGTGGCCGTAGCAACCCGAGCCTTCGGTATGAATGCAGCGCACGCGGTCCGGCGGCAGCCGCAGCATTTCGGCGATGCCGGCGCGCAGCGGATAGACGCCCTGGGTGTGGGTCCAGACCGTGAGCACGCCATCGTTGAACCAGGCCACCGCACAGGACGGGCCGATCGAGCCGTGCATCAGATACTGCTTGGTCACCCGCGCTTTGAAGCGGGTCTCGGTCGCGCCGCCGGGATTGCCGTTGTTGCTGATCGGATAGCGCTTGGACGGCAGGCGCTTGAGCAAATCGTGAATATCGGCGGCTTCGGGAATCGCTTCGCCGCCACTCCACTTGGCACTCTCGATGCCGCTGCGCATGGCCTTGATCGCGTGCCATTCATCACGGGCGACCACCGCCAGATAGTTGCCGTCGCGGATCACCTTGACCACGCCGTTGAGCGCCTCGATAGATGCGGCATCGAACGCCTGAAGCTTGCAGCCGGGACGCGGCGGGCGAATCACCCGCGCATGCAGCATGCCCGGCAAGCGCATGTCCTGCACGAACGCCGCGCCGCCGCTGACCTTGGCCGGAATGTCCAGACGCGGCAGGTTATGCCCGATGAGTTTGAAGTCGGCCGCCGCCATCGTCGGTGATTGTGCTTTCGCGTATTGGTGCACATCGACATGCTTGACCGCATCGGCATACGCCATGCGTTGCCTGCTGGGGCCTTGGATGATGCCGTCGCGAGTGCTCAGTTGCGCAGCCTCGATTTGCCAGCTGCGCGCGGCAGCCTCGACGAGCATTTCCCGCACCTGGGCGGCAGCGTTGTACAGCGCGGTGCCACTGTCGAAAATACTGTGGCTGCCGGCGGTGTAGCCTTCGTTGGGCGTCAATGCGGTGTCGGCGGTGAGCAAGTTGATTGCGCTGGCCGGCACCTGCAAACGCTCGGCAGCAATTTGCAGCAACGCGGTTTTCACCCCGGTGCCCAGTTCGACCTTGCCGGTGTACACGGTGATGCCGTCGGCGCCGATGCGAATCCACGCGTCCAGGTAAGGGTTGGTGCGCAGGCTGCCGGGAAGGTCGGGGGCCAACACTACCGTGCCGAGGGTGTCGACTTCGGTGTCGGCCAAGGCACGCCGCGCTACCGGCATCAGCGTGAAAGCCATGAGCAACGCGCCGCCACGCAGGAAGGCCCGACGGCTGGGGTTCAAGCCGTTTGCTTCGCTCATGTCCGGCTCCCGTCATGCCCGGCCACCTGTTTGATTGCCTCGATGATGCGCAAGTGCGTGCCGCAACGGCACAGATTGCCGGCCATGTGCTCGCGGATGGTTTGTTCGTCCGGGTGCGGATCACGCTCAAGCAACGACTGCGCGCGCATCAGCATGCCGGCGATGCAGTAACCGCATTGCGCGGCCTGCTTGTCGATGAATGCCGCTTGCAACGGGCCGGGCTTCTCAGCGCTGCCGAGGCTTTCCACGGTGCGGATCTTTTTCCCTTCAAGGCCGGCGCACGGTGTCAGGCAGGCGAACACTGGCTGGTCGTCGACGATCACCGTGCACGCGCCGCACTGGCCCAGGCCGCAGCCGTACTTGGCGCCGTTGAGGTTCAAGTGATTACGCAGCGCGTACAGCAGCGGCATGTCCGGTTCGAGCTCCAGCGCTTGGGCAGCTCCATTGACGGTGAGAGTGATCTGGCTCATTTCGTCTCCTGACGTAACGCTTCGATAGTGGAAGAGAGGTCGGCCCATGGCTGATCGGGTCTGGCTTGCTCGCGCAGATACGCGGCGAGGGCACCGAGCTGGGCGTTGTCGAGGCTGGCGGCGAACGGCGGCATCACCGGGCCGGGTGCGCCGGGAATGGCGGGCACGCCTTCGAGTACGGTCTTGAGAAAGTTGCGCGAGCTGGCCGCTTGCAGCGCCGAGGTGCTCTGCAAGCCAGGGCGACCGTCGATTTCACGCATCGGCGCGGCGGCTGCGTGGCAGCCAGCGCAGCCACTGCTGAAGAGCAGGGCGCCAGTGCTGTGATCCGCTGGACTGCTCGACGGCTTTTTCGCGGTGGTTTCAGTCACCGCGTGCGGGTTCTGCAGGCTCAGCAGGTAGTCGGCAATCGCCTCGGCTTCGCTGGCCGGCAAGCGCGCCAGACTCAGGCTGACCGGGCGCATCGGGCCGGCGGGTGTGCCGTGGCCATCGACCACGTCGGCGCGCAGGTAGCCGGCCAACTGCTCGCGATTCCACGGAGCGGCGCGTTGGCCGAGGCCGACCAGTGCCGGCGCTTCCCAGCCATCGACGCTGCCGCCCTGCAGATATTGCGAGGATTTCTCCGCGCCGATCAGGTTCAGCGGCGAATGGCAGCCGGCGCAGTGGCCCGGGCCGTCGACCAGATAGCGTCCGCGATTCCATGCCGCGCTGTGTTCGGCCAGCGGCGTCAGTGGCTCGCCATGCAGAAACAGCAGATTCCAGAACGACACCAGCGGGCGGATGTTCATCGGGAAGTTCATCTGGTTCTGCCGCGCCGGGGCGTGTACGGCGGGGCCGCTCATCAAGTAGGCATAGGCGTCGGCGATGTCTTCGGAGCTCATGCGCCGGTAATGCACGTACGGGAACGCCGGGTAGAGAAAGTGGCCGTCGCGAGCAATGCCTTCGCGCATCGCCCGCTCAAACGCCGGCAATGACCATTCGCCGATGCCGGTCTGTTCATCCGGAGTGATGTTGGTGCTGTACAGCGTGCCGAACGGCGTCACCAGCGGCAGCCCGCCGGCCAGGTATTCGCCGCCGGGGCGAGTGTGGCAGACCGCGCAGTCGCCGGCCTCGACCACCCGCGCGCCGCGCTGCAATTGCGCAGTATCGAATGACGTGAGGCGTTTGATGGGTGCGATCGCCGGGCGCCACATCAGCGCGACGGCGACGATCAGGCCGATCACCGCGAGCACGGCGCCGCAGATCCACAGGGTTCTGGACTTGAGCAGATGGTTGTTCATGGTCGGCAGAAAAACGCGGCGGGCAGTGGCAGGACGAGTGCAGTGCGGGTCATGGAAACGCTCCTTGTAGCAGCCGGGGAAGGGCGCCGATGCGGACTTCTGCGCCAGGGCCAAAGCGTAGAGAAGACGTTTGCGGCGGAGAATCACCGGCCCGCGCAACAGCGCGTTGCGCCACAAGCAACGTTGCGCGCCACGCATCAGTGCGTTGCCAGCGGCACGGATTCTCGCGGCCGCCGGGCGACCGTAGCCTTGGCAGCACATTCCCGAACTCAACGAGGTGTCACCATGCTTACGGGCAACCCTGCCGTTGCGGCCCCGGCCGAACAGCCTGCTTCACTCTCCGGCCTGATGGTCGCGTTTCTGGCATTTTGCTGCGGCGCGGTCGTCGCCAACCTGTATTACGCGCAGCCCATTGTCGAACTGATCGCCCCGCAGATCGGCCTGTCCAGCGCCAATGCCAGTCTGATCGTGTCGCTGACGCAGTTCGGTTACGCGCTGGGCTTGTTGCTGCTGGTGCCGCTGGCTGACCTGATGGAGAACCGCCGTCTGGTGGTCGGTTTCACCCTCGCCGCGAGCGTGACGCTGCTGTGCGCCGGGCTGACCCATTCGCCGTCGCTGTTTTTGCTGCTCTCTTTACTGATCGGCCTGACCTCGGTGGCGGTGCAGATCCTCGTGCCGCTGGCCGCGCACCTGGCACCGGAAGCCAGCCGTGGCCGTGTGGTCGGCAATATCATGAGCGGCCTGCTCTTGGGGATTCTGCTGTCGCGGCCGCTGTCGAGTCTGTTGGTCGAGGTGTTCGGCTGGCGCGGGGTGTTTTACAGCGCGGCGGCACTGATGGCGGTGATCGCGCTGATTACCGCTGTGGCACTGCCGCGCCGGGTGCCGACGCACAAAGCCACCTATGTCGCGTTGATTGGTTCGGTGTTTGCCCTGGCCGGGCGCTTTCCTGTGTTGCGCCAGCGCTCGCTGTATCAGGGTTTGCTGTTCGCCAGTTTCAGCCTGTTCTGGACCCTCGCGCCGATTGAGCTGATGCGTCACCACGGTTTCAGCCAGGCGCAAGTGGCAATCTTCGCGCTGGTCGGTGCGGTGGGTGCGATTGCCGCGCCGATTGCCGGACGTCTGGCCGATGCCGGGCACGGTCGTCGCGGTACTTTAGTGGCGTTGCTGCTGGCGCCGCTGTCGCTGTTGATCGCCGCGTTGCCGGGCAGTGGTTATGTGTGGCTGGTGGTGTGTGCGGTGCTGCTGGATTTTGCCGTGCAATTGAACATGGTCCTCGGCCAGCGTGAGGTCTACGCCCTCGACCCGCACAGCCGCGCACGCCTGAATGCGGTGTACATGACCAGCATCTTCGTCGGCGGCGCCCTCGGCTCCCTGATCGCCAGCCCGCTGTACGAACACTTCGGCTGGAACCTCTCGGCCGTTGCCGTGGCGGTGTTGCCGGCACTGGCGTTGGCGTTGTTCCTGGGTCGCAAGGCTGAGCACAGCTGAATCTCAAGAACGACACAAAGCCACTGTAGGAGTGAGCCTGCTCGCGATGGCGGAGTGTCAGCCAATACATATGACACTGAGAGACCGCTTTCGCGAGCAAGCTCACTCCCACAGGGGATTGCGGGCAACCGCGTGATCGGTGACCCACCACAAAACCAATGTGGGAGGGGGCTTGCTCCCGAAAGCGGTGGGGCAGGCAGCACATTTTCGACTGACGGGACGCCTTCGCGAGCAGGCTCACTCCCACAGGGGATTGCGGGCAACCGCGTGATCGGTGACCCACCACAAAACCAATGTAGGAGGGGGCTTGCTCCCGAAAGCGGTGGGGCAGCCCGCACATATTTCGCTGACGGCACGCCTTCGCGAGCAAGCCCGCTCCCACAGGGATTGTGGGTACATCGGGTGATTGCTGACCCACCACAAACCCATTGTGGGAGGGGGCTTGCTCCCGAAAGTGGTGGGGCAGCGCACAGATTTTTCGACTGACGGGACGCCTTCGCGGGCAAGCCCGCTCCCACAGGGATTGTGGGTACACCGGGTGATCGCTGACCCACCACAAACCCATTGTGGGAGGGGGCTCGCTCCCGAAAGTGGTGGGGCAGCGCACAGATTTTTCGACTGACGGGACGCCTTCGCGGGCAAGCCCGCTCCCACAGGGATTGTGGGTACATCGGGTGATTGCTGACCCACCACAAACCCATTGTGGGAGGGGGCTTGCTCCCGAAAGCGGTGGGGCAGCCGCAGATTTTTCGACTGACGGGACGCCTTCGCGGGCAAGCCCGCTCCCACAGGGATTGTGGGTACACCGGGTGATCGCTGACCCACCACAAAACCATTGTGGGAGGGGGCTTGCTCCCGAAAGTGGTGGGGCAGCGCACAGATTTTTCGACTGACGGGGCGCCTTCGCGGGCAAGCCCGCTCCCACAGGGATTGTGGGTACACCGGGTGATCGCTGACCCACCACAAACCCATTGTGGGAGGGGGCTTGCTCCCGAAAGCGGTGGGGCAGCCGCAGATTTTTCGACTGACGGGGCGCCTTCGCGGGCAAGCCCGCTCCCACAGGGATTGTGGGTACACCGGGTGATTGCTGCCCCACCACAAAACCATTGTGGGAGGGGGCTTGCTCCCGAAGGTGGTGAGGCAGCGCACAGATTTTTCGACTGACGGGGCGCCTTCGCGGGCAAGCCCGCTCCCACAGGGATTGTGGGTACACCGGTTGATCGCTGACCCACCACAAACCCATTGTGGGAGGGGGCTTGCTCCCGAAAGCGGTGGGGCAGCGCACAGATTTTTCGACTGACGGGACGCCTTCGCGGGCAAGCCCGTTCCGACAAAGTGAGGTCCTTCGAGATGGAATTGTTTACCGCGCCCGGCGCCCCCAAGCACGACGATACAAGACGTGTGGCGAGCGCTGATGCACAATCAGCGGCGTTCCCTCACCACCGGATCCCGCTTATGGACAAGTTGCTGGCCTTGAAGATGTTTGTGGAAACCGTGCGCTGCGGGGGCTATTCCTCGGCGGCGCGCAAGCTTGGGATTTCGACGTCTTCGGTGACACGGCAAGTGGCGGGGCTGGAAAACGAGTTGGGTGCCAGCCTGCTCAATCGCACCACGCGCAACACCAGCGTGACCGTCGCCGGCCAGACCTATTTCGAGAAGGCCGTGGCCATTCTCGATGCCATCGACGAAGCCGATGCGGTAGTTGCCGATCGTGGCAGTGATGCCCAGGGCCGCTTGCGCATCAGCGTGCCGGTGGAATTCGGCCGCAGGCTGATTGCGCCGCACCTGAGTCGCTTGCTCGAGCGCCATCCGGGGCTGGAGATCAGCCTGTCGCTGAGTGATCAGGTCAGCGATTTGCTCAGCGAACAGATCGACGTTTCGGTGCGCCTCGGCTCGACAGTGGTCAGCGAGGACATCGTCAGCAAACGCGTCGGCCAATTCCAGCGCTGGGTCGTCGCCAGCCCCGATTACCTCGCGCGCAGTGGCGTACTGGAGCACCCGCGGGATCTGCTTGAGCACCAATGCCTGCGTTTCGATTACGGCGGCAGCCATCACCACTGGACCTTTCAGGGCGACGAAGAGCCGATCCAGCTCAACGTCCAGGGTCGCCTGCAGAGCAACAACGCCGACATCCTGCGCGAAGCCGCAATCGGCGGTGGCGGGGTGACGCTGCTGGCCGACTGGCTGGTGCGCGACGACGTCGCCGCCGGACGCCTGACGCGCTTGCTTGAACACTATGAAGTCAACCCCGGCAGCGCCAGCAGTTGCATCAACGCGTTGTACTTGCCCAATCACCGGGGTTCGAGCCGGATCAACGTGTTCATCGATTTCCTCGTGGAGATTCTCCAACCGGCTGCACCCGCCGCTTAGCCCTGCACACTCTGTTGCTGCAGCCGCTTGAGACTGCTTGTATGCTTGCGCCCCGGAACACGTGGCCGCCGTGAGTGCCGACGTTCGAATGATGGCTGGAAGGGAACCCGGACTTCCTTAAGGTACTGACGTGAAGCGTGATACTCGCCTTGTAATGCTCCTGCTGCTGGTGATTGGCTGTTCCCTGACTTCGCTGACCATCTGGAAAGTCTGGTCTTCGCGCGAGCGTGCGCTGGCCGAGGTCGACGTGCATGGCCTGAACCTGACCCAGGCGCTCAACACCTACACCGAAGGCATCGTCCGGCAAAGCTCGTTGCTCTTGCTGGGGCTGGTCGAGCGTCTCGAAGCCGAAGGCGATGGACCGGCGCAGATTCAGCGCATCAAGACCCTGATCGACAGCCAGCAGTCATTGATGCCGCAGCTCAGCGGCATCACCATTTACGACCGGCACGGGCACTGGTTGATGTCCTCCAACCGGCCGATTCCGGCAGGCGCGAACAGCAGCGACCGCGCCTATTTCAAGCACCACCGTGACGATCCGAGCCGCGAATCGTTCATTGGCCCGCCGATCCAGAGCCGTGCCAATCACGAATGGGTGGTGACCATCAGCCGTCGTTTCAATGACGACGCTGGCCAGTTCGCCGGGGTGGTCGCGGTGACGTTGGGAGTGGAAAACTTCCTGCGGGTGTTCGGCAAACTCGACGTTGGCCAGGACGGCGCGATCGGTCTGTCGTACACCGATGGCACGCTGCTGGTGCGCTACCCGTTCCGCGAGCAGGACATGGGGCGCAACTTCTCCAAATCGCCGATCTACGCGAAATACCTGGTCGACCGCTCGGTCGGTACCGCCTCGTACACCTCCAGCCTCGACGGCGTCGAGCGGCTGTACGCGTTCCGTAAAAGTGAAACCCTGCCGCTGATCACCACCGTGGCCCTGGGCAAGGATGAAGCACTGGCGGCGTGGCGCATCGAAGCGGGATTGTCGGCGGTGGTGGTCGTCGGGCTGCTGGGGCTGACCGGGTTGATCGGCTGGTTCCTGATCCTCGATATTCGCCGACGTACGGCAGCCGAGGAGGCGTTGCGCGATGCCCAGCAGCAGTTGCTCGCGTCCAATCGACAGCTGGAATTGCTGGCGATGAAAGACGCGCTCACCGGTTTGGCCAACCGCCGCTGTTTCGATGAGACGCTGGCGGTGGAAGCGCGGCGGGCGCAGCGTGACGGGACCTCGCTGGCCCTGCTGATGATCGATATCGATCACTTCAAATTGTTCAACGATGCCTTGGGCCATGTCGCCGGTGATGCTTGTCTGCAAGCGGTCAGCAAGGTCCTTGAAAGCTGCGTGCGACGGCCGTCGGATCTGGTTGCGCGCTACGGTGGCGAGGAAATGGCGGTGATCATGCCGGCCACTGATAGCGTCGGGGCGACGGTGGTGGCGCAACTGATGCTCGAGCGTTTGCAGCAGGCCCATATTGCCCATCCGGGCAGTCCGTTCGGGCGGGTGACGGTGAGTATTGGTATCGCGGTGGGCGCGGGCTCAAGTCTGGAGACCATATCCGCGATGATCGAGACCACCGATCAGGCGCTCTATCGTGCGAAAGAGGCGGGGCGCAACGGTTTGGCCGGACACGCTGAGGCGAACTAGAAAGCTTCGCCGCTTTCCAGTTTCGCCAACAGCATCTGCCCGCGTTGCCACAGGGCATCCTGCTTGGCCAACGGCATGCGGTCGAGGTTCTTGTACATCATGCCCATGCGCTGATTGCCGCGCAGGATATCGCCGTGGCGCATGAGGAAATGCCAGTACAGCGCGTTGAACGGGCAGGCATCGTCCGCGCTGCTTTCCTTGACCTTGTAGGCGCAGTCGCCGCAGTAATCCGACATCCGATTGATGTACTGGCCGCTGGCGCAGTAAGGCTTGGAGCCGAGATAACCGCCGTCGGCGTGCATGACCATGCCAAGGGTGTTGGGCAGTTCGACCCAGTCGAAGGCGTCCATGTAGATCGCCAGATACCACTCACAGATTTCCTTCGGCGCAATCCCGGCGAGCAAGGCAAAGTTGCCGGTGACCATCAGCCGCTGAATGTGGTGAGCATAAGCATGTCGCAGGCTTTGGCCGATGGCCTGGCGCATGCAGTTCATCTGCGTGTCACCCGTCCAGTAGAACTCCGGCAGCGAACGCGTGTTACCAAACACATTGCCCTCAGCGTAGTCCGGCATCTTCAGCCAGTACACACCGCGCACGTATTCACGCCAGCCGATCAACTGCCGAATGAAGCCTTCGGCAGCATTGAGGCCGATGCTCCCCGACCAGTACGCCGCCTCGACATCGCTGCACAGCTGACGCAAATCGAGCAGGCCGATGTTCAGCGCCGCGCTGATCCGTGCGTGAAACAGAAACGGTTCGTCGCTGGCCATGGCGTCCTGGTAATCGCCGAATCCGGCCAGCGCGTAGTCGAGAAAGTACTGCCACAGGGCCTGGGCATCGGCGTGGGTCAACGGGTAGTTGAAGTCATCCAGCGTGCCGTAATGCGTGGCGAAGCGTTTGCTGACCAACGCCAGCACCTCTTGGGTGATTGCGTCATTGGCGAAACGTGCCGGGTAGGGCGGTTTGGCGTGTTTGGGCAGCGCCTTGCGATTCTCCGCATCGAAATTCCACGCACCGCCGACTGGCGTGCCGTCGCCATTGAGCAGCAGCCGACTCTTGCGCCGCATCTCGCGGTAGAAGAATTCCATGCGCAGCTGTTTCTTGCCGCTGGCCCAATTGGAGAATTCTTCGCGGGAGCAGAGGAAACGGCTGTCTGAATGCCAGTGCACGGGCAAGCCCGAATCTTTGATTGACTGCTCAAGGCGCCAGTCGCCGCATTCGGTGATGTGGATCTCGTCGGCACCAGTGAGGGTTTGCCAGCGCTGCAATTCGCCGGGGATTGAACCGCTGTTGTCCGGTTCGTCGAGGGTGACGTATTGGACGCGGTAGCCTTTATCGCGCAACGACTCTGCAAAGTGGCGCATGGCGCTGAAGATCAAAGCAATTTTTGTGGATGATGAGCGACGTGGGTTGCTTCCTCCATGACCTCGACCATCAGCAGCAGGTCTTGTTGGGGATCGAGTGGCTGCAGGGAGGCCAGGTCGAATGACAGCTGGTCACCGAGGATCAGGAGCAAGCGGTGGGCAGAGGGCATGGAGCGAAGTCCGGTTGGCGATTCGAACGCCAATAGTTATACAGATTGTTTGCTATGTATAGGTTTTCACCACTAGACTGAAGTCTCAGTGTGGCAAGGGGCTTGCTCCCACAGGGATGGCGGGTGTACCACCTGATTCTTGATCCACCACAGAACCAATGTGGGAGGGGGCTTGCTCCCGAAAGCGGTGGGTCAGCTTGCATATTCATCGGCTGACAGGACGCCTTCGCGAGCAAGCCCGCTCCCACAGGGATGGCGAGGTGTACCACTGATCCTTGTTCCACCATAGAACCAATGTGGAAGGGGGCTTGCTTCCGAAGGCGGTGGGCCAGCTTGCATATTCATCGGCTGACACACCGCTATCGCGAGCAGGCTCGCTCCCACAAGGGATTTGTGTTGGGTTGTCAGCCAGGGTAGGTCGGATAGTCGATATAACCCTCGGCACCGCCGCCATACACCGTCGCCGGGTTCAACTGATTCAACGGCCAGTCATTGGCAATCCGCGCCGGTAGGTCCGGGTTGGCCATGAAGGGCCGGCCAAACGCGACCAGATCCGCCAGCCCCGACTCGAGCAACTGCGCCCCGGTGTTGGCGTTGTAGCGTCCGGCATAAATGATCGCGCCACTGAAAGTGTCGCGCACCGCCTGGCGAAAGGTCTGCGGCATCGCTGGCGCGTTTTCCCAGTCGGCTTCGGCGATCGACAGGTAGGCGATGCCGACGTCTTCAAGAATCTTGATCGCTGCAATGTAAGTGCTGTGCGGATCTTCCTCGACCAGGCCCAGATATGTCCGCGCTTCATCGGTGGTGCTGAACAGCGGCGCAAACCGCACGCCGACTTTGTCCTTGCCGATGCATTCGGCAACGCCGGCCACCACTTCGCGCAAGAAGCGCAAGCGATTGTCCAGCGAGCCGCCGTACTGATCGGTGCGCAGGTTGCTGTGGGCGGAGATGAACTGGTTGACCAGATACCCGTTGGCGCAATGCAGTTCGATGCCATCGAAACCCGCTTCCATCGCGTTGCGTGCAGCTTGGATATACAGCTGAATCAGTTCCTGGACTTCATCGGTGCTCAACGCGCGCGGAGCGGACGGCGGCACCAGTTCACCGGCACCGGGCGCGGTTTCGATAAACACACTGACGCGATCCGTGGCCACCGCAGAGGCCGATACCGGCGCATCGCCATTGGGCTGCAACGCCGTGTGCGAGACCCGACCGACATGCCAGAGCTGGGCGAAGATCACGCCATCCACGGCGTGCACCGCCTCGGTGACTTTGCGCCAACCGGCAATCTGCTCCGCAGTGTGAATGCCCGGCGTCCACGCATAACCTTGGCCGCGCGGTTCGATCTGCGTGCCTTCGGTGACCAGCAAACCGGCACCGGCGCGCTGCTGGTAATACTCGGCCATCAACTCGTTGGCGACATTGCCCGGTTGCGTGCTGCGCTGGCGGGTGAGGGGCGGCAGGACGATGCGGTTTTTCAGGGTGTGGTTGCCCAATTTAGCGGGCGTGAAGAAAGCATTGTTCATGGAATAAGCCTTGAATCTGATTAGACCAGTCGACTAGTGACTGGGCAAAAAAACAACGCCGGGCTGTACGCACGCGGCGTTGATCGGGGTAGAGCGATGGATTCAGCCGAGCATCTTCAACAGCTTTTCGGCAACGGCGGCGGAGCTGGCCGGGTTCTGGCCGGTGACCAGTTGCCCGTCAGCGACCACGTGCACCTGCCAGTCGGCGACTTTCGAATAGCGACCGCCCAGACGCTGGAACTCGTCTTCGATAAGGAACGGCACCACGTCAGTCAGGCCGACCGCCGCTTCTTCGGCGTTAGTGAAGCCGGTGACGTCACGGCCCTTGACGATTGGCTGGTCGTCAGCGCGCACCACGTGCAACAACACGCCCGGTGCGTGGCAGACAAAACCGTGAGGTTTGTTGGCGCGGTCGAAGGCTTCGATCAGCGCGATCGAGGCCTTGTCTTCAGCCAGATCCCACAGCGGGCCGTGGCCGCCTGGGTAGAACACGGCATCGAAATCCTCAGCCTTCACGTCAGCCAACCGGCCAGTGGTGGCCAATGCTTGTTGCGCGGCCGGATCGGCGCGGAAGCGATCGGTTTCGGCAGTCTGTGCGCTTGGCTCATCGCTTTTTGGATCGAGCGGTGGCTGGCCGCCGGCAGGCGATACCAGCGTGACTTCGGCGCCGGCATCCTTGAAGGCGTAGTAGGGCGCGGCGAACTCTTCCAGCCAGAAGCCGGTTTTCTTGCCGGTGTTGCCGAGTTGATCGTGAGAAGTCAGAACCATCAAGATTTTCATAGAGCACCCTTGGGTTGGTCTGGCATCGGCAGGAGGCGAGGGATTCGCTTGTTGTCGGTGCCGCATGAATTTGTGTGTCGGGGCGCAGCATAGTTTCCAATTAGACCAGTCGTCTAGTAATTTTTCAGAAAATGTTTTTGCCCGTCGGTTATGGCAAACTCCCGGTCCTGAAAACTATACGACTGGTCTATTGTCTGGAATTTTGCGCACCATGAAGCCGACCTTTGACGACACCCGCCAACACTTGCTCGACACCGGCCACCGGATGATGGCCGAGAAGGGCTTCACCAGCGTCGGCCTCAACGAGATCCTGCAGACCGCCGGCGTGCCCAAGGGCTCGTTCTATCACTACTTCAAATCCAAGGAGTTGTACGGCCAGGCGTTGCTCGAGGATTACTTTGTCGACTACCTCGCCGACATGGAGCGCCGCCTGACCCTGCCGGGGCTGACTGCGTTCGAGCGTTTGATGGATTACTGGCAGGGCTGGCAGAACCGTTGCACCCTGGAGGGCCATGGCGACGAATGCCTGGTGGTGAAACTCAGCGCCGAAGTCGCCGACCTGTCTGAGTCAATGCGCCTGACCCTGCGCGACGGCGCCGAACGCATCGTCGCGCGCATCACCGAATGCATCGAACAAGGCCAGACCGACAAAAGCCTGCCCGAGGGCGACGCGCGGAAGTTGGCGGAGACGCTGTATCAGCTCTGGCTCGGCGCGAGTTTGTTGAACAAATTGCAGCGCACCGGACAGTCGCTGGAAACCTCGATGGCGATGACCCGGCAGTTGTTGCAAGTCTGAGCCTCGCCGCGGGTCTCTGTAGGAGCGAGCCTGCTCGCGAAGACGGCGGCACATTAAACATCTCACCGCCAGACCGAATGCATTCGCGAGCAAGCCCGCTCCCACAGTTTTCGCGGCGCGTGCCAAATCCCGGCAACCCATAATATCCAGTGTGGGAGCGGGCTTGCTCGCGAAGACGGCGGCACATTAAACATCTCACCGCCAGACCGAATGCATTCGCGAGCAAGCCCGCTCCCACAGGTTTTCGCGGCGCGTGCCAAATCCCGGCAACCCACAATATCCAGTGTGGGAGTGAGCTTGCTCGCGAAGACGGCGGCACATTCAACATCTTCATCGCCTGACCGAATGCATTCGCGAGCAAGCCCGCTCCCACAGGTTTTCGCGGCGCGTGCCAAATCCCGGCAGCACACAAAACTCAAGGTGGGAGCGAGCCTGCTCGCGAAGACGGCGGCACATTCAACATCTTCATCGCCTGACCCAGCGCATTCGCGAGCAAGCCCGCTCCCACAGGTTTTTGCGGCGTGTGCCAAATCCCGGCAACCCACAATATCCAGTGTGGGAGCGGGCTTGCTCAAGAAGGCGGCGGCACATTCAACATTGTCATCGCCAGACCGAATGGCTTCGCGAGCAAGCCCGCTCCCACAGGTTTTCGCGGCGTGTGCCAAATCCCGGCAACCCACAATATCCAGTGTGGGAGCGGGCTTGCTCGCGAAGACGGCGGCACATTAAACATTGTCATCGCCAGACCGAATGGCTTCGCGAGCAAGCCCGCTCCCACAGATTTTTGCGGCGCGTGCCAAATCCCGGCAACCCACAATATCCAGTGTGGGAGCGGGCTTGCTCGCGAAGACGGCGGCACATTCAACATCTCATCGCCAGACCGAATGCATTCGCGAGCAGGCTCGCTCCCACAGGGGACCTGCGTGGATTATGGGTTAGGGCATCAGCAGGCCAGTCAACACTCAGGCAGTTGAGCAAACCACTGCGCATACGGCGTATTGCTCACCTTGTGCCGGTTGTAATCCGGGCTGCCATCCTCCCACCACACCGGCCCGCGTTCACCCAATGCGATTTTGGCCTGGTTCACACGTGCTCTCGCTGACTTCAATGCATCAGCATCCTCCGCGTGTTTGGCCTCTTTGACCGCTCGCCGCGCCGACATGAGTTCGGTAACCAACGCCTCACGCTCGGCCGCTGGCAGCGCTGGATTGCTGCAACGCCAGAGCTGCTGCTTGACCACAAAATAGCGGCCATCGGGGGTGATGGGGTACATGGGCGATATCCTGCGTGATCCAGTCTCAGACCGGATAGGACAACTCGCCGATGAGTTTATCCAGCGTAATCGGATAATCGCGCACCCGTACGCCGCACGCGTTGTAGATCGCATTGGCGATGGCCGCCGCCGCGCCGCTGATGCCCAACTCGCCAACGCCTTTGGCTTTCAACGGGGTGGCATAGGGGTCGACTTCATCGAGAAAGATCACTTCCTGATGGGGAATGTCGGCGTGCACCGGCACCTCGTATCCGGCCAGATCGTGGTTGACGAAAAAGCCGATTCGATGATCCACCGCCAGCTCTTCCATCAATGCCGCACCCGCACCCATGGTCATCCCGCCGATAATCTGGCTGCGCGCGGTTTTCGGGTTGAGGATGCGCCCGGCGGCGCACACCGCCAGTTGCCGGTGCAGACGGATCTCCCCGGTAGCGGCATTGACCGCGACCTCGGCGAAATGCGCGCCGAAGGTCTGCTGGACGAAGCGCTGGGCAAGGTCGCCGTATTCCATGCGGTCCTCACCCGTCAGCTCGCCATTGGCTGCGGCCTGAGCCAAGCCAACCTGCTGCGAGCCTGCGCGAATTTGTCCGTCGACAAACTCGGCTTGTCGCGGGTCTATCCCCACGGCGCGGGCAGCGGCCTCGCGCAATTTCAGGCACGCGGCATACACCCCAGCAGTGGAGGAGGCGGCGCCCCACTGGCCGCCGGAGCCCGACGATTCCGGAAACCGCGAATCGCCCAAGTGCACCACGACACGGTCCAGCGGCATGCCCATCATTTCGGCGGCGGTCTGGGCAATGATGGTGTAACTGCCGGTGCCGATGTCGGTCATGTCCGTTTCTACGGTGATGACGCCCTGACGATCAAGCCGCACCCGCGCCGCCGAAGCGGTGGTCGGTGCGCCGCGAATCGCCGAGGCCAGACCGATGCCGATCAGCCAACCGCCCTCACGGCGCTGACCGGGTTGAGGGTTGCGCTGCTGCCAGCCAAAGCGCTCAGCGCCAGTGTTCAGGCACTCCACCAATTGTCGTTTGGAGAATGGCCGCGTGGGTTGCTCCGGATCGACCTGCGTGTCGTTGAGGATGCGCAGTTGCAGCGGATCCATCTGCAGCTTTTCCGCCAGTTCATCCATGGCGATTTCCAGCGCCATCATTCCCGGCGCCTCACCCGGTGCGCGCATCGCCGAACCCTCGGCGAGATCGAGCACGGCAAGGTTCAAGCGGGTCATGCGATTGGCCCCGGCGTACAGCAATCGGGTTGATGCGGTCGCCGCTTCGGCGCGACCGCCGCGCAGGTTGCCCGACCAGCTCTCGTGGCCGATCGCCGTGATCACGCCGTCACGGTTGGCACCGATGCGCAGGCGCTGAATCGTCGCCGGACGATGGGTCAGGTTGTTGAACATCAGCGGCCGCGGCAGCGCGACTTTCACTGGTCGTCCGGCATGTCGAGCGGCCAGGGATGCCAAGACTGCGTCGCAAAGGATCGTGCCCTTACCGCCGAAACCGCCGCCGATATACGGCGAGATCAGGCGCACGTCTTCCTTGGCAACGCCGAGGGTTTTCGCCAGATCGCGCACGCCCCAGTTGATCTGCTGGATTGATGTCCACAAGGTCAACTGCTTGCCGTTCCAGCGGGCGATGGTTGCGTGCGGTTCCATCATCGCGTGAGCCTGATCGGGCGTGCTGTAGTGCTGATCGATTTGCACGGGCGCAGCGTTGAAGGCGCCTTCGAAGTCACCGGCGCTGGTCTGCGGCGGCGGGCCGAAACCGGCCGGTGGCGGTGGGGTTGCGGAGTCTTTCGCAGTTGCGAGATCGAACGAACCCGGTGCGGCCACGTAGCGAATTTCAAGCAGACCGGCAGCCGCGCGGGCCTGTTCAAAGGTCTCCGCAACGACAATCGCCACGGCCTGGTGATAGTGATCGACCTGCGGCCCGGCCAAGGCCCTGGCTACGTAAAACTCGCCTTTAGCCAATGGCCCGGCGTTTTCGTAAGTGACGATGGCGATCACCCCGGACGCTTCCCGCGCGCTTGCCGAATCGATCGAAGCAATGCGCCCCTTGCCGATTCCGGCACCGACGATGTAGCCATAGGCGGCGTCCGGCACCGCTGCGTATTGTTCGTAGGCGTACGTGGCGGTGCCGGTGGTTTTCAGCTTGCCGTCGATGCGGTCGGCAGGTTGGCCGATCATCTTCAGTTGATCGATCGGATTGGAGCCGGCCGGGGTGTCGAATTTCATTTGCGAATTCCTTTCAGACAGGCTGGCGGCACACACGTAGCGCGGCGCAGCCATCGATTGACGTCGGATCTCTACGAGCCTAGGCCATCGACGCGCTGCTGATAATGCGCGGTTTCAGGATGGAGTGATGAATTCTGCTCAGTAATCCTGACCAACATGACAAATAAGAATAAGTTTCAATTACGAATGCGCTGGTATACCATGCGCCGCGTTTTCATTGGCGGTTTTGCCCTTCGTTCTGGCCTATTCGTAAAGGTTTTCACCTCATGCGTCGAACTCTGCTTTCCATTTGTGTGCTGCAGGCGCTGTCTTCTTCCTCGTGGGCTGAATCAGCCGAACCGACCTCTTCAACGCTTGAGCTGGAAGCCACCGACGTGGTCGGCACAGCGGATTACGAACGGGCAGACGGCCCGGTGCAGGGCTATCGCGCCACGCGTTCGGCCAGCGCCACGCGCACCGACACGTCGATTCATGAAACTCCGCAGTCGATCAGCGTAGTGACCAAGGATGCCGTCGAAGACCTCGGCGCCACGCGTTTGCAGGATGCGCTGGATTACGCCGGCGGCGTCGGGCGGGCGAACAATTTCGGTGGGCAGGGCCTGACCACGTTTACCGTGCGCGGCTTTACCACGGGTGAGTTCTACCGCAACGGTTACCCGATCAACCGTGGCTACCCGAACATGCCTGACGCCAACACCATCGAACGTCTGGAGGTGCTGCGCGGTCCGGCGACCATGCTCTATGGCCGTGGCGATCCCGGCGGTACCTTCAACGTGGTGTCGAAACAACCGTTGCCCGAGCGCACCGTTACGTTAGGCAGCCAATTGAACGACCAAGGCATGAAGCGCGGCACCCTCGACGCTTCCGGGCCACTCGATGAAGAAGGGCGTCTGGCCTATCGCTTGAATGTGGTGGGCGAGGGCGGCGACACCTTCCGCGATCATGTCGAGACCGAGCGCTACGGCATCACGCCGGTGCTGACCTGGCACGCCACCGACGCGACCAAGCTGATTTTCGAAGGCGACTTCATGCGCAACAACGCGCCGCTTGATCGTGGCGTGACGCGCTACCCGGCGCAGATTGGCACTGCCTCGCGCGATACCTTCTTTGGCGAGAAGGACGTCGGCAAACTGCACAACGACAACAACATGGCGCAGCTGCGTTTCGAACACATGCTCAACGACGACTGGACCCTGGGCGGCGGTTTCCAGTGGCTCGACGGCTCGCTCAAGGGCAACGCGATCGAGGCCAACGGCATTGCCGCTGACGGCCGCACGCTGGGGCGCAACTTCAACTACCGCAAGCTGGAATGGACCGACAAGGACACCCAGCTCAACCTCACCGGGCATTTCGACACTGGCGGTCTGCAGCACACCTTGCTCACCGGCATCGAGTATGAAGATTACGATTACAAGTCGATCATCCAGCGCTCCAGCGGCGCGGTCAGTGCCTACCCGATCGACATCTTCAATCCAGTCTACGGCCAGCCACGCCCGGCGCTGACCCGCACACCGACCCACGATAAAGAGAACCTCAAGACCTACGCCGCGTTCGTGCAGGATCAGGTCGCCCTGACCGACAAACTGAAAGTGCTGGCCGGCGCACGTTTCGAGCGCTTCGAGCACGATTACGAAACCTACGTGCCGGGCGGCAAGAGCTGGCAGGCCAGCGACAACGCCGTCACCCCGCGTATCGGCGTCACCTACGACCTGACCGATACCCTGGCGGTCTACGCCAACACCGCGCGCTCGTTCAAGCCCAACACCGGCGCCAGTCGCGAAGGCGGCGGCTTCGCTCCAGAGAAAGGCAAGTCCTACGAGATGGGCGTGAAGTGGGAAGCGCTGGATCAGCAGTTGAGCGTCGACGCGGCGATCTACCAGATCGAAAAACGCAACGTGCTGACCACAGATCCTGTGGATTCGACCTTCAGCGTCGCTGCCGGTGAAGTGCGCAGCCGTGGTTTCGACGTCAACGTCACCGGCAACCTCACCCCGGAGTGGCGAGTGGTCGGCGGTTACGCTTATGTCGACGCCGAGGTGACCAAGGACAACACGCTGCGCTCCGGCACGCGCCTGCTGAACATCCCGAAGAACAGCTTCAGCCTGCTCAATATGTACGAGTTCCAGGACGGCACGCTCAAAGGCCTCGGCCTCGGCACTGGCCTGAAATACGTCGACGAGCGCGCCGGGCAGACCGCCAACACCGCGTTTTCCATGGGCAGCTACACCGTGGTCGACCTGCTGAGCTTCTACAAGGTCAACGACAAGGTGCGGCTCAATCTGGATGTGAAAAACATCTTCGATCGCGACTACGAGGAAGGCGCCTTCGGCAATGTTTACGCCTACCCGGGCGCGCCGCGAACCGTGCAGGTGGGGATTTCCTACACGCTGTAAATCGCCGCAGCGGTTGCCGCCGCCCAATGGTGGCCTGAGAGTGGCATGTCGAAATCAGACATCGGCATGCCGCACTCAGGCTAGTTGGACGGCGCTCGGGCCACGTAAGGTGAAGCATCATTTCGTCGGCAAAGCGTCTGCGTCGCAGCTTTCGCCTGATGTCGGCACAGGAAATGATGATCGCCTGACGCACAGTCAGTGGCCCAAACGTCGATCATGAGAACAATAAGAACCCATGACTAGCCTGAACCCCAAGGACTCCAACGGTCAGTTGGCGCAAGGTTTCAAACCGCGTCACGTCACCATGCTTTCCATTGCCGGCATCATCGGCGCAGGACTTTTCGTTGGCTCAGGCCACGCCATCGCCGCCGCAGGACCTGCGGTGCTGCTCGCCTATCTGTTCTCCGGTCTGCTGGTCGTGCTGGTGATGCGCATGCTCGGCGAAATGGCCGTGGCGCATCCCGACACCGGCTCGTTTTCCACCTACGCCGATCAAGCCATTGGCCGCTGGGCCGGCTTCACCATTGGCTGGCTCTACTGGTGGTTCTGGGTGCTGGTGATTCCGATCGAAGCGCTGGCCGCCGGGCACGTGCTCAACCAATGGTTTCCCCAGGTCGATGCGTGGTTGTTCGCCTTGCTGTCGATCGTGCTGCTGGTGATTACCAACCTGTTCAGCGTGTCGAAATACGGCGAGTTCGAATTCTGGTTCGCCATGGCCAAGGTCATCGCGATCATCGGTTTCATCGGCCTGGGTTTCGCGGTGCTGATGGGCTGGATTCCCGAGCGTGAAGCCAGTGGCTTGAGCACGCTGATGGCCGAGCACGGCGGCTTTGCGCCCAACGGCATGTCGGCGGTGGTCGGCGCTTTCATCACCATCATGTTCAGTTTCATCGGCACCGAAGCGGTGACCATTGCCGCTGCGGAGTCGAATAATCCGGCGCAGAACATCGCCAAGGCCACGCGTTCGGTGATCTGGCGCATCGGCATCTTCTACCTGCTGTCGATCTTCGTGGTGATTTCGGTGGTGCCTTGGAACGACCCGCAACTTGCCTCGGTCGGTTCCTACCAGCGCGCACTGGAGCTGATGAATATCCCCAACGCTAAATTCCTCGTCGACGTGGTCGTATTGATCGCGGTAGCCAGTTGCATGAACTCGTCGATCTACATTTCCTCGCGCATGCTCTATTCGCTGGGCCGACGCGGCGATGCGCCGCCGGCATTGAAGGTGACTTCGGCGGCCGGCGTGCCACGCGCTGCGGTCATTGCCAGCACGGTGATCGGCGCAGGCGTGACGTTACTCAGCTATTTCATGCCGGCCGGGCTGTTCCAGTTCCTGCTCGCCAGCTCCGGCGCAATCGCCTTGCTGGTGTATCTGGTGATCGCCATTTCGCAGTTGCGCATGCGCCGCCGCCTGGAACGGGAAAAGGTCGAAATGACCTTGCGCATGTGGCTGTTCCCCTGGCTCACCTGGCTGGTCATTGCCTTCATCTGCGCCGCTCTGGCAGTGATGATGATCACCCCTGAACATCGCCTGGAAGTGACTTCGACGATTGGCCTGGCGCTGCTGATCTCGTTCATTGGCCTGGTCACCAGCCGCCAGCACCGGCCGGCGGGCAGAGTGGTTGCGGTGAGCAAAGCCTAAGCAAACAATGCCTTGAGCCCACGGGAAAACCAGCCGTTCGGGCTCGAAGGCAGACGCTCACGTTGATTGAATGAGCCCGTCAACGCGCAGGTTTCACCGGCGAGTGAACCCATCAATTGCGGCAGCAAAAAGCTGCGTTCGCATTCACTGGCGGACAGTCCGGTGTTCTCTTGCGGCCAAACGACGTTGGTTTCTGCATACGGCTTCATGGCGCACCTCCTCAACATTCAAACATCCAGCACCAGGGTGTCGCTGCCCTGCGCCGGGGCGGCGCAGCAGATCAGCACTTCGTCGTCCGCCAGACGCATGGCCGGCGGGGTCAGGTAATGCACCTGGCCGCTGGTAAGGCGGGTTTTGCAGGTGCCGCACGAACCGCCGCGACAGCTGAATTCCGGATTCAAGCCACGTGCCTCGGCCAGTTCCAGCAAGGTGCCGCTGCCCGGTTCCCAGCGTGCTTCCTTGCCGGACGTGGCAAACAACACCTTGACCGGTTCTTCGGCGACCGGTACTTGCGGCGGCGCCGGGGTGCTGATTTCGACATCGCGGATCAGCGTCGACGGGCCGAAGGTTTCGGCGTGGATGCGATCATCGGGAATGCGCATTTTGCGCAGGCCGTCGTACAGCGCCTGGGTGAAGCTGCCCGGGCCGCACAGATAGAAATCGTAGTCATCCAGCGGCAGCAGGCCTTTCAGCAAGGCGATGTCGATGCGCCCGGGATGGTCGTAGCCCTGCGCTGTTGCTTCCAGCGGCGGCTGGCTGACCACGCGCAGCACTTTGACCTTGTCGCCTGCACGCGCGGCCAAGGCGTCGATTTCATCGCGAAAGGCCAGATCCTCGACGGTGCGACTGCTTTGCACCACCCAGGTCGTGCGCATGCGGCTGATGCGTTTGCCCTGATAGACCACCTCGCGCAGCATCGACAGCAACGGCGTCACCCCAACCCCTGCGGCCAACAGCACCAGTGGCCGGCGTTCGGTGGCGTTGACGGTGAAATCGCCTTGCGGCGCGCGGGCTTCGATCAAGTCCAATGCCTGCACCCGATCATGCAGATGCGAAGACACCGAGCCATCGCGTTTGACGCTGATGCGCAGGAACTCGTCCGACGGCGCGCTGGACACGCTGTAGGTGCGGATCGACGCGGCGTCCTGGCCGTCGAGCAAAACCTTGATCGGCAAGTGCTGGCCCGGTTCGAAGCGCGGCAGGCCGAAGCCGTCGTTGGCTTGCAGGTAAAAGGAGCGGATCTGCGGACTCTCATCGACCACCCGCGTGACGTGCAGCGCGCGCCATTGATTGCGCAGCGCCTCGGCCTGCAAACGCTCGCGGGTCTGTTCCCAGTTGCCGGTCATTTGCGAGTTGGGCGAATCGCCTTCCGGCTGCTCGGCCCAGCGCAGTGGCAGCGCGGCCTGACGGTAAACGATGCGCTGCGGCTTGAAGCGCCACAGGCGCTCGGCGCCCTGGAACGCGGCGATTTGCGGATCGTCGAGCAGCACTTCTGCGCTGCCGGTCATTTGCAACAGATCGCCGCTTTCGAAATCGATAAAGGTCAGCCCGGCGCGCGGGTTGAGCAGGATATTGCCCAAGGTGTTGAAGAACAGATTGCCGGAGAAATCCGGAATGGTCAGGGTGCCGTCCTCGTCCATGTGCACGAAGCCGGATTTGCCACCGCGATGGGACACATCGACTTGGCGCTCGCCGTCGCGCACCACGTAAGTGGCCACGTAGAACGAGTCGGCGGCGGTGATCATCTCGCGCACCAAGGGTTCGCTGACCGGCAAGTCGAGCGCGTTGTCGGTGGTCTCATCGACGAAGGCGTAATGGCGCAGATTGATGTAGCGCGGGCAGTTGCCGTAGGCCTGGGTCACGCTGATCTCGAGGCTGTCGGCATCGCGGCGGCTGATGTTGCCGTTCATGCGATTGCGCCGACGGGTGTGCAGCTCGATGCCGAGCATGCCGATCGCATCGCCGGGTTGCAGGCCTTGATTGGCCGGGTCGTTGGGCTGGGCGTCGAGCTTGATTTTCAGAACCTGTGGCGACGGCGAATCCATGAACCCCGGTTGGCCGGTGCGCAGCGTCGCCCACGGATCGCCCTGGCTGTCGACAGCGCCCAGTACGACGAAGGGCAGTTGCGCATAGAACTCGCGGTGCTGGTCCGGCATCCAGTCGCGGGCCAGTTGCCGTTGGCCGACACCGACCATCATCTCCACCGCGCCGACGGCACGTTGCAGGGTCAGCTCACCTTCATGCCAGGGCGAGGGCTGCGGTTTCGACGCTGTGTCCATTTCGATTCTCCTCGGGTGCAAACGGGCCGGTGAGCCGCCAGGGGCTGAAGCTCAAGTGGGCTCATGTTCGCCCTCGGCCGGTTGCGAGGGAATGGCCAGAAACTGCAATCCACTGTTTCACTCGATGAAATGATCCCTGCGCGCGCCTAAGGAGGCGGGTGATTATTTCACTGGCTGAAATGCTCGATTGTATTGGCTGAGGATTCCGCGATTTGCGGCGGGGGAGCAGGATGAGCCCCATCGACACGATCAGCGGGTCGACCTCAAATAATCCAGGAGCACGTCATGTCCCACTCAGCCGTCAAACTGTACCGCCATCCGTTGTCCGGCCACTCGCACCGAGTCGAGTTGATGTTGTCCCTGCTGGATGTGCCGACCGAACTGGTGTTCGTCGACCTGATGAAGGGCGCGCACAAAACGCCTGAGTTCCTTGCGCTCAACCGTTTCGGCCAGGTGCCGGTGATTGACGACAACGGCACGGTGCTCGCTGATTCCAACGGCATTCTTGTGTATCTCGCCGGCAAATACGGCAATGGTCAGTGGCTGCCGAGTGATCCGGTCGAGCAAGCCAAGGTGCAGCGTTGGTTATCGGTGGCTGCCGGGCAGATCAGCTCCGGCCCGGCGACGGCGCGCTTGATCACGGTGTTCGGCGCCGGTTACGACGCGGCTGATGCGATCAAGCGTTCCCATGCATTGTTGCAAGTGATGGAAGATGAGTTGGCCAACAGCGCATTCCTTGCCGGCGACAAGGCAACCGTCGCCGATGTGGCCGCCTACACTTACGTCGCCCACGCACCGGAAGGCAATGTCTCGCTGGAAGAATATCCAAATGTGCGGGCATGGCTTGCGCGGGTCGAGGCGCTGCCGAAATTCGTCGGCATGCAGCGCACAGCGGTGGGCCTGCAAAGCGTTTGATATCAGCACACGCCGAAACCTTGTGGGAGCGGGCTTGCCCGCGATAGCGGTGGGTCATTCAGCATCGTAGTTGACTGACAGGACGCCTTCGCGGGCAAGCCCGCTCCCACAGGGCCGGTGGGTTTTCAAAATCTTCGACAGGTCCCCAGCTATGGATCGTTTTCAGGAAATGCGCATGTTCCTGGCCGTGGCCGAGGAGGGCGGCTTTGCGGCGGCGGCGCGGCGTTTGAACACCTCGCCCCCCAGCGTCACCCGCGCCATCGCTGCGCTGGAGCAACGCATCGGCACGCGTCTGTTGTCGCGCACTACGCGCAGCCTGCATCTGACCGAGGCCGGCCATCGTTATCTGGACGATTGCCGGCGAATCCTTTGCGATGTCGACGAAGCCGAAGAAGCCGCTGCCGGCAGTTATCGGGTGCCGTGCGGGCACTTGAGCGTGACCGCGTCGGTGTTGTTTGGCGAGCTGTTCATCGCGCCGTTGCTGGCGCAATACGTCGATGCGTTTCCTTCGGTGCGTCTGAAGGCCTTGCTGGTTGATCGCATAGTGAACATGGCCGAGGAGGGCATTGATGTCGCCGTGCGCATCGGTCATCTGCACGAAAACAATCAGCATGCGATCAAGGTCGGCGAGGTGCGCCAAGTGATCTGCGGCACGCCGGATTACTTCGCCCGGTATGGCCGACCGCAACATCCGAACGAGTTGAGCCGCGCCAATATTGTCATGTCGTCCGCCAGCCATTTGCTCAGCGATTGGCAATTCGCCCACGCCGACGGGCCGTTGAGTTTTCGCTTCGAACCGCGTCTGGTGGTCACCGCGAATCAGGCGGCGATCAACATTGCCAGTTCCGGTTGGGGCATTACCCGCGTGCTGTCTTATCAAGTCGCCAGCCAGGTTGCGGCTGGTGAACTGGAATTGGTGTTGCAGGCCTTTGAGCCGCCGGCGTTACCGGTGCAACTGGTCTATCTGAAACATCCGCGCGTACCGGCGAAGGTGCGCACGTTCGTGGACTTTCTCAACGAGCGGCTACAGCACCATCCAGCGCTGAAAGCCGTGAACAGGGTTCACGGCTAACGCTTCAAGGTTCAACTCAGCGATGAATCACTTCGCCGCAGCAGCGGTTTCGATCAGGCTGGCGACGGCTTTCGGGTTGGACACCATCACCACGTGCGACGCGCCTTTGACCACTACGGTCTGTTTGGAGTGCGCGCGCTCGGCCATGAACGCCAGGGCTTGCGCCGGGATGTTCTTGTCCTGATCGCCGTAGACGAAGTACGACGGCACGGTTTTCCACGCAGGCTCAGTCGCGGCTTCGTTGAGCGCGGCGACGGTCACCGGACGTTGGGTCGCGGCCATCAGCTTCGCATCGGCCTGGGAAACATCGGCGGCGAACTGATCATGGAATTTATCCTGCTGGATGTACAAATCCTTGCCACCATCGGCCAGCTCAACCGGGGCCGACAGGGTCGGGCCAAGGGTGCTGCCGGGGAAACGCCCGGACAATTCAGCGGCGGTTTCACCCTTTTCCGGGGCGAACGCGGCGACGTATACCAGCGCTTTGATATTGGCATTGCCGTAAGCGGCTTCACTGATCACCGGGCCACCGTTAGAGTGGCCGACCAGCACCACCGGGGTTTTCACGCTGGCCAGCACATCCGCCACCGATTGCGCATCACCCTTGACCGAGCGCAGCGGGTTGGCAGCGGCGATCACCGGGTAGCCATCCTTCTCGAGAATCTTGACCACGCCGTTCCAACTGCTCGAATCGGCAAAGGCACCGTGCACCAGCACTACGGTAGGTTTAACCGGCGCAGCGAACGCGGCGGTAGCACCGAACATGGCGGCGGTAAGGGCGAGGGTAGCGAAGACTTTGTTCATGGTGATGTCCTGTCGTTTGATTAGGGTAGGAATGGAAGCGACAGTGGTATTTAGCGCGCTAAATGTGTCAGTTATGTGTGCGCACGGCCGAACTTCGCATGCGTGTGTATCTTGGTTGGCGAAAGCTACACGCTGATACAAACGTCGCCGATTGCTCAGCTTTGACCCATAACTGCAGCGGACTGGAATTTCTCAGTCGGCTGCAGTGTTTCCGGAACACCAATCAACAGCAGCAGAAACGCCGCCGCTGCAACACCAGCGAGGGTGAGGAATGCTGCGCTGTAACCCGCAGCCTCGACGACGAAACCGGCCAACCCATTGCTCAGCGCCGCGCCCAGGCCAAACGCTGTGGTCAGCGCGCCGAGGCTGACATTGAAATGCCCGGAGCCGAGGGTCAGATCCTTGACCATCACCGGGAACAGCGCGCCGAACAACCCGGCGCCGACGCCGTCGAGCAACTGCACGGCGACCAGCCAGTACGGATCATCCGAGAACGTGTAGAGCAACCCGCGCAGCGGCAGGATCAGAAAACCCGCCAGCAATAACGGTTTGCGCCCCCAGACATCGGCTTTCGCACCGGCCAGCAGCGCCATCGGCACCATGACCAGTTGCGCGGCGACGATGCACGCCGAGGTCAGCGGCGTGGCCATGTGCAAGTTGGCTTCGGCGAGTTTCTGGCTCACCAGCGGCAGCATCGCCGCGTTGGCCAAGTGGAACAGCGCGCAGCACAGGGCAAACATCAGCAGCGGGCGATTGCTCAGCAATATCTTGAATCCGGACGGCTGATGGCTTTGATCGCCAGGCTGCAAACCGCGCGCGACGTCGTGATCTATCGCTTCTGCCGAAACGAACAGCACGGCAACTACGCTCGCCAAGGCCATGACGGCCATCAGATAAAACACCGCCACCGGACCGAACAGATAGGCAAACAAACCGGCCAATAACGCCGCGCAGGCGTTGCCGGCATGGTTGAACGTCTCGTTGCGGCCGGTGCGCCGGGTGAATGCACGCGGGCCGGTGATGCCCAGCGTTATCGCGGAAATCGCCGGAGCGAAAATAGACGCTGCCGCCGCGCTCAAGGCTTGGGTCAATGCCACCAGACTGAATGAAGAAATGAACGGCAGCAGCAGACAACTCGCCGCGACCAACAGCGCGGCGATGATGACCAGCGCCCGTTTCGCCCGACTGTTGTCAACCAGCGCACCGGCCGGTGTCTGCGTGATCAGTGCAGCGATACCGGCGAGAGTCATGACCACGCCGATGCTGGACGGGTCCCAGTGGTGTACGGCGAGCAAGTAGATGGCGAGGTACGGCCCGAGGCCGTCGCGGACATCGGCGAGAAAGAAATTCAGACTGTCCAGCGAGCGGTTGTTGCGGCGATCGAGATGGCTGATCACGGTGGGCAGTCTCTTGAAAGTGAGGCCTGCGAAAATGTATCAACCTCGGCAATCCTAATGACCGAAGCGGCAGGGGATTAGTTGCAGAACGGCGGAGCAGTTGCTGCTCCGCAGATATTCATGCGTCAGGCGTTTGCAGTATCTCGATCCACAATGCGCCTTTGCCGGATGCCGCTTCACCGACACGCTTCAACGCGCCATCCTTGCTCACCGCGTACGTACCGACCTTGGCACTTTTCTCGCCGGTCACCAGCAGCCAGTGGCCATCGGGGGAGAAGGCGATATTGCGCGGCTGCTGTTCCTGTACTGGGTAGTTGTCGAGAAACTTGAGCCCTCCCGAGGCCGGGTCCACGGCAAAAGCCGAGACGCTGCTGCTGGTCCGCTCGCTCATCAGCAGCAGTTTCCCGTCCGGCGACATGCGCAGGTCAGCGGCCCAGATACGTGGGGTCGGGTCGTCTTTCAAGTCGTTGTTGCGCGCATCCCGAACTTCGCCGTGGGCCAGCTTCAAACGCTGGGGAATGCCATTGGCCACAGCGATTTCGGTCAACGCGCCGCTGGCGTTGTCGATTGAAAACGCAGTCACGGTGCCGCTCATTTCGCCCACCACGTAAAGGAATTTGCCGTCCGGCGAGAATGCCAAGTGCCGAGGGCCGGTTTTCTCCGGGACGCTGACCGAGCCGCTGCCGATCGGGCTGAGCTCGCCGGTCTTGGCGTCCAGGCGATATTGCAGCACCTTGTCAGTGCCCAGATTGCCCGCATAGGCAAAGCGGTTGCTCGGCTCGGTGCGAATCGAATGCGCATGCAGGCCGGTCGGGTAGCGCAGGATATTGGCGGAAGGTTGATGATCTTCGCCGATGTTTTGCACGCTGAGGGTATCTGCGCCGTACGAGGCCGCGAGCAGGTAGCGTCCTTTTCGGTCGGTCGACAGGTAGGCCATGCTTTCTGCCAGGGGGGCCTGGGTAAATTTTGTCAGGTGACCGCTTGTGGGATCGATCCGATAACCCACGACCTGGAAGGGCTTGACCCGCAAGGCTGCAAAAAGCACCTTGCCGTCCGGGGTGAGGGCCATGGGATTGACTTGATCACCCGCCTGGACCTGTTCGATGAGGGTGAGTGCGCCGTTGTTTTGATCGAGGCGGTATTGCGAGATCAGACCGTCGCCGGGGCTTGAAATGTAAGCGTAAGTAGCGGCATTAGCCGTCACGCTCAACGTGGAGGCGAGCGCAGCGATCAAGAGGGTTGTTTTCATCATTTCCAGCCTTATTGTTGTTGTGATCAGTCATCCTATGAGTGATTGGCTAGGGCATCAACGGCTTTTTAGTAGCCCCGCAACGTCGCCAAAGCTCATTAGCATGCGCGTGCTAGATGATTTTTATCAGCAGAAATGATCGGGATGGAGGCTAATCAGGGAGGTTTGACACATTTTTACATACTCTCCCGTTAGCGTTGTTGTACGACATCCTACCTAATGTGCGCACTGCAACAACTCTCACAAAAACAATAACGGAGATACCCCTATGACGAGCATGGCTCCACTCGATCATCAGGCCGCTGCGAAACCGCAAAACCTGTTCCTGCGCACGCTGAAACTGCTCGGCCCCGGCATTATCGCCGTGCTGTCGTGGCTCGGAGCGGGCGATCTCATCACGTCTTCAGTGGCCGGTGCGAACTACGGCTACGCCATGATGTGGGTGCTGGCAGTCTCGTTGTTGCTCAGATACCTGATCGTCAACATCATTGCCCGTTTCCAGCTGTGCAATAACCAAGGCATGACCATTCTGCAGGGCTATGCCCAGCTCAACCCGGTGTTCGCCTGGTTCATGCTGGTTTATGCCCTGTTGATGGGGCACCTGATGAACGCCTACATGATCAAGGGGGCAGGGGAGTCGCTGGCGATGCTGTTCAAGATCGATCAGCCATTACTGTGCTCGGTGGCGGTGGTGCTGGCGGTCTGGATGCTGGTCGGGCGCAACATCTACACAATGATTGAAGGCGTGATGAAGCTGCTGCTGGCGATCATGACCCTGGCATTCATCGCCTTGGCGGTGATGTCCGGCCCGGATGTGAGCGGCATCATCAAAGGCACCATCGGCTTCAGCATTCCGCCGGACGAAGGCGTGCATGGCGCGTTGTTGGTAGCGGTTTCAGTGATCGGCGCGGTTGCCGGTTCGATTGCCAACTTCGTGCACCCCTATGTCATGCGCCAGAAAGGCTGGACCGGGCCGCAGCACAAGCGCATTCAGCGTAACGATCTGCTGTTCGCGGTGTTTGTCGGGATCATCATCAACCTGGCGATCTGGATCGTCGGTGCGGAAATCCTGCGCCCCAATGGCATCGAGGTGAAAACCCTGGCTGACTTGGGCAAGGCGCTGGAAATCTACTTCGGCCCGATCGGCTGGTACGTGTTCTTCATCGGTGTGTTCGCGACTTTGTTTGCCAGCATTTCAGGCAAGACCACGGCGTTTCCGATGCTGATCACCGATGCCTTCCAGCATGTTCGTCCTGAGCGTCGCGAGAAGTACGGCAAAGAGTTCCATCATGACCCGATGCACAAGTGGTTCATGCTGTTCATCCTGGTCACGCCGCTGATCTGGTCGATGCCGGGGATGCCGGATTTCGTCACCCTGACCATTGGTGTCAGCGCGTTGAACATCATTGGTCTGCCGGTGATTTCCCTGGGTTTGCTGATCATGTCCAACCAGAAATCGCTGCTGGACAAGCAATATCGCAACAACCTGTTTGAAAACATCGCGCTGATGTTTGCTACAGGTCTGGCGCTATGGGTAGCGTTCCAGTTGGGCGTTGATCTGTTTACTTGATGGGAAGCAGTCGAGGGGGCGCACGCCCCCTCGAATGGCCGCTTACAGCGGCACATCCATTTCGATCCGGCGCCACGCGGCTTCGGAAAAGCTGTACACCGAGAAGGCGATCAACCCCAACGCCATCAGCATCAACAGCACGCCGCCGGCCGGCAGATTCTGCACAGCATCCAGCGCTTCCTTCATGCCGGGTGGATTGGTCGCTTGATAAACCGAGCCGCTGACCGCCATCAACACTGCAATCTCGATAAACACCACGCCGCGGGCGATCAAGCCAAACCGCGACACCGGGCGCACGTAGCGCATCACTTCGTCATCCGCTTCGAAATATTTCTCGAACGTAGCCTTCCAGCCTTTGATGATGTGGGCGATACCGACACCCAGCGGGATCAGCGCGATCAGGTAGATCAACAGGTTGGAATGCTCGAATGACAGCAGCTGCGCGAGCAGATCCTTAGTCTTGCCATCGCCGGAACCGCCCGAGCTCCGGAGACCACTCACCAACAGGCCCAGGGCAAAGAAGGCCAGCGCCGCGTTGACCAGACCGCCTGCGAACAAACCTGCGCGAATGACCAGGCCTTTGAAATCGGTGCCGTGGTGGTCGACATCGCGGATCGCTTGCAACGCACGCCAGGCGGCGAAGGCCAGCAGGCCGGCGACCACAACACCAATCAGCACGTAGCCGAAGGGCTGGCTGAGCAATGCTTCAAGGCTCTTGTGGCTGTCTTTCGGTTTGGTGGAATCGTGCGCTGCCAACAGCGCGAAAATTCCGATGATCAGGTACAGAACGCCGCGCGCGGCGTATCCGCCTCGGGCAAGCAGGACAAGCGTGTGTTGAGTGGACATGGGTTTTACTTCCAGGGAATCGATGTGAAGCAGACCCGTGGACGGGGCAGGGGTTCGATAAATGCGTCGCCCGTGGGCGACGCGCGCCTGGTCAGCCTGCCATGCAGCGCTTGCCTCGCTTCGGCGTCATAACGGCGTGGTCAGCGAAAATGGAATGCGCAGCTCTTCGACCGGCCCTGAATCCCGGCCGCACATTTCGTCGTGCACGCATTGCTGCACCAGCACGCAGGGAAACGCCGGCACGGTTTGCAGCAAGTCGCGCAGGTGGGTGATCGAACGCAGGTGCATTGGCTTGGCCGCGTCATCGAGCAAGGTGAACTGGCCTTGATCCACGCGAATCCTCGCCAGATAAAAACCACCTTCGAGTGACAGCAGCTCCAGTTCGCGAACTTCACTGTTGGCCGCACGTTCGGTGAGGGTTTGCAGATTCATGCTTCACTCCTTGCCTACCAGGGCAGGCGTTCTCCATCGTAGGCGAAGAAATGGCCGCTATCGGCCGGCGTCAGTGTGTCAATCAGACTCAGTAATTGCGCAGCGGCAATGTCTGCCGGGCGGGCGCTTGAGGCTCCGCGAAAAGGTTGCGACAACGGCGAGACCACCGTGCCCGGGTGCAGACTGAGCAAGCGACTCTGCGGCCGAGTGCGCGAAAGCTCGATGGCGGCGGTCTTGATCAGCATGTTCAGCGCAGCCTTGGAGGCGCGGTAGGCGTACCAGCCGCCCAAACGGTTGTCGCCGATGCTGCCGACTTTTGCCGAAAGCATCGCCATCGCTCCTTGAGGTGCAAGCAATGGCAGAAAGTCGCGCAGCAGCAATGCCGGCCCCAGCGTGTTGACTTGAAACACGGCCTGCAGCGACTCGGCTTCGAATGCGCTGTAGCTTTTTTCCGGCTTGATCCGGTCACGATGGAGGAGGCCGGCCGCGTGAATGATCAGGTGATAGGGCGCTTCGCCTGCCAGTTCGGCGGCGGCGCTGGCGATCGTTTCGGGCTGCTCGAGGTCGAGCTTCGGCACGGTTTTGCGTCCCAGCGCACGGACGCTGGCGCAGCGTGGATCCTGGTTCAAATGTTGGCAGAACGCCGTGCCGAGGGCGCCACTGGCACCGATCACCAAGGCGCGATAACCGTCGCCGAACGAGGCCAGGGTCAACCCACTGCTCATGGGTTCGCTCCAGCGTTCTGGCGCCGGAAGAACACCGTCACCTGACCGACTTCGAAGCCCCACTTGGACATACGGGTGCGGTTGATCAACGTATCTTCGTCGACCAGGTACATCCAGTCGTCCATGCTCATCTCGTAAGTCGAGTCGTCGACCGGCAGATTCAGGCGATAACGCCAGTGGAAAGTGTTGCCTGCGATCTGGCCCTGTGCGACACCGACCACATCGTGCGCGCGACCGCTCCACTGACCATTGCCGCCAGGAGTGAGGGTCCAGACTCGGCGTTCATGGGTGCCGTCGCTGTAACGGAAGCGCTCGTCGAGGATCAGGTTTTCACCCTCACGACGGCTGGCAATATCGACCTCAAAGCGCTTGACCACTTCGCCGTTGCGCTTCTGAAACATCCCCCAAGCTTTGACGGGCTGGCTGAAAAACTGCTCTAGACTCAATGCCGGTTGCTGATCGGCGTAACGAGCAACATCGACACTGCCGCAGCTTGCAATGCTGAGCGCCAGTCCTAACAGCAGCAGAAATCGAGCCATCTTCCTACTCCTTGAGCTTGTACAGTTAACAGGCTGTGTATAGGCCTAACGCCGGCCGATGAGCTGGAGAAATTCCTGCCGCGTCGTCGAGCTGTCGCGAAAGGCGCCGAGCATCACAGAGGAGGTCATGATCGAATTCTGCTTGGCGACACCGCGCATCATCATGCACATGTGCCGCGCCTCAATGACCACCGCGACCCCGGCGGCATCGGTGATCTGCTGGATGGCTTGAGCAATCTGCTGGGTGAGGTTTTCCTGGATCTGCAGGCGCCGCGCGAACATATCGACGACCCGCGCGACCTTCGACAGCCCCAGCACCCGGCCAGTGGGGATGTACGCCACATGCGCCTTGCCGATAAACGGCAGCATATGGTGCTCACACAATGAATAAAGCTCGATGTCGCTGACGATCACCATCTCATCGCTCTGCGACTCGAACAGCGCACCGTTGGTAACGTCTTCCAGGCTCATCGCGTATCCGTTGCACAGGTATTGCATCGCCTTGGCGGCGCGCTGGGGCGTATCCAGCAGACCCTCGCGCTCAGGATTTTCACCGACGCCAACGAGGATTTCACGGTAATGGCTGGCTAGTAGTGGGCTCATTCGGGTTACTCGTGGCGGTGCTGAGTCGGGACCAATGTCTGACGAAAAGGTTGTACGCATACAGGTTGCCTGTATAGGTTTTATGAAGATAGGCTGAAAAGGATCAGCTGACAACGCATCGGTGGTTTTTTTGTGCGGGTTTGGGATTTCAGGCAGGAAAAACCTGGGGCCAGGGTTGGTGAGTGGCTTGCTTGGGGCCGATGTAAGAGCGTCTCAGCTGATAGCTGCCGGTGGCGGATGGTAGCTATCGGCCAAATGCGGACGCCCAACGCATTTTTTTCCAACCCAAAGCGGTCATCATCATGTTCAAGTATTATTGCGCCGATGCTCGGACTGTTCATAGGTAGGTTGATGCATGGCCAGAAGCGTTAGGCTTCAACAGAAACTTCATTCAAAGTATCTCGTTGAGGTAGCGGGAGAGGTGGTGCTTGATGACTGCCTTGTTGAAAAGCTATGGGCGCTCAACAGAGGTGACAGGTTTGAGTTGAATTCACGCTCCTTCGGTTTTGGACCTGTTCAAAAATACCGCTTGGAATACGCGATAACGAGAGGCCCCATTCCTGGGCATTGGCTCTACAAAGAATTTGACCCAAAGGAACTGACGTTATTTTTTACGGCAAAAGACTTTGCCGGCATTTGTCATGGCTGGACCTTGTTTGACGAGTGACCATTCACGGTTCGCTGCCTGGGAGGCAGCTTCTGGCCAAAAGCAGCCGTCCACGCATGGCCTTTTCCAGCCCCAAAAGATAATAATCGGAGCGGAGACGGCCTATTGAAAATTGGCTACATGGCTGAATACGCCTCTTCTTCAGCATTCCATTATCGACATCAGAGTAAGACTCATGGGCGCGCCCATCATTATCGGCAACAGCTATGACCTCTGGGTCAGCAACAGCATGAAAGATACTTTTTGCGAGGTACTCACCGCTGTCGCGGCCTTGGAAGGCCATAATGTGAAGGCCATATATGAGGAGGCACCAGGTGTGGCCGGCACCTATGGTGTTCCAGGCGTGGGTATCCTTCTCGACGAGTTCTTTCTCTATCTTGGTGGATTTTCCGGCGTTCGACGCCACCTCGATGTTTGCCGAATACGGCTAGACGAAGTCAGAGAATCTTGCGGACTGTCGCCAGTTGCTGCCGCACGCATGGCACACGTACTGGCATGGGCCGCATACCATATGGATGGCAACCCGATCCCTGTAGGCGGCTCTTCTATGAGAGCTGGCCCCCTGACGAAGCTGAAACAAGGTAATACCCGCCTGCTTTCGGCCAAAAACAGTCATTCAGGTATGCCGATAAAAACCCATAATCGGCCATAAGTAGATGGATGGAGATTTATTGCCTCAGCGAGCTTGCAAGAGCGAGCCAACCAGCGAGCCTTTGACCTATCGAGTACTCGACACGCTAGCTTGTCTGGACGGGTTTTAAGGTTGGCAGAGTTCATGGGTTGCCATAATCGGATGCACGAGAATCGGCCACGAGAAAAAATACAACGGCCATCCCATCGACGAGGAGATCGTCCGTTCGCTGCTGACCTTCTCGTTTTTTTTCACCATCACGATTGCCGCCATCGCTTTGGGCCTGGCGCTGATCGGGCTTGATTGGATTACCGCCCTGAGCGGCGCCGCTACGGCGGTGTGTAACGTCGGCCCCGGCCTGGGCACAATCATCGGCCCGGCAGGTAATTTCTCGTCACTGCCCGATGCGGCCAAATGGCTACTCACCGTTGGCATGCTGCTAGGCAGGTTAGAGATCCTGACGGTGTTGGTGCTCGTGAACCCGGTTTTCTGGAGATATTGAGCCAGGCAGTCGTTGGCAGAGACGCCGATCGTTGCCTGTTTCGGTGAATAGCACGGCGGTCATGGTTTTACCGCGTGATCATCGTCAGTACGGGGAGCGTCCATCGGTTTCTTCTCCGGTACTGTAAAACTCACTGTCGTACTGGTGATGATCTGGTGCGTCGGGTCGGCCACTTCCAAGAGAACCTTGTGATGACCGGGCGTTAGCCCGACCAGGATAATCGGGTCTTCACTGGTGTGCGCCCACGTACCTTTCCAGTCATCGACGCTCACGTGAAGGTGACCTAAGCGTGGCGATACCTCAGCAGCCACTTTGCCAAATACCGGCATGATCCTGGCGTGCTCTGTTCGAAACTGGATGATGACCACTCCACGGGCGAGCGGCTCGGCAAGCGGCGGGTAGGCAATGAGTCTCGGCGCACTTTCGGATGCCAAGGGCAGTATCGCCGGTGGAGGATCGCTGTCTGCTGCCCCTTGTCCGAGCACGGATGTGCAAAAGCAGACACCCACAGCCAGGGCCAATAGACTTCCGGGAGCGAGGGACATGATCTGGTTCTCCGCGTTATTTGATTGAAGCGTAGATCAAGCTGGGTATTGCCCGCTGCTCATTTGAAACTGGAATCATCTAACGTATTTCATCGACACTGACTAGCCGCTTCTGGGCGATCTCCGTGTCACGGATCGCCAAATACCCAAAAGCGGCCACCTTGTGTTTGTGTACTATCTGAATTCGCTAGCGCCAGTGAGCGCGGGTCTCGATACCCGCTTTGTCACCTTTATCTGATGACAGTCCAAGTCGACCTCTGCCGAATAAGCCCCGGGGGGAAACGGGACCACCCAATCAGAAGCTCCTTTCGAACCATAGCTGTCGCTAAACAGCAAATCTGCCAAAATGCTTTCTAACAGGCTTGTCCTGAATCCATCGCAAAACCGAAGTCACGAGTACTTTGATCCCATGGCCACACGTCTTAGTGATGCCGAGCTTGATTACGTACTGGGGATGATTGAGAAAGCCCCAAACACCGAATTAAATGTCATGTGTGACCACCTGCAGATCGACAGCCGCGATCTTCTCAATCAGTTGGCGATCTCAGTGGGAAGACTGTTTATCACCGGCGGCCGCGATTTTCATTACTGTGATGAGGTGATGAATATTGTCATCAGCGATATCGTCGATCTGTCCTTGTACGCAGAGATGCCCGAGCCGGCATTTTCGATCTATCAGGCATTTGATGCGGGCGAGTATTGGCACAGCGGCGATGACCGGGAGGTATTCCCTTGGGAGAGGTGGACCCGTCCTGAGCTCGAGAGAATTTTGCGTGAGGTCAGCGGTTGATAACCAAGTCGAAGGTGCCCGCGATAAAGCGGGCACCGTTTCCTTTACGAGAAAATAGGCTACCCGCCTAATTACCAGTTGTAGCTCAGCTTGGCGGTAATCTCGCGGCCCGGGTTGTAGAAGTTCGCGGTGCCGGAGCCGACCACGTGCTGTTCATCCAGCAGGTTGCTGACATTCACCGCCAGGTCGGTGCCTTTGGCGATCTTGTAGTTGAAGGCGGCGTCGAACAGCGTGGTGCCATCGCTTTTGCCGGAGTTGGCTGCATCGAAGTAATAAGCGCCGACGTAGCGCGCACCCAGGCCCACGCTGACATCAGTGGCGGGTACGTCGTAGTAACTCCAGAGCGAAGCGGAATGCTTGGGTGCCGTGGCGAACTCGTTACCCTTCAGGGAACTGCCGTCGTACAACGAACCGCGCAGTACCTCGGACTCCATGTAGGAATAGCCACCGATCAGGCTGAGGTTCTGCGTCACCTGCGCCTTGGCCTCCAGGTCGAGGCCGCGTGCACGTGATTCACCCACCGTCTGCTGTTCGATGATGCCGCTCGGCAGCACCACGGCGATGGTGACGTTTTCCTGGGTCAGGTCATACACCGCGGCGGAGAACAGTGCGTCCATCCCCATCGGCGCGTACTTCACGCCCACTTCGTACTGCCTGCCTGTCTGCGGTGTTACGCCAACCTGCGGCGGCGAGACGGATTCGACCATGCTCACGTAGGTTGATACTTCATCGTTGACGATATAGGTCAACGCACCTCGGTAGGAGGTTTCGGAGAAGTTGTCTTTCTCAGTGGATTGCAAGCCTTTGCTGGTCAGGTCCATCGAGTCGTTGCGCACGCCCCCGGTGACGATGAAACGCTCGTAGAACGACAGGTTCTGCTGAAGGAAGACGGCCTTGGTGGTTGCGTCTCGTTTGTTGACGGCATACGGCGCGATTGAGCGTGGAACGCCAGTAAACACGGGGTTGGCAATGTCGATCGGGGTTGTAAGCGCGTAGACCGAGCTTTCCTTGGTGGTCGAATCGAGATACTCCACGCCCACCAGGCTGCTGCTGTCGATGTTCTCGAAGCGGGCATCGTATTGCAGCATCAGATTGCCGTTGAACTGGTCGGCGTCAGTGTCCGTTCCAAACAGGTATCGATCGACGCTGGTACCGACACGTGCAGCGCTGTCGCTGAGGTACACGTAGCCAAAATCATCGGTCAACTGGCTGTAACGCAGATTGCTGCGCAGCACAAAACCGTTGTCGAAATCATGGGTGATGTTACCGCTGAGGCTGGTGCGCTCGACATCGTGGAAGTTGTAGCTGGGCTCGCCATAAAACTTGCTGCGGTCGTATTCCCGATCCAGCGGATAGCCGCCGCTGTTGGGCGAACTTTCAGTTTTCAGGTAGTCCAGAATCATCGTGGCCGACGTGTAATCCGTCGGTGCCCAGGTCAGGCCACCCATAAACAATTGGTTGTCGTCCTGCGAGTGGTCGTATTCGCGGTCGCTGTTCTGGCCTTTGGCAGTAAAGCGGCCGGCCAAGGTTTTCTCGTCGTTCAGCGCATCGCCGACATCGATGCCGGTCTCGACATGATCAAACGAACCGTAGGTGACATAGCCTTGGCCAAACTTCTCGAAGCGCGGCTGTTTGGTCACGAAATTCACCGAACCGCCCGGGTCGGCAGGGCCGAACAGCGTGGAGTTGGCGCCACGCAGGATCTCGATGCGCTCATAGGCGAACGGATCTTCGCGCACGCCACGCATCGAACTCAGGGTCAAGCCGTCACGGTAGGTGGTGGCCTGGAAGCCGCGGATCTGGAAATAGTCGTTGCGATCATCCGTACCATAGAAATCACTGACCACGCCCGGCGTGTATTGCAGCGCTTCTTCCGTGGTGCTGACGCTGCGTTGCTGCATTTCCTTGTTGGTCACCACCGACACCGATGCCGGTGTATTGAGAATGCTGGTTGCCACCTTGCCGCCCACCCAGAGTTCCTTGGCCACCACCGAGTTGGCGTCGTCGTCGGCACTGACCCGGACCTTGGCATTGATGATGAGCGGGGCGAGACGGTAATCCTCAACAGCCGTTGCGTCGAGCTCCAGCGGGCCGGCGGTTTTTACTTGAGGGGTCAGCAGGTAAGCATTTGGGCCTTGCTGTTCGATCTGCAATTCGCTGCCCTGGAGCAAGGATGACAGCGCTGCGGACGTATCGAGCGCGCCATTCACGCCAGCCGTGGTGCGGTTCGCCACACTCGAGGCGTCGAAGGAAAGACTGATGCCAGCCTCGCGCGCAAAGCGGTCAAGCGCCGGCGCCAGTGGGCCGGGGGCGATGTTCCACTGTTTAACTTGATTGCTGTGGTCAGCGCCCGAGGTTTGCGCCAGCGATGGCAATGCATAGCTGCTCACGATCAAACCCAAAATCGCACCGTGCATGGCACGACTTAACGGATGGCGCTGCGAAACAGGGGACGAACTCATTTTCTCGCTCCAAGAAAGGACATCGGCAGACTGGCCTGTATTCCGGCCTTCCTTACAGGTCGAACGAGAATGAGAAACCACCTCATTATTTTTCAGGTAGCAGAAAAATATTCAGGCGGACTCAGGTGGCAGCGCTCACGGTGACCCAATAACGGGTTCGGTAATCAATGTGCAGGCGCAGTGACTGCGCGATCAATGCCAGGACCCGATCGTTGTCGGCGAGCTGGAAAGTACCGGAAACGCGTCGATCAGCGACCTCTTCGGCGCAGCGCAAGACTCCTGGGCGATAACGCGACAACTCCGCGATAAAGTCACCAAGGCGCATGTGGTTCGCACTGATCACTCCGTCACTCCAAGCCCATAGATCAAGGCCGATGTCCCTGAACGCTCGGGCGCCGTTTGATGTGAACAGCAGTTGGTTTCCTGCCAGAACGTTGCGGCTCGCAGACGCTTGACCGGAACCGGGAAAAACCGTGACCGATCCTTCCTGAGCTGCGACCAGAGTGCCGTCGTCACGCTCGCGCACCAGAAAGCGCGAGCTGTGGGCTCGCATGATCCCGTCGCGTGATTGCACCCACAACGGTCGCGCTTGCGGCGAGTGTTGATCCGCGCCGACATTCACGATGATTTCACCACGGCGCAGGATGATCAGGCGTCGCTGGGGGTCGAACTCGCTGTCGACGGCGCTATCGCTATTGAGCTGGATAAGGCTGCCATCGTCGAGTTGGAAATGTCGCTGCTCACCGGTGCTGCTGCGCTGCTGTGCAAGCATGGAGGGCAGGGGGGTGTAGTCGCGGCCGAGCCAGGCTGCCGTGCCAACAGTCGCCAATATGCCCAGTAGCTTCAGGCTCTCCCGCCGGCGCATTCCATGCCGGGCGCCCTTAAGGGTTTGTCGAGCCAGATGAGCTGGCACGCCTTCGAATTCATCTCCCAGCGTTTCCACACGCTGCCACGCCAACGCATGCTCCGGGCGCTGCTGCAGCCAGTGCTCGAAAGTGCGCTGTGTCTGTTCATCGGTTTGATTGAAGCGAAGGCGCACCAGCCATTGGATCGCCTGCTCGACAATGGCCGGATCCAGCGCCTCGGGCTCAGGCCTCGACATAACGCAAGCGATAGCAATGTTGCAGGGCTGTGGCCAGGTCGCGTTCCACCGTCGCGCGGGAAACTCCGAGCTTTTCGGCGATTTGCGCGCAGGTCAGACCGTCGAGTCGGGCAAATAAAAACGCCTGGCGTACTCTTGGTTTAAGCGAGTCAAGCAGACGGTCTATGCGCTCGAGCGCATCGAGAATCATCAGCCGGCTTTCTTCCGATGGAACCTCGTGTTGAGGCAGCAAGGTGATGCTTTCCAGGTAGGCACGTTCGAGTTCGCGACGACGATACTGATCAATCATCAGACCGCGGGCAATGCTGCTCAAATAGGCGCGTGGCTCGCGCAGGGCGCCGGACTGATGACGGTGTTTGAGCACACGCACAAAGGTGTCCTGCGCCAGATCTGCGGCATTATCGCGACAGCCAATGCGTCGGACCAGCCAGCCCTGTAACCACGAGAAGTGGGTGCGATAGAGCAGCCCTGGATCTGCAGTACCTAGTGTTTCGTCGCTACGCATCGGCATCCCGGGACATACATGATTGATAATGAATCGCATTCTACTCAGGCGATTGATCTTAGGCAAACATGCGCAGCTCAGCGCCTGCATGCAGGCGAATGGCATGGTTGTGCAGGAACTACGAGTGGAAGATGCGTCCGGCAATTGGATAGATTGAACGCTCGCCGTCCCGAGTGGCTTGCCTTCTAAAGGGAGAGGACGTTGCCCGGGCTCACATCTGCGAACCAATCGACCAGCATGTCCGTCAGCACCCGTATCTTTCGCGCAGGGTGCTGGCTTTGGGGGCGAACAATGTAAATACCCGCCGGAACAGGGGGATATCTGTGCATGACGGACACCAATGCGCCAGATTTGATGTGCTCGTCGATGACGCTGTCAGAAAGGTACCCAAGACCCAGACCTGCAACGGCTGCCGCGGCGAGCGCGACAGGATTGTCAGCCTTGAAGCGCCCTTGGGGATTAACCATGATGGACTTTTGGCCATCCATAAACCGCCAGGTTTCCGCACCTTGCATAAGAGATTCATGCGCAAGAATCTCGTGGGGAGCCTCTGGCGCTCCATGTGTACTCACATAGCCTGGGCTTGCCACGAGTTTGCCGTGAATGCTACCCACACGCTTTGCGATGAAATTGGAGCTCTGTAAATGGCCGACCCGAATAGCACAATCGAAGCCCTCGCCAATCAGATCGACGATACGATCGCTGTAACTTGCATGAATGTGCAGGAGAGGGTGGCGTCGCCCCATTTCAGCAAGCACGGGGGCAATATGTGTCGGGCCGTACGAGATCGGTGCTGCGATCCGGAAGCGGCCTCGAAGGTCTCCATCTGGAACAATGGCGTCCCTGGCCGCGTCAAACTCAGCGACGATCCGCGCCGCATACTCTCGCAAGGCGGCTCCCGCTTCGGTGACAGCAGCACCACGGGTTGTCCTGGCCAATAGCTGCACACCCAGTTGGGTTTCCAACTTCAGAAGCCTGCGGCTTATTATCGATTTCGCAACACCCAGTCGCCGGGCCGCCGACGAAACACCGCCCGCGTCGGCTACCTCGACGAAGGTTCGAAGATCATCAATATCCAATGCTTCCTGCCTTTGCAAATGGCCATTAGTGCGTTTCAACCCCTGACCAACAGTCCATGGCAGACGTCCACTGCGGACAGCTGCATGAGCGTTAGTCAAGCGATCGCACCGCCGTCCACGGTCAGGATGGCGCCAGTGATCAGGCTCGCGGCAGGACTGGCCAGATAGACCACCGCACTCGCAACCTCGCGAGGCTCGCCAAAACGTCCCAGGGACGACAGGTTCCGCTGAAAGTCGCCGGCGGGGCCGTCGGCTGGATTTGCGTCGGTGTCGACCGATCCCGGCTGAACAAGATTAACGGTTATGCCGGTGGGGCCGAGTTCACGTGACAAACCCCGGGTGAATGCGAGCAACGCCGACTTGGACATTGCATAGGCTGTTACACCCGCAAAGGGCACCCGCTCTGCCAGTCCCGAGCCAATTGTGATGATTCTTCCGCCAGCGGGCAGATGCGGGATGACCGCCTTTGCGAACAGGACGGGGCCTCGCACGTTGATATCCATCAGTGCTTGATAGTCGTCTACATCAATGTCGGCGATCATTCCCTTCAAGCCGATAGCCGCGCTATTGACGAGAATATCGAGGCCGCCCAGCGTCGAGATGGCCTGCGCGACTGCGCATTCAATGGCTTGCGGGTTGGCACTGTCGGCTTGAATCGCGATAGCACGACGCCCTTTATCAGCGATGAATTTGGCCACTGCCTCAGCTTTTTCCGTCGACTGCTGGCAGGTGAACGCAACATCGGCGCCATTCTCTGCCAGTGCCACTGCGATAGCGGCGCCGATCCCGCGAGCTCCTCCCGTCACCAACGCACGTTTTCCTTCCAAATCGATCATTACTCACCTGTCTGGCATGCAGTTATTTGGCCGCGCGCATTCACCAGGGATGGTGCAAGCGTGCCGATACGGAGGCGGATATTAGGGATCCACTTCCTTGGTTTGTAGTCTCGTGGGTTGTATTACTGTGTCGCACAAATCGGAACATCCAACCGGGTGTTGGCGTTATTCGCGAGTGAGGAATGAAACTTTGGAGAAATATTCGGGTGCGCTGATCAGGACTGGACGTATTAGCCGCGATAGCTCTGATGGATCAATAAGTAAGCCTGGTATCCATACTTTGCTTTCAGGACTCACTCGAAGGGAGCTTGCAATCGGGTCTTTCAGCTCTGTGGCGACTCAGGAATATGTGCCGCCTGGTCGCAGTATTCAAGCAGCAATTCGGTGAGCACCCTTATCTTTCGCGCAGGGTGCTGGCCTGGCGGTCGAACTACATAAGCGCCTGCTGGAGGCGGCGGATAATCCGTCATGATCGCTACAAGTGCGCCGCTCGCCAAATGCTCATGCGTGACCCAGTCAGGTAACCAGGCAATGCCGATGCCGGCCAAAGCTGCGGCCAGCAATGCGGTGCCATTGTCGGCTTTAAACGTTCCCTGCGGGCGCACCGTAACCATCGTGTCACCATCCATGAATGACCACGATTCATTGCCTTGCATCAGTGCTTGGTGGCTGACGACTTCGTCGGGTGTTTCGGGCGCTCCATGCGCCTTGATATAGACGGGGCTTGCTACCAATTGGCCAAAGATCGGTCCGATACACCGGGCGATCATGTTGGAATTGGGCAGGTAGCCCACCCGTATCGCGCAGTCATACCCCTCGGCGATGAGGTCAACGAAACGATCGGTGTAGTTCGTTTGCACATGAAGCTGTGGGTGACGCCTGGCCATTTCCGCGAGGATCGGCGCGAAATGTATTGGCCCCAAAGTCAGGGGCGCGGCGATCCGCAGGCGGCCACGAAGCTCGCCGGAAGGCAAGATCGCATCGCGTGCCGACTCGGCCTCAGCGCATATTCTGGCGGCGTAGTCGCGGAAGGTCGCCCCAGCTTCGGTAAGGGCCGCACCGCGGGTGGTACGCGCCATCAGTTGCACGCCCAGCTCTGCTTCCAGGCGGGCAAGCCGGCGACTGACGATAGATTTCGACATGCCCAGGCGCGTTGCCGCACGGGAAATGCCGCCGGCATCGGCCACTTCTACAAAGGTTTCAAGCTCTTCTATATCCATTTCCACGTTCCTTTTTTTGCCACGCAGCTACGCACGGAATGCGACTACCAGAACGTACATCTGAACTGCACATTACGGAGTTCGCGCCTTGGCGCCAATAGCGGTTCCCGGGGACGCCCTGATCTGTGCGTACATGGGGCCGCTTTTCGAGCGGCCGGCAGTGCGTGCGAGTGTCGACAAGCTGCTACAGGATGTATTGCGGGAGCGTATACGGGTTGTCATTGAACGGGCCTTTACCCTATCGCAGGCTGCTGCGCATGACTTCGCGGAGCGAAGCAAACCGCTGGGGCGCGTCGTCATGAAGCCGTGAAGCCATCGCCAGAGAATGGGAGCAAAAACCGTGGCGTTCCTCATTGCGCGACACAGTTAGTCATTCGCTGCTACTACCCGAAGGTTTGAGGGCGCTGCACAGTGCATGAGGCATCGCCGCTCATAAGGCGCGCTGCACGGAAACTGATCCCGCAAATAAACGTGCCAACCCACGGCAACAAGAGGATGGATTAATGGCTTTTCGTAACGGTCTTGCTTCGCTTCTTCGTCCAGAAGACTCCGTACTTGTGTTGATCGACCACCAGCCTTTTCAACTCACCAATCTCAATAGCCACGATCCGCACGCAGCGGTCAACTGTGCGACAGCATTGGCGAAGGCTGCGAAGGCGTTTAACGTCCCGACCATTCTGACCAGTGTGATTGCCGAGCGTGGCGGTTGGATCTTTCCGCAAATCACCGACGTTTTCCCCGGTCAGGAGGTGATTGACCGAACGCTCATCAATACTTGGGAAGACAAGAAAGTAGTGGACGCGGTCAAGGCAACAGGCCGCAAGCAATTGGTCCTGGCTGGCCTGTGGACTGAGGTCTGCGTCGCCATGCCAGCGATTCAAGCACTAGGCGAGGGCTGGGACGTTACCGTGGTCACCGACGCGTGCGGTGGCGTTTCGGTCGAAGCCCATCAAGTCGCCATCCAACGCATGGTCGGCGCCGGGGCAAATGTCATGACCTGGTTGGCAGTCATGGCTGAATGGCAACGCGACTGGGCACGCCTCGATACGGCAGGCGCTGTAACCGATGTGCTTCTCCAGCATGCTGCAGGTAGCGGCATTGCTTATCTGTGGGAGCAGCAATTGCTCGACACGCCTGTACCCGCTGAAGGTTGATCAGCACGGGAGTGGGGGGCCAATGAAGTACCGCGTTGCCGGGGAGGGCCCCATTCCCGCGTTCATCGACGGCCGATACTGAAGGCGTGCATTCGCAATCTGCTGGGATATTGCGAATGACCAATGCCTAGTCCAACACAGCACATGGCCGGCTCGGGCCAGATCACCAACATTAAGCCTGGCTGTGACTTTGGCGCTTGGTAACTGCCTTCATCTGCCCGCGAAGTCCGTGCACCGTCATGTCTTTGCATCGGGAGGCCCGCTGGCACTGCGTAGCAATGGACTAAAATCCCTTCATATCGCGATCGATTGTTTGGGTGCTTTCACTCGGCGCCACAGCTTGATCAAGACCGCTCAAAACAATAATCGAGGTCTCTCTCAATGGCTGTCAGTTACAACCCTGAGCTCCACTATTCCGGCTTTCACGACCTGAGCGACCAGGTTCGTTTTCAAAGCACGGAAGGCAAGATCTGGTTTGGCGAGCAGCGCATGTTGTTGATGCAGGTATCGGCGATGGCTAATTTTCGCCGTGAACTCATCAATAGCCTCGGCGTCGAGCGCGCCAAGGGGTTCTTCTTGCGCCTTGGCTACCAGTCTGGACTCAAGGATGCGGAAATGGCCCGCAAGCTCAGACCAGACAGTCCGCAGTTGCAGATGTTTCTGGTCGGCCCGCAACTGCATTCCCTCAAAGGTATGGTCAATGCGAAACCCATTCAGTTAGAGCTGGATCAGGAGAGCGGCCATTTTTATTGCGAGCTCGAATGGATTGACTCCTTTGAGGTCGAGACTTGCCTGACTGAAGTCGGCCTGATGGAGGAACCAGTTTGTTGGTGTTTGTTGGGCTACGCCTGTGCGTACAGTTCTTCATTCATGAAACGCGAAATCATCATCCAAGAAACGACCTGTCGCGGATGCGGGGATGAGCGCTGCATCATTATTGGTAAACCTGCCGAGGAATGGGAGAACGCCGCAGAATTCAGACAGTACTTTCAAGCCGACCCAATCATCGAGGAGCTGTATGAACTGCAATCACAGATCAGCTCTCTGCGTAGAAGCCTGGAGAAGCAGGAAGCTCAATTCTATGGAGTAGGGCGCTCGCCTGCCTATTTGAAGGTATGCAAGATGATCGACAAGGCTGCCAAAGGAAAAATTTCCGTCCTGCTGCTCGGAGAAACTGGCGTCGGCAAGGAGGTCATCGCACGGAGCGTGCATCTGCGCAGTGATCGCGCCGAGCAAGCGTTTGTCGCAGTGAACTGCGCTGCCATTCCTCAGGACCTGATTGAAGCCGAATTGTTTGGTGTTGAGAAAGGCGCTTTTACCGGCGCCAATCAAACCCGCCCAGGACGCTTTGAACGGGCCAACGGAGGGACGATTTTTCTAGACGAGGTGGTGGAGCTGACGCCCAGAGCGCAGGCGACATTACTTCGGGTACTGCAAGAGGGTGAACTGGAACGGGTAGGCGATTCCCGAACCCGCAAGATCAATGTGCGAGTCATCGCTGCTACCAATGAAAGCCTCGCCGACGCCGTCGAAGCGGGCCGGTTTCGCGCCGATCTTTATTACCGCTTGAATGTGTTTCCGGTGCAGATTCCCCCACTGCGCGAGCGACTTGAAGATCTGCCACTGCTGGCCGAGCACTTTATAAGCAAGTTTCACTTGCAATATCACAAGCGAACGCTGGGTTTATCAGACAAAGCTCTTGAATTGTGTCGCCGCTACGCCTGGCCGGGGAATATTCGCGAATTGGAAAATACGATTGAGCGTGGCGTCATCCTGACCGACAGCAACGAGACCATAGGCCAGGATGCACTCTTTGCAGTCTTCCCAAAAACAGACGATTCGCACGGTGATCGTCTCAACTCTGATGGCGCGTTGGTTCAGGCTGGCGGTGAAGAACCTTGTCCCGATTGGGTTACGCAGATCTTTGATAAAAACATCAGCCTGGATGCTGTGGAAGAACGGCTGATGCGCCGCGCCATGGAGCTTTCACACCAAAACGTCTCGCAAGCCGCTCGCATGCTCGGCTTGACCCGGCCGGCACTGGCCTATCGCCTGAAGAAAAGCGGCTTGTTGCATGACGAGAGTCTTGAGTGACTTTGCGTGGCGGCCTGGCGGTTCACCGTGGACCACGCTTGAGCTGGATTGATCAAATCAACAAAACCTCGCCGAGACTTCATCAAATGATCAAACAAGCCCCTCGATAAACTCCGAGCCCGATACTCGCGATCTCACATTAAGCTATATGTCATTGATAAATATCGATTTATATAAGGTTTATAAAATTGGCATAGCCCTTGCTCCAGTACCACTTGTCGCTTTTCGACGCGTCGCTATTTGCAACATGGGTTGGATGACCGCGAATCGCAAAATCGTACTCATAAATGGAGAGCTCATGAATACTCGAAGCATCAAATTGATCACTGCAGCAATGGCGCTCGCCTCATGGTTAGTAACAATCACTCCAGCGTCGGCGCAGTCAGCTACTGAAGCGCAATCTGCTGCTTCACTAGCGGTTGTCGTGGAATTCCTGGCCAATACCGCACCCGATAAAGTCGAAGCCGCGGCAATGAGGTTGGCAGCTCCAGACGCCACCTATGTTTCTCTAAACTTTGACAATCCAGAACTCAGAAAAATCATGCCGTGGACCGGCACAAACAAAGGTCCCAAAGCCTTTAGCTCTTTGTTTTTGCAGGTCTCAAACTACTGGAAAATCGAAGACTTTACGATTACTACCAAAATCGCTTCCGGCGAAGATGTCGCGATTTTCGGTAAGTTCACCTACCGCTCCGTGGCGGTCGGACATCTGTTCACATCACCGTTTTCCATCCATGCGAAAGTTCAGGATGGAAAGATGACCTATTTCCAGTTCATGGAAGATACCTACGCGTCTGCCAGTTCGTTCCGGCAGTCCGGTTCATGGACCGTGAAGACATCCAAAGATGCACTTCCCTTCAAGGTGGGAGCGAATTAGCCGCAGATGATGTGCACTTGCAAAAGCAGCTTGGCAAGCGTTTTTCGGGCATTTAACTGAACCCCGCGAACGCGGCTGAACAATGCTGCATTCGTAAATTCAAGGGGCTTTTCGGCACCCCTGAACTCGTCCGGAAAGTGGCTTTTAGCCCTACCAGGACGGGTAGCGTTCTGCTTGCGCAGCCACGCATAACGCCGCTTTCGTATTGCTCTACTTACTAAAGGAAATGCGCCATGTCCAACAAGTACTTAGAAATACTGACCCCGCAAAACAGCCAAGTGATTTTCATCGACCACCAGCCCCAAATGGCCTTTGGTGTGCAGTCGATAGATCGGCAGGTGCTGAAAAATAATGTCGTGGGGTTGGCCAAGGCTGCCAAAGCGTTCGGCATACCTACCACCATCACGACTGTGGAAACCGAGGGTTTCTCTGGCAATACATACCCTGAGTTGCTAGCGGTATATCCGCAGAACAAAATCCTCGAACGTACTTCAATGAACTCCTGGGATGACCAAAACGTTCGTGATGCCTTGGCAGAGTCCGCCATTGCCGGCCGTAAGAAGATCGTCGTATCCGGCCTGTGGACCGAGGTCTGCAACACGACCTTCGCACTGTCCTGCCTGCGCGATACAGACTATGAAATCTATATGGTTGCCGACGCCTCGGGTGGCACCTCGGTCGACGCGCACAACTACGCCATGGACCGCATGATTCAGGCCGGTATCGTACCGGTTACCTGGCAACAGGTGCTGCTCGAATGGCAGCGGGATTGGGCGCGCAAGGAGACCTATGAAGCCGTGATGGGGATCGTGCAGGAACATTCCGGCGCCTACGGGATGGGTGTGGATTATGCCTACACCATGGTGCATAAGGCGCCTGAGCGGGTGCAACATGGCGAGCACATCGGTCCAAACCCTGCTAAATAAATCCGTTATGCAAGAGCTGTCGCGCAGGGCTGACGCGATAGCTCCACCCATCGGCGTTATTGTCCAAAACACGAGGTGGAGCATGAGGATGTATGCAGTTTAAAAGTCCAGTCAGACGTGAGTAACCGGTTCGCAAGGTTCGCTATTCCCTGAAGGCCCTGGAAACGGGCTTTGTATCTGTGAGGCCTCTACCTATGACATCGCGTCGAAAACTTCTCCAGGCCGCCTCCACCTTAGCGTTAGGGGGTGTCTTTGGACGCAGCGCTTTTTCCGAAACGCTAAGTAGGGAAGGGCCCAATATGACCGATTCCATTCCGGACATCATTTTCCACAATGGCGAGATCACTACACTGGATCGCGCCAACCCAGTCGCCCACGCCGTTGCAATCAAAGACGGCAAGTTTCTGGCTGTAGGGTCAGACCAGGAAGTCATGGCGCTGGCTGGCTCAGCCACAAAAGTTGTCGACCTCAAGCGCCGTTGTGTGCTCCCTGGCTTAGTCGATAACCATACCCACATGGTCCGCGGCGGCCTTAACTACAATCTGGAATTGCGCTGGGACGGTGTGCGTTCACTGGCTGACGCCATGGACATGCTCAAGCGCCAAGTGGCTAACACACCAGCACCGCAGTGGGTTCGCGTGGTAGGTGGCTTCACTGAACACCAGTTCGTTGAAAAGCGTTTGCCAACCATAGCCGAGATCAATGCGATCGCGCCCGATACACCTGTATTTCTTCTGCATCTCTATGACCGGGCCTTGCTCAATGGTGCGGCCTTGCGCGCGGTCGGCTACACCCGAGATACCCCCGAGCCACCAGGCGGGAAAATTTACCGCGATGCCAATGGTGCGCCTACGGGCCTGCTGTTGGCCACGCCCAACGCGACGATCCTTTACGCCACGTTGGCCAAGGGACCGAAGTTGCCCTTCGACTATCAGGTCAACTCCACTCGCCATTTCATGCGCGAGCTCAATCGCTTGGGTGTGACAGGGGTTATTGATGCGGGCGGCGGTTTCCAAAACTATCCCGACGATTACGCAGTGATCCAGAAGTTGGACAACGATGGGCAAATGACGGTCAGGTTGGCTTACAACCTGTTCACTCAGAAACCCAAGGAAGAGAAGGAGGACTTCCTCAAGTGGACCTCCAGCGTTAAGTACAAGCAAGGAAACGACTACTTCCGTCACAACGGCGCGGGCGAAATGTTGGTGTTTTCCGCTGCCGACTTCGAAGATTTTCGCCAGCCGCGACCGGACCTGCAGCCCGAGATGGAGGGAGAACTGGAGGAAGTTGTGCGCATCCTTGCAGAGAACCGATGGCCGTGGCGGTTGCATGCCACCTACGACGAAACCATTACCCGAGCGCTGGATGTATTTGAGAAGGTCAACGAGGACATCCCCCTCGCTGGCATCAATTGGTTCTTTGATCATGCCGAAACCATCTCGGACAAATCGATCGACCGTATCGCCGCGCTCGGCGGTGGCATCGCTGTACAACATCGTATGGCTTATCAGGGCGAGTACTTCGTCGAGCGCTACGGCGCCCGTGCGGCGCAAGCGACCCCGCCCGTAGCGCGCATACTGGAAAAAGGGGTGAAAGTGTCTGCAGGCACCGATGCCACCCGGGTTGCCTCCTACAACCCCTGGGTTTCGCTATCCTGGATGGTAACCGGTAAAACGGTGGGCGGTCTGAATCTGTACCCTCAACGAAACCTGCTTGATCGCGAAGCGGCGTTGCGGATGTGGACAGAGAATGTCGCCTGGTTTTCTAACGAAGAGGGCAAACGTGGTCGCATCCAGACCGGTCACTTTGCTGACCTGATTGTGCCAAGTAAGGACTACTTCTCTGTGCCTGAGGACGAGATTTCATTTCTTACCGCCGATATGACCGTGGTTGGCGGGCGCGTGGTTTACGGGGCCGGCCAATTCGCCAGGTTTGACGACAACCCGCTACCGCCCGCCATGCCTGACTGGTCGCCGACGCGTACCTTTAAAGGTTATGGCGCTTGGGGAGACCCAGACGGAGCAGGCAGAAACTCGCTGGCTCCGCTGCGCGCCCAAGTCGCGGCCTCGTGCGGCTGCGCAAGCTTTTGCGGCCTGCACGGTCACGATCATGCCGGTGCATGGGGATCCAATGCTCCAGTATCGGACCCCCGAAGTTTTTTTGGTGCCTTGGGCTGCTCCTGTTGGGCCGTGTAGAAATGGGCCGGTGATCGATCAGCTATCCTATGAGGGTCATCGGCCATTACTCCTGCGCTGCCAGCGCCTCAATCAGTTCTTGAATGGTCACGATTGAATGAGCGAAGGTCGGCCCGTTCAACTCGTGGGGTGCTACGTGTTTGACGCCTTTGGCTGGGAGAATGGCGGCGAGGACGTTGCGGACCATTGCGCACGCTTTTGGCCAAGTGCGCTCTAAAGAGATTACAAGGAACTATGCAGCCACAAACTCGATCACCGTCTTGCCCTTGCCGCGGCCTTCGGCGACTTGGCGAAATGCCTCGTTGACGTCTTGCGGCGCAAAGTGCTGTTGATCCACGCGGATTGTCAGTTGACCCGCATTGGCCAGCGCAGCGGCCTCGCGCAGGATAGCGCCGTGGTGTTCGCGTCCTTTGCCGGTGAGCAGCGGAGCCAGAGTGAAAACGCCCGAGTAGGTGGCACTTTTGAACGACAACGGTGCCAGGCTGTGCTGGCCCCAGCCCAGGCAGCTCAGCACGTGCCCGGTATAGGCTTTCACGGCTTTGAATGATGCATCCAGTGTGCTGCCACCGACGGTGTCGTAGACAATGTCGAACCCTTCGCCGGCGGTGTAGTGCTCGACATAATCCTCAACGCTCTGTGCCTGATAGTCGATCGCCGTCGCCCCCAGCGAGCGTATGAAGTCGAGACTGCCCGCCGAACCGGTGGCGTAGACATCGGCACCGCGTGCCTTGGCCAGTTGCACAGCCACTTGGCCGACCCCGCCCGCGCCGCCATGAATCAGGACACGCTGACCGGAGCGGACGTTGGCGTGATCGACCAGACCTTCCCACGCGGTGATGAATACCAAAGGCAATGCAGCCGCCTCACGCATGCTGAGGGTGTGTGGCTTGACCGCGATCAGGCGGGCATCCACGGCAATGTACTCGGCCATGGTGCCTTGGGCACCGCCGATCCCGCCGGGCATGCCGAAGACTTCCTGGCCCAGGGTGAACCCGTCTACCGCTTCGCCCACTTCGACCACCGTACCGGCAAGATCAAGGCCGAGCACGGCCGGCAGCGTTTGGCGGGCGTGGGCCCCTGCGCCGGCGGCAATTTTGGTATCGAGCGGATTGACCCCTGCGGCGTGAACCTTGACCAGGACTTGCCCCTTACCGGGAACAGGGCGATCGATGTCACGGATGGCCAGAGGGGATTGAGCGGACTCGGCGATGGCGGCAAGCATGGAATGTTTCATGGCGGGAACCTGTGTTGGGATGGACGCTTACAGATTGCCGCGCTTTAATCATTCCGATAAGAAACCCAATTTGCATATGACTTATTCCCCAAAGAGAACCAATCGTCGATGGATCTGTTCGACAGCATGCATGTCTTTGTCCGCGTCGTGGAGCGCGGGTCTTTCTCGGCGGTCGCCCGTGAACTGAACATGGGGCAGCCGGCGGTGAGTAAACAAGTGCGCGCGCTGGAGCAGTACCTGGGTGGGCCATTGTTCGCACGCAGCACCCGGCATTTGGCCCTGACCGACCAAGGTCAACGCTTCTACGACCACTGCCAGGAAATTCTCGGCCACGTCGAAACTGCCACGCGAAGCTTCACCAGTGGCCAGGAGCAGATTGCCGGCCCTTTACGAGTCGCCGCCCCGGTCAGTTATGGAAGGTTATGCATCGCACCGCTCATAGGGATTTTCCTGCAACGCCATCCTGATGTGCGGATTGACCTGCGGCTGAGTGACCACAATGAAGACCTGCTCAAGGAAAACATCGATCTGGCGATCCGCATTGGCGCGGTGAAGAGCGAGGGATTGGTGGCACTACCACTGGGCAATAGCCCACGGCGTGTCTATGCGGCGCCCGGTTATCTGGATCTACACGGCGTGCCACGTGAGCCCAGCGAACTGTCAGGACACAACTGCATCGGCTTCACGTTGCTGGAGCATTACGACCGTTGGACCTTTACGCACCTCGGCCAAGCGTTCGATGTAGGTATCCAAGGCAACGTCACCAGCAACAGCAGCGAGGCCATCCGCGAAATGGTGCTCTCTGGCCTGGGTATTTCCCTCTCACCGCAATGGCTGTTCACAGCTGACGTCGAGCAGGGCAGGGTGAGTACCGTCCTCGACAACTATCAGACCAGCGCGCTGCCTGTCAGCGCCGTACTCAGCCGCGAGCGACGACGTTCAGCGCGGACGATGGCGTTCATCGATTTTCTACGCGAGCAATTGTTGTAGCAGCATTTCGCTCGGAAGACGGATCTACATGGATCCATCAGCGGATTTTTCCTGCCATTGAAGCCATCACGGACAGGTGACCCGAGCGGATATCTGACAAGCTCTTATTGACCGTCGAGCAGGCGCGGCACTTGCCACGGATTAGCCTCGCGCAGTGCTTCTGGCAGCAGCGCATCCGGGAAGCCCTGATAAGCGACAGGACGCAGGAAGCGCTCGATTGAACTCATGCCCACCGAGGTGAAGCGGCTGTCGGAGGTCGCGGGAAACGGGCCGCCGTGGACGGTGGCGTAGGTGACTTCCTGCGGGTGAGCGAAGGCGTTGACGACAATGCGCCCGGTGCGCCGCTCCAGCACCGGCAGCAGTCGCCGGGCCAGTGCAAGGTCGCTGTTTTCCAAGTGCAGGGCCGCGCTGAGTTGCCCCTGGAGTGAGCGCGCTACGGCCAGCAATTGTGCTTCGTCGTCGACGCTCACGAGTAGCGCTGATGGCCCGAACACTTCTTGGGCCAGCAACGGTTCGCTCAGAAACCTTAGGCCGTCGACCTCAAGCAGCGCCGACTGACCGTCGAAGTCCGCATGGCTTGCACCACCTTGCGCGATGCGACGCGCGCCGGCACTTTCAATGAGCTTCAACCCGTCGAGATAGGAGGCGTGAATGCCGGGCGTCAACATCGTCCGTGCGGCGGCTTCGCTTACGCGTTTCACCATGGCGCTGCGCAGCGTTTCGAGACCGGGGCCTTTGATCGCGATCAAAAGGGCGGGGCGCAGGCAGGCCTGGCCGACATTGACCAGCATGCGCTCGATGAAGCCGTCGCCAATTTGTCCACCCCGCTCAGCGAGCGCGGCGCGCAGAATGAAGGTTGGGTTGACGCTGGTCATTTCGGTGAAGACCGGAATCGGGTCCGGGCGCAGTTGCGCGCGGCGATACAAAGCCATGCCGCCGTGTTCCGAACCGGTGAAAGTCACCGCCTTGATCAGCGGGTGATCGACCAGCGCTTCGCCGATCGTATTACCGGCGCCCCGCACCATTGAGAACACCCCCTCGTGCAAGCCGTGCTCCTGCACCGCCTGACGGATCGCACGGGCCTGGATTTCCGAGGCGCCGGGATGCGCGTTGTGCGCCTTGAGGATCACGGTTGCGCCGGCGGCCAGTGCCGACGCGGTGTCGCCACCGGCCACCGAGTAGGCAATCGGAAAGTTACTGGCGCCGAAAATTGCCACCGGGCCGATGGCGATTTTTTGCAGCCGATGGTCCATGCGTGGGCGCGGCTGACGTTCAGGCTGCGCTGGGTCGATCGCCAGTTGCAGAAAGCGGCCTTGACGCACCACCTCGCCAAACTGGCGAAACTGCGTGGCTGCGCGGTTCACTTCACCTTCGAGCTGCACCTGGGGCAAGCCCGTTTCGAGTGCGGCGCGTGATGCCAGTTCTGAACGCACACTTTCCAGGTTATCGGCGATGCTATGCAGAAACGCCGCCCGTTGGCTCAGCGAGGTGTGGCTGTAACTGTCGAACGCTTCGTCCGCGAGCATTGCAGCCTGATGCACGTGCGTCGCATCGCCCAGCGCAAAGTCCGGCTCGATCCATTCACGAGTGGCGGGGTTGAGCGCCTTCATCGTGCCGGCAGTGGCCGCGACGTCGTTTGCGCCGATGATCAACTGTCCTGTGAGGTTCATCGCCATTACTCCTGCACTGCCAGCGCTTCAATCAGTTCCTGGGTGGTGACGATTGAATGAGCGAAAGTCGGCCCGTTCAACTCGTGGGCGGCGTGCATCATTTCCGCGCGGAAAGCGGCGGTCGCATCGCGCACCAGCGTGACGTGGTAGCCCAATTCCGAGGCGTAGCGGGCGGTCGCTTCGATGCAGGTGTTGGCGAGCAGGCCGACGATGATGACGCGGGTGATGCCTTTCTGCTTCAGGCGAAAATCAAGGTCGGTATTGGCAAAGCCGCTGGAGCCCCAATGTTCCTGCACGACAATGTCGCCGTCCTTCGGCGCGAAATCGGGATGCCATTCGCCGCCCCATTCACCGCGTGCGAAGTGGTGCATGTGCATGATTTTGCATTGGGTCGGTGTTGGATGGTCCCAGTCTTCGTAGTCGCCGTGTTCCCAGCGGTGGTGCGGCACGATGAACACTGGAATGTTCTGCGCTCGTACGGCGCGATCGAGGGCTCGCAGGTTGTCGAGCAGCCCGACCTGTTCGGCAATCGGCTTGATCAAGGGGAAGACCTTGCCGTTTTCCGAGAGAAAATCGTTGTACGGATCGACCAGCAGGTAAGCGGTGCGGTTCAGCGGATAAGAGGCGTTCGACATGACGATGTACTCCACGCAAGTTGAGTGACCGATGCCGTGGGCTCGCCCGGGCATCAGTTTTTTATGACGACGAAAAAGCTCAAGTCAGTTGAAGGCGCTGCGGTAGGCAAAGAGGCCAGGCAAGCCGCCGGTCATCACAAACAGTAGATTGCTTCCTGCCGGGTAGTCGCCTTGGCGCACGGCAGCGAGCAACCCGGCGAAGGCCTTGCCACCGTAGACCGGATCCGTCAGCAAGCCCTCAACGGAGGCCAGCAGCCGAACCGCTTCGAGCATCGACTCAGTGGGTGCGCCATAGGCGTCGCCACGTTGACTGCCATTCACGGTGATTGCGCTTTCCACAAGGGATGCGGACGGATCCAGGAGCTGCAAGGTTTCCCGAGTTTTGCCCAAGGTCGTCGCCGTGGCCTGCTCCTCTGTGGCCAACACCGAGTAGCCGATAACTTCGGTTGATGATCGAGCGAGTGCCAGACCTGCTTGCAGTCCTGAATGGGTTCCGGCGCTGCCATTGGGGATGATGATCCGCTCGAAGTGAACGCCGAGCGCGTCCGCCTGGCGGAGAATCTCTCCCGCACAGGCGGCGTAGCCCAGACTGCCCCTGGGGCTGGAGCCGCCCAATGGTATGAGGAAAGGTTTTTTGCCTTGGCTTTTGAGCGCGCTGAGCAATTCGCCAGCGTAGCTGTCCGGCGTCAGACCCCGCGGCAGTCGATGAACCTTTGCGCCAAACAAATCATCGAGCAATACGTTGCCGTTATGGCAAAAATCATCATCGCTGCGCACCGCAGACGGGGTCAGGATTAGCTCGCAGGCCAAGCCGTTGCGGGCCGCGACGGCGGCGGTCAACCGGGCGTGATTGGATTGAAAACCGCCCCAGGTAACCAGTGTGTCGGCGCCTTCGGCCAATGCTTCGCCAAGCAGGAATTCAAGTTTGCGCAGTTTGTTACCACCGCCGCCGAGGCCCATCAGGTCATCGCGTTTGACGTACAGGTTGCAGCCATGCAGCTCGGCTGCCCGGCTCAGGCGGGACAGCTTTTGAATCGGTGTCGGGCCGTCCAGCAGCGCCACTCGGGGGTAGCGAGCGAGCGCAGTTTCCAGTTGATTCAAGTCGTGAGGCATGACGGTTCACTTGACGTTGATGAAAGGAAGTGGGGCGGTCACTTCACCAAGGCCCCGGCCAAATGGTTAATAACTGGTATTGCAGTTAAGTCGCTTTGTCAGGCCGGGGCGGACTCTCGTGCCACTTGCCTGAGAATTTGTTCGTACTCCTTGACGGATAGCGATCCTGACACCAACTGACGACCGTTCAGTACCAAGGCCGGGACCGAGTTGATCCCGCGTTCAAGGTAGAAACCTTCAAGTTCACGGACCTCGAGAGCGAACGCCTCGCTAGTCAAAATTTCGCGGGCGCGGGTGGTTGAAAGTCCCGCTTCACCGGCCAGGCGCACCAGTGTTTCGTGGTCGCTGGGGTTCTCGCCCTTGGTGAAATAAGCCTCGATCAGGATTTTCTTCAGCGCGACCTGGCGACCCTCCTGCACGGCCCAAAGCAGAAGGCGATGGGCATCGAAGGTATTGTAGAAATGGCTGCGCTTGTCCAGGTCGAACTGAAAACCGATGGCTTTGCCGCGCGCGACGATCATTTCATTGCGCGAGGCGACTTCTTCGGCGCTGCGCCCGTATTTGCGCATCATGTGCTTGATGGCGTGCTCGCCCTCGGCCGGCATGTCCGGGTTCAGTTCGAAGGGCTTGAAGGTCAGCTCCACGGCAACCTCGCCGGCAACATTGGCGATGGCTTGTTCCAGCGCTGTGGCGCCGAGTGCGCACCAGGGGCACACGACATCCGACACAAAGTCGATACTGACCGGGAAGGTCATTTCTTCGACTCCGTCAGTTGTTGGCGGTACTCGGTGGTGGTAATTCCGGCATAGCCCCAGTTGTCGGTGTCGACCTCTTCAATAACGATGTGGGTGAGATGCGGGTCCTTGTTGAGGACGGTTTGCATGGTCTTGGTGATCTCGGCGATGACTTGAGATTTCTGTTCTTTGGTAACGCCGTCGCGAGTGATACGAACGCTGATGAAAGGCATGGGATAAGTCTCCAGTAGGCGCCCCATCGACATGATGAGGGGAGCAGTGGGATGGACTTTAGAGTGTTGCGTTCAGGGGATAAATCAGGGGCGGAGAACATCACTTATAACGCGATGTAATCAATACAACTGAGGGCTTTGCAGAAGGTAAATCGCCCTCCCTGGCTGCAGGCGCGGGGAGGGCGAGTGCTACGGCGGGAGGAATCAGTTCTGCGCTTTGCTCATGCGGGTAAATAGCTCGGTGGGTACTTTCTTGCCGTTGGAAATGTACTGGTTGGTTCTGAACTTGTAGACCTCACCTTCCGAAAGAAAACCATCGTGGTTGGTGTCCATCGCTTTGAATTCTTCACCGCCCTGAGGCGCTACAGCCAGCAGTTCTTTAAGAGAGACGAGGCCATCATGGTCGGTGTCTGTGCGAGCGAAAGAGTCGTCGCCACACTTGCCTTCGCCGCACTTGCCCTCGGCAGTAGCGGACTTGTCGCTGGCTTCGCTAGCGCCGCATTTACCCTCGCCACATTTGCCTTCGCCGGCTTTATCCGCCGATGCCAATTGATAGCCTTGGGGCAATGGCTCAACAGCGAATGCCGCAGACGATGCCAGGCTCATGCCACCGGCCAAAGCGATAGCGGCCAGGCCGAGACTGGTTTTGTTCGAGAAAGGTGTACGGTACATAGTGCTTCTCCAGATGCTTTGCGCGGCCAGGCCGCGGTTCATGCCACAGGGGCGGATCGGCCCTCAAAGAAGCTCCGGGCGAAGGGCGCAAGCGTCTTTCACTTCGACAGAGCGTCCTTATTCGGGTAGGCCTATTTAGCGGGAGTCATGTATCGGCGATGTATCAGGCAAGAGGAGCATTTGTAAGCCAATCCCAAGACTTCGCGTTTGGGTACATAGAGATACAAAAACCGACCTCAGCCTTTGCTCGTCAATCAGGACAACAGCGTTAAAACGGGTGTCGCTGCTACGCCGACGGCAGCTTGCGCATGCAGCTGGCGCAGCAGCACCAGTGCGTCAGCGACGAAGCCGGTCACGTCTGAAGCACCAGCCTCCGCAGCCAACGCGTGCAACTGCGCTCGACCAGCCATGTCAGGGAACTGCTCGATCCGCTGCAACAAACGGAACGCGAGAGGGCTGACCTGGGAGAACTGCACTTGGCCACTCGGCACACGGCTGATCAGCAGCGTCGTCGGTTGTTCTGGCGGTTCAGAAGGCAGGTGGCCTGGCCCGAGACGATGTACGGCCCAGGTGTAAGCCAGCGGCCAGACAAGTGGGGAGAGCCTGAGGGGACGGTCGAGTAAATGCGCCGCATCACTGGCCTTTAACGGCGCAGCGTCCAACTGTTGCAGTGCCATCTCCACCCACTCGTAATGGGCCAATTCAGGCAAGAACGGGTACCAAGGGTGTTCGTGACCGGGCGAGTCTTCCAGGCTCGCTACGAAGTCTACAAACTCACGAGCAATTTCTCCGAAGCGTGGCGTTTGCGCGCGGTAGTCACGCAAAAAACGTCGTACCAGTGCACGCCAACCGGCGTCACCCAGCACGGCCACCAGCACCGGAAACGTTCCACCCAGCAAGCCCAACAGATTGTTCAACACCAGGTTGAGATAAACCTGCGCTCTCTCGGGATTCATCTGCGCTGGCGGCGCATAAGCGTCCGGATCACGCAGGTACCGGGTCAGCGCGAGCTGCTGACTGTGCAAACTTGAAGGGGAGTCAGCCATCGACAGTCACCCGCACCAGAGCATTGGCGTCGCGTTGCAAGCGCCGAATGGTATTCAACTCAGCCACCAGTTCGTCGTAGGACGGAAAGTTGAAATCGCGCTCCAGCAGCGTTGGTTTCACACCGAATAGACCATAAGCCTGGCCCAGCAATGACCAGACTACCGGTTTGACCGACGCACCATGGGTGTCGATGATCAGGTCCTCGGCTTCGTCGTAATGGCCAGCCACATGCATGGCGACTACGCGTTCTGGTTCCAAACCGGCCAGGAAAACCGCCGGATCAAACCGGTGGTTCACCGAGTTGACGTACACATTATTAACGTCGAGCAACAGGTCGCAATCGGCCTCGCGGAGCACTGCATTGGTGAACGTAAGTTCGTCCATGTCCTGATGAGCAGCGGCGTAGTAAGAGACGTTCTCCACAGCAAGACGACGACCGAGAATGTCCTGTGCACGACGGATGCGCGCCGCAACGTGATGAACGGCCTCCTCAGTGAATGGCAACGGCAGCAGGTCGTAGAGATGGCCATCGTCACTGCAGTAACTCAGGTGTTCGCTATAGAACGGCACGTTGAAGCGATCGAGAAAACTGCGGACTTGCTCAAGAAAAGACTCGTCCAGCGGCGCACTGCCACCCAGCGAAAGTGACAGGCCATGGCATGACAGCGGGTAGCGTTCAGCCAGCGACTGCATGGCCTCTCCATGCGCGCCGCCGATGCCGATCCAGTTCTCTGGAGCAACCTCAAGAAAATCGAAATCACCGTCGGGAGCGTCACGAAGCGTGTTGAGCAGCGCACGGCGCAATCCGAGCCCGACGGTCGCCTCAAGGGGGAGCTGTGGATCTAAATGCGTTGGTGATGAAGTGTTCGTTTGCATGAGCTAAATACTCCGATTCGACGTCTGAAACGCCCGATCCACGCCACCTCCACGGTCACCTTTGGCAGCCGGGCGGGCGTGAATCGGGCGATTGAAACCCGCCACGGTTCTGCTCATACGAGGTTGATCACCACGTTGATGTTGTTCCGCGTCGCTTTGGAGTACGGGCATGTCTGGTGTGCGGTGTTGATCAGGTCTTGAGCAACGTTGCGATCCAGCCCGGGAAGGTAGACGTTAAGGCGAGCCTGGAGGAAATACGCACCATCGGTTGTGCCTAAATCCACTTCGGCGTCGACGGCAAGGTCAACCGGGAGGGTGACTTTCAGCTTGCTCGCCGCAAGCCCCATCGCGCCGATGAAACAGGCCGACCAACCTGCGGCAAACAACTGCTCTGGGTTGGTACCGGCGCCAGAGGTGCCAGGCGATGACAGCTTTATATCCAGTCGGCCATCGTCACTGAGGGCGGTGCCATTTCGTCCACCCGAGGAGGTATGGACTTTGCCGGTGTACAGCACTTTATCAATATGGGTCATGGTGAAACTCCTGATTACTAGTGGGGTTGAGAGCGATAGCCTTGGTGACGCGATAACACTCAGCGCGCATTCAAACGCTTGAGATACCGACCGATGAATGCATCCAGGCTCAGCTTGCCGGCGCCAGTGAACAACAGCGGTAGTAGTGCGACGAGATAGATCAACGGCAGCTTGAAATTGCCGTAGCCTTTGTTGCTGATGGAGTAACCCATAGCCAGATCGCTCAACGTCGACCACTCTGCTGGCCAGTGAACTGCGGCAGTTGCCACGACGGTGACCACGATGAGGATCAGTGCCGAGAGGCGTGTTCCCAGGCCTACAAGCAAAGCAATGGAACAGAGCAGTTCTGCCCACATGGATAACTGCCAATTGAACGTAGCCGGCAGCTGATTGAAGGGAAAAGGAAAGGCACCTTGAATGCTGGGGAACCAGTTCTCACCGTTCCACTTTTCCCATCCAGCTTCAAAAAATTCCCAGGCCAGAAACGCGCGCAGGCTTAAAGGGGCGACCCAGTCCCCGGCGCGATCGAGATTAAGTTGCAGCCGATTCAAGACCGATGAGGCGTTTGTTTGCATTGGTTTAATCCTCCGACTTGTCGTCAAGAAAGTGGAAGCCGTTCAGGTGCTCCCACTGACAGGTGTCAGGCACAGGAGCACTGCGCTGGCCGTGAGCGCAGTTCATCGTGCTGGTGTATCTCGCTTGTGTCTGAGGGGGCGGGAAGATCAATGTTGTGTAACGTGTTTGCGTCCGTACACACTTGGATACAGAGCAATACCTGTCGAAGGCGCTATTTTGGAGTCGGGATATACGATCGGCTGCGTTCTGCCGGTGACTGGCGGGAGGATTTCGCAGAGCGAATGAACGTCGCAGATGAGGGGAGGGCGAGTGCGTGGAAAGTCCTGTTGAACGAGGGGGCACGCTAGGTGCCCACCCGATCTGTCTGCAACCGTCTAAGGTATCAAACGCATCTCTCGCAGTTTGTCGAACACGTCAAAAAATGCCTGATCACTCGCTTGGTAGGCAGTGAAGCCCATCAGGCGGCTTTTCGACATATCCGTGACCACTTCGATGGGGCGGCCAAGGTCGGCATCGGTATGCCATGGGGAAATCAGACGTCCAATATCGGACTCTTTCAAACCGTGCTCGGCGACTATTTGCGTCCATACGGCCTGATCGTCCGCCATCTGCTTCTCTAGAGGCGAGGGTGACGCAGGATAGTCAGCAGCAGGCAGGTCGAAGTATTCGGCAATTCGGCTCCACATCCATTTCCACCGGAATACATCGCCATTGGTGATATTGAATGCCTGATTCGCCGCAGCCGGCGTGGTGGCTGCCCACAGTTGCTGTTTCGCCAACTGCCGCGCATCGGTCATGTCGGTCAGGCTGTCCCATTGCACTTTTGATCCTGGAAACACGAAAGGGCGATTGGTGTGTTTGCAAATCGAGGCATAGACGGCGAGGGTGGTTGCCATGTTCATCGCGTTGCCCACGGCCACCCCAGTGACGGTATGCGGACGATGAACGCTCCACGTGAAGCCATCCTTTTCAGCCGCGGCGAAGAGTTCGTCTTCCTGAGCGTAATAGAAGTTCTCGACATCCAGACGACCCTGTTCTTCGCGAAACGGTGTCTGCGGCAGGCTGCCTTTTCCATAGGCTTCGAAAGGGCCGAGGTAGTGTTTCAGGCCGGTAACCAGTGCTACGTGTTTGACGCTTTTGGCTGGGCGAATGGCGGCGAGGACGTTGCGCACCATGGCCGCATTGACGCGAATGTTCTCGGCCTCCGTGGCTTGCCGCGACCATGTGGTAATGAACACATGCGTGGGTTTCACATCCCTCAGCGCATGTTCCAGTGAAGCAGGGTCCTGAAGGTCTGCCGCGACGGGGATCACGCCTTGCGCTTGCGACGGATGCCTCGACAGCGCGGCGACTTGCCACTGGTTGTCGATGAGTAACTGGGTGATGGCGCTGCCGACAATGCCGCTGGCGCCCACGACTAGAGCTGTCTGGGTCATAGGTTTCTCCTGGATTTGAGTTTGGGAGTCCGTCCGAGCAACAGAGGTTCAACCTGAAAATCCGTTAGAGTGCTCGCTACTCCCCGTTAAAGCCTGTGAGAAAAATGACTCGTCCGCTGTTTGTCGCTCTGGATGGCCCCAAAGGCGTCGGCAAAACCTCGCTGTTGGAGGCCATCACTGAAGTCCTGAGGGCGGACAAGCAAAAAGTCATCCGACTCTGCGAGAAAAAAAGCGACCCGTTCAGGGGCGAGACAATGCACTTGGTGAACCAACTCGTCCGCCACCCTGACCGGGATCTGGAACTGGAAGTTTGCCAACGCCTGGCTGATAGCCGCCGCTGGATTTCTCAACACGTGCTCACCAAACAACCCGCCGACAGCATCATCCTGATCGATCGCTGGTACCCGTCCGATGCGGCGTTTCGCCGGATAGTCCCGTTCGCTGAAATCCTGCAGTTGAACATTGACCGCAACGTCCAGGTGCCCGACCTGCATGTCGGGGTGATCACAGCGGCGCAGATTTCATGGGCGAGGGCAGGGGCACGCCGGCGCGGCTTGAGCAGTACGGTGCTTCGCGGTCTTGAGGAGCATGTCGCTTGTACTGAGGCGTTTGAGGTGGCCGCTGCCGATCAGGGTTGGTTTTTGTGTCGGAATGAGGGAACGATCGAGGAGGCGACGAGGCGGGTGGTGGGGGAGATTGATCGGGTGATGAGCCGCCGATCTAGCCTCTCGATCTGACGCCTGAGCACACTTGCCAATCTGCACCACCGACGAGCGGCGCAAATATGACAAGTATTTCACCACTAAGCGAGGTCAAGAGATTAGGTTTATTCAGAGGTTCCAAGATGAGATTTGCACGTTTTTGCCAGGCGCTTTCCAACTGGGCAGGTAGCCCGAAGACCTTTTTGACAGCGATCATTTTGATCATTGCCTGGGCCGGAACAGGGCCGTACTTCCACTATAACGACACCTGGCAACTCATCATCAACACGTCCACCACGATCATTACGTTCCTGATGGTGTTCCTCATTCAAAACACCCAGAACCGCGACAACGACATTCTGCATCTGAAGATCGATGAGCTCATACGCGCCACCCATGAAGCCCAGAATGCCACGCTGGGTCTGGAGAAAATGGAGGCGCGCGAGCTGAGAAAATTGCGGGATCGGTATCGTGCGTTGGGTGAATCGAGTGAGATTGATGTAGAGCCGATCCATGATGATGGGGCTCGTTAGGACTCGATTGCAGGTCTTTTTTCTGCCGCTATCCCCAGGTGCGTGATTACATCGATTTGACTCGCCACCGCATCCTCAGCATGGGCACCTTTGTCGCGCGGCCCAGTGTTAATTGGACGAGACTTGACTACCGGTCAGCTTGCCCCCGACCGCTTCGAAACCGGCTGGCGCCAAGCGCTTGAACACCGCCTCCACAAAACGCTGCAGCAACTGTTGGCGCTGCAGATCATGCGTGTATTCCCTGTTCTGGATCGCGGTAACCGTAGCGATTTCAGGCGGGAGGATCCAGCAGGTCAATCAGGCGCGGCTCGATGCTGTCGGGTTGTATGTCGAGAATTGCCAGCGTGACCGGCAATCTGAAACGCCGAGGGCCGGCGCTACCAGGGTTCACGTATAGACGATCGCCGCGCCATTCGATGCACGGTTTGTGAGAGTGGCCGGTGATGATGAGCTTTATGTCTGGATCCAGGTCGGCAGGGACGTCGGCGATGTCGTGGACAAGAAGGGTGCGCCAGCCGTTGATAGTGCAGGTCAGACGGTCGGGGAGGTCTCTGGCCCATGGGCTGCTGAGATCATTGTTGCCGCGCACGGCGTGGACGGGAGCAATTTCGGACAATTGGGCGAGGATGTCCGGGTTGCCGATGTCGCCGGCGTGGATGATCAGGTCACAGCCTTGGAGCGCGCCAATGGCTTCAGCGCGGAGGAGATTGTGAGTGTCGGATATCAGAGCGGTTTTCAAGGGCAAATGCTCCGTAGATGTTTCGAGTGGGAGTGGCTGTTTTCGACCCAAAGCTGCCTTTTGCCAAGCAGTGATTCAGGGGTTTTAGTTCGTCATTATGGCTAGATCCAGAATAACGTCCTGGCGTTCAGCGGTGAGTTCCAAGCCTGCCTTCACAGCCGAGTGACTGTCAGTTATGCGTAGTTAGCGCTTGTTAGCGCCCGGCTACCGAAGTATGTCGCGTGGTGACTTTTTCGCTGGCCACTCAAGACTCTGCGTCGATTTTCGATGCCCGTGGCCTGCAGGAAACGGCAGTACGATGTACGAACATTTTTGACATCCCTGTCTCTTTGCCATCGTCACAATCATGTGGGAAAAGGCTGATTTTTATTTCGCAGAATTTCTACATTTTGTTTGCCTCACCAGCAAAAAACGTGGTTATTATCTGCCGGCGCTTCGGGTCACAAACCCGGCGCCAGAAGATTGTCGTGTGTCCACAGACCCGGCAGTCGCAGCCGATCGGGACCACCCTGGCGCTGTCATCCCCGCGCAGGTTGTTCCTCGTCGTTGACCCTCAAAATGGAAGGCGAGGTTTCAATTGGTCACGCGGTTTGCAATCGTCGATGTATTGAATGGGGCGACGTCTGTCGCCAATGATTCGACCCACTTTCCAGTTGCCTGCGCCGACCGCGCGGCGGCGTTCTTCTCCAGCCTGTCTCCCCCCGAATCTCTGCGTGTGCCCGCGTTCAACGTGAGTCTGCACGCGCGCGCCGTGCCATCCTCCTGAATTCGAATGACCGTGCCGGCATCTGATGCCGGGGCCTGACCGGCGGGGCATGTTCTGTCCCGGCCTGATCACAACAATAAAGTAGTCATGGACGGTACTCTCCGATGCTCGATCACACTTCCTTGCGTGGGACGAATCCAACGCAGCCCGACGTTTGCTCCTTGAAACCGTTCGATGCAGACCTGTGCGTGCACGGTCTGTTTGAGGCGCAGGTGCTGCGCAACCCTGATGCCATCGCCGCACGCTGGCAGCAGGAGACGCTCAGTTATCGTGAACTGAACACCCGCGCCAACCGGTTGGCCCATCACCTTCGCAAGCTCGGGGTCGGGCCGGACGTGCGAGTCGGACTGTGCCTGGAGCGCTCGTTGGAAATGCTGGTCGGCGTACTCGCGGTGCTCAAGGCCGGCGGCGCCTATGTGCCGCTGGACCCGTCTTATCCGCAGGCGCGGCTGGCACACATGCTGGTCGACAGCGCACCGCCGGTGGTGCTGACCCATGGACAGGCGCGCGTTGTTTTGCGGGCGGCGCTCGAACAGTCGGCGACCATCCCCACTCTGCTGGATCTGGCCGACGCCCGCGATTGGGCTGCGCTTGCGGCTGACAACCCTGATCCTCACGCGATCGGCCTGACACCCCGTCACTTGGCTTACGTGATCTACACCTCCGGCTCCACCGGCACCCCGAAAGGCGTGATGGTCGAGCATCGCGGGCTGGTTGCGGTGAGTGGTGACTGGGCGCAACTCTATGAGTTGGGCGAGCCGATCAACCACCTGCAAATGGCCGGTTTTTCCTTCGACGTGTTCAGCGCCGACCTGATCCGTGCGCTGGGTTTTGGCGGCACGCTGGTGCTGTGTCCACGGGACACCCTGATGGACCCGCCGGCCCTGTATCGCTTGATACGTGATGCGCGCATCGGCTTTGCCGACTTCGTGCCGGCGCTGCTCAATCCACTGTTGGCGTGGGTCGAAGAGACCGGCCACGACCTGTCGTTCCTGCGCACCGTGGTTTGCGGCTCCGACATCTGGACCGCCCACAGCGCCCGGCAATTACGCAGGCTGTGCGGTGAGCAGGTGCAGATCGTCCAGGCCTATGGCGTCACCGAGGCGAGCATCGACAGCACCTGTTTTGAATTCACCGAAGGCAGCCAGATCGACGCGGTGTTGCCCGTCGGCCGGCCACTGCCCAATACCCGGATTTACCTGCTCGACGCTGACGGTACAGCGGTTGCCGAGGGGGCAGCCGGTGAACTGTACATCGGTGGCGTCGGCGTGGCGCGCGGTTATCTGAACCTGCCGCAACTGACCGCTGAGCGTTTCATCGACAGCCCGTTCGTGGCGGGCGAGCGTCTGTATCGCACCGGAGATCTGGCGCGTTACCGGGCCGACGGCCAATTGGAATTCCTCGGCCGCAACGATTCCCAGGCCAAATTGCGCGGGCTGCGTCTGGAGCTGGGGGAAATCGAAACCCGGCTCGCGGACATTCCGGGCGTGCGGGAAAGCGTGGTGTTGCTGCGTCAGGACAGTCCCGGTGAACCGCGTCTGGTGGCCTACTACTGCGAAAAACCAGACTCAGCGCTGAGCCCGCGCGCGCTGCGTGAACAGCTGCAAACCAGTCTGCCGGACTACATGGTGCCAACCGCCTTCGTGCGTCTCGATGCGTTGCCGCTGACCGCCAACGGCAAGGTCGATCGACCAAACCTGCCGTTGCCGGACATCGATGCGTTCGAGCAGCAGGAGTATCAGGCACCACAAGGCCCGCTGGAAACAGCGCTCGCCGCAATCTGGGCCGACGTGCTCGGCGTCGAGCAGGTCGGGCGTCAGGATCAGTTCTTCGCCCTCGGCGGTCACTCGCTGCTGGTGATGCGCGTGCTGGCGCAGGTTCGTCATGCGCTGGGGCTGGAAGTGGCACCCTCGACGCTGTTTGCCGCGCCGGTTCTGGCTGAGTTCGCCGAACGGCTGCACGCCAGTCAGGCGGCGGCTCGTCCAGCCATCACAACCCTTGAACGCTCGGGCGCGCAAACGTTGTCGTCTGCTCAGCAGCGCCTGTGGTTTTTGGCGCAAATGGAGGGTGGCAACGCCGCCTATCACATGCCGTTGAACCTGCGTTTGCGCGGTTCGCTGGACGTGGCAGCACTCGAACGCAGCTTCAATCAACTGGTGGCGCGCCATGCGGCGCTACGCACGACGTTCATTGCCGTTGAAGGGGAAGGGCGGCAATGGGTTTCGCCGCCTGCGCACAGTACCCGGCTGACGGTGATTGACGTGCAGGGGAACGATGCGCAAAAACGCCTGAGCCGCTTGATCGACGAGGAGGGGGCCGTACCGTTCGATCTGAGCCGCGGCCCGCTGATGAGGGTCAGCCTGGTGCGGCTGGCGGCGGATGACCATGTGCTGTTGCTGACCCAGCACCACATCATCTCGGACGGCTGGTCGATGGGCGTGCTCACCCGCGAGCTCGGCCAACTGTACGCAGCGGCGTTGCAGGATCGCGGCGATCCGCTGCCGCCATTGCCGGTGCAGTACGTGGATTACGCCGTGTGGCAAAAACAATGGCTGTCCGGTGACGTTCTGGAGCAGCAAAGCCGCTACTGGCGTGAAACCCTCAGCGGCGCACCGGTGCTGCTGGCGCTGCCGACCGATCACAAGCGTCCGCCCGTGCAGGATTACCTCGGCGGCTTTGTTCCATTGGTCTTCGACGAAGCTTTGACCGCGCGATTGAAAGCCCTGGGCATGCAGCAAGGCACGACGCTGTTCATGACTCTGCTGGCCGGTTTTTCGCTGTTGTTGTCGCGCCTGTCGGGGCAAAGTGACGTGGTGATCGGCGTGCCGTCGGCCAACCGCCCGCAACAGGAACTGGAAGGGCTGATCGGTTTCTTCGTCAATACGTTGGCTCTGCGGATGACTCAGTCGGGTACGCCCTCGGTGGCGCAATGGCTGCAACAGGCGCGGCGAGTGGCACTGGAGGCTCAGGAGCATCAGGACCTGCCGTTCGAGCAAGTGGTGGAATTGCTCAACCCGCCGCGCAGTCTGGCCCACAGTCCGCTGTTTCAGGTGCTGTTTGCCTGGGAACAGGATCAGGATTCCGATCTGCTGCTGACCGGGCTTGAGGTGACCCCGGTCGAGAGCAGCCATCACGTGGCCAAGTTCGACCTGCAACTGGCCCTCAGTGAGCGTGACGGGCGGATCGTCGGCGGTCTGGAATATGCTTCGGGCCTGTTCGAGCGCGGCACCGTCGAGCAGTTCGGCGAGTACCTGCGTCGGGTACTGACGCAGATGTTCGAGAATAGCGAGCAGTCGCTGGCGGGGATCAAGCTGCTGAGCGCCGAGCAACACCAGCAGATCGTTCATGACTGGAACCGCACCGCCCGGGAAACCGCGTCGCTACCCGGTTGCGTGGCGCGTTTCGAAAGCCTCGCCCGGCAAACACCCGACGCCGTGGCGCTGCTCGCCGACCGTGAGCAACTGAGCTACGGCGAACTGAATCGCGCCGCCAACCGCCTCGCGCGGTACCTGATCGAACAAGGCGTCGGCCCCGAGCATCGCGTCGGCCTGTGCCTGGAGCGTTCGCCGCAAATGGTTATCGGCCTGCTGGCGATCCTCAAGGCCGGTGCGGCGTATGTGCCATTCGATCCGGCTTACCCGAGCGAACGTCTGGCGTTCATGTTCAGTGATGCGGCGCCTACCTTGCTGCTGACGCAATCGAGCCTCATGGCCGGGCTACCAGCTAACGAGGCGAAAATCTGCTGCCTGGACACTGACGCATCGCATTGGGCGCAACACCCGACGGACGACCCGCAGGTCACGGTGTGCCCGGAACACCTCGGCTACGTGCTTTACACCTCCGGCTCCACCGGACGCCCCAAAGGCGTGGCCCACAGCCGTCGTGCGCTGGACAACCTGATCACCTGGCAACTCGATCAGGCCAGGGCGCCGCAGCGGGTGCTGCAATTCGCCTCGCTGAATTTCGACGTCTCGTTCCAGGAAATCTGCAGCACGCTGTGCCAGGGCGGCAGCTTGTTGCTGATGACCGAAGACAGTCGCAAGGACCTCGCCGTGCTACGCCCGACCCTGGTGGCCGAAGGTGTACAGCGGGCGTTCCTGCCGTTCGCCGTGTTGCAGCAACTCGCCGGCCTGACCGAGGCCGATGCACCGATGCCGGCCGGCGGCTGCGAGATCATCACCGCCGGTGAAGCCCTGCAAATCAATGACGAGCTGCGTGGCTTTGTCCGCGGGCTCGGCGGCGCGCAGTTGCACAACCAGTACGGGCCGACCGAAACCCATGTGGTCAGCCAATTCAGCCTCGATTGCGACGCGGCCGAATCCTGGCCGGACGCGCCGCCCATTGGCCGCCCCATCGCCAATGCGCGGCTGTACGTGCTGGACGAATATCTGAATCCCGTGCCGACCGGCGTGGCAGGCGAGTTGTACATCGCTGGCGCTTGCCTGGCCCGTGGCTATCTGAACCGCCCGGACCTGACCGCCGAACGCTTCCTGCCGGACCCGTTCAGTGCCGAGCCGGGCGGGCGGATGTACCGCAGCGGCGACCTCGCGAAGTTCCAGGCCGACGGCAACGTGCAATACCTGGGACGCATCGACCAGCAGGTGAAATTGCGCGGTTTCCGCATCGAGCTCGGCGAGATCGACAGCCTGTTGCATCAACAACCCGGCGTACAGGAAGCCGCCGTGTTGCTGCGTGAGGACGTGGCCGGGGACAAGCGTCTGGTGGCCTATGTGGTCGGCACCGCGCGCCCTGAATGCCTGCGCGCCGAACTGCAACGCCAGTTGCCCGAACACATGATCCCGAGTGCCTGGGTTCGCCTGTCGCAATTGCCGCTGACCCGCAACGGCAAGCTCGACCGCCAGGCGCTGCCAGCGCCGGAACGCAGTGCCGGGGCGACTTACGAGGCGCCGCGCAATGACATTGAGCGTCAGATGGCCGAGATTTGGGCCGAAGTGCTCAAGTGCGAAAGGGTCGGCATCCACGACAACTTCTTCGACCTCGGCGGCCACTCGCTGCTGGCAACGCGGATGATCTACGCGATCAACCAGCGCATGGGCGCGCAACTGTCCCTGAGCAGCCTGTTCCAGACCCCGGTGTTGCTGGATCTGGCGGCGCAGGTGTCGCGTGAAGAGCAAAGCGTTGAACCGGCATTCATCCAGCTCGAGCCGGATCGCGGCAATCGACATGAACCGTTCCCTCTTACCGATATCCAGCAAGCCTACTGGTTCGGTCGCGAGGCCACGGTCAGTCTGGGCGGCGTCAGTGCCCACGGCTACGAAGAATTGCGCATTCCCGAATTCGACGCCGAGCGTTTCGAGCGTGCGCTGAACCGCATGATCCAGCGCCACGACATGCTGCGCGTGGTGTTCCTCAGCAACGGTACGCAACAGGTACTGGGGCAGGTGCCGACCTACCATATGCCGCGCAGCGACCTGCGCGGGTTGCCCGCTGATGTAGCGCAACGCACCCTTGAGGCGACCCGCGAACGCCAGTCCCACCAGGTGCTGGACGCCAGTCGCTGGCCGCTGTTCGAGTTCAGCCTGTCGTTGCTCGACGACGGCATCACCCATTTGCACATCAGCCTCGACGCGCTGATCGTCGACGCGGCGAGCACGCAGATTCTCGCCCGCGAACTCATGGCGTTCTATGTCGATCCGACGCTGGAACTGGCGGAACCGGGCCTGACTTTCCGCGACTATGTGCTGGCCGAACAACAGTTGCGCGATGGCCGCCGCTACGAGCAGGCGCTGAGCTACTGGCGTGAGCGGGTGACCACTCTGGCCCCGGCTCCGGACCTGCCGTTGGTGCGCCAGCCGGAAAGCATCGCCAACCCGCACTTCACCCGCCGCGACCGCGACATGTCGGCGACGCAGTGGTCGCAGCTCAAAGCCGTAGCTAAACAGTTTGCCGTGACGCCGTCGGTGATGCTGCTGACCGCGTTCAGCGAAGTGCTGGCACTCTGGAGCCGCACGCCGCGTTTCACCCTGAGCCTGCCGCTGTTCAACCGCATGCCGCTTCATCCCGATGTAGACGAAATCATCGGCGACTTCACCTCGCTGGTGCTGCTGGAAGTCGGCATCGACGGTTCGCAGAGTTTCACCGATAAGGCCCGCGCGGTGCAGGCGCAACTGTGGCGCGATATCGACCATTCGGTGGTCAGCGGTGTCCGAGTACTGCGCGAATTGTCCCAGGCCCGGGGCGTGCAGCAGACGGCGATGCCGATCGTGTTCAACAGCACACTGTCGGAAGCAGCGCCGGAACTGGCCGAGTTCAATCTCGCCGACGCGTTGAATGCCAGGCACATGCACAGCATCACCCAGACCCCGCAGGTGTGGCTCGACCACACGTTGCTGGAGCTGGAAGGACGGCTGCTGTTTAACTGGGACAGCATCGACGAACTGTTCCCGCAAGGGATGATCGAGCAGATGTTCGTCGCCTATAACACGCTGCTCGACAGCCTGTGCGAGCCGGCAGCCTGGGGCGCAAACACGCCGCAATTGTTGCCGCAGGCACGCTTGCCGGCACCGGTCGACAACCAGCACACGCTGCCGTTGATGCACGACTTGTTCGAACGTCAGGCCCTCGCCACACCGGATGCACTGGCGGTAATCGGTGAGCGACAGCTGACGTACGCCCAGCTACGCAACGAGGCGCGGCAACTCGGCGCCCGTCTGCAAGCGCAAGGCGTGCTGCCGAACCGCTTGGTCGCGGTGGTGATGGAGCGTGGTTGGGAGCAAGTGGTCGCGACCCTGGCGACTCTGTATGCCGGCGGCGCTTATCTGCCCATCGAGCCGACTCAGCCGGCGGAACGGCTGCGGCATATTCTGGAGCGGGCCGAGGCAAGTCTGGCCCTGACCCAACCCGCGCTGCTCGACAAAATCGAATGGCCGGTGCAAGTCACGGCCATCGCGGTGACCGATGAAGTCTCATACGATGTACAGCCACTGCAACCGGTACAGGTGAACGAAAGCGACCTGGCTTACGTGATCTATACCTCGGGCTCCACCGGCCAGCCCAAAGGCGTGGTGATCGATCATCGCGGTGCGGTCAATACCTTGCTCGACATCAACCGACGCTTCGCCGTCGGCCCGAACGACCGCGTATTGGCGATCTCGTCGCTGAGCTTCGACCTGTCGGTCTATGACTTCTTCGGCACCCTCGCCGTGGGCGCGGCGGTGGTCATCCTCGAACCGCAACTGTCACTGGATCCGGCGCACTGGCTGGCGTTGATCGAACGTCACCAGGTCAGCGTGTGGAACTCGGTCCCGGCGCTGCTCGGCATGCTGGTCGAGTACGTCGAGGGCGAGGGCGGCGCGTTGCCCGCCAGCCTGCGGGTGGCGATGCTGTCCGGTGACTGGATTCCATTGACTCTGCCCGAGCGGGCCTGGGCCTTGCAGGCGGATTTGCAGTTGATCAGCCTGGGCGGTGCCACCGAAGCGTCGATCTGGTCGATCTGTTACCCGGTGCAGCATGTCGACCCGGCGTGGCGCAGCATTCCCTACGGCAAGGCTCTCGATCATCAGCGCTTCTACGTGCTGGATGAAACGCTGCAGGTGCGCCCGACCTGGGTCGCGGGGCAGCTGTACATCGGCGGTATCGGTCTGGCGAAAGGTTACTGGCGCGATGACAAGCTCAGCGCCGGCAGTTTCTTTGATCATCCACTGACCGGCGAGCGCCTGTATCGCACCGGCGACCTGGGGCGCTTGCTGCCGGACGGCAACATCGAATTCCTCGGCCGCGAAGACAATCAGGTCAAGGTTCAGGGTTATCGCATCGAGCTGGGCGAAATCGAAGCCGCGCTCAATCGCCATCCCGGCGTGCAGAGCGCGGTGGTGCGGATTCTGGGCAGCGCGCTGGGCGAGAAGCGTCTGGCGGGTTACGTGCTCAAGGCCGATCCGGCGTTGCAGGCCAACGATTTGAGCGCGTACTTGAGCGACAAACTGCCGGCCTACATGATTCCGCCGTCGTTCACCTTTGTTGAGGCGTGGCCGTTGTCGTCCAACGGCAAAGTCGACAAGAAACGCCTGCCGGAACCGGAGCAGATCGAGGAGCAAGGACCGGCGATCGAAGTCGATGGCCCGCAGGAGCAACGGCTGGTGGCAATCGTGCAGGACGTGCTCAAGCGCGATTCCATTGCCGCCAACGCCAATCTGCTGAACCTCGGCGCAACGTCGATCGATATCGTCAGGATCAGCAACGCCTTGTCCGGCGCCTTGCAGTTCCGCCCGCACGTGGCGCAACTGCTGGCCCAACCGACGTTGCTGCATCTGCTTGGCATGTACCGCCAGAACCGGGCGCGACAGGATGTGCTCGGCAAGGTGCAGCAGGCCTCGGATCTCGTACAGGACATCATCGAAGATCCCCAGCAGCGGGCGCAGTTCAAGGCCGAACAGCGTGGACGCCGCGACTTCGCTCAGACCCTGCCGGCGCTGGCGCTGGACCTGCCGCAAGACCCGGCCTTCGCCCGACGGTTGAGCAATTACCGCTCGGTGCGTCAATACGATCGGCAACCGATCGCCACCCGGGCCTTCGCGCACGTACTGGCGGCGTTGGCCCAAGGGCAACTCGATGGCGAGGTGAAATACCAGTTCCCGTCGGCGGGCGGGCTGTACCCGATTCAGGCGTACCTCTACGTCAAGCCGGATCGCGTGCTCGGCGTGCCCGGCGGCGCGTATTACTACGATCCCCGCCAGCATCGTCTGCTGGCGCTCCAGAGCGGAGCGCTCGACCCGGACACCTACGACTATTTCGTCAACCGTCCGGTCTACGAGAACGCCGCGTTCGCGCTGTTCTTCATCGCCGACATGGCGGCGATTCGTCCGTTGTACGGCGAGCGCAGCCGCGACTTCTGCCACATCGAAAGCGGCGCCATGGCCCAGTTGCTGAGCATGACCGCCGTCGAGCAGGGCCTGGGCCTGTGCGGCATCGGCTCGGTCGAAGAACAGCAACTGACCACGCTGTTCGACCTCGGGCCGAGCCATGAATTGATCTACTCGATGATCGGCGGCCTGCGCACGGCCGATGAACGACACCACGCGCCAGTCGAGGCGTTTGCCATCGAGCCTGTGACCGCCAGCCTGGACAATGAAGACATGGAGGAATTCGAAGTATGAATGCCGATCAATTGCTGGCGTTGTTCGCTCGCCATGGCGTGGTGCTCGAGGTTGACCGTGACAGGCTGCGCTGCAAGGCGCCGCGCGGGTTTCTCACCGAAGAACTGACCCAGGCGCTCAAGCGTCACAAACAGGAACTGATCGCCTTGCTCGGCGGGCAAGACGACGCGGTAATTCCCCGCCGAGCAAGTGCGCACGGGGCCTGGCCATTGTCGTTTTCGCAACGGCAACTGTGGTTTCTTGATCAACTGGAACCCGGCAACCCGTTCTACAACGTGCCGACGGCGGTAACGCTGAAAGGACAGTTGGACGTCGCGCAGCTGGAGCGGGCGCTCAACCAACTGGTGGCCCGCCACGAAGTCCTGCGCACGACGTTTTGCAGCGTGGACGGTGAACCGCGTCAGATGGTGCATTCGTCGATGCCGCTGTCGTTGTCGGTGACCGATCTGCGCCAATTGCCTGCCGACGAGCGCGAGCAGCAAGTGCGAATCGCCGTCGAACAGGATGCCCGGGCGCCGTTCGATCTGGCCGCAGGCCCTTTGCTGCGGGCGTCGTTACTGCACGTGGCCGACGATGAATACCTGTGGCTGTACAGCGTGCATCACATCATCGCCGACGGCTGGTCGATGGGTGTGATCCTGCATGAAGTCGCCACGCTGTACGGCGATTATCTGCGTGGCGAAACCTCGACGCTTGCGCCGTTGCCGGTGCAATACGCCGACTACGCGTGCTGGCAGCAACAGCGGGTGGGTGGTGCGGCGCTGGACGCGCAGCTCGATTACTGGCGCCGCACCCTGGACGACGCGCCGCTGCTATCGACCTTGCCCGCCGACCGGCCGCGGCCGCTGGTGCAGCGCTTTGTCGGGTCCACGTTCAGTACGTCCGTCGATGGCGGCACCTTGCGTGAACTCACCGCGCTGGCCCGGCAGACCCAGGGCACGCTGTTCAACGTGTTGCTGGGCGCATTGGCGGTGCTGCTGTGGCGCCACAGCGGTCAGCAGGATCTGTGCATCGGCACGCCGTTCGCCAATCGCAATCGCCCGGAAATCGAGCCGCTGATCGGTCACTTCGTCAATACGCTGGTGCTGCGTCAGCGCCTGAATCCGCAGCAGACCTTCGCTGAACTGCTGCGTGAGGTGCGGGGGCAGATGTTCGACGTCCACGCCCATCAGGACGTGCCGTTCGACCGCGTGGTCGAGGCCGTCAACCCGCCGCGCGATGCCGGTCACTCACCATTGTTCCAGGTGATGCTGGTGCTGCAGAACACCCCGGGCAACGCGGTGCAGATGCCCGCTCTGGAACTGGCGCCTTACGGCACCAGCAGTGCCACGGCCAAGTTCGATCTGGCATTCGAATGGGTCGAGCGGGCAGGGCGACTGGACTTGCTGGTGGAATACAACACCGACCTCTACGACGTTGCGACCATCGAACGCCTGAGCGGGCACTACCGCCACCTGCTCGAGCAGATCGCCGCCGACGCCAAGCAACCGATCAATGCGTTGCCGTTGATGAACGAGGCGGAGCGTCAGCAGATGCTGGTGGACTTCAACCGCGCCGCGCCACTGACGCAAGCGGCGCCCTGCGTGCATCAACTGGTCGAATCGCAGGCGGCGAGCAACCCTCAGGCCTGCGCAGTTGTGTTCGAGGATGAGTCGCTTGACTACGCCGAACTCAATGCCCGGGCCAACCGCCTGGCGCGGCACTTGCGCAACTTGGGCGTCGGCCCGGATGTGCGCGTGGCGGTGTGCATCGAGCGCTCGCTGGAGTTGCCGGTCGCGTTGCTGGCAGTGCTCAAGGCCGGCGGCGCCTACGTGCCGCTGGATCCGGATTATCCCCTGGGGCGCCTGAGCCATATGCTCGGTGACAGCACACCGGCGGTGCTGCTGACCCTCGGCTCGGCGCACGGTATCCTGGGGCAAGCCGTGCAAGGCTCGACCTGGGAAGCGCCGATTCTCGACCTCGAAAAAGATGCCGCGAGTTGGGCGTCATTGCCGGCGGACGATCTTGATCCGCGCCATGTCGGCGTCACCCCTGACCACCTCGCCTACGTGATCTACACCTCGGGCACCACCGGTTTGCCCAAGGGGGCGATGGTCGCCCACCGTGGCCTGAGCAACCTGCTGCTGTGGTGTTTGCAGGTCTGCGGCGAAGCGGGGGCGATGCTGCACAAGATTCCGTTCGGTTTCGATGCCTCGGCGTGGGAGACGTTCTGGCCGCTGGCAACTGGCGGGCGGCTGGTGATCGCGCGGCCCGGCGGGCATTACGAACCAGCGTATCTGGCGCGCGAGGTGCGCGAACGGAAGGTCACGGCGCTGGTGTTCGTGCCGGCGATGCTACAGCTGTTTCTGGAGGTCGACGAGGTCAGCCAGTGTGCGTCGCTGACTGACGTGTTCAGCGGCGGCGGTGAACTGCCACCGGCTCTGGCCCGGCGCTTTCAGGAGCGCCTGCCCCACGCGCGGTTGCACAACGTCTATGGCCCGACCGAAACCACGGTGATCAACAGCATCTGGACCCTGGAACCTGGCGCCGAGGTGCCGGCCCGGCAGCTGCCGATCGGCCGGCCGATTTCCAATAACCGTTTTTACGTGCTTGATGACCGCGACCAGCCGGTGCCGGTGGGCGTGACCGGGCATCTGCACATTGGCGGCGTGGGCGTGGCTCGCGGCTATCTGGGACTGAAGCAGCTCAGTGCCGAGCGCTTTATCGACAATCCGTTTGTGACAGGCGATCGGCTCTATCGCAGCGGCGATCTGGCGCGTTATCGCCCGGACGGTCAACTGGAATTTCTCGGTCGCAACGACTTTCAGGTCAAGTTGCGCGGCGTGCGTCTGGAACTGGGCGAGATCGAGGCCCGGCTCGAAGCGTTTCCCGGCATTCGCAGCGCCGTGGTGCTGATGGTCGGCGAAGCAGCGCAGGATCAGCGGCTGGTGGCCTGTTGCGTGGTGACCGAGACCGTGGACGAAGCAGCGGTGCACGCCCATCTGGCGACGACACTGCCCAGAGCGGTGATCCCCGGCAGCTACCTGTGGCTCGACGCGCTGCCACTGACCGCCAACGGCAAGGTCGACCGAACCGCGCTGACAGCATTGGCGGATGAAGAGATGACCAACCGCCAGGTCAACCTGAGCAGCCCGCGCGATCACATCGAACTGGCGTTGTACCAGATCTGGAAAAGCCTGTTGCTGGCGCCGCAGATCGGCATCCGCGACAACTTTTTCAATGTCGGCGGCACCTCCATCGCCGCAATCAAAATGGCCCATGAAATCAGCCAGCAGTTCGCGGTCGAAGTGCCGGTGCGCGTGGTGCTCAGCTACCCGACCATCGAAGCGCTGGGCGGCTGGCTGCGGGTCGGGGCCAACCCGGCGCTGGCCCTGAGCAACCTGATCGAATTCCGACGCGGCAGCGGCCAGCACAACGTGGTGTGCATTCACCCGGCGGGCGGCACGGCGTTCTGCTACCTATCGCTGGCCAAGGTGCTGCCGGATACAACCGGCGTCTACGGCGTGCAATCGCCGGGGCTGAATCCGGGGGAGAGCACCGAGCCGACGGTCGAAGCGATGGCCGAGGCCTACTTGCGCCAGATTGAGCCGCTGACACAGCAACCGCTGATCCTCACCGGGTTATCGTTCGGCGGCCTCGTAGCCTATGAAATGGCGCGACGGTTGACGGCGGCGGGGCGTCGTCAGGTGACGGTGGTGCTGCTTGACACCCAGGGTAGCGACGACCCCTGTTTCCGCGAGCAGATCGGCACCGTGGACATGGCCGAGTTTCGCGACAAACTGGTGCGCTTCAACGGCATGTACCCCGGCATCGAAGACGCCCAGGTCGAGCGCTATTTCAACATCTACAACCACAACCGGCTGGCCATGGCTGCTTATGAGTGCGCGCCGCGCGCCGGTCGTGTGGTGCTGATCCAGGCGCGGGAAGATTTCAGCCGCCATCAGTTGCATGAACTGCGCGGCTTCTGGCGTCGCCGCGCGGGCAGCGGCTATCTGGCGAAACTGGTCAGCGGCGGGCACTGGGACATGCTCGAAAGCGCGGAAATCCACCGGGTCTCGCAAATCATCCGTCGGGAGCTGCAACGCTTCGACGCGCAGGAGGCGAAATAATGAGTGCGTCCAATGACAGGCCGTTGCTCGCGCGTTTTGCCGAGCAAGTGGCGCGCAATCCGCAAGCCCCGGCGGTTATCGATCAATCGGTCAGGCTGACTTACGCCCAACTGGCCAGCGCCAGCGAACGCATCGCCCGAGGGTTGCTGGCGCGCGGCGTCGAGCCCGGCCAGTCGCTGGCGCTGTGTACGCCGCGATGCTGGCAATGGTTGGCGGCGATTATCGGCGCGTTGAAAGTTGGCGCGGTAGTGGTGCCGCTGGACCGGGCCAGCCCGCGCCAACGCCGGGAACTGATGCTGGCGGATGCGGCGTGTGTCGGCCTGATTACCCTGAATGAAGAATCGGTGTGGTCGCCTTCACTGTGGCAAACCAGCGTCGAGGCCTTGCTCGATCAGCCGGACGCTGCGCCGCAAACACTGGCCGACGATTTCGCCGAGGTGATGTTCCTGTTCTACACCTCGGGCACCACCGGCACGCCGAAAGCGGTTGAGGTTGGCGAGCGCGGCTTGCTGCGGCTGGCGTCCACCGACGGCTACATCGAGATTCGCCCGACGGACCGGTTTGCCTGCCTGTCCAACCCGGCATTCGATGCGTGCAGTTTTGAACTGTGGGCGCCGCTGCTCAACGGCGGTTGCTGCGTCCTGATCGCTGACGAGGACGTGCTGGATGCGCGTCGACTGGCCGAGGTGCTGGAGCGCACGCAGGTCGACAACCTGTTCATGACCGTGTCGCTGTTCAACACGATGATTGCCCAGTGGCCGTCGTGCTTTTCCAGCATGCGTCAGGTGCTGATCGGCGGTGAGCAGATCAGCGCCGCCGCCGTGCGCGGGTGGTACCGGGCCAATCCTGAGAGCCGCTGCCGGATCTTCAACGTCTACGGCCCCACCGAATGCACCACGTTTGCCCTGTGCTGGCCGATCAGCCGCGATTTTGCCGGTGACTCGGCGCCCATTGGCCGGCCGTTGCCGGATACCGGCGTGCAGGTGTTGGATGAGCAGCAACGCCCGGTGTCGGCAGGCGAGGTCGGCGAGCTGTATTTGAGTGGCAGCGGTGTCGCCCGTGGCTACCGCAACCGGCCCGAGGAAACCGCCCGCCAGTTCGTCCGTTTACCCGACCTCGACGGTGGCGCGCAGGTGCATTACCGCACCGGCGATCTGGTGCGGCGCAATGCCGAAGGCTTGATCGAGTACCTGGGGCGGGTCGACCGGCAGGTGAAGATCCGGGGTTTCCGGATCGAGCCAGGGGAGGTGGAGCAACGGATCCTGGAGCATCCGGGTGTGGCGCAGGTGTATGTCTGCACCCGGCGGCAGGCGGCGGAAGATCATCAGTTGCTGGCGTTCATCGTGCCTCGCCGGGCTCTGGACTATCACGCTTTCGAAAACCATCTGCGGGCACAACTGCCGCCTTACATGCGGCCTAACCAGCTGTTCCTGCTGGAGCGCCTGCCGTTGACGGCCAACGGCAAGATCGATCGTGATAGCTTGCTGGCCCAAGGTTCGAGTCCGTGGCACCCAGTCCTGACGGCTACGGATAACGAAAACGCATCACCGGCGCTGGATTGGCTGCTGAGTCAGGCCCGTTCGCTGCTCAGCCAACCCGCTCTGAGTGCGCAGGACGATTGGCTGGGCTGTGGCGGCGACTCGCTCAAGGCGATGCGCCTGCGTTCGGCGATCCGTGTCCGCTGGCAGCGCGAAATCGCGATCGATACGTTGCTCAACGAGCCTTTCTCGTCATTGGCCGTACAGCTGAGCGGTGAAACGAACGGCGCGTCGATCTACCCACCCGCGCCTGCGATCAGTCGCGCAAAACGCTTACCGGCCACCGCCGAACAGCGCCGCCTGTGGCTGTTGCAACAACGCTCGCCGACCTCGACCGCCTACAGCGTGCCGCTGATTCTGAATCTGGCGCCAGGTGTCGAAGTCGCGGCATTGGCCGAGGCTTTGGGGCGTCTGGTGCAGCGTCATCCGGGGTTGCGCACGGCATTCGTGGCGGGTGTCGATGGACTGGACCAGGTTATCGCCGAGCAGGGCTCGACCTGTCGCATCTTTGCGCTCGGGCAGTTCACCGAGGACAACTGGCAGGCCTTCGCCGACCTGGTGTTCGCCGCGCCGTTCGACCTGACCACCCCGAAGCTGTTTCAGGCTTGGCTGTTACCGTTCGCCGATGGCAGCTGCCGGCTGTTGCTGAACCTGCATCACATCATCGTCGATGGTTGGTCTGTGAACCTGCTGTTCGATGACCTGGCGCAGCTTTACAGCGATGTCCTGCAAGGCCGCGACAGCCTGCAACCCGCGGCCCGCTTGACGACGCTGGAGTTTGGCCAGTGGCAGCGCCAGTGGAACGTCGATCCGCATTATCGTGACCAGCGCCGCGCCCTCGCCGAGTTGCATCGCCGTCAGGAAGAACCGCCGCCTGCATTGATGCCAATGCGCGAAATCAGCCCGGACGCCCGGTTGCACCGGGAGCCTTTGGGCACCCTGCGCAGCGCGGCCCTGGAACGCTTTTGCACCCAACAACGGCTGACTCGTTTCGAAGTGCTGTTCAGCGTCTTCGCCTGGAGCCTGTACGCCCTGACCGGGTGCGAACGGCCACGGATCGCCAGTCCGGTGTCCAACCGGCCATTGGCGGAGTTCGAAGACACGGTCGGCATGTTTGCCAACACCGTGCTGATCCCGACCGCCGTCGAGCAGGCATCGACCCTGGATGAACAGTTGCGCAAGCAGACCGCCACGGTGCGCGAGGTGCTGGCGTTGCAGGACGTGGCGCTGGCGGATCTGGTGGAAGACCTGCGGCTGTCCTCGAGCCCGTTACTGTTCGATTTCATGTTCGTGCTGGAGAACACCGATTACGCAGCGCTGGCCGATTCTAACCTGCACGCGACGCTGCAATTTAACGAGCACTTGCACGCCAAGTGCCCGCTGACGCTGTTGATGGTGGGCAGCGGGTCGCAATTGGAATGCTGGTGGGAATATCAGTGCAGCTACTTTGATGGCGAACAGATGCGCGCAGTGAATGCGCTGTTTCGCCGAGGCCTGGACCTGTTGTTGGAAACCCCGGCGGCCAACCTCAACGATTTGCTCGGTCCGTATCGACGTGGTTTGCCCCCGGCCAGTGAGGGCCCTCGGACTGCGCTGCCGTTCAACACACTGGCGGACGGGTTCGAGCATCAAGTGCATTGCACGCCGGAGGCGGTTGCGCTGGTTCAAGGCCAGCGGCGCCTTACCTACAGCGAACTGAATGCGCTGGCCGATGCGCTGACGGCAAACCTGATCGAGTGCCATCCGTTGCCCGTCGGGAACGCGCCGTTGCATGTCGTGCTGTTCCTCGATGCCTCGGTGGAACACATCGTCGCCTTGCTGGCCCTGGCCAAACTCAATCTGACGGCGGTGCCGCTGGATCCTGCCTATCCGGTGGCGATCCAGCGCCAGGTGCTGGAACAGGCGCAACCGCATTGCGTGCTGTTCAGCGATATGACGAAGTCAGCGCTAGATGACCTGAACGCCGGACGATTCGCCACCCATCGGGTCGATCTGAGCGCCAATGCCGCAACGTTCGAACGTCGACGCCACGCCGGCGAACGGCCGCTGTACACGCTGTTCACCTCCGGAACGACCGGCACGCCCAAAGGTGTGCAAGTGTCTGAGCGCACCCTGTGCAACCTGCTGCAATGGCAGCGCACCGAAGGCCAGTTGCCGGCGAAAGCGGTAACCCTGCAGTACTCGATGCTGTCGTTCGATGTGTCGTTTCAGGAGATTTTCAGCACCCTGTGCGGCGGCGGGTGCTATCACCTGATCACGCCGCGCTGGCGTCAGGACGCCGAGGCATTGCTGGAGTACATGGTCGAGGCGCGGATCGAGCGCCTGTTTCTACCGTACGTGGCCTTGCAGCATCTGGCGCAAACCGCCGTGGCCCGGGGCATTTACCCTACGGCGTTGCGCGAGGTGATCACGGCCGGGGAGCAACTGCTGTGCACCGATGCGCTGCGCAACTGGTTCGGCGGCATGCCGCACGCCTCGCTGTTCAACCATTACGGCCCGACCGAAACTCACGTGGTCAGCGCCTTGCGCCTGCCGTCCGTGGCGCGGAACTGGTCGTTGCGCGCGCCGATCGGCCATGCCGTTGGCAATGCGCGGCTGCTGCTGGTCGATGAGCATGACCGCCCGGTGCCCACCGGCTGCCGTGGCTACCTGCTGGTGGCCGGGCCAATGGTTGCCCGGTGCTACCTGGCTGATCCCGTGTTGAACGCTGCGCGGTTTGTCGAGCTGGCAGACGGCCGTTTGTACTACCGCACCGGCGATCTGGCGTGGGCCGATGCCCACGGCTGCCTGCATTATCTGGGACGTGACGATCAGCAGATCAAACTCAGCGGCCATCGTTTGGAACTGGGCCAGATCGAGTCGGCGCTGATGCAGGTGCCGGAAGTGGTCAACGCGGTGGTGGCGGTGCAGGCCGATCCGCCACGGCTGATCGCCTGGCTGCAGCTCGAGGGCGAACCTGCGACATCCGGAGAGCTGGATCGTCAGGTCGGGCAACTGCTGCCGGCCCATGTGCGAATCGATGAATACCGGCGGATCGACCTCTGGCCACGCACGCCGAGCGGCAAGATCGACCGCAAGGCCTTGCCGAATGTTGGCGAGGCCCTGGAGCGGCGCAGCACGCCAACACCGGTTGTTCAATTGACCGCGCTGGAACGGCAACTCAGCGAGTTGTTCCAGGCCGTGATCGGACGGGACATCGAACCGGAGCAGACCTTCTTCGAGGCCGGCGCCACCAGCCTCGGATTGATGCGTTTGCATGGCCGTTACGTCCAAGAGCTGCCGCACAAGGTGACGATGGCCGACCTGTTCGAATACGTCACGGTGCGACGTCTGGCGGCGCATCTGTCGACCGCGCCGGTGGCCGTGGCCGAGCGTGTACGGCAGACCGATGCAGACCATCAGCCGATGGCGATCATCGGTATGTCGGTCAATGTGGCCGGGGCGCAGAACCTGTCCGAGTTCTGGGCGATGGTGCAAGGCAATCGGCTGGGCATTGAGCACTTTGCCGCTGACGAGGGGCTGGTCGGCGCCCGCAGTCAACTGGCGGGCATGCTCGATTTCGATGCTGAGTACTTCGGCATCAGCCGCCAGGAAGCGCGCCTGATGGACCCGCAACAGCGGCATCTGCTGATGGCGTGCGTTCAGGCCCTGCAACACGCGGCCATCGTCCCGTCGGCGAATGGCCCGCGCATCGGCCTGATCGCCAGTTGCGGCGAAACCACTTACTTCCAGCAAATGCTGCGTGAAACCGCAGACGACGATTTGCCCGACGGCTTCCAGCTGGCGCTGCATCACGACAAGGATTTTCTGGCGACCAAAGCCGCGTATCACTTGGACCTCAACGGCCCGGCCCTGAGCGTGCAGGCTGCTTGCGGCAGCTCGCTGATCGCCGTGCACCTGGCCAGTTCGATGCTGCGTCAGGGCGACAGCGACGTGATGCTCGCGGCCGGGGTGCTGATCGACCCGACGCTGACCGAGGGCTACCGGCACCGCTCGCAGCACATTTTCTCCGCCGACGGTTTGTGTCGTCCGTTCAGCGACGACGCCAGCGGCACCCTTGGCGCCAGCGGCTACGGCGTAGTGGTGCTCAAACCGCTGGCCAAGGCGCGGGCCGATGGCGACCGGATTTACGCGCTGGTCGAAGGATCGGCGTTGAACAATGATGGCCGGGCCAAAATGAGTTACACCGCGCCGTCGGTGGCCGGGCAGAGCGCGGTCATCCGCGATGCCTTGCGCCGTGCCGGGTTAACCGGCGCCGACATCGGCTACGTAGAGGCCCACGGCACCGGCACCTTGCTCGGCGATCCGATCGAGGTCGCGGCGTTAACCAAGGCGTTCGGCGATGCGCCGGCCGGCCAATGCGCGCTGGCCTCGGTGAAAAGCCAGATCGGTCATCTGGGTGCGGCGGCGGGCGTGGTCGGGCTGATTCGCGCCAGCCTCGCGGTGTTCCATGGCGTACTGCCACCGAACCTGGGTTTTGGCCGGATCAACCCGCAGATCGATCTTGAGCATTCGCCGTTCTATGTGCCGACCACGTCCCGGCCATGGCCGCAAGGGCGGCGACGACTGGCCGGTGTCAGCAGTTTCGGGATCGGCGGGACCAACGCGCACGTCATCGTTGGTGCTGCACCTACGGCGCAGGAAACTGTTGAGGAAACGTTGCCGCTGCTGATGATTTCAGCGCACAGCCGGGCGGAGTTGCTGCGCGATATCGCGGCGATTCGCGAATACCTGCACGCGTACCCGGAACAGCAGACTGCGTTGCTACGGCACTTGCAGTCAGGTCGCCGGCAGTTGCGCTGGCGCTTCGCGATAGTGTGCCGGCCGGGTGACGACATTCCCTTGCAGCCGACAGCGATCAAGGAAATCGCGGCCTCGGGCGCGTCGTTGATCGCCGGTAATCAATCGCCGCAGGAGCTGCTGGAAGCTTGGTACGAAGGCGCGAACATCCAGTGGCCACAACGCTCGGCACCGCCGCCCTGGGATTTGCCGCCGTCGACATTCGATCTTCAGCCGTATCGTTTCCAGCCACCTGTAGCGCTTCAACCTGATGCGCCAACCCCGGAGCGACAACCGCTGGCGGACTGGTTCCACCAGCGACAGTGGGTGCGCACCCGGCGCCTGAGCGCGACAGCGACGGCCGGAACCCGTGAGGTGCTGATTCTGTGCAGCCATGACGCGCCCGAATCGACATTGCTGGCGAGCCTCAACGCCGTGTATCGACGCGTGATTCAAGTGCGCACCGGCAACGGTTTCAAACGCCTGAGCGCAGACAGTTTCGAGCTTGATCCGCTGGACACTGAGGCCCTGAGCCGTTTGCTCACTGAGGTCGCAGAACCTGCACTCGGCGAGCTCGACTGGCTGCATGCCTTGCCACTGGCGGTGTCTGGTGCAGTCAACGAGCAATCGCTGGATCTGGCGCAGTGGGCCTGTCTGGACACGGTCAGTGCGCTGATGCAGGCCTGGGGGCAAACCCCGCGCACGACCCGTCTGCGGTTGTGGTTGATGTCGTGGCAGGCATGCCCGGTGGACGGCGAGGTTCAACGGCCCGAACTGGCAGCGCTGGCCGGCATCACTGAAGTGGTGCCGCAGGAATACCCGGTGCGTTGCCACTGGCTGGACTGGCCGTCTTCACGCCTCGGAGCGCACGCGGGCGAGTTGGCAGCGTTGTGTGTCGATCCGGTCTCATTGCCTCGGCGAATGGCGGTGCGCGATGGTTATCTCTGGCAGCCACGTCTAATGCCTCAGCCATTGACCGGCCCAGCAACGACATCAGGGCTTCTGCCGGAAGACGGTACGTTCCTGGTACTGGGCGGCAGCGGCGGGATCGGCCGAACCTTGTGCGAACACCTGCTGCAGGCACCTGCACGCCGGGTGGTGCTGCTCTCGCGTCAGGGGCAATTGCCGGCGTCTCTGGCGGCTTACGCTTTGCGGATCGACTGCATCAAAGCAGACATCGCCGACCTGCCGCGCTGGCCGCAGGTACTCGATCAACTGGCCGTTCGTTACGGTCGTGTGAGCGGGGTGATTCATGCAGCGGGCGTCGGTGCAGGCAGTCTGATTCGTCACCGCGATGCTCGGCAAATGGCCGAGGCCATGGCCGCCAAGACCCGCGGTATGCTGGCGGTCGAGGCCTTGATCGAGCACCTGACGCCGGATTTTGTCCTGTACTGCTCGTCGATGTCAGCGCTGTTTGGCGGCGCGGGGCATCTGGACTACGCAGCGGCCAGCGGGGTGCTCGACGGCTTCACTCACTATCGCCCGAACGCGACCGACGCGTGCCTGCGCCTGGAGATCAACTGGGACATCTGGCGCGACATCGGCATGGCCACCACCAGCAACAGCGCAGACACCGCGCACCTGGAGCATCTGACGGTTGGTCTGTCCGCCGAAGAGGGCTGTCGGGTGTTCGATCTGGCGATGGCGACGCAGTTGCCGCAGCTACTGATCTCGACCACTGGCATCGACACGGCGCGGCGGTTCTATCCGGTTCGCCATGGTGCCGTGGCCGCAGTGGTCGAGGCACCGAAGGGCGTGGATTTGTCGACGCGCCTGCGTGAGTGTTTGTGCAAGTGGCTCGGTGTGGCCGAACTGGAGGACGACGATTCACTGTACGACCTGGGCGCGGATTCGCTGACGCTGCTCGACCTGATCGACGAACTGCAAGCGGCCACTGGTGAGGTATTCCAGCTGTCGCAATTCAGCCACAAGGTCAGCCTGAGCGAAGTGCTCGGGATGGTGTCGACCGCCACGGTTGAAGAGGCGCCCCTCGCTGCACCGCACGACTGGCACGACGCGGTGCGGATTGATCAATGGCATGCCGGTGCCGGCCGCGATTGGCTGTACCTGATCCACCCGGTGGGCGGCGATGTTCAGGCCTATCGGGAACTGGTGTCGGCATTGCCGGCGGAGTTGGGCGTGTGCGTGATCGCCGACCCGGCGCTGCGTGTGCCGCAGTTGCCGAACATCAGCGTGGACGAACGTGCACGCCGGTATCAGGCGGCGATCAAGGCCCACCTTCCGCACGGCAGCACTTGGCGCCTGGCAGGCTGGTCATTTGGTGCATGGGTGGCGCAGGCGCTGTGTTATCAGGCCCAGGCTGACGGATTCAGGCAACCGTTGTTATACCTGATCGACCCGCCCGCGCCGGATGCCGGTGCGGAACTGGCCGGCATCGACGAACAGACGATCGAGCAGGTGTTCCAACGCGAGTTCGCCCAGCGCTGGCCGGAGGTTCAAGGGCAGGACATGGCCGAGGAACGTCAGGCGTATCTGCAACGGCTGACGGTGTGCTGTCGCAACAACATGACCAGCATGCTCGACTTCCAGCCGCCGGCGCTTGCGAACACGGCGGTGCGGCTGTTCATCGCCGGGCAGGCCAATCCTTACGGGCTGGGCAACGCCTGGAACCCGGACGACCTGCAACGCAATTGGCAGGCCTTGCTGCCGCAGTTGCGCAGCTGGCAAACCCTCGACACCGATCACTACGGCATCGTGGTGGGCCGCTGGGCGCGGCTGCTGGCCGAGGCGATCGGTACGGATGAGCCTGCGCCATGAATGATCCGATCGCGATGCCGCGATGGTGGCTGGCCTTGACCAAGGTGTTGTGCGAAGCCGATTCGAACGCGGCCTTGCGCTTGAGGCAATTGCGGGGTCAGGTGCCGTTCCAGCTGTTTCATCTCTGGCAGGCCGACGTGGTCATGCCGATGCTCTGCGAAGCCTTGCCGGAACATCAGCAGGCGCTGCTCGTGTTGAAAAGCCTGCATCAGCGCGCGGCGCTCGGCGTGATCGGGCGTCAGGGCGAGTGGCGGGCCACGCTCAAACCGGTGTTGCTGGCGCTGTACCGCAAGGCCTACGCCTACGACGCGGCGTACGCCAAGGCCCACGCCAGTGCGATGACCTACGGCCGCGCACCGGCCAACAGCGCCACGATTTCCGAGCACTTCGGCGGTGCCGAGGCGTTCGCCGGGTATTACGCACAACTCAATACCGAGGCCGCTGCCACCGCGTTTGCCCAAGCTCATGCCAGCGCCAACGCCGAAGTGTCGGCCCGGGCCTTTGCGGACGACGATGCAGACACCTGCGCTCAGGTCTGCGGGGCGTCCGTGCGGGTTTACGTCGGGGCCTGCGCTTCGAGCGACGAACAGCGACATGCCGTATTCAACCATCTCGCCGCCGGGCTCGACCGGAGTCTGGCCACGCTGCAATCCCGTTCAACAGGAGAACGACATGAATGACGCACACCTGCAATTCGATGTGGTGATCAACGCCCAGGGTCAGTATTCCCTGTGGCCGGCGGGCAAGCCGATGGCCAGCGGCTGGAACGAGGCGGGGATGCGTGGCGAACGCCAGGTCTGCCTGGATTACATCAACGAACACTGGATTGACATGCGCCCGCGTTCGCTGCACGAGCAATCATCGGTGTCGTTCCAATAAAAAAGGTGAGGGAACATGGATCAGTTGGCACTCAAGGCAATCGAGCGCATCGCCGCCGAACGGCGCGCGCCGTATCAGCACATCACGATCGAGCGGATCACGCCGATCATCGGCGCCGAGATCGGCGGCGTCGATCTTTCGCAGCCGCTGAGCGACGAGCAGCTCACGGAAATCCGCCGGGCCTTTCTGGAGAACCACGTGGTGGTGTTCCGCGATCAGCACCTGACGGTCGACGAACACAAGGCGTTTGGCCGGTTGTTCGGTGAGCTGCGGGCCCTGCCGGTGGAAGACATCGACGGCGATGACCCGGAGCTGGTGGTGATCCGCGCCAATGCGCAATCGCGCTACGTTGCCGGCGAAACCTGGCACACCGACGGCACCGCCGATCTGGCGCCGTCCATGGGCTCGATGCTGTACGTCAAGGAAACCCCGGCCATCGGCACCGGTGGAGACACGCTGTTCGCCAACATGCACCTGGCGCTGGAAATGCTGTCGCCGACGATGCAGCAGTTTCTCGGCGGATTGACCGCGATCCATGACGGTGCGATTCCGTGGAAGGGCTATGAGGCGCCGGCCAATCTGCCGAAAACCGAACACCCGGTGGTGGTTCGCCACCCGGAAACCGGGCGCAAGTCGCTGTTCGTCAATTCCGGGTTCACCTCGCACATCGTCCAGCTGTCTGACGGTGAAAGCCAGGTACTGTTGAACATGCTGTTTGACCTGGTCGCCCGCGAACCGGTCGTCAGCTGTCGCGTGCGCTGGGCGCCGAACAGCCTGGTGTTCTGGGACAACCGCTGCACACAGCACCATGCGGTCTGGGATTATTTTCCGCACTCGCGGTATGGCGAGCGGGTGACGATTCTGGGGACGCAGCCCAAGGCTTGAGTCTAAAAAATGGGTGGGAGCGGGCGCCGTTCCCATCGCTCATTCACAGACCTTGTTTGAGCAGTTGCTCGACGATCAACTCGCCGAACGCCAGATTCCCGTGCAACGGGTCATCCACCTCGCAGTACGCCGGAAGCTGAAAACCCAGCTCATCATTCGCCATTGCGCGCACGTCGATCAGCTCGATGCCGAGTCCTTGCAGGCGCTCGATCAGCAGCGCCTGCGCGGCCATGAACACGCGTGGGTCGGACAGCTCCGGCACCCGCTGCGGCGGCAGCACGGCGAAGACCTTGAGGTTCAGCGCCCGGGCCTGTTCATAGAACGCCAGCGCAGGCCGGGACAAGGTGTCGATGATGGACTCGAACAGCGGCCCGGTGAGAAAACCTTCGTCGAATTCGCCGTCCGGCGTCTGGTAGCAGGTCCAGTTCGGCGCGGTGGCGAGATAGTGCAGGCTCAGCCCGATGGTACTCACCAGCGGCACCCCGACCTTCGCCAGTTGCGGTACTTCGAATGGCTCAAGGGCCTGACGATACAGGCGCTCCATCTCGACGTCCCGAAACACCACGTCATGACGGGTCAGGCTGAAAAAATCCACCGCGAAATCCCGGCCGGTGCCCAGTGGGCCGCCACTCAAAGGCAACTCGCGGGCCTGCGCCGCCTTGCCGATGACCCCGGCATGGGAATCGCCCAGCAGCAGAAACCTAGGCGTAGTAATCGAGCACGGCGTCTTCACAGACAAGCTCCTCACTGGACACGCAAGTGGAGGCAACGCTGGTCGGCGCCTGCAGCGGTTGAACCGCATCGAGCCCGGCGAAAAACTGTCGCATGACAAATGCCACGCCTTCAGGCGTGACCTCCCGCTGGTTGGGTTGGTAGAACGCGCCCTTGAAAGGTGTGCCGGTGATGATTTCGTAGGAGGGGAAATAGTCGACGTCGTGCAGGTCTTCACACAGCTGCCCGGCAACGGCGCGCAAGACTGATTTGGAATAGGTGGTGGCGCTCAACACATGCTCGCCCGTGGCGGTTGCCGTCAGGGGCACCGGCGACACGGTGAGCAGCAGACGCAGTTGCGGGTTGATCGAACGCATCAATTCAAGCGCCCTGACCATGTCGCCATAGGTGTCCATGAAGCCGAAGTTGCAGAAGCAGTGCAACTGCGGATCGAAGGTGCCGCGCACGGTGCCGGGGCACACGGGATACACCAGACCGGTCTGGCGGTTCTGCCAGGCTTCGGTCAGGCCCAGGGTGAACACGAACACTTTGGCGCGGCGCAGGGCGGTGCGGATGGCATCGAGGGTGGCTTCGCGCGAGGTGAACAGTGCGTCCTCGCTGGCAAAGCCGTCGGGTTCCACGGCGGGGCGGAACGGGTCGAAGAAACGCCCGTCATGGGCCCAGGTTTCGTCGGGTGGCAGGCTCACGCCGAGCGCCCATTCCAGCCATTGGCACAGCATCGCCGGAGTGTACAGATTGCCGGTGCGAAACGAGAAAACCCCATAATTACGGGCCTTGCAGTCGGTTTCGGGCAGTCCGGGCGGGGCCGGTTCGGCATCCAGCCAGTTCATGCCGCGTTCGCCCAGCGCCCGGCCGATGTGCTGGGCGAAACACGAGCCGGCGGTGACGATGGCGTCCTTGTTGCCGATCTCGAATTGTGGCGTCCACAGTTGATCGATGTTCAGCGCGGGCTTGTCAGCCACGGCGGTGCGCCAGAAAGCGCGGGGTGGCAAGCACTGATAAGGGTTCACGAGGAGGGCCTCCTTGGCGGTCGCTGATAAAACCGGTCAGCTGATTTGATAGCGGTAGATCAGGTCGTCAAACCACCGATCTCCAATCTGATAGGCCTGCGGCACGCGGCGCTCGAATACAAAACCGCATTTCTCCAATACCTTGCATGACGCGATATTACCGTCGGTCACGGTCGACTCCAACGAGTCCAGGCCGATGTCCGCGGCATAGTCGATGATCGCCTGCCGCGACTCGGTGCCAAAGCCTTTGCCCTGATGCTCGGGCAACAGCAGGCAACCCACCTCGGCATGCCCCGGCGAGAGGATGCGGAATCCGGTCACACCCAGTTCCTGCCCGCTGGCCCTGTCGATCACCACCAGACACAACCAGTGATCCGACTGCGGCCCCCAGGCCGGAAGCCGATGCTCGAAGCCTTTGCGCACCTGGTCCTCGGCGATTTCACCGAACACATACTGCATGGTTTGCGGCTCCGAATGCAGCCTGAGGAACAGCGGCCAGTCGGATTCGACCATCGTGCGCAGGTCCAGGCGTTGCGTGGTGAGCTCAAGCATCCGCAGCTCCTTGCAAGGGCGGAAAGGGAAGACAGTTTTTTACTGGGTGCGGGGCGAAAGATCAATGATGCATCGAATTTGCGCTGGTGCGCTGTCGGCCGTCAGCCGACAGCGCTAGTCTATTCCATGGATTTTTTACAGATCAGTGTGGTTGTTTCACGCCCTTAATCGGCGGGCCGTTGCGCAGCTCCATGGCCGCGGTCAGGTAGCTGTTGCGCCAGGTCGCCGACTCCGCCTGATAGCCCATTTGCTCGAATGCGCAGGCCAGCAACTCCTTGGCGGCCGTGTCGTCGGGTTTGGCGAGCACGGCCTGATCCAGCAGCTCGGCGACCCAGCGGTATTCGCCCTTGTCGTAGGCCACGCGGGCGGCTTCAAGCACTTTGGCGTTACCTCCCATCTATTCGACGTAGCGCTTTGCCGATTCCTTGGGCACTAGAGGATTCAAGTGGGCGGGGTTGCCATCGTAGGCGCCCAGGTACTGAGGTATGGGCATCAACCGGAAGATGGGCTACAGACCCTATCTCGTACCCACGGTGGTTTGTTCTCACAGGGGCGACTAGCGTCCTGGGTGGGGGAATCTTTCTTTGGATCAAGCAATACCAGCGTCTCAGGGTGCTGAGCAAGAGCAATGGGAGTTGATCGACGGTATGACCGAAGCGTTCAGTAAGGCTACTAAAGACCTTGATCAGCTGTGACGCTTCGTTAGCCATCTGCTCACAATAACGCCAATGTAGATCCGCTAAGGAATGGCCAGCGACGGCAATCGCCTAGTGTCCGCTTTGGCCGTAAGCAGCCGTTCAAGGCTGCTCGTTTCTGCGGCGCTGTATGCCCATCTTGTAGTCGCTACTTGGCTCTGACCGTCCACAGCTGATCTAGCTTCGTCGTGTAACTCTGACTCATCAGCTCCCGACGCATTGCCCAATCAGGGGCGGCAGGCACGCTGGCTAAACGCAGCACTCCCTTTCCCCAGCGGCCATTTATCTCATCCAGAACGCTCATCACCTTGTCCGCTATCACGGGTTGCGAATGGGCGAACAGGTCATCGGTGAATTCGCCGGGTTGTCGCAAATCCATCAGCAGCACTTCCGCCTTGCTGTATTTGTAGCCGGGACGGAAGAGACGATTGACCGCTTCGGTCGCAGCCTTCGTCATCAGCCGCACGTCGTTGGTCGGGTACGGCAACTCCACCAAGGCGCCATTCGCATATTTCGCTTCTTCGGGATTGAACATGCCGGTGCGTATGCTCACGCGGATCTTCTTGCACAGCGAGTTTTGCACTCGGAGTTTTTCCGCCGCACGCTGGGTATAGGTGGCGACGGCCTCCTTGATTGGCTCGATTTGTGTCAGCCGCATACCGAACATTCTGCTGCAGCAAATCTCCTGCTTCGGTGGGTCAGCTTCCCCTAGTTCTAGACATGGTGTACCGGCCAGCTCGCGAGCAGTCTTCTCGATCACCACGCTGAATTTCTGGCGAAGCATCCACGGATCGGCTTTTGCCAAGTCCATCGCGGTCTTAATGCCCATCGTTTCCAGGTGAGCCTTCATCCGCTTGCCAATGCCCCAGACTTCGCCGACATCGGTGTTGCGCAGCGTCCAGTCCCGTTTGAACGGATCGCAGAGATCGACCACACCGCCGGTGATATCCAGCAGCCTTTTGGCGGTATGGTTTGCGAGCTTCGCCAGCGTCTTGGTGCCGGCAATACCCACCCCGACTGGAATGCCTGTGCGCTTGAGAAGGGTGGAGCGCATGTGCCTGCCGAACGCGGACAGATCTCCAGGCATGCCAGTCAAATCAGCAAATGCTTCATCAATGCTGTAGACCTCAAGTGCCGGCACCATCGATTCGATGATCGTCATGACGCGCTCGCTCATGTCGCCGTACAGAGCGTAATTGCTGCTGAATGCCACCACTCCATGCTGGCGTAGATGGTCTTTGATCTGGAAGTACGGCTGGCCCATCTTCACGAAAGGCTTGGCGTCGTAGCTACGCGCGATCACACAGCCGTCGTTGTTGGACAGCACTACAATAGGTGTCTTGGCGAGGTCCGGTCTAAAGACTCGCTCGCAGTTCGCGTAAAACGAGTTGCAGTCGATCAGGGCGAAGACAGGCTCACGTGTTGTCATGATCGCGCACGCTGTATTTCACCACGCCCCAGATCACAAGCTCATCGCCTTCCATGACATGTCTCGCCGGATATCTTGGGTTCTCTGACACAAGCATCACGGCGTTCTCGCGCAGAAGCAGGCGCTTGCAGAACGGTTCCGAATTCAACGCGGCGATAACGATATCGCCACTGACCGCCTCTATGCTCCGATCGACGATCACCATATCCCCGGAATAGATACCCGCGCCTTGCATGCTGTCTCCATCAATCTTTACCAGGTACACGTGCGGCGCCCGGATATCGAACAGCTCATCCAGGGAAATGTGCTTTTCGATATGATCAGCCGCAGGAGAGGGGAAGCCCGCCGGTACCTTGGATGAATAAAGTGGCAGCTTCTTACCGCCAGTAGCGAGTGGGCCGAGGAGGGTGATGCTCATGATGCAAGCCTTAGGAGATTAACTGTACGTACATACAGTTAACGATTTGGTTCGCTTGCGGTCAATCTCAGAGGCACGACAATTCGACGGGTGACAGCATGTGCGGACGCTACTCGATCTACGAGTCCATGGATCACTATCTTAAGGAGCTTGCGCCAAAGCAGTTGGTGATCAATGGCTATGACCTATGGCCAAAAGCACGGCGCTTTGACAGTTGAATCTTGGCTGAGCAAGTGATTTGGTGATTGAGTGAAAAAGGGCCCTATTAGGGCCTTTTTTTGAGGCTCTTATTTGGAGATTGCTGTTACCTGATCACTAATAAGCTGAGCCAAAATTCGCACAGGCTCCGTAAAACTCTGTCGAGACCTATGCACCAGCCCGATATCCCGGTGAAAGGTGTGTTGTCCCAAATCGATCGCTCGTACGCCTGCGGGCCATTCCTGCTGGAATTCCGTCTGTGGCACCAGCGCTATGCCTACACCTTTTTCAACCAGCTTGATGATGGCCTCCAGTTCATCCAGTTCGCAAACTTCCTGCAAGGTGAAATGCATCTGCCGCAGGAAACGATCGACCTGCCTGCCGCCGAAGGATGATCGGTCATAGCGAATGAATGGCTGGCTGGACAGCAGTTCCGACCAGTCTTCTCCCTCTAGGTCACGTGGCACGATCAGTCGGTAGGGCTCTAGCGCCAATGTCGTCCAGCGCAGGTCACTTTGGAGGGAGAAGGGCGGGCGAATGATGACGGCCATGTCGATCTCGCCGGCGTCGACGAGGTTCACCATCTCCATTGAAAGGCCTGGGATGACACGTGTGCGGCACTGCGGACACTGTTTGTGAAACTTCGCAAGCGCATCGGGCAAATAGGAGCGCTGCACGGACGCGATCGCACCGATGTTGACCAGCACGCTGGGAGGCTCGCCCGGCGCTGTAGAGCCCAGATTGTCATAAAGTCTCAGCAGCTCCTGCGCCTGCAGAAGTATCTGGTGGCCCATTTTGTTGAGATGGGCAGAGCGTCCTTTCCTGTCGAAAATTTCGAATCCGAGCTCGGCTTCCAGGCGCTGGATTTGCGCGCTCACAGCAGCCTGAGTCAGGCCGATCTTGTTGCCAGCAGCGGCGAATGTGCCTTCCCGCGCCACAGCAATGAGTGTCTTCAGTTCTTTGATCATTCACAAATATTAATTGTGTTTCTAAGAAATATATATTGTTTTTTATGTTTGGCTTCCCGTCCTACGATGTTTCCCATCCCCGGCAAACGGCTTAATCCAGAGAGTCAATGACGGTGGAAATGTTCGCCAACCAACAAAAATATTTGGAGTACTGATGAGCCTCTCGCCATTCCACCTCGCAATCCCTGTTTACGACCTGGCTGCAGCTCGCACCTTTTACGGTGAGGTTTTTGGTCTTGAAGAAGGGCGCTCCAGCACGCAGTGGGTAGATTTCGATTTTTATGGTCACCAACTGGTGATTCACGAACATCCAAAAACCGCTTCGCAGGAAAGCGTGCATAGCAATCCAGTTGACGGACACGATGTTCCAGTTCCGCACTTCGGCATCATTTTAGGTTGGGAACAGTGGGAAGCACTGGCCGAACGTCTGAAGTCGTTTGGTACTGAATTCGTGATTGAGCCGTACATTCGTTTCAAAGGCCAAGTGGGCGAGCAAGCCACCATGTTTTTGTTTGATCCGTGCGGCAACGCTCTTGAGTTCAAGGCTTTCAAGGATATGAGCCAGCTCTTCGCCAAGTAACAACAGCCATGGCACAACGGCGTTGTGCCATTTGATCTCAAATGAGCTGGAAGCTCATGACTCTAGCAACTGCGAATAGACGCAGACCTTTCACTCCAACAAAAAGGCTAGACATGAAACGTATTCCCTTGGTGTGGCAAATCGTTGCCGGGCTGTTGCTTGGCGTGCTTGTCGGTTGGTACTTCAATACGCATCCGCATTATCAGACATGGGTGAGTTCGGAGATCCTCAAACCGCTCGGAGATATCTTCATCAAGATGATGAAGATGGTGGTTGTACCGATTGTGTTCTGTTGCATGATTCTGGGCATCGCAGGCGGTGGCGATAACAAATCGTTTGGCCGCATGGGGATAAAATCGCTGGGCTACTTTTTTGCAATTACGGCCTTGGCCATTGTCATCGGCTTATGTTTCGCCAACGTCTTCGAGCCGGGTACGGGCACCGACATTTCCGGTATTTCGCACGGTACCGCATCGATCGCTCTGGAACCGTCCAAAGGCGCATTAGTCATCTTGCAGAACATCGTCCCTGACAATGTGCTGGTTGCCATGTCAGAAGCGAAGTTGCTGTCAGTACTGTTTTTTGCAGTGTTGCTGGGCCTGGCATTGAATGCTTTACCCGAAGACAAAAGCGCACCTTTCATTGCGATGATTCAGAGCCTTTCCGATGCGATGTTCAAGGTTGTTTCAATCGTCATGGCCTACGCACCGATCGGTGTGTTTGGAATGATCGGCGCGACCGTGGCGACGTTTGGTTTCGCCTCATTGTTGCCGTTGCTCAAGCTAATAGGGGTGGTGTATTTGGCGCTGATAGTTTTCGCGTTGGTGATACTCGGCGGCATTTGCTATTTGATTGGAGAAAACATTTTCAAGTTGATCCGGTACTTTCGCAATGAGCTGATTCTGGCGTTTTCGAGTGCCGCGTCAGCCGCCGTCATGCCGCAGTTGATGACGCGATTGGAGAACTACGGTGTACCGCGTCGGATCGTCAGTTTTGTGGTGCCGGTGGGTTATGCGTTCAACCTGGATGGCGCATCGATTTTTCTCGGTGTGGCGACGATTTTCGTGGCGCAGCTCTATGGCATCGATCTGACGTTATCGCAGCAGATTCTGTTAGTGGTAACGATGGTGCTGACTTCGAAGGGCGCGGCAGGGGTGCCGGGTTTTGCCATCATCATTTTGTCCGCGACATTGGCGTCTGCCGGATTGCCACTGGAAGGCGTGGCGTTGATTGCCGGCATTTTCAGGATCATCGACAGCGGCACCACTACGCTGAATGTGCTGGGTAATGCCATCGCACCGCTGGTGATTGCGAAGTGGGAAAGGGTGCAACTGGAACCTGCGCGGGCTCAACCAGCGTCTAGCGTCTAGTCGTTCATCCGATACTGAGCAAGGTCACTAGCCGACCGGACTGATCACAAGCAAGCGCCTGCTGGCATAGGGGCGGTTTTTTTTAAGTTTTCAACTAGACGACCGGTCTATTCATTTGGAGTTTTTATGATTGATATTGCCGCAGACACCGACCTGTTTTCCCCCATGACGATGGGGGCGATGCAACTGGCTAACCGAATTGTCATGGCGCCAGTGACTCGCAGTCGAATGGCTGACGACGGCGTGCCGAACGAAATGCATGCCACTTATTATGCCCAGCGGGCCAGCGCGGGCCTGATCATCGCCGAGGCCACGAACATTTCTGCTCAGGGGCGTGGCTATGCCATGACGCCCGGTATCTGGTCCGAGGAGCAGGTGGCAGGCTGGAAAAAAGTCACTGACGCAGTGCATGCGGCCGGCGGGAAAATCGTCAGCCAGTTATGGCACGTAGGTCGCTTCTCCAGCGTTGAGTTGCAGCCAAACGGCGAAGCGCCGGTCGCGCCCTCAGCAATCAAGGCCGAAGGTACGACCTATACCAACAATGGCATGGTCGAAGTGTCCATGCCTCGGGCGCTTGAGACTTCAGAGATCCCGGGGATCATCGAGCAGTACAGGCATGCGGCAGAAAATGCAAAACGCGCCGGTTTTGATGGCGTTGAAGTCCATTCTGCCAACAGCTATCTGCTCGATCAGTTCCTGCGTGATTCCACCAACCACCGGACTGACCGGTACGGTGGCTCCATCGAAAATCGGACACGACTGACACTTGAAGTCACCGAAGCCGTGGTAGCAATTTGGGGCAGTGATCGGGTCGGCATCCGCCTTTCACCCGTAACTCCTGATGCAGGTAACACGCCTCCAGACAGCAACGTCATGGCGACCTACGGTCACCTCATTCAACAGTTGAACAGATTCAATTTGGCCTATCTGCATTTCGTCGAAGGCGCGACAGCCACCTCTCGTACCGTTCCTGAAGGGGTGGATCTGGACGCGCTGAGTGCGCAGTTCGAAGGTTCGTACATTGGCAACAACAACTATGACCTGGAAATGGCGCTGGAGCGCAGGGCGCAAGGGCGGATTGATGCCGTGGCGTTTGGTCGGTTGTTCATTGCCAACCCCGATTTGGTAGAGCGCCTGCGTCGGGGTCTCGAGCTGAGCATAGCGCCGCGCGAGAGTTATTACGGCGGAGGCGCCAAGGGCTACATCGATTGGCCAACGGCCAACTCCAATTAATTGGAGATTCCCTTTGCGTCAGTTCGGCGCGGGGAGGCTTCGTCGCGAAAAAATTTCGCCGCACAAGAGGTACTCAAATATGAATTATCTGCAAAACAAGGTTGCCATCGTCACTGGCGCGTCTTCCGGCATTGGTGCTGCCACCACCCGCGCGTTGGCCGCGCATGGCGCTCGCGTCGTGGCAGCGGCACTCGATCAGAGCGGGTTGGAATCGTTTGTTGCCGAGCTGCGTGAGGCCGGGAGCGACGTGGTCGCTTTCACCACAGACGTTACCCATCTGGATCAAACCAAAGCGCTCGCGAAGTTTGCACAAGACACCTATGGCGCAGTGGACATCCTGGTCAACAACGCCGGCCTGATGCTTTTTTCCAACTGGGTCGATCTGGCCGTGCAGGATTGGGAAAAGATGATCGATGTGAACATCAAGGGCTACCTCAACACTACTGCTGCTGTGTTGCCATTCATGCTCGAACAGAAAACCGGGCAGATTCTCAACATGGACTCCGTTGCAGGTCACCAGGTCGGCCCGGCGGCGGGTGTTTACAGCGCTACCAAGTTTTTCGTCCAGGCCATGACCGAATCCATGCGAAAGGAGTTGGGCGTGCAGCATGGCATCCGCGTCAACACCGTCAGCCCGGGCGTGATCAATACCGGCTGGGCGGACAAGGTCAGTGATCCTGAAGGGCGTAAGGCTGCCCAAGAGCTGAACCGGATTGCCATTGCGCCGGACGATATTGCCCGCGCAGTGATATACGCGCTCAACCAACCGGAAAATGTCACCGTCAACGATTTGATCATCTCGCCGACGCGCCAGGATTGGTAATTGTCGTTTGAGTTTTCCGTGCCCGAGTGACCAAAAGGGTCACCGGCAACATGCAACCAGGAGTACATCATGAGCAATCCAACTTACGTCCAGGAATACAACGCGATCGTTGCTGTTCTGAGTCAGTACAACGAAGGTGGTGCCAAGGCTGACAGCACTGTGATGAAGCCCGCGTTCAACGAGCAAGCAACTATGTTTGGCGTCGACGGCGACAAGCTCGTCGGCGGCGCGATCCAGAATCTGTACGACGTCATCGACAACTCTTTCCGCCCATCTCCCGAGGCCAAAGCCGCGATCGTTCGCATCGACATCGTAGGCACTGCCGCCAGTGCGCGCGTTGATACTGACAATGTATCGGGATATCGATTCACCGACTTCTTCAATCTGCTGAAGGCAGAAGGCAAGTGGACGATCGTCAGCAAGATTTACCACACCCATCCGACCACTTGAGCATTTGAGCGCGTTTGGCGACGTGTGTTTTACGTCGCCCAATGAAAGGAGAGAACCATGTCAAAGAACATCAAGGCGGTACCAACCTCCGAGTACCACGCTGTCATCGCTACCGCCAATCGATACGTTGAAGGTCTGCGTGTGGGCAGTGCAGAAGGCGTTGCTCAAGCTTTCCATAAAGACATTCCGTCCAGTAATTACGAAAGGCTGACATAAAGCCTGAGGCCGTTCCCATCCATGATTTAACATAATATACATTACACGTAACAAGATGTTTCGAGATTGGCGTGATTGCCCACACAATCGAATCCACTGAAACGTTAAAAGGTGCTTCTTCTTTTGAACCTCTACGTCCGGTGTCAAAGATTTCCCTATCCGATTCTTCGAATGGAAAAATCCCGCTACTACCGTATCGGGATTTCTGATTTGGTTGAGATGCGTTGATCCCTCTTGTGGAGAATTACAAGCCACTTCTCGGCTTAATAGGCGTCGGTGCGGGCATAATCCGCTGTTCGGACGCAGCACGCTGCTCCGCCCGTTGTCTGTCGATTAAATCCTGTCGCCGTGCCAGTTGGTCCGGTGTTAATTGCGTCAATTGCTCTGGAGTCAGATTCAAGAGTTGGGCATCGCTGAACGTTGTCATGGCGTTTCTCTTTGGAGGAATGTGCTTATTACACAGCCTCCATCCTTCGTGACTCAGAGCAATTTTAAAACTGTAAGAGATAACAGTTTTTTAGACCCTATTGCGTTATCGGCCATAACGAAAAAGCATGTTGGTGGCCTCCGGCTCGCGCTGAATCATCGCCTTTCCCACCGTTATCGCAATATTCTTCGTTAGCTCAACTAAACGGTCATTTAGTGGAGTTAACGTATTTTTGGCGACATTCGACGATTTTCCCCTACTCCACTAAAAATCCACCGTTGCCGACAGCAGATAGGTTCGCGGCGTCGAAAGCGTCAACCCCGGCTCACTGTCATCCGATGCACCCGCCGAACTCCAATAGCGTTTATCCAGCACGTTTTCGACGTTGGCGCGCAAGGTAATGGTCTTCTCATCCAGCTTGAAAGCATAGCGTGTGCCTACGTCGAACCGTTCCCAGGAGTCGATTTCTTTGTCATTCGACTGATCCAGATACTGCGAACTCGAGTAAATCCCGCGACTGGTCAGGGTCAGCCCCTGCACGTTTGGCACATCCCACTCCGCGCCAAGGTTGACGTTGTATTTGGGTGTCGCCGGTGCGCGATTGCCGTCGAACGTGCCGTTGGTGGTCTGGCTCAGTTCGCTATCGATGTACATCACACCGCCGAGCAACCTGAAGCCTTTGAGCGGTTCGCCGAACACGCTCAGTTCCACGCCGTTGTTCTCGCGCTTGCCGTTTGGGCCGAAGACTCGCGTGGTGGCGTTGGTTTCGTACGCCGGTTGTTTAATGCGGAACACCGCTGCCGTCAGCGCGTATGCGCCCGCGTCGTACTTGGCGCCGACTTCGACCTGGCGGCTGATGAATGGCGGGAAGATTTCGTCTTCGTTGATTGACGTTGATGGCGCGATCTTGCCTTGGCTCAGACCCTCCATGTAGTTGGCGTACAGCGAAAGTTTGTCGGTTGCCTTGAACAGAATTCCGCCCGACGGCGAGACTTTTTCCTCATCGTAAGCCGTGTCGCCCTTGATGCCGTCGCTCCAGTCATCGACTTTGACCCGCTGCCAGCGCGCGCCCAAAGTCAGCAACAGGCGATCGTCGAAGAAACCGAGCGTGTCGGACAAGGCCACGCCGCTGAAGCGGTTCTCTGTGTAGACCTTGGCGTCATTGCGGGTCGGCGTGCCGGGTCTGGCGATTTCCACCGGGTCGTAGAGATTACTGCGCCCGGCCGCGTAACGGGCGCCGCCGTTTTCGAAGTCCATATAAAAGTAGTTGGCCGCCAGGTTCACCTCATGGCTGACCGGCCCGGTCTGGAACCAGTTACGCACCCCAGCGGTAGCCGTACGAACGTTTTCGTCGCGGGTGAAATCTCGCGGCTGGACGCTAAAGTCACCGGCATCGTTGGTCACCGAAACAGCATGGCGCAAGAAGTCGTGATTGCTTTTGCGTGCGCCGACGCCGCCATACAGCATCACCGAATCGCTGACATCGAACTCGCCGTTGACCGTGCCGAACGTGTCTTTGGTGCGCGCCTGGCTCCAGGGTTGCGCATAGTTGTCGCGCACATCATTGGCGTTCGGCACCTTGGCATTGGCGGCGACTTGCACGCGTTCTTGCGGTGCGTCGGTGTCGCGCTCGGTGTGGCCGATATCGGTGGAAAGTCGCAAGCGTTCACCACGGAAATCCAGACCGACTACTGCCATGTCGCGATCGACACTCTGATGATCCCATTCGGTATCCCCGGACTGTTTAACCCCGTTGAAGCGCACCCCGAACTGATTGTCTTCGCCAAAGCGCCGACCGACATCCACCGCGCCGCCGACCTGGTTGTTCGAGGCGTAATTGGCCGTCAGCGAGGTAATCGGCTTGTCGGTCGCGCGTTTCGGCACGACGTTGATCCCCCCTCCTACACTGCCCCGTGGCGAAATCCCGTTGATCAATTGGCTTGGGCCCTTGAGGATGTCGACGCGATCAGCCATCTCCATGTCGATGGTGTACGTCGGCAAGACACCGTAAAGGCCGTTGTAGGAAACGTCGCTGTTGAACAGGCTGAAACCACGGATGGTGAATTGCTCGTAGCGACCACCGGCCGGGTTGGTTGCGCGCACCGAAGGGTCGCTGCCGATCAGGTCGCCCAGCGTGCGCGCCTGTTGGTTTTTCACCGTTTCGCTGGTGTAAGTGGTCATGCTGAACGGGGTTTCCATAAAATCCCTGGAGCCCAGCAGCCCTTGCGAGCCACGCCGTGCGACCTGACCGCCGGCAAACACGTCGGCATCCGCCGAGTCGCTCGCGCCAAGAATCGAGGTAGGCGCAAGCTGCAAGGTGCTGCCTTCTGCCGCAGGCACCAGCGTATAAGCCTGATCGCCGACCGGCTGCAGCTGCAAACCAGAGCCCAGCAACAACCGGCTGAACCCCTCCTCCACGCCATATTCACCGGACAAACCATTGCTGTTGCGGCCGCTGACCAGTGCCGGATCCACCGACAGATTGACCCCGGCGAGACCGGCGAAACGCGTCAGCGCCGCACTCAGGCTACCGGCCGGCACCTGATAACTGCGGCGGCTGCCGTCGTCGGCCCAGCTCGATTGGATCAACACGGGGCTGGCACTCAGGCTCAGCAAAAGGCTCAACTGCAACAACGGACGCAAACGACCTGGAAATACTGCGGGCATTGGAAGAAGCTCTCGATTTTGTTCACTTGCCTGGAATGACCAGCGAGGCGAAAAAAAGGGACAGGCTTCAGCCAGTTTTTTCTGCACGCGGTACCAGTGACACCCAAAATCGCGTTCGCGTTTGCACGTCGACGGGCAAACTGGCTGCCAGCAGTGCGAGCACTTGATCGGTATCGTCGAGGCGGAAACTGCCGGTGATGCGCAGCGATTCCAGCGCCGGATCCCAGCGCAACACACCCGAGCGGTAGCGACTCAGCTCGCGAAGGAAATCACCCAGCGGCTGGTTTTGCGCCATCAGCACGCCGTCGCGCCAACCCGGCATCAATGCATCGAACGCCGTCATCGCTCCCGCGCCCGAAGCTTGCAGGCTGACTTGCTGGCCCTGCTTCAATACCAGCGCCGGGCCGTGCAGCGGCTGCAATTGCACCGAACCGCGCAGCACGCAGACCTGGCAATTGCGTGCATTGAGGCGCACCGAGATGTCGCTGTGATTGACGATCATCCGCCCATAAGGCGCGTTGACGATAAAGGCCGCATCGCCCGCCACGCTGAGTCCCATTTCCCCACGAATCAGCGTCAACTGACGTGCAGGCAGATCGACATTCACCGCGCTGTCGGTGTTGAGTTGCAATGAAGAACCCTGTGCCAATTGCACTTTGCGCCGCTCACCGGTACTGGTGTGCATATCGGCGCGCCACACTTCCAGCGGCAGTTCGCGTCCGATCAACCACACCGCCGGCACCAGCGCGGCCACGCCCAAAGCACGCTTGAGCGCCGCGCGCCGCGCCGGATCCGGCCGGTCCAGCGTGGCCATGGCCAGTGTCGGCGGCAAACCTGCGAAACGCTGGCGAAGCTGCTGGATTTTCTGCCAAGCGTTCTCGTGGCGACTGTCGCTGCTACGCCAATGCTGCAATCGCGCGTGATCTTCATCGCTGGCACCGCCGGATTCAAGCAAGGCCAGCCATTGCGCCGCCGCTCGTGCGACTTCCCGCGTTTCCTCGCTGGGGGCAACGCGCATTACAGCTCCACCAGCAGGCAATGCTCGTACGCCTGGGCCATGTAACGTTTGACGGTCCGTTCAGAAACTTGCAAGCGCTCGGCGATCTCGCGGTAGCCAAGGCCTTCGAGTTGACTCCAAAGAAATGCCCGGCGCACCGCTCGCGGCAAGCCATCGAGCAATTCATCCAGCGCCTGCAAGGTCTCCAGCAGCAACCAGCGCTGTTCCGGCGACGGTGCGCACGCTTCCGGCATTTGGGCCAAGGCGTCGAGGTAGGCTTTTTCCAGATGGCGTCGCGTGTAGAAATTGCTCAGCAGGCGTTTGCCGACAGTGAGCAAATACGCGCGCGGCTCGCGTAACTCGGCCAGTGGCGGTGCGTTGCACAGGACGCGCAGAAAGGTGTCCTGACTCAGGTCAGCCGCATCCCACGCGTTGCCCATGCGCCGGCGCAGCCAGGTTTCCAGCCAGCCGCGGTGCTCGCGATACAACTGCTGCAGGCTCTGCTCCGACGGTGACGTGGCTTCAATCATCTCAAGAGACCCTGCGCGAAGGTAGATTCAAATGAGACTGATTCTATTTAACTTCGCCAAGGACACAAAGCCTTTTTCTGTTCAGCGCTTGAGCGTTTCGCTCGGCAGCTCCTTGAACAGCGCGTGGTAACTGCTGGAAAACCGCCCCAGATGCCAGAACGACCAGCGCATCGCCACTTCCGCAACGGTGGTTTCGCTAGGCCTGCGCTTGAGCAATTCACGGTGCGCACTGTTCAGCCGCCTGAGGCGCAACCAGTGGCTCGGGGTCATCCCGGTGTAAGCCTTGAAAGCCTGTTGCAGCTGGCGCAGCGGTACGCCGGCAACGTGAGAAAGTTCGAGCAGATTGACCGTGTCTTCCGGCGAATCAGCCGCCCACTCCCCTACTCGCTTCATGATTTGGCGTTCGTCATTGCGCCGCTGTAGTCCGCCACGATCCAGACCGGTGTGAGCGCTATCAAGGATGAACAGGCAGTCCTCAAGCAACTGCTGCGTCAGTCGATCTTTATCAAGTGGATCAGCAGCTTGCGATAACTTCGTGAGAATCGAGCTTAACCAGCCGCTGAACAGAGCGTTCTGTCCGCAGTTGAGCGGCGCCATGAACAACCCTTCGAGTTTCGCTACTTGCAAACCGTGCTCGCGGACGAAGTCCGGACCAAATACCACGGCGATTTCCCGGTAGTTCTCCGGGGTGATCCAGATGTTGCGGCTCTCTTCGTTGAGCAGGTACAGCGCGTTGTCGCTGCGATCAAAGCAGAACGCCAGCGCCCCGGATGGCGCGCTGAAATTCTGCTCGACCCGGGTGTTCATCTGCTCCTCGTAAACCTCGACGCCCTGCAGATCGAGATAACGAATCTGCCCGGCGAAATGCCCCGGCGACATCTGTTGGTAATGCTGGACCCAGCCCGGTGTGGCGCGGATTTGCTCGGCCACGTCGGCGGTATTGAACGCTTGTACCTGAAGCGGATTGCACGTTGTCATGGGGTGACCTTGCGCACTCTTTTGGTGCGCTTTGGTGCTGCGGAAAGTGGATAGATGGAATCGCCAGCCGCGCCCAAGATAGTCGCCAACGCGCCACAGGGGAAGGGGCGGAAGATGAAACCCGCCCTCCCCGGCGTCTACAAAACCAATAACGAGGTCTTTATGAACGCCCCTTTCGATCAGCTGTTCACCTGGCTGAAAGATCACAAGATTACCGAAGTCGAATGTGTGGTCAGCGACCTGACCGGCATCGCCCGCGGCAAGATTGCACCGACCAACAAGTTCCTGCATGAGCGCGGCATGCGCCTGCCGGAAAGCGTGCTGCTGCAAACGGTAACCGGGGATTTTGTCGACGACGACATCTATTACGACCTGCTCGACCCGGCCGACATCGACATGGTGTGCAAACCGGTTTCCGATGCCGTCTACGTCATTCCGTGGGCAATCGAGCCGACTGCCATCGTCATCCACGACACCTTCGACAAGTTCGGCAATCCGATCGAACTGTCGCCGCGCAATGTGCTGAAGAAAGTCCTGCAGCTCTACACCGACAAGGGCTGGAAGCCGATTGTCGCGCCGGAAATGGAGTTCTACCTGACCCAGCGTTGTGAAGATCCGGACCTGCCGCTCAAGGCGCCGCTGGGCCGTTCGGGCCGTGCGGAGAGCGGGCGTCAGTCATTCTCGATCGATGCCGCCAACGAATTCGATCCGCTCTTCGAAGACGTCTACGACTGGTGCGAACTGCAAGGCCTGGATCTCGACACGCTGATCCATGAAGACGGCCCGGCGCAGATGGAAATCAACTTCCGCCACGGCGATGCGCTGGATCTGGCCGACCAGATCACCGTGTTCAAACGCACCCTGCGCGAAGCGGCGCTCAAGCACAACGTCACTGCGACATTCATGGCCAAGCCGATCGGCGACGAGCCGGGCAGCGCCATGCACCTGCACCAGAGCGTGGTCGAGATCGCCACCGGCAAGCCGATCTTTGCCGATGCCGAGGGCAACATGAGTGAACTGTTCCGTCATCACATCGGTGGGCTGCAGAAGTACATCCCGAAAGTCCTGCCGATGTTCGCGCCCAACGTCAATTCGTTCCGCCGCTTCCTGCCGGACACCTCGGCACCGGTCAACGTCGAATGGGGCGAGGAGAACCGCACGGTTGGCCTGCGAGTGCCGACTTCGGGGCCTGAATCGATGCGCGTGGAGAACCGTTTGCCCGGCGCCGACGCCAACCCTTATCTGGCGATTGCCGCGAGCCTGCTGTGCGGTTACATCGGCATGGTCGAGAAGATTGAGCCAAGCGCAGCGGTCGAAGGCCGGGCCTACGAACGGCGCAATCTGCGCCTGCCCATCACCATCGAAGAAGCCCTGACGCAGATGGAAGAGTGCCCGAAGGTCGCTGAGTACCTGGGCAGCAAATTCGTCCGCGGGTATGTGGCAGTGAAGCGCGCCGAGCACGAAAACTTCAAACGCGTGATCAGCTCGTGGGAGCGCGAGTTCCTGCTGCTCAGCGTCTGACCGCGCGCCCGTCCCTGTGGGAGCGAGCCCGCTCGCGAAGACGGCCGCACAGTTGATCGTTCCCACGTTCCCGCGTGGGAACGCATCCCGGGATGCTCTGCGTCCCATCCAAAGCCGAACGCGGAGCGTCCGTTGCGGCATTCCCACGCAGAGCGTGGGAACGATCATTACAAGAAGAGGTGTCGATATGCGTCCATTAAAATCCATACTTCCCGTCGCGCTGAGCGTGCTGTTCAGCGCAGCAGCCCAAGCCGAGCCCCAGGTCAGCGTCTACAACTGGACCGACTACATTGGCGAAACCACCCTCGCTGACTTCCAGAGCAAGACCGGGATCAAGGTGATCTACGACGTCTTCGATTCCAATGAAACCCTTGAAGGCAAACTCCTCGCCGGCCGGACCGGTTACGACGTGGTAGTGCCGTCCAACCACTTCCTCGCCCGTCAGGTAAAGGCCGGCGCGTTCATGAAGCTCGATCGTTCACAGTTACCAAACTGGAAGAACTTGGACCCGAAACTGCTTGAATTGCTTGAGAAAAATGATCCCGGCAATGCACACTCGGTGCCTTACCTGTGGGGCACCAACGGCATCGGTTACAACGTCGACAAGGTCAAACAAGTGCTCGGCATCGACCACATCGATTCCTGGGCCGTGCTGTTCGAACCGGAGAATCTGAAAAAGCTCAGCCAGTGCGGCGTGTCGATGATGGACTCCGCCGACGAAGTGTTCCCGGCCATCCTCAACTACATGGGCATGGATCCGCGCAGCGAAAACCCTGAGGACTATAAAAAGGCCGAAGCCAAGCTGCTGAGCATTCGCCCGTACATCACCTATTTCCATTCCTCCAAGTACGTCTCGGACCTGGCCAATGGCGACATCTGCGTCGCGTTCGGTTATTCCGGCGATGTGTTCCAGGCCGCCAACCGGGCCAAGGAAGCCAAGAACGGTGTGAATATCGCCTATGCCATTCCCAAGGAAGGCGCCAACCTGTGGTTCGATCTGCTGGCGATTCCGGCCGACGCGAGCAACGCCAAAGAGGCCCACGCCTTCATCAATTACCTGCTCGATCCGCAGGTGATCGCCAAGGTCAGCGCGACCGTCGGCTACGCCAACCCGAACCCGGCGGCCAAGCCGTTCATGGATCAGGAACTGGTCAACAATCCTGAGGTGTATCCGCCGCAATCGGTGCTCGACAAACTCTACATTTCCTCGACCCCGCCCCAGGCGATCATGCGTCTGATGACCCGGTCGTGGAGCAAAGTGAAGTCGAACAAATGACTCAGCACAGCGCACAGCACACCCGTTCCTATTACGCTGCTTCTGCACGGGCGACCACACCCTACCCCGCGCTGGACGGCGATCTGATTGCCGACGTCTGCGTGATAGGCGGCGGCTTCACCGGCGTCAATACGGCGATTGAACTGGCGCAGCGCGGCTTGTCGGTGGTTTTGCTCGAGGCGCGGCGCATCGGCTGGGGCGCCAGCGGGCGCAATGGCGGTCAGCTGATTCGCGGCATCGGCCACGAAGTTGAGGGGTTCGCCCGCTATATCGGCCAGGACGGCGTGCGTTATCTGCAGCGCGCCGGCATCGATTCGGTGGAGCTGGTGCGCCAGCGCATCACTGGAAACGCCATCGACTGTGATCTACGTTGGGGCTTTTGCGAATTGGCCAACACCGCCGCGCAATTCGCCGCGTTCAAGCAGGAACAGGACAGCCTCGCCGAACTCGACTATGCCCATGAAACCAGGCTGGTCGGCCCGGAGCAGATCCGTCAGCAAGTGGTCGACGCCGGTGTGTACGCCGGCGGATTGATCGACATGGGTTCGGGGCATTTGCATCCGCTGGATCTGGTGCAAGGTGAGGCGCGTCTCGCGGCATCGCTGGGCGTGCGTGTCTTCGAGCACAGCCCGGTGCTGGAAATCCTCCATGGCCCGACTGTCGAGGTCCGTTGCGCCACGGGTTCAGTGCGCGCCGGCAGCCTGGTGCTCGGCTGCAACGCGCATCTGGATGAACTGGAACCGAAACTCAGCGGCAAAGTGCTGCCCGCCGGCAGTTACATCATCGCCACCGAGCCGTTGGACGAGAGCCGCGCCGCGCAGTTGATTCCACAGAACCTGGCGCTGTGCGATCAAAAAGTCGGGCTGGATTATTACCGACTCTCGGCGGATCGACGTTTGCTGTTCGGCGGCGCCTGTCATTATTCCGGCCGCGATCCGGCGGATATCGCCGCCTATATGCGGCCGAAAATGCTCAAGGTGTTCCCGCAACTGGCCGATGTGCGCATCGATTATCAGTGGGGCGGCAAGATTGGCATCACCGCCAATCGCTTCCCCCAGGTCGGCCGGCTCAAGCAGCATCCGAACGTGTTTTACGCGCAGGGCTACTCAGGCCATGGCCTCAATGTCACCCATTGGTGTGCGAAGTTGTTGGGCGAAGCCATCCACGCCGGACACAGCCAAGGCATGGACGTGTTCGGCGGCGTGCCGCACATGACGTTCCCTGGCGGCCCTGCCTTGCGCTCGCCACTGCTGGCCCTGGGCATGTTCTGGTATCGCTTGCGTGAAATGCTCGGTTAACAGGCGCTTACACTGATCGTTCCCACGCTCTGCGTGGGAATGCAGCCCGGGACGCTCAGCGCTCCAAACTCGATCAAAAGGTCGCAGCGTTCGGTAGCTCCTTGCACTGCAATCGCGTCCCACGCCAGCTATACACATTTGCTCTATCGCCAAGCACTTCTATATTGATGAAGTGCTTTTGCGTTTCTGACGCTCAGTGCCCGAATAATTGAGGAGGACATGGATGAAGTCGTCAGCCAGCGACGAGCCGCGAGCACCCGGTCAGGCGCCGATCAAAACCCGCCGTTTCGGCATTTCGCTGGTGTGGATCGTGCCCATCGTCGCGGTGCTGGTGGGCATTTCGCTGGTGATCCACAACATCCTGCAGGAAGGCCCGACCATCACCGTCACCTTCAAGACCGGCGATGGCCTGACCGCCAACAAGACTGAAGTCAGGTACCGCAACGTGGTCATCGGCCATGTCTCGGAAGTCGAACTGGCCGACGATCACAGAAACGTCAACGCCACGATCAAACTGGCCAAACAGGCCGAAGCCTTCACCCGCGAGGATTCGCAGTTCTGGGTGGTGCGCCCGCGCATCGGTGCCGGCGGTGTCTCGGGCATCGATACGCTGCTGTCGGGCGACTATATCGGCGCTGACATCGGCCAAGCGAACACTCGGGCAAAGAACTTCAAAGGCCTCGAGAATCCGCCGCCGATCACCTACGGCGAGCCGGGCAAGCGCTTCACTCTGCACACCACCGACCTCGGCTCGCTGGACATCGGCTCGCCCGTTTATTACCGCAAGATTCCCGTCGGCCAGGTGGTGTCCTACGCGCTGGACCCGGATGGCAAAGGCGTCAATATCGAAGTCTTCGTGCATTCGCCCAATGACGCCTACGTCACCGAAAACACCCGCTTCTGGAACGCCAGCGGCATCGACATCAATGTCGGCGCCAACGGCTTTGCGGTGAAAACCGAATCGCTGTCGACCTTGCTGGTCGGCGGCATCGCTTTCCGCGCGCCGGACTACAGCCCCAACGACACGCCGGCCGGCGACGACAAGAATTTCGAACTGTTCGCCAATCAGGCCGCCGCCCTCGCCCCGCCTGACGGCAAAGCGCAGTATCTGGCGCTGCGGTTCGATCAGGCCTTGCGCGGGCTCAAGGTTGATGCGCCTGTGGAGTTTCTCGGTATCGAAATCGGCCGGGTGGTGGCGGTCAATCTCGACTTCGACGAGGTCAAGCGCACCTTTCCGGTGAATGTCGGCATCGTCATTTATCCGCAGCGACTCGGCCGCGCCCACGCGAAAATTCTCAAAACCTACCATGGCGACGAAAACGACGAAGCCACCGGCGCGCGTCTGCTCGGCACTTTCGTTGAAAATGGCCTGCGCGCCCAGGCACGCAATGGCAACCTGCTCACCGGGCAGTTGTATATTTCGCTGGATTTCTACCCCAAAGCACCAAAAGTCGCTTTCGACCCTACGGCGCGGCCAATCACCATTCCGACCGTTCCTGGCAGCCTCGAGCAATTGCAGGAAAAACTCGAGGCCATGGTCAACAAGATCAACGCGCTGCCGGTGGAACGCATCGCCAGCAACCTCGACGGCAATCTGGTCGAGCTGCGCAAAGGCCTGAAGCAGTTCAATGCCAAGACCCTGCCGGGCGTACAGAGCACCCTCGCCGACGTCAGCAAGACCTTGCAGTCCGCCAATTCGACTTTGGCCGAGGATTCACCGCAACGTGAGCAGCTGACCGAGACCCTCGACGAGCTCGGGCGCATGTCACGCTCGTTGCGTGAGCTGTCGGATTACCTCGGTCGCCACCCTGAGTCGTTGATTCGCGGGCGCCCGGACAACGCCGCGCCGCTGGATCTCAAAGGGCCGCCACGCAATTGAGCACAGGAGCTGCATCCATGGCTTTACCGTTGAAGATCACCGTGCTCGCTGCTGTCGTACTGCTCGCCGCGTGTCGCAGCGACCCGATCAGCTTTCACACCCTGACACCGGCGCAGCCGGGTGCCGGTCGCAACGGCACCGACATCGCCATCGAAAGCATCAGCGTGCCGCCGCAGGTCGATCGCGCGCAAATTGTTATCCGCCAAGGCAACAGCGGCGTGGCGATTCTGGAAACCGATTGGTGGAGCGCCACTCTTGCCGATGAGTTGCGCGGTGCCTTGACCGATCAACTGAGCAGCGGCGTCGGCCAGCAGCGCGCCTCCGTGCGTATCGACGTGCAGCGCTTCGATTCAATTCCCGGCCAGTACGCCTTGATCGACGTGAAATGGCGAGTGCGCCCGCTGGGTGCGGCGGACGCGGCGCTGCTGAGCTGTCGCTCGGTGTTGCAGACGCCTTCAGGGCCGGGCATCGACGAACTGGTGACCGCGCAACAGAACAACGTCAAACGTCTCGCTGCGCAGATCGCGCAAGGTGCCAGCGGCTCGCGCTGCCCGCCGCAGGCCTGACGCCGTTTACAAATCGAAGCGATCCACCGCCCGCCGCCGCTCGTTGTCGTCGCGCACGTCGTAGTTGGCGGTCGTCTGGATATTGCTGTGATGCGCCAGTTTCTGTGCGATCGACAGGTCGTGCTCCTCGATCACCCGAGTGATGAACGAGCGCCGAAAATCGTGGGGCATGATTTTCACCCCAACCTGCGTACCGCGCTGGCGGGCGATGTAGTAAATCGCGTGTTTGGTAATGCGCTCGCGGGTGATGTGGCTGCCCCGGCGAATGCGGTTGAACAGAAACGCATCGTCGCTCTCGCCTTCCTTGAGCTGTGACCGACGCAACTCCAGCCAGGCGTCGAGTTTGGCGAAGGCCCAGGCCGGCGCGTACTTGATCAGTTGTTTATTGCCCTTGCCGGTGACGGTCAGGCTGCGTTCTTTGAAGTCGACCTGACTCAGATCCAGATCCACCGATTCCGACTTGCGCATGCCGGTGCCGTACAACAGCGCAATCACCGCCGCATCACGCAAGCCCTGTGGTCGTGGGTCGGCAGCGCAGACCTCCATCAGTTCGTGAATCAGCGTGCGCTTGAGGTTGCGCCCCTGGGACAGCCGTGTGCCGGCGATGCCCTTGACCGAGCGCATTTTCAGCAGGTGATCCTGGCTGATCAGACTCATGCGCCACGCTTCGTTCATCACCCCGCGTACAGCGTTCACGTAAAGCGACGAGGTGTTCGGTGCATAACCGTCGGCCCGCAAAGCGGCGACCAGCGCCACCACGTCTTCCGGTTGCAGGCCGTGCCAAGGGATGTCTTCGATATCGACGTCCTCGAAACCAAGACGGTCGGCGGCATCTTGCAGCACATAGCGCATGGTCAACTGGCTGGAAGGCGCCAGTCGCGCGAGGTAAACGGTCAGCGGATTGCTGTTGGACGGTGCGGGTTGGGTACTCGACAAATCACTCAAACGAAACGGCCTTGAAATAAAAAACGATTCAACAAAAACAATAAATGCATGAAATGAAACGCAAAAAAACGGCGTAGCTCAATGACAGGGGTTGCCGCGAAAGGCCGACAACCTGCCGTTCGAGGCCATAAAAGTCAATCGGGCATTCCCCGAACGGTCTGTTTGCTGCTTTATCAGCACGGTAGGCGAACTGAAACATCGCGCTCTTATGTTCAATGCAGGGACTGCGAACAGGAGTGCGGCATGAAGATCACGGTGTTTGGCAGTGGTTATGTCGGTCTGGTGCAAGCGGCGGTGCTGGCCGAGGTCGGTCACGAGGTCGTGTGCATGGATGTCGACGCGCAGAAGATCGAGCAGTTACGCCAGGGCCACGTCAGTATTTTCGAGCCGGGGCTGGCCAGTCTGGTGCGTGAGGGCCTGGATTCGAAACGCCTGCAATTCACCACCGATGAACGACTCGCGGTGTGGCACGGGCGTGTGGCCTTCATCGCGGTGGGTACGCCGTCACGGGAGGACGGTTCGGCCGATCTGCGCTACGTGTTGGCGGTTGGCGACGCGATCGCCCAGCATCGTGAGCAGCCATTGATCGTGGTGGAAAAGTCCACGGTGCCGGTGGGCACAGGTGATGCCTTGCGCAGCCACATCGAAAAGGCGCTGATCAAGGTCGGCCGCCTGCTGCAGTTCGATATTGTCTCCAACCCGGAATTTCTCAAGGAAGGTTCAGCGGTTGCTGATTGCCGACGGCCGGATCGTATCGTCATCGGTTGCGAAGGCGCTGACGTGCGCGATGTGATGCGCGATCTGTACGCGCCGTTCAACCGCAACCATGAGCGCATCCTGTTCATGGACCTGCGCAGCGCCGAGCTGACCAAATACGCCGCCAACTGCATGCTGGCGACCAAGATCAGTTTCATCAACCAGATTGCCGAACTCGCCGAGCACTTGGGTGCGGACATTGAAGCAGTGCGCCAGGGCATCGGTGCCGATACGCGGATCGGCTATCACTTCATCTATCCGGGTTGCGGCTACGGTGGCTCGTGTTTTCCCAAGGACATGCGCGCGCTGATCCACAGTGCCGAGCAGGCGCATTGCTCCAGTGATCTGCTGCAAGCGGTCGAGGCGATCAACCAGCGCCAGAAGCACAAGCTCTTTGAGCGCATCAACGCGTTCTACCGGGGTGACTTGCGCGGCAGGACCTTCGCCCTGTGGGGCCTGGCGTTCAAACCCAACACCGACGACATGCGCGACGCGCCGAGTCGGGTGCTGCTCGAAGCATTGTGGGCTGCCGGGGCCAGCGTGCGCGCGTTCGATCCGGAAGCCATGCTGCAAACCCAGAATCTCTATCCAGACGAAGCAAAACTGATGCTGATGGGCACGCCGGAATCGGTACTGGCCGGCGCCGATGCGCTGATCATCTGTACCGAATGGCAACAATTCAAGGCCCCGGATTTCGAGCTGATCAAACAACGGCTCAACAGCCCGGTCATCTTCGACGGCCGTAACCTTTACGACGCCGAGCGTCTGGCACGCAATGGCTTTCAGTATTTCCCGATGGGCCGTGGTGAATCGTGCAGGTTGCCGATCACATTGCGGCAGCGGCCGGCGGCGTCTGATGTAGCCTGAACCGGCCCGCCGGTGGCCAGTGATGGCAGTGGACTGCACACAGACCCTGTGGGAGCTGGCTAGACAGCGATGACGGAATATCAGCCGATTCAAATGTTGCCTGACACACCGCAATCGCTGGCAAGCCAGCTCCCACAGGGACAATGTGCATGGGGCGATGGAGGTTGACCGGTGACGTTTGCCCAGAGAGGATGGCGTTCGCCCCAGGCATTCCGAATAAGGACATTCCCCTTCCGTGGCCACCTATTCACCTTTCATTCGCCGGCTGATGCTCAGCTCGCTGACCGTGGTCATCAGCCGTGCCCTGGTCAGTCCGCTGCTGACGCTGTTCCTCAGCAACAAGCTCGGCCTCGATCCGCAGGATGTCGGCTTGCTGCTGGGCATCGCCGTGTTCAGCGCCACGCTGCTGTCGCTCTACGGCGGCTACATCATCGACAAGCTGGACAAGCGCCAGTTACTGATCCTGAGCATGCTCTCCAGCGGTATCGGCCTGATCCTGCTGACTTTCGCGCAGAACCTGTATCTGATGACCGTCGTGCTGATCATCAGCGAAACGGCCTCGGCGCTGTTTCTCATCGGCAGCAAGGCGATCCTCAGTGAACACCTGCCGGTGGGCCAGCGGGTCAAGGCGTTTTCCCTCAACTACACCCTGACCAATATCGGTTACGCGATTGGCCCGATGATTGGCGTGGTGATTACCGGCGTGCAGCCCGCGGCCCCTTTCATCGTTGCCGGTGCGATCGCCATTGGCAGTATTTTCCTGCTGCTCGGCGCGGCCAGGGATGCCAGTCCGATAACTTCCGGCAGTGCACCGCAAAGTTTCCTCAACACGCTGATGATCCTGAAAAACGACCGCACCATGGTGCTGTTCACCCTTGGCTGCCTGCTCAGCACATTGGTGCACGGGCGTTTCACCCTGTACCTGTCGCAATACCTGCTGGTCACCCATGATCAGCAACAAATGCTCGACACCATGGCCGCCCTGCTCGCCTGTAACGCAATCACGGTGATCCTGCTGCAATATCAGATCGGTCGCTGGCTCAGCCGCGAACACCTGCGTCACTGGATTGCCGGCGGCACCGCGCTGTTCATCGTCGGGCTGATCGGTTTCAGTCTGGCCGACAGCCTGATTGGCTGGTGCGTGGCGATGTTCATCTTCACCTTGGGCGAGATGATCATCTATCCGGCCGATTTCCTCTTCGTCGACACCCTCGCCCCGGAGGCACTGCGCGGCAGCTACTACGGCGCGCAGAACCTGGCGGCACTCGGCGGCGGCGCGAGCCCGGTGATTTGCGGGTTTCTCTTGATGCACACGCCCGCGCCGAGCATGTTCTATGCCCTGAGCGGATTGGCGGCACTGGGCGGTTATCTATGTTTCGTCAGCGCACGTCGCACCGCTTCAGTGCAAAAATAGTGCACTAAAACTGCATTTATATGAATTTGTCAGCATCGAGTTTGATCGGCAAACTACGCGCGTTCCTCCCCCAATGTTGGAACGCTTCGAGGGCTTTCCGGATTTGCCGGACAAGTCCTTTTTTTTGTCTCGGATTTTGTAAAGGATCAGTTCTACATGCTCGCTCGCTGGTTGCCCGCTGCCATCAACACCCGCCCCACTGAATGGAGCCGTGCCGCGATCGGCATGGGTCTGGGCACGCTGTTCAGCGTGTGGATGTGTGCGCAGGTGTTCGGGCATGACGTTGCCTTTCACCTGATCGGCCCGCTGGGCGCTTCGGCGGTGCTGCTCTTCGCCGTATCCTCCGGCGCCCTCGCCCAGCCGTGGTCGATTCTCGGCGGCTACCTGTGTGCCGGTGTGGTCGCCTTGCTAGTCGCCCACGTGGTTGGCCGCACGCTGGGCAGCGCCTGCCTCGCCGCCGGCATGGCGGTGATTCTGATGTGCTGGCTGCGTTGCCTGCATCCACCGGCCGGTGCCTTGGCATTGACGCTGGTACTGGCCGACCCTGCAACCATCGCCATGGACTGGGCAGCCATGGAACCGGTGATGCTCGGCGCCCTGTGCATGCTCGCCAGCGCGCTGGCCTACAACAATCTGACCCGCATCCGCTACCCGAAACGCGCCGCCGATCCTGCGCCGCCCGTGGCCCCGGTCGACCGCCAGGCGATCACCGCCGAAGACCTCAAGCTTGCGCTGGCGGACATGGAAGCCTTCATCGACGTCACCCCCGAAGACCTCGAACGCCTGATCCACGCCAGCGAACTGCACGCCAAACGCCGCAGCATTACCGAAACTTTCAGATAGGCCCTGTAGGAGCTGACGAGTGCAACGAGGCTGCGATCTCTTGATTTCAAGAACCAAGATCAAAAGATCGCAGCCTCGTTGCACTCGTCAGCTACTACACACAAAAACGCAGATTCCCCCTGCACATATCCCCGTTGTACACGGCAAATTTGCACTGTTACGATCCGCTAACGCCCGCGCGCGGGCTTTTCGAATAAAGACAATAAAAAGCAGGGAGTTACAGATGACAGCTCAGGCTTCATCCCGGCGGACCCCGTCCATGGATGCCATGCAAAACGACGTGCTGGCCGAGGTGCGCAATCATATCGGCCACCTGACCCTCAACCGCCCTGCGGGCCTCAATGCAATCACCCTCGACATGGTGCGTCTGCTGCAACAGCAGCTCGATGCCTGGGCGTCTGATGCCGAGGTGCACGCCGTGGTATTGCGCGGCGCCGGTGAAAAGGCTTTCTGCGCCGGCGGCGATATTCGTTCGCTGTACGACAGCTACAAGAGCGGCGACACGCTGCACGAAGATTTCTTTGTCGAGGAATACGCCCTCGACCTGACCATTCATCACTACCGCAAACCGGTGCTGGCCTTGATGGACGGTTTCGTCCTCGGCGGCGGCATGGGCCTGGTGCAAGGCGCCGATCTGCGCGTGGTGACCGAGAAGAGCCGACTGGCGATGCCGGAAGTGGCCATCGGTTATTTCCCCGACGTCGGCGGCAGTTATTTCCTGCCACGCATTCCCGGTGAGCTGGGGATTTATCTGGGCGTCAGCGGCGTGCAGATTCGCGCCGCCGATGCGCTGTACTGTGGCCTCGCCGACTGGTATCTGGACAGCAGCAAACTTGCGCTGCTCGATGAGAAACTCGATCAGATGGAGTGGCAGGACACGCCGCTCAAGTCGCTGCAGAACCTGCTGGCCAAGCACGCCGTGCAAACCCTGCCCGATGCGCCACTCGAGGCGCTGCGCCCGGCGATCGACCACTTCTTCGCCCTGCCCGACGTGCCGAGCATGATCGAGCAACTGCGCGCCGTTACCGTTGCCGACAGCCACGAATGGGCCGTCACCACGGCGGACCTCCTGGAAACCCGCTCGCCGCTGGCCATGGCCGTGACCCTGGAAATGCTCCGTCGCGGCAGGCACCTGAGTCTGGAGCAGTGCTTTGCGCTGGAGCTGCATCTGGACCGCCAGTGGTTTGCCCGGGGCGACCTGATCGAAGGCGTGCGCGCCCTGCTGATCGACAAGGACAAGTCACCGCGCTGGAACCCACCGACCGTCGCTGAGCTGGACGCTGGGCAGGTCGGCAGTTTCTTCCATGGTTTTGATGAGAGCGGGAGCTGAGTCATGCACGATCTCGAACTGACTGAAGAACAAGTGATGATCCGCGACATGGCCCGGGATTTTGCCCGTGGTGAAATCGCCCCGCACGCGCAAGCCTGGGAAAAGGCCGGCTGGATCGACGATGCCCTGGTGGCGAAGATGGGTGAGCTGGGCCTGCTCGGCATGGTCGTGCCCGAGGAATGGGGCGGCACTTACGTCGATTACGTCGCCTATGCGCTGGCCGTTGAGGAAATCTCCGCTGGCGACGGCGCCACCGGCGCGTTCATGAGCATTCACAACTCGGTCGGCTGCGGACCGGTGCTCAACTACGGCAGCGATGAGCAGAAACAAACCTGGCTGGCCGATCTGGCCAGTGGGCAAACCATCGGTTGCTTCTGCCTGACCGAACCCCAGGCCGGCTCCGAAGCACACAACCTGCGCACCCGCGCCGAACTGCGCGACGGCCAGTGGGTGATCAACGGCGCCAAGCAATTTGTCAGCAATGGCAAGCGGGCGAAACTGGCGATAGTCTTCGCCGTGACCGATCCGGATCTGGGCAAGAAAGGCCTTTCGGCATTTCTGGTACCGACCGATACACCGGGTTTCATCGTCGATCGCACCGAACACAAAATGGGCATCCGCGCTTCCGACACCTGCGCGGTAACGCTGAACAACTGCAGCATTCCCGAAGCAAACCTGCTCGGCGAGCGTGGCAAAGGCCTGGCGATAGCCCTGTCCAACCTTGAAGGCGGACGCATCGGCATCGCCGCGCAGGCGTTGGGCATTGCTCGGGCGGCGTTTGAAGCGGCATTGGCCTACTCGAAAGACCGGGTGCAATTCGACAAGCCGATCATCGAGCACCAGAGCATCGCCAATCTGCTGGCTGACATGCACATGCAGATCAACGCCGCGCGGTTGCTGATCCTCCATGCAGCGCGTCTGAGGACGGCGGGCAAACCATGCTTGTCCGAGGCTTCACAGGCCAAGCTGTTCGCGTCGGAAATGGCCGAGAAAGTGTGTTCGTCGGCGATCCAGATCCATGGCGGCTATGGCTATCTGGAGGATTATCCGGTCGAGAAGTACTACCGCGATGCGCGGATTACCCAGATCTATGAAGGGTCGAGCGAGATACAGCGGATGGTGATTGCGCGGGATTTGAAGAACTATCAGCTCTAAAAGCTTCGCGAGCAGGCTCGCTCCCACATTGGGCGGTGGAGATTCCTGTGGGAGCGAGCCTGCTCGCGAAGGCGTCAGCTTGGGCACCGCATTTATTTGCCTTGGAATGCAGCCTCACGCTTGGCAATGAACGCCGCCATCCCTTCCTTCTGATCCTGCGTCGCAAACGCGGCATGGAACACCCGCCGCTCAAACCGCACGCCCTCAGTCAGGTTGACCTCGAACGCGCGGTTGACGCTCTCCTTGATCATCATCGCAATCGGCAGCGACTTGCCGGCGATCACCGCTGCAACTTTCAGCGCCTCATCAAGCAGCTCATCGCTCGGCACGATCCGCGCGACGATGCCGCAGCGCTCGGCTTCCACCGCGTCGATCATGCGCCCGCTCAGGCACATTTCCATGGCTTTGGCTTTGCCCACGGCGCGGGTCAGGCGTTGGGTGCCGCCCATGCCCGGCAGCACGCCGAGGTTGATTTCCGGCTGGCCGAATTTGGCGTTGTCGCCAGCCAGGATGAAGTCGCACATCAGCGCCAGTTCACAGCCGCCGCCGAGGGCGAAACCATTGACCGCTGCGATGATTGGCTTGCGTCGGTTGGCCACTCGATCGCTGTCGCTGAACAGATCGTCCATGTAGATCTGCGGATAGGTCAGCTCGGCCATTTCCTTGATGTCCGCGCCGGCGGCGAAGGCTTTTTTCGAACCGGTGAGGACGATGCAACCAATGTGCGCGTCAGCTTCCAGCGTATCGAGGGCGTGGTTCACTTCGCTGACCAGTTGCGCGTTCAGCGCGTTCAACGCCTGCGGCCGGTTGAGGGTGATCAGGCCGACACGGTCGCGGGTTTCCAGCAGAATCGTTTCGTAAGTCATGAATAAAATTCCTTGTCAGAGATTGCGCGAAATGACCATGCGCTGAATGTCGCTGGTGCCTTCGTAGATCTGGCAGACGCGCACGTCGCGGTAGATGCGTTCCAGCGGGAAGTCGTTGAGGTAACCGTAACCGCCGAGGGTTTGCAAGGCCATGGAACAGACCTTCTCGGCCATTTCCGAGGCAAACAACTTGGCCATCGACGCCTCGACCAGCGCCGGTTGGCCGCTGTCGCGCAAGGCTGCGGCGTAATGCACCATCTGCCGGGCGACGGCAATTTGCGTGGCCATGTCCGCCAGGCGAAACGCCACAGCCTGGTGCTCGATGATCGGCTTGCCGAAGGTGTCACGCTCGCGGGCGTAATCACGCGCGGCTTCGAATGCGGCGCGGGCCATGCCGACGGCTTGTGAGGCGATACCGACGCGGCCGCCTTCGAGGTTGGCCAAGGCGATCTTGTAGCCCTCGCCCTCCTCGCCCAGCCGATTGGCCACCGGCACTTTCACATCTTCGAAGAGAATCTGGCAGGTGTCGGACGCGTGCTGGCCGAGTTTGTCTTCGACCCGCGCAACCTTGTAGCCCGGCGAGTCGGTCGGCACGATAAACGCGCTGATCCCGCGCTTGCCGGCGCTCGGGTCGGTCACGGCAAACACGATCACGATGCCGGCGTTCTGCCCGGAGGTGATGAACTGTTTGCAGCCGTTGAGCACGTAGTGATCGCCTTCCAGCCGCGCACGGGTTTTCAGGCTGCTGGCATCGGAACCGGCCTGCGGTTCGGTCAACGCGAAGGCGCCGAGCATGGCGCCGCTGGCCAACGGTTTTAGGAAGCGTTCGCGCTGGTCGTCATTGCCGAACTTGAGAATCGGCACGCAGCCGACCGAGTTGTGCACGCTCATGATCGTCGAGCACGCACCGTCGCCGGCGGCGATTTCTTCCAGGGCCATGGCGTACGCGAGGTAGCCGGTGTCACAGCCGCCCCACTGTTCTGGCACGAGCATGCCGAAAAAGCCCAGCTCGGCCATCTCGGCGATGGCCTCCTTGGGGAAACGGTGCTCGCGATCCCACTCGGCGGCGAACGGCTTGAGCCGCTCCTCGGCAAACTGCCGGGCCATGTCGCGGATCTGGGTTTGATCTTCGTTGGGGATCATGGTGAGTCCTTAATTCTTCCAAACAACCACAAAACCTGTGGGAGCTGGCTTGCCAGCGATGAGGCCGTCACATCCAACATTGATGGTGACTGATCCATTGCCATCGCGGGCAAGCCCGCTCCCACAAGGTCAACTGTCAACCTCAATAGACGCATTCCACAGCCATGGCCGTAGCTTCGCCGCCGCCAATGCAGATTGCTGCAATGCCGCGCTTGAGCTGTTTCTGCCGCAGCGACGCGAGCAACGTCACCAGAATTCGCGCGCCCGAGGCGCCGATCGGGTGGCCCAGCGCGCAGGCGCCGCCGTGCACGTTGAGCTTGTCGTGGGGAATCTCCAGGTGCGTCATCGCCGCCATGCCGACCACGGCAAACGCTTCGTTCACTTCAAACAGATCCACTTGATCCAGCGCCCAACCGGTCTTCTTCACCAGTTTCCTGATCGCGCCGATCGGTGCGGTGGGGAACAGCCCCGGGGTGTCGGCGAACGCCGAATGGCCGTGAATCACCGCCAGCGGTTTGAGGCCCAGTTGCTGCGCGTGGGACTGACGCATCAGCACCAGCGCCGCCGCGCCGTCGGAGATCGAGCTGGAGTTGGCCGCCGTCACCGTGCCGCCCTCGCGGAACGCCGGTTTCAGCGAGGCAACCTTGTCGAGTTTGGCTTTTGGCGGCTGTTCATCGTTGCTGATCACCACCTGCTCTTTGCCGACGGTCACGGTCAGCGGGACGATTTCGTCGTGGAAGCTGCCGTCCTTGATCGCCTGCTGCGCGCGGGTGGTCGAGGCGATGGCAAAAGCATCCTGCGCTTCGCGGCTGAAACCGTTGGCCTCGGCGCAATCCTCGGCGAAGGTGCCCATCAGGCGGCCCTTGTCGTAAGCATCTTCGAGACCGTCAAGGAACATCGAATCGAGCACGCGGCCATGGCCCATGCGATAGCCGGCGCGGGCGCGATCGAGCAGGTACGGTGAGTTGGACATGCTTTCCATGCCGCCGGCGATCACCACGTCGGCACTGCCGGCGAGCAGCATGTCGTGGGCCATGATGGTGGTCTGCATGCCCGAGCCGCACATCTTGTTGACCGTGGTGCAGCGCGTCGATTTATCCAGCCCGGCACCCAGCGCAGCCTGGCGTGCCGGCGCCTGGCCGAGGCCGGCGGGCAGTACGCAGCCGAACAGCACTTCATCAACCGCGTCACTGGCGACACCGGCGCGTTCGACCGCTGCCTTGATCGCCGCCGCGCCGAGTTGTGGTGCGGTGAGACTTTTCAGTTCGCCTTGAAAGCCGCCCATCGGTGTGCGGACGGCGCTGACGATAACAATCGGATCGTTGGCAATAGTCATGACAAATCCTCCTTACTTGGCGGCCATGCGCAAGGCGCCGTCGAGACGGATCACCTCGCCGTTGAGCATGCTGTTTTCGATGATTTGACGCACCAGCGCGGCGTATTCGGCAGGCTTGCCCAAGCGCGGCGGGAATGGCACGCCGGCGGCGAGCGAGTCGCGCACTTCCGGGGTCATGCCGGCCATCATCGGCGTTTCGAAAATGCCCGGCGCGATGGTCATCACGCGGATGCCGAAGCGCGCCAGTTCGCGGGCCGCTGGCAGGGTCAGGCTGGCGATTGCGCCTTTCGACGCCGAGTACGCGGCCTGGCCGATCTGGCCGTCGAACGCTGCGACCGAGGCGGTGTTGATGATCACGCCACGCTCGCCGTCCGCATTGGCTTCGCTTTCGGCAATCGCCGCAGCGGCGAGGCGCAGCATGTTGAAACTGCCGATCAGGTTGACGTTGATCACTTGCGCGAAACTGCTGAGAGCGTGCGGGCCGTTCTTGCCGAGAATCTTCTCGCCGCGAACGATGCCGGCGCAGTTGATCAGGCCGTTGAGGCTGCCAAATGCGGCAACGGTCGCCTGCACAGCGGCTTCGGCGGCGGCTTCATTGCTGATGTCGGCAACCACGCTTTGCGCACCGAGGCGCTGGGCCTGAGCGGCGACGGCTTCGGCGTTCATGTCGACCAGCATGACTTTGGCGCCGGCACTGACCAGCAATTCAGCGCTGGCGGCACCGAGGCCTGATGCGCCACCGGTGACGATAAAAACCTTGTTCTCGATCTGCATGACGGTGTTTCCTTGGATTCAAGCTGAAACGTTGTGCGCCGCGGCCTCTTGAGCCTTGGCGATTTCCTGGTTGCGCAAGATAAAGCGCTGCAATTTGCCACTCGGGGTCTTGGGCAATTCGCTGACAAATTCGATTTCACGCGGGTACGAATGTGCGGCCAGACGCTTGCGCACATGTTGGCGCAATTCTTCGGCCAACTCCGGCGCGGCGCGGTACTGCGCACTCAACACGACAAAGGCTTTGACCAGTTCGGTTCGCTCCGGGTCGGGCTTGCCGACGACCGCCGCTTCGACCACGGCCGGGTGTTCGATCAGGGCGCTTTCCACGTCGAACGGGCCGACGCGGTAGCCCGAAGTGGTAATCACATCATCACTGCGGCCGACGAAGCTGATGCTGCCGTCCGGGTTCCACTCCACGGTGTCGCCGCTCAGGTAGTAGTGGCCGACGAAGGCCTTGGTCGGCGCGCCTTCGTAGCCGCCGAACCAGCACATCGGCGACTGCGGACGGTCGATGGCGAGGATGCCGGGTTGGCCGACGCCGAGTTCGTTGTATTGCTCATCGAGCACGACGATGCGATGGCCCGGTGAAGCGAAACCGGCCGCGCCGACATGCACCGGGTGCTCAAGGCCGTGGTGGTTGCACAGCACCATACCCAGTTCGGTCTGGCCGTAATGGTCGTGGATGACCACGTCGAGGTTGTCGGCGAACCAGCGGATCACTTCCGGGTTCAGCGGCTCACCGGCGCTGCTGACGACGCGCAGTTTGCCCTTGATCGATCTGGCGAACGCCTCTCCTCCGGCAATCAGCAGTCGATAGGCAGTGGGCGAGCCGGTGAGATTGGTGATGCCGTATTTGTTGATCACCCGGCAGGTGCTTTCGAGGGTGAACGGGCCGTCGTAGAAGGTGATCGGGTGACCCAGCGCCAACGGCCCGGTCACGCCGAAATAAATGCCGTAGGCCCAACCCGGATCGGCGACGTTCCAGAACGCATCTTCAGGGCGCAGGTCCACCGCATCGCGGGTGTAGCTCTGGAAGGCGACGATGGCTTTGAGCGGCACTGACAGCGCTTTCGCCGGCCCCGTGGTGCCCGAAGTGAACATCAACAGAAACGGGTCTTCGCCGGTCAGCAGAACCGGTTCGCAGACGTTGGAATAGTTGGCCAGCTCAGCCCAGAAGCTGAAATCACCGCGGACAATGCCCTGACCTTTCACACCAGCAACGGTGACGATAGTCGGGCATGCGCTGACTTCATTGAGCTTGGGGCGGTTGACCGCGTCGGTGACGACAACTTTCGCCCCGGAACTGTTCAGGCGATGTTCGAGGGCTTTCGGCCCGAATGCAGTGAATAGCGGCTGATACACCGCGCCGATGCGCCAGGTGGCGAGCACGGTGATGAGTAATTCGACGTTGCGCGGCAGCAGGCCGGCGACCTTGTCGCCCTTCTGCACGCCCTGGGCGAGGAGGAAATTGGCGAAACGCGCGGCTTTGTCTTGCAGATCAGTGAAGGTGTAAGTCGCACTTGAGCCGTCGCGACCTTCCCAGAACAACGCAATGCGCCCGGGCAAGGCATGGCGGTCGCAACATTCGACGCAGGCGTTGAGCGCAGCGAGCGTGCCGCTGAGCGATGCATCGACGGTGTGCTGATAGTTGAACTGTTCGGTGGCAGACAAGTAATCGCGCATTGCCAGAATCCCTCGGTGTTTTTATTAGGCTGGGAACCGTAAACAACACAGGGATAGTCGCGCCGCGCGGGGCTCGGGGCAATGGTCAAAGTTATCAAAGTGGCTGACTGGTTTGGCCAAGCCTTGTAAGGGGAACTGGGTGGGAGCGAGCCTGCTCGCGAAGGCGTAGGCTCAGACCACCTCATTGAGGATCAGGGTGCGGTAATGCCCCGGATTCGACCCGGACCATTTGCGAAACGCCTTGTAGAACGAACTGGCATCAGCAAAACCCAGCCGTGCAGCAATCTCGACGAAACTGATCGAGGGCTCTGCCAGCCAGGTAATCGCCAGCTCTTTTCGCACGCTGTCTTTCAGGCCCTGATAGGTCTGCCCTTCTTCGGCGAGACGGCGGCGCAGCGTGGACGCCGAAATACACAGTTGCTGGGCCAGCGCTTCGGTTTCCGGCCATTGCTCGGCGGGCAGCTGTCGCAGATCCTGTTTGATCCGGCTGGCCAGGCTGTCGGGGTCTCGGTACTTGACCAGAATGTTGGCCGGCGCCTGGGCCAGAAAGCGCTTGAGTTCTTCGGCACTGCGCTTGACCGGCAGATCGAGGCAATCGGCGGAAAAGATCATTCGTGTGCGCGGACGTTCGAAGCGCAGGTTTTCCGAAAACATCACCCGATAGTCGTCAGTGAAATCCGGTTCGGCGCAGCGCAGTTCAATCGCCAGAATCGGAATTCGCCGCCCGGCCAGCCAGCACGCGACGCCATGCACGATCATCCAGTAAGTGAAATAGGTAAAGGCGCGGCGCGGCTCGGCGTCGTCTTCGAGCAGGACGATTTCCGCAAGGCTCTGCTGATGCACCAGTTGAGCCGGCAGTTTTTCCAGCATCAGCGACAGGAACGTCAGACCGGTATCCAGCGCCGCCGCCAGCGTCGGTTGCGCCATGGCGCTGCGACACAAAAATGCCAGGCTGCCGGACTTGAGCGGGCGCGGGTCCATGCCGAAGAACTCGTCATCACCGCGTCGTGCCAGCAGGCGCCAGAGTCTGGCGTATTGCGAGGCCGGCACCCTGCCCTCATCGGCCGTTAAAAGAGCCGGATCGATGCCGACCTTGGTCAACGCCTCATCCGTCGCCGCGCCCGGGGCACAACTCTGCAGCAGCGCTTCGCGCACCAGTTGAATGGCAATGGTGTCTTTTTCCGCCATGGAGCGAGATGAGCCTTGTTATTTTCGGGTGGTGGGCATCTTAACCCAGCTCCTGATTTCACCGCAGGACCAATGTGGGAGCGAGCCTGCTCGCGAAAGCGGTGTGTCAGATAAAGACATGTCACAGGCATACCGCATTCGCGAGCAGGCTCGCTCCCACAGGAATCACAGTTGTTCAGCTAAGGTTCAGCTAAATGCCAATGAATGCCATTTGGGAATGAGTGTCATTATGTTACAACTTAGCCTCCTATCTAAATCGCTGTGGCTAGCCAATGCTCGTTCCCTTTTTAATCATGTTGCGCGAAGGCATCGAGGCCGCGCTCATCGTTGGCATCATCGCCAGTTACCTGCAGCAGACCGGCCGCGGCCAGTGGATGCCGGCCGTATGGATCGGTGTCTTCCTCGCCGCTGCCCTCGCCTTGCTGGTCGGTGGTGGCCTGGAACTGGTCAGTGCTGAATTTCCGCAAAAGCAGCAGGAGCTGTTCGAAGGTGTGGTCGGCCTGGTCGCGGTGGGCATCCTCAGTTCCATGGTGTTCTGGATGCGCAAGGTCGCGCGGTCGATCAAGCACTCGCTGCAAGCCTCGCTGGATCAGGCGCTGACGCAATCCAGGCATCAGGTGATTGCATTGGTCGCCATGGTCTTCTTCGCCGTCGCTCGCGAAGGCCTGGAAACGGTGTTCTTCCTGCTTGCTGTGTTCCAGCAGAGCGACGGCCCGGGCGCGCCGATCGGCGCCCTGCTCGGCCTGATCCTGGCGGTGATCGTCGGTTTCCTGATCTACAGCGGCAGCATGCGCCTCAACCTCTCGGCGTTCTTCAAATGGACCGGATTGTTCATCCTGGTAGTCGCCGCCGGCATCCTCGCCAACTCGGTGCAGGCGCTGCATGAAGCCGGTCTGTGGAATCACCTGCAAACCGTGCTGTTCGACTTCAGCGCGACGCTGCCGATGGACGGCCCGCTCGGCTCGGTGCTGGCCGGCATGTTCGGCTATCAGGACGCGCCGACCGTCAGCACCCTCGGTGCGTACCTGATTTATCTGCTGCTGGCGCTGGTGATGTTCTTCATGCCCGCGCCTCGCCAGGCAACGCCAACGACTTCCGTTTCCAGCCAATAAGGGCACCCATGTCTGACATTCAAACCCCTCGGGCCCTGCGTTGGGCGCTGGCCGGCTCGGTAGTGCTGATGATCGCCGCCGGTGGATTGTTCTGGTACGCCTCTAACATGGCTGCCGCCAAGCGTCAGCACAACCACGACGAAATCGTCGTCAATATCCATCCGCACAGTTGTGAGCCGAATGCGCTGACGGTGCCGGCCGGCCGCGCCAGCTTCCGCATCGTCAACCGCTCCGAGCGTGCGGTCGAGTGGGAAATTCTCGACGGCGTGCTGGTGGTCGAAGAGCGGGAAAACATCGCCCCGGGCCTGAGCCAGGTGATCAACGCCAACCTGCAACCGGGCGACTACGCGATCACCTGCGGCTTGCTCAGCAACCCGCGCGGCACCCTGCACGTGACACCGACGGCAGCCTCGGATGCCGCCGCCAAGGCCAAGCCGTCGATGGTCGCTTTCGTTGGGCCATTGTCGGAATTTCGCGTGTATCTGGCCGTTCAGGGCAGCGCGTTGATCAAAGCGGCGACGGCGCTGAATCAGGCGGTCGCCAGTGGCGATCTTGCGCAGGCGCAAGCGTTGTACCTGCCGGCGCGTGCCGCGTATCAGCGTCTGGCGCCGGCGGCGCAGCGTCTGGCCGAGCTGGACAATCACATCAATGCCCGCGCCGATTATTTCGAGAAGCGCGAGCAGGATCCGGCGTTTGTCGGTTTCCATCGCCTCGAATACGCGCTGTTTCAGCAGCGCAAACTCGACGATGTCGCGCCGATTGCCCAGCGCCTGCTCGCTGACGTCACCGAGCTCAAACAGCAATTGCTCGCGCAGTCACTGCCACCGGAGCAACTGGTCAGCATCATCGTGCGCAACCTCGACAGCCTCGCCGAGGTGCGCGCTGCCAGCGGCAAAGAAGAGCGCTACAGCCACAGCGATCTCAACGGTTTCGCCGCCAACGCGCAAACCGCGCGCAAGGTCGTCGACCTGTTGCGCCCAATGCTGAGCAAATCCTCCGCTGACGTGTTGGCGAACGTCGATCAGGCGCTGAGTGATTTCGACAGCCAGCTCAACGCGTTCAAATCCGCCGATGGCTACGTCAGTTACGACGCCGTGACCGCCGCGCAACGCCAGCAGATCGCCGCCAAAGCCAAGACTCTGGCCACGGCGCTGGATGGCATCGACCCCGCCCTCGGCCTTTCCGGCCTGTAAGCAGAAGACGACCCGATGAACGATTCAGAACCACTCAACCTGCAACGACGTCGCGTGCTGATGGGCATGGGCGCCGCCGGTGTCGCCCTTGCCGGATCGGCGCTGAGCTGCCCGGCCATGGCCGCCGCACCGGCACAAGTCACCGAAGCACCGAGCAGCGACAAGACCGAAGATCGCCACGATTTCCACGGCGTACACCAGGCCGGCATCGTTACCCCGCGCCCGGCCTCGGGAATGCTGGTGGCGTTCGATGTGCTGGCCAGTGATCGCGAAGACCTCGAGCGGCTGTTCCGCACCCTCAACGAACGCATTGCGTTTTTGATGAAGGGCGGCCCGGTCGCACAGATCGATCCGAAACTGCCGCCGCCGGACTCCGGCATCCTCGGCCCGGTAGTCACCCCGGACAACCTGACCATCACCGTTTCCGTCGGCGATTCGCTGTTCGACGAGCGCTTCGGTCTGGCGGCGGCAAAGCCCAAGCGCCTGCAACGCATGGTCGGCTTTCCCAACGATGCGCTGGACGCCGATTGCTGCCATGGCGACCTGAGCCTGCAGTTCTGCGCCAACACCGCCGACACCAACATTCACGCCCTGCGCGATATCGTCAAAAACCTCCCCGACCTGCTGCTGGTGCGCTGGAAACAGGAAGGCAGCGTACCGCCGCAAGCGCCGGCCAAACCCGGTGTGCCGGCGCAGTCGGCGCGCAACTTTCTCGGTTTTCGCGATGGCTCGGCCAACCCTGATTCCAACGACGCCAAGGCCATGGAGCGGATTGTCTGGGTACAACCGGACAGTGACGAACCGGCCTGGGCTGCCCACGGCAGTTATCAAGCGGTGCGTATCATCCGCAACTTCGTCGAGCGCTGGGATCGCACGCCGTTGCAGGAGCAGGAAAGCATTCTCGGCCGGGTCAAGAGCAGCGGCGCGCCCATCGGTGGCCACAGCGAAAGCCAAGTGCCGGATTACAGCAAAGACCCGGCCGGCAAGCTGACCAAACTCGACGCGCACATCCGATTGGCCAACCCGCGCACCGCCGCGACCCAGGCCAATCTGATCCTGCGCCGGCCGTTCAACTACTCCAACGGCGTCAACAAGAACGGCCAGCTCGACATGGGCCTGCTGTTCATCTGCTACCAGGCCGACCTGGAAAAAGGCTTTATCACCGTGCAAACCCGCCTCAATGGCGAGCCGCTTGAGGAATACCTCAAACCGGTCGGCGGCGGTTACTTCTTCACCCTGCCCGGCGTGACCGGCGATGACGATTTCATCGGTCGTTCGTTACTGGCTGCCACCTCCCACAACAAAACCGCATGACACCCAACCGACACTGGAGCCGCCCCATGAAAAAGACGCCACTCGCGTTATTGCTGACCCTTGGTTTGCTCAACACCCCGCTGTCGGCGTTCGCCGCGACGGCGCCGCTGGATCTGGTGGGGCCGGTGTCGGACTACAAGATTTACGTCACCGAAAAACTCGATGAACTGGCCAGCCACACCCAGCAGTTCACCGACGCCGTGAAGAAAGGCGATCTGGCCACCGCGCAGAAGCTCTACGCGCCGACGCGGGTGTATTACGAGTCGATCGAGCCGATTGCCGAGCTGTTCAGCGATCTCGATGCGTCCATCGACTCGCGTGTCGACGACCACGAAAAAGGCGTGAAGGCTGAAGATTTCACCGGCTTCCACCGCATCGAATATTCGCTGTTCGCGGAGAAATCCACCCAGGGCCTGGATGCATTGGCCGACGGCTTGAACAAGGACGTGCAGGATCTGCAAACCCGTGTGGCCGGGCTGACTTTCCCGCCGGAGAAAGTCGTCGGCGGCGCTGCGGCGCTGTTGGAAGAAGTCGCGGCGACGAAAATTTCCGGCGAGGAGGATCGCTACAGCCACACTGACCTGTACGACTTCCAGGGCAATATCGATGGCGCGAAGAAAATCGTCGATCTGTTCCGCCCGCAGATCGAACAGCAGGACAAAGCGTTCGTAGCGAAAGTCGACAAGAACTTCGCTACGGTCGACAGGATTCTGGCCAAGTACAAGACCGCGGATGGCGGCTTTGAAACCTACGACAAAGTGAAAGACAACGACCGCAAAGCGCTGGTCGGACCGGTGAATACCCTGGCGGAAGATTTGTCGATGATGCGCGGGAAGTTGGGTCTGAATTAAATCTTCAGCGCCTCATCGCGGGCAAGCCCGCTCCCACAGGTTTCTAGGTGTGCACAGGCTTTGTGAACGACATCGAACACTGTGGGAGCGGGCTTGCCCGCGATAGCGATTTCAGCAGCGCTAGAGAATCCTGTAGAGCAACCGCTCAATCCTCACCCGACTCACTCGCTTGAGAAACTTCGCCACCCCTGCCGGGTAGTCCGGCAGTGTCTCCAGGGTCTGAAAACTGTCGATCCGCGTGGTATGGCGGAAGATGTTTTCCAGCTCTGTCGCCCGCGGCTCCAGCCACTCCCCTTTCGGGTCTTCGATCAGCAGCGCGTTTTCCAGGTCGAGGCGAAACGCGCGGGGATTGAGGTTGTTGCCAGTCAGCAAGGTGTAGCGCTGATCGATCCACATGCCTTTAAGGTGATAGGTATTGTCGCCGTCGCGCCACAGGTGCAGGTTCAACTGGCCGCTGTCGATGCTGTGCTGATGACGTTTGGCAAAACGGCGCAGGCTGATCTCATACAGATAGGGCAGCGCGGCGATTACCTTGAACGGCTCGCTCGGCGGAATGTAGAAATCGTTGGCGGTCTTGTCGCCAACCACGATGTCGATCTTCACGCCACGGGCCAGCGCACGGTTGATCTCACGAATCACGCCCAGGGGCAGGTTGAAGTACGGCGTGCAGATGGTCAGCTGCTTTTGCGCGCTGGCGATCAGTTCAAGAATCGCCCGGTTCAGCGGGTTGTTCTTGCCGACGCCGAGCAATGGCGTGACTGACAGCCCTTCTTTACTCGTGCTGCCGGCCCCGGTGTCGTAAGTCGCGTATTTCAGGCGGCTGCGCAGGTCGCCGATGTCGTTGCGCAGGCTGCGCGTGCTCGGCAGGTTCGGCAGGTCGAGGCGATGCACGGCTTTGGATTCGATCAGGCCATGCTTGACCAGATGATGCATCGAATCCGCCAGCTCACGACTGTGCAGCACGTGGTAGCGGTCGAAGCGGTACTTGTCGAGTTTGTGCAGGTAGACGTTGTTGAGGCTGGCGCCGCTGTAGACCACGTTGTCGTCAATCACGAAGCCTTTGAGGTGCAGCACGCCGAACAGCTCGCGGGTCTGCACCGGTACGCCGTAGATCGGCACTTCGCTTTGATGCGTGCGGGTCATGTCCTGATACCAGGCGGCATTGCCCGGTTGCTTGCCGGCACCGATCAGACCGCGCTGGGCGCGCAACCAGTCGACCACCACGGCGATTTCCAGCTCGGGACGCTTGAGCTTGGCGGCGTGCAGGGCGTCGAGGATTTCCTGGCCGGCTTCGTCTTGCTGCAGATACAGCGCAACGATGTAGATGCGTTGGGTCGCTGCAGCGATTTGCTCGAGCAGGCAGCGTCGGAATTCAGCTGCACTGGACAGAATGCTCACCGCCTCGGCGGTCAGCGCGAAGCTGCGCAGTTTAGGCAGCAGAGAACGTTTGAAAAGCAACGGCATAAGGCTCGCAAGGTTCGATTCCGAAGAGTTTGAGAGCTTACACCATCGCCTGCGCCGGGTCTTGTCAGTGTCTATGAACGCCTGGAACCTGATCGTTCCCACGCTCTGCGTGGGAATGCCTCAATGGGGCTGCATTCCCACGCAGAGCGTGGGAACGATCATTCAAAGCGCCTTTATAGACGCCGAAGAAATTCGCTTGACCAAGGAGAACAGTCGTTCTACTGTTCGTCACATGAACGAATCAATCAGCAATGACACACGCGACATCATTCTGGATGTCACCGAAAAGTTGATCTACAAAAGTGGCATCGCTGCCACCAGCATGGATCTCTTGGTGAAGACCGCCGGCGTCTCCAGAAAAAGCATCTACCGTTACTTTGCCGATAAGGACGCGCTGGTGGTCGCCGCCCTGCAACGACGCGATATCCGCTGGATGCACTGGTACACAAACGCTGTCGAACAGGCCGAAACGCCGGCCGATCGCCTGCTCAACCTGTTTACCGTGCTCAAGGGCTGGTTCGACTCGGAAGGCTTTCGCGGCTGCGCCTTTATCAACACCAGCGGCGAAACCGGTGATCCACTGGATCCGGTGCGGCTGGTGGCCAAGGAACACAAACAGAAGCTGCTCGACTACGTGTGCGAGCTGTGTACCGAATATGGTGCCGAGGATCCGCAGCTATTGGCCAGACAGTTGCTGATCCTGATTGAAGGCGCCATTACCGTAGCGCTTGTGATGGGTGATCACAGTGCCGCCGATAATGCGCAATGCATGGCGCGAAAGTTATTGGGCCTGTAACTCTTAATAAGCCGGACTTGTTGTTCATACATCAAATGAATCAGGAGATTGAACATGTCGACTGCAGCCCAGGTACGGCCGCCATTGCCGCCATTCAACCACGCTTCAGCCATCGAGAAAGTTCGCCTGGCCGAAGATGGCTGGAACACCCGTGATCCGGAAAAGGTTTCGCTCGCTTACACCCTCGACACCCAATGGCGCAATCGCGCCGAGTTCGCCAACAATCGCGAAGAAGCCAAGGCGTTCCTGACACGCAAGTGGGCGAAGGAACTGGATTATCGCTTGATCAAAGAACTCTGGGCCTACTCTGATACGCGTATCGCGGTGCGTTATGCCTATGAATGGCACGACGACTCGGGCAACTGGTTCCGTTCGTACGGCAACGAGAACTGGGAGTTCGATGACAACGGCCTGATGTTCCAGCGCTATGCCTGCATCAACGACATGCCGATCAAGGAAAGCGAGCGCAAATTCCACTGGCCGCTGGGCCGCCGGCCGGATGATCATCCGGGGCTGAGTGAACTCGGCCTCTAAAGGCTACTCACCCCTGTGTAGGAGCTGCCGAAGGCTGCGATCTTTCGGGACGCAGAGCGTCCCCGGCTGCATTCCCACGCAGAGCGTGGGAACGATCAATCAAAAGATCGCAGCCTTCGGCAGCTCCTTGTATCTCGACTAACGCTCCGTCAGGAGCGATAGTTCTCGACTGATCATCGAGGGAGGGACTTGGAAGCCGCGCAGCTCCTTAGGCTTTTTGCCTGTGACGTAGATCGTGCTCCAGCCCTCCACACTCACTCGTACAGTTCGCACGGTATCTTGGGCCCGCCTGCGGCGAGAGCCCGCATTCGCAAGGTTGGACAGAGTGACGTGATGATCGCAACAGGGAACAAGTGGAGAAACGATCATGTCCGGTTTCGTTGGCGTCGACATCGCAAAGAACACCTTTGATATCGCTACACACCAGCCCAACGGCAAGCACAAAACCAAGGCCAAGCTGGCCAACGATCCAAAGGGCTTTAAAGAGTTTGAGGCGTGGCTAGAAAAAAACGCCGAGCGTTCGGCCCTGATCGTGATGGAAGCCACGAGCGTTTACCACTTGGAACTCGCGGAGTTCGTTTACAACAAAGGCTTCCGGGTCTGCGTCGTGAACCCGGCTACGACCAAAGCGTACGCTGACAGCGAACTGCGCCGCATCAAGACTGATAAAAGTGATGCCAAACTGATCGCCGACTTTGCCCGGGAAAAAGATCAAAAACTTCACCCATGGGCGCCTGAGCCGCTGAAATACCGCCAGTTGAAAGCAATGGTGCGCCGCTTGGATGACCTTCAGGAAATGGAACAAATGGAGCTTAATCGTCTGGACGTTTCCGACGAAAAGGTCAAAGACTCGATCAACTCCGTTCTGCGCCATATTGAAAAAGAGATCGTAGAAACGCACAAGGCGATCAAAAAACACATCGATGACGACCCGGATATGCGTCAGATGCGGGATCTCATCGTCACCATCGACGGCATCGGACAAAAAACGCTTGAACGATTGCTGGCCGAACTGGGTGACTTGCGCAAATACAGTGATCCTCGCCAACTGGTCGCTGCTGCAGGGCTCAATCCAAAGCTGCAGGAATCAGGAAAGCTCAAAGGTCATACCCTGATCTCAAGAGTAGGGTCGGCACGGCTGCGTGCAGGCCTCTACATGCCTGGCATGGTGGCGCTGAAACACAATAAGGCGATCAAGGCGATGAAAGAACGCCTGGAGGCCAACGGCAAGGCCCCCAAGCAGATCATCTGCGCAGCAATGCGCAAGCTGCTGCACTTCGTTTACGGAGTGCTCAAGTCTGGACTGCCATATGACCCGAAACTTGCGCTTGCCCGGTGAGGCTCAAGACGGTATCTACACGGGAACGCATTCCAAAATGCAATCGGCATGGCATGCACTGGCTCGCCGCAACAGTTGGATACAGGTAACATGACTGCCCTCCCCGCAGCCCACGTTCTGCGCCCTGCCGAATAAGTCGACTCCATGCCTTTCGAACTCAGCGTTGACCTCACCACCCTGGCCATTCTGGCTGCCGTTGCCTTCCTTGCCGGTTTCATCGATGCCATTGCTGGCGGTGGCGGTCTGTTGACCACACCGGCGCTGCTGACGGCGGGCCTGCCGCCGCATCTGGTGCTGGGCACCAACAAATTGAGCTCGACCTTCGGTTCGGCGACTGCCAGCTTCACCTTCTACAAGCGCAAACTGTTTCATCCACGCCAGTGGACCCACGCGATTGTCGGCACGCTGGTCGGCGCGCTGACCGGTGCGGTGGTTGCGCATTACCTGCCGGCCGAATGGCTGAACAAGATGCTGCCGGTGATCGTCTTCGCCTGCGGCCTGTACTTGCTGTTTGGCGGCACGCCGAAAGCGCCGCTGGACAGCGATGCTCCGATCAAAAAGAAATGGCAATCGACCCAAGGCTTCAGCCTCGGTTTCTACGATGGCGTGGCTGGCCCCGGCACGGGAGCGTTCTGGACGGTGAGCAGTCTGCTGCTGTACCCGATCGATCTGGTCAAGGCCAGCGGCGTGGCGCGCAGCATGAACTTCGTCAGCAACATTGCGGCGTTGTCGGTGTTCATCTTCTCCGGTCAGGTCGACTGGATCATTGGCCTGTGCATGGGCCTGTCGGTGATGGTCGGGGCCTTCTTTGGCGCACGCACGGCCATTAGCGGCGGCGCCAAATTCATTCGTCCAGTGTTCATCACCGTGGTGCTTGGCTTGACTGTGCGCCTAGCCTGGCAGCACTGGTTCAGCGTGGCCTAAGCGCCGCGCCACGTAGACATCGATCAGGTATCGAGCAATCGAGCGCGACGCCGGCAACGGCGGCAGCTCATGCACGTTGAACCACTGGGCGTCCTCGATCTCGTCTTCCTGACAGACAATCTCGCCACCGGCGTATTCGGCATGGAAGCCGAGCATCATCGAATGCGGGAACGGCCAGCACTGGCTACCGATGTACTGGATGTTCTTCACCTCGATCTGCACTTCTTCGCGCACTTCGCGAATCAGGCAATCCTCAGCCGACTCCCCCGGCTCGGCGAAACCGGCCAGCGTGCTGTAAACCCCGGTGACGAAACGCGGTGAGCGCGCCAGAAGGATCTCGTCGCCACGGGTGATCAGCACGATCATGCTCGGTGAGATGCGCGGATAGCTGCGCAGATCGCACGGCTGGCAATACATCGCCCGCTCGCGCGGCACTTGTGTCATCGGCTGTCCACAGTTGCCGCAGAAGCGATGCTCACGCGCCCAAGTGCCGATCTGTGCGGCATAACCGAGCACTTTGTACAGGGTGTGATCCCCCTCGAGCATGAACGCCCGAAGGCCTTTCCAACCGCAACCGGGCACTTCGCTGGGACTGCGCAACTCGAGCAGATACACCGGTTCGCCATCGAGATGACCAATGCCATGCTCGGCGAGGACCGAAAGGTCCTGGCGCTTTAGCCATTCACGCGGGAACAGCGCGCCGTTGTCGTCGAACAGAAAGCCTTCCGGGCTGCGCGCTACGGCCCAGCCGCCGGGTTGATCGGTGTCGAGTACTGCAGTGGTCCAGCGAGAGGTCATGGTTAACTCAATCCAGAAATTCGGGTTTCTGTTTGCTCATGTGGGCGGCCATGGCCACCCGCAGATCGTTGGATTGCAGCATGGCGGCGTTCCAGGTGGCAACGTATTCGAGACCATCGTCGATGCGATGCTCACGCATGTAGCTGATCATTTCCTTGGTACCGGTCACGGCAATCGGCGACTTCGCAGCGATGTCACGGGCAATGTCGAATACGCCCTCAAGCAGTGTGTCCTTGTCGCTGTAGACCCGATTGACCAGGCCCATGCTGCGCGCTTCTTCGGCGCCAAAAGTGCGACCGGTGTAAGCCAGTTCACGCAGCATGCCGTCTCCGATGATTCGCGGCAACCGTTGCAACGTGCCGACGTCGGCGGCCATGCCGATATCGATTTCCTTGATCGAGAATTGCGCGTCCTCGGCGGCATAACGCATATCACAGGCGGCGATCAGATCGATTGCCCCGCCCAGGCAATAGCCTTGAATCGCGGCGAGTACCGGTTTGCGACAGTTGTCGACGGCGTTGAACGAGGCTTGCAGATTGAGGATCTTGCGTCGCAACAGGCGCGCATTGCGGCCCACGTCCTTGCCCAGTTCATTGGCGACGCCGGCGAGCATCATCAGATCGATGCCGGAAGAGAAATGTTTGCCGTTACCGCTGAGGACTACCACGCGGACTTCATCGGTATCGTCGATCCATCGGAATATTTCGACAATCTCGCTCCAGAACGCCGCGTTCATTGCGTTGATCTTTTCCGGGCGATTGATCTGCACATGCGCGATGTTATCGGCCAGTTCGACGCTGAAGGCGGAGTATTGAGTCATGGCAGTGATCCTTTACCGGGCTGGGAATTAAGGCCCGAACTATAACAAGGCAACAGGACGGCGGTTCAGCCAAATGCGGGACTGCTCTGAGTCTGCGCAAGATGCGCGGGCCTCTTCGCGAGCAGGCTCGCTCCCACAGGGAGACTGCATTTCAATGTGGGAGCGAGCCTGCTCGCGAAGGCGTCGGATCACTCACCGCACGCAATCATTTCAGCCCCAGCCTGTACAGCGAGCCATTTTCTTCATCCGTCAGCACATACAGATAGCCATCCGGCCCTTGCCGCACGTCGCGGATGCGCTTGTTCAACTCACCCAGCAAACGCTCTTCATGCACGACTTTGTCGCCATCGAATTGCAGGCGAATCAGTTCCTGGGACACCAGCGCGCCGATAAATGCGTTGTGCTGCCACGGTTTGAAGCGATCGGCGTCGTAGAACGCCATGCCGGTAACGCCGGGCGATTTTTCCCAGACATGGTGCGGCGCCACGGTGCCTTCGGCAGTTTTGCCCTGCGCCTCTGGAATCGGCTGCATCGAGTAATTGATGCCATGGGTCGCCAACGGCCAGCCGTAGTTTTTGCCGCGCTCGATGATGTTCACTTCATCGCCGCCACGTGGCCCGTGTTCGTTCTCCCACAGCGTGCCGGTCCACGGATTGAGCGCCGCGCCCTGCGGATTGCGCAGGCCATAGGACCAGATTTCAGGCCGGACGCCGGATTGGCCGACGAAAGGGTTATCGTCCGGCACCTTGCCATCCGGGAAGATGCGTACGACTTTGCCTTGCAACTTGTCGAGATCCTGCGCAGTCGGCCGATCGTTGTTTTCGCCGAGCGTGATGAACAGATATCCGTCGCGATCAAACACGAGCCGCGAACCGAAATGGTTGCTCACCGACAGCTTCGGTTCCTGACGGAAAATCACATTGAAGTCCTTCAGCGTCTTCAGGTCATCGGAAAGCCGTCCGCGCCCTACCGCCGTACCAGCCTTGCCCCCCTGACCACCACCTTCGGCATACGACAGATAGACCATGCGGTCCTGCTTGAAGTCTGGCGACAGCGCCACATCGAGCAAACCGCCCTGGCCTTTGGCCCAGACTTGCGGCACGCCACTGATCGGCTCCGACAGTTTGCCGTCCTTGCTCACGACGCGCAGGTGGCCCGGGCGCTCGGTCACCAGCATGCCCTTCTGATCAGGCAGAAATGCCAGCGCCCACGGATGTTCCAGGCCTTGGGCAACGGTGGTGACTTCAAGAATGCCCTGTTCGCTTTTCAGCTCCTTGGGCGCGGCGGCGAAGGCCGGGGCACTGATCAGCGCGGCGGCGCAGCAGGTGGCTAGTAGGGTTTTACGCAACATGCACGATTCCTTTTGTTCGTGTGAAAGGCTGACAGAACATCAGTCCTGCCGTTCAACGGTTGCTGCCGGTGCCCCGTGGGGGCGGGTTGGGAATGAAGGTTGGCGGATTGCTCGGCACCGAGCGAACTGGCTGGCCGTTGCCGATCCCGCGATTTTCAACGGTCGGCTGACGTGGCACGGGAACGGTGTTCGGCCCGCGAAGGGGCGGAGCGCTGGGCTGGGTGCCCTGCATGCTGTTGGGATTGGCCCGGCGGATCGGGCTGTTGTAGGGATTGTTGCTGTTGCCGGTAGGGCTTTGCGCCAGCACGACATCGGCATGAACCAGGCCGCCACTAAGGGCGAGGACGGCGATGCCAATCATTAACCGGTTCATGGAAAATACCTCTCGATGTGCGTGGACTAGAGCCTTGGAGCCCACGCTACGCCGTGGGTTCGGATTTGTTAACCCTCGTGCCTTAAACAACATGTAACACGGCTTGACCGTAGCGCTGGAAGCCGCGCAATCACTGGAAACTTTCTCGCCGCGCCACAGGTCACCTGATCATCACTCGGAGGACAGGTCATGGCTCGGGCAATCTGGAAAGGCGCAATCAGTTTTGGACTGGTACACATCCCCGTGGCGCTGGTTTCAGCGACGTCGTCCCAAGGCGTGGACTTCGACTGGCTCGACAGCCGCAGCATGGACCCGGTGGGCTATAAACGCATAAACAAGGTCACCGGCAAGGAAGTCACCAAAGAGAACATCGTCAAAGGCGTGGCTTACGAAAAGGGCCGATATGTGGTGCTCAGCGAGGAAGAAATCCGCTCGGCGCACCCCGTTTCCACGCAGACCATCGATATTTTCTCGTTTGTCGACGCCGAGCAGATTCCGCTGCAGAACATCGATACGCCCTACTACCTGGCGCCAGACAAGCGCGGCGGCAAGGTCTACGCGTTGCTGCGCGAAACCCTGAGCAAAACCAACAAGGTCGCCCTCGCCCGCGTTGTCCTGCATACACGTCAATACCTGGCTGCGTTGATGCCGCTGGAGTCGGCGCTGGTTTTGGTCAAACTGCGCTGGCCACAGGAAGTGCGCAGCCTCGATGAACTGGCGCTGGGCAGCGAAGTGACCAAGCCGCAATTGGCCAAGGGCGAGCTGGACATGGCCAAACGCCTGGTTGAAGACATGACCTCGGAGTGGTCGCCTGAGGACTATAAGGACGAGTTCGAAGACAAGATCATGGCGCTGGTCGAGAAGAAAGCCCACGAAGGCAAGATCGAGGACGTCGAGACCGCCACTGGCGAGGAAGAGCGCAAGACTGCCGATGTTATCGATTTGACCGAACTGCTCAAACGCAGCCTTGGCGGCAAGGCACCGGCCAAGCCCAAGGCGAAATCAACCAGCAAGGCGGCGCCGGCTAAGAAGACCAGGAAGGCGTCTGGGGAGTGAGCGTTGAATCAGACGAAATTGCTTTGAAGCTGAAGGCCCCTTCGCGAGCAAGCCCGCTCCCACAGGGTTCGGAGTCGAATGCAATATTTGCATTTAAACCACTCAAATGTGGGAGCGGGCTTGCTCGCGAAGAGGCCAGCGATGACACCGCAAATCTCCAGATCAGAATAAAGATTGCCAAGTGGAGTCACGACCAAACGTGTTGAATGTGAGCCCGCATTCGCGAGCAAGCCCGCTCCCACAGGGTTCGGAGTCGAATGCAATATTTGCATCCACCCCAATCAAATGTGGGAGCGGGCTTGCTCGCGAAGAGGCCAGCGATGACACCGCAAATCTTCAGATCAGAATGAAGATCGCCAGGTGGAGTCAGGACCAAACGTGTCGAATGTGAGCCAGCATTCGCGAGCAAGCTCGCTCCCACAGGGTTCGGAGTCGAATGCAATATTTGCATCCACCCCAATCAAATGTGGGAGCGGGCTTGCTCGCGAAGAGGCCAGCAATGGCACCTTAAATCTTCACATCAGAATGAAGATTGCCAGGTGCAGTCAGGACCAAACGTGTCGAATGTGAGCCAGCATTCGCGAGCAAGCCCGCTCCCACAGGGTTCGGAGTCGAATGCAATATTTGCATTTACCCCAATCAAATGTGGGAGCGGGCTTGCTCGCGAAGAGGCCAGCAATGGCACCTTAAATCTTCACATCAGAATAAAGATTGCCAGGTGCAGTCAGGACCAAACCTGTTGAATGGGAGCCGGCATTCGCGAGCAAGCCCGCTCCCACAGGGTTCGGAGTCGAATGCAATATTTGCATCAACCCCAATCAAATGTGGGAGCGGGCTTGCTCGCGAAGAGGCCAGCGATAGCACCTTAAATCTAGATCAGAATAAAGATTGCCAGGTGCAGTCAGGACCAAACGTGTTGAATGTGAACCGGCATTCGCGAGCAAGCTCGCTCCCACAGGGTTCGGAGTCGGATGCAATATTTGCATTCACCACAATCAAATGTGGGAGCGGGCTTGCTCGCGAAGAGGCCAGCGATGACGCCGCAAATCTTCAGATCAGAATGAAGATTGCTAGGTGGAATCAGGAACATACGTGTTGAATGTGAGCCCGCATTCGCGAGCAAGCCCGCTCCCACAGGGTTCGGAGTCGGAATGCAATATTTGCATTTACCCCACTCGAATGTGGGAGCGGGCTTGCTCGCGAAGAGGCCAGCGATGACACCGCAAATCTTCAGATCAGAATGAAGATTGCCAGGTGCAGTCAGGACCAAACGTGTTGAATGTGAGCCAGCATTCGCGAGCAAGCTCGCTCCCACAGGGTTCGAAGTCGAATGCAATATTTGCATCCACCCCAAGCAAATGTGGGAGCGGGCTTGCTCGCGAAGAGGCCAGCGATGACACCGCAAATCTTCAGATCAGAATACAGATTGCCAAGTGCAGTCAGGACCAAACGTGTTGAATGTGAGCCGGCATTCGCGAGCAAGCCCGCTCCACAGGGTTCGGAGTCGAATGCAATATTTGCATTCACCCAATCAAATGTGGGAGCGAGCTTGCTCGCGAAGAGGCCAGCGATGGCACCTGAAATCTTCAGATCAGAATAAAGATTGCCAGGTGCAGCAGGACCAAACGTGTTGAATGTGAACCGGCATTCGCGAGCAAGCCCGCTCCCACAGGGTTCGGAGTCGGATGCAATATTTGCATCAACCCCAATCAAATGTGGGAGCAGGCTTGCTCGCGAAGAGGCCAGCGATGACACCGCAAATCTTCAGATCAGAATGAAGATTGCCAACAACGCGGCAAAAATCGCCCATTTTTCCAGGTAATACCGGGTGCGGTTGCGCTTCTTCAGCTCTTTGCCGCGCAAGCGGATCTTGTAGATTTTGGTAAACAAACGGTTGATGCCGCCAGTCTTGTCCCCGGCATCATTCGGCGCGCCCGCCGCGGACATCACCGTGCGGCTGAACCAGCGGTTGAAGGCGGCGGCCCAGCGGTATTTCAGCGGTCGCTCGATGTCGCAGAACAGAATGATGCGGTTCTGATCCGTGGTGTTTTCTGCGTAATGGATAAACGTCTCGTCGAACATCACCGCTTCGCCATCGCGCCAGTGATAGTTCTCGCCGTCGACGTTGATGTAGCAGCCGGGATCATTCGGCGTGTCCAGACCCAAGTGATAACGATATGAGCCGGCGTAAGGATCGCGATGGCGCACCAGTTTCGAGCCCGGTGGCAGCTCGGCAAACATCGCCGCTTTGATCGAGCCGATGCTCTGCACCAGTTCGGTGGTGCGTGGGCACAACTTCATTGCCGACGGGTGACTGTCGCCGTACCACTTCAGATAGAAACGCTTCCAGCCGGTCTTGAAGAAGGAGTTGAAGCCAACATCGTCATACTGATTCGAACGCTTGATCTCGCCGGCACGCAGCAGATTCTGGCCTTCCTCGCGAATCTCTTCCCAATGGGCCTGCAACGGGCTCAGGTCAGGGAAATCCGCCGGGTTCAGATACGGCTTGTTCGGCATCCTGGAAAACAGATAGAGGAAGCAGTTGATCGGCGCGAGGAACGTCGAATGGTCACTCAATTGTCGCCCCAGCTTGTGGCGTACGCGTCCACGCAGGTGAACGTAAGCAATGGAGATGACATAAACAGCGGCAATGATGAGTTTCACGAAAAAGGGTCACACGTCAAAAGTGAACAAACTGCGCGCGTGGCGGCCTGGGGCCCAGCGTCTTATGCAGCGGTCTTGATGCACAGGGCGCGTCCTTGGCCCGCGCCGTTTCCGGGCGCTCGGTGAATGGCTGGCATTTTAGCCACACTTTGTAACCGATAGTGAATCCTCAACTGTGAAAAACTGTCTTGCAGCTCTCTCAGGTAATGCCCGCGCCGCTCCGCAAGCAGGCGAAACGCCCGTTGCTCATTTCGATGGAACCACGCTTGGCACGCGCTCCTCTATCGCTTACCAATAACGGAGGAACCCCCATGATCGCCCCAGAAACCGGTATGAAACCAGGTCAGCGCTATCGCATTGAGAGCCTCGAACGCGCGCCGCAATTCTCTGGCTTTTTTCTTGATGGCAAGTATTACCTGGGACCTGAATTGCAGACCGCTGTCGGCTGGCTTGAAGGGCAGACTTTCTTCTACGACCAGCTCGACCCGACCGGTGAGCCGGTTTATCCGGACAGGATTGCCGGCACTATCGAGGGGCTGACGCTGGTGATGGCGGATGGCTTGCGCCTGGAGATCGAAGAAGCGCCCTATCAGGCGGACCCTGCGGCGCCGGTACGCGCTTCGATCGCAGGGCGCATCGAGCGCATCTCGCGCCAGCCGATACGCCCTTCTCCACTGCTGGTAGCCGGGGCAGCGATGTTGATGGGGGTTTGCCTGCTGACGATCTCGCGCATCAGAAATCGTTAAAGGCCACGGCGCGAGCAGTGGCCCAATCATCGGTCACTGCTCCCGGGTCACCGTCAGCGCGACCACGGCGATGCGCTCGGCGCGCTCATATTCAGGCTTGAGCAGTTCCTCACTGAACACATCCGGATCGAGCTCGCGATAGGTCCAGCCGAAACGTTCGCCCTTGAGCAGCGGCGCCACCGCCTCGCGAAATGGATCCTGACCGGCAACAATCGCCACGCCGGTATACACCAGCAACGTGCCGCCCACCTCCAGGCGCGGCAGCGCCTCACGCACGATCCGCACCGACAAACCCTCACCCAGCGCCCCGCCGCCATGGCGATAAGCGCGCTGTTGCGAGTCATTCATGTACGGTGGATTGGCGATGATCAAGTCGAACTGGCCTTCGACGCTGGCGAGCAGATCGCTGTGATAGACCGACACATTGCTGGCCCCGGCCAGCTCGGCATTGACCGCACTCATGCGCAACGCCTGCGGGTTGATATCCACCGCCCACACCTCGGCATCCGGCCGGGCCTTGGCGATCAGCACTGCACCGGCGCCGCTGCCGCAACCGATATCAACAGCGCGCCTGACCGGCGAAAAGCGCTGCTGCAATTGCGCTTCGATCGCTTGAGCAAAGCGGTAAGTGTCGGGGCCGAAGAACACCGCGTCGCTCGCCGTCGTCGGAAACGCCGAGTGAGCGAACAAGCGGTCATTCAGCGTCGACCAGCGCACATGGCTGCGCCACACCGCGCCATCGCGTTCGACGATGCCGGCCTGCTCCAGGCTGGCCAGTTCGTCCGCGCTGAACAGCTCGGCAGGAAACGGCATCGACCAGCCGAAGACGTCCCGCAGATCCTTGGCCAACGGCGTAGCAAAGCGCTGCAGAAATCGTTCATGAGTCAACGGCGTTGGGGTAATGAAGTGATAACCGCTGTCGAGCAGGCGCTTGCCCAGCTCGAACAGCGCTCTGTCCGATGTTTCTTGTGCCGACATGAAGCCTCCTTGTTTCAACGCAAGCGGGCGCGCAGTTGGATGAAGCGACGCGTCGCGAAAAGTCCGGCCGGGCGCCAGTGCCGCTGCGGTTGCAGCCAAGGCATCAACAATGCCATTTGCTCGGCGGCAGGCTTGTCAGCCAGTGCCGCTTCCAGATTGAGCAGATCGGCATCATCGTCAAAGGTTTCCTCGACAGCGGCTTCACGGCGCACGTAAGGCCGAGGCCGGGATGCCGGGCAATCCTGAGTGATCCAGTCACGCAACAGCTGTTTTTCATAGCCGTTGAACACACCAAACATCGCCGCATCGCTGCCGTCGATCAAACGCCAGAAACGGCTTTCTTCCACCGCCTCACCGCGCTTGATCCAGCTCTTGCGCTCCAGCGCCGAGAGGAATTCGCCCATTTGCCCCGGCGTGGCCAGCCATTGGTTGATGGTGCGGTTTTCGATGCGGCAGTAATCGGAATGCATGTGCCGACCGAACACCGCTTTGCGCTCAAGCATGGCGATCACTTCGCGGTCCAGATCGAACTCTTTGATCACTGCGGTGGTGCCCTTGCCGACATCATTCAGGCGATAACCGACGGCCATGCGCCGGTAGAATTCGTCGCGCTCTTCGCCCAGCGGCATCAGCTCGAGCATCGATTGCACGGCTTTGCGTGCATGACCCGTGCTGGCGTTGTCGATGGTCACATGTAAGCGGAAATAATGCGGATCGATGCCCAGCTCTGCCAGCTCATACGCAGTGATCAACAAGTGCAGCGGCAATTGCTCGTAGCCCAGATTGAAGCCGATGACTTCCGGCAGAAACTGCCCGCCGAAGCGTCCCAGTGCCAACTGCACCGCGCCTTGCAGAAAATACTCGTCAGCAAGACCGCTCAGATCGGAGCAATCGTGCTCGGCGAGCAGTTTGCGATAGATCACCACATGGTTCTGCCGAGGCACGCCCTCGCCCAACTCTTCAAGGTAGGTGTCGAGCAAGTCATCGAAACGAGGATCCTGCCACTGCGGCAACAGCCCGGCCAGCCAAGCGCCATCGACCTCTTTGGTCGGTGCCACATGCAGAATGAAGTACAACGCGTGGGATTTGTTGCGGAAATAGCGGCGTGGCCCGCCCTGCTGGCGTTGTTCAAGGTATTCAGCGTATTCGGCAGCCACGCTGGCGCAACGGCTTTCGGACCATTGCAACAACTCTTCGGCGGTAGCCGGCAAATCGTCAGGCAGCGCAGCCGCCTTGCTCAATTGCCGGCGCAAAAAGTCCAGTGCCGCGCGATCAACCGTGGAGTCTTCCGCCAGCAATCGGTCATAGAGCCGGCGCTCGGTATCCGCCGGCATGGATGTTTTACCCGAAGACTTCCTGGTCGGGATTTCGATCAGCGACATGACTCATTCCCCTGCGTTATTGGCATTGCCTATAAACGAAAGAGTGATTGGCGCTGAAAAAAATTCCTTTTTTGTGCGTGGCGATACGCTCAGTGGCGTGTGAGGGTTTTAGCCCAAAGCGGTATCGAGAAACATCATCACGCCAAAGCCGAGCATCAGCCCGAGCGTGGCCGGGGTTTCGTGACCGTTGCGGTGAGTTTCCGGAATCACTTCATGGGAAACCACGAAAATCATCGCGCCCGCAGCCAGACCCATCGCCACCGGAAAGCCCAACGCGAAGCTGTTGGTGACGCTCAAACCGATAATCGCGCCCAACGGTTCCATCAGTCCTGAAGCGGCGGCAATCAACGCCGCGCGACCGGCGGTAATGCCAGTGACCCGCAGCGCCAACGCCACGGCCAAGCCTTCAGGGATGTCCTGAATGGCAATGGCGGTGGTCAGCGGCAGGCCGATTTTCATGTCGCCGGTGGCGAAGCTGACGCCGATCGCCATGCCTTCCGGGAGGTTGTGCAGCGTGATCGCCAAGACAAACAGCCAGACCCGATTGAAGCGCTTCGCCTCAGGCCCGCGCCGCCCGCTTTTTTCATGTTCATGCGGGACGAAGCGGTCGAGGCCGACCATCAACGCCACGCCCAGAGCCATGCCGGCCACGACGACGGCCGCGGCGAGCATGGGACTGCTCACCGCCTCCTTCGCCGCCGCGATGCCCGGCAGGATCAATGAAAAGGAACTGGCCGCCAGCATCATCCCCGCCGCAAACCCGAGCATGGTGTCCTGGGTTCGCGAAGTAATCGCCCGCAACGCCAAGGCCAATAACGCACCGACTGCCGTAGCGGCAAAACCCGACAGCCCGCCAAGGCTGGCGAGGCGCAAGGTGTCGCGGCCCGTACTGACCAAACCAGTGTAGCCACTGATCAGCAGCAACACGGTCACACCGACCAGGGTCAGCCAGAAAATGCGCCCTCCCCAGCCAGTACGCGCCAGGCTGACAAACCATGCGCGCATGGGGGCTGCGAACGAAGATGACGGTAGCGCCATGAAAACTCCTCGGTTTCAGGTGGCCGGTGCGAACGGCGTGGTTTCATCCATCTGCGCCAGCGGAACATCGCTGCCACCCGGGGTCAGAATCACCTTGCGGCATTCTTCCTGTTTTTTATTGAAGATCTTGTAGCCCTCGGCGGCCTGTTCCAGCGACAGCCTGTGGGTGATGATCGCCTCGGGCTGCAACTTGCCGGTTTCGATGTAGCCAAGCAGTTCGGGCAGAAAACGCTGCACATGAGTCTGGCCCATTTTGAAGGTCAGGCCCTTGTCGAAAGCGTCGCCGAACATAAAGCCATGGATGAAACCGGCATATACGCCCGGGACGCTGACCACACCACCGCGCCGGACGGCCGCGATGCACTGGCGCAAGGCCTTGCCGCTGCTGCCTTCGAGCTTGAGTGTAGCCATGACCGTTTCGGTGGTGCTGCCCTTGGCTTCAAGGCCGACGGCGTCGACCACCGCATCAACGCCGCGGTGGCCTGGGGTCTGGCTGGTGATCGTGTCGGCCGGGTCATCGTCCTCATCGAAGTTGATCGGAATCACCCCGTAGGTGCGCTGTGCGTAATCAAGGCGGTACTGATGGTGATCGACCATGAAGATCTGCTCGGCGCCGAGCATTCTGGCGCAGGCTGCGGTCAACAAACCGACCGGGCCGGCGCCGTAGATGGCCAGACTCGAACCTTGCACCACGCCGGCGTTGATCACGGCTTGCCAGGCAGTCGGCAGGATGTCAGAGAGAAACAGTACTTTCTCGTCCGACAGCGTGCCCGGCACCTTGAACGGGCCGGTATTGGCTTTTGGCACCCGCACCAATTCCGCCTGGCCGCCGGGAATTCCGCCATACAAGCGGCTGTAGCCGAACAGCGCCGCCGGTGGCGGAATCATTTTCTTGTTCAGCGCCGCGCCGGGACCTTCGTTGGTGGTCTCGCAAGCGGCATAAAGCTCTTGCTGGCAGAAGAAGCAATCGCCGCAGGCGATCACGAAAGGGATCACCACCCGATCGCCGCGCTGCACAGCGGTGACGCCTGGACCGGTTTCTTCGACGATGCCCATGAACTCGTGGCCAAAGATATCGCCGTGTTCGACGGTGGGTATCTTGCCTCGGTACAGGTGCAGGTCCGACCCGCAGATGGCGGTGGCGGTGACGCGCAGGATGATGTCGTCGGCGGCTTCAAGTTTCGGGTCCGGTACGGTTTCGACGCGCACATCATGAGCGCCGTGATAGGTCATTGCTCGCATGGCTTGGTCCTCACTCGATTGAACGAAATGGCTACTGCTCCACTTTCCGAAGTGAAAATGGCCGAGTGAGTTCATTCGGGTTTTCGAGATTTTGATCAGCGGATATCGATCGCTTCTCGGACGCGCCGATGCGTACGCCCGTTTGCCTGCCATATAACTGCCGTCTGAGTTATGCGACAATGCGCGCCAATGTCCAACAAGAACCCCGCACTCTTCGCTCAGCAGCTTGCCTTCAACGGCCCCAGTTGCGGACGGCTTATGCGCGTTGGCTCAACTCAAGCACAGACTGGGGGGAGCTGGAAAAGCTCCAGATTGGTACTCAAGTTTGTACCAGGCATCACAGACCAGCTCTAACCCATTGATAGGTAAGGTAATTGATCTCCACAGCTAACATCACGATGCAGTTTGGCGCCAAGCCGCTGTTCGAAAACGTTTCGGTCAAATTCGGCGCAGGCAACCGCTACGGCCTGATCGGTGCCAACGGTTGCGGCAAGTCGACCTTCATGAAAATCCTCGGCGGCGATCTCGACCCGTCCGGCGGTCAGGTCATGCTCGAGCCGAACGTGCGTCTGGGTAAGCTGCGCCAGGATCAGTTCGCCTACGAAGAATTCACCGTGATCGACACCGTGATCATGGGCCACGAAGAGCTGTGGAAGGTCAAGGCCGAGCGCGATCGCATCTACTCGCTGGCTGAAATGTCCGAAGAGGACGGCATGGCCGTCGCCGAGCTGGAAACCGAATTCGCCGAGATGGACGGCTACACCGCCGAATCCCGCGCCGGCGAACTGTTGCTGGGTCTGGGCATTCCGCTGGAACAGCATTTCGGACCGATGAGCGAAGTCTCGCCAGGCTGGAAACTGCGCGTATTGCTGGCGCAGGCACTGTTCTCCGATCCGGAAGTGCTGTTGCTCGACGAACCGACCAACCACCTGGACATCAACACCATTCGCTGGCTGGAAAACATTCTGACCCAGCGCAACAGCCTGATGATCATCATCTCCCACGACCGTCACTTCCTGAACAGCGTGTGCACGCACATGGCTGACCTGGATTACGGCGAGCTGCGTCTGTTCCCGGGCAACTACGACGAATACATGACCGTGGCGACCCAGTCCCGCGAGCAGCTGCTGTCGGACAACGCCAAGAAGAAAGCGCAGATTTCCGAACTGCAATCGTTCGTCAGCCGCTTCTCGGCCAACGCCTCGAAAGCCAAGCAGGCCACCTCCCGCGCCAAGGCGATCGACAAGATCCAGCTGGCCGAGGTCAAGCCTTCCAGCCGTGTCAGCCCGTTCATTCGTTTCGAACAGAACAAGAAGCTGCACCGTCAGGCGGTCATGGTCGAGAAAATGGCCAAGGGTTTCGATGGCAAGCCCCTGTTCAAGGACTTCAGCTTCCAGGTTGAAGCCGGCGAGCGCGTTGCGATCATCGGCCCGAACGGTATCGGCAAGACCACCCTGCTGCGCACCCTGGTCAACGAACTGACCCCGGACGCCGGTAGTGTGAAATGGACCGACGCCGCTGAACTGGGCTACTACGCTCAGGACCACGCTCACGACTTCGAAGACGACGTCACCCTGTTCGACTGGATGGGTCAGTGGACCCAGGGCGAGCAGATGATTCGCGGTACTTTGGGCCGCATGCTGTTCTCCAACGACGAGATCCTCAAGTCGGTCAAGGTCATCTCCGGTGGTGAGCAAGGCCGCATGCTGTTCGGCAAGCTGATCCTGCAAAAGCCGAACGTGCTGATCATGGACGAACCGACCAACCACTTGGACATGGAATCGATCGAGGCGCTGAACCTGGCGCTGGAAAACTACCCGGGCACGCTGATTTTCGTCAGCCACGACCGTGAGTTCGTATCGTCCCTGGCCACGCGCATCATCGAGCTGAGCCCGAACGGCGTGACCGACTTCAGCGGCACTTATGACGACTACCTGCGTAGCCAGGGCGTTGTTTTCTAAGAGCAGCTTTTAGTTTCAAGCGGCAAGCTGCAAGTTAAAAGCCCTGTCCTTTGTGACGGGGCTTTTTGCATTCGGCGTTTGGGAATTGTGGATGCGCAGAAATTCGCGAGCAGGCTCGCTCCTACATTGGTTGCGTGGTGGGTCAGCAATCAACCGGTGCACCCAAACCCTGTGGGAGCGAGCTTGCTCGCGAAGGGGCCCTCAGCTTCACCACCCAGATCCGACGGATTAATAGTTAGCCTGCTTTCATTTATCCCAGCCCCGCGCCATGATGTTCGCAACTCTCCCACCGCCACCCGCGAACGAGTGCTCATGTCTGCGCAGCCACTGCCACCGCAAAGCTCCCTGGCGATCACCCTGCAGATCGTCTCCATCGTTTTCTACACCTTCATTGCCTTTCTCTGCATCGGGTTGCCGATTGCGGTATTGCCCGGTTACGTCCATGAGCAACTGGGTTTCAGCGCGATCATTGCCGGCCTGGTGATCGGCTCGCAGTATCTGGCCACCCTGCTCAGCCGGCCCATGGCCGGGCGCATGTCGGACACGCTCGGGACCAAGCGGGCGATCATTTATGGCTTGTGGGGAATTGTCCTCAGCGGCGCGCTGACCCTGCTGTCGACCTTGCTGCAGAGCTTTCCGCTGACCAGCCTGCTGATCCTGATTGCCGGGCGTCTGTTGCTCGGTATTGCTCAAGGCCTGATCGGCGTCGGCACCATCAGTTGGTGCATGGGCCAGGTCGGTGTCGAGCACACGGCGAAATCCATCGGCTGGAACGGCATCGCCTCCTACGGCGCGATTGCCATCGGCGCGCCGCTGGGTGTGGTGATGGTTGCTGAGTACGGTTTCGTCAGCCTTGGCATTGCGCTGTCGGCGTTGGCGGCCGGTGCGTTGTGGTTGATCCGCAACAAGCCATCGGTGCCAGTGATTCGCGGTGAGCGCCTGTCGTTCTGGGCGGTGTTCGGCAAGATTGCGCCGTACGGCACCAGCCTGACCCTGGCCTCGATCGGCTACGGCACGCTGACCACCTTCATCACCCTGTATTACCTCAACCGAGGCTGGACCGGCGCGGCTTACTGCCTGACCGTGTTTGGCGTTTGTTTCATTCTGTCGCGGCTGTTGTTTATCTCGGCCATCGCCCGGTTTGGCGGCTTTGCCTCGGCCATCGCCTGCATGACAGTGGAAACCATTGGGCTGGTGATGCTGTGGCTGGCGCCTTCCACCGCGTATGCCCTGATTGGCGCGGGGCTGGCGGGGTTCGGGCTGTCGCTGGTGTACCCGGCGCTGGGGGTTGAAGCAATCAAGCAAGTGCCGAGTTCGAGTCGCGGCTCAGGGCTGGGAGCTTATGCCGTGTTCTTCGACCTGGCCTTGGCAATTGCCGGGCCGCTGATGGGCGCGGTGGCGTTGAACCTGGGTTATTCGTGGATTTTCTTCAGCGCAGCACTGCTGTCGGTGACCGGACTGGGCCTGACTTTGCTGCTCAAGCGCCGGGCAATGGCCTGACTCTGGCCAGCGCCAACTGAGCACATCGACCCAATCCTCTTGGCTCGGCACAGTCGATCATCAGCGCCATCCCAATTGCCGCCGGCCCTGACCATGATCAACTGCGCCCCCTCGCGCTTCACCCTGCTTGCACTGTTCTGCAGCCTCAGCGCTAGCGCCTGCGCCGATGGTTTTTTCGCCGATGCGAAAAGCGATGTACTGCTGCGCAACTTTTACCTGAGCAACGATTACCGCTCGCTAACACCCTCCGGTAAAAACTACAAACAGGAGTGGGCTCAAGGAGTTATAGGTAACTTCTCATCAGGTTTCACCGATGGAGCCGTCGGTTTCGGCATCGACGCCCACGCCTTCGCCGGCCTGAAACTCGACGGCGGCAAGGGTCACTCCGGCACCGGTCTGCTGCCGGTCGACAGCGATGGTCGCAGCGAACATGACTACTCCAGCGCTGGCGGTGCAGTCAAGCTGAAAGTCTCGCGCACTACCCTGGCCTTCGGCGAAATGACCGTGGAAACCCCGGTCTTCGACACGTCCGACAAACGCCTGCAACCGGAATACGCCACAGGCTTTCTGCTCAACAGCGCCGAGTTCAATAACGTCAATCTGGTCGCCGGCCATTTCACTGCGTTCAAGAATCAGGACAGCTCTTCCGGCCAAGGCGACTTCTACGGTTACGGCGCCAACACCGAAGCGGGCGGCATCAGCTTCGTCGGCGCCGACCTGTTCAGCAGCAGCCCGGTCGGCGGCGCGTTGTATGCCTCGGAACTGAGCGACACCTGGCATCAGTACTACGGCAACCTGCATTTCAAACAATCAGGTGTGTTGCTCGACGCCAACCTCTACCACACCCGCGATACCGGCCGCGCGTTGGCTGGCGAGATCGACAACACCGCGTTCAGCCTCTCCGGCAAGTACAGCTTCGGCCCCCACGCGGTGATGCTCGGCTGGCAACGGATCAATGGCGACACGCCGTTCGATTTCGTTGGTGGCGACTCGATCTACCTCGCCAACTCGATCAAATACGCCGACTTCAACGGCGCCAACGAACGCTCCTGGCAAGCCCGCTACGATTTCGACTTCGGCGCCCTGGGCGTCCCCGGCCTGAACTTCATGACCCGCTACGTCAGCGGCAGCCACATCGATGGCAGCCACGCGCCCCGAGGCGGCGTCTACAACCCGTTCGATGCCGACAGTGGCGACTATCAGCCGCAACAGGGTGATGACGGCAAACACTGGGAACGCGACATCGACTTGAAATACATCGTCCAGTCCGGCGCCGCGAAGGACTTGTCGGTGCAGCTGTCGCACGTCAGCCACCGCGCCAATGAAGCCCAGGCGGGAGATGACATTGACCGGATTTACGTGGTCGTTCAGTACCCGCTGGGTTTCTGAACCACCCACTCAGCTCTTGCTGACAACAGGATTCCAACTGTGGGAGCGAGCCTGCTCGCGAAGAGGCCATCGGGTTCGACGCAATTCTTCGATTTAAACGAAGCTGTTTAAAAGACACCTGCGGATACGGTCTCAAGGCTACAAATCCTTGCGCCGTTGCCTACAGCCAAGCCAGAATCCGCCGGCTTGTGCGCCTTGGGGACGGGTTCTATTGTGGTGCGGTCGCTGACGAATCAGCGATCGGGTTTAGCGATCCGACTCATTACAGACGCACCAATGCCCAGTCTCAATTGCATTTTTCGATCTGCACTTGATGTCATGGTGGCTGTGCGTGGGAGACCTTCGGGTCTACCCGGGGTTTCTGTGACCCGGATCGCTAACCTGCGTACAGCCGCCACCTTTACTTGTTTAGCGATGAGCCGTGGCGGCTAAATCAACCACGGAGTCTCACCATGATCAAACCAACACCCAACCCACCCGAATCCGACCCCACCTCCCCCTACGAATCCCTCGATTCGAAAAAACTTCACCAAGCCGCCGACCGCGCCCTCGACCATTACCTCTGCACGCCCGGCTCCACCCCGCCACCCTACAGCCCCCGCGCCATGTACGCCGTCACTGCCGACACCAAAAACGAAGACCTGCTGGCCAACGCCTGCGAAACCCTCGCCTCGGACAAAACCATCGCCCAGGAATTCGCCGGACTGGTCAAGCCATCGCAGCGCCGAACGTTGATGGGGATTGCGCAACTGATCATGCTCGGGGAACTGGCGGTGAATCGGGTGCTGGATAATCTGGAGCTGCCGGGATAATGCGAGCCGGCTGAATTATCCGGTGTCCGTGCCGGCCTCTTCGCGAGCAAGCTCGCTCCCACATTTGATCTTGGTCGGATACAAGTTCTGCGACCTCTGCAAGATCCCTGTGGGAGCGAGCTTGCTCGCGAAGGCTGAGTGTCAGTCGACCTCCCCGTCACTGACCCAATTTTTTCGCGGGCAAGCCCGCTCCCACATTTGATCCATGTCGGACACAAATCCTGCAACACCTGAAGGTCCCTGTGGGAGCGGGCTTGCTCGCGAAGGCTGACTGTCAGTCGACTTCCCCGTCACTGACACAATGCTTTCGCGAGCAAGCTCGCTCCTGCAGTGGATTGCGGATGGCTATGAAAAACTGGCGGAAGACAGCCGGAGTCGAACCTGCCCGGGAACGGATGCCGTCCCCAACCGGGTTTGAAGCCCGGCCGCGCCACCGGGCGCGATTGTCTTCCTGAACTCAGGGTGCGCAGGCGTTAGCCAGTGCGTTGTCGGGGCGAATCTGGCGGGATTCGCCGAGGCGTCGGGTCAGGCCGAGTCGGTCGAAATATTCCAGATACTGAATACACCGTTTGCGTCCCAAGCCTAGCGCATCGCGGAAAGTTGTCACTTCGATCGCTGGATTTTCTTCGGCGAGTTTCAGCAGCAGCGCCGCCATTTGCCGCAGGACGATGTCGCTGATGAACAGGTCGCGCACCACCTGGTGCATCAGGCCAAGGCGTGAGAGTTTGCGTAGCAGCAAGCGGACGCTGGCGTCTTCTTCGCCGAGCACTTTCGCGGCGTCGCGCACCCATGGCGGGTCGAAACCGGCCTGTTCGAACAACGGCTGTAATTGCTGCCAGAGGTTTTCGTCGTCGGCGTTCAGGCGCACTTGGTGATCAGGCAGGTGCAACCAGGGCCCGCTGGTGAGGATTGAGCCGGCGTTGAGCAATTCGTCGAGCAGGCTGATGAACGTCGAACGTTCCAGGGCCAGCGCGCTGAAGCGGCGCAGGCGATCGCGGTCCGGGCCCATCTGGTCGGGTTCCTGTTCGTGGAATCGCGCCAGTTGTTCGAGCAAGGTGAATTTCAGCTGGCCCCAGCGCTGGACGTTGAACAGCAGCGGGCCTTGACGGGTGTCGATCAGGCGGATGTTTTCCGCCAGCGTCCACTGCGCGCGCGGGCGGTTGAACTGGCGTTCCAGGCGTTGTGGGTCGAAGCCGCCGGGGCTGTTGTTGAGCAACGCTGGCAGGGCTTGTTCGAGGTTGACACTAAGGGCGAGGGTTTGCAGTTGCGCCAGACGTTCGGGGCTGCGGCGTTGGCGGGCCGGGGCGAACGGGTCGAGGACGATGCCGCCGCCAAGGGTGCGCTGGGCGCTGGAATCGCGCAGGATCAGCCGATCGCCTTTTACCGCGTGCACCGGTGCGTTGATCAGCAGCTGCGCGAACATGCGTTCGCCTGAGCTCAGGCGCGGGCCTTGCAACAAGGCGACGCGGGCGATGACGTCCTGGGTGCCGAGATGCAGATGTACCGGGTGAAAATGTTCAAAAGTACGCTCGCCGGGCAACAGCTGAAACTCGATGTCGATGCGCTGGGTCGGCGCATGCAGCCAGTCCGCCAGCAACCATTGGCCACGGTGGATCTGCGCCAGTTCCAGGCGCTCGCCGCTGAGGTTCAGCGCCACGCGCTGGCCAGCAAAGGCCTGCTCGGCGGCCTGATTCTGCGCGTGCAGGCCACGAATGCGCACCGATTTGCCCGCAGGCGTCAGAACCAGTTTCTCGCCCACTGCAACCGTGCCCGACAACGCCGTGCCGGTGACCACAATCCCCGCACCCGCGACGCTGAATGCACGGTCAATCGCCAGACGAAATCCGCCTTCGCAACTGCGTGCCTGCACTTCGCGCTGTGCCTGCAATAACGCCGCGCGCAACGCATCGACGCCCTGCCCGCTCACGCTCGACACGGTGAAGATCGGCGCCTCGGCAAACGGCCCCGGCGCCAGCAGATCGAGCACTTGGCGCTGCACCTCTTCCACCCTGCCCGTTCCGGTGCGATCGCACTTGGTGATCGCCACCAGGGCGCGGGGAATGCCGAGCAGTTCGACGATTGCCAGATGCTCGCGGGTCTGCGGCATCACGCCGTCGTCGGCCGCGACCACCAGCAACACCAGATCGATACCCTGCGCGCCGGCGAGCATGTTGTGGGTGAATTTTTCGTGGCCAGGCACATCGATGAAGCCAGTCAGCCCGGCGCCCGCTTCGAGTTCGGCATAAAGGTAACCGAGGTCGATGGTCATGCCGCGTTCGCGCTCCTGCGGGCGGCGGTCGCCGGTTTGTCCGGTCAGCGCCTGCAACAGCGTGGTCTTGCCGTGATCGATATGTCCTGCCGTGCCGACGATCACAGGTCGACCTGCAATTGCGCCAGCTGCGCCAGCCACGCCGGTTCATCGTCGAGCTGGCGCAGATCCAGCCACAGCGCATCGTCGTCGATCCGCCCGAGTACCGGGATCGGCAAACCGCGCAGCGCCGCTTCGAGATTGAGCAGATAACGCCCGCGCCAGCGTTTGGACACTTGCGGGCGACAACACAGCGCCGCGCTCGGCAGACGCGCCACCGGTTGGCTGCCGCTGCCGATCATGCCCAACGCCTTGACCGCGCTGACCAGCCAGGCCTCGCCCAACACATCGGCGAGCAACGGTTGCAAACGCACGGCCTGAGCATGAATCTCGGCGTGCGGACGGGTCAGCAGGCGCAGGCTCGGCAGACGCTCGGCGAGGCGATCCGGATCGCGGTACAAACCGAGCACCGCTTCCAGCGCGGCCAGGGTCAACTTGTCGACCCGCAGTGCGCGCTTCAGTGGATTCTTCTTGATCTTCGCGATCAGCTCTTTGCGCCCAACGATCAACCCGGCCTGCGGCCCACCGAGCAATTTGTCGCCGCTGAAGGTGACGATGTCGGCGCCATCGAGCAAGGCCTGACGCACCGTCGGTTCCGCCGGCAAACCCCAGCGCGTCAGGTCAAGCAGACTGCCGCTGCCCAGATCCTCCAGCAACGGTAAACCATGGGTGTGCGCCAACTCGGCAAGCTCAGCGGTCGGCACTCGCGCGGTAAAACCTTCGATGCTGTAGTTGCTGGCGTGTACGCGCATGATCAAGCCGCTGCGCGGGCCAATCGCCGCTTGGTAATCACGGGCATGGGTGCGGTTGGTGGTGCCGACTTCGTGCAGGCGCACGCCGGCGCGGGCCATGATGTCGGGGATGCGGAAGGCGCCGCCGATTTCGATCAGTTCACCGCGCGAAATGATGCCTTCCTTGCGGGCGCCGAGGCTGTTGAGGGTGAGCAACACGGCAGCGGCATTGTTGTTGACCACGGTCACCGCTTCGGCGCCGGTCAATTCGCGGATCAGGCCTTCGATCAAATCATCGCGATCACCGCGCTTGCCAGCGGCCAGATCGAATTCGAGATTGAGCGGATAGCGTGCGGCCATTTGCACTGCTTCGATGGCTTCCTCGGGCAGCAAGGCGCGACCAAGATTGGTGTGCAGCACCGTGCCGGTCAGGTTGAATACCCGCCGCACCTGACTGCGCTGCTGTTGCGCCAAGCGTTCGCCGACGCGCCCGGCAAGCACTTCGGCGCCGATTTCAACGGCGGACAGTTGCCCGCTCAACACACCGGGACGCAACTCATCGAGCAACTGACGCAGGCCCGTCAGCAAACAATCCCGGCCGTAACGCTCGGCCAACGGCGCGCACGCGGGGTGACGCAACAAGCCATCAATGGACGGCAACCGCAGGGCAACGCTGGAAGACATCAGCCACTCCTGTTTTGACTGGAAAGGAGCCTTCGGGAGCAAGCCCCCTCCCACACGGGTTTCAGCAGTGTAGACAAACTGCGGGAGCGGGCTTGCTGGCGAATGCGGTCAGTCAGTCGAAAATGATGTGCCTGAAACGCCCCATTCGCGAGCAAGCTCGCTCCTACAGGGAAATTCGGGGCTGACCGGGCTTTGTGATTCGGCACATAAACCTGTGGGAGCGAGCTTGCTCGCGAAGGCGGTAAGTCAGTCAAAATTAGGGGGCTGGAACGGCCCCTTCGGGAGCAAGCTCCCTCCCCCAGTTTCTCCACTCGTCATTCGTCGCCCGGCGCCAGCAGCAGATTCGGGGCCTGACGCTGATAACCATCCTGAGCCAGACGCATGTCCAGCAGCAAACTGCCGAGATCTGCCGACAACGCCTCGGCTTCGGCGTCGTTCTCCAGGTAGAGCAATTTCAGGTAGCTGTTGCAGCTCGGGCAGACTTCGGCGCGCAGCGGCGCCTGTTCGGCGCTGTGCCGGTCGTCTTCCTGGCTCAGATATTCAAGGCCCTTGCTCTGCTCGCAATACACGCACTTGACCCGCACCACATGCCATTCGCAGGCGCACAGCGAACACACCAGATAGCGCAAACCGTTGTGCTTGCCGCGATGGCGAATCACCCCGGCCATGGCCGGCGAACCACAGGCCGGGCATTGGCTGAGGCTATCGCCAGGCTTGAGTTGCAGATTTGGCACGCTGAGCAGCCAGTGGCTCCAAGCGGCTTGCAGCGCCGCGCCGAGAAACGGCACCAGCGCCGCCGGCACCAGCGAATATTGCCCACTGACCAGCGCCACCGCCCACGCGCGCAACTGGCCGGCACTGGCGCCGCGCAAAGTATCCAGCGCGTCGATCACCGCAGGCTGATTCGCTGGCGCATAGCGCTGCAGCAAAGTGTCGAGCCACGGCTGCCAAGCATCCTCGCGCACCAACGTGTCTGCCGCGAACGGCGGCAGACCATGCTGCTGACAGGCCTCGAAACGCTGCGCATCAAACGGCGCGGTCAGCGGCGGATCATCGAAAACCTGCTGCTGCGCCCGACACAATCCGGCCATCAGCCGCAGATAATCCGCCAGCCCATTGCCCTCGGCGAGACGCTCAAGGCGCTCGGCACGCAGGACAAACAGGTTACGTGGCGGCAGATACAGAAACGGCGGCGAACTGGCCGCCGCCTCGATTTCCCCAGGTTCAAGAATGCTTGGCAAAAGTCAGCCCTTTTTCGTCAGCGGTCGCTCGGGCACGTCCCGAGGCTGTTCGTCGCGGGTCACCTCGCGGTACCACAGTTCATGGTGTTTTCTCGCCCACGGGCGGCTGACCCAGCCATGTAGCATGGCGTCGACCGAACCCTTGATCCACAAACCGGCGTAGATGTGCACGATGATGCTCAGCACCAGCACGAACCCGGCCAGCGCATGCAACAGCATGGCCCAGCGGATCACACTGATGCCGAAATACACGCTGAACCACGCGCGCCAGATCACCAGCCCGGTGAACAGCAACCCGAGCATGCACAGCAGTAAAGTCCAGAACAGCAGCTTTTGCCCGGCGTTGTATTTGCCCACCGGCGGCACGCTTTCTTCGTCGTTGACCATCACCCGATTGATCCGCCGCAGCCACTGGCGATCATTGGCGATGAAGAAATTGGTGCGCCAGAAGCTGAACACCAGGCCGAGGAACAGCACGAACATCGCGATGCCCATGTACGGGTGCAGGATGCGCGTCCAGGTGCCGCCGCCGAACAGATTACTCAGCCAGAACAGCGACGGATGAAACAACGCCAGCCCGGACAATCCGGCCATGAAGAACAGGATCGCCACCAGCCAGTGATTGGTCCGCTGGTTGGCGCTGTAACGCAGGATCGTCTTGTTGCTCATGGCCGCTCCTCCCCGCGTGGATCAAAGGTGTGCACCGCCGGGTCGACGACGTGTACCGAGGTGTCGGGTGGCGTCGGATGGTCATCCTCCTCGACACGATTCGGGCCGATGCGCACGTAGTGGAAGAACCCGGCCAGCACCGCCGCGCCCATGGCCAGCAGGCCGAGAGGTTTGCTGATGCCTTTCCACAAGTCCACCAGCGGACTGATCGCCGGGTGATCCGGCAGTCCGGCGTAGATTTTTGGCGTGTCGGCGTGGTGCAGCACGTACATCACGTGGGTGCCGCCGACCCCGGCCGGGTCGTACAAACCAGCGTTTTCAAAGCCACGGCTTTTCAGGTCGACGATGCGTTCGGCGGCGTGTTCTTTCATGTCTTCCTTGGTGCCGAAGACGATGGCCCCGGTCGGGCAGGTTTTCACGCAGGCCGGCTCCAGCCCTACCGCTACGCGATCGGAACACAGCGTGCACTTGTAGGCCTTGTGGTCCTTTTGCGAAATACGCGGAATGTTGAACGGGCAACCGGTGATGCAATAGCCGCAACCGATGCAGTGGTCCTGATCGAAATCGACGATCCCGTTGGCGTGCTGAATGATCGCGCCGGGGCTTGGGCACGCGGCCAGACAACCGGGCTCGGCGCAATGCATGCAGCCGTCCTTGCGGATCAGCCATTCGAGGTTGCCGGCGTCGGTTTCGTGCTCGGTGAAGCGCATCAGCGTCCACGAATCCGCCGTCAGATCCTGCGGATTGTCGTAGGTGCCGTGGTTGTGGCCGACCTCGTCGCGCAGCTCGTTCCATTCCGAGCAGGCGACCTGGCAGGCCTTGCAGCCGATGCATTTGGTCGTGTCGATCAGCTTGGCAACGCCCTGCTGGGTTCTCACCGACGGCGGCACGGTGGTGGTGGCCGAGCGGGCAATGATGTCTTGGCTGGCCATTTACAGTTTCTCCACGTTGACTAGGAATGACTTGGATTCCGGGGTCTGTGTGTTGCCATCGCCGAGGAACGGCACCAGGGTGTTGGTCAGGTAACCGTGACGCGTCAGGCCGGTAAAACCCCAGTGCAGCGGAATGCCGATCTGATGCACGACCTGGCCGTTGACCTGCAGCGGCCGGATCCGTTTGGTCACCACCGCCACCGCTTCGATAAAGCCACGCTTGCAGCTAACCCGCACGCGATCACCGGCAGCGATGCCCTTCTCGTTCGCCAGCACCTCGCCGATTTCGACGAACTGCTCGGGCTGGGCAATCGCGTTCAACTTGCAGTGCTTGCTCCAGAAGTGGAAATGCTCGGTGAGCCGGTAACTGGTGCCGGCGTACGGGAAGTCCTTGGCTTCGCCGAGGGTTTCCCAAACCGAATCAAAGATCCGCGCCGCCGGGTTGCTGGTGGCCTTCTTGTTCTGCGGGTGCAGCGGATTGATGCCGATCGGCGTTTCGAACGGCTCGTAGTGCTCGGGGAATGGCCCTTCGTTCATCTTGTCGACGGCGAAGAACCGCGCCACGCCCTCGGGGTTCATGATGAACGGATTCATCCCGGCTTCCGGCGGCACGTCGGCTTTGTAGTCCGGCACATCGGTGCCGGTCCAGGCCTTGCCGTTCCACCACACCAGACGCTTTTTCGGGTCCCACGGTTTGCCCGCCGGGTCCGACGAGGCGCGGTTGTAAAGAATCCGCCGATTGGCCGGCCATGCCCACGCCCAGCCTTGATGCTGGTGCATGCCAAATGGGTCGGCGTTGTCGCGGCGGGCCATCTGGTTGCCGGCCTCGGTCCAGCTACCGGCGAAAATCCAGCAACCGGACGCAGTGCTGCCGTCATCCTTGAGCAAGCCGAAGCCGGCCAGTTGCGTACCGGCCTTGACCGTGACGCCGCTGGCATCGGTGAAATCGCTGACAGCGGTGCCGTTGATCTCCCGCGCCAGTTCTTCCGGCGAAGGCTCGTCGGGGATCTTGTACGGCCACGACAGTTTCAGCAGCGGATCAGGAAACTTGCCGCCCTCGCGCTGATAACGCTGGCGCAGGCGCAGGAACAGTTCGCTCATGATGCGAATGTCGGTCTGCGCTTCGCCCGGGCCGTCGGCGCCTTTCCAGTGCCATTGCAGCCAGCGGCTGCTGTTGACCAGCGAGCCGTCCTCTTCGGCAAAACAGGTAGTCGGCAGGCGAATGACTTCGGTCTGGATTTCCTCGGTTTTCACGTCGTTGTATGGCCCCACGTTCTGCCAGAACTCCGAGGTTTCCGTGGCCAGCGGGTCCATCACCACCAGCCACTTGAGCTTGGCCAAGGCGCCCATCACGCGGTTCTTGTCCGGCAACGCCGCGATCGGATTGAAGCCCTGGCAGAAGTAGCCGTTGACCTTGCCCTGGCTCATCAGGTCGAACATTTTCAGCACGTCGTAGTTGGGGATGTCGAGCTTGGGCAAATGGTCGAACAGCCAGTTGTTCTCGGCGGTGGCGTTGGCGCCGTACCAGGACTTCATCAGGCTGACGTGGAATTTGCTGTAGTTCTGCCAGTACGAGAGCTGCCCCGGTCTGAGCGGCACCTGCGTGCGTTTGAAGATGAACTGACCGTAATCCTGCTCGCTGTCGCTGGCCAGTGTGAGGTAGCCGGGCAAGGCATTGGACAGCAGGCCAAGGTCGGTCAGGCCCTGAATGTTCGAGTGCCCGCGCAAGGCATTGACCCCGCCGCCGGGCATGCCGACGTTGCCCAGCAGCAACTGCACCATCGCCGCGCTGCGGATGATTTGCGCGCCGATCGAGTGCTGCGTCCAGCCGAGCGCGTAGAGAATCGTCATGGTCTTGCCCGGTGTCGAGCAAGTGGCGATCTCTTCCCAGATCTTCTGCATGGCGTCGACCGGCATGCCGCAGATCTGGCTGGCCAGTTCGATGTTGTAGCGGCTGTAATGCTGCTTCATCAGTTGATAGACGCAGCGCGGATCTTGCAGGGTCGGATCGACGCGGACGAAACCGTCCTCGGCGAATTCGTAACCCCAGCCGGACTTGTCCGTGTAGCTACGTTTCTCCGCGTCATAGCCGCTGAACAGGCCGTCTTCGAAGCCATAGCCGGCTTTGACGATGAACGACACGTCGGTGTAATTGCGCACGTATTCGTGCTGGATCTTGTCCTCGGTCAGCAGGTAATTGATCAGCCCGCCCATGAAGGCGATGTCGGTGCCGGTACGGATCGGCGCGTAATAGTCGGCCACCGAAGCGGTCCGGGTAAAACGCGGATCGACCACGATCAGCCGCGCAGCATTGTGCGCCTTGGCCTCGGTCACCCATTTGAAGCCGCACGGATGCGCTTCTGCTGCGTTGCCGCCCATTACCAGGATCAGATTCGCGTTGGCGATATCGGTCCAGGTATTGGTCATGGCACCACGGCCGTACGTCGGGGCAAGACTTGCCACCGTCGGGCCGTGTCAGACACGCGCCTGGTTATCGAACCCCAGCAGGCCGAGGCTGCGAATCACCTTCTGGGTGATGTAGCCGGCTTCGTTGGATGCCGCCGACGCCGCGAGGAAACCCGTGGTCAGCCAGCGATTCACCGTTTGCCCGTTGGCATTTTTCTCGATGAAGTTGGCGTCGCGGTCGGCTTTCATCAGGTCGGCGATGCGATCGAGGGCTTCGTCCCAGCCGATGCGTGTCCATTCATTGCTGCCGGGCTTGCGCACTTGCGGGTACTGCAAGCGGCCGGGGCTGTGAATGAAGTCGAGCAGGCCCGCGCCTTTCGGGCACAGGGTGCCGCGATTGACCGGGTGGTCGGCGTCGCCTTCGATGTGAATGATGTTTTGCGCCACGTTTTTGCCGGCATCGCCCTGGCTGTACATGATCAAGCCGCAACCGACCGAGCAATACGGGCAGGTATTGCGGGTTTCACGGGTGTGGGCGAGCTTGAAGTGGCGCACCTGCTCGGCGAAGGCCGCCGTCGGGGCCATGCCCAACGCGCCCAGGCTTGAGCCTGCAAGGCCGATACCGGCGACCTTGAAGAACTGACGACGGCTGAGATCCATCGTGCACTCCTGATCAGGTGGAACCCGGTACTTGCGCCGGGCTTTATCTGGACAATCACGGTTGCAGCGCGACGGCGCTGACTTTTTCACTGTAGACAAAGACCTTGCGGACTGTGTGAAAACCGACCGTCGGGTGTGTGAGCGCAAAATTTGCCCTGCACCCCAATCCCTGTGGGAGCTGGCTTGCCAGCGATTGCGGTGGGTCAACAACACTTATGCCGACTGTGCCGACGCCATCGCTGGCAAGCCAGCTCCCACAGGGTTATGAGGTTGCCGTCAGGATTTATGTGCCTCGCCTGGGGCACGGGTTTATCATGGCGCCCACGAACCACCCGCCGTCACGAGACCATGCATGACTTTCGATTTTGATCAGCTGTTCGACCGCCACCACACTGGCAGCACCAAGTGGAGCCGCTACCCGGCCGATGTGTTGCCGATGTGGGTCGCTGACATGGATTTCGCCGCGCCTCCGGTCATCATCGAAGCCTTGCAACAGCGCCTGCTGCACCCGCTGCTCGGTTACAGCGTGGCCCAGGACAATTTGCGTGAAGCCATCGTCACCGACTTGTGGAACAAGTATTCATGGCAGGTCAAACCGCAGGAGCTGATCTTCCTGCCGGGCGTTGAGTCGGGCTTCAACATGGCCCTCAAGGCTTTGGTGCAGGCGCAACAGAATGTCGTCGTGCAGGTGCCGAACTACCCGCCGCTGCGCCATGCGGCGGGGCATTGGGGCCTGAACAAGGTCGAGCTGGAATTCAACGCCCAGGCCGATGGCACTTACGCCACGCCATTGGATGCACTGCGCGAGTCGCTGATCGGCGGCGGCGCCCTGCTCTTGAGTAACCCGCACAACCCGCTCGGCAAGGTCTTCGACCGCGATGAGTTGCAGGCAGTGGCGGACATTTGCGCAGCGCAGGACGCGTGGATCATCTCCGACGAAATCCACGCCGAGCTGTGCTTCGACGGCCGCGTGCACATTCCTACCGCGTCGCTGAGTCCGGAAATATCCAAACGCACCATCACCCTGATGTCGGCGAGCAAGGCCTACAACATCGCCGGCCTCAAGACCTCGTTCATGATCATTCAGGACGCCGCCCTACGCGAACGCGTCAACCACGCCCGCTGCGGCATGGTCGACAGCGTCAATCCGCTGGGCATGGAAGCCACGCGCGTGGCCTACAGCGAAGCCGCACCGTGGCTTGCCGAACTGAAAACCTACCTGCAGGCCAACCGCGACTGGCTGGTGAACGCGGTGCGCACGCGCCTGCCGGGCGTGAGCATCAATGTGCCGCAGGGCACCTATCTGGCATGGCTCGATTGCACAGCGCTGGATCTGCCGGATCCGCAGCGGTTCTTTCTCGAACAGGGCAAGGTCGGATTGAGTGCGGGACTGGATTTTGGCGACGCTCATCAGCAGTTCGTACGCTTGAATTTCGGCTGCCCGCGGGCGTTGCTCGAAGAAGGGATTGCGCGGATGGAGCGGGCTTTGGCTAACCGCAATCTCTGATCCTGCCCCGAGATTCCCTGTGTAAGTGATCCCCTGTGGAAGCGAGCCTGCTCGCGAAAGCGCAGTGTCAGTCGACATATTTATCGTCTGACGGACCGCTTTCGCGAGCAGGCTCGCTCCCACATGAGATTTGTGGAGTTGTCGGGAACCTCAGTACAACGGAAAACCCTGTGGGAGTGAGCTTGCTCACGAATGCGGCCGGACAGGTAAATATCTGTTTCTGACACACCGCTTTCGCGAGCAGGCTCGCTCCCACATTGGTTTTGCACAGCCAACCAAAATCCAGCGCAAATCCGATCGAACTCCAGGCAAAGCCACCGGGTCAACCCGGAACACTGGCCTTGAAATCAGGAGACCCTGCGATGACTGACTATCCAAAACCACCCTTCCCGAAACAAGCCCAACCGGTGCCTGGCTCGCAGCGCAAAATGGAGCCGTACCCAGACTGCGGCGAGCAAAGCTACGTCGGTTCCGGCCGCCTCGCCGGCAAGATTGCGCTGATCACCGGCGCCGACAGCGGCATCGGCCGCGCCGTCGCAATTGCTTTCGCCCGTGAAGGCGCCGACGTTGCCGTGGCTTACCTCAATGAACACGAAGACGCCAAGGAAACCGCACGCTGGGTCGAACAGGCCGGGCGTCAGTGCCTGCTGCTGCCGGGTGATATCGCCGAAAAAGCGCATTGCCAGGCGCTGGTCGACAAGACCGTTGAGCGCTTTGGCCGCATCGACGTGCTGGTCAACAACGCCGCATTCCAGATGACCCACGAAAACTTCGAAGACATTCCCGATGACGAATGGGTGATGACCTTCGATGTGAACATCACCGCCATGTTCAGGATCTGCCAGGCGGCGATCAAGCACATGGGGCCCGGTTCATCGATCATCAACACCAGCTCGGTCAACTCGGACATGCCCAAGCCGACCCTGCTGGCCTACGCCACCACCAAAGGCGCGATCGCCAACTTCACCGGTGGTCTGGCGCAGATGCTCGGGCCGAAGGAAATTCGCGTCAACAGCGTCGCGCCCGGCCCGATCTGGACGCCGCTGATCGTCTCGACCATGCCCGACGAAGAAGTGCAGAACTTCGGCGGCAGCACCCCGCTCGGCCGTCCCGGCCAACCAGTGGAAGTGGCGCCGATTTACGTGCTGCTGGCCTCCGACGAAGCCAGCTACATTACCGGGCAGCGCTACGGTGTGACCGGCGGTAAACCGATGCTGTAACCGTGCAGCAGAAAAACTGAACCCGAGCGGCATGGCATCCCTCCATACCTGTAAGCGCCTACGGGCCATCAGGAACAGGAGGTTGTCATGTCCGCCCCCCTCGTCAGACTCTTCACCCAACCCAACTTCGCCTGGACCGATATCCGCCGCGAAGAAGAAACCCATCCCCGCCACTACCTCGCTCATCTGCTACTGCTCGCGCTGATTCCGGCGGTGTGCCTGTTCGTCGGCACCACCCAAGTCGGCTGGAGCCTCGCCGTGGGTGAAAACGTGCGCCTGAGCACGGCCAGCGCACTGCAATTGAGCGTGTTGCTGTACGTGACGATTGTCGCGGGTGTCGCGGTCATGGGCGGTTTCATTCGCTGGATGTCGCGCTCGTTCGATGCGCGGCCGACGCTGAATCAATGCATCGGTTTTGCCGCTTACACGGTGACGCCGTTTTTCCTCGCCGGCATTGCCGGACTGTACCCGAGCCGCTGGCTGGCGATTCTGGTGCTCGGCGCGGCGTCGATCTACTCGACGTTTTTGCTGTTCGTCGGCCTGCCGACCTTCATGCACGAGCGCAAGGAGCAAGGCTTGTTGTATTCGGCCTGTGTGTGGGGCGTTGGCTTGCTGGTGCTGGTGACCATGCTGGTATCGATGATCCTGCTCTGGTTCAACGTACTCATCCCCGAGTACCTGCGCACGACCGTGGGCTGACCCGGTGCGCCTGTCTTTGAAAATTCGCTGCTGTGAGCGGTCATGAGTTTCGGTGTGTGGGTCGCGGTGCTCGGCGCCGTGCTGCTGACGCTGGCCCTGACTTCCTCATGGCTGCGCTGGATGCCGGTCACCACCTCGGCAGTGTGCCTGCTGCTCGGCATTGCCATCGGCCCCAGCGGCCTCGACCTGCTGAAACTGTCGCTGGAAGAATCATCGTTGTGGATGGAGCACCTGACTGAGGTCGCGGTGCTCTTTTCTTTATTTGTCTGCGGTTTGAAGCTGCGTCTGCCGCTGGGCAACACGACCTGGCGTATCGCCTTTGGCTTGGCCGGGCCGGTGATGATCCTGACCATCATCGGCGTGTGTCTGCTGCTGCACTGGGGCCTGCAACTGGCGTGGGGGCCTTCGCTGCTGATCGGCGCGATGCTGGCTCCGACCGACCCGGTGCTGGCGGCGCTGGTGCAGGTCAATGATGCGCAGGACATCGATAGCGTGCGCTTCGGCCTCTCCGGTGAAGCCGGGCTCAACGATGGCGTGGCGTTCCCTTTCGTTATTCTCGGCTTGCTGTTGCTGCACGGTGACGGCAGTGCCGGCGAGTGGCAGCACTGGGTGATCCGCAGTCTGTTGTGGGCGGTGCCGGCGGGTTTGCTGACCGGTTACTGGATGGGCCGTGGCATCGGCCGCATCGCCCTGTCGCTGCGCATTCACAATGAGGACAGCACCCTCGGCCCCAACGACTACCTGACCCTCGCGCTGATTGCGCTTTCCTATGTGGTGGCCGATGCGATTGGCGGCTACGGCTTTCTCGCGGTGTTTGCCGCCGGTCTCGGCCTGCGTCAGGAGGAGGTGAAATCCACCGGAATTACCCAAGTGCCTGCCGAGCACCTGGTGCAGCCGGTGGTCGGCCATCAGAACATCGAACCTGAAAACGCTGTGCATGGCGATACCGAACAACTGGAAGACAGCCAGGTCGCCGCCGGAATCATGATGGGCGACATGCTCGCGTTCGGCAGCCTGGTCGAACGGGCAATGGAGGTGTTTCTGGTCACCCTGCTCGGCGTCGTGCTGATTGCCCACTGGAATTGGCACGCGCTGTGGATCGGCGCGGTGCTGTTCTGTTTGATCCGGCCGCTGAGCGTGGCACTTATGCCGTGGGGCAATCTGCTCAGCGGCCCGCAGCGCCTGCTGATCGGCTGGTTTGGCATTCGCGGCATCGGCAGTCTGTTCTATCTGTTCTTCGCCCTGAACCATGGCCTGGATGCCGATGTGGCGAAGGTCTGTACCGACATCACTTTGTCGGTGGTGGCACTGAGCATTCTGCTGCATGGCATCAGCACGCAGCCAATGCTGGCGCGCTATGAAAGTCTCAAGCAACGAAAAAGCTGATGCTTCAATCGCTTCGATTCGCTGGGAATTATCGAAGTTTTTTCTGAAAAAAAATGGATCGCTGCGCATGACCCAAGGGTCACAACTTTAACCGCGCCAACCATCCAGCGCGGCCCGGCAGGTTCGGTTCCCCTGCGGTGAACAGCCTATTAAACGGAACCCCGACACAAACAAGGTCACGGTCATGAACGAATGCTCGACTCCTGCGCAAATCAAGGCTTGCAGAGCACTGGCTCTGGAACGCAATCGTCAACTGTTCGAAGAAGCCCACGAACTGAACCGAGCGGCCAACGCGCTGCTGGAACAGACGCCGACTGACTTCGAACGCTTTGAGCAATACCGGGCACTGCGCAAGAAAGCCGATGCGAAATTTGAAGATGCGATTGATCATCTGTGTGTGCTGAATGAGGATTTTCCGCCGATTCCGGCGGCGGTGCAGAATGCGGTTACTCCGCGGCGTGAGCTGGAAACGGCGTGATAAAAGTCAAAAGCCCCTCACCCTAACCCTCTCCCCGAGGGAGAGGGGACTGACCGGGGTGTTCTTGCGTATTACACCGGCCTGAAATACCGCGCCGAATATAGATCATGAAAAGCATGAAAATCGGCTCCCTTTCCCCCTCGCCCCCTTGGGGGAGAGGGCTGGGGTGAGGGGTTAGATCTCACAGACACCCCAAAATCCAGCTCCTGTACCCTGCCCCCGACCAACCCACCTCAAGGATTGGTCACCTGAATAAACACCGCATATACCCCCAGCATCACCCAGAACGTCGCAAAGATCCAAGGCGTGCGCACCGAGAACAGCAGCGACTTGCGATAGCCCTTGTGGCTCGATTCCATTTCGCTGAACAGCGGCGATTCATCGTACGCTGCGCCCATCACCGGCTCTGCGTGCAACAACTGGCTCTGCTTGAAGTGCCAGTGATCGATGATGTCGTAAGCCGCGCGAATCCCCGGCCAGGCATTGAGTGAGCTGAGCACACCGAGCAGCGCCAGAAACGGCGGTACGACAAGCGTAAACATCTTGCCCCACTCGGGATTGAGGTTGGCCATGCACGAAGCGAAAGCGATCACCAGAAACGACTGCGCGGCCAGATAGGCGTCGGTGCGGTTGGCGAGGATGCTGGTTTCGTACTGGATTTCCCGGCGGTAGAAATCCAGCCGTTCCTTGGGTGAGCCAAACATCTTGGCGTCGTGTTCGGCCAAGGCTTCTTCAGCAGCGCTTGGCTGGGTCAATATGCGAGGCAAGAGACGTGCCCTCCGAAAGTGAACAAGACCTTTTGGAAAGGCGCGTATCCGCACTAGTTCAGCCGGATCGACCAGCGCGTCACTTCATCGATTGGGCGATGATCTGCACCAGATTCAACTGGGTGAACGGTTTCGGCAGACGCGGCAGTTCGGCGGCGAAACCTTCCAGGCGTTCGGCGTAACCGGTGGCCAGAATGATCGGCAGATCCGGCTTGAGCATGCGCAACGCGTGAGCCAGTTGCGCGCCGCTCATGTGCGGCATGGCCATATCGGTGATCACCAGATCGATCACCTCACCCCGATCGAACAATTCCAGCGCTTTAGCGCCGGAGGTCGCGCCGACGACACGATGGCCGAGGTCTTCGAGCAACAGACTGGTGCTGGTCAATACCAGCGAATCGTCATCGACCACCAGCACACTGAGCCTCGGCACGGCAATCGGCGCCGCGTTGCTGTAAGTCGGGCGATTGACTGTCCGCTCGAGCGCCACCGGAATCCACAGCTCGGCCGCTGTGCCGCGGCCCTTCTCGCTTTTGAGAATAAAGCGTCCGCCCAACTGCTCGATGAAGCCATGCACCATCGACAAGCCCAGCCCGGTGCCTTTGCCCAGGCCTTTGGTGGTGAAGAACGGATCGCGGGCGCACGCCAGCGTGCTTTCATCCATGCCTTCGCCGCTGTCGATCAGGCTCAGGCAGACGTAACGCCCGGCCGCCAGGGTCGAATGAGTTTGTTCCAGCACCACTTCGGCTTGCGCCTGAATGATCACCGTGCCGCCCTCGGGCATGGCATCGCGGGCATTGGTGGCCAGATTGAGAATCGCCAGTTCCAGCTGGTTGCTGTCGGCCAGCACTGGTTGCAGATCTTTCGGGAAGCGCGTTTCGATGCGAATTCCCGGCCCCAGCGAACTGCGCAGCAGCCCGGTGATGCCTTGCACCAGTTGCGGGATATCGACCGATTCGGTCTTGAGTTCCTGGCGCCGGGCGAAGGCCAGCATGCGCTGGGTCAGCGACACACCGCGCAAGGCGCCCTGGGTGGCGTTTTCCAGCAGGCGGGCGATTTTCGGCGCGTCACCGATGCGCTTCTGCACGATTTCGAGATTGCCGAGAATCACCGTCAGCAGGTTGTTGAAGTCATGGGCGATACCGCCGCTGAGTTGGCCGATCGCCTGCATCTTCTGCGCCTGGAACAATGCTTCGCGGGTCTTTTCCAGGGCCTGCTGCGCCTCGTGCGCCTCGGTCACATCGCGGGTGATCTTGGCAAAACCGAGCAGCGTGCCGGTGTCGCCGCGAATCGCATCGACCACGACGTGAGCGAGAAAGCGCGTGCCGTCCTTGCGCATCCGCCAGCTGCGGTTCTCGAACCGGCCTTCGCGGGTGGCAATCTCCAGCGAACGCTGCGGCTCACCGATTTCGCGGTCTTCGGGGGTATAAAAAATCGAAAAATGCTGGCCGATGATCTCTTCCGGCAGATAGCCCTTGATACGCTGCGCGCCCTGGTTCCAGTTGCTGACGCAACCTTCGGGGCTGAGCATGTAGATCGCGTAGTCGGTGACGCCCTGCACCAGCAGGCGGAACTGCTGTTCGCTTTGCTTGAGGGTTTCTTCGGCCATTTTGCGGTCGGTGAGGTCGCGGGTGATCTTGGCGAACCCGAGCAGCGTGCCGTTGGGGTCGATGATCGGGTCAATCACCACGTGCGACCAGAAGTGCGTACCGTCCTTGCGCACCCGCCAGCCTTCACCTTCGAAACGACCTTCGCGGATCGCCGTGTCCAGCGCCCTCTGCGGCATGCCGTTGGCGCGGTCTTCAGGGGTATAGAAGCGTGAGAAGTGCTCGCCGATGATCTCGGCTTCTTCATAACCTTTGAAACGTTTGGCGCCGGAGTTCCAACTGGTGATAGTACCGTCGGGGTCGATCATGTAGATCGCATAGTCGACAACCGCATCGATCAGCAGCCGGAAACGGCTGTCTTCGATCGCTGCAGTTCTGTTGTTCTCACTCATCACACTCACCCGCCACTGTCATGGGCAGAAGTATGCGTGAATCCGCCGATTTGAAAAGTACCGGTTCGCTTCTGATCGCCCACCAGCGCGGCAACAACTGTTTGATGCGGCTTTCAGCAAAGCGGTCGTCGATGAGCATGACCGTGCCGCGATCCTCGCGGGTGCGGATCACCCGCCCGGCGGCTTGCACGACTTTTTGCATGCCCGGGTACAGATAGGTGTAGTCGTAACCGGCGCCGAAAATCGCCGCCATGCGCCGCTTCATCTGCTCGTTGACCGGGTTGAGCTGCGCCAGCCCCAGCGTGGCGATGAACGCACCGATCAGCCGCGCACCGGGCAAATCGATGCCCTCGCCAAACGCACCACCCAACACCGCAAAGCCAACGCCCTGGCTGTCGGCGCTGAACTGGTCGAGAAACGCTTGGCGCGCGCCCTCGGCCATGCCCCGCGATTGCAACCACTGGGTGATGTGCGGATGGCGCTCGGCCAACAACGTCGCGACCTGTTGCAGGTAATCGAAACTGCTGAAGAACGCCAGATAGTTGCCCGGGCGCTCGCTGAACTGGTGCGCGATCAGCTCGACAATCGGCTCCAGCGAAGCTTGGCGATGGTTAAAACGCGTGGAGATCTGGCTGACGATGTGCACCTGCAACTGCTCGGCGCTGAATGGCGACTCGACGTCGATGCACACGGTGTCGGCGGGCGTGCCGAGCAGATCGGCGTAGTAGTTGCGCGGGCTCAGCGTGGCCGAGAACAGCACGCTGCTGCGCGCCGCGCTCAGGCGCGGGCCAATGAACGCCGCCGGCACCACGTTGCGCAGGCACAGTTGCGACAGCGGACGCTTGCGCTCGAGATCGCGTTTGCTGATATCGAACAGGTAATGCTCGTCATACAGCTCGGCGACCCGGGCGAATTGCAGCAGATCGAAATAGAAGTTCTGCAAGCCGCTGTCGAGGCCTTGCGGATGCTCGTTGAGGTAATCGCCAATGGCCGCGCAACATAGCGAGATGGCTTGCAGGAGTTTGTCTGGGGCTTTGTCGTAGGCCTGATACGCCGCCAGTTGCGGCGCATGCAGCGCGTTCCATTCGCGGTTGACCCGCTGCAGGGCATTCTTCAGCGCTGCCGGCGCGGTCTTGCGCACAGTGCCGAGGGTGAACTGGTCGAGACTGGCGCTGTACATCTGCCGGCCGCGCTCGACCAGGTTGTGCGCTTCGTCGGCCAGCACCGCGACTTTCCACTGATTGAGCTGGGCGAGACCGAACAGCAGCGCGCTGAAATCGAAGTAATAGTTGTAGTCGGCTACCACCACGTCCGCCCAGCGGGCCATTTCCTGACTCAGGTAATACGGGCACACGCTGTGCTGCGCGGCGACTTCACGCATCGCTGCCTGATCCAGCAGGTTGATGCGGCTGGCGGCTTCGCGGGCGGCCGGCAAACGATCATAAAAGCCTTGGGCCAGCGGGCAGGATTCGCCATGACAGGCCTTGTCCGGATGCTCGCAGGCCTTGTCGCGAGCGACCATTTCCATGACTCGCAACGGCAAATCGGGCGTTTGCCTGAACAACACCTGGCTTGCATCCAGCGCCAGTTTGCGCCCCGGGGTCTTGGCGGTGAGAAAGAACACTTTGTCCAGTTGCTGCGGCGCCAACGCCTTGAGCATCGGGAACAGCGTGCCAAGGGTTTTGCCGATGCCGGTCGGCGCCTGGGCCATCAGGCAGCGGCCGGTGCTGACGGCTTTGAACACCGACTCGGCCAGATGCCGTTGGCCGGGACGAAAATCCGCATGCGGGAACGCCAGTTGCTGCGCGGCCAGATTGCGCGCCTCGCGATGAGCCATTTCCTGCTCGGCCCATTGCAGGAACAAGCCGCACTGTTGCGCGAAAAACCCCTGGAGCGCCTCGGCGCTGTGGGATTCGACCAGGCAGGTTTCCTTTTCGCTGACGATGTCGAAATACACCAGCGCCAGATTGATCTGCTGCAGTTGCAGTTTCTGGCACATCAACCAGCCGTAGATCTTCGCCTGGGCCCAATGCAACTGGCGGTGATTGGTCGGTTGCTTGCTCAGGTCGCCGCGATAGGTTTTGACTTCTTCCAGGCAGTTCTGCGCCGGATCGTAGCCATCCGCCCTGCCCTTGACCTTCAGCGCGCCGAATTCGCCTTGCAGCGCCACTTCGCTCTGGTACTGCTCGCTGCGCCGCGAGGCCACGGTGCGATGGCCGACGATGCCTTCCAGCGCGGTCGGTGACGGGGTGAAGCGCAGGTCGAGGTCGCCGGTCTTGGCGGTGAACTCGCACAGTGCACGCACGGCAACGCTGTAGCTCAAGCGCTCTGCTCCGCCCATTGCACGTAACACACGGCCACCGGCATTTGATGCTCGTGGCAGAACTCCAGCCAGCGCAGCTGATTGTCCTGCAAGCGGTCGCCGGGGCCTTTGACTTCGATCATGCGGTAGGTCTTGTGCTGCGGCCAGAACTGAATCAGGTCCGGCATGCCGGCGCGGTTGGCCTTGATGTCGAGCAGCAGGCGATTGAACCAGTGTTTCAGGTGTTCGGCGGGCAGACAGGCCAGCGCCTGTTCCAGCAAGTCTTCGTTGAGCGCGCCCCAGAACACGAACGGCGACTGGATGCCCCACTTGTCGACGAAGCGCTGGCGAATCGTCTCGGCGTAGCGGCCGTCATCGAGTTCGCCCAGGCAGACCTGAAACAGCTCGGCACGGCGCTCGAGGAAATCTTCGCTGAGCAGATCCACCGGGCCGCGCTGGAACGGGTGAAAGAACGCACCCGGCAACGGCGCGAAGATCGCCGGCCAGCACAACAGGCCGAACAGCGAATTGATCAGGCTGTTCTCGACGTAATGCACCGGGCCGTCATCGGCGTGCAAGTGCGCTTGCACATGAAACTCCACCGACCGCGCCGGATCGATGCGCGGCAAGTGCAAATCGAGGCGCTCGACCTCTCTGGCCTTGGCGCGCTTGAGCGGCGGGCCACCGAGTTTACGCCGCAGACGCGGGACGATCCGTTGCAAACCTTGTTGCTCGGCCGCGCTTTGCGGTGCCTGTTCGGCCAGCGTGCCGAGCTCCAGCGCCAGCGCGTATTCGCCGCAGCGTTCGAGCACACGGATCATCCGCAGCCGTGCGCCCGGATAAGCGCAGTCGCGGTAAACACTCAGGGCCAGGGCAAAGTCGCCGATGCGCTCGGCGTATTGGCCGATCTGGAACAACGCCTTGGCTTGCCGGCGGCGCAGCCACGGGTTGTCGAATTGCACGGCGTTGATCTGTTCGACGATCTCGTCCAGCGCTTCACCGGCTTCGAAGCGCAACTGGCATTGATGCAGGAACAGGCAGGCGTCGACGTCTTCGCGACTGCGCAGGCCTCGGGAATCGGCGCAGAACTCGACTTTTTCATAGGTAAAGATGCCCAGGTCGGCCAGCACGAACTCCGACCAGTCCTGATACAGATTGCCGAAGAACATCAGGCGCAGGCGATCGCACAGGTCCATCAGGGTCAGGCTGAATAGCCGCTCAGCCAGTTGCGGCGCCCAAGCGCGCAGGGTCTGTGCCTCGCTGAACTGTTCGGCCAGCACCGGCAGCCACTCGTCCTTGCGCCCTTTCGGCTGTTCGATAGAGGCGCCGAATGCCTGCAAAAGCTCGGCCTTGAGCAAGACATCGAACAGTTCTGCCAGTGTCAAATCCGCCTGTTCATCGAGCCAGCCGCGATCGAGCAACGGCTGCGCCGCCTCGGCAATGTCGCCGATTTCCAGATAATTGAGTTTGCTCGCGCGAAAGTGAATGCCCTTGCGCATGACCATGCGTACCAGCAATCCCTGCGAGGTTTGCGGCAGCGTGTTGAAGTCGCGGATGAAGCCGTGCTCGCTTTCGTTCATCACATCGGCATAGCGAAGCCCAAGCCAATCAAGCACTTGCCGGAAGTTGTTGAGGTAATAGAACGGATCGTCGAGAGGGTTGGAGGTCACGGGAATTCAAAGCCACGGCAAGCGAACACTGGTTATGCGTACAGATACCAGCTCAGCCCTGCCCGGCGCAAACGGAAAAAGATCAATGGCATTTTTTTGCGCCGCCATCGAACTTTTCCGCCGATGCTGGCACCAACCGCGTTACAGGGCCGACAATGCCCGCAATCACATTCAAGCAAGGAGTCAGAGGTGGGTATGAAAATCAAGATGCTGGGTATTCCTGTAGCGGTCGCAGCCCTGTTGGCGCTGGGCGGCTGTTCGACCCAGACCGTGGTGACGTTGCAGAACGGCACCCAGTACCTGACCGAGGACATGCCGAAAACCAAGACCGAAGACGGCTTCTATGAGTTCGAAGACATCTCCGGGGCCAAGGTCAAGGTTCGCGCTGATGAAGTCGCGACCGTGCGCAAGGAAGACTGATCCGCCGCCTTTCCCCTGTGGAAGCTGCCGAAGGCTGCGACCTTTTGATGTTGCTTCAAGCATTGAAGATCAAAAGATCGCAGCCTTCGGCAGCTCCTACAGGGATTGTTTCATTATTCGAATGCCGGCATGCCGGGAATGCTGCCGTCGCAGCTCAGGTAACTCCCGCCGCGTTTCACCAATTCCTCCTGCAACCGCTGGCAACGCTGGCGCTCCTGTTGATCCATTCGATCAATACTGAGATTGCCAGTCGTCTGTGGCGGCTTGTTCTCACCCAGGCGGATCGTCACGAACGGCTGCTCCGGCTGGATCTGAAAACGACTTTTCGGTTCGACCGGCTCAAGCGTTTCATCCTTCGCCGGGTCCGGCAGTTGATCGGAGGTGATGCCGTAACGGCTGAGAATCGAACTCTGAGGCAGATCGGCCCAGACACTCGCTGAACCCAGCGCCAGTGTGATAACGCCGATATACCCCTTGAAACCTTTCACGCATGAATCTCCTGTACTCGATGGCGGTTAGCTGAAGAACGTGTGTGCACGTGCTGGCTTTAGGCCGCATTTCCTGTTTTGCAGGGGTTTGAGTCGGAGAATGGCTTTCAAGTCACTTTTGGTACTGCGTCATCGTACTTCGCGAGCAGCCTCGCTCCCACAGGGAGTTGTGAACGACACAGCTCCGGTGTGGGAGCGATCCTGCTCGCGAAGGGTCCATCAAAGGCCAAGCATCAACCTCAGGCGATAACAACCCCGTCGGCGCTCAAACTGCCCAGTGCCACGCCGACCAACGTCACCGAATCCGCACCGAACGTCAGCACGGTGTCCTGCCCGACCGCCGACGAATGGGCACGCAAATCTTGCCCCGGCAACACGCCCTGCACGCCAAGAAACACCAGCGTGTCATCGGCCGTATAGCCAATCACACGGTCCTGGCCAAACGCGCCATTGAACAGAAACGTATCCGCGCCGCCGCCGGATTCCAGCAGGTCATTGCCAGCGCCACCGACCAACACATCATTGCCCGTACCGCCGAGCAAATGATCATCGCCGTCCAGCCCGAACAGCCAGTCACCGCCGGCATGCGCTTTCAGTGTGTCGGCGCCGGCCGTTCCTCTAACGCTTGATTCGTAAGCGGTGAGATTACTGCCGACTTTCAAACCGCTGGCAGTGACGCTGTGCAGCACGTCGTCCTTGAACACGCCCCAGAGAAACCCCGGCTCTTTGCTGACGATGCTGCCGATGTCGCGGGTGATGCTGATCCCGCCGTTGGCATCGCGGATGTACAGGTTGCCGGCGCCGTCATTGGCGAAATCAAAGCTTTTCACCGTCTGCTGCAAGTCAAGGGTGTTGCTGCCCTGCCCGCCCAGAATGATGTTGTAGCCGCCGCTGTCACGGAAGCTGTCATTGCCGGCGCGGCCTTCCAGATAGTCATTGCCGCTGCCGCCCTGGATCAGGTCGTTGCCGTCACTGCCGATGATGAAGGTGCTGCCCTTGTGGATCTCGGCGTTGCGGTTAAGGTCCTGGACCCAAGTGTTGGCCCGCGCCGGGTCGGAAAGGTTGGCGACGATGATGGTCGAGTCGCGGCTGGTCAGGTCGTAGAACTTCGACTCCAGCACGCGGGTCATGCCGTCGCCGTAGCCAGTGGGCAGGTGCGAAATCCACGTCGGGATATTCAGGATCGAATACGGCAGCACATTCCACGCGTTCGAGGCGTAGTGATCGTTGAAGCTGACGATATTGTCGGTGGTCGAGGCATGCGGCGCATCGTGCACGCCAACCGAAGCGCCAGTGAAAGTAGAGCCGTCGAGGGCACGAAACACCGGGTCGTTTTCGTAGCCGATATTCAGCACCTTGTCGGTGCTGCTCTGAGTCGGCGATGCGTAGGCGATGTAGTTGGAATCGGCGAAGAAGCCGTCCCACTTGCCAGCGCTCAAGTCAGCCATGCTGTTCACCGCCAGGCCGCCCAGGCTATGGCCGCTGGCCAGCACGTCCTTACCGCTGAGGCCGTTGGCCCGGGCGAATGCGACGACATCGTTGAGCAGATTGCCGAAGGCTTCGCCGACGTAGTTTTTTGCGTAATCGGCCGGGCCGAAGGCCGCGAGCAGATCGTTGATCACGTCGCCAATCGAGTCACCGATGAGAATCTCACGCGGGCCACTGGTGCCGCGAAAGGCGATACCCAGTTCAGTGAGGTGACCCTTGGCGTCGTATTTGCCGAGGATTTCCACCTGCGCGCTGGTGTAGCCGGCCTTCTCGCCGAAAAACGTCCCGCGTGCATCGGTCTTGCCTTCGTAGCCCAATTGCGCGGCGCTGATCGGCGTCCAGCCGGCCTTTTGCACCGCCTCGAGGGCGAGTTTTTCCGAATCGGGATTCCACGGGATACCGGGGATCACCCCTTGCGAATCGGTGCCGCCAATCAACGCGGTGACCAGCGTCGCCGGCAGACCGAGGCCAAAGCCGTTGTGCTGGTAACCGGCGGCGAAACCGTTATCGAGGTTGTGATAGGAGTACAGCGTGATCGCCATGGCATCGCTGAACAGCGCCTTGGAATCGGCCGTACCGAAGTGCTTGTAGTCGTATACACCCATTGCCATTGCCTCTCTTGTTGTTGGAATTGTCAGAGATAGCTCACAGCCAGAGCGCAGGGCTCCGGAGCATTCATTACGTCTTGCGATGACCCTCAAATATCATGTGTACGCAGTACCTGTGGGAGCGGGCTTGCTCGCGAAAGCGGAGTGTCAGACGGCACCATCTTGACTGACACTCCGCTTTCGCGAGCAAGCCCGCTCCCACATTTGGATCTCCTGCACAATTAAAATCTCCTGCCCATTTGGATCTCCTGCACAGTTGGATTTTTGTAATCGAACAATCCCATGTGCAGCGCTCCATTTTTGTGAAAAACCGGCAGCCGGTGAAGCGCTGCCGGTTACGCCTCAGAACTGCCAGTCGAGGGTCAGACCGACGCCATGATCGTTCTCGTTCGAGCCGATCAGGCCGTTGTAGTCGAGGTTGACCCGCACGTCGCGATTGAGCGCCAGCCCGGCGCGCACGCCGACTACGGCAGCGTCACGATCCATCGACACGCTCTGCACGGTGAACGCGCTGTTGCCGTTGGCGAACGCCAGATGGCTGTCGGCATCGACGCTGCTCAGGTTGTGCTGCCAGCCGAGGCTCGCGCCCAGTTCCAGCTGATGCTTATCCGACACGGCGAAGCTGCGCTTGGCGCGCACGCCGAGGGTCGACAGCACCACGTCGCGATTGTCCTCGCCGCCCTTGAGCGCGGCAGCGTCACCCTTCTCGGTGAAGCTGTCGGTGTTGAGGTGCACGTAGGACAGATTGGCGAACGGCTCCAGGTTCATCGGTTGCAGGCCCAGATCGTAAGCGGCCTCGGTGAACAGTTGCGCGGTGGTCGCGTCACGTTTGGTTTTCTGTTTGCCGCTGACGTCGCCGAACTGCAGATCACGCTTCACATCGATGCGATGCCAGCTGTAGGCGCCGCCGACGGTCAGGCGCAACGCGTCGATCTCATGGCCCAGATATGCACCCAAGTGGTAGCTGTCGACCGACGCCTGGGAATGCGTGCCGCTGCCCATGCTCAACGAGCTGTCGCTGTAACCGGTGACGAAACCGAGACGGGTGTCTTCAGCGATCAGCCCGTCGACACCGGCCAGCAGCCCGCCGATGGAGCTATTGGAATCGGCATTGTCGTGCCCGCCATCACTCTCGCCCCATGAGCCGAGGACCTTGACCCAGACGTTGCTGCGCTCATCAGTCGGCGCATCGGCATTGAACAGATCACGCTCACGCAGGCGTTCGCCGACGGCTTCGCGCAGGTAGCGGCTGTCGTTGATCAGCAGCGTGCCGATGGCCGGGTGAATCTCGCCGGACAACTGTTGAAAGGCCTGCTGCGCCGACGCGGCATTGGGCGACAGCAACAGGGTTTCGAACAGCGCATTGCCCGCGCCCAAACGCTCGGCGGCCGCACCAACGGCGCGCTGGTTCGGCGTCAGCCCGACGCTGGCGAACGATGCCTCATTGCGCCCGACTGCCAACTGAATGCCGCCCGCCGAATAATCCAGAGTGCCGCCGAGGAAAGCGTAATTCGGCAACACCTGGCCGAAGCGCCCTTCGATGCCTCCCGCCGCTTGCAGAATGTTGTAGCGAGTGCCGAGCAGGCTTTGCACTTCGCCGGTGCTGAGCAAGGTCGGGCTGTTTTCCAGCGACAGGCTCACCGCGGCGCCGTCGATGACCGCTTTGCCGCCCGCGACGATCTGATCGCTGCGGGTTGGCGACAGCTCTACGGCGTAGGTTGAGCCCGGCGCGAAGGTCACGTCACCCGCCACATTCAGGGTGCCGATCGAATTGCCCGGTGCCACCGTACCGCCGCTGTTCACCGCCAGCGCGCCGATGCGGCCGTTGCCGCCGAGGATACCGCCATTGTTGACGGTGACCGCCGATTGCAGCGAACCGTTGACGGCCAAGCGGCCCTGATTGACCAGGGTCGGGCCGCTGTAAGTGTTGTTGCCGGTCAGCACCAAAGTGCCGATGCCTTGCTTGGTCAGACCCCCATGGCCGCCGATGTCGTTGCGCCAAGTGTCGAGGCCGCACGTGATGTCGGTGCACACGCGCTCGGTGGGTTTGCCCTGATCGATGATCGCGCCGATGCCCGGCAAGTCAGCAACGAACTGGCCGGAGCCGTAAGCACCCTGTACGCGGAATTCCTCGGGAATGTCCTGCTCGGTAACGAACATCGCCGGGCCGTCGATGGCTTTGCGCAGGTTGATCATGCCCCAGCCGTACAAGGCGTCGATGCCCGGCGCGCCGAGGTCGGTGGCGGTGGTACGCAATACGCTGGCGACCTGGTCGCCGCTCATGTACGGAAAACGCTCCATCAGCACGGCGATGGAACCGGCGACGTGCGGTGCCGCCATTGACGTGCCGTTGTAGTTGGCATAGCTGGTGGTCAGGTTGCCGGCGTTGGTGCCTTCGATGATCGAGCTGTAGATCTTGGTGCCCGGTGCCGAGACGCAGTAACTCGCCGTATAGCCGCAGCGCGAGGAGAACGTGCTGATCACGTACGGATTGGCACTGGCGGTGTCCGGGTTCTGCTGCAACGCGGCGACGGTGATCCAGTTCGGCGCGATGTCCGGAACGAAGTAGCCGAGGCCGGCGATGGCATCCGGATTGTTCAGGTTGTAGTCGTTGCCGGCGGCAAAAATGGTGACGATGCCGCTGCGTGCGGCGGCAATCGCACCATCGTAGGCGCCGCCGGGTTTGGTGCCGAGCAAGGTGCGGATTTCGTTGAACTGCAACTGCGCGTCGTTGACAGTGAAATGCGGATACGCCGGATCGCGACCACCCAGGTCGAAGCGGTCGGTAATGCCGATGCCCCAACTGTTGTTGATGATCCGCGCACCGCTGGCGATCAGCGCATCCCAACCGGCCTTGTACACCGCGCCGTCGTTGCCGCGCACGATGCCGTCTTCCGGCCCCGGGTCACCGTTGTCAGCGCTGATGATCTGCGCACCGAATGCGACGCCATGCATCACCCCACCATCGCGACTGCCCGCCGCGATGCCGCCAACGTGAGTGCCGTGGGCGCCGAGCTTGCCATTGGAGCCGACCGAGGGCGAACCGTCATAGAGAAATGCATCACCGGCCTTCACCGGAATGTACGGGTCGGTGTATTCGCGGATACCGCTGGTGACCAGAGTCACGACTTTGTTGCTGCCGGAGAACTCCGGATGCGCGGCGTAGACCGGTTGATCGAAGATGCCCAGTTTCACGCCTTTGCCGGTGTAGCCGGCGGCATAGGCATAATCCGCACCGATCGCGCCCAAGCCCCAATCAGCCTTGAATTCGCTGCTGCGCCAACTCGACGGATCGCCGTTGCGGCCGTTTTCCACGTACGGCGCTGCCTGCGCCAGCGCACTGGCACAGAGCATCGCGACTGTCAGGGTTTTCAGGGCAAAGCGGCCACCCGATTGCGCGGGGGTATTGTTGTTATCCATCCACGACCTTCCTTAGTGATGTTGCGAAAAATCCGGTTGCCTGTGCTGCCGTTGATCGTTCCCGCGCTCTGCGTGGGAATGCCTCTAGGGACGCTCCGCGTTCCAATGGGACGCAGAGCGTCCCTGGCTGCATTCCTTTGCTGCGCGTGGGAACGATCAACACAGGTTTTGCGACTGCTGCGCAGTCGAGCGGGGATAAATCCCCTCGCCACAGTGGCTCAAACGAATGCAATCAGAACTGCCAGTTCAGGCTCAGGCCAACGCCATGCAGCTTCTCGCGGCTGGCCAGTTGGCCGTTGTAATCGAGGTTGACCCGCACGTCCTTGCTCAAGGCCAGACTGGCCTGCACGCCGACCAGTGCGGCATCGCGCACCAGCGCCGAGCTCTCCACGGAATACGGCGTACCACCGCTGGCAAAGCGCAAGTGCTGTTCCGATTCGATATCGCTGAGGCTGTGCTGCCAGCCGAGACGGGCGCTGACGTCCAGCGCTTGCTGGCTGGAAAGGTTGAAGGTTTTGCTCGCCCGCACGCCCAAGGTGCTCAACACCGCATCACGCTGATCGCCAGAACTTTTCAGCGCAGCGGCATCGCCCTTCTCGGTAAAGCCTTCGGTGTCGAGATGCAGGTAAGTCAGGTTGGCGAACGGTTCGAGCGCCAAAGGTTGCAGCTGCAAGCGATACGCCGCCTCGGCGAACACCTGCGTGGTGCTCGCATCGAGCTTGGCTTTTTGCTTGGCGCTGACCTCGTCGTATTGCAGATCGCGCTTCACATCGCCGCGATGCCAGCTGTACGCCGCACCGCTGCTCAAGCGCCAGGCGCCGATGTCGTGCCCGACGTAAGCGCCGAGGTGATAGCTGTCGACTTTCGCCGAAGAATGCGTGCCCGAACCCATGCTCAAGGAGCTATCGCTGTAGCCGGTGACCAGACCGATGCGAGTGTGCTCGTTCAGCGCGCCGTCGACACCCGCCAGCAAACCGCCGATCGAGGCGTTGTAGCCGGCCGTGTCGTGGCCCGAATCGGTGCTGCCCCAAGCGCCGAGGGCTTTGATCCAGCCGTTGCTGCGGGTCGCGGACTCATCGTGCAGCCGCTCGCCGACCGCATCACGCAACTGGCGGCTGTCGTTGATCAGCATCGTCCCCAGCGCCGGATAAATCTCGCCGCTCAGTTGCTGGAAGGCTTGCTGGGCCGAGGCTTGAGTCGGTGCACGAAGCACGCTTTCGTAAACCGAATTGCCAGCGCCCAGACCTTCGACTGCCGCCGCCACCGAACGCTGGTTCGGCGTTTGCCCGACGCTGGCGAAGCTTGTGGCATTGCGCTGGATATTCAGCTGAATGCCGCTTGCGGCGTAATCGAGGGCGCCGCCGATGAACAGGTAGTTCGGCACCACCGCAGCGAACTGCCCTTGCACGCCGCCGGCCGCTTGCAGGATGTTGTACTGGCGACCGAGCAGGCTTTGCGCTTCGGCGCTGCTGAGCAAGGTCGGGCTGTTTTCCAGCGCCAGACTGACGCTGGCGCCGCTGATGGTTGCCGTGCCGCCGGCAACGATGCGGTCACTGCTGGTGGGCGATAGCTCGACGGCGTAAGTCGAGCCTGGGGCGAGTGTCACATCGCCGGCGACGTTCAAGGTGCCGATGGAATTGCCCGGTGCGACCCGGCCGCCGCTGTTGGCGGTCAATGCGCCGATGCGTCCGGAGCCGCCGAGGGTGCCGCTGTCGTTGACGGTGACCGCTGAAGTCAGCGAACCGTTGACGGTCAGCAGACCGCCGTTGACGGTGGTCGGGCCGCGATAGGTGTTGTCGCCGCTGAGCAGCAACTGACCGGCGCCGGACTTGATCAGGCTGCCCTGATACACCCGGTTCGCCGCTGCCGCATCACGGAGCATGCCGACCGCGTAATCGGTCTGGTCCTGCTGACTGGCGCCGGCCGCAACGCCGTTCTGCCAGCCTTTGTCCTGCAGGGTTTGCTGCCAGGCGCTGTGCTCGGCGAGGTCTTCGTTTTGACGCTGGAGCAGTGCCTTGTCGGAGATGTCATTGCTCCAGACATCGCGCTGCCCTGCCCCCAGATTGGCATCGAACGCACCGAGCAATTGCCCCGGCCCGCGCATCGCCCGGTTGAGATTGGCGACACCCCAGCCGACGCGCTCGTTCGGTGCGTCAGTGACCGAGCCGTCGAGCTGGGTGGCGGTGGTCAGCAGCACCTCGAGCGCTTGCTGGTTGTTCATGTACGGATAGCGTTCCATCACCAGCGCCAGGGCGCCGGTTGCGTGCGGCGCCGCCATCGAGGTGCCGGACTTGATGCCGTAGCCGCCGCCGGGAATGGTGCTGTCGATCTTCGCCCCCGGCGTAGTGATGCACCAGTATTTGGCGATGCCGCACTGGTTGTACTTCTGCTGATTGCCCTGATCGAGCCCGGACACCGCCAGCCAGTGCCCTTCCAGATCCGGCTGAAAGTACGGCAGCGCCGAACGTACGCTGGCATTCGGGTAGCCGCTGTTGCCAGCGCTGAAGACGTTGATCACACCGCGCCGGGAAACGTCGGCAGCGGCGTCGAGCCACGTGCCTTTGTTCCAGTGTTGCGCGTAGGCGGCGTGCAGGTCGGCCAAAGTGCGATAGCTGACATCCGGCGGCTGACTGCCCCAGCTGTTATTGATCGCCCGCACGCCGGCGTCGGCGAGGCTGTCGTAGACCGCTTTGAAATAACGCGGATCAGGGCCGGGGCCGAAAAGGAAACTGTCGTTCTTGTTGGTGTTGCCGACGTAGATCTGCGCGTTGTACGCCACGCCGTGCATGCCGCTGCCATCACGGGCAGCGCCCATGGTCCCGACGACGTGGGTGCCGTGGGAATCGTTGTTCGGGTTGAGCGTGCCGTCGACGTTGAACACTGAGCCATCGACGTAGCTGCCGCTGGCGGAGACCGGGTGATAGCGATCGGCGGAGAATTCCGGGTGGGCGACATCGAAACCGGAATCGAGCGCGCCGATTTTCACGCCCTTGCCGGTGATGCCGGCGGCGTAGGCCTGATCGGCCTGCATGCGTTCCAGGCCCCAGTCACGCAGGAACTCGGCGCTGCGCCAACTGGAGGGATCGCCGGGCTGGCCGGGTTCCAGGTATTGCGCCTGAACCTGGTTTGCAGAAATTACAAGCAACAGGGTACCGACCGAAATCGGCTTGATGCGTACGTCCATGTTCATCACTCACGTTTTTGTTGTTTTGTTCAGGGCTGAATTGCGGTGTCGCCCCTTCCCCTCACCCCAGCCCTCTCCCCGAGGAGAGGGAGCCGATTTGTGTTGATGTCAAAACCTGCGTCCGGCTCGGTCGTTCAGGTCGATGCGGCTATCGCAGGCCACTCGGTCAGTCCCCTCTGCCTCTGGGAGAGAGTCAGGGTGAGGGCTGTTGCGCGACCACAAATGCTTCGTCCACCCGCGCCAGATCCTGCTCATTCAGCGTCCCGGCGTAGTAATGCAATTTGGTCCAGGCCATCAGGTAGTCGTAACGCGCCTGGGCCAGGTCGCGGCGGGTGGTGAACAGTTGCTGCTCGGCATTCAACGCGTCGAGGTTGGTCCGCTCGCCGCCCAGAATGCTTTGTCGGGTCGAGACCACCAGCGCCTCGGCCGACTTCAAGGCCTTCTGATAAGCGCGCAATTTGCTCACCCCGGACAGGCAGGCACTGAACTGTCGGCGCAGTTCGATCAAGGTTTCGCGGGTTTTGCCATCCAGTTCGTACTCAGCCTGTTCCATGGTGCGGCTGGCCTGGCGCGTCGAGGCCGACACGCCACCGCCGGCGTATAGCGGCACGCTGACTTCAAGGCCAATGGTGTTGGTTTCGTAGCGCTGGTTATAGGTGTTGCCGCTTTCGGACTCGTTGTCGCGCATCGAGGCGTAGGCACTGACTTTCGGCAGATGCCCGGCGCGGTTGCGCTCGACTTCGTAGCGCGCCACTTCTACGGCCTGACGTTGCGAAGCGAGGTTCGGGTTGTTGCTGATCGCCAGTTCATGCCAGGTGTCGAAGTTCGCCGGTTGCAGCGTGAAGGTCTGGAATTGCTGACCAAGCGGCGCCAGATCGCCGATATCCACCGCCGGCACGCCCACCAGCGCGCCAAGTTCGCGCAAGGCCGCATCCTGCTCGTTACGCGCTTCGATTTCCTCGGCAGTCGCCAGCTCATAGCGCGACTCGGCTTCGAGAATATCGGTGCGCGTGCCCTCGCCCTGCTTGAACATGTGTTCGTTCTGCTGGAACTGTTGCTCGTAAGCCTTCTTCTTCGCCTGGGCGATATCGATCTGGTCCTGGGCGAACAAGGCTTTGGTGTAATTGTCCAGCACGCGCACCAACAGTTCCTGACTCTTGCCGCGAAAGGCTTCGTCGGCAAACAACGACTGCGCGACACCTTTGCGATACGCCGCGTAAGCCTCGTAATCAAGCAACGGTTGTTGCACCGTCAGCGCCGAGCCGTAACTGTTGTAGTTGCGCTCATCGGTGCGGTTGCGCGCGCGATCATCCAGAGACGTAGCCTTGGACGAGTTGCGGCCCTTGTTGTAGGTGTAGCCGATCCGAGGCAGCAGCCCGGCGCGACCAATCACACGGTTTTCAAGGCCGGCATCACGCTCCTTGATCGCGCCAAGGAACACCGGATCGTTGCGCAACGCCTGTTCGTAAATCTCGAATGGCCCCATGGCCGCGACTGCCGAGTGACTCGCGAGCAGCATCATCGCGGCACCCAGCATTGAAAGCTTTTTCATACAGCCGAACATCCTTATTCCTCGGTCAACGCAGAACCGGCGCGATCGAGCAGCGGCTTGAACAGGTAGTTGAGGAGTGAACGCTCACCGGTGCGCACGAACATTTCCGCCGGCATGCCGGGCTTGATCACCAGGCCGTTGAGCTTTTCCATGGCCTGATCGCTGACGCTGCTGCGCAACACGTAATACGGCACGCCGGTTTTCTCATCGACCATCTGGTCGGCGGAGATCAGGCTGACTTCGCCGGGCACGCGCGGGGTTTTGCTCTGGTTGAACGCGGTAAACAGAATGTCCACCGGCAAATGCGTGCCGACCTTGTCGATCAGGTTGATCGGCAAGTGACCTTCCACTTCCAGGGTGGTGCCTTGCGGAACGATCTCCAGCAGGGTTTCGCCCTGACGCACCACCGCGCCTTCGGTGTGCACACCGAGGTTGACCGCCACGCCATCGGCGGTGGCGAGGATCTCGCTGTGTTGCAGGTCGAAACCGGCGGAGGTCAGCTGTTCGGACAGCGTCACGCTTTTCAGTTGCGCGTCGGCCAGTTGCGTGCGCACTTCCTTCTGGTACTCCTCGCCGTGCTGCTGCAACTTCAGGCGCGATTCAAGGATGCCCTGCTCCACACGCCCGCTTTCACCGGTGTTTTCCGCCAGTTGCTGCTGCACTTGCGACAGTTGCCGCTGGTAATCCATCAAGCGGTTGCGCGGGATGTAACCGTTGTCGGCCAGCGGTTGCAGATTGCTCAACTGTTGCTGCAAGGAACTGGCCTGGGCATTGAGGTCGCTGCGGGCGCGGCGCATGCCGGCCAGTTGTGCAGTGGCGCCTTCGATGTTGGCGCGCAGTGCCGCTTGTTCCCGGGAGAACGCTTCGCGGCGGCTGCTGAACAATTGCCGCTGGCCCTCCAGCACCAGCGCCAGGCGCGGGTCCGGGTCGTTGCTCAGCTCGGCCGGAAAGGTTACTTGTTTGAGGTTGTCGCGCTCGGCCTGCCAGCGCGCGAGGCTGGCCCAGGCCATGCGGTATTGCGCCTGCAGCGATTGCACATCGGCGGCGACCTGAGTCTGATCGAGGCGGAACAGCGGCTGGCCCTGCTTCACGATCTCGCCTTCGCGCACCAGAATCCGGCTGACCACGCCGCTGCTCATCGACTGCACAGCCTTGCGTTTGCCCGACACCACCACCGTGCCTTGCACCGGAATGCCCTGATCCAGCGGCGCCAGTGCCGCCCAGGTGAAGAAACTGCCAGCGCCGACAATGGCCAGAATCCAGCCCATGCGCGCGAAGAATTTCGCATCGCGCTCCGGACGTTCGGTGAGGTAGGCGTGTTCCATGTTCGCTTCGTTTTGCGTGTTCATGCTGACGCTGCTCATACACCCGAATTCCTTGTCGAGGGCTGATACTGCCGGCTCATGCTGAGCCCGCCCGGTGCTTGTGCAGCTTTCTCGCGTTGCTGTTCCTGCTGGCCGGACAGTGCCTTGAGCACATCCTGACTCGGGCCGAACGCCTGCAAACGACCATCGTTGAGCACCAGCAATTTGTCGGCCTGAGCCAGTACCGAAGAACGATGCGTGACCAGAATCACCGTGGTGCCCTGGGCCTTGAGCTGGGCTATAGCGCTGGCCAGTGCCGCTTCGCCGACGGTGTCGAGGTTGGAATTGGGTTCATCGAGCACCACCAGACTTGGCGTGCCGTACAGCGCGCGGGCCAGGGCTACGCGTTGTTTCTGGCCACCAGACAAGCCGCTGCCGTCCTCGCCCAGTTTGGTGTCGTAGCCTTGTGGCAAGCGCAGGATCATTTCGTGGACGCCGGCCTGTTGCGCGGCGGTGACGACTTTCTGCGCGTCGGCTTCACTGAATCGCGCAATGTTCTCGGCAATGCTGCCGCTGAACAGCTCGATGTCTTGCGGCAAATAACCGATGTAAGGGCCGAGTTGATCACGGTTCCACCGATGAATATCGGCGCCGTCCAGTCGCACCGTGCCGCCCAGAACTGGCCACACGCCGACCAGCACCCGGGCCAGGGTCGATTTGCCGGAACCGGAGGCGCCAAGCACACCGAGCACTTCACCTGCGCCCAGAGTGAAATTGACCAGGTGCAACGTCGCCGCACGCTGCCCGGGCGGCCCGGCGCTGACTTGTTCGAAGGTGATCTGGCCTTTCGGTGCCGGCAGCGCCATCGCCTCATCGCTGGGTGGAAACGCCTGCAACAGCGCATCGAGACGACGGTAAGCCAGCTTCGCCCCGCTCCACTGCTTCCAAACGGCGATCAACTGGTCGATCGGGCTCAGCACCCGGCCCATCAGGATCGAACCGGCGATCATCATCCCCGCCGTCATGTCGCCCTTGATCACCAGCAACGCGCCCAGGCCCAGCACAAGGGATTGCAGGCACAGACGCAGGGTCTTGCTCAACGAACTGATCACCGCGCCGGTGTCGCTGGCCTGGTTCTGCAAGCCGAGAAAGCGCGAATGCACGCCGAACCAGCGCTTGCGCAGCGCGCCGAGCATGCCCATCGCCTGAATGGTTTCGGCGTTGTGCAAGTGGCTGGTGGCCAACTGGCTGGACTGTTGGGAAAACCCGGCAGCCTCGCCAAGCGGCTTCTTGGTCATGTATTCGTTCAGGCACGCCAGCGCGATCAGCAGCAACGCGCCCGCCGTCGCCAGCACGCCGAGCCAGACGTTGAACAGGTAGATGACAAACAGATAGACCGGGAACCACGGTGCGTCGAAGAAGGCGAACAACGCCGGGCCGGTGACGAACTGGCGGATATGAGTCAGATCGCCCAGCGACTGCCCGGCATTGCCTTCGCCCTTGAACAGGTTGCGCTCGAACGCCGCCTGGTAGACGCGCAGATTGAAACGACGCTCCAACTGGCTGCCGATGCGAATAACGATAAAGCTGCGGATCACTTCCAGCAGGCCGATGAAAGCGAAGAACCCGACCACCATCAACGACAGCATTGCCAGGGTGGTTTCGTTCTGTGACGACAGCACCCGGTCATAGACTTGCAGCATGTAGATGGACGGCACCAGCATCAGCACATTGATCAGCGCGGTGAAACAACCTACGCTGATCAAGATGCTCTTATAGTCACCCAGTGCCTTTATTAACGGAGCGGTGGCTGGGGCCTTCGCCATCTTCATTGATTTTTCCTGAACAGTATTCATCGCCCCTGAGAGGCGAGACTTCAATTAATTAAGCGACCAATCCGAATTACACTTCCGCGGCGCCCATTTACACTTTCATAACAACTAGCGCTGATTAACGCAGTGCAGTTGACTTTATTTGCCTTTATAACCGTACGACTGATCGCTATAACCGTATGGGTATGTACAAGGGCAGATCAGTTGTCGGGCGCCGTACGTTCCAGCGTGACGATCAGCCCCGACTTCAAAGTCGCCAGATACAACCCATCACGTTGTCGGCTGAAAAACCCGATTCTTGAGCCTTCGTGACCGGTGATCGATAAGCCGTCCGGATCAGGAAACCAGCCGATCGGAACGTGTTCGAACCAAGCGCCCAGACACTCTGCTCCCTGACCAAGGGTCTTGTTGGCGAGCAGTTCGACGCTGCAACTGTTGGACGGCTTGTCCTGGAGCTTTTGCGCTTGTCGTTCATCGACCGTTGCGGACAGCGTTGCCTGCCACTGTCCAGCAAACACGGAAGGCTCTTCGAGTCTGAGGCTGCTTGCCATTGCTGTTGCTCCTGAAATCGTAACCAGCGCCACTGAAAGCCACGTCGATGCCGCGTAGGTAAAAGCTCTATTGAACATGGGAAAATTCGCTCCAACCCGTAGCGTTGCGTACAGCGCCTACCGTTGCAAGTAAAGAAAGCGACGCTTTGGGCGCCGCTTTCCTTTCACATCACGCCACGATGTCGCTGGTCGCTGCCTGGCCCACGGTGCTGACGATGAAGTCAGCCACGCCATGCCCGGAGAAATCCACCGACAACAGGCTGTTGCCGCCCGACGAGGTCAATACCGCATCGCCGGCGGAACCGGTGAAGCTGTTGACGAAGTGCAGGCCCGCGCCATTGGTGATGCCGGTCAGGTCGATTTTGTCCAGACCGCTGACAAAATCGAGGATCTGATCGATCGCACCTGGTTTGGAGTCCGAGCTGGCGGCAAACACAAAGGTGTCCGAACCGGTGCCGCCCCACAGCTTGTCGGCACCGCCAGCGCCGTAGAGGATGTCGTTGCCGGCACCGCCCTTCAGCTCGTTGGCCACGCTGTTGCCGATCAACAGATCGCTGCCCGAACCGCCAATCGCGTTCTCGATGATCGCGCCCTTGGCAATCGACACGTTGCCGACCAGGCCGCCCACGTCGGAGAACGAAGCATCGTTGAGGTTGATCTTCTGATTCTGGGTGAAACCGGAGAAGTCCAGGGTGTCCTTGCCGCCGGCATCCCACACCGAAAACACCACTTTGTCGCTCGACGACGAAGCGCTGAGGAAATCGCGACCGGCATTGGAATTGAACCCGTAGGTGGTATCACCTGTGCGGGTCGTGGTGTTGGCGCCGTAGAGCTTCTGGATCGCTGCGATATCGTCCATCAGCGGGCCGGACGAGTAGGCTTCGACGCCGCCCTTGCTGAAGTTCTGGTTGGTGTTGCTCTCGCTCCAGTAACTCATGACGCTGTAGCCACGGGTGTCCTGGCCGTAAGTCGCGTCATTGTAGGTCGGGTTGCCATTGCCGGCGTTGTAGTCGCCAGGGTGAGCAAGGCCCAGGGTGTGGCCGATTTCGTGGGTCAGGGTCTGACGCCCGTAGTTGTTCAGGTCCGGGTTCTTGTTTTGCGTGTAACCGCTATTGATCAGGTACCACGAAGTACCGTCATAGCCAGCGCCAGTGCCTGGCAGATAGGCGAACGCCGCAGCGCCGTCCTGGCCACCGCTGTAGTTACCGAAGGTCATATGGCCGTCGCCGCCCGAGGCTCTCTCGGTAAAGGTGACATTGGCCACGTCGGCCCAGGACTGCATGGCGAGCTTGGCCTGGGCTTGCTGCTGCGCGCTGAACTGACTGAACCCGCTGATTCCGTGCTTGTTCATCGTGCTGTTCGAAGCCGAGGTCAGGAACGTATAGGTCAGTTCGATCTTGCCGCTGCCGTCCTTGTCCTGGTAGGCAGCGCCGTCACGCAACAATTGCGTAGCCGCCTGGTCGACGGAGTACGAGGGTTTGCCATTGACCGTGAGGTTGCCGCCCCGATCGTATTGATGGCTGAAGCTATTGATCTGGTTGTACGCCGAGCTGAAGGCAGCCAGCTGGAAAGCCTGTTCGGCGGAATCAACAGCATTGGTTTTAACTTTCGACATAAACACACTTCCTTGTTTAGCAATGGAACAGTTTTTGTCCGACAGGACGATCTTGGCGAGATCGTCCTATCACTCGCCCAATGAAGGCGTAACGAACCTGACACAATTTGAAATCTGTCGTAAAGAGTTTTTTTGCGATCCAATTTGGTGGACTGTGGAAACTGCCGTAAACAAAGCGCGCGGGAAGGAAAGATAGTTTTTAGTTGCTGAGATAACGGGAATCGTCTGACGATTTTCTATTTAAATATTAAATATCGGTAAGTTCGGATTTGTTGCGCAAGTCACACTTTCAGTCAGCGGTGCCAGTACTTTGATATCAACTATTCTGATCCATCGAATAACGAATGTGGGAGCGAGCCTGCTCGCGAAGACGCCAAGCCACTCAACATAAGTGTCGAATGACAAACCGCTTCGCGAGCAGGCTCGCTCCCACAGGAGTCTTGTATATTGGCCTGAAACTCAGCTACCGGTGCGAATCTTGTTCCACACCCGCGTACGAATCCGGTCGATATTCAGCGGCATCGCTTCCAGCGCAAACAGCTTGCCCATCATTTCCGCGCTCGGGTAAACCTTGGTGTCGTTCTTGATCGCTGGATCGATAAGCGCGTCCGCCTGTTCGTTGCCATTGGCGTAATGCACGTAGTTGGTGATTCCCGCCATCACGTCCGGGCGCAACAGGTAGTTCATGAAGGCGTAGCCAGCCTTTTCGTCCGGTGCATCGGCGGGCATGGCGACCATGTCGAACCAGATCGCCGCGCCTTCCTTGGGAATCGCATAACCGATTTCGACGCCGTTCTTCGCTTCCTTGGCGCGGTTCTCCGCTTGCAGGATGTCGCCGGAAAACCCGACCGCGACGCAGATATCGCCATTGGCCAAATCACTGGTGTACTTGGAGGAATGGAAGTAGCTGACGTAGGGGCGCACTTTCATCAGCAGCGCTTCGGCTTTTTTGTAGTCTTCGGGATTCTTGCTGTGGTGCGGCAAGCCGAGGTAGTTGAGCGCCGCCGGCAGCAGTTCCGGGCCGTTGTCGAGGATCGCCACGCCGCATTTCTGCAGCTTTTCCATGTATTCGGGCTTGAAGATCAGGTCCCAGGAATCCACCGGTGCATTGTCGCCGAGCACCGCTTTGACCTTGGCAATGTTGTAGCCAATACCGGTGCTGCCCCACAGATACGGGAAGCCGTGCTCGTTGTTCGGGTCGTTGGTCTGCAAAGCCTTGAGCAGCGCCGGGTTGAGGTTCTTCCAGTTCGGCAACTGGCTCTTGTCCAGCTTCTTCAGCGCCCCGCCCTGAATCTGCCGCGCCATGAAATGGTTCGACGGGAAAACCACGTCGTAGCCGGATTTGCCCGTCATCAACTTGCCGTCGAGGGTTTCGTTGCTGTCGTAGACGTCGTAGGTAACGCCGATGCCGGTGCCTTTCTGGAAATTCTTTGTGGTATCCGGAGCGATGTAGTCGGACCAGTTGTAGACCTTGACCGTCTCGGCCGCGTGGCTGACGGAAGCGGCCAGCAGCAGCGGCGCCAATGCGAGGGTTTTCTGGATCATGGGGCGATTCCTGTATGGGCTTTTTTTGTTGGCAGGCAATCAAAGGATCGAACAATCAGAAAATCAGCACGTAGCTCTTGCGCACGGTTTCCTGGATATCCCAGATCCCGAGCGTGTTGGCTGGCAACATCAGTGCGTCGCCGCCTTGTATGTGCAGGGTTTCGCCGCCACCGTCGGGGGTGAACGTGCAACGCCCGGAAATGAAATGGCAGAACTCCTGCGCGGTGATCTGCCGCCGCCAGCGGCCGGGAGTACATTCCCAGACGCCGGTTTCAACGCCGTCGTCGCGCTCGACGCTGGTGGTCGAGGCAATTGCGACCGGCTCGCCCAGGGGCACGGCGACCGGATTGGATTCCTCGAGCTTGAGCGTGGCGGTGTTCTTGAACTGGGTGATGCTCATGGCGTGTCCTGTTTATTGAGGTAAACGACGTTCAGTGCATGAAACCTTCCATGAACCCGGCAACCCGGCTGGCAAGCTTGCGCCGCCAGGGTGCGGTCGCGGGATTGGCCAGGGTCTGGTCTTCGTGCACGAAGCTTTTGATGATCGCGTTGTAACCGAGCCAGCGGCATGGCTCTGGCTCCCAGGCACGCAGCGCATGAATGCCGCCGTCGGGCAGCACCCACGGTTGTTGGGTCAGCTCGCTGTCGCGCTCAAGAATCAGATCGGCCAGCGTCCGGCCGCCAAGGTTGCTGGCACCCACTCCCTCGCCGCCATAGCCACCGGATAACGCGATGCCGTTGGCCCGATCGCAGAGCATGTGTGGCTTGAAATGCCGCGACATGCCGAGGTTGCCGCCCCAGGCGTGGGTGATCTGCACGTTTTTCAGTTGCGGGAACAGTTCGCCGAACAGATAGCGGCGCAGTTCGACTTCGTCGCGGGTCAGGTTGAAGTCGTGACGCAGCTTGCCCGCGAACTGATACCCGCCACGGGCGCCGAAAATCAGGCGGTTGTCGGCACTGCGCTGGCCGTAGGTGACCTGGCGGCTGAATTCACTGAAGGCCTGGCCGCGATTGAGGCCGATTTCGTCCCAGGTCGCAGCGGACAGCGGCTCGGTGGCGACAATCAGGCTTTGCACCGGCAATTGATAACGGCCAAGTGGCGGCAAGGTCACCGAATAACCTTCCACCGCCGGGACGATCCAACGGCTGCGCACGCTGGCTTTGGCGGTCCGCAAACTGCCGGGTTGCCAGTGAGTAACGGGGCTGTTTTCGTAGATTTTCACGCCCATGTTCTGCACGGTCCGCGCCAGGCCACGCACCAGTTTCGCTGGGTGAATGGTCGCGACATGAGGGGCGAAGATGCCGCCGTAGGGCTTGGCCACGCGGATCTGCTGGGCCAGTTGCTCGGGGCTGAGCCAGCGGTAATCGTCGTCCGTCAGGCCTTGGGCGTGCAGCTTGCTCAGGTAATCGCGCAGAACGGCTTCCTGCTCTGGGTAACGCGCGGCGCAATACAGCACCCCGCCCTTGCGGTAATCGCAGTCGATGCCCTCGCGCTCGAGGACGATTTCCACTTCATCGGGAATGCTGTGCAGCAGATCGAACGACGCCCTGCGCTGCTGCGGCGATAAGCCTGCGAGCAAGCGATCCTCGCCCAGCAAGTTACCCATGAGCCAGCCGCCGTTGCGCCCGGATGCACCGAACCCGGCGGTTTGCGCCTCAATGATGGCGATATCCAGGCCTGGCGCGTGTTTTTTCAGGTAGTACGCTGCCCACAATCCGGTATAACCGGCGCCGATGATTGCAACGTCGACGTCCAGGTCCTGCTCCAGCGCAGGCCGCGCGAGCAGCGGCTCTTCGAGCTGATTCATCCACAAACTGATCGTGCGCCACGCCGACATGCCAGACTCCGCCACTGAAAACCTTCGATGGCGTCGATCCTAGTGGCTGCCTTCAGTGGCTGTCTTGCGCGCGTGCCCGCAGAGAAATTTGTTTGGCGTAGGCCTTGGGCGACTGACCGGTGTGCTCGCGAAAGCATTTGTAAAACGCTGACAGCGAATTGAAGCCGGCAGCAAACGCCAGCTCGTCGACACGCAACGGCGGCGTGGCGCTATTGAGCGCACGCAGCCAATGCTGCAGGCGCGCCTGATTGACGTAGCGATAAAAGCTTTGCCCGAGCACCTGATTGAGCAGATAGGAAATCTGATTGCGGCTGTACCCGCACTCCTTCGCCACCCGTTGCAGGTCAAGCTCAGGATCCAGATAAGGTTGCTGCTTTTCGAAATACTGCTGAAGGTCTTCGGCCATGAAGCTCAGTTGGCGCGGTGACAGACCGAGGCGACTGACCGCCGGACGCTGACTCGGTGCCGAACTGCCATCGGCGTGGGTTCGCACCAGCGAGGCGTATTCATTGACGCGCCAGATCAAGCCGTCCTTGACCGTGATCGCTTCGCTGGACCGAAACGACACCAGGCCATCGCCGCCGCGCAAGGTCACTTCGTACTGAATGAACGCGGTGTTGCCATCCACCCGAATGCGATCGCAGTGCTCGAGCAGTTCGTCGGATTCTCGCGGCATGCTCACGCGCACATATTCACGCAGCTCATCCAGAGCCAGTACGCGGTTCTGAAAAAAGTCGTTGTACTGGATGTCGGCGTGATAGAGCGCCATGACGCTGTCCAGATCCCGATGCTTCCAGCTCAGGTGATAGCGCATGACCGTGGCGGCCGTGGCCTGGGTCTGTTCTGGGCCGTCGTCATCGGCGTGCATAAGCGGCTCGGCGAAAAAGAACCGAGCTTGCCCAACTTCCTTTGCCACATCAATGAAAAATCCATGGTGGCGTTTTGGCGATAATCGATCAGCCAGTGACTTACATCAAAAAATGCGAATCAATCGCTAAACGGACTGAAAAAACTCACAGTTTTTTCACACACGGATGCTACTTTTAAAGCTCAAGCACTGGTTGAGCCAATGAAGGCTCTTCCCACCTAACATGAGCAAAAGGAAGCGCTCGATGAAGCAGGCGGGCAACACCATGAACAAAGGGTCCAGCAAAGTCACCTTTCCCAACGCCTGCCAGCTGATGCGCTGGCATTTTCATCCCATGGGATTCGAGGCGACGATGGATGCGCCGGGCAGCATGATCGCCCGGCTGTTTGATCGTGCCAGCGGCGAAACCATGATCGCCATCGCCGGCATTCCGTGCGCAACGGTGATGAACGCGGCGGACGTCGAGCGCATCATCGAAGCCATCGAAGATGAACTGGAAGCTTTCACTCCTCCGGAATCTCTCAAGAACTACGCATAACCACCTGATTTAAAATAAAAAGCCCGCAGCGATGCGGGCTTTTTCTTGGTCAGGCGCTGGCTTTTTCGCTTCGATGATCGACGAAGAAAGGTTTGTTCTTGGCGACCCGATCCGACGCCCTCGGCATATTTACCGCTTGGGTTTCCTGCGGTTCGACGTACCAGTAGCAATGGCTGACGGCCCGGGTGATGCCAACGTAGGCGAGGCGCAGGATTTCATCTTTTTGCGCACTGTCGTACGGCTCGCTGTCAGCCGTTTTGCCCAGCCCGGCCATACGGTAGACCTGATTCTTGTACGGCGAACTGGTCAGATGCTGGCAATCACCAAGCAGGAATACCGCATCAGCCTGCAAACCCTTGGCGCTGTGATAGGTCAGCTGTTTCAGTCGCCGCGCCTCATAAGGCAAGCTCGAATCCACATTAAGTACCGACTGAATATGCTTCTGTATCAACAATTTATCGCTGCTTCTTCGATAAAGCATCAAGATCGAGTCACCGCGTCGGTAGTGTTCGGCGAGGCGCTGACCCAGCGCTTCATCATCGCGCTCAAGCACATTGACCGGCTGCAGCGGCTTGGGCTCACCACTGGCCCTGGCCTTTTTCCCCGCAATCGCCGGCGCTGCGCGGACAATGTGCTCGGCGGCGTCGATGATGTGCTGGTGGCTGCGGTAGTTGTCGCTGAGCATGACCCGCGTTGTGCTGGGTGAAGGGAATTCCTTGCTGAACTCCATGAAGTAGCTCGGCGAACTGCCCCGCCAGCCGTAAATGGATTGCCAGTCATCGCCAACGCACAACAGCGACGACCGCTGCGCCCCGCGCCCGACGTGCATGGCCGGGCCACGGCTGCGAATCTCGTTGAGGCTGGCGCGAATCCACGAAACGATCTGCGGCGAAACATCCTGAAATTCATCGATCATCAGATGCGCCATCGGCCGCAACAGCTCATCGCTGAGCAGCTTGAAGTTTTCCGGCGAATGCTCACTGAACAGCGCAAACATGCGGTTGTAGGTCATCACTGGCGGTTTCTGATCCAGCAGGTGATCTTCAAATGCGCGCCAGAACAGGCTCAAAGCCTCGAAGAAAAAGCGATCGGGATCGTCCTTGGCGAAGCTCATCCGACTAACCGCGTCCGGCACATCCAGGCCGAGGTTTTCGATAAAGCCCGCTGCGCCGACAAAACAATCCAGCAATGGTGCCGAAGCCAGCTCGCCTTTGACCTTGTAATCAAAGCCGGGACCGGCGCTGGCATCTCCGGCCAACATCGCAAGAACGCGCCTGGATGACTCGTAACTATCCAGCCATATCAATGGCTTACGACAGAAAGCTTGAAACAGGGTGCGCTTGACCGCCCACTCTGCGGGGACACTCAGCTTGGCGTTGGGTCGGGTTAGCTGGGCGTTTTCCTTGGGATCAAAGCCGAGCACCACCCAGGTATCGACGCTCGGTATGTAACCGTGAGCGTGGAAACGCGAGCCGTTGATTTCAAATGTTTGCCGATTCGGCTCGATGCCTTTGATGGGCCACGCCCCTGCGCGAAACCACAGGTCCTCGATGACATCGCAAAGTTCTTCGTCGCGCTTGGCCGCAAGCTCGGTGACCGCCATGCGTTTCTGCACATCGGGATGGTCGCGCTCCAGTTCCTTTAACTGCAACCCGGCACGGGACAGCGGCTGGATCAACTGGCGGAAACGCTCGTCCTCGTTGAACAGGCGGTGATAGCAGGCATTGAGTTGCTGTCGCTGCGCATCATTGATGCGCAGGTCAAACGGATTGCTGTCGACCTCCTCTGCGCCGCTTTGCGGGCGATCGCTGAGATTTTCGAACGCCTGCAAGCGCTCGAAACCCGGGAGACTGCGGACCATCGGCAGGATGCGCGAGTGAAAGGTTCGCACCAGTTCGCGCGCCTGTTTGGGGTTAAGCGGCTGGCCCCATAGGGTGAATATCTCGATAAGCTTGTTGATGAAGTCCTTGCGTGATTCGCGGGTGAAGGTCACCACGGTCATCGAATCCAGCTCAAAACCCAGATAATGGCTGAGCAACAGAATGCGCAGCACCAGCGTGGTCGACTTGCCGGCACCGGCGCCGGCCACCACCGAGGTGGACGGCGTATCGCTGAAGATCATCTTCCATTGCGCAGCGCTGGGCTGGGCGTGGGCCGGGAGCAAACGGGCGACGTCAGCCTTGATGCGCTTCTTCAGCTCCGCCGTCAGTGGCAGGCGCCAGTCATCAAACAGGTTGGTATCGACGCTGGGCGGGCGATGCTCGGTGTTGCGGCTGTCGCGAATCAGCAGCACCTGGCGGCCTTCCTCCAGCCCCTCAAGCTTGCCCTCCTTGAAACCGTATTCGACACCAGCGGTGTGGCCACTGCGGAATCCGTCGGCTTGCCCGTGCAGCCACGATGCCCGGTGCTGGGCGCGCAATTTTGTCAGGCCGTGACCAAAGAATCGCGCGGCCAGACGCTTGAACCAGGGCATCTCGGCCAGTGGACGAAGTTCAGGAGGAAGATCGGGGGTGTGTTGCGCCACGCTGACGGACTCCAGGGTGTGAGGCTGTGGCGGCTATGGTGTCTGGATTTACCGTTCAGTTCTAGCGAAATGCTTACAGGTCATCGGTTTAGGCGACGAATTGAAAGTCCGATGAAATGATTTCGAGCCGCTGTCACATCTAATTACTCGATCATGATGCAGCAGTTTTTGCGCTTTTTATCGATGATTGCTTGATAGATGATCGTCGTCATCAACCACGGGGTCCGCCCCCTGACGACCCTTATTAGGAGACGATCATGCTTGAACTCAGACCCTTCAGCTCGCTGGGCGGCGCCCATCATGGCTGGCTGGACGCGCATCACCACTTTTCGTTTGCCGAATATTACGATCCGCAGCGGATGAGCTGGGGCAACCTGCGCGTGTGGAACGACGACATCATCGCCGCAGGCACCGGTTTCCCACAGCACCCGCACCGCGACATGGAAATCATCACCTACGTGCGTGAAGGTGCGATCACGCACCAGGACAACCTCGGCAACAAGGGCCGTACCGAAGCCGGCGATGTCCAAGTGATGAGCGCCGGCACCGGCATCGCTCACAGCGAGTACAACCTGGAAGACCAGGAAACCAGGATCTTCCAGATCTGGATTCTGCCGACCGAAACCGGTGCACCGCCCTCCTGGGGAGCCAAGCCGTTTCCCAAAGGCGAGCGCGAAGGCTTTGTCACTTTGGCCAGCGGTAAGGCTGGCGACGATGAGAGTCTGCACATTCGCGCCGATGCACGGCTGGTTGCTGCCAACATCAAGGCCGGTGAAACAGCCGAATACCGTTTGGACGAGGGACGTCGCGCCTATCTGGTTCCGGCCACTGGCGTGATCGAGGTCAATGGCTTGCGTGCCCAAGCGCGTGACGGTGTGGCGGTGGCCCACGAGCAAGTGCTGACGGTCACGGCGATCGAGGACAGCGAGATCGTACTGGTCGACCTGGCTTGATCTACAGGCAACAAAAAAGGGCAACCATTACGGTTGCCCTTTTTCATGTGCGCATCATTTAGTGGAAATAGCGCCATCCACCAACGTTTGCGCTTCGGCCACCAGTTGCTTGAGATGGTCATCGCCGATGAAGCTCTCGGCGTAGATTTTATAAATGTCTTCGGTGCCCGAAGGACGCGCGGCGAACCAGCCGTTTTCGGTCATGACCTTCAGACCGCCAATCGCCTGATCGTTGCCCGGTGCATGGCTGAGAATGTTCTGGATCTTCTCGCCTGCCAGTTCGGTCGAGGTGACCTGCTCTGGCGCCAGCTTGCTCAACAGTGCCTTCTGCTCCGGGTTGGCCTTGGCATCGACACGCACCGAGAACGGCTCGCCCAGTTCGTCGGTCAGCGCGCGGTAGGCCTGGCTTGGATCGCGGCCGGTTCGCGCTGTCATTTCGGCGGCGAGCAACGCTGGGATCAGACCATCCTTGTCGGTGCTCCATACGCCGCCATCCTTGCGCAGGAACGAAGCGCCAGCGCTCTCTTCACCACCGAAACCCAGCGAGCCATCGAACAGACCGTCGGCGAACCATTTGAAACCGACCGGCACTTCGTACAGGCGACGGCCCAGACGCTTGGCAACGCGGTCGATCAGGCCGCTGCTGACCACGGTTTTGCCGACAGCGGCATCAGCGCGCCATTGCGGGCGGTTCTGGAACAGGTAATCGATCGCCACCGCCAGATAATTGTTTGGTGCGAGCAGCCCACCGGACGGCGTAACGATACCGTGGCGGTCGTGATCCGGGTCACAGGCGAACGCCACGTCAAAACGTTCTTTCAGGCCAATCAGGCCCTGCATCGCGTGGCTGGACGATGGGTCCATGCGGATCTGGCCATCCCAATCGACGGTCATGAAACGGAACGTGGAATCGACCTGTTTATTCACCACTTCCAGGTCGAGACGGTAGTGTTGGGCAATGGCCGACCAGTAGCGCACCCCTGCTCCGCCCAGCGGATCGACACCCAGGCGCAGTTTGGCGTCACGGATGGCATCGAAGTCGATAACGTTGATCAGGTCGGCAACGTAGGTGTTCACATAATCGTGGCGATGGGTCGTGCTGGCCTTGAGCGCTTGCTCATAGCTGATGCGTTTGACCCCGGCCAGTTTGTTCGCCAGCAATTCGTTGGCCTTGGCTTCGATCCACTTGGTGATGTGGGTATCGGCCGGGCCACCGTTGGTAGGGTTGTATTTGTAGCCACCGCTTTGTGGCGGGTTGTGCGATGGCGTGATGACGATGCCGTCAGCCAGGCCGGACGTACGGCCGCGGTTGTAGCAGAGAATGGCGTGGGAAATCGCCGGAGTCGGCGTGTACTCGTCGCCTTCGGCAATCATCACGGTGACGCCGTTGGCAGCGAGGACTTCCAGTGCGCTGGCGCCGGCCGGGGTCGACAATGCATGGGTGTCGATGCCGACAAACAGCGGGCCGGTGATGCCTTGCGCTTCGCGATACAGGCAAATCGCCTGGCTGATGGCCAGGACATGCCATTCGTTGAAACTCAAATCGAAGGAGCTGCCGCGGTGGCCGGAGGTGCCGAACGCCACTCGCTGGGTCGAAATCGATGCATCAGGCTGGCCGGTGTAATAGGCCGTAACCAGTCGCGGGATATCGACCAACAGTTCTGCCGGTGCCGGTTTGCCCGCAAAAGGACTGAGTGTCATGCAAAAACCTCTGAAATCGAAGTGGTTCAGGAAATGCTGCGCAGTTTACTGGCAGTTTGACCACCGTGCGACGGGATGTATCCGAAACACTTCCGATGTTTTTTAACATTATCGAGCCCCAGACAGGCGCAAGGCATCGCCGAGCAAACCGATGACACCTGATAAATCCCGCTCGCCGTGATTCAGCGCACTCAAACGCAGATGATCGGCATGCAAGCCTCGCAGACTGAACAGCTCACCCGGCGCCACGATGATTTGTTGCTTGAGCAATCGCCGGAAGACATTTGCCATGTCGACCGGTCGCACCGAACGCACCCACACCGTCGCCCCGCCCTGTGGCTCGACAATCTGCAGCGCGTCGCCCAACCGTTCACGCAATACCTGGATCAACGAGGAGCGGCGCTCACCGAGCATGCGTCGCAACACGAACAGATGCTGATCGAGACGCCCCCCGCTTAACAGCCTGGCAATCGCTTTCTGTCGAATGGGCGACAGGCGAAACGCACGGAACAGGAAATGCCGCTGCAACTCATTGCGCCAATGCCGCGACAGAACGAAGCCGAATGGCGCTTCCGCACCAATGAATTTCTCGAAGCTGGAAAACACCAGCAAGCGATCCGGATCCAGCCAGTTACGTAACCGTTGCGAATCAGCGCGCTCATCAAGCTCGCTGTAGCAATCGTTTTCCAGCACCCAGATGCCATAGCGCTCGAGCATCTTCGCGATTGCCTGCTGATGTTCCTGGGTAAAACCGCAGCCCTGGGGCAGGCTCAACACTGAAGACAAAACCACCAGACGGACCGGCTCGTTCCTGAGCATCATTTCCAGTGCCGACAGATCCACCTCGCCCTCGGCCAGCGAAGGCCATTCGATCACACGCACGTCGCACGACTCGAGCAGACGCAAAATCACCCAGTCACAGGGAGATTCAACCACGACGACGGCTTCACGCAACTCAAGCACCGAAATCAGGATTTCCAGAACGCCGCGCAGATCAGCACCAATATAAACATCATCGGCATGCCAATAATTCGCCGTCGAACAGGTGTACCGCGCTGCCAGGGCAACCCGCAATTCCAGTTCCCCGCAAGGCTGCACGAGGGTCTGAGGCTGGCGAGGGTATTGGCGCAAGAGTTCACGCTCCAACGTCATCAAAGGACTGTCCAGCGGTTGTAGCGATGCCGGTTCGTCAGCGCTCAAAACACACATCCCGGGACGTCTCGCGTTAACGTAAACGGTCTCCAGCAGATCACTGCCATCACCGGGCGCGTCCAGGCTGTAAAGCGCTTGAGCGTAATAACCTGATTTGGCTATGGAATAGACCCGGCCTTCTTTTTCCAGCAACGCGTAAGCGTATTGCACAGTCGAAATCGACACATTCAGCCGGTCGGCCAGTTGGCGTAACGAGGGCATGCGTACTGCTGCATGCCCACCGGCATCGTCAATCAGCGTTGTCAGATACCGATAAACCGACTGGTAGACAAAATCATGTTCCCGTGCGCCCTTCACAACCTCAATTCCATGGACAGGGGTTTTCGGCCCGACCTTTGTCTCACCGTCAGCGTTCCGTTGACCGCTCGACGTGTGACACGGCGCCCACCTCGCAGGCATCCAGGTCATCGGAGGCGAATTCGGTCGGCGAGCACAACTGAACAGGCCCCATCGCATAGAGACGGGTGATCAGCCTGACGGGCAGACCACTGACTTCGGTCATCCATTTCAACACCTGCTCCGGGGCATGCAAGCCCTGCATGGCCCGGTGCAGATCTGGCATCGCGACCAGCATGCCTGGATGACAATTACGCAAAAACCTTTCAAGACCTTTGCCGCCGTCGATAAACGGTGCGAATAACAGGCAGACCAACTGCGTTTCGTTCAAGCCGAAACCATTGAGCAGATAATCATCTGCCAGTATTCGCAGTTGCTCTGGCCCGCCGACATTTTCAAAACTGCACATCAAGTGTTCGCAGACGGGCTCCGCCGCTTGTTTTCGGCGCAGGTCGGCCAGGGTATTGCGGGCGTAGTCGTCGACTCCCGCTTGATACGCCCTCCCCTCGATGAATTGCGCGTACAAGCCTCGCACGTGGGCTGAAATCAGCGGATCGGCAAATAACGCTTCGCCCTGATACAGCGCCAGATCATCCGGTTCAAACCCCAGAAATTCGCCCAATAGCGGCCAGCGATCCTCCAGCTTGCCAACCATCATGTCGTTGATGTCGATAAAACTGGTGCGACGGCAGGCTTCGAATTCACCCTCTGGTCGCCAGACGGTGCGCTCATCATCTGAACGTAGCTCGCGATAGAAATCGTCACCAAGCCCGTCGAGCAATGGAAAAAGCGCTTCGAATCCGCTCTGGACCAGCCCGGGGCCGGCGATCGCCACTCTCTGCATCGCACGGTTCAGGCCCTCAAGGAAATGCCGCTGACTGCTTCTGGTTTCAGTGCTGATCATGGCGTCGACGCCATTATTCCAGCGGGCGATCTGGCTGTAGTACTCGGCAGTGGCCAGGTAAGCGTCATCCCACAATTCGGGAGTCTCAATCCAGGTACGACAGTGCCCTACGAGCAGCAGATTGATCCGACTGGCTTCATGACCGTCGTTGCTGACGGCTGTGCGGTGATCGAAGGGCAGCACCTCGCGGTTATCCACCATCAGCAGCTCGACCCGGGGGTCGTCATAGAGAAACAGTGCGCTGAAGCTGCGATGCAGGTTTTGCAGGTTGCCAGGGCTGTCACCGTTCCAGCGCAGGGTAGCAACGCGCAGCTGGAATGTAGCAGGGGCGCGACTGGCAATGGTCAACTGCGCTGCGCGAAGCAAAGCCAGGGTGTAGCAGCTGTCACGCGAGCCAGACTGATGCACAAGCACCTTGAACTGCCCGACGTTGTCCATTCCGCCGGCCGCCACGACCAGGCGCTGGATCAATAACTGCAAAGCTGTGCGCTCGGCGCGGGAAAAGAAACTCAGCAAACGCTGCAAAACTTGCTGATAGACATAGTTCATTGCCTGATCGTGGATCGTGCTCATCGGTATTTACCCGGTATAGAAAATTTCATGCCGCATGCACTGGACAGTGTGCGCCCGACAAATTGGATCAATAAGTAATAGACGCTGAAATGCTAACACTTACAAAGTTGTATTTATTTGAAACACTTGACCTGCGAAAAAACCGTTAGCGGCAGAGCAAAATTTATAACTATTTGTTTTTGCTAGCATTTTTTCAGCAACCATTAATCTGAGGAAACTTCCCACAACGTCTCACGAAGATTCATTACAAGAAAAAGAGACGCAACTTCGGAATCGCCCTACAGCAATTAAACAGAAATTGACGAAGCCAAGCGGGTTAGCCGTTTGATAATGCCGAGGACAAATTGAATGCACAGCCATAGCTCATTCCTTGAGATGAAAGTAATCATTCAATTATCAGCACTTGGAATACGATTAGAAGATACAGATGTCGAGCAAAAACCAGTTCAGTTGCTGAAGTGGTGAAGAGCGCGATAGCGGGAAAGGTTTACTGACTGGACAGAAATAAACAAAAAGAGTCCGTGAGGCCACGGACTCTGATGACTTGATTTACGCTGGCTCGACTTGCAGGGCAACCCGCTCGCGGCATGGGCATTCGTCCATGTAGCGATGTGCTTCGACGAACTCGTTGAACGCAAATACACGGGTCTTGAGCGGAAGCAGCACACGGTCTGCCGTCAACTGGTTGATGTCTCGCAATGCACGTTGCAGAGCGACGTGGTCCTGAACGATGCCCAGTTCAGGCTTGCCGGTAAAATTACCGATGCAGTGCACAAAGAACTGGATGTTCTTTTGGAACGCTGCACACGCCGGGAACGGGGTCTGATTACCACCCTGCAGGCCGTACAGCACCAGACTGCCGCGTGGTGCCAGCACATCGCCGAGCAAGGACATCTGCGGGCCGCCAAGACCATCGAACACCACATCGACGCCGCGGTTGTCGGTGATCTTGTTGATGCGCATCAACAGATCTTCCTCTTCGGTGACGATGACTTTCTCCGCACCGAGAGACAGCAGGTACTCGCGCTCCTCCGCCGATTTGGTCGCTGCGATCACTCGCACACCCAGCGCTTTGCCCAGTTGCACAAACGACGGGCCAGCGCAGTGGCTGGCGTCAGTGACCAGCGCAAATTGGCCGGGTTTGACTCGTGCCAGATCGGCATACGCGAAGTAGGCGATCAGCAGCGGCGTGTAATGCACGCTCGCTTCGATCGGGCTAAGCACATCCGGATAACGGGTCAGCGCCGTGCGGGGCAGGACGATCGACTCGCCGTAAACCGGATAGTCGTTCGGGCTTTCGGCCGGAAAACTGGCCACTTTGTCGCCGACGGACAGGTCGTCTACGTCAGCGCCCACCGCAGTGACGACGCCAGCCATTTCATGACCGAGGCCCGAAGGCAGACGTGCCTGGGACGAGGCCAGATTCTGACGCCACAGGGTGTCGTACCAACTGATGCCGATCGCCTCGACACGCACCTGCACTTCGCCAGGACCTGGCTGAGCAGCCGCATGCTCTTCGCATTTGAGCACCTCGGCTGGACCAAACTTGTGAAAACGGATCGTGCGGGACATCGCAAACCTCGTCAAAGTAACCTCTAATGCCATGAACTCTATCTGGGCTTTCGACCCAAGACCATCAGTGGCTATTAATAGTCGACATGCCTGTCATTGATTCCGCACCAAGGGCGGCATTGGCAAATTCCATGAAAAAAGGCCTGCCACCGTCGCAGTAAAGCTGAATTTTCCGGTGCAGAGTACCAGCCTTTCCCCGTAAGATTCATGCCGGCCATTGTTCTCATATGGTCGCCCTCGTCAAGTTTGATGACTCTGCCAGGACTCCAGATGAATCGTAATGACCTGCGTCGTGTCGACCTGAACCTGCTGATCGTGTTCGAAACATTGATGCACGAACGCAGTGTGACTCGGGCCGCGGAAAAATTGTTCCTCGGCCAACCGGCCATCAGCGCGGCGTTATCGCGCCTGCGCAGCCTGTTTGACGATCCTTTGTTTGTGCGCACCGGCCGCAGCATGGAACCCTCCGCGCGCGCGGTGGAAATCTTCGCCCTGCTCTCGCCTGCCCTCGATTCGATTTCTACAGCGGTGAGTCGTGCCGCCGATTTCGATCCGGCGACCAGCACCTCGGTATTCCGCATCGGTTTGTCCGACGACGTCGAATTCGCCCTGTTGCCGATGCTGCTCAAACGCCTGCGCGCCGAAGCGCCGGGCATCGTCCTCGTCGTGCGCCGGGTCAACTACATCCTGATGCCAGGCCTGCTGGCCTCCGGCGAGATTTCGATCGGCGTCAGCTACACCACCGACCTGCCGGCCAACGCCAAGCGCAAGGTCCTGCGCCGCAGCGCACCGAAGCTGCTGCGCGCCGACACCGTGCCGGGGCCGTTGAGCCTGGACGACTACTGCGCCCGACCGCACGCACTGGTGTCGTTCGCTGGCGACCTCAGTGGTTTCGTGGATGAAGAACTGGAAAAACTCGGACGCAAACGCCACGTCGTGCTGGCGGTACCGCAGTTCAACGGACTGGGCACGCTGCTGGCAGGCACCGACATCGTCGCGACCGTGCCGGATTACACGGCTGAGGCACTGACGGCAGCTGGCGGTCTGCGTGCTGAGGATCCGCCACTGCCGACGCGTACGTTTGAACTGCACATGGCCTGGCGTGGGTCGCAGGATAATGATCCGGGGGAGCGGTGGTTGAGGTCGCGGATTCAGATGTTTTTTGGCGATCCGGATAGCCTGTAGCCCGGACTTACTTGCCGCCAGTCACATCCAGAAAAGTACCCGTGACAAAGGAGGCCTCTGCGCTGGCCAGCCACAAGATGGCCCGCGCCACCTCTTCCGGCTGACCGCCCCGCCCCATCGGGATCGACTCCTTCACGCGATCCACCCGCCCCGGCTCGCCGCCGCTGGCGTGCATGTCGGTATAGATGTGTCCCGGGCGAATGCAGTTGACCCGGATTCCCTCCCGGGCCACTTCCTTGGCGAAGCCGATGGTGAAGGTTTCCAGTGCGCCTTTCGACGCTGCGTAGTCGACGTATTCATTGGGACTGCCCAGGCGCGCGGAGGCGGACGAAATATTGATCACCACGCCACCCGTTCCGCCGTGGCGCAGAGACATGCGCTTCACCGCCTGCTGCGCGCACAGGATCGGCCCCAGCGCATTGACCGCGAAGATGCGCTGCATGCGTTCGAAGCCCAGGTCTTCCATGCGGGACTGTTTCGCCAGAACGCCAGCGTTATTGACCAGCACGTCGATACGCCCGAATGACCGATCAATGGCCGAAAACAGTTCAGCAACCTGCTCGGGGTCAGCACTGTCGGCACGCACCGCGAGGCCTTTGCGTCCCAACGCTTCGATATCCGCCACCACCGCCAGCGCGGCGGACTCGCTGGCGACGTAGCTGATGACAACGTCGTAGCCTTGTGCTGCGGCGAGTCGGGCGGTGGCGGCGCCGACTCCGCGACTGCCGCCGGTGATCAGAATCAGCGGGACCTGCGAAACGTTATCCATGCGACGTTCTCCTGAGCAGTTGGGCTGTGTCAGCCGATGATGATGGCGCCGCTGGCGATGACCACGCACGCCAGCATCCTGCGGACGGTGAGCTTTTCACCGAGGAACAAATAGCCGAGCAATGCGGCAAACAAAACGCTGGTTTCGCGCAAGGCCGACACCGCGCCCAGTGGCGCTTCGCTCATTGCGTAGATAACGATTGCGTAGGCCAGCAACGAGACCAGGCCGCCGACCACAGCGGTCAGCATTCCGGGCCGTACGGAAAACAGACTGCGAGCATCGCGCAGGCCGATATACACCAGCGGCATGAGCACACCCCACAGGGCGCTCATCCAAACCGTGTAAGCCAGCGGCGCCCCCGACAGTCTGGCGCCAATGCCATCGACCACGCTGTAGGCGGCAATGAAACAACCGGTGCCCAGCGCATACGGCAGGCTCGGCACCGACAGGCTGCGTCCGCGAAAGGCCAGGGACATGATCCCGCCCGACACAAGGCCAATGCCGAGCAATTCGCCGGGGGTAATGGTTTCGCCGGCAAACAGCGCGGCGCCGAGGGTGATCAGCGCCGGCGACGAGCCACGGGAGATCGGATAGATCTGCCCAAGGTCACCGACCCGATAACTGCGCACCAGGAACAGGTTGTAGCCGACATGCAGCAGTGCCGAGAGCAGCGCATAACCCCAGCTCTCAGGTGCCGGCGGGCTCAAGAAAAGTGCGGCGACGGCGCAGACGATGGCGATGGCCACGCACATCATGGTCATGGACCAGAGCCGATCGGCGCCGCCGCGCAGCAGCGCGTTCCAGCTGGCGTGCAGGAGCGCGGCGAACAGAACCAGAAGTACGAGATGGATTGGCATGCGGCATTCTAGGCATCACTGGGATTGGCATTACAGCGAAGTTTCCTCATTGAGACATGAGTAAAAACTCATACCTCAACGCTGGGCGCTCCGCACCTTCAACGCCTCACCAAGTAACCATTCACGAAAATTGACGATATGTGGCTGTGCTTCGATGCCTTTGGGACAGACGAAATAGTAGGCCAGCGGCGAAGCGAACGGCACATCGAACAGCCTTACCAAGCGGCCGTCGCCGATTTCATTTTCGACATGCCCGCTGCGCACCAGCGCCACACCCTGGCCGAGCAATGCAGCTTCTACCGTCATATTGGTATCACCAAACCTGACGCCTTCGCGCAGCGGTAAAAACTCCAGCCCGACGGACTGAAACCACACCTCCCATTTCGGCGCCAACTCGGCGCCGTCGCGGATAAGTAACGGCATCTGCAGCAACTCCGCGGGACTGCCTGGCCTGCCGACGCGCTGCAGCAGTTCGGGGCTGGCCACGGGAAACACCTGTTCGCCGAACAGGAACTCCGAATACAGACCGGGGTAATTGCCCTTGCCCAAGCGGATTGCAACGTCCGCTTCGCCACTGGCGAAGTGGATGATCTTGTCCGTGGTATCCAGCGACACCAACAGCTCTGGGTGCAGGCGCGACAGATTCGGCAAGCGTGGCAGCAGCCACTTCAAGGCAAACGAATAAGTGGTGCTGACGGTCAGGCGAACCCTGTCCTTTTGCTCGCGCAGGTCCTCCAACGTTGCTTCGAGGCTGGTGAAAAATTCGCGCACGATCGGCGCCAGCGTCGCCCCCGCTGCAGTGAGGCGTAACGCCTTGCCGCGCTCGAACAACTGCAGCCCCCACAGATCCTCCAGGTGCCGGAGCTGATGACTGACGGCGCTCTGGGTCACGTGCAGTTCCTGAGCAGCAGCGGTGAATGTCGGATGTCGGGTGGCCACTTCAAAAGCACGCAGCGTCGCGGTTGGGGGCAGGTTTCGCATACAGAGGGGTTCCGGAGATTGGCGAAGGATCAGAGCATGAGTTTCCACTCATGTTAGAGCGAAGTGCCAATGTTTTCAGGCAGACGTACCAGGTCACGCTGCCATAACGCGTGATGGCAAAGAGCCGTGACAAATCGCGTAATAGAGATTAGATTACCGCCGCCCCGCCGATGGAGGGTCGGGCATTCGCATTCAGTTAAGGAAAACGATGGCAATGGTCTATTGTCGTGCTTGCGCCAAGGAGCTCCATGAGACGGCGCTCACCTGCCCCCAATGCGGGGCGAGCCAACAGGCCTTTGTGCCATCTTCGCAAGCCGGGATTCCCTGGCTGGCCATCGTTTCGCTGATCTTCGGAACTATCTGCGCTCTTACTCTGTTTGATGATTCCGATTGGGACTTCGAAACGATCCTCGGCGTCGGACTGTTCAGCGTGGCTGGTCTGGCTTGCGGCATCATCTGCATCAACGAAAACCACCCTGGAAGAAACCTCGCGATCGCCGGCATCCTATTGTCAGGTCTAACCGCGCTGCTTCTTTTCTGTCTATCGATCCAATAATTTTAGGGAAAAAATATGAGCATGGTTTACTGCCGCGGTTGCGCCAAGGAAATCAGTACGCTGGCGCTGGCGTGCCCTCAATGCGGCGCGCCTCAGGCAGCTCCGCAGGCCTACCCAAGCGGCCCTGCCATCACGACAGGCAACCCTTACCTTGAGGCGTTGAAGAATTACGCCGTGTTCAACGGTCGCGCCACCCGGCGTGAATACTGGTTGTTCTTCCTGATCAACATGGGCGTCGCGTTCGTGGTGGGCTTCATTGACGGCTTTGCCAACACCGGTGGCGTTCTGCAAGGCCTTTATAATCTGGCGCTGCTGATCCCGAGCATTGCCGTCGGCGTGCGCCGTATGCACGACACGGATCGCAGTGGCTGGTGGTTGCTGCTGCCTATCGTCAACATCGTTTTCCTCGCGCAGGACAGCCAGCCTGGGCCGAACCGCTTCGGTGCCAACCGCAAAGGCATCAACTGACACCACGGCAACACGCTGATCGGAACGGCCTTCATAGGCCGTTTCTGCATTTCTGGCCCAACGATTTTCGGTTGCAGTGAATCATTGCGAATCGCGCAACACAGAATTGCTTTGAAGCCGATTGATAGCTACCTAACGAAACGTGCATGCTAGAGGGCTGCCTCGGCTCTTATATCATTCCGAATGATAGTTACCTTTGCTTCATTCGATTCGTGCCATCACACCCGCGCCGAGCATCATCCGCCCATCTTCAATACTTCGGCGGATTGCATCCATGGAACAATCACTCAAACATTTGCGCTTCCCGTTGGCCATGCTGGCCGTACTGGTGATGAGCGCCTGCGGCAAAACTCCGGAGACTGCCGGCGCCCCGCCCGCTGCCAAAGTCAGCGTGGCCAAGGTGCTGGAACAACCGGTCAACGAGTGGGACGAATTTACCGGGCGCCTCGAAGCGCCGGAAACCGTTGAAATCCGCCCTCGGGTCTCGGGCCAGATCGATCAGGTCGCGTTCACCGAAGGCGCGCTGGTCAAGAAAGGCGACCTGCTGTTCCAGATCGACCCGCGCCCGTTCCAGGCCGAGGTACGCCGCCTCGAAGCGCTGGTCGCCCAGGCCCGCGCCACCGCCACTCGCAGTGAAAACGAAGCCGCTCGCGGTGAACGTCTGCGCACCAGCAACGCCATTTCCGCTGAACTGGCCGACTCGCGCACCAGCGCTGCCCAAGAGGCCCGCGCCGCCGTTGGTGCTCTGCAGGCACAACTGGACCTGGCCAAACTGAATCTGAGCTTCACCCGCGTGACCGCACCGATCAGTGGCCGCGTCAGCCGCGCCGAAATCACTGCCGGCAACCTGGTGACCGCCGACACCACCGCGCTGACCAGCGTCGTCTCCACCGACAAGGTCTACGCCTACTTCGATGCCGATGAACGCGTGTTCCTCAAATACACCCAACTGGCCCGCAACGGCCAGCGCGGCGCCACCACACCGGTGTACATGGGCCTGTCCAACGAGGACGGCAACCCGCACCTGGGCCAGATGAACTTCGTCGACAACCAGGTCAACCCGAAAACCGGCACCATCCGCGGTCGCGCTGTCTTCGACAACGCTGACGGCACCTACACCCCGGGTCTTTACGCTCGCTTGAAGCTGGTCGGCAGCGGCACCTACAACGCCATGCTGATCAACGATGAAGCCGTCGGTACCGACCTGGGCAAAAAATTCGTGCTGGTGATGGATGGCGACAACAAGACCGCCTACCGCGCCGTCGAACTGGGTCCGAAAATCGAAGGCCTGCGCATCGTCCGCAACGGTTTGAACAAAGATGACACGATCATCGTCAAGGGCTTGCAGCGAGTTCGTCCTGGCTCACCGGTCACCCCTGAAGTGGTTCCGATGGCCAGCGAGCAGACCCTCGCCGCCCTCGCTCAACAACGTCAAGCGCTGGAAGCCAGCAACCTGCCCAAAGTTGCCCCTGCCAAGGGCGCATCGGGTTCGGCTGCGAAGCTGGCTGCTACGACCCCACGCGGTTAAGGGACGACAACTCCGATGAATTTTTCCCAATTCTTCATTTCCCGGCCGATCTTCGCAGCGGTGCTGTCGCTGTTGATCCTGATCGCCGGTGCGATCTCGCTGTTCCAGTTGCCGATCAGCGAATACCCGGAAGTCGTGCCGCCGACCGTGGTCGTGCGTGCCAACTTCCCGGGCGCCAACCCCAAAGTCATCGGTGAAACCGTGGCCGCTCCTCTGGAGCAGGCGATCACCGGCGTCGAGAACATGCTGTACATGTCCTCGCAATCGACCGCTGACGGCAAAATCACCCTGACCATCACCTTCGCTCTGGGCACCGACCTGGATAACGCGCAGGTGCAGGTGCAGAACCGGGTGACCCGGACCGAGCCGAAGCTTCCCGAAGAAGTGACGCGCATCGGTATCACCGTCGACAAGGCTTCGCCAGACCTGACCATGGTTGTGCACTTGACCTCACCGGACAAGCGCTACGACATGCTCTACCTGTCCAACTACGCGATCCTCAACATCAAGGATGAGCTCGCTCGCCTCGGTGGTGTCGGTGACGTGCAGTTGTTCGGCATGGGCGACTATTCGCTGCGGGTCTGGCTCGACCCGAACAAGACCGCTTCGCGCAATCTGACCGCGACCGATGTGGTCACCGCGATTCGCGAGCAGAACCGTCAGGTCGCCGCCGGCCAATTGGGCGCGCCTCCTGCGCCGACCGCACAAAGCTTCCAGCTGTCGGTCAACACTCAGGGCCGTCTGGTTTCCGAGGAAGAGTTCGAGAACATCGTTATTCGCGCAGGGGACGACGGTGAGATCACTCGCCTGAAAGACATCGCGCGCATCGAACTGGGTTCCAGCCAATACGCCTTGCGTTCGTTGCTGAACAATCAGCCAGCGGTGGCGATTCCGATCTTCCAGCGTCCGGGCTCCAACGCCATCGACATTTCCAACGAAGTGCGCGGCAAGATGGAGGAGCTGAAGAAAGGCTTCCCGCAGGGCATGGACTACAGCATCGTGTATGACCCGACGATCTTCGTCCGTGGCTCGATCGAGGCAGTGGTTCACACCTTGTTCGAAGCGCTGATCCTCGTGGTGCTGGTGGTGATTCTGTTCCTGCAGACCTGGCGTGCTTCGATCATTCCGTTGGTGGCGGTGCCGGTATCGTTGATCGGTACATTTGCGGTCATGCACCTGTTCGGCTTCTCGCTCAACGCCCTGTCGCTGTTTGGTCTGGTACTGGCCATCGGTATCGTCGTCGACGACGCCATCGTGGTGGTGGAGAACGTCGAACGAAACATCGAGCTTGGATTGACGCCGGTCGAAGCAACCAAACGCGCTATGCGTGAAGTGACCGGGCCGATCGTGGCCACGGCACTGGTGCTGTGCGCGGTGTTTATCCCGGCGGCGTTCATTTCCGGCCTCACCGGGCAGTTCTACAAACAGTTCGCACTGACCATCGCGATCTCGACAGTGATCTCGGCGTTCAACTCGCTGACCCTGTCGCCAGCACTGGCCGCTGTCTTGCTGAAAAGCCACGACGCGCCGAAAGACCGCTTCTCGAAAGTGCTCGACAAGATTTTCGGTGGCTGGCTGTTCCGTCCGTTCAACCGTTTCTTCGACCGCGCCAGCCATGGCTACGTCGGTACCGTGCGCCGGGTCATCCGTAGCAGCGGCATCGCCCTGCTCCTGTATGCAGGCCTGATGGTGCTGACCTTCTTCGGTTTCTCCAGCACGCCGACTGGCTTCGTACCCGGCCAGGACAAGCAATACCTGGTGGCCTTCGCGCAACTGCCTGACGCCGCGAGCCTGGATCGCACCGAAGACGTGATCAAGCGCATGTCCGACCTCGCGCTGAAACAGCCGGGTGTGGAAAGCGCCGTAGCGTTCCCGGGCCTGTCGATCAACGGTTTCACCAACAGCCCGAACGCCGGCATCGTCTTCGTCACCCTGAAACCGTTCGACGAGCGTAAAGACCCGAGCATGTCCGCCGGCGCAATTGCCGGTGCCTTGAACGGCCAGTACGCGAACATTCAGGAAGCGTACATGGCGATCTTCCCGCCGCCGCCGGTACAAGGTCTGGGCACCATTGGTGGTTTCCGCCTGCAAATCGAAGACCGGGGCAACCTCGGCTACGACGAGCTGTACAAAGAAACCATGAACATCATCAACAAGAGCCACAACGTGCCGGAACTGGCCGGCCTGTTCACCAGCTACACCGTGAACGTGCCGCAGGTCGATGCCGCTATCGACCGTGAAAAAGCCAAGACCCACGGCGTGGCCGTCAGCGACATCTTCGACACCCTGCAGATCTACCTGGGTTCGCTGTATGCCAACGACTTCAACCGCTTCGGGCGCACCTATCAGGTCAACGTTCAGGCCGAGCAGCAGTTCCGCCTTGAGTCCGACCAGATCGGTCAGCTGAAAGTACGTAACAATAAAGGCGAAATGATTCCGCTGGCGACCTTCATCAAGGTCAGCGACACCTCGGGTCCGGATCGCGTGATGCACTACAACGGCTTTATCACCGCGGAAATCAACGGTGCAGCAGCTCCGGGCTACAGCTCTGGCCAGGCGGAAAAAGCCATCGAGAAACTGCTCAAGGAAGAACTTCCGAACGGCATGACCTACGAATGGACCGACCTGACCTACCAGCAGATTCTGTCCGGCAATACCGCGCTGTTCGTGTTCCCGCTCTGCGTACTGCTGGCGTTCCTGGTGCTCGCCGCACAATACGAAAGCTGGAGCCTGCCACTGGCGGTGATCCTGATCGTACCGATGACCCTGCTGTCGGCCATCACCGGTGTGATCATCTCCGGCGGTGACAACAACATCTTCACCCAGATCGGCTTGATCGTACTGGTGGGACTTGCCTGTAAAAACGCGATTCTCATCGTCGAGTTCGCCAAGGATAAACAGGAAGAAGGCCTCGACCCGCTCGCTGCGGTACTGGAAGCCTGCCGCCTGCGTCTGCGACCGATCCTGATGACCTCGTTCGCGTTCATCATGGGCGTGGTGCCACTGGTGTTCTCCAGTGGTGCCGGTGCCGAGATGCGTCACGCCATGGGTGTGGCCGTGTTCTCCGGGATGCTCGGGGTGACCTTCTTCGGTCTGCTGCTGACGCCAGTGTTCTACGTACTGATCCGTAACTTTGTCGAACGCGGCGAGCAGCGCAAAGCAGCCAAGGCGCACTCTCTTCAACAGTCACTGGAGGCGCAACAATGAGTCTGAAAGTCTTCCTGCCGAGTCTGCTGGTGCTGGCCCTCAGCGCCTGCGCCGTCGGCCCCGACTACAAGACCCCAGCCACGGAGGCGGCCAATATTACGACCGCCACCGACGGCGCCGCCGGACAAAAGAACTTCGACCGTTCGAAATTCGAAGGCATCTGGTGGCAGCAATTCGACGATCCGACCCTGAACCAGTTGGTGAGCCAGTCGCTGCAAGGCAACCGTGAGCTGCGCGTGGCGTTCGCCCGCTGGAAAGCCGCTCGCGCGATCCGCGACGACGCCAGCAACGACGCGATGCCGACCATCACCAGCCGCGCCAGCAGTGACCTGGGCAAGGGCCAGATTCCCGGCCAGACCACCGACCGGGTCAATAGCGAACGCTATGACCTCGGCCTGGACATGGCCTGGGAGCTCGACCTGTTCGGCCGTATCCAGCGCAATCTGGAAGCCAGCGACGCCGACCAGCAAGCCGCCGAAGCCGATCTGTATCAGCTGCAAGTCACCATGATTGCCGAACTGGTCGACGCCTACGGTCAACTGCGCGGCGCTCAGCTGCGAGAAAAAATCGCCGTGGCCAACCTGAACAACCAGCAGGAGTCGCGCAAGATCACCATCAGCCTGCGTGACGCCGGCGTCGGTGATCAGCTTGATGTCGAGCGCGCCGATGCGCGTCTGGCCAACGTCGAAGCCACCGTGCCGCAGTTGCAGGCGGAACAGGTTCGGCAGAAAAACCGTATCGCCACCCTGCTCGGCGAACGCCCGGACAAACTGACCGTCGACCTGAGCCCGAAAGATCTGCCGGCCATCGCCAAGGCACTGCCGATCGGTGATCCGGGTGAACTGCTGCAACGTCGTCCGGACATCCTCAGCGCCGAGCGGCAACTGGCTTCGGCCACTGCGCGCATCGGCGTGGCCAAAGCCGATCTGTTCCCCCGGGTCAGCCTCAGCGGCTTCCTCGGCTGGACCGCCGGGCGTGGTTCGCAGATCGGTTCTTCGGCGGCCAACGCCTGGGCGCTCGGCCCAAGCATCACCTGGGCTGCGTTTGACCTTGGCAGCGTCCGCGCTCGTTTGCGCGGCGCCGACGCCGATGCCGAAGGCGCCCTGGCCAACTACGAGCAACAAGTGCTGTTGGCCCTGGAAGAATCGGAAAACGCCTTCAGCGATTACGGCAAGCGTCAGCAACGCCTGATCTCGCTGATCCGTCAGAGCGAATCCAGCCGAAAGGCCGCTGATCTGGCGGAAATTCGCTACCGCGAAGGCACCACCGACTTCCTCGTCCTGCTCGACGCCCAACGTGAGCGCCTGAACGCCGAAGACAGTCAGGCCCAGGCCGAAGTCGAGCTGTATCGCGGCATCGTCGCGATCTACAAGGCCCTCGGCGGTGGCTGGCAACCGGAGACAGTCGCCAGCAAGTAAAGGTTGTTAAAGAGCTCCTTTGGTTGGCCGCAACCAACCAATTTTTTTGCCCCGCGTATCATTCGGTCGCGGGGTTTTTTTATGCCTGTTTGCAGCACTGGGATTTTTTGTGGGAGCGAGCCTGCTCGCGAAAGCGTCAGGTCAGACATATTTGCGGTGGCTGATAATCCGCCTTCGCGAGCAGGCTCGCTCCCACAGGGGATCAGCGGTGATCCTCCAGGACGGTGACGGTGGCGGTTGTCCCGGCGCGCAAGCGATTCTTGCCGGCGAAGTCACCATCAATGCCAATGCGCACCGGCACCCGTTGCGCCAGTTTCACCCAGGTGTAACTCGGGTTGATGTTCGCCAGAAGTCGACTCCCCGGCGCGTTCTCGCGGTCGGCAATGGCGAAGGCGATGCTTTCGACCGTGCCGCCGAAACGCTCACCGCTCATCAACTGAATGCGCACCCGGTCACCCTCTTCGATTCGCGGCAGCTTGGTTTCTTCGAAATAACCGCTGACGTAGAACGAATCGCTGTCGACCAGCGCCAGAAGGGCACCGCCCGCCTGCGCGTAATCACCCTGGCGGGTCAGCAGGTTGGTGACATAACCGCTGACCGGCGATTCGACGCGGGTACGCTGCAAGTCCAGTTCGGCTTGAGTCAGCGCGGCAATCGCCAACTGCACATTGGCTTCGGCCAGCCCAAGGTTGGCCTGATTGCGCAACAGATCCGCCTGCGCCACCGCCACGTCGGTGCTGGATTTCTCCCATTCCTCACCGGAAATCGCAAAGCCCTGCTTCAAGGTACGTCGGCGGCGCTCCTCGCTCTGACGCTGTTTGAGCAACGCTTCACTGGCAACAATCGCGGCCTGCGATTGCCCCAGCGAAGCCTTGGACACTTCCACCGAACGCCGGGCATGTTCGACCGCCAGTTGATAGCGCGCCGGATCGATTTCCAGCAATAACTGACCCTTGTCGACATGCTGGTTGTCCTGCACCGCCAGTTTGACGATACGCCCCGAGACATCCGCCGACAGCGTCACCACATCCGCTCTCACCCGGGCATCCCGAGTCCATGGCGCCCGGGTGTAATACTCCCAGGCGAACCAGCCGAGGACGATCGCCAGGATCACCACTGCCACGGTCATCATTCGTGCAACTAGTGCTTTCAAGACATCAGGCTCCCATCAACAGAATCAGCGTGGCGCAGACACAGGCATACAGCGCGCCTTCGAACAGAGCTTCATGCCAGACCAGGCGCAGTACGCCCAGGCGCCGCAGACACCAGTCCAGCAGCATGAAAATCGGGATGGCCAGTAACAGCGCCTGCGCAATGGGCGGCAGATAGACCCCGCCAATCTCGAAATCAATGAGCAAGTTGCGGTTCTCCTTGCAGAGCTTGAGGTTGCAGATACTCGCCGTGGCGTTCTAGGAACGACACGACGATCAGCAGCGCCACGCGCATACGGAACACTGACCATAAATGTTCATGACTGGCGGCGTGCAACTCGTCCAGCTCTTCACCGAGTTCGTGCAGCGTGTCCAGCAGCGCAGCGAGCTGCACATCGCCGCGTCCGGCAACCAGGCGACCGGTTTTGCGTAACGCCGATGCCAGGCGCTGGCTGAACGCTTCGGTGAGCAACCCATTGTGCAAAGCCTGTTGCCGCAACTGATGCATCGCCACGCCCAAGGCCACGCATGCCAGACTGATTTCGTACAAGCGCTGCATGGTGCGATCGTTCGCCGCGGGCAGTAGGCCGAGCAGGCTGGTCAGGCGATCGGTCATCCGACTCTCGAAGGCGAATTGTTGTTCATCGGTCGCCGGCATTTTGCTCAGTTGATACACCTGCTCCCGCGCTTCGCCGTACAAGCGGCGAATGCGCAAGTCCGGGCGGAACGGAAAGATCAGTGCATAGACGATCAGGGCCAGCATCGCTGCACTGACATAAGCGCCGGCGAATTCGAACCATTGGATCGCCGTGTTCTGCCCGGTGCCGGTATTTTGCGGTCCAAGCATGAGAAAGCTGGACAGGCCAAGGCCCATGCCGATCCCCGCGGTGGCCGGACTGGAAATACCCACGGCAATGGCATACAGCAGCGGCGCCAACAGCAAGGCGAGCAGCTCGAAATCACTGATCGCCGGCACCAGCATGAATTGATAGAACGCCGACACCACCAGCGCCAGGCCCAAGCCACGGGCATAGCTTTGCGCGGCCATCAGCGGGCGCGGGAAGGTCGCCATCAGCGAGCAGAGAATCCCCACCAGAATCATCCCGCCACGCGCGCCATCCCACGCCGTTTCGATCCAGATCAAGCCGCTGACCAACAGCGCGGTAAAGGCGCGAATGGCATTCATCGAGGCCAAGGTGAAATCCAGATGCAAAGGACTGCTCTGCCCGCGATAAAGACAACTGGCCGGGCGGCCTTCCTGAATGGCGTCACTCAGTTCGAGAATCTGCTCCAGTTGCTGCAGCAGCCGCGCCTGCTCCCAACGTAGCGCCCAGGCCAGTGAACGCAGGGTCGCGCTCATGTTCTCGGTCTGCTGCTCAGCCTTGTACGCCAACGCTTCGAACTGTTGCTGCAAAGTGACGAAACGTTGCCGATCGGCACCAGACAGCGCGCGGCCCTGTTGCGCCAACTGCTCAAGCAATGCCAGTTCTTCGGCACGCAGTTGCTGGACCTCCAGCGGCAGATCGCCCTCCCAGCGCTCGATGAGCAACTCACGTTGATGACGCAGCGCGGTCAGTCGCGAAGTGAGCAGCATCAGTTGATTGCCGAGCAGCAATACCAGGTTGTCGGCACTGCGCAGACGTGGGGCATCGAAATACAAATGGCGCCGCAATCCTTCCAGGGCGCTGATCTCACCGAGCAGTTGCATCTGTCGCCGCTGGAAATCGGCTTCGCTTTCTTCCGTGCGAAGCACCTCGGCGGCGTGGCTGGCGGCCAGTCTGATCACCTGATCGACCTTGGCGAAATAACCTTTGGCCACGGCTTCCGGGCGCGCCGTGAGCAAACTGACCACGCAGACGCAGGCCACCGCGAGCAACGTTTCGGTGACACGCGTAACCGCGAGCAGAAACGTGCCGTCCTGATCGGGAATCGCCAGCAAGGCCACGACCACAGCGGTGTAACCGCTGAGCACGAACGCCTGGGAACTGGTGTAGCGCAACAACGTGCCGCCCGCTGTGCACAGCGCCAGCCACAACGCCAGCGTGGTGATGAACGGCAGTGGCGCCTGAGGAAAAATCGCCATGATGACCACTGCCACGGCCGCGCCCACGGTGGTGCCGATCACCTGGCCGAAACTGCGTGCCAGCGCCATCCCTGCCAATGGCTGGCTGACAATGACCACCGCCATGATCGACCACTTCGGCTGTTCAAGATCGAAGATGAACGCCAGATACAGGGTCAACAGCCCGGCGGCAATGGTCCGCAGGGCAAACAGCAAAACAGCCTGACCGGGATGGATCAAAGCCTTGAAATAGGTGAACAGCGCTGACATGGGCACACTCTTTAAAACGACTTCAGCAAGCGTAGACATTGCCACAAAAGCCTGACGGATTTCACAGTCGACACGTGTCGTAGGACGATTCGCTGGCAAGGGTTTGACTCATGCGCCAAGCTGACCGAAGCTTGCCGCTCTGCTCAAGTTCGAAGCTTTCGGAAACCCGCATGACTCAGTCCCGCCGCAACCTGCTGATCGGCCTAGGCCTCGTACTGATCCTCGGCGTCGTCTGGCTGTCCTGGCGCAGCAGCACACCGACCATCCCCGACGCTATCAAACATGGCTACAGCGAAGCGCTGAACGCTGCACGCACCGGTGAACCCGGAGCAGCGCGCCAGTTGTACCAGCAATTGGGCCGCCCTGACATCTCGATCAAGCGCCGGGTCTGGCTGCATGCCGAGCTGGCTAATTATCCCAGCCCGCAGGCGCTGAAACTGGCTGACATCGACTTGCACCACGAAGCGCCGCAAGTTCGCGTCGCAGCGATCAAAAGCATCGTCGGTCTGGTGCCCAACGGGCAGCGCAGTCTGCTGCTCGGACCGTTGCTCGACGATGAAGAACAAACTGTCCGTTTTGCCGCGATCAACGCCCTGCTCGGCCTGAGCCCGGATGAGTTGGGTTTGTATTTTGCACCGCTGCAGCAGGCCATTGACGGCTGGCAGCAGACCCTCGAGAGCCAGCCAGAAAGCGCTGCCAACCATGCGCAATTGGCACGCTTGTATATTCACAACGCCGAATACAAACAGGCCCGAGAGGCGCTGGACAATACGTTGCGCCTGGAACCCGGCAACCTGCCGGCGCTGGTCATGCAGATTGATGTTCTCGACCGCCAGGGCCAGAGCGATGCTGCCCGCCAGTTGCTCGCGCAACAGCTCAAGGCGCAACCTGATTCAGCCTATCTGCAACATGCCCTCGGCCTGTGGCTGCTGCACCACGGCCAGCGTGAATATGCCCTGCTCGGCCTGTCCAAAGCGGTCGAGCTGGAACCGGACAACAAGGATTATCGCTACGACCTCGCCACTACCCTGCACAGCGCTGAAGAACTGGAAGCGGCGCAGAAACAATTGCAGGAAATCGTCCAGCGCCACCCAGCGGATCGCAAGGCGCGGGTGTTGCTGATCAACTATTGGAAGGAAAGCGGCCAGTTGCAGAATGTACAGATTCTGCTGGCGCAACTGGAACAGCTGAATCCGGACGACCCAGCCCTGCAACAAGGTCTTTAATCAAGGTAAAGCGGGTGCAATCAACCGCCTGTCGAAAGAAAAAGCGGAACCGTGATCATGCCCTGAGGTCAAGTTATTCAGGCGGCTCACCTAAACCAGCCGCCGGATTACCCTAGTCATAAGAGGGCGTTTTTTGACTACATCAAACGAGTTGATCAGTGCGAAAGCTGCCGTCGGCATCGCGGGTCTGGATGACATCCTCGCCGGTGGCCTGTCTCGCGGCCATGTGTTTTTGCTCGAGGGGGAACCCGGGACCGGCAAAACCACCGTGGCTCTGCACTTCCTGCGCGCCGGTGCGCTGGCCGGGGAACGCTGCCTGTACATCACTCTCTCGGAGACCGAGAAAGAACTGCGTCAAGGTGCACTCTCCCATGGCTGGGAGCTGAACGAGAACATCAAGATCTTCGAACTGACGCCTCCAGAAAGCCTGCTGAACGCCGAGCATCAGCAAAGCCTGCTGTACTCTTCGGACCTTGAGCTGGGTGAGGCGACCAAGCAGATTTTTGAAGTGGTCGAACGCTTCAAGCCGACCCGCGTCGTGCTCGACAGCCTCTCGGAAATCCGCCTGCTGGCGCAGAGTTCCCTGCGCTATCGGCGACAGATTCTGGCGATCAAGCACTACTTTGTGCGTTATGACGCCACGGTCCTGCTGCTCGACGACCTGACCACCGAATCCCTTGACAAAACCGTCCACAGTGTCGCCCACGGCGTGATTCGCCTTGAGGAACTGACGCCGAGCTACGGTGCCGAGCGTCGTCGGGTGCGCGTGGTCAAGTATCGCGGGCAAAAATACCGTGGCGGTTTCCACGATTTCACCATCATGGGTGACGGCGTCCACGTCTTCCCACGCCTGGTGGCGGCGGAGCATCGCGGCGACTACGCACGACTGCAGTTGTCCAGCGGCATCCCGCAAATGGACGCGCTGCTAGGCGGCGGTATCGAGACCGGTTCCAGCACGCTGATTCTTGGCCCGGCCGGTACCGGCAAATCGCTGATTTCGATGATCTTCGCGGCCGCTGCGGTGGCTCGAGGCGAAAAAGCCGCACTGTTCATCTTCGATGAAGAGCTGGGCTTGCTGTTCGAGCGCATGCGCCACATCGGTATCGACCTCAAAGCCTTGCAGGCGACCGGCAATCTGCTGATCGAACAGGTCGACGCCGCCGAACTGTCACCCGGGGAGTTGTCCCATCGCGTGCGCCGTTGCGTCGACGAGCGCGACATCAAGACCGTGGTTATCGACAGCATCAACGGCTACCAGGCAGCGATGCCGGAAGAGAACGCGTTGGTCCTGCACATGCATGAGCTGCTGCTGTACCTCAACCGCAAAGGCGCGGCGACCTTCATGACAGTGGCTCAGCACGGTCTGGTCGGCGATATGCAGGCGCCGGTCGATATCACTTACTTGGCCGACACGGTGATTCTGTTGCGTTACTTCGAGGCTCTCGGCAAAGTCCGGCGGGCCATTTCGATCATCAAGAAACGCACCGGCAACCATGAATCGACCATCCGTGAATACCGGATTTCTTCGCGCGGCATGACCATCGGCCAACCGCTCGAATCCTTCCAGGGCGTGCTGCGGGGCGTGCCGACCTACATGGGCACGGGTAATCCGCTGCTCGAGGATGAAAGCTTGTGACGGTCAACCCTACGCTGGCCGAACGGGTCTTGATTCTGGCGCCCATGGGGCGCGACAGTCAGATCGCGTTGATGATTCTCAACGAAGCCGGTTACGGCGGCATGGTGGCGCCGAATCTCGGCGCGCTGCGCACCGAACTGGAGGTCGGTGCGGGGCTGCTGCTGATTGCTGTTGAAGCATTGCGCGGTCCGGAACTGGAAGCGCTTATTGCCTACCTCGACCAACAGCCGGCGTGGTCGGACATGCCCATTGTGCTGCTGACCCACCACGGCGGCGAAGAACAGGGGCCGCCGTCACGCCTCAGTGCACTGCTGGGCAACGTGACTTTTCTAGAGCGTCCTTTCCATCCGGCGACGCTGGTCAGCCTGGTTTCTGCCGCCCTGCGCGGGCGGCGACGACAATATGAAGCGCGCGATCGGCTGATCGACCTGAGTGAAAGCGAGCGACGCCTGCAATCGACCCTGGAAACCCTTGAGCAACAAGTCGAAGAGCGCACCGCCCAACTTCGTCACAACGAAGAAGCGCTGCGCCAATCGCAGAAAATGGAAGCGGTCGGCCAACTCACCGGTGGCATCGCTCACGACTTCAACAACATGCTTACCGGCATCATCGGTAGCCTGGAACTGCTGCGCCGGCGTCTGGCCAGAGGACGGACCGAGGATCTCGACAGCCTGATCGACCTCGGCGTGACTTCCGCCAACCGCGCCGCCGGCCTGACTCATCGCTTGCTGGCGTTCTCTCGCCGCCAGTCCCTCGACCCGAAAGCCGTGCAAATGAATACGCTGGTGCTGTCGATGGGCGAACTGCTGCAACGCAGCCTCAATGAAAGCATTCATCTGGAGATGCGCCTGGATGACGACCTCTGGGTTGCCGAAGCGGATCCCAATCAACTGGAAAGTGCCCTGCTCAACCTGGTTATCAACGCCCGCGATGCCATGCCCGAGGGCGGCAAACTGGTGGTGGAAACCAGCAATCAGGTGCTGCATAGCGATTTCACTGCGGCCTACAGCAATCTGGAGCCGGGCGATTACGTGATGCTCAGCGTCACCGACAACGGCAGCGGCATGCCGCAGAGTGTGGTCAGCCGTGCCTTCGATCCGTTTTTCACCACCAAGCCGATCGGCCAAGGCACCGGGCTGGGCCTGTCGATGATCTATGGCTTCAGCAAGCAATCTCGCGGGCATGTCTCGATCGACAGTGAAGTCGACCAAGGAACCACGGTAAAACTTTACCTGCCGCGTTTCCGTGGTGAAGAAATGGAAATTCCCGTCTCGGATTCGCAGCAGGCTCCGTACGCGATGGATGGCGAAACCGTGCTCATCGTCGAAGACGACCCGGCAGTGCGCGTGCTGGTCAGCGCCGTGCTCAGTGAGTTGGGTTATGCCTTCGTGGAAGCCAGTGATGCGGACGGCGCCATGCCAATCCTCAACTCAACGCAGCGCATCGATCTGCTGATTAGCGACGTCGGTCTGCCCGGCATGAACGGTCGGCAATTGGCGGAGGTCGGCCGGCAATACCGACCAGGTCTGAAAGTGTTGTTCATCACCGGCTATGCCGAGCACGCGGCGGTGCGCGGAGGCTTCCTCGACTCGGGGATGCAAATGATCACCAAGCCCTTCACTTTTGATCTGCTCACCGCCAAGGTGCGCGAGATGATCAACAGCTGAAACAACGGACGCCGTCAAGACGGCGCCCGTTGTTTTAATCAGGCCAGCAATTCCTGAATCTTTTCCTGCAGCACATCCAGATCGAAAGGCTTTTCCAGAATCGGTGCCTTGTTGGTGATCGGGCTGCCGGTCTCACGGATTTCCTGCGGGTAGCCGCTGATGAAAATCACTTTGAGGTCCGGTCGCAACTTCACTGCCGGCTCGGCGATCTGCACGCCGGAGATACCGCCCGGCAGGCGGAAATCGGTGATCAGCATGTCCAGGTGAGGTTTGCTGGCGAGGATCTCGAAAGCCTGCTCGCCATTTTCCGCTTGCAACACGCGATAGCCCTGTCCTGACAGGTAATCCGTCAGGACCATCAAGATAACCGGTTCGTCTTCGACGACGAGTACTACATCTTGCGCATCTACGCTCATGGGAAGCCTTTGTTCGGTCAATAGCTGCTGATACGACCGTCTGGTCACTCAGAGGTTGCGTCGGATATGCCGTTTTCCTGGATCGGCAGACAAACGCGAAACAGGGCGCCTTCGTTGATTTCACTCTCGACGACGATGGAGCCGCCATGGGCGGCGACGATCTGCTCGGAAATGAACAGACCCAGCCCGAGCCCGGCCACCACCGTCTTGGCGGACACCCGTTCGAACTGCTGAAAAATACGCTTTTGGTTCTCGGCACTGATACCAATGCCGTGGTCCTGGACTTCGACCCGCGCCTCGTCCCCTTCGCGATAAACGCGCACTTGAATCGGGCTGCGACCACCATAACGCAAGGCGTTGGTCAGCAGATTGGACACCACTTGCTCGATGCGGAATTCGTCCCAGCAACCTTCGACCGGCTCGGACGCTTCGAAGGAAACACTGGTCTCTGCCGCTTCCATTTGCGGGGCAAAGTTCTGCAGCAGATTGCTGACCAGTTGCACCAGATCGAAACGACTGGGGCGGATCGACAGTTTGCCGGTGCGGATTCGCGAGACATCGAGCATGTCCTCGATCAGGCGAATCAGGCTTTTGATCTGGCGCTCATCGCGATCGACCATCGCCTGCATCTTGTCGAGAGTGAACGCCGAGGCATTGTCCCGGGCCAAATGCATCTTGCGCAGTTGGGTTTCGAGAATCAGGCCATTGAGTGGCGTGCGCACTTCGTGAGCGACGATGGACATGAAGTCATCGCGCATGCGCACCGCCTGCTGCAGCTCAAGCTGCGTGTTTTGCAGCTGTTGCAGCAACGCTTCCTGCTCGCGTCGGGCCTGCTCCAGCGCCTCGACCTGCTGCTTCATGGCCTTGCTCTGGCGATACAGATCGACGAAAACGTTGACCTTGCTTTTCACCGCATGGATATCCAGCGGTTTGTGCAGAAAGTCCACCGCACCGCTTTCATAGCCTTTGAACGCATAGTTCAGTTCACGGCCGGCGGCGCTGACGAAGATGATCGGGATGTTCTTGGTTTTCTCGGTGCCGCGCATCAGCTCAGCGAGCTCGAAGCCGTTCATGCCGGGCATCTGCACGTCGAGAATGGCCATGGCGAATTCGTGTTGCAGCAACAGCGACAGTGCTTCGTCCGCCGACAGAGCCTTGTAGACCGTGCGATCCTCGCGCTTGATCAGCGCTTCCAGCGCCAGCAGGTTTTCTGGCAGATCGTCGACGATCAACAGTTTGGCTTGGATATTACTCAGCATGCGATTCGTTCCAGCTCGACTAGCAGACGGCCGATGCCGTGAATGGGTAGGACATGATCCGGCTGCACAACGTTCAGTGCGGCCTGGGGCATGGTAGCGACTTGTGCATCCTCGGGGTCTTGAACAATGGTCAGGCCGCCGCAGCGCTTGACGTAAGCCAACCCGCGCGCGCCATCCTGATTGGCGCCGGTCAGCAGTACGGCGGCGAGTGTCTCCCCGTAAACGTCAGCGGCGGATTCAAACAGATAATCAATAGACGGCCGCGAATGATGTACGCGATCTTCAAGGCTCAGCGACAGGCTACGATCCGCTTCGACCGACAAGTGATAACCGGGCGTGGCGAAATACACCGTGCCGGCTTCAATGTCCTGCTTGTCTTCAGCTTCCTTGACCGGCATCGCCACACGGCGGGAGAAAACTTCCGCCAGATGACTGCGGCGTTCTTCCGGCAGATGCAGAACGATGATGATCGGCAGCACATAGCCTTTGCGCAACGGCCCGAGCAGGGTCAGCAAAGCCTCGACACCGCCTGCGGAGGCGCCGATCACGACAGCCTCGATGCGAGGCAGGCTCGGGGTGTCGGTCATGATTTGCGGTAGATCCGTTCTTGTTTGACCAACGCCTCGAACTGGTTCGAGTAGTTGGAAAAATCCAGGGTTTCCTTGCTGCCCAGCACCAGAAAGCCACGATGCGACAGCGATTCATGGAACAGCCCGAACGCCCGGTCCTGCAGCTTCTTGTTGAAGTAGATCAGTACGTTGCGGCAGGAGATCAACTGGGTTTCGGAGAACACGCTGTCGGTGGCCAGACTGTGATCGGCGAACGTCACGTTCTCGCACAGGCTCTTGTCGAAAATCGCGTAGCCGTAAGCGGCCGTGTAGTAGTCGGCAAACGAACGCTGGCCCCCTGCCTGTTGATAGTTGGCGGTGTAGGCGCGGACGTTTTCCATGGAAAAAATCCCCTGCTTGGCCTTTTCCAGCGAGCGCGGGTTGATATCGGTGGCGTAGATGATCGTGCGGTCAAGCAGGCCTTCTTCGCGCAGCAGAATAGCCATCGAGTAGACCTCCTCGCCCGTGCTGCAGCCGGCAATCCAGATTTTCAGCGACGGATAGGTGCGCAGCAGCGGCACCACTTCGTTGCGGATCGCCAGGAAGTGCGACGGATCGCGGAACATCTCGCTGACCGGGATCGTCAGCAGTTGCAGCAGCTGCATGAACGCGGTCGGGTCGTGCAGGACTTTTTCTTGCAGGGCCGAGATGGTCGCGCACTCGAACTGACTCAGCGCATGCTGCACCCGGCGCTTGATCGAAGCGCCGGAGTAGTCGCGAAAGTCATAGCTGTATTTCAGGTAAATCGCCTCGATCAACAAGCGTAATTCGATTTCGCTGTTGCGCTCGGCTGAACTGCTGCGTTCCACTAGATGCGTTCCATTTTCGGTAACCACACACGTATCAGCGAGAACAGACGATCAAGGTCGATGGGCTTGGCCAGGTAATCGTTGGCGCCCGCTTGCAGGCAGCGCTCCTGATCGTCCTTCATGGCCTTGGCCGTTACCGCGATGATCGGCAGCTTGCGCCAGCGCGGATCCTTGCGGATTTCCATGGTGGCTTCGAAGCCATCCATTTCCGGCATCATCACGTCCATCAGCACCAGGTCGATGTCCTCGACTTCATGAAGTTTCTCAATCGCTTCGCGGCCGTTACGGCCGATCACCACGACTGCGCCTTTGTGTTCCAGCGCGCTGGTCAGGGCAAAGATGTTGCGCACATCGTCGTCCACCAGCAGCACTTTGCGACCTTCAAAGACTTTGTCGCGGCTGCGCGCGGTCTTGAGCATCTTCTGCCGTTCATGGGACAGCTGCGATTCCACTTTGTGCAGAAAGAGTGTGACCTCGTCGAGCAACCGCTCCGGGGAGCGTGCGCCCTTGATGATGATCGAGCGCGAATACTTGCGCAGCTCGGCTTCTTCGTCGCGGGTCAGGTTGCGTCCGGTGTAGACAATGACCGGCGGGAATGAGCAGATGTCCTCGGTGGACATGCGCTTGAGCAGATCGTTGCCGAGCATGTCCGGCAGCTTGAGATCGATGACCATGCAGTCGTAGATGGTCGTGCGCAGTAGCTCCAGGGCGTCCTGAGCCAGGCCGACGGCGGTGATTTCGATGTCTTCGTCGCCGATCAGCCGCGCGATGCTTTCGCGTTGCAGATCGTCGTCTTCGACCAACAGCACGCGCTTGACCTTCTGCGTCAGTTTGGCTTCGAGACGAGCGAAGACGTCCTTGAGCTCTTCGCGGGTGGTCGGCTTCACTGCGTAGCCGATGGCGCCCATGTGCATGGCCGCTTCGACGCGGTCTTCTACGGAAATCACGTGCACCGGAATGTGCCGGGTTTCGGCGCGTTCTTTCAGGCGTTGCAGCACGGTCAGACCGGAGTGATCCGGCAGGCGCATGTCGAGCAGGATCGCATCCGGGACGAATTCGCGGGCCAGGTCGTAACCTTCGTCGGCGCCGTGGGCAACCAGGCACATGTAACCCAACTCATGGGCCAGGTCATAGAGGATTCGTGCGAAATTCGGTTCGTCTTCCACCACCAGAATGCAGCGGGTGGCAAACGGTGCCTTGTCGCGATCATCGGCGAAGCGCGGAATGACCGCCGGAATCGCCGATGCCAGCGGCGTTGCAACGGCAACCGGAGCAGGCGCTGAAGGTGCCGGGTGAAAGGTCAGCGGCGCGGCCGGCGAGTCACCGAACTCGTGATACTGACGCGGCAACACCAGCGTGAACGTACTGCCCTGCCCCGGTACGCTTTCTACACTGATCGAACCGCCCAGCAACGTCGCCAGATCCCGCGAGATCGACAGGCCCAGACCGGTGCCGCCGTACTTGCGATTGGTGGTGCCATCCGCCTGACGGAACGCCTCGAAGATACTTTCCTGCTGATCCGCAGCGATACCGATCCCGGAATCCCTGACGCTGAAAGCGATGTGATCGTTCGGCTGCGCGGTGATGGTCAGGCTGACGGCGCCGTGCTCGGTGAACTTGATCGCATTGGACAGCAGGTTCTTGATCACCTGCTCCAGACGTTGACGGTCAGTGAACAGCAAGCCCGGTGCGTCCGGCTGAACCTCGACGCTGAAGGCCAGTTTCTTGTCCGCCGCCAACGGTTCGAACATCGAGCGCAAGCCGTCGACCAGACGATCGACACGGGTGTTTTCAGCGATCACTTCAAGCTTGCCGGCCTCGACTTTGGAAATGTCGAGGATGTCGTTGATCAGGTTGAGCAGATCGTTGCCGGCCGAATAGATCGATTCGGCGAACTTGACCTGTTCCGCCGACAGATTCTGCTGCGGGTTTTCCGCCAGCAGTTTGGCCAGAATCAGCGAACTGTTCAGCGGCGTGCGCAGTTCGTGGGACATGTTGGCGAGGAATTCGGACTTGTACTTGCTCGAACGTTGCAGTTCTTCGGCGCGCTCTTCGAGTTGGATCTGCGCCTGATTCAGCTCGGTGTTTTTCTTGTCCATGGCATCGCGCTGTTCGGCGAGCTGCTCGTTGGTCTGCTCCAGCTCCACTTGCTGGGTTTCCAGATGCGCCTGGGATTCCTTGAGAATTCGCGACTGTTCTTCCAGCTCTTCGTTGGCAGTCTTCAGCTCTTCCTGCTGCACTTGCAGTTCTTCGTTGAGCTGCTGGGTTTCGGCGAGCACTTCCTGCAGACGCTGACGGTAACGCGCCGCCTCGATCGAGGTGCCGATATTGCCGGCAATCAGCTCCAGCAGTTCGATGTCGCGCTCGGACAGCGGACGCAGGAAACCCAGCTCGATCACACCGTTGACCCGGTCGTCATCGCTGGTCGGCACCACCAGCACGCTGTGCGGCAGGCCTGCACCGAGACCGGAGCTGACTTTGAAATAGTCGCCCGGGACCGAATCGAGGCGGATCAAGCGTGCTTGTTCGGCGACCTGGCCGACGATGCCCTCGCCACTGTAGATCGTCTGGTTTTGCTCTTCCTGTTCGCGGGAGAAGCCATAGGTTGCGACGCGCTTGAGGCCACCGTGCTCTTCGCGCACATAGAGGGCGGCGACGGCGGTGCCGAGGTATTGCGCGCAGAATTGCAGAATGTTGCGTCCCAGCAGATTGAGCGTCAGTTGCCCCAGCACCTGCTCGGCCAGTTGTGTCTGGCCGTTGCGCAGCCACGCCTGCTTCTCCAGGCGTTCGGCGCTGGCCAGCTGTGCGGCGAGGTTGGCGCTGTAGTTGGTCGACAGGTTGAGCAAGTCGCGGCGGCCGATGTAGGCCAGCAACCCGCTGATACCGACGATGAAGATCAGGTAAAGGGTGATGCTCCAGATGGTGGTGCGTCGCACATCCTCGTTGCGCGTGGCGCGCAGCACTTGCTCGGTCTCGATGACGTCTTCGAATTGCTTGCGAATTTCGTCGGTCAGGCGCTTGCCCCGTCCGGCCTTGACCGCCCCGCGATAATCGCCGCTGCTGCGCTGCAGATCGATCATCGATTGCGCGTAGTTGGCCCATTCCACCTGCAACGCTTGCAGGCGGCGCAGACGATCGGTCTGTACCGGATTATCGGCGGTCAGCTCCAGCAACGTATTGAGAGCGACCTTGATACGCGGCTTGGCGATTTCATAGGGGTCGAGGAAGTGCTCGTCACCGCTGAGCAGATAACCGCGCATGCCTGTTTCGAGATCGACGGTGAGCTTCACCGCCTCATTGGCGTTGTTGATCACCCGGTCGGTGTGCTCGACCCATTGAATGACCGACAGCAAATAAGTGATCAGCGAGACGAAGAACACGGCGCTGAGCACGCCGACGCCCAGCGGCAGGCTGACGTTGCGACTCAGTAATTTGCGAAACCGTTGTTCATCAACCGAAGACGAAGAGGACATGGGGCGGCCTTGGCGAACTGTTGAAAACCCGAGAGTTTGCCCCAAAACCCTGCTCTGGATCCATTTTTCTCACACAAATGATGGCATTTTCCTACGCACGTCTGCGCATTGGGCGACGCCAACGGTTATCCTTGCCGCATCACACCGAGCTGTTCTTTTTTGTATCAGCTCGGGAACTTGTGGCTATGCGCCACTTACTCATGCAAGAGTCCGGCATTTTCGATCGCCCGGTATCCCCCGATTTCATTTTTGAGAGCCCTGCCATGTCTACCAATGCCTCCACCATCCTTGTCGTAGAAGATGACGACATCGTGCGCATGCTCATCGTCGATGTATTGCAGGAGCTGGAATTCACGGTGTTAGAGGCTGATGACGGTAAAGCGGCACTTGAAATTATTGCGGATGCTGGGCAGCCGATCGATTTGATGATGACCGACCACGGCCTGCCTGGCATGGATGGCCGCGAACTTGCTGAAAAGGCGCGAGAGCTACGCCCTGCTCTGCCCATCCTGTTTGCCAGCGGTTATGCCGAAACTATCGAAGTGCCCAGCGACATGTATGTAATTGGCAAACCGTTCTCCATAGACAAATTGCGCGACAAAGTAAAATCCATCATTGATCAAAAATCTTAACCAACCTTCATCTGATGATGACACTTCCCCTCGGGACACCAATTCAAGAACAATAACGTTCGTACAACTGAAAAACTCACTCACATAAAGCACGTTGATTAGTATCCATTTAAAAAAGAGGATAAGCCGCACTTACAGACCAACAACAAGCGAACTTCATGAACATCAAACCTGCAAATTTCCTGAGCCAACGCAACTTATCCAGGACTCCTGATTACGCCGACTTTCAGAGCGATCACACGCCCAGCGACAACCGCGAGCGCGAAGAAGTTATTTACAAACTGAAAAAGCGCTCGGCGGGTCTCACCCCATCGCAAACACTATCCCTCGTCGGCGCAACCCTTACTCTCGAGCCTGGATCGTCTCTGGAAGACGCCCTGCTTCCGGGTAGGCAGCTGCTGAAAAAGATGTCCGAACATACGTCCTTTAAAAAACTGCTGACAACATTGCAACTATCCGAGCGTGTCATTTTTGAAGTAACAGCTGAAGGCGAAATAAATGCAATAACTTATAACAACGTTACTGGATTCGCAAACGCTTTCGTACTTGCTGCGGATCTGAAAGAAGACCTGCAAACACTTATTGAAATGGCAGAGCTGACCGGCGGCAAGATTTCCAGCATCGATCAGATTGATGTAGCGCAATGGCTGAAATTCCATGGTTATGTAATTCCGCGCGATGCCGCCGAAACTTTCCGCCTGATGGCATTCATGGCTGCCCCGCCCGATCCGGGCGCGAAGTTCGGTAACTATCGGGAGATGATCAAGGCAAGCGAAGGCAATGCGGCCACGCTTTCAGCGACTCAACTCGGTGAGCTTCGAAAACTGATTGCCAGCTACTTGAAAGGCCAGTCCTTACTGGAACATTTGTCGGAACGTATTCTGGGCGGGCGGTCAACGCCCTTTACACGCTCCGAAGCAGAAAACGTGATAGACCTATTAATCTCCAGTCCGATCGCTGCTCATTGGGCGGACGCCTACGTGCGCGATCTGGACTGGTACGGCGCGCGACCAGATCAACCCCAATCGGCCGCGTCCCGCAGACAATTAATACTGACGTCGCTATTGGTCGATCTCCACCCGCAAGTCGGTGAACAAGAGCCGCGCAACCATGTGGCCGACTTCGATTTATATGCCGCCGAGCATCTGGAACTCTCCTTCGCAGAGGTCCAGACCAGGTTCGAAAATCACCTCATCACGCATCATCGAGTCAGCCGTAAAAACGCCGCGCTTGCAGCTCATCTGTTACTGGCCGAACCCGCACCGGAGTTTCTGGTCAAGGATCTGCCTGAAGAACTGGTACTGGGCACACCGCAATGCGTCGAATACTGCCGAGCCGTGGCAGTGCATGAGATCATCGCGCCAGGCTCGACCCGCTCAATGACTTACGCACAGCTGCAACACCGTTCAACACTGGAACCGGCAACCGAATCACGCAAGCAACTCGACACTCTGGCAGCGGTGGATCCTGTCATCGACTGGGCCGTACTGAATAAGATCCTCTCGCCTGAAGATGTCGAGAAGTCTGTCCCCGAGGCTCTGAAAGTCGCCACGAACGCCTATGTGCAGCATGCCAAAACCCTGGCCGAAAACGCTGAAACATTGACGCGTCCTCTGCCAACGCGCAGAGGCGTTGCACTGGACATCCTCAAGCATGTTGCCAAGGGTTGCACTTATCTTGAAAAAGACGTCCTCAAGCAAGTACGCAACACACCGCTGGAGGACGCGTACAGCACGATGCGCCTGTCACCGGTTGAACTGCACATGTCCAATGATCTTGCGACTGGCGACTGGGACCTGAAAAAAGGCGAAAGTATTTATGAAGCGTTTCCCGGCCTGTTGCGCAATCTGGTTTCTCCCGATGGTGAGTTTCACCGTCAGTTCAACCGAGCGTATGTCACACACACGCAAGCCATGCATACGCATTTGAAACAGGCATTCTCATTCTTGCCACTGCCCGACCGGATCCGTTTGCTCAAAGGCAAAGTAACAATGTTCACGGTCAGACCCTCGGTCGCAAAACTCCAGACCATCACGAATCTGTCCGTTAATCCCATTGCGTCGGTCATTGACTTGATCGTGAAGACAGATGGGCATAAACCCACTGAAAGCCATCAGGAAATAGATGAAGCAAAGGGCCGTTACGGGGTTGTGATTTACTGCGAGTTCGAAGGCCAGGTTTCGTGTTACGAATTACTGACGTTGCAAGGCGTCTGCCGTGAAAACACTGAACTGGCAGCACTTATCCAGCGTGAGAACCTGTTGGAGCCAAAAGTTCGCCGCACCGGGATAAATTACTCAGCGCCGGCCACAGTGCATCAATTACCAACAGACATCGAATGTTATACCCATGGTGTTACGCCCGGCCTCGTCGCTGTCAGTTCGGGAGTGATCGACAGAGTCGGTGAGCTGTCCGTCGCGCCACCGGCGCAGATCAATGGCTACTATCAGAGCTTCTACTCTACGGAATTCGATCGCCTGGTGAATTTCGTGCTCAAGCACAGACCTGTGGCCACTTACGATGAACTCGTCAAAGAGTGTTGGGGACAGACCCGGCTTGAGGCATTGCGGATCAAACGGGACAAGGATCTGGATACATTCCTCAACGTTATCGTGCCGTTCAAATCCTGTATCGAGGATCTGACCTCCGACGATGTAGAACGACAGATTCAGGGAGCCGCAGCGTGCACACTGGAAGCCGCAATGACAATCCTTCTGGTAATCGCTGCTGTTGCAAAAATTGCCAGTGTGGTTGCCAAAAGCATGAGCATCGCCACGAAGGCCGGCAAAATTGCGTCTACGGGTGCTGGACTGGTGAACAGTATCTTCAACCCGCTGGATGGGGCTACGGATGTGGTGTTCAAAGGAGCGAAATTATTACGTAAAGGCTGGCAAAGCGGGGTGGCCGCACTCGAAGGCGCCATTCACGACGCCCGGAAATGGACTGTAAAGCCGCCTTACCATGCACTTTCCTCGGTGGTCGATACAGACACTATCCGCTTGGGCACCCGGCAATATGCGCAAAACTCGAGCGACATATTCCAGGTATGGGGCATCCGCCACACTGATGAATGGTACGCCGTGAACCGCTTGGGTGAGCCGTGGGGACCAAAGTTGAAAAACCTTAAGCTGGTCAACTTCTTTCGTAACCCTCTCAAGCGAGCGAAGCCGTTCAGTTACACGCGTGGCTATCTGAAAAAAGCGATTCCTCACGCCAAGAGCAAAATCGACAACACTATTCAGTTAATCTCCGATGCCGGCAACGAGGAAGTCAGAGCAATCATCCGGCATGTATTCGGTGACAACTCGAATGCGGCAGTTGAGCACATCACCAGCAACTTGCGAAAGATGCGCAGGGATCTTGACTTCCTCAGTCTGGATAACATGATCTTTCGACCGCCGGGTAGCGATACCCTTGCTGCGTTACAGCCTCAAGCTTATAAACGCTGGCAAGCGGCAGTAAGCTCCAATACCAGACTGGACGTCAACACCAGGACTTTCCTGGCCATGTACCCGGATAATCTTGATGAATACTATGCAGCGGCCAAGTACGACGATGCCAGGATCGGCGATGTTCTTGTGCATGAAATATCTCACGGTGCACCCGACACGCTTGATTTCTACTACGGTGAAGTGTTCAAGGGCGCCACTCCGGCAGAGTACAACGCGGTCGGGCTGCTGGATTTCGCAAGAAACCCTCGCAAGGCCCATCCCAAGAATCTGGCCAACCCTCATTACGGCTTTGCCACGTTAAAAGACTTCGAGGACTTTGAGTCGAGCATTGCGAACTGGCCAAAAATCGTGCAAGAACATCCGGCGTTATTGAATGCCGAGTCCTATTCCCTGGCGGTCTCTTTGATCGATCAGTACCAAACCTGCCAGGCCACGTTTCACTTCAACCTTGCCGCGATCACCCATGCGATCGATAGCACCGCTCCCGGAGAGTTTCTTCAGGGCCCGCTCCTGCTCAATCTGGCCAAGCCGGCTTTTTAAACAGGGCTTGAAAATGCAGTGCTGACGAAAGGGGCGCAGATAACGATCACTGTGGTTTAATTGCGCCCTTTTTCTGCCGACTCGGCTGATATTCAGGATTGCCGTCATGACACTGCCCTCCACCACCAAAGTCCTGGTCATTGGCTACGTCTGGCCCGAACCACGCTCGTCTGCAGCCAGCGGCCACGTCATGCAGATTCTCGAAACGTTCCTCGAGCAAGGCTGGGACATCACCTTCAGCAGCCCGGCCGGCCCCGGAGAGCATAAGGCGGACCTCAGCGCGCTGGGCATTCGCGAAGTGCCGATAGAACTCAACAACAGCAGTTTCGATACGTTCATCAGCGCGCTGGCGCCGGATATCGTGCTGTTCGATCAGTTCATGATGGAAGAGCAGTTTGGCTGGCGTGTGGAAAAACACTGTCCTGCCGCTCTGCGTGTACTCGAAACATCTGATCTGCAGAGCTTGCGCCATGCGCGCCATCAAAGGCTGAAGGACCGCTTGAAGGTCAACCAGGATCAGGACGACTTCACTGATCTTTTCGCGCCAGGGTTGCGCGAGGAATTTGAGCTGATGGCTGACACCGATCTGGCCAAACGAGAGATTGCAGCGCTGTACCGGTGCGACCTGAACCTGATCATTTCTCCCACGGAAATCAAGCTGTTGGTCGAGCAGTTCGGTCTGTCGCCGGAGTTGCTGCACTGGTGCCCGCTGATGGTTGATCGACCAGGCCTCGAGCCGTCTGGATACACGGAGCGCGAGCATTTCCTCAGCATAGGCAATTTTCGTCATGCGCCAAACTGGGATGCCGTGCTGTGGTTGAAGACCACAATCTGGCCGTTGATCAGGGCGCAACTTCCGGCGGCGCAGTTACACGTCTACGGCGCGTACACCCCGCCGAAAGCCTCGGCGCTGCATAACGCGGCGCAAGGCTTTCACATCATGAACCGTGCCGAGGATGCCTTGCAGGTGATGTCAGCGGCGCGAGTCTGTCTGGCACCGTTGCGGTTTGGTGCCGGTATCAAAGGCAAACTGATTGATGCGATGTTGTGTGGCACGCCGAGCGTGACCACGCCCGTCGGCACCGAGGGCATGCATGACAATCATCCATGGCCGGGCGCCGTGGTGAGCACTGCGCATCAGTTCGCCGAGCAAGCGGTGCAGCTGTATAACGATCAGCTTCGGTGGCAGCAGGCACAACAATGGAGCCTGGAACTACTTGAGCAGCGTTATCAGCGAACAACTCACGCCGCTGCGCTCATAGAACGAATCCATGCCTGCCGACAACTTTTGCCGCAACTGAGAAAAAACAACTTCACAGGTTCAATGCTGCGTCATCACACGCTTAAGAGCACGCAATACATGGCGCAATGGATCGAAGAAAAGAAACGCGACAAATAATAGAAACAATGAACAACATATTGCATCACTCATCGTATTGGCAACTTCGCCACATCTATCTATAAACAACCTGCAACGCCAACATGACCGTTGGCGCAAACTAAAACCATGCAGGCTTATTATGAACGCTCCATACAACACTTATGAATGGATGACGGCGACACCGTCCCTCGACAGTTTGACGCTTCTGCAAATGGCGCTGCCGGGCACGCACAACGCGGGTAGCGACTGGCAAGCTTCTTATCCGCTCCTCGGTCCGCCGCGCCACTGGCTGGCATGTCAGCACAATACGTTTTTCCATCAGCTCCATCACGGCGCAAGAGCCCTGGATATCCGCCTCGATTATGAGCAGAGTGCCAAGGGGTTGGCTAAATTCCGCCTACATCACAACGGCCATCGCAATTCGCGAACGCTGGGCCATCTTGTTACAGACGTAAATGACTTTCTGGAAAAGCATCCTGACGAATTTATTGTGCTGGATTTTCACGCGCTGGACGGTGAGAACTTTGACTTCGCCTATTTCAATCAAATGATTATTCACTTTCTGGGCATGCGCATTATTCCCCGAAGCAATCATTACTTGCCGATCGAACAATTGAAGCAAATCAGTCCGCGACAACGTATTGTGGTGGCGGCACAGTCTCACCGGGAGCTGAACGAAAGCGTGTTTATCGGCAAAATCGACCACGAATGGACTGGCGAAAACATCACTAACGTTCAAGAACTGCACCAATTCATCACCCAGCTATTGAAAAAACCAACTTCCAGTTGGGAGTTCTGGTCCTTGTCCGCAACAAGTTACAGCGCCCTTGGCGGGCCGGTGGATATTCATGACCAGCTGAATGAATGGTTCGATCCAGGCAAAAGCAACTGGGCCCAGCTGTGCAACATCATCAATGTCGATTTTATTGAAGAGTCACGAATCGTCGATTTTTGCCGCACGGCCAACCTGAACAAGGTGCACGGGCGCTCCGTTTGATCTGCTCAGCCATCAGACTGGCGCCGAGCATGACAAACCGGGCATGATCCTGCGCAGAGAACAAGAACAGCGCCCCTGTCATGACCCGAACCGCTCGCGTGACCGATCCTTCCTACGAGTTGATGGACGACCATAACGGCTTGTCCATCATCTACCGCCAGCACGGCTTCCCCTGCCCGCTGGTGCGCTGGCATTTCCACAAGGAATACGAACTGCACCTGATCGTTGCCAGTTCCGGCAAGGTGTTCATCGGCGATTACATTGGCAACTTCTATCCGGAAACCCTGTTTCTGACCGGTCCCAACCTGCCGCACAACTGGATCAGCCAGGTCGCCGAGGATGAAGTGGTCGAGAAGCGCGACATGCTGGTCAACTTCACCGACGAATTGTTTGAAAGCGGGCATCAGGTGTTCGCTGAACTGAAAAGTCTCGCGCCACTGCTTGAGCGCGCGCAATACGGCATCGAGTTTCGCTGCAAACGCACAATTCGCCAGGCGATGACGCTGATGCAGAAGATCGCCGACAGCACCGGTATCACCCGCCTCGGGCACTTTTTCATCCTGATGGAATTGCTTTCTTCCACAGACGATTTCCAGTTACTGTCCGGTGCGACTACGCCGCAACTGGCCGACGAACACAACATCGACCGCACCAACCGCGCGGTCGATTACATCTTCAGCCACTACGCGCGGGACATCTCACTGGAAGAAGTGGCCGAGCATCTGGGCATGACGCCGACCTATTTCAGCCGTGTGTTCAAACAGGCCACCGGGCGAAACTTCATCGAGTTCGTCAATCGCCTGCGCATCAGCAAATCCTGTGAATTGCTGGCCGACGGTGACAAACCGGTGACCGAGGTGTGCTTCGAATCGGGGTTCAACAACATTTCCAACTTCAATCGGCGCTTTCTGCAACTCAAGGGCATGACGCCGTCGCATTATCGGCGGCTGGCGGTGCAGCGGCTGACTGAACAGAATCATCTCTGACGACACGCCACCTGTGGGAGCGAGCCTGCTCGCGAAAGCGTTCTGTCAGTCAAGAACCCTGTGACAGGGATATCGTCTTCGCGAGCAGGCTCGCTCCCACAAGAGGTTGTGCCCGGCTGGCGAAATCTGTACGCATTCGTTAACCGCACCTCGCGCAACCCCCCTTCCCTGCGCTCACCCAACCAAACCCCAGTGCAAAAAAGTATCAACAAAAGTGCTAGGGATGATTTGTCAGCCCTGCCGTTGAAGGCTGTAATCAGCGCAGATTCTTCCTGCATTCGGAAGACACAAAAACAATAACCGTCCTTCTGCGCCGTCGGGTGCCAGAAAAGGAGTGCACGATGCAACCCACTGCAAAAGCTCTGCTCGCCCTCACCTGCATGACCCTCAGCAGCGTCAGCGTTGGCGCCCAGACCCTGACCATCGCCACCGTCAACAACAGCGACATGATCCGCATGCAGAAACTCTCGAAAACTTTCGAGAGCGAGCATCCGGACATCAAGCTCAATTGGGTGGTGCTGGAAGAAAACGTCCTGCGTCAGCGCCTGACCACCGACATCGCCACTCAGGGCGGCCAGTTCGACGTGTTGACCATTGGCATGTACGAAGCGGCACTCTGGGGCGGCAAGGGTTGGCTGGAGCCGATGAAGGACCTGCCGGCCAGTTACGCCCTCGACGATGTGTTCCCATCGGTGCGTGAAGGCCTGTCGGTGAAGGGTTCGCTGTATGCGCTGCCGTTCTACGCAGAGAGTTCGATCACCTATTACCGCACCGACCTGTTCAAGGCAGCCGGGCTGACCATGCCGGAGCGTCCGACCTGGGAAGAGATCGCCGGCTTTGCCGAAAAGCTCACCCAGAAAGACAAAGAACAGTACGGCATTTGTCTGCGCGGCAAGGCCGGTTGGGGCGAGAACATGGCCCTGGTGACCACGGTTGCCAACGCTTACGGCGCGCGCTGGTTCGATGAGCAGTGGAAGCCGGAATTCAGTGGCCCGGAATGGAAAAACGCGCTGAACTTCTACGTCAACACCATGAAGAAATCCGGCCCGCCAGGCGCATCCAGCAACGGCTTCAACGAAAACCTCGCCCTGTTCAACAGCGGCAAATGTGCAATCTGGGTCGATGCCAGCGTCGCCGGCTCGTTCGTCACCGACAAGACCCAGAGCAAGGTCGCCGACCACGTCGGTTTCACCTTCGCTCCGCATCAGGTCACGGATAAAGGCTCGGCGTGGCTGTATTCGTGGGCGCTGGCGATTCCGACCAGCTCCAAGGCCAAGGACGCGGCGAAAACCTTCAGTGCCTGGGCCACTTCCAAAGAGTACGGCGAACTGGTTGCCAAGACCGACGGCATCGCCAACGTGCCGCCGGGCACCCGCGCTTCGACCTACAGCGACGCGTACATGAGCGCCGCGCCGTTTGCCAAGGTGACGCTGGAATCGCTGAAGGCCGCCGACCCGAGCAAGCCGACGCTCAAGCCGGTGCCGTACATTGGCATTCAGTTGGTGACCATTCCTGAATTCCAGGCAGTCGGCACCCAGGTCGGCAAGCTGTTCTCGGCAGCCCTCATTGGCCAGACCACGGTGGATCAAGCGCTCGCGGCGGCGCAGCAGACCACGGAACGCGAGATGAAGCGTGCGGGTTATCCCAAGTAACGCCTCCAAACCTGTGGGAGCTGGCTTGCCAGCGATGAGGCCGGCACATTCAACATTGATGTCGTCCTTTCCATCGCCATCGCGGGCAAGCCCGCTCCCACAGGGTCCGCGTCGATGTCAGGAATGCTGGTTTTTTCCTGAACATTTATCTGCACCCATTGGGTTGTGAATGCCATGAATACTTCAACTGCCAAAGCCCACATCGACCTGTCGCCACCCCAGCGCAAGCTGCGGGTGCGCAATCCCGGCTGGTTTCTGGTCAGCCCTTCAGTGGCGCTGTTGCTGCTGTGGATGATCGTGCCGCTGGGCATGACCGTGTACTTCTCGATGATCCGCTACAACCTGCTCTACCCCGGCGAAAACGAATTCGTGGGGCTGGAGAACTTCACCTATTTCCTCACCGATTCGGGCTTCATGCCCGGCGCGACCAATACGTTGTTGCTCGTTGGCAGTGTGCTGCTGATCAGCGTGGTCTTCGGCGTGTTGATCAGCGCGTTGCTGGAGGCCAGCGAGTTCCTCGGTCGCGGCCTGGTGCGGGTGATGCTGATTTCGCCGTTTTTCATCATGCCCACCGTCGGCGCGCTGATCTGGAAGAACCTGATTTTTCACCCGGTCTCGGGAATCCTCGCCTACCTCTGGAAGCTGTTCGGCGCGCAACCGGTGGACTGGCTGGCGCACTATCCGCTGCTGTCGATCATCATCATTGTTTCGTGGCAATGGCTGCCCTTCGCGATCCTGATTCTGATGACCGCCATGCAGTCGCTGGATCAGGAACAGAAAGAAGCCGCGCGCCTCGATGGTGCCGGCCCGATCGCGATCTTCTGGCACCTGACCCTGCCGCACCTGGCGCGGCCGATTGCCGTGGTGGTGATGATCGAAACGATCTTCCTGCTCTCGGTGTTCGCAGAAATCTTCACCACCACCAACGGCGGCCCCGGCTACGCCTCGACCAACCTCGCCTACCTGATCTACAACCAGGCGCTGGTGCAGTTCGACGTCGGCATGGCCTCGGCGGGCGGTTTGATTGCCGTGGTCATCGCCAACATCGCCGCGATCATTCTGGTGCGGATGATCGGCAAAAACCTGACTGACAAAGCGTGAGGCCTGCCATGACCCTCCAACAATCCCGCCGCCTGCAAAGCCTGCTGCTCGGCACGCTGGCCTGGGCCATCGCGATCGTGATCTTCTTCCCGATCTTCTGGATGGTGATGACCAGTTTCAAGAGCGAAATAGACGCCTTCGCCACGCCGCCGCAGTTCATCTTCACGCCAACGCTGGAGAACTACCTGCACATCAACGAGCGCAGCGATTACTTCAGCTTCGCCTGGAACTCGGTGGTGATCTCGTTCAGCGCCACGGCCCTGTGTCTGTTGATCGCGGTGCCCGCGGCCTACTCGATGGCGTTCTACGAAACCCAGCGCACCAAAGGCACGCTGCTGTGGATGCTCTCGACCAAGATGCTGCCGCCGGTGGGCGTGCTGATGCCGATCTACCTGCTGGCCAAGAGTTTCGGCCTGCTCGACACGCGTATCGCGCTGATCGTGATCTACACGCTGATCAACCTGCCGATCGTGGTCTGGATGGTTTACACCTACTTCAAGGACATTCCCAAAGACATCCTCGAAGCCGCGCGCCTCGACGGTGCGACGCTGTGGCAGGAAATGGTCCGCGTGCTGCTGCCGATAGCCAAGGGCGGCCTCGCCTCGACCGTGCTGCTGTCGCTGATCCTGTGCTGGAACGAGGCGTTCTGGTCGCTGAACCTGACCTCTTCGAATGCCGCACCACTCACAGCGTTGATCGCCTCGTATTCAAGTCCCGAAGGGCTGTTCTGGGCCAAGTTGTCGGCGGTCTCGACCCTCGCTTGTGCGCCGATTCTGATCTTTGGCTGGATCAGCCAGAAACAACTGGTGCGCGGGCTTTCGTTTGGTGCCGTGAAATGATCTCAAAGCGAAACCTTCCCCATGTGGGAGCGGGCTTGCTCGCGAATGCGGTGTGTCATTCAACACTGATGGTGACTGACAGGGCCCCTTCGCGAGCAAGCCCGCTCCCACAAAAAGCCTGCAAGGCTTCAAACGAATAACAATATTGCGGAGGCCCATCTCATGGCCAACCTGAAAATCAAGAATCTGCAAAAAGGCTTCGAAGGCTTTTCCATCATCAAGGGCATTGACCTGGAAGTGAACGACAAGGAATTCGTGGTCTTCGTCGGCCCGTCGGGCTGCGGCAAATCCACCCTGCTGCGCCTGATCGCCGGCCTTGAAGAGGTCAGCGGCGGCACCATCGAACTCGATGGCCGCGACATCACCGAAGTCAGCCCGGCCAAGCGTGATCTGGCAATGGTGTTCCAGACCTACGCGCTGTACCCACACATGACCGTGAAAAAGAACATGTCGTTCGCCCTCGATCTGGCCGGCGTACCGAAGGCCGAGGTCGAGCGCAAGGTTGGCGAAGCAGCGCGGATTCTCGAGCTCGGGCCAATGCTCGAGCGCAAACCGAAGCAGCTGTCCGGCGGCCAGCGCCAGCGCGTGGCGATCGGCCGCGCCATCGTGCGCAACCCGAAGATTTTCCTTTTCGATGAGCCGCTGTCCAACCTCGACGCGGCGTTGCGCGTGCAAATGCGCCTGGAGCTGCTGCGCCTGCACAAAGACCTGCAAGCGACGATGATCTACGTAACCCACGATCAGGTCGAAGCGATGACCATGGCCGACAAAGTCGTGGTGCTTAACGGCGGCAGAATCGAACAGGTCGGCTCGCCACTCGACCTCTATCACAATCCGGCCAATCTGTTTGTCGCAGGCTTTCTCGGCACGCCGAAAATGGGTTTCCTCAAAGGCAAGATTGCCCGCATCGACGGCGCCAGCTGCGAAGTTGCGCTGGACGCTGGCACGCGCATCAGCCTGCCGTTCAACGCGGCCAGCCTCAGCGTCGGCAGCGCGGTGACGCTGGGCATTCGCCCGGAACATCTGGAGCTGGCGCAACCCGGCGACTGCACGTTGCAGGTGACCGCCGACGTCAGCGAACGCCTTGGCAGCGACACCTTCTGCCACGTCACCACCAGCGCCGGCGAGGCCCTGACCATGCGCGTGCGCGGCGATCTGGCCAGCCGTTATGGCGAGCAATTGAGCCTGCGTCTGGACCCGACTCACTGCCACCTGTTCGACGCTGAAGGTGTGGCGCTGACCCGCCCACTGCGCGCTGCCGCCTGATTTCGAGACTATCCGATGAAACTCAACCAACCGAACCTCAATCGCCTCGCCGCCGAAGTGCAACTGCCGGGCTACAACCTGAGCGACACACGCCAGGGCATCGCCCACATTGGCGTCGGCGGTTTCCACCGCGCACATCAGGCGTATTACACCGATGCCTTGATGAACACTGGCGAAGCGCTGGACTGGGCGATTTGCGGCGTCGGCCTGCGCCCGGAAGATCGCCGTGCCCGCGATGATCTGCGCGAGCAGAATTACCTGTTCACCCTGTTCGAACTGGGCGACAGCGACGACACTGAAGTGCGCGTCATCGGCGCGATCCGCGACATGCTGCTCGCTGAAGATGGCGCCCAGGCGCTGATCGACAAACTCGCCGAACCGCAGATTCGTATCGTCTCGCTGACCATCACCGAGGGCGGCTACTGCATCGACGACAGCAACGGCGAATTCATGGCGCATCTGCCGCAGATTCAACACGACCTCGCCCATCCCGAAACGCCGGGCACCGTGTTCGGTTTCCTCTGCGCCGCGTTGGCCAAACGCCGTGCGGCGGGTGTTCCGGCATTTACCGTGATGTCCTGCGATAACCTGCCGCACAACGGCGCCGTCGCGCGCAAGGCACTGCTGGCGTTCGCCGCGCTGCGTGATCCGCAATTGCGTGACTGGATCGACCAGAACGTCAGTTTCCCCAACGCCATGGTCGATCGCATAACACCAATGACCAGCACCGCGCATCGCCTGCAACTGGCCGACAAACACGGCGTCGATGATGCTTGGCCGGTGGTCTGCGAACCGTTTGTGCAGTGGGTGCTGGAAGACAAATTCGTCAACGGCCGCCCGGCCTGGGAAAAGGTCGGCGTGCAGTTCACCGACGATGTCTCGCCGTACGAAGAGATGAAAATCAAACTGCTCAACGGCAGTCACCTGGCGCTGACATATCTAGGCTTTCTCAAGGGTTATCGCTTCGTCCACGAGACCATGAACGACCCGCTGTTCGTGCGTTACATGCGCGCTTATATGGACCTGGATGTCACGCCGCAACTGGCGCCGGTACCGGGCATTGATCTGAGCGAATACAAGGACACGCTAGTCGCGCGGTTTTCCAATCAGGCGATTGCCGATCAGCTGGAGCGAGTGTGTTCGGATGGCTCGTCGAAGTTTCCCAAGTTCACCGTGCCGACGATCAATCGGCTGATTGCCGATGGTCGCGAGACCAAACGCGCGGCCCTGGTAGTCGCGGCGTGGGCGCTGTATTTGAAAGGCGTGGATGAGAACGGTGACACGTATTCGATTCCGGACCCGCGGGCGGCTTTCTGTCAGGGATTGGTGGCGGACGATGAGTTGATCACCGAGCGGCTGCTGGGCGTTGAGGAGATTTTTGGCACAGCGATACCGAAGTCGGCGGAGTTTGTTGCGGCATTCGAGTGGTGCTGCCAGAGTTTGCGCGAGGTTGGGGTTTCGCGGACATTGGAAAAACTCCTCGCAACCTGATCGTTCCCACGCTCTGCGTGGGAATGCAGCCCGGGACGCTCCGCGTCCCATCAAAAGCGGACGCAGAGCGTCCATTGAGGCGTTCCCACGCAGAGCATGGGAACGAGCAGCCGTGGAGTTTTCATGACAACAACAAAGCTCTTCCTGGGTATCGACTGCGGCACCCAAGGCACCAAAGCGATCATCCTCGATGCCGACAGCGGTCAGGTGCTCGGTCTGGGCGCGGCGCCGCACACGATGATCAGCGGCGCCAATGGCCGTCGCGAACAAGACGTTCAACAGTGGCTCGACGCTTTCGTCAGCGCCACGCGCCAAGCCTTGCAAGCGGCCAACGTCGACGGTCAGGCGATCCTCGGTGTTGGCGTCTCCGGCCAGCAACACGGCCTGGTGCTGCTCGATGAGCAAGGCGCAGTGCTGCGCCCGGCCAAGCTCTGGTGCGACACCGAAACCACGCCGGAAAACGAGCGATTGCTCGCGCAATTGGGCGGCGAGGAAGGCTCGCTGGAACGCCTCGGCGTGGTCATTGCGCCGGGCTACACGGTGTCGAAACTGCTCTGGACCAAAGAGCAGCATCCTGACGTGTTCTCGCGCATCGCTCGGATTCTGCTGCCCCATGACTACCTAAACTACTGGCTCACCGGCCGCGCCTGCAGCGAATACGGCGACGCCTCCGGCACCGGATATTTCAACGTGCGCACGCGGCAGTGGGATTTGCAGATACTGCGCGACATCGACGCCAGCGGGCGTTTGCAAACCGCGCTGCCGGAGCTGATCGACGCGCACGCGGCCGTTGGCACTATCCTGCCGGCAGTCGCCGAGCAACTCGGCATCAACCCCAACGCTGTAGTTTCAAGCGGCGGTGGCGACAACATGATGGGCGCCATTGGTACCGGCAATATCCAGCCCGGCGCGATCACCATGAGCCTCGGTTCTTCCGGCACGGTCTACGCCTATTCGGAGGAGCCGAACGTCAGCGCCGATGCCTCGGTCGCCACTTTCTGCTCCTCCAGCGGTGGCTGGCTGCCGCTGATCTGCACGATGAATCTGACCAACGCCACCGGCGCGATTCGCGACCTGTTCAAGCTCGATCTGCCGACCTTCAACCAACTGGTCGCGCAGTCGCCGATCGGCGCCGAGGGCGTGAGCATGCTGCCGTTTCTCAACGGTGAGCGCGTCCCCGCCCTGCCCCACGCCACCGGCAGCCTGCATGGCCTGACCATGGATAACCTGACCCAGGCCAATCTGTGCCGCGCCGCTGTCGAAGGCACCACCTTCGGTTTGCGCTACGGGCTGGATTTGCTCCGCCAGAATGGTTTACAAAGCCTGCGCATTTGCCTGATCGGCGGTGGCTCGAAGAGCGCGGTGTGGCGGCAGGTCGTCGCCGACATCATGAACGCCCCGGTGATCTGCACCGAGCAAAGCGAAGCCGCCGCACTGGGCGCGGCGATTCAGGCAGCGTGGTGCGCGTCGCGCTCTAACGGCGATGATGTCTCCCTGGCCGATCTGTGCGAGCGCTGCGTGAAACTCGACGCACGCAGCGAAACTCTGCCGATCGCCGCCAATGTCGCGGCGTTCCAGCAGGCCTACGAACGCTATCAACAGCATGTCGCAACCCTATAACGAGCAAACAACTATGTACCTGGTGTGTGGCGAAGCCCTGTTTGATTTCTTCAGCGAAAACGATGCCAGCGGTCTGGCCTCGAAAGTCAATTTCAAGGCGATTGCCGGCGGCTCGCCGTTCAACGTCGCCGTCGGTCTGCGCCGCTTGGGCGTGGACTCGGCGCTGTTCGGCGGGCTGTCCACCGACTACCTCGGCCGGCGTTTGCAGCAAGTCCTGCAAGAGGAAGGCGTGCATCCGGACTATCTGGTGGATTTTGCCGCGCCGACCACCCTGGCGATGGTCGCGGTAGGCGCCAATGGCTCGCCGCATTACAGCTTCCGTGGCGAAGGCTGCGCCGACCGCCAATTGAGCGAGGCGCATTTGCCGACACTTGGCGACGAGGTGCGCGGCCTGCACATCGGCTCGTTTTCGCTGGTGGTGCAGCCGATTGGCGACACCTTGCTTAAGCTCGTTCAGCGTGAAAGCGGCAAACGCCTGATCAGCCTCGATCCCAACGTGCGCCTCAATCCCGAGCCGAACATCAATCTATGGCGCGAGCGCATCGCCACGCTGGTGCGCCTGGCCGATCTGATCAAAGTAAGCGACGAGGATCTGAGCCTGCTCTATCCCGAGCAGGATCCGCAAAACGTGATTGACGGCTGGCTCGAACATCGCTGCCAGATCGTCTTCCTGACGCGCGGTGGCGACGGCGCGACCGTGTTCAGTCGCGCCTATGGCTCGTGGTCGGTACCGGCCAATCAGGTTCAGATCGCCGATACGGTTGGCGCTGGCGACACCTTTCAGGCGGCGCTGATCACCTGGCTGACCGAGCACTCGCTGGACTCGGTCGCTGGCGTGCAGCAGCTGAGTCGCGAGCAGATTGACGGCATGCTCAGGTTCGCCGTACAAGCCGCGGCGCTGACCTGCAGCAAAACCGGTCCGGATCTACCCTATCGTCATCAGTTGAGCTGAGCGCGTAGACTGTCGGCCTTTTTTGCGCACGACGGAAACAAGCTTTTGAATCTCAGGCACATCCTCGCCCTCCTGACCCTGGCCACCCTGCTGAGCGGTTGCGGCACCTCGCCGCCCCGCTCGCCGGAAGACATCTGCGCAATCTTCCGCGAGAAAAGCGACTGGTACGACGCTGCGCAAGTCACGCAGAAACGCTGGGGCGTGCCAATCCAGGTGCCTTTCGCGATCATGTATCAGGAATCCGGCTACCGCTACGACGCCAAGACACCACGCAAATACCTGCTCTGGGTAATTCCGTGGGGCCGCGTCTCCACCGCTTCCGGCTATGCGCAAGCCAAGGATGAAGTCTGGGCCGACTATCAGAAAAGCACCGGCCGCAACTGGGCCGATCGCGAAGACTTCGACGACGCCATCGACTTCGTCGGCTGGTACATGGACAAGACCACCTCGATCAACGGCGTGTACAAATACGACGCCTATAACCAATACCTGAACTACCACGAAGGCTGGGGCGGCTTTCGCAACAAGACCTACGCGAGCAAGGCCTGGTTACTGCCGACTGCGCGCAAGGTGCAGAACCGTTCGGATCTGTATGCCCAGCAATACGCCGGCTGCAAGGAAGACCTCAATCGCGGGTTCTGGAGCCGGTTCTGGCATTGGTTGTAGAAGCCCTTCGCGACCAGGCTCGCTCCCACAGGACCTTAGTGAACGCCGATTTTGTCTACACCCGAGAAACCTGTGGGAGTGGGCTTGCCCGCGATGGCAATCTCTCAAACACCATCAAAGTCTATGAAAGGCCCGATTTCACTGACCCAAATCGCCCTCCTAAGGGTTTTCCCTATGACATCAAGGCCCCACATCTACGCCATTTGCGCCTTGAATGAGGCCGTCTAATCCTGCAACATCCATCACCTGCTTATTCAACGGACGGAATTCAAGGCATGCTGGACGCCAATGCAACCCACATCACCCTCTCGATCGAAGACGCCAACGCCGACCTGCAAGTCCTCAGCTTCACCGGTCGCGAAGCCCTCAACGAACCGTTCCGTTTCGACCTCGAACTGGTCAGCGCCCGCCCCGACCTGAAGCTCGAAGAGCTGCTGCACAAGCGCGCCTGCCTGACGTTCGGCGCCACCGGCGAAGGCAAGATTCACGGCCAGGTCTATCGCATCGAGCAGGGCGACTCCGGCAAGACCCTGACCCGCTACAGCATCAGCCTGGTGCCGCAACTGGCCTACCTGCAGCACAACCATGATCAGCAGATCTTCCAGCAACTGACGGTGCCGAAAATCATCGCCCAGGTGCTGGAAGATCGCGGCATTCTCTCTGACGCCTACAGCTTCCAGCTCGGCGCCGAGTACCCGGAACGCGAGTATTGCGTGCAATACGACGAGTCCGACCTGCATTTCATCCAGCGTCTGTGCGAAGAGGAAGGCATTCACTTCCACTTCCAGCACAGCACCAGCGGCCACAAACTGGTGTTCGGCGACGACCAGACCGTATTCCGCAAACTGAAGCCGGTGAGCTACCAGCAGGACTCCGGCATGGCTGCCGAGAAACCGGTGATCAAGCGCTTCAACCTGCGCCTGGAAACCCGCACCACTCGCGTCAGCCGCCGCGACTACGATTTCGAAAAACCCAAGCTGCTGCCCGAAGGCGCGGTCAAATCCGAATTCGCCCCGGACCTGGAGGACTACGATTACCCCGGCCGCTTCACCACCCGCGAGCGCGGCAAGTTCCTCTCGACCCGCGCACTGGAACGCCATCGCAGCGACTACAAACTCGCCGAAGGCAAAGGTGATGAACCCACCCTCACCAGCGGCCATTTCCTCACGCTCGTCGAACACCCGCGCGACGAGTGGAACGACCTGTGGCTGCTGCTGGAAGTCTTCCACGAAGGCAAACAACCGCAAGTGCTCGGGGAAAACGTCACCAGCGACGTCACCGACAACAAGAGCGATTTCCACCAGGGCTACCGCAACAGCTTCCTCGCTACCCCATGGGACGCGCACTACCGCCCTGCCCTCGAACACCCGAAACCGAAAGTCCTCGGCAGCCAGACCGCCGTCGTCACCGGCCCGCCCGGCGAAGAAATCCACTGCGACCAATACGGCCGCATCAAATTGCAATTCCACTGGGACCGCGACGGCCAGTCCGACGATAAAACCACCTGCTGGATGCGCGTCGCCAGCGGCTGGGCCGGCGCAGCTTACGGCGGCATTGCCGTCCCGCGCATCGGCATGGAAGTCCTCGTCACCTTCCTCGAAGGCGACCCCGACCAGCCCCTCGTCACTGGCTGCCTATACCACAAGGAAAACGTCGTCCCCTACGACCTGCCGGCCAACAAAACCCGCAGCACCTTCAAAACCCTCAGTTCCCCGGGCGGCAAGGGCTACAACGAATTCCGCATCGAAGACAAGAAAGGCGCCGAACAGATCTACATCCACGCCCAGCGCGACTGGGACGAAAACATCGAACACGACCAGAAAATCCGCGTCGGCAATGAACGGCATGACACCGTTGAAGCCAATGTGTTGAGCGAGTTCAAGGTCGAAGAACACCGGATCACCCATCTGGACCGCATCAGCGAAATGCGCGCGGATGATCACCTGACGGTGGGTGTGACGCAGCATGTGAAGGTGGGGACGGGGCAGTTTGTTGAGGCTGGCAACGAAATCCATTACTACGCCGGCCAGCGAGTCGTGGTCGAAGGCGCCATGGAGCTGACCGCGAAGGCTGGCGGCAGCTTCGTCAAGGTCGATGCGGGTGGCGTGACCATCAGCGGCGCTGAGGTGAAGGTCAATACTGGCGGCTCGCCCGGGGTGGGCACGCCGGCGGCGCCGTTGTTGCCGGGGCCGATGAAGGTTGTGGATGCGGATAAGGCGGGGAAAGTCCCTGTCCCGCTGCCCAAACGTCTGAATGAATCTGGAATAACGCCGTTGTGCGGCAAGCAAAGCAACGGCGCCTGCAGCCGTAAGGATTGCACATGCATGTGAAAGCGCTCAGCGCACTCCTCGAAGCTCCACGCCATGGGTTCGTTGATTTACCGAGAGAAAGCTCTGAATCAACAGTGTGTTTCATTATTGACCCGGTTCGACAGCCTGACGCGATGAGCCGCCTTTATCGTGTTGGCGAACCGGTGGTAGATGCACAGGGCCTGTTCCTCAAAACCGCCTTCGCTGAGATCGCCGCTGACGGTCCGCTCTGGATCACCGCGCCGTGGAGCAGTCGCCTTGCGGCTGAGGCAGCAAAGCTGTGCGAGGAAAACTTTTCTGGCATTGCCATTACTACAGCTGATTCTGACAAAGCGCTCGCCCATGCGCGCTGGCTCTTGCGCGCTAATGATGGTTCTGGCGGACAGAGCCTGCTGAGCTACCACAAGCCAAGCCTGTGGGCCGCGCTGGCCTATACCGTTGGCGACAACTCCCATCAGCTGTTCGGCCCTTGGCAGCACGTATACAGCCCAGCGCCGGTTCATTTTGGGCGCAATAAAGGTCCATGGCTCAGTTGGCGCGCCGTCTCGGAAGTCGAATGGCTGGGCGATACTTCAGTGTTCAGCCTGCCGCCATCCGCGGCGAACGTTCAAGAGCATTTGGGTTGGGTTTATTGGGCAGATGAACATCACGCAGATTACGGCGAGCCGAGCGATGAGCATCTGCCCAACCTTGTGGCAAACCTCAATGTGCTGGTTGCCCACAATATTTACGAAGGCCGTCACTTGCTGAAGCTGGGGTCAATCACAAATGGCCCACTGCTTGAAACACAGCCACAGGCAATGGCCATCCTGCAATCCAGGGAAGAGTCGTTCATCAAAGTACAGCAGCTGCAGCAACTCACCACCAGCGTTGCTTGATGAACCCGTCCGTTAAGAATGAATGGAAGCGAAATGGAACAAAATACCAGCGCAGCACCTAACACCGAGTCGGCACCTGCAAAACCGGTAGTTGCTGATGAAACTTGTACAAAACCGCCTCGGGATATTGGTGAACAGCCCGAAGCGCCGGAAGACACACCAGGCGATCACGACAAAGTGAAAACGCCCTGCTCCACCATTTATGGCAGTGCAATTTACGATACGGAAAATGAATCCTTCTGGTTACTACCAGAGCGGACAAACTCCGCCCTGAAAGAAGCTTCCAGTGACTTGGAACAGAAGGTCAGCTCAAGCAAATCTCCAGAAGAACGGAAAAAAGGGCTCTACGAGTCGGGACTCCTTGAGTATTTCCTAGAGCCTAAACTGGCAAACTTTCTTGAGGGTGACGAGAAAGCACGGATGCTAGAAATCGAAGCTCAACATCCGAATATCAGCAATCTAGATGCAGCACTTCTAGAGGCTCAGCAGAACTTAAAAACCACGGCGCCAGAAGATTCTTCCACTCAGCTTACCGCCCTTGAGCAAGATCAGCTTAAAAGAAACCATTTCCTGTCCGCCCGGGATGCTGCAACCCGCGTACGTGGCATGCATAGCGAATGGCAAAAGCTCAAGCGCATGGCCATCGCCGCCGCTAAGGAAAAAGGCTACGCGTACGAAAGCGGCAACCTTTATGCGCCCAAAGCCAGCGCGGCCCGGGAAGCCGTTCAAAAGTATCTGAAAGCGCGAGAAGCGCTGTTAGAGGACAAGGATCTCACCAAGTTAACCTCGGCAGAGCTCGCGCCGATGCTCGCTCAAGATAAAAAACGAATCGACGAGATCGCGATGTGCGGCACTAACAATCAGTTGATGCTCTGCACCTATGTACGCGACCAGGAAATCAAACGTAAGGAAAGGAAAGCGACCTACAGCGCTTATCTGGAGGCCATCACCGACGTTGCACAATACGGAATCGCATTGCCGGAGTTCGCGCTGATTTCTGAGGGCGGAGCAGTCGAAAGTGGAGTCGACCTGTTCAAGCAATATATGGCGCTCGAGAAAGAGCAAAAAGAGACCAATGAACGTCTCAGCGCCAAGTACAAAGGCTGGATCGAGGCAAGTGGCCGACAAGCCAAAGCGCCCACCAACCTGGTCACTAATGAACGTGCCGACTGGGACCGCTTGCAGGCTTCGAAAGAAAAACTACGACTTCAGGCTGAGAGCAATGTGGAAACGGCAATTGTTCGCCGTCATCTATTGTGGGAGCCAGAGCAATTTCAGGCAAGACCTGAAGAGCGCTTGATTAAAAACGGCTTCCCGCTGGCCGAGATGAGCATGGCGGACAGCCTGAAAAAACCGCTGACCTATCTCAGCATGTATTCGCTGCCACGACTCAAACAAACTGTTAAGGATGACTGGAAGAAAGTTGGCGCCAAGGTCAAAGATCTGATGAAGCGTCCGGGCAATAGCGATGGAAAAGCAACGACGGACACTGAACTGAGTTTGTTTGGACAGTGGCTGAAAAGCGAAGGTGCGTTAAGAATCAAGGATCAGGAAAGCGATTGGTTCTCAGCCGAAGGGTGGTTCGAAATCGAAAAATTCAACGCCTACCTTGAAAACAAAAAGTACAAGGTCACTGCGCTGGAAAACGCTGGTACCCGTAAAGAATGGGGGCACCGATTGCAGCAAGTGTTGTTCAAGGACAACGTACGCAAGACATTCCGCATTTTCGACATCACACCGCAAGCCCAGTTGGTTCGATGCCTAATGCCCTCCACCACGGAAACTATCCATTCTTCGACAAAAGTAGAGGGGCCGGACTGGACTCTGGCCGAAGGATTCCAAGCCTCCGCCAAGGCTACTTTTGCCGTTGATCTTGCCAGAGGCGAGGTCGAGCTTTTTAAAGTCGACTTGCCAGATCGTGCCAGCGCGAAAGATATTGTCATCACCTACCGAAATGCAGAAGACATACAGCAAAAGATGAATCTTGGACGTTTTTCGCTCTATTTAGGCGCGAAGGCTTGGGGCTATGCAGGAGCATCATTGTTGCTTTCTTCGGAAATTGCATTGGATGTCAGCAACGCTGGGTTCCATTTAGCGCCTCCGGAACCGGTTGTGCGCAACCCCGATAAGCGCAGCTACGCGAGAACTGAAAAAAGTGGACAGATTAAAAAAGCTCCTGAAACGCTACAGATACAGGATGGCGCGAAAGCCGCATTTAATCTATTCGCCGGTCTGCAAACCGGGATAATGGTCACCGGAGCGCTAAATTGGGCACCACCCGGCGAAGTAGCCTTGCTAACCAAAGCGCCCGTTTCCGGAAAAGCTGCCGGAATGAAAGCCAGCGAATGGTTCAGCCTTGCGCGTTTGACTATGGAACTCAACGCCGCTGCCGGTCTCGGAGCGAGGGCTGAGGCGAGTATTTCCCTGCACGAGGGCCGTCTGATTCTGGTGCTCAAGGCAGCCTTGATCGCCGGCCCAGGCGTCGGTGGCTCCTTCAAGTTCGAAGTCGGCTACGATGCCGTCACCGAGCTGCTTAACATGTTCCGTAGAGAACTATATAAAAACAAACAGAACCCTTACTTTGTCATTGAAGACGAAACCTATGCGTACCTTTCAAAATTAAATACGCTGGCCATTGGCGGTTTTGATATTCGGATGATTTATCTTATGGGCGCTGATGCGGTGATGACGCTTTATGAGAGCTTGACTGCGACAGGTAAAGGCGGATCTATTGCTGATACGATTATGTTTTACGATCCAGTGGAAGAGCTTGAGGAATGGTGCATCAATGCGATTCCAGGCGCGCTCGGACCATTATTGATGACACTCATTAGCCCACCTGATGATTTCTCTGTAAATTATTCGAATAACTCAGATAAACCTGATAAAAAAGAGCGCAAATATGACAGTGATCAAGCGCACCTAGTTCAGCAGCAGGCCATTGAGCGCATTCTCGGCTGGATTGTAAAAAGTGCAACCAAGCAAAATTCAATCGAACAAGCTCAGTATCAATTTGAGCAAATTTGCATGTGCATGAATAAGTTTGGAATGAAGCCAGCTAATGCTGAGGAGAAATATTGCGAAAACCGTTTGGCGCTTGATAATTTCATGACTGAGGCAGTCCTTCGCCTTACTGTTCCCTCAGGGGAGGAAATGCGAACGCGCTATAAAGATCATGTCAAATTGTTAGGTGCAAAACGTGACGGATCTTGCCAGCGCAGCCAATATCAAGGACGAACATACGTACCAGCAGGTGTGGCTAAATTTATTCCGACCATCCATTAATGAATTAAAGAGACAAGCATATGTGGCTGCGCTCACTATTCTCAGTAGTTATATTCCTCACTTCTGCTAGCTCCTCTCTGGCAGAGCTCGCCCCACGCCAAGAGCAGGCCAAAAACCATGGCATTGTCCTTTATAATCAATTGAAGACCGAGTCTGCCAAGCCTTTTTTATTGATCGCATCGGAGGCAGGAGATAGTGAAGCTCAATATTTGTTAGCGGAAGTGCTTAGAAAAAAAAATCACTACATGAGCTCCGAAGCTAGGGCTTGGTATGAGGCGTCGGCTAATCAAGGCAACATATACGCCATGATTCAGCTAGGACGGAGTGAAAAAGATCTATGCGATATCACTCGCGACTGCAAACCACCTCAGAAAGATCCGATCGAGTGGCTGAACGAAGCCAAGAAACAAGCTATAGAGAAAGCAAAAAACGGTAACGCTGAAGCAATGTACATTATGTATGAAATTACCCTAGACGATCAGTGGCTTGAAAAAGCAGCTATTGCGGGTGACGATCAGGCCCAGTACTGGCTGGCGGTATCTTATAAGCAAGGTGATGGCTTTTTCTTACCTTGGAAACGAACAGAAGAAGTAAAAAAATGGTTCAAACTGTCCGCTGAAGCAGGAAATCCGCGTTCCATGATGGAGTATGCGGCTCTTCTTTTCGAGAGCGGAGATCTTGAAGGTTTTAGACACTGGAATGAGCAAGCAGCGATAGCAGGTTATGCGGAATCAGTGTATGGATATGGCTCATATCTTGCTCATGAGCCCGACACATATGGATTTCCATATGACCCCGTTAAAGGCTATTCACTAGTTTCATCCTTAAGTATTCTGAACGGCGGGGGTGGAATGCAAGAAAACGTTGAATACAAACTCCCTCTCATTGCAGCCAAGTTGACACCCGCACAAATTTCCGAAGCGCACGAGCAAACAAAGAAATGGGCTGCTACACATCCTCCGCTGTCTTTTTTTCCCGAAAAACTAAGTCGGTAATTCACTTTAATCAATAATGAGTTAGGACGCGAACTACTTGAGAGCCATAATCAGGATCATCGCTCCTGGTTATGGCTGATCGGCAATCGCTTCAATGCAAATATCTTTGGTTAAATGTGCTTACCGCGTGATCCCCGATCTATTCAGCCTAATTAGTCCAATTACCCCCTTAATCCTCGAATCAAAGACTCTACGGTACTGTTCCGCTCAGGCATCGCGCTGAAACCGGCTGCGGCAGGCTCGTTCGGCTTCGTGCCGGGCGCCTATCCGTTACGCTGGAGTCCTCTCATGAACATTCGTCCCTTCCTGCTCACCGCCACCCTCGCCTGCTGCTCATACGCCGCACTGGCCCAAGCAAACGACACCTCCGCCACATCGAATCAAACATCCTACCAATACGGCATGCCACTACACGTGGCGAAGGTGCTTTCGCTAACCGAGCCGCCGACCTCGGAATGCAAAGTCATCACCGCCGACATGAAATACATCGACAACACCGGCAAGCCCGCACAAATCAGTTACAGGAAATTATCTGACGCATGCAGTCGGCAGAACTGACAGACGCTTCTGATTTTCCGGTTCGCCATAGGCGTGGGGTGGCTCCGGCGGTTATGCTCGGGGCCTTCCCTACTGCCGCAAGGATTGGCCATGCAGTTGTCGTTCCGCACGTTGTCGAGCTTCACTTCAATCCTGTGTGTTCTGCTGGCACTGGTCTGGGGATTTTTTCCGGAGGTGTTGCTGGCGATCTGGAGTATTGGCTATTCGGAAGGCACTGGCGTAGTCGCAAGGCGCAGCGCGGTGCTGTTTGCGGCGTTGGGGGTGATGTTTTATTTGCTGCGCAATGCTCCGCCGTCAGCTGCACGCGCTGCACTGAGCAATGGTTTCATCGTCGGCTGTTTCGGTTTGGCGGCGTTGGGTTTTGGCGAATGGCTCAATGGCCATGCCGGCCCCGGGATTTTGCTCGCGGTGCTAGTCGAGTTCGCGCTGGGCCTTGGTTTTGTACAGGCCCGGCGCGTGACGGTAGAATTGGGTGAAACGCTGGGTTAAACCGCTCGAGAACGAGCGCTGGTTTGATGCGTATTGGTTTGTTGCGCGAGATCGGATCGCAGGCCTGCGACCAGGTTGTTGATTTCACGGCAGCTGTTCAAGCGGCTGGCGTCGATGCCGCTGACGTAGAGATCGGCTTGGTCGGTTCGATGGTCGCCAAACACTTTGACGGACATCGACAAGTCGGGCGACAGCGTGCACTGGCAGCGTTTCGGCAAGAAACTGCTTTCAATGATATTGCGTAATTCCAAGGCAGATAAAAACATGGCGAACCCTCTCCTTTCTGTGCGATTGCCAATCAAGTATTCACGCTGACCCTTCGCTGCGCCTTCACGGGTGTGCCCCCGCTGTTTCCGTGGTGCGGCAAGTGGTGGTACTGCGAAATGCCCATTGGAGTGTAGGCGCCCAAATCCGGTGCGCCTCACCGAAAGAACGCATAAAACGTGCCTTTGATCGGCTCGTTTCGCTCCCTTCAAAATCAAGCACTTGGGAAAGTGGCCAGTATTGTGCTATTTGCAAAATGCATGAACCGACCATCCGTCCACTGCAATCTGCAATCTCCGGCCGAATTTGCTTTCGAAGACCATGACGGCAAGAATGTCTCCCATTGCAATCAACCCGCACGGAGGCTTCCATGAATTCCTTGAGTATTTGCGCGATCACCGGCCTGTTGATCGCCAACCTTTCCACCCTCGCCCACGCCGCCAAGCTCGAAGACGTGGCGCCGTATCCCAAAGCCGAAGCCGGGTTTACCCGTCAGGTCATCCATCTGCCGAAACAAGAGCAGGAAGAGAATTTCCAGGTTGAAATTCTCGCTGGCAAGACTCTGGAGGTGGATTGCAACCGTCAACGTCTGGGCGGTGTGCTCGATGAAAAGAACCTGCAAGGCTGGGACTATCCGTTCTATCGCTTGGAAAACGTCATCGGCCCGATGAGCACGATGATGGCCTGCCCGCCCGGCAGTCAGAAAAAACGTGCTTTCGTTCCGGTCGTCGGCGACGGCTTCATGTTGCGTTACAACAGCAAATTGCCGGTTGTGGTGTACGCGCCGTCGGACGTCGAAGTGCGTTATCGCATCTGGTCGGCGTCGGACAAAGTCGGCACCGCCCTGCAGGAATAACCCGAGCGCTTGTTACGCCGGCACGCCGCAAGCAGCGGCGCGCTCGGCGACATGGCGCAGGCTGTCGAAGTTGATGTTGGCCCCGGAGTCGATGGCGACGAATGTCTGATCGCGAACCCCACTGCGCGCCACGTACTGCTTGATCCCCGCCACGGCCAGCGCACCTGAAGGTTCAGTGATCGAACGTGTATCGTCGTAGATATTCTTGATCGCGGCGCAGAGCTCGTCATTGCTGACCGTGATTACTTCATCTACGCAGAAACGGCAAACCTCAAAGCCATACGCGCCAATCTGCGCCACCGCTACGCCGTCGGCGAAGGTGCCGACGCTCGGCAGAACCACCCGCTCGTCCGCGCGCAAAGCGGCTTGCAGACAGGCCGAATGTTCGGATTCGACGCCAATGATCCGCACGTCCGGACGCAGGTATTTGACGTAGGCCGCGATACCGGCGATCAAACCTCCGCCGCCGACCGGGATAAAGATCGCATCCAGCGCGCCTTGATGCTGGCGCAGTATTTCCATGCCCACGGTACCTTGGCCGGCGATCACGTCAGGATCATCGAAGGGTGAAACGAACGTGCATCCGCTCTGCTCGGCCAAATGCAACGCGTGGGCCAGAGCAAACGGGAAACTCTCTCCGTGCAGCAGGGCTTCGGCACCGCGACTGCGCACGCCGAGTACTTTGAGCTCAGGGGTGGTAGAGGGCATGACAATCGTCGCGGAGATGCCCAATTCCCGTGCCGCCAGCGCTACGCCTTGCGCGTGATTACCTGCCGATGCAGTGATCACTCCCCGCGCTCTCTGCTCATCCCTCAGTTGCACGAGTTTGTTGTAAGCACCACGGATCTTGAAAGAGAACGTCGGTTGCAGATCTTCGCGCTTGAGCAAGATCCGGTTGCCCATTGTTTCAGACAACGCTGGCGCAAACTGCAATGGCGTACGCACCGCAATGTCGTACACCGGCGCGGCCAGAATCTTTTTCACGTAGTGCTCAAGCAGTGCTTGCTGGTCGGGGCTGTACGGCATGGTCGTCTCCTGACATTTTTCAGAACCCCGGAGACAGAAAGTAAAAACCCGCCTCTAGGGCGGGTTGGGTGCTGCAGTCGTGAGCTAGCCCGCCAAATGAGGAATGGCGGTAATAATGCTTGGCTGGCAGCGCATTACGGTAAAAGTCATGGGCTGGAAATTAGCCTGCCGGCGGATGACAAGTCAATGGTCAATTGTGCGTCGCGCCGGTAGGCTGGCGATTCTGCTCATCACACCAAGGAAGGAAAGCATGATGTCCATCGCGCTGCCTCTCACCGCTTTGCTCGCGTTCAGTGGGTACACAGTTTCGGTAATGCTCCAGGCTGAACAGTCACTGATCAACTTCGGCATCAGCCTGATGTCACGACCGGACACCGCGCAGGTAGTCATCGATCTGTACCTGATGGCGACACTGGCCGGTGTATGGATGGTCAAGGACGCCCGGTCTCGGGGACGCTCCGTCTGGTCGGTAGTGCCTTATTTGCTGCTGACCACAGTGTTCGTTTCAGTGGGGCCGCTGTTGTATCTGGTGATTCGCGGAATTCAGGAGCGGCGCAATTCTGCCGCTGCGCCGTCGGCCCAGCCTCACAATTTTGAATCTTCCTGAGAACTGAACAGTCACTGCAAATGAGAACAACAACTTCCGCTCCAAGCCGATGAAAGTGGAGATTGACCATGAACATTCGCCAAGTGCTGTTCGCCGTCCCGCTGCTGGTCACCGCCCTGTCCAGCCCCGCTGTTTTTGCTGTCGATGAAAGCGACGCCGTGAAAAAGCCCGAATGTCCGAAAGGCCAGGTCTGGGACAGTAAAACCCAGCAATGCGTACTGCAGACCAGCGGCTAAAGGAAGCCCTGCTAAACTGGCCGAGGTTTAATTCCAAGGAAGATCGCCCTGTGCCAATTTCATCTCGCACCGCATTGCTGGTCATCGATGTTCAGAACGATTTTATTCCCGGCGGACAATTGCCGGTGCCTGAAGGTGACCGGATTGTGCCGCTGATCAACCGGCTCGCGCGCCAGTTCAGGCAAGTCGTGATTGCTCAGGACTGGCACCCGAGCGGGCATATCTCGTTTGCGTCCAGCCATCCGGGCCGGCAGCCTTACGACGTCATTCAACTGCCGTACGGCGCACAAACGCTGTGGCCCGAGCATTGTGTGCAAGCCAGCGCCGGCGCCGAATTCCACGCGGAACTGGATTTGCCGCACGCGCAATTGATCATACGCAAAGGCTGCAACCCCGACATCGATAGCTATTCCGCTTTTTTGGAAGCGGACCGAAGCACCACCACGGGGCTTGCCAGCTATTTGAAAGAGCGCGGCGTCGACACCGTTTATATGGTTGGCCTGGCCTTGGATTTCTGTGTGATGTTTTCGGCGCTGGACGCGCGCGCGGCGGGTTTCAATGTCTTTGTGGTGCTGGATGCCTGTCGGGCTATTGATCTGGACGATTCGCTGGAGTCTGCAATTACGCGGATGCAGGAGGCCAGCGTCGGCCTGATCCAATCATCTGATATTCGTTAGGGAATTCAGGCCGCGGCCGGCAACCACAGCCTGAATCGCGCCCCACCCAGCGGCGAACTCTCGACGGTCAGCGTGCCGCCCTGTGCTTCGAGCGCTCGGCGGCTGATCGCCAGACCGAGGCCGAATCCGCCGGTGGCGCGATCACGGCTGCGGTCGAGCCGATAGAACGGTTCAAAGATCCGCTCGCGCTCGTCGTCGGGAATGCCAATGCCATCGTCGTCAACCCAGATCTCACATCCGCCGGCAATCACCTGTACGCCAATCTGAATGCGTTTTTCGCAATAGCGCATGGCATTGCGCAACAGGTTCTGGATGGCCCGAGCGGTCAGGCGCGGGTCCAGCGCGAAGCGTTCGAGCTGACCGTGCAAGAGCACGTCAATCACGATGTCCGGCGATTCCAGTTCCTCATCGACACTGCCGAGAATGCTGTCGATGAACTCGTCGAGCGACACCTCGATGCGCTCAGGCGATTGCGCCGGATTCTGTAAGCGGCTGTAGGAGAGCAATTCCAGTACCAGTTCATCCAGTTCACGGATGTGCGCAACCAGGCTCTGCAAACGCTCGCGGCTGGCGGCCGGCAAGTCTTCGGACAACGCCAGCGCCAGGCCGAAATCCAGACGTGTCAGCGGCGTGCGCAGTTCGTGGGACACAGCGTTAAGCAGGTCGCGTTGCTGGTTGAGCAGGTTTTCGATATCGCCGGCCATGGTGTCGAACACGTTGGCGAGGCTGCCAATGTTCGAACTCGGGGCAATTTTTGTTCGCTCGCTCAAATGGCCTTTGCCGAAGCGTTCGGCGGTGCCTTTCAGGCGTTCCAGGTCGCGCCAGTGCGGACGCAGCCAAAGCAGCAAGCAGCCTAGCAACATGGCGCCGATCAGCACGTTGATGCTCCAGTACAACAGATCGACGTCGACCGGATCCGGCGGTACGACCATGCGCACGGCCATTTCGCCATTCAGTGGTGTGACCGCCAGGGTGCGCCAACCCCAATCGCCGATGCGCACGACGTTTTCACCACGATGCAGACGTTCCTGCTCGATGGGCGTGAACACCGGGTCGTCGATCGGCGTCAGGACGATGTGCAGCGGCTGGAATTCCTTGTCCATCGAAGTAGCAATCGCTGGCCACTGCTCTTGCGGCGCGGCATGAAATTGCTTGGTGATCAGTGACTGCAGACCTCTGGAGAACTCCAGATTGTAGGTGACGAAGCGATCCCGAAAAACCATCACGACCAGATCCGGCACGAGATAGATCGCCGCGCTATAGGAGACGATCGTCACCAGATACAGACGAAACAGAATACGAAACATCAGCTCAGCATTCCCACTCGGACCGGCTGAACAGATAGCCCTTGCCCCATACGGTCTTGATCTTGCGCGCCTCGCCGGCGTGATCATCGAATTTGCGCCGGAGCTTGGAAATCGCCACGTCCACCGAGCGATCGGTGCCGTTGAATTCGATACCGCGCAGGCGCTGCAAAATCTGATCGCGACTCAGCACTTCACCGGCGTGCCGCGCCAGCACCACCAACAAATTGTATTCACCGCTGGACAGCTCGACCGCTTGATCACGCCAGGTCACGGTGCGTTCGGACAGATCGATACACAGATTACCCATGACGATCCGGTCATTTGCCGCCAGTGGTTCGCCGAGACTGCTGCGCCGCAACAGCGTGCGCACCCGCGCCAGTAACACCCGCGGCTCGCAGGGTTTGGTGACGTAGTCGTCAGCGCCCATTTCCAGGCCCAGTACCTGATCATGACTGTCATCGCGGGCCGTCAGCATAAGGATTGGCAGGGTCGCTGAATCGGCGCGCAGCAAGCGGCACACCTGCAAGCCGTCGAGGCCCGGCAGCATCAGATCGAGGATCACCAGATCCGGCGGACTGATACGCGCGCGCTCGCGCACATGGTCGCCACGACCAATGACGCTGACGGAATAACCGTTGCGCTCCAGGTAGCTCGAAATCAGTTCGGCGAGGGCGGTGTCGTCTTCGACCAGGAGGATGTTGGGCATGGGGTGTTCCAGATATTGCTGAAGTAGATGTCAGACCGCTTTCGCGAGCAAGCTCGCTCCCACAGTGGTTTTGCATTGTTTACAAAACTCATGTGGGAGCGAGCTTGCTCGCGAAAGCGGTTTAACCGTCACAAAAGAATTCAAGGCCTGCAGGATATACGCCCTCACGCACCACCGAGCAAAACCCTTACACAATTTCACACAGCAACTACAAAGCTTCACCGCTAACCTCCCCGTCTGGCCGTAGGATGCGGCCTTCAATATTGGGGGGTGTACATGTCTGGAAAACTGCTGGCCGGGCTCGGCCTGATCGCATTGGCGCTGACGCTCAGCGCTTGTGATTCGTCATCGAACGCCGAAGAGCAGGCGCCACCGGCGACGGTGCGCATCGAGACCATCAAAGCCCAACCCCTGTCGATCAGCAGCGAACTGAGTGGCCGCATCGCCGCGCCACGGATTGCCGAAGTACGTGCGCGAGTGGCGGGGGTCGTGTTGCAACGCACCTACCGCGAAGGCAGCGACGTGAAAAAGGGTGATGTGCTGTTCCGCATCGACCCGGCGCCGTTCAAGGCTGATCTGGACAGTGCTGAAGCTGCGCTGCGCAAAGCCGAGGCCAACGCTTTCCAGGCGAAACTGCAAGAACAACGCTATGCGCAGTTGATCGAGGACCAGGCCATCAGCGGTCAGGACTACGACAACGCCCGCGCTGCCGCTCGGCAGACTGCCGCCGATGTCGCCGCCAGCAAGGCAGCGCTTGAAAGAGCGAAACTGAATCTCGGTTATGCCACCGTCACCGCACCGATTTCCGGCCGCATCGGCCGCGCGCTGGTCACCGAAGGTGCGCTGGTCGGGCAGAACGAAACCACGCCGCTGGCGCTGATCCAGCAATTAAATCCGATCCATGCCGACCTGACCCAGTCGACCCGCGAGCTCAATGAGCTGCGCCGCGCGTTCCGTTCCGGGCAGTTGCAGGAAGTCGGTCAGGATCAGGTCAAGGCCACGCTGATCCAGGATGACGGCAGCCTCTATCCGTTGCAGGGCAAGTTGTTGTTCAGCGACATCACCGTCGATCCGGGCACTGGCCAGATCATCCTGCGCAGCGAATTTCCCAACCCGGATCTCGACCTGCTGCCGGGCAGTTTCATCCGCGTACGCCTTGAGCAGGCCACCATCCAGAACGGTATCACCGTGCCGCAACGCGCCGTTCAGCGCGACAGCGCCGGTATTGCCCAGGTACTGACCGTCGATGAGCAGATGCGCGTTTCGGCGCAACCAGTGCAACTGGGTGCGGTGCAGAACAATCGCTGGATCGTCACCGGCGGCCTGAAGCCCGGCGACCGTATTGTCATCGAAGGCCTGCAACACGCCCGTCCCGGGGAAACGGTGCAGATCGACGAAACCCCTCTTCCACTTGCCCAGACCACTGGTCAGTAAGCAGGACGCTTTCATATGCCGCAGTTCTTTATCGACCGCCCGGTGTTCGCTTGGGTGGTCGCCCTGTTCATCCTGTTGGCTGGTGCGCTGGCCATCCCGCAGTTACCGGTCGCGCAATACCCCGACGTCGCACCGCCGCAGATCGAAATCTACGCCGTCTACCCCGGCGCCTCGGCGCAGACCGTCGATGAAAGCGTGGTCAGCCTGATCGAGGAGGAACTCAACGGCGCCGATCACCTGCTCTATTTCGAATCGCAGAGCAGCCTCGGTAGCGCGACGATCAAGGCCACGTTCCAGCCGGGTACCAACCCGGAACTGGCGCAGGTTGACGTGCAGAACCGTCTCAAGGTGGTCGAGTCGCGCCTGCCGCAAGCGGTCAATCAGCAGGGTTTGCAGGTGGAGAAGGTCTCGTCCGGCTTCCTCTTGCTGATCACCCTGACCTCCAGCGACGGCAAGCTCGATGACGTGGCGCTCAGCGATTATCTGGCGCGCAACGTGATGAACGAGATCAAGCGGCTGGACGGTGTCGGCAAGGCGCAGTTGTACGGCGCCGAACGGGCGATGCGAATCTGGATCGATCCGCAGAAGCTGATCGCCTTCAACCTGACGCCGGCCGATGTCAACGAAGCCATCGTCGCGCAGAACGCCCAGGTTTCCGCCGGCAGCATCGGTGATCTGCCGTCACCTTCGACGCAGGAGATCACTGCGACGATTCTGGTCAAGGGCCAGTTGTCGACGCCGCAGGAATTCGCCGACATCGTGCTCAAGGCCAACCGCGACGGCTCCACGGTGCGCATCGGCGATGTCGCGCGCGTCGAAATCGGCAGCCAGGAATATCAGTTCGGCACGCGCCTGAACGGCAAGCCGTCCACTGCCGTCGGCGTGCAGCTCTCTCCGGGCGCCAACGCGCTGAACACCGCGACGCTGGTGCGGGCGAAGATGGATGAGTTGGCGCGCTATTTCCCGGCCGGCGTTGAATACAAAATCCCGTACGACACGTCGCCCTTCGTCAAAGTCTCGATCACCAAAGTGATCTACACCCTTGGCGAAGCGATGCTGCTGGTGTTTGCGGTGATGTTCCTGTTCCTGCAGAACGTGCGCTATACGCTGATCCCAACGCTGGTGGTGCCGGTGGCGCTGATGGGCACGTTTGCGACCATGCTGGCGCTGGGCTTCTCGATCAACGTGCTGACCATGTTCGGCATGGTGCTGGCCATCGGCATCCTGGTGGACGATGCCATCGTCGTGGTGGAGAACGTCGAACGGATCATGGCCAGCGAGGGCTTGTCGCCCAAGGAAGCCACGCGCAAGGCGATGACGCAGATCACCGGGGCGATTATCGGCATCACTCTGGTACTGGTCGCGGTGTTTATTCCCATGGCCTTCATGCAGGGGTCGGTTGGGGTGATCTATCAGCAATTCTCGCTGTCGATGGCCACCTCGATTCTGTTCTCCGCGTTCCTCGCCCTGACGTTGACCCCGGCACTGTGCGCAACATTGCTCAAGCCAGTCGCCAAGGGTGAGCATCACGAGAAGTCCGGATTTTTCGGCTGGTTCAATCGTCGCTTTGAGCAATTGACCGACCGCTATCAAGGTTGGGTTGGCTATGCGCTGAAGCGCACCGGTCGCTACTTGTTGGTCTACGTCGTCCTGCTTGTAGGTCTGGGCATTTGCTTCGCGCGTCTGCCCTCCTCGTTTCTGCCGACAGAGGATCAGGGCTACACCATCACCGACATCCAGCTGCCGCCCGGCGCGACCAAGAACCGCACGGTTCAAGTGGCCGAGCAGCTTGAAGCGCATAACGCCGGTGAGCCGGGGATCAGTGACAGTGTGGTGATTCTCGGTTTCAGCTTCTCCGGTAGCGGGCAGAATGCGGCGCTGGCGTTTTCAACGCTCAAGGATTGGTCGGAACGTGGCAGTGATGATGCCGCCAGCTCGATCGCTGACCGCGCCAACGCAGCCCTGAGCCAGATCAAGGACGCCATGGCGTTCTCGGTGCTGCCGCCGCCGGTCGATGGTCTCGGCACGTCCAGCGGTTTCGAGTTCCGTTTGCAGGATCGCGGTGGACTGGGCCATGCGACGTTGATGCAGGCGCGTACGGAACTGCTCGCCGCCGCCGAGAAAAGCCCGGTACTGATGAACGTGCGTGAAAGCGCGCTGGCCGAAGCGCCGCAAGTGCAACTGATCGTCGACCGCAAGCAGGCGAATGCCTTGGGCGTTTCGTTCGCCGACATCGGCAACGTGTTGTCCACTGCCGTGGGTTCGAGCTACATCAATGACTTCCCCAATCAGGGCCGCATGCAGCGCGTGGTTGTGCAAGCCGAAGGTGATCAGCGCAGTCAGGTGGACGACTTGCTGAAAATGCACGTGCGCAACAACGCCGGAAACATGGTGCCGCTGTCGGCATTCGTCCAGGCCGACTGGATTCAGGGGCCGGCGCAATTGACCCGGTACAACGGCTATCCGGCGATTGCCATCTCTGGAGAACCGTCGGCGGGGCGCAGCACCGGTGAGGCCATGGAGGAAATCGAGCGACTGGTAGCGCTGGGGCCCAAAGGGCTGGGCCAGGAATGGACTGGTCTGTCATTGCAGGAACGCCTGTCCGGCAATCAGGCGCCGATTCTGCTCGGCTTGTCGCTGCTGGTGGTGTTCCTGTGTCTGGCGGCGCTGTACGAGAGCTGGTCGATTCCGACTTCGGTATTGCTCGTGGTACCGCTGGGTGTGCTCGGCGCGGTGCTGGCGGTGACAATGCGCGGGATGCCTAACGACGTGTTCTTCAAGGTTGGCCTGATTACCATCATCGGCCTGTCAGCAAAGAACGCGATCCTGATCATCGAGTTCGCCAAGAGCCTGTATGACGAGGGTCACGATCTCATCGATGCAACGTTGCAGGCAGCGCGTTTGCGCCTGCGGCCGATCGTGATGACATCGCTGGCGTTCATTCTTGGCGTGGTGCCCTTGGCCATCGCCACCGGCGCCAGCTCAGCGAGCCAGCAAGCAATCGGTACTGGTGTAATCGGCGGGATGATCACCGCGACGCTGGCGGTGATCTTCGTGCCGGTGTTCTTCGTCGTGGTCATGAAGCTCGTACAACGATTCACCAAGCAACACTGATCCAAACTGTGGGAGCGAGCCTAGGCGCGAATGCGTCGGTACATTCAAAGCTGATATTGACTGATCGGACGCCTTCGCGAGCAGGCTCGCTCCCACAGAGATCTGCATACAGACAGCATTGTAGTCACACCTCTCATCGCTGGGCTAAGGTGTCATTACCCACTTGCCCACCGAGTCCCCATGCCCTTCCTCGCCCGTACCCACCCTCGCCTTTCCGCTGCCGCCGCGCTCGGCCTCGCCACCGGCCTGCTGGTCCCCGCCGACTCCATCGCGAGCAAGATTCTTATCGGCTGGAACACCGGCGTGTGGACTTACCTGATCCTGATGTTCTGGCTGACCATACGCGCCAAGGCCCCGGATGTGCGCCGCATCGCCGAGATCGAGGATGAAAACGCCGGGCTGGTGCTTTTCGTGGTGTGTATCGCCGCGCTGGCCAGTCTCGCCACCATCACCTTCGAACTGGCCGGTAGCAGGGATCTGGAAACCTCACACAAACTAATGCACTACGGCTTCACAGCGCTGACGGTAATCGGCTCATGGCTGCTGATCGGGGTAATTTTCTGCGTGCACTACGCGCGGTTGTTTTACACCTGGAACGGCAAGGAGCCGGCACTGCGTTTTGCTGAGGGACTGACCACGCCTAATTACTGGGACTTTCTGTACTTCTCGTTCACCATCGGCGTGGCTGTGCAAACTTCGGACGTGGGCGTTGCAACGCGGGATATTCGAAAGATTGTGCTGGCGCAGTCGTTGATCGGATTTGTGTTCAATACGGCGATCCTCGGGTTCTCGATCAACATTGCAGCAGGGTTGTTCGGCTGAAAAAAAACACGGCATGTTCTTGCAGTTCAAAGCACACAAAAAAGTGCGCCTGTAAACTGTCAACACTGACAGTTTACAGGCGCACTGTATTCAGGCTTCCATACAACATCCAGAAGTAGGACGGGTCAGTCTTTGGATGTCCCCAACCATATCGTATGGAGATATAACTCATGAGCTATGCAGCCCGAGCCTACAGTACGATCTTGCCGGATACAGCGCAGACCTTTTTGTCAGCCACGATCAACGGCGATGCCAATCCACGCTACAGGTTTGTCAAAGTCCCTCAATTTATGGAGTTTCGATCTACCTCTGTGCCTTCCTTCGGGCCGAAGCCCTACCCGGAAGGCTTGCGTTACGTTTTGACAGCTGGACACACCAAGGATGGTGTGACGCGTACGCTTGAGTTCGTGTTCCCTTTCAAACCCCAATCTTTGAGCTATGACCTGTCCAAAGATAGCGATGATGTCAGAAGCACTTACTATTCCAATCCCGCGACGGGCGACCTGCATGTCTCTGTGAGCGGGAGCCTGACATTGAAATATGACGACATTGAAAAAACACTGAGTGGCACTTGGTCCGGTACCTACGACCATGGTGGAGAGAATGGCAACGAAGAGTTCCCGATCACTGGGGAGTTTGTCGTTGACGCCGACCTGAGCAAAAGAAAAAGCACTTACTGACTACGGAAAAAAGGAAGCTGCGAGGCTTCCTTTTTTTATGTTGATGCAGTCAGAAACTGAAGCTCAGCCCAAGACTCCCTCCTAGCTCCTGGTCAGCTTTGCTGCCCCTGCTGGTTCCTAGCTCGCCATATGCCTGCCATTTGTTGTTGGCCGGCACCCAGTTGAGGCCACCGGTCAGCTCGAGGTTGGTGCTGGACAAATCGTTGTTGAATCCAGTGTCATTCACGCTGACACGATTGTTGTTGACGAATTCATGACTTACCGCCGCGTGTAGCCTGGGTTGCAATTTTCCGCCATTGTTCAGCACCACCTCGCGGCCAACTGTCATTCCGACCTTGCCGAGTAATGAGCGGGTCTCGTTGCTGTCGACCTGCAGTCCATTGTCCAACTTGTAGTCTTTGCCTTTCACAGTCGCTACACCAAACTGGGCAGAGGGCTCGATGAAGTAACCTCTGTTCAAGACAATATGCTTACCCACTTCGACGGTCCCACTGATCCCGAGATTATCGAAGTCACCCTTTGTTCGAGTGTCATCGCTCAAGGTGACTTTGACGTCATTACTGAAACGGTTGATTTTGCCAACGGTATCCACGTAGTACCCGGTCATTTCGTCGTACCACGACAAATACATCCCGCCATAGGTGCTATTGATCGTGCCCGCGCTGCCACGGGCCAGGTCAAGGCGAGTGGTGCTGTATCCACCAAAAACCCCAATCAACCATTGGCCATCACCCATCGGTAGTGGCGTATCCACTCCCAATGAGACGCCAGTCTGATTTTGTTTGTAACCATCGCCGTAGGCATTCTTGACGTTGTACTGATTGGCATGAGTCCGTATCCACAGGCCGGTGGTCGCGTTCTGATTATCTGAGTCCAGTGCAGCAACCGATTGCGATCGGGGCTGAGTGCCGGCCATGCGACGGTCGCCGAGGCGGGTATTGAGAGTGGTCATTTCCGAATAGATAACCGTAGGAGCTGTACCGGCGATGGCCAATGCCGTTTGTGTACCGGTGCTCGGCGTTGTCCCATCAGTTCGCAGGAATATACCTTCGCCCTCTCGCACCAGTTTGTACGCCAAAGCACCACGATCAACCTGACCGTTTCTCAGATCGAACTGAGCATCCCCGCCAGCGATGTTAGCCACTTGAACCGGTGCACCGGTGACAGGTTCGCTGGCGCTTGCACCGACTACCAGCTCGTGCCGGCCACTGGCTGATTCCGTGACATTGAGAAAGTCCGTTTCACCGGTGGACACGTCAGCATCCAAAAAAAACCGGCCGTTGCCTGACAAGTTGGCAACGTCCAGGCGGACGAACTCGGCGGGCGTGCCGAATCTCACGTTCCCGCCCTGCATTTCGAGATTCGATAACGAATTGCTGCCAACCAGGTTCCATTCAGCGCCACGCCCGATGGACATATCGCTGAAGCCAGTAACCGAACCGTGCAGGATCGAGTCGTTGTCCAGCATCACGACGCCAGTCCCGGAGCCCTGAATGTTACCGGTGAGTATGCTTCGGGTATCGAGCGAAACAGAATCGACGTTGATCAAATTGCCGTCAAGGCTGGCACTGTTTTGCAAGAAAACCGCGGCGGTCCCGCCGTCAGCAACCTCTACATTGCCGGTCAACTGGCTGTCGTCGATCTGAAAGCGCGCTGCTGCGCCATCAATGACTTCGAGGATATTACCGTTGCCGCCAATCAGGTTCGAACGGTTAGCTATCTCGATCAATACCGGTTGATCGTCTGGCGTCGCAAAATCGACTTTGATCGCTGCGCCGGTGCGGCCTTGCACGGTTGACCCATCAACCTTCAGTACACTCTGTGCGGTGACATCGCTCGGGTTCAGGACGGTATCCTCGCCAAATATGATCCCGTCCAGTTCTCCGATCACCTCGCTGGCTGCACTGATATTGGCGTTGCCGCCGTAAAGTTCGAGGCCAACACCATCTGCGTCAGTCCCTTCAACCCGGCTGTCCACCAGATTCAAGGTACTGAGGGAAGTCACCGCTGCACCCGAAAAACCGCCTGTCAGCGTACTGCCAGTGACGGTCGCCGTTGAGCCAACGGGTATGTTCAAGTCGCGCGCAAGCAACATTGCTCTGCCATCGCTGGACAGCGTACTGCCGGATACAACTGCCGAGCTGTCGGTCAAACTCAGCGCAGTGTCGAAATTGCTACCGGTCACCGTCGCTCCGTCCAGAGTCACGAAGGCATTTGAGGCTTCAATCTGTGAAGTGTTGGCGAAAATCGCGTTTAACGTCCCACCGCCGACAACAATGTCAAGCGCGTCACCACCATTGAGGTTGAGCGTGGCCGTGGCAGGGATGAACCAGGCTTCTGGCGTAGCACCGACGGATACGGTTTCGACTTCGCCAGGATTGAGATTTCGGGAAAAGGCCGTCTCGGATATTGCAATCAGCAATGCTGCGCAAGAGAGCGTGCCAGTGAGTTTTAAAACTGTCGGTCCCAAGCATTTTTCTAACGTCATGTTCACTTCTCGTTGATTTTATCGGGACGGAAGAAAGACGGTTCAGGCATACATGCTCCATCAGACGACCGTTGTAGACGGCGCTGGAGAATACCTGCTACTCCGGACTTTCTCTGTAGGACTACTCCTCTTAGTAGGTGGGCTTAATCGCCCACCCGCGACATTTCGAGATATTTCTTACACCGCCAATGAAATTCGTTGCCGGAAGAGGCTGGCTCTCCCGGCAATGCAGTAACACCGATTGCCGATTAAGGAGCAGGCGCGGGATCCCAGCCCGGTTCCGACTCGCAGTACAGGAAGTCGCCGTTGAGCAAGTAAACAACCATTTCTTCAACTTCCGATGAAGACACAGTCGGTGTGGAGTACCAGATTTTCACATAGCCCGCATAAAAATCGCTTGGATCAGGAGTGTCAGCAGGAGGACGAGGAAGTTTGCGAATAAAAGGTGTATACGGCACTTCCCAGATCATCCCTGCCGTTAGTTCTGCCAAAGTAATAGCACGTGTATCACTAAACACGGTATCGGCCGGCGCATCTACTGTATAAGCATCGTCATGCCAACCTTGCCAATTGAATGTAATGTCCATCCCATCGGTGAAATGATCATTGGGCTTGATCATGAACTTTGCAACGTGATCCTTCCCCGCCAAGCTCTCGCAGATAATGTTTGGGTACTCGGTGCCATCGGTCGGTGGACGTTGAAATTCCGGTTTATCGAGGACAATAACTACTGTATTGACAGTCACCGTCTCTTTTTCCGAATCTTGAGAATTATTTCGAGCCGGGTTTTCATATGTCCACCAAGCTTGTTTGGGTCCAATGCCACCCGGACCGACAACGCTATACGGCAAATCTATCTGAACGACCGTGTTGATATTCGATGCATCCATTGCAATTGAATTAACAATAATTTCGCCTTGATTCCCGAGATACTTCAGAGTGACCAGATCGCCCGGTTCGGGATCGGGGAATGTCGTTCCGGCTGTGACAGGCGATACATCGATGTGAGCCTTGGCTGTCTGATCGACATCATGAGGGCCGAGCACGTTATCCGTGACAGGGGCCTGTCCGCGGACGATCAGCTTGCGGAATTCGGGATTAACCTCAGGGGGCGGGTTCGTCGGGTCGACTGTATAAGGTGGATGCGTCGAGAAATCTGTTTTTACAGTCGTTGTTCCATCGTCGATGGATAAACCTCCGCGCATCAAGTCAGCTTTGACGTCCACGTCCAACTCGAAATTCGTACCCGTCTGGTTATCAAAGTATTGTTTGCTCAGACTTGACCAAGGAATGGTGAACTCCAGCTCCGTGAGTGCGTTGAATTGCAGATCCTGGGCTGGTTGAGTGCCGTATGTCAGGCTCACTCCGTCGGTGCCGATTGTATCTACCAACCGGCTGACTTTTACCTTCACACCTGCACGTGCATCTTTCAAATCGATCAGACCATCTTCGTTTGCCGGGACGGTAATGACCCCCAGTTTAGGAAGGGGCAGAAAGCGTACGTTTTTGAAATACACGCCCCATGCGCTCTGGTTGCCAGCAGCGTCAGTAATGATGAACCAGATGAACGCCCGTCCGCTCGTTACCTTGCGTAGCTCTGCAGTCGGGATGGACAGCTTGCCACCGGTGGGCATCGGTCCGCTGAAAAAAGGGGGCACCTGCGGAGGGTTGGTACGTGTACCTGCCACGTACAGGGTCAACGTGTCATCCGGCTGAACGTTGGCGTAGCTTGTATCAATTTCTACCTGCAATCCCGCTTCGTTACCTGGCTGACTCGCCCATGTGTCATCCAGATCGCCGGGGGCATTTGGAAACGTAGCTGGCGGAATTGTCCTGGCGCCAGGGGTCTGCCCCGGATTTGTACCTGTTTGTGCAGGTTTCGCTTGCCAGGCACCAGTACGGTCAATAAAAAACTGCATCACAGGACCGGTCAGCGGGTTGAGCCCCCGCTCATACAGAACGCTACGAACCCAGATCGGCGTCGGTCCGTCCGGGGTTGCATTCTCACCCAGATATCCGGTAGGCACAGTAATCGGAAAATCTACAGGACGGCTGGCCACGTCACCCAGCCTTACCCGGGGCAGCCGCGTGAAATCTGTCGGCAACGGATTGGCCGGAGGTTGGGTTCGCGTGACATCAAGGGCAATCTGATCCCCATTGTGGGGGTTCAACCACACATTGGTCTTGACCATAAGTGTCAGCGGGGCGCCCACTGGAATCGCAGCTATCGGAATAATGTCCTTGTTTGCACCGCGCCCGTCTGGCAGTTCCGGGGTAGGTGCGACCAGATTTCCCGCTTGTGTGCTTGAGTCCGCTGCTTGAATACTTGTCATGTGCCTTCTCCATTGCGTAGAAAATGTTTTTTGATCCATGCATCTTCGACAATGGCGGACGTCGCCAACTGCAGTCGTAATATCGCCGCTACTGTTACGCCCTGATCACTTCATCCAACTTGAATCCGAGCAATACTTGCTTTTTCCCGGAATTTTCCTGTCTACCTTCACCAGCCCGGTAAACGAGCGAAAGATGGGTACCCCGTTGCGCAATAGCTGGTAACTCACTGTGGCCGAATCGTTTTCCTCCATGGGTTCTATATGTGAAGCAAATGGCTTGATTACGATCTTGACCGGCTCCTTAGACACAACATCTGTCACAACCTCGGTAAAGTTAAACACCTGTGTCAAAGGGTTTCCCGACCCGTTTAAAGAATCCCATGCCTGCCAATCCAGGCTGAGGACATCCGTACGCTGAAACAAGTCATCGAAAGGAATCTCGATACGTACCCCTTCCCAGATAAACAAGGCTTCCGGATCATCGGGATGGTTCTTGTAACATCCGATATACCCCCAACCATCCGCATCGGGAAAAGCAACTTCCTTCAAACGTTGCGGCGGCGCAACTATCGCAAAAGTCAGACGTCGTGAAGGCGACGTAGTAGGGTTGATCGCACGTACCGTGTACAAAAGCTCAAACGTAGCCACATCCGGAAGTTTCTCGGGAATCACTGGAATACGAAACTCTGGCGCATCGTCCGCAGCCCCATATTCGGCAAATGCGATGTAATCAGGGTTGCCGACGATGAAAATTTCAACACGGTCTTTACGCACGCCTGAAACAGGAAAATTCGGCCAGCGGTCAATAATACAAACGATGCCCACCTGTTTTGCGTCCGGCGGCAATGTTCCGGCCGGGTCAAGCGGATCGACGCCTTCGACCCTTGGCAGGCTCAGAAGCACACCGGGATTCGATGAATTGCTTGAGGTAATTGGCGTTTCGATCGGCATGGAATTTCTCACTGGCTGGTCATCTTGGCCTGAAAGAAATTAAGCTCCCGTATTGGAAAGATGCCTACTGTCAGATCTGACAGGTAAGTCGACCGTCTGTCGGAAAACCATTTTCTCGTAACTGCTTCAGCTGCATTTGTAAGGTTGACGGCATCAGGTCGGATAGTGTCTGCTGAAACCGGTTTCAACAGCATTGGTGCCGTGAAAACGCGATATTCCAAAAACAAGGTCTAACCAATTGAATGATTTTTCCGCCGCCCAACGCAGCCGCGTGACCATGCTCGACGTTGCCGAACACGCTGGCGTGTCCAAGGCCAGCGTCTCGCGTTTCATCGGCGACGACCGCGCTCTGCTCTCCGATGCCATCGCCCTACGCATCGAGCACGCCATCGACGAACTCGGTTATCGCCCCAACCAAATGGCCCGCGGTCTCAAACGCGGGCGAACCCGCCTGATCGGCATGCTCGTGGCCGATATCCGTAACCCTTATTCGATTGCTGTAATGCACGGGGTGGAAACCGCCTGCCGTGCGCACGGCTACAGCCTGGTGGTGTGCAACACCGACCGCGATGACGAGCAGGAGCGCCAGCATCTGGCGCTGTTGCGCTCGTACAACATCGAAGGGCTGATCGTGAATACGCTGGGCCATCACCGGGACGAACTACTCGAGTTGCGACGCGAGATGCCGATGGTGTTGGTGGATCGCAAGGTTGAGGGGCTCGACAGCGATATGGTCGGGCTGAACAACCCGCAAGCTGTGGAGATGGCGCTGACGCATCTGGAGCAGCGCGGATATCGCGATCTTTTGCTGGTCACTGAACCGTTTGACGGCACCAGTTCGCGAATCGAGCGGGTCAGCAGTTTTCAGGCACGGATCGCGCAGCGCTCAGGATTGACCGGTGCGGTGGTTGAGACTGGTGATGATCTGAACGCGCAACTTCAAACCTTTTTAAACACACCCGGTAATGGCCCGAAAGCGCTGTTTTGCGCCAATGGCGTTGCAGCGCTGGCGGCGACTCATGCAGTGCGCGCACTGGGTGTGCGTTTGTTTGAAGACGTCGGGCTGATCGCTCTGGATGATCTGGATTGGTATCCGTTGGTGGGCAGCGGGATTACCGCGCTGGCGCAGCCGACACAAGAGATTGGCGCGCGAGCATTCGAGTGTTTGCTCAAGCGCTTGCGTGGGGATGACGAGGTGGCGCGGGTGGTGGATTTTGCACCGGTGCTGGTTGAGCGGGGGTCGACCCGAGGGATTGGCGGCGTCTGCTCGCTAAGATGTCCGGAAGGACACCACAGAACCACCTAATATTTTTTTGAACAAAAATGAAACCGGTTTCAGAGGTCAATAACAATGAATAAACCAGCCGTTTCCATCAGTCTGTCCAGCTACGGTGCAGAGCTTGTGCGCCAGCGAGGCCAGGATTCTTTTATCGAGGTACTCGCGGCAGCCGGCGCCAATCGCATCGAGTGGCGCGAAGAGTTGCTGACCCGCGAAAACCCTGCGCAACTGGCTCAAGCGACTCAGGCCCAGGGCCTGCAAAGCATCTATTCGTCGCCCACCGAACTGTGGCTGGCAGGGCAAGCGCAACCCAATCCCGAATTGATTACCGCGCTGCAACAGGCGCAGGCATTCGGTTCGAAATGGCTGAAGGTGTCGCTCGGCTATTTCACTGACAACTCTGATTTGCAGGCCCTGGCCGAGCGACTCAAGCAGAGCCCGGTGCAACTGCTGGTGGAGAACGACCAGACCTTGCACGGCGGGCGAATCGAGCCGTTCCAGCGTTTCTTCGCCGCCGTCGAGCAGCACAACTTGCCGATCAAGATGACTTTCGATATTGGCAACTGGCACTGGCAGGACCAGTCCGCTGCCAGCGCCGCCCGCGCGCTTGGTCGTCATGTCGGTTACGTGCATTGCAAAGCCGTTGCGCGCCGCGCCGACGGCAAACTGGTCGCGGTACCGCCGGCCATCAGCGACCTGCATCTGTGGGAACAACTGCTGCGGCACATGGACCAAGGCGTTATGCGCGCCGCTGAATACCCGCTGCAAGGCGATGACCTGGTGCAGCTGACCCGCGAACACGTCGCCGCCCTCGCCCGCCTTGGTCAATCGCGCCTGGAGCCAGCTCATGTCTGAGATCGATATTCTTTCCTTCGGTGAAACCATGGCAATGCTGGTCGCTGAGCAGACTGGCGATCTGGCCAAGGTCGAGCGGTTTCACAAACGTATTGCCGGGGCCGACAGCAACGTCGCGATCGGCTTGTCGCGCTTGGGGTTCAACGTCGCGTGGCTGAGCCGGGTCGGTAACGATTCGCTCGGGCGCTTTGTGGTTGAGACGCTGATCAAGGAAGGTCTGGATTGCAGCCACGTCGAAGTCGACGAACAGCACCCGACCGGCTTCCAGTTCAAATCACGCAACGACGACGGCAGCGACCCGCAGGTCGAATATTTCCGCCGTGGCTCGGCGGCCAGTCATCTGTCGCCGCATTCCATCAGCGACAACCTGCTGAGCGCCCGCCATCTCCACGCCACTGGTATTCCGCCGGCGCTGTCAGCTTCCACTCGGGAAATGTCCTTCGAACTGATGACCCGGATGCGCGCTGCCGGGCGCAGCGTGTCATTCGACCCGAATCTGCGCCCAAGCCTGTGGGCCAGCGAAAGCGAGATGATCCGCGAGATCAACCGCCTCGCCGCCCTCGCCCATTGGGTGTTGCCGGGGTTAAGCGAGGGCCGCTTGCTCACCGGCTTCGATGACCCGGCTGACATCGCTGCGTTTTACCTGAATCAGGGCGCCGAAGCGGTGGCGATCAAGCTCGGGCCAGAAGGCGCTTATTACCGCACGCAGCTGGATCAGGGTTTTGTCGCTGGCGTGCCGGTGACCAACGTGGTCGATACCGTGGGCGCGGGCGATGGCTTCGCGGTGGGGATGATCAGTGCCCTGCTCGAGCACCAGAGTTTTGCCGAGGCAGTGCAGCGGGCGAACTGGATTGGCAGTCGTGCGGTGCAGAGTCGTGGGGATATGGAGGGCCTCCCAACCCGCCAGGAATTATCGGTTGAATTTGAATCCGCCTTCGCGAGCAGGCTCGCTCCCACATTTGGAATGCAATCCCCTGTGGCAGCGAGCCTGCTCGCGAAGAGGCCTGCCTAGGCAACGCAAATTTTTGAACCTGCTGCGACAAAAACAACAAGCTCAGGAGTCACTCCGATGAAAACTGCAACCCTCGCCGCCCGCCGCTGGTGGTACATCATGCCGATTGTGTTCATCACTTACAGCCTGGCCTATCTTGACCGCGCCAACTACGGTTTCGCTGCCGCATCGGGGATGGCTGAAGACCTGATGATCACACCGGGCCTGTCCTCGCTGCTCGGCGCGCTTTTCTTTCTCGGCTACTTTTTCTTCCAGGTACCCGGCGCGATCTACGCGCAAAAGCACAGCGTGAAGAAGCTGATTTTCGTCAGCCTGATTCTCTGGGGCGGGCTCGCCACGCTGACTGGCGTGGTATCCAACGCCTATTGGCTGATCGTCATTCGCTTCATGCTCGGCGTGGTCGAAGCGGCGGTGATGCCCGCAATGCTGGTCTATCTCTGCCACTGGTTCACCCGCGCCGAACGCTCGCGGGCCAATACTTTTCTGATCCTCGGCAACCCGGTGACGATGCTGTGGATGTCGGTGGTCTCCGGTTATCTGGTGCAGCATTTCAGCTGGCGCTGGATGTTCATCATCGAAGGTCTGCCGGCGGTGTTGTGGGCGTTTATCTGGTGGCGTCTGGCCGATGATCGCCCGGCTCAGGCCAAGTGGCTCAACGACCAGGAAAAACACGATCTGGAAAGCGCCCTCGCCGCAGAGCAGGTCGGCATCAAGGCTGTGAAGAACTACGCCGAGGCTTTCCGTTCGCCAAAGGTGATCATTCTCGCGCTGCAGTTTTTCTGCTGGAGCATCGGCGTTTACGGTTTCGTGTTGTGGCTGCCGTCGATCCTCAAGGCCGGCGCGCAGATGGACATGATCGAGGCTGGCTGGCTGTCGGCGCTGCCGTATCTGGCGGCGGTCATCGGCATGCTCGCGGTGTCGTGGGGTTCGGACAAGTTGCAGAAGCGCAAACGCTTCGTCTGGCCGCCGCTGCTGATCGCTTCGATTGCGTTTTATGGCTCTTACGCCTTGGGCGCCGAACATTTCTGGTGGTCGTACACGCTGCTGGTGATTGCCGGCGCCTGTATGTACGCGCCGTACGGGCCGTTTTTCGCCATCGTTCCGGAGATCCTGCCGGCCAACGTTGCCGGTGGCGCCATGGCGCTGATCAACAGCATGGGCGCGCTCGGCTCGTTCGGCGGTTCGTATCTGGTGGGCTATCTGAACAGCTCCACCGGTTCGCCCGGTGCCTCGTACCTGTTGATGAGCGGCGCGTTGCTGTTGTCGGTGGTGTTGACCATTTTCCTCAAGCCCGGCGCCAGTGATCGCGTCGTCGCCAAAGCAGCCGCCACACCGCGTGTGCCGGCGCATTCCTGAAAGGACTTTCTGCCATGAAAAAACAGGTCGTGTTGTACAAGAAACTGTCGCCCGCGCTGATGGCGCGCCTGCAAGAGCAGTTTGACGTGACGCTGATCGAAAGCCTCGACGCCGACGGCCTCATGCAGCTGCGCGACGCCCTGCCCCGCGCCCACGGTTTGCTCGGCGCCAGCCTGAAACTCGATGCGGCGCTGCTGGATCTGGCGCCGCAACTGGAGGCGATTGCCAGCGTCTCGGTGGGTGTCGACAACTACGACATCGAGTATCTGAGCCGGCGCCAGATCCTCTTGACCAACACTCCGGATGTGCTCACCGAAACCACCGCCGACACTGGTTTCGCCCTGATCCTCGCCGCTGCCCGGCGCGTGGTCGAACTGGCCAACATGGTGCGTGGCGGGCAATGGAGCCGCAACATCGGCCCGGCGCATTTCGGCACCGATGTGCATGGCAAAACGCTGGGCATCATCGGCATGGGCCGCATTGGCGAAGCCTTGGCCCAGCGCGGACATTTCGGTTTCGGCATGCCGGTGATCTACCACAGCCAGTCGCGCAAACCGGCGGTCGAGGAGCGTTTCGACGCGCAATATCGCAGCCTTGAAGAGTTGCTCCAGCAGGCCGACTTCATTTGCCTGACCTTGCCACTGACGGCGCAGACCGAACGCTTGATCGGCGCCGAGCAGTTTGCGCTGATGCGGCCGGAGAGCATCTTCATCAATATCTCGCGGGGTAAGGTGGTTGATGAGGCGGCGATGATCGAGGCGTTGCGCAACAAGCGCATTCGCGCGGCGGGGCTGGATGTGTTCGAGCGCGAGCCGTTGAATCATGACTCGCCGTTGTTGCAGTTGAGCAATGTGGTGGCGACGCCGCACATGGGCTCGGCGACCCACGAGACGCGTGAAGCGATGGCGCGCTGTGCGGTGGAGAATCTGTTGGCGGCGTTGAATGGGCAGCGGCCGGTGAATCTGGTGAATCCTCTAAACTGATCGTTCCCACGCTCTGCGTACTGATCGTTCCCACGCTCAGCGTGGGAATGCAGCCCGGGGCAGGCAATGCAAGCCCCTCAGGCACTGCGCGCCTGTAATAGCTGCACCGCACACAACGCAATCCGCGCGCAGGCATCCGCCAGTTTGACCCGATCCACCACCAGCCCGATACGAATGTGCCCCGCCGCACTCGGCCCGAACGCTTCGCCGGCCAGTACCGACACGCCATAACCCTCCAGCAATCGCTCGGCAAATGCCTGAGCGCCAAGCCCAGTCTGGCGCACATCGACCATCACAAACATGCCGCCATCCGGGCAAATCGGCTGCAACCCAGGGCAACCGTACAAACGTTCGCAAACCAGATCGCGGCGCAAGCGATACTCCTCGCGCATCTGCGTGACTTCCGGCAGATCGCTTTGCAGCGCCACTTGTGCGGCCTTCTGTACGAAATCCGGCAGACCGAAGAGCATGCTCAGCGACAGATTCACCAGATGCTCGGCCAAGGGTTTCGGGCCGATCATCCAGCCGATGCGCCAACCGGTCATCGCATGGGATTTCGACAGACTGTTGATCGTCGCAGTGCGCTCGGCCATGCCCGGCAGGCTCGCCGGGCTGATGTGCTCGCCTTCGTATAAAAGCTCGCTGTACACCTCATCGCTGATCAGCCACAAGTCATGGCGAATGCACAGCGCCGCCAGTTCCTGCCAGATCGGCAAGGGCAGACTCGCGCCGCTGGGATTGTTCGGGCTGTTGAGCAACATGGCGCGAGTTCGCGGGGTAATGCGCGCGGCGACATCGGCCGGGTCGACGCGGAAACCGTTTTCCGGGCGCACCGGCACCGCAATTACCTTGGCACCGCAGGCGCCAAACACACCTTCGTAGGTGACGTACATCGGCTCGGCGACGATCACTTCGTCACCCGGATCCAGCAGACATTGCGCCACCGAATACACCGCGCATTGCGCGCCTGGCAAGACAATCACCTGATCAGGATCAACGCGGTGACCACTGCGCTGGCGATGACGCTCGGCAATCAGCCTGCGCAGCTCGAACCGACCACGTACGTCGGCATAATGAGTATCACCGGCCAGCAGACTGTCGATCGCGCCATGGACGATCGGCAACGGCGTATCGAAATCCGGATCGCCGACGCTCAACAACAAAACGTCGACGCCCTCGGCGCGCAGTTCCAGCGCTCGGTCGTGAATCTGCCAGGCAGCGGCACCCTCCCCGGCGATTCGTTGGGTCAAGGCTGAATAGCGCATGTACGTCTCCTGTTAGCGCGGTTTCCAGCCTTCACCGTATCTCAAATCACGAAACGCGCCACCATGGCGTTCAAATCCACTGCCAGTCGCGACAATTCGTGGGTCGCGGCGCTGGTCTGGTTGGCGCCGGCGGCCGATTGCGTGGCGAGGTCGCGGATGTTGACCAGATTGCGATCGACTTCGCGCGAGACCTGCGCCTGCTCTTCCGACGCGCTGGCGATGACCAGGTTGCGTTCGTTGATCTGGTGAATCGATTGAGTGATCTGCTCCAGCGCCACGCCGGCCGCGCGGGCCATTTCCAACGTGGACTGGGTGCGCTGATTGCTTTGTTGCATCGACGAAACCGCTTCACCGGTGCCGTTCTGGATGCCGGCGACCATTTTTTCGATTTCCTGAGTCGACTGCGCGGTGCGATGGGCCAAGGCGCGCACTTCGTCAGCCACCACGGCAAAACCACGGCCAGCCTCGCCGGCACGCGCAGCTTCAATGGCAGCGTTGAGTGCCAGCAGGTTGGTCTGCTCGGCGATCGCCCGAATCACGTCCAGCACCTTGCCGATGTCACGCCCTTGTGCCGCGAGGCCTTCGATCATCTGCGCGGTGTTCTGCACGTCATGAGTCATGGTCTGGATCGCGTCGACGGTCTTCACCACTTGATCGCGACCTTCGCGGGCGGCGTGGGTCGACTGATTGGAGGCCTCGGAAGTCGACACGGCGTTGCGCGCCACTTCTTCCACCGCAGCGGTCATTTCGTTGACGGCAGTGGCGGCCTGTTCGATTTCGTTGTTTTGCTGCTGCAAGCCACGGGAGGCTTCTTCGGTGACAGCGCTAAGTTCCTCGGCAGCGGCGCCCAGTTGCGTGGCGGAACCGGCGATCTGCTCGATGGTTTTGCGCAGGTTGGTCTGCATCGCGGCCAAGGCTTCGAGCAGGCGCGCCGGTTCGTCCTTGCCGTCGACTTCAATGGCTTTGCTCAGGTCGCCGCCGGCAATGGTTTGCGCAGCGTGCACGGCGCGGTTGAGCGGCGTGACGATGCTGCGGGTCAGCAACCAGGCGAGTAGCACGGTGGCCAAAGCGGCGATCACGGCAACGATGATGATCCCGGTGATGGCGCTGTCGTAGTTTTCACCGGCTTTAGTGGCTGCCGCTTTGGCCCCGGCGGTATTCATGCCGATCAGCTTGTTGAGCTGCTCGCCCATCTGATCGGTGCCCTCCTTGATGCGCGTGTTGATCAACGCGCGCATCGCTTCCAGATCGCCCTTGCGCGATAGCTCGATCATCTGATTCTGCGCTTGCAGGTAATTATCGAGCGTCGTCGAAAACGTCTGGAAGACCGCGCGCTCTTCAGGGTCTGCCGGCAACGCAGCGTAGCTGGCCTGAGCTTTGCGCACCTTGTCGACCAACACCGCGATGCGGGTTTCTGCCTCTTGCAGGCTGGCCGGTTCGCGATTGACCAGTACGCGGAACGAGAGAATGCGCATGCGCAGGACGTTTTCCGTGACCACACTGAGGTGGGTCACGCTTGGCAACTGGTTGGTGTCCATGTCGACCGACGCCTGACGAATGACCGTCATGCGGCTGACGGCGAACACGCCGAGGACAATCACCAGCAAGGCGATAAAGGCAAAACCGAGGAAAGCACGGGGCGCGATGTTCAGATTACGCAGGGACATGGTCGGACTCTCGAAAGAAAGAAACTGCGAGCGTCCATGCCGTGAGCACTGGCCCATAGCGGGCGACAGTCCGGCGGCACTGAGTTGTGGTTTTGTGTGCGCCTGACCGTTGTATCGGCCAGGCTTGAGGAAGGTTTCGGGTCTGCGGTAAATATTTTTCAGACTGAGGCGAGTTGCCAGACCCGAGCAATATCGGTAGCGCGTTCACCCAGCAGTCGAGGTGCTTCGGCGCAGGCCTGTTCCAGAGTCATCGGTCCGCTGGTCACGGCGAACGCGGCGTCGATGCCGTGCTGATAGAGCGCCTGATAGCCCTCGCCCAAGGTCCCGGCAATCACAATCACCGGCACGGCGTATTGTTTGGCAACTCGCGCGACACCGAACGGCGTTTTGCCGCGCAGGGTCTGCGCATCGAAGCGGCCTTCGCCGGTAATCACCAGATCCGCACCTTTGACCGCGTCAGCGAGCCCGACCAGTTCCGCCACCACCTCGACGCCAGCCTGAAACTGCGCGCCGAGAAAAGCCTTGGCGGCAAATCCCAGACCACCCGCCGCACCGCTGCCCGGTTCATCGCGCACGTCTTTGCCCAATGCTTGCGCGCAAAGCTCGGCGAAGTGCCCCAGCGCGTGGTCGAGCTGCTCAACCTGCGCGGGCGATGCGCCCTTCTGCGGGCCGAAAATGGCCGACGCGCCGTGGGGGCCGCAGAGCGGATTGTTAACATCAGCGGCGATGTCGAAACGCACATTGGCCAGACGCGGATCAAGTCCATTCAGATCCAGCCGCGCCAGTTGCGCCAAGGCCAGGCCACCGGGCACCAACGGCTGATTTTGCCCATCCAGTAACTTCACGCCCAACGCCTGCATCGCCCCGGCACCGCCGTCATTGGTCGCACTGCCGCCAATTGCCAGAATAACCCGCTGCGCGCCGGCGTCCAGCGCTGCACGAATCAACTCACCGGTACCAAAAGTGCTGCTGATGCACGCATCGCGCTGCCCCGGTGGGACCAATTGCAGTCCACTGGCCTCGGCCATTTCGATGATCGCGGTGTGGTTGTGCGGCAGCCAGCCCCAGGCAGCATCGACCGGCGCGCCCAGTGGACCGCGCACACGGGTGCGGCGCAATTCACCTTCGCAGGCTGCGAGAATCGACTCGACCGTGCCTTCGCCGCCATCGGCCATCGGGCATTTGATCAGCGTCGCCTGCGGCCAGACCTGGGCCAGTCCGAGGGCAATGGCTTCGGCAACGCCTTGGGCACTCAGGCTGTCCTTGAACGAGTCGGGGGCGATGACGATCTTCATGGGAATTCTCCGGTTGCAGTGGCGTTCATGCTGCCAGTCGGCCTGCGCCTTGACGCCGGTCGGCTGCACAAGTGGCGTCGGCGTTTATTGTTCATTTCCACAAAAGATATGTGTTGGTTGTACCGGCCTCATCGCTGGCAAGCCAGCTCCCACAGGGTTCTGCGGTGGATATGGAAGTTATGAACGCCTCCTAACCTGTGGGAGCTGGCTTGCCAGCGATGGCGGCCGCAAGGACAACTCATGTCAATGGATCAGTCTGCGGCAACAGCTGCACCCCCAGGTACAACGCCAGCATCCCGTCCAGCTTCAACGGATCAACGCCACTCAGTTCGGCAATCCGTTCCATGCGATAACGCAGGCTGTTGCGATGAATGCCCAGCGCGTCGGCGCAGGCCTGGCTCTGCCCGTCGTGCTCGCACCAAGTGCGCAGGGTCGCCAGCAACTGGCCGTTGCTGTCCTTGGCGATGACCTTGCGCAGCGGTTTGAGCAACTCGTCCAGCGCATCATCGTTGCGGTGACGCCACAGCATGACCGGCAAGCGATAACGATTGAGCGTCAGCAGTCTCGAATTCGGCAACACGTCACGACCATACGCCAGCAAGTCGCCGACCCGCCGATAACAGCGACGCAACCCGGCGAGCCCCTCCGCCTGCCCGCCGACGGCGATGCGCAGAATCTTCCAGCCGAGGCCATCGAGTTTTTCCAGCAGGCGGTCATGCTCCACTTGCTGGCTCGCCGGGCGACACCACAACAGCGAAGACTTCGCCGAACTCACGCACCAACTGTCGGGGTAACGCGAGGTCAGCCACGCACTCAGTGCCTCGACGGTTTGCCCCGGGCCGTGCTCAAGCCCCAGTTCAAACAGATAAGGCACCCGCGTCAGTTGCGGCTTGAGCCCCAACTGTTGCGCCTCATCGACCAGGCGCGGCGAATCCCCCGCCTCGCTCAACAGCAACGCCAGCAGATCATCGCAACGCTGCCGTCGCCACTGTTGCTCGGCCTGCTGATTGCGCTGGCCGACGAGCATTTCCGCGGTCATGCGCACCAGTTCGGCGTAAGTGCGCAGTTGCTCCGGCTCCCCGGTGATGCCGAGTACGCCGATCAAGCGCTGATCGAGCAGCAGCGGCAGATTGATACCCGGCTGCACGCCTTTGAGGTGCACCGCCGTCTGCGCATCGATTTCCACTACGCGCCCGTTGGCCAGCACCAGTTGCGCGCCCTCATGACGGGTGTTGATGCGCTCCGGTTCACCGCTGCCGAGGATCAGGCCCTGACTGTCCATGACGTTGACGTTGTACGGCAAAATGGCCATGGCCCGGTCGACGATATCCTGAGCGAGGTCGTGATCGAGTTCGAACATAGCGGCGGCAATCCTTCATTTCAGGCACTAGCGGTTGTTCAGCCGCACAGGGTCTGGCGGCAAACCCTGTGCTCAGGCACAAAGACAATCCGGCCAAAGGTGGCCGAGACTCTCAGGGCGATCAACGTTACCCTTTGCATCGCAAAAAATCATAATAAAGAGAGAGCCGCTATGTCGCAGAGCGCCGCAGCTACCCAGACCATCGACGACGGTAAAAACGCCGTCTACAAACGCATCACCCTGCGTTTGATTCCCTTCATTTTCATCTGCTACCTGTTCAACTACCTCGACCGGGTCAACGTCGGCTTCGCCAAACTGCAGATGCTCGATGCCCTGAAATTCAGCGAGACCGTGTACGGCCTCGGCGCCGGGATTTTCTTCATCGGCTACGTGCTGTGCGGTGTGCCGAGCAACCTGGCACTGACCCGTTTCGGTCCACGCCGCTGGATTGCCTTGATGATGATCACCTGGGGCACGCTGTCGACCTGCCTGTTGTTCGTCACCACCCCGACCGAGTTCTACACCCTGCGCTTTTTCACCGGTGCCGCTGAGGCCGGTTTCTTCCCGGGCGTTGTGCTGTATCTCTCGCAGTGGTTCCCGACCTTCCGCCGTGGCCGGATCATGGCGCTGTTCATGTCGGCAATCCCGGTCTCCGGTCTGCTCGGCAGCCCGTTTTCCGGCTGGATCCTCAACCACTTCGCCGCTGGCCAAGGTGGCCTGGCCGGCTGGCAATGGATGTTTCTGCTGCAAGGCATTCCCACCGTGATCCTCGGTGCGCTGGCGTATTTCCTGTTGAGCGACAGCTTCGCCAATGCCAAATGGCTGACCGCCCACGAACGTTCGGTGCTCGAAGCCGACCACGCCGAAGACCTCGCCAACAAACCGAAAACCGCCACCGACTCGCTGCTCGCGGTGTTCAAGAATCCGGCGATCTGGGCGTTCGGCCTGATCTACTTCTGCATTCAAAGCGGCGTTTACGCGATCAACTTCTGGCTGCCGTCAATCATCAAGAACCTCGGCTTCAGCGATAACCTGGTGATCGGCTGGCTGAGTGCGATTCCGTATCTGCTGGCGGCGGTGTTCATGTTGGCGGTCGGGCGCTCGGCGGACTTGCGCAAGGAACGCCGCTGGCACTTGGTGGTGCCGATGCTGATGGGCGCTGTCGGGCTGGTGATCGCGGTGAATTTCGCAGCGAATCCGGCGATTGCGATTCTCGGTCTGACCATCGCGACCATGGGCGCACTGACTGGCCTGCCAATGTTCTGGCCGGTGCCCACGGCGATGCTGAGCGCAGGCGCCGCGGCTGGTGGGCTGGCGTTGATCAACTCGATGGGGCAGATGGCGGGGTTCCTCAGTCCGTACCTGGTTGGTTGGGTCAAGGACAGTACTGGCTCGACGGATGCGGCGTTGTATGTGCTGGCGGCGGTGATCGTTGGCGGGAGTCTGCTGGCGTTGCGGATGACGCGGGCGTTGCGGGTTTAAGCTTTTGGCGTGATCAAGAACGGCCTTTTCAGGGCCGTTTTCTATTTGGGGGTTCGGCTTGGTTTCGTGGTGTCCTGTAGATTTTTTCACCCTCATCTGCCTCTCCCCCACGGGGCGAGGGGGAAAGGGGGGCCGATCATCAAACAGCAGCTCATTCAAATAGGTACAAGACACCATGCTAAAAATAGAGGAGATCCGTTCGTGGCTCGGAATTCATAAACAGAGGACATAAACCCCCCAAATCGGCCAAAGGTGGCACATGTCCAAACGTGTGATGTCCGAATCGGAGGCGAGTAAACTAGAAGAATATCGTTTCGAAAGCCTGTGTCATAAGTGTGCCGTCCACCTAATGAATTCCTCCAAGCCTCCGCCTCAACATGACCTAGCGTCTGGTCGCTGATCTGCAACCTAAAAACATTCGTAACAGCCACCAGGTAACTGACTGTCTCGCCCTCCCGATCTGTAACATATATCGTCGCGACACCCTGCTTGAGCCCCGTCACCTTACCTGCCTCAGTCACCGGTGCAGTCAACGGATCCGAAGATGCATAGTCATACGGCGGAACCCCACCCGACGGTATGCGAATATCCGTATTGCCGATCGAGTCCTCCCCGGTTTTCGGCCACTGCGGTACCTTCACCGAAAATCCAGCCAGCTTCATCTGCGTCCGGTTAATGCTCAGCACTAATCGTTCAAACCGCCAGGTGTCCGACTCAAATTGGTTCCCGGTTTTTTCCTTCACAGTAAAGCTGTGCTGCCCCACTGCAATCGGTAGCAGCTTGCTCTGCCACTTATAGTTCGCTCCGGTTTGAATCTCCTCAATGAACCGCTCGCCATCAAAAAGCTGCAACACCATCCCCGACAGCGCAGACCCCGACAACACCACTTTATTGTCCGAAACCGTGCCGCCGTTCTGCACGTCCGCTCCGGATGAATTTTTCACCGCCAGAATGACGGGCTTCACAATCACTAGTGCTCGCCTATTTTTCGAACTTGCATTAACGGTTCCTCCACGCACTTGCTCGTACAGTACAGCGACTGCACTGTCACCGATGACCTTGACATTGGGAATCATCAACCTGTGCACAAAAGGAAGCCTGCTGACAGGCTGGTCAACTGTATGGGCGACAACGGGCCCGCTTTTTGGTGTGGCTGTGTATTTCACTCGGACAATGTCGTTGATGGCCCAGAGAGGTTCCAGTACATGCACCTGAATGGTCAGATCCTTGGAACCCAGTTTGTTCAGGTCAATGGTGTCCGGCGCGTCATCCGGATCATCCGGATCTTCGGCAATATCGGGAGCGGCCATACGTGTGCCCTCAAGGTCGACAACGGCGTGAATCGTTGCCGACCATGGCGAACTCAAATCGGCACCATTGCCAATTTGGTCGCGAACCGTATAGGCGAAAGAAAATCGAGGATGATCGCCTGCAGCCTCGAAATCGGCTTTATCGAGCAACAGACCGAGCCGGGTTGGAACGCTGGTAGGTGATAAGGGAGCCTCGTCCGGTTGTACATCGCGCAATACATCATGCCCGTTACAGTTGAGCAGAATGCTGTCGTAGGCCCGGCAGTAAGGGTAGGAGAAGTAAACCTGCACCCCCTGCGCTGCCCGTTCAGCATCGATGCCGTCGTCAATCACGTCTTGAGGCAACTCAAGTTCAAGTTCGGAGTGCCCTTCGTCATTCTCGATCTCGTCGACCATGCCGGGCCGAATGGCGTTGTATAAAATCGTTAACGGTGGTTCCGAAGTGCCCTTGTTACTGCTACTTCGAATGACTGTGTACGTCAGCTTGTTGAGATAGCCGGGATCCGACCGCAGCTTGTTTTTGGGTATATAAAGCACCACCGAATCATCCGTGGATTGCGTCTGGTTACTGGCGATGTTCTCCTCGTCGTTCAAATTGAGCTGGACAGTGTCCAGCGGCGCTTGACCGATATAAGAGTCCACAATGACCTTGGCGCCATTTGGCTTAAGATCATAGAACGCTATTGCAACACCACAATCCGCGCCAGCCACTGATTTGTTGCTGTCAGGAAGTTGTGGTGGATAGAGAGCCAAAGATGATTCATCTTGATCGACATGTTGAAAGGTCATAATCGCTCCTTATCGGGCGCGTGATATTGGCCATTTTTGACCCACTCCGACGATCTCGATCAGGCCATAGCGGCCCTGCTGCTGCCTACTGTCAGATCTGACAGTGCCGATGAATGGTTACAGGCTGCACTTGCTGCCGGGTTTTTTGTGTGCCCGTGCGACAAATCATTTTGCCGCTTCGCACGCTTCTGGTTTTTGATTAACCCCTTCCCACCGACAAAAGGATTTCGGTATGAGCCTCCGCACACTGGGCCACTCGGGCTTGCAGGTTTCCACGCTCGCCCTCGGCACGATGATGTTCGGCGAGCAGACCAGCGCCGAAGACTCGCTGCGCATCATCGACAAGGCCTGGAATCAAGGCATCAATTTCATCGACACCGCCGACGTCTACACCAATGGCCGTTCCGAAGAAATCGTCGGCGGAGCGATCGCCCGCCATCGCCACGAATGAGTGCTAGCGACCAAGGTCGGTTTCGGCCCAGTAGACGGTGTGCCGAACCGCAGCGGTCTGAGCCGCAAACATATTCTCAACGGGCTCGAAGCCAGCCTCACGCGGCTAGGCACTGACTACGTCGATATCTATTACCTCCACCACGAAGACCACAACACGCCGCTGGAAGTCAGTGTCTCGGCGATTGGCGATCTCACTCGCCAGGGCAAGATTCGCTACTGGGGCCTGTCGAACTATCGCGGCTGGCGGATCGCCGAGGTGACTCGCATCGCCGACAAGCTCGGCGTTGATCGCCTTGGAATCAGCCAGCCGCTGATCAACATCGTCAACCGCCAGGCCGAGACCGAGCAGATCACCGCCGCGCAAACCTACGGCCTTGGCGTGGCCTTACAGCCCCTTGGCTCGCGGCGTACTCAGCGGCAAGTACACACCCGATGTGTCACGGGACGCCAACAGCCGCGCGGGGCGTCAGGACAAGCGCATTCTCGAAACGGAATGGCGTGTGGAGTCGCTGCGCATTGCTCAGTAGATTCAGCAGTACACCGAGCAGCACGGCGTCGGCATGGTCGAGTTTGCGATTGCCTGGGTGCTGAACAACAGTGCGGTGACCTCGACGATCATCGGCCCGCGCACTGAACAGCAGTGGGACGCCTATTCGCTCGCGCAGGCGGTGAAGATCACAGCCGAAGACAAAGCATTTATTGATCGCTGGTGACACCGGGGCATGCCTCGACACCGGGGATCTACGATGTGAGCCAATTTGTGTCAGGACGCAAACCGATTCAGTCCTGATTTTTCACGCACCCTCTGCGAAAGAGCGGGCAGGTCGAAGCCGATCAGAGCCGTTGTAAGAAAATCTCTATACTTTGCCGTTCTATGGAACCGTGCTTACGCAGCCGCACCTAATGGTCGCTCGCTCGAATAAGTCTGCCAAGGATAGTCAATGTTCAATCGGCCCATCGATTTTGTGCGCAAGCCATTGCGCGCGATGTTTAACGCGTTCGATAACAAGGAGGCATTCGACGCCTCGCGGTCCTTGGGGGCCGCCAGCTGTGAATCGCACAGCGCAGGTCTTCGATACCGGGCCGACATCGATGGCCTGCGGGCTGTCGCTGTGCTGCTCGTGCTGATATTTCACGCAGGGCTGACTTTATTCCCGTCCGGTTTTATCGGCGTGGATATCTTCTTCGTGATCTCCGGTTATCTCACCACCTCTATCATCAT